>NZ_RRYI01000100.1 GCF_003931565.1 Caulobacter sp. 602-1
TGGGTCTCAGATGCGGGATCCGCAAAGCGAACCCGTGTAGGAAGTAAAGCTCGTACAGGGGCGATCAAGGCGGGCAAGTGCCGAACCTGCTCGAACGCGACTTCCGGGTGGACCGGCCGTTCGCCAAGCTCGGCAGCGACGACGGTTACACGCTTGAGTGCCCGAATTCCTCCATCGTGGCGCGCTACGGAGATGCCCTGGTTACCCCTGATCCGCGTATTGGTATTCTGCATGGCACCTCGCAACGTGAGATGTTTGCATGGGCGCTTCAGGAAGGCCAGCATGCGCAGTACAAGAAACT
>NZ_RRYI01000101.1 GCF_003931565.1 Caulobacter sp. 602-1
CGCGGTGCTCTCCCGAGCGCAACTCCTGGAATTGGTGTGGGGCTACGACTTCGCCGCCGACACCAACGTGGTGGACGTCTTCATCGGGTACCTGCGGCGCAAACTGGAGGCCGGCGGTGGTCCTAGGCTGCTGCATACCGTCCGCGGAGTCGGATTCGTGCTGCGTATGCAGTGACGGGGCATGCATGAATATTCTGTCGCGGATCTTCGCCCGTACGCCCTCGCTGCGAACCCGGGTGGTGGTCGCGACGGCGATCGGCGCCGCGATCCCGGTACTCATTGTCGGCACCGTCGTCTGGGT
>NZ_RRYI01000102.1 GCF_003931565.1 Caulobacter sp. 602-1
CTATCCCTACACCCAGAAGACCAAGGGCTACGCCGTGTTCGGCCAGGCCGACTACAAGATCTCCGACCGGCTGACCGGCACGGTGGGCCTGCGCTGGTCGGCCGACGACAAGTCCATGGACTACAAGAGCCAGGCCGAGGACGGCCTGATCGTCATCCTGACCTCAAAGCAGAGCAACACCTTCTCGGCGGTCTCGGGCCGGCTTGGCCTGCGCTACGAACTGAGCGACGACGCCAATGTCTACGCCACCTACAACCGCGGCTATAAGAGCGGCGGCTTCTTCGGCGGCCTGGCGACCACC
>NZ_RRYI01000103.1 GCF_003931565.1 Caulobacter sp. 602-1
CCTTGGCCTTCGGATAGAAGAGCGCCGCGTCGGCCACGCCATCCGGCGTCTTCACCGCGACGTCCTTTTCCTCGACCGTGTCATCGGCGCGGGCGACCGTGGCGGCGCCGGTGGCGGCGACCGTCAGCAGACCGAAGGCGCGACGCGAAAGGCGGGGGTCGTGCACGAGGCCTGGATGGATGTCGTAATCGCACATGGCGGTCTCCTCCCAATGTTTGGGCAGGCACGCTATCACCACCTTCTGCCGCCGCCTCCCCTCTTTAGGAGGTGAGTTGGTACGTGGCTTTGCCGGGCAGCAGCA
>NZ_RRYI01000104.1 GCF_003931565.1 Caulobacter sp. 602-1
GGCAGGGGCTTGTATTCGCGGATCATGCGGAATATGGTGCTCATGACCTTGATGCCGTCGCCCACGGTGTCGAGCTTGGATACCGATCCGGCGGGCCGGTCCCGGTACTGGATGGGCATCTCGTAGAGCCGTAGGTTGTTGTTCAGCGAGTGGATGGTCATCTCGGTCTCGACTTCGAAGCCGCGCGAGAGCACGGGATAGGTCTTGACGAACGTGAAGCTGAACGCCCGGTATCCGGTCATGATATCGGTGACATGCGCATTGAACAGGCCGTTGATGGAACCGCGGACCAGCCGGTTG
>NZ_RRYI01000105.1 GCF_003931565.1 Caulobacter sp. 602-1
TCGGCGATGTGACCAAGGGCCACGTCTTCGACGTGTCCGGCAACATCCTCAACAAGAAGCCGGATGAGACCATCACCGTCACCGAGCGCTGGCCTATCCACCGCAACCCGCCGGCCTTCGATCAGCTGGAGTCCAAGACCCAGATGTTCGAGACGGGCATCAAGGTCATCGACCTGCTGACCCCGTACGTGCAGGGCGGCAAGATCGGTCTGTTCGGTGGTGCAGGTGTGGGCAAGACCGTGCTGATTCAGGAAATGATTCAGCGCGTGGCCCAGAACCACGGCGGTGTGTCCGTGTTC
>NZ_RRYI01000106.1 GCF_003931565.1 Caulobacter sp. 602-1
TATCGCATACAGCCGGATCCGATGCATATGGATTCTCATTGACGTTAAGACATACCGGGACATCAAGCTGAGGAGCACCATACGGTTCCTCACCAATCAAATCATTGCGCAGCGGCAGGTTTGCGGGAATCGAGCTCATCGCAGACCGGCTTCTTTCTCCTGCTCGCGCAGGGTGGCCTTGTCATAGGGATCCTTGACGAAACGGCTCAGCACGCACTCACCGTGGGCCGGCAGGTCTTCGGAAACGGCAAAGGCATTGATACGGGCAGCCAGGGCTTTGAGGCCTTCCTCGTCATATT
>NZ_RRYI01000107.1 GCF_003931565.1 Caulobacter sp. 602-1
TAGTGGAACTCGCCCACCCGCGTGAAACCGCCCTCCAGCATCTCGACCTGACCCATGGCGGCGATGGCCTGGGCCATGTCGGGATCGAGCCGCTCCAGGAAGCGGTACATGACCTCGCGCCAGGTCCAGAAGGTGTCGCCGGTGTCGCCGCGCGTCTCGGCCAGACCCGCCATGGCGCCCTGGAAGGCGTGGCTCTGGACATTGGCCAGGCCCGGCAAGGCGGGGCCGAGACGGACAGCGTCGCCCGCCGACGTATCGGTTTCGATACGGGCGATACGGCCATCGGTGATGGTGAACTT
>NZ_RRYI01000108.1 GCF_003931565.1 Caulobacter sp. 602-1
CCGCCCCCGAAACGCTCGTGCGGTTTGGTTACATTGGCCGCGTGACCATCGATAAAGGGGTCGAGGAATTGGCTGAGGCCTACGGCCAAATGCGTGGTGCGGCTCGCCTCGTGATCGCTGGCGAGGCGGACCCCGCGATACAGGCGCGCTTGCAGGCGCTCGCTGGCTCTAAGCCGATCGACTTCCTTGGCTTCGTATCACCCGATGCTTTTTACAATCAAGTCGACGTCGTGGTCGCGCCATCGCTCTGGCACGAGCCCCTGCCGCGCTCGATCCTGGAAGCCTTCGCCTATGGGCG
>NZ_RRYI01000109.1 GCF_003931565.1 Caulobacter sp. 602-1
GCTTCCTGCTCGAGTTCGCCAAGGCTGACGAAGCCTTGCGCGCCTTCGGCGTGGCCACGACGATCGTGGTGTTCGGCAGCGCGCGCGTGCGCGCCGATGGGCCGGACCGCCAGGCCTTCTGGTTCGAGCAGGCGCGGCGGCTCGGCCAGATCGCCTCGGAACGCGGCGGCGCGCTGAGCCCGCGCCAAGGCGTCTTCGAGAACGTCATCGCCACGGGCGGCGGCCCCAGCCTGATGGCCGCCGCCAACCAGGGCGCCTTCGAGGTTGGCGCGCCGTCGATCGGCTTCAACATCACCCT
>NZ_RRYI01000010.1 GCF_003931565.1 Caulobacter sp. 602-1
CCGTTCGTCGCCGCCAGCCGCGGCTACATCGACGACGTCATCATGCCACACGGCACCCGTCGCCGCATCGTGCGGGGACTCAAGAGCCTCAAGGGCAAGGAACTGGCGAACCCTTGGCGCAAACACGACAACATCCCGCTCTAGGTCAGGACCCACCCATGTTCAGCAAAATCCTGATCGCCAACCGGGGCGAGATCGCGGTTCGGGTGATCAAGACGTGCCGTCGGCTGGGGATCGCTACGGTGGTGGTCTATTCGGACGCCGACGCGGGGTCGCTGGCCGTGGAGATGGCCGACGAGACTGTGCATATCGGCGCCTCGCCGGCCAATCAGAGCTATCTCGTCGCCGACAAGATCATCGCCGCCTGCCAGCAGACGGGCGCGCAGGCCGTGCATCCGGGTTTCGGCTTCCTGTCGGAGAACGCCAGCTTCGCCCAGCGGTGCGCCGACGAGGGGATCGTGTTCATCGGTCCCAATCCCGGCGCCATCCAGGCCATGGGCGACAAGATCGAGAGCAAGAAGTTCGCCCAGGCCGCGGGGGTGTCCTGCGTGCCGGGCCACATCGGCGAGATCGCCGACACGGCCGAGGCGGTGACGATCTCCGAGCAGATCGGCTATCCGGTGATGATCAAGGCCTCGGCCGGGGGCGGCGGCAAGGGCATCCGGGTGGCCTGGAACCGCCAGGACGTCGAGGAGGGCTTTCCGGCCGTGCGCGCCGAGGCCAAGGCCAGCTTCGGCGACGACCGGATCTTCATCGAGAAGTTCATCGAGAGCCCGCGCCACATCGAGATCCAGGTGCTGGGCGACAAGCACGGCAACGTCGTCCACCTGTTCGAGCGCGAGTGCTCGATCCAGCGCCGCAACCAGAAGGTCATCGAGGAAGCGCCGTCGCCGCTGCTGGACGAGGCCACCCGCGCGGCCATGGGCGCCCAGGCCGTGGCCCTGGCCAAGGCGGTGAACTACGACAGCGCCGGCACGGTCGAGTTCGTCGCCGGCCAGGACAAGAGCTTCTTCTTCCTGGAGATGAACACCCGCCTGCAGGTCGAGCATCCGGTCACCGAACTGATCACGGGCCTGGACCTGGTCGAGCAGATGATCCTCAGCGCGGCCGGCGAGAAGATGGCCTTCGAGCAGAAGGACCTCTCGATCAACGGCTGGGCCATCGAGAGCCGCATCTACGCCGAGGATCCCTACCGCAAGTTCCTGCCCAGCATCGGGCGGCTGGTCCGCTACGCCCCTCCGGCGGAAGGCGAGAAGGACGGCTACACGATCCGCAACGACGCGGGCGTGCGCGAGGGCGACGAGATCTCGATGTACTACGACCCGATGATCTCCAAGCTGTGCGCCTGGGCCCCGACCCGCCTGGCGGCGATCGACGGCATGGGCCGGGCGCTGGAGGACTTCCACATCGAGGGCCTCTCCCAGAACATCCCGTTCCTGGCCGCGGTGATGGACCAGGCCCGGTTCCGGTCCGGCAAGATCTCGACCAACTACATCAAGGACGAGTTCGCCGACGGCTTCGCCGGGACCGAGCCGACGTCTGAGCAGATCGACATCCTGACCGCCGTCGGCGCGGCCATGCAGCGGGTCCACGCCGCCCGGGCCCGCTCCGACGCCTCGGGCCTGGCCGGTCCGCCGCGCGCCGAGTGGGTCGTGGCCGTCGGTCCCGCCAAGCGCCGGGCGAAGGTGGCCGGCGAGAACGGCGACGTCACCGTCGACCTGCTCGACGAGGGCCGCGCCCTGACCCTGACCGACATCGACTGGCGTCCGGGCAAGCCGGTGTTCAAGGCCGCCCTGGGCGGCAAGGCCTTCACGGTCCAGGTCTCGCCGGCCGCCGAGGGCTTCACCATCCGCCACCGCGCCGCCAGGGCCCGGGTGCTGGTCCTGACCCCGCGCAACGCCGAACTGCACGACAAGCTGCCCGAGAAGCAGGCCGCCGACACCTCCAGGCTGGTGCTGTCGCCGATGCCGGGGCTCGTGGTCTCGATGGACGTCGCCGCCGGCCAGCAGGTCCGCGAGGGCGAGGTCGTCTGCGTGCTCGAGGCCATGAAGATGCAGAACATCATCCGCGCCGAGCGCGACGGAACCGTCAAGGCCGTCAACGCCAAGGCCGGCGATCCCGTCGCCGCCGATGAGGTCCTGGTGGAGTTCGTCTGATGAATTACCTGGCTCGTGATCCCTACGCGCCAAAGCGCCTGATCGAAATCGGCGAGGCCGCTCGCGGGTTGGGCGTCACCGCGCGGACGCTGCGCTACTACCAGGATCAGGGCCTGATCCGATCTCACCGCCTGGCCCGCAATGTCCGGGGCTACGACCTCGCGGCCATCGAGCAGCTGAAGGCCATCGTCGCGCTGCGCGCCGTCGGGCTGCCGGTCGCCGCCATTCGCGCCATTCTGGTCTTGCGCGATCAGCCCGACGCGCAGGTTCGCGCCCTGCGTTCGGCGCTGGCCGAGGCGCTGCGCGAGCAACAAGCGCAGATCCAGCGCCTGGCGGCTCTGGCCGAGGGCATGGCTTCCGATGACGCGGCGCTGCCGCCGGCCATCGCCGGACTGCAAGCCCCCTCCCCCGAGTCCGCCACGCCCTCCAAGCCGTGATCCGGTCACGCCGGAGCGATGCGCTCGCGCGGCGACCTCGCGAAGGCCTTGCCCGGAACGACGATCTTCGCCTGCGGCGACGAAGACCGAAGCGTCGGAGCTCCCTGTCAGCCCTGGAGGCGCTCGATAATGATGGCCGGGGCCATGCCGCCGGCGGCGCACATGGTCACCAGGCCGTAGCGGCCGCCGGTGCGCTCCAGCTCGTCCAGCACCGTGCCGATCAGCATCGCGCCGGTGGCGCCGATCGGGTGGCCCAGGGCGATAGCGCCGCCGTTGACGTTGACCTTCGACCGGTCGAGCTTCAGGTCGCGGATGAACTTCTCGGCGACGACGGCGAAGGCTTCGTTGATCTCCCAGAGATCGATGTCCTCGACCTTCAGGCCCGCCTTGGCCAGGACCTTGCGGGCGGCCGGCACGGGGGCGTTCAGCATCAGGGTCGGATCGTCGCCCATGTTGGCCATGGCCACCACGCGGGCCCGCGCCTTCAAACCGTGCTTTTGCGCATAGGCCGGCGAGGCCAGCAGCACCGCCGCCGCGCCGTCCACGACGCCCGACGAATTGCCGGCGTGGTGCATGGCCTCGATCTTCAGGTCGGGATAGCGGCGATTGATCTGCCCGCGAAAGGTCGAGCCCTTCGCGTCATAGGGATAGTCGGCGATGGCCGTGAAGGCCGGCTTCAGTTGGGCCAGCCCCTCGGCGGTCGTCTCGTGGCGCGGATACTCGTCGTGGTCCAACGCGACGCCGCCCTCGGGGTTCAGCACCGGGACGATCGACTTGGAAAAGCGCCCCTCGGCGATGGCGCGGGCGGCGCGCTTCTGACTTTCCAGACCCAGGGCGTCGAGGTCTTGGCGGGTGATGCCTTCCATGCTGGCGATGGCGTCGCCACAGACGCCCTGGTGCGACTGCGGATGCAGCATGTCCAGGTGTTCGTTGCCCGAGCCCATCAGGCCTGGCGGGAAGCCCGCCGCCTGCTCCTGGGCGGTCATGGCGGCGGTCAGGCTCATCATCTCGACGCCCCCGGCGACGATCAGGTCCTCCATGCCGCTCATGATCTGAGCCGCCGCGAGGTTCACGGTGGTGATGCCGCCGCCGCAGAAGCGGTCCAGGGTCATGCCCGAGGCCTTGACGTCATAGCCAGCGTCCAGCGCCGCCATGCGGCCCAGGTCACCGCCCTGTTTTCCCTTTTGCGTAGAGGTCGACCAGATCACGTCGTCGACGTCGGCGGTGTCGAGCTTGTTGCGCTCGGCGATGGCCTTGAGAACCGTGGCCGCGAGGTGCTGGGGATGCAGATGGGCCAGAGCCCCCTTCCCCACCTTGCCAATACCGCGCGGCGTCCGCACGGCGTCGATGATCAGCGCCTCGGCCATGGCCGTATCCTCCCGCGTTCTATTTGTTATTTTAACGATTAATTGTTCGATTAATTTCCGTCAAGCGATCCGCGTAATGGCCGCGGCAGCCTGGCCCGCAGCCTCCGACCGCCCCAGGACGCCATGGAAAACCAGGTCGACCACGTGCTGGACGTACTGCTGGCGGACCTGGTCGGTCAGCTCCGACAGGCCCAGCGTGGTGGGCAACGAATAGCCGGCGTAGAAGATGTGCTCGCAGGCCCCGACGACGCTGTAATACAGCATGCCCGGATCGAGCGGCCGGAACGCCCCCTCGGCGACGCCCTGGGCGACGATAGCGCGATAGGCGGCGATCATGGGCTCGACGAAGATCTTGGCCACCCGCTCGCTGGACGCCTTGTCGCCCCGGACGATCATGTAGTTGATCAGTCGGTTGACATAGGGCGATCGGTAGTAGGTGTTGATGATGCCGCCGATATGGATGCGCAGCTTCTGCTCGGCGGAGATGTCCATGCGGACCAAGTTGGCCAGATCGGCCATCGATCGCTCGGCCACGCGCTCCAGCAGCGCCAGCAGCAAGCCCTCCTTGCCGCCGAAATAGTACTTGATGAGCGCAGAGTTCAGGCCCGATCTCTGCGCGATCTCGCTCAGGGAGACCTCGATCGTGGATCGCTCGGAAAGCAGCGCCGCCGTGGCGTCGAACAGAGCGGCCCGGGAATCTCGCCGCGCGAGACCCGCATCCTTGGCTTGCGTTCGCGCCATGCTTCGCCCCCCTCGACATCGGGCCTAGCTAATCGATTGACTAGAAACGTCAATAAGATTGGCTTCGTCGAAGGTTGGGCTTCACCCCGTCACCGCGCCAGCCCGACCATCCTCGACGACCCAGGTGTTGAGCGTCGTGATCGTCGCGCGGGGGTCGCGAACGTCCGAGATCGCCCTGTAGCGGGTCGTCATCCGGTCTCGCACCACGTCGATCGACATGTAGCCGCGCACCCGACTGTCGAAGAACTTTATCTGCGGGTTGTTGGGCATCGCCGCCATCAGGCCTTCATAGGGCGGCCCCGACGAGGTGATCGAGGTGCCGACGAACTCGGTGGCGATCGTGGCCGAGGCCGGATCGTCCGCGTTCATCTTGACGTCGTTGGTCCAGAAGGAGTGGTAGTCGCCGCTCAGCACCACGGGGTTGCGCGGCTTCAGCGTCGCGATCGCCTGGGCCAGGCGGTCGCGGGCGGCGGGGAAGCCGTCCCAGGTGTCGGTCCAGAACTTGGTGTCGGGTCCGCCGTCGCCGAAGCGCAGACCGGCCATCACCAGGTCCTGCCCCAGCACCGTCCAGCGCGCCTGGGTGTTGGCCAGGCCGTCATACAGCCAGCGCTCCTGGTCGAAGCCCAGGAACGTGCGGGCTGGATCGCGGCGGTCGGGACAGGCCGCGTCGGCGACGATCTGGCCCTTGCCGCCGTTGGAACCGTCGGCGCAGGGCTGGCGCGAGCGGTACTGGCGGCCGTCCAGCATGAAGAACTCGGCCAGCTTGCCGTAGCGGACCCGGCGGTAGATCGGCATCTGCAGGCGTGCGTCCAGCCGCGTGCTGCGGATCGGCATGGCCTCGTAGAACGCCTGGTAGCCCGCCGCGCGGCGGCGGCGGAAGCTATCCGGCGAGACGCCGGGCGTCTTGGACCAGATCCCCGAATAGTCGTCCTGGATCTCGTGATCGTCCCAGGTCGCCAGGCACGGCGCGACATGATGCAGGCGTTGCAGGTCGGCGTCGGTGCGATGCAGGGCGTAGCGGTTGCGATAACCGGCCAGGGTCGTGGCCTCTTCCAAGCCGTAGGGCCGAACGATCTGGTCCTTGCGGTCCGGCCCCATCGAATATTCGTAGATGTAGTCGCCCAGGAACAGGGTCAGGTCCGGATTCTCGTCGGCCATGTGGCCATAGGCGCTGAAATAGCCGCGCTCCCAGTGCGAGCACGACGCCACGGCCAGGCGCAGGCCGTCGATGTCGGCGTTCGCGGCCGGCGCGGTGCGGGTGCGGCCGACCGGGCTCTGCTGGCCCAGGGCGGTGAATCGGTACCAGTACGGGCGGCCGGGGCGCAGGCCGGCGACCTCGATGTGGACGCTGTGGGCGGCGGTGGGTTCGGCCATGGCGTCGCCGGCCATGACCACATGGCGAAAGGCCTCGTCGGCGGCCACTTCCCAGCGCACGGGGACGGTGGCGCCCAGGCCGCCCAGTCCGTCGGGGGCCAGCGGATCGGTCGCCAGGCGGGTCCACAGCACCATGCCGTCGGGGGCAGGATCGCCGCTGGCCACGCCCAGCGGAAAGACATAGGCGCCGCCGGCCTGGGCCTGGCCGAAGCGCAGCACGGCCGGGGCGACGATCAGGCCGGACAGCAGCGCGCGGCGGTTCAGGGTAAGCGAAGACATGACGACTCCTAGAGCTGGGTCCACCCGCTGACGCCCTTGCCCTCGGCGACGGCGCGCACGCGGCGCTGCACCGGGGTGGGCGAGCCGGCGACGCGCGGATCGGTGACGCTGACGAAGCTGGCCTCGACCGCCTCGCGCGTGACGTGGACGGCGACGAAACCGATCGCCAAGTGATCGCACCAGACGATGTCGCGGTTACGCTCGGCCACGCGCTGGCCGAACGGGGCGTCCTTCATAGCCAGCACCACGCCCAGCGACGGCCCGGTCAGGGTGCTGGTCGAGAGCTCCACCGCCACCCGCCCTTGCTCGTCGTGAAGCTCGTTGACGAAGGCCATGTGGCTGTCGCCCGACAGCACGACGGTGCGCGCCCCGCTGGCGCGGATGGCGTCAAAGACCCTCTGTCGCTCCGCCGCGTAGCCCGACCAGGCGTCGAGGTTCAGCAGCGGCAGATCCAGCTTGGTCAGCTCGAAGAAGCCCTTCAGGGCGCCCGAGGCCGGAGCCCAGCGGCTCATGTCCGGATAGGCGTAGTCGGCCATCACCGTGGCGCTGCCCAGCAGCACCCAGGGCCGACCGGCGGCGACCGAGCCGCGCATCTCGCCGGCGATCCAGTCCACCTGCTGCTGACCCAGCATCCGGCGCTCGGGATCGGCGATCTTGCGGCGGAAGCCGTCGAGGTCGGGGCGCTGGTCGGGCAGCCGGTCCAGGTCCTTCGGCAGGGCCAGCTGCGCCGCGCGCGCCTTCAGCCGGGTCTCGGGCACGATCAGGGTGGCCAGGTCGCCGAACGCCACCGCCCGCTGGATGGCGTAGGGATCGGCCGGGTCCGGATCGCGGATCGGCATCCACTCGTAATAGGCGCGGACGGCCGCGGCCTTGCGGACTTCCCAGTCGCCGTCCTTGGCCGGATCGTGGTGCTGGGCGCCGTGCATCCAGTCGTCGTTGGCGATCTCGTGGTCGTCCCAGGTGCAGATCCACGGCGCGCGCTGGTGGGCCGCCTGAAGGTCGGCGTCCGTCCGGGCCTGGGCGAAGCGGCGGCGATAGTCGTCCAGCGTGACGGTGTCGCGCGGCGGATCGGCCGGCCGCAGGGTGGGCAGGCCCGGATAGTTCGAGGCGCCGTATTCGTAGATGTAGTCGCCGACGAACAGCACCGCATCCAGCGTCGGCCGCTCGGCGATGGCGCGATAGGCCTGAAAATAGCCCATGGTGTACATGGCGCAGCAGGCGACCACGAGGTCGAGATGGTCCAGCCGTCCGACCGGCAGGGTGCGGGTGCGGCCGACCGGCGAGCGCTGGCCGCCAGCCTCGAACTGGTACCAGTAGTCGATCGCGGGCTTCAGCCCCTGCGCCATCACCTTGACCGTGAAGTCGCGCTCGGCCAGGGCGATGAAGCGTCCTTCCCCAACGACCTGGCGCATGGCCGGGTCCGTGGCGATCCGCCAGCGGCCGTCGACTTCGCCCAGGCCCGTGACCCGCGTCCACAGCAGCATACGGTCCGCGCCCGGCTCGCCGCTGGCCACCCCGTGGCGGAAGGCGGTCTCGGCCGCTTCGGCGCCGGAAGCCAAGGCCGCCGCGCTCAGGGCCAGACCCGCCCCTACGACCCGTCTGCGATCGACCGTCATGACAAGCTCCTATCCAGAACGCGGAAACCTCGCCGCGGCGCGAAACGCGCGCCGCGGCGAGGCCGATGGCCGAAGGGGAAACGGCCGTCGATCAATAGCGCCAGCTGACCCGAACGCCATAGGTGCGCGGCTCGTGCGGCGAGGCCGTCGCCGCCGAGATGAAGGCGTTGCGGGTCTCTTCGAAATAGTCGTTGGTGGCGTTGTTGACCCAGACGCCGACCGCGTACTTGCCGTTGGCCGGGCGGGCCGTCAGGCTGGCGTTGAACAGCCAGTAGTCGCCGATCACCGAGTTGGACGACGTGCTGAACATGTCGCTGCGGTAGTTGTAGTTGGTCTCGGCCTCGACCTGCCAGTCGCCGACGTCCATCACGTAGCTGATGGCGCCCTTGTAGTCGGTGCGCGGGAACGGCAGGCGCTCGCCCGAGCGGTCGCTGTAGACGATGGTGTTGTACTGGCCGGTGATCGGGTCCTTGGCCGCCTCGGTGGCGGTGGCGTTGACGAAGAAGAACTCGTCATACTGACCGTACTTGTAGCCCAGCGACTGGCTGATCGTCAGGCGCGCGGTCGGCTTCCAGGTGATCTCCAGCTCGCCGCCCTGAATGTGCGACTTGGGCACGTTGATGATCCGGCCGACGCGGCCGGTCTGCGTATAGAGCACGCCCTGCAGTTGCTGGTCGCGATAGTCGTAATAGAAGGCGGCCAGGTTGACGCGCAGGCGGCGGTCGAAGAACTCCGAGCGCAGGCCCGCCTCGTAGGCGATCAGCTTCTCAGGGTCGAACGGATCCAGCTGCGACGGCAGGCCGCTATTGTAGGTGGTGAAACCGCCTGACTTCACGCCGCGCGCCACGCTGGCGTAGCCCAGAACGTCCTTGGTGAAATGATACTCGCCGCCGACCTTGCCGGACCATTCGCCCATGTGGCGGTCCTTGTCGGTGTTGGCCAGCAGTCGATAGGCGGGCGCGATGATCTCGGTCTTGAAGCCCTTCAGCTCGCGGCTTTCGTCTTCCCAGCGCAGGCCGCCCGACAGGGTGAGGCGGCTGGTCAGGTCGTAGTCGAGGTTGAAGAAGACGCCGGTGGTCTCGACGTCCTGTTTGTAGGTGGTCGAGAACCAGTTCTTCAGCGTCGAGGCTTCCGAGAAGTCCGAATAGAAGCCGCCGTCGACCGACTCCGTGGAGTGGTAGAGGCCGGCCAGCCAGCGGAATTTCTGGTCGCCGGGCGAGGCCAGGCGCACTTCCTGCGACAGGGTGTCGATGTCGTTGAAGAAGAAGGTGCCCGCTTCGTTCGAGGCCGTGGCGTCCCAGTCGTTGAACTCGCGGCGCTTGAAGGTCTCGTAGCCGAGCACGGCCGTCAGGGCGGCCCAGCCGAAGTCATGGCGCAGGCGGACATTGGCGCCGACGCCCTCGTTGTCGCGGAACGGCTTGGCGTTGGTCGAGGCGCCGATCAGATTGGCGAAGTAGGGCGTGATGCCCCAGCCGGTGATCCGCGGGTCGGTGTCGATCGGATAGAGTTTACCGATCGGGGCGTAGTTGTGCGACTGGAAGGCGCGGGTCACCAGGCGCAGGCCCAGGCCGTCGGACTTGTCGCGGTTGTAGCGCAGCGAGCCGTCGATCTCGGTGACGTCGCTGGGCTTCCAGTCCAGTTTCAGGCGGGCGGCCCAGCGATCCTTGTCGCCAAGCTTTTCATGGGTGTCGCGGTGATACTGCCAGGCGCCGCCCTGGTCGGTGGTCATGGCCAGGCGGGCCGACAGGGTGTCGGTCAGCGGACCCGAGACGAAGCCGTCGACGTGGGCGGCGTCGAAGCGACCGTACGAGGCGGTCAGGCCCGCGTCGAACGTCCGGGTTGGGGCGTTGGTGATGACGCTGACCGCGCCGCCCGTGGTGTTGCGCCCATAGAGGATGCCCTGCGGACCGCGCAGCACCTCGATCCGGGCCACGTCGAACAGCGCGCCCTGGGTCATCGACCCGTACGGATAGGCCACCTCGTCGACATAGACGCCGACAGTGCCGGTGTTGTTGGCGGCGTAGTCGGTCAGGCCGACGCCGCGGATGCGGAACTGCGGCTGGCCGCCGCCCAGCTGGCTGGTGACCTCCAGGTTCGGGACGCTGTTCTCCAGATCATTCACGGTCTGGATATTGCGACGGTCCAGTTCGGAGCCGCTGACCACGGTCAGGGCGGCGGCGACCTTCTGCTCGGATTCGGCGCGGCGGCGCGCCGTCACCGTGACCTCGTCCAGACGAGTGGAGCCGGCCTCGTCCGCGGCCGGAGCGGCCGCGTCGGCCGCCATGGCCGGCCCCGCGAAGATCGCGGCGCTTCCCATCAGCAGGGCCACGAATTTCACTTTAGACAGTACACGCATCTCGCCCCCTCTTCCCGACGACAAACGGTCCGGAAAAATCAGTTGTTCGACAGTTGGGGGATATAGGAGCGGCCCGTGTCGCTTTGATGAAACCCGGCCAAAGGCGCTCATCCACTCGCGCCTAGGTGGGCGTTCGGTCGATTGAACGACCAGAATAATATCGTTCGTTCGACTCGCTAAACCGTCGTGGGCACAAGGGCCAGCGCGGCCGCGCCAAGCCGCGCCTCCGCCCCTTGGGTCTCGGTCTCGGGGAGCGCCGCGCTCAACAGGGCCGAGCCCTTGATCCAGATCGCGAAGCGCATGGCGCTGAGCCGGGTCATGTCGAACGCTGGCGGCCAGACGGCCTCGCGCCGCGCATAGGTGCCCCCGCCCTCGGGGCCGCGCAGCAGCATGGCCATGTTCTCGAAAGCGGCGTCGCGCCGGGCGATCAGGCAGATCTGCGCGATCAGCCGGGCGTACTTGACGTAAAAGCCAGCGTCGCCCGGGTCTTCCGACGCTCCCGGTCGCAAGGTCGGCGCCAGCAGCGCCGCCAGACCCTGAAGATCGGCCGGCCGCTCGCGGTCGCGCGGGTTGCGGGTGTCCAGATAGTCGGGGATCTCGCGAAACACGCTGTGCCAGATCGCCTCGGCCAGAAACGAACGCATGTCGGCGAAGTGATAGAGGATGGTCGAGGTCGAGACACCGGCCGTCTGGGTCACGGTGCGGTTGGTGACCGCGCCGATGCCGCGCTCCAGAATCTGGTCGGCGGCGATGTCCAGCAACCGCATCTTCACCGATCCCGGCGCGTACCGCTTGCTGGGCGGCTCTGGCAGCACCAGGGCGCCGGTGAACCATCGCGCGACCTTGGCCTCGCCGCCGGACGGTTCGCCGAACGCCATGGCGATCAACCCTTCCAGGCTCTCGCGCAGCAGCAGTTCGTAGTCGAGCCGACGCGCCAGGGCCGCGGCGTAGAGCTCCTCCATCAGCAGATAGGGAAGATAGACCGCGCCCAGCCGCTCCAGCCGCGCGTCACGGGCCAGCAGCCCGCCCAGCTTGCTTCGCCGCATCGCCAGCCAGCGCGCAAGTGGTTCGCGCGCGGCCTGGGCGGCCTCGGGATCGATCAGAACCTCTTCCCAGATCCGGGCGAAGCGCGCCGAGGGTTCGGCCCGCGCCAGGACGTAGCGCGCGGTTATGTCGACCATCGTCCGTTGATCCAGGACCAGTCCGTCGACCTGGGACAGGAAGGCGTCATGGAACGCCAGATCCTCCTCCATCGCCGCTTCGACCATGGCGCCCACCACCCCGGCCTTGGCCTGGAAGAGATTGAAGATGACGGTGGTGCTCTTGCCGATCGCCGCGGCGAGGTCGCGCACCGACAGCGCCGCCAGCCCGTGTCCCGCCACGATGTCCATGGCCGCCGCCACCGCTCGCGCACGCGCGTCGTCGCGATCTGGAGCGGCCAAGGCCATCGGGTCTGATCGTGCTGGCATCGCGCTATGTAAGCCAGATTCCGGCGCGCGCCGCGCGATTCTGCTCACCGTTGCTCGACGGCGCCAGCCGGATCTCATTGCGCAACGGCCGCCCCGCCCCGGATCACGCCCTTGAGGCGCTCTAGAGATCCCCCATCGTGGAACGTCGTCCCGGTCGCCGCCTGACTTCACGTTCCAGCGCCACCGCGTTGACCAGCACGCCATCCCTGTCGAGGATCGGAAAGACCTCGACCTCGCACCGATAGGCCTCGCCCGACTTGCGATAGTTGATCAAGGCGACCTTGGTCCGCTGCCCTTTTCGCAGCGCGCGCGCCAGCGCACGGCGTGTCGCGAGACTGGTCCTCTCGCCCTGAAGCAGTCGAGGCGTTTTTCCCAATAGCTCCGAACTCAGATAGCCCGTCATGCGCTCGAAGGCGCCATTGACGTACAGGATGGTCGGCCCCGGATGCGAAAGCTCGCCATCCGTGACAACCACGGCCGTCTCCGAATCGACAGCCAGCGCCGCCACCAAATCCTCTAGGCCCATACTCACGCCACCACGCACTCAACTCACCCACCGCGACTGTGAACTAGATGGGATCGGCTAGATTGCAATTCATCAACCATTAACCGTGACTAATGGTCGCGCTTTACGGTGATTGCTCGGTTTGGGGAGGTTTTGCCCGCGACATACCGCCGTTTGGATTGGCTATTAGGGCCTCGTTAGCGTTTTGCGGCAACGTTCGAGCAACGATGTTCTCAGAGCGAAATCGAACCGCCATGCTGTTTTCGAATACGGCCAAGACCAAGCAAGCCGCCATGGCCGCCGAACTGCGCGAGCTAAAGGCCCAGGTCGCCGCCATGGATCGGTCTCAGGCGGTGATCGAGTTTACGCTCGACGGAACGATCCTTCGGGCCAACGCCAACTTTCTGAACGCCCTGGGATACCGGGCGGAGGAAGTCGTCGGAAAGCACCACAGCATCTTCGTGCCCCCGGCCGAAGCGGCAAGCGCCGAGTATCGCGCCTTCTGGAATGAGCTCAACAGCGGGCAATTCGTCGCGCGCAAGTTCCTGCGGATCGGCAAGGGGGGCGCCGAGTGCTGGATTCAAGCCTCGTACAACCCGGTGCTCGACGAGAACGGCAAGCCCTACAAGGTCATCAAATTCGCCACCGACGTCACCGCGATCGAGAATGAACGAATGCATTCCGAAGGCGAGCGGCGACGCGCGGCGGAAGAGCAGGAGGAGGTTGTCGCCAATCTCGCCGAGAGCCTCAAGCGCATGGCGCAAGGCGACCTGACAGCTCGGATCAGCGCGCAATTCCTGGGTCGCTACGCGCAGATCAAGGACGACTTCAACGCCGCGATCGACAGCCTTCGCGAAGCTATGAGCGGGATCACGGCGACAACCGGCGGCTTGCGCACCGGGGCCGACGAAATCTCCAGCGCTTCGGACGACCTGTCGCGCCGCACCGAGCAGCAGGCCGCCAGCCTGGAAGAGACAGCGGCGGCCCTGGACGAGATCACGGCCACCGTTAAGCGGAGCGCGGAGGGAGCCAAGCAAGCTTCAGCCGCCGCTTCTGGCGCGCGAACCGACGCCGCCCGCTCGGGCGAGGTCATGCGCGACGCGGTCGCCGCCATGGGCGAGATCGAGCAGAGCTCAGGTCAGATCACCCAGATCATCGGCGTGATCGACGAGATCGCTTTCCAGACCAACCTCCTGGCCTTGAACGCCGGCGTCGAAGCCGCTCGGGCGGGTGAGGCCGGGCGCGGCTTCGCCGTCGTCGCCCAGGAAGTCCGGGCTCTGGCCCAGCGGTCGGCGGAAGCGGCCAAGGAGATCAAGACACTGATCGCCAGCAGCACGGCTCAGGTCGAGCGCGGCGTGAAGCTCGTCGGCGACACCGGCCAGGCGCTGACCGGAATCGTGACCAAGATCGCCGAGATCGATGTCCTGATCTCCGAAATCGCCACGTCTTCGCAGGAGCAGGCCACCGGCCTCAATGAGGTCAATACCGCGGTCAATCAGATGGATCAGGTCACCCAGCAGAACGCCGCCATGGTCGAGGAAGCCACCGCCGCGGCCGCCAACCTGAAGACCGAGGCCGCCGAGCTGGCCTCGTTGGTCTCGCGCTTCCAGACCGGCGCGCCCGCCGCGCGCATCGAACGCGCCCAGCCTGGCCGTCATGCGCCGGCGGCCAATCCCGTGGCGCGGGCCCAGGCCAAGATCGCCGCCTTCGCGCGTCCCGGCGGCGGCGCCCAGGCGGCGGCGCAGTCGTGGGAAGAATTCTGATCCCGCTTACAGGGAGACGGCCAGATGGCGAGCGAGAGCGGCCTGCCCAGCGCGGGGCAACTGGAGCTGATCTCCTTTGAGATCGGCGGCCAGGAATTCTGCATCGACATTCGCAGCGTGAGAGAGATTCGGGGCTGGACCCCGTCGACGCAGATGCCGCACACGCCAAGCTACATGCTGGGCGTCATCAATCTTCGCGGCGCGGTGATGCCCGTCATCGATCTGCGCCGCCGCTTGGGTTTAGGCGCGACCGAGGTCTCCTCGCGCCACGTCATCGTCGTTATCCAGCACGGCGCACAGTTGGCTGGCGTCCTCGTCGACGGCGTGCAGGAGACCTTCCAGGTGGACGCCAGCGTGGTGCAAGAGCCTCCGCAGATCGAAACCACGACATCGGAGCTTTTCGTCGACGCCATCATCCCGATTGAAGATCGCTTGCTCAGCCGGCTCGTCGTCAGCGCGCTCCTGCCGGCCCAGCGTCTCGCCGCCTAGGACGGCGCTTCAGCCCATCATCCAGAGCGGCCGTTGGAAGACGTCGAGCTCAGCCTCGCGACGCATCGCCTGCGCCTCTTCGTCGGTCATGGAGCGCTCCACCGATCGTGGACGGCGGCGTCACGCGGATGACCGCCCGCAGGAGGGCCGCACGATCGGGGTGCAGGCCCGGCGTGAGCAGCTCCTTCTGCGCGCCCTCCCGGATCTCTCCCTTGTGGCGACCGCCAAGGAAGAAGGCCTCGGCCCGCACGTCCCGCATCGAAACCTGGCGCACGCCAAGCATCGCCAACACGGCGCTCCACGGGTTCATTGAAAGACCGCGCGCGTGAGCGGGCGGACCGGAGTATTCGAGGGGGTGGACATGGCGTCCTTTCGGGCCGACGAGCTCCGCATGGCGCGGGGTAATCCGTGGCTTTGACAAGATAGCGCGACGCTGGGCCAATAGCTCCCCACGACGCAATCTTTTCCCCGTCTCGCGGCCGTCCGTGCTAAAGGTCTTGCCGAGGCGCGCAGTCCCGCCATTCGGACCTGCCCCTTGCGGATGGTCCCAAGGCCCCGAAGCCGGGGCGCCCTGACACGCTTCTCCAGACATCAAGATCACGTCGACCGCCGTGGATCGGGCTCGACCCGGTTTCCGCGCGCACGGCCGCCTCCCCCACAGCCCTCAAAGGAAAACGCTCTTGTCCAAAGGCAATCGTGAAGTTCGCAAGCCCAAGACCGCCAAGCCCAAGGTGATCGCCGCCGCCCCGGCGACTCTCTCCCTGACCCTGGCCCCGCGTAAGAAATAGCGGCCAGCTTGCGGGACGACCGAGCGCCGCGGATCGGCGCGCTCGACGAAAGGCCACGCCGTGAAGACCTACCCCGGGACTCGTCCCTCTGGCGCTGAGGGTTTGGAGGATCTCCGCTCGACCCGCGACCAGCCCTCGCGCGCCCTTCCCTTCGATCGCGACGCCCCGCGAGGCGCCAGGTCTTGATCCAAGCCCCTCGCCGCGCGCCGCCGACAATCGCCTACCTGATCCTGGTCCATCGCTATCCCGAACAGTTCAAGCGGCTGTTCAAGGCGATCCACGATCCGGCCAACCACTACCTCGTCCATGTCGACAAGAACGCCGGCCCGGAGCTGGAGAACGACCTGCGCGCGTTCCTCGCCCCCTATCCCAACGCCGGCGTTCTGGAGAGCAGGCGCGCCCTGTGGGGCGGCTACAGCCTGGTCGACGCCGAGCTTCGGGGCATGGCCCGACTACTCGAGATGGACGCCCGGTGGGACTACTTCATCAATCTGAGCGGTCAGGATTTCCCCCTGGCGACACAGAGCCGTATCCGGGCTTTTCTCGACGCCAACCGGGGCCGGGAATTCATCCGGGTCCTCGACCAGGCCAGCATTCGCCCCGAAACCATGGGCCGCGTTCTCCGGCACGTGGTCGAACAGGGCGGCCGCATCATCGACAGCCTGGTCACGCGGCTCTTCCTGAACGACGCCACACCCTATATCGGCAACCAGTGGAAGATCGTCAGCCGGGCGTTCTGCGCGTTCGTCTGCGACGACCCGTCGGTCGATCGCTACAAGGCCTTCTATCGTAACACCTTCATCGCGGATGAGGGCTTCTTCCAGACCGTGATGATGAACACCGCCATGCATGGCGAGATCGTCAATGACGACCTGCGGATGATCGACTGGGTCCCCGACGGAGACATCAAGCTGCGCCCCCGCACATTCACCAAGGCCGACGCGGACAGGCTGACGTCGAGCTCGGACCTCTTCGCGCGCAAGTTCGACGCCGAGGTCGATGGCGAGATCCTCGACATCCTGGAGGCCCATTTGCGGACCCAGCGCGTCGTCAGCGAACCCTCGCCGGCGGTCGGCGCCGATCCGCTTGCGATGTTGGTGGCCTGACCGCCCAAGCCATCAAGGGTGTTCACTCGGAGTCGCGATATTCCAGCTTCGCGGGTGCGGGAACGCCTGTGGCTCGGCGACGTCCTCAGGGCTCCAGGCCCAGGGCCGCGGCGTCGGGGCGGCGCGTGTCGACGCCGCCATGGAGCAAGCCATCGCCAACCAGGATCGATTGCGCGCTGCCCATGGTCAGCCCCTCTGTGACCCGATGGCCTCGGGCTTCGAGCAGACGGGCGATGTCTCTCGGAAACCCGGGCTCCAGTTCAAGGCCGCCCTTGTCGTCCTGGTAGAGGCGCGGCCGTTCGGTCGCCTCGGCGATGTTCAAGTCATGATCGATGACGTTGACCAGCACCTGAGCGACCGTCGGCATGATCCGGGTTCCGCCCGGACTGCCCGACAGCAGCCAGGGCTTTCCGTCCTTGAAGGCGATGACCGGACTGATCGTGGAAATGACGCGCTTTCCTGGCGCGGGCGCGTTCGCGGGCTCGGCCGCGGCCTGGGCCGCGTCCCAGGCGAAGTTCGCCACGGCGTCGTTGAGGAAGAAGCCGGTGCCTGGGGCCATCACGTGCGCCCCGAAGTCCGAGCCCAGGGTAAAGGTGTTGCTGACGGCGTTGCCATAGCGGTCGACGACCGAATAATGGGTGGTGTCGCGGCTGGCGAAGCCGACCGGATCGCCGGGCTTGAGACTGACCGAAGGCAGGCTTGCGTCCATCCTGATGGTTGCGGCGCGGTCCCTGGCGTAGGCCTTGGACAAAAGCCCCTGGGTCGGGACGACATAGTCCGGATATCCCCCCATGTAGCGGGCGCGGTCGGCGAACATCAGCTTGCTGGTCTCGGCCAGGACGTGGAGGCTGTCGGAG
This sequence comes from Caulobacter sp. 602-1, assembly GCF_003931565.1. Classification (GTDB taxonomy): domain Bacteria; phylum Pseudomonadota; class Alphaproteobacteria; order Caulobacterales; family Caulobacteraceae; genus Caulobacter. The sequence goes on from NZ_RRYI01000010.1 coordinate 17,304, forward strand.
GAGTTCTGACCCAGGTCCTTCATCGGGAAGGTCTCGATCAGATTCAGCAGCTCGCCGAGCAGAACGCCCGCGGACGGCGGCGGCATCAGGGCGATCTTGACGCCGCGATAGGTGGTCCAGAGCGGCTCCTGGACCTTGATCTGGTAGTCCGCCAGGTCCTGGGCCGTCAGGACCCCGCCATTGGCCGCCGAGGCGGACACGATGCGGCGCCCGACCTCGCCGTGGTAGAAGGCGTCCGCGCCCTTGTCGCGCAGTTGCGCCAGCGACCAGGCTAGGTCCTTCTGCACCAGGCGCTCGCCGCGCGCGTAGGGCTGGCCCTGGCGATAGACGGTGCTCGCGGCCACCGGGTCGCGAACCAGTTCCGGCGCCTTGACCCTGAACGCATAGGCCATGTCGTCGGAGACGAAGACGCCCCGACGGGCCAGGTCCACGGCGGGCTGGACCACCGCCCGCCAGGACAGCTTGCCGTACTTGCGCTGGGCGAAATAGAAGCCGGCGGGGGTGCCGGGCACGGCGACGCCGCGATAGGAATAGCGCTTGGCCGGATCGAGCTTGCCGTTGGCGCCGGTCAGCAGGGTCGGCGTGATCCCCCGCGGGGCCGCGCCGTAATATTCGATCGCCAGGGTCTGCTTGGTCTCGGCCAGATAGACGAGCATGAAGCCGCCACCGCCAATATTGCCCGCGCGCGGCAGCGTGACCGCCAGGGCCAGACCCGTGGCGACAGCGGCGTCCACGGCGTTGCCGCCCTTGGCCAGGATGGCGCGACCGACATCGGAAGCGATGGCGTTCTGGCTGACCACCATCCCCTCGGCGGCGACGACGGGATGGTGGATCGCATCATACTCGATGATGTAGCTGGCGGCGTTGGCCGCCGGAGCGGCGGCGGTCCCCTGGGCCAGAGCGGCGGAGCTCACCCCCATCGCGATCAAGCCCAACAGGGCCGGCTTGATCGCGCGCATCAGACGTTTGAACACAAGAGCCTCATGACCGAATGGAGGTGAATCCGCGACCGTCGCCGCGCCGGATCAGAAGGACTTGGTCATTTCCAGGTACCAGAACCGTCCCCGGGCGCTGTAAAGGCTGGTGAAGTAGCCGAACAGCTGGTTGGCCAGCGGCGGGTCCTTGTCGGCGATGTTGTTGACGCCCACGCGGATCGAGCCGCCCGCCAGCGCCCCATCGTCGAAACTCTTGCGCACCGCGGTGTTGAACGTCGTCCAGGACGAAACCGGGAAGTTCAGCGCCGAGGTGTCATAGATGCCGTCGATATAGGTTCCGCTCCCGGTGACCTGCCAGCCGTCCTTGGCCCAGACCAGGCTCGCCGTCGCCCGAGACCGCGGGTTGCCGTTGAGGCCGATCTGCGAACCGCCCGACGTGGTCGAGAGGCCGGCGGCCAGCAGCGCCGCGGCGCTTTCCGACGGCGACTGGTAGAAGCGGCCGAAGATCGAGACGTCCGCGTTGAGACGGAAGTCGCCGTAGCGGTCGGTGGGGATGCGATAGGCCACGCCGATGTCGGTCGCCTCGACCTCGCGCGAATTCAGATTCTCGAAGATCGCCCGCACGCCCGTGACCTTGCCGGAAGCGTCGCGTGTGACCAGCGGATTGCCCTCCCCGCCTCCGAGGCGACGGATGGCGTCGAGATAGATCTGGTCCTGGGTCGAGAACACGCCCACCAGGCCCGTCTGCTTGATCCGCCACCAGTCGAGCGTCACGGTCAGGTTCCGCACCGGCGTGAGCACCACGCCGGCGCTGGTCGACTTGCTGTTCTCGGCCTTCAGCCGGTCATTGCCCGAACGGGTCTCGCTGACGTCGTACCGATAGGCCGCGCAGTTGCTGCGATTGATGGCCGCCACCGTCTTCGCCCCTTGGGCCAGGCCGCAGGCATAGATGTCCAGCTGGTTCTGCTGCACGCGGTTGGCGGCTGCGGCGTTGATCTGCTCGAGGTTCGGCGCGCGGAACGCCTCGGAGTAGGACGCGCGGAACTTCAGCCAGTCGGTCACGCCCCAGCTGGCCGCGACCTTGGGCTTGAGAACCTCGTCCTTGGTGTCGGAATAGCGCTCGTAGCGGGCCGCCAGTTGGACGTCGAAGCTCTGGACCAGGGGGACGCCGTCCGACGGACGGATGATCGCGCTCTGCAGCTCGGCATAGGCCGAATAGACGTTGCGCTTGCCGTGGGTGTCGAGGGTCTGGCTGTTGCCCATGACGTCACTGGTGCGCGCGCCCGTCGCCGTCACATAGCTGATCGTGCCGTTGATGCGGGGATCGCGGTAGTCGTCGTAGGTCTCGCGGCGCGCTTCGACGCCCGAGGCCAGACCGATGTCGCGGCCGGCGATGGTGAGCACCGACGGGTTCGACAGGCCCGCGCTCCACATCGCCAGCGAGGTGCGGCTGTCGCGCGTGACGTCGATACGCAGGCGATCGAGCACGGCGGCCGAATTCAAGGTGGAGTCGCCCACCCGCAGATTGGCCGGATCGCCGCCATTGAACGGATTGTAGGCCGTCGCGGGATCGCTGCTGCTCAGCGCCGCCTGCAGGGCGGTGTTGCTGACCCGGTTGTGCTCGGTGTCGACGGTCTTGGCGCGCGAATAGACCGCCGAGGTGTCCCAGCGCCAGTCGCCGATCCGGCCGCGCAAGCCGGCGACGGCGCGGATCTGCGTGTTGTCGACGTCGAAGTTGCGCATGCCGACGTCGAGGACGTCGTAGCCGACGATGGTCACGTCCTGGGCCGGACCGGTGTAGCTGGCCAGACGCCCCGGCCCGCTGCCGAAGGGGTTGTAAGGGTTGTTGCGCGACACGACCAAGGGCGCGTCGGTCAGGGTGGTGGACCCGCCGCGACCGGCCCAGGCGCTGGCCTTGTAGTAGAGCAGATCGCCAAAGGCCGACACGCCGCCCGCGAAGTCGTGGTCCACCGTCGCCATCACGCTGCCGCGCGTCGTGCGCGGAACCATGGTGCGCAGCGGCCCTTCGTCGGAGCGCAGGCTCGAAGGCAGGGTCGAGGAGCCGCCGTTGACGCAGACGTCCGGCGTGGCGGTCTGGGCGCGCGATCCGGTGAAGGAGCAAGGCTGCATGAAGAAGGTCGTGAAGCTGGCGCCCAGCCCGGTCACCGGCGTCGACACCCGGCCCGTGAGCCACGGCGACTGCGAAACGGTGCGGTTGAACAGCGAGGCGTAGGTCGACGACACCCGGCCGCTCAGGTCGTCGGTCGCGGCGTAGTCGCGATCGGACCCCGGCATGTCGGTGTTGTGGTAGATTTCACCGAACAGGGCCACGTGCGTGGCGCCGCCATTGAAGGCCGCGCCCCATTTCATGTTGACGTCGTTTTCGCGCAGGCTGCCGCTCTCGACGCCGCCGAGACGCGCGGAGACCTCCGCGCCCGTGAAGCGCCGGTCGATGACGAAGTTCAGGACGCCGGCGGTGGCGTCCGAGCCATAGAGGGCGCTGGCGCCATCGCGCAGGACCTCGACGCGACGAAGCGCCGAGGTGGGAATGGCGTTCAGATTGACGATCTGGACCGGAACCGTGCCGCCTTCCTGCTGAGAGGTCGGGTGTGGCGTCATCCGGCGTCCGTCGAGCAGCACCAGGGTGTTGCCCGAGCCCAAACCGCGCAGGTTGGCCGAGGAGACATCGCCACGGGCGTTGTTTGGCCCCTGGACGCCGCTGTTGAAGGCCTGGGCGCCGCCCTGCGGCAGGGTGGCGATCAGTTCCCCGGCGCTGACCACGCCCTGGGCGCGCAGCTGGTCGGCGTCTAGGACCGACACGGGCAGATTGCCGGTCACCTTGGCCCCGGCGATGCGGCTGCCGATCACCACCACCTCATTGACGAGGGCGGGCTCCTCGGCCGGCGGCGCGAGCGTGGGGCTGGGGGCGACGGGCGGGCCCTGGACGGCGATCGGCTGGCGAAGCGCCGCGGCGGTCAAGGTCGCGCCGGCCTTCTGGACGACGAAGGTCCGCGGACCGGTGATCTGGTAGGAAAGGCCAGAGCCGGCCAGCAGGCGGCGAAGGCCGTCGTCCGGCTTCAGGGCGCCCTGAAGGCCGTTCGCCCGCCGACCGCTCACGAGGTCAGGGTTGAAGATGACCTCGCGACCGCTCTGGATGGCGAACTGACGCAAGGACGCGTCGAGGCTGGCCGGGGCGATGTTGAACTCCAGCGTCCCAGGCGCTTGGGCCCAGGCCGGACCGGCGCAGAGCGCCGCGGCCGCGGAACCGACCATGGCCCAGGTCTTCAGAGTGAATGCGTGCATGACAGCCCCCGACGGCGAAAATGAGGGGCCCCTCGCCCCCACGCCGTAGACGCCCGTTGGCTCGAACACCTCACCGCGTCTGTCACATTTTTTTCGTGGAAGCGTCCTCGCCCGCGACGATCACCTGCTCGCCGCCCTCCATGGATCGCACCTGGACGCCATAGAGGCTGGTCAGGGCGTTCAGGAAGCCACTGGCGCCGTCGGTGAAGAAGACCCCGCTGACCTTCAGTCCGTTCAGCGAGGGATCGCCGACGCGGATCGGGTTGGGGCTGTAGCGGTTCATCTCCGCCACGGCTTCGGCCAGCGGCGCGCCGGAGAATTGCACGCGCCCATAGCGCCAGTCCCCCAGCGTCGCGACATCCAGGCGGCGGACCTGCACCTCGCCGTTTGGATGGGCCACCAGCAGCTCGCCTGCGCCGATTTCGGTCGGCGTCTTTCTGGCGGAGGCGACGGCCACCCTGCCCTCGCTGACCGCGACACGGACCGCGCGGTCGACCAGACGGACATCGAACGACGTGCCAATGTCGGTGATCGTCCGGCCGGCGACCTCGACCTTGAAGGGCCGTTTGTCGCTGGCGACGTCGAACCAGGCCTCGCCCTTGAGGAGACGCACGGTGCGTCGCCGCCCCGTGATCCGCACGTCGATGGCGCTGTCGCCGTTGAGATCAACCCTGGAGCCGTCGGCCAGTCTCAAGGTCGAGCGCGCGCCGTGAGCGTTTTCGTGCCGCTCCATCCTTCCCCAGCCCGGCAGCCAGGTCGTCGCCGCGACCGCTACGCCCAGCATCAGCGCGCCGACCAGGCACGCGGCGATGGCGAAGCGCGGAACAGAGCGCTCCGGCGGCATCGACAGCGCCCGCTCGCGCACGGCCAGCAGCTCCGGATCGGCCGCCAGCGAGGCGGCCAGTCCCAGGACCTCCTGGGCGCGATCAAAGGCCACGCGATGGGTCTGACTCTGACCAAGCCAGGCCTCGAGCGCGGCCTGACGCGCGGGAGACCAGCGTGGCGAATGCCTCAGGCTCAGCCACCAGGCCGCGGCCTGCGCCGCGTCTTCCGGCGGCTTGGCCGAGACCATGCGCGGCGCGGTAAAGATGCTCATCGGAACGCCTGCCGGGTGAGGTGCGCGATCGCCTTCATCATGTGCTTCTCGACCGCGCTCACGGAGATGCCCTGCCGTCGGGCGATCTCTGAATAGCTGAGCTCTTCGTAGCGTTGCAGCGCGAAGATGGCCTGGGTGCGCAGAGGAAGCTCCTGGATGGCGACGAGCACGCGTCTAAGGTCCTCGCGACCGACCGCCACCACTTCCGGCGACAGCGTATCGACGGGGTGATGATGGTCCGCCAGCGTGGCGTGACGGCTGCGCTGCCGGGACATGTCCTTTCGGCCGGAGTCGCGCCAGACGTTGGCGGCGGTCATGAACAGGTAGTTTTCCTCGGCCCGGACATCCTCGAGCCCGCCCCGGGCGATGAGCCGAACGAAGACCTCCTGCACCAAATCCTCGATATCGTCGGGGCGGCGCGTGCGGCTGCCGAAGAACCGGCGGAGCGGGATGCGATACCGTCGGTTCAGCGCTTCGATGCGCGCCGAACGGTCCTGGGCGGCAGCCTCACGCCGATCTGCCTCGCCGTCTCCCAAGATCTGTCCCGCCTTCTCCAAACGCCCGGCCTCACCGTCATGGGCGAGCGCTTCGCGCCGTCCCAGGTCGTAGACGCACGCGTATCGGCTTACCTCACCGGCTGAACAAGATTTTTCGAGGCGGGCCCCGGCGCGGGCGGCTTGGCCGCCGATCGATCCGACTTCCGGCCCCTCGGCGAACCTGCCCCCCGCCGAGGGTCAAGGGACCGCGGCGGAGGCCGCCCTCCCAACTCTGCCCTAACCATAGCCAGGCCTGACCGCCGTTCTCCCAATGGGTCGATTCAGAGAGAATTCGAGGAGCGAGGCGTATAGGTCAGGTGACCCTGACGCCTGGCCGGTGTTGCCTTGAACGGTCAGACCGGTTCAGTGGAAAATGAAAGGAATACCGTGCGATTGTCGTCAATGGTCCTGGCAGCTTTGTTGTTGCCCACAGCCGCTTCCGCCCAGGCCGCGCCCGATCCGGCCCGGCTCAAGGCCGACGTCGCCAAGATGGTGAGTTTCGGGACACGGCACACGCTGTCCGCCCCCGATCATCCGACGCGCGGGATTGGCGCGGCGCGGCGCTGGTATGCGGATGAGATGAAGCGGATCGGCGCCCGCTGCGGCGGCTGCCTCCAGGTCTCAACCATCGAGCGCGTGTTCACCAACGACCGTGCGCCCAACGGCGTGAACGTGGTGGACGTCCTGGCCGTCCAACCCGGCCGCGATCCGAACCGGGTGGTGATCGTGCAGGGTCACATCGACAGCCGCGTGACGGATGTCATGAACTTCACCAGCGACGCGCCCGGTGCGAACGACGACGCGTCGGGCGTGGCGCTGGTGCTGGAGGCCGCGCGGCTGTTGTCAGGTAAGCAGTTCGACGCCACGATCATCTATGCGGCGCTGTCGGGCGAGGAACAGGGACTGCTGGGCGGGACCCTGCTGGCCGATACGGCGAAGGAACGCGGCTGGAAGGTCACCGCCGTGCTGAACAACGACATCGTCGGCAACACGATCGGCCAGAACGGCGCGCGCGTGGATGATCGCGTGCGGGTGTTCTCCGAGGGGATCCGGGCCAGCGAGGATGTTTCCGCGCAGCTGGTGCGCCGGGGCAACGGCGGCGAGGACGACGGTCCCAGCCGCGCGCTCGCCAAGGCGATCGACCATGTCGGGGAGAGCATCAAGGGCGGCCTGGACGTGTTCGTGGACCGGCGGCCCGACCGCTTTGGCCGTGGCGGCGACCACGAGCCCTTCCTCAAGCTGGGCTATCCCGCCGTTCGCTTCTCGGTGGGCGTGGAGAACTACAATCAGCAGCACCAGGACCTGCGGACCGCGAACGGAGTCGAATACGGCGACACCGTCGACAAGATGGACTTCCCGTACCTGGCCAAGGTGACGGCGATCAACGTGGCGACCATCGCGCGACTGGCCGCCGCGCCTGCGGCGCCCGAACAGGTGTTGCTGCGAGGCGCCTTGGGCAGCGACACGACCGTGTCCTGGACCGCCGTTCCCGGCGCGGCGGGCTACAGGGTGCACTGGCGCCGCAACGACAAGCAGGACTGGACCGAGCATCGGGACCTGCCGGCCGACGCGACCGAGACCGTGCTCAAGGGCGTGAACGTCGACGACACCTTCTTCGGCGTGTCGTCTCTGTCGTCCGACGGCGTCGACAGCATCGTCACCTTCGGCGGCCGCGCCCCGCGTCGCTGATAGGTCCCTCCAGACAAAACCGAACCCGCGCAGGCCAGCCTGCGCGGGTTCTCTTTTGCCTTGATGGCGCCGCCTAGAACCGGAAGCGCATCCCGGCGCGGTAGGAGCGGCCCAGGAGATCGTAGGGCGCGCTCGTCCCGAAGGAGGTGCCGCTGCTGGGGATCGGCTCCGGATCGCGGTCGAACAGGTTTTCCACCGCCGCGAACAGCGTGATCTTCCGGCCGGCGACCGTGATGTCGTAGTTCTCGGCAAGCTCGAAGTACCAGACCGCGTCCACGTGGTTATAGGCCTCCGGAATGCCGGTGCGGCTGGTTTCGGGCTGGTTGGTGATCCTGCCCTTGCCAAGATAGCGGGTGGTCAGGGTCGTGCGGCTCGGACCGGCGACATAGGTCGTCGTCAGGAGGCCGCGCCACTTGAGGCTCCCGACGGTGCCCAGGGTCGGGGGCGCGACGTCGCCCGGCAGGACGGTCTCGTCCTTCAGCCGCTGCGAGACCAACAGGCGGAAGCCGATCGCGCCGGGCAGCGTCTTGCTGAACCGGTCGAGCGTGGTGCGGTAGCCCACTTCATAGTCCACGCCCTCGACAGCGACGGTCTGGGCGTTGATGCCGCTGGTGTAGATGGTGGCGTTGACCAGGTTGGTCGCGCCCGGCGCCTTGACGATCGAGTCGCAGGCCGCCGGGTTCTGCGGCCGGTTGAAGCCGTAGCACATGTCGATGATCTGCTGGGCGCCGACGGCCGTGATGGCGTCGGCGATATCGATCTTGTACCAGTCCACCGACAGGCTGAGGCCAGGCGCCCAATGGGGCTGGTAGACGCCGCCGCCGGTCCAGGTGTCGGCGATTTCCGGCTTCAGGTTCGGATTGCCGCCGCTCAAGGTGATGTTGGGGACCTGAGGGCTCCCGGCCTGAGTCCGGTCCAGATAGGCGTTCACGAACTGGCTGCTGGGAGCGAACAGATCGTTCAGGTTGGGCGCGCGGATGTCGCGCGAGCGGGTGCCGCGCAGGCGCAGATCGCTATTGATGTCCCAGGTCAGACCCGCCTTCCAGGTGGTGACCTTTCCGCTGGTCGAGTAGTCGGTCCGACGGATCGCGCCGTTGAACTCAAGGCTCTTGGCCACGACGGCGTCCTTGAGCAGCGGGACGAGGATTTCGCCGAAGGCTTCCTTGACGTTGTAGCCGTTGGCGCCGCCCTTGTAGTTGCCGACGTTCCAGAGCGACTGCAGGGAGTAAGAGTCGGCCGTCGAGGAGAAGGTCTCCTTGCGGTACTCGAAGCCCGTGGCGATCGAGACCGGCCCGGCCCAGGTCGAGAAGGGGCTGTACTGGCCGTCGATCGACCAGACGTCCTGGTTGAAGTCGAGATCCTGGCGGGTGCGCAGGCCCTCGGCGGCGCCCGTGACCCAGGCGATCGACGCGGCGCCCAGGGATCCCTCGCCGAACAGGTTCATCGGCACGCAGCCGTTGGTGGGATTGGTCAGAGTCGAGCGGCAGATCGGAGCCCCCGCCGCGACGCCGGACACGCCGCCCGTCGCGGGATTGGCGATGACGTCGATCGCCTGGTTGAACCGTCCAAGGATGATGTTGTTGTCGCGGGTGTACCAGACCTTGCTGTGACCGTGCTGATAGTAGGCCCGCCAGCGGCCGCTCTCGAGGAAGCGGCCCTCCAGCGCCGCCAGAACCCGATCCTGCCGACGATTGTAGCCGGCTTCGCCGATGTGGGAGCCCGGCGTGTTGATCATGTCGTAGAAGAGCCGGTTCATCTGGAACGAGGTGACGCCCGCCTGATCCATGGCCTGTTGCGTCACCACCGGCAGGAACGGGTTGCTTCTGTTGATCGTGATCGCGGTGGAGCCCTGGCGGTTGTAGACCGCCGACCAGTTGACGGTGTCGTTGCCGGCGTAGCTGGCCTCGAAGATGGCGGTGATCTTGTCGGTCAGCTCGTAGCTGCCGCGACCATAGATGCTCCAGTGCTCGTCGTCGGGCAGCAGGGCTCCGCGGATCGGCATGGACTCAACCGTGCCCCCGGCCTGCACCTGGCCCTGCTGGATGGGGCCGAAAGCGAAGGAACCGACGGTGCCGCCGGGACCAAAGGCCATACCCATCAGCGGCCCTGACGCGATCACGCCGCCCGGCGTGCTGTTGTAGCCCGCGTCCGTTCGGACGATCTGTCCAGGCTGGCCGTTCGTCGCCGTCCAGTTGGGATTGTTCATCAATCGAAGCCCCGGCTGGAACCAGTCGCGGGGGTCGTCGTAGAAATCGATCCGATCGCCTTTATAGTAGTTTCCGCTTAGCAGCAGATGGCCGCGGCCGCCCGCGAACTTGCGGCCATAGGCCAGGTCGCCCGAGGCGATCCGGCCGTCGCTGCGATCGGTCTGGCTGAAATTGACGCCGCCCTTGAGGCCGGTGAAGCCGGTGTCGAGGATGAAGTTGACGACGCCGGCGACGGCGTCGGAGCCGTAGGCCGCCGAGGCTCCCCCCGTCACGACATCAACGCGCTGCACCAGGTTCTGCGGCAGCAGATTGACGTCCACGGCCGGAGACATGCCCGAGCCCACCACGCGGCGGCCGTCCAGCAGCACCAGCGTCCGAGTGACGCCCAAGTCTCGGGCGCTCAATTGGTTCGCGCCGCCGGTGGCGTTGGCGAACAGCGTCGTCGTGCGTGGCGTATTGCCCGTGCCCATCGAGGGCAGTTGGGTGATGTAGTCGGCGATGTTGGTCGGGTTGCGCTCCTGGATGTCGGCCGCCGACAGAACGGTTGTCGGCGTTGGAGCCTCGTTGCCGTTGCGCACGATGCGCGAGCCGGTAACGACCACCTCTTCGACCTGACTCTCTTCCGGCGACGGGCTCGCGGCCTGCCCGGCCGCGGCGGCCGGGTTGGCGGCGAGACTTAAGGCCGATCCCGCCGCGAGGGCCACGCCGGCGAAAAGGCGCCACCGGAAACTCTTCAGCACACCGACTTGAGACATGAACCCGCCGCTCCCGTATAAGATCTACAATCTCCACGCTGGTACGCCACAAATTCGCCATCAATGGCTCGGGAAGCGAGTCGCCCATTGACGGTGTTCACCGCCTACAGAGTGAACATTTCGGACGGATAATGCCGATCGCGTGCGCGCGGCGCGCCTGGCCAAGGCCAGGACTGGACCTTGAGGACTCGCGGAAATCAGACGCGGACCGGCGGAGGTGGCCGGCGCCTTGCCTGCGCCGCTCCCAGGTCGAGATCGAGCGATCGCCGAGACCGCCGAGACCAAGCTTACGCGATCGGTAGCCCTGGCGTCGCCCACCAGCGGCAGGACACGCCATCCAGCGAACCCAGCTTCGACACCCGGGAAAGCTCCGATCGCATCGGCCGGCTAAGCCGCCGCGGCCGCCTCGCCAGGGATCAGAGCCGTGACCACAAGGCGGCTCAACATGCGGCCCTCCAGCGGGATGATCGCGTCGACAAAGGCCTCGGCGTTCAACGCCATCACCGGCGGCGCCTGCAGCACATCGGCGTCGACCATGAACGTTTCCTGCACCGCGTCCACCAGCAGCCCCACCAGTCGGCTCGCCGACTGGACGACGACGATGACGTTGCGAGACGACGGCTCGGTGCGCCCGAGACCCAAACGGCTCCGCAAGTCAAAGACGGGCATGACCGCCCCGCGCAGATTGATGACGCCGAGAATATAGTCTGGGGTGTTGGGCATAGGCGTCGCGGGCGTCCAGCCTCGGATCTCCCGCACGACGGAGATGTCGATACAGAACGCCTGACCGCTGATCTCGAAGGAGATCAGCTCCAGCCGGCCGTTGGCCAACACGTCCTGCATCAAAACTCCTCCCAGCTGTCGACCTTCAAGGCCGTGGCGCCGATCGCGCCGGGCCGGCTTTGAGCGAAAGCCTTGGGCCTCTGCTGGGCGGCGTGGACGGGCGCCGCCCGCTCCGGCGACGCTATCGCGGCATGGGCGCCGCCATACTGGAACTTGCCGATCAGGTCCCCAAGCACCAGCGTCTCTTCGCGCAGGGAGTGGGCCGCCGCGGTGGCCTCTTCGACCATGGCCGCGTTCTGCTGGGTGACCTGATCCATCTGATTGACCGCGGCGTTGACCTCGTTGAGGCCGACGGCCTGCTCTTGGGACGAGGTGGCGATCTCCGAGATCAAGGCGTCGATCTGGGCGACCTTTTCGACGATCTGCGACAGGGCCTGGCCGGTGTCGCCGACCAGTTTCACGCCGCGCCCCACCTGCGAGGTGCTGCTCGCGATCAAGGTCTTGATCTGCTTGGCCGCATCGGCGCTGCGTTGGGCCAGCGCCCGCACCTCCTGGGCGACGACCGCGAACCCTCGACCGGCCTCCCCGGCGCGCGCCGCCTCGACCCCGGCATTGAGCGCCAGAAGATTGGTCTGGAAGGCGATCTCGTCGATCACCCCGATGATCTGCGTGATCTGGCTCGAGCTCTGTTCGATCTCGCCCATGGCCTGGACGGCCTCGCGCATGACCGCGCCGGACTTCTCGGCGTCGCCGCGCGTGCTCGACGCGGCCGTAGAAGCCTGCTTGGCGTTCTCCGCTGCGCGCTTGACCGTGGCGGTGATCTCGTCGAGCGCGGCTGCTGTTTCCTCAAGGCTGGCGGCCTGCTGCTCGGTGCGCCTGGAAAGGTCGTCGGACGAGCTGCGAATTTCCTCGGTGCCGGCCTTGATGGTCTCGGCGGTGCGGCCGACCTGCTGCATGGTCCCCTGAAGGGTCTGCAGCGCCCGATTGAAGTCCAGGCGCAGTTGATCCAGCTCGGGAATGAATGTCTTGTCGATCCTCTGCTGCAGGTCGCCGTGCGCCAGCGCCGTCAGGGCCTCGCCGATCTCGTTCACCGCCTCGACGCGCTTGGTGACGTCGGTGGCGAACTTGACGATCTTCACCACATTGCCCTTGTCGTCGAGGATCGGGTTGTAAGACCCTTGAATGGTGACGCTTGCGCCACCCTTGCCGACCCGCTTGAACTCCGCGGCGTTGTACTCGCCGCGCTTCAAGCTGTTCCAGAAGTTCACGTAGTCGGGGCTGTCGCGATAGGCCGGCTCCACGAACATGCTGTGCTTGCGCCCGATAACCTCGGCGGCGGTATAGCCCATGGTCTTGAGGAAGTTTTCGTTCGCGTCGATGATCGTGCCATCGAGTTCGAACGCGATCATCGCCTGAGAGCGGCTGATCGCGGCGATCTGGGCGGTGTAGTCGACGTTCAGCAAACGCTCCTTGGCGTCAGCCCATTCGACCACGTACCCCGAGATCTTGTCGCCCGCGCGCAACGGGGTGACCAGAAGATCGAACGCCAGCTTGCCGACACGAATGGTCGCCGCGTGCGGCTTGGTCAGCTTGGCCAGCATCCCCCGCTGATGCGAGGGGTTCTTGTGGAATATATCAATGTTGGCGCCGACCAGCTTGGCGACGCTGAAGTTTGGCAGCTCCTTACGGATATCGGCCTCGTTTTCGGACAAAAGCCCGGTCAGCGCCGTGTTCAGATAGGTGATGTTGAGCTTGGCGTCCGCGACCATGACATTGGCGCGCAGAGCTTCCAGGATCTGAGCCCCTTCGAGAGCCTTTCCCGTCCGGGCGAGCGATTTCAGCATTGTTCGAGGCCTTCTTGAGATCCCGGAGCGTAGAGGCGACGCTCCTGCAATTAAGGCCAAGCTCACGCGCCCACGTTAATTATAGATTGCGGCGTTCTCCCAGGAGCTCGAAGCGGACAATATGACGCAGCATCAAGGCAAACACTGTTAGCGCACTTCGCAGCGCGGCGGCGCTGAAGTAATCACAAGTGGAGCGATTCATGGGGCGAGCGCGCCAGTTGTAAACATCGCCCACCCAAACCTCAGCGCCGGCCGAACCCCTGCGCGAAAAGTCGCTCGGATCCTGGATCTTTAGGCCCAAGCAGATTGTGACGGCCTCAAACAGCTACGCCGACCACGCGGAGGCCCGCGTCCGCATCGTTCGGGTCTGCGCGGCGCTTACCCAGACCGGTATCAGCCCTTCCGGACCCTATCGGTCGAACTTGGTCGACAGCACTATCGACGAGGTCGTGCGCTCGACGCCCGGCAGATGGCCGATGCTGTCGATGATCTCGTCCATTCGCGCCACCGAGGTCGTGGCCGCCACCGCGATCATGTCGAAGTCGCCGCTCACGGAATGAAGAACCCGCACTTCGCGAATGGCTCTCAGCGCCGCTTCCACGGCTCGGCTTTCCTTGGGCGCGATCTTGATCATCACATGCGCGCGCACGGCGCCATGCTCGTGGTCCGGCGACAGGCGGACGGCGTACCCCATGATGATCCCGTCTCTTTCGAGACGCTCGATGCGGCTCTGAACCGTCGTGCGCGATCGGCCGACCCGCCGGGCTAGGTCGGCGGTCGAGGCGCGGCCATTTTCCCGCAGGGCGGCGAGCAATTTCTGGTCAACGGCGTCGATCGTCATTCTGCCGAAATTCCCCTTCGTTTCGACGGGACATTCCCTGCATTTCGACGATAGCGCCACTATAAATCGTTTATGCGACCGGCATCATGGATCCGCGCTCTTCATCGGAGAATGGAAGACATGAAAGAGGTTGTGGTCGTCGGCGGCGGCAAGATCGGGTCCATGATCGCCGAGATGCTGGCGGGGTGCGGCGACTACGCCGTGACCGTGGCGGACGCCTCGGCCCAGGCGCTGGAGCGGCTGGAGACCAGCGCCCCGGTGAAAAAGGTTGCTGTCGATATCACCGACGAGGTCGCCCTGAATGCGCTGCTGGCCGGCAAGTTCGCGGTCTTGAGCGCTGCGCCCTTCCATCTGACCGTCGCCATCGCCCGAGCCGCGAAGGCGGCCGGCGCCCACTATCTGGATCTCACCGAAGACGTCGCCAGCACCCGTGCGGTCAAGGCCCTGGCCAAGGACGCGAAGAGCGCGTTCATTCCTCAGTGCGGCCTGGCGCCAGGCTTCATCACCATCGCGGCCTTCGATTTGGCGCGACGGTTCGACGAACTTTACGACGTGCGGATGGGTGTCGGCGCCCTGCCGCAATTTCCGTCCAACGCGCTGAACTACAACCTGACCTGGTCGACCGACGGCCTGATCAACGAGTATTGCGAGCCGTGCGAAGCGATCGTCGGCGGCGTGCGTCGCGAGACCCAGCCGCTGGAGGATCGCGAGGAGTTCGCCTTGGACGGCGTCCTCTACGAAGCCTTCAACACCTCCGGGGGTCTTGGCACGCTGTGCGAGACGCTTGAAGGCAAGGTGCGAAACCTGTCGTACCGCACGATCCGCTATCCGGGCCACGCGGCCTTCATGAAGGCGCTGCTGAACGATCTGCGCCTGCGCGATCGGCGCGAGGTGCTCAAGGACATCCTGGAAAACGCCTTGCCCGCCACGCTGCAGGACGTGGTGATCGTGTTCGCCAGCGTCAGCGGTCTGCGCGGCGGTCGCCTGATGCAGGAGACCTACGCCCAGAAGATCTACGGCGCCCCGATCGGCGGCCGGCCCCGGAGCGCGATCCAGATCACGACCGCAGCCGGCATCTGCGCCGTGCTGGACCTTCTGGCCGAAGGCAAGCTGCCGTCGACCGGCTTCGTGCGGCAAGAGGATGTCGCCCTGGCCGATTTCCTGGCCAACCGGTTCGGCCGGCGCTACGCCCCGCCGCAGGTCGAACATATCGCGGCCTGACATGTCAGATCTCGCCACCCATCTGGCCGCCTTGGAGACTCTGGTCGGCCCCACCGGCGTGGTGACCGATCCGGCCGATCGCGCCCGCTACGAGACGCCCGCGCGCTACGCCGCCGGCGTGGCGGCGGCGGTGTTGCGTCCCGCCAGCACCAAGGAGGTCTCGGCCGTGGTCGGCTACTGTGCGCGGCATGGCCTGCCTTTCGTGCCGCAGGGGGCGAACACGGGCCTGGCCGAGGGCTCGACCCCGGACTCCAGCGGCGCGCATCTGGTCTTGTCCCTGGACCGCCTGAACACGCCGCTGGAGATCGACGTCGCCGATCGGACCGCCGAGGTCGGCGCTGGCGTGCGCCTCTCGGCCCTGAACGCCGCGCTCGAGCCTCATGGCCTGTTCCTGCCGATCGACCTTGGCGCCGATCCTACCGTGGGCGGCATGGCGGCCACCAACGCGGGCGGCGCGCGCTTCCTGCGCTATGGCGACATGCGCCGCCACGTCCTTGGGCTGGAGGTCGTGCTTCCCGATCCCGCCGGCACGGTGCTGACGCTTTCATACGGCCTCCGCAAGGACAACGCAGCGATCGCGCTCCGCCAACTCTTCGTCGGCGGCTGCGGGGCGTTTGGCGTGATCACCAAGGCCACGATCGAGGTCCACCATCGCCCGCGGCAGACGGCCGCCGCCCTGCTCATCCCGCGCGACATGGAGGCCGTTCTCTCTCTGCTCTCAGCCTTCGAGGCTGAGGCCGGCCCCCTGCTGACCGCATTCGAGGGCATGTCCAAGGCCGCGATGGAACGCGCCATCGCTCATGTTCCTTCGCTGTCCAACCCCTTCTCCGGCGGAACGCCGGACTACGCCGTCCTGGTCGAGCTGACCCGCTCTTGGGCGCCGCGCGGGGGCGAGGAATCCCTCGACGAAACCCTTCAGCTGATCGCCGGCCGCCTGCTGGAACAGGACGACGGTCCGTTGACGGACGCCCTGTTCGGCTCGGCGGCGAAAATGTGGGCCTTGCGCCACTCTCTATCCGAAGGACTGCGCGCCAGCGGTTCGGTCGTTGGCTTCGATCTCAGCTTCCGGCGGCGGGACCTCGCCCGTTTCCGGGCCGAGGCCACGACGATGCTCGACGCGAACTTCCCCGACTACGTCCTTTGCGACTTCGGCCACGTTGCGGATGGGGGGATCCATTTCAACCTCGTCGGTCCGACCACGCCCGAACGCCGAGCGGCCTTGCGCGAGGCGGTTCTGACGCTCGCCATCGACGGCTTCGGCGCCAGCTTCAGCGGCGAACACGGCCTGGGACGCGCCTTTCAGGACGCCTACGACCGCTTCACGCCCCGCGCCATCCAGGACTATTCCGCCGCCGTGGCCGCCGTCTTCGGACAAGGGTCGGCCAGCGTCCGGCTCGCCCCCACCACGTCTTCGCCTTCAGGATCCCTATGAGCAAACTGCCCTCCGCCATCGCCGACGCGCGCGCCTTGCTGGAACGCCTGGGCGTCAGCCCCGCCATCCTCGACGCGGGCGCGCTGAAGGCCCGCTCGCCGGTCACCGGCGAGACCCTCGCCAACCTCCGTGAACACACCGTCGACGAGGCCGCCGTCACGATCGACGCCGCCCACGAGGCCTTTCTGGCCTGGCGCAAGGTTCCCGCGCCACGCCGGGGCGAACTGGTCCGCCTGTTGGGAGAGGAACTGCGCGCCGCCAAGGCCGACCTCGCCGCGCTGGTCACCCTGGAGGCCGGCAAGGTCACCTCGGAAGGCCTCGGCGAGGTGCAGGAGATGATCGACATCTGCGACTACGCCACCGGCCTGTCGCGCCAGCTGTTCGGTCTGACCCTGGCGACCGAGCGCCCGTCGCACCGAATGATGGAGACCTGGCACCCCCTGGGCGTGGTGGGCGTGATCAGCGCCTTCAACTTCCCCGTCGCCGTCTGGTCCTGGAACGCGGCCCTGGCCTTGGTCTGCGGCGACACCGTGGTCTGGAAGCCATCCGAGAAGACGCCGCTGACCGCCCTGGCCGTGCAGGCCCTGTTCGAGAAGGCCCGCGCCAAGTTTGGGCCGGACGCGCCCGAGGGGCTCTCCACACTGCTGATCGGCGGCCGGGCGCTGGGAGAGGTCCTCGTCGATCATCCCAAGGTTCCGTTGGTCTCGGCCACCGGCTCGACCGCGATGGGCCGTCAGGTCGGGCCGCGCCTCGCCGCCCGCTTCGCCCGCGCCCTGCTCGAACTGGGTGGCAACAACGCCGCGATCATCGCGCCTTCCGCCGACCTGGATCTGGCGGCTCGGGGCGTGGCGTTCGCCGCCATGGGCACGGCCGGCCAGCGCTGCACCACGCTCCGCCGGCTGTTCGTCCATGACAGCGTCTACGACACATTCGTTTCCCGGCTGAAGGCCGCCTACTTAACCGTCCCTGTCGGCGACCCGCGCGCGGCCGGCGTGCTGGTCGGGCCGCTGATCGATAAGACGGCCTTCGACGCCATGCAGTCGGCGCTGGATCAGGCCCGCGCGGCCGGCGGTCGTGTGAGCGGCGGGGCGCGCGTCGGCGCGGCCGGGCCCGACGCCTTCTACGCGGCCCCCGCCCTGGTCGAGATCGATCGCCAGGCCGAGATCGTCAAGCACGAGACCTTCGCCCCGATCCTCTATGTCATGCGCTACGCGGAGCTGAGCGACGCCATCGCCGCCCAGAACGACGTGGCCCAGGGCCTGTCCTCGTCGATCTTCACGCTGAACATTCGCGAGGCCGAGCTGTTCGTATCCGCCGAGGGCAGCGATTGCGGTATCGCCAACGTCAATATCGGCCCCTCGGGCGCCGAGATCGGCGGGGCGTTCGGCGGCGAGAAGGAGACCGGCGGCGGCCGCGAGGCCGGTTCCGACAGCTGGAAAGCCTACATGCGCCGCGCCACCAACACCATCAACTACGGGACCACCCTGCCGCTGGCGCAGGGCGTGACCTTCGACGTCTGAGGACCTGAAACCATGTCTCACCTCTCCACGCTCGTCGCCTCGGCCGTGGGCCAGAAGGCCGCGGCCACGATCCTGGATATCCTGGAGATCGACCCCGCCCTCAGCGCCGAAACCGAGGGTCCGGTCTCGCGCGCCGTCTTCGCCATGGCTCTGACTGCGGTCCTGTTTCACGACGTCATGAACCGGGTTCCCATGGGCGCCGCCTATGTCGCCGACCGCCGCGCCGAGGGTCACAAGATCCTGTTCGACCACGGCGCCTTGCGGACGATCGATTTCGGCGCCGGCCCGACCGGCGCCCTGCCAGGCGGCCACAAGGCCTTCGCCCGGATTCTTGAGCCGCTGGGCTACGCGGTCGCCGATGTCTATCCGCTTGACGGCCTGAAGATGACCGGCCGCGCCTATGCCCACGCGGACAAGCCCGACATGATCCCGCAGTTCTTCGTCAGCGAGCTTCACGTCGAGCGCTTCTCCCCGGCCTTCCAGGTCATCGCCCATGCGGTGTTCGATTCCTCCGCCGACACCCTGGGCTCCGCCGCCAAGGCCGCGCTGCAAGCCTTTTCCACGGCGGGCGGATGCGATCTGGACCAAGCCCGCGCCGCCTTGCCTGAACTCGTCGCCGCCTTCGCGCGCACGCACGGTCCGGTCCGGCTCGAACACTACGAGGCGCTGAAGGCGGAGTCGGCGGAAGCCGCGTGGATCGCCACCGAAGGCCAGGCCTTCAACCACGCCACGGACCGCGTTCCCGATGTCGACGCCATCGCCGACGCCCAGAAGGCGTTGGGACGGCCGATCAAGGACGCCGTGGAAGTGTCGGCCTCCGGGCGCGTGCGTCAGACCGCCTTCAAGGCGCAGCCCGTTTCGCGCGACTTCGTCACCGACGCGGGGCTAGAGACCCGCGCCGTGCCGGGCTCGTTCCACGAGTTCATCACCCGCGACACCTTCGTCGACGACACGGGCGCCACACGCCTGGACCTGCGGTTCGACAGCGCCAATGCGCAAGGCATCTTCAAGATGACCAGGGTCGCATGAGCACGGCCTTGCCCGCCGATCACGATCGCGGGTGAAATAGCCTGCGTTCGTTCGGCTGTTTCCGGCGGCTCGGAAGACCGGCTCCCATGGGCCTAGGCTCCGAGTACGCGCGGGAGCGTGGCGCCCAGCACGGCGAGCATCTCGGGACCATAGGCGGAGCTATTGGCTTCGAACTCCGCCTGCGTGATCCTCTCGCCGCCCTGCGCGCCGAACAGCACGACCTCGTCGCCAAGGCGCGTCAGGTCCCGCCCCTCCGTCACGTCGACCATCATGGTGTTCATCGTCACGCGCCCCACCACGGGAAAGCGGCGACCGCGGATCAGCACCTGTGTTCGATTGCGCCCCTCGGCGGGAAATTCCGGACGATTGGCGTGGCTGAAACCGCGCCGATAGCCGTCTGAATAGCCGAGCGGAATGTTGGCGAGCCAGCTCTCCCTTTCGAGCCGATAGGTGCGGTCGTAGTTGACGGTCTGGCCGACGGGGTAGTGATTGATCGCCGCGATACGCGACTTGATCGCCATGGTCGGCCGATAGGTATCGACCGCCACCGAGCCCGGATCGCCGTAAAGCAGCCCCCCGACCCGCACCATGTCGAGCCATGTCTCCCGGTGCTTGAGCGTGGCGAAGCTGTTGGCGGTGTGACGCAGGACGCCGTCAGTGCTCAGTCCCCGCGATCGCAGCCAGGCGAGGTCCTCCAGGTAACGATGGAGTTGGCCGAGAATGTCGGCTTCTTCCTCGCTCGGATAGTGAGTCATCGCGCCTTTGATCCCGAGTCTGTCGAACCCCAGCACAGCGCGGGCGTCGGCCTTCCCGTAGTCGCTCGAAAGCTCGATCCCGTTGCGCGACATGCCGCCGCTGTTGAGCGCGAGATGCACCGGCCACCGTCGCCGACCGGACTTTTTCGCCAAGGCCTGCAGATGCGCGGCCGCGTCGGGGTTGCCGATCAGCTCCTCGACGGCGAAAGGAGCACCATCCTCCATCTCCGCCGCCGTCGCGGCGCGGACGCGAACCAGACGGCCGCGATAGCCGAGCCGCCGCGCGACCCTGGCCTCGTCGTTCGAGGCTATGGCCAGCTCGCCGATCTGTTTCTTCAAGATGGACGGCATCAGGAGGGCGACGCCGTTGCCATAGGCGTCGGCCTTCATCACCGCGCATAGCCGCACCGAGCCGATGACCGCCCTCACGGCGTCGATATTGGCCTCGAACGCCGCGGCGTCGATCTCGATCCAGCCGTTGCGCCGCCTGGCCTGCTCCAGCGTGAGGCCGAAATTGTCGGCGGAGAGGACCGGCGCGGCGAAGCCTGGGGTCGCGGAGGCCGCGGCCAGACTCGCTCCCGCCGCCAGAAATGCGCGTCGCTGCATCATTTCCACTCCAATTCCAGATAAAGGCGCCTTGGGGCCGTTGGGCCTGACCGCATCGGGATCGGGTTCGACGGTCGGCGCGGATGGTCATGGCCCCAGCTCGGCCACGAGGTTTCGCGCTGGAAACTTCGAGGCCGGCGGAGTCCGCTCAATCGGGACTAGTGCCGGTTTTTGCTCTCAGTCGACCGGCCGCCAGCCGGCGCGGCGCACGACTTGGCCAGGCCGCGCTCCGGTCGCGGCGTCCTTGTCGAACACCACGACGCCATTGACCCAGACGGTGCTCACGCCGGTCGCCAGGGCGTTGGGGTGATCCAGGTCCGAACGGTCGGCGACGCGCGCGGGATCGAACAGCACCAGGTCGGCCTGAAGACCCGGCGCGATCGTCCCCCGGTCGGCCAGGCCAAGCTGGGCGGCGGTCTGAGCCGACATCTTGTGCACGGCCTCCTCCAGAGTGAGCAGGCGCTGTTCCCGAACATAGACGCGCAGGATCTTGGCGAAGGCCCCAAACCCTCGGGGATGCAGGCCGTGCGTCATGCCATCGGAGCAGATCACCGAGTGCTTCCAGGCGATGAAGGCGGCGATGTCGGGCTCGGCCATGGCCGAGCCGATCACGGCGTCCACGCGCTCGACCTCGGGATGGGCGGCGCGATAGGCTTCCGACTGTCGCGTCAAAGCCAGATAGGTCTCGACGGGATCGGCGTGGCGCTCGGCCGCGATCTGGGCGATCGACTTGCCGACCAGCGACGGGTCCGGCGCGAAGACGGCGATCCGCAGGCCCTCGGGCGTGGTCAGCTTGGTCAGGGCGAAGCGCGCGGCGGCCCGATCCTCGAAGTTCCGCTCCGGCAGCAGCACCGACAGATTGCTCTGCCAGTAGCTGTAGGGATAGACGTCGGCTGTGATGTCCACGCCCTGGGCGCGGGCGGCGTCCAGCCTGGCCAGGATCTTGGGCGCCTCGCCCCAGCGATCGACGATGCCGATCTTCAGGTGTGAGATCTGCACGGGCAGCTTGGCTTCGCGTCCGATGGCGATGATCTCGTCGATCGCCGCGTCCAGCTTCACGTCCTCGCTGCGCATATGGCTGATATAGCGCCCGCCGCCGGCCGCGGCCGTCTTGGCCAGGGCGACCACCTCTTCCGGCGTTCCGTAGATCCCGGGGTCGTATTCCAGCCCGGTGGACAGGCCCAGCGAACCGGCGCGCAGATCGGCGGCGAGATCGTCCTGCATGCGCGCGATCTCGGCCTGTGTCGCCGGGCGCTTGTAGTCCTGGCCCATGGCGCGCGCGCGCAGGCTGCCGTGCCCGGTGTAGGACGCGACGTTGACAGCCAGCGGCGATCGCGCCAGTTGCTCGAAATACGGCTTCAGCGGAAGCGCGGACTCCCCATCCTGCCCGACCACGATGGTAGTGACGCCTTGGGCGGTCACGGCCGTCATGTCCGGCGTTTTTTCGGCCTGCCGGTCATGGTGGCTGTGGGCGTCGATGAAACCCGGCGCCAATGTCAGCCCCTTGGCGTCGACAATGGCCTCGCCCCGAACGGGCTTGAGCCGCCCGACGGCGACGATGCGATCCTCGTCGATCCGGACGCTGACCGAACGGGCCGGCGCTCCGGAGCCGTCAATCACCCTGGCGTTGACAATGAGCGTCGAGGCCCACGCGCCGGATCCCAGAACCCCCGCGACGGCTACGCCAAGGACCGATCTGAACAGATAGGATTTCATCAGCCCGCCCTCTCTTGCACCTGGCGAGTCTAGCGGGCGGCGGCGGCGGTTTCCGCCGTTTCGGACACCGTCGACGCTCGGAGCTCTCCCAATATCGGGCGCTCGCGCTAACCCTCACCGCCGAGCTTGCGCTAAGGCTGGAACGACGATCAGCAAGGGCCGCCCATGACCGACCAGCGCAAGGACCTCGACCGCATCGATCTCAAGATCCTGGCCTTGCTGCATCGCGAGGGGCGGGTGACCAAGGCGGCGATGGGCGACCAGGTCGGGCTTTCCGCGTCGCGTTGCTGGGAACGCATGAAGAAGCTGGAGAAATCCAGGATCATTCGGGGCTACCACGCCGAGCTCGATCTTGGTCGCCTCGCCAAGCTCTCGACCTTCGTCGTGCAGATCAAGCTGACCGACTACTCCTACGCCAAGGCCAAGGTCTTCGAGGCCGGGATCGTCGCGCAACCCAACGTCATAGCCTGTCAGGCCGTGCTCGGCGGCGTCGACTATCTGATGACGGTGGCCGCCTTTGGCATCGAGCACTATCAGACCATCATGGATCGCCTGCTCGAAACTTTGAACGTCTCGTTCGACTACGTCACCCTGCCGGTCACCAAGAAGCTGAAGGGCGAAGCGAGCCTGGATCTGGCCGCGCTGCTGGCGACGGCGCAGGATCTCGAAGCCTAGCCCCAGAGGTCCGGCCCGTTCGGGCGCAGCCAGCCATCCCGGTAGCCGAAGCCGCCGTCGACGTCGCGGACCAGCTGCATCGGGCAATCCAGATCGACGATCTCGCAGCCCTGAGCCAGCAGCAGCGCCGGGGCGATCCCCAGCGACGTGCCCTCCATGCAGCCGACCATCAGACGCAAGCCGCGCTCCCGGGCGGCTTTGGCGAGGGCCAGCGCCTCGGTCAGCCCCCCGGCCTTGTCCAGCTTGATGTTGCAGAAGGCGTAGCGTCCCACGACCCGGTCAAGGTCCGCCCGATCGTCAAGCGACTCGTCGGCGCACAGGGGCACGGCGCCGCGATAGTCGAGAAGCTCGTCGTCACGGCCGACCGGCAACGGCTGCTCCAGCAGTTCCACACCCATCCGCGCCATGCGTGGAGCACGGTCGTTCAGTTGCGCCAGCGTCCAGCCCTGGTTGGCGTCGGCGATCAGGCGCGCCCGCGGCGCGGCCGAACGGATGGCGTCCAGACGCGCCATGTCGTCGGCGTCGCCCAGCTTGACCTTCAGCGCTCCGTAGCGCTCGGCCCAGCGCGCGGCCTTGGCCCCCATGGCCGCGGGCGAGTCCATGCCCAGGGTGACAAAGGTCTCGACGGCGCGGAGCGGCGCCAGGCCCGCCCGCGCCGCGGCGGACACGCCCGAGCGCTTGGCCTCCAGATCCCACAGCGCGCAGTCGACGGCGTTACGCGCGCCGCCGGGCGGCAGGCGCGTGGCCAGGAGAACGCGATCCAGCGTCCCGCCGCGATCCAGCCATTCGGAGAGGTCCCGCAACTGGAGCAACATCCGGTCGGGCGTGTCGCCGCGATAGTCGACGCCCGCCGCCTCGCCGCGACCGATCACGCCTTCCGCTTCGATCTCGACCTCGACAACGAGCGCCTCGTCATAGGTCTTCCGCGCGATGACGAACGGCTCGATCAGCGCGTGAATCCGCTCGCGCGCGGTCAGGCGCATCAGGCCGCGCCGCGCCGGGCCGATCTGGTCAGCAGGGTGTCGACGATCGTCGACACGCCGGTGCGAACCGGATCGCAACACGGAACGCCCAGAGCCGCGGCCGTCTCGGCCAGGCGCCTGGCCGCCGTCTCCGGCGACAGGCGCGAGGTGTTGATACAGACGCCCGCGACCCGGACCGCCGGATTGGTCAGTCGGGCGAGCCGCAGGTTAAGCTCGATCGCCTCGGCGAGGCTGGGCGTGGGGAAGGCCTCCAGACCGTCGATCGCCGTGCGCGTGGCGTCATGGCAGACCACCAGGGCGTCCGGTTGGCTGCCATGGAGCAGCCCCAGAGAGACCCCCGCATAGGCCGGGTGGAACAGCGATCCCTGCCCCTCGATGATATCCCAATGATCCTCGCTCGCCGCCGGACTGAGAACCTCGGCCGCGCCGGCCACGAAGTCCGAGACGATGGCGTCGATCGGCGCGCCGGATCCGGCGATGAAGATGCCGGTCTGGCCCGTGGCGCGAAAATCGGCGTTCACGCCGCGCGCCTTGAGTTCCCTGGCGATGGCCAGGGCCGCGTACATCTTGCCCACGGCGCAGTCGGTGCCGACCGTGAGCAGACGCTGGCCGCCGCGTTTGACGCCCTCGCCAACCACGTTGAACCGGGGATCAGGGTCGCGCGCCTCCAGCAACCGCCGCCCCAGTCGCTCGGCCGCCTCCCGAACGCGCGGCAGGCTGGCCAAGCGGGTGTGAAGGCCCGAGATCAGGTCCAATCCGGCTTCCAGCGCCTCGATCAGCACGGCTTCCCAGTGCGGAGGAATAAAGCCGCCGGCATTGGCCACGCCGATCAGCAGCGAACGCGCCCCCGCCGCCCTCGCCGCGCTCGGGCTCATGTCGGGCAAGCCCAGATCGACCTCGCAGCCTTGCAGGCGAAGCTGGCCGACGCAGGCCTCCGGCCTCCAATAGGCGACGCCCAGGGCGGTCTTGGCGCTGACGCGATCAACATCGGCCAGGAACAGCAGGCTGGGATAGGGAAAGTCCACGGCATGCTCCCGTATTAGCGTGGTGCGGGCGTCGCGGAGGCGAAGGCGCGGGCGCGGGAACGACTGACCGACGGGCGCAGGCGCGAGGTCATGGCCGCGCTGACGCCGCGCTGACGCGCGATCCTGGAGACCAGCGCGTCCAACGCCTCGGCGTGGGGAGCCTCGACCACCGCGACCAGGTCATAGTCACCCGAAATCTGGTGCAGGGCGGTGAGGCCGGCGATCTCGGCCAGGGCGCGCTCGGCCTCGGCCATGTCACACCGCGCCAGCCGCAACATCACGTGGGCGCGCAGCAGGGTATCGTGATGACCGGCGTCGGCCGCCACGCCCAGAAATCCGGGTCCGGTGTCGATCCGCTGGAGGCTCAAGACGTTTCTCCGCTGAAGCTCACGCGGCAGCTTATGCCGGCGCGCCCCCAGGAAACCGCCGACTTGGCCGGATCTGGCGGGAGAAACCGCCGCGAGCGTCCCTAACGCAGGACCTTCGTCGCCAGCAGGATCGACGAGGTCGTCCGCTCGATGCCCTCGATCTCGCCGATCCGGTCGATCAGCGCGTTGAGTTCGCCGACGGTCTCGGCCTCGACCACCGCGATCAGGTCGTACTCGCCGCTGATCGCATGCAGCGCCGAAAGCTCGGGGATGGCGGCGAGGGACTCCTCGATGGTCTTGCCGTGCTTCAGCAGGGCCTTGATCATCACCTGGGCGCGGATCAGCCGCCGGTCGTAGGGGTCGCCGAGACGCACCGTGTAACCGCCGATGACTCCCTCCTCCTCCAGCCGGCTGAGGCGGGCGTAGACATTGGCGCGGGACAGTCCCAGGTCGCCGGCCAGCTTGGTCACCGGCTGACGGGAGTCCTCCCGCAGCATGGCCAGCAGACGCCGGTCCAGGTCGCTCAGTCCCCGGTCATCCGATTTCGTCAAGCCCTGCCCCCCTGCTGGCGTTCCAATCAACGCGGTGACGGCTCGTCGGCATAGATCGCCGTCCGCGGCGTGGGCGCCGCCGAGGAAATCGCGCCACGATACATGCCCAGGTCGTTCATGCCGAACGCCGCCCGTCCCTGGCCGTCGATGGCGATCAGCCCGCCGTCGCCCCCGATCTTGGTGATCGAAGCCATGGTTCCGTCCGCGGCCTGCTGTACGGTCTCGCCCTTCCAGGCGATGCGATCGCAGACCTGACGCGCGGCGGACTCCCGAATGAAGTATTCGCCCGATCCCGTGGCCGACACCGCGCAGTCTCCGTCGCGCGCATAGGTCCCCGCGCCGATGATCGGGCTGTCGCCGATGCGCCCCCAGCGCTTGCCGGTCATGCCGCCGGTCGAGGTGGCGGCGGCCACGTGTCCGGCCTGATCCAGGGCGACCGCGCCCACCGTGCCGAACAGGTGGGTGGGATCCAGCATGGCCTGGTGATCCTTGCGCCAGGCCAGCAGCTGCTTCCAGCGCTCCTCGGTGTAGAAGTACTCGGGCGGCGCCTGTTCCAGGCCCTTCTCCTTGGAGAACTGGTCCGCGCCCTCGCGGGCCAGCAGGACGTGTGGCGACTTCTCCATCACCGCGCGGGCCAGGCTGATGGGGTTGCGCGTGCGCGTCACGCCCGCGACCGCCCCGGCCTTCAAGGTGGCGCCGTCCATGATCGCCGCGTCCAGCTCGTTGCGCCCCTCGGCGGTGAAGACCGCGCCCTTGCCCGCGTTGAACAGGGGGTTGTCTTCCAGCACCCGTACGGCCGCCTCGACGGCGTCGAGGCTGGAGCCGCCTGCTTTCAGGACCTTGGCGCCCGCCTCGAGCGCCGCGTCCAGCCCGGCGCGGAAGGCCTTGTCCTTCTCGGGCGTCAGTTCTCCGCGCTCGAGCACGCCCGCGCCGCCGTGCACGGCCAGCGACCATTTGGGCGCGTCGTCGGCCAGCGCCGGCGTGGAAAGGGCGACGCCGAAAAGGGCGAGAACGGTGAAGCGGCGGAGAGTCTGAAGCGTCATCTTGATCTCGGTGGTAACGGACATTTGGGCGGGACTATCGGTCGCTGCGGACGAACGCGCCCTTGTCGACGCGCGCGGTGATGGTGAAGTCGGGCTTGGTGACAGCAAAGGTCTTGAAGTCGAGCGTGCTGTCAGGACCCAGCCCGATGATCGGGAACGACGTATAGGTCAGCGGCTGTCCGGCGATGATGGTGGCCGGCTTCTTCAGCGGACGCACGAGCCAAGCATGGCCAGGGCCGTAGTATCGGCCAACGCCCTGCCCGTCGACCAGCATGGCGCCGGCCTCGTCCACGCCCAGACCGGTGATCGTGGTGTCGTTCTCCTCCTGGATCAGGCGGCCGACGAAGGTCACCAGCCGCCCCTGGCGGTCGCGCTTGTCGAAGTGGGTGTCGGTGATGACCTTGGACAGATACGGCAGGTGCAGGAAGTCGCGCACCAGGGTGACGCTGGGCCCGGTGGGGTTCTTCAGCGCGTCCGGCGAGGTCAGGCTGATCGAGTCCAGGCAGCCGTAGACATAGCCGCCCAGCACCGCCAGGCCCGCGCTGGTGCCCCCGATCGGCTTGCCCGCCTTGACGTGGGCGTCCAGCGCCTTGTTCAGCGCCGTGCCCTTCCAGGCGCGCACGTAGTTGCTCTGGTCGCCGCCGCCGAAGAAGATGCCGTCGGCGCGCGCTATGATGGCGAGCAGCTTGGGGTCTTCGCCGGCGTCTTCATTGTGGATCACCAGGGTCTCGACCGAGACCGCGCCGCCGACGTCGTTGTAGATCTCGTCCTGCAGCTCGCGGCCGCCGCGGGCGCGCAGCACGACGATGTGGCCGCCGCCCGACTGCTTGACGAAGGTCCGGAAAGCCTCGACCGGCCAGTCGCCGCCGCCGAACAAGCCCAGCAACGGCCCCGTCTTGCCGGGCGTCGGCGCGTTCACGTCGCCGATGGCGTAGTACTCGTAGCCGGGGCCGACGGCGTCGGGACCGGCCGGCGTCGCCGCCTGCGCGGCGGCGACGCCCATGAGCATCGCGACCATGGCCATCGCGGGCGCAAATCGAACCATCCGGCTTCCTCCGTTCGAACCGAGCCTAGTCGCTCGGCCAGCTTTCGCGACACGCCGCGAGGCGTTTCGCCCCCAGGATCGTCATCCCGCCCACTATCGAGGCGCGACGGGCAAATTGCTGCACGCTACGAGCAATATGTCCATAAATTTTGACAATCTGTCATTTCCACCTTTCAATCTGGGAAAGTCGCGATCCAAATGGGCTCAATCTCGCAGCAACGCCGCGCGCGGAGCACCCAAAACAGGACCGTCGGCGTCAACAAAGAGGGGGAATACCAATGAAGACTCAGCTTCTTCGCGCCAGCGCGCTGGCGGGCGCGGCCGGCCTTTTGATCGTCGGCCAGGCGATGGCCCAGACCGCGCCGGCCGCCGGCGCGAACGACGACGCCGTCGAGGCGCTGGTGGTCACGGGGTCGCGCATTCCCCGAGTCGCCACGGAAGGCCCTGCCCCGGTCACGGTCATCACCAGTGACAGCATCAAGGCCGCGGGCTTCAACAGCGTCCCCGACGTCATGCGCTCGCTGACCCAGAACGGCGGCGAGACCCAGACCCAGCAGTCGTCCAGCGGCATGGACTGGACCCCGGGCGCCCAGCAGGTCGACCTGCGCGGCCTGGGCCCCAACCACACGCTGGTGCTGGTGAACGGTCGTCGGATCGCCGACTTCCCCCTGCCCTACAACGGCAAGAGCGCCTTCACCGACACCTCGTCGATCCCGCTGGGCATGATCGACCGGATCGAAGTGCTGAGCGGCAGCGCCTCGGCGGTCTACGGCTCGGACGCCATCTCGGGCGTGGTGAACTTCAATCTGAAGAAGAAGGTCGACGGCACGACCGTCGACGTGACCCTCGGCGGCTACGAGCACGGCGGCGGCGCCAGCCAGCGCGTCAACATCTCGAGCGGCTATTCCAAGGACAACTTCGACCTGGTGATCGGCGGCGAGTTCGTCAATCAGCGCCCGATGTGGGCCTATGACCGCAATATCCAGGACAGCACCAAGGACAGCCCCAGCAGCCGCACGGCGATCGCCCGTCGCGACTTCCTGCGGATGGATCCGTCGGAGGACGTCTATGTCGATCCGGGCGCGAACACCTGCAAGGCGCTGTCGAAGCTGAACGGCGGGTCCATCGAATATGTCAGCCGTCCCGGCTGGGGCGCCTATGACGCCGATCTCGACGACTACGGCCCCGGCTACTATTGCGGCAGCTACAGCTCGATCGGTTACGGCACGATCGTCAGCGAGCGCAAGAGCGCCAACGTCGTGGCCTCGCTGAACTACGCGCCGCGCGACACCCTCTCGTTCTTTGCCGATATCTCGGCGGGCTACAGCCGCACCCGGCAGTTCCAGGACGTCCTGAACTGGGAGTACCAGGACGCCAACGGCAGCGAGGACGGTATCTTCTACAACCAATTTACCGGCGCGCTGGATCTCTGGCACCGCAACTTCACGCCCGAGGAAATGGGTGGGCTGAACAAGGGCTTCATCAAGAACGTCTCCAAGACCTTCAGCATCACGCCGGGCGTGAAGGGGTCGCTGGGCGGCGGCTGGGACTACGAGGCCTTCTACAATTTCAGCCAGTACCGCTCGTCGATCAGCTGGCCCAAGGTGGTGACCTCGAAGGCCACGGCGCTCTTCCTGGGCTCGCAGCTGGGCGTCGACGCCGACAGCGGCTATCCGATCTTCAACGCCGACCCCGCGCGACTCTACACGCCCCTGACCACGGCCGAGTTCGAGTCGATCACCGCGCGCACGACCTACAAGCCGGTCGCGCGTCAGCAGGGCGTGTCGTTCCAGATCAACCAGGCGGAACTGTTCCACCTGCCCGCCGGCCCCGTGGGCTTCGCCGCGGTCGCCGAGTACGGCCATCAGTCCTACAAGCTGGGCCTCGATCCGCTAGCCACGGTCAACTACTACTACGGCCTGCGCGACGCCGACGGCTCGGGCTCCCGCGACCACTGGGGCCTCGGCTACGAATTCCGCGCGCCGTTGCTGAGCAGCGTCGAGCTGTCCACCGCCGGGCGCTACGACAGCTACAAGTACGGCGGCAACACGATCGACAAGTTCACCTATAACGGCGGCGTCGAGTGGCGGCCGGTGAAAACCCTGCTGCTGCGGGGCGCCTACGGCACCGGCTTCCGCGCCCCCGACCTGCACTATGTGTTCGCCAAGGAAGGCATCAGCCACCCCTCGGGCACCGACTACTACCGCTGCCGCACCGAGGAGCCGGACGAAGATATTGGAGACTGCAGCTATGCCGACGATGGTCTGGTCAAGGTACGCCTGGGCAACGCCAAGCTGAAGCCGGAGACCTCCAAGTCGTTCAACTACGGCGCGGTCTGGTCGCCGGTCCGCAACTTCGACATCTCGGTGGACTACTTCCGGGTTCAACTGAACAACGCCGTGCTCGACATGAGCCTGGACAGCGTCCTGCGGCAGGAAGCCGATTGCCGGATCGGCCAGACCTCGGCGGGCACCGCCATCAGCATCACCTCGCCGACCTGTGTCGACGCCCTGGCCCGCGTGAAGCGCAACCCGCTGAGCGCCGCCATCAATCCGGGCGCGATCAGCACCGTGACGATCAACCCGATCAATGTCGCCACCGAGCGGACGACCGGCATCGACGTGGCGGCCCACTATCGCTGGCCGACCGACAGCCTGGGTACGTTCGATTTCAGCATCGCCCACACCTGGGTGCACAACCACACCAGCCGCCAGTATCCGGGCGATCCCATCGAAAACCAGCTGGCCTTCGACAGCGGCTACGACATCCCGCGCACCAAGAGCAGCGCGGCGATCAACTGGCGTCTCAACGGCCTCAGCGTCGGCCTGCACGGCCAGCGCCTGGACCGGGTGCCCAACTACGCCGAGGACGGCTGGACCAAGGCGACCTACATGGTCAACGCCACCGTGCAGTACGAGATCAACGACCGTACGCGTCTGAGCCTGGCCGTCGACAACCTGCTGGACAAGGACCCGCCGCGCGATCCGACCTATTCGGGGTATCCGTACTACGACACCTCGTGGTTCTCCTCGACGGGACGCAGCTACTACCTGCAGCTGACCCACAAGTTCGGCGGCGCCAGCGGCCTGTGACGCCAGGACCGGAGCGGTCGCAGTGCGGCCGCTCCGCGACTTCTCGCGTGGAGACGTCCGCATGATGCTGAAGCTAGTATTGGCCGCGGGCCTGGCGATGTCGGCGTCATTGGCGCTGGGCGATCCCAGGCCCGCCTCGCCCTCGCCGCCTATCCCCGCGGCGCTGGCCGTGGACTATCCAGGCGTCATCGACCTGAAGGTCGACGTCAGTGATACGACGCGGAAGGTGTTCAAGGTCACCGAGACCCTTCCGGTGTCGCCTGGCCCGCTGGTGCTGTCCCTGCCCAAATGGATCCCCGGAGAGCATTCGCCCAGCGCCCAGATCGTGCTGATGAGCGGCTTTACGGTCACCGCCGACGACGGCCGGCGGCTGGCCTGGCGCCGCGATCCGGTCGAGATGACGGCCTTCCACGTGGACGTCCCGAACGGGGTCCAGTCCCTGACCCTCCGCCTGGAGCAGCCCACGGCCCAGCCCGGTGGTCCGGTGCGGATCGCGGTGACGCCGAACCTGGTCCTGTTGAAATGGACGGCCGTCGCACTCTATCCCGCCGGCTATGAGGTCGGCCGTATTCGCATCCGCCCGACCCTGACGGTCCCCGCCGGCTGGAGCCTCGCCACCGCCCTGGACGGCGCGGAGACCACCGGCGCGACGACTCGGTTCGCCGCCACCAGCTTCGAAACCCTGATGGACTCGCCCGTCTACGCCGGCCGCCACAAGGCCAGCTTCGACCTCGATCCCGGATCGCCGCGCCCGGTCCGGCTCAATGTGTTCGCCGACGCGCCCAAGGATCTGAAGGCGACCCCGGCCCAGGTCGCGATCCATCGCCGTCTCGTCCAGCAGGCCGACAGGTTGTTCGGCGGCGCGCGCAATTTCGACCACTACGACTTTCTGCTCAGCCTGAACCCCGCAGTCGGCTATCTGGGCGCCGAACATCAGAGGTCCAGCGAGAACGGCTACAGTTCGGCGGGCTATTTCACGGCCTGGGACACGGCGTTTACCGGCCGGGACATCCTGGCCCACGAGTATGTCCACGCCTGGAACGGCAAGCACCGCCGACCGGCCGACCTGTGGACGCCGGACTACACCACGCCGATGCGCAACAGCCTGCTCTGGGTCTATGAGGGCCTGACCGAGTACTATGGCGACACCCTGGCGACCCGGTCGGGCCTCTATTCGCCCGAGCAGATGCGCCAGCGCCTGGCCCTGATCGCGGCCAACGCCCAGGCCACCCCGGGGCGCAGCTGGCGCAGCCTGCGGGACACGACGAACGCCTACATCATGAACTCGGCGGGGGGCACGGGCTCGACCAGCTGGCTGCGCGCGCTCGACTACTATGAGGAAGGCCAGTTACTCTGGCTGGACGTCGACACCCTGATCCGTGAGCGCACCAACGGCGCCAGGTCGCTGGACGACTTCGCCCGCGCCTTCTTCGGCGTGGACGATGGCGACATGAACATTTCGACCTATGACTTCGAGGACGTCGTGGCCGCCTTGAACACGGTCGCGCCCTACGACTGGGCCGGCTTCCTCGACACCCGCCTGGACGCCCACGATCGCGCGCCGCTCGACGGCCTTACCCGCTCGGGCTGGCGGCTGGTCTTCGAGACGCGGCCGTCCGCCTATGTCACCGCCTACGAGAAGGACGCCGAGGCCAGCCTGCTGACCTTCTCCTTGGGCGCGGAGATCGGCTGGGACGGCCAGGTCAAGGAAGCGCTCTGGGATGGCCCGCTCCACCGGGCCGGCGTCATCGCGGGAACCCGGATCGTCAAGGTCGCGGGAAAACCCTACTCGCCCGAAGCCCTGAAGGCCGCGATCACCGCCGCCGCCAAGCCAGGCGCACCACCGATCCTGCTGAGCGTCAAGGCCGACGACCGCGTTCGCCTAGTTCGAGTTCCCTATCACCTCGGCCTGAAGTATCCGGGCCTGAAACGCCTTACACAGACACCGGACAGATTGGGGCAAATCCTCTCACCCCGATAGACGGGCCTTTCAGCCGCCCGCATCGCCGAACACGTCCGACGCGGCCAGCAGACCGCCGAGGGTCAGCGCGGCTCGCAAGGCGGATTCAACCGGTCGTCGCAACCTCCTCGATCAGGGTGTTGCGACGACCGGTTGAATCCGCTCAATACGTCAGTATCAAGTACGCCGAGCGGCTGGCCGAGGCCGGGATCGGGCCGTCCGGCGGCAGCGTCGGCGACAGCTATGACAACGCCTTGGCCGGGATCATCAACGACCTCAAGGCGGAGGTCATCCACCGGCGCGGCCCTTGGCGCTCCTAAGAGGCCGTCGAGTACGCCACGCTCGAATGGGTTGACTGGTGCAACAGCCGCCGGCTCCTCGAGCCCATCGGCAACATCCCGCCCGCCGAAGCGGAGGCCGCCGACGATGCCGCGCTCACGCTCTCCGCTATGGCGGCGTGACTCCAGCCATCAGGCCTCCGTCAAAACCGGGGCGCTTCACTCCGGCGGCGCCACGCGAAAGGCTCGACGCCCCGCGGCCGGCCGACTATAGCTCGCGTTGGTTTTAAGCGGGCGTGGCGGAACTGGTAGACGCAACGGACTTAAGCCAAGGATTGAGTGCGCTTGGGGAAACCCAGGACGTAGAACCGCTCAAATTCGGGGAACCCTGTGAAATGGCGATCCCGAGCCAAGCCCCTTGGGGGAAGGTGTAGAGACTAGACGGGCGGCGCCTAAACCTCGGTCGAGGCATGGCGAAGGGATAGTCCAGACCACGAACGCGGCCTCGCCGCGGCGGCGAAAGTCGAAGTGGTATGAAAATCCGTCAGCCGAAAGGCTATGCCGGTTCGATCCCGGCCGCCCGCACCAAATCCTATGATCCCCCAATCTCGCAGCAGCTTGAAGCGTTCAAGTGATCAACATTGCCTCAAGGCGCATCGCGACATACGTTCGCCCCCCTCTCGTCACCCCACCGACGAGCACCTAGCCGGCGGCGTTCAGTGAGTGCTGCCGGCCCTCTCCCTGCTTTCGCGACCGTGAAACAGGCTCCAATGCCACGGCGATAACGATGTAGGGCCTATGCCCGCGCTGAACCGCATTTGACAGTTGCGAGCGCCTGGAGGCTCCTGTATCGAACGCCCTCCCCCGCCGACGTGATTTGCGTCGTCGACCCGGATGGCCCGGTGGCGGAGTGGTGACGCAGCGGAGACGGAGTCCGGGCACTTGCCGGACAGACCGCAAGCCTTTCAAATACTTAGCGTTTTCCCCAAAAATTCAACCCCCATTTTGACCCACCCTTGCCGTCTGGCTGTGTGGCGATCACGCTGGACAGGTCTGGACGGATCGCGCTGATTTAGCGCTATCGCGCCGGCCGGCCTTTAACGCTCGCCAGGCGTCAGCAAGGCGGCGGGCGTCACCTTCAGGGCCAGCGCCAAACGCTCGATATTGTCGAGCGAAAGGTTGCGCTCGGCCCGCTCGATCGCTCCCACATAGGTTCGGTGCAGCTGGGCCAGCCCGGCCAGATCCTCCTGGCTAAGCGCCAGATCTCGGCGAAGCCGGCGAACGTTGTCGGCGACGATGCGGCGAAGGGCGGAAGGCGAAGCTCTCATGGCGCCATCTTGGAAAGTGATGACTTTGCGTCGACAGACGATAAGTAGCATTGACGATGATGACGATACGTAGCATCAAGGCGCGTCGACCGCTTGGACGCGGCGATCAGGTTGGAGTGAGCAGATGAACGCGATGTCGCGCGCGACCGGCATGCCCAAGGGCGTCGTCGTGGCCCAGTCCCGTCAGGCGGGCGCGCCAGCGCAGGCCTATCTACGTCGCGGTCAGCGGTATCTGCCGCTCGGCGCTCCAGACGCCACGACCTTCTCGGCTCGGCTCGACGCAGCCCTGATCGGTCCGGAGCCTTCGGCCGGCTCCCTCGCCCATCTGATCTGGCGCTACCAACAGTCTCCGGAGTTCAAGCGCCTGGCCGCGCGCACTCAGGACGACTATCGCGAGCAGCTCATCCGGATTGGCCGGGCCTTTGGGCGCGAACCGCTGAGCGCCTTCGACGACAAGGCCGCCGCCCAGCGGATCTTCGCCTGGCGCGACCGTCGCGCCGCCAGCCCGCGCCGCGCCGACTATGGGGTGCAGGTCTTGAAGGCCCTGCTCGGCTGGGCGGCCGGGCGTGGTCTCGTCGAGCGCAACCGCGCCGCCGGCATCCCGCCCCTCTATCGCAGCGACCGCCGATACAAGGTTTGGCAAGACAAGGACGTCGACGCCTTTCTCGCCGCGGCGCCGGCCAATCTCGGCCTGGCCCTCATCATCGCCCTGGAGACCGGGCAGCGGCAGAGCGATCTTCTCAGCCTTCGTTGGAGCGACATCGACGATGACGTCATCGGCCTGCGGCAGGCTAAGACGCGCCAGGACGTCGCTGTTCCGATCACCGCACGCCTCGCGCTAGCGCTCGATGCAGCGCCGCGATGTAGTCCCTACATCCTGGTGCGCCAGGATGGGGACCCATGGGCGTCGGACGGCGGCTTTCGAAACGCCTGGCGTTTCTACGCCCGCAAGGCGGGGATTACGGATCTCACCTACCACGATCTTCGCGGCACCTTCGTCACCCGCAGGCTCGCTGAGGGTTGGACACTGCAGGAGGTGGCGTTCTGCACCGGGCACAGCTTTCGAAACCTTGGCTCCCTTGAGCGTTATGCCGATCGCGGCGCCATCGCCCGAGCCTTGGCCAAGCGTCGGCGCCAGCAGGAACCCGGCGTCGCCGCGCAAGATGCGCGCCTGTTGCTTAGTCATGATCCTTGATCCTGGCGCGCCCGGGCCTTGGCATCAATCCATCCGGGATATACAAAAGGTATATCCGGAGCGAACCATGGCCAAGACGACCCTGTTCCAATCAAATCGCACCCAGGCGGTCAGACTGCCCAAGGACGTGGCCTTCCCCGAGGGCGTGCGCGCCGTCACCATTCTGCGTGAAGGAAACCGACGCATCATCGTGCCGGCCGACGCCGTTTGGGATGACTTCTTCGCGGCGCCGGGCGTTGATATTGGCGATCGTGATCAGCCGCCGCTCTCCACGCGCGAGACGTTCTAGTGTTGCGCTACCTGCTCGACACCAACCTCTGCATCCGTGTCTTGAGAGATCGCCCCGCGGAGGTGCGCGAGCGCTTCAACCTCAATGCGGACTCGCTCTGCATCTCGACGATCGTCCTGACCGAGCTCTTGCACGGTGCGGCAAAGTCGGGTCAGCCAGCACATAACCGTCAGGAGGTCGAGCGCTTCGCGGCCAGGCTCGAAACCTTGCCTTTCGATGCCGCCGCCGCCGATCACGCCGCCGACATTCGCGCTGATCTTGAACGTATCGGTCGCCCAATCGGCGGGTATGACCTGCTCATCGCCGGCCATGCGCGCTCGCGCGGATTGATCGTCGTGACCGGTAATCTGGCCGAGTTTGAGCGGGTCCAGGGCTTGCGGTGTGAAGACTGGCTGGCGGGGGACGGACACTAGGCGCCGCGCCCAAGCCCGCCTTGTGCTTTGATCGCGTCAGAACCTCGCTTCGCCGGTAAGCTAGCCTTGCCCTGGGCGAAGGCTGCCAGGACCCGCCATGCTCGGAGGCCCACGACACGCGGTTCATGCAAGCCTCAGCGCGCAAGCCGCCGCTCATCGTCGATCAGGGTCAAGCGTGTCGGCGCCCGCGTCCCCCAGGACCATAGGACGAGGTTCATATCGTCAGCCGCCGCGCCGGGCGCGAAACTTCGGACAAGCAAGCCGTGAAACCCCTTGGCGATAAGCCGTTGGCTAAACGCCTGGGTGCGCGCCATACCCGTCGCCTTCATCTCGTCCCGCCAGCCCTGGTCACCTAGAGCGCCGGCGTCCATCTCTACCGCCGCGAGCGCCGCCGCATCGCGCGTATCGAAGATCCGTTCGATCTCGGCATCGTAGGAAACAAGGGTCGTAGGTTGGAGAGCGCCCACCTGGTTGGCTTCCCTCACCGCCGTCATCACCGCCAGCGCCCCATAGAGCGCTGGCGTTCCTTTCGCATTGAACCGACCGCCATAGAGCTCGGCGCCGCGCCCCGAGAGCGGCTCGCGCGCATAGACAGGGTTGAGCGCGCGATAGAGCGGACCACGAAAACGCATTGCAGGACGGTTAGGCGTAAACGCCGGCGTCTACGGCGTCGACATAGTCCAACACCTCATCGCCACGGCCCTCGCGAACCAGTTGCATGGCGGTCTGGCCGGAAAAGCCCGCCAGGGGCTCGGAACGATACCAAGCATAGGCGATCATGGCCGAGCCGAAGCGCGGCTCGACCTTGTTGATGACCTCGACCATTTCGCGAAGCCGACGCTGGGTCCGATCCGATCGCACCCGCTCCTTGCGCTGCACGGCGTCTCGGCCCAGGCCGACGGTGCGCGCCACCTCTTCGCTTGTGGTGCGAAAGGCCTCGGCGATCTTGGACGGCGTGAAAAAGCCGGCGTCAGCATATGCCGTCAGGGCCATTGCTTCGCTCCACATCCGCGACAGATGACGGTATATAACGTCAGAAATCGTGGCAATCAAGGTTGGCCGCGCGAACCTGGACCGATGCGGATAGCGACGAGCTCCACCGGCGAAGCATCGCCCCCCTCTCCTCTTCTCTCCATCGCAAACGGCTACGGTCCGTCGATAGCCATCCGCTAGGCGTTACGGCCCGTCATCATGCTCGAGCGCATCGAGGTAGCGCTCGAGTTCGCAGCGGCGCACCAGCGTTCTTGCGCCTTCCTTCAAGACCCGGATGCGCCCCTCGGCGATCAGCTCGTAGAAGCGGCTTCGGCTGATGGCCAGCATCTCTGCGGCTTCCCTAACGCGGTAAGCCATGCGCGGTGGCGACGGGCGTTGGATCAGGCTCACGACAGGCCCTCCGGCCGATAGCCGACAGGGTCGGCGATCCAATGATTGATCGAAGACTCTCGCCACCCTGCCC
This sequence comes from Caulobacter sp. 602-1, assembly GCF_003931565.1. Taxonomy (GTDB): domain Bacteria; phylum Pseudomonadota; class Alphaproteobacteria; order Caulobacterales; family Caulobacteraceae; genus Caulobacter. The sequence goes on from NZ_RRYI01000010.1 coordinate 55,273, forward strand.
CGTGCGTGCTGATGCGCACTTGTGGGGGAAACGAGCCCTCACGGATCTTCCTGTAGAGGGTCGAGCGGCTAAGGCCGGTGCGCGCAAGCACGGTCTTGAGGCGGATTATGCGGTCGGGGTCGGCCATCGTTGCAAGCTCCACAGACGGGGATCTGAAGGCATTCGATGAGCCAGAATTGGATTGCTTACCGCTGGCGGCAAGGCCTCGCGGGATCAGATCGTACTCTGGGAAACAAAGACAGGCTCTGGGCGCCTCTAGCGCAGGTGAGAACGTACCTTCGTGACGCTGGCTGCGCTTTGGCGCCGCCAATTTCGTTCTGGGTTCCGGACTAGCTGCGCTCCTCGCGCCGCCGCAGTTCGTTCTCGACGGCTTCGCGAATGAAGGCGGCAAGCTGGTGAGGACCTAGCAGCGCCTCGATACGGCGCACGGTTTCCACCGGCAACCTGACCGTCGTCTGCTTCAATCCAAGCGCGGGGCGTCCCATAGGCTCATGCCTATCGGGTGACGCATGGCCTTCCAACCCAATCACAGCAGTCATCGTCGGAAAATTGACATAACCGATATCGCTTATATATAAGCGATATCGGTTATGGAGGCAACCATGCACGTTCGGTGTTCGCGAACTGATCAGGCTGGCGATGGAGGGCATATCCAGGTCTCTCGCCGAAGCATGCTCGCCGGAGTAACGGCAGCGCCGTTGGCGCCTAGCCCAGGTTTCCCAGATCGATCCATTGAGGTCTGTAGGCGCTGGCTCGCTATCGACGCCGAACAACGCCGCCTTCAACTTGAATGGGGCACGTTGGAAGGCTGGCTGATCACCCACCGCAGTTGGTACAAACTCGCGCCCGCCGAGCAGGCCGAAATCCCCGAAGGCACGAGGCTCGCCGAGATCGACGCACGGCTCGATGTGTTGGAGGTCGAGGGAAACGCGCTCCTCAAGGCCATGCGGCCGAAGCCAGCCAAGAGCGTCGAGGCGGTCGTCGCTAACCTGTCGGTGGCGGCCCGCCTGATCTTCGTGGAAGACCATCCGCAAGCCCACGGCCTGATCACCCGCGCGGCCCGCGACCTCGCGGCCTTATCCTCTGGTGGCAAGTGACACGCCGTGTTGCCCGGCGACGCGACGGCGCGGACCGCCCCTTGGCAGCGACGTTCCGCCGTAACGCGGCCGGCTTCCACGAAGGGGCCGAGGCGATCCTGACGCGCCACCACGAAGGCGCCCGCTACTTCCTGGCCATCGCCATCGAACTGGCTCTGAAAGCGTACCTGCTCGACCGAGGGATCAGCGACGACTGGAACCGCGTCTATCTCCGGCACGATCTCGTCAAAGCGCTGCGGTTCGCGCGCCGCGCCGGCTTCACCGCCGTCCCTGCCCAACTCCCCGAACTCGCCGCGTTTCTGAGCCCCTACTACAGCGTCCACGCCATCTCAGAGATGTCGCCGGAGGCCATCGCGTCGGTCTGCTGGCCAGAGGCCTGCACGACAGTCCGCGACCTGATCTGCGCCGCTGCCGAAGCTGCCAGGCGGCATGTTTCCAGCGAGGAGGGCGCAAGGTGATGGCCCGCCCTCGCCTGCCATGGCCGCTTGTAGTCACCCAGTGGTGGCGCTGCCGACATCCTAGCCTCTGGCGCGGCCGGACCTTCGATCCGCACAAAAGCCAGCAGGTCATGTCCTACGCGGTCTTGCGCCTTCGCCGAGAAGCGCGAGACGTCTTCCTACTCAATCATATCGAGGCGCTCGACTACGCGCTGATCGCGCGCCACCTCGACCTCTCCATCGCCGATGTTCAGGCGCGCCTGGCCGACGCGCTCTGCGAGATTTCCCGCACGGTCGACTTGATCGAGCGTGTCCGTCCTCCATCCAAACTGTCCAAAGCGGAGAATCCCGATGTCCGATGACAAGGACCCCTTCGCCGTATCGCGGCGCGTCGTGATCGGCGCCGTCAGCGCCGCGCCTGTCGCTGCCGGCGCCGGAGGTGGCGCACTCGCGGACCCAGCCGTCGCCCGCTGCGCTGAGTGGATGGCGCTCGACGCGGAGATCGATCGCCTTGGCCTGCGCTGGTCGGACCTGGAGGCAATCCTCGTGCGTCAGAAGCGATGGGAGCGCATGACGCCAGAGGAGCGTGGAGAATTGTTACCCTCCGAAGAGATGGCCGCGATCGATGCGCAGCTAAAGCCGCTGTTCGAGCAACGCGAGGCGTGGCTGGAGGCTCTGCCCAAGGTTCGCGCGCGCGACATGCACGGCGTCGCCGCCAAGCTGGAAGTGGCGCTACAAGTCATGGTCCATCAGCAGGGCGACGGGTACGACCTCTTCAAGGCGACGATGGAGGAGCTGCGCACCGCGCGCTGCCCAAACTGCGGGGCGCCCGTTTGCCAACGCTAGCCGCGCCCCTCCCGGCAACCGTCTTGCCCACCCCAAGCTGCGGGCGCCAGGACCGCAACGGTCGGTGCTCGCCCTGGAGCGCTTGGAGAGCCTCTGCCGGGCGGGATGGCGCGGGTCAAGGGCGGCTTCGCCGTCGCTCCGCGAGACGTCCGAAGGGCGTCCCCTTGACGCGCGCCAGCCCGTCCGGCCCTTGTTCCACCAAGCGATCCAGGACGTCTTGTCTCCGAGCGCAGGTCAGCGGGGGCTTCAGGCCCGGGGGCCCGGCGGACAGGCCCGACCGGGCGTTCGGGTCAGCGCACGCGCTTGAAACGAACGCGATCCTTACCGGTGACGAGAAAGGCGTCATAGCCAGCGTCGCCCCAGGCCTTACGCTGCACTTGGCTGGTGTGTGGATCGGTGGTGTTGGCCCACCACTGTTGGCGGGCCGCGCTCTTGGGGAGCATCGCGCCGAGGATGCGCTCGATCTCGGCGAAGGTCAGTTCGAGTTCGTCTTGACGCTGGCGACGCAGATGACCCGACAGGGGATCGTACTTGGGCATCCCTCAACATGGCGGATTGATCCGAAGGCGTCGAATCCAGGGGCGCTAGCGTAACTGGAGAACGACCTTGAACAGCCACCGCGCAGGATCTTCTTGCGCCGCTAAGAACCTTTCCGGTTGGCGCCTCGCCGGCCAACCGCTGCGATGGAGACTTTCGTGACCGATACGCCTGAAACCCGCACGCCCAATGTCGTCGATCTCCACGTCGGCGGTCGTGTACGGATGCGCCGCAAGATGCTGGGTATCAGCCAGGAGGCGCTGGCGGGTGCGCTGGGGCTCACCTTCCAGCAGGTTCAGAAGTACGAGCGCGGCGCCAATCGCGTCAGCGCCAGCAAGCTCTATGAGATCGCCAAAACGCTTCAGGTCCCGGTGTCATACTTCTTCGATGGACTCGCCGACCCAATGACCAGCGAAGTCGATGAGGTCGGCGCCGCTGCCGAGCGCGTCGTCACCGAGTTCCTGAACACGCCCGAAGGCCTGGAACTGGCCGAGATGTTCCCGAAGATCGGCCGGGGCCGGGTCCGTCGCCAGGTCCTCGATCTCGTGCGCGCCATGGCCGAAGACGAAACCCGCGAAAAGGGCTGAGGCGAGGCTCAGCGGCCCTCTAAGGCTGAGTGGGCCTCAGCCTCGAACGCCCGCTTTCCGCCGCGCCGCCACAGGGCCAGCGTGTGGTCGCGGTCCTCGCCCTGGAGCATCATCGCCAGGGTGAGGAACGCGCCATAAAGCGCGGCGCGATCGTCGCCGGTCAGCTCGACGAGCCCGGCCTTCTGCACCAGGCCGCCCAACTCGATCAGGCGATGGGTCCGCTCGCGCCGCTGCATCACCCAAGCCCGCGTGTCGGTCCTGGCCCGCCGCGCCTCAAGCCGGTGTCGCGCCGCCGTGGTTCGCCGGGTCGCGTCATTGGTCGCCACCAGCAGCGCGCGGAGATTCTGCCTTCCCGCTGCGAAAGAATCCCACGCCCCGTTTGCGCCAGCCTTCCTTGCGGGCCGCGTCGCCAGCTTCGACCAGACCGAGCAGGCCGCCCGCCAAGGTCTCGACATCCAGCGCGTCGGCCCCGGTGGCGATCACCAATTCGCCGAGCTGTTTGATCTTCCGTTCCTTGAGCGTCCTGGCCTTTCCCTCAAGCGTCTTTAGCTCAGCATCAAAGTCCCGAGGTTTGCGCATCGCAGTCTCCATGATGGCGGGATGCGCTCAGGATAAAACAGCCGGTCTCGGAATGCTGTAAGGTCGCCGGAACACACTGGGACGGGTCGGTCCCTCCCGAGATTTTAATCTTGGAGGGCGCGCTTATACGTCGTGCCGACGTGCGCTCAGGATAGTAAGTGGTCTGTCGCCATGGCGATCTTCCACTTCTCCGTCAAAGTCATCAGCCGCGCCACCGGGGCCAGCGCCGTGGCCTCGGCCGCCTATCGCTCCGCCTCGCGGCTGCATGATGAGCGGCTCGATCGCGACCACGACTTCACCAACAAGAGCGGCGTCGTCCATTCCGAGGTCATGCTGCCGGACGGCGCGCCCGAGCACTTGGCCGACCGCGCGACGCTGTGGAATGCGGTCGAGGCCGGAGAGAAGCGCAAGGACGCCCAGCTCTCGCGCGAGGTCGAGTTCGCCATCCCGCGCGAGATGGACCAGGCCCAAGGGATCGAACTTGCCCGCGACTTCGTCCAGCGCGAAATGGTCGATCGCGGCATGGTCGCCGATCTCAATGTGCATTGGGACATTGGCCCCGATGGTCTGGCCAAGCCCCACGCCCACGTCATGCTGACTATGCGCGAGGTTGGGCGCGAGGTCGGCGAAGACGGCTTCGGCGCCAAGGTGCGGGATTGGAACCGCACAGAACTGGTCGAGCACTGGCGCGAGGCCTGGGCCGATCACGTCAACGAACGGCTGGCCCAGCTCGACATCGACGCACGGATCGACTGCCGCAGCCTGGACGCCCAGGGCATCGACCTTGAGCCGCAGCACAAGATCGGCCCGGCCGCCGGGCGCAGGGCCGACGAAGGCCTGGAGGCCGATCGGCTCGACGAGCACCACGAGATCGCGCGCGCCAATGGCGAGCGGATCATCGCCGATCCGCGCATCGCCCTGGACGCCATCACCAAGAGCCAAGCGACTTTCACCCGCCGCGACCTGGCGATGTTCATTCACCGCCACTCGGATGGAAAGGAGCAGTTCGACCGGGCCATGGGCGCGGTGCAGGCCTCGCCCGAACTCGTCGCCCTGGGCCAGGACGGACGCGGGCAGGACCGCTTCACCAGCCGCGAGATGATCGCGGTCGAGGATCGTCTGCATCGCGCCAGCGAGTTGATGGCCGAGCGTCGGGCGCACCGCGTCAGCGAGCTGGATCAGCGCCGCGCCCTGGCGCGGGCCGAGCAGCGCGGTCTCGTCCTGTCCGGCGAGCAGAAGGCGGCATTCGAGCACGTCACCGCGACCCGCGATCTGGGCGTGGTGGTCGGCTATGCCGGCACGGGCAAGTCGGCGCTGCTAGGCGTGGCGCGGGAGGCGTGGGAGGACGCCGGCTATCGCGTCCAGGGCCTGGCCTTGTCGGGCATCGCCGCCGAGAACCTGGAGGGTGGATCGGGCATCGCGTCTCGCACCATCGCCAGCCTGGAGCATCAGTGGGCCCAAGGGCGCGAACTGCTGGACGCGCGCGACGTGCTGGTGATCGACGAGGCCGGCATGATCGGTTCGCGGCAGATGGAGCGACTGTTGTCGGCCGCCGAGAGGGCCGGGGCCAAGGTTGTGCTGGTCGGCGATCCCGAGCAGCTTCAGGCCATCGAGGCCGGGGCGGCGTTCCGGTCTATCGCCGAGCGCCATTCGCACGTCGAGATCACTCAGGTTCGCCGGCAGCATGAGGAGTGGCAGCGCGACGCCACGCGGCAGTTGGCCACCGGTCGGACGGGCGAGGCGCTGGCGTCCTACGAGGCGCGCGGCATGGTCCATGCCGCCGAGACCCGCGACCAGGCGCGCGAGGATCTGGTCGAGCGTTGGGATCGGGATCGGATCGCCGAGCCGGGCAAGAGCCGGATCATCCTCACACACACCAATGACGAAGTGCGCGATCTCAATCTGACGGCGCGCGATCGGCTGCGCAGGGCCGGCGCCCTGGGCGAGGACGTGAAGGTCCAGGCCGAGCGCGGCGAGCGCGCGTTCGCGGCCGGCGACCGGCTGATGTTCCTGAAGAACGATCGCGGGCTGGGCGTGAAGAACGGCATGCTCGGCGAGGTCGAGCAGGTCTCGCCGAGTCAGATGACCGTGCGGCTCGACGCCGGGCGTCCAGACGCGGGGCGCTCGGTCACCTTCGACCTGAAGGACTACGCCCAGGTCGATCATGGCTATGCGGCCACCATTCACAAGAGCCAGGGCGTCACCGTCGATCGCGCGCATGTGCTGGCGACGCCGGGGATGGATCGTCACGGCGCCTATGTCGCCCTCTCGCGCCACCGAGACAGCGTGCAGCTCCACTTTGGCCGGGACGAGTTCGAGGATCTGGGCAAGCTGACCCGCGTGCTGTCGCGCGAGCGGGCCAAGGACATGGCCAGCGACTTCGCTGAGCGACGCGACATTCATGTGCCGACGTCGATGCGGCCCAAGGAGCCGCCGGAGCGCAAGCGCGGGATGTTCGCCGGGTTCAGGCCGAGCAGTCCGGCGCGTCAGCCGGCGGGGCCAGCCCGGGAGGTCGGTCAGTTCGACCAGAACCGGGCGATCGAACGCCATGCGCGCGCCGCAGGCGACGTCATGCGCATGAACGACCGCGGCTTGCCGGCGCTCGCGCATCAGCGGCAAGCGCTGGAGCAGGCGCGCGAGGCAATGGGAAAGATCGGCCCGCACGCGGCCAAGGCTCTGGAGCGGGCCTATGTCCGCGACCCGGCCTTGGCCGGCGAGACCGCTTCGGGCCGTACGCAAAGGGCGATCCGGGTCCTGCAGCTTGAAGCCGAGGTCCGCGCCGACCCGCGCTTGCGCGCCGATCGGTTCGTCGAGCGTTGGCAGGGCCTGGAGCGTCAACGCTCGGCGCTGCATCGCGCGGGCGACATGACCGGGGCCGGCCAGGTCAAGGAGCGTATGGGCGCCATGGCCAAGAGCCTGGAGCGCGATCCGCAGATGGAGTCGCTCCTGCGCGACCGCAGGCCTGAGCTTGGGCTGCCTTCCGAGATAGGGCGCACCGTGGGTCAGGGCTTGTCGCAATACCTGGGCCTCGGCCAAGGCCGTGGGCTTGGCTTGTAGGAGACGGCGATGGATCAGGATGTCGAACCGGAAGAACGGGCCGATCCGGCGGTCGCAGCGTTCGAGGCGCTTCGGCGTGAGGTGGCGTTGCTCAACGTCGCCATCGCAGGTCTGGCGGCCGAGCGGGCGGCGGCGCCCGACTACAATGAAACCCTCGGCGAAATTGCCAAAGGCGTGTCGTTGGCAGTCGGGCGGCTCGGGAAGATATTGGTCAGCCCGGCCTTGGCGATGAGCCCTGCCGAAGTGGCGCAAAGGATCGCGGCGGCGGGCGAAGCGGCTCGATGGCAGGACCGGGCGGCTTTGCACCAGGCGCAGGAGCGCTTTGCCCGCGCGACGAACGATCTTGAGCGTTGGATCGATGGCGCGCGCCTGGCGACCAATCAGAACCGGCGCCTGGGTCAGATAGCTTGCGCCGGGATTGTCACGGGCCTGCTTCTTGGCGCTTGGCTGCCTGGCGCGGTGGCTCGGGTCGCGCCGGAACGGTGGGCCTGGCCCGAAAAAATGGCGGCGCATGTTCTCCGCATGGCGCCTTGGCCAGCCGGCGAGCGCATGCTGGCGGTCGCGGACCCGATGCGCTGGCAAGCGATGGTCGCCGCCAAGACCAACGATCGCGCCGAAGAGCGTTGCGCGCCTAGGCTCGGTTCGCGCGGAGCCGAGAACCGGAGACATCGCTGAGCCGGGGCCACCCCGCGACACCGAGGACCAAAAGCCTGCAATTAGGCGGGTTGACAACGATGACGATAAGTAGCAATTATGGGGTGCGCATGATCAGTCCACTCTGGTGGGGCGCTGAGCAACCGATCGAGCTCGGCATCCCTTGCCCACGAAACGATCGCGCGAAATTCTGAGTTGCGGCCCCGCCGACGCTCCTGTATCGAACGCCCTCCCCCGCCGACGTGATTTGCGTCGTCGACCCGGATGGCCCGGTGGCGGAGTGGTTACGCAGCGGACTGCAAATCCGTGCACCCCGGTTCGATTCCGGGCCGGGCCTCCAAATATCTCACGAATACTTTTGATTACAGTATTCACCAAGATGCGCCTGCGGCTCGCCAACCAGCGTTAGTCCCCTTTCAAGGCTGTTACTCGGCCTATCCTGAAGCGCCTTCATCGAGGCCTGGAGCCAGGCAAGCGGGATCGATCGACGGGCGACGCGAACGGCGCTTGCGCACCGCCAGGCCCTCCTCGCGATAGAGCCGGTAGATCCGGTTCTTGCCCGAAGGCTCGCCCTCCCGCCGCAACAGCACGAACAGCCGCCGAAAGCCGAACCGCCGACGCTCGGCGGCCAGGCCGCGCAGACGCTCACGCAGTTCGGTGTCGGGCGCGCGCCGGGACCGGTAGCGGACCATTTTGCGATCGGCCTGAACCACGACGCAGGCCCGCCGCTGGCTCATCCCCAGGGCGCTCCGGAGATGGGCCACGCCCTCGCGCCGGGCGGCGGGCCCTACCATTTTTTTGACAGCAGCTCCTGCAGCGCCGCCTTGTCCAGCATGGCGTCGGCCAGCAGCCGCTTGAGCTTGGCGTTCTCGTCCTCCAGCGTCCGCAGCCGCTGGGCCTCCGACACGCTCATCCCGCCGAACTTGGCCCTCCACGCGTAGATCGTGCCTTCCGAAACCCCATGCTTGCGGGCCAGCTCGCCCGCCTTGACCCCAGCGTCGTTCTCCCGAAGGATCCCGATGATCTGCTCTTCGGTAAATCTCGCTCGCTTCATGTCCGTCCTCTCAAGGTTCGGACTCTAGCGCCGCGTGGAGGAAATTCTCAGGGGCAGGTCACTAGGTACCTTCGTCTTCTCGCCCCGCTCCGGAAGCACCTTCAGAAGCCCATGGACTGGCCACCCTGGCGATAACGATGGCCTTCGGTGACGAATCGAGATGTCGCTGGAGGGCATTTTAGGCAAATTTCACAAACTGACGCGCGCGACGAATAAAGTTCTCGAATATACTGGCGCGATCGAATACACGACCCCAGAGATCAATATCTCCTACACAGTGAAGAGACGATGACTATAGCGATCAACGACGTAACCAACTCGGTTCAATCGTTCGCGGGCGAACGCATCCTGATCACTGGCGCGTCCGGCTTCATCGGCACGCACTTGGCGCGACGCCTACAGGGTGCGGACGCGGAATTGATCTGCCTGGACTTGAAGCCGCCGCGCGAGACCCTGGCGAATGCGGAGTATATCCTGGGTGACGTGCGAAATTTGTCCGCAGTCGACCTTCCCAGTGTGCACCGCATCTTCAATCTGGCTGCGATCCACACGACCCCAGGTCACCCGGATCACGAATATTACGATACCAACGTCAACGGGGCCCTGGAAGTCACCCGGCTCGCCAATCGCCAAGGCGTCGAGCACGTGACGTTCACGAGCTCCATTTCGATCTATGGCCCCTCGGAAGAGCGGAAAACCGAAACCAGCACGCCGGCCCCGGTTTCGGCCTACGGCAAATCGAAGCTCATGGCCGAGAAGATCCACCGCGATTGGCAGGAAGCCGCTTCCGGCCGGAAGCTGACCGTCATTCGCCCGGCGGTCGTGTTCGGCCCCGGCGAAGGCGGCAACTTCGCGCGCATGGCGTCTCTGCTGAAGCGCGGCTTCTTTGTCTTCCCCGGCCGCCGCGATACGATCAAGTCCTGTATCTATGTCGAAGACCTGATCGAAATGATGCTAGTGGCCGGCGCCAATTCGGACATGGTGACGACGCTGAACGGCAGCTATCCGGAATGCCCCACGCTGGAAGACATCGTCCTGACTTTACAGGGCCGATACTTCCCGAAGGCCAAGTTGATCGATGCCCCCCTCGGCGTCGTGATGAGCGCCGCCAAGACGCTGTCGGCCCTTAACGGATTCGGCGTCGGCATCCATCCCGACCGGGTGACCAAGCTGGTCCGCTCCACCCATGTCTATCCGGAGTGGGCGGCGAGCCGGAATCTGTTCGCCAAGCAGGCCTTCGTCTCAGGCATCGAGCGCTGGGCCGACGCCACGCATAGGTCGTTTGTCTAGAGCGTTTTGATCCAATCGAAACGATCGGGGTCAACTGAATCTCAGGTAAAGCATTCGGAGCAGTTCACCGTCATTTGAATCGGTGAATGCTCTGGAGCGCCGTGAGGGATGGGAAAGCGCCTCAAGCCTCCGCCTCAACCCGATAAAGGGTTGCGTAAAATCTGACTTCGTCAAAGTCCTTGCTCGCGCCAGTCGGCCCCGCTGCGAAATCGATCGCCTGGCCAGCCTGCGCCTCGAACGTGTGATCGAAGCCGATGGTCTCGCCGATCAGCGTCCTTTCAGAGAGAATCTTACCATCTTGCGCCACCGAGACATGGGTGCCGTCGCCTTTTGGCCCACGCGACCATTGACCGATCACCCGGCACCTAGCGTTCTCTGCGAAAGTATATCGCCGCGTGACCACTACTGGCGTCCGCCCAACAAAAGAAGGGTGCAGGGAGTCGTTGGAGATTTTGGAGAATGCGGCCAGCCGATCCGTCCACACGGTCGGATCCTCGGTCGCCAGCGTCAGCTCCCGTTCCGCCTTGCCGGAAACAGAGAGATATCGCCACCCAGCGTGACCTTGGATCGTCGAGAAGCCTTCATAAGCATCCGAGATCACCGCCGCGCCAGGCAGTTGCTCTGTAATCTCCCCCCCGAAGATGGCAATGGGGTCCTGGCCGATCACGTAGGATTCGCGCGGAGGCAGCGCGTCTCCCGTCGCCCCGACGACCCGGTCGGCCTGCCGTACTAGGATTGTCGTCTGCCCCCATTGCGACCACACGATCACGAAAGGCCCCACCTTGGGCGAGACGAACTTCAGGGCATAGGTCTTGGGCTGCAGGGAAGCGCTGCCAACTGGCTGGGCGTCGTCGAGAAGTGGTAGCCAGTATCTCCAGGCCCTGCCCGCGCTCGTTACAGCCCCCTCCGTGTCAAGCAGTCCGCTGGAGAATGTGGCGTTCGACTGAGCCAGATAATAGGAGGCGTGATCAAGAGGCGCCGCACGGCAAACCGCCATGAGCCGCGCCACCTCCGAAGCCGTTTTAACATTGCCAAACTCGGTGGCCCAGACGCCAAGACGGCCATGACCCCGCTCATCCAGCCAGGACCTCAGCAGGGACAGGTTGGTCAGCAGCTTTTCAGGCGCGCCGTAAGGGTGGACCGCCACACCGTCGATCACCTCCCCCAATCCGGCGTCGAAGCACCACTCCAGGAACCCCATTGGTACGCCGACGCTGGCCCCCCCCAGGATCTTTATATGGTCATAGGCCGGGTCAGCGCGCATCGCGTCGTGTACCGATCGGGTCAGCGCCGCCAAAGGCGACGCCACGAGACGGGGGCTATAACCGCCCCCGAAGCTGCCATTCGCTTCGTTCCAAACTTCCACTGCGGCGATTAGGTCTGGATAGCGCCCGCTTTGCCTATGCGCATAGCGGTCAAGAAGCGCCATGGCGTAACGCGAAAAGCCCGCCCGCGCCGCCTCCGTCGCCGGAAAGGCGAAATCGTTGTCAGCATACGACTTGTTCGAGAACGTGAACTCGAGGATCAGCTTGGCTCCGGAACGATGGATCGTGTCCATCACCGTGTCAGCGTAACTCCAGTTATAGACACCGCGTGTCGGCTCGAACCGCGCCCAGAACACTTCATCCCGAACAAAGGTAGGTAAAAGACTGGCCGATCTCAATGCCTCGATCGACGCCACGGAGGCGCCGCTATGTCCCAGATGGGCCTGAACACCGAAGCGCCGAATGCCCGCTACGTCGGTCCGAGCAACTTTCGCTTCCACGTATCTCGGGGCCAGCACAAAAATACTGGCTAATATGGCGTCGCGACGACTTAACATGACGCTCCAACAACTAGAATGGCCGCCCAGATCGATCTTTAGATTAGATCTCGCGCGATAACATCTTGAACATGAAGGCATTCCACAATATGTGGAATTTCGCGAACTTCTTGCACTAGCAAGAATAATTCCAACGCATCGCTGCTCAAATTCCCACGTGATTGGGGCCTGATTTTGACTGACAGTGTGGCGGAATGTTACGGGGGTCGTCCAAATTGAAGATTTTGATTGCCAACATTATCTACCCGACGCCTCAACATCCGAAAATCGTTGGAGGCGCCGAACGGTCGGTTAAAAACCTTGCTGAAGCCGCTGTCGCCGCCGGCCATGAGGTCACCGTCGTTCGCGGCCTGCCGCCGGGCCTGTCGCCGCAAGTGGAACAAGTCGGGGGCGTGAAGGTGGTTTGCTGCCCAATCGAGAACCGTTACTGGCCGTTCGATGGGCAGCCGCACAGCGTCCTGGACAAGGCGCGGTGGCATCTCGCCGATGACGTCGGCCAATATACGAGCATCGTGCGCGAAGAGGTGGAGGCCTTCCGCCCGGACGTCATTCACACCAACAATCTGGCTGGACTCTCGACGGCAGTCTGGTCAATGGCCAGCACGCTGGGCATCGGAATTGTTCACACCTTGCGCGACTATTATCTACTTTGCCCGAAGAGCACCCTATTCAAGAAGCGGGACGTTTGCGGCTCTCCGTGTCTGGACTGCCGCTTGTTTACGCAGCGCCGACGCGCGCGAACTGGCCTAGTCGACGTCGTGGTCGGCAATAGTCAGAAAACCCTCGACCTGCACTTGGAACAGGGCTTGTTTCCGAACGCGGTCTGGAAAGGCGCGATCCACAACGTCTCTGAACGGGTGCTCACTACCCCGCCAGCCGCCCCCGAAACGCTCGTGCGGTTTGGTTACATTGGCCGCGTGACCATCGATAAAGGGGTCGAGGAATTGGCTGAGGCCTACGGCCAAATGCGTGGTGCGGCGCGCCTCGTGATCGCTGGCGAGGCGGACCCCGCGATACAGGCGCGCTTGCAGGCGCTCGCTGGCTCTAAGCCGATCGACTTCCTTGGCTTCGTCTCACCCGATGCTTTTTACAATCAAGTCGACGTCGTGGTCGCGCCATCGCTCTGGCACGAGCCCCTGCCGCGCTCGATCCTGGAAGCCTTCGCCTATGGGCGTCCGGCGCTCGGCTCGACGCGCGGCGGGATACCAGAAGCGCTCGGAACCGGCGGCTGGCTGTTCGATCCCAGCGACACCACCTCGCTACTTCACATGCTGGAGCATCTGAGCAGCTCGTTGGATGAAGTTCGCAAAAAAGCTCTGATAGCCGCTGATCTGGCCAACCGGTTCCGCCCCACCGAAGTCATTGAGAAATATCTCAATGTCTATGAGCGCGCGCGAGACAATCGCGCCGAGAACCGCGCCTAACACGCACCTCCGCCTTCAGGTCCCCATGTCCAAGCTGTTTACTCTCGCGGCATACTTCTATCAGAGCATCGCCGGCTTGGTGCTGGTCCTGTGCGTCAGCCGTATCGTGTCGGCAAGTGAATACAGCCAGTATTCGCTGGCTGTAGCGACTAGCCAGGCGATGGCCATCGCCGCCTTCGAATGGGTGAGACTGGCGGCGACGCGTTTCTACCCTGCCGAAACCGACGCGGCGACCCGACGCAAACTGGCTTCGGTGTGGGCGGCGTTCGTCGGCGGCGTGGCCCTTCTCCTGACGATCACGCTCTTCGTCGGCGTGATCCAGCGCCGTCCGATCGAAGCCGCGTTGATCTTCGTTGTCGCGCTGCTGCAAGGTGGAACGGACCTGCAGCTGACCCTGGCCCGCTTCCGCGGCCAGCTCTTGCTGTTCTCTCAGTTGCAGTGCGCGCGCGCGACCTTGCTGATCATCGGAACGCTGGCCGGGGCCACACTCAGCGGCCAGGCCCAGGGAGGCCTTCTTGGCCTCGCGGCGGCTTACGTCACGACCGCGCTACTATTTGGATTTGTGGATACCAAGTCTCTCAAGGTGAACCTAGCAGAGGCCAATCGCGAGGATCTCGCCGCCTTCTTGCGTTACGGCGCGACCGCCTCCGGCGCATCCACCATTCATCTGATCGTGCCGCTGGTCCTGCGGTGGGGCGCAGCACGTGTCATAGGTCTGACGGATTTCGCGGGCTTCGCCCTAGCGATGGATCTCATGCAGAAGCCTTTCGCCACCCTCATTACAGCCCTGCAGGGCATCGTCTATCCGCCAGTCGTGGCCGAACACCGCACGACGCCGGACGGTTCGCGGCCGTCTCTGACCAAGCTCTATCAGATCCATATCGTCGCGACCCTGCTCACGTTAGGCGGCTGCCTCGCGTTCATTCCCGAATTCGGCCAGTTGTTCGCGCCGGCCAGTTTCCGCGCCATCTTTCTGCAGGCCGCGCCCTGGGCGACGATCCTTTTCGCATTCCATGCCTTGCTGCAGAACACGGTCGGGGTGGCCGCTCATCTACTGCGGCGCGCAAACCGCCTGGTCATCAATGCAACGGTGGAATTGTTCACCGTTAGCGCCGGTGCCGCGGGTGCCACGATGCTCTTTGGACCCGCGCCTAGCACGATCTTCATGGGCGCCGCGATCGGAGCCGCGGTCAGCCTGATGTTCGCCGCGCCCGTTGCGACCTGGATCCCCTGCCGCCTTCCCTGGCGCAGCGCCCTTATCGCCGGCGCGGCGGTCGTCTGCATGACGGCCAGCGCGACCTTCGAAGCCTCTTCGCTGATCGCAACCGTCGCGACAAAGGCCGTGGTCGCCGGCATCGCCTGCGGTTCAGCCATGCTTCTCGCGAACGTGCTCGGAGTCAGGAGTCGGTTGGCGCGGATTTGGCGTCTATAATCATCCGTGCCGGCGCGCCCACTGCCTTGGCGTACGGCGGTACGTCCTTTAGCACCACAGCGTTCGCAGCGACCACGGCGCCGCGACCGATCCTAATGTCGCCAACCAGGACAGCGCCCGCATAAACTGTGACGTCATCTTCTAGCGTTGGGTAGGCCGCGGAAACGTGGTTGCTGCGCCCCAGCGTCACGCCTTGATAGAGGGTCACGCCAGCGCCGATGACGGCCCCCTCGCCGACGACGACGCCAACAGGATGGGGCAGACGTAGACCTGGACCTATCACGGCGCTGGGCGACAGATAGCAACCGTAGCCCTTCACGATGCTTCGCCAGAATAACATGGAAAGAAGCCAGCTCCTGCCGTGATAACGAGCGGACAGCCGGTAGAGGCAGACCACCGCGAATCCGGGATTGGCCATCCATCCCCGCAAAGCCCCGCCCCAACCTGAGCGTTGCGCATTGACTTTGAGATCCTGACGCCAAACGGCGAGCTTAGGCGTCATCTTGTTTATCCCGCTAAGTCTAAGCCAGGGCCTTAAATAGGTCGCGATACTGGTCGGCGGCGGCCTTCCAGGAGAACTCCCGCGCGCGCTCCAGGCCCGCATGGCGAAGCCCCTCTGCCAAGCTGGGCTCAGCTACGATGCGCAGCATGGCTTCGGCGATGTCACCGACCGCCTCCGGCCGAACCAATAGCGCCGCCTCGCCCGCGACTTCAGGCAGAGACGTGGTGTTGGAACAAATAACAGGACAGCCGCTCGCCATGGCCTCGAGCACCGGCAAGCCGAATCCCTCGTAGAGGCTCGGAAACACCAAGGCTTCGGCGCGATTCAGCAATGCGATTAGCAGCGCCTCCGACACGCCGCCCAGAGACAGACTGCGCGGTGCCTCATCGTCGCCCTGGTCCGCGCCGAAGACCTTCTCAGTGCTGCGGCGGCCGTAGGACACCAAGCCGACGTCTTCGGGCATGCGATCCACGACCTGTTTCCAGGCGTCGGTCACCGCTCGTGCGTTCTTGCGGCGGTCGGCTCCAGCGAAGAAGAGGAAATAGCGTTTCCAAGGAATGCCAGCGGCAGCGACCTGCTCGGCAGCGCCCTCAACTCCCGCGCGGAAGGCTGGAGAGACGCCGTTGTAGATCACTAAGACCTTCTCCTCGGCGTCAGGCACGTAGCTCAGAATTCTCCGACGAGAGAACTCCGATATCGTCACGATCGAGCGGGCCGTGCGCACAAGACGCGGTACGAGAGCCCCATAGACCTTGGCGAAACTCGGCGTGAAGTACTCGGGCACGTCCAGGAACGCAACATCGTGGACCGTTACAACCTGATTGGGGTACAGGACCGGTCCAGAGGTCGACGGGCTCCACAGTAACCGCCCCCTTGCCTTTAGGGGCAGAACGGTCTGCTCCCAGGCATGACCGCGCACGCCATTCGTAGCGGACGAGACCCGCAATAGGTCCAGCCTGTCAGCCAGCTCCTGCGCCACGCGGGCTTGGCCATTTGCGGCACCGCCCAATACGCGGGCGTTCATCACTACCGTTTTGAGGTTCATTGAGCGGCTTCCTCGACCACAGTCAGTCGCCCGCTCTCGCCGCGGCGTAGCCAACGTGCGCCAGCCCTGACGCAAGGCTCTTCGACATAGCGATTTAGCAAGACGGCCAGGATCAGGGCGGCGCACACACAAACGACTGCGAGGAGCGTTCCGATCACGAGGCTGCCAACAGGGCCGAAGCGTTCGAGATGAACGATGCGCAGCAAATTATTGCAAACCACTAGCACAAAATAATGACCCATGTAGAGCGCGAACGACAGACGGCCTAGCCAGCGCAACGGCGGTATTGTCAGGAAGCGGGCAGTTCGCGTGTTCGTCCAGACGGCCAGGCTCCAGATGGCCAGCGCGGAGAAAAGCGGCACGGCGTACTGCCAGGCGGCTACCTTTCCGAACAGGGATATGGTCAGGGCGCAGGCCGTCAGAGCGCTCAGTTGCAGAAGATTGGCCTTCCAGCCTGACCAGGACGCGCGTCCTTGCATGGCGCGCCAGCCGAGATAGGTCAGAACCCCGATAAAGAATCCCAGCAGGCAGCGGAACACGCCGAAGTCCACGTCGACATGTAGACCACGTCCGGGCGCGAAATACATCAGGACCGAAACGGACAGAACGATCGCCATGGCGGATAGCAAGGTCAGCGCCTTGGCTCTCCCAGCTGCGACGGCCGCAACGATAGCAAATACGATATAGATGGCGAACTCTACGCTGATGCTCCAACTGGGCACGTTCCAAGTCAAAACATCGTAGGTATGAAGGCTATGAATCAGCAGAATGTTGGTCGTGAAAGTCTCGAGATTATTGATAGAGAATGGCACGACATCTCCGCGCACGCCAGCGTAGCGGTAGGCCGCCCACTTGGCGACCTCCAAAGCCACAAACGCGAGCAACATGACAATGTGCAAAGGATAGATGCGCGCCAATCTTTTGAACAAGAAGCGACCGACATCTGACGGGTTAGCGCTGATCTTCTCCGCGTACGTGTAGGCGATCACGAATCCGGATAGTACGAAGAACAAATCAACGAATAGCCAGGCATTGCTTATGATGCCCAGACTGTCGAAGATGTTGACCCACTGGACATGGAATAGGCAGACCGAAATCGCGGCGACGCCGCGCAGAGCATCCAAAGCCTCGAAGCGACCCGCTTTACTGACTCTCGGCACGGCAAGGTCAGACGACATACGCGCCTCCCGACAAAAAGATCGACAACGACCCGGCGCGCACAACCGGCACCGCTCAGAGGACGCCCAGGCCTCCCATCATGCCCAGCCTAGGACCGAGCGATAGACAGCCTCCGTACGGGAAACCATCGCATCAGCGGTAAAGTGGGCGAAGCGCTCCGCGCTGGCTTCCGCCATGCGCGCCGCGATTTTAGGATTCCCCTTTAGCGTGCAAAGCGCGGCGGCCAGTGGTTGAGGGTCGTCGTTATTGGGCACCACGATCCCGTTGACACCGTTCTCCACCGCCTCATCGACGCTGACGTCGGAAATGATAATCGGCAGCCTTGCCGAAAGACCTTCGATCAGCACATAGGGCATGGCTTCGTAGCGACTGGGCATGACCAGCACGTCGAACGCCGTCATCAAGGGTGCGCCCGACAAGCCCGACCGCACGTGGACGCGATCGGAAAGGCCGCGCGCGGCGATCAGGTCGATAAGAGCGGCCTTGCCCTCGCCATGGCCGAGCATCACGACCTGCGCGTCGGGCATGTCTTGGGCTACACGTGCGAAGGATTCGACGAGACGCTCCGGCGCCTTCTGGTGGGAAAGGCGGCCGACAAATCCGATCGTCCAGCGCTTCGGGTCGATATTCAGCTTCGCTCGCGCCTTTTCGCGCGACTCTGCAGCGACAGGCGGAATGCCGTTGATGACCAGGTGCAACTTATCGCGCGGAATGCCTATGCCGAGCGCGTGCTGGTACTCGGCCTCCGAAACAGCGATCACGGCGTCGGTCGCGACGCGCGAGAGAAGCACCTCAATGCCACGATAGAAAACCCGCGACGCCTTGCCTCGCGTCATGTCCATGGTCGCGAAGGCGTGAGGCGTATAGACGCGACGCGCCTTCCCGACCCGCGAGCCGCGCAGAAGAGCACCGGCCTTCGAACTGTGCCCATGCACGATGTCGTAGTGGTTGTCGGTCAACTGCTGGAGCGCGAGCCACGACCCGACGTCGGAGATCCCAATCGATCGAGAAATGGGCACCGGCTTAACGGTGCCTTCCGGCAACGCGGCCATTGCCGACATAAACGAAGGTTCGGTTCGCATCGGGGAATACACCACCGTTACATTGTGATCTCGCGCAATAAGACCATTGGCCAAATCTACCAGGTGACGAGCAGCGCCACCTTCACTCGACTCGATACCCAGTAGGATTTTCATTCACAGGCCTCGATTTTCAGCAAAAGCGACCGCGACACCTCGGCGCGATCTGGACATCTGCTTCGAAGATGTTGCGACTCGAGCGGCGGCTCGGATGTCGCAAGAAACGTATAGAAACACTCCAACGGAGACCCACAAAAGCGGCGAGATAAAGAGCGGGGCCGTCAAGCTATGCGTGACCAAAAAAGTAAGTAGCGCGGCTGTAACGGGAATTCTCAGCCGAGAAGTCGAGACATTTTTACCCGAGAGACCGAGCCTTCTGGATGCCGAGTGATCCACAAAAACACGCATGGCGGCGATGATTACCAAAGATCCAACAAGAACAATCCCGGCGATTCCAAGGTTCGACATGATGAGGAGGGCGCCCGAATTAGTCAGGTGCCCCCCCAGCCCCACTCCGAGGCCGTTTGTGTCCAGAAAAGCCGACACACCGAGTGCGTCAGCATAGCTACGGGCCTGGTACGAGCTAGACTCGTGCTTTGTCAGAAGACTTTGTAACATCTGCTCCACAAAGGCGGCGTTCTGCATAGCAACGACGCCAAGTATCAGAAAAATACAAGTCGCTGCACCAAGACTAAACAGCGCCCGCTCCGATGCACCCTCCTTGACCGACCCCAGTCCTTCCAGGCACCACCGCAAGAATAATAGTCCAGCAGACAACCCGACCAACCCAATACCGATATAAGCTGTGGTCGATGTCGAAATAAACATTATTACGGCCGCCAAAATGGCGAGCAGCCCATAATAATAAGACTTATAGTAGCTAAGCCAGACGAACATTACGGCGAGCGGGCCCAAGTGGTAAGCAAGGCTTGAGGGCTCAGGGTAGGAACCGCTCAGACGCGCGATCCCGTTGACGCTCTGCATCCACGCAGTCATCGAATATGTCGAGTGGAACATGTCGGACCAATACCATATACCCGTGATCTGGTGGACGCGTTCCCAGAGGATGATCGTTATGGCCGAAACCGCGTAGAAGACGAAAAAGTCGAGAGCTATCTTTTCGACATCTTCCCCGCGCTCTCGCGCCATCGCGAGATTACAAAAGACCGCGCAAACAAGTAACGGTGCGGCGACGGAGTAAACCATCTGGTTGATGTGCTGCGGAAATAGAGACAGCATCAGCTCACGACCAATCGTAAAGGCCGCTTCGCCAACCAGAACGCGAATTTTACCTTCGTAGAAGATCTGCGACAGCATCACCACGACGAAGTTCACGAGCGGCACGAGGCAGATCAGTTGGAATTCACGCTGCCGAAGCAGCGTTTTGGCATGCCCCCACGCACCACGAGATATCAATGTCGTCCCGACGAATAGAAGCGAAGCTACCCAGGGCACCGTAATAGCGCCGCCATGCCCGAAAGCTGCTGAGTTCATCAGCGGCGCCAGAATAGCCAGGATCAGGAAGGCATGACGCCCACCACGCCAAAGCATCATGAGCCAGAACGGTAACAACGCGGCCGTCACAATATTCACGACCCGCTTCCCCGCCCTTGCCGCCGCGCCGAAGCCGGACCGCTACCAAACTTCACAAGCACTGCCAAATCCGCTCGTTCAACCAGATCAGACGCGCGCCAAAGCGATCGTCGGCTTGCCGGTTAGGTAGCTCGGCTTGGCTAAGCCGAAATGATCCAGAACGCTTGGCACGAAATCGAGAGCGGAGATGACCGGTATATCGGCTCCTACCGCCGATTTTCCACTCACCCGATGCACGATCAGCGAACCATTAGCGCTGTGCTGAGCGGTACAATTGACCCCCTCATCGTGCGACACTCGCCCAAGCCCGAGATCATCGAACGAAACCTCGCGGTTGCCGACCGCAGCGACATCCGCTCCCTCGTAGTCGTCTATCTGGAAGCTGATGTGCACATTCTCGTCGTCGCTGAGCGAGAATGTAATCGGATGCTTGAAGTGGCCACTCTCATCATAACCATGGCGCATATAACTGAGCCCCCCCTCTTGAGTGAGGATCTCCTTGGAGTGCATACGCTCTAACGTTTCGACGGCGCGATAGTCGTTGATCTTGAGGCTTCCCAGACGGTCACGCACGAGGGAAGCATCCTTCTTGCTCGAGAATCGTAAAGAGTAGTCAGGCACCATCGTCGGAAGAGATTCGAAGGGACCAAGCTCGCAGGCATCGCCCACGACACCTTCGATGAACCGTCGGATGTTGGTGATGGTCAGAAAATCCTTGTGATTTTCAGCAGGAATTTCTTCTTGACCCAACGCGCTCGCAAGCACGATCACGCAATCTCCCGCCTCGCCGCTGACTAGGCGGCGCAGAAGGCGCTCGACCGAATAAAGAGCCTCGAACACTTCGTCCGAATATTGATCGAGCCACTCACCTTGCAGGCGACCGGCATTGATCGAGCCATCAGGCATAGCGGCAGACCAGAAACGGTGCATCGCCGCAGCCACATTGTTCGTATAGAAACAGGAGAAATCCGGCTTCTTTTGCTTCAATAGCGATACGAAAATGTCGGCGTGAAGTTCTGTTTGCGTATTGCGTCGGCGCGAAAGTCGCCGGCTATTGAATTTCTCGGAAATCAGCTGCGCACCGATGCGACCAAGTGTGCCAGGCTGAATCCGCCCCCCCAAAGCCAGCTTGAGCACTTCCCTGCCACCGCCGCTTGCGACCGCCTCATCGGCGTTGCGGCCCGAAGCCCGGGTCATCGCAAGGTTGAAGTTCTGGAAACCTTGAAGCTCGGGAGGATTCACGCTGTCGTGCGGCGAGAAAACGTCAGGCACGAAAAAGGCGTAGCGGCTAAGATCGGTCTCGCAGCTTGAAAACAGCGATCCATAGACGCCAACGCTCACCCCCCCATCCGCCAATAGCCTCCAGATCGGTGGGAAAGCACTATCCGCGCGCTCGGTCCGCTGGCCAAGGCGCAAGAGTCGGTGGGTTTCGTCGTTAACGCCGCGGTGAAATGAAGGCCAGGCGATCCACGGATCAAGCTGAATCTTGTCCGCCGCAAGCGTCTCAAAACTCTCCCCGTCGCTCAGAAATTGAGCCATGAAGGGAGATTTCTTAGCATAAGCCCGCAATATGCTATGCGGTACTTCGTTAACTTCGATCAGTACTACCGGCTTCATTTTCAACACCATTGTTCTCGCCCCGCCAATCTGTCTCGACTGAAGAGCCGAAATGGCCCGCAGCCCCAAGACCCTGGTGATGACGCCCGATTTCGCACCGCAACATAATCTACTACACGTCAAAGCAGAGGCAAAGCGTCTAGTGGTCTATACAAATCGTCCAAGTACGTGGGAGGGATGACGCTAGATTAAAATCTCATGCAGACTTGAATGATTGGCGCTCACTTCGACCGACTGTGATCACCTTGATGCGCCGAAATCCTTGCGCCATGCGACGAACCTAGCCAGGCCCTCGGCCAGCTTGACCCTGGGCTTGTAGCCGCAGAGCGCTTTGAGCTTGTCGATATTGGCGAAGGTCGCCGGCACGTCGCCCGGCTGCATCGGCAGGAAGACCTTCTGGGCCTCGATGCCCAATGCGGCTTCCAGCGTCGAGATCATGTCCATCAGCCCGACTGGATCGTTGTCGCCGATGTTGTAGACCTCGTGCCCGCCTTGGGCCGGCGGATGGTCGAGCACGCCGATTATGCCGTCGACGATGTCGTCGACATAGGTGAAGTCGCGGGCCATCTGGCCCTGGCCATAGACCTCGATCGCCTGGCCCTTCAGCATCTTCTCGGTGAAGCCGTAATAGGCCATGTCCGGCCGGCCCCAGGGACCATAGACGGTGAAGAACCGCAGGCCCGACTGCGGGAAGCCGTAGAGCCGGGCGTAGCTCTGGCTGAGCAGCTCGCACGAACGCTTGGTGGCGGCATAGAGCGACACCGGGGTCTCGGCCGGGTCGGTCTCGCGGAAGCCATCGCCGTTCAGCGGCCGGTCGCCATAGACGCTGGACGAGGAGGCGTAGACCAGGTGCTCGACCCCGGCATGGCGGCAGGCCTCCAGCACCGACAGGTGGCCGGCCAGGTTGCTGCGCTCGTAGGCGAACGGGTTCTCGATCGAGTAGCGCACCCCGGCCTGGGCGGCCAGGTGGACGATCTGCTTGGCGCCCGAGGTCTTCACCAGAGCGGCGAAGGCCTCATGCTCGGCGATGTCCATGCGGACCATCGAGAAGCCGTCCCGGCCGTCCAGCCGCGCGGCCCGGGCCTCTTTCAGCGCGGGGTCGTAATAGGCGTTGAACACGTCGACGCCGATCACCGTCTCGCCGCGATCCAGCAGGCGCTCGGCGACATGCATCCCAATAAAGCCCGCCGCGCCCGTGACGATGATTGGCGTCGTCATGGCTCAGCCTCGTCCGATCGAGGCATAGGTGAAGCCGTGGCGGACCATCTCGGCGGGCTTGTAGACATTGCGCAGGTCGACCACGACCGGGGCGGTCATCAGAAGCTTCAGGCGGTCCAGATCCAGGGCCCGGAACTGGTCCCACTCGGTGATGATCACCAGGGCGTCGGCGCCCTCGGCGACCTCGTAGGCGCCGGGCTTGAAGTCGACGTCATTGAGCATGTGGGCGGCTTCCTTGGCCCCTTCGGGGTCGAAGGCCTGGACCTTGGCGCCCAGGGCCTGCAGGGCCGGGACGATGTCCAGGCTGGGAGCGTCGCGCATGTCGTCGGTGTTGGGCTTGAAGGTCAGGCCCAGCACGCCGATCGTCTTGCCGCTCAGGTCCTCGGCCCCGATGGCCTTGGCCACCTTGTCGGCCATGGCCTTCTTGCGGGCGTCATTGACCTCGACCGTGGTCTCGATCAGCCGCACCGGGGCGCCGTACTGCTGGGCCGTGCGCACCAGGGCGATGGTGTCCTTCGGGAAGCAGCTGCCGCCGTAGCCGGGACCCGCGTTGAGGAACTTGCCGCCGATCCGCTTGTCCAGGCCGATGCCCTTGGCCACCTGCTGGACGTCCGCGCCGACCTTTTCGCAGAGGTCGGCCATCTCGTTGATGAAGGTGATCTTCATGGCCAGGAACGCGTTGGCCGCGTACTTGATCAGCTCGCTGGTCCGCCGGCCGGTGAAGACGATCGGCGTCTCGTTGAGGCTCAGCGGGCGATAGAGCTCGCGCATCACCGCCTGGGCCCGCTCGTCATCGGTGCCCACGACCACCCGGTCGGGACGCTTGAAATCCTCGATCGCCGCGCCCTCGCGCAGGAACTCCGGGTTCGACACCACCGCGAACTGGGCGTCGGGCCGCGTCTTCTTGATGATCGCCTCGACCTCGTCGCCGGTGCCGACCGGCACGGTCGACTTGGTGACCACCACCGTGAAGTCCTCGATCAGGCCGGCGATCTCCTCGGCCGCGGCGTAGACGTAGGAGAGATCCGCGTGACCATCGCCGCGACGCGTGGGCGTGCCGACCGCGATAAACACCGCGTCGGCGTCCTTGATCGCCTGGGCGCCGTCCAGGGTGAAGAACAAGCGCCCCTCACGGACGTTGCGGGCCACCAGGTCGTCCAGCCCCGGCTCGAAGATCGGGATCTCGCCCTTCTCCAGCCGCTCGATCTTGCTCGGATCCTTGTCGATGCACGTCACCACGTGGCCGAAATCGGCGAAACACGCCCCAGACACCAGGCCCACATAACCCGTGCCAATCATCGCTACGCGCATTGCATATTCCCAGTGCCATGAAGCGCCAAGCGGCGCCCGAATGTGGAAAGTTTGAAGATCATCGCTCGTTCACCTGAGCAAGGTGCCAGCGCCAGGCGCTGGACAGGATGCCGTCGAGATCGCGAGACGGGTTCCAGCCCAGTTGCGCGCGGGCCTTGGCGTTGTCGCCCACTAGGATCGGGGCGTCGCCTGGCCGGCGCGGCGCCATCTGCACCGCCAGCGGCTTGCCGACCGCGCGCCCGACGCCGTCGACCAGCTCGCGCACCGTCGTCCCCGTGCCGGTGCCCAGGTTGTAGGATTCCGAAGTGCCGCCGGCCAGGAGGCGCTTGAGCGCCGAGACGTGGGCGTCGGCGAGGTCCAGCACGTGGACATAGTCGCGCACAGCCGTGCCATCGCGGGTGTCGTAGTCGTCGCCGAAGATCGTGAAATGCGAGCGCTGGCCCAGGGCGACCTGGACGGCCAGTGGAATGGCGTGGGTCTCCGGCTCGTGCCACTCGCCGATGCGGCCCTCGGGGTCGGCGCCGGCGGCGTTGAAATAGCGCATCACCGCGCTCTTGAAGCCGACATAGCGGTCGTAGTCGGCCAGGGCCTGCTCGACCATCAGCTTGCTGCGGCCATAGGGGTTGAGCGGCGCCTGCGGGTGATCCTCGGCCATCGGCAAGGTCACCGGATCGCCGAATGTGGCGCAGGTCGAGGAGAACACCAGGGCCTCTACCCCGGCCCGCCGCGCGGCCTCGACCAGGGTGATGGTCCCGCCGACATTGTTGTCAAAGAAGGCGCCGGGGTTCTTGACCGACTCCCCGACCTCGATGCGGGCGGCGAAGTGCAGGACGGCGACAGGGGCGTAAGCGGCGAACACCGCGTCCAGCCGTGCGAAGTCACGGATGTCGCCGACTTCCAGCGGTCCCCACTGGACATGCTCGCGATGCCCGTTCGACAGATCGTCGAACACCACCGGCCGGAAGCCGGCCGCAGCCAGCGCCAGGCAGCAGTGCGAGCCGACATATCCGGCGCCGCCGGCCACAAGTACGGTTTGCATTCTATTCCCCGGCCGCGAAGAGATCGAACTCTGTCGCCGCTTCAGCACCTAGTAGGCGTTTTCCGCCATCAGAAGGTGCGGCACGGTCATAAGCAGGATCCGAACATCCTCACCGACCGACCAGCGCTCGATATATTCGTTATCCGCATCAACCCGAGCAGCCATAGCCTCGATGGCGTTGGTGCCGCCGCGCAGCCCCTTGATCTGAGCCAGACCCGTCAGACCCGGGCGAGCCCGGAACCTCAGGTGATAGTTGTCGATTAGTGCGCCATATTGCGCGTCGTGCGCCAAGGCGTGCGGACGCGGGCCGACGATAGACATGTCGCCACGCAACACATTAATGAGCTGAGGAAGCTCGTCGATACTCGTCTTGCGGATGATCTTGCCGAGCGTCGTGATCCGATCGTCATCACGCTTGGCCTGGACGACCTTCGAGCCGTTCTCCTGACACCGCATCGAGCGGAACTTGAAGATCGTGAAGGCCTGACCGTTCAGCCCGCCGCGCGATTGCCGGAACAACACCGGGCCGGGCGATTCCAGCTTGATCAGAATGGCGACAAGGGCGAGGAGCGGCGCGAAGAACAGCAAAGCGCCGCCCGCCACCAAAATGTCCATCGCTCTCTTGAGCGGATCCTTGGCGACCGGCGACGTTGTCACGGCGCAGGTTCGCTGATCCGCTGACGGATTAGTTGCAATCAGCACGTGGTCCCCACCAGTGTTATGTGTCCGGGTCTTTGCCCGATGGTTTAACAAGCCTTTACTAAATCAGCGTTCCGCAAACAACCGCTCTCGGCGGTTGTTAACCAACCTTTCTTCGCAGCGAAGCGATTCCTGCGCATTCAAGTGACATTCTCAGCCCTAATGACGGGCGCCCGGGTGAATATTGGCGACGTCAGCCCCCTAAAACAGCGAGCACCGGCGCCTTCGACTGTGACGGAATGCACAGGGTAAACGCCGGCGCAGTTCACTGAGCCGTCATGAGCGTCGCAAGAATATGCGACGGATCTTTGCGCCACCGCTCTTGGAGGTTCCCAATACTCGGTGAACTGGAGCGGGCCGAAGGACTATGCGCATTGGCGGGCGGCCGATTCAAGGATGGCGGAAGCTGGTCGGCTCTGCCGGCGTCCACGGAAGACTTAGGGCCAGCCCCCAGCGCGCTGCGAAGCGGCTTTCGCCCAGCTTCGGCCGGTGCCGCTCTCGCGCCGCCGATCCTGCAGCCGGTTCCCCGCAAAGCCGCTCCTTCGCTTGCACCCCCGGTCTCGCCGACGGGCGTCGGGTTTCAGACGCGCCTTGAGCGTCCGCAACCCAACGACCGAAGGAGATCACCATGTCCAGCGCAGCGGACCGGCTATCGCCCAGGATCTACGTCGCTTGCCTCGCGGCCTACAATGCCGGCCACCTCCACGGAGCGTGGATCGACGTCGAGGACAAGGAAGCAGTCAAAGACGCCATCAGCGCCATGCTCAGCGCCTCCCCTATGGCCGGCGCGGAAGAATTCGCCATCCACGATTATGACGGCTTTGGCGGCGTGAACATCGGCGAGTACGAACCCATCGGTCGGATCGTCGAGATCGCTTGTTTCCTGCGCGAGCGAGGCCGGCTCGGCGCGTTGGTGCTCGATCATGTGGGCGGAAACATCGACGAGGCGATCTCGGCGCTCGATGATGGACACCAAGGCGCCTACGAGAGCTTGGCTGACTATTTCGAGGAATTCACGGAGGAGACGGTCGAAATCCCTGCCCCCCTGCGGCTCTACATCGACTACGAAGCCATGGCGAGAGACGCCGAACTCGGCGGCGAGGTCTTCACGCTCCGGACGGCTCACGACGAGATTCACGTGTTTCTGGCCCGGTGAGGCCGGCGGCTTCTAGAAGAGGCCCCTGCCTGGGGTTTCCGCCTTGATCGCGCGTCCCTCCCCCACTCAGCGATCACTCAGGCCCTGGCGCTGCGGAGCGCCAGGGCTTTAACATTTCTCGGCTGGTAGCGGGCGGGCGCACGCTTTGGCCCACTCCTCCATCAAGGCGCGCCGCTTTTCAAAAAGGTCGCCGCGCCGATAGGCGGCTTCGACCTTGTTGGCGATGGTGTGCGCCAGAGCCATCTCCACCACCTCACCTTGGAAGTCGGTTTCCTCCGCTGCCCAGTCCCGGAAGGTGCTGCGGAAGCCGTGGCTCGTGAGATCGTCTCGGCCCATGCGCCGCATCACGGCGAGCAACGCCATGTTGCTAAGCCCCCGCCCCGCGACCTGCCCCCAGAACACTGGCCCTATCGGGCCGACTTCGCCAGGATTCAGGGTCTTGCGGTGTCGCCGCGCTTCGATCTCGAACCAGCTTTTCCGCTGCTGCTCCAGGATTTCCATGGCCGCGTCGCTAAGCGGCACACGATGCTCGCGACCGGCCTTCATGCGCGATGCCGGCACAGTCCAGACCTTGTTGTCTAAATCGATCTCGCCCCAGTCGGCGCCGATGACTTCGCCGGTCCGCGCGGCCGTCAGGATCACGAAGCGTAGGGCGAGCACCCCAACACCAGATTGCGAACGCATCGCGGCCATGAAAGCCGGCATCTCCTTGTAGTCGAGCGCGGCGTGATGCTTGACCTTCGCCACCTTGGCCTTGGCCGGCAGGATCATCTCCAGGTGGCCTTTCCACCGCGCCGGGTTCTCGCCGGACCGGAACCCCTGCACCGTCCCCCAGCTCAAAACCGCCTCGATGCGCCCACGCAGTCGGCTGGCGGTTTCCGACTTGGTCAGCCAGATCGGCTGAACGGCCGCCAGGACGTCGGCGGTCTCGATGTCGGCCAGGCGCTTCTTGCCAAGGTGCGGCGCGGCATAGGTGTTGAGTGTGCTCGACCACTGCGCGATGTGCTTTTCGTTGCGCCAAGCGGCCTTGTTGGCGTCGATGTAGGCGACCATTGCCTCGGCGAAGGTGGGCCCGCTGCTCGCCTCAGTCGCCGTCACTTTCTGTTGAACGCCTCGCGCTCCGAGCGGATCGACACCCCGATAACG
The DNA here is from genome assembly GCF_003931565.1 of Caulobacter sp. 602-1. Classification (GTDB taxonomy): domain Bacteria; phylum Pseudomonadota; class Alphaproteobacteria; order Caulobacterales; family Caulobacteraceae; genus Caulobacter. The sequence continues at coordinate 83,673 of NZ_RRYI01000010.1, forward strand.
CTGCATGCGGATGTCGCGAGCCTGCTCACGCGCCTGCGCCAAGCTTACGAGCTGGAGTGGCCCAAGGCCCATCTGCCGTTCACGGCCCGCGTGCCGATAGCGGAAAATCCACGACTTCCCGCCGGTCGGACCGATCTGCAGATAGAGGCCGCCCCCATCAGGATAGCGACCGGGCGCTTGAAGCTGCCGAACGGTCAAGACGGAGAGTCGGTCGTAAACGCGCGCCATGAGCTAACCCACACTTTGACCCCCGCGGGACCAACCCCCACTTTGACCCCCACTGCGAGGGTCAACGAGAGCGCATAGGACTGGACGCGTCCAGACACGGAAACGCGAGTTTTCCGTGATGAATCAATGGATTTAGCGCGTCTATGGACGAGGCTGGATTGCGCTGGAAAGCGGGGATGGCGGAGACGGAGCCAAGATAAAGCATCCGCCAAAGTTCGCCGAAAAGCTCTTATTTTTGTTCTTGCTCAAAATGGATGCTCGGCCGTCTACGCAGGCTGCGCTTGGAACAGTGCGGGGCAAGAACAACCTGGCGCTGGAGGGCGTCGTGGGCGTCGGGCCAATCCCGGCCGGGCGCTGGGAGATTGGAGCCCCCTACAACAAGCGCACGAGTGGGTCCCTACGCCCTGAAGCTCGACGCGGTAGACGCCAAGCCCGGCGATGACGTTGACCAGCGGACGGGCCGGGGCGCGTTTAGAGTGCACGGCGACAGCGTTCGCGCCCCGGGCTCCGCCTCGAACGGCTGCATCATCCTACCTCGCGCGGTCCGCGAGCTGATCTGGAAGTCGGGGGACCGCGACCTCACCGTCGTCGCTTGAAGCTCTAAGCCCCCGACGCTCTCCGGCGCCGGGGGCCTGACCAGGCTTCAGGACTCCTTCGAGTCAGCCCCACAGCTAAGCTAGGTCGCCGGCTAAAAGCGCAAAGGTCGTGTCCGGTTCCCGACATGCGGAAATGAAAAGCCCCGGCTCTGCGGAGAGCCAGGGCTTGGTGATCGCTAAGTCAGGGGGGACGGACAGCGATCAGTTGAAGAACACCCCGCCGGAGGGTTCGTTCCGGCTTTCCCACATGGAGCCTCATCATGAAGCGCGCCATCTTCTTGGCGGGCGTCGCGCTCGCGTGCCTGTCGCTATCTGCCTGTTCGAGCCTGGACGCCGCCCTCCAACCCGGCGGTGTCGGCGAGAAGGTTCTGACCAACCTCGAAGGCTGTCATCGCGAGTACAGCGGCGCCCTAGGCGCGGGCGTGACCGGTTCCTTCCGCATCATCTGCGATCCGGTCCCCTCGGAGGTCGCGCCGCCCGCCGAGCCCGCCGCACCGCCAGGCGGCACCTGACGAGACACATCTGACGACTGAACCGTTCGCCTGCGGGCTTTGAGCGCACAAAAAAGGGCCCCGCCAGTATGAACCGGCGGGGCCACTTCGCTATTTTACCCGCATGATGACAGCGTCCCAACTCATCGCCGAATTGCGAAAGCTGCCGCCCGATATGCCGATCGTCACCACGGCCGAAGTTGGACACTTCGCTCGCGAGCCAACCGTTTCGCGGCGCGAGTGGGTGATCTTCGGGGGACGAAACTACGCGCCCATGTGGCATGCGACGCCGGAGGATTCCGCCGCGGTCGAGGTCATTTGGCTGTGATGACAGCGGGTTGTCGCAAACTTGTCGGGTCTCGCGCTTGGGGAACTTGTTCGGTTAGCGCTGACTTTGCGCGGGCCCGCTGCTGAGCGAGCCGCCCATTCCGGCGCCGGGCTTATGGGCGAAGACGATCGTGAGCGCCACGATGATCACCGCAACGGCGATGATGACCGCCGGGAAGGCCGTCTTCTTTTTGACGTGCGGGTCTGGCGGGTTCGGGGCCATCAGGGAAGCGGCGCGAAAGCCTCGACGTCCGATGACAACCAGGGACCAGCAGCGGCCAGAAAGCGGGCCTAAGCTGTCAGCCCTTTTCCCAAGCAGGTCACGCCCTGTAATATCATCCAGGCTGATGAAGGCGGTTAACCCAGCAGATGGCGTTCGTGCGGCCAATCTCCTCATTCCCGGATAACATTTGAATATAACCTAACCAATAGGCTGTCAGCTCCGGATCTCCCGCTTTAACTAGAACAGAAATCCTCAAAAAACTCTTTGGCTGGATAATAATAGGGTCTGAAAAGCGCACCACTCCTTTGGCCTTTGCCGGATCCAACACGACTTTGGCTGAGACGGGAAGAGCAAATGAAAAATCGCCGGCTCCACCTCCCCCGGCTATTTCGGGCGGCGGTTCGCTGGCGAGCATGTTAATGCGAAGCCCGGTCAAGAGCTTAGGCTCGCTTTCCCCATTAAAGAGGACGAGTTCAAGCTTAGGATCTGGCCCAAAAAACTGCGGTATGTTCCTGGGCTCTGGTGACGTAATTTTAAGTATTTCTCGGAGAGATGTAAAATTTTCCGATGTTTCCCGAATGCCAAAAAGTTCGAATTGGCGAAGAATATAGTAAGCCTCGTCATCAACGTTGCCACCCTGAAATTCAGGGGATCTTACAAAGGAATGGCTTTGCGCTTTATTGATCGCTTCGCGAGCTCTACTTTTTGAGCCGCCTAGACTGGACAGGAGTGACTCGGCGACGGCTGGAAGGGCTGTTTTTTCAGGTGGAATAATACAGTCCGAAATATTGATCGAACTGACGAAATCCGACCTCCTGATTACCCCCGTCGCCCGAACGCCTGCTACGAGCCGCTCTGGTTCGACGAGATCGCTGGCTGAATTTATCAGATGAATATCGACTACGTTTAACGGGCGTTCTCGCGATACCGGTAGTCTCACTATGCCGCTATCTCCTGGGTCAAACGGATAAGCTTCTTCCCCAGTGTATAAATACTCAATAGTCGGCTCTGCCTCCTTGCCTCTCTGACCTTGCAAAGCACTCGGCGGTATATTCTGTGACGGAGCCTTGATCGAAGCAGAAGGAGATGCAGCGGGAGCTGGCGGCGGTGCGCCTTGAACGACCTTTTCTACGAACGCATTGACGACAATCCCCGCCAAGCCAACGACAGCAGCCAATACAATAGCAAGCGGGTGTTGTTTGAGTAGTGGAAATTGAGCGATCAACAAACGCCAGGCGCGAAGGCCGCCACTGGCAATAGTGTTGCGCAATCCCATGACCACTTGCCCCGTAAACGCCCTTTGTGAAGATAACACTCATGGCGTCCTATTCGGAAGAGCGGCGCATCTGTGTGAGACGATCCGCAGGCCTATCGTCGCCGCCGTCTACTGGAGTCGACCGGCAGCGAGCTCGGCACCGTCGGCGCACGTCGTCCCTTGCAGATACGCGTCGCGCCTGCTCAGCGGCGTAGGCGCGGCGGCCTTAGCGCACTGCCGGATACAATTTCGCAGATTAGCGTAGGTGCGCCAGAGACGATTCGAACGAATGACGTTGGGCACAGAAAAAATCTAGACAGGGTCACTTTTGCGCGGCTTCTCGCGCGCTCCGCTTCACCGTGGGATGCAGGCGGCTGCCCAAGCATCCATCAACTCTCTACGCTTCTCAAGCAAATCGCCGCGCCGATAAGCCGCCTCAACACGATTGGCGATGGTGTGCGCCAAGGCCATTTCTACAACCTCACCTGAATAATCTGTCGTCTCAGCGGCCCAATCACGGAACGTGCTCCGGAAGCCGTGGGTTGTCAGGTCACGCCGGTTCAAAGTCTTGAGCACCTTTAGTAAGCTCATATTGCTCAACCCCTGCCCCTCCCTCATGCCTGGAAAAACTGGCCCAGAAAGAGCCTCCATTCCTCGGTCGAGGGCACGCTTCTTAGCGTCGTCGAGTATGGCAACCGCCCGCGATGAAAGCGGAACACGGTGCTCCTTTTTCCCCTTCATCCGCCCTGCCGGGATGGTCCACAATCCAGGCTTCAGGTCTATCTCGCTCCATTCCGCGCCGATGACCTCCCCTGTGCGCGCTGCGGTCAGGATAGTGAATTCCAGCGCGCGCGCCGCGACACCGTTCACGCCTGCAAGCCGCTTCATGAACGCTGGCATCTCTGCAAAAGGCAGGGCTGAGTGATGCGTGACCGGAGCAACCTTCGACTTCGCCGGCAGGATCATCTCGAGATGCCCCTTCCAGCGCGCGGGATTCTCGCCCGACCGATGCCCCTGAACTGTCGCCCAGTCGAGGACGGCCTCTATGCGCCCGCGAACCCGACTGGCAGTTTCGGATTTTTCAACCCAGATCGGCTGTAGAGCCGCTAGCACCTGCTTTGTCTCGATTTCATTGAGAGCTAGAGCCCCCATGTACGGAAAGGCGTAGGTGGTTAGCGTGCTGGTCCACTGCTTGGCGTGCTTTTCATTTCGCCAGGCGGCTCGGTTCCCTTCGATGTACGCGTCTACCGCCGCCGCAAAAGTGAGAGCAGTCACCGCCCGCTCACGAACGAGCTGCACAGCCTCGGGGATCGACGGCGCCGGCGAATGGGACTCGGGAAGGTTTCCGGCCTGCATTCCACGCCTTGCCTCGAGCGGATCGACACCTTGAAACCGTAGGTGGCGCGCACGCTCTGCCGCGTCCCGGGCCTCGGCGAGCGAAACCATATGCAGCGGCCCTAAGCCCATGCGCCTTTCGCGGCCCGACACCCAATAGCGAAACACCCAAGATCGCCCGCCCGCGCCGGTGACCTGGAGGTGGAGGCCGCCGCCATCCGGATAAAGCCCTGGCTCAACGAGTCGCTTGAGCGTCATGACATTCAATCGCTGAACAAAGCGAGGCATGACCGCACCTCAGTCGTTTATACGGTTCTTTATACGGTTCTTTATACGGTCTGCAAAGTCACAGGAGCGGATGCGGATGGACGCACTCGGACTCGAACAACACGAAAAGGCACCTTAAACGCTTGAATATAAGCGATTTTAGGCGCAATCCTGGACTGGCCTGGACGCGATCGGATGACGATGAAGGGGAGGTTTGGCGGAGACGGAGGGATTCGAACCCTCGATACCCTTTTGAGGTATGCCGCTTTAGCAAAGCGGTGCCTTCAGCCTCTCGGCCACGTCTCCTCCTGAGAGGGAGCGGTTCGATAGCCTGTTCGCTTCGGGATGACAACGGCGCTTGTGCGGAAAATTCGCCTGTTAACGCGGCGCTCAGACGGCCTCGCTAGGTTGAACATGGTTTTTCCAGCGACGAGCGTCATGCGTCCAATCCCCTCCCCCGCCTCGAACGTCGAATCCGCTGTCGCCTTCGTCGGCGGGGCGGAGATCGGGTCGCGTGTTTCGGGCGGCTCGGGCGGCGATGCGGGTCGGGGGCGGCGCGGGCCGTTCCGACCGGGCCAGCTGATCCCCTCGCGGGCGCGGCTGGAGGCGCGGCCGCTGGCGCGCGCCTTCCGCATCATCGACACTCTGGTCGCCGCCAGCGTCACGCTGGGGCTGACCGTCGCGGGCCATCCGCTGGTCGCCGGCCTGTGGGCCCTGGCCGTGCTGGTCGCGCTGCGGATGCTCGGCGCCTACGCCTTCCCGCGCAAGCAGGATCTGTCGCGGCACATGGCCCAAGTCGGCCTGGCGCTGGGCGCGGGCCTGCTGGCCGCCGCCGTCGCGCTGCTGCCGTCCGGTCGGGCCGAGGCGTCGGTTGTCTGGATACTGCTGGCCGCCACCGTCGGCCTCGCGGTCCTGCATGTCGCCTGGTGGACGATCATCGCCCGCGGTCGCCAGCTGGGCCGCCTGACGCCCAACATCATCGTGGTCGGCGCCACGGCCAACGCCCAGCGCCTGATCGAGGCGGCCCTGCGCACGGGCGAAGCCAATGTCCTGGGCGTGTTCGACGACCGCCTGGACCGCGCGCCCGAGAACATCATGGGCGTGCCGGTGCTGGGCGACACCACCGCCCTGCTCGACCATCGCATCATGCCCTATGTCGACCGCGTGGTGATCGCCGTGCAGTCGACGGCCCAGGGCCGGGTGCGCCAGCTGGTCGAGAAGCTGGGCGTGCTGCCCAATCCGGTGAACCTCTTCATCGACGTCGGCGGTCCGGCCGAGGACGACGCCGCCCTGGCCCGCATCGTCGCGGGCGGCGAGAATGAACTGTCGGGCGCCGCGCCCAGCGCGCGCCGGGCGTGGATCAAGCGCGCCCAGGACCTGGTCGTGGCGAGCGCGGGCCTGCTGGTCGCCGGTCCGGTCATGCTGATCGTCGCCCTGGCCGTGAAGCTGGACAGCCCCGGCCCGATCTTCTTCCGCCAGCGCCGCCACGGCTTCAACAACGAGGCGATCCTGGTCTGGAAGTTCCGCTCGATGCGCCACGAGATGGCCGACGCCCAGGCCGCGCGGCAGATCAGCGCCAATGACGACCGCGTCACCAGGGTCGGCAAGTTCATCCGCAAGACCAGCCTCGACGAGCTGCCGCAGCTGTTCAACGTGCTGACCGGCGAGATGTCGATCGTCGGCCCCCGCCCCCACGCCATCGGCATGAAGACCGGCGGCGTCGAGTCCGCCAAGCTGGTCGCCGAATACGCCCACCGCCACCGCATGAAGCCCGGCCTGACCGGCTGGGCGGCGATCAAAGGCTCCCGCGGTCCGGTCGACACGCCCGAGAGCGTCCGGCAGCGTGTCGCCCTGGACGTCGAATATATCGAGCGCCAGTCGTTCTGGCTGGACCTCTACGTCATCGTCATGACCATCCCCTGCCTGCTGGGGGACCGGTCGGCGGTGCGCTAGGCGGCCGGCGATGTTCTGGCGCGGGGTTCTTGGCTACCTTCCGGTCAATGTGGTGCAGGGCGTGGTGGGCCTGCTCACCATCGTCCTGTTCACGCGCGTGCTGGATCCGACCCAGTACGGCGTCTACGCCCTGGCCTTCTCGGTCGGCAGCCTGACCCAGACCGTTCTCCTGACCTGGACCGAGGCCGCCATGGCTCGCTTCCTGGCGGCGCGCGGCGAAGACGGGCGGCTGGCCGACCACTTCGCCACCCTCTATCGCCTGTGGATCGGCGCGGCGGTTCTCGTGCCCCTGGCCTGCGTCGCCGTGGCGATGTCGCCGCTGCATGGGCCGCTGAAGGTGGCGGTGATCGCCGCCCTGGCCTCCACTCTGGTCAACAGCCTGACGAAGCTGGCCCTTGAGCGCCGGCGGGCGGCGGGCGAGGTCTCCGGCGCGGCCCTGCTGACCATCATCCAGAACGCCGGCGGCTTTGTCCTGGGCCTCGCCCTGGCCTTCGCCGGCCTGGGCGGCGCGGCGCCGATCCTGGGCGTCGGCGCGATCTCGGCCCTTTGCGTGGTCCTGGTCCTGCCGGCCGAACTGAAGCGCCTGGCCGGCGGAAAGTTCGATCGCGCCCTGGCGCGCGCCTACGCGGCCTATGGCTTGCCGGTGTCGCTGTCGCTGATCCTGGCCCTGGTGCTGGCCAGCACCGACCGGCTGTTGCTGGGCGCGTTCCTCGACGAGGCCACGGTCGGCGTCTACCACGCCGGCTATTCGCTGGGCAGCCGCACCCTGGACGTCGTCTTCATCTGGCTGGGCATGGCTGGCGCCCCCGCCCTGATCTCGGCGCTCGAACGCGGCGGCCAGTCGGCCCTCACCGAAGCCGCCCACGAACAGGCCAGCTTCATGACCCTGTTGACCCTGCCCGCCGCCGTCGGCCTGGCGCTGGTCGCCCGCCCCCTGGCCGAGCTGATGATCGGCGAGGATTTGCGGGTCGGCGCCAGCCATGTGACGCCCTGGATCGCCGCCAGCGGCTGGCTGTCGGGCGTGACGACCTACTATCTGCTGCAGGCTTTCACCCTGGCGCGCCGCACGCCGCTGCTGATCGTCAGCATGAGCGCGCCGGCCATCGTCAATGTCATTTTCAACCTGGCGCTGATCCCGCGCCTGGGCCTGGACGGCGCGCTATGGGCCACGACGCTCAGCTACGGCGTCGGCGCCGTCGCCGCCTGGGCCCTGGGCCGCCGCGCGTGCCGGCTGCCGATCCCGTGGGAAGTGCTGGCCAAGGCCGGCGCCGCGTGCGTCGCCATGGCCCTGGTCGTGCGCCTGTTGCCCTCGCCGGGCGGCGCGCTGGAGCTGGCCCTGAAGGCCGGCGTCGGCGCGACCGTCTATGGCGCGATCGTGCTGAGCCTCGATGTCGGCGGCTTGCGCGGCAAGCTTTCTGGTCTTCTTCGTCGGAGGGCCCCCGCCCTATGACCGTCCCCATCACTGAACTTCGTATCGAGAACGCCGCCTGGGCCAGCGCCCGGCCGCGGCTGTCGGTGCTGATCCCGACCTTCCGCGACGACCCTGGCGCCTTGCTCAAGGCCCTGGACGATCCCAGCGCCTCGGCCGAGATCGTGGTGCTGGACGATGGCGGGAGCGACGACATGCTCGCCGAACGCATCGCTCGCCGGATCCAGGCCCTGCGCGTCCCCGCCCGCTTCGTGCGCCTGTCCAGCAACGAGGGCCGCGCCAAGGGCCGCAACCGGCTGGCCAGCCATGCCCGCGGAGGCCACTTCCTGTTCCTCGACAGCGACATGCTGCCCGACACCCCGGACTTCCTCAGTCGCTGGGCGGCGGTGGCCGAGACCAACGCTCCCGTGGCGTTCGGCGGCTTCACCCTCGACCAGACTCCCCAGCGCCCCGAGACCGCCCTGCACCGGGCCATGGCGCTGAAGAGCGACTGCACGCCCGCCCCCGAGCGCGCCAGGGAGCCCGAGAAGCACGTCTTCACCTCCAACCTGCTGGTCCGCCGCGACGTGTTCGAGACCATCGGCTTCGACGAGGGCTTCGCCGGCTGGGGCTGGGAGGATGTCGAGTGGGCGATGCGGGTGGTGCGCCAGCATCCGATCCTGCACATCGACAATAGCGCCACGCACCTGGGCCTGGACGCCGCGCCGACCATGGCCGCCAAGTACGAGCAGTCGGCCGCCAACTTCGCCCGCGTGGTCGCCAGCCACCGCGACATCGTCAGCGCCTATCCCAGCTACAAGGTCGCCAAGGCGCTGAAGCCCTTCCCGCTGCGCGGCGTCTGGCGACCGATGCTGAAGCGCATCGCCCTGGCCGAGGCCGTCCCCGTCTCCCTTCGCGCGTTCGCCATGCGGCTGTACCGCGCGTCGCTCTACATAGAGGCCGTCTGATGCAGGTCGAATTCGAGAAGGTCGACGCCTACGAGCCCGACCGGACCCTGAAGGGCAAGCTGCGCCGCCGGCTGATCCGTCTGGCCTACCGCCGTCCGGCCAAGGTGGCGCTGGAGCGGCCGATGGTGTCGTTCAGCTTCGACGACGCCCCCGCCACGGCCTGCGAGGCTGGCGCCAAGGCGCTGGAGACGCGCGGCCTGCGCGGCACCTACTATTTCGCCGCCGGCCTGGCCGGGCGCGATGGCCCGATGGGCCGCTTCGCCACGGGCGCCGATGCGCGCCGACTGCGCGACGCCGGGCACGAGATCGCCTGCCACACCTTCTCGCACCTGGACTGCGGCCAGTCGTCCGGAGCGACGACGATCGCCGATGTCGAGCGGAACGCCGAGAGCCTGGCGGCCTGGGGCGCGGGCGAGCCGGTCAGCTTCGCCTATCCCTATGGCGACGTCGGCGCGCCGGCCAAGACCGCCCTCGCGGGACGTTTCAAGACCCTGCGCGCCCTGCACCACGGCCTGATCGCCGACGGGGCTGATCTCAACCAGGCGCCGGCCGTCGGTATCGAGGGCGAGGATGGCGAGAGCGTCGCCAACGCCTGGCTGGACAAGGCCAGGGCTCGCAGGGCCTGGCTGATCCTCTACACGCACGACGTCGCGCCGGAACCCTCGCAATGGGGCTGCACGACGGGCGCATTGGAGCGGTTGATCGATCGCGCGGTGGCGGACGGTTTCGATGTCGTGACGGTCGCGGAGGGCGCCACGCGGATCGGGCTCTGATCTTGAAGAGCCCTCTCATCCGATAACCGCTTTGCACTTGTCCGGAAGGCTCTACGCCTCGTCCTGCGCCTTGTCGGAGAAGGCCAGCTTGGCGGCCAGGGCCACGAACACGGCCCAGCGGAAGTCGTTGTAAACGACCGCGATGCTCTCGGTCAGGCTGACCAGGGTGAAGACCACCAGGAACGGAAAAGCCAGCATCGCTCCGCGATTGCGGAACACCGCGATGATCGCCAGCGTCATGGTCTGCAGATAGAAGAAACCCCAGGCGACGAGCCCGACCACGCCCATGCCGATCAGCTGCTCGATCCACGAATTATGGGCGTGCTGGGGGGTGAACTTGGCGTCGTGGACGATCCAGGCCAGCGGCCCCCAGCCCGACTTGTCGCTCCACACGGCCGCGTAGCCGTAGCCCAGCCACGGCCTCTGCTCGATCTGGCGGAAGGCGGCGGTCCAGATCTGGGTCCGGCCGGTCAGGGTGGCGTCCTTGCCCAGGATGCCGAAGAACACGTCCGAGGCGAACACGATGAACGCCGCCAGCAGCAGGAAACCGGTCACCCCTGCCCAGGTCGCGGCGGCGGCGAGGGCCGGACCGCGCTGGCAGATCCAGACGAAGGCCAAGGCCATCAGGCCCAGCATCAGCGAGGCCAGCGAGGTCTTGGACTGCGACATGATCACCAGCCCCACCGCCAGCGCCGCGAAGGTCAGCCAGACGCCCTTGCGCTGGGGATCCAGCAGGGCCGCGCCGCAGAGGATGCAGCAGCCCAGGGCCATCATGCCGCCCAGCGAGTTCTTCTCCAGCCACAGGCCGCGCCAGGCGCCCGGGAAGAGTTCGGTCATGATGCCGATCGAGGGGAAGGCGATACAGGCGATGTAGGAGGCGATGATCAGCACACAGAAGGTGGTCGCGAACACCCGGGCCAGCTCCGCCCAGCGAAAGCGAGCCGCCAGGGCCAGGCCCGAGACCGTCGTGCAGCCTACGGCGAAGCCGCGGCGGATGGAGACGTCGGGCTGGATCGACCAGAAGATCGAGGCCGCCACCACGCCCATCAGGATGATCAGGAACGGCTGGCGGATCGTGACCCGCACCATGGTCCACGGCCGGGCCAGGACCAGCAGGAAGGCCAGTCCGTAGGCGGGCAGGAAGGCCACGCGCAGCAGGCCCGAACTGGACTCGTCGGTCTTCTCGCCGAACAGCGGCAGCTGCCAGCCGCCGGTGTAGATCAGCAACATGACCACGGCGATGGCGATGGTCAGCGCCGACGGCGCCAGCGCCCGGGTGTCCGGCCGGCCCCACGCCGCGTCCGGAGCAAGGCTTGTCACGGCAGGATCGCCTTCAGGAAGGCGGGCGGTTCGACCGAGACCTTGTTGAAGAACATGCCCGCGCATCTGCCGCCCGCGGCGGTCAGGGCGTCGCGCAGCATGGCCGGCTGGCGCACGTCCGGCTGGTCGGCCGAGACCACCATCACCGTCTGGTCCATGTGCTGGGCGATGGTCGGGCCGGACTGCGAGCGGTCCAGGGACGGGCTGTCGACGACTATGATCTCGGCGTGCTTGCGCAGCGCCCGCCAATAGTCCGCCGACGGAATGACGTGGGCCTGCTGGCGGCCGCGCAGGGCCTCGCGGTTGAAACGGGTGATCCACAGGCGCGGACCGCCGACGCTGTGACCGGTCAGGAACTTGGAGTCCGGCCAGACCCCGCCCTCGGCGCGGGGCGCCGGCGGCTGGACGGTGAAGAAGGTCGAGCCGTCGGGCGAGGCCGCCACAGGCGGGCCCAGCGGGCCGAAGCGGTTCGGATCGGCGGAGATCTCGCGGAACTGGCTGGGGCTGTTGAGGTCGAGGTCGATCAGCCAGGTCTTGCGGCCGGCGCGACGCGACGTGAAACGGGCGAATTCACGGGCTACCGTCGAGGTCCCCTCCCCCCGTCGCGCGGCGATGAACTGGATGACGTGCGGACGGCCGACAGGCGGCGCGCCAAGCGCCCCCCACAGCTCCGTCATCTCGACGTTCAAATCCACCATCTACCGAATCGCCGCGCACTCAGAAGACCGCAAGGTGCGACATTAACCCTGTCGGCGAAAGGCGACGAAAGCACTCACCGCTTGAGACCGGCCGTGGCCAGGACCGGCATGCCCAGGGTGCGCGACGCCGAGGCCGGCGTCTGCAGCCCGGGACGCAGGAACATGCGGACCAGGCCTGCGCACAGGGCGGTGAAGCCCGCGAACAGGATGGCCAGCACAAGGACCGGCTTTTTCAGGCTCTTGCCGGTCGACGGCGCGACGGCGCGCTGGACGATGCGGATATTGTCGCTGCTCTCGGCTGACATCTGCCGCTGGGCCTCATCCTGCTGTTCCTTGACCGTGAAATCGCGGACGTTCGAGGACAGGACGTCGCGGTCGCGCGACAGTTCGTTGAACTGCGGCTCCAGCTGGGCCAGGCGTAGCAGGCGCGAGTTCACGTCGGTCACCTGCTGGGCGTAGGCGGCCTGCGACTGCTGCAGGGCCGCGACCTCGGCCCTCAGATCATTGCGGGTGGTGGCCAGGGTCTGCCAGATCGGGTTGGGACCGCTGCGCCGCGCGCCCTCGCCATTGGTGCGACCGGCGGCGAGACCGGCCTCCAGCTGGGCGATCTGGGCGTTGATGTCCTGCACGGGTTGGGCGCCGGCCGTGTAGCGGGCCAGCAGGCCCTCGCGGTCCAGCTTCAGCTGGGCCAGCTTGATCGCGGCCGACATGTCGGTGTCGCGATACAGCACCGTCTCGGGCGAGGTGCGCGCCAGTTCGGCCTCGACGGCGGCCAGACGGCCCATGCGGTCCTGCAGCTGAGCGTCGACCGAGTACTTCTGCTGCTCGACCTGGGCCTGAAGCTGGGTCAGCGTGGTCTTCTGGGCGGTGAAGTCGCCGATGTCGTTGGTGGTCAGGAACGATTGATAGGCCGTGTCGGCGTCGGAAAGCTTCCGCGCGAAGATGTCGCGCTGGCGCTGCAGCACATTGTTGTCGCCGCCGATCAGCAGGCTGCGGCGATAGATCAGATACTCCTCGAGCAAGGTGTTCAGCACCTTCTCGGCCATTTCCGGATCGTTGTTCTGATAGGCCAGACGGATGATCGAATTGTCGGGCGCGGTCTCGATCTTCAGGCTCTTGCCGATCGAGTCGCGGCCTTCGGCGATCAGCTTGCGCTTCCCCTCGGGCGTGGCGGCGGCGTACTTGGCCGCGTACTTCGGAAAGATCCGGGTGAAGCCGATCTTGCGGATCACCCGCTCGCGCAGCTCGCCGCTGCCCAGGATCTCGGCTTCGGACTGGATGACCTCGTCGGTGTTGGGCACCGCGCCGCGGCCGGCGTCGCCGGCGCGGGGTTCATAGACATATTCCTGGCCCAGGCGGACGAACAGGCTGGATTGCGCGGTGTAGTTCTTCTTCAGCGTGAGGGCGAAGCCGAACCCCAGCGCCACGATCACCACGAAGACCACCAGCATCAGGAAGCGCTCGCGCCACAGCAGGGTGACGAAGTCGGCCGGGGCGTATTTGGCGCGCGCGCCGACGACCCCGGCCGCCATGCGAGGCGGCTGGTCGTGCGGTACGCTGATCCAAGGGCTCGTCGACATCCGAATCCGGGCGGTTCAATCTGCGTCGCACCCTGGGGCGGCCAGCCTTAAGGGTTCGTTACCCATTCCTGTTAAGACTTGTCGCATGCAGAGCCGCACGCATCTCAAGACGGTCATGGCCGTGGTCCTAATGGCCGGCGGGATTTCCGCCTGCGGGCACATCGACGCCGAGCCGATCACGCCGGGGCCCAGACCTACCGCGAACTTCTCTAATATCGGTTACGCCGATTGGAGCGAGAGCGAGCCGTCGTACCGGTTCTATCCGGGCGACGAGGTCGAGGTGGCGGTGCCGTCGGCGCCCGAGCTCAACAAGTCGTTGATCGTGCAGCCGGACGGGCGCATCGCCTTGCCGCTGGTCGCCCCCGTGATGGCCGCCGATCGCACAATCGACGAGTTGGAGGGCTCGATCAGCCAGGCCTATGCCAGCACGCTGCTGCGGCCGCAGGTCCAGGTTTCGGTGAAGACGGCGACGCCGCTCAAGGTTTTCGTCGGCGGCGAGGTCAAGAACGCTGGCGTGTTCGACATGGCGGGCGACAGCGACGCCCTGCGGGCCATCATCCAGGCCGGCGGTTTCACCAACGGCGCCAAGCGCAATCAGGTGGTGATCATTCGTCGCGGCCCCGACGGGCGGGCGATGATGCGGACGGCGGACCTGCTGGCGGGCCTGACGCGCTCGGGCGGCGCGGATCTGGTGCCCCTGCGGCGTTTCGACGTCGTCTACGTGCCGCGCAGCGGCGTTTCGGAAGCGGGCCTGTTCATGCAGCAGTACTTCCGCGACCTGCTGCCCATCAGCTTCAGCTACGCGATCAACGGCAACGTCAACGGCAACTGAGCCGGTCCCCAACAGGACCGGCGGGCAGAGTCCGAACCCGGATGACCGGGTTCAGCCGTGGACGAGCCATTCGCGGGCCTGACGCTGGGCTTCGGCGACTTCGTCGCTGGCCATCTCTTGCGACAGCTCCTTGCGGTAGACCTTGGCTTCGACCGAACCGCGCATGGCGGCCAGATTGAACAGCATGTGGGCCGACACGTAGTCCAGCGGCGCGCCGCCCTGACCGGTCGAGTACAGCAGGCCCATGCGGAACAGTTCGTCGCCGGTGGATTCGGCGGTCGGCAGCGGCAGCATGGCCACGGCGGCTGGCGGTTCTTGCATCATCATCATGGCGTGTCTCCTCTCTCAGGCTCGCCCCGCCGTTCTGACGGATCAGAGCCTGAGAGAAGAAAAGTCCAGCGCCACTGAACATATAGTTAAACACGCGAACATCATGAACGACGCGCAAAGTATACTAGTTGTTTAAAGTGATTACTGACCGTAAACACGAGTCTACGGCGCGTTAACGCGCGCGCTGCCCGAAAAGCACCTTTCGGGCCTCTTCCGCCGCTTTTCCCGACGCCTGCAGCCCTCCGGCCCGCAATTCCGCGCCCAACTTGAACCCCTTCTGGACCGCTTCGCGCGCGCCGACGCGCTCGAACCAGCTCCTCAAATTGGGGAACTCATCCAGAATGATGCCCTGGTTTTTCCACGGAACAACCCACGGCCAGCTCATGAAGTCGGCGATGGACAATTGGCCGCAGATGAAATCACGCCCTTCCAGCCGCTTGTTGAGCACGCCGTACAGGCGGTGGGTCTCGTTGGTGTAGCGGATGACGCCGTAGGCGATCTGGCGCTGGTCGGCGATGAGCGACGGCGCGTACTGGCGGAAATGGTGGGTCTGGCCAGCCATGGGACCCAGGCCGCCCATCTGCCACATCACCCACTGGTCGATGTCGACGCGATCTCGCTCGGTCTCGCCGTAGAACTTTCCGCTCTTGCGGGCCAGGTACTGCAGGATGGCGCCGGACTCGAAGACCGAGATCGGCTGGCCGTCGGGACCGTCGGGGTCGACGATGGCCGGCATGCGGTTGTTGGGGCTGATGGCCAGGAATTCGGGCTTGAACTGCTCGCCGGTCCCGATGTTCACCGGAATCATCTCGTAGGGCAGCCCCATCTCCTCCAGGGCGATGGAGACCTTCCAGCCGTTGGGCGTGGGCCAATAGTGCAGTTCGATCGGACGACTCATTGGCCTTCCCTCCCTTGATCTTTGCCGCCACCGAAGATGGTCGCCGACGCCCTTCCCGCCAAGACCTGGCTATCGAAAAGCCTGACCTCGCCGTTCAGGCTGGGTTCAGCCGAACGGCGTCAGTCTGCGTTTCAAGGTCGAGGGAAGTTTCTAGGCGACGTCTCGGAGGCGCCGCCCGACCACCAGGAGAAGACGAGATGAAACGTCTGCTGCTCACCATCGCCGCCGCGGCCGCCGTGGCGGGCCCGCTGGCCCTAAGCGCCACAGAGGCCGCCGCTCAGGATCGCGGACGCTGGGAACACCACGACCGTGGTCGGGACTGGGATCGCGGCCGGGACCATGACCGTCGCGACTATGGACGCGACTATGGCAGAGGCGACTACGGCCGCGGCGATTACGGGCGCCATGACCGCTGGGATCGCGGCCGCCACAACGGCTACTATTACAACAACCGCTGGTCTTACGGCCCGCCCCCGCCCGCCTATTACGGTCGTCCGGGCTTCCGCCCCGGCTATACGTCCTGGCGTCGCGGCGCCTACCTCCCGAGCTACTATCGTGGCCGCGGGTACGTGGTGAACGATTACTATCGCTATAGCCTGCGCCCGCCGCCCCGGGGCTACTATTGGTATCGCACGGGCAATGACTACGTGCTGGCCGCCATCGCGACTGGTCTGATCTTCGACGTCATCGCCAACCACTAGATCTGAACTGCATCCGCAGCGTCGAAGCGGCGTCCTAGGCTTTGCCTGGGGCGCCGTTTTGCGGTCACACGCGCCTCAACCTCGCCGCGTATGCGGCCCAAACGCCCGATTGCGAAGTCATTTCGACCGCATTACCCGGCCAGCGTAGGCTCCGCGTCACACAACGACGCTGCAGCAACACGGTCCCACCCCATGAAGACCCTGCGCATCACCGCCGCCGCCCTGACCCTCGCCGCGGCCGCCTATGCCGGCTCCGCCCTGGCTCAATCGACCCTGCCCCAGACCTCGCCGGCCAATCCCCAGCCCGGCGTCACCACCCCGGCGCCGACCACCGACCCGTCGATGGCCGCCCCCACGACCGAGCAATCGGCGCCGCCCGCCTCCGAGACCGCGACCCCGGCCGACTCCGCCGGCGCGCCGACCTCGACCACGGCGCCGGCCATGACCGACGAAAAGACCGCGCCGGCCGCCGACGAGACGGCCGCCAAGAAGGTCAAGAAACACAAGAAGACGGCCGAAGAGCCGACCCCGGCCCAGCCGCGGTAATTTAAAGTTCGCATCAATGAAGAAGGGCCCGCGGCTTCCACCGCGGGCCCTCGTCGTTTCCGGCCGTAGGAGCGCCTATTCGGCGACGCCGAGCTTCTGGCGCAGCAACGCGTTGACCGTGCCCGGGTTGGCCTTGCCGCCGGTCGCCTTCATGACCTGGCCGACGAACCAGCCCAGGGCCTGCGGCTTGTCCTTCACGGCCTCGGCCTTGTCGGGATTGCCGGCGATCAGGTCGTCGATGGCCTTCTCGATGGCGCCGGTGTCGTTGATCTGCACCAGGCCGCGCTTCTCGACGATCTCGGCGGGACGGCCCTCGCCGGCCCACATGTGCTCGAAGACCTCCTTGGCGATCTTCGACGAGATCGTACCGTTCTCGATCAGCTCGACCAACTGGGCGATGTCCGACGACGGCAGGGGCGAATTGGCGATCTCGTGGCCGCCGGCCGACAGCTTGGCCAGCAGTTCATTGGTCACCCAGTTGGCCACGAGCTTGGCGTCGCGCCCCTTGGCGGCGGCCTCGAAGTAGTCGGCGCGGTCGCTCTCGATGATCAGCACGCCGGCGTCATAGGCCGAGAGACCATACTGGCTCTGCAGGCGCGCCTTCTTGGCGTCCGGCAGCTCGGGCAGGGTCTCCTCGATCTGCTTCACCCAGGCCGCGTCCAGAACCAGCGGCAGCAGGTCCGGATCGGGGAAGTAGCGATAGTCGTGCGCCTCTTCCTTCGACCGCATCGAGCGGGTCTCGAGCTTGGTCGGGTCGAACAGGCGAGTCTCCTGGTCGATCACGCCGCCGTCCTCCAGGATCTCGATCTGGCGACGGGCCTCGTACTCGATGGCCTGCTGGATGTAGCGGTAGCTGTTGACGTTCTTGATCTCGCAGCGCGTGCCCAGATGCTTGAAGCTGCCGGTCTCGCGGAACTTCTCGTAGTCGCCGGGGCGGCAGACCGAGACGTTGACGTCGGCGCGCAGGTTGCCCTTCTCCATGTCGCCGTCGCAGGTGCCCAGATAGACCAGGATCGTCCGCAACTTCTTGACGTAGGCGGCGGCCTCTTCCGAGGTGCGCATGTCGGGCTTGGAGACGATCTCCATCAGCGCCGTGCCCGCGCGATTCAGGTCGACATAGGTCGCGTTCGGATCCTGGTCGTGCAGCGACTTGCCCGCGTCCTGTTCCAGGTGCAGGCGCTCGATACGGACGTCGAAGGTCGTGCCGTCGTCGCGCTCGACCGTCACCACGCCCTCGCCGACGATCGGCTGATCGAACTGGCTGATCTGATAGCCCTGCGGCAGATCCGGATAGAAGTAGTTCTTCCGGTCGAAGCGGCTCTTCAGATTGATCTGCGCCTTCAGGCCCAGCCCCGTCTTCACCGCCTGCTCGACGCAGAACCGGTTCAGGACCGGCAGCATGCCCGGCATGGCCGCGTCCACGAGGCTGACCTGCTCGTTCGGCCCCGCGCCGAAGCCGACGGCGGCGCCGGAGAACAGCTTGGACTTGCTGGCCACCTGGGCGTGGACCTCGAGGCCGAGGACGATTTCCCAGGGGCCGGTGCGGCCTTGGATCGTTTTGGAATCTTGCGTCATGGCCGTTTCTCTACATCAAGCGAGCCGGGCCGGAAAAGCTTTCGGACGCATGTCGCCAGCATCTTATGCAATCCAAGCCCCGCAAGGTCTTGAAGTTGTTTGAATGAAGCGGAACCGTTCGTTTTCGACGTCACTGAATAAGGCCGGATTGAGTCAAATCCGGCGCCATTGCGGGGCAAGGGAACCGTCGAGTTATCGCACCGTTCATTTTCTCGAACAGCTCACTCACGGAGGTAGAAATGCCCACCGCCCGCATCACTCGCCCAGCTCTTAACTTCGATGCTCCGGAACCGGTCGTCACGTCGGATCCGAATGCTTCGGCGTTGTTTCCCAGCCAGCCGGTCTATGCTCGCTCGCCGAAGAAGAAGGCGTCCGGCAACCTGCCCCTTCTGATCGGCGTCCCCGTGCTGGCCGTCGCGGCCGGCGCCCTGATCTGGGGCATGAGCGCCAATCGCGGCGAAGCGCCGACCGATCCGCAGTCGCTGAAGACCGCCACGGCCGAGAGCCAGCCCCCGGTCGGCACGACGCCGGTTCCCGCCAGCGCCGCGGCCACGCCGTCGCCGATCCCGCAGCCGACCGAACTGGCCGCCAACGAGATCCCCGCCCCGGCTCCGGTCGCCCGCTCGACGCCACGCGCCACGGCTCCGGCCCGAACGGCCGCCCGCCGCGCCGCGCCGGTCGAAACCAGCGCGCCGGACGTCTCGACGGCCGCGACCAACGTCAGCGCCACGGTTCCGGCCGCGCCGCCGACCGTCAGCGCCCCGATCGCCGAACCGGCTCCGCTGGTGATCCCCGCGCCCGCGGCGGCGCAACCGACGCCGCAGCCCGAGGCGACCATCCCTCAGTAGGCCGGTCACCACACGGCTGAACGAAGAAGGGCGGCTCCGCCGGAGCCGCCCTTTTCCTTAGATCACCACCATTTCTCGGCTTTCGCCGAGAACCCGGCGGCCTTCTCGACCGCTCCCGCGACCGAGAACACCGTGGCCTCGTCGAGCGGCTTGCCGATGATCTGCAGCCCCAGCGGCAGGCCGTTGGCGTCGAGGCCGGCCGGCAGGGACAGGCCCGGCAGACCCGCCAGGTTGGTCGTCACCGTGAAGACGTCGTTCAGGTACATGGCGATCGGGTCGTTGCTGTTCTCGCCCAGACCGAACGCCGCCGAGGGCGCGGTCGGGGTAAGGATCGCGTCGACCTTGGTCCAGGCGTTGTCGAAGTCCTCGGCGATGCGGCGGCGCACCTTCAGGGCCTTCAGGTAGTAGGCGTCGTAATAGCCGGCGCTCAGCACATAGGTGCCGATCAGGATGCGGCGCTTAACCTCGTCGCCGAAGCCCGACGCGCGGGTGTTCTCGTAGATCTCGGTCAGGTTGGCGCCGTCCTCGCGCAGGCCGTAACGCATGCCGTCGTAGCGGGCCAGGTTCGACGACGCCTCGGCCGGGGCCACGATGTAGTAGGCCGGCAGGGCGTACTTGGTGTGCGGCAGGCTGATGTCGACGATCTCGCAGCCAGCCTCCTTCAGCCAGGCGATGCCGTCCTGCCAGAGCTTCTCGATCTCGGCGGGCATGTTGTCGACCCGGTATTCCTTGGGAATGCCGATGCGCAGGCCCTTCACCGACTTGCCCACGAACTGGGTGAAGTCGGGCGTGGCGACGTCGAGGCTGGTCGAGTCCTTGGGATCATGGCCGGCCATCGAGGTCAGCAGCAGGGCCGCGTCCTCGACGGTCTTGGCGATCGGGCCGGCCTGATCCAGCGAACTGGCGAAGGCCACCACACCCCAGCGCGAGCAGCGGCCGTAGGTCGGCTTGATGCCCACGGTGCCGGTGAAGGCGGCCGGCTGACGGATCGAACCGCCGGTGTCGGTGGCCGTGGCGCCCAGGCACAGATCAGCGGCGACGGCCGCGGCCGAACCACCCGACGAACCGCCCGGGGTCAGGGCCTTGTTCGAACCCTGGGCGCGCCAGGGATTGGTCACCGGACCGAAATAGCTGGTCTCGTTCGACGAGCCCATGGCGAACTGGTCGAGGTTCAGCTTGCCCAGCATCACCGCCCCGTCGCGCCACAGCTGGCTGGTGACGGTCGACTCGTAGGTCGGGATGAAATTCTCGAGGATCTTCGAGCAGGCCGTGGTCCGCACGCCTTCGGTGCAGAACAGGTCCTTGACCCCCAGCGGCGCGCCTTCCAGCGGACCGGCCTCGCCCAGCGCGCGGCGCGCGTCGGACTTGGCGGCCATGTCCAGGGCCTTTTCCGGGGTCTCCAGAATATAGGCGTTCAGGCCGCGCGCGGCTTCGACGGCCTCGATGTGGGCCTTGGTCAGTTCGACCGAGGTGAACTCGCCCTTTTGCAGGCCGTCCAGGGCGCCCTTCAGGGTCAGCTTCGTGAGGGCGCTCATTATTCGACCACTTTCGGCACGACGAAGAAGTTGTTCACGGACTTGGGCGCGTTGCTGGTCACGCGGGCCGGATCGCCGCCCATGGTGACGACGTCCTCGCGCATCGGCAGACCGGCCGCCACGACGCTGGTCAACGGCTCGGCGCCGTCGGTGTCGACCTCGGCCAGCTGCTCGATCCACGCCATGATGCCGTTGAGCTCCTGGGCCAGGGCCTCGATGCGCTCTTCGGGTTCGGCGATGCGGGCGAGCCGGGCGACCTTCCGCACGGTCGCGGCGTCAATGGCCATGGAGATCTCCTGAAATTCGAACGCGTGGGTTAGCGGTCCCCGCCCCAGGTTTCAAGACGAGGTTTCAAGCGCGTCGGCGCCTGTTATGAAGCGCCATGCCCGTTCTCGACATCGAAGACTTCGCCGCCGCCCTCCCCCAGTACGCCGCCGTCGTCGGCCTGGACCCCGGCGAGAAGACCATTGGCGTAGCCGTTTCGGACGTCACCCGCACGGTCGCCAGCCCCATGGCGCTGATCGAGAAGACCAAATTCAGCAAGGACGCCGAGCAGCTGTTCAAGCTGATGGACAGCCGCGGCGCGGTCGGCGTCGTCATCGGTCTGCCGATGAACATGGACGGCACCGAAGGCGTGCGTTGCCAGTCCAACCGCGCCCTGGGTCGCAACCTGCTGCGCCTCAAGCCCGACCTGCCGATCACCTTCTGGGACGAGCGCCTGTCGACAGCGGCCGTGACCCGGGTGCTGATCGACGAGCACGACGTCTCGCGCAAGCGCCGCGACGAGGTCGTCGACAAGATGGCGGCCGGCTGGATCCTGCAGGGCGCGCTGGAACGGCTGCGGAGCCTCTAGCCGCGCCCTTTTTTCGCCTGGCGCCAGAATATCCGGGCTTTTTGGACTCCGGCCCGTATGGATAAGCTTGGCTCATTCGCGGACGGGGACGGTCATGAAGGCCAGGAGGTTCGGCAGGTCGAGACACGCCGCCACGGCAAGCGCCGTCCTGCTCGTCACCCTGACGGCCGGCGGGAGCCTCGCGGGCGCGGGCGACGACTGCCCGCCCAATCCCGAACCGGGCAAATGCTACGAGAAGGTCTACCGGCCCGCTCAGTACGAGAGCTATGTCGACCAGGAAGCGGACCAGCAGCGCCCGGCCCCGCAGGCTTATCGCCCCGTCACCAAGCAGCGGAAGATTCGCGAGGCCAGCTTCGTGTGGCAGGTCATTTCCTGCGACGGCCGCCTTCCCGCCAGACGCGATCACTAACCGCATTCAGCCGCGACTTGCGCTGGCGAGGTCCATAACATCCCTAGACGCGAGTTTTCCTCGTTTCGGGGAGCGGGGAACTCCCTTCCTTGGGGAAAAACCGCGACAACATTGTTCTGCTTTTGAATATGGTTAAGGTCGCGCCCCGGATCGAACCCCTGGTTCGCTCCGGGGCGATGTATACCTGGGTTGAGGGCAACGAGGGGCTCGGATGACTAAAAAGGTCTTGATGGGGCTGATGGCGTTCGCCGTCGCCGGTTTGTCGGTCAGCTCGGCGATGGCCGACGGACGCAACTATGCGCCGCG
The DNA here is from genome assembly GCF_003931565.1 of Caulobacter sp. 602-1. GTDB lineage: Bacteria > Pseudomonadota > Alphaproteobacteria > Caulobacterales > Caulobacteraceae > Caulobacter. Next base: position 105,928 of record NZ_RRYI01000010.1, read on the forward strand.
ACCGGTTCCGCGCTATGCGCCCGCTCCGCCGCCGCAAAGCTATCCGCCCCCGCCGCCCCCGCCGTCGGGTCCGACCAGCATCGACTGCCTCTGCACGCGCGCCGTGGTCTTCTACGGCCCGACCTCGGGCTATGGCGACATCACCGTCGCCGCGCCGGGCGTCCGCGTCATCGGCGAGCCGGTCGTCGTGCCGTCGGGCCGCATCGATATCCAGGGGCCGCCGGTCTATGTGGACGCGCCGCCGGTTCGCGTGGCCGCGCCCCAGATCTATCTGCACCGTCCGGAAGTCTTCGTCCGCCCGTCGGCCGTCACGGTCGAGGCGCCGGAAATCCACTTCACGGGCTGCGCCGACGGCGTGCGCTGCGAGCCGGCCCCGACGCGCCACTAAGGCTCGGGACCAGCCGAAAGAATTCGAGGCGGGAGGCCACAAGCCTCCCGCCTCTTTTCGTTTGGAGCGATCTTAGTGTTGCGGGACCGCGCAGAACTCGCGGGCTTCACGCGCCAGGGTCAGGTCGCCGCCTTCCAGCGCGGTCTTCACCGCGTCGTCGCAACGCTTCTCGCTGAGCAGGCTCGTGACATGGCTCCGCAGCGTCGCGGCGTTGAGCGCGGCTTCACGCAGGATCTGGGCTTCCTTGCGCTCGCCCGGCAGGCACGGCGAGTACCACTTGGCGTCGGCGCAGCGAGCGATCAGGCGCGTCTGGCGCGCGGCCTCGGCGCGGTTGTCGATCGGCGCGGCGACCGGCGCCTGCGGCGGCTGTCGAGGCGGTTGCGGCGCGGGATCGGTCGGCATGGCCAGCGACGGCGCGACCATGACTCCAGGCGGCGCGGGATCCAGCGGGCGCACGATGGTGGCCTGCGGGATCTGATAGTGGCAGACCCAGCCCTTCTCGGTCGTCTCGCACGACTGCAGCGTCGCCTTCGTCTCCTGGGACGACGGCTCGGCGGTCTGCAGCAAGGCGATCAAGAGGAACAGCATGGCCACCCCCGCGGAGCCTGTGCGAAACGCATGCGGCCAGAGTACCCACCTTAGCCGTCCGGCAACAAGCGCAAGCGTCCCGGAAGCGCGCTCGAGATGTCAAACTTCGTGAATATTCCTGAGGACAGCTTCGGCGGCGGCGTCCGCCGCGCTTCCCTTCCCCTCCAAAGCCGCCTATGAGGCGAGCTCATGAAGGCACCAGCCCATGATCCCGCCCGCGCGGCCATCGATGCGATCCGCGCCCGCGTCTTTGCCTTTCCCAAACGCCATTTCCTGTCCGCCGGGGACCTGAACGCCCCCCAGGCGACGGATCTGCTGGACCTGGCCGACGCCTTCGTCGCCTTCAACCGCCAGACGTCCAAGAGCCTGGATCTGCTGCGCGGCCGGACGCTGATGAACCTGTTCTTCGAGAACAGCACCCGCACCCAGAGCTCGTTCGAACTGGCGGGCAAGCGGCTGGGCGCCGACGTCGTCAACATGAACCCCAAGACCTCGTCGGTGGCCAAGGGCGAGACCCTGATCGACACCGCGGTCACCCTGAACGCCATGCGGCCCGACCTCCTGGTCATCCGCCACGCCTCGTCGGGCGCGGCCAGCCTGCTAAGCCAGAAGGTCAGCGGCCACGTGGTCAACGCCGGCGACGGCCAGCACGAGCATCCGACCCAGGCCCTGCTGGACGCCCTGTCGATCCGCCGCGCGTTCGGCCGCGTCTCGGGCCTGACCGTGGCGATCTGCGGCGACGTGCTGCACAGCCGCGTGGCGCGCTCGAACGTCTCCCTGCTGCACACCCTGGGCGCCAGCGTGCGCCTGGTCGGCCCGCCCACCCTGATGCCGGCTCAGGCCGAGCGCTGGGGGGTCACCGTCCACCACGACATGAAGTCCGGCCTGGCCGGCGCCGACGTCGTCATGATGCTGCGCCTGCAGCTGGAGCGGATGCAGGGCGCCTTCGTGCCCTCGACCCGCGAGTACTTCCGGTTCTACGGCCTTGATCGCGAAAAGCTCTCCCGCGCCGCCCCCGGAGCCAAGGTCATGCACCCCGGCCCCATGAACCGAGGCGTCGAGATCGACTCGGACGTCGCCGACGATCCGGCCGTCAGCCTGATCCAGGACCAGGTCGAGATGGGCGTCGCCGCCCGGATGGCGGTGCTGACCAGCCTTTCGGCCCGTCTGGAGGCGAAGCAATGACGTCCGCCCAGCCCATCGCCCTCGTCAACGCTCGTCTGGTCGACCCGGAAAGCGGCTATGACGGCCCCGGCGGCGTCATCGTCTCAGAAGGCGTCATCGCCGACGTCGCCAAGGGCCGCGAGTTCGGGAAACTCTCAAAGGCCGTGCGGGTCATCGACTGCGGCGGGGCGCTTCTGGCCCCCGGCCTGATCGACCTGCGCGTCCGCACCGGCGAGCCCGGGGCCGAGACCAAGGAAACCCTGGCTTCGGCGGCGAAGGCCGCGGCGGCCGGCGGCGTCACCTCGATGGTCGTCCAGCCCGACACGGCCCCGGCCATCGACGATCCCAGCGTCGTCGACTTCATCCTGCGCCGGGCCCGCGATATCGACAGCGCCCGCATCCTGGTGGCCGGCGCGGCGACCAAGGGCCTGCACGGCGAGCAGATGGCCGAGATCGGCCTGATGCGCGAGGCCGGCTGCGTCTACATCACCGACGCGGGCAAGCCGATCGTCGACAGCAAGGTCATGCAGCGCGTCCTGACCTACGCCAAGGGCTTCGACACCCTGCTGGCCCACCGTCCGATGGACCCCTGGCTGGCCAAGGGCGGCGCGGCGATCGGCGGCGAATTCGCCGGCCGCATGGGCCTGCCGTCCATCTCGCCGATGGCCGAGCGGATCATGCTGGAGCGCGACGTCGCCCTGCTGGAAGCCACCGGCGGCCGGCTGTTGGTCGACCAGATCACCTCGGCCCAGGCGTTGGAGACGCTTCAGCGCGCCAAGAAAAAGGGCCTGCGGATCAGCGCCTCGGTGTCGATCAACCATCTGTCCTTCAACGAACTGGACATCGGCGACTACCGCACTTTCGCCAAGCTGAACCCGCCCCTGCGCGGCGAGGACGATCGCCAGGCGCTGATCGAGGCCCTTGCCTCGGGCCTGATCGATATCGTCGTCTCGTCGCACAGCCCCGCCCCGGCTGAGGACAAGCGCCTGCCGTTCGACGAGGCCGCGCCGGGCGCGGTGGGTCTTGAGACCCTGCTGCCGGCCCTGCTGTCGCTGTATCACGACGAGCGCATCGCCCTCGTCGACCTGATCCGCGCCGTCACCCTGGCCCCGGCCGAGCTGCTGGGCCTGCGCGGCGGGAGGATCGCCCCGGGGGCTCCGGCCGACCTCGTGCTGTGCGACATCGACGCTCCGATCATCGTCGACGCCGCACGCCTGCTGTCGAAGTCCAAGAACTCGCCGTTCGACGGACGCAGGCTGCAGGGCCAGGTGCTGATGACGGTCGTGGACGGACGCGTGGCGCACCGGGCGGAGGGCTGACGCCTTAGGCGGCGGTCGCGGAGCCGGTTTCAAATATCGCCGGTCTCCCATTGTTAAAAGACCGGGTCTCCAGCATTCTCCCCGCACGCGTATCCGGGGGGAAACCAGATGACCGCGATGGAGATGAGCCGTCGGCCCGCAGCCAGTGTCGGCCGCCGGTTCTACCTGATCATGTCGCTGCTGATGGCCGCCGTGTTCGTTGGCGGCTTCTCCACGACGGTGCCAGGCGACTTCGCTCCGCCGGGCCTGCCGCTGCTGCTCCATGTCCACGGCGCGATCTCGACCTGCTGGGTTCTGTTGTTCGTGGCCCAACCCGCTTTCATCGCGCGCGGATCGCTGAAGCTGCACCGGCAGGTGGGCATGGCGGGAGCCGGGCTGGCGGGACTGATGGCGATCATGGCCTTGGTCGCGACGGTTTTCGCGATCCGCTACGGCAGGATCCCTCCGTTCTTCCCGCCCCCCATCTTCCTGTTCCTGAACTTGCTGGGCATCCTGGCCTTCGCCGGACTGATCGCGGGCGGCGTCGCCCTGCGGCGCAAGGCCGAATGGCACAAGCGCCTGATGCTGTGCGCGACCATCACCATACTCGGCCCTGGCCTGGGCCGTTTGCTGCCGATGCCGTCATTCGGCGAGGCCGCGCCATTGGTGATGTTTGGCGTCATCCTGCTGTTCGGCCTGGCCGGCCCTGTCGCCGACCTCGTGACCCGCAAGCGCGTTCACCCCGCCTACGCCTGGGGTCTGGCCGCGATCGTCCTCAGCAACGTGCTGGTCGCGCCGCTGGCTTTCTCGCCGCTTGGCCAAACGCTGCTGGCTCTGGTGCAAGGCGGCTGACCGCCGGTTTTGCCCCAGCTCCGAGTCTGCACTACACCTGTGCCCCACAACTCTCGCTTGCGCAGCGGTTGAATTCGCGCGCAACTCGCCCTAGGGTCGAAACGTGCAAGATCTCGCCGCCGCCACCTATCTGACGCTCGCCATCACCATCGTCGGCGGCTACCTGCTGGGGTCGATCCCCTTCGGGCTGATCGCCACGCGGCTGGGCGGGGCCGGGGACATCCGCCAGATCGGTTCGGGTAATATCGGCGCGACCAACGTGCTGCGTTCGGGCCGCAAGGACCTGGCGGCCATCACCCTGCTGGGCGACGCCGGCAAGGGCGTCGTCGCCGTGCTGCTGGCGCGCTACCTGACCCACGGCAATGCGGCGGTGATCGCCCTGGCCGGCGGCGCGGCCTTCCTGGGCCACCTGTTCCCCGTCTGGCTGAAGTTCAAGGGCGGCAAGGGGGTGGCCACCTTCTACGGCGTGCTGCTGTCGGCCGCCTGGCCGGTGGGGATCGCCGCCGGCGCGACCTGGCTGGCCGTGGCCTTCCTGCTGCGCATCAGCTCGCTGGCCGCCCTGGTCGCCGCCGTGCTGGCCGCGCCGTTCGCCCTGGCCTTCGACCAGCCCTACCCGATCATGGTCCTGTGCCTGTTCATGGCCGTGCTGATCTTCATCCGCCACCGCGAGAACATCGCCCGCCTGCTGAAGGGCCAGGAGCCCAAGATCGGCCAGAAGAAGGACGAGGCCCCGCCGCCCGTTATCGACGCGCCGTGACACCAGGCCGGCTCTCGGACATCCAGCGCTTCGCCTGGCTGCGCCTGGCGCGCACCGAGACCGTCGGCCCCGTCGCCTTCGAACATCTGATCGCCCGCTACGGCACGCCCGAGCGGGCGCTGTCGGCCCTGCCCGACCTCTCCCGCCGCGGCGGTCGCGCCGTCCCGCTGGCCCTGCCGCCGCGCGAGGCCATCGAACGAGAGCTGGAGGCCGGCGAGAAGCTCGGCGCGCGCCTGATCTGCGGCTGCGAGCCGGACTTCCCGCCGCGCCTGGCCGCGCTGGATCCGCCACCGCCGGTGATCTGGACGCTGGGGCGCGCCGAACTTCTCTCCGAGCCCTGCCTGGCCATTGTCGGGGCCCGCATCGCCTCGGCCGCCGGCCAGCGCTTCGCCCGCCAGCTGGCCACGGACCTGGGGACCGCCGGCTATGTCGTCGTCTCGGGCATGGCGCGCGGCATCGACGGCGCGGCGCACGAGGGCTCGCTGGCCACCGGCGCCGTGGCCGTGCTGGGCGGCGGGGTCGGCGATGTCTATCCGCCCGAGCACGACAAGCTGCACGCGCGCCTGGCCGCCGAGGGCTGCATCGTCTCCGAGAGCGCGCCCGACCGCCGCGCCCAGGCCAAGGACTTCCCGCGCCGCAACCGGATCATTTCTGGCCTGTCCCTGGGGGTCGTTGTGGTCGAGGCCGAGCTGAAGTCCGGTTCGCTGATCACCGCCCGCTTGGCCGCCGAACAGGGCCGCGATGTCTTCGCGGTGCCAGGTTCGCCGCTGGACCCGCGCTCGAAGGGCACGAACGACCTGATCCGTCAGGGCGCGATCCTGTGCGAAGGCGCAGAGGACGTGCTGCGCTCGCTGTCGGGCCAGACCCATCTGCGCGAGCGCGAGCGCGGCTACGAGGCCCAGCCGGACCTGGAGATCGACCACGACGCCTTGCGCGAGCGCGTCGCCGCCCTGCTCTCGCCCACGCCGATCTCGCGCGACGATCTGGTTCGCGCCGCGGCCGCGCCCGCCTCGGCGGTGATGGCGGCATTGGTGGAATTGAGTCTGGCCGGCCGGGCCGAGCTGCTGGACGGCGGACTGGTGGCTGGTGTGTAACCTTCGTCGACCATCGCGCGAACTCGTCCGAGTCGCGCGCACGCGACGATCAGGAACACCGATGGACATCCAGGCTGTTGACCACATGTTCGCCATGGCCGTCGCGGCCAGCGGCGAGGGCCGGCTGGACGACGCCGAGGCGGCCTTTCGCGCCGTCCTCGTGATGAGCCCCGGCCACGACGAGGCCCTGTTCGGCCTGGGCCTGAACCTGATGATCGCCAGGCGCTTCCCGGAGGCCGTCGAGCCGCTGGCGCTGGCGGCCCAGGCGCCGGACGCTGAACCGGTCCGCCTTCAGTGCCTGGCCCACGCCCTGTTCCTGACCGGGGCCTTCACCCGCGCCGCCGAGACCTTCGCCGCTGCCGAGGCGATCGAGGCCCTGCCGGAGGGCCCGCGCCTGACCTGGGCCCGCGCCGCCGCCTATGCCGCCCTCGACCAATCGCCGGCCGAAACGGCCCTGGACCTCTACGCCCGGATCGCGGGTCCGCTGGCGGAAGATCTGGGGACTGTCGCGCGGGAGGGCTTCGGCGTCCTGGTGGCCTTCGACCGCCTCGACGCGGCCCGGGCGCTCGGCGCCTGGCTGGAGGCGCGCGATCCGGACGACAAGATCCGCGCCCACGAGCTTCGCGTCCTGGTCGACCCCAGCATCGACCGGGCGCCGCCGGCCTATGTCGAGGCGCTGTTCGACGACTTCGCCGAGCGGTTCGACCGCCAGTTGGTCGAGATGCTGGACTACCGCGCGCCGGCGCTGCTGGCCGACCTCATCGCGAGCCGGCGCGCGCGGTTCGAGCGGATCCTCGACCTGGGCTGCGGCACGGGCCTGGCCGCGCCGTCTCTCGAACGCTTCGGCGCCGAGCTGACCGGGGTCGACCTCTCGTCCGCCATGCTGGCCAAGGCCGCCGAGCGCGGCGGCTACGATCATCTGGTCCAGGAAGAAGCCGTCGCATTTCTCGAGCGCCATCCCGGCGGCTTCGACCTGATCGTCGCCGCAGACGTCGTGATCTATTTCGGCGATTTGGTTCCGCTGTTCACCGCCGCCGCCAAGGCCCTCGCCCCCGGCGGCCTGCTGGCCATCAGCACCGAACGGGGCGAGACCGGGTGGAGCCTCCTGCCCACGGCGCGCTACGCCCACGGCGACGACTATGTCCAAGCCGCCAGCGCCCCCGGCTTCCGGATCGTCGAGCGCCAGGAAATACCGCTGCGCCGGGAGACGACGGCCGTCACCGTGGGCTGCCTCTACCTGCTCGAGCGGCTGTAGTCGCTCCCTTATCCGCCTCTGCGCGCGCCCTTGGCGAACAGCAGGTCCGACCATCGCCAGTGGCCGCCGCCCAGAGCGAACCGGGCGCCGCCCGGGCCGTCGTTCAGGGAGATCAGGACGAGGCCCCGCATCGGTTCGGCCCGGCAGGCCGCGGGGGCGAAGGCGACCTCCATCATGATCATCTCGCGCAGGCCGGCCAGGCCATCGCCCTCCTCGCCGGAGACTCGCGCCCAGTCGCCGTTCCACACCAGCGGCGCGCGTCCCGCCCCGACCGTCGCGCCATGGGCCCGCATCAGCGAGGCGCGGGCCCGGGGATTCTTGCGCAGGCCCTCCTGCAGCAGCCGGACCATGTCGCATCCCGCGCCGCCGCCGCCTCCGCCGCTGCCCGAACCGGCCGTCGCCGCGCCCATCAGCTCGGATTCGCCAAGGCCCATCACCGGGCTCGGACCGGGGTTGCGGCTGGCGGGAAGCGGCGTCACGGCCTTGGGCGGCGGAAGCTTGGACACCCGCAAGGGTGAGCGTGGCGCGGCCTTGGGCGCCGCCTTGGCCTTTTCCGGCGAGGGCGGCTTGGCCGGCGCCTTCACCGGCGACTTTGGCGCCTCGTGCGGCGCTGGCGGCGGCGGAGGGGGTGGCGGCGGCGGAGGCGGAGGCAGCGGATCGACCAGCGTCACCATCACCGACGGCGGCTCAGGCAGCGGCGGCGTGATGTGCGTGGCGAACAGGACCGCCAGGGCCCCGACGTGCGCGCCTATGCTCACGACCAGGGCGACGCCCTTGCCCCCCCGTCGTCTCCAGTGCGCCATCCAGTCCGCCGAGCCACGGGCCGAAGCGCCGGCCCAGACCTCCGGAAAAATCACGTCCCCGCGTCAGGAACGTGGCGATTGGTCAAGCTTGGAGGGCGGTTCAGACCGACAGGTCGACCAGCAGCCCCGTCCCGGCGGCCGGGGCGGCGCGCACGGCTTCCTTCAGCCGATCGGCGATCTCCGCGCGTTCGGCGTTCGAGGTCACGGGCTTGATCGGACGGATCGGCGAGACGTAGGCCTCGGTGGCGATCCGATTGACGGTCATGTCCATCGGGCTCAATGCAGTCGTGAAACTAGCCATCGCATTCTCGTGCAATGGCCTTAACAAGCGCCTACCAGACGCCCAAGCCTCACTGTTTCTGGGTCCTTCCGTTGACAGACCCAGGGTGAAGCCCCCACTTTCCCGGCGCTCGCCTTCCGGGCGATCCCCTTTCCTGAACAAGAGTCAGAATGAACGTCGTCGTCGTCGAGAGCCCGGCCAAGGCCAAGACCATCAACAAGTACCTCGGGTCCGACTACACGGTTCTCGCTTCCTACGGTCACATCCGCGACCTGCCATCGAAGGACGGTTCGGTCGAGCCGGACAACGACTTCGCCATGAGCTGGGAGGTCGACGCCAAGGCCTCCAAGCGGGTCAGCGACATCGTCGACGCCCTGAAGAAGGCCGACCGCCTGATTCTGGCCACCGACCCTGATCGCGAAGGGGAAGCGATCAGCTGGCACGTCCTGGAAGTGCTGAACAAGAAGAAGGCGCTGAAGGACAAGTCCGTCCAGCGCGTCACCTTCAACGCCATCACCAAGACGTCCGTGCTGGAGGCCATGGCCAATCCGCGCGACGTCGACATGGAGCTGGTCGAGGCCTATCTGGCCCGCCGCGCCCTGGACTACCTGGTCGGCTTCACCCTCTCGCCGGTGCTGTGGCGAAAGCTCCCCGGTTCGCGCTCGGCCGGCCGCGTACAGTCGGTCTGCCTGCGCCTGATCGTCGACCGCGAGCTGGAGATCGAGCGCTTCAAGACCCAGGAATACTGGACCGTCGACGCCGACGTCTCGGCCGGCGCCGATCCGTTCCTGGCCCGCCTGGTCAAGCACGAGGGCAAGAAGCTCACCAAGTTCGACCTGGGCAATGAGACCTCGGCCCTTGCCGCCAAGGCCGCCGTCCAGGCCGCGACGTTCAAGGTCGCCGCCGTCGAGAAGAAGCCCGGCAAGCGCTCGCCCGCCCCGCCCTTCACCACCTCGACCCTGCAGCAGGAAGCCGCCCGCAAGCTGGGCTTTTCCGCTCAGCGCACCATGCAGGCCGCCCAGAAGCTGTATGAAGGCATCGACATCGGCGGCGAGACCGTAGGCCTCATCACCTACATGCGGACCGACGGGGTGTCGGTCGAACCGGAAGGCATCGCCGAGGCGCGCAGCGTGATCGGCAACGTCTATGGCGACAAGTACGTCCCGGAGACTCCGCGCTACTACAAGGCCAAGGCCAAGAACGCGCAGGAGGCCCACGAAGCCATCCGACCGACCAGCCTGAACCGCAACCCGGGCTCGCTGCGCCTGGAGCCTGACCTGGGCCGCCTCTACGAGCTGATCTGGAAGCGGATGATCGCTTCTCAGATGGAAAGCGCCCGTATCGAGCGCACCACGGTCGACCTGGAAAGCGCCGATGGCCAGACCGGCCTGCGCGCCACCGGTCAGGTCGTGCTCTTCCCCGGCTACCTGGCCGTCTACGAGGAAGGCCGCGACGACGAGGGCGACGAAGACTCCGCCCGCCTGCCGATGATCGAGGAAGGCGCCAGCGCCAAGGTCATCGAGGCCCGCGCCGACCAGCACTTCACCGAACCGCCGCCGCGCTATTCGGAAGCCAGCCTGGTCAAGAAGATGGAAGAGCTGGGGATCGGCCGTCCGTCGACCTACGCCTCGGTCCTGACCGTGCTGCGCGACCGCGAATACGTGAAGATGGACAAGCAGCGCTTCGTCCCCGAGGACAAGGGCCGCCTGGTCACGGCGTTCCTGGAGCAGTTCTTCAAGCGCTACGTGGAATACGACTTCACCGCCGCGCTCGAAGAGCAGCTCGATCTGGTGTCGGACGGCAAGCTGGACTGGAAGCAGTTCCTCCGCGACTTCTGGAAGGACTTCCACGCCGCCGTCGGCGAGATCGCCGAGCTGCGCACGACCAATGTGCTCGATGCGCTGAACGAGGCCCTGGGCCCGCACATCTTCCCGGACAAGGGCGATGGTTCCAACCCGCGCCTGTGCCCGACCTGCAATGTCGGCCAGCTGTCCCTGAAGACCGGCAAGTTCGGGGCCTTCATTGGCTGCTCCAACTATCCGGAGTGCCGCTACACCCGCCAGCTGGGCGTGTCGGAAGGCGAAGGCGAGGCCGAGAGCGCCGACAAGGAACTGGGCCTCAATCCCGCGACCGGCCTGGCCGTGTGGCTGAAGAACGGCCGCTTTGGTCCCTATGTCGAGGAACTGGCCGCCGCCGACAGCGGCGAAAAGCCCAAGCGCTCGTCCCTGCCCAAGGGCTGGATCGCCTCGGCCATGGACCTGGAGAAGGCCCTGCGTCTGCTCTCCCTGCCGCGCGAGGTGGGCAAGCACCCGGATGACGGCAAGGTCATCACGGCGGGCCTGGGGCGCTTCGGGCCGTTCGTGCTGCACGACGGCACCTACGCCAATCTGGAGAACCCCGAAGAGGTGTTCGACGTCGGCCTGAACCGCGCCGTCGCCATCCTGGCCGACAAGCGCGCCGGCGGCGGACGTCCGCAGCGCGGCGCCGCCACCGCCCTGGCCGAGATCGGCAACCACCCCGAGGACGGCAAGCCGGTCCGGGTGCTGTCCGGCCGCTTCGGTCCCTACATCAAGCACGGCGACACCAACGCCAACGTGCCCAAGGGCAAGGATCCGGCGTCCATCACCATGGACGAGGCCGTGGCCCTGATCGCCGAGCGCGCCGCCAAGGGCGGCGGCAAGAAGCCGGCGAAGAAGGCGGCCCCGAAGAAGGCCGCCGCGAAGGCGGAAGGCGACGCTCCGGCCAAGAAGACCGCCGCGAAGAAGCCGGCGGCCAAGAAGCCGGCGGCGAAAAAGGCCGCGCCGAAAGCCAAGGCCGCGGCGACCACCGAGGACGGCGCCGCCCCCTGGGACGACGAAGCCTAGTCTGTTCAGAGGATCGGGAGGGGAGTAGGTTTCGAGCATGACGACGCTGGAACGTCCCCTGCCGCTGCATGTCGTGGTGTCCGCGCTGATCCTGTGCTGCGTGGGCGGCTTCGCCATGGGCCTGACCAACGCCATGAAAATCGACCGCGGCGGACCGGAGACCTCCAAGCAGCCGCTGGCCGAGGTCTCGGGCGTGCCCGTCAAGGACGCCGCCCCCGCCCTCGCCTACGAGCCGCCGCCGGTCGAGAAGCCCAAGCCCAAGGCCGTCGAGGTCCAGACCGTGGAGCAGGAAGCCCCGCCCGTGATCGAGACTCCGCCCGCGCCGGCGGCGACGCCCGCCGCGACGGCCCCCGCCGCGCCCAAGCCGGTCGAGCCCGCGCCGCCGAAGTCGATCGAGGATCTGTACTAGGGTTCGCCTCTCCTCCCCCTTCATGGGGGAGGAGAAGAAAATCTCGCCCGCCGCCCCTCGAACGGGTTAAGGCAAGACATGGCCAAACTTCGCCCGACCAAGACCTTCAAGCCCAAGCCGCCCGCCGGTCTGCCGGACCGCGAGACGCTGCTGGCGTTCCTGCGCGACGCCGGTGAGACCGGCAAGGCCGACATCGCCCGCCACTTCGGCCTCAAGGGCGCCGACCGCCGAGCCCTGCGCGAGATGATCCGCGAGCTGGAAGCCCAGGGCGCGCTGGCCAAGCGCGGCCGCAAGGGCTTCGCCGAAGCCGGCTCCCTGCCCCCCGTGGGCGTGGCCGACGTGGTCGAGCGCGACGGCGACGGCGAGCTGTATGTGAAGCTGACCAAGTCCGACGACGACGTGCCCAATGTCCGTCTGGCGCCGACCAAGGGCGAGGCCGCGGCCGGCGCGCCGGGGCTGGGCGACCGCCTGCTAGTCCGTTTCGAACGGCTGGAGACCGGCGAATTCGAGGCCAAGCTGATCAAGAAGCTGGGCCAGAGCGCTCACAAGATTCTCGGCGTCATCCGCAAGCACCGCAAGGAGATCCGCGTCGAGCCGGTCGATCGCAAGTCCAAGGAAAGCCTGATCCTGGATCCCAGCGTCGCCCACGACCTGAAGGACGGCGATCTGGTGATCGCCCAGGTCGGCACGCATGGCGGCCGCTACGGCCCCAAGCCCGGCAAGGTGCTGGAGGTGGTCGGGACCGAGAACGATCCCCGCGCCGCCTCGCTGATCGCCATCCACAGCCACGGCATCCCGACCGGCTTCTCCGAGGAGGCCGAACGCGAGGCCAAGGCCGCCGTCGAGCCGACCCTGGCCGGCCGCGAGGACCTGCGGAAGCTGCCGTTCGTGACCATCGACCCGGTGGACGCCCGCGATCACGACGACGCCGTCTACGCCCATCCCGACGAGGACGAGACCAACAAGGGCGGCTGGGTCGTCTGGGTGGCCATCGCCGATGTCGCCGCTTACGTGCGTCCTGGCTCGGCCCTGGACCGCGACGCCCGCGAGAAAGGCAACAGCGTCTACTTCCCCGACCGGGTCGAGCCGATGCTGCCCGAGACCCTGTCGAACGGCCTCTGCTCCCTGCGCGAGGGCGAGAACCGCGCGACCCTGGCCGTGCGGATGGTGTTCGACAAGTCGGGTCGCAAGAAGGGCCACAAGTTCGTGCGCGGCCTGATGCGGTCGGCCGCCAAGCTCAGCTACGAGCAGGCTCAGGCGGCCATCGACGGCCAGACGGACGACAAGACCGGCCCGCTGCTGGAGCCGATCCTCCAGCCCCTTTGGGAAGCCTACCGGACGATGAAGATCGGCCGCGACGCCCGCTCGCCTCTGGCCATCGAGAGCGACGAGCGCCGGATCATCATCCGCGAGGGCGAGATCACCTCGATCACCAAGCGCGCCAGCCTGGAAGCCCACAAGCTGATCGAGGAGATGATGGTGCAGGCCAATGTCTGCGCCGCCGAGAGCCTGGAGGCCAAGCGCTCGCCGCTGATCTATCGGGTGCACGACACGCCCAGCCTGGAGAAGGTGCAGAACCTCGCCGACTTCCTGCAAACGCTGGAGATCCGCTGGGACAAGGGCCAGGCGCCGCAGACCTCACGGTTTAACAAGCTGCTGGAGGAGACCCGCGAGAGCCCCAACGCGGCGATCATCAACGAAGTGGTCCTGCGCACCCAGATGCAGGCCCACTACAGCGCCGACAATATCGGCCACTTCGGCCTGAACCTGGCCAAGTACGCACACTTCACCAGCCCGATCCGCCGCTATGCCGACCTGATCGTCCACCGGGGGCTGATCCGGGCCCTGGGCCTGGGCGACGATGGCCTCACGGACCAGGACATCGCCCAGATCAAGGACACGGCCGAGGTCATCACCCACGCCGAGCGGCGCGCCATGGCCGCCGAGCGCGACGCCACCGACCGCTACATCGCCGCCTTCCTGGCCGACCGGGTCGGCGCGACGTTCGAGGGGCGGATCACCGGCGTCACGCGCTTTGGCCTGTTCATCAAGCTGGCCGACACCGGGGCCGACGGCCTCGTGCCCGTCTCGACCCTGGGCGCGGAGTTCTTCGTCCACGACGACAGGATGCACGCCCTGGTCGGCGAGCGGACCGGCAAGCGCTGGCCGCTGGGCATGGGCGTCGAGGTCAAGCTGGTCGAGGCCACGCCGGTGACGGGCGGGCTGCTGTTCGAAATGATCAGCGAGCCGCTGGCCCCCGATCCGAAGGCGCCGCGTCCGCGGTTGGGCGCCCGGCGCCAGGCGGCGGTCAAGCCGCGCGGCGGACTGCCGAAGGGCGTGCGACGGGGAAAGCGGCGCTAGTTGGCGCGGATCGCCGCCTCCAGCCGATCCGCCATCATCTTCTGATCCGCGACCGACGGGTGACCGTGGCACGCCCCGCGGTCCATGCCGGTGATCCGCACCGCCTTGGCGCCGGTGCGGTCGGCCACCTCGGCGACGTCCTCGACGAAGGTGTCGCCGGCGATCAGGAACACCCGCGCGGCGGGCCGGCTGGCTTTCAGGCCCTGGACGAAGGTCACGTAGGTCTCGCGATAGTCTTTGCGTAGCGCCGCCTCGTCGGCCCAGGCTTCGCCCGGATGCAGCGATGTCGAGAAGTCGTTCGTGCCCAGGCCGATGACCAGGATGTCCGGCGTCCACGGATCGTCCGCCGCCACATGCGGTTCGGCCTGCCCGGGGATCACGCGCGGCAGGAGCACGGTCAGCGGCTGGCCGGGCGCTAAACCATTGTAGTTACGCACCACGCCACGCCCCGAGAAGGCTTCGATCCGGTAGTCGGCGTCCAGCCGTCCCGCGAGGATCGGCCCGAAGGCCAGGCTGGTGTCGGTCAGGTCGTGGACCTGGCTCTCGGTGCAGTCGCGGCTGGCCGAGCGAACGCCGTAGCCGACCGTGTAGGAGTCGCCGATGAACTCGATCCGACGCGGACGCGTCGGCGCGGGCAGCGCCGCTTCCTTCGGCCCGACGAAGAAGCCCTCGAACCGCGCCGAACCCGTCTGGCTTTCGGTCAGCTTGTCGAGGCGCACGACATGCTCGCCGGGCCCCAGACGGTCGAGCAGCAGGTGAAGTTCGCCGGCCTTGGTCAGCTCGGCCTTGCGCGCGCCGTCGATGCTGACGGCCAGATGCTCGGCGCCGGTGTCGACCACCACCTCGACGGACGGACCGTTGAACCGTCCCTCGAAATAGACCCCCGGCCAGCCGAAGTCGTAGGCCCCGCCCGCCGCCGGCGCGACGCGGCCGCCGATATTCAGCGGGAGCGCGGTCTGGGCCCAGGCCTTTTGAGAAAGGACGGGGATGGCCAGACACAGGATGGCGGCGAGAGTCAGCAAGCGCATGACCCCCTTCTCAAGCGGGATGCGCGCCGCGTCAAACCCCGCTAAGCAGAGCCATGCGCGCGCAGATCGAACCCTTCCACGCCATCGCCATCAGCCGCCTGGCTCACCAGTTGAAGACCGAGGGCGCCTCGATCATCCACATGGAGTTCGGCCAGCCCTCGACGGGCGCGCCGAGCAAGGCGATCGCCAAGGCCCACGACATTCTCGACGCCGAGGCCATGGGCTATTGGGAAAGCCCCCTGCTGCGCCAGCGGATCGCCGAGCGCTACCAGACCCTCTATGGCGTCCACGTCGAGCCCGAGCGGATCGTGCTGACCTGCGGGGCCTCGCCGGCCCTGGTGCTGGCGCTGTCCAGCGTGTTCGAGCCCGGCGACCGCATCGCCCTGGCCCGCCCCGGCTATGTCGCCTATCGCAACAGCCTCAAGGCCCTGCACCTCACGCCCATCGAGATCGCCTGCGGGCCGGAGGATCGCTTCCAGCTGACGGCCAAGCACCTGGCGGAACTGGACCCCGCCCCGGCCGGCGTCATCGTCGCCAGCCCGGCCAACCCGACCGGCACGATCATTGCGCCCGAGGAGCTGGAAGCCATCGCCAAGGTCTGCGCCGAGCGCGGCATCCGCATCATCAGCGACGAGATCTATCACGGCCTCAGCTACACCGGCCGCACGCCCTCGATGCTGGAGTTCGCCCCCGACGCCCTGATCGTCAACAGCTTCAGCAAGTATTTCAGCATGGCCGGCTGGCGGCTGGGCTGGCTGCTGACGCCGAAGGGCCAGGACCTGGAGCGCGCCCGCGCCTATGTCGGCAACCTGTTCCTGACCGCGCCGTCGCTGAGCCAGCACGCGGGCCTGGCCGCCATGGACTGCATCGACGAGCTGGAAGCCCATATCGACGTCTATCGGCGGAACCGCCAGCTGATGCTGGACGCCCTTCCCGCCTTTGGCCTGCGCAAGATCGCCCCGCCGGACGGCGCCTTCTACATCTGGGCCGACATCGGCCACCTGACCGACGACTCCTTGGGCTTCTGCCAACAGTTGCTGCGCGACACCGGCGTGGCGACGGCGCCGGGCGTCGACTTCGATCCGGTCGAGGGCAATCGCTTCATTCGCTTCAGCTTCGCGGTCTCCACGGCCGAGGTCGAGGAGGCTATTGCTCGGATGGCTCCTTGGTTCGCTGCCCGAGACGCCAGTCCAGGCCCATCGCCAGGAAGGTGAAGGAGCCCGACCAGCCGATCAGGATCAGGCCGGCCAGGGGCTCCAGGCTGGCGACCAGCCGCAGCGCGCCGACGGGATAGACGTCGCCGACCCCCTGGGTGGTGAAGGTCTCGATCGAGAAGAAGAACAGCTGGCTGGCGGTCATCGCCGAAACGCCCACGAACGCGCCCAAGTCCAGGACGTGATCGCCGACCCAGTAGCCGCCCGCGAACAATCCCGCCTCCAGAACATGGGCGATGATCAGGCCGAAGATCACCAGCAGGATCTTCAGCTGGCGCGACAGCCGCGGCGAGGCCTGACCGACGGACAGCAAGCGCAGCGCCTGATAGTGGATCATGACCGCGGCGAAGATCAACGCCAGGGACAGCGCGAAGGCGTAGAGCTCGGCCATGGTCTTTCCCTCGAGGGCCAGGAAGTCGGGAAATACTTCTGACCGCGTCAATCCGGCTCAAATTTGCTGTCGATCGGGCGCCGATGGGGCGCCGACGTCAGGCTATTTCCGCTCCAGATAGTCCAGCGCCATGAAGACCTCGGCCTTCACGCCGGTCTCGAACACCGCCTCGTCGACGTCGAAATAGGGCGAGTGGTTGGCCGGCGCGGTCGCCGCCGGCACGTCGGCCTTGCGTCCGCCCAGTTGCACGAACACCGCCGGGACCTTCTCGGCGTACATCGAGAAGTCCTCGGCGCCCGTCACCAAGGCGGCCTTGTCGTCGACCTTGCCGGGCGAGGCCTTCTCCAGGCTGGCCTTGACCCAGGCCGAAAGCGCCGGATCGTTGTAGGTCACCGGATAGGGCTGGCTGAACACCGCCTCGGCCTTGGCGCCATAGCGGTCGCCGATGGCGGCGACGGCCTTCTGCATCTTGGCGACCAGGTCGTCGTGGCGGGCGGTGGAGAAGGTCCGCATGGTCCCCTCCATCTTCAGGTCCTCGGGAATGATGTTCTGGCGCATGCCCATGTTGATGACGGCGATCGTCACCACCGAGGGCGAGGCGCCGACATCGACCTGACGGGCGGCGATCTGGTTCGTCGCCTGAATGATGTCGGCCGCGACGCTGGCCATGTCGACGCCCGCCCAGGGCCGCGCGCCGTGGGTCTGCTTGCCCTTGACCGTGATCGTCAGGCGGTCGGACGAGGCGTAGAAACCCTCGGGGCGATAGTTCAGCTGGCTGGCGTCCCCCGGACCGATATGGACGCCGAAGATCGCGTCGACCTTGGGCTTGTCCAGCGCCCCGTCGCGGATCATGAGCTTGGCGCCGCCCTCCTCGCCGGCCTGCGGGCCTTCCTCGGCGGGCTGGAAGATCAGGACCACCGTGCCCTTGATGTCGGCCTTCATGCCGGCCAGCACCGTGGCGGTCCCCAGCAGCATGGCCACGTGGGTGTCGTGGCCGCAGGCGTGCATGACCGGCACGGTCCTGCCCTCCCAGGTCGCCGTGGCCTTGGAGGCGAACGCCAGACCGGTCTTCTCCTCGACCGGCAGGGCGTCCATGTCGGCGCGCAGGGCCACGACCTTGCCGGGCTTGCCGCCCTTCAGGATGCCGACCACGCCGGTCTTGCCGACGTTCTCGCGAACCTCGAAGCCCAGGGCCTTCAGCTCCTTGGCGATCAGGGCCGAGGTGCGGACCTCCTGGTTACCCAGCTCCGGATGCTCATGGATGTCGCGCCGCCAGGCGATGACCTTGGGCTGGACCGCCTTGGCCGCCGCCTCGATCTTGGCGGTGGACGGCGCCGCCATCGCCGGCGCGCCGAAAGCCATGCCCGCGACCAGCGCCAGCGCAGAAACCCGTCCGAACATCACAAGACCCCTTCCCGAAAAGCGGCGCGAGCTTGGGACGCGTCGCGGCGCGGGGTCAAGCGCCCGCGGGCTTGACGTCGGGGCGCTCTATGCAGCCGCGCGGATCGGACTAACTTGAGCGCATGAGCCTGCCGCCGATCGACGCGAAATTCGACACGATCCACGACGGCGCCGTGCGCGAGACCGGCGCGGCGCTGACGCCCAAGCACGCGGCCACCGTGATCATCGTCCGCACCGACGGTCCGCAACCGCGCCTGCTGATGGGCCGGCGCAACGGCGGCCACGCCTTCATGCCCGACAAGTGGGTGTTCCCCGGCGGCCGGGTCGACCGGACCGACTACGACGCCCCCAGCGCCAGCGAGCTCGCGCCCGAGGTCGCCGCGCGTCTGGAGCAGGAACCCCGTCACCCCAGGCCCGCCCGCCTGGCCCGCGCCCTGGCCCTGGCGGCGGTGCGGGAGACGTTCGAGGAGACAGGCCTGCTGCTGGCCCGCCAAGCCCCTGTACGGCCCGGCGCGGGGCCCTGGCGGCCGTTCCTGGCCCAGGGCGCCCTGCCCGACCTGGCGCCGCTGTCCTTTGTCGCGCGCGCCATCACCCCGCCCTATCGCCCGCGCCGTTTCGACGCCCGTTTCTTCATGGCCCCGGCCGAGGCGCTGCTCAGCCTCGACCGCCGCCCCGACTGCGGCGAGCTGGACGAGATCGCCTGGGTCGACTTCCAGGAGGCGATGGCGCTGGACCTGCCCAATATCACCCGCTTCGTGGTCCACGAGATCGGCCAGCGTCTCGCCGACACTGGACGGCCGGCCCCGTTCATGCGCTTTCTGAACGGTAAGCGTCACCTGACGCACCTCTAGCGGACTTCCTGGAGGAAGCGCATGCTCGCCACACTGTTCGCCATGGCCCTGGCCGCCACGCCGCCGGCCCCGCCTCCGGGCGAGATCGACAAGCTCGGCTTCATCGCCGGTTGCTGGACCCTGACCCGGCCCAATGGCACGAAGATCGAGGAACAGTGGCTGGCCCCCGCGGGCGGCGCGATGATCGGCATGAGCCGCAGCGTTCGCGATGGCAAGCTGCGCGAATTCGAGTTTATGCGCATCCTGCCCGCCGCCGACGGCAAGCTGCAGTACGTGGCGATTCCCTCCGGCCAGGCCGAGGCGGCGTTTCCGATGCGGGAGATCGGCGAGAACGCCGTCACCTTCGAGGCGCCGGAGCACGACTTTCCGCAGCGGATTCTCTATCGCCTGGTTGACAAGGACACCCTGGTGGCCCGGATCGAGGGTTCCGTCGGCGGTCAGGCGCGATCGGCGGACTTTCCCTACACGCGCTGCGCCGCCGGCAATTGACTTTGAGTCACCGATGAGTATGTTCCGCGCCTCCTATTTCCAACGCGCGGGAACCTGCGCGACCACCGCAGGGATTCGACCATGGCCAAACCGGCTTCCATCAAGATCCGCCTGAACTCGACGGCGGACACCGGCTTCTTCTACGTCACCAAGAAGAACGCCCGCACCAAGACCGAAAAGATGGTGCTGAAGAAGTACGACCCGGTCATCCGCAAGCACGTCGAATTCCGCGAAGGCAAGATCAAGTAGGATCGCCTTACGCGCTACGACATCAAGACGCCCGGCTAGCGATGGCCGGGCGTTTTTGATTCTGGGTGCCTCGCATCCTGGAGAGGACCCAGGCTCAGCGCCCGATCCAGAGCCAGCGGAAGAACGCGAAGCTTCCCCAGACCACCGTCACGGCCAGCAGCACCGGCCCGACGCAGATGGCGACGAACGCGCCCAGCATCGCGGCGGTGGATAGTCCGCCCGACAGATGATCGCTGGCCTGGGCGCCCATCCGGAACAGGGCCACGCAGGTCAGCAGACCCAGGACCAGCCAGGCGCCCGGGAATGGGCGCCTGCTCGCACGCGCTCTAGACTTCATCGCCACGCCTCCCGCATAGGATGTATGGCGAGGGTGCGTGACAGTCCTATCCAGAGCCCTAAAAAAGCGCCCTAACCGCCGTTAGCCAAGACGCCTGGAAAGTGGGCCTTCCTCGGGACATGGAAGTCGTCGCGCCCATGCCCTTCAGAGCGCTAGTTCGGCTTGCCGCTGGTCATGCCCAGCCGGTATGGCGGCTCGGCGGCCATGACATCCGCCGGGCGCGCGGTCGGGCTCAGCGGCGCGGCGCCCTCCAGGCCGCGACCGATGACACTGTTGATCGCCAGCTTCGGACCTTCGGCGATCGCGACATCGACGCCCTTCAGGGTGACGTTCTTCATGTTGACCAGGGCGATCCCCCGGCCCGCCGAGCCCGTGATGTCCTTCAGCGTAAAGCCGTCCAGGGGCTTGTCGGGATGGATGTTCACCGCCTCCACCAGCACCGGGACGTCGGCGACCTTGATCCGCTCGAAGGTGATGTCGCGCACCGTCGGAATGCCGTCGAAGCCCGCGACCGGGAACGGATCCTGCTTGCCGCTGTCCAGGAAGTTTAGCCGCAGGAAGCCGTCGCGGGCGCCGGAGACCTCGAGGTCGCGCATGACGATGTCCTCGATGAACGCCCCGCGCCCCGGCCGGCTCTTGATGTAGACGGCGAAGGTGTAGGCCGAGAGCATCCTGCAGCGCTCGACCCGCACGCGCCGGATGCCCCCGGAGGTCTCGCTGCCAATGCCGATGCAGGCCCAGCGATGGTCCTTGAACGTGCAGTCGGTGATGACGACGTCCTCGGTCGGGCGGGCGATCAGACTGCCCTCCATGCCCCGGCCGGACTTCAGCGATATGCAGTCGTCGACCGTGTCGAAGTCGCAGCGGTCGATCACCACGCGGCGGCAGGAGTCGACGTCGATGCCATCGGCGCGGCCATTCACCACCAAGTTGTGGAAGACGACATCGTCGCAATAGACCGGGTGAATGGACCACATGTCGTTCTGCTGCGTCTTGAGATCGGCCACGACCAGACCCTGGACATCGACGAATTCCAGCAAGGCGGGATGACGCAGGCCAGTCTCCTTCTGAACGCGTCCCTTGATCGCCTCGGCCGCGACGATCGCGCCCTTGCCGGTGATGACGATGTTCCGCGCCCCCTGCGCCCAGACAAGACCGATATAGCCGGGAACCCAGCGCCCCTCCCAACGCACCTGGACGATCGGATAGTCCGCCAGGTCCGGCGACCCCAGCAGGGTCGCCCCCTCCTCGATCCGCAGGATGGTGTTGGCGCCGATACGGATGGCGCCCGTCAGGAAGGTCCCTCCCGCGAGCACCACCTCGCCGCCGCCGAACACGGCGCAGCGGTCGAGGGCCAGCTGGATGGCGTGGGTGTCCTTGGCGAGGCCGTCGCCGGCCGCGCCGAGCTCGCGCGGGTCGATCCGCAGGGTGGGCTTAACGGGGAGCGAGCTTTTGGCCGCGCCCGCGCCCGCGGGGGTCGCGGCGACCAGGGTCGAAAGGCCAGCGAGCGCCAGCACGGCGCGGCGATTTGCGGACATGGATGGGCGCTCCCCGAGATCGGCTTATGACACCGGTTTCTTTGGGGCAGGATGCGACGAGCGCCCCGCGCCCGCCAATCCATAAATGTCGTGACGTGAAAAGGCCTATGCGGCCTTGCCGACCACGGCGTTCCGGCCCGAGGCCTTGGCCTGGTAGACGCCCTGGTCGGCCCGCTTCAGCAGAGCCTCGGGGGTGTCGTCGGCGCCGAGCGTGGCCGAGACGCCGACCGAGATGGTCACCGTCAGCTGCTCCTTGGTCGGTCCCACCTTGAAGGGCGAGCCGGCCACATGGTTGCGGATCCGCTCGGCGATGCGCAGCGCGTCGGCGAGCTGGGTGTCGGGCATGACCACCACGAACTCCTCGCCGCCGAAGCGGCACGGCAGGTCGATGGCGCGAACGTTCGAGGCCAGGCGCAGGGCGAACTCGCGCAGCACCTCGTCGCCGATGTCATGGCCGAAGGTGTCGTTGATCTTCTTGAAGAAATCGATGTCGATCAGCAGGGCCGAGACCGGCTCGCCGCCCATCGCCGCGCGCCTGACCAGCGAGTCGAGCTGGCCGGTCATGTAGCGGCGATTGTGCAGGCCCGTCAGTTGGTCGGTGACGGCCAGCTCCAGCGAGTGGTCGAGATTGTTGCGCAGATAGTCCGTGTAGCGCTTGCGCTGGATCTGCGTCTTGACGCGGGCCGACAGCTCCTGCGGATCCACGGGGCGCGGCAGGATGTCGTTGACGCCGATTTCCAGCGCCTTGACCATGCGGTTGCGGTCGTCGGGATCGACCATGGCCAGGACGGGCAGTTGGCGCGAACGGTCTTCCGACCGCAGGGCGGCGGTGAAGCGCAGGCCGTCGAAGCTCCTGGCCGCGGCGTTGACGATCACCAGATCGACAGGGCCGCCGGCGCTGATCTTGGCCTTTTCGGGATCGCTCTCGATCACCGGGCGGTGCTCGACGCCCAGTTCGGCGGCGATGCGGGCGGCCTGGCGTTCGTTGTCGTCGACGATCAGCACCCGGCCGCCCAGACCATCCAGGCGCGCGGCGGCGCCGGCGATCACGCCCATGCGGCGGCCCGAGGCCTCGCGCTGGCGCAGTTCGTCGATCACCATCTTGAAACGGGTCAGGCTGCGCACGCGGGCGAACAGCATGACGTCGTCTATGGGCTTGGTGAGGAAGTCCGAGGCGCCCGATTCCAGGCCCTGGATGCGATCGGCCCGGCCGTCGAGAGCCGTGATCAGCACCACCGGAATGTGGCGGGTGGCGAGGTCTTCCTTGAGTTTGCGGCAGACAGTGAAACCGTCCATGCCGGGCATCATCACGTCCAGCAGGATGATGTCGGGCAGGTCGCGGGCGGCCATGGTCAAGGCCGTCGGCCCGTCCATCGCGGTCGAGACCTCGTAGTATTCCGCCGTCAGTTTGGCCTCGAGCAGACGGACATTGGCTTCGATGTCGTCGACGACGAGGATCCGGGCCGTCATGCGACGGGGACCTTGTCCAGCAGCCGCTTGATGGTGTCCAGGAAATGGACCACCGAGATCGGCTTGGAGATATAGGCCTCGCAGCCGCCCTCGCGGATGCGCTCTTCGTCGCCCTTCATGGCGAAGGCCGTGACGGCCACGACCGGGATATGCGCCAGTTCGTCGTCTTCCTTAAGCCACTT
Organism: Caulobacter sp. 602-1; assembly: GCF_003931565.1. Classification (GTDB taxonomy): domain Bacteria; phylum Pseudomonadota; class Alphaproteobacteria; order Caulobacterales; family Caulobacteraceae; genus Caulobacter. The sequence continues at coordinate 129,191 of NZ_RRYI01000010.1, forward strand.
GGTGACTTCCAGGCCAGAGATCTCTGGCAGCTGGATGTCCATCAGAATCAGGTCTGGCTTGTTGTCGCGGGCAATGGAAAGCGCCGACAGACCCTCGCGGGTCTGCAGGGTCTCGTAACCCTGGGCTTCGAGCAGATCATGAAAGAGCTTCATGTTCAGCTCGTTATCCTCCACGATGAGGACCTTCTTCGTCATCCTTACCCCGACCAAACGGTCACGTGGCGACGCCTAGGGATTCGCGCCGTCTTCCAGAACCAGTTGCCACGAATATCCTTAAGCCCGCGCTAATCGCGTTAAGACCCACAAGCTCATGGAACAACGTCACTCCGACCTCCAGGCCTGCGCCATCACGCCGACCGCGCCGCTTGTCATCGTCGATGTCGACGAGGTGCTCGCGCAGTTCATGCGCGGCTTCGGCGATTTCATCGCGCGCCATGGCTTCGAACTGCGTGTCGATCGTTTCGCCCTGTTCCAGAACATTTACCGCCCTGGCGAGACGGAACACCTCGATCTGATCGCGGGCAAGGCCCTGTTCGATGATTTCTTCCGCGACGGGGCCGACGACCTGCCCCCCGCGATCGGCGCGGCGGACGCGCTGGCCGATCTATCGACCCGCGCCGAGGTGGTGATCCTGACCAACGCGCCCGAGCACGGCCGGATGACGCGAGCCAAGTGGCTGAAAACGCACGGCTTCGACTACCCCCTGATCATCAACAGCGGCCCCAAGGGTCCGGCGGCCGCCGATCTGGCCGGGCGCACCTCGGGCCGCTCCGTCTTCATCGACGACCTTTTGCCGCAGCTGGAATCGGTGGCGGAGAGAGCGCCCGACGTCGGGCGGTTCCAGATGGTCAGCGACGAGCGCCTGCGCCCGTTCGCCCCGTCCGCGCCCGACCGTCACGTCCGCATTGACGAGTGGCCGCGCCTGAAGGCCGCCATCGAGGAGCGCCTGTTCGCATGATCCGGTTCGGAGTCGATTTCGGCGGCACCAAGATCGAGGTCGCCGCCCTCAGCGAGGTCGGCGAGTTCGTCGCGCGCGTGCGAAAACCCAATCCCGGCGACTACGCGGCAGCCCTGGAAGTGGTGGCCGGGCTGCTGGCCGACGCCGAATGCATGGCGGGCGCGACCTGCGCGCGCCTGGGCCTGGGCATCCCCGGCTCGATCTCGCCGCGCACCGGCCTGATCCGCAACGCCAACAGCGTCTATCTGAACGGCCGCCCGTTCGGCGAAGACCTCGAGCAGCGCCTGGCGCGTCCGGTGCGCCTGGCCAACGACGCCAACTGCCTGGCGCTCTCCGAGGCCGCCGACGGCGCGGGAGCCGGGGCGCGCGTGGTGTTCGCGGCGATCCTGGGCACCGGCTGCGGCGGCGGCGTGGTCGTCGACGGCAAGATCATCGAGGGCCACAACGGCATTGGCGGCGAATGGGGTCACATGCCCCTGCCCTGGCCCAGGCCGGAAGAATATCCCGGTCCCGAGTGCTGGTGCGGCCGCAACGGATGTATGGAGAAATGGGTCGCGGGTCCGGCGTTCTCGCGCGACGCGGGCTTCCCCACGGGCCAGGAGACCATGGACGCCATTGAATCCGGCGACGCCTCTGCCGCCGCGGCGCTGGACCGCTATGTCGACCGCCTGGGCCGAGGCCTGGCCGCGATCTGCGACATCATCGATCCGGACGTCATCGTGCTGGGCGGCGGCATGTCGAACGTCGACGCGCTCTATGAGCGCCTGCCGGCCGCCATCGCCCCCCGCGTCTTCTCCGACGTCTTCGAGACGCCGGTGAAGAAGGCCGAGCATGGCGACAGCTCGGGCGTGCGCGGCGCGGTCTGGCTGTGGCCGCTGGAGGCCTAGGGACGCTCCCATGAAGTCCCTGTGCCGCGACTGCGGGTGGACCGGCGAGGCCAAGGCCGCGCGTTGTCCGTCGTGCCACTCGCCGCGGACGATCTTCCACGAGGAGCTGGGGACGCTCTCGATCGCCCACCTGGACTGCGACGCCTTCTACGCCTCGGTGGAAAAGCGCGATGATCCGTCCCTGCGCGACAAGCCGGTGATCGTCGGCGGGGGCAAGCGGGGGGTGGTGACCACCGCCTGCTATATCGCCCGCATGAGCGGCGCGCGCTCGGCGATGCCGATGTTCAAGGCGCTGAAGCTGTGCCCCGACGCCGTGGTCATCAAGCCGGACTTCGCCAAGTACAAGGAAGCCAGCCGCCGCATCCACGAGAAGCTGGATCGGCTGACGCCGCTGATCCAGCCCCTGTCCCTGGACGAGGCCTGGATCGACCTGACGGGCACCGAGCGCCTGCATGGCGCGACGCCGGCGGCGATGCTCGCGCGGCTGCAGGCCGAGATCGAACGTGACATCGGCCTGACCGTCTCGATCGGCCTGGCCCCCAACAAGTTCCTGGCCAAGATCGCGTCGGAACTGGACAAGCCGCGCGGTTTCTCGGCGATCGGGGCGGCCGAGGCGCAAGCGTTCCTGGCCGGCAAGCCCGTGGGCATCCTGCCCGGCGTCGGGCCGGCCACGGTCTCCAGCCTCGCCGAGATCGGCCTGAAGACCGTCGGCGACATCGCCGCCGCCGACCTGAAGCTGCTGGCCAATCGGCTGGGCTCGGGCGGCCTGCGCCTGCACCGCCTGGCCCACGGCCAGGACAGCCGCATGGTCGATCCCGACCAGTCACGCAAGACGATCAGCGCCGAGACCACGTTCAACGACGACCTGCACAAGCGCGACGCGCTGGAAGACGAGCTCTGGCCGCTGTGCGAGAAGGTCGCCAAGCAGGCCCGCAAGGAAGGCGTGGCCGGCCGCGTGGCGACGCTGAAGCTGCGCACCCCCGACTTCAAGATCCACACCCGCCGCCGCACCCTTGCCGTGCCGACCCAGACGGCCCGCACCCTGTTCCAGGTGGCGCGAGAACTGCTGGCGGCCGAAAAGCCCGGCCTCTCCTATCGCCTGATCGGCGCGGGCCTGACCGAGTTCGTCGACGCCGAGACCGCCGGCTCGGACATGTTCGCCGAAGACGAGCGTCGCACCTTGAGGAACGAAACCGCCATCGACGCCCTGCGCGGCAAGTTCGGCGCCGCGGCCGTGGTCAGCGGACGGGCGCTGAAGAGTCGCTGAGCGAGTTGTCCCGAGTCGCGTCGTCGCCCCTCTTGCGCGACAGCTTGTCGCTAACCATTTGGGCCTCTCCCCCGAGCCTTTTGCCTGCAGAAGGCTCTAACCCCTAAACAATCAAAGCTTGGCAGGCGCCGAAACCGCTCGCACTTTCGGCCGCCACGCTTTGGGAACCGTTCGCTGGCGGCCTTCGCTCTCCCAATCGTGAAGCCGTTTTCCGAGGCGCCCCTGTGTTAAAGCGGCGCAGACGCGTCTCGGGCTCTTCCAAAGCCGTCGCGTTTCCATATCTAATTCAGACAGGCGGGTGATTTGCCCGCCGGGAGAGAACAAGTCGATGGCCGAGCGGAAGCAAGGCGGACAAAGCAACGGCGCTGGGTCGTCGGTCGTCACGGAAGTGAAGCCGAAGACGCAGAAGCCTTCGCTATATCGAGTTCTGATTCTCAACGACGACTACACTCCCATGGAGTTCGTCGTTTACGTGCTCGAACGGTTCTTCAACAAGTCGCGTGAAGACGCCACGCGCATCATGCTCCACGTCCATCAGAACGGCGTGGGGGTGTGCGGCGTCTACACTTACGAAGTCGCAGAGACCAAGGTCGCGCAAGTCATCGACTCGGCGCGACGTCATCAGCACCCCCTGCAGTGCACCATGGAAAAGGACTGAGGAGCCCCCATTGCCCTCTTTTTCGCGCCCCCTGGAAGAGTCCCTGCATCGCGCCGTCGCCTACGCCAACCAGCGTAAGCACGAGTACGCGACGCTGGAGCATCTTCTGCTCTCCCTGACCGACGACGAGGACGCCGCCGGAGTCATGCGTGCGTGCGATGTCGATCTCACCGCGCTGAAGAAGAGCCTCTCGAACTATCTCGACGTCGAACTGGCCTCGCTGGTCGTCGACGACGACGAGGACGCCAAGCCGACCGCCGGCTTCCAGCGCGTGATCCAGCGCGCGGTGATCCACGTCCAGTCGTCGGGCCGCGAAGAAGTGACGGGCGCCAACGTCCTGGTCGCCATCTTCTCCGAACGCGAAAGCCACGCCGCCTACTTCCTGCAGGAGCAGGACATGACGCGGTACGACGCGGTCAACTTCATCGCCCATGGCATCGCCAAGAAGGCCGGCGCCTCGGAGCCCAAGAACGTCAAGGGCGCCAACGCCGGCTCGAACGCGACCGAGGACGACGGTGAGAAGCCGAACGCCAAGACGGGCGGCGAGGCCCTGGAAGCCTATTGCGTCGACCTCAACGAAAAGGCCCGCCAGGGCAAGGTCGACCCGCTGATCGGCCGCGCGAACGAAGTGGAACGCGCGATCCAGATCCTGTGCCGTCGCACCAAGAACAACCCGCTGCTGGTCGGAGATCCCGGCGTCGGTAAGACCGCCATCGCCGAAGGTCTGGCCCGGAAGATCATCACCAACCAGGTCCCCGAAGTCCTGGCCGGCGCCACCATCTACTCGCTCGACATGGGCGCGCTGCTGGCCGGCACCCGCTATCGCGGCGACTTCGAGGAACGCGTCAAGCAGGTGGTCAAGGAACTGGAGAACCACCCGAACGCGGTGCTGTTCATCGACGAGATCCACACCGTGATCGGCGCCGGCGCGACCAGCGGCGGGGCGATGGACGCCTCCAACCTGCTGAAGCCGGCCCTGGCCTCGGGCAGCCTGCGCTGCATGGGCTCGACCACCTACAAGGAGTTCCGCCAGCACTTCGAGAAGGATCGGGCCCTGGTCCGTCGCTTCCAGAAGATCGACGTGAACGAGCCGTCGGTGGACGACACCGTCAAGATCCTCAAGGGGCTGAAGAGCTACTACGAGGACTTCCACAAGCTGAAGTACACGAACGACGCCATCAAGGTGGCCGTCGAGCTGTCGGCCAAGTACATCACCGACCGCAAGCTGCCCGACAAGGCGATCGACGTGATCGACGAGGCGGGCGCTGGCCAGATGCTGTTGCCGGAAGGCCGCCGCAAGAAGGTCCTGGGCGTCAAGGAGATCGAAGCCGTCGTGGCCAAGATCGCCCGTATCCCGCCCAAGTCGGTCAGCAAGTCGGACACCGAGGCGCTGAAGGAGCTGGAAACGGACCTGAAGCGCGCCGTGTTCGGTCAGGACGACGCGATCCTGCAGCTGTCCTCGGCCATGAAGCTGGCGCGCGCCGGTCTTCGCGACGCGGACAAGCCGATCGGCTCGTTCCTGTTCAGCGGCCCCACCGGCGTCGGCAAGACCGAAGCCGCCAAGCAGCTGGCCCAGACCCTGGGCATCGAGATGATCCGCTTCGACATGTCGGAGTACATGGAACGCCATACCGTGAGCCGCCTGATCGGCGCCCCTCCCGGCTATGTCGGCTATGACCAGGGCGGCCAGCTGACCGACGCCGTCGATCAGCACCCGCACGCGGTCGTGCTGCTCGACGAAATCGAGAAGGCTCACCAGGACGTCTACAACATCCTGCTGCAGGTCATGGACCACGGGGTTCTGACCGACTCCAACGGCAAGAAGGTCGATTTCCGCAACGTGGTCCTGATCATGACCACCAATGCGGGCGCCTCGGACGCCCAACGCCAGTCCATCGGCTTTGGTCGCGACAAGGTGGTCGGCGAGGAAGAGGCCGCCCTCAAGCGCCTGTTCACGCCGGAATTCCGCAACCGCCTCGACGCGGTCGTGGCCTTCAAGCCGCTGACGCCGGAGATCATCCGCCAGGTCGTGCAGAAGTTCGTCATGCAGATGGAGGCCCAGCTGGCCGACCGGAACGTGACGATCTCGCTGAGCGACGACGCGGCCGACTGGCTGGCCAAGAACGGCTTCGACGAGCTCTACGGCGCCCGGCCGCTGGGTCGCGTCATCCAGGAGCACATCAAGAAGCCCCTGGCCGACGACATCCTGTTCGGACGCCTGGTCCGCGGCGGCCACGTCAGGGTGGTCCTCGAGAACGGCAAGATCGCCTTCGAAATCGAAGGCGCGCCCGACCCGAAGGCCAGCAAGACCGACGAAGCCGAGCCGGCTCTGGTCGAATAGGCTTAAGTCGAAAGGCCTAGCGAAGGGCCCGGAGCGATCCGGGCCCTTTTTCGTTTAGAATGCCTCCATCAAGCCGGTCCTTAGACGCGCTCAGCGCCGGTGGCGGCCGCCGGCGGCGATCAACAGCGTCTCGGCGGCTTGAGCGTCAAGAGCCGAAGGATTGAACCCATTCAGGCCGACCTCGGCCAGCAACGCGTGATCGGCCGCGCCCAACCGGTGCTGACCCATGTTCCAGTCACGGAACAGACGGCGTTCGGCGGGGCCGCCATAGATCCGGACTAGATCCGCGTGGCGCGGATCCGCGGCGATCCGGTCATAGATCGCCTCCACCCGTTTCGCGGGGCCTTCGAGCAGTTGCAGGAAACGCCCCTCGCCCGCCATCAGCAGGCCGGTGACGTCATCCAGACGGTTGCTTTGGATCGACTTGGCGATGATCGCCCGCAGGACCTCGTCAAAGCCCTGCGCTGGTCCGGTGAACCGGCTCGCGTAGATCAACCGGTGCAGGCCGCCGCGATCATTCTCGTCCGAGGTCATGGCGCGCTCCGCGAATATCCAGTTCAAGGCGCCCGTACGAAATTCGTTGCGCGCCCTTCGGCTGATACCCGACCCAGGATTTGAAACCGCCTAAAGCGCCGCGGAAATCTTCGCCGCCAGGGCCTTCAGGTCCTCGACATTGGCCATGCCGCCCTCGCCGTGGCGGCCCAGCGCCTCGCCCTCGTAGCGGGGAATGACGTGGAAATGCAGGTGGAAGATCGTCTGTCCGGCCGGGGCGCCGTTGAACTGGGTGACGACAACGCCGTCCGGCTTCAGGGCCGAGACCACGGCGCGCACCAGCTTCTGGGTGGCGGCGGCGAGGTCGCTGAGCACCTCGGGTTCGACCTCGAGGATATTGCGCGCCTGGCTGATCTTGGAGATCACCAGGGCGTGGCCGCGCGACTGCGGGAAGACGTCCATGAAGGCCAGGACCTTTTCGTCCTCGAACAGCTTCACGCTGGGGATCTCGCCGCGGATGATCTTGGCGAAGATGTTGTCGGCGTCGTAGCGTCCGTCGAGGCTCATGACCGTCTCCTGTTTGGATGACTGGTCGTAGCAAACCGGGGGACGCGCGCAACCATGGACACCCAGCCGAGGGGCCTGACGGAGCAGCAATGGAAGTGGTTCGCCTCGGTCAAGGCCAACCTGGAGCGCGAGACCGGCAAGACCCTGGACGCGTGGGTCGAGATCGTTCGCCGCGAGTGTCAGGAGACCAGGCCCCGCGCCCGCGCCGATTGGCTCAAGGCGACCTATGGCGTCGGTCAGAACCGCGCGGCCGCCATCTTCTCGGTCGCCTTTCCGTCCGAAATGGGCTGGGACGACGCCGACGGCCTGCGCGCGGCGCTGTGGACCGATCCGGCCTCGACGGCGATCCTGGAGGCGGTCGAGACCGCCGTCGCCGACTTTCAGGACCTCGTCATGGGGCAGCGCAAGGGCTTCACGGCCTGGTCGCGCAAGGCGCAGTTCGCGGCCCTGAAGCCGGTGAAGGGCGGCGCGGCGATGCTGGGCCTGGCCGTGGCGCCCGACGACGCCCCAGGCCCTCTTGAGCCCAGGAACGAAGGCTGGTCCGAACGCCTGAAAACCAAGCTTCCGCTGGCCTCGCCCGCCGAGGTCGATGACGCGGTCAAGGCGCTGCTGAAGGCCGCCTGGGAGCGGTCCTGAACCTTCACCCTGGGAACGGCGTCTCGACCTCGCCGTTGGTCTTCGCGAACAAGGAGACCACAATGTCCAACGACGCTGATCTGGCCGAAAAATTCTGGAAGGCGCTGAAGTCCGACCGCACCGTGATGCTGGGCCTGCCCGACGTCGAAGGCGGTCGCGCCCAGCCGATGACCGCGATCATCGAAGGCGACCATTCGGGCCCGATCTGGATCTTCAGCGCGGTCGACGTCGATCTCGTCCAGGCTGTCGAGGGCCAGACACGCGACGCGCTGCTGCACTTCGCCTCCAAGGGACACGAGGTCTTCGCCACCGTCGACGGGTCATTGCGGATCGACAACGACCGCACCACCATCGAGCGCCTGTGGAACCCCTTCGTCGCGGCCTGGTACGAGGGCAAGGACGATCCGAAGCTGCGCCTGCTGCGCTTCGAACCGGGCGACGCCCAGATCTGGCTGAACGAACACAGCCTGTTCGCGGGCGTGAAGATGCTGCTCGGGGTCGACCCGAAGACGGACTACAAGGACAAGGTCGGTGAAGTGCGGCTGAGTTAGGCCGCATCCCAACAGCTCTCGTCATTCCGGAAGCCTCGCGGAGGCTGTCCGGGATGGCGGGCCGCGGGACGCGCTATCGCTCTTCCCGGAACGGCGAATACTCTTCCGTCAGCATGGCGATGTCGCTCTCGACCGCCTCGCGCTCGCGCTCGAGGTAGCGCGCCACCGGCTCGCGCAGGGCCGGGTCGGCGATCCAGTGGGCCGAATAGACCGCGCTGGGCAGATACCCGCGGGCGATCTTGTGCTGGCCCTGCGCCCCGGCCTCGACGCGCGGCAGGCCCAGCCGGATCGCGTGTTCGATGGCCTGATAGTAGCAGAGCTCGAAATGCAGGAACGGCACGTCCTCGGTGCAGCCCCAGTGGCGGCCGTAGAGACAGTCGCGGCCCAGCAGGTTCAGCGCCCCCGCGATCCACGGTCCGCCCGGCCGCCGGGCCAGGATCAGCAGCACCTTATCGGCCATCCGCGCGTGCAGCATCGAGAAGAAGCGGCGGTTGAGATACGGCCTTCCCCACTTCCTCGATCCCGTGTCCATGTAGAAGCCATAGAAGGCGTCCCAGTGATCCTCGGTCAGGTCGTCGCCGGTCAGGGCCACGATCTCCAAGCCATCCTGGGCGTCGCGGCGTTCGCGGCGGATGGTCTTGCGGCGATTGGCCGACAGGGCCGCCAGGAAGTCGTCGAAGGTCGCGTAGCCCCGGTTTTCCCAATGGTACTGCTGGTCCTGACGCAACAGCATGCCGCGCTCGCCCATCCAGGCCCACTCGTCCTCCACAGGGAAGGTCACGTGCAGCGACGAGGCGCCCATCCGCTCGCACAGGGTCAGGGCTCCGCCCAGCAGGGCCGAGCGCCCTTCATCGACATCGACCCCTGGCCGCACGACGAGCCGCGAGCCGGTGACCGGCGAGAACGGCGAAGAGCACTGGAGCTTTGGGTAGTACCGGCCGCCTGCCCGCTCGTACGCGTCGGCCCAGGCGTGGTCGAAAACATATTCGCCCTGACTGTGGGACTTCAGATAGAGCGGCATGACGCCAGCGACGACGTCGTTCTCGTCCAGAACCGAGAGGTGTTGCGGCGCCCAGCCGGCGCGCGCGCCGACGCAGCCGCTTTCCTCCAGGATCGACAGGAAGTCGTAGCTGATGAACGGATCACCGGTGGGGTTCGCGCAGGCGTCCCAGGCGTCCTTGCCGATCTCGGCGATCTCGCGATGGACGCGAACCGCCGACTGGACGCCCACCGGGCCCGAACTCACGCCGTGAAGCCCTCGAAGATCAGGTTGTCGCAATGGTCGCGCACGCCTTCCCACTGGTCGGGCGAGCGGACCGTCCAGGCGACGATCGGCATGCCCTTGGCGCGATATAGGTCGGCGCGCGGGCTGGGCAACATGTCCAGGCCCAGGGCCAGGAAATCGGGCCGCGCCAGCTCCACCTGCTCCAGGGCCGCCAGCGACTTGCGCATTTCCGGGGCCAGCTTGCGGGCGCTGTCGTCGTTCCAGCCATAGCTGTCCAGGCCGCGCAGAATCTGCGGGTGGTGGTCGGCGAACCAGGCGTGGGAGTACGGATTGAAGCCGATCACGGCGGTCGGGCCGTTGTGGTCGACCAGCACGTCGGTAACCCGCTTCTCCAGCGGCCCGACCTCGCCGAAGGGCGTCTTCAGCTCGATGAACACCATGGCGCGGTGGCCGATCATGGTCAGCGTATCGGCCAGGGTCGGGATGGTCTCGTCCGTGCCGTTCAAGGCCATGGCGCCGAGCTCGGCCGCGGTATGGTCGCGCAGACGGCCTTCGTGGCCGGTCATGCGTTCCAGGCGCTCGTCGTGGAAGACCACGGCCTCGCCATCGGCGGTCAGCTGGACGTCCAGCTCGATGCCGTAGCCGCCCGCGCAGGCGGCCTGGAAGGCGGCCAGGGAGTTCTCCGGCGCCCCGTCTGGGGTCCACAGGCCGCGATGGGCCACCGGCGGATCGAAAAGGCGCTCCCAGGCCTCGCCGAAGACATCGGTCGACGGACGTTCGCGCGAGCGCATCAGGCGATCTCCACCACCGCGTCGACCTCGACCGCGAAGCCGAGGGGCAGACGATAGACGCCCACCGCCGAGCGGGCGTGGCGGCCCGCGTCGCCCAGCGCCTCGACCATCAGGTCCGAGCAGCCGTTGATGACCTTGGGGATGTCGATGAAGTCCGGACCGGCCTGGACGAAGCCGCCCAGCTTGACGACGCGGACAACGCGGTCCAGGTCGCCATCGCAGGCGGCCTTCATCTGGGCCAGCAGGTTGATCCCGCAGATGCGAGCCGCCTTCTGGGCGGTCTCCAGGTCGACGTCGACCCCGACCGTGCCTTTCACCCCGCCGTCGGCGTCCAGCGAGATCTGGCCGGAGATGTGAACGAGGTTTCCGGTCCGGACGAAGGTCACGTAGTTGGCCACCGGCGCCACGGGCTGAGGCAGCTCGATCCCAATCGCCTTCAGGCGTTCCTCGACCTTCGACATGCACGCGCTCCAATGAACTGTTGGGGCATGCTTAACGCGCCGTGTGAGCGCGCAAAAGGAAAAAGGGCCCGGACCTTCCGGTCCGAGCCCTTCAACGCGGTGCTTTCGCCAGCGTTCTGAAAGCTGCTCTTAGCGAGCGGCTTGGAACTTCTCGACGGCGGCGGTCATGCGCTCGTTCAGCGGCTTGACCGAGTCCTTGATCGAGGCCGAGACGATCTCCGAGGCCTTGCTGACCTGGGCGATGTAGGCTTCCAGAGCCGACTTGGCCCAGGCGGTCTGCAGCTCGACGGCTTCCTGCACGCTCTTGGCGGCGGCCAGCGACTTGGCGGCGGCGACCTGGTCCTCGGCGGCCTTCTTGCCGTAGGCGAAGGTCTGGGCGCCCAGGGCTTCGGCGCCCTTGGTGGCGGCGGTCACCGAGGCGACGACGGCTTCCAGGTTCTTCTTCGAGTGAGTGTTGGCTTCGGCCAGGGCGGCCAGCGACTTCTCGACGCCGTCCTTGAACGCTTGGTTCGAGGCGGTGCTGAATTGTTCGACGGTGTTCTTGACGGTTTCGGCGGCGGCCATGGGAATTCTCCTGGGGAGGGAACTGAGGCGAGAAGATCGGGCGGGGCGAATGAACGAGCTGCAACTCGCCCATCTGCGCTTGGAACACCGCGGTTCTCTCATGTTGCAGTGCAGCAGTCAATGATTTTGTGCAGCGCACCATGACGTAGCGTCATGGACGACCAAGCTGCAGCATTGGCGCCGCGCGCCTGATATTTTCGCGCATGCGGCAAGATCGCTCACCAGTTGTTTACTTTAGCGAAAGGCGGCTTCCGTCATGCTACTGGTCACGCGTGTGGCGGTGCGAAACCGCCTCCCAGTTCAAATGACGGACGTCGCTTCATGTTCGCCAAGCTTACCGCCGCCCGTTCACTGTTCGCCGTCGCCGGCCTGGCGCTCTCGTGCCTGTTCGGCGCGGTCGCCCCGACCCCGGCCTCGGCGGCCATACCCTATCTGCAGCTGAACGCTCAGGAGCCGAAGTACGCGGCGATCGTGATCGACGCGAATTCGGGCGAAGTCCTTTACGACAAAAGGGCCGACAGCCCTCGCTACCCCGCCTCGGTCACCAAGGTGATGACCCTGTACCTGACCTTCGAGGCGCTGAGCGAAGGCCGCCTGAAGCTGACGGACCGGGTCGTCATGTCGCCCCGCGCGGCCGCCCAGGCTCCGACCAAGATCGGCCTTTCGCCGGGCGACAGCCTTTCGGTCGACGAGGCCATCAAGGCCATGACCGTCAAGTCGGCCAACGACGTCGCCGTGGCCATGGCCGAACGACTCGCCGGCAGCGAGTCGCGATTCGCCGCCCTGATGACCCTGCGCGGTCAGGAACTGGGCATGCGCAACAGCCGCTTCGTCAACGCGTCGGGCCTGCCCGACAGCCGTCAGATCTCGACCGCTCGCGACCTGGCCATCCTGTCCCGCGCCACCATGCGCGACTTCCCGCAGTACTACAGCTACTTCTCGGTGAAGGGCTTCTACTTCCGGGGCAACTACATCAAGGGCCACAACCGGCTGCTGGACAGCATGGACGGCTTCGACGGCCTGAAGACCGGCTACACCAACGCCTCGGGCTTCAACCTCGCCGGCTCGGCCGTGCGCGACGGCCGCCGCCTGATCGCCGTGGTCCTGGGCGGCCCCTCGACCGCCTGGCGCGACAACAACATGGAAGACCTGCTGCTGACCGGCTTCGACGTCATGAAGCGCCGGTCGCGCGGCGAACGCACCAGCATCGCCGCCAACATCTACGAGGAAGAGCCCTCGGGCCCGATCGAGCGTCCGTCGACCGAACAGGGTGACGGCGACCAGGCCGGGCTGCGGATCGTCCTGACCGAGAACCCGCGCAACCCGGGCCCGGTGAAGGTCTCCCCCACCCTGCGCGGCGCCCAGGAGGCCGCCAAGCCGAAAGCCGCCAAGAAGCCGAAAGGCGAATGGGGCGTGCAGGTCGGCGCCTTCAAGTCCAAGTCGCTGGCCAACGACCAGCTGAAGCTGGTCCGCGGCCGCTTCGCCAAGATGGTCGCCGACGCCGAGGGCGCCGTCGAGGGCGCGGCCGGCGGCGCGTTCCGCGCCCAGTTCCAGGGCCTGACCTCGGACGCCGCCCGCGAGGTCTGCTCGGCCCTGAAGGCCAAGCGGATGCCCTGCATGGTGCTGTCGCCGCGCTGAGCAGACCTCCACCGCTGAAACAACAAACCCCGGAGGGCGACCTCCGGGGTTTTCCTTTTCTAGGCCTCGGCCATCACTCTTGAGATCAGTCGCGCCAGCCGTCCCACGCCTTCCTCGATCTGGGCGTCGGTCGGCAGCGAATAGCTGAGGCGGATGGCGTTGGCGGTCTTCACCTCGGCGAAGAACGGCGCGCCGGGCACGAAGGCCACGCGCTCCTCCGCGATGGCCCGCGCCAGCAGGGCCGCGCCGTCGATCCCTTCCGGCAGGTTGATCCACACGAACATGCCGCCTTCCGGATGCGACCAGGTCACGCCCTTGGGCATGGTCCGTTCCAGGGCGGCCAGCATCACGCGCCCCTTGGCGCCATAGGCGCCGCGCAGGCGATGCAGGTGCTGGTCATAGCCTTCCGAGACCGCGCGATGGGCGACCATCTGGTTGATCGTCGAGACGTGCAGGTCCGCGCCCTGCTTCAGCAGAACCAGCTTCTCGATGACCGGCTTGGGCCCGCAGACCCAGCCGATGCGCAGAGCCGGCGACAGGGTCTTGGACAGGGTGCCCAGGAACAGGGTGCGCGCATTGTCGATTCCGCCAGAGCGGGCGATATCGAGCGACAGGAGCGTCGGGGTCGGCTCGCCGGCGAAGCGCAGTTCGCGATAGGCCGCGTCCTCGATCAGGGTCATGTCCAGCGACCGGGCCAGATCCAGCAGGGTCTCGCGCTCGGCCAGGGTCAGGCTGACGCCGGTCGGGTTGGCGAAGTCGGGGACGAAATAGCCCAGCGCGCCGCGCGGCAGGTCGGTCTCCTCGCCTCTCAACGCCGCCTCCGGCAGGTCGCGATAGGTCGGCTGGTAGCCGTTGAAGGCCTGCAGCGCGCCCAGATAGGTCGGCCGGGCCACCACCACCGTGTCACCGGGGCTGATGAACAGCTTGCCGATCAGGTCCAGCGCCTGCTGCGAGCCGGCGGTCAGCATGATGTTATGCGGCGCGCAGGGCATGCCGTCGCGCGTCATGCGTTCGGCGATCCACTCGCGCAGCGGCAGATAGCCCTCGCTGACGGAGTACTGCAGCGCCTGGCTGGACAGGACCGGATCGGCCAGCACGGCTTCGTACTCGGCCTGGATCCGCTCGGCGGGGAACAGGCTGGGATCGGGGATGCCGCCGGCGAACGACAGGATGTCGGGCTGGTCCAGCAGCTTGAGAAGCTCGCGGATCTCGCTGGCGTGGACGCGGTCCATGCGCGCGCTGAAACGCCCGGCCCAATCGATGGCCGAAGGGGAGGTTTGGATAGTCATGGGAGGATCAAGGTCCGAAACTGAAATGACGCTTTTTAGCCGCGCGCGGCGGCCTGCTCTGAATGAAGGTCAGAGCGTCATACCGAGCAGGTCTGGCCGCCCTTCTTGCAGTAGAAGAGTGGGCGACGGCGCCAGAAGCGTTCGCGATTGATCATGGGGAAAGTCGTAGCCTAGCTTCGCCGCCTGATCAAACGATCCCGAGCGGCGTTGAGCTGGGCGGCGAGCCCCTCTGTGCCGCCCTTGTCGGGGTGAGCCATCTGGATGAGACGCATATAGGCGGCCTTGACCTCGTCCAGGGTCGCCTCGGGGCCGACGCCAAGGATGGCCCGGGCTTCGGACAGGCTGAGCTCGGCCTTGGGCGGGTGGACGATCTCGCGGCGGATGACCGGCCGGCGGCGGGCCTCGGTGACGCTCCACAGGCCGATGACGCCCAGCACGATCCCCGTGCCCCAGGACCCGCGGATCGACGCATAGGCCGCCCCGGCGAAGGCGGCGATCGAGGCCGCGCCCGCGCCGACCCGCCAGCCGTCGCCATTCAGGAACGCGCGTCCCTTTGGCCACAGCAGGAAGACGAGGATGGCCGCGCCCAGCAGCAGGTACAGCATCGGAACTCCAGATACGAAAACGGGCGGCAGGTTACCCCTAAAGCCTGCCTGAGCAGGCTTTAGAACTAAGCATGGGAGCGCGTTCGCCGGGCGAAACCGCGCACACTTTCGCCCAACGCGCTCTCCCGCCCGCTCGTCAACTATGTAGCCCCAGGGCTACTGCGCCGCCAGCAGGGTCTCGCCGGAATGGGCCGACAGGCCCAGGCTGTGCATCAGGGCGCGCAGTTCCTGACGGGCGGCCAGGTGCTGCAGCGACACCGGCACCGGACGCACCTGGGGCGACAGATCGGCGATGGTCAGGCCGAACGGGAACAGCTCGCGATAGATCACGCGGTCGCGCAGGCCGGGGCCGATGCGGAAGCCGACGCGCTTGGCGAGCGCCGTGAGGCGGTCCTCCAGGCGCTTGCGGTTGCGGGCCTCGGTGGTGGCCAGGCGGTTGCGCAGCACCACCCAGTCCATGGCCTGGCGCTGGCCCGACAGGGCCCGCTGCTTGCGACCTTCCCAGACGGTCAGCGAATAGAGGCTGGGCTTGATCAGATCCAAGGTCACCGGGTCGACCGTGCCCAGCATGTCGAAATCGACGAAGCTGTCGTTCATCGGCGTGACGACCAGATCCGCGCGGCCGTGGGCCAGGCGCGTGATGGCGCTGTCGCCGCCGGGGGTGTCGATCAGGATGAAGTCGCACGCCTCGGCCGCCTTGGCGAAGGCGGCCTCGAAGCCGGCGACCTGCTCCGCCTCGCCCTTTTCGGCCAGGGCGATGTCGTTGTCGCTGAGGTCCAGCGCCAGCGGCATGGGCAGATCGAGCTTCTTGTTGGCGGCCCAGGCCCGGCGGTTCTCGAAGAACCGGCCCGAGGTGCGCTGGCGAAGGTCCAGGTCCAGCACGGCGACCTTGGCGCCGCCGTACAGCAGCGCGGTGACAAGGTGGACGGCGATGGTGGACTTGCCCGCACCACCCTTTTCGTTGCCGACGACGATGACGCGCGTTTCGGCCATGGCTCGATCCTCGATGCGTCGCGACTCGCGCGACCTTGGACTGAAGGTTAACACGATGTTACCGACGCCCTAGCGGGTCAACCGGCTCAATCCACAAGCATAATTGTCGCACCCCCGGCGCGGGCTGGCGCAACGGACGGTGGACCTGCGGAAGCCACGAGGCCATAAGCGCGGCCTGTCCGCGTGGAGCCCGCCATGACCCAGATCGTCCGCACCGTCGCCGAAATGCGCGAGCATGTCCGCGCGTGGAAGGCCGCCGGCCAGCGCGTGGCCCTGGTCCCGACCATGGGGGCCCTGCACGAGGGCCACCTGACCCTGATCCGCCTGGCCCAGCGGAACGCCGACCGGGTGATCGCCACCGTCTTCGTCAATCCCAAGCAGTTCGCCCCGCACGAGGACTTCGACGCCTATCCGCGCGGCGAAGCGATGGACGCCGAGAAGCTGGCCTCGGTCGGCTGCGACCTGATGTTCGCGCCCAACGGCGCGGAGATGTACGCCCCCGGCTTCGCCACGGCGATCACCGTCTCGGGCGTCTCCGAACCCCTCGAAGGCGCGGCGCGCCCGCAATTCTTCGGCGGCGTCGCCACCGTGGTCGCCAAGCTGTTCATCCAGAGCCAGGCCGACGTCGCGGTGTTCGGCGAGAAGGACTATCAGCAGCTTCAGGTGGTCAAGCGGATGACCCGCGACCTGGACATCCCCATCGAGATCATCGGCGCCCCGACGGCGCGGGCCGAGGACGGTCTCGCCCTCTCCTCCCGCAACGCCTATCTGTCGGCCGAAGAGCGCGCCGCCGCCGTGGCCCTGCCGACGGCGATCAAGGCCGCGGCCGCCGCGGTCGCCGCGGGCGGTCGGATCGACGAGGCCGAGCAAGCAGCGACGGCCGCCCTGAAGGCGGCCGGCTTTGGCCAGGTCGACTATATGGAAGTGCGCGAAGCCAGCGATCTGTCGCGCCTGGGCCCCGGCCCGATCGGTCAGGCCGACGGCCGCATCCTGGTCGCCGCGTGGCTGGGCAGGACGCGGCTGATCGACAACATGGCCGTGATCTGAGGAGTCAGGCCTAGATCGGCTTCAGCGCGATCAGCAGCCCGGCGATCAAGCCCACGAACAGCATCCCAACGCCCAAGGCGGCGAAACCGGCCTTCATCGTCATCTCTCCCTTGTCCCCTGCGACAAGATGACACCCGCCATGATTGCCATTTAGATAACGCAACACCTGAAAGTTATCCAGACGAACGTCACCACGCGCCCAGTTCGCGCAGCTGACGGGCGAGATCCGGCGGCAGGTCGGCGGCCTCGCCTTCGGTCAGGTCCGGCGGCGCGTCCTCGGGCTTGAGATAGCGCCAGCCCTGGAAGGCCCGACGCGGCTGGGGCGCCACGCGGATGATCGGCGGATCGACCGTGACCTCGCAGCGCGAGGCCGCGCCCTCCCCGACCGTATCGATGGCCAGGATCCTTTGGCGGCACAGGATCTGACCCTTGAACACCCGATACAGCGAGCCGCCGTCCAGCACCTCGTCGATCCGCTTGGGCGTCATGCGGGTGTGCATGATCCAGGGCTGGCTCTCGTCCCTGTGCCAGGCCAGGAGATCGTCGATGGTCTCGCAGCCGACGACCAGCTTGATGATGTGCAACGCCATGGGCGCTAGATAGCGCTTCACCGGGGCAAGGCAACCGACCTGTTCGCCCCCCCTTCTCGCTCGGTGGGCGAAACCGATCGACGGTCGAGATGACAGCGTTATCCCTTACGTATCGCGTTCATGTGGGGGCGTGATCCGAGCCCGGAGGGCTCCATGCCGCCGTTTCGGACGCCTTGTGGGAGGCCGTCCGCAGCGGCGGTCTTCGTTGGGAGCTGGAGCCTTGAAGGTCGCGAGAGGTGGCCCCCGGCCTCGACCCGCCCCAGATAGCAGGAATGAGTGGCTGCCAGGGGTCGGGTGCGGAAACGGGGCCACGCCGGGAACCGGACCTTGAGCCGATTCCGAAAAGCGGACCGGACGGGGGGATGTTCGGGGTGGACTGCCGACCTTCAGGCTGGCCTTTCCGAGCGACCGCCCGGCGCCAGGAGCCGCCATTGGCGTGGCGGCAGGAGGCGACGTTCGGTCGCCTTCGACATGAACTAAACTTAAGGTGATGAGAAGACCGACGCATGCGAAAGCCAGTCTTAGACTGGAACGGGAGTACTGACGGCATGAAGGAACCGAGCGCGCCGTTGGCCAAGCTTGCCTTCCCGACAAGTGTCGATGCCCAGTTGCCGGACATCCAGCGCACCCGCCGCCAGTTCCTCGGCTATGGGCTCCCCGCGGCTTGCGTTGCTCTAGCGCCAAGATCGGTGCTTGCCGCCCCTAAGGCGCCGCTCTGGACTGTCAAGAAGGGCGGCAAGCGCATCTATGTTCTGGGCGAAACCCTGCCCCGCCCCGTTGATTGGCGCGCACCTGAGATCGTGGCGTTGCTGGAGCGTTGCGGCCGTCTGTGGACCGAGACGAACCAGATCTACCGGCGTCCCGGTGGAGAGCTCATCAAGCAGTTTGGCATGTCGACGTCGCCTTCGTCTCTGGAGCTGCTGTCGCCGGAGCAGTTGGCCCGCTTGAAGACCGCAATGGCTCTGACCGCCGTATCCATGAACGATCTGGCTGGCGCGCGGCCTTGGCTGATCGGCGCGACGATCGAGGACGCTGGTTACCGAGCCGCAGGTCTGACCGGGAAATCAGCCAACGCCGTTCTCAGCGCACGGGCCACCGAAATCGGGGTTCCAGTCTCGAGCGAGTTCGAGGTGAAGGACGACGTCTTTGCCTGGTTCGCCGGCATGACCCCGAAACAGGAGGCGCAGTTCCTTTGCTACGCCGTCGATGGCGCGTTGCTGGGCCGCGAAGGGTCCGAACGCATATCGACAGAATGGCTCGCGGGCCGACAGACGGCGGCGGCGGATTTTGTCGATCACGAACGTCGCGATTATCCGGAGCTTTACGCCAAGCTCACGGTCGAACGGAACCGCGCCTGGGTTCCGCGCTTCGAGACGATGCTCAACGCGCCGAAGCCGACGCTGGTCGTTGTTGGCCTCTATCACCTCGTCGGCCCGGAAAGCATGCTGGTCCAGTTACGGCGCGCCGGATTTGAGGTGATCTGAGGGCCAATCGTGCGCGGGCTCATGGGCTCGCGCGATCTGCTCTCCGCCCGTCCAGAGTTTGAGGACTCCGCTCACCAGGCCTGCGGGAAACTCCGGGAAGGTCCGTGAACGCCTGGGAAACGGCGCTCGGACGGACGACGCTGAAAACTACGAGGGGGCGCTGGTGATCTAAGGCGCAAGCCGGGCGCCATCGACGATCATCCGTGTCGACCAAAAGGAAAGCCCTCGAACCGGCCGGCGGCTATTGTCCGCAACGGGTCGTTCATCGCCGGGAGCATCGCGCCAACATTCGGACATTCGGCGGCGTGGCCACAAGCGGCCCTTCCCCAGTTCGGTTTGGATGGGGAGCGGACGTGTCAGCGAGCGTGGTCAGGGGCGGAGGCTCGGGCAGGGCGAAGGTTTCTCCAGTCGAGCGGGGTCCTCGCTGTCCGATCCGGCGTTTCAGCCCGGGAGCCGTGACGTCGATGACGACGCCTCCGCAAGGTGGAGGCGTCACGAGGCCTTTATCTTCGATCGGCCATAGGAGAGCGCGCGGATCAGCCATTCGGCTGGCCCCATGGAAAACCTCTGAAGCCAAAGCAGGGCGACGGCGCCAGAGACAACCCAGATGGCGACCGAGGTCGCCATCAGTCTCGTGAAGCTCATAGCGCCAACAAGCCCGCAACCGTAGAACAGCAGGGAGGTAAGCAGCGACTGAAGGGTATAGGTCGTAAGGGACGTTCGCCCCAGCGCCCGCAACACCTTCGCGCCACCCAAGGCCCCAGACTTGAACAGCAATGTGATGATGGCGAGGTGTCCCATGGTCACGCCAAGCCGCGCAGGCTCGTATAGAAATGACCGCAGGACTGATATGGCGGGCGCCAGCCGGTTGGGGTCGAGCTCAAACCCTGTTCGCGCCATCCAAGCCAGATTTGCCACGCGCACGGATAGGCCAAAGCCGTAGCCAATCACCGCGACAAGCACATAGGTCTTGGTGGCCGCCGCTCCGGTGAGCAGTCCGGTGCGATAGAGCGCAATCCCGATGAGCATGAAGCTCAGGCACTCGACGACGCCCGGCCAACTCCACGTCGATAAGTGCCGCCAAACCCAGCCATTGGCGCTCCAGGCGATCAAACTTCTCAGATGCGTGCGTTGCTCAATCTGTTCGGCGGTATTGGAGGGGTTGGGGTAGAGCGCTTCATGAGCAGATTGAACGGCCTTGAGCGCGGCCTCTTGCGCTTCTGAAAGCGGTCGCCCCTCGGCCTTCGCGGCCGCGGCAGCCGGAGCGCTTGCATACACCTGGACCGTCTTGTTGGTGTCGTAGGCTCGCAGCCCGGAAAGACCCAGAAGCAATACCGCCGCAGCGACGCATAGCGTGCGTGGCCGGCACGGCCGAAAGGCGAGCAGGAAAAGTCCCGCAATCCCATATGTCCAGAGGATCTCCCCCGGCCACATGAAGACGGCGAACTGTGTCACGCCCATCCCAAGAAGCACGACGCAGCGCCGCGCCCAGGCGTCAATCACCCCGATCTGAGGCTGATCGCCTTCGGCGCTCTTGAGCATGAGCGCCATTCCCGCGCCGAAGAGTAACGTGAACAGGCCACGAGCCGGCCCCTCGAAGAGGAGCTGCTCCACACACCAAAGGATGCGGTCCAAGTTCCAGCGGGAGGGATACAGCAGGCCTTCGCGGTCATCGACCGTGCCCATGACGACAATATTGACCGGCAGGATCGCGCATACGGCGATCCCCCGTAGAACGTCGAGGTTGGGGAACCGCCCGTCAGCGCCTCTTGGCGCGTAGACCCCGCTCATGAACACCCCAGCCCCACGTTTGCTCTACGCCTAGGTCTAGTTGGGATGCTCAGACTGCGGAAGCGTCATGGCGACACCTTGGGTGGCAAGCCTGTAAGGCGGCTGCGGGGCGCCCCGTCTCGGGCGCCGCATGCATGGCGCCAGACGGCGACGCCGCGCATCAAGGCGCAGACGGATATATCGTCCGCCAACGGGTCGGGGGCCGAAATCAGCTCCACACCCGGAAGCCGCCCCCGCCGAGCGGCGTCCGGAAGAGCATTCAGGGCGCTCCATCCCCGGCATTCGCGATCTCGGATCCAGCGAAATCAGACACTTGTCGATTTTACACGCCCCTGAACGATCGGCGTTCAGCCCGGCGCCATAATGCTTGCACCTCGTCGCGAGGAAAGGGCGCATGGCCAGCGACCGTTGCGGCGGCGGGGAGCGATCGAGCGGGCGTGCTCGTCGGCGCGGGGGAAGCTCCGCAACTGCATCCCTCTGGCGGCGGTCGGCCCTGGAACACAGAAACGACGTGGGATGTCGGGCCGACGAGGCGACAGGTTCGGGGAAACCCGGACATCCGGGACCAGGCTTCGCGGCCTGGCCCGCCCGTCGGAGGCTTCAAGGGCGAACAGGCGCGAACAGCGTCGGGGCGCCACGCTTCCGGATAACGACCGCGCGGAGCGCTGGGCTTCGTCGAAACGGTATTTCTCTACTCACACCCCGGGCGTCGCCCGGCGCTCCGCGTCCCTTTCCACGAACTTCAGCGGCTGGCCGCGTGAAGAGGCGGAGGCGCGTCCGCCTCAGCCGACCGCCGCCTCAAGCCGCGCCAGCACCACGCCCTCGCTGACCTGGCCGCCGGCGACGGCCGCGAGCTCGGCGACCACGCCGTCGAACGGCGCGGCCAAAGCGTGCTCCATCTTCATCGCTTCCAGGGTCAGCAGCGTCTGGCCCTTGCTCACCGTCTGGCCGGCCTGGACGGCGACCGAGACGATCTTGCCCGGCATTGGCGACAGGATCTTCCCGTCGGAGGCCGCCCCCTCGCCCGCGCCACCGACCTTGGCCTCGAAATCGAAGGTCTGGACGTCGCCGCCCTCGAACACCTGGATCGGCCCCTTGCCGTAGGTCGTCGGCAGACGGGTGACCTCGTCGAAGGTCGCGCCATCGGCGTGGCGGATGTCCCAGGACCAGTCCTCGGAGCCGCCGCCGATCAGGGCGACCTGCAGCGGCATGGCCTTGCCGTCGGCCGACATCGGCAGATGCATCGGGGCGCGGGGGGCGTTCATGCGGAAGCCCAGCAGCTTGGACGGCGCGCTTTCCCACGGATCGCGGCGGGCCTCGGCCTCCAGGAAGCTGTCCAGCCGCCAGCCGATTGCGGCCATGGCCGGCTCGTCGCTGAACGACCGCTCGACCAGTTCGTCCAGGCGGGCCTCGATGAAGCCGGTGTCGACGGCGCCGTCGACGAAGTCCGGGTGGCTGGCGCACTTGGCCAGGAAGGCGGCGTTGGTCTTGACCGGCCAGACCTCGACCAGGGCGCAGGCCTCGGCCAGGCGCTGGGCGGCGTCCTCGCGGTCGGCGCCATGGGCGATCAGCTTGGCGATCATCGGATCGTAGAAGGGCGTCACCTCGCCGCCCTCCTCCACCGCGCTGTCGACGCGGACGTCGCCTTCGGGCAGGCGGAAGTGCTTCAGCTTGCCGGTCGAGGGCAGGAAGCCGGTGGCCGGGTTCTCGGCATAGAGGCGGGCCTCCATGGCCCAGCCGTCCAGCGTGATCTCGTCCTGGTCCAGCGGCAGCGGCTCGCCCGAGGCGACCAAGAGCTGCCACTCGACCAGGTCCTGGCCGGTGACCATCTCGGTGACCGGATGCTCGACCTGCAGACGGGTGTTCATCTCCATGAACCAGATGCGGTCGGCCCGCAGGCCTTCGCTGGCGTCGGCGATGAACTCGACCGTGCCGGCCCCGACATAGCCCACCGCCTGGGCGGCCTTGACCGCGGCGGCGCAGACGGCCTCTCGCGTGGCCTCGTCCATGCCCGGGGCCGGAGCCTCCTCGATGACCTTCTGGTGGCGACGCTGCAGCGAGCAGTCGCGCTCGAACAGGTGGACGACGTTGCCGTGCTGGTCGCCGAACACCTGCACCTCGATGTGACGCGGCCGGGTGACGTATTTCTCCAGCAGCACCCGGTCGTCGCCGAAGCTGGCGGCGGCCTCGCGGCGGCACGAGCCGAGGGCGGCCTCGAAGTCGTCCGCCTTGTCGACCTTGCGCATGCCCTTGCCGCCGCCGCCGGCCACGGCCTTGATCAGCACGGGATAGCCGATCTTGCCGGCTTCGGCCGTGAGCCGTTCGACTGACTGGTCCTCGCCCATATAGCCCGGCGTGGTCGGCACGCCGGCCTCGATCATCACTTTCTTGGCGGCGTCCTTCAGGCCCATGGCCCGGATCGCCGAGGGCGGCGGACCGATCCAGACCAGGCCCGCCTCGATCACGCTCTGCGCGAACTCGGCGTTCTCGGAGAGAAAGCCGTAGCCGGGGTGGATGGCCTCGGCCCCCATCTGACGGGCCGCGGCCAGGATCTTCCGCGGATCCAGATAGCTCTCCTTGGCCGGCGCCGGGCCGATCAGGATCGCGGCGTCGGCCTCCATCACGAAGGGCGCATGGGCGTCCGCTTCGGAATAGACGGCGATCGTCCGCACGCCCAGCTCACGAGCGGTGCGGATGATGCGACGGGCGATCTCGCCTCGGTTGGCGATCAGGACGGAGGAGATCAAGGCGGAGACCTACATCTGGGAAAGGGTGAAGACCATCAGGCTCAGCAGCAGAAGGCCGAAGGACGTGACGCCGATGGTCCAGACGATCCATGTCTTCAGCAGGGCGCCGAAGATGCTGGAGCCGTAGCCGCCCCGCATCGTCTGGAAGAGGTTGATCGGGCCCCACAGGCCGGCGATCGCGAAGGCGGTCGGCCAAGCCGACATCGGCAGAACCATGCACAGGGCGTAGATCAGGAACGAGAACGACAGCAGGTTCGTGGCCACCAGCAGGTGGTCGTAGATGAAGTACTGGCGCTTGTTCAGATAGACCAGCGCCAGGGACAGGCCGGTGATCGGCAGCAGCAGCACCGCCAGGCGGTGGGCCCAGCCGAACAGGACCAGCAGGTAGTAGTCCGGATTCTCGATGGCCTTGGCCAGGTTCTCCTTCAGCCAGCCCTTGGAGGCGTCCTTGGCGAAGTTCTTGTGGCCCTTCACGTCGCCGGGAACGGTGACGTTGACCTGCACGCCGTCGATCGTGGTCCCGGTCAGCTTCTGCTGGCCGTTCGGCAGAACCTCGGCCTCGTCCAGCTTGAGGTCGCGGACCTGCTGGGCGGCGCTGGACATCTTCCGCTTGCTCTCGGCCAAGGCTTCGGCGGCGGCGTTCGGGTTGTTCTCCAGCGCCAGGGCCTGCGCCATCTTGTCGGCGTAGCGCGCCTCGTACCGCTTGATCCGTTCGGCGTAGGTCGTGGCGATCCTGGCCTTGTCGGCGCCCTCTTCCTTGAGGGCGGCGTCGCGCTCCTCGGCGGCGCCTTTCAGGCGATCGGCGCGTTCGGACGTCGCCTCCTTGCGGATCTCGTCGGCCTTGGCCTTGCGGCCCGCCGGCGTGGCCAGCTGGGCGGCCTCGCGCTCTTCCTTCAGCTCCATCTCGTGACGGATGCCGTGAATGGCGTGCTCGGCGGCGAAGATGAACAGCAGCAGAGCGACCAGGAAGGTGCGGAACGGCGGCACGTGCCGCACGATCCGGCCTTCCATGTAGTCCTTGGCCAGCTTGCCCGGCTTGAAGAACATCAACGGCAGGGTGTTGGCCAGACGACCATCGAGGTGGAACATCCCCTCGATGGCCTCCCAGATCAGGTGCAGGATCGACCGATGATGGGTGTCGGCGTTCTGGCCGCACGAATAACAGTACCAGCCCTCCAGGGGCGTGCCGCAATTCTTGCAAGGCTCGCCCTTGTGGTCGAACGGCTTTCTCTTCGGCCGGACATAGCCGCCCGCCGAGTCGGCCGCCGCCGCTTCCAGTTCAGCTCCCGTGATCACGCCCTACGCCCCCCAAAACGTCGCTGAAGTTGAGTCTTATTCAGCCCAGGAGGGTTTACGACGGGCGAGGAAGGCGCGCACCCCTTCTTGGCCTTCCTCCGAAACGCGATGGCGGGCGATGCGCTTGGCGCTCTCTTCGATCAGCCCCTTGTCGATTTTCTGGCCAGCGAAGTCGTTGACCAGGGCCTTGGCGTCGCCGATCGCGCCGGGAGCGCAGGGGGCCATCTCCTCGATCAGGGCGTCGCGGGCGGCTTCCAGGCTGGCCACGTCCTCGTACACCTCGTCGACCAGGCCAAAACCCCAGGCGTCGTCGGCGTCGAACACACGACCGGTGGCGAACAGCAGCTTGGTCGTGCGCGGCCCCAGAGCCTGGATCACGTACGGGCTGATGGTCGCCGGCGTCAGGCCCAGCTTGACCTCGGAGAACGAGAACTGGGCGTCGACCAGGGCCAGGGCATGGTCGCAGGCGGCCACCAGACCGGCGCCGCCGCCAAAGGCCGGACCTTCGACCAGGGCCACGGTCAGGGCCGGAATGTCGTGCAGCGCCTTGAGCATATGGGCTAGTTCCAGCGCGTCGGCGCGATTGTCATCCTCGTCCTGTTCGATGGACCCGGCCATCCAGTCGAGGTCGGCGCCGGCGCTGAACATGCCGCTGACGCCGCGCAGGAAGACGATCCGCACGCCCTCGGCGCCGTGCAGGGTCTCGAAGGCCTGGCGCAGGCCAGAAATGGTCTCGGCGTCGAAGGCGTTTTTCCTTTCGGGCCGGTTGATCCAGACCGTCACCGCCCCCGCGAGGGTGCTTTCAATATGGACGAGCGGGGTCATGGTCTCGGTATCGTTCACCTCGACGATGGGATCGGCGATCGGGTTGGTCATGGAGCTCGTTCCTTTTTAAACGCTACATCCTGAAGACGCCGAAGGTCGTCTCCGGGATGGGCGCATTGAGACTGGCCGAGATTGCGAGGCCCAGCACGTCACGAGTTTGCGCCGGATCAATGATGCCGTCGTCCCAGAGCCGGGCCGTGGCGTGATACGGATTGCCCTCATCCTCATAGCGCTGGCGGATGGGGGCCTTGAAGGCTTCCGCCTCCTCCGGCGTCCACTTGGCGGCGTCGCGGTGGACGGTGGCCAGCACGCTGGCGGCCTGCTCGCCGCCCATCACCGAGATACGGCTGTTGGGCCAGGTGAACAGGAAGCGCGGGCTGTAGGCCCGGCCGCACATGCCGTAGTTGCCGGCGCCGAAGCTGCCGCCGATCAGGACGGTGAACTTGGGCACCTCGGCCGAGGCGACAGCCGTGACCAGCTTGGCGCCGTCCTTGGCGATGCCGCCGGCCTCGTACTTGCCGCCGACCATGAAGCCCGAGATGTTCTGCAGGAACACCAGCGGGATCTTGCGCTTGCAGGCCAGCTCGATGAAGTGCGCGCCCTTCACGGCGCTCTCGCTGAACAGCACGCCGTTGTTGGCCAGGATCGCCACCGGCTGGCCCCAGATGCGGGCGAAACCGCAGACCAGGGTCGTGCCGTATAACGCCTTGAATTCGTCGAACTGGCTGCCGTCGACGATGCGGGCGATCACCTCGCGGACGTCATAGGGCGCCCGGACGTCGGTCGGGACGATACCGTAGATCTCCTCGGGATCGTACAGCGGCGGCTCGGCCTCGGTGATGACCAGTTGGTCGGGCTTGGTCGTGTTGAGGTTGGCGACGATCCCGCGGACGATCTCCAAGGCGTGCTCATCGTTCTCGGCCACGTGGTCGACGACGCCCGAGCGGCGGCCGTGGGTGTCGGCCCCGCCCAGCTCTTCGGCGCTGATGACCTCGCCCGTGGCGGCCTTCACCAGCGGCGGGCCGGCCAGGAAGATGGTGCCCTGGTTGCGCACGATCACCGTCTCGTCGCTCATCGCCGGGACATAGGCGCCGCCGGCGGTGCACGAGCCCATGACGCAGGCGATCTGCGGGATGCCCGCGGCGCTCATCCGCGCCTGGTTGAAGAAGATGCGGCCGAAGTGGTCGCGGTCGGGGAAGACCTCGGCCTGGTGCGGCAGGTTCGCGCCGCCGCTGTCGACCAGATAGACGCACGGCAGGCGGTTCTGGGCGGCGATCTCCTGGGCGCGGAGGTGCTTCTTCACCGTCATCGGGAAGTAGGCCCCGCCCTTCACCGTGGCGTCGTTGGCGACGATCATCACCTCGCGGCCCGAGACACGGCCGACCCCGCAGATGACGCCCGCGCCGGGCGCTTCGCCGCCATAGAGGTCGCAGGCGGCCAGCTGGCCGATCTCCAGGAAAGGCGAGCCCGGGTCCAGCAGACGCTCCACACGCTGGCGCGGCAGCAGCTTGCCGCGCGAGGCGTGGCGCTCACGCGAGCTTTCGGGACCACCCAAGGCGGCTTCCGCGACTTTTGCCCGCAGTTCCTCGGCCAAGGCGCGGTTATGGGCCGCGTTGCGGGTGAAAGCGTCACCGGACGCGTCGACAACGGAGTTCAACTTCGGCATGACCGACGCTTAGCCTCTTCCACCCCATCCAGAAAGTCGTAGTTTTTTGGACCCCGAACAGAAAGATTCCGAGCCAAATCCGCTCTCGGACATTTCATGTACGGGATCAACAGTTGCGCCTGATCGCGCCCCCGTGGTCAAGCCTGCCGCTCTGGGCTAGCGTCCGCGCCGTGGAAACGCCCTTGCCCGACGACTCGGCCCTGGCCCGCCTGTTCGCCCGAGAGCGGCGGACCGGGGCGGCCGCGTGGTTTTCGCTGCCAGGCGGAGCGACCCTCTTTCGGCCCGGCGAGGACGCCGACCAGCTCTATTTCCTGAAGACCGGACGCCTGGGCGCCTTCCGCCGCGAAGAGGGTCAGGAGCCGCAGTTCCTCGGCGTCATCCGCCCTGGGGAGCCAGCCGGTGAGATGGCTCTGGTCGGCGGCAGCGCGCACTCGGCCTACATGGTGGCCCTGCGTGACAGCGAGGTCGTGTCCCTGCCCCGCGACGACTTTTTCGAGGCGGCCGAGGCGGACCCGCACGTGATGCTGGAACTGTCGCGGCTGATGATCCGCCGGTCCCGCCAGGCCCAGACGCAAGCGGCGATCGGCGATCCGTCGGTATTCGGCTTTATCGCCATCGAGCCTGGCCTGGCCATTCGGCCGGTCGTCGACCGCCTCGGCCGCTGCATGGAGGCCCTGGGCTATTCGGTCACCGTCGAAGGCGGCGAGTCGTTGCTGGCCCCGACCGAGTGGTTCAGCAATGTCGAGCGCGAGCACGACTTCGTCCTCTATGTCGCCGAGGCCGACGAGACCGCCTGGAAGCACGTGGTCGGCCGTCAGGTGGATCGCCTGTTCCGGGTCGGACGCGGTGACCGCACGCCGCCGGCCGAGATCCCCTCCTACGCCTCGGGCCCGCTGCAGGCCCAGCGGCTGGTGGACCTGATCCTGCTGCAATCGGCCAGCCTGGCCAGGCCCAGCGGCTCGGCCGCCTGGATGGCGGCGACCCAGGCCGCACGGCTGTTCCACCTGCGTGAAAACGGCGTGGCCGACATGCAGCGCCTGGCGCGGGTGCTGACCGGCCAATCGGTGGGCCTCGTGCTCTCCGGCGGTGGCGCGCGGGCCTACGCCCACATCGGCGCGATCCAGGCGATGCGCGAGCGGGGCGTGCCGATCGACTTCGTCGGCGGCGCCTCGATGGGCGCCATCGTGGCGGCCGGCATCGCCATGGGCTGGGACGACGGAGAACTGGAGCACCGCATCCGAAAGGCTTTCGTCGACACCAGTCCCCTGGACGATATCGCCTTCCCCCTGATCGCCATGACCCGCGGCGAGAAGGTCGAGGCGCGGCTGGACGAGCATTTCGGCACGGTCGATATCAGCGACCTGTGGCTGCCGTTCTTCTGCGTGTCGTCGAACCTGACCTCGGGCGCCTACCAGCTACACCGCACCGGCGACCTGCAATCGGCGCTGCGGGCCTCGATCTCGCTGCCGGGCGTGCTGCCGCCGGCCACCGACAAGGGGCAGGTGCTGGTCGACGGGGCCGTGATGAAGAATTTCCCGGCCGACGTCATGCGGTCTTTCCAGTTGGGCCCAATCGTTGGGGTCGACGTCACCCGCGGCCGAAGCATCACCGCCGACGACATCGTCGCGCCGCCCTCGCTCTGGAGCTGGATCCTCTCGGGCGAATGGCGCAAGGGCCCGCCGATCGTGGCCCTGCTGATGCGCGCGGCGACGGTGACGACGGGTCGCGACCTGGCCGCCGCCCGCGAGGCCACCGACGTGCTGATCACGCCGAAACTGGAAGGCGTCGACATCCGCGACTGGCGCGCCTTCGAGCCGGCGGTGAAAGCCGGCTACATCGCCGCCAGCCAGGCGCTGGACGCCTTGAACCGGTCCGTCGACGAACTGCGCCGCCGGCCCAGCCTGGCCGAGAAGCGCGCGGGCGTCACGCCTTCCGGGCGACGATGAACAGCCGCTTGAACGGGAACAGCGTCACGCCGTCAGCGCGGCGCGGATAGTCGCGCGCCAGCCGTGCCCGCCAAGCGTCAAGGAAGGGCTTTTTCTCGCCATCCGGCAAGGCGTCCAGATAGGGCCGCAGGGTCGTTCCCATGGTCCAGTCGACGATCGGATCCTGGCCATGCAGGGCGTGCAGATAGGTGGTGGTCCAGATGTCGACCTCGGGACAGGCCGGAGCCAGCCAGGCGTAGTAGTCCTCGGGCTGATTGGCGCGACGCACGCCCTCGACGCCGGTGAAACGCGCCGCCCAAGGCCCGTCGGCGGCGATCTCGGTCAAGGCGCCGCGCCAGCCCAACCCGTCAGCCACCGGCATCTGCGCGGCCAGCACGCCGCCGGGGGCAAGGTTGGCGACCAGGCGCGGGATCAGGTTCGCGTGGTCGTCCACCCACTGCAGCGCGGCGTTGCTGAAGATCAGATCGGCCGGAACCTCGGGCGCGAAGCTCGCGATGTCGCCCAACACCCACTCGACCCGCGCCGGCAAGGCCTTGGCCCGCGCCAGCATCTCGGGGCTGGAGTCCATGCCCCGCACCCGCGCGCCCGGATGCCGCGCGGCCAGCAGCGCCGCCTGTTCGCCCAGGCCGCAGCCCAGGTCCCAGATCTCGCGCGGCTCCAGGTCGTGGGGGATCGCGGTCAGCAGATCCAGCGCCGGTCGCTCGCGATAGCGGCGATAGAGCGCGTAAACGTCCGGATCCCAGCTAGCCATCAGCGCTCCCATCTTAGCCTGCGACAATTTGTCGGTCGTGCAACCGAAGGCTTTTGTGAAGAATTCTTCTCACAGGCGAGGATTTACCATACGGTCCGAGTCAGAGCCCCGACAGAGGGATCAAAGGGAAGGATTCACGCGGCATGCTTACGCCCATCAATCTCACGCAGAACGGCCATGGGGCTCGAGCGCCCGGGGTTCGTCGCCTCAGCTTCAATCGCGCCCTGACCATCGGCGCGGCGTTCGCGCTGTGGGCCGCCATTCTGGTTGGCTTCAAGCTGCTGGCGATCTGAGCACGGACGGCGCGACGTCCCGTCGCGGCCGCTTCCCTCTTTTCATCCGCGAAATCGGGTCCATATTCTCCTTGTGTTGTTCAACCAACTGAAAGGAGGTGACCAGTGTCTCATTGTCTCCAACCGCGGTCGCAAGTCGTGACCTGGAGCCTTGCAAGTGAGGTCTCCGCCTAGGCGTTGAGCGCCCAAGGTTTTAAGTCACGCGCTGCGAAAGCGGCCACGACGATGGAGGGCCGTCCCGAGCAATCGGGGCGGCCCTTTTTCATGGCGTCCTAGGCCCCGATCAGTTCGCGGCCGATCAGGAAGCGGCGGATCTCGTTGGTGCCGGCGCCGATGTCATAGAGCTTGGCGTCGCGCAGCAGACGCTCGACCGGCCACTCCTTGGTATAGCCCGCCCCGCCCAGGGCCTGGATGGCCTCCAGCGACACCTTCACCGCGTTCTCGGACGCCATCAGAATCGCGCCGGCCGCGTCGAAGCGCGTGGTCTTCCCAGCGTCGCAGGCGCGGGCTACGGCGTAGACATAGGCCCGGGCCGAGTTCAGGGCCACGTACATGTCGGCGATCTTGCCCTGCATCAGCTGGAACGAACCTATCGGCGATCCGAATTGCTTGCGGTCGCGGACATAGGGCAGGACGATGTCCAGGCAGGCCTGCATGATGCCCAGCGGACCGGCGCTGAGCACGGCGCGTTCGTAGTCGAGGCCGCTCATCAGCACCCCGACGCCGCCGCCGACTGGACCCATGACATTCTCTTCCGGGATTTCGCAGTCCTCGAACACCAGCTCGGCGGTGTCGCTGCCGCGCATGCCCATCTTGTCCAGCTTCTTGGAGACGCTGAACCCCTTCATGCCCTTCTCGACGATGAAGGCGGTGATGCCGCGGCTGCCCTCGCCCGTCTTGGCGTAGACCACCAGGGTGTCGGCGTGCGGGGCGTTGGTGATCCAGAACTTCGTGCCGTTCAGCACGTAGCGGTCGCCAACTTGCTCGGCCCGCAACCTCATCGAGACGACGTCCGAGCCCGAACCGGCCTCGCTCATGGCCAGTGAGCCGACGTGCTCGCCGCTGATCAACTTGGGCAGATAGCGCTGCTTCTGGTCGGGCGTGGCCCAGCGGCGGATCTGGTTGACGCAGAGGTTGGAGTGCGCGCCGTAGCTCAGCCCCACCGAGGCCGAGGCGCGGGACACCTCCTCCATGGCCACCACGTGCTCCAGATAGCCGAGACCCAGGCCGCCGAACTCTTCCTCGACCGTGACGCCATGCAAACCGAGATCGCCCATCGGGACCCACAGGCCACGCGGGAATTCGTTGGTCTCGTCGATCTGGACCGCCAGCGGCGCGATCCTGTCGGCGGCGAAGCGCGCGGTCGTCTCTCGGATCGCGTCGGCGGTCTCACCCAGCGCGAAATCCATCGAGGGTGCGAAATTGGTGTTCATACGTCCTCCCATAGCACGAACGCCCGCAAGGCGCTGAACCTTGCGGGCGTTCTTGCTCAGTTTCCCGTAGCGCGCTAGCCGAAAGTGGTTGCCGGTTTCGGCGGTTAGCGCGCTACCACGAAAAGAGAGAGCCTGTTTTTCAGGTCAGATCGCGATCTGACCTGACAGGCTCTCGGGAAGCAAAGAAAACTATTCGTCGTCGTTCGCATCGGGGCCGGCGAGGCGGCGGAGCAGAAGATAGGCCGAAACCACGAAGCAGATCGCGCCAATCATGCTGGCGCCGTAGCCGAACATCTTCACGCCGCTGTCCGAGCCCGCGGCCACGGTCAGGATCCACAAAACGCCGCCGCCGAACAGGGCCAGGCCCAGGATGCCCAGGCTGACCAGCAGGCTGGTATTGCCAAAACGCGGGGCCTCGGCCGGGACCATGGAGACATCCATCGGCCGCAGGTCGACCTCTTCGCTGGTCGAGAAGCCGCCGAGGTTGAACACCGACGAATTGACGGCCGGGCCGCCGAACAGGGTCGGCTCGCTCGGGACCGGCTGCGAGGCCGGGGCGAAGCTTTCGACCGGCGTCGGCTTTTCGACTTCCTCGACCGGCTGCGGCGTCAGACGGAACGGCGTGAACTCGACCGGAGCGGCCACAGGGGACTCAGTGTGAGCCGGTTCGATCGGGGCCGTGGTCGTCTCGTCCTGGAACAGGACCGGCGCGGGCTCGGCGACCGTGGGCTGGGCCGGCGCCGGGGGTTCCGGCAGCCCCAGGTCGTCCTGGCGCACGACCGGGGTGGGCGCGGTCGTGGTCGAGGCGGCCAGAGGCGTCTCCGGCAGGATGGCCTCCAGGCGCGCGGCGACCGCGGCGGCCGACTGTTCGGTGGCCGTCGGGCCGTCCTCTTCCGGGGCCACCACGCTCAGCGGCAGGCCCTCCTCGCGCTCGGCGACGACGCGGTCGCCCTCGGTGCGAGCATTGACGGCGACCGGAGTCTGTTTCGGCACGGCGCAGCTGGCGTCGTAATCGACCTTTGGGCGCAGCACGGAGCTGGGCGCGGGCACCCATTCGCCGTTGGCCGGGGTCAGAAACAGCGTCTTCTCGGCGGACCGGCGGCGGACCAGGGCGTCGATGACGATCCGCTCGCCCTCGAAGTCGGCCTTGCGCCACATCTCCATCGCGCACGCGGCTTGCAGGAGCGAGCCCTCGTTGATCCGGCGCAGCACGCCCGAGCGGAGGAAGTTGTCGAGACCGATATTGAAGGCGAAACAGACCAGCGCATCGAACTGGTTCTGGTTCAGCGGCGCGTAGGTGTGTTCGTTGACCGAGTGGGCGACCGAGATCAGGTCATAGAGCAACAGGGCCTCGGCGTCCTTTTCCGAGACGGAGGCGCCCTCGCGAGCGGTCAGGGTGTGGCCATAGCCGACCGTCCAGCGCCCGTCGGGGAGCTGCGCGGCCTTCTGACGGTAGCCCTCGAATCTCTTGATGAGATCGACGGCCGTCCGGGTGACCTGATGGCGCGGTTTCATCGCGGAGTTTGACCCAGTTTGAGACAGACGCGGATGCGTTCGCCTGTCTCAGCGCAAGGTCGGCGCCAGTTTTCCCTAGGGGCGCGAGAAAGCCGTCAGTGCAGCAGCAGGGCGGCGATCAACAGCACGGCGAAGAAACCGGTGAAGTCGGTCAGGAAGGTCACGAAGATCGACGAGGACACCGCCGGATCGCGCCCCATCTTCTCCAGCGCCAAGGGCATCAGGATGCCGCCCAGGGCGGCGGTGAAGATGTTGGCGATCAGGGCCGAGCCGACGATGATCGCCAGCTTGCCGTGATGGTCCTGGGGTCCGAAGAAGAGATAGGTCGCTGCGCCCATGACCAGGGCCAGGCACACGCCGTTCACCAGGCCGACCAGCAGCTCCCGCAACACGATCCGGCGGGCGTTGGCCGTGGTCAGCTCCTTGCTGGCGAGAGCGCGCACGGCGACGGCCAGGGTCTGGGTGCCGGCGTTGCCGCCCAGGGACGAGACGATCGGCATCAGGATGGCCAGGGCCACCAGTTGGGCGATCTCGGCCTGGAAGATGGCCACGCCGCTGACCGCCAGGGTGGCGGTGGCCAGGTTCAGCATCAGCCACGGCAGGCGCGACTTGACGATCTCGATCACCGAGGCGTCACGGCCGGCGTCGGACACGCCGGCCAGGGCCAGGATGTCCTCCTGGGCTTCGTCCCGGATGACCTCGACGATATCGTCGACGGTGATCTGACCCACCAGCCGTCCGCCCGGATCGATGACCGGGGCGCTGATCAGGTGGTACTTGTCGAAGATGTAGGCGACCTCTTCCTGGTCCATGCCGACATCGATTTCGGTCGCCGCTTCCATCAGCTCGGCCAGCGGCGTGTCGCGACGGCTGCGCAGCAGGATGCTGATCGGGATCGCGCCGACCGGCTTGTAGGTCGGATCGACCACATAGACGTCGAAGAACAGCTCGGGCAGCTGATCCCCAGCGTCGCGGACGTGGTCGATGGTCTGGCCGACGGTCCAGAATTCCGGCGCGGCCAGGAATTCCCGCTGCATCAGGCGGCCGGCGGTCTCATCCTCGTAGGACAGGGTCGTCTCGATGGCGGCGCGGTCGGTCTCGCCCATGGCGGCCAGCACCTGGAAGCGCTTGGTGTCGTCCAGGTCGTCGATGACGTCGGCGGCGTCGTCGGTGTCCAGTTCCTCCAGCGCCCGGGCCAGGGTCACGGACGGGGTGGCCTCCAGGACCTCCTCGCGGATGTTGTCCTCCAGCTCCGAGATGATCTCGCCCAGCGCCTCGGGGTCGAGCAGCGGAATCACCTGCTCGCGATAGTCGGCGGTCAGGAAGCCCATCAGGTCCGCGACGTCGGCCGGATCCAGGGCGCCCACCAGCTCGCGCAGACGCTTGGTGTCGCCGCTGTCGGCGGCGTCGATCACCATCTCGACATAGTCGGGATTGAGGGCGTAGTCGTCGCCGAGGGCGAGATCTTCCAGCTCCTCGGGGGTCTCGGACTTGGCCAGCGGAATCTGGTCCAGCGGGATGTCATCCAGCACGTCGTCGGTCAGTTCGGCGGTGTCCCGGGTCATGGGGGCCTCCTGAGCTCTAAGAGCGCGTGGGTTCGTGGGCAAGCCTGTTACGAGTAACAGGCTCTCCTTTTAAGTCAGCGCGCGACGGGCGCCGAAACCGGCTTCCACTTTCGGCTGTCGCGCTTGTTGGGTCCGATGAAGCGACCCTGAGGCGAAATCAGGGCCAGAAACGATTAGAGCGCCCCTAGCGAGTCGGAAACCGATTTCGCCGGGAGCGCTCTATTCTGCGTTCAACACTGGTGCGGTCGAGAAGACTCGAACTTCCACATCTTGCGATACAGCGACCTCAACGCTGCGCGTCTACCAATTCCGCCACGACCGCATCGTGGTGAGGGGCGGCTGGTAGCAAACTGAATCAGCTTTGGGAAGAGCCGAGTTGATATGTCGCGGAAGTCGCCGCGCGATCTTCCCTCACGGCTGGCGCTTGCGACGCGGGATCAATGCGTAGGCGTTCTTGTCGTCGTCCGGAGAGTCGAGGAAATCCATCTTCAGAAGCAGACCCCGCGAAACGAAGCGACCCTCGACCTTGGCGCGGGTCTCGCCGGCCTTGGCGCCCTTCAAGTCGAATAAAGGCTCCACGTAGAGGAAGCTGATCCGGTCGCCTTTGATCTTGGCTGGAAACCGGATCGGGTCGTGGCAGGCGCCTTCGCACAGCGAGACATCCACGGTCGGCGACGGGCCGTCATTGACCTGGATTTGGATGCCGCCCTCGTCGCCCGTTTCCGCCGAAACGCGGACGGAATCGAAGTAGCCGCTGCGCGAAGGACTCGCCGCCCCGGCGCTGGTGGCCAGCACGCAGCCGGCCAGGATCAGGATCGCGCGTCGATGTCGCATGAGGCCTCCGTTGGGAGGCTATGTTGGCATGCCCAACCTTGAGCGCAACCGAAGGTTACGCGCCGCCGGCCATGTAGTCGTAGACGTCGGCCGCGCGGGTCACCTGGATGGCGATACGATCGTCGCTGATCTGGATTTCGCCGCGAGCGATCGGGTGGTTGTTGGCCAGGATCCAGACCTCGTCATTGGTCTTGGCGTCCAGCGGGATCACCGCGCCGCGGCCCATGCGCAGCAGTTGCTGCATGGGAAGGATCGACCGGCCGAGCAGGACGGAGATCTCGACATTGACGGCGTTGACCTGGCTCACGAAGTAAGACCCTTGAACTGACACACGCGACCGA
This sequence comes from Caulobacter sp. 602-1, assembly GCF_003931565.1. Lineage (GTDB taxonomy): Bacteria > Pseudomonadota > Alphaproteobacteria > Caulobacterales > Caulobacteraceae > Caulobacter. The sequence goes on from NZ_RRYI01000010.1 coordinate 165,238, forward strand.
CCGGGTCGCCGCCGTCTCGATCGCAAGATTAGGGCCACATGCTTGCTCTCCCGTTAAGCGCTGAAAATACTGGGCTTCCGACAATGGGGCGCGAGGACGCGGCAAGCGTTGGGTGGGCGGTTTCGACCGACTACGTCCCCTACCCGGCAGCCGTTGCCGCCATGGAGGCCCGCGCCGCCGCCATCGCCGACGGAACGGCGGGCGAATTGATCTGGCTGCTGGAACATCCGCCGCTCTACACGGCCGGGGTTTCCGCCAAGCCGGGCGACCTGATCGAGCCCGACCGCTTCCCGGTGTTCGAGAGCGGCCGCGGCGGCCAGTTCACCTATCACGGCCCCGGCCAGCGCGTGGCCTACGTGATGCTGGACCTGACCAAGCGCGGCCGCGACGTGCGCGCCTTCGTCGCGGCGCTGGAGGCCTGGATCATCGACGCCCTGGCGGCCTTCAACGTCACCGGCGAGCTGCGCGACGGACGGGTCGGCGTCTGGGTCGAGCGCAAGGGCGCGGGCTGGAGCCGCGAGGACAAGATCGCCGCCATCGGCGTCAAGCTGCGCAAGTGGGTCAGCTTCCACGGAATCAGCCTGAACGTGGAGCCGGACCTTTCCCACTTCTCCGGCATCGTGCCCTGCGGCCAGACCGAGCACGGCGTGACCAGCCTGGTCGACCTGGGCCTGCCGGTGACCCTGGACGAGGCCGACGCGGCCCTGAAGGCCAGCTTCCAGAAGATCTTCGGGCCGGTCGAGGACGCGGACGCACCGATCTAGGGTCATGCGTTTTCATCCTCACGCGGCGCGGCCGCTGAAGGCGTGTGGGGAGGCGACGGAGCGGCCGGGCGAACCCGGAGACCGTGAGGTTTGTTTTTGTTTCGGCTCGCTTGACCGCTCCGCCAGGCTGTTCTTGCCCGTGAGGTCGGGAGGCGTGAGCGTTGTCTGCTCGGGTCCCCGTTTACCCCCGGACGGGCGCGGACCAAGTCGATCGGCTACATCCGTCTC
>NZ_RRYI01000110.1 GCF_003931565.1 Caulobacter sp. 602-1
GTTCGCGACACAGGCGCCCAACATTCAATTGAGCCTGACGGTCGGCAACTCCGCCCAGGCCGCCGCCATGGTCTTGCAGGGCCAGGCCGACCTGGCCTTCGTCGAAGGCGGCATGGAAGAGGCCTTGCTCCGCGGCGAGGAGGTTGGCGGCGATCGGATCGGTCTCTTTGTCTCGCCGGATCATCCGTTGGTCGAGCGGCCGCCGACCCGAGAGGATCTCGACGCCGCCATGTGGGTGATGCGCGACCAGGGCTCGGGAACCCGGGACCACCTGACCGCAGGGCTGGCCCAGTCCGG
>NZ_RRYI01000111.1 GCF_003931565.1 Caulobacter sp. 602-1
CTTGCCCCACGAGGCGGCTTCCTTCAGCGTCGACGACGAGCAGGCGCCGTCGCGGACGTCGGCCACCGTGGTCTGGACGGCGTACTTGTGCATGTCGGCCTCGACGCCGAGGCTCTCGGCGCAGACGACGGTGTCCTGGGCGAAGTTCTTCGGCACGCCGCCGCCGACCATGAACAGGCCCGTGGTGCCGGCCGCGATCTTGATGTCGGGCAGTTCGCGGAAGTCCGCGACGGCGTCGATCATCAGATAGGGCTACTTGGCGGCGATCTTTTCCTTCTGGTCCTTGACCAGGCAGAA
>NZ_RRYI01000112.1 GCF_003931565.1 Caulobacter sp. 602-1
AGCTGCCGCGCCTGGAGGCCCAGACCGCGCTCTATGAAAAGGTGCTGGAGGCCGCCAACGGCATGCCAGTGACCTTCCGCACGCCGGATCTGGGCGGCGACAAGCTGCTGCCGTACATGGAGCTGGAGCGAGAGGACAATCCGGCCCTGGGCTGGCGCGCCGTGCGCATGGGCCTGGACCGTCCGGCCCTGCTGCGGATGCAGATCCGCGCCCTGATCAAGGCGGCCGCCGGCCGGCCGCTTCAGGTCATGTTGCCGCGGGGGGCCAATGTCGACGAGTGCCGCGCCGCGCGCGCGT
>NZ_RRYI01000113.1 GCF_003931565.1 Caulobacter sp. 602-1
GCTTGCCCGTCCTGGTCCCACGCCTTGCGGGCGGCCAGCAGAACCTGCAGGCACAGGCCGCCGAGGCGACGGACCTGATCGGCTTCCACGGTGATCGCCGTGCCGCGGCGTTCGAGGAAGGCGGCCTTGAGAGGGGCCGCGGCCTTCAGATCCAGGGTTTCGGGCAGCGCGATCGCGGCGGCCATCAGACTTCCTCCCAACCATCCGTGGCGGGGGCCTGAGCGACAGCCGCCGAACCACTGCTCCGGCCCGGACGGGCGAAGGTGTTCAGCCGGGCCTGCTGCTCGGCCACCGGG
>NZ_RRYI01000114.1 GCF_003931565.1 Caulobacter sp. 602-1
TTACGTCCCCGACGCCTCCGCACCCGTGTCGCGCTTGCGGGTGATTAAGTTGACGACCCCGCCGATGGCGTCCGAGCCGTAGATCGACGAGCCGCCATCCGGAATGACCTCGACGCGATCGATGATGCCCGGCGGGATCACGGTGGGATCGACATAGGTCTGCAGGATGCCGGCCCCGACCACGCGGTGGCCGTTCAGCAGCACCAGGGGGGGGGTGCCGCCCGAGGCCCCGAGACCGCGCAGGTTGGTTTGGGCGATCGGCTGGCCGAAGCTGGCCGAGACCGCCGGGAAGCC
>NZ_RRYI01000115.1 GCF_003931565.1 Caulobacter sp. 602-1
CCTAAAAGTCGTCTCAGTTCGGATTGTTCTCTGCAACTCGAGAGCATGCAGTTGGAATCGCTAGTAATCGCGGATCAGCATGCCGCGGTGAATACGTTCCCGGGCCTTGTACACACCGCCCGTCACACCATGGGAGTTGGCTTTACCCGAAGGCGCTGCGCTAACCGCAAGGAGGCAGGCGACCACCGTAGGGTCAGCGACTGGGGTGAAGTCGTAACAAGGTATCCGTAGGGGAACCTGCGGTTGGATCACCTCCTTTCTAAGGATGCTTCTCCAGTCTCTCACGAGACTATT
>NZ_RRYI01000116.1 GCF_003931565.1 Caulobacter sp. 602-1
GGCCTTGTCGAACGGATGGATCTCGCAATAGACGCCGGCTTCCCGCACCCGGCGCGCGATCAGCTGGGTCACCTGGCTGCCGAAGTCGAGGATCAGGACGCGCTGGTGGTGGGTTTCGGTGGTCATCGGCGGGTCTCCAGCGGTCTATCGGGCGGATCAGGGCGTATACGAGGACCGCTCCAGCACGGCGGCGAAGAAGCCGTCCGTTCCGGCGCGGTAAGGAGTCAGGCGCAGATAGCCTTCGGGCGTTACGTGCTCGACGCCCTCCAGAGCGATCGGCTTTACGGTGAATTC
>NZ_RRYI01000117.1 GCF_003931565.1 Caulobacter sp. 602-1
GACAGGACGATGTCTGCCAGCGTGGGGCATTCCGGATAGCTGCCGTTCAGCGTCGGCACCATGTCCGAATTGGCGCCGGCCACTAGCATCATTTCGATCAGGTCTTCGACATAGATAAAGGACTTGATCGTATCGCGGCGGCCGGGGAAGACAAAGAAGCCGCGCTTCAGCAGAGACGCCATGCGCGCGATGTTGCCGCCTTCGCCGGGGCCGAACACGACCGCCGGGCGAATGACGGTCAGCTTCCGGCCGGAAGCGGCTTCCTGCCAATCGCGGTCGATCTTCTCGGCCATG
>NZ_RRYI01000118.1 GCF_003931565.1 Caulobacter sp. 602-1
CTTATCGTGCTGCGGGCCAAGGCCATCGACCAATACGCCAAATATCTGGCATTCGACATCGTCGCTGGCCTACTGCCGCTGACGTTCATTCCGCTCGGCTGGGCTCCGTGGGATGTGCTGGTGATGGTCAGCGGGCTGGTCTCCCTGCTGGTGCTGCTCGGCCTGCTCGTCTTCGCCCGCCGCCAGCTCTTCTCGGAATTCGGCAAACAGTTCTCGGCGTAAGTTGACTGATATTGACGTTTAATAGTGATGGCCCACAGGAAGATTCCCTGTGGGCCATCACTATCTGTTGT
>NZ_RRYI01000119.1 GCF_003931565.1 Caulobacter sp. 602-1
CGTATCCAGGAATTTCTGCGTCTCGCCATCGACGGCAACGTTTACGGCATTCACGGTCACGGCATTGCGAATAGCCGCTTCCTTTTGCCGTGCCTCCACTACTTCGCGCGGGGGAAGGAACGAATCCGAGTAAGCATCGGCAATCTCGTCAGGGTCGCCGATCTTCGCAATATAGCCGTCCTGAATGAGCATTGCCCGATCGCAATACCTGCGCACATCCGGCATGGAGTGGGTGACCAGAATAACCGTCTTCTTGTTGCGCTTCGCCTCAAAGAAATAGTTCTGGCACTTCT
>NZ_RRYI01000011.1 GCF_003931565.1 Caulobacter sp. 602-1
GCGACGTCGGACGACGAGGCGGCCAGTTGCTTGAGGCGCGACTGGGCGATGACCAGCTCGCCCACCCGGTCCATCAGTTCGTCCAGGCGCTCGGCCGGAACGCGGACGGTGTCGCCGGACTTTCCTCGCGCATCTTGCGAGGCGACGCGGCCAGCTTCGGCCGGGGCGTTGGCGGCGACGGGCGCGGCCTCTTCCTGGGCGATGACGGCTTCGACGACCTCGGGTTTTTCGACGGCGGCGGCCGTCAGATCCTCGACCTCCAGCGTCATCTCGTCGATCACGAAGATGAAGACGTCGTCGATGGCGTCCCGGTCGTGCTTGGTGGTCAGCAGCACTTCCCAGGCCAGTCGGCACTCGGTTGGGGCCAGCTGGGCCAGCGGCGGGACGTCGTCGGTAATGACCCGCACGCGGGTATCGCCCAGGTCGCGCAGCTCGTCCAACAGCGGCAACGGGCGCGCCCCATTGATCAGGGCGTCGGCCGGCAGGCTGAAACGGATCTTGAAGGTGTTGAGGCCCGGCTCGGCCGGCGCGGCGATCGGAGCCGCCTCGCCGCCGTCGATGGCCGCCTGCAGGTCGGCCAGCAGCGCTTCGCCGGCGCCGTCGACGACGGGCGCGCCTTCGGCGAGAGCCCGCATGTGGTCCTGGGCGGCCAGGACCGCCGAGACCAGGCTCGGCGAAGCCGGCACCTCGCCCTTGCGGACGCGGTCGAAGGCGGTCTCGCAGTGGTGGGTGAAAGCGGCCAGGGCGTCGAAGCCGAACATGGCCCCGGAGCCCTTCAAGGTGTGCAGCCCCCGGAAGATGGTGTCGATGAGCGCGCGATCCCCCGGACGACGCGCCAAGTCGAGCAGACCCTGTTCGACCTGCTCCAGCAGCTCCTGGGCCTCCTGGCGGAACGTCTCGATGGGATCGAGGCCGCTCATTTGGCGAGCACCTTCTTGACGACCCGCACCAGTTGTTCGGGATCGAAGGGCTTGGTCAGCCAGCCGGTCGCGCCGGCCGCCTTGGCCTGAGCCTTCACGTCGGCGTCGGATTCGGTGGTCAGGAACAGGATCGGCACGCCCGCGCCGGCCGGGCGCTGCCTCAGCTCGCGGATCATGGTCAGTCCGTCCATGATCGGCATGTTCAGGTCGGTGACGATCAGGTCGAAGCCGCCCGCCGAGGCCTTATCCAGGCCCTCGGCCCCATGGGCGGCCTCGGTGACGCTGTAGCCTTCGCCGGTCAGGGCGATCTTGATAGCCGCGCGAATGGAGGCCGAGTCATCGACGGTGAGGATCGCAGTCATTATTGGTTCGCCCCTTGAAGCCAGAAGTTCGTCCGATCCCGCTCTTCGGGATCCAGGAAACCACCTCGCTGCAGGACCTGCAGGACCGCGCCTTGCGCGGCCTTTCTCAACGCGATCGAGCGTTCACCTTCCGCGGCTGAGCGCCGAGCAGACTCGATCAGCTGAACGAAGGTCAAATCCACTTCTTCGAGGTCGTCGATTTCAATTGTGATGGAATTGTTCTGCTCGAGAGCCGCGAGCAAAATACCGTGCGCATCCGCAATATTTGAGATACTAACGTTACCCGAAAATCGGACAACCGAATCTTGAAACTCGTCTGACACTGTCGCCCCCGCGCACAAATATAGACCGTCAAATGAACGGAACTATACCTGCCACCTAAGGTGCAGTTGCCAGGCTTAAATTAAGGTAAACTCGGCAACCCCAAGGGCTGCGACATTATGTCCACAACGCGCGGTTCTTCGCGCATGCGATACGGTCGATCGCCTACAGCACGGCCTGCAGGGCGCCGAACAGGCTGGCGGCGGTGATCGGCTTCTGCAGGTGACGATCAGCTCCGGCCGCCAGGCTGGCGCGGACATGCTCGTCGCCAGCGTTGGCCGTCAGCATGAAGATCGGCCGGCGCTCCTGGCCGCCGGCGACTTCCAGGCGACGGATCTCGCTTACCGCCGAGAGACCGTCCATGACGGGCATCTGCATGTCCATCAGCACCACGTCGGGCCGCTCGACGAGGTAGGCGCGCACGGCCTCGAGACCGTTTTCGACGCAGGTCACCTCGGCGGCCTCGGCCAGCATCAGCTCCACGATACGACGATTGGCCGGGTGGTCGTCGGCGACGAGGACCCTTAGCGTCCGCTCCGCAGCCGCCGGGCTCGATCCTTGCGCGCCGCCGGCGACCGAGGGCGGCAGCGAGAGCTCGAACCAGAACCGCGCGCCGTGGCCCGGCGCGCTCTCGCAGTCCAGGACCCCACCCATCAGCGACACTAGGTCGCTAGAGATCGACAATCCCAGACCCATGCCGCCAAACTGGCGAGTGATCGAGGCGTCGGCCTGCTGGAAGCGCTCGAACAGACGCGCCTTCTCGGCGGTGTCGAAGCCGATGCCAGTGTCGGCGACCTCGAAGCGGACGCGATCTCCCGCCCCGAGAGTCGCCGTCAGCGTGATGGCGCCGCGTTCGGTGAACTTGATCGCGTTGCGCACCAGGTTGCCGATCACCTGACCCAGGCGCACGCCGTCGCCGATCAGTTCGCCGTCCAGCTCCGGCGGCAGGACGAGCGAGAACTTGGCCTCGATCTCGCCCAGACTCAGTTGCGCCATCGCCGCGATAGACCGGAGAAGTTCTCCCAGATGGAACGGCCCATCGACGATGCGGACGCGGTCGCCCTCGATCTGCACGACGTCCAGCAGGTCGTCGAGCAGGCGCTCCAGCGTCCGGCCGGAGCCGCGGATCATGTCGACCAGCTCGCGCGCCTTCGGGTCGAGGGCGGCGCGGGCCAGTATGTCCGCTCCAGCGACGATGCCGTGCAACGGCGTGCGGACTTCGTGGCTCATATTGGCCAGGAAGGCGCTCTTGGCCTGACTGGCGCGTTCGGCGGCGTCCAGCGCCACGCGCAGGGCCTTGGCCTGCTCCAGCCGCTCGGTGATCTCCTCGCCCAGGCAGATGACGTGGCGCGGTCCCTGGTCGTCGAAGGTGGCCAGCGACTTAATGTCGAACACACCGCCGCCCAGCGCTGGCGGCATGACGACGCCAGCGGCGATGTGGGTCTCGCCCATCCGCAGAGCGTCCGGATCGCCGACCGCGACGGCCCTGGCCAAGTCCGGATCGAACAGCTCCTCGGGCGTGCGCCCCAAGGCGTCGTCGGCGTCGACGCCAAAGAGGGCTTCCGCCGCGCGGTTCCACAGCACGTAGCGGCGGCTCCGCGCCGACCTGACCATCAGGGGCGACGGGAGCGACTGGACGACCGACCGCATCAGCGCCTCGGCCTCCACCTCGGCGGTTGCGTCGTGCGAAACGGCGACCAACGCGGTCACCGCGCCGTCCGCGTCGCAGACCGGAGCGATCGTGGTGTCGTGATAGGTGCGGGCCGCGCCGCCGCGGGCGTCGAACGTCCGGAACCGGGCCACCCGCCCCTCGGCGGCCGAGGCCAACGCGCGGTCGACGGAGAAGCGGTTCTGCTCAGGCCAGTAGTCGCGCCAGGGCTTTCCGCGCGCCTCGATCAGGGTGGCGCCGGCGAACGTCGCCGCAGCGTCATTCATGTGCTGAATGCGACCGTCCCGTTCCAGGCTCCAAAGACAGTTCAACGCGCCGCCCCCGCGCGGCCCAGCCCGCGCTCGCTAATAGATAGCGCCCCGTGGCGTTAACGTCGGGTTGGCGGCCCGTCAGAGTCCGACGTCGCGGAAGCTGTCGACGATCGTCCGACGCTCGCCGAGCTCGTAACGGGCATCGGCCAACGCCTTGAGCCGCACTTCGCGCTCCGCGGCCTCGGCCTGGGCCCGGCCCGCCGCCTGACGGGTCTCGGCCAGGCGCTCGCGGCTCAGGGCCAGCTCGGCCAGGATGCGATCGCGATCGGCCGCGAGGTCGCTGGCGATTTGCCGTGACTGGGCCAGGCGCGTCTCGGCGCCCAGCAGCCGTAGAACCAGGAACGCCACCGTCGGCAACAGCGCCACAGCGAGGATTTCCGCGAGGAGGCGAACGATCGGGCTGTCGAAAAGGCTCAGCAAGGCCAGCATGTCTCGGTTCCGGTGCGTTGCGGGATCAGATGTTAAGGAGGACCCGAGCGGCCCCGCCGCTCAGGTCCTTCGCGACGGAGGCCATGCGCTCCGCGCACGCGGGCTTCCCTCGGCCCGTCGTCCCCAATGCCCCACACATCGGGAACGACGAGGTCGCGTCGCTGAAAGGCGGAAGATCAGGCGCCCAGGCCCTGTTGAGGCTGGCCGCGGAGAGAGCCGACCGCGAAGTCCAGGATGTTGTGGACCACGTCGGGCAGTCGGTCGTCGGCCACGCCGTTTTCGCGGGCCCAAACGCGCAGGGCGTGGCGCAGGAAGGTCCGGCCGGTTTCCGGATTGGAAGGGGTGTCGGAGAGAACTTCGTCGAATTGCACGGCGCGGCTCCTGTTTTGAGGTCGGATCTCCGACCTGGCTGAGGCTTCGAAAAAGAGGACCCAGCCGGCGGGTGGCCGGGTCCCCAGTCGGTTCACGCGGCCTGCGATGGGCTTGATCCAGGGAATGGGTTGCTGCCTGTCGCGGTCGACGGCTGAACCATGTTCGTGGAGGGGCGACATGGATGTGCGGATATGCACATCGGGAAAAATTACGGTTTTCCCGGGAAGGTTTACAATTGCGGCCATCGCGCCCTAGGCGTGCGATCGTTGAGCGCTTGAGCGCGTCTAGAGCGCACGCGACAGGCTGAAGATCGGAGTCGCCGGGAAGCCCTTGCGCCCCTGGGTGCGGCCGACATAGCCACAGCGAACGCGGTCGCCGTGAAAGGTCGCCAACGCCCCGGCGAGGGCTTCGCTGACATAAGCCGAGCCCGGCGCGACGTCCGGCTCGATACGGGCGGCCACCACGACGTGGGCGCCGATCACCGCCGGAGCCTTGGTCAACGGATTGGTCCGCAGATGGACGGGGCCGTAGTGGCCGCCTATGCGCAGGCCAAGGCCGCGCGGCAGGCCCAGGGCCTTCAGGTCCAGCGTCCGATGGGCCTCCAGCAGCGCCAGCGCCGCCAGGGCCGCGTCGATCGGCCGGTCGAAGACAAGGAACAGCCCGTCGCCCCAGGTCTCGATGTGACACGGCGGCTCGGCCAGCCCCTCGACCGTCTCGGCCATGCGCCCCATCACGCCCTCGATGAAGGCCGGGATCTGGTCGTCGCGGAGTGCGCCGAAGCCCTGGACGTCGGCGAACAGCATGGCCTTCATCGCCCGCCGCTCGTCCCTCGCCGACGGCGCCGCCCAGCGTGACGGACAGGGCGGCGGACGCTGCACCTCGATGACCGCGAGCCGCCTTTCGCTGCCCCGCCAATAGGCCATGTCCGCCGAGACGCCGGCCGGGCCGGGCGCGACGTACCCGTCCCAGACGGCCAGCTGGATCGCCTCGGTCGACAGGGTCTCGGCGCGCAATACCGCGCAACCCATGGCGAACTGGCTGGAATAGGCGAAGACCTGCTCATCGCCGCGATAGGGGTCCTGAGAGGCGTAGCGGATCGAGGTGGCGCGCGCGAGACAGCGTTCGAAGCGCGGGACCCAGTCCTCGCCAAACGGCGCCACCGACACCTCTACGAACGAGGCGAGGCTCACGGGCAGGACGACATGCAGTTCGCCGCCAGCGTCCAGCAGCGCCTCGGCGAAGAGGATGTCCGCGCCTGCCGCAAGGCCGCCATAGGCGAAACCGACGCGCTGCTCGCGTAGCACGCGGTCGATACGCTGGCGCAACGCGTCTTCGGGCAGGCTGGTGATGTGACCGGTGAAGTGCGCGCAGAGCGGCGGCCGGAAGGGCGCCAGCCAATCGGGATCCACGCCGGTCTCGCGGCACAGCATCTCCAGTTGACGCAGGGTCGAGGCGTGGGCGGCGTAGGCTGAGGGCGCGGACGCCATGGCGGCCGCCAGGGTCTCGCGCGCGGCGTCCTGGTCGCCGATCAGAAACCAGGCCTCGGCGCGGCTGGCGGCGTCATAGTAGGCGCCCTCGCCTTCCAGGCCCGGCGTGGGCGGCGTCGCCAGCACCGCCGAGGCGCGCGCGGCGGCTCCGGCGCGGTCGCCGGCCACAAGGGCGAGGGTCGCGGCGTTGACGGCGCCGTAGAGCCCGCCGAAGCGGCGGGACAAGGCCTCGTATCGGCGGAGCGAGGCCTTGGCGAAAGCGATACGGCGCGGTCCGCGCGCCGCCAGGGCGACATCCTTCAGAAGGCGCGCGCCCAAGGCGACGGCGTCCGCATGGTCGTCCGCGTCGGCCAGGCCAAGGCGCACATATTCGGCCCGCGCGAAATCGACGGCCCCGGCGCGCGCCAGACAGAGCACAGCGGTGTAGGCGATCTCACGCGCGTCTTCCCCCGCCTCGAGGGCGGCATGGGCGATATCGTAGGCGGCCAGAATCTCGCCGCGCCGGATCAGCGCGGCGACTTGCTCGCGGTCGAACACCGCCTCGACGGTCAGGCCTTGCTACCCTCGATGTGGCCCGTGCCATTCTCGATGACCGGATCGAGATTGATCAGCTGGCCATGCGAGTCCATCATCAAAAGGCTGTAGGTATACTCGCCCATCCGCGCGCACTCGTAGATGATCTTGAAGCGCGAGCGCGGGCTGTCCTCGCCGTCAATGCCGTAGGGAACCCAGACAAAGCTGGAGAAATTCACCCCGTAGTCACGGTCGATCTCGATCGGACGACGCTGGAAGCTCCAGCCGGCGTTGATCAGTTGATCGCTGAGCGTAAACACGAGCAGGCAGCGCTCGGTCAAGTCCAGTTTCAGCCGAGTAGGCATGGCTGGATCGACGAAATTCATAAAATTGTAGTGTTCGTCGAGGCCGATGACCAGTTTGACGATCTTTTCAGGTTCAGATTCGCTCATTTAACTCTCTCCCGACTTCAAATTCCACCAGAAGGCGAATCTCGCCAAAAAGCAAGGAAGGCGGGGTGTTCGTAGCCTTGTTTTTTGAGTAGGCGCACGATGCTTCCAGCTTGGCTGCGCGCCCCCGTCGCCAGATAGGCGCGCGCCAGGACGTCGCGACTGGCCAGCGACATCGACGCCAGCTTGGGGCTCAACACGGACACCGCCTCCGAAGCCTGGCCCTGGGCGAACCGCGCGAAGCCTTCCAGCTCGGCGGTCTCCTCCGGCTTGCCGGCCTTCAGCGCCGTCAGGAGCGCCGCCGCCAGGTCGCGCGACCTCCCCGGGTCGCCGCCCTCCTGCGCCAGGATGATCGCCTGTCTGGCGAGACGCCCTTCCAGGTCGGCCCGCCAGACCTTCTCCTTCTCGCTGGCGTTCAGCTCGGCAAGGCTGGCCGCCGCCCCCGCGTACGCTGCGCGGGCTTCGGCCAGATGGCCCGACCAGCAGGCGATCTCGACCGCGTCCAGTTGCCCGACCACCAGATACTCACGCCAGCGCGCATTGCTGGGGTCCAGGGCCGACAGGGTATGGAGGCGGCGCAGGCTGGCCTCCGATCGCGCGCGGGCCTGCGCCAGGCGCCCCAGATCCACTTCCAGCCGCGCCAGCGCCAGCTGCATCGCCACGTCCTTGGCCGCCAGGCGCTTGTCGGCCGGATCGGCCGCCGCCGCCCGCGCCAGCAGGTTGGCGGCCCGCTCGCGCTCGACGAAGGCCTCGCGAGGCCGGCCCAGGCGCAGCAGGGAGTCGGCCGCCCAAGCCTGGCTGTTGGTCGCGTCGGCGATGCGGGTCTTGTCGTTTGGCGCCCGGGCCAGTTCCGCGCCAAACACCTCCAAGGCGCCGCGGAAGGCCGCCAGGGCTTCCTCGGGCCGTCCCCGTTCGAACAGCAGCGTGCCGAGATTGCTGCGGGCGTAACCGACCTCGACCCGCCATTCCGCGCGGTTGGGATCCAGCTTGACCAGGCGCTGTGCCAGTTCGTCGTAGTGCTTGAGGCCTTCCTCGGCCTTCAAGAAATCGCCGCGCCGCCACTGCACGTAGGCCAGCCAGAAGACGTTCTGGGCCTCGTCGAAGATGCGGTCGCCGTTCTTGGGATCGCGCGCCGCCAGGGCGTGGGTGGTCGCCGCCGCCTGACCGAAGGCGTCCTCCGCGCCGGCCAGGTCGCCGCGCTGCTCGCGGATCGTGCCCAGCAGGGTCTGGGCCTTGGCGCGCTGGGCCAGGGCCTTGTCGTCGAGGCGGTCCGTGCGCGACTTGCCGTAGTAGGCCAGCACCTTGGCGCTGACCCCGTCCAGCAGATCAAGGCGACCTACGGGCTCCAGTTGCTGGCGCAGGTCGCCCAGCATGTAGGCCACCAGCGCCTCGGTCTCGTCGCGCTGCTCACGGGCGATCTGGCGCGACTTCAGCGTGACCACGGTCATGGCGCCCATGCCCACGGTCACGGCCATCGCCACGGTGGTGAACGCCGCCATAACCCGCAGACGGCGACGCGCGTCGCGCTGCACCAGCCGGTCGAGGCTGACACCGAGCAGGCGGGCGGCGATCTTCAACCGGGCCAGGCGCTTGCCGTCGGCGTCGGGCCGCAGATCGACGGCCAGCGGCTCGACGCCCGCCGGCAAGGCCGCACGCAGCGAAGGCGGCAGGATTTCGCCCAGCGCGGTCGTGGGCGGCGTATCGGGCGTGATCACGCAGAGGATTCGTTCGGGGCCTCCGCCCGTCAGGAAGTAGGCCACCTCCTGGTCCACCCACCGCGAGGCGGCGGAGGCGGACGAGCACAGCACGATCAGCGCGTCGGACAGGTCCAGCGCATCGCGAATGACCTGGTTGAGGTTGGCCGATGCGCTCAGCTCGTCCCGATCGCGGAATATGGGACGCAAGGACCGGTCGGCGCTCGCCAGGGCGCGCGGCGCGCGATAGGTCTCAAGCGCCCGATGCAGCCACTCGGCGGCTTTGCGGTCGCGGTGACTATAGCTGATAAAGGCCTTGTACCGCTGTCGGCTATTCATGCGTCGCCCCACTCGACGGCAGGAGCGTACCCGATGACCGTGATTCCATCATCGCCCCCCCGCGCCATCAGCCATACGATGTTCGAGCAGCCGTCCAAAGACTATCGCGCCAACAAGATCTTCCGGCACATGTCGCGCGAAGAGATCGAGGCCCTGGCGCCGTCGATCGAGCAGCGATCCTACGGCAAGGGCGAGATGATTCTGCAGCGCCGCGACCAGGACGGCGGCGTCTATCTGCTGCTGGACGGCCTGCTACTGGCCAACCAGTACGCCAAGTCGGGGCGCGAGGTCGGCTATCGCCGGATCACTCCCGGTGGCTATTTCGGCGAGATCTCGGCAATAGACGGCCTGCCGCGCTCGGCCAACATCGTCGCGATCGAGGATTCCCGTCTCGCCCGCCTGCCCCAGAGTCTGGTCCGGCGCCTGTTCGAGGACTCGCCGCGCTTCATGCGGGCGCTGCTGGAAGACATGGCCGGACTGACCCGTTCGCTGACGGACCGCTTGTTCGAATTGACCGCCGTCTCGGTCGCCTGCCGCGTCGATATCGAGATCCTGCGCCTGGCCGCAGCCAATAGCGAGGACGGCCAGACCGGCGTCATCCACCCCTGCCCCACCCACGCCGAGCTCGCCGCCCTGCTGGGCAGCCAGCGCGAACCGGTCACCCGCGAGCTCAATCGCCTGGCCAGCCTGGAGATCGTCCGCCAGACCGGCCGCACCTTGCATGTCCTGGACCTGGCGGCCCTGGCCGCCGAGATCGAGCGGATCGGCGGCGAGGTCTAAAGTCTCAGGGCGAAGCCGATATAGATCGTGCGCGGTGCGGAATAGCTGGTGACGCCGTCCGCTGTCTGACCAACCGCGAGGTTGGCGTCGAGGGCGTTGTCCGCGGCCAGATAAACCTCGGTGCTCGGCGACAGCATCCAGCCGGCGCGCAGGTCCAGACTGGTCCCGGCCTTCAGCGCCCGCTGGTTCAGATCGTCCTCGAACCGCTTGCTCTCGTAGCGCAGGTCGGCGTCGAACCGGAGGCGCTCCAGCGGCCGCCAGCGCGCGCCCGCGGTGACCGTCAGCGCCGGGGCCTGGGCGGGGCGCTTGTCGGTCAGCTGAGCCGCCGCCGCGCCGCCGTCGATGCGGGCGTGGGTCGCCGAGAGGGCGGCGCGCACGGTCCAGGCAGGCGACAGGTCGGCGGCGACGTCGGCTTCCAGACCATAGGCGTTGATCTGGCCGGCGTTCTGGCGCTGCCGGAGCACGCCGCCCGCCGGGATGAAACCGGCGATCGGAAAGGTCCCCGGGCCGATGCCGATAGTGACGTTGGTGATCGGGTCCCGGACCTGATTGTAGAAGACGCCGAGGTTCCACGTCACGGCGCCCGCGCCGGACAGGCCGGTCTCTACGCCGTAAAGGGTCTCGGGCTTCAGGGCGGCGTTGGCCTCCGTGATATCGTTGCCGACCCGGAACGGGCGATGCAATTCGTTGAGCGTCGGGGGGCGGAACCCGGCATAGGCCGCCGCCCGCGCCCAGGTCTCGCCCGCCAAGCGCCAACGCAAGCCGATGCGCCCCGTCGGCGTCGCGCCCGAGGCGTTGGCCGGCGGGGCGTCCACGGTCAAGGCTCCGGTGGCCGTGTCCCGCTCGCGCCGGACGCCGTCATAGGCGCGCCAGCCGTCCAGCCGCGCGCCGGCGACCAGGGAGAAATCCGGTCGGTTCCAGGCGGCCTCGGCATAGCCCCCGCCCACCAGGGTCCGGCCGCCGGCCGCGCGCTGGCGGGTGAAGACGCCGGCCATGTAGCGGAAGCGCTCGTGAGTCTCACCCTCGGTCATGCGGGCGTCGCCGCCTAGCTCCCACGTCCATTCCCCCAGCGCGCCCTGCCAGGCGGCGTTGAGGCCATAGCCGCTGGCCGGGGTCGAATACTGATCGTTGGCGGGGGTCGCGCCGACGCGGCCGGCGGCGACGGCGACGGAGGTGTTTTCGAGATCGCTCCGGCGCGCCCAGGCCTGTACGCGCCAGTCGTCGCCGGCCACGGTCACGGCCAAGGAGGCGCCGGTGGCGTTCGACCGCGCGCCGACCAGGCCCGCGTCTCGCCTCTCTTGGAAGGCGCCCGCGCGGATCGCCCAGCGCGCGCCGCCGAGGTCGCCTTGCACCCGGGCGGCGATCGAGCCGTCCTCAAGCGTCGTCGGCGCATCGGCCGCGCCGGCCGCCGCGCCCCGGACGGGGCGATAGCCGTCGGTGCGCGAGCCGCTGGCGGTCAGCAGCAGGTGCTGGGTTCCGAAGGTCCCGGCCACGCGCCAACCGTCGCGCTCGCGGGCCTCGGCCGTGAAGCTGGTCAGGCCGCCACCGGCCGCCCGTTCGCGCAGGGCCACCACGCCGGTCAGGGCGCCGGCCCCGTAGGGTCCCGCCCCCGCGCCGCGCACGACCGTGGCGCCGGACAGGCCCTCGCCCGGGAGCGCGGTCCAGATCACCCAGCCGCCGAACGGATCATTCTGCGGCGCTCCGTCCAAGGTGACCAGCGCCCGGCCCGCGCCGGACGGCGCGACACCCCGCAGGGAAAGCCCCTGGATGGTCGGGTTGGCCGCGTCGCTGCCGGTGCGGCGGAACAGCGACACGCCGGGCGTTGTCTTCAAGACATCGTCCAGCCGCGCCTGGGCCCCCAGCTCGGCGCCGTCATAGTAGGCTGTCGAGAAGGCCTCCTGCCCGGCCAGCGGCAGCAGCCGCGGCGGCTCGACGACGACCGTGGAAACCGAGGGCGGCGGGACGTCAAACGGCACGGGCGAACTCTACTGTGGCGGAGGGTTATGCTTAGCCCAAAGCCGCACCGCGCCGCTATCGTTCCCAGCCGCCGCCCAGGGCCAGGAACAGGTTGACCTGGTCGGTGGCCACCTGGCTGTCGGCCGTCGCCAGGGCCGCTTCCGACTGGGCCAGGACGCGCTGGGCGTCGAGGCCGGCCAGGTAGGGGCTGCGGCCGGCGCGGTAGAGCGTCTGGGCCTGGGTCTCGGCGAGGACGGCCTGGTCGCGGGCCGCCCTCAGAGCCGCCTGGCGCCGCAGGTCGTGGGCGTAGGCGTCCAGGCTGGTCTCGGTCTCGCGCAGGGCATTCAGAACCACCCCATCGAACCGGGCCAGCGCGCCGTCCGCGCCAGCCTCGGCTTGGCGGATGCGAGCCCGTTCGGCCTCGCCCGGCAGGGTCCAGGTGATCAGCGAGGTCAGGCCCCAGCGGTTGGCCGGCGCCTGGCCGATGTCGGCCAGCAGGCCCGTCGAGCCCGCGCCGAGGCCCAGGGTGACGTTCGGATAGAGCGCGGCCGTGGCGACGCCGATCCGGGCCGTGGCGCCGGCCAAGGTTCGTTCGGCCTGGCGCACGTCGGGGCGGCGCTTCAGCAGGGCCGCCCCGTCGCCGACCGGGATCGGCTGGGTCAGGATCGGCGGATGAACGCAGGCCTCGACCGCCTTGGGAAACTCGGCCGGCGGCTTTCCGGTCAGGGTCGCCAGCCTGTAGAGCGCCGCGCGTCGCCGGCTCTGGTAGGTCGGCAGGCTGGCGCGGGAGAGATCCAGCTGGGCCTGGGCGCGGGACAGATCGACGGCCGTCCCCCTGCCCGCCCTCATCAGCTTGCGAGTGACGTCCAGGCTGCGCGACTGCAGGTCGACCGCGTGCTGGGCGACAGCCAGTTCGTGGCCGTTGGCGCAGGCCTCGACATAGGCGCGGGCGACGTCGGCGGCGACGCTGACGCGGGCCAGGTCGAGGGCCGCCTGGCTGGCCTCGGCGTCGGCATGGGCGGCCTCGGCGGCGCGCCTGATCCGACCCACTAGGTCGACTTGATAGGAGACCTTCACCCCTGCGTCGGCCAGGTTCTCGACCGGCAGCTGTTCGGTCAGCAGGTACTGCTCGCCCGACTCCCGAGAATGCATAGCGCCCGCCGAGGCGCCGAGCTTGAAGCCGCCCGCGTCGTCGGCCTCGCCGGCGATGGCCTGGGACCGCGCCAGGTTGGCGGCGGCGACGCGCAGGTCGGTGTTGGCCCTCAAGGCCTCTTCGACCAAGCTGTTCAGAACCGGGTCGTCATAGAGCTTCCACCAGCCGGCCGGGACCGGGGCCTGGCTGACCGCCTTCGAGGCCGCGCCCAGGAACGGCCCCTGGGCCGTCGGGGCGTTGATCTTGGCCTCGGCGGGCAGTTTGTAGTTCGGCCCGACCGCCGTGCAAGCGGTCAAGGCCAGCAGCGAGCCGGCGACCGCCAGGACTTTCAGCGGGCTCATCGACCGGCTCCCACGACCGCGACGGTGGCGGTTCGGCCGGCGATCAGGCGCAGATCGCGCGGGGTTTGGTCCAAGGCTACCCGCACCGGCACGCGCTGGGCCAGGCGAACCCAGCTGAAGGTGGGGTTGACGTTGGGCAGCAGGTTGCCGCTGGCGGCCCGGTCGCGATCCTCGATGCCGGCGGCGATCGACTGGATGTGGCCCTTCAACGGTCGATCGTCGCCCATGACCTTGACGGTCACCGGCTGGCCGATGCGCAAGGACGACAGCTTGGTCTCCTCGAAATAGCCCTCGACCCGGAACGAGCGGCTGTCGATCAGGGCCAGGACCGGCTTGCCTGCGGTGACGTAGTCGCCGGCGCGCAGGGTGAGGTCCGACAGGAAGCCGTCAGTGGGAGCCGCCACCACCGTACGTTCCAGGTTCAGGGCCGCGACATCGCGGGCGGCCAGGGCCTGGAAGAGGGCCGCCTGGCTCTGTTCGACCTTGGACAGGCTCTGCTCGGTGACCTCGCCGGCCACCAGTTCGCCGAGGGTTCGGTTGCGCGCCAGTTCTCGACGGGCCTGAGCGAGGGTCGCACGCTGGGCCTCGACGGCGGCGTCGGCCTGACGCAAGGCCAGGGCGTAGCGCTCGCGGTCGACATAGAACAGCGGTTGGCCGGCCTTGACCGTCTGGTCGTTGACGGCGTCGACGCGGGTGACCAGGCCCGAGACGTCGGGAGCTACCTGCACGACATCGGCCCGGACGCGGCCGTCGCGGGTCCAGGGATCGACCTGGTAGTGGGTCCACAGCGCCTTGCCGCCAACCAGGGCGGCGATGACGACGACGCCGGTGACGGCGGCGCGGGCTGTGGTCGGTAGAACGGTCTTCAACGGAGGCATGCGGTCCGAACTTCAGAATTTCAGGGGCGAAGGAACCGTCACGACGACGGCCCAGAGGATGACGAACAGGGCGGTGTCGAACAGCGCCGGATGCCAGACCAAGCGGTAGGCCCCGACCTTCGACAGCACGCGGCGCAGCACGAACGAGGCGGCCAGCGCGATCACGGCCGAGACCAGGACGGACGACAGGAAGACCCCGTCGATAGCGAACTCACCGATCATCGGGCGATCTCCGGAACGAAGGCCGGAGCCTCGGGGAAGAGGTTGCGGCGCAGGCCGACCAGGCCCGACACGCCCTGCACCGCCGAAGCGGCCGAGGCGATCGACAGCCCGCGCAGGGCCGCGTCGATACGGGCCAGCAGCTCGTCGCTGGGTTTCCGGGCCGCTCCGGCGGCCAGGGCGGCGAAGTGGTCGCCGACGCCGTCGAGCGCGGCGTCCAGCCGGTCCTTGCCCTCGGGCGGTAGGTCCGGCCGAGCCGCCTGGACGGCGACCAGGTTCATGCCAACCCGCAGGTCGCGCAGGGCGTCGACGCCGACGAAGTCGTGGCGCGCGCCGGCCTCGGCCAGCTTGGGGGTCAGGATACCCAGGCGGTCGACCAGGATGGCGGCGAAGGCGGCCGCCTCGGGCGCCTGACGGGCGCGGGCCAGGCGGGCCAGGCTCTTCCAGGTGCGGACCAGCAGGCGCCGGGCGCTGGCGTCCACGCCCATCGACCGCAAGCCGGCCGTGACGATGATCGCGAACAACAGGCCGACGAACTGGCCCAGATTGCCGTTCAGGAAGCTCGCGAAGTCGGCGCTGAACGTCTCCTGCAAGGCCAGGGCGTTGGAGAAGCCCATCAATACCGCCAGGGCCGCGCCTGCCCGGCGCGGGTCGGGGATGTAGAGGCCCAGGAACAGCAGCGGCGGGGCCATGGTCAGGACCAGCAACGGAAAGCCGTCGATCGCGGGCAAGATGGCGAACATGTAGATCGCCGACAGCGGCAGGGAGAGCAGGGTGTAGACGCCGAAGCTCTTGATGGCCGGCACCGGATCATCCATCGCCGCGAAGAAGCAGCAGAACACGGCCGCCATGACCGGGGCGGCGGCGCCGTCGCCCCAGCCGGCCAGGATCCAGGTCGCGCAGGACAGCAGGATGGCGATCGCCGCCGCCCCGCCCGACAGCAAGGCCAGCGGCAGATCGGCGTGCATCGCGCGCTGCCCCTTGGCGCGGGTCGAGGCCTCCAGGCCGGGCGACAGCGGCGCGTCGGGATCGTCGAAGCGGGCCATCAGGGCGTGGCCCTCGGCCAGGGCTCGGACGGTCGCCGACAGGCGCGCCAGCAGGCTCTCGATCAGCAGGGCCGACCACGCCGAGCCGCGGCGGTGGGCGGCCAGCTTGTCCAGGCGCTCGATCAGGTCGAGACCCCGGTCGCGGGGCGAACCGGCCTCGATCCAGGCCGTGACCGCGTTCAGAGCGGCGCGGACGCGGTCGTCGCGAACCTCACGCAGGGCCTCCATGCGGTCGGCTAGGCCCGACAGCAGCGGGATCAGCACCAGCATGCGCTCGTGTAGGGCTCGGACTACGCCGGTGGTCTCGCGCAGGCGCGAGGTGTCGAACGGCAGGTGGACGGCCAGCATCTGGATCTCGCTGGCGGCGGCGGCTAGGTGGCGGCGGTCGCGGGCGATAGCCTCGCCGTCCTCGCCATGCAGCACGTCCAGCGCCCAGCGGTCGGCCTCCCCCAGCCAGGTGGAGAGGCGCTGCTTCAGCACCGTCCCGACCGGACGCGGGAAGACCAGGCTGTGAATCAGGGTGGCGCAGAGAATGCCCAGGCCGATCTCGATCACCCGCGAGACGGCGACATCGAAGATCGCGCCTGGCTGATTGACGCTGGGAAAGCCGATGATCGCGGCCGTGTAGCCGGACAGCATCAGGAGGTAGCTACGCGGGGTGCGGTCCAGCAGCGAGATGGTCAGACAGCCGCCGACCCACAGGGCCAGGGCCAGGCACAGCAGCACCGGCGCGTTGACGAGATTGGGCACGAGGGCGACGGCGGCGGCCGCGCCGAGCACGGTGCCCAGCACGCGGTACAGCGCCTTGGAGCGCACGGCCCCCGCCAGCGGCTGGCTGACGATATAGGCCGTGGTCATCGCCCAGTAGGGGCGCGGAAGGCCCAGAGCGAAGCCGATATAGAGGGCGAGCATCGCCGCCGCGAAGCTGTTCGCCGAGAACAGCAGCGTATGCCGATCGAACTTGGGGAACATGGTGGAAGCGCTCTACGCCCCTTGCCCGGCAGCCGCGTTCAAGGCGGCTTCGAACGCGGTGAAGGTCCGTACGGCGGCGGCGAGATCGGCGTCGCCGACGTCGGCCAGCAGTTGAGCCCGGACCACCTGCACGGCATCCTCGACCACCGCCGCCAGCGCCTGGCCCTCGGATGTGAGGTGCAGCGTCTTGGCCCGCTTGTCGGAGGGATCGTCGCGGCGCTCGACCAGACCCGCCTGGCTCAACTGATCGAGAATCCGGACCAGGGACGGCCCCTCCACCCCGATCTCCTCGGCCAGCATGCCCTGGC
This sequence comes from Caulobacter sp. 602-1, assembly GCF_003931565.1. Classification (GTDB taxonomy): domain Bacteria; phylum Pseudomonadota; class Alphaproteobacteria; order Caulobacterales; family Caulobacteraceae; genus Caulobacter. The sequence goes on from NZ_RRYI01000011.1 coordinate 16,520, forward strand.
GCATGCCGCCGCCCGCGCGGGCGATGTGCAGCACCGGCATCGCCTTGGCGTCCGAAATGCCATGCGCGGCCAGGGCGCGATTGACCTCCCGCCGATAGATCCGCGCCAGGCGCAGCAGGCCCTGGGCGAAGGCGCGTTCATCAAGGGTGCGAATGGAGATCATGGAACAACGATCGATTAAATAGGTAGCTTCCTATCTAAATTAGATAGCATCCTACCTATCTCATCGCAAGGGCGGCGCCGCTCGAGTCTTGCGCCGCTCATTGGGAGGCGGCTCAGAGGGGCGGTGGGCCATCCCGCCAGCGCGGCCAGTCGGCGACGATGTGGTCCACGACGCGCGCGCCGACCACGCCGATATTGGCGACGGTCTCGGCGAAGCCGCCGGCTGTTTGCCCAGGCGCCGGGTCGAGATGCTGCAGGGTTGTTTCACCCGGCGCGCCCTGGTCGAAGTTGACCGCCCCGCGCAGGCTCAAGATGCGCCCAGTTCCCCATTGGCGCTTGATCACCAGGGCCAGAGCGGCGGCCTCCATCTCGGTGATCACATAGTCGTCGGCGCCGTAGAGCTTGGCGATGGACTGGGCCTCCTTCGACAGGCCGGGACCGTGGAAGAATGTGTCGCCGGTCATGTGCGTGCCGACCATGACGGAGGGCGCCGCGCGCGCCCGGGCGTCGGCATAGCGCATGCGGTAGCGGCGGGCGTCGTCGCTGTCCTGCATGGGAGCGCCCCTGGACAACCGCACGGCCCAGCCGACCAGGATCGGGTCGAGCTTGAAGCGGCGATACTCCTCGTAGCCGGCGCGCGGCATGAAGGTCGGCGCGCCGGGCGTGTTCTCTTCGGGCGCCCAGCGATGGCCGAGGTCATAGTCGACCAGCCAGGTCGCCCAGGAAACGTCGCCGATCGTCCCGCGCGAAGGCGGCGTCCCGCCGACGCCGCTGAGGACGAAATAGGTCTGTGAAAAGTCGTAGGCCGGATCCAGCAGGATGGCCTGCATCGAGGCCGACGCATTGACCTTGCCCATACCCAGGGTCGAGCCGCAGACCCCGTCGGGGTTGCAGTAGACGGGCTTCAGAGCGCCCTTGACGATCTTGGGCGCGCTCTGGCGCCAATAGCGCTCGTACCAGGGCTGGAACTCGCCGGCGCGGTCGCCGGTGTTCTCGCCGATCTCGAACATGGCGGCGACGAAGACCTTGACCTTGATCGGGGCGGTGGCGGGAACCTGCGCCCTGGCGCCGCCCGCGAGGGCAAGCGCGGCGAGAACGGCGGCCAGCAGTCTCACGCGTTGGCTCCGGCGATCTGGGCGTCCTGTCGGGCGGCGGTGTCGGTCATGGCTCGACGCTATCGATGCATCGTCCGGATGCGTCAACGCCCACGACGACGGGGCGGCGGAGTTCCAGTCGTGAGGACAGGTCCTGCCTTTTCTCTGCGCGATTTCGAGGCTGTTCATCGCGCCTCCCTCCCCCGTCCGGCGAGAGAGGCGCGACGCGACGTTCCTAGGCCAGCGCCTTCTTGTACAGCGCCAGCAGGTTGCTCCAGGCCGTCTCGGCGGCGGCCTCGTTGTAGACTTGGCTGCCTTTCACCGTCCAACCGTGAGCGGCGCCGGCGAAGACCTCGACCTGGGCCGGCCGCTTGGCGGCCTCGAAGGCGGACTTCAGCTTGTCCTTGGCGGTCGGGTCCTGCTTGTCGTCGTTGTCGGCGATCTCGATCAGGTATGCGGACTGGGTTTTGGGGATCAGCAGGTGCGGGCTGTCCTCCTTGTCCGTGACCAGACCGCCGCCGTGGAAGCTGGCCACCGCGCCAATGCGGCCCGGGACCGCGCCGGCCGTGCGGAACGACAGCGGACCGCCCATGCAGTAGCCCTGCACGCCGGCCTTCTTGGCCTTGTCGGTCTTGGCCTGCGCGTCGAGGAAGGCGATGTAGGCGGCCGCGTCCTTGAACGTGCCCTCCGTGGTCACCGAGGCGCGCAGCGGCGTCAGCTTGGCGCGATCGTCGGGGTTGGCGAAGTTGAACGTCCCCTCGACCACCGGCGCCTTCTTGACGCGGTAATAGAGGTTGGGGACCAGCACCACATAGCCGGCCGCGGCTAGGCGGCGGCCCATGTCGCGGAACACCGGCCGCAGGCTCATGACGTCGGGCCACAGCAGCACCGCCGGGTACTTGCCCTTGGCCTTCGGATAGAAGAGCGCCGCGTCGGCCACGCCATCCGGCGTCTTCACCTCGACGTCCTTTTCCTCGACCGTGTCATCGGCGCGGGCGACCGTGGCGGCGCCGGTGGCCGCGACCGTCAGCAGACCGAAGGCGCGACGCGAAAGGCGGGGGTCGTGCACGAGGCCTGGATGGATGTCGTCATCGCACATGGCGGTCTCCTCCGAATGTTTGGGCCGGCACGCTATAACCACGTTCTGCCGCCGCCTACCCTCTTTAGGAGGTGAGTTGGTACGTGGCTTTGCCGGGCAGCAGCAGGTCCTGCTTCTTGCCGTCGCACAGGGCGTAGCTGAAGCCGCTCTGGATCGCCCAGGCTCCGACCTCGCCCTGCTTGTTGACGGCCAGGAAGCCAACCTGGAATTCCTTGGCGTTCGGCTTTTTCTTCAGGATGCGCTCGACGGCCTCGCGGCAGGCGGCCTCTGGGGAGCGGCCCTGGCGCATCAGCTCCACGACCAGGAAGCTGCCGACATTGCGGATCACTTCCTCGCCAACCCCGGTCGAGGTGGCGCCGCCGACCTCGTTGTCGACATAGAGGCCCGCGCCGATGATCGGGCTGTCCCCCACCCGGCCGCGCATCTTCCAGGCCATGCCGCTGGTGGTGCAGGCGCCGGCGATGTTTCCCTTGGCGTCGATGGCCAGCATGCCGATGGTGTCGTGGTTGTTGGCCCCGCCCGGCGTGCCCAGCTGGCCGGAGGTCTTGCCGTAGTCGCCGACCTCGCTATTGGCCTTGGGTTCGTACTTGGCGTCCTTCTTCCAGGCCTCCCAGGCGATCCTGGATTCCGGGGTCAGCAGTTCCTCGCGCGGGAAGCCTTGCTCCAGCGCGAACTGCAGGGCGCCGGCCCCGACCAGCATCACGTGCGGGGTCTTCTCCATGACCTTTCGCGCGACCGAGATCGGGTGGGCGATGTGCTCCAGGGCCGCGACCGCGCCGCAGTTGCCCAGCTCGTCCATGATGCAGGCGTCCAGCGAGACATGGCCGTCGCGGTCGGGATAGCCAGCGCGACCGACGCTGTGGTTCTTCAGGTCCTGCTCGGGCACGCGCGCGCCGGCCTCGACGGCGTCCAGCGCCCGACCGCCCTTGGACAGCACCGCCCAGGCGGCCTGGTTGGCGGCCACGCCGAAGTCCCACGTGGAGATGACGCACGGCCCGTCCAGCTTGACGCCGCCCTCCGCGGCGGACGCCTTGGCGCCCAGCATCGCCGATCCGACCAGGGAGGCGCCGATCAGGCCTCTACGATTCATCATGCTCGTGTGCTCCAACAAGATCGCGCGAATCCCTAGCACGACCTGGAGCAGGACCATGACCGCCGACCGCATTCTTCTGGAAGTCTGTGTCGACACGCCCGCCGGACTGGCGGCGGCGATCGCCGGCGGCGCGGATCGGATCGAACTTTGCGCGGCGCTGGCGCTACAGGGCCTGACCCCGGCGCCCGGCCTGATGGCTCAAGCGGCGAAAGCGCCGATCCCGATCTATCCGATGATCCGCCCACGGAATGGCGACTTCTGCTACGACGCCGGCGATCTGGATCACATGCGGCGGGATATCGACGCGGTGCGAGAATACGGCCTCGCGGGCGTCGTCATCGGGGCCAACCTGCCCGATGGCCAGCTGGACCTGGACGCGTTGGAAATGCTGGTCGAGCACAGTCAGGGGCTGGGCCTGAGCCTGCATCGCGCGTTCGACCTCGTTCCCGAACAGTCCGTGGCCTTGGAAGCCGCGATCGCCCTCGGCTTCGAGCGGGTGCTGACCTCTGGCGGCGCCCTGACAGCGCAGGCGGGCGCGGAACGGATCGCCGAACTGGTGCGACAGGCCGACGGACGCATCGGCATCCTGGCCGGCGCGGGCGTGCGACCATCGAACGTGGCCGAACTGGTGCGGCGGACCGGCGTGCGCGAGGTGCACGGCTCGTTTGGAGGTCAGATTCCGGGAGCGGCTCCGGGATCAAGGCTCAGCGAGATGGGCTTCGTGCCGCCGGAGCTGCGGGACACAGATGAGGCAGCCGTCGCGGAAGCGGCGCGGATCCTCCGCGATCTCTGAAACAGATGGCGAGCACCACGCCTTGTCCTGCCCCTGAGCTTGTCGCGGTCGAGGTTCGGCCCCTAGCCTTCGATGATATGAGGGATGAACCGCGAGCGGTCCCGCGTCACCCGGCCGCGGTCCTCGCGCACGCCGATGCCGGCGGGCTGGTCGCCGATCACCCAGGAGCCCACCACCGGATAGTTCACGCCGAACTTGGGCGGGGCTTTAAGTTCCTGGCGGATCCAGCCTTCCTCGCCATAACCCTGGTCCAGCACCCGGCCCTTGCGGCCGTCCTTCCAGAGCTCGACATTGGCGCCCTCGCGGCTGAACAGCGGCTTGCGGGCGTAGCTGCTTCCTAACCGCTCGACCCTGGAATCATCGTCGAAATAGGTCTCGAGCAGGTTCGGGTGGCCCGGATGGCGCTCCCATAGCAGAGGCAGCAGCGCCTTGTTCGACAGCACCGCCTTCCACGGCGGCTCCAGGAACAAGGTCTTGGAGGCCGCGATATTGGCCGCGTAAGGCTCGCGCAGCATGTCTTCCCAGGGGTACAGCTTGAACATCGCGCCGACGATGTAGTTGTCCTGGTCGACGAAGCGGCCGTCGGCGTCGAGGCCGATCTGCGTCATCGGCACGAACTTCGGCTCCAGGCCCGCCAGCCTGGCCATGTCCTCCAGGAACCGAACGGTCTGGCGGTCCTCAACGAAGTCGGGATCGCTGGCGAAGTGGACGAAGCCGCCGTTCGGGAAGATCGCCTTGAAGCGGTCGGCCAACTGGTCGTGCAGGCTGTTGAACTGGTCCGTGCTCTCCGGGAGCAGACCCTGCTGGATCAGATCCTCAAGCCACAACCACTGGAACACGCCGGCCTCATAGATGCTGGTCGGGGTGTCGGCGTTGTACTCGTAGAGTTTGGGCGGCTCGGCCCCGTCGTAGAAGAAGTCGAAGCGTCCGTAGAGCGACGGGTCGCGCGCCTTCCACGAGGCGGCGACCAAATCGCGCGAGGCTTCCGGGATCTGCAGTCGCGCCATCAGGGCGTCGCTCTTCACCGCGTCGTCGACCAGATCCAGACACAGCTTGTGCAGCGCCTCGGTCGCGGGCTCCAGATGGCCCTCGACCTCCTCCAGCGTGAAGGCGTAGGCGGCCCGTTCGTCCCAATAGCGACGACCGTCGGCGTGATGCCAAGTGAAGCCGACCGCCTCGGCCTTGGACTTCCAGTCGGGCCGAGGCGTCAGGGTGAGACGGCGCATCAGGCGTCCGAACCGCCCTTATTGACCTTCACCTTGTCCTCGATGGCCAGCATCGGGGCTGGCAGCGCCTCGTCCTTCGGGGCCATCAGGCGGGCCAGCACGTCCTCGGCGCCGCCGCCGCCCGGCAGGATGCCGGCGGCCGCCAGCTTGGCGTCCAGATCCGCGCCGGTCTTGCGATCTTCCGACTCGCTGTGCAGGCGGAACTGCTCCTCGCGGACCGACTGGCGCTCCTTGATGCGCTTGAGACTGTCGGCCGCCGAGCCGACGACGCCGCTGGCCGAGCCCGAACGCGAGATCACGGCGGCCTGAGCCCTCTGGACGCTCTCGTTGACCTTCACGATCTCGATTTCGCGGCGCAGGGCTTCGACCTTGGTGTCGGTCTGGGCGATGATCGTGCGCAGCTTTTCCTCGGCCGTGCGCAGCTCGGTCATCTGCGTGGCCTTCTGGCCCGCGTCCTTCTCGAGGTCGGCGATGCGCTGGGCGACTTCCAGGGCCAGGGCCTGGTCGCCCTTGTTCATCGCCGCGCGGGCCGAGGACTCATACTTGCGCGACTGGTCGGTCAGCTGGGCGACCTCGGTCTCCAGCGAACGGCGGCGAGCGACCAGCTTGGCCAGCTCGTCCCGGGCCTTGCCCTGGGCGTTGTCGGCGTCGCGGATTTCCTGGTCCAGGATCCTCAGGGCGTTGGCGTCCACGATGGTCTGCGCGCCGTCATGCGCGGTCCCACGGAACAGGGCCGAGAGCTTGCTCCAGATCGACATCAGTAAGTCTCCAGGTCCGAATTCTTAGGCGGCCGTCGCGCGGCTTTTTTCGAAGGTGTCGCGCAGGTCGCTGGCGGCGGCGATGGCGTTGTCGGCCAGGGTGCGCAGCTCGATGATCAGCGTCTGCAGGGTGGTCTTGGACGAGATCTCGCCCATCAGCTCGTAATAGTCACGACCGTCGACGCTGGTGATGCCGAAATTCGACAGCGGCACGATCTTCTGGGCCTTGAGCAGGAACTCGTTGAAGGCGGCGCGGTCGTTCTGCTCGTCGCAGGGCCACAACAGGGTCGATACGACCAGTTGCAGCTCGCCGCCGCTGACATAGATCGGCAGATCGCCGAACTCGTGCATCGTGACCTGAAGCACGGGCTCGACGCCCTCGACGACGGTGGCGGTCAACTCGCCCTCGCGCACGAGGGCGCTTTCCACCAGCGCGTCGCGCAAGTTGTGGATCGTCCAGGCGGTGTCGATAACGGAGTCCATGTGTCTGACGCCCTTGGGAGGATGGGGGTTGGTTGCCAGGGTCGGCCCGCGGACCGACTCGACGACGATGGCTTGGACGGCCGAAAGGATGTCGGGCTTGCACGCCGCCGGCGCCCAGACTTCGATCTTCACGAAGCCAGCGTTCCGACGGGCTTCGCGCCACGCTCGGGTTCTTTCAGCGGCCTGGGCGCTTCGGGTCGGTTTGGCAGGCATGCGTTACATGTACGCATAACATGTACGCTTGACAAGGCGTCGTTCAGCGTCATGCTGCGCATTAGTTCACCCCCGAGCGCGGCTCGCCACGCTCAGTGCGCCTGGGCCCGACCTTGTTCCTTGAACAGGGCCGGGGCAAGCGCGCCGTCGGGCAATTCGGCGTCGCTTGTCAGATAAGCGGCCCGAGCAGGTTTTTGAGGGCACGCGCACCGCGATGTTCGGAAAGCTTTTCGGCAACAAAGGCGGCGAGGCCAAGCCCGCCCTGCCCGTGATCCGCAATGTCACGATCGGCCGGACCGTGGTGCTGGATCCGCTGGCCTGGCGCCGGTTCGGAGCCGAGACCAAGTTCGCCCTCGACCGCGACACGCTGGAGATCACCGCCCAGGGCCTGATCCAGCTGAACGATGGCGCGTTCGTGCACCGCTTCTATACGGATGACGAGATCCTTTTCCAGGTCGTCTCGGACGACCGCGAGGGTCAGAAGGCCAACGACTTCACTGTCTTCGTCCCATGGGCCAGCGAGTATCCCGCCGACCGCGCCGACCGCGACCTCTGGACCCAGCGCCTGCGCGCCCGCACGTTCCAGCCCGAGAGCCTGCCCGCCTACACCCGCCTGTGGTTCGGCGACGAGGCCGCCGAGCAGGATCCCGTGACCCTCTGGGAGGACGTCTATTACGACCGCGACGCCTCACGGCCCGACCGACGGCTGTTCCAGACCACCATGCTGTTCAACCGCGACCTCGCCGGCGGCGACGGGCGCGAACTCCTGCTGGCGCTCACGCTGGAGCCCGAGGACAGCAAGGACGTGAGCCACGAGACGATGATCGGCCTGCCGCTGTCGGTGGGCGAGTTCCGAGCCTGAGGGGCCAACGCGATGTTCGACTTCACCGGATTCCAGGACGGCGCGACGGCGTTTCTGCTCGCCTTCGTCGTGGCGGGCCTGTTCACCATCGCCTTCAAGTACATCTACCAGTGGATCACGCCCTACAACGAGAAAGCGTTGATCCGGGCCGGCAACGTGACGGCCGCCATCGCCCTGGCAGGTGCGCTGGTCGGCTACGCCCTGCCCCTGGCCTCGGCGCTCAGCCACACGGTCAGCCTGCCGGAGTTCGCCGCCTGGGCCACGGTGGCCGGCGTCGTTCAAATCTCCGCCTTCAGCATCGTGCGTCTGGTCGCCCTGCGCGACGTCCAGGTCCGCGTTGAAAACAACGAGATCGCGATCGGCGTCTACCTGGCCGGCATCTCCATCGTGGTCGGCCTGCTCAACGCCGCCTGCATGACCTCCTGAGGACCTGAGCGATGACCCCGCGCAAACGCTCGAGCTCGCTGAAGCTGACCACCATGCTGGCCGGCGCCACAGCCCTGACCCTGTCCGGGTGCGACGAACCCGCGGGCCAGGCCAGCTGGGATCCCAACAAGGGCGAGCAGGTCGAGGCCTTCAGCTACAAGACCCTGGAAGAGTGCAAGGCGGCCAACGAGGTCTCCGACGCCCAGTGCGACACCTCCTACGCCGCCGCCCAGAAGGACGACGCCAAGGACGCCCCGCGCTTCGAGGCCCGCGCCTCGTGCGAGGAGGTCTATGGCGCCGGCAACTGCGTGCCGCGCAGCTACAACAACGGCGGCAACTTCTTCACGCCCCTGCTGGCCGGCTTCGTGATCGGCCGGATGCTGGACGGCGGCGGCTATCGCGGCACCGGCCTCTATCGCCAGGACGACCGCTATGGCGGCGGTTACTACTCGACCTGGGGCGGACGCCTGGGCCGTGACTACAGCACCGGCCGCACGGTCATCAGTCGCGAGAGCATCGACCCGCCGGACGCGATCCGCAATGCGCCGCCCAAGGTCCAGACTCGCACCTCCGTGGTCTCGCGCGGCGGCTTCGGCGGCGGTCGCAGCTACGCCCACAGCGGCAGCTATAAGGGCGGCTTCGGCGGCTAGGTCGGCCGATATATTTTTGCGATTGACTCGCAACTACACTTCCCGTCTAGTTGCGATGTGTTCGCAAGAACGCGTCGGGCCGCTCACCGAGATCGGTTCGCCATGGCGGGTGTCGGCCCCCTGCCCGGCGAGGAGATTTCCGGCGTGCGGCCCGACCCTTTCTCAGAGACCCACCTGAATCACTGCGGCCCGGTCGGCCTTGCCGAAGGCGAGCGGATCCTGCTCTGGATGCTGCGCCAATGGGTCACCGCCCGCGTGCTGGGCGAGGAGCCCGGTCAACGCCTGTCGAAGAAGGCCGGCGCCTTGGTCTCGCCCCGCGTGGCCGCCGCCTTCATCCTCATGATGAGCGCCATAGAGGGCCAGGTCCGCCGGCCGCTCTGCGTCTCCGCGCCCTGCTGCAAGGGCTACGCCGACGACGAGCAACGCCTGATCACCGCCTGCGGGGTCTGCCCCGCCTCGCCAGAGATCGCCGGTCGACTGATCGAGGGCCTGGTGATCACGCCCGAGAGCGTGACGGTGATGGCGCGGTTCCTGAATACGGCGCTGGCCAATGACGGCATGGCCCTGCCGATGCGGTTCGACGAGCCAGCGGTGGCGGTTTCGCACGCGCACCGACCGACGCTGCACTAGCTTCGAGACCAGCCCTCGTGCGCCAGCCGCCGCGCCAGGGCTTGGGCCGCCAGCACGACGTCGCTCCAAGTCACGTCGAACCCGGCGTCGTCGCCGTAGTAGGGATCGGCGACGGCCCGGCCGCGATGGCCCTCCACCAGATCGAGCAACAGCCCGACCTCCGCGGTCGAGTCGGGCGGCGCGACTCGCATCAGGCCGCGCAGGTTGTCGTGATCCAGGGCGTAGATGTGGGTGAAGGTGCGGAAGTCGTCGGGCTTCACCTGGCGCGCCTTCAGGCCGCCGATGTCGACGCCGTTGCGCCGCGCCACCGCGATCGCCCGCGGATCCGGCGGATCGCCCTTGTGCCAGTCGCCCGTCCCGGCGCTGTCGACCGTGACCTCCAGGCCCAGGCGCTCGGCTTCGACCCGGAAAGCGCCCTCGGCCAGGGGCGAGCGACAGATGTTGCCCATGCAGACGAACAGCACGGAAGCCTTGGCCATCAGACGTCTCCCCAACCACCGCCGCCCGGCGTCTCGATGACGATGGCGTCCCCCGCGCCGACCTCCACGAGATCGGTGGCCGCCATCGGCCGGATCGTTCCGTCGGCGCGCTCGACCCACGCCTTGCCGACCGCGCCCGGGCCGCCGCCCTGAAGGCCGAACGGCGGCACGCGGCGGCGGTTGGACAGCAAGGTCGCGGTCATCGGCTCGCGGAAGCCGATCCTGCGCACCACGCCGTCGCCGCCGCGATGGGCGCCCTGCCCGCCAGACCCGCGCCGGATCGAGAACGCCTCGACCAGCACCGGATAGCGGGTCTCCAGCACCTCGGGATCGGTCAGGCGGCTGTTGGTCATGTGGGTCTGGACCGCGTCGGTCCCGGCGAAGTCCGGCCCCGCGCCCGAGCCGCCGCAGATGGTCTCGTAGTACTGTCGCCGCTCGTCGCCGAAGGTAAAGTTGTTCATCGTTCCCTGCGCCCCAGCCATCACGCCCAAGGCGCCATAGAGGGCGTCGACCACCACTTGGCTCGTCTCGACATTGCCGGCCACCACTGCCGCCGGATGGCGCGGCCGCAGCATCGAGCCCTCGGGAATGACCAACTCGACCGGCCGCAAGCAGCCGTCGTTCATCGGGATCTCGTCGTCGACCAAGGTGCGGAAGACGTAGAGCGCCGCCGCGCGACAGATCGAGGCCGGGGCGTTGAAGTTGGTCGGGACCTGGTCGCTGGTGCCGGTGAAGTCGACGCGGGCGGCGCGAGTCCGCTGGTCGACCGTGACGGTCACCTTCACAACCGAACCGTCGTCCAGTTCATAGGCGAACGCCCCGCCCTTCAGGGTCGCCAGCACGCGGCGGACGGCTTCCTCGGCATTGTCCTGGACATGGGCCATATAGGCCTCGACGACCTCCTGGCCGAACTCGGCGACCATGGAGGTCAGCGCCTCGGCGCCGCGGGCGCAGGCGGCGATCTGGGCCTTGAGGTCGCCGATGTTCTGGTCGGGATTGCGCGCCGGCCACTTGCCCGAGGCGAGCAAAGCCCGCGTCTCCGCCTCCAGGAACCGCCCGCCCTCGGCCAGCAGGAAGTTCTCGATCAGGACGCCCTCTTCCTCGACCGTCCTGCTGGTCGGCGGCATCGAGCCCGGCGTGATGCCGCCGATATCGCCCTGGTGCCCGCGCGCGGCGACGTAGAACAGCAGGGCTTGGCTTTTGTCGAACACCGGCATGACCACCGTCACATCCGGCAGGTGGGTGCCGCCCTTGTAGGGGGCGTTCAGCATGTAGACGTCGCCGGGCCGCGGGCCCCGGCCGTCGCCCTCGCGCGCGTCACGGATCGCCCGCACGCTATCGCCCATCGAACCCAGGTGCACCGGCATGTGCGGAGCGTTGGCGATCAGGTTTCCGTCACGGTCGAACAGGGCGCAGGAGAAGTCGAGCCGCTCCTTGATGTTCACCGAATAGGCCGTGTTCTGCAGGGCGAAACCCATCTCCTCGGCCACGGCCATGAAGAGATTGTTGAACACCTCCAGCATGACCGGGTCGGCCTCGGTCCCGATGGCCTTGCGGGCCGGCAGGGCGACGACGCGGTCGAGGATCAGGTTCAGGCGGGCGTCGACCGTGGCGCGCCAGCCGGGCTCGACGACCGTCGTGCCGGTGGCTTCGCGAATGATGGCGGGGCCCAGGACCTCGGCGCCGACGGCCAGGGCTTCGCGGTCGAAGACCGGCGTCGTACGATTGGCGCCCGCCATCCGCGTTTCGACGGTGGCCAGCGGCGTGGGTTCGTCCTTGGACGGGCCGGCCTCAAGATCCGGCGCTGAACCAGCGTCCGAATGACCGATCGCCTCGACCGACAGCGTTTCGACCACCAAAGGCGTCGTCGGCGAGGTGAAACCGAAGCGGCGTTGATGCAGCGCTTCGAAGTCTTCGCGAATGGAGTCCGCGTCGCCGAATGGCGTGACCAGAGGCGTATCCGTCCCGGCGTATTTCACCCGCAGGCTGGCGACGGTCTCGACCGAGGCCATCGGCACGTCCTGCGCGCGCAGGGCGGCTTCGGCCTCAGTCGCCAGCGCCTTGGCGCGGTCAGGCAGATCGCCGGTCGCATCCAACGGCCGCTCCACCGTCTCCTCGCGGATCAGGCGCAGGTCGGCCAAGCCCATGCCGTAGGCCGAGAGGACACCCGCGAACGGGTGGATCATCACCTTGGTCATGCCCAGGGCGTCGGCCACCAGACAGGCGTGCTGCCCGCCCGCCCCGCCGAAACAGGCCAGGACATAGCGGGTGACGTCGTGGCCGCGCTGGATGGAGATCTGCCGCACGGCCTTGGCCATGTTCTCGACGGCGATGGTGACGAAGCCCTCGGCGACTTCCTGAGCGGTCATCGCCTTGCCGGTCGCCACTTCGATCTGGGCGCTCACGACCTCGAAGCCGCGCGCGACGGCCTCGGCGTCCAGCGGCTGGTCGGCGTTGGGGCCGAACACCTTGGGGAAGAACTCCGGCCGCAGCTTGCCCAGCATGACGTTGCAGTCGGTGACGGTCAGCGGTCCGCCCCGACGATAGGCCGCCGGTCCCGGGACCGCGCCGGCCGAGGCCGGGCCCACGCGCAGCCGCGCGCCGTCGAACGAACAGATCGAGCCCCCGCCGGCCGCCACGGTATGGATGTTCATCATCGGGGCGCGCATCCGCACGCCGGCCACCACGGTCTCGAAGGCCCGCTCGTACTGGCCGGCATAGTGGCAGACATCGGTCGAGGTGCCGCCCATGTCGAAGCCGATGACACGATCAAAGCTGGCCTCGCCCGCCGTCCGCGCCATGCCGACCACGCCGCCCGCCGGGCCGGACAGAATGGCGTCCTTGCCTCGGAAGGCCCGAGCGTCGGTCAGCCCGCCATTCGACTGCATGAACAGCAGCCGGGTGTCATGGCCCAGCGCATCGGCCACCTGGTCGACATAGCGGCGCAGGATCGGCGACAGGTAGGCGTCGACCACCGTCGTGTCGCCGCGCCCGACCAGCTTCATCAGCGGGCTGACCTCATGGCTGACCGACACCTGGGTGAAGCCGATCTCGCGCGCGATCGCGGCGACCCGCGCCTCGTGGTCGGTGAAGCGGAAGCCGTGCAGCAGCACGATGGCGATGGCGCGGAAGCCTTCGTCGAAAGCTGCTTGCAGGCTCGCCCGCGCCGCGCCCTCGTCCAGTGGCCGCAGCGTCTGCCCCTCGACGCTCATCCGCTCGTCAATCTCGACGACGCGGTCGTAGAGCGCTTCCGGCTTGACGATGTGGCGCTCGAACAGCTTGGGCCGCGCCTGGTAGCCGATCCGCAAGGCGTCGGCGTGACCCGTCGTGATCGCCAGAACCGAAGGCTCGCCCTTGCGCTCGAGCAGGGCGTTGGTGGCGACGGTGGTGCCCATCTTCACCGCATCGATGACCGCCCCCTCGGGGAGCAGCGCCCGAACGCCCGCGACGGCGGCGTCGGCATAGTGCTCGGGATTTTCCGACAGCAGCTTGTGGGTGACCAACGCGCCGTCGGGCCGCCGCGCGACGATGTCGGTGAAGGTGCCGCCCCGGTCGATCCAGAATTCCCAGCCGCGCGGATCTTGAGTCATGAGGGGCGGAACTCCTTGCTCCGCCCCTCATAGCCGCTGCGACGCCTACTTCAACAGTCCCGTAAGCTCGGCCACCTGCCAGAGGCCCAGCAGCAGGAAGATCAGCGCCGCGCCCATCCGCACGTACTTCAGCGGCACGACCTTGGTCGCCGCCTCACCCAGATAGACGGCCGGGACATTGGCCAGCATCATGCCGAGGGTGGTGCCCGAGGCGACCCAGAAGATCGAGTGGAACTTCGCGCCCAGGGCGACGGTGGCGATCTGGGTCTTGTCGCCCATCTCGACCAGGAAGAAGGCGATGGCCGTGGTCACGAACACGCCGTAGCGACCGGCGCTCTGACCTTCCTCGTCATCGGCCTTGTCCGGGATCAGGGCCCAGGCGGCCATGGCGATGAACGAAATAGCGATGGCCCACTTGAACCAGGCCCCGCTCAGGAAGTCCGACACCCAGTAGCCGGCAGTCGCGGCCAGGGCGTGGTTGGCCAGGGTGGCGACCAGGATGCCAAGAATGATCGGAATGGGTTTCTTGAACCGCGTGGCCAGGATGATGGCCAGGAGCTGGGTCTTGTCGCCGATTTCGGCGATGGCCACGACCAGGGTCGAGACGAGCAGGGCTTCCACTGAAATAGTCCTCCGGGCCGGGCGCATGCCAATAGCGTCGACGTCCACCCGGCCCGGATGAAAATCGGCGCCATTGGTCTCGCCAAGGAAGCTTGAAGTCGCTTCCCTTCCCCGCGCCATGCTCCCGAAGAAGCAAGTGTGTTGACGGCGGGGCCCGCTGATAGATGCGGGCGGCTACTCCCCAAAGGTGAGGCGCGTTTAGCCGCTCCGCCCCCCGCCGTCAACGCGCCAGGTCAACGTATCAGGCGACCGCGGCGGGCGCGTCGAACCTCAGAACGTGGATGGCGACCCGCACCTTTCCCGTGACGAAGCTGCCGCCGACGGCGCTGATCAGCACCGGGGTGTCGGCGTAGTAGGCGGTCGGCCCCACCACGCCGATGTTGCTGGAATTCTTGGCCACGCCCAGCGAGCCGCCGAACTTGCTCGCATCGCCCGAGACGCCGCAGTTGTACGAGGCCGCCCCGGTCACCGCGACCGTGGTGCGGGTCGATACGGCCAGCACGATGGCGCGGTTGGGTATGGCGATGCCCGTCGCGGTCGACGCGCCCGACAGGGTCACTTCCTGCTCAAGGATCTCCAGGCGGGTGCTGGCGAGACCCGGCGTCTGGGCGACGGTCGTGGCGCGAAACGTCGCCGACAGCGGAGTCCAGGTCGCGCCGTCGAAGGCGACCATCTGGTTCTCGTCCTTGACCCAGGCCAGCACGCCCTCGGCCTGCGCGAGCGGCTCCCAACCCCCGGCCTCGAAGCGCATCAGGCCGCCGGACGGCTGGCCCGCCCAGGCCGCGCCCGTCGCGCTGGCCGGCAGGATCCAGACGCCGCCGGCGACTGGACTGGCCGGCTGGGCCGAGACCGACCGGCTCTCGACGGCCAGTTGCACCAGACCATCGAGCCGGGCGAGGCTCTCGTTGATGGGGATGTGTTTCTGCGCCTGGGCGGCGACTACATAGGGCAGACCGAGGCGAGGCGTGACGTCGCTGAAAACAGGATCGGGCATGAGGCGGCTCCGAGAGCGGGTTGAAGTCGCTCCCAGCATCACGCCGCCGCGAAGGCCGGGGACGGACACAGCTCCGTCCCCATGCCTCGCCCGCCTATTCGGCGGCGAAAGCCAAATGATTTCCGGACGTCAGCGCCGTCTTGGCCGCCAGTTCGGCCTTAGCCTGCTCGTACTCCTCGGCGAAGCGCGCGATGAGTTCGGCGGCCGGCAGCACCTTGTCGATCGCGCCGATGCCCTGGCCCGAGCCCCAGATGTCACGCCAGGCCTTGGCCTCCTGATTGCCGCCCGAGCCGAAGCTCATCTTGGACGGGTCGCTGACCGGCAGGTTGTCGGGGTCCAGGCCCGCGGCGACGATCGACGCCCGCAGGTAGTTGCCGTGCACGCCGGTGAACAGGTTCGAATAGACGATGCCGTCGGCGCGGCCCTCGACGATGCCCTGCTTGTAACCCTCGATGGCGTTGGCTTCTTCGGTCGCGATGAAGGCCGAGCCGATATAGGCCAGGTCCGCGCCCATGGCCTGGGCGGCCAGGATCGAGCGACCGCAGGCGATGGAGCCCGACAGCGCCACCGGGCCGTCGAACCACTGGCGGATCTCCTGGATCAGGGCGAACGGCGACAGGGTGCCGGCGTGGCCGCCAGCGCCCGCCGCGACCGGGATCAGGCCGTCGGCGCCCTTCTCGATGGCCTTGCGGGCGAAGCGATCGGTAATGACGTCGTGCAGGGTGATGCCGCCGTACGAGTGGATCGCCGCGTTGAGATCCTCCCGCGCGCCCAGCGAGGTGATGACCACCGGGACCTTGTGCTTCACGCACAGCTCGATGTCCTCCTCGAGCCGGTTGTTGGTCTTGTGGACGATCTGGTTCACCGCGAACGGCGCGCTGGGCGCTTCAGGATGGGCCTTGTCGTGGGCGGCCAACTCCTCGGTGATGCGGTGCAGCCACTCGTCCAGCTGCGAGATCGGGCGGGCGTTCAGCGACGGGAACGAGCCGACAATGCCGGCCTTGCACTGGGCGATCACCAGATCTGGATTGCTGATGATGAACAGCGGCGAGGCGATGACCGGCAGGCGCAGACGGTCACGCAGGATAGGCGGCAAGGCCATGAAAGGCTCCCCTTTGGAGTTCGGCTTGAGACGCCGAATATGTGATCACCGATCAGATTAAACGCGCGTTTGGCTCCGATGCAAGGCGAAGAGAAGACTTGGCGCAAGGCTTGACGGCCCTAACGGCAGGAGCGCATCACCGTCCAAAAGACAAAAAAATGCTGCACCGCAGGAGACAGACGCTTTGACCGTCGCGACGACGCCCCTGGCCGAGGAATTTGGCGCCCAAGGCGACGCGGCGACCCGCGCTCGCTGGATGGCCCTGGTCGAAAAGACCTTGAAAGGTCAGAGCTTTGATGACGCCCTGACCGTCACGACGCCCGATGGCCTGACGATCCAGCCGCTCTACACCGCCCAGGACGGCGTCGCCGTGGCCCGCGACCTGCGCGCGCGTGATCCCGAACGCCCCTGGGACCTGCGCATGCGCGCCGCCCATCCCAATCCGCTCCGCACGGCCAAGGACATCATGGTCGACCTCGAGGGCGGCGCGGCCTCGGTGCTGCTGCGGCTCGATCCCACAGGCGTGGACGGCGTCGCCGTCGGCTCGGCGGACGACCTGGCCAAGGCGCTGTCGGGCGTGCTGCTGGACCTGGCCCCCGTCGCCCTGGACGCCGGCTTCCTGGGCCCGAAGGCGGCTGACTGGCTGGGCGCTCTGGCCAAGGCCGCGCCCAACGCGCCGCTGGCCTTTCACCTGGATCCCCTGACCGCCTTCGCGGTCGCCGGCGTCAGCCCCGGCCCGATCGAGAGCCACGTCTTCAACGCCGCCACGGTCGCCTCGCGCCTGGCCGGAACCTACGCCAAGGCCAGCCTGTTCCTGGCCACCGGCCGCGCCGCGCATGAGGCTGGCGGCTCGAACACCGAGGAACTGGCCGTGATGACCGCCAGCGCCCTGGCCTACGCCAAGGCCCTGGTGCGCTCGGGTCTGACCCTGGAGGACGCCTTCGGTCGGATCGTGCTGGGCGTCAGCCTCGACGGGGAATATTTCACCGGCGTCGCCAAGGTCCGCGCCGCCAAGGCGATGTGGGCGCGACTGACCCAGGCCTGCGGCGTCAGCGTCACGCCAAGGATCGAGGCCCGCTCCTCCCGTCGGATGCTGGCCAAGGCCGACGCCTGGACCAACCTGCTGCGCCTGACCTCGGCCGGTTTCGCGGGAGCCGTCGGCGGGGCCGACGCCATCCTGCTGGACGCCTTCACCGACGCCATCGGCCTGCCCACCGCCTTTGCCCGCCGCCAGGCCCGCAACACCCAACTGGTGCTGATGGAAGAGAGCAATCTGGGCCGTGTCGCCGACCCGGCCGGGGGAGCGTGGTACCTGGACAGCCTGACCGACCAGTTGGCCCGCGCCGCCTGGGACTATTTCCAGACCATCGAGGGCGCAGGCGGGATCATAAAGGCGCTGGAGAACGGCCTCGTCGCCGACGCGGTGGCCAGGACCCGTGCGGCGCAGGAAGCCGCCTTCGCCGACAAGTCCCGCAAGATCCTCGGCGTCACGGTGTTCCCCAACGCCGACGACAAGGTCCCGGAGGTCGAGACGCCCGATCCGGCCGCCTTCGCCGTCGCCGGCCCCGACGTCCGCCTGCCGGGCCCAGACAGCCACTGCCCGGCCCTGACGCCGGTGCGCTTCGCCGCCGCCTTCGAGGGAGCGTAAGCCATGAGCAAGTTCCCGGACTTCACCACGATCGACTTCGCCGAGGTCGCTTCGGCGCCCGCTCCGGAAGGCGCGGCCTGGAACACGCCCGAGGGCGTCGCGGTCGCCCCGGCGTTCGACGCCGACGACGTAGCGGGCCTCGACTTCCTGGGCGGCTATCCGGGCGTCGCGCCCTATGTGCGGGGCCCCTACCCGACCATGTACGTGACCAACCCGTGGACCGTTCGTCAGTACGCGGGCTTCTCGACCGCCGAGGACAGCAACGCCTTCTACCGCCGCAACTTGGCCGCGGGTCAGATGGGCCTGTCGGTGGCTTTCGACCTCGCCACCCACCGCGGCTATGACAGCGACCACGAGCGGGTGAAGGGCGATGTCGGCATGGCCGGCGTGGCCATCGACTCGATCCTGGACATGCGCACTCTGTTCTCGGGCATACCGCTCGACAAGATGAGCGTGTCGATGACCATGAACGGCGCGGTGCTGCCGATCCTGGCGCTCTACATCGTGGCGGCCGAGGAGCAGGGCGTCACGCCCGACAAGCTGTCGGGGACGATCCAGAACGACATCCTCAAAGAGTTCATGGTGCGGAACACCTACATCTATCCGCCCGCGCCCTCGATGCGGATCATCTCGGACATCTTCGCCTTTACCTCGGCGAACATGCCCAAGTTCAACTCGATCTCGATCAGCGGCTATCACATGCAGGAGGCCGGCGCGACGGCCGACCTGGAGCTGGCCTACACCCTGGCCGACGGCGTCGAATACGCCCGGGCCGGCGTCGCCGCGGGCATGAGCATCGACACCTTCGCGCCGCGCCTGTCGTTCTTCTGGGCCATCGGCATGAACTACTTCATGGAGGTCGCCAAGATGCGGGCCGCGCGCCTGCTCTGGGCCCGGCTGATGAAGCGCGAGTTCGAGCCGAAGGACGACCGCTCGCTCTCCCTGCGCACCCACAGCCAGACCTCCGGCTGGTCGCTGGCCGCACAGGACGTGTTCAACAACGTCTCGCGCACCTGCGTCGAGGCCATGGCCGCCGTGAACGGCCAGACCCAGAGCCTGCACACCAACGCCCTGGACGAGGCCCTGGCCCTGCCGACCGACTTCTCGGCCCGCATCGCCCGCAACACCCAGCTCTTTTTGCAGATGGAAAGCGGCACGACCCGCGTCGCCGACCCGTGGGGCGGCAGCTACTACGTTGAACGTCTCACGTATGAGCTGGCTCAGAAGGCGCTGGCCCACATCGAGGAGGTCGAGGCGGCCGGCGGCATGGCCAAGGCCATCGAGCAGGGCATTCCCAAGCTGCGCATCGAGGAAGCCGCCGCCAAGACCCAGGCCCGTATCGACGCCAATCGCCAGAGCGTGGTCGGCGTCAACCGCTACAAGCCCGACGTCGCCGACGACATCCCGATGTTGAAGGTCGACAACGCCACGGTGCGCGCCCAGCAGCTGGAAAAGCTGGCCCGCCTGAAGGCCGAACGCGATCCGGCCGAGACCGAACGGGCCCTGAAGGCGCTGGAGGACGGTGCGCGCGGGACCGGCAACCTGCTGGCGCTGGCCGTCGACGCGGCCCGCGCCAAGGCCACGGTCGGCGAGATCAGCCTGGCGATGGAGAAGGTGTTCGGCCGCCATCGCGCCGAGATCAAGTCGATCCAGGGGGTCTATATGAAGGAGGCCGGAAACGATCCGACGACGGCCCGCGCCAAGGCCATGGTCGAAGCCTTCGAGCAGGCCGATGGTCGCCGCCCGCGCATCCTGATCGCCAAGATGGGCCAGGACGGCCATGATCGGGGCCAGAAGGTCATCGCCACGGCGTTCGCCGATCTCGGCTTCGACGTCGACATCGGGCCCCTCTTCCAGACTCCCGCCGAGGCCGCCCGCCAGGCGGTGGAGAACGACGTCCACGTCGTGGGCGCCAGCTCCCTCGCCGCCGGCCACCTGACCCTGGCGCCGGAGCTGAAGGCGGAGCTGGCCAAGCAGGGCCGCGACGACATCCTGATGGTCGTGGGCGGCGTCATCCCGCCTCAGGACTTCCAGGCTCTCCGCGACGCGGGGGCGGCGGCGATCTTCCCGCCCGGCACCGTCATCGCCGAGGCGGCGATCGAGCTGCTGGACAAGTTGAACCGCCAACTGGGCTACACGCAGGAAGCGGCTTAGCGAAGTGCTGTGCGGGTAGTCGCCCGCATGGTACGCTAGCTCTCATGAACGCCCTCGTCCGAGCGTTGGAGACCTCGCAACAGCACCGCTTCACGCTGGACGATGTGCTGCGCATGCAGGAGGCCGGCATCCTCGATGAGAGCGCTCGCGTCGAGTTAATCGATGGAGCTCTGGTCGAGATGGCGCCTGAAGGTGACCTGCATTCACGCGTGAAAATGCAGATCGCCAGGCGCTTCATTCTGTCGGCCGGAGAGGCCGTGCAGGTGATGGTGGAATCAACGCTGCGGCTTTCGCCAACCAATGCACCGGATCCCGACCTTTATCTCTACGACGCTGATCTTCCGCTACGGGCCGTGGATGGAACGAATGTCGGCCTCGTCATCGAGGTGGCTCAGTCGTCGATCCGAAGCGACCTCGCGTTCAAGGCCGAGCTCTATGCTGAACACGGCGTGCGAGACTATTGGGTCGTGGACGTGAACACCGACACGATCACCATCCATCGCGATCCGGTCGATGGCCTATATCGTGATATCGCGCGCCATGTCGCCGAGGATACGGTGACCTCCCTGGCCCTGCCCAGCGTCTCTCTGCGCCTCGCCGACCTGCCGCCTATCCGCTAACCCTTCTTGCGGCCGAACAGCCCGCGCCGCTTCTGCGAGCGCTCGAAGGCGATCTCCTCCGGCAGGCCGTGGCGGGACTCGATGTCTTTCTGGAGCGCCTTGGCGGCCATCAGGTGGCCGGGGAACAGGGTGTCGATCGCCCAGCCCAGGCCCGGCACAGTGTCCGAGGCGTTGTCGATCGCCAGATAGGCGGCCATGCGCAGCAGGGTTCCCGCCGCTGCGCCGCCTTGTACGGCGTGGAACATCAAGAGACCGCCCGCGCCGAGGCCGTAGACCAGGCCCGCGCCCGGCACCCAGGCCAGCACCCCGTCCAGCCCCAGGCCGATGGGGCCGATGCCGATCAGCCGATCGGAGATGCGCTTGATGCTCTCCGCCGATCGCCAGGCGCGATGGGCCTTGGCGCGGCGGCCCGCATGGCTGTCCGCGTAGTCGGACGAGACGGAGATGTCGTCGGTCATGCTTCCCTGAACGCTCCGCTCGTCAGTTGGTTGTGAAGGTCGCCTAGCCCAGGAAGACGACCCGGCGCCTTTCCTTGCCCGCCTGGATGCGGGCCAGCAGGTCACGATACTCCTGGGTGCCCTGCACGTCCTTGCGCGAGCCCTCGAAATAGATCGTGTCGTCCATGTGTTTGGTCAGCATGTCGGCCGACCACTTGTGGCCGGTGAACAGCACGTCAATCGCCTTGCCCGCCACGGGGACCGCTCCGGCCACCGTGTCGATCAGGATGATGGCGCAGATCTGTATGACGATCATCGGCGCGGCGCGCGCGCGCACGGCGTCGAACACGATCAGGCTGCCGGCGCCCAGGCTGTACAGCTCACCCGCACCTGGGATCCAGGTGAGCAGCCCGTCCAGGCCGATACCCAGCGGACCGACGCCCACGACGTTGTCGGACAGCTTCTTCACCCGCTCCACATTGTTGCGGATGTTGTGCAGCTCGACATGCGATTTCGCGAAGATCACCAGGGGGCTCCGGACGCGGTAAACGCCGGCAATCTGCACGAAGCACGGCCGCGCAGGAAGGGCCGACCCGCCAGATTCCCTCACCGGGCGAACGGCGTTATGGAAAGTCTCGCTTTTCGGGGGAGCCCCTCGCGAATGGCGGCGTTTGCGCCTAAGTTAACCAAATGCCGCGCCAGGATTCCCGGATGCTGATCACGACCACGCCGTTCATCGAGGGGCGCCCTGTTCAGGAGTACAAGGGCGCGATCTACGCCCAGTCGATCCTGGGCGCGAACGTCGTGCTCGACCTGATGGCGGCCATCCGCGACTTCATCGGCGGCCATTCCAAGTCGTACGAACGCGTGCTGGCTCGCGCTCGCGAGGACGCCATGAAGGCCCTAGTGAAGGAAGCCGAGAAGGTCGGCGCCAACGCCATCCTGGCGGTGGATCTCGACTACAACACCGTCGGCCCTAACGCCCAGATGATGATGGTTTCGGTTTCCGGGACGGCCGTCGTCCTCTAAGCGGAACGGGTGAATCCCGCCCTAGACATCGATAAGCTGGAGCAGCGCCTGGTCGCCGGCGACCGCGCCGCCCTGGCGCGCGCCATCACCCTGGTCGAGAGCCGCCGGACCGACCACCAGACCGCCGCGCGCGCCCTGCTCTCGCGCCTGATGCCCCTGACCGGCCGCGCCCAGAGGATCGGGATCACGGGCGTGCCGGGCGCCGGCAAGTCGACGACCATCGAACGCTTCGGCTGCGACCTCGTCGAGGCCGGCCACAAGGTGGCTGTGCTGGCGGTCGATCCGTCGTCCGGGCGCCATGGCGGCTCGATCCTGGGCGACAAGACCCGGATGGAGCGGCTCAGCGTCCAGCCCAACGCCTATATCCGCCCATCACCGTCCGGCGGCGCCCTGGGGGGCGTGACGCGCAAGACCCGCGAGGCGATGTTGCTGTGCGAGGCGGCCGGCTTCGATATCGTCATCGTCGAGACCGTCGGCGTCGGGCAATCCGAGACGGCGGTGGCCGACATGGTCGACATCTTCATGGCCGTGCTGATCCCCGGCGGCGGGGACGAACTGCAGGGCATCAAGAAGGGCCTGATCGAGCTGGCCGACCTGCTGCTGATCAACAAAGCCGACGCCGATCCCCAGAAGGCCGAGCGCTCGGCGCGCGACTATCGCAACGCCCTGCATATCCTCACGCCCGCCCACCAGGACTGGACGCCGCCCGTGCTGACGGCCTCCGGCCTGACGGGCCAGGGCCTGGACGGACTCTGGCGGCAGATCCAGCGTCATCGCGACATCATGACAGCGAACGGCGCGCGCGCCGCGCGCCGGGCCGACCAGGACACCCGCTGGATGTGGGCCATGGTCCGCGACCGACTGGAGGACGCCTTCAAGACCGATCCGGCCGTCGCGGCTCTGATCCCGGACCTCGAGACAGCCGTGCGCGCCGGCGAGGTTCCGGCCTCGGCTGCGGCGGACCGGCTGTTGGCCGCTTTCGGGCTTTAGGCGTCCGTCGAAAAGCGCTTGGCCTGGGCGATCCAGGCCTCACGTTCGGCGCGTCCCTTCAGGTTCAGCAACTGGTCGTAAGAGGCCAGTTCGTCCGGGGTCCAGGCCGCGATCTGGCTGAACTTGGTGACCCCCAGGTCGGCCAGCGACGCCGCCAGCTTGGGTCCCACGCCGACCAGCTTGGTCAGGTCGTCGAGCGAGGCCGCCACCGCGGCGGGCGCCGCCTCGACGGCTTCGACGACGGCGTCCACGGCCTCGGCCACGATCGGTTCGGCCGCGGCGACCGGCTCGGATACGGCCTCGGACACCACCCCGGCCGCGTCCTCGTTGGCGGCGACCGTGGCCTCGACGATCGGCTCGGCGGCGGCCTCGATGATTTCCTGCGTGGCGTCGAGGACGGTTTCGGCGGTCTCGGCGGCCAGGGCGACCGCCTCGACGATGGGTTCGGCGACAGTTTCCAGCACCGGCTCGGTCGGCGCTTCAGGCTCGGCCTCCAGAGGCGGAGCGACGGGCTCGGGGGCCAGGGCCATCAGCGACTCGAGATTGACCGCCTCGCGCCAGCGATTGGCCCACCACCAGTAGGTCGCGCCGGCCGCGGCAGCGCCGCCGAACATCAGCCAGAGCGGCGAGGCCGCGCCGACCATCAGGCGAGGCGCGGTCTCGGGCGCTGCCTTGTCGGTCGTGTAGTCGGGAAGGAAGGGGAAGATCGAAACCATGGCGCGCTCCGCTAGGCTGGCAATCACGATCTATTGCAATGCAGCATAACACGGAAAGTTCGTTCGCAAGCGCAAAAATGCTGACCTTAGGTCAACTTGCTCCGACCACCTTCAAGAGCACGCCCGCCGAGACCATGACGGCGATCATGGCCAGCATCGGCAGGCGCGTGGCGAAGGTCAGCGTCAGGGCGAGGACGGTCAGGCCCAGCGCCGCGAGGTCGAGGCTGCCGACGTCCGGCAGCATCAGGCGGAACAGCCCCGCCACCTCCATCGTCTGCCCGCCGCGGAACAGCAGGTGGATGGCGAACCACAGGGCCAGTTGGCCGATCACGCCGACAGCGGCGGCCGAGATCATGGCCAAGGCCCGCGCGGGTCTCGGCCGACGGCCCCAGCGCTCGAACAGCGGCCCGCCGGCGAAGATCCACAGGAACGACGGCGCGAAGGTGGTCCAGGCGGCCATCAGTCCGCCCAGCACGGCCAGGACCCAGGCCCACTCGACCGGCGCGGTCTGGAAGGCGCCGACGAAGCCGACGAACACGAAGACGAGGATCAGCGGTCCCGGCGTGGTCTCGGCGAGACCCAGGCCGTCCAGCATCTGCGGCGCCGACAGCCAGCCCAGGGCCGAGGCCGTCTGCCCAATATAGGCCAGAGCCGCATAGGCGCCGCCAAAGCTGATCGCCGCGAGGCCGCCGAAGGTCAGACCCATCCAGGCCAGGACGGAGCCGGGCGCGATCCACCAAGCCAAGGCGATCGGCGCCAGCCACAGCGCCAGGCAGGCCAGCGCCGTCTTCGCCTGGCCTTTCGGGGGCGCGGCGGGCGGCGGGAGCGCCCCCTCCCCGCCCTTGGCGGTCAGCCAGCCCAGGGCGCCGGCGCAGATGATCACCAGCGGGAATGGCAGGGTCGTGAAGGCCATCATCGCGAAGGCCGCGATGGCCGCCGAGGCGGCGGAGCGGTCCTTGATCGTGCGCCGACCGATCTTCAGCAGGGCTTGCAGAACGAGGGCCACCACCGCCGCCTTCAGGCCCAGCAGCACCGGCCCGGCCCAGTCCGAACGGCCATGGACGACATAGAGCGCAGAAAGACCCAGCATGACCGCCAGGCCGGGCAGCACGAACAACAGGCCCGCCGCCACGCCGCCGCGAACGCCGTGTATCCGCCAGCCCAGCCACGTGGCCAGCTGCTGCGCCTCGGGGCCGGGCAGCAGCATGCAGAAGCTCAGGGCGCGGGCGAACTCGTCGTCGTCGATCCAGTCACGGGTCTCGACGACCTCTCGATGCAGCAGGGCGATCTGTCCGGCGGGACCGCCGAAGCCCAGCAGCCCGACCTTAAGCCAGACACGAACGGCCTCGCCGAAGCTGGGCGGCGCGCTGCTCACGTCCGCCAGACGCGCGAGCGGCCGCCGGTCTCGCCCAGGCGCGCGGCGATCCAGTCGCCGGCGGCGCTGGCCGCGCCGTCGACGCTGGCTGGCGCGCCGATCATCACCATCGCGCAGCCGTTCATCTTCATGGGATCCGTCAGCGGCCGGAGGCGGAGTTCCGCCACTAGCAGATCGTTCGTGACGGTTTCCATCCCGCGCAGGAAGGCGTCGAAGGTCTCCAGGTCCTTGACCGGCAGCCAGATGGCCAGGGCCGCGTCTTTCGAACGGGCCAGGACGGCGCGGGTGGTGGCGACGATCCGATCGTAGTCGTCGGGCCGCTCGAAGGGCGGATCGATGACCACGAAGGCGCGACCGCCCTTGCCGGCCTGATTGACGGCGGCCGTGAAGCCATCGGCCTCCAGAGCCTGGGCGTTGGCATAGGGCGCCAGGCTCTCGCGGAGCAGCGCCACATCGTCGGGTCGCAGCTCACAGCCGGCGTAGCGGTCGGCCTTGCGCAGGGCGCGGGCCATAAGCAGCGGCGAGCCGGGATAGAGATCGCCATCGCGTCCGCCGTTCCTGCGCGCGACCGCCTTCAGCAAGGGGCCGAACACCGGCGGCGCGTCGCTCGCCGCCTTCAGCCGGAAGATCCCCGCCTGGGCCTCGCCCGAACGGCGCGCCATCTCGCCGGCGAGGTCGTAGCCCCCCGCCCCGGCGTGGGTGTCGATCACCGACAGCGCCTCGCTCTCCCCCTGCAGGGCCGAGAGCATGGCCAGCAGGATCGCGTGCTTGTGCAGGTCGGCGAAGTTGCCGGCGTGGAAGGCGTGGCGGTAGTTCATGGCCCCGTCCCTACCACGCCCCGTGGGCGCGACCAGCCTCCCGAAGCTCCTCGAGCATCTTATCCTTCAACGCCTGAGGCGCGATGATCTCGACGGAGTCCCCCCAGGTGAACAGGTGCCAAGCCAGCTCGCGCATGCCGCCGGCGCGGAAGGTGACCGTCACCGAGCCGTCCGCCTCCTGGCTCACCTTCTGGGTGGGGTGGAAACGCCAGCGCAAGGCGTCCTCGGCCCCCTTTGGCTTGATGCGCAGCACCACATCCTGGATCTCGTCGTGATAGATGCCGAAGCTCTCGTCGGCGAAGGCCTGCAGGGAGAAGCCCTCGGGCGGCGGGGCGGGCTTGTCGACCACTTTCAGATCGGTCATGCGGTCCAGGCGCCAGGAACGCGGCTTGCCGTTCTTACCCTCCAGCGCCACGAGATAGTTGCTGCGGCCGAAGAGAACGCCCAGCGGCGTCACCTCGCGCGTACGCCCCGGCGTGCTGCCGCCTTCATAGCGGAACGACAGGGCCTGGAGCCCCTTGATCGCCGTACGGATGGTCGCCAGCACCGATGCTTCCTCGAAGGGACGCGGGCCGGCGTGGACGGCGATCATCTCGGCCTGGACCAGCGCCTCGACGTCCGGAGCCACTCGCCGGCGGGCCGAGCCGCGCAGGGCGGACAGCAGCTTGGCCTCCAGGGCATAGAGCGAGGCCGCGCGGCTGTCGGCGCCCGAGGCGCGCAGCGAGTCCGCGGCCGTGCGCAGGGCCGCCAGCTCCTCGGCGGTCGGGGTCTGGAACAGACTGTCCAGACCCGAGGGAATGCGAAAGCGCTTGGTCGGCGGATCGTCGATCGCCTCCATCTGCGGAAACGCGGCCCAGACGGCGTCGCGCATCCGCTCGGCGGTGCGGCGCCCGACATCCAGGGCCTGGGCCATCTCGTCCAGGGTCAGGCCTTCGGCCGAGCCCGCCAACATGCGGGCCAAGTCCAGCAGGCGCGTCGCTTTTTCGTGTCTCATGCGTTCCTCAAGCAGACGCGTATCTTACGTCCGTTTCTGTCGCAAGACCCGCGCATTCTGCGGATGTCGAGACTGGAGAAGCCCCGAAGGAGCCTTGTATGTCGCGCTTTGCTTGCTCCCCCTGGGCGACCGCGCCCGTGAACCAGGCCATGATCTCGGCCGTGCTAGACTTCGCCGACATCCATCGCGACCTGGGCGGCGGCCGCACCCTGCGCCGGATCAGCCATGAGCGCGCGGCGCGGGCCGACATCTTCCTGCTGCTGGGCCGCGACGCCGAGCGGGTCACAGACATCGGCCTGGTGTGGAACGATCGCGAAGATCAGATCGTCCGCGTCACCGACGACGCCGAACTGCGCGATTCCCGGATGTCCGCCTGGGAGGAAGCTTTCGACCTGTTCGAGACCGAAGAGACCGACGAAATGGCCGAGCCGATGCGCCTCGTCGCCTGAACCACACCGCCCCCCCCCGCCTCCAAACCGCCTCCACGCGCGAAAAAGCGGCGCCGATCTGCTCAAAATCCGTGATCCGCCGCCGCGCAAAACGGCGCCCGCTGGGCGCCGGCCTTTGTGTTGCCGATTTATTTCAACGCCCCATTGCCGAAATCGGCGACTTCGACCCCCATGAATAGATCGGACAGTACCCGATATATTTTTAGTACCCGCGTCAAAACCAATAAGAACGGGGAGAAAAACACCATGGAGAAGGGAATCATCACGCGTCCATAAAGACAAAGAGGGGGCTATTAATGACTCGGCGTTTCAAACCTGCCTTGTTGGCGGGTATTTCTGCGCTATCGGTTACTTTTGGATACTCGGCATCCGCTTTTGCGGCGGACGCGACACCACCGGCGGCGGTTACGCCCCCCGATCCGACTTCCGAACTCGATGTCGTGGTCGTCACCGCCCGCGGCAAACCCCGGACCGTTCTGGACTCGGCGGTTCCCGTGGACTCGTTCAGCGAGAACGACATCAAAGCCTCCACGTTCACCGACACTAACGACATTCTGAAGACCCTGGTCCCGTCCTACACCCTGGCTCGCGAACCCATTTCCGACGGCGCCACCTTCATCCGCCCCGCCAGCCTGCGCGGCCTGCCGACCGACAAAACCCTGTTCATGGTCAACTCCAAGCGTCGCCACCGCTCGGCGCTGGTCAGCATCGGCGGCACCGGCTCCCAGGCGCCGGACGCCGCGACAATCCCCGCCTCGGCTCTGAAGAACGTGGTGGTGACCCGCGACGGCGCGGGCGCCCAATACGGCTCGGACGCCATCGCGGGGGTCATCGACTTCCAGCTGAAGGACAGTCCCAGCGGCGGCTCGCTCACGGCCCAATATGGCCAATACTATCTGGGCGACGGCGAGGACGTCCTGGTCACGGGCAATATCGGCCTGCCCATCGGCGAAAAGGGCTTCGTCAACGCTACCGTCGAATACACCAGTCAGAATCAGGTCAATCGTGGCCGGCAATATTGCAACGTCGGCATCCCGAACCAATCGGCTGGCTTCTGTGTGACCAGCTACGCCGCGGCCAACCCGTCCTACGCCGCCCTGATCCATGACTACGTGCAGAAGTGGGGCCAACCCGACGCCGAGGCCACGCGCGCGGTCGTCAACGCGGGCTATGACCTGACCGACAAGGTCTCGCTATACGCCTTCGCCAACTATTCGAAGAGCAGCGCCACCGAATACTTCAACTATCGTCCGCCGGTCAGCAACGCGGTCAACGCTACGCCCATCCGCCAGCAGGACGGCTCGCTGTTCCAGTTCAGCTCGATCTTCCCGGGCGGGTTCACGCCGATGTTCGGCGGCGACATCACCGACTACAGCCTAACCGGCGGCATTAAGGGCGAGCTTTCCAGCGGCCTGTCGTACGACTTCAGCGGCCGTTACGGGAACGACGAGCTTCGTTACACCCTGTGGGACACGGTCAACCCGTCGATGGGCGCGGCCTCGCCGCACTCGTTCTATGTCGGCACGCTGATCTCGTCGGAATCGGCCGCCAACGCCGACTTCGCCTATGACTGGGGCGGCATGGGCTTCCATACGCCGGTCACGATCAACTTCGGCGCCGAATACCGCAAGGAAGGCTACGAGATCAAACCGGGCGACGTCCCATCCTACGTGGCGGGCACTTGGGCCGTGCCCGATCCATTCAAGTTCTGTAACGCCACGACCCATACGGCCACGGCCGCGGGCGCGGCTCTGCCGACCACGGCCGGCCTGAACTGCGCCAACTACCTGTCAGACGCGTCGGACGGCTTCGCCGGCATCGATCCGGTGTACAACGCCCTGGCGGTTGGCTCGAACGGCGCACCGGGCTCGCCCCCGTCCTATTCGGGCAAGCTGACCCGCGACTCCTACGCAGGCTATGTCGAAGGTTCGGCCAACATCACCGAAGCCTGGTTCTTCGACCTGGCCCTCCGCGGCGAACACTTCTCCGATTTCGGGTCGACCTGGAACGGCAAGGTGGCCACGCAGTACCAGATCACCCCGAACTTCGGGATCCGCGCCTCGGCCGGTACGGGCTTCCGCGCTCCGACGCCGGGTCAGCTGTTCACGACCAACGTCTCAACCCGCGTCGAGAACGGCGCCATCATCGCCTCGGGCCTGTTCCCGGCCACCAATCCCGTGGCCCAGTTCATGGGCGCAAAGGAGTTGAAGCCCGAAAAATCGGTCAATCTGGCCATCGGCTTCACGGCCTCGATCATGGATGGCCTGTCGCTGACCGTCGACGCCTACAGCATCAAGATCAACGACCAGTTCTACGCCACCACGCCGATCACGGTGACCCCGACCATCCGGGCCGCCCTCGTCGCGGCCAGCGTACCGGGCGCGGACACCATCGGTCAGGTGCAGTTCTACCAGAACGCCTTTGACTCCAAGACCACCGGCGTCGACGTCGTCGCCACCTACCGCAAGAGCTGGGAGAACGGTCAGTCGACCAACTTCACGGTCAGCGGCAACTACAACAAGTTCAAGGTCCAGAAGGTCTTCTCGGCGAACTTCTTCGACGCCGAAGGCGTGTTCGACTTCGAGCACGCCCAACCCCGTTGGCGCTCGGTGGTTTCGGCCACGCACCAGATCGACAAGTTCAAGGCCACCGGCCGCCTGAACATCTGGGGCCCCTACAAAAACATGTTCAGCGTCGCCAATCCGATCGTCCAGAAGTGGGATCCGGAGACCTTCGTCGACCTGGAGCTGTCGTACCAGGCCACCGAAAACTATTCGGTCGCCATCGGCGCCCGGAACCTCTTCGCCAACTACCCCGATCCGGACAAGACCGGCGAGTCGGCCACCAACGGCCGCCTGTATCGCTCGGATTCGATCGTCGATTGGCAGGGCGGCTTCTGGTACGCCAAGGTGTCCGCGACCTTCTAGGATCGGGACATCGCGCCATGCGAAGGGCCGGGCTCATCCCCGGCCCTTTTGCTTTTCCGACTACAGCGCCTTTCCCATTCGGATCAGCGGCACGCGGTAGCCGGTCGAAGTCTCCGCCTCGAACGGCTCGATCTCATGATAGCCGCACGCGCGGTACAGCGGCGCGCCGCCCATGGTCGCGGCCATCTCGACGCGCGAAAAGCCCGCGGCGCGGGCGGCGGCTTCGCAGGCGTCCAGGATCAGCCGGCCGACGCCTTTGCGCGTATGGTCGGGATGGGTGTACATCGCCCGCACCCGCGCCGCGTCGGTCTTCGGATCCAGAAAGGCCGCGTCGCGCCCCGCCGAGTGGTCGCCGCCGAACAGGGTGGCGCGCCGGCTCCAGCCGCCGCAACCGGCGATCGCCTCGCCATCCTCCACGACGAAATAGGCGCCGTCGGCGATCAGCTGAGTGTCCAGGCCCATGATTTCGAACGAGGCCTTCACCCCCTCCGGCGGCAGGAACGCTCCCAGCAGCTCGCCGATCGCGCGGTCCATGAGGGCTGACAGGACCGGCATGTCCTCGGGACGCGCCAGGCGCAGAAGAAGGTTGGGTTGGGACGAATTCATCACGACTCCATCACGGCGCGGCCAGGCCCCGGAAAACAGGGATTCGGCATGACGTCGGACAATGTTTCGCCCTCGCCCACCGATCGCCCATCGGCCGCCCCAGGCGCCCAATGGCGAGGCGACTAACATGTCAGTCTCCGTCTCGACTGAAAACGGATTGCGCCAGCGAGGCCGTAATTTCGAGATGGCGGCGTTCCGGCGTGCAGGGTCCGCCGGCCTCGAGCTCGACGTCCCGGGACGCCGGCCGATAACGAACAGGCGGGGATGGTTATGAGTGGATTGGACGCGTCTTCTTCGGGTGGCGTGCTTACACGGCGTCGGTTCTTCGAAAGCCTGGCCGCGGTCGGCGGCATGTCGCTGGTGCTGTCGGGCATGGAGGCGCTGGGCTACGGCATGGCCTCGGCCACCGAGCTCCCCCCCGAGCTGACCGGCGGCGCCAAGAACACCAAGATCGTCATCCTGGGCGCGGGCCTGGCGGGCATGACCGCCGCCTACGAGCTGAGCAAGGCCGGCTATCAGGTGCAGGTGCTGGAGGCGCGCTCGTTCGCGGGCGGTCGCTGCCAGACGGCGCGCAAGGGCTTCAAGCACACCGACCTGATCGGCCATGAGCAGACCTGCGAGTTCGACGAGGGCCACTACATCAACCACGGCCCGTGGCGGATCCCGTATCACCACCGCTCGACCCTGCACTACACCAAGAAATTCGGCGTGCCGCTGGAGAGCTTCGTCAACGATAACGACGCGTCGTACGTCTATTTCGAGAAAGGCGCGGGCGCGCTGGCCGGCAAGCCGGTCCGCAAGGGTGAGATCGCCGCCGACATCCGCGGCTACACTGCCGAACTGGTCGCCAAGGCCGCCAGCCAGGGCCAGTTGGACGCTCCCCTGTCGGGCCTCGACCGCGAGAAGTTCATCGCCTACGTCGTCAACGAAGGCCGCCTGTCCAAGGACCTGGCCTACAAGGGCACGGAAGGCCGCGGCTTTTCAGTCCATCCTGGCGCGGGCGTAAACCCCGGCCCCGGCAAGGAACTGCCGCCCTTCGCCTTCAAGGACGTGCTCGACAGCAACGCCTGGCGGGTGCTGAGCTCGGTCACCGGCTATGAGCAGCAGCGCACCATGCTGCAGCCGATCGGCGGCATGGACCAGATCGCCAAGGCCTTCGAGAAGCAGGTCGGACCGATGATCCGCTATGGCGCCGTGGTCGAGAAGATCAAGCAGTCGCCCACCGGCGTGACGGTCTCGTACAAGGGCGCAGACGGCAAGAAGACCGAGGTCACTGCCGACTACTGCCTGTGCACCATCCCGCTCAGCGTGCTGAAGCAGATCGACCTGGACGCCTCGGCGCCGTTCAAGGCGGCGATGGAGGGGGTCTCCTACGCGCCGGTCAACAAGATCGGCCTGCAGATGAAGACGCGCTTCTGGGAAGAGAAGCACCACATCTACGGCGGCCACGTCTATACCGACACGGCGATCAATTCGATCACCCTGCCCTCTTACGGCTGGCAGGGGCAGAAGGGCGTGCTGCTGGGCTACTACATGTTCGGCGGCGAGGCCGCCCGGATCAGCGCCAAGAACCCGGCTGATCGCGCGGCCTACGCCGTCGCGGCGGGCCAGAAGATCTTCCCGGAATACGCCGAGAACTTCGACAACGCCTTCTCCTTCTGCTGGCACCTGGCCGAGTACAATCTGGGCGGCTGGGCCGAGTGGGGCGAGGACGGCCGCAAGAACAGCTATCCGACGCTGTGCGAGCCTGACGGCCGCCTGTACCTGGCCGGCGAGCACCTCAGCTATCTTGGCGGCTGGCAGGCCGGAGCCATCGAATCCGCCTGGCAGCAGATCGGCAAGATCCACGCCCGCGTGTCGCAAGCCTGAGACCAGAAAAGATGATGATCAGATTCTTCCGTTTCGCCGCCTTGGCGCTGGTCGCGACGATCGCCGCGCCGGCGCTCGCCTCGGCCGCCACGCCGCAATCGCAGTTCATGGACAACTGCTCGGCCTGTCACCAGGCCACCGGCAAGGGCGTCAAGGGCGCCTTTCCGCCCCTGGCCGGCTCGCCGCTCGTCCAGGGCGATCCGAAGATCGTCATAACCACGGTGCTAAATGGCCGCGCGGGCATGCCGGCCTTCAAGGACGACCTGACCGACGCCGACCTGGCGGCCATCCTGACCTATGTCCGCGGTTCGTGGGGCAACAAGGCCTCGGCCATCAAGCCCAGCGACGTCGTGGCCGCCCGCAACGCCGCCAAGGCCGCCGCCAAGGCGCGCGGCCTGCAGGCTCACTAACCGAAGCGTGACAGCCGAAAGTGGATACCGGTTTCGGCGCCCGTCACGCGTCAATGTTTGAATTCCACAGGGAGAAGACCTCATGAAACGCCTCATCGCCCTCGCCGCCGGCATCGCCGCCCTCGCCGGCGCCGCCCACGCCCAGGAGATCGTCCGCGGTGGCGATCCCAAGTCGGCCATCGCCAGCGTCGTCACGGTGCCGGCCGGCTACGACACCATCTATGTCAGCGGCATGACCCCGCCGGTGATCGATGAAAAGGCCACGGGCGTGGCCAAGTTCGGAGACACCAAGACCCAGACCCTGGGCGTGCTGGGCCGTATCGAGGCCGCCCTGAAGACGCAGGGCGCAACCATGGCAGACGTCGTGATGATGCGGGTCCTGCTGGTCGGCGATCCGGCCAAGGGCGGCAAGATGGACTTCGCCGGCATGATGGAGGGCTACAAGACCTACTTCGGCACCGCGACGCAGCCCAACAAGCCCTCGCGCATCACCAGCCAGATCACCTCGCTGGTCGCCGACGGCATGCTGGTCGAGATCGAGGTCCAGGCGGCCAAGAAGAAGTAGGGCCGGCCCGAGCGTTCCAATTTCATCGTTACGCGAAATTAATTTCGTGACAACGTTGTCAAACGCAATTCAAACGTCTATATGGAAATCAGCCCTTTCGGGCGTTTCCTCCCAATGACTCGGCCGCCTTCTTCTCCTGGAAGGCGGCCGTTCTTTTGTCTGGAGCTCGGCTCAGGCCGAGATGTTCACCAGCACGCCCGTCAATTCGCCGGTGGCCTGGCTCAGCGCCGCGCCGGCCGCGGCGGTGGCCTTGGCGTTGGTCTGGGCCACCGCCAGCTGGGTCAGGTCGACGATCGCCGCGGCGGCCTCGCTCGAAGCCGCCGGACGTGGCGTATATTGGGCGGCGTTGGCGGCGGAAACCTGCACGGCGCATTCCTCTGGTGATCGATGGCAATCTGGTCGGCAAGCCTTAAGCGGACCTGACCAAACAGGGTTAACCCTCAGGCCGTGACGATCCGCCCCTCGCGCGCTTCGACCGGCCAGGGCGACAGCCTGGCGCCGACGCACGGGCCGCCGACGCAGGCCCCCTCTTCCACAGTGAACACCGCCCCGTGCCAGGAGCAGGCGATCAAGCCGCCGTCCGGCGTCAGGTACTGGTCCAGTTTCTGAGCCAACGGCAGGCCGGCGTGGGGGCAGCGGTCGACATAGCCGAACACCGCCTCGCCCCGGCGCACCACGAAGCCGTGAAAGCGGGCCTCGCCGATCTGCAGCACATAGTTTCGCGCCGCCCCATCGGCGATCAGGTCCAGCGGACCGAGATTGATCCCGGCCCGCGTTTCCCAGATCCGACCGACAGTCGCGACGTCTTGGCTCAAACCCGCTCGACCGTCTGCTCGATGGCGCCGAAGATCGAATGACCCTTGGCGTCCTTCATCTCGATGCGGATAGTGTCGTCGCCCAGCAGGAATGGCGTCTTCGGCGCGCCCGTCAGGATGGTCTCGACCGTGCGTAGTTCGGCGAGGCACGAATAGCCCAGGCCGCCCTCGCTGATCGGCTTGCCGGGACCGCCGTCCTCGCCACGGTTCGACACGGTGCCCGAGCCCACGATCGTGCCAGCGCTCAACGACCGGGTCTTGGCGGCGTGGGCCACCAGGGTCCCGAAGTCGAAGGTCATGTCGACGCCAGCGTCGGCCTTGCCGAAATCCTGGCCGTCCAGCTCGACCAGCAGGGCGCCGTGAAGCTTGCCGTCCCTCCAGGCCTCGCCCAGCGCGTCGGGCGACACCGCCACCGGCGAGAAGGCGCTGGCCGGCTTGGACTGTACGAAACCAAAGCCCTTGGCCAGTTCGCCGGGGATCAGGTTGCGCAGGGAGACGTCGTTGCAGAGCATGACCAGGCGGATGGCCGCCAGGGCCTCCTCGCGGGTCGCGCCCAGCGGCACGTCGTCGACGATCACGGCGACCTCGCCTTCCAGATCGCAGCCCCAACTGGCGTCGGCCAGGGGGATGGTGTCGCGCGGGGCCAGGAAACCGTCCGACGCGCCCTGGTACATCAGGGGATCGGTCCAGAAGCTCTCGGGCATCTCGGCGCCGCGCGCCTGACGCACCAGCTGGACGTGGTTCACATAGGCCGAGCCGTCGACCCACTGGAACGCGCGCGGCAGCGGGCTCAGGGCGTCGTGCTCGTGGAAGCGCTCCTTCGGCACCGAACCGTGCTCGAGGCTGTCGGCCAGCCCTTGCAGCATCGGCCCGCAACGCGCCCAGTCGTCCAGCGCGGCCTGCAGCGTCGGCGCGATGGTCCCGGCGTCGGTGAACCAGGCCAGGTCGTTAGAGACCACCACAAGCCTGCCGTCACGGCCGCCCTTGAGAGACGCGAGCTTCATCGACGCTTCCTCTTTCCCAGTTCTAGTTAAGGCAGGCGGGCCTTGGGGAAACCCGTCCAGCAGGCGTCATAGTCACCCTGAAGCGCGGAAGTCTCCAGAGCGAACTTCGTCGGCCGGATCACCCAGCGGCTCTCGAACATG
Source organism: Caulobacter sp. 602-1 (assembly GCF_003931565.1). Taxonomy (GTDB): domain Bacteria; phylum Pseudomonadota; class Alphaproteobacteria; order Caulobacterales; family Caulobacteraceae; genus Caulobacter. The sequence continues at coordinate 52,362 of NZ_RRYI01000011.1, forward strand.
AAGGCCATGGTCCCGTCGATCTTGTGCGGTCCCAGCTCGGCCTCGGTCGCCTTCGTGTGGCTGGCGACGTCGGGCCCGTGGTCGCTCATGCAGTTGTGCAGGCTCGCGCCGCCCGGCGAAAAGCCGCCCTCCTTGGCGTCATAAGCGCCGTGGACCAGGCCCATGAACTCGCTCATCACATTGCGATGGAACCAGGGCGGTCGGAACGTGTGCTCGGCCACCATCCAGCGCGGCGGGAAGATCACGAAGTCGCAATTGGCCGTCCCCGGCGTGTTGCTGGGCGAGGTCAGGACCGTGAAGATCGACGGATCGGGGTGGTCGAAGCTGACGGTGTTGATCGTGTTGAAGCGCGACAGGTCGTAGCGGTACGGCGCGAGATTGCCGTGCCAGGCCACCACGTCCAGCGGGCTGTGATCCCACGCGGCGGCCCACAGCGCCCCCTGGAACTTCTGGATCACCAGGGTCGCTTCATCGACGTCCTCGAACGCCGCCACGGGCGTCTCGAAGTCACGCGGATTGGCCAGGCCGTTGGAGCCGATCGGCCCCAGGTCCGGCAGCTTGAACGCCGCGCCATAGTTCTCGCAGACATAGCCGCGCGAGGGGCCGCCGACCTCGACGCGGAACCGCACGCCGCGCGGGATCACGGCGATCTGGCCAGGGCCCGCCGTCAGCACGCCCAGTTCGGTGACCAGGGTCAGCACGCCCAACTGCGGCACGAGCAGAAGCTCGCCGTCGGCGTTGTAGAACACCCGGTTCTTCATCGACGTGTTGGCGAGATAGAGATGCACGCCGAGGCCGTTCAGCGTCGCCGCATCCGCGTTGCCGGCCAGGGTGACCAGGCCATCGACGAAGTCGGTCGGGGCCGCCGGGATCTCCAGCGGGCTCCAGCGCAGGCGGTTCGGCGTCACCGGGCCGTGGAACGCCGAAACCAGCCTGTCCTGGGCATAGGGTTGATACGGCCCATGCCCGGCGCTTGGCCGCAGGCGGTAAAGCCAGCTGCGCTTGTTCTCGTGGCGCGGCGCGGTGAAGGCCGTGCCGGACAGCTGCTCGGCATAGAGGCCGAACGGCACGCGCTGCGGTGAGTTCTGGCCCACCGGCAAAGCGCCGGCCACGGCCTCGGTGGCGAAGTGGGCGCCGAAGCCGGTTTGGTAGCGGAGGTCCATGTGCGTTTCGAACCCAATTTTCTTGTCATCCCGGACGCCCTGAAAGGACGATCCGGGACCCAGGGGCCGGCGCACTGCGGTCGCCCCTGGGTCCCGGCTCTACGCTACGCTTCGGCCGGGGTCACAACGAACGGTAATTTCGAGCCCTAGGCTCAAGCCTCCACCGTGATTACCCCACGGCGGATCTGGTCCAGCTCGATGCTCTCGAACAGGGCCTGGAAGTTGCCGTTGCCGAAGCCCTGGTTGCCCTTGCGCTGGATGATCTCGAAGAAGATCGGGCCGAACAGGTTCTCGGTGAAGATCTGCAGCAGCAGGCCCTCGTCGCCGACATTGCCGTCCAGCAGGATGCGGTTCTTCCTCAGGCGCTCCAGGTCCTCGCCGTGGCCGGGCACGCGCTTGTCGACCAGCTCGTAATAGGTCTCGATGGTGTCCTGCAGCTTGACGCCCCGGGCGCGCAGCTTCTCGACGGTGTCGTAGATATTGTCCGTGGTCAGGGCCAAGTGCTGGATGCCCTCGCCGTTGTACTGGCGGATGAACTCCTCGATCTGGCTCTTGTCGTCCTGGCTCTCGTTCAGCGGGATGCGGATGGCCTTGTCGGGCGCGATCATCGCCTGGCTGAACAGGCCCGTGGCCTGGCCCTTGATGTCGAAATACTTCTGCTCCTCGAAGCCGAAGACGTCGCGATAGAAGGTCGACCAGGTGCGCATCTGGCCGCGCTTGACGTTGTGGGTCAGGTGGTCGAGCAGATCCAGGCCGACATTATTGGCCGCTTCGGCTTCCGTCGCACCGGCCACCGGGGTCCAGCTGGCGAACACCGCGTCCGCGCCAGGAACCAGATAAAGCATCGAGCCGCCGATGCCTTCCAGCACCCGCGCGCCCTCGCCCAGCACCGTGGCCGAGGCGTCGGCCGCCACGGCGCCGCGCTTCAGGGCCTCGGCATAGGCCTGCTCGACATCGGCGACGCCGAACGCCATGCCATTGGCCGAAGGGCCGTGGGCAGCGCGGAACTCGGCCACCTGGCCGGTCGCCTCGTCATTGACCAGCAGGTTGATGCGGCCCTGCTTGTAGCGGGTCACGGCCTTGGTCGGGTGGGTCGAGGCGGCGACGAAGCCCATCTGCTCGAACAGCGCCTTCATGGCGGCCGGGTCGGGGCTGGTGAACTCGACGAAGGCGAAGCCGTCGAGGCCGAGGGGATTGTCTTGAGTCACGCTCATGCCGGTTCTCCCTGCAGGCAGGCGTTCAGCGCCCGCGCGAATGTGTCGATGGTGTCAACGGTCAGGCCGGCCAGATTGATGCGGCCCGAACCCGCCATGTAGATCGCGTGGTCGTCGCGCAGGCGCGCCACCTGGGCCGGCGACAGCGGCAGCAGGGCGAACAGGCCGTGCTGGCCGGCCAGCGGCGCCAGCAGCGGAACCGCCTTCGCCAGACGTTGACGCAAGTCGGCGACACGCGCGCGCATGGCGTCCAGTTCCGACGTCCAGAGCGTGGTCAGGGCTTCGGATTCAAGGATGATACGCACCGTGGCGGCGCCGTGATCGGGCGGCATCGACCAGTTGGTGCGCGCCAGGGCCCGGATGTTGCTGGCCGCCAGATCGAGCGTCGCGGCATCGCGAGTCAGGGTGTAGAGCGCGCCGACCCGCTCGCGATAGAGGCCGAAATTCTTGTCGCAGGAATAGGCCAGCAGGCCATCCTCGGCCGCGGCCAGAACGAGGCGCATGCCCGCCGCGTCCTCCTCGAGGCCAAGGCCCAGGCCCTGATAGGCCAGGTCGATCAGCGGCGTGATCCCCTTGCGGGCCACCACCGCGGCGATCGCCGCCCATTGCTCCAGGCTGTAGTCGGCGCCCGACGGGTTGTGACAGCAGGCGTGCATCAGCACGGCGTCACCGGCCCGGGCGGTCTCCAGCGCCGCCATCATGTCGTCGAAGCCGATGCGCTGAGCGCGCTGGTCGTAGTGGCGGAAGGTGACGGTCTCGATGCCCAGCTCGTCCAGGATCTGGGTGTGGTTGGGCCAGGTCGCCGCCCCGATGAACATGCGGATATCCGGCTTGGCGGCCTTCAGCAGTTCACAGGCCAGACGCACCGCGCCGGTGCCGCCGGGCGTCTGGACGCCGAACATCTCGTGGGAGACCGCGTCCCCGAAGATGATCGGCTTCAGCAGGTCCAGAAAGCCGATGTCGCCCTCCGGACCGAGGTAGGACTTGGTGGCTTGCGTATCCAACAGGATCCGCTCGGCGGCCTTCACCGCCTCCAGCACCGGCGTCGCGCCATGGTCGTCGCGGAACACGCCGACGCCCAGGTCGATCTTCCCCGGACGCGGATCGCGGCGATAGAGGCCGATCAGCGACAGCAGGGAGTCCGGGGCCTGAGGCGTCAGGCCCGTGAATACGGAGGAGGTCATGGCGCTTTCCGGATGGACGACGGAAAGCAGCTTATCGCGGGACCCAAGTCAGAACGTGGCGATGATGACCTTGATGAACATCAATTCGGTCACATCATGCCAACCAATCGCTCAATTGGGCCAGACATCATCAGGCCAGATAGTCGAGCGGCAGGGCCGTGGAATCCTTGACCGTGTCCAGCACGAAGGCCGAGCGCACGTCCTTCACGGCCGGCATCTTCAGCAGGCGTTGCATCATCAGATCGCCATAGGCGTCGAGGTCCGGCGCCACCACCCGCAGCAGATAGTCGTAGCTGCCGGTCATCACGTAGCAGCCCACCACCTCAGGCTCGCGCAGCACCGCCTGCTTGAACGCTTCGGCCGCGCCTTCGGTGTGGTCGACCTGCACCTCGACATAGGCCAGAACGCCCAGTTGAGCCTTGCGCCGGTCCAGCAGCGCGACATAGCCGCTGATCAGGCCCGACGCCTCAAGCTGCTTGACCCGGCGCAGGCATGGGCTGGGCGACAAGCCGACCCGCTCGGCCAGGTCGACATTCGAGATCTTGCCGTCCTCCTGCAGAATCTGGAGAATCTTCCGATCGGCGCGGGTGAGCTTCATCGTGACCGGCTTTGTTTATCCGTTGGCAGATCGTGACATCATAACGCGCTTTCCGGTCCAAGAGGAGACGAGCCTTGCAAGCGGCGCCGGTTGAGGCTCTACCATGGAGCGAGACGAAGATCGCCGAGGGAGGGCCGCCGTGATCTACGCCAAGGCCGCCGCCTATCTGGTCGGCTGGATGTTCCTGGCCATCGTGCTGATGCGGGTGGTCGTCGGACCGCTGTGGGGCTCTGGCACGGATCTTGGCCTGATCGCCGCTCCGGCCGCGTTCGCCGTCGGCGTCCTGGCGCTGGGCTGGCTGGCCCGTCTTCTGCTCCGCGACCTCTCCAAGACTATGACGACCTCGCCGAAGGACTCCGAATGACCGACAGCCCGTTCGCCTCACCCTCGCGCAAGCTCAAGTCGCCGTTCCAGAAGCAGGGTCAGATGATCCTGATCGGCGTCGTCGCGGTGCTGATCCTGCTCCTGGGCTCGTGCAGCGTGCTGTCGCACAGCACGACGGTCGAGCCGGGCAATGTCGGGGTGAAGATCCGCACCCTGGGCTCGTCGGCCGGCGTCGCGCCCGAGCCCCTGCCCGCCCGCTGGTACTTCCGCGGGATCGGCGAGCGGATCATCCAGTATCCGGTGATCCAGCGCACCTACAGCTACACCCGCGAGAAGGACGAGCGCGGCAACGAGAACGAGGAGATCACCTTCTCGGACAACACCGGCCTGCCGATGACGGCCGACATTTCGGTGACCTTGCAGGTCAATCCGGCCTCGGCCCCAAATCTCTATCAGACCTATCGCCTGTCTTTCGACCAGTTGCTGGACGGCCCCATCCGCAACGACGTCCGCTCGGCCGTCGCCGCCGAGGCCGAGAAGGTCGGGGTCGAGACGCTGTACAGCGGCGGTCGCCAGCAGGTGATCCAGCGCGCCTATGCCCGCGTGGCGACCAAGTGGGCGCGCCATGGCGTGACGGTCTCGCAGCTCGACTGGATCGGATCGATCCGCTACCCGGCGGCCATCATTCAGCAGATGCAGGCCAAGACCCAGCTGGAGCAGGAGGCCCTGGCCGCCAAGGCGCTGGAAGCCAAGGAGACGGCCCTGGCCAACGCCGCCATCGCCAAGGCGCGGGGCGAGGCCGAGTCGATCCGCATCAAGGGCGAGGCCCTGCGCGCCAACCCGCAGGTGCTCCAGCAACTGGCCATCGAGAAGTGGAACGGCGAGCTGCCGAAGGTCACCGGCGGCTCGACGCCCTTCGTGAAGATCGACTAGGCGCGACGGGGGCCGCTATTTCGCCGCCGGCGTGTCCTCGCCCAGCCACGCCTTGCGGAAGGCCAGCTGAGCCTCGGAGGGCTTCAGGTCCGCCTTCTCGTAGCGGACGACTTCCAGGGTCGGGTCGGCGGCGACCTTCAGCGGCGCTTCGCGGGCTTGGCCGCGCTGGACGAACTTCACCGTGGTGGCGTCATCAGGCTTTAGACGCTCCAGGGCGTCGGTCCAGTCGCCTTCGTTGGCGAACTCGAAGCGGCCGATGCTGACGATACGGTCGCCGACCTCGACGCCAGCGGCGTAGAGCGGACTGTTCGGGACCGGCGCGGCGTCGAGGATCAGGTCGGTTCCACTGACCTTCACGCGCGACGCGCCCAGCCAGGCCTTCTTCGGCGATTTCGTGCGGAGCTTCAGGCCGGCCCGGTCCAGCAGCGGGCCGAAGTCCGGCAGGGCCGAGCCCTCGATGCTGGCCTTGAAGAAGCCGTCGGCGAAGTCCTGGTCGCCGGTCGTCCTGGCGAGAGCCGCGCGGGCGTCGGCGGGCTTGTAGGCCTTCTCGGTGACGCCGTGCGTCCGCCACATCTGCTTCATGAAGTCGTCCAGGCTCAGCGGTTTCTCGCGCCCACGCAGCTGAAGGTCCAGGGCCAAGCCGATCACGGCGCCGTAGGGATAGTACGAGGTGAAGATGTTCGGGTTGGTCGGATCCAGCGCGGCGGCGGCGTCGACGAAAGGCGCGCGCAGACTCATCTCCTGCGGCGAGCCGTAGAGGCGTCCGGGGCCGTTGACCACGCCGTTCAGCGTGCCCGACAGGCCGGTGAGGAACTCGTCCACCGTAGACTGGCCCGCGCGGCGGATCAGCAGCGGGCCGTAGTATTGGGTGAAGCCCTCGGCCAGCCAAAGCGACGGGGTCGGGTTGGCCCTGGTGAAGTCGAACGGCTCCAGTTCGGCCGGGCGGATGCGTTCGACGTTCCAGGCGTGGAAAAACTCGTGGCTGGCCGTGCCCAGCTGGCTGAAATTGCCCCGGAACAGCGAGCGCGGCTGGCTGATGAAGGTCGAGTTGCGGTGCTCCATGCCGTCGCCGGTGATCTGCGGCATGTAGTCGGCGATGAAGGTGTATTCGCCATGGTCGAACTTCGGCAGCTCGCCGAACACCTTGATGTGCTCGGGCACAATGGCCTTCAGCTTCTCGACGAACTTGTCGGCGTCCTCGTCCGTGCCGGGGTTATGCAGCGCCAGGCGGAAGGTGTAGGCGCGGCCGTGGTCGGTCACCCGCCAATCGCGCACCGTCAGGGCGCTGATCTCCGTCGGGCTGTCCATGAAGTACTGCAGGTTCGGAGCCCAGAACGTATCCGCCTCGCCGGCGACGGCCGGCAACTGGGTGGCGATCTTCCAGCTAGGGTCGGCGCGCTTGAAGCGCACGCGGATCGCCTTGTCGTCATAGCCCTGGGCCCACAGGAAGGTGGCCGGCATGTTCAGGTGCGCGTGGGTCGGATCGACTTGCGAATAGGTGCCGTCGCCGCGATCGGCGTAGAGCGTGTAGGTCACCTTCACCGTGCCGTCGTGGCCAACCACGGTCCAGCCGTAGGGCTCGCCGCGCTCGAGCTTCAGCGGCTTGCCCGCGCCGTCGACGGCGCTGACCTGGTAGACGTTCTTGGCGAACTCGTGGATCGCATAGCGGCCCGGCGATGAGCGTGACATGCGCACCTTCAGCGGGCCTTTGGGCACGTTGCGGAAGGTGGCGATGACCTGGGCCTCGTGGTGGCGGGCGTTCTCGAACGAGACTTCGTACTGCACTGGCGCGTTGGCGCCTGGATCCCTGCCCACAGCCGGTTCGGCCGAAGCCGAGGCCGCCAACAACGCTAGGCCAGACAGGCCGTACAGGAACTTCCGCATGCGCTCTCCCCCGTCGCGAACCTCGCGATCGAAGGCGGCACTTTGGCCAAGCGGACCTGGAGTCGCAACCAAGCCCGCGACGCAAAACGCCCCGAGATTTCTCTCGGGGCGCTTCGAGTCCGTTTCAGGTCACTTGGGCCGTTTGGAAGGATCCCGCTTGGGGTCTTCCTTTCAATTCGCCAGACGACGCAGGAACGAGGGGATTTCCAGGTCTTCGCCGTCGTCGGCCTGCGGCGCCTCGATCGGCTGCAGCTGCGGGCGGGCGCTCTGGGCGGAGCGGGCCTGCGGCTGGGGCGCAGACGAAGCCTGTTGCTCGTAGCGCTGACGCCCACCGCCGAACATCGAAAAGAAACCGCCACCCTGCTTCTGGGGGCGACGCTCTTCGTAATAGTTGTTTTCCGGGAACAGCGGCTCTTCAGCGGCGCCGTCATCGACCATCGGGTCGACGATGCGGGTCACCGTCCGGGACGCAGGGGCGGCCATACGCGGTTCTTCAGCGACACTGGGTTCGTCGTAGTAGAGTTCGGCTTCCTGCTCCTGGGGAGCGGACATGACGATCTCGGGTTCCGGAGCCGGCATGGGCTCGGGCGCAAAGGCCGACGACGGACGCTCGACCGGACGAGCAGCTTCGTAGCGGGCGGTCGGACGAGCCGGTTCCGGCTGCGGCGCGGGGGCGCGAGCAGTGTCGGCGATCAGCGGCTGGGTGGTGGTGTTGCGCGAGACCGGCTTGGGCTCGATCTGGGCGATCGAGGCGCCGTCCATGCCAGTGGCGACCACAGACACGCGGATCACGCCTTCCAGCGACGGGTCGAAGGCCGCGCCGAAGATGATGTTGGCTTCCGGATCGACCTGGTCCGAGATGGCGTTGGCCGCCTCGTCGACTTCTAGCAGGGTCATGTCCATGCCGCCGGTCACGTTGACCAGCACGGCCTTGGCGCCCTTCAGCGAGACTTCGTCCAGCAGCGGGTTGGCGATGGCGTTCTGGGCCGCCATCAGCGCGCGGTCTTCGCCGGCGCCCTCGCCGGTGCCCATCATCGCCTTGCCCATCTCGGTCATGACCGTACGGACGTCGGCGAAGTCGAGGTTGATCAGGCCCGGGAGCACCATCAGGTCGGTGATCGAGCGAACGCCCGAGTGCAGCACCTGGTCGGCCATGCCGAACGCCTCGGCGAAGGTCGTCCGCTCATTGGCGACGCGGAACAGGTTCTGGTTCGGAATGACGATCAGGGTGTCGACGTAGCGCTGCAGCTCCTGGATGCCGCTGTCGGCCAGACGCATGCGGTGACGACCTTCGAAGTGGAAGGGCTTGGTCACGACGCCGACGGTCAGGATGCCGCGCTCACGGGCGCACTTGGCGATGATCGGCGCCGCGCCGGTGCCGGTGCCGCCGCCCATGCCGGCGGTGATGAAGACCATGTGCGCGCCGTCGAGGTGCTCGCCGATCTCCGGGAAGCTCTCCTCGGCGGCGCTCATGCCGACTTCGGGATGCGCGCCGGCGCCCAGGCCCTGGGTGATCTGCACGCCCAGCTGGATGCGACGGTCCGTCTTGGCGAACTGCAGCTGCTGCGCGTCGGTGTTGGCCACCACGAACTCGACACCTTCGAGGCCCGCCTCGATCATGTTGTTCACAGCGTTGCCGCCAGCGCCACCGACGCCAAACACCACGATACGCGGCTTCAGCTCAGTCGTACGCGGCGCGGAAAGAGAAATAGCCATGGGACCCTCGCGTCCTTAACGCCGAAATCGTCGAACTAGACCTCGGCGACACCCGATCGCCCAGGATTGCCTCGACGATCGTGTTAACAGAACAACCACCATCGTTAATCGGCAGTTAACTGCATAATCTGAGTCGTGATCCGGTCGAGCGCGACCGTGGGATAAATTGTGGTCTATCAACAGAATCTCCAAGCGAACCAAGGGTTCCGCTGGGGATCCACAGACGCGTGCGACCGAACGACGCTGAACGCCAATTCTAGAGACTATAGGCTGACTCGGGCAGCAAAAGGCCCGGTCGAGACAATCGACCGGGCCCAAGGTGTTAAACTGTAGAGTTACTCACGCTTTAAACTTATAGCGCCGTTCAGGGGCGCTTTTAGAGGTTGTCCCTCAGCCAGGCGGCCGCCTTGGCCATCGGGCTGGCGTTGGGATCCAGGGGCCGTTTTCGCGACACGTTGCCGGCCAGGGCCTTGCTCGACACCGCTTCGCGTGGGCCGAAAGCGGTGCGGTGCAGGGTGCCGGCCGCGGCGCAGAAGGCGGGGCCCGAGGCGGCGTCGGCCAGGTGCGGCACCCGGCGCGGACGCCCCAGGCGGACAGGACGATCGAACACGCGCACGGCGACTTCGCGAACGCCGGCCAGCTGGCTGGCGCCGCCCGTCAGGACGATGCCCGCGCCCGGCTCGACCGGCGCGCCCGAGGCCTTCAGGCGCTCGCGCAGCAGCTCCAGGGTCTCTTCGACGCGCGGCTGGATGATGCCTTTCAGCAGCGAGCGCGGGGCGATCACGGGACCGGCGCCCGGATCGTCGCCGCGCGGCGGCGCCTCGATCATCTCGCGGTCTTCGTTGGCCGAGGCGATGGCCGAACCGTGCAGGGTCTTGATGCGCTCGGCGCCGACCACCGAGGTCTGCAGGCCGCGGGCGATATCCTGGGTCACGTGGCCGCCGCCGACGGCCAGGCTGTCGACGTGGCAAAGCGCGCCATTGTTGAACACGGCCACCGACGTCGAGCCGCCGCCCATGTCGATGCAGACCGCGCCCAGGTCCATCTCGTCCTCTTCCAGGGCCGCCAGGGCCGAGGCGAATGGCGCGGCGACCACGCCTTCGAAGGACAGGTGAGCGCGTTCGACGCAGTGGGCCAGGGTGTGGAAGATGTTCTCGTTGACCGAGACCACCAGCAGCTCCAGCCCCAGCGAGCGGCCGAACATGGCGCGCGGATCGCGGATGCCGCGCTGACCGTCGACCGACCAGGCGATCGGCAGCAGGTGGATCGGCTTGCGGCCCGGAATGCGGACCTGGGCCAGGGCCGCGGCGATGGCGCGCGACAGGTCGCCGTCGCCGATCGGCCGGGCGCCCAGCGAGACCTGGGTGTGGACGCGGTTGGAGGCCAGCTGGCCGCCGGCCGTGCAGACCGACACGCCCTGGACGTTGACGCCGGCCACGGTCTCGGCGCGCTCGACGGCCTGGGCGATGGCCTGGGCGGCCTCGTCCAGATTGACGATCGCGCCGCCGCGCACGCCGCGCGACTGGACGTAGCCTACGCCGGCGGTCGTCAGGGTGCGGTTGTCGCGATGGACGCCGTCGGCCTTCATGATGAAGCACGTGACCTTGGACGCGCCCAGGTCGACGGCCGCGATGGCGGGCTGGCGCACGAGCGTGGCCTTCAGGCCCTCGCGGGCCTGTTTCCGTTCCTCCAATCGCGACATCGCTATCGTCACCTCGGTCATCACTCGTTACGCCCCGCCGGCCACGGGCTGCCCGGGCAGCGTCGCGTCGCGAGGTCTCACAGCCACCATTTCGGGGTCGCGCAGATCGATCCGCGCGAAACCCATGTCGAGGATTCGCTGTCGTTGGTCGAGCTGATCCAATTGAATCAGCGCGGATTCTTCGTCAATGGCCGGCAGCTGGATCAGCGAACCGTCCTTCAGTCTCAAGTCCCAGCGACGATCGTCGACGCGCACCAGCGCTTCGAGACGATCCCGCAGGCGCGGGCGCGAGGCCACGGCCGGCAGGATCAGGCCGGCGGCCTGGTCGGCGCCCTGCCCCACCACCAGCGGCAGGGCGGGGAAGCGGGCCGGATCGGCCTCGCTGATCACCCGGCCCTCGCCGTCGATCACCTTCATGCGGCCCTGGTTCTGCCAGACGGCGAGCGCCGGCCGTTCTTCCACCGCGATCAGCACGGTGTCGGGCAGCATGCGCACGACCTTGGCGTCCTTGACCCAGCCCACGCCCTGCACGCGCGCGCGGACATCGTTCAGGTCCATGCCCAGCGTCGGCTGGTTCAGATACAGGCCCGAGGCCGCCAGAATATCGCCTTGCGCGGTCGCCGAGGCGCCGCGGATGTGAACCGTCTTCAGCCGGAAGCCGGCCGAAGCGAAGCTGTTGTCGACGCCATGAACCATGGACGCGCCGATGCGCTCGGCCCGATGACCGGTCGCCAACATGATCACAAGGCCGAGGCCCAAGGCCGCGCCCGCCACGCTCAGGGCCACCGTGGGCGACAAACCCACGCCCTTGGCGGCGTGCAACTTCGCGGCCGGCTGCGCCCCCCGGGGCGCCGGCTTGCCTTTGCTCGGACTTGCGGGCGCTTCGGCCCGGGGTCGCCTAGGCTTAGGCGGTCCCCCCCGCACTACAGCGGGCATAAGCGTCCTCCACGATCCATAGAACTAACTGATCAAACGGGATCCCGACGTGAGCGGCCTGCTCGGGAGCGAGCGAGGTCGGCGTCATGCCGGGCTGCGTGTTGACCTCTAGAAGGACCAGAATGTCGTTAATGTCGTCATAACGGAAGTCGGACCGGGTCACCCCTTGGCAACCAAGAGCAGTATGGGCCAGCTCGGCCATCCGCATCGCGCGATCCCTTACGCCATCAGGGATTGGGGCCGGTAGAACGTGAATTGAACCGCCTTCGGAGTACTTGGCCTCGTAGTCGTAGAAACCTGTGGATGCACGGATATCCGTCACCGCCAGCGCCCTGGGACCTTTTGACTCACCGAGCACCGCGACAGCCAATTCCAACCCCTGGATGTAGGGTTCGACCATGACTTCCTCGCCGAAACTCCACGTAGGAGAGGCAAGTTCTTCCGGCGGACGGTTGGCGCCCTCGAACACCAGGAACACGCCGACCGACGAGCCCTCGGCATTGGGCTTAACGACATAGGGGGGCTGCAACACATGGTCGCGCGCGACATCGTGTCGGTTGTAGAGCCCGCCGCCCGGAACGATCACGCCGGCGGCCGCCAGAACGGCCTTGGCCTTGGCCTTGTCCATGGCCAGCGCGGACGCCAGCACGCCCGAATGGGTGTAGGGCAGCTTCAGGGTTTCCAGCACCCCCTGGACGCAGCCGTCCTCGCCCCATTCGCCGTGCAGGGCGTTGAAGACCATGTCGGGCTTTGTGGCTGTCAGCACCTGGGCGACATCGACGCCCGGATCAATGCGCGAGACCTTGGCCCCCAGCCGTTCCAGCGCATCGGCGCACGCGCGGCCCGACACCAGGCTGACCTCGCGTTCCGACGATGGGCCGCCGAGCAGGACGGCGATATGGCGGCCAAGCAGAGGCTGGTTGGTCATTGGGGCGGACACTCTTAGGAGCTGCGACGTTGAGCCACTCCTAGTCAGCGCCGATGACGCTGCCAACTGTCCAATCATCAAACAAAGCGTGTCATCCCGGCCGCAGCGAAGCGGAGAGCCGTGACCCAGGGCAACCGCGAAGCGCCGGCCCCTGGGTCCCGGCTCGGCTTACGGCCGCCCGGGATGACACAGTGTTTGTCGTCGTTAATGCGCCGCCGTCGCCGGCGCCGCCGCCTTGATCGCGCGGAAGTCCACGCCCGTCTCGGCCACCAGATAGATGAGGCTGGCCCAGGCGGCGACGTTCTGCGCCAGTTCGTCCGGACGCACCTTGTTCAGGGTGTCGTCGGCGGTGTGGTGATAGTCGAAGTAGCGCGAAGCATCCTGCTCGAGCTCGATCGACGGCACGCCGGCCTGTTCCAGACCCTCGATGTCGGCGCCGCCGTGGCTGGCGGGCGCGCGGTTCACATAGATCTTCAACGGCGCCAAGACGTTAGCGGCCGTGGTGGCGAACGGATGGGTCGCCGCGCCGGCCGGCAGCTTCAGCGCATAGATGCGGTCGGCGCCGCTGTCGCTTTCACCGGCCAGGACAATCTTGGCGACCTCGTCCTTGTGAGCGGCGATATAGGCTTCCGACGAGCCGCCGCTCTCCTCCGAGCCCCACATCACGACACGGATGGTGCGCTTGGGATGCTTGGGCAGGTCGCCGATCAGCTTGGCCGCGGCCGTGGTGATGGCGATGCCCGTGGCGTCGTCCAGGGCGCCCGTGCCGACGTCCCAGCTGTCCAGGTGACCGCCAATGACGATCACCTCGTCCGGCTTTTCCGCCCCCTTGATCTCGCCCGAGATATTCCAGGCCACGTCATTGGCGTCGGTGGTCGAGGCCAGCTTCAGCTTGATGCGCAGCGGCTTGCCCTCTTTGGCCAGGCGCTCCAGCTGCTCGGCTTCCGGCACGCCCATGGCGGCCGAAGGGATCGAGGCGACCCCGTCTCCGAAAGCCGTCACGCCGGTGTGCGGCACGGTCGAGTCCGAGGTCGAGATCGAGCGGATCAACAGGGCCACGGCGCCGCGCTTGGCGGCTTCCACCGGACCCGAGCGGCGCGAGATGCCGGCCACGCCATAGCCCGAGCCATCCTGGGCCTTGACCATCGGCTGGGTGATGACGGCGATCTTGCCCTTCAGCGCGCCTTCGGGGGCAGCGATCATCTCGGCATAGGTGCGGAACAGGGCGACGTCGGCCTCGATGCCCTCGGGCGGGGTCGGGACCGTGCGGCCCAGGCCGACGATCGACAGCTTCATCGGATACGGGCCGACCAGCTCGGCGCTCTCTTCGCCGCGCGTCCATGACGACTTGGCGAATGGCTCGACCTTCACGTCGGTGAAGCCCAGCGCCTTGAGTTTGGCCACGCCCCAGTCCTTGGCGCGCTCCATGGCCGGCGAGCCGACAAGGCGCGGGCCGATGGTGGTGGTCAGGTCCTCGGTGATGTCCCAGGCGGTGCGGTCCAGCAACGCCTTGTCGCGCAGGGCTTCAGCCGTGGCGACGGGGTCGGCGGGCTTCGGCGCGACAGCCGCGGCCTTGGCCGACTTGGAAGATTCAGCATGGGCGGCGCCCGAGAGCAGGGCGAGCGCTGCGGTGGCGGCCAGTAAGCGACGGTACATGAGCAAGGATTCTCCCCAATGGCGCGGGAGTCATAGCACCGCTCCACGCGAGGGGGAGTCAGCATTACGCTGAACTGTCACACCGCCGACGGGCGCCGCTAGGCCGGGCGCCCGATGCGCTTGATCTCCCAGTCCAGCTGCACGTCGGTCTTTGCCTTGACGTCCGCGCGGACGGCCTCGCCCAGGCCTTCCAGGTCGGCGGCGGTCGCCTCGCCGGTGTTGATCAGGAAGTTGCTGTGCAGCGGCGAGAACATCGCGCCGCCGAAGAGTTTCCCGCGCCAGCCGGCCTCGTCGACCAGCTTCCAGGACGAGTGGCCCGGCGGGTTCTTGAAGGTCGAGCCGCCGGTCTTTTCGCGGATCGGCTGGGTGGTCTCGCGGCGGCTGGTGATCTCGGCCATGCGCGTCTTGATCGCCTCCGGTTCGTCGGCGGTCCCTTCGAACACGGCGTCCAGCACGATCACGGTCTCGCCGTCCTGCAGGGCGCTGTGGCGGTAGGTGTAGTGAAGGTCTTCCACCGTCAGTTCGCGCACGACGCCGGCGCGGTCCATGGCCCGGACGGACTTGACGACATTGACGGTCTCGGAACCGTAACAGCCGGCGTTCATGACCACCGCGCCACCGATCGTGCCCGGGATGCCGGCATAGAACTCCAGCCCCGCGATGCCGGCCTCGGCCGCCTTGCGGGCCAGGATGGCGTCCGGCACGGCCGAGCCGGCCTTGATGCGGTTGCCGCCCAGCGGCTCGACGCCGTTGAAACCCTTGCCCAGCCGGATGATCACGCCCTCGACGCCGCCGTCGCGGACCAGCAGGTTCGAGCCGACGCCTATGGCCAGGACCGGTACGACCGGGTCCAGCGCCTTCAGGAAATCGGACAGGTCCTGCTCGTCGGCCGGCAGGAACACCACGTCGGCCGGACCGCCGACCCGGAACCAGGTAAATGGCGCCAGAGGCTCGTCGATCAACAGCGTGCCGCGGACGGTCGGGAGATTGGTTTTCCAGCTCATGCGGGGGCTCTAGCGCGTCCTGGACCGTTTCTCAAAGTGCTCGACCGTCCACCAGGCGAGAACCAGCAGGATGCCGGCGACGATCAGGGCGATATGCGCCCCGTGCTCGAACGGCGTGACATAGGTGACGCCGCCGGGCTGCTTCAGCGCCACGACGAACGGTCCGTCGGGCGCCTTGGGGCGCTGGGTCGTCAGCAGCCTGGTGAACCACCAGCTTCCCGCCAGGTACGCGATCACCGCGACGACGATCGCGGCCTTGGTCGCGAGCCAGCGGTTCAGTTTCATTTGGCGAGGGCTTCCAGCTGACCCGGCAAGGCGTAGGACCAGCTGGTGATGTCGCCCGCGCCCAGCAGGACGACGAGATCGCCGCTGGTGGCCTCGGCCGCGATCAGGGCCGGCAGGGCCGCCGGGCTCTCCAGCGGCAGGGCGCGGCGGTGGCCGAACTTCTTGAGCCCCTCGACCAGGTGGTCGCGGTCGACGCCCTCGATAGGCTGCTCGCCGGCCGAATAGACATCGGCGACGATCACCGTGTCGGCGTCGTTGAAGCAGCTGCTGAACTCGGTCATCAGATCGCGCAGACGGGTGTAGCGGTGCGGCTGGACCACGGCGATGACCTTGCCCGTCGAGACCGCCCGGGCGGCCTTGAGCACGGCGGCGATCTCGACCGGGTGGTGGCCGTAATCGTCGACCACGCGGATGCCGTTGGCGACGCCCGTGGTCGTGAAGCGGCGCTTGACCCCGCCGAAGGCGGCCAGGCCCTTGCGAATGGCCTCGGCGTCGACCGAAAGCTCGCGGGCCACGGCCACGGCGGCGGCGGCGTTCAGCACGTTGTGGTGGCCGGCCATCGGCATTTTCAGGCCGTCATAGCGGACGACCTCGCCGTCGCGCGGCGACACCACGATGTCGAAGGTCGCGCCCTCGGGGCCCATCTCGATGTTGGAGACCCGCACCTCGGCCTGGGGATTGGTCCCATAGGTGACCAGGCGGCGGTTCTCGATCCGCGAGGTCAGGGCCTGGACTTCCGGATGGTCGGTGCAGACGGCGGCGAAGCCGTAGAACGGGATGTTCTGAATGAAGTCCTGGAAGCCCTTCTTCACCGCCTCGAAGTCGCCCCAGTGATCCAGGTGCTCGGCGTCGATATTGGTGACGATGGCCACGGTGGACTTCAGGCGCAGGAACGAGCCGTCGCTCTCGTCGGCCTCGACGACGATCCAGTCGCCCTCGCCGACCTTGGCGTTGGTGCCGTAGGCGTTGATGATGCCGCCGTTGACCACGGTCGGGTCCAGACCGCCGGCGTCCAGCAGGGCCGCGACCATGGAGGTCGTCGTGGTCTTGCCGTGCGTGCCGCCGACGGCGACCGAGAACTGCAGGCGCATCAGCTCGGCCAGCATCTCGGCGCGGCGAACCAGCGGCAGGCGCTTGTCGCGACCGGCGACCATCTCGGGGTTGTCGGCCTTCACGGCCGTGGAATAGACGATGGCCGAGGCGCCCTCGACGTGGCTGGCCTCATGGCCGATGAAGATGCGCGCGCCCAGCTTCTCGAGCCGCTCGGTATTGGCGCTGGCCTTGGCGTCGCTGCCCTGAACGGTGTAGCCGATACGCAGCATGATCTCGGCGATGCCGGACATGCCAATGCCGCCGATGCCGATGAAGTGCACGGGGCCGAGTTCGAAGGGGACGGGGCGTCGACGCTGGATCATGAAAAGCCGATTAGACCAATTCCGCGCGCCGCGAAACGCCCTCCTGATCCTCTTGGTGTGGACAGCGCCCGCGCTCGCTCGGCCGCCCTCGCCCGCTCTGCTTGAACTGCGCCTGGCCGATGTCGGTCGGTTCGCGAGCTTCGTCGACATGGGCGGCGTCCAGTGGAGCGGCCGCACGGCGAAGCTGCGCGTGCTGCAGGTCACCGAGGGCGGCTTCAAGGCCGGCGCGGAAGAGTTCTGGGGCGGCTGGCGTCACGAGGTCATCGACTGCACGGCGCGGACCATCGCCCACGCCGGGTTCGGCAGCATCCGGGCGGGGGGCCGCGAGGGTCCGGTGACCGGCGATCTACGCTCGGCCTCCCCCTTGCCCGCGGGTAGCACGGACGAGGCGGTGGCCAAGGTTGTCTGCGACGGCTGGAAACCCTTCGCCAAGGTTCCGGTAGCGAGCAGCGTCGAGGCGGCCGTCGCGATAGGCCGCCCCTTGATCGAGACGGGGGCCGAGCCATAGGGCCGGCGGCCTCTACCGGATCGCGTTGAACGCCGCGGTGAGACGGCGCTTGGTCAGCGGCGGCGCGGAGGCCAAAACCTTGTTCGATGTCGCCGGATCGAGCTTGGCGTCGCCCACCTTGGCGATAAACACCATGCCCATGCTCCAGTGCGGCAGGCATTTGACGCCGTAAACGCCCGGCTTGGTGAGCTTCAGCACCACTTCCTTGCCCATCACGCCCTTCACCGGCGCGACGCCGACCGGCAGCAGCTCCGGGATCGACTCGGCGTTGTGGCCCGGATCGGTGGGAATGAAGCGGATGGTGTCGCCCACCTTCAGCCTGGCGGTCGAGGGTTCGAACACCATCGGCCCCTCGGCGCCCTGGTTGCGCATCTTGACCGTGAGCTCGGCGGCCGAGGCGAAGCCAGCATGCGCGACGACCGCGACGGCGCCGGCGAAAATCAACGTCCTGAACATGGGCGAACCTTCTCTGCGCGAGCGGTCACAGCCGCTGCGCGTTCGCCTTAGGCCGGTCCGCGCGGGACAGCTTTGCGCAAGCTCAAGTCAGCGCCGCGCCGTGCGCTCCACAAGATCCGCCAGCTCTTCCGCCGCGTTCGGCTTGGCCACCGAGCGCGCGCCCTCGGCCATCCGCGCCAGGCGCTCGGGGTTCTTGAGCAGGGCGTTGAGGGCCCCGGCCATGGCGTCGACGGTCAGCTCATCCTCGAGGCACACGGCCGCGCCGCCCGCCTCTTCCAGGAGCTTGGCGTTGAAGCGCTGATGGTCGTCGGCGGCGATCTTCAGCGGGATCAGGATCGACGGTCGTCCAGCGACCGCCAACTCGGTGCAGGTCGAGGCCCCCGAGCGGCCGATCACCAGGTGCGCCTGGCGCAGATAGCCGGCCATGTCGCGGAAGAACGGCGCGACCTCGCAGTCCACCATGGCGTTGCGATAGATCTTGCGGGCGTTATCCATGCTCTCGGCGCGGGCCTGCTGGAAGACCTTGAGGCGCGAGCGCATGTCCTCGGGCAGCTTGGCCACCGCCTCGGGGATCAGTTCGGACAGCAGGCGCGCGCCCTGGCTGCCGCCGGTCACCAGGATCCGCAACTGCACTTCCGGCGCGATATACGGCACGTCATAGAGCGCGCGCACCGGCGGGCGCACGGGATTGCCGACGACGTGGGCGCGAGCCTTCACGGCGGGCTTGGCCATCTGCAGCGTCGGGAAGGCGCAGGCGACCTCGTCGACGCGCGGCGCCAGGAAGCGGTTCACGCGGCCCAGAACCGCGTTCTGCTCATGGATCACGGTGGGGCGCTTCTGGCTGAGCGCGCCCAGCAGCGCCGGCAGGGCGGGATAGCCGCCAAAGCCGACGACCACGGCGGGGTCCAGGCGCTTAAAGGCCGCGCGGGCCTCCAGCACGCCCTGCAGGACCGTGAAGCCGGCCCTGATCATGCCCAGCGGGTCGTTGGACTTGGCCGTGGCGGCCGACAGGGCGAGCCGCTCTTCGGCCGGGAACTTGTCGGCGTAGAGCGCGCCGCGATCGTCCGTGGCGAGCACGACACGCCAGCCGCGCGCGGTCAGGGCCTCGGCGAGGGCCTGGGCGGGGAACATGTGGCCGCCGGTTCCCCCGGCGGCGACGACAGCCAGCTTGCTCATCTCAGGCGAAAGCGCCGTCGAGACTGAACTCGCCGGAAGCGCCATAGGCGCCGGGGCGCTTGCGCACCAAGGCCAGGGCCATGCCCAGCGTCAAACCCATCGCGAGCATCGAGGAGCCCCCGTAACTGATGAACGGAAGCGTCATGCCCTTGGTCGGGATCATGTTCAAGTTCACGGCGATATTGATGATGGCCTGTTGCCCCACCAGCACGAACAAACCGGCGGCCGCGACCTGCTCGAACGGGTCGTTCAGCTTCATCGCCTTGTAGAGACCGCGCACCACCAGGAAGGCGAAGATCGCGATCAACGCCCAGGAGAAGATCAGCCCGTACTCCTCGGCGGCCACCGAATAGATGAAGTCGGTGTGCAGGTCGGGCACGTGGCGCTTCATCACGCCCTCGCCCGGGCCGCGTCCGAAGAAGCCGCCGGCGCGGATCGCCTCGGCGGCGCGGGTGATCTGATGGGTGTCGGCTTGGTCTGGGCTGAGGAACTTCTGCACCCGGGCGTGCACGTGGTCGAACAGGAAGTAGGTCGAGCACAGGCCCGCCAAGGCGACCGCGCCTAGGCCCATGATCCACGAGATCGGCACCCCGGCCATCCAGAAGGCGGCCCCGAAGGCGATGGTGATCAGCACCGTCTGGCCGACGTCGGGCTGCACCAGCAAAAGGGCCACGGCGATGAAATACAGCAGGAAGGCGATCGAGACGCCCGGCACACCCTCGCCCTTCTGGCCCTCGGCGAACATCCACGAGACCAGCACGATCAGGGCCGGCTTCATGAACTCGGAGGGTTGGAGCGTGAAGCCGCCGAACTGCAGCCAGCGCGTGGCGCCCTTGGCGTTGTGGCCGATGAACGGCAGGGCGATCATGATCGCGATCGCGCCGATATAGATGAAGAAGGCCGTCCGCCGGATGCCCTTGGGCGATAGCATCGACACGGCCAGCATCAATACCGACGAGGCGCTGGCGAAAAAGCACATGCGGATGGCGAAATGGAACTGGTCGTCTATGCCGATCCGCTGGGCGGCGGCCGGGCTGGACGCGAACGACAGCAGCATGCCCAGCGTGGCCAGCAGGGCCGTCGCGCCGAGCAGCCAGCGGTCGGTCGTCCACCACCAGATGCCGAGCGCGGTGCGGTCGGTGCGGGCGAAGGCATGTGTCGCGTTGGAAGCCATGGCCGGAGAGTCGGACCGCAGGGTTAATCAAATCTTGCCGCGCGGTTCTACGCCGGTGGACATGCGTCGAAAAGCGCGCGCAAGCCCTCTCGATCAGCGCAGTTCGAAATAGGCCACCTGCCCGCCCTCGGTATGGGCGACCACGGCGATGTTCAGCGACTCGCCGTCATCGAGGGTGAGGCGGCACTCGCCCGCTCGGAACGCCCGCCGCAGGCTGTCGGGGTCGCCCGTGAGGCTGCCCTTGCCGCTCTTACGCCCTCCGGGGGCGCTGGCGACCAGCAGGGAGAAGACCACGGCGCTGTCCTGGCGGGAGACCGTCAGCGCGCCGTTTCCGGTGCGAGGAACCTTCTGGAGCTTGGTTACCGGCATCGAATACGAAGCATGAGACTGAAAAACATGCCTCATTATTACAGAACGAAATCGGCTGATGTAGAATAATATTCAGAAACCGCTTGCGGAATTTCTCGCATCGGCGCATGGTGTATTTCATCGAATATCGAACTGGTTCGGCCGCTCTCCATGCTTGCTCTTCGGATCGAGCCCCGAGCCTCTCCAAATCCTCTCCGAAAATTTGATCGCATGGCTCGTCTCGAGTCGCGCGTCTCCCTGTCATGCAAGGAATACATCCATGACTACCGGCACCGTGAAGTGGTTCAACTCCACCAAGGGCTTTGGCTTCATTCAACCCAACGACGGCGGCGCTGACGTGTTCGTGCACATCTCGGCCGTCGAACGCTCGGGTCTCGGCTCGCTCGACGAAGGCCAGAAGGTCAACTTCGAACTCGAGCGCGACCAGCGCAGCGGCAAGATGTCCGCCGGTCAACTGACCGCCGCCTAAGGATCAGACAGGCCCGGATGCATCATCCGGGCCTGTCGTCCGTTCATCTCCCCGCCGGCTCGCGATTTCGCGTCCGGATACGAAAGCGACCATGAATCCATTAGACATCCGCCACTCGGACCGCCTCAAGACGGCCGCCGACGCCAAGGCCGCGCTGCTGGCCAAGTTCAAGCCGCGCGCCGCTAGCGTCGACCCGCTGTTCGCCGAGCGCGCGACGCTCCGCGCCGAAGAACTGGCTCAGGTTCGCAAGCTGCGCGCCGACGCCAAGGCCGCCATCAAGCAAGCCGCCGCCGACGCCGAAACCGCACGGATCGAGGCGCAGGCCGCTCTGGAGGCCGAGGCGCTGACCGCCAAGCGTGGCGAGCGCAAGGAACGCAAGGCGCTATCCGCCGCGGACGCCAAGGCCAAGCGCGACCAGCGCTACGCGGCCCGCAAGGCCCGGAACTAGACCGGTGGCCCGCAAACCCAACTACGACTTCGAGCGCAAGGAACGCGAGCGTCAGAAAGCGGCCAAGGCCGCCGAAAAGGCCGCCGCCAAGCGCCCTGCTTCCGACGACCAGTCACCGTCGGGCGAAGCCTAGGCCAACGCGCGCCGCGTCCAGTCGACGATCTGCGGCGCGGTCATGGCTCCGGCCTGGCGGGCGACGACCTGACCGTCCCTGTAAAGCACCAGGGTCGGGATGCTGCTGACGCTCAGCGCGCCCGCGGCGGCGGGTTCGGCTTCGGAATCGAGCTTCAGCAGCCTTACGGCCGGCTCCAGTTGGCGCGCGGCTGCCGCGAAGGCCGGCGCCATGCTCCGGCACGGTCCGCACCAAGGCGCCCAGACGTCCAGCAGCAGGGCCGTCCCTTTCGTCATGCGCCGATGACGATCCAGTTCCGCGCCGGTCACGGCCGTCGGGCCGCCGGTGAACAACAACGACTTGCAGCGGCCGCACTTGGCCGAGAGCGGATCGCGATCCTCCGGAAGGCGATTGCCGGCTCCGCAGGCGACGCAGACAACCTGAGACATCGAAACTCCTTCAAGCCCAGACCTCGGAACAGCCACGAAAAGCGGGCCGTTCCACCCGGGCGCACTCAAGTCAATCCAGATGGTTGGGCGCTCCGCTATGCGCAAGACGCGCGAAGGTCCGGTGGGTCGCGCAGGCTTTGCTTGAATTCGCCCACCAGGCGGTGATCATGGGCCGTGCGGTAGGGGCGACGCGTGGCCGACGAAGGATCCGACAAGGCCGTTCTGGAGGGGGTTGGAGCCTATTTCCTCAGCGTGGTCGAGGCCAGCCAGGACTGTATCCGCGTGATCAGCGCCAACGGCCATGTCGAGTACATGAACGCCCAGGGCCAATCGCTGTTCGAGATCGACGATTTCGACGGCCGCAACCGCCAGCGCTATTGGCCCGACCTGTGGCCGCCGGAAAGCCGTGAAACCGTCGAACAGTCTCTGCGCGCCGCCCTGGGCGGTCACGCCGTGGCCTTCCGCGCCTTCTGTCCCACGGCGCGGGGCGCGCCGCGCTGGTGGGACACCACTGTCTCGCCGATCATGGAGCACGGCCGGGTGATCCGGGTGCTGGCCACCTCGCGCGACGTCACCAGCGAGCGGACCGCCGAGGCGCACCGCCAGTTGCTGGTCAACGAGCTGAACCATCGGGTGAAAAACACCCTCGCCACGATTCAATCGATCGCCAAGCAGTCTCTGCGCAACGCCGGGGTCGAGCCTTCGGTGCGCGACGCCCTGGAGGGCAGGCTGATGGCCATCGCCGCCACCCACAACGTGCTGACCGATCAGAACTGGTCGGCGGCCAGCCTGCGCCAGATCGTCGACGGCTCGGTGGCCCCCTACAGCACCAAGCCCGGCCAGCTGACCATCACCGGCCAGGATCTGAAGGTTTCGCCCAAGCCCGCCGTCGTCATGGCCCTGGCCTTCCACGAACTGGCGATCAACGCCCTGAAGTACGGCGCCCTCTCCTCCCCCGACGGCCATGTGGACGTTCGCTGGTCGATCGATCCGGACGACCAGTTGGTCATCGAATGGGCCGAGCGCGGCGGCCCCGCCGTGCGCCCGCCCGAGCGGCGGGGCTTCGGCTCGCGTATCGTCGAAACGGCCTTGCCCAACGAATTAGGCGGCGCGGTGGCGCTGGACTACCGCGCCGACGGCCTACGGTGCTCGATCCGCTCGCCGCTGTTGGCCCTGGACAAGGTGGACGCCTTCATGCCGCTGGGATGAGCGGCGGCGCATCACTATTCCACGACAGGGGCGCGCTCGCCCAACGCTTTGCGCACGGCGACGGCCAGGTCGCTGACCTTGAACGGCTTACGCAGGACGGCTTCGGAATTGACCAGTTCCCGGATCGCGCTGGCGTCGGCGTAGCCGGTGATCAGCAACATGCCCAGGGTCGGGATGACCTGCCGCGCTCGCCTGGCGACCTGGGCGCCATCCATGCCCGGCATGGCGAAGTCGACGACCATCAGATCGGGACGGTCCTCGGCCAGGCGCGACAGCCCTTCCTGCCCTCCCGACGCCTCGGTGACGCGGTAGCCCAGCGAGCGCAGGCATTGGACCAGAAACCGACGGACGCTCGGATCGTCGTCGATCACCAGGACGCGTTCGCCTTCGCTGAGCGGTGTCTCGTTCGGCGGAATGTCGCTGGGCCGGATGCGATCACCGGCCTCGGTGATCGGCAGCCAGATCTCGATCGTCGTCCCGACGCCGACGGTGCTGTGGATCCGCACCGTACCGCCCGACTGGGTGGCGATGCCATAGACCTGGCTGAGACCGAGGCCCGTCCCCTTGCCCACGCTCTTGGTCGTGAAAAAGGGATCGAACACCTTTTGCAGCAAGTCCTTGGGAATCCCGTGACCGGTATCGCTGACCGCGATCACGACGTGGTCGCCCGGCTGCAAGCCTTCGTGCCACTCGTCGGAAGTCCGGCTTGAGATGGTCACCGCGCCGCCGTCGCCCATGGCGTCGCGGGCGTTGATGGCCAGGTTCAGCACCGCCAGTTCCAGCTGGTTGGCGTCGGCCTTCGCCCGCGCGCCCCCGGCGGCCAGCGCCATCCGGACCTCGACGGTATGGCCCAGGGTCCGGGTCAGCAGATCGTCCATGCCGGTGATCAGCGCGTCGACCTCCACAGGCTGCAGATCCAGTTGCTGGCTGCGCGAGAAGGCCAGGAGCTGCGCGGTGAGCTTGGTGGCCCGCTCTACGCCCTCGCGGGCGTTGGCGGCCATACGTTTGACGCGCTCGTCGTCGCTGCGCCGCTCGATCATGTCGATATTGCCGACAATGGCGGTCAGCAGGTTGTTGAAGTCGTGGGCGATGCCCCCGGTAAGCTGGCCGATGGCGTCCATCTTCTGGGCCTGGACCAGGGCGGCCTGAGCCTGCTCGCGCTCGCTGATCTCGGCCAGCAGGCGTTCGTTGGCGCGCTGCAACTCGCCGACGCTTTCGGCGATGCGCTGTTCAAGCGTCTCATTGAGCAGGCGCAGTTCCGCCTCGGCGGTCTTGCGGGCGGTGATGTCGAGGCTGATGCCCGACATCCGTCGCGGTTCGCCAGGCCGGATCCGATTGAGCCGCCCCCGCACCTGCACCCAGTGCGATGAGCCGTCCGGCCAGGAGATCCGGTACTCGACGTCGTAGTCCTCGGCGCGCGCGATCGAGGCGTTCAGCGCGGCGGCGCGGCGGGCCATGTCCTTCGGATGGACGGCCGCCTCGATGCCGGCCAGCGTCAGGGGCTGGTCGGCCGCATGACCGAAGTGCGCGCGCGTCGCGGCCGACGTGGTCAGAGCGCCGCTGTCGAGATCCAGGTCCCAGGCGCCCAGCTTGCCGGCCTCCAGCGCGAAGCGAAGCTGCTCCTCGGCCTTGGTCTGGGCGTGCAGATGATCGCGGGCGAGATACTGGCGATGGCGGGCGCGGATCGCCGAATGGGCCGCGCTGATCAGCGTCTCGGCGTTGATGGGCCGTTCCAGCATCACGATGTTGCCGATGCCCTTGAGGCGCTCGGCGTCCACCTGTGTCCGTTTGCCGGGTTGCTTGGTGACCAGCACGATGAACGGAAAATCCGACCAGGTGGGCTGATGGGCCAGCCAGTCCGTGAGGGCGTCGGAGGCCCCTTGGGCCAGCGCCTCCTCGGTCAGGATCGCCGCGCCGGCCTCGTCGCCCAGCGCCCGGGTCAGTTCGCCGAGGTCGCCGCAGATCTGCGAGGCGTGACCGACATGACCCAGGGTTTCGGCGATAACCGCCGCGTCCCGCCCTCGCGGCGCCAGGATGAGGATCGGCTTAGGCATCCGCCGGCCGACTTTTCTCCTCGCCGAGCAGATGGATCTTGCCCTGGTACGAAGGCAGGCCTGACATCACGCCCTGGAAGTCGGTCAGCGCCTCGCCCACCTCGATGCCACGCGCCGTCAGACGGATTTCGCGGATGGTCTTTTCGTGCTCGGCCGTGCGGCTCTTGACCGCCGAAACCGCCGTCAGCACCGAACCGGCGGCTTCGAAGAAGCGAAACAGCAGGATGCCGTCGCTGAGGTAGCTGAGATCGATGTCGCTGCGGAC
Organism: Caulobacter sp. 602-1; assembly: GCF_003931565.1. Classification (GTDB taxonomy): domain Bacteria; phylum Pseudomonadota; class Alphaproteobacteria; order Caulobacterales; family Caulobacteraceae; genus Caulobacter. The sequence continues at coordinate 77,993 of NZ_RRYI01000011.1, forward strand.
CTCGCCAATGAAGCCGTGCTGGCCCAGGATCAACAGTGTCACCACGCCCTGCTGATTCAGATAGGTCAGCAGTTCGTGCATCTGCAGCAGCAGGAACTTCTGCCCCGGCATGGCCTGCAGGTAGGCGTTCAGACTGTCGATGACGACGGTCCGCGCGCCCAGCCGCTCCACCGCGTCACGGACGAGGAACGCGAACTCTCCGGGCGAGAGTTCGGCCGGGTCGATGGCGCGGACGAGCAGTTGCTTGTTGTCGATATAGGGCTTCAGATCCATGCCGAGCGCCTTCGAGCGCGTCAGCAGGGTCGGCAGCCCCTCGTCGAACAGGTAGTAGGCGACCGTCTCGCCCCGCTCGAGCGCGGTCAGGGCGCAGCGCACCGAGGTGGTGGTCTTGCCCACGCCCGATGGACCGCTGATCAGGGTGTTGGCGCCGCGCGTCAGCCCGCCGCCCATCAGCGCGTCGAGGCCCGGCGAGCCCGTGGACACCATCTCCTGGACGAAGGTGGCGGGATGGTCGGCAGCGACCAGGCGCTCGAAGACCTGAATGCCGCCGGTGTCGAGCGAGAAGTCGTGAAAGCCGCCGCGGAACTTGATGCCTCGCATCTTGACGACCTCGAGCTGTCGACGCTGCGCCCCGTATTCCTGGGTCATCCGCCGCAGGCTGATCACTCCATGGGCGATACTGTGCAGTTGCAGGTCGCCATCCTCGGCGGTCTGGTCGTCCAGCAGCAGGACCGTGCACCGACGGGTGGCGAAGAAGTGCTTCAGCGCCAGGATCTGCCGGCGATGGCGCAGCGGGTTTTGGGCCAGCAGCCGCATCTCCGACAGGCTGTCGAAGACCACGCGGAGCGGCTTGGTCTGCTCGACCTGCTTCATCACCCCGCGCGTGGTCTCGCCAAGCTCGACGTCGGAGGGATGCAGCACTGACTGCTCGCTGTCGGGGTCCAGTCCCTCTTCGCTGACCAGCTCGAACAGGTCTATTCCGTCCAGCGACCAGCCATGGCTAGCGGCGGCCGCCCTGAGTTCCTGCTCGGTTTCCGAAAGGGTGATGTAGAGGCCGCTCTCCCCCAGCGCGCGCCCCTTCAACAGGAACTGCAGCGCCAGGGTGGTCTTGCCGGAACCGGGCGTGCCCTCGACCAGGTAGATCCGATCGCGCGTCAGACCGCCGCCCAGGATATCGTCGAGCCCGGACACCCCTGTGCTGACACGGGCGCCTTCTGTCTCGACCTTGGCTTCAGACATGCTCGCTCCGTGGACGACGCGTCGCCCCCTTTAGCGGCGTACTAACGGTTCAAACGCCGAAGGCACGGCTAAGTTCAGCGCGCGTGCCCGATACGCGGACGGCGGCGAAGGTCGTTGGCGAGCAAGCTCGATGGAATTGGGAGCGGCGCGTGAAGATCGTGGAGCGTCAGTCGCGGCCTTGGGGCCAGATGGTCTTCACGCCACCGCCGACTTGCCGCCGCTCGCCGTCAGGCCATTGACCGCGGCGCGGAACGCTTCGCCCCGAGCCTCGAAGTCGCTGAACTGGTCGAACGAGGCGCAGGCCGGCGAGAGCAGGACGACGGCGTCCTCCCCGCTCGCCGCGGCGTCGGCATAGGCTTGCTGAACCGCCTTCTCCAGCGTGCCGCTCATCTTCACATCGGCCTTGCCGGCCAGGGTCATGGCGAAGACGTTGGCCGCCTCGCCGATCAGATAGGCCTTGGCGATGCGCGGGAAGAGGTCCTTCAGGTCGTCGATGCCGCCGGCCTTCGCGACGCCGCCGGCGATCCAGTAGAACTTCGGATAGCTGGACATCGCCTGGCGGGCGGCGTCGGCGTTGGTGGCCTTGCTGTCGTTGACGAAGCGGACCTTGCCGATCTTGCCGACCGTCTCCATCCGGTGCGCCAGGCCCGGGAAGGTCATCAGGCCCTCGACCGCGTCGTGGGCCGGGATGCCGATGGCGCGGGCGGCGGCGTAGGCGGCGGCGGCGTTCTGCCAGTTGTGGCGGCCCGGCAGGCTGCGGGCGCGAAGCAGGTCGGCCATCTCGACGACGCGCTCGCCCGTGGCGTCATAGAGCACGCCCTGCAGGGCGTAGACACCCCGGCCCATGGCCTTGCCGGCGCTGATCGGCCAGATGGTCCGGCGGTTGGCGGCGGTGATCTCGGTGCAGATCTGCTGGCACCAGGGATCGTCGACGCCGATGATGGCCGTGTCGCCCTTGCCCTGGTTGAGGAAGATCCGGCGCTTGGCGGCGATATAGCCGTCCATGCCGCCGTGGCGGTCCAGGTGATCGGGCGAGATGTTCAGCAGCACCGTGGCGTCGGCCTTCAGGCTGGAGGTCAGATCCAGCTGATACGACGACAGCTCCAGCACATAGACCGCGCCGCCGTGCATGTCCTCGAGACCCAGGACCCCCAAACCGATATTGCCGCCGACCCGCGTGTCGCGGCCGGCCGAGGCGCAGAGGTGGCCGATCAGGGCGGTCGTGGTCGACTTGCCGTTGGTGCCGGTGATGGCGATGATCTTGGGCCGCTTGTGGACCGGCGCGGCGTTGACCGTGCGCGCGAAGAGCTCGACGTCGCCCAGGATCTCGACGCCGGCGGCCTTGGCCTTGTCGACCGTCCAATGCGGCTTGGGATGGGTCAGCGGCACCCCCGGCGACAACATCAGGGCGGCGAACTGGCTCCAGTCGGCGGCTTGCAGGTCTACGACGGGGAAGCCTTCGGCGGCCGCGGCTTCGCGGCTCTCCGGCTTCTCGTCCCAGAGGGCCACCTTCGCCCCACCCGCGATCAAGGCGCGCGCGGCCGTCAGTCCGGTTCGGCCCAGGCCGAACACCGCGACGGTCTTGTCCTCGAATCCGCGGACGGGGATCATACTCGGGCTCCCTAACGCAGTTTCAGCGTGGCGAGGCCGACGAAGGACAGCATCATCGCCACGATCCAGAACCGGATCACGACGGTGGATTCTGCCCAGCCCAGCTTCTCGAAATGGTGGTGGATCGGCGCCATCAGGAAGACGCGCTTGCCCGTCTTCTTGAAGTAGGCGACCTGGATCATGACGCTCAGCGCCTCGGCCACGAACAGGCCGCCGACGATGCCTAGAACGAGCTCGTGCTTGGCGCAGACGGCGATCGCGCCCAGCGCCCCGCCCAGGGCCAGCGAACCGGTGTCGCCCATGAAGATCTTGGCCGGCGGGGCGTTGTACCAGAGGAAGCCCATGCCCCCGCCGATGATCGCGCCGCACAGCACCGCCAGCTCGCCGACGCCCGGCGCGAAGTGCAGGTTCAGATAGTCGGCGAACTTGTAGTTGCCCACGAGGTAGGCGATCAGGCCGAAGGTCGAGGCGGCGAACATCACCGGCACGATGGCCAGACCGTCCAGACCATCGGTCAGGTTCACGGCGTTGGAGAAGCCGGCGATCGTGACCGCGGCGAACACCACGTAGAACCAGCCCAGATTGATCACCAGCGCCTTGAAGATCGGGAAGACCACGCTGGTCTCCATCCCCGGCGTCATCGGCGACTTGGGCGCCCACAGGATCAGGATCACGGCGGCGACGATGGCGACGGCGAACTGGGCGACCAGCTTCTGGACGCTGGAGAGGCCGGCCGTGGTCTGCTTGGTGACCTTGGCATAGTCGTCCATGAAGCCCAGCAGGCCGTAGCTGCCGGTGATCAGCAGCACGACCCAGACGTGGATGTTGCGCAGGTCGGCCCACAGCAGGGCGCCCACGAACAGGCCGGCCAGGATCATGAAGCCGCCCATGGTGGGCGTGCCGGCCTTCTCTGTGACGTGACGGGCGATGCCGTCGGTGCGGATCGGCTGGCCCTTGCCCTGCTTGGCCTTCATCCAGCGGATGAAGCGCGAGCCCATGGCCACGGCGACGATATAGGCGGTCAGCATCGCCATGCCGGACCGGAAGGTCAGGTACTTCAAGAGGTTCAGCGCCGGGACATGCTCTTGCGAGCGCGCCAGCCATTCGTACAGGAAGTACAGCATCAGCCCTGTTCCCCAAGGTCGAGCTCGGCCAGGGCCCGGGCGAGAACCCCGGCCTTGGAGCCGTTCGACCCCTTCACCATCACCACGTCGCCCGGACGGATCGCCCCCGTCAGCTGCGCCGTTAACTTTTCAGTAACTTCCGCGTAGCCGCCTCGCCGAGTCGGCGGAAGCGCCTCCCACAGTGATTTCATGTGGACGCCTGCGACAAAAACGACGTCAACGTTTGCACGGTCGATCGGCTCTGCAAGCTCGGCGTGAAACCGGTCGCTGCCCTCGCCCAGTTCGAGCATGTCGGTCAGGGCCACGACCCGGCGACCGGCGACCCTGCGCGCGCCCAGGGTCTTCAGCGCGGCCTGCATCGAAACCGGATTGGCGTTGTAGCTCTCGTCGACCAGGGTGAAGGTCCCGCCGTCGATGCGGATGGTCTTCTCCGCCCCCCGGCCCTCGATCGGCGCGAAAGCCGCCAGCGCCGCCAGCGCCGTTTCGCGCGGCACGTCCAGCGCTTCCAGCATCAGCAGGACGCACAGGCTGTTGGGGCCCCAATGGACGCCGGTCTGGCGGATCGGGAAACTCAGGGGCTCGCCACGAAGGTTGAGCGAAACGATCGCGCCCTCGCCGTCGACGGCGAAGCCGGTCAGGCGGGCGGTCGCGCCTTCGGCTTCGCCGAAGCTCCAGACCGTCGCGCCGGCCTTCTCGGCCTCGTCCTTCAGGAAGTCGAACCAGCGGTTGTCGGCGTTCAGAACCGCAATCCCGCCCGGCTGCAGGCCGGCGAAGATCTCGGCTTTCGCCCGCGCGACGCCCTGTTCGCCGTCGGGGAAGTTCTCCAGGTGGACGGGGCCGACCGTGGTGATCGCCACCGCGTGCGGCTGGACGAAGCCCGACAGCGGAATGATCTCGTCGGCGTGGTTCATGCCGATCTCGAACACGGCGCGCTCGGTGTCGCGCGGCATCCGGGCCAGGGTCAGCGGCACGCCGATATGGTTGTTGTACGACTTCACCGAGGCGTGGGCCTTGCCCGCCAGGCGCAGGCCGGCCTCGACGGCGCGGGTGACGCTGGTCTTGCCGACCGAGCCGGTCACGGCCCCGCGCTTGCACTGGGGGGCGCGCTCACGGGCGGCGACGCCCAACCGCTCCAGGGCCTTGAAGGTGTCTTCGACCATCACGGCCGGGGCGTCGACCGCCTTGGCGGCCAGGACGCCGGTCGCGCCGTTGGCGACGGCCTGCGGGACGAAGTCGTGACCATCCCGGACGCCGACCAGCGGCACGAAGAGGTCACCCTTCTCCACCGTCCGCGTGTCGATCGAGACGCCGGTCACGGCGAAGTCGCCGACGACCGCGCCGCCGGTAGCCTTCGCGATCTCGTCAGCCGTCCAAAGAGCGTTTTCGGGCGCGTCAAGCATCCACGCCCTCCAGAGCTTCAAGCGCCTCGGCCACGTCGTCGAACGGGTGGACGACGCCGGCGACGATCTGGCCCTGCTCGTGACCCTTGCCGGCGATGACCAACACGTCACCCTCGCCCATCAGGTCCACGGCGGCGCGGATGGCGGCGCGACGGTCACCGATCTCGCGCGCGCCCGGCGCGGCCTCTAGGATGGCGGCGCGGATCGAGGCCGGGTCTTCCGAGCGCGGATTGTCGTCGGTGACGATGGCGATGTCGGCCAGCCGCGCGGCGATGGCGCCCATCAGGGGACGCTTGCCGCGATCGCGGTCGCCGCCAGCGCCGAACACGGCGATCAGCTTGCCGCGGGTATGGGGGCGCAACGCTTCCAGCACCGTCTGCAAGCCGTCCGGCGTGTGGGCGTAGTCGACATAGGCCTCGCCGCCCTTGGGGCCGCGACCGACGCGTTGCAGGCGACCGGCCGCGCCTTCGAGGGTTTCGAGCGCCTTCAGCACCTTGGCGACGCCTTCCCCGGCGGCGACGCACAGACCGGCGGCGACCAGCACGTTCGAGGCCTGGAAGGCCCCCGCCAGCGGCAGCTTGATATGATGGACGACGTCGTCGGCCTCGATGACCAGGTCCTGGCCGGCCGGGGTGGGCGTGCGCGAGATCAGGCGCAGGCCCTGGCCGTCTTCGCCCACCGAGAAAACACTTTGACCCGAGGTGATGGCGGCGGCGGCGAAGTTCGGAAAGGCCTCGCTGTCGGCGTTCAGCACCGCCGTCGCGCCGCCCGGCGTCAGGGTGTCGAACAGGCGCAGCTTGGCGGCGCGATAGGACTCCATCGAGCCGTGATAGTCGAGGTGGTCCTGGGTGAAGTTGGTGAAGCCGGCGGCGCGCAGCTTGACCCCGTCGACGCGGCGCTGATCGACGCCGTGCGAGCTGGCCTCCAGGGCCAGGTGGGTCACGCCCATCTCGGCCAGACGCGCGACCATCTCGGCCACGTCGCCGGCGTCCGGCGTGGTCAGGCCGGGCGGGGTCAACTGCTGATCGGGCTTGCCCGCTTCGCTGACGACGACGCCGAGAGTGCCCATGCTGGCGGCCTTGTGGCCCAGCCTGGCGAAGATCTGGCGACAGAAGCCCGCGACCGACGTCTTGCCGTTGGTGCCGGTGACGGCCACGCACATGGCCGGCTGCTTGCCCCAGAAGGCGGACGAAGCCAGGGCGTAGGCCCGCCGGGCGTCCTCCGAGCGGACCACCGGGACGCCCAGCCCCTCCAGCCCGCCCTCAGGGGCCAGGATCGCCGCGGCGCCCTTGGACACCGCGCCCGGCGCGAAGTCGCGGCCGTCGACCTTGGTCCCCGGCAGGGCGGCGAACAGCCAGCCGGCCGTGACCTTGCGGCTGTCGGCGGTGACGCCGGCGATCACCGGATCGCTGGCGAACGGACGGTTGAAGAGTTCCGACAGATGTCTGGTCATAGCCCCGCCTCCGGTGTGGCGTTCTTCTGCGGGCTGGCGATGGTCACCAGCTCGGTCTTGCGTTGCACGCCCAGGAACGGCGCGATGCGTTCGATCACCTTGCCCGCGGGCGGCGCGCCGACCCAGCCGCCGGTCGAGAAGCCCGCCGACTTGGCTGTGCCATGCGGCTCGTCCATCAGGATCAGCACGAAGTAACGGTCGGCCTCCAGGGGGCCGTCGGTCGGGAACACCGCCGCGAACGACGAGACCTGGCGCTGGTGGTTGTAGCCGCGGATCGAAGGGTCGTATTTCTCGCCGGTGCCGGTCTTGCCGCCGACGGACAGGCCCGGCACGTCGGCCTTGCCGCCGCTGCCGCCGGGCAGGACGTTCGCCCGCATGATCTTCAGCATCTCGGCGGACGTGTTTTCCGAGATCACCCGCTTGCCTTCCGGGCGCACGCCCAGCGGCAGCTTGCGGATGGTCAGGGGCCTCATCTCGCCGCCGTTCAGCAGGGCGTTCATCGCCTGGGCCAGGGCCAGCGGGCTAACGTTCATGCCGTGGCCGAACGATGTGGACGCCACCGCGTCCATGTCCCACTTGCGCGGCGTCAGCGGCCTGGCCGACTCCATCAGCTCGACCTTGGCCGGTTTGGTGAGGCCCAGGTTGGTGAAATACTGGCTGAGCCGCTCCCCGCCGATCCGCTCGGCCAGCATGGCGGTGCCGATGTTCGACGAGTGCTTGAACACTTCGACCAGGGTCAGGATCGCCTTGGCGGCGTGGTAGTCGTGGATGGTGCGATAGCCCAGCTTGTAGGGCTCGCGCGCGTCGAAGGTCGAGGCGGGCGTCGCCACGCCCGTATCCAGACCGATGGCGACGGTGAACGCCTTGAAGGTCGAGCCCATCTCGTAGACCGAGGCAGCGGCCCGATTCAGGCGTTGCTCGTCGGTCGCCTCGCCCGGCTTGTTGGGGTCGAAGTCGGGCAGGCTGGCCAGACCCAGGATCTCGCCCGTGTGGACATTGGTCACCAGGCCCACCGCGCCCTTGGGCGTGAACTCGGCGGCGGCCTTGCGCAACTCGTCCTCAAGCGCAGCCTGGACGCGGATGTCGATCGACAGCTGGGTGGGACCGCCCTCGCCGCCGGCGGCCTTGCGGATCGGATCGTCCAGGGCGCGCTCGGCGCCGGCCAGGCCCTTGCCGCCGCTGTCGACAAAGCCGATCAGGTGCGCGGCCGTCGGACCCAGCGGGTACATCCGCCGCTCCTGCTCCTCGAACGAGATGCCGGGCAGGCCCAGATTGAAGATGGCGTCCTTCTCGTCGGGCGTCAGCCCTCCCAGGACAAAGGCGCGGTGGTCGCCGAACACGGCCTTGTCCAGGCGCTTGGCCGGAACCTGCGGCAGGGCCTTGCCCAGGGCGCGCCGCACTTCCTTGGCGTCCCAGACCTCGCGCGGATCGACATAGAGCGCGTAGTGGGCCAGGTCGACGGCCAGCAGCTTGCCGTTGCGGTCGACCACGTCGCCGCGCGCGCCGTCGGCGCCCTGGGCGTAACCATTGCCCTGTCCCGCGTGCGAGAAGAGCGCCGCCCACCCCGCGCCCAGGCCGACGCCGACGAAGCACAGACTGAAGAAGCCCATGACCAGGAAGATGCGGATGCGCGTGTCATCCTCGGGCTTGGCGGCGGCGCGCGAGCGCTCGAACGCGTGCTCCAGCCGCCAGACGCGTTCGATCAACCACCGCCAAAGCGGCGACTGGAAGCCGCCGGGACCCAGGTTCGAGAGGCTCATCGCTGGGCCTCCGGCGGAGCCGGCGGCGGGACGTCGTCCGGCACCGCCTCGGGCGCATCGGCGGCCAGGGCCTCGGGCGCGACGGGCGCGGCCGAGATCGGGACGCGCGGCAGCTCGCGGCGGCGCGCGACGTCGATCAGGGCGTCCTCGGTGATCTCGTGGTCCGGCGCGATCGGCTTCAGCTGCATCATCTGCGCCAGCTGTTCGATGCGACGCGGCTGTTCCAGGTGGGCGACCTCGGCTTCCAGCAAACGCTTGCGGACGGCCTCGTCGCCGATTTCCTGTTCGATGCGGCCGATCTCCTGGCGCTCGCGCCCCGCGAAGGTCTTGGCCAGATAGACGCTGGTCACCAGGGTCAGCAGGACGCCCATGCCCGCGACCTCGACGACGCGGAAACCCCGGATGCGGCGATCGAACAGGCCGACGCTGGTCATGCGCCGGCCCCCCACACAGGCGCCGCCGTGCGCACGGCGGCGCGGAGCTTCGACGAGCGCGCGCGGGGATTGACGGCCAGCTCGGCCTCGCCCGGCGCGATGGCCTTGTTGGCGATCAGTTGGAAGCTGGCCGGCGCGCCGGTCGGCGCCTGGGGCAGGTGGCGCGAGCCTCCCGGCGTGCGCCCGGCCCGCTCGGCCAGGTAAGTCTTGACGATGCGGTCTTCCAGCGAGTGGAAGGTCACGACCGCCAGCCGGCCGCCCGGCTTCAGGATGCGCTCGGCGGCGGCGAGACCCGCCTCCAGCTCGGCCAGTTCCTCGTTGACCGCGATCCGCAGCCCCTGGAACGAGCGCGTGGCGGGATGGACCTTGGCGCCCTTGCGGCCGCCCAGGGCGCGCTCGATAACGTGGGCCAGATCCAGGGTGCGCTCGAACGGGCGCTCCTCGCGGCGCTTGACGATGAAGCTGGCGATGCGGCGCGAAGCGTGCTCCTCGCCATAGACGTAGAGGATGCGGGCCAGCTCGGTGTGGTCGAGCTCGTTGACGAGGTCGGCGGCGGTCGGACCGGTGTCGCTCATCCGCATGTCCAGCGGGCCGTCGCGCATGAACGAAAAGCCACGCTCGGCCTCGTCCAGTTGCATGGACGACACGCCGATATCCAGCACCACGCCATCGACCGACTGCGGCTCGAAGTGCTCGGCCATCTGGGAGAAGCGGTCCTGGATCAGGCGGAAACGATCCGCCGGCAGACCTTCGGTGAACTTCTGGACGGTCGGATCGCGATCGAAGCCCACGACGGTCGCGCCGGTGGCCAGGATGGCGCGCGTATAGCCGCCCGCCCCGAAAGTGCCGTCGATGATGGTCTCGCCCGGCCCCGCACCCAACGCTTCCACGACCTCATCCAGCAGAACCGAGATGTGAGGGGCTTCGCTCACGAGGCGCTCCCCAGCTTGGCCATGCGCTGCTGCGCGCGCAGAGCCGCCAGGCCTTCCCGGGCCAGGTCACGCTGCGCCGCGCGATGGGCCTGGAAGGCCTCGCGCGACCAGATCTGAAAACGCTCACCCATACCGACGACGGCTACCCAATCCGTGAGGCCGCACATTTCGCACAGCTGGTCGGGAAGCGTAATGCGACCAGCTGTATCAAACGACAGCTTGGCCATGCCACCCAGGACGCTGGTTTCCAGGGCCGTGCGGGTCGGATCGCCGAACGGCATCTCGTCGATCACGGTCAGGTAACGGTCGAACAAAGCTTTTCCGCCAGCCTCGAGGCAATCGGCCTCGATCGAGGGGAAGCAGAAAATGCCGTCGAACATCCCGGAGACAGCCGCGCGGAATTCCTGCGGCACAACGATGCGCCGCTTGCTGTCGAGCTGTTTCTCGAACGTCGAGAGAAACACTGAAGCCAACCCCGCCCAAGCCCAAGCCGGTCGGCGAGCTGCCATGCCTCGCCCCGACGCAAATTGGGTTAACATGGGATGAACTGGGAGACAATGACACCGGAACGCGTTTCATCGACAATTCAAAGATGTCGCACCCCTTCTTCACCAGGTGTGGAAGTTAATCCACAGAACATACACAGAACTGATGACGCAAACGCCTTAACCCGTCCCAGTTCTTCCCATTGGATGTGAATTTCAGGCGCCGCAGCCCTCCCATGCTGGTGGGAAGACTCGAACAGGCCGCACCTAGACGCGCTCTGTCGCCTCCCCGCTAAACAGGCGAGGATGGGGACCAGATGATCTGTAAGCCGGGTTCTGTTCCGCTCCCGAAGAAGCGGCGACGATCATTCCTCTAGGCCGGCCATTGCTGGACGGCTCTCGCGACCTACCCGGACCCTCTCGGCCAGTGACGGCCTATCCGACGCGAGGCCGGCGCGGGGTCCCTATTCGGTCTTGCTCCAGGCGGGGCTTGCCATGCCGTCCCTGTCGCCAGGTCCGCGGTGGGCTCTTACCCCACCCTTTCACCCTTCCCGCCCCGTAGGGAGGAGGTTTGCTTTCTGTGGCGCTATCCCTGGGATCACTCCCGGTGGGCGTTACCCACCGCCTTGTCACCGTGGAGCCCGGACTTTCCTCGGCGTCCGAAGACGACGCGACCGCCCGATCATCTGGTCCGGGGTCTCTTTGACGCCGCGATGACGAACGGTCAATTGGCGATTGGGCGAAGATGGACTAAACTAAGTGGACTTAGTTCACGGAGGCCGCGATGCGGACCGTCAATATTCACGAGGCCAAGACGCACCTTTCCCGACTGGTCGAACAAGCCGCCGACGGCGAAGGCTTCATCATCGCCAAGGCCGGAAGGCCGATGGTGAAGGTAGTGCCGCTAGAGGCGCAGGAGCAGCCAGCCAAGCGACGACTGGGCTTCATGAAGGGCGAAATCAAAGTCCCTGATGACTTCGACACCATGTACGCCGAGGAAATCCAGGCGATGTTCGAGGGCAAGGATTGATCGTTCTCGCCGACACGCACGTCCTGCTTTGGGTGGCTGAAGCGCCTGAGAGGCTTTCAGAGGCAGCGCAAGATCTTCTGACGGCGGAGACAACCAAGCCCACCTTCAGCGTCGTGAGCCTTTGGGAAATCTCGATAAAACGCGCGCAGGGCAGAGCGGACTTCCAGATAGACCCTCATCGCTTTCGCCGCCAACTGCTTGGGAATGACTGGCGCGAACTACCGATTTCGTCCGATCACGCGATCCTGGCGGGAGGCCTACCCACCATCCACAAGGATCCCTTCGATCGCATGCTTTTGGCTCAAGCGATTGTGGAAGGCGCGCGCCTTCTGACGGTGGACAGCCAACTCAGACGCTATGGCGCGCCCGTTCTGTCGCTTTAGACGGATCTCATCAGCTCGGCGATCGGATGCCCGCCGAGGCCCTTGGCCGCGCCCAGACGATCGGCGTCGTTCTTGTTCTGCGAGAGCTTGAACGCGCCCTCCAGCCGCTCGACGAACAGCCGGCCACCCTGGATGCCGCGCAGCAGGGCGTCGAACTTGCCGGGCTTCATCTTGTCGCGGGTCCAGGGCGGCTTGGGCAGCAGCCGCGCCTCCTGCTGGGCCGAGAGGTCGTCGAGCAGAGCGATCAGTTCGGCGTCGTTCAGCGACGCGACCGAACCTTCGGCCTCGACGGACTGGTAGTTCCAGGTCGGTACCTGGTCGGCGCTCTCGTACCAGTCGGGGCTGATATAGGCGTCGAGCCCCGCGGCCAGCACCACCGCCCGGAAGCCCTGGGTCAGGTGTGGGGTAAGGACGTTGCCGCGCGACAGGTGGAAGTCGAGGGCGATCTCGCCGTCCAGGTCGCGGATCACGACGGGCGACTGAGCCACGAACGGTCGCCCGCCGACGCTGGCGGCGATCGTCACGAACGGATGCGCCCGCAGAAAGTCCAGCAGGACCGCGCGATCATCGACGCGAAAACGGCCGTCCGGATGCATCAGTCGGCCGCCGCGCGCAGCAGGCCCACCAGACGCGCCCGGGTTTCGCCGTCGGCGACGCCGTCGAAGCGACTCTGCAGCCAGTGACGCTGGAAGGCCGAGATCACCGTCGTGGTCCACTCGTCGTACTTGCCGGTCGGGGCGCAGTCGAAGCCCAGGCGGGTCAGGCCGGCCTGCAGCGCGAAGACGCCGGTCCCCTCCTCGCCCGGGCCCAGCGGCGCGCCGGGCGACGGGGGCGGTTCGATCCAGAGACTGTGGCCGCTTTCGGCGAGACGCTTCCAGGGGAAGAGCTCGCCCGGATCGACCTTGCGCGCGGGAGCGACGTCGGAATGACCCAGGATGCGGCTATCGGGGATCATCCAGCGCGAGCGCACGTCGGCCAGCAGGTTGATCACCGAGGCGATCTGCGCCTCGGGGAACGGGCGATAGCCGAACTCGTGGCCGGGATTGACGATCTCGATGCCGACCGAGGCCGAGTTGATGTCCTTGACGCCCTTCCAGAAAGCGGCGCCCGCGTGCCACGCGCGGCGCTCCTCGGGCACGAGACGAAAGATGCGGCCGTCTTCCTCGACGCAGTAGTGCGCCGAGACCTTGGCCTCGGGATCGCGCAGGCGCTCGATCGCCGCCTCGCCGGTCTCCATGCCCGTGTAGTGCAGCACGATCGTGTCGGGCACGGCCTTGCGGGCGTCGAAATTGGGCGATGGGGCCTCGATAAGGTTGAGACTCATTGGGCGCGGTTCCGGATCGACATCAGCAACGGCATGACCTGATTCCGCCGAAGCGCGATGATCAAGACGCCGGTCAGGGCCAGGCCGGCCCCCACGCCCATCCGCAGGTCGAAATGATCGTGGGTGACCAGCACGCCCAGCAGGATGGTGAAAAGCGGCGTCAACAGGGTGAGCGGAGCGATCAGATTGGCCTCGTAGCGCTGGATCAGCCCGTAATAGGCCGTATGGGCCACGACCGAAACCACCAGGGCCGAGAACACCACCGCCGCAACGAACGGCCAGCCGGCGGCGATCCCCGCCGTAACCTGTCCAGGCTCGATCGCCGCGCTCATCGCCGCCAGCGGCCAGATCGACGAGAAGCCGACCCAGGCCTGGAACTGCAAGGGCTTCACGCCCTCGACCTGCTTCATCATCACCGCGCCCAGCGAGCCGGCGAAGGCGGCGGCGACGATCAGCCAGAGCCCGGGCGACAGCACGAAGCCGTGCGGGCTCCACATCACCGTCACCGCCCCGGCCAAGGTCAGGGCGATGCCAAGCCCCCGCCGCCAGCGGATTGTCTCGCCCAGCATCACCATCGACAGCAGGGTGGTGAACGGCACCCCAAGCTGGATGACCACCGAAGCGGCCGACGGCGAGGCGGTCTTGAAGCCCATGAACAGCAGGGCGAAGTTCCCCGCCCCCATCAGCAGCGCCACCACCACGATCCGCCAGGTCGGCCGGGGCGCGGGCAGCAGCCAGGGCAAGGTCACCAAGGCCACCAGGGAGAAACGCACCGCCGCGTAGAACAGCGGCGGCACGCCCCAGTGGGCGACCACGATCTTGGAAATGATGTTGTTGCCCGCCCAAACCAGACAGATCAGGACGAGAAGGCCGAAGTCGCGAAGGGACATGAAGTATCCGATAGGCCGCGGTTGACGTTCGGTCAAAACGGTCGTTTGTTAGTGAACATTGTTCATATACGACCACGCCGGGTCAACCGGCGGGCGTGAAGACCGGGCGGGAAACGGAATGACCATCGAACATGTCGACGTCCTGATCGTGGGCGCGGGGCTTTCGGGGATCGGCGCGGCCTATCACCTGAAGAAGCATTGTCCCGGCAAGACCTACGCGATCCTGGAAGGGCGCGAGGCGATCGGCGGCACCTGGGACCTGTTCCGCTATCCGGGCATCCGCTCCGACAGCGACATGTACACCCTGGGCTACAGCTTTAAGCCGTGGAAGGCCGCCAAGGCCATCGCCGACGGCCCCTCGATCCTGAGCTATGTCCGCGAAACGGCGCGTGAGCACGACATCGACCGCCACATCCGCTTCAAGCACATGGTCAAGCGCGCCAGCTGGTCGACCGAAACCGCGACCTGGACGGTCGAGGCCGAGCACGACGGCCAGACGGTCACCTTCAGCTGCGGCTTCCTCTACATGTGCGCGGGCTATTACCGCTATTCGGCCGGCTATACGCCCGAGTTCGCGGGGACCGAGCGCTTCAGGGGAACGATCGTCCACCCGCAGCACTGGCCCAAAGGCCTCGACTACACGGGCAAGAAGGTCGTGGTGATCGGCAGCGGCGCCACCGCCGTGACCCTGGTGCCCGAGATGGCCAAGACCGCCGAGCACGTGGTCATGCTGCAGCGCTCGCCAACCTATGTGGTCTCGCGCCCGGCCGAGGACGGGATCGCCAACTGGCTGCGCTCCAAGCTGCCCGCCATGACCGCCTACGGCCTTACCCGCTGGAAGAACGTCCTCTTCCAGATGCTGTTCTTCAACATGGCCCGCAAGAAGCCGGAGAAGGTCAAGGAACGCCTGCTGGGCATGGTCCGCGAGCACCTGGGCCCGGACTACGATATCGAGACCCACTTCACGCCACGCTACAATCCGTGGGACCAGCGCCTGTGCCTGGTGCCGGACGCGGATCTCTTCGACTCGATCAAGTCCGGGGCCAGCTCGGTGGTCACCGACCACATCGAGACCTTCACCGAGACCGGCCTCCAGCTGAAGTCCGGCAAGACCCTGGACGCCGACGTCATCGTCACCGCCACGGGCCTGCAGATGCAGCTGCTCAGCGGCATGGAGGTCGTGGTCGACGGTAAGGTCGCCGACCTGTCCCAGTCGATGAGCTACAAGGGCATGATGTTCAGCGACGTGCCGAACCTGGCCTCGGCGTTCGGCTACACCAACGCCAGCTGGACCCTGAAGGCCGACCTGACCAGCGAATATGTCTGCCGCCTGATCAACCACATGACCCGCACGCGCACCGACTTCTGCGTGCCGCGCGTCGACGGCGAGATGGAGGTCGCGCCATGGCTCGACTTCTCGTCCGGCTACGTCACCCGCGCGATCGGCCAGTTCCCCAAGCAGGGCCTGCGCAAGCCGTGGAAGGTGCACCAGAACTACGCCCTGGACCTGGCCGCCCTGCGCCTAGGCAAGGTCGAGGACGGGGTGATGCAATTCGGGCGCAAGACCGGCGTCAAGGCCCAGCCCGCGAAGGCGACGGAAGCGGCCTGACGGGGCCTCCCTATCGCCATCCCCTCCCCGCCTTCGCGGAATGGGCGGTATCGGGGATAAAGCTATGCCTCGTCGTCGAACCCATCGTCGTCCGCCGTCGGAGCCGTCACCGGTGAGGCCTTCGGCGTCTTGCGCTTCACGAACCGCAGGGCGGTGTGCGTCTTGGAGAAGGCGCAGACCTTGGTGTCGGACAGGCCAAAGCCGCGCGCGGCGGTCAGCACGTCGGTGTCCTTCAAAGGCGCGCCCTTGCCCTTCTGGGAGACGATCCAGATCGCGCCCTTGTCGGCCAGGGTCCACATCAGGTCCTCCAGCCGGTCGAGATCGGCCAGGTCGTCGGCGGCCAGGAACAGGATTTCGACACCCTCGGCCTCATCGGCGTCGACGGGCTCGACGCGGGTCGCCAGCTCGGCCAGGAACGCCTCGTCCTCGACGCCGTCGACAACCACGGTCATGCCCGGCTTGACGCCCAGCTTGTCCAGGCGCGAGGGCGGGTTCTGGATGGCGTGCAGCCACTTATCGGCCTGACCCGGCTCCAGCGTGAAGCGCGTGCCGTCGCTCAGCACCAGGTCATCGCCCTCGGTCCGCAGGTTCTTCAGGGCGTGGCCCTGGTAGATGCCGCGATAGGCCCCGCGGAAGATCAGCTTCGGCGGCTCCCACAGCAGCTTGCCCTCGCTCTCTCCGTCCGACAGCTGCCCCCAGACGCCACTCGCTTCCTTGCCCATGACCTCAAGCGCCCTTGAACACGGGCGCGCGCTTTTCGAGGATCGCGTCGACGCCTTCCATGTGGTCCTCGGTGTGGTGGGCGATGGCCTGGGCGGCCGCGCTCATCTCCATCAAGGTGTCGTAGCTGGCGGTCTGGCCGTGCTTGAGCAGGCTCTTGGCCATGCGCAGGGCGTGCGGCGGCTGCTGGGCGATTCGGTTGGCTAGGGCCATCGCCTCGTCCATCAGGGTTTCGGCGGGCACGGCCCTGCTGATCAGCCCCCATTCGGCGGCCTTGGCCGCGTCGATCACGTCGCCGGTGAACAGCAGTTCGGCGGCGCGGCTCATGCCGATCGTGCGCGGCATCAGCCAAGCGCCGCCGTCGCCGGGGATCAGACCCAGCTTCAGGAAGGTCACGCCGAACTTGGCGGTGTCGGCGGCGATGCGGATATCGGTCATGCAGGCCACGTCGCAGCCCAGGCCGATCGCCGCCCCGTTCACCGCCGCGATCGACGGAACCTCCAGGCCGTAGATGGCCCGCACCACGCGATGGATGTTCTTGCGATAGCCGTCACGCACGGCCACGCCATTGCCGCCGAATGCGCCCTCGCGGGCCTTCATCGCCTTGACGTCGCCGCCGGCCGAGAAGGCCTTGCCCGCGCCGGTCAGGATCACGCAGCGGATGTCCTGGTCGTCATTGATCGCCTCGCAGGCGGCCGCCACCTGGTCGCCGTCGCCCGGGGCGCCCAGGGCGTTCATCGCCTCGGGGCGGTTCAGGGTGAGGATGGCGACGTGGCCGCGCTTCTCGGTGAGGATCAGGGACAAGGTGGACGCTCCTGCGAATTCTGATTTTTCCTTTCCATAGCCTGCTTTCCTTCGCCGTGCAGCCGAACTGGATCGTACAACCAGTGCGTTCACACCGATCACGAAAACGCGACTGGCGCGCTGGCGCGCGTCGACATTGACTAGGCTAAGGGACGATCACGAAGGCTGCGGTGAATGACCGAGCACGGGAAGGCCCGACACGTGTTGATTATCGAGGATGAAATCCTCGTCGCGTTCGAGGTCGAAGCCCTCCTGGCGGAGCAGGGCTTCACGAGTTTCGATATCGCCGACAGCCTGTCGGACGCCTTGGCCATGGCCATGGCCAATCCGCCAGATCTGATCACCGCCGACTATCGAATCGTCGGCGGCACCGGCGTGGAGGCGGTCGAGGCCATCCAGCGTCAGCTTGGCCGCATCCCGGTCGTCTATGTCACCGGCAACGCCGACCAGCTTCAAGGTCGCCTCACGCCCATCGTCGACAAGCCGATCTCGGCGCGCCGCCTGCGCGAAGCCTGCGTCCGCGCCGCCGCGTCCTGAGATTGTCCCCCGCCGGTCGAGGCCCTAGGCTCACGGCTCCGGGAGGACGCGATGCACCAGATCACCACCCTCGAAGCTCTCGAGGCGCTGTATCAGCCCCAGCCCGCGCCCGCCTCGACCGTAAAGGTCACGGACCACATCACCCCGCACTACGCGGCCTTGATCCAGGCCTCGCCGTTCGTGGCCCTGGCCACCGTCGGGCCCGAGGGCCTGGACTGCAGCCCGCGCGGCGACCTGCCAGGCTTTGTCCGCATCGCTGATCCCAGGACGCTGATCCTGCCCGACCGGCGCGGCAACAACCGCATCGACTCACTACGCAATGTCGTCCGCGACCCGCGCGTGGCGCTGCTGTTCCTGATCCCCGGCTCGGGCACGACCTTCCGCGTCAACGGCCGAGCGGTGCTGAGCGTCGATCCCGACCTGCTGGCCAGCTTCGCCGTCGACGGAAAGCCGCTGCGCACGGCCATGGTGGTCACGGTCGTGGAAGCCTACTTCCAATGCGCCCGCGCCATCGTCCGCTCGGGGCTCTGGAAGCCGGAAAGCCAGGTCGACCCGAAGTCCCTCCCCACGCCCGGCGCCATGCTCGCCGGCGTCACGGCCGGGGAGGTCGGCGGCGAGACCTACGACCGCGAATGGCCGGACCGCGCGGCCAGGACGATGTGGTGAGCTTCAGCTCTCCTCGATCTGGCGCTCGTCCTCGCGGCTGATCGAGACCTCCTCGAAGTCCAGCTCCTCCTGCAGGATCAGGAAGGCGTCGGCGCCGACGGACTGGGTGTCGCGCAGCGCTTCCAGCCGCTCGCGCTGGCGACGGATGGCCTTGAGGCCCAAGGTTCGTCGGATCTCCATCTCGCCGGCCCGCGGCGGAGTCTGGGTCGGGACGGCGGCGAAACGGTAGCGCCAGTGATCGGCGGCCGCGCCCGTCTTGCCCTCCAGCGCCTCGAGGGCGACGCTGGCCATGTCGGCGCGGATGCGAGCCAACTCCTCGTCGAGGCCGTTCTCGCCATCCAGGCCCAGCAGATGGACCAGCGGCGACAGGGTCAGGCCCTGAACTACCAGGGTGGCCAGCACGACGGCGAATGCGGTCAGCACGATCAGGTCGCGCTGCGGGAAGTCGCCCGGCAGGGCGAAGGCGGTCGCCAGGGTGACGAGGCCCCGCATGCCGCACCAGCCAACCAGGACGCCGTGGCGCAGGCTGGGCGTCGGATAGGCGTCGCCGCGCAGACCTGGAAAGAGCTGGGACAGCCGGATATAGGTCAGCACCCAGACCATCCGCACCACGATCAGGCAAACCACCACGGCCGCGGCGAAAGCCGCCGCTTCCATCAGGCGCTCGCGCGGCATGCCGGCGACGATGGTCCGCGCCTGCAGCCCCATCAGCAGGAAGGCCAGGACGTTCAGGAGGAACACCGACGACGTCCAGACCGCGAAGGTGTGGATCCGCATGCGCGGCGGGGTCCGCAGCCCCGCGGTGCGGGCCACGGTCATGGCGAAGGCCACCAGGCACAGCACCGCCGACAGGCCCAGGCGCTCGGCGATGATCCAGGCCCCGAAGCAGGTGACGAACTCGGCCATGGTGCCGCCCAGCGTGCCGGTGACGAAGGGATTCACCAGCCGCAGCAGGCGCGCCAGGACGATCCCCAGGATCACCCCGCCGGGCGCGGCCAGGGTCAGCTTCACGGCTAGGGCGGCGTCGATGCCGCCCTGGGCCTGGAACGCCAGCGCCGCCGAGAACAGCAGCAGGGCCGAGGCGTCGTTCAGCAGGCTCTCGCCCTTCAGCACCGCGACGGAGCCGCGTGGCAGGTTTACGCTGGTGAGGATGGCGGTGGCGGCGGCGGCGTCTGGCGGGGCGACGATCGCGCCCAGGACCAGGGCCGCGGCGATCGGCAGGCCCGCCATGGTCACGCCCAGCCACGCCACCGCGCCAGCGCTGAGGATCACCGCCACGATGGCCAGGGCGAACAGGGGCCGCCAGAGCTTGCGCGCATCGCCGATCGGAAAGTCGAAGCCTGCATCGACCAGCACCGGGGCCAGAAACAAGGCGAGCGCCGTATGCGGCTCGATCGAGATCTTCGGCGCCCCGGGAACCAGGGCGAAGCACACGCCGGCGGCGGCCAGCATGGTCGGATAGGGCACCTTCAGCCGACGCGAGACCTGCAGCAGCAGGACCGCGGCGGCCAGCAGGACCAGCAGGCTCTCGAAAAACCTCAAGCGCGGCGTCTCCGGGATCGACGCGCGAGCTTACGCGGCTGATCTCAAAACAAAAGCGGCCCTGGGCTCCCCACCCAAGGCCGCTTGAAACACATTGAGTCGCCCCAAGTCGCCTTGGAGAGCGATGCTTAGTCGTCGCGGTGGACGCGTTCGCGGCGCTCGTGGCGTTCCTGGGCTTCGACGCTCATGGTCGCCGTAGGGCGAGCATCCAGTCGAGCCAGGCCGATCGGCTCGCCCGTCTCCTCGCAATAGCCGTAGGAGCCATCCTCGACGCGGCGCAGGGCCTGGTCGATCTTGGAAATCAGCTTCCGTTGACGATCGCGGGTACGGAGCTCAAGAGCCCGGTCGGTTTCCGAGGACGCGCGATCAGCGAGATCGGCGTGATTCTCGGTTTCTTTCTGGAGATGGGCGACCGTTTCGCGAGATTCGCGAAGGATCTCCTCTTTCCAGGCCAGCAGCTTGTTCTTGAAATACTCAAGCTGCCGTTCATTCATAAAAGGCTCGTCCTCGGAAGGACGATAGTCAGACTTCTCGACAAGAACAGTGGCCGTTTGCATCAACGCCTCACGCCCCAATGAACTCAGCCCTTAAGGGCTGC
This sequence comes from Caulobacter sp. 602-1, assembly GCF_003931565.1. GTDB lineage: Bacteria > Pseudomonadota > Alphaproteobacteria > Caulobacterales > Caulobacteraceae > Caulobacter. The sequence goes on from NZ_RRYI01000011.1 coordinate 98,534, forward strand.
GTGCTTATAGCAAAAGGTGAGCCGGGTTCAATGAACCTCGCGTGAGCGGCGCGTTCAGGTCGCGCGCCTCCCGTCAGAGGGCCGTGAACACGGCGACGACGAGTGTAAAACGCGCGAGAAAGCCAAGCGTGGCAGGCAGGAGCCAAATTCAAGGTTCCCGCCCTGGCCATGTCAGCTACGCGCCTGAAGCTTGGCCAGCTCGACGGCGGCCCGAGTTTCGATTTCATTGAGGATCCCCTCCAGGTTGGGATCGTCGGTATTGTCCCGCTGTTCGCGGATGGCCCGCGTCAGACGGTCGAGGGTGTCCGACGAGATGTCGCCGTCGATCAGTCCGACCCGCACATCGCCCAGCAGGTCGAGGATATGCTCGGCGCGGCGCACCGCGCGGCGCTTGCGCTCCAGAGGATTGCCGACCGCGCTCATCGCCTGCAGGGCCAGGAGGGCGTCGACCGACCCGACGCCGGACAGACCGCCGACCGAGGCGGTGCTTGCCGCCCCGCTGGCGGCGTTCACAGACGGAAGCGAAAAGCCCGTCGACCCGCCGGCCGGCTTGGCCCGCGACGCGCCGCTCGCACCTACGCCCCCCGTGCTGGAAACCTTCATCCGACAGCTCCAAAAAGCTCATGCGCGCGAGTCACTTATCCCGCGGTGACCCCAATATCCAACGGCGCGCTTGAAGTATGGTTAATGCCGGGCAGATTCTGCCGCGAGGCGCCGGGCGGACCATCGTCGAATCCGGAATCCCTTGAGTCACAACGATCTAGGCGGCGGCGAGGAATTGGCCCGCTTCTGGCATGGGGCGGCGCGGGGACGGTTCCCCACGACGAGATTGCCATGCCGCGTTCATTCTTTCGCACCCTGCTGACCGCCCTGGTCGCCGTCTCGGCCCTCGTAGCCGCGCCGGCGTTCGCCAAGTCGCGGATCAAGGATATCGTCGCTTTCGAAGGCGTCCGCGACAACCCGCTGGTCGGCTATGGCATCGTCGTCGGCCTGAACGGCACGGGCGACAGCCTGCGCAACGCGCCGATGACCAAGCAGAGCCTGGAAGCGATGCTGGAGCGCCAGGGCGTCAACGTCCGCGACGGCAATCTCAACACCAAGAACACCGCCGCCGTCATGGTCACGGGCAACCTGCCGCCGTTCTCGGCCGCCGGCTCGAAGCTGGACGTGACCGTGTCGACCCTGGGCGACGCCAAGAGCCTGCTGGGCGGCACCCTGCTGGTCACCAGCCTGCAAGGCGCGGACGGCCAGACCTACGCCGTGGCGCAAGGCACGGTCCAGACCGGTTCGGTCTCGGCCGGCGGCGCTTCGGGCAGTTCGGTCACCAAGGGCGTGCCGACCGCCGGCCGCATCGCCGGCGGCGGCGTCATCGAACGCGAGATCAATTTCCAGATGGTCAGCATGGACATCATGCGCCTGACCCTGCGCAATCCGGACTTCACCACCGCGCGCCGCGTCGCCGACGCCATCAACGCCAGGTTCCCCGGCTGCGCCCAGGCCCAGAACCCCACGATCATCGCCACCCGCGCGCCGGCCGGCATGGACATGATCAGCTTCATGACCGCCATCGAGAACATGGAGGTCGAGCCCGACGGTCCCGCCAAGGTGGTGATCGACGAAGTGGCCGGCGTCATCGTCATGGGCGACGACGTCCGCATCAGCAAGGTGGCGATCGCCCAGGGCAACCTGACCATCTCGGTCCAGGAAAACCCCGCCGTCAGCCAGCCGGCGCCCTTCAGCCAAGGCCAGACGGCCGTGGTTCCGCAATCGACGGTTAACGTCGAGGAGGAAAAGGGCAAGAAACTGCTCACCCTGGGCGGCTCGCCGTCGCTCAAGAGCCTGGTCGGCGGCCTCAACGCGCTGGGCGTGACGCCCCGCGACATGATCTCGATCCTGCAGGCCGTGAAGGCCGCGGGCGCCTTGCAAGCCGACATCGAGGTGATGTGATGAGCACGCTGTCGACGATCTCCACCTACGTTCCGCAGTTCGGCGCGACCGCCGCCACCCTCAAGACGGCCGCCAAGGCGGTGAAGGCCGCCGCGACCACGGCCCAGGGCGCGGTTCAGGACGCCGCCAGCGCGACCAAGGAAGCGGCCCAGCGCGCCAAGATCGCCGATACGGCCAAGACCTTCGAGGCGTCCTTCATGTCCGTGATGATGCAGCAGATGTTCGAGGGCGTGAAAACCTCGGAACCGTTCGGCGGCGGCAACGGCGAGGAGATGTTCAAGTCGGTCCTGACCGACGCGATGTCGAAGGAAGTGACCAAGGCCGGCGGCATCGGCCTGGCCGCCACGATCCAGCGCGAAATGCTGAAGATGCAAGGTCTGAAGGAGTAGCCATGGCCATCGCCGCCGTAGACGCCGACGATCGCGTCCACCAACTGACCCTGCTGACCGAACGCCTCACGGACCTGATCGCCCTCGAGGCCTCGGCCTTCGAAAGCCACCGCCCGCACGAGGCGGCGCGATATGTCGAAGAGACGGCCAAGCTGGCCAATGTCTATCGGCATGAATCTATGCGGGTGCGCCACAACCCGGCCCTGCTCGAAAGCGCTCGCGCCGAGCTGCGTCAGCGCCTGATCCGCGCCACCGAGGCCTTCGACGCGGTGCTCGCCCGCCAGGCGCGCGCCGTGAATGCGGCCAAGACGGTGACCGAGGGCCTGGTCCACGCCGTGGCCCAGGAGATCGCCAGCCAACGCGCCGCCCCGGCCACCACCTACGGCGCCGGCGGCATGGTCAATGACCGCCCGCAGCACGGCGCGGCCATCACCCTGAACCGCAAGGCCTAGAAGAACGCGAACACCCCAGCGGCCCGCGCGGCGCCATGCGGGTCGCCGTAGTCGGCCACCGGATATTCCGCCACGACGCGCAGGCGTTCGGTCGGCAGGAAGGCCCGGAACGGATCGCCGATCAGGACCACGATCCCCGCAGTCAGGCACCGCTGAAGGAAGCGCTCGACCCGTTCGGCCAGGTCCGGATCGTAGAACAGGTCTCCCACCAGCATCAGGTCGACCTCCGGCGGATCGCCGCCGGTGATATCGGACCGCGCGACCTCGACCGCCACGCCGTTGGCGGCGGCGTTCAGGCGCGTGGCGGTCACGGCGTAGGGGTCGATATCGACCGCCCTCACCTCGGCCGCGCCAGCCAGGGCGGCGGCGATGGCGACGAGGCCCGAGCCCGCGCCCAGGTCCAGCACGCTCTGGCCAGCGACGATCTCTGGATGGTCGAGGACGTGTCGCGCCAAAGCCAGGCCACCGCCCCATGGCCGCGCCCAGTAGGGCGAACCGAAGTCCGGATCGGCCTCGGCCAGGCGCGCCAGGCCGCTTCTGGGCCCCGCCCGGTGCAGACGGACCTCCGGCACGCCCGGGACGGCTTCCAGCGGCAGGCGGTCATGGATGAAGGCCTCGAGGTCGCTCGTCATGGCTCGCGGTCCACCTTAATCGTCCTCTCGACGCCGATCGTCTCGAGAAAATCGGCGTCGTGGCTGACCACCAGCAAGGCTCCGTCATAGCCGGACAGCGCCGTCTCGACGGCCTCGATCGAGGCGAGGTCCAGATGGTTGGTCGGCTCGTCCAGGATCAGCAGTTGCGGCGGCGTGACGGCGCAGAGCACGCAGGCCAGGGCCGCGCGGAGCCGCTCGCCGCCGCTGAGGGTTCCGGCGACCTGATGCGCCGCGGCGTTGCGGAACAGGAACCGCGCCAGGACTGCGTGGGCGTCGTTCTGACTCGCGGTCGGGTTCAAGCGGCGGAAATTCTCCAGAATGGTCTCGTCATCGTTCAGCAGCGCCGCCCGCTGGTCCAGCAGGGCGACCGGGACCGACAGCTTCACCTCGCCCGCCGTCGGGGCCAGCACGCCGGCGGCCAGGCGGATCAGGGTCGTCTTGCCCGTTCCGTTCGGCCCGGAGATCGCCACCCGCTCGGGCCCGGCGATGCGGAACGACAATCCGTCGATCACCGGCGTTCCGTCGGGCCAGGCGAAGGTCACCGCGTCGAAGGCCAGCACGCCGCGTCCTTCCGAAAGCCCCGACGACGGCAGGTCGAAGCCCAGGGTCCGGGCGCGCTCGACGCGGGCCTCGGCCGAGACCTTGGCCTGGGCCGCCTCCGCCGCCAGCTTCTCAGCCAGCTTGCCTTCTCGCGCTCCGCTCATCTCGGCCCGCTCGGCCATCATGCCCAGCACGATTTTCGGCGTCCCGCCCCGGTCCGCGAACTTGCGGCCGGCGGCGTCCCGGCGCTCCTTGCGCTCGCGGGCCACATGCGCCTCGCGGGCGACGCGGCGCACCTCCTTCTCGGCGTGATCAAGGTCGCGCTGGGCGGCGTCCGCCTCGGCCGCCCTGCGCTCGGCATAGAGGTCCCAGCCGCCGCCATAGGACCGCGCGCCCAGCGAGGACAGCTCGACGATCCGATCCATGCCGCGCAGCAGGGCCCGGTCGTGGCTGACCACAACGGCCCCGCCGCGCCAACGGGCCAGCACCTTGGTGACAAGGGCTCGGGCCTCAGCGTCGAGATTGTTGGTCGGCTCGTCCAGCAGCAGCACGTCGGGCTGGGCCACCAGCAGCCGCGCCAGCCCCGCCCGCGTCGCCTGACCGCCCGACAACGCCGCCGCCGGTCGCTCGGGGTCGAAGCCCGTCAGGCCGACATCGGCCAGGGCCTGATCCAGCCGCGCTGGCAGTTCCCAGTCCGCTTCGGCCAGATCGGTCTCGTCGCCCTCCCCGCGCCCGATGCGCGACAGGCGATCCCAGTCCGCGCCGACGCCCAGCAGGTCGGCCAGTCGCGCCCGGGGTGAGACGTCCGGCGTCTGTTCGAGGATCGCGACGGCGCCGGCCCGCGTGATCGTCCCGCTCAGCGGCGCGCGCGTCCCCGCGACCAACGCCAGCAAGGTGCTCTTGCCGACGCCGTTGCGCCCGACGAGACCGATCCGCTCGGCCCCGATGGAAAGGCTCAGATTTTCGAAGAGAAGCCGGCCGTCAGGCGTGGCGGCGGAAACGGCGTCCAGAGTGACGAAGGACATGCGAACCCACGGTCAGGGAAACGGGAAGGACGAAGCGGTCTTCCGTCTTGCTGATCATGAGAGCCTCCATCGACTGGGAAGGACCGGTTTCTACGCCCCGGAACGCCGGTGGGCAAGCGTGACGGGCGCCGCAAGGATCGGGTGTCGCCCCCTTCGCGATTGGCGCGACAACGCCGCCATCACGAGGAGATCACCATGGCCTACGCCGTCACCAGCCTGTCCCCCGAACCGTTCGCCGCGCTGTTCCTCCTGGACGACGAGGCCTTGGCCGCGCGGGGCGGCCGTCGCCTCATCGCCGACGCGCCCCTGGGCTTTCCCTGCCGGGTCAGCCTGGATGACGCGGAGCCGGGCGAAACCCTGATCCTGGTCAACTACGAGCACCAGAGCGCGCCGACGCCCTTCCGCGCCAGCCACGCGATCTTCGTGCGCGAGGGGGTCGAGCCCGTCGTCATGGTCGACGAAATGCCGCCCGCCCTGCGCCGCCGGATGCTGTCCCTGCGGGCGTTCGACACGGATGGCATGATGCTCGCCGCCGATATCGTCGAAGGCAGTCAGGCTCGATCGCCGATCGAAAGGCTGTTCGAGGACCCGCGGATCGCCTATCTGCACGCCCACTACGCCAAGTGGGGTTGCTACGCGGCGCGGATAGACCGGGCCTGAGGCCAGGTTCTAGGTTGGCGCCATCTCGCGCAGGACCCAGACCAGCGAGCCGATCCCGGCGCAGAACACCATCATGTCGATGATGATCGAGCGCGGCTTGGGCGCCTTAAGGGCGTCGAACGCGTCCTGCTTGGCGTCCAGCTTGGCGTTCCCGGCCTCTTTCTTGGCCATCGCTCTTTCCTTCGCATGGTCGAGCTTTTGCCCGAACCTGGGCCTTAGATCATGCGTGGGCTGAAGAACCCGCTTCCAAACAGGGTTGAGGAGAGGTTGCCGCTTCAGCGCGCTTCCCGTGTCAGCCTGCTGACATTCATTGTCAGCAGAAGCGCCGCCTCACGTGCGCGACATTTGTTCGCATGTTGTTCTTGTGTTAATTCGCGCCTTGAGCCCTACATATAGCCGCTGCGCCGCGACCAATGTCGCGGTCCAACGTTCCGGAAAACATGGCTGAGCAACTGAACTTCATCCGCGTTCGCGGCGCCCGTGAGCACAATCTGAAGGACGTCAGCGTCGACATCCCGCGCGGCGAGCTGGTCGTACTGACCGGCCTGTCGGGCTCGGGCAAGTCGTCCCTGGCCTTCGACACGATCTATGCCGAGGGCCAGCGCCGCTATGTGGAAAGCCTGTCGGCCTATGCGCGTCAGTTCCTGGAGCTGATGAGCAAGCCCGACGTCGACCTGATCGAGGGCCTGTCGCCCGCGATCTCGATCGAGCAGAAGACCACCAGCCGCAACCCGCGCTCGACCGTCGGCACGGTGACCGAGATCCACGACTACATGCGCCTGCTGTGGGCGCGGGTTGGGGTGCCCTACTCGCCCGCCACCGGCCTGCCGATCGAGAGCCAGACCATCAGCCAGATGGTCGACAAGATCACCGCCCTGCCCGAAGGCACGCGTCTCTACCTGCTGGCCCCGGTCGTCCGCGACCGCAAGGGCGAGTACAAGAAAGAGATCGCCGAGTGGCAGAAGGCCGGCTTCCAGCGGCTGAAGATCGACGGCGAATACTACCCGATCGAGGACGCCCCGGTCCTCGACAAGAAGTTCAAGCACGACATCGACGTGGTCGTGGACCGCGTGGTCACCAAGCCCGACATGGAGCAGCGCCTGGCCGACTCCATCGAGCAGGCCCTGCGCCTGGCCGACGGCCTGGCCGTCGCCGAGTTCGCCAATATCGAGGAAGGTGAGAAGGAGCCGCGGCGTATCCTGTTCTCGGAACGCTTCGCCTGTCCGGTCAGCGGCTTCACGATCGCCGAGATCGAGCCGCGCCTGTTCTCGTTCAACAACCCGGCGGGCGCCTGCCCGGTCTGCGACGGCCTGGGCGCCAAGCTGGCCTTCGACGCGGACCTCGTCATCCCCGACAAGGACAAGAGCCTGCACAAGGGCGCGGTCGCGCCTTGGGCCAAGGGCCCTTCCCCGCTCTACACCCAGACCCTCCAGGCTCTGGCGCGCCACTATGGCTTCTCGATGGATGAGCCCTGGTACAAGCTGTCGCCCGACGCGCGCGACGTGGTGCTGAACGGGTCCAAGGGGACCAAGATCAAGTTCGTCTACGACGACAACGCTCGCAAGTACGAGGTCGAGAAGCCCTTCGAGGGCGTCCTGCCGAACCTGGAGCGCCGCTGGCGTGAGACCGACAGCAGCTGGGTGCGCGAGGAGCTGGGCCGCTACCAGTCCGACACCCCGTGCGAGACCTGCCACGGCAAGCGCCTGAAGCCCGAGGCCCTGGCCGTCAAGATCGACGCCATGGACATCGCCGAGGTGTCGATGCTGGCCATCCGTCCGGCCCGCGACTGGTTCGCCAGCCTGGACGGCAAGCTCACCGACAAGCAGATGGAGATCGCCCGGCGGATCCTGAAGGAGATCAACGATCGCCTGCGGTTCCTGGTCGATGTCGGCCTGGACTATCTGAATCTCTCGCGCGGCTCGGGCACCCTGTCGGGCGGCGAGAGCCAGCGCATCCGTCTGGCCAGCCAGATCGGCTCGGGCCTGACCGGCGTGCTGTATGTGCTGGACGAGCCGTCGATCGGCCTGCACCAGCGCGACAATACCCGTCTGCTGACCTCGCTGCAGGGTCTGCGGGACCTGGGCAACTCCGTGCTGGTCGTCGAGCACGACGAGGAGGCCATCCTCACCGCCGACTACGTGATCGACATGGGTCCGGCGGCAGGCGTCCATGGGGGCGAGATTGTCGCCGAGGGCACGCCCCAGCAGATCATGGACAATCCCAAGAGCGTCACCGGCATGTACCTGACCGGCGCGCGCGAGATCGAGGTGCCCGAACAGCGCCGGCCGATCAGCAAGAAGAAGGTGCTGAAGGTCGTCGGCGCCACCGGCAACAACCTGAAGAACGTCACGGCGGAGATCCCGGTCGGGACCTTCACCTGCATCACCGGCGTGTCGGGCGGCGGCAAGTCGACCTTCACGATCGAGACGCTCTACAAGGCCGCCGCGCGCCGCCTGAACAATGCGTCGGACGCCCCCGCTCCGCACGAACGGATCGAGGGCCTGGAGCAGTTCGACAAGGTCATCGACATCGACCAGAGCCCGATCGGCCGCACCCCGCGTTCGAACCCGGCGACCTATACCGGCGCCTTCGGTCCGATCCGCGATTGGTTCGCCGGCCTGCCCGAGAGCAAGGCCCGTGGGTATGGCCCCGGTCGCTTCAGCTTCAACGTCAAGGGCGGCCGCTGCGAGGCCTGCCAAGGCGACGGCGTCATCAAGATCGAGATGCACTTCCTGCCGGACGTCTACGTCACCTGCGATATCTGCAAGGGCAAGCGCTACAACCGCGAGACCCTGGACGTGCTGTTCAAGGGCAAGACCATCGCCGACGTGCTGGACATGACCGTCGAGGAGGCCGCCGACTTCTTTAAGGCCGTGCCGCCGATCCGCGACAAGATGGAGACCCTGAAGCGCGTCGGTCTCAGCTACATTAAGGTCGGCCAGCAGGCCACGACCCTGTCGGGCGGCGAGGCCCAGCGGGTGAAGCTTAGCAAGGAACTGTCGCGCCGCGCCACCGGTCGGACGCTGTATATTCTCGACGAGCCGACCACCGGCCTGCACTTCGAGGACACCAAGAAGCTGCTCGAGGTGCTTCATGAGCTGGCCGACCAGGGCAACACCGTGGTGGTCATCGAGCATAATCTGGACGTGGTGAAGACCGCCGACTGGCTGATCGACTTCGGTCCCGAGGGCGGCGACGGCGGCGGCCAGATCGTCGCCACCGGCTCGCCCCAGGACGTGGCCAAGGTCGAGGCCAGCTGGACCGGCCGCTACCTCAAAGAGCTGCTGGACCGCCACGAGGAGCGCCGCAAGGCTCGGGTGGCCGAATTGAAGAAGGCCAAGCGGGCGTAAGAAGACAGAAGGCCCCGGAGATCGCTCTCCGGGGCCTTTCTTTTTTACCAGCCGCCGTTGGTGTCGGCGCCGGTCCGGCGATCCTTGAGTTCGCGATAGATGCTCGGCGCTGGGCCGAAGACGATCAGGGTGGTCAAGACGGTGATCAGGCCAGCGAACAGCGTCTGGACGATCCCGGCCGGGGTGAAATAGGCCTTCAGCGAGGTGGTGTCGGCGCGCAGCATCTTGCCGGTGGCGGCCAGGTCGCCAGAGGCGATCAGGCCAACGGCCGAGACTATGGTCCAGATCAACAGCACCACGATCACGCTCATAACCGCCGCCAGCAGATAGGCGCCCAGCAGCGGCCAGAAGAGACCCTTGGTCTCGGGCAGCGACCGGAACAGGGTGATCTTGCCGGTGTCGAAGGTGACCGACGAGGCGAACGACAGGCGCACCGCCAGATAGACCATGGCGCAGAACGCGCCGACGAAGCTCAGCACGCCCAGGAACGCGCCCGTGGGCCCGCCCATCGCGCCGAGGAAGCCGGCCAGCAGCGAGCCGAAGAACATCACGCCCATAAGGACCAGGCTCAGCAGCAGCCACACGGCGCTCTGGCGCAGTTCCTGTGCGCCCAGGCGAATATAGGCCGCTGCGCTGTCGTTGTGGCGCAGCACCAGCCGGTTCAGGGCCGCGAAGATCACTCCGTTCAGGATCAGGCTGTAAGGCAGCGACCATAGCGTCAGCGGCGCCAGGCTCGACAGGTGGCGTGCGAAGGTTTCCGGGTCCGGCGTGCTCGTGTCGGCCAGGTAGTCCGCGAAGGCCTGCATCTGCACGCCGAAGAACCGGATCGCGAGCACGTTGGAGATCAACGACAGCACCGTCATGCCCACGGCCCAGATGGCCACGGTCTTCAGGTTCTCCCGCACGAGCCGGAAACCGGAGAAGGCCGCGTCGGAGGCGGAGAACTTGGACATGTCGTGCTCTTCGAAGGATGGACGCCCCAAGGCTAAACAGGTTCGCGCCGCTTCGACAGGGCCGAGGCCGGCTTTATTCGCGCGGGCTTGCGGCTCGTCGACAGGCGGCTCTAGCATCCGTTTAAATATGGGAGGACACCATGAAGCTCTACGGCGAGGCCATGCCCGCGCCCAATCCGCGGCGCGTGCGGATCTTCCTGGCCGAGAAGGGCGTCGAGGTCCCGGAAATCCAGATCGGCCTGCGCCAGGGCGGCCACCGCAGCCCCGAGCACCTGGCGCGCAACAGCCTGGGCCAGGTGCCGGTTCTGGAGCTCGACGACGGAACGACGATCAGCGAGACCGTCGCCATCTGCCGCTATTTCGAGGTGCTGCACCCGGACCCGCCGCTGTTCGGCGTCTCGGCGCTGGAGCAGGCGATGGTCGAGATGTGGACCCGGCGCATCGAGCTGCGCCTGACCGTGCCGGTCGGCATGTTCTGGCGCCACGCCCATCCGTTCACGGCGCATCTGCTGAAACAGAACAGGGAGTTCGGCGAGTCGAACCGCGAGGTCGTCGAGAACATCCAGCTGTGGCTGGACCGCGAGATCGCCGATGGCCGTCCCTTCCTGACCGGCGACACCTACACCATCGCCGACATCGCGGCGCAGACGACCTTGGATTTCGCCAACTTCACGGGCCTGTCGACGCCGGCCGAGGCCAAGCACGTCCTGGCCTGGCGCGAGCGGATGGCGGCGAGGCCCAGCGCGGGCGCTTGATCCGCGTCCTTCGACGAGGTTTCAGCCCCGCGAAAGGTCCTAGTCGTGCAGGCCCGCGTCGATCTCGTCCTGATTCAGCTGGGCGAAGGCCCGGGCCGGCGCGGCGACCAGGATCACGGTCTGCAGGGTCAGGAAGATCGGCGCCAGCAGCAGGTTGGCCAGCAGCATCAGGATCAGGCGCGGGTGGCTGGCCACCACGTCGCCCGCGCCGGTGTCGACCCCGCCGCTCAGCACGTTGCCGATGATCGACGACACCGTCGTTCCGATGACCGAGACCAGGGCCGCCAGGACGATGGCCAGGACGTACATGCCCAGCAGGCGCAGGAACTGGCCGTGGGTCTGGACCCAGGCCTCGCGGATGTCGATGTGGTGATGTGAGAAGGCGTGCGGGCCCAGCAGCGACAGGCGCACGGCCACCCATAGCGACAGGCCGATCACCGCCAGGGCGCCCAGGGTCGCGAACCAGCCCGCCGCCGCGCCCGACAGCAGCGACGCGCCCAGCACCACCGCCCCGGACGGGATCACCGTCACCCCCAGGGCCGCGGCCCAGGTGATCAGCGACACGATCAGCAACTGCAGCTCCTCCTTGCCCAGCCGCAGATAGGCGAAGCGATCGTTGGCGGGATCCACCACCGAGCGAATGACCGCCGCCTGCAGCACCGAGGCCAGGAACAGGGCCACGGCGATCAGCACCACCATCACCCCGCCCAGATGCGTGACCAGATCGAGGATCTCGCGCGGATCGGCCGAGCCGGCGCGTCCGGCCAGGGCCGCCCGGCCTTCGTCGCCCAGCACGATCTTGGCGAACAGGCCCAGGATCGGGAGCATGACCAGCGAGAAGGTCGCCCAGGCCAGCACCGCCAGAGGCTTGCGCCGCATGGTCTGGAGGCCTTCGAGCGCGGCGTCGACGGGGCGGACGGACATCTAGGCTTCCTGCGTGACCGCGCTCGCGCGGTAGAAATGGGCCAGCGCGCCGGCCCAGGCCGGCATGGCGTAGAAATAGGAACCCGCCGCCAGGATCGCCGCCGCCGCCAGCCCCTGGCCCGGCGCGAGGGCCAGCAGCGCGCTGAGCGCGAACAGCGGGACGGCGATGGCCAGGCCGACGACGAACAGGGTGGGCACGCGGCCCTTGGTCAGCGGAAAGGCGCTCAGCACCCGAACGCCAGACTGTTCGACCGTGGCGGGGGCCGACAGCGACAGGCGCAGGCTCAGCCAGATCAGGATCGCCAGGCTGGCCAACGGGACCAGGCTGAGCACGAAGCCGGCGGGGCCGGCGCTGGCGAAGGCGCCCTTCCACCCGTCGATCGTGCCGGGATCGAAGTTGGGCGCGGCGGTGCGGGCCACGCCCAGGGCGACACCGCCGACGATGACCATCAGGATCGCGCCGATCAGGCAGAGCAGGGCCAGGATCATCAGTTGAGCGGCCAGCAGCCGCCACTCGTCGCGGCCCCACCGCAGGCCCTTGAGGCCCATGTCGCGACCGAAAGCGCGCCGGAACAGCGCGCCTTGGGCGATGACGATGGGCAGCAGGGCGCCGATGATCTTCAGGCCTGGAGGCAGGAAATCGGCCGCGACGCTGACCACCGCCGCGGCGGCCAGGGCCGCCCAGCAGTCGCGCACGGCGCTGGCCACATCGGAAAGGCCCGCGCGCAGGGTCGCGCCGATCGCCGCCGATCCGTCCGTCATCCGATCAAGTCCCTCTTGCGCGCCGAGTCGCCGCGATCCGCGCAATCTATGGCCTCGCCGCGATCGCCGCTACGTCTCGCGCGTCAACGCCCGGTGGATGACCACCCAGGGGGCGAAGAACACCGCCTGGACGATCGCGCTGAACAGGGCGCCGACGACGCCCAACGCCGTCAGCCACGGCCAGACGTCGCGCAGGATCTCCAGCGGCGGGCGAGCCATGAAGGTCTCGATCGCGCCCGTTCCATGCAAAGCCGTCAGCGAGCCGCCGCCAGCGAGCAGCAGGCCCACCACCACCCCGCCGACCAGGATTTCAAGGCCCAGCACGAAGATCACCAGCAACAGGGCCACGCCCAGCAGCCGCCAACCCTGGCCCTTGGTCAGGCTCCACGACTCGAACAGTCGGAATTGATCGTCGACGAAGGTCATCGGCGCGGCCATCGACAGGCGCAGCGCCACCCAGAGGATCACGCCGCCCGCCACGACGCAGCCACCGACGGCGGTAGCTATCGCCGCCACGTGGCCGCTCTCACCGCCGCCAACCGCGACGATCGCCACGATCAGCGCCACGACCAAGGCGATCACAAAGATGGCGATCATCGCCAGCACCTGCTCGACCAGCAGCAGCAGGGTCAGCCACAGCTCGCGCGAGCCGACCCGAAGATAGGCCCAGGCCGAGCGCTCAGGCGTCAGCACCGCGCGGAACACGGCCGCGCAGAACACCGCCCTCACGAACGAAGACCACAGCCAGTAGAGCAGGTTGAAGGCCGTCATGCCCGACTGCGCCTGGAGCATCCCCTGCATCATCTCGGGACTGGGCTCGCCGCCCTTCTGGCTCATGGCCAACTGAATGATCTGAGCGAACGCCGGCCCCATCGCCAGCACGCACAGGATGGCCGGAACGATCAGCGCCGCCACCAGGGCGACCGCCCATCCCACCACCGCCAGGGGCCTGCGACCGACCAAGCCAAAGCCGGCCGTCGCGGCCTCGCCCACGGAAAAGCTCGCCATGTTCCCACCCATGCTCGCCAGGCGCGAAGGGCCCCGCCCAGTCACGCGACACTACCAGCAGGTTTCGCCAAGCGACAGCCGGGGGTATAGGGCCGCCCCATGACCACGAACTCGACCTATAAACCCGTCCACGTCGTCGGCGGCGGCCTCGCCGGTTCCGAAGCCGCCTGGCAGATCGCCCAGAGCGGCGTGCCCGTCATCCTGCACGAGATGCGCAAGGACGACGCCACCGGCAAAGTCACGACCGACGCCCACAATACCGACGGCCTGGCGGAGATGGTCTGCTCAAACTCGTTCCGCTCGGACGACTGGCAGTTCAACGCCGTCGGCCTGCTGCACGCCGAGATGCGCAAGCTGGACAGCCTGATCATGGCCTGCGCCGACCAGCACCAGGTGCCGGCCGGCGGCGCTCTGGCCGTCGACCGCGACGGCTTCTCGGCCGAGGTCACCAAGCGCCTGTCCGAGCACCCGCTCGTCAACATCGTCCGCGAGGAGATCGCCGGCCTGCCGCCGGAGGAATGGGACAACGTCATCGTCGCCACCGGCCCCCTCACCTCCCCCGCCCTGGCCCAGGCGATCCTGGACGCGACGGGAGAGGGCCAGCTCAGCTTCTTCGACGCCATCGCCCCGATCATCCATTTCGACTCGATCGACATGGACAAGGCCTGGCGCCAGTCGCGCTACGACAAGGAAGGCCCCGGCGGCGACGCGGCGGCCTACATCAACTGCCCCATGGACAAGGCGCAGTACGAGGCCTTCATCGACGCCCTGCTGGCGGGTCCGAAGTCCGAGTTCAAGGAGTGGGAGAACGTCCCCTATTTCGACGGCTGCCTGCCGATCGAAGTGATGGCCGAGCGCGGCCGCGAGACCCTGCGTCACGGCCCGATGAAGCCCGTCGGCCTAACCAATCCGCGCGACCCGACCGTGAAGTCCTACGCGATCGTCCAGCTGCGCCAGGACAACGCCCTGGGCACGCTGTGGAACATGGTCGGTTTCCAGACCAAGCTGAAACACGGCGTCCAGGCCGAAACCTTCCGGATGATCCCGGGTCTGGAGAACGCCCAGTTCGCCCGGCTGGGCGGCCTGCACCGCAACACCTTCATCAACTCGCCCAAGCTTCTGGACAAGTCGCTGCGCCTGAAGGCTCGGCCGCACCTGCGCTTCGCCGGCCAGGTCACCGGTGTCGAGGGCTATGTCGAGAGCGCCGCCATGGGCTTGCTGACAGGCCGCTTCGCCGCGGCCGACCGCAAGGGCGCGCCGATCGACGCCCCGCCGCCGACCACCGCCCTGGGGGCTCTGGTCGAGCACATCACCGGCGGCCACCTGGAAGCGGGCAATGGTCCAAGCAGCTTCCAGCCGATGAACATCAATTACGGCCTGCTGCCGCCGCTGGAGGCCCCCAAGGTCGACGAGGACGGCAAGAAGATCCCGCTCAAGGAGCGCGGCCGGGCCAAGAAGCGGCTGATGAGCCTGCGCGCGCTGAAGGACCTGGAGGCGTGGACGCAAGCGGCGACGCCGGCCGCCTGAGGCCGCGCGTGGCGCGATCCTGCGGGAAGATCCTGAAGCCCTTCGCGACCAGCTTCAGCGCTTCCCAATGGATCGCCGCCAGGATGCCGGCGACCTGCCAGGGATGGCCCGCCAGCGCCTTCCAAATGGCGAGATCGGTAAGGTCTCGCCGCTCGCCCGAAAAGGTCGCGGCCAGCACCAGCCCCTCCTCGCCCAGCACGTCGACGCCGATATGGACGGCCTCGCCCGGCGGCGCGATCTCGAATCCATAACGCAGGTGCATCGGCAGGAAAGGCGAGACATAGAACGCCTTGCGCGCGTTCTGCTCGACCCAGCCGCCCACCGTCCGCGTGGCCGGAAGCACGTAGTCGTGGCGCTGGCCGAACGTGTTGCGAACGGCGTGGATCGTGGCGACCAGCCTGCCGTCCGCGTCATGGCAGAAGAACACGCTCAGCGGATTGAAGCCCTTGCCCAGGATGCGCGGCATGGCCAGCACGCTGATCCGCGCGGCGTCCAACCCTTCCGCCCGCAGCTTGGCCAGCACGACGTCCTTCAGCGACCCCCTGGGGTCGTCGAGATGGTCGCGATCATGGAAGCCGATCAGGTTCAGGCGCCCGCGCGAAAACCGCTTCAGCGACCGGTCGAGCGTATCGATCTCGTCGAGATCCAGCAGCAGCATGAACACGCGGTAGCTCAGCCGATGGCGCTTGGGCCGCATCCGCTCGTGAACGACACGACCACTGTAGAGCGCCGAGCGGAGGGTCACGCGACCAGCTCCCGCTGGGCCTCGACGGCGGGCGGGTCAAGAAAGATCCTGCCCGACGGCTCGGGCGTCAGCCACGGACGATGAACGCCGCCCAGCTGCTCGGCGACGGCCAGGCCCGCCTGCAGGCCGTCCTCGTGGAAGCCCGAGCCGAAATAGGCTCCGCAGAACCAGGTCCGGCGACGCCCTTGCAACGACCACAGCCGGCGTTGGGCCAGCATGGCCGGGCTGTCGAACAGCGGGTGCTCATAGACCTGATCGTGAAGCAGCTCGCCCGGCGTCTGGTCCGGGTTCAGGGACAGGAAGACCGGCGCCTCGCCGATCGGCTGCAGGCGATTCATCCAGTAGGTCACGCCGCCGTCCTCGCCGCGCCGCCCCACATGGTTCCAGCTGGCCCAGGCCGCCCGCCGGCGGGGCATCTGCCGGGCGTCGCGGTGCAGCACCGCCCGGTTGCGGCTGTAACGGAAGGCGCCCAGCAGCGCGCGCTCCTCCGCCGTCGGCGAGGCCAGCATCCGCAGCGCCTGGTCGGCGTGGGCGGCGATGACGACCTGGTCGTAGGTACGCATCTGGCCGGCGGCGTCCTCGATCGAGACGCCGTCCGGCTGGCGATGGATGGCCCTCACCGGGCGCCCCGTGAGGATGTCGCCGGAGATCCCGACGGCCAGCTTCTCGACATAGCGGGCGCTGCCGCCCGCCACCGTGCGCCAGATCGGACGCTTGTCGACCGGCAGCATCAGCCCGTGATTGTCGAAGAACCGCAGGAGGGCGGCCGCCGGAAACTCGCGGATATCGCTCATCGAGGTCGACCAGATCGCCGCCGCCTGCGGCAGCAGGTGATCTTCCTGGAACGCCCGCCCGAAACCCTGCTGGCGCAGATATTCGTCGAGCCGGCAGAGCCCCCCGGTCTCGAGCTCCGGCGGGATGGCGCGACCCTCGCGATAGAACCGCATGACGTCCAGCAGCATCTTCAGGAAGCGCGGGTTCAGCGCGTTGCGCTTCTGGGCCAGGAGGTTGGTGCTGGAATATTCCAGCGCCCCGCCGTCCAGCGACACGCCGAACGACATGTCGGTCGCCACGGTCTCGACGCCCAGATGCTGGAACAGCGCCGTCAGGTTCGGATAGTTCGGCTCGTTGTAGACGATAAAGCCGGTGTCGATCGCCGTGCCGTCCACGCGAACCGTATGGGCGTGACCGCCGAGCCGGTCGTCGGCCTCGTACAGCGTCACGTCATGGCCGCGCGACAGCAGCCAGGCGGCGGAAAGTCCCGAGATTCCGGCGCCGATCACGGCGACGGACAGACGAGGAACGACGGTGGCCAAGGCGATCTCCCAACGGCGTCCGAGCGACGCTTCGGGAGCAGCTACGGACTATCGCGGCAAACGGACGCATCCAATTCGTCGTTCCGCGCGTAGCTGTCCCCGGAATAGGGAAAGGAGCGGCCCATGAGTTTGATGAAGGCGGCGATCCACGCGTTCGAGGACGCGCCGATGCCCGACCTGGTGTCGCGCGCGGCGATCGACATGCTGGTCGGAGACGTGCGCCGGCGCCTGTCCTACGCCCCGGACGACGCCACCGCCCTCTTCGCCCGCGACATGGACTACCATCCGATCGCCACCCACACCGACGACGCCAACGCCCAGCACTATGAACTGCCCGCCGCCTTCTTCGAGACCGTGCTGGGTCCGAACCTGAAATATTCCAGCGGCCTCTATCCGCCCGGCGCGACCAAGCTGGAACACGCCGAAGCCGAGGCTCTCCGCGAGAGCGCCGCCCATGCCGACCTGCGCGACGGCCAGGACGTGCTGGAGCTGGGCTGCGGCTGGGGCTCGCTGTCGCTGTGGATGGCCCGGCGCTATCCAAATTCGCGGATCGTCAGCGTCTCCAACTCGACCTCTCAGCGGACCTTCATCGAAAGCCGCGCAGCCGCGCGCGGCCTGACCAACCTGACCGTCGTCACCGCCGACATGAACGACTTCCGAACGGACCGCCGCTTCGACCGCGTGGTCTCGGTGGAGATGTTCGAGCACATGTCCAACTGGCGCGCTCTGCTGGCTCGGGTGCGCGGCTGGCTCAAGCCCGAGGGCCTGCTGTTCCTGCACGTCTTCACCCACCGCACGACGCCGTACCGGTTCGAGACCGACGACCCGGCCGACTGGATCGCCCAGTATTTCTTCGCCGGCGGCGTCATGCCCAGCCACGACCTGGCGCGGCAGTTCCCGGACCTGTTCACCGTCGAGGCCGACTGGCGCTGGAGCGGCGAGCACTATGCCCGCACCGCCCGCCAGTGGCTGGCCAACATGGACGCCAACCGCGCCAAGCTCGATCCGGTGCTGACCGAGGTCTATGGCAAGGACGCGGCCGTCTGGCGGCGGCGCTGGCGACTGTTCTTCCTGGCCACCGCCGGCCTCTTCGGCCATCGCGGCGGCGAGGAATGGGGCGTCAGCCATTACCGTATGCGTCCGGTTCAGGAGACCGCCCGATGATCCGCCTCGTCGCCGGCTACGCGACCGCCGCCCTGACCATGCTGGTCCTGGATGGAGTGTGGCTGACCGTGGCCACGCCTCGCCTCTACAAGCCGCGCATCGGCGAGTTGCTGGCCGACAAGCCGTCGCTGCCGCCGGCCGTCGTCTTCTACTTTCTGTACGTCGCCGCCATCGTCGTGCTGGCCATCCAGCCGGCCTTGCGCGAGGGCGGCTGGCGGCGCCTGCTGACCCACGCGGTCGTCTTCGGCCTCGTCGCCTACGCGACTTACGACCTGACCAACCAGGCGACGCTGAAGACCTGGTCGACCACCATCACGCTCGTCGACATGGCCTGGGGAACCCTGGTGACCACCGCCGCCGCCTCGGCAGGCTACGCGGTGATGCGTTGGATTGGGAAATAGTCACGTTGCCAGACCGAATTGACCGTGCGAGCGTCCCCGCTCTTGGGAGCTCGCGGGGACGCTTGATGGACGCCGACACCAGCCGCGCCTTGCTGTCACGCGCCATCGCGCGCGTGGCCAACCGCGACTCAGATGCGTTGAAATACGTCTATCGTCACACATCCGCGAAACTGTTCGGCGTTTGCCTCCGTATCTTGAACGACCGCGAGGAGGCGGAAGACGTGCTTCAGGATGTGTACCTCACCGTCTGGAACAAGGCCGACAAGTTCGACGCCGAGAAGGCCAGCCCGATCACCTGGCTGGTCAGTCTGGCCCGCAACCGCGCGATCGACCGCCTGCGCGCCCGCGGCGCCAGGGGCGGAAGCGCCGCGACCGCCGGCGTCGAGGAGGCCGAGGCCTTGCCTGACGGCGCGCCCCTGGCCTCGACCCTGATCGAGGACGAGGACGACCGCCGCCGCCTCGAAGGCTGCCTGGATCAGCTGGACCCGAAGCACGCCGGCGCGGTGCGCACCGCCTTCTTCGACGGCGTCACCTACGAGGCCCTGGCCAACATGCTGAGCGTGCCGCTGGGCACGATGAAAAGCTGGATCCGGCGCAGCCTGATCAGCCTGCGCGCGTGCCTCGAAGCATGACCGACGCCCTGCCCCCGCATGACGGCGAAGACCGCCCCCTGGCCGGCGAATACGTTCTGGGCGTTTTGGACGCTCACGAGCGCGCCGAGGCGCAAGCCCGCATCGCCGCCGAACCGGCTTTCGCCCGCGCCGTCGAATGGTGGGAAGGTCGCCTGGCCCATCTCGCCGAGCGCATTCCCCCGATCGAGCCGCCGGCCGCGGTCTGGCCGCGCATCGCCAACCTGATCGGCGCCGCGACGCAGAAGCCTTCGACCTGGAACAATGTCCGCCTGTGGCAAGGCGCTTCGGCCGGCGCCCTCGCGCTGGCTGCGGCCAGCATCGTCGCCCTCGTCGTGACACCACGTCCCGCTCCGCCGCCGGCCGTCGCCCCGGCCAAGCCGCCGCCGGCGGTCGCCGAGGTGGCGCTGATCACCGACCCGGCCACCAAGCAGCCGGCCCTGGTCGCGACCCTCGACCATGCCGCCGGCAAGCTGATCCTGACGCCCGTCTCGATGAAGATGCCGGCCGGCCGCGAGGCCGAACTGTGGATCATCCCCGAGGGCCAGAAAGCCATCTCTCTGGGCATTGTTCCCAGCGACGCGCCCAAGGCCATCGCCCTGCCCGCCGGCCTGACCGGCGCGGGAACCTACACCGCCTTGCTAGCCATCACCGACGAGCCGCCCGGCGGCGCGCCCACTGGCGTCGCCACCGGTCAGGTGCGCGCGGCGGGCAAGTTCGTGGCCCAGACGGAATAGCCGCCTCTCGCCGCCGCTAAGTAAGTCGTTTATGACTTAGCAACAGGCGCCGCCGCTCCGCGGATGGCGCGTGTCGAGGCGCCCGCGCGTGATGAGCACGCCGGGGCGGTCGCGGAGCGGGGCTTCCGGGCTCTCTCCTGCTACCGCTGGCTCTCGACGGCGAGTAGAGCGGGGTCGAATCGGGAGTGGCGGAAGCGTTCGACATCGGGGCCAGGGCCAAGGCGCGTTGCGACCAGTTGGGCGTCGCGCCCTACAGCGAGGTCGACGGCCAGTTGACCCGGCGGTTCCTCACCGCCGCGCACGAGGCCGCCCTGACCGCCACGAGCGGCTGGATGCTGGAGGCCGGCATGAGCGTGCGCCGCGACGCCGCCGCCAACCTGATCGGCCGCTACGATGGCCAACTTCCCGACGCGAAGGCGCTGATCATCGGCTCGCACATCGACAGCGTCCGCAATGGCGGGCGCTATGACGGACCGCTGGGGATCATGCTCGGGATCGACGTGGTCGAGGCCCTGAACCGCGCCGGCCGCCGTTTACCGTTCGCGATCGAGGTCGTCGCGTTCGGCGACGAGGAAGGCTCGCGCTTCCCCGCCTCGATGAGCTGCAGCCGGGCCATCGCCGGGACGCTGGACGCCTCGGCGCTGGACATGAAGGACGCCGACGGCGTGTCGGTCGCGCAGGCGCTGAAGGCGTTCGGCGGCGATCCGGACGCCATCGCCAGCGCGGCGCGCAAGCCCGAGCAGGTGCTGGCCTTCCTCGAAGCGCACATTGAACAGGGTCCGGTGCTGGAGGCCGAGGGCCTGGCCCTGGGCGTCGTCACCGCCATCGCCGCCCAGAAGCGGCTGATGGTGCGCATCGAGGGGACCGCCGGCCACGCCGGCACGACGCCGATGAACCTGCGCAAGGATCCCGGTCCGGCCGCCGCCGAGGCGATCCTGGCCCTGGAGCGGATCTGCCGCGCGGGAACGGACGGTCTGGTCGGCACGGTCGGCCGGATGACCGCCCTGCCCGGCGCGTTCAACGTCATCCCCGGCGCGATCGAGTTCTCGATGGACATCCGCGCCGAGACCTCGGCGACGCGCGACGAGGCGGTGATGACCATCGGCGCCGAGATCCACGCCATCGCCGCCGAGCGCGGCCTTTCGGCGACCGTCACCCTGATGCAGGCCCTCGCCGAAAGCCCCTGCGATCCGTCGCTGATGAACCTGCTGGACGAAGCGCTGGCGGATCTTTCCCTGCCCGCGCGGCGGCTGCCCTCGGGCGCGGGTCACGACGCCATGGTGATGGCTGACCTGTGCCCGGTCGCCATGCTGTTCATCCGCTGCGAGGGCGGCGTCAGTCATAACCCGGCCGAAGCCGTCACCGAGGCCGATTGCGCCCTGGCGGCCCAGGCCATGCTCCTCTTCATCGACAAGCTAGAACGACGCGAACGCGCATGACCGATACCTACAAAGAGCTCGACCACCCCGCCCGCCTGCTGATGGGGCCCGGCCCGATCAACGTGCACCCGCGCGTGCTGCGGGCCATGTCGGTACAGCTTCTGGGCCAGTTCGACCCCGAGTTCACCGGCTATATGAACGAGGTCATGGCGCTGTATCGCGGCGTCTTCCAGACCACGAACCAGTGGACCTTCCTGATCGACGGCACCTCTCGCGCCGGCATCGAGGCGGCCCTGGTCTCGACGCTCAGCCCCGGCGACGACGTCGTGGTGGTCAACGCCGGACGCTTCGGCCTGCTGTTGGCCGAGATCGCCGAACGTTGCGACGCCAAGGTCACTTTCGTCGAGGGCGCGTGGGGCGCGATCGTCGACCCGCAGGCGGTCGAGGACGCCGTGGCCCGCGTCAAGCCGCGCCTGGTCGCCTGCGTCCACGGCGACACTTCCACGACCATCGCCCAGCCGATCGAGGCCATCGGCGAGATCTGCCGCCGCCACGACGCCCTGCTCTATGTCGACGCGACCGCGACCCTCGCGGGCATGAACGTTCCGGTGGACGTCTGGCAGGCCGACATCGTCACCGCCGGTCTGCAAAAGTGCCTGGGCGGCCCCTCGGGCTCGGCCCCGATCACCATCAGCGACCGCGCCGCCGAGCACATCGCCAGTCGCAAGCATGTCGAGCGCGGCATCGCCACGGCGGGCGCCGCCTCGGGCCAGGGCCGCCGGATCGCCTCCAACTACTTCGACCTGGCGATGATCATGGACTACTGGTCTGACAAGCGCCTGAACCACCACACCGAGGCGGCCAACATGCTGTTCGCCTCGCGGGAGTGCGCGCGGATCGTTCTGGAGGAAGGCCTCGACGCGCGCTTCGCCCGCCACAAGCAGGCCGGCGCGGCGATGGTCGCGGGGATCGAGGCGCTGGGCCTGACGGTCTACGGCGACCAGGCTCACAAGATGACCAACGTCACCGGCGTGATCGCGCCCGACGGCGTCGACTACGATCGGGTGAAGACTCGCATGCGCACCGAGTTCGAGATCGAGATCGGCGCGGCCTTCGGGCCTCTGGCTGGTCAGATCTGGCGCATCGGAACCATGGGCGTGAACGCACGGAAGCATGCGGTGTTGCAGACGCTCGCGGCGCTGGAAGCGGTGCTGCGCTGGGAAGGCTTCAAGGCTCCCGCCGGCGCCGGCGTCGACGCGGCGGCGAAGGTGTTCGGATGAGCTGGCCGGTCTTCACCGTCTTCCCCCTCCGGGGGAGGAGCGCGAAGCGCGGAGGGGGCGAGTCAGAGCGCATGCCCCTTACCTGCCCCCACCTGACCGCGCCTTGCGCGGTCGTCCGCCCCCGGAGGGGGCAGAAGTCATGACCAAGACCTACCCCCGCGACCTGATCGGCTACGGCGAGCATCCGCCGCACGCGAGGTGGCCCAATGGCGCCAGGGTGGCCGTGCAGTTCGTGCTGAACTACGAGGAAGGCGCCGAGCGCTCCATCCTGCACGGCGACCCGGTCAGCGAGTTCTTCCTGTCCGAAATGATCGGCGCCCAGCCCATCGAAGGCATGCGCAACATGTCGATGGAGAGCCTCTACGAATACGGCTCGCGCGCCGGCTTCTGGCGCATCCGGCGTCTGTTCGAGGAGTACGGGCTGCCGCTCACCGTGTTCGGCGTCGCCCAGGCCATGGAGCGCCATCCAGACGCCGTCGAGGCGATGATGAAGTCCGGCTGGGAGATCGCCAGCCACGGCTATCGCTGGATCGACTACCAGCACTTCACGCCCGAGCAGGAGCTCGAGCACATTCATCGGGCCATCGAGATCCAGAAGCGGCTGACTGGAGAGCGGCCCCTTGGATGGTACCAGGGCCGCACCAGTCCCAACACCGCCCGTCTGGTCGCCGAGGAAGGCGGCTTCGTCTACGACGCTGACAGCTATGCCGACGACCTGCCCTACTGGGACGATCAGCACGGCCGCGCCCAGCTGATCGTGCCGTACACCCTGGAAGCCAACGACATGCGCTTCACCGCGGCCCAGGGCTTCAACACCGGCGAGCAGTTTTTCACCTATCTGCGCGACGCCTTCGACGCCCTCTATCTGGAAGGCGAAACCGCGCCGAAGATGATGAGCGTCGGCCTGCATTGCCGGGTGGTCGGCAAGCCCGGTCGCATCGGCGCCCTGCGGCGCTTCCTGGAGCATATCACCCGGCACGACCGCGTCTGGGTGGCCAGGCGCATCGACATCGCCCGCCACTGGATCGCGACGCATCCGTATGAGGTGAAGGCATGAGCGGCGCCCCGCCCCTGACCCTGGCTCGGCTGAACAGCATGAACCGGACCGGTTTCACCACCGCCCTGGGCTTCGCTTTCGAGCTCTCCCCCTGGGTGGTCGAGCGCGCCTTCGACGAGCGGCCGTTCGCCAGCGTCGAGGCGCTGCACGGCGCGATGATGGCCGTGCTCGACGCCGCGACCACCGCCGACAAACTCGCCTTGATCCGCGCCCACCCCGAACTGGCCGGCAAGGCCGCCATCGCCAAGCAGCTGACCGCCGAGAGCAACGCCGAACAGGCCAGCGCCGGACTGGACAGGCTGACGCCGGACGAGTTCGCGCGCTTCCATGCGCTGAACACCGCCTACGGCGAGCGCTTCGGCTTCCCGTTCATCATCGCCGTGCGGCTGAACGACAAGAGCTCGATCCTGGCCGCCATGCAGGCGCGCCTGGCCAACGACGAGGCCGAAGAGATCGCCGAGGCGATTCTGCAGATCGGCCTGATCTCCAAACTCCGACTGCTCGACGCGGTGGCGCCATAAGATGGACTACGACCTTCCCGGATGGCTGAACCTGGGTCTCCGCTGGCTGCACGTGATCGCCGGCGTGGCCTGGATCGGGGCCTCGTTCTACTTCGTCTGGCTGGACAACAATCTGCGTGACCCCGATCCGCCCAAGGACGGCGTCAAGGGCGAGCTGTGGGCCGTGCACGGCGGTGGCTTCTACCATTCGCAGAAATACATGGTGGCTCCGGCGCACATGCCCGACCACCTGCACTGGTTCAAATGGGAGGCCTACACCACCTGGCTGTCGGGCTTCGCGCTGCTGATCGTGCTCTACTACTGGCAGGCGCCGGTCTATCTGATCGACACCGCCAAGCACGCCTTCAGCCAGCCGGCCGCGATCGGCGCGGGCCTGGCCTTCATCTTCGGCGGACTGGCCGTCTACGAGGCGCTGTGCCGCTCGCCATTGGGCCAGCGCGGCCTGTGGTTCGGCCTTGTGTGGTTCGGCGCGCTGACGGCGGCGGCCTACTTCCTGTCCAAGCTGTTCAGCGACCGCGGCGCCTTCATCCACGTCGGCGCGATCATCGGCACGGCCATGGTCGCCAACGTCTTCCTGGTGATCATCCCCAACCAGCGCAAGATCGTCGCCGACATGCTGGCCGGCCGTCCGGTCGATCCCCGCCTGGGCGCGATGGGTAAGCAGCGGTCGGTGCACAACACCTACATGACCCTGCCGGTCATCTTCATCATGATCAGCAACCACTATCCGATGGTCACCGGCCATCCGCTAAGCTGGCTGCTGCTGGCCATGATCAGCGCCGGCGGGATCTCGATCCGGCAGTTCTTCCTGCTCAAGCACCACGGCAAGATCCGCCACGACTTCCTGTTCTACGGCGCGATGCTGATCTTCGCCGCCACCGTCGTCGCCAGCATGAAGCCCAAGGACGAGGTCGAGATCTCAACCCCGGTCCCGTTCGCCACCGCCCAGGCGATCGTCCAGAAGCACTGCGTCATGTGCCACAGCGCCACGCCGACACACGCAGGCTTCTCGGCGCCGCCTTTGGGCGCGACCTTCGACACGCCTGAGCATATCCGGACCTACGCCCCGAAAATCCGCGAGCGCGCCGTGCTCTCGACCAGCATGCCCCTTGGCAACGAGACAAGCATGACTGTAGAGGAGCGCGCCCAGCTGGGCGCCTGGATCAATCAGGGAGCCAAGATCCCGTGACCGACGCCGTCCTGGACGCGACCAACAAGACCGAGACCGAGAACACCCCGCGCAAACGCAACGCCGAGCGTACGCGCAAGGCTATCCTCGCCGCGGCCTTGAAGGAATTCGCCCAGGCGGGCTTCGCCGGCGCGCGCATCGAGCGAATCGTCAAGGCCGCCAAGTGCAACATCCGGATGCTGTACCACTACTTCGGGGACAAGAAGGGCCTGTACATGGCCGTCCTCGAAAGCGCCTATATGGACCTGCGGACCCGCGAGGCCGAGCTGAAGATCGACTTCGACAAGCCGCTCGACGGCTTCCTCGAACTGCAGCGCTTCACCTTCGACTATTTCGAGAAGAACCCCCGCTTCGAGGGCCTGCTGCGCAACGAGAACCTGCAGCACGGCAAGTTCGCCGCCCAGTCGCGCGTTGTCACCGAGACCGCCTTCCCGCTGCGCCGCACGATCGAGAAACTGATCGAGAGCGGCCAGCGCCAGGGGATCTTTGGTCCAGACCTCGACCCGGTGCAGATCTATGTGACCATCGCGGCCATGAGCCGCTTCCATCTGGCCAACGGCTATTCGCTATCGGCGACGCTGGACACCGACATGACCGCTCCCGAGTGGCGCAAGGCGCGGCTGGACCACGCCCTGGCTCTGCTCGAAGGCTATCTGACGCGCGGCGCGCGGTGATCCTGGTCGCCGCACTGCTGGAGCCGTCGCGGAGCCTCTACGTGACCGTGCGCCTTGAGTTTGACGACCAGAGCCCCCTACGGATCACCTTCAGCCGCCTTGAACACGCGGTGGACTTCCACGAGCGCGCCGAGCGGCTGGTCCGTGATCGCGCGGACCTGGAAACGTGCCTCGCCACCGCCCGCGCGCATCAGGGCTTCGTGCAGGCTTCCGGCGCCTAGGGCTTGGGCGCGGCGGCGCCGGCCGGCGCGGTCGCCAGCGGCGGCCCGCTGAACTCGGCCTCGATCATCACCTGGACCTCGTCGCCGACGCCCATGGTCGTGCCCGGGGCCGGAACGCCGTAGGCGATGCCGAAGTCCGAGCGGTTGAACGCGCCCTTGGCCGAGAAGCCGACGCGGGCGTGCGGGTCCATCGGATGGCCCGGATAGCCGCCGTTATAGGTCACATCCAGCACGACCGGCTTGGTGACGCCGTGCAGGGTCAGGTCGCCGGTGACCTTGCCGGTGTCGGGACCGGTGGTCTCGACCTTGGTCGACTTGAACGTGATCGTCGGATAGGTGGCCGTGTTCAGCCACTGCGCCCCGGTCAGCTCGGCCAGGAAGCCCTCGGGCGGCGCGGGAATGGTCAGCGACATCGGATTGATCGTCGCCTCCAGCGTGCTGGCCGCAGGGTTGTTCTGGTCGAAATGCAGCTTGGCATCGAAGTCGGCGAACGCGGCCGTGTAGTTCGAGAAGCCCAGGTGGCTGACGCTGAACACCAGCGTCGCGTGATGCTTGTCCAGCGTATAGTCGCCGGCCGGGATATCGGCTTTCGGCGGCTTCAGCGCGGCGGCCGGCGGCGCGGCGACAACCGGCGCGTCGGCCTTCTTGTCGGCCGCAGGCTGAGGCGAACAGGCGGCCAGCGCGAGCAGCGCCATGACGGGCAGGATCGATCTCATACGCTTCCCTCCAAGGACCCGATCTTCACGCCGGGCGTCAGGCCGAGGCGACAGGCCCCTACGCCGACGAAACGTCAACGTAGGGGACCCGACAGAGGTTGCGGACGGGGGTTTAGGCGGCCATGAACATGTCGGCCGTCACCAGGGACGAGGACACGTTCTTGAGCAGGACGACCTGGTCGTAGCCCGCGACCCCGTCGGTGTCGGCGACGACATAGGTGTCCGCGCCAGCGCCGACGATCAGGTACTTCTGGGCGAGCGCGCCGATCTGGATCTGATTGTTATAGGCTTCGATCTGCAAAGCCGAGGCGTCGCTGATCTTGCCCGCGCTGTTCAGGTCTGCGGTGAAGCGAAGGATGTCGCTTTCCTTGACCACCGCCGGCGCGCCAGAGAAGGCCAGCTTGTCGCCGGCGCCAAGGTCCAGGACTGTGTCGAAGTTCTGCAGGTGGGTATTAAACGAACCGTCGCCCGCCACAAACTTGAAGACGTCCGCGCCCGAGCCGCCGATCAGGGTGTCATTGCCCTTACCGCCGTTCAGCACGTCGTTGCCCGCGCCTCCGTTCAGCACGTCCCAGGTATCCCAACCGACCAGGGTGTCCGCGCCGCTCGTGTCGACCACGCCGCCCGCGATGGGCTTCAAGTCCATCATGTTGACCGAGATAACGCTGGCGTTGCTGAAGATTACCATCCGGCCACCGTCGTCGCTGATCGTGACGCGATTGCCAAAAGCACCGCTATAGTAGTCGCCAGCCGAAGCGCTCAGATCGACATCAGCCCCGACGGCGTAGACCTGCTCCACGGTCCAGGTCTTGGTCGAAAACTCGTAGATGCGGTCCGTGACGCCGTCGACCACGAACAGATGCTGGCCGTCGGCGCTGAAATCCAGGCCGTAGATGTTGGCGATCTCAGGGTGCGTCGACGTGAGATTGAACATGTAGTTCAGCTTGTTGTCGTAGATCTGGATGCCGCCGTTCACCAGCTGCGCGGTCGCCAACGCGTTGTTCGAGACCGCGAACACGCCGGTATTGCTCCCGACCACGTCGCCTACATAGGTCTGACGCTCAGCGATCTCCTGCGGCATGGCGTTCAGCAACGCCAGCTCCGCGTCCGAGAGACCCGCCGGACCCAGGAGGGCGAACAGGCCGTCGTGGCTCGTCGTCAAGGTTCCGCTTTGATAGTAGTTTACGGTGCTGCGGCTGAAGACGCCTACATACGGGTTGAAGGACGTGAAAGACGTCCACCCCGAACCGGCGAAGTCCTGGGTCAGGACGATCGTATTGCCCGCCATGAAGGCCGCGTCCGAGAAGCCGCGGTCATAGCCCGTCACGGTAGTCTTGTAGTCTGTCACGACGCCAGTCTTCAGGTTCAGGACGTGGACCGTCGCCGTGGCCGAGTAGTCCCACTGTTCGCCCGTTCCATTGGTGACCTGACGCTCGGCCGCCACCAGGAACTGGCCGTCGGCCGAGACGTCGATCCCTCCCAGCTGCGTACCGACCTTGATATGGGCCGTCACCTCGCCGCTCTGGACGTTGATCGCGCTGACATAGCCATCCTTGTCCGAGACGTAGACGGTGGCGCCGTCGGCCGAGATCACGGTGTCGCGGAAGTCTCCGGTCGCGGACGTCGCGATGACCTTGGTCTTGGCGAGGTCGTCGACCGTAACGGTCGTCGTCGAGGACGCCAGCGCCACCGTCTTGTCGGTGAACTGCAGCTTCTCGACGTTCAACAAGGTATCCACGCCCTCGGCCCCGCGCACGGTCCAGGTTCCGTTAGCGTTCTTGGTCCAGCTGTAGTCCTTGGACGCACCGCGATAGATCGCCGTGTCCGCGCCAGCGCCGCCGTCGATGATATCGTCGCCCTTGCCGCCTTCGAAGCTGTCGTCCTTGGCGCCCCCGATGAGGATGTCGCCATAGGCAGAGCCCTTCAGGCCCTCGATGTTCACCAGGGTGTCGACGCCCGCGCCCAGCGTGTCCTGGGCCACGCCAACCTTCGACAGATCGACCCGCACCGCCGCGAAGATCGAGTCATAGGAGGCGACATCGAAGCCCGCGCCGCCATCGATCAGGTCGTCGCCCAGATTGCCGTCAAGGACATTGTTGCCGGCGTCGCCCTTGATCTTGTCGTTGAGGAAGGTGCCGATCACGTTCTCGACGCCGCCGACCGTGACGTAGTTCTGATAGCCGGTCTGCTGGCGGGTGGTGATCGACAGGTCGATCTCCGCCCCCCGGCCGTTGCTCTCGTTGTAGCCGTTCAGCAGTTCGAGCGTGTCGGAGCCTGCTCCGCCATGCACCGTGGTGTCGCTGAACATGCCCGACACGAGGATGAGGTCGTCGCCGTCGTCGCCATTCAGGGTCGCCGTACCGGAGCCGTTCATAACCACGCGGTCGTTACCAGCGCCGCCGAGCAGGATCTCGCCGTTGCTGTTGAAGCTGCTGACGACCCGGTCGTCACCGTCGCCACCGTCCAGCGTGTCGTTGCCCCCGCTGGCGACCAGCACGTCGTTGCCGGCGTCGCCGAACAGGTAGTTCTCGGCCGCGTTGCCGTAGATGATGTCGTCATAGGCCGAGCCCATGACGGCTTCGATCGAGACCAGCGTGTCTTTGATCGCGTTCGTCCCATCTCGGCTGTAGGCGCGGTTCAGGTCCAGCTCGATCACCACCCCACGGTCGCTGAACGCGTAGTCGACCGTGTCGAAGCCGTCGCCGCCGTCGAGGACATTGACACCCTTGCCGCCCGACAGATGGTCGTCGCCCGCGCCGCCGTAGAGCTTGTCGTCGCCGTCGCTGCCCCACAGGTAGTTGTCCTTGGCGTCGCCGGTCAGGACGTCGTCGAACTTGCTGCCATATAGCAGCTCGATGCCGGTCAGGGTGTCCTTGCCGGCGCCGCCGGTGTCCTGAGCCGTGGTCTTGGTCAGGTCGACCGTCACGCCGGCCGTGGCGTTCTCGTACGAGCTCCAGTCGTCGCCGGCGCCGCCCTTGATGATGTCGTCGCCCGCGCCGCCGACGATGTAGTCGTCGCCGTCGCCGCCATCGAGCACGTCATTTCCCGCGTCGCCCCACAGGGTGTCGTTGCCCTTGCCGCCGCTGATCGTGTCATTGCCGGCGTCGCCCACCAGCATGTTGTCCTTGGCGTCACCCGTAAGGGTGTCGTTGAAGGCCGAGCCGTAGACGTTCTCGATCCCGGTCAGCTTGTCGGTCCCGGAGCCGCCGGTGTTCTGCGCGCCGGCGAGGTTCAGGTCGACCTTCACGCCGGCCGTGGCGTCCTCGTAGGCCGCCCAGTCATTGCCCGCGCCACCGTCGATGGTGTCGTTGCCGGCTCCGCCCAGGATGTAGTCGTCACCGGCGCCGCCTTGCAGATTGTCGGCGCCGTCGTTGCCGGCCAGGACGTCGTCGCCCGCGCCGCCCTTCAGGGTGTCGTTGCCCCCGAACCCATAGATGACGTCATCGCCGCTGGTCCCGTTCAATATGTCAGCGGCTTCCGTGCCCCGAATGTCCATTCGCCTCAACCCCTCGCAACATGCTGCAACCTCAGCGTGACCTAGCGAGTGCAAGACGTGGACCGAAAGGCTTTCAGCTTTAGCGAGAATATTAAGGATAAATCCTGTGCCGGAACGGGGCGGGCGTGTCGTTTCGAGACACAAACGCCTTATTCACAAGGGATCTGGCGTTTCGGCCTGCGCGGCCGAGAGTTGCTCCGGGTCCCCAACGTTCCGGAGCTTCCCGCGAAATCCGCTACGCGCGGAGGTAGTCCTAGAGTCCCAAGATCGAGCCCGCGTCGAGGCTGGAAAGGCTGGTCCCGGTCAGCACGATCACCTGGTCGTAGAATGTGCCCTCGTCGCCATCGTCGGCGAAGAAGAGGACGTTGCCGCCCCACTGCATAGCCACGTAACGCACGCCGTCGCCGGCGAAGGCGGCGCTGACAGCGGCGAAGTCGCTACTCTCCAGCTCGACATAGTTGGCGCTGCTGCCTGCTGGGCCGTCCACGAACAGGATATGGTCCTCTGCCGTAAGGTCCTGGATCGTGTCGGAACCGGCGGCGGTGTCGCCCGCGGCGAAACTGAAGGTGTCCGCCCCGGCCCCGCCGTACATGCTGTCCACACCCGCGCCGCCGCTGATATGGTCGGCGCCGTCGCCGCCATTGATCGCGTCGTTCCCGTCGCGACCATACAGCCAGTCGTCGCCGTCTTGTCCGTACATGACGTTGGCGCCGGCAGTTCCGATCAGGGTGTCTCCGGCCTGTGTGCCGTTGACGTTCTCCACGTTCGTCAGGGTGATGAAAACGCCAGCCGCGACCGTCTGGCTCGTCTTGTTGAGATCGACGAACACGCCATTCGCGAAGCCGTCGGGCGAGCCGCCGAACGCCAGAAGGTCATTCCCGTCGCCGCCATCGACGATACGGGTCGTGGCAAAGTCGCCGAGGGTCAGAGCGTCGTCCCCTGCCCCGCCCAGCATGGTGTCGTTGGAGTAGCCGCTCTGGAGAGAGTCATTGCCATCGCCGCCGATCATCAACGAACCGGTGGTCGCCGGACCGACGGGGGTCGGAAGGAGCATGGACACGGTGTTGAGCGAGTCATTGCCGTCGCCGCCGTCCAGCACGTCCGTACCGCCCCAACTGTCGATATGATCGTCGCCCGCACCGCCGATCAGCACGTTGTCGCCGGTCGTGCCGACCAGCCAGTCCGCACTCGCTGAGCCTGTCGCGTTCTCGATCGAGACCAGGGTGTCCACCGCCGAGCCGCTCGGTCCGATGATCGACGTGGACTGGCTTTGCAGGTTGATCATCAGGAAGCTGAACAACGGCAGCACCGGGGCCTGGTCGGCATAGCTGACCGTGTCGTCGCCAGCCCCGCCGTTCAGGGTGTTGTGTCCCGCCCCGCCCATCAGCAGGTCATCGCCGTCACCGCCCTGCAGGGTGTCATCGCCGCCCAGGCCCAGGATGGTGTCCGCATCGGCCGTGCCGACCAGGATGTCGTCGCCTTCGGTTCCCGTCAGATACATGCGCTAGCCTCCAGCCCCAGGATCGGGGTGGCGGCAGTGGGCGATCAACCCAAGATCGAGTTCAAGTGAATTTTTCCCTTAATGCGAGATAAGGAGAAAACGCAACCCCAGGTTAACCCAGCACCGCGTCAGAACAGCAAGCCCTTTTGCAGCAGCGCGTGAACGCCTTTCTCGCCGTTGACGGTCTGGGTCACGCGGAAGTCCACGGCCAGGGAGCAGAATTGATAAGCCTGGACGCGGGTCAGGCTGGAACGGGCGGTGATGAAGTCGATGGTTTGGCGCAGGGCCTGCTTCATGGCCAAGTCCAGATCCTCGTTGAAACCCATCAGGATGTAGTGGGTCGGCGTCTCGGCGCGGGGCCACTTGAAGGGCTCGCCCCCCTTGTGCAGCACGAAGGTGAAGGTCCCGGTCAGGCCCATCTCCAGCGCGTTGACGCAGACCTCGCCGTCGCCTTGGCGGCCATGGCCGTCGCCGACCGAGAAGTTCGCGCCCGGGACCCAGACCGGCAGGTAGAGGGTCGCGCCGGCGACCAGTTCCCTGTTGTCCATGTTGCCGCCATGCTCGCGGGGCTCGCGGCTGGAGAGGCGGCCGTACTGGGGCGGCGGGGCGACGCCCATGGTGCCGAAGAACGGGGCCAGCGGCAGCTCGGGGCCCCAATCCGGCTTGCAGATCCCCGCCGCGCGGTCGACGGCGATGTGGCTCACATAGCGCTCGGGGAAGTCCTCGGGCAGCGTGCCGGCCAGGGGGCGTACGGCGCAGTAACCCCAGTCGTTGTTCGGCTCGATCGCCTCGATCCGGACCTCCAGGGTGTCGCCCGGTTCGGCGCCGGCGATGGCGACGGGGCCGGTGAGAATGTGCGGGCCGATCCTCGGCGGATTGCTGTCGTGGATCGCCTGAAGCGCGGGTGGAACGACGAGTGGCGACCCCGGCGGCGGCATGACCTCGACACCGCCCGAGACGCACTCGAAGGTGACGCTGTCGCCCGAGTTCACCGTCAGCACGGGATCGAAGGCCGCGTCGAACATGCCGAAGCGGATGGTGTCGGGTGTGGAAGCCAGCCGGTGATGCGCCATCAAGTAAGTCCCTTATTACAAGAGCACTTCGCGCTGGTGGCGGCTGGGCCGCTAGGGCTGACGAACGGAGGAAGGCGCGATCGCCCTTGCCTGCCCGCGATGCGGGCGATCCTGGCCGCGGATGGCGCGGGCTTGGGCGCTAGGCGCTTCCGGCGGCAGCGGGGCTGGCGATTCCCGCGAACACAGGTGTATGAAGTTTTTTCTTACTTGCTGGGTTTCGGGGAGACCGCATGGCGCTGGACGCGGAGACGAAGGTCTTTCTGGATCTGAAAGACCAAGAGATCGCGCCGTGGACGGCCGCGCGGGCCGCCGCGCGCGACCTGCCCTTGCCGCCGGAGGTTCTGCCGACCGTGATCGAAAATGTCGCCCTGCTGCGCGCCCAGGCCTCGCTGTTCGTCTCGGCGCTCCAAGAGAGGGTTGGGGGCGATCACGCGGACGGAGCGCCAGAGACGTTCCAGCCGTGAGCTTCTGCAGCGTTGTCGAGATCGCCAGCGAGGTCCGCGCGGGCCGCGTCACCGCCCGGGCCGTCACCGAGGCGACCCTCTCGCGGATCCAGCGCCTGGATGGCGGGATCAACGCCTTCACGGCCGTCACCGGCGAGCGCGCCCTGGCCGCCGCCGACGCGGTGGACGCCGACCTCGCCGCCGGCCGTCCGGTCGGGCCGCTGGCCGGCGTGCCGGTGGCGGTGAAGAACCTGTTCGATCTGGAAGGCTTGCCCACCCTGGCCGGCTCGAAGATCCGCCGCGCCGCCGCCCCGCCCGGCCAAGACGCGACGCTGGTAAGGCGCCTGACCGCCGCCGGGGCGATCCTGGTCGGAGCGTTGAACATGGACGAGTTCGCCTACGGCTTCGTCACCGAGAACGCCCACGACGGGCCGGTTCATAATCCGCACGACCCCAGCCGGATCGCCGGCGGCTCGTCGGGCGGCTCGGCGGCGGCCGTGGCGGCGGGGCTCGTGCCCCTGACCCTGGGCTCGGACACCAACGGCTCGATCCGCATTCCCGCCAGCCTGTGCGGCGTGTTCGGCCTCAAGCCCACCTATGGCCGTCTCTCGCGCCAGGGCGTGTTCCCGTTCGTCGAGAGCCTGGACCATGTCGGTCCGTTCGCGCGGTCGATCGAAGACCTGGCGCTGGCGTACGACGTCCTGCAGGGTCCCGATCCCCAAGGCGACGCAATCTGCGTGCGCGACGCCGAGCCTCTGGCCGATCGCCTCGACACCCTGGCCGAGCGTCCCTTGCGGGTCGGCGTGCTGGGCGGCTGGTTTCAGCAAGGGGCCTTTCCCGAAGTGTTGGAAGCCCTCGGCCGCGTCGCCTCGGCGCTGAAGGCCGACGACCTCGTCACCCTGCCCAGCGCGGTCGCCGCGCGCGCCGCCGCTTTCTGCCTGACCGCCTTCGAAGGCGGCGAGCTTCATCACGCGGATCTGGCCAGGCGCGCCATGGACTACGACCCGGCCGTCCGCGACCGCCTGCTGGCCGGCGCCCTTTTGCCGGAAGGCGTCCACGAAGCCGCCCGGCGCTTCCGCACGATCTTCCGCGACGAGGTCCGCGAGGCCTTCCAGCGCTACGACATCCTGCTCGCCCCGTCGTCCGTCTGCCCCGCTCCGCCGATCGGCCAGGCGACCATGGAGATGGACGGCGTCCCCGTCTCGGTGCGCAAGAACCTCGGCGCCTTCACCCAGCCGATCAGCTATATCGGCCTGCCGGTGGTGGCCGCGCCGGTGAACCGGCCCGGGCAGCTGCCGATCGGCGTGCAGATCATCGCCCCGGCCTGGCGCGAGGACCTGGCCTTCGCCGCCGCCGTAAGGCTGCAGCGCGAAGGTGTCGTGGCCGCCCATGCCCCTAAGGGCGCCCTATGATCGTCAACGATCCCACCACGCTGGCCGAGGTGACGGCCCTGGTCGACGCCTACGAGGCGGCGCTGATGAGTAACGACGTGGAGGCCCTGGACGGCGCGTTCTGGAACTCGCCCCACACGGTGCGGCTGGGCGTGGCCGAGAACCTGTGGAGCTTCAACGAGATCGCCGCCTTCCGCGTCGGCCGGTCCGGCGGTTCGCCGCCGCGCACCCGGCTGCGCACCGAGATCACCACCTTCGGCGCGGACTTCGCGATCGCCCACGTCGAATTCCGCCGCGACGACAGCGGCAAGATCGGCCGCCAGAGCCAGACCTGGGTCCGCACCGACGACGGCTGGAAGGTCGCCTCGGCCCACGTGTCCCTGATGCAAGGCGGGGTCGACCAGCGCCTCGCCTCGAACGAAGAAAAGCGCTAGAGCCCGCGAATGACGACCCCGACCAAGATCATCTTCGACACCGATCCCGGCATCGACGACGCCATGGCGCTGCTGTTCATCGAGGCGAGCCCCGCCCTCGACCTGATCGCGGTGACGACCGTCTTCGGCAACGCCGACATCGAGACCACGACGCGCAACGCGCTGTACCTGAAGGACCGCTTCGGCCTGGCGGCGCCGATCTACAAGGGGACCGACAAGCCGCTGACCCGGCCGCGCAACCCCTCGCCGACCTTCGTGCATGGAGAGAATGGCCTCGGCGATATCGAACTGACCGGCCTGGTTCCCGCCGAACCCGAGGCCAAGCCGGCGCACCAGGCGATCATCGACCTGGCCCGCCAATATCCGGGCGAGGTCGTCCTGTGCGCCGTCGGCCCGCTGACCAACCTGGCCCTGGCGCTGAAGGCCGATCCGGAAGTCGCGACCTTGCTGAAGTCCGTGGTGATCATGGGGGGCGCGTTCGGCGTGGCCGGCAAACCCGGTAACGTCACGCCGGTCGCCGAAGCCAACATCTGGAACGACCCCGAAGCCGCCGACCAGGTGTTCACCGCCCCTTGGAACCTGACCGCCGTCAGCCTGGACGTGACCACCCAGGTGGTGATGTCGCCCGAATATATGGAAACGCTCGCGGCCACGGGCAGTGACGCGGGCCAGTTCCTGAACGCGATCTCCAAGCCCTATGCCGCGTTCTACGGCGGCCGCGACGGCATCGTCGGCTGCTGTGTGCACGACGCCGCGGCGGTGGCTTTCGTGATCGATCCGACGCTGTTCACCGTGCGCCGGGGTTCGGTGCGCGTGGTGACCGAGGGCATCACGCTCGGCCAGACCTGCCAGAGCCCCGAGGGCGAACTGTTCGGTCCCTCAGCCTGGGACGACCAGCCGATCCAGGCGGCGACCGTGGCCGTAGATGGAGATCGGTTGCTGAAGCTCTATGCCGAGACGATGAAGGCGGCGCACGGCTAGCTCCCCGACCCGACCCGACCCGCTTCGCGGGTCGTCCGCCCCCAAAGGCGGACGGAAGGAAAGCGGCGACCTTCTTCCCCCCCCCCGGGGGGAGGCGCGCAGCGCGGAGGGGGCGAGTTTCAGAACGAGTTCCGCCGATACCGCTCAACGCCCGCCAGATAGGTCCGGGCCACGACCCGATCATCGCCCAGCACGGTCAGTGCGAAGAGCTTGTTCTCCAGGCTCTTCGCCCCGGCCAGACGCCGCTTCATCAGCGGCGTCGCGGCCAGGTCCAGCACCACGAAGTCGGCCTCCTTGCCAGGGGCCAGATTGCCGATCTTGTCGCCGAGATCCAGCGCCCGCGCCCCGCCCAGGGTGGCCAGGTACAGCGCCTGGAACGGGTCCAGCGCGTCGCCGCGCAGCTGGCCGACCTTGTAGGCTTCGCCCAGGGTGTGGAGGATCGAGAAGGTCGTGCCCGCCCCGACGTCGGTGCCCATGCCGACCTTCACCCCGTGCGAGCAGGCCTCCTCCAGCGGAAACAGGCCAGACCCCAGGAACAGGTTCGAGGTCGGGCAGAAGGCCACCGCCCCGCCCTTGGCCGCCAGCCGCCGGAACGCCTCGCCCTTCAGGTGGACGCAATGGGCGAAGACCGAGCGCTCGCGCAGCAGGCCGAAGCGGTCATAGACGTCGAGATAGTCCTTGGCCGCGGGAAACAGGCGCGCCGTTTCCTTGATCTCGTGGATGTTCTCCGAGAGGTGGGTCTGCATCCAGACGTCGGGATGCGCGGCGAGAACCTCGCCGGCCATGGCCAGCTGTTCGTCGCTGCAGCTGATCGCGAAGCGCGGTGTGACGGCGTAGCCCAGACGGCCCTTGCCGTGCCAGTCGGCGATCAGTTGCTCCATGTCGGCGCGACTGCTCTCGACGGTGTCGGTCAGGCCATCCGGCGCGTTGCGGTCCATCAGAGCCTTGCCGGCGATCAGCCGCATGTCGCGCTGATAAGCCTCGGCGAACAGGGCGTCGACCGAGACCTTGTGCACCGAGCCGAACACCAGCGCCGTGGTGGTGCCGTTGCGCAGCAGCTCGTCGACGAAAAACGCCGCCGTGTCGGCCGCGTGCTTGGGATCGGCGAAGGCCGCCTCGGCCGGGAAGGTGTGCTGCTCCAGCCAGTCCAGAAGCTGCTTGCCGTGGGCGGCGATGACGTCGACCTGCGGGAAGTGGATATGGGTGTCGATGAAGCCCGGCGTGATCAGATGGCCGGTCAGGTCGTGCAGCTCGGCGTCGCCCAGCCACGGCGACAGTTCGGCATAGGCGCCGCAGCCGGCCACCCGGCCGTCCTCGACCAGCAACAGGCCGTCCTCGTGGAAGGCCACGGCCTCCGCGTTCTTCGTCGGATCGTCCAGCAGGTGGAGGATCGACGCCCTATAAGCTTGCACTGGCGCTCTCGTCGTTTCGAATGCGCGCCGCTTCCTGGCGCATCAGGAGGTCGGCCGCCACCGAGACCGCGATCACCTCCGGCGCCTTGCTCTTCAGCTGCGGCAGGCCGATGGGACTGGTCAGGCGGGTCAGCACCGCCTCCGAGAACCCGTCGTCGCGCAGCCGGCTCATGAACCTAGCGCGCTTGGTCTTCGAACCTATGACGCCGAAGAAACAAAATCCGCCGCCAGCCAGGCCGGCCGAGACCAGCGCGTAGTCGAGCGCGTGGTCGTGGGTCAGGACCAGGCCGTAGGCGTCGGGACTTGCCCCCATGGCCTTGGCGGCGACCTCGGCGGGCGTCAGCACGGTGACGCCGGGGATGTCGGCGGTCTCGGGACGGGTGTCGTACCAGGCCAGACGAAACGGCAGCGGCTCGAAGGCCTTGGCGATCGCCTGCCCGACATGGCCGGCGCCGAACAGCAGCAGCGGCGGACGCGGCGCGTCGGCCCGCTCGACCATCACGTCGCCCAGCTCGGGTCGCGCGCCGCGCGCGGTCGCCGGGACCTCGCCGAACGAGACCGCCGGGCCTGCGCCATCGGTGGCCATGATCGGCGCGACCACCTTGGTCAGCAGGCCGGGATCGAAGCGGGTGCGGACCTCGAACGGCTGGGCCGCGTCCATGCGCCTGGCGGCCTCGGTCAGCCAGTCGCGGCTGTTGTCGTTCAAGCGCTCCAGGAATAGGCGCACCCGACCGCCGCAGCACTGGGCCAGCAGCGGGCCCAACGGGTAGTCCTGGATCGCGAAATGAGCCTGTCCGCCGTCCAGCATCCGCCGGGCCTGGTCGGCGACACGGTATTCCAGATTGCCGCCGCCGATCGTGCCCGATTGGCCGCCGCGCCAGACGACCATCTTGGTCCCGGCCTCGCGCGGGACCGAGCCCTCGGTGGCCAGCACGGTGACCAGGGCGGCCTCGTCGTCGGCGTCGAGGCGAGCAAGCGCGGCGCGCGCCCAGTTACGCACGGGCGCGTCTCCGGACGTCTTCGTAGGCCATCAGGATGGCCTCCGGCGTCGCCGGCGCATCCAGTTGCGGCAGGACCTTGTAGTCGCCGACGCTGGCCACCGCGTGGTTGATCGCGCTGTAGACCGAGATCGCCAGCATCAGCGGCGGCTCGCCCACGGCCTTGGAGCGGTGCACCGTGGCCTCGACATTGCGGCCGGCCTTCCACAGGCGGACATCCAGATGCGCCGGGCGGTCGCCGATGGTCGGGATCTTGTAGGTCGAGGGCGCATGGGTCCGCAGGCGACCTTGCGCGTCGTAGACCAGCTCTTCCGTCGTCAGCCAGCCCATGCCCTGTATGAAGCCGCCCTCGATCTGGCCGAGGTCGATGGCCGGATTCAGCGACTTGCCGACGTCGTGCAGAATGTCGGCCCGGGTGACCTTCATCTCTCCCGTCAGGGTGTCGATCAGCACCTCGCTGCAGGCCGCGCCATAGGCGAAGTAGTAGAATGGCCGGCCCGTGTGGGTGGCGCGGTCGTAGTGGATCTTGGGCGTGGCGTAGTAGCCGGTCGCCGACAGCGACACCCGCGCCAGATAGGCCTGGCGCGCGAACCAGCCGAACTCAAAGGTCTCGGCGCCGACTCGGACGCCGTCCGGCGTGAACGCCACCTCGGCGGGGTCCACGCCCCACTTCTCCGCGGCGAACGCCACGAGGCGCGCCTTGATGGTCTCGGCCGCGTTGAGGGCGGCCATGCCGTTCAGGTCCGCGCCCGACGAGGCGGCGGTAGCCGAGGTGTTGGGCACCTTGTCGGTGACGGTCGAGGTGATCTTCACGCGGCCGATCTCGACCTGGAAGGCGTTGGCGACGATCTGCGCGACCTTGATGTTCAGCCCCTGCCCCATCTCGGTCCCGCCGTGGTTCAGCATGATCGAGCCGTCGGCATAGAGGTGGATCAGCGCCCCGGCCTGGTTCAGGTGGGTGGTCGTGAAAGAGATGCCGAACTTCACCGGCGTCAGGGCGATCCCCTTTTTCAGCACCGGGCTGGTCCGATTAAACGCCTCGATCTCGCGACGACGGGCGTCATAGGCGCAGGAGGCGACCAGCTCGTCGATCAGCTGCGGCGCGACATTGTCTTCCACCACCTGATGGTAGGGCGTGAGATTGCGGCCTTCGCCGCCATAGAGGTTGCGGCGGCGCACCTCCAGCGGGTCGATCCCGAGCTCGGCGGCGACGGCGTCCATGACCCGCTCGATGGCCAACATCCCTTGCGGTCCGCCAAAGCCCCGGAAGGCGGTGTTGGAGACCGTATGCGTCTTGAACCGATGCGACAGGATCTCGATCGCCGGCAGGAAATAGGCGTTGTCGGCGTGAAACATCGCCCGGTCGTTGATCGCCATGGACAGGTCGGTCGTCGCGCCACAGCGCGAAGCCAGCTCCAGCGCCAGACCGGTCAGCCGTCCTTCTTCATCGAAGCCGACGTCGTAGGCGCATTCGAAGTCATGCCGCTTGCCGGTCATGACCATGTCCTCGTCGCGATCCGGCCGGCACTTGGCGGCTCGGCCGGTCTTCACCGCGACCAGGGCGGCGGCGGCGGCGAACAGCGAGGCTTGCGTCTCCTTGCCGCCGAAGCCGCCGCCCATGCGGCGCACCTCGACCGTGACGGCGGTATGCGGGCGATCCAGCACGCGCGCCACCAGATGCTGCACCTCGCTGGGGTGCTGGGTGGAGGACCAGATGTGGACATCGCCGTCTTCGCCCGGCGTCGCCAAGGCCACCTGGCCTTCGAGATAGAAGTGGTCCTGCCCACCGATCGCGAACCGGCCCTGGACGCGGCGCGGCGCGGTCGCCAGCGCAGCCTGGGCGTCGCCCCGCGCCATGCGCTGGCTGGCCTCGATCTTCAGGTCCATCCCGCGCGCGGCGGCGATGTCAATGGCGGCCGGCAGGTCCTCGTATTCGACGACAGCCTTGCCGACGGCGGCGCGGGCGGCGGCGATCGAGGTGGCGGCGACGGCGAACAGGCTCTGGCCAACGCAATAGACTTCGCCATCAGCGAACAGCTTGTCGTCGTGGATCACGGGACTGACGTCGTTCTCGCCGGGGATGTCCTCGGCGCTGAGAACCAGCACCACGCCCGGGGCGGCGCGGACGGCCGACAGGTCCATCCGGACGATCCTGGCG
The DNA here is from genome assembly GCF_003931565.1 of Caulobacter sp. 602-1. Taxonomy (GTDB): domain Bacteria; phylum Pseudomonadota; class Alphaproteobacteria; order Caulobacterales; family Caulobacteraceae; genus Caulobacter. The sequence goes on from NZ_RRYI01000011.1 coordinate 139,395, forward strand.
TGCGCCTTGGCGCTCACGCCGAAAGCCACATGCAGCAGGCTGGCCGGCTCGGGCATGTCGTCGATATAGATCGCCGAGCCCGCCACGTGGCGGGCGGCGCTGTCATGCGGCAGCGGCGCGGCCACGCCCTGCAAGGCGGCGCTCGGAACGGGAGCGGTCGCGGCGGAGTCAGCCATGGGCGCTCTCCGGAACCACGCGGGTCTCAACGTCCCTGTCCTGGCTCTCCAGGAACACCTTGCGCAGCATGTTCCTGGCGGTCAGCGACCGGTAGGCGGCGGAGGCGCGCATGTCGCTCATCGGCGCGTAGTCGGCGTCCAGCGCGGCCATCGCCGCCTCGACCGTCGCCTCGATCCAGGGCTGGCCGATCAGCGCCGCTTCGCAGGCCTTGGCCCGCTTCGGCGTGCCGGCCATGCCACCAAAGGCGATGCGGGCGTCGACGACCACGCCGCCCTCGACCGCCAGCGAGAAGGCTCCGCACACCGCCGAGATGTCCTGATCGAAGCGCTTCGACAGCTTGAAGACCTTGAAGATCCGGCCGGCGTCCAGTTTCGGCGTGATCACCGCCTCGACGAATTCGCCGGGTCGGCGGTCCTGCTTGCCGTAGTCGAGGAAGAAATCTTCCAGCGCCAGCTCGCGCCGCTCGCCACCCCGGCGCAGCACCAGGGTCGCCCCCGCCGCGATCAGCGCCGGCGGCATGTCGCCGATCGGCGAGCCGTTGGCGATGTTGCCACCGATGGTGCCGCTGTTGCGCACCTGGGTGGAGCCCAGCCGTCGCATCATCGCGCCAAGGTCCGGATAGAGCTTCGCCACCGCCTCCATCGCGTCGACATAACGGACGCCCGCGCCGATGCGCAGGCCCTCCGCCGTTTCCTCCAGGCGCTTCAGTGCGGCCACCTCGGACACGCTGATCAGGACCGGCAACGCCCGCCGCTGCTTGGTGACCCACAGGCCGACATCGGTCGCCCCGGCCACGATCGTCGCCTCGGGATGGTCCAGATAGGCCTTGGCCAACTCGTCCACCGTGCGCGGCGACAGCCACGTGCGGGTGACGCCGTGGATTTCGTCCTCGTAGCTGAGGCTCAGCATGGTCTCGTCGCGCACGGCCGACAGATCGACCGCCGGCGCCGCCTCGGCCGCCACGCCCTTGGCCACCTCGAGGATCGGGCCGTAACCGGTGCAGCGGCACAGGTTCCCGGCCAACACCTCGCCGACCGGCGCGGCCGCGCCCTTGGCCGCGATCGCGCGACCATACAGCGACATGACGATGCCCGGCGTACAGAAGCCGCACTGCGAGCCGTGCTTGTCGACCAAGGCCTGCTGCACCGGATGCAGCGCGCCGCCTTTGGCCAGGCTCTCGACCGTCAGCAGCGCCTTGCCGTGCAGCATGGGCAGGAACTGGATGCAGCTGTTGACCGCCCGCCAGGAGATGCTCCCCTCGGGGCCCTCGCCACCGGCCTCGCCAACCAGCACCGTGCAGGAGCCGCAATCGCCCTCGGCGCAGCCCTCCTTGGTCCCGGTGCGGCGCATCGGCCCGCGCAGATGCTCCAGCAGGGTCGTCGTCGGGTTCGCTCCGCGAACCTCGTGCGCCTCGCCGTCCAGCAGGAAGCGGATCGTCTCGCCCATCAGCTGCCCCGGTAGGTGGAATAGCCGTACGGCGAGACCAGCAGCGGCACGTGCCAGTGCTGCTCCACGTTCGAGACGGCGAAATCGATGACCACGACGTCGAGGAACGGCGGGTCGGTGACCGGCAGGTCGGACGTCGCGAAATACGCGCCGATCGCGAACTCGAGGCGATAGGCGCCGACCTGCAAATCCTCGCCGGCGACAAGCCGCGCACGGCCGTCGCTGTCCGTGCGGAGTTCCGCCAGCAATGAGGCGTTCGAGCCCTCGCGCCGCGACACCCGCACCGCCACGTCGGCCGCCGGCCTTCCGGCCGCCTGGTCGAGGATGTGTGTCGTCAGTCCGCTCATGCTCCGCCCTCGGATCTCATCGCCGCGCCGATGCTCGGTCGCTCCGGGCGCCCTGTCCAGCGCCATGCCCCTCAAGGCGGCGCGGGAAGGAAGAGCGCCGAGGAACGGGGCGGCGGGCGCCCGAAGCAGAGGCACTATATAATAGAATTATTACTTATCGCAGGAATTTGGCGCGACCCTTTTCGCTGGCGTCATCATCGGACGCGACGCCAAAGCTGCGCGCAGGGTTGGAAAACCGGGCCATCCCCGGTAGCTAGACCCCCACAGCTAGACCCGTGACGGCTCGCGACAGAGACGGGCCGCGCCGCGTGCGCGCAGATGCTTCAAGAGGGACACCGATGGACGAGGATTTCCGTAAGGCGGCGCTGGATTACCACCGTCTGCCGCGGCCCGGGAAACTGGCCATCGAGGCCACCAAGCGGATGGCCACCCAGCGCGACCTGGGCCTGGCCTACTCCCCCGGCGTCGCCGCGCCTTGCGAAGCCATCGCCGCCGATCCCGACAAGGCCCGCGACTACACCGCGCGCGGCAATCTGGTGGCCGTGATCTCCAACGGCACCGCCGTGCTGGGCCTGGGCAATATCGGCCCGCTGGCCAGCAAGCCGGTGATGGAGGGCAAGGCCGTCCTGTTCAAGAAGTTCGCCGGCATCGACGTCTTCGATATCGAGGTCGACGCCAACGACCCCGACCGCTTCATCGAGGTGGTGGCGGCGCTGGAGCCCACCTTCGGCGGCATCAATCTCGAGGACATCAAGGCCCCCGAGTGCTTCATCATCGAGCGCACCCTGCGCGAGCGGATGAATATCCCGGTCTTCCACGACGACCAGCACGGCACCGCCATCGTCTGCGCCGCGGCTGTCCGCAACGCCCTGCTGGTCCAGGGCAAGAGCCTCAAGGACGTCAAGCTGGTCACCTCGGGCGCCGGCGCGGCCGCTCTGGCCTGCGTCGACCTGCTGGTTTCGATGGGCCTTCCCGTCGAGAACGTCACCCTGACCGACATCAAGGGCGTCGTGTACGCCGGTCGCGACGACGACATGCTCGACAACATGGCCCGCTACGCACGCCAGACCGACGCCCGCACCCTGAGCGAGGTGATCGCCGGCGCCGACATCTTCCTGGGTCTGTCGGCCCCACGCGTGTTCAAGGCCGAGTGGCTGCCGCTGCTGGCGCCGAACCCGCTGATCCTGGCCATGGCCAATCCCGAGCCGGAGATCCTGCCCGAACTGGTCTACGCCGCGCGCCCCGACGCCATCATGGCCACCGGCCGCAGCGACTACGCCAACCAGGTCAACAACGTCCTGTGCTTCCCGTTCATCTTCCGCGGCGCCCTGGACGTCGGGGCCAGCGAGATCAACGAGGCGATGAAGGTCGCGGCCGTCGAGGCGATCGCCGAACTGGCCCGCGCCGAAGCCTCGGAAGTCGTGGCCTCGGCCTATGGCGGCGTCGCCCCGGTGTTCGGCGCGCAATACATCATTCCCAAGCCGTTCGACCCGCGTCTGATCCTGCAGATCGCGCCGGCCGTCGCCAAGGCGGCCATGGACAGCGGCGTGGCCACCCGGCCGATCACCGACTTCGACGCCTACCAGGCCGAGCTTGAGCTGTTCGTCTATCGCTCGGGCCAGCTGATGCGGCCGGTGTTCGAACGGGCCCGCAAGGCGCCGGTCAAGGTCGCCTATGCCGAGGGCGAGGACGAACGCGTGCTGCGCGCCGTCCAGACCGTCGTCGACGAAGGCCTGGCCCATCCGGTGCTGGTCGGCCGCCGCGAGGTCATCAAGGCCAAGGTCGCCGAAATGGGCCTGCGGCTGGACCTGGGCGGCAAGGTCGAGATCGTCGACCCCTATACCGACAAGGACCTGTTCGGCCCGCTGGTCGCCGACTACCAGAAACTGGTCGGACGTCGCGGCGTGCCGCCGACGGCCGCCGAGCGCCGCGTCGAGGGCCGCCGCACCGTGGCCGCCTCGATGCTGCTGTCGTCGGGCTATGTCGAGGCCGCCCTGGTCGGCGGCAGCGGCGACTGGTGGCAACACATGACCTACGCCCTGCCGATCATCCCGCGCCACGAGAACGTCAGCCGGGTCTACGCCCTGTCGACCTTGATCCTCGACAACGGCACGCTGTTCTTCTGCGACACCCACGTCAATGTGGATCCGACGGCCGAGCAGGTCGCCGAGTGCACCCAGTTGGCCGCCGAGGCCGTGCGGCGTTTCGGTCTGACGCCCAAGGCCGCCCTGCTCTCGCACTCCTCGTTCGGGGCCAGCAACTCGCCGACCGCCCGCAAGATGCGCGAAGCCCTGGCCATCCTGCGCGAGCAGGCGCCGGAGCTCGAGGTCGACGGCGAAATGCACGCCGACGCCGCGCTCAGCCAGCACCTGCGCGAGCGCATGGTCGCCGACAGCCCGCTGAAGGGCTCGGCCAACCTGCTGGTCATGCCGACGCTCGACGCGGCCAATATCGCCCTGACGCTGCTCAGCGCCGCCACCGAATCCCTGCTGGTCGGCCCGATCCTGCTGGGCATGAGCAAGCCGTTGCACGTGCTGGTGCCCAGCGTCACGGCGCGCGGCATCGTCAATCTGACAGCGCTCAGCGTGAACCAGGCCGCCTCGGAACGGGCGCGTCAGGAAGCTTAGAAGGCCGTCCAGGCCGGCTCTCGGGGCCGGCCAACGGCCTCTGCTGAAGCTTGACCGAAACGCGAAAAGGCCCCGTCCGACGTTTGCGCGTCGGCGGGGCCCCTCAAAAGTCTCTGAAAAGGCCGTCCGTCCGGGCGGCCTTTTCGAATTCGCGATCTTAGAGGATGCGCAGGTTGCCGGCCGAGGTCTTGCCCGAGCGGCGGTCCTGTTCAAGCTCGTAACCGACTTGCTGGCCTTCGTTCAGGCCGCGCAGGCCGGCGCGTTCCACGGCCGAGATGTGCACGAAGATATCGCCACCGCCATTGTCCGGCTGGATGAAGCCGAAGCCCTTGGTGGTGTTGAACCACTTCACCACGCCGGTGCCGGACTCGCCGGTGCCGCCGCCGCCGCCGCCGCCATAGCCGCCGCCGCGCGGGGCGTCGAAGCTGCGCGGCGGACGGGCGCCGCCGCGGGCGCCGCCAGCCGGCACGGCGCCTTGGCCCGTGACGCGCAGATTGCCGGCCGAGGTCTTGCCCGAGCGACGATCTTCTTCCAGCTCGTACGCGACTTGATCACCTTCGTTCAGACCGGCCAGGCCCGAACGTTCAACCGCGGCGATGTGGACGAACACGTCCTGGCCGCCGTCCTCGGGCTGAATGAAACCAAAGCCCTTGGCCGGGTTGAACCACTTAACGACACCGTTCGCCATATTATCCTCAAACACCTCAATCGACGGGCTGATAGTCGGCCCGCGTCCTTCCGACGGAAGTCATGACGCAAAACCGCGCCATGCGCTATGGGCTTTGAACGGAGAAAATCGGCTGTAAGGCGGCCAAGGCCATAAAAATTCGCGCTTCGGGCTGCGAGCGTTGCCCGAATGCCACTCTGGATTGCACGTAAAGGTACAAAAAAGCCCTGACCGCGCGCGGACAGGGTGGATGTTACGGTCTAGGCCTTGGGTGCGGGGACAGGATTTGAACCTGTGACCTTCAGGTTATGAGCCTGACGAGCTACCGGGCTGCTCCACCCCGCGTCAGGGTGTTTTGGATTGTGATGCAGGGTTTTTGGACTTGAAGAAGATATCCTTTTGGCGGACCTGGCGGCGACCTACTCTCCCGCGCCTTGAGACGAAGTACCATTGGCCCAGGGGGACTTAACGACCGAGTTCGGAATGGGATCGGGTGGGGAACCCCCGGCATAGCCACCAGGTCAGCGAAAAGGATATCGACAGCCCTCTTTCGAGGGCAGTGATTGTGAAGAAGACATCAGTGTCTGAAGTAGAGCCATGCGATTGCATGGGTTTGACTGAAGAACGATCAAGCCTATCGAGCTATTAGTACCGGTAAGCTC
>NZ_RRYI01000120.1 GCF_003931565.1 Caulobacter sp. 602-1
CAGGACCATCGTGCTATTGCACGGCGGCGTCCTGCATTCGGCCGCCTATGACGACGTCTGGCCCATGCTCTGCCAGCGCTTCAAGGTGATCCGCTATGACCGGCGAGGCTACGGCGCCTCGCCGCCGGCCGCCCAGCCCTACCGCCCCGTCGACGATCTGGCGGTGCTGTTGAAGGCGCTGGACCCCCCGCACGCGACCCTGGTCGGCTCGTCTTCGGGCTCGGGACTGGCGGTCGACTACGCCCTGGCCCATCCCGAGCAGGTGGATCGACTCGTGCTGGCGGGCCCCTGGA
>NZ_RRYI01000121.1 GCF_003931565.1 Caulobacter sp. 602-1
GTCGAGCATTGGCCGGGCGCTTGCGGGAAGATTACGAACCGCTGCGTAGGCGACCTCAAGCCCTGCTAGATCGGCGATGTTCTCGCCGATGGTCAGTGCGCCGTTCACCAGAACATCCTTGAGCGGTTCGTAGCTGGAAGCCTGGGCGATCAGCGCTCGTTCGCGCTGCTGGAAGGCTTCGACGTCGTCCTGCGTCCACCAGTCGCGAAGGGCGCCATGCTCGTCGTATTTGCGCCCCTGTTCATCGAACAGGTGACACAGTTCGTGGGCCACCGTTGCGCCTATCCGCGCGT
>NZ_RRYI01000122.1 GCF_003931565.1 Caulobacter sp. 602-1
TGGCCTTGATGTCGTGCATCTAACGCAAGCTCAGGGATAGGCGGTGGAGAAACGCCCTCTCGAAGGCGCGTCGGCGGGGGCGCCAAGCTTTCCGGACGGGCGCGCGCCCTCCCCACGGCTTCGTGATCTCGGCGGCCGGGGGCCAAAACACCGTCACGTTGCTCAGAACCGTCGAAATTTAAGATATGCGACCGGATGACGCAGGGCTCGAAAAAGAGATTCACTCGCTTCCGCCAGATAGCGGCACGAACAATCCAAATGTTAACGGAAATTAGCCGCGCTTTCACACGCC
>NZ_RRYI01000123.1 GCF_003931565.1 Caulobacter sp. 602-1
CAGGCCTGGAGCGCCGTCGGCGCGGGGCGTCGGGCGGACGATCAGCTCGACTCCGCCATCAGAGGGCAAGGACGCGATCGAGTATTAGCGGTGCGGCAGCGGCGTCAGGCGCTCTGCCAGAGCTTCGGCCGAGAGACCGCGCAGGGCCTCGATCGCGGCGGGCTCGTGCGGCAGGCGCAGGCCCGACAGGGTGTTTGCTGTTTCCCGAGGAAGACCGAGCGCGGCGACTTCGGCGGGGTTGTTGCGCGGGCCGATCTCCAGGATGTCGCCGGCTTCCCAGGTCGCGCCGTCT
>NZ_RRYI01000124.1 GCF_003931565.1 Caulobacter sp. 602-1
GCCATCCCTTCACGATCATCACCAAGTCGGCCCTGATCCTCCGCGATCTCGACGTGCTGAGCCGGATGGCCGAGCGAAAACTGACCCGGGTGGCGATCTCGATAACGACCCTGGATCGCAAGCTGGCCCGCAGCATGGAGCCGCGCGCGGCCACGCCGGGCAAGCGGATCGAGGCGGTGCGCCGGCTGACCGAGGCCGGCGTGCCGGTGACGGTGATGTTCGCCCCGGCCATTCCGGGCTTGAGCGACCATGAGTGCGAGGCAGTGCTGGAGGCGGAGGCCAAGGTCGGGGC
>NZ_RRYI01000125.1 GCF_003931565.1 Caulobacter sp. 602-1
GTGCAGGATCGCCTCGGCCGGCGGCTGGGCGCCCGGTGCGGAGGCAGAGATCGCGACGCCCCTGAACACCTGACCCGGCGCGCCGTCCAGCCAGGAGCAGTCCTCGCCGACGTTGGTCTCGAAGCCAAGCTCCGGGCCCAGCGGGCCGTAGGTGAACCGGGTCCAGGCCGAAAATTCCTGATGCCGCTCACACAGCCAGCCGCCGGCCGGGCTGGTCACCAGAATCCTGCCGCCGGCGGCGTTCTGGCCTGGGGCGCACAAGGCCACGAAGGCCGCCTCGGACGCCCGCTGG
>NZ_RRYI01000126.1 GCF_003931565.1 Caulobacter sp. 602-1
TCTCACGATCCACGATTACGGCGTACAGGCCTTCCTTGCCGCCGAAGTGCTCGTACACAATCGGTTTGGACACCTTGGCGTGTGCCGCAATCTCCTCGACGCTCACTGCCTCGAAGCCTTTGGCGGCAAATAATGCCCGCCCGATTTCAATCAGCTGTTCGCGCCGCTGCAGCGATGTCATGCGTGAAGAATGTGCCATAAAACTCCAGCTTAGTCGGCGGCTGGAATCGGCGGGGATTCCGTCTGCGGGCTAGACTTGGCAGATATGGATATGAATACTGTGCTCGCCAT
>NZ_RRYI01000127.1 GCF_003931565.1 Caulobacter sp. 602-1
GGCGTGAGGCGTTTGTCCGTCGGGGTGCTGGTTGCGCTCCTGCTCGGGGCCGCGGCGAAGGCCGAGCCCCTCCGCTACGCCCTGTCGCCGGTCGTCGAGAACGGCGCGCTGACGGCCCTGGCGGTCGATATCGACTTCAGGGGCGACGAGGCCGGACTGACGGTCCTGAAGTTCATCGACAGCTTCCAGGGCGACACCCGGCCTGGCCGCTTCGCCGAAGGCCTGGAGATCACCGGCGCCAGGTCTGTCACGCCCAGGCCCGAGGGCTGGGCCGCGATCCGCGCGACCCCC
>NZ_RRYI01000128.1 GCF_003931565.1 Caulobacter sp. 602-1
AGCTTCAGGCAGGCATAGCCGCGATGCGGGTCGCGCAACCCGTCGCGCCCGCCCTCGAGCCGCAGCAGATAGGCGATCCCGCCGACGCGGATCCTGTAGACCCCCGCCCCCGACAGCCCGCCGGACACCGGCGTCCAGCCGTCGAGGCCCTCGGTCCCGAACGCGGCGCGCAGGGCCTTGCGAACGGCGGGGCGTTGGTCGGGGGAAACGGACATCGGCGGAACCTCGTGGAGACCGGCGCCTTATTTACCCGGATAGAATATGAATCAATATAATCCGGGTAATAATATC
>NZ_RRYI01000129.1 GCF_003931565.1 Caulobacter sp. 602-1
GGACGTTCGATTCACGCCTACCACACCGAGGGCGCCGGCGGCGGGCACGCACCGGACATCATTACCGTCGCGGCGCAACCGAATGTACTGCCCAGCTCGACCAATCCGACCCGCCCGCATACGGTGAACACCCTTGACGAGCATCTCGACATGCTGATGGTGTGCCACCACCTCAACCCCCGGATCCCGGAGGACCTCGCGTTTGCCGAAAGCCGGATCCGACCGTCCACCATTGCGGCAGAAGATGTGTTGCACGATATGGGGGCAATCTCGATGATTGGCAGCGATTCC
>NZ_RRYI01000012.1 GCF_003931565.1 Caulobacter sp. 602-1
GTGTCAAATCGTTTTTTTCAAAACTTTCCGACAAACCCGCCAACCAACCCCAAGGTCACCAGCGGAGCCGGCAGCTTCTAAAGAAACCACCAAATCCAGTCAAGCAATTATTTCGAAGAAACTTCAAAACGATTACTTGTCTAGACCAACATCGCGCCGCTGATTTCTTGCAAAGTCTTGGCGGCGATGTCCGGAGCGGCGCTTCTAAAGAGGCGACACTCCGAAGTCAACCAACTCTTTTCGGCTATTTCAAACTCCGGAAACCCGGGGAGTGAAGAGACAAAAGAAGGATCCCTGGGCCGCCGTGGCCGCCCTTGCGGATCCGTCATCGAGTCGATTGGAGCGCGGTGTTTAGCGAAGCGTCTGAACCGATGCAACTCCCTTTCGGGGGTCGCGTCGTCCGGTCGCGATGCCGTTCCGAGCGAGGCGGTGATCTAGTCCTCCCTCGGACGACTGGCAAGCCCCTCGCGACAATATAACGTCGATCTTTTGACGCCGTGATTAATGCTGGCTTTCCGGCAGCCGCACGATCAGGCCGTCCAGCGCGTCGCTGACCTTGATCTGGCAAGACAGGCGGCTGTTGGGTTCGACGTTCTCGGCGAAATCCAGCATCGACTCTTCCATGGCCGACTTGTCGCCGGTCTTATCGAGCCAGGCCGGGTCGACATAGACGTGGCAGGTGGCGCAGGCGCAGGCCCCGCCGCAGTCGGCGTCGATGCCCGGTACGTTGTTCTTCACGGCGCCTTCCATGACGGTCAGGCCCGACTTCACGTCCAGGACATGTTCGGCGCCGTCGTGTTCGATGTAGGTGATCTTGGCCATCTGTTTCCCGTTACCCCTGGAAGGCTGTCTCTATCAGGGCGGCCTAAGCCGCCACCTCTTTCATGGACACCGATGTATCGGCGAGCTTGTCGGCGCTCACCGGCGTGCGTTTGGCGATCAACTGCTTGCCCGCCATGAATTCAGGCGGCGCGTTGACCGCCTCGACGGCCTGCAGCAGGTCGCCCTTCAGATGGAAGACCGCGAACTTGGCGGCGGCGACGTCGCCGCGCACCACCTGGCGGTCGGCCTCGAACGGCAGGCCGGCGATCTGCAGCTTCAGATCATATTGGTCGGACCAGAACCACGGCGCCTCGGGCGCGGGACCCGGACGTCCGAGAATCGCCGAAGCGGCCTGCTTGGCCTGCTCCAGGGCGTTGGGGACGGACTCCAGGCGGAACTGACGCTCATAGAGCGGGAGCGGACGATGGGTGACGTCGCCAATCGCGAAGATCGACGGATCCTCGGTTCGCGCCTCCAGGTCGACGACCACGCCATTGGCCGTCGCCAGGCCCGCATCCTTGGCCAGCTCGTCATTGGGGACCGCGCCGACGCCGACGAGGGCGACATCGCAGGCGACCACGCGGCCATCCGAGAACTTCACGCCGGTGACTTGGCCATTCTCGCCCTCGAAGCCGGCGACACCGGCGTTCAGCTCGAACACGACGCCATGCTTGCTGTGATAGTCCTGGAAGAAGAGCGACAGGGTCTCGCAGGCGACTCTCGCCAGGACCCGGTTTTCACGCTCGACAACCATGGCGTGGCTGCCCAGCGCCCGGGCCGAGGCGGCCGCCTCCAGACCGACATAGCCGCCGCCGATCACGGCCAGGCGCTTGCCCGGCCCCAGGGCGTGCTTGAGTCGTTCGGCGTCCGCGGCCGTGCGCAGGGACAGGACGCTGGCAAGGTCAGAGCCCGGAATCGGCAGCTCACGGGCGCGAGCGCCGGTGGCCAGGATCAGGAAGTCGTAGGCGATGACCTCTCCCGAAGCGAGGGTCACCGTCTTTTCGGAGCGGTTGATCCGCTCGGCCACGCCTTCGAGGCGCAGAGACACGTTGTTCTCCGCGTACCATTCGGCCGGCTTCAGCGAGAGCGAGTCGGCGTCGGCCTCGCCCTTCAGCCAGGCTTTCGAGAGCGGCGGGCGCTGATAGGGCAACAGCGGCTCGTCGCCGATCAGGACGATCCGGCCCTCGTGCCCATACTGACGCAGGAACGCGGCGGCCGAACCACCCGCGTGACCCGCGCCGACGATCACGACGCATGCGTTCTGATTGACGTTAGCGTTCAACGACGCCCTCCCTTTCGTCAAAAATGACGCCGGCGTCACCTATTGGCAAGCGCCTTCGACAGAGGCGGATATAGAGCGCGTCAGAGAAAGTGTCTGCGGTTTCGCGCCCGGACGCGCTCCCCATACAAAAAAGAGCCTACTAATGCAGGCTCTATGGGGCGGCTCGTTTCCGAAGCCGCCCCATTCTTGTCTTCTCAAGGAGCCCGTCAGACGACGCGCTCGACCATCATCTTCTTGATTTCGGCGATGGCCTTGGCCGGGTTCAGACCCTTCGGGCAGACCTGGGCGCAGTTCATGATCGTATGGCAACGATAGAGCTTGAAGGGGTCCTCGAGCTGGTCGAGACGGTCGCCGGTCGCCTCGTCGCGGCTGTCGATCAGCCAGCGATAGGCGTGCAGCAGGGCCGCCGGGCCCAGATACTTGTCCCCGTTCCACCAGTAGCTGGGGCACGAGGTAGAGCAGCAGGCGCACAGGATGCATTCATAGAGGCCGTCGAGCTTCTCGCGGTCTTCCGGCGACTGCTTCCATTCGGCCTGCGGCTCGGGCGTATCGGTGTGGAGCCAGGGCTCGACCGAGGCGTATTGGGCGTAGAACAGAGTCAGGTCCGGGATCAGGTCCTTGACCACCGGCATGTGCGGCAGCGGGCTGATCTGCACGGCCTTGCCCGGCACCTCGGCCCAGCCGTGGGTGCAGGCCAGGGTGTTGCGGCCGCCGATGTTCATCGAGCAAGAGCCGCAGACGCCTTCCCGGCACGACCGACGGAAGGCCAGGGTCGGGTCGATGGTGTTCTTGATATACAGCAGGGCGTCCAGGACCATCGGGCCCACGGTGTCGACGTCAACGTCGTAGGTGTCCCAACGCGGATTGCCGCCCGCTTCCGGGTCGTAGCGGTAGATCTTGAAGGTCTTAACCTTCTTGGCGCCGGCCGGCGCGGGCCAGTGCTTGCCCGACTTGACCTGCGAGTTCTTGGGGAGTGCGAGTTCGACCATCGTACCCTCAGTAGACCCGTTGCTTCGGCGGGATGTAGGCAATGTCGTCCGACATCGTGTAGCTGTGCACCGGACGGTAATCGATCTTCACCTTGCCGGTCTCGACATCGAGCCAGGCCAGGGTGTGCTTCATCCATTCGGCGTCGTCGCGGCTCGAGAAGTCCTCGCGGGCGTGGGCGCCGCGGCTTTCGGTGCGGTTGACCGCGCCGGCCACGGTCACGACCGCTTGGCCGATCAGGTTGTCGAACTCCAGGGTCTCCATCAGGTCGGTGTTCCACACCAGACCGCGATCGCTGACCTTGATGTCCTTGGCCTTGTCCCAGACCGTCGCCAGGCGCTGAGCGCCGCCGACCAGGGTTTCGCCCGTGCGGAACACCGCGGCGTCTTCCTGCATGGCCTTCTGCATCTCGAGACGCAGGGCGGCCGTGCCTTGGGTCCCGCTGGCGTTGCGATAGCGGTCAAAGCGGGCCAGGTGGCCGTCGGTCCAGGCGTCCTTCAGTTCCGGCTGCTTGGCGCCGGGGGTCAGGACCTCGGCGCAGCGCAGGGCCGCGGCGCGACCGAAGACCACCAGGTCGATCAGCGAGTTGGAGCCCAGGCGGTTGGCGCCGTGGACCGACACGCAGGCGGCCTCGCCCACGGCCATCAGGCCCGGGATCACCTGGTCGGGATTGTCGCCCGACTTGGTGACGACCTCGCCGTGATAGTTCGTCGGGATGCCGCCCATGTTGTAGTGGACGGTCGGCAGCACCGGGATCGGAGCCTTGGTGACGTCGACGCCGGCGAAGACCTTGGCGGTCTCGGAGATGCCGGGCAGACGCTCGTGCAGGATCTTCGGATCCAGGTGATCCAGGTGCAGGAAGATGTGGTCCTTGTTCGGGCCCACGCCGCGCCCCTCGCGGATCTCGATGGTCATCGCGCGGCTGACCATGTCGCGCGGCGCGAGGTCCTTCACCGACGGGGCGTAGCGCTCCATGAAGCGCTCGCCTTCCGAATTGGTCAGATAGCCGCCCTCGCCGCGCGCGCCTTCCGTGATCAGGCAACCGGCGCCGTAGATGCCGGTGGGGTGGAACTGCACGAATTCCATGTCCTGCAGCGGCAGGCCGGCGCGCAGCGCCATGGCGTTGCCGTCGCCCGTGCAGGTGTGGGCCGAGGTAGCCGAGAAGTAGGCGCGGCCATAGCCGCCCGTGGCCAGGATCACCGTCTGGGCCTGGAAGCGGTGCAGGGTGCCGTCATCGAGCTTCCACGCCGTCACGCCGCGGCAGACGCCGTCGTCCATGATCAGGTCGAGGGCGAAGTACTCGATGAAGAACTCGGTGTCGTGGGCCAGGGACTGGCCGTACATCGTGTGCAGCATGGCGTGACCGGTGCGGTCGGCCGCCGCGCAGGTGCGCTGGATCGGGCCTTCGCCGTAGTTCTTGGTCATGCCGCCGAAGGCGCGCTGATAGATCTTGCCGTCGGCCGTGCGCGAGAAGGGCACGCCCCAGTGCTCGAGCTCATAGACCGCCGCCGGCGCGTTGCGGGTCAGATACTCGATGGCGTCCTGGTCGCCCAGCCAATCCGATCCCTTGACGGTGTCGAACATGTGCCAGCGCCAGTCGTCCTGCCCCATGTTGCCCAGCGAGGCCGAGATGCCGCCCTGCGCCGCCACGGTGTGGCTGCGGGTCGGGAACACCTTGGTGACGCAGGCGGTCTTCAAACCGGCTTGTGCAGCGCCGAGGGCGGCGCGGAGACCCGAACCGCCGGCGCCGACGACGACGACGTCGAACTTGTGGTCGATGAACTTGTAGGCCGACATCAATGGGCTCCGGTCACGGTCAGGGCCACCTTGAGGATCGAGAAGACCCCCACGGCGCCGGCCAGCACGCAGACGAACAGATTGCCGATCACCAGGGCCGACTTGCTCGTGAAGCGGTGGATGTAGTCTTCGATCACCACCTGGACCGCGTTCGAGAGATGGATCAGGGCGGAGATCAGCAGCAGGCTCAGCAGCACCGCGTTGACCGGCTGGCCGACCCAGGCGGCGGCGGTGTGCTGGTCGGCGCCGACCAGCTTCAGGGCGGCGAACACGCCCCAGACGCTCAGCGGCGCCAGGGCCAGACCCGAGACGCGCTCTGTAATGAAATGGCTCACGCCGTGGCGCGAGGCGCCCAGGCCGCGAGCGCGCGACAGCGGCGTACGGAACTGGATGGGCTGGAAGATGTCGTTCTTGCTCATGATCAGAACGCTCCGTTCGCGCCGGCGATGACCCAGGTGACGATCGTCGCCACCACCGCGAAGGCGATCGCCATGGCGCCCGTCATGTCGGCGATACGCGGGGCGAACCCCTTGCCGGTGTCCCAGAAGGTCTGGCGGATCGTGTAGGCGATGTTGAAGAACACGGCGAAGGTTTCGCCCAGCAGCACCAGCTTGCCGATCGGCGAGCCCAGTACGCCGAGCAGGCCGGCATAAACGTCCGGGCCGGCGGCCAGGGCGGCGGCCCAGGCGGCCAGGATCACGGCGCCGACCCACAGGCCGACGATACAGCCGCGGTGGAGGATCGAGCAGGCCATGGTGATATGCCAACGCCACACCTGCAGGTGTGGCGACATCGGGCGCTCAGGCAGCCCCCGGCTCGTGTCGGTCATGAGAGGTCCAACCCCAGTAGCCTTTGTGCGTTGCGGGATGCTTTTAAGCGTGAGGGCGGGGGTGTCAATTAAAGCGACGCCTGTTGAGAAACGTTCTCAGTACCGCTCCAGCTTGGTTAAGGAACTCCCAAGGCCAAGGTTGCGTTACGGTCTGTCGCTTAGGGGAGCAAGGCGTGCGCATGACGGGTCCGATCGATTTCGGCGCGATCTTTGATCGCATCCCTTCGCCCTACATGCTGCTCGACCGTGACTTTCGGTATGTGGCCGCCAACGCCGCCTATCTGCGCACCGTGCAACGCGGGTGGGGCGAACTGGAACATCGCAACATCTTCGACGCCTTTCCCTCGGAAGGCGAGACGCGAGCCCAGCTCGAAACCTCCCTGGCCCACGCCCGTGACCGGGGCGAGGTGACCGAACTGCCGCTGATCCATTACGCGATCGAAAGACCGGCCCACTTGGGCGGCGGCTTCGAGGATCGGATCTGGAGCGCCACCCATACGCCGATCCCCGATGAAGCCGGCGTTACCCGCTACATCCTGCAACACACCCAGGACGTCACCGCGATCCAGCGCCTCAAGGACGCGGCCTTTGGCTCGCGGTCGGCGACCATGCTGGGCGACGAAGTGCTCCGGCGGGCCCAGACCGTGCAGACCCAGAGCCGGCAACTTCGCAGCCTGTTCATGCAGGCCCCCAGCTTCATGGCCGTGCTTCGCGGTCCCGATCACGTCTTTGACCTCGCCAACAACGCGTACACCCAGCTGATCGGCCACCGCGAGGTTACCGGCCTGCCGGTGCGAACCGCTCTTCCGGAGATCGTAGACCAGGGCTTCATCAATCTTCTGGATCGGGTCTTGGCGACCCGCGAGGCGTTCGTGGGCCGGCGCGTGAAGATCGCCTTGCAGCGCAACGCCGGGGCGGCGCTGGAAGAGCGCTATCTCGACTTCGTCTATCAGCCGATCATCGAGGCGGACGGGACGGCCTCGGGCGTCTTCGTCGAAGGCGTGGACATGACGGATCAGGTCCAGGCGGACAACCGCCAGCGCCTGCTGCTCGACGAGCTGAACCATCGCGTAAAGAACACGCTGGCCACGGTCCAGGCCATCGCCCAGCAGACCCTGCGCGGCGCAACGACGCCCGAGACCTTCGCCGCCGCGTTCGAGGCTCGGCTGCTGGCCCTGTCCCAGACGCATAACGCCCTGACCGACAGCCAGTGGGCCGGAGCGGGTCTGCGCCAGATTCTGATCCAGGAGCTCGGACCCTATGGCTCGGAGCGCATTGTCATGGACGGCCCGGACGTTCACCTGCCGGCGCGCGTGGCCCTTTCGCTGGGCATGGTCTTCCACGAGCTGGCCACCAACGCCGCCAAGTACGGGGCTCTTTCGATGGGAGGCCGGCTGCTGCTGGATTGGAACCTGACCGGCGGCGGCGAAGTGCTGAGCTTCGAATGGCGAGAGACCGGCGGCCCACCGGCCAAACACCCCGAGCGTCGGGGCTTCGGCTCCCGGCTGATCGAGCGCAGCATCACCGGCGAGCTTCAGGGTGAGATCGAGGCCGACTATGGCGAGACCGGACTGGTGACCCGATTCAGCGTGCCGCTGGCCCGGGATTTCGGCTAGGCGCGGAACACCGTCAGGGCCAGATGCTGCAGCAGCATGATGGTCTTGGCGTCGCGGATGCGGCCATCGGCGATCATCGCCAGGGCCTCGTCTATGGTCGGCTCCAGCACCTCGATGTCCTCGCCCTCGTCCGGGTGCCCGCCGCCGTCGCCGATCCGCATGGCCGCATCATACTCGGCGACGAAGAAGTGCAGGATCTCGGTCACCGAGCCCGGACTCATGAAGGCCTCGAACACCTTACGCACGTCGCCCAGGCGGTAACCCAGCTCCTCCTCGACCTCGGCGCGGATGCGAACCTCCGGCTCGGCGTTGTCCAGAAGACCAGCCGCCGCCTCGATCAGCAGGTCGTCATAGCCATTGACGAAGGCGGGCCATCGGAACTGCCGGACCAGCAGCACCGTCCGGCTTTCCAGATTGTAGGGCAACAACACCGCCCCATTGCCCCTGTCGTAGTGCTCGCGATGCTGGGTTTGCCAGGTCCCGTCCCGCCGCTTCCAGTCGAAGGTGGTCGTCTTCAGGACGTACCAATTGTCGGACAGCAGCTTGGTCTCGCGGACGCGGACACGATCCTTGACGCTCATCGCCTTCTCCCTAGTCCCGCACCCGCGCCACATAGTCGGCCGAGCGCATTTCCTGCAGGCGCGAGACCGTGCGCTCGAACTCGAAGGATCCGTCGCCTTCGGGATAAAGCTGTTCCGGCTCGGCGTCGGCCAGGGCCACCAGCTTGGCGTCGGCTTCGTAGAGTGCGTCGATCAGCGTGTTGAACCGCTTGGCCGCGTCACGCCGGGCGGGGGTCAGGCGTGGCACGTCTTCCAGGAAGATGGTGTGGAACCGCTCGGCGACGGCCAGGTAATCTTGCGGCCCCAGGGCTTGCTGGCACAGGCTGGCGAAGGATGAGCGCAGCATCCCGCCGGCGGCGCGGGGCAGGCGCATCTTGCGGCCCAGCACTTCCAGCGTCGCGCCGGTCTCGGGCGCGCCATCCAGCATCTCGGACCACAGCCGCTCGAACTCGGCCTGGCTTTCCTTGTCGTTCGGCGCCAGCCAGGTGCGGGCCGCGCGCAGACGATCCAGTCGGAAGTCGACCGGCCCGCGCACGGCCACGACGTCCATGGCGCTCTTCAGCATGTCGATGAAGGGGACGAAGAGCTGGCGGTTGAGACCGTCCTTGTAGAGGTCGTCCGGCGGCCGGTTCGAGGTGGCCACGAGGGTGACGCCGCGCGCGAACAGGGCCTCGAACAGGCGACCCAGGATCATGGCGTCGGCGATGTCGGTGACCTGCAGTTCATCGAAGCACAGCAGGCGGGCGCGCGTGGCGATCAACTCGGCGGTCGGGGCGATCGGATCGTCGCCCTTGGACTGGCCGAAGCGCGCCTTGCGCGCCGCGGCGTCGCCCTTGCGCCAGGCGTCGATGTCGGCATGGACCTCGGCCATGAAGGCGTGGAAGTGGATGCGGCGTTTCTTGCCGATCGGCGCGCTGTCGAAGAACAGGTCCATCAGCATGGACTTCCCGCGCCCGACCGGTCCCCACAGATAGACGCCGCGCTGGCTCTTGGGTTTGCGGCCGAACAGCGAAAACCCGGGCTCGCCAGCGTTGTCGAGATCGGCCTCCAGCCGCGACAGGGCGTCGACGGCCGCGGCCTGGGCCACGTCGGGCCGGATCTCGCCCTGAGCCAGGCGCTCGCGATAGGCGGTGCGAAGAGAAGTCGGCATCGGGACTGCGGTTAGCGCGTGAGCGGCGCGGGGGGAAGGGCCTTGCGCCTCTCAACATCAAGGGAGCGAAGCGCTATGGGAGGGGAATGAATATCCTCCACTTGCCCGACGAGGCCGCCACCCAGGCCTTGGGCCGAACGCTGGCCGCGTCCCTGCGCCCGGGCGACGCCGTGTGCCTGACCGGTCCTCTGGGCGCGGGGAAGTCGACCCTGGCCCGGGCCCTCATCAGGGCCCTGACGACGCCGGACGAGGAGGTGCCCAGCCCGACCTTTACCCTGGTGCAGTTCTACGAGACACCGGCCTTCCCGCTGGCGCACTTCGACCTCTACCGCCTGTCCGACCCCGACGAGGCCTACGAGATCGGGCTGGACGAGGCCCTGGACGGCGGCGTCGCCCTGATCGAATGGCCGCAACGGCTCGAAGGGCGTTTGCCCGCGACTCGGCTCGATATAGACATCGCCCTCGACGGCGACGCACGGCGCGCCGTCATCACACGGCACGGCGATTTCGAGGGGCGTGATCTTGAGTTCTGAGCGCGAGACGGCGAAGGCCGCGTTCCTAGAAACCCACGGCTTCGGCGACGTCCGCCGAGAGAACCTGGGCGGCGACGCCTCGACCCGGTCGTATGAACGGTTGCACCGGAATGGCGGCGCCAGCTTCATCTTCATGGACCAGCCGCCGGCGCTGGAAAGCGTCGTCTGTCCGCCGGGCGCGACCGAGGCCGAGCGCCTGGCCTTGGGCTACAACGCCGCCGCGCGCCTGGCCGCCGGCTCGGTCGCCGCCTTCGTCGCCACCGCCGACTATCTGCGCCAGCGCAGCCTCTCGGCGCCGCGCATCTTCGCCTATGACGTCGCCCAGGGCTTGGCGGTGCTGGAAGACCTGGGCGACGGCCTCTACGCCACCCTGATCGCGGAAGGCCAGGACGAGCGCCCGCTCTACGAGGCCGCCGTCGATCTGCAGGTGGCCCTGCACGTCGAGACGCCGCCGGACGTTCTGGCCGTCGACGACGTCCGCTGGCCGCTGCTGACCTACGACACCCTGGCCCTGAAATACGCTACCGACACCTTCCTGGAATGGTGGCCGCAGTTCGCCGGCATCCCGGCCTTCAGCCCCGAAGCCGTAAACGCATGGGACGCGCTGTGGGCGCCCGTCTGGGTGCGCGGCGAGGCCGGGGCCAGCGTCTTCAGCCACCGCGACTATCACGCCCAGAACCTGCTGTGGCTGCCCGAGCGCGACGGCGTCGCCCGCGTCGGCCTGCTGGACTTCCAGGACGCCCTGCGCGCCCACCCCGCCTGGGACCTGACCCACCTGCTGCAGGACGCCCGCCGCGACGTGTCGCCGGAATTGGAGGCGGCCATGCTGGACCGCTATCTCGCCGCCCGACCGAGCGTCGATCGCGAGGCCTTTATCGCAGACTATCGCGCCCTGGCCGCGTCGAACGCCGCCCGCATCCTGGGCCGGGTCTTCGCCCGCCAGGCCCTGCTGGGCCGCCGCCAGTACGAGGCCTTCATGCCGCGCACCTGGCGCTACCTGGAGCGGAACCTGAGCGATCCGGCGATGAGCGATCTCAAGGCCTGGTTCGATCGCTACGTTCCCGCCGAGGCCCGCCGATGAGCGGCCCCAAGGTCGCGATGGTGCTGGCCGCCGGCCTCGGCACCCGCATGCGCCCGCTGACCAACGACCGGCCCAAGGCCCTGGTCGAGGTCGCCGGCAAGGCGCTGATCGACCACATGCTGGATCGCCTGGCCGCCGCCGGGGTCGAAACGGCCGTGGTCAATGTCCACTATTTCGCCGACCTCGTGGAAGCCCACCTGAAGGCTCGCGAGGCCAAGGGTCTTGGTCCGCGCATCGTCATCTCCGATGAGCGCGCCCAGGCCCTGGAGACGGGCGGCGGCGTCAAGCACGCCCTGCCGCTGCTCGGCGAGGATCCGGTCTTCGTGGCCAATATCGATTCGATCTGGATCGAGCACGGCGGCGCGGCCGTCGACGCCGTGGCCGCCGCCTGGAATCCCGAGACCATGGACGTCTGCCTGATGCTGGCCTCGACTAGCGGTTCACTCGGCTTCCACGATAGCGGCGACGTGTTCCTCGAAGACGGCGTCGTGCGCTTCAAGGATCCCGGCGAGATCGCGCCGCTGGTCTATGTCGGCGTCCATATCTGCAAGCCGGCGATCACCGCCGATGGCCCCGAGGGTCCGTTCTCATTGCTGCCGCTGTGGAAACGCCTGGCCGCCGACCACCGCGTCCACGGCGTCGCGCCCGACGGCCTCTGGATGCACGTCGGCGATCCCGACGCCAGGCTGGCGGCCGAAGCCAGGCTCTCCCAGGGCGATTTGGCCGAACGATGAGCGGACCGGCCCCCTTCTTCGAAAGACCGGGGCCGCGCTGGTTCTCGATCCCCGCCCATCGGCCGTTCGTCGACGACCTGGCGCGCGGCCTGCTGAACACGCTGGAACCGCTGGGCCCCGAGGCCCTGCCCCGCGCCATCGTCCTGACCCCGACCCGTCGCGGCGCCCGCGCCCTGGCCGACGCCTTCCTGGCGGTCGGCGGCGGTCGGGCGCTGTTGCTGCCGCAGATCCGGCCGCTGGGCGACCTCGATGAAGGCGAGCCGCCCTTCGAACCCGGGGAACTGTCCCTCGACTTCCCGCCCGCAATCTCGTCGCGCCGTCGTCGGTTCGAGCTGGCGCGGCTGGTCGTCGACCACGGCGACAAGCTGTCGTTCAAGCCTGGCCCGGTCCAGGCTCTGGAACTGGCCAAGGCCCTGTCGGACTTCCTCGACAGTTGCCAGATCGAGGAGGTCCCGTTCGCCGACAAGCTGGACGGCCTTGCCGAGGGCGACCTGGCCCAGCACTGGCAGGTCTCGGCCCGCTTCCTGAAAGGCGTGCTGACCGCCTGGCCGAAGCGCCTGGAAGCTCTGGGCCTGATCGACGTCGCCGAACGCCGGGTGAAGCTGCTGCGGGCCCTGGAAAAGCAGTGGGCCGAGAACCCGCCGGCCGGGGTTCTGGTCGCCGCCGGCTCGACCGGCACGGCGCCGGCGACCGCCGATCTGCTGCGCGTCATCGCCGCCGCCCCGAAGGGCGCCGTGGTGCTGCCAGGCCTCGACGAGGACCTGGCCGACAGCGCCTGGACCCAGATCGAGGGCTCCCAGGGCGAGCAGCATCCGCAAGGCGCGATGAAGCGCCTGCTGGACCGCGCTGGCGTCGCGCGTTCGGATGTCCGCGCCTGGGTTCCCGATGTCGACAGTCGCGGCCGCTGGCGGCGGCGGATCGTCAACGAGGCCCTGCGTCCAGCCGAGGCCACCGCCGACTGGCTGGCCCAGATCGCCGCCCTGCGCGCCGAGGCCCCGGACCTCGACCCCGTCGCCGAGGGCCTGACCGGCTTCTCGGTCATCGCCGCCCGCGCCGAGGAAGAGGCCGCCGGGGCCTGCGCCTTGCTGCTGCGCGAGGCGCTGGAGACGCCGGACAAGACCGCGGCCCTGGTCACGCCCGACCAGACCCTGGCTCGCCGGGTGATGACCCGCCTGCAGCGTTGGGGCGTGATCCCCGACAGCTCGGCCGGTGCACCGCTGGCCGCCGCCGGCTCGGCGATCCTGGCCCTGCATCTTGCGCGTCTGGTCGAGGAACCGTTGGATCCCGTCCGCCTGCTGGCCTTCGCCAAACATCCGCTGGTGCTGGGCGAAGACGAAACGCCGGCCGCCGCCGTGCTCGAACGCAAGGGACTGCGCGGCGCCGCGCCCGGCTCGAAGGCCGTACTACGCGCCCGGCTGAGCGACGCGCCCGACGCGCTCGCGCTCTGCGACCGTGTGCTGGCGGCCATCGACCATGCCGCCAGCCCCTATGCCAACGGCTTCGCGCCGCCCTGCCGCGCCGCCCAGGCCCTGGTCGAGGCGCTGGAAGGCCTGATCGCGCCACACCGCCTTTGGGCCGGCGGCGCGGGCGAATGCCTGGGAACCCTGATGGCGGCCCTGATCCAAGACGGCGAGCCCCTGCCCGACGCCTCGCCCCAGGCCTTCGCCGACATCCTCGACCGACTGGTCAACGAGGAGACCGTCCGCGTCGGCGGCGCCACCCATCCGCGCCTGCGCATCCTGGGCGCCATCGAGGCCCGCCTGGTCCGCGCCGACCGCCTTGTGCTGGCGGGGCTGGAGGAGGGCGTCTGGCCGCAGGGGGCGCCGATCGATCCGTTCCTGTCGCGCCCCATGCGGAGCCGGCTCGGCCTGCCGCCGCCAGAACGCAAGATCGGCCTGACGGCCCACGACTTCGCCCAGGCCGCCAGCGCGCCGGACGTGGTGCTGGTCCACTGCGAGCGACGCGGCGGCGCGCCGGCCGTCGAGTCCCGCTGGCTGTGGCGCCTGAAGACCCTGGCCGCCGGCGCGGGGCTCGCCCTGCCCCGTCGCGACGACGTACTGGACTGGGTGCGCGCCCTGGACGCGCCTGATCCTTACGCGCCGATCGGCCGCCCGGCCCCGACGCCGCCGGTCGAGGACCGTCCGCGCAGGATGGCCGTCACCCGGATCGAGGCCCTGACCCGCGACCCCTACGCCGTCTGGGCCCGCGACATTCTCAAGCTCTATCCGCTGGAGCGCCCCGACGAGCCGGTCGAGGCCCGCGCCCGCGGCACCGCCATCCACGCGGCGTTCGAGACATTCGCCGAGACCTATCCCGACGCCGTGCCGGTCGAGGCCGCCGGCGTGTTCGAGCGCCTCTACATCGACGCCCTGATCAAGGCCGGCATGCCACCGACCGCCCTGGCCCGCGAAAGGGCCCTGGCTCGCGAGGCCGCCCTGTGGGTCGCCGACTGGGAGCGCCATCGCCGCACCACGGCCCGCAAGGTCGTGGTCGAGGCGGCGGGCGAACTGTCGCTGTCGATCAATGGCCGCCCCTTCACCCTGACCGCCAAGGCCGACCGAATCGAGCCGACCGCCGATGGGACCGCCCACATTCTCGACTACAAGACTGGCGCCGCCCCGTCGCAGAAGCAGGTCGACACCGGCTTCTCGCCGCAGCTGACCCTGACGGCGGCGATCCTGATGCACGGCGGCTTCCCGGACCTGGGCAAGCCGACGCCCGGTGACCTGACCTATGTCCGCGTCACGGGCCGTCGCCCCGCGGGCGAGGAGCAGGTCCGCGCTCTGGCCGGCGAGGAAAGCGCCGCCGCCGCGACCAAGGCGCTGGACGGCCTCTCGACCCTGATCGCCCGTTATGACGATCCGGACGAGCCCTACCGCTCACGGGTCGCCCCGCAGTTCGTCAAGGAGCATCCCGGCGACTATGCCCACCTGGCGCGGGTGTTCGAATGGTCGACCAGCGGCGACGACGGGGATGGCGAATGAGCGCGCCCGATCATCAGCGCATCGCCGCCGATCCGACGATCTCGGCCTTCGTCACGGCCAATGCCGGTTCGGGCAAGACCAAGACCCTGATCGACCGGGTCGCGCGCCTGCTGCTGGCCGGGGTCGAGCCGCAGGCGATCCTGTGCGTGACCTACACCAAGGCCGCCGCCGCCGAGATGCAGCGCCGCCTGTTCGAGCGCCTGGGCAAATGGTCGGTGACCAGCGACGCCGATCTGCGGGCCGAGCTGATCAAGCTCGTGGGCGAAACGGACGCCGCTTACGACGCCAAGGGCCTGTCGGACGCGCGCGCCCTGTTCGCCAAGGCGCTGGAGACTCCGGGCGGCCTGAAAATCCAGACGATCCACGCCTTCTGCGAAAAGCTGCTGCGGCGCTTCCCTCTGGAGGCCGGTGTCTCGCCCGGCTTCACGGTGATGGACGATCAGGCGGGCGCCGCCATCGCCCGCGCCGCCCGCCGCGCCACGGCCCAATGGGTCGATACGCACGAAGACGCCTTCTCGGAGGCCTATGCCCGCTTCTCGGTGGCGCTCGACTTTCAGAGCTTCGAGAACATGTTCGCCGGCTTCGAGGCGCGGCGCGGGCAGGTCATGGACTATGTCCGGCGCTGCGGCGGCCTTTCCGAAGCGGTCGCCGACGCCTGGACGCGCTGCGGCTTCGACGATCCGACCTCGGCCGCGGACCTCGCCGCCCAGGCGATGGCGCGGCTTGACCTCGGCGTCTGGCGCGCCGCCGCGACCGTGCTGTTCGACGGCGGCGGCAAGCAGGACGCCAAGTATGCCGAAGCCCTGGCCGCCGTGGCCCGCGACCCGGACGCCACGCTGGAGCTTGCCCTCCGCGCCCTGTTCACCGAGGGCGGCGAAGGCGCGCCGGCGACCTGGCCCGGAAAAACGTCGGGCCTGAAGAGCCGCGAGGACCTTCGGGAGGCCCTGCTGCTGGACCAGGCCAAGCTGGAGGCCGCCCGCGAACGGGTGCGCGCCGCCAAGGTGGCCGAGGACACCGCCGACGCCCTGCGGCTGGCGGTGCTCTATGTGGAGTCCCACCGCATCGAAAAGGACGCCCGGGGCGCGCTGGACTTCACCGACCTGATCGACAAGACCCGCGTGCTGCTGACCGAAAAGGTCGAGGCCGCCTGGGTGCTCTACAAGCTGGACGGCGGCATCGACCACATCCTGCTCGACGAGGCCCAGGACACCGCCCCGGAGCAGTGGGAAATCCTCAGAGCCCTGACCGCCGACTTCTTCGTGGGCGAGACCTCCGAGGGCTGGAGCGGCCGCCGGGCCGAGCGGACCCTGTTCGTGGTCGGCGATCACAAGCAATCAATTTACTCGTTCCAAGGTGCGGATCCCGCGCGCTTTGGAGCAGAAACCCGAGGTTACATCGCCCGGATAGCTGAGGCTGGCCGGGAAGGAGTGGGCGTCCGTCTAGCGAAATCGTACCGTTCGACGGCCCAGGTCCTGGCTTATGTCGACAGTCTTTTTTCAGTGGAGGAGAACCGCGTCGGGCTCATGCCTGAAGGAGGAGACCTTGAGCCCCATGAGCCTACTCGACGCGAGCCAGGCTGCGTGGACCTCTGGCCTCTAACGCGCGAGTCCCCGGGCGAAGAGCGTGAAGCTTGGGAGGCGCCTGTCGACGCCGAGAGCGAGCAGAGTGCCAACCGCCGCCTCGCTGAGAAAATCGCTGCCGAGGCTGCCGCGATTATCCATCGGGGTGACGCTGTCTTTGACAAGGACCTTCGTATCAGTCGCGCCGCCCATGCCGGCGATATCCTTGTCCTCGTCCGCCGCCGCAAGGTGCTGTTCGAGGAGATCATCCGGGCCTTGAAGCGACGCGGCGTGCCGGTGGCCGGGGCCGACCGGCTGTCGCTGTCCAGCCACATCGCCTTCGAGGATCTGCTGGCGCTCGGGCGATTCATCCTGTTCCCGGATGACGACCTGACCCTGGCGGCCCTGCTGAAGTCGCCGTTCTGCGGCCTCTCCGACGAAGACGTCTACGCCCTGGCCAAGGGCCGCCGGGCCGCCCTGTGGGCCGAACTGCGCCGCCGGGCCGATGAGCGCCCGGAATGGACCACGGCGCGGACGGTGCTGGACTGGGCGCTGACCGAGGGGCGCAGGCGCCAGCCATTCGAGTTCTTCGCCGGCTGGCTGGGCCTGGCCGACGCCAGCGGCCGCTCGCACCGCGCCAAGGTCCTGACGCGCCTCGGGGCGGAAGCCGAGGAAGCGCTCGACGAGTTCCTGGCCCAGGTGATGGAGGCCGAGCAGCGCGGCGTCCGCGACCTGGAAGCCCTGGTCGCCGACTTCGCGGCGCTCGACATCGTGGTCAAGCGCGAGATGGAAGGCGCCCGGCGCGAAGTGCGGGTGATGACCGCTCACGGGTCCAAAGGCCTGGAGGCGCCGATCGTCTTCCTGCCCGAGACGACGGTAAAGCGCGGAGCCGGGGGCTCGCCGCTGCTGGTCACCGAGGACGGCGGCCTGCTGTGGTGCGCCAGCGGCAAGGGCGACTGCGACGCCTCGGCAAGGGCCCGCAAGCTCCGCGAGGACAAGGAGAGCCAGGAGGCCCTTCGCCTGCTGTACGTGGCCCTGACCCGGGCCCGGGACCGGTTGATCCTGTGTGGCCGTATCGACGCCCGGACCAAGGACGACAAGGTCGGCGGCTGGTACGCCGCCGCTCGCGCCGCCTTCGGCCACGCCGATATCGCCCCTGAAGTGCGGACGATGGGCGAGGGAGAGACCGCCTTCCTGCGCTACGGTCCCGATCCGGTCAGCGCGCCGCGCATCGAGGAGACCGTGCGCGACCCGGCGGGGGCGCCGGCCTGGATCAAGGTCGAAGCCCCGCCCGAGCCCGCCGCAGCCCGCTACGCCGCGCCGTCGCGGATCGAGGACAACGCCCGTGTCCCGGCTCCCTCGCCGCTGGCCAAGGTCTCGGGCCTGGGCCGCTACAGACGGGGCGAGATCGTCCACAAACTGCTGCAGCTGCTGCCGGAGGTCGCGCCGGACCAACGCTCCACCGCCGCCCGACGCCTGCTGGCCGCCGAGCGCGACCTGACCGACGAACAGCGCCAGGAGATGGCGGAGGCCGCCTTCGGCGTGCTGGACGATGCGCGCTTCGCCGCCGTGTTCGGCCCCGGCTCTCGCGCCGAGGTCGCCCTGGCCGGAACCAGCGCTCACTTGCCCAAGGGCCTCGCCGTCTCGGGCCGTGTGGACCGGCTGGTGGTCGACGAAGGCCGGGTGCTGGTGGTGGACTACAAGACCAATCGTCCCTCGCCTGACCAGATCGAGGACGCCGACCCGGCCTATCTGGCCCAGATGGCGGTCTATGCCGCCGTGCTGCGCGAGGTGTTCCCAGGACGGACCGTCGAAGCGGCCTTGGTCTGGACGGACGGCCCCAAACTGATGCCGGTTCCAGAAAAGGTGATGGCCCAGGCTCTGGCCCGCCTGACCTAATCCCGTTGCCGGACGGCCAACGTCCTCCTACATCTTTCGCAAGCGACCGGAACGAATCCGGGCACATTGACCTTATCGCGTCCTCCGCGCCGAACGCGTGACGCCAGACTGGAGCAAGCCATGAGCACCGTTGTGGTGACCGACGCCACCTTCGAATCCGACGTCCTGAAGGCCGGCAAGCCCGTGCTGGTCGACTTCTGGGCCGAATGGTGCGGTCCCTGTAAGCAGATCGCTCCGGCCCTGGAGCAGATCTCCGAAGAGCTGGCCGACGTGGTCACCGTCGCCAAGGTCAATATCGAGGACAGCCCGACGACGCCGTCGCGCTATGGCGTTCGCGGCATTCCGACCATGATGCTGTTCCGCGATGGCCAGATGACCTCGATGAAGGTCGGCGCCATGCCCAAGCAGAAGATCCTGGAATGGCTGAACGAGGCCGGCGTTCAACCGGTCTAGACGGCTTTCAGGCCTTGAATTGAAGACGCCCGCTCCGGTTTCCGGGGCGGGCGTTTTTCGTGTCGGCCTACTTCTTGGGCGTCACGATGAACGGCGAGACCGAGACCGGCGGGGCCTTCTTCTCGGCCTTCGGTTTGCGGATTTCCTTGTTTGATTTCTTCTGACCCTTGGCCATCGGCGGTTCCTGCCAGGACGGGTGCGCTCGCCGAGGATGTCCAGCGGGCCGCGCCGCCCTATCGGCGTGGGCTCAGCCTTACGCGTTTAGGTCGGCCAAGTCTCTGGGCTCATCGCCAGCACCTCGCCCGCGAGGTAGAGCGAGCCGCAGATCAGAACGTGGGGCGTCGGCTCCAGGTCGAGCGCCCGCTCCAGGGCGTCTTCGACCGAAGCGCAGGCGCGGGCTCGCAAGCCGGCCAGCTCGGCGGCGGCGGCCGTATCGGCGGCGCTGGCGGCGGCGCGGCCTTCGAAGGTGACGGTGAAGACCTTGGCCGCCACGCCCCGGAACGGGCCGAAGAAGCCGGGCGCGTCCTTGTTGGCCAGCAGGCCCGAGATCAGCGCCACCGGCCGGCCGTCGCGGGCGGCCAGATCGGCGACGGCGCGGGAGACGGCGCGGCCAGCGTGGGGATTGTGGCCGCCGTCCAGCCAGAGATCGGCGCCGGCCGCCCTGGCGCGCTCGGCCAGCGGGCCGGCGGTCAGGCGCTGGAAGCGAGCCGGCCAGACCGCGCCGGCGATCCCGCGCCCCATGGCGGCTTCGTCGATGCGCGGATCGGCCAGGGCCAGCAGGGCGGCGACGGCCAGGCCGGCATTGGCGAACTGGTGCTCGCCGGGCAGCGAGGGCGCCGGCAGGTCCAGAAGACGGTCCTGCATCTGGACCAGCAGCCGGCCCCGCTCGTTCCAGGCGTCGAAATCGCGGCCCATCAGGGTCAGTTCGACGCCGGCCAGGGCGGCCGTGGTCTCCAGCACGTCCTCGGCTTCGCCATGCTGGCGGGCCGAGACGGCCGGCGCGTCCGGCTTGATGATCCCCGCCTTTTCGACGGCGATCTTGGCGATGGTGTCGCCCAGGAACTCGCGATGGTCGATGTCCACCGGGGCGATGACGCAGACCGCCGGCCTCTGGATGACGTTGGTGGCGTCCAGGATGCCGCCGAGGCCGACCTCGACGATGCACAGATCGGCCGGGACCTCGGCGAAGGCGACGAAGGCCGCCGCCGTGGTGATCTCGAAGAAGGTGATCGGGAGGCCGGCGTTGGCCGCCTCGACGCGGTCGAGCACATCGGCCAGGTGGTCGTCGGTGATCAGGGCTCCCGCCAGGCGGATCCGTTCGGCGAAACGGACCAGATGCGGCGAGGTGAAGACGTGGACCTTGAGGCCCGCCGCCTCGGCCATGGCCCGGAGGTAGGCGACCGTCGAGCCCTTGCCGTTGGTGCCGGCCACGTGGATCACCGGCGGCAGGCGGTCCTGGGGATCGCCCAGCGCCGCGCACAGCCGCCGCATCCGGTCCAGCGACAGGTCGATCAGCTTGGGATGCAGCGCCTGCAGCCGCGCCAGGGCGGCGTCGTGAGCGCGGAGGTGGTCGCTCACAAGGAGACTCAGGCCGCCTTGCGGTTGCGGCCCATCATCAGGGTGCCCAGGATCGAACCCAGCACCTGCGGCAGGTCCTTGCGGTGGGTGACGCGGTCGACCATGCCCTTCTCGACCAGATATTCCGAGCGCTGGAAGCCCGGCGGCAGGGTCTCGCGGATGGTCTGCTCGATGACGCGCGGACCGGCGAAGCCGATCAGGGCGCCCGGCTCGGCCAGGTGGATGTCGCCGAGCATGGCGTAGGAGGCGGTGACGCCGCCGGTGGTCGGGTCGGTGAGGACCACGACATAGGGCAGGGCCGCGTCCTTCAGCTCGTTGATCGCCAGGGTCGTGCGGGCCATCTGCATCAGCGACAGCGCGCCTTCCTGCATCCGCGCGCCGCCAGCGGCGGTGAAGGCGATCATCGGCACTTCACGCTCGAGCGCGGCCTTGGCGGCGGCGATGAAGCCCTCGCCCGCGGCCATGCCCAGCGAGCCGCCCATGAAGGCGAAGTCCTGGACCAGCACCACGGCGTCGACGCCGGCGACCTTGCCATAGCCGATGGCCATGGCGTCGGGCTCGCCGGTGGCCTTGCGGGCCGCGGCGAGGCGATCCTTGTAGGGCTTGCCGTCCGAGAAATGCAGCGGATCCTCGGCGACCGACGGGGTCGGCAGGGCCTCGTACTGGCCGTCGTCGAAGGTGAACTTGAAGCGGGCTTCGGGCCCGATCCGCATGTGGCGACCGGCCGGGGTGACCCACAGGGCCGCCTCCAGGTCGGAGCGGAAGATCATCTCGCCCGTGTCGGGGCACTTGACCCAGAGGTTCTCGGGCGTCTCGCGCTTGGCGAACGCGCCGCGCACGCCCGGCGCGATCCGCGACAGCCAGCCGCCTCGGCGGTCCGTCGCCACTTTCTTGTCGCCCTTTTTCGGGTCCTGGGGTTCAGCCATAGCCATAGCCTTAGAGCCTCACTTCGTCCCGACTCGCGCCGAACGCACAGCCTTAGCCAGCTCCGACGCCTTGAGAAGAACCTTCTCGGTCACGTTTTCGTTCAACTTGGCCGCCGACTCGATTTCGTCGACGAGCGCCGAGCCCACCACGGCCGCGTCGGCCACGCGGGCGACGGCGGCGGCCTGCTCGGGCGTGCGGATGCCGAAGCCCACCGCGACCGGCAGGCCAGAGGCCTTGCGCAGGCGCTCGACGGCGGGCGCGACATCGGCGGCGTCGGCCGACTTCACGCCGGTCACGCCGGCGACCGAGACGTAATACACAAAGCCCGAGGTGCGGCGAATCACGGCCGGCAGGCGCTTGTCGTCGGTGGTCGGCGAGGCCAGGCGGATCAGCGCCAGCCCCTCGGCTTCCAGGGCGTCCGACAGAGGGTCAGCCTCTTCCGGCGGGCAGTCGACGACGATCAGGCCGTCGACGCCAGCGTCATGGGCCTGTTTGGCGAAGGTTTCGAAGCCGCGGTTCACCAGCGGGTTCAGATAGCCCATCAGGATGACCGGCGTGTCCTGGTCGCCCTCGCGGAAGGCGCGGACGATGTCCA
Organism: Caulobacter sp. 602-1; assembly: GCF_003931565.1. Classification (GTDB taxonomy): domain Bacteria; phylum Pseudomonadota; class Alphaproteobacteria; order Caulobacterales; family Caulobacteraceae; genus Caulobacter. The sequence goes on from NZ_RRYI01000012.1 coordinate 21,387, forward strand.
GCGTCCCGTTCAGGGTCATTTTCCGGGCCAGGGCGCGCTGGCTGGCGCGCTGGATGGTCGGGCCCTCGGCCATCGGGTCCGAGAATGGAAAGCCCAGCTCGATGATGTCGGCGCCGGCGGCCGGCAGGCCCCTGACGATCTCGAGCGCGGTCGCCGCGTCCGGATCCCCGGCCATCACATAGGCCACGAAAGCGGCGCGGCCCTCGGCCTTCAGCGCCGCGAAACGGCGGTCGATGCGGTCTTTGGTCAAGTGGTCTGTACCCTAGATCGCCATGGCCTAGATGGTGCGCCCGAGCGCGTCGGCCACGGTGAAGATGTCCTTGTCGCCCCGGCCCGACAGGCAGAGCACGATCACGCCGCCCTCGCCGATCTCCCTGGCCAGCTGCGGCAGCTTGGCGATCGCGTGGGCGCTTTCCAGGGCCGGGATGATGCCTTCGAGCTCGGCGCACAGCTGGAAGGCCTTCAGGGCCTCGTCATCGGTGCAGGTCAGGTACTGGGCCCGGCCGATGTCGTGCAGGAACGAGTGCTCGGGACCGATGCCCGGATAGTCCAGGCCCGCCGAGATCGAGTGGGCGTCCAGGATCTGGCCGTCCTCGTCCTGCAGCAGATAGGTCTTGTTGCCATGCAGCACGCCCGGGCGTCCGCCGGTCAGGGACGCGGCGTGCTTGTCGGTCTCCAGGCCGTGGCCCGAGGCCTCGACGCCATAGATCTTGACGCTCTCGTCGGCCAGGAACGGGTGGAACATGCCGATGGCGTTCGAACCGCCGCCGACGCAGGCGACCACCGCGTCGGGCAGACGGCCTTCCATCTCCTGGATCTGCTCCCGGGTCTCGGTCCCGATCACCGCCTGGAAATCCCGGACCATGGCCGGATAGGGGTGCGGGCCGGCGGCGGTGCCGATCATGTAATAGGTGTCGTCGACATTGGTGACCCAGTCGCGCATCGCCTCGTTCATGGCGTCCTTGAGGGTCGCCGCGCCCGAGGTCACCGGACGGACTTCGGCGCCCAGCAGGTTCATGCGGAAGACGTTGGGCTTCTGACGGGCGACGTCGACCGCGCCCATATAGACCACGCAGGGCAGGCCGAAGCGGGCCGTGACGGTGGCGCTGGCCACGCCGTGCTGGCCCGCGCCGGTCTCGGCGATGATCCGGGTCTTGCCCATGCGCTGGGCCAGCAGGATCTGGCCCATGCAGTTGTTGATCTTGTGCGCGCCGGTGTGGTTCAGCTCCTCGCGCTTGAAGTAGATCTTCGCGCCGCCGAGATGCCTGGAGAGGCGCTCGGCGAAATAGAGCGGGCTGGGCCGGCCGACATAGTGCGTCAGATAGCCCTTGAGCTCGCTCTGGAAGCTCGGATCGTTCTTGGCTTCCGTGTAGGCGCGGTCCAGCTCCAGCACGAGCGGCATCAGCGTCTCGGCCACATAGAGGCCGCCGTAGTCGCCGAAGCGGCCCTTGGCGTCGGGATAGGCCGACCAATCGTTGGGCTTGGAAGGGGCGTTCACAGGCTCATCCAACAGCTAGACGCGTTTGACGGCGTCGAGGAACGCCGTGATCAGAGCCGGGTCCTTTAGGCCCGGACCGCGCTCCACGCCAGAGGAAACGTCCGCCAGGGGCGCGCCGGAGACCCGGATTGCGTCCGTCACGTTCCACGGATCGAGGCCGCCAGCCAGGAAATGCGGGCGGGAAAAGCGCTTGCCGTCCAGCAGTCCCCAGTCGAAACGGGCTCCGGTGCCGCCGGGCAGGGTTGAGCCTTCCACCGGCTTGGCGTCGAACATCAGGTGCTCGACGACGCCGTCGAAAGCCCTGGCCTGGTCGACATCGGCCGAAGACGACACCGAGAAGGCCTTGATGACGCCGACACCGGTCCGGGCGGCGATCTCGCGGACCCGCGCGGGCGTCTCCTTGCCGTGAACCTGGATCAGGTCAGGGCGCATCGTGGCCATCAGGCGGTCGATCAGGGCGTCGTCGGGATCGACGGTGACGGCGACCGTCTTCACGCCGCGACCGCGCCACATTTCGCTTTTGGCCGGCTCGACCAGCCGCGCGGCGGTCTCGGGCGCGAGGTTGCGCGGGCTCTTGTCGAAGAAGACGAACCCCAGGAACGCCGCCCCCCCGTCGAAGGCGGCCTTCACCGTCTCGGGCGTCGACAGTCCGCAGATCTTGGCCCCAGGGGCGGAAATGCTCATCGAGCGGGAGTTACGTCCGGGGAAGGAAAGAGGCAAGCCCAGGGATTCTGATGGCAGCCCCTTCCCCTGGATGGGGGAAGGAACGTGTTTCAGCGTCCTCGCGCCTGAGCGGCTGCGAGTTTGGGTGGGGAGGCGACGGAGCGGCCGGGCGAACCCGGGGACCGTGAGGTTTGTTTTGTTTCGGCTCGCTGACCGCTCCGCCAGGCTGTTCTTGCCCGTGAGGTCGGGAGGCGTGAGCGTTGTCTGCTCGGGTCCCCGTTTACCCCCGGACGGGCGCGGACCAAGTCGATCGGCTACATCCGTCTCGACCCCGACGATCCACGATAGGCGGCTTGTACGATCACCGCCCTGTCGCTCCGCTGATGGCTTTGGCCCCGAAGACCGCCCGTTCGCCAGCCGATCCGCCTAAAGAGTACGGACGGGGCGACTTTCGAGCCTCCGGGAACCGCCAGCGGCCCCGCTCAACCTACCCCCGCCGCCGTATTGGGCCGGATCCAAACGCCCTCCCCCGCGACGGGGATGGCTTTGATTGTGCAGGCGGATTCAACGCGGATCATTCAGGGGCGCGTAAAATCGACAAGCCATTGATTTCGCGGGGTTCAGCTTCGCGAACACCGGGGATACAGCCCTCTCAATCCCCTCTCTCTTAGAGAGAGGGATTTAGGGGCAAGGGCCGGCCGGCGTCCGCAAGGGGTGGACGCCGGCCGGAGGGCTTACGCGTCGGCATACGCTCGCCGACCCTACCAAGATGGGGGCGCGGGGGCGCCGTCGTCAGACCCTGTGACGCCCTGACACAGCGAGCCGCAGAGGTCGCGGCCAAGCTTACTCGGCCGGGTCCTCCTCCGGCTGATCGTAGGCGGCCATCATCGCCATGTTCAGGATCCTCGACACCGAGGCGGACAGCGGGGCGATCTGCACCGACTTGGACAGGCCCAGCAGCACCGGCCCGATCACCGTGGCCCCGCCCAGCGACTGCACCAGCTTGGTCGAGATCGAGGCGGCGTGGATGGCCGGCATGATCAGGATATTGGCGCTGTCGGTCAGGCGCATGAACGGATAGTTGGCGCGCTTTTCCGGATCCAGGGCCAGCTCGGGGGGCATCTCGCCCTCGTACTCGAAGTCGACGTCCATCTCGTCGAGCATGGCCACGGCCTCGCGCACCTTCTCCGAGCGCAGGCCCATCGGATTGCCGAAGGTCGAATAGCTCATGAAGGCCACGCGCGGCTTGAAGCCCAGGCGCTTGACGGCGCGGGCGGCCTCGCAGGCGATCTCGACCAGTTCCTCGGCCTCGGGCAGCTCGGTGACGTTGGTGTCGGCCACGAAGATCGTGCGGCCCTTGGCCAGCACCACCGACATGCCCATGATCCGGCCGCCGGGCGCGGGATCGACGACGCGCAGCACCTCTTCCAGGGCCTGGTCGAAGCTGCGGGTGACGCCGGTGACCATGCCGTCGGCCTCGCCAAGCGTGACCATCGAGGCGGCGAAGCTGTTGCGGTCCTGGTTGATCAGGCGCTGGACGTCGCGCTTCAGGTAACCCTGGCGCTGCAGGCGGTGATAGAGCGCGTCGACATAGTCCGGATTGCGGTCGGACAGGCGCGCGTTGACGATCTCCAGCCCGACGGTCTCGGGATCGAGGCCGACCAGCTTCATGTTCTCGTGCACCAGGTTCTCGCGGCCGCACAGGATGGCCTTGCCGTAGCCGCCGGTCTGATAGGCGTAGGCGGCGCGGATGACGCTGGGGTCCTCGCCCTCGGCGAACACGATGCGCTTGGGATTGGCCAGCACCGCGCCCGAGATCTTCTGCAGGAAGCCGGCGGTCGGGTCGAGGCGCTGGGCCAGGCCCGCGCGATAGGCGTCCATGTCGGCGATCGGCTTGCGGGCCACGCCGGTGTCCATCGCCGCCTGGGCTACGAACGGCGGCACGTACCAGATCAGGCGCGGGTCGAAGGCCGAGGGGATGATGTATTGCGGGCCGAACTTCAGCTGGCGGCCGTGATAGGCGGCGGCGACCTCGTCAGGCACGTCCTCGCGGGCCAGCATGGCCAGCGCTTGCGCGCAGGCGATCTTCATCTCGTGATTGACGCGGCGGGCGCGGACATCCAGCGCGCCGCGGAAGATGTAGGGAAAGCCCAGGACGTTGTTGACCTGGTTGGGATAGTCGCTGCGGCCCGTGCCCATGATGGCGTCGGGGCGCACGGCGTGCACCTCCTCGGGCGTGATCTCCGGATCGGGATTGGCCATGGCGAAGATGACCGGGTTCGGCGCCATGCTGGCGATCATCTCGGGCGTGAAGGCGCCCTTGGCGGAAAGGCCCAGCAGCACGTCGGCGCCGGCCACGGCCTCGGCCAGGGTGCGCTTGTCGGTCTTGACCGCGTGGGCGCTCTTCCACTGATTCATGCCCTCGGTGCGGCCCTCGTAGAGCACGCCCTTGCTGTCGACCGCGATGACGTTGCCCGGGTGGACGCCCATGGCCTTGATCAGCTCCAGCGAGGCGATGCCCGCCGCGCCGGGACCGTTCAGCACGACCTTCACGTCCTCCAGCTTCTTGCCGGTGATGTGGCAGGCGTTGATCAGGCCGGCCGCGCAGATGATCGCCGTGCCGTGCTGGTCGTCGTGGAACACCGGGATGTCGAGCAGGTCCTGCAGCTCGGTCTCGATGCGGAAGCACTCGGGGCTCTTGATGTCCTCCAGATTGATGCCGCCGAACGAGATCCCGATGTTCTTGACCACCGTGATGATCTCGTCGGGATCCTTGGAGCTGATCTCGATATCGATGCTGTCGACGTCGCCGAAGCGCTTGAAGAGGACGGCCTTGCCTTCCATGACCGGCTTCGACGCCAGGGCGCCGAGGTCGCCCAGGCCCAGGATCGCGGTGCCGTTGCTGATCACGGCGACCATGTTGCCCTTGGAGGTGTATTCGTAGGCCATGTCCGGATCGGCGGCGATGGCGTGGACGGGCACGGCGACGCCGGGCGAATAGGCCAGCGACAGGTCGCGCTGGGTCGCCATCGGCTTGGTCGGGGTCACCTCCAGCTTGCCTGGCTGGGGGTGACGGTGGAAGGCCAAGGCCTCCTCGTCCGTGAAGGTCTTGCGTTCCGCGTCGCTCATCCGGCGTTCCCATTCCTGCTGCGCAAGTCGAAGAAGGGGCGCGCCGATCGATGCGAACACGCCCTTATGTGGGATCACCGTAGCGAGGGGCGCCGAGCGTCACAACCGGGGAAGGACGCGAAAATCCCAGCAAACGCTTGTTGGACTTGGCCTTGCGTCAACGTCGCTGACGTTCGGGAAGGCCGGGAGAGGTTGACCCGAGGGGGCGGATTGGGCGATTTGCCTCAAGTACATTTTGTACTGGAGCCCGACTTGTCCCAGCCCGTGAAGATCGCGATCGCCGGCGCCAACGGCCGCATGGGCCAGGCCGTGGCCAAGGCGCTGGAGGGCCGCGCCGACGCGATCGTGACCGCGCGCTTCGAACGTCCGGGCGTGGACGGCGCCGGCCTGGTCTCGCGCGACGAGGCCCTGGCGACGACGGACGCCGTGATCGACTTCACCCTGCCGGAAGCCTCGGTGCTGCTGGCCGAGGCGGCCGCCGCGAAAGGCGGACCGGCCCTGGTCATCGGTTCGACCGGCTTCTCCGACGAGCAGCTGGCCCGCATCGACGAAGCCAGCAAGACCATCGCCATCGTCCGCTCGGGCAACTATTCGCTGGGCGTCAACATGCTGATGGGCCTGGTGCGCCAGGCCGCCGCCGCCCTGCCCGCGCAGGACTGGGACATCGAGGTCTTCGAAGCCCACCACAAGCGCAAGATCGACGCGCCGTCGGGCACGGCCCTGATGCTGGGCGAGGCCGCCGCCGAAGGGCGCGGGGTCGGCCTGGGTCAGGTCGCCGACCGCGCCCGCGACGGCGTCACCGGTCCCCGCAAGGAGGGCGCGATCGGCTTCTCGGTCGTGCGCGGCGGCGGAATCATCGGCGAACACAGCGTGATCTTCGCCGGCGAGTCCGAGAGCCTGACCCTGTCGCACTCGGCCATCGACCGGGGCCTGTTCGCGCGCGGGGCGATCGCCGCCGCCGTCTGGGTCAAGGGCAAGCCGCCGGGCCTCTACGACATGCAGGACGTGCTAGGCTTTTCGAAGTAGGGATCTAAGCTAGGCCGGGGGGCTTTCTGTAGGATCTGAACCGCCAAGGACCTGATGGCCGAGCCCTCGACCGCCCCAGAATCCAGCAAGACGCCCCGAAAAGCCTGGGATCGCGCGCGCGTGATCGACCTCGGCCTCGAGGCGCTGTCGCTGTCGATGCTGGCCTTGATCGCCACCGGCCTCGTGGTCTGGTCCGGCCGACGCGAAATCAGCCGCGAGCTGGCCGAGGCCTGGCTGCGCGAGCATGGCGTCGAGGCCGCCGTCGAACTGGACGACCTGGACGCCACAGGCTTCACGGGCAAGGTCCGCCTGGGTTCGCGCGACAATCCCGTCTTCGCCGCCGACCGGCTTGAGGTGGCCTACGACCTGTCCGCCCCGTGGAATGGCGAGGCGTTCGGCATCCAGACCAAGGCCGTGCGGCTCGTCCGCCCGCGCGTGCTGGCCAGCATCGACGACAAGGGCCAGGTGCGGTTCGGGGCGTTGCAGCCGCTGCTCGACGAATTCCTGAAGTCGCCGAGGAAGCCGAACGTTCCGGGGCCGGCCGTGCTGGTCGAGGACGCGCGACTGGACCTGATCACCCCCGGCGGCCGCGCGCGGATCACCGGCGACGCCAGCCTGGACGACGGCCAGCTGTTGCGCTTCGACGGCCGCCTGGCGCCGCTGCGCTACGCCACTCAGAACCTGGCCCTCGACGCCCGGGGCGCGACGGTCACGGCGCGCAAGCGCGGCGACCGCCTGACCATCGACGTCTCGCTGGCCCTCGACAGCCTGGAGGCCGAGGCCGCCGACCTGGCCGGCGCCACCGCCAAGCTCTCCGCCGACCTGCCCTATCCGGACCTGGCCAGGATGACCGCCAACGGCCCGCTGGAGGCGCGGCTGGCCCTGCGCGCCGCGGACGGCCGGTTCGGCGACGCCCAGGGCGAGTCGGTGACCGGCGACCTCTCCCTGAACGGGCGCGTGGACGGCGGGCTGGAGCGCTTCGCCTTCCTGGGCAAGGGTCGCGCGGCCCTGCGCGGCGGGCGACTGTCGGCGCCGTCTCTGGACGCCCGCGACGCCAGTCTCGCCCTGGACCTCTCTCGCGTCGCCGGCGGTCGCCAGGACGGCCGGCTGACCCTGCGCGGCGCGACCAGCGCGGAGTTGCGAACGGGCGAGGCCGTGGCCGCCGGGACCGCGCTCCGTGCGCTTCGGGCTCGAGCGACCTCCGACAATCTGGGCCTGGCGACCGACTCGAGCGGCATGAGCGTCAACGGACCGCTGAAGATCGAGGCCGGCGCCGACCGTCTGGCCGCCGGCGCGCTGGCCCTGGCCTCGGCGCGGCTGAACGCCAGCGGCCGCATCGACCAGGGCGCCAAGGGTCTGTTCCTGACCTTGAACGGCTCGGCGGGCGGCCACAGCGCCATCTCGGGCCCCGACGCCGAGCGCCTGGCGGCCCTGATCCCCAATCCGGACTATGGCAAGCCGCTGAGCCAGGCCCTGCGGACCTTCGACCTGACCCTGCCCGCCGTGGGGCTGGCGATCAGCGGCGCGCGCGTGAAGATGACCCTTCCCCGCGAGGCGCGCCTGTCCGCGCCCAACGGCGTCGTGCTGGCCGCCGCCGCGCCGAATAGCCTGCTGCTGGACGCCGGCCCGAACGGCGCGCGCGGCGCGCTGCGAGCCTCGCTGTCGGGCGGACGCCTGCCCACCGTGCGGATCACGGCCAGCGACTGGCGCGCCTCGGGCGGGGTGATGACCTCGCCCCTGTCCGTCGCCACCAAAGACTTCGACCTGCCGCCGATCCAGGGCGTGACCGGCCAGATCGACGGCCAGGCGCGGATCGCCGGCGGCCGCTTCACCCTGACCACGCCCAAATGCGCGCCGATCACCGCCAAGGCCTACGCCCTCGGCGACGCCCCCGTCACCGCGATCCAGGCGACCCTGTGCCCGGCCAAGGTCCCGCTGGTCACGGCCGGCGCCCAGGGCTGGAGCGCGGCCTTGCGCTTCCAGGACGCCAAGGGCGAACTGGCCGTGGCCCAGGCCAGACTCCAGGGCGTCAAGGGCGAGGCGACGCTGGGCGGCGTTCACGGGTTCGAGCGCGCCAGCGTTCAGGTCGCCAGCGCCGCCATCACCGACGCCGCCCCCGAGCGCCGCTTCAACCCCATCCTCGCCAAGGGTCAACTGGGGCTGTCGGGCGGCCTGTGGACCGGAACTTTCCAGGCCGCGACGCCGGTCGGCGCGCCGCTGGGCGAGATCCGCCTGCGCCACGTGGTGGCGACCGGCGTCGGCCAGGCCGACATCGACGCCTCGAAACTGGCCTTCGCCAAGGACGGCCTGCAGCCCGCCGACCTGTCGCCGATGGCCGCCTTCGCCACCGACGCGCGCGGCCCGGCCAGCTTCACCGGCGTCTTCGCCTGGAACGCCAAGGGCGCGACCAGTCGCGGCCGCCTGGTCGCCGACAACATCGACTTCACCAGCCCGATCGGCCTGGTCGCGACCCTGGACGGCGCCGTCGACTTCGACAGCCTGGCGCCGCTGACCACCGCTCCCGGCCAGGCGCTGAGAATCGCCAAGATCGACTCCATCGTGCCGCTGACCGCCGTGGAATCCGAGTTCCAGCTGGCCGCCGACAGCCTGAAGCTCTCCAAGGCCACGTTCGAGGCCGCCAAGGGCCGGATCTCGATCGAGCCGATCGACGTGCCCCTGGGCCTGGACAAGACGCTCAGCGGGACCATCGTCATCGAGCATCTCGACCTGGGCGAAGTCATCGCCGCCACGTCGCTGGCCGAGAAGGTCAAGGTCCAGGCCGTGGTCGACGGCCGCCTGCCCTTCACCTTCGGTCCCGAGGGCCTGCGCTTCCATGAGGGCAGGATCACCGCCATCCAGCCCGGCCGGGTCGAGCTGTCGCGCACCGCCCTGACCGGGGTCGCGGCCAGCCCCGCCGACAGCCCGGGCGCGCCGCCACCGGCGCCGGCTCAGGTCAACGCCATCCAGGACTTCGCCTATCAGGCCATGGAGAACCTGGCCTTCGAACAGCTGGAGGCCGGAGTGAACAGCACCGACAATGGCCGCCTCGGCGTGATCTTCCACATCAAGGGCCGGCACGATCCCAAGGTCCCCGAAAAGGCCCGTGTCGGGATCCTGGACCTCCTGCGCGGCCGCGCCTTCGACAAGCGTATCGCCCTGCCGGCCAAGACGCCGGTCGATCTGACCCTCGACACGTCGCTGAACTTCGACGAGCTTCTCAACGCCTGGAAGCTCGCCTTCTCGAAGCCGGCCCAAACCCGTTCAGGCGCGGTTCAACCTTGACCCGCCAAGCTGAATACGAACTGGAGACTTCACGCATGAAGACGCGCGCCCTCTTACTAGCCCTCGCCGCGACGGGAGCGCTCGGCGCGGCCGCCTGCACGCCTACCGTCCGCGTGAAGGTCGACCCGATCAACATCTACGCCAAGCTGGACGCCGACGTGCGCGTGCGGCTGGACAAGGAAGTCCAGTCGCTGATCCAGCAAAACCCCAACCTGTTCTAAGAAGGAGAGCCGACATGATCCGCAAGACGATGACGGTTCTGGCCCTGGGCCTGGCGATGACCGCCGCCGGCGCCAACCTGGCCATGGCCCAATCGGCCGCCGCCAAGGCCGCCGTGGACGCCGGCAAGGCCGCTGGCACGGTCGGCGAGCAGGCCGACGGCTATCTGGGCATCGTGTCCGGCGGCGACGCGTCGCTGCGCGCCTCGGTGGCCGAGATCAACACCGGCCGCGCCGCCGCCTACAAGGACATCGCCGCCAAGACTGGCGTGACCGCGGAAGCGGCCGGCCAGGCCACCGCCAAGCAGCTCTACAGCCGCCTGGCGCCCGGCCAGTACTGGAAGCCGCTGGATGGCGGTTGGGTGAAGAAGTAACGACGACCGGGGCTAGGCGGCTTGACTGTCTAGCCCCTCCACTTTCACCCATTTTGAATGGCAATCTTTGCCAAAGAATGCCATTCTCACTTTAGAGGTGAGCCATGGCGACGATGAACGTGTCTCTTCCCGACGCCATGAAGATGTGGGTTGAAGAGCAGGCTGAGACCGGTCGCTACAGCAACGCCAGCGACTATGTGCGCGACCTGATCCGCCGAGATCAGGAACGGGCCGACAAGATCGCGACCATGCAGCGGCTTATCGACGAAGCCGAAGCTGGCGGCGTCAGCGCCAAGTCGATGAGCGAAATCCTGACCGCGGCGCGCGAAAAGGCCGGCGGCCGGCGTGGCCTATAGGCTCAGCCTCAAGGCCGAAGACGACATCACTCAGATCTACGTGACAGGCGTGGAGATGTTTGGGGTCGACCAGGCCGAGCGCTATTATGAAGGTTTGGAGCAAACCCTCAATTTCCTGTCGGATTTCCCGTTCGCCGCGGCGGTGCGCACCGAACTGAAGGGTTTATCGCGCGTCCATCCCTATCGAAGCCACATCATCATCTATCGGCTCGATGGCCCGGATATCCTTATCCAGCGCGTGCGCCACGCGAGCGAAGATTGGATCCGGCAATCCTAGCGTCTGTCGATCTCCCCGCCTAAAAGCGGCCGATGTCCGCCGCCCGTCCGCTGCTCCTGCCCTATGCGGCCCTGATCGGGGCGATCGTCACGCTGTGCGTCGGCACGTCGCTGGCCAAGGGCCTGTTTCCGATCGTCGGCGCGCAGGGGACCAGCGCCTATCGGGTCGGCTTCGCGGCGCTGATCCTGATGCTGGTCTGGCGGCCCTGGAACCATCCGATCTCGCGCGCCGACCTGGGCAGGGTCGCGCTGTACGGCGCGGTGATGGGCGTGCTGAACCTCAGCTTCTACATGGCCATCCGCACGGTGCCGCTGGGCGTGGCCGTGGCCATCGAGTTCATCGGGCCGCTGGCCGTTTCCGTCGCCAGCTCGCGCAAGCTGATCCACTTCGTCTGGATCGGCCTGGCGGTGCTGGGCCTGGGCCTGCTGCTGCCGATCGATCCCGGCGCCAGGCCGCTGGATCCCGTCGGGGTCGGCTTCGCGTGCGTCGCGGCGGTGATGTGGGCGCTCTACATCATCCTGGGCAAGCGGACCGGCCACCTGCACGCAGGACGCTCGGTGGCGCTGGGCATGGTCGCCGCGGCCCTGATCGTCGTACCGATCGGCGTCGCCTCGGCCGGGACCGCGCTCTTCCAGCCCAGGCTGATCGCGCTGGGCCTGGTGGCGGCCGTGATGTCCAGCGCCATCCCCTATTCGCTGGAGATGATCGCCCTGCGCGCCATCCCCAAGCGCAGGCTTCGGCGTGATGCTCAGCCTGGAGCCCGCGGCCGGGGCCCTGGCGGGACTGGTCATCCTGCGCGAACATCTGGCGGCGACCCAGTGGCTGGCCATCGCCGCCATCGTCGCGGCCTCGGCCGGGACGATCATGACGACGCCCGCCGAACCGATGGTCGAGGACGCCCCTTAGGCCGCCGGCGCCCCGCGCACCACGAACCAGCCGTTGCGGAAGCCCTGGTCGGCCTTGCCGTAGGTGAAGGGCGAGCCGTCCGGCTGGGTGAAGGTTCCCCCGGCCGCGACCACCACCGCATGGGCGGCGGCGGTGTCCCACTCCGAGGTCGGGCCGTGGCGCGGATAGATGTCGGCCGAGCCCTCGGCGATGCGGCACATCTTGATCGAGCTATCCATGGGCGCGCGCAGGTCGAAGCCGTACTGGGCGGCCAGTTCGGCGGCCTTCTCCTCGCGCATGGTGTGGCTGACCAGGCCCAAGGCCGCGCCCGTGGGCCAGGAACGCACGCGGACCGGCGTCTCGGCCCCGTCCGGGCCCGAGCGCTTCACCGCCCCTTGCGCCGTCGTGAACCACAGCTCGCCCGTGGCCGGGGCGCAGACGGCGCCGGCGACCGGGACGCCATGGTCGATCAGGCCGATATTGACCGTGAAATTGGGGTCGCCGCGCACGAAGGCCTTGGTGCCGTCGACCGGATCGACAAGGAAGAAGCGCGGACCGACGGCGTCGGGCGTCCCGAACTCGCTGGCGTGCTCCTCGGAGATCACCGGCACGTCCGGATAGAGCTCGGCCAGTCGCCGCAGGATCAGGCGCTCGCCGGCGCGGTCGGCCTCGGTGACCGGGCTTTCGTCGGCCTTCTGGGCCACGGCCAGTTCGGTTTTCCAGAACGGCAGGATGACTGTCGCCGCCTCTTCGGTGATCCCGGCCAGGGCGCGGCCCCACTCCGCAAGATCTTTGGCGGTGAGATTTTCGCTGGTCATTCTTGCCCCCTCACCCCGATCCTCTGGGGTCGTCGCCGACGAAGACCAGACGCACGCGGCTGGCGTCGATGGTCTGCTTGCCGGCGTCTTCGAAATTGACGGTCACGCGGTGTCCGATCACGGACTGAACCTGCCCCAGGCCCCAGTCGGGCTGGCCGGGGTGGCGCACCAAAACGCCGGGCTCTAGAAACGGATCGACCACGGGCTTCGTTTAGAGCGGCGGGCCCCGTTTGCCAAAGCCTCAAATCACGGCAGAGTCCGCCGCCATGACCGATATCGTCCCAGAGACCTCCCTTGCGGCCCCGGCTCCCGCGTCCCCCGAAACGGACGTCCAGGGCCCCGACTTCGCCGCCATGCTGGCCGCGCGCCTGTGCCACGACTTCATCAGCCCCGCCAGCGCCATCGTCTCGGGCCTCGACTTGCTGGACGATCCGGCGGCCCAGGACATGCGCGACGACGCCATGAACCTGATCGCCTCGTCGGCCCGCAAGCTGGCCGACCTGCTGCAGTTCACCCGCGTGGCGTTCGGCGCCTCGGCCTCGGCCGAGAACTTCGACTCGCGCGAGCTGGAAAAGCTGGCCCAGGGGGTGTTCGCCCACGTGCGCCCGACCCTGGACTGGCAGATCGAGCCTCAGGCGATGAACAAGCCGTCCTCGCGCGCCATCCTCAACATCGCCCAGATCGCCGCCAGCGCCCTGCCGGCCGGCGGCGTGGCCACGGTCAAGGGCGTCGCGGCCGACGGCCGCTTCTCGATCATCGCCGACTCGGTCGGTCCCCGCGCCCGCCTGCGCCCGGAAGTGCTGGCCGGCCTGAAGGGCGAGCCCCTGGCCGAGGGCCTGGGCGGTCCGTGGGTCCAGGCGGCCTATCTGAACGCCCTGGTCCGCGCGGCCGGCGGCCAGATCGCCGTCGAGATCGGCGAGGATCGCGCCAGCATCGCCGCCTGGGTTCCGGCCTAGACGGCCGCGCCGCTCAATCTTCGCCGTAAAAGTTACATTTGCCGCACCCCGATCCGGGTTTAGGCAAACCGCTCCTTAACCAGACCGCTCCCACGATGGCGGCCTGAACTGGAGCATGCCGTGAAGACCTGTCTGGTGGTCGACGACAGCCGGGTGATCCGCAAGGTCGCCCGCCGGGTCCTCGAGGACATCGGCTTCGAGATCGCCGAGGCCGCCGATGGCATGGAGGCCCTGGCGTGGTGCCGCGCGGCCATGCCCGACGCGGTTCTGCTCGACTGGAACATGCCGGTGATGAACGGCATCGACTTCCTGCGCCAGCTGCGCCGCGAGCCCGGCGGCGCGACGCCCAAGGTCGTCTTCTGCACCGTCGAGAACGGTCCCGACCACATCCGCGCCGCCATCGAGGCCGGGGCGGACGAGTACATCATGAAGCCGTTCGACGGCGACATCATCGAGGCGAAGTTCGCCGAGGCCGGCCTGCTGTGACGCCCGAAGACATGGACTTGCTGGCGGCCCTGGGCCGCGCTCGCGCCGGCGTGCGGGTCGAGACCGAAAAGCCCTATCTGGTCGAAAGCCGTCTCTCGCCGCTGGCGAGACGCGAAGGCTACGACTCGATCGACGCCTTGATCGCCGCCCTGCGGGCCAAGCGCGAGGACCGGCTGATCTGGGCCGTGGTCGAGGCCCTGTGCCGCAGCGACACCGCCTTCTTCCGCGGCCGCGAGGCCTTCGCCCAGCTGCGCGACGAGGTGCTGCCCGCCCTGTCGCATCGCCGATCCGAGGCGCCGATCCGCCTCTGGAGCGCGGCCTGCGCCACCGGCCAGGAGGTCTATTCGCTGGCCATCGCCGCCAACGAAGCCACGACCCTGGCCACCGGGACGCGGTTCGAGTTCTTCGGCTCCGACCTTTCCGAGCGCTCGCTGGAGAAGGCCCAGGCCGGAATCTACACCCAGTTCGAGGTCCAGCGCGGCCTGCCGATCCGGATGCTGATCAAGTATTTCGAGAACCAGGACGACACCTGGGCGATCTCGCCGCGCATCCGGCAGATGGTGCGCTGGAAGCGGATCAACCTGCTGTCCGACCTGTCCGTCATGGGCCGCTTCGACGTCATCCTGCTGCGCGGCGTGCTGAGAAACATGGACGCCTCGCTGCGGGCCAAGGTGGTCCAGGCCCTGGTGGCGCTGCTGCCGGCCGACGGCGTGCTGGCCCTGGATCCGGAAGACGACGTCTCGGAGTTCGACGACGTCCTGACCGCCGCGCCGGGCGGGGCCGGCATCTACCTGCGCGATCCGTCCGTGCGGGTCGCCGCGGCGGCGTAGGCCTTGGCGGGCGCGCGCGCCACCGCCGCCCCGCCGACGAGACCGCCCAGCGCCTCTCCCAGTCTGGTCAGTCCGCCCACCGGCGCCGGCGTCACCGCCGCGAAGGCGGGCGCGAGCTTGCGGAACAGGATCGGCGGCGCTTGCGGACCGACGATGGCGCCATGCAGGTCCATCAGATCCACCACCTGACGGGCGGCCTTGCGCCACGCGATCGGCGGGGCGATGCCGTGCGGCGCCGGGGCGCGGCAGTCCGAGAAGTCGGGCTTCAGCCCGCAGCCGGCCTCGATCGCCGTCTCCACCTCTCGGGCATAGGCCTGGTCACGGGCAAGGCGATCGACATCGACCACCAGGTCAGCGTCCGGCAGGGCCTTCAGGTACGAGCGCAGCCACACCGCCAGGAAGGCCTGGAACGAGACGCTGGCCGGGGCGCGCTTCAGATGCCGGCGGACGGCGGCGACGCGATCATCGAGCGTTCCACGCCCGTCGAACTCATGCCCCAGCAAGGTCCGGGCGACATCGCCGCAGCCGGCCATCTCGGACAGCAGAACATAGTGGCACAGCTCGAAATAGGTCGGCCGAGGTCGCTTGCGCAGCGAATAGAACGACAGCCATTGCTGCACCGGGTCGCGGATCAGCACCACATGGAAGCCGCCGAACCGGCGCTTCAGCCATCCCGCCCGGCCCAGGGTCCGGCAGCAGGCCAGAACCGGCGTCTCGCCCCGGGCCCGGGCCGCGGCGACCAGTTCCTCGACATAGGCCTGCTGGGCCAGGTCGCTGGCCTCGGGCTCGATCCAGAAGCGGTCGAGGGCGAAGCCGGGCTCGAAGCGCCGCACGCCGCCCGCGGGGTCGAGGACGACCTCGAATTCCTTCAGATAGGGCTCGGTCCCGCCCGGATGGCGCAAACCGCTATTTTCGGGAGTTTCCACATCGATGGTCCGCGCCGTCAGCCGGGCCAGTTGCTCGTGCCAGGGTTCGTAATAGGCGCGCACGCCCGCCAGCGCCCTGAAGCGATGCCAGACATAGGTGCTGGAGCAACGCCAGCCGCTGTGTACGAAGACGGTGTGAGTGTGTGACAACAGGCGCGCCCCTCGACAGGGACCGAGCCTGGCTTGGCGATCTTGCGTTAGGATATCGGCGGGACCGCTCAAGGTTGCACTGACGCAACACTGTGACGTTTATCGCCGTAAACGAAAAAGGCCCGCCGGCGGAACCGGCGGGCCTTTCGCTAGATCAGGTCTGAACGCTTACTTGACGTCCTTGGCCGTCTCGCTGACGGCCTTGCCGGCCGACGAGACGTCCTTGCCAGCGCCCTCGACGGTATTGCAGGCGGCGACCGACAGAGACGCCAGGGCGGCGGCGATAATCACGAGCTTACGCATTTTCTTCTCCGATGTTCGCCCCCGGAAGGGATGGGGAAGGGGCGCTGCAACGATTGCCCCTCAAGAACGTCAGCGGCGAAGCTCGGTTCCGGCCCCCACGCTCTAGGTTGGCGGAATCACGGCCTGCGGCGTCGGAAAGGTCAGGCGCACGGTCAGGCCGCGCGGCGCGTGGGTCTCGAACGTCACCTTGCCGCGCAGCTGTCGGGCGAAAGCGGTCATCAGCGTGCGGCCGACGCCGCCGCCGACGCTGTCGGGCGCGCCCGGACCATCGTCGCTGATGGAGAGCTCGGCCTCCTCGCCCCGCACGTGGAAGCCGACGCTGAGCATGCCGCCCGCCGGACCGAAGGCGTGCTTCTGGGCGTTGGTGATCGCCTCGACCGCGAACAGGGCGATCGGGGCCAGCCGGTCGGGATCAATGACCAGAGGATCGGCGTGGACCTCGGTGCGCACCAGGGGCGAGGTGGACATGTCGTTGGCCAGGAGCTGAGCGGTCAGCTCCTCCAGGAACGGCCGCAGATCGACGCGCTTGAGATCCGGCCCCTGGTAGAGGGCCCGATAGATCTGGGCCAGGGCGGTGATCCGCTGGCGGGTGTCGTTCATCGCCGCCTTGGCCGCGGGATCGGCCAGGGCCCGCTGCTGCATGTTCAGCAGCGAGGTGATGATCTGCAGGTTGTTCTTCACCCGGTGATGGATCTCGCGCATCAGCGCGTCCTTCTCGGCCAGGCTGTCCAGCAGCGAGGCGTCGCGGGCGACGATGCCGCCCGCCATGGCGTCGAGGGTCGCCGCCAGCTCGCGGATCTCCGGCGGCGCCCGCTCGGCCTGCAGCGGCCGGACGGTGAAGCGTCCCCGCGCATAGATCGCCGCCACGCGCTGCAGGTAGACGATCCAGCGGATCACCTCCCGCTCGGAGACGATCAGCACCGCGCCCAAGGCCAGGAAGAAGGCCAGCAGCGGCAGCAGCAGGCGCGAGATCGGGTTGATCCAGGCCCAGGACACCAGGCCGGGCGCGGGCGCCGACAGCACCACGAAGACATCGTCGCTGACCAGCGGCGCGGCCGAATAGGTGCGCTCGTGATGGGCCGCGTCCTCGTGGCTCCAGATCGCCGCGCCGCTCTTGGCCGCGCGCTCGCGCCAACCGCGCGGCGGCGTCGAGAAGGCCGAAGGGTCGGTGGCGGCGAAGATCGCGCCGTTCGAATCGGCCAGCGCCACCTCGGCCCCATCGGGCATGAAGCGGTTGACCGTGCCGACCTTGAGGTCGCGCAGGTTCAGGACAGCGGCCATCGCGCCTTCGAACTTGTCCGGCGGGCCGGCGCGAACGGCGGCCAGGACGGCAGGCTCGTTGGCGTAGACCGCGCCGGGAGCCGAGGCCACGACCATGCTCGCGCCGGCGCGCAGTTCCTGGAACCAGGGTCTCTGGCTCCGCTCGGCGTCAAACGGCGTCGTCGCCGCGGCGCAGACCACGCGGCCACGCGAGTCGAAGCGGATCAGATTGGCGTAGCCTGGCAGGCGGGCGCGTACGTCGGCCAGGCGCTGAGCGCATTCCAGCCCGACCGAGCCGGGGCCCAGGGTCTGGAGCAGCACCCCGGCCGCCTCGATACGGGCGCGGGCGTTGGCCGCGCTCTGTCCAGCCGCCAGCTCCAGGCTCTGGCGGCGCGAATCGGCCTCGGCCCGGAAGGCGAAGATCGACTGCGCGCCGCCGATGACCAGCACCGGAAGCAGAGCGACGCACAGCGCGAAGGCCAGGCGGACTCGGATGGATGTTACGGCCTGCTCGGCGCGGCCGGCAAAAGTCTTCACCGCGGGGAGCTCAATCGCTCCGCGTCGGCGAGGATCGCATGCATGGCGTCACCCGCCGATGCGCCGTCACGATCATAGGCCCCCGCCTCGAGAATGGCCTGCAACGCCCGGCGGGCGCGGCTGACACGGCTCTTCACGGTGCCCACGGCGCAGCCGCAGATCTCGGCGGCCTCTTCGTAGGCGAAGCCGCCGGCCCCGACCAGGATCAGGGCTTCGCGCTGCTCGGCGGGAAGCATGCCAAGGCCCAGGCGGAGTTCGTCAAGGGCGACGGGCGCCTCGGGATCGTCGACCGCCACCAGGGTCCGCTCGGCGGCTTCCTGGTCAAGCTGGCTCTGGCGCCAGCTGCGGCGCTTTTCCGAATAGAACTGGTTGCGCAGGATCATGAAGGTCCAGGCCTTCATGTTAGTGCCCAACTGGAAGCTGGCGCGCGCGTCCCAGGCCTTCATCATGGCGTCCTGCGCCAGATCGTCGGCCGCGGTGGGGTCGCCGGTCAGGGTGCGGGCGAAGGCGCGCAGATGCGGAATCAGGGTGACCAGTTCGCGCTTGAACTGGTTGTCACGGACGGGGTCGGGCGGCGAGCGGCCGACTTGCGGTTCGCTCATGCTCAGCGCTCTCCCTTCGGGGGCTCGGCCTTGCGGAGAATTTCGAGGAATTCGTCGGGCACCGCCTCATTGACGACCTCGTCGAACATCTGACGCAGCTTCACGCCGATGGCCTGCTGGCGCAGACGCGCTTCATCCAGCGCCGCGGCGCTCTTGCGTTTGTCTTCCATGGGTACGTGTTCGATCATGTCCTCGACACCGAAGTGCATGTGCATCGGCGTCCGCCCCCTTTGGCCGAATGTCTTTCCGCCAGACGACAACGTGGTTTTCCGTGCCCGGTTCCCTAAGCTTGGGCTTAAGATGTCAAAAATTCGCAACGGACGGAACCGCTCAGTTGAGGCGGCGTTATCGACCATCGACGGAACGGCATAGCTTTGCCGTTCGTTAGTTAGTTTCCGAAGACACCGCATCGGGAGGGGTCATGAGTCTTCTTGCTCGGCTGGCGCCGCATCTGCCTTACATCCGCCGCTACGCCCGCGCCCTCACCGGCGATCAGTCGACGGGCGATCATTATGTCCGCGTAGCCCTCGAGGCCCTGGCGGCCGGAGAGCGTTCGCTGGACGACGATCTGTCGCCGCGCGTGGCGCTCTATCGCGTCTTCCACGCCATCTGGCTCAGTTCCGGCGCCCAACTCGAGGCCCGTCGCGACGAAGGCCTGACGGCCGGCGACGACGCCGCCCAGCGCCTGATGCGAATCGCTCCGCGTTCGCGGCAGGCCTTCCTGCTCACCGCGCTCGAGGGCTTCACGCCGACCGAAGCCGCCCAGATCCTCGACTGTGACTTCGGCGAGGTCGAACGCCTGATCTCCGACGCCCAGGCCGAGATCGACGCCGAGCTGGCCACCGAAGTTCTGATCATCGAGGACGAGCCGGTCATCGCCGCCGACATCGAGGCCCTGGTCAAGGAACTGGGCCACCAGGTCACCGACATCGCCGCCACCCGCGGCGAGGCGGTCGAGGCCGTGGCCCGTCGCAAGCCCGGCTTGGTGCTGGCCGACATCCAGCTGGCCGATGGCTCGTCCGGCATCGACGCGGTCAAGGACATCCTGGGCCGGATGGACGTGCCGGTGATTTTCATCACCGCCTTCCCCGAGCGCCTGCTGACCGGCGAGCGCCCGGAGCCGACCTTCCTGATCACCAAGCCCTTCCAGCCGGAAACGGTGAAGGCGGCGATCGGCCAGGCGCTGTTCTTCCACCCGCGCCGGGCCGCCAAGGCGGCCTGATCTCAGGGTTGTCCCGATAGACCCGTGAAGCGGCTCTCCGAAAGGAGGGCCGTTTTTCGTTGGCCGTGCGTCGGACTCTTGCGGCCCCCTATTGCCCTGGGGCGGATGAGGGATCGCGAAGACGAAACCGCCGCGACAACGGTCAGGCTGTCGCGGCGGTTCTGATCTTGGCCCTCACGCCATCGCTCTCTCGCGAAGGCGTGAGCGTTTGGACCGTAGCGGTCGTTACGGCGTCTGGCGCACCGGCGCCTGCTGGGTGTCATAGCGCTGCGCCTCGGCGGGCGTCTTGGCGCCGTTATTGACCTCGACGGCGGCGAGGTCGTTGGCGCGGAAGGTCCAGGCCCCGAACAGGGCCAGCGCCGCGAGCACGATGGAGATGATCAGCACCCAGAACACGTGGCGTCCCCAACGGCCCTGGCGGGCGCGGGTGGCGTTCACGCGTGGGCCGCGCGTGTCGGGCGCGACGTCGTGATGAATGTCGGCGGGCATGATGTCATACCTCCTTATGGCGTCCAGATACGGGCGGCGTCCGCGCGGTCGCGGTCGCTGAAAGCCTGCACCATCCCGGCGGAGGCTCCGACCGCCGCGATCACGACCAAGGCCATGACGCGCGAGCGCACCCTTCTTTGACGCTGCGTGAGCGTCGAGACGAAAACCGTACCGCCATGTTCGGCCTGATAAGTCCGGATCACGACGTTGCTCCCTGCCCCGGCGGACCACATGTCCGCCTGGGATTTCAACGTGTTCCGGACACCACCGTTCCCGCCGCCCGCCCGTTTCGGTCCTTCGCGAAAAAAATCGCGCGAGGCCGGAACCGTTCGCCCGGGACGTCGTTTCTATTTTTGCGAAGGCGGCGACGCCCCCCCGACTTAAGGCTGGCGATAGCCAGCCTGCCGCCTTCGCACCCCCTTTGTTGATGCGAACTTGGGCGGACCGGATGACCGGCCCGCCTTTCCTTCCGATGGGTACGACAGGCCTGGGAGGCCCGCCCATCCCGGCCTACTTGCTCTCCAGATCGAACAGGATGTCCGCCCGTCGGCGCAGCGGCGCGGACGCGCCCGACGCCGCCACCGCCCCGGCGTCCCCCACGGCGGCCGTATCGATCTCGACCTTGCCGAAGCCGGCCTTGGCCAGGGCCGAGGTCACCGTTTGGGCGCGACGCTTGGACAGGGCCAGATTGGCCTCGGAGGTCCCGACCGCATCGGCCAGACCCGTCACCCGCACGGATTTCACGGCGCAACCTCTCGCCTGGGTCTGGGCGTTGGACAGCAGCATGCGGGCCTCCTTCGTCAGCTCGGCGCTGTCCTGCTCGAAATAGACCGAGGACTGGAAATCGGCACAGGCGGGCGGCGCGGCGGCCACGGGCTTGCGCAACACCCGCCAGGGGCTCTCGGACGTGGCGCAGCCCGCCAGCGCCAGGACCACGCCCGCCACGCTGATGGCCTGCACGGCGTTGGTGATCTTCATCGTCTTCATTCGAACCCTCCTCCTCGAACCTGCGAACACAAGAAAGGCGATCGGCTGGGCCGATCGCCTTTCGTTGGCGTCGTCGCGTCCCGTCCAGCTTAGTAGCGGGGCGCGCCATCTTCCCAGTAATAACGACCGCTGCGAGAGTCGTAGTAGTAGTAGCGGCCCGCGCGCTCGTCATAATACTGGCGGCGGTTGGTGTCCGTCGCGCCACAGCCGCCGTCTTCGCGGCAGCCCTTGATGGCCCCAGCGGTGCCGCCGATGGCCGCGCCGATCGCGGCCCCCGTGCCCGCGCTGCCGCTGCCCACATTGTTGCCGATCACGGCGCCGGCCAGGGCGCCGATGGCCGCGCCGCCAGCGGCGTTGCGCTCCACATTGCCGGTCGAGGTGCACGCCGCGGCGAGCACGCCCACGCCCATCAGGGCGATCATGGTCATCTTCATCCTGGCTCTCCGTTCCAAGCTTCCTGTCCCCTGCTGCAGCAAACGACTCCCAAGCGCGACGGTTCCGTTTGGCGGGGGAACCACGGCCGAGCTCCGCCCGTTGCGTCGGCGAGTTTTGACGAGAAAAGGGGAGCGCGTGAAGCGCATCGAGGTCGTCGCCAACACCGCGTCCGGATCCGTTGGCCCGGACGCGCCGCGGATCGCCGAACAACTGCTGGCGGAATACGGCGTCTCCGGTGTCGTCCACGCGCCGCAACCGGGCGAGCTGGTCGACTGCCTGAGGACGGTGATCGACAGCGCGCCGGACGCGGTGTTGGTCCTGGCCGGCGACGGCACGGCCCGCGCCGCCGCCGAAATGGCCGGACCGGAGGGGCCCCTGATCGCTCCCCTGCCCGGCGGCACCATGAACATGCTGCCGCGCGCCCTCTACGGCGACCGCGACTGGCAGGCGGCGATGAAGGCCTGCCTGGAGAGCGGCGAGGCGAGGACCATCTCCGGCGGCGAGGTCGGCGGACGCCTGTTCTTCGTCGCCGCCATCCTGGGCAGCCCGGCCCTGTGGGCCACCGCGCGCGAGGCGGCCCGCGAAGGCCGCTTCAACATCGCCCTGGCCCGCGCCCGCCGCGCCTTCCGCAACGCCTTCTCAGGGCGACTTCGCTTCTCGCTGGATGGGCGGCCCGAGATCAAGGCCGAGGCCCTGACCCTGATGTGCCCGCTGGTCTCGACCGCCCTGGACGCCGAGGAGCGGGCCCTGGAGGCCGCGGCGCTCGATCCATCCAGCGCGCTCGACGTCTTCCGTCTCGGGTTCAACGCCGCCCGCGGCCATTGGCGCGAGGATCCCTCGGTGAACGCCGGGCGCTGCCGCACCGGCAAGATCCGCGCCCATGGCCGCATCCCCGCGATCCTGGACGGCGAGCCGGCGCGGTTCGATCCCGAGGTGTCGATCCGCTTCCGCCCGAAGGCCTTCCGCGCACTGGTTCCGCCGGACGAGACCGCTGAATGAGGCTGGTCCAGCTCTCCGACATCCATTTCGGCGGCGAAAACAAGGAAGCCGTCGAGGCCGCGACCGCCTGGATCACCGAGGCCCGGCCCGACCTGGTGGTCGTCGCCGGCGACCTGACCCTGGACGGCAAGGTCCCCGAGTTCGACGCCGCCGCGGCCTGGCTGAAGCGCCTGCCCGACCCGATGATCGTCGTGCCCGGCAACCACGACACGCCCTTCGTCGGTCTCGGCGAGCTCGTCGAGCGCTTCACCCGCGCCTGGCGTCGGTTCAGGGACCGGTTCGGCGACGAGGACGGCGCGGCCTGGCGGACGCCGGGGATCACCGTGACCTCGCTGAACACCGCCCGCGCCGCCCAGGCGCGCTGGAACTGGTCGAAAGGCGCGGTGTCGCGCGGCCAGATCCGCCGCGTCGTCCGCGAACTGGAGGCCGCCCCCGCCGGCGACCTCAGGGTGGTGGTCTGCCACCATCCCCTCATGGAGGTTCTGGGCGGACCGATGACCGCCAAGGTCCGTGGCGGAGTCGACGCGGCCAATCGCTTCGTCCAGGCCGGGGCCGACATCATCCTGTCGGGCCATATCCACCTGCCGTTCGTCACCGCCGTCCCATTCGGCGACGGCAAGACCCAGGCGATCGGCTCGGGCACCCTCTCGCATCGAGAGCGGGGCGCGGCGCCGGGCTTCAACGTCATCGAGGTCGAGCCGGGCTGCGTGCGCGTGCAGGCTCTGGCCTATGCGCACGGCAAGTTCGAGGTCTGGCGGACATGGGCCTGCGATCGGCGCGTCCCCTGACAAACAAGAACGGCGCGACCCGAGGGCCGCGCCGTTTTCATTGTCTCGCCGTGCTGACGCCTAGCGTGGCGCGCCGCGGCCGCCTCGGAAGAGGTGGCTGACCAGCGACACCAGGAACAGGATCAGGAAGACATAGAACAGGATCTTGGCGATCCCGATCGCGGTCCCGGCGATGCCGGTGAAGCCCAGGAGGGCGGCGATCAGAGCGACCACCAGAAAGGTAACGGCCCAGTTCAGCATGGGTCTCTCCGGATGAGCCCGGCCTTTCGAGCCGGGGCGTTGTCTTTAATCAAGGCCCATGGCCCCGCTTGGAGAAAACGCACCCGACTCCCGGGCGTTCCGGAAATTCAGGCCCTATTCCGGAGCCGGATAGGCCCAGCCCTGCTGGCCCGACTTGGCCGCGGCATATTGGCTGTCGGCCAGGGTCCAGTTGAGCAGGTTGTCGAACACGGCTTCCAGGAAGCCCTTCCGCAGGTTCTGGTAGTCCAGATAGTAGGCGTGCTCCCAGACGTCGGCGACCGCCAGGGCCGTCAGGTCCTGGGTGACCGGGCTTTCGGCGTCGTGGGTCGAGATGACCTTCAGCGCGCCCGAGGCGTCCGAGACCAGCCACACCCAGCCCGAGCCGAAGTGGCCGATGCCTTCGGCGACGAACTTCTCCTTCAGGGCCGCGAGGCCGCCGAAGGTCGAGTCGATGGCGGCGGCCAGGTCGGCGCCCGGAGCGGTCTTGGTGGGCGAAAGGCCGTCCCAGAAGAAGGCGTGGTTCCAGGCCTGGGCGGCGTTGTTGAACACCTTGCCCGGGCCGGCGCCCTTGATCACGGCTTCCAGCGAACCCTTGTCGTCGCCGTTCAGCAGGCCGTTCAGCGCGGTCACATAGGCCGCGTGGTGCTTGTCATGGTGGAAATGGAGGGTGTTGGCGGAGATCGTCGGCTCCAGCGCGTCGTACGCGTAGGGCAGGTCCGGCAGCTTGTACGTCATGTTCACTCCATGGGAAGGCGTTCCAGGGAGGAGGGAACGCGCGGGAAGCATCTAGAGCGCGCCAGGACAAAGCGTAAGCGGTTTCACCGCCGCAAGCCGCCCAGGCGTGCTCAAATTTTCGAGATAGATTCCCTTGAAAACTTAGGGTTTCCGGGAAATCCGAAGAACAACGCTCCAAGACAAACGCCACCGAACGGATCCGGTGGCGTCGGTCTTGAACAAGATTGACGTGATCAGCGCTGCGGCGGCTTCGGGTCCAGGAAGGCCTTGGCCAGCGAAGCGGTCAGGCCAGGGTTCTTCAGGGCGAAGATTCCCGCGGCCAGACCGATGCCGATCGACATCAGCGGCCTGTCGCGCACGATCTCGACGACCTTGCTGGTCATGTCGAAGCCCTGTTGCGGGGCCTGCTGGCTGTTGTGATGACGACCTTCGACCTTGCGGGCGGCGATCATGCCGGCGACGGCGACGATCAGGGCCGCGACGGCCGAGACGATCGCGGCGGCGCCGGCCGCCGTGACGAGCGGAACCAGCACGGCGTAGATCGCGAAGGCGGCGGATACGACGGCCACCGCGGCGGCGGCGGCGATCGCCGCGGCCGCGGCCAGCGTCATCAGAGTCTTTTCGAAGATCACCGGTTGTTGCTGCGGCCGCCGGAGAGCAGCAGGCCGATCAGCACGCCGACGCCGAGACCGGCGAGGGTGGCGGTGATCGGACGCTCACGCACGCGCTCGGAGACGTAGCGCTGGGCGTCCTCGATCTGCTGGCCGGCGGTGTCGGTATAGGTGCGGCTCTGCGCGCGCAGGGTTTCGAAGCCTTCCGCGACGGATTTCTCGACGCGCTTGGCGGCTTCGGTCAGCGAGACACGGGCGGCGTCGGCGGCGTGGGCGAAGCTCCGCTCGGCGTGTTCAACAGCCTCGAGGGTGGCCGACTTGGCCTTTTCGGCTTCCTTGGCGGCGGCGGGACTGGCGGGCATGATCATCTCCTGTTCGCGACGCGACCGACCTGGGGCGCTGAAGCTGCGCCTCGTCAACGTCTGCTCGACGTCGGAGTTCCACGTTAGCGCAAGGGCCCAAGCTTCACCACCGTGGAATCCCCGGTTGAGCGCGTAAGAGGCCCGAAAAAGAAGCGTCCAAAGGCGCTCGCGCTAGACGCGAAGCGGGTCTAAGGTCGAATCATGGAGGACGCCCCCATCGTCAGCGACGAGCGCCAGGAAGCCGCCCGGCTCAACGCCTTGAAGGCCTTGAACATCCTGGACGGCGCGGTCAACGAGCCTCGCTTCCTGCGCCTCGCGCGTCTGGCCGCCCGCCTGTTCGACGCGCCCAAGGCCGCCGTCGTCCTGGTCGACGAGGACAGGGTCTGGCGCAAGGCCTTTGTCGGTTATCCCGGTCCCGAAGGCCCCCGCGCCGGCGATCTGGCCGACCAGATCGTGACCGCCAACGGCCCCGTCGCCCTCGGCGCGCCGATCCGCGACAAGCAGGGTCATGTGCTGGGCGCCCTGGTGGTGGAAGGCCCGGGCGCGAGCGGCCCCGCCTCCGACGAGGATCTGCGGGCGCTGGAAGACCTGGCCGACCTGGCCGCGGAAGGCCTGGCCGACCAGCCATGCCTGGCCCGCAGCCTCGAAAGCGAACGCCTGGACCTGGCCATCTCGGCCGCCAGCCTCGGCGAGTTCGAATGGGACATCAAACGCGACGTCTTCAAGATCAGCCCCCGCCTGGCCAAGATCTCGGACATCGAGCCCGGCGAGATTCCGGCCGAGGACGGCGAGGCCCTCTATCGATACCTGCATCCCGACGATCGGGACTGGCTGAGGGAATCGATCAACGAGCAGCTGGCGGAAAGCGATCGCTACGAGGCCGAATACCGCCGGCCCAACGGCCCCGACGGCCGCGAAATCTGGAACCACGGCTCGGGCGTCATCGTGCGCGACGCCCATGGCGAGCCGGCCTATCTGATCGGCGTCGTCCAGGACATCACCGAGCGCAGGGCCGAAGAGGACCAGCGCGAGAACCTCGTCGCCGAACTGGACCACCGCATCAAGAACCTGCTGGCCGTCGTCCAGTCGGTGGCGGCCCAGTCGGCGCGCAAGTCGGCCTCGCTGGACGTGTTCCTCAAGACCTTCGCCGCGCGGCTGAAGTCGATGAGCTCGGCCCACGACCTCCTGACCGCCGCTCGCTGGCGCGGGGCGACCCTGGCGCGGATCGCCGCCGCCGAACTTGGCGGCCTGGCGCCCACCCAGACCCGTTGGGACGGGCCGGAACTGTTCCTCACGCCGCGCGCGGCCTCGGCGCTGTCGCTGGCGTTGCACGAACTGGCGGTCAATGCGATGCGCTACGGCTCGCTATCGACCGAGAACGGCAAGGTCGAGGTCGTCTGGCGGCGCACGCCGGAGGGCGGCTTCGCCCTCGAATGGCTGGAGACCGGCGGCCCGCCAGCCACCGCGCCGGTCGCCAAGGGCTTCGGCGCCACCCTGATCGAGGACGTCGCCGGCCGCGAACTGGGCGGTTCGGCCAAGATCAACTACCGCTCCAGCGGCGTCACCGCCATGATCCAGGGCGCGGCCGAGGCCCTGGCCGACGCGCCGCCGATCGAGCCGGCCGAAGTCGCTCCCGAGCGTATCGTCGAGACCGTGGTCGCCGCCGACGAGACCGTCCGCCCGGGCGCCATCGCCGGCCTCAAGGTGCTGATCGTCGAGGACTCGCTGCTGCTGGCCCTGGAGCTGGAAGCGGGCCTGGAGGACGCCGGCGTCGTGGTGGTCGGTTGCGCGGCCGAGCTCAGCGAAGCGCTGTCGATGGTCGAGATGGACTTCGACGTCGCGGTGCTGGACGCCGACCTCAACGGCCAGTCGGTGGCGCCGGTGGCCGAGATCCTGCGCACCATGGGCCGACCGTTCGTCTTCGCCACGGGCTATGCCGACAAGGCCGCGCCCATGGGGTTCGACGCCCCGATCGTGCGCAAGCCCTACAACGTGCACCAGATCGCGCGGGCCGTGGCGGGGGTCACGGGGCGGGCTTAGGGTCTAGATCACGCCCCGCTTCCGCAACCCCTGCACCGCCTCAGCGCTCATTCCGGCCACCTGCGTCAACACCGCCTCCGTATGCTCGCCCAGCGTCGGCCCGGTCCAGCGCACCCCGCCCGGCGTCTCCGTCAGCTTCGGGAAGGCGTTCTGCATCTTGATCCGGCCGAACACCGGGTGCGGCGTGGTGACAATGGACTCCCGCGCCGCGAACTGCGGATCGGCGATCATGTCGGGCGCGCGGTAGATCCGGCCGGTGGCCAGGCCGGCGGCCTCCAGCTTGGGCAGCAGGTCGTCGATCTCCTGGTCGGCGGTCCAGGCGGCGATGCGGGCGTCGAGTTCAGCTTGGTGCGCGCCGCGCGCGGCATGATCTCGGTAGCGGACGTCGTCGGCCAGATCCGGCCGGCCCATCAGGTCGCAGAGCCGCTTGAACAGGGTGTCCTGGTTGGCGCCGATCAGAACCAGCTCGCCGCTCTTGGTCGGATAGACGTTCGACGGCGCGATGCCGGGCAGCACCGCCCCCGAGCGCTCGCGGACATAGCCGGTCAGGTCGTATTCGGTGATCAGGTTCTCCATCACCGTCAGCACGCTCTCATAGATCGCCACGTCGACAACCTGGCCCTTGCCGGTGCTTTGGCGGGCGTGCAGGGCCATCATCACGCCGAGCGCGGCGTTCAGGCCCGACAGGCTGTCGCCGATCGAGATGCCGGCCCGGGCCGGCGGCCGGTCGGGCTCGCCGGTGATGTGGCGCAGCCCGCCCATGGCCTCGCCGACCAGGGCGTAGCCCGCGCGACTGGCGTAGGGCCCCGTCTGGCCAAAGCCCGACACCCGCGCCATGACCAGGCCCGGATTGGTCTCGGCCAACGCCTCATAGCCCATGCCCCACTTTTCCAGCGTGCCGGGTCGGAAGTTCTCGACCACCACGTCGGCCTTGGCGATCAGCGCGCGGGCGATGTCCCGGCCTTCGTCCGTACGCAGATCGACGGTGACGGATTTCTTGTTGCGGCCGATCACCGGCCACCAGGGCGACAGGCCCTGGGGCTTGGAGCGCCCCCACTGGCGCATGGGGTCGCCAACCTTGGGATCCTCCAGCTTGATGACCTCGGCGCCGAAGTCGCCCAGCACCTGGCCGCAGAACGGCCCGGCGATCAGCGAGCCCATCTCGATCACCCGCAATCCGGCCAGCGGACCCTGCGTCATGCCATTCTCCCCCACCCTCGCCGGAACCGTTCACGGCCCCGTGAGGTTTTGTTGTCCACACGGCGCCGCACGCGTCGCCTGTCCACGAACCTCTAAGAAAAACGCACAGGGAAAGACAGAGCCATGAACCGTCATATCATGTTCGGCGCCGCCGCCATCGCCGCCCTCAGCCTGGCCGCCTGCGGCCAGAAGGCCGAAGAGACCAAGGGCGCCGCCACCCCGGCCGAACAGGCCGCGACCCCGGACGCCAACCCCGCCGCCACGGTCCCGACCCCGGCGGACGAGACCAAGGCCGACGTCTTCGCCATGAAGGCCGCGGACAGCGACATGTTCGAAGTCGCCGCCGCCAAGCTGGCCGCCACGCGCTCGACCAATCCTTCGGTGAAGAAGTTCGCCGCCGCGATGGAGAAGGCCCACATGGCCAGCACCGCCGAGCTGAAGTCGGCCATCGCCGCCTCGGGCGCGGCCATCACCCTGCCGACGACCCTGTCGAAGGACGCTCAGGACGACCTGGACGACCTGAACAAGGCCGACGCCAAGGACTTCGACAAGAAGTACGCCGACGACATGGTCGACGCTCACCAGGCGGCGCTGAACCTGCTGCAACGCTACGCCCAGGACGGCGACACTCCCGCCATCAAGGCTTTCGCCGCCGCCACGGCGCCGAAGGTCCAGGAGCACCTGAACATGGCCGAGGGCCTGAAGAAGGGCTTCGACACCGGCGAAGACGTCGCCAAGGACAACGCCAAGCACTAAGCGCGGCTGACCTAGGGGATGGCGTAGGCGACCGTCGCCTTGGCGGCGGCTCGCTCGCGCCCTTCCGTCCACATCAGGACATCGGCCGTCGCGATGCGGCGGCCGAGCTTGAGAAGGGTCCCCTCGGCGTACAGATCGCCGGGTTGGCAGCCTCTCAGGAAATGAATGTTGAGCGAGGTGGTCACCGCCATGGCCACCTCGCCGATGTGCGCCAGGACCAGGGCATAGGCCGCCGTGTCCGCCAGCGTCATCAGGGTCGGTCCCGAGATCACCCCGCCCGGCCGCAGCTGCCGGGTCAGGTACGGCAGTTTCAACAGGACACGTCCGGCCTCGACCTCCACGACGGAGGGCATGTGCTCGGCGTCGGCCTCCGGAAAGGCCGAGCGCAGGAACGCGTTCAGCGCCGCCGAGTCCATCCGGATCAGCGGTTCGCTCACCCGCCGACCTTGATCGTGTTGTCGTCGCCGTTGCGGTCGATCACCGTGTTGTACGGATCGATCCCCGCGAACGTCGGCGCCTTGGCGGTTGTGAAGGTGAAGGTCTGCACGCCCGAGCGGATCGGCCGGCGCTCGTAGAGCACCACGTTCCTGGCGTCGAAGCCCTTGTCGCCCGGCTTGGCGGTGAAGAGACCGATGTCCATGGCCTCGTTCAGGGCGGCGTTGGTCTCCTTGCCCTTGCCGTCGGCGTACTTCTTCTGGGCGTCGACCGTGATCGTCACGTCGAACCTGCCGTCCGCCCGCTTCTTGACCGACGCGCTCTTGGTCTTCAGGTCGTAGAGCGTGATCTTCTCGAACAGATCGGTGATCAGGGCCTGCTTGTCGGCCGGAGCCTCGGCCCGCAGGGCGGTCAGGAAGTCGGTGGTGATCGGATAGGGCGCGCCCTTGAAGGCGTGGTCGGCGATCAGCTTGCGCAGGGCGCGGTTGACCGTCTCCTCGCCGATCTCGCTCTGCAGCCGGTACATGACCAGCGAGCCCTTGCGATAATAGACGTAGGGCTGGTTCTCGACCTTGTAGAGCGGTTGCTCGTCGATCACGTCGCCGCCGCGCGCGCGCAGATAGCTGTCCAGCTCGAACTTCAGGAACTTGCGGATCTGAGCCTCGCCATAGGTGTGCTTCATCACCATCAGGGCCGAGTACTGGGCGAAGGTCTCCGACAGCATCGCCCCGCCCTGCTGGTCGGCGCCGATCACCTGGTGGGCCCACCACTGGTGGCCGATCTCGTGGGCCCCGACATAGGTGACCATGTCGATCTTGGTCGGGTCGCGATAGTCGGAGATGAAGAACATTCCCTCCGACCACGGAATGGTGTTGGCGAACGACTGGGCGAACTGGGCGTAATCTGGGAACTCCTGGAAGCGCAATTGCCGGAACTGATACGGGCTGAAGTTGGTCCCCATATAGTCCAGCGACCGCTTCATCGCGGTCTTCATGCGCTCGATGTTCCAGGGGTGCTGGGCGTCGTAATAGACCGCCAGCTTCACGCCCCTGTAGCTCTCCTCGGCGACCTGGTAGCGGGCCGACTGGATGGAGACGAACGGCATGATCGGCGCCTCGGTGACGAAGCGGGCGATGCGGCGGCCGTTCTTGACCGTGTCCGAGACCTTGTAGCCCGGCGCGATCGGGGTCTGGTCGGCCTCGGTGGCGACGGTGATGTCCGAGGTGATGAAGTCGGCGTCCTTGCGCAGGCCGTTGAACTGGCGGGACGGAACGTCGCCCAGCTTGGCCATGCGGCGCTCGGGGGGCAGGCCGTACTTGCGGCGCTTGGCGCGGTCCTGCAGCAGGCCGTCGCGGGCCATGCCCAGGATCGGCGCGATCTCCAGGTTGTTGACGAAGGTCCCGTTGTCGACCACCCGGCTTTCCTGGTCGCTGTTGGGGAAGCCGCGCTGCGAACGCAGGGTGATGAAGCTCATCTTGCGCCGCTCGCCCGGCTGCATCGGGGTGTCGAAGGCGAAGATGCGGTAGTTGAAGCGCTCGAAGGTCTTCTTGGGTCGCGCGCCCTCGATCGACAGGCCCTTGACCCGCAGGTCGCGGTCGAAGCGGACGTGGATTTCCTTCAGCGGCGCGCCCGTCTTGTTCTCGATGACGTAGGAGCCCTTGGTCTCGAGGCTGGGCTCATGCGGCTTCAGATCGACGTCGAGGGTCATGGCGACGATCTTGGGCTGCGGCGTGTTCTCGAACGGCAGCAGGGTCTTTTCGTAGTCGGCCTGCCACTTCTCGTTGTCGATCTTGGTCCGGTAGTCGTTCCAGACATTGGTGTTGACGTAGATGAACCCGCCGATGCCCACGAAGGCGACCAGGGCGGCGACCAGCAGCAGGCCGGCCCCGCCGTTCAGGCGAACGGGCAGTCGGCGCAGGCGCGGCAGGAGGCGGCTTTCGGTTCCGCGCCGCCACAGACCGTAGGCCAGCACCAGCAGCACCACCGCGAAGGCCGTCCAGTAGGCGCGCAGCCACCAGGCGCCGATCCAGAACTTGCCCAGGCCGTTCATGTCCGAGAACGGCGTCTCGGTGGTCGAACCGTAGTTGTAGAGCTTGGACTCGAAGCCCAGGTTCACGAAGGTGATGGTGGTGACCAGGTAGATCACCATCAGGCCCCAGCCGATGAACTTGTGCGGGCTGATCGCCTGCAGGAACACCGCCAGCACCGCCAGCAGGATCCAGTCCACCGCCTGCGGCAGCACGTACCAGACCAGGTACTTGTCGAGCTCCAGCTTGAAATAGCCGTGGAAGACCTGGCTGAGGATGGCGGCGAAAACGCTGACCAGCAGGGTCGAGATCAGGACGAGCGAGATCGCCAGGGTCTTGGGCGCCACGAAGGCCCAGTCGGGCACGGGGGTGGCGTCGATGATCTCGTGCGTCTTGCGCTCGCGCTCGCGCCAGACCAGTTCGCCCGAATAGTAGATGGCGATGATCATTGGGATCAGGCCGAACGAGCCCAGCAGCGGCGACAGCAGCACGCGGGTGACCGGATAGATCACGCCGCCATAGCGGCCGGCGTCGGTGGCGAACCATAGGGCGCCCATGGCGTTGGCCAGGCCCAGGAACAGCAGCACGAAATAGGCCGGGCTCTTGAACACCTGGCCCATGTCGAGGCGCGTGCGGACCACTAGCTGGGCCCAGGCCGTGGCGCGGTCGAACACCGGTCGCGGCAGCGGGCCGCCCGACGGCGCCGGCGCGGCGTTGTCGTCGATCTTGCCCTTCTTGACCTTGCGCTGCCCCGAGAGGTCGGCCGACTGGAACCGGAACAGGCTGTAGGCCAGAGTCAGGAAGCCGGCCGACAGCGCCACTGCGAACAGGCGATTGAACAGCAGCCCTCCGGACAGCGGCGGGACGAGCGTATTGCGTTCGCTGGCCGTCCAGTACTTGGTCGTCAGGCCGTAGGCGGCGGTGCCGAGCGGCTCCCAGTAGGCGGCGATCTTCTCGAACTCGGGCTTGTCCAGCGCGATGTTGGCGATGATCCACAGCACCATGAAGGCGACCACGCCGACATAGGTCCACATCATCGAGCGGGTGATCGTGGCCAGGGCGAAGAACAGCGCCGAGGTCAGCAGGATCGATGGCAGGGCCAGGGCGAAATAGGAAAACAGGTAGGCGTGCAGGTCATTCGGACCCAGGCGCTCGGGATCGATCCACGGCATGAACGAGCCGATGAAGATCGCCAGCGGCACGGCCAGGAACGAGATCGCGGCGGCCAGGAAGGCGCCGGTGAACCGGCCATAGAGATAGTCGAACTTGCGGATCCGCGTGGACCGCAGGATCGGCCCGAAGCCCGTCTCGTCGTCGCGCACCACCACGTTGGCCACGAAGGCCGTGGTCACGAACATGTAGAAGATCGACAGGATCAGGTGGGTCTGGGCGATCGCGAACGGCGCGTTCTTGTGGATGTTGCCGCCGCCGCCGATACGGATCTGGTCGATCGTCGCCGCCCCGAAGGTCAGCAGGAAGAAGATGGTCGCCACCACCCAGAAGACGGGCGACTTCAGCTGGTAGCGGAGCTCGAAGCCCGCGATCTTGCGAAACATGCCGCCGCTCCCCGTCAGGCCGCCCGCCGGGTGGTCGAGAGGGTGGAGAAGTAGACATCCTCCAGCCCGCCCTCGACCGGCGTGAAGCCGTTCCCCGGGTTGTCGTCCGACAGGATGTGGATGACCGTGCGGCCGGCCAGCAGGCGCGTGGAGATGACCTTGTACTGGGCCTTGGCGGCCTCCAGCTCGGCCTTGTCGATGATCTTCTTCCAGATCCGGCCCTTCAGCTGGCCGACCAGATCCATCGGCGCGCCTTCGCGCACGATGCGGCCGTCGCAGATGATGGCCATGGCCGGACAGAGGTCGCTGACATCCTCGACGATGTGGGTCGACAGGATCACCACCACGTTCTCGCCGATCTCGGCCAGCAGGTTCAGGAAGCGGTTGCGCTCCTCGGGGTCGAGGCCCGCCGTGGGCTCGTCGACGATGATCAGGCGCGGATCGCCGATCAGGGCCTGGGCGATGCCGAAGCGCTGGCGCATGCCGCCCGAGAAGCCGGCGATGGCCTTCTTGCGGACATTCCACAGATTGACCTGGTTCAGCAGGTTCTCGACCGTCTCCTTGCGCGCCTTGGCGCCGGAAATGCCCTTCAGCACGGCCATGTGGTCGAGCATGTCGTAGGCCGAGACCCGCGGATAGACGCCGAAGTCCTGCGGCAGGTAGCCCAGCGTCTTGCGCAGTTCCTCGGGCGTCTTCAGCACGTCGATGTCGCCGAAGCGGATATGGCCCGAGGTCGGGGCCTGCAGGGTGGCGATGGTGCGCATCAGGGTGGACTTGCCGGCGCCGTTCGGCCCCAGCAGACCGTACATGCCGCGCGGGATCGTCAGGCTGACCTCGTCCAGGGCCCGCGTGCCGTTGCCATAGACATGGGTCAGGTTCTCGATGATCAGCATGAACAGCCCCCAGAAAAAAAACGCGCCCAATACCCCATCGCCGACATGACTCGACGGCGACGATTGGGGCAAGTGAAAGAACGTTTAGGCCATGGGTTCAACCGCGGGATTTCTGAACAGCGGCCACTTTGCGGCTGTTGGCGCTCATCGGCGTCGTTTGAGCCGCACAGGGGTTTTGGGCAGCGGCTTTTAGGTCTAAACGAGGCGCCATGACGACCTACGCCTTTCCCCCGCACGCCATTCCGACGGTTCCGGTGGAGGGATCGGACGCGGCCTTCCCCGTTCGCCGGATTCTCTGCGTGGGGCGCAACTACGCCGCCCATGCCCGCGAGATGGGCGCTGACAGCCGCGATCCGCCGTTCTTCTTCAGCAAGCCCGCCGACGCGGTGGCCCCGCTGAAGGGCCAGATCGCCTATCCGCCGGCGACCGGCGATCTGCATCACGAGATCGAACTGGTCGTGGCCCTCAAGAGCGGCGGCGCCAACCTTTCGGTCGAGCAGGCGCTCGAGACGGTGTTCGGCTACGCGGTCGGCGTCGACCTGACCCGCCGCGACCTGCAGGGCGCGGCCAAGGCCAAGGGCCAACCCTGGGAGGCCGGCAAGGCCTTCGACGAAAGCGCGCCGATCACCGCCATCCGCGTGATGGACGCCCCGCCGCCCGAGGCCGCCGTCACCCTGTCGGTCAACGGACAGGAACGCCAGCGCGGCGAGGTGGGCGACATGATCTGGAACGTCGGCGAGGTGATCGCCAAGGCCAGCGAACTGTGGACCCTGGCCGCCGGCGACCTGATCTTCACCGGCACCCCCGAAGGCGTCGGCGCCATCGTCCGCGGCGACAAGGTCGTCGGCGAGGTCGAAGGCGTCGGACGTCTTGAGTTCACGCTCGTCTAGGAGAACGCTTCGATGAAGCTGGTCCTGCACAGCGCCAAGCGCGCCAGCGCGCCCTATCGGGTGCGCATCGGCCTTAACCTCAAGGGCCTTCCCTACGAGCTGCGCCCCGTCGACCTGGTGGCCAACGGCCATCACGAGGCCAGCTATCGCGCGCTCAACGCCCAGGCCCTGGTGCCCACGCTCGAGGTCGATGGCCGGCCGCTGACCCAGAGCCTGGCCATCCTGGAGTGGCTGGACGAGGTCTCGCCAGAGCCCGCCCTGCTGCCCCACACGGCCTATGAGCGGGCCATCGTCCGCGGCATGGCTGAGATCATCGCCTGCGACATCCACCCGCTGAACAATCTGCGCGTCCTGCGCCAGCTGACGGCCCTGGAGATCGGCGAGACCGACCGCAACGCCTGGGTCGCCCGCTGGATCAGCGACGGCTTCCGGGCCCTGGAGCCGATGGTCGCCGCGCATTCGGGCGGCTTCGCCTATGGCGACGCGCCGGGCCTCGTCGACTGCCTGCTGGTGCCGCAGGTGTTCAACGCCGGCCGCTTCAACGTCGACCTGTCGCCGTTCCCGGCGATCACCAACGCCGCCGCCCGCGCGGCC
Organism: Caulobacter sp. 602-1; assembly: GCF_003931565.1. Taxonomy (GTDB): domain Bacteria; phylum Pseudomonadota; class Alphaproteobacteria; order Caulobacterales; family Caulobacteraceae; genus Caulobacter. The sequence goes on from NZ_RRYI01000012.1 coordinate 57,222, forward strand.
AAGCACCCGGCCATCGAAGCCGCCCACCCCGACCACCAACCGGAGCGCTAGATGCTTGAGGACCTGAAAGCCAACAACGCCGCCTGGTCGGAACGCAAGACCCAGGTCGATCCGGACTTCTTCAAGCGCCTGGAAGGTCAGCAGAGCCCGGAATATCTCTGGATCGGCTGCAGCGACAGCCGCGTGCCCGCCAACGAGATCGTCGGCCTGGATCCGGGCGAGCTGTTCGTCCACCGCAACGTCGCCAACCTGGCCCCGCCGCAGGACGCCAACTATCTGTCCGTGCTGCAGTTCGCGGTCGAGGTGCTGAAGGTCAAGCACGTCATGGTCGTCGGCCACTACGGCTGCGGCGGCGTGGCGGCCGCCATCGACGGCCAGCGCCGGGGCCTGGTCGACCACTGGCTGCACCCGATCCGCGAGATCCACGCCGAGCACAAGCACGAACTGGAAGCAATCCCCGAGCAGCGCGCCATGCTCGACCGCCTGACCGAGCTGAACGTCGCCCGGCAGGTGCGCAACGTGGCCGCCGACGTCTTCGTCCAGGACGCCTGGGCGCGCGGCCAGGACCTGTCGGTGCACGGCTGGGTCTATTCGTTGCACGACGGCCTGGTGAACGATCTCAACATCGGCATCAGCAGCCTGGCGGACTACGAGCGGATGATGGCGGACTCTAACCGCCCCTGATCCGCACCCGCGCCTGGGCCTTGCGGCCTTGCGCGTCGACCACCGACAGCTTGTAGAAGCCCGGCGCGGCCGGCCTCCAGATCGCGCGGCCGCTGACCGGATCCAGGCCCAGCGGCCGGCCTTCCACGTACCAGCTCAGGCCCTCACCCTCGGCGGCCAGCACCAGGCCCCGCCCCCGGGCGCCCAGGGCGTCGACCTGCACCGAGGCGCCGTCGGGCGGGAAGATCAGGCGCGGCCCCTCGGCGGCGGCGCGCAACGTCCGCAAGGCGAGCGGGGCGGACTTCGGCGCGATCGGGCGCGGCGCCGAGGACTGGGTTCCGATGGCGTCGGCGACGTCGAACAGCAGCGGCAGGGCGGCGTCGCGTCCCGTCAACCCGCCACGCGCGCCGCCGTCGGCCCGACCCGTCCAGACCAGGATCGCATAGCCGCCGACCACCCCGGCCGCCACGGCGTCGCGGAAGCCGTACGAGGTGCCGGTCTTGAACGCCATCGACGGTCCGCCGCGGGTCAGGGCCGAGGGCGCGCGGCCCCTCGGCGCCGGGGCTTCGCGGAGAATATCGAGCACCTGCCGGGCCGCCTCGGGCCGGACCAGACGCGTCCCGCCGGAGCGCTCGCGAGCCTTGGCCTCGTCCTCGGTCCAGGCCAGCGGCTTGGCGATGCCGCCGTCGCCCAACGCGGCGTACAGCATGACGAGGTCGCGCCAGGTGATCCCTTCTCCGCCGAGCGCCAGGGCCAGGCCTGCTTCCTTCAGCTGCGCCTTGGGTCGCGCCAGATGCGCGCCGGCGGCCTCGATGCGGCCGGCGAAAGCCTCGGGACCCAGCTTCTCCAGGGTGGCGACGGCCGGCACGTTCAGCGAGTGAGCCAGGGCCTCGCGCACCGTCACCTTGTCGTGGAACACCCGGTCGAAGTTCTCGGGCTGGTAGTCGGCGAAGCGGGTGGCGTTGTCCTGCAGCTGGGTGTCGGGCGCGACCAGGCCGTCGTCCATGGCCATGGCGTAGATGAACGGCTTCAGGGCCGAGCCGGGCGAACGCAGCGCCCGTGTCATGTCGACCCAGCCTCCGGCCCGGTCGCGGCCCGCCGAGCCGACCGAGGCGCGGACAGCGCGGTTCTTGATCTCGACCACCAGGATGGCGGCGGTGGCGTCGGGGCCCTGAGCGCCCGCCACGGCGGCGGCCATGGGCTCCAGCCGCGACTGCAGGTCGGCGTCGAGGGTCGAGACCACGCTGGCCTGGCCTTGCGGAGCATCGCGGGCCAACTCGCCCGCCGCGTGCCAGGCCAGGGTCGGGAACGGCGCCCGCCGCGGCAGGGGCTCGTTCTCGGCCTCGAAGGCGGCGGCCTCGGTGATCGTCCCGGCACGGACCATCTTGTCCAACACCCCGCGCCGGGCGGCCTTGGCGGCGTCGGGACGACGGTCGGGACGGCGCGCCTCCGGCGACTGCGGCAGGGCGATCAGCAGGGCCTGCTCGCCGTCGGTCAGGCTGGACGGCTCGTGGCCGAAATAGCTGAGGCTGGCCGCCCGCGCGCCTTCCAGATTGCCGCCGTAGGGGGCCAGGGTCAGGTACAGCGCCAGGATCTCGCGCTTGGACAGTCGCGACTCCAGCTGCACGGCGCGGACCATCTCGATCAGCTTCGAGCCGAGATTGCGCGGGCGGGGCTCCAGCAGGCGCGCGGTCTGCATGGTCAGGGTCGAGGCGCCCGAGGTGGCGTGGCCATGGACCACCGCCGAGCCGACGGCGCGGATCAGCGACAGCGGATCGACGCCCAGGTGCCACCAGAACCGCGCGTCCTCGGTGCGGATCAGGCGCTTCTGGAAGGTGGGATCGGTTCGCGAGAGGTCGGCGCGGATCCGCCAGCGGCCATCCTCGACCGGCAGGGCCCGCAGCCACGCGCCGCGACGGTCCAGGGTGACCGGCGAGGAGTGCCGGGCGCGGGTCATGTCCGGCGGGAACACGGCGCCGAGGGTGGCGAGGACGACCTCGGCGGCGAGGACGCCGACGAGGATTTTGGTCAGGCGGGGGACGTGATCGCCCTTCTTCCCCCTCCGGGGGAAGCGGATGCGCAGCATCCGGAGGGGGCGAGTTAGCGCCCCACCGGAAACATCGGATTCCTGCACCTACTGGCCCCCTCCGGGCCTGGCGGCCCTCCTCCCCCGGAGGGGGAAGAAGGCCTCTCGATAGCTCGACGCCATCACGGCCCCGGCGCGATGGTCGCGCGCGAGGCCTCGGAGCGCGCGTTCACCGCCGGGCGATACATGTCCTTGGCCACGGCGCCGGGCAGGAAGAAGCTCCCCGGCGTCACGGCCCGGGCCACATAGGCCAGGGCGAAGCCCTTGTTCCCTTCCAGGTCCAGCGCGGCGATGAAGCGGTCGTCGCGGCTTTCCTGGACGTCGGCGGCGGTCAGTTCGCCGAGGAACTTGAACGGACCGTTCTGGGCGTCGTCGGCGCCAAGCGTGGTCTCGATCTCGAAACCGGCCGGCAGGGCGTCGTCGACCACCAGGGCGGTCGAGCGGGCCTGCATCGAGCGGCCGGAGACCAGCACGATGATCCGGTCGCCCTGGCGGATGGTCGCCGGATCGATCGCCCCGCCGCCCATCGACAGCAGGCGCTTGGACACCGACAGGCCGCTGGCCGAGGCGCCCGGGGCCGAGACCGGCGTGCCGCGCACGCTGACCGTCCGCCACAGGGCGCCCTTGCCGGCGTTGACGAAGTGGGCGTCGGTCAGCTTGCCCACCGCCCAGCGCGGCGCGCCGCCGGCCGGCGGCAAGGGCGTGGCGCCCGTCGCGGTGATCGAGATCGGACCCGAGGCCCGGATCAGGGCGTTGGCCGCGTGCAGCAGCGCCGCCTGTTCCTGGGTGTTCAGGGCGTCCGGATCCTTGCTGACGTTCTCCAGCCGGCCTTGCAGCTGGCGGGCCACATCCATCATCCCGGACTCGGCGGCGAGCGCCGTCAGCACGGCCGTGTCACGCAGCGGCGTCTGGTACCAGTCCTGCTCGTCCCTGTAGCCGAGGCTCGACACCGCCTGGCGCATAGCCGAGCGGGCGCGGGCGTTGTCGCCCATGCGAGCCAGGCCGGCGGCGACATAGGCCTTGGCGATCGGCTGGCTCTCGTCCTTCATCTGCACGTCATGCCACCAGCGCAGGCGCGCCAGGTCGCCCTTGCCGGCCTTGGCCATCACATAGAGGGCGTAGGCCGAGGCGCGGCGGCGCATGCGCTCCGTCGCCTTCTTCGAGGCGTCCTCGTTGCTCGCCCACCAGCCCGGATATTCCATGCGGTAGGCGACCGACGAGAAGCCCTCGGGCCGGCTGACCTGGCGCATGGCGCCGACCGCCTTGTCGATGGCGTTGTCGGGCACGGCCACGCCCTGCGCCTTCGCCTCCAACAGGAAGTCGACGACATAGGCGCCGAGCCAGGGATCGGCCTCGCCGTCGCCGACCCGCCACAGGCCGAAGGCGCCGTCCAGGGTCTGGCGGTCCAGCAGCTTGCCCACGGCCCCGGCCAGGGCCGCCGGCGTGCGCTTCAGCTTCGGATCGTTCGAGAAGGTCTGGGCGTAGAGCAGCGGATAGGCCGTCGAGACCAGCTGCTCGGTGCAGCCATACGGATAGCGCTGCAAGGCCACCGCGATCGCCGACGGGTCGAAGCCCCGGATCGGCGAGTAGCTGACCTGCAGGGTCACGTCGCCCGCCGCCAGGCCCGCCAGCAGCGGATACGAGGGCGTGAAGCTCTCGCCCGGCTTCTGGATCTCGGTGGTGGTGCGCACGATGTCGCCCCAGCCCAGGCGGGTCTGGATCGGATAGTCCTTCTGGGTCTGGAAGCCCGGGCCGGCGACCTTGAAGCCGATCTTGCCGATCCCGGTCACATCCGGGGCCAGGAAGGGGATCTTCTCGGCGATTCGCTGGCCCAGGATCAGCTGGAACACCTTCTTGAAGGCCACCTTCAGCCCGTTGGTCGAGAAGGCCTCGGCCGTATAGGCGCCCGGCTTGCCCTCGACATTGTGCAGCTCCAGCGTGGCGTAGGCCTGGTCGCCCGGCGCCAGGAAGCGCGGCAGGTTCAGGTCGGCCACCACCGGCTGGCGCACGGTCAGGGGCTTGGAGGCCGAGCCGACGGCCGTGTCGGTCCAGGCCACCGCCTGGATGCGCAGCTCGCCGTTGAAGTCGGCGGCCGGCAGCTTGATCACCGCCTTGCCGTCGAGACCGGTCTCCACGATCCCGGACCACAGGGCCACGGTCTTGATCGGGGTGGTGGTCAAGCCCTCGCCGCCGACCTCGTCGCCGCCGAAATTGACATTGGCCGGCGCGCCCAGGTTCGGGTCGAGCAGGCGGCCGTAGTCGTCGCGATAGTTCAGGGTCAGGGCGCGCTTGCCGAAGTACCACTTCACCGGATCGGGGCTGTCCTGGTGGGTCAGGCGCAGGATGCCCTCGTCCACCGCCGCGATGGTGACCTTGGCCTTCTGGCCAAAGCCAAGGCCGCTGACCTTCACCGGAATCTCGACCGGCGCCTTGCTGTCGATCTTGCTCGGCGTGCCAAGATCGACCGTCAGCTTGCGGTTCTTGGGATCGATCGGGACATAGACCAGGCCCAGGGCGCGACGCGGCTTGGGCGAGGCGACCGGGTCGCGCGGCTGGATGACGCTGACCATGACATAGGCCCCGCCGCCCCAGGCGGCCGAGGTCTTCAGGCGCACGGTCGTCCCTTTTTCGCCGACGCTGACGGTCTTGAGATCGATCAGGCGATCGGTGGCGACCGCGATCTGCGCCTCGCCGGCATAGGGCGGCTTGAGCGTGATCTCGACCGTGTCGCCCTGGGCGTAGGTCTGGGTTCCGGCGGACACCCGGACCACGTCCGGCGCCTCGCCTTCGCGCGCCGGAGCGCCCCAGCCGGCCGAGAAGCGGGTGACGGTCCTGGCGCCGTCCGCGCCCTCGACCTCGAGGCGATAGTCACCCCAGCCCAGGCGGCGGGTGAACCTGGCCGGCGAACCGGCGCCGATATTGACCTGCGCCTTGGCGACGATGGCGTCGCGGCTGCTGCGCCGCCACTGCCAGCGGCCGTTCTGCTGGAACCAGTCATAGTCCCAGCGCTCGGCCACCAGGGTGTAGGTGGCGGTCGCCCCGATGCGCTGGCCGGCGGCGTTGACGGCGATGATGTCGAGGCTGACGGGCGGATCGCCCTTCCCGGCCTCGCCCTGGTCGACCTTGACCCCATAATAGATCGACTTCGGCCGGACCTTCAGCTCCAGCCCCTCGCGGACCGGACGACCGCCCGGCTCGAAGACCGAGGCGGTGACCGAGGCCACCAGCGGCTGGGCGGTGTCGCCGGCTTCGGTGGTGGACACCGACAGGATCGCGTGGCCTTCGCCGTCGGTGACGGTCGAGCCGAGATCCAGATACTTCTCGTCGAACGGCTTCCCCTGGTCGCCCCATTCGAAGCCCTTGTAGGCCGGGAACGGGTCGGTATCGGCGCGTAGGCGGGCCTCGCCTTGAGTCTGCAGGCCAGCGCCCGGCGCGCCGTAGAGGAAGCGGGCCGAGACATCGACCTTGCGGGCCTCGCCGGCGCCGAGGGCGACGGAGTCCTGGCCCGTGGCGGTGACCGCCAGGCGCTGCGGCGCGAAGTCCTCGACCGAGAACGACAGGCTGCCGGTCGCCTCCTCGATGCCCTCGATATGCAGCTCGGCGGTCCAGCGGCCGCGCGGGGCCGAGCGCGGCAAGACGATGTCGGCCGGCACGGCGCCGGCATTGGCCTGGCTGAACGGATAGCGCTTGAACTCGACGCCCGACGGCCGCTTGACGAGGATCTCGCCCTTGCGGTCGCTGACAGCCTTCGCCATCCGATCGCGGACCATGGCTGTCAGGTGGACGGTCTCGCCGGGCCGATAGATACCGCGGTCGGCATAGAGGTAGCCGTCGATATCGGCCGCCACGCTGCGTCCGTCGACGCCGCCCTCGGTGCGGCCGCCCACGCCCTGCTTGGACAGATCGACGGGCGAGCGGTCGAGATCCAGCACGGCCAGGTCGCCTTGCGGACCATAGGCCATGACCATCTTGGCGCGCTCGGCGCCCTGGCCTTTCAGCAGCGGACGCAGGAAGCGCACCCGGCCGTCGGCGTCGCTCTTGGCCTCGGCCAGAGGCTCGCCGTCGGCGGCGACCAGGTTGACGGTCACGCCCGACAGGGTCTTGGCGCTCTTCAGCGAACGGACCACCACATCCAGGCTTTCCGAGCCGTCATAGGCCAGCATGGCCATGTCGGTGAACACGATCCAGCGGCGGGCCTGGGCCGGATTGTTCTCGCTGTCGTCGGGGTCGCGGCCGCCCGAGGCGTCGCGCGCCTTGATGACATAGGCGCCGGCCTTCATCTCCTTCAGCACCGCGCCCAGCGGGAAGACGGTGGTGGCCTTCTGGCCGGTCGCGCCGCCGGTGACCTGCACCACGCCCTTCCAGACCCGGCGGCCGTCGTCGCCCACGGCGTCCTCGCCATAGTCGCCAGCCCAGTCGCCCTCGCCGGTCGGATCCGGAGCGGTGATCGACTTGCGGACCAGATTGCGGTCCGGCACGCGCCAGACTTCGATGGCCAGGGCCTGGACGTTGATCGTCTCGATGCCGACGCCGTCCGACTCCTCGCGCGGCAGGATCACGCCATCGCCGGCGAAGCCCACATACGGAGGCTTCTCGCCGAAGGTGAAGTCGACGTCGGCATTGGCGCCGAGCGTATCGCCGCCCTTGGCGGGCAAGCCCTTGAGCAGGGTGATGCGGTGATCGGTGAAACCGATCCCGCCCAGGCACAGCTCGTCGCCCTTCACCCGCACCGAGGGCTGGCGGCCGAGATCCGGCGAGACCAGCACGAAGTCGGCATAGGCCTTGGACGGGTCCAGGTCCTTGCTCATGCGAATGCAGGCCAGCGGATCGGAACCGCTGCTGTCGACACGGGTCTGCCAGACCGCGAAACCCTCGGGCTTGGGAATCCCGCGACGGGGCGCGTTGGCCGAGCGGGGCTTGCCGAACAGCGACCAGGCCTCGCCCTTGACCGCCGTCGCGCCAGCCGGCTTGCCGCCGCCGAAGAACAGGCCGCCCTTGCCGACCGCGAAGCCGCCGCCGAAACCGAGGACCAGCGCCCCCGCCACGGCGATGGCCACCGGGCCTTTCAGCGCGGCGGGCCAGCGCTCCGACACGGTTCGACGAAAGCCTTCCCAGCGATCGCGCCAGGTGTTTTGCCGGGGACCTTGGATGTCGGGACCGCCTTCCGGCGGCGTCTCGTCCGTCGACATCCGTTGTCTCCCACTGATTTGCGCTTGGTTCAGGCGAATTGAACCTAAGCGCGATCAGGGGTCAACGGCGGTCGAATGACAGTCACGACCGATGCTCAAGCTTGCGGGCGATCGCTCAGCGTCGCTCGCTCCGCCAAAGCGGCGGCCAGCCCCGCTCTAGGCGTCGAACGCCACCACGCCCGTGGACAGGTCGTAGCAGGCCGAGACAACCTTCAGCCGTCCCTCCTCGATCCGCTCGGCCAGGATGCCGTCGGCGACCTTCAGGCGGCCGGCGATGTCGCGGACATTCCGGCGGATGGCGGCGTCCTGCAGATCGACCGGGTGGGTCTCGTCCGCTTCGAGCACGGCCGGGATGATCGGCAGCACCATCTCGTACAGCGCCCCATGCAGGTCGGCGTGCTTCTTGGCGACGTCGACCGCCGCGCCGACCGCGCCGCACTTGGTGTGACCCAGCACGACGATCAGCGGCGCGCCCAGGTGCTCGACGGCGTAGACGATCGAGCCCAGGCCCTCGCGGCCGACGGTCGAGCCGGCCACGCGCACGACGAACAGTTCGCCCAGATTGCAGTCGAAGATCAGCTCCGGCGCGGCGCGGCTGTCGGCGCAGCCGATCACCACCGCGAACGGCTTCTGGCCCTTGGACAGCTCGGCCACGCGCGCCAGGGTCGGCAGCATCAGATTGGCGCCGCCGCGGGCGAAGATGGCGTTGCCTTGCTTGAGGCGACCCAGCGCCTCGTCGGGCGCGATCTCCTGCCCGGGCCCGGCGTGTGCGGCCGGGGCGTGAGCGGGATCGGCCTCCAGCGGCTTGACGCTGGCCATGGCCTTGTCGAGCGCGGCCTTGTCGGCGGCCTGGTGCTTCAGGGCGCTGGAGGTCCGGCGCCCCTTCTTGGTCAGCAGACTGGGATGGGCCGGACCGTCGCCCTCGGCGAAGGCCAGGGCCGGCGCAGCCAAGCCCGCCAGGGCGCCCAGCAGAAGTCGTCTCGAAACCATTTCGTCCCCCCAACGTGGCTTGATGTCGGCGGAGAGCGTATCCGGTTTCGGTTAACCGGGATTAACAGCAGCTCGAAGTCTCACAGCGGCAGTTCGACGCGCTTAACGACCGTTCGCATGGCGATACTGCTGCTGACGCGCACCACGCCCGGGATCCGGGTCAGTTCCTGGGCGTGGACCCGTTCCAGGTCGTCGACGTCGCGCACCACCAGTCGCAACAGGTAGTCCGAGCCGCCGGTCATCAGGTAGCACTCCGCCACCTCGCGAACACTTGCGATGGCCTTCTCGAAGGCGCTCAGCGCGGCCTCCGCCTGCGACGATAGGGTCACCGTGACGAAGACGCTGAGCGGCAGGCCCACCGCCCGCTCGTCGATCACCGCCGCGTAGCGCCCGATGACCCCGGCCTCCTCCAGCGCCCGCACGCGACGCAGGCACGCGGACTCGGAAAGATTCACCGCCTCACCCATTTCCACATAGCTGGCGCGGCCCCGCCGCTGAAGCAGGCGGAGAAGCTTCCGGTCGAAGCCGTCGAGGTTCACAGGAGGTTTCTTCACCTGAACATACCTTTCACGCAGGATTCCTGCATACCACGGTTCTAGTTGCATGAAATCCCCAGGGAACCTGCGGGCCGCGAGGCGTAAACCGGCGTCAAATCGCTTCTGGAGGAAAGCACCATGCGCGTAGGCGTCCCTTCCGAGATCAAACCGGGCGAACACCGGGTGGGCCTGACCCCCACGGCCGTCCGCGAATATGTCGGCCACGGCCACACCGTCCTTGTCCAGTCGGGCGCTGGCCTGGGCGCTGGCTATGCCGACGAAGTCTATGTCAAAGCCGGCGCGGCCATCGCTCCCGACGCTACGGCGGTCTTCGCCGGCGCGGACATGATCGTGAAGGTCAAGGAACCGCAGAAGGTCGAGTGGGAAAAGCTCGAGCCTCGCCACATCCTCTTCACCTACCTGCACCTGGCGCCGGATCCCGCCCAGACCGAAGGCCTGCTGAAGAGCGGCTGCGCGGCCATCGCCTATGAGACCGTCACCGACGCGCGAGGCGGCCTGCCACTACTGGCCCCGATGTCGGAAGTGGCCGGCCGGATCGCCGTGTTCTCGGCGGCCGAGACCTTGCTCAAGCACAATGGCGGCATGGGCCTGCTGCTCTGCGGCGTGCCCGGCGTGCCGCCGGCCCGCGTGGCCGTGCTGGGCGGCGGCGTGGTCGGCAGCAACGCCGCCCGCATGGCCGCCGGCCTGGGCGCCGAGGTCGTGGTGCTGGAACGCTCGATCCCGCGCATGCGCGAACTGGACGACCTGTACCAGGGCCGCATCCTGACCCGCTATTCGACCTTCGCCGCCGTCGAGGACGAGATCCTCAAGGCGGACGTCATCATCGGCGCCGTGCTGACCGCCGGCGCGGCCGCGCCGAAGCTGGTGCGTCGCGAGCACCTGAAGCAGATGAAGCCGGGCTCGGTGCTGGTGGACGTCTCGATCGACCAGGGCGGCTGCTTCGAGACCAGCAAGCCGACCACCCACGCCGAACCGACCTATACGGTCGACGGCGTCGTCCACTACTGCGTGGCCAACATGCCGGGCGCGGCCCCGCGCACCTCGTCGGAAGCCCTGGGCAACGCCACCCTGCCGTTCGGCCTGGCCCTGGCCGACAAGGGCCTGGACGCCCTGAAGGCCAACGTCCATCTGGCGCGCGGTCTCAACGTCCTGAACGGTGAACTGACCCATCCGGCCGTGGCCGAGGCGCTGGGCAAGACCTCGGTCGATCCCTACGGGGCCTGGAAGTAGTCCAGAACGTGAAAGGGCGCCGCGCGGCTTCGCACGGCGCCCTTCCTGTATCCGCGCCTTGGGATCACGCCGCGAAGCGGGCGATGTCCAGGCGGCTCTCGACCATGTCCAACACGTCGGTCATCCGGAAGTCCGGGTCGACCGGGTGCAGGGCGTCGTAGACCGAGCGGGCGAAGGCCAGGTCGGCGGCGGTCTTGACCCGCCAGTCCAGGCGCGACCAGTCCCGTGGGGCCTTCAGGTGGGCCTGGCTCCAGCGCTGGGGCTGGTTGCGGATGGCGGCGGTCGGCGAGATGCGGGCTTGCGGGTCACGTTCCTCGGCGGCGGCGGCGCGCAGCGCGGCGGCCGTGATCACCTCGACCTCGAGACCGGCCGGGAAGGTGCGATGCACGCGGTTGGACGTGTAGTCGGCGCCGCTGGACAGGGCCATGCGGACGGCGTCGTCGATGATTCCCGGGTCCATGAACGGCGCGTCGCCCTTCAGCCGCACCACATGGCTGACCGAACTGATCGCCTCGGCGCAGCGGGCGATGCGGGCCAGAATATCGGCGCCGGCCCCGCGATGGACGGTGTGGCCGCGCGAGACGAGGAAGCCGGCCAGGGCGTCGTCGACCGTCTCGCTGCTGGTCGCCACGATGATCTTGGACAGGCAGCGGGCGCCGCGAAGGCGCTCCAGCTGGCGCACGATCATCGGCTCGCCCCGCAGGGTGGCCATCGACTTGCCCGGCAGTCGGGACGAACCCATGCGGGCCTGAAGCACGGCGAGGATCATGACGCGTCTCCCTTCGTTGAGAGGAAACTAGACCATATTCATAAAACCCCGATGAATCAGAACCTTACGCGAGATTAATCGGCAGGCTTAATCGAAGCTCAACGACGCGCGAAATCGCGCCCGTCCTCGAGCATGACCTATTGTCGGGATTGATTCCGGGTGGGCGTCAGGCGACCCAACGTCGCGGGTCGAGCGCGACGGGATCGTCGATCGCCATCTCGTCCCAGTCGAGGTCCGGCGGCGGGCTGGAGGCGGCGGCGACCACCGCCGAGAGCTCGGCGGCCGAGTTGACGCCGACCAGCACGGCCGAGCCTTCCGGGCGCGACAGGGCGAAGCCCAGAGCGGCCTGGAGCGGATCCGAGCGGCCCTCGGCGATCATCCGGCGTACACGCGACAGGCGGCCCGAGGCGCCCTTCAGCTGGGCCGGAACCCGATCGGGCGGCAGGAACAGCAGGCCATTGAGGAAGATCGAGCGCAGGTGCACCTCGACGCCCATGCCGGCGATGCGTTGCAGCGAGCCATCGGCCAGCAGGCGCTGGTCGAGCAGGCTGGCCGGAGCCTGCAGGATATCGGGCTTGAAGCGGCGCGCGACGCCGACCGGGTCGTCCGTGGCGTGGGCGGCGATGCCGATCTTGGCGAACAGGCCCTGGTCCTTGAGACGCAGCAGGCGGTCCCACAGGGCCGCGCCGTGCGCGCCGAACAGTTCCGAAGGCGAGTGAACGACGATCGAATCGGCGCGCTCGACGCCGATGCGGCGCAGGGCGGCGCGGGCCTCGGCCTCGACATAGTCGGGACCGCGATCGGCGCGGGCCGTGGCCAGGCAGACGCGGAACGGCACCGGACGCGGGATCAGGTCGCCCAGCAGGGTCTCGGCGCGGCCGAACAGACCCGAAGCGTCCAACACCGACAGGCGGGCGCGGGCGGCGATATTGAGAATGTCGCGCGCTTCGGCTTCGGGCGAGCGACCGCGCGGCGCCGACGAGCTACCGCCGTCGAGGCCGAATTGGGCCGCAGCCAGACCGAGTTTTGTGACCGAAATGGACATCGCCATCCGTGCGCGAAAACATCAACAGACGCGAACGGTACGCGCCAAGGTTTGAACATCCGGTTTCTGGAACCTTGCCGAGGGGTTAAAGTCGCCGGGATGACGACCGACCGTTCAGACGACGCCGCCGACTCTCCCTGGCCCATGCACGGCATGGCCGACGACGCCCGCCCCACCTTGGCGGCGGCCCTTTCCAGGGGCCCCGCGGCCCTGGCCACCATCATCGCCCTGGGCGGCGGCGGGCCCCGTCCGGTCGGCGCGCAGATGGTGTTCGGCGAAAATATTCTTTCGGGTTTTTTGTCGGGCGGCTGCATCGAGGCGGACGTCGAGATCCACGCGCGGGCCTGCCTGGCCGACGGCCAGCCGCGCCGCCTCGTCTACGGCGAGGGCAGTCCCTGGCCGGACATCCGCCTGCTGTGCGGCGCGCGGATCGAGATCCTGGTCGAGAAGATCGCCCCCGACGACCCAGCCGCCCGGACCCTGCTGGACCTGGCCAACGCCCGCGCGCCCGCCTTCTGGATCAGCGACGGCGCGCGCCGGCTGTGCGTCGAGGAGCCGCAGGCCCCGTGGCCCGGAGCCTTCGAGCGCGCCCATGACCCGGCCCCGCGGCTGGTGGTGCTGGGCGGCGACCCCACCGCGCTGGCGGTGGCGAGCCTGGGCGCGCAGTCGGGTTTCGAGACCCATCTGGTGCGCCCCAAGGGTCCGGCCTCGCCGCCGCCCCTGCCGAACGTCGCCTATCGCCGCGAGGCCGCCGACGAGGCCCTGGCCGCGATCGGCCTCGACGCCTGGACGGCCGTCGCCGTCTGCGGCCACGACCTGGAGATCGACCACGCCGCCTTGATGGCCGCCCTGCCCTCGCCCGCCCCCTATGTCGGCCTGCTGGGCGCGCGACGGCGGCTGCCGGAGCGGATCGCGCGGCTGAGGGCCTCCGGCCTGAGCGACCGCGACCTGGCCAAGCTGCGCGCGCCGATCGGCCTGGATCTGGGCGGCAAGGCGCCGTTCGAAGTGGCCGTGGCGGTGATCGGCGAGATCATGGCCACCCGACATGGCCAGCCGACCTTGGCGCGACGGATGGTCGAAGCCTAGGTCGGAGTCTTCTCGGCCCCGAACGCGGCGATGTCCTCCAGCAGCGCGTTGACCGCCATGTCGACCAGCTCGCCGCCCTTTTCGGGCGTGGCCTGGGCCGGATCGGAACCCATGCGGCCGTCGGCGTAGCGGGCGCGGAAGTCCAGGGCCTCGCGGATCGGCCCCGACGGCGCGATCTTCGGCTCATAGGCCGTCGTCTTGATCGTCTCCGGATAGGCCCACTGGGTCACGGCGATCTCGGAGGGCGTCGCGTGGGAACCGTGGCCGATGGGGAATTGGCGGTTGGCCAGGGCGTTGACGCCGGCCAGATCCCACCAGTTCTTCAGCTTCAGGGCGAACGGCGCCCGCTCTTTCCGGAAGCTGTACTCGGCGTAGATCTCCGAGAAGGCCGCCTCGATCGAGGCGACGTTGCCGCCGTGGCCGTTCAGGAAATAGATCCGCGTGAAGCCGTGCGCGCCCAGCGACCGCACCCAGTCGCCGATCGCGGCGATGAAGGTCGACGGGCGCAGGAAGATGGTGCCTGGAAAGGCCAGGTGGTGCTGGGCCATGCCGATGTTGAAGGTCGGGGCCACCAGGATCCTGTCGCCCGCCCGCTTGCTGGCCTCGTGGGCGATGATCTCCGGGCACAGCCAGTCGGTGCCGAGAAGACCCGTCGGACCGTGCTGCTCGTTGGAGCCGATCGGCACCACCACGCTCGTGCTGCTCCGCAGGCGGGCTTCGATCTCGGACCAGGTGGACAGGGCCAGCAGCATGGGACGCTCCTTCAACAGCAACGTCCCGGCTTTACGCCCAAACGCGCGAGCGTGGCAGCCGAAAGTGTGAGCGGCCGCAGCGCTCGCCACGCGCCACCTTCAATGCGCCGACCGCAAAATGCCGCACTTGCGCCGGAGCTTGTCGTGGCGTCATGTTTCGACAAGAGGCGGATGAAATCCGGCCGTGGAGGAAGCGCGATGGCCGAACCGGGCCATGCCGAACGGGTTCTGTCAGTGCTGAGCGACGGCGCGGCGACGCCGCTGGCCGCCTCGTGGCGCCGCAGCCTGACCCAACATCGCCTCGACCCCGAGAACCGCAGGCCGCCCGAGACCCTGTCCGGCGCGGAGCTGCGCGAGGCCCAGGACCGCATGGGCCCGCTGCTGGCCGCCGCCCAGGACAATCTCGACGCGCTCTTCCAGGCCGTCGGCGACGGCGGCTGCTGCGTGCTGCTGACCAATGCCGAGGGCGTGCCGGTCGATCGCCGCGGCGTGGCGGCCGACGATCCGGTGTTCCGCCGCTGGGGCCTGTGGAACGGCGCGGTGTGGAGCGAGGCGCGCGAGGGCACCAACGGCATCGGCACCTGCCTCGCCGAGCAGCGGGTGCTGACCATCCATCGCGACCAGCATTTCCACACCCGCAACATCGGCCTGTCCTGCACCGTCGCGCCGCTGTTCGACCCGACCGGACGCCTGGCGGGGGCGTTGGACGTCTCCTCGTGCCGTTCGGGGCTGGAGGGCCTGACCGGCCTCGTCGAGCGCGCCGTCACCGACGCGGCCCGCCGCATCGAGGCCCGCGCCTTCCGCGAGGCCTTCCCCCAGGCGCGGATCGTCCTGCTGCCCGAGAGCTCGGCCGATCGCGCGTCCGTTCCGATGCTGGCGGTCGACGGCGACGACGTGGTGATCGGCGCCACCCGCGCCGCGCGCGTAGCCCTGAAACTGACCGATGAGACCCTGAAGCGCGGCCTGCCCTCGCCCGATCGCTCCGCCGATCTTGCCTCGCTTGATCTGGATAGGGCGGAACGCGCCGCCGTTCGCCGCGCCCTGACCCAGGCCGGCGGCAATGTCTCGGCCGCCGCCGGCCTGCTGGGGCTGTCGCGCGCCACCCTCAACCGCAAGCTCAAGCGCCTGGACCTGGCGCGCGGACGGGAATTCCACTGAAGCTGTCTCAGATCTGAGACACTCGGCTCACCGTGCGCCAGTCGGCATGCGCCATCGCGCCCGCGCCGCGCCAGTCTCGCCTCCAAGACGCCGTCAGGCGCATGGAGGAAACTCATGACCAAACCCGAATTCATTGAGTCATTGTCGCGTCCGCCGTTCAAGGCGCGCTATGACAATTTCATCGGCGGCCAATGGGTCGCCCCGGCCGACGGCCGCTACTTCGACAACAGCTCGCCGATCCACGGCCGCAAGATCTGCGAGATCGCCCGTTCGCAGGATGTCGACATCGAGCGCGCCCTCGACGCCGCCCACGCCGCCAAGGCCGCCTGGGGCAAGACCAGCGCCGCCGACCGCTCGCGGATCCTGCTGCGCATCGCCGACCGCATGGAGGAGAACCTCGAGGTTCTGGCCACCGCCGAGACCTGGGACAACGGCAAGCCGATCCGCGAGACCCTGGCGGCCGACATCCCGCTGGCCATCGACCACTTCCGCTATTTCGCCGGCTGCCTGCGCGGCCAGGAAGGCTCGATCTCCGAGATCGACCACGACACCGTCGCCTATCACTTCCACGAGCCGCTGGGCGTGGTCGGCCAGATCATCCCGTGGAACTTCCCGCTGCTGATGGCCTGCTGGAAGCTGGCCCCGGCCCTGGCCGCCGGCAATTGCGTGGTGCTCAAGCCCGCCGAGCAGACCCCGGCCTCGATCATGGTCTGGGCCGAGCTGATCGGCGACCTGCTGCCCGCCGGCGTGCTCAACATCGTCAACGGTTTCGGCGTCGAGGCCGGCAAGCCGCTGGCCTCCAGCCCGCGCATCGCCAAGATCGCCTTCACCGGCGAGACCTCCACCGGCCGGCTGATCATGCAATACGCCAGCCAGAACCTGATCCCGGTGACGCTGGAACTGGGCGGCAAGTCGCCGAACATCTTCTTCGACGACGTGGCGCGGGAAGACGACGACTTCCTCGACAAGGCCCTGGAGGGCTTCACCATGTTCGCCCTGAACCAGGGCGAGGTCTGCACGTGCCCCAGCCGGGCGCTGGTCCAGGAGTCGATCTACGAGAAGTTCATGGAAAAGGCCCTCAAGCGCGTCAACGCCGTGGTCCAGGGCAGTCCGCTGGATCCGGCCACCATGATCGGCGCCCAGGCCTCCGAAGAGCAGCTGAACAAGATCCTCGGCTATATGGACATCGGCCGGAACGAGGGCGCCAAGCTGCTGGCCGGCGGCCATCGCAAGATCCTGCCGGGCCAGTTGGCCGACGGCTACTATGTCGAGCCGACCGTGTTCGAGGGCCACAACAAGATGCGGATCTTCCAGGAGGAGATCTTCGGCCCGGTGCTGGCGGTCACGACCTTCAAGACCGAAGAGGAGGCGCTGGCCATCGCCAACGATACCGCCTTCGGCCTTGGCGCGGGCGTGTGGAGCCGCGACGCCAACCGCTGCTACCGCTTCGGCCGGGGCATCGAGGCCGGCCGCGTCTGGACCAACTGCTACCACACCTATCCGGCCCACGCGGCTTTCGGCGGCTACAAGCAGTCGGGCGTGGGCCGCGAGACCCACAAGATGATGCTCGACCACTATCAGCAGACCAAGAACATGCTGGTCAGCTACAGCCCCAAGGCGTTGGGCTTTTTCTGATCCCGACCAATAACCGTCCGCCAGTCGCTTGAGCGCGAGAAACCACAATGGTCTTCTTGCGCCGGGCGGCTGGCTTCGCCTATTCCGGCGACCAACGATATAAGGGAGTGCGGCTGGTGAGTGACGGACAGGTTTTCCCGGTTCCAAAGGCGCTGGCGGAGCACGCGCACATCGACGCCGCCGCCTATGCGGCCGCCGTGGCCCGGGTCGAGGCCGACCCCGAGGGCTACTGGCGCGACATCGCCGCCCGCCTCGACTGGATCAAGGCGCCGACCAAGATCAAGGACGTCTCCTACGACAAGGACGACTTCCGCATCCGCTGGTACGAGGACGGGGTGCTGAACGTCAGCGCCAACTGCCTCGACCGCCACCTGCCGGCCAAGAAGGACGACATCGCCCTGATCTTCGAGGGTGACGAGCCGGGGACCTCCGACACCCTGACCTATGGCCAGCTGCACGAGGAGGTTTGCCGCATGGCCAACGTCCTCAAGGTCCAGGGCGTCCAGAAGGGCGACCGGGTGACGATCTACCTGCCGATGATCCCGATCGCCGCCATCGCCATGCTGGCCTGCGCGCGGATCGGCGCGGTCCATTCGGTGGTGTTCGGCGGCTTCTCGCCCGACAGCATCGCCGGCCGCATCCAGGACTGCGCCTCCCACTTCGTGATCACCGCCGACGAGGGCAAGCGCGGCGGCAAGCGCATCCCGCTGAAGGCCAATATCGACGAGGCGCTCAAGCACTGCCCCTGGGTGGGCAAGGTGCTGATGGTCCGCTGGACCGGCGCCGACGTGCCCCTGGTCAAGAACCGCGACATCGTCTGGCAGGATGTCCGCGAGGCGGTGTCGACCGACTGCCCGCCCGAGCCGATGCACGCCGAGGATCCGCTGTTCATCCTCTACACCTCGGGCTCGACGGGTAAGCCCAAGGGCGTGCTGCACACCACCGGCGGCTACCTGGCCTGGGCCTCGTGGACCTTCTGGGCGGTGTTCGACTACAAGCCGGGCGAGGTGTTCTGGTGCACGGCCGATGTCGGCTGGGTCACCGGTCACAGCTATGTCGTCTATGGCCCCCTGGCCAACGGCGGGACCAGCCTGATCTTCGAGGGCGTGCCCAACTATCCCACCCCCAGCCGCTTCTGGGAGGTGATCGACAAGCACAGGGTCGAGATCTTCTACACCGCCCCCACGGCCCTGCGGGCTCTGATGCGCGAGGGCGACGACTACGTGACCCGGAACGATCTGTCGTCCCTGCGCGTGCTGGGCAGCGTCGGCGAGCCGATCAATCCCGAGGCCTGGCTCTGGTACCACCGCGTGGTCGGCAAGGAGAAGCTGCCGATCGTCGACACCTGGTGGCAGACCGAGACCGGCGGCATGCTGATCACCCCCCTGCCCGGGGCCACCGACCTCAAGCCCGGCTCGGCCTCCAAGCCCCTGCCCGGCGTCAAGCCGCAGCTGGTCGACGCCGAGGGTGGCGTGCTGGACGGCGCGACCGAGGGCAATCTGGTCATCACCGACAGCTGGCCGGGCCAGATGCGCACGGTCTATGGCGACCACCAGCGCTTCTTCGAGACCTATTTCTCGACCTATCCCGGCAAGTACTTCACCGGCGACGGCTGCCGGCGCGACGCCGACGGCTACTACTGGATCACCGGCCGGGTCGACGACGTCATCAACGTCTCGGGCCACCGCCTGGGCACCGCCGAGATCGAGAGCGCCCTGGTGGCCCACGAGACCGTCGCCGAGGCCGCCGTGGTCGGCTATCCCCACGACATCAAGGGCCAGGGCGTCTACGCCTATGTCACCCTCAACGCCGGGGTCGAGCCGACCGAGGACCTGCGCAAGGCCCTGGTCCTGTGGGTCCGTCACGAGATCGGCCCGTTCGCCGCGCCCGACGTCATCCAGTGGGCCCCCGGCCTGCCCAAGACCCGCTCGGGCAAGATCATGCGCCGCATCCTGCGCAAGATCGCCGAGAACGAACTGGGCAGCCTGGGCGACACCTCCACGCTGGCCGATCCGTCGGTCGTCGATGATCTCGTCAGAAATCGAGCCGGGGCCTGAAGCCGACCGTCATCGCCAAAAAGGCGGTGACGGCGCCTGACGAAAGCCACATCGGCGCGTTAGCTTCAGCATGATGCGCCGGCTGGTCCCTTTCGCCCTCTTCATCGCCCTGGCGGGGCCCGCCCGGGCCGACGCCGAGTGGGAGACGAAGGGCGACGGCATCGCGGTCGAGGCCCACGCCGACAACCACGGGCGCGGCATGGTGCGGGCCAATGTCGAGATCGACGCGCCGCCGGCCGTCGTGTTCCGCGTCATCCTGGACTGCGACCGCGCGGCCCGCATGAGCCCGGGCGTCAAGAGCTGCCGCGTCGTCTCGCGCGCGGCGGACGGGACGGAGATCCGCGAGCACACGGTCAAGTGGAGCTTCTTCCTGCCGAGCCTGCGCTCCACGTCGCGCGTCACCCTGGAGCCCGACCGGCTGATCCGCTTCACCTGCATCGGCGGCGACATCCGGGCCTGCGAGGGGGCCTGGCGGCTGGAGCCGCTGGATGGCGGCGCTCGCACGCGCGTCACCTACGACCTGTGGGCTACCGCGCCCTTCGCCGCGCCCGCCGGCCTGATCAGCGCCATGATGCGCCGCGACGTGCCCCAATCCCTGAAGGCCCTGCGGCGAGAGTGCGAGGGACGATGAGCGAGGACGGCCTGATGCTGTTCGACGGCGTCTGCGCGCTCTGCGACGGGACCGTCCGGACGGTGCTGCGCCTGGACCGCCAAGGCGCGATCCGCTTCACCCCGATCCAGTCGCCCTATGGCCGGGTGCTGGCCGCTCGGCATGGCCTGGATCCCGATACGCCCGCGAGCTTCCTGTTCCTCGACAACGGCCGTCCCCTGACCAAGACCGCCGCCATCGGCGCGCTGCTGCGCCGGCTGCGCGCCCCCTGGCGTTGGCTCGCCGTCATCGATCGCCTGCCGAGAGGGCCGATGGACGCGGCCTACGACTGGATCGCGGCCAACCGTTACCGGCTGACGGGCAGGAGGGACCGCTGCAGGGTTCCGACACCGGAGCAGCGCGGGCGGTTCGTGCTGGATCTGGAGGATTCGAAAAGCCGTCCTTAACGGGGCGCCCGGAGGAAGGTCCGCCCTTCGAAGACGAGGCTGTCGGGTCCCGCGAACGTGATCGCCTCACCCTGAAGCGGCGAGAGCTCCACGCGGATGGTCTCCGGTTTGGTGAAGGCCTCGGCCAGGGCCGACATGACGCCGATCCGGACCTTCATGAGGCCGTTCGCCTCCGAGATCTCCATCCGTCCCATGGCCGGGTCGACATAGGTCCCGACATAGGCGCTGGTCGGCCGCGAGAGCGGCCAGGGTCGCGCCGCGCGCTCGGCGCGGCTCGCCGACAGGCCCGCCAGGCGCTTGTCGCGGCGCGCCGCCAGAGCGGCCAGCTCGGCGTCATAGTGAGCCTCCAGATCGGGACGCCCGGCGAACCGGTCATAGACATAGTCGGCCAGCAGATCGACCAGCTCTCCGGCCATGAAGTCCTCGTTGGCCATGATCGCCACGCCCAGCCGCCGGCCGGGCATGAAGGAAACGTGGGTCCTTGAGCCGGCGAAGTTGCCGAAGTGGTGGATCAGCACGTCGTCGCCATAGCGCCCCGTCTGCCATCCCAGGCCATAGCCGTCGCGGCTATAGGGGCCGAACACGGCCTTCTGGGCGACGCGCGGGCGGTGCGTCGCGTCCACCAGCCCGGCGGGGAACACGCGCCGGCCATCCAGCACGCCATCATTGATCTGGAGCTCCAGCCAGCGGGCCATGTCGTTGGCGCTGGACATCAGGCCGCCCGCCGACTGCATCGTGGCGTCGACTTTCTGCAGCGAACTGGGTGACGAGGCGCCGTCGGGGCCGGGCGTATGGCCCACCGCGACCACGCCGCCCCTCCGCGCTCGCGAAACCCACGCCGTGGTCTGGGTCAGGCCCGCCGGGACCAGGACCTCCCGGCTCACCAGGGCCCGCCAGTCGGGGCCGAAGCGCTGCTCGATCAGGGTGGTGGCGAGATTGTAGCCGGTGTTGGTGTAGCGAAACGTCCCATGGGGCGTGTCGGCGCTCTTCACCGTCTCGGCCAGGAGCGCCTGCATCAGCCTTGGCGAATGATCGCCGGACATCGCCGCGCGGAAGGCGATCGGATCGTTCTCGACGCCGGATCGGTGGCTGAGCAAATCGGTCAGGGTGATGGACCGGGCGATGTCGGGCGGGAGCTTGGTTGATCCGGCCCAATCCGCCACGGGCGTATCCAGCTCCACCGCGCCGCGGGCGGCCATCGCCGCGATCGCGAGCGCGGTGAACGACTTGGTGGCGGAGGCGACGTAGAAGCGGGTGTTGGCGTCGACCGCGACGCCCGTCTCGACATTGGCGACCCCGAACCCGGCGGTGATCACGGGCTCTTCGCCGCGGACCACGGCGAGAGAAAGGCCGGGAACGACGCCGATTCGCGCCAGGGCCTTGCGCGTGAAGACATCGATGTCCCTGGCTTCCGGGCCGGGAACGGGCGCGGCGGACGCCACGGGCCCCCACAGGAGGGCGGCGGTGAAAAAGGCGGCCGTCAACGCACTCGGAAAGTTCATGCATGCCCCACGACTGAAGCGATCGGCCAGCCTTTCGGCCGGCGCTGATCTATGATCGGAGCATGCCGACCGGCGTCGGAAAGCGGTCTCCTCCCGTTAGAGGCTTTAGCGCCGTCGTTTGGAGGCAGGCCTTACGAACTTTTCTGAAATCGGTCGCCTAGAACAACGCCGCCACGCTCTCGGCGCTGTAGGGCTTCTGCAGCACGGGCGTATCCCGGAACCGTTCCGGGAAGGCGGCGCTGTCGCCGAAGCCGGTGCCGAAGGCGAACGGCACGCCAGCGTCCTGCAGGGCCTCGGCCACCGGGAAGCTGGTCTCCTGGCCCAGATTGACATCCAGGATCGCGAACGGCGGCTTCTCGTCGTTGATGGCCTCGAACGCCTGGGCGACGCTGGAGGCGACGATGACCTGTTTGACGCCCAGCCGGACCAGCATGTCCTCGAGATCCAGCGCGATGATCATGTTGTCCTCGAGCACCAGCATCCGCTCGGGCGCCCGCACCGGCGTGTCGGCCCGGCGCGGCTGGCTCACGGCGGCGGCCGCGCTCTCGCTGGAGACGTAGCGGCCAGGAATACGGATGCGGGCCTGCAAACCCTCGGTCCGATAGTCCAGGGCCACCTCGCCGTTCAGGTCGTGGGGGATCGAGTGCTCGATGATGGTCGAGCCAAAGCCCCGGCGGGTCGGCGGCTTGACCGGCGGACCGTCGCGCTCGCGCCAGTCGATGATCAGGTCGCCCTTGACGTCGCGCGTCCAGTCGATGGCCACGTGGCCGCGCTGGTCGCATAGAGCGCCGTACTTGGCCGAGTTGGTCATCATCTCATGGATGACCAGGGACAGGATCGAGAAGGCGTCCGGCGCCAGGGCGATCGGCGCGCCCTTGAGGCGAACCCGGTCGGCCTTGGTGGACAGATAGGCCTCGGCCTCGGCGGTGATCAGGTCGCTGAGCGCCCCCGGCCCCCATTGGTGGCGGGTGATCTGGTCGTGAGCCCGGGCCAGGGCCTGGACGCGGCCGCCGACGACCTCGGCGAACGCCTCGACGGTCGAGACCCCGGCCTTGCTCTGGCTGATCAGGCCGCGGATCAGGCCCAGGATGTTGCGCACCCGGTGGTTCAGCTCGGCGATGAGCAGCTCCTGGCGCTGGTTGGCGCGCTGGCGCTCCTCGTCGGCCAGGTCGGTCAGGCGGAAGACGATCTCCAGCAGGCTCCCCCGCAGGCTCTCGGCCAGCGAACGTTCGACCGTGGTCCACGGCCGGCTCTGGCCGCGCACCGTCTCTTCCCAGGCCTCGAAACTCTTGCGCGGGGTCAGGCGGTCGCCCAGGGGGCCGACCTGGACCAGTTTGGCGGGCTTGCCGGCCCAGACCACAGTCTTGGCTTCCTCCTTGCGGAAGAAGATCAGGTAGTCGCGCGGCGTACGCGACAGCGGCACGGCCATCATGCCCGCCGCCTTCTGCGACCAGACGGTCGCCGAGGGCAGCAGGCCGGCGATCTCGTTGGTCGCGAAGACCGAATGGGTGTCCTTTTCCCGCAGAATGCGCAGCAGAGTGTGGACGTCGCTGGCGTCTGGCGTGGAGTCGCGCAGGGTCAGCCGCCCCTCGAGCCACAGGGCCAGGCCATCGCAGCCGACCAGGCGGCACAGGTCGTCGAGGAACGGGATCAGACTGTCCGCCCCCTGGGGAGCGCTGACCACGGCGCTCATCATCCGGTCGTGCAGGTTGCGCGCCTCGGCCATGCGCCGGGTCTCGATCTCGCGCTCGCGGCTCTCCAGGGTCAGGGAAAACAGCTGGCCGAACAGCTCGGCGGCCGTGCGGCGCTCGTAGCTGATGTGCTTGGGCGCGTAGTGATGGCAGGCGAACAGGCCCCACAGCTTGCCGTCGCGCAGGATCGAGATCGACAGCGAGGCGGCCACCCCCATGTTGCGCAGATACTCGATGTGGATCGGCGAGACCGCGCGCAGCATGCTCATCGACAGGTCGACGGGCTCGCCCGCCGGGCTGGTCGGCGGGATGATCGGCGAGACCTCGGCGTCGACGTCGGCGATGATCCGCAGCCAGTTGCGTTCGTAGAGGGCGCGGGCCTGCACGGGGATGTCCGAGGCCGGGTAGCGCTGGCCCAGGAACGAGCCAATGCCCGGCCGCACCGACTCGGCGATCACCTCGCCGGCGCCGTCATGGGCGAAGCGGTAGACCATCACCCGGTCGAATTCGGTCAGGGCCCGCACCTGGCGGGCGGCCTCGTGGCAAAAGTCCTCGAACGTCGGTCGCGCGGCGATGCGGGTCGTCATCGAGCGCACGGCCGAGGCGGCCTCGATCAGGACATCGGGATGGCTGGGCTCGCCCTCGATGATCAGCAGACGGCCGGAATAGTGCAGGGCGAGGTCGAAGTCCTCGCCGCCGTCGACCAGGGGCTGGCCGAACATCCGCTCGACCGCGTCAGCGCCGCGCATGATCTGCAGGCGGCCGCGGATGTTGTGGAGGGCGTGGCCGCCCAGCACTTGGCTCAGGGGCTTGCCGATCAGGTCGGCGGGGGCCAGGCCCAGATAGCGCAGGGTGGTGGTCGAGGCATGGATCACCAGCCAGTCGGAATTGACCGCCAAAAGAAAGCCGAACGGCTGCACCGAGCCGAGAATGTGGATCGGCTCCCGATCGCAGTTGGTCAGGTCGACTTCAAACCCGGACATGGGCGCCGGTTCGGACATTCAGGGCTCCGGGCGGGACTATCGTCTCGAACACGTCCGAGAAGTACTGAAAGCCATATCGCGCTCCGGCCTCTACCTCGTCTGTCCGAGTCCCGACATTGGGTTTCTCAAGCCAAGCAAGAAATGTTCGCCAGAGGTCATCGCCCTCGCCCTGGGTCAGATAGGCCAGGGGCAGGTCGTGGCCGGACGCGCTGACCTGGCGGGCCAGGACGCGGGCGCCCAGACGCGAACCTTCCAGGACATAGAGCAGGCCGGCTCCGAAGTCCGGCGATGGAACGAGAGCCGTGGCGAACGGCGGGATTTCCAGGCCGAGGGCGGCGAGATCTCCGGCCAGGGCGGTGCGGCGGACGCGCCCGGGCCAGTCGGGCAGCCATTCGGCGACCCCGGCCCGTTCCAGAGCCCGTTCCAGCGGCGCTATGGCCAGGGCCGAAGCCGAAAGGAACGCGCCATATCCCACAGTCGTCTCGATACGCCAGGCGGCGACCTGGGCGTCCAGAGCGGCATGGCTCTCGGAGGTGGCCGCGCGCAGGCGGTCGCGAAGCGAACTTTCGGACAAATTTCCCCCAGCCGGATCGAACCCGTCACGCGGAAGGGGCGACACAATCCGTCGTAACACTGACGTCGCCGATTGGTTCCGCCCACATGACAGGACAGTAAGGTTTACCACGTCGGGCGCGATGCTAGGGTCGAGCCCGACTGTTCAGGAGATCTTCTCGCATGATCCGCACCGCCAAGCTGGCCTTCGTGGCCGCGGCCTTTTCCACCACGGCCCTCTCCACGCTGGGATGGGCGCCGATGGCCATGGCGGCCACGAAGGCCAAGCCTCAGGCGAGGCCGGCCGTCGCCGCGGCGCGTCCGCCGATCACGGTGCCGCCGATCGTCTACCAGCAGCGTGTGCTGGCCAACGGCCTGAAGGTCTACACCTCGCGCGACACGACCACGCCGAACGTCTCGGTTCAGGTCTGGTACGGCGTCGGCTCCAAGGACGACCCGCGCGGACGGTCGGGATTCGCGCACCTCTTCGAACACCTGATGTTCAAGGCCACCCGCAACATGCCCAGCGAGACGCTGGACCGCCTGACCGAGGACGTGGGCGGCTTCAACAACGCCTCCACCTGGGACGACTTCACCAACTATTACGAGGTCGCGCCGGCCAACCACCTGGAGCGTCTGCTCTGGGCCGAAAGCGACCGCCTCAAGTCGCTGGTCATCGACGAGGCGGTGTTCGCCTCCGAACGCGACGTCGTGAAGGAAGAGCTGCGCCAGCGCGTCCTGGCCGACCCGTACGGCCGCTTCTTCGCGCTGTCGATCCCGCAGCAGTCGTTCACCACCCACCCCTACCAGCGCCCCGGCATCGGCTCGATCGAGGAGCTGGACGCGGCGACGGTCGACGACGTCCGCGCCTTCCACGCCACCTACTACCGGCCGGACAACGCGGCCCTGATCGTCGTCGGCAATTTCGATCAGGCCAGGCTGGACGCGATGATCGACCAGTATTTCGGCCCCCTGAAGACGCCGGCCGGAACGATCCCGAAGGTGACCGTGGTCGAACCGCCCCGCACCGGCCCCAAGAGCGTCAACACCTACGGTCCCAACGTGCCGCTGCCGGCGCTGGCCATCACCTGGCTGGCCCCGGCCGCCGCCGACAAGGACACCCCCGCCCTGACGGTGCTGGACGCGGTTCTGTCGGCCGGCAAGTCCTCGCGGCTCTATGACAGCCTGGTCTACGACCAGAAGATCGCCCAGTCGGTGTTCTCCAGCGCCCCCAACAACGCCCAGCCGGGCCTGTTCTATGTCGGCGCGGTGATGGCCGGCGGCAAGACGGTGGCCCAAGGCGAAGCGGCCCTGCGCGCCCAGGTCGCCCGCGTCCGCGATGGCCTGGTCACCCCCGCAGAGCTCGCCGAGGCCAAGGCCGGCCTGCTGGCCGACGCCGTCCGCCGCCGGGAGGAGATCGACGGCCGCGGCTTCGCGCTCGGCTACGCCCTTGAGACCGAGGGCGATCCGGCCGTCGCCAACACCGCCCTGGCCAAGCTGCAGGCCGTCACCGCCGCCGACATCCAGCGCGTGGCGAAGAAGTATCTGGCCGACGACCGCCGCACGGTGATCCGCTACCTGCCGGAAAAGGACCGCCCGGCCGGCGAGAAGGACGCCACGCCGCCGATCCCGAAGGTCGCCTCGGTCAAGTTCGACGGCGCGGTCACCACGCTCGCGCCGGAAGGCGAACGCGAGACGCCGCCCGCCATCGGCGCGCCGGTGCCGGCCGTGATGCCCAGCCCGGCCGAGAAGACCCTGGCCAACGGCCTGCGGGTCATCGTCGCCAAGTCCAGCGACCTGCCGCTGATCACCGCCGACCTGACCGTCAAGGGCGGGGCCAGCTCGGATCCCGCCGGCCTGGCCGGCACGTCGAACCTGACCTCGGAGCTGCTGACCGAAGGCACCACCACGCGTTCGGCCACCCAGGTCGCCCGCGAGACCGAGGCCCTGGGCGCCAATCTGGAAGCTGGCTCCGGCTGGGAGGCCGCCTCGCTGACCCTCAGCGTCACGGCCAACAACGCCGCCCCGGCCATGGCCATCATGGCCGACGTCGCCGAGCACCCGACCTTCTCCGCCGAGGAGCTGGACCGCGTCCGCACCGAGACCCTGGACGGCCTGTCGGTCTCGTTCCAGCGTCCGGGCACGCTGGCCGCCTTCGCCACCGCGCCCGTGCTCTACGCCGGATCGGCCTATGGCCACGTGGCCGGCGGCACGCCCGGCTCGCTGCCGAAGATCAAGCGCGCGGATCTGGCCAAGACCCATGCCGCCTACTGGCGTCCGGACAACGCCGTGCTGGTGCTGACCGGCAACCTGACGCCGGAGGCCGGCTTCGCCTTGGCCGAGAAGGCCTTTGGATCGTGGAAGAAGCCCGCCGCGCCGCCGCCGGCCCCGCCGGCCGCGCCGACCGGCTACGCGCCGCGCAACGTCGTCATCGACCTGCCCGGCACAGGCCAGGCCGCCGTGGTGCTGGCCAAGCCAGCCATCACCCGCGCCGACCCGAACTACTACCAGGGCGTGGTCGCCAACACGGTGCTGGGCGTCGGCTTCAGCTCGCGCCTGAACCAGGAGATCCGCATCAAGCGCGGCCTGTCCTACGGGGCCGGCTCCAGCCTGACGCCGCAAGGCCGTTTCGGCGGCTTCTCGGCCCGGGTGCAGACCAAGAACGCGTCGGCCGGCGAGGTCGTCACCCTGACCCGCGCCGAGCTGACCCGCCTGGGCGCCGAACCGGCCTCGGCCGGCGAACTGGCCGCGCGCAAGTCGGTGCTGGTCGGCAACTTCGGACGGGACCTCGGCACCTCGGAAGGCCTGGCCAACATTCTGGGCAACTACGCCGTCTACGGCGTGCCCCTGACCGAGATCCAGAGCTACGCCGCCAAGGTCGAGGCCGTGACGCCGGAGGAGGTCCAGGCCTTCGCCAAGGCCAAGCTGGACCCGGCCCAGATGAGCGTCATCGTCGCCGGCGACGCCAAGGCCATGGGCGCGGACCTGGCCAAGGCCGCGCCGAACGCCACGGTGATCCCGGCCGACAAGCTGGACCTCGACGCGTCGAGCCTGACCAAATAAGGGAACGGCTGGTCCCACGATCCGATTGAGGTCTCATGGACGAGGTCGACATCGCGATCGTGGGCGCCGGCGCCGCCGGGCTCGCCGCCGCCGAGGCCGTGGCCGCCAGCGGGCTCAAGGGTGTCTTGCTGGAGGCTCGCGACCGTCTCGGAGGCCGCGCCCATACGATCCCCACCTCCGTCGGCCCCATCGATCTGGGCTGCGAGTGGCTGCACTCTGCCGACGTGAATCCTCTGGTCGCCAGGGTCGAG
The DNA here is from genome assembly GCF_003931565.1 of Caulobacter sp. 602-1. Classification (GTDB taxonomy): domain Bacteria; phylum Pseudomonadota; class Alphaproteobacteria; order Caulobacterales; family Caulobacteraceae; genus Caulobacter. The sequence continues at coordinate 85,537 of NZ_RRYI01000012.1, forward strand.
GCCCTGGGCCTGACGCTCGACAAGACCCCGCCGCCCTGGGCCAACATCGCCGACAGCCCGGACTTCAGCCGCGAAGAACGCGCCGCGTTCGGCGAGGCGTTCCTGGCCCTCGACGCCCGGCTCGAGGCGGCCGCCAAGGACGGCGGCCCCGACCGCCCGGCCTCGGACCTGATGGATCCCGACAGCCCCTGGACCCCGCTGCTGAACGCCTTCAGCGCCTTCTACAACGGCGCGGAGTTCGATCAGGTCTCGCTGCGCGACTACGCCGCCTATGAAGACACCGAGGTCAATTGGCGGGTGGCCGAAGGCTATGGAACAGCCATTTCGCGCCTGGGCGGCGGCCTGCCGACGCGCCTGTCCTGCCCCGTCTCGATGATCCGCCACGACGGTCCGCGCGTGGTGCTGGAGACGGCGCTGGGCGCGCTTTCGGCCAGGACGGTGATCGTCTGCGCGCCCACCGCGATCCTCGCCGCGGGCGCCTTGCGATTCATGCCCGCCCTGCCCGACAAGCTGGACGCCGCCGCCGGCCTGCCGCTGGGCCTGGCCGACAAGGTGTTCCTGAAGCTGGACGAGCCGGACATGTTCCCGCCGGAGACCCAGCTCTATTCCGACCCTCGCGTCACGGCGACCGGCGCCTATCACCTACGGCCGCTGCACAGGCCGATGATCGAGGTGTTCCTGGGCGGCGCCCACGCCCGCGCGCTGGAGGGCCAGGGACCCGGCGCGGCGGCGGCCTTCGCGGTCGACGGGCTGGTCGGCGTGTACGGCGGCGGCATCCGATCGAAGGTCCACGTGATCGCCGAGACGCACTGGGCCGCCGACCCTTTCGCCGGCGGCTCCTATTCCCACGCCCTGCCCGGCCATGCCGGCGCAAGGGCCGTGCTGGCCGCGCCGGTCGACCAGCGCCTGTTCTTCGCCGGCGAGGCCTGCAGCCCCAACTTCTTCTCCACCGCCCACGGCGCCTGGCTGACGGGCCAGGCGGCGGCGCGGGCGGCTATCGAGAGCCTCAAGCCTTAGGCTTGGCCAGCAAGTCGCGGATTTCGGTCAGCAGCTTCTCTTCCGGCGTCGGAGCCGGCGGGGCGCTGGGCGCGGGCTGCTCAGCGTCCTGGCGGCGGATGCCATTGACCACCTTGACCAGCAGGAACACCACCATCGCGACGATGAAGAACTGGATCAGGGTGTTGATGAAGGCGCCGTACATGATCGAGACCTTCTCGACCGCCTCGGTCGCCGGATCCTCGGGCCGCAGCACCCATTCCAGCTTGGAGAAGTCGAGGCCGCCGGTCAGCAGCCCGATCGGCGGCATGATCACCTGGTCGACCAGACTCTTGACGATGCCGTTGAACGCCGCTCCGATGATCACACCGACAGCCAGGTCGATGACGTTGCCCCGGGCGATGAACTCGCGGAATTCCTTGACGACGCTCATGACAAAACTCTCGCTGCCTCGAATACGGCGCGAAGGCTGAAGGCGTTCGCCGTCCAGGGTCAACCCCGGGTCACGATTGTTGTTATTCGTCGCCGTCGGCGTTGAGGCGGGCGCGCAGTTCCTTGCCGCTCTTGAAGAACGGCACGTGCTTGGCGCGGACGTCCACCGCCTCGCCGGTGCGCGGGTTACGACCGGTGCGGGCGGGGCGCGAGCGGACCGACAAGGCCCCAAAACCGCGCAGCTCGACGCGGCCGCCGTCCTCCAGGGCTCCGATCATGCGCTCAAGGATCACGCCGACCACGCGTTCGACGTCTTTCTGCGTCAGGTGCGGATTTTCATTCGCGAGCCTGGCGATGAGTTCAGACTTGATCATCGATATCCCCGGAACGCCCTTGGGAGGAGAAAGGCGCGAGCGGACCTTTGCCCAACGATGGCTGAGTCTTCAAGGGGTTGCGTGAGATTCTCGAACGGGGTTCGGTTAACGGCCGCCCTTCGCCAACCCTTCGCCGCGCGGATGACCACGAACTGCCCGGCAAAAGAAAACGGCGGCCGGATCGCTCCGGCCGCCGCTGACTTCAACCCACAAGGGGAGGAAGACTATTCCTTGGAAGCGCGCTCGCGCAGAGCGGCGCCCAGGATGTCGCCCAGCGAAGCGCCGGAGTCCGACGAGCCGAACTGCTCGATGGCTTCCTTCTCTTCGGCCATTTCCAGCGACTTGATCGACAGCGACACGCGGCGAGCCGCCTTGTCGATGTTGGTGATCTGAGCGTCGACGCGGTCACCCACGGCGAAGCGCTCGGGGCGCTGTTCCTGACGATCGCGCGACAGGTCCGACTTGCGGATGAAGGCGGTCATCGGAGCGTCGTCTTCACCGAAGCGGACTTCGATGCCGCCCGACGTGACTTCCGTGACGGTGACGGTCACGGTCTGGTTCTTGCGGTAGGTGTCGCCCGACATCGGGTCGCCAGCCAGCTGCTTGATGCCCAGCGAGATGCGTTCCTTCTCGACGTCGACGTCGAGAACCTTCGCCTTGACCACGTCGCCCTTCTTGTAGCGGGCCATGGCTTCTTCGCCCGGGACGCTCCAGTCGATGTCCGACAGGTGCACCATGCCGTCGATGTCGTTGTCGAGGCCGACGAACAGACCGAATTCGGTCGCGTTCTTGACTTCGCCTTCGACGGTCGAACCGACCGGGTGCGCTTCCAAGAAGGCTTCCCACGGGTTGGCCAGGGCCTGCTTCAGGCCCAGCGAGACGCGGCGCTTGGACGGATCGACGTCCAGGACCACGACGTCGACTTCCTGCGAGGTCGAGACGATCTTGCCGGGGTGGACGTTCTTCTTGGTCCACGACATTTCCGAGACGTGCACCAGGCCTTCGACGCCGGCTTCCAGCTCCACAAAGGCGCCGTAGTCGGTGATGTTGGTGATGCGGCCCGTGAACTTGGCGCCGACCGGGTACTTGGCTTCAACGCCGTCCCACGGATCCGACTGCAGCTGCTTCATGCCGAGGCTGATGCGCTGGGTGTCCGGGTTGATCTTCACGATCTGGACCTTAACGGTGTCGCCCACGGCGAGCACTTGGCTCGGGTGGTTGACGCGCTTCCAGCTCATGTCGGTGACGTGCAGCAGGCCGTCGATGCCGCCCAGGTCGACGAACGCGCCGTAGTCGGTGATGTTCTTGACGACGCCTTCGCGGATTTCACCCTCTTGCAGCTGCGACACCAGTTCGGTGCGCTGCTCGGCGCGGGCTTCTTCCAGGATGGCGCGACGCGAGACGACGATGTTGCCGCGCGGACGGTCCATCTTGAGGATGGCGAAGGGCTGTTCCTTGCCCATCAGCGGGCCGACGTCGCGGACCGGACGGATGTCGACTTGCGAGCCCGGCAGGAAGGCCGAGGCGCCGCCCAGGTCGACGGTGAAGCCGCCCTTCACGCGGCCGACGATGGCGCCCATGACGGGTTCGTTGCGGGCGTAGACGCCTTCCAGACGGGTCCAGGCTTCTTCGCGCTTGGCCTTTTCGCGGCTGATGACCGCTTCGCCCATCGCGTTTTCGAGGCGTTCCAGGAAGACTTCGACGGTGTCGCCGGTCTTGATGGTGGCCTTGCCGTTCTCGTCGACGCCGAATTCCTTCAGCTGGACGCGACCTTCGGTCTTCAGACCGACGTCGATGATGGCGAAGTCCTTTTCGATCCCGACGACCTTGCCCTTGACGACGGTGCCTTCCGCGAAATCGCGGCCGCCCATCGAGTCATTCAGCAGCGCTTCGAAATCGTCGCGCGTCGGGTTGAAGCTCATATCGTCAGCCATGCTGATCTTTAGTCTCGTAGGTTGGGGGAAGCCCTGTGATGAGCGCCGCTGGAGAAAGCGGTTCTCGGGATTCCGGATGAAATGGGTTTGTCTGCGGTCCCGCGATGTTCTCTCTATCGCGGCGAGGTCGGCGGTGGATTTGCCCTACCGGCTAGAGCCGGTGGTGGGCGCGCGCGTCCTCGACGATACGGCGGGCCGCATCGAAGGCCTGCTCTATAGTCATTTCCGACGTGTCGAGCAAGACGGCGTCTCGCGCCTGAGTCATCGGCGCGTCCTTGCGGCCGCCGTCTCGCGCGTCGCGCTTGTGGATATCGGCCAGGATGTCCTCGAAATCCACGGCCTCGCCCTGGCCCGTCAGCTGCTTCCAGCGCCGCTCGGCGCGGATCTCGGGACGCGCGGTGACGTACAGCTTGGCCGGCGCGCCGGGGGCGATCACCGTGCCGATGTCGCGCCCATCCAGCACCGCGCCGGGCTCGCGGCGGGTGAAGTCGCGCTGCAGGTCGAACAGGGCCGCCCGAACGCCGGGATGCACGGCCACGCGGCTGGCGGCCTCGCCGGCCGCGCGCGTCCGCACCTCGGCGCGGTCCAGGTCCGAAAGATCCAGGGCGCGCGCCACGCCCTCGGCCGCGATCGGGTCGTCCAGGTCTCCCGCCCCGGCGAGCACGCCCACGCCCACGGCGCGATACAACAGGCCGGTGTCGAGCAGGGGATAGCCATAAAGCGCCGCCAGGCGTCCGGCGATGGTGCCCTTGCCCGAGGCGGCGGGGCCGTCGACGGCGATGACGAAGCCCGCCACGTCAGGCCTCCGCCAGGGTCGCGCCCAAGCCGCGCATCAGGTCGCCGAAGCCCGGGAAGCTGGTGGCGATCATGCCCGGCTCGTCGACGGCGACCGGAGCCTGGGCGGCCATGCCCAGGATCAGGTGGCTCATGGCGATCCGGTGGTCGCCATGGGTCTCGACGGTCGCCCCGCCCCGCGGCGGCTGGCCGGTCCCGCGGACGATGAAGCCCTCCGGCTCCTCCTCGACGTCGACGCCGCAGGCTTCGAGACCCGCCGCCGTCAGGGCGATGCGGTCGCTTTCCTTGACGCGCATCTCGCCGACGCCGCGCATCACCGTCTCGCCTTCCGCGAAGGCGGCGGCGATGGCCAGGATCGGATATTCGTCGATCATCGACGGCGCGCGCTCGGGCGGGACGATCACGCCCTTGAGCTTGGAATAGCGGGCGGTGATGTCGCCGACATCCTCGCCGCTGGCGACGCGCCGGTTCGAGATCACCAGGTCCGCGCCCATTTCCTGCAGGGTCGCGAAGAGGCCGGTGCGCAATTCGTTGAGCATCACGCCCTCGACCGTCACTTCCGAGCCGGGGACGATCAGCCCCGCGACCAGCGGGAAGGCCGCCGACGACGGGTCGCCCGGAACGGCGACATGCGCGCCAGTCAGCTTCTGGCCTTCCGGCAGGCGAATGTGGCGGAAGGTCTTCTCGCCGACGACCCGGTCCTCGACCATCACCTCGGCCCCGAAGGCGCGCAGCATGCGCTCGGTATGGTCGCGGGTGGCTTCCGGCTCGATGACCTCGACGCCGCCCTCGGCGTGAAGGCCGGCCAGCAGCACGGCCGACTTCACTTGGGCCGAGGCCATCGGCAGGGTGTAGTTCAGGCCGCGCAGATTGCCGCCCTTCAGCGTCAGGGGCAGACGGCCCCTGTCGCGACCCAGCCAGGTCGCGCCCATGCGGGCCAGCGGATCCAGCACCCGGCTCATCGGACGGCTGCGCAGCGAACTGTCGCCGGTGAAGGTCGCGCAGATCGGAAAGCCCGCCGCCGCGCCCATGATCAGGCGCACGCCGGTGCCGGCGTTGCCGCAATCGATCACGTCGGCCGGCTCCTCGAACCCGCCCTTGCCCTCGATGCGCCAGCGGCCAGCGCCTTCCTGCTCGACGCGCGCGCCGAAGGCCCGCATGGCCCGCGCGGTGGCGAGCACGTCGTCGCCTTCCAGCAGGCCTTCCACCGTCGTCGTCCCGGTCGCCAGCGCGCCCAGGATCATCGATCGGTGGGAAATGGACTTGTCACCCGGGGCCCGCACGATCCCTCGCAGAGCGCCTGCGGGTGCGCTCTTTAATCCAGCCGACGACATGCCGAAACCGGCTCCTTGGTGCTTGGTGGTTTTCGCGAAGGGGTTTGCTTTTGACAGCGGGCTCTCGTCATGGCAAGTGACCGGCCGCTTTTCCCATCCGGATCAAAGGGTCGCCACTTGGCCAATCCCGAATTGGGCGCAAAACAAATTTGCCCCAACTGCCAATCCAAATTCTACGATCTCGGCCGCCGTCCGGCCGTGTGTCCCAAGTGCGGCGAGTCGTTCGACCCGGAAGAGGCGCTGAAGTCGCGCCGCGTCCGCGCTCGTTCGATCACGCCGGACTATGACGCCGAGGACGAGAAGCCCGCCCCCGCGCCCAAGGACGAGGACGGCTTCGAGGACGAAGTCGATGAAACGCCGGAAATCGACAAGGTCGAGCCGGACGTCATCGAGACCGACGACGAAGACGTCGAGCCCGGCGCCGCCCCCGCGGGCGGTGACGACCTGGGCGTCGACTTCGCCGAGGACGAGGATCTCGCCGAGGACGAAGCCGACGACGTTCCGTTCCTGGAGGACGAGGACGACGACGACAATCTCGACGACGAGATCGAAGGCCTGCCCGGCGAGGGCGACGACGACTGATCCTTGAGGTCGGCCACGTGATGGATAGCCGGGTTCGGATCCCCGAAACCGGCTATCCACAGGGGTTTTCCGGGGTGCGACACTTTTCTCGAAAAAAGTTCGAGAAGAGGCTTGATCCCAAAAAAATCCCGGACTAGTTTCCGCGCCTCTTCGGGGGGCGACGCAAGTCGGAAACGCCTAAGAGACCAAGGATTTCCGAGAGTTACCTCCGGGTTCTCGAAGAAAAATTTGGGGCTATAGCTCAGCTGGTAGAGCGCTTGAATGGCATTCAAGAGGTCAGCGGTTCGACTCCGCTTAGCTCCACCATCAAGGCCCGGACGGAAACGTCCGGGCCTTGTCCATTTCCGGGCCCCGCCGCCTTGGCCCCCCTTCCCCTTGAAGTGATCGCCCCCGGCCTCCACATCTGAAGTCGTGTCGTGGGGATCGGCGCCGATCCTCGGGTTTATCTCCGCGAACGAAGTCGCTTGAGCGAGGACTTCGCGATGAACCGGACCATCATGTTCGACAGCCCCTTCCTGCTGGGCTTCGAGCACACTCGAGACCTGATCGAGCGCGCCGCCAAGGCCGCGTCGGAAAGCTATCCGCCCTACAATGTCGAGCAGGCCGACAACGGCGGCGTGCGCATCACCCTGGCCGTGGCGGGCTTCTCGCCCGACCAGCTGCAGGTGACGGTCGAGGGCGGCCAGCTTGTCGTCGCCGGCAAGCGCGACAGCGCCGACGGCCGCGGCGATGCCGAGCGGGCCTTCCTGCATCGCGGGATCGCCGCGCGGGGCTTCGTGCGCACCTTCATCCTCGCCGAGGGCATGGAGGTGACCGCCGCGACCCTGGAGCATGGCCTGCTGCACATCGATCTGGCCCGGCCCGAACCCGAGCGTCTCGTGAAGAGAATTCCCATTCGCAGCGCGGGCTGAAACGCCGCGCGGAACCCGCCCCGCCGATCTGGGCTCTGAACCGGCCGGAGAAAGGCGCGTTCCCTAATCAAGGAGGTGGTCATCATGACGCCCAACACGCACTACAGCAGCCCGCTCTTCACCAGCGAAGCTTTCGCTGCCCTTGGCGCGCCCGACCTCGTCTATGTCCGGCCGATCAAGGCGGCCGAGATCCTCGCCGACGTCCCCGAGGGCGTGCAGGACTTCAACCTGGCGCCCGACCAGACCCTCTATGCCGTGTGCCGCGCGGATGGCGCGCGCCTGGCCGTGATGATCGACCGTGACACCGCGATCGCCGCCGCCCTCGCCCACGAACTGGCGCCGGTGTCCGTCCACTAGAGACTTGGAGGGCCGCCCCGCCGGGGCGGCCTTTCAGGCGGCCGTGCTGGTCGCTTCGTCGGTCAGCAGCACATGAATGGCGTCGGCCGAACGCGCCTGGCGCAACGCCGCCCGGGTTTCGGGCTGACGCATCATCCGCGCCACCCGCGCCAAGGCCCTCAAGTGTTGGGCGCTGGCGTCGCGGGGCGCGAACAGAGCCACCAGAAGATCGACAGGCTTGTCGTCCAGGGCGTCAAAGGCCACTGGCGTATCCAGGCGCACCACGACCGCGCGAACGCGATCCAGGCCGTCCACGCGCGCGTGCGGAATAGCCACGCCTTCGCCGACGCCGGTCGAGCCGGCGGCCTCGCGGTCCATCAAGCCTTCAAGGGTGGTGTGGGCGTCTACGCCCAGCACGCGGGCGGCGACATCGGCGACCAGGGAAAGAGCCTGGCGCTTGCCGGGCGCGCCAGCGCGCAGCGCCACCGCTCCGGGGTCCAGAAGATCGCCAATGGTCATGGACGTACAAAGCTCGCTAGATGCCGACCGCCTTGGCGCCGTCGCCGCGAATCCGCCGCGACGGCGCCAGACCATGAAGGATCCGGTTAGCTCGCGGTTGACCCGTGCCCGTTCAGCGACTTCGTGCGTTCGGGGTCGATCCAGCCGATATTCCCGTCTGGACGCCGATAGACCACGGACAACCCGCCGTGGGCGGCGTTCCTAAACACGATTGCCGGGTATGCGGTCAAGTCCAGTTCCATGACAGCCATGGAAACGGTCATTGTCTTCACCGCGGCCTGGGTCTCCGCGATGACCATCGCCGCGGGCGCGCCCGTCGGGTGGTCGGCGTCAACTTCCCAGTCGTGCTCTTCGCCCTCGTCGACTTCCGGGGCCTTCAGGACGAACATCGCGGCGTTCTCGACCTGCTTGGCCGTGGCCGCCGGCGAGTGGCTCTTCAGCCGCCGCTTGTACCGCCTGATGCGGGTGTCGATCTTGGCCAGGGCCGAGTCGAACGCGGCGTGCGCGTCGCCTCCCGATCCATGACTGATAAGCTGCTGACCCGAAGCCAGCTTTACCGAGCAATCGACACGGAAGGCGTAGCCATCCTTGCTGACCACGACCTCGGCGTTGCCGCCGCGATCGAAGTATTTCCCAATGCTCAGAGCGATTTCGTCGGAGACTCGCACTCGCAGAGCCTCACCAACGTCGACATGCTTGCCGGAGACTTGGACTTGCATGTGACTACAACGCGCCTGTCGCAGGCGGGTGTCAAGCGGCGCCTTAAAGGCCTGTGGACGACCTCAGAGAAGCCCCGAAAAGACGCTCAGGAGCTTGCGCACGGCCATCACGACGACGTGCGCGCTGACGAACAGAAGCGCCCCGCTGCCGATGGCCATCAGGTAGCCAAGCAGGGCCAGAACGCCGTCGCGCTGGAGCAGCGCGAGAGCCAGGACGGCGACCGTCGCGCCGGGCGCCAGGTTGCCCAACGGGATGGGCAGAACCAGCACCAGGGCCAGCACGGTGCAGACCACGCCGATCGCCCGCTCGCCCAGGGGTGCGAACATCGGTCGCAGGCGCGGACGGGTGATCAGCTCCATGCTGCGCACGATCGGCGCCAGTCGGCGGAAGAGCCCGCGCAGGTCGTCGCGCTTCAGGGGTTTCTCGATCAGCCCCCTGGGCAGCCACGGCGTATCCGCGCCCATGGCGATCTGCGGCGCCAGGAACAGGATCGGCAGCGACAGGATAGTGGAGGAGCCTGGCGGCAGCGGCAGGGTGTTGAGCAGGCCGAAGACCAGCAGCATCGCCCCGAAGGCGCGGCTGTCGAACGCCTCCAGCATCTCGCCCACGGTCAGGACCGGCCGACAGTCCTCGCCGAAACCCTCGATGACATCCGCGAGCGACTTCTCGTGCATTCCAACCTTCCAGGCGATAGTAAACGCGGAAGGGGACTAGACCGCTTCCTTCATCTGGCGGCGACGCTCCACCGATGACGGAATCCGCATGGCCTCGCGGTACTTGGCCACGGTCCGGCGGGCGATGTCGACCCCGGCGGCCTTGAGAATTTCGACGATGGCGTCATCGGAGTGGACGTCGGCCTCCGTCTTCTCGGCGTCGACCAGGCCCTTGATCTTGTGGCGGACGCTGGCGGCCGAGTGGGCCTCGCCGCCTTCCGACGACTGGATGGCCGAGGTGAAGAAGAACTTCAGCTCGAACACGCCGCGCGGGGTGGCGATGTACTTGTTCGAGGTGACGCGACTGACCGTGCTCTCGTGCATGCCGATGGCGTCGGCGACGGTCTTCAGGTTCAGCGGGCGCAGGTGCTCGACGCCGTAGGCCAGGAAGCCGTCCTGCTGGCGGACGATCTCGCTGGAGACCTTGAGGATGGTCTTGGCGCGCTGGTCCAGGCTCTTCACCAACCAGTTGGCCGTGGCCATGCAGTCCGAGACGAAGGTCTTCTCCTGATCGGTGCGCGCGCCCTTGGCGACGCGGGCGTGGTAGCGCTGGTCGACCAGCACGCGCGGCAGGGTGTCGGTGTTCAACTCGACATGCCACATGCCGCCCAGGCCCTCGCGGACCATGACGTCGGGCACCAGGGTCTCGGCCGGTTCGCTGTGATAGGCCGCGCCGGGACGCGGGTTCAGCGCGCGGATCTCGGCGACCATCTCGCGCAGGTCCTCGTCGTCGACGCCGCACAGCCGCCGCAGGGCGGCCATGTCGCGCTTGGCCAGCAGCTCGAGATTATCGAGCATGGCGGCCATGGCGGGGTCGTAGCGGTTCTGATCCTTCAGCTGCAGCGCCAGGCACTCGCGGACGTCGCGGGCGAAGACGCCGACCGGCTCGAAGCCCTGCAGGATGGCGAGCGTCTCCTCGACCATCTCCAGCGGACAACCGAGGCGCTCGGCCAGTTCGATGACGTCCAGACGCAGATAGCCCCCCTCGTCGACGGCGTCGATCAGGATCTCGGCGACGGCGTTGCGGGCGGGGCTGAGCGCCGCCTGGACCAGTTGCGCGCGCAGGTGGGCGGCCAAGGTCGGGACGTCGGTCAGGGCGCGCTCGTAGCCGTCGTCGCTTTCGAAGGAGCCGCCGCCGCCAGCGCGGGACCAGTCGATCTGACCGCCGGCGTGCTCGGCGCCGGCTTCCGCGCCGTCGCCGGTGGCGCGTTCGCCCGGCGAGACATCCTCGTGCGGCGTATCCATCTCGCGACCGGCCGTGGTGTCGGCCACGGCGTCGACATGGGTCAGGCTGGCGTCGCGGACGGCCTCGACCTCGCCAGCCGGCTCGTGCTCACCCTCGTCGCGTTGCAGGAGCGGGTTACGCTCCAGCTCCGCCTCGACGAAGGCGTCGAGCTCGATGTTCGACAGTTGCAGCAGCTTGATGGCCTGCTGCAGCTGTGGAGTGATGACGAGGCCCTGACCCTGACGGATCTCGAGGCGGTGGCTGAGCGCCAATGCGCCCTCCTGACAAATCGAATACTTCGATCGCCATTGAAGGGCCTGTTTGGTTAACGGGTCGCCAACGCCTGCAATTCTTGGGCCGGTGCGACGTTCCGTCTCGGAAAATATCGTGCGAGAGGCCTTAACCCTTGCGGGCCAAGGGCTTGACCCAGGCGCGGAGGCTGAACACGGAAGCCTTTCCTAGACTCCCGCGCGCCTTGATCGCCTCGTCTTTTTTAATCCCCGAGGCGGGGTTCGCTGAAGCTGTCGCCCAGATAGACGCGCTTTACTTCCGGGTTCTCGACGATCTCGCGCGGCGAGCCCTCGAACAGCACCTCACCGGCGTGGATGATCGAGGCGCGGTCGATGATGTCCAGCGTCTCGCGCACGTTGTGGTCGGTGATCAGGATGCCGATGCCACGGCTCTTGAGATAGCCGATCACGTCGCGGATGTCGGCGATGGCCAGCGGATCGATGCCGGCGAACGGCTCGTCCAGCAGCATGAACGACGGTTCCGAGGCCAGGGCGCGGGCGATTTCCACGCGGCGGCGCTCACCGCCCGACAGGGCGACGGCCGGCGACTTGCGGATGTGGGTGATGCGCAGCTCTTCCAGAATGCTGGTGACCTGCTCGCGCGCCTTGCGCGGGTCCTTCTGGCGCATCTCCACGACGGCCATGACGTTCTGCTCGACCGTCATGCCCCGGAAGATCGAGGCTTCCTGCGGCAGATAGCCGACGCCGAGACGGGCGCGCTGGAACATCGGCTGGGCGGTGATGTTCTCGCCGTCGAGATAGATCGCGCCGTAGTCGGCGGCGATCAGACCCGTGACCATGTAGAAGCAGGTCGTCTTGCCCGCGCCGTTCGGGCCGAGCAGGCCGGCGACCTCGCCGCGCTTGAGGCGCAGGGAGACGTTCTTGACGACCGGACGGTCGCCGAACGACTTGCCCACGGAATCGACGAACAGGCCGTCCATGTCGTTGGAGGTCAGGGTCATGGAGGATCCTAGCGCGGGGCGGCGGGCTGGGCGGGCGCGGCCGGCGCGTCGGTCTTCTTGTCGTCCTGATAGAACACCGCCCGCACCCGGCGCTGGCTCTTGCTGGCGCTGTTCGACTCCAGCCGGGCGTCGTTGGTCTTGGTGTTGACCGTCAACTTGTCGCCGCGCGCCACGTCCTTGCCCTTCACCAGCACCACGTCGCCGGTGACGATCGCGATATTGTTGTCGAAGGTGTAGACGGCGCGGTCGCCGCGGGCGGTCTGCGTGTCGCTGACCATATAGACGCCGCCCTCGGCCTCCATGCGCTGGGCCGCGCCGCAGGCGTTGGCCCCGTCCGCCGTCGTCCCGGCCTTGCGGGCGCTGTACACCGTCACCTTCTGGGCGCGCAGGCGCGAGCGGTTCTGCAGGATCTCCACATTGCCCGTGAAGATCGTGATGCACTTGCTGTTGATGGTTTCCTGGTTGTCGGCGGAAACATCGACCGGCGTGCTCGAGTCTTGGGCGTAGGCCGCGCCGCTGGCCCCAATCCCACCAAGGATCAACGCGGTCGTCACCGCCGCCGCCGTCCATCGCTTCATCAGAACCATGTCCTCATCCGTCGCGGCCGCATCCAAAGCGAACCTGCGCCATTGATCTTCTTTACTGCCGTTCGAACCGGGCGCGAACCCCACCCCGGAAGATGACGCGATCGCCCTTGTCATATACGGAGTAGGCGTTGGATTGCACCTGCCCGCTGGGGCCTTCGCCGTTCATTATCGTCTCGCCGGTGACATCGCCGGTCTTGGTGTCGACGAACGACTCCTCGGACGCGAAGCGATAACCGGCGCCATCGTCCAGACGGACATCGTCCTTCAGGCTCAGGCCGAAATTGTCCTGGCGGTAGACGCCGTGCTTGGCGGTCATCCGCGTCGGCGTGGGCGAGCCCAGGTCCAGGGTCAGCGCCGGCTCGTCCAGGATGATGCGGCGCGGGTCGTTGTCGTCGCGGATCGCCGAGCGCGCCGTGATCATGAAGCTGCGGCCATCGGTCGACTGACCGTAGAAGCGCGGGGTGATCAGGCGGATCTCGGTCTTGGCCTCGGTCGGCGGGTGGGTGGCGGCCATGTAGGTTCGCCAGCCGACCTGCGAGGCGACGATCAGCAACAGGCCCGCGATCGCGGCCGGCAGGATGATGCGCGCGGCCAGAACGCGGCGCGAGCGGCGACGCCAGCGCGCGAGGTCGGCGCTCATCGTTCGTCCGGTCATGACCGCGGTCGGTTGCATCGCGTCCGTCAGCTGTGGGCGAAGATGTCCATCTCTTCCCAGCCGGCCAGGTCGAGCGAGGCGCGGTGGGGGAGATAGTCGAAGGCGTGTTGCGCCAGGGCCATGCGGCCTTCGCGCTCGAGCATGGTGTTCAGCTTCAGGCGCAGCGCGTGCAGGTGCAGCACGTCCGAGGCGGCGTAGGCCACCTGGTCGGCGCTCAGCGACGGCGCGCCCCAGTCCGACGACTGCTGCACCTTCGACAGCTCCACGCCCAGCAGCTCGCGCGTCACGTCCTTCAGGCCGTGGCGGTCGGTATAGGTGCGGGCCAGCTTCGAGGCGATCTTGGTGCAGTAGACGGGCGCGGTCACCACGCCCAGATGGAGTTCGAACATGGCGATATCAAAGCGGCCGAAGTGAAAAAGCTTCAGCACGGCCGGATCGGTCAGCAGGGCCTTCAGGTTCGGGCAGTCATAGGTCGCGCGATTCAGGCGCACCACGTGCGCGTCGCCGTCGCCCGCCGACAGCTGGACCACGCACAACGGATCGCGGCCAAGGCGCAGACCCATGGTCTCCGAATCGATGGCGATGACGCCGGCGCCCGAGAAAACGCCGTCGGGCAGATCGCCCTCGTGAACGAAATTAGCCAAGTCTCAAACTCCGGCGATCACATCGCGCCCGCGCGAGCGCGTTCAACCACGCGCCCGATTGGAACGCGCGACACTTATACTCACGATGAACGAATTAGCATCCGGAGGATTTTTTGGCGCCACCCCCGCTTCTCGAAAGAAGCTCGGTAAAGGGGTGGTGCCCAGGAGAGGACTCGAACCTCCACGACCTTTCGGTCACTGGCACCTGAAGCCAGCGCGTCTACCAATTCCGCCACCTGGGCCCGCTGCGCAACCGGGTAGGTCGCTGCGAGGCCGGGACGTTTAGGGAAAGCTTCTGACGCCGTCAACAGACAAAAATCGATAAGTCGCGATTTCATTGCGAAGCCGCGCTCAGTCGTCTAATTCCCCCGTTATCGCGGTAGAGTCATCGCATGCGACGAGGAATGAAGATGCAAGGTCTGGTCACGGTGTTCGGCGGCTCCGGTTTCGTGGGCGGCCAGGTCGTGCGGGCGCTCGCCAAGGCGGGCCATCGCGTGCGGGTGGCCGTGCGCCAGCCCAATCTCGCCTATCGCATGCGGATGCTGGGCGACGTCGGCCAGATCGAGGTGGTCCAGGCCAATGTCCGCAATCCAGCCTCGATCGCCCGCGCCCTGGACGGCGCCGAGGCCTGCGTGAATCTGGTGGGCGTGCTCTGGGAGAGCGGTCGCCAGAAGTTCCAGTCGATCCATGTCATGGCCGCCCAGAACGTGGCCCAGGCCGCCGCCAAGGCCGGCGTGAAGCATCTGGTCCACATGAGCGCCCTGGGCGCCAACGCCGAGTCGGAGTCGAAGTACTTCCGCACCAAGGCCGAGGGCGAGGCCGCCGTCCGCGCCGCCTTCCCGGGCGCGACCATCGTCCGCCCGTCGCTGGTGTTCGGCGTCGATGACAAGTTCTTCAACAGGTTCGCCCAGATCGCCGCCCTGTCGCCCGTGATGCCGCTGGTCGGCGGCGACAGCCGCGTCCAGCCGGTGTTCGTCGCCGACGTCGCCGCCGTGATCGCCAAGGCCGCCGCCAGCCCCGCGGCCGTCGGCGTGACCTATGAACTGGGCGGGCCGACCGTCTACACGATGCGCGAGATCATGCAGCTCATCCTGACCGAGACCGGCCGCGCCCGGCCGCTGGCCCCGCTGCCCTGGCCGGTGGCCTCGCTGATCGGCGCGCTGGGCGACATGGTCGCCGGGATCCTGCCGCCGCCGCTGACCAGCGACCAGGTCGAGATGCTGAAGGTCGACAATGTCGCCGAGCACGGCCTGCCGGGCCTGGCCGAGGCCGGCGTGGTCGGCACGAGCGTCGAGGCCGTGGTCCCGACCTATCTCTACCGCTATCGTAAGGGCGGCCAGTACGCCGAGACCCCCGCGGGCGCGTTCTAGGCGACACGCGCCTCACCAAGACGACAAAGGGCGGACGCCGCGCGGCGTCCGCCCTTTTTCTTTCGCCGGCGTCGCCGGTTGGATCAGGAGCGCAGGTAAAGCACCGCCAGGCCGCCGACCCCCACCACGATCCGCCACCAGGCGAACGGGGCGAAGCCGCGCTTGCCGATGAAGTCGAGCATGTACTTCACGACCACCAGGCCCGACAGGAACGACACGACGAAGCCAATGGCCACCACGCCGACATGGCCGGCGTCCAGGGCGTCGCGGTTCTTGTAGACGTCCAGGGCGAAGGCCCCGACCATGATCGGGATCGCCATGAAGAAGCTGAACTCGGCGGCGGCCCGACGCTCGATGCCGAACAGCATGGAGCCGACGATGGTCGAACCCGAGCGCGACACGCCGGGGACCAAGGACAGGCACTGGAACAGGCCGACGATCAGCACCTTGTGCAGCGGCAGGTTCATGGCGTCGTGATCGACGGCCGGCGGCGCCTTCTTGTCGATGAACAGCAGGATCACCCCGCCGATCAGCAGCGACCAGCAGATGATCAGCGGGCTCTCGAACAGGAACGTCTTGATCATGTCGTGCAGCAGCAGGCCCGCCGCGAAGGCCGGGATCACCGCGATGATGACGCTGAGCGCGAAGCGCCGCGCCTCGGGCTTCGTGGGCAGGCCGATCAGCACGCCCCACAGCTTCTGGAAATAGAGGGCGACCACCGCAAGGATCGCGCCCAACTGGATCAGCACGATGAAGGTGTCCCAGGACGGGTCCTTCAGCCTCAGGGCCTCCTTGGCCAGCAGCAGGTGACCGGTCGAGGAGACGGGTATGAACTCCGTCAGCCCCTCGACCAGACCCAGAATGATCGCGCTCAGCCAGTCAGGCATTGTTCGGCTCCAAAATCCCGTACTGGCCTGCGCCCGACACGGTAAACAGGTCGTAAATCCACAAAGTAGACTATTATGAGGACGATTTGCGAGTCGATCTCAAAGACCGCACCCCTAACATGGATATATAAGTCTATTTATTTGACCATGACATTCTTCTTGCCTGAAAGAGTCCGTATGAGGCCGTCGAGAGCAATTTTTCTCCCGTCAGGGAGACGAGGGAAGTCGCATGGCCGAACGCATGCTGAAATTCACGACGGTAGCCCGCAAGACGCCTGAAAAGCGCGCGGCGACTGAGCGTTCGGGCGACTTCCACGAGATCTACGCGGACTTCATCGACGCGAAAGCGACCGAGCAGGCCTCGCGCTGCTCGCAATGCGGCGTGCCGTTCTGTCAGACTCATTGCCCGCTGCACAACAACATCCCCGATTGGCTGAGAATGACGGCCGAGGGCCGCCTGGAAGAAGCCTACGCCCTCTCGCAGGCGACCAATTCCATGCCGGAAGTGTGCGGCAGGATCTGCCCGCAGGATCGCCTGTGCGAGGGCAATTGCGTTATCGAGCAATCCGGTCACGGCACGGTGACGATCGGCTCGGTCGAGCGCTACCTGACCGACAAGGCCTGGGAGATGGGCTGGGTGAAGCCGCTGGTCGCCGGCGAAGCGCGCGGTCAGTCGGTCGGCGTGATCGGTGCGGGCCCCGCCGGCCTGGCGGCGGCAGAGATGCTGCGCGAGGCTGGCTACGACGTCACCGTCTATGACCGCCACGACCGCGCCGGCGGCCTGCTGATCTACGGCATCCCCGGCTTCAAGCTGGAGAAGGACGTCGTCGAGCGCCGCACCCGCCGCCTGGCCGAAGGCGGCGTCGAGTTCAAGCTGGGCTTCGAGGTCGGCAAGGACGCCACGCTCGAGGACCTGCGCGGAAAGCACGACGCGGTGCTGATCGCCGTCGGCGTCTACGCCGCGCGCGACCTGACCGTTCCGGGCGGCGGCAGCAAGGGCGTGGCGCCCGCCCTGGACTATCTGATCGCCTCCAACCGCGTGGGCCTGGGCGACAGCGTGCCGGTCTACGAGTCCGGCGAACTGAACGCCGAGGGCAAGGACGTGGTCGTGGTCGGCGGCGGCGACACCGCCATGGATTGCGTCCGTACGGCCATCCGCCAGGGCGCCAAGTCGGTCACCTGCCTCTATCGCCGCGACAAGGCCAACATGCCGGGCTCGATGCGCGAGGTTTCGAACGCCGAGGAAGAGGGCGTCACCTTCGAATGGCTGGCCGCGCCGCGCGCCCTGTCGGGCGAGGCCGAAGCCGTCACCGGCGTGCGCGCCATCCGCATGCGCCTGGGCGCGCCGGACGCCTCGGGCCGCCAGAGCCCCGAGGAAATTCCCGGCGGCGACTTCGACCGCCCCGCCCAGCTGGTGCTGAAGGCCCTCGGCTTCGAGCCCGAGAACCTGCCGGAAGCCTGGTCGGCCCCGGACCTGAAGGTCACCCGCTGGGGCACGGTGAAGGCCGACGTCCGCAATCAGATGACCAATCTGGACGGCGTGTTCGCCGCCGGCGACATCGTCCGCGGCGCTTCGCTGGTCGTCTGGGCGATCAAGGACGGCCGCGACGCCGCCGACGCCATCCACCGTTACCTGCAGGCCAAGGTCGGCGCGCCCGCGCTGATCGCGGCGGAATAAGAGAGAGGATCTAGAACCATGAGCGAGATGGACCTCTATCTGAAGAACCGTCAGGCCCTGATCGACGGCCACGCCTACGACCCCTCGACCGAGCGCGACGCGTGCGGCGTCGGCCTGGTCTGCGCCATCGACGGCCAGCCGCGCCGCGAGGTCGTCGAACTGGCGATCAAGGCCCTCAAGGCCCTCTGGCACCGGGGCGCGATCGACGCCGATGGCAAGACCGGCGACGGCGCCGGCGTTCTGGTCTCGGTTCCCCAGGACTTCTTCATCGACCAGGTGCGTCGCACGGGCCACGCTCTGCGGTCGGGTCCGATCGCCGTCGGCCAGATCTTCCTGCCCCGCACCGACCTGGGCGCCCAGGAAGCCTGTCGCACGATCGTCGAGGCCGAGGCCCTGCGCTTTGGCTTCTACATCTACGGCTGGCGCCAGGTGCCGGTCGACACCTCGGTGATCGGCGAGAAGGCCAACGCCACCCGTCCGGAAATCGAGCAGATCATGCTGGCCGGTCCGGCCGGCCTGGAAGGCGAGGCGCTGGAGCGCGCCCTGTTCCTGTGCCGCAAGCGCATCGAAAAGCGCGTCCACGCCCAGAACATCAGCGACTTCTACATCTGCTCGCTGTCGGCCAAGTCGCTGATCTACAAGGGCATGTTCCTCGCCGAGCACATCGACGAGTTCTATCCCGACCTGAAGGACGACCGCTTCGCCGCCGCCGTGGCGATCTTCCACCAGCGCTATTCGACCAACACCTTCCCGCAATGGCGCCTGGCCCAGCCCTTCCGGATGCTCGCCCACAACGGCGAGATCAATACGATCAAGGGCAACGTCAACTGGATGAAGTCCCACGAGATCAAGATGGCCGCCCAGGCCTTCGGCGAGTTCGGGGACGACGTGAAGCCGGTGATCCAGCCGGGCGGCTCGGACAGCGCCAACCTCGACAACACCTTCGAGGTGCTGGTGCGCGCCGGCCGCGACGCGCCGATGGCCAAGGCCCTGCTGGTGCCGGAGGCCGCCAATCCGAAGATGAAGGCCGCCCACAAGGCGCTCTATTCCTACTGCAACGCCGTGATGGAGCCGTGGGACGGTCCGGCTGCCCTGTGCGCCACCGACGGCCGCTGGGTCGTGGCCGGCAAGGACCGCTCGGGTCTGCGCCCGCTGCGCGTGGCCTATACCGACGACGGCCTGGTCATCATGGGTTCGGAAGCCGGCATGTGCGGCGTCGAGGAAGCCCGCATCACTCGCAAGCTGGCCATCTCGCCCGGCCGGATGATCGCCATCGACCTGGCCGAGGGCCGCCTGTACGGCGAGAACGAGATCATCGACGAACTGGCCGAACGCCACCCCTACACGGAATGGCTGGGCAACATGGTCGATCTCGAAAAGCAGATCGGCCCCGGTCCCGAGCCGCGCAAGTACGGCCGCGAGGAGCTGACCCGCCGCCAGGCCGCCGCCGGCTATAGCCTCGAGGATCTGGAAATGATCCTCGCCCCCATGGTCGAGGAGGGCAAGGAAGCCGTCGGCTCGATGGGCGACGATACGCCGCTGGCGGTGCTGTCGGAGAAGTACCGTCCGCTCAGCCACTACTTCCGCCAGAACTTCAGCCAGGTGACCAACCCGCCGATCGACCCCCTGCGGGAGACCGGGGTGATGAGCCTGAAGACCCGCTTCAAGAACCTCGGCAACATCCTGGCCCAGGACGCGGCCCAGGCCGACGTCTACGTGCTGGAAAGCCCCGTGCTGACCACCGGCATGTACGAGCGGATCCACGGCCTGCTGGGCGAGAAGAACGTCGCGGTCATCGACTGCACCATGCCGCTGCCCGCGCCCGAAGCCCGGGACGGCGACGCCCTGCGCGCCAATCTCGACCGCATCCGCGCCGAGGCCGAGGACGCCGTGCTGCGCGGCTGCGGCGCGATCGTCCTGACCGACGAGGCCAGCGCCGAAGACCGCGTCGCCCTGCCGATGATCCTGGCCACCGGCGGCGTCCACGCCCACCTGGTGGGCAAGGGCCTGCGCTCGTACGTGTCGATCATCGTCCGCTCGGCCGAGTGCCTGGACACGCACTATTTCGCCGTTCTGGTCGGCGTGGGGGCGACGGCGGTCAACGCCTATCTGGCTCAGGAAAGCTTCCAGGACCGCCTGGAGCGCGGCCTGCTCGGCGACAAGTCGCTGAAGGACGTGTGCCTGAACTTCAAGGGCGCCATCGAGGGCGGCCTGCTGAAGATCATTTCGAAGATGGGCATCAGCGTCATCTCCTCGTACCGCGGCGGCTACAACTTCGAAGCCGTCGGTCTGTCGCGCGCCCTGGCCGCCGAGTTCTTCCCCGGCATGCCCTCGCGCATTTCCGGCATCGGCCTGGCCGGCATCGAGAGCAAGACGGTCGAGCTGCACCGCAAGGCCTGGGGTCTGACGGCGGTCACCCTGCCGGTCGGGGGCCTCTACAAGGCTCGCCGTTCGGGCGAGGCCCATGCCTTCGAAGCCCGCCTGATGCACACCCTGCAGACAGCGTGCGACACCGGCGACTACGAGCTCTATCGCCGCTGGTCGAACGGCCTTCGCACCCAGAAGCCGATCCAGCTGCGCGACCTGCTGGACTGGCGCTCGGACCGCAACCCGATCTCGACCGACGACGTCGAGAGCGTCAACGAGATCCGCAAGCGCTTCGTCACGCCCGGCATGAGCCTGGGAGCCCTCGGCCCGGAGGCCCACGGCGCCCTGAACATCGCCATGAACCGCATCGGGGCCAAGTCGGTCTCGGGCGAGGGCGGCGAGGATAGCGCGCGCTACAAGCCGCTGCCCAACGGCGACAACCCCAACAGCGCCATCAAGCAGGTGGCCTCGGGCCGCTTCGGCGTCACCGCCGAATATCTGAACCAGTGCGTCGAGCTGGAGATCAAGGTCGCCCAGGGCGCCAAGCCCGGCGAGGGCGGCCAGCTGCCCGGCTTCAAGGTCACCGAGATGATCGCCCGCCTGCGTCACGCCACGCCCGGCGTCATGCTGATCAGCCCGCCGCCGCACCACGACATCTATTCGATCGAGGATCTCGCCCAGCTCATCTACGACCTGAAGCAGATCAACCCGGTCGCCCGCGTCACGGTGAAGCTGGTCGCCGCCACCGGCATCGGGGCCATCGCCGCCGGCGTCGCCAAGGCCAAGGCGGACGTGATCCTGGTCGCCGGCGGCGTCGGCGGCACGGGCGCCTCCCCCCAGACCTCGGTGAAGTATGCCGGCGGTCCGTGGGAGATGGGTCTTTCGGAAGCCAACCAGGTGCTGACGCTGAACAACCTGCGCCACTCCGTGGTCCTGCGGGCCGACGGCGGCATGCGCACGGGCCGCGACATCGTCATCGCCGCCATGATGGGCGCCGAAGAATTCGGCATCGGCACCGCCTCGCTGGTGGCGATGGGCTGCATCATGGTCCGCCAGTGCCACTCCAACACCTGCCCGGTCGGCGTCTGCACCCAGGACGAGGCCCTGCGCGCCAAGTTCACCGGCACGCCGGACAAGGTCATCAACCTCTTCACCTTCGTCGCCGAGGAGGTTCGCGAGATCCTGGCGGGCCTGGGCTTCCGATCCTTGCAGGAAATCGTCGGCCGCACCGATCTGCTGGCGCAGGTCAGCCGCGGCGGCGAGCACCTCGACGACCTCGACCTGAACCCGCTGCTGGTCCGCGCCGACCCGGGCGCGAACAAGCCCTACAACACGGTCGTCGGCCGCAACGCGGTGCCGGACACGCTGGACGCCCAGATCGTCCGCGACGCCGCCCCGCTGCTGGAACGCGGCGAGAAGATGCAGCTGACCTACACGGTCCGCAGCACCGCCCGCACCATCGGCACGCGCACGTCCAGCCACATCGTCCGCAAGTTCGGCATGAAGGGCCTGCCCGCCGGCCACCTGACCGTCCAGCTCAAAGGCTCGGCCGGCCAAAGCCTGGGCGCCTTCGCGGTCCAGGGCCTGCGCATCGAACTGACCGGCGAGGCCAACGACTATGTCGGCAAGGGCCTGTCGGGCGCGACGATCGTGATCAAGCCGGCTCGCGGCCTCGCGGCCCCGGAAACCAACACCCTGATCGGCAACACCGTGCTGTTCGGCGCCACCTCGGGCCGGCTGTTCGCGGCCGGACAGGCGGGTGAGCGCTTCGCGGTCCGCAACTCCGGGGCCACCACCGTGGTCGAGGGCTGCGGCGCCAACGGCTGCGAGTACATGACCGGCGGCCAGGTGGTGATTCTGGGCCCGACGGGCGGCAACTTCGGCGCGGGTATGACGGGCGGCATGGCCTTCGTGCTCGACCAGCACGACCGCTTCGAGGACAACATCAATCCCGACAGCATCGTCGTGCAGCGCCTGGCCTCTCCCTATTGGGAAGGCGTGCTGCGCTCGCTGATCGCCGAGCACGCTCGTGAAACGGATTCGGTGTTCGCCGAAACCCTGCTGCGCGACTGGGACCGCGTGCGGGATCAGTTCTGGCAGGTCTGCCCGAAGGAAATGATCAGCCGCCTGCCCCAGCCGCTGGCGTCCGAGCAAGCTGTGCACGAGCGGGCCTGATCCGCCTGACGTTCTGAAATGGAGACCGCCGCGAGGGCTTCGGCCTTCGCGGCGGCTTTCGTTCAGGGCGTCGCCCTGGTCTCCAGCGGCTTGAACGTCGCCCGCGCCCTGGCGACCGGAACGCCATCTGCGCGCACCGTGGCCTCGGCGAAGCAGATCGAGCGGCCCAGCTTGACGAAGTCGGTGTCGAACTCCAGCCACTGTCCCAGCTTGGCCGAACCCAGATAGTCCAGAGCCAGCGAGGCCGTGACGAGGCCGCCCGCCGCCCGGCCCGCGGCCGTCAGGTTCATGCCGACCGAAAGGCCCATGCCATTATCGGCCAGGGCGGCCAGAAAGCCGCCGTGCGGCATGCTCCGCGAGTTGCAGTGCTCGGTCCGGACGCGCACGCCCAGCACCAGCCGGTCCGGCATGGAGTGGGCATAGAGCGGCTCCCACGGATCGGTGAGCGGGCTCTTGCGGCTGTGAGCGACGAAGCCCTCGGGGATCTCGTCCATGCTGGCCTCGGGAAATTTCAAACAGTTGTTTCAATCTAGCATCGACCGACCCCTTGCGCGAGGGGCTGGCGCATCGCGTTATGGCGCGTAGCTGAACGGAAAGGGGCCGGCCGACATTCCATGTCCATGCGCGCCTTCGCCCACCTGCTCGACCGTCTGTCCCTGACCAGCTCGCGCAACGCCAAGCTGACCCTGATCGCCGACCACCTGCGCGACACCCCGGACCCCGATCGCGGCTACGCCCTGGCGGCCCTGACCGGGGCGCTGTCGTTCAACGCCGCCAAGCCGGCCTTCATCCGCAAGGCGGTCGAAGCACGGATGGACGCCCAGCTGTTCGCCTGGTCCTACGACTATGTCGGCGATCTCGCCGAGACCGTCGCCCTGGTCTGGCCGGAGAAGCCCGGGGCCAACCGGCCGCCGGAGCTGTCCGAAGTGATCGAGGCCCTGCACTCGGCTTCGCGCGCCGAGGTGCAGCGGCTGATCGAGGGCTGGCTGGACGCGCTGGACCCCGACGGCCGCTGGGCGCTGCTCAAGCTGATGACCGGCGGCCTGCGGGTCGGGGTCTCCTCGCGCCTGGCCAAGCAGGCCTGCGCCAATTTCGGCGGCGTCGAGATCGGCGAGATCGAGGAGGTCTGGCACGCGATGGAGCCGCCCTATGGCGACCTCTTCGCCTGGCTGGAAGGCCGCTCCGAGCGCCCCTCGCCCGACGCGCCGGGCCGCTTCCGGCCGGTGATGCTGGCCCAGCCGATCGACGAGGCCGTCGACTTCGCCAAGCTGGATCCGGCCGACTACGTCGCCGAGTGGAAGTGGGACGGCATCCGCGTCCAGGCCGTATCAGAGCGCGGTCAGCGGCGGCTCTACACCCGCACCGGCGACGACATCTCCGCGGCTTTCCCGGACGTGGTCGAAGCCCTGGACTTCGAAGGCGCGATCGACGGTGAACTGTTGGTGCTGCGCGACGGCGCCCTGGCCCCGTTCGGGGATCTGCAGCAGCGGCTGAACCGCAAGACGGTCGACGGCAAGCAGCTGGCGGCGTTCCCGGCCGGCATCCGCGCCTACGACCTGATGCTGGACGGCGAGGAGGACGTCCGGTCCCTGCCCTTCGTCGAACGCCGCGCCCGGCTGGAGGCGTTCGTGGCGCGCCTCTCCACACCCCGCATCGACCTGTCGCCCCTTCAACCCTTCGAGACCTGGGAGGCGTTGGCCGCCCTGCGCCTGGATCCGCCTGAAGGCGACGCCCGCCTTTCCGAGGGCCTGATGCTCAAGCGCCGCGACAGCGTCTACGAACCGGGCCGGCCCAAGGGTCCGTGGTTCAAGTGGAAGCGCGACCCGCACCTGATCGACGCGGTGCTGATGTACGCCCAGCGCGGCCACGGCAAGCGATCCAGCTTCTATTCCGACTACACGTTCGGCGTCTGGCGCGAGGACGAGGAGGGTCGCCGCGCCCTGACACCGGTCGGCAAGGCCTATTTCGGCTTCACCGACGAGGAGTTGAAGCGGATCGACAAGTTCGTGCGCGACCACACGATCGAGCGCTTCGGTCCCGTGCGCTCGGTCCGCGCCGACCAGGAGTCCGGCCTGGTGTTCGAGGTCGCCTTCGAAGGGCTGCAACGGTCGACGCGGCACAAATCGGGCGTCGCCATGCGCTTCCCGCGCATCAATCGCATCCGCTGGGACAAGCCCTCGCGAGAGGCCGACGAACTCAAAACATTGGAGTCCATGCTCGATCCATGATCGGCGTTCACCTCTCGTTTGCCATGTACCCCTACGCAAGGTTGCGAGGAGTACGCCGATGTCCCCCTTCCTTGCGTCCCTGCTGCCGCATCTGCGGGTCAACGCCACCGAACGCTACCGCCAGGTCTATTCCCGCGTCGGCCTGACCGCGCTGCTGAGCTGGGCGTTGAGCCTGATCGGCCGCGCCGACCTTATCCCGCTATGGCTGGCCGCCAGCCTGTCGGTGCAGGCGCTGGAGTTCTTCGCCGTCCGGCCGTTCGTCAAGGACCGCTTGCCCGAGCGCCATCTTCAGGCGCGGATCGTGCTGATGCTGGTCGCCATGGTGGCCATGGCCTCCGTGCACGCGGGCGCGGTGCTGATCTTCTGGCAGAGCGGCCAGCCGCCGCTGATGGCCCTGGCCCTGATGGTTCTGGTCGGCGGGGCGTTGAACAATGTCGCCTCGGGCGTCGACAGCCGGCCGCTGTTCTATCTGGGCGCGACGCCCTATGCGCTGAGCATGGCCGCCATGCCGGCCCTGGCCTGGAGCTCCGCCCACGAGCAGGTCACCATCCTGGCGGTGTGCGTCGGCTTTTTCATGCTGGCCGTCCACACGATCTGGGGCCGGATGCACAACGACCGCCGCGCCGTGGTCGCCGCCCGCGAGGAAGCCGACCGCCGCCGAGTCCAGACCGAGGAGGCCCTGTCGGAACGCACCGCCATGGCCGCCATCGTCAGTCACGAGCTGCGCACGCCGCTGTCGGCGATCCTGGCCGGCGCGCACATGATCCGCACGGGAACCACTCCGGCCCAGACGCGCGCCACGGCCGACCTGATCGTCGACGCCGGCCACCTGATGACCGGCCTGCTGACCGACATGCTGGATCAGGCCAAGATCGAGGCCCGGGCCATGAGCTTGGAGAACCGCGACTTCGACGTCCTTGGCGCGATCCGCGACGCCACCCGCTTCTGGAGCGCCAACGCCCGCGCCAAGGGCCTGACCCTGCGCGAGCCCCCCGGCGAGCAGCCCTCGGCCTGGGTGCGCGGCGACCCTTTCCGCCTGCGCCAGATCCTCAACAACCTGCTGTCCAACGCCGTGAAGTTCACCGAGGAAGGGGTGATCACGCTGCGTCTCCACGCCCAGCCCGCCGAGGACGGTCGGGTGCGGGTGGTTGTCGAGGTCGAGGACAGCGGTCCCGGCATTACCGAGGACGCCATGAGCCGGCTGTTCACGCCCTATACCCAGGCCTCGCAGGAAACGGCCCGGACCTATGGCGGCACGGGTCTGGGCCTGGCGGTCAGCCGCCAGTTGGCCCGGCTGATGGGCGGTGAGCTGGACGCCCGTCCTGGTCCGGAACGCGGCGCGATCTTCCGTCTGGCTCTGCTCCTGCCCGCCGGCCAGGCTCAGGAGGCCCCTCGCCCCATCGTCCAGCCCGAGGGCGCGACGCCGGACATCGGCGCCCTGCGAATCCTCGCCGTCGACGATCACGAGGTGAACCGCCGGACGCTCGCCCTGGTTCTGGAGCCCCTGGGGGTGGAGCTGACCACCGCCCTGGACGGGCTGGAGGCGCTGAAGCAGCTGGAGACCCAGGCCTTCGACGTGGTGCTGATGGACGTCAACATGCCCGGTCTCGACGGCCGTGAGGCCACGCGCCGCCTGCGGGCGGGTCGAGGCCTCAATCATGACACCCCGGTGATCGGCTTCAGCGCCGGGGTGGCGGACGACGAGGTTCAGGCCTGTCGCGAAGCCGGCATGACCGACTGGCTGGCCAAGCCGTTGGATATTCGGGCTCTCTACGCGGCGCTGGACCGCGCTCGGTCGAAAACCGCCGCTTGACTAGTGAGCGACGGCCGGAGCCGGCGCGGCCACGCCGGTCTGGAACAGCTTGCCCTTCTCGGTGACCAGCACCGTCATCAGCCCCGCCACGCCAAAGCCGGCGAAGCCAAGGGTCAGCGGCACGGTCGTGCCGTCGTACATCTGGCCAATGACGAAACCGAACAGCGCACCGCCGATCGTGGTGATGAAGCCCTGGATCGAGGCCGCCGCGCCGGCGACGTGACCCAGCGGCTCCATGGCGATGGCCCCGAAGTTCGACATGACCAGGCCGAAGCAGAACATCATGCCGGCCTGCATCAGGGAAAAGCTCAACAGGGTTTCGTGGCCGGTGATGGCGATCGCCGCGTGGGCGGCGGCGAAGGCGATGAAGCCGATCAACGCCCAGTGCGAGACCTTGCGCATGCCCAGCTTCCCGACGATCCGGGAGTTCAGCAGCGACGAGACCGCCATGCTTCCGGCGATGGCCGCGAAGATCAGCGGGAAGAGATCGCCCGCGCCCAGCACCTCGGCGAACACCTGCTGGGCCGAGTTGAGGAAGCCGAACAGGCCGCTCAGCACCAGGGCGGCGGCGATGGTGTAGCCCATGGCGATCCGGTCGGTCAGGGCGATCCTGAAGGCCGAGGTGACGCCCGCGACCGAGATCGGGATCCGGTCCTCCGGATGCTGGGTCTCGGGCAGCTTGACCGCCGCCCAGGCCATGACGACCAGGCCGAAGATCGACAGCACGCCGAAGATCCAGCGCCACGAGGCGAACAGCATGATCCCCTGGCCCAGCGACGGCGCGATGATCGGGGTGGCCAGGAAGACGATGAAGGCCAGCGACATCACCCGCGCCATCTGGCGGCCGGCATAGCAATCGCGGACGATCGACACCGACAGCACCCGCGTGGACGCCGCGCCCAGGCCGGTCAGGAACCGGGCGATCAGCAGCATCTCGAACGAGGTCGAGAAGGCGCAGAGGGCGGCGAAGAGCGTATAGAGCGTCAGTCCGACCATCAGCACCGGCTTGCGGCCGTAGCGATCGGCCAGCGAACCATAGGCCAGCTGCGCCACGCCGAAGCCCAGCAGGTACGAGGTGATCACCCACTGGCGGGCGTTGGGATCGTGAACGCCCAGCGCCTCGCCGATGCGCGGCAGGGCCGGCAGCATGGAGTCGATGGCCAGCGCGTTGGTGGCCATCATCGCCGCGATCAGGGCGACGAACTGGCCAAAGCCCATGCCGGGGTGCGGCGATGGCTTGGTGTCGGACATGGATTTTCTCGCGCGGACTGACGCCCCGGCACGAGACGCATGTGCGCCGGATATAGGGCCTGGCGCGCGAGACGCCAGACCTGATGGCCTCGATCAGCCGTTGAAGGCCCGGATCGCCTCGATGATCTTCGCCTGGTCGGCTTCTGCCAGGTAGGGATGCATCGGCAGGGCCAGCACGGTCTCGGCCTTGGCTTCCGTCACCGGCAGGCCGCCCGCGCCGCGCGGGAAGGCCGCGTACGGCGCCTGTAGGTGCATCGGCACGGGATAGTAGACCGCCGTCGGGACGCCCTGTGTCTTCAGGTGCGCCGCCAGGCCGTCGCGGTTGGCGTGCTCGATCACGTACTGGGCCCAGACCGAGACGCCGCCGTCGATCACCCTCGGGGTGGACAGCACCGCCCCCTTCAGGCCCTCGCCGTAGCGGTCGGCCACGACCTGGCGCAGGGCGATCTCGTCGGCGAAGATGGCCAGCTTCTCGATCAGGATCGCCGCCTGGATCGTGTCGAGGCGCGAGTTCATGCCGATACGGGTGTTCAGGTACTTCGGGTCGTGGTCGAAGGTCTTGCCCTCGAGATCCGGGCCGACCGCCTTGCCGTGGACGCGGTAGCTGTCCATCAGGTCCCACAGATGGGCGTCATTGGTCAGCACCGCCCCGCCGTCGCCGTAGCAGCCCAGCGGCTTGGCCGGAAAGAAGCTGGTGGTGGCGACATCGGCCCAATGCAGCGGGTGATGGCCGTTCAGCGTGCAGCCGAACCCCTGGGCGCTGTCGGCGATCAGCTTCAGGCCCTCGCGGTCGCAGATGGCCTTGATCGCCGGATAGTCGGCGGGCTGGCCGAACAGGTCGACGGCGATCACCACTTTCGGTGTCAGCTTGCCCTCGGCCTTCACCGCGGCGATGGCGGCGTCCAGCTTGGCCGGATCGAGATTGAAGGTGTCCGGCAGAACGTCGACGAATACCGGAGTCGCGTCGACCCACGGCACGACTTCCGGCGTCGCGGCGAAGGTGAAGGAGGGGCAGAACACGGCGTCGCCCTTGCCCACGCCCCAGGCCATCAGCGGCAGGGCGATGGCGTCGGTGCCGTTGGCGCAGGACAGGGCCAGCCTGGCCTGGCCGAACTCGGCGAGCTTGGCCTCGAACTCCCGGACCTGTGGGCCCATGACGTAGGCGCCGCTGTCCAGCACCTTGGCGATGGCGGCGTCGATCTTGTCGCGGATCCGGCGCTGCTGCGCGGCGAGGTCGATGAAGGGCATGCTCATGAGCGCAGCCTCTAGTGTCCGATCGCGACGATTTCGAGCCAATTGATGTAACCGACTGTTTCCTCGCCACAAGGACGATCAAGCGGAACCGTCGACGCGCCTTGTCGTTGACCGAACACGGCGGGGGCGCCTATCGAGACTCCTATGAAGACCAAGCCCAGCATCATCCCGGCGGATGCGTCCCTGCCGTCGCTCGCCAACGTAAAGGCCGACGAGACCATGCTCGGGCATTTCCTGGACTGGCTGGGCAAGCTGGCGGTGAACCTAATGGTCGCCGCCCTGATCCTGGTCGTGACCTTCTGGCTGGCGGGCCTTGCCGCCCGGTTCATGAGCCGGACCCTGGCCCGGGTTCATCGCAACACGCCGGATCCGACCCTGGAGAGCTTCAGCGCCTCGCTGGCCCGCTACGCGGTGATCGCCGTCGGCCTGGTGGCGGTGCTGCAGCAACTTGGGGTGCAGACGACCTCGATCATCGCGGTGCTGGGCGCGGCCTCGCTGGCCATCGGCCTTGCCCTTCAGGGCGCCCTGTCGAACGTGGCGGCCGGAATGATGATCCTGCTGTTTCGCCCCTATCGGGTCGGCGACGTGATCGAGACCGCGACCCGCAACGGCACGGTGAAATCGCTGGACCTGCTGTTCACCGAGATCGCCACCCCCGACAACGTCAAGGTCATGATCCCCAACAGCAAGGTGTTCGGCGACGTGATCCTGAACTATTCGACCCACCGCAGCCGGCGGGCCGATGTGCTGTTCAAGGTGCCGCTGAAGACGGATCTGGTGATGGTGCTCAAACGCCTGCGCGAGCGCGCCGAAAGCGACGCCCGCATCCGCAAGGAGCCCGCGGTGATGATCGAGGTCGTCGACCTGTCGGAAGCCTTCGCCCAGGCCGCGATCCGCGCCTGGACCGCTTCAGCCGACTTCGGCCCCGTCAAGACCGACCTGATGCTGGCCGCCCACCTGCTGGCCGAGGACCCGACGCGCACGGATCTCCCGCCGCCCCGCCCGACCAAGGCCAAGGACCCCTCGCCCGTCATGCCGGGCGAAGGCGAACACCATCACCTGCTCAGCCTGATAAAGCCGCGTCGAGATCGGAAATCAGGTCCCGACAAGACTCAATCCCCACCGAAAGCCTGATCAGGCCGTCCGAGATGCCCAAAGCCGCGCGCTGATCAGCCGGGATCGAGGCGTGGGTCATGATCGCCGGATGCTCGATCAGGCTCTCGACCCCGCCCAGGCTTTCCGCCAGCGTGAACAGGCGCGTGCGTTCCAGCATCTTGCGGGCGGGGGCCAGTCCGCCTTTCACCTCGGCCGAGATGATACCGCCGAAACCGCCCGTCATCTGGCGCTTCGCCAGGTCGTGCTGCGGGTGGCTCTCCAGGCCGGGATAGATCACCCGCTCGATGGCCGGGTGCTGTTCCAGCCACCGGGCGATCTCCAGCGCGCTATCGCAGGCGCGCTGCATGCGCAGGGCCAGGGTCTTCACCCCGCGCAAGGCCAGGAAGCTGTCGAACGGTCCCAGCACCCCGCCGACGGCGTTCTGCAGGAACCTCATCTGGTCGGCCAGGGCGGCGTTGTCGCCGACCACCGCCACGCCGGCGACCACATCGGAATGGCCGTTCAGGTACTTCGTCGCCGAGTGCATGACGATGTCGAAGCCCAGCTCCAGCGGCCGTTGGATGAAGGGGCTGGCGAAGGTGTTGTCGGCGACGGTGACGAGGTTATGCGTCTTGGCCAGGGTCGCGATCGCCGCCAGATCCGCCAGGCGCAGCATCGGGTTGGTGGGCGTCTCTACCCAGATCATCCGCGTCGCCGGGGTGATCGCCGCCTCGACGGCCGCCAGATCGGCCATGTCGACGAAGCTGAAGGTCAGGCCGGCCGAGCGCTTGCGAACCTTGTCGAACAGCCGAAACGAGCCGCCATAGAGGTCGTCGCTGGCGATCACGTGCGCGCCGCTGTCCAGGGTTTCCAGAATCGTCGAGGCCGCCGCCAGGCCCGAGGCGAAGGCGAAACCCGCCGTCCCGCTCTCCAGATCGGCGATGCAGCGCTCGAACGCGAAGCGGGTCGGGTTGTGGCTGCGGCTGTATTCGAAGCCCTTGTGCTCCCCGGGACTGGCCTGGGCGTAGGTCGAGGTGGCGTAGATCGGCACCATGACCGCGCCGGTGGTGGGGTCGGGGAACTGGCCGCCGTGGATGGTCCGCGTGGCGAAGTCCAGGCGGTTCTTGCCGGGGATGTCGGTCATGAAGGGTCCTTCAGGCGCTGAGCCGCAGGTGATTGATCAGGTCGACCCGGGTGATCACACCTAGGAACTCCTCGCCGTCGACCACAAGGGCCACCTCGTCGCGATCGAACACCTCGGGCAGGTCGTCGACGCTCTGATGGGCCTGCAGGGTGTTGACCGCGCGGGTCATGGCCGCGCCGACCAGGGTCTTGAAGCGCGGGGCCTCCTCGCCCGCCTCCACCGCGGCCAGCACGTCGCTCTCGTCGAGAATGCCGACCAGCTTGCCGTGGTCGACCACGGGCAGCTGGCTGATGTCCGATGAGCGCATGCGGTTATAGGCGGTCAGCAGCGTGTCATCGGGTCCGATGGCGATCACGCCGCCCTCGGCGTAGCGCTTGGCGATCAGGTCGCGCAGGTCGCCGTGCAGCTCGCGGCCGTCGAAGCCGTGCGCCGCCAGCCAGAAGTCGTTGAACATCTTGGTCAGGTACTTGCCGCCCGTGTCGCAGACGAAGGTCACGACGCGCTTGGGCTCGGTCTGCTCGCGGCAGTACTTCAACGCCGCCGCCAGCAGGCAGCCCGAGGACGAACCCGCGAGGATCCCCTCCTTCTTCAGCAGCAGGCGGGCGGTGTCGACGCTCTCGCGGTCGCTGATCGAATAGGCCTGGGAGATCAGGTCCATCTGGGCGTTGGCCGGGATGAAGTCCTCGCCGATGCCCTCGACGATCCAGCTGCCGGCCTCGCCGAAGGTCCCGGTCTCGACATAGTCGCGCAGGATCGAGCCGACCGGATCGGCCAGCACCATCCTGGTCTTCGGCGAGTGGGCCTTCATGTAACGGCCAATGCCGGTGAGCGTGCCGCCCGAGCCGACGCCGACGACGATGGCGTCGATATCGCCGTCCATCTGGGTCAGAATCTCGGGCGCGGTGCTGGTTTCATGCGCCAGCGGGTTGGCCGGGTTCTCGAACTGGTTGGCGTAGAGCGACCCCGGGATCGACTGGGCCAGGGTCTGGGCCATGTCCTGATAGTATTCCGGATGGCCCTTGCCGACGTCGCTGCGAGTCAGGCGCACGTCCACGCCCATGGCCCGCAGGTGCAGGATCTTCTCCCGCGCCATCTTGTCGGGGACGATCAGGATCAGCTTGTAGCCCTTGAGGGTCGCCACCTGCGCCAGGCCCAGGCCCGTATTGCCGGCCGTGGCCTCGATGATCGTGCCGCCCGGCTTCAGCCGGCCGTCGGCCTCGGCCGCCTCGATCATCGAGCGGGCGACGCGGTCCTTGATCGAGCCGCCGGGGTTCTGGTTCTCCAGCTTGAGGAACAGCCGGCAAAGACCGGTGTCGAGATGCTTGACCTCGACCATGGGCGTGCGGCCGATCAGGTCGAGAGCAGAACCGGCGATGCTCGGAAGGCCTGATTTAGGGTCGTTCATGGCGCAGCTCCGCAGCCTGGTGAAACGATTTCCCCTAGCTAGGCCCGTTTCACGAACGAAGGGAAGAGGGCCAGGGCCGTCGGATATGGGGTGTTCGTTCGGGATTTACGAAGGATCGGCCCCCTCGTAGCGTCGCTTCATGACGAACGCCTTCGCCGCTGATTTCGAGGACCTGTTCCGCGCGACCTACCGCGCCGCGGTCCGGCGTTTGAGGGACAAGCGCGAACGGCTGTCGCCCGAGACCGTGGCGCTGCTTGACCACCTGGCCGCCGCGGGTCCGCTGACCGCCGGCGAACTCGCCCGCCACGTCGACCGCGCGCCCAGCACCCTGACCGAGATGGTCGATCATCTGGTCGAGAAGGACCTGCTGACCCGCGACCGCGATCCGGCCGACGCCCGCCGCAGCCTGATCTGGCTGACCGACGCCGGCCAAGCCGCTCTGCTGGAAAGCCGCAACGTCCTGGACCTCGATGTCCTGGCCGCCGCCGGCGCCAGACTGACACCCGAGCAGCGCCAGACGCTGATCGATCATTTCCGAGACTTCGTCGCCCACCTGAAAGGAACCCGCCCATGAGCCACGCTTGCGAGAGCTGCGGCCTGCCGATCGAGTCCGGCCCCTATTGCCAGTACTGCGTCGACGAGGCCGGCGCGCTGCAGGACTTCCCCACGCGCTTCGAGCGCATGGTGCAGTGGCAGGAGCGGCGCGGCAGCCCGCGCGCCCAGGCTGAAACCGAGACCATCGTCTACATGTCCAAGATGCCGGCCTGGAAGGACCACCCCGAGGTCCAAGCTCGCCTCTCGGCTTGAGGTCAGGCCGTCCCGGCCGTGCCGCGCTGGTTCACCCATTCGCTGGCGAACTTTCGGGACAGACAGACGTCCTCGAACACGACCCGGCGCAGCTGACCCAGGAACTCGGGTGTGTCGTGCACGATCACGAATGGAAAACCATTGGCGGAGAGGAAGCCCTGGAGGAATCGCGAGAAGCGGTCGGCCTCTTCGGGGCCAGCCAGGCGGACTTCGGTCTCGGCGGCAGTCGGAACCATGTGCGTGGCCCTCTGTGGACGGACCAAGACTTAACGCACGAGTTCGCGTTTGCGAACCATCTTCGCCACTGCGAAATAAACTGTGATCACTTGATCGCCTCCCGGGCGAGTGAAAGCCCGCCCGGGAACGCGCAATCCCTTACAGGACAGCCTTAGAGGATCGACTGGCCCGTCGAGGCCCAGTCCTTGAGGAACTGCTCCAGGCCCTTGTCGGTCAGGGGGTGCTTGTAGAGATCGGCGAACACGGCCGGCGGAATGGTGACGACGTCGGCGCCGATGATCGCGGCTTCCTTGACGTGGGCGGCGTTGCGCACCGAGGCGGCCAGAATCTCGGTCTCGTAGCCGTAGTTGTCGTAGATCGCGCGGATGTCGCGGATCAGGTCCATGCCGTCGAAGCCGTAGTCGTCCAGGCGGCCGATGAACGGCGAGATGTAGGTCGCGCCGGCCTTGGCGGCCAGCAGGGCCTGGGTCGGCGAGAAGCACAGGGTGACGTTGGTCTTGATCTCTTCGTCGGCGAAGGCCGCGCAGGCGATCAGGCCGTCGCGGGTCAGCGGGATCTTGACCACCACGTTCGGGGCGATCTTGGCCAGCTTCTGGCCCTCGGCGATCATGGCGTCCGCCGTGGTGGCGGCGACTTCGGCGCTGATCGGGCCCGGAACGATGTCGCAGATCTCGGCGATCACTTCCAGCATCGGACGGCCCGACTTGGCGATCAGGGTCGGGTTGGTCGTGACGCCGTCGATCAGGCCGGTCGAGGCCAGATCGGCGATGACCTTGGTGTCGGTGCTGTCGAGGAAGATCTGCATGGTCGCTCGCGCTGCTCTTTTATGTCGGGAGTTGCGCCGGTTTAGCCCGAGCGGCGGCTTCACGCCAGACTCGTCAGGCCCGCGCGGCGGGGTCGGCGACAAGCCGGTCGGCCGTGCGCTCGACCGCCGTCCGCCAGGGTTCGGGCCGGAAGCCGAACACCTTCTGAAGCTTGCCCGTGTCCAGAGGCGAGCGCGGCGGCCTCGGCGCGGGCTCGGCGAAGGCGGCCTGGCTTGTCCGTTCCAAGCGCGCCTTGGCCAGCGGATCGCGGTCGATGGCGGCCTTGGCGAAGTCGAAACGGCTGGTCTCGCCGGCGTTGGCGAAGTGGAACAGGCCGAACGCCGGATCCCCGTTCGCCGCGGCGGCCCAGCGTGGCGCGGTCGCGATCAGAAAGGCGGCCAGGGCCTCGCCGTCGGTCGGCGTACCGAACTGATCGGCGACGATCTTCAGCACCTCGCGCTCACGGGCCAGGCGCAGCATGAAGCTGACATAGTTGCGGCCGTAGCGGGAAAAGACCCACGAGATCCTCAAGACCACCGCCTTGGGGTGAACCAGAACCGCCCGCTCCCCGGCCAGCTTGGAGCGGCCATAGACGTTGATCGGCCGCGCCGCGTCGGTCTCGACATAGGGACGATCGGTCTGGCCGTCGAACACCGCGTCGGTCGACAGGTGCACGAACGGCAGGTCGCGTTCCGCGCACGCGGCGGCCATGACGCCTGGGGCGGCGGCGTTGACCGCGAAAGCCTCGTCGGGTCGCGCCTCGGCGGGGTCGACATGGGTGAAGGCGGCGGTGTTGAGGACCAGACCGCAGTCGGCGGCCAGGATCGCGGCGCGGACGGCCTCGGGGTCCTGCAGGTCGCAATCGGCGCGCGACAGGGCGATGACCTCGACGGTCCCGCCGGCGGCGGCCTGGACGGCGGTGGCGACCTGGCCCGTCCGGCCGAACTGCAGGATCCTCATTTCAACGCCGGGACGCGCTCGCCCAGAACCTGACCCACGAAGGTTCGCAGGCTGCCGCCCCTGAACAGGTAGCCCGGAAGGCCCGCCCGGTTGCCGGCTTCCACGTCGATATGGCGGTCGCCGATGATCACCGCCTCGTCCGGCGCGAGGCTCCAGTCCGCCAAGCCGCGCAGGATCATGCCGGGATTGGGCTTGCGGTCCGGATGATCGGCGACGCGATACGCCTCGACGATCGCCGTCTCGTGAAACGGCGAATGGTAGAAGGCGTCGATCCGGCCGCCCAGCTCGGCCAGTTGATCCTGCATGGCGGCATGGAATCGGTCCATCGCCGGCTCATCGAAATAGCCCCGGCCGATGCCCGACTGGTTGGTGACCACCAGCACCTTGAGGCCAGCCTGGGTCATCGCCGCCACCGCCTCGCGGGCGCCGTCGATCCAGGTCAGCTTGGCGGGGTCGGAGACATAGCCGTGGTCGACGTTCAGCACGCCGTCCCGATCCAGGAACACGGCCTTCAGAGGAGGGAGGGCGGCAGGACTGGTCATGACGCGAGCACTACCCCGACCGGCTGCGAAACGCCACGCCTCCGTCTTGGCCTCGTCGCGCAAGCTCCCTAGAAGAAGGTGATCCTCTGGAGCTCTCGATGACCGCCTTCGCCGACGCCGCCCGCCTGCGCGACCGCCTGAAGACCTGGGCTCTGGAAGCGGCCTACCCGCTGTGGTGGGAGACGGGCGCCGACCATGTGAAGGGCGGCTTCTTCGAGAAGATCGATCTCGACGGCCAGCCGGTGGACGGCCCGCGCCGCGGCCGCGTGCTGCCCCGGCAGATCTTCTCCTACGCCCTGGCCGGCGAGCTGGGCTGGACCGGCCCGTGGCGCGAGGCGGTCGCGCACGGCCTGGCCTTCTATCTGAAGGCCTACCGCCGGCCCGACGGCCTGTTCCGCGCCCTGGTCGGACCGAACGGCGAGAGCCTCGACGACACCGCCGATCCCTACGACCAGGCCTTCGCCATGTTCGCTCTGGCGGCCGTGGCCAAGGCGCTGCCGGATCGCAAGGCCGAGGCCAAGGCGATCGCCGTCCATGTGCTCGAGAAGCTCCGCGCCGAGCGCAAGCACCCCCTGGGCGGCTTCCACCAGACCAACCCGCCGACCACGCCGCTGCAGTCGAACCCGCACATGCACCTGTTCGAGGCGATGCTGGCCTGGAACGAGGTCGACGACGATCCGGCCTGGCGCGCCCTGGCCGACGAGATCGGCGGGCTGGCCCTGACCAGGTTCATTCACGCGGCAAGCGGTCAGATCCGCGAATTCTTCGATCTTGACTGGAACCCGGCGCCGGGCGTCGAGGGCCGCATCTGCGAGCCGGGCCACCAGTTCGAATGGGGCTGGCTGCTGCTGCGTTGGGGCAAGCTGGCGGGCCGCGACGACGCGATCGCCGCCGCCCTGAAGATGATCGAGGCTGGCGAGACGCACGGCGTCGACCTGGCGCGCGGCGTGGCGATCAACGCCCTGCTGGACGACTACGCGATCCATGACGACAGCGCGCGCCTGTGGCCCCAGACCGAGCGGATCAAGGCTTCTGTGCTGGCCGCCCAGATCACCGGCGAAGACCGCTGGTGGGACATGGCCGCGGCAGGCGCGGAAGGCCTGATGACCTATCTGCGCACGCCCGTCCCCGGTCTTTGGCGCGACAAGTACCTGCCCGACGAGACCTTCGTGGAGGAGCCGGCCCCGGCCAGCTCCTTCTATCACATCACCTGCGCCATCGCGGAGTTCGACCGGGCGGTCAGCGCGCATCCCGCCGAAGGGTGAGCGGTTCGGCGGCGAGAATGCGCGCCGGCAAGTCTATCGCGGCTTGGTGACCAGGAGCGTCGCCGCGCCGATGGCCCGCGCGCGGATCTCGGCGTCCAGAGGGATCAGGGCGCCGGCGGCGTAGACGTCGCCGTCCATCTCCAGCACGCCTTCCAGCAGCTGCACGGTCGAGACCGGCACGACGATCGTCTCGCCGGCCGGGACGCGCCGCAGCTCGACATCGAAGCCGGTGGTCGAAACCAGGGTCTCGGTCCCGTTCGGCGCGGCGCTTTTGCGCGAGGCGATCGAACGCCCCCTGGCCTTCAGGCCATCGACCAGGATCTTCACCGCCTGGCTGTCGTTGCGATGGCAGACCAGCACCGCGTCCGGCTCGGCCACCACGACGATATCGCTGATCCCGATCACCCCGACATAGGGCCCGGTCGTGCGGACCAGGACGTTCGAGGCGCCGTGCAGGTCGACATCCCCATCCTGGGCGTTGCCGTCGCCGTCGCGGATCGAGGCCTCCCAGATGGCGTCCCACGCGCCGAGGTCCGACCAGGCGAAGGCGGCCGGGGCCACGGCCGCCTTTTGCGTGCGCTCCATCACCGCGTAGTCGAGCGAGATTTTCTTGGCCTGGCCAAAGGCTTCGCGGTCCAGGCGACCGATCCCGGCCTCCAGCGTCAGAGCGGCGGCGCAAGCCTTGGCGGCCTCGGCGACGGTCGGTTCAAAGGCCTCGAACTCGCCCATCAAGGTCGCGGCCTTGAAGGCGAAGTTGCCGCTGTTCCAGAGGTAGCCCTCGAGCACATAGCGCTCGGCGGTCTCGCGGTCGGGCTTCTCGACGAAGGCGGCGACCGCGTTGACAGAGCCGTCCAGCAGCGGCTCACCGGGACGGATGTAGCCAAAGCCGGTCGCCGGCGAGGTCGGCCGCACGCCGAAGGTGACGATCAGGTCGCTCTCGGCGGCTCGGGCGGCGATCACCGCGGCTTCGCCGAAGATCTCCGGCTGGGCGATGTGGTGGTCGGCGGCCAGCATCAGCACGACGCCGTCCGGATCCTGGCCCTGCACATAGGCGGCGGCGGCGGCCACGGCCGGGGCGCTGTCGCGAGCCTCGGGTTCGACCAGGATGGTGACGAAGACGCCGATCTCGGCGGTCTGCTCGGCGACGAAGCCGACCATGGCCTCGCCGGTGACGATGACGATCTCGGCGACGCCGGGGATGTCCTTCACCCGCAGGACGGTCTCCTGGAAGGACGAACGGTCGCCGACCAGCTTCAGGAACTGCTTGGGCTGGTCGCTGCGCGAAGCCGGCCAGAGGCGCGTGCCTGAGCCACCGCACAGGATCACCGGATAGATCGATGCCAAGATAAACCCCACCACGTCTTAGTCTTTGACCCTTGATAGGGCCTTATTGCGAAGGGTGCTTAAAGGCAAAGCGTGATGGAACGAAGAGTTTTCGTCAGCTTGGCGTCCCCGCGTGCAGTTCGGCCAGCCAGGCGTCGGCGGTGACGTCGGACGGCATTCGCCAATCGCCGCGCGGCGACAGGGCGCCGCCCGACGAGATCTTGGGTCCGTTCGGCACGGCCGAGCGCTTGAACTGGTTGGCGAAGAACCGCTTCAGGAAAAGCTCCAGCCACGTCTTGATCTCGGCCAGGTCATAGGCGCGGCGCGCGCTGTCGGGCAGACCCGCCGGCCAGCCGCCTTTGCCCGCGTCATGCCAGGCGCTCCAGGCCAGGAAGGCGATCTTGGACGGCGCCATGCCGTAGCGCGTCAGGTAGTAGAGATTGAAGTCCTGCAGGGCGTAGGGGCCGACGAAGTTCTCCGTCGCCTGGGTCGCCTCGCCCGGCACCAGCTCCGGCGAGATCTCGGTGGCCAGGATGTCCTCCAGCAGCGCCGTCGTGGTCGCATCGACATCGCCGGAATGGGCCACGAAGCGGATCAGGTGTTGGATCAGCGTCTTGGGCGCCCCGCAGTTGGGGTTGTAGTGACTCATGTGGTCGCCGACGCCGTAGGTGCACCAGCCCAGGGCCAGCTCGGACAGGTCGCCGGTGCCGACCACCAGGGCGGCGTTGTGGTTGGCCAGGCGGAACAGATAGTCGGTGCGCAGACCCGCCTGCACGTTCTCGAACGTCACGTCATAGACGGGCTCCCCGCGTCCGAACGGGTGGTCGAGATCCTTCAGCATCTGGGTCGCGGCCGGCCGGATGTCGAGCTCGGCGGCCGTCACGCCCATGGCCCGCATCAGCGCCCAGGCGTTGTCCTTCGTGCGATCCGAGGTGGCGAAGCCCGGCAGGGTGTAGGCCAGGATGTTGGCGCGCGGCAGGCCCAGCAGATCGACGGCGCGGGCCGCCACCAGCAGAGCCTGGGTCGAATCGAGGCCGCCGGAGATGCCGATGACCAGCTTCTTCAGACCCGAGGCCTCGAGCCGCCGGGCCAGGCCCTGGACCTGGATGTTGTAGGCCTCGTAGCAGTTCTCGCGCAGCTTGGCGGGATCCGACGGTGTGAACGGGAAGCGCTCGACGACGCGCGCGAGGGCCAGATCGCCAGCCGGCGGCGTGAAGACGAACGGGACGACGCGGAACGGAACCTTGGCCGGGTTCAGCGCCATGGCGTCGCCGAAACTGCCGACCCGCATGCGTTCCTGGCGGATCCGCTCCACGTCGACATCGGCATAGGTCCACGCCGGGCCGGCGGAGAACCGGGCGGTCTCGGCCAGCAGGGCGCCCATTTCATGGATGTCCAGATGGCCGTCCCAGGCCAGGTCCGTCGAGCTCTCGCCCGCCCCGGCCGCCGCGTAGACATAGGCCGCGATCATCCGCGACGACTGGCTGGCGCACAGAAGGCGGCGAGTCTCGGACTTGCCGATGGTGATGTTGCTGGCCGATAGATTCAGCAGGATCTCAGCTCCGGCCATCGCCTGGGCGGTGCTGGGCGGGGTCGGGGTCCAGACGTCCTCGCAGATCTCGACGCCGACGGTGAACGGGGTCACCCCTTCGCCGCGGAACAGGACGTCGGTCCCGAACGGCGCGCTTTGCCCGGCCAGGGCCAGAGTCTTGCCGGTCACGCCCGCGCCGGGCGTAAACCAGCGTCGCTCGTAGAACTCGCGGTAGTTGGGCAGGAAGCTCTTGGGGACCACGCCCAGCACCCTGCCCCCCTGGATCGCCACGGCGGTGTTGTAGAGCCGGCCGCCATCGCGCAGCGGCGCGCCGACCACGATCATCGGCGCGAGGTCGGCGCTGGCCTCGGCCAAGGTCGCGATCGCCGCCTCCACCGCGTCCAGCAATACCTCCTGCTGCAGCAGGTCATCGACGGTATAGCCGGTCAGGCCAAGCTCGGGGAACACGATCACCGCCACGCCGGACTCGTGCGCCTCCTGGGCCAGAGCCAGCACGCTCCGTGCATTGGTCGCCGGATCGGCCAGCTTCACCTTCGGTACGGCGGTGGCCACGCGAACGAAGCCGTGGCGATAGGGCGAGAAGAACGACGGACTACCCAAGGAACCGGCCTTTCAGGGTTATGCTGAAATTGAGCATAAGTCGGGCTCCACCTATAACGCCCCCGGACGATGTTGCATAGCGTCCTCAACATGTCGCCAGAAGCCCCGCGCGGGTTGACCCCCGGGCGCACCCATGCGAGTGCGCCCCTCGCGCAGCTCCGCAAAACATAGAAAAGACGGAAGTCCCCATGCCCGTTTCGCCCATCAAGATGGCCGACGCGATCCGCGTCCTTTCCATGGACGCCGTGCACAAGGCCAAGTCCGGTCACCAGGGCATGCCGATGGGCATGGCCGATGTGGCCACGGTCCTGTGGGGCAAGTTCCTGAAGTTCGACGCGAGCCAGCCGAACTGGCACGACCGCGACCGCTTCGTGCTGTCGGCCGGCCACGGCTCGATGCTGCTCTATTCCCTGCTTCACCTGACCGGCTTCAAGGCCATGACGATGAAGGAGATCGAGAACTTCCGTCAGTGGGGTTCGCTGACCCCCGGCCACCCGGAAGTCCACCACACCCCCGGCGTCGAGACCACGACCGGCCCGCTGGGTCAGGGTCTGGCGACGGCCGTCGGCATGGCCATGGCCGAAGCCCAC
This sequence comes from Caulobacter sp. 602-1, assembly GCF_003931565.1. GTDB lineage: Bacteria > Pseudomonadota > Alphaproteobacteria > Caulobacterales > Caulobacteraceae > Caulobacter. Next base: position 126,892 of record NZ_RRYI01000012.1, read on the forward strand.
CTCGCCGCCCGCTTCGGTCCGGATCTGGTCGACCACCGCACCTGGGTGATCGCCGGCGACGGCTGCCTGATGGAGGGCGTCAGCCACGAGGCCATCAGCATCGCCGGCCGCCTGAAGCTGAAGAAGCTGACGGTGCTGTTCGACGACAACAACACCACCATCGACGGCGAGGCCACCATCGCCGAGACCGGCGACCAGGTCGCGCGCTTCAAGGCCGCCGGCTGGGCCGTGAAGGTCGTCGACGGCCACGACCACGGCAAGATCGCCGCCGCCCTGCGCTGGGCGACGAAGCAGGACCGTCCGACCATGATCGCGTGCAAGACGCTGATCTCGAAGGGCGCGGGTCCGAAAGAAGGCGACCCCCACAGCCACGGCTACACCCTGTTCGACGACCAGATCCGCGACGCCCGCGTCGCCATGGGCTGGGACGCCGAGCCGTTCACCGTGCCGGGCGACATCGCCACGGCCTGGAAGAGCGTCGGCCGTCGCGGCGCCAAGGTCCGCAAGGCCTGGGAAGCCAAGCTCGCCGCCTCGACCCACGCCTCGGACTTCAAGCGCGCCATGGCCGGCGAGCTTCCCGCCGGCGCCTTCGAGGCCCTGGACGCCCACATCGCCAAGGCCCTGGAGACCAAGCCGGTCAACGCCACCCGCGTCCACTCCGGCTCGGCCCTGGACCAGCTGATCCCGGCCATCCCGGACATGATCGGCGGCTCGGCCGACCTGACCGGCTCGAACAACACCCTGGTCAAGGGCATGGGCGCGTTCGACGCTCCGGAATACACCGGTCGCTATGTCCACTACGGCGTCCGCGAATTCGGCATGGCCGCGGCCATGAATGGCATGTCGCTGCACGGCGGCGTCATTCCCTATTCGGGCACCTTCCTGGCCTTCGCCGACTACAGCCGCGCCGCCATCCGCCTGGGCGCCCTGATGGAAACCCGCGTCATCCACGTGATGACCCACGACTCCATCGGCCTGGGCGAGGACGGACCGACCCACCAGCCCGTCGAACAGGTCGCCTCCCTGCGCGCCATCCCGAACCTGCTGGTCTTCCGCCCGGCCGACGCGGTGGAAGCCGCCGAGTGCTGGAAGGTCGCCCTGCAGCATCCGCGCACCCCGTCGGTCATGACCCTGTCGCGCCAGAAGACCCCGCACGTCCGCGCCAGCGGCGGCGACCTCTGCGCCAAGGGCGCCTACGAACTGCTGGCGGCCGAGGGCGGTGAAGCGCAGGTGACGATCTTCGCCTCGGGCACCGAGGTCGGCGTCGCCGTGGCCGCGCGCGACATCCTCCAGGCCCAGGGCAAGCCGACCCGCGTCGTCTCGACCCCCTGCTGGGAGCTGTTCGCCCAGCAGGACGCCGCCTACCAGGCTTCCGTCATCGGCTCGGCGCCGGTGCGCGTGGCGGTCGAGGCGGGCATCAAGATGGGCTGGGAGCGCTTCATCGGCGAGGACGGCAAGTTCGTCGGCATGAAGAGCTTCGGCGCCTCGGCCCCGTTCGAGCGCCTCTACAAGGAATTCGGCATCACCGCCGAGGCCGTCGCGGAAGCCGCCAGCGCCTGATCCTGAAAGGGGTGGAGCCTAAAACTCCACCCCAACTCGCAGGATCGCCACCAGGGCGTGGCCGACGCCGCCGTCAGCGCCCGGATCCTTCACATATTGCAGATCGGGCTGGATCGTCACCGGCCCGATCTTGTCCGAATAGGTCACTTCGATCGCGCTTTCCGAACGCCTCAGGCCCAGGCCAGCATCGATGGCGTTGTCGCGGTACTTGCCCGACAGGAAGACCTGATTGACGCCGATCGAAAAGGCGCTGTCGGGCCGACTCTCGAACACATGCTCGACCAGCACGCCCGCCTGCCAGCCGCCCCTGAAGGCGGTGGTGTCGCCGTCGGAGACGCCCAGGCGCGCGAATGCGGTCGTCTTGCGTACGTCGACGTCGCCGGTCAGGTGGCGCTCCAGCAGCACATAGGCGCCCTGCGCCGTCGCCGGGGCGGGGTCGCCGGACGGGGCCAGGAAGCGGATATCGTCCTGCTTGTCGGTGTAGCGCCAGGTCCCGAACGCCACCTTGCCGCGCCCCTGCCAGCCGGCCTCAGCGATCAGCAGCAGACCGTTGTCGAACGATGTCTTGACGCCGCCAGGATCGCCCAACACCCCGGCATTGGCGTTCAGCGCCGCCGCTTGAGCGTAGACATGATCGTTCGGCGTCCAGCGCACACGCACCGCCAGGGCCGTGGAGGGGAAGATGGAGGGGCCGTTCGGACCCGTGGCGGCCAGCTCCGAGCCGATGCCGAAGGCCGGGGCCAGTAGCAGGCCGGCGCTGTCGTTGGCGTAGAATTCGCTGTTGAGATCGTAGAGGCCGGCGCGGATCGACGCCTTGTCGCCAAAGCCCTGCTCGACCCAGGCCTCGAACAGGCGGGCGCGCTGGCGGGTGACCTCGATGTTGTCGACGCCCTGCAACGTGCCGGCGTCGTCATTGGGCATGGCGCCGCTGTTGTTCAGCAGCTCGAAGTGGGCGCTGGCGCCCTTCCAGCCGACAGCCTTGTCGAGGTCGAGGTCGCCGAAGACCTGCAGGTCGTCGAGCACGCGACCGCGCTTGGCCAGGCCGCCACTCACCGTTCCGGCGAGATCGGCCGTGTAGCTGCCGCTCAGCTTGAAGGCGCGGTCGTCGGCCCGCGCGCTCTGGGCGGCGAAGCCCCCGGCGGCGATCGCGAGCGCCGCGACGGCCACAAGATTAATGGATCGGTTGGTCGTGGTCTGGCGCATTCTCGCCCCCGCTGACCCGACATTCGATCGGGCGGGACCGTTGTCGCCGGAAAGGGGCGCCATCCGGTAAACCCGGCCTGTGGCGCGTCGTCGCACGCCGCTGGAGCGCGAAGTCACGCGCGAAGAGCTCCAAAGCGGAGGCGCGCGCTCTGACCCGGAGCGCCTGATATCGTCAGCGGTCACGGGGCTTCCAGGCCAGCCACCTGGCGCTGCCTCTGCAGCGCCTGCGACAAGGGGCCGCAGCCGCGCCCGAAGAGAACGCCAGGGTCAAGATCTGAGCGCGATATATTTCGAATAACCAGCACGCATGAACAAGATTCAGAAATTATCGATAAGCCCATAATAAACAGATCTTTATGAGACTATAAAAGTTCTAGTGCAGACGAACTCTACCTTCGGTATGTGAAACTTTGTCGCAACCAAGCTTAAAACTGCATTCACCCTCGGATCCCACGATGCCCGCCATGTAGCGCCGCGAAACAAAACGCGGCGTCCGGCGGAGGCTATATGCGCGCTCGTAGTGAGGCTGATGATCCCGTCACCTGGGCTCCACGGGGAGACTTAACCCTGCCGTTCGCGGCCGAGCGGCGTGGCGAACTTCTCGAACTGATGGCTTCGGCCTCCCGGGTCGAGATCGATCTCCAAGCGATCGACGAGGTCGATCTGTCGGGCGTGCAGATCTTGCTGGCCGCGCGCGCTAGCGCCGCGGCGCAAGGCAGGCATCTGGCGCTGGCCAGGGCTCCGGCCGAGGCCTTCGCCACCATGCTTGAACGAGGCGGCCTGCTGGAAGGCGACGACCTTCGGGAGTTTTGGCGTTTGGGCGAGGAGGCCTGAACATGGCCAGCCTCCTCACCGTCGACACGCCGATCATGGACGGGCTGGCGATGATCCGCGCGTTGCGCAATCGCCCCGCCGGCGCGGGTGCGGGCGCGCCCGTCCTGTTCCTGACCACCGAGTCCGACACCGAAGTCAGGGCTCGGGCCAAGGCCGCCGGCGCGACCGGCTGGCTGACCAAGCCCTTTGATCCCGAACAGCTGATCCGGGTCGTCAAGAAGGTCCTCGCCAAATGAGCGGTCAGAACCCCATCGAAGTCTTCCGTCAGGAAGCCCAGGATCTACTCGAGGGGATCGAGCAGGGCCTGCTTGATCTGGCGCGCCGCCCCGGCGACCGGGACCTGGTCAATGCGGTGTTCCGCGGGCTCCACACGCTGAAGGGCTCTGGGGCCATGTTCGGCTTCGACGCCCTGGCCGCCTTCACCCACCATTGCGAGACCGCCTTCGACCGCGTTCGCAAGGGTGAGGTCGCCGCCACCTCCGGACTGGTCGGCGCCGTGCTGGCCTGCCAGGATCACATGCGCGCCCTGGCCGAGGGCCGTCCGGCTTCGGAAGCGACGGGCCAGACGCTGCTGGCCGACCTGCATAGGGTGGTCGAGAGCGCCGGCCAGGTCGAGCCCGCCGAGGCGTCCGCCGAGCCCGCCCCCCATGTCTGGCGCGTGAGGTTCAGCCTGCCGACCGACGCGCTGGTCAATGGCCTGCGCCCGCTGCCGTTGCTGGACGAACTGCGCGAGCTTGGCGACTGCCAGGTCGTGGCCGTGACCGACGCGGTCCCGACCTTGGAAGACCTGGCTCCCACCCAATGCCATCTGGCGTGGGACGTGACCTTGGTCACCAACCACGGCCGCGACGCGATCGAGGATGTCTTCATCTTCGTGATCGACGAGATGACGCTGGATATCCAGGAGGTCGGTTCGGCGCGGACCGAAGTCGCGGTCATGGAAGCCATCGACAGCGCCGCCGCGGCGCCGCAGGTCGTGATCGCCAACGACGCGGCGCCGGTCGCCGCCAGCGAGGGTCGGCAGGCCAAGGCCGGCGGCGACACCGTCCGCGTTCCGGCCGAGCGCCTGGACGAACTGATGGACCGGGTGGGCGAGCTGGTCATCGCCCAGTCGCGCCTCAAGCAACTGGCCGCCTCGTCGTCCGACGTCGC
>NZ_RRYI01000130.1 GCF_003931565.1 Caulobacter sp. 602-1
GGCATCGGCCGCATTTACGAATTGACGGCCGCGGATATCCTCACGCTGGACCATATTGACTTCAACTATGCGTTCAACTACCCGTGCGCATTCAGCCTGTTCTGCACCTGCCCAATCCCATCCAAGCGCAACCATTTGCCGCTTGCGGTCACGGCCGGAGAGAAGACACCAAAGGAATATCAGTACTGATTTCAGCATTTGCTTGGCGCCCTTCTGAAGAGGGGAGCTGTCTTCGTTAGACGACTGAGGGGAGTCCCGGTGCCACCGCGACTCCCCTCAGTCTCGCTACG
>NZ_RRYI01000131.1 GCF_003931565.1 Caulobacter sp. 602-1
CGGTGCCGTGGGCGGCTTCGGCTTCCACCGTCTTGCCGTCCGGCCTCATCAGCACCGAGGTCATCAGGCCCAGCGAGCCGAAGCCCTGGGCGACGATGTCCGACTGCACGTCGCCGTCGTAGTGCTTGCAGGCCCAGACGTAGCCGCCCGACCACTTCAGCGCCGAGGCGACCATGTCGTCGATCAGGCGGTGTTCGTAGTGGATGCCCTTGGCCTTGAAGGCCTCAGCGGATTCGGCGTCGTAGATTTCCTGGAAGATGTCCTTGAAGCGGCCATCATAGGCCTTGAGG
>NZ_RRYI01000132.1 GCF_003931565.1 Caulobacter sp. 602-1
GCATGCCCGCGCCCTTGCGGACATCCGCGAACATGGTCTGCACGGCGAACGCGGCGATCTGCAGCCGATGACCCACGAGGTGCTCGACACCTTCCGCGCGCTCGGGGCCATCCAGAAGCGCAACGGCCTCAAGGCCGCCCGCCGCTACATCATCTCCTTCACCAAGAGCGCCCAGAACATCAAGGATGTCTACGAGCTCAACCGGCTGGCCTTCTCCCATCCCGAAGACGTGCCCACCATCGATGTGATTCCGCTGTTCGAGCAGCTTGAGGATCTGCAGAACTCGGTG
>NZ_RRYI01000133.1 GCF_003931565.1 Caulobacter sp. 602-1
TTCCCTAGCTCCAACACGACCGTCGGGCTCGGTCGCAGTTTCTCGTGGAATCAATGGGCCTTGGTCAATGGCGTCGTCGACGACAACTTCGTTGTTCGTCGCTCCGAGAGAGAACGGCTCCTTGCCATGTCGGACTCGCTACGCGGTCCTGACAACGCGCTCGATGCGCGCGTCATCTCGATCGCGCTAGACGACACGCCTACTTCCGACGCCGGCGAACAATTCGAGCTCGCCCTGGACTGAAGGGCCGCCCGGATCTGGCATCGCCGGAATCGGCGATGAAGTACCT
>NZ_RRYI01000134.1 GCF_003931565.1 Caulobacter sp. 602-1
CGACAGCCGGCCGCTGCTGTTCGCCATCGCCAAGAACCTCCTGAAGGACCACTGGAAGCAGGCCGGCCGCGAGCGGGCCCGCACCTTGTGGCTCGATACCGACGATACTACCGCGGCCTGGGAGAACGCGCCCAGCGAGGACCCGGCCGCCGACCGCCGCTCGATCGCCCGCTAGGACCTGGCCGGCGTCGCGGCCGCCATTCGCGAGCTGCCGCCGCGCTGCCGCGACGCCTTCCTGCTGCATCGTTTCGAGGACCTCAGCTATCGCCAGATCGCCGACCGCCTCGGC
>NZ_RRYI01000135.1 GCF_003931565.1 Caulobacter sp. 602-1
TGGTTGTGAGCTCCCTGTCGTATGAGGACGAGAGCTTGGCCATCGCGAGATGGCGCGAAAATGTCCGAAAATATGAACAATGGTCCATGTTTGACGAAGTCCGCAAAAGGTTCCGTGCTTGCGCTCAAGCGGGCGCGCGTTATGTCAGCTGCCAGTTCCGGGATCGCCAGGATCTAGAGGACGCCGGCCCCGCCGCGCGTCCGCGCCGGTCTGCCCGTGTTTCCGGTACGGAGTCCCCGCATGAAGTCGATCGCATTCGTCGCCCTGGCGCTCGCGGGGGTCTGTTGGG
>NZ_RRYI01000136.1 GCF_003931565.1 Caulobacter sp. 602-1
GTCTTGAGGAACGCCGTTCCGATGATTTCCTGCCGCATCCGCGCGGACTCGTGCTGGCCCCCACCCGTGAGCTGGCCAACCAGATCAATGACGTGCTGATGCCGTTGGCCCATGCGTTTGGGATGAATACCACCACGATTTACGGTGGCGTCAAGTACATCCATCAGGTGCGTGATCTGAAGGCCGGCGCCGATATCGTGGTCGCCTGCCCGGGACGTCTTGAGGATTTGCTGCGTCAGAAAGCGCTCACGCTTTCGTCCGTCGAAGTCGTGGTAATCGACGAGGCCG
>NZ_RRYI01000137.1 GCF_003931565.1 Caulobacter sp. 602-1
GATGGCGTTGGCCATCGCCGCGCAGGGCGCCAATGGCACGACCCGCTCGCAACTGAATGAGCTGCTGGGCTCCGGTTCGCTGGCCGACAGCGACTACCAATCGCTGCTGAGTTCGATCAACGGGCAATATTCGGGGGCGAAATCCGAGATGAGCGCCGCGAACTCGCTGTGGATCGATAACGACTACTCCCTTGCCAGCGATTACCAATCCACCGTCAAGAAAATGTTCGAGGCCGAAGTCACCACGCTACCGTTCGACGATCAGGCCGCCGCCAAGATGTCCGATTG
>NZ_RRYI01000138.1 GCF_003931565.1 Caulobacter sp. 602-1
GGAGGAATAAAGCCGCCGGCATTGGCCACGCCGATCAGCAGCGAACGCGCCCCCGCCGCCCTCGCCGCGCTCGGGCTCATGTCGGGCAAGCCCAGATCGACCTAGCAGCCTTGCAGGCGAAGCTGGCCGACGCAGGTCTCCGGCCTCCAATAGGCGACGCTCAGGGCGGTCTTGGCGCTGACGCGATCAACATCGGCCAGGAACAGCAGGCTGGGATAGGGAAAGTCCACGGCATGCTCCCGTCTTAGCGTGGTGCGGGCGTCGCGGAGGCGAAGGCGCGGCCGCGGG
>NZ_RRYI01000139.1 GCF_003931565.1 Caulobacter sp. 602-1
GACTTTACGCGCCCCTCGTCGCGTCCGTTGAGCACCAGCGACACCGTAGAGACGGAAACCCCCGCCTTGTTCGCGATTTCCTTCATCGTAGCCATGCGTCAAACGATACACCCTAATTGACGGACTGTCGGGAAAGTATCAGTGTTCTCCACCGACTCCGCCGAGGTTGCGCACCGCACCGATGAATAATGGTATGCCGTCCGGGGTGACGTACGAATACAGGGATGGGCGATCCACCGTGAACTCGATGTTGTCCACCGGCGCGCTAGTGAAGTCTGCGCCGGCTTT
>NZ_RRYI01000013.1 GCF_003931565.1 Caulobacter sp. 602-1
GCCCTCGTCCAGCAGCAAGTCGATCCGCTCGCGCGCCGTCAGCTTGCCCTTGGCGTGCTGGGCGGCCACCCGCGCCTCCCCGCCGCCAGCCCTGGCCTGCTCGCGACGACGGTCGAGTTCCTCGAGAATGTGCTGCAACGCGCTAGCTCCCCTGCCCGGATCTTCATGCTGGTGGTTCGCCCACCTTAGAAAGCCAGCCCTAGCGGGGCCAGGGGGTGCAGGCAAGACGGACCTGGCGGCGCCGCGGAGTGCGGAAGGTCCCGCCCCCTAACGGAGCGCGGCGAACCAGCGGTCGATCATTTCGGCCTCGACCGCCAGGAACGCCACGCGGGCGGTCGCCTCGGCGTCCTCTCCCCACTGCTCGGCCTGGAACGCCTCCTCGAGGCGCGACAGATCCAGGGCCTTGCGGCCGGTCAGCCGGCCGGCGCGAACGGCCAGGGCCAGCACGGTCGAGCCATAGAGACCGGCGGCGAAGGCCACCCCCGCCAGGCCGAAGTCGTCCAGGGTCAGGGCCAGGGCCTCGACAGCCGCCAGGGTGGCCGGCGGCTGCGGCTGATGGATGATCCCGCCGACCGGCGTGAACACCAAGCCATGCTCGGCCTTGGCCCAGTCCAGGACCGCGCCCCACTCGCGCGCCTGGCGCTCGACCAGCGGCGTCGGGTGCTCGGCGCGATAGCAGAGGTGGTCGGACGCGGCGTAGGCGGTGATCTCCCCGGACACCTCGGCGCGGGTCTCGGCGATGCGGTCGATGGCCGTGAAGGCCAGGCGCGTAGCCGGCATCAGACTGTTGTCGATATACTCGACCTGGGCCTCCCACTCGGCGGCGATCAGATCGGCCAGGGCTTGGGTGGGCAGGATCAGCGGCTTCCTGGCCGGCGACCTGGGCGTGCGGCCGTCGAGCTGAACGGCGAAGCCCCCCTCGACCGGCGCCGCGGCGGCCGCCTTGTAGAAGCGCTTGGGTTTCAGCAGCAGCTCGGACTTGTCGGACACGGCGTGAACTCTTTTCCGGGCCGCGCGACGGAACGGCCAATGACCCGCGTTGAATGAGCAAGATCGCGTGTCAGCGCAAGGGAGAGCGCCGCTTGAGCCTACCGTCCAAGGACATGATGGCCGCCATCGCCGTCACCCGCTTCGGCCTGGGCGCCCGCCCCGGCGAGATCGACGCCGCCAAGGCCGATCCGCAAGGCTTCCTGATCGCCCAGATCCGCCGCGACGGCGCCGACGCCCCGCAGGACGGCGGCGAGACCTCGGCCCAGCGCTTCGAGCAGATGCGCGACTACCAGCAGCAGCAGAAGGCCGCTCGGCAGAAAAAGGACGGCGAGGCCAGCGACGACGCGGCCCTGCAAGCCGCAAAGGCCGCTCAGCTCGCCTTGCGGGACAAGGTCAATGCCGACTTCCTGGCCCGCGCGCGCCTGGCGACCAATACGCCGGCGGGCTTCCGCGAGCGCTGGGCGCTGTTCTGGGCCAACCACTTCACGGTCTCGGCCACCAAGCAGATCACCTCGGTGCTGATCGGCCCGTTCGAGCGCGAGGCGATCCGCCCCCACGTGTTCGACAGCTTCGAGACCCTGCTCGTCGCCTCGTCGACCCACCCGGCCATGTTGACCTATCTGGACCAGGCCCAGTCGATTGGTCCCAACAGCCAGATCGGCCTCCGCAGGCGCGGCGCCAGGGCCGGACTGAACGAGAACCTGGCCCGCGAGATCATGGAACTGCACACGGTCGGGGTCGACGCCGGCTACACGCAGAGCGACGTCACCGAGTTCGCGCGGGCCCTGACCGGCTTCTCGGTCGGCCGCGACAACGAGGATCGCCAGGGCCAGTTCGTGTTCCGCGACGCCGCCCACGAGCCGGGCGCTCGCACGATCATGGGTCGCCGATACGCCCAGGGCGACATCCAGCAAGGCATGGCGGTTCTGAAGACCCTGGCCGCCGACAAGCGCACCGCCCGCCACGTCTGCGGCAAGCTCGCCCGCCACTTCGTCTCCGACACGCCCCCGCCCGCCCTCACCGCGCGGCTGGAGAAGCGCTGGATGGACACCGGCGGCGATCTCGCCCAGGTCGCCAAGGCCCTGGTCGAAAGCCCCGAGGCCTGGGATCCGACGCCCGCCAAGTTCAAGACGCCCTACGAATACACCCTGTCGACCTGGCGCCTGATCGGGGCCGAGCCGTCCGCGATCGAACGCCTGGCGCCGATCCTCACGGGCCTTGGCCAGAAGCCCTTCTCGCCCCCCTCCCCCAAGGGCTGGGCCGAGGACGCCCAGACCTGGGCCTCCCCCGATGGCCTCATCAAGCGGATGCAGTGGGCCCAGGGCTTCGCCGCCGTGGTCGCCGACCGCACCGATCCCAACGCCCTGGCCGTCTCGGCCTTGGGCGCGCGCCTGACGCCCCCTGTCGCCAAGGCCGTGTCGCGGGCCGAGACCCGCAAGGAAGCCTTCGCCCTTCTCGTGATGAGCCCGGAGTTCCAACGCCGATGACCGCTCAAATCAACCGCCGCTCCCTGCTGGGCCTGGGCGCCAGCCTCGGGATCACCGTCAACTTCCTGGGCTCGCAGGTCTTCGCCGCCACGGAAGGCGATCTCGCCAGGAAGAAGCTCGTCGTCGTCATCTGCCGGGGCGGCATGGACGGCCTATCCGTCTCGCCGCCGGTCGGCGATGCGAACTACGCCAACCTGCGCGGCTCGATCGCCCTGAGGCCCGACCAGGTGCTGAAGCTGGACGACACCTTCGGCCTGCACCCCGAGCTGAAAGCCGTTCACGCCCTGGCGCTGAAGGGCGAGGCCCGCATCGCGCCCGCCATCGCCAGCCCCGACCGCGCCCGTTCCCACTTCGAGGCCCAGGACGTGCTGGAGACCGGCGCGGCCCATGTCTACGGGACCGAGACCGGCTGGCTGAACCGCACGCTGGAGGCTCTCGCTCCCGTCCGCAAGGTCGAGGGTCTGTCGGTCGGAACCACCGCCCCGTTGATCCTGCGCGGCAAGGTCCAGGCAGCCAGCTGGTCGCCCGGCAAGGGCGTCGACGAGACCGCCCGCCTGCCGACCCTGCTGCAGGACCTCTATCGCAACGACCCGATGCTGGGCCCGGCCTTCGCGCGCGGACTGGAGACCGAGACCATGGCCCAGACGGCCATGACCGCCCTCTCGGCCACGCCGGCCATGAACATCGCGGCGGCCTCGACGCCGACAAGGCCAGGCGCCGCGCGGATGTCGCCCACCATGGCCAACGACCGCCAGAACCGCGCCGGCGGCGAGGCGGCGCGAAAACTGGGCTCGACCCTTGGCGGCTTCATGATCCAGGCCGGCGGTCCCCAGATCGCGGCCATCTCGCTGGACGGTTTCGACACCCACGCCGGCCAGCTGGGCCAGATCGCCACCCGGCTGTCCTATATGGACGCGGTGCTGGACGGCCTGCATGCCGGGCTCGGCGCCGAGTGGAAGAACACGGTGGTCATCGCCGTCACCGAATTCGGCAGAACGGCCCGCGTCAACGGCACCGGCGGCACCGACCACGGCACGGCCTCGACGGGCCTCGTCCTGGGCGGGGCGCTGAAGAAAGGGGGCGGCGTCATCGGCGACTGGCCGGGGCTGGCCGACAACGCCCTGTTCGAGAACCGCGACACCGCCCCGACGCTCGACATGCGCGGCCTGTTCAAGGGCGTGCTGGCCGACCACATCGGCGTCGACCGCGCGATCCTGGAGCGCAAGGTGTTCCCCGACAGCGCGACGGCGAAGCCGGTCACGGGTCTGGTGTAGCTCGACGCCGCCGCCCGCTCGCCAGCCTCTTGACCCGGCCCCTGGGGCCGGTCCCATGGATAGGACGGTCAGCCACAGCGAGGCGAGTCATGCGTGCTTCCGTCGATGTCCTCAGCCCGTCCGAAGCGGCCCGCCATCTGGGCATTTCAACCAAGGCGCTTCGCCTCTACGAGGAGCGCGGCCTGCTTCACCCGACAAGAAGCGCCACCGGCTGGCGCGCCTACGGACCGGACCAGATCCGGCGCGCCGCCGAGATCGTCGCCCTGCGATCGCTGGGCTTCAGCCTCAAGCAGGTGGAACGCGTCGTGAGCGGCGTGGCCGACGGCCTGGAGCCCGCGCTTGGCGCGCTGCAGACCCGACTGGAATCGGAGTTCGACCAACTCAGTCAGCGACTCGAGAAAATCAGCGCCCTGAGGCGCGCCTTGGCGCAAGGCCGGGTCCCCGCGGTGCTGGACCTGGCGGGTTTGACGGCCGCTCCCGACACCCTGGTCGCGGGCTTCAATCTCCCGTGGCCTTGGGGCGGAGAATGGTTCGAGGCGCGCGGCGTTCGGGCGCTCAACTATATCGTCGGACCGCTCGGCAGCGGGAAGACGAGGCTGGCGCGGATGCTTGCCCAGCATCTGCCCGGCGCCCTCTTCATCGGACTCGATCGGATCGAGCGCCATGAGGAGACAAGGCGAGCCATGGAGGCCGACTCCGAGTTGCGCCAACGCGTAGAGGCGTCACTTGCGTGGCTCGTGGAAGACGGCGCGACCGAAGCCGACGCCCTGGTGACGCTCGTGATCCACCTGGAACGGGGGCGGTCGAATATGCTCGTCATCGACATGATCGAGCAGGGGCTGGACGAACCCACACAGCAGGCGGTGATCTCGGATCTGCGCCGGCGAGGATACGCGCGCCCGCCGCTGTTCATGCTGACGCGCTCCTCCAGCATCCTGGACCCGGCGGAAGCCACCCCGGATGAGGCGGTGATCTTCTGTCCGGCCAACCATGCGCCGCCCTTCATGGTCCGGATCACGCCAGGCGCGCCAGGCTATGACGCGATGGTCAGCTGCCTCGGGTCGCCCGACGTCCGGGCCAGGACCGAGGGGATGATCGCAATGATGCCCCGCCAGGAGAAAGCCTGAAGGGCCTTTCCCATGTCCTCCTGGGCCGACGGAACTACCGCCGCTTGGTCTGGCGGCGCGCGAAGGGTTCGGCGTCGGCCTCGTCTTCCGAGAAGCCGAACTTGCGGAAGCCTTCCTTCATCTCGGGGCTCAGCGGCGCCTCGATGTGCAGCATGCCGGCCGAAGGGTGCGGCAGCAGGATCGAGCGGGCGTGCAGCTGCAGCTTCAGCCCCTCCGACAGCGGCGCGGACTTGTCGTCGCCGTACTTGGGGTCGCCGAGGATGGGATGGCCCATGGCCTTCATGTGGGCGCGCAGCTGGTGGGTGCGGCCAGTGTGCGGACGCAGGGCCATCCAGGTGACGCGAGGCCCGGCCCGGCTGATGGTGACGAACTCGGTCTCGGCCGGCTGGGCGTCCGGGTCCTTGGGCTGGGCCGGCACCACCAGTTCGCGATCACCGACCCCGCGCTTGGCCAGGTGCAGCTCCATCACGCCCTCGGTCGGGTGCGGATTGCCGGCGACGATGGCCCAATAGGTCTTCTGCGCCTTGCGCTTGGCGAAGGCGCCCGACAGGCGCGCGGCCGCGGCGGGCGTCTTGCCCAGCAACAGCACGCCCGAGGTGTCGCGGTCCAGGCGATGGACCAGCCGCGGGCGATCGACGCCCTCGCCCCAGGCGCTGAGCAGCTTGTCGACGTGCTTGGTGGTCTTGGTGCCGCCCTGCACGGCCAGGCCGGCGGGCTTGTTCAGCGCCAGGACTTCCTCGTCCTCGTACAGCACCAGCGACTTGGCGTAGGCGATGTCGCGCGGCGACAGCTTGGCCTTGTCCGAAGGATCGGGTGCGTCGGGCAGCGGCGGCACGCGGATCTGGCTGCCGGCGGCCAACTTGGTGTCGGCCTTGGCGCGCGAACCGTCGACCCGGACCTGGCCCGAGCGGAACAGCTTGTTCAGCTGGATGTGGTTGAGGTGCGGCCAGCGTCGCTTGAACCAGCGATCGAGGCGGACCCCGTCCTCGCCGGCGTCGACGTACAGCGTGCGGACTTCCTTGATGCTCATGCGAAAACCTTGCGGGCGATCAGAAGGCCCGCGAACAGGGCCGCCAAGGACAGAAGCACGCTGGCGGCGGCATAGGAGAAGGCTGGCAGATAGTCGCGCTTCTGGATCATCAGCGCGGTCTCCAGCGAGAACGAAGAGAACGTCGTGAAGCCGCCCAGCACGCCCACGCCCAGCAGCACGCGCCACTGTTCGTTGGATCCGCTGCCGCGATGCGCCAGCCACGAGGCCAGGCACCCCATCAGGAAGCCCCCGGCGATGTTCACGGTGAAGGTGCCATACGGCCAGCCCGTCCCCATGACCCGCATGGCGCCGACGCCGACCAGATAGCGCGCGACCGAGCCGACGGCTCCGCCAGCGGCCACCAGAAGCAGCTTGTTCATGAACGCCTTATGCGCCGAGCTGACGCAGACGCCAAGCATCCAACGAAGTTCCCTTGATTTTCCCCGGTTTCTTTCACGGTAAACGCGTTTGGAAACCGTATTTCCGAACGACCGGTTAAGCGCGCTTCCCGCATTCTCCAGGGCGTATCAACAGCGCCAGACCCATGCCCTTCGACACCTCAACCTCTTCGGACGCGACCGAACGCGTGGCCCTCCCGGGCCCGGTGGCTCAGCGCCTGTCGGGCTCGGAGCTGGTCGCGCGCGGCTCGGTCAACGTGATCAGCATCAAGGCCATCCGGCACTGGGCCGGCGAATGGTGGAGCCAGAAGCGCGGCGACGTCTGGACCTATGTCGAGCTGAAGCTGAACGAGCATCTGGACCGCAACGACATGCGGGCCCGCATCTCGGACAGCGAATTCCTGATCGCCATGAACAACGACCAGGGCCTGGCCGCCCAGGCGACCAGCGTGCGGATCCTGGAAGACGTCCTGACCCATCTGCTGGGCGCCGCCTCGCCGAAGGACCTGGGCATCCGTTCGGTGATTGGGGTCGAGAACGGCGAGGCCGTCTGCAAGCCGATCGACCCGACCGTGATCCTGGCCGCCCGCGCCCGCCGCGACTCCGCACGCTCGCCGGTCCGTATCGAAGTGGATCCCGCTGACGAGGCCCGCCGCACCCCGGTGGCCTTCACCACCGCCGGCGGAGCGGCGCTGCGCGTGGACTTCACGCTGGAGCATGTGGTCAGCCTGCGTCGCAACATCACCACCGCCGTGCGGGTCGAGCCGATGGTCACCCACCTGGCCAGCGGTCGCCAGGCCTCGGCCCGCGCCCTGACCAAGCTGTCGGACCGCGATGTGGCCTTCATCGACGAGTCGACGCTGAAATACGCCTCGGTGTTCGCCCGCTCGGCCCAGGGCCACAACGCGCCCGAACTGATCCTGCCGGCCTCGTTCCGCACCCTGGGCACCCAGCGCGGCCGCGACCTGCTGACGGGCACAGCCGGCCTGTCGCTGAGCCTGCTGCGCGGCGGCCTGATGATCGAACTGGTCGATGTCACCCGCGGCACCCCCGCCGGCCGCCTGCTGGAAGTGGTCGGCCTCTTGCGCGCCCTTACCCGCGGCGTCATCGCCCGCGTGCCGCCGGACAAGGAGGCCCTGCGCGTGCTGCGCGACGCTCGTCTGGCCGGCCTGGCGCTGGACGCCTCCGACCTCTCCGGCGAAGCCGGCAAGATCGCCATGGAGATGATGGCCTTTGGTCGCGACGCCCGGGGCCTGGCCCCGATGACCATCCTGCAAGGCCTGCCCCAGGACGGCTATTTCGCCGCCGCCGAGACGGCCGGCCTCACCCACGCGGCGCTGCGCGCGAACTATCCGCTGGGCAAGCGGGCGGCGGCCTAACTAGACTCGCTGGCGTCCGTAGCCGACGTTCTTGACCACGTCCCGCGCGTCATAGGCGTCGCGGTCGCGCGGCGTCGGCCCCCTGCCGAACACCACCTCGATCGAGCGCGAGACCGCCGGGCCCGGGCCGAGATTGAAGCTCGTCCCCAGGCCGACGCCGACGCTCGATCGCCGCCCGAAGCTGGCCGAACCGCCGCCGACCGACACGCGCGGCCCACGGTCGTAACCGCTGATATTGGTCGAGCCGTCGGCGATCCGGAACCAGTCATAGCCGTCACGCAGGGCCAGCTCGGCGGCGCGCAACAGGGCATAGTCGGCGACCTGCGCCTCCTTGGCGCCCGGCCCGCCCTGGAAGGTGACGCGATAACGTCCGGCCTCCAGGCGATATTCCGAATAGCCGACGTCGTTGGGCGCGCCGAGCTGGGCGCGATAAACGGTCGGGGCGGTGGCGCAGGCGGCCAGCAGCAGGCCCGACAGGGCGGCGGCGATCAGGGGCTTGGCGATCTTCATGGCGAATATCCTCAGACCGGATCAACGGCCTCGGAACCGGGCTGTTCCGGAACCGCCAGATCCAGGGCCTGGAGCATGGCTTTGAAATCGGACGGAAGCGGGGCCATGACCTTGCGCTCGCCGCCCAGCGGGTGCGGGAAGGTCAGGCGCGCGGCGTGCAGCATCAGGCGCGGCACGGCCGCGCCGCCCAGCATCAGCGCCCCGCCATAGCGACTGTCGCCCGCGAGCGGCCGGCCGATGGACGCCATATGGACCCGCAGCTGGTGCATGCGGCCGGTGTCGGGCGACAGCTCGACCAGCGCGGCGACACCGTTGCTGGCCAGGGTGCGATAGCGGCTGCGAGCGGTCTCGGCGTCCGGATGATCGGGCGCGCAGACCCGCATATAGGCCTCGCGGCCGATCGACTCGCGGCGCAACGGGCTGTCGATCATGCCGCCCTTGGGCTCGGGCGCGCCCGGCGCGACGATGGCCAGGTAGGACTTGCGGAAGCGCTTGGCCATCATGGCCTCGCCCAGGAAGGCCGCGCCCGGCTTGGTCTTGGCCGTCAGGATCACGCCCGAGGTGTCGCGGTCCAGCCGATGGATCAGGCGCGGCCTGGCCTTGCCCGGCTTGGCGAACGCCCACAGCAGGTCGTCCAGCGTATGGGCCTTGATCCGCCCGCCCTGGCTGGACAGGCCGGCGGGCTTGTCCAGCACGATGATCGCCTCGTCCTCGTACAGCACCCATGACCGCGCCGCCTCGATCTCCTCGGGCGTCAGGGTGATCGGGCATTCGACGGCCTTGGGTTTGGCGACGCCGGGCGGACGGCGGAATTTCGGACTGCTCATTTGCCGTCCTTACGCACCTGGCTCCAGGCTTCCAAGCGCTCGCGCACCTTGGCTTCCGCGCCGACCGACTTGGGGTCGTAGAAACGCCGGCGCTCCATGCCGTCCGGGAAGTAGTTCTGGCCCGACACGCCGCCCTCGACATCGTGGTCGTAAGCGTAGCCGTCGCCATAGCCCAGCGACTTCATCAGCTTGGTCGGCGCGTTGAGGATATGCGACGGCGGCATCAGGCTGCCGGTCTCCTTGGCCGCGCGACGGGCGGCCTTGTAGGCGTTGTAGACGGCGTTGGACTTGGGCGCCGAGGCCATGTGGACCACGGCCTGGGCCAGGGCCAGTTCTCCTTCCGGCGAGCCCAGGAAGTCATAGGCGTCCTTGGCCGCCGTGGTCAGCAGCAGGCTGAGCGGATCGGCCGCGCCGATATCCTCCGACGCCATCCGCACCAGGCGACGGGCGATGAAAAGCGGATCCTCGCCGCCCTCCAGCATCCGCGCCAGCCAGTAGAGCGCCGCGTCCGGATCGCTGCCGCGCACCGACTTATGCAGGGCAGAGATGAGGTTGTAGTGCTCCTCGCGGTCCTTGTCGTAGGCCGGACGGCGCTTCTGCAGGAACTGGCCGAGCTGCGTCGCATTCAACGGGCTGTCGGTCCCGATCGAGAACAGGGTCTCGGCCAGGGTTAGCAGGTAGCGGCCATCACCGTCGGCCATGGCCACCAGCGCCCCGCGCGCCTCGGCGTCGATCGGCAGCGGCCGGTTCTCGGCAGCCTCGGCGCGTTGCAGCAGCTGGTCCAGCGAGTCCTCGCCCAGGCGCCTGAGCACGAAGACCTGGCAGCGCGACAGCAGAGCGCCGTTCAGCTCGAAGGACGGGTTCTCGGTGGTGGCCCCCACAAGCGTGACGATCCCCTCCTCCACGAACGGCAGGAAACCGTCCTGCTGGGCGCGGTTGAAGCGGTGGATCTCGTCGACGAACAGCAGGGTGCTCTGCCCGGCCGCGCGCCGCATGCGGGCCTGTTCGAAGGCCTTCTTCAGGTCGGCGACGCCGGAGAAGACCGCCGAGATCTGCTGGAACTCGTAGCCGCCGGCCTTGGCCAGCAGGCGGGCTATGGTGGTCTTGCCGGTGCCGGGCGGCCCCCACAGGATCATCGAGGCCAGGCGATGGGCCGCGGCCATGCGGCCGATGGGGCCTTCGGGACCCAGGAGATGCTGCTGGCCCACCACCTCGTCGAGGCTTTGGGGCCGCAGGCGGTCGGCCAGCGGCGCCGGCGCGTGGGGCGTCAGGCCGGCGGCCTGGAAGAGATCGGACATGCGACTCTTCTAGCAGGCCGCCGGGCGCAAGTCGTCAGCCCGAGAAGCGGGCCGTGATCCGCTGACCGTTGCGCTCGATCGTCACCACCCAGTTGCGGGTCGGCAGCTTCGCCGCGGCGTTGAGATCGGCCACCGTATTGACCGCGCGGCCATTGACCTCGCGGATGAAATCGCCCGGCTGCAGGCCGATATTGGCCGCGTAGCCGCCGCCGATCTTGGTCACCAGCACGCCCCTGCCAACGAACGGGTCGACGTCCAGGTCCTGGGCGACGGCCGGCGACAGGTTGACCACCGTGGCGCCGTTGAACGGGTTGGCGCCCGACAGGGTGCGCTCGTCGCGGGCGGGAACTTCCGGCGCGGCCTCGGCGCGGACAGTCAGCGTCTGCTCTCGATCGTTGCGATGGATCTGCATCGGCACGCGGTCGCCGACCTTATGGGTGCCGATCGCGAAGGCGCCGCCGCCCTCGTCGTTCACCGCCCGGCCGTCGATCGACAGGATGACGTCGCCTTCCTTGAGGCCGGCGCGATCCGCCGACGAGCCGGGATAGACCTGAGCCACCAGCACGCCGCGCGGGGCGCTCATGCCCAGGCTCTTGGCGATGTCGCCGGTCACCGGCTGGCCCTTCACGCCCAGCCAGGGCCGCACAACGCTGTGGCCCCCGCCGAGGGCCGCCGAGACGACCTGGCGGACCACGGCCGCCGGGATGGCGAAGCCCACCCCGCTGGACGAGCCCGAGCGCGAGATGATGAAGGTGTTGATGCCGACCAGGTCGCCGTCCATGTCCACCAGCGGCCCGCCCGAATTGCCGGGATTGATGGCCGCGTCGGTCTGGATGTAGCTGCCGAAATTGGCCGCGCCGACGTCGGTGCGGGCCAGGGCCGAGACGATGCCGTTGGTCACGGTCTGCCCGACTCCGAACGGATTGCCCAGCGCCAGGACGAGGTCGCCGACCTCCATCTGGTCCTGATCGTCGATGGCCATGACCGGCAGCTTCTCGCCCTTGGTGTCGATCTTCAGCACGGCCAGGTCGGCGCGCGGATCGTCCAGCAGAACCGTGGCCGGGAACTCGCGACGGTCGGCCAGCTGGACGGTGATGTCGCTCATCCCGTCGATATTGTGGTGGTTGGTGATGATCACCCCGTCGGCGCGGACGATGGCGCCCGAGCCCAGCGAGCCCTGCACCTGGCTGCCGCCCTGGCCGCCGCCGCCCATGAAGAAGTCCCAGAAGGGATCGACGCGGCGTTGCACCACCCGGCGGCTGGCGACGTTGACGACCGCCGGGGCGGCCTTTTTCACCACCGGCGAGAACGACAGCTTCATCGACGCCGCGTCGGCCGGGGCGCGGCGGGTCGGCTGCGGCATGTCGGGGACGGGTCCGTTGCCGACCGATTGGGCGTTGGACGGCCCGGCCGGATTCGAGCAGGCGGCCAGGAGGACGACGACGGGCAGCAGGGCGCGAATGGTCTTCAAGAAAAGGCTCCTAACGTTCCTCGGGAACTCAGCCGAGCTTTCTGGCGAGTCTAAGGCGTTTTGCGCGATGGTAAGGCTTCAGGCCGCCCGCGGTTCCGGCGCGGGCAGCGGTCGGGCCTTTGCGTAGGCTAGCACGGTCGAGGCCAGCATCAGCGCCGCGGCGATCAGCACCGGCAGGCCCGGCATGTGCAGGGTCGCGTCGTGGCGGATGGCGAACGCGAACGGAAACAGGAACAGCGGCGGCCCGATGATCGAGGCTATGCCCATCATCGCCGAATTGGCGCCTTGCAGCTGGCCCTGTTCGTTCGGCGCGACGCGGCGGGTCATCAGACCCTGCAGGCCCGGCTGGATCAGGCCCGACAGCGCGAACAGCGGCAGGCCGCACAGGTACAGCATTCCGGTCGGCGCCAGGGCGTAGATCATGAAGCCGGCGAAGCCGGAGAACAGGCCGATCATCAGCGCGCCGCGTTCGCCCACCGCCTTGACGACTCGCCCGACCACCAGGGCCTGGACGATTATGCTGGAAATGCCGCTGGCCATCAGGGTCAGGCCGATGGTCGCCGGCGACCAGCCGTAGCGGAAGCCCATATAGAGCACGAACACGCTGGGCAGGACGTTGTGGGCCAGCTGGAACAGGAAGCCGATGCCGGCCAACCCCAGCAGGCCCGGATGGCGGTTCAGCAGTTGCAGCGAGCCCACGGGATTGGCCTTCGTCCAGTCGAAGCGCGGCTGGCGGCGCTCGGGCGGCAGAGACTCCGGCAGCACGAAGAAGCCGTAGAGCCAGTTGCATAGCGCCAGTGCCGCGCAGACCAGGAACGGCGCCCGATGGTCGAACTGCCACAGCCAGCCGCCCAAGGCCGGACCAAAGGTGAAGCCGACGCCGAACGCCGCGCCCATCAGGCCGAAACCCTTGGCGCGGTTCTCCGGCGTGGTGACGTCGGCGACATAGGCCGAGGCGGTCGAGAAGCTGGCCGCCGTCATGCCGTTGAAGATCCGGCCGACGAACAGCCACCACAGGCTGGGCGCGAAGGCCATGAACAGGAAGTCGACGCCCAGGCCGAAGATCGACGTCAGGATCACGGGCCGGCGGCCGAAGCGGTCGGACATCAAACCCAGGATCGGCGAGCAGAAGAACTGCATCACGCCCCAGACCGTGGCGAACAGGATGTTCCAGTCGGCCGCCACGGCCGTGTCGCCGCCGCCGAACTGCTTCACCAGGTTGGGCAGGACGGGGATCATCACGCCTAGCGACAGCACGTCCATGATCGCGGTGACGAAGATGAAGCCCAGCGCGGCCTGACGTTTGGCCCCGGTGATCGGTTGGTTCATGGATCGCCCTCCCCGGCCGCCCCTAGTTGGACGCTGTTCGCCCGGCTCGCAAGACCCGCCAGCAGCGCCCGCCACCATTCCCCGTGCCGTTGCAGGAAGACGCCGTCCGGAAAGCTGTGCCGCGCCACGTGCGGGGCCGGCACGCTGTCCCAGCCGCGATGCTCGACGGTGACGCGAGTCCCCGCCTCCACCGCTTCGAACCGGACGTCGACCTCGGTGTCCATGCCCGGCGCGAAGGTCGCCTGCCGCCAGCCGAACACCAGGCGCGCGCCGCGCTCCCAGACCCGGACCTTGCCCACCTCGAACACCTGGCCGGTCGGCAGACGCTCCACCAGCCGGCCGTCTTCGAAGGCCATCACGCCCGGCGAACGCGGGGTGAAGGAGAACAGGGCGTTGGGACGCCACCACAGAGCGATGTCGTCGGTGAAGGCGTCGAACACCACCTCCGGCGGGGCGGCGATGCGCAGGGCGACCAGGATCCTGGAGTTCACTTCGATCTGCCCTCGACGTGCGCCTTCAGGGCCGACAGCTGGTCGACCCAGTGATCCTCGGCCGCCTCCAGCCAGGCCTTGAGCTGGTCCATCGGTTCGGCCCGCAGACGGTAGACCCGGACGCGGGCGTCGAAGTCCGGATGGCTCTCCTCGACGAGGCCCGACTGGCGCAGGGCGCGCAGATGCCGACTCATCGCCGGAGGCGTCAGGCCCAGACTTTCGGCCAGTTCTCCGGCCCGCCGGGGCCGTTCGCGCAGCAGGTCGACCGCCCTACGGCGGTGCGGGTCGGCAAGGGCCGCCAGGGTGCGGTCGAGCGCTTCGCTCAAGGCTGGGCGCCCAGCAGCTTCTTGGGCGCGACATTGCGCCAGGCGTCGTTCAGCGCGCCGCGCGCCGTGGCCTCGTCGCAGGCGGCCAGACGCAGACGCGTAGCCCCGCCCTTGCCCCAGCCGCCCGGCACGGGGACGAACACCTCGGGCTCAGCCGCAACACGCATCTCCTGCTGATCCGGCGTCAACTTGACCATCGCCCAGGCCGCGTCGGGATTGCCCAGGGTCGCGAAGATCTTCCCGCACCGAAAGTCGACCGTACCCATGTGCGAGCTCTCGATCGCCTGGGGCATCGACAAGGCCAACCGACGAAAGTCCTCCGGCGTGATCATTCCGCGCCGACCGCGATCTTGAGGCCGCTGCGCTTCTCCATCTCGTCTGTCGAGACCGTCTCGACATCGGCCGAGACGGTCCAGATGTGCCCCTCGGGATCGCGGCAGCGATAGGTGCGCGCGCCGTAGAACTGGGTTTCGGGCGGCGCGATGATCTCGGCCCCGGCCGCCCTGGCCCGCTCGCAGTGGGCGTCGACGTCGGCGGCGATGTAGATGTGAACCGACTGGGTGTTCTTTCCGCCCACCGAAGCCGGGCTGGCGTGGTGCTCGCTCCACTCGTTGCCGACCATGATCCGCGTGTCGGCATAGTCCATCTGCGAGTGGGCCAGATTGCCGTCGGCGTCCTCGATCAGCAGGGTCAAGTCGAAGCCGAACGCCTTTTCCAGAAAGGCGATCGCGGCCTTGGGATCACGATAGACGACGGCCGAAACCAGGCCAGGGCGGGAGTCGGACATGACGGCGATCCTTGCGATATGAGGAAATATTTAACGCATATCGAAACTATCTCGGCAAGCCTCTTCAGAGCGCCTCTCCGTTGTGGCTAGCGCAGCGCCTGACCTATCACCTTCAGCGAACCGTCGCCCTTCTCGGGCTTCACGCCGGTCACCTTCGCCAGCAGCGGATAGACGTCGACATTGTCGAACACGGGCAGCACGACGCCCGGCCTGAACGAGGGGCCGTGAGCCACGAACACCGCGCGCATCCTGACGTCATAGGGGTCGAAGCCGTGCGCCCCGCCGTCCTTGCCGTCCCACTTGCCGGGCTTCTTCCGAGCTTCCAGCGTCGTCGTGTACCAGCCGGTCTCCGACAGGCAGACGATGGCCGGCACGCGCCTGTTGCGGCCGTAGTGGAAACGCGCCGGGATCCGTCCCTTCTTCCAGCAGGTCATGTGCGGCGGCGCGGACTTGAGAAACGCCGCCTCGACCGCCTTGGCCTGGCCCGGCAGGGGCGAGAAGCTGGTCACCGCGCCCTTGGCGACAAGATGGATCTTCGAGACGTCGATCAGGTCGTCCAGCACCACGCGATGAGCGGCCGGCAGCGGCGCCATGCCGTGATCGGCGACGATGATGAGGTCGGTCGTCTCGAAACGTCCCCGCGCCTTGAGCCCCTCGACCAGACGGCCGATGCAGCGGTCCAGTTCGACCAGCGCCGCCGTCAGCTCCGGCGAGTCCGGACCATAGTGGTGCCCCTCCGTATCGGCGGCGTCGAAATAGAGGGTGGCGAAAGCCAGCGGCGGGCCGTCGGCGCTGTCCACCCAGGCCAGCACCTGGTCGATCCGCGCGTCGTACGGCAGGTCGTGCTGATACTTCATCCAGTGGCTGGGCCGGACGCCGTCGATCGCCGTCTCTGAGCCCGGCCAGAACATGGCGGCGCTCTTCTTGCCCTGCTGCTCGGCCGAGACCCAGAACGGCTTGGCCTGGTTCCACCAGCGCGGGTCGTTGGCGGTCGGGCCGTTCATCACGAACTTGGGCCCGCCGATCACGACGTCCTCCATCTCGTTGCCGACCACGCCGTTGCGGTCGGGGCGCTTGCCGGTCACCAGGGTGTAGTGGTTGGGATAGGTCAGGCTGGGAAACGAGGGTCGCATGGACCCGCGCGCGCCGTCGTCGGCCAGGACCTTCAGGTTCGGCGTCACGCCACGATCCAGATAGTCGGCGCGGAAACCGTCCATCGACACCAGAAGAGTCAGGTGCGGGGCCGTCTCGCGCGCCAGGACCGCCCCCGCGGACGTCAGCGCCAGGCCTAGGGCGAAAACCAGGGACAGGACGCGGCGGAACAACATCGACGCACTCTCGAAACCGAAACAGGCCTCCTGATCGACGCAAGGGATTGCAGTCGTATGACAATCAGCGTTCGCCGACACCATGACCGCCTCTTAACTTGGCGGGGGCGAGCCGTCTCGCCATAGTCCCTTCGCCTGCCGACTCGTTTCGGCGCTCGGAACCCCCCGCATGTCGATCGCCCTCGAGGCCGACCGCCTCACCAAGACCTACGGGGCGGTGCGCGCCCTCGACGACTTCTCCATCGCCATTCCGGCCGGCGGCGTGTTCGGGGTGCTGGGTCCCAACGGCGCGGGCAAGAGCACCCTGTTTCGCATCGCGCTGGGCCTCGTGCGGCCCACCACCGGCTCGGCCCGGCTGTTCGGCGCCGCGCCCGGCGACATCACCGCCCTGCGCAAGGTCGGGGCGATGATCGAGACGCCGCGCTACCCCGCCTATCTGACCGGTCGCGACACCCTGAAGATGCTGGCCCTGGAGAGCGGGGCCAAGAACGCGGATGTCGACGGCTGGCTGGAGCGGGTCGGCATCGCCCATGCCGCCGACCGCTCGACCGCCGGCTATTCGGTCGGCATGAAGCAGCGCCTGGGCCTGGCGGCCGCCTTCTTCACCAAGCCCGAGCTCGTCATCCTGGACGAGCCGACCAGCGGCATGGACCCGGCCGGCATCCAGGAGATCCGGGCCCTGATCGTGGATCTGGCCAAGCGCGAGGGCGTCACCGTCATCCTGGCCAGCCACCAGCTGGACGAGGTGCGGCGCGTCTGCGAGCGCGTGGCCATCCTGTCCAAGGGCAAGGTCGTGGCCGAGGGCGGCGTGGCCGAACTGACCGCCGGCGAGGCCCGCCTGCGCATCACCGCCGCCTCGCCCATCGCCCAGGTCCTGGGCGTGCTGGGCGCCAAGGGCGTCGCCGACGGCGCGGACGCGGCCCTGGCCGACATCCGCCGCGAGGAGGCGCCCGCCCTGATCCGCGCCCTGGTCGAGGCCGGGGTCGAGATCACCGAGGCGCGCTGGCGCGACGCCGACCTGGAGGGCGTCTACCTCCGGACCCTCGAAACGGCCCAGCCGTCGAACGAAGGAGCGCTCTGATGCTCGCCGACGCCATCGCCGCCGAACGCTTCCGCCTGCTGCGCGACCGTTCGGCCCTGTTCTGGGGGTTCTGCTTCGCCCCGATCGTGGGCTTCCTGCTCAGCATCGGCGGCGACCTCTTCCTGCACTATGTGGTCAAGAAGCCGATGCCCGGCCTGGGGATCGGCCTGCTCGACCAGATGATCAAGGCCCTGGCGGGCGGGGCCTCGACCTTCGGGGCGCTGTTCCTGATGATCGGCGCGGCCGCCATCCTGGCCGGCGACTATCGCTGGGAGACCTGGCGGCTGCTGACCCCGCGCAACACCCGCCAGAACCTGCTGCTGGCCAAGCTGGTCGTGGTCGGCGAGGCGGTGTTCTGGAGCCTGGCGCTGACCGCCGTGCTGTCGGCCGCCGCGGCGGTGATCGGCGCGGGGATCAACGGCAAGGCCCTGGCCGTGTCGATGTTCGATCGCAACCTGTTCGACGTGCTCGGCGTCCTGGCCATCACCTGGCTTGAGGCCATGACCCTGGCGGCCCTGTCCGCCTGCATCGGGGTGCTCTCGCGCTCGACCATGGGCGTGGTCGTCGCCTGCCTGGGCGTCCGGTTCGTGCAGACCGTGCTGGCCAGCTCGCTACGGATGATGGAACAGGGCCAGTCGAGTTGGAAGCTGCTGGCCATCCCCGTCTATGACGCCGACCTGCTGCGCGCGACCTTGCTGGAGCCGACCATGCTGGGTCAGACCGCCAGCTCGGCCGGCGCGGCCCTGGCCATGCTCGCCGTCTGGACGGCCCTCTTGACGACCGGCGCGGTGCTGCTGTTCCGCCGCCAGGACCTGACCAAGGAGTAGGCGTGAAGACCCAGAAGCAACGGATGCTGGCCGGCGAGCTCTATACCGTCGACGCCGAGCTGCAGGCCGACCAGCGCGTCGCCCAGAGCTGGATGGATCGCTACAACAGCGCCGGGCTCGACGAGCGCCCGATGCTGCTGGCCCAGGGCCTGGGCGCGGTCGGAGAGAACGTGGCCGTCCGCGCGCCGTTCTTCGTCGACTACGGCTACAACATCCGCCTGGCCGACGGCGTGTTCATGAACTTCAACTGCGTGATCCTGGACGTCGTCGAGGTCACCATCGGCGCGGCCACGGCCATCGGCCCGGGCGTGCAGATCCTGACCGCCGACCATCCGCGCGATCCGGCCCTGCGCCGCACGGGCCAGGAGTCCGGCAAGCCCATCCATATCGGCGCCAATGTCTGGATCGGCGGCGGCGCGATCATCCTGCCCGGCGTGACCATCGGCGACGACGCGGTGATCGGAGCCGGCGCGGTGGTGACGCGGGACGTGGCGGCCGGGGCGACGGTGGTGGGAAATCCGGCGCGGCCGGTGAAGCCGAAGGGCTAGCGGCGGAACTCCAAGATCCACCTCAAGACGCGGACTGCCATATCGCATCTCTAGAGGAGTCTATGCCATGGTGGCTGCAAGCTTTGCCACGCTTGGAAGACTCTATGACGCTGCGCATGTCTCTGCTCGCCCTGATCAGCCTGCTTCTTCTCGCTGACCCTGCGCATGCCCGTTCGCTGGCGGCGCCAACCACCTCGAACGCCGAGATGACCCGCCTCTACAACGAGGACCAGAGCGATCGGGAGCCTGACGAAATAGATTGGGACAAGGTCACCGCTCGCGACGAACAGCGACGCTTGGCCACCCGCGCGTTGCTCACGGCCGGCGCTCTACACACGGCCGAAGACTACGAGCACGCTGCTTTCATCTTCCAGCACGGCTCGAAGGCGGACGACTACCTGCTGGCCCACACCCTGGCGATGGTGGCGGTCGGCAAGGGTGACAAGTCGTCTCTGTGGATCGCTAGCGCGACGCTCGACCGCTACCTGATGATGATCGGCAAACCGCAGGTTTACGGCACACAGTTCAGGGGCTCGATGGGCCAGGAGCCTTATGATCGTAACCTGGTCTCCGACGCCCTCCGCAGCGAACTTGGCGTCCCCGCCCTAGCCCGCCAAGCCGAGCAACTCGAAGCTCTGCGCGCGGCTCGGGCGGCGGCCGTCAAGCCCTGAGCGCAGAAACGACAAAGGCCCCGGATTTCTCCGGGGCCTTCGCGTTCAGCTGGCGCTGAAAGATCTTAGTCTTCGGCGTCGTTGACGTAGACCGGACCCGAGTCCTTGCCCTTTTCCGAGACGTCGCGGTCGACGAACTCGATCACGGCCATGGCGGCGTTGTCGCCGTAGCGGTAGCCGGCCTTCAGGACGCGGATGTAGCCGCCCTGACGGTCCTTGTAGCGCGGGCCGAGGACCGCGAAGAGCTTGCCGACTTGTTCGACGTCGCGAACCGAGCTGATGGCCTGACGACGAGCGTGCAGGTCGCCGCGCTTGGCCAGGGTGACCAGCTTTTCGACGATCGGACGCAGTTCCTTGGCCTTGGGCAGGGTGGTGACGATCTGCTCGTGCTTGATCAGCGAAGCCGACATGTTGGCGAACATGGCGGTGCGGTGAGCCGAGGTGCGGCCGAGTTTGCGGTGGGCGTTACCGTGACGCATGTCTTAGTCTCCTGGGCATCGAGCCCGAGCGGCGCAAAATATGTCGAGCGCCTGATTGTCACCAATCCTGGTCCGTCCCGACCGGGTCAGAGCGAAGCGCCGGGGCCCTCGACCGCGTGAGCGGCTTCAAAAGGCCCAGGCCGCCTCCCCTTCCGAGGAAGGAGAAGCGGCCCGGATTAAGCGCGGTGGCGAAGAGGTTCTTAGATTTGGTCTTCGAACTTCTTGGCCAGGTCTTCGATGTTCTCCGGCGGCCAGTTCGGCACGTCCATGCCGAGGTGCAGGCCCATGCCGGCGAGAACTTCCTTGATCTCGTTCAGCGACTTGCGGCCGAAGTTCGGGGTGCGGAGCATCTCGGCTTCGGTCTTCTGGATCAGATCGCCGATGTAGACGATGTTGTCGTTCTTCAGGCAGTTGGCCGAACGGACCGACAGTTCCAGCTCGTCGACCTTCTTCAGCAGGGCCGGGTTGAACGGCAGTTCCGGCTTGGACTCGTCGGCCGACTTGGCCTTCGGTTCCTCGAAGGTGATGAAGATCTGCAGTTGGTCCTGCAGGATCCGGGCGGCGTAGGCCACGGCGTCCACCGGAGTGACGGCGCCGTTGGTTTCCACTTCCAGGACCAGCTTGTCATAGTCCAGCGACTGGCCTTGACGGGTCGGCTCGACGCGGTAGGCGACGCGCTTGACCGGCGAGTAGAGCGCGTCGACGGCGATGAGGCCGATCGGCGCGTCTTCCGGACGGTTGCGGTCGGCCGGGACGTAGCCCTTGCCGTTGTTGACCGTGAACTCCATCCGCACCGAAGCGCCGTCGTCCAGCGTGCAGAGCACGTGGTCGGGGTTCAGGATTTCGATGTCGGCCGGGGTTTCGATCTGACCGGCGGTCACCGGGCCGGGGCCCGTGGCGCGCAGGGTCATGCGCTTCGGGCCTTCGGCGTGCATCCGAACGGCCAGTTGCTTGATGTTCAGAACGATATCAACGACGTCCTCGCGGACGCCTTCGAGCGAGGAGAATTCGTGCACCACGCCATCGATCTGGATGGCGGTGACGGCGGCGCCTTGCAGCGACGAGAGCAGAACGCGACGCAGGGCGTTGCCGAGCGTCACACCGAAACCGCGCTCGAGGGGCTCGGCGACGATACGGGCCTTGCGGGTCGCATCGGCTCCGGTTTCGATCTGCGGCTTCTCAGGACGGATCAGCTCGTTCCAGTTTCTTTCGATCACGTGGTCGGGTCCCTTGAACGCGGCTCGCCGGCCGCGTTTTGCGCAGCCGGCGAAGGAGATTAGTGGTCTAAAAAGTACTAGACGCGACGGCGCTTGGGCGGACGGCAGCCGTTGTGCGGGATCGGCGTGACGTCGCGGATGGTCGTGATCGTCATGCCCGCGGCTTGCAGCGCGCGAAGAGCCGATTCACGGCCCGAACCCGGACCCGAAACGTTGACTTCCAGGGTCTTGACGCCGTGCTCGGCGGCCTTCTTGCCCGCGTCTTCCGCAGCCATCTGGGCGGCGTACGGCGTCGACTTGCGCGAACCCTTGAAGCCCATCATGCCGGCCGAGGACCACGAGATCGTGTTGCCTTGGGCGTCGGTGATGGTGATCATGGTGTTGTTGAACGAGGCGTTCACGTGCGCCACGCCCGAGGTGATGTTCTTGCGTTCGCGCTTTTTAACGCGACCCGGTTCCTTGGCCATCGTCAAGCTACCTTATTTCTTCTTGCCGGCGATCGGCTTGGCCGGACCCTTGCGGGTGCGAGCGTTCGTGTGGGTGCGCTGACCGCGGACCGGCAGGCCCTTACGGTGACGCAGGCCGCGATAGCAGGCCAGGTCCATCAGACGCTTGATGTTCATCGAGTTCTCGCGACGCAGGTCGCCCTCGACGGTGTAGTCACGGTCGATCGTCTCGCGGATCTGCAGGACTTCCGCGTCGGTCAATTGATTGACGCGACGGGCTTCCTCGATGCCCACCTTGGTGATGATCTCACGAGCCGACTTTTGGCCGATGCCGTGAATGTACTGAAGCGCGATCAAAACGCGCTTGTTCGTCGGGATGTTGACGCCTGCGATACGGGCCACGTCTAATGTTCTCCTAGTCACGCACTAAAGACGCGAACGGCGCGCCCGGCCGGGTCGGAGACCCAAACCGGCGCGCACGGATCGCGCCCTTTCGCGGAAGCGCCCCGTTATAGGGATCGTTTCGCTTCCGTCAACAACTGAATCCACCAGACATCCAGTGAATCAGGGCTTCTTTAAGCGACGACGCTCCGCGTGACGAATGTCACGCTACCTTTCGGTATTTGGAGCCTGTTTATCTCTGTCGGATCAACCGACCGAGACAGGCGCCAAGGCCTCGTCGATGGAACTGGCGACGGCTTCGACCGAACCCATTCCGTCCAGTTCCGTGAGCTTCCCCTGCCCTTCATAGTAAGGCAGCAGCGGCGCGGTCTGGGCATTGTACTGAGCCAGGCGAGTCACGAAGACTTCGGGATTGTCGTCCGGCCGTCCCTGTTCTTCGAACCGCTTCTTGATCCGCTCGATCAGGGCTGGCTCGTCTACCTTGAGTCGGAGAACAGAGTCGATCTTCTGTCCACGGGCCGCCAACATCTTATCCAGAGCTTGCGCCTGGGCGACCGTGCGCGGGAAACCGTCGAAGATCGCGCCGCCGGCCGCCTCGGCCTCGGGCAGACGATCCTCGATCAGCGCGATGACGATCTCGTCGGTGACCAGCTCGCCGCGGTCCAGCACGCCCTTCACCTTCAGGCCCAGCTCCGAGCCCGAGGCGATGGCGGCGCGCAGCATGTCGCCGGTCGAGAGCTGGACCATGCCACGCTCGGTGACCAGGCGCTTGGCCTGAGTGCCCTTCCCCGCCGCTGGCGGACCGAACAGGATCAAGTTCATGTAAGCCCCTTCGCGCGTCTGCCGAGTCTGCGCCCGGCTGATCTCCCGGAGCAGACCTAGAGCCCCGGGAAAGAAAACGGAAGCCGGTTTTGTGACAAACCGGCTTCCGACGCTTCCAATAAATTTGAAGCTCGGCTTAGCGGCTACGGCCGCCGCGCAGCTTCGACTTCTTGATGAGGCCCTCGTACTGGTGGGCCAGCAGGTGCGACTGGATCTGCGCCACGGTGTCCATGGTCACCGTCACGACGATCAGGATCGAGGTGCCGCCCAGGGCGAACTGGTTCGACTTGACCGCCATCATCACCAGCTCCGGCGCCACGCAGACGGCCGTGATGTAGGCCGCGCCGATCACCGTCAGGCGGGTCAGCACGTAGTCCAGGTACTCGGCGGTGCGCTTGCCCGGGCGGATGCCGGGCAGGAAGCCGCCGTACTTGCGCAGGTTCTCGGCCGTCTCCTCGGGGTTGAACACGACCGAGGTGTAGAAGAACGAGAAGAAGATGATCAGCAGGGCGTAGAACACCAGGAACGCCGGGTGGCCGTGCTGCAGCGCGCCGACCACGCCCGGCAGCCACTGGGCCCAGGACGGCAGGTTGGCCGCGTTGATGAACTGCAGGGCCGTCGTCGGCAGCAGCAGCAGGCTGGAGGCGAAGATCGGCGGGATGACGCCCGCGGTGTTGATCTTCAGCGGCATGAACGAGCTCTCGCCGCCGACCATGCGGTTGCCCTGCTGGCGCTTGGGATAGTGGACCAGCAGGCGGCGCTGCGAGCGCTCCATGAACACGATGGCCAGGATGGCGGCCACGGCGCCGATCAGGATCAGGAACAGCGGCGTGTAGTTGCCCGAGGTCTGCGACTGGACCAGCAGCTGGCCCAGGCTCATCGGCAGGTGGGCCACGATGCCGGCGAAGATGATCAGGCTGACGCCGTTGCCGACGCCGCGGCTGGTGATCTGCTCGCCCAGCCACATCAGGAACAGGGTGCCGCCGGTCAGGGCCACGACGGTCGAGACGACGAAGAACACCGGGCCGACGCCGCCGGCCACCAGGCCGGGCTGGGCCGACAGGCCGATGGCGATCGAGGCCGACTGGACCACGGCCAGCACCACGGCCAGATAGCGGGTGTATTGGTTGAGGGTCTTGCGCCCCGCCTCCCCGCCTTCCTTCTTCAGCTTCTCCCACGGCGGATACACCGTGCCCATCAGCTGCACGATGATCGAGGCGCTGATGTAGGGCATCACGTTCAGCGAGAAGATGGCCATGCGCTGCACGGCGCCGCCCGAGAACGTGTTGAACATGCCGAGGATGCCCTCGGCGTTGCCGCTGAACAGGCGCGAGAACGCGGCCGGATCGATGCCGGGGATCGGCACATAGGTGCCCAGGCGGTAGACGACCAGAGCGATGATCGTGAACCAGATGCGCTTGTGAAGTTCGGTCGCCTTTTGGAACGACGCGAAATTCATGTTGGCTGCGAGTTGTTCGGCGGCCGAGGCCATTCAGATCCCCACGACTCTGGAGCGTGACGGCCGGACACGATCCGGCGACTCCAACGAAATTTGGCGCGGAGCCTGCTTATCCGTTTCAAAGGATTTGAAAAGGGCAGGCCCAGGTAGAGGGCACAAATAGGTGAGGCTCGCCGTGATGTCACGGCGAGCCTCCTATTTCTGTCATCCCGGTCGAAACGAAGTCCCG
This sequence comes from Caulobacter sp. 602-1, assembly GCF_003931565.1. Lineage (GTDB taxonomy): Bacteria > Pseudomonadota > Alphaproteobacteria > Caulobacterales > Caulobacteraceae > Caulobacter. Next base: position 24,234 of record NZ_RRYI01000013.1, read on the forward strand.
AAAAGCGCCAGGCGCTCACCGGGATGACATATGGCCTTAGGCTTCGGCTTGCGCCTTGGCCTTCTTGGTCACGGTGACCGAACCACCGGCGGCCTCGACGGCCTTGATGGCGGCTTCCGTGGCCGAATAGACAGTCAGCTTCAGGGCGGTCTTGATCTCGCCCTTGCCCAGCAGCTTCACGCCGTCGAGTTCACGACGGATGACGCCGGCGGCGACCAGGTCGGCGGGAGCCAGCTCGGCGCCGGCCTTGAACTTGCCGGCGGCGACGGCCTGTTCCAGGCGCCACAGGTTCACTTCGGCGAACTCGAGGCGGAAGGGGTTGTTGAAGCCGCGCTTAGGCATACGCATGTGGAGCGGCATCTGGCCGCCTTCGAAGCCGGCGATGGCGACGCCCGAGCGCGCCTTCTGGCCCTTCACACCGCGACCGGCGGTCTTGCCCTTGCCCGAACCCGGGCCGCGGCCGACGCGCATGCGGCCCTTGGTCGAGCCTTCCTGCGGGGCCAGTTCGTTCAGCTTGGTCATATGTGCCTCTCCTTGGAGATCTGCGCCCAGCCAGCGGCTGGACTCGGCTTGAGAAATCAGAGCGCGCTTAAAACCCTAAAACGCTCCAAAACTCAATGGTGAAATGAGTTTGGGCCAGGCAGGATTTCAAACGAAAACCACCCCGGCTTTCACCGGGGTGGCGTATTTCGTCGTCGCGTAGCGGACTACTCGACGATTTCCAGCAGGTGCGCGACCTTGCGGATCATGCCGCGGACCGACGGGGTGTCTTCCAGCGTGGACGTGCGGCCCAGCTTGTTGAGACCCAGACCGGCGAGCGTGGCGCGCTGGTCCTTTTCACGACGGATCGGGCTGCCCGTTTGGCGGACCGTGACTTGCTTAGCTTCAGCCATGACTTAGCCCTCGATGGCTTCCGGCGACGACGCGCCGTCGGCGCGACGGCCGAGGATGTCGCCAACCTTCTTGCCGCGCTTGGCGGCGATCTGGCGGGGCGACGACTGGACCTTCAGGGCCTCGAACGTGGCGCGAACCATGTTGTACGGGTTCGAGGAACCCGTCGACTTGGCCACGACGTCCTGGACGCCCAGGGTTTCGAGAACCGCGCGCATCGGACCGCCGGCGATGACGCCGGTGCCGGGAGGCGCCGCGCGCATCATCACCTTGCCAGCGCCCCAACGGCCAGCGCCGTCGTGGTGCAGGGTGCGGGATTCGCGCAGCGGAACGCGGATCATCGTCTTCTTGGCTTCTTCGGTCGCCTTGCGGATGGCTTCCGGCACTTCACGCGCCTTGCCATGACCGAAGCCGACGCGGCCCTTTTGGTCGCCAACGACCATCAGAGCGGCGAAGCTGAAGCGACGACCACCCTTCACGGTGGCGGCGACGCGGTTGATGTGGACGAGCTTTTCGACGATGTCGCTGTCGACCCGCTCTTCGGGGGCGTTGCGGTCGCGACGGTCACGGCGTTGACCGCCTTCACCGCGCTGTTGTTCACCACGAGCCATTCTGTTTCCCTTAGAAGTTCAGGCCGGCTTCGCGCGCGGCGTCGGCCAGGGCTTTCACCCGGCCGTGGAAGATGTAACCACCACGATCGAAGACGACGTCCTTGACGCCCTTTTCGATAGCGCGCTCGGCGACGAGCTTGCCGACAGCGGCGGCGGCATCCTTGTCCGCGCCCTTGCCTTCGGCTTCCAGGGTGGAAGCCGACGCCAGGGTCACGCCGCGTTCATCATCGATGACCTGGGCGTAGATGTTCTTCGACGAACGGAAGACCGACAGACGCGGACGACCGTTGGCGAGGCTCTTGAGGCGGGTGCGAACGCGCTGAGCGCGCTTGGCCGCCGATTCACGAGGAGAGAGCGCCATGGCTTACTTCTTCTTGCCTTCCTTGCGGCGAACCTTCTCGCCAGCATAACGCACGCCCTTGCCCTTGTACGGCTCAGGCGGACGAATGCGGCGGATCTTCGCGGCAATCTCGCCGACCGCCTGCTTGTCGATGCCGGCGATCTTGATTTCGGTCTGCTTCGGCACAGCGAAGGTGACGCCGGCCGGAGCCTCAACGTCCACGTCGTGGCTGAAACCGAGCTGGAGGCTCAGGGCGGTGCCCTTCATGGCCGCGCGGTAACCAACGCCGACCAGTTCGAGGCTTTCCTCGAACCCGGCGGTGACGCCATGCACCATGTTGGCCACCAGCGTGCGGGACAGACCCCACATGCCCTTGGCGCGCTTCGTGTCGACGCGCGGAGTCAGAAGGAGCTCGGCGCCCTCTTGCTTGACTTCGACTTCGTCGGCGATCGTCCACGACAACTGACCCTTGGGGCCCTTCACCGTGACCGTCTGACCCGCGAGCGTGACTTGCACGCCCGAGGGGATTGCGACGGCTTTCTTACCGATACGTGACATGCTCTTTCCCTCCCGCGCCTAGTAGACGCGGCAGAGGACTTCGCCGCCGACATTAGCGTCGCGTGCAGCGGTGTCCGACATGACGCCCTTCGGCGTCGAAAGGATCGAGATGCCCAGGCCGTTCTTGATCGGCTTCAGGTCCTTGATCGACGAATAGACGCGACGGCCAGGCTTGGACACGCGGCTGATCTCGGCGATCACGGGCTCACCGTCAAAATACTTGAGCTCGATCTCGAATTCGGGGAACGCGCCGGGCTTCTCGATCAGCGAGTAGCCGCGGATGTAGCCTTCATCGGCCAGCACGTCGAGGACGCGGGCGCGCAGCTTGGAAGCCGGCGTCGAGACCTTGTTGCGCTTGCGCGTGGCGGCGTTCTTGATGCGAGCGATCAGGTCGCTCAGGGGATCGTTCATCGACATCTGATCGTCCTTACCAGCTCGACTTGACGAGGCCGGGGATCTGACCCTGCGAACCCAGTTCGCGGAGCGCGATACGGCTCATCTTCAGCTTGCGGTAGTAGGCGCGCGGACGGCCCGTGACTTCGCAGCGGTTGCGGATGCGGATCGCCGAGCTGCTGCGGGGCAGCTTGGCGAGCTTGAGGCGGGCCTCGAAGCGTTCCTCGAGCGGCAGGCTTTCGTCGTTGGCGGTCGCCTTGAGCGCGGCGCGCTTCTCGGCGAACTTCTTGACGAGGGCCTTGACGGCTTCGTTGCGGTTGACGGCGCTTTTCTTTGCCATGGTGCTTTTCCCTGCCCGCTCTTAATTGGTGAACGGGAACTGGAATTCCTTCAGGAGAGCCTTGGCTTCCTGGTCGGACTTCGCAGTGGTGCAGACGATGATGTCCATGCCCCAGATCTGCTCGATCTGGTCATAGTTGATTTCCGGGAACACCAGGTGCTCCTTCAGGCCCATGGCGTAGTTGCCACGGCCGTCGAAGCTCTTGCCGTTCAGACCACGGAAGTCCTTCACGCGCGGCAGCGCGATCGTGACCAGGCGGTCCAGGAACTCGTACATCCGGTCCTTGCGCAGGGTGACCTTGCCACCGACCACCATGCCTTCGCGCAGCTTGAAGCCGGCGATCGACTTGCGGGCCTTGGTGGCGACGGGCTTTTGGCCGGCGATCGCCTGCAGGTCCTTCAGAGCGACTTGGGCCTTCTTGGAGTCGGCCACAGCCTCGCCGATACCCATGTTCAGGACGATCTTGTCCAGCTTGGGGATCTGCATCTCGTTGGTATAGCCGAACTGCTCCTTCATCGCGGCGCGGATGCGCTCGCGATAAACGGTCTTCAGCCGGGGCTCGTAAGCTTGATCAGCCATTGATCACCTCGCCGGTCGTCTTGGCGACACGCACCTTCTTGTCGCCTTCGATCTTGAAGCCGACGCGGGTGGGCTTGCCCTTGGAGTCCACGATGGCGACGTTCGAGACGTGCAGCGCGGCTTCCTTTTGCTTGATGCCGCCTTGCGGCTCGGCCTGGGTCGGCTTGGTGTGACGCGAAACCATGTTCACGCCTTCCACGACAACCCGGTTTTCCTTCGGAAGAACCTGGGTCACAGCGCCTTGCTTGCCCTTGTCCTTGCCGGCCAGAACGACGACGCGGTCGCCCTTCTTGATCTTAGCGGCCATTACAGCACCTCCGGAGCGAGGGAGATGATCTTCATGTGGTTCTTGGCGCGCAGTTCACGGGGAACCGGGCCGAAGATCCGCGTGCCGACCGGCTCGCTCGCCTTGTTCACGATGACCGCGGCGTTCTTATCGAAGCGGATGACCGAGCCATCCTTGCGCTTCAGATTTTGATTCACGCGAACGACGACGGCGCGAAGCACGTCACCCTTCTTCACGCGGCCACGCGGGATGGCTTCCTTCACGGAGACGACGATGACGTCGCCCACGCTGGCGTAGCGACGGCCTGCGCCGCCCAACACCTTGATGCACATGACCCGGCGAGCGCCAGAATTGTCAGCGACTTCCAGGTTAGTTTGCATCTGGATCATGGTCTAAACCTTCCAGATTAAGCCGAAGCCTTGGGAAGCACTTCCCAGGTCTTCAGCTTGGACTTCGGAGCGCACTCGACGATGCGAATAGCTTCGCCGGCCTTGTACGCGTTGGATTCGTCGTGCGCGTGGTACTTTTTGGACTGACGCACGATCTTCTTAAGAACCGGGTGAACGATGGTCCGTTCGACCTTCACCACCACGGTCTTGTCGCCCTTATCGGAGACGACCACCCCTTCGAGGATACGCTTGGGCATATCGTTCTCCTTAAGCCGCGGCCTTGGCGCGCAGCACGGTCTTGATCCGCGCGATATCCTTGCGGATCTCGTTGACGCGGTGGGTCTTCTCGACCTGGCCCGTGGCGGCCTGGAAGCGCAGGTTGAACTGCTCTTTCTTCAGGCTGATCAGGGTGTCGGCCAGCTGGTCGGGGGTCAGGCCCCGGATGTCAGCGATCTTCATGAGCCTCAAGCCTCCTGGGCCACGCCCGCGTCGAGGCGGGTGACAACACGAGTGCGGATCGGCAGCTTGGCGGCGCCCAGGCGAAGCGCTTCACGCGCGATATCGTCCGGCACGCCGTCGATTTCGAACATGATGCGGCCCGGAGCCACGCGAGCGGCCCAGTAATCCACGGCGCCCTTACCCTTACCCATCCGGACTTCGGCCGGCTTGCCGGTGACCGGCACGTCCGGGAAGATACGGATCCAGACGCGGCCTTGACGCTTCATCTGGCGGGTGATGGCGCGACGGGCGGCTTCGATCTGGCGAGCCGTGATGCGTTCCGGCTCGACGGCCTTCAGGCCGTACGAACCGAAGTTCAGCAGGGTGCCGCCCTTCGAAGCGCCGTGGATGCGGCCCTTGAACTGCTTGCGGAATTTGGTCTTTTTCGGAGACAGCATGGCGATCTAATCCTTAGGCGCGATCGCGACGGTCACGACGGTCGCCCCGGTCGGGACGATCGCCGCGCTCACGGCCGCCACCTTCGCCGGCGGGGCCGGACTCGGTGGCCAGGCGCTTGTCGAGCGCCATCGGATCATGCTCCAGCACCTCGCCCTTGAAGATCCAGGTCTTCACGCCGATGATGCCGTAGGTGGTCTTGGCTTCGGCGAAACCGAAGTCGATGTCGGCGCGCAGGGTATGCAGCGGCACGCGGCCTTCGCGATACCACTCCATCCGAGCGATTTCAGCGCCGCCCAGACGACCCGAGACGTTGATCCGGATGCCCTTGGCGCCGAGGCGCACGGCCGACTGGATCGAACGCTTCATGGCGCGACGGAAGGCGATACGGCGCTCGAGTTGCTGAGCGATCGACTCGGCCACCAGCTGAGCGTCGGTTTCCGGCTTGCGGATCTCGACGATGTTCAGGTGGACTTCGCCCTCGGTCTGAACCGACAGGTCCTTGCGGAGCTTGTCGATGTCAGCGCCCTTCTTGCCGATGATGACGCCCGGACGAGCGGCATAGATCGTGATGCGGCACTTCTTGTGCGGACGCTCGATGATGATGCGCGAGACACCGGCTTGGTACAGGCGCTTCTTCAGGGCGGCGCGGATCGCGAGATCCTGGTGCAGCATCTTGCCGTACTGGGCGCCGTCGGCGAACCAACGGCTGTCCCAGGTGCGGTTTACGCCGAGCCGCAGCCCGACCGGATTGACTTTCTGACCCATTAGGCGGCCTCACCCAGTTCGCGGACCACGATCGTGATCTCGGAGAACGGCTTCTCAACGCGCGTCGCGCGACCGCGAGCGCGGGGCGAGAAACGCTTCATGATCAGGTTCTTGCCCACATAGGCCTCGGCGACGACCAGGGAGTCGATGTCGAGGTTGTGGTTGTTCTCGGCGTTCGAAATCGCCGAGTACAGCGCCTTGCGGACGTCCTGGGCGATACGCTTGTGGCTGAACTCGAGCTCGTTGAGAGCGCGCTGGACGTTCAGGCCACGGATGGACTGAGCGACCAGGTTCAGCTTCCGCGGGCTGGTGCGCAGGGTGCGCACCTTGCACATCGCTTCGGCGGCCGGCAGGCGGCGTTCTTGCTTCTGCTTGGCCATGATTACTTCCTCTTGGCCTTCTTGTCGGCGGCGTGGCCGGGGAAGTTGCGGGTCGGAGCGAACTCGCCGAACTTCATGCCGACCATGTCTTCCGACACGGAGACCGGGATGTGCTTCTGGCCGTTGTGGACGCCGAAGGTCAGGCCGACGAATTGCGGCATGATCGTCGAGCGACGTGACCAGGTCTTGATGACATCCTTGCGGCCCGACGACAGAGCGGCGTCGGCCTTCTTCAGGAGGTACCCGTCGACAAACGGGCCTTTCCAGACGGAGCGGGTCATGGCTTAGCGGCCCTTCTTCGCTTTGTGGCGCGAACGGATGATGAACTTGTCCGTGGCCTTGTTGACGCGGGTCTTGGCGCCCTTGGTCGGCTTACCAGCCGGGGTCACCGGGTGGCGGCCGCCCGAGGTGCGACCTTCACCACCACCGTGGGGGTGGTCGACCGGGTTCATGGCGACACCGCGGACGTGCGGGCGACGGCCCATGTGACGAGAACGACCGGCCTTGCCGAGGTTCTGGTTCATGTGGTCGGGGTTCGAAACGGCGCCGACGGTGGCCATGCACGAGTCGAGCACCATGCGCAGCTCGCCCGAGTTCAGGCGGATCTGGGCGTAGCCGGCGTCACGACCGACCAGCTGGGCGTAGGCGCCAGCCGAACGGGCGATCTGACCACCCTTGGCGGGCTTCAGCTCGATGTTGTGAATGATCGTGCCGATCGGCAGCGTGCGCAGCGGCGAGGCGTTGCCCGGCTTCACGTCGACCTTCTCGCCGGTGACGACTTCGTCACCAACCTTCAGGCGTTGCGGGGCCAGGATGTAGGCCAGCTCGCCGTCGGCCTGATACTTGATCAGGGCGATGAAGGCGGTGCGGTTCGGATCGTACTCAAGGCGAACGACCGAGGCCACGCCTTGCTTACGACGCTTGAAGTCGACCAGACGGTACAGGCGCTTGGCGCCGCCGCCGCGGAAACGGACCGCGATACGGCCATTGCCGCCGCGACCGCCCGACTTGGTCAGGCCTTCAACGAGCTTCTTCTCGGGCTTGCCCTTGTGAAGTTCGCTGCGGTCGATCAGCACCAGGCCGCGCTGGCCGGGGCTGGTCGGGTTGAAATGCTTCAAGGCCATCTGATTAGAGCCCCGTCGTGATGTCGATCGACTGGCCGTCGGCCAGGGTCACGATCGCTTTTTTGACGTCGTTGCGACGCCCGACGATGCCGCGGAAGCGCTTGGTCTTGCCCTTGGTCACGATGGTGTTGACCTTGGTCACCTTGACCTTGAACAGCTCTTCGACGGCGGCGGCGATTTCGTCCTTGGTCGCGTCGTTGGCCACCTTGAAGACAACCTTGTTCTGCTCGCTGAGCAGGGTCGTCTTTTCGGTGATCACCGGCGACAGGATCGTGTCGTAGTGGCGAGCGGTGGCGGCCATTAGGCGGCTTCCTTCTCAGCGAAACGGGCCGAGATCGCTTCGACCGCGTCCTTGGTCAGGACGAGGGTCTGGCGACGCAGCACGTCGTAGACGTTCAGGCCGGCGTTCGGCAGGACATCCACGTTCGGGATGTTGCGGGCGGCGAGCTTGAAGTTCGCGTCCACTTCCGGACCGGCGATGACCAGGGCGTTCTTCAGACCGATCTTGTCGAAGTTGGCGCGCAGGGCGGCCGTCTTCGCTTCGGTCAGAATGGCGCTGTCCAGGACGACCAGCGCGCCCGACTTGGCCTTGGACGACAGGGCGTGGCGCAGAGCCAGGGCCCGGATCTTCTTCGGCAGGTCGAAAGCGTGGCTACGGACGACAGGGCCGTGGGCCTTGGCGCCGCCGACGAACTGAGCCGCACGGCGCGAGCCGTGACGAGCGCCGCCGGTGCCCTTTTGCTTGTACATCTTCTTGCTCGTGCGAGAGACCTCGTTACGAACCTGAATCTTGTGGTTGCCCGAGCGGCGCTTGGCCAGCTGCCAGGTCACGACGCGCTGCAGGATGTCGCCGCGGATTTCGTCGATGCCGAAGATGGCGTCGTCGAGATCAACGGAACCGGCCTTGCCGCCGTCCAGTTTGATGACGTCGAGTTTCATTAGCCTTCGCCCTCTTCGGTCGCAGCCGCGGGGGCCTCTTCAGCGGGGGTCTCAGCGGCGGCCGGAGCAGCCTCGCCAGCCTTGCGGAAGGCGCCCGGACGCGGAGCGTCGGCAGGCAGAGCCTTCTTCACGGCGTCGCGAACCTTCACGTAGCTGCCTTCGTGGCCCGGGACGGCGCCCTTGATCAGGATCAGGCCGCGTTCGACGTCGACCTTCCAGACCGTGACGTTCAGCGTCGTGACGGTTTCCTGACCGAGGTGACCCGCCATCTTCTTGCCCGGGAACGTACGACCCGGATCCTGGCGGTTACCGGTCGAGCCGTGCGAACGGTGCGAGACCGAGACGCCGTGGGTGGCGCGCAGACCACCGAAGTTCCAGCGCTTCATGGCGCCGGCGAAGCCCTTACCGACGGTCACGCCTTGGATGTCGACCTTCTGGCCGGCGACGAAGTGGTCGGCCGTCAGTTCGGCGCCGACTTCGATCAGGGCGTTCTCTTCGACGCGGAATTCGGCGACGACGCGCTTCGGCTCGACGGCCGCCTTCGCGAAGTGACCGCGCATGGCGTTCGAGGTGTTCTTGGCCTTCTTGGCGCCAGCGCCGAGTTGCAGGGCGGTGTAGCCGTCCTTCTCAACGGTGCGCACGCCCGTGACCTGGCAACCGTCGAGCGACAGGACGGTGACCGGCACGTGCTGACCGGCTTCGTCGAAGAAGCGGGTCATGCCGAGCTTCTTGGCGAGGACGCCAGTGCGTTGGGTGGGGAGAGTCATGGATCGGCCCTCCTTACAGCTTGATTTCGACGTCAACGCCGGCCGACAGGTCGAGCTTCATCAGCGCGTCCACGGTCTGCGGAGTCGGGTCAACGATGTCGAGAACGCGCTTGTGCGTACGGATCTCGAACTGCTCGCGCGACTTCTTGTCGACGTGCGGCGAACGGTTGACGGTGAATTTCTCGATAAGCGTGGGCAGGGGGATGGGGCCCCGCACCGTCGCACCCGTGCGCTTGGCCGTGTTGACGATCTCGCGCGTGGAATGATCCAACACGCGGTGATCGAAGGCCTTGAGCCGGATGCGGATGTTCTGACGATCCATATCGCTCGGTTTCCTAGTGGGCTGCGCCCGCGTCTCGAACCATTTCAAAGACCAACTCGAACTCCCGAGAGAGCTCGTACGCAGCGTCCGCAAAACAAATGACCCCCGCGGTTTCCCGCCGGGGCTGATGACCAGATATTGCACCACCCTCTCGAGAGAAGGCTTGAGGCGCTATGTCCGGGCGTCTCGCGAACCGCGTTTGAGCCCGAGAGCTCACAGCCGGTCCAACAGAGGCGCGCTTGTACGTTCCAGAATCGGTTTCGTCAAGCGCTGTGCCCGGCTCGTCGCGACTTTGTGGAACGCGACTCGTCGGGCCGGTTCTGAATAGGCGCCCTCCCCCCGCCACGCAAGGCCTTCGGAAAGATAACGTCGGTCCGCTTTTAACCCAATTGTCCCGATGGCTAGCAAGAACGTGCGCCCGCTCGCGCGTAGGCGAAATGCCACCCCGCGCAAGTGTCACAAATTTGTATAAATCCGCCTCGAAGCGTCGCCGACGGCCTTGAGGCCAAGGTCGAACCTCCATAGATGCCGCCCCTCACCGACGGACTGGGCGGCCCCTCCCCCCAACAACGACCGTCCAGCCAGCCGGTGAGCCACTCTTGTGTAAGGGGATACCCCACTATGAATACGAAGCTTTTCGCCACCGCCGCCCTGATCGCCGCCGCCGTCTCGGCCCCGGCCTTCGCCCAAAGCACCAACGGGAACATCGGTTCGGTCGGCGCCGCCGTGAACTACACGGACCTGAACACCCGCTTCGGCGGCAATGACGGCACCTCGGCCGTGCTCGACGGCTCGGTCGCCATCCCGCTCTCGGGCGCCTGGACCGTGACCGCCAACGGCGACGTCTCGATCTCGGACAACGACCTGTCGGACGAAACCGTCGCGTCGGGCGCCGTGCACCTGACCACCAAGCTGGGCGACACCGTGCGCGTCGGCGGCTTCACCGCCCTGTCGCGTCCGTCGAACGACACCCTGTGGGCCGTCGGCGCCGAGGCCCAGAAGTACCTGAACAACGTCACGCTGACGGGCCTGGTCGCCTATGGCCAGTCGAATGACCTGGACGCCGATCTGTACGCCGTCCGCGGCGAAGCCCGCTACTTCGTGTCGGACAACTTCCGCCTGAACGCGGGCGCCGGCTGGTCGCGCATCGACACCAACGTCAACGCCGACCTGTGGGACGTGAACGCCGGCGGCGAATACAAGTTCGCCAACACCGGCTGGTCGACCTTCGCCAAGTACACCCACGCGGAATCGAAGGACCTGGCCAAGCTGAACTCGGACGCCGTGAAGGTCGGCTTCCGCTACACGTTCGGCGGCAGCCTGAAGGACCGCGATCGCGCCGGCGCCGACCTGGCCACGGCCAGCGACCTGTTCGGCTTCGGCGTCCGCTAAGGACGACCCGGGCCCAAGGTCCGGACATGAAGAAGGCCCCGGGAGCGATCCCGGGGCCTTCGCTCATTATATATATGTAGCGGCGCTCGCGATCAGCGGCCGCCGATGATCACGTCGCCCGAACCGGCCACGTGCTTCTTGACCGCGCCGTTGACCTTGGCGATGCGCACGTCGCCCGAGCCGGCGACCGAGACGTCGACATCGTCGGCCTCGCCATTGAAGGCCACGTCGCCCGAGCCCATCACATTGACCTCGACCATGCGGCTGCGGCCGCCCAGGACGGTGATGTTGCCCGAGCCGGCGATATTGCCTTCCAGCTTGCCGGCGATGCTGGCCACCTTGATGTCACCCGAGCCCGCGATATTGGCTTCCATGTCGCCAGAGATCGCCTGGGTCGTCACGTCGCCCGAGCCGGCGATGCTGATCTCGACCGACGCGGCGGAACCGGCCTTGGTGTCGCCCGAACCAGCCTGGCTGACATGCAGTTCGCCTCTGGTGTTGGCCACGGTCCAGTCGCCGCAGCCAGCATTGGCCAGGTTGACGCTGTCCGAGCGACCGATGTCGCCGAACACGGCGCCGCCGGCCTGGACCTTGACGTTCATCGGGACGCGCACGGCCACCTGGGGGAAGTTGTCGTAGGACACCTGACCCACGCCGCGGACCTTCACCCAGGTCTTGCCGTCGCGGCTGTTGCAGCTGTTGATCCGGTTCATTCGCAGGTCGCCGTCGACGATCACCTCGTCGCCGTTCTGGCGCACGCTTAGCGGCAGGTCGGCATTGGTGGTGATGAACTCGACCTTCACATCCGAGCGGTTCTCGGGGATGATCACCACGCGCGCGACGGCGTCCTTGATCTTCACGGACGGGGCGGCCTGGGCGGCGCCGGCGGCGGTAACGGCGGCGGCCAGAACGGCCAGGGTGGTCAGAGCGCGCATCGATGTTCTCCCCTCGATTGCGTGTAATTCGATGAGGGGAAGCTAGCGGGGGCCTGACAAGGTTTCGACTTAATTCGAGGTCATGACCGCGATGTCATATAACACGGGTCGACTAGTCGACCATCAGCGCGGCCAGAGTCAGCCCCAATCCCAGCCCTAGACCCACGCCAGCCCCCAGCCTGGGATGGCGCCGCGCCATGGCGGCCATGAAGCCGGTCCCGCCCCGGATCTGACCGACCAGGCCAGGCTCGCACGCCACGATGCGGTCGAACCGCCGCGCCAGCCGAGAGACGCCGAAGCCGCGCATCGACAGCCCCCGTGAGGAGGCTCGCCGCTCGATCAGCCCTTCGAACACCGCCTCGGCCGGGTCTGCGAAGTCGCGCTTGTAGACGTCGGCGTCGACGCCGAAGTCAACGCGTGCGATTCCGCGCGCGGCGGCGGCCTCCAGGGTGTCCAGCGTCATCAGGCTGCCTGGCGAGTACTTGGCGAAGGCCGGGTCATAGATCGGGAACCACAGGTGATGCCGCGCGCCCGAACTCAGGCCCAACTCCGCCGCGACGAGCGTATCGCCAGCCTTCAAGGTCGCGAGCCGCAGGCCAAAGTCCGGGGCGCAGATCTCGGCCAGCCGATGCAGCAGCGCGACCGTCCACCCGCAGGCGAAGACATCGTACTGGTGCGTGCGGGACAGCTGGGCGCGCTTGCGGCCGATGACGAGGTCGATCTCGGCCTTTGTCGGTCGCTCGAAAGCGAACGACAGCGGTCCATGATCGCGCTCCAGGGCGCGGCGGCGGCGGCGCTTGTCCTTCAGGAACCGCGTGTCGCGACTGGCGAGGTAGGCGTTGAAGCCTTGCGAGAGATCCGCGGCCATCGCCCGACGAGCTCTCAACCCCGGCCGGTCCGCCTCCCCCGCGCCGATCAGGCCGCTGACCCGCGCCCGGCGTACGCCCTCCAGGCGCGGCAGCAGCCCGCCGACGGAGAGATTCGGCCCGGCGATCAGACCGTGGAAGTCGCTGAGCGGCGCCGCCAGGGGCTGCAGCAGGCCGCCCCGCTGCTGGAACGGCAGGAAGCCGCGAACCACTCCGCCCTCGCGAATGACGGCGACCCGGGCGTTCGGCGCGACCTGGCTGGCGGCCTCCACGAAGCGCAGGTCGAAATAGGGACTGGCTAGGGCGGGGTCTTCCTCGCGGAAGCGGCTCCAGAGCGCGCGCTCGGCCGCTCCCAGCTCTGAAACCGCCACGGTCTCGACATCCACGCCCACGCGCCCTCTCCCTTGGGTTGGGCGCATTAGACATAGCGGCTCCTAACAACCGCTTTAGTTGCGCGCCGCCGCGCCTTGCCAAGCGGTCTGGTGAGGACGCAGACGCACGGGCGCGGATTTGTAGGCCGGCGTGCCCGAACGCTGGTCGTGGTCATCCAGCGACACCACCACATTCGTCTCCGGATAGTAGGCGGCCAGGCATCCCGGCGGGATGTCGCGCGCCACCACGGTGAAGGCTCGGACGATCCGCTCGCCCGTCTCGTCGAACGCCGCGCCCAGGTCGACGAGATCGCCTTGCGAGAGACCCAGTCGCGCCATGTCGTCGGGGTTGGCGAAGATCACGTCGCGCCGGCCGAACACGCCGCGATAGCGGTCGTTCATGCCGTAGATGGTGGTGTTGTACTGGTCGTGACTGCGCAGGGTGGTCAGGATCATGACGTCGGGATCGCCCCGGCGCGGATCGCCGCCCCTGGGGTCGAACGGCAGGAAATTGGCCTTGCCGCTGGCGGTCCTCCACACCCGGTTCGACGGTCCGACCTCAAGGCGGAAGCCGCCGGGAACGCGAACCCTGTCATTATAGTCGTCGAAGGCCGGGAAAACCCGGGCGATCAGGTCGCGGATGGCGTCGTAGTCGTCGGCCAGGCCCAGCCAGTCGACATGCGGATCGTCGCCAAAGGTGGCGTGGGCGATCCCCGACACGATGGCCGGTTCGGACATCAGGTGCTCGGACGCCGGCGGGTTGAGCCCGCGCGAGGCGTGGACCATCGACATCGAGTCCTCGACCGTCACCGACTGGCGCACGCCGCCGCGGACGTCCATCTCGGTGCGGCCCAGGCACGGCAGCAGGATCGCTGCCTTGCCGACCAGCAGGTGTGTGCGGTTCGGCTTGGTGGCGACATGGACGGCCATGTCCAGCTTGCGCATGGCCGCGAAGGTTCGCACCGGGTCGGGCGCGGCCACCGCGAAATTGCCGCCCAGGCCCAGAAACATCTTGGACCGGCCGGCTTCCATCGCCTCGATCGTCTCGACCACCGTATGGCCGTGCGCGCGCGGCGGCTCGAAGCCGAAGACGGTCTGGATCGCGTCCGACAGCGCCTTGGACGGTTTTTCCCAGATGCCGACCGTGCGGTTGCCCTGCACGTTGGAGTGGCCGCGCAACGGGCAGATCCCCGCCCCTTCCCGCCCGATATTGCCCTTCAGCAGCAGCAGGTTGACCAGCTGCTGCACCGTGCCGGAACTGTCGCGATGCTGGGTCAGGCCCATGCCGTAGCAGAGGATGGTGGCCTTGGCCTGGGCGTAGACCGCCGCCGCCTCTTCGATCCGTTCGCGGGACATGCCGCTGCCGGCCTCGATCTCGGCCCAGTCCATGGCCTCGAGCTGGGCGGCCAGGATCTCGAAGCCGGCGGTGTGTTCCGCGATGAAGGCGCGGTCCAGGACCCCGCCATCGCGGGCCTCCATGGCCAGCACCGCCTTCATCATGCCCTGCACGAAGGCCGCGTCGCCGCCGATCTTCAGCTGGAAATAGGCCGAGGCGATCGGGGTCGAGCTCAGGGTCGCCATCTCGACCGGATCCTGCGGCGAGGCGAATTTCTCCAGCGCCCGCTCGCGTAGCGGATTGAAGGCCAGGATCGTCGCGCCGCGCCGGCTGGCCTCGCGCAGGGTGGCCATCATCCGCGGGTGATTGGTGCCGGGATTGTGCCCGAAGCACAGGATCAGGTCGGCGTGGTCGAAGTCCTCCAGGGTCACCGACCCCTTGCCCAGGCCGATCGAGTCCGGCAAGCCGACGCTGGTCGGCTCGTGGCACATGTTCGAGCAGTCCGGGAAATTGTTGGTCCCGAACCGCCGGCCCAGCAGCTGATAGAGAAAGGCCGCCTCGTTGCTGGCCCGGCCCGAGGCGTAAAACTCCGCCTCGTCCGGATGAGCCAGAGCCTTCAGGGCCGCGCCGGCGCGGGCGAAGGCCTCGTCCCATGAGATCGGTTTATAATGGTCGTCGGCCGGGTCATAGGCCATCGGCTCGGTCAGTCGGCCCAGATCCTCGATCGCGTGGTCGGTCCAGGTCAGCAGCTCGCTGACCGTGTGCCGCGCGAAGACCTCGGGCGTGGCGCGCTTGGTCGTCGCCTCCCAGGCCACGGCCTTGGCCCCGTTCTCGCAGAACTCGAACGAACTGGTGTGCTTGGGGTCGGGCCAGGCGCAGCCGGGGCAGTCGAAGCCCTCCGGCTGGTTGGCCCGCATCAGGGTCTTGCCGCCCTCGACCACCGTCTCCTGGTCGACAAGCGCGCCGGCCACGGCCTTCAGCGCATCCCAACCGCCGGCCGGATGGGTGTAGGGGCGAACGCCCTGAACCTTGCCAGGCGCGGCCGTATCATCCGCCATCAGACCGACTCCAACTCAGACTCGACAAGACGCTCGCCGCCGGCGAACACCGCGTGGCCGTCGGCCCGGGCCAGGGCGACCAGAGTCAGGTTGGCCTCCTGAGCCTTGCTCACCGCCAGCTCGGTCGGGGCCGACACCGCGACCAGGATCGAACAGCCCATCCGCGCGGTCTTCTCGACCATCTCGAACGAGGCCCGGCTGGTGACGACGACGAAGCCGTCAGCCGCTGAGATCTTTTCGCGCGCCATCAGGCCGGCCAGCTTGTCGAGGGCGTTGTGCCGGCCGACGTCCTCGCGCACCGCGACCAGGCCGCCCACTCTATTGAAGAAGGCCGCCGCGTGGGTGGCGCGGGTCAGGCGACCCAGGGCCTGCTCGGCCTCCAGCGCCGCCAGGGCGCGAGGGATGGCGGCGTGTTCAATCCGCGCGCCCGTGTCCACCACCGGCAGGGGCCGCACCGCGTCCGCCAGGCGCTGCACGCCGCAGAGCCCGCAGCTGGAGCGGCCTTCCAGGTTGCGTGGCCGGGCCTTCCGGGCCAGGGCGCCGGGCGCCAGGCGGATATCGACCAGTATGCCCAGCGCCTCGTCCTTGCGGACGATGTCCAGCACGTCGGCGGCGCTGGCGATCCCCTCGGTGATCACGAAGCCCAGGGCTAGATCCTCGACATCCCGCGGCGTGGCCATCAGCACCGTATGTGGACGGCCATCGAACGAGAGGCCCACGGCGGTCTCGCGCGGCAGGGGCCGCTCGAGGGCCTGGACGGGGGTCCCCGCGCGCCATTGCAGGACGGGGCGTGGAGTGGCGGACGAACGCGACATGGCCGGAGTCTAGGCCTCGCATCGCGCGAAAGGAACCATTCGATCGAATGGCTCCGTCACGCCACCGCACGAATGTTCAAATTCGTCATCGTTCGGCGGATGACCGCGCGCCGATCCTGACGCAATCTCTCCCCATGGCAGGCTCCACGTTCGACACCCGACGCGCTCAGATGTTTCCCCGGCTTGAGCCGGCCGAGATCGATCGGCTGCGCCGCTTCGGCCAGGTTGTCCACGCCGAGCCCGGCGCGGCCCTGGCCACGGCCGGCGTCGCTTCGCCCGGCCTGTTCGTGATCCTGGCCGGCCGGGTGGCGATCAGCCGCCGCGACGCCCACGACGAGAGCCAGCCGATCGTCGAGCACGCCGCCGGCCAGTTCGTCGGCGAGATCGCCCAGCTGTCGGGCCGCCCGTCGCTGGTCGACGTCAAGGCCCTCACCCAGGTCGAGGCGCTGTTGATCGCCCCGGAGCGCCTACGCGCCGTACTGGTCGCCGAGGCCGAGCTGGGCGAACAGATCATGCGCGCCCTGATCCTGCGCCGCGTCAGCCTGATCGAGACCGGCGCCGGCGGCCCGATCATCATCGGCCGCGAAGCCGACGCCGAGGTCATCCGCCTGTCGGGCTTCCTGGCGCGCAACGGCCATCCCTACCAGCACCTCGACCCCGACCAGATGGACTGCGCCAAGGTGCTGATCGAGCGCTTCCAGGTCGACGACAGCGAACTGCCGATCGTGCTGTGTCCGAACGGCGAGATTCTGCGAAAGCCCACCAATCACCAGCTGGGCCGCTGTATCGGCCTGGTCGGACCGATCGACGCCAACCGCCTCTATGACGTCGCCATCGTCGGGGCCGGCCCCGCGGGTCTCGCCACCGCCGTCTACGCCGCATCCGAGGGGCTCTCGGTGCTGGTGCTGGACACCCGCGCCTTCGGCGGCCAGGCCGGAGCCTCGGCGCGGATCGAGAACTATCTGGGCTTCCCCACCGGGATCACCGGCATGGCCCTGATGGGCCGCGCCTACGGCCAGGCCCAGAAGTTCGGCGCCGAGCTGGCCATTCCCGACGAGGTCGCCTCCCTCGTCTGCGAGGACGACGGCCAGCATCGCTACCGCCTGGCCCTCGCCAGCGGCGAGACCGCGCAAGCCAAGACCGTCGTCATCGCCAGCGGCGCCCGTTACCGCCGGCTGGAGGTCGAGAACCTGGATCGCTTCGAAGGCGCCTGCGTCCACTACTGGGCCTCGCCGCTGGAGGCCAAGCTGTGCGCCGGCCAGGAGGTCGCCCTGGTCGGGGCCGGCAACTCCGCGGGCCAGGCGGCGGTCTATCTGGCCAGCCAGGTCAAGAAGGTCTGGATGATCGTGCGCGGCGAGAGCCTGGCGGCGACCATGTCCCGCTACCTGATCGACCGCATCGAGAGCACGCCCAATATCGAGGTCATCGTCAAAAGCGCGATCGTCGACCTCGAAAGCGAGGACGGCAAGCCGAACCAGCTGTCGGCCGTGCGCTGGCGCGGTCCGGACGGCGTCGAGACCGTCCAGGCGATCAGCCACCTCTTCCTGTTCATCGGCGCCGCGCCCAACACCGCCTGGCTGACCCATTGCCATGTGGAGCTGGACAATCACGGCTTCGTCCGCACCGGCGCCGACCTCGCGCCCGGCCATCCGTTGCTGCAGACCAGCCGCAAGGGCGTGTTCGCGATCGGCGACGTGCGGGCCGGCTCGGTCAAGCGGGTCGGCGCCGCGATCGGCGAAGGCGCCCAGGCCGTCGCCGCCATCCACGCCTATCTCGCCGAAGCCTGAGAGGATTCCCCCCATGACCTGCACGCACGGCGACTCCATCCATCATGTCACGCCCGGCTCCAAGGGCTGCGAGGAATGCCTGAAGACCGGCGGCTGGTGGGTGCATCTGCGCCTGTGCCGGACCTGCGGCCATGTCGGCTGCTGCGACGACAGCCCCAGCAGGCACGCCACCGCCCATTTCCGCGCGACCAGACACCCGATCATCGAGGGCTACGACCCGCCGGAGGGCTGGGGCTGGTGCTTCATGGACGAGGAATTCGTCGAACTGCCGGACCAGACCCCGCAGGTCGGACCGATCCCGAGGTTCGTGGAGGGTTAGCGCTCGAGCGCGCCCTTGCCGGCGATGATCTTGTCGCGGAACTTCTCGATCCGCGCCGCGCGCGTCGCCGGCTGCTTGGCTTGGTTCAGCGCGAACAGATAGCTCTTCTGGCGGCCTGGCGTCAGCGCGTGGAAGGCCTCGGCCAGCGCCGGATCGGCGTCCAGCGCCTCGGTCAGCTCGTCCGGCACGTCGATCTCGCGCTCGGTCTTTGGCGGCTTGGTTCCGGCTACGGCGTGGTCCATCAGCTGGCGCAGATAGGCCCGGATCACCGGCTCCAGCTCGGCGACCTGTTCGCTGGCCGTGAAGCGGATCATGCCCGGCGTCTGGCTGTTGGGCCCCTGCGGTTCCAGCACGCCCTCGCTGTCGGTCAACAGCCCCGGGTTCAGAAAGCTGAGCCGGAAATCGCCTCGGAACGCACCGAAGATCGCGATGTTGCGCCCGGCGTGCATGTAGCAAGGGTGCGCCCACTTCACCGTTTCCTCCAGCCCGACATCCAGACAGATCCGGCGCAGCGCATTCAGCCCCTCAACCCAAGGCCGGATCGAGCAGTCCGGCGTCGCGAAGCGCTCGCACCGGCCGCAGCCCAGGGTGAAGAAGTCGTCGGGATCGGTGATCATCGCCATGGCCTTCTCCTTCCACCTTTTGCCCGTTTCCAGAACTCAATTGAGTCCGCTAGTCGCGCACATGAGACAACGTACGCCCGCACCCAAGTCAGACATTAGCCCAAGCAAAAGGCCCCGGAGATCGCTCCCCGGGGCCTTCGCTTAGATCAGTTCAGCTGACGCTGAGATCGGTCGATTACTCGACGATCCTGGCCCACCAGAAGCGCTTGCGCTTCTGGTCACCAAACACTGTCGTGAAAATCGTTATTCAACGATCTTGGCGACGACGCCGGCGCCGACCGTGCGGCCGCCTTCGCGGATGGCGAAGCGCAGGCCTTGGTCCATGGCGATCGGGGTGATCAGCTCGACGTCCAGCTCGGCGTTGTCGCC
>NZ_RRYI01000140.1 GCF_003931565.1 Caulobacter sp. 602-1
TCTACATCCGCTCGGGTAACGGCGGCGGCGGATCGGTGTCGTTCCGCCGCGAGAAGTACATCGAGTGCGGCGGCCCGGACGGCGGCGACGGCGGTCGCGGCGGCGACGTGTGGATCGAGGCCGTCGAAGGCCTCAACACCCTGATCGACTATCGTTACCAGCAGCACTTCACGGCCGGCACGGGCGTGCACGGCATGGGCCGCGCGCGCCACGGCGCCGCCGGGGACGACGTGCTGCTGAAGGTTACGGTGGGCACCGAGATCCTCGAAGAAGACAAGGAAACCCTGA
>NZ_RRYI01000141.1 GCF_003931565.1 Caulobacter sp. 602-1
ACCGGCGGCACCCTGTTCCTGATGTGGCTGGGCGAGCAGATCACCAGCCGCGGTGTCGGCAACGGCGTCAGCCTGATCATCTTCGCCGGCATCATGGCCCACCTGCCGATGAGCCTGGGCCAGCTGCTGGGCCAGTCGCAGACCTCGGGCAACTACACGCCGCTGTTCCTGATCCTGATCGGCGCCGTGGCCGCCAGCCTGGCCATCGTGTTCATGGAGCGCTCGCAGCGCCGCCTGCTGGTCCACTATCCCAAGCGCCAGCAGGGCAACCGCATGGTCGGCGGCGAG
>NZ_RRYI01000142.1 GCF_003931565.1 Caulobacter sp. 602-1
TTGGAGCATTTCAGCCCCATGAAGCCCTTGGCTGGGGCCGTGCTGACCTTGCCGCCCTTCTCGAGGATGACGACCTTGGAGCCCTCGGCCGAGCAGATGACCATGACCGAGCCGCTTTCGCGCAGGTCGTGGGCCATGGCCGCGGCCGGCGTCAGCGCCTGGACGAACAGGGCCAGCATCGCCGCGAGCGCGGCGAGCAAGACTCGGAACTGTACCGGACGGGTGGTCATGACGCGGGCAGAGCTAGAAGCTGGCCGCTACGCGGTCAACGCGACCGCGTCTCGCCAT
>NZ_RRYI01000143.1 GCF_003931565.1 Caulobacter sp. 602-1
GGGTTCGGCTGGAACTTCATCAAGGCGGGCTTCGGCGAGTGAGGCAAAAAGATGCAGACCGACCTGTCGGACGGCGTCCGCGATCTTGCCATGCAAGGTATCTTCTATCCCAAGCGCGTCTCCATCATGGGCGCCTCCTACGGCGGCTACGCGGCCTTGGCCGGCGCGACTCTGGACAAGGGCGTCTATCGCTGCGCCGTCTCAGTGGCCGGCCCGTCCGACCTGCAGCCCATGCTGGCGACGGACCGAGAGCTGCACAATGGCGAACGCTCGTCAGCTCAACGCTAT
>NZ_RRYI01000144.1 GCF_003931565.1 Caulobacter sp. 602-1
CATCGTCGTCACGCGGCAGGCCGGCTGGCAGGCCGAGGGCGCGCATCGCGCGGGCAGCCTGCAGGAGGCGCTGTCGCTGTGCGAATCGCCGGAGGTCGACACCGCCTGGGTGATCGGCGGCGCGCAGATCTACGCCGAGGCCGAGCCGCTCGCGCAGCGCGCGGTGGTGACCGAGGTCGCGCGCGACTACGAAGGCGATGCCTACGCACCGGAACTCGATGCCGCCTCCTGGCGCGAGACGCAGCGCGAATCGCATGTCTCGGCCAAGGAAGGCCTGGGCTTCAGCT
>NZ_RRYI01000145.1 GCF_003931565.1 Caulobacter sp. 602-1
TCCAGTAGATTGCCGCCCAGGGTCCCGGTGACATGAGGCGTCAGCCAGCCGAAGACGTGGGCCAGGACGATGCCCAGCACGATGCCGCCTGTCGCGGCGAGGCCGATCTGGAGGACCAGGGGCGGGTCCAGCGCGCCGCGCGCGTGGATCGCCGTGGCCGCGCTGAACAGCAGCAGCGCCGAGGCGTCGTTGAGTAGGCTCTCGCCCTTCAGCACCATCACCGACCGGCGTGGCATGCGCACTTGGTTGAGAACCGCGGTCGCGGCCGCCGCGTCCGGTGGCGCGAC
>NZ_RRYI01000146.1 GCF_003931565.1 Caulobacter sp. 602-1
GCCCAGGCCGCCGCCGGCGTTCACGCGCCAGCCGCCGACCGAACGACGCCAGTAGGCCCCCGTCTGGACGAACGAGGCGGTGGCCTGCTCGCCGACCTTGGCGACCGTGTCGTGTTCCTCGACGCTGGTATAGGCCAGGGTCAGGCCCAGCGCGCCGCCGGCGTCGCCCATGGCCTCATAGCCGGCCACGAAGCCGAACGCCTGGGTGTCCGAGCCCAAGGTCTGGCTGGTGTCGCGCCGGGTCAGCGAGGTGATTTCCTGCACCCAGACACTGTCGGGGCCATAGC
>NZ_RRYI01000147.1 GCF_003931565.1 Caulobacter sp. 602-1
CTCCCGCTGGGGAGATGGAGGAGTTTAGGCCACCTTCACCCGCGCGGCGCTTTCCGGGAGGTCCGCGCCGAACGCCCGCTGGAAGAACTCGGCCACCGTGGGGCGCTCCAGTTCGTCGCACTTGTTCAGGAAGGTCAGGCGGAAGGCCAGGGCCACGTCGTGATCGAAGATCTCGGCGTTCTTGGCCCAGGTGATCACCGTGCGCGGGCTCATGACGGTCGAGATGTCGCCGTTCATGAAGGCGTTGCGGGTCATGTCGGCGACGCGGACCATGGCCGAGATCGTGC
>NZ_RRYI01000148.1 GCF_003931565.1 Caulobacter sp. 602-1
CTGGGGCGGCATGGGCTTCCATACGCCGGTCACGATCAACTTCGGCGCTGAATACCGCAAGGAAGGCTACGAGATCAAACCGGGCGACGTCCCATCCTACGTGGCGGGCACTTGGGCCGTGCCTGATCCATTCAAGTTCTGTAACGCCACGACCCATACGGCCACGGCCGCGGGCGCGGCTCTGCCGACCACGGCCGGCCTGAACTCCGCCAACTACCTGTCAGACGCGTCGGACGGCTTCGCCGGCATCGATCCGGTGTACAACGCCCTGGCGGTTGGCTCGAACG
>NZ_RRYI01000149.1 GCF_003931565.1 Caulobacter sp. 602-1
GATGAGATCTCCACCACGATGTCGACCACCCACCACACGGTGAAATCCCCACGACGATGTTAGCGAAGATTTGCTTTTCGCGGAATATCGCCATTTTGAGTCACCACGTGGTGGGGAATTCACTACGCGGTGAGAGTTTCACTACGCGGTGGGAGAAGATAATTGTCGCACAACGAGATGCGGCGATCACATTGTCATCCGCCTACTTGCTCAGCGTCTGGGAGTAGGAGTTGCAGCGGGCGGCGAAGCCGGAGAACACCTGCTCGGCGAGTGGCTGCAGCATTTG
>NZ_RRYI01000014.1 GCF_003931565.1 Caulobacter sp. 602-1
AGTAAAGCGCCCGAACCCGCAGGGGGCCTGGCGTAAGTATGAGACGGGGCGGACATGCAGACTCCCTGCGGCGAACCTAAACCCCTCCTCTCACGCACCGCATGCCCAGGCTTTGATCGCCGTCAATGCCAAGCTCGGTGATCCCCACCATGGTGACGATCCATTCCTGGGAGAGCTTCATGTCGACCAAGCTCGTGACGCCGCCAAGGTCGCTTGCTCCAATCGCCGGCGCCGCCGCGCTCGTCGCCTGGAGCGCGGCCTTGTTCCAGGCCCTGCCGCGTCTCATGGCAGGCCCGCTCTGTAGCGCGCGATCCGACCCGTTCTCGTTCGCCGGACATTGCCCCGCCTGTTTCGTGGCCGTGGGTTTGACCCTGGTCTTTCTGGCGAGCCTGACGAGTCCGGCGCTATTGGCGCGCGCGATCCCGATTGGGCGGCCTTCGCGGCGATGACCCAGGAGGTCGGCGCGGCTGGCCTGAACATCCCGTCCTTCAACGGCGACGATGTCACGCTGGCCTTCGCTGGAGCCTACCTGCCGCTGTGCCGCGCCTTGCGCGAGGCCGGCGCGATCGATCCGCACGCCCTGGCGGTCCGCATCCTGGCGCGGCTTGGGCCGGAGCGCGAGGCCTCGTGGGCGGTGCTGGCGATCTCACTGGCCCACGTGCTGATCCAAGAGACCGAAACGTCGCGCGGCTAGGTCTGGCCGCGCGCCTGATCGTCCTGCCGGCCGCCCTGGATCACGCGCAGCGCCACGTCCTTGGCGGCGTCGAACGAGGACGCCGAAAGCACGATGGTCTCCTCGGGCCGGGGGCGACGCAGAACGGCTTGCAGGGCGGCGATCAGCGCCGCGCTCGAACTGACTTCCCCCGCCGGCGCGTAGAGCCCCATGGTGTCGGCGAGCTTGCCGCGATCGAGGACCCCTGCCGCTTCGAGTTCATCGCACAGCGGCAGGTAGGTCGCGGCCATCAGCTTGACCAGGTCGCTCGCGCTGAACGTCAGCGCGCCTGGCCGGTCCTCGGAACCGCTCATGTCTTCAACCTTCCTGCTGGCGCCGCGGCCGATCGAATTGAAAACTCATCTCTCGCCTTCGGCCGCCAGTGATGCGGGCAGAATCGATTTCATAGGCCAAATCGCCCCCTAGGAGCGATGCTTCTATTTCTCATTTTGAGTATTGAACCGGAATCTGTACTTTTATTATCCGGTTGCAAATTTCGATCCGTGGCGCAGATCGCATCAAATATATGGGTGAAGAGATTTAGGTAAAAGCGCTGGGGATAGATACCTCGGCCTGATTTTTGGGGGCTCTGAAGGCGGCGGGAAGAGCGGCTCGGCTTCGCTCGCTAGCGGCCCCAGGTCGCCAGCAGGCCCACCGCCGCGGCGGTCATCACCAAGGTCGCGAGCCACCCGACGACTTTCAGTCCCGGGTGAAGCTTGAACGAGCCCATGACTGCGCGGCGGCTGGACATGTGCATCATCAAGGCCATGATCGGAACGGCGACGATCCCGTTGATCACCGCGCTCCAGAAAAGCGCCTTGATGGGGTCGATGGGGCTGAAGTTGAGCGCCGCGCCGATCAGCGTGGCCACCGCGATGGCGCCGTAGAACGCCTTGGCGCGTCTGGGTTTTCTGGCCAGGCCCACGTGCCAGCCGAACGTCTCGCCCAGGGCGTAGGCCGAGGAGCCGGCCAGCACGGGCAAGGCCAGCAGACCGGTGCCGATGATCCCCAGGGCGAAGACGAAGAACGCCAGCGGGCCGGCGATGGGCCGCAAGGCTTCGGCCGCCTGGGCCGAGGTCTGGATGTCGCTGACCCCGTGGGCGTGCAAGGTCGCCGCCGTGGTCAAGATGATGAACAGGGCCACGGCGTTGGAGATCGCCATGCCGACATAGGTGTCGATGCGGATGCGTCGAAACTCCGCGGGCGCCTGATCCGGCGCTCTCAGAAGCGGCTTGGCGTCGACACGCTCCCTGACCTCCTCGACTTCCTCTTCGGCCTGCCAGAAGAAAAGGTAGGGACTGATCGTCGTTCCCAGCAGCGCGACGATGGCCGTCAGATAGTCGGCGTTGAAGGTCACGCTCGGCATGACGAGGCTGCGCGCCACCGTCGGCCAGGGAATCTGGACGACGAACGCCACGCCGACATAGGCGAACAGCGACAGGGTCAGCCACTTGAGGACGGACACGTAGCGGGAATAGCGCGAGAAGACCTCGAGAAGCACCGAGACCAGGCCGAAGAGGGCGACATAGAGCAGGGCGGGCCCGCCGATCAGCAGCTTCAGAGCCGCGGCCATGGCGCCCAGGTCCGCTCCGAGATTGATGACATTGGCGCTGACCACCAGAAGGACCACGGCATAGACCATGCCGCCCGGATAGTGGCGCTTGAGGTTGCCGGCGATTCCTCGTCCGGTGACCCGGCCGATTCTGGCGCTGATCTCCTGGATCGCGCACATCAGAGGCCAGCTGAACAGCATCACCCAGGTCAGGCCGAAGCCGAATTGCGCGCCCGCCTGCGAATAGGTGGCGATGCCGCTGGGATCATCATCCGAGGCTCCCGTGATCAACCCCGGACCGAGGACCCGCAGGAGCCTGGGCCGTTCGGGCTGCTTGACGGCGGCGTGATCAACGGCGTCGATCATCAGGTCCTCGTGATATTGATCAGGATCAGGGCGGGCCCTTATCCTATGGTCAGGCTTGTGTCTTGAATGTGGGCTCGGAGCTTGGTCATGAACGTCGACGCGATGCACGTCCAGGTCGCCCGGAACCCGACGCCTTGCGCACGCCGCACCTTTCGGATTCCAGTTCCTCTGGGTTTGCGCCTACTTCCGCTGGTCCTCAGCGGGGCCGTGGTCGCCGCGCCCGCGGCGGCCAGCCCGCCCGACCCTGTCGCCCGAGGCCAGGTCATCGTCGAGCGCGACTGCGCCGGCTGTCACGCGGTGGGCCGGACCGGCGACAGTCCCAATCCTCAAGCCCCGCGCTTTCGCCAACTGCATGAACGGTATGATGTCGAGGCGCTGAGCGAGGCCTTGACCGAGGGCTTGACGGTCGGTCACGGACCGATGCCCGAATGGTCGTTTGGGCCGGCCGACAACGCCGCGATCCTGGCCTATCTGAAGAGCCTCGAGGCGCCGACCAAGGGCAAGGCCAAGCCGGCCGCCTCACGGATCCCATGAAACCGTCCCGCCAGCGCGTGGCTTTGCTCAAGAATATCTGACCTGGACAAAGGAAATCTCCGGGGCTGGGCGAAGAAAATATGGGTCGCGCGGCGGCCCGTTTTGACCGGCGTCAATCGTCCGGTCGGCGCCCGCCGGGGCTCCGTACAAATGCGGATGCCGGCGCGACGAGGCGCTCGCTAGCGTGATCTCCAGGCGCTCTTGCCGGCCTTGGAGGCGATGATGAAGAACGTTCTGCTTTTCGTGCACCAGGACGAAGGCCAGGAAGCCCGCCTGCAGGCGGCCCTGGATGCGACGCGAGCCCTGAAGGGTCACCTGACCTGTATCGACGTAACCCCTATCACCGTGGTCGCCGGCGACGACGGCGGTCAGGCCCAGGCGCTGCTCTTGGTGGAGGAGCGCAAGCTTGAGACGGCCAATCGCGTGGCCCTGACCGCCCGACTGACCCAAGAAGGCCTGCCGTGGGATTGGATCGAGAGCACAGGCGACGTCGCCAGCTGCGTCCTGGACGCAGCGGGCTTGGCAGATCTGATCGTCATCAACTGCAAGCGCGACACCTTCATGCAGATCGAGCCGCGGGCGATCGCTAGCTCGACGGTGATGGGCGCGCGTTGCCCGGTCTTGGCGGTGCCCGACGCCGCGCGGGGCTTCGACGCCGGCGGCCACGCCGTCGTGGCGTGGGACGGCTCGGCCTCGGCCATGGGGGCGTTGCGCGCGGCTACGCCCCTTCTGCGCCTGGCCGGATCGGTGGCCATTTTCAACGCCGACGACGGCGGCAAGGGCGCGCCTGAGGAGGCCGCCGCAGCCTATCTGTCGCGCTACGGCGTCCACGCCTCCATCGAACGGGCCTCGGCCCACGGCCAGCGCGCCGATGCGGCGATCCTCAAGGCCTGCGCCGACCAGCACGCCAGCTACTGCGTGATGGGCGCCTATGGCCAGGGTCGGCTGCGCGAGGACCTGTTCGGCGGGGTCACCCGCGGCATGCTTTCCGCGGCCCGCCTGCCGCTCGTCCTTGGCCGCTGAAGCACGAAGGCCGCGCCGGGCCGTGATCGCTCGGCGCGCGCTTAGTGGGCTAGGAGCAGGTTCAGCGTCCGGCCGTGGACGATCAGCGACTTGGTGACGCCGCCTAGGACATCTTCGCGAAGGCGCGAGTGTTCGAAAGCGCCGGCCACCAGCAGACCCGCGTCCCAGGATCGCGCCTGGCGAACCAGGCCATCGTATCGGCTGAGGCCATCACGGGACTCGACCTCGATCTCGCTTACGCCGTGGCGACGAAGATAGGCGACCAGTTGTTCGGGCGCGGCGATAACCCGCTCGCTGGCGCGCAGATGGGCCGGATCCTGGAGAATGACCACGCGTGTAGCAGCCTTGAGGAGTGGCATGGCGGCGCGTACGGCGCGCGCGGCCGCCGGGCTGCCGTTCCAGGCGATGGCCGCGCCGAGGCCCAAATCTCCGCGCGCTCCGCTGATCACCAGGACCGGAACCTGGGCGCGAAGGAGAGCGTCGGTCATCAGTCCGCTCCAAGATCCCAGGGCCTGCAGCGTCAGGCGGCCAACGACCACCAGATCGGCGAACGGCGCGAGGGCCGATAGGTCCAGCGCGTGCGCCGACTGCTCCTCGACAAAGACGATGCGGCCGGCGTCCGATTCGACGCCCGGGCTCGATTGTCCGGTCACCTCACGGGCCATGGCCTCGACGCCGCGACGCAGCTCCGCCTGCGCGTTCTGGGCGGCCTCTCGCGACGCGGGCGGTACGCCAAGGCCGTTTTTATCCTGGGCGGCGTTTCCGAACATCGCCAGGGGAGGGGCCAGGACCACACTGACCTGCCCATGGGCGGTGCGCGCCAGTTCGGCGGCGGAAGCAAGCGTCAGGGCGTCGTCGTCGGCGCCGGTGAGAACGGTCAGGATACTGGCGTAGCTCACGGCGAGATCCTCATGCCATGCTGGGAGTTTGGGGCCGCGCGCTGGCGCGCCCTTGCGCCAAATCAAGTTCCTCCGCATCGTCAGGCGCAGACGCAGTCGTCTACGGGACATTGCGGATGCCGCGCCGGCGCATGCGCGCGTCAACATCACCCGCGCCTGTCGGCTGAGCCATGCGGCCGCATCGCGGGCGTCCGGTCACGGCGGCGCGAAACCTATGGAAGACGCGGCTCCGTCGAGACCTCGACGCGGCCCGCGCGGCGAGGTCGACGGAATGAACGCCCACGAGCCAGACGCGACCGACAGCTCGCTCGCGCCGGCGACGCCGCTTGGCGCGCTGGTCTTCACCTGTCCCATGCATCCCCAGGTGCGCCAGGCCGGCCCCGGGCTTTGCCCGTTCTGCGGCATGGCGCTCGAGCCGGTCTCCGCTTTGGGCGATCAGCCGCCCAATGCCGAACTGGCCGACATGACGCGGCGCTTCTGGATAGGCCTTTGTCTGACCCTGCCGGTCTTCACACTGGAGATGGGCGCCCACCTGATGGGTCACCATCGGTGGGTCGCGCCGATGGTTTCCAATCTGATCCAGTTCGCTCTGTCGACGCCCGTGGTGCTGTGGGCCGGCTGGCCGTTCTGGGTTCGCGGCTGGCGGTCGGTGGTCAGCGGTCGGCTCAACATGTTCACCCTGATCGCCATGGGGGTGGGCGTCGCCTACGGCGAGAGCCTCGTCGGCCTGTTCGCGCCTCGGCTGCTGCCGTCGGGCGCGCGCGACGCCATGGGCGCGACGCCCGTCTATTTCGAGGCCGCCGCGGTGATAACTGTCCTGGCTCTGCTGGGCCAGGTCCTGGAGCTTCGCGCGCGCGAGCGCACGTCGGGGGCCATCCGGGCTCTGCTTGACCTGGCGCCCAAGACGGCGCGCCGGGTCAAGGCGGACGGGAGCGACGAGACCGTGACCCTGGACCTCGTGTCGGTCGGCGATCGCCTGAGGGTTCGTCCGGGCGAGAAGATTCCGGTCGACGGCGTGCTGGTCGAAGGCCGCGTGACGATTGATGAGTCGCTGGTCACCGGCGAGTCCATGCCGGTCACCAAGGCCGCCGGTGACACGGTGGTCGCCGGCGCGATCAACCGGACCGGCGCCTTCGTCATGCGCGCCGAGAAGGTCGGGTCTCAAACCCTGCTCGCGCGGATCGTGCAGATGGTCGAGCAAGCCCAGCGCAGCCGGGCGCCGGTGCAGCGGACGGCCGACCGGATTTCGGCCTGGTTCGTGCCGGCGGTCATCGGCGTCGCGCTCGCGGCCGCCGCGGCCTGGATGGCTTTCGGACCTCAACCCCGTCTCGGCTATGCCCTGATGGCGGCGGTTTCGGTGTTGATCATCGCCTGTCCCTGCGCGCTCGGGCTGGCGACCCCGATATCGATCATGGTCGGGATCGGCCGCGGCGCGCGCCTGGGCGTGCTGATCAAGGACGCCGAGGCGCTGGAGCGGCTAGAGAAGATCGACACCCTGGTCGTCGACAAGACCGGAACTCTCACCGAAGGACGTCCGGCGGTGACGGCCGTCGAGCCCGCCGAGGGTTTCGATGCGGCGCGGCTGCTGCGCCTGGCCGCGAGCCTGGAGCGCGGAAGCGAGCACCCGCTGGCCGAGGCTATCCTGGCCATGGCTCGTGATCGCGGCCTGGCCTTGTCGGAACCCGCGCAGGTCGACTCGCCAGTAGGCCTCGGCGTGCTGGGCCTGGTCGACGGACAGCGCGTGGCGGTCGGCGGGCCCCGGCTCATGGCCCAGGAAGGCGTCGAGGCGGCTCCCCTCGCAGCACGGGCCGAGGTTCTACGTCGCGCCGGCGCGACGGCGGTGTTCGTGGCTGTCGGCGGGCGGTTGGCCGGCGTGCTGGGGATCGCCGATCCGATCAAGGCGACGACTCCAGCGGCCTTGGCGGCCTTGGAGGCCGACGGCGTTCGCGTGGTCGTGGTGACCGGAGACAACCGCACCACGGCGCTGGCCGTGGCCGCGCGTCTGGGCCTTCAGGAGGTTGAGGCCGACGTCTCGCCCCAGGACAAGGTCAAGGTGGTGGCGCGCTTGCGGGCGCAGGGGCGCCTGGTGGCCATGGCCGGCGACGGCGTCAATGACGCGCCGGCCCTGGCGGCGGCCGAGGTCGGGGTGGCCATGGGGGCGGGCGCCGACGTCGCCATTGAGAGCGCGGGGGTGACCCTGGTGCAGGGCGACCTGCAGGGCATCGTCAGAGCCAAGCGACTGTCCCGGGCGGTCATGCGAAATATCCGCCAGAACCTGGTGTTTGCCTTCGCCTACAATCTCGCCGGCGTGCCGATCGCCGCAGGCGTGCTCTACCCGGCGTTCGGCATAACGCTGTCGCCGGCGATCGCGGCGCTGGCCATGGCGCTGTCGTCGGTGAGCGTGGTGGCCAACGCCTTGCGCCTGCGTGGGACACGGCTCTGACCGGCGCTTTGCTCGAGCATGAGGGCCGCGCCCGAACCGCTGTCTAGGCCAGCGGCGTCAGGTGACGCTCGACCATGCGCAGGCTCATGTCCTCGGGGCAGGCGCGCACCGAAAAGCCCATCTCGGCTTCGAGCCGCAGAGCCGCCCCGTTCTCGGCGCTCTCCAGGGATTCGATGGTCTCCACGCCATGGGCGCGCGCGTAGGTCAGGGTGTGGTCCATCAGCGTCCAGCCCAAGCCGCGTCCCTTGAGATCCGAACGCACCGAAACGGCGATCTCGGCGCGCGAGGGATCCGCGCCCTTGGCCAGCATGGAAACGGCCAGGATGGTCTCGGTCCCAGGCTCCAGGGCGAGGAAGGTCATCGTCCGCGCGTAGTCGATCTGGGTCATCAGCGCGAGGCGGTCATGGTCGACGACATGGATGCCGGTGAGGAACCGCATCCGAAGGTCTTCGGGCGTCAGCTGGGCAAAGAAAGCCGCCAGGGCCGCTTCATCGTCCGGCCGGACCGGGCGCACGTGGAAGGCCAGGCCCGATCGGGTGGAGAGATCGCGCGTCCAGTCGGTCGGCGGCGGCGCGATGACCAAGCGTGACGGCGGGCTGGAAAACGGGCTGATCACCATGCGCGCGTCGAGGGCGAGGACGCCGTCGGGTCCGACGCGCAGGGGATTGATGTCAAGCTCAAGCACATCCGGAAAATCCACCACCAGCGCCGAGAGCGCCGCGATCGTGCGCGCCAGGCCCTCGATGTCGGCGGCGGGGACATCGCGATAGCCGGCCAGCAGGCGGCTGATGCGGGTTCTGGCGATCATGTCGCGGGCCTGGGCGTCATTCAACGGCGGCAGGCCCAGAGCCTTGTCGTTCAAGATCTCCACCGCCGTACCGCCAGCGCCCACCATCAGCACCGGACCAAAGATGGGATCGGTGGTCAGCCCGACGATCACCTCGAGGCCGCCGGGCGGGGCGATCGACTCGACGGCGAAGCCGCTCAAGTGCGCATGCGGCGCGCGCGCGGCGATGGTCTCGCGCATGGCTCGGGCCGCATTCGTGGCCGCGCGCACCGTGGGCAGGTCGAGCGCGACGCCGCCGACGTCGGACTTGTGCGAGATGTCGGGCGAGACGATCTTGATCGCATAGGGCGGCGCCAGGATATGGCAGGCTTCTTCGACCGCCTCGATCGAAGGGGCGAAGCGGGTCGGTATGACGGGCACGCCATAGGCGGCTAAAACCGTCTTGGCTTCGACTTCGTTGAGCAAGGTGCGGCCCGCTTCGCGCGCATTGGCGAAGATCAGTCGCACAGCCGTGCGATCGCCCACGATGTCCGTCCGCGTCACCGGCGCGTTGGTCAGGGCCAGGCGGGCGCGGCCAGCGGCCAGCAGGTAGCCGAACCCGCGCGCCGCCGCCTCGGGATTGTCGAACAGCGGCACGGCCGCCTTGGCGAAAAGATCGCGAACGGCGGCGGCGTTGGCGTCGCCCAGCCAGCACGCCAGGACCGGCTTGAGCACGCCGCGTCGTCGGGCCTTGGCTACCACGTCGGCCACCGCTTCGGCGATGTCCTCAGGGGTGGAGACCGCGGTCGGACAGTTCATGACCAGAACGGCGTCGACGCCCGGATCGGCCAGCACGGTCTCGAGCGCCGCCGTGTAGCGGTCGGCATGGGCGTCGCCGAGCAGATCGATCGGGTCGGCATGCGACCAGCCAGCCGGCATATGGGCTTCGAGCGACGCGATCGTCTCGGGCGCCAGCGCCGCCAGGCGGGCGCCGACGCCGTCGAGCGCGTCGACGGTCAGCACGCCGGCCCCGCCGCCGTTGGTGACGATGGCCAGACGATCGCCGGCGCGCGCACGGGTGGAGCCGAGCACGGCCGCGGCGTCGAAGAGATCCTCGAGTGTCTCGACCATGACGATCCCGGCTCGCGCGAAGGCGCAGGCGTGAACGTCGTAGGCCCCGGCCAGGGCGCCGGTGTGCGAGCGCGCGGCCATGCCGGCCGCGGCGGTGCGACCGGCCTTGATGGCGATGACCGGCTTGTTGCGCGCGGCGGCCCGCGCCGCCGACATGAACTTGGCCGCGTGGGTGACACCTTCGATATAGAGCAGGATGGCGTCGGTGTGCGGATCGGCGTTGAAGAGGTCGATCAGGTCCGCGAGGTCGGCGTCGGCCATGTCGCCGGCCGAGACCACGCCGGAGAAGCCGATCCGCCGGGCGCGCGCCCAGTCGAGCATCGCGGTGATCAACGCGCCGCTCTGGGAGATGAACGCCAGGCGCCCGGGCGTGGCGTCGCCGCGCGTGAACGAGGCGTTGAGCCTGGCGTGCGGCGCGAGAAGCCCTAGGCCATTGGGGCCCACTATCCGCAGGCCAGAAGCCTTGGCGGCAGCCAGCATCGCCGGCCGCAGGCCGTTCTCCTCGGTCAGTCCAGCGGTGATCACCATGGCGATCCTGACGCCGCGCTCGCCCAATCCGGCGATGACGTCCGGCACGGTTCGCGCGGGAGAGGCCACTACCGCCAGGTCGATGTCGGTCGGCAGATCGGCCAAATCGGTCCAGCATTTGACGCCGTCGAGCGCCAGCGGGCGCGGATTGACGACGTGGATCGCTCCGGCGAAGCCGCCGTTGATCAGGTTGCTGACCACGACCGCGCCGACGCTGCCGGGACGGTCGGAGCCGCCGACGACCACGACGGCCGAAGGGGAGAGCAGGGCGGACAGGGCGTGTTGGGACATCGTGAGCCTCGGCTTTGACGCGCCGAAAGGACCGCTTCCCCGCCGACGCCGCCATCCGTAGAATCCACAGGGACGCGCGAAGCCGAACTTACGAAAAGAGCTTGGCTATGGCGCGGTCGGACGTTCGGCTCTACTTTGCCCGGCGGAATAGGATGCATACTGGCGGTAGAGTGGCGTGGGTGCGGCAGCATGAACCTTGAGCAGGCAAGAGTTGAGCCGCCACGCGCGTCTTTCGCCTTGTCCGAACCGCTGTCGGCCCCCGCGCGCTATGGCTTGGCGGTCGGCGCCGTGGCGGTCGCGGCCCTGGTTCGCCTGGCGCTGGAGCCTTGGCTTGAGCATCGCTCGCCCTATCTAATGTTCACCGCTTCGGTGGTTTTGGCCGCCGCCTTCGGTGGTCTGCGGCCCGCGCTCGTGGCCAGCGCCCTAAGTCTGGTCGTGGGCCTCCTTTTCGTGGGCGAGGGATGGCGCGGGCCGCTCACCGATGGCCTGACGTTCGCGCTCGTGTCCGCCGCCTTGATCCTGGTCGGTGGAGAGATCGATCGCCTGCGCTTGCGGTCGGCCGCGAGCGAGCGCGAGGCCCAGGAAAGGGCCGCCGCGGCCGGACGCGTCGCCCACGAACTCAACCTGCTGATCGATGGCGCGGCCGAGTACGCCATCTACATGCTCGATCCGGAGGGGCGTGTGTTGATCTGGAATTCGGGTGGAGAGCGGCTCAAGGGATGGCGCGAAGCCGAGGTGCTCGGACAGCCGGCGGCGATGTTCTATCCGGCCGACGCGCGCGCTGCCGGCAAGGCGGAGGCCGACCTTGGCCGGGCGCGGGCGTTGGGCAAGTTCGAGGAAGAAGACTGGCGTCTGCGCAAGGACGGTTCGGAGTTCCTCGCCCACGTATCCATCACGACGCTTTATGACGAGGCCGGTAGACTGCAAGGCTATGGCAAGGTGGTGCGCGACGTCACAGGCCATAGAGCCAGCGAGCGGGCTCTGCGGGCCAGCACCAACCACCTCAAGTCCATCCTTTCCACGGTGCCCGATGCGATGATCGTCATCGACGAGGCCGGGAGGATCCTGTCGTTCTCCAGCGCCGCCGAGCGCCTGTTCGGCTATGCCGAGGCCGAGATCGTCGGGGAGAACGTCAGCAAGCTGATGCCCGAACCCGACCGCGGACACCATGACGAATACTTGAATCGCTATGTAGATACGGGCGAGCGCAAGATCATCGGCATCGGACGGGTGGTGGTGGGGCAGCGCCGCGATGGGGGAACCTTTCCCATGGAGCTGTCGGTCGGCGAGGCGCGGGGCGACGGGCAGCGCGTGTTCACCGGCTTTATCCGTGATCTGACCGAACCCCATCGCACCCAGGCCCGCCTCGACGAACTCCAGGCCGAGTTGATCCACGTCGCCCGCGTCAGCGCCATGGGAACGATGGCCTCGACCCTGGCCCACGAGCTGAACCAGCCGATCACGGCGGTGGCCAACTATGTCGAGGCGGTGCGCGATCTGCTCGAGCGGCCTGACCCCGAAGACCTGCCGATGATCCGCGAGGCTCTGACGGACGCCGCCGGCCAGGCCATCAGGGCGGGCCATATCGTTCGGCGTCTGCGTGACTTCGTGGCCAGGGGCGAGGTCGAAAAATCGATCGAGGACCTTCATGGCCTCGTCGACGAGGCCTTGGCCCTGGGGTTGATGGGCGCGCGTGAATCCGGTCTGGCCGTCAGCGTAGATCTCGATCCCGCCGCCAGCCTGGTGCTGGTCGACAAGGTCCAGATCCAACAGGTGCTGATCAATCTGGCGCGCAACGCCGCCGAGGCCACGGCGGGACGCGCCGATCGCCGGATCTGGGTGTCTAGCCGTGTCGAGGCGGGAGGGCTCGTGCGCGTGACGGTCGCCGACACAGGGGCGGGGGTTTCGCCCAGCGTTTCCGAACAACTCTTCACCGCCTTCGTCAGCACCAAGTCCGATGGGATGGGGTTGGGGCTGTCGATCTGTCGAACCATTGTCGAGGCCCATGGCGGCCGTATCTGGTTCGAGCCCCGCCAAGGCGGCGGAACGCAGTTTCACTTTACCCTTGTGCGCGCCGATCCGGAGGCGATTGATGTCCGATAAACGCATGATCCATATCGTCGATGACGACGACGCCATTCGCCGTTCGGCCAGCTTCATGCTGAAGACGTCCGGATTTTCCGTGACGGCGCACGAGTCCGGCGTGGCCTTTCTGCGGGAGGTGCGCCACCTGCAGCCAGGCTGCGTGCTGCTGGATGTCCGCATGCCCGAGATCGATGGCCTGGAAGTCCAGGCCACGCTGAACGAACGGGGTATCGCCATGCCCGTCGTCGTGCTGACCGGCCACGGGGATATCAGCGTGGCGGTGCGCGCGATGAAGGCCGGCGCCGTCGACTTCATCGAAAAGCCGTTCGAGAAGACGACGCTCCTGGCCGCGATCGAGACCGCCTTCGAGCGCCTGGCCGACGTCGAGGGACGATTGGCCCGGTCGATGGAGGCCAGCGTCGCCATCGCGGGTCTGAGCGGGCGCGAGCAGGAGGTCCTCAAGGGCTTGGCGCAGGGCTTGCCCAACAAGACCATCGCCTTCGACCTTGGCATTTCGCCGCGCACCGTGGAGGTCCACCGCGCCAATCTGATGACTAAGCTGAAGGCGCGCAGCCTCTCCGAGGCGCTGCGCATCGCCTTCGCCGCCGGCTTGGCCGAGCCGGAGGCCTAGGAAGTTTACGTAGCGACGTGATCGCGAGCGGATGCGAAGCCTGATCCGAGTCGAATTTCCGATCAGTCTTCAGACGCCGCCATGACCGCTTCCCCGACCTCTGACGTTTCGAGCCCGCCACGCCTCCTGCTCGTGGAGGATGACGCGGCCGTGCGCCGGGCGTTGCAGCTTCTTCTGCGCGCCAGGGGATATGATGTGCGGGCCTATGCCGCCGGATCGGCGTTGCTGGCCGATCTCGACGCCCAGAGGCAGGCCGTGGTCCTGATCGCCGACATGAAGATGCCGGAGGTCGACGGGGTCATGCTGTTGCGCGCTCTGCGGTCCGGGGGGTGGCAGGGGCCAGCCCTCTTGATCACCGGCTTTCCCACCCCTCAGGTGCGCGCTGACGCGATGGCGGCGGGCTATGCCCGCGTGCTCGAAAAACCTCTCATCGAGCATGCGCTGGCCGACGCGGTCGATCGTCTGGTCGCCGCCGGCGGCGATGGCGCGACTACGTACTAATCCCAACTGCGTCTCGGGAGCCTCCGGCCTATCGGAAGGATCGTGCGCCAAGCGATTTCCTTCGAAGACGCCGAGGCTCCGGGAGACACCTGACATGGCCAAGTCCGATCTTCTTTCACCTCAAGCCGCTTCGACCCTGGGCGGAGCGCGAAGCCCCCTGATGAAAGCCGCTGTGGTCCGAGCCTTTGGTCAGGCCCTGACGATCGAGAGCCTCGACCGTCCAAAGCCCGGTCACGGGCAGGTTCTGGTCAAGATCGGCGCCTGCGGCGTCTGTCACACTGATCTGCACGCCGCCAACGGCGACTGGCCGATCAAGCCCTCGCCGCCCTTCGTGCCGGGCCACGAGGGCGCGGGCGAGATCGTCGAGATCGGCGAGGGCGTCAGCCATCTCAAGGTCGGCGACCGGGTCGGCGTGCCGTGGTTGCATTCGGCCTGCGGTCAATGCGACGCCTGCCTGGCCGGCTGGGAAACCCTGTGCCCGGACCAGCAGAACACCGGCTACTCGGTCAACGGCGGCTTCGCCGAATACGCTCTGGCCGAGGCCGACTATGTCGCGCGTCTGCCCGACAACATCGATCTGGTCGAGATCGCGCCGGTGCTGTGCGCCGGGGTCACGGTCTACAAGGGCCTGAAGATGACCGAGGCCAAGCCGGGCGATTGGGTGGCGATCAGCGGCGTCGGCGGCTTGGGCCACATGGCTGTTCAATATGCGGTGGCCATGGGCCTGAAGGTCGCGGCCATCGATATCGACGACGACAAGCTGGCCCTGGCCACGCGGCTAGGCGCGAGCCTGGTCGCCAACGCCCGGGACGCCAACGCCGTCGCCCAGATGAAGGCGCGCATGGGCGGGGCGCACGGCGTTTTGGTCACTGCGGTGTCGTTGCCGGCGTTCAGTCAGGCGCAAGGCCTGGCGCGACGCGGCGGCACGGTCGTGCTGGTCGGCCTTCCGCCCGGCGATTTTCCGCTGTCGGTCTTCGACACCGTCCTGAACGCCATCACCGTGCGCGGCTCGATCGTCGGCACGCGACTGGACCTCAAGGAGGCCTTGGCCTTCGCCGCCGACGGGCGGGTGCGCGCGACGGTCGCGACGGCCCGGCTGGAAGACATCAATACGGTTCTGGATGACATGCGCCAGGGCAAGATCGAAGGCCGCATTGTGCTGGACTTTTCCGCCAAGACCATCGGCGATGAAGGCTAGTCCCGCGCCGAGGCCGACGACCTGGTTGATCTTGACCGTGCTCGCGATCGCGCTTCCCGTGCGCCGCTGGCTGGTCCGGCGAACGCCCCCAGGGTTGGGGGCAAGGCTCTGGCCAGGATCGCGTCGGCTAAGTCGGGGCGATGGTGGTTGGGGACCGACTTG
Organism: Caulobacter sp. 602-1; assembly: GCF_003931565.1. Classification (GTDB taxonomy): domain Bacteria; phylum Pseudomonadota; class Alphaproteobacteria; order Caulobacterales; family Caulobacteraceae; genus Caulobacter. The sequence continues at coordinate 14,823 of NZ_RRYI01000014.1, forward strand.
AGAAGGGTGAACGGGCGACACGCTCGCATCCGGGTCAAGGCCGTGCTCGCCGTTGTGGCTCTGGGCGCCTGCGCGGCCGAACCCAAGATCAGCGGTCAAGGCCGGGAAATCCTCGACGCGCGCGATCGCGGCGAGGCGACGGCCAGGAGCCAGTGCGCCAGCTGCCATTTCACGGGTCAGGACGGCGTGGGCGCGCGCGTGGATGCGCCGTCCTTCGGCGAGATCGCGGTGCGCTATCGAGACCTGCGGATCGACTGGGAGCTGGAGACCATCAGCCAGGTGGGCCACTACGCCATGCCCGCCAAGCCGCTGTCGCCGGGTCAGATCGCCGATTTGACGGCCTATATCCGAAGTCTGGACCATCAAGATCGCGACGACCTGGAGAACGATCCGGGTCCGGACAGACCGGGCAGTCATGTGCGGCGCATACCTTGACCCCCGCCGCCCTGGTGGTCGGCTGGTCGCAAGATTGTCGTCCGTCGGCGAGGGCTTCGGCGAAGCTTGAGTTGAGTCAAAGCCCGGCGTCCCGCGCGAGGGCTGGATAACGAGGGACGCGCGCGGGGGAAATCGGCGATGACGCTTAAGCTCTGGCTCCATCCCGAAAGGACCGCCATCCGGCCGACCTCGCCGCTGGCCTATCTCATCGCCGTCGCCAGCATCGCCCTGGCGACGGGCCTGCGGCACGTCCTGGCGCCGTGGATTACTGGCGCTCAGTTCATCACCTTCTTTCCTGCGATCATGCTCACGGTGTTTCTGTGCGGCGCTCGCGCGGGCCTCCTCACGGTCGCCTTGGCCGCGCTCGCGGCCCGGTTCGTATTGGGACCGCCCGCGCCCACGCCGCGTGATGATGTCGCCCTGGCGATGTTCATCGCGGTCGGTTTGCTCGATGTCTTGGTCCTCTCGGCGCTGCTGCGATCCAACGCCGCCCTCAAGCAGACCCTGGGCCACCTCCGCCGAGCCAACCAGGACCTGATGGCCAGCGAAGCGCGGTTTGGCGACCTTCTGGAATCAGCGGCCGACGCCATGGTGATCGTGGATCGGGGCGGCGTCATCGTCCGCGTCAATGGTCAGACGGAGCGCCTCTTCGGCTTTTCACGCCACGATCTCGTCGGCCAGCCCGTGGAGCGGCTGATTCCCGACTCCCATCGTGTGTCCCACGCCCGGTTCGTCCGCGACTACATGGCTTCGCCGCAACTTCGCGAAATGGGGCTCGGCGGTGAGCTGCAAGGCCAGACCGCGAGCGGCGCAGCCTTTCCCGTCGAGGTCAGCCTCAACCCCCTGCGCAATAGCGATGCGGGCCTGGTCTGCGCCGTCATTCGCGACATCAGCCTGCGCAAGGCCGCCGAGGATCGCCAGACTCTGCTGATCCACGAGCTCAATCACCGCGTGAAGAACACCCTGGCGACGGTGCAATCGATCGCGCGCCAGACCTTGAAGTCGACGGGTGATCCGGCGGCCTTCTGCGAAGCCTTCACCGCTCGTCTGGTCGCGCTCTCTCAGAGCCACGACGTCCTGACGCGCAACGACTGGACCGGAGCGACTCTGTCGGAGGTGTTGCTCGAGCAGTTGCGGCCCTATCGACGTGACCACGTCGCCCGGTTCGAGCTCTCTGGCCCTCCTGTCAGCCTCGCACCGCGCGTGGCCCTGGCGCTGGGCATGGTGTTTGGCGAACTCAGCACCAACGCGGCCAGGTATGGAGCGCTGTCGAACGACGAGGGGCGTCTTCTGGTCGAGTGGCGCTGGCTCGACGAGCCGGGCAAGCCGACCGTGGCTGTCACCTGGCGCGAGGTCGGCGGGCCACCCGTCGCCCCACCAAGCCAACACGGGTTCGGCGCGCGGTTGATTCAGCGCAGCCTGTCCCACGAGCTCGGCGGCTCGGCCGTTCTGACCTATGGGGCTGAAGGATTGGTCTGCGACCTGAGATTCGCGCCTTAGGGAGGGTTGCTCAAGATGTCGTCTCCGGCGTCCGCAAGCCGCCTTCCAGCAACCGCGACCAGACGGTCTCGGCGTCATCGGCGAAGGCCAGCAGCGCCAGATCGGCTCGATCGATCATGCCGGCCTCGACAAGCGCCTCGAAATTGATCACCGCGCGCCAATAGGCCTCGTCGAACAGGATGATCGGGACGGGCGGCGCCTTGTGAGTCTGACGCAGCGTCAGAAGTTCGAACAGCTCGTCGAACGTCCCAAAGCCGCCGGGGAAAACCACGAGCGCCCTGGCGCGCATCGCCAGGTGCATCTTGCGCATGGCGAAGTAGTGGAAGCGGAACGTCAGCGCCGGCGTGCAGTAGGGATTGGGTTGCTGCTCGCGGGGCAGGGTGATGTTGAAGCCGATCGACGGCGCGCCAACCTCGAAGGCGCCCTGGTTGGCGGCGGCCATCAGGCCGGGGCCGCCGCCCGTGGCGATGACGTTCTCGAAGACGCCTTGGCGCGGGCTCAGCGCGCCGCCGCGTTCCGAGGCGATCTGGCCGAGCCGCCGCGCCTGCTCGAACCAGAAGGCCTGGCGGCCCGGCCCATCGGCGCGCACGCGCGCGCTGCCGAACACCACGATCGTCGTGGCCACGCCGAAGGCGCGCAAGGCTTCGTCAGCCTTGGCGAACTCGAGCAGGAAGCGCACGCCGCGCATGGAGTCGCCGAGCAGGAAGTCCTGGTCGAGCGCGGCCAAGCGATAGGCCGGCGCATTCAACTGGGCGGCGTTGCTGGGCGGCGGTTGCGAAGCGTCGTCCATCGCGTCAGGCCACGGCGGGCCCGAAGAGCTCGTCCAGGCGCGTGCGCACCTGCTCGAGCACGTCGGCGCCGGACTCGTCGGTCATGTTCGACACCACGCCGCCGAAGTGCTTGTGATCGAGGACGCGGAGGCCGCAGACGCCTTGGAGATGGATGTCGAACACCGTCATCAGCGCCTTGAGCGCGCCGGTGTGGTTGACCCAGTCATCGGGCGCGCCGGAGGTCGAGAACGACAAAAGGCTCTTGCCCGTCAACAGCGCTTCGGTCCCGCCGGCGCCAGGCGCGTACCCGAAACCCATGCCGAAGACGCGGTCGACATAGCCCTTGAGAATGGCGGGCGGGGCGTTGAACCAGAACGGATAGACGAAGATGAAGCTCTTGACCGCGCTCAGCCGGCGCCGCTCGGCCACGACGTCGGGCGCGGGGGTCACGCCGTGCGGCGTAGGCATTTCCTCGGCCTGCAGGCGCGGGTCGAAGTCCATCGCATAGAGGTCGTGCAACTGGGCCTCATGCCCGCCCGCGCGAAGGTGTTCGACACAGGTGCGCGCCAGCGCCGCGCAGAAGCTGGTCGGTTTGGGGTGGGCGAGCACGACGGCGTGCAACATGGCGAGCCTCCAGTCTTTCGAGGCCTCCAGACTAAGGTCATCGCGCCGAGGAGAATTGATCCAAGTCAGGCCTTTTACGGCGCGAGGGGCGGCTCGAGGCCGCGCGATCCCCTGCGAAATTGGGCCGCCGTTCGGGGGTTTGACACAGGTCAAGCGGGTCCACGCTCATCCGGCGATGGTGGCGCTCGGCACACCCACAGGAGTTTAGACATGCGAAAGCCCCTTGCCCTCGCTGACGACCTCGGACACCAGGGCGGCAAAGCCTTCGCCAAGGTCGGCGAACATCTGCGCGCGTTGAAGGCCCAGCTCGGCGACAAGACGGGTGACGCGCTTTCGTCCACGTCGCTGGCTCTCGGTCACGCGGCCTTGGAGCTTGTCGGTGAGGTGGAAGAGAAACTCGACGCCGTGGCCGATGGCGCCCGACGCCAGATTCGCCGCCATCCGGACGAGGCGGCCGCGACCGCGGCCCTGGCGGTGGTCCTCGCCGCTGGCGTCGCGGGACTTGTCACCTACGGACTGATGCGCCGGCGCGACTAGCCCGCTCTACTGGCCGCGGCGATCCGCGCCGCGGCCTCGATCAATATGGGCCGTTGGCCTGGCAGAATCTTGCGCAGGGCGGTGGGCAGGTCGAAATAGGCGACGGCGTCGATCTCCGGCGCGTCGACCCACTGTCCCGAACGCGGGGGCCATTCCAGGCGGAAGGTCTGGCTGGCGAACCGCTCAAGGTCGAGATCGGCCCTGGCCAGCCAGGGAATAATCATCTTGCCGCGATAGGCGCGGCGAGGCGTCAGGGCCTCCAGTGGACCGTTCAGGGCCAGCCCTGTCTCTTCCTGAAACTCACGACGCGCGGCGGTCATCGCCATTTCGCCGGGCTCGATCAGCCCTTTTGGGATCGACCAAGTCCCGTCATCGCGGCTGCGCCAGTAGGGACCGCCGGGATGCCCGAGCAGGAAGACGGGGGTGTCGACGAGACCACCCCAAACCAGAACGCCGGCGGCTTGCTGCACCATGACTTTACCTTGAAATCATGGGCTCGGGACGACGAAACGGCGAGCGGAGGCGCGGGCGTTGGAGCCTCCAAGCGACGTTAGGGCGCGGCGCGAGCGGCCAGCCTGGCGGGGGAGGCGACGCGGAAGCGACGGCAGCCCTCCAGGGCGATCAGGCCCTCGCTCTGCAGCTGGCTGAACATGCGCGAGACGGTCTCGATGCTCAGGCCCAGGTGATCTGCGATGTCCTGGCGGCTCATCGCCAACTCGCTCCAGACCGACCGCTGTCGCTTGGCCACGTCGGACAGGAAGCCGGCGACCTTCTCCAAGGCGCTCTTGCGGGCCAGGAGCATCATGTGCTCGTGCGCCCGTTCCAGCTCCGAGCCGGTGGCCTGCCAGATGGCCCGTTCCAGGCCGTGGCCGGCCTCGCCGCGATGGCGCATGGTCGAGCGCCGGGCGACCAGGACGCGGGTGGGACCCAGCGCCTCGGCAGAGGACAGGTGCGCGGGTCCGGTCTCCAGGCCGAAGAGATCGCCCGGATAATAGAAGCCGGCGATCTGGCGGCGGCCGTCGCTGGTCAGGCGCGAGGCGCGCACCGCGCCGCTCTGGACCTGATAGACGAGATCGGTCTCTTCGCCCTGGGCGTAGATTTCTTCGTCGCTGGCGTAGGCGATGCTGACGCCCATGTCGCCGAACATGTCGGCCATGGGCGGATAAAGCGACGTCATCGCTGGAGCGGCGGCGGATCTCGGTAAGGCGTGCATCGACATCGTGGCTCTCCCTGCGGCGCGATGACAGGGATAGTGCCGCACGCCCCAACCACACCATTGGGAACAATACTTAGAATTGGCCGCTCGCTGTTCTGTGGGCCGATAGACAAAAGTTCCGGCATGTCCGAACTAGCTGCGATGGACACGCGTGCGCGCCAGCATCCGTATAATCCCTCATATCGACCATGTTTCCGCTTTTCTAGCCTTGGCGCCATTGGTCAAATGGAGGCGGCGATGAAGACGGTGCTGTTGCTGGTGCATGCCGACGCCGGTCAGGAGGCCCGTCTCCAAGCGGCGCTCGATCTGACCCGCGCGCTCGAAGGGCGCCTGATCTGCGTTGACGTCACGCCCATTCCCGACTTCGCGGGCGATATCGGCGGCGCGGCGCAGGCGATGATCCTGGAAGAGGAGCGCGAGGCCGAGACGATCAATCGGACCGCTCTGGAAGCGCGTCTGGCTGGCGAGGGCGTCGCCTGGGACTGGATCGACGCGACGGGCGACTTCACCCAATGCCTGATGCGCCAAACCGGGCTGGCCGACGTTATTGTTGTCAACTGCAAGCGGGACACGATGATGGGGGCGGATCCCCGCGGCGTGGTGGCCTCTGTCGTGAGTCAGGCCAGTTGTCCCGTGGTCGCCGTTCCGGACGACGCACGCGGCTTCAACCCCAATCTTCCAGCCTTGGTCGCATGGGATGGTTCGGAGCCATGCATGGCGGCCCTGCGCGCCAGTGTTCCGCTGCTGCGCTTGGCGCGCTCGGTCACCTTGTTCGTTGTCGAGGATGGCGCGGCCCGGGTCCCGCCCGTCGAGGCGGCGGCCGCCTATCTGTCTCGTCACGATATCCACGCGACGATCGAGCAGGTCGCCGCGGACGGCGCCACGCCCGACGCGCTGATCCTGACCGCCTGCGAGGCCGCCGGGGTGGGCTATTGCGTGATGGGCGCCTTCGGCCACGGCCGGCTGCGCGAAGAGCTTTTCGGCGGGGTGACCCGTCGCATGCTCGACGCCGCCGAGCTGCCCCTGGTGTTGGGGCGCTAAGCGCCGTTCGCCGCACGGTCCTTTTTCCAGTGAGGGAGGCGAGCATGCCTGCGGGATGTTCAGATGCGCGGCGGGGCGCGAGCCTGTCGTTCGCCACGGCGTTCTTGGTCTTGTGCGCCTGGGGCGCGCCGATCTCGTCCTCAAGAGCCCAGCCCGCGCCCGCGCCCTCGGGCGACCAGATCAACGGTCAGCGTCTGGCGCAGCGCTATTGCGGGCAGTGTCACGCTGTTGCGCAAGGCGTGAGCCCGCTACCGGATGCGCCGCCATTCCCGCGTCTGTTCACCCGTTACCGACCGGGCCGTCTCGACGCGATCCTCGCCGAGGGCATGCTAGCCCCCAGTCAGCCGCCGGAAGAGGGCTCGCCGCCAAGTCATCCCCGCATGCCGATGGCCAAGCTGGACGATGATCAGATCGCCGATCTCAAGGCCTATCTGCGCGGCTTGGATCCGCGTGTCGGCTCACGTCCCGCGCCCTGCCACGGCGCGGGGAAGGGCGATCCGGAGGAGCGAACCGCGTTCATCCGGGCATCTAAAGGCGCGATTGCGCGACATCAAATTCCGCGCGTCCGATCGCGCGAGACTGTCGACATTCGGAGGTTTGGACCATGGGCATGCTGCAGACGACCTTCCTCCTTCTCGACGTCCTCGGCCTCGCCGCCCTGGTCATGATCGCGAGCACGATTCTGTTGATCGCGACGGCGGGCGAGGGGCCTGTCATGCGACGCGATCGGAGACGGCCATGAAGCCGACGCCCCGCGGACCGTGGGTGGCGATCCTGGCCCTCGCGGCGGTCATCGGCGTGGCGTCGCTCGGCAGCTGCCACAACCTCGATCGCCTGCGCCACCCCAACCATGAGCCAGTGATCACGCCGGGCGCCGGACATTAGGAGACGGTTCGATGGTCGCTTTCGGGATCCGACGGCCGCTTCATAAGGCCCTGACGCGTGATCGCGCGGCGCCGTTCGTCAGGCCGCCTGCTGGCGGCGGGGCGCTGCGCTGGATCTTCCCCGTACTGTGCCTGGCCGCGCCCTTCCTTGGCGAGGTGGCGGTGATCTATCTGCCCAGCTGTCTGCTGTTCGGCGCCGTGCTGGGCATTTGGGGCGCGCACCGAACCGGAGCGGTGTGGTCTGTGATGATCTGGAGCCTCGTCACCGGTATATTCGGCGCCCTGCTGGCCTTCGTCGAGGTTCAGGTCGTCCCGGACTTGCGGATTCTGGCCTTGGTCACCGCGCTGATCCAGGCCCTGGCGCTTCTCGCGATCGGCGCGCCAGCCACGATCTCGGGATGGCCCGCGCGCGGCATGGTTCTAGCCAGCCTCGCCGGACCGCTCGCCTTGGCGTTGCTGGCGTTGCGCGGCGCTCCGGCTTGGGCGGCCTTGGCCGCCACCCTCGCCGTCGCGCTCGACCTGGCGGGGTTGCCTTTGGCGTTGATGGCGCGCCGTCGCGCGCGGCCGTGAGCCGCCGGCGGCCGTCTCCACGACTCGTCCTGACGGCCGCGGTGTTGATCGCGTTGATCGCCGTGGGTTGGCCGCTCGTAGCGGAACGCGACGTTCCTCGCATCTCGAACCCCGAAAACTCGCTTTCGCCGGTGCTGCGCGCCCAGACTTGGGCGACCTGGCGACGGCTGCAGGCGATCATCGCGCCCTGCAACGCGGCGGTGGAGGTGGTGGCCCGAGCAACGCCGCCGCCGTCCAGCCCGATCATCCCGTCACCGCCGGTGCGACAGGCTCAGGAGGCTTGTCGCGCCGCAGGTCTTGCCCTGTTGTCGCTGCGCGCCCCGCCCGCCGCCGATGACGCGACACGCGCGGCGTTCGACGCAGCCATTGAGCGTTGCCAGAGCGTCTATCTCGTCGAGGGCAACGCCCACGCCCGTCTCGCGCGGGCCCTGGAGCGGGCCGCTTCCGCGACCTCGCCCGACCGGCCAGACTTTCTCGACGCTTGGTCCGGCGTGCAGGAAGCCAATATCGACGCCCTGGGATGCCAGAGCGCCTTCATCAGCGTCGCGCGGCGCGCGGGAACGCCGCTGGACGGCCTCGATCCGGAGCTCCCGTGAGCGCGCTCGCGCCGCCCCTCGCGCTCGAAGACTAGCTCGCGGCGCTTTCACGCCGCGGCAGGCGCCAGCCCGGGCGGATGAAGTGGCAGGTATAGCCGTTCGGGATACGCTCCAGGTAGTCCTGGTGCTCGGGCTCGGCTTCCCAGAAGTCACCGGCGGGCTCGACCTCGGTCACGGCCTTGCCGGGCCACAGGCCCGAGGCGTCGACATCGGCGATGGTCTCGAGCGCCACGCGCCGTTGGTCTTCGGACATGTAGAAGATCGCCGAGCGATAGCTGCGGCCAAGATCGTTGCCTTGCCGGTTCAGCGTCGTCGGATCGTGAATCTGGAAGAAGAACTCCAGAAGCTGGCGATAGCTGATCAAGGCCGGATCGAACTGGATCTCGATGGCCTCGGCGTGGTCGCCATGATTGCGGTAGGTGGCGTTGGGCGTATCGCCGCCGGAATAGCCGACGCGGGTGGCGATGACGCCCGGATAGCGGCGCAGCAGATCCTGGACGCCCCAGAAGCATCCGCCGGCCAGGATGGCGGTTTCGAGCTTGGCGTCCATGGAGAAGTTCCTTCAAGAGCTGCGAGGCATCGCGCGCCTGACGCGACGCCCTAGCAAGTGGGGATGGATGCGGAGATGTCCAGGATCGGCCTCTCCGCGGCGGTTCAGCCGGCCATGGCAGGGCGGATTTTCGGCGGCGTGCGGGTCAACCGTCAGCCCGGCCAGCCGGCCACGGACCCGACCGCGAAATCACGCGGTCGCCCTCGTCGCGATTGTCGGTGACGATCACGCGATAGCTGGTCCCGCCCGGGGCGACGCGGATCACGACGTGGCCGCCGCGCGCGGCCAGGCGGTCGGTCAGCCACTTGTGAGTCAGTTCGTTGGCAGGCGAGAGGCCGGTGGCGAAGACGTCGCGCGGGCCGGGATAGAGACGCGGGCTCAGCATCCGGTCCAGGGTGTCGGTGCTGGGGTGCGCCGCGTGCCAGCCGGGGATGATCCAGGTGCGCGGTTTCAGGGCGCGCACGACGTCGGCGCCTGTGGCGTCGAACATGCCGTGATGAGCGGCGACGGCCACATCGACCCGACCAGCGACCTGGGCGGCGCGCGTTTCGACATCGCGCCAGGGCAGGGTCCCGTCGAAGTTGTTGCTGGTCAGGTCTCCCGCCGCGAAATAGCCGAAGTCGCCGTAGCGCAGGCGAATGGCGGCCGAACAGGCGTTTTCGTCGGGGATGTCATCCTTGGGGAGGGTATCGATCGGTGGGAACAGGCGGCGGGTTTCGGTCCCGCGACCACGCCAGACCTCGCCATTGGCCGCCAGGTTGCGGATCTCCGCGCCCGGGAGCGCGAACTGGTCGGCGGCGCCCACGCGGAACCGCTCGACCCGGCCTCCGGCCCGAACCCGCTCGCGGACGAAAGCGATATAGGCCTTGGCGAACGGCGCGTCCCAGACGGCGGGATAGGCGTAGTCGGGATAGCCACGATCGACCAGGGCGCCGATCGGCAACAGGGCTGCGACATCGTACAGGCCATCGATGTGGTCCGGATGCAGGTGGCTGACCAGGACGGCGTCAAGCTTCGGCTCGCCCGTGGCGGCCAGATGCCGGAGGGCGTAACGGCCGATCCACTCGCCGGCGCGACGGTCCGGACTTGGACGGATCTCCAGGCTGGCCGGCGGCGGCGTGCTGGAGGCCCCAGCGTCGATCATAAGGCTGGACCCGTCCGGCCCGATGATCAGCGTTGAGTCGCCCCGGCCTGTGGCGATGTGGTGGATATCCAGCCCGCCGCGCCGCCAGGGGCGCAGCGGCTGGCCGACGGCGTCGTCCTCGGGCAAGGGCGCGGCGGCGGCCAGAGCGCCCGCGCCGAGCAGCAGGCCGCGACGGGTGAAACGGGCGGTCGCCACTGCCTAGAACTTCGCCGACAGCATGACGCCGACCGTGCGCGGTTCGCCCAGATATTCGGCCAGCACGCCCTGGGTGGACGGGGTCAGCAGGTAATCGACATCGCCCAGGTTCTTGGCCCAGGCCGTCAACGCCCAACGGCCATCCTGGCTCTCATAGCCCAGCGACAGGTTGGTCAGGGCATAGCTGTCGATGTGCAGGTTCGGATCCTTGGTGGCGCCGGTATAGTAGCCGTCGGTATAGGCCCAGCTCAGCGCGCCGGTGACATAGCCCTTGCCGTTCAGCGGGATGCGGACGTCGGCGGCCAGGGCGCCCTTGTTTCGCGGCGACGAGCCCAGCGGATGGCCGGTGTTCACCGCCCCGCCCGGAATGACGAAGTTGTCGTAGACCGTGTCGAGCAGGCCGTAGTTCGCCATCAGGTTCAACCAGGGCAGGGGACGCCAGGTCACCTCCAGCTCCGCGCCCTTCACCGTGGCCTGGCCGGCGTTGGTGATGGTCAACACACGCGTCAGGTTGTTGAAGAACAGCTCCTGCTTGTCCTTGTAGTCCATGTGAAAGACCGAGGCGTTGACCCGCAGGGTGTCGGCCAGCCACTGGGATTTCACGCCCAGTTCGTAGTTGGTGACGGTCTCGGGTTCGAACGGCTGGGTCAGGGCCGAGATCACCGCCGCGTCGGTGTTGAAGCCGCCGGCCGTGTAGCCGCGCGTGACGCTGCCATAGACCTTGAGGTCCTCGCGCGGCGTCCAGCTCAGCACCGCGCGGGGCGTCACCTCGCTCCAGTCGGCCTTCAGGCCGTGAGCGGTGAAACTGCCGGTCGCGGGGCGGACGAAGTCGGTGCGGACGAGGTCGGCGGTCTTCTCGTCGTGGGTGTAGCGCGCGCCCAGGGTCAGGTCGAAGGTGGCTGGCAGATGGACCGTGCCGTCGACGAAGGCGGCGTAGCTCCTGGTTTTCACCGCCTGGTCCGTCAGGACGTCTGAGGCGGCAATGCCGGTGGCGGCGGCCAAGCCGCGCGTGCGCAGCTGGCGCTTGGCGTCCTCGTCGGCGAAATAGACGCCGGCCACCAGGTCGCCGCGCTCCCACTTCGGGCTGGCCCAGCGGATCTCCTGCGAGAACAGGCCGACATCGTCGACGTCGCGATTGACCGACTGGGTGTTGGTTCCGGTCAGGAAGGCGTAGCCGACGCCGGTGCCCGAATAGTCCTCGCCCGACTGCGACCAGCGATAGCCGGTGACGGAGGTGACTTGGCCGACCGGCGCGTTCCAGTAGACCCGCCCCGAGGCGCCCCACTGGTTTCGCGCGAAGTCCTGATTGTAGCCAAGCTCGGACGTGCGGCGGTCGCCGTCCGAACCGGCCGCCTTGGACGACAGGGTGCGGCCGCCATTGTGGTCCTGCGCGTAGTCTGCGCCCAGCAACACCTCGACGTCGTCGTTGGCGCGCAGACGGGCCTGGGCGCGGAGGCTGCGGCTGTCGAGATCGTCTTGCTCGCGCCCGGTCAGGCGGTCCTTGCCATAGCCGTCGTGCTGTTTGAGCGAACCGGCCAGGCGCAGGGCGACCGTCTCGCCGACGGGGATGTCTACACGGCCGTCGACCTGCTTAAGGTCATAGTCGCCGCCGCCGATCCGCACCGAGCCCGCCGTGTCGCCAAACGCCGGCTTGCCGGTGTCCAGCACGATGGCCCCGCCGGTGACGTTGCGGCCGAACAGCGTGCCTTGCGGGCCCTTCAACACCTGCACCGAGTTCAGGCCGTAGAGCTCGAAGGTCGCGGCGCTGTTGCGGGGGATGAACAGGTCGTCGATGACCACGGCCACCGGCTTGTTGGCGCCGATCTGGGTGAAGGTGTTGGTCGCGCCTCGAATGGCGATGGTCGGGCTGGACTGGCTGAACGACGACACCAGCAGGCCCGGCGTCAAGCGCGAGATGTCTCGCAGAGTTTCCAGGCGATAGGTCTCGACGGCGCGGCTCGAGAAGGCCGTCAACGAAATCGGCACCCCCTGGGCGGCTTCCTCGCGCTTCTGGGCGGTGACGATGATGGTGTCCAGCGCGGTGGGCTCGGCGGCCACATCGCCCGTGGCGCTGGCAGGACGCGCCACGCGCAGTGTGATGACGCGACCGTCGTCGGCAGCGATCTCCAGGCCGGTTCCGGCGATCAGCTTCCGCAGCGCCTCATGCAGGTCCATCTGGCCGTCGATGGCCATGGTGCGCACGCCCTTCAGCTGCGCGGCCGGGGCGAAGATCTGCACGCCGGCCTGCCGGGCGAACTGCGGGATGGCGCTGACCGCGTCCTGCGCGGGCACCTTGAAGGTCCGCTGCTGGGCCGATGCCGGGCCGCCGATGCACAGCGCCAGGGCGGCCACGCCGCCGGCCAGGATCGCTTTCGTCTTGTTCAAAGCCATGTCGCCCCTCTCGCGCGCCCGTCGCGGCGCGATTTCCGAGGCCAAGAGACGTCGCGGCGACGTCTCCGCCATGTGTCTCGAAACTTTTTACGTAGGACGCCGGCCCAGGCGGACGGTGCGCCCCTCGATATCCAGCCGCGCGCCGAAGGCCTGCGAGGCCGATCGCGCGAAGCTGACCGGGTCGTTGGCCGCGAAGAGACCGCTGACCGGCTCCTGGGCCAGGGTCGGGTCTTCGATGATCAGCCGCATGTCGCTATAGCGAGCGAACTCGCGGGCGGCCTGAGCCATGGTCTCTCCCTCGAAGGCGATCTTGCCCTCTCGCCAGGCCAGTCGCCGCACCAGCGCCGCCGGCGCGACCGTCTCGACCTGGGTCTGCTTGGGGGAGGCGTCCATCTGCTGGTTGGCGCCGAGTTGCAGGCGGCCGCGACGGTCTGTGACGCTGATCCGACCCTCGCGCACCACCACCGACACCGGCTCGCCGGCGATCGCCTTGACGACGAAGGCGGCGGTGGTCGCCATGACGGACAGGGCGTCCGCCGAGACGACGAACGGCTGCTCGCCCTTGGCCACCTCGAACAGAGCCTCGCCGCGAACGAGTTCGACCCTGCGCTGGCGGACGCGGATCTTGCTGTCGGTGTTGAGGGTGATGGCCGAGCCGTCCTCAAGCGGGATCAGACGGACCTCGCCCCGCTGGGACGCATAGGCGCGAGAGCCGTAGCTGGACACGCCCAGCGCCCCGACCCCGGCGACCAGACCGGCGGCCACCGCGCCGCCGCCCCAGCCGATCAGGTTCCGGCGCGATGGCCGAACGGCGGACTTGGCCTTGAATGGCGCGGGATCGAATTGCGGGCCCAGCGCGCGGGCGGCGTCGCTGCCGTCGTACAGCGCCTGGGCGCGGGCCAGGGCGCCGAGCCGGCGCGGATCGCCGGAGAGCCAGGTTTCAAGCTCGGCGTTGTCGGCGGTCGACAAGGGGCCGCGATCGATGCGTCCGGCCCAAGCCGCCGCCGCGTCGTCAACCGCCCGACTTGTCTCTCGCTCCGCCATCAAGGCCACTCGTTCCCGTGTCGTCGTTCCTAGATGCGCCGAGCGCGCGTTTTCCGCCACGTCCAAAGCGATCGATCAACAGGCGGATGCCCTTGACGATGTGCTTTTCAACCGTGTTTTCGGACACGCCCATGCGCGCGGCGATCTCGCGCTGCGAGAGGCCCTGCACGCGGCGCAGGATGAACGCCTCCTGGGTCTTCTTGGGCATCTCGGCGATGGCTTCGGCCAGCCGATGCAGCTCGTCGCGGTCGATCAGCACCTGCTCGGGCGAGGCCATCTCCGCGGGCAGGTCCAGGCGCTCCAGATCGGCGACGGCGCGTATCGAGACGATACGACTGCGCTGCACGTGGCGCACCAGCAGCGAATAGGCGACCTGGAAGAGATAGGCCTTGGGATTCTGGACGTCCTCGACGCTCTCCTTGGAGACCAGGATCGTATAGGCCTCCTGAATGACGTCGTCGGCGTCCAGGCCGGGCGCGAGTCGGCGGTTAAGCCAGCCGCGCAGGACATGCTCGTGCGGCAGGATGTTGCGCGCGAACCATCGGGACCGTTCGGGTGTGATCGCAGGCATGGCTCGGGGCGCGACTTTCCAGACGGGGATTGAGAGACGACGATCGGCGACGCGGCAAGCGGCCATGGGTCGTCCATCCTGCTTTGCTGCTGCTAACCGTCTTTCGTGACAGTCTTTCGCACCGGCAGCATCAGGAGCAGGCAGGCGCCGGCCGGGGCGGGCTCCCAGATGACCCGGCCGCCGATCGCCTCGGCGCGGCGTCGCTGGTTGGCCAATCCCCGGCCGGTGACGGGCAGGGCCGGATCGAAGCCGCGACCGTCGTCCCGCACGCGCACCAGCACGTGGCCGTCCTCGGTCCGCACCGACAGCGCGACCTCGCGGGCCTCGGCGTGCTTGAGGATATTGGCGAAGGTCTCCTGCAGGATGCGCAGGATGTGCAGCGCGTGGCGCTGGTCCAGCCATTCCAGGGGCGGGACCTCGCCGGCGTCCCAGGTCAGCTTCAGGCCGCTGGCCTCGAGCCGCGGCTGCAGGCGGAAGCGCAGGGTGGCCAGCAGCAGGAGCAGATCGGTCTCGACCGGCTCCATAGAGTCGATGGTCAGCTTCAGGTCGTCGATGCAGCCGCGCAGCAGGGCGACGGCGTCCAGGTCGGCGGCGCGATCGCCCTCGAAGGCCCGCAGAGCGGTGACCAGGGTCGAGCCCAGGCCGTCGTGCATGTCCTGCATCAGCCGTTGGCGTTCCTGGTGCAGCAGCTCGCGGTTCTCGATCTCGCGCAGCCGCTGGTGGCTGGCGGTCAGCTCGGCTTCGCGCTGGGTCAGGCGTCGCGCCAGATCGGCCTTGGCCCGGGTGGCCGTCTCCAGCGCCTCGATATAGCGGCTGAACATGATGTACCAGAACAGCACCGTGAACCCGACGCCGGTGAAGTTGCTGATGAACACGCTCTCGATGCTGACGATGTTCTGCTGCAGCGCCAGGTCGTAGACGCCCGAGAGCACGGTGACGAAGCACCAGGCCGACAGCAGCAGAGCGTCGCGCGACCTGAACCGGATCGACTGGCGCACGCCGTTGAAGGCCACGATCAGCCCGAGGATCAGGAGGTTGGCGTAGACAGGCGCCGAGAGCAGGGTGGGGTCCAGAAGGCCGGGCAGGGTGGCGATCGTCCAGAACCCGCCGTTGAGCAGCGCCACGCCCGTCAGCAGCGGCTGGCGCCGGCCGTGCAGCTCGGTGACGAACAAGTGCAGCACCACGATCATCCAGTAGGGCGAGATCACGGTGATCCAGCCGAACCAGGCGTCGGAAACGACCAGCGGATGCACGCCGACGAAGGTGTGCAGCATCCGCAGGAAGACCACGACGGAAGTCATGAAGTAGAGCAGGTAGATCGGCTCGCCGCGGCGGCTGAGCCAGACGAACAGGGCGAAGACGCCCGTCGCCAGGAACGCGAAAGACGAGAACGACGACAGCTGGACCTGCAGAATCTCTCGAATGGCGTAGCGCGGCGCCAGTTGACGATAGTTGCCGATCCAGACCGACGAGAACGCCCCGCCGATGCCGCGCACATGCTGCAGTCGGACGTCCAGCGTCCGGGGCGGATGCGAGACCTCGGTGCGCGGCAGACTGATCAGAAGAGGCTCGTTGGAGCCGTTCCACTGCAGATTGGCGTGCGACTGATGGATCAGCTGACCGTCGGCATAGATCGCCAGCGTGCCGTCGGACTTCCAGCGCGGCACATAGAGATAGAGCTGGCGGCCGTCGTCGGGCAGGGGTGGGACTTGCAGCGAAAACCAGGTGACGCGCGTGGCGATCCGCTGGGGCGCGGTTTCGGCTGTTGGCGCCCAGAGCGGCGCCGGCGCGTGGGGCATGACCACCGTTCGGCCGCTGGCCTGGAGGTTCGACGGAACGGTCGCCGGCGGCGGCTGGTAGCCCACCGTATCGGCGATAGTCATGCGCGCGGCGGTGATTCGCGCGCCGCCGGCGCGCGATTCGATGACGAAGGCGACCGCCAGAGCCAGAAGTCCCGCCAGGATCCAGGCCGCCCATGGAAACCACGGGCGTGCGGTCACCGACGGCCTAGAGGAGACCATGGGCGCGGGCCTCGAACACCGCCTCCGTCTTGGAGCGCACCTCCAGCTTGGCGTAGATGCGGCGCACGAAGGTCAGCACGGTGTTGCGAGACACGCCCATCAGCTCGGCGATCTCGTCGAACGAGAAGCCGCGGGTGATCAGCTGCAGCGTTTCCTTTTCGCGTTCGGACAGGCTGGGGACGCTGCTCCTTTCGACGGTCTCGGCTTCTTGGGCCGGACGTTCGTCGGGCCGGAAGCGCATCAGCACCTGGCGGGCGATGCGGGGGCTGATCGGACTTCCGCCGCCGTGCAGCACCCGGATGTCCTCGGCGATGGTCGGCAGGGGGCTGTCCTTGAGCAGATAGCCGCTGGCCCCGGCCTCGATCGAGGCGATGACGTGGCGCTCGTCGGCGAAGGTGGTCGCCACCATGATGGCGCAGGCGGGCCAGCGGGCGTGGGCTTCGCGGATAACGTCGACGCCCGAGCCGTCGGGAAGTCCCAGATCCACGACCAGCACGTCGGCCGGCCGTCCCGCCAGAAGGGCGCGTGCTTCGGTCGCCGTGGCGGCCACGCTAGCGATCGACAGGTCGGGCGCGGCGGCCAGGGCGGTGCGAAAGGCGTCCTGGAAGGCGGCGTCGTCCTCGACCAGGACGACCTGGAGCGGCGTCGACGACGCGGCCTCGATGCTCATCCTGACGCCCCTGTTCCTCGCGCCCGTTCCTCGCGCGATGGCTCGCGGCGCAAGCCATCGCAGACCTGGCCTCGTCCGTCGTCATCACATCTTGCGACAGGCGCGAGATTGCTCCGCTCCGCTCCGCCCGGCAACTAGGCCATGTCGAAAGCGTCGCGGGAAGCGACCGTCGATCAGCGCGGTGGGGCGCGAAGGGCGAGGGGCGCCGATACGACCGGCGCTCCTCGCCGATCAGCCTCGAGCGAGGCGTCGGAGGGGGGCGGCTTTTGGTCGCGCCAGCGCCAGGCTGACCCCGAAGGCGAGGGTCAGGGCCGCCGCGACGTAGCAGGCCGGGCAATGGCCAGCCAGGGACCAGGCGTCCTGGCTGCTGCTGCACAGCGGCCCCGCCAGCAGGCGCGGCAAGGCCTGAGCCAGGGCGATCGTCCACGCGACCAGAGCGGTCGCGCCGACGATCGGGACGATGAAACGAGACTTGGCCGACATGAAACTCTCCGGAAGCGCCGGCGGACAATCGTCCCGGATCCGGCTTCAGGCTTTGATACGTATCAAAGCCTGGGCATGCGGTGCGTGAGAGGAGGGGTTTAGGTTCGCCGCAGGGAGTCTGCATGTCCGCCCCGTCTCATACTTACGCCAGGCCCCCTGCGGGTTCGGGCGCTTTACT
>NZ_RRYI01000150.1 GCF_003931565.1 Caulobacter sp. 602-1
CGGCTTCGGCGAAGTCCTGCTGGGCGGCGAAGAAGGTGGCCGAATTGATCCGCTTGTCGCCCCGCACGGCCATGTGGGCCAGGGCGACCGACAGCAGGGTGCCGCCGATGCAGTGGCCGACCGTGTTGACCCGATCGACGCCGCACTGGGTCATGACCTGCTGAGTGGCGTCGTAGATGCCTTCGAGCATGTAGTCCTCGAAGGTCTTGGCCGCGAGCTGCTGGTCCGGATTGACCCACGAGGCGACGAACACCGTGAAGCCCTGGCCGGTCAGCCAGCGGATCAT
>NZ_RRYI01000151.1 GCF_003931565.1 Caulobacter sp. 602-1
CGCGGCGGCCGTCTCGATACTTTCGACCGGCGAGCCGAGGGCGTCGGTCATGACGTGCCCCGTGCCCTGGGGCAGGAGGACAAGGTCGCCCTCCCGCGTCAGGATCGGCCCTTCCCCGGTCGGCGTGATCCACATCTCGCCGCTCTCGACGAAATGGAAGTGGGCCGGTCCTGCCTGGAATCGCAGGCCCCACGGCGCCCCGAGAATGGCGGTGTAGACAAGTTCGCCGCGCAGCCGGATCAGGGTGAGCACCTCGGAGAGCACGTCATTGCGCGCGGCCGACATG
>NZ_RRYI01000152.1 GCF_003931565.1 Caulobacter sp. 602-1
GCCCGTCGGCGGCACGATGCAGGACATGCTGGACGCGCTGAACTCACGCGCTTCGGGCGTCGGCCTCTACGGCCAGTTCTCGCTGAACGCCAAGGGACAGATCAACTTCCAGTCGAATGGCGCCACGCCGGTGACCATGTCGGTCCAAGCCGACACCACCCAGCGCAGCGTCGGCGGCCCGTCGGCCAGCCAGCCGTTCGGCATCGGCCCGGCCGAGCGAAGCACCCGGGGCGAGAAGTTCTTCGTCAATCAGGCGATGAACGAGAATCCAAAGCTGCTGCCTCTG
>NZ_RRYI01000153.1 GCF_003931565.1 Caulobacter sp. 602-1
CGGTGACATGCGGCGACAGCGCCTTCAGCAGGCCGTCGCTAAGCGCGCCGCCATAGAGCCAGGTCCCGCTTGAGAGCTTGAACTCCGCGGCCGCGCGACCGGCGAACACCAGGCCTTGGGCCGGATCGCCGGGGTCGTGGAACAGGGCGAGACCCCCGGTGCGGTAGAAGCCTTCCTCGTCGAAGGCCGCCGCCGTCTTCTCCGGTTCGTCCAGATAACCGGCCGTGACCTGGGGCCCCTTCACCCGGACCTCGTAGCGGTCGCCGACGGCCTGCAGCTTCACCAG
>NZ_RRYI01000154.1 GCF_003931565.1 Caulobacter sp. 602-1
CTATCCGACCGTCGACGGCAACCGCGCGTCGGAAGTCTATTTCGAGAACGTCTCGGTCCCGGCTGACTCCCTGATCTCGGAGAGCGGCCTGGACCTGGTCAACCAGGTGATCGACGAGGCCACCGCCGCCGTCGGCGCCGAGGCCGTGGGCGTGCTGCGCAAGCTGCACGAGGGCACGCTGGACTACGCCAAGCCGCGCAAGCAGTTCGGCACGGCCATCGCCAACTTCCAGGTGCTGCAGCACCGGATGGTCGACATGTTCATCGAGGTCGTGCAGTCGGTGTCG
>NZ_RRYI01000155.1 GCF_003931565.1 Caulobacter sp. 602-1
CAATGCACACTCCTCTCGTTTGCTCTCTCCCCGCGATTTCCCGTCACTGGTTCATATAGGCAGCCATCTGGACAGGCTCGGCGGCACACGCATCAGTATGATCGATACCACCACATGCCAATCCACTTCTCATTCAACCGTTCCCCGTGCTAATGAGCCGCCGGCCACCCCGTGTTGCCGGTGCTGCGCGAGTACCATTACACGTATTGCATTCCGGTGACCCTCGGGCGCAGCGTGTGGGTTGGCGCCAATGTGTCGATTCTGCCGGGAGTCACCATCGGCGACA
>NZ_RRYI01000156.1 GCF_003931565.1 Caulobacter sp. 602-1
TGGCGCTCTTATCCGCCGGCTTGCCGTTCAGGTACTTGGGGAACACCCACACCCCGCGTCGGGCCGAGACCCACAGGTTTTTCGCGGTCGGCCGCTGGGAGAGCTCGCTGGCGATATCCATGGCCGAATTGCCCATGCCGACCACCACGACGTTCTTGCCGCGCATGTCTACCGGATCGAACGGGTCGCTATAGGCGTGGGCATGGAAGGCCGGGCCGTCGAACTCGCCCGGATACTCAGGCACGCGCGGATCCCAGTGGTGGCCGTTGCAAACGAACAGCACGTC
>NZ_RRYI01000157.1 GCF_003931565.1 Caulobacter sp. 602-1
CGGGACCTCGGCGAAGGCGACGAAGGCCGCCGCCGTGGTGATCTCGAAGAAGGTGATCGGGAGGCCGGCGTTGGCCGCCTCGACGCGGTCGAGCGCATCGGCCAGGTGGTCGTCGGTGATCAGGGCTCCCGCCAGGCGGATCCGTTCGGCGAAACGGACCAGATGCGGCGAGGTGAAGACGTGGACCCTGAGGCACGCCGCCTCGGCCATGGCCCGGAGCTAGGCGACCGTCGAGCCCTTGCCGTTGGTGCCGGCCACGTGGATCACCGGCGGCAGGCGGTCCTGG
>NZ_RRYI01000158.1 GCF_003931565.1 Caulobacter sp. 602-1
GTCTATCAGCTCACCCTGGCCTACGACCTGACCGACGCCCTGACGGCCACCTCGATGACCGCCTACAGCAAGGGCAGCGTCTATGCGAAGCAGGACTACAACCGGAACGACTCGCCGGTCCCCTTCAACAACACGCCCTTCACGCCGGGCGGGTTCTTCAACGACCCGCAGGTGGGCAATACGAAGAAGTTCACGACCATCGACGTCTCGTCCGGCCGTTCGGATCAGTTCAGCCAGGAACTTCGCTTGCAGTCGGCCTTCGACGGCCCGCTGAACTTCACCGTCG
>NZ_RRYI01000159.1 GCF_003931565.1 Caulobacter sp. 602-1
GTCGGTTTGCAGGCGCTTCACCTGTTCGATGATGTTCCGGTTTTCTTCGATGAGCTGCTGCGCCTCCTCGTCGCGCCCCTCAGCCTTAGCCCGCCAGTACAGTGTCTTGAACGATACGTACGCCTGCTGCATTCGAATGGATTCGGCTTTGGCAGCGAGACGCAGGGCCTAGGCGCGATGCCCCGAACTCTGGTCGCGAGTGATGGGAGCGATAATGCCGCTCTGCTCGTAGTAGCGCAGCGTGGACTCCGGAAGCCCGGAAATCATCGACGCCTCGCGAATCGT
>NZ_RRYI01000015.1 GCF_003931565.1 Caulobacter sp. 602-1
CTCTTTCGAGGGCAGTGATTGTGAAGAAGACATCAGTGTCTGAAGTAGAGCCATGCGATTGCATGGGTTTGACTGAAGAACGATCAAGCCTATCGAGCTATTAGTACCGGTAAGCTCCATGCGTCGCCGCACTTCCACACCCGGCCTATCAACGTGGTGGTCTTCCACGGCTCTCAGCGAGACCTTGTTTTGAGGTTAGTTTCCCGCTTAGATGCTTTCAGCGGTTATCTATTCCACACTTAGCTACCCTGCTGCACAGCTGGCGCCATGACAGGTCCACCAGAGGTGTGTCCATCCCGGTCCTCTCGTACTAGGGACAGATCCTCTCAAGTCTCGTACACCCACGGCAGATAGGGACCAAACTGTCTCACGACGTTCTGAACCCAGCTCACGTACCACTTTAATCGGCGAACAGCCGAACCCTTGGGACCTGCTCCAGCCCCAGGATGTGATGAGCCGACATCGAGGTGCCAAACTTTGCCGTCGATATGGACTCTTGGGCAAAATCAGCCTGTTATCCCTAGAGTACCTTTTATTCGTTGAGCGATGGCCCTTCCACGCAGGACCACCGGATCACTATGGCCGACTTTCGTCTCTGCTCGACTTGTCAGTCTCGCAGTCAGGCGGGCTTATGCCATTGCACTCGACGACCGATTTCCGACCGGTCTGAGCCCACCATCGCGCGCCTCCGTTACACTTTGGGAGGCGACCGCCCCAGTCAAACTGCCCGCCACGCCATGTCCCGGACCCGGATAACGGGCCGCGGTTAGACGTCAGCAACAATAAGGGTGGTATTTCAAGGATGGCTCCACCGGAACTGGCGCCCCGGTTTCATAGCCTCCCACCTATCCTACACATGTTGCTGCTAACGCCAAGGCGAAGCTGCAGTAAAGGTTCATAGGGTCTTTCCGTCTGACCGCGGGAACCCCGCATCTTCACGGGGAATTCAATTTCGCTGAGCCTGTGCTGGAGACAGTGGGGAAGTCGTTACGCCATTCGTGCAGGTCGGAACTTACCCGACAAGGAATTTCGCTACCTTAGGACCGTTATAGTTACGGCCGCCGTTTACCTGGGCTTCAATTCAGAGCTTGCACCCCTCCTTTTAACCTTCAGGCACCGGGCAGGCGTCAGACCCTATACGTCGCCTTGCGGCTTCGCAGAGCCCTGTGTTTTTGATAAACAGTCGCTACCCCCTGGCTTGTGCCACTCTCATCTGGTTGCCCAAAAGAGAGTCACGCTTATCCCGAAGTTACGCGTGCAATTTGCCGAGTTCCTTCAGCACAGTTCTCTCAAGCGCCTTGGTATACTCTACCTGCCCACCTGTGTCGGTTTCGGGTACGGTCTCCGTTGGAGTTATTTCCAGGGACCTGTTCACTGCCGGGAGCAATCCAATAAGCCCCGACAATTTACCAGATCCGTCACTTCCAACTGGTTCAGGAATATTCACCTGATTCCCATCGACTACGCCTTTCGGCCTCGCCTTAGGGGCCGACTAACCCTGCGCAGATTAGCTTTACGCAGGAACCCTTGGGCTTTCGGCGAGAGGGTCTCTCACCCTCTTTATCGCTACTCATGTCAGCATTCTCACTTCCGATACCTCCAGCAAGGCTCACGCCTCACCTTCATCGGCTTACGGAACGCTCCGCTACCGCGTGCACAGAGTGCACACCCATACCTTCGGCGACTGGCTTGAGCCCCGTTACATTTTCCGCGCAGGTTCGCTTGACCAGTGAGCTGTTACGCTTTCTTTAAATGATGGCTGCTTCTAAGCCAACATCCTGGTTGTCAAAGCAAACCCACATCGTTTCCCACTTAGCCAGTACTTGGGGGCCTTAGATGATGGTTAGGGTTGTTTCCCTTTTCACGACGGACGTTAGCACCCGCCGTGTGTCTCCCGGATAGTTCTCTTGGGTATTCGGAGTTTGGTTAGAATTGGTACAGCTCGCGCCGCCCGCATCCATCCAGTGCTCTACCCCCCAAGGAATACGTCCGAGGCACTACCTAAATAGTTTTCGCGGAGAACCAGCTATGTCCAGGTTTGATTGGCCTTTCACCCCTATCCACAAGTCATCCGAGAATTTTTCAACATTCACCGGTTCGGTCCTCCAGTAAGTGTTACCTTACCTTCAACCTGCTCATGGATAGATCACCTGGTTTCGGGTCGTCATGCGACGTACTTATTCGCCCTATTCAGACTCGCTTTCGCTGCGCCTACACCTAACGGCTTAAGCTTGCACGGCACATGAAGTCGCTGACCCATTATACAAAAGGTACGCCGTCACCACGCGCGGTGGCTCCGACTGCTTGTAGGCTTCCGATTTCAGGATCTGTTTCACTCCCCTTGTCGGGGTGCTTTTCACCTTTCCCTCACGGTACTTGTTCGCTATCGGTCATTGAGGAGTACTTAGGCTTGGAGGGTGGTCCCCCCATGTTCAGACAGGATTTCACGTGTCCCGCCCTACTCGAGTCTGTCGCTATTTGACGCTTACGGGGCTATCACCCACTATGGCTGTGCTTCCCAGCACATTCAGCTTTATGTCACGACAGCACTGGCCTGGTCCCGGTTCGCTCGCCACTACTACGGGAGTCTCGGTTGATGTCCTTTCCTCCGGGTACTGAGATGTTTCAGTTCCCCGGGTTTGCTTAATGAACCCTATGTATTCAGGTCATTATACCTCTTCTGATCAACCAATCCTGGCCCCGCCCGAAAGCGAAGCTAAGTTGGGTGACCATAAAGGTGGGTTTCCCCATTCGGAGATAGCCGGATCAAAGGGTGCTCGCGCCTCCCCGGCTCTTATCGCAGCGTGCCACGTCCTTCATCGCCTCTCAATGCCAAGGCATCCGTCAGAAGCCCTTATGCGCTTGATCGTTCTCAGCAAAACCCATGCGCTTTGAGACCTAGCCGCGTCACGCGGGAAGGTCTCGAGCATGAGCTCTACCTTTAGTCAGACAATGATGTCTTCTTAAGTCCATCCTTGAACCAGGTCCGTATCCCAGGGGTGAGCTACGGTTGGCGGAGGAACCCTGCCTTCACAATGTCATTTCGCATCGCCACTGAGTGACGCTGCAAACTTGATCATCCTCGATCGCGATTTTCCCAACCCTACCAGCTAGCCTCGCTCAAGCAGCGAAGCGGTAGCGAGGATTGCGAGGAAAAATGGTGGAGCCAGACGGATTCGAACCGACGACATCCTGCTTGCAAAGCAGGCGCTCTACCAACTGAGCTATGGCCCCTCACACTCGGTGTGAGTTGCTTGCCCAGCGGGAGCTGGTCGGTTGCGGATCCGTAGGACTGGAAAGAGTGGTAGGCCCGATAAGACTTGAACTTATGACCTCACGCTTATCAAGCGTGCGCTCTAACCAACTGAGCTACGGGCCCATAGGCCGCTCAGATCGGATCAGATGATCCGCTCCAGGGCTCGCGATCGTGTCCCGAACCTAACGGTTCGAAACAAGTGGAAAGAGAAACGAAGACGGCGGCGATCCGCTCATTTGTGTGCGTCTAGCGCACTAATTGGAGCCTCAATAGTCTCGTGAGAGACTGGAGAAGCATCCTTAGAAAGGAGGTGATCCAGCCGCAGGTTCCCCTACGGCTACCTTGTTACGACTTCACCCCAGTCGCTGACCCTACCGTGGTCGCCTGCCTCCTTGCGGTTAGCGCAGCGCCTTCGGGTAAAGCCAACTCCCATGGTGTGACGGGCGGTGTGTACAAGGCCCGGGAACGTATTCACCGCGGCATGCTGATCCGCGATTACTAGCGATTCCAACTTCATGCTCTCGAGTTGCAGAGAACAATCCGAACTGAGACGACTTTTAGGGATTGGCTCCCCCTCGCGGGATTGCAGCCCTCTGTAGTCGCCATTGTAGCACGTGTGTAGCCCACCTTGTAAGGGCCATGAGGACTTGACGTCATCCCCGCCTTCCTCCGGATTAACTCCGGCAGTACGATTAGAGTGCCCAGCCAAACCTGATGGCAACTAATCGCGAGGGTTGCGCTCGTTGCGGGACTTAACCCAACATCTCACGACACGAGCTGACGACAGCCATGCAGCACCTGTGTCCCAGTCCCCGAAGGGAAAGCCAGATCTCTCTGGTGGTCCGGGCATGTCAAAAGGTGGTAAGGTTCTGCGCGTTGCTTCGAATTAAACCACATGCTCCACCGCTTGTGCGGGCCCCCGTCAATTCCTTTGAGTTTTAATCTTGCGACCGTACTCCCCAGGCGGAGTGCTTAATGCGTTAGCTGCGTCACCGACATGCATGCATGCCGACAACTAGCACTCATCGTTTACGGCGTGGACTACCAGGGTATCTAATCCTGTTTGCTCCCCACGCTTTCGAGCCTCAGCGTCAGTAACGGACCAGTATGTCGCCTTCGCCACTGGTGTTCTTCCGAATATCTACGAATTTCACCTCTACACTCGGAGTTCCACATACCTCTTCCGTACTCAAGACTGCCAGTATCAAAGGCAATTCCAAGGTTGAGCCCTGGGCTTTCACCTCTGACTAAACAGTCCGCCTACGCTCCCTTTACGCCCAGTAATTCCGAGCAACGCTAGCCCCCTTCGTATTACCGCGGCTGCTGGCACGAAGTTAGCCGGGGCTTCTTCTCCGGGTACCGTCATTATCGTCCCCGGTGAAAGAATTTTACAATCCTAAGACCTTCATCATTCACGCGGCATGGCTGCGTCAGGCTTTCGCCCATTGCGCAAGATTCCCCACTGCTGCCTCCCGTAGGAGTTTGGGCCGTGTCTCAGTCCCAATGTGGCTGATCATCCTCTCAGACCAGCTACTGATCGTCGCCTTGGTGGGCCTTTACCCCACCAACTAGCTAATCAGACGCGGGCCGCTCCAATGGCGATAAATCTTTCCCCCGAAGGGCACATCCGGTATTAGCTCAAGTTTCCCTGAGTTGTTCCGAACCAAAGGGCACGTTCCCACGTGTTACTCACCCGTCCGCCACTAATCCCGAAGGATCCGTTCGACTTGCATGTGTTAGGCCTGCCGCCAGCGTTCGCTCTGAGCCAGGATCAAACTCTCAGGTTGAGTTGACATTGACTTCAGACTTCCAATCCCGGGGGAAAACCCAGGATCAGGTATCTGGTTTGCATAGTTTCTTGACGAGTTCCCATCACACAATGACCAACCCGAAGGCCAGCCACCGTATTAATGGTGTCTTCAAGAGACCGCATTTGTCAGCGTCGAAGGTTACCTCGAAGGGTAACCGCCAGAGCGCCGCCGCCTGCGTTTCTCTTTCCAAATCAACAATGTCAAAGACCCGAACCGCCTCTCAGCGGCCCCACCGTTTAGCGCCCGGTGTCGGCGGAGGCGGCTATCTAGCGAACCTCGAATTCCGTGTCAAATCGTTTTTTTCAAAACTTTCCGACAAACCCGCCAACCAACCCCAAGGTCACCAGCGGAGCCGGCAGCTTCTAAAGAAACCACCAAATCCAGTCAAGCAATTATTTCGAA
>NZ_RRYI01000160.1 GCF_003931565.1 Caulobacter sp. 602-1
GTGATGCCGGGGTGTTGAAGGCGGCGGAACGGCACTTGTCTCGGGTTATGGATGACCAGACCGCCAAGCGACGTGTGTCCGGAGTGGCCGAGCTTTCGTTGGTGGTCGGTGTGGCCACGTGGAAGGGCAATGCACTGCCCGTGCTGCTGTATCCGGTCAACGTCACGGTGCCCAAGGAAGAATCCGCCGCCACTGTGCAGTTCACCGGCCGTGTGAAGTTGAATACGGCATTCGTCAATGTGCTGCGAGAGCAGCGGGTATATGTTGACGAGGATTCTCTGTTT
>NZ_RRYI01000161.1 GCF_003931565.1 Caulobacter sp. 602-1
GCAGCGTCACGCGCATGAACGTGATCAGTCCCAGGACCATCGCGTGGCCGACCTCGGCGAACCCCTCGCCGTCCGAGATGAAACGCACCAGCATCCACAGACCGGCCAGGCAGGCCACAGCCATGAGCGCCATAAACGCGATGTCGAGTGTGCGACGCCGGGTGCCGGCGGCCGGCCAGCGTGCGCCGGTACGGCCCAGCGGGCGGGTCAGCCAGAACATCAGATCGGCGATGGGCCGGCCCACGAGAGCCAGCGCATCCGAAATGCCGGAACGCCGCAGAAT
>NZ_RRYI01000162.1 GCF_003931565.1 Caulobacter sp. 602-1
GAATCAGCTTCTTCCACTCGGCTTCCAGATTCGGATCCAAAGAGATGTCCCAACCGGAGTGAGCAATCCAGCCGAGGTGCAGCTCAAGCACCTGACCGAGGTTCATTCGGGAAGGCACACCCAGCGGGTTCAACATGATGTCGACCGGAGTACCGTCGGCAAGGAACGGCATATCCTCTTCCGGCAGGATGCGAGAGATGCAGCCCTTGTTGCCATGGCGGCCGGAGAGCTTGTCGCCCACCGTGATCTTACGGTGCTGGGCGATGTAGACGCGGATCATCTG
>NZ_RRYI01000163.1 GCF_003931565.1 Caulobacter sp. 602-1
GCAGATGGCTCACGAACAGGTTGACCGCACGCGGAATGTGCAGCGAATAAGGCCGTATGGCGTAGATCTGGTCGGCGAAGGCGCCCGTGGGCTGCCAGTCGGGGAGCACCTCGACCAGCTTGCCCGCCTGCAAGCCGGATTGCGCGCTGAAGTCGGGCAAGAGCGCAATGCCGAGCCCCGCCTGGGCCGCGTCGCGCAGCGCCTCACTGTTGTTGGCCGCCAGCGGACCGGCGATGGGCACGGTCACGCGCTCGGCCTGGCGCGCGCGGCCGCCTCGCCGCTC
>NZ_RRYI01000164.1 GCF_003931565.1 Caulobacter sp. 602-1
CAACAACGCCGGCATCATCCGTCGCGCCGACTCGATCGAGTTCTCGGAAGCCGACTGGGATGCGGTGATGGACACCAATCGGAAGGTGGTCTTCTTCCTGACCCAGGCCTTCGCCAAGCAGGCCCTGAAGCAGGGGCCCGTGAACGGTGTGACCGCGAAGGTGCTCAATATCGCCTCCCTGCTCTCGTTCCAGGGCGGCATCCGCGTGCCGTCCTATACCGCAGCCAAGTCGGGCCTGCCCGGCCTGACCAAGATCCTGGCCAACGAGTGGGCGACCAAGGGG
>NZ_RRYI01000165.1 GCF_003931565.1 Caulobacter sp. 602-1
TCAGCGCGGATTTCGAATCCGGGAAGATGTATGCGATCACCGGCCCGTCCGGTGCCGGCAAGAGCACGCTGCTGGCGCTGCTGGCCGGCCTGGACGCCCCCTCCCGGGGAGTGGTCCGCTTCGAAGGGGAGGACATCGCCGCATCGGGCTATGCGAAGCACCGTCGGGAGCACGTGTCCCTGGTGTTACAGGACCATAACCTGATCGACTACCTCACCCCCGAAGAGAACCTGCGGCTGGTCAGCGCCAAGGCCGATATGAAGATCCTCGAGGAACTGGGTTT
>NZ_RRYI01000166.1 GCF_003931565.1 Caulobacter sp. 602-1
GCCCGGGACGGCGCCCTTGATCAGGATCAGGCCGCGTTCGACGTCGACCTTCCAGACCGTGACGTTCAGCGTCGTGACGGTTTCCTGACCGAGGTGCCCCGCCATCTTCTTGCCCGGGAACGTACGACCCGGATCCTGGCGGTTACCGGTCGAGCCGTGCGAACGGTGCGAGACCGAGACGCCGGGGGTGGCGCGCAGACCACCGAAGTTCCAGCGCTTCATGGCGCCGGCGAAGCCCTTACCGACGGTCACGCCTTGGATGTCGACCTTCTGGCCGGCGACG
>NZ_RRYI01000167.1 GCF_003931565.1 Caulobacter sp. 602-1
AGGTCGTCGGTCGAGACCGCCGTCGCTTCGTCGCTGGCGAGGGCGGCCAGGGCCTCGAGCGCGGCGGCGTCGACGGCCTGGCCTTCCGGCGCGGCGGCGACCGGCGCGGCCGTGTGGACCAGCGCCTGAGCAGCGACGGTCTGTTGCTGGGTCGAGGCGGGCTGAGCGGCTTCGGCGCCGGCCGGCGCGGTCGTCTGGGCTTGGGTCTGGGCCGTCTGCACGGCGGCGGCGAAATCGGCGACCTGGTCGGCGGCGACGGCCGTCGCGTCCACGGCCGGCTGAG
>NZ_RRYI01000168.1 GCF_003931565.1 Caulobacter sp. 602-1
CTCGGCCTCGAAGCGGATGGGGGTCAGGACGTTGACGACGAGCAGGCGCAGGTCGCCGCCGTAGGTGCGGGTGCAGTCCTGAACCGGCAGATGAAGGCGATTTTCGTGGGTGAAGGGCGTGCCGCCCGGTCGGCTGCTGGCCAGATCGATCCGCACCGGATTGCCCGGATGGGGCGTCCAGGGGCCTTCGAGGCGATCGGCGTGCGCCAGGTGCATCTTGCCCTGCTTGGCACGCTGCGCGCCGTCCGGCGAATAGACGCACCACCAGCGTCGCTCCCACGGG
>NZ_RRYI01000169.1 GCF_003931565.1 Caulobacter sp. 602-1
GCCCGGCACCAAGATGGTCGTGGCGGTGGACAACTCGGTGTTCACGGCCGAGGCCATCCACGAAGTGTGTATCACCATGGCCCTGTCGATCAGCTTGGTCGTGCTGGTCAACCTGATCTTCCTGGGCAGCTGGCGTTCGGCGCTGATCCCCTCGGTCGTTGCCCCGATCTGCATCCTGTCGACCTTCATCGTGCTGGCGCCGCTGGGCTTCTCGCTGAACCTGCCGACCCTGTTGGCCCTGGTGCTGGCCGTCGGCCTGGTCGTCGACGACGCCATCGTCGTG
>NZ_RRYI01000016.1 GCF_003931565.1 Caulobacter sp. 602-1
ATCAAAGCCTGGGCATGCGGTGCGTGAGAGGAGGGGTTTAGGTTCGCCGCAGGGAGTCTGCATGTCCGCCCCGTCTCATACTTACGCCAGGCCCCCTGCGGGTTCGGGCGCTTTACTGATCGTTTCGGCCGTAGGCGCGTTCCTGGCGATCCTCGGCGCGGGACTGACCCAGGATCCGATCTTCCGGCTGCAGGCCGAGACCATCGCGCTGGCGGGGGTGATCGCCGCGTTCGTTCTGAACGCGGGGTTGTCGGGCGGCACGCTGGTGGAGCATCCCGACCGCTATAGCGACAACGTCATCAAGGCGGGTGTGATCGCCACGATGTTCTGGGCGGCGGCGGGTCTGCTGGTGGGGGTGGTGATCGCCGCCCAGCTGTCGTGGCCGACGATCTTCTATTTTCCGGAAGCGGGCTGGCTGAACTTTGGCCGGCTGCGGCCGCTGCACACCTCGGCGGTGATCTTCGCCTTCGGGGGCAACGCGCTGATCGCCACGTCGTTCTGGGTCGTGCAGCGCACCTGCAAGGCCAAGCTGGCGGGCGGCATCGCGCCGTGGTTCGTGTTCTGGGGCTATCAGCTGTTCATCGTGCTGGCCGCGACCGGCTATCTGATGGGCGCGACCCAAGGCAAGGAATACGCCGAGCCGGAGTGGTACACCGACCTGTGGCTGACCATCGTCTGGGTCGCCTATCTGCTGGTGTTCCTGGGCACGATCTGGAAGCGCAAGGAACCCCACATCTACGTGGCCAACTGGTTCTACCTGGCCTTCATCGTCACCATCGCCCTGCTGCACCTGGTCAACAACGCCGCCATTCCGGTGGGTCTGCTGAACCACAAGTCCTATGGCGTCTTCTCGGGCGTGCAGGATGCGCTGGTGCAGTGGTGGTACGGCCACAACGCCGTCGGCTTCTTCCTGACCGCCGGCTTCCTGGCCATGATGTACTACTTCGTGCCCAAGCGCGTGGAGCGTCCGGTCTACAGCTACCGCCTGTCGATCGTGCACTTCTGGGCGCTGATCTTCATCTACATCTGGGCCGGCCCGCACCACCTGCACTACACGGCCCTGCCGCAGTGGGCCCAGACCCTGGGCATGACCTTCTCGATCATGCTGTGGATGCCGTCCTGGGGCGGCATGATCAACGGCCTGATGACGCTGTCGGGGGCGTGGGACAAGCTGCGCACCGACCCGGTGGTGCGGATGATGGTGGTGTCGATCGCCTTCTACGGCATGAGCACCTTCGAAGGTCCGGTGATGTCGATCCGCGCGGTCAACGCGCTGAGCCACTACACCGACTGGACCATCGGCCACGTGCATTCGGGCGCGCTGGGCTGGGTGGGCTTCATCAGCTTCGGGGCGGTCTACTGCCTGGTGCCGTGGCTGTGGAAGAAGAAGGAGATGTACTCGACCAAGCTGATCGAGTGGCACTTCTGGATCGCGACCACCGGCATCCTGCTCTACATCGCCGCGATGTGGGTGTCGGGCATCATGGAAGGCCTGATGTGGCGCGCCTACACGCCCCAGGGCTTCCTGGCCTACAGCTTCATCGAGACCGTCTCGGCCAAGCACATCGAGAACGTCATCCGCGCCGTCGGGGGCCTGATGTACCTGTCCGGGGCCCTGATCATGATCGTCAACATCTGGAAGACGATCGCTTCGCCCTCCGCCGAGCCGGCCGACGAAACGGCCGCTCCCGCCACCGCGATCGCCTGAGGCCGCCCATGTCCGTCTGGAAGCATCACGCCAAGTTCGAGCGGCATTCGCTGCTGCTCGTCGTCGGCATCCTCATCGTCGTCTCGATCGGGGGGCTGGTCGAGATCGCCCCGCTGTTCTGGCTGCAGGGCACCATCGAGAAGGTGCAGGGCGTACGGCCCTACACGCCGCTGGAACTGAACGGCCGCGACATCTATGTCCGCGAGGGCTGCTATCTGTGCCACTCGCAGATGATCCGCCCCCTGCGCGACGAGGTCGAGCGTTATGGCCACTACAGCCTGGCCGCCGAGAGCATGTACGACCACCCGTTCCAGTGGGGGTCCAAGCGCACCGGGCCCGACCTGGCCCGGGTCGGGGGCAAGTACTCCGACGCCTGGCACCGCGACCACCTGATCGACCCGCGCTCGGTGGTGCCGGAGTCGGTGATGCCGCCCTACAAGTTCCTGGCCGAGAAGGACCTGGACTATGGCGACATCGTCGACCGGATGAAGGTGCTGCGCACCGAGGGCGTGCCCTACACGGCCGATCAGCTGACCAACGCCAGGAAGGACCTGGAGGCCCAGGCCGATCCGTACTCGACCGACGCGGTGGCCCTGCGCGGCCGCTACGGGGCCAAGGTGGCCAACCGCGACTTCGACGGCGATCCCGACAGGATCACCGAGATGGACGCCCTGGTGGCCTATCTGCAGATGCTCGGGACCCAGGTCGACTTCAAGTCCTACAAGGCCCAGGCCCCGGAGAACCAGCGATGAGCCAGCTCTCCTACGAAACCGTGGCGCGCTTCGCCCAGCAGGGCGGACTGATCTACTTCGGCCTGATCTTCCTGGCCGGTGTCGCCTATGCCCTGCGGCCTTCCAAGAAGGCCGAATTCCAACACGCCGCGCGCATGCCGCTGGATGACGAGGAGCTCTCCTGATGGCTTCCGAACGCAAGACCGACGACGTCACCGGCGTCGAGACCACCGGCCACGAGTGGGACGGCATCCGCGAACTGGACAACCCGCTGCCGCGCTGGTGGCTGTGGGTCTGGTACGGCTGCATCGCCTTCTCGATCGGCTACTGGGTGCTGATGCCGGCCTGGCCGGGCGTGCATGGCTACACCAAGGGCCTGCTGCATCAGTCCGACCGGGCCGCCGTGGGCCAGGAGCTCAAGGCCCTGGACGTCCAGCGCGGCGCGGGCGCGGCCCAGCTGCGCACCGCCAGCCTCGAGCAGATCGAGAAGGATCCCAAGCTGCAGGCCTACGCCCAGCAGGTGGGCCAGTCGGTGTTCGGCGACAACTGCGCCACCTGCCACGGCATCGGCGGCACCGGCGGCAAGGGCTATCCCAACCTGCGCGACGACGTCTGGCTGTGGGGCGGCAAGCTGGAGGACATCCAGTACACCATCACCCACGGCGTGCGCACCGGCGCGGACGGGGCGCGGATGTCGCAGATGCCCGCCTTCGGCCGCGACGAGCTGCTCAAGCCCGAGCAGATCGACGACCTGACCGAATATGTCGTCCACCTGTCGAACCGTCCGGCCGACGCCGGGGCCATCGCCCGCGCCAAGCCGATCTTCGACACCCAGTGCGTGGCCTGCCACGGCCTGGAAGGCAAGGGCGACCAGACCCTCGGCGCCCCCAACCTCACCGACAGCGAATGGCTCTACGGCGCCGACCGCGCCGCCATCCGCGGCCAGATCTTCGCCGGGAACGGCGGCGTCATGCCCACCTGGGCCGGACGCCTCAGCCCCGAAACCATCAAGGCCATCGCCGTCTACGTCCACGCCAACGCCGCCGGACAATA
>NZ_RRYI01000170.1 GCF_003931565.1 Caulobacter sp. 602-1
GGCACCAATATGTATCTGGCAAAAGTCGCTATGGACATCGTCGCCAAACATATGCCGGCCGACGCGGACGGCGTGCGTGTGGCCGAACTGAATGAGATGTCATACCGGCGGCTGCTCTGGGATCATCGTCCGCTCACCGATTTCTGGCGGGTTGGGCGTGGTTATGCCAAGAAGCTCGAGCATGCCGGCTTGATGACCATGGGCGATATCGCCCGATGCTCGGTTGGGCGTGCCTCGGATTACTACAACGAGGATCTGCTGTACCGCATGTTCGGCGTGAAA
>NZ_RRYI01000171.1 GCF_003931565.1 Caulobacter sp. 602-1
CAGCGTCACCGAGTTCTGGAAGCGCTGGCACATCTCGCTGACCACCTGGATCCGCAGCTCTCTCTACATCCCGCTGGGCGGCAACCGGCTGGGTCCGGCGCGGACCTATCTGAACCTGTGGCTCTGCTTCCTGCTGTCGGGCCTGTGGCACGGCGCGGCCTGGACCTTCGTGCTGTGGGGCGCCTGGCACGGGGCGTTCATGGTGCTGGACCGCCAGACCTGGTGGAAGTGGGCCGAGCGCCTGCCCTCGCCGCTGCGCGTCGCCGGCGCCCTGGTGCTGGT
>NZ_RRYI01000172.1 GCF_003931565.1 Caulobacter sp. 602-1
ATCGTCAGCGCCCATCAGGACCTGACCGATCGGGTGACGGTCTATGGCGACGTGTTGGCGGGGCAAAATATTCAATGGCGTCAGATCACGTTTGGCCCGACCTCGCGCGACGTCAACAAGGCCAGGATCGAGAACACCAACGTCCATGCCGGGGTGCGCGCCGAGGTTGGCGCTTGGCGCGGTGATCTCTCGGGCACGCTCAGCAAACAGGTGCTCTGGAAACGCAACTCGGTGCTCACGCCGCCGCGCGTCGGCTACACCCTGGGCGAGGTTTCCATCAAG
>NZ_RRYI01000173.1 GCF_003931565.1 Caulobacter sp. 602-1
GTCGCAGACCTCGATCTGGTGGAAAGCAACGAAGCCTTCGCCGCCCAATCGCTGTGCGTGGACCGCGAACTGGGCCTCGACCCGGCCAAGGTCAATGTCATCGGCGGCGCCATCGCCATCGGCCACCCGATCGGCGCCTCGGGCGCGCGGATCCTGACCACCCTGCTGCACGGGATGAAGCGCTCGGGCGCCAAGAACGGTCTGGCCACCCTCTTCATCGGCGGCGGCATGGGCGTGGCCATGTGCGTCGAGGCCGTCTAGGGGCACACGCGGCGGCTGACT
>NZ_RRYI01000174.1 GCF_003931565.1 Caulobacter sp. 602-1
GGTCGCCGCCCTGCGCCAGCCGGCCATGCCGCCGGTCGCCGTGGCCAAGGCCTCGCCCGCCCGGGCCTTCTATCGCAACGTCGCCGTCCAGGCCGGCGAGGGCGCGCCCGAGTTCCGCTGGTTCGACGGCGGGGCCGTCGTCACCACCCGTCCGACCCGCGTCCAGGTGGTCGAGAGCCTGACCAACCACCTGCGTCACGCCGAGATGCGGGCCCCCACGCGCCTCGACGCCGAGTACATGCTCTACACCACGTTCGAGGAGTTGCGCGGCCCCAACGTCT
>NZ_RRYI01000175.1 GCF_003931565.1 Caulobacter sp. 602-1
CTTGAACATCGGGTGGAGCCGGTGGTAACGCCAGGCTTTGGGTGTCGGCGCGGCTCGGCGGTCAGCTGCGCGGACGCGGTCGGCCATCGTGACGACGAGATGCTGGCGGCATGTACGGCAACCGCTGGCTCGTCTTAGAGCCATTTGCTGAGGCGCATGCTTTGCGTCATGCAAAGTGCATATGCCGCCAGCGGGATGGTGTGCATTCTGTCCATGGGAAACCGGGTTGATGGTGGGCGCGTCAGCGATACGATCTGTGCACCCTGACGACATGGCCGATG
>NZ_RRYI01000176.1 GCF_003931565.1 Caulobacter sp. 602-1
TGCTCGCTGTTGGACCGACCGCGAACAGCAGCAGGCCCGGATTGAGCTGGCCAAGCTTACTCGCAAGTTCCGCGAAGCCGAGGCGCTCGCCGCGATCAAGGGGCGCGATCCGACCGCGCAGGCGATCTCGCTGATGGTCGGACTTGATCCTAAGACCCCACCTTTGTTCCACGCCTTCGAAGTGACGGAAAAGGAGCGCCGGCAGGCCGATCAATTGGCCGAGCAGCTCTTTGCCGCCATGAAGGATCGCAAAAGCCCGTCGGCGATCGAATACGCCGCTG
>NZ_RRYI01000177.1 GCF_003931565.1 Caulobacter sp. 602-1
AGCGAGACGATGTGGCGAACGCCCGTCTCCCAGTACTCACGGATCACCTCGTCGACCCCGTCGCGCGAGGCGCCGAAGCAGGTCAGGTGGGCGGCGGGCTTGAGAGTCGTTTCGTCCAGGATGCGCTTGACCGTGCGGTGCGTGCGCTCGCGGGTCGATCCGCCGGCGCCGTCAGTCACCGAGACGAAGGCCGGGTCCAGCGGGGCCAGGCGGGTGATCGCCTGCCACAGGCTCTCTTCCATCGCCGGGGTCTTGGGCGGGAAGAACTCGAACGAGACGCG
>NZ_RRYI01000017.1 GCF_003931565.1 Caulobacter sp. 602-1
CCAAGGGTTCGCCAGTTCCTTGCCCTTGAGGCTCTTGAGTCCCCGCACGATGCGGCGACGGGTGCCGTGTGGCATGATGACGTCGTCGATGTAGCCGCGGCTGGCGGCGACGAACGGGTTGGCGAAGCGGTCCTTGTACTCGGCCTCGCGGGCGGCGAGCGCCTCGGGGTCCTTGGCCTCCTGGCGGAAGATGATCTCCACCGCCCCCTTGGCGCCCATCACCGCGATCTCGGCGGTCGGCCAGGCGTAGTTGAGGTCGCCGCGCAGGTGCTTGGAGCTCATCACGTCATAGGCCCCGCCATAGGCCTTGCGGGTGATGACGGTGATCTTCGGGACCGTGGCCTCGGCATAGGCGAACAGCAGCTTGGCGCCGTGCTTGATCAGGCCGCCATACTCCTGCTTGGTCCCCGGCATGAAGCCCGGCACGTCGACCAGGGTGATGATCGGGATGTTGAAGGCGTCGCAGAACCGCACGAAGCGGGCGGCTTTTCTGGAGCTGTCGATGTCCAGCACCCCGGCCAGCACCTGCGGCTGGTTGGCGACCACCCCCACCGTCTCGCCGTCCATGCGCGCGAAGCCGACGACGATGTTCTTGG
The DNA here is from genome assembly GCF_003931565.1 of Caulobacter sp. 602-1. GTDB lineage: Bacteria > Pseudomonadota > Alphaproteobacteria > Caulobacterales > Caulobacteraceae > Caulobacter. The sequence goes on from NZ_RRYI01000017.1 coordinate 597, forward strand.
CCCACTCGCTGGAGATCTCGAAGAAGTCGGCCTCGTCGACGATCTTCAGGATCAGCTCCTTGATGTCGTAGGGCTTGGTCGGATCGGCCGGCACCAGGGTGTCGAGGCTGGCCTCCTCGCGATAGGGCTCGTCGAAGCTCTGGCGCTCGGGGGCGGGTTCGCGGTTGGACGAGGGCAGGAAGTCGACCAGGCGGCGCACCTGGGTCAGGGCTTCCAGGTCGTTCTCGAACGCGCCCTCGGCCACGCCCGACTTGGCGGCGTGGACCCGGGCCCCGCCCAGCTCCTCGGCGGTGACCACCTCGTTGGTGACGGTCTTGACCACGTCGGGCCCCGTCACGAACATGTAGCTGGTGTCCTTGACCATGAAGATGAAGTCGGTGATCGCGGGCGAATAGACGTCGCCGCCGGCGCAGGGGCCCATGATCACGCTGATCTGCGGGATGACGCCGCTGGCCAGGGTGTTCTCCAGGAAGATGTCGGCATAGCCGGCCAGGCTGTCGACGCCCTCCTGGATGCGGGCCCCGCCGGCGTCGAACAGGCCGATGATCGGCGCGCCGACCTTCATGGCCTGGCGCTGGACCTTGACGATCTTGGCCGCGTGGGCGCCCGACAGGCTGCCGCCGAACACCGTGAAGTCCTTGGAGAAGACGTAGACGACCTTGCCGTTGATCGTGCCCCAGCCGGTCACCACCCCGTCGCCGGGGATCTTCTGGTCGGCCATGCCGAAGTCGGCGCTGCGGTGCTCGACGAACATGTCGAACTCCTCGAACGAGCCCTCGTCCAGCAGCAAGTCGATCCGCTCGCGCGCCGTCAGCTTGCCCTTGGCGTGCTGGGCGGCCACCCGCGCCTCCCCGCCGCCAGCCCTGGCCTGCTCGCGACGACGGTCGAG
>NZ_RRYI01000178.1 GCF_003931565.1 Caulobacter sp. 602-1
CGCCCCCACGCCATCGGCATGAAGACCGGCGGCGTCGAGTCCGCCAAGCTGGTCGCCGAATTCGCCCACCGCCACCGCATGAAGCCCGGCCTGACCGGCTGGGCGGCGATCAAAGGCTCCCGCGGTCCGGTCGACACGCCCGAGAGCGTCCGGCAGCGTGTCGCCCTGGACATCGAATATATCGAGCGCCAGTCGTCCTGGCTGGACCTCTACCTCATCGTCATGACCATCCCCTGCCTGCTGGGGGACCGGTCGGCGGTGCGCTAGGCGGCCGGCGATGT
>NZ_RRYI01000179.1 GCF_003931565.1 Caulobacter sp. 602-1
GGCCGGCCTCGACGCCAACGGCCTGCCGCTGGGGCTGCAGATCATCGGCAAGCCGCTCGACGAGGCCACGGTGTTCTCGGTCGCGGGAGCGGTCGAGAAGGCCGCCGGGTTCGCGGCGAAAGCCGAGAAATGGTGGTGATCTAAGGAAAAGGGCGGCTCCGGCGGAGCCGCCCTTCTTCGTTCAGCCGTGTGGTGACCGGCCTACTGAGGGATGGTCGCCTCGGGCCGCGGCGTCGGTTGCGCCGCCGCGGGCGCGGGGATCACCAGCGGAGCCGGTTCG
>NZ_RRYI01000180.1 GCF_003931565.1 Caulobacter sp. 602-1
GTTTGAAACTTGTTTCGGCATAGCAAAAGGGAGTCGCACGATAATTGTGCGACTCCCCTAATGCTTACCGTATTAGCGGCTTAGGCTCACTTCTGGCCCTGAGCAGCGACAGCGGCGGCACCGGCGGCGGCAGCCTCCGGGTCCAGATACTCACCACGCGGCTTGATCGGCTTGAAGTTCTCGTCCAGCTCGTAGAGCAGCGGGATAGCGGTCGGGATGTTGAGCTTGGCGATCTCATCCTCGGACAGGTTGTCCAGAATCTTGACGATGGCACGCAGGC
>NZ_RRYI01000181.1 GCF_003931565.1 Caulobacter sp. 602-1
TGTGGGCCCCATGTCCAGGGTCTCGACCCGGATCCAAGGATAGCGGCGCTTGAACCCCTCCAGGATCTCGCGCCAGTTATATTCGGCCATGTTGTAATAGACACGGAGGCCCGTCTCGCGCCGCGAGGCCGCGATCAGGTCCTGGCCCTGGGCCAGTCCCCTGCCCCCGGTAAAACCCGCCATGGCCGCCAGACCGGCCAGCACGCCGCGACGCGCGGGCGTCACCTTGCCATCAGTCATGCGCGGATCTCCTGGCGCCATCCAGCGCCGCCACGGCCGC
>NZ_RRYI01000182.1 GCF_003931565.1 Caulobacter sp. 602-1
CACAATCTGCTCGCCGGGCATGGATCCAGGCTCGCCTTTGGAGTCCACCACCGGCGGCTCCCAATCGTTCTCGCCGCGCACGGGTATACGGCACTGCACGCCGTACTGCTTGCCCTGCTGCGTACGGGTGAAGTACCAGTAGTCGTTCACGCGCGTGGGCACCGACATATCGGTTTCTTCCACGTGCGATTTGAGCTCCTCGAACAGCGTGTTGCGCAAACCGGCCAAATGCGCCATGCGATGCTCGCAATACCGGTTTTCCGCGGCCACGTAGTCGCG
>NZ_RRYI01000183.1 GCF_003931565.1 Caulobacter sp. 602-1
GTGTAGATGGTGTTGGCGGTGAGTTCCGCTCGGCTGGATACCTTTCTGGCGCTGTCGCCCTTGAATATGCCCACGATGGTGGTCTTGACGGTCGCCGTCGAATGTGATTCGTTGTCGGCGTCATAGGCGTTGGCCTTGAGCGTGAGCGTGTCTCCGACTTTGAGCCCGTTGGCTTTGGCGAGATCCTCATGGATCATCGACGTGTACTTGTCGGAGGCCTTCAGATGTCGTCCTTCGGCCATGCCGAGCGTGCGCGACGTGAACACGTTGAGTTTCGAC
>NZ_RRYI01000184.1 GCF_003931565.1 Caulobacter sp. 602-1
AGCCGCCGGTCGAGGCGGTCGAGGCGGTCGCCGAAACCCCGGACATCGTCGAAGAGCCCCCGGCCCCCGCGCCAGTCGTCGAGCCCGAACCCGAGGTCCCGCCCGAGGAAGCGCCCCCTCCCGAAGCCGAGACCGAGCTGCCGGAAGCCGTCGAGGCGATCCCGGAAGCCGCCCTCCCCCCGGCCGAGCCCGTCAAGACCGCCAAGCCGCCGATCTGGAAGCGTCCCGCCTGGCTGATCGGCGCGGCCGCCGCCGTGGTGCTGGCGGTCGTGCTGGTCG
>NZ_RRYI01000185.1 GCF_003931565.1 Caulobacter sp. 602-1
GAGGACGGCCTCGCCGCCCAGGCCGCCCGGCAGGGTCGGACCATCACCCCGGAAGCCAAGCCCGAGCGGGCGCTGTTCTATCGCGCCGATCACTTCTCTCTGGCCCGCCGGGGCGTGCCGGTGCTGCTGCTGATGGGGCTGGGCGGCGGGGCGGACCTGATCAAGGTCGGCCGCGCCGCCGGCGACGCCTGGGTCGCCGACTACACCAGCCGCTGCTACCACCAGCCCTGCGACGCCTGGAGCCCCGACTGGGACCTGCGCGGCGCGGCCCAGGACGTC
>NZ_RRYI01000186.1 GCF_003931565.1 Caulobacter sp. 602-1
CGAGTGGCGCATCCGGTCGATCTGCTCGTTGATGGAGCTGTCCTTCTCGATATAGGTGTCGGTCCGGGGCACATAGGCCTCCGGATGGTAGTAGTCGTAGTAGCTGACGGAGTACTCGACCGCGTTCTCCGGGAAGAACGACTTCATCTCGCTGTAGAGCTGGGCGGCCAGGGTCTTGATTGGGGCCAGGATCAGCGCCGGGCGCTGGGTGGCGGCGGTGACCTGGGCCATGGTGAAGGTCTTGCCCGAGCCGGTGACGCCCAGCAGCACCTGGTCCTG
>NZ_RRYI01000187.1 GCF_003931565.1 Caulobacter sp. 602-1
GGCGTGTCTCGCGCACCGGCCACAGCCATGCGGAGTCGATATGTGCGTGGCCGATGGCGCTGACGTTCATGGCCGAGGCGTTGGCCGGCTTGGCCAGTACGTCGGCGAGTGCTGCGCGCGCGGCTTCCACGGATTCGGGGTTGCGCTCGTCGTAGGCGTTGAGCGAACGCTGCAACGCCTTCGCGAGTTGCCAGTAGCGCGGCGACTGCTTGTCGGCGAGTTCCATCAGGGAGCTGACCACGTCGAGGTCCACGGAGTAGTGCTCGTAGCGTTCATCG
>NZ_RRYI01000018.1 GCF_003931565.1 Caulobacter sp. 602-1
TTCCTTTCCCGCGTCCCACGAGGCTGCATGAACACGTCGTATCCGGTCAGGTCGGGTGCGGTCTGCTCGTATGGCTTCTCGCCGGAGGCGATGCGCCGTGCCATGGTGGTCAGGCTCGCCTCGTCGAGCGGGTGCCCCTGTTCGACCAGATGCTCACCAGCCTCGACGGCCGGCTCGAACCCGCACGCGTCGCTCGTTCTGGAGATGAGCCGGAACGCGTTCCTGCGCGCCTTGGCGTCCATCCGGTCGATCGCCAGACGCAGTTTGTCGGGAAAATCATCGCGGATGGTGGAATCGGGCCATGCGTTGGTCTTGCGGCCCAGTGCGGGCAGGAGCGTGGCGGGGTCGCGGATAGTGGCAGGCGAATCCCCGTACACGCGCGGCAGCCTGGCGCAGGTGCGCCCGTCCTGGGTGCGGATCGTCACGTCGAACGCGCGAAGGGCGACGTCCAACGTCCAGCCGCGCCACGAGGGTCCGGCGAGGTAATGGTTGCCGTCGACCTGCACGCGCCCGTCCTTGTCGGCCTTCCTGACCTCCCAGCGGATCGCGTCGTAGGGCTTGGACGGCAGGGGCTGCATCTCCGCCTTCTCCTCG
>NZ_RRYI01000188.1 GCF_003931565.1 Caulobacter sp. 602-1
GGCCGAATACGAGGACCGCGAGGAGCTGTGGCGCGACCTGAACTGGACGCCCGAGGCCGAGCGCTCGACCATCTCACTGACCCGCCTGCACGCCACCATCCAGAACGCGCCCGGCGTGCTGGGCCTGGTCTGCACGATCATCGGCGAGGCCGGCGGCAACATCGTCAATTTGCGGATGCACCATTGGCAGAGCGACTTCTTCGACACCGACATCGATGTCGAGGTCCGCGACGCCAAGCACCTGACCAACATCCAGGCCGCGCTGCGGGCGTGTCCTT
>NZ_RRYI01000189.1 GCF_003931565.1 Caulobacter sp. 602-1
GGCGCGTTGCGCCATGGACCACTGAAAGATGCCCACGACCGAACGACTCGAATCATTCATCGCCGCCGTCGAAGGCGGCGCGCATGCCAAGGCCATCGAGGACTACTACACCGAAGACGCCACCATGCGCGAGAACCAGGCCGAACCGCGGCGCGGCCGCAGCACGCTGGTGGCCCAGGAAACCACCGTGCTGGAGCGCACCGAGTCGGTGGTCTCCACCTGCGTTCGGCCGGTGCTGGTGAACGGCGACCACGTCGCGATCCACTGGATCTTCGAGT
>NZ_RRYI01000190.1 GCF_003931565.1 Caulobacter sp. 602-1
CCAGATCCCACCAGTTCTTCAGCTTCAGGGCGAACGGCGCCCGCTCTTTCCGGAAGCTGTATTCGGCGTAGATCTCCGAGAAGGCCGCCTCGATCGAGGCGACGTTGCCGCCGTGGCCGCTCAGGAAATAGATCCGCGTGAAGCCGTGCGCGCCCAGCGACCGCACCCAGTCGCCGATCGCGGCGATGAAGGTCGCCGGGCGCAGGCAGATGGTGCCTGGAAGGGCCAGCTGGTGCTGGGCCATGCCGATGTTGAAGGTCGGGGCCACCAGGATCCTG
>NZ_RRYI01000191.1 GCF_003931565.1 Caulobacter sp. 602-1
TGGATGGCCTGGGAGCGCGGCGTGAAGTCGCTGTACTACCTGCGCTCCAAGTCGGTGCAGCGCGCGGCCTATGCTGGCGCCGAGGACAAGGTCGCGGCGGCTCCAGGCTTGGACGTGCCGGACAAGACCGACTACGACGAGTGCCTGGCCTGCCAGTAAGGCTTGCCGCGCCTCTGACGGCGACGATCCGAAAAAGTGACGGCTGCGCGGGAAATCGCGCCGCCGTTTCACGTTCCCGGAACCCTAATCTGTCACAACGGGTTCAGACCCTGTGCGTT
>NZ_RRYI01000192.1 GCF_003931565.1 Caulobacter sp. 602-1
CCAGCGGCCCCGCTCAACCTACCCCCGCCGCCGTCTTGGGCCGGATCCAAACGCCCTCCCCCGCGACGGGGATGCATTGATTATCGCGGCGGATTCAACGCGGATCATTCAGCGGCGCGAAAAATCGACAAGTGGTTGATTTCGTGGGGTTCTGTTCCGTGAACGCCGGGGATAGAGGGCCCTCAATCCCCATAGATCCTCCCCCGCGTCGCGGGGGAGGTGGCCCAGAGGGCCGGAGGGGGCCAGCTGGACCTATGCCGCGCTAGCCCCCTCAGTC
>NZ_RRYI01000193.1 GCF_003931565.1 Caulobacter sp. 602-1
GGAAGGCCACGTCGTCGTTGGAGGAGTCCTTCACGCCGGCGAGCACGCCCTCCTGGCCAAGCTTGACGAGCAGGCCGCCGGGCAGCTTGGTGTGCACGCACACGGGGATGTCGTAGGCGAACAGCGGCAGCTCGGGCACGGCCTCGTGGATGAGGCGGAAGTGGCGCTCGATCTCCGGCAGGCCGCCGAGCGCATAGAACGGGCAGGTGGCCACGATCGCGGACGCGCCGAGCTCCTTCGCCTCCTTGGCGTGCTCGATCACGCGGTTGGTCTCGGT
>NZ_RRYI01000194.1 GCF_003931565.1 Caulobacter sp. 602-1
CAGGTCATCGACCTGTTGGATGGCATCTGGGACGTGAACGAGGCGTTTGCCGATATCGCGCAGAAAACCAAGCGGTTGGCCCGCAAGCAGATGGGTTGGTTCGGCCGCGACCCTCGCATCCATTGGCTGCAGGCGCTGAGCCCGAAGCTGGTCGACAATGCGATGGCCATCATCGCGCATGCCGATGCCGGCGACTATGACCCCATTGACGCCCGTGCCGACGAATATACCCAACATCATCTGGGAGATATCGCAGCATAAATCACGTGTCTGCCCT
>NZ_RRYI01000195.1 GCF_003931565.1 Caulobacter sp. 602-1
GCCCTGATCGGACGTGGCGACATCTCGATGAAGGAGGCCGAGGACGCGCTGCGCGACTACCAGGGCCAGCTGGAACGGGTGTTCAACGAAGTGCGCGAGCTGGAGAAGCACGGTGTGCAGCCGAGCGAGTCGGTCGAGTCCGACCAGATGATTCCCGCGGGGCTGGCCACTGCGGTGGACAAGTCGCTGCTGGCCCGGATCGGCGATGCGTTCCTCGCCTTGCCGAACGGCTTCACCGCGCACCCGCGAGTCCAACCGGTGCTGGAGAAGCGCCGGG
>NZ_RRYI01000196.1 GCF_003931565.1 Caulobacter sp. 602-1
CGATCTTCTTGCTGCCCACGTAGGTGAAGTTGGACGGACCGTCGGAGGTGTACAGCTGCGGAGCGGACACCACGAAGGTCATGGCGCTCGGAGCCTGCCAAGCCATCGGCAGCACCTGGTAGTTGCCGGAAGACACGGTGTCGGAGAACTTGGACTCGGCCACGTTCACGACCTTGACCTTGATGCCGGCCTTCTTCATCATCGCCTGGTAGGCGTTGGCGAGGGCCTGCTGGGTGGCGTCGTCACCGAAGAAAGTGAAGGAGATCTCAAGGGTCTT
>NZ_RRYI01000197.1 GCF_003931565.1 Caulobacter sp. 602-1
GAGACGGCCTTCGCCATGATCGAGCAGCGGCTGGACGAGGTGTTCGCCAACCTGCCCAATCGCCTGGCCGGCTGGCTGCTGCGCGCGGCTGTGCTGCCCTTTGTCGCCCGCCGCCGGGGTCCGTCGGACCACGTCACCCGCGCCTGCGCCGACCTGATCCTGCACCCGTCCGCCACCCGCGACCGCCTGGTCGAGGTCGTTTATGTCGGCGGCAAGGACGAGGCGATCGGTCAGTTGATCGACGCCTTCGAGCGCGTGGTGGCCACCCAGCCGATCC
>NZ_RRYI01000019.1 GCF_003931565.1 Caulobacter sp. 602-1
GGACGTGCTTAGTGTCCACCGTGCGATCCTTGGTATGGCGCCGTTTGCTGCCTTCCTCGGACAGTGGATATTCGATATCGCCAAGATAGGGGCCAAGCTGCACAGGCAGGCCGGATTCCTCGCCGATTTCGCGAACCGCGGCATGACGGTGAGATTCGTTCGGATCGACTTTGCCTTTCGGCCAGCTCCAGTCGTCGTACTTCGGGCGATGCACCACGCAGAGTTCGATGTGATTGAGCACATTGTCGGCGGAAGCTGGGTCGTTCGCATCCTTGGCTGAAGAGCCGGCCGAATCGACGTGCGTCGCTTGTCCGATTGTGCCGGTCAGGGGAGCGTCGGCCCCTGTTGAGGAGGGGGCTGCGTCTGATGCGCCGGAGGATGACGTAGTATCGTCTGCCGTATTCGTGGCATGCGCGGCGTTCGTGATGATCGTGCCATCGGTGGCGATGTTGGCATTCGCTGACGGAGACGATGCCTGCTCGGGCTCTACGTTGTCTTTCCATCGGTAGAGTATGCCGCCGGCGGCCTCCACGATTCGTCTCATGCT
>NZ_RRYI01000001.1 GCF_003931565.1 Caulobacter sp. 602-1
GTCCAAAAACCCTGCATCACAATCCAAAACACCCTGACGCGGGGTGGAGCAGCCCGGTAGCTCGTCAGGCTCATAACCTGAAGGTCACAGGTTCAAATCCTGTCCCCGCACCCAAGGGTCTTTCGTAAAACAGCCGCCTTCGGGCGGCTTTTTTCGTCTCTCGCCATCGCCTCACTCGAGTTTCAGCTTCGCCGCGATCGCCGACCACGGCACGAGCTTGAAATTCTGGTGCTCGGGCGGCGAGATATTGCGGCCATCCTGGGCGACGAAGACGCCGGTCTCCAGGCCCGCACCGAGCGAGGCGCTGGTCACGTCCAGGCCGTCGGTCTCAGAGATTCCATCGACGCCGTTGTCGCCGTTGGCGGTCACCGCGAAACTGCCGACATAGGCGTTGTCGCCCTCGCGATGGAACACCGCATAGCTGTTATTGCCCTGGCTGGAGACGACCAGATAGCCCTTGCCATTGGGCTGAGCGTAGAGGCCGACGCCTTCCAGATCGTCCTTCAGCGCGGGATTGTCGGCGACACGGGCGACGGCCTTGCGGGCCCGGCCAGCCTTGGCGTCGGCGCCCAGCTTCCACAACGCGGCATCTTCCTCCGCGACATAGAGCGCGCCGGTCTCGTCGTCGGCGACGCAGCCTTCGGTCTGGGTGTCGAACTTGAGGTCGCGCACGGCCTTGGCGGCGACCTTGCCTTTGGCGGTGGCGGTCAGGCTGTACTGCCGGACCAAGCCGTCGGGGTCGCTGATGAACGCGAAGATCACCCCCTTGCGGTCGCGGTATAGACACAGACCATAAGGATCCGAGAGGCCGCTGGCCTGGACGCCATCGGCCACGCTGGTCAGCAGGCGGGTTTCGGGATCGATCGTGTAAAGACCAATGGCCTTGCGGGTCCGATCGCTGGCCGCGACCAGGGTCACGGTCTTGCCGCCCAGCTTGAAGCCGCCGCGCAGGTCGACATTGTTCATCTTGCCGTCGGCCAGGTACTGCAGCCGCTTGCCCGACAGGTCGTAGACCAGCAGGCCGCCCTTCTTGTCGGTGGCGATGATCGCGCTGCGGGCCGGATCGGTCGGGTGGACCCAGATGGCCGGATCGTCGGCGGCGTCGCCGTCATGGCCGACCGGCTCGGTCTCCATGGTCGCCTGGACGAGCACCGTCTTGCTGGGTTCGGCCGCCGGCGCGTCCTGGCCGAGCGAGAGGTTCAGCGCCGAGGCAATATCCCGCCACGACAGGATCTTGCTGTTGGCGCCCGCGTTGCGGTCGTCGGCGATCAGCAGCGCGCCGGCCGGCAGGCTGGGGCCGACGGGCGCTCGGATCCCGAACAGGCCCGACGGCCCCTCGATCGCCGCCCCGCCGTTCGCCTGGACCCTGAAGGCGCCGACGAAACGGTCGCCCGCGCTCCGGTCATAGACGTTGTAGTCGCCGGCGTCGGCATTGGCGGCGACCAGATAGTCCGCGCCCTTGCCGCCGTTGATCACCGCCAGTCCGCCGACCTCGCCGGCGATGTGGCCGAGGCGATTGATGTCGACGATGACCGGGACCGGCTCGGCCTCGGGATCGGCGTCGTAGCGCCAGACGCCGACGGCCTTCTGGGCGACATAGAGCGCGCCGCTGGCGTCGTCGGCGACGCAGAACTTGGCCTCGGACGACAGACGCAGCGTGCGGACCACGCGGCCGTCGAGCTTGCCGTCGGCCGCGGGGTAGAGCAGCCACTGATCGAGCTGCCCCTCGCGGCCCATGACGAAGGCGTAGAGCGCGCCGTCGCGGACGCTGCGATGCAGGCAGATCCCCTCCCCGGAATAGTCCAGCAACAGCGGGCGGGCGTCGATCGCGGCGGTCCCGCCGCTGGCGTGGTCGCGGCCGAACAGTCGCAGGCGGCCGGCCTGGCGGTCCAGAACGGCCAGCAGAGCGCGCGGGCCATCGTCGCGGGTGTCGACCGCATAGACTTCGCCGCCCGGGATGGCGGCGATGCGCTGGCCATCCAAGCCGTAGAGCTCGAGCCCGCCCAGCTTGGCGCTGGCGGCGATCACGCCGCGCGCCGGGTCCTTCGGATCGCGCAGCAGGGCCACGCCGTTCGCGCCGCCTTGCGCGGTCGGGACGGTGGCGCCGACCACGCCCACAGTCGGCGAGGTCTGAGCCAGGGCCGGCGTCGTGGTCATCAGGGCCAGCAGACTGGCGGTGAGTCTCAGGCGGTTCATGGCTTGCGCCCCTCGTGCTCGGCGGCCCGCTCCCGCGCCCCCCGTTTCGTCCGCATACCGCGTGTCGATGACAACCGCGTGAGAACGGGTCGTGGGATCGGCTTCGCGTTCACCTCACCAGAACGGCTTGGCTTCCAGCAGCGCCTTCAGCGCCTTGCGCGCCGCGTCCACGAGGTCGTCCTCGTCGTCGGCCAGGGCCACGCGCGCGACGTCCCGAGCCTGACCGGCGTCGCCCTGGGTCACCGTCTCGACCAGGGTCTTGCGAACGCTGCGATCGTTGAGCGCGCCCAGCGTGTCCTGCACCGCCCGCGAGGCCTCCAGGAACCGTTCGACTCGATGGGGATGGTCCGGGAACAGGGGGGCGAGATCCTCGGCCGCGTAGCGCAGGGTCTTGCCCTTCAGCCGCAGGCGATGCCGCGCCTGGGCGTCGAGCTCGTCGAAATGCTTGGCGCGGGTCCTGACCTGCTTGAGGCGGTGATCCAGCACCCCCGCGGCGAAGGCGTCGGCGCGGCCGTCGCGCACATCGGCCAGGTCCGGATCGCGCGTCCAGGCGCCGGTCTCGAGCCAGGCCGCGGCCTCCAGCAGGACTTCCCGCGCCCGGGTGCTGGCCACCGCCGCCTCCATCCGCAGATAGGCGCTGGCGCGGGCGGCGTTCAAGGCGCGTTCGAAATCGTCGCGACCGTCGAAGCGAGCCCGGCGGCCGCCTTGGTCCCAGACGTCGCCGATGAAGACGTCCAGATCGCGCGCCGTGTCGAACTCGGCCGCCAGCCAGTGCAGGCCTTCGTCGAGCATTTGAGCGGCGGAGTCCCGGGCCAACGGCTTGAAGATCTTCAGCAGCGCCCGCAGCCGGCGGGTGGCGACGCGGGCCTGGTGCACGCCCTCGGGCTCCGGCCGCCCGCGCAGTGATTCCAGCGCCGAACAGAGATGGGCCAGATCCGCATGGCCCAAGGCCTGCAGCGTCTCGCCGACGGTGGCGTGGCGGTCCAGCATCGCGGTCTGCCGACGAGGCGAGCCGCCCTCGTTCCCGGCGGCCAGGCCGTAGCCGCGCTCGGCCTTGCTGACCAGCGATAGCCGCAGGGGCGCGTGGCGGGCGACGTCGCGGGCCAGGTCGAACAAGGCGCTGGCCGGGCCGCTCTTCAATTCCAGTTCCAGCTCGCAGACCGGGGCCTTTCGACCGCCGGCGAGGAGTTCGCCCTGGTCGAGGGCCGCCTCGATCGTCGCGCCGCCCACCTCGACCAGCCGTACGGTGCGCTGGACGCGGGTGGTGAACACCGGCGCCAGCGTCTGGCCCGCCAGCATGGCCGCGGCCGGGGTGCGGGACAGGGCGTCGGGGTCGGGATCGGGACCGGCGATCTTCTCTTCCCATTCGCCGCGCGAGAACACGCCGCCGGCCGAGGCCGATTTCAGGGTCTGCTTGCGGCCGCCCTCGCCGTCGCGAACCCGCAGGCCGAAGCCCGCCTTGCGCAGGATATGGCCGGGGGTGTCGAAATAGGTGGCGTCCAGCTGGCGCACCGCGCCCTCGCCCTTCAACTGGGCCAGGGTTTCGGCCGCTGCTTCGGGCGGGATCAGGAATTTCAGCTCGATCTCGCGATCCATGACCTGACCAACTCCCGGGCGGCCCTTCCGCTCCCTTAGCGCTATGCCGCCTCGCCGACGTCTTGCCAAGCGTCATGGAGCGGTTCAAACGTGCGCGCCATGAGTAAGATCAACGCTTCGCCCGTCTCACCTGTGGCTCGTCACGACTGGACCCTCGCCGAGGTGGAGGCGCTGTTCGAACGGCCCTTCATGGAGTTGGTGTTCGACGCCGCGAGCGTGCACCGCGCGCATTTCGATCCCTCCGAGATGCAGCTGTCGCAGTTGCTGTCGGTCAAGACCGGCGGCTGCGCCGAGAACTGCGGCTATTGCAGCCAGTCGGCCCACTTCAAGACCGGGCTCAAGGCCGAGAAGCTGATGGCCGCCGACGACGTGGTGGCCAAGGCCCGCGCCGCCCGCGACGGCGGCGCCCAGCGCTTCTGCATGGGCGCGGCCTGGCGCGAGCTGAAGGACCGCGACCTGCCCAAGCTGACCGAAATGATCGGCGAGGTGAAGGCGCTGGGCCTGGAGACCTGCGCCACCCTGGGCATGCTGACCGCCGACCAGGCCAAGGCCCTGAAGGACGCGGGCCTCGACTACTACAATCACAACCTCGACACCGGGCCGGACTACTACAAGGACGTCGTCACGACGCGCACCTATCAGGAGCGCCTCGACACCCTGGCCCACGTCCGCGACGCCGGCATGAGCACCTGCTGCGGCGGCATCGTCGGCATGGGCGAGAGCCGTCGCGACCGCGCCGGCCTGCTGCACCAGCTGGCCACCCTGCCGGCCCATCCCGACAGCCTGCCGATCAATGGCCTGGTGCCGGTCAGCGGCACGCCGCTGGGCGACAAGGTGCTCGCCGAGGGCAAGGCGATCGACGCCATCGAGTTCGTCCGCACCATCGCCGTCGCCCGCATCGTCTGCCCGAAATCCATGGTCCGCCTGTCGGCCGGCCGCGAGGGCATGAGCCGCGAACTGCAGGCCCTGTGCTTCCTGGCCGGCGCCAACTCGATCTTCGTCGGCGGCAAGCTGCTGACCACGCCGCTGCCGGGCCAGGACGAGGACAGCCAGCTGTTCCAGGACCTGGACCTGCGCCCGATGGGCGGCGCGGTGCGGGTCGAGGCGCATCACCACGATCACGAGATCGTCGCGGCCGAGTAGGCCTTAGCCACGCGGATTCAGCAGGATATCGCGGCGCTGGGCCTCGAGCTCACGCCGCGTCTCGGCTGCGTCCGCGAGGTATCCGGCCAGGATGTTGGGCGGATAGTCCCGGGTCATCGCGCGCATGTCATGCTCGGCCTCGTCCAGGATCGTCGTCACCCTGTCGATCAGCTCCAGCCAGATGTCGTCGCTCTTCCGAAGGCGACGCTTGCGATGGCGTCCCTTGCCGAACATGCGCGTGTGACGAGCGTGGATCAGGGATTGGGTCATTCTCTCTCCTGCTCCCATCCAGGGGGAAGGAACGTGTTGCAGCATCCTCGCGCCTGAGCGGCTGCGAGTTTGGTGGGGAGGCGACGGAGCGGCCGGGCGAACCCGGAGACCGTGAGGTTTGTTTTTGTTTCGGCTCGCTGACCGCTCCGCCAGGCTGTTCTTGCCCGTGAGGTCGGGAGGCGTGAGCGTTATCTGCTCGGGTCCCCGTTTACCCCCGGACGGGCGCGGACCAAGTCGATCGGCTACATCCGTCTCGACCCCGACGATCCACGATAGGCGGCTTGTACGATCACCGCCCTGTCGATCCGCTGAGGGTTTGGCCCCGGAGACTGCCCGTTCGCCAGCCGATCCGCCTAAAGAGTACGGACGGGGCGACTTTCGAGCCTCCGGGAACCGCCAGCGGCCCCGCTCAACCTACCCCCGCCGCCGTTTTGGGCCGGATCCAAACGCCCTCCCCCGCGACGGGGATGGCTATGAGTATCGCGGTGGATTCAACGCGGATCATTCAGCGGCGCGTAAAATCGACAAGCGGTTGATTTCGTGGGATTCGGCGCCGCGAACGCCGGGGATTGAGCGCGCCCAATCCCCGTAGATCCTCCCCCGCGTTGCGGGGGAGGTGGCCCAGAGGGTCGGAGGGGGCCAACTGGACCTATGCCACGCTAGCCCCCTCAGTCGCTCCGCGACAGCTCCCCCGCATCGCGGGGGAGCATCTGGGGTGCGCGACCTCTTCCCGCCCCTCGCCGCCGCCCGACCCCCGAGGTCGGAGCCATCCTTACATCTCACGGCGAGACGATCGCAGGGCTGTCCAGGTCACTCAAGGACCGCCCTCCGGGCGGCCGCGAAGCCGTCCTTGACTGACCTGGACAGCCCTGCACGCTGCAGCCTCCAAGAGATTTAAGGATCGCACCGACCAAGGTCGGCTTTCGACCCGTTGCGGACTCTCATGTGTGAGACAGCCTCCAGCGGTTATATTTAGATACCTGCCGCCAGCCTAATTTAAATACTGGAATTAATAGTAAGGCATATATGATTTCTATTTGAATTTGTGATTCAGAACGTCAAGCGGACTTTGATGGTGGCGACGCTCTTCAAAGTATTTGGCGAAAGAATTGGTCCCGCCAATAGTCAGGTTTGCAACGGCCTGATCGACAAGCAGCCAAGTAACATCGTTAATCTCCTCGGATTCCATTCGCGCCCAATCGAAAAAGGATGATATCAGCGCGTAGAGAACAGCGAGGCGAAACTTGGCATGATTGACGTTACGCTCGACCGAGACGTTCCATTTGCTGTTTAGAAGGTCAATGTAGCCATCCACGTATTGGGCATAGCTCAAAATCAAGCCGCAACGATTAGCGAGTTTCTCGTCTTTGGTCATAGTGATGACTTCCTTGAATGTCGCCACCAGCGTTGAAGGAAGCTTGGGGAAGGTAATCCCTTCGGCTGGCGACTGCATGGGGGCCTTCGCGTTAGGCATCTGGTTCAGAGCCTCGCCGTAAGACCGGCAGTAGGAGCCTAGAGCCGACAGTTCCAAAGGGAGCGCCATGCGTGCGGCGTTGCCCTGCCGAGCGAAGCGCTGTTCCTCGCGCTCATGGGTCCGGTTGTTGCTGGCCAGCGCGACCAGCACGCCGACCGTCGTCGCCAGCGCCGAGGCGAACGTCAGATACTTGGATAGGCACATCAGAACGAAGCTCACCAGCGGCACGCCGATGACAACCCCGATGACCGACGACATAGCTGGCCTGGCTTTGATCCACGCCAGGAGTGGTGACAGCCGCTCGCGGTGCAGGAAGATGAACAGAGCTGCGGTCCCAAGGACAACGAAGGTGATTGCCCCAACCGTGGTGGCGTGGCCGGAGCGATCCTTCGTGCCGTCGATCCACTCGCCAAGCCACGTCAGGCGCTCGTTGCAGAACGGAAGGAATAAGTCGGGCCTCATGCTCGCTCTCCGGTTGATTCAACCGAGATTGAAGCCGTTTATGGCCAAGCTATCAACAGTAGATCAGGGGTACCCAAACTAAGAACGTCCTGTTTCAGGCGGAATATTTTAAAGCCGCAAAGTTCAGCGTCTTCGACAACCCACCTTCAGCGAATGCGGCATCCGATGGGGCGCTTTCCACCCTTAGCGGTCGTCCCGCCCGCCTCACGGCAGGCCCGCGCCGCTATCGCTCCTCGTCGAACCGGTTGGCCACCAGCTCGCACAGCGCTTCCACCGCCGAAGCGGCCTCGGGGCCTTCCGCGCTGATGTCGATGGTCGAGCCGATGCCGGCGGCCAGCATCATCAGGCCCATGATGGACCGGGCGTCGACGGAGGCGCCGTCGCGGCTGACGGTCACTTCGGCGTCGAAGCTGGACGCCATCTTCACGAACTTGGCCGAGGCGCGCGCGTGCAGGCCGCGCTCGTTGACGATCTCGACCGTGCGTGAAGCCATGCCCTACTTTTCCCCCGCGAGCACGTAGGAGGCCACGGAGATGTACTTGCGTCCAGCCTCCTGAGCGTGGGCGACGCAGGCCTGCAGGGTTTCGCGCTGGCGTACGCTGGCCAGCTTGATCAGCATGGGCAGGTTCAGGCCGGCGATGACCTCGGCCTTGGTCTGCTCCATGACCGAGATGGCCAGGTTGCTGGGCGTGCCGCCGAACATGTCGGTCAGCAGGATGACGCCGTCGCCGTCGGTGTCGACCTCGGCGCAGGCCTTCAGAATGTCGGAACGGCGGCGTTCCATGTCGTCCTCGGGGCCGATGCAGATCGCCTTCACGGCGGCCTGCGGCCCGACCACATGTTCCATGGCGGAGATGAACTCTTCCGCCAGACGCCCGTGCGTCACGATCACGAGCCCGATCATGCCTTGTATCTCAACAGGGATCCCCATTCCCGTGGCGACGGGGAGAACGTCGCGCGGGCGGCCTTGATACGCTCGTTAGGAGGCGACTCCAAGAGACTGCATCATGCGGCCTATTTTCGTCGGGGCGGCGGGTTCTCGCGGCCACAGGTCGAAAACGGGAACGGAAACGCCCTTGATCGTCGCGGATCGCGGATCGGGCAGGCGTTCGACGGCGGCGGGGTCGGCGACGCAGCGGATGACCAAGGCCACCTGGCAGAAGGGCAGGGCGGCGGCGTCGATCACGCCCAGGCCGCGCACCTCGATAAGCCCGGCCAGGGTTTCCGGCGCCTTGCCGTAGAGGCGGCCGGCCGCGGCGAACATCAAGACCCGGTCGTCGGCCACCAGCCGGAAGCCGGCGTCGAGGGCTCGCAAGGCCAGGTCGCTCTTGCCGATCCCCGACGGGCCCTCGATCAGGGCTCCGCGCCAGAAGCCGTCCTGGCGGCGGGCGATCAGGCCGGCGTGACGGATCTCCGGCGGGGCTTCGGGGCGAATCACTCCCGGACTTCCGGCAGCTCGACCACGAAGCGGGCGCCGATCACGGCCCCGGCCTCGTCCTTGCGGTTCTCGGCGTGGATCTGGCCGCCGTGGGCCTCGACGATCTGCCGGGCGATCGAGAGACCCAGGCCCGAATTGCCGCCGAACGCCCGGCCCTTGGGACGCGAGGTGTAGAAGCGCTCGAAGATGGTCTCCAGGTTCTCGGCGGGGATGCCGGGGCCGTCGTCGTCGACGATCACGGCCACGGTCGACTTGCCGCGCGGGCGGATCACGAACACCCGCACCTCGCCATCGTCCTGGCTGAACGAGCGGGCGTTGTCGATCAGGTTGCGGAACACCTGGCCGATCGGGGTCTCGCGGGCCAGCACCAGGATGGGGCGGGGGATCTCGGCCCCGAATCGCACCCGCACGCTGCCCGGCGCCGGACCGGGGCGCAGCTGGGCCTCGTACAGACTGGCGACCTCGGCCAGCAGCTTGGAGAGGTCGATGGCCTTGGGATGCTCGCGCGACAGCTCCGCGTCCAGGCGCGAGGCGTTGGAGATGTCGGTGACCAGGCGGTCCAGGCGGTTGACGTCGTTCTGCAGGATGGCCAGCAGCCGCGCCCGGGCGGCGGGGTCGGTGACCAGGTCCAGGGTCTCGATGGCCGAGCGGATCGAGGTCAGGGGGTTCTTGATCTCGTGGGCCACGTCGGCGGCGAAGCGCTCGATGGCGTCCATGCGCTCGGACAGCGAGTGGGTCATGTCCTCCAGCGAGCGCGACAGGTCGCCCAGCTCGTCGCGGCGTTCGGACAGGTCCGGCAGCGAGATGGCGCGCGCGCCTTGCAGGCGCACATGGTCGGCGGCCCGCGCCAGGCGCAGCACCGGCACGGCGATCAGGCGGTGCAGCAGGACGCTGGAGAGCACGATCGCGACCATGGCCACGACGATGAACGGCAGCAGGGCCTTGCGCTCGGCCGAGATGATCTCGTCGACATCGCCGGCCTCCAAGGTCAGCACGCCCAGCACCGCGCGGACGTGCTGGATGGGGATCGACACCGAGACCACCCGCTCGCCATCCTCGGCAATGCGGGTGCCGGCGACGGGGCGGCCCTTCATCGCCTGGGCGATCTCGTCGGCCAGGGCCTGACGGGCCTTCTCCGCGCGGGCCTGGGCGGCGGGGGTCAGGTGCGGGGGGGCGTCCTTGTCGCCCGGCTTGCGCGCGGGCGGCAGCACCTTCCAGTCGACGCGGTCGGCGACCACGAACGAGTCGGCCAGGGCCTTGCCGTGGGCGTCGAACAGGCGGGCCCGCTGGTTGCGCGGGATGAACAGCACCTGCAGCAGCTGGCTGGCGACATAGGGATCCAGCGCCGGCTCGGGCTCGCCGACCGTGGCAGTCTGGTCGATGACGTTGGCGATCAGCTCGCCCTGGGTGGACAGGCTGTCGATGCGGGCGGCGATCAGGCCGCTGCGCAGTTCGTTGAGCACCAGGGCCCCGACGACCACGATCGCCAGCGCCAGCACGTTGAGGACGATGATCAGCCGGCCGAGCCTGGACCCGCGCGGCCAGACGAAGCGTCGCCTGGCCTTGGGGGTTTCGCTTTGGCTCTCCGCCTCAGGACTCGCGGTAACGGTAGCCAACGCCGTACAGGGTCTCGATGGAGTCGAACTCGGGATCGACCTGACGGAACTTCTTGCGCATGCGCTTGATGTGGCTGTCGATCGTGCGGTCGTCGACATAGACCTGATCGTCGTAGGCGGCGTCCATCAGGTTGTCGCGGCTCTTCACGAAGCCGGGGCGCTGGGCCAGGGCCTGCAGCAGCAGGAACTCGGTGACGGTCAGACGCACCGGCCGGCCGTCCCACAGGCTGTCATGGCGGGCCGGATCGAGGGTCAGCTTGCCGCGCTTCATGACCTTGGAGCCCGCCGCCGCGGCGGCCGAGCCGGCCATCGGCGCCAGGTCCTCGTCGTCCGGACGGGCGCGGCGCAGCACGGCCTTGACCCGCTCCAGCAGCAGGCGCTGGCTGAACGGCTTGTGCATGTAGTCGTCGGCGCCGAGGTTGAAGCCGAGGATCTCGTCGATCTCGTCGTCCTTCGAGGTCAGCATGATCACCGGGATCTCGGACGTCTGGCGCAGGCGCCGCAGCACCTCCATGCCGTCCATGCGCGGCATCTTGACGTCGAGAATGACAAGATCGGGCGGGTTGGCCTCGACGGCCTCGAGACCCGAGGCTCCGTCGTAATAGGCCTTCACCGCGTGACCGTGGCTTTCCAGGGCCAGCGAGACCGAGGCGACGATGTTCTCGTCGTCGTCAATGAGCGTGATGGCGGCCATATGGTCGTTCTTGTCCTTAGCCTTTTCTTGCGTCGGCCGATCCTATCGGTCGAACGTCCTGGCTTCAACGCGTGGCGCGGTAAAGCTTTCCCTGCTTCTTCCTGGGCTTTACGGCTCCAGAAAGGCGCGATTGCGGCGCGGACGGCCGTCATGGGCGGGTTCCCTCAACCTCACCTTAAGGTCTGAACACCCATAGTGGGGCCTCCTGAAGCGGGGCGGGCATGAGCCAAGTCCATTACGAGTTGTTTGTCCGGCGGAAAGTCGGGGCCCAGTGGACGCTGGAGATCGCCTCGGAGAACCGCGCGCACGCGCTGCAGGTCGCCGAGGACGTCCTCGTTCAGAACCGCGCCGTCGCCGTGCGCGTCAGCAAGGAAACCCTCGACGAGGCCACCGGCGAATACAAGTCGATCGCCATCTTCACCAAGGGCCTGGTCGACGGCGGCAAGCCCAAGAAGGAGGTCGAGGATCGCGACCCCCTCTGCGTGCAGCCGGCCGACCTCTACACCGCCCACGCCCGTGACCGCATCGGCCGCCTGCTGGAAGGCTGGCTGGCCCGGCACAAGGCCACGCCGTTCGAACTGCTGCACCGCCCCGATCTCGTCGAGAAGCTCGAGGCGTCCGGCACCGACCTGCAGCACGCGCTGCAAAAGATCGCCATTCCGGAAGCCGAGGCGCGCGGCCAGTCCGTGCACGAGGTCATCCGCCACTTCCAGGGCCTGGTCGAGCGCACCGTCGCCAACCTGATGAAGGCCTTCAAGAAGGGAGCCCTGCCGGATCTCGACAAGGAAGGCTTCGCCAAGGCCGCCGAGCGCCTGGTCGCCGATCCCGACCGCGCGTTCCTGCTGGGCGCCGGCGTCGCCGCCTCGATCGCGCCGGCCGTCAGCTGGTCGGCCAAGATCGCCCGCCTGCTGGACCTGGCCGACGCCGCCCCGGAAGAGCCGCGCGCCCGCTTCGCGGCCTTGCAAGCCATCGAGCAGCCGCTGGCCGAGATCATCGGCTCGCGGGCCGGCATGGCCGACCTGCTGAACACCACCAACGAAGACCTCGGCGTCACCCTGGCGGCCATGACCCGCCTGACCGGCGGCGTCGCCGTCGAGGCCCTGATCAAGATCGAAGCCAGCGTCCGCGGCTGCATGCCGGAGCTGTCGGGCACGGCCCGTCGTCTCGGCGAATGGTTGGCTGGCGACAACTTCCCGTCGGTGCGCAAGGCCATCGCCGAGCGCGTGCTGACCGAGCTGAACGGCGTGCGCCGCCTCAAGCCCAGCGACGCCGAGGCCGAGATCGAATATCTGCGCGCCCTGGCCATGAGCCTGACGGCCGCCGCCGGCCGCATCCTCCAGGCCGAGGACATCCAGGGCGCCTTCACGACCCGCTCCAAGACCCTGCTGAACGGCGACTTCATCGAGGCGCTGCTGGGCCGCGACCGCTCGGCCCATGAAGAGATCAAGATGCTGATCCGCCTGGCCGAGAACGTCATGGGCGCGGTCAACAAGCGCAACGCCGCTCGCTGGCTGAACGCCAACATCAGCGCCATGCGTTTCGAGAAGGAGCTGCGCGCCGGCCCCGACTCGCCGGTCGCCAAGCTCAGCAACCTGGCGGGGCTGCAGCGTCAGCTGGTCCGCTCCGGCCTGGTGCGTGAGGACTTCGAGCCATTGTGCGCCAAGCTGGGCGAGATCGGCGCGCTGATCGAGGGCGACTCGCGCCTGCTGACCATGCTGGTCCGCGCCCCCGCGCCACTGCCGCACCGTCTGCAACTGCTGGCCAAGCTGGCCCTCGGCGAGGCCGGCCCGACCGGCCCGGTCGCCGACAAGGCCCGGGTCGAGGCCCTGAAACTGGCCCGCGACCCGACCTCGCGCGAACAGCTCCAGGGCTCGCCGCAGACCATGGACCTGCTGAAGACCCTGCTGGCGCAGGCGGCTTAGGGCGCGCCTGCCGCCGGAGGACGGTCAGGCCGCCGCCGGAGCTATCGTCCTCACTTCAGCACCGCGTCCGAGCTCACCAGCCGCACGTCGTGCATCTGGTTCAGATAGGCCTCGTAGTAGCCCTTGTGCGACGCCCCGACGATGGCGAGCATCCGCATGCCGGGGTGCTGGCCCAGCACGTCGCGGATGTTGCCGACCATGCGCAGGTTGCGGGTCTCCCAGAAGCCCAGATATTGCCGGCCGAAGCCCTGGGGCGAGGGTTCGACGAACGCCGCGCCGAAGTCGCCCTTGAAGGCCATCAACTGGGCGTTGGCTGTGTTGTAGGCCCGGTAGAGGTTCAGGACGCCGTCCGGCTTGGAGAGGTTCGCGCGCAATGCCTCGTCCTGGGCCCGGCGGGCATGGCTGACGGGGTTATCCCATGCCTTCATGATCGCCGCTTCGTAGGCCTTCTGTTCCTCCGGGGCGCCGCTATCGGGGGTGTCGGCCGAGTGGTCGTCGACGCTCCACAGGCGTTCAAGGCCTAGCCGCGCGGCCAGCACGGCGGCGATCACGGTGGTCTCGTTGCGGCGGGTCTTGAACGATTCCAGAAAGGCGGCCTGTTCGTCGTTCAGGCTATCGCCAGCATGGCGCTCGGCGTCTGGCAACCGCAGCCACTGCACCAGGGCCGAGTTGCGCTCGCCCGCCGCGATGAACACCGCCGCCAGGCGCCGGCGCTGGGCGGCCGTGGGCTGGGTCGGCCAGGCGGCCAGCAGGCGCTCGGCCTCGGCATTGGCCGCCGGCACGTCGAGACCGATCGCCTGGCCCGCCTTGCCGGGGTCGTAGCAATAGCTCTTCACGGTCGCTGCGTAGCGGGCCGGATAGCGGCGCAGGGCGTCGCACTGCAGGCCCGACAGGTCCTCGGTGGCGATACCGGTCGGCTTCCAGGCGGCCAGGCGGTCGATCAGCGGCGCCAGCAGCGCCATGTCGAAGGTCTTGGGCAGGCCCGACAGGTGCGCCGTGCCCAGCACCAGCACCTCGTTGGCCTTGCCGGCGGGCGGCCCCTTCAGCGTCTCGGGATGGAAGGTGGGCTTATAGTCCTGCGCCTGGGCGGCGCCGGCCAGCAGGGCCAGCGCCCCAACGCCGGCGACGAGAATACGAACGGTGCGAAACATAAAGGCCCCTCGGACAGCTGCTCAAGCTTAGAGGCCCGGGGATAGGCGAACGGAGGCGCCTGACTTTTATTTAATGATCGCTTCGCCGCGTGGATGAGCGGAGAGGCGGCCTTGCCGCGCTACCCCAGGATCCCCGCCAGGGCGTCCACCACGCGCTCGACGTCGCCGTCGGTCATGGTCGGATACAGCGGCAGGGTCAGGCAGCGCGCGTACCAGGCGTCCGCGCCGGGCAGGTCGGCCAGGCCCTGGCGGTTCACGTAGTAGGGCTGGCGGTGCACCGGAATGTAGTGGACCTGGGTCCCGATCCCCTGGGCCTTCAGGCTCTCGACGACGGTGCGGCGAGAAATGCCTTCGGCCTCGAAGTCGATCAGCACGGTCAGCAGGTGCAGTGCCGGGTTCGAATGGGCCGGGCTGGCGGCCAGGCGCACGCGCGGCGCGCGTTCGGCGAGCAGCGTCTCATAGAGCGCCGCCAGTTCCCGCCGGCGGGCGACGAAACGGTCCAGCTTCTTCAGCTGCGACAGGCCCAGCGCGCAGAGCACGTCGGGGATACGATAGTTGAAGCCCAGCTCCGGCATCTCGTACCACCAGGGATCGCCGCCGGGCTCGCGGACCATGCCGTGCGAGCGCAGCAGGCGGGCCTTGGCCGCCAGGGCCGCGTCGTTGGTGGTCAGCATCCCGCCCTCGCCCGTGGCCAGGGTCTTGACCGGATGGAACGAGAAGCTGGCGAAGCTGGAGAAGGCGCAGTCGCCGACCGGGTGGGCGGTTCCGCCGAACGTTCCGATGGATCCCAGGGCGTGGGGCGCGTCCTCGACCAGCACCGCGCCGGAGGCGCTGGCCATGGCCTTCAAGGCGGGCAGGTCACAGACGTCGCCGCGCAGATGAACGGGCAGCACGGCCTTGACCCGCTTGCCGGGCGCGCTGTTCAGCGCTTTGGCAAGGGTGTCCGGCGTCATCAGACCGCTGTCGGGATCGACATCGGCGAACACCACCTCGGCCCCGACGTAGCGGGCGCAGTTGGCGGTGGCCAGGAAGGTGATCGACGGCGCGATGCAGACGTCGCCCCCATCCTCGTTATTGGCGCCGACGCCCAGGGCCAACATCGCCAGGTGCAGGGTGGCCGTGCCGTTGGAGACGGCGATGGCGTGCTCGGCGCCCACCTTGGCGGCGAAGGCGGTCTCGAAGGCCTCGACCGTCGGGCCGGTGGTCAGGAAATCGCCGCGTAGGGCTTCGGCGACGGCCGCGACGTCGTCGTCCTCGATCGTCTGCTTGCCGTAGGGCAGGAAGCCGCTCATCGCGCGGCCTTCTCCTCCAGCATGTCCAGCAGGCCCTGCGGGGTCAGCCAGTCGTGGTTGTTGTCGCTGCTGTACGAGAATTCCTCGGCCACGCGCTTGGCGCCGTCGGCTTCCGAATAGGGCGTGCGGCCGAACTCGGCGAAGTTGGGCTCGATGGCGTAGCGGTCCTCGAACTCGACGGTGGCGCGCGCGTCGTCGGCGCTGATCATGATCTCGTGCAGCTTCTCGCCCGGACGGATGCCGACCACCTTCATGCCGGCGTCCGGCGACATGGCCTTGACCAGGTCCGGCATGGCCATGGACGGGATCTTCGGCACGAAGATCTCGCCGCCGCGCATCATGGTCAGGGACGACAGCACGAAGTCGACGCCCTCGTTCAGGGTGATCCAGAAGCGGGTCATGCGCGGGTCGGTGACCGGCAGCTCGGTCGCGCCTTGGCTCAGCAGGCGGCGATAGAGCGGCACGACGCTGCCGCGCGAGCCCACGACGTTGCCGTAGCGCACGACGCAGAACCGCGTGCCGATGTCGCCCGACAGGTTGTTGGCGGCCACGAAGGTCTTGTCCGAGGCCAGCTTGGTCGCGCCATACAGGTTCGTCGGGTTGCAGGCCTTGTCGGTCGACAGGGCCACCACCTGCTTCACGGCGTTGTTCAGGCTGGCCCAGACCACGTTCTCGGCGCCCATGATATTGGTATGGATGCATTCCGACGGATTGTATTCGGCCGCCGGCACCTGCTTCAGGGCCGCGGCGTGGATGACGATGTCGACCCCGCGCAAGGCCAGGGTCAGGCGCTCGCGGTCACGCACGTCGCCCAGGAAGAAGCGCAGCTTGCCGTAGGTGGCCTCGTCGAACTGCTCGCGCATTTCGAGCTGCATGTCGCTCTGCTTCAATTCGTCGCGGGAGTAGATGATCACCTTCCGCGGCGTGTAGCGGCGAAGGACGGTCTCGATGAAGCGCCGGCCGAACGAGCCGGTGCCGCCGGTGACCAGGATCACCTTGCCGTCCAGATCGAGGGATTTGGGGGAAAAACGGCCCAAGGTCTGCCTCCTGCGACGTCCGCCCGCCCCAGAGGCGCCCTGAGCGGGCGTGGCGACGAATCGTGGTTAACCCCCTGTGTGCGCTCGCAGGCGTAAAGAGGACGTCAACCACGGTGCGGTAGCAAGGCGACATGCGCCGAAACCGCCTCCTTCCGATCGCCCTGATCGCCGCCCTCGCCGGCGGCTCCCTGGCCGCGCCGACGGTCGCCTTCGCCAGCGCCCATGGCAAGGAAGAGAAGAAGGCGCCGCCGACCTATTTCGCCCTGGATCCGATCAACGCGGTGGTCCTGCGCCGCGATGGCCGCCGGGGCGTGATGACCGTCGAGACCGGCATCGAGGCCAAGGATCCCAAGCTGATGGAGCGCGCCCAGGCCTCGACGCCGCGCCTGCGGGCGGCCTTCGCCCAGGTGCTGATGGTCTATGCCGCCGGCCTGCGCGGCGGGGCGCCGCCCGACCTCGACTATGTGGCGCGCGAACTGCAGAAGGCCTGCGACCAGGTGGTCGGCAAGCCCGGCGCCAAGGTCCTGCTGGGCTCGACCCTGCTCAGCTAGATTTTCCTGCGCCTGGCGCGGAAGAACCCCCGCAGCAGATCCGCGCTCTCCTCGGCCAGGACGCCGCCCGTCACGTCAGGGCGCCAGTGGCAGGTGGGTTGAGCGAAGAATCTCGGGCCGTGGACGACCGCGCCGCCCTTCGGGTCCTCGGCCCCGAACACCACCCGGCCGATCCGCGCGTGGCTGATCGCGCCGGCGCACATGGCGCAGGGCTCCAGGGTGACGACCAGGGTGAGGTCGGTCAGGCGGTAGTTCTCGAGCTTGGCGGCCGCCGCCCGCATAGCCGCGATCTCGGCGTGGGCCGTGGGGTCGTGGGCGGCGATCGGGCCGTTGCCGGCCGTGGCGATGACCTCGCCGGTCCTGGGGTCGAGGATCACCGCGCCGACGGGCGTCTCGCCGGCCTCGGCCGCCGCGCGGGCGGCCTCGAGGGCCAGGCGCATCATGCGGCGGTCTTGATCGTCGGCGAGATCGGTGTGCATTACCTGAACCTGAAACAGCCCATCGAGAGATGCGCCCAGCCCGAGAAGGACGCCGAAAATGACCAAGCCGCACGATCCCCTGTACGAGCCTGAACTCGACGGTCAAGACGGCGATCTCGACGGCGGTCCCGGCGAGCGCGTCGCCAAGGCCCTGGCGCGGTCCGGCGTGGCCTCGCGGCGCGAGGTCGAGCGGCTGATCGAGGCCGGTCGCGTGGCGATCAACGGCAAGGTGCTGACCACCCCGGCGGTCAAGGTCCAGCCCGGCGACTTCCTGACCGTCGACGGCCAGTTGGTGGCCGAACGCGAGCCGACCCGGCTCTTCCGCTACCACAAGCCCACCGGGCTGATGACCACCCACAACGACCCCAAGGGCCGGCCGACGGTGTTCCAGTCGCTGCCCAAGGAGCTGCCGCGTCTGATCTCGGTCGGCCGCCTGGACCTCAACTCCGAGGGCCTCTTGCTGCTGACCAACGACGGAGAGCTGTCGCGCGCCCTGGAGACGCCCAGCAACGCCTGGGTCCGCCGCTATCGCGCCCGGGCCTTCGGCGACACCACCCAGGCCAAGCTCGACACGCTGAAGGACGGCATCACGGTCGAGGGCGTCAAGTACGGCTCGATCGAGGCCAAGATCGACAAGGCCCACGACAAGGCCGGCGGCGGCAAGAACATCTGGATCACGGTCAGCCTGTCGGAAGGCAAGAACCGCGAGGTCCGCAAGGTGCTGGAAGCCCTGGGCCTGAAGGTCAACCGCCTGATCCGCATGTCCTACGGCCCGTTCGCCCTGGGTCCGCTGGAAGCCGGCCAGATCGAGGAGGTCGGGCCCCGGGTGATCCGCGAACTGCTGGAAGGCATCGTCTCCGAAGAGAACATGCCGACCGGCGATCGTCCGAAGTTCAACGGTATCGCCAGCGCCGTGAAGGCCCCCGGCACGCCCGGCGGCGGCGACCTGCAGCGCCGGGGCGTTCCGCGCGCCGACCGGGCGGTGGTGATCGACGCGCCGCAAAAGTCCGAGAAGCCGGTCTACAAGGCCGGCTGGGCCAAGCCGAAGAAGAAGGTCTCGCCCCACGCGCCGGCCAAGGGCGCCAGCAAGGGCATCGCCGCGCCGAAGGCCAAGCGCGCGCCCAAGTCGATGGAGAGCAAGTTCATCGACATCGGCAAGCCCGCCGCGCGCGGCAAGCCGGCGGCCAAGTCGCCGGGTAAGCCAGTGGACGGCGCGGCGCGGCGTGTGTCGGAGAAGCCGGGCAGGGCGGCCCCGCGTCCGGCGGCGGCCAAGCCCTCGCGGGGCGTTGGGCCCTCGCGCGGTCCGGCCCCGCGCGGCGGTCCGCCGAAGCGCTAAGCCGCCGCCGGGCTCGAGCCGCCGGTCCAGCGGCGCAGGGCCGGCCAGCGCACCGACAGCTCGGCGACGCCGATGAAGCCGGCCAGCACCACCAGGGCGCTGGCGATCAGGCCGGCCTTGAACTCGTGCGGCGAGTCCGGGCGGGTGGTCATCGGCCGGATCAGCAGCAGGATCACGGCGTTGTTGGCCGCGTGAGCCCCGATGCCCAGCTCGATGCCGCCCAGGCGCAGCGCCATCCAGGTCAGGCCCGCGCCCATGGCCGCGCGGACTAGGAAGGCGTCGATGTTCGGGTCGAAGTGGATGGCCGCGAACAGCAGGCCGTTCAGCACCATCAGCACGATGGGGTCGCGGACATAGGCCGCGCTCTGCTTCAGCAGCCAGCCGCGGAACACCAGTTCCTCGGCGGCCGAGGCCAGGATCAGCAGGGCGATGGCCATGGCCGCGTAGAGCGCACGGCCCACCAGGTTCGGCGAGACCTTCCACAGCGGCGGATCCAGGGACTCGCCCAGGGCGGCGGCGACGCCGGTGACGGCGATCATCACCCCGCCGACCAGGACGAGGCCGCCCAGCAGCAGGCGCCAGCGCACGGGCTGGCCGCGATTGATGTAGTCGGTGATGCGGCGGTGGTGGATCGCTCCGGCCGCGAACACGAAGCCGACCGCCGCGCCCAGGTTCACGCCGGCCAGCACGGCCAGGAAGAACAGCGACTGCCGCGCCGTCGGCTCGGTCAGGTTGGGATCGGAAAAGACGCTGAACAGGTCGCCGGCCGCCGGCGCGCCGTCCAGGCCGCTGACCACCAGCAGGCTGATCAGGGTGGCGGTGATCGCGCCCAGCAGGCCCGCCACCGCTCCGGCCAGCATGCCCACCGGCACGGCGAACACCGTCCGCCACGGGTCGCGGTCATAGGGCGACAGGTCGGCCAGAAAGCGCGAACGCTTCACCGCCTCCATCAGCTCGCCCATGCGCATCACTCGATCGCCTCTCGCTTCCGGGCCGACTAAGAGGGAAGGGTCGCGATCTTGTAAAGCGGGTGCTTGCCGTGGCGCGCGGGGGACGGCACACATCCGGTTACGAGTTGTAAGGGGACAGGCATGGGTGACGGGGTTTCGGGCAAAGGCGACACGGGCGCGGGGCATCTGCATCGGCTGGTGCTGTTTTCGGACGCCGTCTTCGCGATCGCCATCACCCTGCTGGCCATCGAGATCCATCCGCCCGAGCACTGGCGGGGCGTGGCGGACCTGTTCCATCAGATGGGCCACAAGCTGACCGCCTACGCCGTCAGCTTCGCGGTGGTGGGGGTCTGCTGGTTCAGCCATCGCCGGGTGTTCGCCCGCCTGGTCCGGGCCGATGGCGGCCTGGACGTGTTCAACTTCGTGGTGCTGGGCCTGATCGCCCTGCTCCCGCTGAGCACCGAACTGTTGTGGGAGGGCGGCGGACAGGTCGTGCTCGTCTATGTCGGCCACGTGGCGGTGATCGGCCTGGCCATGGGTCTGGTCTGGGCCTACGCGGCCTTCGTCGGCAAGCTGACCGAGCCCATGCCCGTGGGCGAGGCCGTGTTCGTGCTGCTGCGCGTGGCGCTGCTGCCCGGCCTGATGTGCGGGCTGACGATCTTCAGCCTGGTCAACCCGTGGGGCTGGGCCCTGCTGGCCGGGCTGATGCTGGGCCTGAACTGGATCGGCCGCCGGCTGGGCGCCGCGCCGAAGGCCGCCTGATGCGCATCGTCTCCGGCCAGTATCGCGGCAAGGCCATCGTCGCCCCGCCGGGCGAGGCCACTCGCCCGACGTCCGACCGCGCCCGCCAGGCGGTGTTCAACATCCTGGAGCACGCCGCCTGGGCGCCCGAGCTGCACGGCGCGCGGGTCATCGACGTGTTCGCCGGCTCTGGCGCTCTGGGGCTGGAGGCCCTGTCGCGCGGGGCCGGCTTCTGCCTGTTCGTCGAGACGGACGACGCCGCGCGCGGCGCGATCCGCGAGAACATCGACGCCATGCACCTGTTCGGGGTCACCCGCGTCCACCGCCGCGACGCCACCGACCTTGGACCCCGCCCGGCCAGCGCCGGGACGCCGTTCGACATCGCCTTCCTCGACCCGCCCTACGCCAAGGGCCTGGGCGAAAAGGCCGTCGCCGAGCTGCGCGCCCACGGCTGGCTGGCCCCCGGCGCGATCCTGATGTTCGAGCGCGGCCGGGGGGAGATCGACCCGGTTCTGGAAGGCTTCGAACAGATCGACGCGCGCGACTACGGCGCCGCGCGCGTGCTGTTCTACAAGCTTCTGTAGCTCACCAGCCCTTCGCCCCCACCCGGTTGTCCAGTTGGGACCGGAGATGGCCCAGCCCCAGCCGGGTGATCCGGTAGGGGCCGCCGTCCTGGCTGGCGATCAGCCGCTTGCGTTTCAGCGACTGGAAGACGCCGACCGTGCAATCGGTCAGGGCCCAGCCGTCGCGGGTGATGCAAGGCGCCGAGACGATCTTGCCGTTGTCGTCGCGTTCGAGTTCGATCCGGCCGCCCTGGGCCAGCGCGTGCAGCGTCCTTTGCTGCGGTTTGGAGATGTTCAAGGGATTGTCCGAGAGATCGAGGCATACGATCGCGCATCCGGCCGGCGGATACGCGGGCGGATAGCGGGCCTCTAGACTTTCGAACCGAAGCTCGGAGCCTGTTAGGCCCGCGCCTCGCGCACAATCTCGGACATGAACCACACAAGAGAGGTTGATGACGGGAAGATGGGGGAAAGTTCGGCGAAGCTCAAGCATCGACGCCTCCCCCGGTCCTTGGTGACCGGTTGCGATGATTTCGTCGGCGGGCTTACCGTGCTGGCATGTCGTTGCTTCCAGGCCTGTCGATCCGCCGTGCGACCTTGTTCGACTCCGCCGTGCTGCGGGAGATCCTGCATGACACCTACGCGAGCACTTGGCTTCCTCAGGTGACAGCCGAGGCGGCGCGCGCCTTCCGCGACGAGGACCGCCCGGCCCGATACGTCGCCGAGCGTGGCGCCCTGTTCTGGGTCGCGGGGCGGGAGGGTGAGGTCGTGGGGTTCGTGGATTGGGAGGCGGACTTCGTAAACGCGCTTCACGTGCGGTCCAGCCATGCGCGCCTGGGTGTCGGCGCACGGCTGATGGACCAAGCTGAGGCAGAGATCGCAGGCTTGGGTTTCTCCGAAGTTCGTCTGGAGACGGATAGCTTCAACACGCGCTCGCAGGCGTTTTATGCGTCCAGAGGCTATCGGGAGGTCGACCGCTATCCGGACAAGGAATGGAACAGCGGCCTGACCACGCTCTTGCTGGTCAAGGCGTTGCGCTAGCCAAACCTACTTTTTGACCTTGGCCGCCGTCGTCTGTCCCACCTTCACCGGCGCGCCCTGCTGACGCGCCTCGCTGACGAGGCCGGCGCAGTCGGCGTCCTTGGCTTCGCCCGTGGTGACGAAGGGCAGGAGGGCCGCCAGCGGGTTGATCAGCGAGCCCAGCGCCGTGGCGACGCCGCCCTGGCCCAGGGTCTTGCTGACGTCGAGGCCCGGCTTGGGGGCCATGATCGGGCCCTTGATGGTGATCGGGATGAACAGGCGCAGCAGGCGCGGCTTCTTGCTGTCGCCCTCGATGCGGAAGTCCATACGCTCGGTCGCGAGGTTAACCGTGCCGCGGCCCTTGGCCAGCACCACGCCGGTGTCGGCGACCAGGGCGGTGGTGGTCATGACGCCGTTCCGGACGTCGAAGTCGGCGACCGCGCAGCGCACCGGCGTCTCCTTGTCGCTCTTGGACAGCAGCAGGAGCAGGCCCTTGGAGGCGTTGACGCCCAGCAGTTCGGCGAAGGCCTGGCGCATCTGGCCGTGCGGGGCGACCAGGGTCACCGACCCGTCGGCCGAGGCGGCGGCGCGATGGACGCTGTTGCCCGTGCCGGTCAGCTTGGCGCGGGCCATGACCGCGCCCTCGATGGCCGGCTTGCCGTCCGACTTGAAGGGGATGAAGTCCTCGAGGCGGCCGTTCAGCAGGCGCACGTCGATGTCGGTCTTCGGCGTGGCCGGACGGGCGTCCAGGCGAACCTTCCCTTTGAGATCGCCGCGCGAGAAGGTCAGGGCCAGCGGGTCGACGGTCAGCACGCCTTTCTCCAGGACCACCTCAGCGCTGACCTTGCGCAGCGGCAGATTGGGCGCGTTCACGGTCTCGGCGCGGTAGCTGACCTTGGCGTCCATGGCGCGGATGCGGTCGACCTGCAGGGTGGCGTCGGGCAGCAGGCGCTGGGTCGCGTCACGTTGCGCCGCCTCGACCTTCTGGCCGGCCGAGGCGGTCTCGCCGCGACCGGTGGCCGGGGCGGCGCCGAACAGGCTGCCCAGGTCGTCGAAATCCAGCCGGCGCGAGCGCAGGTCGGCCTCCAGATAGGGCCGTTCGCGGCCGGTCAGCACGAAGAGGTCGCCGGAGAGATCGCTGTCGCCGACCCGGCCCGACAGCTTTTCGAAGTCGTACCGGTCGCCCTTGCGGACCAGATGGCCCGAGACCTTGTAGGGCGGGGTGTTGGGCAGGGTCAGGCCGGTCAGGTCGTGCAAGCGGTTCAGGTCCGCGCCGGACACGGTCAGCTGCGTCTCGAAGCGACCCAGATCGAACGGCTTGATGACCTTGCCCTCGGCCGTGATGCGGGTCGAGCCGGCGCGGATGTCGGCGTCGAACGGGTAGGGGCGGCTGGGCGAGATGTTGAGTAGCGGTCCGCCCGTGACCTGGGCCACGAAGGCGGACCTGTTCAGATCGCCCTTGCCCTCCAGCACGAAGCGTCCGCCCTTGTCGCCGGCGCGCTCCTGGGCGTTGACCGTGCCGACGAAGAGAGCCCCGTGCTGGCGGTCGTCGACCCGCAGCCGGCCCTCGTTGATCACCAGTCGCTGGACGGCGGGCAGCTTCAGCGGCTTGTCGCTTTTGCGCGCGCCGAAGGTCCAGTTGGCCCGGCCCTCCTTGTCGCGCAGCAGGCGCACGTCGGCCCTGTCGATGGCCAGGAACGGCAGGACGATCTGGCCGCGCAGCAGCGGCAGGATCTTGATCTGCACCGCGATGCGCTCGACCCGCGCCATCTGGCCGGCTTGCGGATCGACGGACTTGGCCCAGGCCGGCTGGCCGATCCGCACGCCAAAGGCCTCGGCCTTGGGCGAGAACGACCAGGGGTGGACGCGCAGGTCGCCGGTGATCGCCACCTCGCGCTGAAGCTGGGCCGAGGCGTAGCGGCCGATCGGCCCGCGCAGCCAGTTCCAGTCGAAGATCACGAGGAAGGCGATGATCGCCGCGACCAGGGTCAGGGCCGCGCCGATGCCGATCCGCGCGCGCCGAGACAGGCCGCGAAACGGGTTCCGGGGCGGTCTGGGCGCGGGCGTGACGTCGAGCGTGGACAGGATCGTGGCTCCGGTTGAACCCCCACAACGCGTGAGGCCGGCGATCGTGTTCCAAATTGAAGCGAATGGCCTTCGGGCCGTCCCTTGGATCAGCCCGTCAGTAGACGAGGCCGATCCGGCAGACGACTACCCCCGCGACGATGAAGACGGCGATAGCCACGAGTTCATAGGCCTTGAAAAACGGCCGGCTTGGCGTGCGCATGATAGAAAGTTCCCCCGTCCCATTTTGGTGCAAGTCGACGCTTCCGGCGCAAGGGCGGCGCCACCCACTTTGGGGTTTAGGGCGTCTTTCCGGGCCAGATCAGATAACCGGCCTCGTCGCGCCCGGCGGCGACGTAACCGTATCCATACGGCGGCGGATAGCTCACGCCCGGGCCCCCACGGCCATAGGCGTAACCGCCGCTGTATGAACTGCTTTCGTAAGCGTACTGCGACTGTGAAGAGCGGCTGTCATAGCGGCGCTCGCCATAGCGGTCGCCAGCATAGTCGCCGCCATAGGCGTAGCCGTCCTGATAGCCGCCGCAGCCGCAATCGGGCGCGTAGCCGCCCTGGTGGCCGTAGCCATGGCTGGGCGCGGCCTGTGTCTGGACGTCCAAGCGACCGCCATAGCCATAGCCGTAACCGCCATAGGCGCTGTCGCACTCGACGCGGTCCCAGCGATAAGCCCCGCCCGGACCGGTGACCCGGCGCGAGAAGCACTGACCGGGCGCGGCGTTGGGCGGCAGGATTTCCGGACCCGGAGGGCCGCCGACGCCGCCACGGTTCGAACCGGCCAGCGCGGGCGCGGCCGTCAGGACGGCGGCCGTGGCGAGAGCGATCGTGGTCAGGCGGCGAAGGGCGATCATGGGCGACTCCGGATGGTGGTTAACAAAACATTTCCGGAGCGGCCGTAACTCTTCTTTCACCCGTCGCGCGAGCGTGGCCATGGCGGGGTTCCCCTCGCGGCGTGGGACGGGTAGCGTTCGCCTCGAACATCTGTTTGAGGGCGGCATGGCGATCGAGGCGGTGATCTGGGATTTCGGCGGGGTGTTCACGACCTCGCCGTTCGAGGCTTTCCGCCGCTACGAGACCGAGCGCGGTCTGCCCAAGGACTTCATCCGCACGGTCAACGCCACCGATCCGGACGTGAACGCCTGGGCGCGCTTCGAGCGGGCCGAGATCGACGCGGCCGCCTTCGACGGCCTCTTCCTGGAGGAAGCGACGCGCTTGGGCCATGCGGTGCGTGGCGCGGAGGTGCTGCCGTTGCTTTATGGAGATCTGCGGCCCCGCGTGATGGACGCGCTGAGGGCCTGCAAGGCCAGGTTCAAGGTCGGCTGCATCACCAACAACGTGCCGACGGGGCACGGCCCCGGCATGGCCCAGAGCCCCGAAAAGGCCTTGGCCGTCGGCGAGATCATGGCCCTGTTCGACGCGGTGATCGAAAGCTCCAAGGCCGGGGTGCGCAAGCCGGATCCGCGCATCTACCAGATGATGTGCGAGCTCTTGGACGTCGCGCCGGAGGCTTGCGTCTATCTCGACGACCTGGGGATCAACTGCAAGCCGGCGGCGGCCCTGGGCATGACAGCCATCAAGGTCTCGACCGAGGCTCAGCTGCTGAGCGACCTTGCCGAAGCGACCGGTTTGGCGTTCTGAGGGGGAAACCCCGGAAGCTCGCACCCCACGGGCTTTTCTTCATCGTCGGAAGAGGAATCCCATGTCCCGTCCCAAGATCGGCGCCGAAGCCGCGCTGGCCCAGCTTTCCGGCTGGAGCGCCGCTTCCGACAAGGACGCGATCACCAAGACCTTCAAGTTCGCGGACTTCAATCAAGCTTTCGGCTTCATGACCCGCGTGGCGCTGATGGCCGACAAGCTCGACCATCACCCGGAATGGTTCAACGTCTACAACCGCGTCGAGGTGCTGCTGACCACCCATGACGCCGACGGCGTGACGGAACTGGACGTGACGCTGGCGAAGTTCATGGACAGCGCCGCCTAGGATTCTCCTCCCCTTCCGGGGGAAGAGAGATTTCGGCTTCCCCTACCCCCATGCCCGGTTCAAACTGTTGTTTGAACAATCGGGAGGACGCCGCATGGCGCAGAGCACGGGCCGGGTCGCCGGCAAGAAGGCCTTCATCACCGGCGGGGCCCAGGGCCTTGGCGCGGCGGCCGGGCGGATGCTGGCCAAGGAAGGCGCCAAGGTCGCCCTGGCCGATCTCAACCTGGCGGGCGCCCAAGCCGTGGCGGACGAGATCAACGCCGCCCATGGCGCCGGCACGGCCTTCGCCTACCTGCTGGACGTCACCCAGGAAGACCAGTGGATCGAGGTGCTGGAAAAGGCCGCCGGCGACATGGGCGGCCTGTCGGTGCTGGTCAACAACGCCGGCATCGGCGGCGACGGCCCGATCGAGACCCTGGATTTCGGTCTCTGGAAGAAGGTGATGTCGGTCAATGTCGACTCGGTGTTCCTGGGCGCCAAGCACGCCTTGACCCACATGCGGGCGCATCAACCCGGTTCGATCATCAATCTGAGCTCGATCGCCGGCCTGATCGCCAACGGCAATTCGCCGGCCTACAACGCCTCCAAGGCGGCGGTCTGGCTGCTCAGCAAGAACATCGCGCTCTACTGCGCCAAGATGAAGCTCGACATCCGCTCGAACTCCATCCACCCGACCTTTATCGACACCCCGATCCTGGACGGCTTCTCGGCCCGGTTCGGCAAGGAAGAGGCCTTCGCCAAGCTGGCCCGCCAGGTGCCGCTGGGCCGTATCGGCGAGCCGAACGACATCGCCAACGCCGTGCTCTATCTGGCCAGCGACGAGAGCCGGTTCATGACCGGCGCCGAGATCAAGGTCGACGGCGGCATTTCGGCGATGTGACGAGTGGAGGCTCTCCCGCGGCGCGGGGGAGCCTCCGGTCTCTCATCGCGGCGCGCGTTTGGCCAGGATCCGCTGCAGCGTCCGCCGGTGCATGTTCAGCCGGCGCGCCGTCTCCGACACGTTGTGGCCGCACATCTCGTAGACGCGCTGGATGTGCTCCCACCGCACGCGGTCGGCGCTCATCGGGTTTTCCGGCGGCACGGGGGCGGCGTCCTTGGCGGCCAGCAGGGCGCGGGCCACGTCGTCGGCGTCGGCGGGCTTGGAGAGGTAGTCGACAACCCCCGCCTTCACCGCCGCCACGGCCGTGGCGATGTTGCCGTAGCCGGTCAGCATGATGACCTTGGCGTCGGCGCGGGCGTCGCGCACCGCCTCGACCACCTTGAGGCCCGAGCCGTCCTCCAGCCGCATGTCCAGCACCGCATGGGCTGGCGCGTGGTTGCGCAGGATCGTCAGGGCCTCGGCCACGGAAGCGGCCAGCGTCACCTCGAACCCACGCTGCTCCAGCGCTCGACCCAGCCGGGTCCGCAGCGGAGCGTCATCATCCAACAAGAGCAGCGTCTTGTCCGGCAGCGCCGAAACCAGCTCACCGATATCCGCCATAGAAGTCCGCGCCTCCCCAGCGCCAATACTCAACAGGCCAAATAACAACCCATACTTTCGTGCTTCCGCGCCTTACTCAAGCCCCCGTAAAACCCGGAGCTTCCAAGGCCGCCCGAGGCCAGCGCGCCGAAACGACCGCTCCACCCCGGCGACCATTACGGAAATCGACGGTCGCGCCGGTTCGTTCCAGCAAGGTCTTCGCGATAAAGAAGCCCAGACCCATGCCGATATGCCCCGTTCGCGACCCTTCCGCGCCCGGACGTGTTGTGACGTACGGCTCGCCCAGCTTGGCCAGCACCTCCGGCGAGAAGCCCGGACCATCGTCGCGGGCCTCGATGACGATGTAGCGGGCGTCGAAGCGGGCGATGACGATGACTTCGCCCCGCGCGAAGTCGACCGCGTTCTCGACGATCGAGGTCATGGCGTGGATGATTTCCGGCCGCCGCCAGACGTCCGGAGCGGTCTCGCCGGAAGGGCCGTTGACGACCGCCTCCACGCGCACGCCATGCACCAGGTGCGGCTCGATCACGTCCTGGACCAGCTGGACCAGGCTCATGCGCTCGTGCACGGCGTCCTGGGCCTCGGGCATTTCGGTCAGGCGCTGGAGGATCTCGCGGCAGCGGGCCGCCTGGCCGATCAGAAGCTCGGCGTCCTCGCGGGTCTGGTCGTCGGGCGCGCCGCGCGCCATTTCGCGGGCCACGACCGAGATCGTCGCCAGCGGCGTGCCCAGCTCGTGGGCCGCCGCCGCCGCCAGGGCGCCGAGGGCTGACAGGCGCTGCTCGCGGGCCAGCACGGTTTCGGTGACGTTGAGGGCCAGCTCCATCCGCGCGGACTCGCTGGCCGCCTGCCAGGCATAGGCGGCGGTCAGGATGATGCCGACGATCCGCGCCGACACGATGGTCCACAGCATCAACGGGTTGGGCTCGAACGGCCAAGGACGACCGCTTATGGTCGGCAGCGGCATATGGAACAGCGCCAGCAGCACGGAGGCGACGATGGCCAGGGCGCCGAGGCCTATGGCGTAGCGGGCCGGCAGGGTCGCCGCCGCCAGGGTCACCGGCGCGATCAGCAGCAGGGCGAAGGGGTTGTGCGCGCCGCCGGTCAGATAGATCAGGCCCGACAGCTGCAGGATGTCGAAGGCGATCTGGGCGGTGGCCTCGCCGTCGCGGGCCAGGCGCTGGCCGCTGGAGGCCAGGCCCAGCAGCACGTTCAGCCAGGCCGACAGGGCGATCAGGGTGAAGCATAGCGCCCACGGCACCTGAAGCTTCAAAACCAGGCCGGAAATCAGCAGGACGGCGGTCTGGCCGACCACCCATAGCCAGCGCTGCGCCAGAAGGGTTCGCACCCTTAAGCGTCCGCGGCGCAGTCCTGGAGCCGTCCAGGACCAGGCGTCGTCTTGCGCCGGTTCGTCGCCCGGCTTATCGAGCCCTTTGTGACGTTGATCGTCGGGCGCTCTCGCGAACGATACGTCAGTCATGGTCGCAGGATTGTCCAGAATTGCGCGCTTTGCGAGAGCAAAAGGACAAGCGGCAAGAAAAGGATGAAAAGCACATGCCTCGCCACCGCCTTGTCCTGATCCTGGCCTGCGTCCTGGGCCTCGCCGTGACGGCGGGGCTGGCGTGGCGCGCCGGCGTGTTCAAGTCCCAAGCGTCCGCCGCGGTCGGCGGGCCGTTCCAGCTGGTGAACCAGGACGGCGTCCCGACCACCGAGAAGGCGCTGAAGGGGAAATGGAGCGCGGTGTTCTTCGGTTTCACCTACTGCCCCGACGTCTGCCCGGGCACGCTGCAAGGCCTGTCGGCGGCGACCGACCAGCTGGGTCCCAAGGCCAAGGACCTGCAGATCGTCTTCATCTCGATCGACCCGGCCCGCGACACGCCCGAGCAGATGAAGACCTATCTGTCGGCCGACTACGTGCCGAAATCCACGATCGGCCTGACCGGAACCCAGGAGCAGGTCAAGGCGGCCGCCAAGGCCTACAAGGTCTACTACGCCAAGGTCGGCGACGGCCCCGGCTACACCATGGACCACTCGACGGCGATCTACCTGATGGACCCCAAGGGGCGCTTCAAGACAGTGATCCCGTACAACCTGCCGCCGGCCGACATTGCGCGCCGGATCAGCGACGCGATGCGCGAGGGCTGAGAGCGCTACCACTCCGGCGCGAGGCGGGGCGATGACGCGGCGCAAATCGCTGTGAAAGGTAGACTCTCTTAGGCTTTGGCGTGCTATGTTGCGATGCAACATCGCGAGTGCGCCATGCTCTACGCTCTACATGAGGCGGCTTATTACGCCTCCACGCCGATGCGCCTCGCGGCGCGGGCGGCCCGGGACTTCTGGGGATCGCCGCTTAATCCCGCCGCCGACTCGGCCGTCGGTCGACATATGCACGCCGGCGCGGACCTGTTCGCCAACGTCACGCGGCGCTACGGCAAGCCCAAGTGGAACCTGGATACGATCCGGATCGGTCAGGTCGACGTCCGCGTCCGTGAGACCGTGGTCTGGCAAAGCCCCTGGGCGCGGGTGATCCAGTTCGACCGCGACATGGCCGACATGCGCCGGGCGGGGAAGTTCTCGCTGGATCCCGCCGTGCTGATCGTCGCGCCCCTGTCGGGCCACTACGCCACCCTGCTGCGGGGCACGGTCGAGGCCTTCCTGCCCGACCACTCCGTGTTCATCGTCGACTGGGTCAACGCTCGCAACGTCTCGGTGCTGGAAGGCCGCTTCGACTTCCACGACTATATCGACCACATCATCGAGATGCTGGCCGTGCTGGGGCCGCGCCCGAACGTCGTGGCCGTCTGCCAGCCCGGGCCGCCGGTCCTGGCCGCCGCCGCCCTGATGGCCGAGCAGAATCATCCGTCACGGCCGGCCAGCATGACCTTCATGGGCTCGCCGATCGATGCGCGCCTGTCGCCGACCGTGACCAACCAGCTGGCCGAGGAAAAGCCGTTCACCTGGTTCCAGTCGAACATGATCTACACGGTGCCGCCGCCCTATCCGGGCGCGGGCCGGCGCGTCTATCCGGGCTTCGTCCAGCTGGCCAGCTTCATGAGCATGAACGCCGAGCGCCACCAGGAGGCCCACCGCCGCTACTTCAACGACCTGGTGAAGGGCGATGGCGACAGCGCCGACAAGCACCTGGAGTTCTACGACGAGTATCTGTCGGTGCTGGACCTGACCGAGGAGTTCTATCTCCAGACCATCGACATCGTCTTCCAGCAGTACCTGCTGCCCAAGGGCGAGCTGATGCATCGCGGGACCCGGGTGAAGCCCGAGACCATCAGCGACATCGGCCTGATGACGGTCGAGGGCGAGAACGACGACATCTCTGGCATCGGCCAGACCCAGGCCGCCCATGGCCTGTGCGCGAACATCCCCGAGGCGCTGAAGCTGGACTATGTGCAGCCCGGCGTCGGCCACTACGGCGTGTTCAACGGTCGTCGCTTCCGCGAGGAGATCTATCCGCGCGTGCGCCGTTTCATCCGCAAGTGCGACCCGCACTTCGAGGAAGAGGCGTAACGTCGGGTCCATCTTGCGGCGCGGCCCTGGTCACGCGATCTAAGGGCGGATGTTCGCGCTCAAGGCCCAACGTTTTTCCGACGGCGATCGACTGGAGATCGGCGGCTGGCCGGTTCGCCTGCGGGTGGACGGCCGGGCGCGGCGGATTTCGCTGCGCGTCGACCGCGCCAAATCCGAGATCGTCGCCCTGGCCCCCAACCTCAAGCGCCTGAACGAGGCGGTCGCCTTCGCCCAGGAGAAGTCCGGCTGGATCGCCAAGCAGCTGGCGGCCCTGCCCGAGCGGATGAACCTGGCGCCCGGCGGGATCCTGCGGCTCAACGACAAGGCCTATCGCCTCGAGGTCGGTCCAGGGCGGGCTCGCCTTGACGACGCCCATGGCGACGGCCCTCGCATCGTCGCGCCCGACGACGCCAACTGGGGGCTGAAGGTCATCCGGCTGGCCAAACGCGAGGCGCTCTCCGTCCTGACCGAGCGCACCGCCGTCCACGCCGCCGCCCTGGGCCGGCCGATGCCGTCGGTGGCGGTGGCCGATCCCAAGGCCCGCTGGGGATCCTGTCGCCCGGCGACGTCCCGGGCTCCGGCGGCGATCCGCTACAGCTGGCGGCTGATCCTGGCGCCGGCGGCGGTGGCCGACTATGTCGCCGCCCACGAGTGCGCCCACCTGATCGAGGCCAATCATGGCCCAAGGTTCTGGGCGCTGTGCGAGCAACTGGCCGGCGATCCCGCGCCCCACCGCGCGTGGCTAAGGGCGCACGCGGCGGAGCTGCACGCGATCGGGGCCTAAATATGCTCCCCCGCGATACGGGGGAGCTGTCGCGGAGCGACTGAGGGGGCGAGCTATGCGTAAGCCGCACTGGCCCCCTCCGGCCCTCTGGGCCACCTCCCCGCATCGCGGGGGAGCATCTATTAGTAAGGCAGCTGATCCGCCGGCGGGGCCGCGCCGGCCGGGGTTTCCGCCGCCGGGCCTTCCGGACCCGGCGTGGTGTTCATCAGGTCCCCGATCGGGTCGGTGTTCTCGATCGGCGGAGGCTCGACGACGCCGCCCGGGATCGGGGTGGCCTTCAGGCGGGGCAGGGCGGCGGCCATGAAGGTGCGCCAGATTTCGGCCGGGGCGCCGCCGCCGGTGACCCGCTTCATCGGGGTGTTGTCATCCTTGCCGGTCCAGACGGCGGTGACGAAGCCGCCCGTGTAGCCGACGAACCAGGCGTCCTTGTAGTCGCTGGTCGTGCCGGTCTTGCCGGCGATGTCGTAGCCTGGGACCCTGGCGCGCGTGCCGGTGCCCGAGGCGACGACCTGGCGCATCATCTGGTTCATGTACTGCAGGGCCGGCGAGCCGATCACGGCCGAGCGGGCCTGGCGGTCGACGCTGTGGTCATACAGCACCTTGCCGCTGGCGGTGCGGATGCGCTCGATGCCGTAGCCCTTGGCCATGAAGCCGCCGTTCGAGAACGGGGCGTAGGCCTGGGCCATCTCCATCGGCGAGACCTCGACCGCGCCCAGGGCCATCGACGGGTCCAGCTGGATCTTGCTGGTGATGCCGAGGCGACGGGCGGTGGCGGCGACGTTGCTGGTGCCGACCTCGTTGGCCAGCCGCGCGGCGACGGTGTTGATCGACTGGGCCAGGGCCGTCTGCAGGGTGATCGGGCCCAGATACTTGTTGGTGTAGTTCCTCGGTTCCCAGTTGCCGATCTTGACGGGCTCGTCGACGACCATGACGGCGGGCGTGCGGCCCTGCTCCATGGCGGTCAGGTAGACGAACGGCTTGAAGGCCGAACCGGCCTGGCGGCGCGCGGTGGTGGCGCGATCGAACTGGCTGTCGGCATAGTCGGCGCCGCCGACATAGGCGCGGATGCGGCCTTCGCCGTCGATGGCGACCAGCGCCGCCTGCTGCACGCCCTGGGCCGCATGGCCGTCGACGCCCAGCTTCACGGCGCGCTCGGCCGAAGCCTGGATCGGCAGGTCCAGCGTGGTCTCGACCACCAGGTCCTCGGTCGGTTCGCCGACCAGAGAGCGAACCTGGGCGTCGATATAGTCGGTGAAGTACTGGGCGCGCTGGTTGGCCAGGGTGGCCGAGACCTGAACCGGCGTCTTGAAGGCCTCGTCGCGCTCTTCCGGCGTGATGGCCTTGATGCGCACCATTTCGTCCAGGACGATGGTGGCGCGGCGTGCGGCGCGCTCCTTGGCCGAGACCGGCGAATAGCGGGCGGGGCCCTTCATCATGCCGGCCAGCAGCGCGGACTCGCCAATGGTGAGCTCCTTGGCGGGCTTGTTGAAGTAGCGCTGCGAGGCGGCCTCGATGCCGTAGGCGCCAGCGCCGAAATAGACCCGGTTCATGTAGAGGGCCAGGATCTGCTTCTTGCTGAACTTCATCTCCAGCCAGACGGCCAGGATCAGCTCCTGGGCCTTGCGGCGATAGTTCTGGGCCGGGCTCAGGAACAGGTTGCGGGCCAGCTGCTGGGTGATGGTCGAGCCGCCGCGCTGCGGGCCGTCATGGGTGGCGTTCCACGCCACCGACCGCATGATGCCCCAGGGGTTGAAGCCGAAGTGGTGATAGAACTGCCGGTCCTCGATCGCCACGAAGGCGGCCGGCACGTATTTCGGCAGGGCGTCGATATCGACCGGCGGCGCGTACTGGCTGCCGCGCACCGCCAGCAGGGCGCCCGAACGGTCCAGATAGTTGATCGAGGGCTGGCGCTTGACGTCGTAGAGCTTGGAGGTGTCCGGCAGGTCGCTGGCGAACACCGCGAAGAAGGCGACGATGAAGATCAGGCCCCAGACGCCCAGGACCGTGCCCCAATAGACGAGGGCCTGGAGCGGGGTGCGCTGCGGTCTGGCCGCCTTGTTCCCGCCGAAGGGTCCGTTCGCCATGGTCGTCCTGTTCCAAGATGCGGCCGCGAGGAGGCCCACGCTCGCGCGTGTTCCGTTTAGCCCAAGCCCACAGAACGCGCGACAAGATTGACGAGCGGTAAACGCGGCCTGAGGCGCTCTTGTGGCGCTCCGCCGATCACGGCGATAGGCGAGCGGGAACTGAAGGGGTGAGCGGACGTCCAGGGGGCGACACTTGGCCTGGGGGCCGGACGCTGCCAAAAGAGCGCCCGTGTACGTTCCTCCCGAATCCCCCGAACTCGATCACGCCCGCGACGTCCTGCGGCGCACCTTCGGCCATGCCGATTTCCGGGGCATGCAGGCCGGGGTGATCAACGAGATCCTGGCCGGCCGCAGCGCCATGGCCGTGCTGCCGACCGGCGGCGGCAAGAGCCTGTGCTACCAGATCCCGTCGCTGATCCGGCCCGGGGTGGGCCTGGTGATCTCGCCGCTGATCGCGCTGATGGCCGACCAGGTCCAGGGGCTGCGCCAGGCGGGCGTGGCGGCCGAGCGGCTGGACAGCAATGTCTCTATGGACGAGCGCTCGGACATCTGGCGGCGCATCGACGCCGGCGAGGTGGACCTGCTCTACCTGTCGCCCGAAGGCCTGATGCAGCCGTGGATGCTGGACCGCCTCTCGCGCACGCCGCTGGCCCTGGTCGCCGTCGACGAGGCCCACTGCGTCAGTCAGTGGGGGCACGACTTCCGGCCCGAATACCGGATGATGGGGCGGCTGGCCGAACTGTTCCCGAACGTGCCGCGCCTGGCCGTCACCGCCACCGCCGACGCCCGGACCCGAGACGATATCCGCGCCGAGCTGCGGCTGCAGGGCGCGGCCGAGTTCGTCGACAGCTTCGCGCGTCCCGAGCTTG
The DNA here is from genome assembly GCF_003931565.1 of Caulobacter sp. 602-1. Lineage (GTDB taxonomy): Bacteria > Pseudomonadota > Alphaproteobacteria > Caulobacterales > Caulobacteraceae > Caulobacter. The sequence goes on from NZ_RRYI01000001.1 coordinate 34,728, forward strand.
CGCTCTCCGCCGAGCGCAAGCGGGGCAAGGGCCACGATCGCGTGGTCGAACTGGTGCTGGAGCGCCCTGGCCGGGCCGGCGTCGTCTATGCCGGCAGCCGCGACAGCACCGAGAAGCTGGCCGAGAAGCTGAACGCCGAGGGCGTCCCGGCCGTGGCCTATCACGCCGGACTCGACAAGGCCGTCCGCGCCAAGCGGCTGGAGGACTTCCTGGAGGCCGACGCCGCGGTGATGGTGGCGACGATCGCGTTCGGCATGGGCGTCGACAAGCCCGACGTCCGTTTCGTGATCCACGCCGACCCGCCGGCCGCCATCGAGGCCTACTGGCAGGAAGTCGGCCGCGCCGGGCGCGACGGCCAGCCGGCCGAGGGCATCACCCTCTACGGCTCGGCCGACATGGCCTGGGCGGGGCGCCGCATCGAGACCAAGGACGCGCCCGACGAGGTCAAGCAGGCGCAAGGCCGCAAGCTGCGCCAGTTCTATGCGATGCTGGAGGGCGTCACCTGCCGCGCCGCCGCCGTCCGCCGCTATTTCGGCGAGGAGGGCGTGGCCCGCTGCGGGGTCTGCGACATCTGCGTCTCGCCGCCGACCGGCGTCGACGCCACCGAGGCGGCCCAGAAGGCCCTGTCAGCCGTCCACCGCATGGGCGGGCGCTATGGACGCGGCCGGATTATCGAGCACCTGATGGGCAAGACCAAGGACGTCACGCCCCAGGAGGCCCAGCTGCCGACCTTCGGCATCGGCCGCGAGTTCAGCCAGCCGGTCTGGCGCGACCTGTTCGACACCCTGATCTTCGAAGGCCTGCTGCGCGAGGACCCCAATGACGGCCGGCCGCTGATCGGCCTGGGCGACGTCGAGGGCGTGCGCCAGGTCTATCGCGGCGAGCGTCGCGTGGCCCTGCGTCAGACGGCCGAGGCGCCGGAGACCGGCCGCGCCACGGGCGCCCGCAAGCGCCGCGAGGGCAAGGCGCTGACCATCCCGCTGGAAAACCAGATGCTGTTCGAGGCCCTGCGCGCGTGGCGCAAGGAGCAGGCGCAGGCGCAGCACGTGCCGCCCTACGTCATCTTCCACGACGCCACCCTGGCCGAGATCGCCGCCGCGCGACCGGCTACCCTGGCGGCGCTCGGCAAGTCCGGCGGGGTCGGCCAAGGCAAGCTGGATCGTTACGGCGAGGCGGTTTTGAAGGTGGTACGGGAGAACTAGACGGCTCCCCGCGCGTTAGCTCCCCGTCAAGCCGAGGAGCCTCCCCCATGACCGACGTCAGCAGCTTTACCCCGAACGACGCCTCGTCCGCCGCCGCTTCGGCCCTGGACGGCGCCAAGAAGACGACCTCCGAAAAGACCAAGCGCGCCAAGGAGGCGGTGACCAAGGCCGTCAAGTCGGCCCGCGAGACCGCCACCGAAGTGGCCCAGCAGACCCGCACCTTCGCCGAGCAAAAGGCCAAGGTCGGCGCGGCCTGGACTCGCGACAAGGCCCAGGTGGTTCATCACACCGCCGAGGAACACCCGATCGGCGTCGCCTTCGGCGCGTTCGCCATCGGCCTGGGCGTGGGTTTCCTGATCGCGCGCAATCTGGACTAGCTGGAGACGCCTCTACAGGCTCAGGCGCTCGGCGTTGACGCCCGCGGCCCTCAGGGCCGCGAGGCGGGCGAACGCGAGCGTCAGGGCCTTGCGTCGCGCCGGCGCCAAGGGCGTCAGCGGCGACTCCCGCACCACGGCGCCGCCGAAACCGTCGGCCACGACCAGCCCCGGCTCATCCGGCAGCACGCCTTCGGGAAAGTGCGGCGCGACGGCGAAATAGAACGCATCGCAATAGGGCGCGTACTCGCCCCACTTTCGGTCGACCCGGAAATCCTCCAATCCCGACTTCACCTCGACGATCAGCACGTCGCCCTTAGGGCCTAGCGCCATCAGGTCGGCGCGGCGACCGTTGGGCAGGGTGACTTCGGCCAGCGGCGCATAGCCCAGGTCGACCAGCAGCCGCGCGGCCCCGCGGGTCACGGTCAGGGTGGTTTCGGGCCGGGACGGCTGCAGCTGGATAATCACGTCCATCGCCGGAATAATGTTCCAGCTTTGTTCGCGAGGCAAGAGGCCCTCAAGAGGCCCTAAGGCGCCGGCTGCTTCGTCGGGCGCAGCATCGTGACGTCATAGCCCAGCGCCTTGGCGCGCGCGGTCAGGGCCGCCCGGTCGGCGTCGGTCGGAAGCCCGCGCGACAACAGCCACAGGTACTTGCCCGAGCCTTCGCCGACGATGGACCAGCTGTAGTCGTCGGCGTGGTCCAGGACCCAGTAGTCGCCGAAGAACGGGCCGAAGAAGCTGACCTTGAGCTTGGCGTTGGTCGCCGCATCGACGACCTTGGCCTTGCCCTCGGCGACCTTCACGGGACCGTCCACCGCGCCCTGGCGGCAGGTGTTGAGCACGCGGATCAGGCCGTCGGGGCGCTTGGAATATTCTGCCGTGACGCCTTCGCAGCCCTTCTCGAAGCGCATGTCGTAGCGCGCGACTTCGTACCACTTGCCCAGATAGCGCTCGAGCTCCACGGCCTTGGCCGGCTGCGGCGGATTGGGATTGCCGCTCGGGCCCGCCACGCAGGCGCCGAGGGTCAGGACGATAGGCAAGGCGAGCAGGGCGGCGCGCATGGAAGTCTCCGTGGGGACGGCCAGAAACGACGACCGCCCCGCCGGAGTTCCGGCGGGGCGGCTCGCGACGAACAGGAAGGTGGGATTCCTATTCGGCCGCGATGCTGACGGCGCCGACCGGGCGGTCCTTGAAGTTGATGGCCTGCAGGTGGCGGATGCCTTCCTCGGCGATGTCGTCGCCGACCATCCGGTCGCCCTCGGCCTTCAGCTCGTCGATGTCGACATACATGGCGTAGAAGGCGCGGGTGCGGTCGGTGATGATACCGGCGTTGAGCAGCGTCTTGACCAGCACCCGGAAGATGTTGGTCTGCTCCTTCATATTTTCCCGACGCACGTCGTCGGTCATGATCTTCCCGTACTCCTCGACCACCTTGTCGGGGTCCAGGCCGAACGCGGCGTAGAGATCCAGCTGCTGGTGCGGCGAGACGAGGTTGAACAGCAGGGTCTGGAAGCAGTGCGCCGCCCAGTCCTCGATGATGGCGTGTTCTTCGGGGCTCAGCTTGGGCACCGTGCGGTCGGCCCAGATCTTCCCGAACTTGTGGTGGAAGGCCTCGTCGGTCATCACCAGCTGCAGCAGCTTCTTGCCGACCGGATCGTTGATATTGTTGTAGAAAGTGGCGAAGGCGCCCATGGCCAGGCCTTCGACCAGCATCTGCATGCCGATGATCTTCTTGTAAACCTCGGGCGCGCCGATGATCTCGACCAGCAGGGTCTTCAGGGCCGGGCCGCACTCGACCGGCTTGCCCCAGCGGGCCTTGATATATTTGGCGAAGGCCGTGACGTGGCGGGCCTCTTCGCGGGTCTGGTTGGCGGCGTATTCCTGGGCGCCCTGGTCCTTCAGCACGTGGCACAGGCTGGCCGACAGGTTCAGCGCGCCCTGCTCGCCGTGCAGGATCGACGAGAAGCTGCGCAGCACCGACTGGTTGATGAAGCGGATGCGCGTCTTCGGATCGGACAGGTGGTTGGAGACGTAGTCGGTCGACAGGGCGATGACCATGTCCTCGGGAACCAGGGCCTGGTTCTCCATGTCGAACGGCTCGTCGAAGTCGATATAGGTCTTGTCCAGCGGATCCCAGAAGTGGTCGTGGGTCGCGGAAATGATCTTGTCGAAGGCGCTGGAGCGGTTGCCGTAGCGGTCGAGTTCGAGCATCGACTCGAAGTCGTCCGGCGCGACCGCGTCGTACATCGCGTCCTTGGTGATATTCCGGTCTTTGGAAATTGGGTCGGTCATGTCGGCGCTCCCTATCGGCCGTGCGATGTCCATCGGGCGGGCTCCGTCTTGCGCGGATCTCGGCCCATCTGAACACTGTCAACTCATGTGAGCGGACGGGTCAAACAAAAAATGACGGCGGCGTCAGGTTTGGCGACGAAAGCGGGGCGGCGACGCCCATCCTCTAGGCGAGGCTCGCCGCGCCCCGCTCGCACCAGCCCAGCGGACGCGGCGTCTTGTCGAGATAGATGCGGTGGTTCTCGTCCAGGCGGAAGCCGGCCGCCTCGACCGCCGCCGAGACCGGCCGGGTCAGGTGGCAGCCGCCCGCCAGGCGCTTCCACAGCGGTTCGATGTGTCGCTGCCAGCGCGCCGTGCCGGCGTCGGGGGACAGGCCATGCTCGCAGAACAGAAACCGGCCGCCCGGCCGCAGCACCCGGCGGGCTTCGGACAGCACGGCGGCGGGCGAGCGCACCGAGCACAGGGTGAAGGTGCACAGCACGGTGTCGAAAGCGGCGTCGGCGAACGGCAGGCGCTCGCCCTCGCCCGCGACGATCTCGACCGCCAGGCCTTCGGGGCGCGGGGCGGCCTCCGCGAGGGCGCGCAGCTCCGCGGAGGGGTCGACGCCGGTGACGCCGGTCACCGTGACCGGGTCGTAGAAAGCCAGATTCAAGCCGCCGCCGACGCCGAGCTCCAGCACCTCGCCCCTGGCCTGGGGCACGAGGCTGGTCCGCTGCGCGCGGAACGCCGGCGCGCCGCACGCGCAGCACAGCAGCTTTGGCAGGATGTAGCGCTCGTACAGCGTCGCCATGGCGTTTTCCCCCAATTGTATCCGGCAGCAGAGCGGCGCGGGTCGGGCGCGGTCAAGGCCGCCTGCTGTCAGATCTGGCAGCAGTGCGCTTTATTCGGAAATGGCCAGTCGCTTTGGAGTTCTCCCCATGCCCAAGCCCCTCAAACCGCCCGCCGAGGAAGCCGAGGGCGCCTGTGCGTGCGGGGCGGTGCGGGTCGCTATCGGCGTGCCGGCGCGGTGGGCGTTCCACGATCACTCGGCCGCCAGCCGCCGCGCCCAGGGCTGCGCCTATGTCACCTACACGGCCAGCTATCGCAGCCGCTTCCGGTGGCTGGAGGGCGAGGGCTTGGTCACCCGCCACGAGCGCGAGGGAACGGCCCGGGGCTTCTGTTCGCGCTGTGGGACGCCGATCTTCATGGAGCGCAAGCGGGCGCCGACCATGATCAACCTGCCGCGCGCCTTGTTCGAAACCCGCACCGGCCGCGAGCCGCGCTATCACACGTCGCTCGACCAGGCGCCCGACTGGGCCTATGGCGGCGGCAAGCTGGTCCCGCTGAAGGGTTATCCCGGCGTGATGTGGGAGCGACCGAAGCCGAAGGCCAAGCGCAAGGCGCCGATCGACGACTTCCTCTAGCGCCCCTCCAGCGCCGCCAGCACGGCCGGCTGCGTCCGCGCGAGTTCGGCGAGGCGTTCGATCAGGGCGTCCTTGCCGTCAAGGGCCAGGCCGTCGCGCAGCTTGGCCATCCGCTCGCGGACCTTGGTCAGGTCGGCGGCGTTGGCGGCGGTGACCACGGCCGCCTGGTGCTTGCAGGCCCCGAACTTCTCGAAGCCAGGACAGGTGCACAGGCCTTCGCCGGCCGGAGCCCAAAGCTGCACGACATAGAGGTCGCCGACGCTGCCGGTGACGTGGGCGGTGACCTTCTCGTCCTCGATCGCCACCAGGTCGACGGCGCCGGCCTCGGCCATGGCCGCGCCGGTGTCGAACCAGCGCTCATCCATACGCTCGCGCCAGGTTTCGGTATCGAAGAGTTGGCTGGGATTGGGGCTCATGCCTCGTCCTCGATGCGGTGGATGTCGTCGTCCGACAGGCCGAAATGGTGGCCGATCTCATGGACCAGCACGTGGGCGATCAGGTCGCCCAGGGAGACGTCGCCGCGTTCGGCCCACTCGTCCAGGATGGGGCGACGATAGAGAAACACCCGCGACGGCTCGGTCCCATAGTCCAGCACCGAGCGGCGGCCCAGGTCGACGCCCTGATAAAGGCCGGTCAGCTCGAAGGCGTCTTCGATGTCCAGGCTGTCCAGCACCTCGTCGGCCGCGAAGTCGTCGACCCGGATGACCACGTCGCCGGTCAGCGCGCGGAATTGGTCGGGCAGGGCGTCGAAGGCCTGTCGGGCCAGGACGGCGAAGTCGTCGAGCGACGGGGCGAGGCGGTCGGACCAGGTCATGGTCTCCAAATAGAGCGATTGGAGCGTTAAGCCACCGGGTGTGGCGACGAAATCGCGACAGACAGTCACGCTCCCCCTGATCGCGCTCTGGTCACGGCCCGACTAATCTGGGATTCTGATTCGACGACCCGCTGGGGTAAGCGACGCGCCTGATGACTTCGTACGACCTGATCCTCGCGGCGGTGGCCGGCGCGGTTTGTCTCGCCATTTGCGTCACCCTGTGGTCGCTGGGGCAGCGCCGCGGCTATGAGGCCCGCATCGCCGCCCTGAAGGCGCGCCTTGGCCTGCAAGGCGGCGAGCCCCTGGACGCGCCCGCCTGGGTCGAGGCCTTCGACACCGCCGTGATCGCCGTCGAGGGCGGCCGGGCCGACCTGGCCGCCGGGGCCGACGGCCTTTCGGCCTGCGCGCGGGTGCTGGGCGTCGAGGCCAAGGTCGAGGCGGTGATCGCCGCCCTGAGCGGGGCCGATCCCGATCATGCCCACAAGCTGGCGGCGCTGTTCGAGCGCGGCGAGGCTTGCGTCTTCGAGGTTCGCGGGGGCAATGGCTGGGTATCGGTCGAGGGCCGCGCGGTCGGGGCGCTGGCCTGGCTGCGCCTGATGCCCGGCAGCGGCGGTGATTCCGGACTGCCGTCGGCGACCCGCTTCGCCGCCTTCGTCGACAGTGTGGCCGAGCCGGCCTGGATCGCCGGGGCCGATGGCCAGGCCGTCTGGGGCAACGCCGCCTTCGTTCGCGCCGTCGGGGCCAGCGTCGCCTCGGCCGGCGCGCTGGCGGGCAAGAGCTTCGACCGGTCCGCCGACGCCCTGGTCGTCGAGGCCGTCGAGAAGGGCGAGCGCCGCGAAGCCGTGCGCTGGATCAATCTGGAAGGCCGCCGCCGCGCGTTCCGGCTTTCCGCCCAGCCGCTGGAAGGCGGCGGGGTGGGGGTGTTCTGCGCCGACGTCACCGAGATCGAGGACGTCCGCGACGCCTTCAAGAAGCACGTCGAGGCCCACGACGAGACCCTGAACCACATCGCCGAGGCCGTGGCGATCTTCAGCGCCACGCGGCGGCTGTCGTTCCACAACACCGCCTTCGCCGAACTGTGGGGCCTGGAGCCGGCCTGGCTGGCCGACCGTCCGACCCATGGCGAGATCCTGGACCGCCTGCGCCAGCGCCGCCGCCTGCCCGAGACCATCGACTACGCCGTCTGGAAGGCCGCCGAGCTGGCCCGCTACGAGGACGTGGGGCCTCAGGCCGACGACCTCTGGCACCTGCCCGACGGTCGGACGCTGAAGGTTGTGCGCCAGCCCCACCCGCTGGGCGGCATGCTGCTGATCTATTCCGACATCACCGGCGAGCTGCGCCTGAAGGCCCAGTACAACGCCCTGATCCAGGTGCAGCAAGCCACGCTGGACAAGCTGAACGACGCCGTCGCGGTGTTCGGCTCGGATGGCCGCCTGCGCCTGCACAACGAGGCCTTCGAGACCTTCTGGAACGTCAGCGCCTTCGCCCTGGAGGCGGCCGGCGACTTCGAGGGCGTGGTCGAGCTGTGCGTGCCGCGCCTGCACGACCTGGCCTTCTGGCGCGAGCTGAAGGGGCGGGTGGCCGATCCCGATCCGCAGATGCGCGCCCCGACCTCTGGCGAGGTCCGCACCTCGGACGACCGCATCGTGGTCTATCAGAGCCGGCCCCTGCCGGATGGCGCGACCCTGATCGCCTTCGCCGACGTCACCGACACCCGCGACCTGCAATCGGCCCTGGCCGATCGCTCCGCCGCCCTGGCCGAGGCCGAGCGCCTGAAGCGCGATTTCGTCGGCAATGTCAGCTACGAGCTGCGCACGCCGCTGACGACGATCATCGGCTATTCCGAGCTCCTGGAACGGGCCGACGGCATCTCCGAGCGCGGCCGCAACCACGTGGCCGCCGTCCGCGCCGCCGCCACCCAGCTGGCCCGCTCGATCGACGACGTGCTGGACATGGCCCAGATCGACGCCGGCGAAATGGCGCTGGAGATCGGGGACATCCGCGTCTCCGACCTGCTGCTCAACGCCCAGGAGCACGCCCTGAAGGACGCCCAGCTGGGCGCGGTGACCCTGGCGGTCGAGTGCGAGGAAGACGTCGGCCTGATCCGCGGCGACGGCAAGCGCCTGGCCCAGACTCTGGACCACCTGGTCGAGAACGCCCTGCGCCAGACCCCGCCGGGCGGCCGCGTCACCCTGTCGGCCCGCCGCGCCCTGGGCGAGGTGCGACTCGATGTCTCGGACACCGGCCGCGGCGTGCCGTTCCACGTCCAGGCCCACATCTTCGACCGCTTCGTCGGTCGCGATCGCGGCGGCCCGGGGCTGGGCCTGGCCCTGGTCAAGGCGCTGGTCGAGCTGCACGGCGGCTGGGTGGCCCTGGAGAGCGAGCCGGGCGCCGGCTCGACCTTCACCTGCCACCTGCCCGAGACCCAGCAGCCCGGCGCGATGCAACCCGAACTGAGCTTCTGACGAGCGCCGGCGCGCTCGCTCGGCCGTCGGACATAAAGATATCTTTATGCGTTAATTGCTAGGAAGGGTCGGGCGCGCTATAAGCCCCGCAAGATCTCACCCGACCGCAGGAGCCCGACCGTGGCCGACTATATCGTCAAGGACATCTCGCTCGCCGATTTCGGCCGCAAGGAAATCGCCATCGCCGAGACCGAGATGCCGGGCCTGATGGCCACGCGCGCCGAGTACGGCCCGGCCCAGGTCCTGAAGGGCGCCCGCATCGCCGGCAGCCTGCACATGACCATCCAGACCGCCGTGCTGATCGAGACCCTGGCGGCGCTGGGCGCCGAGGTCCGCTGGGCGTCGTGCAACATTTTCTCGACCCAGGACCACGCCGCCGCCGCCATCGCCGCCTCGGGCGTGCCGGTGTTCGCCTTCAAGGGTGAAAACCTGGTCGAGTACTGGGAATACGCCCACAAGATCTTCGAGTGGCACGACGGCGGCTACCCGAACCTGATCCTCGACGACGGCGGCGACGCCACCCTGCTCTGCGTGCTCGGCCCGAAGGCCGAGAAGGATCCGTCGATCCTGAACAACCCGCAGAACGAGGAAGAAGAAGCCCTGTTCGCGGTGATGAAGAAGTACCTGGCCGAGAAGCCGGGCTTCTACTCGGCCATCCGCGCGGCCGTCGGCGGCGTCTCGGAAGAGACCACCACGGGCGTGCACCGCCTGTACCAGATGGCCGCCAAGGGCGACCTGCCGTTCCCGGCCATCAACGTCAACGACAGCGTCACCAAGTCGAAGTTCGACAACCTGTACGGCTGCCGTGAATCGCTGGTCGACGCCATCCGTCGCGGCACCGACGTCATGCTGTCGGGCAAGGTCGCGGTGGTCTGCGGCTACGGCGACGTGGGCAAGGGCTCGGCCGCCTCGCTGCGCCAAGGCGGCGCCCGCGTGATCGTCACCGAAATCGACCCGATCTGCGCCCTGCAGGCGGCGATGGAAGGCTATGAGGTCCAGACCCTGCAGGACGTCGCCGACAAGGCCGACATCTTCGTCACGGCGACGGGCAACAAGGACGTCATCACGGTCGACGACATGCGCCGGATGAAGAACAACGCCATCGTCTGCAACATCGGTCACTTCGACTCGGAAATTCAGATCGCCGGCCTGCGCAACTTCAAGTGGGACGAGATCAAGCCGCAGGTCCACCACGTGGAATTCCCGGACGGCAAGAAGATCATCGTCCTGTCGGAAGGCCGTCTGGTGAACCTGGGCAACGCCACGGGCCACCCCTCGTTCGTGATGTCGGCCTCGTTCACCAACCAGACGCTGGCTCAGATCGAGCTCTGGACGAACAAGGACGCCTACCAGAACCAAGTCTACACCCTGCCCAAGCACCTGGACGAGAAGGTCGCCTTCCTGCACCTGGAAAAGCTGGGCGCGAAGCTGTCGACCCTGCGCAAGGATCAGGCCGACTATATCGGCGTGCCGGAAAAGGGTCCGTTCAAGCCGGACCACTATCGCTATTAATAGCGACACCCGCGGCGCCAGTTTCCGCTGCGGAAATCTTTTGAAGCCAAGAGGAAAGGCCCGCCGGTGACGGTGGGCCTTTTCTTTTGGGTCTCAGGCCGGGACGCCCTATTCAAGTCCGCCTTGCTCGGCTAATCGCTTTGCCATGCCGTTAGCCTTGATCATCTCCAGCCACGTCGCCGGCAGCCAGGTGGGCGCGACGGCGCAAGCCACCGCCCTGGCGCAGTTCCGCATCGACTCGATGGTCGTGCCGACCGTGCTGTACGGCCGCCATCCCGGCTGGGGCATTCCCGGTGGAGCGCCCGTGCCGATCGAGGTGTTCGAGGGCATGATGGACGGCATCGAGGCCAACGGGCTGTTCGGCCTCGTCGATCTCGTGATCACCGGCTATTTCGCCACCGCCGCCCAGGCGCGGGCCGCCGCCCGGGTCATCGACGCCGTGCGCGAGTCGCCCCGTCCGAACGGCGCGGCGACCCGGCGGCCGACCGTCGTCGTCGACCCGACCATGGGCGACGCCGGCAAGGGCCTCTACATTCCGGCCGAGACCGCCGACGCCATCATCGCCGACCTGATCCCGCGCGCCGACGTCGTGGCCTGCAACAGCTGGGAGCTGCAGAAGCTGACCGGCACGGACACCCGCGACCCCCAGGCGGCCATGCGCGCCGCGCGCCTCCTGGGCAAGACCACCCTGGTTTCGTCCGTGCATCGCGGGGCCGAGATCGGCGCGGTGCTGGCCGACAGGAAGGAAGCCTGGCTGGCCGCCCACGCTAAGGCCGAGCGTTCGCCCAACGGCACGGGCGACCTGCTGACCGCCCTCTACGCCGCCTCGATCCTGGAGGGGCAGACCTTCTCCTACGGCCTGGCCCGCGCCGTCGGCGGGGTGGCCGAGACGGTCACCGCGGCCAACATCTGGAACGCGCCCGAGCTGCCGATCGTGGCCATGGGCGCGCGGATCAAGCAGACCTCGCCGACGGTCCGCATCGAACGGCTGGCTTAAGATGGTGGGCGAAATCACCGGCCTCTGCCCTGATCGCTTCGCCCGGGTGCGCGAGGCGTTCGAAGCCAATTTCGCCGACCATGGCGAGCTGGGCGCGCGCTTTTCGTTCGCGGTCGATGGCGAGATCGTCGTCGACCTGATGGGCGGCTTCGCCGACCGCAAGCGCGAGGTCGCCTTCGGTCCCGACACCCTGACGGCGCTCTTCTCGACGACCAAGGCCGTGGCGGCCCTGATGGTCGCGCGTCTGGTGGACGAGGGGCGCCTGGCCTACGACCAGCCCGTCGCCGACGTCTGGCCGGAGTTCGCGCAAGCGGGCAAGGGCGAGGTCACGGTCGAGCAGGCCCTGTCGCACCAGGCCGGCCTGTCGGGGTTCCCCGACGAGACCGATCCGGCCCTGTGGTTCGACTGGGACGCCACCTGCGCGAAGCTCGCCGCCATGGCGCCGTTGTTCCCGATCGGCTCGGCCAGCGGCTATCACCCGGTCACCTACGGCTACATCGCCGGCGAGATCTTCCGCCGCGTCGACGGCCGGACCATGGGGACGGCGCTGCGTGAGGACATCTGCGCCCCGCTGGGCTTGGATCTCTGGATCGGCCTGCCCGACAGCGAGCACGGCCGCGTCGCCGACCTGATGCGTCCGACGGCCCTGCCCAAGTTCGGCGAGATCAACGCCGCCGTGACCGCCGCCTTCCTCAAGCCCTGGTCCTCGCCGGGCGGGCGCGGCGCGGCCGAGTGGCGGCGGGTCGAGATCCCCTCGGCCAACGGCCACGCCACCGCGCAGGCCCTGGCCCGGCTGATGGGCGCCCTGGCCACCGACGGAACCCTGGGCGGCCGCTCGATCATCACCCCGGCCGGGATCAAGGCCGCTAGCGCCCAGCGCATTGTCGGCCAGGATCTGGTCCTGCCCTACGTGATCAGCTGGGGCGCGGGCTTCATGCGCAACACGCCGAACATGTTCTACGGCCCGACGCCGGACGCCTTCGGCCACTCGGGCTGGGGCGGCTCGTGCGCCTTCGCCGACCCGGCGCGGGGCGTCTCCGGGGCCTATGTGATGAACAAGCAGGGCTCCGCCCTGATCGGCGATCCCCGCGCCGTGCGCCTGATCGAGGCGGCCTACGCCTCGCTCTAGGCGAGCGCCCTGGTCCTCTTCCAGGCTCCATAGGCGAAGGTCGCCACGCCCAGCCAGATGAACACGAACGACAGCGCCCGCAGCGGCGTGAGCGCCTCGCCGAACGCCACGCCCAGCAGGAACTGGAGTGTTGGGGCGATGAACTGCAGAAAGCCCACGGCGCTGAGCGGCAGGCGGCGGGCCGACCAGGCGAACAGGGCCAGGGGGATGACCGTGGCCGGACCGGCCAGGGCCAGAAGGCCCGTGACGGCGGCGCCGTGGCCGAAATGGCCCTGTCCCGTCGATTGCAGATACAGCACATAGGCCAGGCCCGGCAGCGCCAGATAGGCGCATTCGATGAACAGGCCCGTCTGGGCGTCGGCCTTCACCTGTTTGCGCAGGATGGCGTAGGCGCAGAAGGTGGCGGCCAGGCCCAACGACACGATCGGCAGGTGGCCCAGGGCGATCGTCTGGATGGCGACGCCGACGGCCGCGAAGCCGATGGCGACCTTGCCCTCGCCGGTCATGCGCTCGCGGAACAGCAGGGCGCCGGCGGCCATGTTCATCAGCGGGTTGATGTAATAGCCGAGGCTGGCCTCGATCACGTGGCCGGCGTTCACCGCGAAGACGTAGATCGTCCAGTTGCCGAAGATCGCCGCCGTCGACAGCAGCAGCATCCCCAGCGTGCGCGGCTGGCGCAGCACCTGGGCCACCTGGCCGCCCTGCCTGGCGATCAAGACGAGGCCGCCGGCCCACAGGACCGACCACAGCGTCCGGTGGGCGATCATCTCCCAGGAGGTGGCGCCCAGGTTCGACAGCAGGTGGAAGTAGAGGGGCAGGAAGCCCCAGAGCACGTAACAGCCGACGCCGGCGACGTAGGCCGGGCGACTTTCGGCGTGGGGTTGGTTCACGCTCGCCGACATGGCGTCGTCCTTCTGAACGCGGAAATGAAAAGGGCTCCCGGGAGGTCTGCCCCGGGAGCCCTGATTTCCACCCGCTTATTGCGGATCGTGGCTTAGGCTGGGGTCTTCTGCTTGATCAGGCCCTTGTCGTGCAGGAGCTGGGCGATCTGTACGGCGTTCAGCGCCGCGCCCTTGCGCAGATTGTCCGCCACGCACCACAGGGCGATGCCGTTCTCCACCGTCGGGTCGGTTCGGATGCGCGAGACGTAGACCGGGAATTCGCCGGCGCTTTCCTTCGGCGTCATGTAGCCGCCGTCCTCGCGCTTATCGATGACTTCCACGCCCTCGGCGTCGCGCAGGATCTCGCGGACGTCGTCCTCGTCCAGCGGGGTCTCGAACTCGATGTTCACGGCTTCGGCGTGGCCGACCATGACGGGCACGCGCACGCAGGTGGCGGTCAGCTTGATGGACGGATCCAAGATCTTCTTGGTCTCCATCATCATCTTCCACTCTTCCTTCGTATAGCCGTCCTCCATGAACACATCGATGTGCGGGATGACGTTGAAGGCGATCTGCTTGGTGAACTTCTTGGGCGGCGGCGCGCCCAGGACGAAGACGCCCTTGGTCTGGTCCCACAGCTCGTCCATGCCTTCCTTGCCCGCGCCCGACACCGACTGGTAGGTCGAGACGACGACGCGCTTGATCTTGGCTTCGGCGTGCAGGGGGGCCAGCACCACCACCAGCTGCGCGGTCGAGCAGTTGGGGTTGGCGATGATGTTCTTCGGCAGCTTGTCGACGGCGTTCGGGTTCACTTCCGGCACCACCAGCGGCACGTCCGGATCCATCCGGAAGTGGCTGCTGTTGTCGATGACGATCGGACCGGCCGCGCCGATCTTCTCGCCCCAGGCCTTGGAGATGGCGCCGCCGGCGCTCATCAGCACGATGTCGACCGTCGAGAAGTCGAACTTCTCCAGGTCCTCGCAGTGCAGGATCTGGCTGCCGAACGAGACTTCGACGCCGATGGATTTGCGGCTGGCGATGGCGTGCATCTTGTCCACGGGGAATTTGACTTCCTCGAGGATGTTGAACATCTCGCGGCCCACATTGCCCGTGGCGCCGACCACGGCGACCCGGTAACCCATCGCGCTCTCCTGAAACTGTGCCCGCGTACCGCGCGGAGCGAGGTTCCCGTACGCTTCATGGTCCCGGCGCGCAAGGCGAGGAAAGCTGGCGGGGCGATCAGCCCGGCTTGCCAGCCGGAGCGGCGGGCTCGTCCTGGGCCTTCACGTCCAGGGTGAACTGCACCGGGATGGTGACGGTCAGGCCGTCGACGGTGTCGCCTTCCCGCGTCCAGGGGTTCATGCGCATGAGCTTGACCGCCTCGACCGCGGCCGCGCCGAAGCCGAGGCCGGCAGGGGTCTCGCGCGCGGGCTTGCAGTCGGCCAGCTCGCCGGTGGCGGTGACCGCGCACGTCGCCGCGCCCAGTCCCGAGGCGACTCCCGCCTTGGCGGCCGCTTGCGGATAGACCTCCGCCATGCCCTCGGCCGACAGGGTGCGGATCCAACGCGGCTTGGTCAGCTTGCGGGCCTCGGGCGCCGCCGGATCACGGAAGCGGAAGGGCAGGTCGATCTTGTAGTCCTTGAAGGTCTTGGCGTCGGCCGGACCGATATTGACCATGAACAGTTTCGAGAGGTCCTGGGCGGCCTTGCCGAAGCCCTTGCCGCGCGGGTTTTCGGAGATCACGTCGCAGCTGCGCAGCTGGCCGGTCTTCATGAGGACGCAACGCAGGGCGGCCTGACCGAACGGCTCGCCGGCCGCGGCCTTGGGCCAGGCGGCGGCGAGCTCGGCCTGGGTGGGGACGCGGCTCCAGGGCGGGTCCAGCACGATGGAGGTAGTGTTGATCGGCGCGGCGCCGCGCGGCTCCTCCCAGGTGATCGGGATGGTGACCTCGCCGCCCGCCACGGCGCGGCCGCCGCGGATCTTGGGCGACATCCGAAACTGCGGAGCCAGCTGCAGACCGGCGCCGCCGAAGTCCATGCCTTGGGGCGATTCCGAGAGCACCCGGCAGGCCTCGAGAAAACCCTCGACCGTGGCCTTGCAGCGGATCGTGGCCTTGCCGCCGACGCGCCTGTCCAGCGCCTTCTTGGGGAAGACATTGGCGATCTCGGCGCCGTTGGGTTTGCGGACCCAGTCCGGATTGGCGTCGCCGGGGGCCAGGAACTCCAAGGTGGTGCGGACCGGCCGCCCCTCGACCGAGGCGCCCTGGGCGTCCTTCGTCGCGATCCGCTCATAGCCGACCACCGACAGGGCGGCTTCGCCGAAGCCCTGGCCGACGGGATCCTCGCGCAGCACCTTGCAGTCGACCAGGCGTCCGCCCTTGTCGGCGACGCAGCCCAGCATGGCCTTGCCGGTGACGGTCGCGCCCTTGGGGAAGGCGGCCTTCATCTTGGCCTGGGGCACGCGGGTGACGAAGTTCGGCCGCCAGCCCGAGGGCGGGGCGTCGTCTTCGGCCTGGGCCAGGGCGACCGTCGACAGGGCGGTGGCGAAAAGGCCGGCCGTGAGCATGGCCAGCAGGAGGGAGCGCGACACGGGAAACCCCTGGAACCAGCCGGCGCACGACCCCTTCGCGGCTCGACCTTAGGTGGAGGCTAAGCGATCCATTTGCGCGCCGCCAGAGGGTTCCCGACGCCCCTCGCGCCCCCTATGTTGCCGGCCATGACCGACGCCGCCGCGCCCCCGCTTCCGAACGTTTCCGATCTGACCCAGGACGGCCCCGCCGTCCGGCTCTTCCTGGTCGACGGCTCGGCCTATCTGTTCCGCGCCTATCACGCCCTGCCGCCGCTGACCCGCAAGAGCGACGGCCTGCCGGTAGGCGCCGTCCAGGGCTTCTGCAACATGCTGTGGAAGCTGATGCGCGACATGCAGGGCGACACGCCCACCCACCTGGCGGTGATCTGGGACCACTCTGAGAAGACGTTCCGCAACACCCTCTACGACAAGTACAAGGCCCACCGTCCGCCGCCGCCGGAAGACCTGATCCCGCAGTTCCCGCTGGTGCGCGAGGCCACTCGGGCGTTCGGCGTGCCGGCCATCGAGCTGCCCGGCTACGAGGCCGACGACCTGATCGCCGCCTACGCCTGCAAGGCCCGCGAGGTCGGCGGCGAGGCGGTGATCGTCTCGTCCGACAAGGACCTGATGCAGCTGGTCGGCGACGGCGTCTCGATGTTCGACCCGATGAAGGGCGTGCGGATCGAGCGCGAGCAGGTGTTCGAGAAGTTCGGCGTCTATCCGGACAAGGTCGTCGACGTTCAGGCCCTGTGCGGCGACAGCGTCGACAACGTGCCGGGCGCGCCGGGGATCGGGATCAAGACCGCCGCTCAGCTGATCACCGAATATGGCGACCTCGACACCCTGCTGGCCCGGGCCGGCGAGATCAAGCAGCCCAAGCGCCGCGAGACCCTGATCGAATTCGCCGACCAGATCCGCCTGTCGCGAGCCCTGGTCAAGCTGGACTGCGACACGCCGCTACCCCAGCCGCTGGATGAGTTGACCGTGCGCGAGCCGGACAAGGAGGTCCTGGCGGCCTTCCTCGAACAGATGGAGTTCCGCACCCTGGCTCGCCGGGTCGGCGACGGCTCGGCCGCTGCGGCGCCGGGCACGCTCGAGCGGGCGCCGGCCCAGCCCAAGGCGCCGGTCAGCACGGTGTCGTACATGGGCGCGGCCGCGCGCGCCGCCGCCAGCGCGGTGGCCGAGCCGATCAGCATCGACCATGCGTCCTATGTCCGCATCCAGGATCTCGACACCCTGAAGGCCTGGGTCGCCAAGGCCACGGCCAAGGGCGTGGTGGCCTTCGACACCGAGACCGACGCCCTGTCGTCGGCCACGGCCGGTCTGTGCGGCGTGTCCCTGGCCATCAACGCCGGCGAGGCCTGCTATATCCCGGTCGGCCACTGCGAGAAGGACGGCCTGGCGCTGGAGGCCGCCGCCGACCTGGTGCAGATCCCGCTGGAGGAGGTCATCGCGACCCTGAAGCCGCTGCTGGAGGATCCGGCGGTGCTGAAGGTGGCGCAGAACGCCAAGTACGACATCGCCGTCCTGGCCCGCCACGGGATCCAGGTCGCGCCGATCGACGACACCATGCTGATCTCCTACGTGCTGGAGGCGGGCCTGCATGGCCACGGCATGGACGAACTGTCGGAGCTGCACCTGGGTTACAAGCCGATCCCGTTCAAGCAGGTGGCCGGGACGGGCAAGGCCCAGATCAGCTTCAAGCATGTGGGCCTGAACGAGGCGACGGCCTATGCCGCCGAGGACGCCGACGTCACCCTGCGCCTTTGGCAGACGCTGAAGCCGCGCCTGGCCCGCGAGGGCCTGGCGACCGTCTACGAGACGCTGGAACGCCCGCTGCCGGCCGTGCTGGCGATGATGGAGAACAACGGGGTCAAGGTCGATCCCGAGGCGCTGCGCCTGCTCTCCAACGAGTTCTCGCTGCGCATGGCCAAGTTCGAGGCGCGCGCCCAGGAGATCGTCGGCCGCCCCTTCAACCTGGGCAGCCCCAAGCAGATCGGCGACGTGCTGTTCGGCGAGATGAGCATGAAGGGCGGCAAGAAGACCGCCACCGGCCAATGGTCGACCGACAGCGACGTGCTGGAGAGCCTGGCGCTGGAGCACGAACTGCCGCGCGTCCTGCTCGACTGGCGCCAGCTCTCCAAGCTGAAGGGCACCTACACCGAGAACCTGGTCGCCGCGATCGCCGAGTCCACGGGACGGGTCCACACCTCCTACGCCCTGGCGGCCACGACGACGGGCCGCCTGTCCTCGTCCGACCCGAACCTGCAGAACATCCCGGTCCGCACCGAGGAAGGCCGCAAGATCCGCAAGGCGTTCATCGCGCCGCCGGGCAAGGTGCTGATCAGCGCCGACTACAGCCAGATCGAGCTGCGCCTCCTGGCCCATATCGGCGACATTCCGCAGCTGAAAAAGGCGTTCCAGCAGGGCCTGGACATCCACGCCATGACGGCCTCGGAGATGTTCGACACGCCGATCGAGGGCATGGATCCCATGATCCGCCGCCGGGCCAAGGCGATCAATTTCGGCATCGTCTACGGCATCAGCGCCTTCGGTCTCGCCAACCAGTTGGGCATCGGCCAGGGCGAGGCCGGGGCCTATATCAAGACCTATTTCGAGCGCTTCCCGGGTATTCAGGCCTATATGGACGCGACCAAGGCCTTCGTGCGCGAGCACGGCTACGTCTCGACCATCTTCGGCCGCAAGATCAACATCCCGGAGATTCAGTCCAAATCGGTCGGCCAGCGACAGTTCGCCGAGCGCGCGGCGATCAACGCGCCGATCCAGGGGGCGGCCGCCGACGTCATGCGCCGGGCCATGATCCGTATGCCCGCCGCCCTCGAGGCGGCTGGTCTCGAGGCGCGGATGCTGCTGCAGGTGCACGACGAACTGGTCTTCGAAGCGCCCGAGGCGGAAGCCGACCGCGCCTGCGCGGTGATCAGCGAGGTCATGGAAAAGGCCGCCGAGCCGGCGGTGGCCCTGTCGGTGCCGCTTACGGTCGAGGCCCGCGCCGCGCTCAACTGGGATGAGGCCCACTGATCAAAATAAAGGCGAAATGGTCGTTCGTGCGACATTCCGCCACGGGACGGTTAATGCCCCAGCAAGGGTTCGGGGCTCACTGCTATCCGTGACGCCCGCGAACCGTAGTGCAGTTTCAAAGAGTAGTGTTATCCGAGGTTTAGCGGTCGCCGCCCCATTTCGAGGAGCCCCGGCCGGTGTCTTTTGGCGATCTGAAAATTCCGCACAAGCTGATGGCGGTCTTCGCTGTCATGCTCACGACCATCGTTGTGATGGGCGTGTCCCTCTACGCCAACAAGGTCGCCCTCGCTCATTCCGTGGAACGCACCGAGCGCGCCTATGAGATGCTGCGCCAGGCGGATACGGCGGCCTTCCGCCTGACCCGTCAGGAGAATTCGCTGCGCGGCTTCCTGCTGTCGGGCGACAACTACTACGTCCAGCGCCTGGAAGAGGCGCACAAGCCGAAGTTCCTGAAGGCGCTGGACGAGATGCGCGCGCTGGCCGCCGGCGACCAGGAAGACCTGGCCCGCATCGCCGCCGTCGACGCCGCCTACGCCAACTATCGCAAGATGGCCATCGAGCCGGGCGAGCGGCTGGGCGCAGATCCGGCCACTCGTCCTCAGGCGGTCGAGCTTGTGCGCAACGACGGCGTCGCCGACAAGGCGGTCGAGCCGGTCGAAAACGCCATCGAAGCCATCACCAAGAACGCCGAGGCCGAACTGGCGACGGAGGCCGCCGCCCAGAAGAAGGCCTCGCTGGAATCGACCCTGGCCCTGGCCATCGGCATCCTGATCACGGCCGGCATCGCCATCGCCGGCGGCCTGCTGCTGACCGGCGCCATCGCGGCGCCCGTCACCGCCATGACCAACGCCATGCGCCGGCTCGCCTCGGGCGACAGCACGGTCGAGGTGCCGGCCCAGGGCCGCAAGGACGAGATCGGCCAAATGGCCGCCGCCGTCGCCTACTTCAAGGATTCCGAGGCCGAGAAGGTCCGCATCGAGGCCGCCGCCGCCGAGCATCGCCGGGCCGCCGACAACGAGCGCGCCGCCAACGAGGCCGAGAAGGCCGAGATCGCCCGCAACGACGCCATCGCCATCGCCGCCCTCAACGAGGCTCTGGACCACATGGCCGGCGGCGATCTGACCCACCGCATCACCACGACCTTCGATCCCAAGGCCGAAAGCCTCAAGGCCAACTTCAACGCGGCCGCCGACCGCATGCAGCAGGCGATCCAGTCGATCAACATGGCTACCGGCGGCGTCAACAGCGGCGCCGACGAGATCGCCGAAGCCTCCGACAATCTTTCGCGCCGGACGGAACAGCAGGCCGCGAGTCTGGAAGAGACCGCCGCCGCCCTGGACCAGATCACCGCGACGGTCCGCAAGACCGCCTCGGGCGCCAAGGAGGCCTCGCAGGTCGTGGCCAACGCCCGGTCGGACGCCGAACGCTCGGGCCGGATCGTCGGCCAGGCCGTCGCGGCCATGACCGAGATCGAGACCTCGTCCAATCAGGTCAGCCAGATCATCGGGGTGATCGACGAGATCGCCTTCCAGACCAATCTTCTGGCCCTGAACGCCGGCGTCGAGGCCGCTCGCGCGGGTGAAGCCGGCCGCGGTTTCGCGGTCGTCGCCCAGGAAGTGCGGGCCTTGGCCCAGCGCTCGGCCGACGCCGCCAAGGAGATCAAGACCCTGATCTCGACCTCGACCCAGCAGGTCGAGACGGGCGTGGACCTGGTCGGCCAGACCGGCGAGGCGCTTAGCCGCATCGTCGAGCAGGTCGCCTCGATCGACGCGCTGATGAAAGAGATCTCGGCCTCGACCACCGAGCAGGCCACGGGCCTCAACGAGGTCAACGGCGCGGTGAACCAGATGGACCAGGTCGTCCAGCAGAACGCCGCCATGGTCGAGGAGGCCACCGCCGCCTCGCACTCGCTGAAGAACGAGGCCAAGGCCCTGATGGAGCTGGTTGGCCGCTTCCGCGTGGCCGAGAGCGCCGCCCCGGCCACGTCGCGTCCGGCTCAAACGACCTATCGTCCGCCAGCTCAGGCCCAGGCTCGGCCTGCAGCCCGGCCCGCGCCCGCGCGACCGGCGGTCACGGCTCGCCCAGGGCGCGGTTCGGCCGCCGTGGCGGTCAGCGAGGATTGGGAAGAGTTCTGATCGTCCAACGATCGGCGGACGATCGGGAGGCTCTCCGAGAAACCGGGGAGCCTTTCGCCTATCCGCTTCAGCCGCGGTTCAGCGCGATCGTCTCGAACGACGATTGAGTGGTCCGGGGGCCGTGGCTCGGGTTCGGCGTCGGCAGGGCCAGGCCGATCGCGGCGGCGATCAGCAGGGCGACGGTGAAGAAGGCCTTGGCAGCCATGTCCTATCTCGGGTCTGACGTCTTGAAGCGACAATTCGCGGGCGTCGACGAGGGCCTAGATGGCCTCGCCGCCGCCAGGTTCAAGGCCCGGGTTCCTGTGGTCCCGAAGCGTCCTGATCCAATAGGAAAGGCCGGAAACCCGCTTGTGGGTTCCCGGCCTTTTTAGGATCGATGCGCTGCGAAAGCGGACTTAGAAGATTTCGAACAGGCCGGCGGCGCCGCGCTGAGATCGCGAGGAGCGATCTCAGCCACTCTTAGTGATGGGCGCCGTCCTCCGTCCTGATCGAAATCAGAAGATTTCGAACAGGCCGGCGGCGCCGCGCTGAGATCGCGAAGAGCGATCTCAGCCACTCTTAGTGATGGGCGCCGTCCTCCGTCCTGATCGAAATCAGAAGATTTCGAACAGGCCGGCGGCGCCCATGCCACCGCCGATGCACATGGTCACCACGCCCAGCTTGGCCTTGCGGCGCTTGCCTTCCAGCAGCAGGTGGCCCGCGCAGCGGGCGCCGGTCATGCCGAAGGGGTGGCCGATCGCGATCGAGCCGCCATTGACGTTGTACTTCTCCGGATCGATGCCGAGGCGGTCGCGGCTGTAGAGGCACTGCGAGGCGAAGGCCTCGTTCAGTTCCCACAGGTCGATGTCGTCGACCTTGAGGCCGTGGCGTTCCAAGAGGCGCGGTACGGCGAAGACCGGGCCGATGCCCATTTCGTCGGGCTCGCAGCCGGCGATGGCGAAGCCCTTGAACAGGCCCAGCGGCTCCAGGCCGCGCTTGGCGGCTTCCTTGGCTTCCATGACCACCACGGCGGCGGCGCCGTCCGACAGCTGGCTAGCGTTGCCGGCGGTGACGAAGTTGCCCGGACCCTTGACCGGCTCCAGCTTGGCCAGGCCCTCGAGGGTGGTTTCCGGACGGTTGCACTCGTCCTTGGTGACGACGTAGTCGACCAGGCTCTCTTCCTTGGTCTCCTTGTTGACCGCCTTCATCTTGGTGGCCATCGGCACGATCTCGTTGTCGAACAGACCGGCGGCCTGGGCCGCGGCGATGCGCTGCTGGCTGCGCAGCGAATATTCGTCCTGGTACTCGCGGCTGATGTTGTAGCGCTTGGCCACGATGTCGGCGGTGTCGATCATCGCCATCCACAGGGCCGGCTTTTCCTTCATCAGCTTGTCTTCGGTGATGTGGAAGCGGTTCATGTGGCCGCCGCCCTGCACCAGCGAGATCGACTCCACGCCGCCGCCGATGGCGACCGGTGCGCCGTCGTTGCGGATGTAGTTGGCCGCCGTGGCGATGGCCTGAAGGCCCGACGAGCAGAAGCGGTTGACGGTCTGGCCCGAGGTGGTCACCGGCAGGCCGGCCCAGATGGCGGCGTTGCGGGCGACGTTCATGCCCGTGGCGCCTTCGGGGCCGCCGCAGCCCAGCACGACGTCCTCGACTTCCGGGCCGTCGAGACCCGCGCGGCTCACCGCGTGCTGAATCGCGTGGCCGGCCATGGCCGCGCCATGGGTGTTGTTGAAGCCGCCCCGATTGGACTTGGCCAGGCCCGTGCGGGCGTAAGAGACGATAACCGCTTCGCGCATAGAGGCGCACTCCCCGTTAAACGTTAGTTTGAATTGGCCTCACCCTAAACCGGCTTTCCGCGCGGCGAAAGATGACGCTTGCGTCAACGGCAGGTCTATTCTCCGAACCCTTCGCCCGGCTCCATCGGCGCGAGGCGGATCAGTCGCGAGTCCTCGACCGCCGCCGTGCGATGCTGGACAAAGGCGCGGTAGTCCGGATTCGTGACCATGGCCAGGAAGGCGCCGGCGTTCGGATATTCGGCGATGAAGGCCAGGTCCCAGCGCTCGTCGGTCGGTCCGGTGACCACGCCCTCGGGCCGTCCGGCCCAGACCTGGCGACCGCCCAGGCTGGCGAACAGCACGGCGGTGGTGCGGCCGTATTCGCGATAGGCCTCGAGGCCGCTCATGCCCTTGCGGTGGTTGGGATGGCTTTCGGGGTAGTCGGCGACCGCCCTTAGCCGCACGAGGTTGAGCATCTGGATCGGCGTGTCGCGCGGCAGGGCCTTGAACGCGTCGAACTGCTCGCGGGTGGGGTCGATGCTGGACAAGGGTTCCTCCGATGTCGGCGCCTCGGCGCTCTTGTTCTGGCCGCATGGGAGGCCAGAACCGGAACAACGCCAAGCTCAATATCGTGAGGGCGGCGGCTTCGGCGGAGCGCGGACGGCTGTCGCCCGCCTCCTATCGCTTCGGCAGGATGGTCAGGCCGTCGGGCAATTCGTTGCGGTCGTCGGAGCGAGGCGGGACGTGGGCGGCCAGGATGGTTCCGGCGCGGCTCACGGCGGCGACGAAGCCGTCGGCGATCTCGCCGCGCTTGAGGCCCGCGACTAGGTCGGCGACAACCTCGTCCCAGACCGCGTTGGGCGCGGCGGCGTAGATGCCCTCGTCGGCGATGACCTCGACCCGGTGCTCGGCCAGGGCGGCGAAGATCAGCACGCCGGTGCGGTCGCGGGTGACGTGCAGGCCGTGGCCGAGGAACTGCTCCATGGCCGCGCGCTTGACCCGGGCGGCCTTGAGCGAGCCCGGCGTGAGGGCGCGGCGGACGGGGGGGATCGACACCACCAGCGCGACGACGACGAAAACCACCAGCTGCAGGGTGATGTAGGTCGACAGCGCCGACAGGATCGCGCCGTCCAGCGCGGCCTGGTGGCCGATGCTCCAGCCGCCGAACAGGCGGGTCAGCATCTCGGGCCGGAAGCCGGCGAACAAGGCGCCGGCCGGCAGGACCAGGGCCGCGAACGCCGCCCAGGCCAGGGGCGTCTCGCGATAGTCCGACACCTCGGGCGCCAGCACGCAGAAGATCTCGCCGCCGGTGGTCTTCTCGGCCTCGGCCACCGCGTTGGCGATGCGGTCTAGGTCTCGTGGGGTCATGCCCTGGGCCATCTCACCAACTCCCCGAACTGCCGCCGCCGCCGAACGATCCGCCGCCGCCGGAGAAGCCGCCTCCGCCTCCGCCGCCGCTCCAGCCGCCACCGCCTCGACCGCTGTTGTTCAGCGCGCTCAGGATGATCCACGGCAGGGCCGAGCCCAGGCCGCCGCGACCGCGGCGTCCCCGGAACAGGCTGGAGAAGACGAAGATAATGAACAGGAAGATCAGGAAGCCGACGATCGGTGAACCCTTGGCCTTCTGCCGGTCGGGCTGGCTGGCCTCGGCGACACGGGCCTTGGCCTGGTCGGCCGGCAGGCTGAGCTGCTCGACCAGCGCGTCGGTTCCCGCGACGACGCCGCCCTCCATGTCGCCGTCGCGGAACTTCGGCAGGATGACGCTCTGAATGATGACGCTGGACAGGGCGTCGGTCAGCACGGGCTCGAGGCCGTAGCCGACCTCGATCCGCACCTTCCGATCGTTGGGCGCGACCAGCAGGATCACGCCGGTGTTCTTGCCCTTTTCGCCGATGCCCCAGGTCCGGCCCAGCTGGTAGCCGTAGTCCTCGATCGGATAGCCGTCGAGGCTGGGCACGGTGGCCACGACCAACTGGCGGCCGGTCGTGGTCTCGAGGTTTTCCAGCTTGCCCGTCAGGTCCTGCTCGACCTGGGGCGACAGGATCTGGGCGTCGTCGACCACCCGCCCGGTCAGGGGCGGGAACTTCGGTTCGGCGAAGGCGGGGAGGGCGAAGAGCATGGCCACGAGGGCCAGCAGCCACGTCCTCACGCGCGCCCGGACCATGGGCGGGGCGAGTTGCAACCTAGTTGACCTTCGGCGGCGTCGCCGTCGGCGGGCTGGAGAAGTCCACCGTCGGGGCGCTCTGGGCCGAGGCCGTGGCCTGGAACAGCTGGGCCGGCTTCTGGCCGCTATAGACGGTCTTGGCCCACAGCACGCTGGGGAAGGTGCGCAGCGTGGTGTTGTAGGTCTGGGCGGCGCTGTTGTAGTCGCGGCGCGCGATCGTGATGCGGTTCTCGGTGCCTTCCAGCTGGCTCTGCAGGGCCAGGAAGTTCTGGTTCGACTTCAGGTCGGGATACTGTTCCTGGATGACCATCAGTCGGCCCAGCACGCCCGACAGCTTGTCCTGGGCCGCGGCGTATTGCTGGAACTGGGCCGGGTCAGTGATGGTCGAGGCGTCGACCTTGACCTGGGTGGCGCTGGCGCGGGCTTCGGTGAC
This sequence comes from Caulobacter sp. 602-1, assembly GCF_003931565.1. Lineage (GTDB taxonomy): Bacteria > Pseudomonadota > Alphaproteobacteria > Caulobacterales > Caulobacteraceae > Caulobacter. The sequence continues at coordinate 59,893 of NZ_RRYI01000001.1, forward strand.
CTCGACCAGCACGCTCTTTTCCTGGGCCGCGTAGCCCTTCACCGTGGCGACCAGGTTCGGCACCAGGTCGGCGCGACGCTGGTACTGGTTCTGCACCTCGGCCCAGGCGGCCTTGGTGGCCTCGTCCTGGGTGGGGATGGTGTTGATCCCGCAGCCGGCCAGCGTCGCGGGAATGGCGACGATCAGGGCGACGCGCGCGGCGTAACGGACGAGACGGTTCATGGAGCCTCCTGCGCGAACACGTATGTTCGCGTATCGCGGTTAGATAGCGCGTCCATTGATACACGTCAGGTCGCGACGGGTTAAACCTTATCCATGTCCGCCCGTTCCTGGGCGAAGGCCTGTTTGCGCGGACCCATATAGCCGAACAGCCAGGCGGCCACCTTGCGCATCTGGATCTCCTCGCTGCCTTCGGTGATCCGGTAGCGGCGGTGGTGGCGATAGATGTGCTCGAACGGTTTGTGGCGCGAGTAGCCGATCCCGCCGTGGATCTGCATGGCCCGGTCGGCGGCCTCGCAGCACAGGCGGTTGGCCCAGTAGTTACACATCGAGACCTTGTCGGAGAGGCGCTTTTCGACCTCCGGCTTGGTCATTTGGTCCATCTCCCAGGCGGTCTTGCGGATCAGCAGGCGCAGCATCTCGGCCTGGGTCGAGAGCTCGACGATCGGGAACTGGATGGCCTGGTTCTCGGCCAGGGCCTTGCCGAACGGCTTGCGCGCGCGCGCGTACTTGATGCTCTCTTCTATGCAGTAGGTCGCCGCGCCCAGGCTGGAGGCCGCCTGGCGGATGCGGTTCTCGTGCACGAAGTGCTGGGCCAGGGCCAGGCCGCCGCCCTCGGGCCCGAACATCGCCGACTCCGGGACCCAGACGTCGGTGAAGCTGACGCGCGGGTGGTCGGTCGGCATGTTGAAGGTCCAGAGGTACTCCTCGATCTTCACGCCGGGCGCGTGGGCCGGGACCAGGAAGGCGGTGATCCCGCGGGCGTCGCCATCCTCGCCGGAGGTGCGCGCGAACAGGCAGCAGTGGGTGGCCGCGTGCATGCCCGTGGTCCACATCTTCTCGCCGTCGATCCGCCAGCCGGCCTCGCCATGGCGTTCCTCGCGCACGGCCTGGGTCTCCATGAAGGTGGCGTCCGAGCCGTGCTCGGGCTCCGTCAGGCCGAAGGTCGGGCGGAAGGCGCCCTTGTCGAGCATGTCGGTGATCAGGGACTGCTGGTCGGGCCGGCCGAAGTCGCGGATCATCAGCACGAACGGATTGTTGCCGACGATCGAGTGCTCGTTCTGCAGATCGTTGAACAGCCCCAGGCCCTTGCTGGCCAGATGCTCGCGGATCACGGCCATCCAGAGGTTGGAGCCGTCCTGGCCGCCATAGGCCTTCGGAAGGGCGAAGCGGTAGTGGCCGGCCTGGTCGGCCAGCTTGCGGGCCTTGGCCAGCAGTTCCTCCCACTCGTGCCGAGGCAGGCCGCCCATGTCCCAGTCGGTGCGGGCCCATTCACGGCGGTGGTCGAAGAACCGGTCGTTGTCGTCGCGCGCCTGCAGGGGCGCGATCTCCCTGTCGATGAAGGCGTCGAGCTCGCCCAGATAGGCGGTCAGCTCCGGGGGCAGTTGGAAGTCCATGGCGAAGCCTCCCTAACCTGCGCTTCCTGGCGCGCATCTTGTGATTAGGGAGACTAAGCTCGGCGAGCGGCCGCGGCCAACCATGCCCCTGCGGAACGAGGTTTTAACCGGTCCTTGACCAGGGCGAGCCTAGGGTGTCGCCATGATCACCATGGCCGCCTTCGCGATCATTGGGGCCGCGCTCGGGCTGTTCGTCCGGCCGCGCTGGCTGGGCGTGCTGCTGCCGATCGTCCTGGCCGTGCTCGTCGAGGGCGGGGTCTACTGGGCCATCGAGGTCATGGAGCGCCAGCCGAACCGCGAGGTGCTGATCATGCGCCTGCAGGCGATCTTCGGCGAGGACTGGATCGGCATGAGCGGCCCGATCGCGGCCGCCGTGATCGGCGCGGTCATGTCCGCCCTGCTCGGCGCCTTCACCGAGCCCAAGCCGGTCGCGCCGGTGCTCAGCGCCGAGGGCATTCAACGCCGCGCCGGCAAGGACGGCCGCTATGCCCGCGCCCAAGGCATGGTCGAGGAGCGCGCCATCCACGCCCAGGCCGAGAGCCGGATCGACCAGATTCTGGGGCTGTAGGGCGAGCGCCCTTTCACCGTTTCCGCGCGGCCTTCGCCGCGATCGATCCGAAATCCCCGTTTTCTGAAAATGCGAGGCGCGTGCGAATTTCCGCTTGCGCAATTTCTTATCACTGATATCTAAGCGATGCTTAGTTCGGATCCGAAGCACCGGTGGGGATACCGGTGCGGCCATGCCTAGATAGGGTGGCCCCAAGGAATTGGCAGGGTCCGGGCGGCCAGTACCGCTTTTCACCGATCAACGATCTGACCGCAACTTCCCCGATACCGGAGGGCTTTCCAATGAAGCTCCGTTCCCTGGCGGCCGCGGCCGCCCTCTCCATGCTCGCCACCTCGGCCTTCGCCGACGGTCGCATCGCCGCCGCCCTGGACGTTCCCGTGGCCGCCAAGACCAAGGTCGTCGCCGGCGGGGCCGTCTTCGTCTGCGAGGGCGCCGAGTGTGTCTCGGCCCAAGCCCCCTCGCGGGCTCTCACCGCGGTCGCCTGCAAGGCGCTCGCCAAGGAAGTGGGTCGCGTCTCGGCCTTCGGCGGCGAAGCCAAGTCGCTGGACGCCGACGATCTGACCCGCTGCAACGCCTCGGCCAAGGGTGGTTCGTCCCTGGCCTCGGCTAAGTAGGAACACGTACCGCGCTTTACCTGAGTACCAGACGCGTTGTGGGTCGCCGTTTCTCCGGCCCGGTCTGGCTGTTTCCTCGAGCATTCGCCTTCAAGGGCGGCGGAAACCTTCCGCCGCCCCTTTTCTTTTTCGGACCAGTGATTAGTTGACGCTGATGGACATGAGCTTGGCCGCCCAGCTGGAAACCGTTCTGCGCAAGGCCGCGGGCGAGGGAACGGCCCTGGCCTCGATGACCGTGGACTATGCCGGAGGCGGCGTCGAAGAGGGTCTGGAGCCCAAGGCCTGGATCGAACGGGGCACCCGCAGTCTGGTCTTCGCCCAGGGCGAATTGCGCCGTCCGGACGGCGCTCTGGCGGCTTCCGCCTCGGCCGTGTTCCGCCGCGCCGCGGACTGAACGGCTAACCAGCCTCGCCCCTTTGGTTGCGACTGCGAAAGGCCCGTGTTATCAGGCGCGCGGCTTCGGACAGGGCGGCGCGGACGCGTCGGCCGTCCATGTGCTTTTTATAAGCATGCTCAAGCCTTTAAGCCGCGATAAGGGTTAACCTTCTTGTTCGCGGCCATTTACAACGCACCGGGCGGATACCAAGTGGCGGACGAAACCAAGGCGACGGATGCGGGTCAGCGCTATGCGCAGTCCCTCTTCGAACTGACGATCGAGAACGGCTCCCTGCAGAAGGTCGAGGCCGACCTGAAGAGCCTGAAGGCCATGGTGGGCGACAGCGCCGACCTGCGCCGCCTGATCGCCTCGCCGGCCTTCTCCGCCGAGGACAAGGGCAAGGGCCTGTCCGCCGTCGCCAAGAAGGCCGGCTTCCAGCCGCTGACCATCAAGTTCCTGGGTCTCGTCGCCGCCAACGGTCGCGCTGGCGATCTGATGGGCGCGATCACCGCCTTCACCGAGCTGTCGGCCAAGCACCGCGGCGTCGTCACCGCCGAGGTCGTCTCGGCCGCCGCCCTGTCGCCCGCCCAGCTGAAGGGCGTGCAAGCCGCCCTGGCCGGGGCGCTCGGCAAGACCCCCGAAGTTTCCACGCGCGTCGATCCGTCCCTGCTGGGCGGCCTGAAGGTGCGCGTCGGTTCGCGTCTCTTCGATGCTTCGCTCCGTTCGAAGCTCGATTCCCTGAAATTCGCCCTGAAGCGCGCCTGAGCGTATAAGCGCGCCCTAAAAAATTAGATCGCAGAGAGCCCAGAAGACCATGGACATCCGCGCCGCCGAGATTTCGGCCATCCTCAAGTCGCAGATCGCCAACTTCGGCGAAGAAGCCGCCGTTTCCGACGTCGGCCAGGTGCTGTCCGTCGGTGACGGCATCGCCCGCATCTACGGCCTGGACAACGTCCAGGCCGGTGAAATGCTGGAATTCCCGAAGGCCGGCGTGAAGGGCATGGCCCTGAACCTCGAGCGCGACAATGTCGGCGCTGTGATCTTCGGCCAGGACCAGGAAATCAAGGAAGGCGACGAAGTCCGTCGCCTTGGCGAGATCGTCGACGTGCCGGTCGGCCGTGGCCTGCTGGGCCGCGTCGTCAACCCGCTGGGCGAGCCGATCGACGGCAAGGGCCCGATCCAATACACCGAGCGTCGCCGCGTCGACGTGAAGGCCCCGGGCATCATCCCGCGGAAGTCGGTGCACGAGCCCGTGCAGACCGGCCTGAAGTCGATCGACACCCTGATCCCGGTCGGTCGCGGCCAGCGCGAACTGATCATCGGTGACCGTCAGACCGGCAAGACCGCCGTCGCCATCGACACCATTCTGAACCAGAAGGCCGTGAACGCCGGCAAGGACGAGAGCGCCAAGCTCTACTGCGTCTACGTCGCCATCGGCCAGAAGCGCTCGACCGTCGCCCAGATCGTCAAGACCCTGGAAGAGCACGGCGCTCTGGAATACACGACCGTCGTCGTCGCCTCGGCCTCGGAGCCGGCCCCGCTGCAGTACCTGGCCCCGTTCTCGGGTTGCGCCATGGGCGAGTGGTTCCGCGACAACGGCCTGCACGGCCTGATCATCTATGACGACCTGTCCAAGCAAGCCGTCGCCTACCGTCAGATGTCGCTGCTGCTGCGCCGCCCGCCGGGCCGCGAAGCCTATCCGGGCGACGTCTTCTACCTGCACTCGCGCCTGCTGGAACGCGCCGCGAAGCTGAACGAAGACAACGGTTCGGGCTCGCTGACGGCGCTGCCGATCATCGAAACCCAGGCCAACGACGTGTCGGCCTACATCCCGACCAACGTGATCTCGATCACCGACGGCCAGATCTTCCTGGAAACCGACCTGTTCTACCAGGGCATCCGCCCGGCCGTGAACGTCGGCATCTCGGTGTCGCGCGTCGGTTCGTCGGCCCAGATCAAGGCGATGAAGCAGGTCGCCGGCCCGATCAAGGGCGAGCTGGCCCAGTATCGTGAAATGGCCGCCTTCGCGAAGTTCGGTTCGGACCTGGACGCCTCGACCCAGAAGATGCTGGCCCGCGGCGAACGCCTGACCGAGCTGCTGAAGCAGCCGCAATACGCCCCGCAGGCGGTGGAAGAGCAGGTCTGCGTGATCTACGCCGGCACGCGCGGCTATCTGGACAAGATCCCGACCTCGGCCGTCCGCCGTTTCGAGACCGAGCTCCTGGCCCGTCTGCACAGCCAGCACGCCGATCTGCTGGAAGGCATCCGCACCAAGAAGGCCCTCGACAAGGACCTGGAGAACACGCTGAAGAGCGCGCTCGACAGCTTCTCGGCGACCTTCGCCTAAGAGGCCGCAGATGGCTGACGCCCCCAAGACCCTGGACGCGTGGTCCGGCGAGTTCGGAGACCGCTATACCGAGCGGAATTCCGTGACCGTCGACGCCGTGCGCGGCCGGGCAAGGGCTTGGGGGCAAGTGCTGCCGCGTCTGGTCGGCGATCCGCCCAAGAGCATCCTGGAAGTCGGTCCGAACGTCGGGCTGAACCTGCGGGGTCTCCAGGCGATCACCGACGCCGAGCTGTGGGGCATCGAGCCCAATGGCGTGGCCCGCAAGCAGATCCTCGAGGATGGCGTCCTGCCGCCCGAGCGTCTGTTCGAGGGCTTCGGGCACAGCATCCCGCTGGCGGATGGCGCGGTCGACATGGCGTTCACCTCGGGCGTTCTGATCCATGTGGATCCGACCCAGCTCGAGGCGACGATGCGCGAGATTCATCGCGTTTCGGCCAAGTACGTCCTCTGCGCCGAGTATTTTTCGCCGAAGGCGGAAACGATTATGTACCGAGGCGAGACGGATCTTCTGTTTAAGAACGATTTCGGCTCGCTCTATTTGGATCTGTTCCCGGATCTGGTGCTGGTTGATTACGGATTCTTCTGGAGAAGAACGACCGTGATGGACGACACCACCTGGTGGCTGTTTAGGAAGGTCTGATAGGCGGATGGCAAGCCTAAAGGAAATGCGCAATCGGATCTCGAGCGTGAAAGCCACGCAGAAGATCACGAAAGCGATGCAGATGGTGGCGGCGGCCAAGCTGCGCCGGAGCCAGGACGCGGCGGAATCCGCGCGTCCCTATGCTCGGCGTCTGGCGAGCGTGATCGCCAACCTGGCCTCGGGCGTGTCCGGCGACGGCGCGCCGAAGATGCTGGCCGGCACGGGCCGCGACGAGCGACACCTCGTCGTCGTCGCCGCCGCCGACCGGGGCCTGGCGGGCGGCTTCACCTCGTCGATCGTCCGCGCCGCGCGGGTCCACATCGACAGCCTGATCGCACAAGGCAAGACGGTGCAGATCATCTGCGTCGGCAAGAAGGTGACGGCCCAGCTCACTCGCCCCTACGCAGGCAAGATCGTCGAGACCTTCGACCTGTCGGCCTATCGCCAGCTGACGCTGTCGGTGGCCCAGCCGATCGCCGACACCGTCACCCGCCTGTATGAAGCGGGCGAGACCGACGTGGTCACCCTGTTCTACAGCCGCTTCAAGTCGGTGGTGCAGCAGATCCCGACCGGCCTGCAGCTGATCCCGGCCACCGTCGAGGGCGTCGAAGCCCCGACCGGTCCGGCGGCGGTCTACGAATACGAGCCCTCGGAAGAGGCCATCCTCGAGACCCTGCTGCCGCGCAACCTGACGGTCCAGATCCTGTCGGCCCTGCTGGACAACATGGCCGGCTTCTACGCCAGCCAGATGACCGCCATGGACAACGCCACGCGCAACGCCGGCGATATGATCAAGCGCTACACCCTCGAATATAACCGCTCCCGCCAGGCCCAGATCACCAAGGAGCTGATCGAGATCATCTCCGGCGCCGAAGCCGTCTGATCTAGCCTAACGACACAAGCACGCAGAGACCGAAAGACCGCAAGCCATGGCCAAGACCCCGACCGAAAAGCCGGCTACCGCCGCCGCCAAGAAGCCCGCCGCCCCCAAGGCCGCCGCCGCGCCGAAGGCCGCCGCGACCAAGGCTCCCGCCGCCGCCGCTAAGGCTCCGGCCGCCGCCAGGAAGCCGGCCGCTCCTAAGGCCGCCGCCGCGCCGAAGGCTCCGACCGCCAACCTGGCCGGCGCCACCGGCCGTCTGGTGCAGATCATCGGCGCCGTCGTCGACATCGAGTTCGACGGCGCCCTGCCGGCGATCCTGAACGCCGTCGAGACTGTCAACGAGGCCACCGGCCAGCGCCTGGTGTTCGAAGTCGCCCAGCACCTGGGCCAGAACACCGTCCGCGCCATCGCCATGGACGCCACCGAGGGCCTGGTTCGCGGCCAACCGGTGCGCGACACGGGTGAAGCCATCCGCGTTCCGGTCGGTCCGGGCACCCTGGGCCGCATCATGAACGTCATCGGCGAGCCGATCGACGAGCAGGGCCCGATCCGGTCGGACATCAGCCGCACGATCCACCGCGACGCTCCGACCTTCGCCGAGCAGACCAACACCGCCGAAGTGCTGGTCACGGGCATCAAGGTCATCGACCTGATGTGCCCCTACACCAAGGGCGGCAAGATCGGCCTGTTCGGCGGCGCCGGCGTCGGCAAGACCGTGACGATGCAGGAACTGATCAACAACATCGCCAAGGCTTACGGCGGTTACTCGGTTCTGGCCGGCGTGGGCGAACGCACCCGCGAAGGTAACGACCTCTATCACGAGATGATCGAGTCGAACGTCAACGTCGACCCGAAGGCCAACAACGGCTCGACCGAAGGCAGCCGCTGCGCCCTGGTCTACGGCCAGATGAACGAACCCCCGGGCGCCCGCGCCCGCGTCGCCCTGACCGGCCTGTCGATCGCGGAATACTTCCGCGACGAGGAAGGCAAGGACGTGCTGCTGTTCGTCGACAACATCTTCCGCTTCACCCAGGCCGGCGCCGAAGTGTCGGCTCTGCTGGGCCGCATCCCCTCGGCCGTGGGCTATCAGCCCACCCTGGCCACCGAGATGGGCAACCTGCAGGAGCGCATCACCTCGACGAACAAGGGCTCGATCACCTCGGTCCAGGCCATCTACGTCCCCGCCGACGACCTGACCGACCCGGCTCCGGCCACCTCGTTCGCCCACTTGGACGCCACCACCGTTCTGTCGCGTGACATCGCGGCCCAGGCCATCTTCCCGGCCGTGGACCCGCTGGACTCGACCTCGCGGATCATGGACCCGCTGGTCATCGGCGAGGAGCACTACACGGTCGCCCGTCGCGTCCAGGAAGTGCTGCAGCAGTACAAGGCCCTGAAGGACATCATCGCCATCCTGGGCATGGACGAGCTGTCGGAAGAGGACAAGCTGGTCGTGTCGCGCGCCCGCAAGATCTCGCGCTTCCTGTCGCAGCCCTTCCACGTGGCCGAGCAGTTCACCAACACGCCGGGCGCCTTCGTCCAGCTGAAGGACACCATCCGCTCGTTCAAGGGCATCGTGGACGGCGAATACGACCACCTGCCGGAAGGCGCCTTCTACATGGTCGGCCCGATCGAGGAAGCCGTGGCCAAGGCCGAAAAGATGGCGGCCGAAGCCTGATGACCGAAGACACGGAACTGGCCGGTTTCTGCTGCGAGGAGCTGGCGGAGGCGGTGTCTCCGGACACCTCCGCCGGTCTCATCGAGCATGACAGCGGCCTGATCCTGCTGAACCTCGGCGAGCGGGAAGAAGAGGGCGAGACCGGCCTGATGCTGGCCACGATCCACTTCTGCCCGTTCTGCGGGACCGAAATCCAGACCGACGAGGATATCGAGGCCGCTCTTGGCGGTGTCGAGGAGACCTTCAACTGATGGCCAAACTGCACTTTTCCCTGGTCGCGCCCGAGCGCGAACTGTTCTCCGGCGACGTGGACATGGTCCAGGCTCCGGGCGCGGAAGGCGACTTCGGCGTCCTGGCCAACCACGCCCCGTTCATGACCACCCTGCGCGAAGGCAAGGTGACCGTGAAGGACGGCGCGACGACCAAGGTGTTCGACATCCAGGGCGGCTTCGCCGATGTCGGTCCGGAAGGCTTGACGATCCTGGCCGAGCACGCCGTCGAAGCGGCCTGACGCCAAGCGCGATAGCCGAAAGTGGATACCGGTTTCGGCGGCCATCGTGCGGCAAAAAGGGTTTCGCCCACGCGCTTTGAAACGCCCTCGGTCCCCCGGATCGGGGGCGTTTTCGCGTGCGGGGCGGCCGTCCATCGCGCCATGCGCGAGAAAATTACACTTGTGGCCCAATCTTGGTCTTAATCCGCACCCATAAGGGTTGCGAGGGACCGCCTGTCGGTTTTAATGCCGACCTCTCGTCTTGTTGGGGATATCCAGCCTATGCGCCTTGCGCTCGTCAGCCTGATCGCCCTCGGCGCGGTCTCGACCGCCGCCGTTGCTCAGGAGCAAACCACCGCTCCCGCCGCCACGCCCGCTCCGGCTCCGGCCGCCGCGCCGGCCCCGGCCCCGGCCGATCAGGCCGCTCCCGCCGCCGCTCCGGCTGATCAAGCCGCGCCGCCCGTCGCCGCGACCGCCGCTGGCGCCGCTCCGGCCGAAACCTATACCGCTCCGGTTCGCGGTCCGCGCACCACCGATCCGCTGTCGGTCCGCCTGATGGACGTGCTGGACAGGGTCTGCAAGCCATCGGTGGCTGGCGGCGATTTCGCCCAGCTGGTCAAGGACTACGGCTTCAAGAAGAAGAAGGAGCAGTGGGTCTTCGCCCTCGAGAAGCCCTACAACATCACCCTGGACAACCCGGGTTCGAACAAGAACGTCTGCACGATCACCATCGACTACGCGCAGACCCCCGAGCAGGCCCAGGAACTGGCCAACGCCCTGCACGACTACGCCACCTGGGAAAACAGCCCGCAGCTGCGCCTGATCCGCAACGACCAGACGGTCGGCAGCGACTTCCGCCGCTTCACCGTGTCGTGGGACGACGCCTGGGCGGGCGGTCACGCCGGTCTGGTGTTCATGCGCCTGAAGAAGCTGGACGAGACCTCGGTCGGCAAGAACTTCGAACGCGCCCAGATCCTCTACAGCACCACCAGCCGCTAAGGCCGGTTGGTTGCCCTCCGGGGCGGCGCGATCTATCTAGGCGAGGCGCGGGGGACGACCCCCGCGCCTTTTGCTTGTCGCGAAGACCGATTGTCCGGGGACGACCCCACCTTTTCAGAAAAGGGGCTCGTCATGGCCTGGATCATCCTCCTTATCGCCGGCCTCTTCGAAGTGGGCTGGGCCGTGGGCCTGAAGTTCACCGAAGGCTTCACCAAGCCGATCCCGATCGCGCTGACCGCCATCAGCCTGGCGCTGTCCATGGGCCTGTTGGGCTGGGCGGTGAAGACCCTGCCGCTGGGCACGGCCTACGCCGTCTGGACCGGCGTCGGCGCGGTCGGCACGGCCATCGTCGGCATCGTGCTCTTCAAGGAGCCGGCGACCGCGGCCAGGCTCGTCTGCCTGGGCCTGATCGTGGCCGGAATCCTGGGGCTGAAGGTCTTCTCGCCGACGGCCTAAGCCGCCGCCCGACCTTCGTCGCCGATGAACGCCAGGCAGCGCTCGGCGACCGCCTCCCAGCCGGGTTCTCCGGGCAGCCAGTGGCTCATCTCGGGGAACACCTCGACGCCGCCGCCCAGGCGCGCGGCTGTCTGGCGGACCGTGGCGGGCGGATGGATGATGTCCTGGCCGCCGGCGATCGCCAGCACGGGACAGCCCGGCGCCGTGACCGAGGTGGTCATGAAAGGATCCAGCCACCAGTTCAGCGTTTCCCAGAGGGCCCGGCCGCTCTCGGCTGTCATGCGCGCGAAGATGGCCTTGCGTTCGGGGCGCTGCAGGCGGTCGACGCTGTAGCGGCGCACGACGCCATAGTCCGGGGCGATGGCCTGCAGCCAGTAGGGGCCGAGAGTATAGAGGCTGACGGCCGAGACCGCCTCCTCCAGGCTCGCGCCCGAGACGCCCCAGGGCGCGGAGGGAGCCAGCAGGATCAGCTTGGAGGTCTTGGCGCGGCCGGCGGCCATCTGGGCGACCAAGCCGCCCATCGAGTGGCCGATCAGGATCGGCGGTGTCTCGCAGGTCTCGATCAGACGCGCGATCTGGCGCGCGTAGTCGCTCATCGAGGCTCCGGCGGCGCTGCTCTGGCCGTCATGCCCGATCAGGTCTGGCGTCAGCACGCGATGACCCGCCGCCTCGAACGGCGCGCGGAAGGCGTCGAAGGTCCAGCCGCCGCAGAAGGCGCCGTGGACCATGATCACGGGTGCGCGCATGAACGCCCTAAGAAAACCCCGCCGACGAAGCAGTCGGCGGGGATCAGCCTACACGCTCTACTTCGCCTTGGGCGAGGTTTTGGCGGGCGCCTTTGTCACGGGCGCCTTTGTCGCGGGCGCCTTGGCGGCGGCCGCCTTCGGAGCCGTGGTCTTCGGGGCCGCGGCGGCTTTCGGAGCGGCCGCCTTGGGCGCGGCCTTGGCGGCGACCGGCTTCGCGGCCGGAGCCTTCGGGGCGGCTTTCGGCGCGGCGGTCTTGGCGGGAGCCGGAGCGGCCTCGGCCTTCGGCTTGGCCGGAGCCTTGGGCTTAGCGGCAGGCGCGGCCTTCGCGGCCGGGGCCGGAGCGGCCTTGGCGGCGGGCTTCGGCGCGGCGGCGGCCTTGGCCGGAGCCTTGGGCTTGGCGACCGGAGCAGCCTTCGCGGCCGGCGCGGGTTTGGCGGCCGGCGCGGCCTTGGCCTTCGTGGCCGGCTTCGGAGCGGCCTCGGTCTTGGCGGGCGCGGCCTTGGCCGTCGCCTTGGGCTTCGCCTCGGTCTTCGGCTTGGCGGCGGCCTTGGGGGCCGCGGCCTTCTTCGGCGCGGGCTTCTCGGCCGCCGGAGCGGGAGCGGCCGCCACGGGGGTTGGCGCGGGGGCCGGGACCGGCGTTGGGGCTGGAGCCGGCGTCGGGGCAGGCTCCGCCGCCTTTACCGGCGTCGGCGCGGGTTCGGGCGGCTTGGCCGGAGCCGGAGCCGGAGCCGGAGCCGCGGCGGGCGCGGGAGCCGGAGCCGCCGTGGCGGCCGGAGCTTTGTTCTTGCCCGTCAGCCAGGCGATCACGTCGTCGAGGATCTTCATCGTGTTGGGCTCGTCTATGAGATAATGGGCGTTGTTGGGGTAGATCTTGAGTTCGGCCTGCGGGTATTTGCGGCCGAGACGCTGGACATCGTCCAGCGGCGTGGTGCGGTCCAAGGCGCCGGCATTGACCAGGATCGGCACGGTCACCTTGGTTTCATCGACATAGGCCGTCTTGTGGACGTCCTTGTGCGGCCAAGCCAGGTCGGCCAGCGCCTGGCCGCTGTCATAGACCATCGTGGCGTAGAGCGCGTCGTGACGCTCGGCCGGCACGGCGTTCATGACGCCGAACTTGAAGCCGGTCTTCCACATCTTGCCCGCCCGGGTCTCGGGCCTCGATTGGAGGGCCATGTTCAGGAAGGTGAAGACCGGAGAAAGCTTGGGCTTGCCGCGCGCATCGGCCGGCGAAGCCGGGGCGAACAGCACCAGAGCCGACGCATGGCCGGCCTCGGCGACCTTCTGGGCGATCAGCCCGCCCATCGAATGGCCGAAGACCAGTGGCTTCTTGCCGGTCTCCTTGGCCAGGGTCTGGGCCAGGGCGCTCATCTCGGCGACATAGTCGGCCAGGGAGAGGCCGACCAGGCCCGCGCGCGGCCCCTCGACCGTGCGCACCGCCGACCGGATGGTCGGCGCCACCACGCTATAGCCTTCGGCCTTCAGCCGCGCGGCGACGGGACCCCAGACATCCCCCGCGCAGCCGTAGCCGTGAATCAGCAGAACCGTATCCGCCATTCGGTACTCCCCAGCGCGGGAGATCAGCCGCCGCGCGCGAACCCCTGGAACGCGGCGACCACAGCTTCGTAGACCCCGCGCTTGAAGGGTACGATCAGTTCGGGTGCTTCGTCGAGCCTGCCCCATTTCCAGGCGTCGAACTCGACGTGCTCGTCCGCTTCCAGATCGATCTCGGCCTCGTCGCCGATGAAGCGATAGGCGAACCAGACCTGCTTCTGCCCGAGCCAGCCGCGCGAGCGCTTTTCGTTGGCCAGCACCTCGGGCGGAAAGTCGTACGTGATCCAGCCTTCGGTGCGGCCCAGGAGTTCGACGGAGCTGACGCCGGTCTCCTCGGCCAGCTCGCGGCGCGCCGCCGCCTCCAGGTCCTCGCCCTCGTCGACGCCGCCTTGCGGGAACTGCCAGTTGTAGGGCGGCGGCTGTTTGTGGCGACGACCCAGCCAGACGCGGCCGTCAGGATGGAACAGGACGATGCCGACATTCGGGCGGTGCTTGGGATGGTCGAGCTCGGTCATGCCGAGCCTTGTTCCACGAGTTCTAGTGGTGCGCCAGGGCCGACGCCGGGGCTAGCTGCATCCCGCGCGCCTGCAGGCCGGCGGCCCAGATGCGCACCTGGTTGATCGTCACCGGATAGGCGAAACCCGAGCCCAGCGACTGTCCGCGACCGGCCGCGCCCGTCTCCAGCGCCCTGAGCTGGGTGTCGATGGCGCCGGCCGACAGCTCGTCGTCGATCACCCGGTCCGCCGAGGCGCGCGGGATCGGGCCGGCGCGGCGTGAGGCCAGGCCGTCGTCGACGAAGGCCAGGCCCCGCGACTTGAGCACGCCGTTGAAGGTCGCCATCGCCTGGTCGTTGTCGACAAAGCGGGCGCCCAGATAGTTCGACAGACCGAAATAGCCGGTGGCGCGCGACATCAGCCACTCCAGCTTGCGCACGGTGTCCTCGGGCCGGTTGGCGGCGATCAGGGTGTAGGGACCCGGATCGTTGGCCGGATAGTCGGCCGGCTCCATCGGGGTCTCGAGCAGGACCTCGTGGCCGTGGGCGCGGGCCAGATCGATCCAGCCCTGCAGGCCCTCGGCATAGGGCGCGAAGGATAGGGTGATCTCGCCGGGCAGGGTCTCGATCGCCGCGCGGGTGGTTTGAGCGTTGAGGCCCAGCCCGCCGATGACCACCGACACCTTGGGGCGGCCGTTGGGCGTGAACGGGCGGGCATAGGCCTCGGCCGCGGTGCGGCCGTCGGCGCCGATGATCGGCAGCGGACCGCCGCCGGGGCCCGGCGCGGTCAGGCCGGCGATCGGCGCCTGGGCCAGGCCCGGGCCCTGCTGGATCGGCGGCAGGTTCTGAAGACCCTCGGCGGTCGGGGCCTGGGCGTCCTCGGGCTTCACGGGCGCGAAGGGATTGGCCGACAGGCCCAGCTGGCCGGGGACCAGTTCGGCCTCGTGCGCGCCTTCGCCGCCCAGGCCTTCGCGCCAGCCTTCGGGCGCGTTCTTGGTGGCGCCGATCTTCGTCAGCTCCAGCCGAATCACAGGCGAGCCGGCATGGGGGTCGCTGGTGATCAGGACCAGCGTCGCCAGCGAGGCCAGGAACAGGCAGGCCGCGCCGCTGGCGCCGATGAACGGATTGCTGACCGCGGCCATCAGCTTGGCGCGCAGGTCGCCGGACCCGCCCGGAGCGGGCGTGGCGGCGGCATAGGCGGGCTTACGCGAGAAGGAGACGGCCATGACCCGTTGAGGCTAGCGGGGAAGCTTCCAACATATGGTTAACGAGATATGGCCAGAGGACGTCCTGCCGGCCCTCGCGCTGCGACGCGGCGACGCGGGCGCCGCTGAAATTGGCGTTTTCTGCAATCGCGGCGGGCGCTGAACGATCACGGCGTTCGCGCGAGACCTGATCGGTTGACGGGCGCGCGCATGGCCCATCTCCTGAAGACCTCTCGCGGGAGAGATCGGGCCCCTGGCCCGGCGCTGAAGGCGAAACCACCCCGGAAACGCTCAAGCAGAAGGACCGCGCGAGACGTTGAACGCTGGAAAGCAGGGCGCGTACCGCCCTCGCCGAAGGAGCAAGGCGACCGCCCGTCCATCGGAGGCGGGGCGCTGAATCTCTCAGGCCCAAGGACAGCGGGGGTGTGAAGGCGAGCCGTCCCGGTTCGCTCAGACCCACGCGTGCGCCAATGTCGATCTAGCTGATCCCGTTTATCGATATAGCGAAATGTATTGAACGCGATCGTCATGAACGACTTTCGCGAAATATCTATTATAAGTTCACCTATCAATATTACCGATGTTCATAAATTCGGCAAAGCTGTGCAACGTTTTAACTTTGTGAATATTTGGCCCTATTCCTTACGTTTCTTGATTTACCGATGGTGTCGCCTTGATGACGTTGCCCTGGTCAAAATGATTGGGGATAGTCATGACCACTCACGGATCCGCACGCACCGCCGCCCGCCTTAGGGCGCTTCTTCTCGCAGCCACCGTCCTGGGGGGCGCGACGCCGGTCCTGGCCCAGGAGGCCGACAAGGCCGCCGAATTGGAAACCGTCGTGGTGACGGGCAAGCGCCTGTCGGAAGCCAGTGTCGCCATCGGCACCGACCACGCCACGGCCACCGTCTCGATCACCCGCGAGGCCCTGCTGTCGGCGCCGGCCGGGATCACCGGTCTGAAGATGCTGGAGAGCCTTCCGGGCTTCAACGTCCAGGCCAACGACGCCCTGGGCATGTACGAGTTCGGCAACTCGGTCTCGGTGCGGGCCTTCAACTTCCAGCAGATCGGCTTCCTGCTGGACGGCATCCCGATGGGCCGCAGCGACCAGTTCGGCGGCAGCCCGATCTATCGCTATGTCGACAACGAGAACCTGCTGCGGGTGACCGCCTCGGCTGGGGCCGGCGACGTCGCCCTGCCCAGCTACGCTTCGCTGGGCCCCATCGTCGACTACTTCACCCAGGCCCCGTCGCAAGACGCTGGCGGCGCGATCAGCCAGACCTTCGGCAGCGACGATCTGCGCCGCACCTTCCTGCGCCTGGAGTCTGGCAAGGTGGGTCCGCTGTCGGGCTATGTCAGCGGCTCGTGGATCAAGGGCGATCTGTGGCGCGGTCCGGGCACGATCGATCGCAAGCACTACGAGGGCAAGCTGAAGTACGACCTGCCCAACGGCGGCGACATCAGCTTCCAGACCGTCCACAACGACTATTTCGATTATGACAGCCCGTCGATCACCAAGGCCCAGTACGCCGGGACGGCGGGCGACGTGTTCGGCCGCCAGGGGCGCTATTTCGCCTATCTGGGCGCGGTGCCGACCTCGGTCCCGTTCGGCACGCCGCTGTCGATCCCGACGGGCAGCTTGCCGGAAGCCGTGGCGGGGGTGCCGTACTCCAACGCCAACTACGCCCAGTACTACAAGTTCGCCGTCAACAAGCGGAAGGACCACCTCTACGGTCTGACGCTGAACACGCCGATCACCGACAATTTCGACCTGACCACCACGGCCTATTACGAGGACAAGGGCGGCTACGGCGTCTCGCCGGAGGCCTACGCCACGTCCAAGGCCAGCTACGACGCCGAGGTCGGCAAGGTGGCGGGCATCGTCGCCCCACGCGGCATCCAGTACGGCCTGTCCGGCATCGACGGGATCCGCAAGGGCGTCACCGCCAAGGTCGCCTGGCATCTTGGCTTCAACAAGATCGAGGCCGGCCTCTGGCTGGAGAACGACGACTATCACCGCACCCAGAACCGCTACAATGTCGAGAACGGCAATCCCGACGGCAAGCCGTTGTTCAACGAGCGGGTCCACGCCCAGCGCGACTACAAGTCGCTGCGCGAGACCAAGCAGTTCTTCGTCAAGGACACCGTCACCCTGCTGGACGCCAAGCTGAAGCTGGAGCTGGGCTTCAAGGCCACCGACATCGACTACAAGATCGCCGGCTATCGCAATCCGGCCGACTATATCAACGGCCGCCACCCGATCCTGAAGGACAACTGGAAGGACAGCTTCCTGCCCCAGGTCGGCGCGGTCTACAGCGTGACCGGCCGCGACCAGATCTTCGCCTCGTATTCGGAGAACATGGCCCTGCCGCGCGGCGCCGACGACATCTTCTCGGCCGCCAGCCCGACCGTCGCCGGCCCCGATCCCGAGACCTCGACCAACTGGGAACTGGGCTACCGCGCCAACCACAAGACGTTCAACGCCTCGATCGTGGCCTACCAGACCGAGTTCAAGAACCGCCTGCAGGCCTTCGCCTCGCTGGTGCCCGGCGGCGGCGGCACGACCGAGACCTTCTACCAGAACGTCGGGGCGGTGAAGGCCAAGGGCGTCGAGTTCAGCGGCCAGTGGAAGCCCGAACTGTTCGCCGGCAAGGCCTATTTCAACGCCAACGTCTCGTATAACGACGCCAAGTTCCAGGACGACGTCCTGAACTATCGCGCCAGCACCACGGCCGCGCCGACCACCCTGGCCGTCGCCGGCAAGAAGGTGCCGGACTTCCCCGACTGGGTGTTCCAGGGCGGCGTGACGCTGGAGCCTTTCGACGGCCTGCTGATGAACATCTCGGCCCGCCACCTGGAGAGCCGCTTCACCAACTTCATCAACAGCGAGAAGGTCGGCGGCTACACCATCGTCAACGCCTATATCGACATCGGCGACGGCTTCGCGGCCGGGCCGTTCAGCCAGGTCAAGGCGCGGGTCAATATCGATAACCTGTTCGACAAGGACTATCTGGGCACCATCAACACCACGGTGAACACGCCCGCCAGCTTCCGCCCGGCGCCGCCGCGCACGATCCAGTTCACGATCTCCGCCGACTTCTAGTCCCCGCCCTCCGGTCGGCCTCTGCAAGGGCCGGCCGGACCCTTTTCGAGCGTACCCATGACCCGTTTCCTTCTCGCCACGACCGCCGCCCTGGCCCTGGTCGCCGGCGCCGCGCCCATGACGGCCTGGGCCGCCGATCCGGCCGCCGCGCGCAAGCTGCACGAGGGCCTGCTGACCCTCGACACCCACCTGGACACCCCCGCTAATTTCGGCCGGCCGGGCTGGGACATCCTCGACCGCCACTCGGCCGACAAGGACGGCTCGCAGATCGACTATCCCCGCATGGTCGAGGGCGGGCTGGACGGCGGCTTCTTCGCCATCTTCACCAACCAGGGACCGCGCACGCCCGAGGCCACGCGGGCGGCCCGCGACGCGGCGATCATCCGCGGCGTCGAGATCCGCGAAATGGTCGCCAAGCACGGCGACAAGTTCGCCCTGGCCCTGAAGGCCGACGACGCCGAGCGCATCGCCGCCCAGGGCAAGCGCGTGGTGTTCGTCAGCGTCGAGAACAGCTATCCGATGGATGGCGACGTTACCCTGCTGTCGACCTTCTATGCGCTGGGCGTGCGGATCTCGGGCCTGGCCCACTTCAAGAACAACGACATGGCCGACAGCTCGACGGACACGCCCGAGTGGCATGGCCTGTCGCCGCTGGGGAAACAGTTCGTCGCCGAGGCCAACCGCCTGGGCGTGGTGCTGGACGGCTCGCACTCGTCCGACGAAGTGCTGGATCAGCTGATCGCACTCTCGAAGACGCCGGTGATCCTGACCCATTCGGGCTGCAAGGCGGTGTTCAACCATCCGCGCAATGTCGACGACGCCCGCATCAAGGCCCTGGCGGCCAGCGGCGGCGTCATCCAGGTCGACGCCTATTCCAGCTACTTGATCGAGACGCCCAAGAACGCCGAGCGCGACGCGGCCATGGCGGCGCTGCGGGCCAAGGCGGGCGCGCGGGCCAAGATGACCGAGGCCGAACGCGCGGGCTTCATGGCCGAGATGAAGGCCATCGACGCCAAGTACCCGGTCCCGAAGGCGACCTTCGAGGACTTCATGAACCACCTGAACCACGCGCTGAAGGTGGCCGGCGTCGACCACGTCGGGATCGGCATCGATTTCGACGGCGGCGGCGGGGTGACCGGTCTGAACGACGCCTCGGACTACTGGAAGATCAGCGAGCGCCTGCTGGCCGAGGGCTACACCCGCGACGACTTGGCCAAGATCTGGGGCGGCAATGTCCTGCGGCTGCTGCGCGCGGCCGAGGCGGCCAAGGCCGCGTAGGGCAGAAACGAAAAGCGCCGCCCCGGTTGCCCGGAGCGGCGCTGATTGGATCGAGGAAGGCGGAAAGCCTTACTTGTTTTCGCTGACCGGCTTGCCGGCCGCCGCCGCGGCGGCCTTGGCGGTGACCTCGGCGACCTTGGCCGCCGGCTTGGGCAGCTTCGGCGTATTGGCGACGCCGCCGGCGTTCAGCACGGCGATGGCGCGCTGCAGCTGGAAGTCGCCCTTCTTGTCGTCGAAGGCCGTCGGCGGGGCTTCGGCGGGCGTGTGGACGCCCACGCGGGTCTTGCCCTCGTCGGCGTTCAGCGCGTTCTTGAAGCTGGCCTCGCTGAACCAGACGCGGTTGGCGATGTCCTGGGCCTGGTCGCGGGTCTGGGCGACCTCGAGGTCCGGGGCGATGCCGGTCTTCTGGATCGAGCGGCCCGACGGCGTGAAGTAGCGCGCCGTGGTCAGTTTCAGGGCGCCGTCGGCCCCGCCGCGCAGCGGGATCACGGTCTGGACCGAACCCTTGCCGAAGCTGGTCAGGCCGACCAGTTCGGCGCGGTGGCGATCCTGCAGCGCGCCGGCGACGATTTCCGCCGCTGACGCTGAGCCCTGGTTGATCAGCACGACCATCTTCATGCCGTTCAGCAGATCGCCGGGACGGGCGTTGTAGCGCTGGATATTGCGCGGATCGCGGCCGCGCTGGCTGACCACTTCGCCGCCGTCCAGGAACACGTCGGCCACACCGACCGCCTGGTCCAGCAGACCGCCCGGATTGTTCCGGAGGTCGAGGATCAAGCCCTTCATCTTCGGGTTCTTGGCCTTCAGCTCGTTGATGGAGGCGACCAGGGCGTCGGTGGCCTTCTCGTTGAAGCCGGGCAGGCGGACATAGCCGTAGTCGCCTTCCATGCGGGCGATGGCGGCCTTGGGCTTGATCACCTCGCGGACCAGCTTGACGTCGAACGGATCGGTCTTATCGCGAGCGATGGTCAGGGTGACGGCTTCGCCGGGCTGGCCCCGCATCTGCTTGACCGCCTCGTTGACGGTCAGGCCCAGCACGCTCTGGCCATTGACGGCGGTGATGTAGTCGCCCGCCTGGACGCCGGCGCGCGAGGCCGGAGTGCCATCCATCGGCGAGATCACCTTCACGACGCCGTCCTCGCTGGTCACTTCCAGGCCGAGACCGCCATATTCGCCGCGGGTGGTGTCCTGCATGTCCTCATAGCTGTCGGGCGACAGATAGCCCGAGTGCGGGTCGAGGCTGGTCAGCATGCCGTCCAGCGCCGCTTCGATCAGCTTCTTGTCGTCGACCTCGGTGACGTACTGGTCCTCGACCGTGCCCAGCACGTCGCCGAACAGCTCGAGCATCTTGTAGGTCTTGGTCTTGGGCGCGTTGTTCGCCTGGGCGATGGGACTGACATAGGCCATGGCCCCCGCGCCGAGGACGAAGGCCGAAACTCCGATGAGCAGATACTTGCGCATTAGGCCCAGAAGGCTCCCTGGCGACGCGCGGCGTCGCAAACCAATTTTAGCCCCATCCAACCACTGTCAGAAGCCGGAGGTATAATTACGGCCACCATTACTGAAAAAGCCGTCTACCGCGACTCCTGTTTGAGCCAACGCTCCGGATCGGCCGGCGCGCCGTTCTCCCGGACCTCTAGATAGAGTTCCGGCTCCGAAGATACATGATCCGGCATCTTGCCGATGGGGGCGCCGGCCGCGACAGATTGTCCGGGTGACGCGGTAATCTGGTCGAGGCCCGCCACGACCACGTGATAGGCGCCCTGGGCTCGAAGAATCAGCACCGCGCCCCAGCCGTTCAGCGCGCCGGCGTATTCGACCGTCCCCGCGACCGGCGCGTTGACGGTCAGGCCCTTCTCCGTGCGCAGG
This sequence comes from Caulobacter sp. 602-1, assembly GCF_003931565.1. Classification (GTDB taxonomy): domain Bacteria; phylum Pseudomonadota; class Alphaproteobacteria; order Caulobacterales; family Caulobacteraceae; genus Caulobacter. Next base: position 80,802 of record NZ_RRYI01000001.1, read on the forward strand.
GTCAGGCCTGGCGACTTGCCGCCGGCCGGCATGTCCTGGCCAAAGCGGCGCACGATCTCGCCCGCGGCGGGAGGGCGCAGCACCAGCGGCCCGGTGGCCTCGACCCGACCCAGGCCGTCGGTCAGGGCGCCCAGGGTGCGCAGCTCATTCTGCTGGGTCAGGGCTTCCTGGGCATAGGCCCGCTCCAGCTGGGTCTTCTCGATGATCAGCCGCTCGATCTCGCCCTTGCGGTCGGCGACCGCGCTCTCGGCGGTGAACAGTTCCGCCGAGGCGGCGGCGGCCTCGCGGCGCAGGGTCCCGACCGCCACGGCCTGGCGGCCATAGGCCTCGGCGCGGCGCTGCAGCTCCGGCGTCATGGCCCGGATCAGGATCGCGGCGCGCACCGCGTCGCGCGCGTCGTTCGGCGTCACCAGCAGGGCCGGCGGCGGATCGCGGCGAAACAGCTGCAAGGCCGACAGCAGCAGCGACAGCCGCTGCCGGTTGGCGCCCAGGTCGGCCAGTATGGCGTTCTCGCGGGCGTTCAGGGATTCCAGCCGCGCCCGCTTGGCGTCGACATCGCCGCCGGCGGCGATGCGGGCGTGGTCCAGGCGGTCCAGCTCGGCCCGTAGATCCTCGATCTCGCGGCGGGTGTCGATGGCGGTCTGGCGATCCTTGGCCCGCTGGTCCTCGATCGCGCGATCGGCGCGCTGCCAGCCGACCACGGCCGTCGGGACGGCGAGGGCCAGGGCGCAGAGGGCGATGACGAGTCGCGAGCGGGACATCGTCCAACCTCTAGAGCATTTCCCGACGAAGTGGATGCCGGTTCGTCGTCAGAAAATGCGCCAAAACAGAACGCTAGAGCATTTCACCGATCCAGTTGGATCGGAAAATGCTCTAGCCCTAATCGCGGTGATAGGGCGAGCCCGAAAGGATGGTGGCGGCGCGATAGATCTGCTCGGCCAGCATGGCCCGGGCCAGGGCGTGCGGCCAGGTCTGCGGCCCGAAGGCCATGGTCTCGTGAGCGGCGGCCAGGATCGAGGGATCCAGGCCGTCGGCCCCGCCGATCAGGAACACCACCCGTCGCGCCCCGTCGTCGCGCAGGCGGGCCAGATGATCGGCGAAGGCGCGGCTCTTCCAGGTCTTGCCATGCTCGTCGCAGGCGATGACGTGGGCGCCGTCGAGGTGCGGACGCAGGACCTCGGCCTCGGCGGCCTTGCCGGGCTTGCGGGCCTCGACCTCGAGGATCTCGACCGGACCCAGGGCCAGGGCGCGGCCGGAGGCGGTGGCGCGGGACGCATAGTCCACGGCCAATTGCGCCTCGACCATGCGGCCGAGCTTTCCGACGGTGAGGATGGTGATCTTCATGAAGGAAGCTCTAGAGCCCTTTCCGATCTGATCGCATCAATCAGATCGGATAAAAAGGGCTCTATTTCAAAAGCTTAGAGCATTTTTCGATCCGATAACCGTTTCACACTTATCGGAAAATGCTCTAGGCCGTCACTCAGCGAAGAGCGACGGCCGAGCACGAGGGATCAATTCGCCGCGGTGCGGTGCGGGGCGTCGACCGCCCAGATCTTCTCGATGTTGTAGAAGCTGCGCACTTCGGGACGGAACAGGTGGATGACGACGTCGCCGGCGTCGATCAGCACCCAGTCGCAGTGCGGCAGGCCTTCGACCCGCGCCTTGCCGTAGCCGTTTTCCTTCAGCGCCCGCAGCAGGTGGTCGGCCAGAGCGCCGACGTGACGGTGCGAACGGCCCGACGCCACGATCAGGCTGTCGGCGACCGAGCTCTTGTCCGCCAAGTCGATGTGGACGATGTCCTGGGCCTTGTCGTCATCCAGACGTTCGAGGATCAGGCGCTCCAGCGCCTTGAGATCGAGGGGCAGACTCAGGCCCGGGGATTCAGTCGAGGACTCGGCGCCGGCCGGGCCTTCGTGCGCATTAAGCGCGGGGTCGCTACGCAGCGGATTGCTCCTTATGGGGTCGCTGTGGATAGTCCTCATAGCACGGAATTGGGCGAACCGTGAGGGGGTGATGGTCGAACGCCGATTCGCCAGTGGCCCTGAGGCGTTCACGCAACGCTCGAAAGCTTGGCTTTCAGCCCTTTTGCCGCGCCCGCATGGCGGTCGAGGACGCGAAGTTCAGCGGTCCCGTGAGGTAGACCCAGGCCGGCGACTGGGCGTCGGGCAGCTTGGCCGCGGCGCTGGCGGGCCAGCGGGCGAAGGCGAAGCGGCGGGCGGCCGGCGAGGTGCGGGCTTTCAGCGCGATCCAGGGGCGGGAGATCACGGCCACCGGCACCTCGCGCATGATCTGGGTCCAGCCCCGCCAGCGATGGAAGGTGGCCAGGCTGTCGGCGCCCATCACCCAGACGAACTTCACGCCGGGATAGCGCGCCCGCAGCACCCGCAGGGTGTCGATCGTGTATTGCGAGCCCAGCCGCGTCTCGGCGTCGGAAACGATCATGCCCGAGCCGCGCGCCCAGCGGCGGGCGTTCGCCATCCGCTCGGCCACCGGCCGGGTTTCGTGCGACGACTTCAGCGGGTTCTGCGGCGACACGAGCCAGATGACGCGGTCCAGCTCCAGGCGGCGCATGGCCGTCTCGGCCACGTGGGCATGGCCCTCGTGCGCCGGGTTGAAGCTGCCGCCGAACAGGCCGACGCGCATGCCCGGCTCCAGATGGAAGCCAAGACGCTGAGCGTTGGGCCGGCCGGCCTCAGGGACGAGTCTGGCCGGTCCCGCGAACCACATATTTGAACGTCGTCAGTTGCTCGGCCCCAACCGGGCCGCGGGCATGAAGCTTGTCGGTGGCGATGCCGATCTCGGCCCCGAAGCCGAACTCGCCGCCATCGGCGAACTGGGTCGAGGCGTTGACCAGCACGATGGCGCTGTCGACCTCGGCCACGAAGGCGTCGGCGGCTGAGGCGTCCTCGGTGACGATCGCGTCGGTATGGCCCGAGCCATGGGCCGCGATGTGCCGCGCGGCGCCGGCCACGCCGTCGACCACGGCCACGGCCAGAATCGGGGCCAGGTATTCGGTGGTCCAGTCCTCAGGGGTAGCCTTCTTCATCGTAGGTTCGATGGCGCGGGCGGCGGCGTCGCCGCGCAGTTCGCAGCCGGCCCGGATCAGGGCGTCGGCGATCGGGGGCAGGAGCTTTTCGGCGGCGGCCTTGTCGACCAGCAGGGTCTCGGCCGAGCCGCAGACCGACACCCGCCGCAGCTTGGCGTTGACGACGATGTCGACGGCCTTCTTCATATCGGCGCCGGCGTGGACGAAGACGTGGTTGAGGCCTTCCAGGTGGCCCAGCACCGGGGCGCGGGCCTCGGCCTGGACGCGGGCGACCAGGCTCTTGCCGCCGCGCGGGATGATCAGGTCGATGGCCTTGTCCAGACCCGACAGGATGGCGCCGACGGCGGCGCGGTCCGGGGTTCTGACGATCTGGACGGCGGCGGCGGGAAGGCCAGCGGCCTTCAAACCGCGTTCTATCGAAGCGTGCAGCGCGAGGTTGGAGTGGATGCACTCCGAACCGCCGCGCAGGATCACCGCGTTGCCCGAGCGCACGCACAGCGCGGCCGCGTCGGCGGTCACGTTCGGGCGGCTTTCATAGATCATGGCGATCACGCCGATCGGGGTGCGGACGCGGCTGATGTCCAGGCCGTTGGGCTGGGTCCAGCGCGCGGTGGCCACGCCGACCGGATCGGGGATGGCGGCCACGGCCTCGACCCCGGCGGCGACGCCCTCGAGGCGCGCCTCGTCCAGGGCCAGGCGGTCCAGCATCGGGCCGGAGACGCCGTTGGCCTCGGCGCGGCCCAGGTCCTTGGCGTTGGCGGTCAGGATGGCGACGGCGTCCTCGCGGATCGCGGCGGCCATGGCCTGGATGGCGGCGGTGCGCTGCTCTGGCGTGGCGAGGCGAAGCGCATGCGCGCCCTCGCGAGCCGTCCGGCCCATCCCCGCCATCGTCGCCTGCAAGCTGGCGCCCGCGTCGTCCATCGTCCCCGTCCTGATCCTGATGGTCCTGGTAAGTTATGCTCAGGTTGAGGCTTACCTAGGCGCTTTCAGGGCAGGATGAAACAAGGTTCGTCTGAAAACGGACGGAGTTTTGTTGGGGCGGTCTCGCTTCGGGATGGGTCGCCGGCCATCCAGGCCGGTATGTCGCTGGCTGTGTGCAGCACACGCCAGACGTCGATGTGATCCTCGCGGGCAATGTAGAAGACGACATAGGGATAGCCGCGCAACGGCCAACCGCGCAGGCCGGGCAGGTCGAGTTCGTGGGCGTAGCGGCTCGAGCCGGCGTCCGGTCGTTCGCCGATCAACCGATAGGCCCGTTCGAGCGCGTCGATGAAGCCGAGTGCGACTTTCCGACTGGCTTCCGCCAGATAGAAATCCAGCGCGTCGTTGATGTCGCGCTCCGCCAGGGCGCGCGGTATGACGTCCTTGGACTTCAAGAGCGGTCGCGCACCCGCGCCCGAAGCGCGTCGAAGTATTTCGCGTCCGCCTTGGCGCCAGACGGCGTGGCCGCGCCGTCCAGCAGCAGGGTGCGGAGATGCTGGCGGTCCTGATCCTTGCGGATCAGGTCCCGGACATACTCGCTGCTGGTCCCGTAACCGCGGCCAGAGACTTGTTCGTCGACAAAGGCCTTCAAGGCGTCCGGCAACGAGATGTTCATCGTGGTCATGGGATCAGGATGCGGTTCTTGGCAAAAATTGGCAAGGGCCGCGCTTGACGTGCTACTCCGCGTCCCACGCATAAGCCTTGTCCAGCCAGTCCCCCAGCCGGCCGTCCGGCCGCGCCAGGGCGTGGATCCGGGTCATCTCGTCGTCGGACAGGGCGAAGTCGAGGATGTCGAAGTTCTCCTCGATCCGCGCCGGGTTCTTGGTGCGCGGGATGGCGATGATCCCCTGCTGGATGATCCAGCGCAGGGTGACCTGGCCGGGGGTCTTGCCGTGGGCGCGGCCGATCTCGACCAGCACCGGGTCCTGGGCGACCTTGCCCTGGGCCAGCGGCGACCAGGCCGTGATCGAGACGCCCAGCGCGTCGGCCTTGGCCTTCAGGGTCTTGATCGACAGGTAGGGGTGATACTCGACCTGATCGTTGGCGATCGGGGCTTCCGACAGCTTCGCGGCTTCTTCCAGCAGGGCCGAGGGGAAGTTCGACAGGCCGATGGCGCGGGTCAGGCCCCGCGACTGGACCTCGTTCAGCGCCTTCAGGGTTTCGGCCAGCGGCGCCTCGGGCTTGGGCCAGTGCAGCAGCAGCAGGTCGACATGGTCGACACCCAGCTTTTCCAGGCTCTTCTCGGCCGAGCGCTGCAGGTCGCCATCGTGGAACTTGTCGATCCAGACCTTGGTGGTCAGGAAGATCTCGTCGCGCTTGACGCCGCTGTTCCTGATGCCCGCGCCGACGTCGCGCTCGTTGCCATAGATCTGGGCGGTGTCGATGTGGCGGTAACCGACCGCCAGGGCCTTCTCGACCAGGGGGACGGCCGTGCCGTTCTCCAGCTGCCAGGTGCCGAAGCCGAGGGCGGGCATCAGGACGTCGCCCGAACGGATGGCGGGAACGAGCTTGGACATGGAGAACTCCTGGGAAGACGTCAGGCGCATATAGGCTCTGGCCTGGCCAGCGCCACCTTGGCTCGAACGCGCGAGAGGGCGATCAAGACCATGGCGAAGGCTCGCCCGGCGCGGATCCTCAAGGCGGGGCCGCCGTCGGATGGGCGTCGTCCCAGGCCTTCAGCAGCTTCTTGGGCGCGGTCGCGCGCCATTGACGGAGGACCAGTCGCTCAACCGTGCCCGGATGAGCCTGGGCCAGGCGCACCAGGACATAGGGGTAGTTCCTGAAATGGTCGGTGACATGGAAGACGTCCGGTTCGGCCTCGACCAGCATCTCGCGTTCATCGGACGGCACGGCGGGGCAGACCAGGCTTTCGCCGTCCTCGAACAGGCGGGTCAGGAACTTGCCGTGCGCCTTCAGGCAGGGCCGGCCATAGGCGGTCCCATCCTCGACCCCGGGCAATTTGAACGCGAACGCTCTGACGTCGTCGTAGGTCATGGGCTCTCTTCCCCAGCGCGACTATATGTGGGGAATGGACGCTGAGAACACCCTGAAGACGCCGGTCCTGGTGCTGGGCGCGACCAGCCTGATCGGGGGGCACCTGCTGGCGCGGCTGAAGGCCGAGGGGCTGGACCCGACGGCGTTCAGCCGGCGCCCGCCGGCCGAAGAGACCTGCTGGATCGGCGGCGACCTGAAGGATCCCGACCTGGACGATCGCCTGCCGGTGGCGGCGACGGTGTTCGCGTTGTCGCCCATCTGGCTGCTGCCGCCAGCCCTGCCGGCGCTCAAGAGCCGGGGCATGGAGCGCCTGATCGCCTTCTCCTCGACCAGCCGCTTCACCAAGGTCGACTCGCCGGACGAGGGCGAGCGAGCGGTGGCGCGGAGGTTGGCGGAGGCGGAGGCGGCGGTCGAGACCTGGTGCGCCGAGCACGGTGTCGCCTGGACCGTCCTGCGGCCGACCCTGATCTATGACGAGGGTCACGACGAGAACGTCAGCCGCATCGCCCGCCTGATCCGCCGCTTCCACGTGATGCCGCTGTCGGGCGACGGCGCGGGCCTGCGCCAGCCGGTTCATGCCGAGGATCTGGCGGCTGGCGCGCTGGCCGCCGCCCACGCGCCGGCGACGAGGAACCGAGCCTATGACCTGGTGGGCGGCGAGACCGTGACCTACCGCCTGATGGTCGACCGGATCTTCGAGGGTATGGGCAAGACTCCGCGCAGCCTGCCGATGCCGACCTGGCTGTTTGGCCTGATCATGCGGCTGGCCAAGCCGTTCTATCCGGGTGCGACGGTGGCCATGGGCGCGCGGATGGGCCAGGACCTGACCTTCGACAGCTCCGCGGCGATGCGGGACTTCGAGTGGAGGCCGAGGGCGTTCCACCCGCGGTTCTAGTCCGCGTCGGCCAGCACCATGGCGAAGGGCGTCAGGCCGCCGTCGCGTTCGACATAGCCGCTGACCAGCTTGCGATCGGGCGGCAGGACGCCCAGGTCGATCTCTTCCGTGGGGAACACCACGATGCGGCGGTCGCCGATGCAGACCACCAGCTCATACCCATCCAGCGCCCGGCGCGACATGTTCTTGATGTAGGAATAGTACGGCTCGCGCCGCCAGCTGGCGGGCTTGCTGGCGTCGACCACCACGTTCAGGCGCTTGCCGTCGCGGTCGGAATACAGGACGAAGCCGGCCTTGTCCGGCCGCCAGGCGTCGCCCAGCCTTTCGGACGTGATCCACAGGCACATGAAGCTCCGGCACGCCTGGGGCCGTCGTTCGTAATTGCCGCAGCCGCCGCCCTTCCTGAAGTGCGAGCACCAGACGCCGTCGGCCTTGTTCAGGGCCTCGATGGCCAAAACCTTGCAGCACAGGCCGCAGTCGCCGCAACTCTTGTCGCCCATCCGCTCCTGCCCGAATTGAGCTTGATCGTCAGGAGGCGGACGGTAGCGACACCGTGTGACGGTTTGATGGGGCGGAGGCTATGCCGGACAGGTCGTCCGGGCCAGGTCGTAGCGGGCGAACGGCGTCTCTTTGGCCCCGCTCTTCATCACGATCGTCCAGGTCAACTTGTCGCCGTCTCGCCGCCAGCGGTTGACGAAGCTGGCGTCCGGATAGGCGTAGGCGATGTCGAATCCGCCCGGCTGGGCCGCGCCCCGGCCGACGGCGGTGAAGTCGCCGCCGAAGCTGTCGGACCAGAAGCCAGACACGCCGGTGGGTTCGCCGCCTTTCGGCGCCGCGCCCCGACCGCCGAACACCAGGTGGGCGGCGTAGCGATCCTTGGGATCGGCCTTGGCGCGGCTGTCGGCGTCCACAGCCAACATCGTCCCCAGCGCGACGGGTTTGGCGGCGAGGGTGATCTCGACCGCCTTGCCCATGACGTCGCCTCCGCCGCGCCAGCAGCCTTGCAGCGCGCCAACCTCGGCCGGCACGGGCGCCGGCGGCGGATCTTCCGCCCAAGCGGCTCCGGCCATCGCCGACAGCAAGATGCTCACGCTCACCAGACGCATGGTCTACTCGATCCCCGTCGCGCTCCAGACGCCCAGCTCATTGCCGGACGGGTCGGTGAAATGGAAGCGGCGACCGCCGGGGAAGCTGAAGATCGGGGCGGTGACAACGCCGCCGGCCTTCACCACCTTGTCCAGCATGGCTTCAAGGTCGTGGGCGTAGAGGATCACCAGCGGACGGTCGGTCGCGCCCTCCTGCGGCTTGGCGAAGCCGCCATCGGCGCCCTGGCCCTCGAAGGCGACATAGTCGGGGCCGTAGTCGACGAAGCTCCAGCCGAAGGCGGCCGAATAGAAGCTCTTGGTCGCCGGCAGGTCGCCGCCCGGCCACTCGATATAGTCGATCTTGCCGTCCTCACGCATGGGTGCTCTCCCGAAAACGATGTTCTCTAAATGTTCTAGTTCGCCGCTAGGGCAGAGTCCAGACGCTCGTGCGCTTCACGGCGAAGTCCTCGAGCTCGCGGGTGGTCTCGACCTGATACTCGGCCAGCTTCACCAGGTCGTCCCTGCGGAAATAGGTGCGGCCCGGATCGCCGATCAGCACGCTGGCGCCGCTGGTCCTGCCCTGCCGCAGCCAGTCCATCACCGCCTCGGCCATCGGCTTTTCGTAGCAGATGTCGCCGGCCAGCAGGACGTCGGCTTCCGGCGGCGGAGCGTCCAGAAGATTCACATCGGTGAAGGCGACCACGACGCCATTGGCCTCGGCGTTCAGCCCGACGGCCGCCTCGCAGAAGACGTCGATATCGGCGGCCAGCACGCTGACCGCGCCGGCCTTCATCGCCGCGATGGCGACGATGCCCGAGCCGGTGGCGAAGTCGATCACGCGCTTGCCGGCGACGGTCTCGGGGTTGTCGAGGATGTAGCGCGCCAGGGCCTGGCCGCCGGCCCAGGCGAAGGCCCAGAAGGGTGGCGGCAGGCCGATCTCTTCCAGCGCCTCTTCTGTCAGCTTCCAGATCGGCGTGATCTCGTCGGCCAGGTGAAGCGACAGTTCCGGCGCGTGTGGCGTCGGCTGGAAGCGGGTGTTGTCGCGGATGAAGGCCCGGCGGCCTTCCAGGGTCTGGACGATCATGCCGGCCTTAGAGCCTGTCCGGTTCAGATGTGAAACAGCGGAAACGGAAAAACAGGCTCGCCGACGAACAAGAGCGCGCCCCAGGCTAAGCGGCGACCGGTTTGCTCGAGGCGGCCTTCAGCACGGTCAGGTAACCCGGCGCGGTCAGCATGCCCGACGTCAGACCCTTCTTCTCCAGCAGCCGGTGCGCCATCGGCAGGTTCCAGCACGGGGTGTGCATGAACAGGTGGTGCTCGGCGTGGAAATTGACGTGATAGGGCGCGATCAGGGCGCGCTCGATCCAGTTGGCGTGGGTGGTGCGAGCGTGGCGGAACGGGTCGGGCTCGTCCTTGGCCACCAGGGCGTGCTCGGCGATGTTGCGCAGGCGGGTGACCAGCGGGAACCAGGTCGCCATCGGCACGATCCACAGGGCGAACCAAGCCCACCAGAGGCCGAGCGCCGACAGCACGATCAGGATGCCGAGGTTCCACAGCAGGAACGGCTTCTGCCGGGCCACCTCGCCGGCGAAGATCGCGCCTTTCGGCTGATCCCCCTTCATTTTGCCCAGCAAAGGCCCGAAGCGCTGCTTGAAGAAGGTTTGGCCGGTCAGGTCGCGGATGATCTTGCGGCGCAGGCTGGCCCGCGTGGTTGGGAAGGGCGCCGACAGGACGAGGTCCGGGTCCTCGGCCTGCTGGGCGTATTTGTGGTGGGTCAGGTGGTAGGGGCGATAGCTGGCGAGAGACGCACCGGTCGGGGCGGCGCACAACCACTCGCCCAGCCAGTCATTGACCTTGAGGTTCGGATGCAGCCCGCCATGCGCGGCCTCGTGCATCAGGATGGCCAGGCCCAGCTGGCGCGCGCCGATCAGCATCACGGCCAGGACGTAGGTCAGCGGGTTGGGAAAGAAGACGAACAGCGCCCCGGCGCCGATTATCACCGCCCAGGCGTGGGCGACCATGAAGATCCCGCGCCAGGACGAGCGCGCGGAGATGCGCGTCCATTCGTCGGGCGTGAACAGATCCTGCGGTTTGACGCGGGGTGCGACGGCCATGGAACGATCATCGCACATTCAGCTTAGGCCTGACAGGATGACCCGACGTCACTTTTTGGAGCCGCCATGCGCCGATTGATCCCCGCTTTCGTTCTGACCGCCGCCTGCGCCGGCGTCTTCGCCATGGGCGCGACGCCCGCCGCCGCCGCCAGCTTCGACTGCCGCAAGGCCCGCGCCGCCGACGAGAAGGCGATCTGCGCCAATCGCGATCTCAACGACCAGGATGTCCGGATGGACCAGCTCTACGGCATCACCCGCCACCTGGTGCCGATGGGCGGGCGCGGCGCGATCATGGACGACCAGCGCGCGTGGCTGGCGGCGCGCAAGACCTGCGGCGGCAACCGCGCCTGCCTGGCGCGTAGCTACGACAACCGCATTCGCCAGCTGAACACGGTGATGGAGCGGGTGTACCAGCAAGGGCCATTCTAGACGTCAGAACCGCACGCCCGGCTTCCACAGTCCGGCGACCAGTCCCGCGAACACGATCAGTCCCGCCACGGCGTTGGACTTGAACAGCTTCAGCGCGCCTTGGCCGTCGTCGATGCGGACGGCGGCCGCTTGGCGCGACAGGTGCAGGGCGAACAAGGCGGCCAAGGGCAGGAACAGCGGCCCGATGTTTCCGACCCAGCCGGCCGCGACCACGCAGACGAAGCTCGCCAGGTAGAAGCCCGCCACGCCAATCTGGACGTGGTCGCCCAGGCGTCGGGTCGAGGACTTGATGCCGGCCAGGGCGTCGTCCTCGATGTCCTGGATGGCGTAGATCGTGTCGTAGCCCAGGGTCCAGAAGACGCCCGAGGCGTAGAGCAGGGCGGCCGACCAGGACAGGTGGTGAGTCGCGGCGGCGTAGCCCAGCAGGGCGCCCCAGTTGAAGGTCAGGCCCAGCCAGGCCTGAGGCCACCAGGTGATCCGCTTCATGAACGGATAGCCCGCCACCAGGCCCAGCGACAGCACGCCCAGCCCGATCGCCACCCAGCCCAGGGTCAGCAGGATCATCAGGCTGACCAGGCTGCAGCCGATCAGGAACAGCCAGGCCTGCTTGACGGTGATCAGCCCTGCCGGGATCGGCCGCATGGCGGTGCGGGCCACCTGGGCGTCGAAGTCGCGGTCGACGATGTCGTTGAACGCGCAGCCGGCCGCCCGCATCAGAGCCGCGCCGACGAACACCGCGAGAAGCAACAGCGGGTTGGGCCAGCGGCCCTGCTCGGCGGCCGCCAGGGCGATGCCTTGCCAGCCCGGCAGCATCAGCAGCCAGATCCCCGCCGGCCGGTCGAAGCGTCCCAGCTTCAGCCAAGGGCGCAGGCGCTCCGGCGCGTGGCGGTCGACCCAGTTGGTCGCGACGGCGTCGGGGAGAACGGTGGTGGCGGTCATGTGGCGAGGCTTACCGCGCAAACCGCGCGGAATCCCATAGGGAAGATCGATCTCGCCGAGAGAAACAATCAATTGGATTTGTGGGGGCGATGAGGTCAAGGTCTTTTGCAAGTCATTCGCAGGAGCGACAATTATGACCACCGCCGCAATCCGTCTCTCCGGCTGGAGCCTGCTGCTGGCCGGCGTCGGCGCCGGCATCGTCCTGCCCCACCCTGTGACCACCCGCCTGTGGACCGCCGCCGGCAAGCTGTTCGCCCTCGCTGGCGACCACGGCATGGTGGCGCGGCTGACCTCGGCCACCAAGTTCGGCCCGAAGATCCGGCGCGGCCTGAACAGCCGTCCGCCGCGCCGCGTGGGCGGGGTGGCGGAGGCGTTCTAAGGCTTCCGAGCGCGAACGCGACGCGTTAGCTTGGGCGCATGACTCCTGAACCCGCCCGCAAGCCGCGCCGCCGCCTGAGCCGCGTCGAGCGCTGGGTGCTGGATGGCCTGGGCGGGGCGCTGCTGGCGACCGGCGCTGTGGGGATCGTCACGCCGGGCATGCCGACCACGGTGTTCTGGATCGGCGCGGTGCTGTGCTTCCTGAAGACCCGCCCCCACGCCGTGCGGCCGATGCTGCGCGTGCCGGTGGTCGGGCCGGCGATTGTCTGGTTTCTGCGATGGCGACCGTTCGGCGGCGGGCGCAAGCGTAAGCGTCGGGCCAAACGACAGGGCTGACTATGGGGCGGGAAACCCCTATCTCCCCGCCATGACCGACGCTTTCGAGGACGAAGACGAGATCGGCGCCCGCAAGCGCGCGCTGTCCAACCGCCAGGTGCTGGGCTTCGTGGCTCGGTTCTGGAAGCGGCGGCCGGTGCTGTTCGGCTTCGGCGTCAGCCTGACCCTGGTGGCGATCGCCTTCGACCTGGCCTTGCCCTACGCTTCGGGCCACCTGGTCGACACCGTCACCAGCAAGCCGCGCGGCGACACCAGCGCCTGGTCGGCCCTGGCGATGTTCATCGGCGTCTATTTCGCCTTCGCGGTGATCCGCAACATCGCCCACCGGTTCTGGATCCCGCTGGCGGCCCGGAACATGGAGGAGATGACCAACGAGGGCTTCGCCAAGGTCCAGGCCTTCTCGTCGGACTGGCACGCCGACAGCTTCGCCGGCGCGACCGTGCGCAAGCTGACCCGGGCCATGTGGGGCTATGACAGCGTCACCGACGCGGTGACCATCTGGCTGGGGCCGGGGATCATCGTGCTGGTCGGCCTGTCGATCGGCATGCTGCTGCGCCAGCCCCTGGCGGGCGCGGTGTCGCTGGTGGTGGTCGTGGCCTATCTGTCGGTAAACCTGTGGATCACCGAGCGCTATGTGCGGCCCAGCAACCTGCGCTCCAACGCCCTGGACTCCCAGATCGGCGGGGCCCTGGCCGACGCCGTGACCTCCAACCCGACCGTCAAGAGCTTCGGCGCCGAACAGCGCGAGGCCGCGCGCCTGGCCGAGGTCACCGCCGCCTGGCGTGACGCGGTCATGGTCACCTGGAGCCGCTTCACCGACGTCTGGCTGGGCCAGAACCTGCTGCTGGTCGTGCTGCAGGCGGGCCTGACCGGCGCGATGGTCTGGGGCTGGGCCAAGGGCACGGCCACGCCGGGCGACGTCGCCTTCGCCATCACCGCCTTCATGCTGATGAGCGGCTATCTGCGGAACCTGGGCGAGAATATCCGCATGCTGCAGAAGGGCATCGACGACACCGAGGACGTCGCCGCCTGGACGCGCCTTGAGCCGCAGATCGCCGACGCCCCTGGCGCGCCGGACTTCAAGCCGGGCGCGGGCGCGATCGAGTTCAAGGACGTGACCTTCCGCTACAAGGCGGCCGGCGCGCCGCTCTACGACCACTTCTCCCTGAAGATCGCGCCCGGCGAGCGGGTGGCGCTGGTCGGGCCGACGGGCTCGGGCAAGTCGACCTTCGTCAAGCTGGTCCAGCGCCTGCACGACCTGCAGGACGGGGCGGTGATCATCGACGGCCAGGACGTTTCGCAAGTGACGCAGGCCAGCTTGCGCCGCGCCATCGCGGTGGTGCCGCAGGATCCGGCCCTGTTCCACCGCTCGCTCTACGAGAACATCGCCTACGGCCGTCCCGGCGCGACCCGCGAGGAGGTCGAGGCGGCGGCGAAGAAGGCCCGCGCCCACGACTTCATCCTGCGCCTGCCCAAGGGCTACGACACCCTGGTGGGCGAGCGGGGCGTCAAGCTGTCGGGCGGCGAGCGCCAGCGCGTGGCCATCGCGCGCGCCTTCCTGACGGACGCGCCAATCCTGGTCCTGGACGAGGCGACCTCCTCGCTGGACGTCGAGACGGAAGGTCAGGTCCAGGCCGCCGCCGAGGCGCTGATGGAGGGGCGCACGACCATCGTGATCGCCCACCGCCTGTCGACCGTGCGCGGCGCCGACCGCATCCTGGTCTTCCAGGGCGGCCGCGTCGTCGAGGAAGGCCGCCATGCCGAGCTGGCGGCGGGGGGCGGGGTCTATGCCCGGTTGAACGCGATCAGCGCGGGCGTGGCGTAGTCACTTCTTGTCGGGGTTGACACCGCCGTCCCTCGGCGGAGCGGCCGCCGCGCCGCTGGCCTGGCAGTCCTTGCTCGCGGGCTGGAGGGACAGGCGCCGACCATCGAGGATCAGGTCGCGACGGGTGACGGGCTCGCCCAGCGCGGGCGGGCCCCCCTTCATCCAGGTTTCGAGGTCATAGCTCTCGCAACCCGCCATGGCGATCGCGGTGAGGCTCCAGGTGTGATCCGCGCCTTCCGAGAACACCTTCAGGCGGTCGCCCTCGGCCAGCAGGACCTCGTCCCTACCGTCGGCGTCGACATCGGCGATCAGGGCCGGACACTGCATGGCCGCGCCAGTGCAGTTCGAGCCCGACGGCTTCGACCAGTCCTGCGTGGTGAAGCTCTTGGGCAGAGTCTTGCCAACCGGATAGACAGCCATAGCCTTGAAATTGGGGCGCGCTTCGCTGGCGGCGTAGCGCTTCTCCGTACTGGCGGCGGCCTCGCCAGCACGCCTGGCGACTTCGGCGTCGGGGTGGGCCTTCAGGCGGTCGAGCGCCAGCCGCCCGTACCGTCCGCTGTCGAAACGCAGGAACTGGAAGTCGAACTTCGCGGCTGTGACCTTGGCGCCCTCCAGCCGCTTGACCTGGCTCTCCACCGATAGGCGCGCCGGATCGGCGATCGGGGTGAACAGGGCGAGCAGCAGCAGCACCGAGAGGGCGGCCATGATCAGATTGGTCGGCTCCAGGGTCTTCATCCACGGACCGGGCCTCAGGGCGGCGATCGCATAGCCGATGGTGAAGCCGATCGCCACCACCAGATAGGCGCCGGCGACCACCCGGTCGGGCGTCAGGCCGTACTGGTCGACCCGCAGCCACAGGGCGTAGGCGGCCAGGATCACGATCGGAATCAGCAGCAGGCCGGCGATCCGCGCCGCCCAGCGCGGGATCGTCGAGGGCGGCTCGACCCCGTCCTGATAGGCCGCGTTGACCAGGATGATCAGGGCGGCGGCGGCCGACAGCAGCAGGGACGCGGCGGCCTTGGTGCCCCACAGCGGGGCCAGGCCCGTGAAGGGCAGGGTGGCCAGGAACCCGCCGGCGATCACCACCATCAGCGGCGACAGCCAGGCCAGCAGGGTCAGGCCGACCGTGCGCACGCCGCGCACCAGGCCGGCGCGGGCTTCGGTCAACTGCACGGCCATGTGGACGGCGGCGGCGAACATCAGGCCGGTAGCCGGGAAGGCGAAGGCGGTCTCGCCGATCAGCTTCTGGATCGCCTGGACGCCGATCAGCTTGAACAGCGCTCCCGCCAGGAACAGCAGCAGCCAGAAGGCCCCGGTGAAAGCCAGCGACAGGAACAGCCGGATCAGGTTGGTGAAGGCCAGGTCGAAATAGTCCGCATAGGGCGCGACCGGCTTGCGGGCGGCGTCGGCCGGCTGGACCAGGTGATGGGCGATGAACAGCAAGGCGGCCGCGGCGATGAAGATCGGCGGCGACAGAGGGCCCGCGCCCAGGCGTTGAGGCTCGGCTCCGGTCCAGGCGGCGTGGACGGCCAGGACCGCGGTCAGGCCGGTCGCGAGGACGGTCCAGGCGATCAGCGCCGCGCGTCGCATGGCCGACAGCGCGGCCAGCGGAATCATCGGGACCATCAGGGCGCAGACCAGCAGGGGCGCATAGAGCATCGGTACGGTCGCCGGCCAGGCCTTCGACTCGTCGGCCTTCTGCAGCAGGAAGAGGGCGATCCCCTGAGCCAGGCCGATGGCCAGGCGCGTCGCCGCCGTCTTTCGCGCCGTCATGGCGTCGGTCGAGCTCATCCGGCGTCTCCCCTTGTCGGCCTCAGACCATCACGCCCGCGCGCGGTTGTGAAGCTTCCCCGCTTGGCTTAGCAATTTCTCCCTCTTTGGAGGGGTAGTAATGAAACAGCTTTTCCGGGCCGGCGTCGCGGCCCTTCTCGTCACGGCGGTGCTTGGCGGCGCGCCGGCCCTGGCCCAGGACAAGGGCGGCGACAAGCCGGCCGCCGAGGCCAAGTCCGACCTGCCGGCGTTTCCGGCCGACAAGTCCGTCAAGCAGACGGCGACGATCGGCGGCAAGGTGGTCGCGTACACCGCGACCGTCGGCGTGCTGCCGGTGCGCGACGAGAAGGGCAAGAAGGTCGCCGAGGTGGTCTACACCTCGTACATCGTCGACGGCCCGCGTGATCCCAACCGCCCCATCACGGTCGCCTTCAACGGCGGCCCTGGCGCGGCCTCGGTCTATCTGAACTTCGCCCTGGGCCCCAAGCGCGTGCAGTTCGGCGCCGAGGGCGACAGCCCCTCCTCATTCAGCAAGCTGGAAGACAATCCCGCCAGCTGGCTGGACTTCACCGACCTGGTGTTCATCGACCCGGTCGGCACCGGCTTCTCGCGCTCGCTGGTCGGCGAGGACGAGACCAAGAAGCGCTTCTATGGCGTCAAGCAGGACATCGACTACCTGTCGCGCATCGTCTTCGACTACCTGGTCAAGACCGAGCGCCTGGCCTCGCCCAAGTACCTGGTCGGCGAAAGCTATGGCGGCTTCCGCGGCCCGCGCCTGGCCTATGAGCTGCAGACGGACCTCGGCGTCGCCGTGAAGGGCGTCGTGCTGGTCTCGCCGCTGCTGTCCAGCGCCGGCCGCGCCAGCCAGGAGGTCTCGCCCCTGCCGGCCATGTGGACCCTGCCGTCCATCGCCGCCGCCAAGCTGGAGCGCGACGGCAAGCTGACGCCCGAGACCATCAAGGCCGTCGAGGACTATACGCGCGGCGAATACATGGTCGACCTGATGAAGGGCTCGGACCCCGCCGCCCTGGACCGTCTGACGACCAAGGTCTCGGCCATGACGGGCCTGGATCCGACCTATGTCCGCCGCGCTGGCGGCCGCCTGGAAACCCAGTCGTTCCTGCGCGAGGTGTTCCGTGACAAGGGGCGCCTGGGCAGCCGCTACGACAGCAACGTCACCGCGCTGGATCCCTTCCCCAACGCGCCCGAGCAGGAGGTCAACGACCCGATCCTCGACGCGATCATCGCGCCGACCACCAGCGCCATTGTCGACTTCACCACCCGCGTCGTCGGCTGGAAGCCCGAGGCCCGCTACGAGGCCCTGTCGGGCAACGTCAACCGCCTGTGGGATCGGGGTCGCGGCGCCGATACCGAATCGGTCACCGACCTGCGCAAGGTCGTCTCGGTCGATCCGAAGCTGAAGGTGCTGATCGTGCACGGCTACAACGACCTGTCGTGCCCGTTCTTCGCCTCGCGCCTGATCGTCGACGCCATCCCGGCGACGGCCAATGGTCGCGTGACCCTGGCCAACTATCCGGGCGGGCACATGTTCTACAGCCGCCCCGACAGCGGCGCCGCGTTCCGCCGGGACGTCATGGCGCTGTACGCCGGGAAATAAGGGCAAGCGATGTCGGCGGGGGACCGTCCCGGACGTTCTTTGGTCCAAGCGATCTGAGGAGCACCCGATGATGAAGCCCCCCGCCGCGTCCATCGACGACTATCTGTCCAAGCTGCCCGCCGAGCAGCGCCTGGCCCTCGAGACCCTGCGCGGCCAGATCCGCGCGGTGGTCCCGCAGGCCGAGGAGACGATCAGCTACGGCCTGCCGACCTTCAAGCTGAACGGCAATCTCGTGCATTTCGGCGCGGCCGCCAGGCATTGCGCCTTCTATCCGGGCGCGGTGATCGAGGCGTTCGCCGAGCGCCTGGCCGGGTTCGAAACCGCCAAGGGCACGATCCGCTTCCAGCCCGAAAACCCGCTGCCGCCGGAGCTTGTCCGGGACATCGTCTCGTTTTGCGTGGCGCGAAATCTCGAGATCGCCGCAGAGCGGGCGGCGCGAAAGGCGCGCTAACGCGCCAGCCGCCCATCCTTCAGGGCCGCCGGTTCGAACGAGAAGATCACGCTGGGATCCGGCTTGGCCACGCCCTTGGCCAGTTTCTTGTCGCCGGCCGCGTGCAGCAGCCAGCGGATGACGTTGAGCCGGGCTTCCTTCTTGTGGTCGGCGCGCACGCAGATCCACGGCGCGACGTCGCTGTGGGTGCGCATGAACATCTCGTCGCGGGCCTTGGTGTAGTCGTCCCACTTTTCCTCGGCGACCTTGTCCAGGTCGCTGGTCTTGAACGCCTTCAGCGGGTCCTCGCGGCGGGCCTTCAGGCGCTGAGCCTGCTCCTCGCGGCTGATGTCGAGCCAGAACTTGACGTAGCGCAGGCCGTTCTCGACCAGCATCCGCTCGAAGGCGGGCACGTCGCGCAGGAACTGCTCCTGCTGCTCGGGCGTGGAGAAGTCCATCACTCGCTCGACCCCGGCGCGATTGTACCAGGAGCGGTTGAAGATCACCGCCTCGCCGCAGGCCGGCAGGTAGTCGACATAGCGCTGGAAGTACCACTCGCTGCGCTCGCGGTCGTTGGGCTTGGGCAGGGCCACGACCGTGGTGGCGCGCTTGGACAGGTGCTCGGTGACCCGCGCGATCGTGCCGTCCTTGCCGGCGGCGTCGCGGCCCTCGAAGACCACCAGGATCTTCCAGCTGTCCTTGATCGCCTTCTTCTGCATGGCGATCAGGGCCAGCTGAAGCTGGGCGAGTTCGTTCTCGTAGTCGTCGTGCTTGCTCATGCGCGGAGCCTACCCCCGGAAAGAGGAGTTGCGCTAGAAGAGCCGCATGATCCGTCTTTTCGTTCCCAACGATCTCTCCGCCGGGGCCGGCGTCGTCCCCACCGTCGACCAGTCGCGCTATCTGACATCGGTGATGCGTCTGGGCGTCGGGGCCGAGGTGGCGCTGTTCAACGGCCGTGACGGCGAGTGGCGCGCGGCCATCATCGAGTCGACCAAGCGCGGCTGCCTGCTGAAGGCCGAGGAACAGACCCGGCCAATGGAGACCGGGCCCGACCTCGATCTGATCATCGCCATGGTCAAGCGCGGCCGGGTCGAGACCATCGTCGAGAAGGCCGCCGAGCTCGGGGCGCGGCGGGTGCGGCTGACCGTCACCCGCCGCACCAACGTCGATTTCGTCAAGCTCGGCCGCCTGGACGCCATCGCCATGGAGGCCGCCGAGCAGACCGGCCGCCTGGACGTGCCCGAGGTCGCCGACCCGGTGAAGCTGGACAAGATTCTCGACGACTGGGATTCGGCCCGGCGCCTGGTGTTCTGCGACGAGGGCGGCGATGCGAAGCCGGCGATCGAAGCGCTGGCGGGAACAGGCGCGCCTGCGGCCATCCTGATCGGTCCGGAAGGCGGGTTCGCGCCTGAGGAACGCGAGCGGCTGCGGGGACTTTCCTTCGTCACGCCGGTGTCGCTCGGCCCTCGCATCCTGCGGGCCGATACCGCCGCGATCTCGGCCATGACCCTCTGGCAGGCGGCCGCTGGGGATTGGCGGTAAAAATATATGCTCAAGGTCGCCCCTTGAGGTTCGCAAAGAAAACGCCCAACTGGGCGAGACTGAAGTTCGCCGTCGGCGGAGAGAATGGGCCCTCTCCTCCCGCAGCATCGCACCCTGGGGAGGGACGGCTTGCATGGCCGACACCGCTAACGTCCAAGAGCGTCAACTGACGCTCGCTGATCTGACCGAATATTTCGCTCAAGGGTCCAAGCCCAAGGAGCGTTTCCGCGTCGGCGCCGAGCATGAGAAGTTCGGCTTCTATCTCGGCTCGCACGCGCCGGTGCCGTACGAAGGCGACAAGGGCGTCCATGCCCTGCTGACCGGGCTTCAGCGCTTCGGCTGGAAGCCCGTGATGGAGGGCGAGGTCGTCATCGGCCTGGAACGCAACGGGGCCAATGTCAGTCTCGAGCCGGGCGGGCAGTTCGAGCTTTCCGGCGCGCCGCTGGCGACCATGCACGACATTTGCGACGAGACTGGCCAGCACCTGGATGAGGTCAAGACCGTCGCCGACGAGCTGGGCCTGGGCTTCGTGGGCCTGGGCTTCTCGCCGCTATGGACGCGCGAGCAGGTGCCGGTCATGCCCAAGGGCCGGTACGTCATCATGCGAAACTACATGCCCAAGGTGGGCAATCTGGGTCTCGACATGATGCTGCGCACCTGCACGGTGCAGGCCAATCTCGACTTCTCCAGCGAAGCCGACATGGTCGCCAAGTTCCGCATGAGCCTGGCCCTGCAGCCGATCGCCACCGCCCTGTTCGCCAATTCTCCGTTCACCGAAGGCAAGCCGAACGGCTTCCTGTCGGCCCGGGCGAATGTCTGGACCGACACCGATCCGAACCGTACGGGGCTGCTGGACTTCGTGTTCGAGGACGGCTTCGATTTCGAGCGTTACGCCCGCTACGCGCTGGACGTGCCGATGTATTTCGTCAAGCGCGGCGACAAGTACATCGATGTGGCTGGACGATCCTTCCGTGACTTCATCGAGGGCAAGCTGCCCGAGCTGCCGGGCGAGATCGCCACGATGAAGGACTGGGCCGACCACACGACGACCGCTTTCCCGGAAGTGCGTCTGAAGACTTATCTGGAGATGCGCGGCGCCGACGCCGGCCCGTGGAGCCGCCTGTGCGCCCTGCCGGCGCTGTGGACGGGCGTGTTCTATGACGACGCGGCCCTGGCCGCCGCCTGGGACCTCTGCAAGGACTGGACACTGGAGGACCGCGAGGGCCTGCGCCGCGACGTGCCGAAGCTGGGCCTGAAGGCGACCGTCGCCGGCCGCTCAGCCCAGGACGTGGCCAAGGACTTCGTGGCCATCGCCAAGTCGGGCCTGAAGAACCGCGCCAACCTGAACGGCGGCTTCCTGGACGAGACCATCTATCTGGGCGAGCTGGAGCAGATCGCCGACAGCGGCGTCACCCCCGCCGAAAAGCTGCTGTCGCTTTACAACGGCGCATGGGGGGGCGACATCAGCCGCGTCTTCACCGACTGCGCGTACTGAGATCGCGGTGGAGCGCCGCGTGAAATCTCGTTATGAGGTTTAACTTCATAACGAGGGTTTCGAATGTTTCGCTCGCTGCTGGCCGCCTTCGCGCTGACCGTCCTGGCGACGCCGGTCCTGGCGCAGAACCTCGCTCTGGTCGGGCCAGACGGCCAGGCTGTCGCCTTGAACGCCGCCGAATTGGCCGCCCTGCCGCGCCAGACCGTCGCCTTCGCGACCCACGGTGAAAGCCATGTCTATGAGGGTCCGTTGCTGATCGACGTTCTGGCCAAGGCCGGCGCGCCGACGGGCAAGGCCCTGCACGGGCCGGAGATGGCCGATGTCGTGCTGGTCGAGGCCAGCGATGGCTACACGGTTGCGCTGGGCCTAGCCGAGGCGGATCCGGGTACGCGCGCGAACCGCATAATCCTCGCCGACCGCGCAGACGGCGCGGCGCTGGCGGCCAAGGACGCACCGTTCAGGCTGGTTGTGGAAGGTGACCTGCGCCCCGCCCGCTCCGCGCGGGGCGTGACCAGGATCACCGTCATCCGCCATCGCGGCGGCGCGGCCGTCTCCAGCCACGCTCACTAGTTCGCCGCCCTAGAGGAGCGCCCGCGCGCCGACGATGATGCCCGCCCAGAGACCGATGGCGGCCGCGAGCGTGAAGAGCCGGCCCCAGGCGAGGCGGCGAACGGGGTTGGTCGCGTGAACAGCCCGATCATACGAGACGTAGGCCATGGTTTTCCTCCGCGCCCCTCTGACGGGAGCTGAACCGCATGGTCACGCTCCCAAAGGTTAAGGCCGGCTTAAACCCGGCGGGACCCTACAGCGCACCCGCGCCCTTTAGGGCTGGTCGATGTCCTGCTCGGTCCGTTCCGGATCGGGCATGTCGACGTTCGGCGGCCAATGATCGGCCTGGCTGCGGCCCGAACCGCTGTCGGTGTGACGGATCACGTCGTCGACACTGACCCTATCGGCGCCCTTGAACTCGCCCAGCTCGAACTCGACGTGCTCGGGATAGAAGGCCACGCGATTGGCGATCTGGCCGACCGCCGCGAACGGGGTCTCGTAGGTCCAGACGGCGTTCTCGACCACCTTGGCGTCGCGATAGATCGTGAAGTAGCTGGCGTCGCCCTTGTAGGGACAGTGGGTCACCTTGTCGGTTCGGCGCAGGAACATCATCCGCACGTCCTCGCGCGGGAAGTAATAGACCGGCGGGTAGCTGGCTTCCTTCAGGACCAGGACGTCGTCGCTGTCGGCGATCTCGTGGCCCTCGAACAGGACGCGCACCGCGGTCGGCGATCGGTCGATGGTGATGGGGTGGCTTTCGTCGGGGATCTTCATGGCGGGTTCCCGTCTAAAGGGTTCGCCTGGCCAAACGCGCGGGGCGACCGCCAAGCTCCCGGGGCAAACATGGGGCCGTTCACGTCAACGGCAAGCCGTTGCTTGTGAAACCGTCAGCCGCGTGATCTTCTCCCCGCCAAATTGGGGTCGATGGGGATGATTTGACCGGGGGGTCAGGTTCCCGTCTCTCGTCATGTTTCAAGGCTAGCGTATGAATATCGTCATCGCCGCGGGGATTCTGGTCACGCTCGTGACCGGCATTCCCGTCCTGGTCCAGCTGCTGCGCGGCCACCCGCGCGGCCTGATCATCTGCTTCCTGGCCGAGATGTGGGAGCGCTTCTCCTACTACGGCATGCGCGCCATCCTGATCTTCTATCTGACTCAGCATTTCCTGTTCGACCCGAAGGTCGCGTCCGGCCACTACGGCTCCTACACGGCCCTGGTCTATCTGCTGCCGCTGATTGGCGGGTTCCTGGCCGACAAGTGGCTGGGCACGCGCAAGGCGGTCGCGTTCGGCGCGATCCTGCTCGTCGCGGGCCACCTGGCCATGGCGATCGAAGGCAAGCCCGCCGTGCAGACCCTGACCTATCAGGGCGCGACCTATGAGTTCCAGGCCGAGGGCCGCGGACAGGACCGCGTGGCCAGGCTGGTGGTGGCGGGCAAGCCCTATGACGTGGCCGCGACCAAGGCCGGCGACTTCGCGATCAAGGACCTGCCGGCCGGCGCGCCGCTGCCCGCGGTGCTCCCGAAGGCGGACTACAAGCTGGACGTGACGGGACGCGATCCGCTGTACCTGAACATCTTCTGGTTCTCGCTGTCGCTGATCATCCTGGGCGTCGGCTTCCTGAAGCCCAACATCTCGACCATCGTCGGACAGCTGTACCCGCAAGGCGATCCGCGCCGCGATCCGGGCTTCACCCTCTACTACTACGGCATCAACCTTGGCTCGTTCTGGGCCTCGATCCTCTGCGGCCTCTTGGGCGTGAACGTCGGCTGGTGGGCAGGCTTCGGTCTGGCCGGCGTCGGCATGCTGGCCGGCTTCGTGGTCTTCGTGCTGGGCAAGCCCTGGCTGGAAGGCAAGGCCGAGCCGCCTCAGCCGAAGGTCCTGAAGGAAAAAATCCTGGGTCCCATCAACCGCGAACTCGTCATCTACGCCGTGTCCTTGTTGGGCCTGATCGGGATCTTCTTCCTCGTGCAGTTCAACGCCGTGGTCGGCGTCGCCCTGAACATCGGCATCCTGGCGTCGCTGGGCTACATCGGCTGGTTCATGTTCCGCAAATGCGACAAGCAAGAGCGCGAGCGTCTCGCCCTGGCCGTGTTCCTGATCTTCGGCGCGGTGGTGTTCTGGACGCTGTTCGAGCAGGCCGGCTCGTCGCTGAGCCTGTTCGCCGCGACCAATGTCCAGCTGGATCTCGTCCGCGAGCCCGTCCGGCTGTTCGACGGCGCGGTGACCCTGGCCACGCCCGAGCAACTGGCCAAGGCCGGCATCGACGCGGCCTCGACCTTCTGGGTCAACACCAGCTTCAACGCCCCGCAGACCCAGGCCCTGAACGCCGGCTGGATCCTGATCTTCGCGCCCATCCTGGCCGCGCTCTGGACCTTCCTGGGCGCGCGCGGCAAGGACCCCAACCCGGTCGTCAAGTTCGGCCTGGCCCTAATCCAAGTCGGCGCCGGCTTCCTGCTGCTGCAATGGGGCTCCACCTTCGCCGACGGCGCCTTCAAGATGCCGCTGATCTTCCTGGCGCTGATGTACATGCTGCACACCACCGGCGAACTGTGCATGTCGCCGGTCGGCCTGTCCCAGATGACCAAGCTGTCGCCCGCGGCGGTGGTGTCGTTCATGATGGCCGTCTGGTTCATGGCCGTGGCCATCGCCCAGTGGGTCGGCGGCAAGATCGCCGGCCTGGCGGCCACCGAGACGGTCGGCGGCCAGGTGCTGGACCCCGGCGCGGCGCTCGCCGCCTCGCTGAAGGTGTTCAATATCATCGGCCTGGTGTCGGTGGTTATCGGGATCGGCTTCCTGCTGCTGTCGCCGATCCTCAAGAAGTGGTCGCACGGCGCCGACGACACCACCGGCCCGCAGGTCGCCGACGTCTCTGGAGCCTAGCCAAAAAAGGAACGAAGGGCCCCAGCATGGACTGGGGCCCTTCTCACGAGGCGCGGAGGGGCCGCGCCTCGACCCCAGGTGGGACCGTCCTTCGCGGTGGCTCAAACCCCGAAGTCCGTTTCCGCTCCTACCCGAAGCTCTTTGGCGAAAACCTGGAGCCAGGGTGGCGCTCGCCGTGCCGCTAGGGAAGTTACAAGCCCGACAGGTGGATTAAACCTTTGCAAGGTTGCGCGGGGCGGGCCTGGCCCATAGGTCCGTGACTCGACGGAGGGGCCCGATGACCGACCTTGTGACGCCGCTGACGACCGACGACCTGACCGGCGCGGACGGCGAGGCCCTGCTGGCCCTGAACAACGCCCACGCCGTCGAGCTGTCGTGGCTGGAGCCCGAGGGCCTGACGCATCTGGTCGGCGAGGCCTTCGTCGCCCGCCGCGTGGGCGTGGCCGACGCCCTGCTGCTGACCTTCGACCAGGCGGCCGACTATGACAGCGTCAACTACCTGTGGTTCCGCGAGCGCTATCCGAGCTTCGTCTATGTCGACCGCGTCGTGGTGGCCGACAGCGCGCGGGGCAGGGGCCTGGCGCGCAGGCTCTATGACGCCCTGTTCGCGGCGGCCAAGGCGGCGGGCCACGACCGTATCGTCTGCGAGGTCAATTCCGATCCGCCCAACCCGGCTTCGGACAGGTTCCACGCCGCGCTCGGCTTCGTCCCCGTGGGGACGGCGGAGATCCACGGCGGGAAGAAGACGGTGACCTATCTGGAGCGGAGGCTCTAAACCGCCGTCCCGCCCACCGTCAGGCCTGTGATCTTCAGGCTCGGCTGGCCGACGCCCACGGGCACCCCCTGGCCGGACTTGCCGCAGACGCCGATGCCCGGGTCGAAGTCGAAGTCGTCGCCGATCATCGTCACCCGGGTCAGGGCGGACGGGCCGTCGCCGATCAGGGTGGCGCCCTTGACCGGGGCGGTGATCTTGCCGTCCTCGACCAGATAGGCCTCGGTGCACTGGAAGACGAACTTGCCGTTGGTGATGTCGACCTGGCCGCCGCCGAAATTGGCGCAGTAGAGGCCGCGCTTCAGCGAGGCGATCATTTCCCGGGGATCGTCCTGGCCGGCCAGCATGCCGGTGTTGGTCATGCGCGGCATCGGCATGTGGGCGTAAGACTGGCGACGGCCGTTGCCGGTGGCCTTCATGCCCATCAGGCGCGCGCTCATCCGGTCGTGCATGTAGCCGACGAGGATGCCGTCCTCGATCAGGATCGTGCGCTCGGTGGGCGTGCCTTCGTCGTCGATGGTCAGCGAGCCGCGGCGGCCGGGCAGCGAGCCGTCGTCGAACACGGTGACGCCCTTGGCCGCCACGCGCTCGCCGATGCGGCCCGAGAAGGCGCTGATGCCCTTGCGGTTGAAGTCGCCCTCCAGGCCGTGACCGACGGCCTCGTGCAGGAGCACGCCGTTCCAGCCGGGGCCCAGCACCACGTCCATCTCGCCGGCCGGGCAGGCGACGGCATCCAGATTGACCAGCGCCATGCGCAGGGCCTCATCGACCTGGTCTTGCCACTTGTCGGGGCTGATCCAGGCGGCGAAGCCGGCGCGGCCGCCGGCGCCGGACGATCCGCTTTCGCGGCGGCCGTCCTTCTCGACGGTGACCTGGACATTGACCCGCACCAGCGGGCGGACGTCGCGGAGCAGCTTGCCGTCGGCGCGCAGGATCTCGACCACGCGGCGCTCGCCGGCCAGCGAGGCCATCACCTGCACGACGCGCGGATCGCGGGCGCGGGCGAAGGCGTCGATCTCCTGAAGCAAGGATACCTTGTCGGAGAAGTCGGGCGCGCTGACGGGGTCGTCCTCGCCGTAGAGGCGCTCGTTGGTCGAGCGCGGACCCTCGGCGCTGACGCCGGCGTGGCCGCGCTTGGCCAGGCTGGCCGAATCGGCGGCGCGGCGGATGGCGGCTTCGGAGATTTCGGCGGCGTGGGCGTAGCCGGCCGTCTCGCCGGCCACGACGCGCAGGCCGAAGCCTTCGCCGCTGTCATAGGAAGCGCTTTTCAGGCGTCCGTCGTCGAAGACGAAGGCCTCGCTCTCCGAACGTTCGAGAAACAGTTCGCCATCGTCGGCGCCGGCGAGGGCTTCGCCGAGTATCGACTGGGCGCGGTCGCGGTCGACGCCGGCGGCGTCCAGAAGGGAAGGGGCGGCCAAGGAAGAGGCGGAGAGCGGAGCGTTCATAAGCCTACAGGTAGGCCTTCCGAACGCGTCCGTCACCCCGCCCCTTTTGTCGCGAGGACCTTCGCAGCCCTGATCAGTATTCGCGGCGGATCTCGCCCGAGCCGCTGATCTCGCTGGTCACCGTCTTGGGTTCGGTGCGCAGCTCGACGTCGCCGCTGCCGGAGATGTCGATCTTGGCCTTGTTGGTGGCGAACAGGGCGCCGCCGCCGCTGCCCGAGACGTCGAACACCGCGTCCATGGCCTTCAGGTCGGTCAGATTGACGTAGCCCGAGCCCGAATTGTCCACCGCGACGGTCTCGACCCGGCCGGCGGCCTCGACGTCGCCGCTGCCGCTGACCGACACGGCCAAGGCCGGGTGGTCGTACTTGCGGACTTCCAGGTCGCCCGAACCGCGGACGTCGAACTTGGTGACGTCCGGGGCGATGACCGTGATCTTCACCCGATCGGAGTCGCTTTCGACATGCACGCCGAACGCATTGATCGTGATGCTGTCGTGGTCGACGCCGTCGTTGTCGGCCAGGGTGATGCGGCCGCCGTCGACGCGCAGGCGGTCGATGTAGCTCCTGGGGCCCGAGGCGACGATCTTGGCCTCGGCGCCCTGGACGAAGACCACGTCGACCGGCAGGTCGATGATCAGCTCGTCCTTGCCCGTCCAGGCGAAGGTGCGGTCGACGCTGGGCTCGGCGTGCCGGCCCCGGACGAAGTGCCGTCCGGTGCGGACCACCTTGCCGTTCTCGCGGATGACGATGGTCTCGTCATGCTCCAGCGGCAGGGTCCAGCCATTCTTGAGAATGTCGGGGCCGGCGAGAGCCGCCACCCCGGCGAAGCAGCCGACGGCGAGCACGAAGCTGGCCCCGGCGACGATGAGCGTATTGCGGATCAACATTGTCCCCTCCTAATGCCGCTCAGGCTTGGTCCATGGCCGGCTTCAACAGCCGGAAGTGAAGGCGGGCGTACCAGACGACCGCGTTGAAGACCCCGACGGTGGCCAGGGTCAGCAGGGCGCCGAGGCACGTGGCCACGCCCATCATGCCCAGCCCCGCCAGGAACGCGGTGAGCGGTCCGCCGGGCGGTCCGGTCAGCGGGCCGGCGGCGAAGACGAAGCCGCCCGCGATGAAGATGGTCACGACCGCGACCAGCATCCCGAACAGGACGCCCAGCACGCCCATCAGCAGGGGCAGCAGGAACATCACGTCCAGGGCCCCCAGGCCCAGCAGGGCCAGGACGGCGGCCAGGGCGTTGGAGGGATTCTTCTTCTCCTCCCACTGCTTGAGACCGTTCTCGGCGCGCAGTTCGCGGGCCAGGCGGTCGGGATCGCCGAGGGCCGCCGCCGTTTCGGCCTCGCTGCGGCCGGCGGCTTGCGCGTCGGCGAAGTGCGCCTCGTGATCGGCGACGATGTCGGCGATGGTGGTCACCGGCAGGCCGGCGAGACCCCGACGCAGGCGGGTGATGAACTCGGCGCGGTTCATGCGGCGGCTCCCACGATGTCGTTGACCGCTCGCGAGAACGCCGACCATTCGGCCTTCTGCTGCTCCAGGCTTTGGCGCCCGGCGGTGGTCAAGCGGTAGTATTTGCGCGGCGGACCACTCTGGCTTTCCACCAGGTAGGTCTCGACCAGCCCATCCGACTGCATGCGGCGCATCAGCGGATAGATCGTCCCTTCCCCCATATCGATGTCCCTCGTCAGCCTGCTGGCGATCTCGTAGGCGTAGCTGTCGGCGTGCGAGAGCAGGGCCAGCACGCACAGCGCCAGCACGCCTTTCTTCAGTTGGATTTCAATCGTTTCCGGCACGGCGTCCTTGCCTCCGTTGATGCTCTCTTCTACCGCCAGGTACTGAGTGGTGCAAGGTACCTACTTATGAACGATACGTAATGATCCGGACGGACGTTTTTGGGCTTGATGAGAATGGTTCTCGACTGGAGCGGCCCTGGGCCGGGATAACGGGCAATCCCATGCCGCGCGCGTGGTCTCTGGCGCTTGGCAACCGCTAGGGATGCGCGTATGCAGCCTCCGGACCGATCCTTGGGCGGGCTGCCGTCGACGCGCGATTCTACGAGCGCGTAGTCGATTGTGGGGCGCTCTGGGATCGTAATATGCAAGTCGGCGTGGCGCGGCCTTGATCGGGCTCAAACCGCCGCCGAAATGGGCCGTGAGGGATATGAAGGCGCAATTTTCGGGGATTCGGCGGATCATGACGGGCGCGTCCGCCCTCGCCGCCACGATGATGTTCGCGGGGAACGCCCTCGCCGAGGATCTGCTGGGCCAGCCGACGCCGGGAGCGATCGATCTTCAGCCGGCCGCCTCGGTCCTGAAGCACGACGCGATCCGCTTCCACAACCTGGTGCTGATGCCGATCATCACGGCCATCACCCTGCTGGTCCTGGGCCTGCTGATCTGGATCATCGTTCGCTATAACAAGAAAGCGAACCCGGTCCCGGCGAAGTTCAGCCACAACACCACGATCGAGATCATCTGGACGGTCGTCCCGGTGCTGATCCTGATGCTGATCGCGATCTTCTCGTTCCGCCTGCTGTTCGCCTACAACAACATGCCCAAGCCCTACATGACCGTGAAGGCCACGGGCTATCAGTGGTACTGGGGCTACGAGTACCCGGACCAGAAGATCAGCGAGATCGTGTCGCTGCCGCTCACCAAGGAGCAGGCCGACGCCAAGAAGGTCCCGTACCTGCTGGCAGCCGACAAGGCGATGGTCGTCCCGGTGGGCCAGGTGGTCCGCGTCCAGGTCACCGGCGCCGACGTGATCCACGCCTTCGCCCTTCCGGCCTTCGGTCTGAAGATCGACGCCATCCCGGGCCGCCTGAACGAAACCTGGTTCAAGGCCGAGAAGACCGGCGTCTACTACGGCCAGTGCTCGGAGCTCTGCGGCGTCGACCACTCGAACATGCCGATCGAGATCCAGGTGGTCTCGCAGGGCGAGTTCGACGCCTGGGTCAAGGAAAAGGTGGCGCCGCCGGCTCCGGCCGCCGCCGTGACCCCCGCTTCGGCTCCCGCCGCCGCTCCCGCTTCCGCTCCGGCCGCGGCTCCCGCCGCGCCGGCGGCCTAAGATACGATCGTAGGATAGAAGTCCGATGGCTCACGCCGCAGACACTCACGACGCGCACGGCGGTCACGACGACGCCGACCACAAGCCGCCCTTCATCGCCCGCTGGTTCTTCTCGACGAACCACAAGGACATCGGCACGCTGTACATCCTGTTCGCCATCATGGCGGGCATCGTCGGCGGCGCCCTGTCGGGCCTGATCCGCTGGGAGCTGATGGAGCCGGGCATCCAGGTGTTCTCCGACACCGGCATGCTGGCGCAGATGGGCATCTTCAAGGGGAAGCACGGCTATAACGCCGTGGTCACCGCCCACGCCCTGATCATGATCTTCTTCATGGTCATGCCCGCCATGATCGGCGGCTTCGGCAACTGGTTCGTCCCGATCATGATCGGCGCGCCGGACATGGCCTTCCCGCGGATGAACAACATCTCGTTCTGGCTGCTGGTCGCCGCTTGGGTCCTGCTGGTCACCTCGATGTTCGTCGACGGCGGCCCGGGCCATGGCTTCGGCGGCGGCTGGACGATCTATCCGCCGCTCTCGACCATCGGCCACAAGGGCCCGGCCATGGATCTGGCGATCCTGTCGCTCCACCTGGCCGGCGCGAGCTCGATCCTGGGCGCGATCAACTTCATCACCACGATCTTCAACATGCGCGCGCCGGGCATGACCCTGCACCGCATGCCGCTGTTCGCCTGGTCGGTGCTGATCACCGCCTTCCTGCTGCTGCTGTCGCTGCCCGTCCTGGCCGGCGCCATCACCATGCTGCTGACCGACCGCAACTTCGGCACCCACTTCTTCGACCCGGCCGCCGGCGGCGACCCCGTCATGTTCCAGCACCTGTTCTGGTTCTTCGGTCACCCGGAAGTGTACATCCTGATCCTGCCTGGGTTCGGCATCATCAGCCACATCGTCTCGACCTTCTCCAAGAAGCCGGTCTTCGGCTACCTGGCTATGGCCTACGCCATGGTCGCCATCGGCTTCGTCGGCTTCGTCGTGTGGGCGCACCACATGTACACCGTCGGCATGAGCATCAACCTGCGCGCCTACTTCGTGGCCGCCACGATGATCATCGCCGTCCCGACGGGCGTGAAGATCTTCAGCTGGATCGCCACGATGTGGGGCGGTTCGCTGGACTTCAAGACGCCCATGCTGTGGGCGATGGGCTTCATCTTCCTGTTCACCGTCGGCGGCGTGACCGGCGTGGTCCTGTCGAACGCCGGCATCGACTACAGCCTGCACGACACCTACTACGTGGTGGCCCACTTCCACTACGTGCTGTCGCTGGGCGCCGTCTTCGCCATCTTCGCGGGCTTCTACTACTGGTTCGAGAAGATGTGGGGCGTGAAGTACAACGAGTTCCTCGGCTGCGCCCACTTCTGGGTGATGTTCGTCGGCGTGAACCTGATCTTCTTCCCGCAGCACTTCCTCGGCCTGCAAGGCATGCCGCGTCGCTACGTCGACTATCCGGACGCCTTCACGAAGTGGAACTACGTCTCGACGGTCGGTTACATGATCACCGTGGTCGCCGTCGGCATCTTCATGATCATGCTGCTGGAAGCCGCGATCCGTCGCCGCCCGGCGGAAGCCAACCCGTGGGGCGAAGGCGCCACGACGCTGGAATGGACCCTGTCCTCGCCGCCGCCGTTCCACCAGTTCAGCGAACCGCCGGTGATCAAGGAAGACGGCCACCACTAAGGCCGGCTTCGCTAAAGCCGGGCTTCCGGGTTTGACCTGAAGCAAAAAGGGGCGCGGTCGGGATCCTTAAGGGTCCGGGCCGCGCCCTTCGACCATTCAAGACCGATATGTTCACCCCGATGTCGAAGACCCTCGCCATGACCCCGGAGACCGTTCAGCCCGATACGACGCGGCCCGATCTGACTCAGGCCGCGCGCTGGCAGGACTACTTCCAGCTGATGAAGCCGCGCGTCATGTCGCTGGTGGTGTTCACGGGCCTGACCGGCCTGCTGGCCGCCCGCGCGCCGATCCATCCGGTCCTGGGCGCCATCGCGGTGCTGTGCATCGCCGTCGGGGCCGGCGCCTCGGGCGCGCTGAACATGTGGTACGACGCCGACATCGACCAGCAGATGCGCCGCACGCGCGGCCGTCCGGTCCCGGCCGGCAAGGTCAAGGGCGAGGAAGCCGCCTCGCTGGGCGTGGTGCTCTCGATCCTGTCGGTGATGTTCCTGGGCTTCGCGATCAACTGGTTCGCAGCCGCCCTGCTGGCCTTCACCATCGTCTTCTACGCCGTCGTCTACACGATGTGGCTCAAGCGCTGGACCGCGCAGAACATCGTCATCGGCGGCCTGGCCGGCGCTCTGCCGCCGGCCATCGGCTGGGCCGCCGCCACGGGCTCGGCGCCGCTGAACGCCTGGCTGATGGTGGCCATCATCTTCTTCTGGACCCCGCCGCACTTCTGGGCGCTGTCGCTTTACGTCACCACCGACTACGCCAAGGCCGGCGTGCCGATGCTGCCGGTGGTCAAGGGCGCCAAGGAGACCCGCAAACAGATCCTGATCTACAGCCTGATCCTGATCCCGATCTGCCTGGCGCCGGTGCTGACCGGCCTGGGCGGCCCGATCTATCTTGCGGTGGCCGGCCTTGGCGGCGCGGTGTTCCTGATCCTCGCCTGGCGCGTCTTCGCCAGCAAGGCCGGAGACGCGGCCGATCCGCGCGTGGCCGACCGGGCCCTCTACGACGTCACCGAGGACGAGAAGGCCGCCGGCGCGAAAGCCGCCCGCAATCTGTTCGCCTTCTCGATCCTCTATCTCTTTGCGATGTTCGCCGCCCTGCTGGGCGAAGCCGTGTCGGGCGTCCACGCCCTGGAGCTGCTCAAGTGAATCAACCCGTCGACAACCAAACGTCCAGGGACGTCGCCAAGAAGGCGCGGGACGGGCGCAATATCGCGCTCGGCCTGGGCCTCGTGGCCTTCGTCATCATGGTCTTCGTCGTCACCCTCGTGAGGCTCGGCGCCAATGTCGCCCACCCGCACCCCTAAGCCGCGCCCGTCCAAGGCGGACCTGACCCCGCAGGAGCAGGCCGCGCGCCGTAACGGCAAGGTGGCCCTGATCTGCGCCGCCGCCTTCTTCGGCATGATCGGCGCGGCCTATGCGGCCGTCCCGCTGTATAAGCTGTTCTGCCAGGCGACGGGCTTCGACGGCACGGTCCGCAAGGCCGAGGCCAAGCCGGACAAGATCCTCGACCGCAAGGTCACCATCCGCTTCGACGCCAATATCCGCGAGCTGCCCTGGAAATTCCAGGCGGTGCAGTCCAGCCAGGACGTGCGGATCGGCGAGACGGGCCTGGCCTTCTTCAAGGTCACCAACCCCAGCGACAAGCCGATGACCGGCCGGGCGCTCTACAACGTGGTGCCGGAATCGGCGGGGCCGTATTTCCAGAAACTGGAGTGCTTCTGCTTCTCCAGCCAGACGATCCAGCCCCACCAGACGGTGGAGTTCCCGGTCGTCTACTTCGTGGATCCGCAATACGTGAAGGATCCCGAGACTGTCGGAAAGAACGAGATCACGCTCAGCTACACGTTCTTCCCCGCCGTCGATGACGGCAAGAAGACCAAAGTTGCCGCGGCGGCGACGCCTCGCATCGTGGAACCCCTTGGCGGCGCACCGTCGAGAGGGCTATAGCGTTCACAACGACCACGGCGCGGGGGACCAGCGACCGTGATCAGAGGGATATAAGGGTTAGCAGCAACATGGCCGGCGCCGTCAAACACGACTACCACATCCTTCCGCCCAGCCCGTGGCCCTTCGTGGGCTCGGCCGCAGCCACCGTCATGGCCATCGGCCTGATCGGCTGGATCAAGGGCGGCGTCCTCGGCATCGAGAAGGGCAACTGGGCCATCTTCGCCGCCGGCATCGCGGGCGTGCTCTACACCATGTTCGGCTGGTGGTCGGACGTGGCCAAGGAAGCCAAGGCCGGCGACCACACCCCGGTCGTCTCGATCGGCCTGCGCTACGGCATGATCCTGTTCATCGCCTCGGAAGTGATGTTCTTCGTGGCGTGGTTCTGGATGTTCTTCGAGATGGCGCTGTTCCATCATCACCGCACCCTGTCGGCGATCGAGGAAGTCCGCACCGCCTGGGCCACCTGGCCGCCCGCCGGCGTCGAGACCGTCTCGCCCTGGCACCTGCCGCTGGTCAACACCCTGACCCTGCTGCTCTCGGGCACGACGGTCACCTGGGCGCACCACGCGCTGCAGGTCGGCGACCGCAAGGGCGCCAAGTGGGGCCTGATCCTGACCATCCTGCTGGGCGTTCTGTTCACGACCATCCAGATCTACGAGTACAGCCACATCAACCACGAGAAGCTGTTCTACTCGGAAGCGGCCGCGAACTCGGGCCTCTATGGCTCGACCTTCTTCCTGGCCACCGGCTTCCACGGCTTCCACGTGTTCGTCGGCACCCTGTTCCTGCTGGTCTGCCTGATCCGCCTGCTGAACGGCGCCTTCACGCCCAAACAGCACTTCGGCTTCGAAGCGGCGGCCTGGTACTGGCACTTCGTGGACGTGGTCTGGCTGTTCCTGTTCGCGTTCATCTACGTGATCTTCGGGGCCTCGCCCCACTAGAGCCCTCATGAGAGGGCTCTAGCCTCAAAGTTTGAGCGCGGCGACGCGCTCGGGGGTCGCAAGATCCTGAGGGGCCCGGAGCGCGGATCAGCGTTCCGGGCCTTTTTCGTTTCGGAGGCCCGCACTCATGACCCCTTCTTCCGCCCACAAGACCAATCCCTACGCCGCCGGTGCGCGCGGCCTCTGCCCCAACTGCGGGGAAGGCCATCTGTTCACGGGCTTCCTCAAGGTCGCCCCGACCTGCGAGGCCTGCGGCTTCGACCTGGGCAAGTTCGAGACCGGCGACGGCGCGGCGACCTTCGTCATCCTGATCGCCGGATCGGTCTGCGCCTTCGGGGCGCTGTTCTCGATGTTCGCCTGGAACTGGCCGATCTGGGCGCTGCTGATCGTCTGGCTGCCCGCGGTCGTGATCATCAGTCTGGGCCTGATGCGCCCCGCCAAGGGGCTGATGGTCGCCGCCCAGGTCGCCCACAAGGCCTCCGAGGCGGGGCGCGACCATGTCTGAGCCCCAAGCCGGCAAACCTGGTTTTCCGGTCGGCCTGACGATCGCCACACTGATCGCCTTCGCCATTCTCTGCGGCCTGGGCGCCTGGCAGGTCCAGCGCCTGCATTGGAAGCAAGGCGTCTTGGCGCGGATCGAGGCCCTGAAGACGGCGCCGGCCTTGCCGCTGATCCAGGTGCTGACGGCCGAGGCCCGGGTCGAGGACCTGGCCTGGACGCGGGTGAGCGTCGACTGCGGCGACGTCGCCGGCCCGCCGCTGCCGCTGGTCTATGGCGTTCGCGACGGCGACGTCGTCTGGCGCGCCCAAGCCCCCTGCGCCGTCCTGGCCGGTCCCTACAACATGCTCCTGGCGGACCGAGGCGTCGTTCCGGCCCTGACGGGTCAGGTCGCGCCGCCGCCGCGGACTTTTGACGCGCCGCGGCATGTCGTCGGCGTGCTGATGCCGATCAAGCAGCTAGGCGGCGACCGGGTCGAGGTCCTGAAGCGCTTTCCTGGCCGCCAGCCCGCGCCGCTGGTGCTGATGGCCGAGAGCGAGACCCCCGCGCCAGCCGGAATCACCCCTGCGCCGCTGCCGGCAGAAATTTCCAATCGGCACCTGGAATACGCCCTGACGTGGTTCGGTCTTGCCGTCACCCTGCTGTTTATCTATGCCGCCATGCTCTGGCGGAGATTGAAACCCTGATGCGCTATGTGTCGACCCGCGGCCAGTCCGCGCCCATCGGCTTCCTGGATGCGGTGCTGGCCGGCCTGGCCCCCGACGGCGGCCTGTACGTGCCCAACGCGTGGCCCAGCTTCTCGGCGGCCGAGATCGCGGGCTTCGCGGGCAAGCCCTATGCCGAGGTGGCCGCCGCCGTGGTCGGCAAGTTCGTCGGCGACGACATCCCGGCCGAAGACCTTCTCAACATGTGCGAAGAGGCCTACGCCACCTTCGCCCACACCGCCGTGACGCCGCTGAAGCAGCTGACTCCGAACCGCTACCTGCTGGAGCTGTTCCATGGCCCGACCCTGGCGTTCAAGGACGTCGCGATGCAGCTGCTGGGCCGGCTGTACGACTACGTGCTGGAACGCCAGTCGCGGAAGATGACCATCATCTGCGCCACCTCGGGCGACACGGGCGGCGCGGCCGTCGAGGCGTTCCGGGGCCGCAAGAACGCCCGCATCGTCGCCCTCTTCCCGGAAGGCCGCATCAGCGAGGTGCAGCGCCGGTTCATGACCACGGCCGTCGACGCCAACGTGGCCTGCATCTCGGTGCTCGGCTCGTTCGACGACTGCCAGGCCATCGTCAAGCAGGCCTTCCAGGATGACCAGTTCCGCCACGCGGTCGATCTGTCGGGCGTCAACTCGATCAACTGGGCGCGGATCGCGGCCCAGAGCGTCTACTATTTCACCTCGGCCGTCGCCCTGGGCGCTCCGAACCGTGAAGTGGCCTTCGTGGTGCCCACGGGGAATTTCGGCGACGCCTACGCCGCCTTCGTGGCCAAGAAGCTGGGCCTGCCGATCCACTCGGTGACCGCCGCCACCAATTCCAATGACATCTTGGCGCGCGCCATCGAGACCGGCCGCTATGCGCGCGGCGCCGTGGCCGCGACCCAGAGCCCGGCCATGGACATCCAGGTCGCCAGCAACTTCGAGCGCCTCTATTTCGAAGCCGTCCGCCGCGACGGCACCGAGACCGGCCGCGCCTTCCGCGCCTTCGCCGACACGGGTCTGCTGGACATCCCGCCGGGCGCCCACGCCTGGATGCGCGAGCTGTTCCGCGGCGCCTCAGTCAGCGAGGCCGACACGGCCAAGACCATGCTCTCGACCCTGAACGAGACCGGCGAGGTCATCGATCCGCACACCGCCGTCGGCCTGGCCGCCGCGCGGGGCGTGGATGTCCCGGTCTCGGTCCCGGTGGTGGTGCTGTCGACCGCTCATCCGGCCAAGTTCCCCGAAGCGGTCCAAGCCGCCACGGGCCTGCTGCCCTCGACCCCGCGCGCCACGCCTGACCTGTCGAAGAAGCCGGAGAAGTTCGAGCGCTTGCCGGCCGACGGCGCGGCGGTGAAGGCCTTCGTGCGCACCTTCGCGGCGAATACCTGAGCCTGGGCTAGTGTTTAGGCGCGCGAGCGCCTAGATACCGCCGCTCATGACCACGATCCTCCGCACCCTGCCCAATGGCGTTCGCGTCGTCTGTGACCCGATGCCGGGTCTTGAAACCCTGGCCCTTTCCGTCGTCGCGGGGCGCGGGGCGGCCTATGAGGATCCGGCGCGGTCGGGCTGGTCGCACCTCTTGGAGCACATGGTGTTCAAGGGCGCGGGCGGCCGTTCGGCCCGCGACATCGTCGAGGTCATCGAGAATCAGGGCGGCTCGATCAACGCCGCCACCGGCTATGAGCGCACCAGTTTCCAGGTCCGGGCGCTGAAGGGCGGACTGGACCTGGGCATGGACGTCATCGCCGACCTGGTCCGCCGCCCGACGCTCGATCCCGCCGATCTGACCCGCGAGAAGCAGGTCGTCGCCCAGGAGATCGCCGAGGCCGCCGACGCCCCCGACGATTATGTCTTCGACCTGATCCAGCGCGCCAGCTGGGGCGACCACCCGGTGGGCCGTCCGATCCTGGGCAGTGACGCGACGGTCGAAGCGGCGACGGTTGAGGCCCTGTCCGACTGGCGCGGCCAGCTCTACGCCGCCGACCGTCTGGTGATCAGCGCCACGGGCGCGGTCGACGAGGCCGAGCTGATGGCCGCCGCCGAGCGCGCGTTCGGCGATCTGCCGTCGACGCTCGGCGCGCCCGCGCCGCCGCCGGCGGCCTTCATCGGCGGCCCTCAGGCCGAGACCCGCAAGCTGGAGCAGGCGCATCTGGTGTTCATGCTGCCGGCCTGCGGCGCGCGCGAGCGGGACTATTTCGCCCTGCGCATCTTCGCCGAGACCCTGGGCGGCGGCATGTCTTCGCGTCTGTTCCAGGAAGCCCGCGAGAAGCGGGGCCTAGCCTACAATATCGACGCCTATGCCGACACCTACGCCGACCACGGGGCGCTGGGCGTCTATGCCGGTTGCGCGGCCGGCGACGCGGTCGAGACCGCCAAGGTCTGCGCCGAGGAACTGGTCAAGCTGGTCGAGCGCATCGACGACGCCGAACTGGCCCGCGCCAAGGCTCAGCTGAAGGCGCACATGTTCATGGCCCGCGAGCAGCCGCTGTCGCGCGCGGAGCAGGGGGCCGGGCAGGTCCTGCTGTTCGACCGCCTCTATCCGACATCGGAGCTCGCGGCCGAGGTCGACGCGGTGACCCCCGCCGACGTCGCGCGCCTGGGTCGGCGCCTCTTGGCCGGTCAGGCCGCCACCGCCGTGCTCGGCGCCAAGTCGGCGCTGAAGGCCGGCGAGGCGTTCAGCAAGGCGTTGTCCTCCAAGGCCTGACATTGGAAGGTGAGGGCGTGATTCAGACCGAGCGTTGTCCTTGTCCGCCCTGCTCCCATTCCTGAAGACCCGCCCCCGTCTCCAGTTGGAGGGTCGCGCCGTCTATCTGCGGCCGCCGCTTCCGCGGGACCATCACGCCTGGGCGGCCCTGCGCGCCAAGTCCCGTTCCTTTCTCGAGCCCTGGGAGCCGACCTGGCCCGAGCACGACCTGACCCGCGCCGCCTTTCGGGCCCGACTCGCCGCCTATGCCCGCGAATTGGAGCTGGGGGAGGCGTATCCGTTCTTCATCTTCCGTCGGTCCGATGACGTTCTGGTCGGCGCCGTGCGACTTTTCCACGTGCGACGTGGCGTCGCTCAGACAGGCTCGATTGGATATTGGATAGGTCAGTCCTTTACGCGGCAAGGCCTGATGAGCGACGCCGTTCAGGCGGTGATCCGCTTTGCTTTCACGGGTCTGGGCCTCCACAGACTTGAAGCCGCGTGCATGCCGCAGAACGCCGCCTCGGCCGCCCTGTTATTGAAATGTGGGTTTTCCGAGGAAGGATATGCGCCCGCTTATTTGAAAATTAACGGCGGTTGGCGAGATCATCGTTTGTTCGGCATGGTCGCGCCCGAGTAGCGCCGCGGCCCGACCGACGAGTTTTTGGGACGGGCATGTCTTTCAAGGCCACTGAACGACGGATCTGGGACACGACCGCCACGCTCGAGGCGTTGGGCGCGGCCGATGTCGCGCTGTGGATCTGGGAGCCCGAAGCCGATCGCCTGCGCCTGAACGGCGCCGCCCGCGCTCTGGGCCTGGGGCCGCTGGCCCCTGAGTGTTCTTCCGCCGCCTTCCGGGCGCTCGCCTTGCCCCAGGACCGCGCCCAGGCCGAGGAAGTTCTCAAGATGCGCGAGCCGGGCTGCGAGGTCGTCGCCCGCTTTCGTGTGCGCGGCGGCGAGACCTGCCTGTGGCGGGGCGTGTGGCTGGAGGAGGGCGTTCGCGCCGCCGGCGTCGTCGCCCCCGAAACGAAATTCTCGGCCTCGGAGCGCTGCGAGCTCACGGGCCTGCTGGATCGCCGCAGTTTCATCGCCCGCGCCCGCGAGCGCCTGCATCAGGACGGGGTTCACGAGTTGGTCGTCGCCGACCTGGATCGCTTGCGCCGCCTGAATGAGGCCCTTGGCCATGAGCGCGCCGACCTTGTTCTGGCCGCCCTCGGTTCGCGCCTGGCCGCCTCGTTCCCGGGCGACGCCCTGCTGGGCCGCATCGGCGAGGACGAGTTCGCCGTGCTGTGCGCGCCCAAGGGCTACGAGCCGGCCGAGATGCTGCGCTCGGCTCTGGAGCAGCCGCTGCGCGTGGCCGGGTTCGACATCCATCCGACCCTGTCGATCGGGGCGGTCTCCGCCGAAGGCGGTCTGGACGCGCCGGACGCCTGCGAACTGCTGCGTCGCGCTGAACTGGCCGTCGAGGCCGCCGCCGCCGCGGGCCGTGGCGGGGCCGCCGCCTACGGCCGTTCTATGGAAACCGACGGCCTCTCGCGTCTGGCCCTGGAGGCCGACCTGCGCGGCGCCATCGCTCGGGGCGAGATCAAGCCGTACTTCCAGCCCGTGGTACGCCTGTCGACCGGGGCCTTGTCGGGCTTCGAGGCCCTGGCCCGCTGGATCCACCCGCGCCGGGGCATGCTGCCGCCGGACGAGTTCCTGCCGCTGATCGAAGAGATGGGGCTGATGAGCGAGCTCGGGGCGCACATGATGCACACCGCCGCCAAGCAGCTGGCCACGTGGCGCGACAGCCATCCGGCGATGGGCGCCCTGACCGTCAGCGTCAACCTGTCGACCGGCGAGATCGACCGTCCCGGCCTTGTCACCGATGTGGCCGAGACCTTGCGCGTCAATCGCCTGCCGCGCGGCGCCCTGAAGCTGGAAGTGACCGAAAGCGACATCATGCGCGACCCCGAGCGGGCCGCCGTGATCCTGAAGACCCTGCGCGACGCCGGCGCCGGCCTGGCGCTGGATGATTTCGGCACGGGCTTCTCGTCGCTGTCCTATCTGACCCGGCTGCCGTTCGACACGCTGAAGATCGACCGCTACTTCGTCCGGACCATGGGCTCCAACGCCGGCTCGGCCAAGATCGTGCGCTCGGTCGTCAAGCTGGGCCAGGATCTGGATCTCGAAGTCGTGGCCGAGGGCGTCGAGAACGCCGAGATGGCCCACGCCCTGCAGTCGCTGGGCTGCGACTATGGCCAGGGCTTCGGCTATGCTCCGGCGCTGTCGCCGCAGGAAGCCGAGGTCTACCTCAACGAAGCCTATGTCGATGGCGCCGCGCCGGTGAAGGCGCGCGGCTAGGCCCGGCCCGCCGTCGCCGACAGGTGGTCGGCGGTGATCCCCAGTTTGGCTAGGGCCCGCGTCCACTTGTGTTCGTGGTCCTCGTCGAACAGCAGGTCCTCGTCGGCGTCGCAGATCAGCCAGACATTGTCGCGCAGCTCCTGTTCCAGCTGTCCGGGACCCCAGCCGGCATAGCCGAGCGCCAGGATCGCCCTGCGCGGGCGATTGGCGCTGGCCATGGCGTCCAGGACGTCGCGGGTGGCGGTCAGGCCCAGGCCGTCGGCCACCGGCAGGGTCGAGTCCGGCGAGGTGAAGTCGTCGGTGTGCAAGACAAAGCCGCGCTCGCGTTCCAGAGGCCCGCCTAGCAACACAAGATCGCTCGGAGCCTGGATCCGCGACTTCACGCCCAGGCGCGCCAGCAGTTCGAACACGGTCAGGCCTTCCACCGGACGGTTGACCGCCAGACCCATGGCCTGCTCCTCGTCATGGGCGCACAGATAGAGCACGGCGCGCTCGAAGCGCGGGTCCTCGATGCCGGGCATGGCCACCAGGAGCCGTCCGATCAGGAAATCGCCGTCCTCGTCGTCATGGGGCTCTTCGTCGATGAAGCTGTCCATGAGATAGAGCATTGGCCTTCGTCGCGACGGTTTCAAGTCGTCGAACGTTTCAAAGCGTGCTTGGCGTCCGCTCTCGCGAGGGATATTCGAGCAGGCGCGATTTCACACGCACACGAGGAAACACGGCCCATGGCGATCAAGGTTGGCGACACGCTG
Organism: Caulobacter sp. 602-1; assembly: GCF_003931565.1. Taxonomy (GTDB): domain Bacteria; phylum Pseudomonadota; class Alphaproteobacteria; order Caulobacterales; family Caulobacteraceae; genus Caulobacter. The sequence continues at coordinate 121,939 of NZ_RRYI01000001.1, forward strand.
CCCGCGGCGACTTTCATGACCAGCACGGCCGAAGGGCCGGCGCCGATCACCAGCGACGACATCTTCAAGGGCAAGACCGTCGCCCTGTTCGCCGTTCCCGGCGCCTTCACCCCCACCTGCTCGGCCAAGCACCTGCCGGGCTTCAAGGAAAAGGCCGCCGAACTCAAGGCCAAGGGCGTCGATACGATCGCCTGCGTCTCGGTCAACGACGTCTTCGTGATGAAGGCCTGGGGCAAGGACCAGGGCATCGACGGCGAGGTTCTGCTGCTGGCCGACGGCAATGGCGACTTCACCCGCGCGATCGGTCTGGACTTCGACGGCTCGAAGTTCGGCATGGGCCCGCGCTCGCAGCGCTATTCGCTGATCGCCAAGGACGGCGTCGTGACCCAGCTGAACGTCGAAGAAGCCGGCCAGTTCAAGGTCTCGTCGGCCGAGTACCTGCTCGAGCAGCTTTAAGACCCGAAGGGCGCGGCGGTCCCGCCGCGCCCCTTACGCCCGCGCGATCGCTTCGTGCAGCGCCTGGATTCGCTTGTTGAGCGCGCCCAGATCCTCGCCTTCCATGCCCGACCGCTCGAGCAGGGCGTCGTTCAGGCATCCCGAGCGGCCCAGGAGCGCGCGTCCGGCTTCTGTCATTGTCACCTCGACCCGGCGCTCGTCCTCGAGTCCGCGCCGCCGCGCGACCAGGCCGGCGGCCTCCAGCCGTTTGACCAGCGGCGTGACGGTGCTGGATTCAAGGTCCAGGCGTTCGGCAATGCCGCCGATCGTGATCCCTCCTCCTTTGCCTTCAGGCGCCTCGCCCAGCACGTTCAGCACCAGGTACTGCGGATAGGTCAGGCCCAGGGCGTCGAGCAGGGGCTTGTAGGCGCGCGTGATCGCCATGCTTGTGGCGTAGAGCGTGAAGCAGATCTGCTGGTCCAGCGGGCGCGGAGGCGGGGTCTTCGTCGTCATGATCCTTCTTACCACGAAAAATGATATCACGATAAATAAATTGCTGGACAGGCCCGCGGCGGCGCCTTAGACCGGTTCTCATTATCGCGATAACAATTATCGCGAGCAAGAAATGAGGGTTGATCCGTGAGCCAGTCGAACCAAGCTTCCCGTCGCGGCGTGATGACCGCCGGCTTCGGTCTCGCCGCCGTGGCGGCCGCCTCGCTGGGCCAGAACGCCCAAGCCGCGACCCCGAAGGCCGGCGCCGCGCCGCGCGCCGCCAACAGAGCCCAGAGCGGCTTCGTCACCACCAAGGACGGCGTCCAGATCTTTTACAAGGACTGGGGCCCGAAGGACGCCCAGCCGGTGGTCTTCCACCACGGCTGGCCGCTCAGCGCCGACGACTGGGACGCCCAGATGATGTTCTTCCTGGGCAAGGGCTATCGCGTCATCGCCCATGACCGTCGGGGTCATGGCCGCTCGACCCAGACCGATACGGGCAACGAGATGGACACCTACGCCGCCGACGTCATCGCCTTGACCGATCATCTGGACTTGAAGAACGCCATCCACGTCGGCCACTCGACCGGCGGCGGCGAGGCCATCCACTACGCCGCCCGCGCCAAGCCCGGCCGGGTGGCCAAGGTAGTGCTGATCGGCGCCGTGCCGCCGATCATGCTGAAGACGCCGGCCAACCCTGGCGGCCTGCCGATCGAGGTGTTCGACGGCTTCCGCTCCGCCCTGCTGGCCAATCGCGCCCAGTTCTTCCGCGACATCCCCGAAGGCCCGTTCTACGGCTTCAATCGTCCGGGCGCGAAAGTCAGCCAGGGCCTGATCGACAACTGGTGGCGCCAGGGCATGACCGGCGGCGCCAAGGCCCACTACGACTGCATTAAGGCCTTCTCGGAAACCGACTTCACCGACGACCTGAAGAAGGTCGATGTGCCGGTTCTGATCCTGCACGGCGAGGACGACCAGATCGTCCCGGTCGCCGACAGCGCCCATCTGGCCATCAAGCTGGTGAAGAAGGGCACGCTGAAGACCTATCCGGGCCTGCCGCACGGTATGGCCTCGACCCACCCGGAGATCATCAACGCCGACCTGCTGGCCTTCTTCAAGGCTTAGGTCTGAACGCGAAAAAGCCGTGTCATCCCGGCCGGCGCAGCCGATCCGGGATGATACGTTTTGTTGTCAGGCCCCCAGCACGTCCGGCGTCATCGCCTCAAGGTCGGCCGCGCCGAGCATGACGCCGGCCGCCGCGCCGGGAACCTGAGCCAGCACACTCTCGGCGAACACGCGGGCCAGGGCCCGCTTGCTGTCGGCCCAGGCTGCGTCGGCCTCGCCCGAGGCCGCCAGCGCCCCCTTAGCCAGCATCCACCCGCCGACGACGTCGCCCAGCAGTTTCAGATAGGCCGTGGCGCCGGAGAGGGCGTCCGGCATCGACTTGGCGCGGCGCTCGACCAGCCAGGCGGTAGCCGAGGCGGCGGCGTCGAGGGCGGCGCCCAGGCGCAGGCCGACGGCCTTCAACTCCGAAGCGTTCAGGGCGTCGATGGTGTCGCGGATGTCGTCCATCAGGTCGGCCACGGCCTGGCCCTCTCCCATGGAGAGCTTGCGGCCGACCAGGTCGATGGCCTGGATTCCGTTGGTCCCCTCGTAGATCGGGGCGATGCGGGCGTCGCGATAGTGCTGGGCCGCGCCGGTCTCCTCGATGAAGCCCATGCCGCCGTGGATCTGTACGCCTTGCGAGGCCACCCAGACGCCGACATCGGTCGACCAGGCCTTGGCGATCGGAGTCAGCAGTTCCTCGCGCAGCTTGGCGCTCGCGCGGGTCGTCTCGTCGGCGGCGGCGCGCGACAGGTCGGCGGCGACGGCGGTCGACAGGCAGATGCCGCGCGCGGCTTCGATATGGGCCTTCATCAAGACGAGCGAGCGGCGCACGTCCGGATGGTCGAACAGGCGCGAGGGATAGGCGCCCGTCCAGGCCGAGCGGCCCTGGACGCGTTCCTGGCTGAAGTGCAGGGCCTGCTGGTAGGCGCGCTCGGCGATGGCCACGCCCTGGGCCCCGACCTGCAGACGGGCGGCGTTCATCATCACGAACATGTTCGGCAGGCCCTGGCCCAGGCCGCCGACCAGCTCGGCCTTGGCGCCCTCGAACAGCATCACGCAGGTGGGCGAGCCGTGGATGCCCAGCTTGTGCTCCAGCCCGCCGACACGCAGGGCGTTGGCCTCGCCCAGCTTGCCGTCCTCGTCGACCAGGACCTTGGGGGCCAGGAACAGCGAGACGCCCTTCACGCCGGGAGGGGCGTCGGGGGTGCGGGCCAGAACGAGGTGGACGATGTTGTCGGCCGCGTCGTGGTCGCCCCAGGTGATGAAGATTTTCTGGCCGGTGATCTTCCAGCCGCCGTCGCCATCGGGGGTGGCCATCGTGGTCAGGGCGGCCAGGTCCGAGCCGGCCTGCGGCTCGGTCAGGTTCATCGTGCCGGTCCATTCGCCGGAGACCAGCCTGGGCAGGTAGGTGTGTTTCTGGCTGTCCGTTCCGCACAGCTCCAGGGCCTCGATGGCGCCCAGGCTGAGCATCGGGCAGAGGCCGAAGGCCATGTTCGACGCCTGAATCATCTCCAGCACCGCGACCTCGAGCGTCTTGGGCAGGCCCTGGCCGCCGTGCGCGACGGGCGCGGCCAGGCTGGTCCAGCCGCCCTGCGCGAACTGCTTGTAGGCGTCGGCGAAGCCGGGGGCGGAGCGGACCACGCCATTTTCCAGCTTGGCGCCGACCAGGTCGCCCTGACGGTTCAGCGGAGCCAGCACGTCGGCGGCGAAGGCGCCGGCCGCTTCCAGCACCGCCATGACCGTGTCGGCGTCCGCCTCTGGAAAGGCGTCGGCCAGCCGCCCGAAATCCGCCGCGTGCCGCAGCGAGAAGGCGAGGTCACGGACGGGCGCGCGATAGGTCATGGCCGACAAACTCCAGAGGGGCGGCGATCTGTTTAGGCGGGGTGACGCAACGTCGCCAAGCCATCCCCGTCTTTATGGTGAAGATCACGGTCTCGTGATCTTGCGCCCCTTCAAAGCCGTGCTGGAGTGCCTAAGTCGGGGAACTGCAACTAATGCTGTTTTAATTACGCCCTGGAGCGCCCCGATGTACAAGCCCTTCCTCTACGCCACGCTCGCCGCGGCCCTGCTGACCGCGCCGGCCGCCATGGCCGCGCCGTCGACCGATCCGGCCAAGATGCCCGCCGGCGTCTACGTGCTCGACAAGACTCACGCTTCGCTGACCGCCAAGCTCAAGCATATGGGCCTGTCGAACTACACCCTGCGTTTCACCAAGCTGGACGCTTCCTATCAGTACGACCCGGCCCAGCCGACCGCGGCCAAGCTGACCGTCACGGTCGACCCGGCCTCGATCGACACCTCCACGGGCGCGGACGAGTTCGGCCTGAAGTTCAACAAGGAACTGATCGGCGACGGCTGGCTGGAAGCCGCCAAGTACCCGACCATCACCTTCGTCTCGACCGTCGTGAACGTCGGCGATGGCCAGCATGGCACCGTGACCGGCGACCTGACCTTCCATGGCGTGACCAAGCCGGTGGTGCTGGACGTCACCTTCAACGGCTCCGGCCCGGGCATGAACCCGCTGCAGACCCGCGCGGGCTTCTCGGCGACCACGACCATCAAGCGGTCGGAGTTCGGCGTCGGCAAGTACGTGCCGCTGGTCGGCGACGACGTCACCCTGAACATCGAAGTCGAGTTCCAAAAGAAGTAAAACTGCGCTGGATCATGGCGGGCGAACCCCGCCATGATCCAGGTATAGGTTCAGGGGACCCGGGAGACTCGCATGGCCGCAAGCCGTACGCGCTACACGACGGTGGCGATCGTCATTCACTGGCTGATCGCCGCGGCCCTCATCTTCCAGATCATCCTGGGCTGGCGGATGGGCGACGGACCCAAGGGCCCGACGACCTACGCCCTGTTCCAGATGCACAAGTCGATCGGCATCGCCATCCTGCTGCTCAGCCTGGCGCGGCTGGCCTGGCGGCTGTTCAACACGCCGCCGGCTCCCCCCGAAGGACAGCCCAAGTGGGAGCAGGTCGCGTCCAAGGTCGTCCACGTCGGCTTCTATGTGATCATGATCGGCCTGCCGCTGACGGGCTGGATCCTGGTCTCGACCAGCCGCGTGCCGATCCCGACCCTGCTGTTCGGGACGATCCCGTGGCCGCACATTCCCGGCCTGCCCGAGCTGGCGGCCGGTCCCAAGCATCTGTGGCACGAGATCGGCGAGCTGGGTCACGGCGTGCTGGTCAAGGTCACCTATCTGCTGCTGATCCTGCATTTGGGCGCGGTGGCCAAGCACCAGATCCTCGACAAGGACGAGGTGTTCGCGAACATGGCGCCCGGCGCCCGCCCCGGCTGGAAGGAGCCTCGCGCCTGGCTGGCCGCCGCCGGCCTGGCTGCCGTGATCGCCGCCGGCTATCTCTACATGCCCGCCGCCAAGGCCAAGCCCGCCGCGCCGCCCGCGCCAGCCGCGGATGAGGAAGCGCAGCTGCCGCGCACCCAGGAGGATCTGGAGAAATTCAAGGGCGTGGCCGGAACCGTCTCCAAGGAGACCAGCGAGGCCTTCGTCAAGGCCGCCGAGACGCCCGCAGCGGTCTATTTCAAGGACCCCGTACACTGGACGGTTCAGAAGGGTTCGACCCTGGGCTTCAGCGCCACCTGGTCGGAGAACGCCATCGAGGGCCGGTTCAAGACCTGGACCGCCGATATCCTGTTCTCGCCCGAGGCCCTGGACCGCTCGAAGCTGACCGTCGCTATCGACACCGCCTCGGTCGACACCGGCGACGCCCAGCGTGACCAGAGCCTGCCCAGCGGCGACTTCTTCGACACCGCCGAGCACCCAAAGGCGACCTTCACGGCTACCAAGTTCCGCAAGACCGGCGAGGGCAGGTTCGTCGCCGACGGGACCTTGGACCTGCGGGGCGTGAAAAAGCCGCTCAGCCTGCCCTTCACCCTGAAGATCGACGGCGACACGGCGACCGCGCGGGGTGTAACCACCCTCGACCGGACGACGTTTGGAGTTGGGCAGGGCGAATGGGCGTCGACGGACGAAATCGCGGCGAAGGTGAAGGTCAGCTTCAACCTGACCGCCAAGCGGAAATAAGGGCCGCCGCCGCCGCCCTGCGCGCCGGCGGGCTGGTCATTCTGCCGACCGAGACGGTCTACGGGCTCGGGGCCGACGCCGCGAACCCGGCGGCCGTGGCGGCGATCTTCGAGGCCAAGGGCCGGCCGCGCTTCAATCCGCTGATCGCCCATGTCGCCGACCTTGAGACCGCCGCGCGGATCGCCGAGTTCGACGATCGCGCCTGGGCCCTGGCCCGCGAATTCTGGCCGGGCCCGCTGACCATCGTCGCGCCGATCAAGGACGCGGCCGCCGTCTGCGATCTGGCGCGCGCCGGCCTCGACACCGTGGCCATCCGCGTGCCGGGCCATCCTCTGTCGCGGGCGGTGCTGGCGGCGTTCGGCGGCGCGGTCGTCGCCCCCTCGGCCAATCGCTCGGGCCGACCCAGCCCGACCACCTATGCGGACGCCATGGCCGAGACCGGCGACAAGGCCGCCGCCGCCCTGGATGGCGGCCCGAGCGCCGTCGGCCTGGAATCGACCGTCGTCTCGGTTCTGGACGGTCAGGCGCGCCTGCTGCGGCCTGGGGCCGTCACGCGCTTCCAACTGCAGCGGATCGTCGGCCCCCTGGCCGAGGCGGAAGACGACGCCAAGCGCTCGCCCGGACGCCTGGCCCTGCACTACGCCCCCGACGCGCCGGTGCGGATCAACGCCAAGGCGCCGGAGCCCAACGAGGCCTATCTGGCGTTCGGCGACGGGCCGGGAGGGCCGCGCGTGTTCAACCTGAGTCCGGCGGGCGATCTGGCCGAAGCCGCCGCCAACCTGTTCTCGTACCTGCGCGCCGCCGACCGTCTTCGCCCCTCGGCCATCGCCGTCGCGCCGATCCCGGAAGACGGCCTGGGCGAGGCGATCAATGACCGGCTGCGTCGCGCCGCCGGCTTCGTGGGATAGACCGATGAAGACGAGAACCCGGATCATGTACGTCGAGGACAAGTCCAAGGGCATCAATGGGCCGGCGCGGATCGGGCGAGTCGTCTCGTCCAAGAGCGGCGAGACCCTGCACTACGCCGGCCAGACCTTCACGGCGCTGCGCCACTCGGGCCTGAAGGCCAATTTCCAGGACAGCGTGACCGGCCATCCGTACTGGATCGCCCGGGCGCGCAAGGACGGCGCCGACCGGCTGTTCAAGGGCGCGGGCGATCCGGCCGTGATCGACGACAATGCGCGCGAGGAATATTGGCGCGACATCCGGGGCCTTCCCGACCCCGCCCTGGGCTAATTCGTCGCCACAGCGGACACTGACATCGGCCCTATTCGGCGATTATACTCCGCGTCATGACCAAGCCCGTTCCCGCCGATGTCGTCTCCCGGATCAAGGCCGTGCTCGGCGAGGGCGGCTGGAGTCAGGACCCGGACGTGCTGGCGCCGCACCTCGTCGAATGGCGCGGCCGCTGGCGGGGCGAGACGCCGCTGCTGGTGACGCCGCGCACCACCGCCGAGGTCGCCGCCGTGGTGGGGATCTGCGCCGCCGAGGGCGTGGCGATCACGCCCCAGGGCGGCAATACCGGTCTCGTCGCCGGCCAGATCCCGCATGGCGAGATCCTGCTCTCGACCCGGAAGCTGACGGCGGTCCGCGACGTCGACCCGATTGACGACGCCATGGTGCTGGAGGCCGGCGTCACCCTCCATGAGGCCCACCAGCAGGCCGCCCGGGTCGGTCGTCGCTTCACCGTGGGCGTGGCCTCGGAAGGCTCCTGCACGATCGGGGGACTGATCTCGACCAATGCCGGCGGCACGGCCGTGCTGCGCTACGGCATGATGCGCGAGCAGGTGCTGGGCGTGGAAGCGGTCCTGCCCAATGGCGAGATCTGGAACGGCCTCAAGCGCCTGCGCAAGGACAACACCGGCTACGATCTCAAGCAGCTCTTGATCGGCGCGGAGGGCACGCTGGGGATCGTCACCGCCGCCTCGCTGAAGCTGCACGCGCCGCTGGCCTCGCGAGCCGTGGCGGTCGTGGGCCTCAATTCGCCGACCGACGCGATTCAGCTTCTCGCGAGGGCGAAGGACGAAACCGGCGGCGGCGTCGAGGCCTTCGAGCTGATGGGCCTGCTGGGTTTCGCCCTGACCATCCGCAACGTGCCGGGCCTGCGCGACCCGCTGCCGACCGAGCATCCCTGGTACGTGCTGATCGAGATCGCCAGCGGCGAGCCGGGGACGGCCGAAGCGGCGCTGGAACGCCTTCTGGCCAAGGCCCTGGGCGACGGCCTGATCGCCGACGCCGCCGTCGCGCAGACCGAGACCCAGATGAAGACCTTCTGGCACATCCGCGAGGGCCACTCGGCGGGCCAGAAGCCCGAGGGCGCGGTGTGGAAGCACGACATCTCGGTGCCGGTCTCGAAGATTCCGGCCTTCATCGAAAAGGCCGACGCGGCGCTGGATGAGGCTTTCCCCGGCGTGCGCATCATCGCCTTCGGCCACGTCGGCGACGGCAATGTCCACTATGACGTGCTCAAGCCCGTCGGCGCGGACGACGACGCCCATGACGCCCTGCGTGAACAGGGGGCCAGGATCGTCCACGACATCACCGCCAGCTTCGCCGGCTCGATCAGCGCCGAGCATGGCCTGGGAGCGATGAAGACGGCCGAGGCCTTGACCTACAAGGATCCGATCGAGGTCGCGGCCCTGCGGGCGATCCGAGGCGCGCTCGACCCCAAGCGGATCATGAACCCGCGGGTTCTGTTCTGAGCGCTCGGCGTTTGCGGGCGCGCAGGACCTGAAGCGCGAGCACCCCGATCGCGCCGGCCGGGATCACGGCCTTATAGAAGCCCGGCTGCGAATTGGGGCCCAGCACGTTGATGGCGAGCGGGATGAAGCCCCACGCGCCGGTGCTCCGCTCCATCCAGAACGCGCCGATCCCGACGAAGCACATCAGCGCCCACACGATGCGGAACTTCAGGGTCCGGTCGCGGGCGACCAGGAACAGGGCTACGATCATCGGCAGCGGCCAGGCGAGAGCAGCCATCAGGCCTAGAGTCTGGGTCATGGGCGCTGCATAGCCGTCTCGCCCGGATCGGTCGAGCCGCCTTCACGGTTACTCAACTCCTGGGCGTCATAAGCGAAGCCGTCAGGGGACGGGCGGGGAAATCATGAAGCTTGGTTTGGTGGTGTCGGCGTCCGCGTGCGTCCTGCTCTGCGCCTGCGCGTCGGTGACGCGCGGCTCGACCGATGCCTGGGAGGTCAACAGCGACCCGATCGGCGCCAAGGTCGAGACGACAAACGGCCACTTCTGCGAAGCGACGCCGTGCGCGATCCGGATGAGCCGCAAGAGCGAGTTCGTCGCCACGGTCACCAAGCCGGGGTACCGCCCGGCCGCCATCACCGTCACCCACAAGACCGCCAAGGCGGGCGCGGCCGGCATGGCCGGCAACGTCCTGATCGGCGGTCTGATCGGGGTCGGCATCGACTCCGCCACCGGGGCCACCCAGGACCTCGTGCCCAATCCGGCCTTCGTGAAGCTGGAGCGGGCCGGACCCTACGACCTGCCCGCCGAAGTCCCGCAGCCAGAGCCGATCCCGCCGCCGCCGGCCGTTCGGCAGCCGGCCCACGCGCCCGAGCCGGTCGCGCCGCGGCCCTACACGCCGGCTCCGCCGCCGCCCCCAAAGCCGGCCTACGCACCGGCGCCGCCGACGGTCTATACGCCCCCGCCGCTCTCCGGGGGTCCGGTCGCGCCGCCGCCGCCGCCGGTCGTGAGCAGCAGCAACATCATCAAGGGCACGGCCTTCCTGCGCACGCGCAATGGCCAGACTCGCAGCTGCGCCGGCTCGCCGGTCCGTCTGTTCCCGCGCGGTCCTTCCACTATCGCCTTCGTGCGTCGCGCCTATGGCGCAGAGACGGGCGGCTTCGCCCGCCGGACGAGCTGGGAGCCGCAGCCGTTCGATCCGGGCGTCACGATCGAGACCTGCGACGCCCAGGGCGGCTTCGCCTTCGACCGCCTGCCCGACGGCGACTACTACGTCGCCGCCGTGGTCAGTATCGAGAGCCCGGCCGGCGATGGCGGCGGCTACATGGTCCAGGAGGGCGGCACGATCGTCACCCTGGTCTCGGTCTCGGGCGGCGCGGTCAAGCCGATCGTTCTGACGCGTTAGGTCTCCGGCACGTTCGCCATCATCGCCTTCAACGCCGCCAGGTGGGTCTTCAGCGCCTTGCGACCGGGGGCGGTCAGCGAAAGCCAGGTGCGTTGGCGCCCGTCGGACGCGGCCTTGCTGACCTTGACATAGCCGGCCTCCTCCAGGGTCTTCACGTGCTTGGAGAGCACCGACTCCGAGACGTCCAGCGCCTCGCGGACGGTGGCGAAGTCGACGATGTCCACCGCCGCCAGCATGCAGCACATCTGCAGGCGGTTGGGGGCGTGGATCACCGTGTCGAGTTCGGCGCTCATCGCGGGTCCCCGTCGCGCAGGTCGGCGCGAAAGGCGGCCTCCCAGACAAAGCCGCCGATCGTGACGATGACGGCGACGATCGCGCCAAAGGCGAGAGGCGCGTAGGTCAGTCCGCGTTCGCGCTCCAGCCAGACGGCGATCAGCATGCAAAGCATGGTGATCAAGGCGAGGCCGACGGCGACCCAGCGCGTGCGCCCGGCGCGATAGCCATTGATCCACATGCCGGTGTGACGCTTGTAGGCGCGCATCAGCAAGGAAAGGCCCGCCGCGAACACGAGATAGCAGCCGATCTTGCCGATGATCGGCAGGCCCTGGACCGCCACCATGCCGCCGATCAGCAGGCCGAGGGCCGGGTGGTACCAGGTCGGCGCCTTGGCGCGTTCGGCCAGATCGGCATTGGCGGCTTCAACCTCGGCCAGCATCCGCAGGGCGTCTTCGTCTCGGGTCATGGCGACCTCCTTACTTTCCGTTGTGGAAAGTCATAGTTGATGACTTTCCGATCTGGCAAGCGAAAACTTTCCAATGTGGAAAGTGATAGACTCGACAACCTCGACAGGGGCGAGCTTGATGGCGGCATGAGCACGCTTTTCCGGTTCGCCGGCGCCGTGCGGCGTCACGCCGGGGTCGAGACCTGGTTCTCGGCCGATGACCCGCTGCGCCAACTGGTTCAGGGCTGGTTCGAACGGCTGCGGGCCAGCGGCGAAGACGTTCGCGAGGTGTTGCATGATGGCCATCCGACAGCCTGCGTCGACGACGCCGCCTTCGCCTATGTCGACGCCTTCGCCGCCCATGCCGGCATAGGCTTCTACGAGGGAGCGTCGCTGCCGGATCCCGCCGGATTGCTGGAAGGCGCCGGCAAGCGAATGCGGCACGTCAAGCTGCGTTGGGGCCAGCCGATCGACGAGTCGGCCTTGGCCGAGCTGATCGCCGCCGCCCATGCGGACATGCGGCGGCGTGTCGACTCAGGGGAATGACATAGCTGGCGCCGTCGCCCCTAAGTCTCTATCTCCCCGGCCATGCTGATGGTCATCTCGCCCGCCAAGTCGCTGGACTTCACCGCTCCCAAGGATGTGCTGCCGCTCACCACCCCGGCGCTGAAACCGCAGATCGTCGAGCTGGCCAAGGTCACACGCAAGCTGACAGCCGCGGATCTGAAGCGCCTCATGCACATCTCGGACGCTCTGGCCAAGCTGAACCGAGAGCGGTTCCAGGCCTTCGACTCCGAGCTCGAGGACGGCCTGCAGGCGATCATCGCCTTTAACGGCGACGTCTATGCCGGCCTGGCGGCCCGCGAGCTGGATCGCCCGGCCCTGGAGTGGGCGCAGGATCACCTGCGGATCCTGTCAGGTCTCTATGGCGTGCTGCGCCCGTTCGACGCCCTGCAGCCCTATCGCCTGGAGATGGGCACGCGCCTGAAGACCAAGCGCGGCGGAAACCTCTACGACTTCTGGGGCGAGACGATCTCGAAGACCCTGAACGCCGCGGCCGAGGGGCACGACGACCCGACCCTGGTGAACCTGGCCAGCCAGGAATATTTCGGCGCCGTGGACGCCAAGGCCCTGAAGCTTCCCGTCGTCACCTGCCACTTCAAGGAAGAAAAGCACGGCGAACTGCGGGTGCTGGGCTTCTTCGCCAAGAAGGCGCGGGGCCGCATGGCCCGCTACATCATCGACAACCGGATCGACCGCGCCGAAGGGCTGAAGGGTTTCGATCTGGATGGCTACGCCTTCAAGCCGAACCTTTCGACAGAGACCGACTGGGTTTTCGCTCGCCCGCAGCCCTGAATTCATCTATCGATGAATTTATAAGCGCTCGCCTCTCGCATGGGCGAGCTATATGCTGCGTCGCAGCAAATGCAGGGAGCGTGTGTGCATGGCCGTGGATTTCGGTTTGCAGGGGCAGGTCGCCATCGTCACCGGCTCGACCAGCGGCATCGGCCACGCCCTGGCCGACGCGCTCGCCGCCCAGGGCTGCAACATCGTTATGAACGGCCTGGGCGAGATGAACGCCATCGAACGGGCCCGAGCCGAGATGGCCGAAACCCACGGTGTCGAGGTGCTGTACCACGGCGCCGACATGACCAAGCCCGACCAGATCGCCGACATGGTCCGCGCCGCCAAGGCAGAGTTCGGCGAGCTGGACATCCTGGTCAACAACGCCGGCGTCCAGCACGTGGCCCCGATCGAGGACTTCCCGGACGACAAGTGGGACCTGATCATCGCGATCAACCTGTCGTCGGCCTTCCACGCCACCAAGGCGGCCGTGCCGATCATGAAGGAGCAGGGACGCGGGCGGATCGTCAACATCGCTTCGGCGCACGGTCTGGTCGCTTCGCCGTTCAAGTCGGCCTATGTGGCGGCCAAGCACGGCATCCTGGGCCTGACCAAGACGGTGGCCCTTGAGGTCGCCGAGCATGGCGTCACCTGCAACGCCATCTGCCCTGGCTTCGTGAAGACCCCGCTGGTCGAGGCCCAGATCGCCGACCAGGCCAAGGCCCGCGGCATCTCGGAAGAGGCGGTGATGAAGGACGTGATCCTGGCCGCGCAGCCGACCAAGCAGTTCGTCACCTTCGAACAGCTGGGCGGCATGCTGCTCTATCTGGTCTCCGACGCGGGGGCTTCGGCCAACGGCGCGGCGTTCCAGATCGACGGCGGCTGGGTCGCGCAATAGGCTGGGCCGGGTGCCCATCCCGCCTTTCATCAAGAAGAAGTCCGGCCCCCGGACGCTGAGCCTGGCCCTGCAGGGCGGGGGCTCGCACGGGGCGTTCGAGTGGGGCGTGCTCGACCGCCTGCTGGAGGAGGACGATCTGGAGATCCGGGCGGTCACCGCCGCCTCGGCCGGCGCGATGAACGCCGTCTGCCTGGCCCAGGGCCTGATCGACGACGGCAAGGCCGGGGCTCGGAAGCGTCTCGACTCCTTCTGGCGGCAGGTGAACCGGCAGGGCGGGCGCAATGTCTTCGGCGACACCTCGATCTGGACCTCCGCCTTCAGCGGCGGGGCCGACTGGCTGAAGAACACCCCCGGCTGGCGGATGGCCGAGACCTTCGCCCTGTCGCTGAGCCCCTACGAGTTCAATCCGTTCAACCTGAACCCTCTGCACGACACGCTGGAAGCCGAGATCACCTTCAGCCAGATCCGCGAGAAGAGCCCGATCAAGCTCTATGTCGCCGCCACGGCGGTGCGGACCAGCAAGTCCGTGATCTTCCGCGAGACCGAGCTGACATCCCGCCACATCATGGCCAGCGCCTGCCTGCCGCAGGTTTTCCAGGCCGTGGAGATCGACGGCGAGCCCTATTGGGACGGGGGCTTCCTGGCCAATCCGCCGCTGTGGCCGCTGTTCTATGACGACACCCCCGACGACATCCTGATCGTGAGCCTCAACCCGTTCGTCCGCGAGGAGACGCCGAAGTCGCCGGGCGAGATCATGGATCGGCTGAACGAGATCACCTTCAACGCCTCCCTGGCCTCGGAGCTGCGGGCCATCGGCTTCGTGCAGAAGCTGCTGGACGAGGGCCTGCTGAAGGAGAACGCTCGGGGCCGCTACCGCCGGATGCTGGTCCACGCCATCACCGCCGACAAGCCGCTGGCGGATCTGTCGCTCTCCACCAAGTTCAACACGGAATGGAGTTTCCTGACCGACCTCAAGGCGCGCGGCCAGAAGGCGGCGGAGGCTTGGCTGGCCGACTGTGGAAACTGCATCGGCGTAAAGTCCAGCGTCGATCTCAAGGTCGGCTTCCCCTGAAGGACCCGGCCATGAACCACCCCGTGCCGACCGTTGGCGTCGTCTGCCTGCGTGGCGACGAGGTCCTGCTGATCCGGCGCGGCACGCCGCCCCGGCTGAACCAGTGGAGCCTGCCTGGCGGAAGGCTGGAGTGGGGCGAGACCCTGGAGGTCGCCGCCTTGCGCGAGTTGAAGGAAGAGACCGCCGTCGAGGCCGAGCTGCTGGGCCTTCTCGACGTGGTCGACGGCGTGTTTCCGGCAAGGCCGGGGGGCGAGATCACCCGTCACTACGTGATGATCGACTACGCCGCCCGGTGGACCGGTGGCGAGCCGGTGGCCGGCGACGATGCGGCCGAGGCGAGGTTCGTGACGCTGGACGAGGCCATGGCCCTGGTCGAGTGGGAGGAAACGCGGCGGGTGATCGCGGAAACGTATCAGCGGTTCGGGGCCTAGCCTCCGCCGAGGCCCTCGTGCTCAATCCAGACCATGACCGTTATTGAAGCCCGCGCCCCGCGCACCTCTCTCAGCCCCAACGCCCTGATCCTGATCGCCGCGTGCGTGGGTCTGGGCTGGGCGGTGGCGGCCGAGCTGCCGCCCGCCGGACCGCTGACCTTCGCCTTTGTCGCCGCGACCTGGATCCTCAGCGTCGGGGTGCACGAGTTCGGTCACGCCTTCGTCGCCCACAAGGCCGGCGACACGACCATCGTCGAGAAGGGCTATCTGACCCTCGATCCGCTGAAATATTCGGACCTCGTCACCACCATCATCTTCCCGCTGCTCGCCCTGGCCCTGGGCGGCATCGGCTTTCCCGGCGGGGCGGTCTATCTGCGCGAGGACCTGATGCGGTCCAGGGGCTGGCGGTCGCTGGCCTCGCTGGCCGGACCGTTGGGGACGTTGGTGGTGCTGGTGGTCCTGACCATCGCCCTGCCGTTCGTCGCCTCGGGTCCGCTGTACAACGCCCTGTCGCTGCTGGCCCTGCTGCAGGCCAGCGCTCTCGTTTTGAACCTCCTGCCGATCCCGGGCCTGGACGGCTACGGCGTCATCCGGCCGTTCCTGCCGGACGGCCTGCGCGCCAGGATGGTCAAGATCGAGCGGATCGGCTTTCTCGTCCTGTTCGCCCTGATCTTCTGGGTCCCCGGCGTCAGCGGCTTCATCTTCGGCGCGGCCCTGCTGGTCACCGACCTCTTGGGCGTTTCGCGGCCGGCCGTCGGCGCCGGCTGGCAGGCCTTCCACTTCTGGGGCTCTTGACCTTCCGCCCCTGACCGCCTCTCCTTCAAACAAATGTTTTAGGAATAAGAGGGAGGTTCGCCATGGCCTACGCGCCGTTCAATCTGTCGGGCAAGGTGGCCCTGGTCACCGGCGGCAATCGCGGCATTGGCCTCGGCATGGCCAAGGCGATGGCGGAGGCCGGGGCCGACATCGTCATCTGGGGCTCCAACCCCGAACGCAACCTCGCCGCCGAGAAGGAGCTGACCACCCTGGGCGTGCGGGTGAAGGCCCAGACCGTCGACGTCTCCGACGAGGCCCAGGTCCGCGAGGGCATGGAGGAGGCCGTGGCCGCCATGGGGCGGGTTAACTCCGTCTTCGCCAACGCCGGGATCGGCTACGGCTCGCCCTCCTTCGTCGACATGAAGACCGAGACCTATCGCAAGGTGCTGTCGGTCAATCTGGACGGGGTGTTCTTCACCCTGCGCGAGGCCTGCCGCCATATGGTCGACCGGGCCAAGACCGGCGATCCGGGCGGGTCGCTGGTCGGGGTGGCCTCGCTGGCCGCCATCGAGGGCGCGGCGCGCAACGAGGCCTATGCCGCCACCAAGGGCGCGGTGATCTCGATGATCAAGTCGGTGGCCGTCGAACACGCCCGCTATGGCGTGCGGGCCAACGCCATCCTGCCGGGCTGGATCGCCACCGACATGACGGCCGGGGCGCAGGAGAACGCCGCCTTCGCCGAGAAGGTCATTCCGCGCGTGCCAGCCCGCCGCTGGGGCCAGCCCGAGGACTTCGGCGGCATGGCCGTCTATCTGGCCTCGGACGCGTCGAGCTACCATTCGGGCACGACGCTGGTGATCGACGGCGGATACTCGATCTTCTGACGGCGTGTTTCTTGGACTCATGAGTCCAATAAAAATCCATGTAAAACAGGGTCTTGCAGAACCGCCCGCGCGGTGAGAAGCTTTCTTCACGGCAGCCTGGACATCAGATCCGGGCGCCGACGAGGAAACAAAGACGATGACGCCCCAAGACGTTGTCAGCCTGGCGCCGCCGCGCGGCGTCCTGACGCTGATCGCCCTGGTCCTGACGGCCATGGCCAGCTGCTTCTGGACTGCCGAGTCCGACGTCGAGACCGAACTCGCCCGTCACAACTGATTAGCGCGACAGCCGAAAGTGGCCGCCGGTTTTGGCGGCCGTCGCGCGCCAGGTAAAGGGCCGCGGCTAACCTCGCGGCACGCTTGCGGGCGCGGGCGTGGCGCGAAATCCTCCCGGAAAACAACGGGAGGACCGGTCATGGGTCTGCGCACGCCGCTTTGCGATCTACTGCACATCGAGCATCCGATCCTCCTGGCCGGCATGGGCGGGGTGTCCTATGCGCCGCTGGCGGCGGCCGTGTCGAACGCCGGCGGCTACGGCGTGCTGGGCATGGCCGGGACCTCGCCGGACTTCATCCGCGCCCAGATGCGGGAGGTCAGAAGCCTGACCGACAAGCCGTTCGGCGTCGACCTGCTGGCCGCTACGCCCGACGCGCTCACCGCCAGCGTCGAGGTGATCATCGAGGAGGGCGCCTCGTCCTTCATCGCCGGTTTGGGCGTGCCTCTGCCGATCATCGAGCGCCTCAAGACGGCCGGCCTTAAGGTCATGGTCGTCTGCGGCGCCGTGAAGCACGCGGTCAAGGCCGAGCAGGCCGGTTGCGACGCCGTCATCTGTCAGGGCGGGGAGGGCGGCGGCCACACGGGTCTCGTCGGCACCTTGCCGCTGGTCGCGCAATCGGTGGAGGCGGTGAAGATTCCCGTCGTCGCGGCGGGGGGGCTCCATGACGGCCGAGGCCTCGCCGCGGCCCTGGCCCTGGGCGCCCAAGGCGTCTGGATGGGCACGCGCTTCATCGCCAGCCATGAGGCCCACGCCGGGGACCTCTATCGCCAGGCGGTGGTCGAGGCGGCCGACGAGGACACGGTCCGCACCCGCTGCTACTCGGGCAAGCCGATGCGGGTGAAGAAGAACCCCTATGTCGACGACTGGGAGGCGCGGCCGGCCGACATCCAGCCGTTCCCGCAGCAGGCCATGCTCTCGATCCGGAACGGGGCGATGGGCGGTATCGGCGGTCAGATCGAGGGGCTCGACCCGGCCAAGTCGTGCTTCGCCATGGGCCAGAGCGCGGGCGGCGTGCGCGAGGTGCTGCCGGCCGGCGAGATCGTGGCGCGGCTCGTCAGCGAGGCCGAGGCGGCGCTAGACCGGGCGTCGGCCTATCGAACCTGAATCCTAGCGCTCGTGCGGCGGCAGGATTCGCTGGAAGTGCGCCTCGACGGCCGCGTGGCACTCGCAGGCGCGCTTTTCCAGGCCCGGACGGTCCAGAACCTCGACCTTGCCGCGACCGATGTGGATGACCTTGGCGTCCTGCAGGACGCGGGCGACGGCGCTGACTGTCGTGCGCTGCACGCCCAGCATCTGGGCCAGGGTCTCCTGGGTCAGGCGGATCGGTTCCTTGCCCGAGCGGTCGTGGGCGAACAGCAGCCAGCGGCAGACGCGTTGCTCGATCGGATGCAGGGCGTTGCAGGCGGCGACCTGCATCATCTGGGCGATGAAGGTGTCGGCGGCGCGATCGAACAGGTCGCCGACGACGGCGTGGCGGAGCTTGACCTCCTCCAGCTTGGCGGTCGGCAGGCAGAAGGCGTGGCCGGGCACGCGGACGACGGCGCGACCGTAGGCCGGCTTGAAGCCGGCGCTGACCACGCCGCCGATCGCGCCCTCGAAGCCGATGCTGGCGGCCTCGATCTCCTGGCCGTCCGCCGTCACGACCAGCAACGAGGCCTGGGTTGGGCCGCAGGGCAGGTAGGTGTGTTCGACGTCGTCGCCGACATCGAACAGGACGGCGTCGGCCGGCAGGTCGACGAGGACCATGTGCGCGGCCAGTTCGGCCAGGGCGTCCGGGCGCAGGGCGGCCAGCAGACGGTTGGAATCATAGGTCGGCGCGGCGTCGCCTTCGACGGTGCTGCGGACGATGCGGGTGATGGCGGTCATGCGTGCCTCCCGTGAAGCTCGACTGCATAAGCGCATGGCGCACGGCTTAGTTTCCCGTGGACGAAGAGACTCTTCCGAAGCACCCTCCCGGCGGGCCTGGGAGCCGAGCCTGGAGAAGGACCATGATCGCCAAGCGGCACTTGCGGCGGAGGTTGAGCCAGTACGGCGCGCTGTGGCTCGGATCGTTCGTCGTCACCCTGCTCGTCATGGCCGCCATGGTGTTTGGCGTGGGCATGCCGCTGGCCGAGACCGCCGACCTCGCCCTGCCGATCGCCCTGGCCCTGCTGGGCATGGCGGTCATCACCGGCGTCGGGATCACCTTGGCCACGGACGTGAGTCTCTCGACCAAGTCGCTGATCACCGCCCTGGCCCTGCTGCTGATCCTGCCGCTGCTGTGGGCGCCGGTGCTGGCGGTGATCGTCACGGCCGCCATCGCCGGGGCGTCGGTGGAGTATTCCACCGCCTACGCCCAGTTTCGGATCGTGGTCAGCCACCTGATCTATCCGTTGGCGGAGATGCTGGGCGAGGACCCGCTGGTCGGCTTCGTCTGGCAGGCGTTCCAGGTCGTTGCGTCCGTGGTGGGCGCGGTCGCGTCGGTGCTCCAGGTGTGGCGGGTCATCAAGCCGTTCCTGTACGGCGAGGACGAGCAGACCGCGGAAGCCTAGGCGTTCAACTGAGCGCCGTCGGGCTGGGCAGCACCCAGTCCTCTTCCTGCTCGTGCAGCATCACATGCAGGCCCAGGCCGGCCGGATGTTCGGCCAGTCGTCGGGCCGCGGCGCTGGCTTGCCCGCGGGTTTCGTAAGCGCCAAAGCGCAGGTTGTCGCCGATGATGGACCAGCGATCGCCGACCCGCACGACACCATAATGCACCTCAGTCATGACTAGACCTCCTTGCAGTATCCACAGGGAACGCCTGATCTGTGGCGATCACAAGGCCCTTATTGCTCAAGCTTTTTTTGACACCGAGGGACATTTTGTCCCCAGGCGGAGGCCGCTCGCTCGCCCGTCAGGCGCGGGACGGTGACAGGCGGCCGCGGTTTGGCGATAACAGGCTCATGTCGCGTCCGTTCCTCCTCGGCGTCCTCCTCGGCGCTCTCGTCGTTTCGCCGGTCCTGGCCCCCAAGGCTTTCGGTCAGGAGCGGGCCGCTGACGAGCGCCAGCGCTTGCTGGACCTGGCCTATACGCTGGGCGAGAGCCATGCCCTGCGCCAGGCCTGCGAGGGCGTCGACGACCAGTACTGGCGTTCGCGCATGGTTCGCCTGACCGAGGTGGAGCAGGCCGATCAGGCCTTCGACGCCCAGATGCGCGAGCGGTTCAACACCGGCTTCGCCTCGCGCCGCAGCGAGTATCCGGTCTGCGACGACGCCAGCCGCAAGGCCGAGCAGGCCGCCGCCCGCAAGGGCCAGGCCCTGGCCCGCAGGCTTTCGCAGTCGATGCGCCCGACGTCGCCGCCGCCCGCGCCGGATTCCATGGCGTACGGCGAAGCGGCGCGCTAACCTCTACCCAGGTTTGTAGAGGAGCGTTGCTCTTGGGCACGTCCATCGTCGTGATCGTTCTGCTGGTCCTGGCCTTCGTGCTGGTGATGAGCGTCATCAAGATCGTGCCGCAGGGGCGCGAATTCACGGTCGAGCGGTTCGGCCGCTACACCCGCACCCTGAAGCCCGGCATCAGCATCCTGACCCCCTTCGTCGAGACGATCGGGCGCAAGGTCAACATGATGGAGCAGGTGCTGGACGTTCCCCAGCAGGAGGTCATCACCAAGGACAACGTGTCGGTGAAGGTCGACGCCATCGTCTTCATTCAGGTAATGGACGCCGCCGCGGCCGCCTATCGGGTGGACAATCTGATGTACGCCATCACCCAGCTCGCCCAGACCAACCTGCGCACGGTCGTCGGTTCGATGGAGCTGGACGAGGTGCTGAGCCAGCGGGACGCGATCAACACCCGGCTGCTCTCGACCATCGACCACGCCACCGGCCCGTGGGGCGTCAAGGTGGCGCGGATCGAGATCAAGGACCTGACGCCGCCGCCGGACATCACCAACGCCATGGCGCGCCAGATGAAGGCCGAGCGCGAGAAGCGCGCGGTGATCACCGAGGCCGAGGGCGAGAAGCAGTCCCAGATCGCCCGCGCCGAGGGCCAGAAACAGTCCGCCATCCTGCAGGCCGAGGGCCGCCGCGAGGCCGCCTTCCGCGACGCCGAGGCCCGCGAACGCGAGGCCGAGGCCGAGGCCAAGGCGACGGCCTTCGTCTCCGAGGCGATCTCGAAGGGCGACGTCAACGCCATCAACTACTTCATCGCCCAGAAGTACGTGGAAGCCTTCGGCGAACTGGCCCGCAGCCCGCAGCAGAAGACCGTCATTGTGCCGGCCGACTTCTCGGGCCTGACCGGGACCGTCGCCGGCGTCGCCGAGCTGATCAAGAGCCTGGGCGCCGATACCCCCAAGGCGCCGCCGCCGCCGCGGAGCGCATCGACCGTGGCGCCGACCAGTCCGCCGCCCGCCAAGCGCGGAGCCTAGGTCATGGGCGCGATCGCCGGCTTCTACGCCCTGCATCCCTTCTGGCTGTGGCTGGCCGTCGCGGCCCTCTGCCTGGCTGTCGAGGTCTCGACGGGGACCGGCTGGCTCCTGTGGCCGGCCGCCAGCGCCTTTGTCGTCGGCCTGATCGCCCAGGCTCTGCATCCGGGCGTGGCGCCAGAGATCGGGCTCTTCGCCGTCCTGACCATCGCCTCGACCTATCTGGCCCGTCGCTTCCTGCGACCGGTGCTGGAGCCGAAGTCGCCGGACCTCAACGACCCGCTGCAACGGCTGATCGGCCAGCGCGGCCAGGTGCTGTCGACCTTCGAGCAGGGCCGCGGCCGGGTGTTCGTCGACGGCAAGGACTGGCCGGCCGAGACCGAGGAGCCGATCCCGGCCATCAGCCAGGAGGTCGTGGTCATCGGCCTCGATGGCGCGGTGCTGAAGGTCCGCAAGATCCCGACCTGACGGAGACCTGCTGACAGATCGCGGCGTCTGCCCCTGTTATCCGCCGACGGCGACACCATTTGAGCCCCGCATCAGCCACCTTGCAGGGCATGCGCGACGCTGAATCGTCGCGTTTAGGGGAGACGGCGTGACTTCAATCATATCGGTAAAGGGTCTGACCAAGACCTATGCGTCTGGCCATCAGGCCCTCAAGACGATCAACCTGGACATCGAGAAGGGCGAGATCTTCGCCCTCCTGGGTCCGAACGGGGCCGGCAAGACCACCCTGATCAGCATCATCTGCGGTATCGTCAATCCCAGCCTGGGCGTCGTTTTGGCCGACGGCCACGACGTGGTGAAGGACTATCGCGCCGCCCGCTCCAAGATCGGCCTGGTGCCGCAGGAGCTGAACACCGACGCCTTCGAGACGGTCTGGGCCACGGTCAGCTTCTCGCGCGGTCTGTTCGGCAAGCCGCGCAATGACGCCCTGATCGAGAAGATCCTCCGCGACCTCTCCCTGTGGGACAAGAAGGACAGCAAGATCATGGCGCTGTCGGGCGGCATGAAGCGCCGGGTGATGATCGCCAAGGCCCTGAGCCACGAGCCGACCATCCTGTTCCTGGACGAGCCCACCGCCGGCGTCGACGTCGAGCTGCGCCGCGACATGTGGGAGATGGTCCGCCAACTGCGCGAGAGCGGCGTCACCATCATCCTGACCACCCACTATATCGAGGAGGCCGAGGAGATGGCCGACCGGATCGGGGTGATCAACAAGGGCGAGATCATCCTGGTCGAGGACAAGTCGGTGCTGATGCGCAAGCTGGGCAAGAAGCAGCTGACCGTGCACCTGCGCGAGCCGCTGGCCGCCCTGCCGGTCGGTCTGGCCGACCCCTCGCTGAGCCTGATCAACGACGGCGCAGACCTCGTCTACACCTTCGACGCCCAGGCCGACGACACCGGTATCGCCGATCTGTTGAAGCGCCTGGCCGAGCACGGCGTCGACTTCAAGGACCTCAAGACCGACCAGAGCTCTCTGGAAGACATCTTCGTCAGCCTGGTGAGGACCCCGCAATGAACCTCTTTGCAATCAAGGCCATCTACCGCTTCGAGATGGCGCGGTGGTTCCGCACCCTGCTGCAGAGCATCCTGGCGCCGGTCATCTCGACCTCGCTGTATTTCGTGGTGTTCGGCTCGGCGATCGGCTCGCGCATGCAGTCGATCGACGGCGTCAGCTACGCCGCCTTCATCATCCCGGGCCTGATCATGCTGTCGCTGCTCAGCGAGAGCATCTCCAACGCCTCGTTCGGCATCTACATGCCCAAATGGGCCGGCACGATCTATGAGCTGCTCTCGGCCCCGGTGGCCTGGTTCGAGGCCGTCGCCGGCTATGTCGGCGCCGCCGCCACCAAGTCGATCTGCCTAGGCCTGCTGATCCTGGCCACCGCCCGGATCTTCGTGCCGTTCGAGATCGCCCACCCGTTCGTGATGCTGCTGTTCCTGGTCCTGACCTCAGTAACCTTCAGCCTGTTCGGCTTCATCATCGGGGTCTGGGCCGACAACTTCCAGAAGCTGCAGATCGTGCCCGCCCTGATCGTGACGCCGCTGACCTTCCTGGGCGGCAGCTTTTACTCGATCAAGATGCTGCCGGAGGTCTGGCAGAAGGTCACCCTGTTCAACCCGGTGGTCTATCTGATCAGCGGCTTCCGCTGGAGCTTCTACGGCCAGTCGGACGTCGGCGTCGGGATCAGCCTGGCCATGACCGGCGTGTTCCTGTTCATCTGCCTGACGGCGGTGGGCTGGATCTTCAAGACGGGCTACCGGCTGAAGGTCTAGTCGCCACCCTCGCTTTGGGAGGGCGGCGCGCCGGCTTTAAGCCCCTGCGCGCCGCCGCCCTTGCTCACCAGGGCCGCCTCGGCGGCCTTGACCATGGCGCGTTCGGCGTTGAAGGCCGTCAGGATTTCGCAGGTGGCGAAGAAGCCGGGATCGGCGTTGGTGTCGATCGCGGGTTGGGCCACGACCAGATGCAGGCCGCGGGCCTTGAGCTTCAGCACCGCCTCCAGCAGGTCCGTCGTCGTGCCGGCCAGGGCGTGCAGGCTGAGCACCGCCAGGGTTCCGCCGGGCGCCAGGGCCGCCAGGGCCTTGTCGAGGCCGGGGCGGATGATGGCGTTGGTCAGGCACCGGTCGCTGAACACCTCCTGGCAGCCCAGGAGCAGCAGGCGCTCCTCCTGGACCGGGCTGAAGAAGACGCCCCTGACGGGCGGCAGGCGGTAGTAGCCGACGCGGTTCATCGCGCCGGCTTGGCAAACCCGGAGAGCCTTGGCGAGGACTTTCCGGGACCGCCCACAGCTTCTTAAGCCAGCAAGTTCGCAACGAGGGCCGAGATCGGCGTGGTCGGGCGGCCGATCAGGCCCGACAGCTGATGGCCGTCATCGAACAGGCCGCCTTGCGAGGCGCCGACGTCCGACTGGGCCAGGATCGCGGCGAAGGCGGCGGGCAGGCCCAGACCTTCCAAGATCTTGGCGTATTCGGTCTCGGGCAGGTCGTTATAGGGGATGGTCTTGCCGGCCTTGGCCGAGATCTCGGCGGCCAGTTCGGCCATCGTGAAGGCGGTGTCGCCAGCCAGTTCGTAGGTCTTGTTCTCGTGGCCGTCCGTGGCCAGCACGACGGCGGCGGCCTGCGCATAGTCCGCGCGGGCGGCGGCCGAGATCTTGCCCTGGCCGGCGCTGCCGATCAGCGCGCCCGACGCCACGGCGCCGTGGATGGCTCCGGCATAGTTCTCGGCGTACCAGCCGTTGCGCAGCAGGGTGTAGGCGACACCCGAAGCCTTCAGCAGCGCCTCGGTGGCCTTGTGCTCGTCGGCCAGGACCAGCGGCGACGTGTCGGCGCGCAGGATGCTTGTATAGGCGATCCGCGTCACGCCGGCGGCCTGCGCGGCCTCGATGACGGCGCGGTGCTGGGGCAGGCGCTGGCCGACCTCATTGCCCGAGATCAGCAGCAGGGTGTCGACGCCTTCGAGCGCCGGCCCCAGGGTCTGGGCTTTAGTGTAGTCGGCGGCGCGGGCGGCCACGCCCAGGTCGGCGGCCTTGGCCGGATCGCGGACCAGGGCGAGGATCTCGCCGGACGGGACGCGCGCCTTGAGGCTTTCGACGACGAGGCGGCCCAACTGGCCGGTGGCGCCGGTGATGGCGATGGTCATGATCGTTCTCCCGATGGGGTGTGATGGGACCGATCTGGGCGCCTTGCTTACTTTTCGTAAGTACCCACATAAATGTAAGCATGAAAGAAAATTCGCCCCCTCCCGCGCCGCTCTCCGAGAAACTGCTACGCGGCGACCTGATGGCGCCCGACTGTCCATCGCGCGCCGTGCTGCAGCATGTGACCAGCCGCTGGGGCGTGCTGGTGCTAATGGCCCTGGAGACGGGGACACATCGTTTCAGCGAACTGCGCCGGGGCATCGGCGGAGTCAGCGAGCGGATGCTGGCCCAGACCCTGCAGCAACTGGAAGGCGACGGCTTCGTGCGCCGCGTGGCCTATCAGGTCGTGCCGCCGCACGTGGAGTACAGCCTGACGCCCCTGGGCCTGGAGGTCGCCGAGAAGGTGCGCGGCCTGGCCGACTGGATCGAGCTCAATCTCGACCGGATCCTGGTGGGCGAGCCAGAGGACGCGCCAGTCATCTAAGCGCTCTTTCCATCAGACTTTGGCGAACCGCGCCCGGTAGGCGCCGGGCGTGGTCGAGAACTGGCGCCGGAAGTGGTGGCGGAGAGCCGGGGCGCCCAGGCCCACGGCTTGCGCGACCTGCTCGATTCCGGCCGGCGAGGTCTCCAGCAAGTCTCGCGCTCGGTTCAGGCGTTCGGCCAGCAGCCAGCGGGCCGGGGTCTCGCCCGTGGCGGCCTCGAACCGGCGCAGGAAGGTCCGCTCGCTCATCCCCGCCGCGCCGGCCAGGGTCTTGATCGTATAGTCGCCGGCGAGATCGGCGCGCATGCGGTCGAGGATCGGGGAAAGCCGCGAGGCCTCGTGCGCCAAGGGCACTGGCCGCGCGACGAACTGGGCCTGGCCGCCGTCGCGATGCGGCGGCACGACCAGACGGCGGGCCACGGTGTTGGCGGCCTCGGGTCCGAAGTCGCGGCGGATCAGGTGCAGGCCAAGATCGATGCCCGCCGCGCTGCCGGCCGAGGTCAGCAAGTCGCCTTCGTCGACATAGAGCACGTCGGGCTGGACTACGATCGCCGGATAGCGCTGGCGCAAGGCGTCGGCATAGCGCCAGTGGGTGGTGGCCCGGCGTCCGTCCAGCAGGCCCGTCGCCGCCAGCACGAACACCCCAGAGCAGATCGACATCAGCCGCGCGCCCCTGGCGTGGGCCTTTCGCAGCGCCTCGATCAGTGGCGTGGGCGCGGGATGATCGATCCCCCGCCAACCCGGGGCGACGATGACGCTGGCCTCGCTCAGTAGTTCCAGTCCGCCGTCGCCGACGATCCGCACGCCGCCCAGGCCCCTCAGGTCGCCCGGCTCCACGGCGGCGGTGGCGAAGCGGTACCAGTCCGGCCCCATCTCCGGACGCGGCAAGCCGAACAGCTCGACGGTCACGCCATACTCGAAGGTGCAGAGGCCGTCATAGGCGAGGGCGACAACGAGGGGATTTGGCATGATCTTCACGGTCAATGTCGATCTCGCCAGCTAACGCGGGCGCGGTCCGCGCGGCAAGTCTAGGGGCGTCCAAACCTGGAGAGCGCCATGAGCTTCGTGTCCGAGAGTCCCGCCGCCCCGTCTGCCGTCGCCGCCGCCCACTTCGCCGCGCGGCTGTCGCTGGAGACCGATTGCGCCGACGTCGCCGCCGCGATGCGGGCGGACGCGGTCGACTTCGTTCTGCTGCATGTCGTGGGTTCGCCCGAGGCCTATGCGCGACGCCACCTGCCGGGCGCGGTCCACCTTCGCCACGCCGACATGACCGCCGAGCGCATGGCGGCATGGTCGGCAGACACGCTTTTCGTGGTCTATTGCGCCGGCCCGCACTGCAACGGCGCCGACCGCGCGGCGCTGAAGCTGGCCAGGCTGGGCCGGCCTGTGAAGCTGATGATCGGCGGGATCACCGGTTGGGAGGACGAAGGGCTGCCGTTCGCCAACGGCGAGGAGCCAGGCGCGTTCGCGGCTTAGACGAACCGCGGATTGGCTTGGCGCAGGCCTTCATTGGCGAGGGCGTCGGCCCGTTCATTCAGCGGATGACCGGCGTGGCCCTTGACCCAGCGCCAGTCGACGTCGTGCCGTTCGCGGGCGGCGTCGAGGCGCTTCCAGAGGTCGTCGTTCTTGACCGGGCTCTTGTCGGCGGTCTTCCAGCCCCGCGCCTTCCAGCCCCGGATCCACTCCTGGATGCCCTTCATGACGTACTGGCTGTCGGTGTGCAGCTCGACCTTGCAGGGCCGGTTCAGGAGCTCCAGCGCCTGGATGGCGGCCATCAGCTCCATGCGGTTGTTGGTGGTCGCCGGCTCGCCGCCGCAAATCTCTTTCTTCTTGTCGCCATAGAACAGGATGGCGCCCCAGCCGCCCGGACCCGGATTCCCCTTGCAGGCGCCGTCGGTATAGATCGTGACCTTGGGCGTCATGCGAACAGCACGAGGCCTTCGCGGTGAACGGCCAGCTTGCGCTCGTACTCCAGCGGGTCCTTCGGCTTGACCAGGGCGCCGGCGGGCGTCGAACCCCAGTCGGCCAGTCGGGTCAGGAAGAAGCGCATGGCCGCGCCGCGCGCGAGAATCGGCAGGGCCTCCTTCTCGGCCGGGCTCAGCGGCCGGCGGCGCTCATAGCCGTTCAGCAAGGCCTTGGCGGCGGTGATGTTGAAGCTGCCGTCGGGTTCGAAGCACCAGGCGTTCAGGGTGACGGCCACGTCGTAGGCGTAGCTGTCTTCGCAGGCGAAGTAGAAGTCGATCGCCGCGGCGAACTTGCCATTCGACTGGAAGAAGACGTTGTCCGGGAAATAGTCGGCGTGGATCACGCCCGACGGAAGGCTTCGCGGCCACATCAGGGCCAGCTGCGCCAGGTCGTTGTCGATGGTCGCCGACAGGCCGGGCTTGAGGTCCTCGGCGGCCTTGCGGTGCTTGGCGAACAACGGCGACCAGGCGCTCTGGCCCAGGTCGTTGGCGCGGCGGCCCGGATAGCCCTCGCCGGCCAGATGCAGCCAGGCCAGTCCCTCGCCGGCTTCGCGGCAGTGGGCGACGGTGGGCTTGCGCACCGACAGGCCGGGCAGGAACTCGACGATGGCGGCCGGCTTGCCGCGCAGGCTCGACAGCGTCGCGCCCTCGCGCGTCGGGATCGGCCGGGCGCTGGGGTAGCCCTTGTCGGCCAGCCAGGTCAGCAGGTTCAGGAAGTAGGGCAGGTCGTCGGCCTTCACCCGCCGCTCGTAGACGGTCAGGATGTAGCGGCCCTTCTCGGTCTCCAGCAGGAAGTTGGAGTTCTCCACCCCCTCGGCGATGCCCTTGAAGGCGAGGGGCAAGCCCAGATCGTAGCCCGCCAGGAAGGCTTCGAGTTCAGCGTCGGTGATGTCGGTATAGACGGCCATGGCGTCGGGATGCTCGACGCGAGGCC
Organism: Caulobacter sp. 602-1; assembly: GCF_003931565.1. Classification (GTDB taxonomy): domain Bacteria; phylum Pseudomonadota; class Alphaproteobacteria; order Caulobacterales; family Caulobacteraceae; genus Caulobacter. Next base: position 149,898 of record NZ_RRYI01000001.1, read on the forward strand.
TCGGGTCAAGCCGCCGCTAGGCCGTCAATAGCCGTGGCAGCTTGAACGTGATGGTTTCCCGCGCCTCGACCAGTTCCTCGACGGTGGTGTCGAATCGCGCCGAGATGGCGTCGATGACGCCCTGCACTAGGTCCTCCGGCGCCGAGGCGCCTGCGGTCAGGCCCACGCGCGAGACGCCCTCGAACCAGGACCAGTCGAGGCCATTGGCGTCGTCGATCAGATGGGCGTCGCTGGCGCCGGCCTTCAGGCCGACCTCCATCAGGCGAACCGAATTGGACGAGTTCTTCGAGCCGACCACCAGAACGAGCTCGGCCTGTTCGGCCAGGTGCTTGACCGCGTCCTGGCGGTTGGTGGTGGCGTAGCAGATGTCTTCCTTGTGGGGGGCGGCGATCCCGGGGAAGCGCTCGCGCAACAGGGCGACCATGTCGGCGGTGTCGTCGACCGACAAGGTGGTCTGGGTCAGGAAGGCGACATTGGCGGCGTCCTTCGGCTCCCAGGCCGCGGCGTCCTTGATATCCTCGATCAGGGTGACCGAGCCCTCGGGCAGCTGGCCCATGGTGCCGATCACCTCGGGGTGGCCGGCGTGGCCGATCAGCACGATTTCGCGGCCGGCGTCGTAATGCTTCTGGGCCTCGACGTGGACCTTGGAGACCAGCGGGCAGGTGGCGTCCAGATAGATCATCTGGCGCGACTTGGCCTCGGCCGGCACCGACTTGGGAACGCCGTGGGCGGAGAACACCACCGGGCGATCGTCGGGGGCTTCGGACAGTTCCTCGATGAACACCGCGCCCAGGGCCTTCAGGCGGTCGACCACGTGGCGGTTGTGGACGATCTCGTGGCGCACATAGACCGGCGCGCCGAACTTCTCGACGGCGCGTTCGACGATCTGGATGGCGCGGTCCACGCCGGCGCAGAAACCGCGCGGGCTGGCCAGCACGAGCGAAATCGGGCGTCGAACCGGGGTGGGGGCGGGCGTATGGGCGTTCATGCGCGGAAGCTAGTCGTTCGGACGGTCAGGCGCCAGGAGTCTGCGTCGTTGCGACGTCACGCATATGCCTTTATCAGGCTGCATGACGCCGAAGGGGCTGCATGGTCCCGCTTGGCTCCTCTTTTCTCGAACCGGACGTTTCATGCGCCGCATTCTTCCGCTCGCCCTCAGCGCCATGATGGCTGTCTCGTTCGTCGCGACGGCGACGACTGCTCATGCGCAGATGGGACCTGGCGGTGGCCAGGGCGGCGGCCCCGACGATGACAGCGGCGCCGCCAAGAAGAAGAAGCGCGATGAGGAGTGGAACCAACCCAAGGCGCCGCTGCAGCAGCTGCGCAACGCCGGCCCGTGCCCCTATGTGAAGGTGCTTTACGACGCCAGCCGCTATGTCGAGTTCAAGGACGGCAAGGAAGCCGCCAATCAGGCCGGCTTCACCGGCGAGATCCAGAGCATCTCGTCGGGCTGCGCCTACAAGGCCAACGAGCCGATCCGGATCCGCATCGAAGCCCTGTTCCAGCTGGGCCGCGGCCCGCAGGCCGACGGCGACAAGCACGTCTATCGCTACTGGGTCGCCGTCACCGAGCGGAACCAGTCGGTGATCGCCAAGGAATATTTCGACCTGCCAGTGACCTTCGCGCCCGGCAAGGACCGGGCCTACGCCACCGACACGATCGAGCAGATCACCATTCCGCGCGCCGACGACAAGGTCAGCGGCAGCAACTTCGAAGTCCTGCTGGGCTTCGACGTGACGCCGGAAATGGCCGCCTTCAACCGTGACGGCAAGCGCTTCCGCGTCAACGCCGGCCAGACCGCACAGGCTCAGCAAGCTGGGCAAGCAGGGAACACCACCAAGCAATGAACGATTTGAAGCGGTCCCTGAGCGAGGCGGCCGCGGCCGCTTTCCAGGCCGCCGGACTGCCCCCCGAATTCGGACGCGTCACCGCCTCCGACCGTCCCGACCTGGCTGATTTCCAGTGCAACGGCGCCCTCGCGGCGGCCAAGAGCGCCAAGCGCAACCCGCGCGAGATCGCCGTGCAGGTTGTCGATATCCTGAAGGGCGACCCGCGCCTGGCGTCGGTCGAGATCGCCGGGGTCGGCTTCATCAACATGCGCGTCAGCGACGAGGCCCTGTCGGCCCGCGCCCGCGAGATCGCTTCCGACGACCGCGCCGGCGCCCAGCTGCTGGAAAGCCCGCGCCGGGTGCTGGTCGACTATGCCGGTCCGAACGTGGCCAAGCCGATGCACGTGGGCCATCTGCGCGCCTCGATCATCGGCGAGTCGGTCAAGCGCCTGTACCGCTTCCGCGGCGACGACGTGGTGGGCGACGCCCACTTCGGCGACTGGGGCTTCCAGATGGGCCTGCTGATCAGCGCCATCATGGACGAGGACGCGTTCATCAACGCCCTGATGCAGAAGCTGCCGGAGGCCCCGCGCGGCTTCAGCGCCGCCGACGAGGCCAAGGTGATGGCCGAGTTCCAGAGCCGCATCACCCTGGCCGACCTCGACCGCATCTATCCGGCCGCATCGGTGCGCCAGAAGGAAGATCCGGCGTTCAAGGAGCGCGCGCGCAAGGCGACCGCCGAACTGCAGAACGGCCGCTTCGGCTATCGCCTGCTGTGGCGTCACTTCGTCAATGTCAGCCGCGTGGCCCTGGAGCGCGAGTTCCACGCCCTGGGTGTCGACTTCGACCTGTGGAAGGGCGAGAGCGACGTCAACGACCTGATCGAGCCGATGGTCCGTCAGCTGGAGGACAAGGGCCTGCTGGTCGACGACCAGGGCGCCCGCATCGTCCGCGTGGCCCGCGAGGGCGACAAGCAGGACGTGCCGCCGCTGCTGGTGGTGTCGTCGGAAGGCTCGGCCATGTACGGCACGACCGACCTGGCGACGATCCTGGACCGCCGCAAGTCGTTCGACCCCCACCTGATCCTCTACTGCGTGGACCAGCGCCAGGCCCTGCACTTCGAGACGGTGTTCCGCGCCGCCTACCTGGCCGGCTACGCCGCCGAGGGCTCGCTGGAGCACATCGGCTTCGGCACCATGAACGGTACGGACGGAAAGCCGTTCAAGACCCGCGCCGGCGGCGTTCTGAAGCTGCACGACCTGATCGAGATGGCTCGTGAAAAGGCCCGCGAGCGCCTGCGCGAAGCCGGCCTCGGCGCCGAACTGACCGAAGAGCAGTTCGAGGACACCGCCCACAAGGTCGGCGTCGCGGCCCTGAAGTTCGCCGACCTGCAGAACTTCCGCGGCACCTCCTACGTCTTCGACCTCGACCGCTTCACCAGCTTCGAGGGCAAGACCGGCCCGTACCTGCTGTATCAGTCCGTGCGCATCAAGAGCGTGCTGCGCCGCGCCGCCGAGGCCGGCGCCGTCGCCGGCCGCATCGTGATCCACGAGCCGGCCGAACGCGACCTGGCCATGCTGCTGGACGCCTTCGAGGGCGCCCTGCAGGAGGCCTACGACAAGAAGGCCCCGAACTTCGTGGCCGAGCACGCCTACAAGCTGGCCCAGTCGTTCTCGAAGTTCTACGCGGCCTGCCCGATCGTCAGCGCCGACACCGAGGACCTGCGCGCCTCGCGCCTGACCCTGGCCGAGACCACCCTGCGCCAGCTGCTGCTGGCCCTCGATCTGCTCGGCATCGAAGCGCCGGAACGGATGTAGGGTTCGAGCCCCTCGCGGCGGTTGCAATCGCCGCGGGGGCGCACGACAGTCCCGGCCGCGTTTGCGTGCGTCGGGAGGGGTTATGAACAAGTCCGTGGTCGCCATGTTGATGGCGAGCGTCTGCGTCAGTGCGATAGGCGCACCGGCTTTGGCCGAGAAGGCCAAGTCCTCCGACAAGAAGACCGACAAGTACGCCGACGCCACCGCCGGCCTGGACCGCAAGGACGGCCTCCTGCCGGTGTTCGTCGACAAGAAGGACGGCAAGATCCTGGTGCTGCTGCCCAAGCCGGGCGCGGACGGGATCGCGGGGCGCTATATCTACCAGACCTATCTGCGGTCGGGTCTGGGATCGAACCCGACGGGCCTGGACCGCTCGGCGCCGGGCGACACCCAGATCATCGCCTTCCGCCGCGTGGGCGGGAAGGTCGTCGCCCAGTTCGAGAACTGGGGTTTTTCGGCCGCGCGTGGTTCGGTCGACGAGCAGAAGGCGGTGGCCGACTCGTTCCCGATCTCCAGCGTCTGGTCGAACGCGATCGAGGCCGAGAGCCCGGACGGCGGCCTGCTGGTCGATGTGACCAGCTTCCTCACCCGTGACGCGCAAGGCGTCGCCAAGACCCTGAAACGCGCCAAGCAGGGCGACTTCCGCCTGAACGACGGCCTGTCCTACGCCGACACCGGCGCGGTGAACGTCTTCCCGCTGAACGTCGAGCTGGAGGCGGTTGAGACGTTTGTCGGCGACGATCCGGGTTCGGAGGTTCGCGGCATCGTCCCGGATCCGCGTAACGTCACCCTGGCCCTGCACCACTCGTTCGTGGCCCTGCCCGAGCCCGGCTATCAGCCGCGCCAGAACGACCCGCGCGTCGGGGTGATCGACCACACCGTCGCCGACTATTCCGCGCCGCTGGGCGAGCCGCTGGTCTATCGCCTGGTCCACCGCTTCCGCCTGGAGAAGACCGACCCGACCGCCGCCCGCTCGCCGGTCAAGAAGCCGATCGTGTTCTATGTCGATCGCGCCGCGCCCGAGCCGGTCCGCTCGGCCCTGATCGAGGGCGGTCGCTGGTGGAGCCAGGCCTTCGAGGCCGCCGGCTTCATCGACGCCTTCAAGGTCGAGCTGCTGCCCGAGGGCGTCAGCCCGCTCGACGCCCGCTACAGCGTCGTCAACTGGGTCCACCGCCAGACGCGCGGCTGGTCTTACGGCCACGCGGTGGTCGATCCACGCACCGGCGAGATCATCAAGGGCGACGTGCTGTTGGGCTCCCAACGTGTCCGTCAAGATCGGCTGATCTTCGAAGGCCTGGCGGGCGCGGACAAGAGCGGCCAAGGCGGTCCCAACGACCCGATCGAGATCGCGTTGGCCCGTCTGCGCCAGCTGGCCCCGCACGAGATCGGCCACTCCATCGGCCTGCAGCACAATTTCGCGGCCAGCACCTACGGTGACCGCGCCTCGGTCATGGACTATCCCGCGCCCAGGATCGCCATCAAGAACGGCCAGCTGGACTTCTCCGACGCCTATGGGCGCGGGGTCGGCGCCTGGGACAAGTTCGTGATCGACTGGCTTTATGGCGTCGCCCCGACCGGCGTCGACGAGAAGGCCTGGCTGAAGGCCAAGGCCGACAGGAGTCAGGCCGACGGCCTGCGCTACGTCTCGGACGAGGACGCTCGAGCCGCCGACACCGCCCAGCCGATCGGCGCCGTCTGGGACAATGGCTCCGACCCCGTCGCCGAGCTCGACCATCTGATGGCGGTGCGCAAGATCGCCCTGGACCGCTTCGGTCTGCCCAACCTGCCCAAGGGAGCCTCGGTGGCCGACCTGCGCCGGATCATCGCGCCGATCTACATCTTCCACCGTTACCAGGTGGATGCGACGGCCAAGCTGGTCGGCGGCGTCGACTTCACCTACGGCGTCGAGGGCGACGGCCACGAGGCCAGCAAGATCGTGCCGGCGGCGCGCCAGACCGCCGCTATCGACGCCCTGCTGCGGACGCTTGCGCCCGCCGCGGTGGATCTCTCCGACAAGACGCTCGACGTGCTGACCTCGGGCCAGTCGCAGGGCAATGACAAGGCCAATGATATCGAGACCTTCGGCCAGGGGCCGGTCTTCGATCTGCCGGCCGCCGCCGACGTGGCCGCCGATCTCGTCTGGGGCGACCTGTTCGCGCCGGCGCGCCTGAACCGCCTGATGGAGGCCAGGCGCCGCGATCCGGCCCAGCCGGGTGTCGAGGGGCTGCTGGACAAGTCGCTCGCCCTAGCCGCCTTCGACGGCAAGGCGACGGGCCGCCAGGGCGAGCTGGCCCGCCGCGTCCGCCAGCGGATGGTGGTGAACCTGGCCAACGCCCTGGGCGACAAGGACCTGTCCCCGACCGCCGCCGCGGTGATCCGCGCGCGTCTGGCCGACTGGGGCAAGGGCCTCAAGACCGTGACTGCTGGCGACGCCGCCGACCGCGCCCAGGCCCGCATCCTGGCCGGTGTCGTCACCGACGAGAGCGGCGAGCGTCTCGCGGCGCTGATCGAGGATGGCAAGGCCCAGGTGGCCATCCCGCCCGGCCCGCCGATCGGCGAGGACGACTGGTTCGGAGACTTTTCGCGGTAAGGCGCACGGCCATCGCAGGCCGTGCTTGACTCGCATGGCCTGCTACCGCACTACGCCGAAGACCCTCGCGGGAGACATCGGGATTCGCTCCCGAGGCCGAAGGCGCAACCGCCCCGGAAACGCTCAGGCAAAAGGACCGCGCGGGTTTAGGAACGCTGGAAAGAGGCCCCCGAAAGGGCGGCTCGCCGAAGGAGCAAGGCCAAACCCGTCCGGCAGAGGGGCGAGGCCGGAATCTCTCAGGTCCAAGGGACAGCGGGGGCGACTTGCCGGCGGACGCCGGTCCCGTCGCCGACCCCGCTTGGAGCCCATCCAGTGTCCGATCAAGACCTCAAGAAGACCCCGCTCTTCGACGCCCATGTGGCGCTGGGCGCCCGCATGGTGCCGTTCGCCGGCTATGCCATGCCCGTGCAGTACAAGGACGGGGTGCTGAAAGAGCACCTCTGGACCCGCGAGCACGCCGGCCTGTTCGACGTCTCGCACATGGGCCAGGCCCGCATCCGCGGCGAGAACCCCGCCAAGAGCTTCGAGAAGGTGGTCTCGGCCGACTACCAGGGTCTGAAGCCCGGCAAGCAGCGCTACGGCGTGCTGCTCAACGACGAGGGCGGGATCATCGACGACCTGATGACGGCGCGTCCCGACGACGACGGCCTGTTCGTGGTGGTCAACGGCGCCTGCAAGGACAACGACTACGAGATCATCGCCAAGGCCCTGGCCGGCGAGGCCACGGTGACCCGCCTGGAGGACCGCGCGCTGCTGGCGCTGCAAGGTCCGCAGGCCGCCGCCGTCCTGGCTGCTCATGTGCCGGAAGCCGCCGGCATGGTGTTCATGGACACGCTGGCCCTGACCGCTTTCGGCGTCGACGCCATCATTTCGCGCTCGGGCTATACGGGCGAGGACGGCTACGAGATCTCGGTCCCGGCCGACGCCGCCGAGCGGGTGTGGAACACCCTGCTGGCCGACGAGCGCGTCAAGCCGATCGGCCTGGGCGCTCGCGACAGCCTGCGCCTGGAAGCGGGCCTGCCGCTGTACGGCCATGACCTGGACGAGACCGTCTCGCCGATCGAGGCTGGGCTGAACTTCGCGGTGGGCAAGTCGCGCCGCGAGGCCGGCGACTATCTGGGCGCGGCCCGGATCGCCAAGGAACTGGCCGGCGAGCTGTCGCGCGTCCGCGTCAATCTCAAGGTGCTGGAAGGCGCGCCGGCCCGCGAAGGCGCCGAGATCGCCGACGAAGCGGGCAATGTCATCGGCAAGGTGACCAGCGGCGGCTTCGCCCCCAGCCTGGGCTTCCCTATCGCCATCGGTTTCGCCCCGCCGGCCTATGCGGCCGTGGGGACGAAGCTCAAGGTCATCGTCCGTGGCAAGCAGGCCGCCGCCGAGGTGGTCGCGACCCCATTCGTCGCCAACCGTTACGTCCGCAAACTCTAATCAAGGGCCCAGGCAATGCGTTTCACCAAAGATCATGAATGGGTCATCGTCCAAGGCGACGTGGCCACGGTCGGCATCACCGCCTACGCCGCCGAGCAGCTGGGCGACGTGGTGTTCGTCGAGACCCCGGAAGCCGGCAAGGTCGTCAAGCAGGGCGAGCAGCTGGCCGTCGTCGAGAGCGTCAAGGCCGCCTCGGACGTCTACGCCCCGGTGTCGGGCGAGGTCGTCGAAGGCAACGCCGAGCTGGGCGACGCGCCGGAAACCGTCAACGCCCTGCCGGAGAGCGGCGGCTGGTTCGCCAAGATCAAGCTGAGCAACCCGGCCGAGGTCGACGCCCTGATGGACCGCGACGCGTACGAAGCGTTCCTGAGCACGCTCTAGCTCCACCGCCGTAGACACTCCCATCCCCGACCCTTTCCCCATCGAGGGGGAAGGGAGAAGGACCGAAAGATGCGTTACCTCCCCCTGACCCCCGAAGACCGCGTCGAGATGCTCGGCGCGATCGGCGTGAAGTCGATCGACGACCTCTTCATCGACGTGCCGGCCTCGGCCCAGCGTTCCGGAACCGTCGACCTGCCGCCGCACGCCGGCGAGATCGAAGTCGAGCGCGAGATGGCGGGCCTTGCTCGTCGCAACCGCGCCGCGGGGGAGGGGCCGTTCTTCTGCGGGGCCGGCGCCTATCGCCACCACGTGCCGGCCACGGTCGACCACATCATCCAGCGGTCGGAGTTTCTGACCAGCTACACGCCCTACCAGCCGGAAATCGCCCAAGGCACCTTGCAGGTGCTGTTCGAGTTCCAGAGCCAGGTCGCGGCCCTGACCGGGATGGAGGTGGCCAACGCCTCGCTCTATGACGGCTCGACCGGCGCGGCCGAGGCGGTGATGATGGCCCAGCGCGTCACCCGCCGGAACAAGGCGGTGATGTCGGGCGGTGTTCATCCGCACTATGTCGAGACCATCGAGACCCTGGCCCACGCGGCCGGCGTCATGACTCAGGCGATGGCTCCGGCCATCGACGCCGAGGACGCGGTGATCGCCGCCATCGACGCCGACACCGCCTGCGTCGTCGTCCAGACCCCCAACGTGTTCGGCACGGTCACCGACGTCACCAAGATCGCCGAGGCCGCCCAGGCCGCCGGCGCGCTGCTGATCGTCGTGACCACCGAGGCCGTCTCGTACGGCCTGCTGAAGTCGCCCGGCGAGATGGGCGCCGACATCGCCGTGGCCGAGGGCCAGTCGATCGGCAACGGCCTGAACTTCGGCGGCCCCTATGTCGGCCTCTTCGCCTGCAAGGAGAAGTTCGTCCGCCAGATGCCGGGCCGCCTGTGCGGCGAGACCGTCGACGCCGACGGCAGGCGCGGTTTCGTCCTGACCCTGTCGACCCGCGAGCAGCACATCCGCCGCGACAAGGCCACCTCGAACATCTGCACCAACAGCGGCCTCTGCGCCCTGGCCTTCTCGATTCACATGAGCCTGCTGGGCGAGACTGGCCTGCGCCAGCTGGCGGCGCTGAACCACCAGAAGGCGTTAGCCCTGCGCGACGCTTTGAAGGCCGTGCCGGGCGTCGAGATCCTGACCCCGCGCTTCTTCAACGAGTTCGCGATCAAGCTGCCGAAGGACGCCGCCGAGGTCGTCGAGACCCTGGCCGGCCACGGCGTCATCGCCGGCGTGCCGTTCTCGCGCCTCGACGCGGGCGCGGGCCTGGACGACGTGCTGCTGGTCGCGGCTACCGAGACCACGCTGGACATCGACATCACCTTCTTCGCCAAGATCCTCACCAAGGCGGTGGCCCAATGAGCATGAACAACGTCGGCCGCCCCACGCGCCCCGAAACCGCGAATGACGCTGCGACCGGCCACGAGACCCTGACCGGCGGTCGCGGTCTCCTGCAGGACGAGGCGCTGATCTTCGAGCTGGACGGCTGGAACAAGACCGGCGTCGACCTGCCGGAAGCCGCCGCGCCGTCGGACGATCTGGCTGGCCTGCTGCGGTCCGGCCCGATCGGCCTGCCGGGCCTGTCGGAACCCGAAGCCGTCCGCCACTATGTGCGCCTGTCCCAGAAGAACCACGCCATCGATCTGGCGCTGTATCCGCTGGGCTCGTGCACGATGAAGCACAACCCGCGCCTGAACGAGAAGATGGCGCGCCTGCCGGGCTTCTCGGACATTCACCCGCTGCAGCCGCAGTCGACCGTGCAGGGCGCCTTGCAGCTGATGGACCGTCTGGCACACTGGCTGAAGACCCTGACCGGCATGCCGGCCGTGGCCCTGACGCCCAAGGCCGGCGCCCACGGCGAGATGTGCGGCATGCTGGCCATCCGCGCCGCTCACGAAGCCAACGGCCAGGGCCACCGCAAGACGGTGCTGGCCCCGACCAGCGCCCACGGCACCAATCCGGCCACGGCGGCCTTCGTCGGCTACACCGTCGTCGAGATCGCCCAGACGGAAGACGGCCGGGTGGACATGGCGGACCTGGAGTCCAAGCTCGGCGACCACGTCGCGGCGATCATGGTCACCAACCCCAATACCTGCGGCCTGTTTGAGCGCGACGTCGTCGAGATCGCCCGGCTGACCCATGCGGCCGGAGCCTACTTCTACTGCGACGGCGCCAATTTCAACGCCATCGTCGGCCGGGTTCGTCCTGGCGACCTGGGCGTCGACGCCATGCACATCAACCTGCACAAGACATTCTCGACGCCCCACGGCGGCGGCGGTCCGGGCGCGGGTCCTGTGGTGCTGTCGGAGGCTTTGGCGCCCTTCGCGCCGACGCCCTGGCTGGTCCACGGCCACGACGGTTTCGCCCTGGTCGAGCACGCCGGCGAAGAGGGGGCCGAGACCGCCTTTGGCCGTATGAGCGCCTTCCACGGCCAGATGGGCATGTATGTCCGCGCCTATGCCTACATGCTAAGCCACGGGGCCGACGGCCTGCGCCAGGTGGCCGAGGACGCCGTTCTCAACGCCAACTACATCAAGGCCCGCCTGAAGGACGTGATGAGCCCGGCCTTCCCGGATGGTCCGTGCATGCACGAGGCCCTGTTCGACGACAGCTGGCTGGAAGGCACCGGGGTGACCACGCTCGACTTCGCCAAGGCGATGATCGACGAAGGCTTCCACCCCATGACCATGTACTTCCCGCTGGTCGTCCACGGCGCCATGCTGATCGAGCCGACCGAAACCGAGAGCAAGCAGGAGCTGGATCGCTTCATCGAGGCGCTTCGCCTGCTCGCCGGCGCGGCCAAGACGGGTGATACGGAGCGCTTCAAGGGCGCGCCGTTCCACGCTCCGCTCCGCCGCCTCGACGAGACCCTGGCGGCCCGCAAGCCCCGGTTGAGGTGGAAACCTGTGGCCGCGGCGCCACTAGCCGCTGAATAGCAAATTCCATACCCCCCTTGCGACGGCAGGGCGCCTTTACGGCGCCCTGTTGTCTCCACATATCGGGGGGGCGCATCCGGGCTGACTGGCTTTTCCAGGGAGCAAGCGGCGCGCAAGCCCGTTCCGTCCTCCCATGACTGCTTTCGCACTCGCCATGCCGCGCGCCCGACGCACCGCCGATGACCTCGCCCGTGAGCTCGTCGCGCGTTTTCTGCGCGTCATTTTGGTGACGCTGGGCGTGCTGCTGGTCCTCGGCGGCATCCTGATCGCGCCGCTGCCTGGCCCCATGGGCCTGCCGCTGACCGTGGTCGGCCTGATGCTGGTGCTGCGCAACTCGTTCAAGGCCCGCAAGCAGTTCGTCCGCTTCCAGCACGCTCATCCCAAGCTGATCTTCCCGCTGCGCCGCCTGTTGCGCCGCGAGCCGGAGGTCGTGCTGGTGGCCTGGCAGCAGGCCCTGCGCGTCGAGCGCCTGATCGTGCCGCGCAAGTGGCGGGTGGCCGTTCGCTGGCGCAAGTCCCTCAAGCAGCGCGCCGTGAAGCGCAGCCAAAGGTGAGCGCGGTCGCCACGATTGACGATATTAAGCACAAGGTCCGCCGCCGCGCGCGGCTGGCCCTGCTGCTGCGCGAGTCCGCCGCCCGCGCCTTCCGCTGGATCGCCATCGGCTTCGGCACGCTGGTGATCTTGGCCGGAGCGGTGCTGACGCCGCTGCCGGGGCACCTGGGCCTGCCGCTGCTGGTCATCGGGCTGATGATTGTGCTGCGCTACTCGTTCGCGGCGCGGAAGACCTTCATCCGCTGGCAGAAGCGCCACCCCAAGCTGGTCTTCCCGATCCGCCGCCTGATGCGCCGCGAGCCCGAGGTGCTGCTGGTGGTCTGGCAGCAGATGCTCCGCACAGAGAAAATGGTCCTGCGCCGCGCCCGCTGGCGTCTGCTGAAGAAGACCCGCAAGCGCGTGAAGAAGTACGTCGCGCGGAAGATGGCGAAGCCGGCTAAGCAAGGCGTCGGCTTTCGAGCCTGAGCAGACGTCAGGTACGTCGGCTACCGCGCAGGCGGCTTGCGCTCGAAGGCGAGATACAGATTATATCGGGAAGCCTTGATGCTTAGGAGAAGGGAAAGGCGTGGCGCATCCGTCTGACCTCTTGGTGGTATTGCTCCTTGTTGCATACGAGTGCTTCATCGCTTGGCTGGTTCTGCGTGGGCTGAGGGCCGGTCAGTACGTAATAGTCAATGGGCTCACCATCCGAAGATCCGTTCGACCATTCAGCTATTGGACCTATTGCGCATTTCTTGTCTGCGTGGGCGTTTACTCGATCTGGCGCCCTTGGGAACACGTTTGACACCACCTTTCTAAGACACCTGCCGATTCCGCTTTGCCGAACGCCCCCAAACGAAAAGGGCGCGGACCTTGCGGTCCGCGCCCTTTTGTCTTGTCCGATGTCGCTCGCCGCTATTGCAGCTTGGCGCCCATCTGGCGGATGGCGGCGTCGACCAGGCCGTCGTTGGTCGAACCGGCCAGGCGGGCGGCCAGGACGGTCTCGGCGGCTTGGGCGGCCAGATCGACCGCGGCGGCCTTCACGTCGGCGGCGGCTTGCGCCTCGGCCTGGGCGATCTTGCGTTCGGCCATTTCGGCGCGGCGCTTGATCTGCTCCTCGAGCTTTTCCTTGGCTTCCTCGGCCATCCGCTTGGCGTCGGCCTTGGCGGCGTCCATCATCGCGACGGCCTGGCGCTCGGCTTCCTCGCGCTGGGCCTTGACGTCCGCGAGCAGGGCCTGGGCCTCTTCACGCAGCTGCTGGGCTTCGTCGAGTTCGGCCTTGATCTTGGCGGCATAGCCGTCCAGCGCGCCGAACAGCGCGCCCGGCAGGACCTTCAGATAGACCAGAAGGCCAAAGAAGATCACCAGGGCGACCAGAACCCAGAATTCCGGGTTGGCGAGGCTGAACAGGGATTCGTGTTCCATCTTCAGCTCCTTAGGCCAGGGCCGACTTCAGCTCGGCGGCCGAAGCCGCCTTGCCGGTCAGCTTCTCGACGATCGCGCCGGCGGTGTCCTGGGCCACTTCGCGGACGTGGCTCATGGCCGCGTCGCGGGCCGCCTGGATGGAAGCCTCGGCCGCGGCCAGCTTCTCGGCCAGGACGGCCTCTTCCTTGGCCTGACGCTCGGCGGCTTCGGCCGAAGCCTTGGCCTTGGCGTCAGCCGCGGTCTTCTGGGCCTTGGCGCGCGCCTCGGCCACCTCGGCGGCCGCCGCGCGGGCCTGGGCTTCCGCCTCGTCCTTCATGCGACGGGCGTCGGCGATGTCGCCGGCGATCTTGGCGCCGCGCTCTTCGATCGCGCCGCTGACACGGGGCAGCAGGCCCTTCGACAGCACCGCGTAGAGGACGGCGAAGATGAGCAGCAGCCAAACGATCTGACCGCCCCAGTGCTCGAACTGCAGCTGCGGAAGGCCGCCGCTTTCGTGCTTGGGGGCTTCAGTCGTCTCGACCGCGCCGTGATGTTCCGTCGCCATGGGCGAAGGCGCCTCTCAGCTAGTGCGCTTGGAGCGGACCGTGATCCGGCCCGCTCCAGGAAGCGCGAGAAAACAAAAGCATGGAGCGCGTCGCTTCCGATGAAGCGCCGCGCTCCAGGGTCGGATTACGAGAACAGGATCAGGAAGGCGATGACCAGGGCGAAGATGCCCAGGGCTTCCGTCAGGGCCATGCCCAGGAACAGCATCGGGCGCTCTTGAGCGGCGGCCGTCGGGTTGCGCAGGGCGCCTTGGAAGTAGTTGCCGAACATCACGCCCAGGCCCACGCCCGCGCCGATCATGCCGAGCATGGCCAGGCCAGCGCCGATGTACTTAGCTGCAGCAGCGTCCATGATTGAGACTCCTTGGAGGGTATTTGTTGGAAAGACTAAAGGTTGATCAGTGGCTGTCGAGGTGCACGACGTCGTTGATGTAGACGCAGGCGAGCACCGCGAACACGAAGGCCTGCAGGAAGGCCACCATGAACTCGAGGGCCGTCAGGGCGACGACCGAGGTCAGGGCCAGGGCCGAACCGGCCCAGCCCAGCACGCCGAGACCGCCCAGGGCGATCACAAAGCCGGCGAAGATCTTCAGCACCACGTGGCCGCCCAGCATGTTGCCGAACAGACGAAGGCCCAGGGTGATGGGGCGGATCAGGAACGACAGGATCTCGATCGGCACCAGCAGGAAGTACAGCGGCCACGGCACGCCCGACGGGGCGAAGAGCTTGAAGAACTTGATGCCGTTCTTGGCGAAGCCGACGGCGACCACGGTCAGGATGACCATCAGGCCCAGCGTCAGGGTCACGGCCAGCTGCGAGGTGGCGGTGAACACCAGGAACATGCCCTGGAGGTTCATGAACAGCACGAAGGCGAACAGCGTGAAGATGAACGGCAGGAACTTCTTGCCGTCGTGGCCGATGATCGACTCCGCGAGCCCATCGACCAGTCCGTAAAGCATCTCGCCGACCGCCTGCAGGCGGCCTGGAATGACGGCCTTGCGCGCGGCCAGGCTGTAGAACGTGATGACCAGCAGGGCGGCCAGCATCATCGCGGCCACGGAGTTCGTGATCGACAGGTCGATCGCGCCGAGGCCGGGTACGGTCACGGTGGGCAGTTCCACGATCTTCTGGATCTGGAACTGGTGCATCGGATCGGCCATCGGCCCTAGTCTCTCTTCTGCTTGGGGACGGTTGGCCCGTCTCCCGTGTCTCCGTCGGCATTCCCTTGGGGGGACGGCGCCGACGCCTGCGCGCTCATTTTCGTCGCCTTGCGGACGACGGAGAAAATCGAGAGCCCCAGGCCGATCAGCAGACCGCCGACCATGCCCCAGGGGCTCGTGTGGACGTAATGGTCGAGAAGCCAGCCGAAGCCAAGACCCACCAATACGCCCCCGATCAAATCCGCCAGGAGGCGATAGCCGTCCTGGTTGGCCTTTTCGGACGCGGCCTTCGCCGGCTTCTCCGCCGCCTTCCTCGCCTCAAATGCGTCGAGCCGAGCGTCGAGGCTTACCAGAGCCTTGTCGTTCGGTTCGTCGGCCTTGGGCATGGGAGCGGCAGGTCCGAAAACGCCGCGGGCGCGCCAAAACAAGGCGCATTTCCGGCCGGCTTGATCGGCGCGGAACCTATAGACCTCGCTGCGGTGCGTCAAGGTAAGCGCTTCGCGGGCCAAGTAACGGGAATACTTAAGGATTTAGCCATTGGCCTCAGGGAGGGGCAAAACCATCCCCATTTCGCCGGAGCGATCATCGGGTCGCGGCCCTATCGAAAGCGGGAACGGCTCCCTACATGTCGCGCGTTCTCTCGGCGCCACACCTCCCAGGCAAGGTGCGGCGTAGCCCGATGACGCATTGATTTTTTCGTCGATCTGGGCTTTAGAGCCGCCGCCTCCAAACAACACGAAGATTCATGTCGCACCTGAAGAACACCGGATTCGCCGATCGTATCTCCGCTCAGCAAGAGGCCAAGAAGGCCATGCTGGCAAAGTTCAAGGCCAAGCCGACCGTCCAGGACCCCGATTTCGACAAGCGCGAGGAACTGCGCGCCGCCGAACTCGAGGCTGTCCGCGCCGCCCGCGCCGAGGCCAAGGAACAAGCCCGTCTTGAAGCCCTGGCGCGCGAAGAAGAGCTGATGGCCGCCAAGCGCGCCGAGCGCAAGGAGCGCAAGGCGCTCGAAGCCGCCGAGATGCGCGTGCGGAAGGAAGAGAAGGCCAAGGAACGCGACGAGCTTCGCGCCCTGGGCAAGTCGACCAACAGCAAGCAGTCGCGCGCTCACCAGTGGGCCAGCCTGCTCGGCTAAGGATCGGGGCTCCTTCGGGGGCCCTTTTTCTTTGCCCGGTCCTTTTCCTTTGATCGGCGCCTCGAACGGGATCATGAGCCGCTCATGGTCCATTTCGACGTCATCGCCAGCCTGTTCGTGGTCGCCGCGCTCGCGGGCGCGCTAGACGCCATCGCGGGCGGCGGCGGACTGGTGACCCTGCCGGCCTTGCTGCTGGCCGGCCTGTCGCCGGTCCAGGCCCTGGGCACCAACAAGCTGCAGGGCGCGGTCAGCGCCCTGTCCTCGACGACGGCCTTCGCCCGCCGCGGCTTGATCGACTGGAAGACCGCCCTGCCGGTCGCCGGCGCCGCCGCGATCGCCGGCCTTTGCGGCGCGCTTTGCGCCAGCCTGCTTTCGCCCCAGCTGCTGAGGGCGATCGTGCCCCTTCTGCTGATCGCCATCGCCCTCTATTTCGGCTTCTCGCGGGCCCTCAAGGCCGAGGATGTCGCGCCGCGCATGGCGCTGATCCCGTTCGCCTGCTTTGTCGCCCCGCTGGTCGGCTTCTACGACGGCATCTTCGGCCCCGGCGCGGGGGCCTTCTACATGGTCGCGATCGTCACCCTGCTGGGCTACGGCGTGCTGAAGGCCACCGCCCACACCAAGCTGGCCAACGCCGCCAGCAACCTGGGCAGCCTCTGCCTTTTCGTCCTCAAGGGCGCGGTCGTCTGGCCGGTCGGCCTGGCCATGGCCGCCGGCGCCTTCATCGGCGCCCAGGTCGGCTCGAGGCTGGCCATGCGCTTCGGACCCAGGCTGATCCGGCCGCTGCTGGTGGTGATCTCGTGCGCCATGGCCGTGAAGCTGCTGGCCGATCCGGCCAACCCGCTGCGCCAGGCGGTCGGGTTCTAGGCCGCGACCAGCTTCTCGGCCGTCGACAGATCCACGCTGACCAGCTGGCTCACGCCCCGCTCGGCCATGGTGACGCCGAACAGGCGGTCCATCCGGCTCATGGTCACGGGGTTGTGGGTGATGGCGATGAAGCGGGTCTGGGTGCGCCGGCGCATCTCGTCCAGCATGTTGCAGTAGCGATCGACATTGGCGTCATCCAGCGGCGCGTCGACTTCGTCCAGCACGCAGATCGGGGCCGGATTGGCCAGGAATACGCCGAAGATCAGGGCGCTGGCCGTCAGGGCCTGCTCGCCGCCGCTCATCAGGCTCATGCTGGCCATGCGCTTGCCGGGCGGGCAGGCGAAGATCTCCAGGCCGGCCTCCAGCGGGTCGTCGCTCTCGATCAGCTTCAGTTCGGCCTGGCCGCCGCCGAACAGGGCCTGGAAGAGGGTCTGGAAGTTGGCGTTGATCACGTCGAAGGCGGCCAGCAGGCGCTCGCGGCCCTCGGCGTTCAGCTCCTCGATGCCCGCCCGCAGCTTGCCGACCGCGCCCGACAGGTCGGCGCGCTCGACCCGCATGGTCTCCAGGCGGCCGGCATATTCCTGGGCCTCCTCCTCGGCGCGCAGGTTGACCGGACCGATGGCGTCGCGCTCGCGTTCGAGCGCGAACAGGTGGGCCTCGACCCCGGCGGCGTCCTTCGGCACGGCCACGGCCTCGCCTGCGACGTGGCGGCCCAGCTCTTCGGGCTCCATGCGGGCCTGCTCGCGGATGGCCGAGGCGACCTCGCCGAAGCGCTGGCGGGCGCCGTCCAGGTGAGCGACCAGGGCCGCGCGCCTCTCGCGGGCCTCGCCGGCGGCCTGTTCGGCGGCCCGTGCGGCGCGGTCGTTGTGAAGGCGGGTGGTTTCGGCGGCTTCAAGAGCGTCGCTGGCCTTGGCGCGCCGGGCTTCGGCGGCGCCGAACTCGTCCAGCAGGACGACCAGCTTCTCCTTCAGCGCCGCCGGCGCCTCGCGCGCGCCCTCCAGGGCGGCGGCGGCTTTCACGCGGTCGTCCGCGAGCGACTCCGCGCGCTTGCCGGCGGTCTCGGCGCGCTTGGCCCAGTCGGCGCGGTCGCGCTCCAGGCTCTCCAGGCGGCGCTGGCGACCGGCGCGCTCGCGGGTTTCGACATCCAGCGCCGTGCGGGCGGCGCTGGCGGCCTCGCGGGCCTGGGCCGAGGCCTGGCGCGCCTCCGCCAACTTAGGCTGCAGGTCGCCCGAGGTCTGGGCGGCGGCGTGGGCGGCGCGGGCTTCGGCCAGGGCCGCGTCGACCTCGGTCTTCTCGGCCTCGAAGCGGGCGATGGTGTCGTCCAGCGACTGGGCGCGGGCGGCCCGTAGCGCCTGCTCCCGCTCGAACTTGGCCACCTGCTCGCGGGCGCTGGTCAGCAGGCGCTCGGCGTCCGGCGGACCGCGGCGCTTGTCGCGCAGCAGGTCCTCGATGGCGCGCATCCGATCGGCGGCGGTCTTCAACGCGGCGGCGGTGGCCTCGGCGCGCGGCGTCATGAGGTCGATCTCGGCCTCGACCTCGGCCAGGCGGGTGCGTTGTTCAAGGCGGACGGCGGCGGGCTTGGGCGCGTCGGCGCGAGCCACGAAGCCGTCCCAGCGCCACAGGTCGCCCTCCTTGGAGACCAGGCGCATACCGGGCTTCAGCGCGGCCTGGAGCCGGTCGCCGTCGGCGCGGGCCACGACGGCGACGTGCGAGAGACGGGCGGCCAGGGCGGGCGGGGCCTTCACGAGCGGGGCCAGCGGCTGCGCGCCCTCGGGCCAGGTCGGGGCCGGCGCCTCGGCCCCGCCCCAGTAGGACGGCGCCTTGGCGTCGAGCGCGGCGTCCAGGTCGTCGCCGAGAGCGGCGGCCAGGGCCGCGCCATAGCCCTTGTCCGGCGAGACGCTGTCGAGGGCCGGGGCGTGGCCGCTCTTGGAGCGTGGGGCGGTCAGCTGAGCCAGGCCGCGCGCTTCCGTGCGCAGACGGCCCAGCTGGTCCTCGACATTACGCGCCAGCTGGCGGGCCTGGGCCTCCTGCTCGGCGGCCTTGACCCGTTCGTTTTCCGCCTCCTCCAGCGCCGCGCGGGCGGCGGCCAGGGCGGCCTCGGCGTTGGCGAAGCGCTGGCGGGCTTCGGCGGCGGCCGGATCGACCTCCGGACCGACGGCGGCCCGCTCGGCCTTGGCCTGATCGAGGGCGCGGCTGGTGCGGTTGGCGCGGGCCTCGGCTTCCGAGAGGCGGGCGGCGGCGGCGCGGAACTGGGCTTCCTCGGCGGCGACGCGGGCGGCCAGTTGCTCGACAGCGGCCTCGGCGGCGGCGCGGGCCTCTTCGGCGACCTTGGCGGCGGCGGCCAGCTCGGGCCCGCGCTCCGGCGCGGCGGCGACCAGCTCCCGCACTTCGGTGAGTTCGGCGTCGATGCGCGCCAGGGCGGCGGCGGCGTCATCCTTGGCCTGCGCCTCGCGGGCCAGGTCGGCGTCGATGCGCGCCAGATCGCTTCCGAGGCGTTCAAATTCGGCGGCGGCGGCCTCGGCCTCGCGCTCGGCGCGGTCCTTCTGGATGGCCAATTGGCCCAGGATCGCCTGGGCGATGGTCGCCTCCTCGCGCAGCGGCGGCATGGCGGCCTCGGCCTCGGTGATGGCGACCTGGGCGGCGGCGCTGGCGCGGGCGGTCTCCTCGACCAGGCGGGCGGCTTGGGTGGCCTCGCTCGTCGTCCGCTCCAGCGTGTCGCGGGCTTCGGTCCAGCGGGCGTAGAGCACCGCGCCCTGCACGGCCCGGATCTCGGACGACAGGCGCTTGTACTTCTCGGCCTGGCGGGCTTCGCGACGCAGCCGGTTCAGGGCCGTCTCCAGCTCGCGGGCCACGTCCTCCAGCCGGGCGAGGTTGCTCTCGGCGGCGCGCAGGCGCAGCTCGGCCTCGTGGCGGCGGGTGTGCAGACCCGAGACCCCGGCGGCCTCTTCCAGGATGCGGCGGCGGTTCTGCGGCTTGGCGCCGATCAGCTCGCTGATCTGGCCCTGGCGCACCAGGGCCGGCGAATTGGCCCCGGTCGAGGCGTCGGCGAACAGGAGCTGGACGTCGCGAGCCCGCACCTCGCGGCCGTTGATCCTGTAAGTCGAGCCCTCGCCGCGGTCGATCCGTCGCACGACCTCCAGCACCGGGTCGTCGTTGAACTGGGCCGGCGCGGTGCGGTCTGTATTGTCGATGGTCAGGGCGACGTCGGCGTGGTTGCGCGCCGGGCGCGCGCCGCTGCCGGCGAAGATCACGTCGTCCATGCCGCCAGCCCGCATGGCCTTGGCGGAGTTGGCGCCCATCACCCAGCGCAAGGCTTCCAGCAGGTTGGACTTGCCGCAGCCGTTCGGGCCGACGATGCCCGTCAGCCCGGGCTCGATCCGGAACTCGGTCGGCTCGACGAAGGACTTGAAGCCCGAAAGGCGCAGGCGCTGGAACTGCACGGAGGCGGTCCCCTGGGGCCTAGAGCCTGTCCGTTTCTGATGGGACCATCAGAAACGGATAAACAGGCTCTATCTGTTTGCCTGGAGCGTGGCAGGCGCCGAAACCGCTGGCACTTTCGGCTGCCACGCTCTAGCCCTTCGCCGCGGCGGCGAAGGCCTTGGAGAGCACGGCGAAGTCGGCGCTGTGATCGTAGGGCGCGCCGTTGACGAAGAAGGTCGGCGTACCTTCGACGCCATCGTTCACCGCCTTGGCCATGCGCTCGTTGACGGCCTTCAGGGCCGCCGGATCCTCCAGCGCCGCCTTGAACTGCGCGTCGGTCAGGCCGTACTGCCTGCCGATCGCCTGCAGGCCCTCGAACAGCTTCTCGCTGCGATAGATCTCTTCCTGCTTCTGAAAGACGGTGGTCAGCACCTCGAAATACTTGCCCGGAACGCGGCGGGCCAGGATGAAGCCGGCGGCGGCGAACTCGTTGGGCGGGGTCAGGAACTCGCGGAACACCAGGCGAACCTTGCCGGTGTCGATGAAGGTCTTGCGGACCTCGGGCAGCACCGTCGTCCACCAGTGGGCGCAGTGCGGGCAGCTGGCCGAGGCGTAGACCACCAGCTGGACCGGCGCCTTGGCCGAGCCCAGCGCCATCTCGCCCGGGACCGGCGGCAGCGGCGCGGCGCGCACGGCCAGAGGGCTCGCCGTCAGAGCGAGACCCGCAACGATCAGCGCGCGCCGGTCGAGGCCCATTATTTCGAGGCTTCCGCGATGGCCGCGTCCAGCTGGGCCAGGGTGACCTCGCCGCCGGACTCGCCGCCGACCTTCTTGCCATTGACGATGAAGGTCGGGGTGCCCTCGATCTTGTCGGCCTTCATCGACTTTTCGATGCGCTCCGCCGACTTGGCGGCGTTCTCGTCGGTCAGGCAGGCGTTGAACTGGTCTTCGCTCATGCCGGCGGCCTGGGCGATGGTCAGCAGTTCGCCGCGGATGTCGCCGGTCTGGAAGATGCGCATCTGGGCGGCGTAGATCGCGTCGGTGACCTGGAAGTACTTATCCTTGCCGGCGCAGCGGGCCAGCATGGCGCCGGCGTTGGCCAGGCGCGGCTCGCCGGTCAGGGCTTCGCGGGCCACGTAGTTGACCTTGCCGGTGTCGATGTACTTGGCCTTGAAGGCCGGGAAGACTTCCGCGTTCCAGGTGGCGCAGTGCGGGCAGGCGACCGAGGCGTATTCGACCACGGTGACCTTGGCGGCGGGGTTGCCCAGGGTCATGTCGTCGGCGGTGACCTTGGTTCCCGTGGGGCCGCAGGCGGTCAGAGCGCCCAGCGAGGCGGTGAGGGCGACGGCGGTCAGGAGCCGGCGGGTCAGCGGACGCATGTTCGATCTTCCTTGCGGTACGGCGGCGAAGTTAAGCGCGATTCTTAGAGGCGGCGAAAAGGGCGCCGATAAGGCCTTGCAACAGCGCGATCAGGGTCGGGTTGTCAATCGGAAGGTCTGTGGATCGGAGGCATCAAGGATGCTCGCGCAGCACGCCGCGCCCCAGTTTCAGCAGGGCGTCCTTGAGGCCGCCGTCGGGCTGGTCGGCCAGGCTGTCGGAGAGCTGCTTTTCCAGCGCCGCGTCCAGCGGCGGCTTGCGGCGCGGACGTTGCGCGACTGGCGCGGCGGCGGCTTTCACGGGGCCCTGGACGATGCGCAGGCGGGTGACGACGCCCTTGCCCAGCAGCATGTCGAGGCGGGCGGTGATCTGCGGCGCCTGGTGCTGGATCAGCGAGGCCACCGGGCCGTCGACGCGCAGTTCCAGGGCGCCGCCCTCGCCATTGCGGCCCTTGATGATGCGAACGGGCTCCGTCCGACGCGCGAGGGTGTCGCCGACGATCTCGCGCCAGCGGGCCTGCAGGGCGGCCGGACCCTTGCCGAAACGGTCTTCCAGCGACTTCAGCAGCGGCGCCAGGCTCTTGCCGGCGGGCGGCGGCGGGCGGCGCTGGGGACGCGTGCGCTTGGCGCGCAGGATCGCGAGGGCTTCTTCCGCGGTGGGCAGGGGGTGGCGCATGCGAGGAAACTAGCATGCCGGGCTCGGTTCGCGGTAGGCGAGGGACGATGAAAGACCGTCAAGCGATCCGTTCGGCCCTGCTGACCTGGTACGACGCCCAGGCCCGGACCCTGGCCTGGCGCGTCTCGCCCGCAGACCGCCGCGCCGGCGTGCGGGGCGACCCCTACCGCGTCTGGCTGTCGGAGGTGATGCTGCAGCAGACCACCGTGCCGCACGCCACGCCCTACTTCCTGAGCTTCACGGAGCGCTGGCCGACGGTCAGCGCCCTGGCCGCCGTGGAGGATGGCGACCTGATGGCCGCCTGGGCGGGGCTCGGCTACTACGCCCGGGCCCGCAACCTGCTAGCCTGCGCCCGGGCCGTGGCTGGCGCCCACGGCGGCGTCTTCCCCGACACCGAGGAGGGCTTGCGCGCCTTGCCCGGCGTCGGGGCCTACACCGCCGCCGCCGTCGCCGCGATCGCCTTCGACCGCGCGGCCAATGTCGTCGACGGCAATGTCGAGCGGGTGATGGCGCGGCTGTTCGCCGTCGAGGCGCCGATGCCGGACAGCAAGCCGGAACTCAAGGCCCTGGCCGGGGAGCTCGTCACCGACGATCGCCCCGGCGACTGGGCCCAGGCGCTGATGGATCTGGGGGCCACGGTCTGCAAGCCCAAGGCCCCGCTGTGCGACCGCTGCCCGATCTCGGACTGGTGCGCGGCCTACAAGGGCGGCGCGCCGGAGACCTATCCGCGCAAGACCAAGAAGGCCGACCGCCCGCGCCGCCACGGCGTGGCCTATGTCCTGACGCGCGGCGACGATATGGCTCTGGTCCGCCGTCCGCCCAAGGGCCTGCTGGGCGGGATGCTGGGCCTGCCGACCAGCGACTGGCGCGCCGCGCCGTTCTCCGACGCCGAGGCGGTGGCCGCAGCGCCGGTCTCCGCCGCTTGGCGCGACCTCGGCGCGGTCGAGCATGTCTTCACCCACTTTTCCCTGACGCTGCGGGTGTTCGCGGCAGACGGCGTGAATGCTGGCGACTTCGTCTGGACCCCGCGCGAAGGCCTGGGCGCTCTGCCCAGCGTGTTCCTGAAAGCAGCGCTGGCGGCGGAGCGGCTGATCTAGTTCATCCCCGCGCGGACCTGGGCCCGCAGGACGTCGATGGGCGCCAGGCCCGCGTCGGTCTTGAAGTGCCAGTAGGTCCAGCCGTTGCAGGCCGGGGCCGACTGCACCAGGGCGCCGATCTTGTGGATCGAGCCCGACAGGTCGCCGACCGTGATCGAGCCGTCCGGGCGGACCTTGGCGGCGTGATTGCCCTTGCTGCAGTACAGGGTGTCGCCCGGCGAGAGCAGGCCGCTCTCGACGATCGTACCGAACGGCACGCGCGGCGCGGCGCGCTTGCTGCCCATGACGTCCAGGTCTTCCGGCGCGATCGGAACGACCTTGGCGATGCGAGCCTTGGCGTGTTCCAGATATTCGGCCTCGCGTTCGATGCCGATGAACTTGCGACCCAGACGCTTGGCGGCCGCGCCGGTGGTGCCGACGCCGAAGAACGGATCCAGGATCACGTCGCCCGGCTTGGTGGTCGACAGGATCACCCGATAGAGCAGGGCTTCCGGCTTCTGGGTCGGGTGGGCCTTCTGGCCGTCCACGCCCTTGATGCGTTCCTCGCCGGTGCACAGCGGGATGGTCCAGTCCGAGCGCATCTGCACCTCGTCATTGGCCATCTTCAGGGCGTCGTAGTTGAAGGTGTAGCGCTTGGCGTTCTGGCTCTTGGAGGCCCAGATCAGGGTCTCGTGGGCGTTGGCGAAGCGGGTGCCCTTGAAGTTGGGCATCGGGTTGGACTTGCGCCAGACGATGTCGTTGAGGATCCAGAAGCCCAGGTCCTGCACGGCCACGCCGACGCGGAAGATGTTGTGATAGCTGCCGATCACCCAGATCGCGCCGTCGTCCTTCAGCACCCGGCGGGCGGCCTTCAGCCATTCGCGGGTGAACTTGTCGTAGGCCGCGAAGCTCTCGAACTGGTCCCAGTGGTCGTCGACCGCGTCGACCTTGGAATTGTCCGGACGCAGCAGGTCGCCGCCCAGCTGCAGGTTATAGGGCGGGTCGGCGAAAATCAGGTCGACCGACTTCTCCGGCAGGGCGTTCATCTGCTCGATGCAGTCGCCCAGGATGATGGTTTCCGGCCCGAACTTCATGTCCCGCGTCCCTACAAAAGAGAACGGAATCATGAGTCTTGCTGGTAAATGCGAGGTGAGCAGACGTGGTTAGCGGGGCGTTAACGCCAGTCAAACGCGGAGGTGTGAGTCCGATCAGACTCAAAACCTCTTTCGGATCAGAGGTCTAGGTCGTCGCCTAGCGCGAGCTCACCCGCCAGAGCGGCCTTCACGGGGGCCCAGCCCAGGCGGTGGATCGGCGAAGGACCAAGCTTCCGCAGGCCCTCGACATGGATCGGGGCGTGATAACCCTTGTGGCCGGCGAAGCCGTAGCCGGGATAGACCGCGTCCATCTCGACCATGATCCGGTCGCGGGCTTCCTTGGCCAGGATCGAGGCCGCCGCGATCGAGCACGACAGGCTGTCGCCCTTGACCACGGTCTTGATCGGGCAGGGCAGCTTGAAGGCGTAGTTGCCGTCGACGAGGGCGATGGTCGGCGTCACCGACAGGCCCTCGACGGCTCGGCACATGGCCAGGCCGGCGGCGTGCAGGATGTTGAGCTCGGCGATCTCCTCGATCGAGGCCATGCCGACACCCCAGGCGATGGCGACGGCCTTGATCTCTTCCTCCAGGGCCGCGCGGGCCTTGGCGCTCAGCTTCTTGGAGTCGTTGAGGCCCTTGGGCACCCGGTCGGGATCCAGGATCACCGCCCCGGCGCTGACCGGCCCGGCCCAGGGACCGCGTCCAGCCTCGTCCACCCCGCAGACCGGCCCCGGTCCGCAGGCCAGTTCCAGCATCATGTCGGGTCCGGCGCGCATGGGCCGGTGTCTAAGCCGGTTCGCGGTTCTGGAAAAGAAGTTCACGACCGTAATAATTTTTCTTGACGACGTCGGGTGGTCGCTGCTCAATTGATTACAGTTGTAATATGGGGGTGGGCATGGACGTCGGCCAGGGCTATCGGCGCGACATCGACGGCCTGCGGGCCGTAGCGGTGGCGGCCATCGTCATCCACCACGCCTTTCCGGACCTGCCGCCCGGCGGCTTTGTCGGCGTCGACATCTTCTTCGTCATCTCCGGCTTCCTGATCACCCGGCTGATCGCCGAAGCGCGGGACGCGGGGACCTTCTCATGGGGCGGCTTCTACCTGCGCCGGGCGCGGCGGATCATCCCCGCCTACCTGCTGGTCGTGCTGGTCACGGCGGCCCTGGCGGCCTGGATAGAAATGCCACGCCTGCTGGCCATGACCGGCGCGGCGACCGCGGCCTCGGGCCTGTTCGCGGCCAATATGCTGTTCGCCCAGACCGCCGGCTATTTCGCGCCCGGCGCTCAGCAGAATCCGCAGCTGCACCTGTGGTCGCTGGGCGTCGAGGAACAGTTCTATCTTGTCTGGCCGGCGCTGCTTGCCCTGTTGTGGTGGAGACCTCTGCGGGGGCGGCGAGCGACCCTGGCGCTGGTCCTGCTGCTGGGCTCGCTGGTGCTGGCCCAGGCGTTGGTCGGGCGGGGCGCGACGACCTGGGCCTTCTTCGGCCTGCCGACGCGGATATGGGAGTTCCTGGCCGGCGGCGTTCTGGCCCTGGGCCTGGTCAAGCCGCCGGTCGACCGCGCGACGGCCAATCTGGCCGGGGTGATCGGCGGGCTGATGATCGCCGCCAGCCTGGCCCTGCTGAACGAGGCCAGCGTCTTTCCGGGGCTCTCGGCCGTTCCGGTCTGTCTGGGGACGGGGCTGCTGATCTGGTGCGGCATGGGCGTCCACCCGGGCCTTGCCGTTCTGCGCCTGGCGCCGGTCGTCGGCCTGGGCCGGGTGTCCTATTCCCTCTATCTCTGGCACTGGCCGCTGCTGGTCCTGGCCGCCGACGTCGCCCAACAACCGCTGACGGCGCCGCAGCGTCTGGGCCTTGTCGCCCTGTCGCTGGCGCTGGCCGTCTGGACCTGGCGCTTCATCGAACAGCCGTTCCGGCGCGGTCCGCTCAATCGTCCGTGGCGACGCCTGGGCGTCCAACTCCTGCCGCTGCTGGTCCCGATCGCCATCGGCGCGGCGCTGTTCTTCGGCCACGGCCTGCCCCAGCGGCTGTCGCCCGCCGCCAAGGCCCTGGCCGACCTGGAGGAAACCGACGTCAATCCGGCGCGCGAGGCCTGCTTCGAGAAGGCCAGGACGGCCAAGCCCGAGGACTGCCGCTTCGGCGCGGATCCAGGTGCTCAGGGCGACGACGTCCTCGTCTGGGGCGACTCCCACGCCGACGCCCTGACACCCGGCGTGGTCGACTGGGCTGTGGCGCGGGGCTGGAGCGTCCGCGAGGTGGCGCGCGGCGGCTGCCCGCCGCTGGTCGGGGTCAATGTCCGCTCGATGTACCGCTTCAAGCTGGAGTGCGCGGCCGCCGCCGACCAGGCCATGGCCCTGATCGCCGCCGACCGGAAGCTCAAGCTGGTGGTACTAATGGGCCGCTGGCCGCTCTATCGCGACGCGCCGCCGTTCTACGACGTCAACTCGCCGCGCGTGACGATGGAGGCGATCGGCCGGCCCGGGAAGCGGCAGAGCGTGTCGACCGCCTTGAGGGCCACGCTGGACGCCATCGCCCGCAAGCGGCCCGACATCCGGGTGCTGGTGGTCGGGCCGTTCCCGGAGCTGACCCTGGGCGCGCCGGAGTGCCTGGCCCAGCAAAAGCAGCTCGGCGGTCGGCCGGGGGTCTGCGCCAGCGTCGCCGCCGACCTGCCCCTGTCGCGCGCCCTGCCGGCCGAGGACGCCTTGCGGGCCGCCGTTCAGGATCGCCCGAACGTGGCGATGGTGTTCCCGTCCGAGACCCTGTGCCGCGACGGCCGTTGCCTGGCGATGATGGACGGGGAGCCGATCTACTTCGACGACGACCATCTCAGCGCCTCGGGCGCGCGCCGCCTGGCGCCGGCCTGGCTGGAAACGGGCTGGTCAAGCTTGGCGAAATCGGATCCGGCGCGTCTAGATGGGTCATGACTTTCAAGACCATCGCCCTCGCCATCGCTCTGCTTTCACTCGCCGCGCCAACCCACGCCCGCGCCGACGAGGGGGGCTGGAAGCTGGTCTGGTCCGACGAGTTCGAGGGCGACAGGCTGGATGACACCAAGTGGACCCACGCCGCCGACTGCGGCGGGGGCGGCAATGACGAGCGGCAATGCTACGTGGTCAGCCCGGACACCGTCTCGGTCGGCGGGGGCGTGCTGAAGCTGACCGCGATCAAGCGCAAGACCCGGGGTCTTGCCAATCCGTGGGCCGGACCGACGGGGCCGATGAAGACCGGCGACTACGCCTCGGGCAAGATCCTGACCAAGGGCAAGGCGTCGTGGCTCTATGGTCGCATCGAGGCGCGGGCCCGCGTCCCCGGCGGCCAGGGCGTCTGGCCGGCGATCTGGATGATGCCCGAGCACGAGACCTACGGCGGCTGGCCGCGTTCGGGCGAGATCGACATCCTGGAGACGGTCAATCTGGGCGCCCCCTGCGAACCTTGCGAGGGCGGTCGCGAGAACCGGATCTTCGGCACGATCCACTTCGCCGGCGACGCGACCGGCGGCCACCGGCAGATCAGCACGGCCGCGCCGATGCCGGCCTCCGCCTCTGGAGCGGATGGCGGCTTCCACGTCTACGCCGTCGAATGGTCGCCCGAGGCCATCGTCTGGTTCGTCGACGGACAGCGTTACGCCGAGGTCAAGGCCGCCCAGTGGAAGCGCGACGACCGCGACGAGGCGGCCGCGCCGTTCGACCAGCCCTTCCACCTGATCCTCAACCTCGCCTTCGGCGGCCGCTGGCCGGAAGGCGCCAACGCCAAGGGCGTCGACGAGACCGCCCTGCCGGCGACGATGGAGGTGGATTGGGTGCGGGTGAGCCAGCGGGGGCTTAGTCGAAGGAGCCTCCGCCCCTAGACCCGCTTGGCCATCGCCTTGCATTCCTCGTGGCGATAGCATGTCACCAGGTGGTCGTTGACCAGACCGGTGGCTTGCATGAAGGCGTAGACGATCACCGGGCCGCAGAACTTGAAGCCCTTGGCCTTCAGCGCCTTGGCCATATCGACGGCCAGCGGCGTCTGGGCCGGGACCTCTCCGGCGCGCCACTGGTTCTGGATCGGCGCGCCGCCGACCATGTCCCACAGGAACTGGCCGAAGTCCTCGCCGCGCTCGCGCATGTCCAGATAGATCCGCGCGCCCGAGATCGCCGCGTCGATCTTGCCGTTCGAGCGGATGATGCCGGCGTCGGCCATCAGCCGGGCGCGGTCGGTCTCGTCGAAGCGGGCGACCTTCTCCGGATCGAAGTCGGCGAAGGCGGCGCGGAACCCTTCGCGCTTGCGCAGGATGGTGATCCACGACAGGCCGGCCTGGAATCCGTCCAGCACCAGCTTCTCCCATAGGGCGCGGCTGTCCCACTCGGGCACGCCCCATTCATGATCGTGATAGGCCTCGTAGAACGGGTCGCCGTTCATGCCTTTCCAGGTGCAGCGTGTGGGTTCGGTCATGCGGCGAAGCTAGCAGAAGATCGCGAACTGGCCAGAACTTTTCAGGAACATGCGTTTTCGCGCGACGGATCGGCCGCCTTGGTGCGTTACAAGGCGTTAGAGGGATTAAGCCAAGGAGCAGACGCCGATGAAGCGCCTGAAGACTCTCGCCCTATTGGCCCTGGCGACAGCCACCGTGGCCGCGACGCCCGTCCTGGCCCAGCGCCATGACCGCGACAACAACCCGCCCGGCCCGCGCGGCGGCCCTGGCACCAACTGGGAGAACCCGCCCGGCTGGCGTGGCGGTCCGGGGGCCTCGCCCGACCGCCGCTACTACCGCTGGCACGGCAAGCGCGTCGAATTCCGCTATCGCAACGGCTACTACTACAACCGCGCCTATGGCTACTATCACCCGCGTTACGGGTGGTGGAATCAGGCGGCCCGGTGCTGGCTGGACAACGACAACAACCCGCCCGGCCCGCGCGGCGGCCCTGGCACCAACTGGGAGAACCCGCCCGGCTGGCGCGGTGGTCCAGGCGCCTCGCCCGACCGCTTCGGCCGCTGCCGCTAGCTAGGTTAGCCAGGCCGGCCGGTCAACGCGCACCGGCCGGCCGTCCGCCGTCAGGTCCGCGCCCTCGATGCGGTCTAGGCGCAGCAAGGCCATGGCCCGCCCGTCGCCGCCGCTCAGCACCTCGCCCGCCCGAAGCTCGCCGGCCAGCACCTCGGTCCCGAAAGCCGGTGCGGGGCCGTCGAAGACGATCGGCAACATGCGGTTCTTGATCACGCCGCGCCGCTTCATGCGGCTGGTCGTCTCCTGGCCGACGAAGCAGCCCTTCTTGAAGTCGATGCCCGCCATCAGGTCGAAGTCCGCTTCGATCGGATAGGTCGTCTCGCTGCCCCAGTCGGCGGGGCCGGGGACGCCGAGGGCAAGGCGATGGGCTTCGTACGCGTGCTCGTCGGTTGTCGAGGGGCGGTCGTCATAGGCGCGCGCCCCCAGGCCCGGGAGGCGTGGGTCGATATAGGGACCCGAGACGCCGTCGCCGAACACCGCCAGCACCGGCCGGTCGCTGGCCTCCAGCGTCACCTTGGCCCGCAGGCGGTACATCGTCAGGCGCTGCAGAATGGCGTCGCGGTGCTCGGCCGCCACGTCCAGCAGGGCGCCGTCGCCCATTCCTTCCGGGGTTCCGGCCACGAACAGGTCGTAGAGCAGCTTGCCTTGGGGCGTCAGCAGGCCGGAAAAGCGCAGCTCGCCCGGCGCGAGCGTCTCGACGTCCTGGGTCAGCAGGCCTTGCAGGAAGCTTCTCCAGTCCGGGCCGGAGACGGCGATGACGGCGCGGGAAGCGAGGCGGGCGACATTAAGCGAGCTCATCCCGCAGATGTGGCGCCGAGTCCGCACCAAAACCAGTCCCTGAAAACGGGGAAAGCTCAACCGTTAACGTGGGATGCGCCGACTCGCCGACTGATCTATGGATAGTCCGATGACACAGCGGGCCTTCCCGATTCTCTTCATCACGGCCACCCGCATCGGTGATGCGGTGCTTTCGTCCGGCCTGATCAAATTTCTCGCCGACCAAGTCCCCAACGCCCGCTTCACGATCGTCGCCGGCCCGCTGGCCGCGCCGCTGTTCGCCCACGTGCCGGGCCTGGACCGCGTGATCGTCATGGAGAAAGGCAAGGGCAAGGGCCACTGGTTCAGGCTCTGGCGGCAGGTGCGCCACAAGAAGTGGGGCCTGGTCGTCGACCTGCGCGGCAGCGCCACGGCCCTCTTCCTGCGCCGCGACAAGCGGGCGATCTGGAAGAAGCTGCCCGGCGAGGTGACGCACAAGGTGCTCGACGCCGCCCGCACCCTGAAACTGGAAGGCGACCCGCCTGCGCCGCACCTCTACATCACCCCCGACGTCCAGGCCCTGGCGGACGACCTGCTGGGCCTGAACGGAACGCGGGACGAGGGGCCGATCCTGGCGGTGGGGCCGGCCGCGAACTGGGTCGGCAAGGTCTGGCCGATCGAGCGCTTCACCCAGACGGCCGCCCAGTTGCTGGACAAGGACGGCCCGATGGCCGGGGGACGTCTGCTGATCCTGGGCGGCCCCGAGGACACCCGCATGGTCGAGGAGCTGCGCAGGGCCTCGACCCGCGGCCGCACCATCGACCTGACCGGCAAGGTGGATCTGCTGACCGCCTATGCCTGTCTGCGTCGGGCGCGCCTGTTCATCGGCAACGACTCGGGCCTGATGCACATCGCCGCCGCCGCCGGGACCCCGACCCTCGGCCTGTTCGGACCCTCGGACGAGCGCCGCTACGCCCCCTGGGGCGACAAGGCCGTGGCCGTGCGCGGTCCCCGGACTTTCGACCAGTTCCGGGCCGTCGACCCCGACCTCTCGCAGGCCATTCGCCACATGAGCGACCTGCCGGTGGCCACGGTGGTCCGCGAGGCCAAGGCCCTGCTGATCCGCACCGCACCCGCCGCCGAGACGTCGCCACGGACGGCGGCGGTCGAGGATGCGAACGCGGCGGACGCCGCCGGCGCCGAGATCGCGCCGCCGGTGGAGGAGTCCGCGCCCGAAGCCGTCGACGCCGTGGTCGAGGAAGTTCCGGCCGAAGAGCGCATGACCGAGCGCGACGCCAGCTAGTTTCGGTTGCCTCGCGCGCGAGCCAGTCCTACGACCGCCTCGACCCATCGCCAGGAGCCCTGCCATGACCCAGACCTTCGACCTGATCGTGCGGGGCGGCGAAGTGGTGAACCACGCGGGACGCGGGATCACCGACATCGGCGTCCGAGGCGGCAAGATCGTCGCCATCGGCGACCTCTCCCACGCCTCGGCCGACGAGGTGTTCGACGCTAAGGGCCTGACCGTCCTGCCGGGCGTTATCGACAGTCAGGTCCACTTCCGCGAGCCTGGCCTGGAGTGGAAGGAAGATCTCGAAACCGGCTCGCGCGGCGCGGCCCTGGGCGGCGTGGTCGCCGTCTTCGAGATGCCCAACACCGAGCCGACCACCACGGACCCGGACGCCCTGGCCGACAAGCTGGCCCGCGCCAAGAACCGGATGCACACCGACCACGCCTTCTATGTCGGCGGCACGCACGAGAACGCCAATTTCCTGGGCGAGCTGGAGCGCCTGCCGGGCTGTTGCGGCATCAAGGTGTTCATGGGCGCGTCGACGGGCTCGCTGCTGGTGCAGGACGACGAGGGCGTCGAGAACGTGCTGCGCCACGTCAACCGCCGCGCGGCCTTCCACTCCGAGGACGAGTACCGTCTGGCCGACCGGCGCCACCTGGCCCGTCCCGGCGACTGGACCAGCCATCCCGAGGTGCGCGACGCTCAGGCCGCCCTGCAGTCGACCCACCGCCTGGTCCGCATCGCCAAGTCCCTGGGCAAGCGCATCCACGTGCTGCACGTGACCACCAAGGAAGAGATCGACTTCCTGGCCCAGAACAAGGATGTCGCCAGCGTCGAGGTCACGCCTCAGCACCTGACCCTGGTGGCGCCGGAGGCCTATGAGCGGCTGAAGGGCTTCGCCCAGATGAACCCGCCGATCCGCTCGGCCGACCACGTGGCCGGCGTCTGGCGCGGGATCGAGGCGGGCATCGCCGACGTGCTGGGCTCCGACCACGCCCCCCATACCCGCGAGGAAAAGGCCCGACCCTATCCGGCCTCGCCGTCGGGCATGCCGGGCGTCCAGACCCTGGTGCCGGTCATGCTGACCCACGTGGTCGACGGAAAGCTCAGCCTGGAACGCTTCGTCGACCTGACCAGCCATGGCGTCAACCGCGTGTTCGGCCTGGCTGACAAGGGCCGCATCGCCGAGGGCTTCGACGCCGACTTCACCATCGTCGACATGAAGGCCCGCCGTGTCATCACGCACGAGCAGATGGCCAACCGCGCCGGCTGGACTCCGTTCGACGGCTTCGAGGCCAAGGCCTGGCCGATGGCGACCATCGTGCGCGGCGTCGTGGTCATGCGCGACGACGAGATCGTCGCGGCGGGCAAGGGCGAGCCGGTGCGGTTCCTGGAGACGCTGGCTGGCTAGAGTTCGGTCCGTCTACGGATTAACCATAGTCGCTCGGCGGCGCCGGGCGCCATGGCGATCGCCCGATCGTAGGCCGCCAGCGCCTCGTCCGGGCGGCCAAGCCGCGCCAGAAGGTCGGCTTGCACGGCGTGGAACGGCTGGAAGTCGTCCAGCCGCGCGGCGTCCAGCTTCTTGATCTCGGCCAGGCCCGCCGCCGGTCCAGCGACCTCCGCCAGCACCACGGCCCGGTTCAGCCTGACGAACGGATCTTCCCGCCAGTCCAGCAGCAGGTCGTACAGCGCCAGGGCCGCCGACCACGGCGGCGGCTCGGCCAGCGAGCGACGCGCGCACCAGACGCCGTGCAGCGCCGCCCGCAGCTGGCGTGGCCCCGGCCTGTTCAGCCGCGCGGCCGCCCGCAGCAGGGCCTCGCCCTCGGCGATCAGGGGCCGGCTCCACAGCCTCGGATCCTGCTCCGACAGCGGAACCATCGCCCCTTCCGCATCCAGTCGCGCCGGTCGCCGCGCCTCGGCGAAGCGGACCAGGGCGGCGAAGGCCAGGCATTCCGGCTCGTTCGGCAGCAGCTCGGCCAAGACCGCCGTCAGGTCCAGCATCTCGCGGGCGTAGCCGGCGTGGGTCCCGGTCCCGGCGGCGTCCTCGTGGGCGCGGGCATAGGCGACCTCCAGGGTCGACAGTACGGCCGCCAGGCGCTCGGGCCAGGCGTCGGGACCGGGGACCTCGAACGACACGCCCGCCTCGGCGATCTTTTTCTTGGCCCGGGTCAGGCGCTGGAACAGGGCCGGCTCGGCGATCAGGAAGGCGCGGGCGATCTCCCGCGCCGACAGACCGCAGACCAGCCGCAAGGTCAGCGCTGCGCGGGCCTCGGGCGCGACGGCCGGGTGGCAACAGACGAAGATCAGCCTCAGCCGCTCGTCGGGGATCAGTCGCGCGTCCGAAGCTAGAACGTCCTCGGCCGTGGCCTCGGGGGCGGGAGCCTCTGGCGTGAGCCGGCGACGAACGGTTCGTCTACGGATCATATCCAGCGCACACCGGCGCGCCGTGACGTAGAGCCAGGCGGCCGGGTCCAGGGGAAGAGCCGTCGGCCAGATGGCGGCGGCCCGCGCGCAGGCCTCGGCGAAGGCCTCCTCGGCAAGGTCCAGGTCGCGGAAGGTCGCGGCCAGGGCGGCGACGATGCGCCCCCCGGCCTCCCGCGCGGCCCCTTCGAGAGCCGTTCCGGGATCGAGCGTTTTCAATCTTCGTCGATGACGGGGCGGACCTCGACCGCGCCGTCGCCAGCCAGCGGGATCCGCTTGGCGATGGCCAGCGCCGCGTCCAGGTCAGGAACCTCGACCAGGTAGAAGCCGCCCAACTGCTCGCGCGCCTCGGCGTAGGGGCCATCGTGCAGGGCGTGCTGGCCGCCGGTCTTGCGCACCGTGGTGGCCGTGTCGACCGTCTTCAGACCCGAACCGCCCTGCAGGACGCCCGCGGCCGCCAACTCGCCGGCCAGGGCCTGGTGGGCGGCGATGATGTCGTCCATCGCCCGGCCGTCGCCCGCGCGGTAGAGGTCTTCGTTCTCATAGATCAGCAGGGCGTATCGCATCGTTCGTCTCCCATGAGCGCGCGGCCATCGCGACGCTTGGACCTGAGAGACGCGCCGGCTCGGGGGGATTCGACAGCGGGCGACGAAAAATGTCGAGAGGGACGCCGCGGCGGCCATATTGAACCGCGCCGGGGGCGGTCGCATAACAGGGCATGGACGGATCAGCCCTCACCACCGCCCCCTTCCGCGACGCCCGCTACGCGACCCGCGCGCTGGAGGTCGAGCGCGTCCATGGGGGCGAGACGCTGATCCTGCGCAATCCGATGCCCTATTCGGACGCGGTGCGGACGACGACCGAGCCGCTGGCGCGCTGGGCGGCCGAGGCGCCGGACCGGGTCTGGCTGGCGGAGCGGGACGGCGACGGCTGGCGAAAGGTGAGCTACGGCGAGGCCCAGGCCAAAGTCGCGGCCCTGGCCGGCGGGCTCGCGGGCCTTGGCCTGTCGCGCGGCCGGCCGCTGCTGATCCTGGCCCGCAACGGGATCGACCACGCCTTGATCGCCTACGCCGCCATGAGCCTGGGCGCCCCCGCCGCGCCGGTCTCGCCGCAGTACGGGCTGAGGGGCGCGGACCTGACCCGGCTGCGACACGCCGTCGAACGGTTGAAGCCGGCGGCTGTCTATGCCGACGACGCCGAGACCTTCGGCGACGCCCTGGCCGCGCCGTTCCTGGCCGGCCTGCCGGTCGTGGTCAGTCGCCATGCGCGGCCGGGCGACGTGGCGTTCGACGACCTGCTGGACAGCGCGCCGGTCAAGCCGGTCGCGCAGCCCGACGACATCGCCAAGCTGCTGCTGACTTCCGGCTCCACGGGACGGCCCAAGGCGGTGGTCTGCACCCACGCCAACATCGCGCTGAACGCCGCCCAGATCGAAGCCTGCTACGCCGATCCCGAGCCGCCGGTGCTGGTCAATTCCGCGCCCTGGAGCCACAGCCTGGGGGCGAACGCCATCCTGCACATGGTGCTGCACAGGGGCGGGACGCTTTATATCGACGCCGGCCAGCCCGCGCCCGGACGCTTCGCCGAGACGGTGCGGAACCTTGGCGAGGTGGCGACGACCTATCACAACATGGTCCCGGCTGGCTGGGGGCTGTTTGTCGGCGAGCTGGAGCGCGACGAGGCCCTGGCCGCGAAGTTCTTCGAGAAGGTGCGGGTGTTGCAATATGGCGGGGCCTCGATGGCCCAGTCGATCCTCGACCGCGTCCAGGCGGTGGCGGTGAAGACCGTCGGAGAGCGGATCACCTTCGCGGCCGGCTATGGGGCGACGGAGACCGGGCCGACGGCCTGCAACATCCACTGGCTGAACGCCCGCTCGGGCATGGTCGGCCTGCCGACGCCGGGCACGGCTGTGAAGCTGGTCCCGGCCCCAGGAACGAAGGATGGCGACGGCGGCAAGTTCGAGATCCGGGTGAAGGGGCCGCAGGTCTCGCCGGGCTATCTGGACCAGCCGGAAGCCACCGCCCAGGCTTTCGACGAGGACGGCTTCTACCGCCTGGGCGACGCGGCGCGTCTGGCCGATCCGGAGGATCCGACGGCAGGCCTCGTCTTCGACGGGCGGCTGGTCGAGAACTTCAAGCTGGCCAGCGGCACCTTCGTGGCGGCCGGCGCCCTGCGGGTGGCGGCGGTGTCGGCGATCGGCGGCGTGGTCTCCGACGCGGTGGTCTGCGGCGAGGGCCAGGACGGCGTCGGCCTGATGCTGTTCCTGGACGCCAAGGCCTGCGAGCGGCTGGGGGACGCGGTGGCCGTCCGGGCGGCGATCGTCGAGGGCCTGTCGCGGATGAACGCGGCGGCCAAGGGCGGCGGCGGCAGGATCGCCCGCGCCCTGATCCTGGAGGGCGCCCCCGACGCGGCCAGCGGCGAGCTGACCGACAAGGGCTATATCAACCAGGCCCTGGCGCGGGACCGGCGTCCGAAGGAACTGGAGCGGCTGTTCGCGGCGACGCCGGATGAAGAGATTCTAGTTCTCTAACCGCGCCCAGACAGATCAGCAGCTGGCCGAAATAATAGAGGCCCCAGACCGCCAGGCCCGTGGCCAGGTTGTCCGGCAGCGGCCCCAGGCGGCCGAAGATCAACAGGTCCGAAACGACGAACATCAAGGCGCCCAGGCCGACGGTCTTGAGCGGGAAACGGCTCATCAGCGCCGTGGCGGCCATCACCGCCAGGAACAGGCTGTAGAGCGCGATGCCCGGCGCGCCGGATCGATCATGCGGCAGCAGGAACGAGATCCCGACCACGACCGGTATCAGGGTCAACGGGAGCCAGGAACCTGGCTTGCGATGGCGCAGATAGAGGGCGCTGGCCACCACATGGCCCAGCAGGAACGACAGCGCGCCGACCGTCAGCCCGTGGGTCTCCAGCAGCACGTCGCCGCCCGCGCCGAACGCCATGACTGCCGCCAGCAGCCAGCCGTCCGGCGATCTGGCCCGCAGCGCCGCGTGGACCGTCAGCAGCGCCACGCCGGCGCCCTTCCACGCCGTCTCGACGCCCGGCGGCAGGTCCAGCGCCCAGGTCGCCACATAGCTGACGCCGGCGATCACGGACGCGATCAGCGTCCACCGCGCGACCGCGCTCATCCCTTGCATCGAACGTTTCCCCCGTTTCGCCGATCAGACTGCAATGGCGACCGCCCTATGCGCAACCGGGTTGGCCTGCCTGCCGAAATGTCGGAGACAGGAGGCCTAAAAAGCGGAGGAACGCATGAACGGCGCGGACGCCCTGATCACCACCCTGGCCGACAACGGGGTGACCGCCTGCTTCGCCAATCCGGGCACCAGCGAGATGCAGTTCGTCTCGGCCCTGGACCGCGAGCCGCGCATGCGCAGCGTGCTGTGCCTGTTCGAGGGCGTGGCGACCGGGGCCGCCGACGGCTACGGCCGCATGGCCGGCAAGCCCGCCTGCACCCTGCTGCACCTGGGGCCGGGCTACGCCAATGGCGCGGCCAACCTGCACAACGCCCGCAGGGCGTACACCCCGGTGGTCAACGTCATCGGCGACCACGCCACCTATCACCGTGGCTTCGACGCGCCGCTGAACAGCGACATCGCCGCCCTGGCCGCGCCCAACTCGCTCTGGGTCAGGTCGGCCGAGACAGCCGACAGCGTCGGCCCCCTGACCGCCGAGGCCATCGTCGCCAGCTACGGGACGCCCGGCGGGAACGCCTGCCTGATCCTGCCCGCCGACGCCGCCTGGAACGAAGCGACGGTGAAGGGGCCGGTCGTCACGCCGCCGGCCTTCGCCGATCCCGACGCGGTGGCGATCGACACGGTCGCCAAGGCGTTGGGCTTCGCCAGTAAGCCGGTGCTGCTGCTGGGCTCGGGCGCCTGCGGCGAGGTCGCCCTGGCGGCGGCCGGGCGGCTGGCGGCGCACGGTGTCCGCGTCCTGACCGACACCTTCACCGCCCGTCAGGCCCGTGGCGAGGGACGCTTCCGTCCCGACAAGCTGCCCTATTTCGGCGAGCAGGCCCTGAAGGACCTGGACGGCGTCGATCTGATGATCCTGGTCTCGACCCAGCGTCCCGTGGCCTTCTTCGCCTATCCGGACCGACCCAGCGTGCTGGTCCCCGAGGGCTGCTCGGTCGAGACCCTGTGCGGCCGCGAGGTCGACGCGGCGGCGGCCCTGAACGCCCTGGCCGACGCGGTCGGCGCGCCGGCGACGGGGGCGGTGGAGACCTATGCCGCGCCCGACGCGCCCGCTGGACGATTCGACGCCTGGGCCATCGGCGCATCGATCGCGCGGCGCATGCCGGCCGACACGGTGATCTCGGACGATGCGGTGACGGCCGGCCTGCCGATCTTCACCCAGACTAAGGCCGCACGGGCGCACGACTGGCTGTCCCTGACCGGCGGCGCGATCGGCCAGGGGATCCCGCTGGCGATCGGCGCGGCCGTGGCCTGTCCCGACCGCAAGGTTCTGGCCCTGACCGGCGACGGGGCGGGCATGTACACCGTGCAGGGCTTGTGGACGATCGTCCGTGAACGGCTGGACGTCACGGTCGTGGTCTTCGCCAACCACGCCTATCGCATCCTGGGCATCGAACTGGGCCGCACGGGGGCGGGCAATCCAGGGCCCGCGGCCTCGCGGCTGCTGGATCTGGGCGACCCGCGGATCGACTGGGTCTCCGTGGCCCGAGGCATGGGTATGGCCGCCGAGCGCGCCGAGACGGCCGAAGCCTTCGACGACGCCTTCGCCCGCGCCATGGCCGCCCCGGGTCCGAGGCTGATCGAGGCGGCGATATAGCAACGAAAAGGCCCGCCCGGATCGCTCCGGACGGGCCTGATCATTCAAGGATCAAAGGCTGGGATCAGCCCTTGAC
The DNA here is from genome assembly GCF_003931565.1 of Caulobacter sp. 602-1. Taxonomy (GTDB): domain Bacteria; phylum Pseudomonadota; class Alphaproteobacteria; order Caulobacterales; family Caulobacteraceae; genus Caulobacter. The sequence goes on from NZ_RRYI01000001.1 coordinate 188,553, forward strand.
CTTGTTGGTCGGAAGCTTGCAGCCGCCGCCGATGCCCTTGGCCTGGGCGCAGGACAGGAACTCCTTGGCCGCCGGCTTGGCGACGCCGGTCGGATAGCCCAGCACCCAGCCCGGCAAGCCGTCCGAGCAGGCGACTTCGACGAAGCCTTCGTTGTCGGTCGAGCCCATGATGCGAACATCCGAGACCTTGCACGAGGCCTTGTTGAAGCCGACCAGGTCCTGGCTCAGACGGGCGTACTGGGTGTCCTTCTTGGTGAAGGAGCAACGGTAGCCGTTGAGCTCGGCCGTCACGCAGTCGAACACCGTGCCGCCGCCGGCGGCGGTGAAGATGGCGATGGCGCCGACTTCGCTGCCCTTGCACTTCAGCTCGACGACTTCCTTCTTCGGGTCGGCGCTCGGCAGCATGCCGTACTTCTCGACGTCGCAGGGGAAGCCGGCCTTGGCCGACAGCTTGCCGTAGAAACCGGCCTGCTCGGTCTGAGCGGCGACGGCGTCGGTCATGGTGCAGCCGCCGCCGACGAAGCCGGCCTGGGCGCAGGGGATCGACTTGACGAAGGCCCCGGTGGCCATCGTCTGTTGATACATGTAGCCCTTGCCGTCCTGGCAGGCGACTTCGAAATAGTTGTCGGCCTTGGTGCTGAGGACGTAGCGACGGTCCTTGATCACGCAGTTGTTGGCCGCGGCCGTGTTCAGCGTGTCGACCAGCTGCAGCTGGGTCTGACGGTTGGTCAGCTTGCAGCTGACATTGCCGCCTTCTTCGTACAGCAGGCAGCTGTTGGCGACGACTTCGCCGTTCAGATTCATCGGGTTCGTCGTCTGGACGATGTAGCCGGCGCCGCCCTTACAGGCGACTTCGAAGAACGAGTTCTTGGCGCCGGAGCCGATGGCGCGGGCGTTTTCCTGCTCGCAGGTCACGCCGGCCTTCTTGACGTAGGGGGCCAACTGAGCGCCGGGGTTGGCGTTGCCGGGCAGGAGGCAGGCCAGGCCGCCGACCTTGCCGTCCGGACCCGGTTGGCTCGATTCCAGGCAGGAATAGAGCTGCGGGGCGCCTTCCTTCTTGGCGATGACCGCGAAGCCCATGCCTTCGCTACAGGCGACTTCGTAGTACTTGTCGCCGGCCTTCTTGTCCTCGCCCATGAAGCGGGCGTCGGAGACGGTGCAGCTGGCGCCGCTGGCCTGAATGATGGCCGGGGCGTCCTTCTTGCCGATCGCGCGCGACTTGGCGTCGATGGCGGCGGGCTTGCTCTTCTCTTCCTTCGGCGCCGAAATGACGGCGGCCGGAATGAGAATGGCGACCGCGAGGGCGGCCGACAGGCCGATCGCGAAAGGCCTCATGGGTAACATCTCCTGGGTGGATTCCTCGCGCGGACATAAGCGCGTGCTTGTATCAGGGGTCAAGATGCCGTCCGACCTAGGCATGATGATGACTGGGTTTCAGGGCGAAAAATGGGTTGGATCAACGACAAGCGCCGGTTGAACGGGGCCTGGGGAAACGAAAATGCGCGACGGATTCGAGGATGAAGCGGCGGCCGAGGCGCCGGAAGTCCGCAAGGCCGGGCGGCTTGTCTATCCGTTCGAGACTGCGCCCGAGGCCGGCTCGGGCGGCGCCGTCGAGGTGGCGCCGGGCGTGCTATGGCTGCGGATGCCGCTCGGCGGCTCGCTACAGTTCATCAATGTCTGGGCCATCGAGGATGGCGAGGGCTGGGCGATCGTCGACACCGGCGTCCAGACCCGCGAGACCAGCCAGGCCTGGCGCGACGCCTTCGCCGACGCCCTGGGCGGGCGGCCCGTCACCCGGGTGATCGTCACCCACCTGCATCCGGACCACATCGGCCTGGCCGGCTGGATGACCCGCAAGTTCGACTGCCGGCTGTGGATGACCCGGCTGGAATACTTCCAGTGCCGGATGCTGGTCGCCGACACCGGCCGCGAGGCGCCCGAGGACGGGGTCAGGTTCTTTCACGCCGCCGGCTGGGACGAGGACGCCATCGAGAACTACAAGGCCCGCTTCGGCGGCTTCGGCAAGGCGATCTACGCCCTGCCCGACAGCTATCGCCGGCTGTCCGACGGCGAGGATTTCGACATCGGCGGCAAGACCTGGCGGGTGGTGACGGGGCAGGGCCATTCGCCCGACCACGCCTGCCTCTGGTGCCCGGAGCTCAACGTCTTCATTTCCGGCGACCAGGTGCTGCCGCGCATCTCGTCCAACGTCTCGGTGTTCCCGACCGAGCCGGACGCCGATCCGTTGAGCGACTGGCTGCGATCGCTGGCCAAGGTCAAGGCGACGGTCCCCGACGACGTCATTGTCTTGCCGGCGCACAACGATCCTTTCGAAGGGCTGCACACCCGCGTCGACGGCCTGATCTCAGGCCACGAGCGCGGCCTGGCGCGACTGGAAAAGAAGTTGGTCGAGCCCAAGCGGGTGGTCGACACCTTCGGGGCGCTGTTCGCTCGCCCCATCGGGCCGGACCTTCTGGGCATGGCGACGGGCGAGGCGCTGGCGCATCTCAACTGCCTGATCGGTCGCGGCAAGATCCGGCGTCAGTTGGATGGAGACGGCGTGGCCTGGTATTCGGCTTTTTCTAGTCCCGACTAGAAACGTCTGTTTGACATTTCGCATACGAAACATAATCTGCGAGCATGTCCGTGCCCGCCGACCGCCGCCTCATCTTCCTGCTCAACGCCGGCCATCGGCGGGTGCAGCGCTGGATCGAGGGCAAGATGGCGGCCAAGGGTGGCCTGACCGCCGCCCAGTCGGGGGTGCTGTTCTATCTCGGCGAGCGGGACGGGGCGCTGATCGGCGAGGCCGCCGACGCCCTGGACTTGGCTCCGTCGGCGATGACCGGCCTGATCGACCGGATGACCCGCGCCGAGCTGGTCGAGCGCCAGGCCGATCCCAAGGATGGCCGCGCCATGCGCCTGCGCCTCACCGCCAAGGGCCGCGCCGCCCGCCAGGACGCGAAAGCGGGCCTTGATGGCGTCAACGCCCACCTCACCGAAGGCTTCACGGACGAGGAGATCGGCGTCGTCGCGCGCTGGCTCGCCAGTCTGCAGACCAAGTTCCCCAAGGGAGACCAACAATGACCGATCACGTAAAGGTCGAGATCGACGCCGGCGTGATGACCCTCACCCTGGCGCGTCCGGAAAAGAAGAACGCCCTGTCGAACGCCATGTACGGCGTGCTGGCCGACAGCCTGGAGGCGGCCGAGGCGGATCCCGCCGTCCGCGTCGTGGTCATCCGGGCCGACGGTGACAGCTTCACGGCCGGCAACGACCTGCAGGACTTCGCGGCCCAGGCCACGGGCGCCTTTACCGGCGAGCGACACGTGCTCCGCTTCCTGAAGGCCCTGGCCAACGCCACCCGGCCGCTGGTCGCCGCCGTCCAGGGCCAGGCCGTGGGCGTGGGCACGACCATGCTGCTGCACTGCGACCTGGTGTTCGTGACGCCCGACGCGCGCCTGACCACGCCCTTCGTCAACCTGGCCCTGGTGCCCGAGGCCGCGTCGAGCTGGCTGCTGCCGGCCCGCATCGGCCATGCCCGCGCCTACGCCATGTTCGCTCTGGGCGAGGCGATCGACGGCGGCACGGCGGTGGCTTGGGGCCTCGCCAATGGCTCGGCCGAGCTCGGTGACCTGCGCGCCCGCGCCCGCGCCGCCGCCGACCAACTGGCCAAGCGTCCGCTGGGGGCCCTGACCGTCACCAAGCGCCTGATGCGCGACGCCGAGAAGATCGCCGCCCTGATGGATGTCGAGGGCGCCGAGTTCGCCGCGCGCCTGCAGACGGCCGAGGCCCGCGAAGCCTTCATGGCCTTCGCCGAACGAAGGGCTCCCGACTTCTCGAAGGTGGTCTAAGCTCCGCCGACAACACTACGATCTGGGAGGATCAGATGGCGGAACGGATCACCTCGCCCTTCGGGGCGAAGTCGACGGCGCGCGAGGTCGTCGCGGGCCATGACCTGTCGGGCAAGGTCGCCATCGTCACCGGCGCGGCCACCGGGATCGGCGTCGAGACGGCGCGGGCCCTGGCCCTGGCGGGCGCGGAGGTGATCATCGCCGCGCGCAAGCCGGAGCTGGGCGAGGCGGTCGCCAACCAGATCAACGAAGAGGTCGGCATGAAGCGGGCCAGCTTCGGGATGCTGGATCTTTCCAGTTTCGAGGCCATCCGCCACTTCGCTCACCGCTGGGGCGACCGCCGGCTGAACATCCTGATCAACAATGCCGGCGTGATGGCCTGCCCGCTGTCGCGCACGGTCGACGGCCTCGAGATGCAGATCGGCACGAACCACTTCGGCCACTTCCTGCTGTCGGTGCTGCTGGCCCCGAACCTGGTCGACGGCGCCGAGCACTCGGGCCACCGATCGCGGCTGGTGTCCCTGTCCTCGATCGGCCACCGTCGCTCGCCGGTCCATTTCGAGGACCCGAACTACCAGACCCGGCCCTACGACAAGTGGGAGGCCTACGGCCAGGCCAAAACGGCCAACAGCCTGTTCGCGGTCGGCTTCGACAAGCGGTTCAAGGACCAGGGCGTCAACGCCAACGCCGTCATGCCGGGCGGCATCATGACCCCGCTGCAGCGGCACATGAGCCTGGACGAGCAGCGGGCCATGGGCTGGCTGGACGAGCACGACAAGCCGCGCGAGGGCTTCAAGAGCACCGAGCAGGGCGCGGCGACCAGCGTGTGGGCCGCGGTCGGCGACGAGCTGGACGGCGTCGGCGGGCTCTATCTGGAGGACTGCAACCAGGCCGTCCCGTGGAGCCAGGAACACCCCTGGAACGGCGTCATGCCCCACGCCCTCGACCTCGAGGCGGCCGACCGCTTGTGGGATCTGTCCGTCAAGACCACGGGCGCCGGCGCCTGATGGACGATCGTTCCGTCCTGCGTTTGGCCGGCGGGGCCACGATCATCGGCGCGGTGATCGACATCGTCGCGCCGTTCGTCATCTATCCGCATCTGGTCGAGCCTCAGCCGCACCTCGTCTACGTGGCCATCGATCTGCTGCTGATGTTCGGCATGCTGGGCGTCTGGTCGGCCAGCCAGCGCGCCGCCAGCCCTCTGGGCCTGGCCGGGTTCGTCCTGGCCCTGTTGGGCCTGATGCTGGTGCGGACCTCGTCGGCCAGGATGTTCGGCGAGGCCTCGTACATGATCGCCTCCAGCGTCTGGTCGATCGGCATGGTGGTCTGGGCTGTCGACCTGCTCCGGGCCAAGACGTTCCGCATCGCCGCCGGTCTGTGGATCGTCGCGCTCGTCATCGGCCTTGTCGGCGTCGCTCTGAAGGATCACGGTCCCGTCGCGCACGTGGCCAAGATGAGCTTTATCCTCGGCTTCATCGCCGCCGGCGTCGACCTGATCAAAGCGCGTGGAGAACCCGCATGAGCCAGCCCAATTCGCTTCGGGGCAAGACCCTCTTCGTCACCGGCGCCTCGCGCGGCATAGGCCTGGCCATCGCGCTGCGCGCGGCGCGGGACGGAGCCAATATCGTCATCGCCGCCAAGACCGCCGAGGCGCATCCGAAGCTGCCGGGCACCATCTACACCGCGGCCAAGGCGATCGAGGACGCCGGCGGCCAGGCCCTGCCGCTGGTGGTCGACGTGCGCGAGGAGGCCAATGTCCAGGAGGCCGTCGAGAAGGCCGTCGCGCGGTTCGGCGGGATCGACATCTGCGTGAACAACGCCTCGGCCATCTCGCTGACCGGGACGCTGTCGACCGACATGAAGCGCTACGACCTGATGCACCAGATCAATACGCGCGGCACGTTCGTCACCTCGAAGGCCTGCATCCCCTATCTGAAGAAGGCCGAGAACCCGCACGTTCTCATGCTGTCGCCGCCGCTGGACATGTCGCCGCGCTGGTTCGGGCCGCACGTGGCCTACACCATGGCCAAGTTCGGCATGTCGATGTGCGTGCTGGGCATGGCGGAAGAGTTCAAGAGCGACGGTATCGCCTTCAACGCCCTGTGGCCGCGCACCGGCATCGCCACCGCCGCCATCCAGTTCGCCCTGGCCGGCGACGAGGGTCTCAAGCACTGCCGGACGGTCGAGATCATGGCCGACGCCGCCCACGCGATCTTCTGCAAGCCGTCGCGTGAGTTCTCGGGGAACTTCTTGATTGATGATAGTTTCCTGTATGGCGAGGGCGTGCGGGACTTTGACCAGTACAAGGTCGATCCGGCCGCGACCCTGATGCCGGACTTCTTCGTGCCGGAGAGCAGCGCGCCGCCGCCGGGCGTGAAGATCGGCTAGCGCTTCTTCTTGGATGTCGCCGCTTTCGCAGCGACCTCCAGCGACCTGCGCGACCATTCCAGCAGGAGGTCCTGGTCGTCCAGCGCCTCGGCCGGGGCGGTCCAGTAGGCCATGGGCCTGTCGTGGCCGAAGGGCGCGAAGGCCTGTGAGCCGGCGGCCTCGAACGCGCCCTTCAGCGTCTCATCGCCCTTGAGGTAGAGGACGTCGTCGTCGATCAGGGCGAAGAACAGGCCGTTCGCGTAGACGCCGACTCCGCCGAACATCCGGCGCGCGGTGATCTGGCCCAGCGGGGCCAGTTGCTCCACAACGAAGTCCCGATAGTCCGCAGAGACCGCCATGTCCGTTTCCATTCGCTCGGCCACGCCCGCCGACGCCGCCCTGATCCACCAGTTCATCCTCGATCTGGCGGACTATGAAAAGCTGCTCGACACGGTGGAGGCGACGGAGGCCGATACGGCCGCGGCCCTGTTCGGTCCCAAGGCCCGCGCCTTCGCGGATATCGCCGAGCTCGACGGCCAGCCCGTCGGCTTCGCCCTGTGGTTCTACAACTACTCGACCTTCGTGGGCCGGCACGGGATCTATCTGGAGGATCTCTTCGTGCGGCCCTCGGCGCGGGGCGCGGGCGCGGGCAAGGCTCTGCTGGCCAACCTCGCCAAGCGCTGCGTCGACGAGGGTCTGGGCCGCCTGGAGTGGTCGGTGCTCGACTGGAACGCCCCGTCGATCGCCTTCTATGACAGCCTCGGCGCGGCCGCGATGGGCGAATGGATCATCCGCCGGCTGACCGGCGACGGCATCCGCAAGCTGGCGGGACTCTAGAGTCTATTCCAGGCGGTCGGCCTTGCGCAGGTCGGGGAACAGAAAGGCCCAGAGGGCCGTCACCGCCATGGCCCCGACACCGCCGAACACCGCCGCGCCGATGGGACCCAGCAGCCAGGCCATGGCCCCGCTCTCGACCTCGCCCAGTTCGTTGGAGGCGCTGATGAACACGCCCGAGACGGCGGCGACGCGGCCGCGCATGGCGTCAGGGGTGACGATCTGGACCAGGGTCTGACGGACATAGACCGAAAGCATGTCGGCCCCGCCCAGCACGGCCAGGGCCCCGACCGAGAGCCATTCCAGCTTGGAGAGGCCGAACACCGCCGTCGCCAGGCCGAACACGGCCACGCCGGTGAACATGATCTTGCCGGCGTTGCGGCGGATCGGGTTGCTGGCCAGGTAGATCCCGACGAGCGAGGCGCCGATGGCCGGGGCCGCGCGCAACAGGCCGAAGCCGCCAGGGCCGATGTGCAGCACGTCCTTGGCGAACACCGGCAGCAGGGCCGTGGCCCCGCCCAGGATCACCGCGAACAGGTCCAGCGAGATCGAGCCGAAGACGATCTTGTTGTTCCAGACGTAGGACAGACCCTCCTTGATCAGCTCGACGCGCGAGCCGGGCTGCGTCTCCGGCCTGGTGTTCTTGCGGATCGCCAGGGCCAGCAGGGCGGCGGCCAGGTAGAGGCCCAGCGAGGCCCCGAAGGCCAGGGCCGGCGAGTGGATCAACAGCAGGCCGCCCAGCGCGGGGCCAATGATCGAGCCGCTCTGCCAGGACAGCGAGTTCCAGGCGATGGCGCGCGGCAAGAGCGGGCGCGGCACCAGCATCGGGCCCATGGCGCTGCTGGCGGGCGAGAGGAACGCGCGGCTGGCCCCGAACATCACGGAGACGGCGAAGATCGGCCACAACGCGTGCGAGCCCATCAGCGCCAGGACCAGCAATATGCTGGCGCTGATCGCGTCCAGGCACAGGGTGAGAGCGACGATCAACTTGCGGGTCCGTCGGTCGGCCGTCTCGCCGGCCACGAGGGTCAGCAGAAACAGCGGCACGAACTGGGCCAGGCCGATCATGCTGACCATGAAGGCCGACTCGCCCACCGAGTGGGTCAGGCGGGCGATGGCGTAGACCTGCCAGCCAAGGGCCACCGACTGGACCTGCACCCCCAGGGTGGAGACGAAACGCGCCACCCAGAAGAGGAGGAAGTCACGCTCCCGCAACAGGGCGCGGGTAGAGGTGTCGGGAACAGGGGGCGCGGGGGAGGCGAGGTCGGACATCGGCCCGCAACATAGGCCGCGCTTCGCGCACCGCAACGTTATTGACCTGAGAAAGGCTTGGCCCTACAGCGCGCGCATCTTTTGGAGGTTTAGGCGATGCGACGCCTGCGACGAATGACGCGCGAACGCGCCACGATCTGACGCCCTCCCGGTCGCGCCTTCGCGTCGGGAGCCCCCGACGCTCTTTCGCATTTCCCGAAGGCCGATGACCTCTCTTTCCAAGTTAGACGTTCAAAAGACCGTTCCGCCCGCGCCCGCCTATCCGCCCCTGGTCAACGAGACCCCGGAGATGGAGGCGGCGGTCACGCGCCTGATCGACCGGGTGTTCGGCCCCGGCCGCTTCGCCAAGTCGTCCGAGCGCTTGCGCGAGGGCAACACCCTGCTGGCCGACTGCTCGTTCGTGGCCCTGCGCGACGACAAGCCGGTCGGCTGCTGCCGCATGTGGCCGGTGACGATCGGCGGCGAGCCGGTCGCCTTCCTGGGGCCGCTGGCGGTGGATCCCGATGAGCGCAGCGCGGGCCTGGGCCAGGCCCTGGTCGAGCGCGCCGTGGAGGCCGCCCGCGCGGCCGGCTGGCGCGCGGTGCTGCTGGTCGGCGACGGTCCCTATTTCGGCCGGGTCGGCTTCACCAACGCCCATACGGCCGGCGTCGTCATGCCCGGCCCGGTGGATCAGCGCCGCGTGCTGCTGCTGCCGCTTAGGGAAGCCGGGGACGAAGGGCTTGCGGGCCTGGTCGCGATCGATCCGCGCGCTTGAGCGCCACTCTTGCTTGAGTGCGATGGCCTATGGGCCTAACTGATCCGTGATGACCGACGCATCTCCCAAGACCGGGCTGGACGGCGTCGCCCAGGCCGCCCAGATCGCGCAAGGCGGGGGCGCCGGCGGGCGCGGCCTGCCGCCGGTTCATCTATGGCATCCTGAGCACTGCGGCGAGATCGACATCCGCATTCGTAAGGACGGGGTCTGGTTCCACGAGGGCTCGCCGATCGGCCGGGAGGCCTTGGTGCGGCTGTTCTCGACCGTGCTGCGACTCGATCCGGACGGCTATCACCTGGTCACGCCCGTCGAGAAGATGAGGATCACGGTCGAGGACGCGCCGTTCATCGCCACCCGCGTCGACCGCATCCAAAAGGACGATGGGCGCGATGCGCTGGTCTTCCAGACCAATGTCGGCGACACGGTCGAGGCGGGGCCGGACAATGCCATCCGCGTCGAGATCGATCCGGACAGCGGCGAGCCGCGTCCCTATGTCCACGTCCGGCGCGGCCTTGAAGCGCTGATCGCCCGGCCGGTGTTCTACGAATTGGCCGAGATGGCGCGCGAACAGGATGGCGTCTGGGGCGTCGGCTCGAACGGCGCGTTCTTCCCGATCGCGCCGCCGGGAGCCGTCGCGGCATGACGCACCCGGACATGACGCGGGAAGAACGCCGCGCCTGGATCACCAGCCGCCTGCATCCGATCTCGGACTACGACCCCAGCCTCGCCAATCCGAAGAAGTCCGACTACGACCTCAACCCCGGCCTCAAGGTCGACAATCCGCACGCCCTGCGTCCGGCCGCCGTGCTGGTGGGACTGATCGAGCACGAGGACGGGCTGACGGTCCTGCTGACCCGCCGCTCCGACACCCTGCGCAGCCACACCGGCCAGATCGCCTTTCCCGGCGGTCGCTGCGATCCGGGCGAGACGCCCTGGCAGACGGCCCTGCGCGAGGCCCAGGAAGAGGTGAACCTCGACCCGGCGCTCGTGACCGTGGCGGGCTTGCTGCATGGCTACCAGACCGTGACCGGCTTTCACGTGACGCCGGTGGTGGGCTTCATCGACCCGAAGGCGACCTTCGTCGCCAGTCCCGAGGAGGTGGCCGACGTCTTCGAGACGCCGTTCGCCTTCCTGATGGACCCGATCAACCATCAGCGGCAGTCGCGTGAGGCGCCGGACGGGGCGCGGCGTCATTTCTATGCCATGCCCTGGAACGACCGGTTCATATGGGGCGCGACGGCCGGCATGCTCCGGTCGTTGTACGAGGCGCTTTACGACGAAAGCGGACGGGCACCCTCCGAATAGGGTGTTTCGCAGAGCGCGATAGCCGAAAGTGTGAACGGTTTCGGCGGTTATCGCGCTCCAATGTTTGAACAGAGCCTGTTTATCCGTTTCGGATTTGTGCGGTCCGAAACGGACAGGCTCTGGCGAAGCCAGGGTCTCCTGGCCTAACAATGTCGCCCCATTCAAGGGGCGAAGCGCGTGCTGTGGGGAGACAGGCGTTGAGCACTGAAACGATCGATGTTCAGCCGTGGATGGCGCTACCTGAAACAAGGGCGGTCTTCGCCGCCCTGGAGGCGCGCGGCTATCCGGGCTGCGCGCGCTTCGTCGGCGGGTGCGTGCGCAACGCGGTGATGGGCAAGCCCATAGACGACATCGACATCGCCACCACCCTGACGCCGGACCTGATCATCGACGCCCTGGAGCAGGCCGGCCTGCGCGCCATTCCGACCGGCGTCGACCATGGCACGATCACGGCGTTGTCGGGCGGCCGGCCCTATGAGATCACCACCTTGCGCAAGGACGTCTCGACTGACGGCCGCCGGGCGGTGGTGGCCTTCACCCAGGACTGGGGTCAGGACGCCGAGCGTCGCGATTTCCGCTTCAACGCCCTTTACGCGGACCTGGAAGGGCGGCTCTACGACCCGACGGGCGAGGGGATCAAGGACGCCCACGAGGGCCGGGTGGTGTTCGTCGGCGATCCGATGACCCGCATCCGCGAGGACTATCTGCGCATCCTGCGCTTCTTCCGGTTCCAGGCCTGGTACGGCAAGGGGGAGGCCGACCAGAAGGCCCTGGCGGCCTGCAAGGCGCTGAAGGGCATGGTCTCAGGCCGCGCCGCCGAGCGCACTCAGAAGGAACTGATGAAGATGCTGGCCGCGGACGACCCGCGTCCGGCCCTGCGCCTGATGGCGGCGACCAGCGTGCTGTCCTCGATCCTGCCGCAGGTGAAGTCTCTGGCCCGCTTCGAGGCCCTGGTCGCCATTGAGACCGAGCAGTTGTTCGAGAACGACCCGGACCTGCGCCTGGCGGCCCTGATCCCGGACGATCCCAAGCAGGCCGCCGACCTGGCCGAGCGTCTGCGCCTGCCCAACAATGTCCGTGATCGGATCGTCGACGCTGTAGGCAAGAGTCCGCGCGTCGTCTCGTGGATGAGCCCGCGTGAAGCGCGGCGCGCCGTCTACGGCCTGGGCGTGCGCGCCTTCAGCGACCGGATCAAGCTGGCCTGGGCCGGATCGGGCCGCGACTCCACCGCTCCTCAATGGCGGGCCCTGCTGGCCCTGGCGGAGACCTGGAGCCCGCCGGCCTTCCCGCTGTCGGGCGACGAGATCATGCAGGCGGGCGTGCCCAAGGGGCCGATGGTCGGCGAGGTGATGCGCGAGATCGAGATCTGGTGGATCGACCAGGACTTCATCGAGGATAAGTTCAGCGCTATCGAGCGACTGAAGGCGGTCGCGCAAGGTATGGTCTATTAGCGTCCAAGGTTCGGAGGGGTGTCTTGAAGATCGGCCTGCTCGAGACCGGCAATCCGCCGGGCGACCTCGCGGAGACCCATGGCAGTTATTCGGCGATGTTCGAGGCGCTGCTGGGTCCCGAGCACAGCTACCGCGTCTACGACGTCCAGAAAGGCGAGCTGCCCGCCGATCCGGCCGAGAACGACGCCTATGTCATCACCGGCTCGGCGGTCGGGGTCTATGACCCGCTGCCGTGGATCGAGCCGCTGAAGGCCTTTCTGCGCGAGGCCAAGGGCGAGCAGCCGATGGTCGGCGTGTGCTTCGGTCACCAGATCATGGCCGAGGCGTTCGGCGGCAAGGCCGAGAAGTCAGACAAGGGCTGGGGCGTGGGCCTGCAGGCCTACGAGGTCTCGGACCGCGCGCCGTGGATGGACGATGTCCGCCACGTGGCCGTGCCCGGCTCGCACCAGGACCAGGTGACGGCCCTGCCGCCCGGCGCGCGGGTGCTGGCCGGCAGCGCGTTCACGCCGTACGGCATCCTGGCCTATGACGACGCACGGGCGATCTCGATGCAGTTCCATCCCGAATTCTCGCCGGCCTACGCCACGGCGCTGATCGAGGCGCGGCGTGGCACGCGTTTCACCGACGAGCAGGCCGACGCGGCCATCGCCAGCCTGGGCGCCGACAACGACCAGACGCGCATGGCCGAATGGATCATTGGTTTCCTGAAGCAGGAAACCCAAGGCTAAGCAGGCGCGTTCCTCCCGCGGTGAAATCCGGGAGGTCCGTCCATGCGTATCGCTACTGTCGTGATCCTGGCCGGAACCCTGGCCGCAGCCGGCGCGGTCGTCGCCAGCGTCCAGGCCGCGCCCGAAGCCAAGTCGACCCCGGCGCCCGTCGCGCTGAAGTCCGCCGCCAGCTTCCAGTCGATCAAGGACCCGGCCGCGCGGTCGGTCGCCCTGTTCCAGGAGGCGGGCAAGGTGATCCAGAGCCCGCGCTGCCTGAACTGTCACCCCGTCCAGCGCGCCCCGACGCAGGGCGACAACCTGCATCCGCACGATCCGCCCATGGTCGCTGGCGACAGCGGCCATGGGCCAGCGGGCATGCCGTGCTTCTCGTGCCATACGGCGGCCAACGTCCCGACCTGGGGCGCGGACATCAAGAGCATCCCCGGTGATCCGAAATGGGCCCTGGCCCCCGCCGAGATGGCCTGGCAGGGCAAGTCGCTGGGCCAGATCTGCGCCCAGATCAAGAATCCCTCGACCAACGGCGGCAAGTCCATGGCCGAGCTGCATCATCACATGGCGCAGGATCACCTGGTCGGCTGGGCCTGGAACCCGGGCGCCGGACGGATCCCGGCCCCCGGCACGCAGGCGCAGTTCGGCGAGCTGATCAAGGCGTGGATAGACACCGGCGCCAAGTGCCCCAAGCCCGCCTAGGGCCGTCTTGAATCCAGGCTAGCCAGATAGGCGGCGAACATGTCGGCCATGGCGTCGGCATGGGCCGTGATCTCGGCGTCCGTCCGGGGTGCCTCCGAGAAGGCCTTGGCGACCTCCTTCAGCGTCAGGGTGATCAGGTCGCCGGCCTGGACACGGATCGCCTCTGCGGCGTCCGGCAGCGCCTCGCGCATGAAGTCGCGGATGGTGTCGGTTCCCGACACCCGCGCTTCCTGGGCCTCGGGCGCGTCGCGATAGAGGGGCGCGGCGTCGTTCAGCGCCGTGCGCATTGTCGCCTCCTCGCACTCCGACCGAACGAAGGCATGGACCAGGGCGCGCAGGCGCTCCAGCGGCGGCCTGGCGCTATCCTCCAGGATGGCGCGCAGCAGGTCGGTGGTCTGGCGCCATTCGTCGCTCTGCAGCCGGAACAGGATCGCCGCCTTGTTCGGGAAATACTGGTAGACCGAACCGACGCTGACCCCGGCCTTGTCGGCGACCCGAGCGGTGGTGAAACGCGCCGCGCCCTCCTTGGTCAGAACCTGAACAGCCGCCTCCAGGATCGCCGCCACCAACTCGGTCGATCGGGCCTGCTTGGGCTGCTTTCGCGAGGAAATCCGGGGGCTTGGGTGATCGGGCATCGGGGCGTCCAGCAACGCGACTAGGAAACCTGACGAATTAGTCGCATTTCTGAGGTCGGCGCAACACCGCGCTTTGGGAGACCTCCATGAACACCCTGAACAAGCTTGGGCCGCTACTGGGCCGTCTGTTCGATTTGAGCGACACGGCGCGCCCCGTCTTCTCCGGCGTGCCCGCCGCAGAGCGCGAGCGGTTGATGCGCAGCAAGACCGAATATCTCGAGCTCTACGGCGCCCTGAAGGAATTCCCGCTGGCGGTGTCGCGGGAGACGGGCGCGCTGCTCTACATGCTGGCGCGATCGATCGGCGCGAAGACGATCGTCGAATTCGGGACCTCGTTTGGCGTCTCGACCCTGCACCTGGCCGCGGCCCTGCGCGACAATTGGGGGCACGGGGGTGGCGGTCGGCTGATCACCACCGAGTTCGAGGCCTTCAAGGCCGAGCGCGCGCAAGAGCACCTGGTGGCCGGCGGCCTGCTGGACCTGGTCGAGATCCGCCTGGGCGATGCGCTGCAGACCCTGGCCGTCGACCTGCCGGAGACGATCGACCTCGTCCTGCTGGACGGCGCCAAGGCGCTCTATCCGGACATCCTCGGTCTGCTGGAAAGCCGCCTGCGGCCGGGCGCGTTGATCATAGCCGACAACGCCGACTACGCGCCGGACTATCTGGCGCGCGTGCGGTCGACCGAGGCTGGCTACCTGTCCGTGCCGTTCGGCGAGGATGTCGAGCTGTCGATGCGGCTCTAGGCTCTTAAGGCCATTTCACGGCTGGCGGCATCGAGCTGAGGATCGACTCGACATTGCCGCCGGTCTTGAGCCCGAACATCGTGCCGCGGTCGTAGAGCAGATTGAACTCGACATAGCGGCCGCGCTGGACCAGCTGCTGTTCGCGCTCGTCGGCGCTCCAGGCCTCGCCCATCCGGCGGCGGACCAGGGTCGGATAGATCTCCAGGAACGCCCGGCCGACATCTTGAGTGAAGGCGAAGTCCCGCTGCCAGTCGCCGCTGTCGTGGTGATCGTAGAAGATGCCGCCGATACCGCGCGGTTCGTTACGGTGGGGCAGGAAGAAGTACTCGTCGCACCAGGCCTTGTACTTGGCGTACCAGTCCGGATCGTGCTTGTCGCAGGCCCGCTGGTAGGCGGCGTGGAAGTCGATGGCGTCCGGGAAGTCCTGCTGGCGCTGATAGCCGAGCAGGGGGGTGAGATCCCCGCCGCCGCCGAACCAGCTCTTGGTCGTGGCGATGAAGCGGGTGTTCATGTGCACGGCCGGCACGCGTGGATTGGTCATGTGCGCGATCAGGCTGATGCCGGTGGCGAAGAACCGCGGGTCCTCGGCCGCGCCCGGCATGTTCTTCGCCATCTCGGGCGTGAAGGTCCCGTGCACCGTCGAGACGTGGACGCCGACCTTCTCGAACAGGCGGCCGTGCATCATGCCCATGACGCCGCCGCCGCCGGCCTCCCGGTTCCAGGGCTTCTTCTCGAAGCGGCCGGGCGCGCCTGGGTAGAGATCGGCGGGCGCCTCGTCCTCCAGGCGTTCGAATTGCTCGCAGATCTGGTCGCGCAGGCTTTCGAACCAGGCGCGGGCCCTGACCTTCTTGTCGTCGAGGGCCAGAATTTCGAGATCTTGGTCGGTGCTCATGTCGTCCGATTAAGCCGCCGCGCGCCGCCGCGCAAATCGGTCATGGCGATATTCGACAAGAACGGCGCGGCGGCCCCATATAGATCAAGGTCTCAGCGCCTTCCGGAGTTCGCCCATGCCCGCCGCCGCCAAGTCCTCGGCCGATGTCTGGATCGCCTCGGGCGTCCGCACCCCGTTCGCCAAGGTCGACGGGCCGCTGGCGTCCTACGACGCGATCGAGCTTTCCGTGCCAGTCGTGAAGGCGATGCTGGCGAAAGGGGCGCGGCCTGATTTCGCGGTCTGGGGCACGGTCATTCCGAACCTGACCTGGAGCAACCTGGCGCGAGAGGTCTTGCTGGACGCCGGGGCCGACCCGACCATTCCGGCCTTCTCCACGATCATGGCCTGCTCGACCAGCATGATCGGCGCGATCGAGGCGGCCGGCATGATCGACGGGCGCGGTCGAGATCTCGCCTTGGTCGGCGGCGTCGAGAGCATGAGCCGGGTGCAGATCGGCCTTTCGGTCGCCCTCTCGGATTGGATCCGCAAGTTCCAGGGCGCCAAGACCGGCGGCCAGCGTCTCCAGGCCCTGGGCGCGCTGAACCTGAAGGACGTGAAGCTGTTCATCCCCAAGGTCGCCAACCGGGTCACGGGCCTGTCGATGGGCGAGCACACCGAGATCACCGCCAAGGAATGGGGCCTGTCGCGCGCCGACCAGGACGCTATCGCCTTCGCCAGCCACCAGGGCGCGGTGAAGGGCTGGGAGGAAGGTTTCTTCGACGACCTGGTCATCCCGATCGGCGGCGCCAAGCGCGACACCATCCCGCGCAAGGACTCGACGCTGGAGAAGCTGGCCAAGTTGGGGCCGGCCTTCGACAAGACCAGCGGCAAGGGCACGCTGACGGCCGGCAACTCCTCGCCCCTGACCGACGGGGCCGCGGCGATCTGGGTCGGCTCCGAGGCCGGCATGGCCCGCCTGCCGTCAGAGACCCCGAAGGTGAAGATCGTCGATCACGAGGTCACGTCGATAGACTTGCGGCACGAGGGCCTGCTGATGGCCCCCGCCTATGGCGTGCCGCGCATGCTGGCCCGCAACGGCATGACCTATGCCGATGTCGGGCTGTGGGAGATCCACGAGGCCTTCGCCGCCCAGGTGCTGTCGCACATCGCGGCGTGGGAAAGCGCCAAGTTTCTCAGCGACAAGGCCGGCGTCACTGCGCCGATGGGCGCGTTCCCGCGCGATCGCATGAACCCGTTCGGCGGCTCGCTGGCGCTGGGTCACCCGTTCGGGGCGACCGGAGCGCGGATTCTCAGCCAGGCGGTGAAGGAGCTGGCCGCCCGTCCGAAGGGCGAGCGCGCGATCGTCAGCATCTGCGCCGACGGTGGTCAGGGCACGATGATGCTGCTGGAGAGCGCGTAAGCGCGACAGCCAAAAGTGGACGCCGGTTTTGGCGCCCGTCGCGCGTCAACGAAAAGCCTAGGTCAGGGCCGTGAAGATCAGGGCCACGACGGCGACGTCGAAGATGCGGATGGCGACGGACAGCATGCGAAAACCCGTGGGCGATGAACTCGCCAACGCATAAGCAAGACGGGCGCCAACCCCACGGTTCCCGCTGATGGCTCTGTTCTTCGACGCCGCCTGGTACGACGACCGTCTCGCCGAGCGCGGTCTTTCCCGTACGATCCTGGCCGCCGCGGCCGGTATGACCGAGGCCGATCTGGCGCTGGCCTTCAAGGATCAGCGCGAGTTGTCGATGCGGGAAGTGTCTGTCTTCGCCGAGCTTTTGGGCGTTTCGCCGGCGGAGGCCGCGTCCCGCGCCGGCGTGCGGCCGCCACCGGCCAGCGACGCCCAGCGCCTCGCGGCGCTGGAGGCGCGGGTCGCCGCGCTCGAGGCCGAGCTGGCGCGCCTGAAAGGCTAGATCTTGGTCTTCTTCAGCAGGCCCGTTGGGGGACGGCGATCGGCCGGACCGGAATATTCCGTCCCGAGATAGGTCGATCTGGCCGTATCGAGCACTTCCTGCCCACCACGCAGGCCGCGTTTCTGTCCGGACTGGCCCATGACGTGCGCGGCGAAGGCGGCGAAGCCTCCCCGGCGCGGCGGGGGTTCCTGACGCGGTGGGGGGGCGTCTTCCTCCACGACGAACACGACCTCTTCTTCGGCCTCCGGACGCTCGCCATCGCGCGGCGCCGGCAAGGCGCGGCGCGCGGGACCAGGGCGTCGAAGAGGATCGATCGGGCCGCTCATGGTGAAGAGCCTAGAAGCCGGACGGTTAAGAACGGCTGGAGCGTCTTGGTTAAGACTTGTTCGCCAGTTTGGCCAACTGCTCCTGCATCGCCTCCATCTGGCGCTTCAGGTCCGCGAGGGAGTCGTCGCCGGCGGGAGCGGGCGGGGGTGTCGGCTGAGGCTCCGCGGGCGCCGCGCCGCCGTCTTCTGGGCGCACATAGGCGAACGGCGAGAACATCTTCATGGCCCGGTCGAACAGAGCCATGTTCTGGCGGATCTGTTCTTCATAGACGCCCATGCCGGGGATCTTGCCGGGGGCCAGCCCCGCGAACTGTCCGCGCATGCGTTCCTGCTGCTTGGAGAAGCTTTCCAGCGACATCTCCAGGTACGACGGCAGGAAGGCCTGCATCGAGTTGCCGTAGAAGCCGATCAGCTGACGCAGGAACTGGATGGGCAGCAGGTTCTGGCCGCCGCCGCGGTTCTCTTCCTCGAAGATGATCTGGGTCAGGACCGAGCGGGTGATGTCGTCATTGGTCTTGGCGTCATAGACCACGAAGTCGACGCCCTCCTTCACCATGTCCGACAGGTGTTCGAGGGTCACGTAGGACGACGAGGCGGTATTGTAGAGACGACGGTTGGCGTACTTCTTGATGATGACGCGCTGACCCGCCGCCTTCTCGGCGCCCGCCTTTTCGGTGTTGGCGGCCGTTTCGCCTTTTTCAGGGTTCTCGGACATTTCGTTCCCTAGGGTAGCGGTTGGTCCGCTTCTCGCACCGCACTATCGCTAATGCAAAGGCGCGGCGCCAGTGGTCAGATGACTTGGAGCTGTCGCCAAGCCGTGAAATTGTGGCCGTGACGAACGCCGTCGCGATGTGCATGTTGGATGCTGCATCGCAAAAGCACGGGCGCCGCAACCGCGAAGGCGTCACGTCAGAACGTCACGGGAGCCTATCCATGAGCGACATCGTCATCGTCTCCGCCGCGCGTACGCCGGTCGGTTCGTTCAACGGGGCGCTGTCCAGCCTGCCCGCCTCGGACCTGGGCAAGGTCGCGATCCAGGCCGCCGTCGAGCGCGCCGGCATCACCCCCGCCGATGTCGACGAGGTGATCCTCGGCCAGGTGCTGCAGGCCGCCGCCGGCCAGGGCCCCGCCCGCCAGGCCTCGGTCAATGCCGGGATTCCGGTCGAGAGCCCGGCCTGGAGTCTGAACCAGCTGTGCGGCTCGGGCCTGCGCGCCGTGGCCCTGGCGGCCCAGCAGATCGCGGCTGGCGACGCCAAGATCGTCGTGGCCGGCGGCCAGGAGAGCATGAGCCAGGCCCCACACGCTCAGAACCTGCGCGGCGGCCAGAAGATGGGCGACCTGTCGTTCGTCGACACCATGATCAAGGACGGCCTGTGGGACGCCTTCCACGGCTATCACATGGGCCAGACGGCCGAGAACATCGCCAACCGCTGGCAGATCACCCGCCAGGACCAGGACGTCTTCGCGGTCGCCAGCCAGAACAAGGCCGAGGCCGCCCAGAAGGCCGGCAAGTTCGACGCCGAGATCGTTCCGGTCACCATCAAGGGCCGCAAGGGCGACACCATCGTCGACAAGGACGAGTTCATTCGCCACGGCGCGACCCTGGAAAGCGTCCAGGGCTTGAAGCCCGTGTTCAACAAGGAAGGCTCGGTCACCGCGGCCAACGCCTCGGGCCTCAATGACGGCGCCGCCGCCCTCGTGCTGATGACCGCCGACGAAGCCGCCAAGCGCGGCCTCAAGCCGCTGGCCCGGATCGCCTCCTGGGCCAATGCCGGCGTCGAGCCCGAGATCATGGGCACGGGGCCGATCCCGGCCTCGAAAAAGGCGCTGGAAAAGGCCGGCTGGACCGTCGCAGACCTCGATCTGGTGGAAAGCAACGAAGCCTTCGCCGCCCAATCGCTGTGCGTGGTCCGCGAACTGGGCCTCGACCCGGCCAAGGTCAATGTCAACGGCGGCGCCATCGCCATCGGCCACCCGATCGGCGCCTCGGGCGCGCGGATCCTGACCACCCTGCTGCACGAGATGAAGCGCTCGGGCGCCAAGAAGGGTCTGGCCACCCTCTGCATCGGCGGCGGCATGGGCGTGGCCATGTGCGTCGAGGCCGTCTAGGGGCACACGCGGCGGCTGACTAAAAACCTTCGCGCAACCTTAACCGTGGCCGCGCGCTTTCAGCCTTGCTGGGGCGCGCGGATCACGTGAACCATAAGAAAACTGCGTTCGGGAGAGATCAGATGACGAGAGTGGCTTTCGTGACCGGCGGCACCCGCGGAATCGGCCGGGCGATCTGCGAACGATTGATCGCCGACGGCCACAAGGTGGCGGCGGGCTATTCCGGCAACGAGGAGGCGGCCGCGGCCTGCGCCAAGGCGCTGGGCGTGATGGTGGTGAAGGGCAATGTCGGCTCGTTCGACGACTGCGCCGCCGCCGTGAAAAAGGTCGAGGCCGAGCTCGGCCCCATCGACATCCTCGTCAACAACGCCGGCATCACCCGCGACGGCATGCTGCACAAGATGACCTACGAGCAGTGGTCCGAGGTGATACGGGTCAACATGGACTCGGCCTTCAACATGACCCGTCCGGTGATCGAAGGCATGCGCGACCGCGGCTGGGGCCGCATCGTCAATATCAGCTCGATCAACGGCCAGAAGGGCCAGATGGGCCAGACCAACTATTCGGCCGCCAAGGCCGGCCTGATCGGCTTCACCAAGGCGCTGGCGCTCGAGAACGCCAAGAAGGGCGTGACGGTCAACGTGATCTGCCCCGGCTATATCGACACCGAGATGGTGGCGGCCGTGCCCGAGAACGTGCTGGCCCAGATCATCGCCGGCATCCCCGTGGGTCGCCTGGGCAAGGGCGAGGAGATCGCCGACATGGTCTCGTTCCTGTCGGGCGAACGCGCCGGCTTCGTCACCGGCGCCACGCTGAGCCTCAACGGCGGCCAATACATGGCCTGACGCGGGCTGATCCTGGTTCCCCGAAGTCCAAGGCTTGACGCCGACTGTTGCGGTTGGGCCTCATGCCGCCGGCTTCGGGGAATGGACGTTAACGCGTCCAAGATTCGCCCCAGTCGGCGGGCAGTACGGATCGCATGAAATTCTGTAAGGCGGAGTTGGCTGACCTCGGGGCCCGTGCGTCCCTGGCGATCGCGGCTCTGATGGTCATGACGGCGTCCGCGAACGCCCAGCAGCTTCCGCATTCGCTGCGGGACGCCTTGCTTGGTCATAAGGGACCGGCCGAGGCCCGCCGCGTCGCCGCCCCGCCGGTGGGGCGCTATGTCTCCGAAAGCGGCGGCGCCTTCATCTTCGACCAGGCCGCGCCCCAGCCGCTGATGAAGTTCGACAACAGCGCCGAGGTCTGGGTGCTGTCGGCCCAGCCAGCCTCGCGCGGCGACACCATCTACCGCAACGATCTTGGCGAGCCCGTGCTGCGGGTGACCAAGCTGGGCGGCATCATCCTGTTCACCGACGACGCCCCGATGGGCGCGGCGGCCGCCCTGTCGGGCCGCGCCTCGTCGATCCAGCCGCCGGCGATCATGTCGTTCAACGTGTTCGTCCAGCGCGTCCGCATCGCCACGGCCCGCGCCAGCCGCGCGGCCCAGCGTGATATCGAGTTCTCGACCGTCGAGGACGTGCGGCCCGAGACCTCGGTCCTGGCCGCCGACTCCGCCACCGTCGTGGCCGAGGCCTTCGAGCGCATGGCTCGCAAGGGTGACCGCTCGATCATCGCCAAGGTCTTCCGCGTCCTGCTGGCCGAGGGCCGCAAACCGTCAGCGGCGCTGAAGGACGGGGCGCTGACCATCACCTATTCGCCGGACCAGGGCCTGGCCGGCCGGCCATCGTCCAAGCGGATCATCAAGGTCATGAACCGCTGATCGACCTCGGGTCATTGAGTTCTAGCGAACATCGTTCTTCAAGCGTAACCATAAGTCCTCAGCGACCATTTACCCGAATGGTCTAGCTTGATGGCACACGGCTTCGATGGCGCCGCCGCGCGGGATCAACCCCGCTAGTGCGACGCCAGCGAGGCTTTTCGTGCATCCGCAAGGTTCTATTGTCTGGTCATGGAAAGCTCCGACCTCGCCGAGTTTCCTGAACGTGGGCGGCTGAAGATGGCCGACATCGCCCGCATGGCGGGCGTGTCGATCTCGACGGTGTCGCGCGCTCTGGCGGGCAATCCATTGATCCCCAAGACGCTGCGCGACCAGATCGTCGAGATCGCCCAGACCCACGGCTATGTCGTCAACCAGTCGGCGCGGTCCCTGCGCCTGCGCAAGACCGACACCATCGGCGTCATCATTCCGCTGGCCCACGAGGCGGGGCAGCTGATCTCCGACCCGTTCTTCCTCGAGATGTTCGGGAGGCTGGCCGACGAGATTACGCGCCGCGACTACTCCGTCCTGCTCAACAAGGTGGTCGTGACCGAACCGGGCTGGCTGGACCGCATCATCCAGTCGCATCGCGCCGATGGCCTGGTTCTGATCGGCCAGAGCACCCAGCATGAGGCGCTGAACGTCGTCGCCGACACCTACAGGCCTATGGTGGTCTGGGGCGCCCAACTGCCGGGCCAGCGCTATTGCGCGGTGGGCAGCGACAACGTTCAGGGCGGTCGACTGGCCGTCGCGCACCTGGCCGCCACCGGCCGTAAGCGCATCGCCTTCCTCGGCGCGGTCCACGCGCCCGAGGCCGCTCAGCGTTTCGAGGGCTACAAGCAGGGCTTGGCGGAGGCGGGCCTTCCTTTCGACCCGAGTCTGGTCGTGCCCGCGCCCTACATGATGGAAGAGGCTCAGGAAGCGATCGCGGCCTTCTTGGCGACAGGCGCGTCGTTCGACGCCGCCTTCGCCTTCTCGGACGTCATCGCCCTGGCGGCGATCAGCGCCCTGAATGCGGCCGGCAAGAGCGTGCCTGGCGACGTGGGGGTGGTCGGTTTCGACGACATCGTCCTGGCCCGTTACGGCAATCCGCCCTTGACCACGATCCGACAGGATCTCGCGTTCGGGGCCCGGGCGATGGTCGACCTGCTGTTCCGCCGCATGGCCGGCGAGGATGCGCCCGGGACCCTGTCGCCGGTCGAACTGGTGGTGCGCGGCTCAAGCGTTTAGCGGCGTTTTGCCGATCGGGATCCTTCACGAGATCGAAGGCCCGCGCCGGCGGCGACCGCTGGACAAGCAGCGGCGCCGGGCATCCGCGCTCCGGCGTTCGCTGGGGCCGTTTCTAGGCCGCTTCGACGCCGATCGACTTCAGTTCCTTGAGGAAGCGGGCCAGGCTCTGGTGCGAACGGCGCAGGCCCTGAACGACCTCGGGCTTGGACAGGGCCGATTGCGGGACGATGAAGCCCTCGCGGCCGACGCGCTGGGCCATGCCCTTTTCCAGCATCTCGACGAAGCGGCGGCGCACGGTCTCGTAGGGCAGGGCCAGCGAGTCGGCCACCTGGCGCACGGTCAGGGGGCGACGCTCGTGGTCCGGGGGAATGTCGTCGACCTCGGCATAGAGGCCACCTCGGATGTGCGAGCAATTGCCCGCCCAAAGGGTCGTGAAAACGAGGGCGTAGAGGAGGTCCGAACCATGGACTTCGTTAGCGATCTCGACCCAGCGCAGAATGTAGTCCGTCGCGTAGCGGGTCGCCGCGCGAGCGTTGATGTACTCATCGGACATAGGTTACTCGGTTCCCCAGGGTCGACGTTGCGACGCGACGTGAAAAGGATTGCATGGCTCGATGAACGACGCCATGCGACCAAGTTGCCCACTATGGGTACCCTATCTGAGCATCCGCGACCGGTTGTCGCAGGCATGGAGGGCTCAGGTTTTCGAGGGCTTCCAGTCGGGGGGCGCCAGCTCGAAGCCCTCGAAACGGAAGCCCGGGGCGACAGTGCAGCCGACCAGGGTCCAAGCGCCCAGGCTGACCGCGGTCTGCCACCACAGCATCGGCACGACCACCTGCGGCCGGCAGCCGGCGCGCAGGTCCGGACCCAGGACATGGGCCGCGGCGCCCCGGCCGTCGGGCGGCGACAGGGTGATCGAGATCGGCGCGCCGGCGTACCAGTGCCAGGTCTCGACGGCGTCGACACGGTGCCAGGCCGACATCTGTTCGGCCTCGAGCAGGTAGTAGATGCAGGTGGAATGGGCGCGGCCGTCGGGACCGGGTTCGTCTTCGAAGGTCCGCTTGTACCAGCCGCCCTCGGGATGGGGCTGCATGTCCAGCATGCGGATGATTTCCTTGGCGCCTAGGTCGCCGGCGATAGCCCGCTCCGAAATGTTTGGGTCGATCACGCTGTCACTCATCCCTTGAAGCTGTCCTTGGCGGCCCGGATCTTGGCGAAGGCCTGGGCGGGGGTGGGCGCGCTCGGCCGCAGCAGGGGCGCGCGCAGGAACGGGTTGGTCGCCTTCTCGGCGCCGATGGTGGTGGGCACGGTCGGTTCGCCGCGCTCACGGGCGGCGAACACCGCGTCGGCGCGGGCCTTGAGGGCGGGGTCGTCGTCGACCGACAGCGCGAACCGCGCGTTCGAGGCGGTGTATTCGTGGGCGCAGTAGACGGTGGTGTCGTCGGGCAGGGCGGTGACGCGGGATAGCGACGCCCACATCTGCTCGGGCGTGCCCTCGAACAGGCGGCCGCAGCCCAGGGCGAACAGGGTGTCGCCGACGAAGGCGATGCCGTCGGCGGCGTCGTGATAGGCGATGTGGCCCAGGGTGTGGCCGCCGCTGTCGATGACCTCGAACCGGGTCTCGCCCAGCGGCGCGACGTCGCCGCCGCGCAGCACGCGGTCCAGCGGCGCGATGCGGGTCACCTCGGCCGGGCCGGCGATCATCGCGCCGGTCGCCTTCTTCAGCGCCGCGTTGCCGCCGGCGTGGTCGGGGTGCCAGTGGGTGTTGAGGATCAGGTCGAGACTCCAGCCCAGCGTGTCGAGCTCGGCGAGGATGGCGTCGGCGTCCGGCGTGTCGATGGTCGCGACCTTGCCGGTCGCCTCGTCGCGCGCGAGGAAGCCGTAGTTGTCGGACAGGCAGGGGAACTGATGAACTGTCAGGGGCATCACGGGGCGCTTGCTCTATCGCGCCGACGCGGGCGCGCCTACAAGGATGGCCTCGACGCTCGGGAGACTCAATGCGCCGCGACGTGCTGGACCTGAGAGCCTTCTACGCCGCCCCGCTGGGCCGCGCGGCGCGGACCATGCTGACCCGCAAGGTGGAAGAGGCCTGGGGCAATACGCGGGATCTCGACGTGCTGGGCGTCGGCTACGCCACCCCCTTCCTGGACGCCGCCCGGGGCAACGCCCGCCGGGTGGTGGCCGCCATGCCCGCTCAACAGGGGGTCGAGGTCTGGCCGCACGGCGGTCGCAACCAGGCCTGCCTGGTCGAAGAGACCGCCTTGCCCCTGCCCAACGCCATGTTCGATCGCGTCTTGGCTGTCCACGCGCTGGAAGAGGCTGACGACCCGGCCGCCCTGCTGGCCGAGATCGGCCGCGTCATGGCGCCGACGGGCCGTCTGATCGTGGCGGTGTCGTCGCGCGATGGCGTCTGGACGGGGGCCGAGACCACGCCGTTCGGCCACGGCCGCCCCTACAGCCGCAGCCAGCTGGAGTCGCTGATTCGGGAAGCGGACCTGGAGCCGGCCGGCTGGACGCGGGCGCTCTATGTGCCGCCGGTCGGGGCCATGGCGTCGTGGGCCGAGGGCTTCGAGCAGGTCGGCGCGCGACTGTGGCCGCGCTTCGCCGGGGTGATCCTGATGGAGGCCATCAAGCAGACTTTCGCGGTCAAGCCCCGCGGCCATCGCGCCCGCGCCCGGGTGTTCGCGCCCGGCGTCCTGCTGCCCAGTCCGGCCGGACCGACTCCGGCGCGGCACGAAGGCGGGAGGTCCGTTCCCGCTCATCAGGCGCCCGTTCCTCAGGCGCCGAGCGGTCGGGACGTCTGATCTTACTTGGAGCGAAGCGCGCGGACGCCTAGCTTGTGGTCCTGACAACCGTTCGCTCTCGGGAACACCGCCATGAAGATGATCGTCGCCGTGATTAAGCCGAGCCGCCTGGATGCGGTGCTTGAAGCGGTCACCGAGGCGGGCGCGTCGGGTTTGACCGTCACCGAGGTGCGCGGCTACGGCCGCCAGAAGGGCAAGACCGAGGTCTATCGCGGCGCCGAATACGAGGTGAAGCTGCTGCCGAAGGTCAAGCTGGAGATCGCCGTGCCGACCGACGTGCTCGAGCCCGTCATCGAAGCCCTGCAGCGCACCGCCAACACCGGCAAGATCGGCGACGGCAAGGTCTTCGTCATGGACCTGGAACAAGCCCTGCGCATCCGCACCGGCGAACGCGACGCGGCGGCCATCGCCGGCTGACCGATTCGCCGCGACGTCGTGAAGTCGTGAACAAGCGGAGCCATAACCGGCCCCGCGCGTTGTCGAAGCTCACGGCGTCCACCCGCCAGGTCGTTCAGAACCTGACGGGGGGTGAACATTCCGAGCGTGGCAGGCGCCGAAACCGCTCACACTTCGGCTGCCACGCTCAAGGGGCACATGGATCCACGGTCTTCAGTCTTCCAACCGGGATACAACTGCTGGCGGGTCGAGCCCGCCGATCGCGTGGCCCTGTTCATCGACAACGACGAGGCGTTCGACGCGCTGAAGCCGTTGATCCTGTCCGCCAGGAAGTCGATCTGGATCCTGGCTTGGGTGTTCGACCCCTTGACGCGCCTGGATCCCGACCGCGTCAGGAAAAGCCGTGATCCCAGCCACGCCGACCGCATCGGCCTGATTCTGCGGCGGCAGGCGGCGCTCAATCCCGCGCTCGACGTGCGGGTGCTGACCTGGGACATGCCGCTTCCGATCGCCGCCTCGCAGCTGTTCGGTCCGCATCGCGGCGCGGCCTTCTTCGCGGGATCCCGCGTCAAGTACCGGCTGGACGCCACCTTGCCGGCCAGCGCCTGCCATCACCAGAAGGCGGTGATCGTCGACGGCGTGACCGCGCTGGTCAGCGGCGGCGACATCGGCGTCGACCGCTGGGACGACACTCGTCACCTGGACAACAATCCCCTGCGCCGACTGCCGACCGGGCGACACTATCCCGCCCGGCACGAGGTCTCGATCCTGGTCGACGGCCGGGCGGGCGAGGCGATGGCCGACCTGTTCGTCGATCGCTGGAAGGCCTCGGGCGGCGATCCGGTCGACCGCCCCGACCGCCCCGATGAGACGCCCTGGCCCGACGGCCTGTTGCCCGATCTGCGCCGCCTGCCGGTCGCCGTGGCCCGCACGTCGGCCGCGTGGCAGCAGCGCCCGGAGATCATCGAGTGCCTTCTGCTGCATCTCTCGGCGATCCAGCGCGCGAAGCGGCTGATCTATCTGGAGAACCAGTACCTGACCTCGCCGATCATCGTCGAAGCCCTGGCCGAACGGCTGGCCGAGCCCGATGGGCCCGAGGTGGTCACGGTCGGGCCAGCGCGCAGCCCCAGCTATTTCGACCAGATGACCATGGACAGCGCGCGGACCTCGGCCATCAACCGCCTGCGCGAGGTCGATATCCATGGGCGTTTTTCGGCCTTCTCGGCCCATACGCCCAAGGGGGCGCCGATCATCGTCCACTCCAAGGTGGCGATCATGGACGACTGGATGCTGCGGATCGGCAGCGCCAACCTGAACAACCGCTCGATCGGGCTCGACAGCGAGTGCGACCTGGCCTTCGAGGCCAGGAGCGAGATCGAGCGCGAGACGGTGCGCGCCTTCCTGGGCCGTCTGGTCGGCCACTTCATCGATCGTCCGGCCGCCGATGTCCTGGAGGCCATGGATCGCGAAGGCGGCCTGGGCGCGGCGATCAACGCGCTGGACGTCAAGGGCGGCCCGCCACGCCGGCTGCGGCCGGTGCCGGCGCGTCACCTGAGCGGGGTTCAGAAGTTCATCGCCGACTGGAGCCTGGGCGACGCCATCGCGCCCGACGACGCCTGGCGACCCTGGGGCCGCCGGACGCGCCTGAAGCGCGACATCGCCCGGCTTACTCAGCCGCCGCCCGAGCCTCCGGAGCGGCTTAAGCCGTGACCTCCAGCTCGACCACGAGCGGCAGGTGGTCGGAGGCCACGCGGGCCAACGGGCTGAACGGCGAATTGACCCCGCGCGTCTCCAGGCCCTTGGTCAGGAAGACGTGATCGATGCGCATGAACGGGAAGCTGGACGGGAAGGTCGCCGTGGCCGGTCGCGGCCAGCTTGGCGTCGGCGCCTGGGCGTCGCGCAGGGCGGTTCGCAGCATCCGGTAGGTCGCCGAATAGGGCGTGGCGTTGAAGTCGCCCAGCACCACGCCAGGGGCCAGCCACTCGTCCGCGCCCATCCAGTCCGGACCCAGCAGGGCGGCGGCCTGGCGCTTCTGTTCTTGTGGCACCAGGCCCAGGTGAGTGTTGATGATCTGGACCTTGGTCCCGCCGACATCCACCTCCACCCACAGGGCCCCGCGCGGCTCCAGGCCCGGCACGCGCTTGTAGAGCGGCAGGCTCCTGGCCTTGACCCGTCGCTCGGGAAGGGCGGTCAGGATGGCGTCGCCATAGAGCTCTTCCTCCACGGCCATGGCCGGATGGAAGTGGAAGCTCATCTTCAGCAGTTCGGCGAGGCGGTGGGCCTGGTCGACGCCCTTGGTGCGGGCGCGAAGGACGTCCAGTTCCTGCAGGGCGACGACATCGGGCTTTTCGGCCGCGATGACTTCGGCCACCCGCTCGACATCGAGCTTGCGGTCCGTGCCCACGCAGCGGTGGACGTTGTAGGTCATGAGACGAAGCGTCTTCATCCGTCGAACAGATCGCCCGAGACCGGCGGAAGTTCCCCCCCAGGATGGTTTCCTTGCGTCGTCGCGGCGTTGCGGCTGAGCATGAACAGGCAGGTCTCGGCCCGCCAGTTCTCGAGCGCGCTGGCCGGATTCATCGGTCGGGCCGGACCGGCGCCCGCGAAAGCGGCGCAGGCGTCGACGCGCAGGTTGAGCTCGGCCGTCAGGGCCAGGAAGTCGGCCAGGGTGCAGAGGTGGATGTTCGGCGTCGACCACCACGGCATCGGCAGGGCCTTGGTCTCGGGCATCCGGCCTCGGCTCAGCAGCGACCAGCGCACCCGCCAGTGGCCGAAGTTGGGGAAAGAGACGATGGCCCTGTCGGCGATGCGCAGCAGTTCGTCCAGCACGTGACGCGGATGGCGCGTGGCCTGCAGGGTCTGGGACAGCACCGCATAGTCGAACGAGCGGTTAGGGAAGTGGTCGAGGTCCAGGTCGGCGTCGCCCTGCACCACCGACAGGCCGCGCGCCATGCAGGCGGCCACGCCGCTGGCGCTGATCTCCAGGCCCCGGCCGTCGACCTGCTTTTCGTGGCTCAGCAGATCCAGCAGCGCCCCTTCGCCGCAGCCGACGTCCAGCACTCGCGAGCCGGGGCGCACCAGTCGCAGGATCTCTCGGAAGTCCTCGCGGACCTTATTCTGGGAATTTGAGGTCAAATCAGTCCCCGATCCCGTTCGGCCGAACTCAGGAAGCCCGCCAGCGCGGCGTCCATCACCGGCTCGTCCAGCAGGAAGGCGTCGTGGCCCTTGTCGCTCTCGATCTCGGCGAAGGCGGCGCGGGCCCCCGCGGCGGTCAGGGCGCGGACCAGATGGCGGCTCTCGGCGGTGGGATAGAGCCAGTCGCTGGTGAAGCTGAGCACGCAGAACCGCACGTCGCGGGCGCGGGTGAAGGCCTTGGCCAGCACCCCGCCGTGGCTGGCGGCTATATCGAAATAGTCGGTGGCCCGGGTGATGTAGAGATAGCTGTTGGCGTCGAACCGGTCGACGAAGCTGGCGCCTTGGTGACGCAGATAGCTCTCCACCTGGAAGTCCGCGTCGAAGCCCCAGGACAGGCCGTCGCGCTTCAGCTCGCGGCCGAACTTCCGCTGAAGGGCGGGCTCGGACAGATAGGTGATGTGCGCGGCCATCCGCGCCACCGCCAGGCCCTTGCCGGGCTGCACGCCATGCTCGGCATAGGCGCCGCCGCGCCAGTCCGGATCGGCCATGATCGCCTGGCGGCCAACTTCGTGAAACGCGATGTTCTGGGCCGAGTGACGCGAGGCCGAGGCCAGCACCACGGCGCTGAATACCCGCTCGGGATAGTCCACGGCCCACTGCTGGGCTTGCATCCCGCCCATCGAGCCGCCGATCACCGCGAACAGGGTCTCGATGCCCAGCGCGCTGACCAGCATCGCCTGGGCGCGGACCATGTCGGGAATGGTGATGACCGGGAACGCCAGGCCGTAGACCTTGCCGGTGGCCGGGTTGATCGAGGCCGGCCCCGTCGAGCCCATGCAGCCGCCGATCACGTTCGTGCAGATGATGAAGTGCCTTTCGGGGTCCAGCGGCTTGCCGGGGCCGATCATCCGCAGCCACCAGCCGGGCTTGCCCGTGGTCGGGTGCGGCGAGGCGACGTACTGGTCGCCGGTCAGGGCGTGGCAGATCAGGATGGCGTTGGACTTGTCGGCGTTGAGTTCGCCATAGGTCCGGTAGCCGATCTCCAGGCCCTCGAGCATGGCCCCGGAATCGAGCCGCAGGGGTTCGTTCGCGGGAAACCGCCAGGTTCCCCCGCCGGCATGTGTAACCAGATCGAGCGCAGCCATGGTCCGCCTTGGACCCCTTGGCGAAGAAGGTGTCAACCGCCGGCTTCCTGACAAGGCTGGGGACGGCTATGGAGGTCGCATGGAGCGACTGATCCTGATGCGCCACGGCAAGGCCGAGCGGCACGCCCAGAGCGGCGGTGATTTCGAACGCGCCCTGGCCGAAAGCGGCCGGGCCGATGCGGCCGTCATGGGCCAGGTGCTGGCCGGAGCGGGCGTCGCGCCCGACCTGCTGCTGGTCTCGTCGGCCCGCCGCACGCGCGAGACGGCCGAGCGCGTCGCGCCGAACTTCCCCAAGGCGCGGGTCGAGCAGCTCCGTGACCTCTATCACGCCGACCCGGAAGATGTCGTTCAGGTGATCGAGGCGCACGCCGAGGGCGCGGCCACGATCATGGTGGTCGGGCACAATCCGGGCCTGCACGAGCTGGCGCTGCGCCTGGCCCAGCAGGGCGAGGCCTCGCCGATCCAGACCAACAAGCTGCGCGGTCGCTTCCCGACCTCGACCACGGTGGTGTTCGGCTGGACCGACAGGGGTCCCGTGCTGGAGCACCTCCTTTACGCGCACGAAAACGGCGGAGCCGGCGGCGAATGACCCTGATCTACAAGATCCTGTCCCGCGCCGAGTGGGACGCCGCCAAGGCCGCCGGCCGCTTCGAAGGCTCGGCCGTCGATCTTCAGGACGGGTTCATCCACCTCTCCGCCGCCGACCAGGCCCAGGAGACCGCCGCCAGATACTTCAAGGATCAGCCGGACCTCGTCCTGCTGGGCGTCGAAGCCGAGGGCCTGGGTGCGGACCTGAAGTGGGAGGCTTCGCGTGGTGGCGCGCTGTTCCCGCATCTCTATCGCCCGTTGCTGACCAGCGAAGTGGTCACCGAGGCCGATCTTGGTCTCGACGCCGATGGCGTTCCCCGGCTGGGAGATCATCTCGCATGAGCCCGCATGACCTCGCCGCCCGCGCGCTGCGCGCCCTCGATCCCGAGGACGCCCACGGCTGGGCCATCCGGGGCCTCAAGATGGGGCTGGGCCCGCGCGAGACCGGCCCGGACGACCCGATCCTGGCGGTGAAGATCGCCGGCCTCGAGTTGCCCAACTGCGTGGGCCTGGCCGCCGGCTTCGACAAGAACGCCGAGGTTCCGGATCCCATGCTGGCCGCCGGCTTCGGTTTCGTGGAGGCCGGCACCGTCACGCCGCTGGCCCAGGCCGGCAATCCGCGTCCGCGGCTCTTCCGTCTCACGGAGGATCGAGCGGTCATCAATCGCATGGGCTTCAACAATGGCGGCCTCGACCCGTTCGTCCGACGGCTGAAGGCGCGCCAGGGCAAGGGCGGGATCGTTGGCGCGAACATCGGCGCCAACAAGGACGCCAGCGACCGCATCGAGGACTACGTCACCGGCCTGACCCGCCTCTGGGGCCTGTCGGACTATTTCACCGCCAACATCTCCTCGCCCAACACGCCGGGCCTGCGCGCCCTGCAGACCAAGGCGGCGCTGGAGGACCTGCTGGGCCGTGTCTCCGAGGCCCGCGAGGCGATGAAGGTCGCCTCGGGCGCGGACTACCCGATCTTCCTGAAGGTCGCGCCTGACCTTGAGGACGGCGAGGTCGAGGCCATCGTCGAGGCGGTGGTCGACGCGGGCCTGGACGCCATCATCGTCAGCAACACCACCATCGCTCGCCCCGCCAGCCTCAAGTCGGTCCACGCCGGTGAGAGCGGCGGCCTTTCCGGCGCGCCGCTGCTGGAGCCCTCGACCCAGGTGCTGAAGCGCTTCCACGCCGCCGCGGCCGGCCGTGTGGCCCTGATCGGCGCGGGCGGGATCGCCGACGGCGCCGGGGCCTACGCCAAGATCCGGGCCGGCGCGCGGGCCGTGCAGCTCTATTCGGCCCTCGTCTACGGCGGCCCGGGCCTGGTCACCCGCATCAAGCGCGAGCTCGCGGCCCGCCTACGGGCCGATGGCTTCGCCGCCGTCGAGGACGCGGTCGGCGCCGCATGACGCGAGACCGCGCTCTGATGCTGTTGCGCCGCTTTGGCCCGCTGGTGGTCATCGTGATCCTGTTCGTGGCCGCCTTCGCCAGCGGCGTCGCCGATCACATCTCGCTGGAGGAGCTGCGCGCGCGCGGCGCCGGGCTCCAGGCCTTCGCGCACGAAAAGCCGCTGCTGTGCGCGGCCATCTATCTGGCGATCTATATCGCCTCCGTCGCCGTATCCTTGCCCGGCGCCCTGATCCTGTCGCTGACGGGCGGCTTCCTGTTCGGACCCATAGGCGGCGGATTCGCGGCGGTGACCGGCGCCACGGGCGGGTCGACCATCATCTATCTCGTGTTCCGCACCGCGTTCGGCGACATGCTGCGCCGCAGACCCGGCGCGTTCCTGGCGCGGGTCGAGGAGGGCTTCAGGCACGACGCCTTCAACTACCTGCTGACCCTGCGCCTGATCCCGGCCTTTCCGCTGCTGATCGTCAATGTCGCGGCCGGGCTGATGAACATTCCGGCCCGCACCTTCGTCCTGGCCTCGGTGCTGGGCATGATCCCGAGCTCCTTCGTCTATGCCGGCATCGGCGCGGGACTTGGCCATCTCTTCGCGCGGGGCGGCCCCGTGACGCTGGAGACCCTCTTCTCGCCACGGATTTATCTTCCCATTGTCGGCATGGGCGTTCTGGCCTTTCTGCCGCCGTTGTGGCGCCATTGGCGCAATCGGCGCGGAGCAGCGCCCCTGCCAAAGCCCTTGGACGAGAAGTAGCCGCCCCGGATGGTCGAAACGGTTTCGCCGTCAGAGACTGAGCCCGCCCCGCCCCGGAAGCGATTTCCGTGGCCCGGCGGCCTGTCGGCGCGCCTGCTGCTGTTCACCGCCATCGTCGTCACCTTCGGCGGCCTGCTGACCCTGCCGCCGACCTTGGCGGCCTACGAGGAGCAGTGGCTGCTGGATCGCGTGCGGGCCGGGGAACTGGCCTCGACCATCGCCGAGTCGGATCCGGACCTGCGGGTCAGCGACGCGGTCGCCAACCAGATGTTCGACCAGGCCGGGGCTGTTACCGTCGCCGTCCAGGCCGAGGGCGCCCGCCGCCTGGTCCTGCCGCCCAAGGAGCCGTTCAAGACGCCGTATCTGGTGGACCTGCGCCGCCAGAACCCCGGCTCATGGCTGGCCGCGCCGTTCTTCACCCTGACCAGCCCCAAGGGCAGCATGGTCCGCGTGATGGCCGAGCCGCGCTTCCGCAAGGCCGAGTTCGTCGAGGTCGTGGTTCCCGACGCTCCCTTGAAGGCGGCGCTGGTCGAGTATTTCTGGCGGCTGGCCGGCGTGACCATCTTCGTCGCCGCCCTGGCCGGTCTGTTCGTCTACGCCTTCCTCAACATCTTCCTGGTCCGGCCCATGCAGCGGATCACCCGCGCCATGGAAGCCTTTCGCGTCGATCCCGGCGACCCGGAGGCGCGCATCGCCGTCTCCAAGCGCCGCGACGAGATCGGCCGCGCCGAGGCCGAGCTGGACCGCATGCAGGTCGACCTGCTGGCGGCGTTGGCCTCCAAGGCCCGCCTGGCCGCCCTGGGCGAGGCGGTGGCCAAGATCAATCACGACCTGCGCAACATGCTGACCAGCGCCCAGATGGCGTCCGACCGCCTGGCCGCCCTCGGCGATCCCAAGGTGGCCCAGGCCCTGCCCCGCCTGGAACGGGCCCTGGACCGCGCCATCACCCTGGCTTCGGACGTCATGGCCTATGGCAAGTCCAAGGAGCCCGAGCCGGTGACGCGGATCATCCCGCTGCGCCCGGCCCTGGACATGGCCGCCGAGGACGCCGGGCTGACTCCGCGGGGCGTGGCGCTGGAGACTGTCATCGGTCCGCGCGAACAGGTGGTCGCCGATCCGGACCAACTGCACCGCATCCTGACCAACCTGTTCCGCAACGCCCGCGAGGCCATCGAGGGCGCGACCGACCGCGGCGGCAAGGGCAAGGTTTTCGTCGAGCTGCGCCGCGACGCCGGCCACAGCATCCTGCGCCTGTCGGACGACGGGCCCGGCGTGCCCGAGCGCGCCCGCGCCAATCTCTTCCAGCCCTTCGTCGGCTCGGTGCGCCGCGGCGGCACCGGATTGGGCCTGGCCATCGCGCGCGAGCTGGCCCAGGGTCATGGCGGCGACCTGGCGCTGGTCGAGACCGGGCCCGGCGGCTCGGTGTTCGACCTCACCCTGGCGGGCGCGCCCGAACCGCTGCCAGAGCCGGACGACAAGGCTGACGCTTCAGCGTCCTAGAGCGTGGCAGCCGAAGTGTGAGCGGTTTCGGCGTCTGCCACGCTCCAAATGTTTGAGATAGAGCCTGTCCGTTTCTGGTGTTTTGATCAGAACGGACAGGCTCTAGGAGAGTCCGATGACGACTACCTGGACCATCGCGGTGATGATCGGCGCCTCGGCGGACAGCGCGCCAATCCACGAGATCACCGTAGAGGCGCCCGACGTTCCGACCGCCCTGCGCCGCGTGGCGGCCATGGTGACGGTGCAGGAGGCGTCCGACACCGAACTGCTGCTGGACGGCCAGGAGGAAGTCTTCTCTCGCGCCGAGGTCGAGGCGGGCCTGGAGCCCTGATCGTTCGATCAGGGAAGAACACCAAGCTCACGCCTAGTCCTTGGGAAGAGGCTCAGAGCCCCTTGGCCACGCCCTCGCGACGCGGGTCCGCGCCGCCTTCCAGCACGTCGCCCGGCCGCACGATCACGCCGTGCAGGCCAGAGCCCTCGACCTGGCCGACCTTGATGTTGACGCCGCGCGCGTTCAGCGCCGACAGCATCGCGGGTCCGAACCACTGAGCGTCGCCGGAATAAGTGTCGCCCCGCGCCACGACGTTCGGCAGCGACACGGCCTCCTGCATGTTCAGGTTCCAGTAGAACAGCCCGACCATGGCCTTGAGATTGTAGGACAGGATCGCGTTGCCGCCCGGCGAGCCGACGGCGGCCAGGAACTTGCCCTTCTTGTCCAGCACGATGATCGGGGACATCGACGAGCGCGGGCGCTTGCCCGGCGCGATGGCGTTGGCGGCCGGCGCGCCGTCCTTCTCCTTCGGCGAGAACGAGAAGTCGGTCAGCTGGTTGTTGAGGAAGAAGCCGTTCACCATCCGGCCGTTGCCGAAGATGCTCTCGACCGTGGTGGTCATCGACACGACATTGCCGGCCGGGTCGACCACGACCAGATGGGTGGTGCCGCCCGGCTCCTTGGTCATGTCGATCCCGACCTTGGGCGCGCCCTTCGGCTTGCCGAACGGGGGGGCCGCGCCGGCCGTGTCGGTGATCAGCTTGGCGCGCTCGGCGACATATTTCGGATCCAGCAGACCGTCGACCGGCACGGTCACGAAGGCGGGGTCGCCGACATAGCGGTCGCGGTCGGCGTACATGACCCGCTCGGCCTGGGCCAGCTGGGTCCAGGCCACCGGATCCGTCGGGCCGCGCTTGCCGATGTCGGTGTGCTCCAGCATCCGCAGCGCCTGGATCACGGCCAGGCCCGAGGATTGCGGGTTGGGGACGCAGACGGTGTAGACTTTCCACGGCCGGCACAGGGCCGGCGCCTCGCGCGGCTTGTAGGCCTTCAGGTCGGCCAGGGTGATGCTGCTGGGAAGGTCTCCCTCGTGCAGGCGGTCGACGATGGCCTGGGCGATCGGACCGTCCAGCAGGGCCGCGGTGCCCTCGGCGGCGATCTTGCGCACCGTCTCGGCATAGGCCGGGTTCTTCAGCAGGTCGCCGGCCTGGTAGCGGGTTCCGTCCGGCTTGGTGAAGTACTTCACCGCGTCCGGCTGCGAGGCTTGCGGCGCGCGGCTGACGATCATGCCAGCCAGGCGCGGGCTGACCACGAAGCCGTCGTCGGCCAGCTTTTCGGCGTCCTTGAACAGGGTGTTCCAGGCGACCTTGCCGTGTTCCTTCTGCGCGAGGGACAACATGGCCACCGCGCCGGGCACGCCCGACGAGCGGCCCGACAGCACCGCCGTGACGAAGGGCAGGGGCTTGCCGTCCGATCCCATGAACATGTCCGGCGAAGCGCCGGCGGGCGCGGTCTCGCGGCCGTCATAGGCCGTCACCTTGCCGGTCTTGGCGTCGTAGAAGACCATGAACGCCCCGCCGCCCAGGCCCGAGCTCTGTGGTTCGACCAGGCCCAGCACGGCCTGGATGGCCACGGCGGCGTCGACGGCCGAGCCGCCGTCGCGCAGCACCCGCAGGCCCGCCTCCACCGCCAGCGGATTGGCCGCGGCGACCATGCCCTTGGCGGGCGTCGAGATGGAGGCCGGCTTGGCCGCCGGCATGCCCAGCGGGATCGACTCGGCGTGGGCGGCGGAGACCGGAGCCAGCGCCAGCTGGAGCGACGCGGCGAGGGCGAGCAGGGAAACGAAACGACGCATACGGATCCTCTATGGCGGACGAGGGGCGAACATTGGGGAGGGCCTGCCCGCCGTCCCGAGGCCACCCATGGACACCAATCAAGCGACGCTGTCACGTCCAGATAGTCTGCAAGCCGCTTCAATCCCGCGCCCTGAACCGTTGCGCGGCAAGGCCGTCCCGCCGAGCGAACGCCGGCGTGCGAAACTTTTCGAATTTTCCTGCAAACCGGGCTTGCGTTCCCGAAAGGGACGGGCTACTTCCCCCGCCTCGCCGAAAGGCAATGCGCGCCCGTAGCTCAGCTGGATAGAGCATCAGACTACGAATCTGAGGGTCGGACGTTCGAATCGTTCCGGGCGCGCCATTTCGGTTTGAAACTGCGAACTTCGAGAATCGCTGTGTTTTCGCCCGTTGAGGCGACCAGGGTTCGAAGCAGATCAGTCCGATTTCCCATGATCTGGATCTCTTTCGTAGAGAGCACCTCGACGCGCTGAGCCACCGCGCGAACGTGCTCGCGGCGGTATGAGCCGTCTTCGGCTCTTAAGCGCGCCTGGGCGGCCAGGGCGAAGGCCCGGAGCTTCTCAGGCGTGAGGTTCGGCCCCAGGCGATCAATGGCCGCCTCGGCCCTGTCAGCGTCCGCACGAGCCTCGTCCCGCATGGAGGCAAGCTCCTTCATGCGATCCTTGAAGTCCTGATCGGCGGTGTCGGCCACACCGTCCTCGATCGCCTGGTAGAGCCGCGAGAGCTTGGCGGCGGCGGTGCTGGCCCGCTGACGAAGCTCGGTGACGTGGGCGTGGCGACGGTCGATCCATTCGGCCCGGCGGTCGAGCACGTTCCCCAACAGCACCTCTAGGCGCTCGCTATGCAGCAGGCGCCGCTCCAGATGATCGACCACGGCGTCGTCCAGCTTGTCCATGGGCACAGTGATGCCCGCGCAGGCTTCCTTGCCCATCCGCGCCTTGGTCGAGCAGGTGTAATAGCGATAGGCCCCGTTCTTGCCCGTCCGTAGGGTCATGGCCCCGCCACAGAGGCCGCAAAAGCAGATGCCGCCCAAGAGCGTGCCGGCGGCCACGAAGCGCGGACTCATGAACGAGGAATGGCGCAGACGCAGCGAGTCCTGCACGGCCTGGAACTCCTCGGCCGAGACGATGGCGGGCACGGAGCAGACCGCATGCTCCTCCTCGGGGCGCTTGGTCTTGGTCTTGTGGTCCCTGGCGTTGAAGTGGTGCTCGCCCTTGTAGGTGGGGCGGTTGAGGATCTTGTGGATCGCGTCGATCCCGAACCGTCCGCCATCGCGGGTGCGGACGTTGTTGTCGTTGAGGTGGTTGCAAATGGCCTTGAAGCC
The DNA here is from genome assembly GCF_003931565.1 of Caulobacter sp. 602-1. Classification (GTDB taxonomy): domain Bacteria; phylum Pseudomonadota; class Alphaproteobacteria; order Caulobacterales; family Caulobacteraceae; genus Caulobacter. Next base: position 226,556 of record NZ_RRYI01000001.1, read on the forward strand.
CATGGGGCCGCAGCCATCGACGCCGAAGAGGGCGAGCTTGTAGATCAGCCGGATCTTGTCGGCCTGGATCGGGTCAATCTCCAGCTTCTTCTTGAGCTTGGCGCCGCGCTCCTCGGCCACGACGATGCGATAACCCAGCGGCGGGCGCGAGCCGTTCCAGAACCCCTGTCGGGCGTTCTCCTTCATGGCCCGCAGGGTGTGCTTGGCGTTCTCGCGCGACTGGTACTCGTCGAAGAGCGCCATGATCTTGCGCATCATGGTGCTCATCGGATCGTCGCCCAGTTCCTGGGTGATGGAGACCAGACGCACGCCGTTCTTAGCGAGCTTGCGGACATAGAACTCAAACTGGAACTGATCGCGGAAGAAGCGTGAGAACGAGTGGACGATGATGACGTCGAACGCGGCCGGCTTGGCCAGGGCCGCCTCGATCATTGCCTGGAACGAGGGCCGGTGGTCGTCGGTGGCGGTGTTGCCCGGCTCGACGAACACCTCGCCCAAGGTCCAGCCCTTGCCGGCGCAATAGGCCTCCAGTTGGCGGCGCTGGTCGGGGATGGAAAGATCGCTCTCGGCCTGACGGCCGGTCGAGACCCGCAGGTAAAGGGCCGCTCGCGACGCCGTGGAGGTCTGTTCGGGGACCATCGCGTCGCGCATGGGAGACTCCTGCTCTATCGAGGGAGATCACCGAACAAGTCGTCGAGCACGTCGGCGAAGAAGGCTTCGATGATCCGGGCTTCGTGGTCCGTCACTGGGACCGCGTCGGGCCAGTCATCGGTGACGGTGATGGAGGCGGTTCCTGCCGGGGGCTTGGCCAACAGTGGCGAGTTCATAAAGGAGGGGTTTCGCGTTCAGCGGGCGGTCGAAGCGATTCTTGCCCGGCCACCGGCCGACAGAGATGCCGTCATGGCGGCGTGCCGAGGCCTGGATCCTGCTCATGTATACTGGGATGCGGGCGGGAGAGCTGTGCCAACTGCTTCCTGCTGATTTCAGGTTTGACGCGGATATCCCCCATCTGAAGGTGCGCAAGACCGACGACAGCGGCAAAGCCACCAAGTCGGTCAAGAACAAGACCTCCGTGCGTGATGTGCCGCTGCATCCCGACCTGATTACGCTTGGCTTGCGTGCGTTCGTCGAGCGTTGCGCCAAGCGTCATTCGGGCGAGCGGCTGTTTGGCTGCTTCCGGCTCGGCGGTCCGGGCAAGTTCACCGACGGCATCACCCAGTTTTCTCGCCGCTACCTCCAGGCGCTGAAGCTGCACGCTCCGGGGCGCGCCAACCACGTTTGGCGGCATACCTTTGTCGATCGGCTGCGGAAGGTTGGTTGCCCTGATGAAGAGATCGGCGCGCTGGTCGGGCACTCGGCCGGAACGATGACCTCGAAGTACGGGGGCGCTTTTCCGCTTTCTCGAAAGCGCGACGCCCTCCTGAAGCTGAGTTTCGGCTTCGACGTGGTCAATGTTCTGGGTGGCCCCTTCTGGTGCAAACAGCCGAAATTCTGACCGGGGCGAGCCGAGTGGTTCGACCATCCCCGGCCAGCGCCCTCGTCCGGCGAGAGCCAAGAAATCGTCCGCTCCGGCACCGACGACACACATCGCCGTAATCGTAGTGGTCCAGAGCTCAGGCTTAGATGTCGCTAGGGAATGGCGGACGCCGTCAGCTTCCACCGATGGGCGCTATGAACAAGCCGGTCGAGGATGGCGTCGGCAACCGCAGGTTCGGCGATATAGTCAAACCACTCTTCGACAGGCAGTTGGCCGGCGACAATGGTCGAGGTCGCTCCAATACGATCGTCGAGGAGATCCAGTAGACCTTGCTTCCCAGCTGGCGTGGGTTCCTAACCCAAAGTCATCGAGCACTAGCACCTTGGCTTTCGCCAGGGCCTGCCGAAATCGGACAACAGATCCGTCCTGCTGTGCGATCGCCAGATCGGCGAGAAGGGCGCTGGTCCGTACATACCGAACGGAATAGCCATTCCTTGCTGCTTGAACAGCCAAAGCGCAAGCCAGCCAGGTTTTGCCGGTGCCAGTCGGCCCGGTCATGAGAATGTTGCGCCGATGCTCGGCCCAGCGACAGGTCAATAGGTCCGCGAGATAGCCGCGATCCAGACCTCGTCCAGGGCGGTAAACCACGTCGCCCGCCGAGCGGTTGGCGATCTCAGGACGGTCGTATGGCTGGCGCAAGCGCTGGCATCCGGCGCGATGGATCGGACCGCCTGCAATCTCGTTGTGGCCGTCGACTTCGACCGAGCCCGCCACAGCGAAATGGAAGCGCTGGCCGCTTGGTCTGACGAAGCACTTGCCGATGCGGCTACGGACCTTGGGCGTCCGGTGGTGGACCGCATGGCTGCAACCTGGATGCTTGCAGGCACCAAGCGATTTCCGAACCTGAACGCGCCGTCTTGGAACGATCGTCCGAGGGGACGGCTCATGAGCCTCATGGTTCGGGCGGGTATGCCGCTCGTGCTCTGCTATCTGGCAGACCGGGCCGCGATTCGAGGCGGTGGATGTATGCACGCCTCCTTGCTGCCGATGTGGCAGATGATCCAGGCCGACGAGGATCAGCTCCGGTTCGTTCCCGGTGATCTGCCGGACGACCCCGGTCTTGGCCAGATTCTGTCCTGCAGCTACGACATGCACACCCGCCCCGGACAGGCTGCTATCAAGCGGCTGATGTCGGTCCCCGTTGTTGCTAATGCCCTGGCCAAGGTCTCTTCGGCGGACAGGAACGGGTCGCTCTTCGAAGCTGTCTTCGCGGTCGAGGGCGGAAAACTTGCGAGGCGGGGTCTTCTCCCCAGCTCGACGCCCTGGCGGACAGGATCGACGACCTGGTCCTGGCCTATAGCGGCGTCGGTACAGTTGAAGAGCGCCGGGCCCTGCTAGCCGCCACGGCCCAATCCCTGCCTGAACTGCACCGCTTCCGGAGGGAGATTGTGCTCGGCAAGCGAGAGGTGGCCTAAATGGCCGATCCGGAAATAAAGGGCTGAAAGCGGCCTCAACAGCTCAGGTACACCAACCTACCTGCCGTCAGTCTTCCAAGTTCCCACAGCCGCCAAAACTGGCCACACCCGGCCCCGTATCCGGTCTCCCACCGAGAAGCAGAGAAGCCCGCTCAAGCGGCGATTTCTGTCCCACAAAACTGTCCCACAATCATGTCCCACATTCGAACGTCAAAGCCCTCGCGAAGCCCCGCCGGGCTGGATTTCGGCGCTTCGCCGACCACCAACGCCTTCTCGTTCCGGGCGCGCCACTTTCCCGCATTAAATCAAACGCTTGCGATTTTCTGCGGGCTCGGCCCGTTGTGGTCGGCCGTTTAGACCGGGGTCAGTGAATTCAAGCGATCTTTCGCAGCTTCCGGTCAGCTCAGGGGCGGAGCTTCGGCGCCTTTCTGGTCCGCGTGGCGGCGCGCCATTCGATCGCCCCTCGCTGAAGAGGCGAGGGGAGGAGCGCTTTCCGTCCGGGCGGGACAGCCCTGACATTTGGACCAAATTGTCGCCACGCCGTTCAATCTCTCGGCTGCCGATATCGTGAAGCTCGCGTCGAACTTGAACGCTGGAGCCCCTCATGTCCGACGCCCGCTTCACCCGCGCCAACGGCGCGCCGGTCGCCGACAACGTCAATATCGAAACGGCAGGCCCGCGCGGACCTGCTCTGCTGCAGGACATCTGGCTGCTGGAAAAGCTGGCCCACTTCGATCGTGAGGTGATCCCCGAGCGGCGCATGCACGCCAAGGGCTCGGGCGCCTACGGTGTGTTCACCGTCACCGGCGACATCTCCGGCTTCACGAAGGCCAAGCTCTTCTCGGAGATCGGAAAGAAGACGCCGGTGTTCGCCCGGTTCTCGACCGTGGCCGGCGAGCGCGGCGCGGCCGACGCCGAGCGCGACATTCGCGGCTTCGCCCTGAAGTTCTACACCGAGGAGGGCAACTGGGACCTGGTGGGCAACAACACGCCGGTGTTCTTCTTCCGCGATCCGCTTCGCTTTCCGGACCTCAACCATGCGGTCAAGCGCGATCCGCGCACCGGCATGCGCAGCGCCCAAAACAACTGGGACTTCTGGACGCTTCTTCCGGAGGCGCTGCATCAGGTCACCATCCTGATGAGCGAGCGCGGCCTGCCGCGCGGCTACCGTCACATGCACGGCTTCGGCAGCCACACCTACAGCTTCATCGACGAGCAGAACGAGCGCATCTGGGTCAAATTCCATTTCCGCTGCCGACAGGGCATCGAAAACCTGACGGACCAGCAAGCCGAAATCCTGGTCGGCAAGGACCGTGAAAGCAGCCAGCGCGATCTCTTCGAGGCGATCGAGCGCGGCGACTATCCCCGCTGGACGATGTCGGTTCAAGTGATGACCGACGCACAGGCGCGGGCCTTTCGTTTCAATCCGTTCGACTTGACCAAGGTCTGGCCGAAGGGCGAGTTTCCGCTGATCGAGGTCGGCGAACTGGAGCTCAACCGCAATCCGGATAACGTCTTCGCCGAGGTCGAGCAGGCGGCGTTCACGCCGGCCAATATCGTGCCGGGCATAGGGTTTTCACCCGACAAGATGCTGCAGGCGCGGCTCTTCTCGTATGGAGACGCCCATCGCTATCGCCTGGGGGTCAACCACAACCTCATTCCGGTCAACGCGCCCAAGTGCCCGTTCCAGAGCTATCATCGCGATGGCGCGATGCGCACCGACGGCAACCTGGGGGCCACCCCGACCTACTGGCCCAACAGCCGCGGCGAGTGGATGGACCGCCCGGATCTGGCCGAGCCCCCCCTCCCTATCGACGGCGCCGCGGCGCACTGGGACCATCGTCTCGACGACGACCACTACCAGCAACCAGGCGATCTCTTCCGCCTGATGAGCGCGGACCAGCGCCAGGTTCTGTTCGACAACACCGCCCGCGCCATCGGCGGGGCTTCGACGGACATCCAGCGTCGCCACGTCGCCAACTGCTGCAAGGCCGACCCGGCCTATGGCGAGGGTGTGGCCGAAGCGCTGGCGCGCCTGTCGTCGCCGGCCGTGGCGGCCGAATAGCCGATCAATTCGGGTCCGGCCCACCGCAGCTTGCCGGACCCGCGGGCCGTCCTTCAACGCCCCCGTCACGAAGGACGGCCCACTCCCTGCCGAGCATCGGCTCGCATGGCCCGCGACAACATCTTCAGCCTGGCTCGGCGCCCTGCCGACGAAAACGCGCCTTTAGGACCCCGTCATGTCCACCGACCCCGCACCGCCCCCCGCCAAGACCGGTCTCTCGGGCCTGATGGCCCTGTGCATGTCCGCCGCCGCCGGCGTCGCGGTGGCCAACATCTACTACAACCAGCCCATGCTCGGCTTGATCGAGCAGGACCTGCCCGGCCCGCTCGCGGGCCTGATCCCGACCGCCACTCAACTCGGCTATGCCGTGGGCCTCTTCCTGTTGGTTCCGCTGGGCGACATCATCGATCGCCGGCGGCAGATCGGGGTCCAGTTCATGGTCTTGGCCGTCGCGCTTGCTCTTGCGGCGATCGCCCCCAGCGCGGTTCTGGTCGTGATCGCCTCGCTCGCGGTGGGTTTGACCGCGACGGTGGCCCAGCAGATCGTACCGCTGGCCGCCCACCTGTCCTCGCCCGACAAGCGCGGCGCCACCGTCGGGACCGTGCTCTCGGGCATACTGACGGGGATCTTGCTGAGCCGGACGCTCGCCGGCTTTGTGGCCACCCACGCCGGATGGCGCGAGATGTTCTGGCTTGGCGTACCGATGGCGATGATCGCCGGCGCGCTCATGTACGCCACCCTGCCGCGCGTGGCGCCCGACTCCAGGCTGAGCTATGGCGAACTGCTGCGTTCGATCATCGGCCTGTGGCGAGCGTTCCCCGCCCTGCGTCTGGCGGCGGTCACTCAAGGCCTGATCTTCGCAGCCTTTACCGCCTTCTGGACGATCCTGGCCTTTCGTCTGCAGTCGCCGGCCTACCGCCTGGGGGCGGACGTGGCGGGCCTGTTCGGCGTCGTCGGCGCGGTGGGCATCTTCGCCGCGCCTCTGGCCGGGCGGTTCGCCGACAAGCGTGGCCCCAAGCCGATCGTCATCCTGGCCGCCGGCCTGATCCTGGTCTCCTGGCTGATCTTCGGCCTTTGGACGTCGCTGGTGGGGCTGGTCGTTGGCGTCATCGTTCTGGACTTCGCCATGCAGTCGGCCCTGGTTTCCAACCAGCACATCGCCTTCACCCTGCAGCCCGAGGCGCGCGCGCGTCTCAACACCGTGCTGATGGGCTCCATGTTCCTTGGCGGCGCCTTCGGTTCGGCGGCCGCTTCGGCGGCTTGGAAATCAGGCGGCTGGTTGGCCGTGACGCTCCTGGGCCTTTCCTTGGGCGCTATCGCCACCGCCCTTCAGGGTCTCAACTTCTCCCGCACGACGCCCGCGGCCAAAGCCGTCTAGGGTGGCGGCAGGCCGCCGGTACTTCCATCGGTCCGTCAAAGAGGCGCTGCGGCGTCGGCTCATCTGGCCGCCCGAGCGGTTGCTGCTGCGCGACGATCGCGGAGCGGACGAGCCGCAGGGTTGCTTGGGCCGTTTCCGGCGTCCGGACGCAGCAGCGGGCGCCCCTGCGGTGCAGGGGCGCCCGGCGAGGGCGGAACGGACTAGCCCTTGATGAAGGCCAGCAGGTCCGGATTGATGACGTCCGCGTGGGTGGTGGCCATGCCGTGCGGATAACCCGGATAGGTCTTCAGCGTGCCGTTCTTGACCAGCTTGGCCGAAAGCAGAGCGCTGTCGGCGATCGGCACGATCTGATCGTCCTCGCCGTGCAGGATCAGGACCGGCACGTCGATCTTCTTCAGATCTTCGGTGAAGTCGGTCTCCGAGAAGGCCTTGATGCAGTCGTAGTGAGCCTTGGCGCCGCCCATCATGCCCTGGCGCCACCAGTTCTCCACGACGGCGGGATAGACCTTCGCCCCTTCGCGATTGAAGCCGTAGAACGGGCCGGCCGCCACGTCGTGGAAGAACTGGGAGCGGTTGGCGGCCAGAGAGGCGCGGAAGCCGTCGAACACCTCGATCGGCAGGCCGCCGGGATTGGCCGGCGTCTTGACCATGATCGGCGGCACGGCCCCGATGAGAACCGCCTTGGCCACGCGGCCCGGCTTGGCGCGGGCGACATAGTGGGCGACCTCGCCGCCGCCGGTCGAGTGGCCGATGTGCACGGCGTTCTTCAGGTCCAGGTGATCGGTCAGGGCGATCACGTCGGCGGCGTAGGTGTCCATCTCGTTGCCGGTGTCGGTCTGGTCCGAACGGCCGTGGCCACGGCGGTCGTGGGCGATGACCCGATAGCCCTGCAGAGCGAAGAACATCATCTGGGCGTCCCAGTCGTCGGCGCTCAGCGGCCAGCCATGATGGAACACGATCGGCTGGGCGGTCTTGGGACCCCAGTCCTTATAAAAGATCTTCACGCCGTCCTTGGTGGTGACATAGCCGCTGCTCATGTGCGGAATTCCTTTGGCTGTGGTGGATTGCGCGGCCATGGCCGACGCCGGGGAAAGCGACGGCATGGCCGTCAGGGCCGCGAGGCTCAGGCCCGCGGTGAGGACGGCGCGGCGCGACGCGCCGGCGTCTTCGGGTTGGTCTTGGCTCATCTGAATCCCTTTGCGATCGCGCCGAGCTGCGGTGCATTCGATCCAAGGCCACTTTGGGGTGGCGGCCGGCCGAAGGCTTGACCGCCGTGTCGCTAGTTTGGACCAACCGCTCCAATCACGCCGCCGACGCCGCGACAGGACTCCCGCGTCTGGCGGTGATCGCGTCGCCAGCTTGCCGGCGGCAGGCCTTCCTCGCGCTTGAAGACGCGCGTCAGGTGGCTCTGGTCGGAAAAGCCGCACAGGTCGGCGATCTGCGCCAGCGGCAGGGCGGTCTGGCGCATCATGGCCTTGGCCGCCGTGATGCGAGCGGTGGTCATCCACTGGTGCGGGGTGACCCCCGCCGATTCCTGGAAAGCGCGCGCGAAATGGCGCGTCGAGAGGCCGCAAGCCTTGGCGAGCGTCACGAGGGAGAGGCCCGCTTGCAGGTTGCTTTGCAGGATCTGCTGGGCGCGGCGGAGGAGATGTGGCGCGAGACCGCCGCGCGCCAGCCGCTCGTGCGGGCGCGGCCGGCCGTAGGCGTGGGCGACGTGCGTGGCCAGGGCCAGCTTCAAGTGGGCCAGATAGGGCCGTGAGGAGAAGAAGCCTTCGCCCAGCGGCGCGAGCATCGCGCCGATCAGATGTTCGATGGTCGGGTCGGCCAGATCGACGCCCGAGGACGCCTCCAGGCCCTCGATCGGCGCGGCGTGGGCCTGGATGGCGATGATGTCCAGCACCGACCAGGGAATGACGACGTCGATGGCGTGGAAGGGCCGGGCCATCCGAAGGCGTGACCCAAGCTGGAGGTCCTCGATCAGCGTCGCGCCCGCGCGCAAGGCCAGGAGCCTGGACGCCCCCGGAGCGCCGACGTCGGCCTCGCCCAGATAAGGCCCCAGCATATGCCGCACGAGGATTGCTGGGCCGACGTCGGGAAGCCGGACGGGAGCCCGCTGACTGTCGACTTCGTGGATCTCGATGGCGTCGGCCGGGTTTGCGCTCGCCTCTCGCGTCTGCGTTCGATCCATCGATCGCGCGATGCAGGCCATGTCCGGACTCCGTCGGGAAAGCCGCCCAGCGTCGGCCAGCGTCGGTTCAAGGTAAATCTCGGGCGGGTGGCTTGGGCCCCACACTAAAGTGTCGTTCGATCCGCCCGTGTCGGCTCAACGGACGCAGCGTCATCGACCGTCCTTCGGTCACCGGGCGCGGTCCTCGCGTCCGCGCAGGGTGTGGGACTAGCTGGCGCGTCTCCATTTGGTTAGCTTCGAGGATAGGGGCAAACCGGCCCATATCCGCTTTTCGAACCCGGCCTTGGCCGGGGCTCGGTAAGCATCCCAAGGACGCTGCGCGCACAGATGGGTGACAAGATCTCCGTCCTGATCGTCGACGATCACCCGATGCTTCGCGAAGGCGTGGCCGCCGTGGTCGGCGCAGAAGCGGACATGATCATCGCCGGCGAAGCCGGGGACGGCGCCGAGGCGCTGGCCAAGTTCATCGCGCTCGCACCGGACGTCACCCTGATGGACCTGAAGATGCCGGGCGCGGATGGGGTCTCGGCGATCAGCGCGATTCGGGCCGAGTCGCCCGATGCGCGGATCGTGGTCCTGACCACCTACGCCGGAGACGCCCAGGCGCTTCGAGCCCTTCGCGCCGGGGCCAGCGGCTATCTCCTCAAGAGCAGCCTTCGGCGGGAGCTCATCGAAACCATCCGGGCCGTCCACGCGGGCCGGCGCCATCTGCAGTCGGAAGTGGCCCACGAGATCGCCGTCAACGCGATCGGCGAGGCGCTGACCGATCGCGAGGTGGAGGTGCTGCGGCGGGTGGCCTCCGGCCGACCCAACAAGGAGATCGCCCGGGCGCTGTCCCTCTCCGAGGACACGATCAAGGGTCACCTGCGCAACATCTTCGCCAAGCTCGACGTGGACGATCGAACCCAGGCCGTGACCGTCGCCCATCGTCGGGGCATTATCCAGATCTAGCCTTGCCCCGGCAGCCGGATGTTCGACCGGCCAAACAGCAGGGCGTCGATCGAATAGGCGCCCGCGCCGGTGCAGGCCAGGGAGCCGATGTTCATGGCGCACAGAAGCAGCACCACGAGCGGCGCCTGGTGCAGGTTGGGCGCGGCGACAACGGTAAGCAGCGCGCCGAGCAGCGCGGCGATCCGGGTCAACATTCCGAGCACCAGGGCTATGGCCAGCAGGACGGCGGGCAACTCCATCCAATCGGGCCGTCCGGCGCTCACCGAGCCCAAGGCCAGCAGCAGGCCGCAGGCGGCTCGAGCGAGCGCTATCCCCACGCCGGTCGCGCCGACGGGAAAAATCGGAAAGGATCTGGCCATGATGGAAAGTCTAGGCCATCGGCTGCGCTCGCGTCAGCTCCGTCCAGGGGGGCTGGGGGCCACCCAAACGGTCTCCAGAGCGCTGGTCGGTTGGGCAGGCTTGAGTGTCGTCACCTCGTGAGGTTCATGTTGCGCAGAGCTTGGGCCAAATCGAAGGCTGTCGGTCAGGGGGGCGCCAGGCTGGGCGCGCGCGCGCCTTGGCGGTCCTGCCTTGTCGGGGCGATACTCTTCTTGCTCGCAGGGTTGCAGCCCGCCCTGGCCTTGGATCCCGCCCGCAGCCTGGCGCAATATCACCACACGCGTTGGACCTCCGACGACGGGGCGCCCACCGAGGTGCGCGCCATCGTCCAGACGCCGGACGGATTTTTGTGGCTCGGCGCAGACGATGGACTTTACCGCTATGACGGCGCGCGGTTCGAACCGATCGCGACGCCCAATCCCAAGCATCGCCACGGCTCCGGCGTGAACGCCCTGCTGGTGACGCGGTCCGGCGCGCTGGTCGTAGGGTTCGATCTGGGTGGGGTCGGGGTCTATGAGCGGGGACGGTTCACCTACCTGGAACACAGGAGGGTTCGGGCTACGGTTCGCGCGATCGCCGAGGACAAGGACGGCGCGTTGTGGGTCGCGCTCGGGAGCAACAACAGCCAGCTTGCACGCTTCCACAACGGCGTCTGGCGGATCATGGGCGCCGACTGGGGCCTGCCGCCGGGCATGCTCACGACGATCCATCCGGCGCGTGACGGGACCTTGTGGTTCGGGAGAGACCACTGGCTGGGCTATCTCGCGCCGGGAACACAGACGATCCGCACCGTGCAGACGAGCGTTGGCGTCGGGCCGGGCCTGGCCGAAGACGGCGCCGGCCGGCTTTGGATCGGCGACTCCCTGGGTGTGCGGCGCTTCGCCGACCCGCGCAGCGGGCGGATCGCGCCCGGCAGCGCCGAGCTGGTCGCAACCGCCTCGCGCTGGAGCCATATCCTCGTCGATCACGACCAGAACCTGTGGGGCGGAGGGTTCGGGGCGGGCCTTTTCCGGGTCCGCGCCCAGGCGACCGCGACCCGCGGTCCCGCCCAATCCCGCAAGGTCGAAGGCTTCAACGTCAAGGACGGGCTGACCGGCGAGGTCGTCTGGGCGGTGTTCGAAGATCGCGAAGGAACGATCTGGGTCGGCACCAACGGCGGACTTGACCGGTTCCGCCATGCCAACGTCATGCGCCAGCCGATCATCGGCGCGGATTCGCCCTTCGGCTACAGCATTACCGCCACCCTGGCCGGCGCCGTGCTGGTGGGCGACCGCAAGGCCCTCTTCAAGGCCGAGCCTGGTCAGGGACTCAAGCCTTGGTTCAGCGACTTCAATCCCGGGGTCATTTGCGAAGGCCGCTCCGGCGTCCTCTGGATGTTCGCAGCGCAAGGCGCCGGGCGGCCCGATCGGGTCTTCCGCGTTCAGGATGGTCGCCGCACCGAGGTTCGCCTCCCGTCTGCGCCGTCCCGCACCAGGGCCTGCGCCGTCGACGACGCCGGCGGCCTGTGGGTGACCGCCGAGGACGCGCCCGCCCGGCGCTGGGACGGCGCGCGCTGGCGAGCCTATAGGGCCGAGGACATCCCGGACTTCTCATCGGTCGTGGCCAATGGGGCCGGGCGAGCGCTGCTGGTGCGAAACCGCCGCCTCTTCCAGGCGGACGCGGAAAGTCTGAAGCCGATCGACTATGGCGCCGAGCGCTTCTTCCCCGGGAACCTCGTCCAGATCCGGCGCGATCGCGGCGCGACCATCGTCGTGTCGAGCAATGGCCTGACGCGCCTCGACAAGGACCAGGCGCGATTCATCGGCGACGATCGTCTGTCCTGGCTGCAAGACATCAACGGCCTCGCCCGCGCGCCCGGCGACGCCACCTGGGTGCGGGCCAAGGGCGGGGTGACCCAGGTGCGAGCTTCGGACCTTGATCGCGCGTTCCACGATCAGGCCTTCACGCCGCCGAGCCGCACCTTTTCGCTCCTGGACGGCCTCGTCGGGTCGGGAACCGGAGCCCTCAGGGATGCGGTGGCCGTCGGCGGTGACGGTCGCGTGTGGCTGGCCACCACCTCGGGCGTCTTTGTCATCGATCCCCGCAACCTCTACCGAAATCGCATCGCGCCGCCTGTGTCCATCACCAGCATGACGGTCGATGGAAAGGCCACGCTCCAGCCGCAGGACGTCGTCTTGCCAAAGGGCGCCAGGAGCCTGCAGATCGACTACGCGGGCCTGAGCCTGTCGACCCCCGAACGCGTCAAATTCCGCTACAAGCTAGGAGGCGTCGATCGCGACTGGGTCGACCCGGGGCGCCGCCGGCAAGCCTTCTACACCAACCTCAAACCCGGTCGGTACGTCTTCCAGGTTAAGGCGGCCAATGAAGACGGCGTCTGGAACGAGACCGGCGCAAGCCTGCGCTTTGAGCTGCCGCCGACCTTCGCGCAGAGCAAGCTTTTCGCCGCGCTGTGCATCCTGGCCGGCGCGCTCGCCGCCTGGCTGGCCTACGCCCTGCGTCTTCGGCAGGTCTCGCGGAGCATCCAGAGCCGAATGCAGGATCGCATCGCCGAGCGCGAACGCATCGCCCGCGACCTCCACGACACCCTCCTTCAGGGCATGCAGGGCCTGATGCTGAAGTTCCATGCCGCCACCCGGCATGTGCCTGAGGACCTTCCCGCCCACCGTCAGCTTGAGAGCGCGCTCGATCGCGCCGACGACGTCATGCGCGAGGCGCGCGAGCGGGTGCGCAGCTTGCGGACCGCCAGCGGGGAGGATCTCACGCTGACGCTCACCGAACTGGCCGCCCGCGCCGATCCGGACCGTAAGGTCGAGACCCGGCTGCTGACCGAGGGCGCCGTTCAATCGCTCGATCCGATCGTCGCCGACGAGATCGAGATGATCGTGGGGGAGGCGCTGTTCAACGCGTACCGCCACGCCAAGGCCAAGCTTGTGGTGATCGAAGTCACCTACGACCCGCGCCAGCTGGGCGTCAGGGTGCGCGACGATGGCGTGGGGATTGAACAGGCCGTGCTCGTGGCGGGGGGGCGTCAGGGGCACTTCGGATTGACGGGGATGCGCGAGCGCGCCGCGAGGATCGGAGGGGCGCTGGCGATCCGCAGCCGGCCTGCGGCCGGCGTGGAAGTCGAGCTGGTCGTCCCGTCGAGCTCGGCGTACAGAGCCGCGCCGCGGCGTTGGTGGGATCTGCGTCGGCCCGTCTGAAGCCGGCCCTAGCGCGCCGCCAGTTGAGGCGCGCCACCCAGGATGGCCGCGCTGGCGCGGATACTCGGCAGGCCAAGGCGTACCGCCCCGACGATCCGGCGGCGATTGAACGCTGCCGTCGCCGCCAGCAGAAAAGCGGCCGCCGAGAGGGCCAGGGCCTGCCAGCTCAGATGCGACAAGAGCGCCATGCCGCGAGCGCCCGCATAGCCTGGGCCCACGAAAGCGGCGACCCAAACAATCCCGGAGGCGAAATTGACCAGTTGGAAGCGTCGTTGCGGCATGCCCGCCATGCCCGCCATGACCGGGACCAGCGCGCGAAGCGGACCGGCGAAGCGGCCGATGAAGATCGTCAGGCCGCCGAAGCGACGGATCAGAAGCCTAGTGCGGGCGATGGCGCGGGCGTGAGGCTTCAAAAGCCGCCCCCGTAGAAGGCGGGGCCCCAACGTCCTGCCGATCGCGAACGACAAGCTGTCGCCCGCCACGGCCCCGACGGTCGCCCAAAGGAGCACCGAAGGCCCGTCCAGCAATCCCGCGGCGATCAGGCTCCCCGCGGCGATCAGCAGGACCGTGGCCGGCAGGAAGGCGCCCACCACCATCATCGACTCGCCGAAGGCGACGAGGCCGACGAGCGCCGCGCCCAGCGCGCGATGCTCGGCGATGAAGACGGATGCGGTCTGAGCAAGGTTGGCCACTGCGCATGCTTTCCTGGTGTTAGGCGTACGAAGATGCAGCCACGCGGGTCTGTCCGAAATGGAAATGATGGAAAGTCATCGTTTCTAAAAATGCGCCATAACCTTGCCGCATGAGAGCGTCGCAAGGCCGCGCGTGACGCCGCGTCCGCCGCGCGCGAAGGCCGCTCAGCTCGGCGAGATGGGATCGCTGGCGGGAAAGGTTTCTTCGAGCGCTTCGTCGAGAAGCCGGTCCTGATCGGTCGGGGAGGAGGGCTCCCAAAGCGATGGCTGGGTGCGAAGGCGGTAGGTGTGGGAGCCCTCCAGCACGAGCGCGCCGTCCTGATTGTGGACGGTGACGGCCGTCGTCACCAGGCCGGTGTCGCCCTGCGGCGTCAGGGCGGTGATTTCCAAGGCCGGATAGAGGGTGTCGCCGGCATAGACCGGCTCCAGAAAGGCGCAGCTCTGTTCGACGAAGGCGACGAACACCGCGCCGAAGACATGCGGCAACAGCGTCGCGCCCGGCGCCGTGAACGCCAGGACCTGCAGCCCATGGACGACCGGGGCGCGATGACCGTGCGCACGCGCGTAGGTCTGGTCGTAGTGGATAGGATGGTTGTCGCACGAGACGGCCTGGAACGCCGTGGCGTGAGCGTCCGTCACCGTGCGACTCGGCGCCCGGAAGACCTCGCCGATTTTCAGGTCCTCGAACCGCCGCGGCGGTACGATCTGGAAGCGAGAAGGGTCGAAGCCTTGGCTCATGGTCTATCTCCGTCGAGGTCAAGGATGAAGCTCGCCTCATTCAACCCGGCGAGCATGGCGGCCGACCCCGGGACGGTCTTGGCCCGACAGGCGATCGTTTGAACCGTCTGGATGCAAAGCGCCCGCGGCCACGTCACCGGCGTTCGAGGCAAAACGGCGACACCCCGTCCAAGCCCGCGAGGCGCACGTCGCGCTAGGACCAGCTGGCTCAACCCCGGAGGCGTCCATGACCCGAACCCATCTGCTCGAACCGCAAGATTGCGCCCTGCTGCTGATCGACCAGCAGGCAGGCTTGGCCTTCGGTGTCGGCTCGATCGACCGCCAAGGTCTGCTCAACAACGTCGTGGCCCTCGCCAAGACGGCCGCCGCCTTCCGGATTCCGGTCATCGCCTCGACCTCGGCGACCAAGGTCTATAGCGGTCCGGTCATGCCCGCCGTTCGCTCGGTCATCCCCGACGTCGAGGTCTTCGAGCGCCGCAGCATGAACCTCTGGGAGGACGATGCGGCGAGGGCGGCGGTGGAAGCGTCGGGGCGACGGCGCCTGCTTGTCTCGGGCCTGCTCACCGAGGCCTGCGTGACCCAGCCGGTGCTCTCGGCTCTGGCGGCCGGATATGAGGTCTTCGTGGTCGGCGACGCCTGTGGCGGCCTCACGCCCGCCAGCCACGACCTGGCCCTTCGGCGTCTGGAGGCCGCTGGGGCCGCCATGACGTCATGGATCCAGGTTCTGCTGGAATTGCAGCGCGACTGGACCCGCAAGGCCACTTACGACGCCGCCCGCGCCATCGTCGAAGACCATGCGGGCGGCTACGGCATCGGCTTGGCCTACGCCAGGGACATGATCCGCCCGGCCTGACGCCAGTCCGGATCGGCGGCGACTTTTGTGCAAGTTCCGTCCCTTTTGTTCAAGCGCGGCTTCCAGCTGCGCCCTAAGGCTCGGATCTTGAGTCGTGTCCGCTGCGGGACCGCAACACCGCGCCGGCCGGACGAGGAGCTGTCTTGAGGCGAATTGACCTGGGGTCCCGAGGAGCCGCCGCGCTTTGCTAAACCGGCGCGATCTCGCGGGGGCGCGGTTGACCGACCCCATCCAGAGGGATTGCGCCGACGCGCCATCGCTCATGACGAGGCCTGGGATCCAGATCAGCAGGCTCTCGGGCGAGGCCTTCTCGATCATGCGGATCTCTTCGCAGCGCCACGATCTTCCGCCCGGCGAGACCCTTCCGCTTTCGGACGGCTACAGCGTCATCGTCCAGCTTCGGGATTTTGCCGACCACCGGCTCTACCGCGGCGGCGGACTGATCCATGCGGGCGGTCACGCCGCCGGCAGCTTGGCGATCACGGACATGCGGGAGACCTGGCGATGCGACCATCGCTCGCCGTTCGACAACGTGCGTTTCCATCTGCCCAGAGCCGAGCTGGCCGCCTTCGCCGAGGGCGAGGGACGGCGAAAGCTCGTGGAACTGCGCAGTCCGCAGGGGGCGCGCGACGACGTGGTCTTCCAGATCGCGCAGGCCATGGCGCCGGCCTTGGCCGACCCGGCCAGCGCCTCACGCCTCTTCGTGGATCAGATGACCTACGCCCTGGCCGCCCACCTGCTCCATGCTTATGGCCAGACCAGCGGGCATCCGCACCGCGGAGGCCTGTCCAATCGGCAGAAGGTCCGAGCGACGGATTTCATGGCCGCCCACAGCCGACGCGACGTTTCGATCGCCGAAATCGCCGAAGAATGCGGCCTGTCACGCGGGTACTTCATCAAGGCCTTCCGCGCCGCCACCGGCGTGACTCCCCATCGCTGGCTGATCGAGCACCGCGTGTCGGAGGCCAAGGCCCTGCTCTCGACAGATATGCCGATCGCTCAGATCGCGTCGATTTGCGGTTTCAGCGACCAGAGCCACCTGACCCGGGTCTTCACGCGGGTGACGGGGCAGACGCCCGGCGCCTGGCGCAGGCAGTTGCGGCCTTGACCAGCAAACGGCCTTCAGATCCCAAAAACGGACTTATCTACAAGATCGCCAGCCGCGACCGCGCCACCCGTCCTGTGATGCACGCCAATGATCTTTCTGGGCCGGCTGGATGACCCCTGCGCCTTTGTCTTTGTCAAGCCGCCGGCAGGGCCAGCGCCGGGTCGAGGGTGCGGAAGGTGCGCCGCCAATTGAACGGGGTCTGCCCGGTGTAGCGGCGGAACAGACGAGTCAGATGCGCCTGGTCGGCCAGACCGCAGGCGGCGGCGATCTGGCAGAGGCTCTCGGCCGTCCCGAGCATCAACGCCTGCGCTCGCTCGAGCCGACGGCGCATGATGTAGGTGTGGGCTGTCTCGCCGGTGCTGTTCTTGAAGGCTCGGCAGAAATGGCTGGTGCTCAATCGCGCCAGCGAGGCCAGGGTCTCGACGTGGAGGCGGTCGGCGAGGTTCTCCTCGATATGGATCTTCACCTGGCGAAGCTGCCATGCGGCCAGACCGCCGCGCTGAGGGGAGGCGGGGACGACGGGCGCGAAGCTCGGCCCTTCGCCGGCCAGCGCCGGAGCGAGCACGACGCTCAGCTCGTCAAGCATCAGACGCGCCGATTGCGGATCCTCGTCGATCGCCGCGCGCAGCCGCTCGACCAGATTCAGGGCTCGCGGCGCGTAGGTTCGGTTGAGCGGCGCAGCGCTGCGCAGTCCGCTGTGCTCGCAATTGATCTGCAACATCGTCCTGGTCTCCAGCCGCCCTCGGTGACCAGGAGACTAGGAGACCAAGTCGAGCCGGAACCATCGAACGGACGTTGGTTGAGCGTATCGACTAAGTTTGGTGACCCTATGCCTTGGTTTGGGGTGGCGGCGGAGACGCGCCGCCCTTGACCCCGCAGGTTCTAATTCTCAAGCCCCGCCCATCTGTCCGCGCCTCCCTGCAGGAGCGCTGGCCTCGGCTCGGCGTGGCTCTGGTCATCGGGGCGGCGATCTTCTGGATCGACACCTTCACGGCGCTGAGCAGCGCGGTGGCCGTGCTCTATGTCGTCGTCCTGATGCTAGCCGCGGACGTCATCTCCGGACGCGGCATCTGGATGCTATCCGTCGGATGCGCGGCGCTGGCGGTCGTCAGCTTTCTGGTGGCGCACGGTCACGCCCCGTCTCTCGCCGCCCTCCTACGCCTGGTGTTCAGTCTGGCGGCGATCTCCGCCGCGGCCTTGCTGATGCAGCGCAACCATGCGGCCCGACAGTTGCTGGTCACGCAGGCAAGGCTGCTGGACGTCACCTCCGACGCGCTCTTCACGCGCGATTGGCAAGGGCGCGTGTCCTTCTGGAACCGCGGCGCCGAGCGGCTCTACGGCTGGCCGTGCGCGGAGATGCTTGGACGTGCGGCGCACGAGGTCTTGGACACACGATTTCCCGAGCCGTTAGACGCGATCCTCGAACATCTCTCCCGCAAGGGGCGTTGGGAGGGGGAGATCGTCCAGCGGCGGCGCGACGGCGAAATCCGTACGGTCCTGAGCCAATGGACCCTCGAACTCGACGAGGGGCGGCAGGCGGTGATCCTCGAGACCAACACCGACGTCACCCAGCTTCATCAGGCCATTGAGGCGCTGAGGCGAAGCGAGGCGCGCTACCGCACGATCTTCGACACCTTGGCCGTTTCGATCTGGGAGCACGATTTCAGGCCGGTGAAGGCCGCGCTCGAAGCGTTACACGCGGCCGGGGTCACCGATCTGAGAGCCTATCTGGCCGAAAATCCGCAGTTTGTCCGTGAGGCCCGGGCGATGGTCCGCATCACGGACGTAAACGCGACTGCGCTCAAGATGATGGGCGTGGCCGAGAAGACAGATTTCTTCGCCCACCTGCACGACTTTCTTCCGGAGACGGACCAGAGCTTCGAGCAATGCCTGATCGCCATCGACGAGGGCCATGAGAGGTTTGAATCCGAGACCGCCGTGCGCAGCCGCTCGGGCGAGCTGATTCCCGTCATCGTCGCCCTGTCCTTCCCCCCCGGCGGCGCCTGCCTGGACAGCATCCAGGCTTCGGTCTTCAACCTCACGGAACGCCGAAGGCTCCAGGCGCGCCTCGACCAGGCGCGAGCCGAGCTCGACCATGCCCTCCGTGCAGCTTCGATCGGCGTTCTGACCGCCTCCATCGCCCATGAGGTCAATCAGCCGATCAGCGCGGCCTCCAACGCCGCTGGAGCGGCGCGGCGATGGCTGGCGCAGGATCCGCCCAACCTGGACGAGGCGCACCTGGCGCTGGCCGATGTGGCGCGCGCGAGCGATCGCGCCGGAGAGGTCGTCAAGAGCGTGCGCAACCTGCTCGCCCAGGCTCCGACCCGGCTGGCCAATCTGGCCGTGGACCCGCTCGTGGCCGAAGCCGCCCGCTGGGTGAGCCGTGACCTGGAGGCCGCCTGCGTCGAGCTGATCCTGGAACTGGGCTGCGCCCAAGCCCAGGTCGCCGGCGAGCGCGTGCTCCTTCAACAGGTTCTCATCAACCTGATGCTCAACGCCGCACAGGCCATGTCCGAAACCCCTGCGCCTCGCATCCTGACCCTCCGGTCGCATCTCGAGGCCGGTCATGTCGTCCTGGATGTCCTGGACACCGGCCCGGGCTTCTCCGAAGAAGCGGCCGAGCGCGCCTGCCAGGCCTTCTACACCACCAAGGCCAGCGGCATGGGCCTTGGCCTGGCAATCTGCGCCTCCACCGTGGCGGCGCACGAAGGCTCCATGCATATCCTGGCGGCCGGCCCCCATCGCCCGGGCGGACAGGTGCGCATCCGGCTGCCCCTGGCCGACCGGCCCGACTAGCCAGGATCGATGGCGTCAGCCATGCGCACGAGGTCGGCGAGAGAGCGCGCCTGCATCTTCTTCATCAGGCTGGCGCGGTGCAGTTTGACGGTCATCTCCTGCAGCCCCAGCTCGCCGGCGACCTGCTTGTTCATCAGCCCTGATGCGACCAGCAGCATCACTTGGCGCTCGCGCGGGGTCAGCGCCTCGAACCGCGCCTGGACATCGAAGCTGTCGGACTCCTGACGACGGCGGGCGGCGTCCTTGCTGAGAGCGGCGGTGACCGCATCGATGATGTCCTGGTCCCTGAACGGCTTGGCCAGGAAGTCGATGGCGCCGGCCTTCATCGCCCGGACCGTCATGGGCACGTCCGCGTGCCCGGTCATGACGATGATCGGCGTGCGCACACGCCGGTTGACCAGCTCCATCTGAAGATCAAGTCCGCTCATCTTGGGCATGCGGACGTCCACGACGATGCAACTGGCCGTCTGCGGCATGGGCGCGTCGAGAAACTCCTGGGCCGACGCGTAGAGGGCCGTCTTCAAGCCTATGGACCGGAACAGGGTGTCCATCGACCCGCGGAAGAGTTCGTTGTCGTCTATGATCAGGACCGTCTGGGCGGCATCATCCGCCCTGGACCGTCCGGCGGTCGTGGTCGTGGGCATGACTCGCACCTGAAAACTCAAACTCGCAACGCTCTTACGAAGACGCCGCCAGCGTCTCAAGGCGCGCCAAGACGCGCGCTGCGCTTCGACCGCCCTCTCGTTCCAAACCCAGCCCTTTTATCCAAGTCGCCGCCGGCCCCGGGCGGGCGGCGCCGCGCTTTGCAGCAACCCACACCCAAACGCGCCCAAGCGATACAAGCCCGGGCTGTTCGGGCGGGCCTAGGGTCGCGACGTTGCTGGCGGCCTCGAACGGCGCCGGCGGCTTCAACCGCGGACTGAAGGAGTCACCATGTCGAAGGTCACCACGCGCGACGGAGTCGAAATCTACTTCAACGACTGGGGGGCGGGTCCCGTCGTCTTCATGAGCGCCGGTTGGCCGATGAGCGCCGACATGTGGGAATACCAGATGATGTTCCTGGCCTCGAACGGCTATCGCGTCGTCGCCCACGACCGTCGCGGTTTCGGTCGCTCGAGCCAGCCCTGGACCGGCTACGACTACGATACCCTGGCCGACGACATCGCCGCCGTCCTCGACCATCTCGACGTCAAGGACGTGACGATCGTCGGCTTCTCCATGGGCGGCGGCGACGTGGCCCGTTACCTCACCCGCCACGGAACCGCGCGCGTGGCCAAGGCCGCGCTCGTCTCCTGCATCACGCCGATCTTCGGCAGGAGCGCCGACTATCCCGACGGCGTCGATCCCTCGGTGTTCGACTGGATCCGCTCGGGTCTGCTCAACGACCGCAGCGACTTCGTCAACGGCTTCGCCGACACCTATTTCGGCTCAAATCGGGAAGGCAAGGACGTCCCCTACGGCATCAAGGCCCAGACGCTGCAGATCGCCAACCAAGCGTCGATCAAGGCCATGTACGATACCGTCGGCTCGTTCTCCCAGACCGACTTCCGGCCCGACATGAAGGCCTTCACGGTGCCCACCCTCATCATCCACGGCGACGACGACCAGGTCGTGCCGATCAACACCACCTCCAAGCTCGCCCACGCCATGATCCCCGGCTCGCAGCTGAAGATCTATCCGGGCGCGCCGCACGGTCTGGTCTACACCCACAAGGATCAGCTCAACGAGGATCTCCTGGCCTTCCTGAAAGGCTGAGACCCCCCGTGGCCCGCGCACGCCGCAGGTCTCTCCCGACACCCTCGCATAGGCGCGCCGCGTGGCGGCGCGGCCGGAGATCACTCATGAACACCCTCAAGAAATTGGCGGTCAGCGCCGCCGCCTCGGTCCTCCTGGCCGCCGCCGGCTTTTTCGCAGTCACCCCGGTCCATGCCGCCGAAACGCCGGCCTCTGGCCCGGTCACCGTCGTGCTTGTCCACGGCGCCTGGGCCGACGCCTCGAGCTGGAATAAGGTCATCCCGCTGCTGCAGGCCAAGGGCGTCACCGTGCTCAGCGTGCAAAACCCGCTGACGTCCCTGGCCGACGACGTCATCGCCACCCGGCGCGTCCTGAACAACGCCAAGGGGCCGGTGGTCCTGGTCGGCCACAGCTGGGGCGGGACGGTGATCACCCAGGCCGGGACAGATCCGAAGGTCAAGGCGCTGGTCTATGTCGCCGCCTTCGCCAACAGCGATGGCCAGTCGGGCGGCGACCTCGTCGGCGCCTACGAAAAGCCCCCGGCCCTGAGCACCGCGGTCGACGACGGCCAAGGTTTCCTGCGACAGAGCGAGGCGGGCGTCCTTGAGAACTTCGCGCCGGACATCCCCAAGGTCGAGGCCAGGACCTTGGCGGTGACGCAAGGGCCGCTGGCGGCCAGCACCTTCGGCGACAAGGTCACCGACGCGGCGTGGAAGACGCGACCCTCCTGGTACATCGTCTCGGCCAACGACCGGGTCATCAACCCTCAGATGGAGCGTGACCTGGCCAAGAAGATCAACGCCAAGACCACGGTCCTGGCCGCCAGCCACGTGTCGCTCCTGTCGCACCCGGCCGAAGTCGCCGCGGTGATCGAAGACGCCGTCAAGTCGGTGCAGGCCCAGGCCCGCTGACAACCGCGCCGGGCTCCTCGCCGAGCCCGGCGCTCGTCCCTGCGAAGGCGACCATGACCGCAAGTTCCCTGTTCCAGCCGATCCGCCTGGCCGACCTGGCCCTGGCCAATCGCATCGTGGTGGCGCCCATGTGCCAGTATTCCGCCAAGAGCGGCGAGGCTGGCGCGTGGCACCAGATGCACCTTGGCCAGATGGCCGTTTCCGGCGCGGGTCTGGTGATTCTCGAGGCCACCGCCGTGGCCCCGGAAGGTCGGATCAGCGCCGCCGACCTTGGCCTCTATTCCGACGAGACGGCCAAGGCCCTGGGCGATGTGCTCGCAGCCGTCCGCGCCTGGTCGCCCACGCCCCTTGGCGTGCAGCTCTCCCATGCCGGCCGCAAGGCTTCGGTTCATCCTCCCTGGACCGGCGGGGCGCAACTTTCGCTCGCCGAGGGCGGCTGGCGGACGCTCGCGCCGTCGCCGCTCGCCTTTCGTCACGATCGCACGACGCCCCTGTCGCTCGACGCGGACGGCCTCGCCCGGGTGCGCGCCCAGTTCGCCGCCGCGGCCCGGCGCGCGGCGATGCTGGGCCTGGACCTGATCGAAATCCATGCCGCCCACGGATATCTGCTCCACCAGTTCCTCTCGCCGCTGGCGAACCAGCGCGATGACGCCTACGGCGGCTCGCTCGAAAATCGCATGCGCCTGCCGCTGGAAGTCTTCGAGGCGGTTCGCGAGGCCTTCCCGGCCGGACGGCCCGTCGGGGTGCGCCTGTCGGCCACCGACTGGGTCGCCGGCGGCTGGGACCTAGAGCAGACGCTGGCGCTCGCTCAGGCGCTCGCCGCGCGCGGCGCGGACTACCTGCACATCTCCTCGGGCGGTCTTTCGCCCGATCAGGCGATCGCGCCCTATCCCGGTTATCAGGTCCCCTTCGCCCGGGCCGTGCGCCAGGTGGTCAACATTCCGGTCATCGCGGTGGGCTTGATCACCGAGCCCGAGCATGCGGACGCCATTATCGGCGTCGGCGACGCCGACCTCGTGGGCCTTGCCCGGGCCATGCTCTACGACCCGCGCTGGCCGTGGCATGCGGCCGCCAAGCTTGGCGCCAGCGTGCACGTTCCCAGCCAATACCTTCGCTGCCAGCCCCGGCGCTTTCCCGACCTCTTCATCCCCTGACAAGGACGCCGCCATGCGCTCGTATTTCTTCGTGACCGCCGCCGCGGCGGTGTTGATGGCGATGGCCCCGCCTGCGGTGCAGCCCGCCCGGGCCGGCGCGCCCCAGGCCCACGCCCAGGCGCCGGGCTTCTATCGCTACAGTCTGGGAGACTACGAGGTCACCGCGCTGCTGGATGGCACCCATGGGGTCGACGTCGACAAACTGGCGGTGGGCGCCAAACCGGGCGAGGTCGAGAGGCTGCTTGCGCGCTCACACATGACCTCTCCGGTCGAAGGCATGATCAACGCCTTCCTGATCAACACCGGCGACAAGCTCATCCTCATCGACACCGGCGCGGGCGAACTCTACGGCAAGGACGGCGGCCTGCTGCTGGCCAACCTGGCCGCCGCCGGCTACCGGCCCGACCAGATCGACGAGATCTACCTCACCCACCTGCACCGCGATCATGTGGGCGGGGTGATGCTGAAGGGCCAGGCCGTCTTCCCCAGGGCCGTGATCCACGCCTCCAAGCGCGACGCAGACTTCTGGCTGGACGACGGCAATCGTAGCAAAGCCGCCCCCTTCCTGGGGCCGATGTTCGACGGCGCCCAGCAGGTGCTGGCGCCCTATATCGCCCAAGGCCGCTTCAGGACCTTTTCCGAGAATGAGGAGGTCGCTCCAGGCATTCGCGCAATCCTCTCTCCAGGCCATACGCCGGGTCACGCCTACTACGCGGTCGAAAGCAAGGGGCAGAAACTCCTGATCTGGGGCGACACGGTTCATTTCGCGCCGGTCCAGTTCGAGGATCCCGCCGTGGCGATCCGCTATGACAGCGACGACAAGGCGGCGATCGCCGCACGCCAGAGTGTCTTCGCCGACGCGGCCGCCAAGGGTTACCTTATAGCAGCCGCCCATATCTCGTTCCCAGGCCTTGGCTATGTGCGCGACGCCGGGGCAGGACGCTTCATCTGGACGCCGGTCAACTATAGCCTGAACCGGTAGCGCGGCCCGTTAGGACCGGCATAGGCCGAAGACTGTCGAGGCGACGGCCGTCCAAGTGCCGCCTCGGCGACCACCTGCTGACCAGGTCGAATCCCTAGCTGTGGACGGCGCCCTCATTCACGCGGATCCGGCGTTCCCGCGACGGCGCGGCGAAAGGCGTCCGCGGCCTTGGCCAAGTGCGCTGGGCTGGCGGCGAACCGCCAGCAGACCAGGGGGCTGGGTGGGGAAAACCCCAGCGCCGCCAGCCGCCGAGCGGCTCGCGCGCTCTGGGCGATGCCGGTCACCATGGCTTGGCTCAGGTTCTCGTCGCCGTCGGGAACCAGGCCGCCGTCCAGGATGCTGGGCGCGAAGGCGATCGATTGAGCCCCTAGCAGCATGGCGGTGTCGAAGGTGCGGCGGGTGGCGTTCGCCAACACTTCCGGTGCGAACTCGCTTGGCTCGCCTAGGCCGACGACCAGGATCGCGCCGGACATGATCGGCGCGGGCGGGTGGCGAATGAGGATCGAGCTCGAGGCCGCGCCCGTGAAGACGCCCTCGTCCCGCAGGCGGGTCGGAACCCTTTGCAGGGCGCGGTCCAGATGCTCCATGCCCCCGGCCAGGCGCGACACCTCTCGCGTGAAGAGGCCCGCAACCGCCAGGTCGACGGCCGCGGTGACGGCGTCGACGGCGGCCACCTCGATGTCGATGCCCGCCACGCGTCCAACCCAACGGCGCTCTGGTCCCGTCATGTCCGGGGCGCGATCCGGCAGGAGGAGCTTGCGGTCGACAGGGCCGAGCGTCGGCGCACCAAAGCCTAGCCTTCCCAGGGGGCGAGGAAGTCGAGCAACAGGCGATTGACCTCCTCGGGACGCTCTTCCTGCGGGAGGTGTCCGCAGCGCTGGATCGCCGCCGTCCGCAGGTCAGAGGCCATTTCCGCCCAGATCGCGGCCATGTCGAACATCTCGCCCACCGCGTAGAAATTGGCGCCCCACAGCGACAGCGTCGGCGCGGAGATCTTCACGTCGGCGTCCACTTGGTCCTGGGCCAGATCCTCGGCGTTGGCGCGATAGTCCAGCATGGCGCCATGCACCGCGCCGGGGCGCCGATAGGCCGCCACGTAGGTGTCGAAGGCCTCGCCCGAGATCGCGTGGGGATCGTAGCACCAGTCGGAGAAGAAGTGACGAAGCCACAGATCCTCACGCCCGGCGATCAGCGCCTCGGGGAGATCGGGAACTAGGTGGAAGAGGAAGAACCAGTAGGCCTTGGCCACGGCGGGCTTCATCTCGCGCGCGACAATTCGCGTGGGCACATTGTCCATCACCACCAGGCGATCGATCAGGCCAGGATGGTCCTTGGCGAACCGGGTGGCGACGCGGGCGCCGCGATCGTGGCCGACAATGGCGGCCTTCTCGATGCCGAGCTCGGCCATCAGCGCGCGAACGTCATTGGCCATGGTGCGCTTGTCGTAACCGGTCGAGGGTCTGTCGGTCTCGCCGTAGCCACGAAGATCGGGCGCTATGACGCGATATTTCGCGGCCAGAACCGGGATCTGGTAGCGCCAGGCGTAGGAGGTCTCGGGAAAGCCGTGCAACAGGATCACCGGCGGGCCCTCGCCCGCCGCCAGATAGTGCTGGCGAATGCCGTTGGCGCGTACGGTATGGCTTTCGGCTTGAATCATTGTGTTCATCCAGGGCGGCGTGGAGGTCACGCCTTGGGAAAGTAGAAGCGGCCCGACGCCGTCGAGATCTTGACCGCCGGGTGGCGGCCAGGGCTTGCTTCAATCTCTGCAAATTTGCTCCGGGCGCCGGTAAACGACGTCAGTGGCCGTCAAAGCGCCGCCGCTGGCGCCCTGAATCATCGCTGCGCCGAACGTGCCGGTGACGTGCGCCGTGAAAAGACCCTGCAGCGCCAGAAACCCCGCCGTGTCGACAGAGCCGCCGTTGAAGCTCATCACCAGCGGCAGGCTGAGGGATCGGGCCATGGTCACCATCCAAACTTAAGTTCGACGCCGAGGTAGTCGCTGTCACGACCGCCGACATCGCGGATGGACCGGCCGACCTCGTAGTGGACCGCCTCGATCAGGCCGGTCAGATGCGCGTTGAAGACATAGTCGGCGTGGACCTGGCCGTAGGCGCCCGTCCAGCGTCCGCCGACCCCCGCCGAACCGGGGAGGGCGATGTTGGGCGCCGTGTAGATCGCGTCTCGGGTCGTCTGGCGCCATTGACCCGCCACGGCCATCTGCACCGAGAGCCTGGCGTTGGGCTTGACCGTCACCGACGGGCGAACGTGCGTCAGGTTGACGTAACCGGTGTAGGCGGCCTTGGTGAAATAGACGCCGTTGGGGAAGAGCGGGTTGAAGGTCTCGACCTTGCCGTCGCCCTTGTGGCGATCGCCGCTGGCCGCGTCGATCTGAAGGCCCAGGCGCGGCGTCCAGGTCACGTTCTTGAGCGTGTATCCGCCGATGGCGCCCAGCGCCCAGGCGCGGACCTGGCTTGGCCCTACCGAGCCGCGCTGGGCCATGCCCTCCACGTCCCAGTCCAGCGCCCCGACCGTGCCGGCGTAGCGCGCGTCGAAGACGTCGCGGTCCTCTTCGCCCGCGGCGTCGCCATAGCGGGCCGAGGAGCGCGCATAGCGCGCGTAGTAGGCCGACAGCTCGTTGGTCCCCAGGACATGGCGCTCGACGCGCAGCATGTCGAAGCGGAAGTGGCCGCTGGAGGTGTCATCGAAGGCCTTGTGGTCGGCGTACTGCACCGGCTGACTCAGAAAGCCGAGGATCCGCCACGGACCGGTCTCCCAATCGGCCCACACCGCGTCGAACGATTGCCGTACGGCGGGTCCGTCCCGCGAGGAGATGAACCGCTGCTTGTCGAACGCCATGTCCTGGCGCCCGACCCTGGCCTTGAACGTCCCTTGGGCGGTGGTGTTCTCATAGGCGACGAAGGCCAGGCGCAGGTCGAGCCGGTTCTGGTCGGCGCCGCCGCGCTGGCGCTTTCCGAATGCGCGCACGTCTTCGAGCTGGGTGAAGACCTCCCAGTTCTCGCCCAGCCGGGCGTCAGCATGCGCCTGGAGGCGCTGAAGCAGGTAGGTGTCGTCGGATCCGGTGACGCCGAACGCCGCGGCGTTGTTGGTCTCGACGCGTTCACGCAGGGTCGCGCCCAGGGTGAGATATCCGGCGTCGCCCAGCGGCAGATACTTCAGGCGGTCGAGCGGCTCGGTGCGGAGGGCGGGATTGGCAAGGGCCGACCAGTCCTCCTGCCAGCGGTTGGTCTTGATCGCCGGACGGGCAGGCGACTTCACGGCGCTGTCGGTCGTGCTCTCCGACGCGGCCGTCTGCGCATGCGCGCCGCTGGCCAGAGACATGCCGGCGGCGAGCAGAAGTCCCGCGAAGTGATGTCGGGCTGGCGACATGATCAACGCCGCCCGGCGTGGATCTCGGCGATGTAGCCGCCGGGGAAGCTCACCATCGCGCTGCGGCGATCCTGGAGGTCCTGTGGTTCGACCAGCACCTGGACGCCGAGGCTGCGGGCCTTGGCGAGCGTAGCGTCGAGGTCGGCGACCTCGTAGCCGGTCATCTCGCGACCGTACGGGAACGGCAAGTGGCCGTCGGTGACCATGACGGTCAGCTTGCCGAAATTGGAGCTCACCCGAACCCGGCGGAAGGTCTCCGCGGGACGGCCGATCTCCCGGGCCGAAGCCTTGGCGTCGTCGTCGACGATCCGTCCATGGGAGAAGGCGACGAAGCTCTTGAGAAAGGCGTCCGCGCGGTCCCTCGACACATAGACCCGGTTCTCCGGAAGGGTCTCGAACGCCGGATAGTCCGGCGTCTTCGTGTGCCAGTAGAGCTGGGTGTTGACGCCGCCTGGCCATTGGATGACGGCGTCGCGTCCGATGGGGTCGGGAAAGGGCTCGACGATCACGTCCGCGCCGGCGGCGCGGGCGGCCTTGACCGCCACGTCCATGTCTTCGACCAGATAGCCGGTCCGTTCGGCGCCGAACGGATAGGGCGCGGGCGTCTTGAAGCCGAACAGGGACACGGTCCCGACGGGCGTCTGCAGGAGCTGGGACGTGGTGCTGCTGGGCGTGGGCGTCACCGTGGCGACCACTTGCCGGGTGCTCCTGCCGCCGAAGACGCCGATAAACGCCGCCACGAAGGCGTCGACGTCCTGGGGCGCGACGTAGACATGGGTCGTGTCGTATTGCGGCGCGACGGCGACCATCGGCGTAGCGGCGGGCCGGGCGCTTGCCGCCATGGGCGCGTTGAGCGCCAGAGCGGCGGCCAGAACGAGGGAAGAAAGACGCATGGGGAAATCCTGTCGTCAGGCGCGCGCGCCGGCGTCGCGGCCTTTGAGGTCGTGCCAGGCGACGAGCAGAAACCCGCCGACCAGGCCCAGATGTTCGAAGAAGCCGTTGGTCGCGGCGAAGCGTTCTGGCGGGGCCATCTCCCAGAACCGGTTGACCAGGAAGGTCGCCATGATGGTGAAACCCGCGAGGGCCAGCGCGCCGAGCCACCGCAGTCGTCCCGCCAGAATGAGCGCTGAGGCGCCGATCTCCAGGACGATGACCGCCGCGGCTAGAGGCGCGGCCGGCGCCAGGCCGAAATGCTCCATCTCGACCAGGGCGCTCGGGAAGTCGAAGGCCTTGGTCAGCCCGCCCTGCAGATACGCCGCGCAGAGGCCGAGCAAGGCGATCCATCGCACCCAAGGCGCGAGGTAGGCGCGTCCCGCGCTCGGCCAAGAAGGGCGGGGGTGTCCATGGTCATACCGCCCAGCAGCCGCAGCCCATGGCGCCCCAGAAGGAGCGGGCGTCGCTGGTCGGCGCCGCGCGGGCATAGGCCGAAGCGTGGTCGTGGCCGTGGACGTTGCAGCGGCTGGCGCAGCCGCAGGCGCTGGCGAGAGCCCGGGCGTGGCCGCGCGAGCGGTCCTGATAGCCGCCGAAGGTCCGCACCGGCGACCAGTCGGGCATGGGCGGCGGCAGCACCGGCGCCAGCTTGTCGTAGTCGCCCTGACCGTGAACGACCTTGCCGCCCAGCAGGGTGAGCACCGCCGACAGGTGCGGGATCTCATCTTCGGGCACGGTCATGTAGTCGTCCGACAGCACGGCCAGGTCCGCCAGCTGGCCGACGGCGATCTGGCCCTTCTTGCCTTCCTCGTTCGAGAACCAGGTGTTGGCGGTGGTCCAGAGGCGCAGGGCCTCCTCGCGGTCGACGCGGTTGGCCGGCGGGTAGAGCCGCGTGCCGCCCACCGTCTTGCCGGTCACCAGCCAGTTCAGCGAGACCCACGGGTTGTAGCTGGCCACGCGGGTGGCGTCGGTGCCCGCGCCCACGGGGATTCCGGCCTTCAGCATCTTGCCGATCGGGGGCGTGGCCTCGGCGGCCTTGGCCCCGTAGCGCTCCATGAAGTACTCGCCCTGGAACGCCATGCGGTGCTGCACGGCGATGCCGCCGCCCAGGGCCGCGATGCGGTCGATGTTGCGATCGCTGATCGTCTCGGCGTGGTCGAAGAACCAGTGCAGGCCGTCGAACGGCATGTCGCGATTGACCTTCTCGTAGACGTCCAGGGCCCGCGAGATGGTCTCGTCATAGGTGGCGTGCAGCCGCCAGGGCCAGCGGTTCTCGACCAGGTGGCGGATCACCGGCTCCAGGTCGGTCTCCATGCTTGGTGGCATCTCGGGACGCTCGACGCGGAAGTCCTCGAAGTCGGCGGCGCTGTAGACCAGCATCTCGCCCGCGCCGTTGTGGCGGTACGTGTCGTCGCCCTGGCCCGGCCTGACCTGCTTGGACCACGACTGGAAGTCCGACAGCTCGGCCTTGGGCTTCTGGGTGAACAGGTTGTAGCTGATGCGCAGGGTCAGCTGGTCGTCGGCGTGCAGCTTCTCGATGATCTCATAGTCGTCGGGGTAGTTCTGGAAGCCGCCGCCGGCGTCGATCACCCCGGTCACGCCCAGGCGGTTCATCTCGCGCATGAAGTGGCGGGTCGAGTTCAGCTGGTAGTCGGGCGGCAGCTTGGGGCCCTTGGCCAGGGTGGCGTAGAGGATCGTGGCGTTGGGCTGGGCCAGCAGCAGGCCCGTCGGTTCGCCCGAGGCGTCGCGCTGGATCTCGCCGCCCGGCGGGTTGGGCGTGTCCTTGGTGTAGCCGACGGCGCGCAGGGCGGCGCGGTTGAGGAGGGCGCGGTCGTAGAGGTGGAGGATGAACACCGGCGTCTCGGGCGCGGCGGCGTTGATCTCGTCCAGGGTCGGCAAGCGCTTCTCGACGAACTGGTGCTCGGTGAAGCCGCCCACGACGCGCACCCACTGGGGCGGCGGGGTGTTGGCGGCCTGCTTCTTCAGCATGGCCATGGCGTCGGCCAGGGTCGGCACGCCGTCCCAGCGCAGCTCCATATTGTAGTTCAGCCCGCCGCGGATGATGTGCATGTGGCTGTCGATTAGGCCCGGGATCACGCGGCGGCCCGCAAGATCGATGATCGTCGGGTTCGGGCCGGCCGCGGCGCGAACCTCGCCCTCCTCGCCGACGGCGGCGAACCTGCCGTCGCGGACCAGCGCCGCGTCGGCGCGCGGGTTGCTGCGGTCGAGGGTGGTGAACTTGCCGTTGATCAGCAGCAGGTCGCTTGCGGCCATAGGGGCGCTCCAAGTCGGGGTTGCAAAGGCGGAAACCAGGGCCGCGGCCATGACCGAGCGGCGCGAGGGCGTCATGTCTGCGACCTCTCGTGCGCGCTCTTGATGGCGGCGGCCTTGGCCTGGGCGAGCGTCGCGCCATCCGGCAGCTTGCCGAACACGTGATGGGTCGCGCCGATGTGGAGGTAGGCGGCCAGCGATCGGCCGGCGATCGCCTCGCGCGCCAGCGGCGCCAGCTGTTCGCCGACCAGCATGCCTAGCAGCCCGACAAGCGCCACGACCGGCGGAGCCGGCGAGCGCACATGCAGCAATCCGTAGATCGCGCCCACCAGCAGGCCGACGCCCAGGGCGACAACATACATCTTCATCGGAACTCTCCCGCGCGGATGGAATGGGAACACGCGCGCGGCCAGCAGGCCGCGCGCCATCGCGGTCAGTGGGCTTCGGAGGCGTTGAACATGGTCCTGGCGTAGATGATGCCCAGGCCGTAACCGCCGCCGTACTTCTTGGCGATACCGGTGGTCAGGTCGTAGGTCTCGCTGCGGGCCCAGTCCCGCTGAAGCTCCAGCATGTACTGCAGCGCGGTCATCGGCCGGGCGCCAGCCTGGATCATGCGCTGGACGGCGCGCTCGTGCGCCTCGGCGGAGACGTCGCCGCAGGCGTCGGAGATGAAATAGACTTCATAGCCTTGGGCCAGCGCCGAGAGGGCGGGGCCGACGATGCAGACGCCGGTCCACAGGCCCGCCAGCACGATCCGGTCCTTGCCGATGGCGTTGATCCGGTCGATGACGGCGGCGTCCTCCCACGTGTTCATCGAGGTGCGGTCCAGCAGCTTCTCGCCTGGGAACGGATCGGTGACTTCCGAGAACATCGGGCCGGAGAAGCTCTTCTCGGCCACGGTGGTCAAAATCGTTGAAACGCCGAAGCCGGCGGCGGCGCTGGCCACCAGGGCGGCGTTGTTGCGCAGGCTGACAGGATCGATCGAGTTGGTCGCAAACGCCATCTGCGACTGGAAATCGATCATGATCAGCGTGTGATCCTTGGGCGAGATCAGTTGAGCGCCCGGCGTGGGGGTGGCCTTGATCGGCATCGGCGGTTCCTTGCTGCGGAAAGAATGGTCCGTCGATACTGTCGCCGAGGCGTTGGGGGGTCTTGTTCCAGTCCACGGCGATTTGGTCTGACTTGATCCGACCGTGACCGTGAACCGCCCGGCTACAGAGGGCCGAGGAATGTTTCCAAGGCTTCCTGGATGGCCTCGGGCGCGCAGGGCTTTTCAAGCACGCGACGTGTACCGCCGGCTTGCTCGTGCACACCCGCATCGGGGAAGGCCGTGATCAGGATGATCGGCAGGCTGGGATGGCTCTCGAACAGCCGGCGGGCCAGGTCCAGGCCCGACATTTGCGGCATGTGGACGTCGGAGATCAGACAGTCCCACTGCGAGGGGTCAAGCTCGAGGAAGGCGACGGCCGAATCGAACGCGCGAACCGACAGCCCGAACGATCGCAACAAGCTCGTCATGCTCGAACGCACCAAGGCGTCGTCGTCGATGAGCGCGATGGCGCGCCGCTGGGTCATGAGCGATCTCGGTATGCGCTCGCCGCGAGCGCAAGAGCTTCACGCCTTAGACCCTGTCGAAACCGGTTCAAACCCCTACACAAGTTTAGGGTGAACTGTGATTTTTTATGCAAACTTCCGGCTCGGCGGGCGTTGGCCGCCGGCTCCAGGGCAGCGCCTCGGCGCCGCAAAGGGCCGCTCGCCGGCAGCCTTCAGGGGGGGGCGCAAACCGTTATGGAGTCCGCCGGAGGCGGTCGTATCGCGTTTGCGCGCGCCGACAAGACTTCCTGATACGCGCCGCGCCCTCGGCCAGCCTGCAAAATATTGCAATTGGACAATCAGGCCAAATCCGTCCGACGGCGCGCCGCTATGCGAACACCCCCAGAAGCACGGTCACGGTCGCGATCGAGACGATGGTCGAAAGCAGAACCCCGTTGGCGACGATCGCGCCATCCCGCTGATAGAGGTCTGCGACCATGTAGGGACCTGTTCCCGTGGGAAGGGCCGCCAGGATGACCGCGATCGCCAGGTCGCCGGGCGGGAGCGGCAGGAGGTAGCGTCCTAGAAGCCAGGTCGCCGCCGGCTGCCCGATCAGCTTGGCCGCCACGAGCGGCGTGACCACCGGCCAGGCGATCTTGCCGGGCGAACCGGCCAGGAACAGGCCCAGGGAGACCAGCGCGGCGGGGCTGGCGGCCGAGGCCAGCAAGGTCAGGAACCGATCGATCCCGGCCGGAAGCGTCCAGCCCGAAGCCAACATCAGGCCGCCGGCGATCGGCGCGATGACGATGGGATTCTTGCCCAGGGCAAGCGTGACCTTGGCCGCAATGCTCAAAGCGCTGCCCTTGGCGGCGGAACCTGCCTCAACCACGACCAGGGCGACAGCGAAGAGCAGGCAGACGGTGATGATCGAGGCGATGCTGGCCGGCACCATGCTGGTCGGGCCGAACGCCGCTCCAAGAAGCGGGAAGCCGATGAAGCCGACATTGGCGTAGCCGGCCGTAAGTCCGTCGACCGAGGCATCCGCTGCGGCGGCGCCGCTCGCCATCCTGAGCGCGGTGGTCGCGCAGAAGACCAAAAGACAGCCCAGGCCGAACACCGCGATGAACCCGGGTCGGTAGAGCTCACTCCACTGGGCCTTGGCGATGATGTCGAACATCAAGGCCGGCAGAGCGAGCCAGACGACGAAGCGGTTGAGTTCGCGCGCGGCGGTCGGTCCCAACCAGTTCAGGCGGCGCGCACCCCAGCCCGCGCCGATCAGGGCGAAGATCGGCAGGACGATGGTCGCCAGGGCGGTCACGCCGTCGCGCCAAGTTCGGTGGCGATGTCGAATCCCGACTTGAGCGCCAGGGTCACGGGCGTGCGTTCGACGATATCGCGCAAGCGCGACAGCGCCGGCTCGTCGAGCGCGCCGACGACCACGACCTTGCGATCGATCAAGGGTCGTTCGCCGCGCAGGTCCAAGGCCAGTTCGACGCGGATTTCGACCGGCGCCCACCCCTTGTGCTCGGCGTACATGCGCAAGGTCGTGCCGGTGCAAGCCACCAGGCCCGCCAAGACCAAGCCAAAGGGGGAAGGCCCCGCGTCGGTTCCGCCCAGGGCGTGGGGCTCATCGGCGACAAGCCTGTGGCCGCCGACGTCGATCATCACCTGGAAGGGCGTGGGGGAGGTCGAGCCTTGGGCGCGAGAGGCCATGATTATTCTCCTTCTCCCCCGCCGTCTTGCGCCCGCGCCGTCGGCGCGTCGTGTCGGCTTTGGCGGTGATTTGGCTGGAATTGGCGCGATGTTCTCGCCTGTCCGCGGGGCCCCATACCAAGGTTGGGGGCTTCACCCGAAGATTAGGGCCCTGGATTGCCTCGCCTTCTTCCGGCGCCGCGGTCTCTGGCCTGCGGCGGCGCACGCCAAGCCTAGACCCTTGGTATGGATGTCGAGCCAAGGTTCGTCTGGCTAGCCTTGCGGTGTGATCGTCATCGTGGAGAAGCCCGTGACCGAGGCCGAGAACACGTCCTCGCCAGCGCCCGACGCGCCGGCGCTCGAGCCATCCTGGCCCGCGTCGCAGCCGAGCAGGCCCACGCGTCGCGCGGTCCTTGCCGCCGGTGTTGGACCCCTCGCGGTCGGAGGCATGGCCGGCATGGTCAGCGGGTGCGCGCCTTCGGCGGCGCCGCAGCTCGATGACCGAGAGCCACAGTTTTTCACGCGCGCGGAATGGCGTTTCGTCAATGCGTGGGTCGACCGCCTTATTCCGCCTGACGCGACCGGACCCGGCGCGATCGAGGCAGGTGTTCCGGGCTTCATCGACCTGCAACTGGCCGGTCCTTACGGCGCGGGCGCTTACTGGTACATGAGCGGCCCCTTCCACCCGGACGCGCCGGCCACGCTCGGCTATCAGCATCCCCATACGCCGCGCGCGCTGTATCGCCAGGCGATCGCGGGCCTGGACGCTGATGTCCGCCGGCGTCACGGCAAAGCCTTCGCCGCGCTCTCCCCGGATGCGCGCGACGCCTACCTGAAACTCGTCGAAGCCGACGGCGTGGGTCTCGAGGGCGTCTCGGCCTCCGCATTCTTCGACCTGGCCTGGCGCAACACCCGGGAAGGGTACTTTTCCGACCCGATCCACGGCGGCAATCGCGGCATGGCCGCCTGGCGCATGGTCGGGTTTCCGGGCGCGCGGGCCGACTTTACCGACTGGATGGACAAGCCCGGCGCGCCCTATCCGCTGGGCCCGGTCTCGATCGGCGGGCGCAAGTTCGGATGAGCCCACGTCCCAAACCCGTCGACGCGGTGATCATCGGCTATGGCTGGACCGGCGCGATCATGGCCAAGACCCTGACCGATGCGGGTCTTTCCGTCGTGGCCCTCGAGCGCGGACCCATGCGCGACACAAGCCCCGACTTTTCCTATCCCCAGGTGGCTGACGAACTTCGACACGGGATCCGGGGCGAGTACTGGCAACCGCTGGCCCGGGAGACCGTGACCATCCGCCATCGCCTCGATCAGGAGGCCGTTCCCTATCGCCAATACGGCAGCTTCGTGCTCGGCAACGGGGTCGGCGGAGCGGGGACGCATTGGAACGGCCAGCAATGGCGCGCTTCGCCCGAGGATCTGCGATTTCGCAGCCACGTTCTGGAGCGCTACGGCGCCCAGGCCATCGGGCCGGACATGACCATCCAGGACTATCCCGTCACGTTCGAGGAGCTGGAGCCGCACTTCGACCACTTCGAGAAGGTGGCGGGCGTCTCGGGGCGCGCGGGCAATCTGCGCGGAACCCTGATGCCGGGCGGCAACCCCTTCGAGGGTCCGCGCAGCGATGCGTTTCCAAATCCGCCTGTCGCCGACATCGAAAGCTCGATCCGCTTCGCAAGGGCGGCGCGAGAGCTTGGCTACAACGCCTTTCCGATGCCCGCGGCCAACGCCTCGCGCGCCTATACCAATCCCTATGGGGTGCGCATGGGGCCCTGTAACCTCTGCGGCTTTTGTGAACGGTTCGGCTGCTTCCTCTATTCCAAGGCCTCGCCGCAGACGACCATCCTGCCGATCCTGAAGCACCGCACGAACCTGGAGGTGCGCCCCAACGCCCAGGTCACCCGCATCCTGCTGGACAGCGACGGCAAGCGCGCCGTCGGCGCGGCCTATGTCGACGAGAAGGGCGATCTGATCGAGCAGCGCGCCGATCTGGTGATCCTCTCGGCCTTCCAGATGCACAACGTGCGTCTCCTGCTGCTGTCGGGGATCGGCGAGCCCTATGATCCGGCCACCGGCAAGGGCGTGGTGGGCAAGAACTACGCCTACCAGATGGTCTCGTCGGTCTCGGCCTATTTCGACAAGGACGTCCACCTGAACCCCTTTATCGGGGCTGGAGCTGGCGGCCAGCAGGTGATCGACGACTTCAATTCCGACCACTTCGATCACACCGGCCTCGGCTTCATCGGCGGCTCGTTGATCTTCGCCGGCGCCACGGGCGCGCGACCTATCGAGCAGATGAACCTGCCGCCCGATGCGCCCCGTTGGGGGGCTGGCTGGAAGGCGGCCGCGGCCGCACATTATGGCCACAGCATGAGCGTGGCGACGATGGGCGCGGTGATGTCCTACCGCGACGCCTATCTCGACCTGGATCCCACCTATCGCGACGCACTCGGCCAGCCGCTGCTGCGCATGACCTTCAACTGGCATGAAAACGAGTACCGGCTGGCGGCCCACGCCAACGCCAAGGCCAGGTCCATCGTCGAGGCCATGAAGCCCAAGTCGATCGGCGTCAACTTGATCAAGCCCGGCGAGAACTACGACGTGCGCCGCTATCAGTCGACCCACACCACGGGCGGCGCGATCATGGGCGCCGATCCCGCGACCAGCGTCATTAATCGCTACTCCCAGTCCTGGGACGTGCCAAACCTCTTCGTGATGGGCGCCAGCGCCTTCCCGCAGAACCTCGGCTACAATCCGACCGGCCTCTTGGCGGGTCTGGCCTATTTCTCGGCCGCCGAGATCCGCGATCGCTATCTGAAGGCCCCCGGTCCGCTGGTGGACGCATGACGCCGATCGCCAAAAAGGCTTGGCTGGTCGGCGGGGCCGCCGCCGTGCTGGGGGGAGCGGTGTTGACCGCGACGGCGCTGTCGGATCGAGCGGCGGGCGACCGCCGCGAGACGCTGTCGCAGCCGGTCACCCCGGCTTTGGTGGCCCGCGGCGCCTATGTCGCCCGGCTCGCCGATTGCGCGGCTTGCCACAGCGTCCCGGACCGTCCCGACTATTCCGGAGGGCTGGCCATGGCGCTGCCCATCGGCAGGGTCATGACCAGCAACATCACCCCCGACAAGACCTACGGCATCGGCGGGTGGAGCTTCGGCGACTTCGACCGCGCCGTCCGCTATGGCGTCAATCGGCGCGATCAGTCGCTTTACCCGGCCATGCCCTACGTCGCTTATGCGCGCATGAGCCGCGCCGACACCGAGGCGCTCTACGCCTATTTCTCCGCCGGCGTAGCGCCCGCCGCCACGCCGGCGCCCAGGAACGAGATCCTCTTTCCGCTCTCGATGCGCTTCCCGCTCACCCTGTGGCGCTGGCTGTTCGCCAAGGCCCCGGAAGCCATCGCCCCGCCGAGCGCTGCCGACCCGGCCGTCGCGCGGGGCGCCTACATCGTCGAAGGGCCCGGCCATTGCGGCGATTGCCACACCCCGAGGGGGTTCGCCCTGCAGGTCAAGGCGCGCTCGGCCGCCGAAGGACCCGCCTTCCTCGCCGGCGCCAGCATCGATGGCTGGTCCGCGCCGAGCCTGCGGGCAGGCGGGCAAGGCGGCCTTGGCGACTGGACGTCACAGGACATCGCCGACTTCCTGCGTCACGGCGGCAACGCTCGCGGCGCCGCCTTCGGGGCGATGGCGCCGGCCATCGAGCATGGGACAGCCCGCCTGACGCCGGGCGACGCCGAGGCGATCGGTCGCTTCCTGAAATCCCTGCCCAAGCCCCCTGGTCGCGCCTTCGCTTACGATGCGGCCGAGGCGCGCCGCTTGAAGGCCGGTGAGCTGTCCTCGCCGGGAGCGCAGGCCTATCTCGACAATTGCGCGGCCTGCCACCGATCGGACGGCCGCGGCTATAGCGGCGTCTTTCCGCCGCTGGCCGGCAATCCCGCCGTGGTCGACGAGCGCGCCGAGTCGATCGTGCGCATCGCCCTGTTCGGGGGGCAGACACCCTTGACGCCCAGCTCGCCCGCCCAGTTCTCGATGCCGGGGTTTGCCGATCGCCTGGACGATCGCGAAATGGCCCAGCTTCTGACCTATGTTCGCACGAGTTGGGGCAACCAGGCGCGTCCCGTCAGCCGCGGCGAGGTGGCCAGGGGCCGGCGCGCCTCGGCCGGCCGGTAGGCCTTAGCCGCCCTGGACGATCGGGTTGCGCAGGACGCCCACCCGCTCGATCTCGACGGTGCAGATATCGCCCGGCTGCATCCAAAGCGGCGGCTTGCGGGCAAAGCCCACGCCGGGGGGCTAGCGCCCGACGTTGGAGACCGGCGACCAGATGAAGGTCTTGCCGACCTGGCTGACGCGGCCGACGCCGGGGAAGGCGATATGCGAGGCGGCGACCAGCGCATGATTGCCGCCGGCCTGTTCGTAGAGCGCCTTGCGGGTGGCCGCGGCCTGGGTCGGATCGGTGTCGAAATGGATGGTCACCGCCGGATCGGGGAACTGAACTGCCGCGACGTGAACGATGTCGCCCCAGAAGACGATCGTCTGGC
The DNA here is from genome assembly GCF_003931565.1 of Caulobacter sp. 602-1. Classification (GTDB taxonomy): domain Bacteria; phylum Pseudomonadota; class Alphaproteobacteria; order Caulobacterales; family Caulobacteraceae; genus Caulobacter. The sequence continues at coordinate 264,995 of NZ_RRYI01000001.1, forward strand.
CCTTGCTGACCAGGCGATAGGAGGCGTGCCCGGGCGTGTGACCGGGTGTCGACAGCGCCGTCAGGCCGGGGGACAGGGCTTGGCCGGGCTCGAAAGGCTTGAACCTTCCCGCTGCGATATAGGGGGCAAGCGAGGCGGCTGCGCCGTCGAACGCGCCCTTGACGCTTGCATCGGCGCTGGCCTGATGCGCCTTGTCGAGCCAGTAGTCGGCGTCTGCCTTAGCTACGCGCACGGTCGCATTGGGAAAGACGGCTCCGCCGTCGGCCGTCAGTCCGCCGACGTGGTCGGGGTGAAGATGCGTGATCAAGATCTCGTCGATCTGGTCGGGAGCGTAGCCCGCAGCCTTGAGGGAGGCGGCGAGACCCCCCAGACTTGGACCCAGCAGCGCGCCGGAACCGGTGTCGACGAGAATGCGGCGTCCGCCGACCTCGATGAGGAAAGCGTTGACCGTGGTCTCCGGCGCCGCCGGAAGACCCGCCTTTTGGAGCAACGGCTCGACCACTCCGGGGCGGTCCGCGATCAGAAGTTGGTCGGCGGGGAGAGGAAAGACGCCGTCGCTGAGCGCGACGATGCTGGCCTCGCCGACCTTCAGGCGGAACGTGGCGACCGTGGGCGACGGCTCGGCGGCGGCGCAGAGCGCCGGGACGGCCATCGGCGCCAGCAAGGCGGCGGCGCCGATCAAGAGCGGCAAAATGCGCATGGCGGAAACCTCCATAGGGAAATGCTGAAGCTAATGGGTCTCACGCGGGCGCCCGGCTGGCTTGCTTGTATGAGCGGAGGTTTGGTCCCGCGTGCTGAAAAGAGGCGTGGCGCGGCGGGGAGCGACGGTCTCACGGCCGTCACTTACCGCGCTCGGCGGGCGGCCTGGCCGCCACAGAGGCGGTCCCGGACGCATGTTCACTTCTCTTTGAAAGCGCAACTTCCGCTTTGACCGCCGACGGCCGGACGCGGACCTAGGGCAGCGCCCGACCTTGAGCGTCGAAGCGTGTGATCGCGACCGTTCCGGCGGCATCGAGCGTGATGTTCAGTCGGCGAACGCCCTGGCTGTCGATCAGCACCACGCCCGAAGCCCCCTCGTTGTTCAGAAAGAGGTAGCTCGACGCCCCGCCCTCACGGTCGAACTTCACGTGGGCCCCCTTGTCGTCGACCTCCAGCGCCGCCTTCGGGCCGGTCGCCAGGGGGTTGGCCAGGCGTATGCTGGCGCGCCCGGCGCCATCGAGCGTGATGGCCAGGCCGTCATGGCCGTCGGGACGCATCATCTTGATCTGGGGCGCGCCTCCAGCAGCTGACATAACGATACGGTCGTGGCCCTCCGGATCGATGATTCTGAGCTCCTGTGTGACCACAGGCGGCGGCGCGGCTTGCATGGGGCGTCCTCGTTCGAAGGTCCGTCCGGCAATCCTCGATCGAGGGCCGGCACCGTACACTGGGGAATTGCCGCAGGGCTGGCTTGTACCAATATCGCGCGAAATGGGGGGCTCGCGGCGTTCAGGAACCATGCGGGGCGCGGACGCCCTCGGCGATCGGGTCGCTGATCGACGGCGGAAAGCCGTCGGGCAGAGCGCTCAGCATCCCGTCCAGAGCCGGCGGGCCGCCCTCTCCCGCCGGCGTTCGGACCGGGAGAGGGATGAGCGCTACATCTTCTTCTTCAGCGGCAGCAGGTCCGGATAGACCGGGTCCCGCTTCTGCGCCTTGGCCGTGAAGGCCTCGGCCATGTGGGGCCCGGAGAACATGCCGGTCTGCCAGGTGGCGATGTAGTCCAGGCTGTCGGCGATCGAGTGATCGCGGGCGTAGTTGATCATCACCTTGCTGCCGGCCACGGCGAGCGGCGACTTGCCGGCGATTTCCCGGGCCGTGGCCAGGGCGTGAGCGACGACCTCCTCGTGGGTGTCGAGCACCTCGTTGACGAGGCCGATATCGCGGGCGCGCTGGGCGGGCAGGCGGCGGCCGGTATAGGCCAGCTCCCGCACCCAGCCCTCGGGAATCAGCTTGCACAGGCGCGGGAAGGTGCCGACGTCGGCGGTCATGCCGATGTTGATTTCCTGGATCTGGAAGAAGGCGTCGGCGCTGGCGTAGCGGATGTCGCAGGCGCTGACGAAATCGACCGCCCCGCCGATGCAGCCGCCCTGGATGGCGATGATCACCGGCATCCGGGCCTTGTCCAGGCACGAGAAGCTGTCCTGCAGCACGTGGACGAAGCGACGGAAGCTCTCGGCGGCCACCCAGCGGTCGGCGTCCTGGCGGGCGGTGACGCCCTCGTCGTCCGTGAACACCGAAAGGTCCATGCCGGCGCTGAAGTGCTTGCCGGTCGAGGAAATGACGATGCAGCGGGCGCGCGCGTTGTCATCAATATCTTTTACAATCGCGGGAAGCTCGTTCCAGAAGGGCCGTGTCATGGTGTTCATGGCTTCGGGACGCTTCAACTGGATGTGCGCGACGCCGGCCTCGATCTCGACCTTGAAACAGCTATACTCGTTCTGATCGTGGCCACTCATGCCTGGCTCTCCCCCATGGATAGGTTTGATGATCGTTGATCACGGACTATCAACCGGGGCGAGGGCGACCACAACACTGACCTGACGGAAGAGGAACGCCGCCATGACCACCCGCAAGATTTCCGCCGCCCTGGCGATCGCCGTGACGGCCTCCAGCCTGGCCGCCGCACCCGTTCCGGCCCTGGCCCAATCGCGCGGCCTTAGCGGCCTGTTCGCCTGCGAAGGCTCGGGCGGCAAGCAGGAAGGCGGCGCCCTGATCGGCGCGGCGGCCGGCGCCCTGCTGGGCAACAAGATCGGCGGCAAGAACAAGACCCTGGGCACGCTGGTCGGCGCCGCCGCCGGCGCGGCCGCGGGCGGCTATATCGGCTGCCGCATGCAGTCGACCGACGCGGCCCTGGCCGAGCAGGCCACCAAGAAGGCGCTGGAGACCGGCGTCGCCCAGACCTGGTCCAACAGTCGCACGGGCAATTCGGGCCGCATCGCGGTGGTCTCGTCCAGCTATGGCCCGCCGATCGACGGCCGCGACCTGCGCTATTCGGCCGGCGTTCAGAGCCTGCCCAGCTTTGAAGCCGCCGGCGGCGCCTATGTCGCCAGTTCCACGGCCAACCTGCGCGCGGGCCCGTCGACCAAGGCCAAGGTGGTCGGCAAGATCGCGGCGGGCGAGAGCTTCGACGCCTTGGGCGTGGTCCCGACGGGCGGCTGGGTGCTGGTCGGTCGCGGCGGCTACGGCGTCGGCTACGCCGCCGCCTCGCTGGTGCGCCCGTACGGCCAGCAGGTCGCCAGCTGCCGCGTGATCGACGCGTCGGTGTCGGGCGGCGGTCAGCGCGCCACCAGCCAGCGCTACAGCGCCTGCAAGGACGCGCGCGGCGAGTGGCAGGTGACCCAGGCCTAAGGGGCGTTCAGAGGTCGATGACCTCGCATTTCAGCGTCTGACGGATCCGGTCGGCGACGATCCGCCGGTGGCAGCAGTTCGGATCGTCCTCGTAGCAGAGCAGGGCGATCCGCCTGGTCTTGGCCAGGTCGGTCGCCTGGGCCAGGGCCAACTGGGCCTCGGGCTCCTCGAGATGGGCGTTGAAGATGGCGCGCATCTCGTCGGTGCGCCCGGCCCGCGCCGCATCCCGGCCCGCCTTCGGCGTGCCCAGCGGCCGCAGGTGCAGATAGCCGACGCCCTGGTCCTTGAGGCTGTTTCCCAGCAGGGTCTTTGAGAAGCCGACCTTGCGCGAACTGGCCACGGCGCGGACGTCGACGACCAGCTCGACCTCGGCCGCCTTCAGCCGCGCGATCATGCCGCCCTGCGTGTCGGTTTCGTAGCCGATGGTGGCGAGCTTATTCATATCGCGAGGCTCCATGGACGCGGGGTCTCCGCCAGCCTACCTTAACGCCCATCAGTCCCAAGGGAGCCAAGTCGATGGACGCGGCCGTCTTTCGCGAACCTCGCAAGCGCTCCGTGGCCGTGCCCGGCGGCGAGATCGCGGCCCTGGAGTTTGGCCCCCAGGACCGGCCGATCGACGTGGTGTTCGTCCACGCCAACGGTTTCAACGCCCAGACCTATCGCGTGCTGCTGTCGCCGCTGGGCGCGGGCCTGCGGATCCTGGCCATCGACCAGCGCGGCCATGGCGACACCACCCTGCCCGCCAATCCCGAGGGCCGCCGGTCCTGGCGCGACCTGCGCGACGACCTGACCGGACTGCTCGACGTCCTGGACGGCCCGCCGTTGGTGCTGGCCGGCCACTCGATGGGCGGCACGGTCAGCCTGCTGGCCGCCGCCGAGCGTCCGGACCGGGTCAAGGGCCTTGTCCTGCTGGACCCGGTGATCATGCCGTGGCTGGCCACCCTCTACGCCAAGGCGCCGTGGACCTCGGGCCGTCTCTGGAAGCACATGCCCCTGGTCCAGTCGGCCCTCCGCCGCCGGGCCGTGTTCGACGACCGCGAGCAGGTGTTCGCCGGCTACAAGGGCCGCGGGGCCTTCAAGACCTGGCCGGAGACCATGCTGGCCGACTATGTCGCCGGCGGCTTCGTCGCCCGCGACGACGGCAAGGTCGAGCTGGCCTGCGCGCCGGCGTGGGAGGCCTCGAACTACGCGGCCCAGGCGCATGATCCCTGGCGGGCGGTGAAGCGGGTCAAGGCGCCCGTGCGCATCCTCAAGGCCGAGAAGCACTCGACCTGCATGGCCGGCGACGGTTTCGCGCGGCGGGGCCGGGACGTGAAGATCGAGACGATCGCGGGAACCAGCCACTTCCTGCCCATGGAACGGCCGGACGTGGTGCGCGACGCGCTGTTCGACATGGCGACACAATAGGAACTGTCATCCCGGCCAAGCGCGTAGCGCGCCGAGCCGGGACCCAGGGGCCAATGGCCGGGCGGTGACCCCTGGGTCCCGGACAGCCTCTACGAGGCTGCCGGGATGACAAGAATTGGGCTTAGAGGCTGAGCCCCTCCACCTCATGCGCCGCGAGGGCCGCTCGCGCCGCGTCCGTCACCGGCACCACCTTGCGCGCGTCGAGGTCGAAGGTGATCGCTACGGCTTCCGAGGTTCCCCACGGCTGCCCCGTCGCCGGGTCCAGCATCCAGTGGGCCATCCGCATGGTGCGGGCGTCCGTGCCGATCAGGCCGGAGCGGAGCTCGACGCGGTCGCCGGGCCGGGGCCAGGCCAGGTAGGCGATCCGGTACTCCAGAACCGCGCCCCCGTACCGCGAGGGCCTGGAGTCCGCGTGGTCGACCACGATGTCGCGGAATGGATGGATGAACGCGCCGATGCCGTCGGAAACCCGCCCGATGAACTGCTCGGCGCGCATTCGTCCGTATACGTCGCAATCGGACGGCAGCAGGCCGCCCAGGCCGATCCGCGAGAGGCCCAGGGCGGCGGCGCGCTCAAGGCTGGCGGTCGGCGTGAACGGCGACAGGTCGATGCTCCGGGCGCGGGCCTTCTCGGGGATCGTGACCTTCAGGGCTTCGGCGCGCGCATGGGCGATCCTGGGCCAGGGGAAGGGCTGGCCTTCGCGCGGGGTGGCGTGGACCACGGTGGTCTGGAAGGTCGCGGCCAGCTCGCCGGAGGCCGGATGGATCAGCAACTGAAGCAGCCTGGCCTCAGTCTCGCTCATCTCGATCACCCCGCCCAGCATGGTCAGCGGCGCGCCGGCGTGGGCCTCGCGCAGGAAGCGAATGTGGTGTTCCTTGACCAGAAGCGTGGCGTTGGCGTGGGGCGAGAAGGCCTGGGGCAGGCCCAGTTCGGCGGCCAGGCCGATCAGGCCTTCCTGGGCGCGGACGACGTAGTGGCGCACGTTCATGTGCCCCATCTCGTCGCAGTCCCAGGTGTTGACGCCTCCCCGCCAGATCTCGACGCCGGGGAGGGTCTCAGCGGTCGTCATGGCGTCTCTCGCACGGTGTTGAACAGCCGTTCGAGCCTAGCGGTGTTCGACGAAGCTTGGCTAGCTTAACGCTTGCCCGCGTTCTTGAAGGTGTCGCCGACTTCCTTGGCGTCGCCGCCGTCGGGCCCGGCGCGCTTGCGCGATTCCTCGCCGGTCTTCTCGACCGCCTTCTTGCCGCCGAGCGCGGTGAAGTCGCCCAGCGGTTCGGCCTCATTGGCCTCGCGGCCATCGGTATTGGGTTGGTCGGCCATGACGATCTCCTCGCGGTTCGAGGAAACAACCGGGCTGGGCGTGACCTAGTTCCGGCAGTCCGCGCAGAGGCCGTGGGCCTCGATGGTCACGGCGGTCAGGGCGTAGCCGGCCGCGGCGCCTGCGGCGATGATCTCGGCGCTGGCCTTGGGCTCGATCTCGCGGGTCGCGCCGCAGCAGTCGCAGATCAGGAACGCGGCGGCGTGACCGTCGGCCTCCTTGCGGCAGGCGACATAGGCGTTGAGGCTCTCGATCCGGTGGGCGAAACCCTGCTTCTCCAGGAAGTCGAGGGCGCGGTAGACGGTCGGCGGCTTGGCCGGCGGGCCGTCGCCTCCGAAGGTCGAGATCAGGTCATAGGCCTTCACCGGCTGGCCGGCTTCCAGCAGCAGCTCCAGCACCCGGCGACGCGGGGCCGTCAGGCGTTGTTCGGCGGCCGCGCACCGGGCCTCGGCCGCCTCGAGCTCGGCCGCGAGGCTCGCGCCGGCGACGCCGTGATTATGGTGATCGTGTCCGCAAGGAGAGCCGTGGGCCATGGCCAACAGGTAGAGGCCACGGCTCTCCAGCGCAACCTTCGCCTAGTACGGGGACTTGGCCACCAGCGCGCTCTCGGCGTCGCACTGGGCTGGGGCGGTCGCGGCCCTGCGGGCTTCCGCGATCTCCTCGCGCACGCCGTCGACGTCGTCGCGGAAGGCCTTGGAGCCGTGCAGGGCCGCGACCAGCGCCGCGCCGTTGGTGCGGCCAGCCTCGACCGCGCTGTTGTTGTGCACGCCGCAGACCAGGCGGCTTTCCCCGAAGGCGCGGGCCCGGGCCAGGATCGGCGTGGCGTGGGCCGGATCGGCTTCGGCCAGGATCAGGCCGACGGTCCAGCCCCAGGTGGTGTGCCCCGACGGATAGTCCGGGCTCTTGGCCAGGCCGTCCGTCTTGTCGACGCAGATCGGGCCCTCGTCGATCAGGTAGGGACGCTTGCGCTGGTAGAGGTCCTTGGGCTTGTTGACCGCGTCGATCACGTCGAAGCGCAGCTTCATCAGCAGGGCGGTGGTCTTTGGCAGCTTTTGCGGGTCGGGCGTGAAGCCCAGGGCGCAGGCGAAGTCGCCGATGATCTTGCGCTCGTCGACGTCGTTCTGGGCCAGGGTCCAGCGTGGGGTGTCCTTCAGGCCCCGCGTGGCCAGGAAGATCTTGCGGTCGTTCTCGTAGCGCGCCTCGCCTTCCTTGGGCGCCGGCGGCAGGATCTTGGAGGTGTCCAGCGCGCCCGGCGGCAGGTAGCCCTTCTGCGCGGGGGCCTCCTGGCGGGCGAAGGCCATGCCCGAGACCGAGAGGCCCGAGGCGGCGATGGCTAGGGCGGCGCCGGCGGCGAGAGCGAGCTTGAAGCGCATGAAGACAGGTCCCCGAACAATGATGCGGCGGACCCTGACTCCCAAGCGTGACACTCGCAAGGCCGCGACTAGAGCAGCGGCGCGCTCAGCAGGTTGGCCTCGGCGGTGCAGCGGGCCGGATCGGGCGGCGAGGCCTGGGCGCGGGTGGCGTCCAGCTCGGCCCGCACGCCGGCCAGGTCGTTCTTGAAGGCCTCCGAGCCCCACAAGGCGGCGAACAGGGTCTCGGCGTTCTTGCGGCCGGCCTCGACCGAGCTGGCGTTATGAACGCCGCAGATCACCCGGCTCTCGCCGAAGGCCCGGGCGCGGGCCAGGATGACCTCGGAGCGGTCCGGCGCGGCCTCGGCCAGCAGCAGGCCCACGGTCCAGCCCCAGGTGGCGTGGCCTGATGGGTAGTCCGGCGACAGCGAGAAGCCGAGGCCGGGCTTGATGCACAAGGGCCCGCCCTGCGACCGGAAGGGGCGGGCGCGAAGGTACTTCATTTTCGGGCCCGACACCGCCGGGCGCACGTCGCGGCTCATCCGCAGCAGCATGGCGGCCAGCTTGGGGTTCTTCTCGCGGGTCGGCGTGTAGCCCAGCGCGCAGGTGAAGGCGGCGAGGACGTTCTCCTCCTCGTCGTCGGCCTTTGCGATCGTCCAGCGCGGCGTGCCTTCCAGCTTGCGGGTGGCCAGGAAGATCTGGCGGTCCTTCTCGGCCTCCGGCGAGCCCTTGGCGGGCGGCGGGGCCAAGTGATCGCGCGCGTCGAACTGGGCCTTGGTCAGGTAGCGGCCCGCCGGGGCGGTGTCGCCGCCGAGCGTGGCGCAGCCCGTGAGGGCGACAAGGGCGGCCAAGGCCAGAATACGCATATGAAAAAGGGCCCCCGGAGCAATTCCGGGGACCCTGCATTTTCACTGGAGTCGGATCAAGCTTACTTGCCGAACAGCTTGTTCCAGCGCGGCTTCTCGCGGCCCTTCCAGGCTTCGCGGTGATAGGCGTCGCTGGCGATCAGCGGCACCACCGTGGTGGCTTCGGCGAAGACCATCTGTTCGTAGGTGGTCGAGACCTTGCCCCACGAGGCGGCTTCCTTCAGCGTCGACGACGAGCAGGCGCCGTCGCGGACGTCGGCCACCGTGATCTGGACGGCGTACTTGTGCATGTCGGCCTCGACGCCGAGGATCTCGGCGCAGACGACGGTGTCCTGGGCGAAGTTCTTCGGCACGCCGCCGCCGACCATGAACAGGCCCGTGGTGCCGGCCGCGATCTTGATGTCGGTCAGTTCGCGGAAGTCCGCGACGGCGTCGATCATCAGATAGGGCTGCTTGGCGGCGATCTTTTCCTTCTGGTGCTTGACCAGGCCGAAGCCGGCCGAGCTGTCGACGAAGGCCGGGCAGAAGATCGGCACGCCTTCTTCATAGGCCGTCTGGATCAGCGAGCCGGGCTTCTTGGCGTTGCCTTCGCTCAGCCACTTGCCCATTTCCCAGATGAACTCGCGCGAGGAATAGGCGCGCGGCTCCAGGCGATTGCAGATCTCCAGGATCGTGTGATCGCAGTTCTGCAGCTCTTCTTCGTCGATATAGGTGTCGTAGATGCGGTCGATGTAGTTGTCGCGCAACACGTTGTCGTCGACCGGGCCGGCGGCCTGATAGTGCTTGAAGCCCAGGGCCTCGAAGAAGTCCATGTCGACGATCGAGGCGCCGGTGGCGACCACGGCGTCGATCATGCCGTTCTTCACCATGTCGCGGTAGACGTGCATGCAGCCGCCGGCCGAGGTCGAACCGGCCAGGATCAGCCAGGGCGAGCAGCCCTTGTCGGCCAGGGCCATGTTGAAGATGTCGGCGGCGCGCGCGGTGTCGCGGCTCGAGAACGACATCTTGCGCATGGAGTCGATGATCGGACGGGCGTCGAACGACGTGATGTCGATGTGCTCGACGACGGTCTGCAGCAGTTCGGCCTTGGTGTTGTTCGGAACGGGAGCGTTCATGACAGAGGATCCTCTGAAGGTGAGCGCCCGTCGTGTCCCGCGAGCACGCCGGGACGGAGCGACCGGCGAGGGGATTGGTTGCAAGGGCGCGCTATATAGAAGGTTTGCGACGATTATCGAGTCCCAATCGCGGTTTCCGTCTTTTCCGGCCGCGCGCGTCGCCGACGCGTCACGGCCGGCGCGGCCAGCAGGGCGGCGACGACCAGCAGCGCGGCCAGGGTCACGGCGTTGCTGGCGCGCTCCACCGGCGTCGCGACCTGGCGGATGCGGTAGACGTGGCGGCCGGCCTGGGCCTGGAACGACACGAAGCGCGTCGCGCCGATCGGCAGGGCCTGGAGCGGCGTCTTCTGGCGGCCGTCGACGCGCTCGGCGCGCCAGCTGGGGAAGTAGAAGCGCTTGACCGTCACCGTGGTCGGGGCCGGCAGGTCGAGGTCCATGGCCACGCTGCCGTCCGGGAAGCCGCTGGCGGCCAGCACCTTGCCGCCGGCCTCGCCCAGCGCCACCAGCGGCTGGCCGGGGAAGGCGTTCAGCAGGTCGTGGTCGTCGAAGGCGGGATAGACGGGATAGCCGGCGGGCAGGTGCTCGTTCGGCGCGCGGCCGGCGGCGATCAGGGCCTCGCCGCCCGGGTCGACGGGGATGGTGGTGACCGCGCGCAGGCCAGGCCAGGCCAGGACCAGCAGCCAGCCGGCGAGCACCGCCGGGACCACCATCAGCGCCGCCAGGCGACGGGGGCGGCCGGACACGGCGGCCAGACAGACGGCGGCCACGGCGGCGGCCTCGCTGACCACGATGATGCGATAGGCGAACTGCACCTGCGACAGCGGCTGGACCTTCCACACCCAGGGCAGGGCGTGCAGGACGGTGGCCAGCACCGCCACCGCGCCGAACAGCATCGCCGGAACGGCCGTGCGGCGCCGCGGGGCGTCGATCGCCGCCAACAGGGCGGCCAGGCCGGCCGCGCCGGCGCACCAGCTGGACAGGGCGATCTTGGTCATGAAGCCGCCGGCCGGCCAGCGGCTGAAGGCCAGCAGGCTCCAGCCGTCGGTGTCGCCGCCCCACAGCCAGACCAGTTGGGCGTCCTTCTGCATCAGCAGGGCCGGACCCAGATAGACGGCCGCCAGGGCCAGGCCCAGCACGCCGCCGGCCAGGCAGCGCGCGGCGACGGCGATCCGGTCGGCCGGGGCGGCGGTCCACACCCGCCAGCCGACGACCGCCGGAACGATGATCAGCGTGACCAGCAGGGCGCTGGGCAGGTGCGACAGGATCAGGGCCGCGTAGCTCAGGGCCAGGAGCGCGATCCCCCGGCTCTGCGAGGCGGCGCGCTCCAGCCCCAGCAGCAGCCAGGGCAGGACGGCGTAGGCGGTGACCTCGGCGAAGGCGCCCCGGAAGTAGAAGTCGATCGTGTGATAGGGCGCCAGCATGTAGGCGACCGCGCCGATCAGGGCCCAGCGGTCGCCGGCGCGGCCGCGCAGCCAGGCGAACATGCCGCCGCCCGAGGCCAGCAGCAGCAGGAAGTTCGCCCAGGCCGTCACCTGCAGGGCGTTCAGCTTGTGCAGGGTGACGAAGTCGACCACGGCGGCCACGTAGAAGGCCATCGGCGGGTAGTAGTAGAACGACGGCGCGCCCAGGCCCTGGAAGGCTCCGGGCAGCCAGCGGGGCGGCAGGTCGCCCCGGCGCAGGGCCTCGATGAACTCGTGAACCCAGACGGTGTTGTAGACCACGCTGTCGCTGGGACCCGCGCCCCGGACCAGGGTCGAGCCCACCAGCAGCAGAGCGGTCAGCAGCAGGGTGGCCAGGACGATGACCGGACGCGGCTGGCGGCCCGATGGAGCGTCGGTCGCGTGCTCGGATTCCGAGATCGTGGTCATGCCTGCTCCGCCGGATTCGAGCGGTTCGTGTGTCGGACGCGCGTGGAAAAGTCCAGCCGCAATCTCAGGCTGAAAAGTCGGGCCGAAACGAAAGAGGCCAGGGACAGGCCCTGGCCTCCGGATCGTTGCGGCGTCCGCGTCTAGCGGCGGCGCTTGCGCTTGCCGGCCGCGCCCTTGGGTCGCGAGAAGCGGACGATCTTGCGCTCCTCGTTCTCCTGGCGGACCGCCGGGATCGAGCGCTTGGCCAGGCCGTACATCGAGGCCATCGGCGCGTCCTGGACCTCGGCGGTCTCGTTCTCGCCGAAGCCGTTGAAGCGGGTCGACATGGCGACGCCATAGGCGCCCAGCATGCCGATCTCGATGTAGTCGCCCTCGTCGACGCTTTCCGGCAGGTAGAACGGGCCGGGCATGTGGTCGACGCTGTCGCAGGTCGGGCCGTAGAAGCGGAAGGGCTTGAGACCCTCTTCGACGACTTCGCCGTTCTTGCGGTACAGCTTGACCGGGAAGGGCCACTTCATGTGCGCGGCGTCGAACAGCGAGCCGTACGATCCGTCGTTCAGATACAGCGCGTCGCCTTTCTTCAGCTCGACCTTGACCAGCAGCGACGAGGCCTCGGCCACCAGGGCGCGGCCCGGCTCGCACCACAGTTCGGTGGTCTCGTGGACCATCATCTCGGCGAAGCCGCGGTCGATGGCCGCCAGGTACTCGGAGAGATCCGGCGGGACCATGCCCGGATAGATCGACGGGAAGCCGCCGCCGACATCGACGACATCGGCCAGCACGCCGGCGCGAACCAGGGCGCGCGAGGCCTGGGCCATCGCGGCCTGATAGGCCGTCGGGCGCATGCACTGGCTGCCGACGTGGAAGCTGAGCCCCATCAGGTCCTGGGTGGCGCGGCGCGCGGCCAGCAGCAGGCCCGGGGCGTTGTGCGGCTCGACGCCGAACTTGCCCGACAGGCTGTAGGCCGCGCCCTCGGCCTGCACGCCCATGCGGACGATCAGGTTGAGGTCCTTGGCCTGGCCGGTGGCGTCCAGGATCTTGGCCAGCTCTTCGTGGGTGTCGAACGAGAAGGTCTTCACGCCGTGGTCGAAATAGGCGGCCGAGATGGCCACCCGGCTCTTGACCGGATGCATGAAGGCCATGCGCGAGCCCGGGGCCTCGTTGGCCACGAGTTCGATCTCGTTCAGCGACGCGACGTCGAACGACCGCAAGCCGGCCTGCGCCAGCTCGCGGATCACCCACGGCGAAGGATTGGCCTTCACCGCGTAGAAGACGTCGCCTTTAAATTCGGACTGGAACCAGCGCGCCGCTACCGACACCGCGTCCGGTCGCACGAGTGCGACAGGACGTTCCGGTGACCGCTCACGGACCAGGTCCAGGGGAGTATGGTACGTGTGCAATTCACGTAGACCCCTGCAGAAGTTAAACCCAGGCCGGCGTTAGCAGCGCTTATGAGGACTTCGGGTCCGCCGGAGCGAGCGAGATAGGGGCAATGGTCGGGGATGTAAAGTCCCTTTTGCGGCCCCGTTTGAGACCAAACGATCCAGGGGCGCGCGTCAGGCGAAAGTATGGGCGGTTTCGCCGCGGAACGCGCTCCAGACAAGAAAAACGGGGCCCATTGTCCGTCCCGGATGGCTTGATCCGAACCCGATAAGAGGCTCGGGCCGTCACAAATCCATTGCTTACCTGGCCCAAACCGGAGAACGCATTTCCCAAGCACCGAAACCACGTTAAGGATTCGCCCCGACCATGACGTCGGACCCTGTTCTCTCGATCCGCGCCGCCTCCAAGACCTTCGGGTCTCGCCGTGCGCTGGACACCGTCTCCCTCGACGTCAATCGAGGCGAGATGATCGCGCTCATCGGGCCTTCGGGCTCGGGGAAATCCACGCTCCTTCGCTCCATCGACGGCCTGCAGACCATCGATGCCCCTAGAGAAGGCGAAGAGGGCGGCCACATCGAGGCCTTCGGCGGTCCGGTGCAGGCCAAGGGTCGGGTGTCGGGCGAGGTGCGCAAGGCGCGCATCCGCATCGGCTTCATCGCCCAGCAGTTCAACCTGGTCGGCCGCCTGTCGCTGTTCAGCAACGTGGCCCTGGGCTCACTGGGCCGGATCCCGTTCGTCCGGGGCCTGTTCGGCCAGTGGCCGAAGGAAACGCGGGAAGCGGCCATGGCGGCCCTGGCTCGGGTCGGCGTCGCCGACTATGCCGGCCAGCGCGCCAACACCCTGTCGGGCGGCCAGCAGCAGCGCGGCGCCATCGCCCGGGCCCTGGTCCAGAAGGCCAAGATCATCCTCGCCGACGAGCCGGTCGCCTCGCTCGACCCCGTCTCGGCGCGCAAGGTCATGGAGATCCTGCGTGATCTCAATCAAAGCGACGGCCTGACCGTTGTCGTCACCCTGCACCAGGTGGACTACGCCCTGCGCTACTGCGACCGGGTCGTGGCCCTGAAGGCCGGCCGGAAGGTCTATGACGGCCCGGCCTCCGGCCTGAAGCGTGAAAAACTCATCGATATCTACGGCCCGGAATTCGAAGACGTGTTCTGGGAAGGAGCTCCCCAATGATCAGCCGCCGCTCGGCCCTCGTATTCGCCGCCGGCCTGTCGGCCCTGGCCCTGGCCTCGTGCGGCCAGAAGTCCGACGCCCCGGCCGCCAAGGACACGGTCACCTTCTCGATCCTGTCGACCGAGTCCGCCCAGAACATGGAAGGTTACTGGAAGCCGATCCTGGCCGACATGGAGAAGCAGACCGGCCTGAAGGTGAAGCCGTTCTTCTCGTCCAACTACTCGTCTCTGATCGTGGCCATGGGCGCCAAGCAGACGGATTTGGGCTGGTTCTCGAACCAATCGGGCCTGGAAGCCGTGCGCCGCTCGAACGGCGAGGTCTTCGCCCGCACGTTCGATCCGTCGGGCACCGACGGCTACAAGTCGGTGATCATCGTCCCGGCCGCCAGCAAGGTCCAGACGATCCAGGACCTGCTGAAGTGCGACAAGTCGCTGAACTTCGGCATCGGCGACAAGAAGTCGACCTCGGGCACCCTGGCCCCGATGACCTATGTGTTCATCCCGGCCAACAAGAAGCCCGAAGAGTGCTTCAAGACCGTGATCAGCGCCAACCACCAGGCCAACCTGTTCGCGGTGGCCAACGGCAAGCTGGACGCGGCGACCAACAACTCGACCGCCATCAATCTCTCCAGGGCGCGCGGCGAGGGCGTCACCGACCGGATCCGGGTGATCTGGGAGTCGCCGACCCTGCCGGAGGACCCGATCGTCTGGCGCAAGGATCTCGACCCGGTGGTGAAGGAAAAGCTGCGCCAGTTCTTCCTGACCTACGCCCAGGGCGACACGCCGGCGGCGCAGCAGCAGCGCGGCTATCTGAAGAAGCTGTCGATCGGCGGCTTCAAGCCGGCGGATGACACCCACCTGCTGGTGGTGCGCGAAATGGAAGCCACCGAGCAGCTGGGCCTGGCCCGCGAGTCCGGCGACCAGGCCAAGATCGCCGCGGCCCAGAAGACGCTGGAGGGCGTCAAGGCCGAACGCGTCGCCGCCGAGGGCAAGGCGGGCGTCGCCGCGACGCCGGCCAACTGAGGTCCTCGATGAGCGACGCCGCCAAAAGTGATGGGGCCATCCCGGCGCCGCCCAAGCGCTCGGCTTCGGCCCTGGCCTTCGACGTCCTGCTCTGGGGCGGGGTGATCCTGCTGCTGATCGTCAGCTTCAGGCCGGCCGAGATCGACAAGTTCCCGCAGCTGTTCACCGACACCGAGCGGACCAGCGGCTTCGCCAAGCTGTTCTTCAAGCCGTTCACCGATCCCAAGCTCTTCATGTCGATGGAGTGGGGCCTGTTCATCGGCAAGATGTGGCAGACCATCCAGATGGCGTTGTGGGGCACGGCGCTGGCGATCATCGCGGCCATCCCGCTGGGTCTGCTGGGCGCGCGCAACATCGCGCCGGTGTGGATTCAGCAGCCGGTTCGCCGCCTGCTGGACCTGATCCGCTCGATCCCCGACCTGGTCGTGGCCCTGATCTTCATCACCGCCGTGGGCCTGGGGCCGTTCGCCGGGGTGATGTCGATCATGTTCAACACCGGCGGCGTGCTGGCCAAGCTGTTCGCCGAAGCCGTCGAGTCGATCGACAAGGCCCCGGTCGAGGGCGTCCGCGCCACGGGCGCGGTGAAGCTGCAGGAGATCGTCTGGGGCGTGATCCCGCAGGTGGCGCCGCTGTGGACCAGCTACGCGCTCTACCGCTTCGAATCGAGCGCCCGCGCCGCCACCGTGCTGGGCATCATCGGCGCGGGCGGCATCGGCCAGATCCTGTTCGACTCGATCAACGCCTTCCAGTTCGACCAGACCGGCTGCATCGTGCTGGTCATCGTCGTGGCGGTGTCGATCATCGACCTGCTGTCGCAAGTGATCCGTACGCGGCTGCTCTAGCCGCCGATCCTTCGTTCCGGCCCGATCGAAAAACCCGGGCGCGCCAGCCAGACGCTGGCGCGCCCGTCGCGTTTCCGACGTTCCGCGCGGAGCCGGAGCGTGGCGCCTTTTGGGCTTCGATCCTCAGTATTGGGTGGAATATTCATCGAGATCATACAGCTGTTTCATGTATCGAAATGAAACAGATAACGCCGGTATCGAATTTCTGAAACTTGTCCAGATCAAGACGTTTTGTTTCTGTATCGTAACGTTTTGTGTCTGGGTTCGCGCGGCGGGCGAATGCGTTCGGATATTCTGAGTTGAGCCGGCGTGGCGCAAAATTATCACGTCTTAAAACATACACAGTGGCGTCACTGAACCATCACTGCATGCGGACTATCCCCCCGGCCAACCAAACAGGGGTACCTCCAAATGCGTAACTATTTCGGTGGGGCGGCGCTCGTCGCTCTGATGGTCGCCACGGCTTCGACCGCCTACGCCGCCGATCCCGCGCCCGATGCGGACGGCACGGCGCTGGAGCAGGTCGTCATCACGGCCACCAAGCGTGAAACCAACCTGCAAACCACGCCGATCGCGGTGTCGGTGCTGAGCGCCACGGCCATGGCCGACCGCCACGCCGAGAGCCTGATCAGCCTGATGGACGGCGCCATCCCCTCGCTGCGCGTCGCCACCTTCGAGGCTCGTCAGTCGGCCCTGACCGTCGGCATCCGCGGCATCGTCCCGTTCGACGCCAACCAGACCGCCCGCGACCAGGGCGTCGGCGTCTATATCGACGGCGTCTATCTGGGCCGTCAGCAAGGCCTGAACGTCGCCCTGCTGGACCTGGAGCGCGTCGAAGTGCTGCGCGGCCCGCAAGGCACGCTGTTCGGCCGTAACACCGAAGGCGGCGCTGTCAGCATCGTCTCGAAGGGTCCGTCGGGCGTGGCCGGCGGCCGCATCGTCGCCGGCGTCGGCAACTACGGCGCCTACACCGCCGAGCTGCACCAGGACTTCCAGGAGTTCAACGGCCTGTCGATCAAGGTCGACGGCCTGCTGCAACACCAGGATCCGACCGTGAAGAACCCGATGTCGGGTCAAGCCGGCTGGAACCAGTACGACCGCAAGGGCGGCCGCATCCAGGCCCTGTATCGCCCGAACGACAAGTTCAGCGCCCTGGTCGCCGTCGACTACGCGAAGGACGAGAACACCCCGTTCTTCAGCCAGCTGATCAACTACAACCCCTATGGCAAGCGCGTCCGCACCCTGGCTGAAGTCCAGGCCACGGCCAGCGCTCCGGCCGGAACGATCAACCCGCTGGCCTCGCTGGTGAAGGTCCACACCGACCGCCAGAAGGTCTCGGACATCGGCACCGTCCAGCAGCCCAGCGTCGACGAGACCGGCGGCGCGATGATGACGCTGAAGTACAACGTCTCGCCGAACCTGCAGCTGCGCTCGATCACGGCGGCCCGCGCCGTCGCGACGAACCAGTGGGACAACTCGGGCATCGAAGCCCGCAACGTCTTCGCCCCGAACGCCAACTTCGGCCGCTACAGCCTCTCGGACCTGTATCAGAACCAGTACAGCCAGGAATTCCAGGCGGTCGGCGACTTCGGTGACACCTTCCAGTACGTCGCCGGCCTGTACTACTTCAAGGAACACGCCAAGGAATCGGCCGCCACGCCGTTCACCAACCAGTGGAACGCCGACGGCACCGCCTACACCATCCGCTCGTCGGCGGGCACGTCGAAGGCCGCGGCCGGCACCGCCGGCTGGGAGCGCGGCACGCGCTTCCTGACCCGCGCCTCGGAAGCCGACGCCGAGAGCTACGCCATCTACGGCCAGGGCACCTACACCCCGGCCACGATGGAGAAGCTGCACCTGACGGTCGGCGGTCGCTACACCAAGGACAAGCGCGACGGCACGCTCTACATCGTCAACGGCAAGGCCACGAACTTCACGTTCACCTACGACAAGGGCCGCTTCGACCCGCTGGTCAACCTGGCCTACGACGCGGCTGAAGGCGTGAACCTGTACGCCAAGTTCTCGACCGGCTATCGCGCCGGCGGCGCCAACGACCGTTCGCAGACCTTCCAGGCGTTCGACGCCGAAAAGGTCAAGGCGTACGAAATCGGCGCCAAGATGGACTTCCTCGACAACCGCGTCCGTCTGAACCTGGCCGCCTACGCCATGAACCGCGACGGCACCCAGATCGACTTCGACAACGTCGACACCACCCCCGGCAGCCCGACGCAAGGCGCGCACACTGAGGAGACCCGCAATGCGCCGGGCACCTCGAAGATCCGCGGCTTCGAAGCTGACCTGACCGCCCAGGTCACCAGCCAGATCCAGGTCGGCGTCTCGTACGCCTACACCGACGTCAAGGTGCCGGCCGCGCCGTTCCCGTTCACTGGCAACGCCGACGTCCCGCAGGGCACGCCGTTCCCGGTCAACGTGGTCTACACGCCGCCGAACGCCGCCTCGGCCTATATCGACTTCAAGCAGCCGGTGGGTTCGATGACGTTCAAGGCGCACCTGGACGCCAACTACGCCGACGCCCAGTACTCGTTCCAGACCGAGTTCGCCGACGTTTCGCCGACCGGCAAGCTGGTCCAGAACGTCGCCGTGAAGGGCGACAGCAGCTTCATCGTCAACGGCAACCTGACCCTGGCCGACATCACGATGGGCGACGCCGGTTCGGCCAGCCTGTCGCTGTGGTCGCGCAACCTGCTGAACGAGTCGCACATCTACCGCATCTCGGCCGCCAACCGCGGCACGATCGGCGACTACGCCAACTTCAACCCGCCGCGCACCTACGGCATTGAACTGCGCGTGAAATACTAGGCCCGACGTGACGAAGGGCGGCTCGGCGACGGGCCGCCCTTCCGACATCCGGGAGGGGGAGGGATACGGATTTCCGGTCTCTATCCCCCGCCCCGGAGACCGGATCTTCTGCTTTATTCCCGTGATTTTCCCATGTTGCCGCCGTGACACAGTTTAGCCGGCGAACAACAGTTGTTGCGCGGCTGTCACAAATCATTGGCGGAACCGTCATGGCCCCCCGGTAAGCCCGCGACTGTCCTGATCCCGTCCTTCATCGGGCGAGAGAGGCAGGGGCACTTCAAGGGGAAACTTCACAATGAGCATCAAGACCTCGCTGGTCGCCGGTTCGGCGCTGGGCGTCGCGTTTGCTCTGAGCCTGGGCGTCGCGGCCCAAGCCCAGGACATGGCCTACAAGTGGAGCGGCGCGCCGCAGTTCTCGAACGACGACACGATGTTCAAGTTTCGGGGTCGTATCCTGGTCGACTACGTCAATCAGGACGTGAGCCGGGATGGCCCCGGCGGCGACTACAAGACCAGCAACTGGCGCGGTCGCCAGGTGTTCCTGGGCGTCGAAGGCAAGCTGAACAACTACTTCGCCTACAAGGCCGAAGGCGGCTGGGTGAACGGCGGCTCGGCCTCGTGGGACGACGTCGTCATCGAGTACAAGCCGAACGAACAAGTTTCGCTGCTGTTCGGGAACATCAAGGCCGCCGGCCTTGAGAACCTGACCTCGACCCGCTTCACCACCTTCATGGACCGTGGTCCCTACGGTGACTTCGGCGTCGACAGCTACCTGCTCAGCGCGGTCGCCAAGTACCAGGGCTTCAACTACTCGGCCACGTTCGCCGTCCAAGGCAACAGCATCAACTCCGCCGACGTCGCCAACGCCGGCGCCGACAGCAAGGAGCGCTTCGGCCTGACGGCGCGCGGTCACTTCGCCCCGATCAACACCGATACCGACAAGCTGCACGTCGCCCTGTCGTATCGCTACCGCAACCGCGGCGACGAGAACGCCTTCGCCTATACCGGCCGCACGACGACCGCCTACAGCAACGGCACCACGTTCTACACCACGGGCGGCATCGGCAACCGGGACAAGACCCTGGCCGTCGAAGGCGCCTATGTCCACGGCCCGTTCTCGATCCAGGGCGAGTACTCGAACATCGACGTCACCCGCCAGAACCCGGCCGTCGTCGGCGACGATCCGAAGGTGAAGGTCGGCTACGCGTTCGTGTCGTTCTGGCCGACCGGCGAGATGCGCAACTACGACGCCGCCGCCGGTGAGTTCAAGCGTCCGAAGATCCTGAACCCGGTCACGGCCGGCGGCATGGGCGGCCTGGAACTGGCGGTGCGCTACGACTACGCCGACCTGAGCGACGCCTACGACACCCTGAAGGTCAAGCCGGCCACCTCGCAAGCCGGCAAGTACACGGGCTGGACCCTGGGCGTGAACTACTACCCGACCTCGTACGTCCGCTTCCAGGCCAACTACACCGACGGCAAGTCCGACAATGTCGGCCTGAACCAGGACTACGACATCAAGCAGTTCCAGCTGCGCGCTCAGCTGGACTTCTAAGACACCCAGTTTTCGGGCGGACCCTCGGGTCCGCCCGACCTCCTTTGCTTCATTCCCTTAGGAAATGACCATGAAGAAGCTCCTGTCCTGCGCGGCCGCCGCCGTCGCCCTGTCGGGCCTGGCCGCCGCGCCCGCCCACGCCGCCCGCGACTATGTGTGGGCCGCCGGTTCGTCGACCGTGTTCCCGTTCGCCACCCGCACGGCCGAGAACTTCGCCAAGAAGTCGGGCAAGAAGGCTCCGAAGATCGAAAGCCTCGGCACCGGCGGCGGCATCAAGCTGTTCTGCTCGGGTAACGGCGAAGGCTTCCCGGACATCGCCAACGCCTCGCGTCCGATGAAGAAGTCCGAGTTCGACGCCTGCGCCGCCAAGGGCGTCAAGGACATCATCGCGATCAAGATCGGCTTCGACGGCATCGTCGTCGCCACCGACAAGGACGGCGCCGACTACAACTTCAAGACCGAGAACCTCTACATGGGTCTCTCGAAGCTCGTGTATAAGAACGGCCAGTTCATCCCGAACCCGAACAAGAACTGGGACGACGTGGCCGGCGGCCTGCCGGGCAACCGCATCCAGGTCTACGGCCCGCCGCCGACCTCGGGCACCCGCGACGCCTTCGTCGAGCTGGCCATCGAGGCCGGCGCCCGCAAGTATCCGACGCTGGACGCCATCCGCTCGGACAACGAAAAGAAGTTCAAGGCCCAGGTCGACCCGCTGCGGAGCGACGGCTGGATCGACGCCGGCGAAAACGACAACGCCATCGTCGGCACCCTGACCAAGACCCCCGGCTCGCTGGGCGTCTTCGGCTGGTCGTACCTCGAAGAGAACATGGACAAGATCAAGGGCGCCTCGGTCAACGGCGTGCGTCCCTCGGCCCAGACCATCTCGGACGGCTCGTACCCGCTGTCGCGCACCCTCTTCATCTACGTGAAGAAGGCCAACATCGGCGTCACCCCGGGCCTGGAAGAGTTCCTGAAGGAGTTCACCTCGGACGCCGCGACGGGCCGTGGCGGCTACCTGCAAGGCCGTGGCCTGATCCCGCTGCCTCCGGGTCAGCACGAAGCCCAGAAGGCGGCCGTGGCCAACAAGACCACGATGGCGCGTCCGGCTTCCTAAGCCGGCGCCGGTCGAGTTAGACCAAGACAGACGCCGTGGTCCTATGGGCCGCGGCGTTTTTCTTTGTATAGTGGGCCGCGCCGGGTCTCCCCATGCCCGCGCCGCGGTCGCCGTCCGGGCCCGCGTCCTTGACCCTGCAGGGCCATGATCCTCGTCGCGCTCGCCGTCGTCTTTCTCCTCGTTCTGTTGAACGGGGTCTTTTCCATGTCCGAACTGGCCGTCGTCTCGGCCCGCAAGGCCCGTCTGCAAGGCTTCGCCGAGCGGGGGGATCGAGGCGCGAAGCTGGCCCTCGACATGGCCGAGCACCCGACGCGGTTCCTGTCAGCCGTCCAGGTCGGCATCACCCTGATCGGCATCTTCGCCGGCGCCTACGGCCAGGCCACCATCGCCAGCGCGCTGGACACATGGGTGGAGACCACCCTCCCTGCCCTGGCCAAATATTCCGAGGCCGTCGCCACCACGATCGTGGTCATCGGCCTGACCTATGTCTCGGTGATCCTCGGCGAACTGGTGCCCAAGCGCCTGGCGCTGATGTTCCCCGACGTGATCGCCCGCCGCATGTCGCCGTTCCTGGCCATCGTGGCCACGGTGCTGCGCCCGTTCGTGACCCTGCTGACCGTCTCCACTGCCGCCGTGCTGAAGCTGATGGGCGTGCGCGACGAGCGCAACAGCGGCATCACCTCCGAGGAGGTCGAGACCGTCCTGGCCGAGGGCGCCGACGCCGGCCTGATCGAGCCCGAGGAGCGGGCGATGATCAACGAGGTGCTGCGCCTGGGCGACCGTCCCGTCCGCGTGGCCATGACCCCGCGCCGCGACCTCTTCTGGGTGTCCCTGGCCGACAGCCCCGAGCAGGTGCTGACCGAGATCCGCGCCAGCGCCCACTCGCGCATCCTGGTCGCCACCGACGACGATCTGGACGGCGGGGTCGGCGTGGTGCTGAAGAAGGACCTGCTGGACGCCTGCCTGTCGAACGAGCCCCTGGACCTGAAGGCCCACGTCCAGCAGCCGATCGCCATCCCCGAGACCATGTCGCTGCTCAAGGCCCTGGGGGTATTCAAGCAGACCAGCCTGCACATGGCCCTGGTCGTCGACGAGTTCGGTTCGCTGCAGGGCGCGATCACGCCTCTGGACCTGCTGGAAATGATCGCCGGCGACTTCCCGGAGGACCACGAGGACGACGAGAAGCGCTTCATCCGTCGCGAGGACGGCAGCTGGCTGATCGACGCCCGCCTCGACATCCAGGAACTGAACGATCACCTGGGCGAGAACTTCGAGGCCGATGGCGGCTATCACACCGTCGCCGGTCTGATCCTGGACCGCCTGGGCCGCATACCCGAGGAGGGGGAGCACGTCGCCATCGGCGCCTTCGACATCGAGATCGTCGACATGGACGGTTCGCGGATCGACAAGGTCATCCTCAAGCCCGGCAAGCCCAGGAAGGGCCCCCTGGAGGGGTAGGGCCATTCCAGCGTCGCGATCTTGAGGCGCCCAGGACAGGTTCTGGATCTCAAGGCGCGTCGCCGCCCTTGCCCAGCCAGCCGATCGACCGTTCCTGGAGCACCCGATGCTTTTTCGTCACGTCATGGCTCTGGCCGCCTTGGTCGCTTTCGCCGTTTCCGCGCCGGCCGGCGCCGGCGACTACGGCTTCAAGGACCTCTTGCGCGAGCCTGGCGCGCCGCGCGCGGGGGCGGCGGACGCGGACGTCGTGATCGTGATGTACGCCGACTACAACTGCGGCTACTGCAAACGCATGGAGCCGGTGCTGGCCAACGCGCTGAAGGCGGACCGCCGCCTGGCCGTGGTCCACAAGGAGTGGCCGATCTTCGGCGACGTGTCCGAGTACGCGGCGCGGGTGGCCCTGGCGGCGACCTATCAAGGCCGGTACGACGCGGTGCATCGGGCCTTCATGCTCTCGCCCACGCGGCTGAGCGACAAGGACATGGTCGAGACCGTCGCCAGGCAGGCCGGCGTCGACGGGGCCAGGCTGGCGAGGGACCTGAAGGCCCACGGCCGCGACATCGACGCCATCCTGGCGCGCAACGCCCGCGAGGCCGGCCTCCTGGCGCTGCAAGGCACGCCGGGCCTGGTGATCAACGGCTATCTGATCCGCGGCGCGCTTTCGGACGAGCAGCTAAAGGACCTGATCCCGAAGATCCGCGCGGCGCCGCCGGCCGCCTAGCTGAAGGGGAGTGGGCGCTGCCGAGCCGGGCGTCCGCAAGCGGCCCCAATCCTCGTCGTCATCCCGCGCTTCATGCGCGGGGCTCATGGTTCAACGTCAACGTAAGCTTTCTTCCGCTCCGCACCCGCGGCGGACAGATGGGCCCCGCGCATATGCGGGGGATGACGGGCTTGTGGCCGGGGGCTGATTTCCCCTCCCGACCCAAGTCGGACGTTGGGGCACGTCCAGTTTTTGGCAGAGCTAGGTTCAGTCGCCGCGTACTGCACGTCTACGTTTGAACCGAAGGAAAATCTCAAAAACAGCCCACGCAGTGGCAATAACGCTTAGAGGCCATAGGAACAGAAGGCCGAAGCCAACCTCGCCTATCAGGTCAACTCCCGGCACGGGGCAGCTAGAATCCACGAGAAGAAAGCAACGCCGCGCAGCTGGAATCTGATCAAGTATAATCGCTGCCGCAAATAGCGTCGTTATAGCGATTGCTATGTCGCCAAGGCGTCGCGGCCAGTTCATTTCGGCGCGGGTTACCAGCAACGCAGCGCCAAACGCGGCCCTGTATGCCCATGTCGCAAGGCAGAGGATTGCTGGCAGTAGGATCAGGCCCATGCGCGAAGTTGCCACGTCATCGGCGTCAGGTGAAGGTCTCCTGACCACCCTAGTCGGACATGAAGGTGCGGCGGGGCTGGGTCTGCGCCTGACTATTACGCAGACGGTGCCCAAGACCCTGGGCGCGGTCAGCATTACCCTCTGGTGACCCTAACGGGGTGTCCTTCCCTCCGCCGCGTCGCCTACCTAGCATCAACGAACGTCGGCGTCTGCTGCGGGGGTGACTAGGGAAGACGGCTCACGACCCTAGCCAGACCTTCGCTCGGTCCGTTGACGGGCTCGTCCAATCTTGGAAGGCGGCGCCCGCCATGTCATCGTTTCCCTATGGCTGACTGGAAGGTCGTTGACCTACCCTCTGTCTTCGAGCGCGTTGTTCGGAGCTATGATGAGCATTTGAATGAGATCCCCGACGATGGCGAGTGGCATCGCCGGGTCTCTGAAAGCTACTATCTGCTCGCGGAGTTTCTTGCCGAACATGGCTTGATCGCTGCGGACATTGATGTTTCACGCCGCGCCGATTTGGTCATCTTCCACTCGCAGCTTACGCCTCTCGGCCAAGCGTTCGACAAGTTGGAAATCGACAAATGGTTGACCTCGTTGGATCGAAGGAAGCCTGGCTCGCCGCTCTCCAATGCCGGCCTGGAAAGGCGCTGGCGGAAGTTTATCAAGGCCAATCCGGTTTGAAGGCGGACCTCGCGTAAGCCATCAGTGACTAGAGCAGTTCCAGCACGCCAATGTCTTGGATCCACCCCTCTCAGAAATTGAAACTGTCCGCTTTGGGCGAGCGGGGCCGTGGCGCTGATTGCACATGCCCTAGACTTCCGAGGCGGTTCATCTTTGCGCTTCAAGGGCTGTTCTAGCGAAACAAACCTTGAGCGACGCCCTGGGTTTCGACTTCGCCACAAGCGCCCGTGGTGATAAGCGCCACAGCTCGCACGTCCATCCTGGGTGATGAGCGGCGTCTTGGGGGCGACATGAGGGTATTGAGTTTGGCCACGGCGGCGTTGCTGTTGGCCTGGGGCATCGTCGGGGAGTCCCGCGCGACGGAGCTTAGCCCGGGATGTCGAACGCTGGGCCAGCCCATCAACGAGTCCGGCTTCATCACCATTGGCGGCATCCGGCAGTGGGTGACGGTCGAGGGGCGCGACTGCGCCAATCCGGTGGTGTTGATCGTCCACGGCGGTCCCGGTAACCCGAACACACCTTTCGCCCACGCCCTGTTCGGCGAGTGGGCAAGGGACTTCACCGTCGTCCAGTGGGACCAGCGTGGTTCGGGCAAGACCTATGGGGCCAACAAGCCGGCCGAAGACGAGCCTTTGACCCTCCAGCACCTGACGGCCGACGGCGTCGAGATGGCCCGCTATGCGACCCAGCGCTTCGGCAAGCGCAGAGTCATCATCATGGGCGGCTCCTGGGGCTCGGCCTTGGCGGTCAACATCGCCATGGCGGCCCAGGACCTATTCAGCGCCTATGTCGGCACAGCCCAGCTTGTGAATTACCAACTGGACATGGCGGCCAGCTACGCCAAGACCCTGGGTCTGGCGAGAGCCGCCGGCGACACGGAGTCGATTGGCAAGCTGGAGGATCTCGGCGCCCCGCCGTGGACCAATCCCCGTGCTTTCGGGATCTTGCGCCGCATCACCCGCAAGTACGAGGGTCTGGCGACCGACGCCCCGCCCAAGGGTTGGTTCACGTTCGGCCCCGGCTACGACACCCCCGCCTACGAGACCGACTACACCGCCGGCGAGGACT
Organism: Caulobacter sp. 602-1; assembly: GCF_003931565.1. GTDB lineage: Bacteria > Pseudomonadota > Alphaproteobacteria > Caulobacterales > Caulobacteraceae > Caulobacter. The sequence continues at coordinate 290,751 of NZ_RRYI01000001.1, forward strand.
ATTCCTTTTTGAACTTCGTCGGCCTCGCTGGCGACGGCATGGGGCCGAAGATCGACTTGCGCAAGCTGGGAATGGCGTTTTCCATGCCAGTCTACATGCTGCAGGGCGAGGCGGATCTGGTGACCCCGCTGGAGGTCTCCAAAGCCTATTTCGACGATCTGACCGCGCCGAAGAAGGTGTTCGTGCCGCTCGCCCGTACGGGGCACGACCCCAACCAGACGATGATCGACGCCCAACTCACGGCTCTGGAGCAGGTTCGCGGCGAGGCCATGGTGAAGGACGGACAGTGAGGTGCGCGCGGCCACCGATATCCGATCGTACGATGTCGGCTCGAAGTCTTCGCGCAGCACAGGCGAAAATAGGCTCGCTGGTCCTTGCGCCCAACGACGAATAAATGGCCGTTCCCCACCCCGAGCAGACCGTCGCCAGGTCCGCTACCTGAATGGTGCCCAATGTCCGGTACCGGCGCGGCGTTCACTGCTGCACCCGACCCCGAGCGGACATTCGGCTTGGTCAGGCGAAACGCGAAAAGCTGGCGCTTTCCGATCCTAGGACTTCGGTGTTGTCGCGGCCTTTGCCTCTTGCGCCTGGGCTTCGGCGAGCCACCGCCGGTATTCCTGCAGGAATGGCGAGCCGGGATCGATCCGTTCCAGAATCTCGGGCATGGCGGCGAGGGCGCGGCGGTTGGGCGCGTTGAGAAAGACGATCACCCCCGAGCGAGACGGCTTGGCGATATAGGCCACGGCTAGCTCCGACCAGTCGGCGCCGCCGTGCTCAAGGATGACCGCGTCGCCATAGCGCAGCACATTGAAGCCCAGGCCGTAGCCCTGCGCGTCGGGGCAAAGGACGGCTGGGCGCGCGGCGCAGTCGACGACCCGCTGGTCGGCCTTGTCCGTCTGGATGCGATCGCGATCGGCGGCTAGGGCCGGGCCATAGCCCTTGGCGTCGACCACCGCGCGCAGGAAGGCCGCGTAGTCGTCCACCGTCGTGACCATGTCGTCGGCGGCGGCATAGCTTCCCTCGGCTCGGCAGGCGGCCTTTCCCGCCGGACGGCAGTAGTAGCCGTGGAAGACGCCGCGCTCGTCGATGGGCCGAGCGATCGTTTCGGTATCGCCGCGATGCACCACGATGCTGCTGTGGTTCATCCCGATCGGTTTGAATACTGTCTCGTCGACGAGGTCGGGGAAGGGCGTGGCGAGTTTTCGCTCGGCGTAGCGGGCGACGTAGTCCAGGCCTTCTCCGGAATAGCCGTAGCGCTCGCCGGGCGTCTGCTGGAAGGCCAGCTTGCCGCCGCGCAGGAAGAAGCGCCAGTTCGGCAACCCGGTGGTGTGGTTCAACGCCATGCGCGGCGTGAGCAGCCTCACGCGCGGGTCGCTCGCTAAGTCGGGATCGATCCAATAGGCCGCCATCGACTCGTCGAGAGACAGGCGCCCCTGGCCCACGAGGCGCAGGATCGTCTCGGCCGTGACCGTCTTGGTGATCGAGGCGACGTTGTAGCGCGTCGCGGGGCTGGCCGGAACGCCCGGCGACTGCTCGCCGGCATGGTGCTGCCAGACGAGGACCCCACCGCGAATGACGCCCATGCCGGCGGTGACGACGCTGTGGCGCTTGACGAGCCGGTCGATCGCACGGACGTCGGTCGCCGATGGAAGCGCGTTCCGAGGCGCCTTCGCCTGCGCGGGAAGGGTGCTGGCGAGCAGCAAGACGGCGGTGATGGTGAGGCGCGAAATCGCACCCAGGTGTCGGGAGCACATGAAAGGATCCGCTAGGCCGGAGAGAGAGCTCATGGGTCTAGCCTCGCGTCGGAAGACGCCGAGGAAAAACCCGCCAATCGACGCATGCACGGCCGAACCGACGCGCCGCGCCGGCTAAACAGTGAGCTCTCGCAGCCTTTTGGCGCCGGCGCGGCTGGTCATGATCCTCTCGCCGTCCTCAAGGTGCAGCAACATGCGGGCGTTTCCGGCCGGCTCGGCATGCGCCACCGCGCCCAAGCGGACGATGTGGGAGCGGTGGGCCCGTACGAACTGATCGGACTGAAGCATTTCCTCGAACCGCGACAGGGGCGTGGTCGATAGGATGCGGCGCTGGCGCGTGACCACTTCCGAATAGCCGTCGGCTCCGGTGATCCGGATCAGATCGTTGGCCAGGATGGGCACGACCTCTCTGTCGCAGCGGATCAGGAGCGAGGCGGACAGAGGGGGTTTGGCGGGGCCGGACGGCGGAGCAGCGGCCTGGGGGCTGGTGACCGTGCTCGATCGACGCAAGACCGCCAACTCCTGTACGGCGGCGCGCCAGGCGGTGAACAGCGCCAGAGCCGCATAGACCGTTACGCCCTGAAAGATCTGCCAGCTAAGCGCCCCCTGGGCGAATGGCGCGGCCTTCAAGCCGCGGTCCAGCCAGTCAGGCGACAGCGCGTAGCCGGCCAAGGTGCAGAAGTACCAGATGATGGAGAACGCCGCCGCCAAAAGCGGGTGGAGCAAGATCAGCTTACATGCGCGACGGCCCAAGACCAGGCGGTTCAGCACCGGCTGGAAGAGAAACGCGGTGACGCCGGCGCCCAGCGTGTTGACGGCGGCGAAGCCAGCCGACCGAACGAACGGCTGGTCCAAGGTGGCGGCGAACGCCATCAGGTACCCGAGAAAGAGCAAGGCCAGGCCCAGACCCAGCAGCCCGCCGGTCGCCACCGTGTCCGGTCCGAATGGGTTTCCGATTGTGAGGCGAGGGCGCAAACGCATCCTCCAAGGTCACACTGTGCGCCGGCGTTCGCAATGGCTCCCGTCCATCCGGGATCGGCGATGTCCGCATGGCGACACGCGGGCCGGGTCAGCTATTGGCGCGCAACAACGATAGCCTAGACGCGCAGCGAACGTCTTCCATCCACCCTTGTCCGCCCCTTCAGGCGTCTGCTTGTGGGTTAGGATGACCTAGTCGGCCGCCACGACGGATGGGTGCAAGTCGAGGACATGAAGACCCGCCTTCCTCACCAGATCAGCGACGGCGACGGTGTTGCTTCTCTCCCGGAAAATGAACCAGTGCGTGAGATCCCAGCCAAAGAGGAAGCGCGCTTCGTACTGATGAAAGTACAGCTCATCCGAGGATTTGTAGCGCAGCCCCCTGCGAACGATATTTCGCCATTTAGAAGAGGTCTCGCTCACCCGCTGAAGCCCATCCGGAAAGCGGATCAAAGAGACTCCGCCCTTCGCCATGCCATCGAGAAGTGTCAGGAACCGGTCTTCCGTCTCAAGGTAGTCGGCGGCGAAACCCTTCTCCCTGGCCTCGCCGTATGAAAGAAACGGGGTCGTGTTGATAAACTCGTCTTCCGTGAGCCAATGGTCGAATACCGACACAGGCATGCCGATCAATCGAAGGGCTTTGGCTTCGTCTGGAATACTGTCTTCGAACTGGTGAAACGTGACCATTCGCGGATGATGCTCGGTCGCGTGAAGTCCGACAACCACCCGTTGCGGAGCCCGGTCGCCCGGTGCGATATCGGGGCGATCAGGAGTTGCCCATGACCCAAGACCCCGTGAAGGGACCGGCGTCGTATTTTCCTTCGATCGAGAAGAAATACGGCCAGCCGATCGCCCATTGGCAGCAGATCGTGCGGGACGGCTATCCCGCCAGGCACATGGACCTGGTCGCGCTTCTGAAGGATCAGCATGGCATGGGCCATGGCCACGCCAACGCGGTGGTCGCGCACACCTTGGCGCAGGATGGTCTGAAGTAGCGCCAGGAGGAGCGGAGCATGACGACTGGAACCCTCCTCGCCCCCCTCAGGCTGCTGCTCCCCGCCCTGATCCCGTCGTGGAACTTCTTCGACGTGATCGCGCCGGCGCCGCGGGTGGAGTACGCCCTGCTGGCCTCGCCCGGCGACACGACCGGCGTCTGGCGCGCGTTCCGGCCTCGGCCCGAGCACGTGTCGCTGGCGACCCTGCTCAAGCGCCTCTTCTGGAACCCGCGCTGGAACCAGACCCTGTTCGTGATGAGCTGCGCCGAGCGACTGGCCGAGGACCGCAACCCGGCCCACAGCGAGGCCGAACTCTTCAAGCGCATCGCCGCCGACCTCGTCGCGGATGGGGCCCTCGAGCCCCAGGACCCCACGCGGCCGTGGCTGTGCTTTCGGCTGGTCTTCGTCAGCCGCGAGGGCGAGGCGCTGACCGAGGAGGTGATGGTCCAGCCCGCGCCTCGGCTGCTGAAGGACATCGCGATCCGATGAGCCTTGAAGCGGCCGTCCGCCTGACCGAGATCCTGCTGGCGCTGGCCCTGGTCCAGCAGAGCCTGGAGCACCTGCGCGGCTTCCGCGACGAGCGGATCCTGTTCGGCGTCCGCGTCGTCCTGTGCGGCCTGGTGATCGCCGGCGTCGCCGCGCCCTGGCCGCTGGTCGGGCTGGCGGGGCTGTCGCTGCTGATCCTTCACCGCTTCCAGGGGCCCTATAACGGCGGCAGCGACCGCATGGGCCTCCTGGCGCTGTGGTGCCTGGTCCTGACCCGGCTGCTGCCGACCCCGGCGCTGAAGGAGCTGTCGTTCGGCTATCTCGGCGCGCAGCTGATGCTCAGCTACTTCATCTCGGGCGGGGTCAAGATCGTCAATCCCGACTGGCGCTCGGGCCGGGCGCTGGCCGACGTCTTTCAGTTTTCCGCCTATCCGGTCTCCCAGAATCTGCGTCGCTTCGCCGAGCGGCCCCAGCTGCTGCGGGTCATGTCCTGGGCGGTGATGGGCTTCGAGCTGGCCTTTCCGCTGACCCTGCTGTGGAAGCCGGCCCTGGTCGCCGGTCTGGCGGTCGCGGCGACCTTCCACCTGGCCAATGCCTGCCTGTTCGGCCTCAACCGGTTCTTCTGGACCTGGCTGGCGACCTATCCGGCCATCCTGTGGCTGCAGGGACGGCTGCTCTAGGCGGCCGTCTTCTTGCGCAGCCGCGCCAGGCGCCGCAGCCGCCGCCAGAAGCGGGTCTTCTCCGGCTCCGGATAGGGCTGCAGGTTGCGGAAGAACTCCTCGGCGCACGAGCGCCACGAGAACTTCTCGGCGAACTTGCGGACCACCGTGCGGTCCAGGTCCAGGCAGGCCAGGCAGGCTTCCTTGAGGCCGTCGGTCTGGCCGGGCGCCAGCACGCCGGCGTTGGAGCCGGGGATGATGTCGACCGGACCCGGGGCCGAGAACGCCGCCACGGGCACGCCGGCGGCCATGGCCTCCAGGATCACCAGGCCGAAGGTGTCGGTCAGGGAGGGGAAGCAGAACACGTCCGCCCCGCCGAAATAGCGGGCCAGCTCGTCGCCGAACTTGGCGCCCAGGAACTTCACCTCGGGATATTTCTCGGCCAGCTCCTCGCGCTGCGGGCCGTCGCCGATGACGACCTTGGTGCCCGGCAGGTCCAGGCTGGCGAAGGCCTCGATGTTCTTCTCGACGGCGACGCGGCCGACATTGAGGAAGATCGGGCGCGGCAGGCCCTCGAACGGGTCGGGATCACCCTCGACGCGCGGCTTGAAGATGTCGGTGTCGACGCCCCGCGACCAGGGCGACAGGTTGCGGAAGCCGTGCTTGGCCAGCTCGTCGCGCATGGTCGGCGTGGCCACCATCAGGCGGCCCGACGGCTTGTGGAACCAGCGCATGTAGGTGTAGCCGGCCGCCAGCGGCAGCGGCAGGCGGGCCGAGACATATTCCGGGAACTTGGTGTGATAGCTGGTCGTGAACGGCAGCTTCCACTCCAGGCAGATGCGGCGCGCGGCCAGGCCGATCGGACCCTCGGTGGCGATGTGGATCGCCTCGGGCTCGAACTGCTTGAAGCGCTCCTGCACCGGCTCGTAGGCGCCGATCGCCAGCTTGATCTCGGGATAGGTCGGCAGCGGGAAGGTCGGGAACTGTTCGGGGCTGACGACATCGACCTCGTGGCCCATGGCGCGCAGTTCCTCGACCACCCGGGTCAGGGTCCGGACCACCCCGTTGACTTGAGGCTCCCAGGCGTCGGTCGCAAGCAGAATTCGCATCAGGCGGCGGCGGGCTCCGGCAACGGCTCGTCGGCGGCTTCAGCGGCTTGAGGCGCGACCGAACGGGCGCGGTCGATCACCGACCACGAGCGCAGCTTGGCCCATTCCAGGATCTCGAGATGGCCGTCGGCGTGCTCGGCCAGGGCCGTGCAGCTTTCGACCCAGTCGCCGTCATTGATGTAGCGGACGCCGTCGATGTCGCGCATCTCGGCCTTGTGGATGTGACCACAGATCACGCCGTCCACCCCCCGACGTCGCGCTTCGTCGGCCACGGCGGCCTCGAAGTTCTCGATGAACTGCAACGCGTTCTTCACCTTGACCTTCAGAAACGCCGACAGACTCCAATAGCCGAACCCCAGGCGGCGCCGCAGGCGATTCACCAGAGTGTTCAGCATGAGGATGGTTCTATAGGACCAATCCCCGAGGAAGGCGAGCCACTTGGCGTGCTGGACGATGCCGTCGAACTCGTCGCCGTGGACGACCAGATAGCGCTTGCCGTCGGCGGCCTCGTGGATCACGTCGCGGGCCACGATCACCCCGCCGAAGTGGACGCCGCAGAAGTCGCGGATCCGGTCGTCGTGGTTGCCGGGGACGTAGATCACCTCGGTGCCCTTGCGGGCCATGCGCAGGATCTTCTGGACCACGTCGTTGTGGGCCTGGGGCCAGTACCAGCCGCTGCGCAGCTTCCAGCCGTCGATGATGTCGCCGACCAGATAGAGCTTGTCGCACTCGACATGGCGGATGAAGTCCAGCAGCAGCTCGGCCTGGCACCCGCGCGTGCCCAGGTGCAGATCGCTGATGAAGATGGAGCGGTAGCGGCGAACGGCGACGTCGGCGCTCATGGTCGAACCCCCGTGTGGCGCCGCGAGATCGTTCCGTCCCCGGATCGGAAGATGGCGGCCAACGGCAGGCGATTAAGCTGATTGCATGTCGCTTTAATGAAACGGGGGCCCGGCCGATCCGCCGGCCGGCCCGGCGCCGCTTCCCGCGCTTCGGCCCGGCTCTGCCCGCGAAACGCGCAGTTTCGACGTGATTGTCAAAATTCTGGACCGATAAGCAATCCCTTTCGCCGCTTGGGGTTGCTCGAGGGCGGCAAGCCTGTTGCGGTGCAGCATCGCGGCGACTAGATCACCGGCATGGACGCCGCCCGCCTCGCCAAGGACACGCCGAAATCCCAGAAGACCCGCGCGCGGATTCTGGACCAGGCGATGCGCCTGTTCGCCGAGATCGGCTACCACGCCGCCACCAACCCGGTGATCGCCGACGCCGCCGGCCTGACGCGCGGGGCGATGCTCTACCACTTCCCGACTCGCGAGGCCCTGGTCGAGGCCGCCGTGGCCCACATCCAGGCCGAGCGCTCGACCCTGTTCCGCGCCGCCGCCGAGAACCTGCCCGCCGGCGCCGACGTCACCGAGCACGCCATCGACAGCTACTGGGACCTGCTGCACAGCGTGCCGTTCCTGGCCTTCGGCGAGCTGGAGGACGCAGGCCGCACCGACCCGGCCATCCACGCCCTGCTGGCCCCGGCCCAGGCCGAGTTCGACCGCGCCCAGGCCGGCGACCACTTCCTGAAGATCCTCCACGCCGGCGCCGGCCCCCGCTTCCAGGCCAGCCGCGACCTGGCGCGCTTCATGCTGGAAGGCCTGGCCCGCACGACCCTGACCTACGACAAGGACGGCCGGAAAGAGCGCCTGCTGATGCTGATCAAGCGGGCCACGCACATGCTGAACCGGAAAGGTGATGTGCAGGATTTGTGGCCGGAATAGGGGGGAGTTTCGCAAGAAGCAGTCTTTGGGAGCGTGCTGCGAACCAGACCTTCTAAGCTGCCCCGGTAATCCTTGCTCGTTGAAGCGGATAACACTGCCAACGCTCACGTTCGGGGGCTGGCTAGCCTTTGAGGTTGGCGACGAAGCGCTTCATTCGGACGCGATCTTCAGGAAGCATGTGGAACCACGGCACTGTGAACTTTGTGCCGAAGGTCTTGCTCACGCGGCCGTCGGGAATTTGCGACGCGATATGTTCGAACGCCGGATTGAACCGGCGTTCATCCCAGCCGGTTTGCTCGAAGATCGTCTCGCCACTGACGCTGTCATCGCCTGCCAGCACAAGTTCGCCGACCGTTATGGTGTCAGCTATTGAATCCCGATCGAACGCCAGGCTATCGAACGTTAAGTAGAGGTCGAGTGAAGGTCGGAAGGCCGGCAGGCCGCCGCCGAGTGTGCGCGACATCTCTGCGAATCCATCCGTCTCCAGCTCCGCGATCGCTTCCTCGAGTTCCGAGTCGCTATTGTCCTTGAAGGCCTCGCGCAGCTTGTCGGGGTCGACAAAGTTGCGCCAACCATCGCTATCCTGCTCGGCGACCCAGACCGCAATCTTCCGCGCGAGGAGAGAGAGTTCGAGGTCGAGGTCCATGAGGTTCTTCGGATCATCCGGGTGCGCCTCGGGCTCCTTCACGTTCAGTAATAAATGTGATTGATTGATCGTTGGCGACGCGCTGCCGCCGAGCCAGGTGTCCAGCGCGTCAACGACCTTCTGGCTGATGGCTGCGAACTGGCGGATGTCCTCACCGACAAGATGCACGGTTTCACCGACCTTTGCGGCACCGTCGTGGGTCGCGAACTTGTCGTCGACGACGCCGAGATTGTGCCCGATCACGTGGCGCTTCTGGATGTTGAGCTTGAGCGCCGCGAGTTCGGCATCGCTCAATCCGACGAACGGGTCGATGCCCAGTTCGGCGAAGCGCTTCCGACCCTTCTCGACGTTTTGGAAGTCATTGCCAACCTTTGGGGGGAGGGGCGCACTGGCCTGAACCTTGCCATATAGGTAAACCGCTTTCAGCGTGGCTTCGAAGGCTGTGAGGACGTCCTCGTGCGCGTTTCCGAGGAGCCGATATGCGAGCTCTTCACTGTCGCCGTCGATCTGCTCAGCAAGCGACACCTGGTCATCGACGAGCTCGGCCTCGCGTGTGAAATGCAGCCGGAGATTTGGTGCGCCGCAATCGGGGCAGAAGAGACCAATGGCGAACACACCGTAGTCGCGGCCGCAGTGGTCGCAGACCAGCTCGCGCATGAGGTCCTGCCGCGTGAACCGTGGCTTCGGTTTCGGCATGCTGCGGTTGCGGGGCTTGAAGGTGACGTGCTTGCTGCCCTTAAATGCGTCCTTGAACATCTGCGCCACGGCATCTTCGACGTCGCGGTCGAGTTCGTGCTTCACGAGCTCCCGTGCTGCCTTCTGATCTTCTGGATGTGTGAACGCCGCATCGTCTGCGATTGTGCCGCTGTACGGGCAGACCGTCTTCGGTATGTGCGGATCGTGCTTCATTCGCGCGCGGAGCTCTGCGGTAAGCGGTACGTCGGCCACGACGCTGCCTATTACAAAGTGGCGCGGTTGCGCGTCCTCGTTCGGCGAGAAGCGGTAAGCCCTGCCGTCGGGCGTTCGCGGGACGGGCAAGCTGAGCTTCATATTGGTGGTCGTGCCACCGGTCCGATAGAGGCTGAGCCGTGGGAACTTCATAGAGTCAAGATTGGCACGGCTGAGTGGAATATATCAAGAACGAAAGTCGCGCCTAGGTTACCAAATGGAAGGCTATCCCGTCTAAGGCGGCGGGCCTTCCAATGCCTCAGGCGAGGCAAAGCCGACGCCCGCGCCGGGCGTCCTCCTTAAATCTCTTGGAGGCTGCAGCGTGCAGGGCTGTCCAGGTCAGTCAAGGACGGCTTCGCCGCCGCGCGCGGCCGCCCGGAGGGCGGTCCTTGAGTGACCTGGACAGCCCTGCGATCGTCTCGCCGTGAGATGTAAGGCGGGCGCTCTTCCGGGGCGGAAGGCGGCTTGGACGGGAAGAGGGCGCACGCCCCAGATGCTCCCCCGCGATGCGGGGGAGCTGTCGCGGAGCGACTGAGGGGGCTAGCGCGGCATAGGTCCAGCTGGCCCCCTCCGGCCCTCTGGGCCACCTCCCCCGCATCGCGGGGGAGGATCTACGGGGATTGAGGGGGCTGTATCCTCGGCGTTCGCGGCGCCGAACCCCACGAAATCAATGGCTTGTCGATTTTTCACGCCGCTGAATGATCCGCGTTGAATCCGCCGCGATACTCAATGCGTCCCCGTCGCGGGGGAGGGCGTTTGGATCCGGCCCAATACGGCGGCGGGGGTAGGTTGAGCGGGGCCGCTGGCGGTTCCCGGAGGCTCGAAAGTCGCCCCGTCCGTACTCTTTAGGCGGATCGGTTGGCGAACGGGCAGTCTCCGGGGCCAAAGCCGACAGCGGATCGACAGGGCGGTGATCGTACAAGCCGCCTATCGTGGATCGTCGGGGTCGAGACGGATGTAGCCGATCGACTTGGTCCGCGCCCGTCCGGGGGTAAACGGGGACCCGAGCAGATAACGCTCACGCCTCCCGACCTCACGGGCAAGAACAGCCTGGCGGAGCGGTCAGCGAGCCGAAACAAAAACAAACCTCACGGTCTCCGGGTTCGCCCGGCCGCTCCGTCGCCTCCCCACACGCCTTCAGCGGTCGCGCCGCGTGAAGCGGCGAAGCCGTGAGCCTAGCTCGGGCAGATCGGCAGCGCCGTCGTGAACTTGATCTGCTCCATGGCGAAGCTGGACGAGACGTCGGTCAGCGGGGCGGTGGCGATCAGGCGCTTGTAGAAGCGGTCGTACGCGGCGATGTCCTTGACCACGACCTTGAGCAGATAGTCGACCTCGCCGCTCATCCGGTAGAACTCGACGACCTCGGGCAGGGAACTGGCGCCGGCCGCGAACTGGGTCAGCCAGGCCTCGTCGTGGCGGCCGGTCTTGACCGCCACGAAGACGGTCAGGGACAGGTCCAGGGCCGCGCGGTCCAGCAGGGCGACGCGGGCGGTGATGACGCCGGCGTCCTGCAGGCGCTTGACCCGCTTCCAGCACGGGGTCTGGGACAGGCCGACCCGCTCGGCCAGCTCGGCGATGGCGACGGTGGCGTCCTCCTGCAGGATGGCCAGGAGGCGGCGGTCGACCTGATCGAGATCAATCATCTCGCGATCCCCTGTTTTGGAGAATGAAATTCTCCGTATCGCGGAACGGGTAACCTTTCAAACCATGTCTTTCTTCGAATCCTCGCCATCCTAGGGGGCCTCGGCACAGCAACGGGGCTCCCATGGACCTGTCCTTCACGCGTCATCCCAAGTCGGTCGGCGAAAGCTATGGCCAGCATATGGGCGTGGCCTGGAGCTTCGGCTTCACCCTGCTGGGCGCGGGCCTGGCCTGTCTCGTCCACGGTCTGCTGCCGTTCGCCTTCGAGCGCACCGGCAGCCAGACGGTGCGCCGGCTGCACGAGCGGCTGTCCAGCCGCTGCGCCAAGGCCGACGCCCATTTCGCCGCCGCCGCGCCGCTCTCGGGGCAAATCTCCGGCGAGACCGTCCGCGGATGACGACCGCCGCCCTGCGCCTGAGCGCCGGCAGGCTGGGGCCCGGCCTGATCGCCGGCCTGCTGCTGGCGATCCTGGCCAAGCTGCTGGCCGCGAACCTGCACGCTCCGGCGCCGCTGGTCGCGGTGGTGCTGGGCATGATGCTCGGCGCCCTGGGCCTGCAGGCCCAGCTGGGCGCGGGTCTCGACGTCTTCGCCAAGCCCGGCCTGCGGCTGGGCGTGGCCATGATGGGCGCCCAGATCAGCTGGAGCGAGTTCGCCGCTCTGGGCGGTCCGGCCATCGTCGCCAGCGGCGCGGTGGTGCTGGGCGGGCTGGGCGTCGGGGCGCTGGCGGGCACGGCCCTGGGCCTGCCGTTCGCCGAGGCCCTGATCGCGGCCGCCGCCTGCTCGATCTGCGGGGCCTCCGCCGCCCTGGCCGCGTCGCAGGCCGCGCCGGCCAGTCCGGCCAACCAGCGCACGACGGCGCTGGTCATCGTCGGCGTCAACCTGCTGTCGACCGTGGCCATGCTGGCCTATCCGCCGATCGCCCACGCCCTGGGCCTGAGCGCCCACCAGTCGGGCGTGTTCTTCGGCCTCTCGATCCACGACGTCGCCCAGGTGGCCGGCGCCGGGGCCTCGGTTTCGCCCGAGACGGCCAGCACCGCCGCCCTGGCCAAGCTGGCCCGCATCGTCTGGCTGGGCCCGGCGGTCGTCCTGATCGGCCTGATGCTGACCCGCACCCAGCAAGGCGGCGTGGTCGGCGGGCTGAAGGCCCCGCCGCTTTTTGTTTTAGGCTTTGCGGCTCTCGCCGCAGCCCGCGGCCTGGGCCTGATCCCGCCGGCCCTGGTCGCGGCCATGGCGGCCTGCTCCGGCTTCCTGCTGCTGGCCGGCGTCGGGGCCATTTCGGCCAAGCTCGGCCCCAAGGCCCTGCTCGAGGTCGAGCCCAAGCTGGCGGTCATGCTGGCGACGGTCACCGTCGCCGTCGCGGTCCTGGCCTACGCCCTGACGAGAATATTCTTCTAAAGATCAGGCCTTGGCGGGGAACGAAACCCGCTCCATGGTCCGCCCCAAGAGTCGGAGGGACCTGATTTTGAGCATCTGGACGCGTCGCAAGGCGATCGACACCATCACCGCGGGCCACGCGGACAGCCATCAGCTGAAGAAGACCCTGAGCTGGCCGCACCTGGTCGCCCTGGGCGTCGGGGCCATCGTCGGCACCGGCATCTACACCCTGACCGGCGTCGGCGCGGGCCTGGCCGGGCCGGGCGTGATCCTGTCGTTCCTGATCGCCGGGGCGGTCTGCGCCTGCGCCGCGCTGTGTTACGCCGAGCTGTCGACCCTGATGCCGGCGGCGGGCAGCGCCTACACCTACAGCTATGCGGCCATGGGCGAGCCGGTGGCCTGGTTCGTCGGCTGGAGCCTGATCCTCGAATACACCCTGGTCTGCGCGGCCGTCGCCGTCGGCTGGTCGGCCCACGCTCATGGCCTGTTCAAGATGGCGGGCTTTCCCGACTACCTGCTGGCCGGACCGCACGCCGGCGGCGTCGTCAACCTGCCGGCCGTGATCATCTCGATGGCGGTGGCGGGCCTGCTGGCCCTGGGCACCCGCGAGAGCGCCACGGTCAACATGGTCCTGGTCTTCGTGAAGATCATCGCCCTGGTCATCTTCGTCGCCCTTTGCCTGCCGGCCTTCGACGCCAGCCACTTCACCCCGTTCATGCCCAACGGCTTCTCGGCCCATGTGCCGGCCGGGGCCGCGCCGGACGCCGCCAAGATCGGCGTGATGGCCGCGGCCAGCCTGATCTTCTTCGCCTTCTACGGCTTCGACGCGGTCTCGACCGCCGCCGAGGAGACCAAGAACCCCAAGCGCGACCTGACCATCGGCATCGTCGGCTCGATGGCCGCCTGCACGGCCATCTACATGATCGTCGCCGCCGCCTCGATCGGCGCGTCGCGCACCGAGATCTTCTCCAAGAGCGAGGCACCGCTGGTCTTCATCCTGGAGAGCCTGCAGCACGGCAAGATGGCCCAGCTGGTGGCCCTGGCCGCCGTCGTGGCCCTGCCGACCGTGATCCTGGCCTTCATGTACGGCCAGAGCCGGATCTTCTTCGTCATGGCCCGCGACGGCCTGCTGCCGCGCGCTCTCTCCAAGGTCAACGCCAAGACCGGCACGCCGGTGCTGATGACCCTGCTGACCGGCGCCCTGTCGGCGGTGCTGTCGGGCTTCCTGTCGCTGAAGGACATCGCCGAGCTGGCCAATGCCGGCACCCTGGCGGCGTTCATCGCCGTGGGCCTGTCGGTGATCGTGCTGCGCCGGCGCGAGCCGAACCGCCCGCGCGTGTTCTCGACCCCGGCCTGGCAGATCGTGGCCCCCGCCGGCATCCTGGGGTGCCTCTATCTGTTCTACAGCCTGCCGGCCAAGACCCAGATCTACTTCCTGTTCGCCCACATCATCGGCGCGGTGGTCTACCTCGCCTACGGCATGCGCAAGAGCGTGCTGGCCCAGGCGGAGAAGGCGGCGCGCTAGGCTCTTCCAATCGCTCTCTTCCATTCTTGGGGGCCATCGCTACAGTCCGCGTCAAAACAAGTGTTTGATGCCGGGAGAAGCGCATGGCCCTCGATCTGGAAACCCGCGAGCAGCTGATCGAGACGGTGGCCCGCTTTGTGGCCGAGCGTTTGCGGCCGATCGAGGCCAAGGTCGCCGAGGACGACGCGGTGCCCGCCGACATCGTTGAGGAGATGAAGGGCCTGGGTCTCTTCGGCCTGTCGATCCCAGAAGAATTCGGCGGCCTGGGCCTCAACATGGAGGAAGAGGCGCTGGTGGCCGTCGAGCTGGGCCGCGCCTCGCCGGCCTTCCGCTCGGTGTTCGGCACCAATGTCGGCATCGGCAGCCAGGGCCTGGTGATGTTCGGAACCGACGACCAGAAGGCCAAGTGGCTGCCGGGCATCGCGTCGGGCGAGATCATCACGTCCTTCGCCCTGACCGAGCCGGAAGCCGGCTCCGACAGCGCCGCGGTGCAGACCCGCGCCACGCTGGACGGCGACTGCTACGTCCTGAACGGCGCCAAGCGCTACATCACCAACGCCGGCAAGGCTTCGCTGTTCACGGTGATGGCCCGCACCAACCCCGACGCCAAGGGCGGGTCGGGGGTCTCGGCCTTCCTGGTTCCGCGCGATCTGCCCGGCCTGTCGGTCAGCAAGCCTGAGAAGAAGATGGGCCAGCAGGGCGCCCATATCCACGATGTCACCTTCGACAATGTTCGCGTGCCGGCCTGGAACCGGCTGGGCGAGGAAGGCGAGGGCTTCAAGGTCGCCATGCAGGTGCTGGACCGCGGTCGGCTGCATATCGCCGCCGTCTGCGTCGGCGTGGCCGAGCGGCTGATCGCCGACTGCGTGGCCTATGCCAGCGAGCGCAAGCAGTTCGGCCAGCCGATCGCCAGCTTCCAGCTGATCCAGGCGATGATCGCCGACAGCAAGACCGAGGCCTTGGCGGCCCGGGCCCTGGTGCTCGAAACCGCCCGCAAGCGCGACGCCGGCGTTGGCGTCACCCTGGAGGCGGCGGCGTCCAAGCTGTTCGCCTCGGAGATGGTCGGCCGCGTCGCCGACCGGGCGGTGCAGGTGTTCGGCGGGGCCGGCTATGTCGCCGACTATGGAATCGAGCGTCTCTATCGCGACGTGCGGATCTTCCGGATTTACGAGGGCACCAGCCAGATCCAGCAGCTGGTCATCGCCCGCGAGACCTTGAAGCGCGGCGGCTAGGCCGCGGCGAGATGTCGCGTTAGACGCTCGGCGGAGCCGTGGCGTCACGCCGCATGGAGGCGGCTCTCTTCCATGCGCGCAAATGTCTTTAACGCGTCGTTACTCAAAGGAATATCCGCGACCCTTGAGTGTATGCGTCATCCTGTCGCCCGCGTGCGGAGAATATTTAAGCTGGCGTTAAGTATGCCAGACGAGGTTGTCCCAGGATTTTAGAACGAGGACGGCCATGAGCCAGGATCACGCGATCAGTGAACGAGTGGCTTTCATGGGTCTGGACGACAAGGCGCGAGCGGCCCTCCGCGCGCTTCAGCCCGTCGTCCGCGCCAATGTCGGCCCCGCCCTGGATGCTTTCTACGCCAAGGTCCGCGCCACGCCCGAGACCCGCAAGTTCTTCGCCGACGACAAGCACATGCAGTCCGCCTCGAGCCGCCAGCAGGCCCATTGGGACCTGATCTCGCGCGCCGAGTTCGACGACACCTACGTCAAGGCCGTGCGCGCCATCGGCCAGACCCACGCCCGCATCGGCCTGGAGCCGCGCTGGTACATCGGCGGCTACGCGGTGGTCAGCGAGCACCTGATCCGCGCCACGATCGACCATGAGTGGCCCAAGGGCTTCATGGCCAAGGGCGACGCGGCGAAGGCCGGCGACGCGGTGAGCGCGCTGATGAAGGCGGTCATGCTGGACATGGACTTCGCCATCTCGATCTATCTGGAAACCATCGAGGCCGAACGCCAGCGCCTGGAGGCGGTGCGCCTGGCCAACGAGGCCAGCCAGAACGCGGTGGTCCAGGCTCTGGGGGACGCACTGGACCGCCTGGCCCAGGGCGATCTGGTTGGCCGCTTGTCGGCCGAAGTGACGCCGGAGTTCCAGAAGCTGAAGGACGACTTCAACAACGCCGTCGGCATCTTGGAGCAGGCGATGAGCCGCGTGGCCGACGCCACCGACGGGATCCGCTCGGGCGCCGACGAGATCGGCGAGGCCGCCGACGACCTGTCGCGCCGCACCGAACAGCAGGCCGCCAGCCTGGAAGAGACGGCGGCGGCTCTGGACGAGATCACCTCGACCGTCCGCCGTTCGGCGGCCGGCGCCAAGCAGGCGCAGGACGTGGTGATCGGCGCCAAGGCCGAGGCCGAGAAGTCCGGCATCGTCGTCGACCAGGCCGTGGCCGCCATGGGCGAGATCGAAACCAGCTCGCGGTCGATCGGCAATATCATTGGGGTGATCGACGAGATCGCCTTCCAGACGAACCTGTTGGCCCTCAACGCCGGGGTCGAGGCGGCGCGCGCGGGAGAGGCCGGTCGCGGCTTCGCCGTCGTGGCGCAGGAAGTCCGCGCCCTGGCCCAGCGATCGGCCGACGCGGCCAAGGAGATCAAGACCTTGATCGCCAGCTCGACCGCCCAGGTCGATCGCGGCGTGGGTCTGGTCGGCCAGACGGGCGAGGCCCTGCGCGGCATCGTCGACAAGGTGGCCGAAATCGACGCCCTGATCGTGGAGATCGCCAGCTCGGCCCAGGAGCAGGCCCAGGGGCTCAACGAGGTGAACACGGCCGTCAATCAGATGGACCAGGTCACTCAGCAGAACGCCGCCATGG
Source organism: Caulobacter sp. 602-1 (assembly GCF_003931565.1). Classification (GTDB taxonomy): domain Bacteria; phylum Pseudomonadota; class Alphaproteobacteria; order Caulobacterales; family Caulobacteraceae; genus Caulobacter. The sequence goes on from NZ_RRYI01000001.1 coordinate 307,456, forward strand.
TGGAGCAGACGACGGCCGCGACCCATTCCCTCAAGGGTCAGACGTTGGAACTGGTCAAGCAGGTGGCGACATTCTCGATCTCGGCGCGCCAGAAGGCCGCCGCGCCGGCGACGCCCACGCCGACGCGCGCGCCGCCTGTCGCCCGCCCCGTCAGCCGCCCCGGCGGCTCCGCTCCAGCGACGCGAGGCAATGCGGCCGCGGCGTTCAAGGAAGAGTGGGAAGAGTTCTGAGTAAAGGCGCGGGGCAGACGCGGATCTTGACCTGCGAATAGCAGAACGCCCCCGCCGACGGTGTCGGCGAGGGCGTTATGTGTTCCCCGGAAGGGATTGACGCTTACGCGCCGCCCGGGAAGCGGAACGGGACCTTCACGGTGCCGGTCTTGGCGCCCATGGGGAGCTTTTCGGCGATGCACATGGCGGCCTTGTCGAAGCCCTTGCCGGCCGCGCTGTTGTCGACGACCTTGCAGTCCGACAGCTTGCCGGCGTCGGCGGTGCATTCCAGCATCACCTGGGCGGCGTCGCGGGTGTTCGCGAACTGCTGCAGGCAACGGCCCATCTGGTCTTCAAAACCGCCGGCGGCCGAAGCGGCCTGAGCGACGAAAAAGCTGCCAGCGATTCCCGCGGCAATAGCGATCGGATATTTCATCCCGCTGCTCCCAAGTAAAAGTGTCACGTCCTGTGGACGACGCGCCAATCGGACGCAGGGGCTTTCTCGCAGAAGCGAGTTAAGAGAGTCTGAGTCGCCAAATAATATTGTAGTTTACTGCCGAGTAACCATCGCCTCGCCTTCGCGGGACTCGCGCTATGGGAGCCCCTCCTTATAGACGCCGCGCCCGTGGCCTGCGGCCAAATGACCGTCTGGAGGCCGCAAGTGAAGGTTATATCGAATTCCCTTTAACCAAGTCAGAGGTTGTTAGGAATCTATCGGGATTATCCGGCTTCAGTTTAGCGATCCGTGGGCACGGAGCGCTGGTTGGAGGGGACCTCGCGATGAAACGGATCCGTCTTGTCGATCTGCCGTTGATCATCAAAATCGGCTTTGCGCCGGCTTTCGCGCTGCTCATGCTGGCTCTCATGGCCGGCGGCGCCATCGTCGTTCAGAAAAGCCAGTCGGCGGCCATGAAGCAGGTCGTTGAAAGGGACATGCGCGAGAACCTGGAAATCCAGAAGATTTCCAAGCGCATTTCGAACGTCAACGGTGAGCTCTACACCGTCATGACCCACAAGGCCGGTAACATCGACGTCGCCAAGAATGACGCTCGCATGGCCGCCGTGCTGACCGAGACCGACTCGATCAAGAAGGAGCTGGCCGCGCTCAAGGCCAAGCTGCCAGCGGCTGAACAACCCAAGATCGTCGAACTGATCAAGCAGCTCGATGAGTGCCGCAGCGCCATCGACACGGTCAGCGGCATGATCGGCGTCGACTTCAACATGGCCGTGGGCTTCATCGCGCCGTTCGAAGAACAGTACGCCAAGATGACCGGCACGCTCGACCAGGTCGTCAACGCCGCCAACAAGCGCATCGAAGCCGAGAGCGCCAAGCGTCAGGCCGAAGCGACCGCCGCGATGAGCGTTACGATCGTGATGTCGCTAATCACCCTCGCCGCTGTCGGCGGTCTGGCCTGGTTCACCGTCATGACGACCCGCAAGTCGATCAACGACATCGCCGGCGCCACCGACAAGCTGTCGAAGGGCGACAACACCATCGACCTGGAGAAGTTGACGCGCGGCGACGAGCTGGGCGCCATCGTCACGGCGTTGAAGGTCTTCCGCGACAACCAACTGCACCTCGACACGCTGCGCGCCGAGCAGGAAAAGTCCGCCGCCCTCACGGCCGACGAACGCCGCGCCAAGGAAGCCGCCGCCGCCGCCGCCGCTCAGGAAGCCTCGACCGTCGTCAGCAACCTGGCCCAGGGCCTGGAAAAGCTGGCCTCGGGCGACCTGACCTTCCGCGTGACCGCCGACTTCCCCGGCGAGTACCGCAAGCTGAAGGACGACTTCAACGGCGCCATGGGTTCGCTGCAGGAGACGATGAAGGTCATCGCCGCCTCGACCGACGGCCTGCGCACCGGCGCCGACGAGATCGCCCACGCGTCGGACGACCTGTCGCGCCGCACCGAACAGCAGGCCGCCAGCCTGGAAGAAACCGCCGCCGCCCTGGACGAGCTGACCGCCACCGTGCGCCGCACGGCCTCGGGCGCCCGCCAGGCTTCGGACGTGGTCTCGACGACGCGTGGCGAAGCGACGCATAGCGGCCAGGTCGTTCATCAGGCAGTGTCGGCGATGGGGGAGATCGAAAACTCGTCCAAGCAGATCAGCCAGATCATCGGGGTGATCGACGAGATCGCTTTCCAGACGAACCTTCTGGCCCTGAACGCCGGCGTCGAGGCCGCGCGCGCGGGCGAAGCCGGCCGCGGCTTCGCGGTCGTCGCCCAGGAAGTTCGGGCCCTGGCTCAGCGCTCGGCCGAAGCGGCCAAGGAGATCAAGGCTCTGATCTCCAGCTCGACCCAGCAGGTCAGCCAAGGCGTCAGCCTGGTCGGCCAGACGGGCGAGGCGCTGCAACGGATCGTGGCGAAGGTCGGTGAGATCGACGCTCTGGTCACCGAGATCGCGGCTTCGGCCGCGGAGCAGGCGACCGGTCTGAATGAAGTCAACACGGCCGTGAACCAGATGGATCAGGTCACGCAACAGAACGCCGCCATGGTCGAGCAATCGACCGCCGCGACGCACTCGCTGAAAGGCGAGACCGGTGAACTGGTGCGCCTGATGGCCCGCTTCCAAGTTGGGAACGGCGCTTCGAATTACACCCGCCCGGCGATGGCCGACGCGGCGCAGCACGCTCCGGCGCGCAACCCGGTGGCCGAGCAGCAGGCCCGCCTGAACACCTTCGCCCGTCCGGGCCGGAGCAGTGGTTCGGCGGCTGTCGCTCAGGCCCCCGCCACGGATGGTTGGGAGGAATTCTGATGGCCGCCGCGATCGCGCTGCCCGAAACCCTGGATCTGAAGGCCGCGGCCCCTCTCAAGGCCGCCTTCCTCGAACGCCGCGGCGCGGCGATCACCGTGGAAGCCGATCAGGTCCGTCGCCTCGGCGGCCTGTGCCTGCAGGTTCTGCTGGCCGCCCGCAAGGCGTGGGACCAGGACGGGCAAGCCTTTTCCATCAAGGGGCCTTCCGAGGCCTTTGTCGAAACCACCCGTCTTTTCGGCGCCGAAGGGGCGCTCCTCTCGGCGGAATTCCAAGGAGCTGAGTCGTGACGCGTACGATTCTCACGGTCGACGATTCCCGCACCATGCGGGACATGCTGCGCATGGCCTTGGCCGGCGCCGGCTTCAACGTGGTCGAAGCGGTCGACGGCGAACATGGCCTGGAGGTTCTCTCCGCCCATCGCCCCGACGTGATCATCACGGACATCAACATGCCCAAGCTGGACGGCTTCGGCTTCATCGAGGCGGTGCGGGTCGATGACGACTATCGCGCCATCCCGATCCTGGTCCTGACCACGGAAAGCGACCCGGCGAAGAAGCAGCGGGCTCGTGAAGCCGGCGCGACGGGCTGGATCGTCAAGCCGTTCAACCCGGAAAAGCTGGTCGACGCCATCCGCCGCGTCGCCGCCTAGGTCCGGGGCCGGCTGATCCAGGCCCAAGTACCGCGTACCGAATTTTGACTACCCGTTGCTAGACGCGAATTAGGACGTACGGGACATGGACGAGCTAGAGGCCATCAAGGTTACTTTCTTCCAGGAATGCGAGGAGCTCCTCGCCGACCTCGAAGGCGGTCTCCTGGCCATGCAGGAAGGGGCCGGCGACAGCGAAACGGTCAACGCCGTGTTCCGCGCCGTCCACTCGATCAAGGGCGGCGCCGGCGCCTTCGGCCTCGAGCCGCTGGTGCGCTTCGCCCACGTGTTCGAGACCCTGCTGGACGCCGTGCGCGCCGGTTCGGTGCCCAATACGGTCGAGCTGGCGGCTGTCCTGCTGCGCGCTTCCGACATTCTGGCCGACCACGTCAGCGCCGCGCGCGGCCTGGGCGATGTCGACATGGCCGCCTCGGCCGCCATGGCCGCCGAGCTGGAAACCTGGACCGACCCGAACGCCGCGCCCGCGCCGGCGGCCGCCGCTCCGATCATCGAGAACGCCGCTCCGGCTCCGACCACGATTGCTTCCGACGCGGCCGCCGACGAAGCGATGGATGATGACGATCTGGGCTTCGTCTTCGTGCCCCAGACCATCTCGGTCGAGGCGCAGGCCGCCGACGCCGACCTGATCCCCGCCAATGTCTGGACGGTGTCGATCCGTCCGAAGTCGGACCTCTACCGCAAGGCCAACGAGACGGCGCTGCTGCTGCGCGAGCTCAACCGCCTGGGTCCGATCAAGGCGACGCTGGACGATCGCGCCCTGCCGGCCCTGGAAGACCTGGATCCCGAAGCCGCCTTCGTGACCTGGAGCGTCCGCCTCGAGACCGAGGAGGACGAGACCGCGATCCGCGAAGTCTTCGAGTTCGTCGACGGTGACTGCGACCTGGAGATCACCCGTGGCGAAGCCGCGGTCGAGGACGCCCTGGCCTCGCTGCTGACCGCCGCCGAGGCCATCCCTGAAACGGCCGTCGAGCCCGCCGCTCCGGCCGTCATCGAAATTCACGCCCCCGAACCGGCTTTGGCGCCCGTCGCCGAGGTCGCGCCCGTCGCGCCGGCCCACGCGCCTGTGGTTGAGGCCGCCAAGCCCGCCGCGCCCGCCGCCCCGACGCCGAAGGCCACGCAGGTCGAGGTCCCAGGTCCCGGGCAGTCGGTCATCCGCGTCGATCCGGAGCGCATCGACCGCCTGATCGATCTCGTCGGCGAACTCGTCATCAACCAGGCCATGCTGGCGCAGCGCGTCGGCGAGTATGGCATCGCCCCGTCCTCCAACCTGGCCATGGGTCTGGATGAGCTGGAACAGCTCACCCGCGAGATCCAGGACAGCGTCATGGCCATCCGCGCTCAGCCGGTGAAGTCGGTGTTCCAGCGCATGCCGCGTCTGGTCCGCGAAGTCGCCAACATGACGGGCAAGCAGGCCCGTCTGGTCATGGACGGCGAAAACACCGAGGTCGACAAGACGGTCATCGAGCGTCTGTCCGACCCGATCACCCATATGCTGCGCAACGCCATCGACCACGGGCTGGAAAGCCCCGAGGAGCGCAAGGCGGCCGGCAAGAATCCCGAAGGCGTGGTCCGTCTGGCGGCCCTGCACCGCAGCGGCCGGATCGTCATCGAGGTCTCGGACGACGGCAAGGGGATCAACCGCGAGCGGGTGCTCTCGATCGCGGTCAAGAAGGGGCTGATCTCGCCCGACCTGACCCTGACCGACGAAGAAATCGACAACCTGATCTTCCTTCCGGGCTTCTCGACCGCCGACAAGATCTCGGACGTGTCGGGACGCGGTGTCGGCATGGACGTGGTCAAGCGCTCGGTCCAGGCCCTGGGCGGCCGCATCTCGATCACCTCGCGTCCGGGTCACGGTTCGACCTTCACCCTCAGCCTGCCGCTGACCCTGGCGGTCCTGGACGGCATGGTGGTCGACGTGGCCGGCGAGACCCTGGTCGTGCCGCTGGCCGCCATCGTCGAGAGCCTGCGTCCGAAGCCGGAAGAGGTTCGCCCGCTGGGGCCGGTCGGCTCGGTGCTGGCCGTCCGTGACAGCTTCGTGCCGCTGATCGACGTCGGCCTGACGCTCGGCTACCGCGACCATAGCCCCAACCCGACCGACGGCGTCGTGCTGCTGGTCGAGGGCGAGGACGGCTCTCGCGCGGCCCTGGTGGCCGACGCGATCCATGGCCAGCGCCAGGTCGTCATCAAGTCGCTGGAGCAGAACTACCAGCAGGTCGAAGGCGTCGCCGCCGCGACGATCCTGGGCGATGGCCGCGTGGCCTTGATCCTCGACGTCGACGCAACGATCGCCATGCGCCGCCGCGAAGGCGGCGCGCCTCGCCCCACAGAACCCACCCTCATCGCCGCGGAGTAAGTCATGACCGACCATGCCACCGCCACAGGCATTGACCGCCGGGAACTGATCTCCTTTCGCGTCGGCGACCAGGAGTACTGCGTCGATATCATGGCGGTTCGAGAGATCCGCGGCTGGAGCCCGGCCACGGTGCTTCCGCAGTCGCCCGGTTTCATGCGCGGCGTGATCAATCTGCGCGGCGCGGTGCTGCCGATCATGGATCTGGCCTGCCGTCTGGGCATGCCGGTGATCGAGCCGACCGTTCGCAGCGTCTTCATCGTGGTCAAGGCGGGCGACCGCACCGTCGGCCTGCTGGTCGACGCGGTGTCGGACATCCTGTCGATCAACGACGACATGATGCAGCCCACCCCCGACATGGCCTGCGACACCGTCCGCAACTTCGTGCGCGGCATCATCTCGATCGAGGGCCGCATGATCAGCGAGATCTCCTTGGACCGCATCCTGCCCGAACGGGAGGCCCTGGCCGCCTGATGACGAGTTTCGCTTCCACCTCAGAACGTCGCGAAGCCATCGTCGATGGCGAGTTCGCGTTCACGACCCAGGACTTCAAGCGCATCGCCGCGCTGCTGTACGACCTGGCCGGCATCAGCCTGCCCGACAGCAAGGCGACGCTGGTCTATTCGCGTCTGGCCAAGCGTTTGCGGACCCTGGGTCTGCGGACCTTCACCGAGTACTGCGCCTTCGTCGCCAGCGACAAGGGCCAGGACGAGAGCCAGGAGATGCTCCGGGCGCTGACCACCAACGTCACGCGCTTCTTCCGCGAGCCGCACCACTTCGACGACCTGCGCGCCAACGTGCTGGAGCCCGTCGCCGACAAGGTGCGCGCCGGGGGGCGGCTGCGGCTGTGGTCGGCCGCCAGCTCGTCTGGCCAGGAGCCCTATTCGATGGCCTTCACGGTGCTGTCGGTCTGGCCGAACGCGGCCGATCTGGACATCCGGATCCTGGGCACGGACATCGACACCAACGTGCTGGCGACCGGTCGCGAGGCCGTCTACGACGAATCGCTGCTGGAAGGGATCCCGGCCTCGGCCCGGAGCCAGTTTTTCGAGCGCGACGCCTCGGATCGACGCGCCTGGCGCGTTTGCGACGCGGCCCGCAGCCTGGTCGCGTTCCGGGAACTAAATCTCAACGGTCCGTCATGGCCTATGAAGGGGCCTTTTGACGCAATCTTCTGCCGGAATGTCGTGATCTATTTCGATGAACCTACCCAGGAACGCGTTTGGAGCCGCTTCGCGCCGCTCCTCGCGCCGGGCGGCCGTCTCTATGTCGGCCATTCCGAGCGCGTGGGCGCCAACGTCACCGCGTTCGAAAGCTGCGGCCTGACCGCCTATCGGAAGGTGGGCCGCTGATGCCGAAGATTCGCGTTCTCGTCGTCGACGACTCCGCCACCATGCGCAGCCTGATCACTGCGGCCCTCAATCGCGACCCGGAGATCGAGGTGGTCGGCGGCGCCGGCGACCCGTTCGAGGCCCGGGGCATGATCAAGGCCCTGAACCCCGATGTCGTCACGCTCGACATCGAGATGCCGAACATGAACGGCATCGAGTTCCTCGAGAAGATCATGCGCCTGCGGCCGATGCCGGTGGTCATGGTCTCAACCCTGACCCAGGCCGGCGCCGAGATGACGCTGCGGGCCCTGGAACTGGGGGCGGTGGATTGCGTGGGCAAGCCCGCCGACGCCACCGGAACCCAGGAAGCCCTGGCCGAGATCGTCACCAAGGTGAAGATCGCCGCCCGCGCCTCGGTCCGCACCAACGCCGGCGCCGCGCCGGCCGCCGCGCCCGTGCGTCGCAAGGACTTCATGCCGTCGGGCGACATCGTGGCGATCGGTTCGTCGACCGGCGGGGTGGAAGCCCTGCTGTCGATCCTGACCCTGTTCCCCGAGACCTGCCCGCCGACGGTCATCACCCAGCACATGCCGGCGACCTTCACCGCCAGCTTCGCCGCGCGCCTGGATCGCGCCAGCGGGGCCAAGGTGCAGGAAGCCGTCGACGGCGCCCTGCTGGAACCCGGCAAGGTCTATGTCGCCCCCGGCGGCGTGGCGCACCTGGAGGTCGTTCGCTCGGCCGGCCTGCGCTGCCGCCTGGTCCAGGGCGACCCGGTCAGCGGCCACCGTCCTTCGGTGGACGTGCTGTTCAACTCGGTGGCCAACGCCGTCGGCGACAAGGCGGTTGGGGCCATCCTGACCGGCATGGGCCGCGACGGCGCCCAGGGCCTTCTGGCCATGCGCAAGGCCGGCGCCAGGACGCTGGGCCAGGACGAAGCTTCCTGCGTCGTCTACGGCATGCCGCGCTCCGCTTTCGAAATTGGCGCTGTGGAGAAGCAGGTCTCCCTGTCCCACATGGGCCAATCCATCCTCGATCTGGCCTCCGCGAGGCGATGAACCATGCCGCAAGCTAGCACCATCTCCGTACTCGTGGTCGACGACCAGCTCACCATGCGGGCTCTGATCCGCAATGCGTTGCAGCAGATCGGCTTCAAGGACATCCGTGAGGCGCCGGACGGCGAGGAGGCTCTCAAGAACCTCCTGGCCAAGCCCGCCAACCTCGTCATCTCGGACTTCAACATGCCGAAGATGGATGGCCTGGCGCTGCTGCGCGCGGTGCGCTCGCACCCGCCGATCCGCCAGACCGCCTTCGTCATGCTGACGGGCCGCGCCGACCGCGAGCTGGTCCAGCGCGCCGTGCAGTTCGGCGTCAACAATTACTGCGTCAAGCCGTTCACGGTTCAGGGCTTGAAAGAGAAGATCGAACAAGTGTTCGGGCAGCTGACATGACGCCATTCTCCCACAACGACGACACGGAACGGGCGGTCAAGGTTCACGTGACCCAGGGCGAAAGCCATGTGACCGGCGACCCTCAGGTGGTGATGACCACGGTGCTGGGCTCGTGCATCGCCGCGTGCATCCGCGATCCGCAAGCCGGTGTCGGCGGCATGAACCACTTCCTGCTGCCGGATTCGGGCGATGGCCGCACCGGCGGCGACGCCGTGCGCTATGGCGCCTACGCCATGGAAGTGCTGATCAACGATCTGCTGAAGAAGGGCGCCCGCCGCGAGCGGATGGAAGCCAAGATCTTCGGCGGGGCCAAGCTGTTCGACGGTCTCTCGGACGTCGGCGCCAGCAACGCCGCCTTCGCCGAACGCTTCCTGCGCGACGAAGGCATCCCGATCGTCTCGTCCAGCACCGGCGGGGTCTCGGCCCGTCGCGTCGAGTTCTGGCCCACCTCGGGGCGCGTGCGCCAGCGTCTGGTGGCGGTCGACAACGCGCCGCAGGATGTCCGCCGTCCCGTTCCGCCGCCGATGCCGGCGGTGGCCAGCGGCGACGTGGATCTGTTCTGAGCCTGATGACCGCGCTGCCGCTCCAGACGCCGACGATCGCACCGACCGAGCACCTGCCGGTCGGGGAGCTGTCGCGACGCCTAGCGGTGGAGCTGGCCTCGGCCGCGGCCCTGTGCCGGGACTGCGAGCACCTGGCTGGCGACCTCGCCAAGGGCGGGGCGACGCTGGAGAACCTGACGCGCCTGCAGTCGCTGGACGAACTGAGCCAGCGCCTGCACGGCCTGTCCGAGGTGCTCGAGCGCATCGGCCAGCACGCCTCCGGAGAATGGAACGTCTCGATCGAGCCCCTGCTGAGCGGCCTGGGCCTTTCAGACATGGTCGTGAGGCTGCGCGCCGAGGAGCGGCAGGGCGAGCGCGCCGACCCCGGCGAACTCGACTTCTTCTAGGCGCGCGATGGCCGACCCGCTCCTGCCCTCGACGCGGATCAATCTCGAAAAGGCCACGGTTCTGGTCCTGGACGATAACGGCGCCTCATTGGACATTTTGTCGCAGGTGGTCTCCGGCTTCGGCGTCAAGCAGCTGTTCCGCGCCGAAAGCGTAGCGGACGCCCAGGCGCTGATTCGCACCAAGACCTTCGATCTGATCATCAGCGACGTGCAGATGCCCGTCACCGACGGCATAGAGTTCATAGAGTGGCTGCGGAAGGAAGGCGGCGAGAACAACCGCTATGTCCCGGTCATCCTGGTCACGGGTCACACCCGCACCTCGCAGATCTTCAAACTGCGCGACGCGGGGTCGAACTATGTGGTGGCCAAGCCGATCACGCCCAAGGTTCTGCTGGAGCGTATCTTCTGGGTGGCCCGGGAAGAGCGAGCCTTCATCGAGTGCGACAGCTACATCGGGCCCGATCGACGTTTCAAGCACGAGGGACCCCCGCCGGGGACGGACGGACGGCGGAAGGATGACCTCCCGGCGGAGGTGGGCGATGCGCAGACGCCCAACATGTCGGATGATGAAATCGCCAACCTGATGCGCCCAGCGAAGGTGCAGATATGACCGTCCGTAAATTCCGTCCCCCCAACCGCCTGGCCAACATGATCAAGGAGCGGGGCGGCATCCTGGCCCAGGACGCCCTCGTCGCCGCCGAGGCGGGGGTCGAGAGCCTGCGCGAGGCCTCGCTGGCCGCGCTTGACGAAACGCTGGCCGAGATCGAGCGCCGCTTCGGCAAGGGCGCCGAAGACCGCGAGCATGAGCCGTTCGAGGGGCTCTATCTGCTCAGCTCACGGATCATCGACGTCGGACATTTCGTCTCCGACACGGGGGTCGATAAGGCGGCGGTGTCGCTTTGCACCCTGGCCGACAGCCTGGCGGAAACCGGGGTCTGGCGCTGGGACGCGGTCGACGTGCATCTCAACGCCTTGAAGCTGCTGCGGGCCATGGGCGCCCAGCTGCCGGCGGCTCAGCGCGACGCGATGCTGGAAGGCCTCTATCAGGTCAGTCACCACCGTCCCGACGAGGTCTGACGGGCCCCGCGACCAACCGTCCCATGTGTCGGAAACGCAACGGCTGCAACAGTCTGAAGGGTTGTGTCCGCTTTGTGGCCTTGTCGGCCGCTAATCGCTTTGTTAGTGCTCTGATACCGGTGTCAAAAACGAGTGTCTGCTTCTGACACCGGTGGCAAAAATCAAGATCTATGGCCGGAGGACGGCTTCGTGGGAAGGACGCGAAGCCGGAACGAAGGCCAAGGGCGGCGGTAACGCCGTCTCCAAATGGTCTCATCGGGAGGAGGTTCTATGTCCAAGAAAATCACGGGACGCGTGCGCGCCCTGCAATATGGCGTGTCCGCCGGCGCTCTGGCCCTGGCGATGGCGTTCGCCGGCGCGGCGACCGCGCAGACGGCTGACGCCCAAGTCGCGGCCCCGCCCGCCGACGAAGTCGAGGCCATCGTGGTCACCGGTTTCCGCAAGTCGCTCGATGCCGCGCTTAACGCCAAGCGCGACTCGGTCTCGTCGGTCGACGTCATCGTCGCCGAAGACATCGCCAAGTTCCCCGATCAGAACCTCGCCGAGTCGCTGCAACGCGTTCCGGGCATCTCGATCGTTCGCGACGGCGGCGAAGGCCGCGCCATCACCGTCCGCGGCCTGGGCTCGCGCTTCACCCGCGTGCGGGTCAACGGCATGGAAGCCGTCGCCACCACCTCGGACGGCGCCAGCGCCAACCGCGAGCGCGGCTTCGACTTCAACGTCTTCGCTTCGGAGCTGTTCAGCTCGCTGGTCGTCCACAAGACCGCCGAGGCTTCGCTCGACGAAGGCTCTCTGGGCGCGGTCGTCGACCTGAACACCGGCAATCCGCTGGCCGGGAAGGACGGCTTCACGCTCGCCCTCAGCGCCCAGGGCCAATACAACAGCCTGAGCAAGGATCTGGGGCCGCGCCTGGCCGGCCTGGTCAACTACCGTCATCCGAGCGGCAAGTGGGGCGCGTCGATCTCGGCCGCCTATTCCCAGCAGGAACAGATCGAGTCGACCAACAACACGGTGCGCTGGGCCCAGGCCCGCTTCAACCGCGTGGGCTCGACCAACTGCTTCACCACGCAAAACAGCGGCGGCTCCTACGTGCCCAGCGCGGCCTGTAACGAAGTGGCGCTGGCCTTCCATCCTCGCATTCCGCGTTACGGCCAGGTCACCCATGATCGCGAGCGCCTGGGGCTGACCGGCAGCTTCCAGTATGCGCCGACCGACCGCACCAAGCTGTCGATCGACGGCCTGTATTCGAAGTACAGCGCCACCCGCAACGAGAAGTGGGCCGAGGTCCTGTTCCGCTCCAACGAGCGCTCGATCAACGTCCGCGACTACACGCTGGACAGCAACAACAACCTGATCAAAGGCACGTTCGACAACGCCTGGGTGCGCCTGGAGCACTACGAGCGCAAGCTGGACACCACGTTCTACCAACTCGGCGCCAACCTGACTCACGAGTTCTCGGACCGGTTCAAGATCCAGGGTCTGGCCGGCTTCTCGAAGTCGGACGCCGACATTCCGTATGAGACGACGATCATCTTCGACGACCGGGACGCCACCGGCTACAGCTACGACTACACCAACATGAAGAAGCCGGTGCTGGCGTTCGGCACCAGCATCAGCGATCCGACGAACTTCCAGTTCGCCGAATTCCGCGACCGTCCCTCGAACAACACCAACAAGTTCAAGACCGTTGGCCTGAATGGCGACTGGGCGATGAACGATGCGATCACGCTGAAGGGTGGGGCGTCGTTCCGTCAGTTCGATCTGAACCTGCGCGAAGGGGCCCGCGATTCGACCTACTGCGCGGCCTTCACCTGCGCGGCCGGGACCTATGGGGCGCCGGTCACCTCGGCGCTGACCACGAACTTCACCCTGACCGGCGCGGAGGCCCCGGCCGGCACGACGATCAGCTGGGCGGCTCCGAACCTCGATGCGGCGGCGGCCCTGGTCAATCTCTACAGCCGTCCTCTCATCCAGCAGGCCGGTAACACCCGCGCCGTCACTGAGAAGGACACCGGCGCCTTCGTCCAAATGGACGTGAAGAGCCAGATCGGCGATCTCGACTACGCGCTGAACGCCGGCGTGCGGTACGTGAAGACCGAGCAGACCTCGACCGGCATCAACAGCGGCCAGACCGTCACCGTGGATCGCAGCTACGACGACTGGCTGCCGGCGGCTAACCTGGTGCTCTATCCGATGGAAAAGGTTATCCTGCGCGCCTCGGCCGCCAAGGTCATGACCCGCCCGAACCTGAGCTCGCTGACGCCCGGCGGTTCGGTGGACGGCTTCAACTATCGGGTCACCTCGGGCAACCCGCAACTGAAGCCCTATCGCGCCAAGGCCTATGACGCTTCGGTCGAATGGTACTTCGCTCGCGAGTCGATCTTCTCGATCGCGGTCTTCAAGAAGGACATCGCCAGCTTCCCGCTCAGCACTTCGGTGCAGGGCACCTACGCGTCGACCGGTCTGCCGACCTCGCTGATCCTGGCCAGCTCGCCGGCGGCGGCCGATCCCGAAGGGCGTCCCTGGACGATCGGCACCACGATCGACGGCAAGGGCGCTTCCTTGAAGGGCGTCGAGTTCGCCGTGCAGGGGCCGTTCAGCTTCCTGCCGGGCTTCTGGTCGAACTTCGGCGGCATCGCCAACCTGACGCTGGTCGACTCCAACGTCGACTATCGGGTCAATGGCGCGGCCACCGCCGCCCCGACCGCGACGGGCAACTTCCCGATCCTGGTCGCGCGTAACGAAAGCGCGTCGCTGTTCGACCTGTCCAAGCGCGCGGTCAACGCCACGCTCTATTACGAGGCCGACAAGTTCAGCGCCCGGGCCTCGATCGCCTATCGCAGCGGCTATATCGACGCCGCCAGCGACACCGGCAACGTGTTCGAGGGCTACAACAGCTCCGTCAATGTCGACGCCTCGATGCGTTATCGCCTCAACGACAACTTCGAGGTTTCGCTGGAAGGCGTGAACCTGACGGACGAGTACCGCGACCGCTTCACCGACCTCGCGGCTGATCGCAACTACGAATACAACCACTTCGGCCGGACCATCATGTTCGGGGTCCGCTACAAGATGTAGTCACGCCGCAAGGCGTGAACGGGAAAGGCCGCCGGGTGACCGGCGGCCTTTTTCTTTGCGGGGACGGCCGGAGCGGAGGGTTACCTGGCGACCCCGTCGATCCAGGTCGCCGTGACGTTGAGCGCGTCGTCGAGCAGGCAGAGGTCGGCCGCGAAGCCGGGCGCGATCCTTCCCCGTCGGCCTTCGAGGCCCAGGAACGCCGCAGGGGCGGCCGAGGCCATCATCACGGCGTCCTCCAGGCTGACGCCCAGCAGCGCGATGGCGTTGCGCACCGCGCCGGCCATGTCGAGGTCCGAGCCGGCCAGGGTGCCGTTCTCGTCGACGCAGACGCCGTCGCGCACGACGATCTCGCGACCCTGCAGGACGAAGCGCTTGTCGGTCATGCCCACGGTCGGCATCGCGTCGGTCACCAGCATGAAGCGGTCGAGCGGCCGGGCGCGCAGGGCGATCTTCAGAGTCACCGGATCGACGTGGCGGCCGTCGACGATGATTCCGGCCCAGGCTGTCTGGCTCTCCAGCGCCGCGCCCACCGCGCCCGGCTCGCGGCTGGTCAGCGGCGACATGGCGTTGAACAGGTGGGTGAAGCCGGTCAGGCCATGGTCCAGCGCCTGGCGCATGGTCTTGTAGAGCGCGTTGGTATGGCCGGCGGCGACGCGGACGCCGGCGTCGGCCAGGCGCTTGATCATGTCCGGCGTGGTGCGCTCGGGAGCCAGGGTGACCAGGGTCTTGCCGACTTTCAGCGAGGTCAGCAGGTCCAGGGCCTCGTCGTCGATGACGCGGAACTTGCCCTCGTCGTGGATGCCCTTGCGCTTGGGGTTGAGGAACGGGCCTTCGATATGGACGCCCAGCACGCCCGGCACGCCCTGCGCGATGGCTTGCTCAGTGGCGCGCATAGCCCGGTCGACCACCGAGAGGTCGTCGCTGATCAGGGTCGGCAGGAAGCCGGTCGTGCCATAGGCCCTGTGGGCCGCGCCGATCGCGGCGATGGCCTCGGGCGTAGGCGAGTCGTTGAACAGCACGCCGCCGCCGCCATTGACCTGGGTGTCGATATAGCCGGGAACCAGCAGGCCGCCAGCCAGGTCGTGGGCTCGCGCGCCGGCCGGGATCGCGCCAGCGTCGACAATCGCGGCGATCACGCCGTTCTCGATCAGAATGGCCTTGTCTTCGACGAGGCCGGCTTCCATCAGGACGCGGCCATTTATAAGTGCAGCCTGCATCAGACGGTTTCAGTGACCTTGTTGAGGTGGGGCGGGCTGTCGGGATCGTAGCCGCGCGCGACCGAAAGCGCATTGGCCATTCGGTAGAAGCTCTGGATCATCAGGATCGGTTCGAGGACCGGATGACTGGCCAGGGTCGGCAGCGCGCCTGGCGCGGGGGCGCCGGGCCCGGCCAAAAGGACATCGGCGCCGCGCTCGCGCAGGCCTTCGGCCATCTCGTCGACGCTGGCGCGGCTCTCGTCGTTCTGGGCGAAGACCAGGGCCGGAAAGCCCGCCTTCACCAGGGCCATCGGCCCGTGCAGCACCTCGGCGGCGCTGAAGGCCTCGGCGTGCAGGCCGCAGGTCTCTTTGAACTTCAGGGCCGCCTCCAGGGCGACCGCGAAGCCGACGCCGCGCCCCAGGACATAGAGATTGCGGGCCGGCTTCAAGCGCTCGACGGCCGGGGTCCAGTCCAGCGTCCAGGCCTCGGCCAAGGCGGCCGGCAGGGCCGATAGCGCCTGGGTCAGCGCATCGTCCTGGGTCCAGGCGGCGATCAGCTGGGTGATCGCCACGAGAGCGGCGATGTAGGACTTGGTGGCCGCGACGCTGAGCTCGGGGCCGGCGTGCAGCGGGATCACCTCATCGGCCAGCTCGGCCAGGGGCGAGTCGACGACGTTGACCAGGGCCACCGCATAGGCGCCGGCGGCCTTGGCCGCTTTCACGGCCGCCAGCAGGTCGGGGCTCTTGCCCGACTGCGAGATGGCCAGAACCAGCGCGCCTTCCAGGTTGGGCGAGGCGTCATAGACCGAGCTGACCGACAGACCGGCCGACGAGGTCAACACCCCGGCCTTGGTCTCGATCAGATAACGGGCGAAGGTCGCGGCGTGGTCGCTGCTGCCTCGGGCGCAGGTGACGACGACGCGCGGCGGGTTGGCGCGCAGGCGCTCGGCCAGGGCCTCGATCTTGCGGGCGTTGGCGGCCAGCTGGATCGCCGTGACCTCCGAGGCCTGGCCGGCTTCCAGGAACATGCGCGTGGACTCTGGCGCGAGATTCCGGGGCGCCGGCCGCGTCTGCGCGGGGGTCTCGGGACGGGTCAAGACGGTCGCCTCCAAACTTTACTCCTCAGACTCCAAACGCTCGGGACTGGCGCTCACGACAGTGAGTTCAGTTCCGCGACGAAATCGTACGCATCGCCGCGATAGTAGGATTGCGTGACTTCCACCGCCCGGCCGTCGCGCAGGAAGCCGCGCCGCTCGATCAGCAGACCAGCGTCCTTGACGGGTACGCCCAGCAAGTCGGCCTGCTCGGCCTGGAACAACACCGCGCGCAGGCGCTGCAGGGCGCGCACGGGCCGGTGGCCGGTGCTCTCCAGCGCCTCGTACAGCGAGACGCCGACCACTTCGGTGGAGGGCAGGGCGAAGGCGGCGATGGTGGTGTACTCCACGGCCATCGGCGCGCCGTCGGCGTAGCGGATCCGGGCGAAACGATAGACCGGCGTGCCGGGCGACAGCCCCAGGGTCAGCGACTCCTCGGGAGTCACCTGGCCCTCGGCGCGGCTGATCCATTCGCTGCGCGGCACGCGTCCGCGCGAAATCATATCCTCGGTGAAGGACGAGAGCTTGGAAAAGCTCTTCTCGACGCGCGCGGCGACGAAGGTGCCCGCGCCCTGGCGGCGCGTCAGCAGGCCCTCGCTGACCAGGCCGTCCAGCGCCTTGCGAACCGTGATGCGCGAGACGCTGAACTCGTCCGCCAGATCGCGCTCGGCCGGCAGGGCGTCGTCGGGCGCCAAGACCTTCTTCTGGATGGCCTCGCGCAGGGCGCGCTGCAGCTGCCTGTAAAGCGGGGCGTGATCGGCGGTGTCGAGCCGCCCGATCCGTTCAGCAAACGTCATTTACAGCCTCCCCCGACCAGATTTCTCCGCGCAAACCGGCGGCGCCCCTCAGTGAGCGTTGAATAGCATATGACCATTTTCATACCAATAAGAACGTGGTCTGCAATTGGTTTCTTTTTGGCCTTGTCATCCGAAAAATTTCCGTCACAGTTCTCTTCCGAGGCCTGAGAAGCGCCACTTTCTGCGGAACATCCCGGAAAATTGGTATCACATTGGGCTTCGGGGTTCGGCTCCGGTCCAGTAGGCCCGGCAAAAATGGGGAGAAGCCGAGTTATGTCTAATTTCCGCAAATCCGTGCTGGCTGTATCAGTCAGCGCCTTGGCCGTCATGGCCGCCGCGCCGGCCTTCGCGCAAGACAACACCGCCGTGGAAGAGGTGGTTGTCACCGGCATCCGCGCTTCGCTGCTGCAGTCCATCGAGTCCAAGCGCCGCGCCGACGCCATCGTCGACGTCGTCACCGCCGAGGATGTTGGCAAGTTCCCGAGCAGCAACGTCGCCGAAGCCCTGACCATCGTGCCCGGCGTCACCGTCGACCGCGCCTTCGGTCAAGGCGAGAAGGTCAGCATCCTGGGCACCGACCCGGCGCTGAACCGCACTCTGCTCAACGGCCAGACCGTGGCGTCCGCCGACTGGTTCATCCTGGATTCTCCGGGTCGCACGTTCAACTACGCCCTTCTGGCCCCGCAGATCGTCGGCAAGGTCGAGGTCTTCAAGTCGCCCGAAGCGCGTATCGACGAAGGCAGCATCGGCGGCACGGTCATCGTCAACACCCGCAAGCCGTTGGATCTGAAGGCCGGCCTCGTTGCTGGCGCGGTGAGCTATCTCTACAATGATCGCTCCAAGAAGGGCGACGCCCAGGGCTCGCTGCTCCTGAGCTGGAAGAACGACGCCCAGACCTTCGGCGCCAGCTTCTCGGTCCAGCGGGCCGAGGACCAGCTGCGTCGCGACGGCGTCGAGAGCTACGGCACCATGGCCGCCAACCAGTGGGCCGGCGGCAATCCGGACAACCCGGTCGACTCGCGGACCAAGGGCTGCACCGGCTCGTGCGCCACGACCCTGACCTCGAACCTGACGGCCCGGAGCCCGAACGCCTTCGGCGCCTCGTATTTCGAGCAGGACCGCACCCGCACCACCTACACCACGGCCCTGCAGTGGAAGCCGACCGACGCCCTGTCGTTCGACTTCAACTGGATGAAGATCAAGGCCGACTACGACAACACCAACCAGTCGATGTACGCCTTCCAGGGCAACACCTGGAACAGCTTGGGCGCCCTGACGGACCTCACCGTCAACAACGGCGTCGTCACCAAGGCTTCGTTCAACAACGCGCTGAGCGTGCTGGACGTGCAGTACCGCGAGGCCGAGCTGAAGTCGGACACCTACCACCTGAAGGGCCAGTACAAGGCCGACGGCTGGGATCTGTCGGGCGAGATCGGCAAGTCGACCGCCGACGGCGGCACCAAGCGTCAGGTGTTCCTCGAGTTCCTGAACTGGGCCAACTACACCGTCGACATCTCCGGCGCGCCCAAGAGCCCCGGCAGCCTGACCTACACGACCAACGTCATGGGCAATCCGTCGGCCTTCGCGACCGATCCGGGCTGGAGCGGCAACCTGGTCAGCAAGCCGACCAGCGACGAGGAGAAGTACGCCCAGCTCGATCTGGGCAAGGACTTCGACGGCGTCATCCAGCGCGTCCAGGTCGGCTACAAGCGTCGTGAGCACCAGACCGGCCAGCAGTATTCGGGCATCGCCATCACCGGCGTCGCGGCCCCGGCCTCGCTGTTCGACCCGTCGACTGTGCCCAGCAACTATCTGAAGGGTTTCGACGGCGTCGGCGAGCAGATGGCGAACCGCTTCCGCATCGATGGCCAGTCGATGGTCTCGTACGTCGACAGCGGCAAGTGGCTGGCTCCGGGCGCCTCGATGCCCAAGCCGTCGATCTTCGCCGCCGCCGAGTTCACGGCCGGCAACTGGAACATCCAGGAAAACATCGACGCGCTGTACGCCCAGGCCAACTTCAAGGCCGACAACGTCCGCGGCAACTTCGGCGTCCGCTACGTGAAGACCTCGGTCGACAGCGCCGGCTATGTCTGCAAGCCCGGCGCGGCCTGCAACGCCGCCGCCGACTGGACCTGGGCGACGACGAAGAAGAGCTACGACAACGTCCTGCCCAGCGTGAACATCATCGTCGACGCCCGCGAGGACCTGGTGTTCCGCTTCGCGGCCGCCCAGGTGATCGCCCGCCCGAACTACGCCGACATGACCAACTACTTCTGGCTGTCGGACGGCATCCTGACGGGCGGCGGCGGCAATCCGAACCTGGAGCCCTACAAGTCGAGCAACGTCAACGCCTCGGCCGAGTGGTACTTCCAGCCGCAAGCGATCCTGTCGGCCGAAGTGTTCTACAAGGACATCTCGAACTACATCCTGACCCGCACGCAGCCGGAATCGTACTTCAACCAGTCGCAAGGCAAGGTCACGACCTATCAGATCAGCCGTCCGTTCAACGCGGGCTCGGCCGAAGTGAAGGGCTTGGCGGTCGCCTACCAGCAGAACTTCGCCTACGGTTTCGGCCTCCTGGCCAACTACACCTACGCCGACGGCTCCGGCCAGGGCGGGGCGCCGCTGCCGTACAACTCGAAGAACCAGATCAACGTCAGCCCCTTCTACGAACATGGTCCGTTCTCGGCCCGGGCGACGTTCAACTGGCGCTCGAAGTACTTCACGGGCGTCGACCGCGGCGACGACATGTTCGTCAAGGCGTCGAAGACGCTGGACGCGACGGTCGGCTACGCGATCAACCAGAACATCACCATGTCGGTGTCCGGCCAGAACCTGTTGGACAGCGAGTACTACGCCTACGCCAACACCACGGCCCTGCCGCGCGGCGTCTATCGCACGGGCCGCAAGCTGCAGGCCACGCTGAACGTGGCCTTCTAGGCCGCTCGGTGGCGGGGGCTCCTCACGGGGCCTCCGCCACCACGGCGCATTGATCGAACACCTCCTGACTGCAAGCATGGAGCTGGGGCGGGGCGGCCTGGCTGTCCCGCCCGCTTTTTGCCGCCTGTTCCCCCGCGAGGCCGCGTGACCAAGACTCCGCTGCGCACCATCGCCGTTTCGGCGGTTGTTCTGGCTTCCGCGCTCGCGACGAGCGCCCTGGCCGACTCCGCCGGCCTGACCCTGACCCCCGCGCCGGCCAAGGCGGTTCGCGCCGAAGGGGCCTTCCAGCTGTCCGCCGCCACCCGCATCCACGTCGCCAAGGGTGATGTCGAGGCCAAGGGTGTCGCCACCCAACTCGCCGACCTGATTCAGCGCTCTCGCGGTTTCAAGCCCGGCGTGGTCGAGGGGGCGCCCGCCGTCGGCGAGGCCGCCATCGTCTTGACCCGCGGAGGCCCTGCGGGCGAGGCCTACAAGCTGGACGTCTCGCCGACATCCGTCACCATCGCGGCCGCCAAGCGCGCGGGCCTGTTCTACGGCGCCATGTCGCTGTGGCAGCTGGCGACGCCGGACGCGGCCAAGGGCCCGGTCGCCGTGCCCGCCGCGTCGATCGAGGACGCCCCGCGCTTCGCCTGGCGCGGCCTGATGGTCGACAGCGCGCGCCACGTCCAGTCGCTGGACACGCTGAAGGCGGTCATAGACGCCATGGCGGCCCACAAGCTCAACACCTTCCACTGGCACCTGGTCGACGACCAGGGCTGGCGGCTGGAGATCAAGAAGTATCCGAAGCTGACCCAGGTCGGCGCCTGGCGCACCGATCCGGGCGCGGCGCGCGGCTATCCGAAGTACGGGGGCTTCTACACCCAGGATCAGGCCCGTGAGCTGGTGGCCTACGCCGCCGCCCGTAACATCACCGTGGTGCCGGAGATCGAGACCCCGGGCCACGCTCTGGCGCCGATCGTCGCCTACCCCTCGCTCGGCACGGCCGCGCCGGACGCCAGCAAGATGGGCGACTGGGGTGTGTTTCCCTGGCTCTACAACACCGACGACGCGACCTTCGCCTTCCTCGACGACGTGCTGAACGAGGTGATGGACATCTTCCCCTCGACCTTCATCCACGTCGGCGGCGACGAGGCGGTCAAGGACCAGTGGGAGGCCAGCCCCAGGATCCAGGCCAAGATCAAGGAACTGGGCCTCAAGGACGAGCACGAACTGCAGAGTTGGTTCATCCAGCGGGTCGGCAAGACGCTCGACAGGCGCGGCCGCCGCCTGATCGGTTGGGACGAGATCCTGGAAGGGGGCCTGGCGCCCAACGCCACGGTCATGTCCTGGCGCGGCATCGACGGCGCCATCGCCGCGGCCAAGCAGGGCCACGACACGGTGCTGTCGCCGCATCCGGTGCTCTATCTCGACAACCGCCAGAGCACGTCGCCCGAGGAGCCGACCGGTCGTGGCCATGTCTCCAGCCTGAAGGACGTCTACGCCTTCGATCCGGCCCCGGCCCAGCTGACCCCGGACGAGCGCGAGCACATCCTGGGCGTCCAGGCCAATGTCTGGACCGAGCACATGCAGACCGACCAGCGCATGGAGCTGATGGCCTTCCCGCGCGCCGTGGCCCTGGCCGAGCGCGGCTGGTCGTCTGAAGCGGACGCGAACTGGGACGACTTCGCCCGCCGGTTGCCGGCCGAGATGGCCCGCCTGAAGATCCTGGGCGTCGCCGCCAACACCGTGCCGTTCGAGCCGCAAGGCTCGCCGTCGGAGGGCGAGAGCGGCAAGACCAATCTGGTTCTCTCGACCGGCCTTGGCGTCGGCGAGATCCGCTACACCACCGACGGCAAGGCCCCGACGGCGGCCTCCAGCGTCTATGCGGGCGCCCTGGCGCTGACCAGCGGCGCGACGGTGAAGGCCCAGACCTTCGTCGAAGGCCAGGCCCTGGGCCGCGCGCGGTCCTGGACCATCACGCCGGCCCTGCTGGACACTCGCGTCAGTGGCCAGCTGAAGGCCTGCACCGAGAAGGTGCCCTTGACGCTGATCGACGACGCGCCGGCCGCCTTCGACAAGCGGCCGATGATGTATGTCGACATCTTCAACCCGTGCTGGATCTGGGAAGACGCCAAGCTGGACAAGGGCGCTGTGCTGACCGCCCGGATCACCCAGATCCCGTTCAACTTCCAGGTCGGGAAGGATCGCGACAACATTCCGCTCCACCCGCCGGCCACGCCAGGCGGCGAGCTCGAAGTGCGTCTCGGCTGCGCTGGCGAACGCATCGCCGCCATCCCGCTGGGCGACGCCGCCAGGAATCCCGGCCTGTCGACGGTCACCGCCCGCTTGCCGGCCCGCGCGGGCCGGGCGGACTTGTGCCTGACCTTCACCTCGAAGACCCTCGATCCCTTCTGGGTGATCGAGCGCGTGACCCTGAAGTCCCAATAAGCGTTCCAGACAGAGTAGCGCCCGTGTCCAACCTCGTACTCTCCGCGCCGCTGAAGGGCTGGATCGCGCCGCTCGACGAGGCTCCCGACGCCGTGTTCGCCGAGCGGATGCTGGGCGACGGCCTGGCCATCGATCCGCTGGACTCGACCCTGCACGCGCCCTGCGACGCGGTGGTCACCACCGTCCACCGCGCCCGTCACGCCGTGACCCTGCGCGCCGCCAACGGGGCCGAGATCCTGATGCATGTCGGCCTGGAGACCGTGGCCCTGAATGGCGAAGGCTTCAGCGTCTTCGTCAAGGAAGGGCAGAGCGTGAAGGCCGGCGACAAGCTGCTGGGCTTTGACATCGACCTCCTGGCCCAGCGCGCCCGAAGCCTGATCTCCCCCGTGGTGATCACCAATCCGGACGCCTTCGAGATCGTCCGCCGCGACCAGGACCTCGAGGTGTCGGTCGGCGACTTCCTGATGGAGCTGGCGCCGATCGGCGGAACGGCCGCCGCCGGCCTGGTGAGCGACGGCGAGGTCGCGCGCGCGGTCATCGTTCCCCTGGTCCACGGCGTCCACGCCCGTCCGGCCGCCCGCATCGCCGAGACGGCCCGCAAGTTCGTGGCCGAAGTCGCCCTGGTGGCGGTCAATCGCCGCGCCAGCGCCAAGAGCCCGGTGGGCGTCATGTCCCTGGCCATCCGCCACGGCGACACCATACAAGTCGTGGCTTCCGGCATGGACGCGGAGGCGGCGATCCGGGCGGTGGCTGAACTGATCGAGGGCGGCATGGGCGAAGGCGGGTCGGTTCCCGCCGATGGCCTCGCCACCGCGCCGGCCGCCGTGACGTCGGAGCCGACCGCGCCGGTCGAACTGCCGCGCGATGGCGTGCTGAAGGGCGTATTGGCTGCGCCGGGCCTGGCCATCGGCAAGGCCGTGCGCCTGGCCGCCGCCGACATCGTCGTGCGCGAGCAGGGCGAGGGGACCGCCCACGAGGAGGCCGCTCTGGCCGCCGCCCTCGACGTGGTCCGCGCCCGCATCGAGAAGAACGCCGCCAAGGGGGACAAGGCCCGCAAAGCCATTCTCGGCGCCCACCTGGCCTTCCTGGAAGATCCCGAACTGGCCGCCGGCGCCCGCCGCCTGATCGGCGAGGGCAAGAGCGCCGGCTTTGCCTGGCGCAAGGCGGTCGGCGGCTATGTCGAGGCTCTGCGCGGCCTGGGCGACCGCCGCCTGGCAGAACGCGTCGACGACCTCGTGGATCTGGAGCGCCAGGTGCTGCGCGCCCTGTCGGGTGAAGAGGACGAAGGCCCGGTCCTGCCGCCCGGCTCGATCCTGCTGGCCGACGAACTGCTGCCCTCGCAGTTGATGGGCGTCGATCCCAGCGCCGTGGCCGGCTTCGCCACCGCGCGCGGCGGCCCGACCTCGCACGTCGCCATCCTGGCCGCCGCCATGGGCATCCCGGCGATGGTCGCCCTGGGCGGCGCGCTGCTCAAGGTCAAGGACGGCGCGACGCTGATCCTCGACGCCGACAGCGGGGTCTTGCGTGTCGCGCCCGACGCGCCGGCCCTCGAAGCCGCCCAGACAGCCCTGGCCGAACGTCAGGCGCGCAAGGCCGCCGCCCAGGCCGCCGCGCATGATCCTTGCGTGACCAAGGACGGCGTCCGTATCGAGGTCTTCGCCAACACGGGCTCGCTGAACGACGCCCTGGCCGCCCTGGCCAATGGCGCAGAGGGCTCGGGCCTGCTGCGCACCGAGTTCCTGTTCCTGGACCGCGAGACCCCGCCCGACGAGAACGAGCAGGCTCGCCAGTACCAGGCCATCGCCTCGGCCCTGGAGGGCAAGCCGCTGATCATCCGCACCCTGGATGTCGGCGGCGACAAGGCCGCGCCCTACCTACCGATCCCGGCCGAGGAGAACCCCGCCTTGGGCCTGCGCGGGGTCCGCGTCAGCCTGTGGCGTCCGCATCTGCTGAAGACCCAGTTGCGGGCCATCCTGCGTGTTCGACCACTCGGTCAGTGCAAGATCATGGTCCCGATGATCGCCAGCCTGGACGAGCTGCGCGCCGTCCGCGCCGTGCTGGATGAGGCCAAGCGCGAGATGGGCGTCGCCGACAAGATCGAGCTGGGCGTGATGATCGAGACCCCGGCCGCGGCCGTGACCGCCGACCTGCTCGCCGCCGAGGCCGACTTTCTGTCGATCGGCACCAACGACCTGACCCAGTACGTGCTGGCCATGGACCGGGGCAATCCCGAGCTGGCGGCCCGCATCGACGCCCTGCACCCGGCGGTGCTGCGGATGATCGACCAGACCTGCAAGGGCGCGGCCAGGCATCATCGCTGGGTCGGCGTCTGCGGCGGGCTGGCGTCCGACGTCGCCGCCACCCCGATCCTGCTGGGCCTGGGGGTGACCGAGCTTTCGACCACGGCCTCGATCGCGCCCGAGGTGAAGGCCCGGGTCCGTGGCCTTTCTCTTGAAGCTTGCCGTGGCCTCGCGGCCCAGGCCTTGGACCAGGCCTCGCCCGAGGCGGTCCGCGCCCTCGTGAAATCCTTCGGAGCCTGAACCCGATGAAGTCTCCGCTCGAGATCCTTCAGCCCCTGGGTCGGGCCCTGATGTTGCCGATCGCGGTGCTGCCGGTGGCGGCGCTACTGTTGCGCGTCGGCCAGACCGACCTGCTGGGCGCGCCGGGGCTGGCCGTCATCACCCACGGCGTCTCGCTGAGCATCGCCAATGTCTTCGCCGCCGCCGGCGGCGCGATCTTTGGCAGCCTGGGCCTGATCTTCGCCATTGGCGTGGCCGTGGGTCTGGCCAGGGAGAACCATGGCGCGGCGGGCCTGGCCGGCGTCGTCTGCTACGTGATCGCCACCAAGGGCGTCGACGCCCTGATGGTCGTCCCCCCCGAGGTCGCCGCCAAGGTGGTTGCCGAGGCCAAGGACCTGACGGCGGCGGCCTGGAAGGCCAAGGAGATCGGCAAGCTGTCGATCCCCGTCGGCATCCTGTCGGGCGTGATCAGCGGCTGGCTCTACAACCGCTACAGCGACATCAAGCTGCCGGAGTACCTGGCTTTCTTCGGCGGCCGTCGGTTCGTGCCGATCGTGGCCGGCCTGGCGGGCGTGATCCTGGCCCTGATCTTCGGCTCGTGCTGGGGCGCTCTGGAGGCCGGCGTCGACGGGCTGAGCCATCTGGTCACGGCGTCGGGCAATGTTGGTCTGTTCGTCTTCGGCCTATTCAACCGCCTGCTGATCGTCACCGGCCTGCACCACATCCTCAACAACGTGGTCTGGTTCATCCTGGGCGACTTCAACGGCGTCACCGGCGACCTCAACCGCTTCGCCGCCGGCGACAAGACCGCCGGCGCGTTCATGAGCGGCTTCTTCCCGGTGATGATGTTCGGCCTGCCGGCCGCGTGCCTCGCCATGCTGCACACCGCCAAGCCCGAGCGGCGCAAGGCCGTCGCCGGCATGCTGGGCTCGCTGGCCCTGACCTCGTTCCTGACCGGGGTGACCGAGCCGATCGAGTTCAGCTTCATGTTCCTGGCCCCGGCGCTGTTCGCGATCCACGCGGTGCTGACGGGCCTGTCGATGGCCCTGATGAACATTCTCGACGTGAAGCTGGGCTTCGGCTTCTCGGCAGGCCTGTTCGACTATGTGCTGAACTTCAACAAGGCCACGCACCCGCTGCTGCTGATCCCGGTCGGTCTGGTCTATGGCGCGATCTACTATGGCGTCTTCCGCTTCGCGATCCTCCGCTTCGACCTCAAGACCCCTGGCCGCGAGGACGAGGAGGCCGTCGCCGTCGAGACCGTCACCACTGGCGGCGGCCGGGGCGCGGACTTCGTGGCGGCCTTGGGCGGCGCGGGCAACCTGACCAGCGTCGACGCCTGCACCACCCGCCTGCGCCTGATCGTCGTCGACCAGGGCGCGGTCAGCGAACCGGCTCTGAAGGCCCTCGGTGCGCGCGGTATCGTCAAGCCCTCCGACAAGGCGCTGCAAGTCGTTCTGGGCCCGATCGCCGACAGCGTCGCCGGCGAGATCCGCGCCGCCCTGAGCCGAGGTGACGCGAGGGCGCCCGCGCCCGCGACGCCCGCGGTCGCCGCCAGAGTCGCCAGAGCCGCCCCCGCGGCGGCGCCCAGCATCGACGACGACCGCAAGGCCGAGAAGCTGCTGAGCGCCCTGGGCGGGCCCGCGAACCTGAGAAGTGTCGGGACCTGCTCCAGTCGTCTGCGCCTGGTCGTCGCCGACCAGGGCGCGGTCAGCGAACCGGCGCTGAAGGCCCTGGGCGCGCGCGGCGTGGTCCGGGTCGGCGAACACGTCGTCCACGTCGTGCTGGGTCCCGACGCCGAGCGCGTCGGCGAAGCGGTGCGCCGCCAGTTGCCCTAGCTAGAACAGATGGGCCTTGAAGAAGGCCGCCGAGCGGGCGTTGGCGAGCTTGGCGTCGGCCTCGTCATAGTGGTCGCCGCCGGGCCGGGCGAAGGCGTGGTTGCGGCCGGGATAGGTGTGGATCTGGATGAGCGGATGGCCGTCCAGGGCGTCGTGGATCTTCGCCTGGGCCTCCTTGCCGATATATTCATCGTCGCCGGCCAGGTGCATCAGCAGCGGCTTCTTGATGCGCGCGCCCTCGGCCACGTAGTTGTCGGTCCCACCGCCGTAATAGACCACGCCGACATCGGCGTCGCTGGCCGCCATGGCCCGGAACGTCATCAGTCCGCCCAGGCAGTAACCGGTCACCCCGACCTTGCCGTTGGCGCCGTCGATCGTCCGCGCGGCCTTGATCGTGGCGACCACGTCCTGGACGCCCTTGTCGAAGTCGAAGCGGTTGTAGAAGCCGAAGGCCTTCTCCCAGTTTTCGGGCGAGGCCTCGGACATCGCCAGGCCGGGTTCAAAGCGCCAGAAGAGGTCGGGGGCGATGACGATATAACCCTGGGCGGCCAGCTCGCCGGCGATCTGCTTTATGCCGTCATTGACGCCAAAGATCTCCTGAATGAGGACGATGGCCGGGGCGGGCTCCGAACGGGGACGCGCCACCAGGGCCTGGAAGTCGCCATCGGGGACAGTGATGGTCAGATACTCGGACACGGTCGCGCTCCTGCGGCGGATCTGGGGATGCCGCGAGTTTCGACCTTGGCGCGCCCCCACGCTTGAACGATCCTGTCGGACCGTGTGAGCGTCGACTATTCGAGGTCGATCTCGGCGCAGACGAGCTTCAGGTCGAGGTAGTCCTCCAGTCCATATCGCGATCCCTCTCGTCCCATGCCAGACTCCTTGATCCCGCCGAATGGCGCGATCTCGGTCGAGATCAGACCGGTATTCAGGCCGACCATGCCGCATTCAAGCGCTTCGCTTAGCCTCACGCTTCGAGACATGTCCTTGGTGAAGACGTAGGCGGCGAGCCCGGCCGAGGTGTCGTTGGCCATTCGGACGGCCTCGCTCTCCGTCTCGAACCGCGTTATGGCCGCCAGGGGCCCGAACGTTTCCTCGCGGTTCACCAGGGCATCCGGCTTCACGTCCACGAGCACGGTCGGCTCGAAGAACAGTCCACCCGCCGACTGGCCCCCGGTCAGGATGCGCGCGCCGGCTTCAACCGCATCGGCGATGTGAGCGCGAACCTTGGCGACGGCCCGTGCGTCGATGAGGGGGCCCTGGTCGAATTCACCTGTCAGGCCGGAGCCGAGCCGGAAGCCGCCGACGCGCTCGGCGAGGGCGGCGGCGAAGCGATCGTGGATGCCCGTCTGGACGAAAAACCGATTGGCGCAGACGCAGGTCTGGCCGGTATTGCGGAACTTCGAGGCGACCGCGCCGTCCACCGCGGCCTCGATATCGGCGTCGTCGAAGACGATGAAAGGCGCATTGCCGCCGAGTTCCAGCGACACCCGTTTGACCGTCGCCATGCATCGTGCAGCGAGCATCTTCCCGACCGCCGTCGATCCCGTGAAGGTGAACTTGCGGACGCGAGGGTCGCCGGTCAGCACCTCGCCGATCGGGGCGGCCTCGCCCGTGATCACGTTGAACACGCCGGGCGGGACGCCCGCTTCCTCGGCGAGCTTCGCAAGCGCGAGCGCCGACAGGGGGGTGAGCTCCGAAGGCTTGAGAACCATCGCGCAGCCAACCGCCAGGGCCGGCCCGGCCTTTCGCGTGATCATCGCCAGAGGGAAGTTCCAGGGCGTGATCGCCGCCACCACCCCCACGGGCCGCCGCAGCACCGTGAGCCTTTTGTCCGCGGCGTGCGGGGTCAGGACATGGCCGTTCACGCGACGCGCCTCCTCGGCGAACCATTCGAGGAAGCCCGCGGCGTAAGCGACCTCGCCTCGGGCCTCCGTCAACGGCTTGCCCTGCTCGCCGGTCATGATCCGCGCCAGATCCTCGGCGTGCGCCAGCATGAGTTGGGACCAGCGGCGAAGGACCTCGCCGCGCGCCTTGCCGGTGAGCCCCTGCCAGCCGGGCATCGCATCCCGGGCGGCGGTCACGGCGTCCATCGCTTCGGCCGCGCCGAGGTTGGGGACGTCGCCGACGACCGAGCCGTCCGCGGGGTTGTCGACTAGAATCCGGCTCTCGGCTCCAACCCACGCGCCACCGATGAACGCCTCGCTACGGACCAGGTCGGCACGCTGCAGACCAGGAATTCGGCTGACATTCCGCACGTTCACACCCACCCCCATGTCCTGGAACATCTCCACCGTCCGGATGCTCTCCCCGGCGTGCATCGCCGCGGGTCACTCGGCGGCGAGGCGCGTCGGCCGGATCGGCGGCTTGGGAGGCTCCAAGCCGGTCTCGGCCAGGCAGTTACGGCGCAAGGTCTCCAGGTCGGGACCGTAGTTGAACACGCCCTGCTCGGCGGGACGCGCGGCGCGCATCCGGGATCTGAGCGCGGAGGTCGCGCTCGCGTCCAGTCCGCCGTCCGCGATCACCACGCCATAGCGGCGGGCGCCCTCGACCGTGACCAGGCCTTGCGTCACTTCCAGCGCCACAAGGGACGGATCGCGATCCAGGGGATCACCCCAGCCGCCACCGCCCCAGGTGATGAAATGTAGGCGGTCGCCGTCCTCGACCGGCACGTCCTCGACCTTGTTGCCGACGACGGTGGTCGTACCATCGGCCTTTTCCAGGAGCTTGCGCGCGCGAGCTCCCGGTTCGCCGCCGTTCACGCCCCAGGGCGGGATGAACCAGCGATCATCGTGGATGGCGATCGTGCCGGGCTCCAGGAACCGGTAGGTCATGTGGATGCCGTTGCCGCCTCGATGAAGACCGGGGCCGCCGGAGTCGGCCACGGTCTCGTAGCGTTCGATGACGAGCGGGAAGTAGCGCTCCAGGAACTCGTTGGGCACGTTGGTGAAGCCCGGCCAGAGCGAGTGGCCGTCCGGGCCGTCGCCGATGGGCCGGCCGGGGATGCCGCCGAACCCGATCTGGAAGAGCTGGAACCACCGCCCCTTGGCGTCGAAGCCCGAATAGAAGAGGTGCGGCGAGGACGAGAAGCCCGCCGCGGTCAGGAACTCGGGCGTCTTCTGGCCGAGCAGCCCTCCCAGGATGTCGAAGATGCGGCCGAGCGCGTGAGTGCGGCCTGAAAGCGCCGCGGGGAAGGCGGGCTTCAGCAGCGAGCCTTCCGGGATATGCACCTCGATCAGGTCGTAGAAGCCGTCGTTGAACAGGATCTGCGGGTCGAAGACCATGATCATGTAGATGCCGAAGAACATGCGCAGCATGTTCTCGTTGAGGAAGAAGTTGATAGAGGCCTGGCTCTGGGGATCGGTGCCGGAGAAGTCGAGCACGACCTTCTCGCCCACGCGCTGCATGGTGCAACGGATCTTGTAGGGCCCATAGCCGAGACCGTCGTCGCAGACATAGTCTTCAAAGCTGACCGCCTCCTCGCTGACTGAGGTCAGGATCAGCTGCTTCATGGCGCGGTAGTTGCGGGCCAGCAGCTCTTCGGTGGCGGACACATAGACGTCGTCGCCGAAACGCTCGGCGAGCTCGATCACCCGGCGCGAGGCCACGCGGCAAGCCGCGACCAGGGCGTTGAGATCCGCCGCGCACCAATCGGGCTTGCGGGTCTGGTGCATGACCAGGCGGATCAGGTCCTCGTTGTAGACCCCGGCTTTCCAGATCTTCACGGGCGGGATGCGGACACCCTCCTCGAAGATGGAGCGGGCGTCGATCGGCATGGAGCCCACCACCTTGCCACCGATGTCGGACTGGTGGCCGAACATCGACGTGTAGGCGATCAGCCGGCCGTCTTTGAACACCGGCAGCAGCACCAGCCAGTCGTTGGAATGACTGATCGCGCCGCCGACCGAGTAGGGGTCGGAGAGGAAGATCATGTCGCCGTCCTCGACCGTGCCCTCGAAGCCTTCGAGAAACGGGCCGATGTAGGAGCCGAACTGGCCCACGACCATGCGACCCTTGTGATCGGCGATCAGGGGGAAGGCGTCGCCTTGCTCGCGAATGCCGGGCGACATGGCCGTGCGCACCAGTGTGGCGTCCATCTCGACGCGGGCGTTGCGCAGGGCGTTCTCGATGACCTCGAGGGTCACCGGGTCGATGGCGATCTTCTCGAACGGCGTCGAATTGCTCTGGATGATCGTGGCGGGCATGGTCTGCTCCTCAAGCCAGAGTGATCAGGATGTTGCCGATAGCGTCGACCGTGCCGACGCAGCCGAGCTCGATCAGGGTGGTGGAATCCATCTCGGTGACGATCGCCGGCCCCGGAATCACGTCGCCTTTGCAGAGCTTGGCGCGCTCATAGATCACAGCCGGGTGCATCCGCCCGTCGATCCAGAGCTCATGGTCGCGGATCTTGGCGGCGATGGGGTCGCCGGTCCCCTGAGGCGGCTCGGCCGCCGGAAGGTCCAGAGCGGTCCCGAGCGCCACGGCCCGCAGGTTCACGAGCTCGTGCGGGGTATCCATCTTGAAGGTGAAGAGCCGTTGGTGCTCCTCATCGAACCTCGAGGTCACGCCAGCCAGGCCATCGCGCCGCAAGGTCTCCGGATCAATGGCGAGCGGCACTTCGAAGGCCTGTCCCTCGTAGCGGACGTCGATCTCGAAGAGCGAGGTGATCTCGGCCTCGGGCAGGCCGTCCGCCATGAGTTCGTCGCGGGTCTGGCGCGCCATCTCCTCGAGCAGGGCGATGACTTCCTCCGACGTCGTCTGGTCGAATCGCCGCGAGAACGAGCGGGCGGTCTCGGTGCGCATCCGGGTGGTCGCGTCGCCAAGCGCGCAGAGCACCCCCGGGGAAACCGGCGAGATCGCCGGCCAACTGCCCATCAGGCGGGCCACGGCGTTGACGTGCAAGGGACCCGCGCCGCCAAAGCCCATGAGGGCGAAATCGCGCGGATCATAGCCCTGCTGGACCGAGATCATGCGCAGAGCGCCGAACATGTTCTCGTTGACGATGTCTATGATGCCGCGCGCGGCTTCATAGAGCCCGATGCCAAGCGCGTCGGCGATTGTCTGCACGGCGCGGATAGAGCCTTCGCGGTCGAGCTTGAAGGTCCCGCCGAGCAGGGCCTCGGGCAAATAGCCCAGAACGACATTGGCGTCGGTCACGGTCGGAAGGGTCCCGCCCTTGCCATAGGCCACCGGTCCGGGCACGGCGCCGGCCGATTGCGGGCCGACGCGAAGGGCCTTGGTCAGTTCGGGAACATAGGCGATGGAGCCGCCGCCGGCGCCGACGGTCTTCACGTCCAGAGCCGAGGCGCGGACCGAGAGGTGGCCGACCTCCGTCGTGCGGACGCGGCGCGCGTCCAGGTTCTCGATCAGGGCGACGTCCGTCGACGTCCCGCCGACATCCAAGGTGAGGATGTTGTGGATGCCAGCCTTCTTGCCGACCCAGAGCGCGCCGGTGACACCGCCCGCTGGGCCCGACATCAGGAGCGAGACCGGATGGTGCTCGGACTTCTCCGACGACATCAGGCCGCCGTCCGAACGCAGCAGGGAGAGCTTTCCGGCCACGCCCGCGTCGCGCAACTTCGTGCGCAGATTGCGGACATAGCGTCCGACGATGGGCCGGACGCTGGCGTTCGCCACCGTGGTGAGCGTGCGTTCGTATTCCTGCATCTCGGGCAGGACCTCGTGGCTCAGCGAGGTCGGGACATCGCCCATGATCTCGGCCGCCAGCTCGCCGACGCGCCTTTCGTGGGCCCCGTTCAGGTAAGCGTTCATCAGGGAGACCGTGATCGCTTCCACGCCCTGGGCCTTGAGACGTTCGAGCGCCGATCGTATTTCGGCGTCGTCGATGGGCTCGAGCTCGGCGCCGCGGGCGTCCATGCGACCGCCGATCTCGAAGGTGTCAACGAGGGCCGCGAGCGGCGAGGGCTTGTTCCACACCACCCAGCCGGCCAGGCCGCCGGGTACGAAGCTGCGCGCGATCTGCATGATCTGACGGTAGCCTCGGGTGACGATCAGGCCGACGCGGGCGCCCTTGCCTTCCAGCACCGCGTTGGTGGCGACGGTCGTGCCGTGCAGGAAAACCTCGATGTCGGCCGGCGCGACGCCCGCGGCCTCGCAGATGGCGGTTACGCCATTCAGGATTCCGATGGAGCTGTCGGCGGGCGTGGATGGCGTCTTGTGCCGCCAGAACGCGCCGGTCCGCTCCTCGAGCAACAGCAGGTCCGTGAAGGTCCCGCCGACATCAACACCCAATCGATACGCCATTCTGATCTGCTCCCGAGGGCGGGGTCGCCCCCGCCCTTTCGATCTGTCGGTTCGACGCCTCAGAGCGCCTTGAGATAGAGATCCACGGCGTCCTGGTGGCTGACGTCGCGGGGGTTGTTCACGAGCAGGCGCGAGACCTTCATGGCGTCGGTCGCCATGCGCTCGATGTCCTGGCGCCGGACGCCGACTTGGGTCAGGCGCTGCTCCATGGGCATGTCGGCGACCAGCTGGCGCATGGCGGCGACGAAGCCCGCGGCGGCGGCCTCGGTGGTGGCGCCCGCGGCTCGCGGAGCGACCACGCGGCAGAGCTCGGCGTAGTGCGCCTGGGCCGCCTCCTGGTTGAACGCCAGCACCGGCGACAGTACCAGCGCGTTGCTCAGGCCATGCGGCACATGGAACAGGCCGCCGATGGGGTAGGCGAGCGCATGGACCGCGCCCACCGGTGCGTTTGCGAAAGCCATGCCGGCCAGAAGCGAGCCTTGCAGCATGGCGCGGCGGGCGACGACATCGCGCCCGTCGGCCACGGCGGCGCGGATCGAGCCCGACAGCAGTTCCAACGCCTTCAGCGCCAGGCTGTCGGAGACCGGATTCTTCTTGATGCGGCTGGTATAGCCCTCGATGGCGTGGACCATGGCGTCGATGCCGGTCATGGCCGTGATGCGGGGCGGAAGGCCAAACGTCAGGGTCGCGTCCAGGACGGCGATGTCGGGATAGAGCAGGCGGGAAACGACGCCGACCTTCTGATCGTCCGGCGTGGTGACGATGGCGATGGAGGTGACTTCCGAGCCGGTGCCCGCGGTGGTCGGAACCTGGATCAGCGGCAGGCGCGGGCCGCGCGCCCGTTCCACGCCATAGGCCTGCGTCAGGGTCTGGCCGCCGAGGCCCGCCAGCAGGGCGACCAGCTTGGCGGTGTCCATCGAGCTGCCGCCGCCGAGACCTATCACGCCGTCGGTGTCGCGAGCCCTGGCGAACCGCGCGGCGGCCTCGATCGAGGCTTCTGGCGGGTCGGCGAGCACATCGCGGAACAGCTCGACGGGCAAACCCGCAGCCTTGAAGCTGTCAAGCGCGTCGTCCAGGACGCCAAGCTCAAACAGTCCGCGGTCGGTGACGATCAGTGGCCGCTTGATCCCGAGCTCGGCGGCGAGCTGGCCGAGCCTGCCGCTGGCGCCGTCCTCACAGAGGATGCGTGGGGTGGTCTCGAAGGTGAAGCCGGTCACGCCTGTCCCCCCCACTTGCGTTCGAAGGCCCAGACCTCCTCGAAGCCGATCAGGCCGCAGAACTCCTTGAAGTCGAACATCGGGGTCGCCGGGTCGGCGCTGACGCCCGTGGTCTTCAGCTTGACGAGCGCCGCTTCCATCGCGGCGGCGCCGACCAGGCTCGTCATCGAGGGGTAGATGGCGAAGGCGTAGCCAATGTCCTTCAGCACCTGGGCCGGCAGGATCGGGGTGACTCCGCCATCGGCCATGTTCGCCATCATCGGCGCATCGATGGTCTCGCAGGCCCGGCGCATCTCCTCTTCGCTTTGGGGCGCCTCGAAGAAGATGACGTCGGCGCCGGCCTTCCGGTAGGCCTCGGCGCGCTTCAGGGCCTTGTCCATACCCTCGCTCGCCCGCGCGTCGGTGCGTGCGATGATCAGACAGTTCTGCTTGTCCTCGCGGGCATCCACGGCGACCCGGATCTTGTCGACCATGTCCTCGAGCGAGATCACCCGCTTGAAGGGGGTGTGGCCGCACTTCTTAGGGAATTCCTGGTCTTCCAGCTGGATCGCGGTGACGCCGGCGGACTCGTAGCCGCGTACGGTGTGATGCACATTAAGCAGGCCGCCGTAGCCAGTGTCGGCGTCGGCGATGACCGCGCCGGTCGACGAGCGGACCACGGTCGCCATGCGGTCGAGCATCTGGCTGTAGGTGGCGATGCCCGCGTCGGGCAGACCATAGGCCGAGGCCGTCAGCCAGTAGCCCGTGCCATAGACCACCTCGAAGCCGACCTTCCGACAGATGGCGGCGGTAATCATGTCCTGCACGCCCGGCGCGACGAAGAA
The DNA here is from genome assembly GCF_003931565.1 of Caulobacter sp. 602-1. GTDB lineage: Bacteria > Pseudomonadota > Alphaproteobacteria > Caulobacterales > Caulobacteraceae > Caulobacter. The sequence continues at coordinate 342,438 of NZ_RRYI01000001.1, forward strand.
CTCCTTAAGGTCGAGCTTCCGCCGGATGATGGGATCGGCCATCTGACAACCCTGCAACGAGGCGCCGCGCGAAGTCCGCGACGTCGCGAGACTTAGGCCAGTGGCTGGAATTCGCTCGGACGGAGGCGAGACTATCCGCGATGCGGACAGCCCGGATACGCGCGCCCCGCGATCACTCGTCCGCGTAGAGCCAGGAGGACCGCCTCCTCTGCGCGTCTTCGAAGGCGGCGATGGATTGGCCGCGCGTCTGCGAGATCGTGGCGATTTCGTCCCAACCGTTCAGCAGGGCCTCCCGCCGCCAGCCGTCCACCCGGAAGGCGATGACCCCGCCGTCGGCGGTGCGGATCTCCTGGTGTTCGAGGTCCACGTCCAGAGATTCTCCCGCCGAGGCGCGGGTCGTCAGGTCGGCGCGCTGTCCGGGCGTGACCATCACCGGCAGCAGGCCGTTCTTGAAGCAGTTCGAATAGAAGATGTCGCCGAAGCTGTCGGCGATGACGCACCTCACACCGAGATCGGCCAGGGCCCAGACCGCGTGTTCGCGGCTGGAGCCGCAGCCGAAGTTCGATCCGGAGACGATGATCTGGGCGCCCCGGAAGGCGGGTTGGTTGAGCGGGAAGTCGGCCTTTTCGGTCTTGCCGTCGGCCTCGTAGCGCCGCTCGAAGAAGGCGTATCGACCCAGGCCGGTCTTGCTGGTCAGCAGCAGGTAACGGGCAGGGAAGATGATGTCGGTGTCGATATCGCGCTCGGGCAAGGGCGCGGCGATCGAGGCGATGCTGACGAACGGCTCCATGGTCAGCCGATCTCCCGCACGTCGACGATATGCCCGGCGATCGCCGCTGCGGCGACCATCATCGGGCTCATCAGGTGCGTGCGCGCGCCCGGGCCTTGCCGCCCCTCGAAGTTGCGATTGGAGGTCGAGGCGCTGCGCTGGCCCGGCGCGAGGCGGTCGTTGTTCATGGCCACGCAAAGGGAGCAGCCGGCGTCGCGCCATTCGAAGCCGGCTTGGCGGAAGATCAGGTCAAGCCCCTCGGCCTCGGCCTGGCGCTTGATCGTGCTTGAGCCCGGGACGACCAGGGCCGTGACGTGCTTGGCCACGCGCTTTCCCGCCACGATCTCGGCGGCCGCCCGAAGGTCCTCGAGGCGGCTGTTCGTGCACGACCCGATGAAGGCGTAGTCGATGGAGATATCCTGCAGCGCGGTGTCGGGCGTCAGGCCCATATAGGCGAGCGACTTCAGGAGGCTTTCTCGCTCCGGCGCGCTGGCGGCGTTGTCGGGATGGGGCGTCCGGCCAGTGACTGGCAGCACCAGGTCGGGTCTGGCGCCCCAGGTGACTTGCGGCGCCAGCGCGCCGGCGTCGATCTCCAGCACCCGGTCGAAGCGCGCCCGCGTGTCACTGGGAAGCGTGCGCCAATAGGCGACGGCCTCGTCCCACAGCGGGCCCTTGGGCGCGAAGGGACGGCCTTCAAGGAAGGCGAAGGTGGTCTCGTCGGGCGCGACCATGCCGATGCGGGAGCCGGCCTCGATCGTCATGTTGCAAAGGGTCATGCGGGCGGCCATCGACATGGCCGAGATGGCCGCGCCCATGTACTCGATCGCGTAACCGGACCCGCCGCCCGCGCCGATGCGGCCCACCGCGGCCATGGCCAAGTCCTTGGCCGAGATGCCCCGACCCAGCGTTCCTGTAGCCCTGAGCGCCATGTTGCGAGACCTGGACTGGCGAAGCGTCTGCGTGGCCAGCACGCATTCGATCTCGGAGGTGCCAACGCCGAAGGCCAGTGTTCCGAAGGCGCCATGCGTGGCCGTGTGGCTGTCGCCGCAGACCAGAGTCATGCCCGGCTGGGTGAAGCCCTGCTCGGGCCCAACGACGTGGACGATTCCCTGGCGCGGGCTTCTGGAGCCATAGAGGGTGATCCCGTGGGCGGTCGCGTTGTTCTCAAGCAGCGCGATCTGGGAGCGCGCGAGAGGATCGGCGACCGGCTTGTCTCGGTCCTTGGTGGGGATGGCGTGGTCGACGGTGGCGAGTTGCGCCTTGGGGCGACGAACGCTCGCGCCGCGCGCCTCCAGGCCGGCGAAGGCCACGGGGCTGGAGACCTCATGAAGGATCTGGCGATCGATATAGAGCAGGCAGACGCCGTCACCCTCGTCGGCCACGACGTGGTCATCCCAGAGTTTGTCGTAGAGCGTCTTCGCCGGGGCCGACATTCAGGTCTCTCCAATCAGCGCGATCGCCTCGCGCTCGGTGACCACCTCGCCGTACTTGGCCCGCAGGTCGAACAGGTTGGCCTCGTGCGGCGCGCGGTGACGGTCGCCGCAGGCGTCGCTGACGACGAAGGGCGCGAACCCATGCTGCATGGCGTCCAGAGCGGTGGCGCGGACGCAGCCGGACGTGGAAAACCCGGTGATGAGCAGGCAGTCGACCCTCATGGTGGTGAGGGTTGCCGCGAGCGAGGTGCCGAAGAAGGCCGAGGCGTACTGCTTCGAGACGACGGTTTCGGTCGGCAGCGGCTGAAGGCTGGCTGGGAAGGCGCCGGCGGCCGAACCGCGATCGAACAGCTTCAGCGCCGGAATCTTGCGGTAGAACAGGCCGCCGTCGGCCCCGCCAGGCTGATAGACGACATTGGTGAAGATCACCGGCACGCCCGCGGCGCGAGCTGCGGCGACCAACCGTTCATTGCTGGCCAGCGCCGTCTCGAAGGCCGGATCGTAGAGCGGCGATCCAGGTGTCAGATAGGCGACGACCACGTCGACGATCAGCAGCGCGGGGCGCTCGCCGAAGGGCAAGGCGCCGTCGAAGGCGACGGCGTAGTTCGCATCGAGGTCTTCGTGACCGGTCATGGTCGCCGCTCTTCCGATCAAAACGGCAGGTCGGCGGCGGAGACCACCTGGGCCTGGCGGGGGAACACCTTGTCCATGAGCGTCTCGTGGATCTGCGGATCGGCGTCCGCGCAGCCGTCGCGCACCACCAGCAGGCGATAGTCTTGGTCGGCGGCGGCGCGGACCGTGGACAGCACCACCCCGCCCGTGGCCACGCCCAGCAGGACAAGGGTGTCGATGTCGTGCGCGCTGAGGATCGGCTGCAGTTCGGTGCCGTAGAAGGCGCCGACGCGGTGCTTCACCACCACGAACTCCGTGTCGAGCGGCGCCAGGCGCGGATCGATTTCGCTGGCCGGATCGGTCAGCTGCATGCGGCCGGCCTTCTTGATCGCGCTGAACATCTGGTTGCGGTCGCTGACTTCCGGATGCCCAGGGCGAAACGCGACGCGGATGAAGATCACCGGAAGGCTGGCGGCCCGCGCGCGCGCCAGCACGTCGGCCGCGGTGGCGATCAGTTCGTTGTTGTTGGGCAAGCCGCCGATGATGCCGGGTTGGAAGTCCATGAACAGAACGGCGGTCTTGGAATGGGTCTCGGACATTGATTTCCTTGAAGATTGCTAATCGCTTTTGCCGGCGATCGTCCCGCTCCGCCTCGTCGGCGACCGGTCTGGATAGAGTTCGCGTGACGTCGCTGACGTGTTGAGGCGCTCTGCGCGCCAACGCCGGGAACCGCCGCCTCACGGCCAACCCTCGGTGCGTGGCTTCTTAGGCGGCCGGTCGTGGGAGGCCAAAGGCCGGCGTCCGCGTCGCGCCCGCCGATCGGGCCGCTGGCCGAAATGCCGAACAGAAAGGAAACGATGCTGGCGTCAGCTTCCAGAGACAGGCTCCGGAAGCTGACGCCAGACAAACCGCATGCCTATGCGGTCGTCGCTTCAACGTCCTCGATGACGGCCGTGTAGGACTGGGCGTTCAGTCGCCGCTCCAAGGCCTCCCGCTCCTGGTGGACGGCGCGCAGAACGATGTCGAGGAACCGGGCGCGCCAATGGTCCCGTTCGGCGCGGGCCTCGTCGTCGGGCGTATAGGCGTCGAGAGTCGCGCGGCTCACGGGCTGCTGGGTCTCCAGCAGACGCTCAAGGCTGTCGATGCGATCGCGCATCACCGCGACCTCGCCCGCCAGAGCCATCGTCATCGAGAGCACCTTGTCGATGCCGGGGTCGGCGAAATAACGCGGTCGCTCCCCCTTGGCCCCTTGTTGTAAATTCATGAAAAAACTCCCGAGGTCTAACGGACGCGGCGTCTATTTCTGAACGCCCCAGATGTACCAGGCTCCGCCGCCGCCAAAGTCGCCGCCCTGGAACACCTTGGTGCGCTGGGCGTCGGCGGATTCGTAGGCGCTGGGTTGCAGGCCCTCGAACGCCTTGGCGCCCTCGAAGCCGGTTTCCTCGGCCATGTCGGCCGGAACGATCTCGTGGCTGGCCCCCCAGAAGGGCTCGTTGTTGTTGCGGGTGTCCCAATCGAGCATGAAGGCGTCGAAGGGCTCCAACTGGCGGTAGGGCGGGGTCTCGGTGTGGGCCACGACGCCGCCGGGCGACAACAGTCGGTTGGTTTCCCGCATGATGTTGCGGATCGCCACGTGGCTGGTCTCGTGGACCAGGATATGGCTGACGATCAGGTCGAAGTAGCCGTCCGGGAAGTTCATCTTCTCGGCGTTCTGCTGGCTGTAGTGGACGGGCTTGCCCAGCGACTCCGCGCGGGCGTGCGCATAGCGCAGCATCGGTGCGCCGACGTCGATCCCGTGGACTTCCGCGTCCGGATAGGCGTCGACGTATGAAAGGGTCGAGTGGCCCACGCCACAGCCCATGTCGAGGATCCGGCGCGGCTTCAGATCAGGGAACTTGGCCTTGATGAAGTTGGCGGTGCTGTCGCCGATATCGGAGTTGAGCGGCCCCATGCGGCCCATCACATAGACATAGACCGCGCGGTCGTAGACGGCGCCGTTGGCGATGTCCTCCTCGGCGAACTCGGTGTGGTAGCCGCCTGGCATGCAGTGGATGTCGACCAGGCGGTGATAGCGCGGAGTCTCGAGCGTCGGATCCAGTGTCAGCGAGCCCTTCGAGCCCGAAGCGTTCTTGAAGGCGTCGATCAGGGACGGGAGCTGGCGCTCGACCGGCACCTGCGCCGCCTTCCACATCATTTCCTGACTGTTGCGCTGCATCGCGCTCCAGAACTGGTAGTAGGGCTCGCCCGCCATGGCGTGCTGGACTTCACGATAGGTTTCCGGCTCGCGGCCCTTGGCCTGCTTGAACTGCGGCTGGGCGCGCACCTGATAGGCCGCCTTGATGCCGAGGCTGACCGTCGACGCCAAGTGGAATTTCAGCGACTTCACGAACTCTTGCCGTGAATATTCCTCCGACGTGGTTTCGGGCAAAACCGCGTGAGCAAACTGTTCGGTCAGTTCTCCGGTCACAGCCATATTCGTCACTCCAACATCAGTCATTGCGGAAGGCCAGCGGCGTGTGGGCTTGAGGAAGCAAGGCCTGCGACTTGATGAGCCCACGCCGGCGATTTAGCGACGACCGCTCGACGCCGAGCAATGCCGGACCGCGAAACTGTCCGGACCTCGGATAAATCTGCGAACGACATTGTGGTTAGGGGCCGCGCGAACAGGCTGCCTGGCATGGCGCCTCGGGGGCGCCCCACGGCGCGCGCGCCTTAAAGCCAGGATGGAGACCGGGGAATGGCTCACAGCGAATCCCACGATTCAGCGACCAAACGGGTCAGCGACGAGGACAGAATGTCCCGTGGTCCGCTCACCATGGTGTGGTTCTCGCTTTGCAGCGCGATCTTCTACCTGCTGCTGGGCGCGACCCTGGCCACGACCTTCGGGACGCGCAACGCCCTGATCGGGACATTTCTCGGCGTCGTGGCCCTGAGCGGCCTCGGCTACATCTTCTCACGCTTCGCGATCCGAAGCGGCGAGAGCTGTTACCTGCTGTCGCGCCGGATATTTGGAACGCTGGGAGCCTCCCTCGCCACCCTGATCTTCGCGGTGATCGCGATCTACTACGCGGTGTTCGAAAGCGCGGTCGTGGCCGCTGCGGCGGTCAAGGTGTTCAGCGCGATCAACTACGTCCAAGCTTGCGCGATCATCGCCGTCTACAGCATCGCGCTCGCGGTCGGCAGCATCCAGAAGTGGCTCGACAAGCTGAACGCCGTCCTGCTGCCGATCTACGTCATCGGCCTGATCGCGGTGGTCGCCATGTCGATCCATCGCTTCGGCTATTCGCGCGAGTGGCTGAACATCCCGGCCGCGAACCCGACGCCAGCGGGCTGGTGGTATTGCTTCATCGCCGTGTTCGGCATGCAGCTCTTGATGATGATCACGCTGGACATCGGCCGGTTCGGCAAGACCGAGGACATCGAACACCACTCCAAGATCACCTTTGGCTTCCCGTTCTACGTGGCCACCTTCCTGGTGAACATGAGCGTCGGCATCTATCTGGCCGCCAGCGCCAACATGGCGGTGGTGTCCGAGACAGCGGTGATCGACGTCTGCCTGATGGTGCTGGGCGGGCCGCTGGGCCTGCTGTTCATCTGGGTGACCCAGACCCGGATCAACACGGCGAACTTCTTCCTCTCGTCGAGCAATCTGCAAGCCTTCCTGCGGGACGCCCTCCGCGTGCGCGTGCCTCGGCTGATCTGCACGCTGCTCGTGGGCGCCGTGGTGTTCGCCTTCACCGCGGCGAGCGACGTGCTGAAGTACATCCTGATCGCCGTGAACTATCAGGCCGTGATCCTGACCGCCTGGGTGGGCGTGGCTCTCGCCTACATCACCTCGCGCGCGATTTCGTCGTCGGAGGCCGCGACGGCGGTGGAAACGCGGACCTTCATTCCCCAAGGTCTGGTCGCCTGGTTCGCCGGCGCGGCCGTTGGCCTGACCATGATGGCCAGCGGCGGGGCGGTCGCGAGCTTCTCCTCCCCGGTGACGCTCGCGATCACCTTTGGCCTTTATCGCCTGTTGGGCCGGACCGGCAGCCGGGCCCAACTGGTCAGCGAACGCACCTGACAAAAACTCCCCCGAGCGCGCCGGCGAGCGTGCTCGGGGGAGGTGGGGGCAGGAGACGCCGCGCGCTGGCGGCCGGTCTCAGGTCACCCGGCCAGGAACCGGGGGTTGCTGCAGTTCCAACACGATGCCGTCCGGATCGAGGAACTTCACGGCCTTGCCGTCCGAGTAGTGCTGACCTTCTTCCACCGCGACGGTGATGACGTCGCTGAGGAAGGTGACGCCACGTTCCTTCAGCTTGGCGACAGCGGAATCGATGTCATCGACCTCAAAGCCGATACGGGCGATGCCGCGGCCGCGCGATGAGACGTCGGTCGGCTCGCCCAGCGGCTGCAGGACCTCGATCAGCTCGAAGATCTTGCCTTTCGGACCGACGCCAATGAGCGCGATGTTGAGCCTCATGTCGGTGTCGGGCATGCCGCACACCTTGCCGAGATAGGTTCCGCCCCAGGCGTCCGAACGGCTGACGAGCTCCAGACCGAGAACGTCGCGATAGAAGTCGATCGAGCGATCGATGTCGCTCACGAACAGGGTCGTGTGATGCAGGTCTGTGATCATGGCTCAGCTCTTCGACTCATCGTCTTCGGACCGCACCCAACTGGCGCGGAAACGGCTCTGCCGGCCGCGACCCGCGGGCGCGCGAGGCACCTCGGCGTCGGGCTCGTCACCGCCCCAGAGGACGCCCCCCGGCGAGGCGCGATAGGCTTGATAGGCCTCCGACGCCTCTTGTTCGGCCGCATAGGGATGTTCGGCCCAAGGGATGTGCCTCGCCGGTTCATCCCAGGGGGTCTCGGCGATGTAGCGCTCGCAGAAGCAGCGTCCCCGAGGGTAGTCCCGCGTGGGCCACGGATAACCCATGGGCCCGTCGGTGTGGCACAGGATGAGGGCGCCGCTGCGCGAGACGAAGGGCGCATGGTACCATTCCTGCGGGTGGGAAACGACGCTGCCGGCGCCCATCTGGCCCTCGTTGACCAGCAGGATGTCGCCGCTCAGCACGATGATCTCCTCCCAACATTCATGGTGCACGTGCTCCAGGTCCGCGATCGCCTGCGGGGAAATGTACTGGAAGCGCAGGAACCCGCCGGGGCCGCCGTCGAAGCCTTCGCCGCTCGGGCCGGGCACGGCGTCGGGCACGCGCAGGGATTTGTGCATCACCCCGTGCGAGCCGGGCACGCTGTTCACCCACTCGATCTTGTCGGTCTGGATCACGCGGTTGCGCGTCACCGGATAGGCATAGGCCGGCATGTTGGGGTTCCAGAACGCCAGGACGAGAGCGCCGGAGACCGTGCTGACCTCCCCGCCGCCGCAAAGCTGCGGGGCATGGATGTAGCCGCTGACGCCGACCGACGATCCGTTCAGGGCCAGATCGCCTCGGAGGACAAAGAACTCCAGGGACGCTTCCTTGCCGTCCGTGCGGACGCGGAAGCCGGGCGGCAGTTCACAGACATAGGTCCGCGAGCCGCTGTGGGCGTCCATGCTCATCAGCGAGCCGCGCATCCCCGCGATCAGATCGGGCGCGTCGAGCGCTTCACGCTCAAGCGACAGGAAGTTGTAGAAGGCCGGCTCATCGCGACGGTAGTGCGCCGACTTGCTCATTGACCGCCCTCGGCTCTGCGCACGCTGTCGGCCAACGGGACCGGATAGCCCGGATTGGGGATGCAGATGCAGAGGTGGCGGAACGGCTTGTCGCCCAGCACCTTCCACTTGATGTGCGCCCCGCGCGGCAAGAGATAGATGCAGCCTGGCCTGGCGATGACCGTGCCGCTGATCGTCATCATCGGCGCCAGGTGATAGGTGACCTCGCACTCGCCAGACGTCACGTAGTGCAGTTCGTCGTGGAACATCGCCCAGCTGATGTCGTGGCCGGGAAGGAATTCCTCGAAATTCACCTGGGTCGCGGGCTCATCGATCCCGACGTTGATCGCCTTGTTCATCACCCCTTCGAGCATGGGGAAGGAGAACAGCGGCGCCTTTTCCAGGTCGCTCTCGTCGACCTGGTACATGCGAAAGCGCGAGTACGCGATGGCGCTCGAGGCGGTGTAGCCGAGCGTGTTCTCCGGCGCGTCGTCTTGTTTGGACATGTCATTGCTCCTCGGGAAACAGGAGCGTCGAGACTAGGTCGGCCGCGTAGATCGGCGGCGAGGAAAGGGGCGGCTGATCACCTGCCGGAGACGAGCCTTGATCCCCCCAGGTCGATGCCGAACTCCATCAGATAGGCCGACGAGACGGTCACGGGCCCCAGCAGCGCCGCGGCGTCTCCAGCCAGGGTCAATTCGGCGTTCGCCTCGCGGATGCGGTGGATCACGTCTTCATTGTGCCATTCAAGCGTGACGTCGGGCTGATCAGCGAACTGGCGCACGCCGTAGACGCGCAGGAACCTGTGCAGCGGGGTCGTGTCGAGGTCGACCTCTTCGCCAGGGCGGACGACCATCTCGATCTCCCGCCGACCGCCGCGCGCCACCCAGCCGCCGACCGGCGCCCGTGAAGGCCACACGAGACGAGCGACGCCCGCGGGCACGCGGCCGATCTCGATTTGGGCATGCTCTCCGACCCAGCCGCTCAGATGCGCGTGCCGCACGATCTGGCGCGAGTTGAAGTAGGCGGCGGCGAACCAGGTGCCTTCTCCAGCCGGCCCATCGCACGGAATGGCGATATTGGCCTCTAGAAACGAGCGCTCGCGGACCGTGCTCGTCTCGCTGTAGAGCGAGCACCAGACCAGGTAGATGAAGGCCCGGTCGGCGATGGCCGTGAGGGGCGCGGGCAGCAGCTTCGCCACGCGGCCCGGTTCCAGCTCGCAGACCGCGGCGAGCGAGGTCTGTCCGCAGGCGCGTTTGATCATCGATGGATTCACAAGCGTTCTCCGACCGCGAGATCGTAGACCACGCCGAGCGACCAGGCGTCGCCTCGCACCGTGCCCGACCAGCCCATCCCCTCGGCGAAGGTGGCGCTACCGACGCCTGTCCAGAGGTCGGCGACCCGCGGGTCGATAGCGGTTACGAGCCACAAGCCACGATCGATATCGTGGCCGGGCGCCGTCACGTCGCCGTAGCGGACCCTGTTGACCCAGCGCAGCAGGCCCTCGGGAGTTTTGGCCGCCGGCTGTTCGAGGGTGATGTCGAGGTCGACGATCGGCCGTCCGCCGATGGTCCGGGCTGTCGCCGCGCAACCCCGCCCGGGCGCGCCGCCCTCATAGTAGGGGCAGGCGGCGTGGAAGCGGGTCATCTCGACGTCGGCGACGGCGATGCCCCGGTCGCTCTTGGCGCCCGAGAGCATGAGGTAGGGATAGTGGAACGCGGTCGCGGGCTGGCCGCCCACCTCGCAGCCGTAGCCGACCGCGACCTCCGTCCAAAGCGCCTCTTGCGGCTCCAGGGGCTTCTTCGCCCAGAGGTCGAGGTCGATGGAGTCGGCGAACAACAGGACCGCGGGGCCGGTGCGCGGGCAGGCCGGATCGACGATCAGGTCCTCGAGGCCCTTCGGGGGCTCGAAGGAAAGCACGAGCAAGTCCTGGCCTATCTTCATCGCCTACGCCTCGTTCGACATGTGACGCCCTATGCCTGGCCCAACCAGGTCGACCGGCTGACGGTGTCGCGGTATTCCTTGATCGTCAGCAGCACGATGATCACCGCTATGACCGTCGCCACGGTGTTGACGGCCATCAGGCCCAGACCGACGCCGTTCGGCCCGGGGAAAAGGGTGTCGGACAGGAACCCGACCGCGAACGCGCCTCCGCCCAGGGAGATCAGGCCGGTGACGAGGGTGAAGAGGCCCGTGACCTGTCCGCGCAGTTCGTTGGGCGTGATTTCGTTGAGCCCCGCGAGCGCCGCGACGTATGACCAGGTGCCAGGGACCGTGACCAGGATGAAGCCGAGGTAGGCGAGCGGCGCCGTCGGAGCCGCGCACATCAGCGCCCCGCAGGTCATCACGACCAACCCTTGGAAAGCGATCACCAACAGAGGGCCGTCTTGACGGCCACGCTTGCGCAGCCAGTTCAGCACCCATCCGGCGCTCAGGCTGCTGAAGACCCCGATCGGTAGGAAGCCGACCCCGAAGGCGACGCTGACTTCGCTGGCGCTCCAGCCATAGCGCCGGATGAAGTGCGTCGGCAGCCAGGCCAGTTGGGCGTAGACCGTGATCATGATCAGGGCCGCGCCGCTGATCACCGCGAGGTAGGCGAAACGGTTCTTCGCGAGAGCCTGCTTCAGGGACATGGAGGACCCGGTCGCGACCGCGCCTTTTTCTCGACGAACGGGTTCGCGCACCGTGGTCAGGGCCAGGATGGCCAGCAGTAGACCAGGCACGCCGACGAGGATGAAGACGATCTCCCAGTTCTTCATCCCCGCGAGCATCGTCCAGCCCAGCCCCTTCACGAAGCCGGAGAGGTGCAGCGCCACGGCCCCCAGAAGATAGGCTAGGCCGATGCCCAGCGTGCTGCCCAGCATGAAGACGCTGAAGGCGCGTCCACGGCGTTCGGGCGGGAAATAGTCGGCGATCAGCGACGCCGCGGCGGGCGAAACGCTCGCCTCGCCGATACCCACGAAAATTCGGGCGATGAAAAAGCCCATGAAGTCGCGGGCGTAGGCGCAGGCTATGGTCGCCAGGCTCCACACGCAGATGCCCGCGGCCAGGAGCGTGCGCCTGCTGTGGCGATCGACGAAGCGGCCAAGCGGTATGGCGAACAGGCTATAGGAAACGCCGAAGGCCGCGCCTTGCAGCACGCCCATCTCGGTGTCCGTCAGCCCAAGGTCGGTCTGGATTGGAATGACGAGGATGCCGATGGCGATGCGGTCCAGGATCGCGAACGCGTAGGCGAACGCCAGGACGGCGACAACGTACCAGGCTCGGACGGGCGAGGGCCAAGGCGCAACGCTGGTGGGGGCGCTCTCGGTCGTCATAGTGCGTTCCCGCCGATGAGCTCGGGATTGGGCAGGATCACGACCTTGCCGTCCCGCGCCGCGCCGCTCTCCATTTCGTGACGCATGGCGTCCTTGAAATCACTGAGCGGATAGGTCGCGGCGATCTTGGCGACGAGCAGGCCGTCCGCCGACCAGTTGGCCAAGGACGTCATCATCTTCTGCTTGTCGTCGACGGACAGGTCGACCTCGAAATAGGGAGTGCAGAATCCGCGCAACGTCAGGTCCCGCATCAGGAAAAGGTCGCCGGCCACCTGGCAGGGTTGGCCCGACATCATGCCGTAAACCGCGAGCACGCCTCCAATGTCCAGGCTCTCGGCCATGCGGTTCGTCGCCGCGCCGGCCACCGCGTCGATGCCATAGCGGATTTTCGCGCCGCCGGTGGCTTCCGAGACGCGTTCCCGCAGATCGTCGCCGTCGACCACCACCTTGTCCGCGCCTAGCGCGAGCAGATCGGGAACGAGTTCCTGGCGCCGCACGACATTGATGGTCTTCAGGCCCAGTTGCTTGGCGATGCTGATGTTGAACCGGCCGCAGCTGGAATTCGCCGCGTTCTGAAGGACCCACTCGCCAGGCTTCAAATCAACGACGCGTGTCATCATCGCGTAGCTGGTCGCGCCGTTGATCGGCATCAGCGACAACTGCACCGGATCGCCGTGATTGACGGCCTTGGTCAGCTTCTCGGTCTTGACCTTTACATACTGGCTGAAAGTGCCGCCGCGACGGGGAAGAAAGACGCGATCCCCGATCTCGAAGCCGCCGTCGGCGCCGATCTGGGCGATGCGTCCGCACGCTTCGATGCCGGCCATGGCCGGCGGCGCGGGCGCCCACTGGGGCAGGCGCCCCTCCATGTAGAAGAGGTCCGCCATGTGGATCGGCGTGGCCTCGATCTGCACGATCGCTTCGTCGGCCTGCGGGTCACCTAGATCAATCGTATCAAGTTCGGCCACCTCGAGAGGGGCGCCGTTGCGCTTATAGACGACCGCCAAGGTTTTCATCAGGCCACTCGCAAGTTCGAAGAAAGCACACTCAGGTTCGGTCCCGGGGCCGCCCGCCAGCGGCGTCCCCGGGACCTGTCAGACTAGTAGTTGAAGCTGATCCGAGCCATCACGACGCGAGGGTCGGCCGGGTAGCCGGCCACTGACGGCGAGGTGGCGTTGGCGACCTGCAGTACAGCCGCGTAGTACTTCTCGTTCGCGAGGTTCTTGCCCTCGACCGAGAAGGTCCAATGGCCGTTCGGGGTCTGATAGGCGACCGACGCGTTGAGCAAGCCGCGCGAGCCCGTCTTCTCGAGATCGACGGTGTTCGACACGTTGTTCCAGTAGCCGGAGATGTAGGTCCAGCCGCCATTCAGACGGATCTTGCCCTGGATGTCGAGGTCGGGGGTGTAGGTGAAGCCAGCCGAGGCCTGCGTCGGGATGAGCGCCTTGATCTCGCGATCCTGGCAGTTGCGGATGACGTTGTAGGCGTCGCTGCAAGAGAACGGCGCGGTGTACTTGCCGTCCTGGTGCGAGAAGGAGCCGTAGAGCTCGAGCGCCTGGTTTGGCCGATAGTTGGCCTCCAGTTCGATGCCCTGGACCCGGGCGCCCGTCGCGTTGGACGTATAGGTGTTGACCGTTCCGGGGAAATAGACCGGCAGTTGCAGGCCGTTGTACACGGCCCTGAAGATCGCGCCGTTCAGACGGAAGCGATTGTCGGGCGTCTGGTACTTGAAGCCAGCTTCGTAGCTTTTGACCTTTTCCGGATCATAGGCGATCGGGCCGCCTTCGATCCCCGTACCGGTATTGGTGTTTGGCGAGATGGCGTTGAAGCCGCCGCTCTTGAAGCCCTTGGTGAAGGACACATAGGTCATGAACGACGGTTGGATCTGCCATTCCAGCCCGATCTTCGGCGTCCAGGCCTTCCAGTCCTGCTTCGCGGCCTGACCGTAGGTCCGCTGCGTATAATAGGCCTGCGTGAATTTGGTCTGTTCGTAGGTGTAGCGAAGACCGCCCGTCAGCCCGACGGTGTCGGTGATCTTGAACGTCCCCTGGGCATAGGCCGCCGCGGCGTCCGTCTTGCGATACAGGTTCTTGGGCGGCGACGTGATCGGCTCGAAGTCGTAGGCGTTTTCGTTGAAGTAGTAGACTCCCACGACGCCCTTGAACCGTTCCGTGTCGTAGCTCGCGTTGAACTCCTGGCTCCAACTTTTGTCGTGAATGTCGAAGTCGATCAGGATCGGCGCGGTGTTCGTCACCATCACCAGCGGAATGATCAACCGATTGTTCAGGCGCCGATAGCTGCTGATGGAGTTCAGGGTCCAGTCGCCGACCTCGTAGCGGGCCTGCACGCCGGCGCCCCAGGACGTCAGGTTGCCGTAGTGTTTCCCGGTGATCTCGGTGGTGAACGGATCGCGGTCGGGCTTGGCGAGCGGAAAGGTGACCCCAGGATAGTTGGTCAGGTTGACGCCCGTCAGGGAATGGGACTTGTCCTTGGTGTAGTCGGCGGTCGCCGTGATGGTGAACCTGTCGGTGGGCGTGTAGTGCAGCTTCCCACGCGTCGAGATGAGGTTGCGGTTGTTCAGCTTGTCGCCGGTGATCGTGTTCTCCACGAGCCCGTCTCGGCGGCGGTAAAGCCCGCTGATCGAGGCGGTGAGATTGTCCGCGAGCGGACCCGCGACATAGGCGCGGGCGTCAAGGGTGTTGAAGCTGCCGTAGGCGACGTCGCCTGACACCTCCGGTGTCTGGCCGGGCGTCTTGGTGATGATGTTGATCGCGCCGCCCGAGGCGTTGCGGCCATAGAGGGTGCCTTGCGGCCCCCGCAGCACTTCCACCCGATCCACGTCGGAGAAGTCGAACAGCGCGCCGTTGGTGCGCGGCATATAGGCGCCGTCCACGTAGATCGCCACGGCCGGGTCGGCCAGGATGCCGGAGTTGTCCTGCCCCGCACCGCGAATATAGATCCGGGCCGCGTTGGACACGGCGGTCGGGGGCGAGATCAGGGTGTTGGGAAGGCTGTTGCTGAGGTCGCGAACGCTCGTGATCTGACGGTTCTTGAGCGTTTGGGCGGTGAGGGCGGTCACAGCCACGGGCGAGCGCTGAAGGTTCTCGGACGTGCGTTGAGCGGTGACGATGATTTCTTCCAGAGCGCTCTGATCGTTCGCTTGATCCTGGGCCCAGGCTCCAGGCGCCGATAGCAAAGCTGCCGACGAGACCGTCGCGAAGACTGTAATTCCCATATAAATGGAAGACTTGCGCCTATAGATCTTAGTCATTTTTCTACGGTCCCCTTCTGTGTCGCGTATATTGGTGCGTTTTTATAAATCCGTAACTTTGGAGTGCGAAAATCCAAGGCGCGGCTCGGCGCCAATTGATGATCTCATCACGCAGACTATGTGCGGGTCTTCGGATTTGAACCTGAAATAAGGTACATGATCGTCTATCGGATATGCGCTCCGCCCACGCACAGAAATCACGAGCACGGATCAGCAGAAAAACGAAGCTCAACGCCAGTCAAAGCGCCGGCGTCATCACAACCTGTCCTTGTCTGAAATTTTCTGGAGCGCTCAGGGACTCTCGATACCAGGCGTGATCTTCCTCGCCCTGGCCTTTGATGGGCCGGGCGAGGCGAACCAGGCTCAGGCCTGCTCGCTCTCCGCGAATAGATCCGCGGCCTCGCCGGCCGTGACCGCCGCGAAGCCGCTCGCGCCCGCCAGACCGGCGAGCATCCGGCGAAGGGACGCGATCCGGAAAGGCTGGCCAGCCACATAAGGCGTCAGCGTGAACCCGAGCACCCGGCCGCCGAAACGCTCGGCGTCGCCTGAAAGGTAGGCCTGCGCGGCCAGAACCTGATCGGCCCATTGGTCCTCGGTCTGGCGTCGATCGTTCAAAAGCGCGCGGTCATCCAATTCGTTGGAGATAGGCAGCGAAAGGATCCCGCCGGCCGGCGTCGCCATCGGCAGCGGAACCTCGTCCGACTCCCAATCCAGGCAGACCTCGAAGCCCGCTCCGGCGAGCAATTCCAGTGTGGAGAACGACTGCTGACGAGCTGGGCTCATCCATGTCCTGGGCGAAAGTCCCGCCTCGGCGAACGCCGCCTTGGTCTCCTCGATCCAGGCGTTCTCGGTCTCGCGGTCCAGGCCGCCCCAGTGGATGTGATCGGTGTCGACTCCGTAGGCCGCCACCTCGTGGCCGTCTTCCAGGATCGACTCGATGAGCGGCTTCAACCGCGGCAGCAACACGGCGTTGATCGGGAAGGTAGCCTTGAGACCTTCCCGCTTGAGGGCGTCGAGGATGCGGAAGACACCGACGCGAGCGCCATAGTCGCGGGTGGTGTAGTGGCGCAGGTCCGGATAGGGCGTGACCATCGCGCCCGGATGCTTGAACGGCTTGCCCGACGGATTGAGCATGTGATGCTCGAGCGGAACGACGATGACGCCAAGCACCGACGTTCCGCCTGGCCAGGCGATCCTTGGCCGCGAGATCGCCGGCCGCCAGTCGTACAGCGATTGGTCCATGCCGTAGGCGCGATGCGGATAGTCCAGATATTCCGAGGGCATCGGCATCGGTCAGTCCTCCGTCAGTTCGAAGCCGGTCCCGCCGGTCGCCAGTCCTCTGGCCTCGATGTCGGCGACCGTCTGGTCCCAGTACTGTTCGCGATAGACCTGGGCGATCTCGGCGGCGGTCGCGAACCAGACGTCGGAGCCGTGGTCGACGATATGGGTCAGGGCGTCTTCGAACGCGCGGATGCGGTGTGGCTGGCCGACCAGATAGGCGTGAAGCGGGATGCACATCACCGTGCCGCTGCGGTCGCCCTCCTCCAGCAACTGGTCGAAGTGCCGCTTCAGCACCTCGGCGTAACGCCAGGGATCCATGGCGAGCGCGCCATAGGTGATGACGTCGTTGACCTCCAGCGAATAGGGCATCGAGACGAGACGCCCGCTTTTGGTCTTCAGCGGCTGCGGCTGGTCGTCCTGGAAGAGGTCGCAGGTGTACCAGAAGTCGTATTCCGCCAGCAGGTCGAAGGTCCGCTCGGTGTGGGTGAGCGCCGGGGCCAGATAGCCGCGGATCCGCTGCCCAGTGGCGCTCTGGATCGAGCGGATCGAGTCCTCGATGATAGCCCGCTCCTGGGCTTCATCCATGCCGTAGGAGTAGCGGGTGTTGTAGATGCCGTGGGAGAAGAACTCCCAATTGCGCTTGGCGCAGGCCTCGATGATTTCCGGATGGTGGTCGATGAGCGCGGTCGACAGCGAGATCGAGCCGCGCAGGCCAAAGCGATCCATCAATTCCATCAGCCGCCAATGACCGACGCGGTTGCCCCAGTCGCGCTGGGAATAGCCGACCACATCCGGGGACGGTTTGGGCCAGCCCGGCCGCGACGGGTTCTTCGGCGGGTCGAATTCGTAGAACTCGATGTTGGGCGCGATCCAGAAGGCGAGCTTCTTGCCGCCTGGCCAGACGATCTTGGGCCGGTTCCGATACGGCCAATAGTCGTAGAGGTTCGGATCGGCGCGCATGGACTCAGCGCTCCGCGGCCGCACGGTAGAGCTCCAATTTGAGGCCTGGATCGTAGCGATCTCCGAGCGTGGCCATCTCGTCGATGCCGAGGCGCTCGTTCAGTCCCTTGAAGTCGAGCATGCTGCGCAGCATCGGCTGAGTGGAGCCGTTTTCGCGCAGGCTCTTCAGGAAGACTTCGGCCTGATGCACCAGATTGCGCACGAGCGCGCCCGGCGAGATCACCAGCTTGAAGCCCATGTCGGAGAGCTGGGCCAGGGTGAAGGGCGGCGTCGTTCCTCCCTCCACCATGTTGGCGATGAGCGGAACGCCAGGCAGGGCCTTCACGATGGCTCTCATCTCCGCCTCGGTGCGCGGCGCCTCGACGAAAATGACGTCGGCTCCGGTCTCGCGATAGCGCACCGCCCGCTCGATCGCTTCCTCGAAGCCGATCACGGAGATGGCGTCCGTTCGCGCGATCACCAGGGTCTCGGCGGACTCGCGGGCGTCAAGCACGGCGGCGAGCTTGCCGCACATCTCCTCCACGGAGATCACCGTCTTGCCCGCCAGGTGGCCGCAGCGCTTGGGGAAGGACTGGTCCTCGATTTGCATCGCCGAGGCCCCGGCGCGCTCCAGCAGCTTGATCGTGCGGCGAGCGCTGATCGAGCCGCCGAAGCCGGTGTCGGCGTCGACGATGATCGGCACGGACACCCGTTCGCGAATCCGCGCCGTCACGTCGACCACATGGTCGAGGCTTACGAGCCCGATGTCGGGCCTGCCCAGCTGGGTGTAGGAGATCGCCGCGCCCGAAAGATAGACCGCCTCGAACCCGGCGTTCTCGATCATCAGCGCCGAAAGAGGATCGTAGGCCCCGGGGGCGAGAAGGGCCTCACTCCCGGCCAGCCTCTGCGACAGGGTTTTATTCATCGTCGGACTCCGGCGCCGCCAGACGGCGCTTTAGGTGCGGCAATAGCCCGCCGTCGCGGATCATCGCCATGATATGACGGGGGAGGGGCTCGAGCTCATAGGTCTTGCCCGTCGTTAGGTTATCGAGGGCGCCTTCCTCCAAGCGGATCTGCAACTGATCGCCTGGCGAGATTTCAGCCGCCTGTCGGAACACGACCGCCGGGACGCCGAGATTGATGGCGTTGCGGAAGAAGATTCGCGCGAACGACGTCGCCAAGACCGCCGAGACGCCCAGCAGCTTCAGTGACACCGCCGCCTGTTCGCGCGATGACCCCATACCGAAATTGGCGCCGGCGACCACGAGATCGCCCTGACGCACGCTGGAGGGGAAGGACGGGTCGAGCGCCTCCAGGCAATGGCTGGCGAGTTCCCGAGCGCTGGATTTCATGTAGGCGCCGGGCGCCAGGAGGTCGGTGTCGACATTGTCGCCGAAGACGAACGCGCGGCCCATCACGCCGCTTCCTGTTCGAGAAGCTCGCGGGGATCGCTGATCGCGCCCACGACGGCGGCGGCGGCCACCGAATAGGGCGAGCCCAGGAAGACCTTCGCGCCCGATGAGCCCATGCGGCCCTGGAAGTTGCGGTTGGTCGAGGAGATGCAAACCTCGCCCTGAGCCAGCACGCCGGCCCCGTAGCCCGCGCAGGCGCCGCAGCCGGACGGCATCAGCGTGGCGCCGGCTTCCATCAGCACCGAGAGCGTGCCGTCGGCGGCGGCCAAGGCCGTGGTTTTCGACGAGGCCGGCGCCACGAGCAGCCGCACGCCGGGCGCGACCTTGCGGCCCTTGAGCACGGTCGCGGCCATGCGCAGATCCTCGATCTTCGCCCCCACGCAGGCGCCGATATAGGCTTGGTCGATCTTCTGGCCGGCCAGCTCACCGACGTCGAAGGTGTTGGCCGGTGAGTGCGGCGCGGCGATCTGCGGGGCGAGTTCCGATGCGTCGAAGACATGGGTCGCGGCGAAGACGGCGTCGGGATCGGAGGCGAGCGCCAGGGCGGCGACTTCGTCCTCCACAGGACGACCGCGCTCGCGCAGATAGGCGAAGGTGACGTCGTCGGGCGCGACGACGCCCGTCTCGGCTCCGAGTTCGGCGGCCATGTTGGCCAGCACCATTCTTTCGGGCATGCCCATGGCCTCGACGGCGGTCCCCGCGTACTCGATGGCGCGGAAGGCGTTGTCGAGGCCGAGCGTCTTGCAGAGACGCAACATGACGTCCTTGGCCGAGATCCCGCGCCGCAAGCGGCCGTTCAGGATCACGCGCACGGTCTCAGGGCATTGGAGCCAGGTCTCGCCTGTGGCCACGATGCCCGCCATGTCGGTCGCGCCATAGCCCGCCGCATAGGTTCCGAAGGCGCCGGCCGTCGGCGTGTGGCTGTCCCCGCCGGCGATAAAGGCGCCGGGGCGGATCAGGCCGTGGTCGGGCAGGAGCAGGTGGCTGATGCCAACCATGTCGAAGAAATTGCGCACGCCATAGTCGCGGACGAATTCACGGGTGACGCGCAGGATCTCGGCGGTCTCGGCGTCGACGGCGGGAACGTAGTGGTCGGAGACGATGACCACCTTGTCGGGGTCCCAGAGCCCGACGCCGAGCTCCTCGAGCATCGGGCGCCAACGGCGCGGGCCTGAGGAGTCATGAGCGAAGGCCAAGTCGACCTTGGCGGTCACCATCTGGCCGGGTTTGACGCTGTTCAAGCCGGCGGCGCGCGCGATGATCTTCTCGACCATTGTCATCGCGGCCCGGCTCTCCGCATCCCCGATCGCACCAGGCAACAGCTTGCTCTCCCCGCTCCTTCGCATCATGGGCCCACCCTAAGCGGCGGCGCGGATCCGTATAGGTCGAAGCTACAGCCTTATCCGCTGTGCGACCAAGACCGTCTCCGAACTGGCGATCCGGCCGGGCTCGGCGGAGTTGGAACGCGAGCACGAACCGATAGCGGCCGATCCCAAAGTCCGGCCAGAGGAGCATCCATGTCCGCCGCCCCGGGGCAAAGCCAGAAGACGTTTCGCTGGGAAGATCCATTCGACCTCGCCGCTCGACTCACTGACGAAGAGCGGATGATCTGGGAGACAGCGCGGCAATACGCCCGCGAAAAGCTCATGCCCCGGGTCGTTGAGGCCTATGCCGAGGAGCGCTTCGACCGAGAGATCCTCACGGAAATGGGCGCGTTGGGCTTCCTCGGCCCGACCCTGCCCGAAGAGTACGGCGGCGCTGGCGTCAGCCACGTCGCCTATGGGCTCATCGCCCGCGAAATCGAGGCTGCCGATTCCGGCTATCGGTCCGCGATGAGCGTGCAATCCTCACTCGTCATGTATCCGATCCATGCCTTCGGCTCCGAGGCGCAGAAGCGGAAGTTCCTGCCGGCCATGGCGGCGGGCGAGGTGGTGGGGTGCTTCGGCTTGACCGAACCCGACGGCGGCTCCGATCCGGCCTCCATGCGCACGGTCGCCAAAAAGGTTGACGGCGGCTATGTGCTCAATGGCGCCAAGATGTGGATCACCAACAGCCCCATCTGCGACGTGGCCATCGTTTGGGCCAAGCTCGACGGCGTGATCCGCGGCTTCCTTGTCGAGCGGGGCGCGGAAGGCTTCAGAACACCCACGATCCGCAACAAGCTGTCGTTGCGCGCCTCCGTCACTGGAGAGATCGCGCTGGCCGACGTGTTCGTGCCCGAGGACATGATCTTGCCGGGCGTATCGGGCCTGCGCGGGCCGTTCTCCTGTCTCAACAAGGCGCGCTACGGGATCGCCTGGGGCGCCATGGGCGCCGCCGAGTTCTGCCTCCACGCCAGCCGCGACTATGTCTCCAGCCGCTCGCTATTCGGGCGCTCGCTCGCGTCGCGTCAGCTCGTCCAGAAGAAGCTCGCCGACATGCAGACCGAGATCGCGCTCGGCTTCGAAGGGGCCTTGGCGCTCGGCCGGCTGCTCGACGAGGGGGCGTGGGTTCCCGAGGCCATCTCGATGATGAAGCGCAACAACTGCGGCAAGGCGCTCGACATCGCCCGTGTCGCTCGCGATATGCACGGCGGCAACGGAATTTCCGGCGAGTATCACGTCATGCGTCACGCCGCGAACCTCGAGACGGTGAACACCTACGAGGGCGCCCATGACGTCCACGCCCTGATCCTGGGCCGCGCCATCACCGGCGAGAGCGCCTTCTAGAATGACCCGCAAGCAAGGGAGTTGAACCGATGACGGATCTTGTCTTCGAACCAACCATGGTCCGCGAGCACAAAACCGCGCGCGAGCTCTACGATGTCGTGAAAGCCAACCCCGCCCGGGCGCGGTTCGGCTTTGGCGAGAAGCTGGCGATCATGAATATCGACTTTCAGCAGGCCTATACGCGGCCCGATCTGTTTCCGAAGAGCGCCTATGTCACCGACCCGAGGCAGATCGAACACACCAACCGCATATCGGCCCTCGCGCGCGCCAAGGGCATGCCAGTGATCTGGAGCCGCGTCGCCTATAAGCCCGACGGGGGCGACGCGGGCGTCTGGGGTACGCGAACCGATACGCCAGATTCCCTGCAGAACATTAAGTACGAGAGCGAGCGCCATCTGTTCGATCCGCGGGTGGAGATCGACGAAGCGCGCGACCTCGTGTTCACCAAGCGGATGCCATCGGCCTTCTTCGAGACGCCGCTGGCCAGCTACCTCGTCTGGCACAAGGTCGACACCGTCGTGATCACCGGTGGCTCGACCTCGGGCTGCGTGCGGGCGACGGCGGTGGACTCGCTCTCCCACGGCTACCGCACCATCGTTCCGGAGCAGTGCGTCGCCGACAAGCATGAGAGCTACCACTTCGCCAATCTAACCGACCTTCTGCTCAAGTACGCCGATGTGGTTGATGTCGGTGAGGTCGAGGCCTGGCTTTCCGCGCGGTAGTCAGATCGCGCCCTTCGACGCCAGGCTGTCGAGCGCGTCCTCCGAAAGCCCCAGGCGTTCGGCCAGAACGGCGCGGGTGTCGGCGCCCAGGGCCGGCGGCGCCAAGCGATACTCCAGCGGCGTCCGCGAAAGCCGGATCGGCGAGGCGACGGTGCGGATCGGCGCTTCAAGGTCGTCGCGGGCCTGCTCGACCACGGCGCCGCGCGCGATCGCTTGAGGTTCGGCGAAGGCCTGGGCGACCGAATTGATCGGGCCGCAAGGCACGCCGGCGCGATCGAGCAGTCGCGCCCATTCCGCCGTCGTGCGTCCGCGCAAATGCGACCTCAGGACCTCCACGAGCTCGGCTCTGTTCCTGACGCGCGAGGCGTTGGTCTGGAACCTCGGATCGGTCGCCAGTTCGTCGTCGCAAAGGGCCGCGAAGGCGCGAAACTGGGCGTCGTTGCCGATCGCCAGGACCAGGGCGCCGTCAGCGGTCTCGAACACCTGATAGGGAACCAGGTTCGGGTGAGCATTGCCCAGCCGCCCGGGCGATCGCCCCGAAGCCAGGTAGTTCGACGCCTGGTTGGCGAGCATGCTCAGCTGGACGTCGAACAAGGCCAGATCGATGTGCTGACCCTGCCCGGTCGCCCGCACGTGCAGCAGGGCCGCCAGGATCGCGGTCGCCGCGTACATGCCGGTGAACAGGTCGACGACGGCCACGCCCGTCTTCATGGGCTCGTCGCCCGGCGCGCCGGCGGGTTGGCCCGTGATGGACATCAGTCCGCCCATGGCCTGGATCATGGCGTCGTAGCCAGCGCGACTGGCCTCCGGCCCCGTCTGGCCAAAGCCGGTGATCGAACAGTAGATCAGCCGGGGGTTCAGCTTGGCGAGACTGGCGTAGTCGAGACCATGGCGGCCGAGTCCGCCCACCTTGAAGTTTTCGACGAGAATGTCGGCCTGCATCGCCAAGGCGCGGACGATGTCTCGACCTTCCTCGGTCGCCAGGTTCGCGGTGACCGACCTTTTGTTGCGGTTGGCCGAAGTGAAGTAGGCCGCGTCGCGGCGCGCGTCCGCCTCGTTGTCACCGTCGAGGAACGGCGGGCCCCAGGCGCGGGTGTCGTCGCCCGCGCCAGGCCGTTCGATCTTGACCACTTCGGCGCCCAGATCGGCAAGTGTCTGGGTCGCCCATGGCCCCGCGAGCACGCGCGTGAGATCCAGCACCGTTACGCCCCTAAGAGGTCCCAAAAGCCCGCTCTCCTAATTTGGCGAGAACACTAGCGTCACCGGGGCGGTCGACGAGGGGGCTCGCGCGCGCTACCCGAACTGCGGATAGCGGCGCACGGAAGGCGTCAGGATTTCACGACTCCGATGGGCCGAAGCCGGCGCGGTGGCGTGAGGCCGCTCAGCGCCCGCGGCGCGGCTTGCGACATAGCGTTCAGGAGGGCGAACGGGCTCAACGCCATCGCATAGCCGAGATCTTCCAGCACCGCCGCCGTCATACCTTCGCCGCGGTCGAACTCGAGGTCGTAGATCAACGGGATGCGGCCGGCGAAGTGCGCCGCCACCCGCTGTGCTGACGCGCGATCCGAAGCGCGATCCACCAGAATCAGGTCGGCGCCGGCTTCGAGATAGGCCTCCAGGCGGTCGAGCGCCGCGGCCAAGCCTTCAACACCCGCGGCCTGGGTGCGGACGATGATCAAGGCGTCCGCCCGCGTGTCGAGAGCCGCCTTGAGCTTACCGATCATGTCGGCCGGACGGACGACAATGTCGCCAGCGCCCTCCTGCGCGCTGCCGGGGCTGACGGCGTCCGAGATGTTGATCGCCGAGGCGCCGGCGCGCTCGAACAGCTTAACCGTCCGGATGACGTTGAGCGCGTTGCCGTATCCAGCCTGGGCGTCGACGATCAAAGGCAGATCGGAGCTTTCGCGGATGGACCGCGTGAGGTCGGCGATCTCTCCGAACGTGACCTGATCCTCGTCGGGGCGACCGTACCGGGCCATGGCCACCGTACGGGGCGACAGACCGAGAGCGACGGCCCCGGCTTCGGCGGCGATACGGGCGCTGAAGGCGTCCCAGCAGCCCGGCGCCGCCAGCAGGCCGCCGCCGCCCCGCGCGCGCGCGGCCACCATGGCTTCGAAGTTCGACACGTGGGCCTTTGCGGCCATGCTCGTCAGTTCCCCCGAGAGTCCAACGGGAAATAGCTTTGTAAGCATAGGGAGAGCTTTCGAAACCGTCACGCGTTGGGTGCCTAACCCTCGGCGGGCGCCCGCAACTTAATCCGCTTAGCCGCTGGTCGGTCGTTTAGGCGAGCCAAACTTCCTATCCGGCTCGATTGAAGTTCAAATTTTATCGCCTGGCGGATAAATATGGCTAAGCGGTTCGCGAGCGTGGAATCCGGCACAGAGTTTCGAACAATGTTCTGAGGAGAGCTCGCCAAATGGAAAAAGGCGTTCCCATTCGGTCCGTTACCCGAAGCCTGGCCGTCCTGCGGGCGATCAACCGCGCCGGCTCCTTGTCGATGATGGATATCGCCGTTCAGTCGAAGGTTCCCTATCCGACCGCCTGTCGGATTGTGCAGACCTTGCTGCACGAGGGCATGATCGAGCGGGAGCCCGCCAGAAAGCACTATCGCCCGACGGCGCTCGTTCAGACGCTCGCCAGCGGTTACCAGGACTTCAGCCGGGTCACCTCAATCGCGCGCCCCCATATCGTCGCCCTGACGAAGAAGCATCTCTGGCCGATGTTGATCGCCACCCGCGTCGGGCAATCGATGATGGTGCGCGACAGCACCCATGCCCTGACATCGTTGAGCTTCAACAACTACCATCCTGGCGACACCTTCCCCTTGCTCGAGTGCGCGTCCGGGCGGGCCTACATGGCGTTCGCCACCGAAGAGGAGAGGGCGGGCATTCTGGAGAGCATCGACGAGGTCGGGCCGGGAATCGATCCGCATACGCTATCGCTGTTCCAGTCGGGCATCCTGTTTGAAGAGATCCGCGACGCGGGCTATGCGACGCGCGCCAGGAACCGCTTCACCTCCACGCCGGGCAAGACGTCCTCGATCGCCGCGCCCATTTTCGAAGACGGCGTGGTCTGCGGCGCGTTGACGCTGGTGTTCTTCTCTTCCGCGATAAAGATGGACGAGGCCGCCAGCCGCTACGCCGACGATCTGATCGCGGCCGCCCGGATGATCAGCGATGAGCTGCGGGACGTTCAGGGCCGCGCGGCCGCCTGACGCTATCCGACAGGCGGCGCCGGGCGCGGCCATTTTCGGCCCTACGCCTGCCGGTTCCACTCCGGCATCTCGGCGGCCTCGCGCGCTGGCGGGGCTTGAGCCACCTTGCCGTAGACGACCTCTAGGTCCTGACCTCGTGCTTCACGGTCCCGCCGACGAACAGGTAGGCGACGCCCGTGCTGATGAAGTTGAAGCCGAGGATCACGCCCAGCGAGATCAGAGAGGTCCCAGGCAGGCCCGAGACGATGGCGAGCGACAAAAGGATGCTCGTCACGGCGGACACCAGCATCCAGGCCCAGCCCTTTTCGGGCCGCAGATGGAACGCCAGCATCATTTCGAACGCGCCCTGGACCATGAAGAGCGCGCCAAGGCAGATGGTCAGGCCAAGCGCGCCGACGTCCGGGCGCATCAGAATGAAGACGCCCCCGGCGATCGACAGGAGCGAACTCAGGAGGGCGCCGAAGAAGGGGCCCGCCTCGCGGATCGAGAAGGACGCGAACAGCGTCGCCAGGCCGAAGATGAAGACCAGCCAGCCCACGAAGGCGGTGGCCACCAGGGTCGAAAGAACGGGGAACACCAGCGCCGCGATCCCGACCACCAGCAGCGCGCCGCCGAGCCACATCAGGCGGTTGGCCCCTTTTTGGATCTGAACGCCAAAGGGGCTCTCGATATGCGAGGTGGTCATGACTTTGCTCCTCTTGACCATGCGGTGCGGCCTCGGCGCCCAGCGCCGCCAAGCCGACGGATGCGCCTGTCCGATCGGGCTCCCATCCGAGACCCCACAATGCGCGGCGGGCGCGGCTCCGTATTGATCGCCGTCAAGCTTCCCCGCGGGCGATGCGGGACGTCATGGTGCGTTGGAAGCAGGGAACGGTGCGCGGGCCTTCGAAAGACGGGCCCGGGTCAGGCTTTGGAGGCGCTCAGGCGGCCTCGGACCGGGCGGTTTCGAAATTCGACGGCGTTGTCTGTATCCGCCGCGCCAGTCGCGCCTGGATCCGTTCCCAGGTCTTCAGCTTGATCGGCTCGCCCTTG
Source organism: Caulobacter sp. 602-1 (assembly GCF_003931565.1). Lineage (GTDB taxonomy): Bacteria > Pseudomonadota > Alphaproteobacteria > Caulobacterales > Caulobacteraceae > Caulobacter. The sequence continues at coordinate 368,786 of NZ_RRYI01000001.1, forward strand.
CGCAGCTTGGTCCAGGTCGTCTCGCTGATCCCGTAGACGTCGGTCAGGTGCTCGCGGGTGATCGCCGGCAGGGCGGCCTTCAGGGCTTCGAAGCGCTCGAGGCTAATGGTGATGGTCTGGATCACGTCGAACTCCAATGGGCGTCTAAAGAGGCGCGGCCGGCGCCCGGGAGGACGGCGCCGGCCGCTGACGATCGCTTGGGGGAAGCGATCGTTATTCGCGTCCCGCCGAGGCGGGCTTGCGGTAGTCCAGAGCCGGCGGGCGGTCGCCCAGCATGGCCTTGTAGGCGAAGTTGGGGCCGCGACGCTGGTCCAGTTCGGCCTTCGCCTTCTTGACGACGTCGGGATTGGAGAAGAGATCCGCGCCGGTCAGGGCCAGGGTCTTGGCGGCGTTGACCGCGCCCTTGACGCCGATCGAGGAGCCGGCGGCGGCCACGTTCTGCCAGCTGTGTCCGGCCGAGCCCGGAACGAAGGTGGCGGTGCCCAGGCCGACGGTCGGGGTGACCCAGCTGATGTCGGAGACGTCGGTCGAGCCGCCGCCGCCTTCCAGCTCGATCTTGTAGGGTTCGATCGTCTTGACAGTGTCGATCGACGGCGCGCCGGGCAGGGTCTCCTGCATCTTCTTGGCGAAGGCCTGCTCCTCGGGAGTCCAGGTAATGCCGCCGACCTTGCGCAGGTTGGCGTCCATGACGCGGCCAAGGGTGTCGTTGGGCAGCAGGGCGTAAACGCCGCCGGTGATTTCCTTGTCGACCGTCGTGCCGGTGGCCAGGGCCGCGCCCTCGGCGGCCTTCTCGACCCGCGACCAGACGTCCTTGACGACGGCGGGATCGGGGTGGCGGACGTAGTAATAGACCTCGGCGAAGTCGGGGACGACGTTGGGCGCGGTGCCGCCGGCGGTGATCACATAGTGGATGCGCGTCTTGTCGGGGGTGTGCTCGCGCAGGAAGTTGGTGGCCACGTCCATGACCTCGACGCCGTCCAGCGCCGAACGGCCCTTCTCGGGCGCGCCGGCGGCGTGGGCCGAAATGCCGTGGAAGCGGAACTTGCCGCTGATATTGGCCATCGACACGCCCTGAACGGCCGAGTTCGCGTTGGCCGGATGCCAGTGCAGCGTGGCGTCGACGTCGTTGAACAGGCCGTCGCGGACCAGATAGACCTTGCCCGAGCCGCCTTCCTCGGCGGGCGTGCCGAACACGCGCAGCTCGCCCTTGATGTTGTTCTTGACCATCCAGTCCTTGATGGCGACGGCGGCGCCGACCGAGGCCGCGCCGAACAGGTTGTGGCCGCAGCCGTGGCCGGCGATCTGGCCAGGGATCGCGGTCTTCACCGGCGCGGCGGTCTGGGCCAGGCCGGGCAGGGCGTCGAATTCGGCGAGGATGGCGATGACCGGGCCGGCGCCGTTCTTGAAGCTGGCCACGAAGGCGGTGGGTTCGCCCGCGACGCCGGCCTTCACGTCGAACCCGGCCGCCTTCAGCTGGCCTTGCAGCAGGGCCGAGCTCTTGACCTCCTGATAGCCGACCTCGGCGAAGCCCCAGATCTTCAGGGCCGCGTCCTGGATCTGCGGGGCGTCAGCGTCGACGGCCTTGAGGATCTGGGCGCGGGCGGCGTCGCTGAGCGGCGCGGCTTGGGCCTGGGTCATGAGCACGCCCGTCGCCATGCTGGCGGACAGAAGGGCGAGCTTCAGAGCGGAAAGCTTCATGGAACGGTTTCCCCGGTGGCGAAGGACGACGCCAGACAGGCGCCCATCTATACGACGTAGGGCGAAGAGCGCTCCTCACCTGGAGCGTGAAAAATTTGTCGGGCCGCGCGGCGCGTCAGGCGCGGGGGCGCACCAGTTCGACCCGCTCGCCGTCGGCGCGGCCGACGTCGGCTAGGCCGTAGGTCTTGAGCGCGGCCACGAACGCGTCGATCTGACCCGTCTTGAAGACGCCGCTGACCGGCGTGGCCCCCAGGCCCGGATCGGCCAGCATCAGCTTGCGCTCGGAGAAGCGGTTCATCTCGGCGACGACGGCCGACAGCGGTTCGCCGTCGAACACCAGCCGCCCCTTCAGCCAGGCGGATTCCTTGGCGGTGTCGACGGCCGAGATCAGCCAGTCGGCGGGATCGGCGGCCACGAAGCGCGAGCCCGCCGACATCTCGACGCGCCGTTCGCCCCCCTGTCCATTGGCGGGCGCGTCGGCGGCGATGCGGACCCGGCCCTCGACCAGCGTCACCGACAGCTTGCCCGGCTCCATGCGCACGTCGAAGGCCGTGCCGACGGCGGTGACGCGCTTGTCGCCGGCCGCGACCACGAAGGGGCGCGAGGGATCCTTGGCGACCTGGAAGAAGGCCTGGCCGCGCAGCAGCGTCAGCCGCCGCTCCTCGGCCCAATGGTTCACCCGCACGGCGGAGTCGGTGCTGAGGGTCACCACCGAATTGTCCGCGAGACGGAAGGTCGAGCGCTCGCCTACCGCCGTGCTGAACACCGGTTCGTCGGCGGCCGGCGCACGCGAAGCCTCTCCGCTCAGCCAGCGCTTGCCGACGATGCCGCCGCCGACGGCGGCGACCAGACCGGCGGCCGCCAGGCCGAGGGTGCGGCGATTCCAATGCGGACGCCTTTCGCCCGCGCCCAGCGCATCGGTGCGCAGGGCCGCGAAGGCCGGATCGCGCTCGATGGCGGCGAGGTTGTTCCAGGTGCGGTCGAGATCTTCCCATGCGGCGGCGTTGCGGGCGTCGGCCTTCAGCCAGCGCTCGAATTCCCGCCGGTCGCGCGGCGGCACGTCATCGCCTTGCAGTCGCGCGAACCAGAGGGCGGCCGCGCTATCCGGGTCGTCGTGTATCTCTTTGCCCGACGTGGTCGACGTCATCCTGGTCTCGCAGACGCGCGTGCAGGTGACGCAGCGCCTTCATCACATGTTTCTCGACAGCGCTGACGGAGACCCCCAGGCGCTGGGCGACGAGCTTGTAGCTCATCTCCTCGAAGCGCACGAGAATGAAAACCCGTCGCGTGCGTTCCGGCAGCTCGTTGAGGGCCGCCATGGCGCGCGCCATCTGCTCACGTCCCTGTAAGACGCGTTCGGGCGAGACTTCATCAACGGGATGATGAATTTCTTGCAGTTCGCAGTGGTCGGACCGCCGACGGGTGCGGTCGCGCCGTCCGCGATCGATCAGGACATTGGCCGCGACCTCGAAGAGATAGCCCTCGACATTGGTCACCACGGCGCCCGGCTGTCGCTTCTGGATCCGGAGGAGAACCTCCTGCACCAGATCCTCGACGTCGTTGGCGTTCGCGCGACGGGAGAAGAAGGCGCGCAGCGCCGGCGTGAAGCGCGCGCCGCTGTCCGACAGGTCGCGAACCTCCCCGGGAGGCTCGGCGGGCTTGCGGCCCCAGATCATTGTTTACGCCCCGACATGACCGTCAGGTGAAATTGCGGTCTCGCCCCTGTCAAGAGAGGTTCCCCGAGCGAGGCCACGAGGGCGCAACCTGTGACCGGTTGCCTATTGCCTATGCAATACGCGATCTTGCGCCGTCAGGAGACGCCGCGAAGCACGGCGGGCCGGCGAAGTAAGGCATGGTGCGCGCCCTCGACGGCGTGAGATTCCAGGCCGCCAGGGGAGGTCGGTATTCGTTGTTGCCCAGGGTCAGAGGCTCGGAAGCGCGCGCGAGGCGCGGCGCCGTCTTGGCCTTGCTGTGCGCCACGGCCCTGACAGCCGCGGCGACCGCGGCGGCGGCGGCGATCGCCGCGCCGCGCCGCCCGGACGCCGCCCTCCGCTTCGACATCCCCGCGCAACCATTGAGCCAGGCGCTAAATCAGCTGGCGCTAAGGAGCGATCGCGAAATCCTGTTTTCGCCCGCCCTGACCCAGGGCAAGCGCAGCGAGCGCTTGAGCGGGGTGTTCACGGCGGAGGCGGCGCTGCACCAGCTGCTGGCGGGGTCGGGACTCACGGTCCAGCTCGAAGGGCGCAGCTTCCTGGTGCTGCCGGCCGCCCAGCCGGCGAGAAGCTCGGCGGCGACCGCGCGGGCGGCCGCGCCGCCACCGCCGTCCGTGGCCATCGATTCGGTCGTCGTGACGGCCCTGAAGCGCTCCAGTCTGGCGCGGCAGACGCCGATCAGCATGACCGTGCTCTCTGGCGAGCAACTGTCGCGAGCGGGCATAGTCGACCTGGAGAAGGCCGCGCCCCTGCTGCCGGGTCTGAAGCTGATCTCCACCGCCTTTGGCCGGCGCCTGGTGTTGCGGGGGGTCTACGGGGCTGGCGAAGCGACGACGGGGCTCTATTACGACGAGACGCCGATGACCGGACCGGTGGGCACCACGGCTGATCCCGGGGTGATGGCGCCGGAGCTGGCCCTGGTCGATGTCGACCGCGTCGAACTTTTGCGGGGACCGCAGGGCACGCTCTACGGCTCGGGCGCGATGGGCGGGGCGCTACGGATTCTGTTCAAGCGCCCCGAACTCTCGGCGGATTCCGCCTCGGTCGGCGCTGCGCTGTCCTCCGCCGCTCACGGCGGGCAAGGCGGTGGGGCGAACGCGGCGTTGAACCTCGTCGCGATCCCCGAGACCCTTGCCCTGCGCCTGACGGCCTACGACCAGCGCCAGCCCGGTGTGATCGACAATGTTCGGCTGGGGCTGAAGGATGTCGACGCCAGCCGCGTGCGGGGCGCGCGGCTGGCGGCGTTCTGGGCGCCAGGGTCGCGGTTTTCGGCCCTGGTGTCGGCGACGCATCAGGCGAGCCGCCGCGACGACATCTCGGCCTGGAACGACACGGCCGGCCCCTGGCGGACCGTCCACGCCGCTCGCGCGCCCTTCGACGGCGACATCGACCTGACGGCGGCGACCCTGAAATGGCGTGGCGACGCGGTGGATCTCACGGCGGTGTCGTCCTGGTACCGCTGGCGACTGACCCGCCGCTCCGACTACAGCGGCGTACTGCTGGGCGAACGAACCAACGCGGCCGGTTGCGCGCGGATGTTCCCCCTGGCCCAGGCCTGCGACGCCACGCAGATGGCCAGCTACTCGGCCTATGTCGACAGCGTCTATCCGGCGATCCTGAACCAACCGGCTGAATTGACCGCCCGGATCCACGAAGTCCGGGTCTCGTCGGTCGGCGAGGGGCCACTGACCTGGACGCTGGGCGCCTACCGCGAGGTGCGCGGCGACTCCATCGACAGTCAGGTGCGGCACGTGGATCCCGATACCGGCGCCCTGGCCGAACCGCCGGTGCTGATCGGCCGTCGCGACATCGAGAACCATCTCACTCAAAGCGCGGTCTTCGGCGAGATGTCCTACGCCATCGCGCCTCGGACCCAGCTGACCCTGGGCGCGCGGCGCTTCGACTACCACAAGCGAGACCGTGGCGCGGTGCAGGTCGCCAATGTCGTTTCCGGCACCTGGGCCGACTATGCGATCGACGCGCGGACCCAGGAGCAGGGCTGGAGCCTGAAGGCGCTCGCCAGCCGCCAGTTCGGACCGGGATTGTTCGGCTACGCCCAGGTCTCGCAGGGCTTTCGCCCCGGCGGCGTCAATGTGGTGCCTGGACTGCCCGAGACTCTTGCCGTCTATCGCTCGGACCGCCTGAACAACGCCGAACTGGGGTTGAAGGTCCAGAGCGCCGACCGACGCCTCACCGGCAATGTGGCGCTGTATAGGATCGCTTGGCGAGACATGCAGTACGCCGCCCAAACCCAGAACCGCGCCTTCAACTACGTCACCAATATCGGCGCGGCGCGCATCCATGGGTTGGAGCTCGAGGCCGCCGCCCAGGGCGTGATGGGTTGGACTCTGGCGGGCTCCCTGACCGTGACCGACGCGCGCCTGACCGCCGACCAACTGACCAACACCGCGATCGGCCTGGGGCTGGAGGGCGACCGCCTGCCGATCGTACCCCGGATGACGGCCTCGGCCTCGATGGAGCGTCGCTGGGCCCTGCCCGGCGACCTTGCCGGCCGGCTTCGCCTCGACGGCTCCTATGCCGGAACCGCGCGCTCGGCCTTCAACGCCGCCAATAGCGACTATCTGAAGATGGGCGGCTACGCGGTCTTCGGCGTCAGCTTCAGCCTCGAGGGCCGGGCCTGGACCCTTGACCTGTCGCTCGACAACCTGCTGGACCGAGCCGGTCGCGCCACCGCGACGCGCAACACCTCGGGCCCGGTCGAGTATTTCGGCGTGGCGCCGCGCATGCTGCGCGTGGGCGTCGAACGCCGCTTCTGATCCGGGCGCGTCCTTTTTGGCGCCGGCGGGGTGAGGAAGCGTCTCGCCCTTGCGTCTGATCCTACAGGCCGCCGTCGAGCGCGCCGACAATAGGGGATCTACAATGATGCAGTTTCGAGGCCTTCGGGCCCTCGCCCTGGGCGCTAGCGCCCTGACGAGCCTCGTCGCCGGCCAGGCGTTCGCCCAGTCGAGCGAACCCAAGGACGCCGGCACGATCGAGGAAGTGATCGTCACCGCGCTGAAGCGCTCCACCACCGTCCAGACCACCCCGATCAGCGTCAGCGCGGTCACCGAGAAGTCGCTACAGGCGTTGGGCGCGCAGGGCATCCAGGATTATTTCCGCACGGTTCCGAACCTGCAGGTCGACGGCAACTCGCCGACCAGCCGTCGCCTGACCCTGCGCGGCGTGCGCAGCGCCGGTGAAGCCACCGTGGGCCTCTACTACGACGAAACCCCGCTGACGGGTCCCGCCGGCACGACCGCCGACGCCAGCTCGACCAGCGCCGACGTCAACCTGTTCGACGCCGAGCGCGTCGAGGTCCTGCGCGGTCCGCAAGGCACGCTCTACGGCTCGGGCTCGATGGGCGGCACCCTGCGCGTGATCCTCAACAAGCCCGACACCAGCCGCTACGCCGGCGCCGTCGAAGCCCAGGGAACCAGCACCAAGGGCGGCAGCAACGGCTATTCGGTCAAGGGCATGGTCAATGTGCCGCTGATCGAGGACAAGCTGGCCGCGCGCCTGGTGCTCTACAAGACCGAGGGCGGCGGCTATGTCGACGACGTCCTGCTGAACAAGAAGGACATCAACGACCAGCACTCCAGCGGCGGTCGCCTGATGCTGGGCTTCACGCCCACCGAAAACCTGACGATCAACGCCACGGGCCTGTACCAGAAGACCACCCTGGACGGTCAGAACAGCTGGTACCCCGCGCTGGGTAAGGAAGAGTACAAGACCAACGCCCGCGTCATCGCCCCGACCAGTGACAACCTGCGGCTCTACAACGTCACGGGCAAGTGGGACCTGAGCTTCGCCACGGTCACGGCGACCTCGTCTTACTACAAGTGGACGCTGCTGCGGAATTCCGACTACAGCCCGACGCTGTCGGGCAGCCGGGCCAACGCCACCGCGTGCCGCAACTGGGTCGCCGGCGGTCCGGCCGCGACGGGCTCCACGAACCCGGCCTGTACGGCGACGCAGCTGACGGCCTTCACCGCCTATGCCGACAGCCGCACCCCGGGCGCGCTGTATCAACCCATGGGCCTGACCTCGTGGAACCACGAGCTGCGCATGACCGGCTCGCTGTTCGACGACAAGCTCGACTGGACGGCCGGCGCCTATCTCGAAAAGCGCGAGGACTATATCGAGAGCAAGGTCGCCAAGGGCGACGCGACCACGGGCGTCATCAATCCCAACGACCTGACCGCCTGGCGTCACGTCGGCACCGACACCAAGCAGACCGCCTTCTTCGGTGAAGTGTCCTACAAGCCGATCGACAAGCTGACCCTGACCGGCGGCCTGCGCCGCTTCAAGTACGACAAGACCGTCTCCGGCCAGGTCCTGATCAGCAACTTCATCACCCAGTCCTACGTCGGGCCGGCCGCCGAGGTCGACGCCAGCGCGGATGGCTGGGTCAGCAAGCTGAACGCGTCGTACCAGGTCACGTCCGACGTCATGGTCTACGCGGTGGCGGCCAAGGGCTTCCGTCCGGGCGGCGCCAACAACGTGCCCGGCCTGGCCAGCGCGCTTCTGGCCTACCAGCCCGACAGCCTGTGGAACTACGAAGGCGGCATCAAGAGCCAGTGGTTCGACCGTCGCCTCACCCTGAACGCGGCCGTCTACCAGATCGACTGGTCGAACATGCAGATCTCGGCGACCAGCGCCAACGGGGCCTTCAGCTATCTGACCAACGCCGGCAAGGCCAAGATCAAGGGCTTCGAGATAGAGGCCACGGCCCGTCCGATCTCCGGCCTGACGATCAGCGGCACCGCGGCCGTCGTCGACGCCAAGCTGACGGAAGACCAGGCCAACTCGACCATCCTGATCACCGGCTCGACCGGCCTGCGCGGCGACAAGTTCCCGAACGTGGCCAAGTTCAGCGGTTCGGCCGCGGTCGAATACACCTGGCCGTTGAAGGGCGACATGAACGGTCTGGTTCGCGCTGACTACGCCTATGTCGGGGAGTCCGCCTCGCAGTTCCGTCCGACCTACGTCTACTACGAGAAGCAGGGCGACTACGGCTACGCCAACCTCCGCGCCGGGGTCGAGGGGGCGGACTGGGGCGCGTACCTCTTCGTCAACAACGTGACCGATGAAGTCGGGCTGATGAGCGTGACCTCGGCTGTGAACAACAAGCAGCAGGTGGTGAGCATCAATCCGCGCACGGCGGGCTTCCAGGTCCGCAAGCGCTTCTAGAGTCCAGTGACGGGTGGGCTTAGCGCCCGCCCGTCGCCTCGGGCGCTTCACGCGCCAGCTGCGTGTCCAGCGTCATCGGCCATGCTCTCGCCAGTTCGCCGACGCCCTTGGCCGGCGCGGATTTGGCGAACTCAGTGGAAGACGTTGTACCCGCCGATAATCGCGATCATCAGCCATCCGCCGAGCAGGCTGCCCGCGAAGTTACGAGACAGCCAGTTCCTGGTTTTGTTCAACGCCGACATGGAACGCCCCTGACTAAACTGAACCGTAGGCTGCCGAGTGATTCTATCCACAGGCAATCGTGTTCGGAGGCCTTCGGCGAAGTTTGTTGGATTATGTTCTCTCGCGATCAGCTCTCTGGAAGCAGAGTGTCGCGCCATTCCATGAATTAAGAGATAGTTAATAATCTAATATAAGTTGAAAGGTCGACATTTCGCCAAGCTTGAGCATAAAAAGCTCTTATTGATCAGTATTTTTGACGCTGAATTCAAAATGCGAATGCGCTAACCTGCCGCATTACCCCGATTGAGTACTCCGGATACATATTGGTCGATCGGACCGATTTGTACCCGTCGAGTAAAGGGGGCGTACTTGAGCTTTGTTTTCGCCCGTCAGGCCGCGTTATTGGCCGTGGCGATGTTCATCGGCGGCCTGGTGGCCCGGCCGGCCTCGGCCCAGGTGCTGGAGATCGGCGCCGACGGCGCTGTGACCCGGTTCGACGGTCCCGTCGTGTTCACAGACGACGGCGCCAAGACGCTGATCCTGGACGCGCCCGCCGCCGACGCCGCGATCGGCGCGGACGCCGTCCGTCAGCAGATCTCGACCGCCGCGAGCGTCTACGCCCTGGACCCGAAGCTGGTCGAGGCGGTGGCCTGGCGCGAGAGCCGCTTCCGTCCCGACGCCCGCTCGAACAAGGGCGCGATCGGGGTGATGCAGCTGATGCCGGGCACCGCCCGCGACCTGGGCGTCGATCCCCACGACCCGGTCCAGAACATTCGCGGCGGCGCGCTCTATCTGCGCCGGATGATGTCGGCGTTCGGCGGCGACGTCCGCCTGGCGCTCGCCGCCTACAACGCCGGCCCCGCAGCCGTCCGCAAGCACGGCGGCGTGCCGCCCTATGCTGAAACCCAGGCCTACGTGACCTCGATCCTCGGTCGCATGGCCGCTTCCGGCGCGCCTCTCGCCGTCCCCGTTCTTGGAGCCTCCCAGTGATGCGTAAGTTCTTCCAACCGAAGGCGGCCGGCCTGGCCGCCGCCGTCACCGCCGCCGCCAGTCAGGCTCACGCCCAGGCCGCGCCGTCCGATCCGCAAGGCTCCAGCGCCTTGCTGGCCGGCGTCATGTGGCTGCAAGGGTCGCTGATGGGCAATGTCGCCACCGCCGTGGCGGTGATGGCCGTGGCCGCGGTCGGCTTCATGATGCTGACCGGTCGTCTCAACTGGCGCTACGGCGCGACGGTCATCCTGGGCTGTTTCATCCTGTTCGGGGCCACCACGATCGTCAGCGGCATCCGCGCCGCCTCGGGCGCGGCCTAGGCCATGGCCGCGCCGCTGGATCGCGACGTGGTGTTCGGCGCCCTGACGCGCCCGCAGATGTTCGCGGGCGTGACCTACAGCTACTTCGTGATCAACGGCGTGGTGACGGCCGAACTCTTCCTGATCACCAAGTCGTTCTGGGCCATCGCGGCCGCGCTGGTGATCCACGCGATCGGCTACGCGGCGTGCCTGCGTGAACCCCGCATCTTCGATCTCTGGCTGACCAAGGTCAGCCGCTGTCCCCGCGTACCCAATTTCCGAGCCTGGCGATGCAACAGCTACAGCGCTTGAACCCCCGCAAGGAAATGACGGCCGGCAAGCGCCTGCCGTACGCCCGTCACCTCGACGACGTCACGCTGGAGACGCGCGATGGCCTGCTGATGCAGGTGATCCATCTGGCCGGCCTGCCGTTCGAGACGGCCGACAGCGAGGAGCTGAACTACCGCAAGGCCGTGCGCGACGTGATGTTGCGCGGCCTCTCCAGCTCGCGTTTCGCCATCTACCACCACGTGGTCCGCCGCCAGGTCGACGCCCGCACGCAGGGGGCGTTTCCGGACGCTTTCAGCGCCGAGCTCGACGCTGCCTGGAGCGAGCGCCTGGCCGCGCGGAAGCTCTACGTCAACGACCTGTTCCTGACGATCGTCCGCCGTCCGCTGCAGGGCCACGGCGGCGTCATCGACGGCGTTCTGCGCGCCCTGAAGGGGACCGGCAAGGCCGAGGCCGCCGCCGTCCAGGCCGCCGACCGCCGCGAGCTGGACAGCGCCCGCGACAGCCTGATCTCGGCCCTGGCCCCGTACGGCGCCCGGGTGCTGAGCGTCTATGACGGCGCCACGGGCCGCTGCTCCGAGCCGCTGGAATTCCTGTCCTGCCTCTACAATGGCGAGATGCGCCCGGTGCTGGTCCCGCAGGGCGACGCCGGCGAGTACCTGCCGTACCGCCGCGCCAGCTTCGGCCTGGAGACGCTGGAGCTCTCCCGCGCCGGCGCCCTGGCGCGCGGCTTCGGGGCCATGGTCTCGATCAAGGACTATCCGGCCCAGACCACGCCGGGGATGCTGGACGATCTGCTTCGCCTGCCGTGCGAGATGGTCATCACCCAGAGCTTCGGCTTCGTCGACCGCCAGCCGACCCTGGAGCGCATGAACCTGGCCCTGCGCCGGATGAAGGCCGCCGACGACGATGGTCTGTCCCTGCGCGCCGACCTGACCCGCGCCAAGGACGATGTCGTCTCGGGTCGCGCCGCCTTCGGCGAGCATCACCTGACCGTGCTGGTGCGCGGCGAGAGTCTGGACGGCCTGGACCGCTTGGCCGCCGAGGTGATGTCGGCCTTCACCGAGATGGGCGCCATCGCCGTGCGCGAGGACATCAATCTGGAGCCGGCTTTCTGGGCCCAGTTCCCGGGCAACTTCAAGGACATCGCGCGCAAGGCGCTGATCTCGACCGCCAATTTCGCCGGCTTCGCCAGCGGCCACAACTTCCCGGTCGGCCAGGCCGACGCCAACCATTGGGGCCCGGCGGTCACGCTGCTGGAGACCACCTCGGCCGGCCCCTATCACTTCAACTTCCACAAGGGCGATCTCGGCAACTTCACGGTCATCGGCCCGTCGGGCTCGGGCAAGACCGTGGTGCTGAACTTCCTGCTGGCCCAGGCTCGCAAGTACAGCCCGCGCATCGTGTTCTTCGACAAGGACCGGGGCGCGGAGATCTTCCTGCGCGCCATCGGCGGCCGCTACGAGACCTTGCGTCCCGGCCAGCCGACGGGCTTCAACCCGCTGGTCCTCCCGGACACGGCCGGTAACCGTCGCTTCCTGACAGAGTGGGTCGCCAAGCTGGTCTCGGTTCCGGGCGAGGCCCTGTCTGCCGACGACATCGCGCGGATCAAGGACGCTGTCGACGCCAGCTTCGACCAGGCCCCGGGCCTGCGCCGCCTGCGCTATTTCGCGGAGCTGTTCCGGGGCGCCCGCCGTCCCGACGCCGCCGATCTGGCCGCGCGCCTCGCGCCCTGGCACGGGACCGGAGAGCACGCCTGGCTGTTCGACAACGAGGCCGACGGCCTGGACCTCGACGCCCTGACCCTGGGCTTCGACATGACCCAGCTGCTGGACGACCCGGCTCTGCGCACCCCGGCCATGATGTACCTGTTCCACCGCGTGGAGCAGCGCCTGGACGGTCACCCGACCCTGATCGTCATCGACGAGGGCTGGAAGGCCCTGGACGACGACGTCTTCGTGGCGCGCATCCGCGACTGGGAAAAGACCCTGCGCAAGCGCAACGGCGTGGTCGGCTTCGCCACCCAGAGCGCGCAGGACGCCCTTGAGAGTCGCATCGCCAGCGCCATCATCGAACAGGCCGCGACCCAGATCTTCATGGCCAACCCGAAGGCGCAAGCGAAGGACTACTGCGAAGGCTTCGGCCTGACCCAGTACGAGTTCGAGCTGGTCAAGACCCTGCCGGACACCTCGCGCTGCTTCCTGATCAAGCACGGGACCGACAGCGTCGTCGCCCGTCTGAACCTGGCCGGTGCGCCGGAGCTGCTGACCGTGCTGTCGGGCCGCGAGACCAGCGTCCGCAAGCTGGACGCCCTGCGCGAACAGCTGGGCGATGATCCCCAGGCCTGGATGGCCCAACTGGTGAGGGCCGCGTGATGGCGTCCTGCGCCCAACTCCCCGTCGACGCCCCGATGGTCCCGGGCCTGATGGGCTCGGTCGACTGCCGGGTTCATGATCTGGCCGAGCGTGGCTTCGCGGCCCTGGCCGGACCGGGCTCGCCGGTCGGTCTGCTGCTGACCGGGCTGCTGACCCTCTATATCGTGTTCATCGGCTATCGCCTGATCCTGGGGCGCGGGGGGCTCAGGGTTGGCGACGCGGCCCTGTCGATGCTGAAGATCGGTCTGGTCGTGGCCCTGGCCTCCAACTGGGGCCTGTTCCAGATCCTGGTCTACGACACCCTGACCAAGGCCCCGACCGAACTGGGTGGTGTGCTGCTGGAGGGCCAGGCGCCGTTCACGCGCCTGCAGGACGCCTTCGACGGCCTGCAGCAGTCGGCGACCCTGATGGCCAGTCGCGCCAGCGTCGGCGCCGCCGCCACCCAGGGCGGGCCGGGCTTCGGCGCCTTCGCGGTCAACACCGGCGGCATGACGCTCGTCTTGTCCACCTTGGGCGTGCTGCTGGCCAGCAAGGTCGTGCTGGCCATCCTTCTGGCCCTGGCGCCGTTGGTCGTCGGCCTCGCCCTGTTCGAGGCCACGCGCGGCCTGGTCGAGGGGTGGCTGAAGGCGATGATCGCCCTGGCCCTGACCCCGCTGGTCGCGACCCTGACCCTCTCGCTGGAGCTGGCCATGCTGGCCCCATCGCTGAGAGCCCTGGCCGATGCGCGCGCGGCCCAGCAGTTCGCCGCCTTCGACATCAACCCCGCCGTGACGGTGCTGGTGCTGACCACGGTCTTCGCCCTGGTCATGCTGCTGGCCGTGATCGCGCTGGGCGTCATCGCCGCCGGCCTGCGCCTGCCGCGCGGCCTGGCCGGCGCCGCCTGGTCGGACCGGAACGCCGTTCCTGGCGCCCCGCGCTACGCCACCGCTCAGGTCGAGCCGATGGGCCGGGCGGCCGCCATCGCCGCCGCCGCCGTGGCCATGGACCGCCGAGAGCCCGTCGCCCCGTCGTCCGATCCGATCGGGCCTCGGATGCTGACCGTCGTGTCGGATCGCGGCCCGACGGCCGGCTCCGCCGCCCAGGCCGGTCCCATCGCGCCTCTGGGCCAGAGCTATCGCCGCACGCCCGCCCCCCGCCGCGCCGCCTCCAGCGCCCGGAGAGACCTGTGACCTTCGCTTGCCCCCGCATTCTTCTGGCCGCCGTGGCCCTGGGCGTCGCCTTGGCCGGCCCCGCGCTGGCTACCGAGACCCCGCGCCCCGGCGCCGTCGATCCGCGCATCCGCACCGTCGCCTACGACCCCGACCAGGTCGTGCGCCTGACCGGCTATTTCGGCATCCAGACCATGCTGGAGTTCTCCCCCGACGAGCGGATCGAGAACGTCTCGATCGGCGACGCCATGGGCTGGCAGGTGACGCCGAACAAGAAGGCCAACCTTTTGTTCCTCAAGCCGTTGGACCGCACGGCCGCCACCAACATGACCGTGGTCACCGACCGCCGCCGCTACGTGTTCGAGCTGGTCGTGGCCGGACCCAAGGCCTCGGCGAAAGACCTGGCCTATGTGGTCCGGCTCCTGGTCCCGGCGCCCGCGCCCGTCGCCATCATCGCGCCGCCGCCCGCGCCGCCGAGCGCGCCGGTCGTCCGCAACAGCGCCTATGTCGTGAAGGGCGACGCCGTGATCCAGCCGACCCGCGTCTTCGACGACGGTGTGGCCACCTATTTCGCCTGGCCGGTCCAGGCCGACCTGCCGGCGGTGTTCGTGGTCGGCGGCGACGGCGTCGAGGGCCTGGCCAACGCCGCGGTCCGCGAGGGCTATCTGGTCGTCGACCAACTGGCCCCGCGCTTCGTCCTGCGTTCGGGCAAGTCCAGCCTGACCGTGACCAACGCCGCCTTTACACAGCAGGCCGTCCGATGAGCGATCCCCGCCAGTCCGCCCAAGTCCAGCGGGATCTCGCCGACGCCGACGCCCTGGCGCGCCCGGCCGTGGCCCGCGCTCACGCCGGTCTGCCGACGCCGGTGATCGTGGCGGGCTTTGGCCTGCTCGGCGTCGCGGTCTTCCTGTGGATGGCCAGTCACCGCGCCGACGCCCGGCCGCGTCCGCCGCGCCCAGCCAAGGTCGAGGCCGCGGCTACGACCGCTATGAGCGCGCCCGCCGCGCCGCCAGCCGTCATCCCAGGTCCGCAGTTCACCGAGAACAACAGCCTGCCGCCGACTCCGGCTCAGGTCGCGGCCATGACCGCCAAGCCCTTGCCGCCGACCCCGCCAGCCGATCTCGACCAGCGCCGCCGCGCCCCGACCCTGGTGGTCGACTTCGGCGGCGCGCCAGCTCTGATTAAGGCCCGCGTCGCGACGGATCAGGCCGCGCCGATGGCTGGCAAGGCCGTCGACAACGGCCTGAACGCCGACGAGAAATTCGCCGACCGAGTCGGGACCAGCGACGCCGAGCCGGCCAAGGCCACGGCCATGCGCAACCTCGACGCCATGATTCCGCAGGGCGCGGTGATCCCGGCGGTGATGGAAACGGCGATCAATTCCGACCTGCCGGGCCTCGCGAGAGCCATGGTCACCCGCGACATCAAGAGCTTCGACGGCTCGACCGTGCTGGTCCCGCGCGGCAGCCGGGTGATCGGTCAGTACAAGTCGGGCGTGGCCATGGGCGCCTCGCGCGTCTTCGTGGTCTGGACCCGGGTGATCCGCCCGGACGGCGTCTCGATCCAGATTGCGTCTCCGGCCGCCGACCCGCTGGGGCGCGGCGGGCTGGAAGGCAAGGTCGACCGCCACTTCTTCAGCCGCTTCGGCGGCTCGATCCTGATGTCGGTGCTGAACGCCGGCGTCGCGGCCGTGGGCAACACCCGCTCGACCTCGCAGATCTATATCGGTTCTGCGTCGGAGGCGGCCAACCTGGCGGGCACGGTGATGAAGAGCGACCAGGTCGCCCCGACCATCCAGACTCCGCAGGGCGCGCCGGTGACGATCTTCGTGGCCCGCGACCTCGACTTCTCGGGCGTGCGGCAATGACCGCCCCCGCCAAGCTCCCTCTTTCGAGACTGGGCGTCTATCTGGAGGCCTATCTCGCTCCGCTCGCGCCGTGGCTGGCCGAGCCGGCCGTGACGGACCTCTATGTCAACCGTCCCGGCGAGCTGTGGGTCGAGCGCCTGGGAGGCGTCGCCGAACGTGTCGAGGTCCCGGCCCTGGACGAGACCAACCTGTGGCGGCTGGCCCGCCAGGTCGCCAGCCTGTCCAGCCAGGGCGTCAGTCGCGAGCATCCGCTGCTCTCGGCCGTGCTGCCCGACGGCGCCCGTGTGCAGGTCGTCGCCCCGCCGGCGACGCGCGAGGGCCTGGCCCTGGCGATCCGCAAGCACGTGGTCAGCGATCTGTCCCTGACAGACTACGCCGCGTCCGGCGCCTTCGATCAGGTCCTGGTCCCGAAGGCCAACGCCGACGCGATCCTGCGGGCCTTTCTCGATGCGGGAGACATCCGCAACTTCCTGGCCGGCGCCGTGCGGGCCGGCAAGAACATCGTGGTCAGCGGCGGCGCCGGGGCCGGCAAGACCACCTTTCTCAACGCCCTTCTCAAGGAAGTCCCGCTCGACCAGCGTCTCGTGCTGATCGAGGACGCGCCGGAGATCCGCCTGGTCCACCCCAACGCCGTCGGCCTGGTGGCCACGCGCGGCGAGCAGGGCGAGGCGCGGGTCACGGCCGAGGATCTGCTGCAGGCCTCGCTGCGCTTGCGGCCTGACCGGATCATCCTGGGCGAGCTGCGCGGGGCCGAAGCCTTCTCGTTCCTGCGCGCCGTGTCCAGTGGACACCCTGGCTCGATGACCACGGTTCATGCCGACGATCCCGCCGGCGCGGTCGAACAGCTGGCGCTGATGGCGCTGCAGGCCGGCGCCAATCTTCGCCGCGCCGACGTGGTCGACCATGTCGGGCGCGTCGTCGACGTGTTCGTCCAACTTCACCGCCAGAACGGCGTCAGAGTGGTCCGGGAGGTCGTCTTCCCAGACCGCTAAGCCCGCACAACCCTTCAATTTTCCTGGTTTTCCAGCTTAAGGCGCGTTGCCCCCTCGCGGCGCGTCAGGGACCTTGTCATGCGTAAACAGGACCTTGGCTCGGCGGCCGCGCTGAGTTTGGCTTTCTTCCTCACCGCCTGCGGCGGCGGCTCAAGCGGCGACAGCGGCGGCGGATCGTCCAGCGCCGAAAAGCCCGCGTCGATCGCGACCGGCGGCCTGGGCGGCACCTCGCCGACGGCGCCGGAGGACTTCACCCGCGAAACGGCCGCCCGTCTCGCCAAGCAGGGCAGCTTTGGGCCGACGCTCGAGCTGATCGATCATATCTACGCCCTGGGCGGCGCGGAAGCGTGGCTGAACGAGCAGTTCGCGCTTTCCTCGAGCAGCTACGCCGACATGGCGGCCAAGCCCGTGCCGAGCAACTTCTGCTCGACCCTGACCGGGACCGATCTGACCAACTGCAATCGCGACAACTTCACGGCCACGCCGATGCAGATGCGGTTCTACGCCAACGCCATCGGCAAGGACGACCAGCTGCGCCAGCGGGTCGCCTTCGCCCTGTCGCAGATCATCGTCGCCTCGGCCGTCGAAGTCGGCAACACCGCAGGCCTGGCGACCTTCAACCAGATCCTGCTGAGCAACGCGTTCGGCAACTACCGCGACATCCTCAAGGCCGTCACCCTGAACCCGTACATGGGCGACTACCTGGACATGGCCGACAGCAACAAGAGCCAGCCCAACGAGAACTACGCCCGCGAACTGATGCAATTGTTCTCGGTCGGCACGGTCCTGCTGAATCCCGATGGCACGCCGCAGACGGACAACGCCGGCGCGACCATCGCCGCCTACAGCAACACCGACGTCAAGGAAGTGGCCCGGGCGCTCAGCGGCTGGACCTACGCCCGCCTGAACGGCGCGGCCCTGACCGACAACACCAATCGCGACTGGACCAAGCCGATGGTGGTCTATGCCGCGCGCTACGATACCGGCGCCAAGAGCTTCCTGGGCAAGACCGTGCCGGCCAACGCCACCCAGCAGGTCAGCGTCGACGCCGTGGTGGACGCGGTGTTCAACCACCCCAACACCGGTCCCTACATCTGCAAGCGGCTGATCCAGCAACTGACCATCGCCAATCCGACCCCGGCCTATGTCGGGCGGGTCGCGGCCGTCTTCGCCGACAACGGCGCGGGCGTGCGCGGCGACATGAAGGCGGTGGTCAAGGCGATCTACCTGGACAGCGAGGCCCGCACTGGCTCGCAACTGCCGGGCAAGGTCAAGGAGCCGGTGCTGCTGGCCACGTCGCTTGCCCGGGCGATCGGCTACACGACCGACGGCTATGCCTTCACGACGCGCGACGCCGGCATGGGCCAGGCCCCGTTCCGCGCGCCGTCGGTGTTCAACTACTACCCCTACGACTTCCCGTTGCCGCAAGGCGCGGGTCTGCTCAGCCCGGTCACCAAGCTGATGACCACCTCCACCATCATCGCCCGCCACAACTTCCTCTACGACTGGACGGTCGGCGGCGACGCCACGCGCGGCGAGTTCAAGCCGACCCTCGGCGCCACCGGCACGATCCCCAACTGGGCCAGTTGGGAAGCCAACGGGACGAACGACGGCAAGACCATCGACCGCATCAACCTCGTGCTGCTGAACGGTACGATGACGTCCGCCCAGCGCCAGGCGCTGGTGACGGCCATGGCCGCCGTTAAGAACAACGACCCGGCCCTGCAGGCCCGCAAGCGCGCCCAGGTCGCTCTCTACATCGCGGCTTCCTCGCCGCTCTTCCAAGTCGATCGGTAGGCGTAACCATGACCGTTTCTCGTCGTGAAATCATGCAGATGGTCGCGGGCGGCTCGGCTGTCGCGGCCTTGGGCCAACTGGGCCTCTCCAGCGCGCTCGCCGCCGATGGCGGCGCCTACCGCGCCATGGTCGGCGTCTTCCTGTTCGGCGGCAACGACGCCTGGAACATGGTGGCGCCCACCGACGGCCGCTACGCCGACTACGCCAAGCAGCGCGGGGCGAGCCTGGCCCTGGCTCAGAGCAGCCTCGCGCCCCTGACCGGCACGGCTTTTGGCCTCCACGGGTCGATGACCGCCCTGAAGTCTGTCTGGGACGACGGCGGCCTGGGCGTGGTGCTCAACACCGGCACGCTGTTCGCGCCCTTGACCAAGGCCCTCTACACCAGCCGCCCGGACCTGCGCCCGGTCAACCTGATGTCCCACGAGGACCAGCAGAACCAGTGGCAGGGCATGCGCATGCGGGCCGCCAACAAGGACGGCTTCATGGGGCGGATCCACGACCGCGCCGGCAGTACGGCCAACCTGCCGCCGCTGATCTCGATCGGCGGCTCGAACCTGGCCCTGATCGGCGACCGCACCGCGCCGCTGATCCTGCCGTCGTCGGGCTCGATCGTCCGCAACGGCTATAACGCCGCCAGCACCGACGCGGCGGTGAAGGCCCGCCAGGCCGCTCTGGACGTCTTCGCCGACGCCGCCTCGTACGGCGCGATCACCGACCTGACCGGCAAGGGCATGTCCTCGGCCTACGCCCAGGCGGTGCAGGCCAACAGCATCGTCACGGCGACGACCTCGGCGGTGGACAAGCACTTCGTCAATCCGACCACCGGCGCGGCCCTGACCTCGGACATCTCCCGCCAGCTGCTACGGGCGGCCCGGATGATCGAGGCGCGCAACACCCTGGGCCACGCCAAGCAGACCTTCTTCGTCAGCCAGGGGGGCTACGACACCCACACCAACCAGGTGGCGGCGCACAAGAACCTCTATGCCGACCTCGGCAACGCCCTGGCCGGCTTCTACAACGCCATGAAGGCCCTGGGCCTGCAAGACAACGTCACCGCCTTCACGATGTCGGACTTCGGCCGCGTCTACAAAGGCAACGCCAGCGGCGGCAGCGATCACGCCTGGGGCTCGAACCACCTGGTGGTCGGCGGGGCGCTCGCTAACGGCAAGGTGCACGGCCGCTATCCGGACGTGACCTTCGGCGGCCCGGAGGACGCCTCCAACGACGGCCGCTGGATCCCCTCGATCGCCACCGAGGAATATGTCGGCGCTATCGCCCGATGGTACGGCGTCAGCGCCGCCGATCTGCCCTATGTATTCCCTAATTGGAGCGCCTGGAACGGCGGCGGGCGTGGGCCGGTGCCGCTGTTCGGCTAACCGCTTGCCAGGTCGGGACGGGCGCCCTTAAGCAGGGTGGGTGTCTCGGCCCGGCTCACCCGCGAATGGCTTCGACTGCCTCCGGCTGATCGCGGCCGCGCTGGTGGTGGTTCATCACGCCCGCGTGCTGAACGGCGCCGCGCCCTGGATGATCGGATGGGGACCCGATCCCGGCGCGCTGGGCGTCGGGATCTTCTTCGTGATCAGCGGCTATCTGGTCACCGCAAGTCTGCGCCGCACGCCAGGCGTCGGCGTCTTCCTGGCCAAGCGGGTCTTGCGCATCGCGCCGGGCCTGCTGGCGGCGCTGCTTCTGACCGCGCTGGTGCTGGGGCCGCTGGTCAGCGACCTTCCGGTCGCGGACTATTTCGGCGACGCCGCGCCGTTGCTCTATGTGCTCAAGAATCTCAGCCTCTACGCCGTCACCTACGACCTGCCGGGTGTTTTCGCGGACGCGCCGTACCCCAATGTCGTCAATGGTTCGCTGTGGAGCCTGCGGCTGGAGTTCACCGCCTATCTGGGTCTGGCCGCGCTCGGCGCCCTGCGGTTGGCGCGCGCGCCGGTGCTGGCCGGGCTGGCGCTGCTGGCGGGTGGAGCTTTCCTGGTCGTCCACTTCACCGGCCTCGACACGCGGGGCGAACTGGCGCGACTGGCCTCGCTGGCGACTCTGAATGGCTGGCTGTTCCTGTGCGGGGCGGCGCTCGAGGCGTTTGACGTCAAGCCGCCGGCCTGGACGGCGGCGGTCGGTCTCGTCCTGCTGCCGACCCCGGCCTGGTTCCTGGGTCTGCCCCTGGCCGTCGTGGCCCTGGGCCGAATGCCGGCGCCGAGGCTGCCGGCCGACCTGTCCTATGGCCTCTATATCTACAGTTTCCCGCTTCAGCAGGTGCTGGCCGAACACGGCCGCCTCGATGTGCTGACCTCGCTTGCCCTGGCCCTGCCGTTCGCGGCGGCGTCGTGGTTCCTGGTCGAGAAGCCGGCCCTGCGTCTGAAGGCGCGCCTGCCTGGCGCGGTGAACCTGGTCCCTGGGCGGGTGGAACAGCCCGTCTAGAGCATTTTCTGACGACGAACCGGCATCCGCTTCGTCGGAAAATGCTCTAGGACTTCGGTTTCTTCTTCAGCGCCAGCTCTTCGAGGGTCAGCTTGCGGACCGCGGTCACCGGATAGCGCTGCACGCCGAACGGGCCTGGTGCGATCACCATGGCGTCCATGCCCTGACACACCCACGAACTGCCGCGCGCTTCGACCGCGATGCGCACGGCCGTGTCGATGTCGCGGGCCGGCGAGAACAGGGTCAGGCGCCAGACATTACGCGGACCGATCGAGACGTCGACGGTCTGGTCATCGACGACGCTGAAGCCGTTGATGTCGTCGGCCCGGAAGCACTGGCTGCGATCGGGCTTGGGCTTTTCGGGCTTATCGGCCGCGAAGGCTGGAGCGGCGCCGAGGATGGCCAGCACGGCCGCCGAGGCGATCAGAACACGCATGAGCTCTTACTTCCAAGGACGCCCGCCGTCGGCATTGTCGCGCCGACGCTGGTTAAAGTTCAAGGGGCGCCGGGCGTGGTTCGTCGCGAGATCGCATGCCGACCTGGACGGGGTCATGGCTTCGCCAGAAGGCGGTTGGCGAAGAACAGGCCGACCAGGCCCAGTCCGCAGGCGACATAGGCCCCGATGGCCAGGAACTGGCCCCAGGCGATGTCGAAGTGACCGAACGACTTCACCAGCAGCAGCGAGATGCTGCCGACATAGCCGAACGAGTCCGCCACATAGATCAGGAAGCCGGCGGTGCCGACCTTGCCGGTGGCGGCGATCATCCGGTCGAACAACATGGCGTTGAACGGCGTGTAGCCCATGTAGAGCCCGGCGCCCGCCAGGATCATCCACCAGACTGGCGGCAGCATGTGCAACTGGTAGGCCAGGGTCGAGGCGCCCAGCAGGGCGAAGCCCAGGGCCACGAAACCGATGTTGAAGGTCACCGCGCGGCGGTTGTCCTTGACCCCCATCAGGGCGGCCAGGCCGACCAGAACGATGGCCGCCACCGGCAACTCCGACAGGGTGAAGATCGAGGCGGCGTTCGGAAAACCCAGCTCGGTCCAGATCTCGGCCGAGAAGTTGTCGCGGAAATCGCGCAGGGCCGTCAGCATCACATAGACCGCGATCAGCAGGATCAGGGCCGGGGCGTGGGCGGCGAACAGGGCGGCGCGATCCTTGGCGTTCATCGGCGCGCGGCGTACGCGCTCGGCCTCGTCGGCGGGCGAGGGCGGCGGCAACTGGGCCAGAGCGACCACGGCGATCAGCATCAGCGGCGCGAAGACCAGACCCGCCACGGCCGGCATCCACTTTTCGGCGACATTGGACAGCAGCAGCATCTTGCCGACCGACTTGGCTACGCCCGACGACAGGATGAAGCTGGCGCACAGCATGGCGCCCAGGACCTCGGTCAGGCGACGGCCTTCCAGAAAGCCGAACACCAGGCCCCAGATCATGCCCAGGCACAGGCCGTTCAGATACAGCGCCATCGGCCCGATCACCGTCGGCAGCACGCCGAACAGCAGCAGCGCCAACTGAGCCCCGAAGATCAGGATCAGGATGGCCGCGGCCCGGCGGCTGGCCCTCATCTCGGAGATCACCTTGACCCCGATGAACTTGGCGGTGGCGTAGCCGGCGACCTGGGCGATCACGAGGGCGATCTTGAAGTCGAAGGCGAACGGCCAGCCGTCGGGATGGGCGAAGGCGGCCGCGGTGAACGGTTTGCGATAGCCGAACATGGCGAAATAGACAGCGAACGACGAAAGACCGCCGTAGAGCGCGAACACCCAGGGCGGGGCCGAGGCCAGGAAGTGGGTGACCGCGCCTTGCGGGGCTTTGGCTTCGGCCCTGGCGTCCATGCGAAATTTCGTCCCCAAGGCTGAAGGTATTCAGCTAGCCTGCTTTGTCGCGCGCGGGCAATCAGGGGAACGAAGGCGCTCCGTGGTCGGAGCGCCTTCTGGTCAGGCTACTGGCTGGGGGCGTCGGGCCCGGCCTGGAAAACGATCGGAATGGTGACCTTGCCGCCGGCGGTCGGCTTGCCGTCCAGCGAGGCCGGCTTCATCTGGAAGTACTGGGTCAGCGCCAGGGTCGCCTCGCCGAAGCCAGCCTCCGTCGGGCTTTCCGAAAGCACCGTGCAGTTCTCAAGATGCCCGTCGAGCTTGACGTCGCAACTGACCGTCGACCGGCCGGGGAGTTTCGCCTTGGCGGCCTCGGCGGGATAGTAGCGCACCAGATCCTGGGCGGTCGGCTTCGTGGCCCAATCCGGCGCGATGATCGAAGGCTTGGCGGGCGCGGGGGTGGCGGCCCAGACCGTGCCGGCGCCGGCCAGGGCGATCGCGCCGACCAGGACCAGACCCGCGCGCCGGCGGGCGGTCGTCGTGGAAACAACATTCAGCATCATCAGTCTCTCCTTCAGGGGATGGACGCCGGTCGCCGGCCAGTGGCAGCCGAACGGTGCGGAAAAAGGGGTCATGGCGGCGCCGAGCAGCAGTTCGGCGTAGAGGCGCCGGTCTTCGGGGCTGGCGGTGGTGACGGCGGCGTCGCAGGCGATCTCCTGGTCGACGCGGAAACGCCGGGCGCCGAGGTGAGCCAGCGGGTTGAACCAGGCCAGGCAGCGCAGGCCGACCACCAATCCATTGATCGCGGCGTCGCCGCGCGCCTGATGGACCCGCTCGTGTTCGAGGACCAGACGGCGGGCTGGGCCGGCGAAGCGCGTCTCGAAGTCGGCCGGGACGACGATGCGCGGCCGAACAGCGCCCAGCAGCATCGGCCCGCCGCCCAGGTGCTCGCCACGCAGAATGTCGGGATCGCTCTCCAGCGCTGTGAGGCGGCCCAGCGCGTGGACGAACTGAACCTGGCGCGCGGCGAACAACGCCGCCGTGATCATCACGCCGCACGCCCAGACCGCGACCAGCCAGGGCGTCAGACTTGCCGCCTGCCGGGCCACGGGGGCCAGGCCGCGCGCGCCGGCGCCGACCAGGGTTACGACGGGCGTGGCGACCGCCGGCGGGGCATGGACGGGGAGCAGGCCCGCCAGCAAGCAGATCGGGGCGACCAGCCATAGGGCGTAGGCGGCCAGCGGGCCGAAGCGCTCTCGCACGGGTCGGCGCAGGGCAAGGATCGCCAGGACGGCGAGGGCGAGGACCAGGTTGGCCTGGAGGACGACGGGAAGGATCGCCGCGCTCATTTGCCGATCTTCTCGATCAGGGCCTTCAACTCGGCGATGTCCTCGTCGCTGAGCTTGTCGCCTTCAGAAAAGTGGGTGACCAGCGGCGCCAGACGGCCGCCGAACAGCCGATCCAGCAGGCCCTGGCTCTCGCTCTGGACATAGGATCCGCGCGAGACCAGCGGCGAATAGAGGTAGCGCCGGCCCTCGGCCTGGGCGGCGATGGCCTTCTTCTTCAGGAGGCGGCTGATCAGCACCTTCACGGTGCCCTCGGTCCAACCTTGCGGTTCGCGGACCTCGGCCATGATGGCCTCCGAGGTCAGGGGGCTACGGCGCCACAGCGCCTCCATCACGACGCTTTCCGCCGAACTGATCTTCATGGTCGCCTCCTGATGACAGCTGTCAACGAGTCGACGTTGACAGCTGTCATCGGTTTGGTCAACCGCTGTTCGTCCAGGGCGCGGGCAAACAAAAACGCCCCCCGCGAGGCGAGGGGCGTTTTCGGTAGCCGGAACGGTAGGGACGCTTAGGCGGCCTTGACCAGCGACTTGGTCAGGATGCCGATGGCGGCTTCGCGGTCGATGCGCTCGATGGCGGCGACTTCGCGGGCCATGCGGTCCAGGGCCGATTCATACAGCTGGCGTTCCGAGTAGGACTGTTCCGGCTGGTTCTCTGCGCGGTGCAGGTCGCGGACCACCTCGGCGATCGAGATGAGGTCGCCCGAATTGATCTTGGCTTCATATTCCTGGGCGCGACGCGACCACATGGTGCGCTTCACGCGGGCGCGGCCCTTCAGGGTGGTGAGCGCCTGCGAAACGGTGCCGCCTTCCGCCAGCGGACGCAGACCGGCCGTCTTGGCCTTCTTGGTCGGAACGCGGAGGGTCATTTTCTCGTGGTCGAAGGTGATGACGTAGACTTCGAGCGACATACCGGCCACTTCCTGGGTCTCGACCGCCTGAATGGTGCCAACGCCGTGCGCGGGGTAAACGACGTGGTCGCTGACCGAGAATTCCAGACCGCTCTTGCTCATGTTCGTCCTCATCTATGCGGGCCCGCGGGGCCCGAACGCCGTGTTCCATTCCCAAATCAAAAACGACAGGTTCTTGCTCCGCGGAAGAAGGTGCGCGGGGCCAGACCTGTCAGGATTGGGAATAGATCTCTAAGACACCCTTCGCCTTCGATCGGGCGGGCCGGTTCAAACTGGTTTGCTGAAACGGCTTCTTCGACAAGACGGACCGTCGCGATTAGCCGCAACCGTCACGTCGACAGCGACAATAGCATAAAATTCAGCCCTATGAAAGGGTTGCGTCCGGCAAAGGCGGGCGCGCCGCCAAGCTTTCGCGGCTTGGCGGGGGATCAAGCTTGAGAAATCGCGACGGAGCGCGGCAGTCGAAATCTAAGCGGCTTCAACGCCCGCCACATTCCTGGCGCTGGAAGCCGAGCCTGCCGACCCGTTTCTGATATCCCACCAGAACGGGCGCGCCAGCGAGCTTACGAGCCCTTGCCGGGCTTTTCGCTGAAGTACTTCTCGAACTTGCCGGTCTCGCGCTCGAAATCCTCGCGGTCGGCGGGCGGCTCGCCCTTGACGGTGATGTTCGGCCAGATCTTGGCGTAGTCGGCGTTGATCTTCAGCCATTTGCCGTCCGGTTCATCCTCGGTGTCCGGCTTGATGGCGTCGATCGGGCACTCCGGCTCGCAGACGCCGCAGTCGATGCATTCGTCGGGATTGATGACGAGGAAGTTCTCGCCCTCGTAGAAGCAATCAACCGGACATACCTCCACGCAGTCCATGAACTTGCAGCGGACGCAGGCGTCGGTGACGATGTAGGTCATCGATAACTCGAATGATGTCGGACAGAGTTCGGCGCGGGCGTTTTCGAAGTCTGAAGCTCGCTTGTCAATGCGGCTTGGCCGCGCGCGCGCCCAGGAATTCTCTATGCGTAGCCAGTCTCTGCCCTCTTTCTGAGGCCGTGCCCGACGGACGCGACAATGCGCCCTTCGGAGGTGTTGCCGCCGCAAACACTTTCTTATCGAACGAACGCCAATATGTGGGATTGGAAACGCCCAATAAAAACAAAGTCGGGAAGCCGACACCGATGAAAATTGAAGCCTTGGCCGCCCAACCCGTTCCAGAGGCCGACGCCGCCACGCGCGCCCTGGCCAAGGCGCGCGCCCGTGCGTTCGGCGAGTTCGTCCGCGAGGTTCCGTTCGCCGCGGCCTTGTTGGATCGCGACCTTGTGCTGGTCGCCGTCAGCCGCGAGTGGGCGCGGCAAGGCATAGCGCCCAGCCTGACCCTCGGCGACGACGCCGGAGCGGGCGGTCTGGTGGCGTCCGAGGACGTCGGATCGCTGCTGATCTGCGCCGAGGCGGGTATCGCCTTCTCGCGCTACCTGCCGACCGTCGACGCCGAGGGCGCGCAGCGTGTCTGGCGCACCGAGTTCAGCGCCTGCCGGGACGCGGCCTCAGGGGGCGAGGAGACCTATGCGGTGATGATCACCGCGCGCGACGTCACCGGCTATGCCGACAGCGTACTGCGCGCCGAGCGCGACAAGCAGCGCCTGACCATGGCTCTGGAACTGGATGATCTGCTGGTCCGCGAATACGACCTGCGGACCAAGGAGGTCTATTTCTCGGGCCACGCGCCCGCTCTGCAGAAGTACTGCACCTTCAAGGACGACCCGCTCGAGATCGTCGATCCCGAGGACCGCCAGCGCTGCGCCGACCTGGTGGCCACCCGCAAGATCGGCGAGGCGCGGGTCTTCGAGTTCAAGCTCAATCGTGAGGATGGCGTCGAGACCTGGGTCCGCTCGGTCGGCAAGGTGTTCGTCGGCGCCGACGGCAAGCCCGAGAAGCTGGTCAATCTCTTCAAGGACATCACCGACCGCCGCCGCCAGACCGAGGCGATCGAGACCCTGGCCTTCAAGGATCCACTGACCGGGCTGCCCAACCGCGCCCTGTTCCAGCACCGCTTCCAGGAGGCGGTGACGGCGTCCGAGACGCTGGGCGAGATGTTCGGCCTGATCATGATCGATGTCGATCATTTCAAGGACATCAACGACAGCCTGGGCCATGACGCCGGCGACGCCCTGCTCAAGCGACTGGCCGGCATGTTGCAGCGCGCCTTCCGCAGCAACGACACGGTGGCGCGCCTTGGCGGCGACGAGTTCGCGGTGATCCTCAGGGGACTGCACGGCGAAGCCGACATGACCCGGCCGATCGGCAAGCTGCAGGACCTGCTGCGCCAGCCGATCGAGCACGGCGGCCGCAGCTTCACGGCCAGCGCCAGCATCGGGGCCGCCCTGCACGGCGACCCGGACGCCGATCCGGCCCACATGATCAAGAACGCCGACATCGCGCTGTATCGCGCCAAGGAGGCCGGCCGGAACCGCAGCATCGTGTTCGAGCCGTCGATGCGCTCCGAGGTCGAGCGGCGGCTCGAGCTGCTGCGCGACGTCCGCGCGGCCCTGGTCGAGAACGAGTTCACCCTGTTCTATCAGCCGGTGGTCGATATCCGCGAGAACAAGGTCGCCGGATTCGAGGCCCTGATGCGCTGGGTTCACCCCGAGCAGGGCGTGCTGACTCCGGCCCGCTTCATGGCGGCGTTCGAGGACCAGGACCTTTCCCTGAAGCTAGGCGATGTCGCCTTCGAGGCGGCGCTGAAGCAGATGCGCCAGTGGCTGGAGGACGGCGTCGAATTCGGCCGCGTGGCGGTCAATATCAGCTCGGCCCAGTTCCGTTCGGGCCGCCTGGCCGAGGAGATCCAGGAGCGCTTGGCCCGCTGGAACGTGCCGTGCGAGCGGCTGACCATCGAGGTCACCGAGAACGTCTATATGGGCTGGGGTTCGGATCTCGTCAGCAGCACCGTCAAGCAGTTGCACGACGCCGGGGTGATGATCGCGCTGGACGACTTCGGCACCGGTTACGCCAGCCTCGCCAACCTGCGCCAATTCCCGATCGACCGCCTGAAGATCGACAAGTCCTTCGTCCAGAACACCGAGGACGAGGCCATCGTGAAAGCGGTGATCACCCTGGGCTCCTCGATGGGCATGAAGGTGGTCGCCGAAGGGGTCGAGGACGCCGCGCAACTGAAGGCGTTGGAGCACTACGGCTGCGACCAGGTTCAGGGCTATCACTTCGGCCGGCCCATGCCGGCGGACGAGGTAGCGGGATTTCTGAAGGGGTTCGGGGTCAACCCCTAGTGGCCTTGGGCCCACGGCCTCGTATAGCCTGAGGGCATGACTCTGACGATGGGCAAGGCGCCGTGGCGATCTCGCGGCTTCGTGGGGCGGTCCATCTGGGTGGTGGTCGCCGTCGTGCTGGTGCAGCTGGGCGCCAGCGTCGCCTTCTATAGCGCCATCGATCGCCAGACGCTGCGCGAAGACCACGCGCGGCGGATCGGCGAACTGCTGGTCGTCGGGGAGCGAGTGGCCAGGCTGGGCGAGGCCGATTTCGACAAGGTCATGACCTCGCACTACATGGAGGCCAAGGTCGCGATCCTGCCGCCGGAGGGGCCGCCAGTCACGCGCAGCCGGATGGCCGAGGCCAACGCCATCGCCGACTATGTCCGCCAGTGGGAGCCGAGCCTCGCCGCGCGGCCGCTGCGCCTGTGGTCCGAAAGCCGGCCCGAGGGCGGCCGAGACCTGGTCGGGGTCATGGGGCTGGAGGACGGCCGGTGGCTGACCTTCCGCTCGCGCAACTTCCCCCGACCCTGGCCGATCGCCCTGCGCGCGGTGGCCACGACCCTGGTCTTCTCCCTGGCTTGCGTGGCTTTGGGCGCCTATGCGCTGCGTCAGCTGGGCGAGCCGCTGCGTCGCCTGACCGAGGCTTCGCGCCAGGTCGGCGCGGCGCCGCCGTCGCCCATCGTGATCGAAGGGCCCAACGACATCGTCGAGCTGGGCCGGGCGTTCAACGACATGCAGCGCCGCATCGCGGGCCTGATCGAAGACCAGGCTCGGGCCATGGAGGCGCTCAGCCACGACCTGCGCACGCCGCTGGCCCGCCTGACCCTGGCGGCGGACTATATCGAGCCGGACGACATCAAGACCCTGGTGGCCGACAATGTCGGCGAACTGGACGCGATGCTGCGATCGCTCTCGGACTGGCTGCGCGCCCAGCACTCGTCCAGCACCGCCGAGGTCGTTGACCTGCCTTCGTTGATCCAGGGCGTGACGGCCCGATGGCCGGAGGCGGCGCGCTACGAAGGCGGCAAGGCTCTGGAGATCACCACCCATCGTGGCCCTCTGGAGCAGGCGCTGATCCGGCTGGTGGACAACGCCGTGCGCTTCGGCGGTCAGGCGCGCGTCAGGCTTGTCGCGGGCGGTCCGGAGGGGCCGTTAATCGAGGTGCTGGACCAGGGGCCGGGCCTGACCGCCGACGCCATGGCCCGCATCTACGAACCGTTCTTCCGAGGCGACGCGGCGCGGGCTCGCGACACCGGCGGCTTCGGCCTCGGCATTCCCACCGCCGAGCGGCTGATCAATCGATTCGGCGGCAAGCTGGCGATCGGCAATCGCGACGGCGGCGGAGTCGTCGCCAGGATCTGGCCGCCCGCGGCGGCGACGGAGGGCTAACCCTCGACGGCCTCGTACAGTCCGCGCGCCTCGGTCGCCGGACCTCGGCGCTCGCCGCAGTCCAGAACGCGCACGGCGATCAGGCGGCCGCCCAGGCCGAACACCACCACGTCGCCGGGCTTCACCGTGCGCGAGGGCTTGTCGATACGGCTCTCGGTTCCGGCGCGCGTCAGGCGGATGCGGCCCTCGTCGACGAACCTGGCGGCCAGGGAGCGGGTCTTGAAGAAGCGGGCGCGCCACAGCCACACGTCGGCGCGGACGGAGTCTCCATGGACGTCCGTCATGACGCGGCCTGCTTGGCCGCGGCTGGCTTGCGCCGCCGCGGCCGCTTGCGGCGCTCGGGCGGAGGCGGCGGTTCGGTCAGCTTGGCGAGCGCAGCGAATGGCGAGTCCGGGCGCGCCTTGACCGGCTTCTGCTCCAGCTTGGCGGCGCCGCGACGCTTCCAGACGATCGGCTGGTGGGGCTTGGCGCGGATCGCCGGGGTGTAGTCGAGCGCGCGCAGGACGTTGGACGCCTGCTTGGCGGTCCAGCCCAAGGTCTCCAGCGCCTTGTCGGTCAGCACCACGCCGCCGTGCTGCTGCTCGGCGCGCAGCAGGGCGTCCAGCGCTTCCAGCGCTCCCACCGGAATGCTGAAGCCGGCCACGGCGCGCAGGCCGCTGGCCGACAGTTCGCGGGCCGACGGCTCGGGCGAGGGCAGGGGCTCAAGCGTCGTCAGCGCGCCGCGCCAGCCGGTCGGGTTAAGGGCGCGAGCGCAGGCCACGGCCTCGGCCTTCAGCACGGCGGGGCAATAGAGGCTGAACGCGCCGATCCGCACGCCCAGGCTCTTGAGGGTGCGGCGCTCGGCCTGGCTCAGCGCCTTCAGTTCCGGGTCGACGGGACGCTTGTCCAGCACCCCGCCGGCTTCCAGAAGACGGTGGGCGACGCCGCGGGGCAGGCCGCGAAGCTCGCCGCCGGCCAGGGCGCGCTCCAGCTTGCGCAATGGGGCCAAGTGCCTGTCGACCTCCGAGGCGAGGAAGGCGTCCAGACGCCGCTCGGCTCGCTCGCGCACGGCGGCGGGGCCCAGCTCGCCCAGCAGGCGGGCGCGGGGCGACAGCAGGGGCAGGTCGCGGCGCACGGCCCCGGCCGCCTCGCCCCGCCACAGGATCGCGCCGTCGGGCGTCAGGGCGAAGGCGTCGTCGGCTTCGCTGGCCAGCAAGCCCAAACGCTTGGCGATCTCGGGCCCGACCGCGCGCTGGGCGGCGTTGCGCAGAGCTTTCTCTTCGAGGGGCGAGGTCGCCTTGACCGGCGTGAAGGCGACGCCCGACAGGTGGCCGACGACGTGACCCTCGACCGTCACCTCGCCGTCCTGGCCGACGCCGGCATAGAGCGTCTCGCGTTCGCCCAGCTGTTTCATGAGCACGCTGGTGCGCCGGTCGATGAACCGGGCCATCAGCTTCTCGTGCAGGGTGTCGCTGATCCGATCCTCAAGCTGGCGGGTCAGGCCCTGCCAGTGGGCGGGATTGGCCACCCAGTCCGGGCGGTTGGCGATATAGCTGAGCGTGCGCACGCCCGATAGGCGGCCGGCCAGGCTGTCGATTTCGCCATCGACGCGGTCCAGCGCCTTGTACTGGCTGTTGATCCAGTCCTCGGGCAGGCGCTTGCGGCCGGTGGTCAGGTCGTCGAACAGAGTGCGCGCCATGCGCTGGTGGTCGTCGTCTGTGGTCTTGCGGAAGTCCGGCGTCTGGCACACGTCCCACAGACGCAGCAGGGCAGAGCGGTCGGTCTTGCAGCGCTTGATCACGTCTTCCTGCTGGGCCAGGGCGCGCAGGGTGCGTTCGTCCAGGGCTTCCTGCGACAGGGACAGGCCGTTGCGCTTGGGCGTCTCGTTCAGCGAGCGCAGCAGGCCGGGCAGGGAGCCGAAGTCGAGGCGGGCGTTGCGCCATTCGGCCTGGGTGATCGGCTCGAACGTGTGGCTCTCGACGGCTTCAACGAGGTCCTCGTCGATCTCCTCGCAGTCGCTGGTGACCCCGAAGGTGCCGTCGCGGGTGTAGCGGCCCGCCCGGCCGGCGATCTGGCCGACCTCCTGCGGATAGAGCCAGCGGGTGCGCTTGCCGTCGAACTTGCGCAGGCCGGCGAAGGCCACGTGGTCGACGTCCATGTTCAGGCCCATGCCGATGGCGTCGGTGGCCACCAGGAAGTCGACCTCGCCCGACTGGTAGAGCGCGACCTGAGCGTTGCGGGTGCGGGGGCTGAGGCTCCCCATCACGACCGCCGCGCCCCCCCTCTGGCGCCGGATCAGCTCGGCGATCGCATAGACCGCGTCGGTGGAGAAGGCGACGATCGCCGTGCGCCGCGGCAGGCGGGTCAGCTTCTTGGAGCCGGCGTAGGAGAGGTTCGAAAACCTCTCGCGCGAGACGATCTCGGCGTCCGGCAGCAGGCGACGGACCAGCGGAGCCATGGTGCCCGCGCCCAGGAACATGGTCTCGAACTTGCCGCGCGCGTGCAGCAGGCGGTGGGTGAAGATATGGCCGCGCTCGGGATCGGCGCACAGCTGGATTTCGTCGACCGCCAGGAACTCGACCTCGCGGGCCAGCGGCATGGCCTCGACCGTGCAGACGAAATAGACCGCCCGGGCCGGGACGATCTTCTCCTCGCCGGTGATCAGCGCCACCGAGGCCTTGCCGCGCAGCTTGACGACCCGATCATAAATCTCGCGCGCCAGCAGGCGCAGCGGCAGGCCGATCATGCCCGAGCCATGGGCCAACATGCGTTCGACGGCCAGGTGGGTCTTGCCGGTATTGGTCGGGCCCAGGACCGCGGTCAGCTTCGAAGGAGCCAGGCCGGTCGAACGATCACTCATGGATTCAAGGTGGGGCGGGAATCGTGACGAGGCAAGGCGGTGCGGCGCCGCCGTGACTTCACGTCCGATGGAGGTGGACAACTCCCTCACCCTTGGGTAGCGCTAGGGCAACGTTCTTGGGGGCTAGAGCGTCGTGCAGCGTGTTGTATCGGCCAGATCGGCCATGTTGGCCGTGCTCGTTCTGGCGGCGGTCGTCCTGTTTCACATCGTCATCGGCTTGCCGCTGCTGAGCGCGGACCACGACTACTGGCTCGAGCCGGGCGGCGACATGGCCACGATGATGGCGGGTCACTACGCCATCATCGACCAAACCTGGCATTTCCCGCTGGGCGTGACGACCGCGCTGCGCGGCGAGGCCGTACCCACATCGATCGTCTACACCGACAGCCTGCCGTGGCTGACGCTGATCATGAAAGCATTGGGTCTCGGTCGGGTGTTGAACCCGCTGGCCCTGTTCCTGCTGATCGCCTACGTCGCCCAGCCCCTGGCCATGGTTGCTCTGCTGCGGGCCTGCGGCGTGACGCGCCTGTCGTCCCTGCTGCTGGGAGGACTGTTGTCGCTGTTCTTCCCGGCCTGGCTTTCACGCCAGTTGGGCCATATCGCCCTGGCTGGCCATTTTCTGCTGATCCTGGGCGCGACCTGGACCGTACTGGTCGCGCGGTTCGGCCTCACTCGGCGGCGGATCATCGAGATCGCCATGCTCGGTCTGGTGGTCACGGGAACCCACCCCTACCATCTCGTGCCGGTGGCCGCCTGCCTCGGCGCGGGCTTGTTGTCGGAGCTGCTGCAGCGGCGCGCCAAGGCCTGGACCAATGCGGCTGTCACCGCGGTCGCCTTCGTCGCCGCCGTCGCTTTCGCCGCCTGGGCGCTGGGCTATGGCGGCGTCGGCATGTCCGGCGGTGGCGTGTCGTTGGGCTCCTTCTCGATGAACGTTCTGGGCCCGCTCTGGCCCCAGGCCTCGGCCCTGGCCGGGCAGACATGGAACGGCGTCTGGTTCACCGGCACGCTGGAGGTCCTGGGCCAGCCCTTCGAGGGCTACAACTATCTCGGCGCGGGCGTGCTGCTGATCGTCTTCGCCGCCGGAGTCCAGGTCGTGATTGGCCTGGTGCGCGGCTGGAAGCCGGACGCCGCGGCCTGGCGCCGCTTTGGGCCGTTGATCGCCGCTCTGGTCGTGCTGATCGTCTACGCGATCGGACCGCGCCCCTATTTCGGGCCTTTCCTGATGTTCGACGTCGGGCGTCCGACAGGACTGTTCGGCGACATCGTCGGCTTGTTCCGCTGCCACGGACGATTCTTCTGGATCGTCGGCTACGCGATCCTGGCGTTCGGCGTCGTCCAGGTCGATCGTCTCCAGCCCGGCCGCCTGGGCATCGGCCTGCTAATCCTGGCCCTGGCGCTGCAGGTCGCCGACATGAGCCAGATGATCCGCGCCGTGCGCGGCGTCTATGTGCGGACCACGCCTTTCTACGACGCCGTGCTGCGCACCGATCCGGCGCTCGAAGGCCGTCCTTGGCGCTTCCAGCCGGTGATCGAGTGCTCCAGCAATGTCGACGCCTGGGCGACGATGCAGCTGTCGCATCTGGCGTTGCGCCGCCACGGCGTTTCCAATTC
The DNA here is from genome assembly GCF_003931565.1 of Caulobacter sp. 602-1. Taxonomy (GTDB): domain Bacteria; phylum Pseudomonadota; class Alphaproteobacteria; order Caulobacterales; family Caulobacteraceae; genus Caulobacter. The sequence goes on from NZ_RRYI01000001.1 coordinate 402,951, forward strand.
CGGACCGGTGGCCCGCCCGCTTGTGGTCAGTTGCGAGGTCGAGTCGGCGGCCAAGGTCGACGCCGCGCCCGGAGACCGGACGATCACCGCCGTGATCGGCGACCCCGTCGAGAAGCCTGCCCTGTTCGAGGCCTTCGGCCAGCGTTCTGACTGCTACCGTTTCGTTCGAGGCCTGCTGTGCGGGCGCGGCCTTGAGACGGTCCGGGGGCTGCAGCCCTATGTCGCCGTCTCCGCCAAGCAACTGGCCGCCGCGCCGGTGATCTACCTGAACAAGGGCGTCAAGCCGCCGGAGCTCGGGCCGGGCTGGGGCCTGCCCGAGCAGTTCGCCATCTGGAGCGACGGCAAGGCCGCGTGGCTGATCCTCGACACCCAAGGCGCGCGCGATTTCGTGCTGCTTCTGAACGTCATCGCCATCGGCCCGTCAAAGGACGACACCCAGGCGATCGAGGTGGTGCTGGACGGAAAGGTCCAGCGTCGCACGCGGATCACCCGTGGCGTCTTCTCGGTCCAGATCGGCGGCGCGACCCCAGGCAAGCCGACCAGGGTCGAGTTGCGCCTGCCCGAGGCCGCCGCGCCGCCCCCGTTCCATGGGGTCCCTGATCCCCGCTTGCTGGGTATCGGGGTCAACGAGATCCGCGTGGTCCCGCTGAACTCCTAACGGCTGAACACCACCTTGCCGTCGACCACGGTCAGCACCGGCTGGGCGGTGAGGATCTCCTTGGGTTCGATGGTCATCAGGTCCTTGTCGAAGGCGGTCAGGTCCGCCTTCTTGCCGGCTTCCAGCGTGCCCAGCTCGTTCTCGCGGAACACCGCGTAGGCGGGAGCCAGGGTCAGCATCTTCAGGGCCTCGGCGCGGGTGACGGCTTCTTCCAGATGCCAGTCGGCGTTGGCGAAGCCGTCCAGCCCGTGGCGATAGACGGCGGCGTAGAACTCGATGCGCGGGTCGCCGACCTCGACCGGGGCGTCCGAGCCGGCCGCGACCACGACACCGGCCTTCAGGAAGTCCTTCCAGCGATAGCCCTCGTGCAGGCGGTCCTTGCCCAGGCGCGCGGGCGCGAAATAGAGGTCGCCGATGGCGTGGCTGGGCTGCATCGAGGCGATGACGCCCAGCTTGGCGAAGCGCGGCACGTCGGTGTCGGCGACGATCTGTGCGTGCTCGATGCGCCAGCGCGCCTTCATATCGCCGGCCAGGCTTTGCTCGAACCAGTCCAGGGTCATGCGGTTGCCGCGGTCGCCGATGGCGTGCATGGCCACCTGGGCGTTCACGGCCCTGGCCTGCTTCATCAGCGCCAGACCCTTGTCCTGCGGGGTGAGCTGCAGGCCCAGGCCTTCGGCGTCGCTATAGGGTTCGAGCAGGGCCGCGCCGCGCGAGCCCAGGGCGCCGTCCATGTAGAGCTTGATCCCGCGCGTCCGGATCAGGCCGGTGGCGTCGGTCTGGGGACCCTTGCTCAGCACCTCGGCCGCGCCGCTGGGGTCCATGTAGTTGTCGACGCGGATGTGGAAGCTTCCCTTGGCGGCCTCGTCGCGCAGCAAGGCCAGGTCGTCGGCCATGACGCTCATATTGTCGAGGCCGGTCCAGCCGCGCGCGGCGTAGAGCGCGCCCGCCTTGCGCAGGGCCTCGCGCTTCAGCGCCTCGCTGGGAGGCGGGATGACGTCCTCGATCAGCGCCTGGGCGTGGTCGATCAACATGCCGTCCGGCTGGCCATCGACGCCCTTGAGGATCTGGCCGCCCGCCGGCGCGGCCGTGGCGGCGGTGATCCCGGCCTTGGCTAGGGCGGCGGACGAGGCCACGCTGGCGTGGCCGTCCGATCGTCCCAGCACCACGATCCGCCCCGGCGCGGCGGCGTCGAGATCGGCCTTGGTGGGGAAGCGCTTCTCGGGCCAGTGGGTCTCGATCCAGCCCCGGCCATAGATCACGCCCTCCGGATGGGCGGCGGCATAGGCCTTCACGGCGGCGACCAGCTCGGCGACCGACTTCACCTGATCGAGATTGAGGGTCAGTTCGCGCAGGCCGATGCCGGTCAAGTGGGCGTGGGCGTCGACGAAGCCGGGGTAGGCGGCGGCGCCCTTCAGGTCGATGTCGCGGACGTCCTTGGCGGCCTTGGCCTTGGCGGCGGCCAGATCGCCGACGAACAGGATCTTGTCGTCGCGCAGCAGCACCGCCTGCGCGGTCGGCTTGGCGTCCACGCCGGTGTGGATCGGGCCGCCATGGATCAGGATATCGCCGGCGTTCGCGGCCGTGAAAGAGGTCGCGGCCAGCAGGGCGGCGAGTAGGGTCCGGCGCAAAGGCGACCTCCGAAGCTTGGCAAGTTTCGGAAAACGTACGGCGCGCCCCTCCCAAGTCGCAACAGGCCTGCTATTTTTTCGTCATGAGCGCCCAGCGTTTTGTCCTGTTCGACACGATCATCGGCCGCTGCGGCGTCGCCTGGGGCGATCGCGGCCTCATCGGCCTGCAACTGCCGGAGAGCTCGCCGGGCGCGGCCTGGGCAAAGCTGCGCAAGCGCTTCCCCGACGCGGTCGAAGACGAGCCGACCGCCGAGATCGAGGCGATCATCGAGCGTATCCGCGGACTGTTGGCCGGCGGTCGCGACGACCTGACCGACATCCCGCTCGACCTGGACGGCCAGCCGGCCTTCAACCTGCGGGTCTATGAGATCGCCCGGGCCATCACGCCGGGTGAGACCTCGACCTATGGCGAGGTGGCCAAGGCGATGGGCGAGCCGGGCGCGGCGCGGGCCGTCGGCAAGGCCTTGGGCGAGAACCCCTGGCCGATCGTGGTGCCCTGCCATCGGGTGCTGGGCGCTTCGGGCAATATGGGCGGCTTTTCCGCGCCGGGCGGGGCGGAAACCAAGGCCAGGCTGTTGACCCTCGAGAAGGCGCGGACCGACGCGGTCCCGACGCTGTTCGACCTGGAGTTCTCGGTCGCGCCGCGGCGTGGGGGCTGAAGGCGGACGCCCGCTTTCCTGCGATGGAGTTTCGACGATCTCCGAGGACCGTCCGCTCACGCCTCTTAACGCGCGGTAACGCTTCTTCGAACAGGGGCGAAACGAATCATGACCGAATCGGCGACGTCGGCCAATTCGGTGTTTGTTCCCTACAAGCTATTGTAGCTTAAAGCGGATTAACCACAAATGGGTTTCGCGGAGCGGCGTTACCTCGATGTCGTTTCCGGGGCCTTTTCCGCCGTCTTCTCTTCTGGCGCGCACTCGGTCGCGACGCGCTTGGCGTTCATGCTGCCGGCCAGGTTCATGCCGCTGATGGTCTTGATGTGGATGTCCATCTTGAAGCTCTCGGGCGTGTAGCTGCCCTCGGCCGTCACCGGTGAGACGCGGTCCTTCTTGTCGGTCCAGGTGCCCTTCAGCTGGATCTTGCCGTCCCTGACGACATTGGTCGTGTAGTCGCAGCGGTAGCGCCGGGTGCAGATGCCGCGCGAAAACTGCTCGGCGTCGGCGGGCTTGAGGCACTTTCGCTCGCTGCTGACCGGGATCACGCCGACCTTGTAGTCGTACTCCCACTGCCCCGGGAGAATCGTCGTCTTGCTCGAGGCGGACGTCTTGGCTGTCGCCGCGTGGACAACGGGCTGGTCCAGGGTGACGCCGCCAGCGGCGAGAACCAGAATGGCGGCGGCAAGGGCGGTCGAACGCATGCGGCGGGTCTCCTTCATACCGCTCCTATATAGAGCGGCATATGAACCCTGCTTGAAGGCGGAGGTTGGGCGGCCGGTTCCTTGTCGGGGCGCCGGCGCGGATGCGGGACATCCTTGGCCAGACGCCTTGACTCAGGGGCGACCCTTCGCCTATATCGCCCGCTCTCGCGCGGTCGGCCTGGTCCAGTCGCGTGTCCGAATTCATATCTTATCGGGACCAGGCTCTTCACCGAGCCAGACGGTTTCGCCCAAGCCAAGGTAACCACCATGTCGCGCCGTTGCGAACTTACCGGTATCGGTCCGATGGTCGGCCACAATGTGAGCCACTCGAACATCAAGACCAAGCGCCGCTTCCTGCCGGCCCTGTCGCCCGCCACGCTCCAGTCGGAGTCGCTGGGCCAGAGCTTCAAGCTGCGCATCAGCAACGCGGCCCTGCGCACCCTGGACTTCAAGGGCGGCCTGGACGTGTTCCTGCTGGGCGCCAAGGACGAGCAGCTGTCGCCGCGCGCCCTGAAGATCAAGTCGCAGGTCAAGGCCAAGGCCAAGGCCGCCGCTCAAGCCGCCTAAGGCTTCACGGTCTCGACTGACGATTGAAAGCCCGCCGGGAGCGATCCCGGCGGGCTTTTCGTCGTGGGCGAGGTCGCGGAAGGCGAGCGTGATCCATGGCGGACGTTTAGAGCGTCGCCGTTGGGTAGGTTTGGGCCATTCCCAAGCTTAAGCGCCGGCGGCGCGGAGAGCACCGCGGCGGCGTATCGATCGGCAGGTTCAGGGGATGGTTCGTCAGCCCGTCCTCACGTGTTGGCGGAGGGGGGCATAGTCTACTGCTTTGGGACGCTGGCTTCGGGCGTGAAAAAGCTACCTTGCAAGGGAATGGAGCATGGTGTTCGCCCTAGGCGAAGCTCGCCCTGGCGACTCTTCGGCTTCTTGCCGACGCCAAAGGGGATCGAACAGTTGAAGACGCGGAAGTAGTCGCCGTCCGGGTTCGCGCCCTTGGGCTTGGGTTCGCCATAGCTCCCGCCCGACGATCCCGCTGCGACGACCGCATCGTAGTAGGCCCGCTTCCCAGGGTCTATCGCGGCATTGTAGCTAGGAGCCCCGGCGCGGAGCCGGCCAAGCCGCTCAGCACAAGCTTCTCGCTCCTCCCGTGACCGGAAGGTCCCTTCCGCGCAGCCAGCGCCAGCACGCAGCGCGGCGCGCAGGTTTTCCGCGACGCCGGGATTAGCCGGTACTGGAACAGTGCCGGTCTCAGCAGGTACGGCGGGTAGGAATGGAGCTTGGGTCGTCACCACAGCGCGCGCGGGCGCAAAAGCTTGCGGCACGACGCGACCGGCGGCGGTTCGTACTGACGGCGGATTCGGCCTCACGGGTCTTAACAATTCAACTGACATCAAGGGCAGGTCAGGGCCGGTCGTCAGCAGATTTGGAGTGGCAGGGCGAGCCAGCCAGGCCAGTACCACAATGTGGAGCGCTAGTGAGAGCGCAGCGATGGAGGCAAGCCGCCGCCGTCGGAAAACTTGCATGCCGCCCCCAACTCGAGACGAATATATCGCCCTCGGGTTGTGTCGTAATCTGGGCTATACTAAGGCGGCAAAATCTTCGGACCCTCTTCCATAGCGAAGGTCCGACTTGGGTCGACAACCGAACCTCACATCGTCCCGGAAGCAGCCTTCCCATCCAGACAAAGCAAAACCCGCCGCGACTGAGCCGCGGCGGGTTTTGAACGCTTGGTACTGGTAAGCTTGGTACTGAAAGCTGTTGTCGCTTAGCGCGCGACGACGGCGCCCGACGACGGGTTGGCCGAGTTGTAGGCGCTCAGGGCCGGGTTGTTGATCTTCGACACGGCGTCGTTGACCGAGGCGCGGATGCAGGCCGGGTACAGATAGCCAGCGAGAGCTTCGCCACGGACGTCCTGCCAGCAGACGGTCGAGGCGGCCTTGACGATTTCGGCGCGGACTTCGGCGGCCGACTTGCCGGCGAGCTTGACGCGGACTTCGGCGGCCGAGGCCGGAGCGGCGGCGAACAGGGCGATGGCCGAGGCGGCCAGAACGATGGAGCGGATCATGTCGATGTTCCGAAAGAGGGTTGGGTTCAACCCCCTCCAGACGCGTTCCTCTGACGGCCCGTCCCCGGTCTATCGCCTGCTCAGCCCGTCCCGTCGCCTATAGCAACGTTCTCATGAGTTATCAACGATTATGTTGCAGTGCACCCAAGGTGGAGTCCGGCCGTGCTTCGCGTGCGAACAACCGATTGCAGGCGCGAAGAAGCCCGCGAAACGGGGGTTTCGCGGGCTCTGTCGTCTAAGCGCTGATCGCTGTTAGCGGGTGGCGATCTTCAGGAAATAGACGTCGCGGCTTTGAGCCTTGTCGTAGGCGATCAGGTCGCGGCTGCGGGCGCGGCTGATGGCGTCGCGGGCGACGTCGCGCACGCAATAGGGAGCGATCTGGACGGCGTAGGGATTGCCGAAGAGGTCTTCCTGGCACAGCTGTTTGGCGGCCTGGACGATTTCGGCGTGCACGGCGGCCGTGTCGCGGCCGGCGACCTTGACCTTGATTTCGCCAGCGCTGGCCGAGGTAGCGGCGGTGGTGGCCATGAGGGCCGTAAGGGCGATAACGAGAAGACGGATCATGTTGGTAGTCCCGGAAAGGAGGTTGAGGGCAACCGCCTCCCGACGCGTTCCTCTGACGGCCCCCAGGATCTCGCCTCGTCGTCCGTCGAGGTTCTGAATATATGGTACCGGTACCTTTCGCAAGTGCGAAATCGGCCTATGAGACAAAAAGTCCAATTTAATCATATGGTTGGCAATGAAACCGTCTCGTCTGAAACGAAACGGATTTAGCGTCTGCGAACGGGCTTGCGGATCGCCTTGGGCGGCATGGGCGCGGGCAGGGGCGGGGCGACCCAGTCGAAGGCCAGCAGTAGGGTGCGCTGGTTGGCGCCGATCGCCTGGTCGTCCGAGATTAGATAGAGGCGCGTCGCGCCGGCCGGCGCGCCTGGCGGCGCGGCGGTGATGGACACGCCTTCGAAGTTGTCCCGCGGCAAGGAGCCTTCGATTCGCAAGGTCGCGGCGGTGCGTTGGCGGGCCGTGGGCTGGGTCGGGTCGGAGATGAAACGCACGATCGAGCGCCAGCCGCGGATGGGGTCGTAGCCGCGATGCAGGGTGGCCACGGCCGCGCCCTGGAAAGGCGCGAAGCCGGTCAGGCCCCAGGTGAAGTCCGGGCCCGACTGCGGCGGCAGCGCCTTGCAATCAGCCGACAACCGGCACAGCCACACCTCGCCCTCCTCGCCGCCGACGATATAGGCGTCCGGACCGGCGGCGGGGTAGGCCGAGATCGCCTCCATGCCCTCGTTGTCCGGAAAGATGGTGGCGGGCTTCGGCGCGGGGGCTGGAAGGCTCCACGTCCCATCGGGTCCGACCGCGTAGCGCCAGATGCGGTGGTCGCGCTCGAAGCTGACCAGGCGGTCGCCGTTGGGCAGCACGGCCAAGCCCTCGGCGTCGGCCTGCTGCTTGTTTCGCAGCGGCTGGCCGTCCGGTCCCTTCAGCGGCCACAGCTTGGTGTCGGTGAGGCCGACGAGCTGGCCGGCCGCGTCGAACTGGACCTTGGCCTCGAAGACGTCGCCTTCATCGCTGATCGCCGTCAGCCGTCCATCGGCGGTGACCGACAGGTCCGACAGGCCATGCAGGCGCGAGGTGGTCGTGCTGGTCAGGACCAGGCCGCCGGCGTAAGAGAAGCCGCCGTCCAGCGCGGTCTTGGCCGGGTTGGACGCGTCCAGCGGCACGGGCGTGGCGGTGACCGTGATCTCAGGCCCAACCTTCACCGGCGCCGGCGGGGTTGACACCACCGGCGGCGGCCTGCGCGGCGTGCACTGGGTGGCTAGGCCGCTCAAGCCGCCGACCATGCCCAGGACGAGCGCGGCGCGAAGACCGATCACGCGGAAACCTTGCCGACCTTGGGCGCTTGCGGCGTCACGACGGGCGGCGGGGCCAGCAGGCCCCGCGCGCGGGCGATCTGGCGCGGCTCTTCCTCGAACAGGGCGGCCAACTGCTCGACCAGCACCCCGCCCAATTGCTCGACGTCGACGATGGTGACGGCCCGGCGGTAGTAGCGCGTGACGTCATGGCCGATACCGATGGCGATCAGCTCAACGGGGCTCTTGGTCTCGATTTCACTGATGACCTGGCGCAGGTGACGCTCCAGATAGTGGCCCGAATTGACGCTCAGGGTGGAGTCGTCCACCGGGGCGCCATCGGAAATCACCATCAGAATGCGGCGGGCTTCGGGCCGGCCGATGTTCCGCTGGTGGGCCCACATCAGGGCCTCGCCGTCGATGTTCTCCTTCAGGAGCCCCTCGCGCATCATCAGGCCCAGGTTCTTGCGGGCCCGGCGCCACGGGGAGTCGGCCGCCTTGTAGATGATATGGCGCAGGTCGTTCAGGCGGCCCGGCGCGGCGGGCTTGCCGGCCTTGATCCACTCGTCGCGGCTGGTTCCGCCTTTCCAGGCGCGGGTGGTGAAGCCCAGCACCTCGGTCTTGACCCCGCAGCGCTCCAGGGTCCGAGCAAGGATGTCGGCGCAGATCGCCGCCACCATGATCGGTCGCCCGCGCATAGAGCCGGAATTGTCGATCAGCAGCGTGACGACCGTGTCGCGGAACTCCTGGTCCTCTTCCTGCTTGAAGGAGAGGGGGGCGGTCGGATCGATGATCACCCGCGTCAGGCGGGCGACGTCCAACATCCCTTCCTCGAGGTCGAAGGTCCAGGCGCGGTTCTGTTGGGCCAGCAGGCGGCGCTGCAGCTTGTTGGCCAGGCGCGAGACGACGCTGGACAGCGCCGACAGCTGCTGGTCCAGATAGGCCCGCAGGCGCGTCAGTTCCTCGGCGTCGCACAGGTCCTCGGCGTCGACGACCTCGTCGTGGGCCGTGGTGAAGATCTTGTAGAGCGGCTCGCCGCCCTGCGACGCGCCCGGATCGGGACGGGCCGGCTTGGCGCCGTCGCCCATCTCGGGCTGCTCGTCGGACTCCTCGGGTTCGCCCTCCTGGTCCGACTGGACCATCTCCTCGTCACCGGCCTCGGTCTCGCGGTCGGAGGCCTCGCTTTCCTGCGGCGAGGATCCCTCGGGCTGCTCGCCTTCGCCCTCGCCCTGATCCTCGTCGGAATTCTCGGTCGCGCCTTCCTCTTCGCCATCGTCCTCGTCGGCGCTGTCGGTGGCGTCGGACATTTCTTCGCCCAAGTCGAGATCGCGAAGGATCTCGCGGGTCACGCGGGCGAACGCGGCTTGGTCGTCGATGGCGGCGGCCAGGCGATCCAGGTCCTTGCCGGCCTTCATCTCGATGTCGTTACGCAGGATGTCCACGAGGGCCTTGGCGCCGTCGGGCGGCGCGTCGCCGGTCAGGCGCTCACGGACCATCAGGCCCAGGATCTCCGCCATGGGCGCGGACTGGCGATCGGTGGCGATGGCGCGGGTCAGCCCCTGCTTCTCCAGCCGCGCCTCGAGGGCGGCGGTCAGGTTCTGGCGCACCCCGCCCAGGGCGTTGGCGCCGATGGCTTCCAGGCGCGCCTGCTCGATCGACTCGAACGCCGCCTGACCGTCGGGCGAGGCCGGACGAGCGCGGGCGTGGGCCATCGGGTCGTGGTGGGCCAGACGCAGGGCCATCTGGTCGGCCAGGCCCCGGATGCGCGCGGCCTCCTTGGCGTTCAGGTCCCGCGGCGGATGCGGCAGAACCGCCCGCTTGCCCAGGAGCTGCGGGCCGTCGCCCGAGAACACGACCTCAAGGTCCGGCGTTTCGGCGAGCGAGCGCGCCGCGTGCGCCAGGGCGCGCTTGAAGGGTTCGGTCGGGCTTTCGGGCTTGGAGGCCATGGCTTCGAGTTAGCGGCGCCGGGCGGCGAAAACAAGGAACGCCGTGCTTGGACGAGACGTTGATTTTTCATCGGCGCCGCTTCGGCGCCTCCGGAATCCGTCAATGGCGCCGCTCTGACGCCCTCGTAAGGAGACGCAAATGCTCAAGTGGGCCATCATTCTCGCCGTCGTCGCGCTGATCGCGGGCGCCCTGGGCTTCACCGGCGTCGCCGGCGCGGCGGCCGGCGTCGCCAAGATTCTGTTCTTCCTGTTCCTGCTCGGCTTCGTGATCGTCGCTTTGCTGGGCGTGACCGTGTTCAAGGCGGCGGCCGGCCCGAAATAGCCGCCGCGCGCCTTGCGCGGGCCGGAGCGGATGTCGACCCCGCCGCCGGCATCAGTGTGGCGCTAGGACCCCGTGGGAGAGGTCCTAGCGTCCCGCGTACGCCTTGGCCTGACGGGCCACGAGCGCATTCAGGTCGCCCATCTCCAGATTGACGTCGATCAGGTGCAGACCCCAGTCCTTCAGCGGCTGGCCGGCGACCATCACATCACCGGTGATCTCGTCGGTGCGCGGGTCGGCCGGGTCGGCGTTCACCGCGACCGACAGATAGGTGAATTCGCCCTCGCTGACGCACCGGGCCGAGATCAGGCCGGGCAGCGAGACGAACGGGGTCGAGACCGTCACATCCTTGGCGAACGGCTTGGGTTCGCCGCTCGACAGGAAGCCCTTGCTGCTCAGATAGCTGTGCACCGGCGTCTCGTCGGTCGAGGCCTTGCCGGCGACCAGGGCGGCGGGGTTCACGCAGCCGGCGCGGCGACCCTGTTCGTCGGTCTTGCCGAAGCGGCTGTTGGCCGGCGGCGGGCTCGCGGCGCGGAACGAGACATAGGTCACCAGGCACCCGGCCTGATCGGCCTTGTCGCACAGCGGGATGGAGCCGAACTGGCCGTCGGTCACCGGCGTGTTCATGCCCAGGACGTAGGCCGAGATCATCTGCTTCTGGGCGGGCTTTCCGTCCACCTCGTTCTTCAGCAGGTCCAGCAACATTCGCGAGCCCTGGCTGTGGCCGAGCAAGACCACGCCGCGCCCTTTGTTCTCATTCGCCAGATACCAGCGCCAGGCGTCGCGCACGTCGCCGTAAGCCAGGACGCCGTCGCCCGGCGAGGGTTGGCCCATCATCACGGCGCGCAGGGCCGCCAGGGTCACCTGACGGTACATCGGCGCGAACAGGCGGCACTGACCGCCGAAGCGCGCCAGCTGCTGCTCGACCACCCGGCGCTCGGCTTCGTCGATGACCATGTCGCTGTTGCCGCCCGGATCGGTCGAGACGGTCGGATAGATGTAGAAGCAGTCGTAGGCGGGGTTGGTCGCCAGCTTGAAAGTCTCGGTCGAGGTCTTGCCGTCGGCCTGGACGATGGTGGTGGTCTGGTCGACCGCGCAGGCGTCCTGTCGGCCCGGCAGGCACAGCCAGTTCTCTTTCTTGCCGTAGTCGTTGGGGGCGGTGTTGGCCGGGACCTGGGCGCAGGCCACACCGGTCAGGGCCAAGCCCATGGTCAGCCCCAGGGCCGTCAGAAATCTCGCCATCGTCATCCTCCCCGAACACTTGTTTGGCCCGGACAATGGCCGAGGGAACGCGGATCGCCAAGGGGGCTTGGCGCCGGGCTTGCGACGCCAGCCGGGACTGTCCCGACAAGGGACGTTCCGTGTTCCGCATCGAGGTTGGCCATGAGCCCCAAGATCCTTCTCCGCGTCGGCGTGCTGGCCGCTTTCGCCAGCCTCACCCTGACTTCGCCCGTGCTGGCCGACGGCTATGAGCGCGCGCCCGTCCGTCAGGCCCATGCGCCAAAACGGGTCAAGCCGCGCGCCAAGGTGGTCTATGTCGATCGCGTGGTGGAGCGCCGCGTGCCGGTCTATGTCGACCGTCCCACCACCCAGGTCGTAGAGAAGATCGTCGAGAAGCCGGTGATCGTCGAGCGGCCGGTCGTGGTCGAAAAGCGCATCGAGGTGCCGGTCGAGAAGCTGGTCCAGGTGCCGGTCGAGAAGATCGTGGAGCGACCCGTCTATATCGACCGTCCCGTCGAGAAGATTGTTGAGAAGCGGGTCGAAGTGCCGGTTGATCGTCCGGTCTATGTCGATCGTCCCGTTCCCGTGGATCGCCCCGTGCCGGTCCCGCAACCCGCCCCGTGCCAACGGGCCTGCGGCGGCGAGGTCGTCGAGAAGATCGTCCAGGTGCCGATCTACGTCTATGTCGATCGTCCCGTCTATGTGCCGGTCCAGCCGCAAGGCGCCTGCCAGCCGCGCGTCTGCGGCGGCGCTGTCGTCCAGCAGCAGTGCAGCCCGTGCGGCGGGGGTCATCGCTATGAGGACAGCTATTACGAGGAGAGCCGCGAGCGGTCATCCTACGACTATTCGGAGTCGCGCTACAGCGCCGGCGGCGGCTGGAACGCGGGTTCGGCCGGCAGCTCGGCCTGGGGCAACTATATCGAGCCGCCGCCTCTGCCGATGGGCTATATCGGCGCGCAGTCCGGCGGACGCGGCGGCGGCTACGGCGGTCCCGGCCTAGCTGGCGGTGGCGGCTACGCAGGCGGCTATGCTGGCGGTTCTTCGAGCGGTTACGCCTCGAGCTCGGCCTCCGCTTCGGCGTCGTCCTCGATCCACATCGGCGGCGGCTATCACGGCGGTGGCGGCAAGGGCGGCTGTAGCGCCTGCGGCGGCGGCGGCAAGCGTCACTAGGATTTCAAAGGGAGAGCCAGCGCCTCGGGCTCTTGTCGCCCAGAGCGCGGGCCTCGCCGGGTTTCAGGCCCAGCTCGCGCATCCTGTAGGCGACGATCTCGCGCAGGGCCTCGACGGGCTCCTGGCCGCCGATGGGGCTGGAAGCCACCGAGCCAGCGTCCATCGCCAGGTCTACGGCCGTCCACTCGGCCCGGGCGCGATCGGCCTTTCCAACGGCGAAGTAGTGACGAACCGGCAAGCGCTCGCCCTGGACCTCGACCATCACGCCGATGACCCAGCCTTGAACGATCAGATCGGCGTCGGGGCGTTGGCGGAACATGGAGCGCATGTAGCGCTCGCTCGGCCTCGCGGATAGGGCCTAGCCGATCAGCTGGAACGCGGCCTGACTGATCAGGCCCAGCACGAGCCAGGCGGAGACGCCCAATACGATAAGATTGGCGCGAGACGCGCGGCGCCGACGATGAGTGGAATACGAACGCACGAACGACATTTCAGCCTCCATGCCCTGAAACGTGAGCGGAAGGTTAACGTCGATCCTTGGCCTTGGTTCTCGCTCGTCACGGGAGTGTGAGATCGTCGCCATGCGGACAAAGAAAAAGGGCGGAGCCTCGCGGCCCCGCCCTCGATCATTTCAGCGTTTAGCTGACAGGACTTCTTTTAGAAGTCCATGTCGCCGCTCGGGATCGGCTTGCCGATCCCGATCTCCTTGGAAGATGGGCGACTTTATGGACTTCTCTTAGAAGTCCATGTCGCCCATGCCGCCCGGCATGCCGCCGCCGGCCGGAGCGCCGCCGCCCTTCTTGGGGGCTTCGACGATCGCGGCTTCCGTGGTGATCAGCAGGCCGGCCACCGAAGCGGCGTTCTGCAGAGCCGTGCGGACGACCTTGGCCGGGTCGATGACGCCGTCGGCGACCAGGTCGACATACTGCTCGGTCTGGGCGTTGAAGCCGAACGAGGCGCTGTCGCTTTCCAGGATCTTGCCGACCACGATCGAACCTTCGACGCCGGCGTTCTCGGCGATCTGGCGGATCGGCGATTGCAGGGCGCGACGGACGATGGCGATGCCGGCCGTCTGGTCGTCGTTGTCGCCGGTCACGCCGGCCAGGGCCTTGGAGGCCTTCAGCAGAGCCGTGCCGCCACCCGGGACGATGCCTTCGTCGGCGGCCGCGCGGGTCGCGTTCAGGGCGTCGTCAACGCGGTCCTTCTTTTCCTTCACTTCGACTTCGGTCGAGCCGCCGACGCGGATGACCGCGACGCCGCCGGCCAGCTTGGCCAGACGCTCTTGCAGCTTTTCCTTGTCGTAGTCCGACGTGGTGTCTTCGATCTGGCGCTTGATCTGAGCGATGCGGGCCTCGATGTCGGCCTTCTCGCCAACGCCGTCCACGATCGTGGTGTCGTCCTTGGTGATCGAGACCTTCTTGGCCTTGCCGAGCATGTCGAGCGACACGTTCTCGAGCTTGATGCCCAGGTCTTCCGACACGACTTGAGCGCCGGTCAGGATGGCGATGTCTTCCAGCATGGCCTTGCGGCGGTCGCCGAAGCCCGGAGCCTTGACGGCGGCGACGCGCAGGCCGCCACGCAGCTTGTTGACGACCAGCGTGGCCAGGGCCTCGCCTTCGACGTCCTCGGCGATGATGACCAGCGGACGGCCCGACTGGACGACGGCTTCCAGCACCGGCAGCAGCGGCTGCAGCGACGACAGCTTCTTTTCGAACAGGAGGATCAGCGGCTCTTCCAGCTGAACTTCCATCTTGTCGGCGTTGGTGATGAAGTACGGCGACAGGTAGCCGCGGTCGAACTGCATGCCTTCGACGACGTCGAGTTCGGTCTCGGCGGTCTTGGCTTCTTCAACCGTGATGACGCCTTCGTTGCCGACCTTGTCCATCGCCTTGGCGATCATCTCGCCGACTTCCTTGTCGCCGTTGGCCGAGATGGTGCCGACCTGAGCGATTTCAGCGTTGGTCGTGACCTTCTTCGACGAGGCCTTGATGTCCTCGACGGCGATCAGGACGGCCTTGTCGATGCCGCGCTTCAGGTCCATCGGATTCATGCCGGCGGCGACCGACTTGAGGCCTTCCTGGACGATGGCTTGGGCCAGCACCGTGGCGGTGGTGGTGCCGTCGCCGGCCTTGTCGTTGGTCTTGCTGGCGACTTCGCGGATCATCTGCGCGCCGAGGTTCTCAAACTTGTCAGCCAGTTCGATTTCCTTGGCGACCGAGACGCCGTCCTTGGTGGTGCGCGGAGCGCCGAACGACTTTTCGATGACGACGTTGCGGCCCTTGGGGCCCAGGGTCACCTTCACCGCGTTGGCGAGGATGTTGACGCCGCGCAGCATCTTGTCGCGCGCGTCGGAGGAGAAATAGACGTCTTTAGCGGCCATCTGAGAGCCCTTCTAAAAGAGAAACTTGAGTTCGGAAGCGATGGGAACGGGGAGGCCTTAGGCCTCGACCACGCCCAGGACGTCGCTTTCCTTCATGATCAGGAGGTCCTGACCGTCGACCTTCACTTCGGTGCCCGACCACTTGCCGAACAGGATGCGGTCGCCGGCCTTGACGTCCAGGGCGACGACTTCGCCCTTATCGTTACGCGCGCCGGGGCCGACGGCGACGACTTCGCCTTCCTGCGGCTTTTCCTTGGCGGTGTCGGGGATGATGATCCCGCCCTTGGTCTTGGTTTCTTCTTCGACGCGCTTCACGAGGACGCGGTCGCCCAGGGGACGAAATTTCATGGGTGTTCTCCGTCGGAACGGTTTCAAGTAAGGCTGCGTCGGACCGAGGGAGCTGCTTTGTTAGCAGTCGCTCCCATCGAGTGCCAACGTCGGACGTGAGTTAGGCAGGAGGCTCGGGGGAGTCAAGGACGACGCCCGCGAACTTTTTGCGGCGCCGGTTAATGCGGGAGGGTTCGATGTTCGATCATGTGGGGTTCGGGGTCGCCGATTTCCAGCGCTCGGCGGTCTTCTATGACGCCGCGCTAAACCCGCTGGGGATTCGCCGACTCTATGTCGTGCCGAAGGAATTCACCGGCGGGGTGGACGCCGCCGGCTACGGCGTCACACGGCCGATGTTCTGGATTTCCGAGCAAGACGCGACCCAGGGCAAGCTCCACGTGGCCTTCGCGGCCGAGACGCGCGCCCAGGTCGACGCCTTCTACGAAGCCGCGTTGAAATCCGGCGGAAAAGACAATGGTCCGCCCGGACTTCGCCCACATTACGATAAGGACTATTACGGCGCGTTCGTTCTGGACCCGGACGGCTTCAACGTCGAGGCCGTCTGCCGCGCGCCGGAATAGCGTCGAGAATAGCAGGAGCACCAAGGCCTATGTCGAGCTACGTCCTGTCGCTGTTCCTGGCGGTCCTGGCCTGCGTCATCGGCGGGACCCTGGGCGGCATGATCCTGGCGCGACCGCAGACCATGCTGGGCCTGGCGGGGCTCGCCGATGACGACACCCCCAAGCCGCCGCTGTTCGCGGAAGGGCGAGCCCTGGGCGGGGTGCTGATCGCCTCGCACGGCGTGGCGGCGCTTTATCTGGGCTATCAGCCCCGCATTGGGGCCGCCATGGCCATGGCGCTGGCCGTCGCCTGGTTGGGCGCGGCGGCGGGCCGGGCGGTCTCGGCGGCGCTGGACGGCGAGGCCGGGCGCTACAACAGCGGCGCGATGGTGTTCAACGCGCTGATCGGCGTCACGCTCAGCCTGCCGTTCTTCAATATCGGCCGCGTGGTGCTGGACGGCGCGAGGCTAGCCTAAAGCGCCTTCTCGTGCGCGAGCAGCCAGCGCTTGCGTTCGACGCCGCCGCCGTAGCCCGTCAAGGCGCCGTCCATGCCGATCACCCTGTGGCAGGGCGCGACGATGCTCAACGGATTGGAGCCATTGGCGTGGCCGGCGGCGCGGATCGCCAGCGGACGCCCGGCGCGACGGGCAAGCTCCGAATAGGTGATGGTCGCGCCGGCCGGGATCTGGGTCAGCGCCGTCCACACCGCGTGCTGGAAGGTCGTGCCGTTGGTCGCCCAGGCGATGCTGTTCAGGGCGTGGAACTCACCGGCGAAATAGGCGGCCACGGCGTCGCGGATCCGGGCGGGCGCGGCGCCGACGTTCGGCCGCAGCGGGCCGTAGTGGGTTTTCAGCAGACGGTGGAGGCGGTGCTCGTGGTCGTGGAAGTCCAGCGCGCGCAGGGTTTCGGTCTCGTCGGTGACGATCAGCAGCTCGCCGATCGGCGAGGGCGCGCGGTCGAGGAAGAGGCGAGCGGGGCGACTCATGGGGCGATCATCGCCGGGCAGGGCGAGGGTGTCCGCCCGGATCTTGTGGCGGCCGCCTCACTTGCCCCCACCTGACCGCTTCGCGGTCGTCCGCCCCCTCGGGGGGCGGAAGAGCGCGAAGCGCGGAGGG
The DNA here is from genome assembly GCF_003931565.1 of Caulobacter sp. 602-1. GTDB lineage: Bacteria > Pseudomonadota > Alphaproteobacteria > Caulobacterales > Caulobacteraceae > Caulobacter. The sequence goes on from NZ_RRYI01000001.1 coordinate 419,541, forward strand.
GGCAAGCAAGGCGCTAGATCAACGGATCCCCGGCACGTGCAGCGCGGCTTCCTTCTCGGCCTTCTGCTTGTAAACGAGGTCGCCGTACTTGCCGTATTCCATGCGGGCGATGGTGCGCTGGTGCACCTCGTCCGGGCCGTCCGCCAGGCGCAGGGTGCGGATGCCGGCATAGGCCTTGGCCAAGCCGAAGTCGGTGGTCACGCCGGCGCCGCCATGGGCCTGGATAGCGTCGTCGATGATCTTCAGGGCCAGGCGCGGGGCGGCGACCTTGATCATGGCGATCTCCAGGCGGGCCGACTTGTTGCCGGCCTTGTCCATCATGTCGGCGGCCTTCAGGCACAGCAGGCGGCACATCTCGATGTCGATGCGGGCGTCGGCGACGCGCTCTTCCCACACCGAGTGGTCCGAGACGTACTTGCCGAAGGCCTTCCGGCTCATCAGGCGCTTGCACATCTTCTCCAGCGCGACTTCCGCCGTGCCGATGGTGCGCATGCAGTGGTGGATGCGGCCGGGGCCCAGGCGCCCCTGGGCGATCTCGAAGCCGCGGCCTTCGCCCAGCAGCAGGGCGTCCTCGATCGGCACGCGCACGTCCTTGAGGATGACCTCGGCGTGGCCGTGCGGGGCGTCGTCATAGCCGAACACCGGCAGCATACGGACGATCTCGATGCCCGGCGCGTCCAGCGGCACCAGCACCTGGCTCTGCTGGGCGTGGCGGCTGGGGTTGTCCGGATCGGTCTTGCCCATGACGATGGCGACCTTGCAACGCGGATCGCCCACGCCAGAGGACCACCACTTGCGGCCGTTGATCACATAGTGATCGCCGTCGCGCTCGATTCGGGTCTCGATGTTGGTTGCGTCCGAGCTGGCCACGGCCGGCTCGGTCATCAGGAAGGCCGAGCGGATCTCGCCGTTCATCAGCGGGCGCAGCCACTTTTCCTTCTGCGCCAGCGTGCCGTAGCGCATCAGCACTTCCATGTTGCCCGTGTCGGGCGCCGAGCAGTTGAAGACTTCCGAGGCGAAGCCGACCTTGCCCAGCTGTTCGGCGATCAGGCTGTATTCCAGGTTGGTCAGCTGGACGCCTTCGAACTGGAAGGTGTCGTCGACATGAACCTGGCCGCTGTGCGGCGGCATGAAGAAGTTCCACAGGCCGGCGGCCTTGGCCTTGGCCTTCAGCTCCTCGACGACCTGGACGACCTTCCAGCGCTCGGCGCCCAGGACGTTCATCTCGGCGTCGTAGACGGGGACCGCCGGATAGATGTGCTCGTCCATGAACGCGGTGACGCGGTCCAGGAAGGCGCGCTGCGTGGGGGAGATGTCGAAATCCATGGTCGTTCCCTCTGCCCGGTTCTCAATGTGTCAAACGCTTGTTTGAAGTGTTTGTAGACTGGCTTTACGCGGGCGGCAAGCGGTCCCGTCTTGCTCAAGGAGACTTTCGAGGCGGGTTGTCAGGGCGCGCGTCCTGTCCGACAACGGGACCATGCTGAACCTGACCGCCGACACCCTGCAGGGCCGCTATGTCCGGCTCGAACCGATCACCATCGATCACCGCGACGCCCTGCGGGACGCCGTCGACTGCGATCCCGCCAGTTGGGAGATCATGTCGGTCAACGGCTGCGGCGAGGGCTTCGAGGACTTCTGGGGCGCGCTGCAAGGCGAGACCGACCGCGGCGAGCGCATCGGCTACGTCATCCGCCGCCTTTCGGACGGCAAGATCGTCGGCACCTCCAGCTATCTCAACATCCGTCGCCTGCATGGGGGGCTGGAGATCGGTTCGACCTTCTTGAACCCCGACGCGCGTTCGGGCCCGGTCAATCCCGAGAGCAAGCGCCTGATGCTGGCCCACGCCTTCGAGAAGGCCGGGGCCATCCGCGTCGAGTTCAACATCGACGTCCGCAACGCCCGCAGCCAGGCCGCCGTCGAGAAGCTGGGGGCAAGCAAGGAAGGCGTGCTGCGCAATCACAAGGTCACCTGGACCGGCCACATCCGCGACACGGCGGTGTTCTCGATCACCGATTACGACTGGCCGGCCGTCCGCGAACGGCTGGAATTCCGCCTTAGCGAGACCTTCGTCTAAAAAGGTTCCCGCGCCAGCGAAATAAAACGTCGTTATCCCGGCGGTTGTAACCGTTCACAAAGCTTCGGCCGCTAGGGTCTGGCCTCATGACGGCCATCTGCTGCCTGCGTATCCTGTTCACCGTTGGCGAGAGCCAGCCGGGTGAAGTCCCCAAGCACAAGGCTCAGGGGGTGGCGGACGCGTTCCTGAAGGCGAGATGGCGCAAGCCGCGCAAGTGCGGGGCCGTGGCGCCCCTGGCCTTCGTCCTGGCCGACAATCGGGTCGAGACCCTCAACCCCACCGAGATGCAGGCCCTGGCCGCCGAGCTCGAGAAGGTGCTGTTCCCCGGACGTCCGATTGGTCAAATCGCCCTGATGACCTTCGAGGGCGACGAGCAGGCGGTTCTGCAGTTCGCCGCCCTGTCGCAGGCCGAGCTGGCCGGGCTGATGGCGGGCGAGGGCTATGAGGGCCCGGCCGGCCGTGTCCACGTCGTCACCGCCGACAGCGTCGAGCCCCGCCCCAGCACGCGCGCGGAAGCCAAGACCCTGGCCGAGGACAAGGCCAGCGCCAAGAAACAGGGCCTGACCGCCGCCACGACCGTCACGCCGGAGCGAGCGGCCAAGGCCGCCGCGCCCGTGTCCACCGTTCCCACGGCCGAACCGATCAAGCCGGTCTCCGCCGAGGCCACGCAGCCCGCCACCGCGCCCGTCGCGCCGGAAAAGCCCAAGGCTCAGCCGGCGCCCGCGCCCAAGCCCGCCGCCAAGGTCGCGCCGCCGCCGCCGCCGGCCGAGACCGGCTGGTGGGGCGTCTATGATCTTGCCCTGGGGGCCTTTGTCGGCTCGGCGATCAGCATGCGCTCGGACCTGATCGGTCCGCCGCCCGAGGACGACGCCAAGCTCCTGAAGCGCGACCTGATCTGTCTGACCGACACGCAGGCCGCCCTGAAGACCGCGACCTTCGGTGAGATCCATGTGCCGTTCGGGTTCTGGAACCTGACCACGCCCGCCTCGCAGGACGCCTATAAGAGCCGCCTGTCGCGCTATCCGCTGGACCAGCAGCCGCGTCTGACCGCCACGATCTACGCCACGCCGCGCGAGGCTTCGATCGGCATGCTGCAGCAGATGCGCCTGCTCCTGAAGAGCAGCTTCTCGCGGATGGACGTCCAGGTCACCGACCCGACCTTCCCGATCTCTGGTCTGCCGCCCGAGCTGGTCGATAGCATCACCCTGGTGCTGAACGGCGAGACCGAGCACGACCGGTTGAAGCAGATCCTCAAGTTCGTCGAGCGCAAGGCCGCCTATGTCGCCAAGGACGTGGCGCAGGCGGTGGCCAATGTCGGCTCTTCGGTGGAGCTGGAGGCCTGCAAGGCCGGCGGCATCGCCATCGTCCGCGGCCCGGCGGTCACGGAGCTGCTGGACAAGCCGGTCGCAAGTCCCGACGGCGCGACCCTGGCGGCGGCAAACGCCGCCTAGAACCTGCCTATCTTCATGCATTGACCCTGACGTCGCGTCAGACCTGACTGATCGCCCCATCGAGAGGGAAGGTCTCACTTGAGCGTCTACACGGTCAAACAGATGGCGAAGCTGTCGGGTGTCTCGGTGCGGGCTCTGCACCACTATGACGCCATCGGTCTTCTGCGGCCTCGCGCCGTCGGGGCCAACGGCTATCGCTACTATGACCGTCAGGACCTGCTGCGCCTGCAGCAGATCCTCTTCCATCGCGCCCTGGAGACTCCGCTGAAGGACATCCGGGCCGCGCTGGACGACCCGGTCTTCGACCTCGCCGCCGCGCTTCGCGCCCATCGCGAACGCCTGGCGGCCGAGGTCGAGCGCTACGCCAAGCTTGTGGACATCGTGGACCGCACCCTCGCCGACCTTAAAGGAGACGAGACGATGGACGACAAGCAGATGTTCGATGGCTTCGACCCGGCGAAGCAGGCCGCGCGGGAGGCCTGGCTGACCGAGCGCCTCGGCGAAGGCAAGGCCGTAGAGGCCATCGCCACAGCGAAGGCCAAGCTGAGCAGCCTTACGAAGGCGGAGTTCAACGCTTTCCAGGCCGAGCAGCTGGAGATGGAGGCGGAAGTCGCCAAGGCCCTGACCCAAGGCCTGCCCGCCGATAGCGACGCAGTCAGCGCGGTCATGCGCCGCTGGTGGGGCTGGATCGCGAAGGGCTGGAACCGCGAACCCACGCCGGAGGCGTTCACGGGCCTGGGGCGGCTGTACCTGGACAATCCGGAGTTCACCGCTCGCTACGAAGCGGTCGCGCCGGGGCTGACGGAGTATCTGGCTGAAGCGATGCGCGCGTTCGCGGAGCGGCGGACGGCTTAGCGCCGCCCGAACAGCTTCTCGATGTCGGCCAGCTTCAGTTCGACATAGGTCGGGCGGCCGTGGTTGCACTGGCCGGAGTGGGGCGTGGCCTCCATTTCGCGCAGCAGGGCGTTCATTTCGGCCCCGTTCAGGCGGCGACCGGCGCGGACGCTGCCGTGGCAGGCCATGGTGGAGCAGACCTCCTCCAGCCGCTCCTTCAGCGCCAGGGCGGCGCCGTTCTCGGCCAGGTCGTCGGCGATGTCGCGGACCAGGGCGGCGGCGTCGGTCTTGCCCAGCAGGGCCGGCGTCTCGCGCACCAGCACCGCGCCGGGGCCGAAGCTCTCGATGACCAGACCCAGGCTGGCCAGTTCCTCGGACCGGGCGACCACGCGCTCGGCCTCGGCGGGGTCCAGGTCGACCACCTCGGGCAGCAGCAGGGTCTGGCGAGACACGCCGCCGGCGGCCATCTCGCCCTTCATGCGCTCATAGACCAGGCGCTCGTGGGCGGCGTGCTGGTCGACGATGACCATGCCGTCGCGGGTCTGGGCGACGATATAGGTCTCGTGCACCTGGGCCCGGGCCGCGCCCAGCGGGAAGTCGACGGGGTCGAACGGCGCGGCGGACGCGTAGTCCGGGGCGGGACGGTCCTCGAAGGCGACGTTGGCATAGGCCTCGCGCACCACCTCGGCCAGTTCGCCCCCGAAACCCGGCGAATAGCCGGGTTCGACGCGGGCCGACACCGCGTTCAGGCCCGGCAGATCCATCGGACGCTGGGTCGGCGGCGTCCAGCCGCCTTCGCGCCAGGCCGAGAAGCCAGCCGGAGAAGGCCCCGGCTGATACCCCGGGAACGGACTCTGCTGGGCGCGGATGCTGTCCAGCGCCTGGGCGGCGACGGTGGTCGAGGCGCGGTGGCCGGCCCCGGCCAGGGCGTGGCGCAGGGCCCCGACGATCAGACCGCGCACCAGGGCCGGGTCGCGGAAGCGGACCTCGGCCTTGGCGGGGTGGACGTTGACGTCGACCTCGCTGGTGTCGAGCGTCACATACAGCGCCGCCGTCGGGTGGCGATCCCGCGCCAGAAAATCGGCGTAGGCCGCGCGCAGGGCGCCTTGCAGCAGGCGGTCTCGCACCGGCCGGCCGTTGACGAACAGGTACTGGTGGGCCGCGTTGCCGCGGTTGTAGGTCGGCAGGCCCGCGAAGCCCGACAGCCGCACGCCGTCGCGCACCTGGTCGATCTCGATGGCGTTGTCCTGAAAGTCGCGGCCCAGCACGGCGGCCAGGCGCGCCAGTCGACCTTGCGGCCCCGGATGCTCGGGCGGCAGGCGCAGGATGCGGCGGCCGTCGATGTCCAGCGAGAAGCCGACGCTTTCGTTGGCCATGGCCTGGCGCTTGATCTCCTCGGTGATCGCCAGGGCTTCGGCGCGCTCGGACTTCATGAACTTGAGCCGCGCGGGGGTGGCGTAGAACAGGTCGCGCACCTCGATCCGCGCCCCATGCGGGCCAGGGAAGGCGGCGGGTGAAACCTCGCCCACCTGGCCCCCCTCGACCAGGATCGAGTGGGCGTCACTCGACCCCTTGGCCCGCGAGCTGATCGACAGCCGCGCCACCGAACCGATCGACGGCAGGGCCTCGCCCCGGAAGCCCATGGTGTGGATGCGCAACAGGTCCCAGAGACCGTCTTCGTCGGGCGCCAGCTTCGAGGTCGCGTGGCGCTCGATGGCCACCGGCAGTTCGTCCGCCGACAGGCCGCAGCCGTCGTCGGCGACCAGGATCCGGGTCAGGCCGCCGCCGTGGGCCTCGACCTCAATCCGCGTGGCGCCGGCGTCGATGGCGTTGTCGACCAACTCCTTGATCGCGCTCGCGGGCCGTTCGACCACCTCGCCGGCGGCGATGCGGTTGACGGTCTCGGGCGGCAGGCGACGGATGGGCATCACACGGACTTTCACCAGGCAGGCCGGAGCGGAAGCGCCAGCATTGCAACTCCTTAAGTTGACCGGCCAAACACGGATCGGCCAACGAAGGGAGAATGCGGAGTTTATCTCGATTCCGCCGCCGTTCGAGGAAGACAGATAGTGACCCTTCGCCGTTTCGCCGCCGCCGGCCTCGCCCTTTCGCTGCTTTGCGGGGGATCGGCGCTGGGGCAGGCTCGCAATGAGGTCTCGATCCACCAGACCGCGCCGGTCGATCTGCGCGCGGTCGATCCGGAAGGAACCCTGGTCGAGGAACTGGTCGTCAACGCCAAGCTGCCCGGACCGGCCTGGTGGAAGGTGTCGGACGCCGACAGCACCGTCTACATTCTGGCCATCCCGGCCCTGTCGCCCAAGACCCTGGCGTTCGACACCTCGGTGCTGGAACGTCGCCTTGATGGCGCCAATCGTCTGATCATGGCTCCCGAGCCGGAGATCAGCATCGTCCGGGTCATCGGCCTGGCCATGGGCGGCCGGCGCTATTTCCTGGCCGACAAGCCGATGCGCGACACCCTGCCGCCCGAGCTGCGGGCTCGCCTGGAGAAGCGTCTCGCCGACAGCGACGAGAAGCTGGACAGCATGGACGACATCAAGCCGGCCTTCGCCGGTTTCCTGGTCGCCAACATGAAGAAGGGCGGCTCGATCAACATCCAGAGCGGCGGCGTGGCTGACAAGGTCGAGGAGATCGCCAAGAAGGGCGAGCTGAAGAAGCGCCCGCGCATCCAGAAGCTGGACGGCTACGACGTGATCGACGCCCTGAAGTCGGTCGGCTCGCTGCCCAAGCCGATGCAGGAGTTCTGCCTGGACGCGGGCCTGCGCGAGGCCGACGCCGGCGGCTTCCGGACCGTCGAGACCGCTCAGCGCTGGGCCGAGGGCGACGTGGTCAAGCTCGCGGCGGCCGATCGCGGCTACCAGGCCTGCCTGTCGGCGACGCCGGGCGTCGCCTCCGAGATCCGCAAGACGATCGATCGCTCGACCAAGGCCATCGATCAGGCCCTGAAGACGCCCGGCAAGTCGGTGGCGCTGGTCAACTTCCGCCCGCTGCTGTCCGAGGAGGGCGTACTCAGCAAGTTGAAGGCCAAGGGCTACACGATCACCACGCCGGACGAAGTCCAGCCTTGAACACGAAACGGCCCGGAACCGCGAGGCTCCGGGCCGTTCGTATCTTGAAGTCGTTAAAGCCTTAGAGGCCCGGCAGCTTGATGCCGGTCTTCTTCTCGCGGCTGATGACCACGCCACCGGCGCCCACCAGCTTCTTGAGGCGGGCTTCCTCTGCGGCGGCGTCGATCTCGGCCGGGGCGTTCGCGCCCGACTCGGCGGCGGTGGCCACGTTCGTCGTCTTGGGCTGACCCTTTTTCCAGAACATCACCTTGCTGGCGAAGCTCTCGTCCTTGTGGGCCAGGTCGCCGTTCTCATCGTCGACCACGAAGCGGATCAGCGGATCGGCCTTGTCGGTGCCGGCGCGGGCGACCAGAAGCTTTTCACCTTCAGAACGACCGGCGGCGTTGCTTTGGCCGATGAGGGCGGCGCGGGCGGCGCTTTCCGGCTGAAGTTCCTGCGGACGCGGCTCGCCAGGCGCCGGCGGGCGCAGGGCATAGTCCGGCGGCACGGCCAGCGGGGCCTTGCTGACGACGCGGAATTCGTCGGGAACCACCTTGTTCATGCCCAGGGCTTTCTGGGTCGAGGTGCAGCCAGCCATGCCGATCGCGGCAATGGCGGTCAGGGCGCTCACGGTCGCGACCCGATTGAAACTCATCAAACCATGCTCCAGCAGGCCGACCCCCGGCCCAGAAATTTGGACGCTCTCGATACGACATCCGCGCCCGGGCGCCAATCTCCCACGCGAATGCGGCGTTATTCGGCCCGAACTCGCGCGGCCAGGCTACTCGGCGGGGTCGGCCAGCTTCTTCTCGCCGTAGAGAAAGCTGTCGATCAGCAGCAGGGCCACCCCGATGTTGATCGCCGAGTCGGCGATGTTGAAAACCCAGGGAAAGTTCAGGCGCGAGACGTCGATGAAGTCGACGACATAGCCGTACAGCACCCGGTCGATCAGGTTGTTGCCGATCGCCGCGCCGATGATCATGCCGACCCCGATGGCCGGTAGGAGCTTGGTGGCCTTGCGCGCCCAGAACGACAGGCCGATCACCACGAGAATCGAAAAGCCGATCAGCAGCCAGCGGCCCCAGTCGTGGTCCTTCAGCAGGCCAAAGCTCATGCCGTAGTTATGGACCATGGTCAGGTAGAGCGGACCAATGGCTTGCACGGACGAGCCCTGCTCGCGGCCCAGCAGCCCCAGGATCCAGAGCTTGGAGATCTGGTCCAGAACCAGGGTGGCGGCGGCGACGGCGTAGGCGGTCCAGCCGAGGCGGGTGATTTTCAAGGCCTTCTCCGTTCTTCCCTCCCCCTTGATGGGGGAGCGTAGGTGGGGGTGATGCGGCGATCGTCGCGAGCACGGCCAGCGCCCCGTCACCCCCATCCCCAACCCTTCCCCCATCAAGAAGGAAGGGGGCTAATTGTGCGTCGCGTCCCAATAAGCCACGGCCTCGGCGTCGCGAAGGCTAAGCTCCGGATAGCGGGGATCGGTTCCCACCTCGGGGAGGATGCGCCACGAGCGGGCGCACTTGTTCCCCTCGGCCAGCTTGGGATCCACCGACACGCCCTTGACCTCGTCGGTCGTGAACGCGCCGCCTTCACCGGCGACCAGGGTCGCGGCCGACGTGCGGAACACCTCGGCGGCGTCCAGGCCGTCGAAGGCGGCCAGCAGATCGGCGTCGGCGACGTGCACGACCGGCGCCGCCTCCAGCGCCGAGCCGATGCGCTTTTCGCGGCGTTCGACTTCCAGGGCGCCGGTGACCACCGACATCACGGTCTCGACCTTGGCCCAGCGGGCGGCCTCGGCGTCGTTCTGCCACTCGGCCGGCGTCGCCGGGATCACCCGCAGGCTGTTGGAGCCCGCTTCGGGGAAGCGCGTCTGCCACGCCTCTTCCATGGTGAAGCTGGTCAAGGGCGACAGCCAGATGGTCAAGCGCTCGAACACATAGTCCAGCACGGTGCGATAGGCCCGACGGCGCGTAGCGTTGGGCGCGTCGCAATAGAGGCTGTCCTTGCGGATATCGAAGAACAGCGTCGACAGATCGCCCTGGCAGAACTCGATCAGCGGGCGCGTCACGTCGGCGAAGCGATAGGCCTCGTAGGCGGCGCGCACCTGGCCATCCAATTCCCACAGGCGGTGCAGGATGTACTTCTCCAGCGGCGGGAAGTCGGCGTAGTCGGTGACCCGCTCGGCCTCATCGAAGCCGGCCAGGGCGCCCAGCAGGTAGCGCGTGGTGTTGCGCAGCTTGCGATAGGCGTCGGTGGTGGTGGCCAGGATCGTCTTGCCGATCCGCTGGTCTTCCGAATAGTCGACCATCGCCGCCCACAGGCGCAGGATCTCGGCGCCGCTTTCCTTGGTGATGGTCTGCGGCTCGACGGTGTTGCCCTTGGACTTGGACATCTTCTCGCCGTTCTCGTCCTGGGTGAACCCGTGGGTGAGAACCGCCTTGTAGGGCGCGCGGCCGCGGGTGCCGCAGCCTTCGAGCAGGGATGACTGGAACCAGCCGCGGTGCTGGTCGGAGCCTTCCAGATAGAGGTCGGCTGGCCAGTGACTGTCGTCGCGGCCCTCGATCGTGAAGGCGTGCGTGCAGCCGGAGTCGAACCAGACATCCAGGATGTCCCCGACCTTCTCGTACTGGGCTGGGTCATGGGCGTCGCCCAGGAAGTCGGCGTCGGGACGCGAGAACCAGGCGTCGGCCCCGCCCTCGCGGATGGCCGCCAGGATGCGGGCGTTGACGTCAGCGTCCATCAGCGGCGCGCCGGTCTCCTTGTCGACGAACATGGCCAGCGGCGTGCCCCAGGCGCGCTGACGGCTGACCAGCCAGTCGGGGCGCGTCTCGACCATCGAGCCGATGCGGTTGCGGCCGGCGTCGGGGTGGAAGGCGGTGTCGGCGATGGCCTGGAGGGCCGTCTCCCGCAGGGTCTTGCCGCTCTCAAGCGGCTGATCCATGCGGATGAACCACTGGGGTGTGTTGCGGAAGATGATCGGGGCCTTCGAGCGCCAGCTGTGCGGATAGCTGTGCTCGACGCGGCCGCGCGCCAGCAGGTTCCCGGCCTCGATCAGCTTGTCCATCACCGCCGCGTTGGCCGGACCGAACTTGCCGGCCTTCTTGCCCTCGGTCTCGATGACCTTGAGGCCCGCGAACAGGGGGACGTGCGGGTAGTAGGCCCCGTCCGGGTCGACGGTGTCGGGGATGGAGTCCAGTGCGTATCCGCTCTTCAGCCACACGAGATAGTCGTCCGCGCCATGACCCGGGGCGGTGTGGACGAAGCCCGTGCCGGCGTCGTCGGTGACGTGGTCGCCAGCCAGCAGCGGCACGTCGAAGCCGAAGCCCTCGTCGAATTGGGCCAGCGGGTGCGCGCAGATCAGGCCGGTGGGATCGACGGGCTCGATCCGGCGCCAGGTCGCGACCTTGGCGGCCTTGCGGACGTCCTCGGCCAGCTTGTCGGCGATGATCAGGCGGTCGCCGGCCTTCGACCACGGGGCGAACTCGAGGTTCTCCTCCATGGCTTCCACCTCATAGAGGCCATACTCGACCTTCGGGTTGAAGCTGATGGCGCGGTTGGCGGGGATAGTCCACGGCGTGGTGGTCCAGATCACGACAGAGGCGTCGTTGGGCTGAAGGCGGAAGACGTTGTCGCCGGCCGGATTGCCCGATAGCGCATAGTGCTCGTCGTCATAGACCTTGACCGGGAACTTCACCCAGATCGTGGGGCTGACGTGGTCGTGATACTCGATCTCGGCGTCGGCCAGGGCCGTGCGCTCGACCGGGCTCCACATCACCGGCTTGGAGCCGCGATAGAGCTGGCCCGAGGCCGCGAACTTGTGGAACTCGGCGACGATCGTGGCTTCGGAGGTGAAGTCCATGGTGGCGTAGCGGTTCCACCAGTCGCCCAGGACGCCCAGGCGCTGGAACTCTGTCTTCTGGGCCTCGACCCAGCCGCCGGCATATTCGCGGCAGCGGGTGCGGAACTCCTCGGCCGGGACCTCGTCCTTGCGGCGGCCCTTGGCGCGGAACTCTTCCTCGATCTTCCACTCGATCGGCAGGCCGTGGCAGTCCCAGCCCGGCACGTAGTCGACGTCGTAGCCCAAGGCGAAGCGCGAGCGGACCACGAAGTCCTTCAGCGTCTTGTTCAGGGCGTGACCGATGTGGATCGCGCCATTGGCGTAGGGCGGGCCGTCGTGCAGCACGAACAGCGGGGCGCCCTCGGCTTGTCTCTTCGCCCGAACAGCGCCGTAGAGGCCCTTGGGCGACAGGGCGGCCCAGCCCTCCAGGATCTCGGGCTCCTTCTTGGGCAGGCCCCCGCGCATCGGGAACGGGGTGTCGGGAAGGAAGACGGTTTCGCGATAGTCGCGGGCGGTCGTGGCGTCGTCGGCCATGGAATAGGTGTCCGGCTTGAAGGTATCGGAAGAGGGCGGGAAAACCCGGCGCGCGCTGGAGGATCGTCCGGCGGCGTCACGCCGGGCGGATAATTCGCGAAATCTTCCGAACGAAATTCATGGCCAGCGGGATAGCAGAGGGAGGGCCGGGGCGCAAAGGCTTCGGCTAAGCCCCCGGCTTCCGCAGCTTCGGCGTCACGGTCACGGTCATCAGGCGGGCGTTGCGGATGACCAGGAACGGTGTCGGATGGCCTATGCTGTGGTGGTCAAGGGCGCGCAGCAGATCGTCAAGGCCGGTCAAGGGGCGGTCGCCGGCGGCGATCAGCAGGTCGCCCTCCTTGACGCCCGCCTTGGCCGCGGGGCCGCCGAGATCGACATGGGCGACATAGACCGCATAGGGCTGCTGGACGCCGGTGGCTCGCGCCAGGGCGGGCGGGATCGGGGCCTGCTGGGCGATCAGGCCGATCGAGCCGCGTCGCACGTGGCCGTGCGCCAGCAGCTCGCCGATCACGAACCTGGCGGTGTTGGCCGCCACCGCAAAGCACAGGCCCTGGTAGCCGGCGATGATCGCCGTGGCGATGCCGATCACCTCGCCGGTCGAGTTGACCAGCGGTCCGCCGCTGTTGCCGGGGTTGAGCGCCGCGTCGGTCTGGATCAGGTCCTCGATCAGGCGGCCGCGCTCGCCGCGCAACGACCGGCCCATGGCCGAGACGACGCCGGTGGTCACTGTGGCCTCGAAGCCCAAAGGCGCACCGATGGCAATGACCAGCTGGCCGCGCCGCAGCTTCTTGGAGTCGCCCAGCCGGGCCGCCGGAATGTCGGCCGCCTGGTCGATCTTGATGACGGCCAGGTCGGTGTCGGGATCGTCGCCGACGCAGCGGGCGGTGAAATTGCGGCCCTCGGCCGTGATGACCACGAAGCGGCTGGCGCCCTGGATCACGTGACTGTTGGTCAGGATCAGCCCGCCCCCAAGCTCCTTGTCGGCGCCGATGGCGAAGCCTGAGCCGACGCCGGACATCCGGGGATCCTCAAGCATCGGATGGATGCGCACGACGCTGGGGCCGACCCGCTCGACGGCGCGGACCACGGCGTTGGAATAGGCGTCCAGCAAGTCGCCGTCGGGCAGGGCGCAATAGCCGCCCTCGACCTCGAGCGCCTTGCCGGTGTCGAACACGAACCGCGCGCCTTCGGGATAGGCCAGGATCTCGTGGGTGTGCGTCTTCGGCCGCTTGGCGCGCGCGAAATGTTGGTACTTGCGCCCCTTGAGCATGCGGTCCCCACCCAGCCGTTAAACAAGGTTAACGGGGCGTGGGAAGAGGGGAAAGGGTTTCGTGCGTCGGGAGAGCCCCCCTCCCCCATCAAGGGGAGGGAAAAATAGTTAGAACCCCGGCGCCACGATCGCCCGCGCCGCCTGCTCGTCGCGGTGGATCTGTTCGATCATCAGCTCAAGGCTGTCGAACTTCAGTTCCGGGCGCAGGAAGGCGATCAGGTCGGTCTCGATGATCTGGCCGTAGAGATCCTCGTCGAAGTCGAACAGCCAGGTCTCCAGCCGCGTCTCGACCATGCCGGTGGTGGGATTGTTGCCGAGATTGGCCACGCCGGGGACCTCGCGGCCGTCGGGCAGACGGGTGCGGGTGGCGTAGACGCCGAGCTTGGGGACGACATAGTCCTCGACCTCGACATTGGCGGTGGGGAAGCCCAACTGGCGGCCCAGTTGCTGGCCCCGGCGCACCACGCCCTCGATGGCGAAGGGCCGGCCCAGGATGCGGGCGGCCTGGTCCGGCTCGCCGTTGCGCAGCGCGTCGCGGACGCCGGTCGAGGAGAACTTGTCGCCGTCGCGGCTGGCCACGGGTTCGGCGATCGAAACGGTGAAGCCGTATTCGTCGCCATAGGTCTTCAGCAGGTCGGCGCTGCCGCTGCGGCCGCGACCGAACGAGATGTCGAAGCCGGCGGCGACGTGCTTCACGCCGAGGCCCTCGACCAGCACCTTTTCGACGAACTCTCGGTCGCTGAAGCTGGCCATCTCGAAGTCGAACGGCAGCAGATAGAGCAGGTCGACGCCGAGGCCGCCCAGCGCCCGGGCCTGCTGGCCGTGGGTCATCAGCTTGAAGGCCGGCTCGGTCGGCCGGAAGAGGCGGCGCGGGTGTGGATCGAAAGTGATCACGCCCAGCGGCGTCTTGTCGGCCAGGGCCGCTTTCGCGGCCTGGGCGATCACCTGCTGATGGCCGCGATGCACGCCGTCGAAATTGCCCAGCGCCACGGCGGCGCCGCGCTCGTCGGCGGGGAGGTTCTTCCAGGCGTTGACGGTCTTGAGCGACATCAGGCGGCCTTGCGCGGAACCATGACCACGGCCTCGCCGTCGACGACCGCCTTGCCGCCCACCTTGCAGACGGTGGCGAGGGTGACCTGGGCCTTGGCCTCGTTGATCTCGGAGATGGTGACCACGGCGGTGACCTCGTCGCCGATCTTGACCGGGCGTTTGAATTTCAGCGTCTGCGACAGGTAGATCGCGCCCGGCCCGGGCAGGGTGGTGCCCAGCACCGCCGAGATGTAGCCGGCCGACAGCATGCCGTGGGCGATGCGCTCGCCAAAGCTGGTCGTGGCCGCGTAGTCGGCGTCCAGGTGCACCGGATTGGTGTCGCCGGTCACCTGCGCGAAGGCGACGATGTCGGCCTCGCCGACCTTGCGGACCAGCTGCGCGGACTGGCCGACGCTCAGCTCTTCGAGAAACTTGCCCTGCATCACGATCCCCTTGTTCTTGTTGTCACCAGACCAGGTCGCCGATGGCGTGGGTCGCGCCCACGGCCTCGGCGTCGAGCAGGGCCCGGACGGCGTCCGGGATCAGCAGGCCATCGGGACCGATCGCCTTCTCGCCATGGATGCCCTTGGCGATGAACAGGCAGGCCAGCCTCTGGTCGTGGGCGCCCTTGACGTCGGTGATGACGCCGTCGCCGATGCACAGCACGCGGTCGCGGTCGACCGGACGGCCCAGCAGCTGCGCCGCCTCGGCCACGGCCAGGTCGTAGATCGCCGCATAGGGCTTGCCGGCCATGATCACCTTGCCGCCCAGGGTCTCATAGAGATCGGCCAGGGCCCCGGCGCAGAAGATCAGGCGCTCGCCGCGCTGCACGACGCGATCGGGATTGGCGCAGATGAACAGCAGCCCCCGGTCGGCGGCGACCTTCAGGCGATCGCGATAATCCTCGGGGATTTCCTTCTCGTCCTCGTAGAGGCCCGAGCACAGGATGAAGTCGGCGTCCTCGGGGCCCGCCAGGGTCAGGTCGAAGCCCGCCCACAGCGGTCCGTCGCGCTCGGGACCGATCTTCCAGACCTTGGTTCCCGTGTGCGGCGTCAGCAGGGCCCGGGTCGCGTCGCCCGAGGTGACGAAGCCCTGCCACGCCGAGCGCGGCACGCCCAGGCCGTCCAGCTGAGCGACCACGTCGTACGAGGGGCGCGGCGAATTGGAGATCAGCACCACCGGACCCTTGGTCTGGCCCCACCGGGTCAGCGCCGCGCAAGCCTCTGGGAAGCTCTCCACCCCGTTGTGGATCACGCCCCAGACATCGCACAGCACCACGTCGTAGCGGTCGGAAAGGGCGGAAAGGCCAGCGGGAAAGTCCATCATGGATTGGGCGGTAAAGCTCGCGGGAGTGGGCGTCAACCAGGAGCCATCTAGGCGTTCGCGCCCTCGATCGCCAGGGCCAGGCTCATCTGTTCGGCCAGCCAGTCGTTCATGCGGGCGTCGATGACCAGGTGAACACGGTCCGTGGCCCCGCGATTGGCCGCCGTATGAGGGTCGGACAGGCGCAGGTACCAGGCCTCGCCCGGGGCCAGCGGCGCGGCGACGCCGTTGACCCTGAACTCGACGTCCGGATTGCTGGTGATCGGGATATGGATCCGCGCCTTGCCGTCCTCGGCGCACAGGTCGAGGTCGGTATGCTCCTTGATCACCGAGCCGGGCGCCAGCTTCATCAGCCGCACGCTGGTCAGCGGGCATTCGAAGGCGGCCAGGACCGCCTGGAAATAGGCGCAGGCCTCCAAGAACGGCGTCGGGACGTAGTCGGTGCGGACCGGGTCGGAATAGATCATCCGGATCGGATGGGTCTCGCCGGCCATGCAGCGCAGGGCGATGGCGCTCCAGTCGCCGTCATAGTTCTGGCGGACGAAATGCGAGACCCAGGTCGTGTCGGCTTCGACCCGCGCGAGATCCGCGCGCAGCCGGTCCGGATCGAAGGCCAAGGGCAAACGCACGCGGTCTGGAAAGCGCATGGTTTCAGCTTATGCTGGTGCTCCGCGTCGCCACAAGCGGTGATCTTCCGGAGCCCGAATGACCCTCGCGCCGAGCCTGGCGGCCTTCGGGCGGCTGCTGTCCGATGCGGATCTTCGCGCGCGTCTCGCCGAGGAGCAGGACATCGGCGCGGCCGCGTTGGCGTTGGGTCTGGAACAGCCCGGCTGGCAGGCTCAGCCGATCCGGCTCGACCAGGCGCCGCCACCAGGCTGGCTGCCGGCCGCGATCGACGACGACCGGGTGTCTTGGCGGTGGTTCGGGCGCCGGGGGCTGCACGACGGCTTCTACGCGCACGAACTGCAGACGGCGGGTTTTCTGGCGATCAACCGGCTGTTCGCCGTCGAGACGCCGCTCTCGGCGTTGCCGCCCGGTTCGCGCGCGCCGGACGGCCTCGTCTTTCACATGTCCCGCTGTGGCTCGACCCTGATCGGGCGAATGCTGGCGGCCGATCGCGACGCCACCGTGATCTCGGAGGCTCAGCCGATCGACGCGGCGGTGCGGACCGGCGACCCGACCCTGCTGCGCGCCGTGGTCGCCGCCTTCGCCCGGCCGCGCGGGATCGGCGAGGCGCGGCTGTTCCTGAAGCTGGATTGCTGGAACAGTCGGGCGCTCCCACTGTTTCGGGCGGCCTTTCCCGACACGCCCTGGATCTTCTCCTACCGCGCGCCCGTCGAGGTGATGGTCTCCCACGCCCGCCGCGCCGGAAGCCAGATGGTCCCCTCGCTGGTTCCGTCCTCGATCCTCGGATTGGCGTGGGGGAACCCGCGGGATCCGTTCTACCACGCGGCCGTTCTGGCGAGCGTCTGCGAGGGCGCGCTGGACGGCTGGGCGAGCGGCGGCGGGCTGCTGATCGACTACAGCGACCTGCCGGAGGCGGTGTTCACGCGGGTGATGCCGCATTTCGGACTGACGCTGGCTTGCGACGTCGAGGCGGCGATGCGGGCGGTCGCGGGCGTGAACGCCAAGGTCCCGGGCGAGGCCTTCACGCCCGACAGCGAGGCCAAGCGCCGCGAGATCAGCCCCGCGATCCTGGCGGCGTGCGAGGGCCGCCTGGCGACCGCTCACGCGCGGTTGCGCCAGCTTTCGGAAATCGTCGTTCCGTGACTATGATCCCGGGATAAGCGGGAGGGGCCGATGACGATACTGATCCTGGGGCTGGCGCTGTTTCTGGGCGTCCACTCGGTGCGGATCCTGGCCGCGCCGTTTCGCAACGCCCAGGTCGCCGCCAATCCGGGGCGCTGGAAAGGGCTCTATTCTGTCATCTCGGCCGTCGGGCTGGGGCTGATCATCTGGGGCTGGATCCAGTTCCGGCCGATGGCGCCGCAGCTCTACGACCCGCCACCCTGGGGCCGTCACGCCGCGATGGGCCTGGTCTGGATCGCTTTCGTGCTGCTGGCCGGCTCGAACGGGCCGGTCGGACGGATCAAGGCGACCGTGCGCCACCCGATGCTGCTCGGGACCATCCTGTGGTCGGCCGGCCACCTGCTGGCCAATGGCGACCAGGCCTCGGCGCTGCTGTTCGGGGCGTTTCTGGTCTGGGCGATCGTGGACCTGATTTCGGCGCTGGGACGCGGGGAGCCGGCGCCGGTGGTGACCAAGCCGATCGCGGACGTGATCGCGGTCGTGGCGGGCACGGCGCTGTATGCGGTGTTCGTGGTCTTCCTGCACCGGCTGCTGTTCGGGGTCTCGCCGCTAGCCTAGGTGGCGTCGTGGAAGATGACGCCCAGGGTCCGCCGCCGGCCTGAGCGAATCTCGCTCACGCCGTGCCGCAGCACGCGACGGTGGACGCCGCGCACGCCCTGGGCTGGCCGTTCGCGCACCGCGAAGATCACGCCCTCGCCTTGCCTCAGCGGCACGACCTGCGGCGCGCTCTGTTGGCGGGGCCGCTGCTCGACGATCACGAACTCGCCGCCGTCGAAGTCCCGGCCCGGCTCGTCCAGCAGGAACGCCGCCTGCAGCGGGAAGACGTGCTCGCCGTAGAGATCCTGGTGCAGGCAGTTGTAGTCGCCGGGGCCGTAGGTCAGCAGCAGGGGCGTGGGCCGTGCCTGGCCGGCCTCGCGGCAGCGCGCCAGCATGTCGTCCAGTGCTTCAGGGAAGCGGCGGTCCTCGCCCAGACGCTCGGCCCAGCGGTTGGCGATCGTCGACAACGGACCGTAGAGGCGCTGCCGGAGCCGCTGCACGACGTCCGGCAGGGGATAGCTGAAATACTTGTACTCGCCGCGTCCGAAACCGTGGCGGGCCATGACCACCCGACTGCGGAAGCCCGCCTCCTGGGGATAGAGGTCGGCGATCCCCTGGCAGGTCTCGGGCTTCAGGATCGGGCTGGTCAGGGCCCAGCCGCGCGCGTCGAGCTCGGAGCCGATGCGAATCCAGTCGAGTGTCACGCGGCCACGCGCGCCCCTTCACGCGCCAGGAGGGCCTGCTTGCGTTCGACGCCCCAGCGGTAGCCCGACAGGCCGCCATCGGCGCGGACCACGCGGTGGCAGGGCGTGATCACCGCCAGCGGATTGGCTCCGCAGGCCTGGGCCACGGCGCGCGCGGCGCTGGGCCGGCCGATGGCGCGGGCGATCTCGGCATAGGAGGTGGTCCGGCCGGCCGGGATTTCGCGCAGGGCGGCCCAGACGGCTTTCTGCAGTTCGGTGCCTTGCGCGTCGGTCGGCAGGTTCGGCGCGCGGTCGGGATGATCGACCAGATCGGCCACCGCGTTCAGGTCGACGGCCAACCCCTCGGCGTCCGGCGCAATGCGGGCGTGCCTGAAGCGTTTTTCCAGGTCGGCTTTCAGCGCTTCGACGTCGTCGCCCAGCGTGACCAGACGCAGGCCAGCGTCCGAGCGGGCCACGAGCGTCAGGCCCAGGCTGGTCTCGCCGACGGCCCAGCGCAGGGTCTCGCGATTGATGTCGGGCTTGCAGCGCAGGCAGGCGCGCAGGCCAGCGGCGCGGGCGTCTTCCCGGGTGGCGTAGAAGGCGACGTTCTTGCGCAGCGGACGGCCGCCGCAGCTGGCGACGCAATAGACGCCGGTGGTGCGCACGCCGATATAGAAGGCGCCCTCCGCGGCGCGGTCCTTGGCGCGCATGGCGTCCCAGCGCGCGTCATCATCGGGATAGGTCGAAGCGATCATGGGGATCTCCTTTCGTAAGGAGACCATGCGCCGGACTATGCCGGCGATCATTCCGAAGCTTGCGGCTCCGCGCCCAAAGCTGTCAGCAGTCGAAAGGGCCTACCAGCCGACGGCGCGGCGGCGCAGGGCGCCGCGGATGAAGTCCTGCGGCGGCTCGGCCTCGGCCAGCACCGCGTCGCGGATGGCGCGCGGTTCGCCGAACAAGTGGCCTTGGCCGTAGCCGATGTCGAGATCCAGGATGTCGACGATCTGCTTCTCGGCCTCGACCTTCTCGACGATGACCTCGATGCCATAGCGGCGGGTCAGGGCGGCGAAGTCGGCGGCGTTCAAGTCGGGCAGCGAGGCGATCACCAGCTTGCCGTCCTGCTCTTCCAGCTGGTCCAGCATCATCTGGGCGCCGACCTTCAGGTAGCGGACGTCGGCGCGGGCCAGATCCTGGAAATCCAGGTCCAGGTCGCTGACCTTGTCGAGGCTGAAGCTGAAGCCCAGGCTGGCCAGGCGGGCCATGTGGCGGGCCTCGACCGGGCCCCGGCGATCGAACGCCGCCTGGCCCAGCTCGAAGATCACCGCGCCGGCCAGGTCCTTGTTGGCCTGCATGAATTCCAGGAACTGCGGGAAGAAGCTCTCGTCGCCCAGGCTGGCCAGGGAGATGTTGCAGAAGATCCCGACCTTGCGATCCTGCTTGGCCAGACGACGGACGATCTGCACGCAGCGGAACAGCAGCAGGTTGTCGATGGCCGTCATCAGGCCTTCAGGCTCGGCCACGGCCAGGTACTCGGCCGGCATCATCACGCGACCGGTTTCGTCGCGCAGGCGCGAAAAGCTCTCGTAGAACACGGTCCGGCGCTGGGGCAGGCTGACGATCGGCTGCAGGTAGAGGTCGACGCGGTTCTCGGCCAGGGCGTCCTGCACGACCTGAAGCATGTGGCTGGTCTGCGGCGCGCGTTCGCGGCCCAGATTGTGACTGCGGGCCGAGGCGGCGGCGACCTGGTGGCTGAGCTGGTGCTCGAGCCGGTCGTTCATCTGACCGATCAGGTCTTCCAACTGATGGACCTCGGTCGACAGCTCTTCCGTACGGCGCTGGGCGTCGGCGGCGACCGACTCCACGAGATCCGACACGCGCGCGTCGACCTTCTCGATCTGGTCCAGCAGGATGGCGTGCGCCTCGCGCACGGTGTCGATATCGCCGCGCAGAGCGGCGGCGAGGAAGGTCTGGCCCAGCAGGCCGTGGAAGGCGAAGCACAGGCCCAGCGCGCCGATGAAGGCCGAGACGCCGACAGCCGGGGTCGCGCCCATCCTCCAGAGGAAGAGGGAGACGATCAGAGCCAGACAAAGATAAGCCCCCGTCAGGAGCCCCAGCATCAGCCTACGCATCATTCGCCCATACGAATCGTAACACGCAATCAGACCGACCCACGGTCGAAGAGTCGAATCTATTAACGACCCTGCGCCATTCGGTCCCAACAGCCCGCCAGCCGGGCAGGCGAGCGCCCCTTAGTTGCGGGTCTTCCGGCCGTCGAACCGCAAACACGCTTCGGCGGAACACCCTTAAGGACGATCATAACCCAAGACGCGCGGATCGTTGAATCGACATTGGCCTCTTCGACTGATAATCGTTCGCAATCTAATCGGAGCCATTATGTCCGAAGCGTTCGCGTTGTCCCCTCAGTTCAATCCCGCCGATACTCTCGACGTGCGTCCCCTGGCCACGGCCGGGCGGGGCGATCGCGGGGTGATCGTCAAGGTCACCGGCGTGTCCGGCGCGGCCGAGGCCGTGGTGGCGGAGGAGCTCGAGCGACGCCTGCTGGAGATGGGCTTCGTCGAGGGCGCGGCCATCGAGGTTCTGCATGAGGGCCTGTTCGGCCGCGACCCGATCGCCGTGCGCGTCGACGACACCCGCGTGGCCCTGCGCCGCCGTGAAGCCGGCGCCGTCACCGTGAAATTCGACGGACTCTAGACCTTGCCCCTCGACACTCCCTTGAGCCAGGGCCCTGGCGTCGTCGCCAAGTCCGAGCTCACCGAGCCCGCTCGGGTCGCCCTGGTCGGCAACCCCAACTCCGGCAAGACCGCGCTGTTCAACGCCCTGACCGGCAGCCGCCAGAAGGTGGCCAACTATGCCGGCGTCACGGTCGAGCGGAAGGAAGGCGTGCTGACCACGCCCTCCGGCCGGCAGATGCGCGTGCTCGACCTGCCCGGCACCTATTCTCTGCGGGCCCGCAGCCCCGACGAGGTGGTCACCCGCGACGCGGTGATCGGCAAGCTGGAGGGCGAACTGGCTCCCGAGGCGCTGATCTGCGTGGCCGACGCCACCAACCTGCGCCTGGTCCTGCGCCTGGCCCTCGAACTGAAGCAGGTGGGCCGACCGTTCGTGCTGGCTCTCAACATGTTCGACATCGCCCAGCGCCAGGGCCTGCGTATCGACCTGGAGCGCCTGTCCCAGGAACTGGGCGCGCCGATCGTCACCACGGTGGCGACCCGCAAGCGCGGCCTGCCCGAGCTCCTGGAACAGGTCGAGGCCCTCGTCGCGGCCCGCAAGGTCGAGACCGAGAACGTCTGGCACGAGCCGACCGCGAGCGAGATCCGCGTCGCCCACGCCGAGGCCCAGCGCATCTTCAAGGCCTGCGTGAAGCCGCCCGAGCGTCCGGACACCGTCACCGGAAAGATCGACGACGTGCTGCTGCACCCCGTCGCCGGCGTCCTGATCCTGATGACCCTGCTGTTCGTGATGTTCCAGGCGGTGTTCACCTGGGCCACGCCGGTCATGGACGGTATCGACGGGGCCTTCGCGGCCATCGCCGGCTGGACCAGCGCCCACCTGCCGGCGGGCCTGGTGACGAGCTTCATTTCCGACGGCCTGATCGCCGGGGTGGGCAGCGTGCTGGTGTTCCTACCGCAGATCCTGATCCTGTTCTTCTTCATCCTGCTCCTGGAAGACAGTGGGTACATGGCCCGCGCGGCCTTCCTGATGGACAAGATCATGGGCGGCGCGGGCCTGCATGGGCGGGCCTTCATCCCGCTGCTGTCCAGCTTCGCCTGCGCCATTCCGGGCATCATGTCGACGCGGGTGATCGACAACAAGGAAGACCGGCTGACCACCATCCTGGTCGCGCCCTTGATGACCTGTTCGGCGCGGATCCCGGTCTACACCCTGATCATCGGCGCCTTCATTCCCAAGCAGACCGTCTGGGGCGTACTGTCGCTGCAAGGCCTGGTCATGTTCGGCCTCTATGCCGGCGGCATCGTCAGCGCTCTGGTGGTCTCGTTCGTCATCCGCCGGGTGTTCTGGCGGGGCGCGGTCGAGCCTTTCATGATGGAACTGCCGACCTATCGCTGGCCCGAGCCGCGCAACGTGCTGATGAACCTGTGGACCCGCGCCCGGATCTTCATGAGCCGCGCCGGCCGGATCATCCTGCCGCTGATGGTCCTGGTGTGGGTGCTGTCGACCTTCCCCTATCCGCCGGAGGGCGCGACGGGTCCGGCCATCGACTACAGCTTCGCCGGCCGCATCGGCCACTTCATCGCCCCGGTCATGGCGCCGATCGGCTTCAACTGGCAGATGACGGTCGCCCTGATCCCGGGCTTCGCGGCGCGCGAGGTCGCGGTGGCGGCGCTGGGCACGGTCTATGCGGTCGGCGGCGACGGCGACGCGGCCGCCACGACCCTGGGCTCGCTGCTGGCCCACCAGTGGTCGCTGGCCAGCGCCCTGTCGTTCCTGTCCTGGTACGTCTTCGCCCCGCAGTGCGCGGCGACCCTGGGCGTGGTCAAGCGCGAGACCAACGGCTGGACCTGGCCGACGGTGATGTTCGTCTACATGACCAGCCTGGCCTATCTGGCCTCGTTCGTGACCTATCACCTCGCCGTGGCGATGGGCGCGGGCTAGCCGCCTCTATAGACCCTTGAGCCAGGCGAAGACGTCGTCGGGGCGCTCCTGGGCCGACAGGCCCTCCTGGCGCGCCGCCTCGCCCAGCTTGCGCAGTCGGCCGGGCGTGACGCCGAACCGGGCCCGGAAGGCGCGACTGAAGTGGGCGTCCGACCGGAAGCCATGGCGATAAGCGACCTCGGCCAGGGTCATCTGCTCGGCGCGGTCCTGAAGGATCACGTCGAAGGCCTGGTCCAGTCGCCGCCGCTGGATGAAGGCGCTGACGCCGCCGGCGGGTTCGAACACCTTGTAGAGCTGGCTGCGCGACACGCCCAGGTGCTCCCGCACCGTCTCCGGCGACAGGTCGGGATCGTCCAGCCGCCGCTCGACGAACTGCTGGCCGGCGATCAGCAGCACCTTCTCCAGCGGTCGGGGATCGGCGCCCATCGGTTCACCGCAGGCCAGGACCGCGCCGCTCACCAGGGCGGCCGTGGCCCTGGCGGTCATCGGCGCCTCGGCCGGCGTCATCGTCTCGATCGACTCCCACAGGGCGCGCAGGTGCGAGGCCAGCATCCTCCCCGTCGGGCTGGTCTCCGCGACTACCCGGCCGTGGAAGTCGAGGCCGGCGGCCCTGGAATCCAGCAGGCCGCGCGGGATCATCAGGTAAAGCGTGACGTAGGGGCTATCGATCGTCGAGCGGTAGGGCCGCGCCATGTCCACCAGCCGGATCGCGCCCATGTCGCTGCTGGCTTCGCGGCCGTCATAGTCGGCGCGCCAGAGGTTCTTCCCCAGATCCAGCACCGCCATGACGGTGTCCGTCGGGTCGGCCATGATGTGGGTGAGCTTGCGCTCGAACCGCTGGGGAACGCCGACGCAGCGTGCGAAGACGACAGGGCCAAGCTGGTAGCCTTCCAGCTGGTTGTGGAAGTCCGCCTCGGGCGACAGCAGGGTGATGTCGAACAGGTGCGCGCAGGCCTTGCGGTACGTTTCGACGGCGTCGGGCTGCTCGCGGGCGTCCAGCACCCATAGATCCCGACTTAGACGGTCACTCACGCGGAAGCCTCGCCGAACGGCCGAGACTCATCCCGGCGAAAATCCCAGAGCAATAGAATGTGGATCGTCGGTCAATGACAGAGCCGGGTCGCCGCGCGAGAACAGGGGGCATGTCGCGCGCCGGTGGGGTACAGGCGCGCCATGCCCAGAGCCTCCTCCTTCGCGGAACCCAGGAGGTGGTGGGGCGGTTCGTCGGCGCGTGTCCTGATCGCGCCGACGAAACGCTGGGGCCCTAGCGGGGCAGGCCCTAGCGGGTCGGAACCGGGACTTCGCCGCGATAGTCGTAGAAGCCTCGGCCGGTTTTCTTGCCCAGCCAGCCGGCCTCGACATACTTCACCAGCAGCGGGCAGGGACGGTACTTGCTGTCGGCCAGGCCTTCGTGGAGCACGTTCATGATGCTCAACACGGTGTCCAGGCCGATGAAGTCGCCCAGCTCCAGCGGGCCCATCGGATGGTTGGCGCCCAGCTTCATCGCCGTGTCGATGGCGTCGACCGTGCCCACCCCTTCATACAGGGTGTAGATCGCCTCGTTGATCATCGGCACCAGCACGCGGTTGACGATGAAGGCGGGGAAGTCCTCGGCGTTGCTGGTGATCTTGCCCAGCGATTTGGCGAAGGCCACGGCCGTCTCGTAGGTCGGCACGTCGGTGGCGATGCCGCGGATGATCTCCACGAGCTTCATCAGCGGCACCGGGTTCATGAAGTGCAGGCCGATGAAGCGCTCGGGACGATCCGTGGCCGAGGCCAGGCGCGTGATCGAGATCGACGAGGTGTTCGAAGCCAGCAGCGTGTCGGGCTTGAGGTGCGGCTGCAGGCTGCGGAAGATCGACTTCTTGATCTCCTCGTTTTCCGTGGCCGCTTCGATGGCCAGGTCGGTGTCGCCGATGGTCTCCAGGCCCTCGGCCGCGGAGATGCGGGCTAGGGCCGACTTCATCGCGGCGTCGTCGATGATGCCGCGACCGACCTGACGGGCCATGTTCTTCTCGATCAGGGCCAGACCGGCGTCGATCCGCTCGCGCGAGACGTCATGCAGACGCACGTCATAGCCGGCGAGGGCGACGACATGGGCGATGCCAGACCCCATCTGGCCGGCGCCGATAACGCCGACCGTCTTGATTTCACTCATAAAAGCCAAGCCTTCGCTTGAATTCGCGCCGGACATTCGCGCCGGACCCTGGGATGTGCCGACTTTTCTAGCACGAGAAACCGTGGCGCCGCCAAGGCTTTGCTGCGATGCAACGTGAGCGTGGTTGTCAGGCGGAGATCACGCTGTGGGCGGATAGGCGCGGACCGCGCCGTCCGGGTCCTCGATCGCGCTCCCCCCGGGTCCTTGGGAGACGTAGTTCGGTCCGACCGGGACCTTGCCGTGGCCGCCGGGGATGTCGAGGACATAGGTCGGCTGGGCCAGGCCCGAGACTGTCCCGCGCAAGGCCTTCATGATCGCCTGTCCCTCGGCCAGAGTCGTGCGCAGGTGGGCGGTGCCCGGCGCGTGGTCGCCATGATGCAAATAGTAGGGCCTGATCCGCGTCTCGACGAAGGCCCGCATCAGGTCCGCCAGCGCCTCGGCGTCGTCGTTGACGCCCCGCAGCAGCACCGTCTGGCTGACCATCGGGATCCCGGCGTCGACGATCCGGGCGCAGGCGGCGCGGGCGGCCGGGGTCAGCTCGCGGACGTGGTTGGCGTGCAGGGCGACATAGACGGTCTTGGTCGTGCGTTTCAGCGCCGCGATCAGGTCGTCGGTGACCGCGTCCGGATCGACGGCGGGCACGCGCGTGTGGAACCGAACGATCCTGACGTGGGGGATCGCCTCCAGGCGGTCCATCAGGTCGGCCAGGCGGCGGGGCGACAGCACAAAGGGGTCTCCGCCGGTGACGATGACCTCCCAGATCTCCGGTCGGCCGGCGATATAGGCGAAGGCGGAGTCCAGCTGGGCCGGAGTCAGGTTCGCCAGACCCTCGGGCCCGACCATTTCGCGGCGGAAGCAGAACCGGCAGTAGACCGCGCAGGTATGGGTCGGCTTCAGCAGCACGCGGTCGCGATAGCGATGGACGATCCCTTCGACCGGACTGTGGACATTGTCGCCGATCGGATCGCCGTCCTCGCCGGGGCTGCTGATCAGCTCCTCGGGCGAGGGGATGAACTGACGGGCGATCGGGTCGTCGTCACGGGCGGGATCGATCAGTTCGGCCATGGCCGGGGTGACCGCCACGGCGTAGCGCGCCGCCACCGCCTCCAGCGCCGCCAGGCGCTCGGGCGGAACCAGCCCGGCCTCGGTCAGGGATCCGACGTCGCGGAGGGTTTTCCCCAGGTTCGAGAAGGGGGGGGACATGAGGCGCGGGGATATGCGGGATTTCCGGGCCGGAGGCAAATTACGGGTCTGTTCAGCTCTGGCCCTTAACCGTGACCGCGAGGCGGAGGACCATCGTGACCCAGGACAGCGCGATCGCTCGCAACGTGGCCCCTTTGGCGGCGGCCCTGGTCATGGCGACGGTCTTCCTGTTCCTGCCCCAGGTGCTGAACGACGGCGACACCTACTGGCACATGGCCACGGGGGAGTGGATCCTGGCCCACGGCCGCGTCCCCGACCGTGATGTCTTCTCCTATACGCAGGCCGGCCGGCCGTGGGTGGCGCACGAGTGGCTGTCCGAGGCGCTGATGGCCCTGGCCGCGCGCCTGGCCGGTTGGGCTGGGGTAACGGCGCTGTTCGCAATCGCCATGGGCGGCGCGGCCTGGATGCTGGTCCGCCGGCTCTCGCTGCGGCTGGGCGGCCTGACCCTGATCACGACCACGGTGCTGGCCCTGGCCTGCATGAGCGGCAGCCTGCTGGCGCGACCGCACCTCTTCATGCTGCCGCTGCTGGTGGCCTGGACGATCGAGATGCTGGCCGCCCGCGACGCGGATCGCGCGCCGAGCCTTTGGTTCGCCCTACTGATGATCCTGTGGGCCAATCTGCACGGCAGCTGGGTGTTTGGCCTGGTGGTCGCCGGCGCCTTCGGGCTGGAGGCGCTGGCCGAGCCGAACGCCGACAAGCTGAAGGTGCTGCGCGGCTGGGGCCTGTTCGGTCTGGTCAGCCTGGTCTGCGCCGCGATCACGCCGCACGGGCCGGCGGCGCTGCTGTTTCCGTTCCAGGTGACCAGCATGGCGGTGCTGCCGCACATCACCGAGTGGCGGGCCGAGGACTTCTCGCACGTCTCGACCTTCGCGATGGTGCTGCTGGCGACCCTGTTCGTCTGCCTGGCACGAGGCGTGAAGGTCCCGACCGTCCGGCTCCTGCTGCTGCTGACCTTGTTGTTGATGGGCCTTCAGCACATCCGTCACCAGCTGGTGCTGGCCGCCATCGCGCCGCTGCTGCTGGCGGGGCCGCTGGCCGAGGCGCTGGGCCATGAGCCGGCCAGGCCCAAGCCGTCACGGGCCCTGCTGGCCGGTTTCGGCGTGGCCTGCGTCCTGTTGCTGGGCGCGCGCCTGGCCTTGCCGCTACAAAGGGTCGACGGTCTCAACAGCCCCGTCGCGGCCCTGGACAGCGTGCCGGCCGAGCTCCGGACCCAACCGGTGCTCAACGGCTACGGCCTGGGCGGCTACCTGATCTACAAGGGCGTGAAGCCCTTCATCGACGGGCGCGCCGACATGTACGGCGACGCGTTCAGCAAGCGGTACTTCCAGGCGGTCGAGCCCGACCCTGTCGCCCTGCGCAAGCTGCTGGCCGACTACCGCGTGGCCTGGACGATCTTCACGCCGGACGATCCGGTGGTGGCGCTGCTGGACCAGGATCCGGCCTGGCGTCGGATCCACGCGGACCCCTATGCGGTGGTCCACCGGCGAGTGGATTAGCCCTCCGCCACCGGCGTCCAGACCACGTCCTCGATCCGACGGGCGCCGGTGGCCAGGAGAACCAGGCGATCGAAGCCGAGGGCGGATCCCGAAGCTTCGGGCATGTGCTCCAGGGCGGCCAGGAAGTCCTCGTCGACCGGATAGCGCTCGCCGTAGATGCGGGCCTTCTCGTCCATCTCGATCACGAACCGGCGGCGCTGCTCGGCCGGGTCGGTGAGCTCCCCGAAGGCGTTGGCCAGCTCGACCCCGCAGGCATAGAGCTCGAACCGTTCGGCCACGCGCGGGTCGGCGTCCTTTGGGCGGGCCAGGGCCGCTTCCGAGATCGGATATTCGCACAGTACGGTGGCGCGGCCTTCGCCCAGTCGCGGCTCGACCTTCTCGACGATGACGCGGCTGAAGACGTCGGCCCAGCTGTCGTCGTCGGCCACGCGGATCCCGGCGACGCGGGCGGCGGCGGCCAGGGCGTCGCGGTCGGTCGAGCCGTCGGCGGCCACGCTGGCCAGCAGGTCGACGCCGGCGTGTCGGTGGAAAGCCTCGGCCACCGACAGGCGCTCGGGCTCGGCGAACGGATCGCAGGCCATGCCCCTGAAATCGAAGCGCTTCGCGCCCGCCGTCTCGGCCGCCAGAGCCAGCAAGGTCGCGCAGTCGTCCATCAGCGCCTGGTAGGGTGCGCCGGCCCTGTACCATTCCAGCATCGTGAACTCGGGATGGTGCAGCGGCCCGCGCTCGCGGTTGCGCCAGACCTTGCCCAGGCTGAAGATCCTGTCCTCGCCCGCCGCCAGCAGTTTCTTGCAGGCGAACTCCGGCGAGGTGTGCAGGTAGAGCGGACGAGCTTCCCCCGAGATGGTCAACGCCTCCGTTGCGAAGGCGTGCAGGTGCGCTTCGTTACCGGGCGAGATCTGCAGGGCCGCGGCCTCCACCTCCTCGAACCCCTCGGCTTCGAACCAGGCGCGGAACGCCCGGGTGATGCGGTTGCGGGCTAGCAGGAACGGGCGGCGGTCGGCGTGGACGTCGCTACGCCACCAGGCGGCGCCGTGGGGGGGAGGGGTCTGGGACAAGAGCGGAAACCGAAGAAGCTGGAGATTTCGCCCCGTTCGCTATAGGAGGGCGGGCACGGATCAATAGCATGATCGCGCCCGCGGCCTCGCGCGCGCTTTCCACCGAGGACGAAACTTAAGTGAAGGTCGCAGCCAGCTCGCTCCGCAAAGGCGCCGTCGTCGACATGGACGGCAAGCTCTACGTCGTCCTGACGGTCGACAACATCCACCCCGGCAAGGGCACCCCGGTGACCCAGCTGAACATGCGCCGCATTTCGGACGGCGTGAAGGTTTCGGAACGCTACCGCACGACCGAGCAGGTCGAGCGCGCCTTCGTCGACCAGCGTGACCATACCTTCCTCTACCAGGACGGCGACGGCTATCACTTCATGAACCCGGAAACCTTCGACCAGGTCGTGGCCACCGAGGAGGTGATCGGCGACGCCGCGCCCTACCTGCAGGAGAACATGACGGTCCAGCTGTCGACTCACAACGACGTGCCGATCGCCATCGAACTGCCGCGAACCATGATCCTCGAGATCGTCGACACTGAACCGTCGGTGAAGGGGCAGACCGCCTCGTCGTCCTACAAGCCGGCCCTGCTGAGCAACGGCGTCAAGACGACCGTCCCGCCCTACATCACCGTCGGCACCCGCGTCGTGATCCTGACGGAAGACAACTCGTATCAGGAACGCGCCAAGGACTAAGTCCTTCGGAGCTTCGAAACGCGAAAGGCCCGACGGGAAACCGCCGGGCCTTTTTTGTTCGCGGTTCCCAGGTCTAGAGGCCGATGGCCTCCAGTTGGGCGACGCTCATGGCGTCCAGCTGGGCCGCGGTCAGCTTGTTGACCTGGGCGCGCGACAGGCCGCTCAGCTGGTTGGGACTGAAGGCGGCGATCTGCTCGCTGGTGAAGCCCGATATCTGGCTGGGCATGATCTGGCCGATCTGCTCGCCGGTGAGGCTGCGAATGGCCACGGCGGGCAGCTGGCCGACCTGGGTGGTGGTCAGGGCCCCGAGCTGCGCGCCGGACAGACGCGCCAGGCCTTCGGCCCCGAACGCCGTCAGCTGCTCGCCCGAGAAGCCGCGCACCTGGGTCGCCGACAGGCCGCCAAACTGTTCGTCGCTCATGCCGTTCACCGCCGCCAGCGACAGCGCGCTGATCTGGGTGTTGGTCAGGGCCGCGACCTGGGTCCGGTTAAGCTCGCCAATGTCGGTGGGGGTCAGACCGCGCACCTGCACGGGCGTCAGCGCCGAGATCTGGCCGGCCGAGAGCGCCGCCACCTGGGTGACGTTCAGGGCCGAGATGTCGGCGGCCGAGAAACCTTCCAGCTGGCCCGCGCCCAGGGCGCCGATCTGGGTGGCGGTGAACTCGCCAATGTCGGCGGCGCTGAACCGCTCGATCTGGCTGGTCGTCAGGCCGCGCACCTGGGCGGTGGTCAGGCGGGCGAACTGGGTGGCGTCCAGGGCCGAGAGAATCTCGCCGCTGACCGCGCCGATCTGGGTTCCGGACAACACCGCCACCTGGGTGGTGGTCAGGGCCCCGAAGGCGCTTGCGTCGAGGCTGGCCACCTGGGTCGTCGACAGGCCCGTGATCTGGCTGGTGGTCAGGCTGGTCAGGCGGGAGGTCCCCAGGGCCGCGAAGGCCGTGGGCGACAGGGCGCCCAGCTGGGTCGGGTTCAGGTTGGCGACCTCGGTCGAGGTCAGGTTGGCGATGAACGTGCCGGACAGGCCCGCCATCTGGGTGGCGCTGAGCGTCGACAGGCGCCCCTTGAAGACGCTCTCGGGCAGTACGGCCAACTGGGTTGGCGACAGGCCCGCGAACTGGGCGGCCGTGAGGTCGCCGATGGCGGTCGTGCTCAGGCCGCCGATATTGGTGGTCGACAGCGCGCCCAGCTGCGAGGGGGTCAGGCCGTCGACCTGGGTCGCGGACAGCTCGGCGAAGTCGGTGGTCGACAGGCTGGCGATCTGGGTGGTGCTGAGGCTCTGCACCTGCGCCGCCGACAGGCGGGCGACCTGGGTGGCGTTCAGGGCGGAGAAGGCCGTCGGCGTCAGGGCCGACAGGAACGAACCGGAGAGGCTGCCAACCTGGGTGACGGCCAGGGCGGACAGCTGGTCGCCGGTTATGGACCCGGCCTGGGTGGTCGACAGGCCGGCCAGTTGGGCGGAGGTGAAGCCGGCCACCTGGGTGGCGCTTAGCGCCGGCAGGGCGTCGCTGGCCAGGGCCCCGACCTGGATCGAGCTGAGCGCCGCCAACTGGGTCGCCGATAGCCCGCCAACCTGAGTCGATTGCAGGGCCGAGATCTGCGACGGGGCGAGCGCGCGGAGCTGGGCGGTGCTCAGGGCGGCCAGTTGGTCCGGCTTGAGGGCCGCCACGTCGGTGGCCGGGAGGCCGCCAAGCTGCGACGCGGCGATCGCGGCCACCTGGGTCGTGCTCAACTCGCCCATGTCCTCGGGCGTCAGGCCGCGCAGCTGGGTGGCGTTCAGGCCGCCGATCTGGGTGGTCGTCAGGGCCGCGACCCGGGCGGCGTCCAGCGCCGAGAAGGCGGTCGCCGTCAGGCCGCCGATCTGTCCTGCGGTCAGCAGGCGGAGGCGCTCGGTCGCGATCGCCGCCACCGCCGTGCCTGTCAGGCCAGCCAGCTGGCTGGCGCGCAGGCCGGTCCACTGGGTGGTGTTGAGATAGGTGAGGTCGGTCGCGTCCAGGCCGCCCAGCTGGGTGGTGGTGAGGCCCTGCACCTGGGTGACCGCCAGGCCCGCCCACTGGGTGGCGTTGAGATTGCCGATCGTCTCCGGCGACAGGGCGCCCAACTGCATGCCGGTCAGGGCCGCGATCTGGGTGGGGGCCAGAACGCCAAACATCGTTGTGGCGAAGCCCTTCAACTGCGTCGATGTCAGACCGCGCAACTGAGAGGCGGTCAGCTGCCGCAGGCTTTCGGGGCTCAGGCGGCCCAGATTGGTCACCGATAGCGCGCCGAGCTGGCTGGCGTTGAGGCCGCCCAGCTGGGTGGCGCTCAGGTTCGCGGCGATGTCGGACGGCAGGCCGGCCATCTGGTCGGTGGTCAGGCCGCGCAGCTGGCTGGCGCCCAGGGCCGCGATCTGGGCGGCGCTGAGGCCGTCCAGAGCCGTGGTCGACATCTTGCCGATCTGGGTGCTGCCCAACAGGCTGACGGCCGTGGTCGACAGGTGCGGGACCAGGACGCCGACCTGGGTCCCGTCCAGGGCGCCGATCTGCGCGTTGCTCAGCTCGCCGACATCGTCGTCAGTCAGGCCCTTCAGCTGGGTGGTCGTCAGGCCGCGCATCTGCACGACATTGAGCCGCGCCGTCTGGGTGGCGTTCAGGGCCGACAGCGACTCGGGCGTCAGGCCGCCGATCTGCGTGGCGCTCAACGCGGCGACCTCGGTGGCGGTCAGCCGGCTGATGTCGGTGGGCGTCAGCACCTTCATCTGCGTGGCCGTGACGCCCTTCAGCTGCAGGCTAGTGAGCGAGGCGACGCCGCGCAGCGTCGCGAACTGGGTCCCCGACAGGGCGCCGATCTGGTCGAAGGTCAGGGCCCCGACCTGCTCGGTCGTCAGGGCGGCCAGGTCGCTGGTCGACAGGGCCTTCACCTGCAGCGGCAACAGGGCCTTGATCTGGGTCGGGGTGAACGCGGCGAAGTCCTCGTCCGACATCCCCGCCAGCCGCTCCGGCGGGAGCTCGCGGATCTGGGCGGCGGTGAAGGCCTTCAGCTGGGCGCGGGTGAACTCGTTGAAGTCGTCGCCGTTCAAGCCCTTCAGCTGATCGGGTCGCAGACGGGCGATCTGGCTGGCGCTGAGCGCGGCCACGTGGGTGGCGTCGAGGCTGGAGAAGGCTGTGACCGACAGCCCGCCGACCGCCACCGGATCCATGGCGGCCAGCAGTTCGGGCTTGAGGGCGTCGACCGCCGTCACCGACAGGCCGCCCGTATGGTTGCCGGACAGGCCGGCGATCTGGGTCGGCGTCAGTTGGTTCAGGAAGTCAGCGCCGGCGCGACCGATCTCCACGGAGGGGAGGCTGCGGATCTGGGTCGGCTTGAGCGCGGCGATCCGCTCGGGACCCAGGGCCTTCAACTGTTCGGCGGTCAGGGCCGACATCTGCAGGGCGCTGGCGCCGGCCCACTGTTCGGGCGTGGTCAGGGCGATGGCGGCGGCGTTCAGACCTTTTAGGGTCGGCACCGAGAGCCCGGCGAACTGAGCGGGGCTCAGCGCGCCGACCTGCTCGGCCGACAGGCTGGCGAACTGGGTCTGGGTCAGGCCGCCGATCTGGGTGGCGCTAAGAGACGCTAGCTGCTGGTTGCTGAACTCGCCGATGTCGGAGGGGGGCAATTGCCGCAGCTGGGTCGGGGTCAGGGACCGCACCTGGGCCAGGGACAGGCTCTGGATCTGGTCGCGCGACAGGGCTGCGACGGCCGTGGACGACAGGGCGACGATCTGGGTCAGGGCCAGGCTGTCCAGGGTGGTGGTGCTGAGCTGCGCGATCGTCGTGCCCGACAGGGCCTTCACCTGGACGGCGTTCAGCAGCTTCAACTGCTCGGCGCTGAAGGCGACGGACGACGACAGGCGCGGCAGCTGGGCGGTGGTCAGGGCCGACAGCTGGGTCTTGTTGAACTTGGCGAACTGCTCGGCGGTCAGACCGCCTATGGCCGTGGCCGAGATCGCCGCGACCTGGGCCTTGGTCAGCTTGGCGAATTCGGATGGTGGGGCCTCGGCCAACGCCGAGGCGCTCAGCGTCGCGATGCGAGCGGCCGACAGGCTGGACAGGGCCGAGCTATCTGAAACGCCGGCGACCATCGCTACTCCACTTACTCCGCGCGCCGTAGGCGCCGCCAGCACGATCGCACGAATCGCAAATCCACTTTAGGTGGAAATTAATACAGTTTAAACTATATTTCCAATTCGCGCGTAGCGGGTCAAGCCTTCGACCAGGGCGTCGAAGACCAGGCGGACCCGGCGCACGTCCTTCAGGTCCTCGTGGGTGACCACGAAGGTTTCCAGGTCGATGGCGAACAGATCGGCCATAACCCGCTCCAGCATCGGATCGCGCGCGGCCAGGCCGACCTGGCAGATGCCAAGACCCAGGCCGGCCCGGATCGCCGCCAATTGAGCCACGTCGTTGTCGGTGCGGAAGGAAAAGTCCTCGACCCGCAGGTCGAGACCCAGGCCCATGGCCTTGATCGCCCGTACGCCGATCGTTTCGCTCTCGTAGCCGATCAGCGGCATGCGGCGGGCTTGCTCCATCGTGGTCGGCCGACCCCAGGCGTCCAGCACGCGCTTGTGGGCGTGCATGCCCAGGCTGATGGCGCCGATCCGCCTGGCGACCAAGGCGTCCTGCGTGGGCCGGACCATCCGCACGGCGATGTCGGCCTCGCGGCGCAGCAGATCCTCGCTGCGGTTTGTCAGGGCCAGCTCGAAGACAAGGCCCGGATGGGCTTCGCGCAACTCCGCCAGTATCGCCGGCAGAACCTCCATGCCGACCACCTCGCTGGCGGTGATCCGGACCACGCCCGAGGCCGCCCCCGCCTCGGCCGAGGCCGCGCGGGCCAGGGAAGCGGCGGCCAGGGCCATGGCCCGGGCGTGCTGGGCTAGGTCCTTGCCCAGCGCCGTCGGCGTCAGCCCCGAGGGCGAGCGGGTGAAGAGCGCCACGCCCAACTGGGCCTCCAGATCCTCAATCCGCCGACGCACCGTGGGCTGGGCGGCGCCCAGTTGGCGAGCGGCGGCCGAAAGGCTGCCGGTATCGACCACGGCCAGAAACGCGCGCTGACGCTCCCAGTCGACGGCGGTGGGCGGATCCAGGCTCATATATTTTTGATAGGCTGATGGAGCATTCTCGTCAATTTCTATTGATGCGCGCACGGCTCATTTTCTGGTCATCGACATTCCAGGAGACGCCCGATGACCATCCCGACCCGTATCGCTCTCGTCCTCGGCGCCAATGGCGGGGTGGGCGGAGAGACCGCCGCCGCTCTGGTCCGCCACGGCTGGACCGTCCGCGCCCTGGTCCGTGACCTAACCAAGACCGCCCGTCCGGGCTTCGACTACATCCAGGGCGACGCCCTCGACCGCGACGCCGTGGTCTCCGCCGCGAAAGGCGCTTCAATCATTGTCCACGCGGTCAATCCGCCCGGCTATCGCAGCTGGAAGAGCCTCGTCCTGCCGATGATCGACAACAGCATCGCCGCCGCTCGCGCCAGCAGCGCGCGGATCCTGCTGCCGGGCACGATCTACAACTACGATCCGGCCGCCCATGCGCTGATCGACGAGACCACGCCGCAGCGCGCCTTCACCCGCAAGGGCAAGATCCGCGTCGAGATGGAGGCGCGCCTGGAAGCGGCCGCCGCCCCGGGGAGCGAAAATGGCGGCGTGCGCTCGCTGATCCTGCGGGCGGGCGACTATTTCGGACCGCGCTCGACAACGAACAGCTGGTTCGCCTCGGGCCTCGTCACGCCCGGCAAGCCGGTGAAGACTATCCTCTATCCCGGTGACAAGGGTGTCGGTCACGCCTGGGCCTATCTGCCCGACGTCGGCGAGACCTTCGCCCGGCTGGCCGACCGCGAGGCCGAGCTGCCGGCCTTCGCCCGCTTTCATTTCGATGGGCTTTGGGACGCCGATGGGACCGCCTTGATCCGCGCCATCGCCCGCGCCGCGGGTCTCAAGCGCCCCAAGGTGTTCCGCCTGCCCTGGGGCCTGGTTCCGATCGCGGGACTATTCAACGAGACCTTTCGCGAACTGACCGAGATGAGGCCGTTCTGGCGAGAACCCGTCCGCCTCGACAACCGCCGTCTCGTCGCCTTCCTCGGCGAGGAGCCGCGCACCCTGCTGGAGACGGCCGTTGCGGCGACCATGCGGGGCCTGGACGTACCGGTGGCGGAGCAGGGCGCGCCGTCGCGGTTGGCGCGGGCCGCCTAAGCCCGCGCGAGCCGTCGGTCGAACTGTCCGATGGTCGAGACGAGGGTCGCCATCTCGATCGGCTTCTCGATGAAGGCGTTCATGCCGGCCGAGAGGGCCTCGGAGCGCTCGTCGTCCATGACCCCGGCCGTCAGGCAGATGATCGGCAGTCGCGCCCAGCGGGGTTCGGCGCGGATGCGGCGGGTGGCTTCCAGCCCGCCCATCCTGGGCATGTTGAAGTCGATCAGCACCATGTCGAAGTCGGCCTCGCCCAAGGCGTCGATCGCGCCCTGGCCGTCGCCGGCCTCGACGATCTCGCAGCCCAGAGGGGCCAGCATCATGCCGATGACCTTGCGATTGACCGGATAGTCGTCGACGACCAGCAGCCGCAGCGGCGGTCCCGCCGGTGTCCCGCTGGGCTCAACCGTCGCGGCGGGCAGGTCGCAGAGGAAGGTCAGGACAAAGGTCGAGCCCTTGCCGACTTCGCTTCTGGCGGTGACCGCGCCGCCCATCATCTGCGCCAGACGGCGAGTTATGTTCAGGCCCAGGCCCGTGCCGCCGGTGCGACGCGCCGTGGCCGGATCGGCCTGGACGAAGGGCATGAACAGCCGCTCCAGCACCTCGGGGCGGATGCCGATGCCGGTGTCGGAGACGGTGATCTTCACCCGCACGCGATCCGTCCCGGGCGCGGGCGCGCAGCCGACCCGCACGAGAATCTGTCCGAAGGGGGTGAACTTCACGGCGTTGGAGATCAGGTTGGTCAGGCACTGACGCACCCGCAGCGGGTCGAACGTCAGGGCGGCGGGCACGGTGTCTTCGACCCGCAGGGTGATGGTCGAACCCTTTTCGCGGGCTTGCGGCTGGTTCAGTCGCACGACGCGGTCGGCCAACAGGGCCAGGTCGCCGACGATCGGAGCGATCTCCAGCTTGCCGGCCTCGATCTTGGCGAAATCCAGCACGTCGTTGAGAAGGGCTAGCAGGGTGCGGCCGGATTCCTCCAGCAGTTCGACCTGCTCGCGCTCGCCGGGCTCCAGAGGCTCCAGTTTCAGAGCCTGGGACAGGCCCAGCATTCCGTTCAGCGGCGTGCGCAGCTCGTGGCTCATCAGGGCCAGGAACTCGGACTTGGCCTGGCTGGCGATCTCGGCCCGGGCCTTGGCCTCCTCCAGGGCTCGACTGTTGCGGATGTTGGTCACGGCGGCCTTGGCGGTATAGGCGGTCAGCATCAGCGCGGCGAGGAACAGCACTAGCCGCTGGCCCGCCGGGAACGGATTGAAGACCGCGGTCAGGGCCAGCAGCAGCAGGGCCGCGCCGCCGCCGACGATCAACAGCAGGAGCTTCGATCGCGCCGTGAACGCCTGGGCGTGGACCAGCAGGGCCGACAGCAGGCACAGGGCCGCCAGGCGCATGACCTCCTGGTCCAGGCTCCAAAGCAGCACGACCAGCGCCCACCAGACCAGATTCATCCAGACGACGGCCGCGACATAGGCCTGGCGCTGGCGGGGCGTGGTCGTCTGATCGACGCGCTGAGGCTTGCTGGCGATCCAGACCGCCGCCTCGGCGCTGGCGATGGCCAGACCCCAAAGCAGACCCGGAAGGGGCTCGACGAACAGGGCGTAGCACGTCGCGCTAAGCGCCCCGATGGCCAGGCGCAGGCCCAGCGTCGGCAGGCTGCGCGCCGTGACCGTGGTGACGCCTTCATCGAACCATTTCGACCAGCCCGGCACGATCGTTCTCCCCCCCGCTGCCCGCGCCCCTCGGGTTGCGGTCACGCTTTCGCACCCGAGCGCGGCGTGAGGCAACAGGCGGCGCCGGGGGTGGAACCGAAATCGGGTGTTTTGCTCAGCGGGTCCGCTCGTATCCCCGCCCAATAAGAAAGGCCCGGAGTCTCCTCCGGGCCTTTCCCATGTTCGCGAGCCAGGAAGGCTTGGTTTATTTGCCCGCCGCCGTCAGGGCGTCCATCAGTTCCGGGACGGCCGTCTTGTAGTCGGCGACCAGACCGAAGTCCGCCACCTGGAAGATCGGCGCGTCGGCGTCCTTGTTGATCGCGACGATC
This sequence comes from Caulobacter sp. 602-1, assembly GCF_003931565.1. Classification (GTDB taxonomy): domain Bacteria; phylum Pseudomonadota; class Alphaproteobacteria; order Caulobacterales; family Caulobacteraceae; genus Caulobacter. The sequence goes on from NZ_RRYI01000001.1 coordinate 457,470, forward strand.
ACCTTGGAGTCCTTCATGCCGGCCAGGTGCTGGATCGCGCCCGAGATGCCGATGGCGACGTAGAGCTGCGGGGCCACGACCTTGCCGGTCTGGCCGACTTGATAGTCGTTCGGGGCGTAGCCGGCGTCGACGGCCGCGCGACTGGCGCCGACGGCGGCGCCCAGCTTGTCGGCCAGCGGCTCGATCACGCGCTGGAACTCCTCGGCCGACCCCATGGCGCGACCGCCCGAGACGACGATCTTGGCCGCGGCCAGTTCCGGACGGTCCGACTTGACCATCTCTTCGCTGACGAAGCGGGTCTTGCCGGCGTCAGCGCCAGCGACGGTCTCCACCGAGGCGCTGCCGCCTTCCGCCGCCGCCGCGAAGGCGGTCGGGCGGACGGTGATCACCTTCTTGGCGTCGCTCGACTGGATCGTCTCCAGCGCGTTGCCGGCGTAGATCGGGCGCGTGAAGGTGTCGGTCGAGACGACCTCGACGATGTCCGAGATCGGGGCGACGTCCAGCTTGGCGGCGACGCGCGGGGCGAAGTTCTTGCCGCCCGAGGTGGCCGGAACCAGGATCGCGTCGTAGTTGCCAGCCAGGGCCAGGACGGCGTCGGCCTGGGCTTCGGCGATACCGTGGCCCAGGGCGTCGGACTCGGCCAGCAGCACCTTGCGGACGCCGGCGATCTTGGCCGCTTGGTCGGCCACGCCCTTGGCGCCCTTGCCCAGGACCAGCACGTCCACGTCGCCCGAGATCTTCAGGGCCGCGGTGACGGTCTTGTGGGTGCCATCGCGCAGGTGCGCGTTGTCGTTATCGGCGACGACGAGAACAGCCATTACAGCACCCCCGCGGTGTTGAGCTTCGAAATGAGGTCAGCGGCGGTTTCCACCTTGATGCCGGCCGAGCGCTTGGCGGGCTCGGTCACCTTCAGAACCTTCAGGCGCGGCGCGATGTCGACGCCGTAGTCGGCGACCGTCTTGCTGACGATCTCCTTCTTCTTGGCCTTCATGATGTTGGGCAGAGACGCATAGCGCGGCTCGTTCAGGCGAAGGTCGGCGGTGATGATCGCCGGCAGATCGACGTCCAGGACCTGCAGGCCGCCGTCGACTTCGCGGGTGACCTTGGCGGTCGAGCCCGAGACTTCCACCGCCGAGGCGTAGGTCGCCTGCGGCCAACCCAGCAGGGCCGACAGCATCTGGCCGACGGCGTTGTTGTCGCCGTCGATCGCCTGCTTGCCCATCAGGACCAGGTTGGGGTTCTCTTCAGCCACGACGGCCGCCAGCAGCTTGGCCACGGCCAGCGGCTCGGGATCGGCGTCGGTGGTGATCAGGACGCCGCGGTCGCCGCCCATGGCCAGCGCCGTGCGGATCGTCTCCTGGGCTTGCGCCGGACCGATGCTGACGATGACGACCTCGGTCGCCACGCCCTTCTCCTTGAGACGCACGGCTTCTTCGACCGCGATCTCGCAGAAGGGATTCATCGACATCTTGACGTTCGCAAGGTCGACACCGGTCTGGTCCGCCTTCACGCGGGCCTTGACGTTGTAATCGATAACCCGTTTGACCGGGACTAGGACCTTCATCGGTTTCCACCGCCTCCAGGCTGCTTTTTTTCCTGCTTGGCCTCCGACTTACCGTTTCGGCGCCGCAATGCAAGTTTCCCTTTGCGTAAGCGTAATGCGTTAGGCTGGGTATGGTTCAAACGGTTGTACGATTTCCGGCGCTCCGTTGCGCGCTGGCGGCGCCTGCGCCAATTCCCTTACGTGCGGAAAGGCGGTAAGGGGCGGCCATGAACAAGACTTTCACGCGCCTGAAGTACATCTTCCTGGGCCTGTTCGTGCTCCTGAGCGGCGCCGCCCTGACCTACCACGTCGTATGGGTGTGGCCGAAGGAGAAGTGCGAGCGTCAGGGGCGTCTCTGGGCTGGCAAGTGGATGAAGTGCGCCACAAGCTATTCGATCGAGACCTTGACGCGCCGCCCGCTGAACGTGCCGCCGATTAATGGCGAGGCCGCGGCGTCGGCCCCCGCGCCGGCGACCTCGCCGGCCGTTCCGGAAAAGAAGTAGGCGCTACCGCGTCGCGCCGGGCTTCCACAGGACGTCGGCGCGACCCTTGTCGTTGCTCCACCGCGCCGCGACGAACAGCAGGTCCGAAAGCCGGTTCAGATACTTGATCGCCGGTTGGCCCACGATCTCGCCGTCCATCTCCGACAGCGCCACGCAGGTCCGCTCGGCCCGGCGGCAGACGGTGCGCGCCACGTGCAGGGCCGCGGCCGCCGGCGATCCCGCGGGGAGCACGAACGACGTCAAAGGCGCCATCTCGCCGTTCAGCAGGTCGATCTCGCGCTCCAGCCGTTCGACCTGGCCGTCGAGGATGCGCAGCGGCTCCCATTCCGGCTTGCCGTACTGCTCTGGCGTGGCCAGATCCGCGCCCAGGTCGAAGAGGTCGTTCTGGATCCGCTCCAGCATGGCGTCGAGCACGGGGTCGGTCGCCGTGTGCTGGCGAGCCATCCCGATCGTCGCGTTGGTCTCGTCCACCCCGCCGTAGGCTTCCACCCGCGGCGAGGCTTTGCTGACCGGCGCGCCGGTGGCCAGCCGCGTCGAGCCGCGGTCGCCCGTGCGGGTATAGATGCGATTAAGCGTGACCATACGTCGCGGACTCCGGTTCGGCGAAGCAGTCTACCTACGCGCCGCCACGCCGCCACCAGAACGCGGCGGCGACCAGCACGATGATGGCGATGAACTGCAGCAGCACGCGCAGGCGCATCAGCTTGTTCGAATAGGAGCGGCCGAAGTCGCCGCCGCGAAACAGGGCGTAAAGCCCGGCGGCCAGGGCGATCAGGACCGCCAGCAGGGCGGCGGGAACGAGGAAGTCGAACAGGTGGCTCATAGCCTCGGAGAATAGGGCGTTGCGTCAAGCCGCGCCATAGAGGCTGGAGCCGTAAGGGCGTCAGGGGAACGCCTCGGAGGTCCCTCGACCCAGGGCGGCGACCGAGTTCGATGACCATCGTCCGTTGAGCTAATTCGCCGAACTTGTTCGGTGAGTGAATTTGTCGCAGTGACCCCTTGAGAGCGCTCCCATATCTATGGCACGCGCCATTGTTCGGCGATTCGAGTTCTATTTTGCGGTTGCAATGGCCTCCCCCTGGCGTTATTGCGCCCGCTTCCTATTTTTCAGTGTGCGTTCGTTGAACATGATCAACCTCCCCCACCGCGGATCGTTCAACGCCTTTCACTCACCCCAGCGGGGGTAGGAGTTACCTGCAATGGCCCAGAGCGCTCTGCTCTCGACCAACGCTGAGCTCTCCGCGTCCGATCGCGAAGAAGCCATGGCCGAAGTCCGCCAGCTGATCACCGACCTGCGCGACGCCGCGCAGGATGGCCGTCAGTTGGCCCGCCGCTACGCCGACGTCCTTCAGAATGTCGTCGATGAGTACTGCATTGAATTCGAGAAACGCGCTGAAGCCGCTCTCGCCCGCCTGGAGGCCGCCGCATGAGCTTTGTGTCCGTCAATATCGAGTCCGCCACCGATTCCCCGGTGAAGCTGACCCGCCGGGCCCTGGCCAAGCAGCGCACTCGTGAACGCGTCCTGGCCGCCGCCCGCAGCCTGTTCAGCGAGCGCGGCTACGAAGGCGCCACCATCCGGGATATCGCCCAGGCCGCCGGCATGTCGACCGGCGCCGTGTTCGCCAGCTTCGCCGACAAGTCGGAGCTGTTCGAAGAGATCCTGACCGCCGACTACGAGGTCATCTACGCCCAGATGACCCAGGCCTCGCGCAACGCCAAGACCGTCGACGAAGCCCTGCTGGGCCTGTTCGGCGTCGCTTACGGCTTCCACGTCGAGCAACTGCCGCTGCTGCGCGCCAGCATCGCGGTGTCCTGGACCCGGTCGGAAGCCGCCGAGCGTCGCGCGCGCGGCGACATCAAGCACCTGTTCCTTCTGATCGCCGACGCCCTGCAACGGGCCATCGATCAGGGCCAGTTGAAGAAAGATATTGACGTCAAGCTCTTGGCTGAAATGAGCTGGGACGTGTATGTCGCCAACTATCGCCGCGCCGTCTACGACGGTTGGTCGGTGGAAGCTCTGCTGGCGCGGCTTTCGGATCAGCTGAAGGTCATCTTCGCGGGCGCTCGCGCCTGACGAACGAAACTGGGCGCTCTGTTCGGGGGAACGGAGCGCCTTTGTTACAACGACGCTAGCGTGTTCGAGGGGGACGTGCGTGGGCGTAAGAACTGATCAGAAGGCGGCGACTCGGGAACGAGTGCTCGAAGCCGCCAGGGACCTCTTCAACGAGGTCGGCTACGACGAGACGACCATCCGCGCGATCGCCGAGCGCGCGGGGGTTTCCGTCGGTAGCGTGTTCACGACCTTCGCCTCCAAGGCGGAGGTGTTGAGCCACGTGATGAACCACCGGTTGGCCGAGCTCTACGCCGAGCTCGACCGCGTGGCGCCGCTCCTGCGCGGCGGCACCGCTGACAAGCTGTGCTCGATCTTCGCCATCCACTACGAGTTCGAGACCCGGCGAGTGAAGCTGTTCCTGGCTCACATCGCCGCCTCATACAATCCGAACAACGATCCGGGCGTTACGCCCTATGGCCGCAATCCGCGTCTGTCCCAGATGCTGCTCGACGTCCTGGAAGAGGGCGTGCGCAAGGGCGAGGTGCGGGGCGACCTGGATTTGCGCCTGATCATCGACACCCTGAAGGCCTCGTACGCCTGGAATTACCGCATGGCCGCCGCGGCTGGCGGGAACATGCCGGCGGCCGAGATGTCGGCGGTCATGGACAAGCAGATCGCGGTGATCGCCGAGGGGTGGAAGCCACGGTAACGGGCGCTTTTTTGATTTAGATCATCCGGAACAGGGCGTCCGTCTGGGAATTGTTAACGCGCCACCCAGGAGCGTCGGCATGCGTGTCCCGATCTCGTCCGCCGTCTCTTTCGCCCTTCCGCTGATGGTCGCGGTTCTGGCCGCGACGCCGTCCCTGGCTTGTTCGGCGCGGGCGGCGGCGGGAGACATCATCGCCGGACCGGTGCTCGAGGTTCCCGCCGCCAGCGTGATTTGCGTGGCCCTGGGCCCCAAGCCCTCGGACTGGGTGCGGGTGCGCCTGGATGGAGGCGCATCGGGCGCTTCGATCGACCGCAAAGTCCTGATGGCCGCCGCCTTCGCTCGGCGGGTGGAGTGCGTTTTGGACGCCGACGGCCGGGGCCAATGCCGCCTGGAGGGCGCCGACGTCGTGAGCCTGGCCCAGACGCCGACCGTTCAGCAAGCCGCGCTTAGCTGGCGCTGAGCACCCCTTTCCCTACTGTGGTCCCGCCCCCGGGTTCTGGAACTCGAAGCCGGGATCCTTGCGGCCCTTGCCCGTCCCGAAAGTCCAGGCCAGCGTGATGCGAATGTTGCGGGCGTCGGGGTCGCGGACCACCAGGCTCTTCAGCGCGGGCGTATCGATCACCTGCTTGTCTCGGTAGAGGCCGAGGGCGTCCTGGACGGAGACCAGCAGGGACAACTGCTCGCTGATCTTGCGGCGATAGCCGAGGTCGATCCCCGCGAAGGGCAGGGCGTAGCCTTGCGGCGTCAGGCGCTTTCCGACCAGGAAGCCGTTGACCTGCAGCAGGTCCTTGGGCGTGGCCTGCCAGCTCAGGCTGGCGCGGCCCTGGGCCGTCGTGCCGTTGCGCTTGTCGGTGAAGCCCAGGTTCGAGCCGTCCAGCTGCGCCCAGAACAGGGTGCTGCTGAGATTATAGGTCAGCTTGGGGGTCAGCTTGCCGTTCAGGACCAGCTCCAGGCCGCCGTTGCGGGTCTGGGCGACATTGGCCTTGGTGGTGACGAAGACGCCGCCGCCCCGGTCGGTGACCACGTCGGTGACCACCTTGTCGTTCTCGCGATAGAATAGAGTGGCGAGGGCCATCATCGGCGCCTTGCGGTACTGCCAGCCCAGCTCGAACGAGTGGGTCTGCTGGGGCTTCAGGTTCGGGTTGCCGATCCGGTAGTTCAGCGGGTCCACCAGGAACGGCACGGGATTGAGGTCGAACGGACCGGGGCGTTGCAGCCGCTCGCTGTAGCTGGCGGTCAGCTTCTGCCGGTCGTTCAGCTTGTACGACAGGTGCAGGCTGGGCATCAGCTTGGTCGTGTCGTTGTCGTCCTTGCGGCCGCTCGAGGTCAGGTCCAGCTTCGACTGCTCGTAGCGCAGGCCGGCCAGCATCGTCAGCGCGCCCAGCGGGCGCTCGTAGGTGACATAGGCTTGGCTCAGCCGCTGCTCGTAGAAGAACGTGTTGGTCAGGCCGGGGTCGGCGGCGAGGCCGCTCAGCGAACCGCCGCGCAGGCCCACATTCTCATAGACATTGTCGTCGAACTGCAGGTCGAAGCCCAGCTTGAGGGTCTGGCCCGGACCCATCGGCCGGACATAGTCGCCCTTGAGATCGGTCTGGCGGGTGTCGTAGCCAAACCGCTGCTGGTCGTAGGCGCTGGAGGCGCTTGGCGCCGTCGCCAGGGTGTGGCCGGTGCGGGTGCGGTTGTCGTCGGTGACGTCGTAGCTGAGCCTCAGCGACAGCTCGTGGCCGTCGCCGTCGAACTTGCGGCGCAGGCTGCCGACGATCGCGCCGTTGTCGCGGCGCTGGCGGAGCGTCAGGTCGCGCCGATAGGCCTGGATGAGCGCGCCAGTGGCGTCCTTGCGCGTGGTGTCGGCCGCGCTGTCTAGCGCCAGGTTGAAGCGCGACAGCCGCGCTTCGCCGCCGATCCGCAGCTTGTCGGAGACGTCGTAGTCGACCGTGGCCTGGCTGGTGACGCCATCGATGTCGAAGTCGGTGGCTCCTTGGGTTTCGCTGTCGAGATTGGCCTGCTGGCGGCGCTCGTAATCGACCTGGTCGAAGACGTCGCGGCGATAGTTGATGTCGCCGGCGGCCGACAGCTTGCCGCTGTTGTAGCCGATATTGCCCGACAGGCCGCTTCGGCCATGGTCGCCGCCGGTCAGGCGGATCGAACTGGTGCGGCCCGCGCCCTTGGCCTTCTTGGTGATCAGGTTGATGACTCCGCCCGTGCCGTCGGCGCGGAACTCGGCCGAGGGGTTGGTGATCACCTCGACGCGGTCGATGCGCTCGGCCGGCATCTGCTGCAGCGCCTGGCCTCGGCCATCGCCCTGGAACAGGCCCGAAGGCTTGCCGTCGATCAGGATGGTGACGTTGGGATCGCCGCGCATGCTGACATTGCCCTGCACGTCGACCTCGACGGACGGGACGTTGCGCAGGGCGTCGGCGATGCCCCCAGACTGCGCCGCCAGATCGCCTGAGACGCTGTAGCTGCGGCGATCGATCGAGGTGCGCACCGCCGGGGCGTCGGCGGTGATGGTCACGGCGCTGACGCCATTGCCGCCCTCGGCGGGCCTGGCGGCGGGGGTCTTCGTCTCCGTCGACGCCTGGGAGGCGGGAGGCTGCGGGACGGATGACGTCGCCGCGGCGGCTTGAGCGGCGAACGCGATCCAGGCGGTACCGATTGGCACTTGAAAATTCCCCTCTAGGTGGCTGGCGTCGGTGACGAACTGAGCTAGGATACAGCTGTATTCTCAATTGGAATACAAATGTACTTTCGGTAATGGAGTGGGCGCATGCGGATTTCGGGCGCCGAGAGCCAGGTCATGGAAGCGCTGTGGCGCTGTGGCCCCCTGACGCCCGAAGGCGTGGTCGCCGAGGTCGGCGTGGCCCACGATTGGGCGCCCGGCACGGTGAAGACCCTGATCACCCGGCTCCTGAAGAAGGGCGCGATCGCAGGCGCTCGCGAGGCGGGCGGCTATCTCTATCGGCCGCTGGTGTCGCGCGACGACTACGTGCAGTCCGAGAGCCAGAACCTGGTCGACCGCCTTTTCGGCGGCGAGGTAGCGCCCTTGGTCGCGCACTTCGCACAGCACCGGGCGCTCACGGCTAAGGACGTCAAGCTGCTCAAGGACCTGATCGCGGACATCGAGGACGATGGCTGAACTCTTCTCGGACCTGCTGGACCTGAACCTCGCCATGGCCGTCGCGGTCGCGGCGGTGATGGCCCTGCGGCTGCCGGCGCGGCGGCTGTTCGGAGCCCGGGTGGCCTATGGTCTGTGGAGCCTGCCGCTGCTGGCCGCGCTGGCCATGCTGCTCCCCGCGCGGGTGCTGACGATCCGGGTTCCGGCGGCGTCGGTCGAGGCGGGGCAGGCCTCGGTTGTGTCCGGGACGACCCTGGCCAATGCCCCGGTCGATATCCGGCCTTATCTGGCCGGTCTGTGGCTGCTGGGCGTGGTCGCGAGCCTGGCCTGGCTGGCCTGGAACCAGCTCCAGTTCGCCCGCGCGGCGAAGGCGGGAAAGGCTGGGCCGGCGGTGATCGGCGTGCTGCGGCCGCGGGTGGTGGTCCCCGACGACTTCGAAGGCCGCTACACGCCGCGCGAGCGCGAGGTGGTGCTGGCCCACGAGCACGCTCACCTCCAGCGCCGCGATCCGCCGGTCAACGCGCTGATGGCGCTGGCGACCTGCGTCAACTGGTTCAACCCGGCGGTCCATGTGATGAGCCGCTGGCTGCGTATAGACCAGGAACTGGCCTGCGACGCCGGCGTGGTCGCCGCCTATCCGAAGGCGCGCCGCGCCTATGCCGAGGCGATGCTGAAGACCCAGCTGGCCACGCGGCCGCTGCCGCTGGGCTGTCACTGGGCGGCTCATCCCCTGGCCCAGCGCGTGCGGTTGTTGTCGCGCCCGACGCCCAGCCGCTTCCGCCGCCTGGCCGGCCTCTGCTGCATCGCCGTGCTGGGGCTGGGCGGCGCCTCGGCCGTCTGGGTCTCGCGGCCGCCGGACGTGGTGATGGCCCTCGACCCGCCGCGCTTGGTCGAGACGCCGCCGGCGCGAGCGCCGCGTCCGCCCAGCGCTCCAGCCGCGCCGCCCGCGCCCAAGGCCGCGCCGCATCGCGCCCTCACGGCGCCCGCCCCCGTCGTCGTCACCGAGCCGATCCTGGCGCCCGTGCCCGAGCCGCCGCCGGTCGCGATCGAGCCGCCGATGCAGATGCACCGTGCACGGATCATTCACGCCGTGGCCGACCGTTCACAGGTCCAGCCCGGCTCGGCGGTGCGGGTGGTGGCCAGCGGCGTCGCGCCCGACGGCGCTCACCTGTGGGCCGACTTCACCGCCTTCGGCTCGCAGCGGCTCTATCGCAAGGGGGCCTATGAGCGGGGCGGCAGCCGCTATTCGCTGTTCACCAGCGTCGTCCAGCAGGGCGAGCGCCTGCTGGTCACGGTCAGCCTGGGCCGGGGCTTCCGGCCCGACCAGACCGGCTCGATCGATCTCCTGCCCAACCACACCGGCGTGGTGCGTTTGCCGACCGGCCAGGATATCGTCGTGTCCACCAGCGTCCGCGCCGAGACCCCGGACGAGATCGAGGAAGGCCACCAGCTGACGGCCTACCAGGCGATGTTCGAAGGAATGCGGCGCCCTGAACGGGGTTAGGCTTCCTTGGTCAGGCGCAGGTCCTGGTAGTCGAAGCTGAAGTCGGCCAGCGGCGACACCGCCTTGACCAGGGCCGAAACCACCTTGCCGTCCTTCAGGTCGAAGGTGAAGAAGGCGTCCTCCTGCGTGCGGTCGTCGAAGACCGTCTTGAAGGTCTCGCCGTCGAAGACCTCAAGCTTGCCCTTCAGGAGCGGGGTCTTGTCGAAGGCGACGTGCAGGCCCTGCTTCTTGCCCCCTCTTCCCTTGGTTGGGCCGACGACCGTGATCGTCACCGTGCCGTACCAGGGGTCGCGATAGACCCCGGCATAGGCGGCCAGGGGCAGGCTGGGCTTGGCGCCGGAGGAGGGCGTCGTGGCCTTGGCCGCGTCCTTGATCGTATCGGCGTCGGCCTGGGCCTGGACACGCTTGGACGAGGCGATCCAGTCGAAGTCGCCGCGGCCCTGCAGGCGGTCCGGCCCGCCGTAGCGCAGCGAGCGCAGGACCGGATTCTCCTCGGCGTTGGTCATGACCATGATGCCGGATTTCCGGCCCGGCAGCAGGCCCGTGTAGGAGATGAAGCCGGCCAGGCCGCCGGTGTGCCACAACAGACGCTCGCCGCGATGATCCTGGACGAACCAGCCCAGGGCGTAGGCCTGGATCGACGGACGGACCGGGTTCTCCGTGATCGGACCATCGGTCGAGGTGGTAATGGTCTGCGGCTTCCACATCTCCTTGGCCGAGGCCTCGCTCCACAAGCGCTTGCCGTTGGGCGAGAGCCCCAGGCCCAACTGGACCATCAGCCACTGGGCGATGTCCTTGGGCGTGGAATTGACCCCGCCGGCCGGACCCGCGGCGTCGAAGCTGCCGTCGAACGGCAGCACGGTCTGCGGACCGAGGCCCCGTACGGGCGGGCCCAGGCGGCAGTGCGGCTCGGCGCGGTGGGCGCGGTCGACCAGGGCCGGGCTGGAGACGGTGTCGTTCATGGCCAGCGGCTGGAAGATCCGGGTCTTGATGACCTCTTCCCACTTCTGGCCGGTGACGGTCTCGATCAGTACGCCGGCGGCGACATAGAGCACGTTGTCATAGGCGTAGCCGCCCCGGAACTGGCCGCCGATCGGCAGGTATTTCAGCCCCGCCACGATGTCGGCGCGGGTGTGGGTCGGCGAGGGCCAGATCATCAGGTCGCCCGCGCCCAGGGTCAGGCCGCTGCGGTGGACCAGAAGGTCGCGGACGGTCATCAGCTTGGTGACCACCGGATCGCTCATCTCGAACGACGGCATGTACCGGGTCACCGGCGCGTCCCACTCCAGCTTGCCCTCTTCGACCAGCATGGCGATCAGGGCGGCGGTCATGGCCTTGGTGTTGGAAGCGATGCCGAAAGCGGTGTTCTCATCAACCCGGTCCTGGCCTCCCAGGCGCTTGACGCCATAGCCCTTGGCCAGGGTCACCTTGCCGTTCTCGACCACGGTGACGCCCAGGCCCGGCTGATCGGGGAAGGCGGCCATGACCTCCTGGGCGAACTTGTCGACCGCCGCGCCGACCGCCCCGGTGTCCTGGGCGAAGGCCCGGTTGCCGAACGCCGCCAGGCCGCCGGTGGCGAGAGCCGAGACGAGAGCGGTGCGGCGGGTCGTGGCGAGCATGGGCGGGCGATCCTTCGATTGGAGGACGGAGGCTAAGCTGAGCCTCCGCCCACCGACAAGGGTCAGTTCCCGCCATCCAGAAGCCGTCGCGCGATCACCTGGGCCTGGATCTCGCCCGCGCCCTCGAAGATGTTGAGGATCCGGGCGTCGGCCAGCAGGCGGCTCGCCGCATACTCCATGGCGAAGCCGTTGCCGCCGTGGATCTGCAGGGCGTTGTCCGCCGCCGCCCAGGCCACCCGGGCGGCGATCAGCTTGGCCATGCCCGCCTCGAGGTCGCAGCGCTTGCCTTCATCCTTCTGGCGGGCGGCGTAGTAGGTCAGCTGGCGCACGCCCATGATCTCGGCGGCCATCATGGCCAGCTTGTTGGCGACGCGCGGGAATTCGAAGATCGCCTGGCCGAACTGCTGGCGGTCGAGCGCATAGCCGAGGCCGGTCTCCAGCGCCGCCTGGGCCACGCCGACGGCGCGGGCGGCGGTCTGGATGCGGGCGCTCTCGAAGGTGGCCATCAGCTGCTTGAAGCCCTGGCCGGGAATGCCGCCCAGGAGGTTCTGCGCCGGCACGGCGAAGCCGTCGAAGCCCAGCTCGTACTCCTTCATGCCGCGATAACCGATCACCCCGATCTCGCCGCCGCTCATGCCGTCGGCGGGGAAGTCGTTCCCCTCGACGCCGCGCGGCTTGGGGGCCAGCAGCATGGAAAGGCCGCGATAGTCGGTGGTGGCCGGGTCGGTGCGGACCAGCAGGGTCATGACGTCGGCGCGGGCGGCGTGGGTGATCCAGGTCTTGTTCCCGGTCACGACGTAGTTCTCGCCCTCCAGCGTCGCGCGGGTGCGCAGGGACCCCAGGTCGGAGCCGGTGTTCGGCTCGGTGAAGACGGCGGTCGGCAGGATCTCGGCGCTGGCGATCCTGGGCAGCCAGTATTGCTTCTGCTCTTCCGTGCCGCCGGTCAGGATCAGCTCGCCGGCGATCTCCGAGCGGGTGGCCAGCGACCCGACGCCGATCCAGGCGCGCGACAGCTCCTCGGAGACCACGCACATGGCGGTCTTGCCCATGCCCGAGCCGCCGTACTCCTCCGGAATGGTCAGGCCGAAAACGCCCAGGGCGCCCAGCTCCTCGACCAGTTCGATCGGGATCAGCTGGTCCTTCAGATGCCATTCGTGGGCGAACGGGGTGACCTTTTCCTCGGCGAAGGCGTGGAACTGGTCGCGGATCATCTCGAAGGTCTCGTCGAGACCGGTATGCTCCAGCGTCGGGCGGCCACGCGCCTCGGCGAGCAACTGGGCCACACGGGTCTTCACGGCCTGGGTCCCGCCCTCGACCATCAGCTTCATCAGGCCGTTGGAGTAGAGCCGGTTCAGCACCGCCCGGTCTTCGACCAGATGGGCCGGACGGACGATCTCGCCCTGGTTCATCGGCACGCCGCCGACCAGCTGCGCGCAATATTCGCTGAACAGCAGTTGAGCCAGCAGGGCCTCGATCTCGCCGAACCGGCCTTCATCCTGGAGGCGCTCGGCCCAGCCGGCGACCTGGTTCAGGAGCTCCGCATAGGCCGCGTACCAGCCATAGCCATGGACGCGGTGCTGGTGGACGTCGGCCAGTTTGCGGTCGACCTTCCCTCCGGCGGGAGCGATGTGGGCCAGGACCTGCGGCTTGGCCTCGGCCACGAACAGCTGGGCCGCGTCCGCAGCCTCGCGCAGCAGGCCGATCAGGCCCGGCAGGATCAAGGTTTCAGTCGTGTTCCGGCTGACCGTATCGGTCATGGCTTGCTCCCCTGCGCCAAACAGTTGTTTTCTTTCACCCTGACGCCTTTCGCATCTGCGAGCAATGCCGCAGCGCAACATGCGGTTCAAAAATCGGGGAAGAAACAATGCTGACGGTCCACCACCTGAACGAGTCGCGCTCGCAGCGGATCCTGTGGCTGCTGGAGGAGCTGAACCTCCCCTACGAAATCGTCTTCCACACCCGCGACCCCAAGACCCGTCTGGCGCCGCCGTCGCTGACGGACATCCATCCGCTGGGCAAGTCGCCCGTGATCGTGGATGGGGATCTCACGATCATCGAGTCCGGGGCGATCATCGACTACGTCATCCGCCGTCATGCCGAGGGGCGCCTGGCCCCCGATCCGGCCAGCGCCGACTACGACCGATACCAGCAGTGGCTGCACTATGCCGAGGGCTCGGCCATGCTGCCGCTGATGCTCAACATGTATGTCGGCCGTCTAGGCGAGGCCGGCGCGCCGCTGCATCCGCGCATTCAGGGCGAGATCGCCAACCACCTGGCCTTCGTCAACGACCATCTGGCCGGGCGTGCGTATTTCGTCGGCGAGGACCTGACCGGCGCCGACATCCAGATGAGCTTCGTGCCCGAGGTGGCGAAAGCCATGGGCAAGCTGTCGGAGTACCCGCACATGGCCGCCTGGATCGAGCGGATGCACGCCCGGCCGGCCTGGAAGGCGGCGCTGGAGAAGAGCGGTCCCTACGCGCTGGGGGCCTGAGCCAGATTTTTTCAACATGAACGAAATCTGCTGAATCGGTCCGCGCTACCGTTCAGCTTCACCCTGTCATGGTCTGTCTCACGGGGTTGCTGACCCCGGCAACTTTCAAAGGGACATGAAGACCATGACCATCACCACCAAGATCAAGACCATCACCCTGACCCTGGGCGCGGCCGCCACCGCTCTGTCGCTGGCCGCCGCCCCTCAAGCCAACGCCGGCGTCGTCGGCTGCAAGGCCTCGGGCTCCAAGCAGGAAGTCGGCGCGGTGCTGGGCGGCCTGCTGGGCGCGGTCGCCGGCAACAAGATCGCCGGCAAGGGCGACCGCGGCACGGGCACGGCCATCGGCGCCGTGGTTGGCGCCGGCGCCGGCTCGGCGGTCGGCTGCGGCATGCAGAAGAACGAGGCGGCGAAGCAGGTCGGCGGCGTCTACAAGTCGGGCGGCTATCGCTACGCCCAGACGGTGCAGGCCGCCCCGCTGGTCAAGATGGACAAGAAATACGTCACCCGCTCGACCGTGAACCTGCGGGCCGACGCCTCGACCCGCGGCGAGCGCCTGGGTTCGGTGGCCTCGGGCACGACCTTCCAGGCCCTGGGCCGCACCGGTGACGGCAAGTGGATCCTGGTCGGCCAGGACGGCGTCGGCGTCGGCTACGTCTCCAGCGCCTACGTCTACCGCGCTTAAGGTTTGAGTTTCGGGGCGCGTCCGCTCCGTCCCTCTGGCCGCGCCTTCGAGGAGAGCCCGTTCGGTCGCCCCCATGACCGGACGGGCTTTTTCGTGCGCCTATGAGAGGGCGCTGACCCCGCCCAGCCAGGTCTGCCAGATCACCACCAGCGCCCAGTGCAGGATCACCGCCGGCCAGATCGAGCCGGTCCGGCGCTTCATCACCGCGCAACCCAGGCCCAGCACGGCGCAGCACAGCAGGAAGTCGGGGCGCAGGAAGATCGGCGCGGCGGCGGGCAGGAAGGTGACCGCCTCGAAGACGTGCCAGAGCGTGTAGAGGCTGGTGGAGAGGGCGATCTCAAGCCTTGGGCGGGCGCTGTCGTTGGGGCCGGGCGTCAGGACGCCCCGGAAGGGGATCTCCTCGCCGAGGGCGGGGATGAAGAACACCACCAGCATCCGCAACGCCAGGCCCGGTTCGGTCGGCTGGAGCCGATAGAGGCCGGTGACGAAGCCGATGACCATCATCAGCGCCAGCGTGGCGGCGGAGACGGCGAGGCAGAACACCCAGCCGCGCGGGGAGGGCAGGGTGCGGAGGCTGGTGAGGAGGCGGTGGCGATAGATGTTCAAGTTCAGTCCACCGCCAAAACCCTCTCTCTATGAGAGAGGGTTTTTAAGTCCGCCATCGCAGCGTCTGATCCTTCACCGGATTGACGAACGCCCGCCCCTCTTTCCGGCTGGCGGCCCATTCGCGCTTGCATTGGTGGTACCAGCGGGCCTGCTGGTCGGCGTCGCCCACCCACATCAGCGGCGGATTCTGCCGCAACCCCGGGGTCTGGGCCGCGACGATGGCGCCGTCCTGGCGCAGGAAGGCGCGGGCGGCCACGCGGATGATCGGATAGAGCGCCGTGAACGCCCAGTGATCCGACCACATGATCTGGTTCATGCGGGTCTTGTGGGCGTTGATCGGCGTCATGGCTGACAGGGCCAGCACCTGCCTGTCGCCGACCGTCACGTGCTCCCAGCGCAGGCCCGGCAGACGGAAGGTGATCTCGGTCAGCGGCTCGCCGCCCAGGATGGCGTAGGCCTTGGAGTTCTTGGAGGGCTCGTGCCGCACCATGGTGAAGCCGGCCTCGGACGGGCTGAAGGTCTTCTTCTTCTCGTGCTGGCTGGTCTTGGTCCGCCACCACCATTGCTGATGGACGAACGGTCCGTGGGCCGGGTCGATCAGGCCCAGCACGGCGTGGTCGATGTGGATGTCGTAGTCCAGATGGTCGACCAGCTTGGGCTTGCCGCCCACGATCCCGGGGATGGTCGGCGGCGGCTCTGGCGGCTGGCCCTCGAAGCGGGGGTCCGACGACATCCAGATCCAAACCAGGCCCTGCTGTTCGACCGTGGGATACTTGCGCACCCGCACCTTGGAGATGTCGAAGTCGCTGTCGGCGGTCAGGGACGGGATCGCCTTGCAGGCGCCGTCAGGTCCGAAGCGCCAGCCGTGATAGGGGCACTCGACGCTGTCGGTCCCGTCGGCCTCGCGGTGGACCCGACCGGCCGAGAGGGCGGCGGCGCGGTGGGGGCAGATGTCGCGGATGGCGTAGACTTGGCCCGCGCGTGTGCGGCCCAGCAGCACCGGCTCACCGAGATATTCGCGCTTGCCCATCTTGCCCGGCTTGAGGTCGGGCGACAGGCAGGCGACGTACCAGGCGTCCCAGACAAAGCCCTCGCCGAACCTGTCCAGCGGAAGCTTGCCGGGTTTGACCTTCAGCAGCGGGGCGTCGTCGGCGGGCATGGTTGCGCTTCTAGCGGTTCAGTGGACACCGTAACTCGAGGCGCGATGTCGCACGCCAATGCGACACCCGTGCTTAGACTCGGGAAAGCGACAGCCAAAGTTGTAGGCGGCTTGTTCCCGCCAAGTCCCCCCGACCGTGTTCCCCCGAACACGCCCCACCCCAGGAAGACGTCACCGCGACGCGGCGGTCTCCACCAGGCGCTGATAGAAGCGCACCATTCGCCCGACATTGTCCAGGCTGATGTGTTCGTCGGTGCCGTGGATGATCTTGGTCTCGTCGACCTTCAGCACCAGCGGCTGGAAGCGATAGACGTCGCTGGCCACGCCGCCGAGGTAACGGCTGTCGGTGCCGGCGGTGACCAGGCCCGGCACGACCGGAGCCTTGCTCTCGTCGGCGGCGAGGCCCGCCAGGGTCTTCCAGGCGTCGGAACTGGTCGAGGAGATGGGAGAGGGCTCGTCGGTCTTCGTCCACGACAGTTCGACCGGCAGCTTGCCAACGGCGTCCTTGGCCCGCGCCATCACCTTGGCCGAGCTGTCGCCGGGCGCGATGCGGTAGTTGATCCAGGCCGTGGCGTCCTGAGGCAGGACGTTCTCCTTGGGTGAGCCCTTCAGCATGGTCGGCGCGATCGTGGTGTGCAGCATGGCCGCCCCTGCAGGGGTCTTGGCCGTGACCTTGACCAGCAGCGGCGCGAACAGCCAGGTGTTGGCGGCGAAAATCTTCACCACGGGCGAGGCGTGCGGAGCGATCGCTTTCAGCATGTCGGCGCCCGGACCCTGGAACTTCATGGGCGCCTGGTGCTCGTCGATCGCCTGCACCGCCTTGGCCAGCGTGACGACGCCGCCGCCGTCGGCCGGCGGGGCCGAGGAGTGGCCGCCCACGGCGGGGGCCACGACCTTCATGGTGCCGTAGCCCTTCTCGGCCGTGCCGATGATGGCGGCGGGCTTGCCGGTGACGGGGTGGTCGGCGACCACGGCCATGCCCTCGTCCAGCACGAACTGGGCCTTGATGTCGCGCGACTTCAGCAGCGCGGCGGCGGCGCGGGCTCCGACGCCGCGCACCTCCTCGTCATGGCCGCTGACGATGATGACGGTGCGGACGGGCTTGAAGCCGCTGGCGGCCACCGTCTCCAGCGCCTCGAACAGGGTGACGAGCGAGCCCTTGTCGTCGATCGAGCCCCGACCCCAGATCGCGCCGTCGGCGACCACGCCGTCGAACGGCGGATGGGTCCACTGGCCCTCGCTGCCGGGCGTGACCGGCACCACGTCCTGGTGGGCCATCAGCACGATGGGCGGCAAGGCGGGGTTCGAGCCCGGCCAAGTGTAGACCAGGGTATGCTCGGCCACGACCTCGCGGGTCATGACCTTGTGCGCCTGCGGATAGGTCGCCTGCAGCCAGGCGTGCAGCTTGTCCCACTCGGCCGGCTGGTCCTCGGCCTTGTCCTGGTGGCTGATGGTCTGGAAGCGGACGGCCTCGGCCAAGTGGCCGGCGACCTTGTTGACGTCCAGAGGGCGCGCGGCGGCGAGTTTCACGCTGGCCGGATCCACCGCGGCCGGCGCCTTGAAAGTGGCGGTCCGCACCGCGACCACGGCCGTCACGGCCAAGACGAGACCCACGGCCGTCAAAGCGACCTTACCCCCGACACCCATCCTTCACTCCCCAGGCTCTGCGGCCGAACACTTGTTGGAGGCGACTGTGCGTCGGGCGGGCGCGGCTGGCAATGGCGCCGTTGGGGAGGGGCCTTAGGCCCGTCCGGCCTTCAAACCTTCGACCCAGGCCCGTGTGGCATGACAGGCCGCCATAGCCCGAAGGTAGCCTTGGCGGGCGGTGGCGCGGGCGACATAGGCCTGTAGGGCGTCGCTCAGGGGATAACCATCGGTGCGCTGGGCGAATTCCAGGGCGTAGGTCACCGAGATGTCGGCCGCCGTGAACGCCTCGCCGGCCATGTAGGGGGCGCGCTCCAGTTGGCGGGTCACCAGGCCAAGGCGGCTCTCGAACACCGACCGAGCCTTGCGGGCGCCCCAGTTGTCGCGCTCCGCCTCGGGCGCGAGCATCTTGCTGACGACCACGAAGAACCAGGAGGCCGCCAGGCCCGCCTCGCCCAGGTGCAGGAACTGCAGGTACGCGCTAAAACTAGGATCTTCCGGGCTCGGCGCCAGCGGCGTCGGGCCGTGTCGGGCGATCAGGTACTCCATTATGGCGATCGACTCGACCAGGATGGTGTCGCCGTCCTGCAGCGCCGGGATGAAGCCGGCGGGGTTGATGGCGAGATAGTCCGGATCGTTCTCGACGCCGGCCAACATGTCGACCGGCCGGAGCCGATAGGGCAGCCCCATCTCCTCCAGCAGCCAAACGACCCGGAAGCCCCGGCCTTCGCCATAGACGGTGATCATGGGTGAGCTCCCTGGGCTCCAAGGTCACCATAGCTTGTCACCCCGGCCTTAGCGAAGCACGGAGGTCAGCGTTCCTCGCTCAGCTCCTGCACTTCCTCGAACGTCCGGAGGCCCGGCCGCTGGGCGCAGACCAGCACCGCCATGTTCCCGGGCAGATGCTGGTTGGCCAGCATCTTCTCGTGGGCGGCGGGGATGTCGTTCCAGGGGAAGACTTCCGACAGGCAGGGATCGACGCGGCGGTCGATGACCAGCTGGTTGGCCGCCGACGCCTGCATGAGGTTGGCGAAGTGGCTGCCCTGCACGCGCTTCTGGCGCATCCACAGGAAGCGGGCGTCCATGGTCAGGTTGAAGCCCGAGGTGCCGGCGCAGATGGCGACCATGCCGCCGCGTTTGACCACGAACACCGAGACCGGGAAGGTCGACTCGCCGGGGTGCTCGAAGACGAGATCCACGTCACGGTTGCCGGTGATCTGCCAGATCGCCTTACCGAACTTGCGGCTTTCCTTCATGTAGTCGTTGAACTCGGGGCCGTTGACCTTGGGCAGCTGGCCCCAGCAGTTGAATTCCTTGCGGTTCAGCACCGCCTTGGCGCCCATCGACAGCACGAACTCACGCTTGTCGTCGTCGCTCACCACGCCAATGGCGTTGGCGCCGACCACGGCGGCCAGCTGCACGGCGAAGACGCCCAGGCCGCCGGACGCGCCCCAGACCAGCACGTTCTGGCCGGGCTTCAGCTCATGCGGCTTGTGGCCGAACAACATGCGGTAGGCGGTGGCCAGGGTCAGAGTGTAGCAGGCGGCCTCTTCCCAGGTCAGGTGCTTGGGGCGCGGCATCAGCTGGCGCGACTGCACCCGGCAGAACTGGGCGAAGCTGCCGTCCGGCGTCTCGTAGCCCCAGATGCGCTGGCTGGGCGAGAACATCGGGTCGCCGCCGTTGCACTCCTCGTCGTCGCCGTCGTCCTGATTGCAGTGGATGACGACCTCGTCGCCCAGCTTCCAGCGCTTGACCTTCTTGCCCACCGCCCAGACGATGCCCGAGGCGTCGCTGCCGGCGATGTGATAGGGCTGCTTGTGGGCGTCCAGCACACTGATCGGCTCGCCCAGGGCGGCCCAGACGCCGTTGTAGTTGACGCCGGCGGCCATCACGAGGACCAGCACCTCGTCCTCGCCAATCTCCCAGGTGGGCACGACCTCGACCTGCATGGCCTGTGTCGGCTTGCCGTGGCGCTCCTTGCGGATGCTCCAGGCGTACATGGTCTTCGGGACATGGAAGGCCGGCGGGATCTCGCCGATCTCGTAGAGGTCCTTCAGGACCGGCGTTTCAGACGTCTCGAGCGTCGCGGTCGTCATCTCCACTCCCCATTCCTTGGCCGTCTTTCGCGCTGCAACAACGCATGAGGGCCAAACTCGGCTATGCGCGCCCGCTTGTTTTCGGGTCTCCCGAGCAAGGCTGAGACAACTGTTTGAAACTGGCAAGCGGAATCTTGTGCGTCGCAGCATCGCGTTGGGGAAGGTTGCCGGCTCCGACGCGCCGGGCCACGGTGGCGGCATGATCCACCTGTCGCATCCGCAGCCCGCTATCGCCCTCGTCGAACTGGACACCGCGCCGGCCAACGTCCTGGCCATGGCCGAGCGGGCGCGGCTGCTGGAGGCCTTCGCCGCCATCGAGGCCGACCGGGCGGTGCGCGTCGTGGTGCTGACCGGCCGCAACGGCGCGTTCTGCACCGGCGACGATCTGGCCGAGTCGCTGGCGCGCGACGTCCCGACCCAGAGCGCGGCGATCCTGCACTTCCTCGACATGTGCGATCGCGTCGCGGCCTGCCGCGTCCCGGTGATCGCCGCCATCGACGGCTGGTGCATCGGCGGCGGGCTGGAACTGGCCCTGGCCGCCGACATCCGCCTGGCGAGCGACCGCGCCAGCTTCGCCTGCTCGGCGGTGCGGATGGGCCTGACCGCCTCGGCCGAGCGCCTGACGCGGCTGATCGGCGAAAGCCGTGCCAAGCCCCACCTGCTGACGGGCGCGCCGTTCGACCCGGCGCGGGCCCTGGCGGACGGGGTTGTGGCGGAGCTCCATACGGCGGAGGGGTTGCTGGACGCGGCGCTGGCGATGGCGCGGGTTATCGCCTCGCGCGCGCCGCTGGCGGTGCAGGCGACCAAGCGGGTGGCTTCGGGGGTGTCGACGACGGAGGCGGAAACGCCGGGGTTGGCCGCTACGGCCGATCACGCGGAGGCGCGATCGGCGTTCATGGGCAAGCGGCCTGCGGTGTTCAGTGGCCGCTGAACTTCGTCACGAGCAGGCCCCGGCCTGCCGCGCGCCGAAAGTGGCCTGGCTCACTGTGTATTTTTCCCCTGCGGAAGAGGACAGTTGCTCGATCAGGCCCTTGCAGGAAAACCCGGACATACTGAGGTATTGCTTGGCGGATCTAACCGCGTTCTCGTTCCAATCGACGTCGAGGCTATCCACGGCCACGGTAGCGTCGGCGAGATCGTAACCCTCGCCGGCGCTTGATGAGAGCTGCTCGATCAGGCCTTCCCGCGAAAAACCGGTCATCCTGAGGTACTGGTTTGCGGATCGGACGGCATTCCTTTGCGCGGAGGTCAGTCTGGACGTCGCTTCGGGCGCGGTCTCCGTTGCCTTAGCCGGTGATGCTGCGGCCGATTTCCTGGTCGCCTGCTTTGCGGTCGTGGGCCGTTCCGCCGTCGCGGCCGCTGGCGGAGCGTCGGCTGTTGTCGCAGGAGCAGGATGACTGCTGCCAATGGTGAAAAGGATGATGATCGCCATCCAGCCAAAGGAAATCACCCTGGCGACGATACTGTAGCCTCTGCGTAGAAGAAACCACGCGAAAATCCAAGGCAGTAAGAATATCCCGATCCCCAGAGCCGCGCCAACCTTACGTTTGGCGCCATTGCGCGGATCGTTACCGACAGACACTTCAGTCATTCTACACTCCCCTACGACGTCGGATGCTAGGGCTATGCCCAACGGACGACAAGGTGTTTGGTAGGTGGAGTCGTTGATGAACGCCTTAAGGTTGATCTCAAAACTCTCGGTTCGCACCCGCGAACGTCATATTGCGTCGCAGCAAATCCCGGCTCATGATCGCTGGTAATCAAGAACGATAAGCGCCCCGGGAGCCCGCCATGTCCTCGACGCCGTACCAGCACGCGCCCGATCCGCCGTGGATCTTCCGCACCTATGCCGGACACTCGACGGCGGAGAAGTCGAACGCGCTCTATCGGAGCAATCTGGCGCGCGGCCAGACGGGCCTTTCGGTGGCCTTCGACCTGCCCACCCAGACCGGCTACGACCCCGACCACATCCTGGCGCGCGGCGAGGTCGGCAAGGTGGGCGTGCCGATCAGCCATCTGGGCGACATGCGCCAGCTCTTCAGCGAGATCCCGCTGGAGAAGATGAACACCTCCATGACCATCAACGCCCCGGCCGCCTGGCTGCTGGCGATGTATGTGGCGCTGGCCGACGAGCAGGGGGCGGACCGGGCTCTGCTGCAAGGCACGACGCAGAATGATCTGATCAAGGAGTATCTGTCGCGCGGCACCTACATCTTCCCGCCGGGTCCGAGCCTGCGGCTCATCGGCGACATGATCGCCTGGTGCTATCGCGAGGTTCCCAAGTGGAACCCGATGAACGTCTGCAGCTACCACCTGCAGGAGGCGGGCGCGACGCCGGAGCAGGAGCTGGCCTTCGCCCTGGCCACCGCCATCTCTGTGCTCGACACCGTCAAGGCCGGTGGCCAGGTCCCCGACGAGGACTTCGAGATCGTCGCCTCGCGGATCAGCTTCTTCGTCAACGCCGGCGTGCGGTTCGTCACCGAGCTGTGCAAGATGCGGTCGTTCACCCGGCTCTGGGACCAGATCCTGCTGGAGCGCTACGGCGTGCAGGACAAGAAGGCTCGCCGCTTCCGCTACGGGGTGCAGGTCAACAGCCTGGGCCTTACCGAGCAGCAGCCCGAGAACAACGTCTACCGCATCCTGATCGAGGCCCTGGCCGTCACGCTCAGCAAGGACGCCCGCTGCCGGGCCTTGCAGCTGCCGGCCTGGAACGAGGCCCTGGGCCTGCCGCGTCCGTTCGACCAGCAGTGGTCGCTGCGGCTGCAACAGGTGCTGGCCTACGAGACCGACCTGCTGGAATACGAGGACCTGTTCGACGGCTCCCACGTGGTGGAGGCCAAGGTCGCTGAGCTGTCGAAAGGCGCGCTGGAGCAGCTGGCCAATATCGACGCCATGGGCGGCGCGCAGAACGCGATCGACTACATGAAGACCGAGCTGGTCGGCTCGAACGCCAAGCGGGTGCGCTCGGTCGAGACCGGCGACCTGACCGTGGTGGGCGTCAACCGCTGGACCGACACCGAGGTTTCGCCGCTGTCGGCGGGCGAGAGCTCGATCGAGACCGTCGATCCGCGCCTGGAGGCCGATGTCGTCGCCCGCCTGAAGGCCTGGCGCGAGGCGCGCGACGACGGCGCGGTGCAGGCGGCGCTCGCCGACCTGAAAGCCGCCGCCCGCGACGGCCGCAACGTCATGGAGCCCTCGATCGTCGCCGCCAAGGCCGGGGTCACCACCGGCGAGTGGGCGGGGGCCCTGCGCGAAGTGTTCGGCGAGTATCGCGGCCCGACCGGCGTGGCGATCGTGGTCTCCACGGGCGAGGCCGAGGATGTCGAGGCGGTGAAGGCCGAGGTCGAGCGGGTCTCGCAACTGCTGGGCCGCACGCTCACCTACCTGGTCGGCAAGCCGGGCCTGGACGGCCACTCCAACGGCGCCGAACAGATCGCCACCCGGGCCCGCGCCTGCGGGATGGAGGTGGTCTATGACGGCATCCGCTCGACCCCGGAAGAGATCGTCCGCCGCGCCAAGGAAAGCCGCGCCCATGTGGTCGGCCTGTCGATCCTGTCGGGCTCGCACCTGGATCTGGTGCAGGAGGTCATCCGCGTGATGCGCGCCGAGGGCCTGGGCGATATCCCCGTCGTGGTCGGCGGCATCATCCCCGAGGCCGACGCCCTGGTCCTCAAGCAGATGGGCGTGGCGCGGATCTACACGCCCAAGGACTTCAAGATCACCGAGATCATGGGGGATGTGGTGAAACTGGTGGAAGCGACGGCGCTGGCGGAGGCTTGACGGGCGGGAATGCGCGTCTAGATTGAATTCATGGCGCGTTGTTTGTCACCGTTGTGGACGTTCCTCACCTCTGAGCGGCTGAGCTGGCTTCGGCTCGCAGCCGTGTTGATCGGCGTGCAGGTCGTCTCCAACTGGCTGCAGTGGCCGCTGAAGACGCGCCTGGCGTTTCCGCTCCTTCCTGTGGTGCTGGCGATCTGGGGCGTCCGGTGGCTGCTGTCCCTGGAGCGCGCCGAAGACGTTCTGGGGCGCTTAAGTCGGGACGAGGCGGGCGCTTGGCGCACGACGCGGGCCGACCGGATCCGACGTCTCGCACTGCTGCCGTTCTTTGTGGCCGGGCTTGTATCGCTCGTTGTCCTGAGTTGGGAGCTTTGGCGGATCGGGGACCTTGTCCGCCTGACCGCGTCGTTGCTGTTCACCGCCTGGCTGCTCGCGGTCATGGGCTTCTATGCCTGGAAGACCTTGCGCCCGCGCGTTGAGCTTCGGATCGACGCGGCAGGCGTGTTCGCCGCGCCTTGGCGGCGAGCCTATGGCTGGGACGAGATCGCCTTCGCCGTTCAGCCTGGCGGGCCGCGTGAACTTCGTGTGGTGCTCACCGACGCGGCTGCCGAGGCTAGGGGCCGCAGCGCGTTGCTGACCGCTCCGCTGACGCCAACAGGGCTCTATCCAAACGAGGCTCTGGCCGCCCTGCGCGCCGTTCAGCCTTCGCTGCCGATCGCGCCCTGGACTTCCAATGGTGTCGTCCTACCGATCCGGGGCGCGACGGACGTGCCGGACATCAGCAAGGTTGGGACCTACGGCTGATAGCCCATTTCGTGCTATAATCACCATGACCCTCGACGAGGCCCTCACCAAACTGCGCGCGGCCAAGCCGCTGCTCGACCGCTACGGCGTCGCGCGCGTGGGCGTGTTCGGCTCAACGGCTCGGGGCGAGGCGAGGCGAGGCGGGGCCGGGCAGCGACGTGGACCTGCTGGTGGAGTTCGCGCCCGATCGTCATCCAGGCCTCGATTTTTTCCGTCTACAGGACGACCTCGCTGGCGTCCTCGACAGTGAGATCGACCTCGTCACGCCGGATGGCCTGCACAGTCTGATGCGTGACCGGGTCTTGCGCGATGTCGCTTATGCCTAAGGCCGAGCGGGACGCGGAGCTGCGGCTGGACGACGTCCTTCAAGCGATCGGCCGCATCCGCACCCATGTCGCGAGCGCCGACTTTGCTCGGTTCCAGGCCGATCCCATGCTGTTTGATGCGGTGTCGATGAACGTCCTGGTGATCGGCGAATCGATCAGTCGTCTCCCGGATCAGCTTAGCGGTTTACCCTGGAGGAGCATGGTCGCTGTTCGAAACCTCGTGGCGCATGGCTATCCGGAGTTGGACCCCAAGATCGTCTGGGACATCGCCACCACGCGACTCGACGCTTTGGAAGCGGTCATCGCGCCCATGTTGGCCGAGACTGAGAACCGCTAGCGTCTCCCCAGCCGCCAGGCTGCGGCGAACCCGACCACGGCCAGCGGCAGGAACGCGCCGAACAGCAACGGGCCGTTCGTGGGAGCCAGGGCCAGATCGACGCCGTGGCTGAAGCCCAGGACGTTGGCGATCGCGCCCGCGCCGGCCGAGCCGGCGGCGCCGCCGATCAGCTGGGCGGTTGGAACGGCCCCGGAGGCCATGGCCTGTTCCTCGGCGGGCACGGCCGCAATGGCGCGGCGGGCGATGAAGGCGTGGCAGAGGCCAAAGCCGGCGCCAAGAACGCAAAAGGCGGCGGCGATCTCCATCAAGGTTCCGCGCGGCACGGCCCAGGCCGAGAGGGCGGCGCCCAGCAGGATCACCCCGGCCCCGAGACGGACAAGGCGACCGTCCTTCTCGGCCGGCGTGTGACCGACCAGCATGGCGCACAGCGTCCAGCCGGCCGCGATCGCGCCGGTGACATAGCCCGCCGTCAGGGGCGAGGCGTGATGGACCGCCTGGATGAAGGCCGGGCCATAGACGGTGAAGCCGATCACGGCCGCCTCGCAGGCGAAGATGGTCAGCAGGCCCAGGCCCGTGGCGGTGCGCAGGTCCGCCGCCGTGCGGGGCAGCAGGCGGTCGTGGGTCCTGGCGTTGGCGGCCAGCATGGCGGCCATGCCGATGACGCCGCCGATCGCCAGGCCGATCGCCCATCGCGGCGAGGCCACGACGCCCGCCGCGCCGGTCAGGCTGACGCCGACGACCAGCAGGAAGAGCTGCAGGCTGGGAATGCGGCTCTGACCCCCTTTCGCGCCCTTGAGGCCGTTCCTGTCGCTCGGCAGCATGGCCATCACCGCGCCGACGAAGATGATCGCCTGGACCACGAACAGCCAGAACGCTCCACGCCAGAAGCCGGCGGCGGCGAACAGTCCGCCCAGCAGCGGGCCCAGCAGGGTCGCCGCGCCCCAGATTCCCGCCACCGCGCCATAGACGCGCGGCCACAGGCTTTCGGGGAACAGGGCCGTGATGGCGACGTAGCAGAGGGCCACGACCGCGCCCGCGCCCAGGCCCTGGATCAGGCGCCCCAGGATGAAGGTGACGAACTCTGGCGCCAGGGCGCTCATCGCGCAGCCGATAGCGTAGACGAGGCCCGTCAAGGCCGTCGCGGTGCGCAGGCCCAGGGCCATGGAGAGCTTGCCCGAGCAGGCCCCGGCGACGATCGAGCCGGTCAGATAGGCCGCCACCGACCAGCCGAAATAGGCGTAGCCGCCGATGTCGCGGGCGACGCTGGGCATGATCGTCGCCGTCACCAGGGTGTCGGCGGCGTTCAGCCAGATGCCCAGGCACAGCAGGGCGAAGCGCGGCGCCAGGGTCTTGTCGACCAGGCGCCCGGAAGAGGCGGACGTGTTCATGCCGCGCACATGACCTTTTTCCGCGTCGTAGCCAAGCCCGGGGAACCTCGACGGTTGAACCCGTCGCCTGGGTCGTGCTTGGTGACCGGCGTTAACCGTTTCCTCCGAGGCGCTTCCCCCGTTCCATGCGCTACCGCGTTCCGCACAATCCGCGCATCGAGCACGAGGTCCGTCATCGGGCGCGCCTGGCCCGCTACGCCGGCCTCGTCATCCTCTGGCTGATCGTGCTGCTGATGGCTTTCGTGGCCGAGCGGAAGGTCCCCGACCAGCACCTGCCTTGGAAGCCGCTCAGCGTCGTCGATCCCGTGGGCCTGGCTACCCGGGTCAAGGCCGCGCGGGCCGGGGCCGATCCCAAGCTGTGTCGCGCAATCATGGCCAAGGCCGGGGTCGTCTATGTCGAGGTTCCGGAGCGCGCGGAGGGCGAGTTCTGCGAACTACGCGATGCGGTGCAACTGCGGTCGGGCCTGGCCAGGCTGGAGCCGGCCGAGGCGCCGCTGGCCTGCAAGGAGGCCCTGGCCCTGACCATCTGGGAGCGCCAGGTGGTGCAGCCGGCCGCCGACGAATTACTGGGCCAGGGCGTGGTGGGCATCGAGCACTATGGCAGCTATGCCTGCCGGAGAATGTACGGCCAGAAGGACGGGCCGGTCAGCGAGCACGCCCGCGCCGACGCCATCGACATCGCGGGCTTCCGGCTGACCGACGGTCAGGTCGTCAACGTGGCGTCGGACTGGACCGATCCGGGTCCGCGCGGCCAGTTCCTCCGGCGCGTGCGCGACGGCGCCTGCCGGGTCTTCCTGACCACGCTGAGCCCGGACTACAACGCCGAGCACCGCGATCACTTCCATCTGGACATGAGCGGTTGGTCGAAGTGTTCGTGAGGGAACGTCAGAGCGTCGCCGCCAGCGCCGCCAGCTGATCCGCCACGATCCCCCAGCCCTCGTGGAAGCCCATCTGCTCGTGGGCGGCCTTGTCCTCGGCGGTCCAGTGGCGAACCACGGCGCGATAGCGGGTCTTGCCGTCGCCCAGATCCTCGAAGGTGATAATGCCGACCATGAACGGCTTGGCCGAGGGCTTCCAGGTCTCGGTGAAGGCGTCGGTGAAGACGATCTTCTCGTTGGGGATCACTTCCAGATAGACGCCCGGCTGCGGCGCGACCTCGCCGTTCGGCCCGTTCATTTCCAGATATGTATCGCCGCCGGTGCGGACATCCATGCGGACATTGGAGACCGTCCAGGGTTTGGGGCAGAACCACTTCGGCATCAGCTCCGGCGTGGTCCAGCATTTGTAGAGCTTCTCGCGCGGCGCATCGATAATCCGTTCAAGGACGAGTTCGCGATCGGAAGGGAAGTCGGCGGTGTCGAGCGGCATCGAGCGTCTCCTGTGTCTTGGTGTTCTCGCCCCAAGGACGGCCGCGATCCAGGCGTCCCGACATCCGACCTGAAAAATTCCAAAGAACGCCGTTCCGTGATTGAATTCGCCAAATCCCGGCGGCTCCAGCACAGAGGCGCGGGGCCGAAAGACGGATGGTCGCTGTCAACGGTCGGACGGTCCGACCCGCCAAGGATAAGACCATGACCCGCAAGCTCGCCGGCGCGCTCGCCGCCCTGACCGCCTCGACCCTGTTCGCCACGACCTCGGCCCACGCGGTCGAGCCGTTCCCCGCCGGCTTCAAGGCCAGCGACATCGCCGCCAACGGCACGACCCTGCACGTCCGCGTCGGCGGGACGGGTCCGGCGGTGGTGCTGCTGCACGGCTTCGCCGACACCGGCGACATGTGGGCTCCGGCGGCCAAGGAACTGGCCAAGACCCATACCGTGATCGTGCCCGATCTGCGCGGCATGGGCCTGTCGGCCCATCCGGAAGGCGGCTACGACAAGAAGACGCAAGGCGAGGACATCGCCGCGGTGATGGACGTCCTGAAGGTCCAGAAGGCTCAGCTGGTCACCCACGACATCGGCAACATGGTCGGCTACGCCCTGGCCGCTGAGCATCCCGACCGCATCACCAAATGGGTGGTGATCGACGCCCCGCTGCCGGGCGTCGGGCCCTGGGACGAAATCCTGAAGCTGCCGATGCTGTGGCACTTCAACTTCCGCGGCCCGGACATGGAGCGCCTGGTCGCCGGCCGCGAGCGCATCTATCTGGACCGCTTCTACAACGAGCTGTCGTTCAAGCCCGCCTCGATCACCGAAGAGACCCGTCAGCACTACGCCGCGCTCTACGCCCGCCCCGGGGCGATGCACTCGGCCTTCGAGCAGTTCAAGGCCTTCACTCAGGACGCCGTCGACAACAAGGCTTTCGCCGCCAAGGGCAAGCTGCCCATGCCGGTGCTGGCGGTCGGCGCCGACCACTCCTTCGGCGAGCGCCAGGCCGAGGTGCTGCGCTTTGTGGCCAGCGACGTGACGGCCAAGGTGCTGCCCGACTCCGGGCACTGGGTGATGGAGGAACAACCCGCCGCAATCACGGCGATCATCACGGGGTTCCTGGACTAGGATCGCCCGTTCCCTGTCTTCCCGGCCGCGGCGCCGCCGAGAGCCGGGATGACAGGATCGCTTGACCCATCGCCGGCTTCCCGCCAGTTTGAGTTCAAATTCAAACAAACGTTTAGGGCGGCGCCATGAACCTCTTCGACCTGACCGGCAAGGTGGCGATCATCACCGGATCCTCGCGGGGCATCGGCAAGGCGATCGCCGAGCGGATG
Organism: Caulobacter sp. 602-1; assembly: GCF_003931565.1. Taxonomy (GTDB): domain Bacteria; phylum Pseudomonadota; class Alphaproteobacteria; order Caulobacterales; family Caulobacteraceae; genus Caulobacter. The sequence continues at coordinate 486,527 of NZ_RRYI01000001.1, forward strand.
GCCGAGCACGGGGCCAAGGTGGTGATTTCCTCGCGCAAGCTGGAACCTTGCGAGGCGGTCGCCGCCGATCTCAACGCCCGACACGGGCCGGGGACGGCCATCGCGGTCCCGGCCAATATCGCCTCGAAGGAGGATCTCCAGCACCTCGTCGACCAGACTCGCAAGGTCTTCGGACAGGTCGACATCTGCGTCTGCAATGCCGCCAGCAATCCCTACTACGGGCCGCTGGCCGGGATCAGCGACGACCAGTTCCGCAAGATTCTGGACAACAACATCATCAGCAACCACTGGCTGATCGGTATGGTCGCACCGGAGATGCGCGAGCGGAAGGACGGCGCGATCATCATCGTCTCGTCGATCGGCGGCCTTCGCGGCAACGCCATCATCGGGGCCTACAACATCTCCAAGGCCGCGGACTTCCAATTGGCGCGCAACCTTGCCCACGAGTTCGGGCCGGACAACGTGCGGGTCAACTGCATCGCGCCGGGTCTGATCAAGACCGACTTCGCCCGGGCCCTGTGGGAGAATCCCGAGACCCTGAAGCGCGCGACCACGGCCGTGCCGCTGCGCCGGATCGGCGAGCCGGACGAGCTGGCCGGGGCGGCGGTCTATCTCGCCTCCAAGGCCGGCAGCTTCATGACGGGCCAGGCGCTCGTGGTGGATGGCGGCGCGACCATTTGAGCGGTTCGAACCGGAAGTCGCTCAATCCCGGCGATAAGCTTAACTGGTCCTACATCTATCCCCTCGAAGGGTGACTGCAGTCTCCAGGAAACCGGACTTGCGGCGCCTTCTCGTCCTTCTCGCCTTGATTGGGTCGCTCGCGGCCGGCGTCGCTCAGGCGCAAGGCGACGCGCCGGCCGCCCAGTCCTTGGCCCAGCGGTTGGATCAACTGGCCCAGGAGATTGGCGCGCACGAGGTTCGCAACCCTCCGCGCGGCAATGAAGATATCGAACGGGCCGGCCGCCGCGCCCTGCGCGATCACGGTCAGGCCCGGCTGTACGGCCTGTGGCGCGTGCTCTACGCCTACAAGAGCAATCAGATCGAAGGCCGGTTCGACGCCTGGGTCAAGCTGGCCCGCGAGGCCGCCGCGCGCGATCACGACACCCAACTCGCCACCCTGGTCGAGCTGGAGACCCTGGCCTATCGCCACGAGACGCACGGCTTCCGCGCCTTCACCGACGGCGACTGGCGCAAGTATCTGAGTGGATCGGGTCCCGACATCCGCGTGATGGCCGGGGTCGAGCGCGTGCGGCACCTGGGGCAGACCGGCCGTTGGGCGGAGGCCGCCCGGCTGGCCGCCGACCTGCAGGTCGATATCGAACGGCGCGGCCGCATCGCCGAGCCTGTGCTGGCCGAGCTGCATCAGGTGCACAGCTACACGCTGTCGGACATCGGCGACAAGGAAGGCGCCTTGGACCACATGGCCCAGGCCGTGCGGCTGGACGAGCGCGACTCCTTCCACGTCCGCAAGATCGAGCGGATCTACGACATCGCCTACACCGCCGCCGACCTGGGCGAGCTGGGCGCGGCCCAGCGCATGGCCGACCTGCACCATCGAATGGTCGTGGCCGACGGCGACAAGGACCTTCTGACCTGGGACCAGCACCTGTGCGCCCGCATCGCTCTGATGCTGAACCAGCCGCGCAAGGTGCTGGCGTGCCTGAGCGGCGCCCGGGCAGAACTCGACAACCCCAGTCGCCGGCTTCAAGTCATCATGCTGGGCCAGCGCGCCCAGGCTCTGGCCCAACTGGGCATGGCCGTCGAGGCCCGCGCCGACCTGGAGCGGCTGAAGACCATTCCCACCGTGCTGACCCAGCGCGATCCGGGCACCGAGGCGCTGGTCCAGGCCTATATCGACCAGGCCGAAGGCCGCAGCGACCTGGCTTTCCGCGAGTTGGACGCCTGGCGGCGGGCCAATAGCGCTGAGACCGAGAAGGCCCACGCGCGCAGCGTGACCGAGTTATCCTCCGCCCTCGACAGCGAACTGCGCGCCAAGCGCGACGAGAGCCGCCGCCTGACCGAGGAGGTGCGGCTCAGCCGCAGCCTGGCGCGGGCGTCCGTGGTCATCGCGCTCCTGCTCGGCGTGCTGGTCGCCGGGGGCGTCGCCTGGGCCCTCCACCAGCGTCGCGCCTCCCGCCGCCTGAAGGGCGCCCAGGAGCACGCGGAAGCCGCCAGCAAGGCCAAGTCGGCCTTCCTGGCGGTCATGAGTCACGAGCTGCGTACGCCGCTGAACGGGATGCTGGGCCTGACCCAAGCCTTGCGCGCCGGGACCCTGACGCCGGAGCAACGCGAGCAGGTCGACCTGATCATGGACAGCGGCGACACGCTGCTGGTCCTGCTGAACGATATTCTCGACCTCTCCAAGATCGAGGCCGGCAAGCTGGAGATCGCCCCCACGGTTGGCGATCTGGTCCAGACCTGCGCCCGTCTGGTCGGCGGCTATCAGCCGACGGCGCGCGAAAAGGGCGTGCTGCTGACCTTCAAGGTGGAGAGCGAGGCGCCTGGGCCGCTGATGTTCGACGGGGTGCGGGTGCGCCAGTGTCTGACCAACCTGGTCTCCAACGCGCTGAAGTTCACGACCTCGGGCAAGGTCGAGGTGGCCCTGGCCTGCTATCCGGAAGAGGAGGGGCGGGTTCGCGTGCGCCTGCGGGTGTCCGACACGGGCATCGGCATGACCGAGTCCACGGTCGCCAAGCTGTTCCTCCCCTTCACCCAGGCCGACGCCTCGACCACCCGCAACTTCGGCGGCACGGGCCTTGGCCTGAACATCACCCGTCGGCTGGTCGAGATGATGCGCGGCGAGATCCGCGTCGAAAGCGAAGAGGGACGAGGTTCGGTCTTCACCATCGAGATGCTGGTAGACGCGGCCGACGCCTCCGAACTGCCGGCCAGCCAGGCCGAGGCTGGCGAGGACAATGTCCGGTTCGCCGCCCTGCATGGCCGCCGCGTGCTGGTGGTCGACGACCATCCGGTCAACCGCCGCGTCATTCGCCTCTTCCTCGAGCCGTTCGAGTGCGAGTTGGTCGAGGCCCAAAACGGCCAGGAGGCGCTGGATATGTTGGAGCGCGAGCCGGTCGACCTCGTCCTGATGGACGTCAACATGCCGGTGATGGACGGGCTTGAGGCCACGCGTCGGCTGCGCGCGGATTCGCGTTTGGCGCGGCTGCCGGTGATCGCGCTGACGGCCGACGTGATGTCGGCGCAGATCAAGACGTGCCTGGAGGCGGGCTGCGACGCGCACGTCGCCAAGCCGATCGACCTGCGGAACTTGCTGTCGGTGATGGACACGTGCCTGGCGCGCGGTGTGGCGCGCGAGGTGATGGCGGGACTGAGCGCGCTGTAGCCTCTGGCTGATAAGCTCTGGCTAGCTGAAAGAAGCCCGAGCCCTCGCCAGCCGCTCCACCGCCGCGTCCAGAGTCGCGTCCGCCTTGGCGAAGCATAGCCGCACCACGTTGCGCACAGGGGTCTCGGCGAAGAACGCCGACACCGGGATTGCCGCCACGCCGAACTCGACGACCGTCCGCTCGCAGAAGGTCACGTCATCGACCGGGACCCCCGACGCCGTCAGGTCGACGTTGAGGAAGTACGTCCCCTGGCTCTCCAGCACGACATAGCCGGCCGCGCGCAGGCCGGCGGTCAGGCGGTCGCGGGAGCGCTGCATCTCGACAGGCATCTCGTCGAACCAGGCGCGGTGGTTGTCGAGGCCCCACGCCACGCCGACCTGCAGGTTCGGCGGCGTGGTGAAGGTCAGGAACTGGTGCGCCGCCGCCAGGGCCCTGGTCAGGGCGGGGGCGGCCATCAGGAAGCCGACCTTCCAGCCGGTCATGCCGAACAGCTTGCCGGCCGAGCCGATCTTCACCGTCCGCTCGCGCATGCCCGGGAAGGTCATCAGCGGTCGATGCTCGCGGCCGTCGAACACGACCGCCTCCCAGACCTCGTCGCACACCGCGATCGCGCCGTGCTTGACGCAGAACTCGGCCAGCAAGGCCAGGTCCTCGTCGGGCGTGACGATCCCGGCCGGGTTCAACGGGCTGTTCAGCACCACCATCCGGGTCTTTTCGCTGAACGCCGCCTCCAGCATCGCCCGGTCGAACCGCCAGTGCGGCGGGGCCAGACGGACGAGGCGGGGGATCCCGCCCGCGCGGCGGACCAGAGGCAGGTAGGCGTCGTACAGCGGCTGGAACAGCACGATCTCGTCGCCGGGCGAGATCAGGGCCGTGAACGCCGCCGCCAGGGCCTCGGTGGCGCCGGAGGTGACGACGATCTCCGTATCCGGATCAAGCCGCAGGTCCTGAGCCCGGCCATAGTGCCCGGCCACGGCGGCGCGCAGCTCCGGCAGGCCGCGCATCGGCGGATACTGGTTGGAGCCCTCGATCAGCGCCCGCGCGGCCGCCTCCCGGACCGGCAGGGGCCCCTGATCGTCGGGAAAACCCTGGCCCAGATTGATCGCGCCGTGCTGGCGCGCCAGCCCGCTCATCCGCTCGAAGATCGTGGTGGGCAGGTTGTCGAAGACGGGATGGACCATGCCCTTGCCTAACACGGCGCGGGAATTCTGAAACCCGGCGGCCGCTCGCGCATTCTCGTGGCTTAGCTTCCAGAGGAGGGCATCACATGCACGGCGTCGGTTTCATCGGAGCCATCATCATCGGCATCTTCGCCGGCTGGATCGCCGAGAAGATCATGAAGCGGGACCATGGCCTGCTAACCAACTTGATCGTCGGCTTGGTCGGCGCGCTGCTCGGCGCGTTCCTGGCTGGCATGCTGGGCATCCACTTCTGGGGCTGGGTCGGCAGCCTGGTGATTTCGACCCTGGGCGCGATCGTGCTTCTGTGGATCCTGGGGTTGGTGAAGAAGTAGGGGCGACTAACCGAGCGCCGCTTCTTCTTCCGCGCCGTCGTCCTCGCCTTCCCGACGCATCTGTCGCGCCAGGTTCGACAGCAGGAAGCTCGGGATGTCGCCCACCGGCATCGGCCGCCCGTACAGGAAGCCCTGGAAGGTGTCGCAGCGCATGTCGGACAGCAGCCGCGCCTGGGCGGCGGTCTCGACGCCTTCCGCGGTGACTTCCAGGTTCAGGGTCTGGCCCAGGAGGGCGATGGTGCGCAGGATGTCGGCGATGGCCGTGTTGTCCTGCATCTCCGCCACGAACGACCGGTCGATCTTGATCTTGTCGAACGGGAAGCGCCACAGATAGGCCAGGCTGGAATAGCCGGTGCCGAAGTCGTCCATGGCGATCTTGACGCCCAGGGCCTTCAGGGCGGCCAGCTGTTCCAGGGTCTTGGCGCTGTCGTGCAGCAGCAGGCCCTCGGTGATTTCCAGTTCCAGGCGGCCCGGCGCCAGGCCCGAACCGGCGAGAGCCGCCTTGACCTGGGCGACCAGCTCGCCGGATGCGAACTGGTTGGGCGAGAGGTTGACGGCGACGGTCAGATGCGGGGGCCAGCCGGCGGCGGTGCGGCAGGCCTCGTGCAGCACCCACTCGCCGATCTTGCCGATCAGGCCCCATTGCTCGGCGCACTCGATGAAATCGGCCGGCGGCACCAGGCCCCGGCGCGGATGCTGCCAGCGTAACAAGGCCTCGAAGCCCGTGGTCTCGTGCTCATGAGCGCCGATCAGCGGCTGGAAGAACAGCTTGAGCTCGTTTTTGGCCAGGGCGTCGCGCAGGTCCAGCTCCAGCGCCCGGCGCTCCTGGGCCCAGACGTCCATGGCGGTTTCGAAGAAGCGATAGGCCCCGCGTCCGTCGCCCTTCGCGCGGTAGAGGGCCAGGTCCGCGTTCTTCAGAAGGCCGTCCGGATCGTCGGCGTCGAATGGCGCGACGGCGATGCCGACGCTGGCGCCGATCAGCACGTTGTGGCCGCGCACGTCGTAGGGATCCGAGAGCGTGTCGACGATGGCCATGGCCAGGGCGCCCAGCGCCTCGGCGCCGGGCGAGGGCGCGATGACCACAGCGAACTCGTCGCCGCCGAGCCGCGAGACCAGACCCTGGGCCCCGACGCAGTCGCGCAGGCGCGCGGCGGCCTGGACCAGCAAGGCGTCGCCGATCGGGTGGCCCAGGCTGTCATTGACGCCCTTGAAATGGTCGAGGTCCAGGCACAGCACGGCGCAGCCCAGGCCGCTTCCGCCGTGGGCCTTGGGCTTACCATGCTCGTTCCAGGCCTTGCCCAGGGCCTGCAGAAACGACAGGCGGTTGGGCAGTTGGGTCAGCACGTCGTAGTGGGCCAGGCGCGAGATGCGGGCCTGGTCCTCGCGGGCCTGGGTGATGTCGGCGCCCACGCCCCGGAAACCGATGAAGGCGCCGTCCATGTCGAGCACGGGCTTGGCCGACAGCGACCACCAGTGGGTCTCCTGGCCGACGCCGATCGAGACGACCACGTCGCGGAAGGTCTTCTGTTCGGCGAACAGGGCCGAAAGGGAGGCGACCGGGCCGCTGGGGGCCTCGGCCGCGCCGCACAGCTCGGACATCGGCCGGCCGATCAGCGCGTCCTTGTCTGCGCCGGCCGCGGCGGCCATGCGGTCGGAGACATAGGTCATGGCCCCGGAAGCGTCGACCTCCCACAGCCAGTCGCTGGCGCCTTCCTCGAAGTCGCTGAGCAGCAGAGAGACAACCTGCCTCTGCTGTTCCAGCTCATCGGCGGCGACCAGGCGTTCGACGAAGATCTTGGCGTGCGACAGGCACGAGACGCTGACCACCAGGTGGCAGAAGATCAGCAGGCCGCCCAGGGCGTACAGAATCGGGTCGTGGCTCGTGGCCAGCGCCCACAGGGCGCCGATGACCATGGGGGTCGAATAGGCGATGGCGGCGGCTGGCAGGGTCAGCATGGCGAAGCCGCCACAGCCGATCATCCCGGCCAGGACCGAGGCGACCAGCATCGGCATGGCGCCCGAGAAGCCCTGCGCCTTGGGCATGGTCAGGACGGGCAGCACGCTCCACAGCAGGCCCAGCAGGCCCGCTTGGATGACGATACGCCGCACGCCCCGCGCGGAAACCGTGGACTTGGCGCTCTTGCGGCGCCGGGCGGCGTACCAGCCGCGCAGGCCGAGCAGGGCGTAGCTCATCACCGTCGCCGCCCAGACTGTCAGGATGACGCGGTGCGGCCCGGTCAGGCCGGCCAGATTGACCAGCAGGGCGATGACGATGTTGGCGCTCATCATCACCGGGGTCATGCGCAGAATGGACTGTACCTGCTCCATGCGTACGCGTCCGGCCATGGCCTCGGGCACGGCCGGGTTCACGCGCTCAGCGAGCGCGGCCAGGCCGCGGCCGATCATCGAACTGATGGCGCGCACGCGCTGTCCTCGTCTCAACTGGAGTGGAGATCTGCTGGGCCAACCATCCTTCGCCCGGGTAAACCTCCGGTTAAGTTCGTGATTTGGCGAAGCAAATCGCGCCATGAAATCGAATGCATGGCTGTATTCGCGATCGGCCCGCCAGTTAACGCTCCGCTCCGTTCTTCCTGATGAGAGCTGGAGCCCAGATCTCGGAGCGCCGGGCTGGCCGGCTTGGTCTGGTGTTTCTGGGACCGCCCCGGCGCTGTTCCGTCCGGGGGGCGGCTATCGGCCGCGAAAAGGGAAGGGGCCGGGGCAAAGAAAAAGGCCGCCGTCCTTTCGAACGGCGGCCCAATTCTCGAAGGGTGAAGAATCCTACTCTTCCTTGACGCGACGCTTGCGGAACGACGGGTTCAGGATCTGCTTGCGCAGGCGGATGTTCTTCGGGGTCACCTCGACCAGCTCGTCTTCCTCGATATAGGCGATGGCCTGCTCGAGGGTCATGCGGCGCGGCGGGGTCAGGCGGATCGATTCGTCCTTGCCCGAGGCGCGGACGTTGGTCAGCTGCTTGGCCTTCATCGGGTTGACGTCGAGGTCGTCCTGACGGGCGTTCTCGCCGATGATCATGCCCAGATAGGTCTTTTCGCCGGCGCCGACGAACATCACGCCACGCTCTTCCAGGTTCCACAGCGCATAGGCCGCCGTCTCACCGTCCGAGTTGGAGATCAGCACGCCCTTGCGCTGCTGGTCGATCGCGCCCTTGTAGGGCTCATAGTGGCTGAACACGCGGTTCAGCACGCCCGAACCGCGCGTGTCGGTCAGGAACTCGCCCTGATAGCCGATCAGCGAGCGCGACGGAGCGACCAGCTGGATACGGGTCTTGCCCGCGCCCGACGGGCCCATGTCCTTCAACTCGGCCTTCCGCAGCGACAGCTTCTCGATGACGATGCCCGAGAACTCGTCGTCGACGTCGATCATGACGTCTTCCATCGGCTCCAGGCGCTTGCCGGTTTCCGGATCGGTCTGGAACACGACGCGCGGACGGCTGATCGACACCTCGAAGCCTTCGCGGCGCATGTTCTCGATCAGAACGCCCAGCTGCAGTTCGCCGCGACCGGCGACTTCATAGGCGTCGCCCTCGGCGGTCTCGGTGACCTTGATGGCCACGTTCGATTCGGCTTCCTTCAGCAGGCGATCGCGGATGACGCGGCTTTGCACCTTGTCGCCTTCGCGGCCGGCCAGCGGGCTGTCGTTGACCGAGACGGTCATCGAGATGGTCGGCGGATCGATCGGCTGGGCCGGCAGGGCCTCGGTGACTTCCAGGGCGCACAGGGTGTCGGCGACGGTGGCCTTGGACATGCCGGCGATGGCGACGATGTCGCCGGCCTCGGCGCCTTCATCGACCGGCGAACGCTTCAGACCGCGGAACGCCAGCACCTTGGTGATGCGACCGCGCTCGATTTCCTTGCCGTTGCGGTCCAGGGCCTTGATGGCCATGCCCGGGACGGCCTTGCCGCTCTCGATGCGGCCGGTCAGCAGGCGGCCCAGGAACGGGTCGCTTTCGATCAGCACGTTCAGGATCTGGAACGGCTCGTCCTTCTTGGCGATCTGCTTCGGCTCCGGCACGTGGCGGACGATCAGGTCAAACAGCGGGGCCAGGTTGTCGTTGGGCACGTTCATGTCGAGCGTGGCCCAGCCGGCGCGGCCCGAGGCGTAGATGTGCGGGAAGTCCAGCTGCTCGTCCGTGGCGCCGATGGCGGCGAACAGGTCGAAGGCGGCGTTGTGGACGCGATCGGGATCGGCGTGGGCGCGGTCGACCTTGTTGATGCAGAGGATCGGCTTCAGGCCCATCTTCAGCGCCTTGGTCAGCACGAACTTGGTCTGCGGCATGACGCCTTCTTCGGCGTCGACCAGCAGGACGCAGCCGTCCACCATGCCGAGGATGCGCTCGACTTCACCGCCGAAGTCGGCGTGGCCGGGCGTGTCGATGATGTTGATGCGGGTTTCGCCCGCTTCACCGTTCCACAGCACGCTGGTGCACTTGGCCAGAATGGTGATGCCGCGCTCACGCTCCTGGTCATTGGAGTCCATGGCGCGCTCGGTGGTGGCTTCATTGGCGCGGAAGACGCCCGACTGGGCCAGCAGCTGGTCGACGAGGGTGGTCTTGCCATGATCGACGTGCGCGATGATGGCGATATTTCGCATGGACATGGGAGCGGACGGACTTTCGGGAGGAATAGGAGATGACGCTGTGCGCGTCAGGCGCGCGGCTTTTACGCGACTGCGTCCGATTTATCCACCCCTGACGCTCGGAAAGACTTGTCGCAGGTAACCGGTGTCATTCGCAAAGCCTTATGAGCCTTGGGTTTGCGAGGTGTTCTCACTGGAGACCGTTTCAAACGCAACAAATTGTGCGCTGCAACATGCCTAAATTTAATGCACTTCCGAGTAGCGCTGTTCTGTGATCCTTACCCCACAACGGGTTGCGCGATACTCCTGTCAAAAAATCGACATTAACAGCGACTTTTTCACTTGCCTGTTTTTGCGCCGCACCCTATAAACATTCCTGTGAGGCGGCGCTGCCGCTTCTGCCCTTCCTGGGCGTTTCCTCCCTAATGAACTGGCCCGGCGGTTTCGCCGGGCTTTTTTTTGGTCCGGGCGGCCACGGGCGTCATTGATCCATGACAAGGCGCGTCGGGAGGCGGGCTCGGACCCAATTCTGGCGCGGGGGCCTTCTCGCCCTAACGCAGTTCCGCGAGATCCAGCGCCGCCAACACCCTGGTCAGCGACGCGGCGTCGGCCGTGAGTCGCGCCAGGCCTTCGGTCGGTTCGCGCGTGGTCTCGTTCATGTAGAGCGCGCGGTTGATCTCGATCTGCAGGGCGTGAGTGCGCCGGGCCGGGCGGCCGTAGTGCTCGGTGGTGTAACCGCCGGCATAGGGAGCGTTGCGGACGACGCGATAGCCCAGGGTTTCCAGTTCGCGCTCGACCAGACCCGTCAGCTTGGGGGAGCAGGCCGCGCCGAAGCGGTCGCCCAGCACGATGTCGCACGGACCGCCGTTTCGGGCGCGCTGGCCGTGCGCGGCGGCCGCCGGCATCGAATGCCAGTCGATCAGAATCGCCGCCCCATGCGCGGCGCGCGCCGCCGCCAGTTGGCGGTCCAGCGCGTCGTGATAGGGGCGGTGGGTCAGTTCCACCCGCGCCCTGGCCTCGGCGAAGGTCAGCTTGCGCGCGTAGATCGGCCGCCCCTCGCCGGCGATGCGGGGAATCGTGCCCAGCCCCGCCGCCACCCGGGCCGAGCGGCCGTGGGCGTAGTCGGGCAGGGTCTCGGCGAACATCGAGGGATCCAGCTCCCACGGCTCGCGATTGAGATCGACATAGGCGCGGGCGAGGCGGGCGCGGATGACGCTGGCCCCCAGGGCCGGCGCGCCAGCGATGATCTGGTCGACGAAGGCGTCCTCCGAGGCGCGCAGCGTCTCGACCGGCAGGCGCGCGGCGGCGATCATGTCTTCCGGATAGATCCCGCCCGAATGGGGCGAAGCGAACACCAGGGCCGTGGGCGGGGGGATTCCGGCTCGCGCGGCGCGCGTCACTTCGAACGCCGGGCCGCCGAACGTCTCCAGCGGCGCGGTCATCTCCCCGTCCTTTGGGGCGTTGTCTGCCGAGAGGGGCCGCCAAGCGCTCATCCGGGCATCATCGAAGCCCGACCGCGCCGGGTCAAACGACAAACAGCGCGATAGCGGTTCGTCCACAGCCCGCGACACTTAGGTTCATCCCCGATTTACGCTCATCGCGCTAAGGTGACTGTCTCCGATCGACGACTTTCCCTGGAACGTGACCTCATGGCCCGCATCCTTCTCGCCGAAGACGATGATTCCCTCCGCGGCTTCCTGGCGCGGGCGCTGGAACGCGCCGGCTTCGAAGTCCAGGCCTGCGCGGATGGCGAGGAAGCCGTCCAGCACCTGGAACATCCTTGGGATCTGCTGCTGACCGACATCGTCATGCCGGGCATGGACGGCATCGAGGTGGCCCGCCAGGCCGCCGCCCGCGACCCCAGCCTGCGGATCATGTTCATCACCGGCTTCGCCGCCGTCGCCCTCTCGGCCCAGGACCGCGCGCCGGCGGGCGCCAAGGTGCTGTCCAAGCCCGTCCACCTGCGCGACCTGGTCGCCGAGGTGGAAAAGATGATGGCCGCCTAAAAAGTTGCCCTAAAAAGTTTTAGGGCGGCTTGCGCCTCGGCGAAGCCGCCGCTATACCCCCACACCTTCCCGGCCGGGACGCCTCTCGAGGCGCTTCGGATCGCTTCGGCGGACGCGTAGCTCAGCGGGAGAGCACTACGTTGACATCGTAGGGGTCACAGGTTCAATCCCTGTCGCGTCCACCATCCTCCTTTCCCAATAAAGCCAAATGCTTGCGGCTTGATCGAGCAATCGGTCTCTGGCCGATTTTCGGCGTCCCTCCAGTTTCCCCAGCATGGGCGCGAAATTCCCGCGCGGCATCCATCGCGGCACGCACAGTGTGCTCGTAAGCGAGCTTGCGAGGGTGACCTGTACCCACCACCGCGCTCCCGCTTAGGGGGGGGCGGCTCCAGCGGCGACGCCGCGGCGTGAGCTCGACGTAGTCGACGCCAGAGACATAGGGAAAGTGGCTGTGCGCCGCCGCCGAGCCGTAGTCGAAAATCTCGTTGCGTACTGACGTCCGACTCTGTTGGGCGAGATAGCGCAACTGCCGCGTTCCCGGGTGAGACCTTACGCGGCGGGCCATTTCGTCCGAACCGCGACCGGTGGCGCTCTATCGGATCCTGTCGTGACGCGTGACGTTCGGCTGCCAATCGCTCACTCAGCCCGTGCCTCGCGTTCGCGCAATATGGTTGAATGGCGACCTCGGCGATCTGGTCGCGACTTATTCTCTTCCAGATGCGGTCGGAGGACTCTCAGAAAGGAGGCCTGCGAGAGCTTCGCGCCTTCGCGGATTTTGAGAGATCCAATCAACTGGCCCGGCTCGCGCTGGGCCATTTTTCAGGATGCGGTCAGAGCCTGATGGGCGGGGACGTCAGACAGGCGGTCGACCCGATGGCGACGTGATCCGGCGGCGAAAGCTAAAGAGCGTATTTGCGCCCTTCCTCCGCTATCATGAATTTGAAGAAGCCGATCTTTTCCAGTTGCCGCTCTACCGACCTACGGCTCGATCGCGCCGCTCCCGACGGCTTTATGTGCGTGACCAGTATCGGCAAAGCCCGCATGCGAGCGTCGTCCTGCGTCATGCGGCGCAACGTCTGAAGCTCGGTGTTCAGCCACATCGGGGTCAGGTGCCCGTAGAGTCTGGCGGCTGGGACCGGGTCGGGGTACGAGACCTCGATCAGCATTCCCCGCAACCGCCCTTGCCGCACCAACGGAGCCACCGCGCGCCAGAGATCTTCCAGGTTCGTCGCGTGTTCGACCGCGTCGGGACCCGTGTCGCCCAGGCAGAGGAAGGCGTCCGGTCCGCTCCGGAGCAGGAACGCGGTCGATGTCACGCCTCCGTGTGACAGCGGGTAGGCCGTGACGGTCATGCCCGTACCTGCGATCGGCTCGGGCGTCCCGCCAGGTTCCAGGTCCTTGTAGTGATACTTGCCGATGTGAGGCGAGGGGCCGCGGTCGCCCATGTTGGGCCATGCGACCCAGTTGAAATAGTGATCCGCGAGCGCTTGGTTCACTTGCGGCAGGCTCATGATGTCTTTCTGGGTGTCGTCTGGAGACGCCAGCACAAGACCCGCGACATGGTCGAGGTGGGCGTGTGTGATCAGGTAGGCGGCGATGGAGTCCATTACCTGTCCGCGCGAGTCCGCCCCTGGGTAGCGGCCCTTGCGCACGGCCCGATCCAGGCCCGAAGCTAGCGTGCCCACGTCGCACATCACGCCCGACCGGTTCCCATGGGCGACGATATGGTAGGCGCTCGTCGGCTCTTCCACGCCGCCGTTGACGCCTAGCGCGACGACCTCGAAGGCGGACGGCGGCGGCGCGGCCGCCGAGAGCAGGAGAAGCGCTGGAAGAAGCGCTCGCGGGAAACCTCGACCTTGCATGACGCCCAGACTCGAAAAGATCTGAAGCTTGTCGCGCCGAGAGCGGAATGGCGAGGCATAAGGGGCTTGGCCGCCCCGCCACCGACGAGCAACTCCCTGGAGCCGCGCTAAGCGGCAGCACAGGCGCGAGCTTGCCCGGTACGGCGTCACATGAAGTAAGAATTTATTTCCACTCCCGCGCTCGCTTGACCGGCGAGCGCCGCGCGCCATTGCATCCGACCAGAACAAGGCTTTCAGCGTCCCCGGCCATCCGCCGCGGCGCCAGGGTCTTCGCGTAGCGTTACAGGGCCCAGTTGGGGGAATTTGCGATCATGTTGAACTTGTCCGCCTGGACACGCCGATCCCTCTTGGCTGCGGCCTTCGCCGGGATGACGGCGACGTCGGCCCTGGCGCAGGCGCCGGTTTCGCCGCCCGCCGCGTCCACGGCCACGGCCACGGCCACCGCCCCCATCCCGATCCGTGTCGTCGTCGTCACGGCCTATGCGCTGGAAGACAAGGCGTGGATGGCCAAGGCGCCCCAGACGCTGGACTTCCCGAACGGCGTCGCGCCGCTGGGCTACGATCCGGCGAAGGGCGTCCTGATCGTCCGCACCGGCGTGGGCACCAACCATGCGGCCATCACCACCTTCGCCCTGGCGACGGATCCGCGCTTCGACCTTTCCAAGGCTTACTGGGTGATCGCGGCCATCGCCGGGGTCAATCCGAACGAGGCCTCGCCCGGGTCGGCGGCGTGGATCGGCAACGTCATCGACGTCGACTTCGGCAAGTGGGTCGATCCGCGCGAGGCCCCGCCGGAATGGCCAGGCGGCTATCCGCCGTTCCAGCCGCCGCGCGCCGGCCGGCCCGATAGCGTCTACTATCCGCTCAACACGGGCCTGCGTGACTGGGCCTATGGGCTGACTAAGGGCATTCAGCTCCCGGACACCGAAGCGCTGAAGACGGCGCGGGCGCGCTTCTCCAGCTATCCGAACGGCTCCAAGCCGCCCTTCGTGCTGACTGGCGACGAAATCTCCGGCCAGGCCTACTGGCACGGCGAAATGCTGACCAAGCGCTACGCCAAGCTCGCCACGGACTTCAGTGGCGGCAAGAGCCGGTTCGTGATGACCGCCATGGAGGACACCGGCGTCGCCAATGCGCTGCGGCGGCTCACCGTGGTCGGCAAGGCCGACTACGACCGGCTGGTCGTCCTGCGCACCGCCAGCAACTACTCGCAGCAGGCTCCGGGCGAGAGTCCGGTCGACAGCATGAACCGACCCTATGCCGGGGTCGGCGACGCCGCCGCCTACGCCGCCCTCGTGGTGGCCGGCAAGGTCGTCGACGAGCTCTCGGGCAATTGGGCGGTCTATCGCGACAAGATTCCCGGCGACGGGAAGTAACGACCTGAAACGGCGGATCGACCCTCGTGGTCGGTCCAGCCGCGAGGACGCGCCAAGCGTCCCGACCGTTGGGGGAAACACCGCAGACTCCGCTTCACGGCTGGCCATGCGCTTCGGCGCGCAAGCGCGGTCGAAGGCGAGGCGGGCGTAACGGATTCAGTTCGGTGTGGCTCGGGGGGACCGTGGCCCACCATCTCAAGGGGACCCAAATGCGACATCTTTATGCCGCGAGCGCCATCGCGCTCGCCTTGGCGGCCACCGGAACGACGGTCGTCGCCCAGGAGACGACCTCCTCGATCCGGGGCTCGGTGACCGCCGGCGGCGCGGCCGCCGTCAACGCCAGCGTCAGCGCCGTCCACGAGCCCTCGGGCACGACCGCGAACGCCACCACCAACAGCGCCGGCGCCTTCAACCTGACCGGTCTGCGTCCAGGCGGCCCCTATACCGTGACGGTGACCGCGCCGGGCTTCCCGCCGGTGACCTCGCAGAATCTCTTCCTGAGCGTGGGTCAGCCTTATGTCCTGCCGGTCGCCGTGGGCGACACGCAGGTCGACGCCCTGGTGGTGACCGCCACGCGGGGGGAAAAGAGCGGCCCGCTGGTCACGGTGTTCGATCGCGACAGCATCGCCAGCGTAGCCTCGGTGTCTCGCGATATCCGCGACATCGCCCGTCGCGATCCGTTCGCTTCGTTCAATCCCAGCACCCGCGGCGTCTCGATCGCGGGCCAGAACGGCCGGACCAACCGCTTCTCGGTCGATGGCGTGCGCTTCTCGGACAACTTCGGCCTGAACCAAGGCGGCCTTCCCAGCGCGCGCGGCCCGATCCCCTTGGACGCGATCGAGCAGCTGTCGGTCAAGATCGCGCCCTATGACATCTCCGAAGGGGATTTCCAGGGCGGCTCGATCAACGTCGTTCTGCGCTCGGGGGGCAACAAGTTCACCGGCGCCGCCGGTTACACCTATTCGGACGACAGCCTGATGGGCACGAAGTCCAAGGGCAGCAGCTTCTCGCAGGAGATGACCTCCAAGACGCGCAACGCCTTCATCTCGGGGCCGATCATCAAGGACAAGCTGTTCTTCGCCTTCGCCTACGAGAAGCTCGATGAGACCGTCCCGTCGGTCTTCGGCCCGCCCGGTTCGGGCAACGCCATTCCGAACCTGACCCAGGCCCAGGTCGATCAGGTCACCTCGATCGCCAAGTCGGTCTACGGCTACGACACGCTCGGCGTGCTGACCAGCCGTCCTGAAAAGGACAAGAAATGGACGCTGAAGCTCGACTGGAACATCAACGACAACCAGCGCCTGTCGTATTCGACCATCCAGAACAAGGGTGAGACGATCGCGCTGAGCGGCGGCAGCTCGTCAATCACCTCGCCGGGCCTGGGCCTGGGCTCCTACGCCACTCACGAGCCGGAAAAGGTCGAGACCCACGTCCTGCAGCTGAACTCCCGCTGGACCAACGCCTTCAGCACGGAGGTGCGGGTCAACTACCGCGACTCGATGAAGGTCCCGATCTCGTTCGGCTCGCCAGGCTACAGCGACATCACCGTCTGCCTCGACCCGGTCGCCGTCGGTTCGCTGAACCAGTGCACTCAGACGGGGACGCCGCGACTGATCTTCGGCACCGAAGCCTTCAGCCAGGCTGACGTCGTCGGGCAAAAGCAGTATGGCGCCGAATTCGTCGCCCGCTACAATCTCGGCGACCATGCCTTCAAGCTGCACGCGTCCTACAGCCGGCTGAAGATCAGCAACACGTTCGTGGCCAATTCGCTGGGCACCTACTATTTCGACTCCCTGGCGGACTTCCAGGCCCGCCAGGCCGGCCAGCTTCTGTACCAGTACTCGATCACGGGCAAGCTGTCGGACGCCAGCGCCAGCTTCGACTATGATCAGCTGACCTTCGGCGCTCAGGACAGCTGGGACATCACGCCGGAGCTGAACGTCACCGCCGGCGTCCGTTTCGACGGCTACGAGATGAAGGACAAGGCGCCGCTCAAGACGTCGTTCGTCAATCGCTACGGCTTCGCCAACAACGCCAATATCGACGGCAACCTGGTTGTCCAGCCGCGCGTCGGCCTGACCTGGCGGCCGACCGATCGCCTGACGGTGCGCACGGGCGTGGGCCTGTTCAACGGCGGCGCGCCAGACGTCTTCGTCGGCAACAGCTTCTCGAACGCCGGCGTGTTCACCAACACGGTCACGATCGGCCGCGCCGTCGGCGGTACGGGCTGCACTATCCCGGCGACGGTGGCCAACGCCGCGGCGATCTGCGCGGCGGCCCTGAACAATGTCCAGGGCAACAAGATCGACCCCCTGGTGTCGAGCTACCTGCAGACCAACACTTCCGCCCTCGGGGCCTCGCCGACTTCGTTCATCCTGCCGACCTTCAAGCTGCCGGCGCAGTGGAAGACCAACCTGTCGGTCGACTACGTGGCCGATCTGGGCGAGCGACTGGGTGACGGCTGGCGTTTCGGCGCGGACCTGTTCTATGGGCGCGCGGACTCCGCCGCCTACTATACCGATCTGCGCCTGACCAAGGTCGGGACGGCGCCCGACGGCCGCCCGATCTATGCCGACACCTACACCAATACGGCCAACAGCGACCTGGCCATGCTGAGCACCGACAAGGGCAAGTCGGTCATCGCCGTCGCCCGGGCCAGCAAGTCCTTCGACTTCGGCCTGGATACCGGCATCAGCTATACCTACTCGGACGTGAAGTCGCTGTCGGACATGGGCAGCTACGCCTCGGGCGGTTCGACGGCCAGCGGCACCTATGGCGGCCAGCCGATGGTCGATCCGAACCAGCCGGCGTATGGCCGGTCCAGCTACGAGGTGCGGGACAACTGGAAGTTCAACATCGACTACGCCCACGCCTTCTTCGGCGACTACAAGACCAGCTTCAATCTGTTCGGGGAACTGCGTTCGGGCTCGCCCTACAGCCTGACGATGAACACCACCTTGTCCAACAGCCGCTCGACCCTGTTCGGAACGACCGGTGGCGGCAACCGCTACCTGCTGTACGTGCCGGACGTGTCGAGCATCACCGCCGACTCCAAGGTCAGCTATGCCTCGACGGCGGTCTATGAGGCGTTCCGCGACTTCGTGCGGGCCAACGACCTGAGCCAGGGCGTGATCGGCAAGAATACGGAGAAGTCCCCGGACTACTTCAAGGTCGACCTGCACGTCGAACAGGAGGTGCCCGCGCCGTTCCTCGGCTCGGCTCGGTTCAAGCTGTTCGGCGATGTCGAGAACCTGCTGAACCTGATCAACAGCGACTGGGGCTCCTACAGGACCTACAACCCGCTGACCTCGGTGGTGAACGTCGCCTGCGCCCAGCAGGTCGGCTCAAGCTGCAACCAGTATTCCTACACCGCCTTCACCAAGCCGACCCTGCAGCCGAACGCCCAACTGGGCGTCTGGCGGGTCCGCCTGGGGGCCCGCTTCGAGTTCTAGTTTTCACCGCTTAAGCTTCGGCCCCGGCGTTCGCGCCGGGGCCGATTCCATATTAGGGGGCAGCGCATGATGTCCGCATCCATGAAGGCTCTCGTGGCCCTGTTCGCCGCCAGCTGTCTGGCGTCCGCCTGTCCGGCGATCGCCGGGACGTCCGCGGACACCGAGCTGGACGCCCTGTTCGCTAAGGCGGCGACGTCGCCGCCGTTGCTGCGCGTGCTGTTGACCAAGTTGCCCAAGGGCGCGGACCTGCACAACCACGCGGGCGGCGGCACCTATGCCGAGGACTTCATCGCCTGGGCCGCGGCGGCCGATGGCTGTTTCTCCAGGTCGACCCAGTCCCTGGTATCGGCCCCTTGCGCCGGCGAGGCCAACGCCGATCGGGTTGCGCTGAAAGGCCTGCCCGAGCGAGACCCCGACCTCTACAGCGACATCGTCGATGCGCTCTCCACCCGCCGCTTCGAGCAGGGGGTAGGCGATCCGGAAATCTCCGGCCATCGTCGTTTCTTCCGCACCTTTGGCCGCTCGGGACGGGGCGGCGGCGAGGACCGCGGCGTGCGGATCCAGGCCGAGGCTCTGCGCCAGGCCGCGCTCGACAATACCCTGTATCTGGAGCTGATGGCCGGCTCGAGCGCCTCGCGGGCGGTCGTCCAGGCTTCGGCCGCCATCCCGTGGTCCGATCCGTGGGTCCAGACGGCCGACGGCTCGCCGCCTCAGCGCCTGGACGCCAGGATCCTGCAAGCCCGTCTCGATCAGCTGAAACCAGCCATCGCCAAGGCTACGCCGGCGGCGGTCGCGGAGGCTGACGCCAACGACAAGGCCATTGTCGCCCTCAATCGTTGTGAGACCGCCAAGCCCGAGCCGGCCTGCGATGTGACGCTGCGCTATCTGCTGTCGATCTCGCGCCAGCGCCCGCCCGAGGTGGTGTTCGGCCAGATGGCCGCCGCCTTCGCCCTGGTGAAGGCCGATCCGCGCTATGTCGGGATCAACATCCTGGAGCCCGAGGACGGGCCGGTGTCGCTGCGCGACTACCGGCTGCACATGCGCCTCTTCGCCTTCTTCAAGACGCTGTATCCCGACGTGCCCCTGACCCTCCACGCGGGCGAGCTGGCCATGGGCCTGACGCCGCCGCGCGACCTGCGCTTCCATATCGCCGAGGCGGTCGAAATCGCCGGGGCCCGCCGTATCGGCCACGGGGTCGACATCGCCTACGAAGACGACGCCGAAAAGCTGTTGGCGCGCATGGCCCGCGACAAGATCGCCGTCGAGATCAACCTGACCAGCAACGACGTCATCCTGGGCGTGAAGGGCAAGGACCATCCGCTGCCGCTGTATCTGGCCGCCGGTGTGCCCGTGACCCTGTCTACGGACGACCTGGGCGTTTCACGCAGCGATCTGACCCACGAATACATGCGCGCGGTGCTGGAACAGGGCGTGCGCTACGGTCAGCTGAAGCAGATGTCGCGCGACAGCCTGACCTACTCTTTCCTGCAAGGCGCGAGCCTGTGGGATGGTCCCTGCGCCGACGCCAGCGGCCCGACGCCGTCCGGACCCTGCGCGGCGGTGCTGAAGACCAGCCCCAAGGCGCGCGATCAGTGGCGTCTGGAGCGGGCCTTCGACACCTTCGAGACCCAGATGAAGGCTATCGTCCCGAAGCTCGCCCCGTAGAGCCTGTCCTGTTTCAGCCCGCCGTCATCCAGACGAAGCGGGCGACGAACAGGCCCGCGAGCACGAACAGCAGCCAGTCGCCGCGTCGGGCCTGGCCGCGCACGATCTTCAGCGCCGCGAAGACCGTGACGCCGAACGCCAGGCCGTTGGCGATCGAGAAGGTGAGTGGAATGATGATCAGCGTCAGGAAGGCGGGCACGGCGGTGTAGGCGTCGTCCCAGTCGACCTCGGCCAGCGGCGCCATCATCAGGCCGCCGACGATGATCAGGGCGGGGGCTGTCGCCGCCGCGGGGACCAGTTGGGCATAGGGCGCCACGAACACCGCCAGCAGGAACAGGATGCCGGTCACCACCGAGGCCAGGCCCGTGCGGCCGCCGGCCTGCACGCCAGCGGCGCTCTCGACATAACTGGTTACGGTGCTGGTGCCGACCACGGCTCCGACCATGGTCGCCACCGAGTCAGTGGTCAGGATGCGGTTCAGGCCCGGGATCTTGCCCGCCGCGTCGACAAGGCCGGCGCGCTTGGTCACCGCCACCAGGGTGCCGATGTTGTCGAAGATATCGACGAACAGGAAGACGAAGATGATCTCGAGCAGGCCCAGGCCGTGCCCGCCGAAACCCAGGGCGCCGGCGATATCCAGCTTGAACGCCGTCTGCGTCATCGCGGTCAGGCTGTAGGGCTGAGGCGTGAACACGACCTGGCCGCACAGCCAGGCAATGATGCTGGTGACGACGATGCCGATCAGCAGGGCGCCCTTTACCCGCCAGGCGCTGAGGCCGGCGATCAGCAGCAGCCCCAGAAGCGCCAGGGCGGGACCTGGCTGACGCAGGTCGCCTAGGGCCACGAAGGTCGCCGGATTGCTGACCACGATGCCGGCGTTCTTCAGACCGATGAAGGCGATGAACAGGCCGATGCCGCCAGCGACGGAGGCGAAGAGGTGTACGGGAATGGCCGCGATGATCATCTGCCGGACGCCGGCCGCCGTCAGCAGCAGGAAGATCGCTCCCGACAGGAACACGCAGCCCAGACCGACCTGCCAGGGCACGCCCATCTGCAGCACGACGGTGTAGGTGAAGTAGGCGTTCAAGCCCATGCCGGGCGCCAGGGCGAGGGGCACGTTGGCGACCAAGCCCATGGCCAGGGTGGCGAATCCGGCGGCGATGCAGGTGGCCACGGCCACGGCGGCGACCGGAAGGCCCGCATCGGACAGGATCGCCGGGTTGACCATGATGATATAGGCCATGGCGACAAATGTCGTGGCCCCGGCCAGGATTTCGGTCCGAACGCTGGACCCCCGCGCGCTGATCCCGAAGTGACGGTCCAGCGCGGCTGTCGTTCCAGTCGCGCCTTGCGAGGCCTTGCCGCTCATAGGTCTTCCCGATCCTTCGCCGTGCCCCCGAGGAGGGCGCCGGTACGCCAAATAAGAGGGCAATTCGCGCGGGATGCGCGCGACGTCCCTGAAGCCAGGCGCGCCATGGCGACGGACCTCGTTCTTCGTCGCTAGACAGATAGCGGCGACGTGGCCGCGTGGGGTGTTGGATAATGAAGCTGTTACTTACTGGCGTGAGATCGGCGACCGATGCCGAATGTGTTGGCGCGTTGCGCCCGTCGCGCGGGCGCCTGCTCGACGCGAGAACAGGTTTCGCCAGGCCGGGGCGCGGAGCCGGCTGGAGATTCGCCTTGGGATCCGCTCTGGCGGGCTTTGTGGCGATGGTCTCGGCGGGAATGGCCATGGCCCAGACCGTGGCGACCGCGCCATGCAAAGCCACCATCGCCGTCATCGGTGGGACCTATCTGAACGACGCGTTGCTGAATTCCAGCTACCTGGGTCAGACATTCCGCATCCAGACCCCGGTGGGGGAGTCGCCCGAGATCGCGTGCGGCAAGGCCAATGGCGTCGACTTCTACTACATCCACGGCCACGGGCAGGGGCGCTGGGTCGAGACCTGGACGGCGCTCTACAAGCTGGGCGTCAAGGAAGCGATCGGCGGGGCGACGGCCGGCGGCGTCAATCCCGAGATGAAGACTCGCGACTTCGTGGTCCCCAGCGACTTCATCGACTTCAACATCTCGCGGCCGCGCGCCTTGCCCAAGCAGATCTACGCCGCGGGCGAGACCATCCTGCCGCGCTACACGCCGGCGACGGACCCGCTTCTGGACGACATCCTGGTCGACGAAACCCGCAAGCGCCTAGCCGCCGACGCCTCGCTGAAAGACATCAGGGTCCACAAGGGCGGCGTGGTGATCCAAGCAGCGGGCGGGCGGTTCGAGACGCCGGCCGAGATCCGCTTCTTCAAGCAGATCGGCGGCGACATGGTGACCATGAACGTGGGGTCCGAAATGGCCTATGCCCGCATGGCCGGCGTCAACTACGCGAGCCTGGTCGTCATATCCAATCCGGCCGAGGGCTTGGGTGATTGGCGCTTCGAGGACCTGACCGCTATCTATCGGTCGCTCAACAAGGTCTCGCTGGACATCGTCATCGCGGCTCTCCCGCGCATCGCGGGTCTGGCGGGAAAGCCGCGTGTCGGCGATGCGCTGCGCATCCATCCGGAAATGACCAGCAAATAGCGCCTCACATCGGCAAGGGCGGTGAGTTGCGCTTTCGTCAGTTTCGCTCGAACGATCTGGTCGATCTCGATGACGATCGCGGTCGGCTCTCGGTCGGCGGCCGCGGCCGCCGACATCGGCCTACGTCCATGTTCGCCGCGCCGGAGTCTGGCGGGCGATTTCGGCGCACGTGGTCAAGCTCGAATGGCTGATCCTCAGACGATGCAAGCCAATGGGGCAATCGGGCGTCACAAGCCTATATCCCGCCTCCCGACCCCCTCTCCAAAGCGCCCGTCGGTAGCGGCCCGTCATAGCTGGCTCGGGCGCTGCGACCGATCATCGGCTCGGCCATGGCCTCCTGTGCGTGCGCGATCCAGCCGATGGCCCGGCCGATGGTGCCCAACGCCAGTTCATTGCCGGCCAGGCCCAGGCGATGACCCAGGAAGGCCAGCAGCACGATGACGCCCGGTTCGCGCGAGGTCAGGTCCGTGACGACGCCAACGGCTGTCTCCAGCCGTTGGAACAGAGGGTCGTGGACCAGGCCGGCGCGGCAGGCCGACAGCAGGGCCTGGGCGCGCCGGTCGCCACCCCTGTGCATCGGCAGGGTCTCGAAACCCGCCAGGTCCTCACCGGCCCGGAAGCGCGAGATGATCGGCTGGGCTGGATCGGCGGCGCCGAGGATTTCCAACACCAGACGGCGAACGGCTTCGTAACGCTGGATCTTGGCCTTCTGACCGGTGGCCGCGACCAGGCCGACCAGCACCGCCGCATAGGGTGTCAGTCCTGTGCTGGCCGCCGCCCGCACGGCGTGGGTGGTGGCGGCGAACTCGTGGTCGGCGATCAGGATCAGAGCGCGCCGGATCAGGTCGGCGAAAACCAGGTCCGCGCCCAATGTGTCGGCGATCGCGCGATGCACCGGCGCGGGCGACGGTGCGTCTGCGCCCAGGATCAGCGCGGTCAGCCAGCGCAGGGCGTCCGCGCCGGAGGCGGCGAAGCCGGCCGGAGACAGGTCGAAGGCCCGCGGGTTGGCGCGCTCGATCAGCGGCAGCATCGACATCGCCCGGTCGAGCGTTGGGGCGTCTTGCAGGGCGGCCAGCATCGCCGGGAGCATGGGTGGCGCGTGCGGCAGGCGATCCGTGAAGATCTGATCCGCCGGAGCCTGCCAGAGCAAGGCCGCGACATCCTCGACGCTTGCACGGTCGGCCAGGTCGACGACGTCATGGCCGCGATAATAGGTGCCGGTGGCCGTTAGAAGGGTGATGCGCGTGGACGGGGCGGGCGGTTCGCCGCCCTGCGGCTCGAAGGACGCCAGCAGCGCCAGGATGTCGGCGCGCCAGTAGCGGCGGCGCCGGGTGCCCGGCACGGCGAACGACCGCAGCCCCTTGCGACTGACATACGAGTACAGCGTCGGAACCGAGATTCCGAGCGCTTCGGCCGCTTCCGGCGCGTCCATGTAAAGATCATCGCTCATGGGCCTTTCTCCAAACATTGACGCAATTCGTCAAGATTGACGAACGTTGATGCGCTGTGTGTCCTTGCGCTCAAGACGGCCGTAGAGCCGCATCAGAGGGAAAGGAAACAGCCATGAAGAAGGCGATCATCGCTGCCGCGCCGCTGGGCGTCGCATTGGCCGCCGCGGCGTCCGCCGTCGCCGCGCAGGTCTCGACCGCACCGCAGCCGTCCGCCACGATCGAGGAGGTCGTGGTCACGGCCCAGCGCCGGGCGGAGAACGTCCAGAACGTGCCGATCACCATGAACGTCTTCGGCGCCAAGCAGGTCGAGCAGGCCCGCATCACCGAGGTGAGCGAGGTCGCAAACCGCACCGTCGGTCTGAACTTTGACGCCTTCCCGACCAGCCAGCCGCGGCCCGCCATCCGCGGCATCGGCTCGTCCGACCGCGGGGCGGCGGGCGATCCGTCGACGGCGGTCTTCATCGACGAGGTCTATATGGGCCGGCCGGCGGCCGTGGCCTTCGACGCTTTCGACGTCGAGCGCATCGAGGTGCTCAAGGGCCCGCAGGGGACGCTTTGGGGCAAGAATGTCGTCGGCGGCGCGCTGCACGTGGTCAGCCGCCGGCCCAGCCTAGCCGGTTTCGACGCGAGCGTCGCAGCGACCTTGGGCAATTACGACCGGCGCGAGCTGGCGGCCTACGCCAACCTGCCGCTGGGCGACACCGTGGCCCTGCGGATCAGCGCCAGCACCCGCCAGCACGACGGCTTCGTGCGCAACCTCTACCTGAACAATCGCGTGCAGGACGAGGACACCCAGAGCCTGCGCGCCCAACTGCTGTTCAAGCCGAACGACCGCCTGACGGCCCTGATCGCCGCCGACGGCACGCGCAATCGCGCCACCTTGCCCGCGCGTCACACGATCGGCGTCGATCCGGCTAGCTCCAGCGCGGCGGTCTGGCGCAACGCCGTCGACCGCGATCCGGGCGTCACCCGGATGGACATCAACGGCGGCGACGATCGCGACACCTACGGCCTGAGGTTCAATCTCGACTACGACTTCGGCGCCGCCATCCTGTCGTATGTCGGCAGCTATCGCTGGCTGGACTACGACTCTTTCGGGGATGGCGACGGCGGCAATCCGACCACCAACCGCATCAATATCCGCGGCGGCCAGTACGAGGAGACCGAGTTCTGGAGCCAGGAACTGCGTCTGACGGCGGCGCCGGGTGGGCCGCTGTCCTGGGTAACGGGGCTCTATCTTTACCGCGCCGACACCAGCCGCACCGATCTGCTGGTGCTGGACAGCCCACCGGCGCCGTCGAACACGTTCCTGGCTCGCGACCAGTACGACCAGAAGAATGTGACCGACAGCGCCGCGGCTTTCGCCGATGTCACCTACGCCCTGACCGATCGCCTGAAGGTCTTCGGCGGCTTGCGCTATTCGCGCGACAAGAAGGACTACGGCGTCTCGACCCAGGCCAGCACGGCCTTGGTCCGCGCAGCCAGCCGCTATGCGGTGCGCGCCTCGGACTCATGGAACCAGCTGACCTGGCGCCTGGGCGGCAACTATGAACTGTCCGACGCCGCCATGGTCTATGGCTCGGTCTCGACGGGCTTCAAGAGTGGCGGCTACCAGGACACCCCCTCGACGCCGGCCTCGGCCGCCACGCCCTTCGACGCCGAGATCGCCACGTCGTATGAGATTGGCTTGAAGAGCCAGCTGCTGGGCCGCACCCTGCTGTTCAATCCCAGCCTGTTCTGGATCGACTACGACGACCTGCAGGTTCGCCGGACGGTCGGCTTCGACACCATCACGACCAACGCGGGCTCGGCGCGCATCCGTGGGGCCGAGGTGACGGCGCAGTGGACGCCGGGCGGCGGATTTTCGCTGGGCGCGGCCTACGCTTTCACCGACGCGCGCTTCGTCGATCTCGTCACCGGTGGGGCTGATCTGTCGGGCAACCGGCTGAACCGCAATCCGCGCCACAAGATCTCGCTGTCGCCGGCCTACGAGCGGGCGCTGGCGAGCGGCGGGACGGCGTTCGGCGCGGTGGACGTCAACTACGAGAGCTTCATCTTCGATGATATCGACAACAATCCTATCAACGTCCGGCCGGCGCGGACCCTGGTCGATGCGCGGCTGGGCTATCGCAGCCCCGACGGACGTTGGGAGGCGATGCTCTGGGGCAAGAACCTGACGGACGAGGTGACCATCACCCACCAGTACATTCTCGCGGGCGGCCAGTTCGCCTATTTCGGTCCGCCCCGGACGTACGGCGCGACCCTGCGCTGGCGCTACTGAGGGGGCGGCGGTGAACTCCTCGCTTCTCGCCGTCACCGGGTTCGGCATGGTCGCCGTCTTCATGACGCTGATCATGACCCGGCGGCTGTCGGCCGTGGTCGCCTTGATACTCGTGCCCGTCCTGGTCGCGGCGTTCTGCGGCTTTGGTCCGGCCATGGGTCCGATGATCGTCAAGGGCCTGGTGAAGCTGGCCCCAACGGCTGCGGTGCTGCTGTTCGCGGTCTTCTACTTCGGCGTGATGATCGACGCGGGACTGTTTCGGCCGCTGGTCGACCGGGTGCTGGCCATGGTCGGCGGCGATCCGCGCAAGGTCGCCCTGGGCACGGCCGCGGTGGCGGCGATGGTCTCGCTGGACGGCGATGGCGCGACGACCGCCATGGTGACGATCACGGCCTTCCTGCCGATCTATCGCCAACTGGGCATGAACCCGCTGATTCTGGCCGTGCTGCTGGGATCGTCCAACGCCATCATCAACATGGTGCCGTGGGGCGGGCCGCTGGCGCGGCTGGCGGCGGTGCTGCAGGTCGACCCGAATGCGATCTTCCTGCCGCTGATCCCGGTCATGGCGGTCGGGCTGCTGGGCGTCGCCGCCCTGGCCTGGCGTCTGGGCGACGTGGAGCGCCGACGACTGGGCGTGCAGGACCTGGCTCCCGACGTCTGGCGGGTCGATCCCGCCCAGGCCGCCGTGGCGCGACCCAAGCTGTGGTGGCTGAACCTGGGCCTGACGATCGCGGTGCTTCTGGCGGCCATCCTGCGCCTGGCGCCGCTGCCGGTGGTGTTCATGGTCGGCTTCGCGATCGCCCTGACCCTCAACTATCCAAGGCTGGACGACCAGCGCGCCCGCCTGGCCGCTCATGCCCCGGCGGTGATGGGCATCGTCGTGCTGGTCTTCGCGGCCGCGACCTTCACCGGCGTCCTGGAGGGAACCGGCATGGTCGGCGAGATGGGCAAGGCCTTCCTTGCCGTGCTGCCCCCGTCCTGGGGACCGCATCTGGCCGTGGTCACCGCTTTCGCCAGCGGCCCCATGACCTTCTTCCTGTCCAACGACGCGTTCTTCTTCGGCATCGTTCCGATTATCGCCGAGATGGGACAGGCCTACGGCATCGCGCCCGAAGCCATCGCCCGCGCCTCGCTGCTGGGCCAGACGGTCCATGTGCTGAGCCCGCTTGTGGCGGCCGTCTATCTGGTCGCCGGCCTGCTCGAGGTTGATGTCGGCGCGATGCAGCGATTTGGCCTGAAGTGGGCCGTGGCGTTGATGACGCTGATGATTCTGGCCGCCGTGGCCTTCGGCGCTGTCCCCCTGTCCGGAAATTCTTCCGTCGCCCCGACCGCCGAGGCGTGGGCGGCCTCAGTTCTCGCGCGGAGCGCATCATGACCGATTTCGAAGACACCCTCGTCGTCGTCCCCGTCGGCGCGCTGGGCGCCGGCATCGATCCCGAACACGTGGAGGCGGGATTGACACAGGGCGCCCACGCCATCGCGTTGGACGCGGGCTCGACCGACAGCGGTCCGTCCTGCCTGGCGACGGGCGTCTCCAAGTACAGCCGCGAGGCCGTGAAATCGGACCTGCGCGTGCTGATGGCGGCGCGGGCGAAGTATGGCGTGCCGCTGCTCATCGGCACCTGCGGCACGGCCGGCGGCGACGCCGGGGTGGCCTGGACGCTCAATATCGCGCAAGAGGTCGCCGCCGAGCTTGGGCAGAATCCCAGGATCGCGACCCTGCATTCGGAGCTGAGCCGCGAACAGGTGCTGGCGAAGCTGGAGGGCGGCAAGGTCTTGCCCCTGGCGCCGCTGGGGCCGCTGGATGCGGCCACGATCGAGCGCTGCGAGCATATTGTCGCGCTGATGGGGCCCGAGCCCTACATCGCCGCGCTGAAGGACGGCGCCGACATCGTCCTGGGCGGGCGGACCACCGACACCGCCGTCATCGCCGCCGTGCCGCTGATGCGCGGTGCGGGAGCGGGAGCGGCTTGGCACGCGGGCAAGATCTCGGAATGCGGCGGGCTCTGCACGGCCGATCCCACCGACGGCGGCGTCCTGATCAAGGTCGGGCGCGAAGCCTTCGAGGTCTGGCCGCTCAGCAGCCAGAACCGCTGCGACGTCTACAGCGTCTCCTCGCACATGCTGTACGAGAACAGCGATCCCTTCATCCTGACCGAGCCCGGCGGCGTGTTGGACGTGACGCACGCCCGGTACGAGGCGATCGGCGAGCGGGGCGTCCGGGTGACCGGATCGCAATTCCTGCCCAGGCCCTACACGATGAAGCTGGAAGGCGCGGCGCTGGGGCCGTTCCAGACCCTGATGTGGGTCGGTATCGCCGATCCGGCGGTGTTGGCGGTGGTCGACGGCTTCGTCGCGACGCTTCACGCGGCCCTGGTCGAGCGCGTGCGCAAGGTCATGGGCCTGACGCCGGACGCCTTCGATATTTCGCTGCGCCCCTATGGCTGGAACGCGGTCTCGGGGCTTCCCGCCGCCGAAGGGACCCCGCCGCCGCGCGAGATCGGCCTGATGTTCGTGGCCACCGCCGAGACCCAGGACCTGGCCACGCGCATCGCCAGGACCTGCAATCCCTACTTTTTCCACTTCCCGGTTCGTCGCGGAAAGGAGCTGCCCAGCTACGGCTTTCCGTTCTCGCCGGCCGAGGTCGAGCGCGGCCGCGCCTATGAGTTCGTCCTCAACCATGTCGTTGCGACACAGGATGGGATGGAGCTGGTTCGCCGCGACATGATCGACAGCCCCATCCCGGAGATCGCCTGATGGCCAAACTGAAAGACGTCGCCCGCTACGTGCGCTCCAAAGCGGCGGGGCCGTTCTGGATCACCGTCGATATCTTCTTCCCCTCGCGCGACGTCTACGACATCAGCAGGGATGCGGCGGGCTTGGCCACGACGGCGATCGAGCAGGCGCTGCGGCTCGATCCGGGCTCGGCCAAGCGCGTCGATGTCCCCGATCTGGCGGTGATCAAGTACGCCTATCCGCGCCGACACGCGCAGGGCGGCGCTTTCGAACGCGACATGCACGGTGGCCAACAATTTGTTCCGCTGCTGGAGCTCGAAATCTGAGCACCCTTGCAGTGATCTTCCCCGAGAAGATGGACGGGGTTAAGCCGCTCTGCGTCCGGCCTCGGCGGGGCCGCCGCCGGCCAGACACAGTCGCCGGCGGCCGGCGTCCTTGTGCATGGGACGTCGCCTTTCAGACCGGCGATTTGGAAGCCCGTCTCGCCTCGGGCGGCGTAGTCGATCAGGGCGTCATCGCCTGACTTTCGTGAGCAAGTGCTGGAGCGTTCGCGCCATGTGTTTCTCGACCGAGCTTCGCGAAATTCCGAGTTGCTCGGCTGTCTGAGCATGGGTCAGTCCATCGAACTTGTGCAGCCAGAAGACTTGCCGCGTTTTGGAGGGCAGGTCCGCCAGCGCCTGGGTCAATCGCTCTAGCCGCAAGCGAGCGTCCACCGCGGCCTCGGCGTCCGGTGCGTCCGTGATGTCGGCTCCGTCCAGGTTTGTGTGGCTTACGCGCCGCCAATCAGCGTCGCGGGTCTCGGAGCGTCGCCGAGCGCGGATGTGGTCCAGCAGCAAGTTCGACGCCAATCGGTAGAGATAGGCCGATGGATTCTCGATCGTCTCACCATCCACCCGCTGAACCTTGAGGAAGAGATCCTGCATCAGGTCCTCGACGTCCGCGCTCGCGCGGGTCCGAACGGAGAGAAAGCGACGCATGTCCTCGCGCCGCGCGAAGTAGGCGAGGACCAGGGCGTGCGTCGGGGGAGCGAGCGGATCGTCTTTCACGAGGCTTCAAGTTCGGCGGTTTACGGGATCGCTAGGTGGGCTCCAGACCGCCGCCGAGCGCGGCGTAGAGCGCGACCATGGCCGCGAGCTGGTCGTGTCTGAGCGACAGCAGCGCTTGGCGCGCCGCATAGTCGGTGCGCTGCGCGTCGAGCAGCTCAAGGCGACCGTCCAGGCCTGCGCGATAGCGTAGCTCCGAGAGTTGCAGGCGCCGCGCCGCGGCCTCGGCCACGCCCTCCTGGACATGGACCTGGTTGGCGAAAGTGGCCTGGGCCGCCAGGCCGTCGGCGACTTCCCGGAAGGCGACCTGGATCTGCCGTTCGTAGGCGGTCACCGCGAGCGACTTGCGCGCCTTGCTCAAGGCCACGGCGCCCCGCAATTGGCCGCTCCTGAAGATCGGCTGGGTGATCTGGGGGGCGAAGGACCATGCGCGGCTTGCGGAATCGAACAGGGCACCGAGATCCGAACTGGCGCCGCCGAGCGCGCCCGTCAGCGAGATCCTCGGCAGCAGGGCCGCGCGCGCGGCGCCGACATCGGCGTTGGCGGCGCGCAGCATGTGCTCGGCCTGCGCGATATCGGGTCGACGGACCAGCAGTTCGGCGGGAAGGCCGGGCTCCAGCTGGGTCGGAAGCGGCTGATCGGCCAGGGAAATGGGAGGCGGGAGCGGACCCGGTTCGGGCGCGCCGACCACGAGCTCAAGAGCATTGCGGGCCCGGGCGAGGGTCCGACGACCGGCCTCGCGATCCGCTTCGGCTTGGCGCACCATGCCCTCGGCCTGAGCGACGTCGAGGCCGCTGGCCTGCGAGGCCGACTTTAGCCGCTGGGCGATGTCGAGCGATGCGCGCCAGTCCGACAGCGTGGCTTCGGTCAGCGCCAGCTGCTCCTGGGCCAGCCGCTCGTCGAGATAGGCCGTCGCGACGGCGGAAATCAGGGCGATCCGCGCGCTACGCGCGCCGGTCTCGCTAGCGAGATAACGTTCGTACGCGGCGCCGGACTGAGCGCGTAGGCGTCCGAACAAGTCCAGCTCAAACGCCGTCAGCCCGAGATTGGCCGCGAAGGCGTCCGTTCGTCCTTGGGTCGGCGAGCGCTCCTGCGTCCGCGCCAGGCTGGCGGCGATATCGGGCCCCAGGGCGGCGCGCGCGACGCCGCGTTCCGCGCGGGCGGCCTCGACGCTCAACAGGGCGGCCCGGAGATCGCGGCTCTGCTCCAGAGCCTGGCCGATGAGGGCTTGAAGCCTGGGATCGCCATAGACCTGCTTCCAGGCGAGTGATCTCGCCGCGGGGATATCCGCCGCCACCCCGCCCTGAAGCACGGGATAGGAAGCGGCCACCGGCGCCGCCGGAAGCTCCAGCCGAGGCGTGACCGAGCAGGCGCCCAGCAGCGCCGCGCTACAAAAGATCAGAGCACGCATGGATCAGCCCTCCGCCGAGGCGGCGTTGTGTCGTCTCGACAGGCGCTCCGCCGCGCCGACGACCACGACGAAGAAGACGGGAACCAGGACGATCGTCAGCAGGGTGCCGGTGATCATCCCGCCGAACACGCCCGTTCCGATGGCGTGCTGGGTTTCGGCGCTGGCGCCTGACGCGATAACCAGGGGAACCACCCCGAGGGCGAAGGCCAGGCTGGTCATCAGGATCGGACGCAGACGAAGCTTGGCGGCATGGATGGCCGCTTCGGTCAGCCCCATGCCCTGGGCGCGACTGGCCTTGGCGAACTCGACGATCAGGATGGCGTTCTTGGCCGACAGGCCGATGATGGTGATCAGGCCAACCTTGAAGAAGACGTCGTTGGGCAGGCCTCGCAACAGCACCGCGGCCAGAGCGCCAATCAGGCCCAGCGGGATGGCCAGCATCACCGAAAGCGGGATCGACCAGCTCTCATAGAGGGCCGCCAGGACCAGGAAGACGACCAGCATCGACAGGGCGAGCAAGGCGGGGGCCTGGGCGCCCGCCAGCTTCTCCTGCAGCGACTGCCCGGTCCACGCGACCGCGTAGCCCCCGGGAAGCTGGGCGGCCAGTCGCTCCATCTCGGCCATCGCCTGACCGCTCGACACGCCGGGCGCGGCCGATCCGGTGAGGCGCACCGACGGATAGCCGTTGAAGCGGGTCATCTGGGCGGGCGCCGTGGTCCAGGCCGGAGTGACCACCTCGGACAGCGCGACCATCCCGCCGGACTCGTTGCGGACATACAGCTTCAGCACGTCGCCGATCTGCATCCGGAACGGCGCGTCGGCCTGGACGATCACCTGCTGCAGGCGGCCGGCGTTGACGAAGTCGTTGACGTAGCTGGAACCCAGGGCGGTCGACAGGGTGTCGCCGATCGCCGCGAAGGAGACGCCAAGGGCCTGGGCCTTCTGCCGGTCGATATCCAGTCGCACCGTCGAACCTGGCGGAAGGCCGTCGGGATAGACGCCGGTCACCAGCTTGCTTTGGGCCGCTAGCTCCAGCAGGCGCGTCCGGGCCTTGATCAGCGCCTCGGGGCCGCGATTGGCGTGGTCCTGTAGCGCCAGGGTGAAGCCCGACGAGTTGCCCAGCTCGTCGATCGACGGCGGCATCATCGACATGACCTCGCCCTCGCGCTGGGTCTTCATGGCCTCGGTCGCGGCCTGGACCTCGCCGGCGCTGGTGGCGCCGTCACGGTTCTTCCAGTCCTTGAGCATCGTGAAGACGAGCGCGGCGTTGGGGCCCTGGCCCGAGAAGCTGAAGCCGGTGACGGCCTGGGTCGTCTCTATGGCGGGGCGCGTGCGGGCGTAGTGCTCGAAGCGCCCGACCGCTTCGCTGGTGCGCTGGGCCGTGGCGTCGGCCGGCAACTGGAACGAGGTCATGAAGTAGCCCTGGTCCTCCTCGGGAAGGAAGGCCGACGGCAGCACCAGGAAGGCGCCCGCCGTGACGGCGACGACGACGCCGAACGCGGCCATCGCGCGCCCTCCGCGGCGCAGCACCTTGCCCAGCAGGCGCTCGTAGCCGTCGGTCAGGCGGTCGAAGCGTTGGTCGAACCAGCCGAAGAAGCCCTTTTTCGGCGCGTGGGCGTCGATGGGCTTCAGCAAGGTCGCGCACAGGGCCGGCGTCAGGGACAGCGCCAGGAAGGCCGAGAACAGGATCGAGACGGCCATGGACAGCGTGAACTGGCGATAGATCGCGCCCACCGATCCGTCTGCCAGGGCCATGGGGATGAAGACCGCCGCCAGTACGGCGGTGATGCC
This sequence comes from Caulobacter sp. 602-1, assembly GCF_003931565.1. Taxonomy (GTDB): domain Bacteria; phylum Pseudomonadota; class Alphaproteobacteria; order Caulobacterales; family Caulobacteraceae; genus Caulobacter. The sequence continues at coordinate 519,622 of NZ_RRYI01000001.1, forward strand.
GATGATCGCGCCGGTCATCTCCGACATGGCCTTGCGGGTCGCGTCCTTGGGCGAGAGGCCTTCGGTCGCCATGATCCGCTCGACCGCCTCGACCACGACGATGGCGTCGTCGACGATGATGCCGATCGCCAGCACCATGCCGAACATGGTCAGCACGTTGATCGAGAAGCCCGCCGCCAGCATCACCGTGAACGCGCCCATCAGGGCGATCGGCGCGACGATGGCGGGGATCAGGGTGTAGCGGATCTTCTGCAGGAACAGGAACATCACCAGGAACACCAGCGCCATGGCCTCGACCAGGGTCTGGACGACCTTCTCGATCGAGACGCGGACGAACGGCGCTGTGTTGAAGGGGATGGCCAACTGCATGCCGGGCGGCGCGGATTTCTGCAGCTCGTCGAGCCGGGTCTGGATCGCCGCCGCGGTCCGCACCGCGTTGCCGCCGGGCGACAGCTGAACCCCCAGCGCCGTCGCCGGCTGTCCGTTCTCGCGCGTGGCGAAATTGAAGTTCGCCGCGTTGAGCTCGATGCGGGCGACGTCGCCCAGGGTGACGCGCGAGCCGGCGGTGTTGGCGCGCAGCACGATGGCCTTGAACTGCTCGACGGTCCGCAATTGGCCGTCGGCCGTCAGCGGCACCGTGACGCGCTGGTCCTTGACCGTCGGCTCACCGCCCAGGGCGCCCGGCGCGAGTTGCTGGTTCTGGGCCGCGATCGCCGCGGTGACGTCGCTCAGCGCGAGATTGAAGCCCGTCAGCTTATTGGGATCGACCCAGATGCGCATGGCGCGCTCGGAGCCGAACATCTGCACCCGGCCAACGCCCGGAACGCGCTTCAGCTCGTCGGCGATGTTGCGCACCATGTAGTCGCTGAGCGCGACCTCGTCGTCGCGCCCGTCGACGCTGCGCAAACTGACCATCATCAGAAAGTTGGACGCCGCGCTTTCGACGCTGACCCCGGTCTGGCGCACGGTCTGGGGCAGGCGCGGCTCGATCGTCTTCAGGCGGTTCTGGACGTCGACCTGGGCCAGCTCCGGGTTCGTGCCCGGCTTGAAGGTGGCCGTGATAGAGGCCGAGCCCGACGTGTCGGTCGAGGACTCGAAATAGAGCAGGTTCTTGACGCTCGAGAGCTCCCGCTCGATCAGGCCGACGACCGAGTCGTTCATGGCCTGGGGCGTGGCCCCGGGATAGCTGGCGTAGATGCTGACCGTCGGCGGCGCCACGACCGGGTAGCGCGCCACGGGGAGGCGGGGGATCGCCATCAGGCCCGCCAGGACGATGGCGATGGCGATCACCCAGGCGAAGATCGGCCGCTCGATGAAGAACTTCGGCATGGGACTAATGCGCTCCGATCTGGAACGGGACGGTCTTGACCTGGGCGCCGGCCATGACGCGGTCCTGTCCCTCGACGATGACGCGCTCTCCCGCTTTCAAGCCGCGAGTCACGACGTAGCGGCCGCCCACCACGTCCCCGACCTCGACGGCGCGGGTCTCGACGAGGCCCCTGGCGTTCACCAGGCTGACGATCGGCTTGCCGCCGCCATCGCGAAGCACCGCTTGCTGAGGCGCCAGGACGGCGCCCTGGATCGGCGCGCGCGGCAGACGGGCGCGGACGAACATGCCCGGCAGGAGCGCGCGATCGGGATTATCGATCTGGACGCGCGCGATGGCGTCGCCGGTCGCGGGATCGACCGTGACGCCGGAGAACAGGATCCTGCCCTTGCGCGGGTATGGCGCGCCGGAGGGGGTGAGAATCTCCACCTCGCGGCCCGCGCCGCCGCCCGCCATGGCGCGGAGCGCTTCGAGGCGAGCCGACGGCTGACGGACGTCGACATAGACCCGGTCGATCTGCTGGACGGTGGCCATGGGACCCGCGCCGCCGGCGGCGACCAGGGCGCCCTCGGTCACCTGCGCTTCTCCGATCCGCCCGGAGATCGGGGCCTTCACGGTCGCGAAGCTCAGGTCTACGCCGCGGCGGCGCAGGGTCGCGCGCGCTTCCGCCAAATCAGCCTCAGCCTGGGCCTTGGCCGCCACCGCGTCGTCGTAGCTTTGGCGGCTGATCGCGTCGGACTCGACCAGCGGCGCCAGGCGCGAGACTTGCGCCTTGGCGCGGTCCGCCACGACGACCGCGCGCGAAAGCGCGGCCTGTGCGCCTTCGGCTTCCGCCTGATAGGGCGCGGGATCGATCTGGAACAGCGGCTGGCCCGCGTGGACCTCGCTTCCCTGGTCGAACAGCCGCCGTGTCACGACGCCGGACACCTGCGGGCGAATTTCCGCGGTGCGGAAGGCGACCACCCGACCCGGCAGGTCGTCCATCGGGATGACGGTCGCGACTTCCGCGGTCGCCACCGCTACTTCAGTCGGGGCGGGCGACGTGCCGACTTCGGCCTGACCGCAGGCGGCCAGGGTCGAAGCGCCGAGCAGGAGGGCGGCGGCGAGACGAATGTTACGGCGGTCCATGAAGAGGCAGGCTCCCGAGGCGCACCCTTTGGTGGCGCGGGGAGCCTATGCCCGAGCGCGGTTGCGTGATCGTGGAGGCCATGTTGCGACTTGGTGGAGGCTTCTGGCGCCGCCCGCGGAAGGATGATTAGTGCTCGACTGTCCGGTCGCGGCCGCATTGGAGACCCCGTGAACGCCCTGGTTCTGATCGTTGAAGACGAGCGCGAGATCGCGGAGATCCTCGTCGGGTATCTGGAGCGCGAGGGGCTTAGGACCGTCACGGCGCGCGATGGCCAGACGGCGGTCGAGCTGCATCAGGCGCTTCGCCCCGACCTCGTCCTGCTCGACGTAGGGCTGCCCAAGCTCGACGGCTGGGAGGTGCTGGCGCAGCTTCGTCGGCGGGGCGCGACGCCCGTGATCATGCTGACGGCCCTGGACCAGGATCTGGACAAGCTGCAGGCGCTTCGGATCGGGGCGGACGACTATGTCATCAAGCCTTTCAACCCACTGGAGGTCGCCGCCCGCGCCAAGGCCGTGCTGCGCCGCATCTCGGGCCGGGACGCGGCCTCGGTGGCGCGCGCGGGACCGCTTGATGTCGATCCCGTGAATCATACCGCCACGGTCAACGCGCCTGACGGGCCGCGCCGGCTCACCTTGACCCTGACCGAGTTCCGCCTCTTGCTTCACATGGCCCAGGCCCCGATGCGCCTCTATACGCGCGCCGAACTGCTGGACGCCTGCCTGTCGGGCGGAGACGCGCTGGAGCGGACCGTCGACAGCCACCTGAGCAAGCTGCGCAAGAAGCTCGAAGCCGCTGGCGCGCCAGGCATGCTCTCGAACGTCCGGGGCCTCGGCTATCGCCTCCTGGGGGGGCAATGAAAGCGCAGAGTCTATCGCAGCGCCTCAACCTGGCGGTCGTCGGCATCACCCTGGCGACCCTGGTCCTGAGCCTGATCTTCATTGCCGTCGGTTACGGGCTGCTCTTCGAGTTCGCTCCGAAGCTGGTGTCGGCCGAGGACGCCATCCTGCCCGCTCCCGTGGAATGGGGGATGTACTCGGTCTGTATCGTGCTGGGCAGCATCGCCGCGAGCGCGGTCGCGACGCGGGTCGCCCGACGGATGGTCGAGCCGCTCGAGACCCTGGCCGAAGCCGCGCGGCAGATCGCCAGCGGAGACCTTTCAGCCAGAGCGATCTTGACCACTCCCGCGCCGACGGAAGCCAGCCAGATGATCGCCGACTTCAACGCCATGGCCGATCGGCTTGAGAAAGCCGTCGACGACATCGTCACCTGGAACAGCTTGATCGCCCACGAATTGCGGACGCCGGTAACGATCCTGAAAGGGCGTCTCCAGGGCCTCGCCGAGGGCGTCTTTCAGCCCGAGCCGGCGCTCCTGCAATCCCTTCACCACCAAGCCGACGCGTTGGCGCGGCTTGTCGAAGACCTGCGGGTCGTCAGCCTGCTAGACAGCGGCCGCCTGCAACTGAGACCCATCGAGATCGATCTGGCATCCGAGATCGAAGGGCTTGCGCGCCTTGTCGAACGCGACCTCGACAGGGCGGGCTTCGGATTGCGCATGACCCTCACGAGCGGCCGCTGCGTCGCCGACCCGGTCCGCTTGCGACAGGCGGTGCTGGCCCTTGTCGACAATGCGCTGAAATATGCGGAGCCCTGCGTTCTGGAAATCGCGACGCGGGTCACGGACGCCGATGTCGCGATCAGCGTCATCGATGAGGGACCGGGAATGCCAGAGGGCTTCTCAGAACGCGCTTTCGAGCCGTTTCGACGCGGGGACGACTTCGACATGAAGGCTGGATCAGGCCTCGGTCTAGCCGTGGTGCGCGGCATTGCCGGGGCCCACGGCGGTCAGGTGAGCTACGAGCGCCGAGACGGCCGTTCGGCCTTTACGATCACGCTGCCGAGACGGGGCTAGGTTGGAAGGCGCGCGCACGGTGCCCGCGGCCGCGCAAACTGTTTTAGCCGCCTGGCGCGAGGCTAGGTTACGCCCCCTGAACGTCGCCTCCCGGAGGCGCGGCAACGTCACGTCTCAACCTATTGAGCGCTCCAGGCCTCGCTGGCGCCGCCGTACCGCCGCGCAAAATCAATAAACGCCTTGAACGCCGCGGTCGGGTTGCGTCGGCTCGGATAGTAGAGGCTCAACGGCGAGAGCGTGGGCGTCCAGTCCTCGAGCACGCGCACCAGGCGGCCCGCCTCGATGTCGTCCCGCACGTCGGACTCCATCGCCAGGGTGAGGCCAACGGAAGCAAGGGCCGCCGCGCGCGCAAGGCTGGCTTCGTCCAGGGTGATGGGGCCCTTGACGTCGATCTGGACCGATTGTCCATTCTTCTCGAACGGCCAGCGGTAGATCGCGCCATTGGGAAGTCGGACGCGTAGACAAGAATGCTCGGCGAGGTCTTGCGGGACCCTGGGCGTCCCATGCGCTTCCAGATAGTTTGGCGCGCCCACCACAACATTGCGTCGTCCGCGCCCCAACGGGAGCGCGATCATGTCGGCCGGCACAAGGTCCGCGCTGCGGACGCCGAGGTCGAAGCCGCCCGCGACGATGTCCACCAGGCGACCTTCGGTGACGATGTCGATGTGGACCTGAGGGTGCGCGCGCAGGAACGGCAGGACGAGCGAGGCGAAAATTTCCCGCGCCGCTGTCGGGAAGGCGTTGATGCGCAACGTGCCCGACGGCGTGGCCTGTTGAGCGCGCGCGACCTCCATCGCCTCATGAATATCGCGCACGGCGGGCGCGACTTGAGCGACGAACCGCTGACCCGCCTCGGTCAAGGAGACGCTTCGCGTCGTCCGGTTGAAAAGCCGTACGCCAAGCGTGCGCTCGAGCTTTCCGACCGCATTGCTGAGGGCGGTGGTTGAAACCCCCAGCTCAAGCGCAGCCGTCCGGAACTTACCCTTCCGGGCGACCATGAGGGCGGCGTCCAACTCCGTGAGACTGTTAAGGGCCATTGTCCGGATTTTCGTGATGAAGCATCCTGGATTGTCCTGATTATCCCGCGACTGTCCATCGCTACCTTGGTTGGCAAGCACACTCACGGCCAACTCGGTCGCGACCGCGAAAGGCAGGACAGAACAAATGTCGCTCGAACTTCCATCCCCCATCGCCGCCTATGTGGCGGCGAACGCCCGCCTCGATGTGTCCGCCATGCTCGAGCCCTTCGCGGCCGACGCCCTCCTCACCGACAACGGCCGCGCCATTCTGGGGCGCGCCGAACTCAGGCGGCTGTTCGAAGAGGAAGTCGTCGCCGTGAAGGCGATCTTCACGCCGGACACCGTTCGCCATGAAGACGGTCAGGTCGTCGTCGAGGGGCCCGCCCACGGCGACTTCAAGGGCAGCCCGATCCGCTTCACCTATCGCTTCACGCTCGAAGACGACGCCATCAAAGCTCTGGAGATCACGGCGTGACCCTCAAGACCGATCCGACCGAGTTCGCCGGCAAGCGCGTGCTCATCAGCGGCGGCACCAAGGGCTTGGGCCGCGCCACCGTCGAGCGCTTCCTGGCCGGCGGCGCCCGGGTGATCACCGCCGCCCGCGGGAGCCCCGAGCCGATCGACGGCGTCGAGTTCGTGCAGGCTGACCTGACGACGGCCGAGGGCGGGGAAAGCCTGGCCAAGGCGGCGCTCGAACGCCTGGGCGGCATCGACATCCTCGCCCACGTCATCGGTGGCTCCGCCACGCCCGGCGGCGGCTTCGTCGCCCTGACGGACGATCACTGGCTCTCCGAACTGAACCTGAACCTGCTGGCCACGGTCCGTCTTGATCGCCTGCTGATCCCGCAGATGATCGAGCGGGGCGGCGGCGCGGTGGTCCACGTCACCTCGATCCAGTCGGTCCTGCCGCTCCCCGAGGCGACCACGGCCTACGCGGCGGCCAAGGCCGCGCTCAGGACCTACAGCAAATCCATTTCAAAGGAACTGGGCCCGAAGGGCGTGCGGGTCAACGTCGTCTCGCCCGGCTGGATCATGACCGAATCGACCGGGGTGTTTCTCAAGCGTCTCCAGGACGCCAACGGCGGAACGATCGAGGACGCGCGTCAGCTCGTCCTGCGCGGCCTTGGCGGGATTTCGATTGGTCGCGGGGCCGAACCCTTTGAGGTCGCCGATGTCATCGCCTATCTGGCCTCGGATCGCGCCGCCGCGATCCACGGCGCCGAGTTCGTCATAGATGGTGGGACGGTGCCGACCGTCTGATCTGTTCGATGGTCCACGCCCCGCGGTCTGGCTGGGCGTGGAGGCCATGACCTTACACGCTACTGAGCAACAGGCTGGTCTCGCTGTTCTGGACACCGGGAGTTTCGCGCACGTGGCGCAGGACGCGGTCGAAATCCTGCAGGCTGGCCGCGCGGATTTCGGCCACGAGATCCCAGGAACCGTTGGTCGAGTGCAGCGAGTGCAGTTCGGGCAGGCCGCGCAGGCTGCGGATGACCGCGGTCGTCGACTTGCCCACGACCTCGATCATCATGATCGCCCGGATGGCGTCGTCCTCGGTGTCCTGGCGCACGCGGACCGTGAAGCCAAGCACAGTGCCGCTGTCGAGCAGGCGCGACAGGCGGTTCTCAACGGTCTGCCTGGACACGCCCAGCAGCAGGGCCAGCTTCGAGAGAGGCGCTCGACCATCTTCGCGCAGGGCGCTGATCAGCCGGCGATCGAGGTTATCAAAGATATGCATTGGCTAATTCACAAGAGCGATCATCAATTTCGCCAGAAATCTGGCAAAATGATAGGTGGTTTCGGCATCCCGTTCGATATCGGCTCGCAACTAGAATGCGGCCGACGCTTAACCGGAGGGACCGCCCCGTGCTTTTCATGGATGTCGACGCCGTCGTGAACCTCGTCGATCGGATCGGCCTCGAGACGGTTCTGACCGAGATGGCGGGATATATCGAGGAGGACTACCGACGCTGGGGGGAGTTCGAGAAATCGCCGCGTCTGGCGAGCCACTCCCCCGACGGCGTGATCGAGCTGATGCCGACCAGCGACGGCCAGGCGTTCGCCTTCAAGTACGTGAACGGCCACCCCGCCAATACCGCCAAGGGGCTGCAGACGGTTGTCGGCTTTGGCGTGCTGGCCTCGGTGAGCACCGGCTATCCGGAGCTGATCGCCGAGATGACCATAACCACGGCCCTGCGCACGGCGGCGACCTCGGCCATGGCCGCGCGGCACCTGGCGCGGGACGACGCCAGCACGATGGCGATCATCGGCCTCGGCGCGCAGTCCGAGTTCCAGGCTCACGCCTTCCGGGCCGTCCTGGGCGTGCGCCGGCTGCGGGTCTATGACGTGGATCCGTCCGCGACCCGCAAGTTCTTGGCCAACATGCGCGATCTCGGCTTCGAGATCACTGTGGCGCGATCGGCGGCCGAGGCGGTGCTGGGCGCCGACATCGTCACCACCGTCACCGCCGACAAGGCCCAGAACCACATCCTCTCCGACAACATGGTCGGCGCCGGCATGCATCTGAACGCCGTGGGCGGCGACTGTCCGGGCAAGACCGAGCTGGCCGCCGACATCCTGCGCCGGGGCGAGGTGTTCGTGGAGTTCACGCCGCAGACGCGGATCGAGGGCGAGATCCAGCAGCTGGAGCCGGACTTCCCGGTCACCGAGCTGTGGCAGGTGATGTCGGGCAAGGCGCCGGGGCGTCGCGGCGCCGAGCAGATCACCATCTTCGACTCGGTCGGCTTCGCGATCGAGGACTTCTCGGCCCTGCGCTACCTGCGCGACCGCATGGTCGAGGCCGGAGACGGGACGCGGCTGAACCTGCTGGCCGCGCCGACGGATCCGCGCGATCTCTTCGGCCTGCTGACGGCGCGCGAACACCCCGCGACGCCTGTCGCGGTCTAGGCGCGAGCGACCCAACCTCCGCGCGAAAGTGGCCGGCGAGGCTGCGTAGAGGATGGGCAGAAGGCGCCCGAGAATTCGGAAACTCTGGTTGCCAGACGGATGGACTTGCCCGAGGACTGGACGCAACGATCAGAATAAAGGGGATCGGCCGGGCGAGGAGGGACCCGCGTCGGAAACGACAGGCCCCGACCGCCGCGACGCACGCGGGGCGTCGCGTCCGGTTAGACCCTTGTCGGGGATGGCGTCGCGCCGATGAAGACGGACATCAGGGCATTGGAGACCAGGGCGGGGGGCGAGCGTCGGGCGCGCCTGTCGGACCTCGTCACGCGCCACCGCGAGACGGTTGTCCGCTATTTCCGGCGCAAGGGTCTGGACCCCGCCGCCGCCGAGGACGGCGCCCAGGAGACCTTCATCCGCATGAGCCGGGTCGATCCCGGTGACCTTGTAAGCCCAGAAGCCTATCTCTTCACGGTCGCCTCGAACGTCTTCCTCGAGCGCGGCCGCCGGGCCAGGACGCGACGCGAAGACCGGCATGTCCACATCGACACCGTCGAACTGATCGACAGCGAGCAGTCGCCCGCCCGCATCTTCGAGGGGCGGGAGGCCCTCGTCCGGCTGGCCAAGATCCTCGAGGAGCTGCCGGCGAGGACGAAGGAAGTTTTTCTGCTCAACCGAATGGACGGTCTGACCTACACTCAACTCGCGACGCGGTTTGGGGTCTCGGTAGGCACCATCGAAAAGCAGGTGAGCAGAGCGCTCGGCCACATCCGGGCGCGGATGGATCAGGATGCGTAAGCGCGGTTCGATATTCGACGGCGGGTTGAAGTCGCCCCAGGGACAGGGCGCGCGGGCCGCGCCCGACTGGGTCGCGCGTCTGGCCTCCGACCAGAGCACCCGCGAAGACGATCATCGACTGCGGCTGTGGCTGGAGGCCGACGCGGCCAATGGCGCGGCGTTCGACGCCCATGCCCGGGTGTTCAACGCTGTCGGCGACCTGGCCGACGATCCGGAGGCGCGCGCGATCCTGATGGGCGGCAAGGCCGCGCCCGTCAGGCGCGTCGATCGCCGGGCGCTGCTGGGCGGCGGGCTGGCGGCGGCCGCGGCGGCCGCGGCGGCCGTCACGGCGGCGGTCATCGGTTCGGACGTGCTGGCGGAAAAGAGCTATCGCACCGAACCGGGCGAGCAGCGCCGGCTGCGTCTCGCCGACGGCTCGACCGTGATGCTCAACACCCGCTCCAAGCTGCGGGTGCGCTTCGACGGCGACGAGCGACGCCTGTTTCTCGACTACGGTCAGGCCTGGTTCCAGGTCGCCAAGGACGCCCAGCGACCGTTCCGGGTGTTCGTCGGCGAGGACGAGGTCCGGGCCCTGGGCACGGCCTTCGATGTCCGCCGCGAAGGCGAGCGCGCGACGGTCACGCTGGAGGAGGGCAAGGTGGCCATCTTCCGTCAGGCCGGCAATCAGCCCCTGGGCCTCAAGCCGGGGAGCGCGACCTCCAAGCTGGTGGCGGGTCCTGTCGCGCCGGCCGTGATCCTGTCGCCCGGCGATGAGGCGCGTCTGGTTCCGGCCGCCGCCCCGGCTGTCGCCGCCGTCGATCTTGCCCATGTCCAGGCCTGGCGGACCGAACGGGTGATCCTGGAATCCACGCCGTTGGGCGAGGCCATCGAGGAGTTCAACCGCTATGGCGGTCCACAGCTGGTGCTGGGCGACAGCGATCTGGCGGCCATGCCGGTCAGCGGCGTCTTCCACACCGATCGTCCCAAGGCCTTCGCCGAGGCCATAGCCTCGTCCTTCCCGGTCAAGGCTCGCCCCGGCGATGGCGGCCAGATCGTTCTGACGCACCGCTGACGCCGGGGCGAAATTCCTTCGTCACAAAAAGTTCGAAAGGCGATGGGGGTAAAATCTCCCGGCTGCATCCCTGTCACTGAACGCTTGAGTTCGAGGGGGCAAGATGAAGACCATCGACCTACGGGGACTGCTACTGGCGGGTTGCGCGGCTTTGGCCGTGACCGGCGGCGCGACGGCGGCGCAGGCGCAGGCGGCGCGGGACTACGCCATTCAGCGGCAGGATCTGGCCTCGGCCCTGCGGGCCTATTCGCTAAAGAGCGGCCAGGACGTCGTCTACGACCCCAGCCTGGTGCGGGGCAGGACCTCTCCGGGCGCCAGCGGGCGACTGACCGACGAAGCCGCGCTGCAATCGCTTCTGGCCGGCAGCCGCCTCTCGGCGCGGCGCACGCCCGCCGGCGGCCTGAGCATTGTGCCGGAAGGCGAGGCGGGACGCCCCCAGGCCGACGCCACCGGGGAGTTCTCGCCTCCGGCGGCGACGGTCGATGAGATCATCGTCACCGCCGGCAAGCGCGCCGAACGTCTGGGAGACCTGGCGGGCGGCGCCTCGGCCGTCACGGGTCAGCAGCTGAAGGCCGCCGGCGCTCAGAGCAACGCCGACTACCTCGGCCGCATCCCGGGCGTGGTGTTCAACGAAGGCACTTCGGGCCAGTCGGCGGTGACCATCCGCGGCGTCGGCGCTACGGCGGGGATCGACCAGGGACAGGGGCCAACCGGTTACTTCCTCAATGAAATCCCGCTGACCGAGCCCAGCTACGCCTCGGGCATTCCCGATGTCGACACGTTCGACCTGAACCGCGTCGAGGTGCTGCGGGGGCCGCAGGGCTCGCTGTTCGGTTCGGCCTCGCTGGGCGGGGCGATCAACTACATCGTCAACACCGCCGACGCTTCGGGCTTCGACGCCGCGACCGAGACGACGGTCCGCCACATCGCGCGCTCGGGCAAGGCCAGCTACGCGGTGAAGGGCATGGTCAACATCCCGATCATCCAGGACAAGCTGGCCGCCCGCCTGACCGGCTTCTCGCGCGAGGACGCCGGGTACATCAGGAACCTGGGCGCGGGCACGCGCAACAACCTGCAGGTCAATGGCGTGCGCGGCTCGGTGGTGTTCACCCCGACCGACCGTACGACCCTGTCGCTGCTGAGCTTGTATCAGAAGAACAAGTCCGACGAGATCGCCACGACGCAGAGCGCCTTCGGGCCTTATGCGCGCTCGACGATCCTGGCCGGTCCGACCGACTACGACTTCGAGATCCACTCGCTGCGGCTGGACCACAGGTTCGACTTCGCCAACCTGACCGTCCTGGCCTCGACCAACACCAAGGACCATGTGCTGGATAGCGACGTCACGCGCTCCAGCGCCCTGCGAACCTTCGCCCCGAAGGGGGTGCTGTCGCAGGAGATCATGCACACCAAGATGAAGACCATCGAGGCGCGTCTGGCCTCGGACGGCGACGGCCCGTTCAAGTGGCTGATCGGCGGCATGTATTCGGAGACCAACACCGACGTCGCCACCCTCAGCAGCCTGCCGACGGGCGCGGCGGTCCTGGCCTCGCGCTATAACGCCGCCCAGCTGCAGGGCGAGCTTTTCAACCGCACTTACAGCCACCGCGAAGGCGCCGAAAAGGCGCTGTTCGGCGAGGTCAGCTACGAGTTCATACCCACCGTCACCGCCACGGTCGGCGGCCGTCTGTTCGACACCAAGTACTGGGTCGAGATCCAGCGCTACGGCATCAACTACGGCCTGACGGGCCAGACGGTGCCGCGCCGCAACGCCGGCGACGACGGCTTCGTGCCCAAGGTCTCGCTGGCTTGGCGCCCCAGCCGCGACCTGACGGTCTACGCCCTGGCCAGCAAGGGCTTCCGGTTCGGCAATCCGAACACGGTCGTGGATCTGCCCGGCTTCGACACGCCGGCGGCCTGGGCCTCGGACTCGCTGTGGAACTACGAGCTGGGCGCGCACAGCAGCTGGCTGGAAGGCCGCCTGCAGGTCGACGCCTCGGTCTACAACATCGACTGGAGCGACATTCAGGTCCGTCTGGTGCGCCCGGGCGATAACCTGACGTACGGCACCAATGCCGGTTCGGCCCGCATCCGCGGCGTGGAGCTGGCGGTGGTGGGCCGCCCGACCGCCGCCCTGACGCTGTCGTCGAACATCACCTATCTTGACGCCAAGCTGACCGAGACAGTGAGGACCGCCTCGCCGCCGCTGCTGGAGGGCACCCGACTGCCGGGCGCCTCGCCCTGGCAGATCTCTAACCAGGCCAGCTACCGCTTCAGCGGGCCGCTGACGCCGGTCCTGACCGTGTCGCACCGCTACCTGGCCAAGGCCCCGGAGACCCTGCAGGGACCCGACGTCAAGGTCGCCGGCTACAACCAGTTCGACGCCCGCCTGAATGTCAGCCTCGACGATGTCGACGTGGCCCTGTTCGCGACCAACCTCGCCAACAAGCGGGCGGTGGCTTTCGGCTACGGCCTGTCCAGCACTGGCACCGGCCTCAGCGAGTTCGTCATCCGCCCCCGCACCGTGGGCGTGACGGTGAACTGGAAGCTGCGGTAGCCGGTCCGTCCCGGCGCGTCGTCCACCCGTGGCGCGCCGGACCTTCTTCCTACAGGACATGAGGCGGGCGCATGGCCGGCGGACTTCGATTTGCATTGCTGCTGGCCGCGCTCGCCCTGCTGGGCGGCGCGCCTTTCGCCGCTTCGGCCGCGGAGCCGATCCGTCCCGCCGACATCATGGGCTTGACCGACGTGTCGGATCCGCAGCTGTCGCCAGACGGCAAGCTGGTCGCCTATGTGGTCATGCCCACCCTGTCGACCCAGCGGCCGTCGCGGTCGGCGATCTGGATCGCGCCGACGGATCGCAGCGCGCCGCCGCGCCGCCTGACGTCCGGCGCGCAGATCGAGAGCGCCCCGCGCTGGTCGAGCGACGGGCGCGAGATCGCCTTCCTGTCCAACCAGGCCGATCCGTCGGCGCCCACGATTGCCGCCCGGCAGCTGTGGGTCGCCCCTGTCGACGGCGGTCCGGCCAAGCGCCTGACGGCCTCGCCTACCGAAGTGCGCGCCTTCTCCCGCTCGGCTGACGGCAAGGCCGTCGCCTATGTCGCCGCCGACCCGAAGACCGACCAGCAGAAGGCTGATATCGCCGCCAAGCGGGACCAGATGGTCATCGATGACAAGGGTGAGCTCGGGCGCCTCTGGTTGCTGGAGGCAGGGGGCCAGCCGCGCCGCATCGCCATTGAGGGCCGCGCCATCGCCGAGGCGCGCTGGTCGCCGGACGGCAAGCGGCTGTCGGCGCGGGTGGCCGACAGCACCGGGCTGAACGACTACTTCTATCATTCCGACGTCGTGCTCATCGACGCCGCCACCGGCGCCGTCCGCACCCTGATGCGCGAAGCCTCCGGTCCGGGAGAATGGTCGCCCGACGGCAAGCGCCTGGCCTTCGCCCAACTGCGTGAACAGTATGTCGGCCTTCGGGTCTGGATCGTCGATGTCGACGGCGACCGCAGGCTGAAGGTCGGCGAGGATCATCTCGGCCACCTGACGCGCCTGGAATGGGCGGCCGATGGTCGCTCGCTGCTGGCCCAGTCGTTCGAGGCCACGCGCTCCAAGCTGGTGCGGATCGACGCCAAGGATGGGAAGATCTCCCCCCTGCTGGCCTTCGAGGGGCGACTGACCGGCTTCAGCGCCGAGAACGGCCGCGTGGCCCTGGCCGCCGACACCCCGACCCGGCCCGACGACATCTGGCTATGGACGCCGGGCCAGAAGACCGCGCAGCCGCTGACCGATCTCAATCCGCAGGTGCGCCAGTGGGCGCTGGGCCAGGTGCGCGAGGTGAGCTGGACCAGCAGCCTGGACGGCCGCAAGGTCTATGGGACCCTGGTGACGCCCCCCGGTTACGCGCCCGGAACGCCGATCAAGACGGTGATCCAGGGCCATGGCGGCCCAGAGGGCTTCTGGTGGTCGGGCTGGCTGGGCAGCTGGCACGACTGGGCCCAGATGCTGGCCACCCACGGCTATGCGGTGCTGCTGCCCAATCCGCGGGGTTCGGACGGCCAGGACATCGGCTTCACGCGGGGCCCGATCAACGACTGGGGCGGCGCCGATTTCCAGGACGTGCTGGACGGCCTGGACATGCTGGTGGCGGAGAAGATCACCGACCCGGCCCGTGTGGGGATCGGCGGCTGGAGCTATGGCGGCTTCCTGTCAGCCTGGGCGGTGACGCATAGCGACCGCTTCCGCACGGCCATCGTCGGCGCCGCGCCCGTCGACATCTCGTCCATGCTGCTGACCACCGACACGCCCGATTTCGTGGCCGGCTATTTCGGCCGCTTCCCGGAAAACCTGGCGCGGATGGACGCCTCGTCGCCGGTGCGTTTCGTCGATCGCGTGAAGGTTCCGGTGCTGGTGCTGCATGGCGAGCAGGATCGCCGGGTGCCGGTGAGCCTGGGCCTGTCGTTCTACCGGGGCCTGCGCCTGCTCGGGAAGGACGCGACCATGGTCAGCTATCCGCGCGAGCCGCACTGGACCTATGAGCCCGCCCACCAGACCGACATCCAGGAACGGGTGCTGGCCTGGTTCGACGCGCATCTTTGACGCCTGCGAGGAACAAGATCATGGACCTGAACCGTCGAACCCTGTTGGCGACCGCGACGGCCGTCCTGGCCGCGCCGGCCCTGGCTCGGGCCCAGATCAAGGCCGGCGACGGGATCGTCGGGATGAACGCTCGGCGGATGGTCGCCGCCCTCCGCAAGCGGGAGCTGTCCAGCCGCGAGGTCGTGGCCGCCCACCTGACCCAGATCGACCGCCTGAACCCGCGCTTCAACGCCATCGTCTCGCGGGTCGACCGCGACGTCCTGCTCAAGCAGGCGGCGGCGATGGACGAGGAGGCCGCCGCCGGCCGGTTCCTCGGCCCGCTGCATGGCCTGCCGCACGCGGTCAAGGACACCGCCCCGGTCAAGGGCGTCCGCAGCACCCAGGGCTCGCCGATCCTGCGCGACAACATCCCCGCCGCCGACAGCCTGGTGGTCGAGCGCATGCGCAAGGCCGGCATGATCTTCATCGGCAAGACCAACGTGCCGGAATTCGCCCTGGGCTCGCACAGCTTCAATCCGCTGTTCGGGACGACAGGCAACGCCTATGCGCCGGACCGCTCGGCCGGCGGCAGCACCGGCGGCGGCGCGGTCGCGCTGGCGCTGCGCATGGTCCCGCTGGCCGACGGCAGCGACTTCGGCGGGTCGCTGCGCAACCCGGCCGGCTGGAACAACGTGTTCGGCTTCCGGCCTTCGTTCGGCCGCGTGCCGTCCGTCCCCAACAGCGACATGTTCTGGCAGAACTTCGCCACCTCCGGCCCGATGGCGCGGACGGTCGAGGACCTGGCCCTGCTGCTCTCGGTGCAGGCCGGTTCGGACCCGCGCTCGCCGTTCTCGCTGCCCGACGATCCGGCGATCTTCGCAGGGGCCCTGGACCAGGACTGGAAAGGCAAGCGGATCGGCTGGCTGGGCGACCTGGGCGGCGCCTTGCCGATGGAGGCCGGCGTCCTCGATACCTGCGTCAAGGCGCTGGAGGCCTTCCGGGCGATCGGCATGACGGTCGAGGCGGCCACTCTGTCGGAGCCCGCGGCGGACATGTGGCGCACGGCGGTGACGCTGCGCCATTGGTCGGTCGGTTCGGACCTGCAGGCCTTCTATGACGATCCGGCCAAGCGCGCGCTGATGAAGCCCGAGGCGATCTGGGAAGTGGAGGGCGGCATGAAGCTGACCGCCCCGCAACTGGCCGTGGCCTCGGCCGGCCGCACGCGCATCTATCAGGCCTTCCGGACCGCCTTCGAGCGCTATGACTTCCTGGTGCTGCCGACGGCCCAGGTCTTCCCGTTCGAGAACGCCACGCGCTGGCCCACGGAAATCGCGGGCGTCCAGATGGACAGCTATCACCGCTGGATGGAGGTGACCCTGCCGGCGACCATGGCCGGACTGCCGGTGCTGGCCGTCCCCGCCGGCTTTGGGGGAGCCCGACACCTGCCCATGGGTCTGCAGATCATCGGGCCCAACCACGCCGACCTCGCGGTGCTCAAGCTCGGTCACGCCTACGAGCAGGCTTCGCCCTGGATCGCCGCGACGCCGCCGGCCGCGCTAAACGACGTCGCGCGCGGGTGACGACCAGTGCTTCCGCCTGAAACCCTCCGATCGATGATCCATCCTTTTTCGACGTGGACGAACCAGGACGTCGCGGACCTGATCGCAGCCCATCCCCTGGCTTGGATCGTCAGTAGCGGCCCGGCTGGCTTTCACGCCACGCCCTTGCCCTTGCTGGCCGATCTCGATGGGGAAGGGCGCCTGGTCTCGCTGACCGGACACATGGCGCGCTCGAACCCCCTGGTCGAGGTCCTGGAGCGGGACGGGAGAGCGCTGGCGCTGTTCATGGGGCCTCATGGCTACATCTCGCCATCCTGGATGTCCGACCGGACCCAGGCTCCGACCTGGAACTACGCCGTGCTGCGGGTCGAGGTTCGGGTTCGGTTCAGCGCCGTCACGGTCGATGAGGCTCTTGATCGGCTTTCCAGCGCCATGGAGGTCGATCGACCAAAGGCGTGGTCGCCAGACGAGATGGGGGAGCGCTTGCACCGTCTCGGCCGTGGGGTGATCGCGTTTCGCGCCGATGTCGAACGTTTGGACGGCCGCTTCAAGCTTGGCCAGGATGAGCGCGACGACGTCTACGCCGATATCATGACGGGCCTGGGTCCCGGTGACCTGGCGGACTGGATGGGGCGATTCAATCCCGACCGCTGACCGCGGCGGGCGTCGCCTTGTAGGACGGGCGCCGACGTCGACGCGGCTGGCGAGGTGGGGATCCGCCGACAGGTTCGGCGGGCGCGGACGCTGGCGTTCTTCGGCCCAGGCAAGCTCTTGGTCAAACGGAAGGCGCGTTACCGAGTTCGGCTGAGAGGTCGCATCGCCGCCGCTCACTGCCGAAATGCCGTGACAAGGCATGCGGGGACAGGGTCAATCTGTGTGACTTCGAGCATGTCCGCCTAGGGAAATTCCTATGATGAAGGGGCGCGATTCCGCCTTGTTCTTGCCGACCCGGCGCGGCGTGCTTGGCGCCATCCCCGCCGCCGCCATGGTGTCGAGTGCTGTGGCGGCCGCGCCGCCGCGAACGACAGCGCTTTCGCCCGAAGCCACGAAAGCGATCGGTGGGATGGTTGACGGCTTCGTCGCGCAGAACCGCGCCGATGGTCTGTCAGTCGCGGTGGTGATGAACGGAGCCACGCGCTTCTTCAACGCCGGCGTTACGTCCCAGACCACGCTCACGGCAGCGACTGAACATCATGTCTATGAGATTGGCTCGGTGTCCAAGACCTTCACGGCGCTGATCCTCGCATCAGCGATCAAGGAAGGCCGGGTCGCCTTGAACGATCCCGTGCGGAAGTTTCTGCCGCCGGGCTTCGACAATCTCGCGAAGGACGGTCGAGCCGTCACCTTCGCCGACATCGTCACGACGACCTCGGCGCTCCCCGACAATGTTCCGGACTATCTGGCGGTCGCGCCGGGCGCCCCGCCCAAACAGTTGATCTTCGCGGCGGCGCAATTCCTGGACGCCTTTCCCTATGCCGGATTTCTTCCCGAACTGGCCAAGGTGACGTTGCTGGACAAGCCCGGCGTGGCGCCCCGCCATTCGAACGCGGCGTCCGTCCTGCTCGGCGTCCTGCTCGAACGCATCTATGGAAGACCCTACGCCGACCTGCTTTCGCGATACGTCGAGAAGCCCCTGGGCCTTGGCGCCGGAACGGGTGAGGGACGCGCGAGCTTGCAGGTCGCGGGCTACGGCGCCGACGCCACCCCGCGTCCACGTTTCAACCAGCCCGTAATGCTCGCCGCGGCCGGACTGCACTACTCCGCGGCCGACATGGCGAATTACCTAACCGCGCAGATCGACAGCCGCACGCCCGCGATCGCGCTCAGCCAGCAGCCGCTCTTTGCAGTCAGCGACGCCGATTCGATCGCCTTCCATTGGACCGTCGGACGCAAAGCCGACAGCAAGACATATCTCCGCCATAGCGGAGGGACGTTCGGCTGCTCCACCTACTGTGATTTCCATCCGGATCAACGGTTTGGGATCGTGCTCCTGGCGAACCGGGTGACAAGAGACACTCAGGAAGATCTCAAGAAGATGGCCGAGGCCATCCATCTTACCCTGTTCGGCGCGCCCGCGGGCCTGGCCAGATTGCATCGCTTGCTGGAGGCCAGCGACTACAGCGACGTGACGGTGACGGTCGCGCTCGTGAAGCGCCAAAACCCCGAACTCTTCCTCAAGGAAGACGACCTCAATGATTGGGCGTACCGCCTTTTGAAGGCTCAGCGGGTGAAGGCGGCGGTTGGCCTGGCGGGCTATAACGCGGCCATCCGCCCCGAAAGCTGGAACGCCCACGACACCTATGGCGAGATGCTCGCCGCGAACGGCGACAAGGCCAGAGCCATCGCGGAATATCAGCGCTCGATTGAGCTCAACCCCGCCAACTCCAGCGGGAAAGTGATGCTTGCCAAGCTTCAATCACAATAGGTCGTCAGCCGTTGCGTGAGAGCGCCGCTAAAAGGAATTCGGCGTTACGGGAGCGCATGAACCTGGGCGGACGGGGCCAAGCCCGCCCCCGCGTCTGGCGCTGAATATCGGGGGGCGGAGACGCATTAACGTCGGCAACTGGCGCCGCCTCGCCCCTAGAGCATTTTCCGATCGGTGTGAAACGGTCATCGGATCGAAAATGCTCTAGGTGGAACAGAAGCCGGATGGGCCTCTAGGCGGCCAGCGCATCGCGGATCAGCGACTGGTGGGCGGCGACCCCAGCCAGGACCCCGTCGGCCGAGGCTAGGGTGGCGTTTTGCATTGGGCGTGCTGCGTCTCCGGCCGCGTAGACGCCGGGCACGGTCGTGGCTTTCCAGGCGTCGGTTCGGATGATCGGTCCCAGCGGCCCTTCGTCGAATTCGCAACCGAGCACTTGGGCCAAAGGGCTGGCCATGCGCTGGGCGGGCGCGACAAAGAGACCGTTCAGCGCGACCGTGCGTCCATCGGCCAAGGCCACGGCCTCGAGATCGGGCGCGCCGCCCAGTAGGGCGACGACCGGGGTCCGCTCGATGGCCACCCCACGCGCGTCCAGCAGCGCGCGCTGTTCATGGTCCGGTTCGAACACGCCCTGGGTGAACAGCGTCGTCGGACCCCAGTCGGGTATCATCGCGGCCTGATGGGCCGACATCGGATGTCCCGCCATCACGCCCAGAGGCCGATCGCGGTGCTCATAGCCATGGCAATAGGGACAGTGCAGAACGCTGGCGCCCCAGCGCTCCTTCAGGCCCGCGATTTCCGGCAGGACATCGACGACCCCTGTCGCCAGGACGAGACGCCGAGCCTGGGCGATGCGACCGCCGGCCAGGGTCAGTTTGAAGCCGACGTGGAGCGCCTCGGCGTCCAGCACCTCTCCGTGGACAAAATCCACCGTCGGATAGGCGGTGACCTGACAGGTCGCCTCTCGCACGATCTGTCCCGGCGCTTTGCCGTCCTGGCCCAGGAAGCCGTGCGACGCGTCGGCGAAGCGGTTGCGCGGCAGACCCGCGTCCACAAGCAGAATTCGGCGACGCGCGCGGGCCAGTTGCATGGCGGCGGAAAGGCCGGCGAAGCTGCCGCCCACGACGATGGCGTCAAACATGGTGATGGTCCTTTGGGAGGGGGATCTTGGTGGTGTCGACGCGGCCGAACAGCTCGGCCAGCGACACAGTCGCCAACCGCTTGGTCAGCAAGGCGCGCGCCTCCACGACGGCTTCGTCGAGCGCCGCGTTGACGGCCTGTTCAATCAGGCATCCCGGCGAGTCCTCGGCTCTGCCCAGAGCGATGACGGGCTCGTCCAGCGCGTCCTGAACGTCCGCAAGGCTGATCTGCGATAGCGGTCGGCCTAGGCTCCAGCCGCCACCGTGTCCCTTTGTCGAGGCGACGATCCCGGCCTCGCGCAACCCCGCGAAGGTGCGCCGGATGACGACCGGATTGGTCCCGGCGCAGGCGGCCATTTCCTCGGAGGTCATGGATGCTTGGCGCTGAGCCATGTGCAGAAGCACGTGGAGGGCGACGGACAGGCGGCTATCACGTTTCATGTAATAATATTTGTTACATGAAACGCCACGCCGCAAGGGGCGCCGCTCCGGGCGAGGTCCGGCACGCTCTCGGCTGGTCCGTGAGAGGTCAGTGGCCAAGGTGGCTCAAGGCCATGAGCGCGCTCGCCCATTCGGGGAATGGCCAGGTGATCACCTGCTGGCCTGTCCGCGCGCCAGGGATAGCGCGGAAAAGATTCTCAAGCGGGCGGAATAATCGCCGCGGCTCAGCGTCTCCTGTTCGACGGTCGCGTCTTCCGACGCCGAAACTGGAGAATGCTGTTGGCCTTCGCACGCAATTCACAAAAGCGAACCTGGGCGCCTCTTTTCCTCGCGGCGAGTCTCGGATGGGCCGCGCCGCTGGCGGCCAGCACCTTGGCCGACAGCTTCAAGGCCGAGAACGACGTGGCCATGGACAAGATGATGGCCGCCATGGCCGTCAAGTCGACCGGCGACGTCGACCGCGACTTCGTCGAGATGATGATCCCTCACCACCAGGGCGGCATCGACATGGCCGTCGCCGAGCTGCGCTACGGCAAGAACGAGCAGCTGCGCCGGGTGGCTCAGGAGATCATCGTCGAGCAGCAGCAGGAGATCGCCGCCATGCGCCTGGCGCTGGGCGATCCCTTGCCGCCGGCCTCCGCCGCGCCGACCGGTCCGCCGGCAGGGGCCTCATCCCCTTCGCCGTCCACGCCCCATCACCACGCCGCTCCGGCCCAGGATCACTGAGATGAAAACCGCGTCCTTCGTGCTGGCGCTTTTCGCCGCCAGCGCCGTTTCCGCCACCGCCTGGGCGGGCCAGGCCCCCGGCAAGGCCAGCGACGCCGATATCGCCATCAGCCATCGCGACCGCGTCTACGCCGCCGAGCAGTTCTCCAATACCGTGTCGGTCACCGATCCGGTCGACAACAAGCTCCTGGGCGTGATCCGACTGGGCGATCCGTCGCCGGGCAATTTCAGCCCGCTCTACAAGGGTCAGGTGCTGGTGCACGGCATGGGCTTCTCGCCCGACCACAAGACGCTGGCGGTGGTGTCGATCGGCTCCAATTCGGTGACCTTCATCGACACCGCCACCAATGCGGTCAAGCACACCACCTATGTCGGCCGCTCGCCGCACGAGGCCTTCTTCACGCCGGACGGCAAGGAGGTCTGGGTGACGGTGCGCGGCGAGAACTATCTGGCGGTCCTGGACGGCGAGACCTTCGAGGAGAAGACCCGGATCATCACCCCGGCCGGCCCGGGCATGACCATCTTCTCGCCCGACGGCCAGTACGGCTATGTCTGTTCGTCGTTCAATCCCGAGACCGACGTGATCAGCGTCGCCGACCACAAGATCGTCGGCAAGGTGGTCCAGCCCAGCCCCTTCTGCCCCAACATCGCCGCCTCTCCGGACGGCCGGCAGGTGTGGTTCACGCTGAAGGATGTCGGCAAGGTCGTGGCCTTCAACGCCCGGCCGCCGTTCGACGTGCTGAAGGTGATCGACACCGGGCCGATCACCAACCACGTCAATTTCATCCGCAACGCCAAGGGGCAATTCGCCTATGTGACGGTCGGCGGTCTCAACCAGGTGCAGGTGTTCCGCACCGACGACTTCTCGAAGGCGGCGACCATCCCGGTCGGCAAACTGCCCCACGGGATCTGGCCGTCGGGCGACGGGACGCGCATCTATGTCGGTCTCGAGAACGCCGACGAACTGGCAGTGATCGACACGGCCGGCAACAAGGTGATCGCCAACGTGCCGATCGGCCAGGCGCCCCAGGCGCTGACCTATGTCCCCAACGCCGTTCCCGAGGGGCCCGGGACCCAGAACCTGCAGCCGCTGGGCGTCGCCGGCCAGGCCGCCCACCTCACGCTCACCGCCGTCGGCGGCGCGCCGGGCGTGAGCCCGACCAGCGTCAGCCTGTTCGACCAGGGCCTGATCCAGGTCGTGCAGGCCTCGGTTACGGGCCTCGCGTCCAAATCCCCCTACGTGCTGGCCCTGTCGAACCAGGCCGATGGCGGTGGACAGCTTCAGCCGCTGGCCAGCTTCATGACCAATCCGGCCGGATCGGCGATCGTCAACGCCATTGGCCCCATCCGCCAGCTGGTTCAGGCTAGCCAGCCCGACCTGCGGCGCTATCTTGTGATCGCGGCTGGCGGGCCGGACGGGCCCGGCGCGCTGGTGCAAGTCCAGGCCCCGTGACGGTTCGGGCGAGAGCATCGACATGGACGACATGGACGACATGATCGCTCTGATCGAGCCGTCGATTCCCAGCCTGCGACGCTATGCGCGCTCTCTCTCGCGCGACGCGTCGGAGGCCGATGATCTCGTCCAGGACTGCCTGGAACGCGCCATTAGTCGCTGGGGACAAAGACGCCGCGACGGCGATACGCGAAGCTGGCTGTTTTCGATCCTGCATAATCTGGCGATCAGCCGCTGGCGGCGGTTCCAGCGACGCGGTCGGCATATGGCGATCGACGACGTCACGGACGCCGCCTTGTCCCTGCCCGCGAGCCAATCCGACGGGATGGATCATGCCGATCTGATGCGCGCCCTGGCGAGCCTGCCGCCGGACTACCGTGCGGTGCTCCTGCTTGTCGGCGTTGAGCAACTGACCTACGCCCAAACCGCCGCCGTGCTAGGCGTTCCGATCGGCACGGTGATGTCCCGGCTCTCCAGGGCGCGCGAGCGCCTGGCCCAACTGATCGCCGCCGATTCTGTCATTCCAGCCCAACGCGCACACCTGCGGAGGATCAAATGAGCGCGCCTCGTCCGATCAGCGAAGACGACCTGCAGGCCTATGTCGATCAGGTCCTGGACGCTGGCCGCCAGGCGGAGGTCGCCGACTACTTGCGGCTTCACCCCGAGACGGCGCGTCGGATCGACGGCTACATCGCCCAGCGCGACGCCCTTCGCGCCGCGCTTGCGCCAATCGCCGAGGCGCCGATCCCGCCGGACCTTGGCGTTCGCGCCCTGGCCGAGGCTCGACGCGCGCGCCTGACGGCCTGGCGCCCCGCCGTGGCGGCCGCGATGCTGCTCTGTCTGGGCGGCGTGGGCGGCTGGTCGGCGCGCGCGGTGTTCACGCCCCCGGCCAACGGCGTTGGCGCGTTGGCGCGCGAGGCCGTCGACAATTACCGCGTCTACGCGTCGGACGATCATCGCCCGTTCGAAATGGGGGCGGCGCAGAAGGCCGATCTGGTTCGCTGGGTGTCGAGCCGTCTGCATAGCCCGGTCGAGGTCCCCGATCTGCGGTCGGCCGGCTATCGATTCATCGGCGGCCGCCTGGTGACGACGCCGCATGGGCCGGCGGCCATGTTCCTTTACGACGGCGACGGCGACGGCGGCGGGCGGTTGGCGGTGATGGTCCGGCCCATGAAGGTGGAGAAGAACACCGCCATGTCCGAGCAGAGCGATCGCGGCCTGGACGGGGTTTCCTGGGCGACCGACGGCATCGGCTACAGCCTGGTCGCGCCATCGAGCCCAAGATCGCTTCGCCACCTGGGCAACGAGGTGCGTCGACAAGCCGAGGCGACCATCTGATCGACAGCGCCTTGGACCGTTGGAGCCGCCGGCCATCCGGGCCTTGGCTGGGCGCACTCGGCTCGCGCGACCTCCTGGTCGTGGTTGGCCGGGGGCTTCTCCTTGATCTCAGGGTCCGGAAAAGAGCTTTGCATTCGCCTTTACGCGCGTCATGTTAGATTGCATTATTGGCACAACAAGACAATTGTGCCGGAGGCGATGAGCGATTCCGCTCGGCGCCATGGTCGCGAGGGGAAAATGCAGGTCGAGTTGAAACTGCTTTCGGGACTGGCCTTGGCCGTTCAGGTGTTCGCGCTCACCCCCTCCGCGGCGCACGCGGCCGAGGACGCCAAGTTGGCGCGCTACCGTGAAACCTATCGCGAGATGATCGAGACCGATTCCAGCGCCGCCACCGGCAGCTGCACGGCGGTGGCCGAGAAGGTCCAGGCGCGCCTCCTGGCGGCCGGCTATCCGCGCGCGGCGGTCGAGGTCAGCGTTCCCGAGGGCTTTCCCAAGGACGGCGCCCTGCTGGCCCGCCTGGACGGAACCGACCCAAAGGCGCCGGCCGTATTGCTCTTGGCCCATATCGACGTGGTCAACGCCAACCCCGCCGACTGGAAACGCGATCCTTTCAAGCTGGTCGAGGAAGACGGCTACTTCTTCGGGCGGGGCGCGATCGACGACAAGGCCATGGCCAGCAACCTGGTCGACGCTCTGGTCCGCTACAAGGAAGAGGGCTTCAGGCCGCGCCACACCCTCAAGCTGGCCCTGACCTGCGGCGAGGAGAGCGGCGGCCGGGTCAAGGGGGTCAAGTGGCTGCTGGAGCATCGGCCCGAGACGCTGAAAGCGGCCTTCGCCATCAACGAGGGCGGCTCGGGCTATCTGGACGCGGCCGGCAAGCCGACGGTGTTCGGCGTCGAGGCTGGCCAAAAGGTCTACCAGGACTTCAAGCTGGTGGTGACTAGCCCCGGCGCCCACAGCTCGCGTCCCGGCAAGGACAACGCCATCACCCGCATGTCGGCCGCGCTGGTTCGTCTGGGCGCCTATCAGTTCCCGGTCCAGCTGAACGACGTGGCCAAGGGGTTCTTCGGCCGTTCGGCCGCGCTCCACGAGGGCCAGGTGCGCCAGGACATGGCCGCGATCGGGGCGGGCGCGGCCGACGCCGCGGCCATCGCCCGCATCGCCGACGCCGACCCGACCTGGAACGCGCGCCTGCGCACCACCTGCTCGTCGACGATGATCGACGGCGGCCACGCCCGCAACGCCCTGGCTCAGCATGTCGAGGTCAACGTCAACTGCCGCATCGTGCCGGGACCCAGCATCGAGGAGATCCGCGCGGCGATCGTCACCGCCCTGGCCGATCCGTCGGTCGAGGTGACCACCAACTCGCCGCCGCCCCCGCCGCCCGTTCCGACGCCCCTGACCCGCGAGATCATGGGACCGATCGAGACGGTGGCCGCGCGCCTGTGGCCGGGCACGCCGGTGATCCCGGCCCTGTCGACCGGCGCCACCGACGGGCGTTTCCTGACCGCGGCCGGCATCCCGACCTACGGCGTCACCGGCATGTTCGTCGATCCCGACGGTAACGGCGTCCATGGCCTGGACGAGCGGGTCAGGGTCAGTTCGCTCTATAAGAGCCGCGACTTCCTCTACCAGTTGATCAAGCTCTACGGCATGGGGCGGTGAGGCTCGCGCGGGGACTCCTCGCGCGCCTCGGCGATTATCCAGTCGCGCAATTGAGCGAAACCCCGCTTGTCACGCTGGCCGGGCGGGTAAACCAGATAATAGGCCCCCTGGCTCGACATCGGCAGGTCGAAGACCTGGACCAGCGCGCCCGAGGCCAGCTCCGGCTCGATCAGGAAGCTGGGGATCAGGGCCGCGCCCGCGCCGGCGACCGCGGCCTGGGCCAGCATCAGGAAGTGCGCGAAGTCAGGTCCCGCGCGCATCGACGGCCGCGGCGATACCTCGGCCAGTTCGAACCAGCGTGTCCAGGCGTCCCGGCGAAAGCTCTGGGTGAGCAGGGGTAGGCGCGCCAGATCCGCCGGGCTCGCCAGGCCGTATTGGGCGGCAAGCGATGGCGCGACCACCGGGATGCTGCGTTCGTGGAACAGAAGGTCGTGTTGCGCCCCGCGCCAGTCGGGACGGCCGAAATGGATGGCAGCGTCGAAGGGCTCCTGGGCGAAGTCGAACTCGTCGGTGCGGGCGGCGAAATTGACCATCAGGTCCGGGTGGCGGCTGGTCAGGTGCGGCAGCCGCGGGGCCAGCCATCGCATGCCGAAACTCGGCAGGGTCGCCAGATTGACTGTCCGGTCGGACGAGGGCGCCAGCGCCTTGGCCGTGGCGCGGCGGATGCTGTCCAAGGCCGGGGCGATGGCCGCCGCATAGGCTTCGCCCTGCGCGTTCAACGTCACGCGCCGCCCCGAGCGATCAAACAGGGGCGCGCCCAGCCAATCCTCGAGATGGGAGATCTGCCGGCTGACGGCGCTCTGCGTCAGGCCGATCTCGTCGGCGGCCCTGGAGAAGCCGCCATGGCGCGCCGCGGCGCTGAAGCTATGTAGCGCCGCCATCGGCGGAAGCAGCTTTCGGCTCGCGTCATTCATTCCAAAAGCTCATCTAGACATTCTGGTTTTACGTTTGCTGATCGGAAGCTCCCGGTCAATCTATCGCACCAAATCGCACAAGGCGTAGCTCTGGTCGCGCCGTCACATCCTTGCGCTTTGGAGCGTCCCGACATGTCCGATCCGTTGATGAACGTCTATAATCGCGCGCCTCTGGCCCTGGTCAGCGGACGCGGCGCCTGGGTCTTCGCCGAAGACGGCTCGACCTATCTCGACTGCGTGGGCGGGGTGGCGACCAACGCCTTGGGGCACGCCCATCCGGCGCTGGTCGCGGCGCTGACCGAGCAAGCCCAACACCTCTGGCACGTTTCCAACATTTTCCAGATTCCGCAGCAGACCGCGCTGGCGGACCGCCTCGTCGCCGCCTCGTTCGCCGACCGGGTGTTCTTCGCCAACACCGGCTCGGAAGCCGTTGAGTGCGCGCTGAAGACGGCGCGCCGCTATCACGCGGCCAACGGCCAGCCCGAGCGCATCGACATCATCGGCTTCGAGGGCTCGTTCCACGGGCGGACCTATGCGGCCGTCAACGCGTCGGGCAACGCCGCCTATCTGGAGGGCTTCGGTCCCCGGCTTCCGGGCTATCTTCAGCTCAATGTCCGCGACGCGGCCGGCATCGAAGCGGCGATCGCCGCCGACACGACCGCGGCCGTCATCGTCGAGCCCGTGCAGGGCGAGGGCGGAGCCCGCGCCCTGAGCGGTGAATTCCTGCAGCGTCTGCGGGCGCTCTGCACCGAGCACGGCGTCCTGCTGATCTATGACGAGGTGCAGAGCGGCATGGGCCGCACCGGCAAGCTCTTCGCCCACCAGTGGTTCGAAGGCGTCGAGCCCGACATCATGGCCCTGGCCAAGGCCCTGGGGTCAGGCTTTCCCGTCGCCGCCTGCCTGGCGACGGAAGCGGCGGCCAAGGGCATGACGCCCGGCGCCCATGGCTCGACCTTCGGCGGCAATCCCCTGGCGATGGCCGTGGCCATCGCCGCCTTCGACGAGATCTCGCGACCGGAGACCCTGATGCTGTCGCGTGGTGTCGGTCATCACCTCGCCGTCGAACTGGATCACCTGATCCGCCGTCGCCCCGACGTCTTCGTCGAGCGGCGGGGCAAGGGCATGCTGATCGGCCTGAAGCTGAAACCCAACAATCGCGAGTTCATGGCCGCGGCGCGGGACCGAGGCCTGCTGGTGGCCGGCGGCGGCGACAATTGCATCCGCCTGCTGCCGCCGCTGATCCTGTCGAGGGAGGAAGCCGAATTCGCGCTCGAACGGCTGGAGCAGACCTGCGACGCCTTTGGCGCGGCCCCGATCCGGGCGGCCTGACGATGGCCAGCCTGTTCATCGACGGCGCCTGGCGCGAGGGACGCGGCGAAGTCTTCGCCTCCACCGATCCCGCCAGGGGCGAGACGGTCTGGAGTGGCGCGGCGGCCGACGCCCTCGACGCTGAGGACGCCCTGCGCGCCGCGCACGGGGCCTTTCCCGCCTGGGCCGCCACGGCGCTGGAAGAGCGGATCGCGCTGGCCCGCGCCTACGGCGAACGCCTGAAAGCCCGCGCCGAGGACATCGCGCGAGACATCGCGCGCGAGACCGGCAAGCCGCTGTGGGAAGCCCGCGCCGAGGTCGCCGGCATGGTCGGCAAGGTCGAGGTGTCGATCGGCGCCCAGGCCGAGCGCGCCGGTTCGCGCGCCGCCGAAGCCGCCTTCGGCCGCTCGGTGCTGCGTCATCGCCCCCACGGGGTGATGGCGGTGCTGGGGCCGTTCAATTTCCCTGGTCACCTGCCCAATGGCCACATCGTCCCGGCTCTTCTGGCCGGCGACACTGTGGTGTTCAAGCCCTCGGAGGAGACGCCGCTGACCGGCGCCAACCTGGCGCGGGCCTGGCAGGAAGCGGGCCTTCCCGGCGGGGTCCTCAATCTGGTGCAGGGGGGCCGCGACACCGGCGCTGCGCTGATCGCGGGCAAGATCGATGGCCTGCTGTTCACCGGCTCGGCCGCCGCCGGCGCCCACTTCCGCCGGGCCTTCGTCGACAGGCCCGAGGTGATCCTGGCGCTGGAACTGGGCGGCAACAATCCCCTGATCGCCTGGGATGGCGACCCCGCCGCCGCCGCCTCGGTGATCGCCCAGTCGGCCTTCTTCACCGCAGGCCAGCGCTGCTCTTGCGCGCGCCGCCTGGTGCTGCCGCGCGGTCCGCGTGGCGACGCCATCCTCGAGGCGCTGCTGGCGCTGGTCGCGCGCCTGACCATCGGCGAGTGGGACAGCCAGGAGCCGCGCTTCATGGGCTCGCTGATCTCGGTCGCCGCCGCCGACCGCGTGCGGGCGGCGGTCGCGGCCCTCGTGGCGCGGGGCGCGCGGGTCCTATTCGCGGGGACGCTGCCGGCCGGTCTGTCGCCGGCCTTCGTCGCCCCGACCCTCCTCGACGTCACCGAGGTCGACGTCGCCGACGAGGAGATCTTCGGTCCGGTGCTGCAGGTGATCCGCGTCGACGACTTCGAGACGGCGATCGCCCGGGCCAACGACACCGCCTATGGCCTGGCCGCGGGCCTGATCACCGAGGACGACGCGCTCTGGGAGATCTTCCTCGATCGCGCCCGGGCCGGGGTGGTCAATCGCAATCGGCCCACCACCGGCGCGGCGGCGACCTTGCCGTTCGGCGGTCTGGGCGCCTCGGGCAATCATCGCCCCAGCGCTTACTACGCGGCGGACTATTGCGCCTATCCGGTGGCCAGTTTCGAGGCCGATCGCCTGGTCGATCAGACAGCCGACATCACTGGCCTGGCCGCGCCAGGCTAGAGCGCTCTAGGCGATCAGACTCACCTGGGCTTGGCGTGATCGGGATTCATGACCCCGTGGTGGGCGCTGGTCGTCAGGTGGTTGCGCATCAGGGCCGATGCTCGCTCGTTGTGGCCCGCGTCCAGGGCGTCGAGAATCTCCAGGTGCTCCGTGATCGATTCCTGAACCCGCTCGACGCCATATTCCCAATTGTAGTTGAGGAAGCGGCGAAGCTGGATCTGCTGCTGGACGGCGGCGAGCATGAAACGGTTGCCCGAGCAGCGGGCCAGGCCCTCGTGGAAGTCGGAGTTCATCTCGTAGAACTCGACCGCCAGGACATCGCGCCAGGGGCGCTCGCGGAACGCCAGGTGCTTGGCGCGCGATTCGGCCAACCATCCCCGATCAAGCGAGAAGGTCGGCTGCACCAGCAGGGCCGGTTCGAGGGCGTGGCGGAAGGCGTAGCTTTCGGCCTGGGCGCGCGCGGAATCGATCGAGGGCAGGAAGGTCCAGCCATTGCCGGCCTTGCGTTCGACGAGGCCAAGCGCCGAGAGGCGGCGCAGGACGCGCAGCACCTGCGGCAGCTTGGCGTCGAACAGACGCATGATCTCCTGCTGGGTGCAGTCGGCCGCCAGGCGTCCGACGTTGCGGGCCTGGGCGATGGCGACCGCCAGCCTTTGGTCGTCTTCCTCCTGCAGGTTGACCGGATCGATCTCGGGGGCGGCGATCACCGGCTCCAGAAGCACGAAGCCGCGATTGGCCCGGGCCTCGACCGCGCCCTGGTCGGCCAGCAGCTTCAGGGCGCCGCGGATGGGCGTGCGCGACACGCCGAAATGCTCGCACAGGTCCAGTTCGACCAGGTGATGACCAGGACCCGCGCCCTGCTCCTTCAGCAGGCGAAGGATGCGCGCAGCAAGGTCGGCCTGCAGGCGGCTAGGGCCGCGTCCCGTCGATCCCGCGGCCTTGGCGCTGGTTTCGGCGGGCGGCTTCCTGTTTGTCCGTGGAACCATCGCGCGTCGCCTTCAACTCCCTGAATCTTCTAACGCCACACACCTTGAGCCACGCGCAAGGATTTCGTCCTGTTGTCGCCCGCGTCGGCGCATCCTGGCAAGCAGCCGGCATGATCCTTGGCTGATCATATCCTGCCCAGAAGTGCGGCGTGCGGCGCTGTCGCGTGCGGTGTTGGCATTTTGTCTTTTTGACACTGAGAAAACATTTATATAGGGTTCAGAGCCTGTCCGGAAGAGACGAAGGCCATGGTTGGCGGGTGGACCGCCAGGCTCCGGGGTGTGTGATGGGGAAGTGCGAGCAATGAAGCCGTCAGGCGTTTTCGTCCATTTGGCGACGGTCCTGGCGGTTTGCCTGGGCCTGGCGGGAGCCGCGCGGGCAGAGACAGTGCTGCGCGCCCGCCTCAACGCCGACATCCTGTCCCTGGATCCGGGCGCGCGCCGCGACGAGAACACCGACGCGGTGATCCTGCACGTCGTCGAGGGGCTGGTGGCCTCGCGGGAGGACGGTTCGATCGGGCCGATGCTCGCGAGCCGCTGGACGGTGTCTCCGGACGGGCGGACCTACACCTTCGCGCTTCGCCGGGGCGTGACTTTTCAGAATGGCGCGCCGCTGACCTCGGCCGAGGTGGTCTGGTCCCTGAAGCGCTATCTCGACCCCAAGACGCGCTGGCGTTGCCGCTTCGAGTTCGGCGACGAGGGCATCGCCAGGATCGAGTCGATCACCGCGCCCGATCCCGGAACCGTGGTGATCCGACTTTCCCGGCCCGCCCCGATGTTTCTCAAGACCCTGGCGCGCAACGACTGCGGCGGCACGGGGATCCTGCATCCGGACTCGGTGGGATCCGATGGCGCGATCCGCCGCCTGATCGGCACCGGTCCCTTCGAGGTCTCCACATGGAAGCGCAACCAGTTCATCGAGCTGTCGCGCTTCGCCCGCTACGCGGCCCTGCCCGGGCCCCGCGACGGCAATACCGGCGGCAAGCACGCGCTGGTGGACAAGGTCCGCTTTCTGATCATCCCCGACGGTTCGGCGGCGCGCGCAGCCTTGCTGCGCGGCAGTCTCGACGTTCTGGACGCGCTGAGCCCCACCGAGCTGGCCGGGGTTCGGGGCAAGCCGGGCGTGCGGCTGGAGATCAATCCGACGATGGATCTCTACGCGGTGCTGTTCCAGACCCAGGATCCGGTGCTCGGCGACGTGCGCCTGCGCCGCGCCATCGCCCTGTCGATCGATACGGCTGGCCTCGCCAAGGCGGTGACCTGGGGCACGGCCAAGGGCAACACCTCGCCAGTGCCGCTTGTCAGCCCGTTCTTCGGCCCGGTGCAGGCCTCTCAGCGACGGGTCGATCTGGCCGAAGCCCGGCGCCTGGCCAAGGCCGCCGGCTACAAGGGGCAGCCGATCCGCTTGGTCACCAACCGCCGCTACCCGCAGTGCTTCGACGCGGCCGTGCTGATCCAGGCCATGGCGGCCCAGGCCGGGATCAACATCCAGATCGACACCCTGGACTGGGCCAGCCAGCTGGATCGCTACGCCACCGGCCAGTACCAGGCGATGGTCTTGCCGTTCTCGGCGCGCCTGGACCCGTCGCTGAACTTCGGGCTGCTGATCGGCGACAAGGCCAAGGACCCGCGCAAGGCCTGGAGCACGCCGCAGGCGCGGGCATTGCTGCGCCGTTCGATGGAGGTCGAGCGCCGCGCCGATCGCCAGGCCGCCTTCGATGACCTGCAGCGCGCCTTCATGGAGGACACCCCGGCCATCGTGCTGTTCAGCAGCTCGCGCATCGCCGCCGTCCGGCGGAACGTCACCGGCTACAAGGGCTGGCCCGCCGCACAGCAGCGCCTGTGGGGCGTTGGCCTGCGCTGAGCCCGGAAAGAAACCAGACATGCTCAGCTATATTCTCAAACGCCTGCTGCTGACCCTGCCAACCCTCCTGATGGTGGCGCTGGCGGTGTTCTTCCTGATCCGGCTGATCCCCGGGGATCCGGCCCTGGTCATGCTGGGCGACGCTGGCGACGCGGCGTCCCTGGCCGCGCTGCGCCAGGACCTAGGCCTGGACCAGCCGCTGCCGGTGCAGTTCATCCTGTGGGTCGAGCACGCCCTGCGGGGTGATCTTGGCCACTCGATCCTGACCAGCGAACCGGTCTCCGTCTTGATCTGGCAACGCTTCCAGCTGACCGCGATCGTTGTCTTGGTGGCGGTGAGCGCCGCGACCGTGATCGCCGTGATCGCCGGCCTGGCGGCCGCCTGGCGGCGCGACACGCCGCTCGACCTGGCCGTGGTCGGCGCCGCAAGCCTGGTGCTGGCCGTGCCCAGCTTCTGGCTGGGCCTGATCCTGCTGCTGGTGTTCGGCCTCAAGCTCGGCTGGCTGCCGGTGGTCGGCTATGTGCCGTTCTCGGAAAGCGCGGTCGAGGCGGCGCTGTTCCTGGTGCTGCCGATCCTGACCCTGACGATCACCGAGAGCGGCGTGCTGACCCGCATGATGCGCTCCAGCGCAATCGACGTTCTGCGGCTGGAATATGTGACTCACGCCCGCGCCAAGGGGCTTTCGGAATTCACGGTGCTAAGCCGCCACGTGTTCCCCAACGCCTTCGCCCCGACCCTGACCCTGGTCGGCCTGATCCTGGGCCACCTGCTGGGCGGCATCGCGGTGATCGAGACCGTGTTCACCCTGCCGGGCCTGGGCCGCCTGATGGTCGATTCCATCCTCGGCCGCGACTACCCGGTCGTGCAGGGCTGCCTGCTGTTCACCGCCGTCGTCTACGTGGCCGTCAACCTCGTCGTCGACCTCTGCTATCCGCTCTTCGACCCGCGGGTGACCGCCCAATGAAACCCTCCATGCTCTCCGGCGCCAAGCCCAACGCCGTCATCGGCGGTCTGCTGGTGGGCGGCCTGCTGGTCGTCGTCCTGCTCGGCTATGTCTGGACGCCCTACGATCCGATCGCCATCGACCTGGCCCATCCCCTGGCGCCGCCGTCCTGGACCCACTGGTTCGGTTCCGACGAGTTCGGCCGCGACGTGCTGAGCCGCGCCATGCTGGGCGCGCGGATCAGCGTCACCATCGCGCTGGGCGTCGTCGCCGCGGCCGTGATCGCCGGCACGCTGATCGGGGCGATCGCCGGCTTCCTGCGCGGCTGGGTCGACCGGGTGATCATGAGCGTCAACGACGCCATCCTGGCGTTTCCCGGCATGCTGCTGGCCCTGGCCCTCATCGCGGTGCTGGGCTCCAATCGCGGCAGCATCATCCTGGCGCTCAGCGTCGCCTACCTGCCCTCGATCGTGCGGGTGGTGCGCGGGGCGGTGCTGTCGATCCGCGAGCGCGAATATGTCGAGGCCTCCAAGGTGGTCGGCGACGGCGCCCTCTACACCATGGTCCGCCATGTGCTGCCCAACGCCCTGCCGCCGGTGGTGGTGCTGGCCACGAGTCTCTTTGGCTGGGTGGTGCTGTCGGAAAGCGCCCTGAGCTTCCTGGGCGTGGGGGTTCCGCCGCCCGCGCCGACCTGGGGCAACATGCTCAGCGCCGCCCGGCCCTACATGGAGAACGCCAGCTGGCTCAGCGTGACCCCGGGTGTCTGCATCGCCCTGACCCTGCTGGGCGTCAATCTGCTGGGCGACGCCTTGCGAGACCGCCTCGATCCTCGGAGGGACGCATGACCGCCGCGACGCCGCTGCTGCGGCTTTCCAACCTGCGCATCGAGGCCGATGTCCATCCGCGCTCGGGGCCGCGACCGCCGCTGCTGGAGGGCTTGAGCCTCGACCTGGCCGAAGGCCAGGTGCTGGCCATCGTCGGCGAGTCCGGCAGCGGCAAGACCATGGCCGCGCGGGCCGTGCTCGACCTGCTGGCGCCGGGCGTGCGGCGGACGGGCGGGTCGATCCAGCTGTCGGGCCGGGAACTGACCGCCCTGTCGCCGGACCAGATGAGGGCCGTGCGCGGCGGCGACATCGGGATGGTGTTCCAGGAGCCGATGGTCTCGCTGAACCCGGCCATCCCCATCGGCAAGCAACTGGCCGAGGGTCTGCGCCTGCACCGCAAGCTGCCCGAGGCCGAGATCCGCCGCCAATGCCTGGAGATGCTGCGCCGGGTCCAGATCGCCGATCCGGAAAAGTGCCTGGCCGCCTATCCGCACGAGTTCTCCGGCGGCATGCGCCAGCGGATCATGCTGGCCTCGGTCATGCTGCTCAAACCCCGCCTGCTGATCGCCGACGAGCCGACCACGGCGCTGGACACGCTGAGTCAGCGCGAGGTGTTGGAGCTGATGGTCGAGCTGGCGCGGGACTACAGGGTCGCCGTTCTCCTCATCACCCACGACCTGGGCCTGGTCGCCAAGTACGCCGAGAAGGTGGTGGTGCTGGAGAAGGGCAAGCTGGTCGAGGCCGGCGACACCCGCCAGGTGCTGACCGCGCCCGAGCATCCCTACACCCAGCGCCTGGTCGGCTCGTTGCCGCGCCGATCGGACGGCCGCCAGGCCCTGGCGCCGGACGCGCCGGTGCTGTTGTCGGTCAAGGGCTGCTGCATCGACTATGCCGGCAAGCCGGGCCTGCTATGGGCCGGACCGCCCAAGCGCGTCGTGCATGGCGTGGATCTGGCCGTCCGCGCTGGCGAGATCCTGGCCGTCGTCGGGGCCAGCGGCTCCGGAAAATCGACGCTCGGGCGGGCCATGCTGGGTCTCAAGCCGATCGCCGAGGGGGCCGTGACCTTCGATGGCGTCGACATCGCCAGGATGCGCCCCGAGCAGATGCGCGCGTTTCGTCGCGACGCCCAACTGGTGTTCCAGGACCCGTTCTCCTCCCTGGATCCGCGCTGGCGGGTGGGCCAGATCATCGCCGCGGCGCTGCGCAATGTTCCGGGCCTCGACGCGCGCCAACGTCGCGAGCGGGTGGAGCGCATCCTGGAGGAGGTGGGCCTGGGCGGCTTCGCCGACCGTCATCCCCACCAGATGTCCGGCGGTCAGCGCCAGCGGGTGGCCATAGCCCGCGCCGTGGTCTCGCGACCGCGCCTGGTGATCGCCGACGAGCCGGTCTCGGCGCTGGACATGACCATCCAGCTTCAGGTGCTCGATCTCTTCCAGGCCCTGCAGGCCCAGTACGGCTTCGCCTGCGTGTTCATCACCCACGATCTGGCGGTCGTCGAGCAGATCGCCGATACCGTACTGGTGCTGTCGCAGGGCAGGGTGGTCGAGACCGGGACGGTCGAGGCGGTCTTCGCCGCGCCCCAGCACGCCTACACCCAGGCGCTGCTGGCCGCCACGCCGGCATTGGCGGCGGTTGCGCTCGCGGGTTGACGACCGGCGCTAGCCCGGGGTTTGAATGGCCGAACGGTTCTTGGGGCCGCGGCCCGTCGCCGTCGTGGGGCTGACGCGCGTGAACCGATCATCGCCGCGCTGGCCACGGGGATGGCGCCGGGGCCGAGCACAAGCTACTGGCGTTATAAGGAGAATGGACCGCGCGTCAGGATCGCGCGCCGAGCGGGCGGAGATCCGCAATTGGGGAGGTCGGCATGTTTCCGCGCGCGTTCCGCGCTCGTCGCCTGGGGTGCGTGGGGGGGCTCCTGGCCCTGGCCGTGCTGATCCCCGCGCACGCGCTCGCGGAACAGGCGGCGGCCAGTTTCGACCAGGACGCTTCCAGCCTCGGCCTCGCCCTGCAACGGTTCGGTCAGGCCACCGGCCTGCAACTCCTCTACGCTCCGGACCTGACCGCCGACCAGCGCGCGCCGGCCCTGCGCGGCCGCATGAGTCCCGAGCGCGCGCTGAGCGCCTTGCTGGCTCGCACCGACCTCGCCTTTCGCAAGACCCCTTCGGGCGTCATCGTCATCTACCGCGTCAAGCCGGCGGCGCGACGGGAGCAGGAGGCTTCGCCCGTGGTCCGCCACGCGCAGGAGATCGAGCCGGTCGTCGGTCTCGAGGCGGTGGTCGTCAACTCAGGCAAGCGGGTCGAGACCCTGGGCCTGTCCGACGCCTCGGTGCAGGCGCTGTCCAGCCAGATGATGGACCGCGCTGGCGTACGCGACTTCGACGACCTGACGAAGCTGGTCCCGACCCTCACGATCTCGAAGACCACCCAGCCGGGCAACAACAGCATCAATGTCCGGGGCGTGGGCACCTATTCCTATTCGATCGGCGCCGAGCCCAGCGTGGTGGTGGTGATCGACGACGTTCCGCAGGCCTTTCAGGCCATGGCCTTCACCGCCCTGGCCGACGTGCGGCAGGTCGAGATCCTGCGCGGCCCGCAGAGCACCCTGTTCGGCAAGTCGGCCTCGGCGGGCGTCATCTACATCACCACCAACCCGGCCAGCGACGTCTTCGCCGCGCGGGCCGAGACCATGTTGACCGACGACCACGAACGGCGACTGCAGGCCAGCATCACCGGGCCGGTGAGCGACACCCTGAAGTTCCGGCTGTCCGCCGCCTACAGCCGGTACCGTGGCAACGTCTTCAACCTGGCGACCCGGCAGTGGCTGAACGGCCAGTCGGACCTCAACCTGCGGGGCAAGCTGGTCTGGACGCCGGGCGACAACTGGGCGATCACCCTGACGCCGCACTTCACCCGGTCGCTGGCCTCGTGCTGCGTGGGCGCGGACACCTATATCTCACCGCAGGCCACGCAAGGGCGGGCCGAGTTGTCGCGCGAGGCGGTTCTGCGCGGGATCGTTCCCGGACCCGACAACCACTTCGCCCGCTACGACGTCAATGCGCGCGGCAACGCCAGCGACAAGGGTGTGAACCTGCGCGTGGGCGGGACCGTTGGCTCCTGGCGGCTGACCTCGATCTCCTCGGTGAATCGCTACTACCTCTACGATCGGCAGGATACGGACGCGACCGACCTGGACTACAGCCTGTTCGCGCCTCGGGCGCCGCGCGGCGGCTCGGCCAACGGCGGCTATTTCCGCATACGCGCCGAGAACCAGGAGGTGCGCCTGAATAGCCCCGCTGGGGGGGCGTGGGACTATGTCGCCGGCGTCTATGTCGGGCGGACGCGGTCGGAGCGCTACTTCGTGCGCGGCTCCAACAGCTTGGGCGACTACAACGGCTTGCCGTCGCTCCCGACCACCAACAGCACGGCCTATTCGCGCTACCTGGCCCGGACCTCCAGCCGGACGATCGCGGCGTTCGGACAGGGAGCCTACGCGGTCAACGGAAACGTCTCGATCCTGTCGGGCCTGCGGCTCAGCCACGAGAAGATCGGCTATCGGTTCGACGACCTGGGCAACGGGGTCACCTATGGCGCGCCGGATTGCTCGCGCGTCAGCCCGACTCTGCCGGTCGAGACCTGTCACAGCGACACCGCGCTCAGCGGGCGGGTCGGCGTGCAGGGCAAGGTCACGCCGGGCGTGACGGCCTATGCCAGCTATTCGACCGGCTACAAGGGCCGGGCCTACGACCTGACCAGCAGCCTGACGACGCGTACGCTCGTGACCTCCGGACCCTATGCCGGCCGCCCCATCGCGGACGCCATCGCCGCCCAGCAGCCGGTCGCGTCGGAGACCGTGGGCAGCTATGAGGTCGGGCTGCGGGCCGTCTCGCCGGATCGCGACCTCAGCCTGAACCTGACCGCCTATCGGGAGCGGTTCTCGGGTTTCCAGGCCCAGAGCCGCGACGACGCCACGGGCCTCAACGTTCTGAACAGCATCGGCAGCCTGCGCGCCGAGGGCATCGAGAGCGAGTTCAGCGCGCGTCTGAGTCCTCGCCTGACCTTGGACGGCGCGGCGGCCTACAGCCGCGCGATCATGACCGATTTCGACGGCGCCGCCTGCTACTTCGGCCAGACCGCCGCGCAGGGCTGCGTGGGCGGGAAGCAGGATCTCAGCGGCAAGCCCCTGTTCAACGCCCCGCGCTGGTCGCTGACCCTCAACACCCTCTACCGCAGGCCCCTGGGCGGCGACAGGCTGCTGGAGCTGAACGCCGGCTACCGCTGGCGCTCAAGGGTGGTCTACAGCCTGTTGCAGGATCCGGCCTCGGTCGAGCCGGCCTATGGCGTCCTCGATGTCTCCGCGGGGGTGAGCGGACAGGGTTGGCGCCTGACCGGCTTCGTCGGCAATCTGCTGGACGCGCGGTTCGCGGTGACGCGCGGCCGGGACACGCAGTGGAACCTCCTCGGCGCCGACGGCCAGCCGGCCATGGCCACGCACTGGAAGCCCGCGCGCGACAGCGGTCGCCACGTTGGCCTGCGCCTTGCCGTGGATTACTGAAGAATGAGCGCGCGCGCGTTGAGGATTTGGCGGACTGGCGCGTCGAAACCCAGTGAGCGCGGCGAAGATCCGCGTCTTCGGGAGGACTTTTCGTAGGGATGGCCGCGCAGCTCAAACTCGATCCGCGCGAGCAGGCCCGCCTCCAGCGGCTGTCGGAGGCCTACCGCGGGCCGCTGACCGCCTATTTCGAGCGGCGTGTGCGGTCGCGCGACGAAGCCGAGGATCTGGTGCAGGAGGTGTTCCTGCGCCTGGTTCGACGGTCCGACGGCGCGGACATCGACAATCCGGAGGCGTTCGTTTTCCGGACCGCGGTCAACCTGTTGCGCGACCGCTCGCGACGGCGGAAGACGTTCCGCGACCACCTCGACGAGACCGAGCTTCGTCAGGATCGTTTCGAGGGCATTTCGCCCGAGCGCGTCCTGGGAGACAGGCAGGCCTTGCAAGCGGCGATGCGGCGATTGTCCGAACTGGACGAGCGCACGCGGGACGCCTTCATCCTGCACCGGCTGGAGGGCTGGAAACACGCTGAGATCGCCAAGGCGTTCGGCGTTTCCGTCAGTTCGGTCGAAAAGTACATCATCAAGGCCCTGGCGCACCTGATGCGCGGGGTCGATCCGTTTCAGAGCTAGGCCCGTGTTCGATCCGCCGCGACAGATCCTGATCGACGAGACCG
The DNA here is from genome assembly GCF_003931565.1 of Caulobacter sp. 602-1. Taxonomy (GTDB): domain Bacteria; phylum Pseudomonadota; class Alphaproteobacteria; order Caulobacterales; family Caulobacteraceae; genus Caulobacter. Next base: position 558,622 of record NZ_RRYI01000001.1, read on the forward strand.
CCGCGGGCTGGGCCGCGCGCCGGCTGGGCGGGGCCGCGTCCGACGAGGCCGGCTTCACGCGCTGGCTGGCCGACGATCCCGCGCACGAAGAGGCCTACGCCCGCGCCGAGGCGGTCTGGCGTCTGATGGGCGAGGGAGCCGGGACCGACGGCGTGCTGACCCTGCGACGTGAGGCTCTGCAGCGCGCCCGCGCCAGGCGGTCCGGTTGGAGCCGCCGGGCGGTCGCCGCCGGGGTGGTGGGCGCCATCGCAGCACCGGTCGGCGGCCTCTGGTGGATGCGCCATCGCGCCGGGCAGGGGGCGCTGTTTCAGACCGCGCTCGGCGAGCAACGCACCCTGACCCTGTCCGACGGCAGTCGCGTCACGATGGATGCGTTGACGGTCATGAGGGTCCGCTACACCGCCGAGGCGCGGTCGATCGATCTGGTCGCCGGCCGCGCCTATTTCGAAGTCGCTCACGACGCCAGCCGGCCGCTGCGGGTGCATGCCGGCCCGCGTACGGTGACCGCCGTGGGCACCGCCTTCTCGGTCCGCCGCGAGCCCCGCGAAACCACGGTCGTCCTGGCAGAGGGCAAGGTCGCGGTCAGCGATCACGAGAGCGCCACGGTTCTGGCCGTCATGCGGCCGGGGCAGTCCCTGCTGATGGTTGACGGCCTGCAGGCAGGTCGTCCGGCGAGCGCCGACCTCGGTCGGCTCCTGGCCTGGCGCCAGGGGCAGATGATCTTCGACGACGTCGCCCTGGCCGACGCGGCGGCCGAGATGAACCGCTACTCAACCCTGCAAGTCGTGGTCGCCGATCCTCGTCTTGCCAGGCTGCGGATCAGCGGCAGGTTCTATGCGGGTCAGAGCCGGGCGTTCGTCGAGGCGATCCAGTCCTACTTCCCCGTGCGGGCCAAGAGCACCGCCACGACGGTCGAGCTGCACGCCGCGCCGTAGGGGCCCATCGGTGAAGTCCGAGCAGTTCGCCGCCCGACGCGCGCGTCAGCGAAAAGTCCGAAAAACTTTCGATTTCGATTGAGGATGCCGCCGCCAAGCGCGTCGGAACGGTCAAGAGAAAGGTCGAATGGCCACTCGGGGAGGATCGTTGACTTGCATCTGACACCGGTTACCAGCGTCGCCCGCGGCGTTTCGATCGCGGCCTTGATCCTGCTGGGCTCTGGCCTCGCCGCCCACGCGGCCGAAGCGCCGGCCGCCGCCATTCCCCCTTACGACGTCACCGTCCGCGATCGCATCCAGCCCCAGACCGAGCAACTGCTGCTGAAGCTGGTCAAGGACGGCCGCAAGCTGGAGCTGGACGGCACGCCGGTGTTCAACGGCAGCGACAAGTTCCTGCCGGGCAAGATCGCGCTGGGCCTGGTCGACTTCCTGATCACCCTGCCGGACAACGACCCGCGCCTGCCGGCCTACCTCGCCGACTTCCGCAAGATCGCCAAGCTGACGGCCGACGACGCCAACGACAGCTGGGGCGCCTACTACTACCTGTCGGCGCTGAACAAGCTGCGCGAGGCTGGCCGGCTGAAGGACGCCGTCGACCCGCTGACCCTGGCCAAGCTGCGCGTGCGGCTGGACTGGCGGATGTTCGTCGACGTCGACACCTACCAGCTGATCGACCACCCCAATAACTACTACTGCGTGGCCTTCGCCATCGCCCGCCTGCGCGCGCGCATGGGCTGGGAGGACGGCGCGCCGGCGGAGAAGCTCTACGCCAAGATCGCCGAACACTACGACCTCTATTCCGGCCAGTACGGCTTCGCCGACGAGACCGATGGGGACGGGCGCTTCGACCGTTATAGCGTGCTGCTGGCCGGCGAGATCGCCCAGCGCTTCATCGAGACCGGAGGCAAGCCGCCGCAACAGGTTCTCACCTGGCTGCGCAAGTCCGCCGATGTGATGCTGATGCGCCTGGACGCCCAGGGACAAGGTTTCGAATACGGCCGCAGCATCGGTCCCTATGGCGAGACGGCGATCATCGAGGTGCTGACCGCCGCGGCGGTGCTGGACCTGCTGACGCCGCGCGAGAAGGATCTGGCCTACGCCTATTCCGCCCGCGCCGCCCAGCGCTACGCCGAGTTCTGGCAGGACCCCAAGACCGGCTCGGTAAACCTCTGGGACGGCGGCCGGCGCACCGACGACTATCGCGGCAAGTTCCGGATCCTCGGCGAGAACCTCTCCCTGGCCCACCAGTACGCCTACACCAGCGCCCACTGGACGCGGATGGGCTATGGCGGCAAGGCGCCCGCCAGCGACTGGGCCGAGGGCCTGGCGAGCCTGCCCCGGCGACAGGTCACATGGTTCCAGCGCGGCGACTACGACCGCCTGCTGGTCTCGGTCCGCGACGGCGCGCGGCTGGTCAGCCTGCCGGTGATCAACGGCGGCGAAAGCCAGCACATGCACAATCCGTATTTTCCGATCCCGTTCTCGCCGGGGATGCTGGCGGCTTCGCCGGACGGCGTCGCGCCGTTCCTCACCCCACGCCTGACCCTGGAGGACGGCTCGGCCCTGATGCCGCTGGCCTATTTCAAGGACGTCAAGGTCGAGGCCAGGGGCGCCAGGACCACCGTCTCCTGGCGTCAGGACGAACTGGACAGGATGGGCGAGCGCGCCCCGGTCGCCGACAAGCGCGTCTCGGTCAAGACGACCTACGTGCTGGAGCCCGGCCGCATCACCCGCACCGACGTCTTCACCCCGGCCGCCGGCGTGAAGGTCAAGGATATCGAGCTGCAGCTGGGGTCGTTTTCGGGCGGCGCCAAGCAGGCCGGGGCGGTCACCACCTTCGCCGACGGGGCGGTCCGCCGTTTCGCCGTCGAGGGCCTGAAATCCTGCCAGTCCGGCCCTGTCGGCCAGGACAAGGAATACCGAACCGCGACCGGCGCCATGACGACCAAGGTCGTCTGCCATGGCGCGCCGACCGACCCGGCGACGCCTTTCAAGATCACCTGGCGTCTGGACTACCGCTGAGGGGAGAACCTCGGCGAACAATCAAAAAAGGATGGGGAAGCTCCATGAAATCAACATTTTACCGCAGTCTGCTGCTGAGCGCGGCGATCATTCTCCCGGCCCAGGCCCTGGCTCAGACCGCCCCGGCGACGCCGCCGGCTGACGACACGATCGACGCGATCGTCGTCACTTCGGCGCGCGCCACCCAGCGCAGCTCGATCGAGACCAAGCGCACCGCCAGCGTCATTGTCGACGGCATCGTCAATGACGAGATCGGCGCCCTGCCCGACAACTCGGTGGGCGACACGCTGGAGCGCATCACCGGCGTCACCGCCGACCGCTTCAAGGGCAACGCCAACGAGCTCAGCGTCCGGGGCCTGGGTCCCGCGCTCAGCTTCTCGACCTTCAACGGCCGCGAGGTCTCGACCGCCGGTCCCGACCGCTCGGTGGCCTTCCAGCAGTTCCCGTCGGAACTGGTCAACGGCGTCCTGGTCTACAAGAGCCAGCAGGCCGACTTCCTGGACGGCGGCATCGCCGGCGTGATCGAGCTGAAGTCGATCCGACCCATCGACTACGGCAAGCGCCGCATCCAGATGGAAGTGCGCGGCGCCTACCTGCCCAAGGACGACGACATCCGCGGTCACAACGGCCTCGGCTATCGCGGCAACATCTCCTACACCGACAGCTTCGAGACCAAGTTCGGCGAGATGGGCGTCAGCCTCGGCTACCAACGCCTGGATCAGGCCACGCCCGAGGACTACTACATCACCAACTCCGCGTTCGTGCCCTGCACGACCTACGCGGCGGCCCCGGGGACCTCGACGGCCAACTGCTCGAACGCCACGACCGCGCCGACCGGCTCGACGATCGGTCCGCGCTACTTCGCCACCAGTTCGCGCACCTTCCAGTCCAAGGTCACGGACGAGAAGCGCGAAGCGCTGATGGGCACGTTCCAGTGGAAGCCGACCTCGAACCTCGACATCAGCATCGACGGCCAGTACTCGACCCGCAAGAGCGGCGAGTACCGCAACCAGCTGGCCATCACCGAGGCCCTGCGCGGCGTCCAGCCCCTGATCGTCGGCGGCCAGTCGAACGACTTCAGCGACGGCGCGCTGATGAAATACAGCGGCAACTCCAACCTCGAGATCCAGGTCGAGGACCGTCAGCGCAACGAGAAGTACATCGGCGGCGGCGGCGCGGTCACCTGGACCCCCACGGATCGCCTGACGATCAGCGGCGACCTGTCCTACTCGCAGTCGCACCGCACAGAGCTGCAGAAGGCCACCAATATGCGCTCCAAGTCGCGCGTGGCCTATACGCTGGACGCCACGACCGACGAGGTTCCCTCGGTCACCTTCACGAACTTTGACGTCAACGATCCGGCCAACTTCCTGATCGGCGCGCCGACCAGCAATAGCAACTATGCGCGCTATCGCCTGGCCACCGATCGCTTCGACAAGATCGGCGCCGTGCGGGCCGATGTGACCTACGAGCTGGGCGACGGCTTTTTCCAGAACATCAAGATCGGCGGCCGTCTGTCGGATCACCGCCGCACCCAGGACGCCGGCAACAACAGCGATCTTCCGATCCCGGTCACCTATGACGGCCGCACGCCGACCCAGCTGGTCGCCGACGCCAACGCCAATTGCCGCGTGCCATTCTCGACCTCCGACTTCATGGACGGCAAGACCAACGTGAAGTCGTGGGCGCTGTTCGACAACGACTGCCTGTTCCGCACCTATACGGGCAAGGACAAGGTCGACCTGCCGGCCAACGCGCCCGGGCCGGAAGACTCCAATATTCGTGAGCGGATCAGCACCGCCTACATCATGACCAGCTTCCGCACCCAGCTGGGCGACACGCCGGTTTCGGGGAACGCCGGCGTGCGCTATGTCCGCACCCGCGTGCTGTCGAAGGGCTTCCGCGGCGAGTTGACCGTGACACCGTCGGTGGGCGGCTCCGCCGCCACCGTGGTCCGCACGCCCGGCACGCCGCTGCAGGAGATCGAGGGCGAGGGGGGCTACGAGTACGTCCTGCCCAGTGTCAATGTCGCCTTCGACCTGACCGATGTCGTGAAGCTGCGCCTGGCGGGCTACAAGGCCCTGTCGCGCTCGGGCATCGAAGACTTCAACGTGGGCATCACCCCGGGGGTCGACGCCAACGCGACCACGGTGCAGGGCGTCCTGGCCAACAGCACCACCGGCAATCCGAACCTCAAGCCGATCCGCGGCTGGAATCTGGACGCCTCGCTGGAGTTTTACGTCAATCGCGACACCTCTTTCGCGATCGCCACCTACTACAAGCGGCTGAAGGGGGCGTCGTTCGACGCCCAGGAGCCGCGCGAGACTAGCATCGTCGCAAACGGTCAGCTGGTGACCTTCAACGCCATCGCGCCGGCCAACGACCCGGCGACCCGCGACCTCTACGGGATCGAGTTCTCGGGCAACCACGCGTTCACCTACCTGCCGGGTATCCTCAGCGGGTTCGGCGTGCAGGGCAGCTTCGCGATCACCGAGGCCAATTTCGAAATCCCGGATTCGTCCGCCATCGGTCCGTACACGGACATGGCCAACCTGATGGGCCTGTCCAAGTACACCGGCAATGGCTCGATCTACTGGGAGAACGACAAGCTCTCGCTGCGGGCCTCGTATCGGTATCGCTCGGGCTACTTCAAGCCCAACAGCAACACCAATCGCAGCGTCAAGGGCTCGGGCTATCTGAACCTGTCGGCGTCCTACGACCTGACCAAGCAGGTGCAGCTCAAGCTCCAGGCCCTGAACGTCACCAACACCCGAGACATCATGTACAAGGCCGGCGAGGACTCGATCACCGAGGTCTCGGACAATGGGCCGCAGATCTACGCCGGGGTTCGTCTGCGATTCTGATTTAGCGCGGTCCGACGGGTTCTTCATTCATCCCCGCCGGACCGACGACTGTCCCGCCGCGCCGTCGCGGTCCGTCGACCGTCAGGACTCCCCAATCGCCTCCCAAGCGCGGATTGCCTGACCGACGGATGGTTCCCGGGGCCGAGCCCCGGGGCGCGGGACCTTTTTATTCCCTCGGCGCCGTTCGGAGTGGTTCATGAACCGACGCGATTTCTTCCTCGGGACGGGCCTGGCCCTGGCGGCGTTTGGCGGCGCGACGGCGGCGCCGCTCGACATCGCCGGCATCGATCGGGCGCGGATCCTGAAGGCCGCCGATCGCTACCTGGCCGAGGCGCCGGCGACGATCACCGCCTTCGCCGCGCCGCGCGGCCCTGGCGGCCGACACGACTACTACTCGGAAGCCGACTACTGGTGGCCCGATCCGGTCCATCCCAAGGGCCCGTACATCCGCAGGGACGGCTATTCCAATCCCGACAAGTTCACCGCCCACCGCGACGCGGTGATCCGGCTGGGCGTCCAATTGCCGGCCCTGGCTGCGGCCTACAAGGTGACCCGGGACGCCCGCTACGCCGAGCACGCCGAGAAGCACCTGCGGGCCTGGTTCGTCGCGCCCGACACCCGCATGAACCCGAACCTGGAGCACGCCCAGGCCATTATCGGCGTCAACACGGGCCGGGGCATCGGCGTCATCGACACCCTGCACCTGGTCGAGGTGGCGCGGGCGGTTTCGGTGCTGGCGGCGGCGCGACCGGAACTCGGCGTCTATGCCCCGACCATCGCCTGGTTCGACGCCTACCTGACCTGGCTGACCACCTCTCCAAACGGCGTCGACGAGCGCGACCAGAAGAACAACCACGGCAGCTGCTGGGCGCTGCAGGCGGCCGTGTTCGCGCAACTGACGGGCCGCGAGGCCGAGCTGGACACGGCGCGCGGGCGGATCAAGGCTCTGGTTGTCGGCCAGATCGCGGCCGACGGCTCCCAGCCTCTCGAGCTCTCTCGCACCAAGCCCTATGGCTACTGCCTGTTCAACCTGGACGTCCTGGCCGCTTGCGCCCACGTGATGTCGACGCCGAGCGACAGTCTCTGGACCTTCAAGGGCGAGACTGGCGGCTCGATCGCCGACGCGCTGGCCTATATGGCCCCGTTCATCGCGGACAAGACAACCTGGCCCAAACCGCCCGACGTCGAGGCTTGGGACGGCTGGCCCGTCCGCCAACCCAGCCTGCTGTTCGGAGGCCTCGCCTTGAAACGACAGGGCTATCTCGACCTCTGGAAACGGCTGGATCCGGATCCGACGGAGCCCGAGGTCATCCGCAACTATCCGCTTCGTCAGCCGGTGCTCTGGGTCGATGCTTGATCTCGTCTCCCGCGAAAACCGCGTTGGCGCGGCGCTGGCTCTAATCGCTGTGATCGCCCTGATCGCCGTCGCTGGCGAGGCCCGCGCCGCCGAGGTCCGCCGTCTGCCGTTCGGCAAGACCAAGGCCGGCGCGGCCGTGGTCAAGACCGTGCTGCGCAACGACCTGGGCATGAGTGTCGCGGCCATCGACTATGGCGCCACCCTGACCGCGATCGAGACGCCCGACCGCCAGGGCAAGTTCGCCAATGTCGTGCTGAACCGGCCCGACATCGGCGCGTACGAGACCAACCAGCGGCGTTATGGCGCGGTGATCGGCCGCTATGCGGGCCGCATCACCGATGCGCGCTTCTCCCTGAACGGTCAGACCCACCAGCTTGAGGCGGGGCGCAACAACATGACCCTGCACGGCGGCTCGCGGGGCTACGACAAGCGGTTGTGGTCCAGCCAGGTTGTCTCGGACGCCCAGTCGGTCGGCGTCCGCTACAGCCTGCTCAGCCCGGCGGGCGACCAGGGCTTCCCCGGGACGCTGCGGCTGACGGTGACCTACCGTCTGATGCGCAAGTCCAACGCGCTGCGCATCGACTATGTCGCCTGGACCAGCGCGCCGACCGTGGTCAATTTCACCAACCACGCCTTCTTCAACCTGGCGGGGGCCGGGGCGGGGGCGAGCGCCGTGGCGGATCATCGCGTCCAGATCGACGCCGACCGCTACGCCGAGGTCGACGCCCGCAAGGCCCCGACCGGCAAGCTGCCTTCGGTGGCGGGCACGGTTCTGGACTTCCGGTCGCCACGACGGCTGGGCGACGTGCTGCGTCTCGACGATCCGCTGCTGGCCGCGTCGAACGGCTTCGATCACAGCCTCGTCCTGCGCGACGCCATGTCGACCGTTCCGCTTCCGGCCGGCTGGATCGAAGATCCCGCCAGCGGCCGCCGGATGACGGTGCTGACCACCGAGCCCTCCATTCAGTTCAACAGCGGCAACGGGTTCGACGGCAGTGAGACCGGTTCGGAGGGCGTGGCCTATCCCCGGCACGCGGGCCTGGCGTTCGAGACCCAGCACCTGCCGGACAGCCCCAACCAGGCGACGTTCCCCTCGACGGTGCTGCGGCCCGGGACCCCGTTTCGATCGACGACCGTCCTGCGTTTCTCCTGAACCGAGCGGACGGATTTCACCCGAAGGCGCAAGTCACATTCCATCGGCTCGGGCGCGGCGTTCGCGGCCCGGCGCGATACGGACCTCAGCGCCACGGTCGACCCGCAAGGCGCGCCGGGCCGTCTCGTCGATGGCGACCTCGCCCGCCGCGGCGCGGGCGCGGGTCTCCACGACACGGAAGTCCTCAAGGCGGGTGTTCGAGACCAGCCAGGGCGAGGTCTCGCCCGCGCCGGTCTCCGCGACCTGGACCGAACGGCTATCCTGCACCGTACGGATCTTGTCGCGCGCGGCATGGACCTGAGGGCCGCCGTCAAAGACATCGACATGGGCCTCGTAGCGGAAGTCCTCGTCCATCAGCATGGCCATGGCCTTGGCGCTGACCGCATGGGCCCGGCCGATGGCCTGGCGCGCATCCTCCGGCAGCAAGGCGGTGTAGATCGGCTGCTTGGGCATCAGGTCGGCGATGAACCCGGCGCCCTCGACCGCGCTGAGACGGTCGGCCTCTTCGAACGGCAAGTCGAAGAATCGCGCGCCGATCGCGTCCCAGAACGGGCTGCGGCCATCCTCGTCCTGCCAGCCGCGCATCTCGGCCATGACCCGGTCGGCGAACAGGTGTGGAAAGGCGGCGATCAGCATGTAGCGGCTGCGGGCCAACAGACGGCCGGCGCTGGTCCCGCGCAGCTCCGGCCGGATTGCCAGGGAGCCGACCTCGGTCGCGCCTGTGTAGTCGTTGCTCAAGGTCAGCAACTCGACGTCGACCCGGCGGCCCAGAAGTTCCGAACGCTGCACCAGCTTGGTGAGCTTGTAGGAGAAGAAGCCGTGGCGCTCGCCGATGCGCGGATAGACCGCCGAGATGCCCAGGACGCGGCCGTCGGCAAGATCCTCCAGCACCAGGACGTGCTGGCGGTCGTCGGTGTGCTGTCCGGCGAAGGTGCGCTCCGAGCAGTCGATCTTGTTGGCGAGAACCGCGGCGTCCGGGGGCAGGGTGGTCATGCCAGGGCCCAAGGCCCGGGCCAGGTCCAGCAGCGGATCCAGGTCGGCGGCCCGCGCGGCGCGGACCACCCAGGCGGGCGCGTCGGTCATTGCGGCTCAAGGCTCCGGTCGGCGGTCCCCGTCAGTTCCGGCCAGGCCAAGGCGCCGGAATTGACGTTCACGGTGCGGGTGAGCGTCAGGCGCTCGCCCTCGAAGCGGCACCAGACGGTGTCTCGAAAGGCGGTGTCGGGGAAGATCCAGGTCAGGCGCGTGGTGGTCTCGTTGACCTGCTCGGCGCCGGCCAGAACGCGCACGCCGTGAAGGGCGTAGCCATGGTGCAGGTCTCGGCCGGGCATGTCGGTGACGCCGGCGATCCAGTCCCGGAACCCCGCCGTGATGGCGTGCTCGCCGGCTTCGTCGACGAGGGTGAACACGCAACGGTCCTTCTCGAAGTCCAGCCGCACGGCCCGCACTCCGAGCCGGTTGTCGTCCATCCGGTAGGTGACGCCGCTCACCAGGCGAGGGGTGTTGGCGCGCACGGAGTTCAGCGGCCTGGGCCGCCTCAGGGGTGACAGGGCTGCGTCGAGCGCCGCGTCGCCTTCCGCGGACCCGCCGCGCAGGGCGTCTGGGATCCAGTGATCGATGAACGGGGTGATCTTTTCGCTGCCGTCGATCGCGCCCAGCACCACCAGGGTCGCCTCGGCCTGCGGGAACACCGTCGCCATCTGCACGAAGAGACCCAGGGCGCTGTAGCTGCCGTCGGGGCGCACCACCCAGTGATAGCCGTAGCCGCCGTCGCCATAAGCCCGCGTGGCGCGCGCCACCCAATCGGCTGGCAGCAATCGACGCCCGTTCCAGACGCCGTTCTGGGCGTGCAAGGCGCCGATCTTCAGCAGGTCGACCGGCTTGAAGGTCAGCCCGTTGCCGCCGGGGTTGATGCCGTCCGAGCCGATGTCCCACTGCTCGCCAGTGATCCCCAGCGGCTCGAACAGACGCGGCTTGAGATAGTCGTGGAGAGTCAGGCCAGTGGTGCGCGAGAGGATCGCCGCCAGCATGTAGCTGGCCGCGCTGGTGTAGACATAGGCGCCGCCGGGCGGGTGCGTGATCGGAATGCCAAAGAACTTGGCGATCCAGCTCTCGCTGCTGCCGCGCCAGAGGGCGCCGGAGGTCTCGGCCGCATGCCCCGTGCGCATGGTCAGCAGGTCTTCCACCGTCATCGCCGCCAGCTTCTCGTCCACGACGGGCGGCAGGTGCTGGGGAAAGAACGACACCACCTTGTCGTTCAGCGCAAAACGGCCTTCTTCCAGAGCCAGGCCGATCGCGCAGGCCGTGACGCTTTTGGCCACCGAGTGCATCACCCGCGGGGTGTCGGTCCGATAGGGCCACCAGGCCGCGTCGACAGCCACATGGCCGTGGCGATGCAGCATCACCGCATGCAGCTCCAGGCCCGCCTCGAGCGCCTCGCGCATGAAGCTGGCGATCCTGGCTCCGTCGACGCCCACGGCCGAAGGGCGCGCCCGGGGCAAGCCGTCGACCGCGACCGCCGCTTCCGTCGCGGAGCTATCGGAAATGAGCGCCATTCACCCCAGCCTGAAAGTCTCGCGACGACGACCGATCGACGCAAAAAAGTACCGTTGGCGAAAGTCGATACGGTTGACCGGAGCGGGCGTCAATGATTTTGTATTTATGTGAGCAAAAAGACGAAACGGCCTTCTGAGTCGGTGCGCTTGCGTTTCCGGGCCTTGCTATCGGGTGGAGCACAGGGTGACGAACGACAACCACGGGGCGCGCGCGGCCAAGCCCGTTGAAGCGGAAGACCGCTTCATGCTCGACCGCCTGGCGCGGGATGGGGCCGCGCTCGTCGAACGCGCCACGACGTGGTGCGGCGTCAACTCCGGCAGCGGGAACCTCGAGGGCCTGGCGACCCAGGCCGACCTGCTGGTCGAGGCGCTGGAGGTCTTGCCTGGGGAGGTGACGCGCTCGCCTCTGAACCCCACCCTCGAAGTCGCCGCCGACGGCGCCGAGCGCCGTCAGGCCAATGGCGAGGCGCTGCTTCTGACCGTGCGGTCGCATGCGCCCGTTCAGGTGATCCTGACGGGGCACTACGACACGGTGTTCCCGGCCGACACCGCCTTCAGGCACGTGGTCGCGCGCGACGACGGGGCCCTGAACGGGCCTGGCATAGCCGACATGAAGGGCGGGATCAGCGTCATGCTGGGCGCCCTGGCCGCCTTCGAGCGTCATTCGCTGGCGCATGCGGTCGGCTACCGCGTCCTGCTGTCGCCCGACGAGGAAACCGGATCGATCGCCTCGGCGCCGCTCCTGGCCAAGATCGGTCGGCTTGGTCACGTGGGCATGACCTACGAGCCGGCCATGGACGATGGCGGGCTGGCCGGAGCCCGCAAGGGCTCGGGCAATTTCCACATCGTGGTCCGTGGCCGCGCCGCTCATGCCGGCCGTGACTTCGACAAGGGGCGCAACGCCGTGGTCGCGGCCATGGCCATCGGCCAGGCGCTGGCCGCGCTGAACGGCCGGCGCGAGGGCGTCACCGTCAACCTGGCCAAGATCGACGGCGGCGGGGCCTTGAACATCGTGCCGGACCTGGCGGTCCTGCGGTTCAACGCCCGCTTCCCCGACGCCGCCGCTCAGGCCTGGCTGGAGGCGGGGATCGACGAGGCTCTGGAGATCGGGCGGGGCGAGGGGCTGAGCGTCGAGCGCCACGGCGGCGTCACCCGCCCCGCCAAACCGCTCAACCCGGCCCAGGAGAGACTTTTGAACGCGGTGCGCGAGACCGGCGCGATGCTGGGCCAGCCGATCGCGTGGAAGGCGTCGGGCGGCGTGTGCGAAGGCAACAACCTGTTCGCCGCAGGCCTGCCCAACGTCGACACCCTTGGCGTGCGGGGCGGCGACATCCACAGCCCGGCCGAGTTCGCCCGACCCGAGAGCTTCGTCGAGCGCGCGCAACTTTCGGCCCTGCTGCTGGCCCGGCTGGCGCGCGGCGAGATCGACGCCCCGGCGCTGCGCGCCGCCATGACCTAGGCGCTGTCGCATGCTGAAGGAACTGATCCGCCAGGTTCATTGGGCGCTAGGCCTCACCCTCGGGCTGGTGCTGACGGTGATGGGCGTCACCGGGACGATCACCGCGTTCGACGATGAGATTCTGAGAGCTCTGGACCGCGGCGTGATCCAGGTCGCGCCCCGGCAGGCGCCCCCGCTTTCGCCCGACGCCCTTTTGGCGCGCTTCGCCGCCCAGCGCCCTGGAGCCAAGCCGACCCTGCTGACCCTGCAAGGCGAACCGGGTGGTTCGGCGCGGGTCACCTTCGTCCCTGCCGGCCGCTCCAAGGACTCCACGGCTCCGCCCGAGAAACTGTACCTGGATCCCTATGACGGCCGAGTGCTGGGTCAGGCGCGGGGCGAGGCGTTCTTCGCCCGCATTCTGCTGCTGCATCGGGTGCTGCTGCTGCCGGGCGGGAGCGAGGGGCCCGGGCGGCAGGTCACCGGGGCGGCGGCCCTGGCCCTGCTGTTCTTCGTGATCTCGGGGATCTATCTGCGTTGGCCAAGATCGCCCGCCCGCTGGCGGGCTTGGCTGACCTTCGATCCGCGCCAGCGCGGCCGGGCCCTGTGGCGAGGCCTGCACGTAACGGTCGGGACGTGGGTGGCCTTGGCCTATCTGCTGAGCGCGGTCAGCGGCCTCAGTTTCTCCTACGATTGGTGGCGCGACGGGCTGTCTCGCCTGCTGACCGGCCAGGCTCCGCCCGCCAAAGCCGCCGAGTTGACCAAGGCGGCCCGGAAGACGAGCGGCAAGGACGGGGCGGCGGTCAAGAAACCCGGCCGTCCGTCGCTGGACAGGGCCTGGGCAGGCATGAAGGCGATCAATGGCGGTCGCTTCGACAGCGCCATCGTCACCATTCCCAAGGACGCCAAGGCGACGGTGCGCATCCGCTACCTCGACCTCGGCGCGCCGCACAACCGCGCCTTCAACGAGCTTCAGCTCGACCCCACGACCGGGACGGCGCGCAAGGTCGCGCGGTTCGACGATCTGCCCCTGGGCCGCAAGCTGATGCAGGCCATGGTCGCGGTGCACCGGGGCGCGTTCTTCGGCCTGCCGGGACGGATCCTGGTCATGACCGGGGCGGCCCTGCTGCCGGGCTTCTTCATCACCGGTTGGCTGCTCTATCTCGACCGTCGTCGCGGAGGGCGCGCCGCGCGGGTCCTGGCCAAGGCCGCCAAGCGCCCGGCGCGGTCGGCCGGCGGCGAGGAGATCCTGGTGGCCTTCGCCAGCCAGACCGGCACGGCCGAGCAACTGGCCTGGCGAACGGCCGCGGCCCTGGTCGAGGGCGGCCGCGTGGCGCGCGTGACGTCCCTGGCCAGTCTCGACGCCGACGCTCTGGCGCGCGCCGACCTCCTGCTGGTGGTGGCCGCGACCTATGGCGAGGGCGAGCCGCCGGACGCGGCGCGCGCCTTCGCCCGCAAGCTCATGGATCGGCCGCTCGACCTGCCGCGGCTGCGTTACGCGGTCCTGGCCCTGGGCGACAGCGCCCATGCCGATTTCTGCGCGTTCGGGCGACGGCTGGACGCATGGCTGAGGGCCAGCGGTTCGCAAGCCGTTTGCGATCTCACCGTGGTGGACGGCGGGGAGCGCGACGCTCTTGCCCTGGCCCGCTGGCGCGAGGTGCTGACGGCCCTGGGCGCGGCGGCGCCCGCCGAGACCTGGAGCGCCGACCACCACGAGCCTTGGGTGCTGACCGCGCGGGAGCACCTCAACCCAGGTTCGCCCGGCGGCGAGACCTGGCGCGTGGTCCTGACCCCGCCCGATCCGGCGCGTCTGGTCTGGACGGCCGGTGACATCGCCGAGGTCGTCGCCAGAGCTCCGGACGGGGACGACCGAAGCCCCGCGCCCCGCGACTATTCGATCGCCAGCCTGCCGTCCGAAGGCCACGTGGAGCTTCTCGTGCGGCAGTCGGTGTTGCCCGACGGGCGGCTGGGCCTGGCCTCGGGCTGGCTGACCCGGCACGCGCCTCTGGGCTCCAGCGTGCCGATGCGCCTGCGGGCCAACACCAACTTCCATCCGCCGCGTCAAGCCCGGCCGATGATCCTGATCGGGGCCGGCACGGGCCTGGCGGGCCTGCGCGGTCATCTGGCCCATCGGGCCGAGCGCAGCCTGACCCCGACTTGGCTGATATTTGGCGAACGCTCGCCCCGCGCCGACCGCTACTACGCCGACGCGTTGGAGGCTTGGCTGGCGTCAGGCGTCCTGCGGCGTCTGGACCGGGTGTTCTCGCGCGAGGACCAGCGTCGGGAGGGACCTCGCTACGTTCAGGACATCCTGACTCGGAACCCCGACGTGGTGCGCCAGTGGGTCGATGACGACGCGGCGATCTTCGTCTGCGGAGGCCTTGCGATGGCCGCCGCCGTGGACCGCGTTCTGGCGAGCATTCTCGGGCGGGAGCGTCTCGATGACCTCGCCGCCGCCGGGCGTTATCGGAGGGATATCTATTGAGCCGTCATGCTGCGCGAAGCCGGAAGGCCAAGCCCTCCCGGCGCACGGTCTTTGGATTGGCCGCGGTGTCCGCGGCCCTGCCCGTCGCCGAAGCCGCCTGGGCGCGGGAGGGCGAGGTCTGGAAGAGTCAGGCGGCCTATACGGCGGATCTTGTCGTCACGCCCAACGGATCGGGGCGGGCCTGGGCCCTGGACAATCTGGACCTGACCGGCGACCTCGATCTCGACGCTCTGGCGGGCCTTCGCGACGCCGTCTTCCACGCGGGACTCCTGATCAACACCGGCGGCCAGCCCGACGCCGCGCTCGGGACGGTGGAAGGGCTCGACAATATCGAGGTGACGCGTCCGCGCACCCGTCTGTTCGAGGCTTGGCTGCAACAGGATTTCGGCGCGGGGCGAGGATCGGTGCGCGCCGGGCTCTACGACCTCAACAGCGAATTCTACGCCACGGCGGCCTCCGACCAACTGATCCATCCCGCGTTCGGGATCGGCACGGAGTTGTCGGCGACCGGATCGGCGGGACCGTCGATCTTCCCCTCGACCGCGCTGGCGGTGCGCCTTCGCTGGGAGGACGAGCGCAAGCGCTATGTCCAGGCGGCCATCATCGACGCCAAGGCCGGAACGCTGGGCGATCCCGGCGGCGTCGATCTTGGGTTCGCCCAAGGGGCGTTGGGCGTCGTCCAGGTCGGCGGGGGCGATCGCAGCCGCTGGGCGGTGGGGGCCTGGCGCTACGGCTTTGAGCGTGACGACACCGGAACGCCGCGCGCGCGCGGGATCTACGGCCTGTTCGAGCGTGACCTGACCTCGGACCATGGCCGGGGGATCACTCTGTTCGTCCGCGGCGGCGCGAGCGCCGGGCGCGCACCGATCGCCGTGTCCCTGCAGGCCGGAGCGACCAAAGGCGGCGTCTGGGCCAGCCGCCCGGACAGCCGTCTGTCGGTCGGCTTTCACTACGCCAAGGCCCGCGGCGATGGGAGCGAAGTCGGCTTCGAGGCGGCCTATGCCGATAAGATCGCGCCGCGGACGACCCTGCAGCCCGGCCTGCAACTTGTCGCCGCGCCGGGCGGGCGGTCCATCGCCATCGCCTCTCTCCGGCTCATCGTTGAAGCCTGGTGAGACGCGAGATCGGAGGCGCCAGGATCAGGTTCGCCTTTCGGCGGCGGTGGTGTTCAGCCGCGCCGCTGCGGTCATGGCGAAGGCGACCAACGTCAGGACGGCCAGGAACAGCAGGCCCTTGGCCGGGTCGCCGGTGCGCGTCTTGACCCAGCCCAGCGCGTAGGGGCCCGCGAAGCCGCCCAGATTGCCGATCGAGTTGATCACCGCCACTGAGACCGCCGCCGACGATCGCGTCAGGAAAAGCCCGGGCAGCGACCAGAACGGCGACTTGAACGCGTAGAGGCCGGTCAGGGCCAAGGTCAGCAACACCATCGACAGGACGATGTCGCGGGTCAGGACCGTGGCGGCCAGGGCCAGGCCCGCCACCAGCAGGGGCAGGGCCGAATGCCAGCGGCGCTCGCCGGTGCGGTCCGAGTTCTTGGACCAAAGCACCATGGCCACCGTGGCCACCGCATAGGGCGCGGCCGCGACCAGGCCGATCTGGAAGGCGGTGAGGCTCTTGGACAGGTGCTTGACGATCTGCGGCGTCCAGTAGCCGATGCCCAGATTGCCGCACTGGTAGATGAAATAGATCGCCGACAGATAGAGAACGCCCGGGGCCAGCATGGCCTTGACCGTCCCCAGATGCCGGACGCCGCCGCGACGGGCGTGATCGGCCTCGATCCGCGTCTCCAGCCAGTCGCGTTCCTCGGGGGTCAGCCACTTGGCGTCCTTGGGCCGGTCGGTCAGCAGCCAGTAGGCGCCGACGCCCCCGATCACCGCCGGGACGCCCTCCAGGAAGATCATCCACCGCCAGCCCCCGAAGCCCATGACGCCGTTCATCCGCTCCATGATCAGGGTGCTGAGCGGCGCGCCCAGGAGGTAGGAGGCGGGGATAGCGGCCAGGAAGAAGGCCACGGTCGCGGCCTGTTCCTTGGCGCGCACCCAATAGGTCAGATAGACGATGATGCCGGGAAAGAACCCCGCCTCGGCCACCCCTAGCAGGAAGCGCAGGACGTAGAGCTGGGCGGCGTTCTGGACGAAGGCGGTCAGGATCGACACCGCGCCCCAGGTCAGCAGGATCCGCGCGATCCAGATCCGCGGGCCAAAGCGGTTCAGGGCGATGTTGCTGGGCACCTCGAACAGGAAATAGCCGAGGAAGAACACGCCCGCGGCGAAGCCGAACGCCTCGCTGGTCAGGGCCAGGTCATGGTTCATCTGCAGGGCCGCGTAGCCGATGTTGGCCCGGTCCAGATACGAGATCATGTAGAGCCCGAAGCAGGCGGGGATCAGCCGCCAGAACACCTTGCGCGTCGTGCGGGTCTCCAGCGCCCGCGCCGCCTCGTCATCCTGCATCGCTCGTCTCCCGGCCTGATCGTCACGGGGCCTTGTCGCCCTCTTTCCACGGCAGGATTGAACTATTATAGATAGAAATACAATAACGATCCGGAGCCAGGCCGTGCCGCCATCGACTCACGCCGAAGTCTCGGTCGCGCCCAGCCGGCGCGGGGTGCTGGCGGGCCTGGGGGCGGGCGCGCTGACGGGATCGGGCGCCGCGGCGCGCGAAGGAGGGACCAAGGGGATGACGAGCTATCTGGCCTATGTCGGGGCGCGCACCTCACGCGAGCGCAACGCCCGGGGCGACGGGATCAATGTGTTCCGGGTCGACGCGGCGAGCGGCGCCTGGAGCCACTTGCAGCTGGTCGGCGATCTGGTGAACCCCTCGTTCCTGGCGTTCGACCGCACGGGATCGAACCTCTATGCGGTGCATGGCGACCAGACCGAGGTCAGCGCCTTCCGGATTGGCGCCGACGGCCTGCTGACAGCGATCAATCGCCGGTCCACTGGCGGCAAGAACCCGGTGCATCTGGCGTTCGACGCGACCAATCGCTGGCTGGTGGTCGCCAACCACATCACCTCCAGCTTGGCGGTCCTGCCGCGCGGCGAGGACGGGTCCCTGGGCGAGCGGGTCGACCTGGTCACCCTGTCGGGGCCGATCGGTCCGCATCGCGTGGAACAGCCCTTCGCCAAGCCGCACCAGGTGGTCTTCGATCCTTCCAACCGGTTCCTGGCCGTGCCGGACAAGGGATTGGACCGCACCTTCGTGTTCCGGCTCGATCCGGCCACCGGCAAGCTGACGGCGATCGACTCGCCGGCCCTGGGCCGCGATGGCTCGGGTCCGCGCCACATCGGTTTCCATCCGGGCGGGACGCTCGCCTACGTGATCAACGAACTGGATTCGACCGTCACGGCCATGCGGTTCGACCCCGCCAGCGGTGCGTTGACGCCGTTCCAGATCGTCTCGAGCCTTCCCGATTCCTTTGTCGGCAATAGTCGGGGCGCGGAGATCGAGGTCTCGGGCGATGGTCGGTTCGTCTACGCCTCCAACCGCGGACACGACAGCCTGGCCGTCTTCGCCGTCGACCCGGCCAATGGTCGCCTGAGCCCGGTCGAATGGCGGGCCAGCGGCGGCAAGACCCCGCGCTTCTTCGCGATCTCGCCGGACGGCCGTTTTGTGTTCGCGGCCAACGAGGAGAGCGACACCATCGCGCCGTTCGCCGTCGGACGGGAGACCGGGCGGCTGTCGCCGGCCGGTGAGCGGATCAAGGTCGGCAGCCCGGTCTGCATCGTCTTCCGCGCTCGGGCCTGACCCATGCGTATCGCCAAGATCGAGGGCGCGTTCGGCGTCCTGGCCTGTGTGGACTTGCCGGCCGAAGCGGGCGCGGCGCTGCACCGCCTGCCGGTTACCCACCGGATCCTGCTGGAGAATCTCCTGCGTCAGGGCGGCGAGGCGGCGCGGGTCGGGCGCGCCGATCTCCTCGCCTGGCTGGAGCGTGGCCGCAGCGAGGCGGCGATCACCTTCTCGCCGTCGCGCATCCTGATGCACGACACCACCTGCGGTCCCGCCCTGGTGGATATCGCCACCATGCGCGACGTGCTGGCGGCGGCGGGCGGCGACCCGACCCGGCTCAATCCCGACAGGCCCGTGGCGACCTCGACCGACCATTCCCTGGCCGTGGACTTCGCGGGCGTCGGCGACGCGGCGGCCCGCAACATGGCGCGTGAGCTCGAGCGCAATGGCGAGCGCTACCGGTTCATGAAATGGGCGTCGGGAGCGGTGGACGGCTTTCGGGTGTTCCCGCCCGGCAGCGGCATCATGCACACCATCAACATGGAGCGCCTGGCGACGGTGGTCGCCCGCGAGACGCGCGACGACGTCCCATGGGCGGTCCCCGACACCCTGGTAGGCACCGACAGCCACACGCCGATGATCAACGCGCTGGGCGTGCTGGGCTGGGGCGTGGGCGGGCTGGAGGCCGAGGGCGCGATGTTCCGCGTGCCGGTCTCTCTGCGTATTCCCGAGGTTGTCGGCGTTCGTCTGACCGGCGCGCTGGGGCCGGGCGCGACGGCGACCGACCTGGCCTTGGTGGTCACCGAGCGGCTGCGCAAACTGGGCGTGGCCGGGGAGTTCGTCGAGTTCTTCGGTCCTGGCGTGGGCAGTCTGAGCGTCGGTCAGCGGTCGGTGGCGGCCAATATGGCGCCCGAATACGGCGCCTCGACCGGCTTCTTCCCGATCGACGCGCGCACGCTCGACTACCTGCGGGTCACCGGCCGGGACGCGCCTCAGATCGAGCTCGTCGAGGCCTATGCCCGTCGCCTTGGCCTGTGGCGGACGCCGGAGCTGGAGCCGCGCTACACCGAGACGATCGAGATCGACCTGTCGGTCCTGACGCCCAGCGTCGCGGGACCGCGCCGGCCGCAGGACCGGTTGGAATTGGCGGCCGTGCCCGCCGCCCTGGCGCCGGCCCTGGCGGGCGTCGCTCCGGCCGGTCCCGGCGCGCCTCCGGCCGACGCGGTGGCGATCGCCGCCATCGCCTCCTGCACCAACACCACCGACCTTGGCCTGCTGGTGGCGGCGGGTCTGGTGGCGCGCAAAGCCAGAAGACTGGGCTTGGCGCCGCCGGCCTGGGTGCGCGCCTCCCTGACGCCCGGGTCGCCCGCCACGCGTCGCCGGCTGGAGCGCGTCGGTCTGCTCGAAGATCTCGAAGCCCTGGGCTTCTCCATCGCCGGCTACGGCTGCGCGACCTGCATCGGCAACTCCGGCCCCCTGCCAGCCGTGATCGAGCAGGCGATGGCCAAGCGGGGTCTCAAGCCCATCGCCGTACTGTCGGGCAATCGCAACTTCCCCGGCCGGGTCCACGCCCAGGTCGACAACGCGCTCCTGGCCTCGCCCGCCCTGGTGGTCGCCTACGCCCTGGCCGGGCGAGCGGCCCTGGACATTGCCGAGGATCCGATCGGCCACGGCCCGGGCGGCGAGGTCGTGCGTCTGGCCGATCTCTGGCCCGCGGCGGACGAGGTCGAGGCGTTCGTCCGTCTCGCCGCTGATCCGGGGGATGTCGCCGAGGCCTATGATGCGGCGGAGGCCTCCCCCGCCTGGGCCGCTCTGTCGGCGCCGGAGGCGGCGCGGTTCCCCTGGGACCCTTCGTCGACCTATCTGCGGCCACCGCCGTTCGTACGCCTGGAGGGCGGCGTGATCGCGCCGGGATTGATGCGGGCGCGGATCCTGTTGGCGCTGGGCGACGACGTCACCACCGACCACATCTCGCCGGCCGGAGCGATCCCCGCCGCCAGCGAAGCCGGGCGCTGGCTGGTCGCTCACGGCGCCGACCCAGCCGATCTCAATGTCTACGCCTCGCGCCGCGGCAACTGGGAGGTGATGGTCCGGGGGCTCTTCACCAACCGGACACTGAAGAACCTCCTGGGCGAAGGTCTCGCGCCCGGCTGGACCTTCGATCCCGACGGCCAGCCGGCCCCGGCCTGGACGGCCGCGCAACGCTACGGGGCGCTCGGCGCGCCGCTGGTGATCGTGGCCGGAGAGCGCTACGGGACCGGCTCGTCGCGCGACTGGGCGGCCAAGGGCGTTCAGCTCCTGGGCGTGCGGGCGGTGCTGGCCAGAAGCTTCGAGCGCATCCACCGCTCCAACCTGGTTGGCATGGGCGTGGCCCCGTTGCGAATGCCCGAGGGCTGGCGCCCGGAGACCCTGGGCCTGACGGCGACCGATCACATCGAGATCGATTGGGACCTCGACGCACTGGCCCCCCGCGCGTCGGTCGCCATCCGGATCCTGCGGGCCGATGGGACGGTGCTGGAGGGTCAGGCCACGGCCCTGGTCGAGACCCAGGCCGAGATCGCGCTGTTGCGGGCGGGAGGCATGATTCCGAGCATCCTGCGCCGGGCGCTGGACAGGCTCTAGGCGGCGCCGACGTGACGGCAAGCCTGGTCTGATTTCGGCGGCCCGGGTCGTCGAGGCGTCGGTGGAGCAAGTGCTGAGCGATCCAGCCGCCCGAACCCGTGACATTGGCGGGCCCTCGGGCGCGGCGGCCTTCGCCTGGTCCGTGCGCGAGCCATGCAAAAAGGAATGGGCCGGCCTCACGATGAGGCCGGCCCAAGATCGACGGTTCCAGGGGAGGATCAGAACTCGGTCGAGATCGCGAACTTCACCGTCGACGGCGCGCCTTGCGCGGCGAAGAGGCCGCCGGTGGAGGCGAAGTACTTCTTGTCGCCGATGTTCTGTCCGTAGACGCGGAAGGTCGTCGGCCGCCCGGCGATCTCGGTGCGATAGGACGCGCCCAGGTCGAACAGGGTGTAGGCGGGGATGAAGTTCTGATTGAGCGGATTGATGGCCTGGTCGCCGGTGTGGAAGACGCCGCCATTGATCGCCAGGCCCTCGACCAGGGCTGTGAGCCGGTACTCGCCCGACACCGACCAGGAAACCTTCGGCGAGCCCTCGACGCGCTTGCCGACGATGGTCGGCGAGATCAACTGGCTGCCGCTGGCCGCGTCGATGCGCGGCGTTCCGTTGGCGTTGAACAGCAGGACCGTGGGGGAGCCCGACGTGTACTTGGCGTCCAGGAACAGCGCGCTGGCGTAGATCGTGAAGTCGCGGCTGACCTTGCCCGTCAGGCTCGTTTCCAAGCCCTTGTAGGTCTGGCGGCCGTCCTTGACGTAGGTGTTGGCGCCATTGACGACGGCGGAGTCGCGCTTGATGTCGAAATAGGCCGCTTGCAGCAGCAGGGTGGGGAAGATTTCCCACTTCACGCCGCCCTCATACTGGGTCGATTGCGACGGACCCAGTTGCTCGTTGGAGTTGGTCGCCGTCAGCGGCGCGGCCGGCGTCGATTCCAGCCCCTCGATATAGGTCGCATAGAGGCTGACATTGGACTTGGGTTTGATCACCACCCCGCCCGACAGCGAGGTCGGCTTGGCCTGGAAGGTCTTCACGCCCGTGTCGAGGCGCTTTTCCTCGTAGTCGGACTTGCGCACCCCGACCAGCACCTGAAGCCATTCGTTGTACTTGATGCGGTCAAAGACGTAGTAGCCGACATCCTTGATGCCGCTGGGGTTATTGAGCGCGTTCAGCGGCTCGCCCAGCTGCGGGATGGCGTGCGGGTCGGTGATGCTCTGCCGGCACAGGGCGCGGGTCTGGCCCGCCCCGGCGGTCGAGGCCAGGGTCGCGCCGATCAGGGCCCCGGTCGTGCTGTTGTAGAGGCAGGCCTGGGCGCTGCTGGCCGAGGAGCGGTTCTCGCGGATGTTGTCGGAGGCGCCCAGCAGGATCTCATGCTTCAGCGGGCCGGTGGAGAAGGCGCCGGTGATCTCGACGCGGTAGTTCTCGTTGCGGTACTTGGCGACCGGCTGGTAGCTGACCGACAGCGGGAACTCGCCCACCGCGCCCGTCAAGGGATTGGTGTTGGGATCGTTCGGGTCGATCGTGTTGAAGTGGCGTTCGCGCTGCAGGCGCGACAGGCCGGCGCTGGCGACGAGCTCCCAGTTGGGCAGGAAGCGCCAGATCGACTTGGCCAGCAGGTTGCTTTCCTTGGTCTTGTTGCGCGCCCAGTCCGGTCCGAAATTGGTCGAAGGATCGATCAGGTTCGGCAGCTTGATGGTCGGATAGGGGTTGGCGACCGTGGTGGCCGGGACCTTCAGGAAGCGGTAGATGCCCGGCTCGTTGACATCCTTGAAGATGCGCTCGCCGTCGAACTGCAGGGTCAGGGTGTCGGTCGGCTTCAGGTCAAAAGCGCCCGACAAGAGGTTGCGCTTGCCGTCGGTGTTGTCGATGCCGGAGTCGGGGCGATCGTAGACGGCGTTGATTCGATAGCCGAGGATGCCGCGCGTGCCGCCGACATCGACATGGCCGCCGACCGCGCCGTGCGAATTGCCGAACACCGACATGTTCAGCAGCGGGTCGGGCGTGGCCCGCTTCATGGTCAGGTTGATGATGCCCGAAGGGCTGGTGAAGCCGTAGTACAGCGCCGAGGCGCCCTTCAGGGCTTCGACGCGCTCCTTGTCCTCGAGCGGCAGGTCGATGAGGTTGATGATCGGCAGCGTGCCGTCGAGGCGATAGTTGCCGCGGTTCTCGACCGGAATGCCGCGGATGGCCAGGTTGCTGTAGACCGTCGGCGAGGTCTGGGAGGCGGTGACCCCGGGCGTGTTGCGCAGGGCGTCCTGAATGCTGCGCGACTGCTGCACGTCGAGCATTTCACGCGGGATGACGCTGATGGTCAGGGGGGTGTCCAGCTGCTTGGCGCCGCGGAAGCTGCCGACCTGGACGGCCTTGGTGCCGGTGGTGTCAGCGGTGACCACGATCTCCTCGAGGGCGGAGACTTCGCTCGGCGCCGTCGTCGACTGGGCGTTGGCCAGCACTGGAAGGGCCAGGGTCGCCGCCAGGGCGGTGGTCCCCAGCCAGGCGCGGCGTGTAAGCGTATGGCAAGTCATCTCGTTACCCCCTTCTTGACGAATTTAACCCACCCCCGCCGGCTTCCGGACATCAGGTGCGCTGTTTGTACTTTTGGTGACGATAATTACGTATTGTATTTTGTAAACCAGAAATCCAGTTTGCGGCCATCACGCCCCGACCGGCGCCTTTTTCGAAGGCGCCGTTGGCGGTCGAGAGGCAACCGATCCCCGGGCAAGTTAAGGGCCGGGGGACAAGCTCGGAGAAGATGATGCGCAGAGTCGACTGGACCGCCTGCATCGCGATCGTTCTTGTCTCGATGGCCTCGGCGGCGTTCGCGGAGTCTAGGGTCTCCGAACCGAAGATCGTCGCCGAGACGGTTCGCGACGACGTCTTTCCGAAGCTCCAGGCCCACTATCCCAACGGCGTCGTCGCGCGAGGCGATGTCGAATTCGCCAACCTGACGGGCTTTCGGCCATTGCAGCTCGACCTCTATACGCCGCGCCCGATCAAGGGCGGCGCGCCGCTGGTCGTCTGGGTCCATGGCGGCGGCTGGAACCGGGGCGACTCTCGCACCGCCGGCGGCTTCGCCGACTTTCCGGCGGTGCTGGCGTCGGTGGCCGCGCGCGGCTTCGGGGTGGCTTCGGTCAACTACCGCCTCAGCGGCGAGGCGCGGATCGCCGACCAGGTGCGGGATATCAAGAGCGCGGTGCGCTTCCTGCGCGCTCATGCGGCCGACTACGGCCTCGATCCGGCCCGGGTCTATCTGGTGGGCGGCTCGGCCGGGGGCCAGCTTGCGGCCCTGGCGGCGACGACCTGCGGCGTGCCGCTCTTCGATCCGCCCGCCTCGACCGGGCGCCTGCCAGGCTCCCAGGCCAGGACCGCCAAGCCCTTGCCCGTCTCCGACTGCGTCCAGGGCGCGGTGGCCTGGTTCGGCCCGTTCGACATGAGCCGGCCAGGCTCTCTCAAGGTCGAGCAGGTGCTCGGATGCGCCGGGGCCGACTGCTCGGCCGCCGCCGCGGCGGCCAGTCCTGCGACCTATCTCGACCGTGACGACCCGCCGATGCTGCTGCTGCACGGCGCCGCCGACGATCAGGTCAGTCCCGAGCAGACCCTGGTCTTCGCCGACAGGCTCCGCGCGGCGGGCGTGCCGGTGGAAACGGCGATCCTGCCAGGCGTCGGCCACGGTTGGATCGGGCCCGACCTCGCCTCGACCCGCGCCGCCAGCCTCGACGCCCTCAGGCGCACGCTGGATTTTCTTCAGGCCCAGGCGCGACGTTAGCGCGTTCCGCGCGCCAAACCTCTTCGCGGGGCGACCGCGAGGTTGGCCAAGGGACCGTCCCCGCGCTCCAGGAGAGCCAAGGCGGCCAAGCCGCCGAGGACGTGTAACGAACCATGGTCTGTGATCCAGCGGAAGGGATCGTCGTGGCGACGAGCGCCCTGGTCAAACCCCTGACCAGGTAATTCAGCTGGACGTGTAACGCGGGGGGCCGCTCGCGCGAAACCGAGAGGTAGCTGGATCCATCGAGAGAACGCGCAATGACGATTCTGGCGACCCGCGCCTTGAAGGGCCTGGCGAGTCCGGACGACTGGGCCCGTGGCCTGGCTCGCGCGCCGCTGGTCGACGTCGCCGTGGGGCGTTCGGGGCAGACGCGCCTGCGCCGCTGGCAAGGCACGGATCCCGATGTCGACCAGCCCGCGCTCGACGCGCACTATGTCGTTGTCCACCTGGGCGGCGCCAAGCGAATCCGGCGGACCGGGGAGGGCGCGAGCCTGGTTTCGGACGTGGCTTCCGGCGCGATCACCATCTTGCCGGAAGGCGCGGCCTACGCGTGGAACACCCAAGGCCCCATCGACTACGCCCATTTCTACGTTTCGCCCGCGGCCTTCGAACACGCCGCCGAGACGACCTTCGACCGGGATGGCCGCGGCGTGGCGCCGATCGACCGGATCGGAGGGGAGGATCCGGTGTTGCTCGGCCTGTTCCAGGCGATGCTCGACGAAGCGGCCTCGCCGTTGGGCGAAGCGCTCTATATCGACACCTTGGGCGAGGCTTTCATCGGCAGATTGCTTCGCGACCATTCCAACCTCCCGCCCTCGGGGCGGCGGGCGCCCTACGCCCTGGCGCCGCGGCGACTGGCGGAGGTGATCGGCTTTATCGAGGCCAACCTGGCCCAGGCGCTCACTCTCGATGATCTGGCGGCCGTCGCCAAGCTCAGCCGGTATCACTTCAGCCGCGCTTTCGCGCGGGCGACGGGTCTGGCGCCGCACGCCTTCGTGGTCGGCCGCCGGCTCGACGCCGCCAAGGCGCTGCTGCGGGCCACCAGTCTGCCGATCGAGGACGTCGCCAGACGATGCGGCTTTCGCGGCGCCTCGCACTTCGCGGCGCGCTTTCGCCGGGCGACGGGGGCCAGTCCTTCGGACTATCGCCGCGACCGGTGAGGGGTCACCAGCGCGCCAGGCGCGGCAGCAGCAGCCGAACCAGGAAGAGGGTGAGGCCGCAGCTGAAGCCATACCAGACCGCGACGTAGAGCGGATCGTCGTGCGGGCAGGCGAACACGAAGACGAAGGCGGCCCAGGCCGCCGCCCCAGCGCCGATCGCCAGGGATGAGCCTGGAGCATGGGTGGCGGCCGCCCGTCGCATCAGGGCGGCAAGGAGCGCCACCGGCGGAGCCGACAAGCCGACCACGAAGCCGACACAGTGCAGGCCGTCGCGCCAGTCGAGCCGGGCGGCCAGATCGCCGCCGCCGTCCATCGCCGCATCGAACAACCAGCCCGCGCCCAGCGCGAGGACCACCGCCATCGCCATCAGCTGTAGGCCGCGCCGGGGCGACACCTCCGGAGCGAAAGATCGCAGGGCTGTGGCGAAGCCGAGAAGGGCCAGGGTTCCCAGGCTGATCAGCTTCCACCAGAACACCGGCAGGCCCAAGGCCGCCGCGAGGTTCGGACGCGCCAGGCCGGCCGCGAGGAACAGGCTCAGTTCCAGCGCGCAAAGCGCCGCGAGCGCCAGGATCTCGAGGCGGGGCGAGCGGCGGCGGACCGGCGCCAAGTCTCCGGCCAGATTGTCGAGAAAGTCATCCATCGGCGTAGGCCTGATTTTGTACGGCAAGGGTCAGTCGGGCCAGGCCCCTGTGGATATTGATCTTGACCAGCGAAATGGACTGGCCGGTCCGCCGGGACGTCTCCTCGACGCTGTAGCCGTGAATCTTGACCAGACGGATGCATTCGGCCTGGGCGGGTTTCAATTCCGCCAACAGCTGGTTCAGGATCGTGGCGCTGATCACCGCCGCGCCGTGATCCTGCGTGGCGATGTCCTCGCCCAAAGGCTCGGTCGCCATGCGCTTCAAGGCCCGCAGGCGATCGATCCACTTGTAGCGTGCGATCGCACCGAGCCAGGGACCGAACGGCCGACCGGGGTCGAAGGTGTGACGCTTGTCATGGATGGCGATCAAGGTGTCTTGCACCGCGTCCTCGACGATCGCCGGGGGCAGGCGCCGGCTGAAGTAGCGCTTCAGCCATATGTGCAGCTCTCCCAGCAGGCGGCGGTATCGGACGCTGTCGCCCGCCTGGGCGGCCATCATCAGCTCCGCCCATTCGCTATCGGCCATGCGAATTCCGCTCAGATGATCCCAGGGTCATGACGGCGTCCCCCGCGTCAGGGCGAATCCCGGCCAGCGGATTTCACTCGCTACGCGATCCGAAGATCAAAAGGGGTGGGCGGAAAGTGACGGGGACGACGCCACGGCAAGAACGCGACGATGAGCGCAAGAAGTCGCTAGGTCTGGAGGCCGGACATCTTGCAGGGATGGGGAGGAATTCGCGCGAAGCCCTGTAGCCGCCGTACAGGCCTCGTCGAACGTCTTGATGACGGAGGCCGGTCCTCGGCTGGCCGCCAATTCAATCGAACCGGGATTTTCCGTGCGACCACCCGATCCCAACGTCGCGGCTCCGCCTCGAGCGGCCCTTGCCGGAGCCACCGCGTCCGTCGAGCGGACGATCGCCGGTCTTGTCGCGGACCTGCGGCCCGTGGCGCGCCATGCCGCGGTCCGTCGCCTGTTGGCCGGCGCGGGTGTCGGCGTCGTGGCTTCGATCATCCTGGTCGACCTGGTGCTCGGCTATCGGCCGGACATGGTCGGCGCGGCGCTCACGGCGATGTTCTGGATCAAATTCGCCTATGCCCTGGCCCTGGCGGGGCTGGCGCTCTGGACGGTCGACCGGCTGGCGCGACCGGGCGTATCGGCCATGAGCCGGTCGTTCTGGCTGTTGGCGCCGGTCGCGGTTCTGACCATTCTGGCGATCTGGCAACTGGCGGACGCTCCGGCGACCGACCGGCGCCACATGCTGATGGGCGTCAGCGCCGCGGCCTGTCCATGGCGCATCGTGGGGTTCGCCCTGCCGCCGCTGGCGGGCTTGCTGTGGGCGGTGCGTGGCCTGGCTCCGACGCATCTGGCCCATGCGGGCGCGATCGCGGGAATCGCGGCCGGCGGCCTGGGCGCGGCCGCCTACGCGCTCAACTGTCAGGAGGCGACCGGTCCTTTCGTCGCGGCGTGGTACAGCCTGGGCGTCCTGGCCGTCGGCGGGCTCGGCGCGACCCTGGGGGCCAGGGTGCTGCGATGGTGAGCCCGCTCGTGTTGGGCGCCGCTCTTGTCGCCTGTCGCGCGGAGGCCTGAAGCGCAGGCGCGACGGCCTCGGCGCCGCCGGTCGAAGACGCCGTCGGCAGGGTCGTGGACGTCTCCGGTCGCGCGCGAACCGGATGATCCGCGATCCCCGGCGAATGATCATTCGGCTCAGGCGGCCGCCATGATCAGGCCGTCCTGGAGCCAGGATGCCAGCAGTCCTCCGGCCTGGCGAGCCGCCTCGTCCGGGTCGTCGACCACCTTGGCCAGTCGCTCGCACAGACCCGTGAAGGTTATGCCCTGCTGGATCCAGCCAAGCGCTTCAGCCTCGAAGGCTTCGATCGTTCGGTATTGTGGCGACAAGCCCGCGCGCCACACGCGGATCGCGCCCGGTTCTGGCAGGCGCTCGGCGGCTGGAGGTGTCACGCCCTCGGCCAGGGCCGTCCAGATGGCCGCCGCGTTGGTCGCCACGACCCTGACCGTAAGGGTCGGCGCGAACGTCAGGGTCGCGGAGTCCCAGTCGACTTGGGCCAGGGCCTCCTCGTTGATCGGCTCGGCGTCGGTTCCGTCGAAGGCGCGACGCAGGGTCCAATCCAGCCAGGCCAGTTCCCGAACCTCCAGATCATCGAGGTAGAGTTGGCTCAAGGTGTCGGTGAATTCCGCGCCATAGTCGGCGAGCGTCCAGGCGTGGGGCGCGTGACGTTCGATGTGGAAGCGGGCGCTCGCCTCGAAGGCCTCGTCGCCCAGCCACCCCCAGGTCTTTTCATAGGTGTCGCGCAGGCAGGCGGCCAGCTGAGCGCGATAGGCGTGGTGGTAGACCGCCAAACCGGGGCCTCCGGTCGCCGCGACGCCGGGCGGATGATCCGGCGCGCCGGTCAGAATATGGTCGCGCAGAGCGCGTTGCTGGGCGAGCAGGTTCATGCCGCGCGCATCCAAGGCGAGGCCAAGCCGCGGGCGATCTGCAGCTCGGCGAGCAGTTCGGCCAAGGGGGGAATGTCGTCGTCGCGCTCGATCATCGTGGCGGCCGGCCCAAACCGTCGGCAGGCGGTCTCATAGAGCGCCCAGACCGGATCGGGCACGGGCTGGTCATGGGTGTCGATCAGCAGCGCCTTGCCGACGCTATGGCCGGCCAGGTGCATCTGGCGCACCCGGTCGGCGGGCGCCTGCTCTAGATAGGCATAGGGGTCGAAGCCATGGTTCGCGCCGCTGACGTGGATATTGTTGACGTCGAGCAGCAGGAAGCAACCGGTGCGCCGACAGGTCTCGGCCAGGAAGGCCACTTCGCTCATCTCGTCGTCGGCGAAGGTCAGGTAGCTGGACGGGTTCTCCAACAGGATCGGCCGCTCCAGCACGTCCTGGGCCCGGGAAACGTTGGCGCAAACGATGTCTAGCGCTTCCTCCGTATAGGGCAGAGGCAGGAGGTCATGGGAATTGAAGCCCTCCACCCCCGTCCAGCAGAGGTGGTCGGACACCCAGAGCGGCTTCACGCGATCAGCCAAGGCCTTGAGTTGGCGCAGATAGTCGGGCTTGACGCCGTCCGCCGAACCTATGGACATCGACACGCCATGCAGCGCCACGGGATAGCGTTCGCGGACCGCGTCGAGCATGTAGAGGGGGCGGCCGCCCCTGACCATGAAATTCTCGGAGATCACTTCCACGAAATCGACGGCGATCTCCGTCTCCAGGAAGTCGGAATAGTGCTGCGGGCGCAAGCCCAGGCCAAAGCCTTCGAAGGGCGGGAGGGTCACGGCAGGGTCTCGGGCAGGAGGGCGGCGGGGCCCGGCGCAAGATCGCGCCCCGCCAGATGGAAGCCTTAGTTCGGGGCGGTCAGCGAGCCGCCGGCGGTGGCGCAGGCCTTCTTGGTCAGTTCCTTGAAGCCCTGACCCTTGCAGTCGTTCTGGCCCTTGCAGTCGTGGTTGCCCGACTTGCAGTCCGAGGCGCCCTTGCACGAGTTGACGCCGTAGCAGTGGACCTTGGCGGTCGCGGCCTTCGGCGCGGCCGACGCCTGAGTGACGGCGACCATGCTGGTCAGGGCGAACACGGCGGCGGCCGAAGCGATCGTGGCGGACTTGAAGTTGGTCATGTTGGTCTCCTTGAGGACATGTCGCGGGCCGCGAAGATCGGCCTGACGAGGAGGTTTTCGTCGGCCGTCCCGCGCCGGTTACAGGACCTCATGAAGTTTCTCGCGATGACGAGCCGCCACGGCGGATTTTCTCCCAGGGTGTAACCGGCGGGCGTCGCGCGTCGAACCCATGCTCGTGGCCCACTTCCATTTCTTCCGGGCCGGCCGTCGCGCCTGACGCGCTCTTCAGGAGATTCAACCATGCGTTCGCCCCCCTTGCCCATCTACGCCAAGGCCGCCGCCGCCGTCAGTCGCGCGGTCCCAGAGGCGGTGCTGCTGCTCACGGCCCGTCTGGGTGTCGCGGCCGTCTTCTTCCTCTCCGGTCGAACCAAGGTCGACGGCATTTTGCACATCAAGGATTCCACCTACGGACTGTTCGAGACCGAGTACAAACTGCCGCTGGTCTCTCCCGACATCGGCGCGCACCTGGCGACCTATTCGGAGCATCTGTTTCCCATTCTGCTGGCTCTGGGCCTGTTCACTCGGGTCGGCGGCGCGGCCTTGCTGGGCATGACCCTGGTGATCGAGATCTTCGTCTATCCCGACGCCTGGCCCACCCACCTGAGCTGGGCTGGCCTTCTTCTGCCCTTGATCGCGCGGGGCGGCGGCGACTGGTCGCTGGACCGACTGCTTGGCATCGAACCGCCCGCGAGGCGAGCAACGGGCGACTAGAGTATTTTCCGACGAAGTGGATACCGGTTCGTCGTCAGAAAATGCGTCAAACAAAATGCTCTAGGACCAGGCCACGTTCTGCGCCGCCCGTTGCGGCGGTTGATTCAGAAGTTCGGATCGAAGCTGAAATAGATCAGGTTCGAGTTCGGCTCCGGACCGCCCAGGTGTGGTGGGCCGCGTCGTCGTCGGCAGGGTCGCGGTCGGTGATGGCCCCGACCTTCCGGGGCAAGCCCTGAGGGCTCTGTTCGACAACGCCGGGCAAGCGGCGCTGGAGACCTCCGACGAGACCTTCGAAGGCCAGGCTCGCCATCCGAATCGACGCCAGCGATCTTGTCTTCGAGGTTGAGGACAGCCGTTTCCACGGCCTTTCGCTCGATTTATGAGCGCGCGGCGCCGCTGGCGATGCAGATCGCCGCACGGCGGACGCCAAGGCGATTTAAGCAACTTTACTTATCGGAAAAGTTCAGTGACCTTACTTAAATCGAGCGGGTGGCCCGGCTGCCCGCGCTGGATAAGGGGTAGGTCATGGGGTGCAGGACTTATTGGAGCGGCGCGGCTTTCGGCGTGATGATGCTGGCGGCGGGCAGCGCGGCTCACGGCCAGGAATCCTCGTCCAACATCCATGGCGTCGTCACGCTGAACGGAGCGCCGGTGGCCAATGCGGGCGTCGCGGTGGTTCACACGCCGTCCGGGACCCGAGCCTTCACCTCCACCGAGGCCAGCGGCGTCTTCGACCTGCGCGGCCTGCGGGTCGGCGGGCCCTACACGATCACCGTCACCGGGGGCGGCCAGCCGCCCAAGACGCTGGAGAACGTCTTCCTGCGCGTGACCAAGACCGAGGAAGTGTCGATCGACCTCGCCGCGGAGGAGACGGTCGAGGCCGTGGTCGTCACGGCCTCGGGGACGCGAAACTCCGACCAGGGGCCCAAGACGGTCTTGGGGCGCGAGGCCATCGCCGCGGTGGCCAGCGTCGCTCGCGACCCGCGTGATCTGGCGCGGCGCGACATATTGGTGTCGCAGGACCTGTCGGGCGGCCGGGCGGGCGCCAACGCCGGCGGCATCTCGATCGCCGGCTCCAACCCGCGCTTCAACCGCATTTCGGTCGACGGGGTGTCGGCGCAGGACAGCTTTGGCCTGGCCCAGGGCGGCATGACCACGACCCGCGGGCCGGTGACCCTGGACGCCATCGAGCAGTTCAGCATCGCCGCCGTGCCGACCGACGTCGAGAATGGCGACTTCGTCGGCGGGGCGATGAACATCGTACTGCGTTCGGGCGCCAACCGGTTCCATGGCACGGCCTTCGTCAACTACCTCAACGACGGCATGGTCGGACGCCATCTCAGCAAGCAGCGCACGCCGTCGCAGATCAGCCAGAAGAACTACGGCGGCTTCCTGTCCGGGCCGATCATCAAGGACAAGCTGTTCTTCGCCGCCGCCTACGAGACCTATCGGACCAGCGAGGCGGTGTTGTTCGGCGCTCCAGGCTCGGGCGCGCCCAACATCTATTCCAACGGCCTGACCCAGGCGACCATCGACGCGGTCAAGTCGACCTTCGACACCAACTACGCCAGCGACTACGCGGTCGGGGACTCGCTGACGAGTTCGCCCGTCACCGACAAGAAGTACTCGGTGAAGCTGGACTGGAACATCAGCGACCGCCACCGCGCCTCTCTGACCTATCGCTACGCGCAATCCGCGTCGATGAACAAGCCCGACCTCAGCGCGACGACGGCGACCCTGACCTCGCACTGGTTCGAGCAGTCGAACGTCGACGAGGCCACCACGCTGGACATCCGCTCCAACTGGACCGACCGGTTCACCACGACCCTGAAGGCGACCTATCGCTCTTACGTCAACGGGCAGAACCCGCCGACGGGCCAGAACTTCTCCGATATCTCGGTGTGCGCCGCGCCGACATCGGACGCGGTCACCACCACCTGCCAGACGGGCTATTCGTCGGTGCGCTTCGGCGTCGACCAGTTTCGCCATGCCGGGGCGCTGGACCTGCAGGAGGCCCGCTTCCAGTTCCTCGGCGAGTATTCCTGGAACGGCAACCGCTTCAAGTTCGGGGCCCAGGCCCGCAAGGCCGACGTCTACGACCTGTTCGTGCCCAACCGTCGCGGCACCTACTATTTCGACTCCTTGGCCGACTTCGCGGCGGGCAAGGCCAGTAGCCTGACCTACGCCAACGCGGTAACGGGCGATCCCAACACCGCGGCCTTCAACTCGACCTACTGGACCAATTCGGTTTTCGCCCAGGACACCCTCGACATCACCGATGACCTGCGGGTTACCGCGGGGGTGCGGTTCGACTGGTACGACCAGCCCGACCGGCCGATCTACAACCCCAACTTCACGGCGCGGAACGGCTTCAGCAACCAGAAGACCATCGACGGCCTGCACATCCTGATGCCCCGCGTCTCGGCCGAGTGGACGCCGCGCGAGCGCCTGAAGATCAACGGCGGCTTCGGCCTTTTCGCGGGCGGCATCCCGGACGTGCTGACCGGCACGCCGTTCTACAACACCGGCTACGCCACGACCCAGGTCGTCATTCAGCGCAACGCCGCCGGCGCGTTCACCGAAACCACGGGCACGGGCGGCTTCACCCAGGCGATCGGCGCCGCGGCGCTGAACAACCTGACCGGCGACGCGACCTTCGGCTACCAGATCCCCTCCGTGGTCCAGCAGCTGCAGCAGGGGACCCTGCCCGGCGCCACGGCCATTCCGGCCCTGGGCGCGGTCATCGCCCTGTCGCCGACCTTCGAAATTCCGGGGCAGTGGAAGGGCTTCCTGTCGATCAACCTGGACCTGGGCAAGGGCTGGGCGCTGAGCGGCGACTACGTGCATAGCCAGGCCCATAACGACCTGACCTATTCCGACTACCGGGCCCAGCCGCTGGTGATCAACGGCGTCCAGCAATTCCTGCCGGACGGCCGCATCCGCTACGACGGCCTCTCCGCCGCCGTGCCGGGCAAGACCTCGACCAACCTCGGCGCCAACAACGATCTGGTCGCCACCAACACCGACAAGGGTTCGTCCTGGACCGGCGGCCTGACCGTCTCGAAGCGCTGGGACTGGGGCGTCGACATGGCCTTCGGGCTGGCGCGCCAGCGCATGAGCGACGTTAGTCCCGGCGCCTATTTCGGGACAACCTCCGCCTCGCTCTACAACACCGTGCCGGCCTATGGAGACCCGAACCACGACTACCTCGATCGTTCGGTCTACGAGATCCGCAACCGCGCGAAGTTCGAGCTGAGCTTCCACAAGGCGTTCTTCGGCGACAACGAGACCCGCGTCACCTTGTT
Organism: Caulobacter sp. 602-1; assembly: GCF_003931565.1. Taxonomy (GTDB): domain Bacteria; phylum Pseudomonadota; class Alphaproteobacteria; order Caulobacterales; family Caulobacteraceae; genus Caulobacter. The sequence goes on from NZ_RRYI01000001.1 coordinate 592,966, forward strand.
CGCCGAGCGACAGGACGGTCGCCCGTTCGGCTTCACGATGCAGGATTCCGCGGCCGGGCGCGGCCCCGTGTTCGGCGTCACCAAGACGGCCCAGGCGCTGTATGTGCCCGACTTCGCGGCGGACACCAACACGTCGGATCTGAATGTCGGCCTGGTGACCTTCGCCACCGCCGCCGACCTGGCCCGGTTCCAGAAGTACGTGAACGCGTTCAATATCCCGACGGGGCTGGTGCGCAAGTACAGCAACACCAACGCGCCCATCAACCGCGTCGACCTGCAACTGAGCCAGACCCTGCCGACGCCGATCGAGGGGCACAAGGTCAAGCTGCAGTTCGACGTCCGCAACCTGCTCAACCTGATCAATCGCGACTGGGGTCTGGTCGGCGAGTACACCGACATCAACACCCTGGCCCGCGTGGACTGCGCCGACGCCAACGGCGCGGCGGTGGGGGCCAGCAGCGCGGTCTGCGCGCGCTACCGCTATTCCAGCGTGCCGACCAGCGTGACCAAGACGCGCAACACGGCCCTGTCGCTTTGGTACATGCAGGTCAGCCTCCGCTACGAGTTCTAAGTCCCCTCATGACTTGGAAAGGCCCCGGGACCCGTGCGAACCCACTCCGCGCAGGTCCCGGGGTTGTCTCCATGGGACGAACCCGGAAGATCTGGATCAAAGCAAAGCAAGCGAGGGCGGCATGAAGGACTTGACCCGGCGGGACCTGTGCGGCGGCGCCGCGGGATTGGCGACGGCTTCTGCGGCGGGCCTGGCGTCCGCCGCGCCCGCTCGTCGCCGGCCCAACATCGTCTTCGCCCTGGCCGACGACTGGAGCTGGCAGTCGGCCCGTCCGGTCGACATGCTGGGCCTGCGGATGCCCAACTACGCGCGCGTCGTCCGCGACGGCCTGAGCTTCGACAACGCCTTCGTCGCCGCGCCCACCTGCACCACCTCGCGCGGGTCGATCCTGACCGGCCGCGCGCCATGGCAACTGGAGGAGGGCGCCAACCTGGCCAGCATCCTGCCGGCCAAGTTCGCGGTCTATCCCGAGATGCTGGAGAGGGCCGGCTACCATGTCGGATTCGCGGGGAAGGGCTGGGCGCCGGGTCAGCTGAAGCCGGCGGGCCGCGCGCGCAATCCGGCTGGCGACGCCTATCCCGACTTCGCCGGCTTCCTGGCCAAACGCCCCGCGGACGCGCCGTTCTGTTTCTGGCTCGGCGACCGTGATCCGCACCGGCCCTATGTCAGGGGGCAGGGACAGCGCAACGGCGTCAGCTTCACCGGAACCCTGCCGCCTTACTTGGCCGACAGCCCGGCCACGCGCGAGGACGTCGCCGACTACATGTTCGCCGCCGAGCGCTTCGACCGCGATCTTGGCGTGGTGCTGGCCGCGCTGGAGGCGGCGGGCGAGCTGGACAATACGCTGGTGGTCGTCACGGGTGACAATGGCTGGCCGTTCCCGCGCGGCAAGGCCACGCTCTACGACGCCGGCGTCCACGTGCCGCTGGCCATGATGTGGCCTGGCCGGATCAAGGTCGGCGGCCGAACGCGGGCCCTGGTCACCCTGACCGACCTGGCTCCCACCTTCCTGGAGGTCGCCGGCCTGCCCCCGTCGCCGGTGATGACCGGCGCCAGCCTGCTGCCGGTGATGACGGGTGGGCGCTGGGCGCGCGACGCGGTGATCACGGCCATGGAGCGTCACATGGATGGGCGCACCCAGCCGGGGCAAGGCTATCCGATGCGGGCCCTGCGCACCGAGCACTACCTGTTCATCCGTAACTTCCATCCCGAGCGCTGGCCGGCGGGCGACCCGCCGCGACGCGCGGTCGACGCCGCCAAGCTGGAGACCAGTGTGTTCGCCGGCTTCGCCGACATTGACCAGGGGCCGGCCAAGGCCTGGCTGGCCACCCACCCGGACGACCCGGCCTATGGTCCCGCCGTCGGCAAGCGGCCAGCGCGCGAACTCTACGACGTGACGGCCGATCCGTTCGAGATGCACAACCTTGTGGGCGACCCGCGTTACGCCCGCGTGCTGGCGCGAATGAACCGTCGTCTGACGGCCGAACTGAAGCGACTGAAGGACCCGCGCGTCGGGCCCGACGGCGACGTCTTCGACCGCTACCCCAGCTACAGCGACCCCGGCTATGGCCGGCCGGCCGACTTCTGATCCCCAGTTCCGTATTGGCGTGGAGGGCGTGATGACCCGTTTGACGAGGCGATCGATGTGTAGCGCCCTGGGGGCGCTGGGCCTGACCGGCGCGACGGCCGGCGCGACCCCGATGAGCCGTCGGCCCAACATCCTGTTCGTCCTGGCCGACGACTGGGGCTGGACCTCGTCGAGAGCGATCGACGAACTGGGCATGACACTGCCCAACTTCGAGCGCGTGAAACGCGCCGGCCTGACCTTCACCAACGCCTTTTGCGCCGCGCCGACCTGCACGGCCTCGCGGGGCGCCATCCTGACGGGCCGCGCGCCCTGGCAGTTGGAGGAGGGGGCCAACCTGGCCAGCATCCTGCCGAAGAAGTTCGGGGTCTATCCCGACATGCTGGAGGCGGCGGGCTATGTCGTTGGCTTCGCCGACAAGGGCTGGGCGCCGGGGCAGCTGAAGCCGGTGGGACGCACGCGCAACCCGGCGGGCGACCGCTACGCCGATTTTCCCGCCTTCATGGACAAGCGCCAGGCCGGGACGCCGTTCTGCTTCTGGCTGGGGACGCACGATCCGCACCGGCCCTACGTCAAGGGACAGGGACGCGCCCACGGCGTCACCTTCGACGGCCCCATGCTGCCGTACCTGCCCGACGCGCCGGAAATCCGCGAGGACATCGCCGACTATATGTACGCCGTCGAGCGCTTCGACCACATCCTGGGCGTGGCGCTGGACCGATTGGAGGCCTCGGGCGAGGCCGACAACACCCTGGTCGTGGTGACCGGCGACAACGGACCTTCGTTCACGCACAGCAAGGCGACGCTGTACGACGCGGGCTCGCACGTGCCCATGGCGGTGTCCTGGCCGGGCAAGGTCAAGCCGGGAACCGTCACCGACGCCTTGGTCGTGCTGACCGACCTGGCCCCCACTTTTCTGCAGGTCGCGGGCCTGAGGCCGACGCCCGAGATGACCGGCAGGAGCCTGGTCCCGCTCCTGCGGGGCGGCCGGGGCGCGCGCGACGCGGTGGTCACGGCCATGGAACGGCACATGGACGGCCACACCGAGCCGGGCTCGGGCTATCCGATGCGGGCCCTACGCACCGACCGCTACCTCTTCATCCGCAACTTCCATCCCGAGCGATGGCCAGCCGGCGATCCGCCGCGCCAGACGCCTTCCGCCGACCGCCTGGAGAAGGACAACTACGCCGGATTCGCCGACATCGGGCCGGGACCGACCAAGGCGTTCCTGGTGCTGAACCAGGCCGATCCGAAGGTCGCGCCGTACTTCGCCCTGGCGACGCGCAAGCGGCCCCCGCGCGAGCTCTACGACATCAAGGCCGACCCCTATCAACTGCGTGATCTTTCGGGCGATCCGCGCTACGCCGCGCGCCTGAAGGCCCTGGACCAGAGGCTGGAAAAGGAATTGGTCGCCACCGCGGATCCGCGCGTCGGCAGGGATCCCGACGTGTTCGACCACTATCCCTCCTACAGCGATCCGGGCTTTGGTCGCCCGGAGGGATTCTAGGCGGCGCCGGCCACGCGCCGGCCGCCGACCCACACCTGGGCGATGTTGGCGCGGCTGGCGTTCAGCAGGATCTTGCCGGCGAGGTCTTCGGGCGAGACCTCGCCGAACAGGCGTATCGAACCGTTCGCGGCCTCGCAGTCGATGAGCAGGGCGTCGAACCAGCAGCCGGGCTCGAAGCGGCCGATCGGCAGGTCCAGCGCCCGGCCGCCGCCGGCGGTGGCCAGATGGAAGGCCGTGACGACGTCGATGCGCGAGGCAGGACATCCCCGCCGGTCGGCGGGCAGATCGGGGTCAACGCCGGTCTCCAGCATCCGCGAGGCGGCGATCGCCATGCGGGCGGTGTCGAACAGGGACGCAGCATGACCGCCCGAGATGTCGGTGCCCAGGCCGACGTGCAGGCCCTTCTCCAAGGCGCGGCGCAACGGGAAGACGGCGTTGGCGAAATAGGCGTTCGACAGCGGGCAGTGGGCCACGGCCGCGCCGCGCGCCCGCACGCGCTCCATGTCGTCGTCGGTCAGGAAATTGGCGTGGGCCAGCACCGTGCGGCGGCCCAGGAGCCCAAAGCCGTCCAGGCTGGCGGCGTCGGTCACGCCGTGCCGCGCCAGCACGTGACCGTGGGCCCAGTCGCTTTCGGAGCAGTGGGTCTGGACATGGCAGCCGGTCTCCCGCGCCAGACTCCCGAGGCCGCTCAGCGCCGCGTCGGTGCAGGACGGGATGAAGCGCGGAGTGATCACCGGCCAGACCAGGCCTTCCGTATTGTCCGGATGGCCGCGGACGTAGTCGATCAGGGCGCGCGCGCCGTCGACGGCGTCCTCGGCAGAGGCGTCGCGATAATAGTCGGGACAGGCGGCCGGATCGTCCATCGCCACCTTGCCGACCAGGGCCCGCTGGCCATGCGCCAGGCACAGGTCGACAAGCTTATGAGTGGCCTCCTGGTGGACGGTGGCGAAGTAGAGCGCGGTGGTCGTGCCCTGGGCCAGCAGGTCCGTCACGACCGCCGCATAGACCTCCGTCGCGAAGTCCAGGTCGGCGAACCGGCTCTCCAGTGGGAACGTGTATTTCTGCAGCCAGACCTCGAGGGGGACGTCCAGGGCTTGGCCCAGCTGGGCGTACTGCGGCGCGTGGACGTGCAGGTCGACCAGACCCGGGATCATCCAGGCGCGGCCGGTCAGCGTCACCAGGCGGTCGGCGGCCCGCGCGCTCGCCAGCAGGCTCTCATGGCCGGCATGGTCGGCGGGAAGCACGGCCTGGATAAGCCCGTCCTCGCCGATCGAGATCAGGGCGTCGGAGAGGCTTTCGAGCCAATCCGGCTCGGGGGCGTGCAGGAATGATCCGCGAACAACCTTGCCGCGAAGATCCGTTCTCGCAACTTCTTCCGTCGCCTGCGTCGTCATTGTCTTGCCCTCCCGGGCGTTCCCTGTAGGAAACGGCTATGCTGCTCGCCAAGACCGCCATTCCGCGCTCGATGAACCCCGATGACACCAAGGGCAGATTGATCGCGACCTGCGAGCGCCTGCTCGGCGAGCGCGGCTTCGGCGGGGTGGCCCTGCACGAGATCGCCCACCAGGCGGGGCAGAGCAACAAGTACGCCGTCCAGTACCATTTCGGCGATGTCGAGAACCTGATCAGCGCGGTCTTCGCGACGCGTGAGCGCTTCATCATCGAGCGCCGGCTGCAGCTGATTCAGGTGGCCGAGTCCAAGAACCTCATGGGCGACCCCGAGGCGCTGCTGGAGCTGATCTACCTGCCGATCGCCGAGCAGGTGGACGAGGACGGCCGCCACAGTTTCGCGCGGTTCTGGATGCAGTTCTTCGCCCGCCCGGACGCCAGCGGCCTTGCCGCCAATCCGTTCCCCGGCCGTCACCCGATGTACTATCGGATTCTCGACCTGCTGCAGGCGGCGGTGGGCGGTCCGCCGGGGCGCGTCGAGGCGGAACTGCGGATGCTGGGCTTCATCAACTTCGCGGCCCTGATCGACCGCGACAACGCCAAGATGGGCGGCAAGCGCGTGCCCGCCCTCGGCACGGTGGTGACGCGGACGGTCCGTCTGATGGCCGCGGCTCTCACAGGCGCGGCTTGAGGCGCTGGAGAGTTTCGGCGCCTCCGGCGTGATCAGGAAAGAGGCGTCGCGCATGGTAATCTTCGAGCTTCAATTAAGCCAATTTACTTAACTCCGCCGTTTTGGCAAGTTGCGCCGGCGCGATCGGGATCGCGCGCGCCACATCGCCCGAAGACGAACGGGCGAGGCGCTGCACGCCAGCTGGACAGGTGCATGCGGCTTATCATTGATACGGACACGGCAGGCGACGACTGCTTCTCGATCCTGCTGGCGGCGGCGCGACCCGACGTGACGCTGGAAGCGGTCACCATCTGCAATGGCAACATCGATTTCGACCAGCAGGTCGAGAACGCTCTGGTCACGCTGGAGGTCGCGGGTCTCGCGGGCCGCGTTCCCGTCCACCCTGGCTGCCCGCGTCCCCTCCTGCGCGAGCCGGTGGACGCGGCCTATGTCTTCGGCCAGGACGGCATGAGCGACGCCGGCTTTCCCAGGACCGCCCAACGTCCGGAGGTCAGCCACGCGGTGGACGCCATCATCGACCTGGTGATGAGCAATCCCGGCGAGATCACCTTGCTGGCCCAGGCCCCGCTGACCAACATCGCCCTGGCGGTGAGCAAGGAGCCGCGCATCGCCAAGGCCTTGAAGCACCTGTGGATCATGGGCGGCTGCGACAACGGCATCGGCAACGTCACGCCGGCCGCGGAATTCAATTTCTACGTCGATCCCGAGGCGGCCGCGATCGTGCTGAAGGCCGGCTTTTCGATCTCTCTGGTGACCTGGACCCTGTCCCTGACCGACAGCCTGCTCACCGAGGCCGAACTGAGCGACATCGCGGCGATCGGTAGCGAGCGCGCCGCGTTCTTCACCACCGTCAACGCCGCTTCGGTCGCCTTCAGCCAGGCGCGCTACGGGCATGGCGGCACCTTGCACCCGGACGCGCTGGCCTGCGCCTGCGCCGTGGTCGATGGCGTGGTGACCCGCACGGAGGCGTGCCTCGTGCAGGTCGAGACCGCGCCGGGCCTGACCCGCGGCTATTGCAGCGTGTCTTCCTCGATGCTGCCGGATCAGGAGGAGGCCGATCCCGCCCTGGGCAAGGCCCCGCCGCCCAACGTCCGGATCGTCAAGGCCGTCGACCGTGAGCGCTTCCGGCGGGCCTTGATCGAAGCGCTGCGCTAGCTGGCGGGGTCCAGGTCGACCTCGACCTTGTCGAGGACGCCCGGGTAAGTCGGCGCGACACCGTAGTCGACGACGGGCGAGCCGCTGTCCTCGCCGATGTCGAAGGTGTCCTCGAACGACACCTTGCCTCGGCTGGTGCGCGGGACGCGGGCCTGGCCGACCACCTTGTCGTCGACCGACAGGATTGCGGTCGCGCCCTGGCCGGGACCGCCGCCGTCATAGACCAGGCGCACGGCGATCTTGGCCGGCCCCGCGCCCAGGCGGGTCGGCGACTGGACCGTCGTGATCTGCTTCTGGAAGAAGTTGTAGGTGAAGGCCGGCTTGCCGTCCTTGACGTATAGCGAAAAGCCGCCGGACTCTCCGCCCATGCTGACCACGGGGCCATCGCCGTCCCGGGCCGGCGCGACGATCCGGGCGGTGATCGAGAAGCTCCGGTTCTCGACCGGCGGCCACATGCCGCTGTAGAGTCTCGTCTGGCCGTAATAGGTGCGATGCACGGCCTCCCGGGTGTCGGGCTGGCCGCGCCCCAGCACTCGAGGATCGATCGGCAGAACCTGGTTGCGCTTGGCTTCGGCGTCGAACAGGTCCTGCAGCGCCTTCAGCCTGGCCGGATTCGCCGCCGCCACGTCATGGGCCTGTGAATAGTCATGGTCGAGATCGTAGAGCTCCCAGGCCTGGGGCTTGAGCGTGTCGACCGAGCTGTAGACCCAGGGCGCGAGGCCCGTGCGCTGGGCGGCCAGCCAGCCGTCGTGATAGATCGCCCGATTGCCGAGCATCTCGTAATATTGGGTCGTGCGTCGGCTGGACGCGGCGCCGCTATCGATGGTCGCCAGCAGGCTGGCGCCGTCGAAGGGCGCCTGGTCGACGCCGTTGACACGCCTCGGCTGAGGAACGCCGGCCGCCTCCAGCAGGGTGGGGGCGATGTCGATGACGTGCTCGTACTGCCAGCGCGTGGCGCCGGGATCCTTGACCCGGCTGGGCCAGGAGATGACCAGCGGGTCGCGGGTGGCGCCCAGGTGCGAGCCGATGCGCTTGCTCCACTGGAACGGCGTGTTGCCCGCCCAGGCCCATCCGGCGCCGTACATCGGCGTGGTCGAGGCTCCGCCCAGCGTCGGCAGGGCGCGCAGGCGCTCGGCGGTCGTGTCGGTCACCCCATTGATCTGCGCCATGGAGTTGATCGCGCCTTCCGGGCCGCCTTCCTGGCTGGCGCCGTTGTCGCCCGCGATGAAGACGATCAGCGTGTTGTCCAACTGGCCGGTCTGGCGGATGGCGTCGATCACGCGGCCGATCTCGTGGTCCGTCTGGGCCATGAAACCCGCATAGACCTCCATCATCCGGGCCTGGACCTTCCGCTCGTCCGGCGACAGCGAGTCCCAGGCCGGCAGTTCGGGCGGGCGCGGCGTCAGCGTGGCGTCGGCGGGCACGACGCCCAGCGCCTTCTGCCGGGCGAAGACCTGCTCGCGGTACTTGTCCCAGCCCATGTCGAACCGGCCCTTGAACTTGTCGATCCAGGCCTTGGGCGCCTGCAGGGGAGCATGGGTTCCGCCGGGGGCGTAGTAGATGAAGAACGGCTTGTCCGGATTGACCGACTTCTGGCTGCGCAGCCAGGCGATCGTATGGTCGGCCATCGCCTCGTTCAGGGTGTAGTCGCCCGCGCGGCCCTTGGGCGGGTCGAGGCGGCCGGGCTTGACCCCCTCATTGATCTGCGGCGCCCACTGGTCGGTCTCGGCCTGGATGAAGCCGTAGAAGTAGTCGAAGCCCTGACCGCTGGGCCAGCGGTCGTAGGGCCCGGACGGGGTCATTTCGGAGACGGGCGTCAGGTGCCACTTGCCGATGGCGGCGGTGGCGTATCCGTTGGCGCGGAGGATCTCGGAGACAAAGGCCGAGCTCTTGGGCAGGACGCCCGTGTAGCCGGGGTAGCTGCTGGCCCAGTTGGTGATCGTACCCATGCCGATGGCGTGGTGGTTGCGACCGGTCAGCAGCGAGGCGCGGGTCGGCGAGCACATCGGCGTCACGTGGAAACGCGTGTAGCGCAGGCCGTTGGCGGCCAGGGCGTCGAGGGTCGGGGTCGTGATCGCCGCGCCGAACGCCGAGGTCTGGGCGTAGCCGGCGTCATCCAGCAGGACGAGAAGGATGTTGGGCGCGCCCGCCGGGGCGGCGGGGGCCGAGGGCGGCGGCGTCTCGGCCCGGGAGTCGCGATAGGTCGCCCCGATCGAACCTTGAAAGCCGGGCAGGGGGATGGGCAGGACCGAGCGGTCGATCGATGGCGAGGCAGCCTGGGAGGACGCGGCTTGGGCCGAGGCCACGACAGGGCCCGCCAAGCCGGTCGCCAGAGCGGCCAGGGACACGAAAGCTGCTAATCGGGACCGCATGTCTTGCTCGCCGAAACATCTGAACCATCGCGCGGAAGCGCAACCGCCAGAAGACAGGCTTGGCAAAATCTAAGTCAAGATACTTATTTCTGTCGCGCTCAAAGCACGCTCAGGCGCTGCCTAAACGGCCAATCTGCGGACACAGCGGAAGCCGATGTGGCTGGTCGAGGTGTCGACCGCTTCGGGGTGTCGGGCGGCGGGCCGGTAGCGCTGGCAGTAGTTGGGCGCGCAGAGGTGCGAGCCGCCCTTGATGACCTTGCGGGGGATGCGGGCCGGATCGCCGGGCTCGTAGCTGTGGTCCTTCAGCGCCCCGCGGGGATTGCTGGGCACGCAACAAGCGCTCTTCTTGGCCGCCGCGCCGCGCGGGGCGTACCAGTCGCGGGTCCATTCCCAGACGTTGCCGATCATGTCGTACAACCCGTGACCATTGGCCGGGAAGCTGCGGACCGGCGAGGTGCGCTCCCAGCCGTCCAGCAGGTCATTGGCGACCGGAAACTCGCCCTGCCAGTAGTTGGCCAGCATGGCCCCGTCGGGCGCCAGTTCGTCGCCCCAGGCGTAGTCGGCGTCGACGAGGCCGCCGCGCGCGGCGTGTTCCCATTCGGCCTCCGTCGGCAGCGACTTGCCCGCCCAGCGCGCATAGGCCTCGGCGTCGGCATAGGCGACATGGACCACGGGATGGTCATCCAGGCCGTCCAGCGAGCTTTCCGGACCGTAGGGGCGGGCCCAGTTCGCGCCGGGCGTCCAGAGCCACCATTGCGAGACGTCGTTCCAGTTGGCCAGGCGCTCCGGCTTCTGGAAAACCAGCGAGCCCGCCACGGCCATCGCCGGATCCATGCCGGGATAATCCTTCGGATCCGGCGGGATCTCGGCCACCGTCACATGGCCCGTGGCCTGGACGAAGCGACGGAACGCGGCGTTGGTCACTGGCGTCTCGTCGATAAGAAAGGCGTCGACGCGGACGTCGAGCGACGGCGCTTCCTCCGGATAGAAGCGGTCCGATCCCATCCGGAAGACGCCGGCGGGAATCAACTTCATGTCCGTCGGCTCCGGGCGAGGCGCGCGGGAGGATTTCAAGGCCATTCTCGGAACGCCACCATGGAAGAAGCCGCCAAGGCTAGCGCCGCCGCCGCAAACATCAATCGACGGTCTTCGGCGTGGAGGCGCATTGTCTCGGCGGCGAACAGGACCGACGACCCGGTTCGCCCAAACGCGGCGTCAGCGAACGTCCGAGCGACGCCTCGCCGGCGTTTCCGGCTCGTCGATGTCCAGTGACTTGATGTAGGCCGTCAGGGCGGCGATCTCGGTCGCCGAGAGCGGCTTGCGGGGCATGCGGTAGTGGCCGACGGCGGAGATCGTCTCCAGCTCCCAGTCCAGACGCGTGTCCTTGTATCGGCGCGCGACCTCCTTGAAGGTCGGCGGAGCGCCCGTTGCCGATGCGCCTTCGAGTTGATGGCAGGTCAGGCACTTGTTGCTCGCCAGGACGCGGCCTGTATCGACGGCGCGCCCGCGCGCGGCCTCGGCGGGAGAGACCCGGTCCAGGGCCGCGCAGCCCGCGAGGGTGGCCAGCGCCAGGGCGCCGAAAAGCGTTCGATAGTTTCGCATGAGGCCTCCCGCGCCGCTTCACGGCCTTGGCGCGGTCATCATCGCCCGCCTGACCATCCGAGATTTGATATCGAGCAACTCGCCTACGGGAAACTGCGGATGTCGTCCTGGCTGGCGCGGCGCCACAACGGCTCCAACCCAAAAAGGACCGCTGGCGGCCCGCTCCCTTAGCTTGGCAGGAGAACGGCAGTGAAGAACATTCTTTTGCTCGTGCACGGCGACAAGGGCCTGGAGGCCCGGCTGCAGGTGGCGCTGGATCTCGCTCGGGCGCTCAATGGCCACATTCAGTGCGCCGACGTCACGCCCCTGACGCTCTATCCCGCCGATCCGATGGCATGGTCGACCGGCATGGCGCTGGACGAAGACCGAAAGCTCGAGGTGGAGCTCCGCCAGCGCCTCGAGCCGCGCCTGGCCGCCGAGGGGGTTTCCTGGAACTGGACCGAGAGCGTCGGCGACATCGGCGTCTGCCTGACCAATCAGTCGCTGCTGTCCGATCTCATCGTGGTCAACTGCCGGCGCGACGCCTTCCTCGCGGATCATCGTCGGGGCCTTGTCGGCGATCTCGCCGTCCATGCGCGGCGCCCGATCATGGCCGCGCCCGAGACGGCGCCCGGGATCAAGCTGAGCGGCGCGGCGATCGTGGCCTGGGACGGATCGGCGCCCGCCTCGGCCGCGCTGCGCTCGGCGATCCCGTTGCTGACCCAGGCCTCGGAAGTCCATCTGGTGACGGTCGGAGAACTGGACAACGGGCCTTCGGCCGAGGACGCAGCCGTCTACCTGTCGCGGCATGGCGTGCGGCCCCAGGTTCACGCGATCGCGCGGGGCAAGGCCTCGCCGGACCGGGTGCTGCTGGACCTCGCCGACAATCTCCGCGCCGGCTATTGCGTGATGGGCGCGTACGGAAAGGGGCGCCTCTCCGAAGCGCTGTTCGGCGGCGTGACGCGTCGCATGATCGAGGCGGCCGCCCTGCCGCTGCTTCTGGATCACTAAGGCGAAGGTTTGGCGCGTGGCGGGCGCCGGCCAATCGCGCTTTCGGCCGCCCCGGATGGAGCGGCCTTGTATCGTCAGGATTCCCGCCGAGCCCTTGGGTGGGGGACGCGGGCGGTGTTGGCGACCGCGGAAAGCAACTCGCCGGCGTTGATCGGCTTGCCGACGAAGCCGTCCATTCCCGCCGCCAGGCACTCGGCGATCTCCTCGCTTGAGGCGTTGGCCGTCACCGCGACGATCGGCGTCGCGGCCGCCTCTCCGCCGAGCGCCCTGATCTGTCGCGTGGCTTCCAGTCCGTCGAGCTGGGGCATGTGAACGTCCATCAGGATAAGGTCGAACCGACCAGACGCGGCGGCCGCCACAGTCGACAGGCCGTCCTCGGCGAACTCGTAGCGGAGACCCGCTTCGTCCAGCAGGATCGCGATCACGCGACGATTGAGCGGATGATCCTCGGCCACCAGGATCAGGGGGTCGAAGTCGATGGGGCCGGGCGAAGCGGACGGCGCGGGCGTCTGGCCCGCCGGGCTGACCCGTGGAAAGGTCACATCGACCGTGAAGGTCGAGCCCGCCTGCTGTCCGGGCTCGGCTCGGATGTCGCCGCCCATCATGGCGACCAGCTCCTTGCAGATCGCCAGCCCCAGTCCGGCCCCGCCGTGACGACGTGTCGTCGTGGCGTCGCCCTGCACGAAGGGCTCGAACAGGCGTTGAAGCTCGCACGGCGCGATGCCGGGGCCGCTGTCGGAAACGGAGAATGTCACGCGATCCGAGTTCCGGTCTCCGGAGGCGCGCAGGCTGACGGCGCCGCGCTCGGTGAACTTGATCGCGTTGCTCAGGAGGTTCGAGAGAACCTGCCGCAGTCTATGGCCGTCCGCGAGAACGGCTTCAGGCAGCTCCACGCACTCGATGTGCAGCTTCAGATCCTTGGCCTCGGCCGCGAAGCGCCAGATCTCGCCGACGGTCAGCACCAGTTGATGGAGATCGATCGGCGTCGGGTCCAGCGAGAGAGCGCCGGACTCGACGCGCGCAAGGTCCAGCACCTCGTTGAGGATCGATAGGAGGGCGTCTCCGGACGACTTGATGAGCTTGGCCATCTCGAGTTCGGCGGGCGGCAGCGGACGCTTGGCCAGGGCATCGGCGACGGCCAGGACCCCATTGAGCGGGGTTCGCAGTTCGTGGCTCATGATCGCCATGAAGCGAGACTTGGCCTGGCTGGCTTGCTCGGCCTGCTGCCTGGCGGCCTGAGCCTCTCGCGTCCGTTCCTGGAGGTCGCGCTTTCGCTCGGTCAGGTCTTGGCCCAGGGTTCGCAGCTCCTGGACCTGTTGGCGCAGGCGCTGGTTGGCCAGCGTCAGGGCGGCGTCGACCCGGAGACGCTCGTCGATGTCTCGACAGACGCCGATGAACTTCTGGGCGCCGCCGATGGTCGCTTCTCCGACCGACAGCTCGATGGAGACGCGGCCGCCATCGCGTCTCGTCAGGCTGAGGGGCCTGGGACCGACGTTCAGAATGCCGCTGCTGCCCGTCTCCATATAGCGCGCGACGCGGACCTGATGCGTGTGGGCGTCGTTCGCGCTCATCAGCACCGTCAGGGGCTGGCCGACGAGCGAGCCCGGCGGCCAGCCGCCAAGGGCGTGAGCGGCGGGATTGGCGTTCTCGATGAGGCCGTTCACGTCGATCACGAAGATCGCGTCGGCGGCGTTGTCCAGGATCGCGTTCAGACGTTCCTCGGCGGCGGAGTGGGCTTGTCGCGGAAAGAGGACGATCTGGATGGCGGCATCCTCGTCTTCGGCCTGCCGCCAGGACAGGGCCGACCAGCCCAATCCGGTCAATGTCTCGTCGTCGGCCGGTCCCGCGGGCGCGCGAACCAGTCTGCGCAAGAGCGCCCGCGCGGTCCGCTCTGGCGCGGTCAGTCGCCGGCTGACCAGAGCCATCGCTTCGGTGGCGTTCAGGATTTCACGGTCGCCCACTATACAGCGAACCAGCGTTCCTGTGCTTCTAAACTGTAAGACGATCGGCGCGAAAGCGCCCGATAGGGTGGCGTCTTCGGAGGTATAGTTAGCGCTATCTACGGGGCAATTTCGAGCGGGTCTTGTCGCCATAACTTCCTCGAATCGTCTCTCGACACGAGCGTGACACGGTGACGTCTGGCGTTGCTCATCCCTATGGCTAGGCGCCGTACCGTAAGTTGCGGCGGATCAATTCCTTGCGGTCCAATTTCATCAAAATACTAGCCAGAGGGCTAGGTGACGCGCCGGGATAGATTCCCTATTTGCGGTATGGGTATTTGGCGGCGCCACTAAGTTTATCGACGTAGGTCAGCAATGAGGGTGGCGATTCTAGGCTCCGACATGGAGCGCGCGGCGATGCTGCGGAACATGGTCGCAGAAGCGATCGGAGGCGAGATTGCCGTCGGCGTCCACACCGCCCAACTTCCCGCCGATGTGACATTCGACCTGCTTATCCTCGACGTGCCGGTCACGGCGGACCCGATCGATAGCTTCGCGCAGGTCGTCAGCTTGCGGGCGCGACATCGCGTCCTGTTCGCCCCTCGATGCGACCTGGACCTCGCCAAGCTCGCCTATGCCCAGCGTTTCCAAGGCTTCATTGGAGAGCACATCACCCGCGAGATGCAGCATGCGATATTGCGGTTCATCGTCGCGGGCGGCGAGTATTTCCCTTGGGTCGACAAGGGCAAGTTAGGGCAGCGGCCGTCGGTGGAGCGGCTGTCCAAGCGGCAACGCGAGGTGCTTGGTCATCTGCTGAACGGCAAGACCAACAAGCAGATCGCCGACGCGCTCAGGATCTCCCTGGCGACCGTGAAGCTGCATGTTCAGGCCATCCTCAGCGAGGCGGGCGCCCGCAACCGCACCGAGGCCGTCGTGCGGTTCGGCGGGCTTGGGCGAGCCGACCTCGGGAAGGACGTCTAGTCCTTTGTTTTAACGCATTTTCTGGCGACGAACCGGCGTTCGCTTCGTCGGAAAATGCTCTAGATGGGCTCGCTGATCGGCTGGAAGCTGGCCGGGTCCAGCCCCTCGTCGACGCCCTTCACATAGAGGCCTTCGGCGTGGTGATGGTAGTCCTCGACCTCGTAGACCTGGCCCGAATAGACGCCCAGGTGCGGCAGGCTCACCCCGGTGCGTAGCAGCATGTCGCCCTGGCGGAAGATGCGTTCGCTCATCGTGGCTCCCTCTCGTGACGACGGAACGTGCGGCGCCGGAGGCGGCGGCGCCAAGACACGAGTTCGTCAGCTTCCGAAACGGAACGTCTAGGCGGGGCCGAGGCGCTCGCGGAGCTGCTGGTTTTCCGCTTCCAGCGCGGCCAGCCGGTCGCGCAGGGGCGCGACCGCGCGGGCGATCTCGGCCTCGGTGAAGCGCGGGACGATGTGCTGTGGGCAGTTCCAGTCGAAGGCGGCCAGCCGCAGGCGGAAGATCCGTTCGGGCCGGGCGCGGTAGCCGGGGACGCTGACCCGCGCCAGCAGGTCGGGCTCGGCGTCCAGCGCCAAGCGCTCGGCGTGGGCCAGAATCTTCAGGCGGGCGCGGCGGGGATAATCGACCAGGATCAGGGCCAAGCGGTCATTGGCGTCGAGGTTGCCGGTGCTGATGTACTGGCGATTGCCCGCGTAGTCGGCGAAGGCCAGGGTCGTTTCGTCGAGCACCTTGAGAAAGCCGGGCGGGCCGCCGCGGTGCTGGACATAGGGCCAGCCGGTCTCCGAGACGCTGGCCATGTAGAAGCTGTCGCGCTCGGCGATGAAGGCGACCTCGTTGGGCGTAAAGGCCTCGGAGACTCGATCGACCGCGCCGGGCGCCCACAACTGGTCGACGCCCATCTCGGCCTCGGCCGCGCGCACGCTGGGCGAGCTGGCCAGATCCAGGAAGCTGTAACGGCTCACGGCGCGATCTCCCGGCGTCGCGCCCAGCCTGAAACGGGGAGGGAGCGCGACACCGGGCAGGATCCTATTCGGTCAGGCTGGCGTCGAGGGTGATCTCGGCCTTGAGCAATTTGGAGACCGGGCAGCCGGCCTTGGCCTTGGCGGCCAGTTCCTCGAACTGGGCCTGATTGGCGCCGGGGATGCTGGCCTTCAGGGTCAGGTGCGAGGCGGTGATGGCGTAGCCGCCCTCGACCTGTTCCAGGGTGACCTTGCAGGAGGTGTCCATGCGGTCGGCCTTAAGGCCCGCCTCGCCCAGGATCAGCGACAGGGCCATGGTGAAGCAGGCCGAGTGGGCGGCGGCGATCAGTTCTTCGGGATTGGAGCCGGGCTGGCCCTCGAAACGGCTGGCGAAGCCGTAGGGATAGTCCTGCAGGGCGCCGCTCTCAGTCGAGATCGAGCCCTTGCCGTCCTTGATGCCGCCGCTCCAGGCGGCCGAGCCGCTTCTGACGATCTTCATGTCGGTGTCTCCAGTGGGGTGTTGGACGAGGTCAGGGGGTGTCGAAAGCGTTGCACCACGGCGCGGCCGCGGCGGCTTGAAGGAAACCGCTTTTCTTGCGCTCAGGCGCTGGCGCAGGGCTCGGTCTCGCCGGTCGCCAGGTCGACGCGGAAGCACTGCTCGCGCCCGGTGTCCTCGTCGCGCACGAGGATCGCCAGCTCGTCGCTGTCGACGTCGTGGGCGAAGTCCTCGACATAGGCGACCGCCGCCGCTTCGGGGCTGGTCTCGTCGATCGAGCGGGCTTGGTGGCCATGCAGATGCAGGGCGCGGGCGGTGAAGGTCATGATGGTCTCCTCGGGCAGGAGAAACGCGCCGGGGCCGCTTTCGGATTCATGAGATGCGAAAACGGCGGCGAGCCCGAAGCCCGAAGCCCGCCGCCCGCCCCCCGCCGTGGGGCGTGACGGGAGGTGCTGACCTCAGATCAGATTGTATTCCGGCTTGGCGTAGATCCCGATCAGGTCGACGCCATAGACATTGTGCGTCACCTGGTCGGCGAAGAAGGCGTCGGCCGACTTGGCGTAGACGCCGACGTGCTCGGTCTCGGCCGCGGCCAGCAGCCAGCCGACCATGGCGGCCTTGGTCCCCTGACCGTTGGCGCCGTCCTGACCGTAGTAGGCCATGTAGCTGGCGCGGGTCATGGTCCAGCCGCCGACCACGACGGTGGTGTCCAGCAGGTCATGGACCTTTTGGTCGGTGGGCGCCGCGCCGAAGATGGTCGCATAGGCTTTCTTGGTGGCGTCGAAGAGGGTCAGGGACCCGTAGGTGGCCGTGAAGGTCGCGGCGCCTTCGCCGTTCTTGCCCAGATTGACAGCGAAGTTGATGAAGCGGTTCACCGTGTCGAACGACTGGTAGTAGGCGCTGTTCAGGGTGTTGGGGTTCGCGCCGTTTGGGTCGACGAGATAGTCCATGCCCGCGGCGGTCGGGGTCTTGCCCGTGAAGAACTGGTAGGAGAGGGCGGCGACCGCGCTGGTGTTCACCGTCGCCTTGACGACCAGGCCGATGGCGTCCGTGTAGCTCGTCCCGGAGGCCATGGCGCCGGCGATCGACTTGGTCATGGCCTCTGCGCCGGTGCTGAAGGTCTGCAGGCGCAGGACGCTGGCCATGGCGGAGGCCACCCGGCTGTCGACCAGGGCGACCGCGCGGTCCGAGAACTGCAGGTTCTCGATATTGATGGCGGTGTCCGAGCCGTCGGTTCCGGCGTTGTCCTTGATCTGCCAGCCGCCATTGGCCAGGGCGCTGACGGCGTAGGACGCGAACTTCCCGGCATAGGCGGCGGTGTCCAGGCCCGCGCCGCCGTCCAGGACGTCATTGCCCGAGCCGCCGGTGATGCGGTTGGCCACCGCGTTGCCGGCGATGGTGTCGGCCGCGGCGCCGCCGATGGCGTTCTCGATGGCCGCGCCGATGGCGATGGTGACGTTGCCGGTCAGGCCGCCCACGCTGGAGAAGAAGCCTTCACGCAGGTCGATCGTCTGGGCGACCTTGTAGCCGGAGAAGTCGAAGGTGTCGGTCCCGCCGGCGTCCCACGCGGCGAAGACCAGCTTGGTCGACGACGAGGTCGCCGAGAACCAGTCGCGCTCGGCGTTGGAGTTGAAACCGTAGACCGTGTCGCCGGTGCGGGTAGTCCTGTTGGCGCCGTAGGCCAGCTGGGCCGCGGCGATGTCGTCCAGCAAGGGCGAGGCGGCGTAGGCGCCGCCGAACGCGCCGCCGGTGTTGGATTCGCTGAAGTAGGACATCACCGTGTACTGACGGCTATCCTCGTAATAGTCGGCGTCGGCGCTGTAGGTGATCGCGGTGGCCGCGCCGTCGGCGTTGTAGTCCGACGGGTGGGCCAAGCCGATGGCGTGTCCGATCTCGTGGACCAGCACCATGCCGCCGTAGTTCGAGCCGTTCGGGTTGCTGTTGTAGCCGAGGCTGGAATTGATCCAGACGTCGCCCGAGCGACTGCTGGGCTGGGCGTTGCCCGGATAGTAGGCGAAGGCGGCCGAGCCGGACTCGCCGCTGCCATAGTCGCCGAACAGGATGGCGGCGTCGTCGCTGTAGGCGGTCGCGCCCGTGGTTCCGGCGCCGACGCGCACGAACTTGATGTCGGCCACGTCCGACCAGGCCTGTAGGGCCTTCTCGGTCTGGATGATCTGGGCGGCGTTGAACTGCGAGAAGCCCGAGGTGTCGCTGGGCATGGTGGTCGGCGCGGTGGCGCGGAAGGCATAGGTCACGCTCGCGCCGACGTGCAGGGCCGGACCCCAACCCGGTTCGCCGCGCAGCAGCTGGGAGGCCGCCGCGGCCACCGTCAGGCTTTTCTTGCCCGCCACGACGCCGTCGCGAGCGTCGGCGTTGACGAAGGCGTTCGGGGACTGATCGCCCGTAATCATCACGGGTTCCTGGCCGGCCTCGGGAAACGTTTCAATGCTCACGGACATACTCCACTCGCCCCACGCCGGAAGTATGTAGAGAGGGCATTTCTCCTGCAATCTCCGCTACTTGCGACATGTGCGCGCACTTCTCTGGCCAAGCTAAGCTTTGCCGGGGCGCCGGCGCGTCCGCGACGTTTTTCGCAATTGACCGCGTTTTGTGGCCTTTTCGCCACACCCAAAACCGTGAAGTGCGCGTTTGTCGTGCTGAGGTCCCGGGGACATGTCGGGCTCGAGACATACTACAGAGACTAGAGAGGGTTTTTAGACATGAATATGCGGTTGCTTGCCGGCGTCGCCTTGGTCGCGCTCGGCGCGGCCTCGGGTGCTTCGGCTCAAAGCGCCCTGAGCGGCTTCTATGTCGCGGGCGATGTGGGCTACCACGAGCCGAAGGACGTCAAGGCCACGTCCTCGAACGGCTATCAGTGGAATTTCTCGGGCGACAAGGACTGGGCCGGCTTCGCTCGCCTGGGCTACAAGTTCTCGCCGAACTGGCGCGTGGAAGCTGAATACGGCTATCGCCCCAGCGACCTGAAGAGCGTCCGCGGCAACGGTCTGGCCGGCGCTCAGCCGATCGGCCTCTGCACGCCCGGCGTCGGCCGTTCGGCCGCCTCGCCGGACTGCGGTGAGCTCGACGGCAGCCTGAAGGCCACCACCCTGATGGCCAATGTCATCTTCGACCTGGCTCCCGGCGGCACCTTCAACCCGTATATCGGCGCCGGCGCCGGTACGGCCTGGGTTCACAACAAGGCCTATGGCCAGCTGTCGGGCGTTCCGGCCGGCGGCGCTCGCTTCCAGAACACCAACTTCGACGACGTCGACCAGGCCTTCGCCTATCAAGGCATCGTGGGCGTGGGTTGGAACTTCGCTCCGAACTGGTCGATGGACCTGACCGGTCGCTATCTGGAAACCAAGAACCTCAAGTGGGGCTCGGTGACCCAGAACACCGGCCCGGCCGGTGGTTCGATCACGGACGTCGGCACCTTCTCGGGCAAGTACAAGGACGCTTCGGTGACCCTGGGTCTGCGCTACACCTTCGGGTCGCCGCCGCCCCCGCCGCCCCCGCCTCCGCCCCCGCCGCCCCCGCCGCCCCCGCCCCCGCCGCCTCCTCCGCCCCCGCCGCCGATGCCGGCCGCTCCGGCCTATGAAGCGCGCGAGTTCGTGGTCTACTTCCCGTTCGATCAGTACGTGCTGACGCCGGAAGCCCAGGCGGTGGTCCAGCAGGCCGCCGAATACGCCAAGGGCGGCAACGCGACCAAGGTCGTGGTGACGGGTCACACCGACACCTCGGGTTCGGACCGCTACAACCAGAAGCTCTCGGAACGCCGCGCCAAGGCCGTCGCCGATGGCCTGGTCAGCCAGGGCCTGAACGCCACGGCCGTGGCTGTCGACTGGAAGGGCGAAAGCGCTCCGGCCGTCGCGACCGGCGATGGCGTCAAGGAACCGCTGAACCGCCGTTCGACGGTCTCGATCAACTTCCAATAAGGAAGTCTCGATCGACGGAATTGGGGGCTGGCCGCGAGGCCGGCCCCTTTTTCTTTGGCGGGGCAAAAACGGAAAGACGCTCCCGATGGGGCGTCGGGAGCGTCCGATCCGGCGGACCAAGAGGGCGAAGGACCGCCGTAATGGGGCCGGCAAGAAGGGGGCGCCAGCCTCATCGGTAGATTTGAACGGGTAGGAAGCGCTGGCGGCAAAGGGTCCGTCGCGCTCCGATAACCGTGTTCGATTATACGCCGATACCCGTGTCAGGCGAGTCGAAACGGCCAGACTCGGTCAGGTGCGACAATTGGCGCGGCAAGGGCGAGGGATGGCCCAGCAACTTGGCGACCAGGTGCTCGGCCAGCAGCGGGGCCAGGCAGAAGCCGCGCGAGCCCAGCCCGGTCAGAACCAGCAGGCCATCGTCGCGGATCCCCGCCAGCGGCAGACGGTCCGGCGTCGTGGCGCGCACCGCCGCGCGGCCTTCGAAGGTCTTGCCCGCCAGGCGCTCGGCCAGGTCCGGCAGACCCTTGGCCAGGGTGTCGAGGTTGCGGGCGTGGTCCTCGGGACGGATGTCGACGGCGGTCTGGTTTCGGTCGTGGGTGGCGCCGAACAGGACGCCGTCACGGGTCGGCACGGCATAGCCGCCGAAGGCCGTCGCCGAGGTCGTCTCGCCGACGGTCCAGCTGGCCTGGCCGCGCACGGGCTTCAGGGAGATCTGGGGGAGAAGGTCAGCGCTCGCGGCGCCGCCGGCCACGGCCACGCGGTCGGCGGCCACGATCAGGTCGCCGGCTTCGTCCAGCAGGCGCCAGACCCCATCCTGTTCCGACCCGTCGCGCTCCAGGCGGGCGACGCGGCGGCGGAGAATCTCGCCGCTCCAGGCGCGGGTGACGACGGCGGGCTCGATGACCAGGGCGCGGGTCATGGCCAGGGCGTCGCCGCGCATGAGCATGGCCCCCGGCTCGAACAGGTCCTGGCCGGCGACGGTGGCGAACCGGGCCGGATCGCGCGGGCTGGCGGGCAGCTGCAGCACTTCGCGGGCGATGATCGCCCCGGGCTCGGCGTCGTACAGGGCCGCCGCGCGGGCGAGGGCCTGGGCGTAGAGCGCCGCGCGCGGGCCGCCGCCGGCGTCGAGCGCGGGGGTGACCAGGGCGGCGGGGTTGCCCGAGGCGGCGATGCGGTCCGGATCGTCGACGACGGTGACGGCGAGGCCTTCGGCGCGGGCCGCGCGCGCCAGCGACGCGCCGGCGATACCACTGCCGATGATCGCCAGGGTCTGGGGCCGCGGCGCGGGCACATGCTCGCCCATTTCGCTCAAGGGGGGCAGCCAGGCCTCCAGCCGCTCCCGCTTGCGGCCGAAGCCGGGGCGCTTGGCGATCTTGAAGCCGGCGGCTTGCAGGCCGCGCCGTACGGCGCCGGCCACGGTGAAGGTCGCCGCGCGGGCGCCCGGCGCCGAGCGGCTGGCGACGGCGGTCAGCACCTCCTCGCGCCACATGGCCGGGTTCAGCGCGGGGGAAAAGCCGTCCAGGAACCAGGCGTCGGCCGCGCCGTCCCAGGCTTCGAGCGCTGGGATCACGTCCATGACCGCGAGGTCCAGGGTGGCGTCGAAGCCGGGCAGGTTCACGCGGTGGAAGCCCCGCGCGCGACCCGGCCAGTGGTCCAGCAGCACCTGGGTCGCCGCGCCCAGCTCGGGCCAGTGGGCGAGAATCCGGGCGGCCTCGTCGCACGCCAACGGATGGGCCTCGACCGAGAAGATATGCAGGCGGCCGGCTCCTTGTTTCTCGCGCCGCCAGAGGTCGAGCAGGGCGGCGATGTTCAGGCCAGAGCCGAATCCAAGCTCGCCGACCGTGAAGTCTGGTTGCCGCCCGAACCGCTCTGGTAGGCCGCAGCCGGTCAGGAACACGGCCCGCGTTTCGGCCAGGCCGTCGACGCTGGAGAAGTAGACGTCGCCGTACAGGCTGGACTGCGGCAGGCCGTCCTCGCGCCAGATCAGCGGCGAGCCTGCGGGACTGGAAGACGCGGTGGGATCCATCGGCCTGCTAGAGCGCCGCGGGGCGGCGGGCGTCAACGAAAAAGGGCCGCCCCAGCGGAACGGCCCTTCTGGATTTCCCAAGAATGGGGCGCGCCTAGTGCCCGGCCTTCTTCTCTTCCGGCTTGGCGGCGGTGGCGGCGTCCGCCGCGGCGGTGGCCGAGGTCGCGGACGGCGTCGAGGTGGCGCCCGTGGCGGCGGCGTCCGCCGCCGTGTCGGCCGGATCGGCCGGCGCCGCGGCCGCGTCAGCGGCGGCCTTGTTGGCGTCGGCGGCGGCCTGGTCCTTGGCCGAGGCGGCGTCGGTCACGGTGCTGGCGTCGGCGGCGGCGGCCTTGGCGGCGGCGCTGTCGCCCTCGGCTTCCTCATGCTTGCCGCAGGCGGCCAGCGACAGGGCCGAGACGGCCACGCCGGCGATCAGGAGTTTGCGAAGCATCGTGGTGTTCATGCGGATTTCCCCTAGCGGCGGACGCCGTCGCCTTGTCGACGACGACTTTGCGCTGAAGGAATACCGGTTCGAAAGCGGGCGCAAGTTACGAGGCGCTAACCTCAGGCTCGGGAGTGGCCCTCGGAAGCGGCTATTCGTTCGGGATCTGCGACAGCGCCTCTTCCAGCTCGGCGAAGCTGGGCTGGGCGGGCGAGGGCACGTTGCCGCGGCCGATCTCGACCGAGATCTGGGCGGCGTTGCCGTGCAGGTGGGCGACCAGAACGGCCTGGATGATCTTGTAGAAGGCGCCGTCCTCGTTGACGACGGCCTGCAGGCGCGTGGCCATCGGGCCGACGATGCCATAGGCGATGAACACGCCGAGGAAGGTGCCGACGAGGGCGCCGCCGATCATGCCGCCCAGGACGGCCGGCGGTTCGGTGATCGAGCCCATGGTCTTGATGACGCCCAGCACGGCGGCGACGATGCCCAGGGCGGGGAGGGCGTCGGCCATGCTCTGCAGGGCGTGGGCCGGCTCGAGCGCCTCGTGGTGGTGCTTTTCGAGCTGCTTTTCCATCGCGTCCTCGACCTGGTGGGGATCCTCCAGGTTCATGGTCATCATCCGCAGGGTGTCGCAGATGAAGTCGACGGCGAAGTGGTCGTGGGTGATCTTCGGGTAGCGGGCGAAGATCGTGCTCTCGTGCGGCTTTTCGATGTGGCTTTCCAGGGCGATGACGCCCTTGGACTTCATCGTCTTGGTCAGCAGGAACAGCAGGGACAGCAGGTCGCGATAGTCAGACGGCTTCCACTTGGGGCCTTTGAAGATCTTGCCGAAGCCGCCGGCCGTGCCCTTGATGACGACCATCGAGTTGGAGATCAGGAAGGCGGCGACGGCGGCGCCGAGAATGGCCATCAGCTCGTGAGGGGCGGCCTCGATGATGACGTCCAGCTTGCCGCCACCCATCAGGTAGCTGCCGAACACCATGCCGAAGAGCATGACGATGCCGATGATCTGGAACATGGTGGCTAGACCGACCCCGAGAATGAAGCCGCATCATCGGGGTTAATGATTAAGCCAACGTTTTCGCACCGGCGCTCCTGGCCCATGACGTGCGATACATCGTGCTTGAAGCTTGCCGGCGCGCGCCACGCTACGACCTAAAAATCGGACATCGCCGTTCTGGCGCTTCCATCGGAACCGGAGGCGGCCTAACAGTTGTTTGATGACTGGGGAGTCCAAAGAGGCCCGGGCCAACCGGGCGCCGTTCGCGATCCTCTTTGGCGTGTCGGTGGCGACCGCCATGGGGAACAACGGCATGCTGTCGGTGCTGCCGGCCATCGGCCGCCAGATCGGCATTCCCGACGCCATGGTCGCGGCCATCTTCTCCCTCTCGGCGGTGCTGTGGGCGATCACCTCGCCGCTGTGGGCCCGGCAGTCGGACCTGCGCGGGCGCAAGCCGCTGATCCTGCTGGGCCTGGGCGGCTTCTGCGTGTCGATGCTGCTGTGCGCCCTGGTGGTGTCGGCCGGCCTGCATCACCTCGCCCCGCCGCTGGTGATCTTCGTCGCCTTCCTGCTGTGCCGGGCGCTGTTCGGGACCTTCGGCTCGGCGGCCAATCCGGCCACCCAGGCCTATATGGCCGAGCGCACCAGCCGCGAGGAGCGCACCCAGACCATGGCCACCCTGGCCGGGGCCTTCGGCCTGGGCACGGTGGTCGGCCCGCTGCTGGCCCCGCTGTTCGTGCTGCCGGGCGTCGGCCTGGCCGGACCGATGTTCGCCTTCGCGCTGCTGGCGGCGGTGATGCTGGTCGTGGTCCAGCGCGGACTGCCGGAGACCTTCAAGCCTGGACGCGGCGAGACCCCGCCCCGCCGACGTCTCGGCGTGCCCTGGCGCGGCGAGAGCGCGGCCCTGTGGCGCGATCCGCGCCTGAAGCCCTTCCTGATCTTCGGCTTTCTGGTGGCCGCCTGCCAGACGGCCCAGACCCAGACCCTGGGTTTTCTGATCATCGACAAGCTGGGACTTCCGCCGGTCAAGGCGCAGGGCTTCATCACCCTGGCCATGGCCGCCGGCGCGGTGGCGGCCCTGCTGGCCCAGTGGGGCCTGATCCGCATGTTCCGCATGGGGCCGCGCGACCTGATGCGCTGGGGCGTGGGCTGCGCGGCGATCGGCAATATCGTCGTCGCCTTCGCGCCGGACTACGCCGCCGTCGCCATCGGCTACGCCATCGCCAGCCTGGGCTACGGCTTCGCGCGCCCGGGCTTCACGGCCGGCGCCTCGCTCTCGGTCGAGGCCAAGGACCAGGCCGGAGCGGCCGGCGCCATCGCCGCCATCAACGGCCTCAATGTCGTGGTCGCGCCCCTGTTCGTGCTGCTGTACGAGCGCATCGGCTGGGGGCCGTTCATCCTGAACGCGGCCATCCTGACGGCGCTGGTCGTCTACGCCCTGCGCGAGGCGACCCTGCGCGAGGTCGACAAGGGCGGCGCGCGGGAAGAGGCCACGATCGCGGGGCTGGAGCGGACGGACGAAGGCGGGGTCTGACCGTCAGACGAAGGCCTCGCCTGGGCGGATTTGGATCAGTCGACCATCCGCTCCAGCGCCCGACGATCCTGCAGCACCACGCACCGCACGCTGGGCAGGGCGATCAGTCCCTCGTCCTGCAAGGCCGTCAGGGTCCGCGACACCGTCTCGATCGTCAGACCCAGATAGTCGGCCATGTCCTGGCGGCCCATCGGCACGTTCAGCTCGGCGCGGGCGTGGGTGCGTTCGGCGATGTCCAGCAGCAGGCCGACGACTCGCTCCTGGGCCGAGCGACGGCCCAGCATCAGCACGTGATCCTGGGTGCGCTGCAGGACCTCGCCGGTCAGGCGGAACAGGGCTCGGGCGGCGTCGCTGCGCGTGGCGGCCAGATCGCTGAGCGCCCCGCGCCGGATCATCCGGATGCTGGCGTCGGTCAGGGCCTCGGCCGTGATGCGGTGGGTGTCGCCCATCTCCAGGCCGAAATACTCGCCGGCGAAGTGGAAGTCGTCGATCTGGCGGCGGCCGTCGCGCAGGATGCGGTAGGTCCGAACCGCGCCGGTGACCACCTGATAGACATAGTCGGCGGCCTCGCCCTCGCCAAAAATCTCCTCGTCGCGCGAGAAGCGCGGGCAGGCGCCCGGAATGGCCAACACGGAGTCGAGGACGCCAGGAGCAGTGTCGATGCGAAGCGGAGACAGCATGGAAAGACCCTTCAGTTGATAGGGTCATGCGCCTATTCCCACCGTCGCGATATTCGGGAGCCGCGCCTAAGGAAACACCCTTACGCGGGTATGCGGGTGGCGTGTTTGAGGCGGATCAACCCATGTGGACGGGTGTCCAGGCAAGATGGCTTCATGTCGGATCGCCCCCTCATTCTGCTGCTCGTCGAGGACGAGCCCCTGCGCGAGGCGTTGCGCTTCTCGCTGGAGACCGAGGGCTATGCGGTAGGGACGCGGCCGGATGGGAGACCGGCCGCGGCGGTGGTCATCGACGATGATCGGGAGGACTGGCCGGCGGTGGGGGAGAGCCCGACGATCGTGCTGACGGGCGACGCCGAGCGGCTGCTTCGGCGGGGCGTGCGGGGCGTGTCACTGGTGGAGAAGCCCCTGCTGGGGGATGCGTTGAGCGTGAGACTGAGCGAGGTTCTCAAAACCAACAAAAGCTTGTCAGCCCGGCCGTAGCGAAGCGTGGAGCCGGCGCCCAAGGGGGCGACGAAGCGTCGTGCGCGCCGCCCCTGGGTCCCGGACAGCCTCCGCGAGGCTTCCGGGATGACAAGAACAGGAGCGGTTGAGGGAAGGTTTACGCGCCCCCACGCACCGACAGCGTCATCCGCACCAGCGCCGCCAGGTTGTCGGCCTGCATCTTGGTCATCAGCTTGGCGCGGTAGATCTCGACCGTACGCGGGCTGATGCCCAGTTCGCGGGCGATGACCTTGTTGGCGTGGCCGGCGACGACGCCGTCCAGCACCTGGCGCTCGCGTTCGGACAGGGTCTCAAGGCGGTGCAGGATGGCGGCCTGGTCGTCGGTCACCGGAGCGGCCTCGGCGGCCTTGATGGCGCGGCCGAGCGCGTCCAGCATCCGGGCGTCCGAGAACGGCTTCTCGATGAAGTCCACGACCCCGGAGCGCATGGCCTCGACGGCCATCGGGATGTCGCCGTGGCCGGTGATCATCACGATCGGCATCTTGACCTTCAGGGCCGCCAGGCGCGCGACCAGCTCCTGGCCGCTCATCTCGGGCATGCGCACGTCGGTGATCACCACGCCCGGCTTGGCGTCCGGCAGGGCCTCGAGGAACGCCGGGGCGCTGGCGTAGGCGACGACCTCGAAGTCTGCGGACTCCAGCAGGAAGGCCAGCGACTCGCGGGCGCTCTCGTCGTCGTCGACCACATGCACGACGGCGGTCGGGGTCGCCTGGGGAGCGTCACTCATCGACGGGTTCCTTCTTATGATCGGCGGGCGGCAGGGTGAAGCGGAACAGCGCCCCGCCGCCGGGATTGGCCTCGGCCCAGATGCGGCCGCCATGGGCTTCGATGATCGAACGCGAGATCGACAGGCCCACTCCCATGCCCTGCGGCTTGGTGGTCATGAACGGCTGGAACAGCCGCTCCAGCACCTCGGGCGCGATGCCGGGGCCGGTGTCGGCGACGCTGACCTGTGACCAGCCCTGGTCGGTCACGGCGCTGGTGATGGTGAGCGCCTTCCGTCGCGCCCCGCTCTCCTGCATGGCGTCGATGCCGTTGCGGATAAGGTTCAGCAACACCTGCTGCACCTGGACCCGGTCGGCATAGACGGCGTCTGCGGCCGGATCCAGGGAGAGGCGCACATCGACCTGCCGGTCACGCTCGCCGATCAGGGCCAGGGCCGAAGCCTCCTCGATCAGCTTGGACAAGCTCTCGTCGGCCCGCTCGCTGGCCCCGCGGCGGACGAAGTCGCGCATGCGGTGGATCACCTCGCCGGCCCGCAGCGCCTGGGCGGCGGCCCGGTCGATGGCGTCGCGGACCTTGGCCTGGTCGGCCTCGCGGCCCCGGTCGATCAGGCGGCGCGAGCCGGTCAGGAGGTTTGCGATGGCCGACAGCGGCTGATTCAGCTCGTGGGCCAGGGTCGAGGCCATCTCGCCCATGGCCGTAAGTCGCGAGACGTGGACCAGCTCGTTCTGCAGCTCCTGCAGGCGGGTCTCGGTCTCCTGGCTCTGGGTCAGGTCGCGGATGAAGCCGGTATAGGAAGGCATCGGTCCCTTGGTCTCGCCGACCGCCAGCTCCATCGGGAAGGTCGAGCCGTCCTTGCGCTGGCCGACCACGACGCGGCCGACGCCGATGATCCGCTTGTCGCCGGTGCGGTGGTAGCGCTGGATGTAGTCGTCGTGCGCGGCCGCGTGCGGCTCGGGCATCAGCAGGCTGACATTCTTGCCCAGAACCTCCGAGGCGGTCCAGCCGAACATCCGCTCGGCGGCGGGACTGAACGAGGTCATCAGGCCGTCGCGGTCGATGACCACCACCCCGTCCGGCACGGTGTCGAGGATCGAGCGAAGGTGGTCGTTGACCGCCGCCTCGCGCCGCCGCGCGGCGTGGAACCAACCGCCCCCGACGGCCATGCCGAAGCCGACCGACAGGAAGATCGCCGCGCACAGGCCGCTGACCAGGTTGAACGGGATGTCGCGCGTCACCCACCAGACGCTGGCCCAGGCGAAGGTGGTGGCGAAGGCGCCGGGGCCCAGGCCGCCGAGCGCGGCGCTGACCAGAACCGCCGGCACGAACAGCAGGAACGACGAGGGGGCGGTGAACGCCGCCGGCAGATACAGGCGCGCGACCGCCGTCGCCATCACCGCGGCGAAGGCGGCCAGATAGGCGGTGGGGTGCGGATCGCTATAGAGCGTCGAGGACAGGCCTCGGGCTGGCTTCATCGGTGTTCCCAGTCTTGAGGTCCTTATAGCCGGACGGGTTTGAGCCAGGTCAAGGCGCGGTCATTGCGTAGGTCCGAGGCTGGAGGTTCTAAACAACAGGAGCGTTCGAATGTCGGACGGACAAATGGCGTATCTGGGTCTGGTGATCGCGGCGTTCTCGGCGTTCGCCGTGGTGCTGTTCGTGACCTATATCCGGGTGAACATGAAGTAGGAGCCTTCGGCGCTCGGAGCTTCCCAAAGGCTCGCCATCCCGGCTCCGCGCTACGCCTCGGCCGGGATGGCGAGCTTTTTCGCGTTTGGAGCGTTCGCGCCCATCTCCACCCGCCGTCCGCAGACCGCCGTCGGCGCCGCGCGGTGGCTGACCAGCACCAGGCCCTGGCCGGTGCGGTCCAGGCGCTCTTGAAGCCGGTCCACCACCAGCATCTCGGTCGCCGCGTCGAGGCCCTCGGTGGGCTCGTCCAGCAGCAGCCACGGCGCATCCCGCAGATAGGCCCGCGCCAGGGCCAGGCGTCGGCGCTCGCCGCCGGACAGGCGCTCGCCGTCGTCACCGAGATAGGCGGCCAGGCCTTGAGGCGCGGTGCGGATGCGATCGGCCAGGGCGGCGGCTTCCAGGACGTCCCAGAGCTGGGCGTCGGTCGCCTTGGGCGCGGCCAGGCGGAGGTTGTCGCGCACGGTGCCGGCGATCAGGCCGGCGTCCTGCGGCAGCCAGGCGAAGGTCGAGCGGGGGAGGGCGGCTTGGCCGCGCAGGCCCAGCAAGGCCTCGACGGCGCTGGTCTTGCCGCAGCCGGACGGGCCGACGACGGCCAGACGTTCGCCGGGACGCAGGGTCTGGCCGAGGATCGTCACGCTGGGCGGCGTCTCCGGTCTCGGCGCGATCGCCTGAGGGCGATGCCGCAGGATCGTGTCCAACCGGTCGCGAGCCTCGCGCGCGGCGCCGTCCTGGTCGAAGGCGTGGGCCAGACCGGACAATGCGTCGACGCTCATGGCCGCGGCCAGACCGGCCAGGGCGGCCAGGGGCGCGCCGGCCGGGGCGGCGCTGACGACGGCGGCGGCGACCGCGACTCCGAGCAACGTGGCTTGGCTCATCAGGATCAGGCCCTGGGCGCGGGCGGCGGCCAGCCGCGCGGCGTCGAGCTGGGCGGCCCTGGCGTTCAGCGTCTCGCCGGCCCAGGCGTCCAACCCGTAGGCGCGCAGCTCGGCCGAAGCGGCGACGAGGGCGGCGGTAGTCTCCTTCAGGGCCCCGACCCTGGTTTGAACCGCGGCGCGGGCGGGCGTGGAAAAGCGCCTGGCCACGGCGCGGGCGATCAGGATCGCGGCGCCGGCGGCCAGCAGGATCACGAGGGCCGGGAGCCAGCCCGCCAGGGCGGCCATCACCAGGCCGGAGCCCAGGCCGGCGACCGCGCTCCAGGGAGCGGAGAGACGGACGAAGCGCGTCTCGATGGCGTCGACGTCCTGAACCAGGCGGGCCGAGGCCTCGCCGCGCGACAGGGTCAGCGACTGGGACGGGGGGGCGGCGGCCAGGCTCTCGAACACCGCCGGGCGGATGGCGGCCAGGGCGCGCAGGGCGGCGGCGTGGCCGCTCAGGCGTTCGCCATAGCGGGCGGCGGTGCGCAGGATGGCCAGCAGCCGGATCATCGCGCTGGGGATCAGCACGTTGAAGGCGTGGGCGGCGGCCAGGCCCGCCAGGCCGGCGGCCGCGCTGGCGACGATGAACCAGCCGGACAGTCCCAGCAGGATGGTCGAGGCCGCGCCTACGACCACGGCGCTGGCGATCGCCAGCCGTAGGGCGCCGGCGCGCTGGCGCTTCTGGGCGCGGATCAGGTCGTCGAGAGGGCTGGTCACAGGCGGATCACTTGGTCGGCGAGGGCCGCGACGGCCTCGGAGTGGGTGGCGATCAGGGTCGTGCGGCCCTTGGCGGCCACGCGGATGGCGGCCAGCATCCGCTCTTCGGCGAGCGCGTCGAGATTGGCCGTCGGCTCGTCCAGCAGCAGGATCGGGGCGGGCTTGAGCAGGGCGCGGGCCAGGGACAGCCGCCGCCGCTCGCCGCCGGACAGACCGCTGCCGCGCTCGTCGAGCATGAAGTCGAGGCCGCCGGGGCGGTCGAGGACCAGGCCGACCGCTTTCGCCGCCGCCTCGATGTCGGCGCGGGGCGCGTCGCGGCGCGACAGGGCGATGTTGTCGGCGATCGAGGCGGGCAGGATCAGCGGCGACTGGCCGGCCCAGGCGATGTCGGCGGCGCGGGGGGGCGCGCCGTCGATTAGGACCTTGCCCCCAGTGAGGGGCGCGAGCTCCAGCAGCAGGTTCAGCAGCGAGCTCTTGCCCGCGCCGCTGGGGCCGACTAGGGCGGTGATGGTTCCGGCCTGGGCCACGAGGTCGAAGCCGTCCAGCGCTGGCGCGTCGGCGTCGGGATAGCGGACCGTGACGCCCTCGAAGCGGATGGTCGGGGCCTGGGTTAGCGGCGTCGCGACGGGCTTCTCCTCAGGCCTTTCGAAGGTCGCGAGACTGGCCGAGGCCGCCTCGGCGGCCTGGCGGTCGTGATAGGCGGCGGCCAGGCGGCGCATCGGGGCGTAGATCTCCGGCGCCAGGGCCAGGACGAAGAAGGCGCGCTTCAGGTCCAGGGTCTCTGGGACCGGGAAGGGCAGCAGGCGCAACAGGTTGAAGCCGCAATAGACCGCCACCAGGGCCACCGACAGGGCCGCGAAGAACTCCAGCGCCGCTGAGGAAATAAAGGCCACGCGCAGCACGCGGATGGTGCGCTCGGCCAGCTCGGAGGCCGATCGGCGCAGGGCGGCGGTCGTCGTTCCCTCGGCCTGGAAGGCCAGCACCGTGGGCAGGGCGCGGACGCGGTCGAGGAACAGGCCCGAGAGGCGCTCCAGGGCCAGGAACTGGGCGCGGCTCTCGGCGGCGGCGGCCGTGCCGGCCAGAATCATGGCGGCGATGAAGGGCATGAGCGTGGCCAGCAGAATACCGGCGCAGATCGGGCTGGCGATCGCGGCCACCGCGATCATCATCAGCGGCAGGACTGCGGCGGAAAGTCGCGCGGGCAGGAAGCGGGCGAAGTGGCCGTCCAGCGCCTCGACGCCCTCGACCAGGGCGGTGACGGCCTGACCCGTCGGGCGACGCGGGCCAGCGAACACGGAACGCGCCAGGTCGGCGCGCGCGGCGGCCTTGGCCTGGGCGGCGGCGCGCGCCCCCGCTTCGCTCGCCGCGCGGGCCAGCCAGCCTCGCAGGCCGCCGGCCAGGATGATCGCGAACAGGCAAAGGCCCAAGGTCAGCGGCCCACGCCCGCTGGCCACGGCGTCGACGCCAAACGCCAGGCCCGCCGCGAAGCCGATCGCGGCCACGCCGTCCAGCAGCACGAACAGCCGCGCGCGGCCCATGGCGGACCCACCGCGCCGGCTGGCCTGCTTGAGCCACGTCCCGGGTTCAACGGAACCATCAATCTGCACTATGTCGGCGCCCATGGGTTGAGTGTAGGCTCGTTTGGTTCGCGAGCCTTGATCCCGATCAAGGACCGGACGGTCGCGGCGGTCTAGGAGAAAGTCCTCGAACGGCGTGATCATCGGCCGTTCGTTTGGGAGCTATCCATGGACCCCGCCGTCATTGATCTATCGCGACTGCAGTTCGCGCTGACCGCCTTGTACCATTTTCTGTTCGTGCCCCTGACGTTGGGGCTCAGCATCATGCTGGTCATCATGGAGAGCATCTATGTGATGACCAAACGGCCGATCTGGCGGACCACCACCCGCTTCTGGGGCGCGCTGTTCGGCATCAATTTCGTGCTCGGCGTGGCCACCGGCATCACCATGGAATTCCAGTTCGGCATGAACTGGTCCTACTACTCGCACTATGTCGGCGACATCTTCGGCGCCCCATTGGCGATCGAAGGGCTGATGGCCTTCTTCATGGAAGCCACCTTCGTCGGGCTGATGTTCTTCGGCTGGGACAAGCTCAAGCCAGTCGGCCACCTGTTCGTGACCTTCATGGTCGGTCTGGGCACCAATCTGTCGGCCCTGTGGATCCTGGTCGCCAACGGCTGGATGCAGAACCCGATGGGCGCGGCCTTCAATCCCGACACCATGCGCATGGAAGTCTCCAGCTTCCGCGACGTGCTGTTCAACCCGGTGGCCCAGGCCAAGTTCGTGCACACGGTCAGCGCCGGCTACGTGATCGCCGCCGTGTTCGTTCTGGGGATCTCGGCGCTGTATCTTCTGAAGGGCAAGTACGCGGGCGTGGCCAAGCGCTCGATGACCGTCGCCGCCGCCTTCGGCCTGGCCGCTTCGCTGTCGGTGGTCGTGCTGGGCGACGAGAGCGGCTACGCCCTGACCGACAACCAGAAGATGAAGCTGGCGGCGCTGGAAGCCATGTGGGAGACCGAGCCCGCCCCGGCCGGCCTGACGGCCTTCGGCATACCGGACCTTAAGGAACGCAAGACCCACGCCGAGATCAAGATCCCCTATGTCCTGGGCCTGATCGCCACCCGCAGCTTCGACAAGCCGGTGGAGGGCATCTTCCAACTGGTCGCCAAGGCGCAGGATCGCATCGAGAGCGGCGTCGTCGCCTACGGAGCGGTCGAGGCCCTGAAGGCCAACCCCAAGGACATGACCGCCCGCGCCACCTTCGAGCAGCACCGCCGCGACCTGGGCTACGCCCTCCTGCTGAAGCGCTATGTCGCCGATCCGCGTCAGGCCGGCCCCGACCTGATCGTCAAGGCGGCCTGGGACACGGTGCCGCCGGTGCCGGTGATGTTCTGGGCGTTCCGGATCATGGCCGGGATCGGCTTCCTGATGATCGCTCTGTTCGCCACGGCGTTCGTGCTGGTCACCCTGCGCAAGCACGACACCAAGTGGTTCCTGATCATCGCCGTGGCGGCCATCCCGCTGCCGTGGATCTCGACCGAGCTTGGCTGGTTGCTGGCTGAGGTCGGCCGGCAGCCCTGGGCGGTGGACGGCGTGCTGCCGACCTTCCTGGGCGCCTCGAGCCTGTCCGTCCCGCAACTGCTGACCAGCATCGCGGCCTTCACCCTTCTGTACGGCGCGCTGGCCGTGGTCGAGATCGGCCTGATCATCAGGACCGTCAAGAAGGGCCCCTTCGCCCCGCATGAGCCGGTGCTCGACGGATCCGTCGAAGCCGAACCGGCCGTCGCTTAAAGGAGCGCTGAATCATGGATATCCCCGTCGATTTCGCCACGCTTCGCGTCATCTGGTGGGCCCTGGTCGGGATCCTCCTGATCGGCTTCGCCTTGACCGATGGCTTCGACATGGGCGTCGGAGCGCTGCTGCCCTTCGTCGCCAAGACCGACCAGGAACGCCGGATGGTCATCAACACCGTCGGCGCGACCTGGGAAGGCAACCAGGTGTGGTTCATCCTGGGCGGGGGCGCGATCTTCGCGGCCTGGCCGTTCGTCTACGCCATTAGCTTCTCGGGTTTCTATCTGGCGATGTTCGTGGTCCTGGCGGCGATGATCATGCGACCGGTGGGCTTCAAGTATCGCTCCAAGCGGCCGAATCCGAAGTGGAGGGCGTTCTGGGACTGGAGTCTGTTCGTCGGCGGCTTCGTGCCGGTGCTGGTGTTCGGCGTGGCCATGGGCAATGTGCTGCAAGGCGCGCCCTTCCGCCTGGATAGCGACCTGCGGGCCTTCTACGAGGGCGCCTTCATCGGTCTGTTCTCGCCCTTCGCCCTGGTGTGCGGCCTGCTGTCGGTCTCGATGCTGGTGCTGCACGGCGCAGCGTGGCTGACCATCAAGGCCGAGGAAGGGCCGGTCACCGAGCGCGCCCGCCTGTTCGGCGAGATCGCGGCCCTGGCCAGCATCGTGCTGTTCGCGGCCGGCGGCTTCTGGGTGGCGTTTGGCGGCCTTGGCTTCCGGATCGAGGGCTTGGCCGACGCGGCTGGTCCGTCCAACCCGCTGCGCGGCGCCGCCGCCGTGCGGGCTCCGGGCGCCTGGCTCGACAACTATGGCCGCCATGGCTGGATGGTCATCGCCCCGGTTCTGGGCTTCGTGGGCGCGGCCCTGGCCCTCTATGGCCTGCGGTTCAACAAGGCCTGGGCGGCGTTCAGCGGCTCGTCCGCTTCGGCCGTTGGCATCATCGCGACCGTCGGCCTGTCGATGTTCCCGTTCATCCTGCCCAGCAGCTTTGATCCGCGCTCCAGCCTGACGGTGTGGAACGCCTCGTCCAGCCACATGACGCTGTTCATCATGCTGATCGTGACGTTGATCTTTCTGCCGCTGGTCCTGATCTACACCGCCTGGGTCTACAAGGTGCTGTGGGGCCGCAGCACCACCGGCGCCCTCGTCACCAACCCCGACCTGTACTGAGGAGCTAGAAAGTTATGTGGTACTTCACCTGGATCCTCGGCCTCGGTCTCGCGGTCGCCTTCGGCGTGCTGAACGGCGTCTGGTACGAGTTCAACCTGTCGGATGACGGCGACGAGGGCCTGTCGGAGCCGTAGGGACTCGGTTTGAGGGGGCGCGACAATCCGGCGCGCCCCTTCGAGCTCAGCCTTAACGGTTGTTAAAGGCCCTTCGGGCTCTTGTAGGCGGGAGCCCGAGAGCGCGTCGAACACGCCGCCCCGGGACCGCTGAATTCGACCCGGGGATATCGCATGACCGACAACACCGCGCCCGCGCTGGAATTGATCTCGTTCTGCATCGGCGAGCAGGAATTCTGCATCGACGTGAAGACGGTCCGTGAAATCCGCGGCTGGACCCCGGCCACCCCGATCCCGCACGCGCCGGCCTATATGCGCGGCGTCATCAACCTGCGCGGCGCGATCATGCCGGTCATCGACCTGCGCAACCGCCTGGGCCTGGGCGTCACCATCCCCGAGACCCGCCACGTGATCGTGGTGGTCGAGTGCCAGGATCGCCTGGCCGGCATCCTGGTCGACGCCGTGTCGGAGACCTTCACCGTGCCGCGCGACAGCCTGCAGCCGGCCCCCGATGTCGGCGTCGAAGAGCTGCGCTACATCCAGGCCATCATCTCGATGGAAAACCGCCTGATCACCTATCTGCGCATGGACGACGTGTTCCCCGCCGTGGTTCGCGAAGCCGCGTAGGCCCTGGATGCTTCCCCTCCGGGGGAGGGCAAAAGAAAAGGCCGCCGAGGGCAACCTCGGCGGCCTTTTCCTTGCGCGCTGCTCTGGATCAGATCTTGCGGACGATCCGCGCCGCCGCGGCGTGGAAGCCCGCTTCGGCGGCGGCGAGGTCGGCCACGGCGCCTTGGCGCTCGGCCGCGACGCCCATGTTGCTCGCCGCGTAGCTCTCCGAGACCTTGCGGGCTCCCTGGGCGCGCAGGGCCGCGTTGGAGGCGGCGGTCTCGTGCCAGGTCGCCAGGCTTTCGGCGGTGACCTCGGCGGCGGCGTCTGGGTGCGGGGGGACCTCGCCGAAGCCGATGGCCACGAAGCCGTGGATGACGCCGTAGTCTTCTTCCGACAGCAGGAAGGTGATCTGGCGCTCTTCGGTCTGGCCGGTATAGGCGTCGTCCTCCGGATCGAACTCGCGCAGCACCAGGATGTCGCCGACCTTGAACTCGCGGTCGTTGCGGCGGATCTCGAAGCGCTTCTGGCCCGAACGCACGGCGGCGAAATACTTGGGCCAGGTCTTCAGTTCGTGGCGGGTCATGGTCGGCGGACTTTTCTTACGGAAACGGGAAGGCGGGGG
Source organism: Caulobacter sp. 602-1 (assembly GCF_003931565.1). GTDB lineage: Bacteria > Pseudomonadota > Alphaproteobacteria > Caulobacterales > Caulobacteraceae > Caulobacter. Next base: position 629,156 of record NZ_RRYI01000001.1, read on the forward strand.
TTCTGAGCGGCGAACCCTAGCTTGAGGTTAATGGCGATCGAAAGGCTGTGGATGGCTCCACGGCCCCGTCAACTCATTCGTCGATGCAGAGGCGGACGATCTCGGCCCGCAGCTCCGGCATGCCCAGGCCCTTCTCGGACGAGGTGGCCAGCACGCGCGGGAAGGCGGCGGCGCGCTTGGAGATCGCCTTCAGCGTCTCGGCCACGACCTTGTCGACCTCGTGCGGCTTGATCTTGTCGGCCTTGGTCAGGACGATCTGGTAGGACACCGCCGCCGTATCCAGGGCGTCCAGCGCCTCCAGGTCGACCTTCTTGAGGCCATGGCGGGCGTCGATCAGCACATAGACGCGCTTCAGGTTCGGACGGCCGCGCAGATAGGCCCGGCCCAGGTCCTGGAACTTGTCGGCGATCGAGCGCGAAACGCGGGCGAAGCCGTAGCCGGGCAAGTCGACCAGGCGGATCTTCTCGGCCAGCAGGAAGAAGTTGATCTCCCGCGTGCGGCCCGGCTCGTTCGAGGCGCGGGCCAGGTACTTCTGGCCGACCAGCCCGTTGATCAGGCTGGACTTGCCGACGTTGGAGCGGCCGGCGAAGGCCACTTCCGGCAGATCCGCGGCGGGCATGGCGTCCATGCGCACCGCGCCCATGATGAACGAGACCGGCTGGGCGAAGAACACCCGCGCCGTCTCGATCTGCTCGTCCGTGAAGTCGGCCGCGCCCGGCAGGACGCTCGGAAGCTCGGCGGGAAGGTTGGGTTCGTCGTTCATCAGGTGGCGTTAGCAGGTTTGCCCTGCAAGCGGGCGATGATCTTGTCGATCGGGTTCTCGACCTTGTAGCGGCGCATGATGATGTACTGCTGGATGATGGTCAGGACGTTGCTCCAGCACCAGTAGATCACCAGGCCCACGGCGAACTGCGACAGGGTGAAGGTGAAGACGATCGGGAACAGCTGGAAGATCCGCTGTTGCATCGGGTCGCCCGCCGGCGGGTTCATCGCCGTCGTCAGCCACATGGTGAAGCCGTACAGCAGCGGCCAGACGCCGATGTGCAGGGTGGTCGACAGGAAGGCGCCAATCAGCGGGGCGTGGGCCGGGTCCCAGGGGATCAGGCCGAACAGGTTGAAGATCGTCGTCGGATCGCGCGCCGACAGGTCGTGGATCCAGCCGAAGAACGGCGCGTGGCGCATCTCGATGGTGACGGTCAGCACCTTGTACAGCGAGTAGAAGACCGGGATCTGCACCAGCATGGGCAGGCAGCCCATCATGGGGTTGATCTTCTCCTTGGCGTACAGGGCCATCATCTCCTGCTGCTGTTTTGCAGGATCGTCCTTGTGCTTGGCCTTCAGCTTCTCGACCTCGGGGGAGATCTTCTTGATCTTGGCCATGCTCTCATAGCTCTTGTCCGCCATCGGATAGAGGATGAGCTTGAGCAGGACGGTCAGCGCCATGATGGCCAGGCCGAAGTTGCCGACCAGCTTGTAGAAGATCTCCAGGATGTTGAAGATCGGGCGCGTGAAGAAGCGGAACATGCCCCAGTCGACGGCGTCGTCGAAGCGCGGGATTTCCGACTTGGCGCTGCTCCAGAACTCCCAGATGGCCGGGGCGGGCGTCGCGCCGTACTCGTACTTGCGCAGCAGCGGCACGGTCTTGGCGCCGGCGAACAGGCGGGTCTTCTGGGTCAGGGTCGCGCCCGGGTTCAGGGCCTGGGTCGGACCGACGAAGTTGACGTCGTAGATATCCGTGCCGCCAGCCTGGGTGACGCGGTACTGGGCCTTGATGGTCTGGTCCTGGTTGGGGATCAGGGCCGCCAGCCAGTACTTGTCGGTAATGCCGGCCCATCCGCCGACCGAGTCGAAGGTCGAGAGCGGCTTGTCCTTCTTCCACTTGCCGTACTTGGCCAGTTCCAGCTTCTGGTCCTTGCCCGAGCCCAGCACGCCGATGGCGCCTTCGTGGACGATCTGGGTCTTGCCCAGGTGGTCGGTGATGCCCTGGCGCTGGACGGTGGCGTAGGGGGCCAGCTGGAAGGCGGCGGTCCCGTTGTTCTTGACGCTGTCGGTGACGGTGAACATCGCCTGGTCGTCCACGCTGATCAGGCGCGTGAAGGTCAGGCCCATGCCGTTGTCATAGGTCAGGGTGACGGGAGAATTGGGACGCAGCACCTGGCCCGGCGCGGCGGTCCAGACGGTGCGGCTGTCGGGCAGGCCCGGCAGGTTGGCGCCGGCCCAGCCGAAATCGGCGAACCAGGCGTGCTCGGCGCCCTCGGGGCGGAACAGCTCGACCGGCGGCGAGCCCTTGTCGGTGGTCTCGGCGTACTTGCGCAGGAACAGGTCGTCGATGCGGCCGCCCTTCAGGGCGATCGAGCCCGACAGGGCCGGCGTGTCGACCACGATGCGCGGGCTCTGGGCCTTGGCGGCGTCGCGCGACAGGCGTAGCGGGGCCGGATTGCCGTTGGCGTCCAGGGTCACGCCCGGCTGCGTCGCGGCCTGGACCTGGGCGGCCTTCTTGGCGCGCGCCTCGATCTCGGCGCGCTTCTGCTGCGGACCCAGGATGAAGAACTGGTACCCGATCAGGATCACGAACGCGCTGACGATGAACATCAGCGTGTTTTTGTTGTCGTTCTGCATGGAGCGCTTAACCGGAAACTCTGAGATCGGGTTGTTGGGAAGAAACGGCGACGGCGGGTTCGCCGGACGATGGCTTGGAGACTCTGGCCTCCGCGCGATCATGCTCGGCGGCGAGGCTTATCAGCGCGGTTTTGACATCGTCAAGCAAACGCCCCCATTCGCGCGTCGTGGTTCCTCCGCGCGCGATGAACACATAGTCGTGCGAAGGGCGCGCATGAAGGGGCAGGACCAGCCGGGCGGCCTCGCGGAGGCGGCGCTTGGCGCGGTTGCGATCGACGGCCCCGCCGATCTTCTTGGTGGCCGTGAAGCCGACCCGGACGACCGGATCCTCGTCGGGGCGCCTGCGCATCTGGATGAAGACGGCGCCGCGCGACAGGGCCGGGGCCTTGGCCGCCAACAGGAAGTCGGGGCGCTTGCGCAGCCGCTCGAAGCGAAGGGGGGCGAACTTGAGTTCAGCCATGAAAAAAGCCGCCTTTCCGGCGAGAACCTGAAACCAGGTCTGTGGAAAAGGCGGCTTTGGTCATCGTCTTACCTCCCGAGGGAGGAAGGGAAATTAGGCGGTCAGGCGCTTGCGGCCCTTGGCGCGGCGACGCGCGACGACCTTTTGGCCGTTCTTGGTGGCCATACGCGCGCGGTAGCCGTGACGGCGGGCGCGCACGAGCTTCGACGGCTGGAAGGTGCGCTTCACGACGTGGCTCCGAAATGCAAATAGGTTGAACGCGGTGACCAGGTCCCCGCGAGTGAGGGGCGGTGGATAAAAGAACGGGCGAGGGATGTCAACCTGAGTCGGTTCAGGGACTTAATATCCTTGCCCCCTCCGGGCCTGCGTCCCTCTTCCTCCTCCGGGGGAGGAGCGCGAAGCGCGGAGGGGGCAAGCATCACCGCGCGATCACCGCTTTCCCCACCACCTTGCGCTCTGCCAGCAGATCGAAGGCCTCCCGCCAGCGATCCAGAGGCAATTCGGCGTGGACGTGGGGACGTATGACGCCCTCGTCCGCCATGGTCCAGATCGCCTCGGCGTTCTCGCGGCCCTTTTCGGGAAACTGGCGACCGTACTCTCCGGCCCGTACGCCCATGACCGAGAAGCCCTTGATCAGCGGCATGTTGACCGAAACGTTCGGAATCCGGCCCGAGGTGAAGCCGATGACCAGCAGCCGCCCGTCGAAGGCGATGCAGCGGACGCTCTCGTCGAACACGTCGCCGCCCACGGGATCGTAGATCACGTCAGCCCCCCGGCCGCCGGTGATCTCTTTCACCCGCTCGCGGAAGCCGCCGGTGACGTTGACGACCGCGTCGGGGGCGTAGAGCGCCCGCACCGTCTCCAGCTTGTCGTCCGAGGCCGAGGCGGCGATGACCCGCGCCCCCAGCGCCTTGGCCAGGTCCACCGCCGCCAGGCCGACCCCGCCGGCCGCGCCGTGAACCAGCACCCACTCGCCGGGCTCCAGCCGCGCGCGGCGGACCAGGGCGACATAGGCCGTGAGATAGGCCGCGCCGTAGGCGGCGGCTTCGGCGAACGACAGCCGCGCGGGCTTGGGCTTCAGGGCGCTCGCGGAGAGCGCTGCGTATTCCGCGAACCCGCCCAGCCGCGCGCCGCCGACCACGGCGTCGCCGATCCTGAGACCGGTGACGCCCTCGCCCAGGGCGGCGACCTCGCCGGCGATGTCGAGGCCGGGCGTGAAGGGCAGGGGCGGTTTGAACTGGTAGTCGCCGCGCGTCATCAGCAGGTCGGGGAAGTTGACGCTGGCGGCGCGGACGCGGACCAGCGCCTCGCCGGGGCCGGGCTGGGGCGTGGGGACGTCACGGACCGCGCAGCCGGCGAAGTCGGGCTCCAGGTCCTCGACGACGAGGGCGCGCATGGTGGGGGGAGGGGTCATTCTTCAAGGCCCACTAGACTTGTCGTCCCGGCCGCAGCGAAGCGGAGAGCCGGGACCCAGGGGCCACCGCACAGGACTTGGCCCCTGGGTCCCGGACAGCCTCTGCGAGGCTTCCGGGATGACAAGGTTGAGTACGTTTATGAGCGCTGATCAAACGCCTGCCGCACCAGCCCCGCGATCTCGCGACAAGCTCCGTCCGCCGCCGGGATCGCGCCGGTGAAGGCCGTGAACCCGTGGGCCAGGCTATCGTAGCAGCGGTACAGCACCGGCACGCCGGCCGCCTGCAGCCGCTTGGCGTAACCCTCGCCTTGGTCGACCAGCGGGTCGAAGCCGGCGGTGGCGACCACGGCGGGCGCCAGGCCCGTCAGGTCGGCGGTCCTGTCCGGCGACAGGCGCGGGTCGGCCGGGGCGGCGTCGGCGCTCATATAGTGGCCCATGAACCAGTCCATGGTCGCCCGGGTCAGGGGATAGGCGTCGGCATAGGTGGTCATGGACGGCGTCTCGCTGGCCACGTCCACGGCGGGATAGATCAGGATCTGCGCGGCCGGCTGCGGCTCGCCCTTGCGGGCCATTTCCTGGGCGACGATGGCGGCGAAGTTGCCGCCCATGCTGTCGCCGCCGATCGCCGGCGGGACTGAGGCGGCGCCGAAGCGGGCGGTGTTGTCGCGCGCCCAGCGATAGGCGGCCAGCACGTCTTCCAGACCGGCGGGGAACTTGTGGTCCGGAGCCAGGCGATAGTCGACCGAGATCACCGCCGTGCGGACGATCCGCGCCAGGATCGAGCAAAAGGCGTGGCAGGTCTCCAGGTCCCCGATCACCCCGCCGCCCATGTGGGCGTAGACGATCAGCGGCGCGCTGGCGTCCTGAGCGTCCGGCCGATAGGCGCGGCACGGGATCGGGCCGTTGGGGCCCTCGACCGACAGGCTCTCGGTGCGCACGCCCGGCTCCAGCGGGCCCTGCACGGCGGCCAGGCCCCGGGCGCTGCCGGCCACGGCCTCGGCGGGGCTGAGACTGGTCATGGGCGGCAGCTTCTTGGCCGCGTGGGCGAAGAACTGGAAGCGGGGGTCAAGGGTTCGCCCGCCCTTATAGACGACCCCGCCGCCCGACAGGGCCCGCAGGACCGGACTGGGCAGCGACAGGATCAGCTTTAGGATGGTCTTCTGGGCGGCGTCGGAGGCCATGGTTTCCCCACTCTCTGCGTTCTTGTTGTTCTGGTTATCTGGAAGGCTCTAGAGCCTTGGCAAGGCCGGCAGCCCGCCCAGGATCAGCTTGACCGCGAAATCCGCCGCGCCCTCGGTGTCGACCGGTCGTCGCTCCAGCATCTTGTCGCCGATCTCGCGAGCCACGGCGATGCAGGCGGCGGTCAGGTAGTCCAGGTCGACCGGCGGGGCGTGGGTCTGCTCCAGCACCCGGGCGAAGGCTTCGCGGACCTCGTCGAACACCGCGGTCACCTCGGGCGACGGACGCGCGTGCGGGATCTGCTCGCCCGGCGGCCGGTTGATGCGCCAGCTTTCCTGCTCTGTGGCCACGAAGTTGAAATAGGCCAGGATCGCGCCGCGCACGAACGACGGGAAGTCGACGGCCTTCTCGGACTCGGCGCGCAGGAGGGGGCGGAAGCGTCGCGCGCCGTCGTCGGCCAGGGCGTCGAACACCTCCTCCTTGGACTTGTAGTAGTTGTAGAAGGTGCCCGAGGCCAAACCCGTGCGGCGAATGATGTCGCGCACCGTGGCGGCGTCGTAGCCCAATTCGCCGAACACCTCGCGCGCGGCGTCCAGGATCGCCTGGCGGTTGGCGGTCTTAGTGCGTTCCCGCTTGCCCGGCCGCTGATCGACATGGGGCTTGGGAAAATAGGCGATATTGGACATGGGCCGCGACTCAAGAAGGGGACGTTCGTGACGCCCCGTCAAGATCACAGCCTTACTCCGCGGCGACACGCAAGACCTTGCGCCGCCCGGGGTCGAATCGGCAGGGGATCGCCGGTCATCAAGCTTCCTCCCGTCCCCGACCCTGGCGGGGCGACTTATCGTTGTTCAGGAAGGATGCGCCGCTGGCCAGGGGCGTCAATGCTGACGCGTGGGGAAGTCAGAGCGGCTTGATCGGCTGCTCGATCTCCCAGACCGCCTCGCTGATCGCCTCCAGCTTCTCACGATACAGCGCCGAGGCGTCGTGGAGGCCCTGGTTGTAATAGTACGGCCCCAGCCGTTCGCTGATGAAGTCGAGCAGGAACTCGGCGTCGAAGCCCTTCACCTCGAGATCCAGCTCGGTCCGCAGATAGTCCGACAGCCCGCCGACCAGCTTGGCGCGGGTGTCCTTGTCGAAGGTGATCTTGGCCATGGGGGCTCCTTTGGCGGAGACCTACCGCACTTGCCCCCTCCGCGCCTACGGCGCTCCTCCCCCGGAGGGGGAAGAGGGATCCTTCCGCCCCCCTCCGGGGGCGGACGATCGCGAAGCGATCAGGTGGGGGCCAGCAGCGGTTCGGTCTTGATCTCCGCCAGCGCCGCCACCGGCAGCTTTCCGCCGACCGCCCTCCCCCGCGCCTCGCCCTTGGCGATCTCCTTCTTCAGATCGGCGCAATAGACGTTGAAATCGACCTGGATGGTGTGTCGCGCCGAGTCGTAGAACTGGCCGGTGTGGCGCGCCTCGTCCTTGGCCATGATCCGGACCATTTCGGCCTCGGAGGGCGGCGCGTATTGCCCTGCCAGATAGGCCGCCGCCAGCTTCGCCTGCTGCTCGGCGAAGTTCACCAGAGTCGGCAGCGGCTGGGCCAGACCCATGAAGAAGAGGTTGGGGATTCCCGGCTTCATCATCCGCTTGAACAGCGGGAAGCGATGGTCGGCGTCCGGCAGCAGGGCCGGGTCGTCGAAGAACGGGAAGCTGATCTTGTAGCCGGTGGCGAAGACGATGGCGTCGACGTCCTCGACAGTGTCGTCGGCGAAGCGCACGCGCTTGCCTTCCAGCGCCTTGATCGCCGGCTTGAACTTGATGTCGCCGCAGCCCGCGCGGGTCAGGAACTCGCCCGAGACCGAGGGGTGCGCCTCCAGCGGCTCGTGGTCGGGCTTGGGCAGGCCGTAGTCCTCCATCCGGCCGATGGTCTTCTTCAGCACCGATCGGGCCAGGGCCACGCCCAGCTTGCGCGGCATCCAGGCCGGCATGGCGCTCTTATCCGCCGGCTTGCCGTTCAGGTACTTGGGGAACACCCACACCCCGCGTCGGGCCGAGACCCACAGGTTTTTCGCGATCGGCCGCTGGGAGAGCTCGCTGGCGATATCCATGGCCGAATTGCCCATGCCGACCACCACGACGTTCTTGCCGCGCATGTCCACCGGATCGAACGGGTCGCTATAGGCGTGGGCATGGAAGGCCGGGCCGTCGAACTCGCCCGGATACTCCGGCACGCGCGGATCCCAGTGGTGGCCGTTGCAAACGAACAGCACGTCGTAGAGCCGCGTCTCGCCGGTCGACAGGGTCACCGACCAGAGGCCGTCGTCGGTTCGACGCGCCTTCTCGACGCGGGTGTTGAAGGTGATCGTCGGACGCAGGCCGAAGTGGTCGACATAGTCCTTGAAGTACTGGAACAGCTGGGCGTGATGCGGGAAGTCCGGCCAGTCCTTCGGCACGGGAAAATCCTCGAAGGCCAGCCGCCACTTGCTGGTGTCGATGTGCAGGCTCTCGTAGCAGGCCGACATCCCGTTGGGGTTCTTGAAGTACCAGTTGCCGCCGATCTCGTCGGACATCTCGAAGCAGTCGTAGGGGACGCCGTAGTCCTTCAGCCGCTTGATCGTGGTGAAACCGCTGCAGCCCGCGCCGATGACGCACGCCTTGGGGAGCTTGGCCGTCATTTCATCCACCCTGACTTATCGTTGTTCAGGAGTGTACCGGCGTTACGCGGAGCGGCAAGCAGCCGTTGCGGAAGCCTAACGACCGAAGCGGGCCGGCGCATAGGTGGCCGTGCAGGCGGCGTTGCATTGGGCCCAGCGTCCGCCACACCCGTCATCGTCGCCGCCCGCCTGGCAGAAGTAGAGCGTCTTGGAGCAGGTCGTCTTGCACTGCTGGGTGTCGCCGGCGGGCCGGCCCGAGGCCAGGGGGATCGGGGCGGGCAGGATGAAGCTGGGCGCGTCGACCGGCGCGGCGAGGACGGCTACCGGTTTCTTGGGCTTCGGCGCGGCCGGAACCGTCGCTTGGCCGGCCAGGGCCGGGCCGGCGATGGCGAGGGTCAGCAAGACGAGCAGGCGGCGGCGCATGAAGCGACCCTAACGCGCTGGGGTAAAGGCCCGATTAACCATGTTTCCAGGGCTCGGACCGTCTTCGACGAGGCCCTCTCGCGGTTAAGCGAGCCGCCCGCCAAGGCCCTATGCGTTGTCCCGCGCCGGCTTGGCCGGATGGCCGCTCAAGAGGATGGGCAGGCACAGCAGGCCGATCGCCGCGCCGGCCGTCCACACCAGGCCTGGAAACCAGCCGCGGCTGGCGAAATAGACCTGGGCGATGACCACCGGACCGATCACCGAGGCCAGGCTCGCCAGACTCGCCAGCACGCCTTGCAGGCGGCCCTGCTGGTCCTCGCCGACCTGGGCCGACAGCAGCGACTGGATCGCCGCGTGGCCTATGCCGCCCAGGCAGAAGAACGGCAGCAGCGCGAACGCCATCCAGCCCTTGGACGCCAGGCCGATGGCGACATAGGCGAAGGCGTCGCAGACGATGGCGATGGCCAGGGTCTTGCGCTCGCCGAATCGCCCGGCCACCGGACCGGCCACGAAGGCCTGGGCCAGGGCGGTGAAGACGCCGAAGCCCGCCAGCGAGAAGCCGACCGTCCACGGATCCCAGGCGAACTTGTCCTCGCCGTACAGCACCCAGATCGTGCCGCCGACCTCGCCGACGATCGCCAGCAGGACAAAGGCGGCCATCAGCGGCAGCAGGGCGGGGAAGGCGGTCGCCCAGCGCAGCGAGCCGAACGGGTTGAAGGCCGCGCGGTCGAACGGCCTGGCCCGGCTCTCGGCCAGGGTCTTGTGCGACTCCGGCAGGATGAAGACGGCCATCAGGAAGTTGACGCCGTTCAGCGCGGCCGCCGCCAGGAACGGTGCGCGCGTCCAGACCTCGCCCAGGAACCCGCCGATCACCGGGCCCAGGATGAAGCCGACCCCGAACATGGCGCTGAACAGGCCAAAGCGGCGGGTGCGCTGCGCCTCGGGCGTGATGTCGGCTATATAGGCCTGGGCCACGGCCATGTTGGCCCCGGTGATCCCGGCGATGGCGCGGCCGACGAAGAGCCAGGCCAGCGAGGGCGCGAAGGCCATGAACACATAGTCGATCGCCGCGCCCGCCAGAGAGACCAGCAGCACCGGCCGCCGGCCCAGCTTGTCGCTGAGCGCTCCCAGCACCGGGGCGCAAAGGAACTGCATCAGGGCGTAGAGGCCCAGGAACGCCCCGAACCGCCAGCCGAGATCCCCGGTATGGCCGACCTCGCGCAGCAGGCTGGGGATGATCGGCATGACCAGGCCGATACCGACGGCGTCCAGCATCACGGTGGCCAAGATGAGAGGAAAGGCGAGCTTGGCGCGGCGCTGAAGATGATCGGGCATAAAATTTATCATCGATAAAGTTCCTTATCGAGGATAAAGTCCGGATCGGCCGCGAGGTCAAGATGATTCAGATAGGAAGCCCATGAAGGTCGATCGCCGACGTATCCTGGAGACGGCGCTGGAGGTGCTGAACGAGGTCGGGGTCGACGCCCTGTCCACGCGCGCCATCGCCGAGCGCCTGGGCGTGCGCCAGCCGGCCCTCTACTGGCACTTCAAGAGCAAGCGCGACCTGCTGGGCGCCATGAACGGCGAGATCCTGGCGCGGGCGCACGAGGCGCGCGTGCCCCGGCCAGGCGAGACCTGGCAGGATTTCGTACGCCGCAACGGCAGGAGCTTCCGCGCGGCGCTATTGAGCTACCGCGACGGCGCGCGGGTCCACGCCGGCACCGAGGCCGATCCGGGCGACCTGACGAATGTCGAGGTGCAGGCCGCCTTTCTGGTCGCCGCCGGCTTCACGCCCGGCCAGGCCATGCAGCTGTTCATCGCCGTCAGCCGGTATGTGGTGGGCTGCGTGCTGGAGGAGCAGGCCACACCCGTTGACGGCTCTATCGAGCAGGGCCAGCTGGACGAGGCCGCCAAGGCCTATCCGGTGCTGTCCGAGGCCATCGCCTATTACCGCGCGAGCGGCCACGCCGGGCTGTTCGAGCGCGGGCTTGAGCTGATGGTGAAGGGCGCGGAGGCGGAGCTGGCTACCGCGATGGGCTGACCCGCCACACCGCGTTGCCGACATCGTCGGCGACCAGCAGCGCACCGGAGGCGTCCACCGTCACGCCGACCGGCCGGCCCTGCGCCTTGCCATTGGCGTCCAGGAAGCCGGTCAGGAAGTCCTCGACCGGCCCCGCCGGCTTGCCGTCGACGAACGGCACAAAGATCACCTTGTAGCCAGCCTGGGGATTGCGGTTCCACGAGCCGTGCTGGCCCACGAACGTCCCGCCCCAATAGTGGGCCGGGAAGCTCTTGCCGGTGTAGAAGGTCAGGCCCAGCGAGGCCGTGTGGGCGCCCAGGGCGTAGTCGGGGACGGTGGCGCGTTCGACCAGGTCGGGGCGGCGGTCCTTGTCCTTGACCCGCTTGTCGACGTGGCGGCCGAAGTAGCTGTAGGGCCAGCCGTAGAAGCCGCCCTCGCGGACCGAGGTCATGTAGTCTGGGACCAGGTCGTTGCCCAGCTCGTCGCGCTCGTTGACCGCGGTCCACAGCTCGCCATTGGCCGGGTTCCAGGACAGGCCGTTGGGATTGCGCAGGCCCGAGGCGAAGACGCGCTTTTCGCCTGTGGCTGGATCGACCTGCAGGATGGCGGCGCGGTCGGTCTCGTTCTCGATGCCGTTCTCGCCGACATTGCTGTTCGAACCAACCGTCGCGTACAGCAGCTTGCCGTCCGGGCTGGCGATGATGTTCTTGGTCCAGTGGTGGTTGATCGGCCCGCCCGGCAGGTCGGCGACCTTGCGCGGCGCGGCGGTGATCCGGGTGACCCCGGCGGCGTAGGGAAAGGCGACGATGGCGTCGGCATTGGCCACGTAAAGGGTGTCGCCGACCAGGGCCATGCCGAACGGCGAATAGAGATTGGTCAGGAACGGGACCTTCATCTCGGCCACGCCGTCGTGGTCGGCGTCGCGCAGCAGGGTGATGCGGTTGGCGCTGGGAACGCCAGCCCCGGCTTTCTTCATCAGCATCTTCTCGAAGAAGCCCTTCAGGCCGTGCGGCGGCTCCTTCTTGGGCGGAGCGTTGCTCTCGGCCACCAGCACGTCGCCATTGGGCAGGACGAGCAGCCAGCGCGGATGGTCCAGGCCTTGGGCGAACGGCTGGACGCGGAAGCCGGCCGGGGCGCGAGGCGTGACGCCCGCCGGCCAGCCGACGACGTCCGAGACCTTGACGGTCGGGATCAGGCTCTTGCTGGGCTTGGGCAGTTGGGGGTTAGGGCCATAGCCGATCGCGCTGTTCTGCTGGCCATTGCTCTGACCGCAGGCGGCGAGGGCGCTCAAGGCCGCGCCGACGATCAAGATTTCGCGAAACCGACGCCGCATTGAACGTTTTCCTCTTCAGCCTGCGTTCAACGCGCAGGGTCTTTGATCTGTTCTGGCTATTGATACGGTTCGACGATGGTGAAGTTCCAGTCTCCCGCTTTTGACCGCCGGCTGTTGCTGGCCGGGCTCGCGGCGCTCGTGACGCCGGGCGCCGCCGTGGCGGCTACGCGGAGCAAGCCGCCGCCGGCGCCCGCGCCGCCCCTGCCGGTGGTGACGGTGCTCGGCGACTCGATCACGGCGGGCCTTGGTCTGGCGCAGGACCTCTCCATGCCCGCGCGGCTGCAGGCGGCGCTGGAGCGGATGGGCGCGCCGTCGCGGGTGCGGAACCTGGGCGTGCTGGGCGACACCAGCGCCAACGGCCTGGCCCGTGTCGATCGCGTGCCCGCCGAAAGCGTGGTCTGCGTGGTGGCGCTGGGCGGCAACGACCTGCTGCAGGGCGTCGCCCCGACCATGACCAAGGCCAACCTGCGGGCCATCGTCCAGCACCTGAAGTCGAGGAACATCCGCGTGGTGCTGGCCGGTGTCCGCGCGCCCGGCTTGCTGGGCGTGGACTACGCCCGTCGCTTCACCCAGCTCTATCCGGACCTGGCCCGCGAGCAGGGCGTGTTCTACGCGCCGGACTTCCTGACGGGAGTGATCGGCGTGTCGCGCTACATGCAGCGCGACGGGATCCATCCGAACGCGGACGGGGCGAGGATCATCGCCGACCGCCTGGCGCCGGTGGTGGCGCAGGCGCTGAGGGCTTAGGGCTGTTGCTCCCCCACGACGCGGGGGAGCATTGCTACTCCGCGATCGGCTTCTTCGCCGCCACGTGGTGGTGGCCGCCGAAGACGCGGCGCATCAGGCGGCTCGAGCGGACGGTCAGGCCGTCCATCAGGATGAACACCACCGGGATGTAGAGCAGCGAGAGCAGGGTCGAGGTGATCAGGCCGCCGATGACCGCGATGGCCATCGGAGCGCGGAACTCGACCTCGGCGCCCAGGCCGATGGCGGTGGGCAGCATGCCCGCGCCCATGGCCACGGTGGTCATCAGGATCGGCCGGGCCCGCTTGTGCGCGGCGTCGATGATCGCCGTGCGCTTGTCCATGCCATGTTCCTTCATGGCCATGATCGCGTACTCGACCAGCAGGATCGAGTTCTTGGCCGCGATGCCCATCAGCATCAGGATCCCGATCAGGGTCGAGATCGAGAAGCTGGAGTGGGCCAGCACCAGCAGGCCGAAGGCGCCGCCGATGGCCAGGGGCAGGGCCACCATGATGGTGATCGGGTGGGCGAAGCTGCGGAACAGCAGCACCAGCACGACGTACATCAGCAGGATGCCGGTGATCAGCGCGCCCAGGAAGCCGGTGACCATCTCCTGGATGAACTCGGCGTCGCCGGCGGCCACTTCCTTGACGCCGTTCGGCAGGTTCTTGACCGACGGCAAGGCGTGGACGCGCTTGGCGGCCTCGCCGATGACGATGCCGTCCAGCTCGGCGGTGATGGTGGCCACGCGGGCGCGGTCGCGACGGTCGACCTGCGAGGGGCCGGCGCCGAAGCGCACGTCGGCCACCGCGTTCAGCGGCACGGGACCATTGGCCGAGGGGACCTGCAAAGTCTGCAGGACGGCGATGTCCTCGCGCGCGGTCTCGCTGAGGCGCAGGCGGATCGGCACCTGGCGGTCGCCCAGATTGTACTTGGGCAGGTTCTGCTCGACGTCGCCGATGGTGGCGACGCGCACGGCCTGGGAGATCGCTCCGGCCGAGACGCCGGCGCGGGCCGCCTGATCGGGCTTGGGCGTGACGACGATCTCGGGACGCGCGATCGAGGCGGTGTTGACCACGTGGGCCAGGCCGGGGACGCCGCGCATCTCGGCCTCGACCTTGCGAGCCGCGGCCTCAAGGGCAGGACCGTTGTCGCTGACCAGGCTGAGCGTGTAGCTGCCGCCGTTCGACGGGCCGCCGCCATTGTTGCTGCCCGAGCCGATCCGCGCGCCGGGGATGGCGGCGAACTGGTCGACCATCTGGCGGCTGAACACCTTCTGGCTGATGCGTTCCTTCTTGTCGGTCAGGTCGGCGGTCAAGTCGGCCTTGTTGACGGCGCTGTTGCTGCCGATCGCGGCGTAGACGCTGACCACTTCCTTGCGAGCCAGCAGTTCGCGGGTCACGCGCTGCACGATGGCGTCGGTCTCGTCCAGCGTGGCGCCGGGCGGCAGCTCGACCGAGAACTCAGCGCGCCCGCGATCGACCTGGGGCTGGAACTCGAACGGCAGGCGGGTGGCCAGGAAGATCGAGAAGGCGAACATCGGGATGCCCATCAAGAGCACCTTCCAACGATTGCGCAGACCCCAGTTCAGGCTCTTCAGGTACGGACCCATCCACGGCGGATCCTTGTCCTCGTGGTTGTGGTCGGCCTTCAGCATGTAGGCGCCCATCAGCGGCGTCAGCAGGCGGGCGACCACCAGCGAGAACAGCACCGAGATGCAGGCCGCCAGGGCGAAGGCCTTGAAGAACTGGCCGATGATGCCGGGCATGAAGCCCACCGGCGCGAACACCGCCACGATGGTGAAGGTGGTGGCCACGACGGCCAGGCCGATTTCGTCGGCCGCCTCCATGGCCGCCGCGTAGGGGCTCTTGCCGCCGCGCATGTGGCGGACGATGTTCTCGATCTCGACGATGGCGTCGTCGACCAGGATGCCGACGGTCAGCGACAGGGCCAGCAGGGTGATGCCGTTCAGCGACTGGTTCAGCGGCGCCAGGACGGCGAAGGTCGGGAACAGCGACATCGGGATGGCCACCGCCGCCAGCAGCGTGGCGCGCCAGTCGCGCAGGAACAGCAGCACGACCAGCACGGCCAGGATGGCGCCGACGATCAGGGCTTCCATCGAGGCGACATAGCTCTCCTCGATGTACTTCACGTTCGAGGTGATCTCCTCGATCTGGATCTCGGGATGATCCTGGTCGAGCTTCTCGACGGCCTTGCGGATTTTCTCGGCGGTCTGCACCTCCGACGCGCCGCGACCGCGAACCATGTTGAAGGTCACGACCTCCTGGCCGTCATAGCGGGCGCGCGAGCGGGGTTCGGCCCAGTGGTCGGTGACCTGGCCGAGGTCGGCCAGGCGCACGGTGCCGCCGCTCGCGACCGGCACGCGGGTCTCGCGCAGCTGCTCGACCGAGCCGGCCGCGCCCAGGGTGCGGATGGCGCGCTCGGCGCCCGAGATGGTCACGCGGCCGCCGGGCAGGTCGGCGTTCGAGGACACCAGGGCCTGGCTGACGGCGGCGGCGGTGACGCCGCGCGCGGCCAGGCGGTCGGGATCAAGGGCGATCTCGATCTCGCGGCTGACGCCGCCCTGGCGGTTGACCTCGCGCACCCCCTTGATGGCCAGCAGGGCGCGGCTGACGTCGTTGTCGACGAACCAACTGCGTTGCTCGGGCGTCAGGGTCGGGGCCTTGACGACATAGGTGATCAGGCCGCCGCCGGAGACGTCGACCCGGGTGACGGTCGGCTCCTGCATGTCCTGGGGCAGCGAGCCGCGCAGGTTGGACATGGCGTTTCGCACGTCGTTGGTGACACGCTCGTGGTCCACGCCCAGCTCGAACTCGATGAAGGTGGTCGAGGCGCCGTCGACGACGGTGGAGTTGATGTGACGCACCTGGCCAAGGCCCGCGATCGAGTCCTCGATCAGGCGGGTGACCTGGGTTTCCAGTTCCTGCGGCGCGGCGCCGGGGCGCACGGCCGTGACGACGACGAACGGCAGGTCGACGTCCGGGTTGTTGTTGATCCGCATGCTCTTGAAGCCGGCGATGCCGGCGAAGCAGAGCAGGGCGAACAGCATGATGACGGGGATCGGGTTCTTGATCGCCCAGGACGAGATGTTGCGCATCGGTCTGTCGTCCTCAGCGCGCGGTCTTGGGGGCGGCGCCGACGCGGACGAGATCGCCCTCGCCCAAGAAGCCGGCGCCGTCGACCACGACCTGCTCGCCGGCGTTCAGACCGGTGGCGGCGACGCGGTCGCCGGTGTTGGCCACGATGGCGATGCGGCGGAAGTGGACCTTCTTGGCCGCGTCGACCACGAACACGCCGGGGCGGTTCTCGCGGTACAGCACCGAGGCCGACGGCACGATCAGGGCCGGCTGGTCGCCGGCGTCGATGGTGGCGCGGGCGAACATGCCCGGACGGAAGCCGCCCATAGACGACAGGGCGATGCGCGCCGTGCCGATGCGGGTGGCGGCGTTGACTTCCGAGGTGACGATGCGGACGCGGCCGCTCATCTCGCCGACCTTCTCGGAGTAGATCCTGGCCGGCATGCCGGCCTTGACCGAGCCGAGGTCGGTCTCGGGGATGTCGGCGTCCAGCTCCAGTCGGCTGTCGCGGACGATGCGGAAGAGTTCCGAGCCGGCGGTGACGATCTGGCCCTTGGTGACGCTGCGGCGGCTGATCAGGCCGCCGACCGGCGCGCGGATCGAGGTCTGGGCCACGCGGGCGGCGGTCTCGCCCCGCGCGGCTTCTGCGGCGGCCAGGTTCGCGGCCGAGGTGCCTTGGCGGGCGATGGCGGTGTCGAGACCCGCCTGGCTGAGATAGCCCTTGGCCTGTAGTTCCTTGGCGCGGTTCAGGGCGGCGCTGGCCTCGGCCAGGGTGGCCCTGGCGCTGGCGACGGCGGCGTCCTGCTGGCGCAGCTGGGCGCTGATCAGCGCGCTGTTGAGCTGCACGAGAACCTGGCCGGCCTTGACGGTCTGGCCTTCCTCGGCGTTGACGGCGACGGCGGTCAGGCCGCCGGTCTCGGCGCCGACCGGCACCTCTTCCCACGGCGAGATCGTGCCCGTGGCGTTGATCTGGCGCGCGATCGGTTGGCTGACCACGGTGGCGACGCTGACGGTGGCCGAAGCGCTCGGCGCGGCCCGCGTCTTCTTCTCCGGCTTCTTCCCGCATCCGGCCAGAGCGATCGCGCTCACGCCCAGGACCAAGACCAGCGCGCTCAGCGTCGGGCGGCGCCCATTGATCCCGTTAAGCACGAACATTTCCCCAGCAACAATTGAGCCCGACGGCCTTCTAGCCGACAAACCTCTGGTCGCTGAGTTAATTTGCCGTAAGACGATAAGAAGAGCGGTTCCTCCCTCTTGAAGAGGGAGGGTTCAACTACAGTCGCTCGATGATCGTCACGTTGGCCAGTCCGCCGCCCTCGCACATGGTCTGCAGGCCGTAGCGGGCGCCGCGGTCCCGAAGGGCGTGGACCAGAGTGGTCATCAGCTTGGCGCCGGAACCGCCCAGCGGATGTCCCAGGGCGATGGCGCCGCCGTGGACGTTCAGCCTGTCCGGATCGCCGCCGATGACCTTCAGCCAGGCGGTCGGCACCGAGGCGAAGGCCTCGTTGACCTCGTAGAGGTCGATGTCGCCGATCTTCAACCCGGCGCGGTCCAGGGCCTTCTGGGTGGCCGGGATCGGAGCCTCCAGCATGATCACCGGATCGTGGCCGATCACGGTCATGCTGTGGATCCGCGCCAGCGGCGTGGCGCCCAGAGCTTTCAAGCCCCGCTCGTTGACGATCATCACTCCGGCCGCCCCGTCGCAGATCTGGCTGGAGGTTGCGGCGGTCAGGCGGCCGTCCTCGGTCAGCAGCTTCACCGACCCGATCGATTCAAGGGAGGCGTCCCATCGAATGCCTTCGTCGGCCGCGTGGGTCTCGGTCGCGCCGTCCGGCAGCGTGACCTCGATCGGCACGATCTCGGCGGCGAACTTGCCGCCCTTAGTGGCGGCCATGGCCCGCTGGTGGCTTTCGAGGGCGTAGGCGTCCAGTTCGTCCCGCGACAGGTCGTACTTCCTGGCGAGCATCTCGGCGCCGGCGAACTGGCTGAACTGGATGCCTGGATACCGGTCCTGGATGCGCGGGCTCATATAGGTCCCGAAGCCGTTCTTGTAGGGCAGGGCCGAGGACAGCCCCATCGGCACCCGGCTCATGCTCTCGACACCGGCGGCGATGACCACGTCCATGGCGCCCGACATGACGGTGGCGGCGGCGAAGTGGATGGCTTGTTGCGAGGAGCCGCACTGGCGGTCGACCGAGGTGGCCGGCACGCTCTCGGGCAGGCTGGAGGCCAGGACCGCGTTGCGAGCGATGTTGATGGCCTGCTCGCCGACCTGGCCGACGCAGCCCAGGATCACGTCCTCGATCAGGGCCGGATCGGCGCCGCTGCGCGCGACCAGGGCGTCCAGCACCGTTCCGGCCAGATCGGCCGGATGCCAGCCCGAGACCTTGCCGCCCTTGCGCCCGCCGGCCGTCCGCGCGGCCGCCACGATATAGGCTTCGCCCATGGTTTCCTCCTGTCGTTGCGAGGAGTGAAACAGGCGTTCGAAGCGCTGTCAGCGGTGACGCGGCGTCATGGGGCGACGCTTCAGGGAGCGAGCGCTTCAGGGGACGACGCCGGGCGTCGGCGCGGCAGCGCGCCGCAGAACAGCGCCGCCATGGTCAGGTAGCTGAAGACGCCGCCGCCCGCGATATAGCCGGCGCGATTGGAGAGCTTGTGATCGGCCAGGTTGGCGAGAACCAGGATCAGCGTCAGGCCGTGAAAGCCGCAGGCCCACATAGGCCACCAGCGATCCGATCGCAGGGCGATGAACAGCAGCACCGCCATCAGGGTCGCGTCGACCACGAATACCGCGGTCTGCGGGCCGAACCGCTGTAGGTTATTGTAGAACAGGCCGGTGGCGAACCAGGCCAGGATCATGGCCACACCGCCCAGACGCTCGGGCCAGCCGCCGCGCCACAGGGCCACGCCGGCCGCGATCAGCAGCGCGGCGAGACTGGCCCATTGGTAGAGATAGCTGAGCGGTGACATCGCGTCAGGGTGGCGCCATTCTCCAGGATTGCAACGACCCTCGCCGTCGGGACGGCGAGGGTCGCGCTGTCGTTGATCTAAGCGGATCAGGCGGCGACGGTCAGGCGGCCGCCGGGCGTGGCCTCGACCATGCCCGCCGGCTTGACGACAGGTTCGCCGAACGACACGGCCGACAGGCCGATGTCGTGCTGGGCGACCGACAGGTGCTTATGGGTGACCACGATGCTCTCGCGGGCCGCGCCCAGGGCCTGCATGGTGTTGATCGCGGACATCAGGGCGTCTTGGCCGATCAGAGCCGAGAGGTTGGCGTCCTGGCGTGTGGTCGGCATCAGCCCGGCCAGGGCGGCGGTGCGGGTGATCGCGGCGTCGATGGCCTTTTCGGCGGCGAACAGAGCTTCGGCCACGGTCTCGGCGGCCAGACGGCGTTGCTTGAGCATGAGAAGTCTCCTCGCGCCAAGGGATGCCCGGCGCGTTGCTGATGTGACGATAGGAGTGAAAGGGACGCCCCGGCTCCCCGGAGGCGGAGATCTTACGGAAACAGGCCTTGCAGCGCGTGGAGCCCCGCCAGGATCGAGCCGAACGCGAACGCGGTCACGATCATCACGGCGGCGATGAAGGCCAATCGCAGGGGCAGGCTCAGATGATTGGGCCGTCCTCCTCCGAGTCCGAAGAGGACAAGTCCGACAGGAACGTCTCGTCCATCACCGCGCTGGCGATACACAGGATCTCCCGCATCACCAGCTCGCTGGGCTTGAACGAAGCCTGCTTGCGGGTGGCTTCCACCAGGTCGTGCACCATCGAAGCGCCGGCCGGAGTCACCGACAGGCTCTGCAACTGGCGTTCGAGCTGGCTCCACGTGATCGGTGGCAGGGCCTCGGCCGAATTCAGCAGGGGCCACGCGTGCTCGAAGCTCTTCACTTCCTGGCGCAGATGCGTGGCTCGGCCGATCGCGTCCTTCTGATGGGGGGTCAACTCGTTCACTGGGAACTCCTTCCTCGATGAGGTCAGCAGACCGCGAGGAAGGATGTTCGCCTAGCCGGGACGCGTCGGACCCTGACGCGATCGGAGGGGGGGCGCCCCCCTGATACGCTCGATCGAAGACGCGGCGCGCGGCGTCGTAACGGTCGGCCGCGCCCAGGCGCTTGCGGGCCTTGTCCAGGTGCCAGTCGACCGTGTGCTTGGAGAGGCCCAGTTCGCGGGCGATCTCCTTGGAGCTCATGTGGCGATCGACGAGTCGAAGGCATTCGCGCTCACGCTCGGTGAGGCGTTCCAGGCCGTCGGCCCGGTCAGGCAGGGTGTGAGCGCCCTTATCCATCGCCGAGAACCATATGCAAACGCGACAGGCCGGCCAAGCGCCGGAACATTAAACCTTGGCTATCAGCGACGCGGCAGATCGCCGTCTGCCAGGGTCGAGGACACTTTCCACAGGTCGACGCCGCCTTCGGAGGCATGGCGGTCGATCTGCGCCAGCTCCTCGGCCGAGAAGGTGACGGCCTTCAGCGCCGCCAGGGAATCCTCCAGCTGGGCGACGGTGCGGGCGCCGATCAGGGCGGAGGTGACGCGCGGATCGCGCAGAGTCCAGGCGATCGCCATCTGGGCCAGGGTCTGGCCACGACCTTGGGCGATCGCGTTCAGGGCCTTGATGCGATCCAGATTGTCCTGGGTCAGCAGATGCCCGCCGAACGAGCCCTCCCTGGCCGCCCGCGAGTCCGTCGGCACGCCGTTCAGGTACTTGCTGGTCAGCAGCCCTTGCGCCAGCGGCGAGAAGGCGATGCAGCCGACGCCGAGGTCGTCCAGGGTGTCCAGCAGCGCGTCCTCGATCCAGCGATTGACCATCGAATAGGACGGCTGGTGGATCAGCAGCGGCACGCCCTCGCTCTTCAGGATCGCGTGGGCCTTGCGGGTGAGCTCGGGCGAGTAGGACGAGATCCCGACGTACAGCGCCTTGCCCTGCCGGTGCAGGTGGGCCAGCGCGCCCATGGTCTCTTCCAGCGGCGTCGTGGGATCGACGCGGTGCGAGTAGAAGATGTCGACATAGTCGACGCCCATGCGCTTGAGGCTCTGGTCGCAGCTGGCGATCAGATACTTCCGCGATCCGCCGATCCCGCCATAGGGGCCGGGCCACATGTCCCAGCCGGCCTTGGTCGAGATGACCAGTTCGTCGCGGTAGGCCTTGAAGTCGCTCCCCAGCACCTTGCCGAAGTTCTCCTCCGCCGAGCCGTAGGGCGGGCCGTAATTGTTGGCGAGGTCGAAGTGGGTGACTCCCAGATCGAAGGCCCGGCGCAGAATGGCGCGGCCGGTCTCGAACACGTCGGCCCCGCCGAAGTTCTGCCAGAGGCCCAGCGAGATCGCCGGCAGATCCAGGCCGCTGCGGCCGGTGCGGCGATAGGGCATGGCCGCGTAGCGGTCGGCGGCGGCGACATAGGGAGTCTGCATCGGGTGTTCCTCTGAGCGCGCGAGACTACAGCCGTCCCGCGCCGCTTCGGCAAGGGTGTTCAGGCCATAGGTCTGGCCAAAGCGCGGCGGGGCGACTCAATTGGCCTGGCCGCGAAACCGTTCGATGAGAAAGGCCGTGGCGGGACCGGGCGGGGTGTCGCTGCGATAGATGGCGTGCAGCGCGTAGACCGCGTCGCTCAGGTCCGGCATGTCGAGGCGCGTGAGGCGGCCGGCGGCGATGTCCTCGCGAACCATCGGCTCGGGCATGTTGCCCCAGCCGAAGCCCTCCTTCAGCAGCAGGTGCTTCGCGCCCAGGTCGGCCAGCCGCCATGTGTGGACGCTGCCGACGGCGAAGTCGCGGCCCTCTGTCAGCCTCGAACGGTCGGTCAGGACGAGCTGGGTGTGGCCGCGCGCCGCGCGGGGCGGGTTGCGCCCCCGGGCCAGCGGGTGGTCCGGGGCGGCGACCGGGATCAGCAGGGTCGAGCCCACGGCGATGGTCTCCAGCGCGTCGCCGCCGTTGACGACGTCCAGCGGTCCGGCGACGCCTACCGTGGCTTGACGATCAAGCACCATCTGGGTCACCGCGCCCAGGCCCTCGACATAGAGGCGCAGGGTCACGGTCGGAAACGCCTCGCGAAAGGCCCGCAGGGCGTCGACCACGCGGGCGGTGGGCAGCATGACGTCCAGCACCAGGTTGACCTCGGCCTCCAGTCCCCGGATCAGGCCCCTGGCCTGGGCCCGGAGGGACGCGACGTCGCCGGCGATCACCCGGGCCTGGGCCAGCACCACCCGGCCGGCTTCGGTCAGCACCGGCGTTTTGGCCGCGTCGCGGTCGAACAGCGTCAGGCCCAGCTGGGCCTCAAGATTGGCGATCGCATAGCTGACCACGGAGTTGGCCCGGTTCATCCGCCGGGCCGCGCCCGCGAAGCTGCCGGCCTCGACCACGGCCAGGAAGACGGACAGCTGGTCCAGAGTGGGCGCGCCTGGCTCGGTGGTCATGAACTTATCAATCGAAAATTTCGAACATAATGGACGATTTTATTCGACTGTTTCGCAAACTCAAGCGGCGCCAAAAGACACGCCGACGACGGGGCATGACGCTTCCGTCAAGCAAGACACCGAGGGTTCGCCGTCATGGCCAAGGTTCTGGTTCTCTATTATTCGTCCTACGGTCACCTGGAGACGATGGCCAAGGCCGTCGCCGAGGGCGCGCGCGAAGCCGGCGCGACCGTGGATATCAAACGCGTGCCCGAAACCGTGCCGCTGGACATCGCCAAGAGCGCCCACTTCAAGCTGGATCAAGAGGCTCCGGTCGCCTCGGTCGAGGATCTGGCCGCCTACGACGCGATCATCGTCGGCGCGCCGACCCGTTTCGGCCGCATGGCCTCGCAGGTCGCGGCGTTCTTCGACCAGGCCGGCGGCCTGTGGGCCCGCGGCGCCCTGCACGGCAAGGTGGCCGGCGCCTTCACCTCGACCGCCACCCAGCACGGCGGCCAGGAAACGACGCTGTTCTCGATCATCACCAACCTGCTGCACTTCGGCACGACGATCGTGGGCATGGACTATGGTCACGCCGGCCAGATGACGCTGGATGAAATCACCGGCGGCAGCCCCTACGGCGCCACCACCATCGCCGGCGGCGACGGCTCGCGTCAGCCCAGCGAGAACGAACTGACCGGCGCCCGCTACCAAGGTCGCCGCATCGCCGAAACGGCCATCAAGCTGCACGGCTGATCCTAAGCCCCGGCCTTTAGCCGGTCACATCGTCAGCGACCGGCCGCGAGGGGCCGGCCGGCTCCTTCCCCCTCCCGGGGAGCCGGTCGGCCCCTTCTTTCGTTGAACCTGAAAACAGGGAGTCTCGTCATGCGTCGCCGCAACGGTCTTTTCGCCGATCTCTGGAGAGGTTTCGTCTTCATCGTGACCATCCGGGCGATCGCCAAGCACTATCGCTCGCGCCGTTTCTACCTGGTCGGCCGCTGAGGGTTGTCGGCCTGGGGCTGTGGCGGTCAAGTTCTGGCTGAGATAATTTAAGGTGTATCATTTTGATACATTATATTGATTGGAATTGATCGAGTTCATCTCTCAACGCGTGTTAATGGTAAATAACATAGTTTGATTTGTTAATCATAGAATATTGAAAATTAAACGAAGCTGTAAGCTCGTTGTGCGAGGGTCGTGTTGGGCAAAATGCCTACCGGTCGTCAAAATGACGCCGGAATACCTCGAATAGGAGTTGTTTCGTCATGGCGCTGAACAGCATCAACACGAACTCGGGCGCGCTGATCGCCCTGCAGAACCTGAACTCGACGAACGCCGAACTGGGCTCCGTCCAGCAACGCATCAACACCGGCAAGAAGGTTGGTTCCGCCAAGGACAACGGCGCGATCTGGGCCATGGCCAAGACCCAGTCGTCGACCTCGTCGTCGCTGAACTCGGTGAAGGACTCGCTGCAACGCGGCCAGTCGACCATCGACGTGGCCCTGGCCGCCGGCGACACCATCACCGACCTGCTCGGCAAGATGAAGGAAAAGGCCCTGGCCGCTTCCGACACCTCGCTGAACACCGCTTCGTTCAACGCGCTGAAGTCGGACTTCGACTCGCTGCGCGAACAGGTCCAGAAGGCCGCCGACAACGCCAAGTTCAACGGCGTCAGCCTGGCCGACGGCAAGGCCTCCAAGATGACCTTCCTGGCCAACTCGGACGGTTCGGGCTTCACCGTGAAGGCTCAGACCCTGGGTCTGGCCGGTCTCGGCCTGAGCTCGACGGCGACCTCGACCTTCGCCTCGGCCAGCTCGGCCAAGACGATGATCGCCACGATCGACAAGGCTATCGGCACCGCCACCAACAAGCTGGCCTCGCTGGGCACGGCCTCGACCGGTCTCGACACCCACCTGACCTTCGTCGGCAAGCTGCAGGACAGCCTGGACGCCGGCGTCGGCAACCTGGTGGACGCCGACCTGGCCAAGGAAAGCGCCAAGCTGCAGTCGCTGCAGACCAAGCAGCAGCTGGGCATCCAGGCCCTGTCGATCGCCAACTCCTCGACCTCGTCGATCCTCAGCCTGTTCCGCTAAGCCGGACGTCTTCGACCTTAAGGTCGTCGAGAGGGCGAGTCTTCGGACTCGCCCTTTTCTTTGCGCTCAGTCTCGCAGAGTCTAGGTGGGGTTCGTCAGGTGGAGTGAGAGTGTTCTGAATGTGTGCCAATTTGGGACACTTTCCGAAATATAGTAATGAGTCCTAACGTTCTGGCGGTGTTTCTTAAGGAAGCGACCTTGTGATTCAGCGAGGCGCCTGTCTCTCATCAACAATATTGAAAGAGCGGGCGGCATAGTGTGGCCGCGGGCAAAATGCCCGCCGGTTGTCAAAATGACGCCGGAACACCTCGAATAGGAGTTGTTTCGTCATGGCGCTGAACAGCATCAACACGAACTCGGGCGCGCTGATCGCCCTGCAGAACCTGAACTCGACGAACGCCGAACTGGGCGTCACCCAGCAACGCATCAACACCGGCAAGAAGGTCGGTAACGCCAAGGACAACGGCGCGATCTGGGCCATGTCCAAGACTCAGATGGCCTCGTCGTCGTCCCTGAACTCGGTGAAGGACTCGCTGCAACGCGGCCAGTCGACCATCGACGTGGCCCTGGCCGCCGGCGACACCATCACCGACCTGCTCGGCAAGATGAAGGAAAAGGCCCTGGCCGCTTCCGACACCTCGCTGAACACCGCTTCGTTCAACGCGCTGAAGTCGGACTTCGACTCGCTGCGTGAACAGGTCCAGAAGGCCGCCGACAACGCCAAGTTCAATGGCGTCAGCCTGGCCGACGGCAAGGCCACGCAGATGACCTTCCTGGCCAACACCGATGGTTCGGGCTTCACCGTGAAGGCTCAGACCCTGGGTCTGCAAGGCCTGCAACTGTCGGCGGGTTCGAGCTTCGCCACCGCCACCCTGGCCAAGGCGATGATCACCCAGATCGACAAGGCCATCGGCACCGCCACCAACAAGCTGGCCTCGCTGGGCACGGCCTCGACCGGTCTCGACACCCACCTGACCTTCGTCGGCAAGCTGCAGGACAGCCTGGACGCCGGCGTCGGCAACCTGGTGGACGCGGACCTCGCCAAGGAAAGCGCCAAGCTGCAGTCGCTGCAGACCAAGCAGCAGCTGGGCATCCAGGCGCTGTCGATCGCCAACTCCTCGACCTCGTCGATCCTCAGCCTGTTCCGCTAAGCCAAGGAAACGTCCGACCGCCGACGCGGTCGCTAACTTGGGGCGAGTCTTCGGACTCGCCCTTTTCTTTGGGCCCCATTTTCTCCCCAAGACCCACGAGGTGGCCTGACCACTTGCCTCCGCGACCCTCGCCATGACAACGTTGTCCAAGAGCGCGGCGACGTGGCCGTCGAACGAGAAGAGTTGGGGAGCATGAACACCAGGACCCTCTGCGTCGCCCTGTTGGCGTCGACCTTTCTGTCCGCCGCCGCCGTTTCCGCCGAGACGCCGCAGGCGACCGCCCACGCCGCCAAGTGGCCCGCGGCCAAGAGCCAGGGCCTGGTCGATCCCGCCACGGAGGCCTTTGTCGACGGCCTGATGGCCAAGCTGAGCCTGGAGGAGAAGGTCGGTCAGCTGATCCAGGCCGACATTGGCCAGATCAAGCCCGAGGATCTGAAGACCTATCCCCTGGGCTCGATCCTGGGGGGCGGCAGCTCACCGCCGATCGGCGCGCCCGACCGCTCGCCGCAGAAGCCGTGGGTCGACACCGCCAGGGCCTTTCGCGAGGGCGCGGCCCAGCGCCCGGGCGGGACGCACATCCCGCTGATGTTCGGCATCGACGCCGTGCACGGCAACAACAACGTCGTCGGCGCGACCCTCTTCCCGCACAATATCGGCCTGGGCGCGGCGCGCGATCCCGAGCTGATCCGGCGGATCGGCAAGGCGACCGCGTCCGAGACCTCGGCCGCCGGCTTCGACTGGGCGTTCGGCCCGACCCTGGCTGTCCCGCGTGACGACCGCTGGGGGCGGACCTACGAGGGCTATTCGGAAGACCCGACCATCGTCCGCGACTATGCCGCCCAGATGATCTTGGGCATCCAGGGCGCCGTCTCGCAAGGCGGGGTGATCCAGCAGGGCCATGTCGCCGCTAGCGCCAAGCACTTCCTGGGCGACGGCGGCACGGAGAACGGTCACGATCAGGGGGATGCTAAGGTCTCGGAAGACGACCTGATCCGCCTGCACGCCCAGGGCTATGTCCCCGCGATCAACGCCGGCGCCCTGACGGTGATGGCCTCGTTCTCCAGCTGGAACGGGACCAAGATGCACGGGAACAAGAGCCTGCTGACCGACGTGCTGAAGGGGCGGATGGGCTTTGACGGCTTCGTGGTCGGCGACTGGAACGGCCACGGCCAGGTTCCGGGCTGCAAGCCCACCGACTGCCCGGCCTCGATCAATGCGGGCCTCGACATGTTCATGGCGCCGGACAGTTGGAAGGCGCTCTATGTGAACACCCTGGCCGAGGTGAAGTCGGGTGTCATCCCGATGGCCCGCCTGGACGACGCCGTCCGTCGCATCCTGCGGGTGAAGGCCAAGCTGGGCCTCTTCCAGGCCGCCCGCCCGTTCGAGGGCCGCGAGGGCGTGATCGGCTCGGCCGAGCATCGCGCCATCGCCCGCGAGGCGGCGCGCAAGTCGCTGGTGCTGCTGAAGAACGACGGCGTCCTGCCGGTGAAGAGCTCGGCCAACGTGCTGGTCGCTGGCTCGGGCGCGGACGACATCGGCAAGCAGTCGGGCGGCTGGACCCTGTCGTGGCAGGGCACGGGCAACACCAATGCCGACTTTCCAAACGCGGAGTCGATCTGGTCGGGCCTGAAGACCGCGGTCGAGGCCGGCGGCGGCCAC
This sequence comes from Caulobacter sp. 602-1, assembly GCF_003931565.1. Lineage (GTDB taxonomy): Bacteria > Pseudomonadota > Alphaproteobacteria > Caulobacterales > Caulobacteraceae > Caulobacter. The sequence goes on from NZ_RRYI01000001.1 coordinate 656,372, forward strand.
GCGACCCTGGCTGTCGACGGCGCCTTCGATAAGAAGCCCGACGTGGCCATCGTCGTCTTCGGTGAAAATCCGTATGCGGAAGGTGTCGGCGACCTGAAGACCACGCTGGAATACCAGCCGGGGGCCAAGACCGACCTGGCCCTGCTCAAGCGCCTGAAGGCCAGGGGCGTGCCGGTGGTGGCGGTGTTCCTCAGCGGCCGCCCGCTATGGGTCAATCCCGAGATCAACGCCTCGGACGCCTTCGTCGCCGTCTGGCTGCCCGGTTCTGAAGGCGGCGGGATCGCCGACGTGCTGATCGGCGATAAGGCCGGCAAGCCGCGCGCCGACTTCCACGGCAAGCTGTCGTTCAGCTGGCCCAGAACGGCCGCCCAGTTCAGCCTGAACAAGGGCGACAAGGGCTATGATCCGCTGTTCGCCTACGGTTACGGCCTGACCTACGCCAAGCCCGGCAAGGTCGGAAAGCTGGCGGAGGTCTCGGGCGTCAAGGCTGTCGCCGACAACGTCGCGACCTACTTCGTCGGCGGCAAGACCCCCGCGCCGTTCGAGTTCAAGGCCTCGCCCTCGTCGTCGGTGCAGATCGTTCCGGTCGACGCCGGCAATATCCAGGAGGGCGGTCGCCAGGTCACCTTCGCCGGCGACAAGCTGGGCCGCGTCACCATCGTCGGTGAAAAGCCGCTGGACCTGTCGTTCCAGACCAATGCCGACATGGCGCTGAGCTTCGAGTACCGCATCGACGCGCCGGCGACCAAGCCGGTGATCCTGGCCATGGGCCCGGGCAAGCTTGACGTCACCCCGCCGACGGGGTCGCCGACCGGTCAGTGGGCCAGCGTCAAGATCCCGCTCAAGTGCTTCCAGGCCGCCGGAGCCGACGTCAGTAAGATCGCCGCCCCGTTCGACCTGGGCACGGCCGGGACCTTCCAGGTCTCGATCGCCAATGTGAAGCTGACGGCGGACCCGGCCGGGGCGGTGTGCCCGGCAAGGGCGGCGCAGTAGGCCACAATGCTTCTGCTCCCCCGCGACGCGGGGGAGCAGAAGCTTCAGCACGAAAGCGTGGTTACCCGCTCGTTAACCAGCAACCCCTTGTTCCGCCGAGCCATTTGAACCCCCGAAAGGAGTTCGCCCGGTGGAGTATGAAGAGCGTCAGGCGTGGATCGCCCTCTGGGAGGCCGTGTTCGGCGAGCCGCCGCCCGTGCAGCCCGATCGGGAACCGACGTCGCGCATCCTGGTCGAACATCTGTCGCCGACGCTTCCCTACGAGATCAAGTCCCGAACTGGGTGAACGGCACGCGGTTGAAGAACGCGCGCTCGGCCCCGCGCGGATCGTCCTCCAGCCGCGAGGTGGTGTCGAACACCATCGTCTGGCGGCGGGGCAGGGTGTAGGGCTCCCACCTCGGCAGAGCGCCGCCGTTCGGGTCGCCCGTGCTGGCGAAGCGCACGAAGGCGTCGCTCATCGTGTTCGACATGGCGACCGAGTCCGGCCCCGTCCCGACGATCGAGCCCTTGGCGTCCAGCGTGCCGAACACCAGGCCGATGTCGATGGTGTGCGGCGCGCCGAAGATCCCGCCGTCCCTGGGCGACTTCCAGTTGACCTGGTAGGCGAAGGCGGGCGCGCCGGCCTTGGCGCGTTCCTCGTCCTGGATGATCGCGGCCTTCCACGAGCGGCCGGCCGTCGAGGCGGCGAAATAGACGTCCGACGGCGAATAGGTCGGATAGGTCTTGCGGTAGAAGGCCACCACCGTCTCGGGATCGATGTCGATCCGCGCGTTGAACTGGCCCGGCAGGCGGGCGATCACCTCGTCCCAGGTCTTGGGGAAGGCCCCGGCGTCCCAGCCGATGAAGCCCTTGGTCTCGTCGTGGGTGTTGCCGCACATCATCGGTACGCCAAGGCCCACCGGCGAGGCGTCGGGGAAGAACGGATGGCGGTCCAGGGTCCGCTCGTCCAGCACCGGACCCATATAGGCCCCGCCCGAGCCGGCGATCGGATCGACGGCCCGCAGGCCCTCGACCATCTTGTCGGCCGGCAGGGCGCGCAAGGACGCCAGGTCCTGGGCGCCGACCTTTTCCATGAACGCCTTGGCGCGCTTCGTCGCATTGAACGGGCCGCCGGCGGTGACCTGCTGGCCGCTCATGGTTGCGGCGCGATGGAACAGGCCCTTGGCGTTGGGCTGGGCCAGCAGGGTGGCGATCTTGGCCCCGCCGCCGGACTGGCCGAACAGCATCACCCGGCCGGGATCCCCGCCGAACGCGGCGATATTGTCGCGCACCCATCGCAGGGCCAGCACGAGATCCAGCTGACCGGCATTGCCGCTGTCGGCCACCGATGGGTCGTTGAACAGACGGGCGAGATAGAGATAGCCAAAGGCGTTCAGGCGGTGGTTGACCGTCACCACCACGACGTCGCCGCGCCTGGCCAGCTTCGTCCCGACGTACCAGGGATGGCTGCCCGAGCCGGTGTTGTAGGCCCCCCCGTGAATGTAGACCATCACCGGACGCTTGCCGCCATCCGCGAGGCCGGTCTTGCCGGCCGTGGCAGGGGTCCAGACGTTGAGGAACAGGCAGTCCTCGGACTGGGTCTCTTCCTCGCCCTTGCCCTGCGGACAGGACGCGCCATAGGTCAGGGCGTCCTTCACCTCCGTCCAGGGCTCGGGCTTGATCGGCGGCGTGAAGCGCCGCGCGCCGCCGGTGTCCTGGCCGTAGCGCAGGCCCTTGAAGACGCTGACCCCGTCCTCGACATAGCCGCGCACCTTGCCGGCGGTGGTGGCCACGACGGGAGAGCGCTTCTCGGCCGCATAACCGGCGCGGGGCAGGGCGGCATAGGCGGCCAGGGCGGCGGCCCCGGTGATCAGGGTGCGGCGGGTCTGAGTGGCTTCCACGGCGGTTCCTCCGGCGCGTTCTGAGGCGCTTTGCGGTAGCGGTAGCATGAATGACACCGGTGACAATCCACTTTCGTCCACTCGAATCCCGCACCTTTCGTCGTTTTAACGTGGCGTAGCGGCGTTCGGCGACTAGGAGGCTTGGCAGAGCTTTCCGGGGAGCCCTTCATGATTTCGCGCCTCAGCGCCGCCGTCGCCGCCGTCGCCCTGATGGGCCTCGCCGCGCCCGCCCTGGCCTACGATCCCGCGCCGTGGATCGAGGACGCCCGTCAGATCCGCGCGGCGCTGGGCGGCCGCTACGCCAATCTCGACTGGCTGACGATCGACCGGGGCCTGAACCTCGACACCAGCTTCAAGGCCGTCGAGGCGGGGCTGGTCAAGACCTCGTCCGACGCCGAGGCGCGCGCGCTGCTGGACCGCGCCCTGTCATCGCTGGCCGACGGCCACGTGCAGGTCGACTGGAGCCCGGTCGCCCCGGCGCCCAAGGTCTCCGGGCCGCCCGCTCCGCCCTGCGCCGACCAGCGCCCCTTCCGGCCGCGCCCGCCGGTCGCCTCGGGCCTGCCGGGCTGGACGCCGCTGGACACGGGCGAGGGCGCGCGCGAGTTCCCGGGCGGTCTGGTCACCGTCGACGACCACAAGATCGGCGTCGTGCAGATCAACATCTTCATGGCCGATCCCGCCGTGTGCGAGGCCGCCGCGGCCAAGTTGAAGGCGCCGCTGGACAAGCCCTGCGACGGCGACTGCTCGAACAAGCTGGACACCGCCGTCTACCAGGAACTGACCGATCGTTTCGCCGCGCGTCTGGCGACTGTGAAGGCCGCGGGCGCGCAGGTGCTGATGATCGATCTCGCCGGCAATGGCGGCGGCCGCGAATGGGCCGAAATCGCCGCCCGCATGGTCACGTCCATACGCCTGAAGAGCGCGCCGGTGCGCCTGGTGCGCTCGCCCCAGGCCGCCGACCAGCTCGACGCCCGGGCCCTGGATATCGAGAACAATGTCGGCGGTGAGCGGGGGGCCGCCAAGGCCGCCCTGCTGGCCGAGGCCAAGGAACTGCGCCACCGCGCCGCCGAGGCTCGCGCGCCCTGCGTCGAGGGCCAGGCCTGCCCGTTGCTGATCGACGCCGGCTACAGCAGTGGCCCGCGCGCTTCCGCCGATCCGCTGGCCCTGGCCGACAAGCCTTGGGGCCAGTCGGTGTTCGAGCCGGTGAAATGGTCGTGGCGCGAAGGGGTCTGGTCCGGCCCGCTGATCGTGCTGGTCGACGGCAAGTCGGCCAGCGCCTCCGAGGAATTCGCCGCGATGATCCAGGACAACAGGGCCGGGATCATCCTGGGCTCGCCGACCCTGGGCGCCGGCTGCGGCCACGCCACCGAGGCCGGGCCCGTGGTGCTGAAGAACAGCGGCGGCCGCCTGTCGCTGCCGGACTGCCTGCGCCTGCGGGCCGATGGCTCCAACGAGATCGGTGGGATCGAACCCGACGTCTTGGTCGGCTTCCGCAACACCGACGGACCCGCCCTGAAGGTCCGCCGCCTCGCCCCCCGCCTGCCGGAGGCGGTGCGGCAGGCCGTCGCGCTGGCGGCCGTTCGCTAGAGTCCCCGCACCGCCGCCGCATGCTCGGCGATCACCGCCAGGGTCGCGGCGTCGGTGTCGAAGACGCCGTAGAGGCCCTGTTCCTCCTGGGGCGGGTCGCCGACGAAGCTCTTGTCGCCCTGGGCGAACCAGGCGTCGGAATGCTGGGCGCGGCCTTCGCCGTTCCAGGCCCAGAAGTTGGTCCCGGCCGTCGGGCCGCCGGCCTTCATGTCGTCCAGCGCCAAGCCGTAGATCGTCCGGTAGAAGCGGTCCCTGTCGGCGGTCGCCGAGCCGGGAGTGAAGGCGCGGGCGTCGCGGATCAGGCCGAATTCCTCGACGACCAGCGGCTTGTTCAGCGACCTGGCCAGGGCGATATGGCGGGTCACGTACTCGCGGCAGCGGGCCTCGCCCTCCGCATAGGTGGCCGGCTGGTTCTTGGGGTCTATCCAGCTCCAGTTGTTGGGCCAGACGTGCAGGGTCACGTAGTCGATCGTCGCCGGCCGGTGGGCCTCCAGCGCGCAGGCCTCGCTGCGCAGGCAGCCCATGCTGCCCTCGCTGCCGGTGCAGACCAGATGCTTGGGATCCAGCGACTTGATCAAGGCCGAGGTCTCGCGGATCCAGGCGTAGTAGGGCGGTAGAAGTCTGTCGGCGTTGGCTTCCGTCCCGCCCGGGCGGGGTTCGTTGGCCAACTGCCAGGCCATGATCGTGGGGTCGTCGCGATAGGCCTTGCCGGTGACGCTGTTGGTCCGCTGGACCAGGCTGGTCAGGTAGCGGCGGAACAGGGCGTTGGCCCTGGCGTCGGCATAGAACCGGGCCGAATAGTCTGGATACTCCGGCCACGGATGTTTCGGATCGCCGGCCTCGAACCAGGGGCCATCGCCGACCCAGTTCAGATAGGCGGGCATGCCGCCCGACCAGTCCCAGAAGTTGTTGACGTAGATCACCGCCTTCATGTCGCGGCGGGCCATTTCGGCCAGCAGCCAGTCGAGGCCCTTCAGCAAGTCGGCGCTGTAGACGCCGGGCTCTTCCTGTATCGTCGGCGACACGGCGGCCTTGGCCGGCGAGCGTTCACCAGCGCCCAGGACCCGCAGGTTGGCGACCCCCAGGGTCTTCAGCCGATCGAGCTCGCGCCCCAGCCGCGCGCGGTCGCCGGTGGGGCCGGGCGAGCCCAGCCAGGCCCCGTACCAGAGGTTCGCGCCGACGAAGCGGTAAGGCTTGCCGTCCAGCGCGAGGCGGCCGTCCTTGACGGCGACGAAGCCCTTGGCCGGCGCGGCGGCCGCGCCCAGCGCCGGCAGAGCGACGAGGCCGGCCAGCAACTGGCGGCGCGAGGCGGTCATTTCCTCGCCGCGTGGGCGACGGTCCAGTCGATGATCGTGGCCAGGGCGACCGGGGCGATGGTCTCCTCGATCTGACCGTACTCGACGACGAGGCCGGTATCGGCGGTCTGGAACAGGTGGTTCAGCCCCGGCAGTTCCTTGACCGTGACGTCGGCGTCGCCGGCCAGGGCCGCGCGGATCGCGGCCAGATTGGTCTTGGCGTCGACCTGAAGGTCCTTCGAGCCGCCGATGGCCAGGACGGGGACCTTGACCTTCGCCAGGGCGTCGGCGGGGCGGGCGTTCAGCATATAGTGTCCCGCCGCGCTGGAGAGGGCCAGCACCTGGGCGCGCTGGGGCGACGTCGCGGGAAGGCCTTGACGATCCAGGACGGCGTTCAGCCGCGCCCGGCCGTCATCGACGTCCTGGGCGTCGCGGGCGGCCTGGAACCATTCGGCCCGGTTCTTCATCATGATCTCGACCTGATCGGCAGGCAGGCCATTGGCTATGAAAAGCGCCCGGTTCTGCGCCAGCAGCAGCGCGGTTCCGTCGACGCCCGGCGCGGCCATCAGCACCAGGAAGGCGATACGGGGATCCTCCGCGGCGACCAGCGGCGCGATCTGGCCGCCCTCGCTGTGGCCGATCAGGCCGATGCGGGCCGGGTCGATGTCCCCGCGCGCCCGCAGGAAGGCGACGCCCGCGGCCACGTCGGTGGCGAAGGCGGGGATGCCGGCCGTTGCAGGATCGCCCTTGTCCGAACCGCCCGCCCCGCGATCGTCGACCCGCAGCACCGCGACGCCCTTGCGCGTCAGGGCGTCGGCGATGACCAGGAAGGGCTTATGGTCGAAGATCGTCTCGTCGCGGTCCTGTGTGCCCGAGCCACTGATCAGCACCACGGCCGGGAACGGTCCCGGTCCCTCGGGCAGGGTCAGGGTTGCGGCCAGTTTCAGGCCCGAGGCCGGATTGCGGTACGAGACCTCTTCCGCCCGATAAGGGAAGGGCGGCTTGGGCGTTTGCGGACGGTTCACGACCGGCGCGGCGCGGCTGATGGTCAGGGGCAGGACCGCCCCGCCCTGGGACCATTCGCCCTGAACGGCCTGGCCGTCGGCCGAGACCGTTCCCTCGAAACCCACCGGCGCGGCGCTCAGGGTGAGGGTCATCTTGCCATCGGCCAGGGTCGCGCTGGCCGCCATGCCCTTGACCATCTGCCGGGGGCTGTCCAGCGTGGCCGAGCCGTCCGGCTTGATGTGGAACACCACCGGCAGCTTGCCGCGCGGGGTGTCCAGCGTCCCGTACCAGTCACCGACGATCGGCCCGACCTGGGCCGAGGCGATCGCGGGCGCGAACAGGGCGGCGGCGACGACCGCGCGAGGCAGGAAACGCATGTGGCTCTAGGCTCCCCGAACTTTGCCGGAGAGCTTAGGCGCTACGCGTGACGGTTGTGAAGATGGGCTATTCAAGATTCGGGAGCGCGGGCTACCTGTTCTCCAGGCCGTGCCAGACGCGCGCGATGGCGACGCCTTCCGGGGCGACATCGTAGCGGATCACGTAGTTGGCGCCTCCGAACCGCACGATCAGCTCCCTGACGCCGTCACCGACGATCCGCCCTCGTTCAGAGAAGTCGACCAGGCCTTCCAGGTGGGCATCCAGCACCGCGATCAGGCGTAGCGCCGCGTTGGGGTTCTTCTCGAATAGCCAGTCGTGAAGTCGTTCGATGCCGAGCCTTGCCGCCGCGGAAACATAGACCGAGCGGCGCAGGCGGCTAACGGCGGTGGCGGGCGAGGAGGGCGTCGCGCACGGCGGACCAAGGCGTCAGCTCGCCCGTACGCCTGGCGTGATCGAGAATGGCTCTGTCGATTGCAGGGTCGGGGTCGACCGGAGGCCGTGCGGCGTGTTCGATCTCCCGATCGATCACCAGCGCGGCGTAGTCTTCGGGAGACATGTCCAACTGGTCCGCCAGAGGCTTCAGCTTGGCGGCGCGTTCAGCGCTGACGTGGATGTCGAAACCGTCGGCCATGGACGAAGGGTCTCGCCCATGGCCTTCGAGGTCAAGATCAGAGATTCAGCAGCGCCGGATCGCCGCCCTGGGCGGTGATGTTGACGCTGACCGCGCGCTCGACCGCGAAGCGCAGTAGGGCGTGGGGGCCGCCCGCCTTGGGGCCGGTGCCGGACAGGCCCTCGCCGCCGAACGGCTGGACGCCAACGACGGCGCCGGTCATCGAGCGGTTGACATAGGCGTTGCCGGCCGGGACCAGGCGCTGGACGTCGGCCGCGAAGCTCTCGATCCGCGAGTGGACGCCCAGGGTCAGGCCGTAGCGACGGGCCGCCAGGGCGCCGGCGACCTGCTCGAGGTCTTCCGGCTTGTAGCGGACCACGTGCAGGACGGGGCCGAACACCTCGCGTTCCAGGAAATCGGCGGCCGGGATCTCGGCCAGCACCGGGGCGAAGAAGGTCCCGCCGTCCGGGGCGGTCAGAGCGTGCAGCACCTTGGCTTCGTTGGTCAGGCGGACTTGGTGCCTGTCCAGAGCGTCCTTGGCCTCGGCGTCGATGACCGGGCCGACGTCGGTGACGGCCAGGGCCGGATCGCCGAGGACCAGGGCGTCCATCGCGCCCTTCAGGCCGTCGATGATGTGCTCGGCGGTGTCCTCGGGCAGGAACAGCAGGCGCAGGGCCGAGCAGCGCTGGCCGGCCGAGCCGAACGCCGAGACGATCACGTCGTCGATCACCTGCTCGCGCTGGGCCGTCGTGTCGACGAACATGCCGTTGAGGCCGCCGGTCTCGGCGATGAACGGGACGATCGGTCCCTGGCGCTGGGCGAGGGTCTGGTTGATCCGCCAGGCGGTGTCGGTGCCGCCCGTGAAGGCGACGCCGTCCAGACCCTCGTGGGCGGTCAGGGCCGCGCCGACGGTCTCGCCGCGACCCGGCAGCAGGGCCAATAGGCGGCTGTCCAGGCCGGCGGTGTGATAGAGCTTCACGGCCTCGAAGGCGATCAGCGGCGTCTGCTCGGCGGGCTTGGCCAGCACGGCGTTGCCGGCGGCCAGGGCCGCGGCGATCTGGCCGGTGAAGATGGCCAGCGGGAAGTTCCACGGGCTGATGCAGACGAAGACGCCGCGACCGGCCAGGCGCAGGGTGTTGGTCTCGCCAACCGGGCCCTTCAGCACCTCGCCGTCGCCGAACTGATCCTCGGCCAGCACCGCGTAGTAGCGGCAGAAGTCGACGGCCTCGCGGACCTCTGCGACGCCGTCGCTAAGGGTCTTGCCGGCTTCGCGGGCCAGGATGGCGATCAGGCGGTCGATGTCGGCTTCCAGCGCGTCGGCCATGGCGCGCAGCACCTTGGCGCGGGCGGGGCCGCCGGCGCGGTCCCAGGCCGGTTGCGCGGCGCGGGCTAGGCGGAAGGCCTCGTCGATCTGAGAGGCCTGGGCCTCGGAGACCGCGCCGACCACCTTGTGGTCGTCGGCCGGGGCGACAACCGGTAGCGGCGGAGTCCCGGCGCTGACCTTGCCGTCGATCAGCGGGCCGGCCGACAGGGTTACGCCGTCCAGGGCGGCGACGGCCGCTTGCAGGCGTTCGCGGTCGGCTTTCACCGACAGATCGAGGCCGGCGCTGTTCTGGCGGCGCAGGCCATAGACCTCGATCGGGGTCGGTATCTTGGCGTGGCGATCGGGATGGGCCTCGACCGTATCGATCGGGTCGGTGACGACCCTCTCGACCGGCACGCGCTCGTCCAGCAGGGCGTGGACGAAGCTGGTGTTGGCGCCGTTTTCCAGCAGGCGGCGGACCAGATAGGGCAGCAGGTCCTCGTGACCGCCCACGGGCGCGTAGGCCCGCAGGGTGATCCCGTCATAGAGATCGTCGGCGGCCTTGTAGAGCGCCTCGCCCATGCCATGCAGGCGCTGGTGTTCGATCTTGACGCCGGCGTTCTTGGCCATGCGGACCACGGCCGCCAGGGTGTGGGCGTTGTGGGTGGCGAACTGCGCGTAGAGGTGCGGGGCGGCGCCGATCAGGGCCTTGGCGTTGACCAAGTACGACAGGTCCGTGGCGGGCTTGGTCGTGTAGACCGGATAGTCCGGACGGCCGGCGACCTGGGCGCGCTTGATCTCGCTGTCCCAATAGGCGCCCTTGACCAAACGGACCATCAGGCGGCGGCCGGTCTCCTTCGACAGGGCCTCCAGGCGGGCGATCACCTCGCCGCAGCGTTTCTGGTAGGCCTGGACGGCCAGGCCCAGGCCCTGCCAGTCGCCGAGTTCGGGCTCGCGGCACAGCCTGTCCAGCAGCTTCAGCGACAGGGCCAGGCGATCGGCTTCCTCGGCGTCGATGGTGAAGTTGAGGTTGTGACTCGCGGCGATCTTGGCCAGGCGCAGGGTGCGGGGATAGAGCTCTTCCCACACGCGATCCTCGTGGGTGGCCTCGTAGCGCGGGCACAGGGCCGAGAGCTTGACCGAGACGCCGTGGCCCTTCTCCGGACCGGCGCCGTTCGACAGCTTGCCGACCGTCTGGATCGCATCGGCGTAGGACTTCTCGTAGCGTTCGGCGTCGGCGGCGGTGCGGGCGCCTTCGCCCAGCATGTCGAACGAGCACATGGTGTTCTCGCCGGCCGCGCGCTTGATGGCGGCTTCGATCGTTCGCCCAAGGACGAACTGCTCGCCCATGATGCGGATGGCCTGGCCGACGGCGGCGCGGATGACGGGCTCGCCCAGGCGACCGGCCATCTTCTTGATGAAGCCGGGCAGGTCCTTCTTGGCGTCGTCGTCGGGCTCGACGATCTTGCCGGTCAGCATCAGGCCCCAGGTCGAGGCGTTGACGAACAGGCTGTCGCTGCCGCCCAGATGGCTGGCCCAGTCGGCCGAGCCGATCTTCTCGGCGATCAGCTTGTCACGGGTGTCGTCGTCGGGGGTGCGCAGCAAGGCCTCGGCCAGGCACATCAGGGCCAGGCCCTCGCGGGTGCCCAGGCTGAACTCCTGCAGGAAGCTTTCGACCACGCCTTGCTTGCGGACGCTGCGGCGGGCGCCGCGGACCAGGGCCTCGGCCTCGGCGCGGACGGCGGCGCGGTCCTCGCTGGAGAGAGGCTTGGCGGCCAGCAGGTCGGCGATCACCGCGGCCTCGTCGCGATACTTGCCGTCGTCGAGGCTGTCCCAGTGGGCCAAGTCGGTCATGGTCGTTCCCGTGTTTTAGGATATCGTCGGTTTAACTCGACTTCGGCCAAAGGTGCTTCGTTTGTCTCGTTGAGGCTCCGTATCTTCTTCGGTCGACAAAGCGGAAATGATCATCCGCTCCAGCGGCGCCGAAGGCGCGCGAAGACGCCGGCTGTTAAGGCGAGGGTGAAGAAATGGGGAGGGAGGAAGGGGCGCGTGCTGGGGGAGTATCGCGCCCCTTCCTCTCTTGCGCGACGCCCGGTTAGGGGGAGAGGGGCGAGCGTCGCGTGTGTTCCGCCCTTACGGACTGGCCGTTTTCGCCGGGCGCCTTTTAGGGGGAGAGCGCGGGGCGGGGCTGGAACGATCGGAGGTGTAACGTTAAGCTTCGCGAATGTGCTACGTTTGTAGGTCATAATTTTCGAAGCTTCTTCGGTGAAAGTTCAATATGGCCATTTCCGCTCTGGATGACACCGATCGCCGCCTGTTGAGGGTTTTGCAGGTCGACGGCCGCATCACCAACGCCGAGCTCGCCAAGCGCTGTAACCTGTCGCCGGCGGCCACGTTCGACCGCGTTCGCCGCCTGCGCGAGCGCGGCTACATCACCGGCTACGCGGCGCTGCTGGACCCGGCCAAGGTCGACCGGGCGCTGCTGATCTTCGTCGAGGTGGTGCTGGAGCGTACGACGGGCGAGGTGTTCGAGGACTTCGCCGCGGCGGTGCGCCGCGCGCCGGAGATCCTGGAGTGCCACATGGTGGCCGGCGGCTTCGACTACCTGATCAAGGCCCGGGTCCGCGACATGGAGGCGTATCGGGGTTTCCTCGGCGACATCCTGGTCAAGATGCCCGGCGTGCGCGAGACGCGGACCTATGCGGTTCTGGAAGAGGTCAAGAGCACGGTGCAGCTGCCGCTCTAGGGTCTGTCCGCTTCGGATTGAGGGGGCGAGAGACCGCGCCAACCTGTGGGGCAGTGGCGCGGTCCTGCCGAGACGACGGTTGGAGCGTCGGTCCCGACGTTCGTCACAACGGTGGACCTTGGGAGAGCCGCCTTCGTGTCGATGGCGCGACTCTAACGCCACCGTTTTCAGGGTCACACAACCTCTGGCTTGCAGCGCCCCATTCCGGGTTGGCCCGCCCGTTCGCGTACGCGTTGAACGGCGGCGGAACACGCAAGTCCCACCGCAAGGGTGGAAGGGCGCCTCCAGGGATGGGGGGAGGAGAACGCCCTTCCGTTCGTGACCATCGGGGTGGGGGATGATGGCCAGCGAACCACCCCGGCTCTCGCCGGGGAGCTCTTGTTCGTTTCAGCCTCAGGCCGCGGGCGCGCCGCCGCCGAGGGTCTTGTAGAGGGTGACGAGGTTGGTCGCTCGCGCCAGGCGCGCCGTGATCAGGCCTTGCTGGGCCGAATACAGGGTGCGCTGGGAATCGAGCAAAGTCAGGGCGCTGTCGAGGCCGGCGTCGCGACGCTGTTGCGACAGGCGCTGGCTATCGGTCGCGGCCACGACCAGGCGTTCCTGGGCGGCGAGACGGTCGGCGACCGTGGCTCGCACCGACAGGGCGTCGGAGACCTCGCGGAACGCCGTCTGCACCGTCTTCTCGTAGGTCGCCACGGCGATGTCGCGGTTGGCCTTGGAGACGTTCAGGTTGGCGACATTGGCCCCGCCCGCGAAGATCGGCAGGCTGATCTGGGGCGTGAAGCTCCAGGTCTTGGTCCCGCTCTTGAACAGGCCGTCCAGCTCGCCGCTGCTGGAGCCCAGCGAGCCGGTGAGGCTGATGCGCGGGAAGAAGGCCGCGCGCGCCGCGCCGATATTGGCGTTGGCGCCCCGCAACTGGTGCTCGGCGGCCAGCACGTCGGGACGACGGGCCAGGACGTCCGAGGGCACGCCCGCGGGCAGGTCGGCCAGGATCTGGGCCGAGGCCAGGTCCCGCGACGGCAGCAGGTTGGCCGGCACGTCGGCCCCGGCCAGCAGGGTCAGGGCGTTGAGGTCCTGGGCGACCTGAGCGGTGTAGACCGCCACGTCGCTGCGGGCCGTCTCGGCCTGGACCTGGGCGTTGCGCAAGGTGGCCAGCGAGCCGACGCCGCCGTCGACCTGCTGCTGGGTCAGGCGCAGCGTGTCCTCGCGGGTCGTCAGGGTGTCCCTGGCGAGCGCCAGGCGCTCCTGGTCGGCGGCCAGGGTCAGCCAGGCGTTGGCGGTCTCGGCGATCAGGCTGATGCGGACCGAGCGGCTGGTTTCCTGCGTGGCGAAGAAGCTCTGCAGGGCCTGGGCGTTCAGGCTGCGGACGCGGCCGAACAGGTCCAACTCATAGGCCGTGAAGCCGATCGTGGCGCTGTAGGCCTCGATCTCCAGCGCCTGGCCGGTCTGCGAGGTCGCCGCCGGGGTGTGGCTGCGCTGCTCACTGATCGTCCCATTGACGCCCGGGAACAGGGCCGAACGCTGGACGCCGTACTGGGCGCGGGCCTTCTCGATGTTCAGAACCGCCACGCGCAGGTCGCGGTTCTGCTTGAGGGCCAGGTCGACCACGCCTTGCAGGCGCGGATCGACCAGCACCTGGCGCCAGTCGAGGTCGGCGGCCGTGACGGAGGCCGCCGGCTCCGGCGTCGGCGTGGACCAGGTCTGGGCGACCGGCAGGACCGGGCGCTCGTACTTCGGCGCCAGGGTGCAGGCGCTGACCGCCGTGGAGGCCAGCAGGATCAGGGTGAGACTACGGAACATGATCAGTGGGCCTCCGTCGACGAGATCTCGCCGCCGTGCTCGGCGACGGCCTCGTCATGGCCTTTGTGCTTGGGTTTGAAGACCTTCTCGACGACCACGAAGAACAGCGGGACGAAGAAGATTGCCAGGAGAGTGGCCGAGATCATGCCGCCGATCACGCCGGTGCCGATGGCGTGCTGGGCCCCGGAGCCGGCCCCGTTGGAGATCGCCAGCGGCAGGACGCCGAAGACGAAGGCCAGCGAGGTCATGATGATCGGGCGCAGACGGATGCGGACCGCCTCCAGCGTCGCCTCAACCAGGCCCATGCCCTTCTCGTAGAGGTCCTTGGCGAACTCGACGATCAGGATGGCGTTCTTGGACGCCAGACCCATGGTCGTCAGCAGGCCGACCTGGAAGTAGATGTCGTTGCTGAGACCGCGGGCGAAGGTCGCCAGCAGGGCGCCGACGATGCCGAGCGGCACCACCATGATGACGGCCAGCGGGATCGACCAGCTCTCATAGAGGGCGGCCAGCAGCAGGAACACCACCAGGATCGAGATGCCGTAGAGGGCCGGAGCCTGGTTGCCGGACTCGCGTTCCTGAGCCGACAGCCCGGTCCATTCGAAGCCGATGCCCTGGGGCAGCTGGCTGGCCAGCTTCTCCATGGCGGCCATGGCCTGGCCCGAGCTCTTGCCGGGGGCCGGAGCGCCCTGGATGTTCATCGACGACAGGCCGTTATAGCGTTCCAGGCGCGGCGAACCGTAGGTCCAGCTGGCCGTGGCGAAGGCTGGGAACGGCACCATCTGGCCCTGGTCGTTGCGGACGTACCAGCGGTTCAGGTCCTCCGGCGTCATGCGGTAGGGGGCGTCGGCCTGGATATAGACCTTCTTCACGCGACCGCGGTCCATGAAGTCGTTCACGTAGCTCCCGCCCCAGGCCGCGCTGAGCGCGCTGTTGATGTCGGCGGTTGTCAGGCCCATGGCCCCGGCCTTGGCCTGGTCCACGGTGATCTTGAGCTGCGGGGTGTCGTCCTGACCGTTCGGGCGCACGCCCGCCAGGTTCGGATCCTGCGCCGCCATGCCCAGCATCTGGTTGCGGGCGTTCATCAGCGTCTCGTGACCGACGCCGCCGATGTCCTGCAGCTGGAAGTCGAAGCCCGACGAGGTGCCGAGTTCCGGCACGGCCGGCGGGATCACCGCGAACACCATGGCGTCGCGGATCTGGCTGAAGGCGCCCATGGCGCGGCCGGCGACGGCCTGGGCCTTGAGCTTGGCGGCCTTGCGGTGCTCGAAGTCCTTCAGGCGGACGAAGGCGAGGCCGGCGTTCTGGCCCGCGCCGCTGAAGCTGAAGCCCGAGACGGTGAACACCGACTGCACGGCGTCCTTTTCGTCCTGCAGGAAGTGGTTACGCACCGTGTCCAGCACCGCCAGGGTCTTCTGCTCGGGCGCGCCGGCCGGGAGCTGGACGAGGGTGATCATGATCCCCTGGTCCTCTTCCGGCAGGAAGGCGCTGGGCAGGCGGATGAACAGCAGACCCATGGCGATGATGATGGCGGCGTAGACCGCCATCCAGCGGCCGCTCTTGCCCAGGATGCCCCGGACCGAGCCCTGGTAGCGACCGGACAGGTCGTTGAAGCTGCGATTGAACCAGCCGAAGAAGCCGGTCTTTTCGTCGTGGTGGCCGGCCTTGACCGGCTTCAGCAGGGTGGCGCAGAGCGCCGGCGTCAGGATCAGGGCCACGATCACCGACAGGCCCATCGCGCTGACGATGGTGATGGAGAACTGACGGTAGATCACGCCCTGCGAGCCGCCGAAGAAGGCCATGGGCACGAACACCGCGGCCAGCACCAGGGCGATGCCGATCAGGGCGCCGGTGATCTCCTGCATCGATTTGCGGGTGGCCTCGACGGGGCTGAGGCCCTCCTCGGACATCACGCGCTCGACATTCTCGACCACGACGATGGCGTCGTCGACCAGCAAGCCGATGGCCAGCACCAGGCCGAACATGGTCAGGGTGTTGATCGAATAGCCGAAGGCCGCCAGCACGCCGAAGGTGCCGAGCAGGACGACGGGCACGGCGATCGTCGGGATCAGGGTGGCGCGCCAGTTCTGCAGGAACAGGAACATGACGATGAAGACCAGCACGATGGCTTCGATCAGCGTCTTGACCACTTCCTCGATCGACAGCTTCACGAACGGCGTCGAGTCATAGGGGACGACGTACTTGTAGCCGGCCGGGAAATTCTTCTCGAGCTGGGCCATCCGAGCCTTCACGGCCGCGGCGGTGTCCAGAGCGTTGGCGCCGGGGGCCAATTTGATGGCCAGGCCGGCGGCCGGGTGGCCGTTGAACTTGGCGACCGAGGTGTAGTTCTCGGCGCCCAGCTCGACGCGGGCCACGTCGGACAGGCGAACGGTGGCGCCGCCGGTGGTGTTCTTGACGATGATCTGGCGGAACTCTTCCGGCGTCTGCAGGCGCGATTGGGCGGTGATGGTGGCGTTCAGGCCCGTGCCCGGCAGGTTCGGCGCGCCGCCCAGCTGGCCGGCCGAGACCTGGGCGTTCTGGGCGCGGATCGCGGCGGCCACGTCGGCGGGGGTCAGGCTGAAGCTGGCCAGCTTTTGCGGATCCAGCCAGATTCGCATGGCGTACTGGGCGCCGAACAGCTGCAGGTCGCCGACGCCGTCGACGCGGCTCAGCGGATCCTGGATGTTCGAGGCCAGATAGTCGGCCAGGTCGGTGTTGGTGGTCTTCGGATTCTCGGAATAGAGGCCGACGACCATCATGAAGTTACGGGCCGACTTGGCGACCGTCAGGCCCTGCTGCTGCACTTCCTGCGGCAGCAGCGCGGTGGCGGTCTGCAGCTTGTTCTGGACCTGCACCTGGGCGATGTCGATGTCGGTGCCGGCCTTGAAGGTCAGGGTGACCGTGGCCGCGCCGGAGCTGTCGCTGGTCGAGGACATGTAGTCCAGGCCATCGAGGCCCTTCATCTTCTGTTCGATGACCTGGGTGACGCTGTCTTCCACCGTCTTGGCGGAGGCGCCCGGATAGATGGCCGAGACCGCGACCTGGGGCAGGGCGATTTCGGGATATTGCGCGATCGGCAGGGTCCGGATGGCGAGCGCCCCGGCCAGCATGATCACGATGGCGATGACCCACGCGAAGATGGGTCTGTCGATGAAGAAACGCGAAAGCATCTGGGGCCCGCCTTAGTGTTGGGCTTGCTGCGGGGCGGCGGGCTTGCTGCCGGCCGGAACGGGCTTGATCGGCGCGCCGGGGCGCAGCTTCTGCAGGCCCTCGGTGATGACCTTGTCGCCCGGGTTCAGGCCGCTGGTGACCAGCCACTTGTCGCCGACCGTCTGGCCCAGGGTGACCGGGCGCGGCTCGGCGCCCTTGGCGCCGACCAGGCTGACCATGGCGGCGCCCTTCGGATCGCGCTGGACGGCCGCCTGCGGGATCAGGATGCCCGTCGGGGCCACGCCCTGGCTCAGGGCCGCGCGGACGTACATGCCGGGCAGCAGCTGGCCGTTCGGGTTCGGGAAGATGGCGCGCAGGGTGACCGAACCGGTGCCTGGGTCGACCGTGATGTCCGAGAACTCCAGGCGGCCCGGGATCGGATAGGTCGAGCCGTCTTCCAGCGTCAGGGTGACCTGGGCGGAATTGGTGCGGCCGACCTTGCCGCTGGCGAACTGCTGCTGGAGCTTGAGCAGCTCGGCCGAGGTCTGGGTCAGGTCGACATAGATCTTCGACAGGTCCTGGACCGTGGCCAGCGGGGTGGCCTGGCTGGCGGTGACCAGCGCGCCCGGCGTCACCGAGCTCTTGCCGATCCGGCCCGAGATCGGGGCCACGACGCGGGTGTAGTTCAGGTTGATGCGGGCGTTGTCCAGCGCGGCCTTCTGCACGGCGACGGCGGCGGCCGTCTGCAGGGCGGCGGCCTGGGCGTCGTCATTGTCCTGCTTGGACACCGCGCCGGTCTCGACCAGACCCTTGTAGCGGTCGGCCTTCAGCCTGGCGGCCGTGGCGGTCGCCTGGGCCTGGGCCAGGGCGGCGGCGGCGCTGTTGACGCTGGCCTGATAGGTCGCCGGGTCGATCTGGTAGAGCGACTGGCCGGCGCGGACGGTCGAGCCCTCGGTGAACAGACGCGCCTTGATGACGCCGCCCACCTGCGGGCGCACTTCCGAGACCAGGAAGGCCGAGGTGCGGCCCGACAGTTCGGTGGTCAGGCCGACCGGCTGGGTCTGGGCGACGACGTAGCCGACCTCGGTCGGACCGCCCATGCCCATGCCGCCAGCGCCTCCCTTGCCCTGACCGCAGGCGGCGAGGGTGAGAGCGACGGCGGAGAGCCCCGCGGCCGTGATCACGGCCGAGCGTTGGAATTGCATATTTGACCCCGGATGCGGTGGCTTCGCGGGCTATTGCCCTTGACGAAACCGGCATGATGAACAATTTGAGAATGAACGTTCATTCTCAAGTGGGCTGGACATAGGTGCGGTAGTGTCGCAAGTCAACCTTCGCACCCAATGCCGTCGCCTGACCTAGCGGAAATGTAATGCCAAGCGGGAATTTCCCAAGTGAAACCTTCGATGTCTGACGAGACGCATCCGAGCCGACCGTCGCCGGAATCGCGTCGCCAGCAGATTCTGGACGCGGCGTGCGAGCGCGTGAGGCAGTCGGGCTTCCACGGCGCCAGCATGGCGGACATCGCCAAGGCGGCCGGGCTGAGCGTCGGGCAGATCTACCGCTATTTCGAGAACAAGGAGGCGATCATCGCCGCCATCGTCGCCCAGGACCTGGCCGAGATGCGCGACAAGTTCGCCGAGATTGAGAGTCGGCCGGGCGCCCTGCTGGACGCCATCGAGGCGCACCTGCCCGAGGGCATCGACAAGTGCTTCGATCCGCGCCGCGCGACGCTGGCCCTGGAAGTGGTGGCCGAGGCCGCCCGCAATCCCAAGGTCGCCGCCATCGTCCGCGCCGCCGACGATCAGGAGCGGGCCCTGGCCCAGACCATGATGGGGCGCGATCGCAAGCCAGAGTGGAGCGAGGCCGAGTTCCAGGCCCGCTGCGAGGTGGTCGGCATGATCTTCGACGGCCTGCTGATGCGCGGCGTCAACCACCCGGATCTCGACCGCGAGGCCCTGGCCGACGTCCTGCGCTCGACCGTGCGCCACCTGCTGGGGTAAGCCGAAACTCCCAGCGCCGTGTCCCGGGCCCGACGGTCATCCTCGCACCGATGATGCTGGTCGTGGCCGACACGCGGTGTCGGGCGACTAGCTGGGCCTTCGGTCGTTCGCTAGGCTAAGCGCGATCTGAGGTTGTCGGAGTCGGGGCGTGAGGCGTTTGTCCGTCGGGGTGCTGGTTGCGCTCCTGCTCGGGGCCGCGGCGAAGGCCGAGCCCATCCGCTACGCCCTGTCGCCGGTCGTCGAGAACGGCGCGCTGACGGCCCTGGCGGTCGATATCGACTTCAGGGGCGACGAGGACGGACTGACGGTCCTGAAGTTCATCGACAGCTTCCAGGGCGACACCCGGCCTGGCCGCTTCGCCGAAGGCCTGGAGATCACCGGCGCCAGGTCTGTCACGCCCAGGCCCGAGGGCGGGGCCGCGATCCGCGCGACGCCCGGCGCCGCGCTTCACGCCCGCTACCAGATCCGTTCGGGCTACGACAAGGCGCCGACCACTCAGGACGAGACCCAGACCAAGCCGATCATCCTGCCCGACTGGTTCTACACGGTCGGAGAATTGGTCTTCGCCTATCCCGAGGGGCGCTACGACACGCCGGCGACCTTCGTCTGGAACGACAAAGCGTCGGGCTTCCGTTTTGCTTCGGACCTCCAGCAGTTGGCGGCCCGCCATGGCGCGGTCGGCGACATGCTGGACAGCATCATGATCGGTTCGCCGCGGCTACGGATCACCGAGGGAACGGGTGCTGACGCCGGCCTGCGGTTCGCAGCGCTGGGAACTTTCGAGGACTATGACGATAAGGCGTTCTCCGCGATGGCCTTCCGGGTGATCCAGGCCGAGCGCGCGTTCTGGGCCGACGGGGCTACGCCATTCCTTGTCACGCTGGCGCCGCTGGAGATGCGGTTCATCGCCAGCTACAGCGGTACGGGACGCGGCGACGCGTTCGCCTTGTGGGTCGGGACCGACCTGCCGCTGGCGGACCTGCGCCGGCTGCTCGCCCACGAATATTTCCACACCTGGAACGCGGACCAACTAGGCCTGCAAAGCCGGCAGCGGCGCAGCGCTTGGCTCTCGGAAGGATTCACCGACTTCTATGCGCGCCGCCTGCTGCTGCGCGCCGGGGTCTACAGCCTGGCCGACTACGCGCAGGCGTGGAACGAGGATCTGCTGGGCTATGGCGTCTCGCCATCGCGCAACGCCGACATTCAGGCCATGGCCAAAGACTATTGGCGGGATCGCGGTCTTGAAGAGATCGCCTACAAGCGTGGCGCGCTGAGCGCGGCGCTGTTCGACGCCGAGCTGCGCGAAGACGGCAAGAGCCTCGACGACGTGATGCGCGCGATGCGGCGGCTCCATCGCAGGGACTCCAAGACCCTGCTACGGACCAATTTCGAGACCGCATTCATGGAGGTTTCGGGCCATTCGCCCCTGGCGGAGATCGATCGCTACCATACGCACGGCGGGACCCTGACCTTGCCGGCCAACGCCTTCGCCTGCCTGACGGTCCGAACAGTGACGCAGCCCGTCTGGAACCTGGGCTTCGATCCTGAGGCCACGTCCAATGCGGGCGTCTTCACGGGCGTTGATCCGGCCGGCCCGGCCTACGCGGCCGGTCTGCGCGACGGCATGAAGAAGCTGAAGCGCGAGGGCGGAGCCCAGGATGACTCGAGCGTCGAGATCGCCTATCGCGTCCGCGACGCTGCGGGCCGAGAGCAGGTGGTGCGCTACAAGCCCGAGGGCAAGACGATGGTCAGCTTTCAGCGCCTGTCGATTCCCGAGGGGGTGACGCCAGATCAGGAGAAGGCGTGCGTGAAGACTCTGAGCGGCCTCTAGGGCCGAG
The DNA here is from genome assembly GCF_003931565.1 of Caulobacter sp. 602-1. Classification (GTDB taxonomy): domain Bacteria; phylum Pseudomonadota; class Alphaproteobacteria; order Caulobacterales; family Caulobacteraceae; genus Caulobacter. Next base: position 676,957 of record NZ_RRYI01000001.1, read on the forward strand.
CGGGGCGGCGCGTCAGTCCAGCGCCTGGTACCGGAAGTTCCGGAACCGCGCCGAGCCCTTGCCGGCCGCGTAGAGGCCCGGCTTCAGCATCAGGAACCCGCCGCGGACATTGTGGTGGTAGCCGCTGACCTCCATGCCCCGGTCGAACCGTTTCCAGGTCTTCCCACCGTCGCCACTGGTGTGGAAGCTGACGATGTGGCGGGTGTTGATCACCTTCATCAGCATCCGCGATCCATGCGGATTGGCGGGTCGTCCGCGCTCGATGCCGTACTGGTGGGTGACGAAGGTCTTCTCGTCGAAGCCCAGGCCGCAATAGAGCTGGCGGTCGTAGAACAGGATCAGGCCGGCGCGCGTCTCGGGATCGACTTCGATGTCGCAGGTGAATTCATAGGCCTGGTCGCCGTTGACGAAGATCAGCGGCGCGCCGCTGGACGGGGCCTCGCCGGCGCCCTTCAGGGTCATGACGCCATGGGCGCGACTGATGCGGCTCTGCTCGCCGGGCTTGGGATCGAAGAACGCCCACTGCACGCCGTACTTGTCGGCGGTGAAGTCGTCCGACAGCGCCTTGCCGTGCGGGCCGGGCTTGCCGCCTTTCGGCTTCTTGATGGGCTTCGACAGATCGCCGCCGCCGACCTCGAACCAGCCGTCGGCGGTCCAGGTCACGGGGGCCAGCAGGGTCTGACGGCCCAGGGTGTAATAGCCGTTCTCGTAGCCGTGATAGACGGTCCACCAGTCGCCGGGCGTCGGCCCCTCGACCAGGGTGGCGTGGCCGCGCGACCACCATTTCTCGCTGTTGTCGACGGTGCGGACGACCGGGTTGCGCGGATGGTCCTCCCACGGGCCGGCCAGCGACTTCGAGCGCGCGACGATGACCATGTGGCCGGTCGGCGGGCCGGCCGTGCCGCCCACGGCGGTGACCAGGTAGAAGTAGTCGCCGCGCTTCATGACCTTGGGGCCTTCGGGCGAGAAGCCCTCCACGTCCCAGTCATCCGGATAGCGCCAGGGATTGTAGACGTGCTCGGGCTCGCCGACGGTGGACAGGCCGTCCGGCGCCAGCCTGATGCGGTCGCCGCCGGACAGGAACAGCCAGCGCTCGCCGTGCTCGTCGACGATGTGGCCGGGATCGATATAGCGCGGCAGTTTCAGGTCGACCGGCTCGGACCATGGGCCCTCGATCCGATCGGCCCAGATCACGTAGCTGGTGTTGTTGTTCGGCTGCTTGGCCGGCAGGTAGATGTAGTAGCGGCCCTTGTGCTTGCAGATCTCGGGCGCCCAGATCGAGCCGACATTGGTCTTCAGCGTGGTGACGACCGGCGTCCAGTTCACCAGGTCCCTGGAATGCCAGATCAGCAGACCCGGATAGGCGTCGAACGAGCTGTGGGTCATGTAGTAGTCGTCGCCGTCCTTCAGGATCGACGGGTCCGGGTGGTCGCCGGCGAGGATGGGGTTGAGGAACGCGCCGTCGCCCAGGTCGGCCTTGCGCTGGCCTTCGACGCCCCTGGCCCAGGTCGGGCCGGCCGCGCTCTTCGACGGCAAGAGGCCCAACTGGCCGGCGGCTTCGCTGGTCGCCGGAAGGGCGGCGAGGCCGGCGCCGGTCAGCAGCGAGCCCAGCGCGCCGCGGCGGTTGATGTCGACCATGTTCGTTCCTCCCGGAGCGGCGCTTCCATTGTCTCGAGGGCGCTCGTCGCCGTTACCCTAGCGGCCTGGGAAAGACGCTGTCCACCGGTGTCATTTCTGTTCTCGCAGGGGGAGACGACAAAGAAAAAGCCCCGGAGGCGATCCTCCGGGGCTTCGGTATCTTCAGGTGATGGCGGGGCTTAGCCCTGCATCGCCTCCAGCTCCTTGCCGCGCGTTTCGTCGATCAGCTTCTGGACCAGGAAGAACGAGACCACGGCGCAGACGGCATAGAAGCCGTAGGTCATGGGCAGGCTCGCCTTCTTCATGATCGGGAAGCTGAACGAGATGGCGAAGTTGGCGATCCACTGGGCGAAGCCGCAGACGGCCAGGGCCGAGCCGCGCATCTGGTTGGGGAACATCTCGCCCAGCATCACCCACATGACCGGACCCCAGGAGAGGTTGAAGAAGATCACATAGAGGTTGGCGGCGACCAGGGCGATCGGGCCGACGCTGGCGTCCAGGTGCAGGGCGCCGTTGACCATGGTGGCGGTCGAGAAGCACCAGGTCATCACGCCCAGGGTCACGGCCATGCCGGCCGAGCCGATCAGCAGCAGCGGCTTGCGGCCGATCTTGTCGATGACGGCGATGGCGGCCAGGCAGGCCAGGATCGACAGCGCGCCCGACAGGATGTTGATCTTCAGGCTGTCGTCCTCGGTGAAGCCCACCGACTGCCACAGCACCGAGCCGTAGTAGAAGACGATGTTGATGCCCACGAGCTGCTGGAACACGGCCAGCACCAGGCCGGCCCACAGGATCGCGCGCAGCTTCCGGGTCTTGGGGTCCAGCAGGTCCGAGAACTTCGGCTGGTGATCGGCGGCCAGCGAGGCGCGGATCTCGGCGACCTTGGCCGCGCCCTGACCCGGGCCGAACAGGCGCGAGAGGATGGCTTCGGCCTGGGCGTCCTTGCCCTTGGCGACCAGGAAGCGCGGGCTTTCCGGAATCACCAGCAGGGCGAAGAAGAAGATGCCGGCCGGGATGACCTGCATCCAGAACATCCAGCGCCAGGCCGGCAGGCCCAGCCAGAACTCGGCGGTCGAGCTGCCGGCGGTGTGGGCCAGGGCGTAGTTGGCCAGGAAGGCGCCGGTCAGGCCGGTGATGATCATGATCTGCTGCACGGACGACAGGCGGCCGCGGATATTGGCCGGTGTGACTTCCGAGATGTAGACCGGGCACAGCACCGAGGCGGCGCCAACGCCCAGACCGCCGATCAGGCGGAAGATCACGAAGACCAGCGAGGTGTGGGCGCCGCCGGTGCCCAGGGCGCTGACCACGAACAGCAGGGCCGAGATGATCATCACCGTGCGACGGCCCCACACGTCGGCCAGGCGGCCGGCGGCGAAGGCGCCAAAGGCGCAGCCGAGCAGGATGGCGGCCACGTTGAGGCCCTCGCCGGCCTCGGTCAGGTTGAAGGCGGCCTTCAGGCCGGTCTGCGTGCCGTTGATGACGCCGCTGTCATAGCCGAACATGAAGCCGCCAATGGTGGCGACGGCGACGATCGCGGCGATGAAGGCCATGTTGACCTTCAGCCCATCGGCGCTCATGCCGGCGCTCGGACCGGCGTTGGATACTGAAGCCACAGGTTTCCTCCCCGTTGGGCCCACCGGCCCCGTTTGATGCCCTCGCGGTCCTTGTCAGACCTTTGGTTGCCGGCGACCTTAGTGTTACCGGTATCAGCGCGCAAGCGGTGGTTCTGACGACCTCATGCTCGTGCGCGGGACTCACCCCTGCGCCTCTTCGATAGCAGAGGCGCAGGGGTTTCCGCGACGTCCGTTTCGTAGGACGCGCGAGGGCGGACAAGGCGGAATGGAAATCTGGCGTCCGGCGGCAGGGCTGGACGGCGGCGCTACATGATCGTCCGCGGCGCGCGGAAAAGATGCGCCCTGCGATCCTCCGCCTGGCCGCCGGGCTCGGCGGGAGAGAGGCGCGGCCCGAGTTGTTCGATCTCAAGCCAGGTCCAGGGCCGGGCGCTCAGCCGCTTCTCGTAGCGCCAGATCTTCAGAGGGTACCAGCCGCCGGGAATCTCGGTCGGAATGGTCTCGGTCCGGGTCAGGACCCAGCCGGCCTTCTGGTAGAAGCGCGCGGCGCGGGTGTTGCCGATGGCGCAGGCCAGCCACGGCGTCTTGACCCCGGCCTCCAGCAGGCGGTCCTCGGCGTCGGCCATCAGCAAGGCGGCGATGCCGGCGCCGCGAGACTCTTCCTCGACATAGAGCTGGTTCAGCTCGTTCTCCTTGATCAGATGGAAGCCTAGCGGCGCGCCGACCGGCCCGACAGCGCGGACGTGGGGCAGGGCCAAGGCCATCCGGACGATGAAGCTGTCCAATGTTCGTCGGTTTGCGAGGGCCTTGGGGACCAGCGGCAGATGGGCGTCCCGCCAGCCCTGCCACCACAAGCGGGCCAGGGGGCCGAGGTCCGGAGTCTGGGCGGCGCGAATGCTCATGACTTGTCCTCCTCGATTGGCGGCGAGGACACGGCGGGCCGATTTAGGGCGGCGCGCACGGTTTTGACCGTCAGGACAGTTAAGGCCGCGATGGCGGCGGGGATGAGAAACAGCAGCCAGACCAGCACCACCAGGGCGAGCTGGAACGCACTCGTCACGACCACCAGGGTCGGCGATTCCTTGCGTTCATCCAGGGCTCGGCTCAACGATAACATGCTGTCCGCACTTGAAAATTATGCCCCCGGTAACGCGACCATAACCTCGTTTTGAGTTTCAACCTAGAAGAGAATTTTACAATTGACTGCAGATTTTTTAGGACTTTCTTAATCTCCATTTGGATGGTCAAGCAGGTTTACTTGGCTGCGAGTGCGTCGCGGTCGCTCACCAAAAGGGCGCTATTGCGCCTCGGCCCGCCGTGGCGCTGGCCTGAAGCCCCCCTTCGCGGCGAGGCGGGCGGCGGTCGTCCGCGGGCCGCGAGGACAAGAAAAAAGCCCCGGATCGCTCCGGGGCTTCTTGGTTCTAGTGGTTATGCCGGGGCAGCTTGGACGCCAGGTCCTGGTACTTGACGGCGAACTCCAGCACCCCGCCGGTCTCCAGCTGGCCCGTGTGGGCGCGGTAGATTTCCTGCCAGGGGGTCATGGTCGCCGGGACGGCCGGAATGCCTTCCTTCCGGCGCTCGGCGATGGTCGCCTCGTCCACCAGGGCGTCGCAGCGGCCGGTATTGAGGTCGATGCGGATGGTGTCGCCGGTGCGCAGCCACGACAGACCGCCGCCGATGGCGCTTTCCGGCGAGGCGTTGAGGATCGAGGGGCTGTCGGCGGTGCCTGACTGGCGGCCGTCGCCCAGCGTCGGCAGGGACATGATCCCCTTCTTCAGCAGGTGATCCGGCGGCTGCATGTTCACGACCTCGGCCGAGCCGGGCCAGCCGATCGGCCCGGCGCCGCGGATGACGAGGATGCAGTGCTCGTCGATCCCCAGGGCCGGGTCGTTGATCCGGGCGTGATAGTCGTCCGAGCCGTCGAACACGATGGCGCGGGCTTCGAAGATATCCTCCTGGCCCGGCTGGCTCAGGTAGCGCTTGCGGAAGTCGGCGCCGATGACGCTGGACTTCATGATGGCGAAGTCGAACAGGTTGCCCTTCAGCACCAGGAAGCCGGCCTTCTGCGCCAGCGGCTCGGCGTAGGGGAATATCACCTCGCGGTCGCTGGTTTCGCGGCCCTCGAGGTTTTCGGCCATGGTCTTGCCGGTGACCGTCAGAACGTCGCCGTGCAGACGGCCCTGTTGCAGCAGCTCCCACAGCACGGCGGGGGCGCCGCCGGCCCGGTGGAAGCGCTCGCCCAGATACTTGCCGGCCGGCTGCATGTTGACGATCAGCGGGATGTCGTAGGCCGCGCGCCAGTCGTCGGCGGTGATTTCCAGGCCCGCGTGACGGGCCATGGCCGCGATGTGCGGCTGGGCGTTGGTCGAGCCGCCGGCCGCCGCCACCAGGGCGATGGCGTTCTCGAAGGCCTTCTTCGTGAGAATGTCGAGCGGTTTGACGTCTTCATACGCCAGGTCGACGATCCGCTGGCCGGTCTTGTAGGCCATCTGGCCGCGCTCGCGGTAGGGGGCCGGGATGGCGGCGCAGCCGGTCAGGGACAGACCCAGGGCCTCGGCGACGGCGTTCATGGTCGAGGCCGTGCCCATGGTGTTGCAGTGACCGGCCGACGGCGCCGACGAGGCGGCGCGGTCGATGAACTCTTCCTCGGTGATCTCGCCGGCCGCCAGCTTGCGGCGCGAGCGCCAGATCACCGTGCCCGAGCCGACCAGCTCGTTCTCGTGCCAGCCGTCCAGCATGGGGCCGCCCGACAGCACGATGGCCGGGATGTTCACCGTGGTGGCGGCCATGATGCCGGCGGGCGTGGTCTTGTCGCAGCCGGTGGTCAGGACCACGGCGTCGATCGGATAGCCGTGCAGGGTCTCGACGAGGCCCAGATAGGAGAGGTTCCGGTCCAGCGCCGCCGTCGGTCGACGGCAGTTCTCGAAGATCGGGTGGACCGGAAACTCCATGGGGATGCCGCCGGCGTCGCGAATCCCGTCGCGCACCCGCGTCACCAGATCCAGGTGGATGCGGTTGCACGGCGAGATGTCGCTGCCGGTCTGGGCGATGCCGATGATCGGCTTGCCGCTGCGCAGCTCCTCCGGCGTGATCCCGTAGTTCATGAAGCGCTCCAGATAGAGCGCCGTCATGTCGATGTGGTCGGGATTATCGAACCAATCGCGGGACCGGAACCGGCGGGGCGTACGGTTAGACAAGGCGTACCTCGTATTGCGGCTGACCCGCGACATCGACCTGCACGGCGAACAGACCCCCGGCCAGCGGATACTGGGCCAGGGTCTCGTCGCTCAGGTCCTTGCGAGCGGTGGTGAAGAACAGGGTCTTGAGGTCAGGCCCGCCGAAGCAGGGCTTGGTGACGTTGGGCGCGGGCAGCTCGATGCGGGCCACGGCCTCGCCCGTCGGGGCGAAGCGGATGGCGCCGAAGCCGCCCCACAGGGCGGTCCACAGATAGCCCTCGGAATCGACCACCGAGCCGTCCGGATAGACGTCGTCGCCGACGGCGATCTGCACGAAGACGCGCTTGTTCGACAGCAGGCCGTCCTCGGAGAGGTCATAGGCCCAGATCGTCTTTTCCAGGGTGTCGGTGTGGTAGAAGGTCTTGCCGTCGGGCGAGACGCACGGGCCGTTGGTGATGCAGATGTTTTTCTCCATCCGCGCGACGCCGTGGGCGTCCATGCGGTAGAGCGAGCCGGTCTTGTCGGTTTCGCCGTCGTGCATGGTGCCGAACCACAGGCGGCCCTTGGTGTCGACCGTGGCGTCGTTGGGGCGGTTGTTCAGCGCCGCATCCTCGATCTCGAGGAAGCGCTGGAAGCCGGTCGCGACGTGGAACCTGTGCAGGCCCGACTTCAGGCCGGCCACGAAGCCGCCGCCGCCGGCCAGCGGCGCCAGGAAGGTCACCGGCTCGGACGTGTTGACCACCAGGCCCTCGCCGCTGGCGGGGCTGTAGCGGTGAACCTTGTGGCCCTTGATGTCCACGAACCATAGCGCATTGCCGGTCCAGATGGGACCCTCGCCCAGAGTGGCCTTCAGATCCCAGACGCAGGTGGCGGCGCTCATACTCGAAGTCTCCGTAGAACCGGTGTTGGCCGTTCGATAAGGCGGGGAGGGCTTTCAGGGAAGTCCTCCTTTCGTCGAACGGGCCAATCCCGGTTAACGCCAGCCCGCGTCGATCCAGTATTCGTGACCGGTGCAGAGCGAGGCGTCGTCCGAAGCCAGGAACAGCACCAGCGAGGCGACGTTCTCCGGCGCGATGCGGCCCTTCAGGCACTGAGCCTTGACGATCTCGGCCTCGCCTTCCGGCGTATACCACTTCTCCTGGCGCTTGGTCTTGACGTTGCCCGGCACCACGCAGGTGACGCGGATGTCGTCGGGGCCCAGCTCGCGGGCCAGGGCGCGGGTCATGCCCTCGATGCCCGCCTTGGCGGTTTCGTAGAGGACCAGATCCTCCAGGCCCAGGTGCCAGCTGATCGAGCCGAAGTTGATGATCGCCCCGCCGCCGCGCTTGGCCATGCCGGGCGCGACCGCCTGGGCCGCGAACACCATGTGGCGCAGGTTCACGCCGATGCGGTTGTCCCAGTATTCCGGCGTCAGGTCGGCCAGGGTATGGCGGTCGTCGTTGCCGGCGTTGTTGACCAGCACGTCGACGTCGCCGATCTCGGCGAAGGTCGCCTTCAGGGCGGCCAGGTCCATCAGGTCGCAGCGCTTGTAGACCGGCGCGATGGCCGCGCCCTCGGACAGTTGCGCGACCAGGGCGGTGGAATCCGCGTCGACGATGTCGAGGAAGATCACCTCCGCGCCTTGGCGCACGAAGCCGGCGACGAGGCCGGCCCCGATGCCCGAGCCGCCGCCGGTGATGACGACGCGCTTGCCCTTCAGGCTGGGATAGATGGCGGAGGACATGCTGCTTAGGACCACGAGTAGGAGGTTTTGGTCTGGGTGAAGAACTCGACGGCGGCGAAGCCCTGTTCGCGCGCGCCGTACGAGCTGCTCTTCGTGCCGCCGAACGGCACGTGATAGTCGACGCCGGCCGTGGCCAGATTGACCATGGTCATGCCGGCCTTGGCGTGACGCTGGAAGTGGCGGGCGTATTTCAGCGAGGTCGTGGCGATGCCGGCCGACAGGCCGAACTCGACGCCGTTGGCGATCTCCAGGGCCTCCTCGTACGACCCGACGCGGATGGTCGAGGCGACGGGGCCGAAGACCTCCTCGTTGTTGATCCGCATGCCGGCCTGGGTGTCGGCGATCAGGGTCGGCTGCACGTACCAGCCCGGATTGTCGAGCTTCAGGCGATCGCCGCCGGTGACTAGGCGGCCGCCTTCGCCCTTGGCGATGTCGATGTACTTGTACGACGTCTCCATCTGGTCTTCGGAGACGGCCGGGCCGATCTGGGTGCTGGGGTCCAGAGCGTCGCCGACGCGCAGGGCGGCGACCTTCTCGGCCAGCAGGGCCACGAACCTGTCGTGGATGCCGTCCTGGACGATCAGGCGCGAGCTGGCGGTGCAGCGCTGGCCGGTGGCGTAGAACGAACCGTCCAGGGCGATGGCGACGGCGCGTTCCAGATCGGCGTCGTCCAGGATGATCAGCGGGTTCTTGCCGCCCATCTCCAGCTGCACGCGGGCCTGGCGGGCGACGGCTGCGGCGGCGACCTGGGCGCCCACGCCCTGCGAGCCGGTGAAAGAGACGCCGTCGACGTCCTTGTGCTTGACCAGGGCGTCGCCCATCGATCCGCGACCGAACAGCATGTTGAACACGCCGGCCGGCGCGCCGCATTCCATCATGATATCGGCCAGCACGTTGGCGGTGGCCGGGGTCGGGCCTGCCGGCTTGATCACCACGGTGTTGCCGAAGGCCAGGGCTGGCGCCGCCTTCCAGGCCGGGATGGCGATCGGGAAGTTCCAGGGGGTGACCAGGCCGAACACGCCGACGGCCTGGCGGTAGGTCTGCACCTCGACGCCCGGACGGGTGCTCTCCAGGTTCTGGCCGTGGCGACGCAGGGCCTCGCCGGCGAAATACTTGAAGATGCGGCCGGCGCGGACGGTCTCGCCGATCCCTTCGGCGACCGTCTTGCCTTCCTCGCGGGCCAGCAGGCGGCCGATGTCGGCGCTGCGGGCGATGATGGTCGAGCCGACCTTGTCCAGCAGGTCCGAGCGGACTTCCGGCGAGGCTTCCGACCAGGACGGGAAGGCTTTCTTGGCCGCGTCGACGGCGGCGTCGACCTCGGCCTGGCCGCCCATCGGCACCTTGGCGACGACGTCGTTGGTGTTGGACGGGTTCAGGCTTTCGGCCGGGGCGTCGGCCGCGACGCGTTCGCCGCCAATGTAGTGGCGCAGGGTGTCGGTCATGCCGATGGTCCTTCGATTAGAGCAGGCCGCGGCCGGCCAGGTTGCGGATCAGGGCCGAGATGCCGAACGTCCACGGCTTGGCCTTGTCGCAGGTGGTGACCTCGTTCTCGAGCACGCCCAGTTTCGGCGTCGAGACGCGCACCCGGTCGCCGACCTTGTGGGTGAAGCCCTGGCCTGGCGTGTCGCGATCCTGGATCGGCGCGAACATGGTGCCCAGGAACAAGGCAAAGCCGTCCGGATACTGGTGCTGCTTGCCAAACGCCTGGCCGGCCAGCACGGCGGGGTCGCGGCTGATGAGGCTCATGTTCGACTTGCCGTCGAGCACGAAGTTGTCGCGGCCGGTGATCTTCAGCTCGACCTCGGCCGAGCGGACGTCGTCCAGGGCGAAGGTGTCGTCGAACAGGCGGAAGAACGGACCGATGGCGCACGAGGCGTTGTTGTCCTTGGCCTTGCTGAGCAGCAGGGCCGAGCGGCCTTCGAAGTCGCGCAGGTTGACGTCGTTGCCTAGCGACGCGCCACGGATCTGGCCCGAACCGTCGCACAGCAGCACGACCTCCGGCTCGGGGTTGTTCCAGTGGCTGTCGTAGCGGACGCCGACATGGTCGCCCCAGCCCATCGACGACAGGGTCGGGCCCTTGGTGAAGATCTCGGCGTCGGGGCCGATGGCGACCTCGAGATACTGAGACCACAGGCCGTCCTTGATCAGGGTCTGCTTCAGGCGCTCGGCGCCTTCCGAGCCCGGGTTCACGCTCTTCAGATCGCCGCCCATGCTGGCCGAGAGCTGTTCGCGGATCTTCAGGGCGGCGGCGGCGTCGCCGCGCGCGCGTTCCTCGATCACCCGCTCCAGGGTCGAGACGGCGAAGGTCACGCCGGCGGCCTTCAGGCACTGCAGATCGACGGGGGCGAGCAGCTTCACGGCCGCCGCGCCTTCGGGGTCTTCCCAGATGGGGCGGATGTCGAGGGCTTCCAGCGGACCCTTGTCCTCGCCGCGCGGGATTTCGGAGCCGGGCGGATAGGCGTTCATCAGGTCGGCGACGGTCGGGGCGATCTTTGAGACGTCCTCGACGCGACCGCCGCGCACCAGCACGGGCGTCGGGCCATCGCCGAAGTCGATGCGGCCCAGCAAGGTCGCGCTTTCCCAGTCTTCCGGAAGGAATTCACTCACGCCCACGGCGTCGTCTCCCCAAGTTCGAGCGTCTGGAAGCTGCCGACACGGCGGCGCTCGTTCATCAGGATCTTGGTAGCGCTAACATGTCTAACTCGCAAGCGACTTGTCAGACCAATCCGCTAAACGCCGTGTTCCGCGCCGAGGGCGCTGGCGGGGAAGGGTGATCTACCGCGCCACGGGCCCGCTGGAATCCCGCACGATCAGGGTGTGAGGATGCATCAGCTGCCTTGGCTCGCCGCTGCCGTCGCGCTTGCGGCGGATTTCTTCCAGGACCAGATCGACGGCGGCGCGGGCCATGGCGGCGATCGGCTGGTGGACGGTGGTCAGGGCCGGCCAGATGTTGTCGGCGATCGAGGTGTCGTCGAAGCCGACGATCGAGACGTCGCCCGGCACGTCCAGGCCCAGCCTGTGCGCCAGGCCCTCGGCGGCGGCGGCCATGTCGTCGTTGGCGGCGAAGATCGCGGTCGGGCGCGGCTCGGCGGCCAGCAGCCGTTCGGCGGCGTCCAGGCCCGAGCGATAGGTGAAGTAGCCCTGCTCGACCCGGATGTCCTCCATGGGGACGCCGGCGGCCTTCAGGGCGGCCATGAACCCGTCCAGGCGCTGCTGGCTGACCGTCTGGTTCGGGTGGCCCTTGATGAAGCCGAAGCGCTTGTGGCCCAGGCTGATCAGGTGCTGGGTCAGCTCGTAGGCGGCGGCCTCGTTGTCGATGCGGATGGTGGCCATGTCGGCGCTGGCCGTGCCCGGGGCGACGGCCACGGCGGCGGCGCCGGCGGCGCGGATCTCGGCCAGCACCTCGGGCGACTCGCACAGCGGCGGCGGCAGGATCAAACCGTCGACGCCGGTCTTCAGCAGGCGGGCCAGGGTGGCGCCGGCCAGCTCCGGTTCGGCGCATTTCTCGATGACGATCTGGGCGCCGGTGCGGCTGCTCTCGTCCAGGGCTCCGACCAGGAACTCCGACAGATAGCCGGTCGAGGGGTTGTCGTAGAGCAGGCCGATGCGGAAGGGCGCGCTGCCGGCCAGGCTGCGGGCGGCGGGGTTGGGCGCGTAGTTGAGGTCGGCGATGGCCTGTTCGACCAGGGCGCGGGTCTCGTCCTTGACGGTGCTCTCGCGGTTGATGACGCGCGAGACGGTCATCGGCGAAACGCCCGCCCGGGCGGCCACGTCGCGGATGGTGGCGCTCTGGGTCGTCCGACGACGCTGACGCTCGACAGGCTGGCTCATTCTTACTTCGTCCCTTTGCGCGGCGGACACTAGACCGCTTCGGGCACAGCTTGGAAGACCGGCGCCAAATCCTGCTAAGACGCGGGCATGACCAAATTCGGCGCGATCATACTGTGCGGCGGCGCGTCCCGGCGAATGGGACGCGACAAGGCCTTGCTCGATTGGGACGGCGCGCGGGCGGTGGACCGGGTGGCGGCCTTGGCCAAGGCGGTCGGCGCGGAGGCGCTGGTGACGGCGGGAGCGGATCTGGGCCTGCCGTGGGTCGCCGACGACGAGGCGTTCGCGGGCCCGGTCGGCGGGGTGCTGGCCGGGGCGCGGGCGCTGGGAACGGCGCGGCTGCTGGTGCTGGCGGTGGATGCGCCGACCGTGACGGCCGACGACCTTGCGCCGCTGCTGATGGGCGGCGGCTATTACGAGGGTCTGCCGGTTCCGATGGTGGTCGAGGCGGGCGCGATCCCGGGCGACGCCGAGGCCGGGTGGCCGCTGCGGCGGTTCGTGGAGCGAGCGGGGCTGATGGCGCTGCCGGTTCCCGAGGCGGCGAGGGACCGGCTGCGCGGGGCGAATACGCCGGAGGAGCGGGCCAGCCTGCTCAAGCGCTAGTACACGTCCCGCCGATACCGCCCCTTGTCGGTCAGCCGCTCCAGCGTCTCGGCGCCCAGCACCTCGACCAGGGCCGCGTGGACGTCGCGCGACATCCCCTCCAGCGATCCGCAGACATAGATGGCCGCGCCGTTGGCGACCCAGCGGCGCAACACGTCGGCCGCCGCGCGCAGGCGGTGCTGGACATAGACGCGGTCGGCCTGGTCGCGCGAGAAGGCCAGGTCGACGCGGTCCAGAAGGCCCGAGTCCCGCCAGCCCTCGATCTCCTCGCGGTGGAAATAATCGTGGGCGGCCGTCCGTTCGCCGAAGACCAGCCAGTTCCAGCGGACGCCCAGGGCCGCGCGGGCCTTCAGGTGAGCGCGCAGCCCGGCCAGGCCTGTTCCCGAGCCGATCAGGATGAGTGGGCGCGAAGCTTCCGGGGCGTGGAAGCTCCGGTTGGTTCGCACGCGGGCGTCGATCATCCCGCCGACCTCGGCGAAGCGGCACAACCAGCCCGAGCCCAGGCCTGGAGCGCCGTCGGCGCGGGGCGTCAGGCGGACGATCAGCTCGACTCCGCCATCAGAGGGCAAGGACGCGATCGAGTATTCGCGGTGCGGCAGCGGCGTCAGGCGCTCTGCCAGAGCTTCGGCCGAGAGACCGCGCAGGGCCTCGATCGCGGCGGGCTCGTGCGGCAGGCGCAGGCCCGACAGGGTGTTGGCTGTTTCCGGAGGAAGACCGAGCGCGGCGACTTCGGCGGGGTTGTTGCGCGGGCCGATCTCCAGGATGTCGCCGGCTTCCCAGGTCGCGCCGTCTGTTGGGGCGAGGCGGACGTGCCAGGCCTCGCCGCCGGGGCTGCCGGGATTGAGCAAGGTCCTCTCGGCAAGGGTCCAGCGACCGTAGGCCGGACGGCTCCAGTCGGGCGCGTCGGTGACGCCGGTCAGCAGGCTCAGCTGCCCTTGCCAATGGCGCAGGGCGGCCGGATCGCCGTCGTCGACGTCGACCCGGTCGAACAGCGGCGCGGCGCCGGACCGTGACAGCCAGGCGTCGAGCTCGCGGCCGAACGCGCAGAACGCGGCGTAGGTCGAGTCCCCCAAGGCCAGCACGCCGTAGCGCAGGCTGGACAGGTCGATGCCGTCCTTCATCACGTCGCGGATGAAGGCGCGGGCCGGGTCGGGGGCGTCGCCCTCGCCGGTGGTGCTGACGATGAACAGGGCGCGGCCGGTCAGGTCGGCGGCGGTGACGTTCGCCAAGTCGCGCAAGGTGACGGGCGCGCCAGCCGCGGCCAGGGCCCGTGCGGTGGCGTTGGCCAGTTCCTCGCCGAAGCCGGTCTGGCTGGCGAAGGCGACCAGAACGGGTTCGCCCGGGCCCTGCGACAGGGCGTCGGCGGCCTGGCGCGTGGCGGCGCGGCGCAGGCCCTCGCGCAAGGCGATCCCGGCGCAGAACAGGGCGTAGATGCCAGCCACGGCGCCGGCCTCGATCAACCGCCGCGTTTCGGGCGGGAAGGCGGAGAAGTCGACCATCAGTCCAGCATCGCTCGTAGGGCCGGCGAGAGGCGCTCTTCCAGCCCGTCGCTGCGTCCGCTGACGATCAGGGCCGCGAGGTCGTGCTCGGCGGCGAAAGCCAGGGCGGCGTCGGGGGACATGACCGTCAGGGCTGTGGCCCAGGCGTCGGCGCTCATGCAGTCCTTGGCCAGCACCGTGACGCTGACGGTCGCGTGGGTGGTCGGCGCGCCGGTGGCCGGGTCCAGGGTGTGGGCGTAGCGGCGGCCGTCGTGGTCGAAGAACCGGCGATAGTCGCCCGAGGTGGCGACGGAGAGATCGTGCAGAGCGACGACGGTCTTCTCGGCGTCATTGGCGGCCAGGCCCTTTGGCGGCGGCCTCTCCAGCTCGACCCACCAGGGCTGGCCGTCAGGCTTGGCGCCGACGCCGCGCAACTCGCCGCCGACCTCGACGAGGTAGCTCTTCACGCCGGCCCGATCGAGGGCGGTGGCGGCCTGGTCGACCCCGAAGCCCTTGGCGATGCCGTTGAGGTCGAGACGAACGCCGCCGGGCTGCAACAGGGCGTCGCCGTCCAGCGTCAGGCGTGTCCAGCCCATGGCGTCACGCAGCGGCATGATGTCGCCGGCCGGCGGCGGCGCCCCCGAAAACGGGCGCGGGCCGAAGCCCCAGAGTTCGGTCAGGGCCCCCAGGGTCGGGTCGAAGGCGCCGTGCGACCGTTCCGCCACTTCAATAGCTCGGCGCAGGACGGCGGCCATCGCGGCGGGCAGTTGGGTCCAGGTCCCGGGCGCGGCGCGGTTGTAGCGAGAGAGGTCCGACAGCGGCTCCCAAGGGCTCATCTCGGCGACGACCGTATCGAGGGCGCGCTGGACCATCGCCTCGAGGGCAAGGAGGTCGGTGGTGGCCGGCAGCACGGCCTTGACCGACCATGTCGTCCCCATGGTCGCGCCGCCGAACGCGCGAACGGTCCCGCCGACGGGGCGGGCGGGCGGCGTGGTCATGGCGGGGATAAGGACGCGGGGCATGGCCATTCAGATCGAACCCTTCCCCCTTGATGGGGGAAGGGAGCATTCAGCAGTCGATCTTACGGCCGTTGGGCTTCGATCGTGGCGGTGTAGCTGGCGCTGTAGCCGTCGCCGGCCAGCGGCGTGGCCGGGCCTTGCTGGCCGCCGCCCATTCCACCACCGGGGCCGCCCGGGCCCGGACCGCGACCCGGCATGGCGCCGGTGCGGACCGTGGCGTTGATCCAGTACATGCCGGCTTCCGGCAGGGTGAACTTCAGGACGCCGTCGGGGCCGGTCTTCAGCTTGACGTCAGGACGCGGGCTGTAGCGCGAGCCGCCTTCGGCGATGGTCACTTCGAGATCGGCGGCGGGCTTGCCGTCGATCAGGAACTTGAAGCTGGCGGGCTCGCCGGCGACCAGGTCGTTGGGGTGGGTGATCGGCGCGAGTTCGAGACCCTTGCCGGTCGGCTTGAACACCTCGGTCGTCGGCTTGTCGCGGGTGACGAAGGCCTCGTTGCGGTTGAAGCTCTTGATGGTCTTCAGGTCGGCGGCGCCGGCGGGGACCTGCTTGGCGAAGTCCTCGGGCGAGCCGCGGAAGCGCTTGACCTCGCCGTTCTCGGTGTAGCTGGCCATCACGCTCTGGCTGGCCGAGCCGATCTTCCAGGTGCCCGGCTTGGTCAGGGCCACGTCGAAGGTCGAACGGTACTTGCCCGTCGCGCCGTTCTGGATCTTGTCGATCGCGCCGTCGGGCGCGGTGACGACCAGACCGTCCAGGCGCATGGCGTTATGGTCGGGATAGAACAGCTCGTTGGAGATGGCCGCGTCGAACGTCACCCAGACGTCGCCCGACAGCACGGTGGCCGACGGTACGATCCAGCCCCGGTGGGCCGAGGCGGTCATCGGCAGGGCGAGGGCGGCCACGCCGCCAACAAGCAGGTAGGCTGCGGCGGCCAGCAGGCGCTTCTTGAAGGTCATGGCTTTTCTCACTTCACGGAAACGGTGACGGCGCCGAGTTCCGAGGAACCCTTGACCGTGGCGGGCTTGCCGGGCTTGCCCCAGACGAACGGCACGCGGACGGCCTCGTGGCCGCCGACCTCGCGGGCGGCTTCGACGACCAGGTTGTAGGCGCCGGGCTTGAGGTCCTTCAGGGCGCCCTTGGAGCCGGCGAAGACCAGCTTCTGCGGCCCTGGCGCGCGCGTCGCGCCGCTGACGCCGTCGGTCGGGAAGCTCATTTCGCGGCCGGCTTTGCGCCACCATTGGCGCATGTCCTTCAGCCACTTGGCGCCTTTGTCCTCGCGGTTGTCGGCGTCGTACCAGACGGCCAGGGTGCCGGCGGCGGTGCTGTCGGCCGGGTTCTCGATCCAGATCGAGACGTAGGGCTTATGGTACTCGGCGACCGTCAGCTTCGGCACCTCGACGGTGACGTTCAAGTCCGCGGCCAGGGTCGGCGCAGCGCCAGCGGCGGCGCCAGCGAAAGTCAGGAGTGAGATCGAACGCTTCACGGGGTCTGCCTCTAAAGGTGGACGAATAGGATGACGAGAATGACGGGGACGACCAGGCCCAGCCCGACCAGCGGCCAGGTCAGAGGCCGGGCGCGGGCGTGGAACTGCAGCAGGATCAGGCCGGTGACCGTGAAGATCACGCAGGCCAGGGCGAAGATGTCGATGAACCAGCTCCAGGCCTTGCCGGAATTGCGGCCCTTGTGCAGGTCGTTGAGCAGCGAGATCGCGCCGCGCGTGGTTTTCTCGTGCTCGACGGCGCCGGTCTCGCGGTCGATCGAGACCCAGGCGTCGCCGCCCGGCCGGGCCAGGGCGACATAGACCTCGTCGGCCGACCACTCGCCCTCACGCCCCGCCACCTCGGCGCCGACGGCCCTGTCGAGAAAGGGCTCGAGCGCGACGGGCAGGGGCCGCTTGCCCTCTTCGGGACCCTTGGCCAGCAGGGCCAGCAGGTCGGGCGGCAGGGTGGCCTTGCGGGACACCACCACGGGCTTGGCCTCGATCTGGCCGGCGTGGTTCAGGGTGAGGCCGGTGATCGCGAACAGCAGCATGCCGATCAGCGACAGGGCCGCGCTGATCCAATGCCACTGATGCAACTGCTTCAGCCAGAAGGATCGACGATGCTGATCGGCGGCGGATTTCACGGCGTTCTGACGAACCTGGCGATGGAGGCTCGTCCTTACTTGAGAACGAATTGCAATTTCAAGCCACAAGACTCGCCGGGGCGGCCCACGGCCAAAGAAAGCGGAACCCTTACCGCGCCGGCGCCGCCGCGCCGCGGGCGAGGGCGCCCAACAGGGTGCTCGCCGCCACCGGCTTTCTCAGAACGGGACCGTCGTCGACATCGGGCTCCTGGTAGCCCGTCAGATAGACGAAAGGGATGCGCCGGTTGGTCAGGGCCGCCGCCACCGGTGTGATCAGGCGGCCGCCCAGATTGACGTCCAGCAGGGCCCGGTCGATCGGCTGGCCGTCGTCCAGCAGGCCCAGGGCCTCCTCGATCGTGCCGGCCGGGCCGACGACCTTGGCGCCGGCGGCGGTCAGGACGCGGGCAAGCTCCATGGCGACGACGGCCTCGTCCTCGACCACCAGCACGCGCTGGTCGCGCAGGGCCGGGCTGTCGTCGGTCGCCAGCCCGGGACGATAGGCCGGAATGCTCTCGGCCGCGCGGGCCTGGACGCCGGTCAGGATGTCGAGTCGGACCTCCAGGCCCTCGGGGCGCCAGTCCAGGGTCACGCGGGCGGCGGCCTGTTTCACCGCGCTCTCGATCAGGGTCGAGCCGAAGCCGCGCCGTTGGGGCGGGGTGACCCGCGCGCCGGCTTCCTCGCGCCAGACGAGGCGCAGCGCGCCGTCTCCATCCCAGCGCCAGGTCACCGACAGCCGACCCTCCGGCCGGGCCAGGGCGCCGTACTTCGACGCGTTGGTGGCCAGCTCGTGCAGCACCAGGGCCAGGGACTGGGCGCCCTGGGCGTCGATCAGGACCGGCGGGCCCTCGATGACCAGTTGCTCTTCGCCCCCAACGCCATCCGCGCAGCGATAGGGGTCCAGCTCCAGCCGCAGCAGGTCGTGCAGGTCAACGCCGCTCCAGCGGGCGTTCGACAGCAGGCTATGGGCGCGGGCCAGCGAGCCGATGCGGCCCGACAGCGCCTCGACATACTGTTCCTTGCTATGAAACGGGGTCAGCTGGGCCAGGGACTGGACCACGGCCAGGACGTTCTTGGCGCGATGGTCGACCTCGCGGATCAACAGGCGCTCGGTCTCGACGGCGCGCTTAAGGGCCAGGTCCGAGCGGGCTCGCTCGCTGGAAATCCAGATCAGTTCGGCCACGTCGGCGACGAAGGCGATCTCGTCGCTTGAAAAGGCGCGCGGTTCATCGTGCGCCAGGAACAGATAGGCCGACAGCCGTCCGGCCTTGATCAGCGAGATGGTCATGAAGGCCCGCACGCCGAGGGCGGC
The DNA here is from genome assembly GCF_003931565.1 of Caulobacter sp. 602-1. Taxonomy (GTDB): domain Bacteria; phylum Pseudomonadota; class Alphaproteobacteria; order Caulobacterales; family Caulobacteraceae; genus Caulobacter. Next base: position 695,429 of record NZ_RRYI01000001.1, read on the forward strand.
ATAGGCCTCCAGGGCGTCCGTGGCGTTGGTGCGATCGTCCAGGGCCACGTCGCCCACCGCGACCACGCGTCCCGCGCGCATGTCGGCGCTCATCAGGGGGCCGAAGTCCTCGAGGTGGATCCGCTGTCCGCTCAACCGCGCGACGCCGCGATCGGTCCCGCCGTCGTCGGCGACGATGTCGGCCAGATCGTTGACGAGATCCATCTCCGCATAGCCGGCCCGGGCGACGCCGAACTGCTCGGTCAGCATCCGCGCCGCGGTCTGGGCGATGACGATGGGATCGGCCTCGTCGCGCAGCTTCTGGCCGAGATCCAGCAGGGCGCCGCGGCGCCGCTCGCCGGCCAGCATCCGTTCAAGTTCGGCGGCGGTCTTCCTGCGGTCGGTGATGTCGTTGACCAGGACGTAGTAGCCGGGAATCTCGCCGTCGCGGGCGATATCGGGAACGTACTGGGCCTCGATGTGGCGGGCGCCAGCGCCTTGGTAGTTGTGTTCGGCCTCGAAGGTGACGCTCTCGCCGGCCAGGGCGCGGGCCGCGTGATCCCGCACCAAGTCATAGGCTTCCGGACCCAGGACCTCGGCCAGGGTCTTGCCCTCGATCTGCGAGCGGTCGACCCCGAACCAGCGCTCGTAGGCGCGGTTGACGAAGCGATAGCGCTGCTCGCGGTCGACATAGCTGATCAGGATCGGGACGGCGTCAGCCATCGCGCTGGAGAAGACGGCGCGCCTTTCCCCCGGCGCCTTGGTCAGCGGCGAACAGGGGGGCTGGCCTTGGTCGTCTCGAGACATACGCGGACGCTCAATCCTGTCGAAGGGGCCAAGCCTCACCGTGTCACGTTGTGATCACGGTCTAAACGGGTGAGCGGTGAGGCAAACGGTCGCAGGCGCAACCGCGCCGCGAGCTCTACCGTGCGACGTCCGAGCCCTGCCTGTATGTGACGACCAGCACATCGCGCAGGGCGGGCAGCTCCGGATCGTGCGGCCGGATCGGCGTGACGCCGTGCAGCACGCGGTGGTCATCCAGGAAAACCGCGTCGCCGGGCGCGGTCAGGGTGAAGGAGCCCAGGCTCGTCCCGTCGGGGGCGTAGATGTCGGTGACGCCGCTGTCGACGTTGCGGCGATCCACCAGCATGACGATCACCCAGTCGACGCCGTCGCGATGCGCGCCCTCGGGCGTCGGCAAACCCGCCTCGTCGGCCCGGGCCTCGATGCGGAACTGGTGGAGTTCGACGTGCCACGGCGTGGCTGGGGATCCCGACAGCGGATGGAAGCGCTCCAGGCCGGCGCGGATGACGCCTTGCGTCACCGGGTGCTCGGCGATGGCGTCGGTGACCGGCTCGAACCAGCGCTGCACGCCGCCGTTCAGCGGGTTGTAGTCGCGGCTCTGCCAGTGCGGCTGGTGCGGCTTGCGCGCGATCTCGCCGGGCGCGGCGGCGAAGGCCGCGAACCGCCGGCGACGATAGCGGCCGCCGTCGGCCATGAAGCCGTCGAGGGGAAGGTCGTTCCAGCTTTCGGCGAAGGCCGGCCACTGGGCCATGGCCTCGGGGCCGAGCAGGGCTTGGGTCTCGGCGGCTTCGAAGCGGACGAAGCCGTCGTCGGCCAAGCCGCTCAAGCGACCGCGTCCGGCTTGAAGAACACGCCGAGTTTCAGGCTGCGGGCGATGCGCTCGGCCTTCTGGCCGACGATGGCGGCGCGCGGGGCGTCGAACAGCTCGACGCAGGTCTGATGGAAGAGGTTCAGCCACGGCATGAACAGGCCCTCGGTCAGCCCCTCGACGTGCTGATGGACGGTCACCGGCTGGCCCTTGTAGCGGCCGGAGGTGTTCAGCACCGACGACCAGAAGTCCTTCAGGGTCGCCAAGTGCGCGGGCCAGCCGTCCTCGCCGATCGCCCTCTCGAAGATCGGGCCCAGGCGATGGTGACGGCGGACGCGCGCATAGAAGGTCTCGACCAGGGTGTCGATCTCGGCGTCGGTGAACGCAGCGGCGTCGGCGCGGGCCAAGGCGGCGCGAGTATGGGCGCGGTCGGAAGCGGACATGGCCGTGATATGGGCCCTTACGCGCCGGGACTGAACCCCGCCGCGATCAAACTTGGCTTTCGATTGTTACCTAAGGGGGGCGGAGACGCCGGCCCTATTCCTCTCGTCATCCCGGCCGCGGCGCGGCCGGGATGACGAGGAATGATCGAGGTGAGTGAAGCTGGACGCCTCAGGCGACGGTGAGCGTCGCCTTCTTCAGGTCCACGGAGTTCGGCCCGACCAGGATCGAGAAGTCGCCCGGCTCGACGACGCGCTTCATGTCGAGGTTCCACATCCACAGGTCCGACGGCTTGATCTCGAAGCTCACCGTGGTCCTGGCGCCGGCCGCAAGGGTCACGCGCTTGAAGTGCTTCAGCTCCAGCACCGGACGGGTGACCGAGGCCTGCTCGTCGTGGATGTAGAGCTGGACGACCTCGTCGCCGGCAGCCTTGCCGGTGTTGGTCACGTCAACCTCGACCTTGACGGTCTCGCCCTGGCCGATCTTGGCCTTGGCCAGGCGCGGGGCGCCGATGTCGAAGGTGGTGTACGAGAGACCGAAGCCGAACGGATAGAGCGGGCTGGTGTCGCCGCCCAGATAGCCGCGGCGGGCCGTGGGCTTGCGGTTGTAGTAGATCGGCAGCTGACCGACGTCGCGGGCGATGCTGACCGGCAGCTTGCCGCCCGGATTGGCGCGGCCGAATAGGACGTCGGCGGCGGCGTTGCCGGTCTCCTGGCCCAGGTACCAGCCCTCGATGATGGCGTCGGCGCGCTGGGCCAGCAGGTTGATCGACAGCGGGCGGCCGTTCAGCAGGAACACCACGGTCGGCTTGCCCAGGTCGAAGATCGCCTTGGCCAGGTCGTTCTGCTGGCCGATCAGGTCGAGGCTCTCGCGATCGCCCAGGTGGTTGTCGGCCCAGGCCTCGCGGCTGGTCTGTTCGTTGTCGCCCAGCACCATCACGACGACGTCGGCCTTCTTGGCGACCTCGACGGCCTCGGCGATCAGCTTGGCGTTGACGGCCGGATCGACGAACTTGACGGCGTCCTGCGCCCAGATGCGTTCTTCGGTGATGCGCACGGCCTCGGCGTAGTCGAGCGCGAAGCCCTGGGCCTTGGCCTCCGCGGTCAGGCCCTCGTGGATCGAGACCACGTGGCGCGGCACGTCCGAGTAGCCGCCGATCGGCGTATCCTTGGCGTGTGTGCCCAGGAGGGCGAGGCGCTTGATCTTCTTGCCGTCCAGCGGCAGCACGCCCTTGTCGTTCTTGAGCAGCACGACGGCCTTGCGTGCGGCCTCGCGGGCCAGGGCGACGGCGTCGGGCGTCGCGGTCTTGGCGTCGGCGGTCTTCTCGTCGCAGTAGGGGTTCTCGAACAGGCCGCCTTCGAACTTCATGGTCAGGACGCGGGCCACGGCGGCGTCGATCTCGAACTGCGGGATGCGGCCGGCCTTCACCAGTTCGGGGATCAGGACGTAGGCCTCGCCGTCGGGCAGCTCGACATCGACGCCGGCGTGCATGGCCATCACCGCCGTCTCGCCGAGATCGGTGGTCAGCTTGTGGCGGGCGATCAGCTCCTTGATCGCGAAATAGTCGCTCTGGACCGAGCCCTTGTAGCCCCACTCCTCGCGCAGGATCTTGGTCAGCAGCCAGCGGTTGGCGTGCGAGGGGACGCCGTCGATCTCGTTATACGACGGCATGACCGCGCGGACGGGCAGCTCGGTCACGGCGCGTTCGAACGGCGGGAAGAAGTTCTCGCGCAGGGTGCGCTCGGCGATCTGGGCCGGGCCGACATTGGTGCCGTTCTCGGGCTGGCCGTGGCCGGTCATGTGCTTGAGGGTGACGAAGACCTTGTCCTTGGCCAGCGGCAGGGTGGTCCCCTGGAAGCCGCGGATGGCGGCCAGGCCGATCTCGGCGCAGACGTGCGGGTCCTCGCCGTAGGTCTCCTCGATGCGGCCCCAGCGCGGGTCGCGGGCCACGTCGACCACCGGAGCCAGGGCGAGGTTAGAGCCCCGCGCGCGCATCTCGCGGGCGGCGACGGCGAAGATCTTCTCGGTCAGCTCGGTGTCGAAGGTCGAGGCCAGGGCGATGGCCTGCGGGAAGCTGGTCGCGTCGCGGGCGACATAGCCGTGCAGGGCCTCGTCGTGCATCAGCAGCGGGATGCCCAGGCGCGTCTTCTCCACGGCCCACTTCTGGGCGGCGTTGGTGTAGCGCGCGGTCTCCTTGGCGTTGCGGTTGACCGCGCCGTCGTCGGCGCCGGCGGCCGCGTCGATCACCGTGGCGGGCTTGGCGCCCTTGCGGTCGGACGGGCGCGAAATCTGGCCCAGGCCGTTGGGGAAGTTCTTGCTGGCCTCCTCCGGCGAGAACTCGCCCTCGGGGGTCTGAATCTTGTTCTTGGTCAGCCAGATGCCGATCAGCTGGGCGGCCTTCTCTTCCAGCGTCATGCGGGAGAGCAGGTCCTTGACCCGGGCGTCGATCGGCTGGGCGGCGTCCTTGTAGAGCGGCTTGCCGCCGGACGTCTTGGGAGCCTTGTCGGCGGCTTGCGCCAGGCCGGGCATGGCGGCGGCGGACAGCGCCGCGAGGCTCGCGCCGAACAGGCGGCGGGTGAGGGTGGTGGTCATCCGTTTGTTTCCCCGAAGGTGCGCAATGGCCGACGGCTCTGGGGCCGCCTTCGTCAAGGCACTATGGAGGCGGTTGTCTGACCACTCAAGCGAGAAATGGTACCGGTCTCATTTTCCCGATCGCCGTCATTCCCGCCCTTGTGGCGGGAATGACAGAGTTATTTAGGTATTCGCTCACCCCTGCCAGCGGTCGATCACCCCCTCCAGCACCGTCAGCGGCGCGGGGCCGACCATCAGCGCGGTGTCGTGGAAGCGCTTGATGTCGAACTTGCCGCCCAGGCGCTTCCTGGCGCGCTCGCGAGACGCCGCCCAGACGGTGTGGCCGACCTTGTAGGAGCAGGCCTGACCGGGATTGGCGCAGTAGCGCTCGACCTCGCGGGAGATCTTGCCCACCGAGTCGCCGCCGGTCTCGACCATGTAGGCGATGGCCTTCTCGCGGCTCCAGCCCTTGGCGTGGAGGCCGGTGTCGACCACGCAGCGCGAGGCGCGGAACAGGCGCGCCTGGTACATGCCCAGAAGGCTGAGGTCGTCGCCCTCGTACATGCCCATTTCCATGGCCACCTGCTCGGCATAGAGCGCCCAGCCTTCGGTATTGGCCGAGAAGCCCATGTTCTGCCGCAGCTTGGGCAGGTTGCTCTGGGCGACCAGGGCCAGCTGGAAGTGGTGACCGGGGGCGCCCTCATGGTGGATCAGGGTCGCCAGCGACAGGCGCGGCCACTCGGCCGTGTCCTTGAGGTTGATATAGACCGCGCCCGGACGCGAGCCGTCCAGGGCCGGCCGCTCGTAATAGGCGCCCGACGAGCCGGCCTCGGTGTAGGTCGGCACGCGACGGACCTCGACCGGGATCTGGGGCATCAGGCCGAACCACTTCGGCAGCTCGGGCTGCAGCTTGGCCAGCCGTCCGCGGCAATAGTCGAGGATCTGGGCGCGGCCCTCGTCGGTGTTGGGGAACACCTGGTCGGGCTGGGTTCCAAGGCTGGCCATCCGCGCGCCGACCGATCCTTGCGTCAGGCCGCGCTTCTTGAGGATCTCGTCCATCCGCGCCTGGATCTCGGCGCCTTCGTCCAGGCCCAGGCGGTGGACTTCCTCGGGGGTTTTGTTGGTCGTCGTGTAGATCTTCAGCAGGGCGGCGTAGAAGGCGTCGCCGTCCTTCAGGCGACCGATGCCGGCGTCGTGGACGGCCTTGGGCCGCATGGCCTGCAGGGCGGCGATCTGACGGTCGAGGGCCGGCTGGATCTCGCCGGTGAGGACCTTGGCGGCCTGGACGTCGTAGTCGCCATACTGTTTGGCGCGACGGGCGGCCGAGGCGACCAGCACGTTCTTGTCGACCGGGATGGCGCGGAACTGGGTGAGCTGGGCGATGGCCTTGTCGACCATGAAGTCCGACGGAATCACGCCCTTGGCCGCGTCGGCGCTGGCCCGTTCGGTCTCCTGGTCGAGCACGCCCGCGAAGGCCTTCATGCGGGCGATGTAGGTGTCGGCGTCGGCGGCCGACTCGATCTTGTGCTTGCTGTCCAGGAAATTGGGCGTCGAGATATAGGCCCCATAGTACTGGGTCAGCACGAACGGTCGCGAGCCAGAGCCGTAGTCGAAGCGCGAGGTCCCTTCGCGGGCCTCGTAGTTGAACAGGGCGGTGTCGTAGTTGATGGCGTCGTCGCCCGTCAGGGCCTTGCGGTCGATTGTCTTCAGGCGGGCGATGCGCTTGGCCGGCTCGGCGCGGTCGCGCTTCCAGGCGGCGATCGAGCGGTCCGAGAGTTTCGAGCGGGCGTCGGCGTGCTTGCCGATGTCGAGGCCCAGGTTCGTGGCCTGCTCGGGGCTGTCGCTCAGGTCCTCGTCGAAGAAGGCGTCGAACAGCGCGTACAGCTGTTCCTTCGGTGTGGCCGCCGAGGCCGGAAGAGCCGTTGCCCCAAAGCCGGCGGTAAGGGCGGCGGCCGCCGTCCCCATCATGATCTGACGACGGTCGAGCATGGTGATCCCTGACGCTGAAACGCCGCGGCCCCCGAGCCCGGCGGGGCGCATCGTTCCCTCGCTGTCACGCGAGCGTCAATGTCCGGACGAAAAAATGGGGCGGGTTCAAACCGGACGCAAAAAAGGGCCCGCTTGGGAGAGGGGGCGGGCCCTTTTCGGTACGCGTTCAGAGGGATTGAACAGTCAGGAAGGTGACACAGGTGTCGGCTTCCCGCCCTTCCCCAAATCGTCGCAGGCTGCGAGCGGATCGCAACCTGACGGCGAATTTCGTTAACTATTTGCGCGGTGTCAGGATGTCGCCGAGACGGTCCGGGGTCCCGGCGATCCGCTCCAGGCGCGGGTAGCGCAGGCCGCCGCGATAGTCGATCTTGACCATCTTGTAGCGACCGCCGTCCTTGATCAGCAGCTCGACCAGCTGACCATCGGGCTTGGCGGCGGTCTTGACGGCGGCCTTGAGCTTGTCGCCGTCGAACTGCTCGCCGTTGACGGCCACGACCGTGAGGCCCTGGGTCAGGCCGGCCTTGAACGCGGGGCCGCCCCACTGCACGTCGGTCAGCACGCCGTCAGAACCCACCGTCAGGCCCAGCGAGTAGCTGAGCGGGGTGTTCTTGGCCTTGGTCTCGGCCGACTTCATGAATTCGGTGGGGGTGTCGGTATAGACGACCTTGTAGCCGCCGCGCTCGAAGCCATCCAGCGGGGCCTTTTCCTGGACCTCCTGGATGCGGGTCTTCAGGAACGTCGCCCAGTCATAGGCGTAGACGCCGTTCAGAGCGCCGACCACGTCGTCGAACGTATAGGTCTTCTCGCTGTACGAGCCGTTGTCGACGCCGAAGAAGGCCTTGGCGAAGTCGTCCAGCGACTTCTTGCCGCCGGTCTTCTCGCGGATCAGGGTGTCGGCGTCGAGCCAGACCAGCAGGCCTTCGGAATAGTAGTCCTCGCTGCGCTGCCAGGAGAGCCACGACAGCGGCTTGCGGTTGGCGATGATCGGGTCGTTGGTGGTGTCCTGCACCGGACGCCAGTCGCGGCCGCGGCGGTTGTCATAGACGGCGGCCGTGGCGGCCAGCGAGTCCATCGCCTGCTGCTTGGTCAGCAGGCCCGAGCGGGCGGCCAGCACGTTGCCCCAGTACTGGGTCTGGCCCTCATAGACCCACATCATGCTGTCGCGCATCGGCACGTTCAGGTTCGGAGTCCACAGGTCGGCGGCGCGGCGGAACTTGCCGTTCCACGAGTGGGTGTATTCGTGGCTCAGCAGGTCGCGGCCGACGAAGTTCTTGTCCCACTCGTTGAAGTACTTCGGGGCGACGCGGTTTTCGCTGGAGCGATGGTGCTCCAGGCCGATGCCGCCCAGCTTGTCGGACATCGCCACCAGGAAGTCGTAGTGATCGTAGTGGTGCGAGCCGTAGAGCTTGTAGGCCTGCTGGACGAGGTCCTTGTGGATCTGGATGTATTCCGGCTTGGCCTCAAGGTTCTCGGGGCTGTCGGCGATCAGGTTCAGGCGCACCGGGGCCGAGCCGGTGGGGTCCAGCTCGACCGACTTGAAGTACTTGCCGGCCATCATCGGCGAGTCGACCAGGATCTCGACATTGGTCGGCTTGAAGGTCGTGACCTGGCCCTCGGTCTTGGCGGTCTCCAGGGCTGTAGCGAACTTCCAGCCTTCCGGCAGCTTGACGCTGGCCTCGATCGGAATCTGGCGGGTGTAGTAGCCGGCCGGATACATGGTCACCTGCAGCCATTGCAGGTTCAGCATCTCGGGCGTGACCTCGATGCGGCCGACCTTGCCTTCGACGGCGGTCAGGAACTGGTAGCTGATCTGCAGCTCGGTGACGCCGGCCGGGACGTCGACGTGGAAGGCGTGGACGCTGACCACGTCGCGGGTCCAGGGGATGCGCTTGCCGTTGGCGGTGACCACCAGGCCGGCCAGCTTGTCCAGGTCGTTGCGCGGGGAGTGGCCGCCCGGGACCCACTGCGGATACAGGAACACGAAGTCGCCGGCCTTGCTGACCGGCATGGTCGTGGTGACGTTCCAGATCTTGCGGTCGAGATCGGTGGCGTCGACGGCGACCTTCAGCGTGCCGGCCGTGTACGGGACGTCGCGCGGGGCTTCGATCGGCGGGGTCGGGGGCGCGGACTCCGGCAGGGGAGAAGTCTGGGCCATAACCGCCGTTGCGGCCAGGGAGAGGATGGAGACCGAGAAGAACAGCGCTTTCACGAAACACCCCAGTGCGGCGCGCGGGCGTGCTCCCGCGACGAGAAGCCGGGATGTTTGTGGCGTTAATACTCGCTTGTCGAGGGCAAGTTGGCCGGACGGGCAAGAACGTGGGTATGCGGCCGAAGATGCTCCCCCGCGTTGCGGGGGAGCTGTCGCGAAGCGGCTGAGGGGGCGAGCTGGACGTAAGCCGCGTTAGCCCCCTCCGGCCCTCCGGGCCACCTCCCCCGCACCGCGAGGGAGGAGATTTCGGGACTCTAACCCAGCGGCGACGCCGGAACCGTGGTCGCCGTCGTGTCGGTCCCGCAGTCGACTCGCAGGTTGTTCTGCACGTTGTCGACGCCCGAGACGCTCTCGGCCAGGGCCTCCGCGCGTCTCTTGTCCTCGCGCGAGCGGACCGTGCCGGTCAGGGTGACGTCACCGTCGGAGACCGCCACCTCGATGCCGTTGGCGTCCAGCCAGCTGTCGTCGGTCAGCCGGTCGCTGACATCCTCGCGGATGCGCTCGTCCGAGCGGCGATAGCCCTTGGGGCCGCGCCCGCGATGGGCGCCGTCGGCCTCGCGGCGGCGCAGGGCGTCGTGGTCGCCCATCCAGGAGGAGACCTCGTCGCGGGCCCGGTCGAACCAGGTGCGCTCCTCGTGGCGGGGGCGCTGGTCGCGCGGGCTGAACGAGCGATAGGGATTGTAGTCACGGCCATAGGCGCCATCGCGATCCGGGCGATCGCGGTCGCGGCCGTCGAAATAGCGTTCGTCGCCATAATCGGCCGTGCGGCTGGCATAGCCGCTGGAGCCGTAGTCGCCGGTCGCGCCGCCGAAGTCGTGGCCGCCCACACGGCCATAGCCGATGTCGCCGCCCGCTTGCGCCGCCCGAAGGAACTCGCCGCCGTGGCGACGCGGGCCGCGCTCGCCGCGATAGCCGCCTTCGTTGCGGTGAGAAGTGTCATAGGCCGGATCGCGACGTCGCGCGGCGTCGTAGCCGTAGCCTTGCTGCCGGTCGAAATCGCCGTCGGCTTCGACGTCGAAGCGGCCTTCGCGGTCATTCCATCTCTGGGGCATGGGTCTTCTCCGTGGCGGGCTTGGAAGCTGGGGGCGCGTCGAGGCGCTCCGGCTTTCAAAACGGAGAGGGCGGACGCGATGTTCCTAATGCCGAGCTTGAGATATCCACAGACTCGCCAAACTTGTGGGCGAAGGACCTACGTCCGATATCTGCGCCGCCGCGCTTCACTATGATGCGCGTTCACCGATCGGCCCCCAGCCTCAATGCGTTTCGACGACCGTTTCCTCGAAGAACTGAAGTCCCGCCTTCGCCCGTCCGACGTCGTCGGCAAGACGGTGAAGCTGCGGCGGCAGGGGCGCGAGTACGCGGGTCTGTCGCCGTTCACCAAGGAGAAGAGCCCGTCGTTCTTCGTCAACGACGAAAAGGGCTTCTATCACTGCTTCTCCAGCGGCAAGCACGGCGACATCATCAGCTTCCTGCAGGAGACCGAGCGGCTGACCTTCGCCGAGGCGGTCGAGCGTCTGGCGGCCGAGGCCGGCATGAGCCTGCCCGCCGTCGACCCGCACGCCGCCCGCGAGGAGCAGAAGCGCTCGTCCCTGGGCGACTGGATGGAGCTGGCCGCGGCCTGGTTCGAGGCCGAGCTGCGCCGCCCGGTCGGTCAGGCCGCCCGCGCCTATCTGGAAAAGCGCGGCCTGCCCGAGAAGGAGTGGAGCCGCTTCCGCATTGGCTTCGCGCCCAACAACCGCACGGGGCTGAAGGACTATCTGGTCGCCAAGGGCGCCAAGCCGGGCGATCTGGTCGACGCCGGGGTGCTGATCTCGCCCGAGGACGGCGGCCAGCCCTATGACCGCTTCCGCGACCGGATCATCTTTCCGATCACCGACACCCGGGGGAAGGTGGTGTCGTTCGGCGGCCGGGCCATGGACCCCAACGCCCGCGCCAAATACCTGAACGGTCCCGAGACGGAACTCTTCCACAAGGGGCGGGTGCTCTACGGCCTGTTCGAGGCCCGCAAGATCCTGCACGACGGCCAGAGCGGGGGCGGCCAGTTTGGGGGCAAGCCGCCCATGGTGGTGGTCGAAGGCTATATGGACGTCATCGCCTGCCAGCGCGCCGGCGTGCCGGCCGTGGCGGCCATGGGCACCGCCCTGACCGAGGAGCAGATGGAGGGGCTGTGGCGCCTGCATCCGACGCCGACCCTGTGCTTCGATGGCGACAAGGCCGGCCAGCGCGCCGCCCACCGCGCCATCGATCGCGCCCTGCCGCTGCTGAAGCCGGGCCGCTCGTTCCTGTTCTCCATGCCGGTCGGCGGCAAGGATCCCGACGACATACTGCGCGATCAGGGGGCGGCGGCGCTGAAGGCTCAGCTCAGCGACACCAAGCCCTTCGTCCAGGCCCTGTTCGAGCGCGAGCGCGACGTCGAGCCCTTCGACACCCCCGAGCAGCGGACCAACCTGAAGGTCCGCCTGCGCACCCTGGCGGCGACCATCGCCGACAAGGACCTGGCGCACGCCTATAAAGAGGAGCTGCTGGATCGCCTCGACGAGATGCGGGCGGCGCGACGGGTCAAGACCGACGCCAGCGACGCGGGCCGGCAACTGTCGCGCCAGCGTTGGGACAACACGCCCCGCAAGTTCGGCAAGCCCCGGATCGAGGGCTCCACGGCCGAGGGGCGCGCGGCCGCCCAGGCTCTGCAGCACGCCCCCAAGCCAATCTCGGCGGCTCTGCTGATCGCCGCCATCCGCGATCCCAAGGTCGTCGACGACCGCATCGAGGTCTTGATGAACCAGGGCCTGGGCGACGCGCGCCTGGACGGCATCGCCCATGAGCTGGTCAACCTGCGCATGGAGGCCGACCACGTGGAGAGCGGCATGGTGCGCGGTCGTCTGGCCTCGATCGGCTACGACGCCGGCGCCCTGGCGCTGCTGGAGCGCTCCGCGGCCGGCGTGCGGGCGCTGGACGTGACCCACAGCGCCGCCCAGAACCCGGAGGAGGCCATCCGCGTCCTCTGGTCGCAGGCCTTCGACCTTTTGATCCGCCTGACGGCCCTGGAGCGCGCGGTCGACGACGCCAAGACCGACCTGGTCGACGACAGCGACTTCCAGACCCTGCTGCGCCTGAAGACCGAAAGGGACGCGGTCAAGCGCCTGATCGACAGCGGCGGTTGGACCGATCCGGAGATGGTTTCGCAGGTCCTGCACTAGGTTTCTCCCGCTCCGGGGTTGGTCGGGCGAACGCAAATGTTTGCGGTTGCAGGGCCGTCCCATCTTGACACCGGCGTCACCCAAAGCCATTTGCCGACTCAAGGATTTGCCAAGCAGCTGATTGACATCGCTCGGGCCGCCGTCGCGCGCGCCCTCATCGAAACAGGATGTCACCCTCGCCGCGGCCCCAGGTCCCCAGCGGTCGCCGACCCGATCAGGGAAAGCGTCAGGCCGCGCCCACGCCATATGGTCTCCGCCGGGTCTCTCGCGGAGCGCTCATACATGGCGAATACGGGCGCCCTTGGCGAATTCTGACGGGAACGTGATCCTTGGGAAAGCGCTGAACTTCAAGACGCGCGCGACGGGCAGGCGACTCCTTTTCGATACGGATTTTTTCGGCGCCGCTCTTGCACGACGGCGGTGTCGATTTCGGAGAGCTTGATGAGCAACAATTCCTCGGCCGAGACGGAAGCGCCCGAAACCACCGGCGGTGACGGTCCTCTGCTCGACCTGACCGACGCCGGCGTAAAGAAGTTCATCAAGCAGGCCAAGGCTCGCGGCTACGTCACGATGGACGAGCTGAACAAGGTGCTGCCGTCCGAGGAAGTCAGCCCCGACGCCATCGAAGACACCCTCGCCATGCTGAGCGAGATGGGCGTCAACGTGGTCGAGGCCGAAGAAGACGCCGAGGGCTCGGAAGGCGGCGAAGTCGCCACCCGCGACGAGAACACCACGGTCATCACCAGCGACAAGCCGGCCGCCTACGACCGCACCGACGACCCCGTGCGCATGTACCTGCGCGAGATGGGTTCGGTCGAGCTGCTGTCGCGCGAGGGCGAAATCGCCATCGCCAAGCGCATCGAGGCCGGCCGCGACACCATGATCCGCGGCCTCTGCGAGTCGGCCCTGACCTTCGAAGCCATCATGGTGTGGCGCGAGGAGCTGGGCACCGGCCGCATCCTGCTGCGCGAAGTCATCGACCTGGAAGGCACCTACGCCGCCATCAACGGCGTCGCCGCCCAGCCGGCCGCCGAGGACGAGGACGCCGAACCGGCCGAGCCCGTCGACCAGGAAGCCGGCGCCGAACCCAAGCCCGAGGGCGAAGGCGACGACGACGACGATTTCGACGACGGCGCCGGCCCCACCGTCAGCGCCATGGAAGGCGAACTGCGCGAAGGCGTGATGGCCATCCTGGACGCCATCGCCAGCGAGTTCGAAAGCTTCCGCAAGCTGCAGGACAAGCTGGTCGGCAGCCGCCTGAAGGGCGAGGATCTTTCGGAGGCCGACCGCAAGGCCTATGAAGGTCTGTCGGCGACGATCATCCAGCACCTGAAGACGCTGAAGCTGAACAACAACCGCATCGAGGCGCTGGTCGAGCAGCTCTATGCGATCAACAAGCGTCTGATCGGTCTGGAAGGCCGCCTGCTGCGCCTGGCCGACAGCTACGGCATCAGCCGCGGCGAGTTCCTCAAGGCCTATTTCGGCTCGGAGCTGAACCCGACCTGGTCGGATCAGGTCAAGGGCATGGGCGTACGCTGGACCAAGTTCGTCGAGAACGACAGCCAGTCGGTGACCGACATCCGCGGCGAGATCGCCGCCCTGGCCACCGAGACCGGCGTGCCGATCGACGACTATCGCCGCATCGTCCAGACGGTCCAGAAGGGCGAGCGCGAAGCCCGCCAGGCCAAGAAGGAAATGGTCGAGGCCAATCTTCGCCTCGTGATCTCGATCGCCAAGAAGTACACCAACCGCGGCCTGCAGTTCCTGGACCTGATCCAGGAGGGCAATATCGGCCTGATGAAGGCTGTCGATAAGTTCGAATATCGCCGCGGCTACAAGTTCTCGACCTACGCCACCTGGTGGATCCGTCAGGCCATCACCCGCTCGATCGCCGACCAGGCGCGGACCATCCGCATCCCGGTGCACATGATCGAGACGATCAACAAGATCGTCCGCACCAGCCGCCAGATGCTGCACGAGATCGGCCGCGAGCCGACCCCGGAAGAGCTGGCCGAAAAGCTGGCCATGCCGCTGGAGAAGGTGCGCAAGGTTTTGAAGATCGCCAAGGAGCCGATCAGCCTCGAAACGCCGATCGGCGACGAGGAAGACAGCCACCTGGGCGACTTCATCGAGGACAAGAACGCCATCCTGCCGATCGACGCGGCCATCCAGTCCAACCTGCGGGAAACCACCACCCGCGTGCTGGCCTCGCTGACCCCGCGCGAAGAGCGCGTGCTGCGCATGCGCTTCGGCATCGGCATGAACACCGACCACACGCTGGAAGAAGTCGGTCAGCAGTTCTCGGTCACCCGCGAACGTATCCGACAGATCGAGGCCAAGGCCCTTCGCAAGCTGAAGCACCCGAGCCGGTCGCGGAAGCTGCGGAGCTTCCTGGACTCGTAGGAGCCCAGGCTCGACCCGAAATGAGAACGCCCCGGTCGCACGGCCGGGGCGTTTTTTTGTCTGATGCAGCCTTCTCCGTCAGGCGTTTTCGAGGGTGCGGGCCTGCGGCTGGTGGGTGTCGAGCGCCATGTTCGGGTCGGCCTGTTCGGTCACGGCGTTGGCGAAGCCGAGATATTCGGCCGCGAAGTCCGGCGGCAGCAGCTCCACCAGCCAGGTGTTCTCGACCCACACCTCGACCACATGGAAGTGGCCGCCGCGATCGCAGATGAAGGCGTCCCAGCCCTTGGCCTTGGCGCGGGCCAGGACCTCGTCGCGGGGCAGGTCGATGCTCAGCGCGAAGTGGGTGGGCGAACGGCCGAAGGCCTCGGGCTGGCGCAGGAAGATCGCGCCAGGCTCGCCGTTCGGGACCATGACGCTGCCGGCGGGATAGACCTCGATAGCGGTGCCGCGGCCGTCGGCCTTGAACACCATGCAGCTGCCGGGGTTGGGCGGGAAATCGACGACGACGCCCCCCATGATGTCGGCGAAGAACTGGCCCACGCCTTGAGGATCGGCGGCGGCTACGGACAGATGATGGATCATTTCGTTTTCCCTTGATCAAGGCGCAGCCGATCCCGTGGCGCGCGACGACCGCCGCGCGCGGGATTTAAGCTCACCTTTTGCTGTTCACTGATCGGCGTTACGCGCCGAGGCCGCGCGATTTACGGGCGGTGCGGGTAAGTCTCAACTTACAAGGCCGTCATGAAGCCGATTTAACCTTGAGCGTTGCTCTATCTCAAACACTTAGAGTGAGGCAGGCGGCCGAAGCCGCTCACACTTTCGGCTGCCGCGCTCTAGGCGATCTTCTGAGGCGCGGGCTCGGCGGATCGGCCTTCCAGCGCCCGAGCGACGGCCGCGAACAGCTCCTCACGGCGGATCGGCTTGGGCACGTGGTCGTCCATGCCGGCGGCGCGGCAGCGGGCGATCTGCTCGGGCAGGACATCGGCGCTGAGGGCGATGATCGGGACGGTTGCCGCCGGGCTCGACAGGGCGCGGATGGCGCGCGTGGCGGTCAGGCCGTCCATCCCCGGCATGTGCACGTCCATCAGGACGAGGTCGAAGCTCCCGGCCGTGACCGCCTCGAGCGCCTGGGCGCCGTCACTGGCGGTGGCGACCTCGCAGCCGATCAGGGTCAACAGAGCCACGCCCAGCTCGCGGTTCATCGGATGATCGTCGACCAGCAGGACGCGGGCGGCGCGCTCGGGGGCGGTCTCCGGCGCGGGACAGCAGCCGGCGGCCTGGGCGGCGGGGTCGCAGGCCTTGGCGGTGAGGGTGATCCAGAAGCGGGCGCCATGGTCCAACTGGCTCTCGACGCCGATCTCGCCGTTCATGGCGCTGACCAGAGCCTTGCTGATCGCCAGGCCCAGGCCCGTGCCGCCATAGCTGCGGCTGATCGAGCTGTCGGCCTGGGAGAAGCGCTGGAAGAGCCTGGCCTGAACCTCGGGGGCGATGCCGATGCCGGTGTCGTTGATCTCGAAGCGCAGGGCGCCGGGGGACGGGCCGGCGGTCAGGCGGGCGACCACGCCGCCGTCGCGCGTGAACTTCACGGCGTTAGCCAGCAAGTTCAGCAGCACCTGGCGAAGGCGGGTCTCGTCCAGGGCCAGGGGCGCGTCGACATCGCCTTCGAACTGGGTGTGCAGATAGAGGCCCTTGGCCGCCGCCTCGGGGGCGATGATGGCCATGGCGTCGCGCAGCAGGGCGGCGGGCGAGGTGGGCGTCAGGCTCAGGTCCAGGCGGCCGGCCTCGACCTTGGCGAAGTCCAGCAGGTCGCCGACGATCTCGGCCAGGGAGTGTCCGGCGCGGCTGACCAGATCCAGGCGGCGGCGGTTCTCGCTCGACAGGCTGGGATCGTCGGCGACCAGCGTGGCGAAGCCCAGGATGCTGTTCAGCGGGGTGCGGATCTCGTGGCTGATGGTGGCCACGAACTCGGACTTGGCGCGGTTGGCCGCCTGGGCGCGGGCCTGGGCGGCGCGGGCGACGGCGCTGCGGCGGACCAGCAGTGCTTGCAGTCGCGCCTGGCGGCCGATCGCCAGGGCCGCGAGGATGGCCACGACGTAGAGCACGATGTGGAAGATCAGGACTTGGCGGAGCGGCGTCAGGGCGCTTGGCATCGCCACGCCCGTCCGATGCAGCACGGCGGGAATGGCGACCGCCACGGAGGCGGTCACGACGATCGCCACCGCGCGGGGGCCGCCCCGGAACGCGGCCAGCATGACCGGGGCGAACAGCAACGCGCGGTAGTCCATGTCCAGTGTGAAGATGACGGCCGAGAAGGCCAGCACCATCAGCGGGGTGAGGATCGCTTCCAGCCGCCCGACGTGGAAGCCCTGCCGGTGCCGTCGATCCAGCATGATCAGCGCCATGGGCAGCACCAGGGCCACGCCCATGACGTTGGATGTCGTCCACTCGCTCCAGCCGAGCAGGAAGTGGTGACCGGCGCTGACGGCCAGCAGGCTGCTGACGACGATCGAACTGGCGGCGGTCAGGAGGGAACTGGCGGCGATCAGCGCCAGCAGGCTCTTGGGATCGCGAACCCGGTTCGGCACGCCCATGCGCCGCAGCAGCACCGCCGTGCCGAAGGTCTGGATGTCGTCCAGGACCGTGACGGTCAGGACGAACCGCATCGGCTCGCCGACGGCAAGCTCGATAGCCATGTGGACCAGGCTGCTGACAAGCAGGAACACCACGCCCTGGCGTCGGCCCAGCACCATCAAGGCGACGATGACGATCGCGTTGCTGGTCCAGATCGTCGGGATGTTGTGAGTCGCGCCGGCCAGGACCAGACTGTAGGCGAGACTCGCCGCATAGGCGCAGAGCAGGACGGCGAACCTGTTCCAGTTCCGCGGCCGCCCGATCGTCCGGGACCCCGAAGTCGTCACGCAGTCCCCCTGACGCTTACCGAGGCGCGACTATGGGCAAAGAAAGGTCGGCGTTTGGTTAAGCGCGGCGCGAGAACGCGTCGGCCAGGACGCGGGCGGTGGGCTTGGCCTGGCCGGCGTCGTCGAACAGCAGCGGCTGGTCCGTGGGACGCTGGCCCGACGGACCGCGCAGCCAGGTGTCGCTGTCGCGCAGGCCCCAGACGGTGAAGGCGAAGCGCTGGCGCTCGGGCAGGGCCATGAAGGCCTCGGCGACCTCGGCGTATTTGGCGATCTGGCGCTTCACCCGATCGCCGGGCAGGGCGGGAACGAAGCGGTCGCCCAGCGAGATGTCCAGCTCCGACAGGTGGATCGGCAGGCCGAAGCTGGCTAGGTCCTTGAGCGCCGCGCCGACCGCCCCCTCGGGCAGGTCGTAGTCGATATGGGTCTGGGTTCCCAGGCCGTCCAGCGGCGCGCCGCGCTTCAGCAGGCGCTCGACCAGCCGCATGAAGGTGGCGCGTTTGTTGGGCTTCAGCTCGAGATGATAGTCGTTGATGAACAGGGCCGCCGCTGGATCGGCCTCGCGGGCGTGCTCCAAGGCGCGGATGATGTGGTCGTCCAGGCCCACGTTGCGCGACCACAGGCTCTCGCGCAGGCGCTCGCCGTCGTCGGTGATCGGCTCGTTGACCACGTCCCAGCTGCGGGCCTGGCCCTTGTAGCGGCCGACGACCGCCAGGATGTAGTTGCGATAGGCGTTGGCGAAGGCGGCGCCCTTGCCGTCCAGCTTCTTGAAGGGCTCGGGCTCGCCGGCGTACCAGACGAGCGTGTGGCCGTGCAGGGCCATGCCGCGCGCCTTGGCGAACAGGGCGATGCTATCGGGGCGGTCGAACTGGAACCCGCCGTCCTCGCGCAGGATGTATTCCATCTTCATCTCCCACTCGGCGGTGAGTTGGGAGAACTGCTCGGCCAGCAGGTCGGCGTAGTCCGGCTCCTGCAGCCAGCGTTCCTGCACGCAGCAGCCGATCGGGAAGCGCGCCAGGCTCTTGAGCGGCGGGATCGGCGCCGGAGCCGGCTGGCTCTTGGCCCCTTGGCCGCACGCCGAAAGGGCCAGCGCCGAGGCGATCGCGGAGCGGCGGGTGAGCCGCATCGGGGAATCTTGAGTGGAGCGCAATCTCATCGCAAAACCGTCTCCACTTCGCGGGTCGCGCTCTAGCGCCCGCCCATGGCGGCGCGTCGGATGCTGACTTCGTCCATCTGGGCGGCTTCGTAGGCGCCCAGCTTCTTGGCCGCCAGGATCTTGGCCTGCTCGGCGACGTGCTCGTACTTCTTGAGGTTCTCGAAGGCCTCGGAGAGGGCGTCGCGGGCGCCGATCTCTTCCTGCAGGCACTGCTCGATCTGGACCAGCATGTCGGCCTTGCGGCGCTTGTGGCCCTCGCGATAGCCGATCATGTACCAGCCGGCGCTGGCGTCACCCTCGGCGTGCTTGGCCTCGGCTTCGGCCTCGGCGTCCAGCATGGTGATGCGCAGTTCGGCCGCCATGCGGCGTTCGGTGATCTCGGCGAGGCGTTTTTGCAGCGTCTCGACCTCGTGGTTCGAGATGCGGATTAGCGAGGCGGCCCACTTGGTCATCAGTACTCACTCGCCAGGATCTGCCCCAGATGACCGAAAGAGTCGTCTAGAGACGTTGCTTCTTCCTTATCCTGGCTGAGGAAAGCCTCGATCGCAGGATTTAGGCGGATCGCGCGGTCGACCACGGGGTCGGCCCCGGCGCGATAGGCGCCGATGCGGATCAGTTCTTCCATGTTGGCGTAGGCGGACATCACCTGGCGCGCGCCCTTGACGATCTCGCGCTCGTGCGGGTGCTGGCAGCCCGGCATGGTCCGGCTGATCGACTTCAGGACGTTGATGGCCGGGAAGCGGCCGCGTTCGGCGATGGCCCGCTCCATGACGATGTGGCCGTCGAGGATACCGCGCGTGGCGTCGGCGATCGGCTCGTTATGGTCGTCGCCGTCCACCAGCACGGTGAAGAGCGCGGTGATCGGCGCGGCGGTGGTGCCGTCGGCGCGGATCGGCCCGGGCCCGGCGCGCTCGAGCAGCTTGGGCAGCTCGGTGAAGACGGTGGGCGTGTAGCCCTTGGTGGTCGGCGGCTCGCCGGCGGCCAGGCCGATCTCGCGCTGGGCCATGGCGAAGCGGGTCACCGAGTCCATCAGGCACAGGACTTCCTGGTCCTGGTCGCGCAGATATTCACTGATCGCCAGGGTCATGTAGGCGGCCTGGCGGCGGGTCAAGGCGGGCTCGTCCGAGGTGGCGACCACGACGACGGCGCGGCGCAGGCCGTCCTCGCCCAGGGTCTCCTCGACGAACTCGCGAACCTCGCGGCCCCGCTCGCCGATCAGGCCGACGACGACGGCGTCGCAGGTGGCTTCTTTTGCGAGCATCGACAGCAGCACCGACTTGCCGACGCCCGATCCGGCGAAGATGCCCAGGCGCTGGCCGCGGCAGGTGGTGGTGAAGACGTTCATCGAGCGCACGCCCAGGTCCAGGCGCTCGCCCACCCGGCCGCGGGCGTGGGCCGGCGGGGGCGGGGTCTTCAGCGGATAGGGGACTTCGCCCTGGGGCAAGGGCCCGAGGCCGTCGATCGGCTCGCCGAACGCGTTGATGATGCGGCCCAGCCACGCCTTGGTCGGCCGGACGACCGCACCTTCCGGCATGAAACGGATCTCCGCGCCGGGGCCGACGCCTTCGACCGGACCGAAGGGCATCAGCAGGGCGCGGGTCTCGCGGAAGCCCACCACCTCGGCCGGCAACGGCTTCTGGCCGGGGCGCTCGATCTCGACGCGGGCCCCGACCGTCAGCCGGGTCAGGCCGCCGCGCACCTCGATCAGCAGACCGTTCACGGCCGCCACGCGTCCATAGATGGTCAGCGGATCGATACGTTCGACGGCGGCGATGAGGCTACGCAAGACGGCTCCTAACCCCACCGAACCTGTCCGCCGGACAGGTTCGGCGTCTATTCCTTCGAGCGTGACGGCCGCCAAAACCGCGGACACTTTTGGCTGTCACGCTCGTGAGCGCAGAGTCCGCCATCGTGGTTAACCGGGTGTGAAGTCAGCCCTTCGGAAGCGGCTTGGCCGGTGCGACCAATTGGTCGGTGAAGAACCGGGTGACCGCCGCGTTGAATGTCCGGTGAAAGGCGCGGCGGTCGAAGCCTGGCGCGCTCTCGCACAGCGCCTGGCTCGCGCCCGGCGGGGCGGTGTCGCAGGGCGTGAGGAAGTCGAAGTGTCGGGCGCCCTCGACGACGTGATAGTCGTGGGGGCGGCCAAGGTCGCGATGCACCGCCTCGGCATAGTCGTCGCCGGGCAGGATTTCGTCGTCGGCGGCCTTCCACAGCTGGATCGGCGCCTTGATCCCCTTCAGTCCGTTCTTGCCGAACGTGAAACCCAGGGCCGGGGCGGCCGAGACCACGGCCTTGATGCGATCGTCGTGGACCCACTTGGCGGTCAGGCTCCCGGCGGGGATCGGATGACCGGCGGTCAGCTTGCAGTCGAAGTTCTTCGGATGGGCCAGGCAATGGCCGGGCATCCGCGACAGATGCGGCTCGCCCCCCGCCGCAGCCAGCACCGTGAAGCCGCCCGATGAGAAGCCGAACGCCCCGACCTTCTCGGGATCGATCCGGGCCTTCAGCGGCGAGCTTTCCAGCATCCAGCCGATCAGGGCCGACAGCGCCGCCGGGCGGTCGGCCATGGCCGTGGCGCGGCTCTGGTCCTTGTAGTTGTCGCCGGGGTGGGTGAGGGCGGCGACCACGAAGCCAGCCTCGGCCAGCGCCTGGGCGGTGTCGGCGTGGCCGCCGAAGAAGCCGCCATTGCCGTGCGACATGACGATCAGCGGCAGGCGCTCGCCGACGATGGGCGCGCCGGCCGCGACGGTGTGGCCCCACGAGCCCAGCGGCATGAAGGCCGGCTTGGCGTCGGTCGGATACCAGACCCCGACCTCGACCGGCGCCTGGCCGTCGGGGCGGGGCTCGCGCAGCACCATGAAGCCGGCGTTGGCGGCGATGGCCTGGGACGAGGCGGCGGCCGTCAGCAGGACGGCGAACAGGAAAGTACGGAACGACATGACGGCCCTTCAGCGAATGACGATGCAGCCGCTGTGACCGCCGGACCGCCGCCTCGCCAGGACGTTTGCGCGAATGGGCGAACGGGTTCGCGGGCGGGCGGATGGGACGAGGCTGGCGACTCCGCGCAACGCCGCTCTATAGGAAGGGCATGGCCGCCCGTCGTTCCAACCCGCCGCTGCTGGGAACCGCCCGTGAATGGGCGGTCGACCTGGGCGTGGCTGTGGGCATCGGCGTGCTGCTGGGGCTGATGGGGCCGTTCGGGAGCTTCTTCAACGGTGGCCCCTTGGTCCGGATCGCCTACTGGGTGGGTAGCGTCGTCACCGGCATGGCCGTCATCGGCGGACTGGCGCGACTGGGCCTGGCGCTCGCTTGGCGCCGGCGGTGGCCGCTCTGGCTGGTCCTGGCGGCGGTGGTGCTGATCGGCGCCTTGCTGCAAGGCGCGCCGCTCCGCCTCGTCGCGGTGGCCCTGTGGCCCGAGATTGGCCGGCTGGTCACGCCGCTGGCCTGGTACGGCCAATGCGTGGCGATCACGACGCCGATCGTCCTGGCCTACTATTTCATCCGCATTCGCCCGCTCGCGCGGGCCCGGGCGCGCGAGGCGCTGGTCCCGGTGGCGACGCCCGCCGCCGACCCGGGGGCGGTGCTCTATCTGAGGATGGAGGACCACTATGTCCGGATCCGCACCGAGCGTGGCTCGCGGCTGGAGATCGGGCCTTTGGGACGCGTGACGGCGGGCCTCGTCGGCGTCGAGGGGCTTCAGACCCACCGCTCGTGGTGGGTGGCCCGGCGGGCGATCGCGGGCGTCGAGCGCGACGGCCGCAACCTGCGCCTTCGGCTTGTCGACGGGCAAACCGCTCCCGTCAGCCGCGCCTCGGTCGCCAAGCTGCGGGCCGCCGGCTGGCTGGCCGAGGAAAACCCGGCCTAGAGGCCGCGGCAAGGCGTCGCGGGCCTTCTCATGGCCAAGCTGGCGTGTCGGCGGACGCCCGGAAAGCGCGTGCACGGCGTTCAAATTCTCGCGACGGAACGTCGCAATCTCGCCTCAAAGGCGAATGCCGGTCGGGCGGGGCTTAACCGCATAACGTCGTTCGGATCGTTGCGGATGCACGGATTTTAGGGATTTGGGCGCTCGAATTAGGGACTTGGAAAGGGCCTCCGCGACGCCTGCGACCAATGTGTCCGGGGACCCGTCGACCGCTTGCACCCGATTCGCAAATCAGATTAACCATTCGGCCAACGGAAACATTCACCATTAACCAGTCTTAAATTAACTCGCCGGCAAAGTGGCCGAAGGGTTTTCCGGCGGGCTTCCGCCTAAGACGTTCGAATACGCCAGATTTGGCGTGGAGGGGCTCATGCGCGTACTGTTGATCGAGGATGACAGCGCGACTGCGCAGACCATCGAGCTGATGCTGAAGTCTGAAGGCTTCAACGTCTATACGACGGATCTGGGTGAAGAAGGCGTCGATCTGGGCAAGATCTACGACTACGATCTGATCCTGCTCGACCTCAACCTTCCCGACATGAGCGGCATCGATGTTCTGCGCACCCTGCGGGTCGCGAAGATCAACACGCCGATCATGATCCTGTCGGGTTCGTCGGAGATCGACACGAAGGTCAAGACCTTCTCGGGCGGCGCCGACGACTACATGACCAAGCCGTTCCACAAGGACGAGATGATCGCCCGCATCCACGCGGTGGTCCGTCGTTCGAAGGGGCACGCGCAATCGGTCATCAAGACCGGCGACATCATCGTGAACCTGGACGCCAAGACGGTCGAAGTGAACGGCAACCGCGTTCACCTGACCGGCAAGGAGTACCAGATGCTCGAGCTGCTCTCCCTGCGCAAGGGCACGACCCTGACCAAGGAAATGTTCCTGAACCACCTGTACGGCGGCATGGACGAGCCCGAGTTGAAGATCATCGACGTCTTCATCTGCAAGCTGCGCAAGAAGCTGGCCGCTTCGGCTCACGGCAAGCACCACATCGAGACGGTCTGGGGCCGCGGCTACGTGCTGCGCGACCCGAACGAGCAGGTCAACGCCGCCTGATACGGACGATTTTCAGTAAGCGTAACAGTACCGCGTACCCAAGGCGCCCACCGGAGACGGTGGGCGTTTTCATTTATCGATCATATGGTTACGCTTCGCATCGTAACAGCCGTTAACCGTACCGTGACAAAACGACCGAAGCGCCGAATAGTCCTTGCGGCCGAGAGCACGCCTCGCGCATGGTCCGGCCCGACGATTGCTGGGGGGCAACCCGGCCGTGTCATTTTGACTTGCGCGGCATCGAACCGACGGGGGCACGATGCAGGAATTTGATCCGCGACGCAGCGCCACGCGCTGGGCGCCGAGGGTTTTCACCGCCGTGGCCGGCATGGCCGCCCTGGCGCTGGGCTGGAAGCTGACCGCCGACGACGCGCAGCCGGTCGCGGTCCGCGCGCCGCTCGATCCGGCCGCCCTCACCGCCCTTCAGCATGTGGCCTTCGCCAGCGCCGAGGCTCAGCCCGGCTTCGAGCGTCCCGAGAACATCGCCCTCAAGGTCCGTCCGGGCGAGACCCTGCAAGGCGCCGTGCAGCGCGCCGGCGTCGCCCCGGAAGACGCGCAGGCGGTCGTCGCCACGCTTCAGGGCGCCATCGACACCGTCAACATCAAGGCCGGCATGGCCTTCGAGGCCGCCGTCGCCCAGCGCCGCAGCCAGCGGGGGCCGGCCCGCCTGATCGGCCTGTCGATGCGCACCAGCCCCAACTCGACCCTGACCGTCTCGCGCACCTTCGACGGCGCCCTGCGCCTGCGCGAGCTGGAAGAGAAGGTGAAGGACGAGAAGAAGGTCGCCTGCGGGGAAATGAACGGCTCGTTCTACGAGAGCGTGGCCAATGTCGGCGGCACCCCGGCCGTGATCAGCGAGGCGGCCAAGCTGTTCTCGCACAAGATCGACTTCTCGCGCGACATCCACGAGGGCGACCGCTTCTGTCTGGTGTTTGACCGCAAGGTCACCGAGAGCGGCCGGACCATCGAAGCCGGCGATCTCGAATACGCGGAAGTGAAGGGGCAGAAATTCTACGCCTTCGATCGCAAGGACAGCGACGGCAAGAGCCAGTTCTTCGACGAGCTGGGCAAGAACATCAAAGGCTTCCTGCTGCGCACCCCGGTGGACGGCGCGCGGATCACCTCGGTGTTCGGCATGCGTAAGCACCCCGTGCTGGGCTACACCCGCGCCCACCAGGGCGTCGACTTCGGAGCCGGAACCGGCACGCCGATCCTGGCCGCCGGCGACGGCGTGGTGCTGGAGGCCAAGCGCTGGGGCGGCTACGGCAACTGGCTGCGTATCCGCCACGCCGGCCAGTGGGACACCGGCTATGGCCACATCTCGCGCTACGCGCCGGGCATCCACGCCGGCTCGCGCGTTCGCCAAGGCCAGGTGGTCGCCTATGTCGGCTCGACCGGCTTGGCGTCGGGCCCGCACCTGCACTACGAGGTCTGGCTGAAAGGTCAGCGGGTCAACCCGATCGGCGCCAAGGTCCCGCAGGGCACCATCCTGGCCGGTTCGGAACTGGCGTCGTTCAAGTCTCAGAAGGCTCGCATCGACCGCATGCTGGCCGAAGGCGGTCAGCCCGTCAGCGGCGAGGATACGCCGAAGCTGGCGATGGCGGACCTGGAGAAGGCCAAGAACGCGCTGCGCTAACCCGCCGCCTGGCCAATGCTGTCGTGCTCGCCGTGAGGCGCCGCGTTTCAGACGGCGATTGAAGCGTGCTGGCCCAGGCTCTAGAAGCTCCGCCTCGGACGAGGTGTTTCGCCCGCAGCCCTGAGCGAGCCCGCGTTTGTCCCAGCCCCGCGCCGATCTTTATCGCGACCGTCGCTTCGTCGTCGGCGTCGCCGTGCTGTGCTGCCTGCTGTGGGGCAGCGCGTTCCCGGCGGTGAAGGCGGGCTATGCCCTGCTGCATGTGGCCAAGACCGACATGGCCACGCAGATGCTGTTCGCCGGCTGGCGCTTCCTGGGGGCGGGTCTAATCCTGCTGGTCCTGGCCGTGCTGGGCCGCCGGTCGATCGCCGTGCCGCGCGAGCGGATCGCCTCGGTCGTGGGACTGGGCTTCGTCCAGACCACGCTGCAGTACGTGTTCTTCTATATCGGCCTGGCCCACGCCAGCGGCGTGAAGTCGTCGATCATGAACGGCACGGGGGCGTTTTTCAGCGTGATCCTGGCCCACTTCCTCTATGCCAACGACCGCCTCACCGTCCGCAAGGCGGCCGGCTGCCTGCTGGGCTTCGCCGGCGTGCTGGTGGTGAACCTGGGCGGCCAGGGGCGCGCCAAGGGTCTGGACTTCGAGTTCACCCTGCTGGGCGAGGGCTTTGTGGTCATCGCCGCCTTCGTGCTGGCGGCCGCCTCGATCTGGGGCAAGACCCTCTCGCAGAAGCTCGACCCCATGGTGATGACCGGCTGGCAGCTGGCCATCGGCGGCGCGGGACTTCTGGCGATCGGCGAGATCGGGGGCGGCCACCTGGGCGGCTTCGACATCCGGTCGCTGGCGCTCTTGGCCTATATGGCCGGCCTGTCGGCGGCGGCCTTCGCGCTGTGGAGCCTGCTGATGAAGCACAACCCGGTCGGGATGCTGGCGGTGTTCAACTTCCTGATCCCCGTGTTCGGCGTGTTGCTGTCGGGGCTGTTCCTGCACGAGCCGGTGCTGGCCTGGAAGAACGCCGTCGCGCTGGCGCTGGTGTGCGGAGGGATCTGGCTGGTGACGCGCAGGCCCGCAGCCAAAGCTGTCCAATCCTAAACTTGTCACCCCGGCCGCAGCGAAGCGGAGAGCCGGGATGACAAGACTTGGTGCGGTGTAGAGTTTTAGTTCACGCCCGCCACGGCCAGCAGGGCGGCCAAGCCC
Organism: Caulobacter sp. 602-1; assembly: GCF_003931565.1. GTDB lineage: Bacteria > Pseudomonadota > Alphaproteobacteria > Caulobacterales > Caulobacteraceae > Caulobacter. Next base: position 721,720 of record NZ_RRYI01000001.1, read on the forward strand.
ACCTGCATGCCCTGCACGCTGGGCGCCTTCTCGACGTCGATCCATTCATCCAGGGCGTGGGCGCGGCCGGCCTTGCCGCCCGAGCCGATGGTGACGGCGGGAATGCCCAGGCTCATCGGCACGTTGCTATCGGTCGAGCTGTCCTGATGCTCGGGCTTCATGCCCAGGGCCGAAATCGCGGCGGCGGTCAGCACCACGATGTCCGAGGTCTGCGGCGTGGTTCCCGCCGGGCGCTCGCCGATCACCTTGGCGTCGTAGCTGATCTTGCCGGCCTGGGTGGAGCGGGCGGCATTCTCGCCGGCCACGGCCTTGTCGAGGATGCCGATGAAGGTCTGGTCCAGCTTGGCCAGTTCGGCGGCGCTCTCCGAGCGCATGTCGAACTCCATGAACACCGAATTGGGGATCGAGTTGACCGAGGTGCCGCCGCCGGTGACGCTGGCCGAATAGGTGACCTTCGGTTCCTTGGGGACCTGCACGGCGTAGAGGTCGACCACGGCCTGGCTCATCGCCGTCATCGGGTTCACGAGGCCGAACGCGCCGTAGCTGTGGCCGCCCGGGCCCTTGAAGGTCACGCGATAGCGCTTGGAGCCGACGCCGCGATCGACGATCCGCGACGGGTCAGAGCCGTCCATCGAGAAGAAGGCGCTGATCCGGCCCTTGTACGGACCCTTGTTGAACAGGAACCGCGTGCCGCGCAGGTCGCCGGGGCCTTCCTCGCCGACATTGCCGACGAACAGGATGTCGGCCTTGGTCGAGATCTTGGCCGCGTCCAGGGCGCGCATATAGGCCAGCAGGGTGGCCAGCGAGCGGGTGTCGTCGCCGATGCCGGGGGCCATCAGCCGGGTCCCCTCGCGCTTGACCTTCACGTCGGTGCCTTCGGGGAAGACGGTGTCGAGGTGGGCGGCCAGGACCACGAACGGGCCCTTGCCCTTGGTCACCGTGCCCGGGCGCACGCCCATGACATTGCCCTCGGCGTCCATCTCGACGCTCGTGAGGCCGTGAGCCTTCAGCATTTCGAGATAGGCCTTGGCGCGCGCCTCCTCCTTGAACGGCGGGGCCGGGATCTCGGTCAGGGTGACGATGTCGGCGACGGTGCGGTCGAAGTCGGCGTCCAGCTTGGCGGCCGCGGCCTTGAAGGCGGGCGACGCGACCATCTTGGCGACGGCCTTGGTCGGGTCGGCCTTGGGCGCGGCGAGTGTCGGTGTGGCGACCAGGACGGCGGCGAGCACGAAAAGCGAAGGGCGGAGCATGGCGAATCCTCGAGGTTCGCCACACCCTAGCCAAGCTGCGCCGCCTGGCTAGGCCGTCAGCCGCGCCGCGCCGCCCATCAGCGGATCGCTGATCGAAGGCTTGCCGGTCTCGATCCGTCCCGCCAGCCGGCGCAGCCAAGTGGGATCTGCGGAGTCTCGGACGGTCAGATCGTACCAGCCTTGTTTGGTCGTGAAGGTTTTGGACTGCGTGGCGCCGGCCGCCAGGCTGACGCGCCAGGGCTCGGCGCCGCCCTCGACCAGGACGACGCGCGGCGCGCGGCCGGTGTTGCTCAGAGTCAGCCGCATCGCGCCGCCGCTGGCCCGCGCGGTGACCTCGACCCCCGTCGCGGCGCCGGTGAAGCGCCGATGGAAGCCGTTCGGGCCCAGCACCCACAGGTCGTGCGGACCGGCCGGCCAGGCGTCCTCCAGCGAGGCCTTCGGACCGATCGTGTAGCGGCGCGGAACCGCGTCCAGGCGCAGGCGGTCATAGACGTGCAGCACCGCCGCCGCCGCGCCCGAATTGGTCAGGCTCAGGGTCATGAAGCCGTCCTTCACCCGCCCGTCCACGGCCAGGGCGTAGGGCAGGGCGCGCGAGGGACGGGTCCCCTTGGCCTGGACCGGGGCGACGATCGTGGTCGGGGTCGGCGGCTTGATCTCCTTCAGCTTGGCCGCGCGAGCCGCGGTCTCGGCGGTCGGGGGCAGCGGTAGGAAGGGCTTGTGGTTCGGGGTCTTGAAGTCGAAGCACGAGGTCAGGTCGCCGCACACCGCCCGTCGCCAGGGCGCGATATTGGGCTCCATCACCCCGAAGCGCGTCTCCAGGAAGCGGATCACCGAGGTGTGGTCGAACACCTGGCTGTCGACCCAGCCGCCCCGGCTCCACGGCGAGATGGCGTAGAGCGGCACGCGCGGACCCAGGCCATAGGGCCGGTTCATCAAGTCGTCGCGCTCGGACTTGGCCTCGGTCGGGTTTCGGACCGTGTGGTGCATGCCGGTCAGGTCGATGGTCGAGCCGCCGATCAGCTTGCCGTCCGCGTCCTTGGACGGCGGCGACGGGGGCGGCATATGGTCGAAGAAGCCATCGTTCTCGTCGAAGTTCACGATCAGCACCGTCCGTGCCCAGACCTTGGGATCGGCGGTCAGGGCGTCGATGACCCGGGCGGTGTAGTCCGCGCCCTGGGCCGGGCTGGACGGAGCGGGGTGCTCGCTGTCGGCGGCGGGCGCGATGATCCACGACACCTGCGGCAGGCGGCCGGCCAGGACGTCCTCGCGCAGCTTGTCCAGGTGCCACGTGCTCAGGGCCAGGTCCTTCAGGCGCTTGTCCGAGCCCGGAGCGTCCTTGTGGGCGTCGCGATAGGCCTTGAAGCCGGCCAGGGGGTTGTCGGTGAAATTGTCGGCCATGTCCTGGTAGATCCGCCAGGAGACGCCGGCCTTCAGCAGCCGCTCGGGATAGGTGGTCCAGGTGTAGGACTCCGCCGCCCCGCCCTTTTCGGCGAAGTCGTCGTGCGAGTTCGAGATCGACGGGCCGCCCTGCGCGCCCGAGGGATCGTTGGTCCCGGTCCACAGGAACAGGCGGTTGGTGTTGGTGCCGGTCTGGGTCGCGCAGTGATAGGCGTCGCAGAGGGTGAAGGTCTCGGCCAGGGCGAACTGGAACGGAATGTCCGCTCGTTCGAAATAGCCCATCGACCAGGCGTGCTTGGCGTCGGGCCAGCGGTCCATTCGGCCCTGATCCCAGGCGTCCTGGGCGTCGGTCCAGCTGTGCGGCGTGCTCTCCACCCGCATGTGGGCGAAGGTCTTGGTGGTCTCCAGCGGGAACGGCGCCAGCAGCTGGTCGCCGTAGCTCTGGACGAAGACCGAGCCGCCCTTGCGTTTGGCGGTGTCGCGCACCGGAACCGGGAAGCGGTCGCCGAAGCCGCGCACCCCGGCCATGGTCCCGAAATAGTGGTCGAACCCACGGTTCTCCTGCATCAGGATCACCACGTGCTCGACGTCCTTGATCGTGCCGGTGCGGACGTCGGCGTCAATCGCCGCCGCGCGGGCCAGGGCGGGCGGCAAGGCCATGGCGCCGATCGCGGCGAGCAGGCCGCGGCGGTCGAGCTGGGGCATGATAGAGCGCTCCGGAGAAGGTTCCGCCGGAACTAGCACAGTTGATCGGTCAGTGATGTGACAACTGGACTAGACCAAAGCGATCAGTCGAACACGATCACGGATCGGGCCAGTTCCCCGCGCTTCAGCTCGTCGAACGCGCTGTTGACGTCCTCCAGCTTGATACGGCGCGAGATCAGCTCGTCCAGCTTCAGCCGGCCCTGCATGTAGAAGTCCACCAGGCGCGGCATGTCGACCGGGAAGCGGTTGGAGCCCATGTAGCTGCCCTGGATCCGGCGCTCTCCGAGAAAGTCGACGCCGTGCAGCTCGATCTTGGTGCCGACCGGGATCATGCCGATCACATTGGCCGTGCCGCCCCGGCGCAGCATCTTGAACGAGGCTTCCGCCGTGGCCTTCAGGCCAATGGCCTCGAAGCTGTGGTGGACGCCGCCGCCGGTCAGCTCGACCACGGCCTTGGCGATGTCGTCGACGGCCGAGGCGTCGATGACGTCCGTCGCGCCGAAGGTCTTGGCCAGCTCGAGCTTGGAGGGCATGCGGTCGATGGCGATGATCCGGCCCGCGCCGGCGATCGCCGCGCCGTTGATGGTGGCCAGGCCCACGCCGCCGCAGCCGATCACCGCCACCGTCTCGCCCGGCCGGACATTGGAGGTGTGCATCACCGCCCCGACCCCGGTCATCACCGAGCAGCCGATCAGGGCGGCGCGGTCGAACGGCATGTCCTTGCGGATGGCGACGCAGGCGTGCTCGTGCACCAGCATGTATTCGGCGAAGGACGACAGGTTCAGGAACTGGGCCATCGGGCCGGTCCCGCCGCCCAGGTCTTCCTTGAACAGGCGCGGCTCGCCGCCCTTCGGACGCTTGGTCTCCGGGCTGATGCACAGGTTCATGTGGCCGGTCAGGCAGACCTCGCAGTGGCCGCAATAGGGGTTGAGGCAGGTGATGACGTGGTCGCCGACCTTCACGGTCCGCACCTCGTCGCCGACCGCTTCGACGATCCCGGCGCTCTCATGGCCCAGCACGGCGGGCAGGGGATGGGTGTAGGAGCCCTCGACGAAGTGCAGGTCGGAGTGGCAGACGCCGGCGGCCTTGGTGCGGATCAGCACCTCGCGCGGACCCGGCTTGCCGATGGCCACGGTCTCGATCTCGAGGGGCTTGCCCACCTCGCGCAGAACAGCGGCCTTCATGCGTGTCTCCCTTTTGCTGGCGGCGAGACTAGCGTTCGGGCGCGGGGGGACGGAAGGGGGGATTCGAACAAATGTTTGGAGATTCTAGGCGCTGCGCCTTGAGATTAGGAAAATTCCTAATTAGTTAGTCGCCTATGAATGGTGTCTTCAAAGCCCTCGGCCATCCGGCGCGCCGGCGGATGATCGCCATGCTGCGCGAGCGTCCGATGCTGTCGGGCGAGATCGCCGCCGCGTTCGACATGAGCTGGCCGACCGTGACGGGGCATCTGAACGCCCTGAAGGAAGCGGGTCTCGTCGACGCCGAGCGCGATGGAACCTCCATCCGCTACCGCCTGCGGATCTCGGCGCTCGAGGAAGCGGTCGCCGTGCTCATGGATCTCGTCGACTCGACCCGCAAGGCCGAGACTTTTGGAGAACTTGGTGATGAACGGTCGCATTAGCCGCGCCGAAGCGGCGTCGTGGATCCTGACCCTGGGCCAGTTCGGTGTGGCGGGCGCCATCGCCGTCTTTGGGCCCACCCATCCGCTGCCGATGCATTTCGGTCTCGACGGCCAGGTCGACCGCTGGGGCGGCCGGACCGAGATGGCGGCCGTGGCTTTCGTCCTGGCCGTAATTTCGGCGCTGGCCATGGTCTTCGGGCGGCTGCCGGAGAGCGACGCTCACCTTCTGCGGGGCCGGCGCTATAGCCGGCAGGCCGTCGTCGCGGTGCTGTCCCTGATCGCGTTGCTGGAGGCCTGCCTGACCTGGGGCTGGCCAAACGAGCCGGGGCCGCGTTTCGGCATGATGGCGATCAGCGCCATCGTCGCCTTCGTTGGCGCCCTGCTGGGCAAGACCAGTCCCAACGCCATGATCGGCGTGCGCACGCCGTGGACATACGGCAGCCGTCTGGCCTGGGAGAAGGCTAATCGGCTGGCGGGCCGGCTATTCTTCTGGGGCGGCCTGACGGGCGGTCTGGCCGCGCCGTTCGCACCGCAGCCGGAAGGCTTGAAAGCCGTGACCTTCGGCGCTCTGGCGGTGGCGGCGATCTCGGTTTTCGAGAGCTGGCGCGTGTGGCGGTCCGATCCGGACCGCGTCGTCTAGACCGCGCGGCTTAAGCCGCCAGCGCCTGTTGGCGTTCGGGCAGGATGCGGCTGACGGCCAGCAGGACGGTCATGTCGCCTTCACCGCTGGTGATCACGGCGGCGACCAACGGCGAGTCCTCGCCGTCGCCCAGGGCCGGGGGCGCGTTGATGTGCTCGGCCTCGACGGTGAAGCTGTCGCAGACGGCGTCGACCAGCAGGCCGGCGACGTCGTCATGGTTCTCGACCACGATGATCACCTGGCGGGCGCCGTCCTGGGCCGCGCCCTTGCCCAGCCGCCACGACAGGTCGATGACCGGCATGACCTGGCCGCGCAGATTGATGACGCCGCGCACATAGGGCGGCGCCTCGGGCAGCGGGGTCGGCGGGGTGACGCCGCGGATCTCGCGCACCGCGCTGACGGGGACGCAATAGGTCTGGGCCCCGACCTCGAACGAGAGGACCTGTAGGGCCTGACCCTGGGCGTAGGACACGGTGTCGGTCATGAGGGCGGTCTCCGTGGAGGTCGCAACGGGCTGTTTCGAGACACCTTTCCCGAAAAAGATGAACAAACCGGTTCCGGCGATCGTTGAAAGACTCCGTTCAGGCGCCGTTCAGGCTCGGAGTCCGATCGTCCACGTAACGCTTGAGACGACGCGCCGCGCCGCCGGGAAGCGAAGGACCCAAGTTCGAAAGAGCCAAGGAGGCCATCATGGCCAGCAAGATCATCACCACGGTCGGTCGGGTCGCCGCCGGCGTCGCCGCGCTCTCGCTGGTCGCCGCCGCCACCACGGCCTCGGCCGACCCGCGCTACGGCCACTATCGCGGCCATCGCGGCAATGACACCGCCGCCGTGGCCGTCGCCGCCGGCATCGTCGGCCTGGCGGTCGGCGCGGCGATCTCGGACGGCAACCGTCACGATCGCTACGACCGCGGCTATTACGACCGGGGCTACTACGCCCCGCCACCGCCCCCGCCGCGCTATGGCTACGGCTATGGCTACGCCCCGCGTCCGTATTACGGCCGCCCGGCGCGGGATTGCTGGACGACCCGCGAGTACGACCGCTGGAACGGCGCGTACTACGAGCGGACCGTCTGCCGCTAGTGTCCCGATCCCGAAGTTCGCAAGCGCTTGTGGCAAGCCCCGACGAACTTCGGAATCGATAAGGACGCTAGTAAGCTTATGTTTCTAATGTGCTTTTTGGATTGGAAGTTCGCTCAGAGCCTGATCCAAGCGAGGGCGAACTTCCAATCCAGCACATTAGGCCTTCATCGGATTAGGTCGCCGTTGTGAGCCGGCGATCCGATAGGCGCTGTCCGCCCCGACACGCCGTCAGCCCCGACGTCTTCGGACGTCGGGGCTTTTTCGTTTTGGGGATGCGGGGACTCGACTCCGGTCAATAATGGGAACAAAAAAGGAACATTACCGCGCCGCAGGAGGATCGCCTATGTCGTTCGCCGATCAGACTTCCGTGTTTCAGAGCCCGTTCGGGGCCGGCCTGCGCCTGACCGACGATCGGCTGGACATCGCCGAGGCGGTGCTGGCGGGGGCTTGGCGCACCTTGCGCGCGGCCGGGTTCGGCGAGGCCGAGGTTCAGGCGCTGTTCGACCAGATCGCCGACCGGCCCGAGGACCTGGCGCGCCGCTTGCGCAAGATGGCCAACGCGGCGGCCTGAGCTTCGAGTTTAGGGGTCTAGCGCGAGCGTTCCAGAAGGGCGCGGAGGATCTCGGCGCGTTGGGCCGTGTCGACGCCGATGCGGCCCGCCAGTTCGCGGATGCCGGCTGGATAGGCCTCGCCGCCGTCGGCGATCGTCCGGGCCTGGTCGGCCAGGCGGCGCAGGTCGCGATCCAGGCGCTCGATCTCTTCGCGGGCCAGCAGACGGGCTTCGGTCTGCAGACGCTCCACGCGCTGAGCGGTGGTTTCGGGACCGCGTCCCAGGTCATAGATTTCCGCCACGCCGGGGACGGGGGGCACGATCTTCAACGGCTTTCCGGCCATGGATTTGGGCTCCTCGATCCGGGCCGGTTCGCGCCGGCCCACATCGTATCAAAGCCTGGCTTAGCGTCAGCGTTCCGAGGTTTTCGGTGAAAGCGGGGCCACGTGGCCGCCGCGCCACAGATGCGCGCGGCGGCCGACCGTGGGCGCCGAGCTCGGCGTCCGGAGACGGATCAAATCGTTCAGTGCGCCACCTGGCTGTACGGTGTCTGCGAGGCCGATGGCGGCGCGGTCGGCGCCGGTTGCGGGGCCGGCTGGACGTGGGCCTGGGGCTGAGCCGGTTGCGGTTGCGGTTGAGCCGGGGCCGGGCGACGGAACTTCAGGCTGCGGCCCTGGAACTCCGCGCCGGTCTCCATGGCCAGCTGCTCATGGGTGATGTCGCCGTCGACGCGGGCGGTGCCGTACAGGCGAACCGCCTGGGCCGTCACCGCGCCGATCACCAGGCCGTGGATCTCGATGGCCTGGGCGATGACCGAACCCTCGACGCGGGCGTTCGGACCGACGATGAGCTTGCCCACCTTGATGTCGCCCAGCACCACGCAGTCGAGATGCACCTCGACGTCGCCGACGATGTCGCCGCGGACAGTCAGGCCCTGGCTGAACATCGAGGCCGGCTTCGGACGCGCGGGCGCCGGCGCGGCCGGTTGCGCTTGCGGCGCCGCGGCGCGGCCTTGATCCAGCGGGGTCAGGGCCAGCGGCGCGGCGGTGTCTTTCTTCTTGGCGAACATCGGCGGCGACCTTTGTCTCAAAATGGGCTTCAGGAAGCACCATCCCGCAAGAACCGGGCCGATTTCAGGACCGGGCCGTCAGGCGTCCTTGACGTGTGTGGTCGGGCGATCCTCGCCGGACGAGACTTCCTGATGCCAGACGGCGTTCTTGTCCTCGTAGGTGATCCCCTCGGTCTCGCCCGAAACCCGCTGCTCGCCGGCCGCCCGCTGGGCCGCCTTCAGCGCCGCGTCGTGGCTGGGAAAGGTCTCGGAGAAGGTGTCGCCCACCTTGTAGGCCCAGCCGCCGTCGTGCTCGACGATGATGTAGGTGATGTCGGTCATGAGGCGTCTCCAAGTAAGCGTCGCGGGTCGAACGGGCCGCCAGCGTAGGCGGTTCCGGATGGGGGGTCTTGTCGAATTGCGCCCCTCTCCCGCTGGGGAGATGGAGGAGTTTAGGCCACCTTCACCCGCGCGGCGCTTTCCGGGAGGTCCGCGCCGAACGCGCGCTGGAAGAACTCGGCCACCGTGGGGCGCTCCAGTTCGTCGCACTTGTTCAGGAAGGTCAGGCGGAAGGCCAGGGCCACGTCGTGATCGAAGATCTCGGCGTTCTGGGCCCAGGTGATCACCGTGCGCGGGCTCATGACGGTCGAGATGTCGCCGTTCATGAAGGCGTTGCGGGTCATGTCGGCGACGCGGACCATGGCCGAGATCGTGCGCTTGCCTTCCACCGTGTCATAGGACGGGTTCTTGGCCAGCACGATGGCGGCCTCGACGTCGTGCTCCAGATAGTTGAGCGTGGTGACGATCGACCAGCGGTCCATCTGGCCTTGGTTGATCTGCTGGGTGCCGTGATAGAGGCCGGTGGTGTCGCCCAGACCGATGGTGTTGGTCGTGGCGAACAGGCGGAAATACGGATTGGCGCGGATGACGCGGTTCTGGTCCAGCAGGGTCAGCTTGCCGCCGGCTTCCAGCACCCGCTGGATCACGAACATGACGTCCGGACGGCCGGCGTCATATTCGTCGAACACCAGGGCGATCGGACGCTGCAGGGCCCAGGGCAGGATGCCCTCGCGGAACTCGGTGACCTGCTTGCCTTCCTTCAGGACGATGGCGTCCTTGCCGACCAGATCGATACGCGAGACGTGGCTGTCCAGGTTCACGCGGACCAGCGGCCAGTTCAGGCGCGCGGCGATCTGCTCGATGTGAGTCGACTTGCCGGTGCCGTGATAGCCCTGGACCATCACGCGGCGGTCCTTGGCGAAGCCGGCGCAGATGGCCTTGGTCGTCTGCGGATCGAACTTGTAGGCCGTGTCGATCTCGGGAACGTGCGGATCGCGGTGCGAGAAGGCCGGGACCTTCATGTCGCTGTCGACGCCGAACGCGTCGCGAAGCGTCACCCACTTGTCGGGGACCAGGGTGATCAGCGGATCGGCGGCGGAGCTGGTGTCGGCGAACTCGGGCATGACACCCGATTAAACGCTTGACCCAGGGTAGGGGAAGAGGGCGCCGCGTTGCGGCGCCCACTCCAGCGCTATTTTTTAGCGGTTGGCGATGATCACCGAGGCGATCAGGCCGGTCGCGACGGCGGCCAAGACGTACTGGTCGTTCACGCGCTGCCAGCGATAGCCGCGCGGCGGCTGGCGAAGGCCATGGCGACGATAGTCGCTGACATAGTAGCTGTTGCCGCGATAGCGTTGGTCCAGACGTTGGCCCTTGGCCCAGCGGCGATACTCGCGGCGGTCGTGGCGATCTTCGGCGCGAGCCTGATCGCGGCGGCCTTGCTCGTAGGAGCGATCGCGGGCGTCGTAGCGGCCATTGTTGTTGTGGTCGCGACGATAGTCCTGGGCCGAAGCGGCGCCAGCGCCGCCGGCCAGCATCAGAACGGCGAGCGAGGCGGTGATAAGACGTTTCATAATCGGTCTCCTTTGAAGGTGAGAGCACCCTAGGATGCTCGACCTAGAGGCGGGATGAACGGTCCCGCTCAGCTTAAGTTCATGTTTCGTATGAGAAATGTTGTTGCGAGAAGTGTCGTTCGATGACCATCCGTTTGATCCGCATAGGCTTTCCGGGATTGCTGTCCGCAGCGCGGCGCGAGTTGGGAGCGACGAGCGCCCTTTTGGTGGTCGCGCTGGGCGGCTGGGGCTTCCTGTCGATCGCTGACGAAGTGGCCGAGGGCGAGACCCGGGCGTTGGATCTCTCCGTATTGAAGGCCTTGCGAGTCGACGGTCAGCCGCACGAACTGGTCGGACCAGCATGGCTGCACATCGCCGCCGCCGACATCACCGCCTTGGGCTCTGTGACGGTGCTGGGCCTGATCATCCTGCTGGCCTTCGCCCTGCTGGCGTCCCTGCGCCGCTGGAGCGAGGGGCTGCTGCTGCTCGCGGGCGCCGGCGGAGGACTGGCGATCAGCCAGACCCTGAAGCTGATCTTCGGACGCGAGCGGCCGGATCTGGTCTACCGCGCGGTCGAGGCGGTCAACGCCAGCTTCCCGTCGGGCCACGCCATGCTGTCGGCGGTGGTGTTCCTGACCCTGGGCGTGCTGGCCGCGCGCTTCGCGGACCGCCGGCGGGTCAAGGTGCTGGCGGTCGGGGCGGCGGTGCTGGTCAGCCTGCTGGTCGGCCTCAGCCGCGTCTATCTGGGCGTCCACTGGGCCAGCGACGTCCTGGCCGGCTGGTGCATGGGCGCGGCCTGGGCCATGGCCTGCTGGCTGGCGGCGTTCTTCGTGCAGCGGCGGTTCGAGCTCAGGGCGTCGCGCCCAGCGCCTTCAGCTGCGTGACGCCGTTGGTGTTCTTGGGGTTCAGCGCCAACGACTGGCGATAGGCCGCGATCGCCAGGGCCTTGTCGCCGGCGGCGGCATAGGCCTCGCCAAGGCTGTCGAACGCATTCCAGCTGTCGGCGTGGAGCTCCTGGTTCAATTTCAGGATCGCCACGGCCGCGCCGGTGTCGCCGTTGCCGAGCAGTTGATAGCCCCAGCGGTTCATCTCGGTCTCGTCGATGGCGAAGTCCCCGTCTCGGCTCCGGAACGCCTGATAAGTGGCCTGGGCCTTGTCGAAACCGACGCGGTTCAGCTCGGCGGCGAAGGCGGCCTGGGTCGGCGGGGCGCCCTGAGCCTTGGCGACGTCGAGGGTGAAGAGATGGCGCGGCGCGCCAGTCTTGGCGACAGGGGTGTCGAGAAAGGCGCGGGCGGCGGCGTCGCCCCTGAGATAGGCGTCCAGGAAACGGCGGACATAGGTTTCCACCCAGCCGTTGGCGACTGACAGCTCGTCCTTGTCGTAGTCGCCGTACTCGGCGGCCAGCCGCTGGTCGAACATCACCGAGAAGTTGGAATGGACGTACGGATAGAGGGTGACCTTGTAGAGGTCGGCGTATTTCATCTTGGCGAGGAAGCTGGTGTCTCTGTTCACGTCGGCCGCCTGTTCCTCGACCGGCTTGGGCGCGGCGGCGACATATAGCATCGGCGCGGTGACGCGCGCGGGGGTCAGGAACCGCGACTGCTTGATGGTTTCGGGCCAGTAGCGCACCGAGCCGTCCAGCGCGACCAGGGCGTCGATGCGGCTGTCCTTGGCGGCGGCCATGACGTTGGCCAGGCCGCCCCAGCTGTAGCCGGCCACGGCCAGGCGGCTGATGTCGGCCTGGGGTAGGCCGTGGGCGTAGCCGATCAGGAATTCGATATCGCCGACCTGGGTCTCGACGCCCTCTAGCTCGGTCGTCATGCCGCGTGACGCCTGGCCGAAGCTGGGGCTGGCGATGACCAGATAGCCCTGGCTGGCCAGGTATTCGCAGAGGTCGGCGTTCTCATAGGCCTCGGCGTTGAAGCTGGGCGCGTAGATCACGACCGGGAACCTGCCCGCCGCGGCCATGGCGTCGCGCCGGGCCCGCATCGGCGCGGCCAGCTCGGCCTTGGCTCGCTCCGGCGAGAGGACGGCGACGCGGGCGCGGACGAACTTGGCCTCCAGCGCCGCGCGTTCGGCGGGCGGGCGTTCGAAGTCGTCGGCGGTGGCGCCGAGCTTGACATAGTCCTCGACCGTCACGTCGCGGCCCGAGCCCTTGGCCGCCGGGTACCAGATCAGGGTCTGGATCGGCCGCGCGCGCTCGCCGGTCACAGGCTTGCCCGTCAGCGGGTCAGTGGCCCCGCGATAGCCGCGGGCGAAATCGTATTGCTCGACGACGCGCAGCCCGACGGCGTACTGGCCCGGCGGATTGATGCGCTTGAAGTTCGAGTCGGCCGCGGCCATGGACGGGGCGCCAAGCAGCGCCAAAAGCAGGAATAGAATACGCACGACATCCCCCTCGAACGATGCAGCCATGGCCTTCAACACGGACCACGCCAACTGAAGGTTTTGTAATACGAAGCGCGCGCCTTACGCCGCCTTGGGCTTCGGCCGCCAGCGAAGCTCGAGCGTAGTCCACACCGCGCCGACGAAGTCGGCCAAGCCTACGGCCAGCCAGGCCTTGGGCAGCCAGTCCAGCAGGACGAAGGCGCCGATCACCACCAGGGAGAACACACGCAATACCACCGAGGCCCGCATATAGGTGCGCTGGCCGGTCCAGCCGGCGACGTGATAGCCCATGGCGTAGGCTAGCAGCAGCAGGCCGGCGAATCGCACCCAGGGCAGGGACGGGGTCTCGACGTGGGCGTGCAGCAGGGTCAGCACCGGGCGCGGCGCGACGGCCAGGGCCAGTCCCGCCGTCGAGATCAAGCCGCCCCAGGCCCAGATGCTCCAGGGCTTGCCGAACGGCACCGGGGTCACCGGCGTCGGCGGATCGACCGGCGCGCGCCAATCTGGGTCGGTCATGAGATGTCTGTCCCTCGCCCGGAAAGGCGGCGCGAGGATGGCCCAGGCGCGGGCCGTTCCGCAAGCGTCAGGTCGCGGCGGCGTCGTAGCGCCGCCGGTTGTCGTGGATGGTGTCGAGGTGGGCCTGGGCCCACTGGCCCAGCTGCATGACGGGTTCGGCCAGCGAATGGCCCAGGTCCGTCAGGGCGTATTCCACCTGCGGCGGCACGGTCGGATAGACGGTGCGCGAGACCATGCCGTCGCGCTCCAGGATGCGCAGGGTGCGGGTCAGCATCTGCTGCGAGATGCCGCCGACCGAGCGCTTGATGTCGTTGAAGCGCAGCGGGCGCGCCTTCAGGGTCATGACCACCAGAACCGTCCACTTGTCGCCGATCCGCTGGAGGATCTCGCTGACCGAGCGGCAGTTACTGTGATCGATGCGATGCTCGGGGAGATCCCGTGTTCGCGTGGCTTGGGAGGGCATAGCCGTGTGACCTAGTCCTAAAAATATGCGTTCTTGGCGAGACCGAGGCGGTCTCATAACTGGTGCAGGTCACCAATCGGGACCTAGCGCATATCATGAACCTCCTCCATATCGACTCCAGTATCCAGGGCGAAGCCTCGGCCAGTCGCGCGCTCACCGCCGCCGCCGTGGCGCGCTTGAAGGCGACCGATCCGTCGGCCAGCGTGACCTATCGCGATCTCGGCAAGGAGCCGCCGCCGCATCTGACGCTGGAGGGCCTGGGCGCGGCCAATCCGATGCTCGACGAATTCCTGGCCGCCGACGTCGTGGTCATCGGCGTCCCGATGTACAATTTCAACATCTCGAGCCAACTGAAGGCCTGGATCGACCGCATCCTGGTGGCTGGCAGGACCTTCAGCTACGGCGACAGTGGCCCACAGGGGCTGGCTGGCGGCAAGCGGGTGATCCTGGCGCTCACGCGCGGCGGCCAATACGCGGTCGGCGGCCCGCTGGAGCACGCCGAGACCTATCTGCGCGGCGTGCTGGCCTTCATCGGAATCACCAACCCTGAAGTGATCAACGCCGACGGCCTGATGATGGGTGACGAAGTCCGCGCCGGGGCGATGGCCAAGGCGCTGCAGTATGCCGAGACGCTGGCGGCCTAGGCGGCGAAGCGCTCGGGCTTCACGATGCGTATTCACTCCCCCTCCCTGCGGGGATGGGGGAGGATCGGCGGGGATGAGACCGAGCGGGGTGCTCCTGGACCCCGCTAGGCTTTCACCATCCCGGACTTCTGCAGGGTCTTGTAAGCCTTGATGACCCGCTGGAGCTTGTGCTCGGCGCTGCGGTCGCCGCCATTGGCGTCGGGGTGGCAGCGCTTGAGCAGCTCCTTGTACTTGGCCTTGATCGCGGTGCTGTCGGCGCCGGCTTCCAGGTCGAGATCGGCCAGGGCCTGGCGTTCCAGCTTGCCCAGGCTGCGCTCGGCGGCGCTGCGCGCCGACTCGGCCTTGCGCTGCTGGGCCCGGAAGATGCCGAACGGGTCGGCGAAGGCGCGGGCGTCGCGGGCGGCCGCCGCGGCGGCTTCCCGGGAATTGGCGTCGGCCTTGAAGCTCCAGGTCGGCCGACCGCCGGTCTGGCGCTCGGTTTCCTGGGCGGCGCGGATCTGCGCCTCGCTCATGCCGGCGTAGAAATTCCAGTTCTTGTTGTACTCGGCCGCGTGCTGCTGACAGAACCAGTAGTGTTGGTTCGGCAGGTCGCGCGACTTCGGCGCCTTGGTCGATCCCGCCAGACGGCAGTCGGGATGATCGCAGCGCTTCTCGCCGGGCTTGAGGCCCAGGACGTCGTGCACCGGGTCGTCTTCGCCCTTCTTGGGCGGACGGACTCGGATGTCGGTGAATTTGGGACGGTACTCGAACGGCCGGTTCATGGCGCTTAGAGTAATCCCGCGCTATTTCCGTTCAAGGATTGACAAGCAAGAGACGCACATGGGCGACGTCGCCGACACCATCCGCCGCAAGCTGGAGCACGCTTTTTCGCCGTCGCGACTCGAACTGGTCGACGACAGCGACCGTCATCACGGCCACGCGGGCCACACCGGTTCCGGCGAGAGCCACTTCAATCTGCGAATCGAGGCCGAGGCCTTTGCCGGCAAGGCGCGGGTGATGCGCCAGCGCATGGTGATGACGGTTCTGGCCGACGAACTGGCGGGGCCCGTCCACGCCCTGTCGATCACCGCCAAGGCGCCTGGAGAAGCGTAAGGCGGCGCTTACTTTTTTGCCTGTCGCCGATGTTTGCCGCTTGATTTGGGGGGCTGCGGCTGATTGCCTCTCTCCCCGGCGCGATCCTGCCGGAAGGGCAGAAACCGCATGAGCGCCGACGTCACCGCCACCGCCGAATCTCTCGAACAGGAGGCCGCCGGAATCCTGCCGGACCTGCTGTCGCGCGCCTATGCCCGCTATTCGAACTTCACGGTGGCCGCGGCGGTGATCGACGACCAGGGCCGCGCGCATTATGGCGTCAATGTCGAGAACGCCGCCTATCCTGTGGGCACGTGCGCCGAGCAGACGGCGATCGGAGCAATGATCACGGCCGGGGGCGCGCGCCGGATCGACAAGGTGCTGATCGCCGCCGGCTCCGACGCGGTGGTCCAGCCGTGCGGCGCCTGCCGTCAGCGCATCGCCGAGTTCGCGGGCGAAACCTGCGAGATCATCTCGGTCCAGGGCGGCCGGGCGACGCAGCGGATCCCGTTCTGGACGCTGCTGCCGCATTCCTTCGGGCCGCGCGACCTGGATTGATCGCCCGCGCGAATTCCGCGCCATGACGGGCGGCGCCGACCCCCTCCCGCGGGAGGGGAGCGGCTTAAGCCGTCTGGCCGACCAGGGTTTCCAGCACGCGGCGCAGATCGGCCTCGCGGAAGGGCTTCTGCAGCACGGTGGCGCCGCGGTGGTCATCCGTCAGGCCCGCCTCGCCATAGCCGCTGGCGAAGGCGAAAGGCACGCCGCGCGCCTTGAGGGCGTCGGCGACCGGGAAGATCGGGCGGCCGCCCAGATTGACGTCCAGCAAGGCCGCGTCGATGTCGGCGGAACCCGCCAGCCGCAAGGCTTCCTCGATCTCGGCCGCCGGGCCGACGATCGTGCAGCCGAGGTCCGTCAGCATGTCCTCGACCAGCATCGAGACGAGCGCTTCGTCTTCAACGACCAAGACCTTGAGGGACGTAAGAGTCTTCATGTTTCAGGGCTCCAGCGCGCGCACGGGCAACGCCATTTGGCAGACGAGGCCAACGGTATCATAGGTCAGCTCGACCGCGCCGGATAGCTCGGCCGCGAGGCCGCGTTCCAGAAGGCGTACGCCGAAGCCGCGACGGGCCGGCGGCGTGACGGGCGGACCGCCGCTTTCGGTCCAGGTGAGACGCAAAACGCCATCCTCGATGGCCCAATCGACGGCCACGTGGCCGTTCGGGGTCGAGAGAGCGCCGTACTTGGAGGCGTTGGTCGTCAGTTCGTGAATGCCCATGCCCAGGGCCACCGCGGCCTTCGGATTGAGGCGCACGTCGCTGGGATAGGTGAAGCCGACGCGGTCCTCGCCAGCCAAGGCGTGAAGCTCGACGTCGAACACCTCGCGCAGACTGGCGCCGGCCCAGCTCTCGCGGGTCAGCAGATCATGGGTGTGCGAGAGGGCGACGAGCCGGGTCTCGAAGGCGTCGCGGAAGAACTCGGGCGCGGCCACCGACCGCAAGGTCTGGGCGGCGATCGACTGCACCGTGGCCAGGCTGTTCTTCACCCGGTGATTCAGCTCGTTGACCAGCAGCTTCTGGCGCTCTTCGGCGCGCTTGCGCTCGGTGATGTCCAGTGACACGCCGGCCAGGCGCCGCACGCCGCCATCGTCGGCGGTCTGGGCCGCGCGGCCGCGGGCGTGCAGCCAGCGCAGCTCGCCGCTCGGGTGCACCACGCGATACTCGACGTCGTACTCCGTCCCGTCCCGGATGGCGCTCTCGATCGCCGCCAGGACCCGCGGACGATCCTCGGGGTGGATGGTTTCGATCAGAGTGGCGAAGGTGAAGGTCTCGTCCGGCCGGCGACCGTAGTTCAGCTTGCAGAGATCGGACGCCTCGTAGGCCTTCGTGGCGACGTCCAGGTCCCACGACCCCATGCGGCCGCTGTCGAGCGCGAACTTCAGCCGCTCCTCGGCCCGGCGGCGCTGGGTCAGCTCGGCCACGGCCCCGGCGTTCAGCTTGATCGAGTCGATGGTGGCCGCCACCTGAGCGCCCAGGCCCATGACCAGGCTCTCGTCGTGCGGGCTGAAGCGTCCCGGCTCGGGATGGCCGAAGAACAGGCCGCCCAGCACCTCGCCCCGCCGGGTCGCGACCGGAATGGCCAGGTAGCTGCGCACCGACAGATGTCCCTCGGGCATGCCCCTGCGCGGGGCGTTCTTGCCGTAGCGCGGGTCCTGGGTGATGTCGTCCGATCGCACGACGCCGGCGTTCTCGAAGGTGGGCGCGAAGACCTCTGTCTTGCGAACCTTGGGGAAGCTGGCGAACGCTTCGGGCGCGGTGCCCGACAGGCGATAGAGCGCGTAGGATTCCCCATCCGGCTCGAGCTGATTGTAGAAAAAGGCCCCGAAGGCGGCGCCGATGATTTCGCGCGCGCCGTCGAGCACCACCTGCACGCACGTGTCGATGTCGGTGC
Source organism: Caulobacter sp. 602-1 (assembly GCF_003931565.1). GTDB lineage: Bacteria > Pseudomonadota > Alphaproteobacteria > Caulobacterales > Caulobacteraceae > Caulobacter. Next base: position 739,440 of record NZ_RRYI01000001.1, read on the forward strand.
TGGAGGCCACGGCCTGATTCACCCGGGCGAGGGTCTCGGACTTGCGGATTTCGTCGGCGAGGGCGACTTCCAGCTCGGCCAAGCGCGCCCGCGCATCCGGCTCTCCGCCGTCGCGAACCCTGCTCTCAGCCACCAAGCTGGCCAAATGCGCCCCCTAGACCCCGGACCGCCCCTGGTCCGCAAGGACGCAAAACGCGCCTTTTTCGATCCGGTTCCCAATCATCGAAATGGGCAACCTTGACCATAGAGGTTCAGAGTTCGGCGTCGTCGTCCAGAGGGGCGCTGATCCGCAGGGCGGTGATCTGGTTCCTCTGCCGACGGAAGACCTGGAAGCGGTGCCGGTGGAAGATGAAGGTCTGGCCCGGCTCGGGGATCATCTGGGCCTCGTGGATGACCAGGCCGGCGATGGTGACCGCTTCGCCCTCGGGCAGGCGCCAATCCATGGCGCGGTTCAGGTCGCGCACCGTGACGTGGCCGTCGACATAGACCGAGCCGTCCTGCTGGCGGCGTACGCCCTCCAGCGCGGTGTCGTGCTCGTCGTCGATCTCGCCGACGATCTCCTCGAGGATGTCCTCCAGCGTCACCAGGCCCTGCAGGGCGCCATACTCGTCGACGACCAGGGCGAAGTGGCTCTTGCGCTTGAGGAAGGCGTTGAGCTGGTCCTTCAGGTTGGTGGTGTCGGGGATGAACCAGGGCTCGCGCAGGATGGCGGCGATGTCCAGGCCCTCGACGCCCGTCGGCGACTGGGCCAGGGCCTTCAGGAGGTCGCGAGCGTGCAGCACGCCGACGATATTGTCGGGCTCGTCGCGATAGAGCGGGATGCGCGTGTGCTGGGCCTCCAGCACTTCCTCGACCAGGTCGCGGGCGGGCTGGTCGGCGTCCAGCAGCACCATCGACTTGCGGTGGACCATGATCTCCGAGACGTCCATGTCCGACAGGTCCAGCACCCCGCCCAGCATCCGCCGGTCGTCGGTCTCAACCAGACCCTCGGAATGGTGGTAGTCGACCGCGCCGCGGATCTCCTCGTGGGCGGCCAGCACATCGACGGCCATGTCCAGCTTGACCCCGAAGACGCGCAGGGCCCGGCGGACGATCCACTGGATCACATAGATGATCGGGCCGAACGCCTTGACGATGAACAGGGTGGGGCCCGAAAGGGCGCGAGCCGTGTCGTCGGGGCGGACGATGGCCACGGTCTTGGGCAGCACCTCGGCGAACACCAGCACCAGCACGGTCATGGCGGCGGTGGCCACGGCCACGCCCCACGGTCCGGGGATCAGGCGGGTCAGCACCTGAGTCGCCAGGGCTGAGGCCAGGATGTTGATCAGGTTGTTGCCCAGCAGCACCGCCCCGATCATCGTCTCCTGGTCGGACAACAGCTTGTTGACCCGCCGGGCCGGCGCGTCGCCCTCGCGCTCCAGCTGGTGCATCCGCGAACGGCTGGCGCCGGTCATCGACGTCTCGGCGGCCGAGAAGATCGCCGACAGGGCCAACAGGGCGATGACGATGGGCGCGAGGCCGAGCAGGGCGGTGAGCATGGGAGTGTTCTAGTGCCTCGACTGGTCGCTGACAAAGCGCGTGACCGAGTCCCGGAACGCCTGGACCTCCTTGTTGAGCTGAACCAGGCGCTCGACGTCCATGCCGCCGGCGGCGAACAGGGTCTGGCCCAGGCACGTGCTGCGCGCCTGCATGTCGCGGCCGGCGTTGGTCAGGCTGACCACGACCTGGCGCTCGTCGGCCGGATTGCGCACGCGGCTGACCAGGCCGGCGCTCTCCATCCGCTTGACCAGGGGCGTTACATTGCTGGAGTCCAGCCCCAGGCGCTCACCGATCGCGCCGACCGAAAGGCCATCGGTCTCCCACAGCGCGCTCAGCACCAGGTACTGCGGATAGGTGATCTCCAGCGCGTCCAGCAGCGGCTTGTAGGCGCGGTTGATCGCCAGGGTGGCCCCGTAGAGCGAGAAGCACAGCTGTTGATCGAGCGTGGGGATGTAGTCGGACACGGCGTGGCTCCTGGTCGTCGGCATTCCATACCGCGAAATTAGATGTCGTGACAAATATCGACTGGACTCGGTCGGCGGGGGTCTGTAATAGGCATTCATATGTCGCGACATATAATGTCTCGACATGGAAAGTTCAGCATCAGGGAGGCCGCCATGGCCCAGGTCGACAACGTCCAGCGCGACGGTCTCAAGCGCTATTATTTCCTGCGGGCCGGGGTCTCGGTGGCCTGGATCCTCGCGGCCGTGGCGGTGGGGACGCACAGCCCGCTGGCGGCCGGCGCGCTGCTGGTGGCCTATCCGACCTGGGACGCCCTGGCCAACGCGCTGGACGCCCGGTCCAACGGCGGCTTCGCGGCCAATCCGCCGCAGACCTTCAATCTGTTTGTAAGCCTGCTGGTCGCCTGCGCGGTGCTGTTCGCGCTGCAGGTCGAGCCGCGCCGGGTGCTGACCGTGTTCGGCGTCTGGGCGGCGTTCTCGGGCGTCCTGCAACTGGTCGCGGGGCTGCGCCGCTGGCGCTCGGTGGGCGGCCAGTGGCCGATGGTGCTGAGCGGCGCGCAGTCGGTGCTGGCGGGCGTGTTCATGATCAGCCAGTCGCTGGTCGCGGACGGCCATCCGATGACGGCCGTGGCGATCGCGCCGTACGCCGGCTTCGGGGCCTTCTACTTCCTGGCGGCGGGTATCGCCCTGACGCTGAAGGGGCGACGCAAATAAGGGCTCTCCTCCCCCTTCATGGGGGAGGTGGATCGGCGCGGATACGCGACGAGACGGAGGGGGCTAGTCATGAGTCGATGGCGCGGCGCTGACCCCCTCCACCGCCGTTCGGCGGTCCCCCTCCCCCACGAGGGGAGGAGAGAATACCGATCGCTCTAAACCGCGCCCTCTTCCATCAGGAACGCCTTCAGCGCTTCCCGATCCACGTCCTTGGCCACGAACGCATCCCCGATGCCGCGTACGAGGACAAAGGTCAGCTTGCCGCCCTCGGCCTTCTTGTCCTGGCCGCAGTGGGCGATCAGGGCGTCGGCCGAGAACGGCTCTTCCCGCACATCGGCCATGGTCGTCGGCAGCCCCGCGGCCTTGATCGCCGCCTCGGCGCGGATCGCGTCCTGCCCGGGGCAGAGGCCCAGCTTGGCGGAGAACCGGAACGCCTGGGCCATGCCCGCGCCCACCGCCTCGCCGTGCTTCAAGGCGTCGCCGAAGCCCATCTCGGCCTCGATGGCGTGACCGAAGGTGTGACCGAGGTTCAGCAGGGCGCGGCGACCGGCTTCCTTTTCGTCCTCGGCGACGATCTCGGCCTTCATTTCCACCGAGCGGCCGACGGCGCGGACCAGGGCGTCGACGTCGCGCTCCAGCACCTTGGCGACGTTGCCTTCCAGCCACTCGAAGAAGGCGAAGTCGCCCAGCAGGCCGTACTTGACGATCTCGGCATAGCCGCAGGCCAGCTCGCGGGCGGGCAGGGTGGCCAGGACGTCGAGGTCTGCCAGCACGAGACGCGGCTGATGGAAGGCGCCGATCAGGTTCTTGCCGCGTGGGGTGTCGATGGCGGTCTTGCCGCCGACCGAGCTGTCGACCTGGGCCAGCAGGGTCGTGGGAACCTGCACGAAGTCGATCCCGCGCTTGTAGATCGCCGCCGCGAAGCCGGCCAGGTCGCCGACCACGCCGCCGCCGAAGGCCACGATCTGGTCGCCGCGCTCCAGGCCCAGGGCCAGCAGGCGGTCGGACAGGTCGGCCAGGCCCTCGAAGCTCTTGCTCTCCTCGCCGGGCGGGATGGTGATGACGTCGACCGCGATCCCGGCCTTCTCCAGCGACACCGCCAGACGCTCGCCGTGGTGCTCGCCGACATGGGCGTCGGTGACGATGGCCACGCGCTTGCGCTTGCCCAACACCGGAGCGATCCGCTCGCCGGCCTTGTCGATCAGGCCCGGGCCGATGACGACGTCATAGGCGCGGTCGCCCAGGCCCACGGAAACGGTGCGGATCATGGCGATACTCCTACTCGGCCTTGGCGTGTTCGCGCAGCGCGGTCAGGATGGCGTCGACCGCCACCCCGTGCGGCGTGTCGCCGGTCTCGACGTGCACATGGGCCTCGGCATAGGCCGGATAGCGGGCCTCGGCCAGCTGGGTCAGCACCTGGATCGGATCCTTGCCGCGCACCAGGGGGCGATTGTCCTTGCGCGAGACGCGGCGGGCCAGCAGCTCGACATCGGCCTTCAGCCACACCGAGAGGGCCTTGGCGTTGATCAGGGCGCGGGTCTCGGGATTGACGAAGGCCCCGCCGCCGGTGGCCAGCACATGCGGCGGCTCGTCCAGCAGGCGGCCGATCACCCGACGCTCGCCGTCGCGGAAGGCGGCCTCGCCCAGCTCAGCGAAGATCTCGGAGATCGAGCGCCCGGCGGCGGCCTCGACCTCGTTGTCCGCGTCGCGGAACGGCAGGTCCAGTACGGTCGCCAGTCGCCGTCCGACGCTGGACTTGCCGACGCCCATCAGGCCGACCAGCACGATGGTGCGTCGGCGCAGGGCGGCGAGTTCTTCGGGGGAAAGGACGATGGCGGTCATGATGCGGTCGCGGGTTTACACGAGGCTTGGCCAAACCGCCAAGTTTGCGAGAACTCCGTGATGCGTCATAACCGGTCCATGGTCTTTTCGAAGCGTCACAAGCAAGCCGCCGCGCTGTTCGCGCTCCTGCTCACGCCCGCCTTCGCGGCCGCCCAAGAGGCGGGGCAGGAGGAGGTCAGGGTCAAGAGCCTGGCCGCGCCCGACTATTTCTCGACCCCCGCGGCTGAGACCGGTCTGGGAGGGGATCTGTGGAAAGGCGCCGCGCCCGACATCATGCGCGATATCGTGCCGAAGCTGGCCGGCGCCAAACCGTTGTCTCCGGCCTTCGCGAGTCTGGCGAAGCGGATGCTCTCGGCGGGCGCCAATGGTCCGGCTGGGGTCGGCGACAATGTCGACATGGGCGCGGCGCGAGCCATGGCGCTGGTGGCGCTGGGCGAAGCCCAGGGGGCCAACGCGATCCTGGATCGCGCGACGGGCGCTCCCGGCAGCGCCCCGCTGTCCATGGCCACCGCCGAGGCGGCTCTGATCACCGGCGACGACGACAAGGCCTGCCGCGTCCAGGACGCCCTGACGGTCGATCGCGGCGCGGCCTATTGGCTGCGCCTGCGGGCCTTCTGCCAGCTGAAGGCTGGCCAGCCCGACGCCGCTCAGCTGACCTTCCAGCTGGCCCAGAACGCCACGAAAGACACCGATTACGCCCGCCTGATGGGCGCGGCCTTGACCGGGACGCCGCCGGGCGCGGCCAATCTGAAGAACGGGGTGAACTACGCCCTGTCGCGCCGCCTGAACCTCGACCTGCAGTCGGCCGCCGCCGTCGCCTCGGCCTCGCCGGCCCTGAAGCCCGTGCTGAAACCCGCCAGCGGCGACCTGGCCGGCGTCGCGCCGGGCGCTGACCTGACGGCGCAGGAGGCCTCGGACCTGGCGTTCCTGCGTCAGGCCAAGACCGTGCCGGCCTTCGTCGACGCCGCCCACGCCTCGGCCGCCTCGATCGCCGCCCTGGCCGCCGCCGGCGCGCCCTTGCGCGACCCGGTGCTGATGGCCCGCGCCGCCGTGGCGGCCGGCGATGTCGCCAGCGCCCAGACCATCCGCGGGCGCCTGGTGCAGGACAGCATTCCCGGCGCCGGCCCGGCCGACCTGGCCATTCTCGACGCCCTGATCGGCGCCGCGTCCGGCAAGGTCGACAACCAGGTGCTGGGCAATCTGGTGGCGCGCGGCGCCTCGGGCGGAGCCAGGTCGGCGGCCCAGTCGGCTTCGGTGCTGCTGGCCAGCCTGGGCGGAGCTATGGACGCCGACGCCCGCGCGCAGTTCGCCAATTTCGACCTCGGCAAGCCGGCCGCCTCGCCCGCGCGCGTGCTTCTGCTGGAGGACGCCGCCGGAGCAAGGCGCAAGGGCGAGGCGGGTCTGCTGGCCCTGTCGATCGCGCTGGACGCCGGGGCGACCGGACCCCAGCCCGTGGACCGGGCCCGCATCGCCCACGCCCTTGACCGCGCCGGCCTCGCCGCCGACGCCCGCGCCATCGTCGTCGAGGGGCTGCTGTCGCTCGCCTTCACGAAATGAGCACAAAGGGAGCTGGCTGGGTCGACGCCTTCCTGGAGATGATGGCCGTCGAGCGCGCCGCGGCCCGCAACACCCTGACCGCCTATGGCAAGGACCTGGAGGACGCCCGGGCGTTCCTGAGCCGCTCGGGCCATGACCTGGACGACGCCGATGCGGAAGACGTCGAGGCCTATTTCCAGGACCTCGGCGCGCGCGGGCTGTCGCCGGCCACCGCCGCCCGCCGCCGCTCGGCCGTGCGGCAGTTCTATCGCTTCGTGCTGGGCGAGACCTGGCGGGCCGACGACCCCTCCCGCCGCGTCGCCGCGCCCAAGGCTGGCCGGCCGCTGCCCAAGGTGCTGGAGCGCGAGGAGATCGAGCGCCTGCTGGCCGCCGCCATCGCCAAGGACGGGGCCCAGGGCCTGCGCCTGACCTGCATCATCGAGCTGATCTACGCCTCGGGCCTGCGGATCTCCGAGCTGCTGGCCCTGCCGCTGTCGGCCCTGGCGCGGGATCCGGCCTATCTGATCGTCAAGGGCAAGGGCGGCAAGGAGCGGCTGGCCCCGCTGAACGACGCGGCCCGGACGGCGGTGAAGGCCTATCTGGTCGTGCGTCCGGCTTTCTTTCCCAAGGGCATGAAGGACAGCCCGTGGCTGTTCCCCTCGCGCGGCGCGTCCGGCCGCCTGACCGCCCGTCGCGTCGGGCAACTGCTGGAGGACGCCGCCATCGCCGCCGGCATCGACCGCGAGAAGGTCAGTCCGCACGTCCTGCGCCACGCCTTCGCCACCCACCTGCTGGAAGGCGGCGCCGACCTGCGGGTCATCCAGACCTTGCTCGGCCACGCCGACATCGCCACGACGCAGATCTACACCCACGTGGCCGGCGATCACCTGCAGCACATCGTCCAGACCAAGCACCCGCTGGGGCGGAAGAAAAGCTAGACGTTCCGCGCGTCCTTGGCGACGAGCCGCGTCAGATAGACGCCGCCCACGATGGCCAGCGGCAGCAGCACGCCCGCCGCCATCAGAAAGCCCGCCCAGAAATCGGTGGGCAGGCCCAGAGCCGGGATGTCCCAGGCCCGTCCCAGCCCGCTGGCAGCGGCGCCGGACAAGCTGCCGACCACGTAGATCAAGATCCAGTTCCGTCGCTTCATGGCGGGCCTCGTCTCCGAGCGAGCAGGGTAACAATGCGCGCTTGGGGTGTAAATCGTGACTCTCGCGTTGACGTCGGTGGGGAAAGTCTTAGGAAAGCCCACACATTTTTTGCGGGCTTGCCGCCTGGCCGCCCGATCCGAAAGGCCCGACATGTCGGAAGAAACCCGCGACTCCAACGGAACCCTGCTGGCCGACGGCGACACGGTGACCCTGATCAAGGACCTGAAGGTCAAGGGTTCGGGCGGCGTGACCCTCAAGCGCGGCACGGTGGTCAAGAAGATCCGCCTGACCGGCGATCCCGACGAGATCGAGGCCAATGTCGACAAGGTCCGGGGCCTGGTCCTGCGCACCGAGTTCGTGAAGAAGGCCTAGCTTAACCCTGCCACGCTAGGGTCTCCGTCGAACGGGCGGAGAACCGCCGGGCGGGGCTGAAAGCCATGGTGACGGCGGCGGGGCAGGCGGGACCGATGGTCCTGGCCGCCTATGGCAAGACGATGGGACTGGTCGGGGCGACGTCCCCGGAAGCTTCGAAGGACGCCCCCGTGGCGGCCAGGAGCCCCGAGGCCGAGGCGCTCGACCGCCTGAAGAGCGATCTGCGGACCAACCGCAAGACCCAGATCGGCGACGCCAAGGGCCGCGCCCGCGAGAAGCTGCAACGCGTCATCGAGAAGATGAAGCTGCTGAAGAAGCTCTACGCCAACGACCCCAAGGCCATGGCCAAGGCGCTGGCCGGCGTGGCCAGGGAGCTGCAGGGCGCGGTCAAGGATTACGGCAAGGCCGCCAAGGAGGCCGGCGAGATGTTCAGGGCGGACTTCGCCGCCGCCCCGGATGCTTCGCTGACCCCCGACCAGCAGGCCGCCGCCCGCGAGGACCTGGAGGACCAGGCCAAGGGCGAGGCGATGGGCGACATGGATTTCATCAAGTCGGTCCGCGACCTCGGCAACGCCTTGAAGGACGAGCTGCTGACCGCCAAGACCAAGGGAATCCTCACCCAGCGTGGCAAGTTCGAACGCTCCGACGAGGTCAAGGACGCCGAGGACGGCCTCAAGGACCTCGACCAGATGACCGAGGATCTGGAGAGGCAGATCCGCCAGGACATGCCGCCAGGCAGCCTGATGAAGCTGGCGGCCTAGGCGACGCCGGGCTTCACACCCCCCTGAACGCGTTCTCGATCGCGGCGACGTCGATCTTCTTCATCGTCATCATCGCCTGGAAGGCGCGGCCGGCGGCTTCGCGGTCCGGGCTGGTGGTCGCCTCGATCAGCTGGCGCGGCGTGACCTGCCACGACAGGCCGAAGCGGTCCTTCAACCACCCGCACTGGCTCTCCTGGCCGCCGTCGGCCGTCAGGGCGTTCCAGTAGTGGTCCACCTCGGCCTGGCCGTCGCAGTCGATGACGAACGAGAAGGCCTCGTCCAGCTTGAAGGTGGGGCCGGCGTTCATGGCGATGACCTTCTGGCCGTCCAGCTCGAACTCGACGATCATCACCTTGCCTTCCTCCACGCCGTCGGGTCCGTCGCCGGGATAGCGGGCGATCCTGTCGATCCTCGAATTCGGGAAGACCGAGACGTAGAGCTTGGCCGCGTCCTCGGCCTGGTGGTCGAACCACAGGAACGGGGTGATCTTGGGCATGGTCTTCCTCCGCTGTCGTAGCCTTAGGACGAGTGGCTGACGGTCGTTCCGACATCGCGCGTCAAATTTCGCGATTGGTGAATCCGGCTCATCGGCGCAATGAGGATTTCGCCCTTATTTCCCGTGCGCGCAGGGCCCATCTGGGAGACGCCGGCGCTTCCAGTTCTCGAACGGCGCCGCCGGCCTTTCCAGACATAGGAGCATCCCATGAAGACGCGCAAACTCGGCGACGGCCTCGAGGTCTCGGCCATCGGTCTCGGCTGCATGGGCATGGGCCAGGTCTATGGCACGGCCCTGGACAGCGCCGACGCCCACAAGGTGCTGGCCAAGGCCGTCGAGCTGGGCGTGACCTTCTTCGACACCGCCGAGGTCTACGGTCCCTATCTCAATGAAATCCTGGTCGGCGAGGGCCTCAAGCCCTTCCGCGACAAGGTCGTGATCGCCACCAAGTTCGGCTTCGACATCGCGCCCGAAGGGACGGGCGAGGGCTTCTCGCGGATGCGCGGGACCGACAGCCGTCCCGAGCACATCCGCGCCGTGGCCGAGGCCTCGCTGAAGCGCCTGGGCGTCGAGGTCATCGATCTCTTCTACCAGCACCGCGTTGACCCCAACGTGCCGATCGAGGACGTGGCCGGGACGGTCAAGGACCTGATCGCCGAGGGCAAGGTCAAGCATTTCGGCCTGTCCGAGGCCGGCGCGGCGACCATCCGCAAGGCCCACGCGGTCCAGCCGGTCGCGGCCCTGCAGAGCGAATATTCGCTGTGGTTCCGCGAGCTGGAGGCCGAGATCCTGCCGACCCTGCGCGAGCTGGGCGTCGGTCTCGTCCCCTACAGCCCGCTGGGCCGCGGCTTCCTGACCGGCGCCCTCAAGGCCGACCTGGCCGACAACGACTTCCGCCGCAACCTGCCGCGCTTCCAGGGCGAGGCCCTGGCCAAGAACCTCGGCCTGGTCGAGGCCCTGACCCAGATCGCCGGCGAGAAGGGGATCACCCCCGCCCAGCTGGCGCTCGCCTGGATCCTGCACCAGGGCCCGGACATCGCCCCGATCCCCGGCACCACCAAGATCGCCCGCCTGGAAGAGAACATCGGCGCCGTCGACGTGACCCTTTCGGCCGACGACCTGACCCGCATCGCGGCGGCGGTTCCGGAAACGGCCATCGAGGGCGAACGCTACACCAAGGCCGGCCTGGCGATGGTGGGACGCTGACAGGATGCTCCCCCGCGACGCGGGGGAGCATCCTTGCCCTTGATCCGTCCCACCCGATCCGCCCACACTCCGCCTCATGGCCGCCAACCCGCTCCGCACGCTCGATTCCTTCGAACTCCTGAAGCTGGGCAAGGCGTCGGTGACGGTCGGTGGGCTCGCGGCCGGGGTGCTGATCGTGGCGGTGGCGCTGTTCGCCGCGCGGCTCAGCTCCGCAGGGCTGCGGCGGCTGCGCGAGAGAGCCGCCGGGGACGCGGCTTCGCTCTACATCGTCGAGAAGGTCCTGACCTATGGCCTGGTGGTCATCGGGGTGACCGTGGGCCTGTCGACCATGGGCCTGGATCTGACCTCCCTGGCCGTCTTCGCCGGCGCGGTCGGCGTCGGCGTCGGTCTCGGCCTGCAGGGGATCATCAAGGACTTCGCCTCCGGCGTCAGCCTGGTGTTCGAGCGGCTGCTGGCGGTGGGCGACTTCGTGGAGCTGCCCAATGGCGGGCGCGGCGTGGTCCACGAGATCGGTCCGCGCGCCACCCGCATCCGCACCAACGACAGCACCGACATCATCGTGCCCAACTCGGTGCTGGTGAACGACCAGGTGATCAACTGGACCCTGCGCAACACCAACCGCCGCCTGCGGGTGCCGTTCGTCGCCGCCTTCGGGTCCGACAAGAACAAGGTGCGCGAGGCGGTGCTGAAGGCCGCCAAGGCCGCGCCCTACACCTCGCCCGACGACGCGGTGCGCCGGGCCCAAGTCTGGCTGGTCGGCTACGGCGAGAGCAGCCTGAAGTTCGAGCTGGTGGTCTGGCCCACCGTCGAGGCCGTGCGCCGGCCCGCGGCGATCCATGCGGCCTATACCTGGCTAATCGACGACGCCCTGCGCGGGGCCGGCATCGAGATCCCCTATCCACAGCGCGACATCCGGGTGCGGGGCCTGTTCGGCGAGGAGGGCGAGGACGCCCTGACCAGCCTGCGCCTGGAGCCCGCCGCCCGCCGCCGCAAGGCCAAGGCCGGCCAGGCCGTCTCGACCAGCAACGACGCCGCCGCCGACCTGGAGCGCGAGGATCCGGACGAAATGCCGAAGCCGCCGCCGTCCGCCAAGACTTAACGGTGATAACCTTGACGCTCGTTTCGCGCCGCCGCATGGTCTTCGCAATTGCGAAATGATCCCCTCGGGGGACAGCGGGGAGTGATCGGCATGAAGACGCCGCGCGGCTTTTTCAAACCCTTGGCCATCGGCGCGCCGGCGCCCTATCGCGAGCTTCCGGCCCGCGTCGAGCGGATGATCCACTTCGTGCCGCCGCACCTGGACAAGGTGCGCGCCAAGGTCGCCGAAATCGCCCCGACCGTCGACGTGATCCTGGCCAATCTGGAGGACGCCATCCCCGCCGACGCCAAGGGCGCGGCCCTGGCCGGCCTCGTTTCGATGTCGCGCGAGGTCGACTTCAAGGCCCTGGGCGTCGGCTTCTGGACGCGGATCAACTGCCTGAACTCGCCCTGGCACCTGGACGAGGTCGCCACCATCGTCGAGAAGGCCGGCGACAAGATCGACGTCATCATGGTCCCCAAGGTCGAGGGGCCGTGGGACATCTTCTACATGGACCAGCTGCTGGCCTCGCTGGAGGCCAAGCACGGCGTCACGCGGCCGATCCTGCTGCACGCCATCCTGGAGACGGCCGAGGGCGTGATGAACGTCGAGGCCATCGCCGCCGCCAGCCCGCGGATGCAGGGCATCAGCCTGGGGCCGGCCGACCTGGCCGCCAGCCGAGCCATGAAGACGACGCGGGTCGGCGGGGGGCATCCCGGCTACCGCGTCATCGAGGATCCGCACGCGGATGGCGCGCCGCGTGTCTCGGTGCAGCAGGACCTCTGGCACTACACCTTCGCCAAGATGGTCGACGCTTGCGCCGCCCACGGGATCAAGCCGTTCTACGGTCCTTTCGGGGCGATCGACGATCCGGTCGCCTGTGAGCAGCAGTTCCGCAACGCCTTCCTGATGGGCTGCGCCGGGGCCTGGAGCCTGCACCCCAGCCAGATCGAGATCGCCAAGCGGGTGTTCAGCCCCGACCCGGCCGAGGTCGCCTTCGCCCGCAAGATCCTGGAGGCCATGCCGGACGGCACGGGCGTGGCGATGATCGACGGCAAGATGCAGGACGACGCGACCTGGAAACAGGCCAAGGTCATGGTCGACTGCGCCCGCCAGATCGCGGGCAAGGACGCGGAATACGCGGCGCTTTACGGGTTCTAGCTTGCCCCCTCCGCGCTTCGCGCTCCTCCCCCGGAGGTGGAAGAAGGATCCTTCCTCCCCCTCCGGGGGCGGATGACCCCGTACGCTACTCCTCGCCCACCGTCGTCACGATCCTCGCGCCCGCCGTCAGCAGCCTGTGGATCGGGCACTTCTCGGCGATCTCGAACAGGCGCTCGCGCTGTTCCTCGTTGAGATTGCCCTCCAGGCTGATCACCCGCTCGAAGCGCTCGGGCGGGGTCTTGTCGGCGTCGTAGTGCGAGAAGACCTCGACGTGCAGGCCGCTGACGTCCCAGTTCTTGCGGTTGGCGTAGAGGCGCAGGGTCATGGTGGTGCAGGCCGCCAGGCCCGCGGCGACCAGTTCGTGCGGATCGGGACCCAGGTCCAGCCCGCCCTGGGCCGCCGAGACGTCGGCGACGATGGTCGACGGGCCGGCGGTGACGAAGGTCTGCAAGGCCCCCGTGCCGGTGTCCGTGGCGGTGGCGAACGGACGGGTGTGGGCGACTTCGGTCATGACGAGGATCCTAGCGGAGCGGTGGTCGGAAGCTGGCGCTTCGTGTCCCGCCGATCAAGGCCGGGCTTGTACGATCCGCTCAAGCCGGAAATCGGGCTCGTGGTCCGGGCCCAGGGTGATCGAGGCGCGTGGGACCACCGGACGGTCGCTGGCCATCGAGACCTTGAAGCGCGCCAGCAGACTGGCCAGCACGATCTGGGCCTCGGCCAGGGCGAAGCCCGCGCCGATACAGACGCGCGGCCCGGCCCCGAACGGGATGAAGGCCTCCACGCCCCAGGGGTGAGGCTGGTCGATGAAGCGCTCGGGTCGGAAGGCGGTCGGGGCCTCCCACAGCTTGCGGTGCCGGTGGATGACCCACGGGCTGATGGTGACCATGCAGCCGGGAACGACCTCGCAGCCTAGGACCGTGTCGGCCTCCAGGGCCTGACGGGCGATCAGCGGCGCGGTGGGATAGAGCCGTAGCGTCTCGAACAGCACCGAGCGCAGCAGCGGCCAATGCTTGAGGTCGTCCAGGCCGGCGACCCGCTGGGCCGGGAAGGCCAGAACCTCGGCGCGGACGCGGTCCTGGGTCGCCGGGTCCAGCGCCAGCAGATAGGTCGCCCAGAACAGCAGCCGCGAGGTGGTCTCGAAGCCGGCGGCCAGCATCGAGCTGCACTGGTCGCGGATCTCCTGGTCGGGCAGGGGCGAGCCGTCCTCGTTTCGCGCGGCCAGCAGGCGGTCGAGCAGGTCGCGGACCTTGGGATGCGGGCGCGTCCGCCGTTCCGCGATCAGGGCGTCGACAGCCTTGAACCATCGCGCGCCCATCCGCCGCCGGTCGCCGTCCAGGAAGGTCAGGTCGTCGGCGCCCTTGGCCATGAAGTCGAACAGCTTGAAGTGCGCCGGGCCCTCCATGTAGCGGCGGGCCAGATCGGCCAGCACCGCGCCTTCCCGGTCGGCGCGGCGCGAGAACAGGGCCCGCAGCACCGCGTCCAGGGTGGCGCGGTGGAAGTCCTGGGCCAGGTTGGCGCGGCCTTGGCCGTCCAGCGCCTCGACGAGGCCCGCGCCGGCGGCGACGAAGTGCGGCAGCAGGCCGTCGATCGCGGCGGGGGTGAAGACCGGGGCCAGGCTCTTGCGCTGACGCCGCCAGGTCTCGCCCTCGGACATCAGCACGCCCTCGCCGACCAGCGGCTTCAGCGAGCGGGCGGCCTTCACCGGTCGGGCGTATTTCGGCGAGGTTAGGACGTGGCGGACGCCGGCGGGGTCGTTCAGGAAGAGGCCCGGCTGGCCCATGAAGACGTAGGGCTCGGCGAGGCTTTCATAGTCCTCCTCGCAATAGGCCCCGATCAGGCTGCGGCCCATCTCCCAGGCTACGCGCAACTGCCCCAGCGGGGTGACGCCCAGCGGCGTGGGGTGGATCTTCGGGGCGGGCGGGATCAGCGGCGCGGGGCGGCCAAAACGCGAGGAGATGGCGGCGTCCATGAAGCGGCCTTCCGGTCAGCGGAACCCGTTCGAGGCTCCATCCGGATGTCGACGCTATAGCCGCTCACCTCGCGACGCAATTATTCATCGCGTCAGGAATTCAGGGGCGAGGCCTCAGGCCGCGACCGCCCGCAGCGGCATGACGTCGAACACGCGCTGCGACCCGCGCCAGACCTCCACGAAGTCACAGCGGTGGTGCATGTCCAGCAGTTCGAGCGCTCTGGCGCGCGCGGCCGAGTCGTCGGCGCAGGGCGTGACGTCGAAACGCGGCACCGAGCCGTCGGATTCAACACAGAAAAAGGTGAACACCTGCATGGGCGCTACGCACTCTCTACAGGCGGGGCCGCGCACGTTCGATGGCGGGGGCCGCGGGGCGCAAGTCGTCTTCCGCGACCTGCTACATATGAACATAGGACTCTATGTCGCGATTCACCAGGGGAGAGAGTCTCGATTCGAGACTCACCTGTGAACCACATCTTTCAGCCTGTGGATAAAACACGTCGGATTCGGGGCGGTTCCCCGCCTGAATCTGGCCCCTTTCCCTCGGGGGATTCCGCCACTAGGTTCGCACCCTTTCCTCAACGGCGACGTTTAAGAGTCCATGGCCGCCCATTATCTCGATTTCGAACGCCCAATCGCTGATCTGGAAAGCAAGATCGAAGAGCTGAGCAAGCTCTCCGAGACCGCCGGACCGGGTGCGTTCGATCTCGAGATCCAGGCCCTGCGCGACCGCGCCCAGGAGCTCCGCAAGGAGGCCTACGCCAATCTCGACGCCTGGCAGAAGACCATGGTCGCCCGCCACCCGCAGCGGCCGCACCTGCGCGATTATGTCGCGGGCCTGATCGACGAGTTCGTCGAGCTGCGCGGCGACCGCAAGTTCGCCGACGACCAGGCCATCGTCGGGGGCCTGGGCCGCTTCCGCGGCCAGCCGGTCGTGGTCATGGGCCACGAGAAGGGCCACGACACGACCACGCGCCTGAAGCACAATTTCGGCATGGCCCGCCCCGAGGGCTACCGCAAGGCCGTCCGCCTGATGGACATGGCCGAGCGCTTCAGCCTGCCGGTCATCACCTTCGTCGACACCGCCGGCGCCTATCCGGGCCTGGGGGCCGAGGAGCGCGGCCAGGCCGAGGCCATCGCCCGCTCGACCGAGCGCTGCCTGACCCTGGGTGTCCCGATGGTCGCCACCATCGTCGGCGAGGGCGGTTCGGGCGGGGCCATCGCCCTGGCCGGCGCCAACCGGGTGCTGATCCTGGAGCACTCGATCTATTCGGTGATCTCGCCGGAAGGCGCGGCCTCGATCCTGTGGCGCGACGGCGCCCGGGCCAAGGACGCGGCCACCCAGATGCGGATCACCGCCCAGGACCTGATCAAGCTGGGCATCGTCGACCGCATCGTCGACGAGCCCGCCGGCGGCGCCCACTCGAACGGCGAGGTCGCCATCCAGGCCGTCGGCGACGCGGTCGAGGAAGAGCTGAAGGCCATGGCCCAGATGAGCGCCAAGCAGCTGCGCGAGCAGCGCGCCGAGCGCTTCTACGCCATCGGCCGCGCCGGCCTGCAGTAGGGCCGCTCTGGCCTCTTGCCTGACCCTAGGGTCACCCCCGCATAGTCTCCGAAAATCAGAGGGAGACCTGCGGCCATGGCCATCAAGACCCGTTTCACCGAACTGTTCGGCGTCGAGCACCCGATCGCCCAGGGCGGCATGCAGTGGGTCGGCAAGGCCGAGCTGGTCAGCGCCGTCGCCAACGCCGGCGCCCTGGGCTTTCTTACGGCCCTGACCCAGCCGACGCCGGAAGCGCTCAGCAAGGAGATCGCCCGCACCCGCGACCTCACCGACAAGCCGTTCGGCGTCAACCTGACCATCCTGCCGGCCATGACCCCGCCGCCCTACGCCGAGTACCGGGCGGCGATCATCGAGAGCGGGATCAGGATCGTCGAGACCGCCGGCTACAAGCCGCAGGAGCATGTCGACGACCTCAAGGCCCACGGGGTCAAGGTGATCCACAAGTGCACCGCCGTCCGCCACGCCCTCAGCGCCGAGCGGATGGGCGTCGACGCCATCAGCATCGACGGCTTCGAATGCGCCGGCCACCCGGGCGAGGACGACATCCCCGGCCTGATCCTGATCGCCGCCGCCGCCGACAAGGTGAAGATCCCGATGCTGGCCTCGGGCGGGATCGCCGACGCGCGCGGGCTGGTGGCCGCCCTGGCCCTGGGGGCCGACGGGGTCAACATGGGCACCCGCTTCTGCGTCACGAAGGAGGCCCCGATCCCGATGGCCTTCAAGGAGCAGATGGTCGCCAATGACGAGCGCCAGACCGACCTGATCTTCCGCACCCTGCACAATACCGCCCGCGTCATGCGCAACGCCGTCAGCCAGGAGGTGGTGCAGATCGAGCGGGCCGGCGGCGCCAAGTTCGAGGACGTCGCCCACCTGGTCGCCGGCACGCGCGGCCGCGACGCCCTGGCCAAGGGCGACACCGACGGCGGCATCTGGAGCGCCGGCATGGTCCAGGGCCTGATCCACGACATCCCGACGGTGAAAGACCTGGTCGACCGCATGGTCGCCGAAGCCGAGGCGATCATCCGCGGCCGCTTGGCGGCGATGGTCGGGTAGGGGGGCGGTCTGGTCTTCCATCTCCTTTGATGGGAAAGGGGCGGGGCTGGTAGGCGGGCGCTGGCCCCCTCCACCGGCTTCGCCGGTCCCCCTCCCCCAAAGGGGGAGGAGAGGGGAGCCAGCGCGGCATATGTCCAGCTGGCCCCCTTCGGCCCTCTGGGCCACCTCCCCCGCGTCG
This sequence comes from Caulobacter sp. 602-1, assembly GCF_003931565.1. Classification (GTDB taxonomy): domain Bacteria; phylum Pseudomonadota; class Alphaproteobacteria; order Caulobacterales; family Caulobacteraceae; genus Caulobacter. The sequence continues at coordinate 756,521 of NZ_RRYI01000001.1, forward strand.
CGGGGGAGGATCTTGCCGGCGGCTACTTCCGCTTCTTGCGGAACTCCTCGGCCTTCTCCTGGCGGATCTCCGCCCGCAGGCGCTTCGGAGCCGACTTGTCGACCTCGTCGCCGGTGGCGGCCAGGACCTCGTTGGCGAATTCCAGGTCCATCAGCTTCATGCGCTTGATCTCGTCGCGCAGGCGGGCGGCGGTCTCGAACTCCAGGTTGGCGGCGGCCTCGCGCATCTTGGCCTCCAGGTCCTTGAGCGCGGCCTTGAAGTTGTCGCCGCTGAACGGGCGGTCGTCGGTCTCGGACATGCCCATGGGGACCAGCACGCGGTCGCCGCGCTCGTAGGGGCTGTTGAGAATGTCCTTGATGTCGCGCTTGACGCTCTCGGGCGTGATGCCGTGCTCGATATTGTAGGCGTGCTGCTTCTCGCGACGGCGGGCGGTCTCGGCCATGGCCCGCTCCATCGAGCCGGTGATCCGGTCGGCATAGAGCACGACCTTGCCGTCGACATTGCGGGCGGCGCGGCCGATGGTCTGGATCAGGCTGGTCTCCGAGCGCAGGAAGCCTTCCTTGTCGGCGTCCAGAATGGCCACGAAGCCGCACTCGGGGATGTCCAGGCCCTCGCGCAGCAGGTTGATGCCGACGAGGACATCGATATTGCCCATCCGCAGCTCGCGGATGATCTCGATGCGCTCCAGGGTGTCGACGTCGCTGTGCATGTAGCGGACGCGGATGCCCTGTTCGTTGAGGTACTCGGTCAGGTCCTCGGCCATCTTCTTGGTCAGGACGGTGACCAGGGTGCGGTAGCCCTTCTTGATGGTCTGGCGGATCTCGTCGACCACGTCGTCGACCTGGCTGGCGCCGTCCTTGGCGACCGGGCGCACCTCGACCGGCGGGTCGATCAGGCCGGTGGGGCGGATGACCTGCTCGGCGAAGACGCCGCCGGCCCGCTCCAGCTCCCACGAGGCCGGGGTGGCGCTGACATGCACCGACTGCGGGCGCATGGCGTCCCACTCCTCGAACTTGAGAGGGCGGTTGTCGAGCGCGCTGGGCAGGCGGAAGCCGTACTCGGCCAGGGTCCATTTGCGGTTGCGGTCGCCCTTGTACATGGCGCCGATCTGCGGAACCGTCTGGTGGCTCTCGTCGGTGAACAGCAGGGCGTTGTCGGGGATGTATTCGAAGAAGGTCGGCGGCGGCTCGCCCGGCTGGCGGCCGGAGAGATAGCGGCTGTAGTTCTCGATGCCGGCGCACGAGCCGGTGGTCTCGATCATCTCGAGGTCGAAATTGGTCCGCTGCTCCAGGCGCTGGGCCTCCAGCAGCTTGCCGTTCTCGTACATCCAGGCCAGGCGCTCCTTCAGCTCGGCGCGGATGGCGATGATCGCCTGGCGCAGGGTCGGGCGCGGGGTGACGTGGTGGCTGTTGGCGTAGACCTTGATGGTCTCCAGCTCGGCGGTCTTCTTGCCGGTCAGGGTGTCGAACTCGGAGATCGCCTCGACCTCGTCGCCGAACAGGGTCACGCGCCAGGCGCGGTCCTCGTAGTGGGCGGGGAAGATCTCGATGGTGTCGCCCCGGCGGCGGAAGGTGCCGCGCTCGAAGGCCATCTCGTTGCGCTTGTACTGCTGGGCCACCAGGTCGGCGATCAGCTGCTTCTCGTCCACCCGGTCGCCGACCGTCAGGGTGAAGGTCATGGCCGTGTAGGTCTCGACCGAGCCGATGCCGTAGATGCAGCTGACCGAGGCCACGACGATGACGTCGTCGCGCTCCAGGATCGCTCGGGTGGCCGAGTGGCGCATCCGGTCGATCTGCTCGTTGATGGAGCTGTCCTTCTCGATATAGGTGTCGGTCCGGGGCACATAGGCCTCCGGCTGGTAGTAGTCGTAGTAGCTGACGAAGTACTCGACCGCGTTCTCCGGGAAGAACGACTTCATCTCGCTGTAGAGCTGGGCGGCCAGGGTCTTGTTTGGGGCCAGGATCAGCGCCGGGCGCTGGGTGGCGGCGATGACCTGGGCCATGGTGAAGGTCTTGCCCGAGCCGGTGACGCCCAGCAGCACCTGGTCCTGGTCGCCGTTGTTGATGCCCTCGACCAGCTCCTTGATCGCCGTCGGCTGGTCGCCGGCCGGCTGGTAGTCGGAGACCAGCTTGAATTTCTTGCCGCCCTCGGACTTGTCCGGCCGCGCGGGGCGGTGCGGGGTCCAGAGCATGGGCATGGTCGTGTCGGCGACGTCCTGGACGGTGTCCCCAAGGGTATCCAGGACGAAGGGCGTCGAGACGTCGGAAACGCCCCCAAGAGGCGCGGTGTCGGGGGTGCGAGGCATGGCCTCAAGTTAGGGACCCGCGCGGCCCGCGGCTAGGGGGGCTGCTGACGGCGAGTGGCAGCAGCGTGGCGGGAGGTGGCGGTGCTAGATCCGTCCCCAGTAGGTTCCCGCCAGCGGCACGGTCAGCACGCGGCCCCAGCGGGCGACGGCCGCCTGGACCTCGGGACGGGCCTGGACGCTTTCGAGGCGGGCGTGGAAGGCCTTTTCATAGGCGGACTCGGCGGGCGACGGGCGGGCCGTGCGGAAGGCCTCCAGCGCCACGCCGCGGGTGACCGGGTCGTCCAGCCGCTGGACATAGAGCGCGGCGGCTTCGTCGAGCAGCTCGGCGCAGACCTGGGCCTTGGTCACCGCGCCGCCATTGTCCTTCCAGCGCGCGACCATCGACCGGGCCATGGCGCGGGCTGCGGCCAGATCGCCCAACTGGGCCTTGGCGCAGGCGAGGCCCGCGTCGCGCCACATCAAGCCGAAAGGCGAGCTCTGCTTCTCCTTGACCGACTCGAGCACCTTCAGCGCCCGCGCGGCCTGGCCGGCGTCGATCAGCAGCTCGGCGCGGTTGATGCGCTGGCTGACCGCGTCCTTGCCCTCGGCCTCGATCATGATCCTGTCGGCGTCCTCGTAGCGGCCGAGGGCGGACAGGGTATAGGCGTGGCTGTTCAGCATCCACGAGCGCTGGTCGTCGGCGTCCTCGAAGGTCTCCCCGGCCTTCAGGCGGCGGATGTGGTCCTCGCCCAGGGCCAAAGCCTCGTCATAGCGGCCGAGCGCCCGAAGGGCGTCGATTTCGCTGGTGACGTTGATGAGCAGCTCGGGCTGGCGACGACGCGCCTCGCGCCAGCGTTCCAGGTCGATCGTCTGGACCTTCAGCCAGTCGAAGCGGCCGGCGGCCTCCATCTCGGGCCAGATCTTCTCGAAGCGGCGATCCTGGGCCACGTCGAGCAGCGCGAGCGGGTCCGTCGTGCGGTCCAGCAGCGCGAGAGCCTTGGTCTTGTCGCCGCCCTCGACGGCGATGCGCGCCAGGGACTGGGCCCAACCGTTGTCGACGGCGTCGCGGCCGGCGGCGTCTCGCCACGGCACCGCGCGCAGGTGGGTGAGCAGGTCGGCGGTCAGGGCCGTGTCGCCCCGGGCGCGCTCGGTCGCCCAGCCGAAGGCGCGTGGATCGGTGTCGGCGAAGACGCTCGCGTCCACGTCGATCAGGCGGCCGACCGCGCCGATGAAGGTTCTGGTGTCGCGCCGGCGCTCGCCGTCCCGTAGCAGAACCCAGTTGGCGGCCAGGATCTCGCCGCGGTCCTGGGCGATCGGCGCCAGGCGCGTGGCGGCCGAAAGCGCGGTGGGAGAGTCCGCCTTGGCGCAGGCCAGCACCATCAGCAGGGCCACGCGCTGGAAGGGCGAGGGCAGGTCCTTCAGCCCGGGATCGGCCTCTATCCGCGCCAGCCGGGCCTCGACCGGCTTACAGAGCGACGGATCGTTCTTGCCGGTGAACAGCATGTCGGCGACGGCCGCGACCTCGGTCTTGAGGTCCGGCGCTGGCGGCGCGGGCGCGGCCTGAATGGCGAGGGCGGCGGCGAGGACGAAGGGGACAAACAGGGCCATGCCGCGAACACAGCATGTTCACGGGCGGGGAACAATGCCCGGTTGAGCCTGGGGCGCGTTCGGGTTCAGGAGCTCCCCGCCCGGGCCGCCGGCGCGTTTCGGTCCATGCAGGACGGTTTAGTCCCTCACCTCATTCGCGCAGCCCTGGCCGTGTCCCCAGAAGCTGCCCTTGCTGCTTTCCAGGATGTTCTGGTCGCGGCGGGGCAGGGCGGTCAGGAAGTCGAGGCCGGTCTCGACCTCCAGCTGGCTGATCGGGACGATGAACTTGTCCGACGGCGTCTTCCTGTAGGCCTTGTTGTCGAGGCGAAAGCCGATCGCCCGGCCGCGCTGCACGTCGTACAGAACCTTGAAATAGGCGGCCGGCGACAGGATCTTGTAAGGCCCCTTGCCGATCCACAGCGCGCTGGAGCCGTAGATCGGGCCGGTGATGACGATCACGTCCTGGTGGCCGCCGCACAGCACGGCCGCGCGCACGTCCTCCTCCAGGAACCGCCACTGGGCGCGGTTGAATCCGGCCCCGACCTGCGGCGACATGTTGCTCATGTAGAAGCTGTCGTCGGTCAGGGGCTGGCTGGACTTGAAGTCGGCCGCCGGGGCCTGGTGGCCGCGATCGCGGGGATTGGCCGGATCGGTATAGTCCTGCGGCGTCGGGCTGAAGCCCTTGGCGTCGGGATCGGCGCGGAAATTGTCCTTGCGCTTGGCGGGCCCGGTCAGGGCGGCCGGCGACAGCCGCTCGATCACCCAGTCGGGATTGCGCGTCTCCTTGTTGAACGACACGGCGTAGCCGTCGCGGCAGATCAGGATCTGCCTGGCCAGCGCGTCGTCGCCGCGATGCCGGGGCAGGCCGACCTGGGCGAAGCGGGCCAGGCAGGCCGCCGGGGCGGGATCGGCCCGCGCGCCTTTCTGCGGCGTCCCCGGCGGCGTGGCCTGGGCCCACGAAGCGTCTGGGGCGAGGGCGGCGAAGGCGGGCGCCAGCGCCAGCAGCGCGGCCCCGAGCAGGCTTGAGCGAAGCATCGCGGTCTCTCCCGTCTCGCGGTCAGCTTTCGGCGGTCAGGTCTGGCTGGCGTCGCCGGTGTTGGCCGTGCCGCCCGTGCCGCCGCCGCTGTTGCTGGAGATGCCCTTGGAGATGATGAAGCTGCCGCCGCTGATGCCGATCAGGCCCAGCACGGTCGGCGGCACCTCGACGAAGGCCCCGGCCTCGATCGACAGCAGCAGGAAGAGCCCGGCCACCACGAAGGTGAAGATCAGGAACTGGAAGCGCGACAGGCTGGCCTTGACCGGCACGCGGCGGACGGCGGCGGCCACCGCGTCGGCGCTTGGGGCCTGACCGCCGGCGGCGGTGACGGCCGCGACCAGGGCCGCCTTCAGCGCCGTCTCGGACGGGATCTCGGCGATCAGCCCGTCCAGCTCGCCGCGCTTGGTGGCCAGCCGCCAGGCGACCACGGCCGCGAAGCCCAGGATGATGGCGACGACGGCGACGCCGACGATGTAGGCCAGCAGGCCCCAGGGCGTGTTGATCATGATGCGTCCCCCTCAGGTGCGTTCGTAGAACTTGCCGCCGATGTGCACGCCGAGGCTGGCGGCCAGGATCGAGAGCGCCTCGGTCGGGAGTTCGGGCAACTTGTCGGCGTGGGCCGAGACCGCCTGCAGCCCCAGGGTCGCGTACCAGCCGGCGAACCCGACCGCGACGCCCAGGGCCTGCAGTCGCGCGGGCGACACGCCGCCGGTCCTGGGGTTGACGATCAGCCCCCGGATGTCGCCGCCGGAAAGGCCCTTCAGCAGTAGCACCGCGGCGATCACGGCCAGCCAGGCCAGCAGGCCATATTCGGCATAGTGGACGAGCGGCTTCAGCGACATGGCGGGCCCGGACGGAGGTCGACGCGAACGAAAGCCAGAAGAGAAGGGGCGCGCGGCCAGACGCGATGCGCGTCTACGGGCTCGACAGGTTCACGCCCCGATACGGCGCGGACTTTGGCGAGAATTTAATTCCATGTCAACTCAGGGCTGTTTTTTCAGCCGTTCAAGCGTCAGCGGATCGCGCGCGCCGGCGAAGTACTTGTCGAGGGCCTGCTGGAAGCACGGCTCGTCCGGCGCGGCGGCCTGGAACAGGGTCAGGGACGAGCGCAGCTTCAGGTCGTCGGGCGATCCGAACACGGCGCGGGCGTCATGGCCGGCCAGGGCCAGGATGGTCTCGACCGCCTCCACGAGGCGCGGGCCCAGCACGGGATGGGCCAGATAGGCGCGGGCCTCGTCCAGATCGGCGATGGCGTAGAAGCGGGCGGTCGGGCTGTGGCCCAGGCCGGCGATCTGGGGGAACACGAACCACATCCAGTGACTGGTCTTGCGGCCGCGTTTCAGCTCGGCCAGGGCGGTGTCGTGGACGGTCGTCTGGGCCTCGACGAAGCGGCTGAGATCCGCCATCGCAAACTCCCGATGCAAGTCGTTACCGTCCCGAACCGAACCGCCGCGCGGCCCAGTCGATGAACACCCGAACGCGCGGGGACAGCTGTCGGCTGCGCGGATAGAGCAGGGACACTGGCGTCGGGGTCGGGGGGAAGTCGGCCAGCACCTCGACCAGGCTTCCCTCGGCCAGCTGGGCCTCGACCCGGTAGCGTGGGATCTGGATCAGGCCCAGGCCCAGCAGGCCCATGGCCACGGTGTTCTCGGCCGAGTTGACGGTGACGTCGGCGGACACGGCGATCTGGCGCGGCTTGCCGTCGATCGTCAGTTCCAGCGGGTAGGGATGTCCGGTCCCCGCTTGTAGGAAGCCGACCATGCGGTGGGTCTTCAGGTCTTCCGGCGCGAGCGGGACGCCCCGGCGTTCCAGATAGGCCGGGGCGGCGCAGGTCACCTCGGGCAGCAGGGCCACGCGGCGGCCGACCATGGCGCTGTCCTCCAGGTCGCCCAGCCGCAGCACGCAGTCGACGCCCTCGCGCACCAGGTCCACGAGGCGATCGCCCTCTGTCATCTGGATCTTCAGCTCCGGATAGCGGGCGAGGAACGCGGGCAGGCCCGGAAAGATGAATCGCCGGGCCAGCGCGCCCTGGACGTCGATCCGCAGCAGGCCGCGCGGCGTGCGCTCGCGGAACGCGCCCTCGGCCTCCTCCAGGTCGTCCAGCAGCCGCAGGCAGCGCTGATAGTAGGCCTCGCCGTCCAGGGTGGGACTGACCTGGCGGGTGGTGCGCTGGAGCAGCCTCACGCCTAGCCGGCTCTCCAGTTGCTGCACGGCCTCTGTGGCGGTCGAGCGGGGCAGGTCGAGATCGGCGGCGGCCTGGGTGAAGCTGCGGCGCTCCACGATCCGCGTGAACAGCCGCATCGCCTCGAACCGATCCACGTCGTTTGTCTCCATTATTCGATAATACGAATAGTCATGTCGCGATTGGCTGAATTATTCAACCGGGGCGAAGGCGCATGGTCTCCCAGCCGACACAAGGTCGGCCCCGAAAGAGACCGGAGACATTCCAATGACTCAGCAGACTTCGAAGGTGGCGCTGGTGACCGGCGCCTCGGGCGGCATCGGCGCGGAAACCGCCCGGCGCCTGGCCCGCGACGGCTTCGCGGTGATCGTCAACTACGCCGGGAACGCCGCGCCGGCCGAACAGGTGGCGCGCGAGATCGAGGCCGCCGGCGGCAAGGCCGTCGTGGCCCAGGCCGACGTCAGCGACCCCGCCGCCGTCCGGCGCCTGTTCGACAGCGCCGAGGCGGCGTTCGGCGGCGTCGACGTGGTGGTCAACAACGCCGGGATCATGAAGCTGGCCAACATCGCCGACGCCGACGACGCTCTGTTCGACCAGACCCTCGCGGTGAACCTGAAGGGCGTCTTCAACGTCCTGCGCGAGGCCGCCCGCCGCCTGCGCGACGGCGGCCGGATCATCAGCCTGTCGTCCAGCGTGGTCGGCCTGCTGCCGCCCGGCTACGGCGTCTATGCCGCCAGCAAGGCCGCGGTCGAGACGATGAGCGCCATCCTGGCCAAGGAGCTGCGCGGCCGGAACATCACGGTCAACGCGATCGCCCCCGGACCGACGGCGACCAAGCTCTTCCTGGACGGCAAGCCCGCCGAGGTGATCGAGCGCCTGTCCAAGGCCGCCCCGCTCGAGCGCCTGGGCCAGCCGGACGATATCGCCGGGAGCATCGCCTTCCTGGCCGGTCCGGACGGCGCCTGGGTCAACGGCCAGGTCCTGCGCGTCAACGGCGGCATCGTCTGAGGGAGGATCGGATCATGGAAAAGCAAGTCATCCTCGTCACCGGCGCCTCCTCGGGCTTCGGGGCGCTCACCGCCCGCGCCCTGGCCGACGCCGGCCACACGGTCTACGCCTCGATGCGCGAGACGGCGGGCCGCAACGCCGCCCAGGCGTCGGCCGCCGCCGACTACGCCCAGGCCCGCGGCGTCGACCTGCGCACGGTCGAACTGGATGTGACCTCCGAGCCCTCGGTCGAGGCCGCGATCGCCCGGATCGTCGCCGCCGACGGCCGCCTGGATGTCCTCGTCCACAACGCCGGCCATATGAGCTTCGGCCCGGCCGAGGCCTTCACGCCCGAGCAGTATACGCAGCTGTTCGACGTCAACGTGCTCTCGACCCAGCGGGTCAATCGCGCCGCCCTGCCGGTGCTGCGCGAGCAGGGCAGGGGCCTGGTGGTCTGGGTGTCGTCCAGCTCGACGCGCGGCGGGACCCCGCCGTTCCTGGCCCCGTACTTCGCGGCCAAGGCGGCGATGGACAGCCTGGCCGTCTCCTACGCCAGCGAACTGACCCGCTGGGGGATCGAGACCTCGATCATCGTGCCGGGGGCCTTCACCAAGGGCACCAACCACTTCGCCCACTCCGGCAAGCCGGCGGATGAAGCGATCGCCGAGGCGTACATGAAGGGGCCTTACGCCGGGGTGGCCGAGGCCGCGCTCAACGGCCTGGCCGCGCTGGAGCCCGCCGACGCCGACGCCGGCGAGGTGGCCAGGGCCATCGCCCGGGTGGTGGACGCGCCCTTCGGCCGACGTCCGTTCCGGGTGCACATCGACCCGTCGCAGGACGGCGCGGAGATCGTCAACGGCGTGGCGGATCGCGTGCGGGCGGAGATGTTCCGGCGGATCGGGCTGGAGGATCTGCTGACGGTGAAGTGATCCCGTCCGCCGCAAGGGGAGTGGGTCTTGGTCGTATCTAGTAGTTCCCCAGGCTCAGGATGTTCCCATCCGGGTCCTTGAACCACACCACGCGCATTCCGCCGGCCACGTGGACGTCGCCGTCGTGGCCCATCCCCGGCAGGTCGTAGCGTTCGAACACCACGCCGCGGTCCCTCAGCATCTCAACCGCGGCGTCGAAGGTGTCCCCCAGCGCCCAGGTCAGGACGGTGGCCTTGTTGCCGCCGGCGAACTGCGACTCGTAGACCAGCACCAGCGACTTGCCGGCCTGGAAGGCCTGGACGTTGGACTGGTCGGAGGGCAGGGGCTTCAGGCCCAGGATCTCTTCATAGAACGGCCGCGCGACCGTCAGGTCCCTAACCGCCACCGTCGCCTGGGCGTCCTGGTCGCCGAGCATTCGAAAACTCCGTCTGACTTGCCGGAGAAAAGCGTGAAGCCGAACGGCGTTCCGCATCTGTTGACTCACGCCTTTCCTGTGTGTCACACAGTGTGTATCGCACACCATGTGCCACACACTATGCGACGCACACCCCATGCCCACCGATACGGACATCTTTGAATCGCTCCGCCTGGAGCTGCGGCGAGGGACCCTGATCCTGGCCGTCCTCGCCCAGCTGCGGGAGGAGCGGTACGGCTACAGCCTGCGCCAGGCCCTTCAGGCCGTGGGCGTGGAGATCGACGAAGGCGCGCTCTACCCGATGCTGCGCCGGCTGGAGACCCAGGGGCTGCTGGCCAGCGAGTGGCGCGAGGAAGACAAGCGCAAGAAGCGTTTCTACCAGCTGTCGGACGAGGGAAGGCGCGTGCTGGCCCGCCTCGCCGACGAATGGCGCGCGATCAACGCCGCCCTCGAGCCGCTGCTGTGAGCGCGGCCTCTCATTTCCAAGGGGACAAGACCATGAGCGATCTGATCGATCGTTACCTGGCGGCCGTGGCCGCCCTGCTGCCGAAGGCCCAGCGCCAAGACATCGCCGCCGAGCTGCGCGACCTGATCATGAACCGCGTCGAGGAGACGGAAGGGCGTCTCGGCCGGCGGCTCGACAAGCGCGAGACCGAGGACCTGCTGCGCGAGATCGGCCATCCGATCGCCGTGGCCGGACGCTATGGTCCGCGCCAGTCGCTGATCGGACCGGAGCTCTATCCGTTCTGGGAGTTCGCGGTGAAGGTGATGCTGGTCATCGCCGCCATGGCCACCTTCATCCCCGGCGGCGTGCTGCTGGTGATCGGCGACGCCGACGCCCATCGGATAGGCGGCCTGTTCGGCGACTTCGTCTCGCTCGCCTTCAGCCTGGTTGGCGTGGCCACCCTCGTCGGGGCCGCGATCGAGCGCGGCTGGATCAAGGTCGACGAGTTCGCCAAGTGGAAGGTCGCCGACCTGCCGCATATCCCGCGCGGCAGGCCCCTGTTCGCCAAGAGCCGTTTCGACGCCGTGTTCGAGCTGGCGGCCCTGGCGCTGTTCGTCGGCTGGTGGACCGGCGCGATGAAGTTCCCGATCGGGGCCATGTTCGACGCCGGCCGCGGCGACCTCAAGGTCATCCTGGCTCCGGTGCTCACCACGTTCTACTGGCCGATCCTGGTCCTGGCGCTGCTGCAGATGGTCTCGGCCGCCATCACGGTGATCCGGCCCGGCGCGGTGCGCGCCCGGGCCGCCGCCGAGATCGTCTGCGCCCTGGGCGGCGTGGCCCTGGTCGCCGTGCTCTGGCCGGCCCAGCCGCTCATCGTCTTCCAGGCTCCGGAGGGCGCCTATGCCGCGCTGGGCAACCTGCGGCGCAGTGTCGACCTCTCCATCCAGGTGATCCTGGTGGTGATGGCGGCGATCAGTCTGACGACCCTGGCCGTCAACGCCTGGCGCCTGGCGCGGGGGCGCTAGGCGGTGATTTCGAAAGGGCGGTTCGGAGGGTGGAAAGCTCCGTGTTCAGAGTCTTCGTTCACCGCGAATGTTAAGGTTTATGTCGTCGTCGAGTAACGATGCGGCGCCGCCGAAGACGGTTCAGAAATCGGCGAACACAGGTGCGACAAGGCGTTTCCATCCACAAAAAAACGCCGCTCGCGGTCGTCCAGCTTCTCGCGATGATTCAAGGCGTTAACAATTCAACTGTGCGACTTCTGAGCGCAGGAGCCATGTTGCGGTGCGGCAAGTGCTTGCGAGTCGGTCACGGATACGTCATAAGCCGCAACAAGCAGGACCTTGGCCACATCGTGATACGGCCGGGTCTCCGCTTCGAAGCGCTCCCCGCAGTGGATTTACCGGGGGTTTCGGGGCGGTTTTTGTCGGGGGGCCCGAGCGCCCTCGCCGCGCAGGACACGAGTTTTGTATATCAAGTCGCAGACGCGCGCGGACGCGCGCGGGCTGGTCGGCGCCGTATTGGTCGGATCCATCACGGGTCTGGCCCTGGGCGGCGTTTACCTTCTGGGTGGCCTGGCCCAATCGGCCTCCACCCACGCCCGCGTCGCCCGATTGGCGGAAGGCGCTTCGGGGAACTTCTCCGACGCGGCGATGCTCAGCGCTTCTACGCGTATGGACCCCGGCGCCCTCGCCGTGGCCAAGCGTCATGATCCCTATCTCTTCGCCGCGGTCGAACGCAGCGGCCGTCAGACCCAGCAGCTCGCCGCCCGCCTCGAAGGCGCCGGCTCCAGCCTGATGCCCGGCCAGAGCGGCCGCACCGGTCCGCTGATGCTCCGCGCCAGCTTCGGCAACGCCTTCAACGTCGGGGGCAGCACGCCGTTCCAGTTGGGCAACGCCCTGGAGAGCTCGCGCGAGCTCGAATGCCTGGCCGACGCCGTCTATTACGAAGCGCGTGGCGAGACCCCCAGCGGCCAGGCGGCCGTGGCCCAGGTGGTGATGAACCGCGTGCGCCATCCGGCCTTTCCGAAGTCGATTTGCGGCGTGGTCTTCCAAGGCGCCTACAACCGCACGGGCTGCCAGTTCAGCTTCGCCTGCGACGGCTCGATGCGCCGCGCCCGCGACGTCGGCGCCTGGGCCCGGGCCCGCAAGGTCGCCTCGCGCACCCTGGCCGGCACGATCCAGAGCGAGGTCGGTTTGGCCACGCACTTCCACACGATCAATGTCTCGCCCGGCTGGGGGCCGCGCCTGCTGCGCGTCGCCCAGGTCGGCATGCACATCTTCTATCGCTTCGGTCGTGGAGGCGCCTCGAGCTTCGCGCCGTCGCGCCTGCCCAGCGTCGATGATATCGCCCCGTCCGAGATCGCCAGCCTGACCGCCGATGGTCGTCCGCCGGTGGTCTACGCCGCCAGCGCCCTGGGTCGCCTCGAGCCCGCCTCGACGACCGCTCCGGGCATGGGCGGTCCGGTCGGCGCGGCGGTGACCGAACCGGCTTCGGCGCCGATCGCCACGGGCGCCAAGACCACGCCGGCCTCGGCGATGTCGATCAAGGCTCCGGCGACCGCGGCCTCCACCAAGGCGATCCCGGTCTCGTCCGACCGCGCGCCGCTGGAAGGCCTCAAGACGACAGTAGGGGCCGGGAGCGGAGCTGCTTCCTGACGGTGTTGGGCATGTGGCTGGTGGCGAAGCGCATCTGCTTCGCCCGCTTGCCCACGAAGTAGTGCAACTGCTTGCCGTGGGCGGCGTCCCAGACCGCCTGGGCGGCGTCCTCCACGGGATAGACCTCCAGGCCGCCGGCGCGCAGGGCGTCGGCCATGTGCTCGTTTGAGCCCGAAGCCCCGGCGTTCAGGATCGGCGTCTCGACGAACCACGGCATGACGCAGGCGACGCTGACGCCGTGCCGGGCGTATTCGATGTCCAGGGCTTCGGACAGGCCGCGCACCGCGAACTTGGTGGCCGAATAGACCGCCAGCTTCGGCGAGCCGTAAAGCCCCGCGCACGAGGCGACATTGATCAGCCGCCCGCCGGCAACCTTCAGCAGCGGCAGGCCCGCCCGCGCGCCGTTGACCACGCCCTTGATGTTGACGTCGATCTGGATGTCGCAGTCGGCGTCGGACAGATCCTCCAGGACCCCGAACCGCGCGACGCCGGCGTTGTTCAGCAGGACGTCGGCCTTGCCCCCCGTTTCCTTGCCGAATTCGCCCAGGGCGTTGGCCCAGCCGTCGCGGTCGCGGACGTCCAGCGGATGGAGGGAGCCGTTGTCTGGTCCGATGGCCAGCAGGGCGGCCTTCAGCCCGGCCTTGTCGATGTCAGACAGCCCGATGAACCACCCGGCGCTGGCGAAGCGCTTGGCGCAGGCCAGGCCGATGCCGCTGGCGGCCCCGGTGATAAAGATGCTCTTGCGACCATTGGCCGGCATGTCGACGCCCTCCCGTATCATTGTTATCAATGATCAGAAGGCTAGGCGCGCGATGGGTCAAGGTGCGCCGAAGAAGATCTCTCCCGCGACGCGGGGAAGGCGGCCCGGAGGGCGGGAGGGGCGAGCGCGACCAACGTCCAGCTCGCACTCGGCCGCTCCGCGACAGCGCCCCCGCATCGCGGGAGGCCTCTATCAGTCGGCCAGCGTCTGGTCGTCGATCTCGGCCCCCGGGCCGTTCTTCAGGATCGACTCGATGGCGTTCTTGGCCGAGGCCTTCGCCGAATAGCCTTCGGTCCAGAAGATGCTCTCGCCGTTGTAGGTGAAATAGGCGACGAACTCGCCCGCCTTGTTCTTCTTGATCACAAACTTATGGGCCATGGGCTTTCTCCTGGAAAAGATCGAGAGGTCGTCGGCCCCACCGACGCGGGGACGGTCGCCTTGTCGACCTTTGCTGTCAATCGCGACGTTGTCACGACTTGCCAGCGTCGCCGCGGCGCCCCGATGATCCGGGCCTCTTCCCCGTGAGTCCGCCATGTCCCAGGAACGCCTCGACCAGCTGTCCCGCGAACTGCTGAACCGGCCCTATGGCGAACTGGCCGAGGTGCAGCGGCGGGTCATCGACCTGATCCTGCACGAGGCGCCGTCGGAAAAACCCGGCGAGGACGAGGACTCCACCTTCTGGACGCGGCTGGCCGACAGGGTCGCGGCGGTCGGCGGCTCGTGGGGCTTCATCGGCGGCTTCGGTCTGGCGCTGGTGCTGTGGATGGGTGTCAACCTGCTGCTGACTCCGTTCAAGCACGCCTTCGACCCCTATCCGTTCATCTTCCTCAACCTGCTGCTGTCGACCCTGGCGGCCATCCAGGCGCCGGTGATCATGATGAGCCAGAACCGCCAGGCGGCGAAGGACCGCCAGACGGCCGAGCACGACTACGCCGTCAACCTGCGCGCCGAACTGGAGATCATGCGGGTGATCGACAAGCTGGACGCCTTGCGCAGCGAGGAGCTGATGGTCCTGTGCCGCGAACACGCCGCGCGGCTGGAGGAGCTGCAGGGCGAGGTCGCCCGGCTGAGGACCGAGCGCTCATGAGCCTGACCCTCGTCACCGCCCAGTTCGCGGTGTCGGCGGACATCGACGCCAACCTCGCGGCCATCGAACGGCTGATGCGGCGGGCCCGGCACGCCGGCGCCGACGTCGCGCATTTTCCGGAGGCGGCGCTGTCGGGCTATGCCGGCGTGGACTTCGCGAGTTTCGACGGCTTCGACTGGGCGCGCCTGGAGGCCGCCACGCGGCGGATCATGGCGCTGGCCGGCGAGCTTGGGCTCTGGGTCGTCATCGGCTCGGCGCATCGGCTGAGCGAGGGGCGCAGGCCGCACAACTGCGCCTATGTCATCGACGCCGGCGGCGCGCTGGTCGACCGCTACGACAAGCGCTTCTGCGCCGGCGACGCGGCGGGGCTGACCGGAGACCTGGCCCATTACACGCCTGGCGACCACTTCGCGGTGTTCGAGATCGCGGGCGTGCGCTGCGGCGTGCTGATCTGCCACGACTACCGCTATCCGGAGCTCTATCGCGCCTATCATCGCCTCGGCGCGCGGCTGATGTTCCACGGCTTCCACGCGGGCGGGCTGTCGGACGGGCGGTTCGCGGCCATGGAGGCCGGGGTCGGCGCCCACCGCCTGACCGGCGGGACCACCCTGCCGGCCATCACCATGCCCGCCGGCATGATCGCGGCCGCCTCCAACAACAACCTGTGGATCAGCTGTCCGAACTCGTCGGCGCCGAGAAGCTGCTGGCCGTCGTTCTTCGTGCGGCCCGACGGGGTGATCACCGGGGCGCTGGAGGTCGAGACCGAAGGTCTGCTGCTCTCCGAGGTCGAGCTGAGCGCCGACCTCTACGACAGCACCATCGCCTGGCGAGACCGGGCGATCGACGGCGTGCTGCATTCGGGCGCGCTGGTCGAGGACCCGCGGTCGAAGGCGCGAACGGCGTTGTGACGCCTACCAGCCTTGGCCGTTGCAGACGACCGCGCCGGTTGGAACGTAGCGCTCCTTCTTGAAGCGCGCGAGGCGCTCGGGCGTCAGCTGGGTCTTCAGCCAATGATCGTAGGCGGTGACGTCCAACCGGGGCAGGCACGAGCGCAGCATCGGCGTCTCGACCACATAGTATTTGTCGCCCGGCGCGGTCCGCCAGCGGAAGGCGCCGTCCAGGCCGTCGACGCGCTGCGGGGCGGCCTCGGTGTGATAGAGCAGCCAGCCGGGGGGGATCTTGTGCTTGCGCGCGAAGGCCAGCTGCCGGTCCGCGATGGCCTGCACCCGCGCGCGGTCCTTCGGCGCGGCCTTGCTCACCATGGCGCCGTCGAAGCCGCCGTGGATGAGGATCACGGCCAACTTGCCCACCAGCAGCTTGCGACCCAACGGCAGGAAGTAGTTGGCGCAGGACGAGCTGCATTGGCCGTCGACGCGGATCGTCAGGTCGGCGAGGGGCGAGAGCCGCTCGGCGATGTCGATGGCGGTGTTGACGGCGCCGCCCTCGCTGTCGACCACCAGCTCGGTTGTCGTCGGCTTCAGCCTGGCCGCCACGCAGTCGGCCATGGCCTGGTCGGTCGAGCCCTTCAGCACAAACACCGTCGCCGAGCGCTGCTCGCAGGTCCCGGCGTGGGCGGCCCCGGCCAGCGACACCAGGACCAGCGCTAGCAGAAAGGTTCGTAGTCCGTGCATGCGAAGCTCCCCGATAAGGGGACGCTATCGAGGTGGGCGGTGATCGTCCAGAGGTTGATCTAAAGCTTCAGGCCCAGCTTCGGTCCCGCCCAGACCATCGCCGCGTAGAGCGCCATGGTCAGCAGGCAGCCCGCCACGAGCGCCGCCCAGAAGGGCGCGCCGCGCTTCAGCATCGCCGGGATCAGCAGGAACATCGGCAGCGAGGGCAGGACGAACCAGAAGGTGCCGCTGGCATGAGCGCTCATCCGCGCCGGGTCGTGGGTGTCGCGCCACAGCCAGATCATGCCCAGCACCGAGACCAGCGGCAGCGAGGCGACCAGCCCGCCCAGGCCGGGATAGCGCTTGGCGATCTCCGACACCGCGGCGACGATGACGCCCGAGACGGCGGCCTTGATGACGAGATAGAGCATGGAGCCCAGCCTGGACCGATCCGGCGTTCGGGCCAAGGACGGCGGCTTGACCGTAGGAACGCGCGCACGCGCCTGGGGTTGAGTCCGGACACCCAAAAGGAGCGTCCCGATGCCCGATACCGACAAGCTCTCCGAAGAGAAGGCCGAAGAAGCCATCACCAAGGCCAATACCGATCTCAACGACCAAGGCGACATCGCCGCCGATGACGCTGGCGGGACGGCCGCGGCCCATCGGGTCGACGAAGCGCTGGAAAAGGCCCAAGGCGCGCCGGACTAGCTGGAGCAAGGCCGCCCGCCGGGTCAGGCGGGCGGCCCGCGCGTCCTAGCGCCAGACGTAGCGGCAGACGGTCACGCGGTGGTGATGGCGCCATTCGGGATGGCACACGCGCACCTTGTGAGGGCGATAGTGGCGGCCGCGATCGTAGCGGACGCGGTCATAGCGACCGTGATGGCGGTCGTGCCGATAGTCGTAGCGATCATGGCGATCATGGCGATCGTATCGGTCGAAGGCGCCGGCCGTCGACGGGACGGTCAGGGCCAGGGTGGCGGCCGCCAGGGCGGCGGCGCCCAGCAGTTTCGCGACGGGCATGGTGGGCTCCAAGATCGAATAGTCCCTCGATCCCGGAACGCACCATCCGGTCCCGATGTTGCGCGGCGATGTCCGATTGTACGGCCGGGCTTGGTCCTGTCCTGGCGGGGAAGCCCGCGACGAACCTCGGCCTTTCACATGACCTTGGCTGAGCGGCGCAGCGCCTGGGGCGGCTGGCCGAAGGCGCGGATGAAGGCCCGGCGCATCCGCTCGGGATCGCCGAAGCCCGTTTCCAGCGCCACGTCCTCGACCTGCAGCGGCTGGCTGTCCAGCAGGGCGCGGGCGGCCTCGACCCGCAGGCGTTCGACGGCCTTGGCGGGGGTGACGCCGGTCTCCTGGGCGAACAGGCGGGCGAAGTTGCGCGGGCTCATGGCGGCGCGATCGGCCAGCTGCTCGACGCTGAGCGGTTCGGCCAGGTTCTGGCGCGCCCAGGACAGCAGGGCGTCGAAGCGGCCGGGGCGCAGGTCGATCAGGGCCGAGAACTGCGACTGGCCGCCGGGGCGGTGGTGATAGACCACCAGCTGCTGGGCTGTGCGCCGCGCGACGGCCTCGCCCTCGTCGGCGCCGATCAGGGCCAGGGACAGGTCGATGCCGGCGGTGATACCGGCCGAGCTCCACACCGCGCCGTCCTGGATCCAGATCCGGTCGGGCTCCAGCTTCACGCCCGGAAAGCGGCGCTGGAAGTCCTTCGTCCGGCTCCAGTGGGTGGTGGCGCGCTTGCCGTCCAGCAGGCCCGCCGCGGCCAGGACGTAGGTTCCCGAGCAGACCGAGGCCACGCGGCGGCAGTCGCGGGCGGCGGCGCGGACAAAGGCCAGGGTTTCGGGGCAGGTGGCCGGAACCTTGACCCCGTCGCCGCCGGAGATCAGCAGGGTGTCGAGGCGCGGCGCGTCGGCCAGGGCGGTGGTCTGGATCGTCACGCCGGCCGAGCTGGGCGTCGGCTCGCCGCGCAGGGAGAGAAAGTGCAGGCTGTAGGCGCCGGGCGAGAACCGCCCGGCGATCTCGAAGGCCGCGATGGGGCCGGTGGCGTCCAGCAGCTGGAAGCCCGGATAGACGAGGAAGCCGATCGCGCGGGGCATGACGAAGGCCTTGGCTGAAACCGTGGGAACTATGTCATTTCAGACGAACGCTAACTGAACCATGTTCTCCACGCAATCATGACGGAGACTATCGCATGAGCCAGCCGCCCAACCCCGAATCCTTGAGCATCGTGATCGCCATCTTCCCCGGCGTGACCCACCTGGACTTCACCGGTCCGCACCAGATCCTGTGCCGCCTGCCGGGCGCCAGGGTGACGGTGGCCAGCCTGGAGGGCGGCGAGATCGAGGCCGACGGCCTGGTCTTCGCGCGCCTGCCAAAACTGTCGGACATCGACGCCTGCGACGTGCTGATCGTGCCGGGCGGGTTCGGGACCACGCAGGCCATGGGCGACATGGACTTCATCGCCGAGATCCGGCGGCTGGCCGATGGCGCGCGCTATGTGACCTCGGTCTGCACGGGTTCCCTGGTGCTGGGCGCGGCGGGCCTGCTGAAGGGCCGGCGGGCGGCCTGTCACTGGGCGTGGCGCGACCAGCTGGCGTTGTTCGGCGCGATCCCGGACCCGTCGCGGGTGGCGCGGGACGGACGCTACATCACCGGCGGCGGCGTGACGGCGGGCATCGACTTCGCCCTGACCGTCGTGGCCGAGCTGGCCGGCGAGGCGGTGGCGCAGGGCATCCAGCTGGCCGTGGAATACGCGCCGGCCCCGCCGTTCGACGCCGGCCGGCCGGAGACCGCGCCGCCCGAGGTGCTGCAGCGGATCTCGACGCTGTACGGCAAGGGAATGGAGGAGAGGCTGGCCGCGGCGGAAAAGGCGGCGGCGGCGCTCTTATAAATCCTCCCCCGCGTTGCGGGGGAGGTGGCCCGGAGGGCCGGAGGGGGCGAGCCCGGCTTAAGCAGCACTGGCCCCCTCAGTCGCTCCGCGACAGCTCCCCCGCAACGCGGGGGAGCATCTTGTCGGCGCTACCCCACCCGCACCCCCGTCATCGAGATCGCCGCGAACACGTCGTCGGTGAAGAAGCTCACCGGCTCGCCGGGCTTCTGGGCGCCCAGCACGTAGAGCAGAGGCAGATAGTGCTCGGCGCTGTTGATCGAGATTTCCGCGTCGGGCCCCAGGCTCCGCCAGTCGATCAGCGGATCGTGGTCGCCGGCCAGGATCAGCGCCTTGGCCTTCTCGTTGAACCGGTCGGCCCACGGCGGCGCCTCGGGTCGGCGGAAGTCGGCCGCGCGCAGGTTATGGACGATGTCGCCGCTGCCCATGACCAGCACGCCCTCGTCGCGCAGAGCCGCCAGGCGCCGCCCGGCCTCGTAGTGCCAGCGGTCCGGGCGTGCCCGATCGATGCTCAGCTGAACGACCGGCACGTCCGCATCGGGATACATCGGCTTCAGCACGCCCCAGGCGCCGTGGTCCAGGCCGCGCGTCGGGTGCTGGACCACGACGTCGGGGGACAGCAGCTCGGCGACCCGCCCCGCCAGGGCCGGATCGCCCGGCGCGCGGTACTGGACATCGAACAGCGCCTGCGGGAAGCCGCCGAAATCGTGAATGGTCTCGGGCGCGGGCGAGGCGCTGACCGCCGCCGCGCCGCGCGTCTCCCAGTGGGCGCTGACCATCAGCACCGCCTTGGGACGCGGCAGGGTCTCGCCCAGCCGGCGCCAGGCGCGGCTCCAGGCATTGTCCTCGATGGCGTTCATCGGCGAGCCATGGCCGACGAACAGGACGGGCAGGCGAGACATGGTCGATCCTATTAGAAACAGTAGAAGTTGCAGATAGTGGCCGCGACGCCATACCGCAAGACGACGTTCCGGACACGGCTTTCGCGGGGGCGGCGGCTTTGTTATGGCGGGACCCGTGACCGTCCCGCTTTCCCAGATTCCTCCGGGCGAGGCTCCCGTCTCGACCGACCATGCGCCTGCCGGCGAAGGGCCGCAGGCCGCGGTCGTGATGGAACGCCCCGACAAGGAGGCTGTCCGGGGCGGCGCGCTGGATTTCCTGCGCTTTCTCGCCTCGCTGCTGATCGTCGTCTATCACTATGGCGCCGAGAGTCCGATGCGGATCGAGCGGTTCGGCCAGGTGTTCTCGCGCGGCTTCCTGGCGACGGACTTCTTCCTGATGCTGTCCGGCTACGTGCTGGGCCGGGCCTATGGCGGCTCGGTGATCAAGGGGCATATCAGCACCCCGCGCTTCTGGGCTCGCCGCGCGGCGCGGGTGTGGCCGGGGCACCTCGTGGTGCTGGCCATGCTGGCCGTGCTGGTGCTGCTGCTCAACACCGTCGGCACCGACGCCCATAAGCCCAGCCGCTTCGCCTGGGACCAGCTGCCGGCCCAGGCCTTCCTGGTCCACGCCTGGGGCTTCACCAGCGACGGCTGGAACCTGCCCAGCTGGTCGCTGTCGGCCCTGATCGTCTGCTACGCCCTGTTCCCGTTCTTCTGGAAGACCGTCAGCAAGGTGCGCCACGCCTGGATCCTGCCGCTGGGCGCGGCCGCGATCCTGGGCGTTTTCGAGGTGATCGCCCGCCACGTCTTCCACCACGCCCTGCCGGACCTGGGGTTCCAGTACGGCGTCGTCCGCGCCCTGCCGCTGTTCATCCTGGGCGTCTGCCTGGCGCGGGTCGTCGACATGCGCTGGCCGTCGGAGACGGCGGCCAAGGTCCTGCTGTGGGGCGGCGTCGCCCTGCTGGTCGTCACCCAGACGCTGGACCGCTATGCCCTGCCCGACACCTGGCTGTTCGACGCCCCGTCGCTCCTGGCCATCGCCATGATCGTGCTGGGCGCCGGGCGCCTGCCGGTCAAGCGCCCGAAGGCCTGGATCGAGGAGGGCGCCAAGCTCTCGTTCGCCCTGTTCATCACCCACATCTTCGTCGGGGTGATCTATTGGAGCGCCGTACACAAGCTGATCGAGACCGTGCCGATCGGCATCGGCTGGCAGTGGCTGATGTGGCTGGCCGGCTTCCCGATCGCCTATGGCTTCGCGTGGCTGTTTCACACCTATGTCGACCAACCGCTGCAGGATCGCATCCAGCCGTTGCTGAGGAAGTAGAATGACCCGCCATATCCCCCTTCAAGGCGTCGAGAACTTCCGAGATTTCGGCGACTACGCCGCGGGGGCGGGGCGGCTGAAGCGGGGCGTGCTGTTCCGCGCCGCCCACCAGGCCGAGGCGACCGACGCCGACCTGGAGGCGATGGCGGCCCTGGGCATCGTCACCCTGGTCGACCTGCGCCGGCCCAACGAGCGCGAGCGTTCGCCGTCGCGCCGCTGGACGGGCTTTTCCGCCCAGGTGATCGACAACGACCTGGGCGTCACGGGGACCGATCCGTGGCTGGAGTTCATCACCAGCACCGACCTCACCGAGGCCTCTGTCCACGACTACATGGACGAATACTACCGCCGCCTGCCGTTCAAGGAACGGCACATCGACCTCTTCCGCCGCTTCTTCCTGGCCCTGGCCGAGAGCAAGGGGCCGGCCCTGATCCACTGCGCGGCGGGCAAGGACCGCACCGGCGTGCTGGCGGCCCTGACCCACCACATCGCCGGGGTGGCCGACGACGACGTTATCGACGACTACCTGCTGACCAACGACCCGACCCGCTTCGACCGCCGGGGCGCGATGTTCATGGACCACATCGAGGGGATCACCGGTCGCCGCCCGGACGAGGCGGCCATGCGTGCGGCAATGGGCGTCGAGGCCCGCTATCTGGCGGCGGCGTTCGCGGTGATGAAGGCCGAGCACGGCTCGCTCGATGGGTACTTGGAGCAGGCGGTCGGCCTCGATGCCGACACGCGCGAGAAGGTGCGGGCGCACATTCTGCTGTAACTTTTCTTGTCGTCCCGGAAGCGCGAAGCGCTTGTTCGGAATGACAAGGAAGGAGCTCAAATCCTTAAGGTGACAAACGCTCGTTTAAGGTCCAGCCTCATCCCATGGTCCCATCAGAGGGCCGAGCGTCGCTAGGGTGCGGTATGAGTGAGTTGGCGGGCGGGCCTCCGGGCATGAGCGATGTCGCGGGTGACGATGTCCTGGTCCCCGCGCCCAAGCAAAAGCTCTCGCGAAGCGCGCTCAGCTGGATCCTGCACCAGGGGTCGCGCGACCCCTATGTGATCCTGGTCACCATCTATGTCTTCTCGCCCTATTTCTCGCGGGTGCTGGTCGGCGATCCGGTCCGGGGGCAGGCGACCGTCGCCGACATCTCCACCGTCTATGGCCTGCTGACCGCCGCCCTGGCCCCGATCCTGGGCGCTTCGATCGAACGGTTCGGGCCGCGCAAGCCGTTCATGGCCCTGATCCTGGCGATCATGGCGCCCCTGCTGTTCGCCCTGTGGCTGGCCAAGCCCGGCGGCCTGCCGGTTGACCTGGTGGGCTTGGCGCTGATCATCCTGGGCGTGGCCTATAACTGCGGCGACGTGCTCAACAACTCGCTGCTGGCGCGCGCCTCCGAGAAGGGCCAGGAGCCGGTGCTGTCGGGCCTGGGCTACGCCTTGGCCAACGGGCTGTCGGTGTCCCTGCTGATCTTCGTGATGTGGGCCTTCGTGCTGCCGGGCGTCGTGCCGTGGTCGTTCGTGCCGGCCGCGCCGCTGTTCGGCCTCAGCCAGGTCGAGCACGAGCCCAGCCGCATCGTCGGCCCGCTGTCGGCGGCGGTGATGCTGCTGGGCGCGATCCCGTTCTTCCTGTGGACCCGCGACGCCCCGCGGACCGGCGCCTCGCTGGGCGCGGCGATCAAGGAAGGCGTCAAGCTGATCCTCGACACCTTCGCCAACCTCAAGGGCCACGCCGACGTCGCCAAGTTCCTGGGCGCCCGGATGCTCTATTGCGACGGCATGACCGCCCTGCTGATCTTTGGCGGCCTGTTCGCGGCCGGACTGATGAAGTGGGGCGAGCTGGAGATGCTGGCCTACGGCATCTCGCTGTCGATCTTTGGCGTGCTGGGCGGCCTGATCGCGCCGTGGCTGGACAAGACGCTGGGCCCCCGGCGGGCGATCCAGGTCGAGGTCGGCATCTGCATCCTGGTGCTGCTGGGCACGCTGGGCATGGGCCGCGAGAAGATCCTGTTCTTCTGGACCTGGGACGCGGCGACCCATCCGGCCGTCTGGAACGGACCGCTGTTCCGCACCCTGCCGGAGCTGATCTATCTGGGCCTGGGCCTGTTGATCGCGGTCTTCGTCACCGCCCAGTACGCGTCGAGCCGCACCCTGCTGGTGCGTCTGGCCCCGCCGGACCGGATGGCCGCCTTCTTCGGCCTGTTCTCGCTGTCGGGCACGGCGACCATGTGGCTGGGTTCGCTGCTGGTGGCCCTGGCGACCAAGATCTTCGCCAGCCAGGTGGCCGGCTTCATCCCGATCGCCGGCCTGCTGGCCCTGGGGCTGGTCGGGCTGTTCACGGTGAAAGGCGGGGGACGGGAGTAGGTCCTCCCCGGCGGAGCGTCTGGCGCGCGCGATCTCGCGCCGCTATCACCACGTCATGCGCCGCGTCGCTCTCCTTACCGCCCCCTGGCGCGAGCCGACGTGGGCGCTGGCCCCGTTCCGGGACGAGCCCCACGCCTGCGCCCTGGTCACCGGCGGCGCCGGGCGGTGGTCGTATCTGCTGCGCCTGCCCGACGAGACCTTCAGCCTCGCCGCCGCCGATCCGGCCGATCCGTTCGCCAGGCTCGCCGAGCTGACCGGTCCCCGCCAGCCAAGCGACCCTGACGGTCCGCCGTTCCAGGGCGGGGTGGTTGGTCTGGCGTCCTACGAACTGGGCGACCGCGTCGAGCGTTTGGGCCTGGCCCGCGCCGCCTGGCCGGACCTGACCTGCGCCCGCTATCCGGCCCTGCTGGCCTTCGACCACCACGCGCGACGGGTCGTGGCCGTGGGCCGAGGCGAGACCGACGCCGAGGCGTGCGCGCGCGCCGGGCAGGCCCTGGCCTGGCTGGACGCTTCGGCCGATCACGCGCCGTTCGAGGGGCCGCTGTGCCTGGATCTGACCGCTTCCGACGGCGAGGCCTACGAGGTCGCCGTGGCCGACGTGGTCGCGCGCATCCTCTCCGGCGAGATCTTCCAGGCCAATATCGCCCGCGCCTGGACCGGACGCCTGGCGGCCGGCGCGGATCCGTTCGACCTGTTCACGCGGCTGCGCGGCCAGAGCCCGGCCCCGTTCTCGGCCTATCTGCGCCTGCCGGGCCGGGCCCTGGTCTCCAACTCGCCGGAGCGTTTCCTGAAGGTCGATCCGGACGGGGCGATCCTGACCCAGCCGATCAAGGGCACCCGCCCGCGCGGCCGCGACGCCGCCGAGGACCGGGCCCTGGCCGCCGAGCTGCTGGCCAGCGACAAGGACCGCGCCGAGAACCTGATGATCGTCGACCTGATGCGCAACGACCTGGCCCGGGTCAGTCCGCCGGGCAGCGTCAAGACGCGCGAGCTGTTCAAGGTCGAGAGCTTCGCCAACGTCCACCATCTTGTTTCGACGGTGACCGGCCAGCTGGCCGGCGGCCGGGCGGTCGCCGATCTGCTGCGGGCCAGCTTCCCGCCGGGCTCGATCACCGGCGCCCCCAAGATCCAGGCGATGAAGGTCATCGCCGGCCTGGAGCCGCCGCGCGGACCCTACTGCGGGAGCCTGTTCTGGGCCGGCTTTGATGGGGCGTTCGATTCAAGCGTCCTGATCCGGACGGTCGGCCTGGTCGAGGACGGCCGGGGCTGGACCCTGGAGGCCCGCGCCGGGGCGGGGATCGTCGCCGACAGCGATCCGCGCGGCGAGCGGCTGGAGACCGAGGCCAAGATCGCCGCGCTGAAGAGGGCCCTGACGGAATGACCCTTCACGACGCCCTTCCTTTCGAGGCCGTGCCTTTCGAAGACAGGGGCTTGCTGCTCGGCGACGGCCTATTCGAGACCCTGCTGGCGGTCGATGGCGACCTGCCGCGCGTGGCCGCCCATCTCGATCGCATGGCCGCCGGCTGCGCGGTGCTGGGCCTGCCGTTCGACCGCGACGAGGCCGAGGGGCTGGTTCGTCAGGCGGCGCCGGCCGCCGGCCGGTTCGCCGTGCGCCTGACCCTGACCGCCGGTTCGGGCGGCCGGGGGCTGGACCGCCCGGCCGCGCCGCTGCCGCGCCTGTTCGCCACCGCCGCGCCGTCCGCGCCCGTCACCGCGCCGGCCAGCGCGATCGTGGCGACCACGCGCCGCAACGAGGGCTCGCCCGCCTCGCGCCTGAAGACCCTGAGCTACCTCGACAATGTCCTGGCCCGGGCCGAGGCCAGCGCCGCCGGCGCCGACGAGGCGGTGATGCTGAACAATCGCGGCGAGATCGCCTGCGCCGGGGCGGCCAACCTGTTCTGGATCGAGGGCGGGCGGCTGTTCACCCCGCGCCTGGACTGCGGCGCGCTGGCCGGGATCACCCGGGCGCGGCTGATGGCGGCCGAACGGGTCGAGGCGGTGGCCGTCGGGGTCGAGGCGCTGGATCGGGCCGAGGCGGTGTTCCTGAGCAACAGCCTGATCGGCTTGCGCCCGCTCTCGCGGCTCGTCACCCCCTTGGGCGAGCGGACCTACGCCCCGCACCGGCTGGTCGAGCGCTATGGCGTTCTGTTTTGACGTCTAGAGCGTGTCGACCCAGGTCACCGTGTCGGAGCGGCGCGGGCGCAGATAGTAGTTGCGCTTGAAGGTCATGGTGGTGGGCATGACCAGCTTGGTCGGCGAGCTGTAGTCGTAGGTGGCCCGCGAGACGATGATGCTCTGGTTGGCCGCCAGCACGCCGGTCGAGATGTCGGCGACGGTCGCGCCCTTGGCCGGGCAGCCGGCCATGCCCACGCCGGCGGGGTTGGGCTTCACCCAGGCGACGGTGTTCTTGCCCTTGGAGTCGGAGACGACGCTATAGACGCACATCTTCAGGCCGGCGGCCGGATAGGGCGCCATGATCAGATTCCCGATGTTGAAGATGTCGGTCATCTTTTTTGGGCCGGTCTGGGGGTTCTGGGCGACAATGTCGCCGATCTGCGCGGTGATGTTCGACAGGCGGCGCTGGGCCATCATGGCCTGGGTCGTTTCGGCGAAGCCGAAATACATCAGGATCAGCACCGGAGCGATCAGGGCGAACTCGATGGCCGAGACGCCGCGGGTGTCGCGCCAGAAGGTCTTCAGAGAGGCCTGCTTCAGCCGGGGCGACGCGCGGCGGGTCATTGGTCGTACGGCTCGTTGGTGAAGGCGGTGGCGGCGTAGACGATCCATCGGCCGTTGGCTTTCTGGAAACCGGTCTGCATCAGCGGCGAGATCAGCGGCCAGGTGTAGTAGGCGCGGACCAGGACGATCGAGCCGGCTGTGCCGGGGTTCCACTGCATGTTGGTCGGCACCGCGTCGGTCGCCGAGGCCGAGCTGGCGCTGGCCGAGTAGTCGGCATAGGTCCGCACGTCGAGCTGCAGGGCGCTGTCGCAGCTCATCGCGCCGATCGGGCCGATCTTGTTGCAGACGGCGGCCTTGAAGGTGGCGGCGGTGCCCCCGTTGGTCTGCACCTCGCCGGTGCGGATGGTGCGGCCCACGTCGATGACGGCGTTCTCGAGCAGCAGCGAGACCATGTAGACCAGGGCCAACTCGATCAGCGCGAAGACGAGCATCAGGAAGGGCATGAAGACCAGGGCGAACTCGACCGCCGTGGCGCCCCGCTCGGCGCGCGCGAAGCGGCCGGCGAAGCGGGTCAGCCGGCGTCGGGCGCGAGCGAAGATGTGATTGTAGGCCATGCGGCGCGCGGACCCTGAAATGATCGTCCGCCAGTCTAGCCGGACGATCCTAACCACTGGTTAGAGCGCGCGCTCGCGTGGGGAGGGCGCTACGGCGTGCCCGAGGCCGGGCCGGGGGCCGCGCCGGCCGCGCCGACGCGCATGCAGCGGGCGGCCCCGCAGGCATAGCTGTTGGCCGTCGCGCCGCGATAGATGGTGACGCCGCCGTCGCCGACCTCGGAGACCACCACCTGGCGGTTGGTCAGGGTGCGGCCGCCGGCCCCGAAGGCCATCAGGGTGGTGACGCCCGCACGCTTGCCCATCACGACCAGGGTGCGCTCGTTGACGATGCTGACGTCGGCGATGGTGGGATCGGCCACCACCACGTCCCGCACCGCGCCGCCCACCCTCATATAGAAGGCCTCGCCCGCGCCCAGCGGTAGGTCGGCCGAGGTCGTCTTCGCCGGCAGGACGCCCGTCTGGGCGTTGGCGGCGGCCCCCGAGAGGGTCAGGACGGCGGCGATGGCGAGCGAAAGGCGGCGCATGAGGTTTCCGATCTCGGATCCGAACGTGCCTCAGCATCCTTTGGTTTGGTCAACAAAAGACTAAGGGCCGTTCACGTGCGTCCAAGCGTCGCTTGAGAAAGTCCTTGATTCAAAAGGGATTGATCGATCTTGGGTGGGCCATGGTTAAGAACAGATAATGGTAAACTCAAATAAACCAAAAGAAAAATCTGAGAAACCAACTGGTGTTTACTCAGCATTAAGTGAGCTCGGCGAAATTGATCGTGTTTTCGGGGGTTAGCAAGTCGAGCCGGCTTGAAGCCTCAAATCAACCAGCTCTGACTTTAGGAGATCTAGACATGACCAAGTTCGTCACGCGCTTTCTGAAGGATGAATCGGGCGCCACGGCCATCGAATACGGCCTGATCGCGGCCCTCATCGCCGTCGTCATCATCACGGGCGTCGGCGCCCTGGGTGGCGCGCTGAACACGAAGTTCAACGACATCAAGACGAAGGTCGAGACCGCTGGCACCTAAGTCCAGTTAACGCTCGAAAAGAAAAGGGTCGAGGCTCCAGCCTCGGCCCTTTTTCTTTGCCTGGATGACAGATGTTCCAGGCTCCCGCCGAGACGCGGGAAACGATTGCTTCATCCGTCCGTCCCAGAATGACCCGGTATGGAAAGGGTCCCCGACAGGGATTTGACAAGGCGCCAGAGCATGCAAGCTATCCAGATCCCGCTGCTGCTGATCTTTCCGGTCCTGGCCATCATCGGCGGCCTGAAGGACCTGATCAGCTACACGATCCCCAACTGGATTTCGCTGGCCCTGATCGCCGCCTTCGTCCCGGCCGCCCTGGTCAGCGGCGCGCCCCTGGCCCAGATCGGCCTGTGCCTGGCCGTGGGTTTCGCCGCCCTGGTCCTCGGAATGGGGATGTTCGCCGCCGGCTGGATCGGCGGCGGCGACGGCAAGCTGTTCGCCGTCTGCGCCCTGTGGATGGGCTGGCCCGGCGCCTTCCTGTTCCTGGTCTATACCGGCCTGGCGGGCGGCGTCCTGACCCTCGCCATCCTGACCCTGCGCTCGGGCTATCTGGTTCCGGCCGTGGCCGGCGGGCCGGCCTGGCTGCGCAAGCTGGCGGCCAAGGACGGCGACCTGCCGTACGGCGTGGCCATCGCCGCCGGCGCCCTGTGGGCCTTCCCGCACGGCGCCCTGGCCGTCGCGGCCCTGGGCTGAGACTCTCCTGAGTTGAGCCCCGCCGCGCGCTGACTCATTCCGCGACACCCTGCCGCGCGGCTCGCCACCTGAACGGTGAAAACTTTTAGCAGCCGTTAACCATGCGCGGGCGAGCATGGAGCGTGGCCAGAAAGGCTGACTGACGAATCGCGCGCGCTCGCCGGACGGCGGCCGTTCGGTTCCCCCTTGAGTTTCAGCCCGCGCCATGAGTCCCGTTCGCCTCCTGATCGTCCTGATCGCCGCCGTCTCGGCCATCGGCCTGGCCGTGGTCCTGCAGCGCGCGCTGGGGGGCAAGCCGGCCGCCCCGGTCGCCGTGGCCGCGCCCGCCGCGCCGGGCAAGCCGATGACCCAGGTCCTGGTGGCCAAGCGCGACCTGCCGATCGGCACGCGCCTGGTGGCCGCCGACGTCGCCTGGCAGGCCTGGCCGTCCGACGCCCTCAGCGGCGCCTTCATCACCAATGGCGCGGCCCCGGCCGCGCCCGACGGCAAGGTCGAGGCCGCCAAGGCCGCCGTCACCGGCGCCGCCGACCAGATGATCGGTGGCGATCCGGCCAAGATCGTCGAGGGCGCGATCGTCCGCGACCCGATCCTGACTGGCGAGCCGATCACCAACCGCAAGATCGTGCGCGGTGGCGAGGGCGGCTACCTGTCCGTCGTCCTGACCCCCGGCAAGCGCGCCATGGCCGTGCCGGTCACGTCCGAGACCGCGGCCGGCGGCTTCATCCTGCCCGGCGACCGCGTCGACGTGCTGGTGACACACGAGGCCCAGTTCAACGCCACCGGCGACAGCGGCTCGGCCAACGGCCGGGTCGTCCAGGCCGAGACCGTCCTGCAGAACATCCGCGTCCTGGCCCTGGACCAGTCCACGTCCGCCGACAAGGACGCCAAGTCGATCGTCGCGGCCACCGCCACCCTCGAGGTCGGCCCGACCGAGGCCGAGGCCCTGACCCGCGCCAAGGCCGGCGGTCCGGTGACCCTGGCCCTGCGCGCCTATACCGATCTGGGCGGCCCCTCGGGCCTCGCCCAGAAGGCGGCCGTCGCGGACTCCACCATCCGCATCAATCGGGGCGGCCAGACCTCCAACGTCTCGGTGCGTCCATGATCCGCCCGGTGAAAGCTGAAATGTCCCTCAAGCGTCGCATCGTGACGGTCCATCTGGCCCTGCTGCTGGGCCTGTCCTCGACCGCGCCGGCCTTCGCCGACGGTCCGATCGGCGGCTCGCACGTCTATCGTCCCGCCGCCCGCTCGCGTCCGGCCCCGCCGCCGCCGGTCATGCCGATGGCGCCGCCGGTCGGCGAGCAGGTGACCCGCATCGTCCTCACCGCCGATCAGAGCGCGGCGACGGTCGAGCTGGCGCGGGGCAAGTCGGCGATCATCGAACTGCCCAGCGACGTCCGCGACCTGCTGGTCACCAACCCGCTGGTCGCCGACGCCGTGCTGCGTGACAAGCGCCGCGTCTATGTCGTCGGCCTGGCCGAGGGCGTCACCGACGCGGCCTTCTTCGACGCCGCCGGCCGCCGGATCGTGTCGCTGAACATCCGCGTCAGCCAGCCGGTCGACCAGCTGTCCGCCACCCTGGCGCGGGTGCTGCCCGACGCCCGCATCCAGGTCCAGCCGATCCGCGACAGCGTCGTGCTGACCGGCGCCGTGCGCAACGCCGCGGAGTCCGAGGCCGTCTCGCGCATCGCCGCCCAGTTCACCGGCAAGCCGGAGAACGTGCTGAACATGCTGACCATCGCCGGCAAGGACCAGGTGATGCTGCAGGTCCGCATCATCGAGGTGCAGCGCAACGTCATCAAGCAGCTGGGCTTCGACCTCAACGCCATCATGGGCCAGCTGGGCCAGGACCAGTTCAGCTTCGGCCTGTCGCCGACCTATGGCGTCAACGGCGCCCTGCTGGGCGGCGTGACCGGCGGCTACAGCCGCGACACCACCAAGGCGCCGGTGATCTCGCGCGACGTGAAGGTGCCGCTGACGAGCTGTGTGAACGGCGTCTGCACGACCTCCGAGACGCTGAAGGCCTACGACTTCGTGGATCCCAAGGATCCGCTGTCGACGATCCGGAACGTGGCCGGCAGCACCGGCCTCAACCAGGCCAAGAGCATGGTCCAGGCGTTCGAGCGCGTGGGCCTGGTTCGCACTCTGGCCGAGCCGAACCTGACGGCCGTGTCCGGCGAGGCCGGCCACTTCCTGGTCGGCGGCGAATTCCCGGTCCCGACCGGCAGCGACCAGACCGGCAAGATCTCGATCGAGTTCAAGCCGTACGGCGTGGGCCTGGGCTACACCCCGGTGGTGCTGTCGGGCGGCCGCATCTCGCTGAAGATCTCGACCGAGGTCTCCGAGCTGTCCAGCCTGGGCGCCTTCACGGTGTCCGCCGGCTCGGCCTCGACGGCCCTGACGGTGCCGGGCCTTTCGGTGCGTCGCGCCGAGACGACCGTCGAGATCCCGTCGGGCGGCTCGCTGATGATCGCCGGCCTTCTGCAGCAGACGACCAAGCAGACGATCGACTCTCTCCCGGGCATGACCTCGATGCCGATCCTGGGCACGCTGTTCCGGTCGCGCGACTTCCTGAACGGCCAGACCGAGCTGGTGATCATCGTCACCCCGTACATCGTCGACCCGACCCGTCCGCAGAACCTGCAGACGCCGGCCGACGGCCTGGTCTTCGCCAACGACATGAGCACGGTCCTGCTGGGACGTCTCAACAAGGTGGTCAAGGCGCCGGCCGGCGCGAACGTCGGGCGCGCGTACCAGGGCCCCGTTGGTTATGTGATCGAGTAGGACGCCGCCATGACGCACACGCCTTTCGTCAAGACCGTCCTGGCGGCCCTCGCCCTCGCCGGACTGGCCGCCTGCGCCTCGACGGCGCCGTCCGATCAGGGGCCGTCGAAGGCCGCCGCCACCGACACCCAGCAGTGGACGGACCGCATCAAGGTCACCTCCGCGCCGGACGAGATCGTGCTGGCCCCGCACGCCACCGGCCTGTCGGCCAACCAGTCGGCCGCGCTGGAGGCCCTGATGGACCGCTGGCTGCGGGCCGAGGCCCGCGAGCTGGTCGTCACCTCGCCCAACAGCTCGGGCGCCATGGCGACCCAGATCCGCGACCGCCTGGTCACCCTGGGCGCGCCGGGCTCGCGCGTGCGGGTGGTGGGCTTCAACCCGACCGGCCCCGAGGACGACACCATCCGCGTCGGCTTCCTGCGCTACGAGGCCGAGAAGCTGAAGTGCGGACAGCGCTGGGAAAACCTGGCCGCCACCCGCAACAACGAAGCCTATGACAACTTCGGCTGCGCCCTGGCCGCCAACCTTGCCGCCCAGGTCGCCAATCCCGAGGATCTGATCCGTCCGCGCGACATGACGCCGCCCGACGCCGGCCGCCGCGACACGGTGCTGGGCCTCTACCGCAAGGGCGAGGTGACCAGTTCCAAGAAGGACGACCAGGCCAGCGGCTCGATCTCGAAGGCGATCCCGTAATGCGGCCGTCCGACAACGACCCCTTCGACCTGGGCTTCGACGCCGCCGACGAGTTCACGACCGGCGCGAGCGATCCCTGGCGCGCCTCCGCCCCGCCGTCGCTGAACCCGACCGTGGGCGGCTTCGACGACCCGTTCGCCGACTTCCCGCCGGCCCGTCCGGAAGGGGGGCAGCCGCGCGCGCCCCAGGCCCCGCGTCCGGCGCCGCAGGCCCCGTCCCAGCCGCAGGCGCAACGCGCCGCCCCGGCCCCTCAGCCGCCCCCGCAACGGCGCGCGCCGCAACCGGCCGTCGCCGCCCCTGACGACGACCTCGACATCGCCGAGGCGGCCGCTCCGGTCTATCACGAGCCGATCTCGGACGGCGGCCTGGGCGACGCGGCGATCCCGCGCATCACCATCCACGCCTTCTGCGCCCGCCCGGAAACGGCGGCCCTGGTCGAGCACGCCGCCGCGGATCGCCGCATGGCCCGGGCCTCGACCATCGTCCGCGACGGCGGGCTGGAGGCGGCCGTCGACTACTACCAGAACCAGCCGACGCCCTCGCTGGTCATGGTCGAGACGATCGACGGCGCCCAGCGCCTGCTGCACCTGCTGGACAGCCTGGCCCAGGTCTGCGACCCGGGCACCAAGGTGGTCGTGCTGGGCCAGACCAACGACATCGCCCTGTATCGCGAGCTGATGCGCCGCGGGGTCAGCGAGTACCTGACCCAGCCGCTCTCGCCGCTGCAGGTGATCCGCGCCGTCGGCGGCCTCTACGCCGATCCGTCCGCGCCGTTCATCGGCCGCCAGATCGCCTTCGTCGGCGCCAAGGGCGGGGTGGGGGCCTCGACGCTGGCGCACAACTTCGCCTGGGCGATGGCCGAGAAGATGCAGACCGCCACGGTGCTGGTCGACCTCGACCTGGCCTTCGGCACCGCCGGCCTCGACTTCAACCAGGATCCGCTGCAAGGCGTCCTGGACGCCCTGACCCAGCCCGACCGCCTGGACCCGGTGCTGATGGACCGCATGATGGTCCGCTGCGGCGACCGCCTGTCGCTGTTCGCCGCGCCGGCCACGCTGGACGACGACTACGACATCGGCGCCGACGCCTACGAGGAGGCGACCCAGAAGATCCGCGGCGCCGCGCCTTTCGTGGTGCTGGACATCCCGCACGTCTGGAACGCCGCCACCCGCCGGGTGCTGGTCGGATCCGACGATCTGGTCGTGGTGGCGACGCCGGATCTCGCCTCCCTGCGCAACGCCAAGAACATCATCGACCTGGTCAAGGCGTCGCGGCCCAACGACGTGCCGCCGCGCCTGGTTCTGAACCAGGTCGGCGTGCCCGGCCGTCCCGAGATCCCGGTGAAGGACTTCGGCGAGGCCCTGGGCGTCCAGCCCTCGCTGGTGCTGCCGTTCGATCCCAAGCCCTACGGCCAGGCGGCCAACAACGGCCAGATGCTGGCCGAGGTGGCGCCCAAGTCGAAGGCCGCCGAAGGTCTGGAGCACCTGGCGCGCCTGATCAGCCGCCGCGAGCCGCCGCCCTCGCAGAAGTCCTCCGTGCTCTCGGGCCTGTTCAAGAAGAAGTAGATGTTCGGCAAGCGCGACCCGTCAGCCCCCGCCGAACAGAAGGCGCCGCCCCCCGCCCCGGCGGGCGGCGCGGCCATCGCCACGCGTCCTCAGCGGATCGAGCCGGCCGCCGCGCCGAACGCGCCCGCGCCGAAGGTCAACGGCCCCGCTCCCAAGGCGACGCTGGGCCTGGATCAGCTGCGCGCCGCGCAGGGGATCGCCGCCGCCCAGACGACCAACATCGTTCGCGAGCAGAGCGACTACTATCACGCCACCAAGACCACGATCTTCAACGCCCTGCTGAACACCATCGACCTGAGCCAGCTGGCCCAGCTCGACCAGAAGCAGGCGGCCGAGGAGATCCGCGACATCGTCGCCGAGCTGGTGGCGATCAAGAACGTCTCGATGTCGGTGGCCGAGCAGGAGCACCTGGTCCAGGACATCATCAATGACGTTCTCGGCTATGGCCCGCTGGAGCCCCTGCTGGCCCGCGACGACATCGCCGACATCATGGTCAACGGCGCCCACCGGGTGTTCATCGAAGTGGGCGGCAAGGTCCAGCTGACCAATGTCCGCTTCCGCGACAACATGCAGCTGATGAACATCTGCCAGCGGATCGTCAGCCAGGTCGGCCGGCGCGTCGACGAAAGCTCGCCGATCTGCGACGCCCGCCTGCCCGACGGCTCGCGCGTCAACGTCATCGCTCCGCCCTTGGCTCTGGATGGTCCGACCCTGACCATCCGGAAGTTCAAGAAGGACAAGCTGACCATGAAGAACCTGGTGGAGTACGCCTCCATCAGTCCGGAAGGGGCGCGGGTCCTGGGCGTCATCGGCGCCTGCCGCTGCAACATCGTCATCTCGGGCGGCACGGGCTCGGGCAAGACCACCCTGCTCAACACCATGACCGCCTTCATCGACCCCACCGAGCGGGTCGTGACCTGCGAGGACGCGGCCGAACTGCAGCTGCAGCAGCCGCATGTGGTGCGCCTGGAAACCCGGCCTCCCAACCTGGAAGGCTCGGGCGCGGTGACCATGCGCGACCTGGTCAAGAACTGCCTGCGGATGCGTCCCGAGCGGATCATCGTCGGCGAAGTCCGCGGCCCGGAGGCGTTCGATCTTCTCCAGGCCATGAACACCGGCCACGACGGCTCGATGGGCACGCTGCACGCCAACAGCCCGCGCGAGGCCATCAGCCGGATCGAGAGCATGATCACCATGGGCGGCTACGGCCTGCCCTCGAAGACCATCAAGGAGATGATCGTCGGCTCGGTCGACGTCATCGTTCAGGCGGCGCGTCTGCGCGATGGCAGTCGCCGCATCACCCACATCACGGAGGTGGTCGGCCTGGAAGGCGACGTGATCGTCACCCAGGATCTGTTCGTCTACGAGATCACCGGCGAGGACGAGCACGGCAAGGTCGTGGGCAAGCACCGCTCGACCGGCATCGCCCGCCCGCGCTTCTGGGATCGCGCCCGCTACTACGGCCTGGAGCGCGAGCTGGCCGAAGCCCTCGACGCGGCGGAGTAGGCGATGCTGTTCATCCTCGCCGGGATCCTTGGGTTCATCACCATCGCGGGCCTGGGCTTCGCCTTCGCCGGCGGGGACAGCGGCCAGGCCAAGGCCGCCAAGCGCGCCCAGATGATCGCCGGCGGCGGCGAGCGCCAGGCCGCGGTGCGCGCCAAGGCCGCCGCCAACACGCCCGACGCCCGACGCCAGAACATCCTCAAGGCGCTCAAGGAACAGGAGCGCAAGCAGAAGAAGGCCACGCTGAGCCTCGTCTCGCGCCTGCAGGCCGCCGGCCTGGGCGAGAACGTCAGGATGTTCTGGATGATCAGCGGCGGCCTGGCGGTGATCGTCGCCCTGATCGTCTTCGTGCTGAGCCAGAGCCTGCTGATCGCCCTGGCCGGGGGCTTCGCCGCGGGCCTGGGCCTGCCGCGCTGGGTCCTGGGCTTCCTGGCCAAGGGGCGGACCAAGAAGTTCACCGAGGCCTTTTCGGACGCCATCGACATCATCGTGCGCGGCATCAAGTCGGGCCTGCCGGTCCACGACTGCCTGAAGATCATCGGCAAGGAGAGCCCCGAGCCCCTGGGCGGCGAGTTCCGCACCCTGACCGAGAACATCGCCATGGGCGTGCCGATGGATGCGGCCCTGGAGAAGATGTACGAGCGCATGCCGACCAACGAGCTGCGCTTCTTCTCGATCGTGCTGGGCATCCAGGCCAAGACCGGCGGCAACCTGGCCGAAGCGCTGGGCAACCTCTCCACCGTCCTGCGCGCGCGCAAGCTGATGAAGGAGAAGATCAAGGCGCTCTCCGCCGAGGCGATCGCCTCGGCCTCGATCATCGGCTGCCTGCCGCCCGGCGTCGTCATGCTGATCAGCATCACCTCGCCGGCCTACATGAAGCCGATGTTCACCGACCCGCGCGGCCATCTGATGATCCTGGGCGGCGTCCTGTGGATGACCATGGGCGTCCTGGTGATGCGCAAGATGATCAACTTCAAGTTCTGAGGGGAGGACCGCCGTGAGTCTCGTCGCTTCCCTGACCGATCCCGGGAACCTGCTGACGGCGTTCATCGCCTTGGTGACGTTCGCCACGATCATCACCCTGGCCTCGCCGGTGTTGCGCGACAACAACCTCGAGGGTCGCCTGAAGTCGGTGGCCAACCGCCGCGAGGAGCTGCGTCGAAGGTCGCGCCAGAGCATCGCCTCGCGCGGCGCGGGCGGCGGCACCCTGCGTCACCAGGACGAGGGCCTCTACAAGAACGTCGTCGAGCGGCTGCAGCTGTCGCGGCTGCTGGAGGATCCCAAGGTCGTCGACAACCTGGCCCAGGCCGGCTTCCGCGGCCCGCGGCCGGTCACCACCTTCTACTTCTTCCGCTTCGTGGCGCCGTTCGTGTTCGCCGGGGTGGTTGGGTTCTACCTCAATGTCGTCAACGGCTTCGGCCTGCTGCCGATGCAGAAGCTGTGCGCCTGCGTCGCGGCCCTGGCGCTCGGCTACTACGCGCCCAACGTCTACATCAGCAACATCGCCCAGAAGCGCCGCGAGTCGATCGTGGCGGCGTTTCCCGACGCGCTGGACCTGCTGCTGATCTGCGTGGAAAGCGGCATGTCGATCGAGGCGGCCATCCAGAAGGTCGGCTCGGAGGTCGGCGCCTCGTCGATGGAGCTGGCCGAGGAGCTGTCCCTGCTGACCGCCGAGCTGTCGTACCTGCCCGACCGCCGCCTGGCCTACGAGAACCTGGCGCGCCGCACCAACCATCCGGGCATCAAGTCCGTGGCCACCGCCATGATCCAGGCCGAGCGCTACGGCACGCCGCTGGGCACGGCCCTGCGCGTCATGGCCAAGGAAAACCGCGAGCTGCGCCTCTCGGCCGCCGAGAAGAAGGCCGCGGCCCTGCCGGCCCAGCTGACCGTGCCGATGATCGTGTTCTTCCTGCCGGTGCTGTTCGTCATGATCCTGGGCCCGGCGATCCTGAAGGTGCAGGATATCTTCGGGAAGCACTGAGGTTTCCCACCCCGGAAAGACCCGTCCAACGCGTGGCGCGCGGCTTGCGCTGACCCGACCGTTCAGTTTCGGTTTGGGACAGTGGGATGAAACACCAATCGGGAAAGGGCCCTCCGGTTCGCGCGTTCGCGGCGGCCGAGGAGGGCGGCGCGGCCATCGAGACGGCGCTGTTGGCGGGCCTGGCGGCGTTCCTGGCGTTCGCCATGAAGAACATGGTGGCGGCGCCGCTGCTGGGCTTTCTCACCAGGGCCAGCCGGGTGCTCACCCAGGCGCTGGGAGCCTGATCACGCCGCGCGCGACCGGAGACCGGACGGCGATCCCGGCGGAGGTTCGCGGCGGCGCCTAGGCGTTCAGGTCGCCACGGCTTCCAGCTCCGCCATCACCGCGTCCGACAATTCCAGGTCCGCCGCCGCCAGGTTCTCGCGCAGGTGGGCGACCGACGAGGTGCCCGGGATCAGCAGGATGTTGGGCGACCGGCGCAGCAGCCAGGCCAGGGCTACCTGCATCGGCGTGGCGCCGAGACGCTCGGCCACGGCCGACAGGGCCGAGGATTGCAGCGGCGAGAAGCCGCCCAGCGGGAAGAACGGCGTGTAGGCGATCCCGGCCTTGGCCAGGTCGTCGACCATCGCGTCGTCGTGGCGGTGGACCAGATTGTACATGTTCTGCACGCAGGCGATGTCGGCGAGGCTCCGCGCCTCGGCGACCTGGGCCTGCGTGACGTTGCTGATCCCGATCTGGCGCACCAGCCCCTCGCGCTTCAGGTCGGCCAGGACGCCCAACGGCTCGGCGATCGAGCCCTCGGCCGGACCCATCATGTCGAACATGGCGCGGTAGTTGACCACGTCCAGCGCCTCCAGGCCCAGACGGCGCAGGTTGTCGTGCACCGCCGACCGCAGTTCGGCGGGCGAGGTCGCCGGCAGCCACGCGCCGTCGTCGCCCCGACGCGCGCCGATCTTGGTGACGATCACCAGGTCGTCGGCATAGGGGTGCAGCGCCTCGCGGATGATCTCGTTGGTGACGTAAGGGCCGTAATAGTCGCTGGTGTCGATGTGGTTGACCCCCAGGGCTACGGCCTCGCGCAGCACGGCCAGCGCCGCCGGGCGGTCCTTGGGCGGGCCGAACACATGCGGGCCGGCCAGCTGCATCGCCCCATAGCCCAGCCGCCGGACGGTGCGGTCGCCAAGCTTGAAGGTCCCGGCCCGATCCAGGCTGGAGGCGTCGATGCTGCTGGTCATGTTGCTCGTTCCTTGCGTTGTGGAGCGAGGCGTAGCATCTGAAGAATCCTTCAGTTTTGGAATTCGCTTTCGATGACCGCCCTCGCAACGCCGCTAAGGCCAAGGAAACAGCCGGTCCAGGCCCGGTCGGCGGCCACGATCGAGGCGCTGCACACCGCCGTGATTCAGGTTCTCACCCGTGAGGGTCTCAGCCGCTGCACCACCACGCGGATCGCCGAGCGGGCCGGCATGTCGGTCGGCAGCGTCTATCAGTACTACCCCAACCGCGACGCCCTGCTGGCCGCGGTGCTGGAGCGGCACCTGAGCGGCATCGCCGACGCGATGGAGCGGGTCTGCCTCGACAGCCGGGGCCTGCCGGTGGCCCGGATGGCCGAGGCCCTGGTCGAGGGCTACATGGCGGCCAAGTTGCGCGACGCTGGCGAGTCCCGGGCGCTCTACGCGGTGGCGGGCGAGCGGGGCGGGTTCGAGCTGGCGGCCCGCGTCTACAAGCGCATCGAGGCGGCGGTGACGGTCCTGCTGGCCACCGCGCCTGACGCGCGGTTCGAGGACCCCGCCATGACGGCGTCGATCGCGCTGAACGCCCTGGTCGGGCCGGTGCGCTCGATCCTGGACGGCCAGGCCACGCCCGCCTTCGAGGCGCGGCTGCAAGGCCAACTGGTGCTGCTGCTGACGGCGTATCTGGAGGCCGGCAGGGCCTGAGGGGCTATTGTCCGCCGCCGGCCTTCATCGCGTCCCAGCTGCGGCCGGAACCGGCCTGGCCGATGGCGGCGCGCAGATAGGCCAGGTTGTTGCTGACCTGCTCGGGCGGCAGGTCGGCGCGGGCCAGCTTCTCGGCTTCCGGCAGGCGGCCTTGCAGGCCGACCACCAGGGCCAGGTTCTGGCGCACCTGGACGCCGGCCGAGGGCAGGGCGGCGGCGCGGCGCAGCTGGACCTCGGCGCCGGCCAGGTCGCCCCTGGCCGCCAGATGCATGGCGTAGTTGGCCAGCGGCGTGGCCTCGGCGGGGGCCAGGGCCAGCGCCTGTCGATGCGCGGCCTCGGCCTCGTCGTCCCGCTCGGCCTGCTCGTAGGCCACGCCCAGCAAGGTCAGCGGACGCCAGTCCCTGGGATTGAGGGCGGCGGCCTTGCGGGCCGGCTCGATGGCGTAGAAGCCCTGGCCCCGGGCGATGTGGGCGCGGGCCAGCTCCAGAAGCAGCGGGGCGTCGTCGGGATGGGCGACCAGGGCCTTGGTCGCGGCCTCGGCGGCGTCGTCATTGCGGCCCAGGGCGCGCAGGGACTGGGCCAGGGCGGCGCCGGCCTCGGCGTCGCCCGGGTCGGTCTCGAATTCGGCGCCCCAGAACGCGGCGCGGGCCAGCGGGTCCAGGCGGCGGGCCTCGGCGCGCTGCTGCGGCGAGGCCTTCACCGGCGCGGCCTTGGCGGCCTCGGCCTGGGCGGGCTTGGCGGAGTCGGCGGCGAAGGCGGCCGGCGCGATCAGCAGGACGGCCGGGGCGAGCAGGGTTGCGACGAGCGCGCGCTTGCGACACATGGAAGACATGTCTCCAGAAGGTTCGCCCATTGTCCGGGCGCGGCCCTCAAGGAATCGTTAAGCATAATTTTAAAGGACTTCGTCGATGTCCGACGCGACGCATCCGATCCTGGCCGAGGCCAAAGGGCAGGCGATCCCGGTCCATCCGGTGAGCGAGGCCGAACTGGAGGCGTTTCTCGCCCGAAAGCGCGCGCCGGTAAGGACTTACGCCGCCGCCAACGCGTTCACGGGCAAGGCTGGCCAGGTGCTGGCTGTGCCCGGATCCAGCGGCGCCGTCGAGCAGGTGCTGCTGGGCGTCGGCGCCGGCCGCGTTGATCTGTCGCTGTTCCGGACCCTGGCCGGCAAGCTTCCGGCCGGGGAATACGCCCTCTCGAAGCTGCCCAAGGGAATCGATCCGGAGCAGGCGGCCCTGGCCTTCGCCCTGGGGACCTATCGCTTCGACCGCTACAAGAAGCGCGGCGAGCCGATCGCCCGGCTGGTGGCGCCCAGGGGCGTCGACGCCGCCGCCGTCACCGCCACGGCCCACGCCTGCGCCCTGGCCCGCGACATGGTCAACACGCCGGCCAACGACATGGGGCCGCTGCAGATCGAGACCATCGCCCGCGAGATCGCCGAGAAGTACGGGGCGACGGTCTCCGTGGTCACCGGCGACGACCTGCTAACCCAGGGCTATCCCGCCGTCCACGCCGTAGGCCGCGCCGCCGTCGAGGCCCGCGCGCCCCGGATGATAGAACTGAGCTGGGGCGACGCCTCGCACCCGGTCGTGGCGCTGGTCGGCAAGGGCGTGGTGTTCGACACCGGCGGCCTGGACATCAAGCCCTCGGCCGGCATGCGGCTGATGAAAAAGGACATGGGCGGCGCCGCCCACGCCCTGGCCCTGGCCCGGATGGTCATGGAGGCCGGCCTGCCGGTGCGCCTGGTCATCCTGACCCCCGTGGTCGAGAACGCCATCGCCGGCGACGCCATGCGGCCGGGCGACGTGCTGCAGACCCGCGCCGGCCTGACCGTGGAGGTGGGCAATACTGACGCCGAGGGCCGCCTGATCCTGGCCGACGCCCTGACCCGCGCCGCAGAGCTGAAGCCCGCCCTGACCCTGGACTTCGCCACCCTCACGGGCGCGGCGCGCATGGCCATGGGGCCGTTCGTGATCCCGTTCTGGACGCCGGACGACAAGCTGGCCGGCCAGCTTGAGACGGCGTCGAAGACCGTCGCCGACGCGCTGTGGCGGATGCCCCTGACCGAGGCCTATCGCGAGGCCCTGGACAGCGACATCGCCGACCTCAAGAACGATCCCGACGCCTGGGCCCAGGCCGGCGCGACCACGGCGGCCTTGTTCCTGCAGCGCTTCGCCCCAAATGCTGAAGGTGTGGGACCCTGGGCCCACTTCGACGTCTTCGCCTGGAACCCCAAGGGCCGCCCCGGATTCCCGGTTGGCGGGGAAGTCCAGGCGATCCGCGCCGCCTTCGCCATGCTCAAGGGCCGTTTCGCATGACGTTCGACAAGTTCAGTGGCGACACCCGCATCACCCTGGCCCGGCCGGACCTGGCCGATCAGCGCCTTGAGGGCCTGGCGCCCGCCGAACGCTACGAGGCCAGCCGGGTGATGGTCTGCGCCGCGCCGGCCAGCGCCATCCGCGCCGCCGCCGCGCCCGACGCCGAGCAGTGGGACCAGCTGCTGTTCGGCGAGATCTTCCGGGTGCTGGAGGAAAAGGACGGCTTCGCCTGGGGCCAGGCCCCGCGCGACGGCTATGTCGGCTATGTCGCGACCGGCGACCTGGTCGAGCAGGGCCATCCGCCGACCCACGCGGTGTCGGCGATCCGCACCTACGCCTTCGGCAAACCCGACATCAAGTCGCGGCCGGAGGGGCTCTACAGCCTCAACAGCCTTGTGACGATCGAGGCGCGCGAGGGCCGCTTCGCCAAGGCCGCCGGCACGGGCTGGTTCGTCGAGGACCACCTGACCCCGATCGGCCGCGGCGAGAAGGACTACGTGGCCGTCGCGATGCGTTTCCTGGGCGCGCCCTACCAGTGGGGCGGCCGCGAGAGCCTGGGCCTGGACTGCTCGGGCCTGGTGCAGCAGGCGCTCTACGCCTGCGCCCGCGCCTGTCCGCGCGACACCGACATGCAGCGGGGCTTCTTCGCCGAGATCGCCGAGGCCGACCGCCGGCGCGGCGACCTGGTGTTCTGGAAGGGCCACGTGGCCATCCTGCTGGACCCCGACACCATCCTCCACGCCAACGCCCATCACATGGCCACGGCCATCGAGCCCCTGGCCGAGGCGATCGCCCGGATCGAAGCGACGCCGACGGGCGCGGTGCTGGGATATCGGCGGGTTTAACTCCCTCTCCTTCAGGGAGGGGGAGCGTGTGTATTTAAGGCAAACTCACAGCCAAACAAAAAGGCCGCGGAGCTTTCGCTGCGCGGCCTCTTCGATCTTGTCGGCCTTGGAAGGCTTAGGCCTTCGGCGGGGCCGTATTGCCACCGGCGGCCGGCGCGGCGGGGGCCGTGGCGGCGCCAGCGGCCGGAGCCGTCGTGCCGCCCGGCGCGGCCGGGGCCGCGGCGTCGGCGGCGGGCGCGCCTTCGGCCGGAGCGGCGGCGGCGGCCGGACGCGGCGGCGGGACCGGCAGCTTCGAGCCGAGGCTGTGCAGGTAGGCGATCATCGCGATGCGGTCTTCCGGCTTCTTCAGACCCACGAAGGTCATGTTGGTGCCGGGGACGTCCTTACCGGGAGCCTTGAGGAAGGTGTACAGGGCGTCGTAGTCCCACACCGGGGTCTTGGCCGAGAAGTCCTTCATCGCGCCCGAATAGTTGAAGCCCGGGTGGGCGGCGGGCTTGCGACCGACGACGTCCCACAGGCCCGGACCGGTGGCGTTGGCGTTCGAGGCGTCCAGCTTGTGGCAGGCGGCGCACTTGGCCGAGACGGCGGCGCCGGCGGCCACGTTGGCCGGGGTCAGGACCGCGTTCCAATCGGGCGGGGTGTCGGCCGCGGCGGCGCCGCCGCCGGCGGAATCTTCCTGGACCGCGATCTCGTAGCCGGCCTTCTCGACTTCATGCTTCTTGAAGACGATGTCCGACGCTTCCCGCAGACCAAAGATGATGAGGCCGGTCAGCAGCACGCCGCCAGCGATCTTGTTGAACGTCAGGTCGCTCATTTCAGCCTAGTCAGCCTCTTGTCGGCCCACCCCAGGGCGGGCTTTGAACCAGCGCCTCGGACTCGCGATACGAGTCTCCAGCGCACGTCATGTTGCGCTCGCGTCTCTTACACGCTACCGCCCCTCGCGCAACCGGTCCGCAAAGATTTGAGGCCCAGAACCGCCATGAACCCGATCGTCCTGATCCCCGCGCGGATGGCGGCGACGCGTCTGCCCAACAAACCGCTGGCCGACATCGGCGGGACCCCGATGATCGTCCGGGTTCTGAACCAGGCCCTGGCGGCGGGCGTCGGCCCGGTCGCCGTGGCGGCCGGTGATCGCGAAATCGTCGAGGCGGTTCAAGCCGCTGGCGGCGTGGCGGTGCTGACCGACCCCGATCTGCCGTCGGGTTCGGACCGCATCCTGGCGGCGCTGGCGCAACTCGATCCGGGGTTCGAACATGACGTCGTGATCAATCTGCAGGGCGACATGCCGTTCGTCGATCCGGCCGTGCTGAGCGACTGCGCTCGGATACTTAAGGAGTTCGAAGACGCCGATATCGCCACCGTCGTCGCGCCCGAAGCCTCGATAGCCGACCGCGGCAACCCGGACGTGGTCAAGGCCGTTCTGGCCATGGAGGACGACGGCCAAAGCGGCCGCGCGCTCTATTTCACCCGCTCGACCCTCTATGGCGACGGGCCGGTATGGCGCCACATCGGCCTCTATGGCTATCGCCGCGAGGCGCTGGTGGTGTTCAACGACGCCGCCCCCTCGGCCCTCGAAAAGCGCGAGAAGCTGGAGCAGCTGCGCGCCCTGGAGCTGGGCCTGACCATCCGCGCCGCCGTGGCGACGAGCGCGCCCATTTCCGTCGACAATCCTTCCGACCTCGAAGCGGCCCGTAAGCAGGCCGAGGAAAACGCATGAGCATCCTCAAGAAGATCGCGTTCCAGGGCGAGCC
This sequence comes from Caulobacter sp. 602-1, assembly GCF_003931565.1. Taxonomy (GTDB): domain Bacteria; phylum Pseudomonadota; class Alphaproteobacteria; order Caulobacterales; family Caulobacteraceae; genus Caulobacter. The sequence continues at coordinate 800,322 of NZ_RRYI01000001.1, forward strand.
CGGCGCCAACAGCCACGAGGCGTGCCGGACCTATTTCCCGGACTACGAGGCCTATCCCTGCAAGACCTTCGAGGAGGCGTTCGAGGCCATCAAGACCGGGATCGCCGCCCTGGGCATGATCCCGATCGAGAACTCGATCGCCGGCCGGGTCGCCGACGTCCACCACCTGCTGCCGGCCTCGGGCCTGAAGATCATCGGCGAGCGCTTCAAGCCGATCCGCTTCCAGCTGATGGCCAACAGGGGCGTCAAGCTGGAGGACGTGAAGGTGGTCAGCTCGATGCCGATCGCGCTCAGCCAGTGCCGCAACAGCCTCAAGCGCCTGGGCGTCGAGACCGAGGCCGCGGGCGACACGGCCGGCGCGGCCAAGGCCCTGGCCCTGAAGCCCAACCCGACCCACGGCGCGGTCGCCCCGGCCCTGGCGGCCGAGATCTACGGCCTGGACATCCTGGCCCGGGACATCGAGGACGAGCGCCACAACACCACCCGCTTCCTGGTGATGACCGCCGACAAGAGCCCGCCGGCTCCGGACTTCACCCACCGTTGCGTGACCAGCTTCGTGTTCCGCGTCCGCAACCTGCCGGCGGCGCTCTACAAGGCCCTGGGCGGCTTCGCGACCAACGGCGTCAACATGACCAAGCTGGAAAGCTACATGGAAGGCGGGAATTTCACCGCGACCTTCTTCTACGCCGAGGTCGACGGCCGGCCGGAGGACCGTTCTCTGGCCCTGGCGCTGGACGAGCTGAAGTTCTTCTCGGAGAAGTTCGAGATCCTGGGGGTCTATCCGGCCGATCCGTTCCGGGACCGGGGGGGCTGAGGCGGGCGCCGACCCTCCCCAACGTCACCCTTTCGATATCAATGTTATCTGTCTACCCTCCTCGCAAAAGACGGGGAGGGTTCACGTGAGCAGTTCGATGATCGCGCCGGTGATGGCGCTGGTGGCCTGGTCGCTGGTGATGTGGGTCTGGATGTACGTCCAGCGCATCCCGGCGATGCACAAGGCCGGGGTCAAGCCGCAGGACGCCCGCTTTCCGGGCTCGCTGGACATCCTGCCGGATTCCGCGCGGCAGGCGGCCGACAACTACAACCACCTGATGGAGCAGCCGACGATCTTCTACGCGGCGGCGCTGGCCATCCAGGTCGCGGGCCACGCCGATCCGATGGCCGTTCATCTCGCCTGGGTCTATGTCGGCGTGCGCGTGCTGCACAGCCTGCTGCAGGTCAGCCTCAACTTGGTGCCGGTGCGGTTCCTGCTGTTCGTGATCTCGACCGGGGTGCTGGCGGCGATGGTGGTCCGGGGGCTGATGCGGGTTTTCTAGACCGCGTCCAGCCCGATATCCAGCACCGGCGCGGAGTGCGTCAGCGCCCCGACGCTGATCACGTCGACGCCGGTTTCGGCGATGGCCCGGACGGTGGTCAGGTTCACCCCGCCCGAGGCCTCCAGCACCGCGCGGCCCTTGGCCAGGCGCACGGCGGTCTTCAGGTCGTCGAGGCTGAAATTGTCCAGCATCACCACGTCCGGGCCGTGCTTGAGGGCCTCGTCCAGCTGGTCCAGGCCGTCGACCTCGACCTCGACCTTGACTAGGTGGCCGGCATGGGCGCGAGCGCGGCGGACGGCTTCGCCGACCCCGCCGCAGGCGGCGACGTGGTTGTCCTTGATCAGGATGGCGTCATCCAGGCCGAAGCGGTGATTGACCCCGCCGCCGCAGCGGACGGCGTATTTCTCAAGCGCACGCAGGCCTGGGGTGGTCTTGCGGGTGTCGACGATGGTCGCCCCCGCGCCCTCGACCAGGCGGACATAGGCCCGCGTCAGGGTGGCGACGCCCGACAGCCGGCCCAGCAGGTTCAGCCCCGTGCGCTCGGCGGCCAGCACGGCGCGGGCGTTACCTTCGGCCCTCGCCAGGATCGCGCCGGGCATGACATCCGCGCCGTCCGGGGTCGCGACCTCGAAGGTCGCGGTCGGATCCAGCGCCGCCAGCGCCAGGCGTGCGCAGGACAGGCCCGAGACACGGCCGTCCTGCCGGCTGGCCCAGACCACCGACAGGCGGGCGTCCGGATCGATGCAGGCCTGGCCGGTGATGTCGCCGGCCCGACCCAGGTCCTCGGCCAGGGCGTGGTCGACGATCGGGCGGACGAGGATGTCGTCCAGAGGCTGGATAATCATTCGGCGGCGTAGCGGACGGCGGCGTCCGCGCTCGTGAGGGTGACGAAGGTGCGGACCGGCTCGGCGGTCGCGGGGAAGTCGCGGCGATAATGGCCGCCGCGGCTTTCCTGGCGGGTCAGGGCGGCGTCGACGATCAGCCGGGCGGCGACCAGGGGCGGGCAGGGGCCGTAGGCGGGCTCCAGGGCGTCGATCTGCTCCAGCAGGCGGGTCAGGCCCGCTTCGTCGCGGATCACCCCGGCGTCGCGGCTCATGGCCTTGCGCAGCACCTGGAAGGCGGCGTCGGGCAGGTCGGGCAGGGGCTCCAGGCTGACCGGTTCGCCGCCCGCCTGACCCTCGGCCGCCGCCGCGTGGCCGGCGCGGGCGCCGAACACGGCCGCTTCCAGCAGGCTGTTGGAGGCCAGACGATTGGCGCCCTGGACGCCGGTCGAGGCGCACTCACCCGCCGCGTAGAGGCCCGGCAGGCTGGCGCGGCCGTCGAGATCCGTGGCGACCCCGCCCATGTGGTAGTGGACGGCCGGGACGACCGGGATCATCTCGCGGCGCGGGTCCAGGCCGCCCGCGCGGCAGGCCTCGAACACGGCCGGGAATTCCTTGGGGAAGTGCGGACCGACGGCGGCGACGGCGTCGAGGAACGCTCCGCGCCCGCTCTCGCGCTCGGCGTGGATGGCGCGGGCCACCACGTCGCGCGGGGCCAACTCGCGGGCCGGGTGGTAGTCGGCCATGAAGGCGCGACCGTCGACATTGCGCAGGATCGCGCCCTCGCCGCGCAGGGCCTCGGTGGCCAGCGGGGCGGGATCGCGGCCGATGTCGATGGCCGTGGGGTGGAACTGCACGAACTCCGGATCGGCGATCGTCGCGCCGGCCAGGGCGGCCAGACCGAGGCCTTCGCCGCGCACTTCCTTCGGCGTGGTGGTGACCGCGTAGAGGCCGCCGATACCGCCGGTGGCCAGGATCACGCTGTGGCTGCGGATCTCGACCAGCGCGCCGTCGATCTCGGCCAGGACCCCGACCACGCGGCCGGTCGCGTCCTGAAGGAGCCGACGCGCGCGGGCGGTCTCGCGGACCTCGATGGTCGGGACGGCGCGGACGGCGGCGATGACGGCGGCCATGATCGCCGCGCCCGCCCCGTCGCCGCCGACCCGGGCGACCCGGGCCTTGGCGTGGGCCGCTTCCAGGCTGAGCACGAACTCGCCGCCCGTCTTGCGGTCGAAGGGCGCGCCGAGGGCGGCCAGGTCGCGGACGGCCTGCGGGCCTTCGCGGGTCAGCAGGTCGACGGCCTTGGGATCGCAGAGGCCCGCGCCGGCGGCGATGGTGTCGGCCGCGTGCAGCGCCGGGCTGTCCTCGCTGGACAACGCCGCGGCCATGCCGCCCTGCGCCCAGGCGCTGGAGCAGCCGGTCGCCAGCGGCGTCGGCGACAGGACGAGGGCCTTGCCCGCCGCGAGGGCGGCGCTGAGGCCGGCCAAGCCGGCGCCGAGGATGACGGGGCCGTCGAAGTCTACGCGTTCGATCATTCCACACTCCACTCCCCTCCCCCTTGCGGGGAGGGGTTGGGGGTGTAAGCTCGGCTCAGAGCCGACACCCCCATCCGACCGCTTCGCGGCCACCTTCCCCGCAAGGGGGAAGGGAGCCAGTTCGTTAAATCAGCTCGACATTCACGTGATGCCGGGCCTTGACCAGGTCGTACCGCGCCGGGACGGCCGGGGGCGGCAGGTCGATCATCCGCTGCACGGCCAGGCGCGCGCGGTCGAGGATGTCGGCGTCGACCGTCACTTCGAACTGCTCGTGGACCAGGGCGTCGTGGATGTTCTGGAGCGTGATCCGTTTCATGTGCGGGCACATGTTGCAGGGGCCGATGAACTGGGTCGAGGGGCTCTCGGCCTGGACGTTGCTGGCCATCGAGCACTCGGTGATCAGCACCACCTGGGCCGGCTTGCGCTGGGCCACGTAGTCGTTCATCGCCGCGGTCGAGCCGGCGAAGTCGGCGGCTTCCAGGATTTCGGTCGGGCACTCGGGGTGGGCCAGCACCTCGGCGCCGGGCCAGGCCGCGCGCATGTCGGCGATGTCGCTGGCGGTGAAGCGCTTGTGCACCTCGCAGTGACCGGCCCAGGCGATGATCTTGACGTCGGTCTGACGCGCGACGTTGCGGGCCAGATATTCGTCGGGGATCAGGATGACCTTGTCGACGCCCCATTCCCTGGCGGCCCACTCGACCACCTGCACGGCGTTGGCGCTGGTGCAGCAGATGTCGGTCTCGGCCTTCACGTCGGCGGTGGTGTTGACATAGGTGACAACCGGGATCCCCGGATAGCGCTGCTTGATCAGCCGCACGTCGGCGCCGGTGATCGAGGAGGCCAGCGAGCAGCCGGCCTTCAGGTCCGGGATCAGGATCTTCTTTTCGGGGCTGAGGACCTTGCTGGTCTCGGCCATGAAGTGGACGCCGGCCTGGACGATGATCTGGGCGTCGCTCTTGGCGGCTTCCTTGGCCAGGGCCAGGCTGTCGCCGACGAAATCGCCGACGCCGTGGAAGATGTCCGGCGTCATGTAGTTGTGGGCCAGGATGGCGGCGTTCTTCTCGCGCTTGAGGCGGTTGATCTCGGCGATCAACGGGGCCTGGACGCGCCACTCCATCGGGGTGACGTGGTGCTTGACCTTGTCCCAGACGCCGGCGGTTTCCGCCTCGACCTGGGCGGTGAACTCGAGCGGAGCGGCGAACCCGTCAGCCATCTGATACTCCGTTATGCTCAAAGTGAGCATTTCCAGGGCCTCAAAAAACGCCGGAGCCAGCTTGAGCGTTCCCGATCGGGGCGTTCGCGACTCTCGGCGTCCGGGTTATGCTGAAAGTGAGCATAACCGACCCGTCACATATAGACCTTGCGGCGCGGATTGCAAACCCGGTCGACAAGAAAGCGGTCAGCCAGCCTCGCGCTTCGCGTCGAAGCGTGGGCGGCTTCGGCGCCCGCCACGGGCCCTAAGCCGTCTCGTGCCTCATGGCCTCGGCCCCCAGGGCGACATGCTCGGGAATGCGCCCGTTGGCCTTGCGCTCGCTATAGCGGTCGACGAGGTAGTCGGCGCGGTCGCGGGTCAGCAGGGTGAACTTGACCAGCTCCTCCATCACATCGACGATCCGGTCGTAATAGCTGGACGGCTTCATGCGGTCGTTCTCGTCGAACTCCTTGTAGGCCATGGCGACCGAGGACTGGTTGGGGATGGTGATCATCCGCATCCAGCGGCCCAGCAGGCGCAGGGTGTTGACCGCGTTGAACGATTGCGAGCCGCCGCTGACCTGCATGACGGCCAGGGTCTTGCCCTGTGTGGGCCGCACGCTGCCGATCTCCAGCGGAATCCAGTCGATCTGGGCCTTCATGATCCCGCTGATCGCCCCGTGGCGCTCGGGGCTGCACCAGACCTGGCCTTCGGACCATTGCGACAGCGCCCGCAGCTCCTGGACCTTCGGGTGGTCCGGGCCGGTGGCGTCGGGCAGCGGCAGGTCGCGGGGATCGAAGATGCGGGTCTCGCAGCCCAAGGCCTGGAGGATGCGCGCGGCTTCCTCGACCAGCAGCCGGCTGAAGGAGCGCTCCCGCAGAGAGCCGTACAGCAGCAGGATGCGGGGCGGGTGGACGGCGGGGGTCGCCACCGCGAGCCGGCTTTGATCGACCTGGGCGAGGAACTTAGGGTCGAGGGCGGGAAACTCGGTCACGGGCGACTCCAAACAGCGTCATTGAACTGTCTAATAATTCGATCATATTGGAAATATGGAATCGAAAGCCGCTGTCAACATGCTCTCCGCCCTGGGCCATGACGGGCGCCTGGCGATCTTCCGCCTGCTGGTGAAGGCCGGCCCGGTCGGGATCGCCGCGGGCGACATCGCCCGGACGCTGGACGTCCTGCCCAACAGCCTGTCGGCCAATCTCAACGTCCTGTCGCACGCCGGCTTGATCACGTCCCGGCGCGAGGGCCGGTCGATCATCTATTCGGCGGATTTCGGCGCGATGAGCGGTCTGCTCGGCTTTCTGATGGAGGACTGCTGCGACGGCGCCCCCCAGATCTGCGCCCCGCTGGGCGCGATCGTCGCCAGGGCCGAGGCCTGCGACGGAACCTGTCTCACGGAAAAGGAGCCTGCATGAGCACCGAGCATCGCCCGATGAACGTCCTCTTCCTCTGCACCCACAACTCGGCGCGTTCGATCATGGCCGAGTGCATCATGAACCGCGTCGGCGCGGACCGCTTCAAGGCCTATTCGGCGGGTTCGATGGCCAGCGGCGTCGTCAATCCTCACGCGATCAATCTCCTCAAGCACCTGAACTACAAGACCGACGACCTTCGCTCGAAGAACTGGGACGAGTTCTCGCTGGCGAACAATCCCGAGGCCCCGGAACTGGATTTCGTGTTCACCGTCTGTGACAACGCCGCTGGCGAGGTCTGTCCGATCTGGCCCGGCCAGCCGATGAGCGCCCACTGGGGCATCCCCGACCCGAGCCAAGCGACGGGCTCCGAGGCCGAGATCGCCCTGGCCTTCGCCGACGCCTACCGCCAGCTCAACAATCGCATCACCCTCTTCTGCGCCTTGCCGATGAACGCCCTGGACCGCCTGTCGCTGCAGCGCCGCCTGGACGAGATCGGCCGGACCACGCTCGCCGACGACCCGGCGGCCTGACCGGATGGGGGAGTTCAGCGTCGCGCGCCGCCTGGTCGCGGAGGGCCTGGGGTCATCCCTGTTGCTGGCCGTGGTGGTCGGATCCGGGATCATGGGCGAGCGCCTGGCCGGCGGCAGCGTCGCCATCGCCCTGCTGGGCAACACCCTGGCGACAGGCGCGGCCCTGGTGGTGCTGATCGGCGTGTTCGGCCCGATCTCCGGGGCGCACTTCAACCCGGCGGTGACCCTGGTCGCGGCCTTGCGACGGGACCTGCCGTGGCGCTTGGCCCTGGCCTATCCGGTCGTCCAGATCGTCGGCGCCGTGCTGGGTGTCTGGGCCGCGCACGCCATGTTCGACGAGCCGATCGTCCAGGTGTCGACCAAGCTGCGGGCCGGCGGCGCCCAGGTCTTCGCCGAGGTCGTGGCGACCTTCGGCCTGGTGGCGACCATTCTGGGGACCGTGCGGTTCAGGCCGGATAGCACGCCGATGGCGGTTGGCCTTTACATCACCGCCGCCTACTGGTTCACCGCCTCGACATCCTTCGCCAATCCGGCGGTGACGCTGGCCCGAAGCCTGTCCAACACCTTCGCCGGGATCGCGCCGTCCTGCGTCCCGGCCTTCATCCTCGCCCAGCTCGTCGGCGCGCTTCTCGCGGCCGGCGTCTTCGGCTGGCTCCTCCAGACGGACAAGACCCCATGAGCGATACCGAATTTCCCGTCGTCGTCTTCCATAACCCGGCGTGCGGCACCTCGCGCAACGTCGTGGCCATGATCCGGGAGGCGGGCTACGAGCCCAAGGTCGTCGAATATCTCAAGGCGGGCTGGACCCACGACCAGCTGCGCGAACTGGCCGCCGAGGCCGGCCTGACCTTCCGCCAGCTGATGCGCGAGAAGGGGACGCCCGCCGCCGAGCTGGGACTGCTGGCCGAGGACGTGACCGAGGCGCGCATCCTGGACGCCATGGTCGAACATCCGATCCTCGTGAACCGCCCGCTCGTCGTCACCCCCAAGGGCGTGAAGCTGTGCCGGCCGTCCGAGGTCGTGTTCGACCTTCTGGACCGCAAGCCCGCCAGCTTCACGAAGGAAGACGGCGAGGTCGTCACCCTCTGACCGCCGCGCAAAAGAAAGGCCCCGGAGCGCGCTCCGGGGCCAGAAGAGTGTCCGGCCAGCGAGCCGGTCGGACGGGGGAGGAAACGCTTATTTCAGCTTGGCGCTGAGCGAGACGCCGACGATGCGGGGCTCGTTGTAGACGGCGGCCATGTAGTTCTCGATCACGCCCTTGAGGTTCTTCTCGTTCGTGATGTTGCGGCCGAACAGGGCGATCTCGTAGCCCTTGTCGAGGTTCTCGTAGCCCAGCTTCAGGCCGCCCTCGAAGCTGCCCTTGGAGTAGAACTCCTTGGTCTTGTAGAGCACGAAGTTGGTGTAGCCCTGGACGTTCCAGTCGGTGGCCACGAACACGCGGCCGGCGTCGCCGACCGGGATGTCGTAGCGGCCCGTGAAGTTCAGGTTGTACTTCGGGGCGTTCGGCAGTGGCTGGCCGTCGATCTGGGCGAAGGTGTTGTTCCCCACCTTGATCGTCGGGTTTTCGACCGTGCAGACCACCACGCCGTTCAGCGCGCAGACCTGGGCGTAGACGCGCTTGTCCTTGATCTCGCTGTGCAGGTAGCTGGCGCCGGCCGTCAGCAGCAGGTTGCGGACCGGACGCCACTCGAGGTCGGCCTCGACGCCGTAGGCCTGGGCCTTGTCGGCGTTGAACAGCACGCCGTTGCCGTTGCTGTCGTTGCCGTTCAGCTGGATGTCCTTGACCTCATAGGTGAAGGCCGAGGCGTTCAGGCGCAGGGTGTTTTCGAGCAGGAAGCTCTTGAAACCGACTTCGTACGACTGGATCGTTTCGGAGTCGGCCGTGGTGAAGTCGGCGTTGAACACCGCCGAGCGGCCCTGGATGGTCGGGCCGCGGAAGCCCTTGGCCGCGCGGGCGTAGACGCTGACGTCCGGATTGACCTGGTAGTTGGCCGACAGGTCCCAGCTGACCTGCTCGTCGGCCATCCGCACGTAGCGGCGGCCGCCGTAGGTCGACACGTTGGCGGCGTTGTTCGAGGTCTTCACCAGGACGGTCTTCTTGGCGTCGTAGGTGTCGCGCAGGCCGCCCGTGATCGTCAGGGCATCGGTCAGACGGTAGCTGACCTGGCCGAACACCGCCCACGAGGTGTTCAGGTTGTTCAGACGCACCCAGTTGTTGGGGTTGTAGCCGGCCGAGGTCGGCAGCAGGAAATAGCCGCGCTGATAGAAGTCGGTGGTGTCGCGCGAGTCGAAGTACAGGCCGCCGACCTGCCACTTCAGCTTGCCTTCGCCGTTGCTGGCCAGGCGGATTTCCTGGGTCAGCTGGTCGAGGTCGCGGATCTGGCCCATCGACTGGCCGAAGCCATTCGGGACGCCGTTGACCGGGAAGTTGGCCGCCGCGCCGCCGTCGGTGTCGCCACGGCTGTAGCCGCTGGTCGACTCATAGGCGCTGATCGAGGTCAGGGTGACCGGACCGAAGTCGTAGTCGACATGGGCCGAGGTCCCGTAGGTGTCGTAGGCCTGCGGGTTGTTGTTGGCCTCGTCCAGGGCGACCTGGTCGCGCGGCGCGCTGCTCTTGTTCGAACCCTTGGTCAGGGCCTGGCGCAGGAACAGGGTCGAGGTGCCCTTGTAGTTGCGGGCGTGGGCCGAGACCAGGACCGACAGCTTGTCGTTCGGCTTGGCCAGCACCTGGATGCGGGCGTCCTTCTCGTCAAAGCCGCCCATGGCGTTCTTCTCGGGCGTCTTGGTGCCGTCGGCGCTGGCGCCGGCATAGGTGTTGTCCACGTAGTCGTCGCGGTGCTGGTACAGCACCGAGGCGCGGAACATCAGGCCTTCGGCCAGCGGGCCGCCGACGCCTCCGTCGAAGGTGGTCGTGCCGTAGGTGCCGTACGAGGCCGAGAAGCGGGCGTTGAAGTCCTCGCTCGGCTTGATGGTGTCAAACTTGACGATGCCGGCGGTGGTGTTGCGGCCGAACAGCGAGCCTTGCGGACCGCGCAGCACTTCCACCTGGCCGATGTCGAACAGCGGGTTCGACTTCAGGACCACGTGCTCCATGATCACGTCGTCATGGATGATCGACACCGGCTGCGAGGCGCCGAGGTAGAAGTCGATGTTGCCGAGGCCGCGGATGTAGAAGCGCGGGAAGATCCGGCCCGTGGTGGTCTCGGCGTAGAAGCTGGGGACCTTGCCCGACAGGGCCAGGATGTCGCTGCCGTCGGCGGTGATGGCGCGCAGCTGCTCGCCGGCCACGGCGGCCACCGACAGCGGCACCTTCTGCAGGTTTTCCGAGCGGCGCTCGGCGGTGACGACGATCTCGTCCAGCGCCGTCGAGGCGGCATCGGCCGGAGCGGCCGACTGGGCGTGGGCGGCGCCGGCGATCAGGGTCGCGGCGGCCGCGCCCAGAAGCAGGGCGAGCTTGTTGGTTTGGGGAGTACGCATGGTGTTTTGAGAGACCCTCGTTCGCGGCCTTGATGGCCGTCTAAGACGCGCCGGCGGCGAGGAGACTCTCCCCGCGCCCTAGCGCTCAGGCGCTATAGCGGGAAATCGATGTCGGTTCAGTGAAGGATTACTTACTTTTGGCGGGGTGTGGCTTTGGCGCCAATGGGGGTGTCCAGCCGCGAGCGCTCAACAGGCCTGAAGCCTCGTCGACCGCGACCATGGCGGCGCCCTTCCTTGCTCGTCCCCGCTTGCGATTATTCCGAATAAGGTAGTAAAAACTACTCCATGGCCCGGCGCCAAGCGCGGGCGCTTCCGGCGTCTCGTATCCGCGCGGCTTGGCCGGAGTTCAGAGGGGAACCGAATGCTCGCTTGCTATACCGATCGCCTGAGCGTGCGCCCGGGCGAGCGCTTCGCCCTCCATGCCAGCGCCGAGAACGGTCCGTGCCGCCTGTCGATCGCCCGGATCGGCGCCGAGCGCCTGACGGTCCTGGAGCGCGACGACGTGCGCGTCGGCGATCATCCGGTTCCGGCCCACGCCGATCGCGACGGCTGCGGCTGGCCCGTCGCCCTTGAAATCGAGGTCGGCGAGGCATGGGCCTCGGGCTACTACGATATCGTCCTGACCGACGCGAGCGGCGGGGAGGCCCATCACTTCGTGGTCGTCAAGCCGCCGGTCGGCGTGCGTCGCTCGAGCGCCCTGATGGTGCTGTCGACCAACACCTACCAGGCCTACAACTACTGGGGCGGCGCCAACGCCTATTCGAACGTCTCGGGCCTGATGAGCGGGCAGGTTCCGTTCGCCCAGGCCATGGACCAGGCGATCGGCGTGCTGTCGACCCAGCGGCCGTTTCCGCCCCTGATCGTCGCGCCGCCGCCCAACCCGCCGCGCCTGATCAACCTGCGCAAGCGCGGGTTCGAGGAAGCCCCCTGGGCCTCAGACATGGCCTGGATGGTCGAGCATCGGGCCTCGCCCTACGACGGCTCGGCCGGCTTCCTGCACAAGTGGGAGCACGCCTTCGTGGCCTGGGCGGAGTCGAACGGCTACGTGCTGGACTTCGCCACCGACTACGACCTCGACGCCGAACAGGATCTCCTCGAAGGCTACGCGGCGGCGCTGTTCGTGGGCCACAGCGAATACTGGTCGGGCGGCCAGCGCGACCAGGTCGAGCGCTTCGTCGACGCCGGCGGCGCCGCCGCGATCCTGTCGGGCAACAGCTGCTTCTGGAAGGTGCGCTGGGAGAACGACGGCAAGACCTATGTCTGCCACAAGTGGAAGGGTTTCGAGGCCGAGGACGTCCCGCCCGAGAAGGCCACGCACCTGTGGTCGCACCCGGCCTTCCAGCGGCCCGAGGCCGCGCTGACGGGCCTGAGCTTCGTCTTCGCCGGCTATCATCGCCTGGGCATGTGCGTGTCGCGCGGCCAGGCCGGCTTCACGGTCTATGACGATCGCCACTGGGCCCTGGAGGGCTCGGACCTGTTCTACGGCGACGTCATCGGCGGCGAGCTGCCGCTGATCGGCTACGAGAGCGACGGCTGCCGCTTCCAGTTCGGCGACGACGGCCTGCCCAAGGCCGTGCCGATGCTGGGCGTGCCGGAGACCCTGGAGATCATCGGCGTCGCGCCCTGCGCCTTCGGCGAGGAAGCCGGCCGCGGATACAATCCGATCATCCCGCCCGAGAAGCTGGACGTGATCGCCCAGGTCACCTACGGCGACGCCGGCCCCGAGGCCCAGGCCAAGGTGCTGCGCGGCCATGCGGTGCTGGCCAGCTTCAAGCGCGGGAAGGGCGAGGTGTTCAACAGCGGCACCACCGAATGGGCTCACGGCCTGGCCGCGGGCGACCCGTTCATCGAGGTCATCACCCACAATGTCCTGCGGCGCTTCGGCGTCACCCGCGCCCCCTCGGCCTGAACCGCGCCGTCGGGCGTTCCGTCGAAAAAGAAGGGCCCCTCGCCAGGAGGGGCCCTTTGTCATGGCGACGCGCGAACGAGGCCTGAACGCATCGCGCAGAGCGCCGCCAGGGCAAGTCTGGCGGCGCCGCGTCCAGGCGGGAAAGTCCGTCAGTCGACCATGGAATGCAGGAAGACCAGCTTCTCGACCGGCGGCAGGGGACCGGCGGCCTTCAGCAGCTTGAAGGCCTCGTCGCCGGCCTCGATCGTGTGATCGATGTCGGCGTCGGTCATGGCCGTGGTCATGAACATATTATGCCAGGGGTGGAAATAGACGCCGCGCTTGAGCAGGGCGTTGTTCCAGAAGTAGGCCTTGGCGCCGGTCGGGTCCTCGTCGAACATGATCAGCGGCAGCTGGGCCGGACCGGTCTGGCGCAGCGAGAAGCCGTGGCGGTCGGCCGCCTCGTCCAGGCCCGCGCGCAGGCGCTCGCCCAGGGCGATGGTGCGCTCCAGGTAGTCGGTCTCGCGGATCAGCTTCATCGTCGCCAGGGAGGCGGCCATCGGCGCGGCCGAGAACCAGAACGAGCCGGTGGCGTAGATGGTGGCGGCCGCGAAGCGGGCCTTGTCGGCGCCCAGCAGGGCCGAGATCGGATGGCCGTTGGCGATGGCCTTGCCCCAGGCCGACAGGTCCGGCTTGACCCCGACCAGCGACCAGCTGCAGTCGCGGGCCAGGCGGAAGCCGGCGCGGACGTCGTCGACGATCAGCAGCGCTTCGTGCTCATCGCACAGCGCCCGGGCCCGGCGGGCGTATTCTGGATCGGGCAGCTCCTGATCGACGAAGGTGTCGTGCTTGATGGGCGAGGCGAAGATCGCCGCCAGGTCCGAGCCGGCCGCCTTGACCGCCGCCTCCAGGCTCTCGACGTTGTTGTACTCGTAGAACACCTGATTGGCGCGGTCGGCCTCGGTGACGCCGTTCTTCAGCGGCGTGCACCACGGCGCGGCGCCGTGATAGGCGCCCTTGGCCAGCACGATGGTGTTCTTCCGGGTGAAGTTGCGGGCGATCATCATCGCCATCGTCGTGGCGTCGGTGCCGTTCTTGCAGAACATCGCCCAGTCGGCGTGGCTGACCTGGGCGGTCATGGCCTCGGCCAGTTCGACCATGGCCTGGCCGGGACCGGTCATGGTGTCGCCCCGCTTCATGCGCTCGACATAGGCCTGGTCGATGGCGGCGTTGCCGTAGCCGAACAGGTTGGGGCCGTAGCCGCACATGAAGTCGACATAGCGGTTGCCGTCGACGTCCCAGAGATAGGCGCCCTCGGCGCGGTCGAAGAACTGCGGGTAGTCGTCGGGCAGCAGCATGACCGACTGGTGGCCGTACATCCCATTGGGGATCACCGCCATGGCGCGTTCCCGAAGCGCCGCATCCTTGCTGTTCGTCCAGGTCAAGTTCAGCCCCTTATAAGATAGTTTTGACTATTATAATGGCTGAGCCATATTGGCTGTCAATGCGTAGGGAGGACGCCGCATGAAGAACGGATTGGCCTGTATCGGGCTGACGACCCTGGACGTGGTGGCGCGCGCCATCGACGTGTTGCCGAAGGAAGAGGTGACGGGGCTGATCGAGGGGATCGCCTGCGCTCCGGCGGGCACGGCGGCCGCTCCGGCCCTGCTGGCGGCTCGCCTCGGCGTGTCGAGCCGGCTGATCTCGGCGGTGGGCGACGACCTGATCGGTCGCTTCATCCTCACGGCCCTGGCCGACGCCGGGGTCGACGTCACCGACCTGGAGGTTCTGCCGGGCCTGCCCAGCTCCACGACCCTGCTGGCGGTCTCCTCCAGCGGCGTTCGTCCGGGCTTCCACGCGCTGGGCGCGGGCATGCTGGCCCGCGTCACCCCGCGCGCGCTGGAGACGGCCGCCGCGGTGGGCTTTCTGCACTATGGCGGCGTCGGCGGTCCCAAGCTCGACGGCGGCGAGGGGGAGGCGATCGTCCGAGCCGCCTCGCGGGCCGGGGCGATCGTGACCTGCGACCTGATCGCGCCCCAGCTCTCGGCGATCGACGAGGTCAAGCGCCTGCTGCCGCATGTCGACTACTTCCTGCCCAGCGCCGCCGAGGCGGTGTTCCTGACCGGCCAGGAGGACCTCTTCGCCGCCGCCGAGACCTTCCGGTCGTGGGGCGCCAAGGGCTGCGTCATCAAGAACGGCGGGCGGGGCTCGGTGGTGGTCCTCGACGGCGTCAGCACGACCCTGCCGGCCCACGCGATCACGCCGGTCGACACCACCAGCTGCGGCGATTCCTATTGCGCGGGGTTCATCGCCGCCTTGTCGCGGGGCTGGACGCCGCTGGACGCCGCGCGCTTCGGCACGGCCACCGCCGCGCTGGTCGCCCAGGGCCTGGCCACCCTGGGCAAGCTCGAGAGCTTCGAGGCCACCGAGGCGGCGATGCGCCAGATGACTTTGAGGGAGATGGTGTGATGAGCGTGACAAATCAGGAGGCGGCTCTGCGCGAGCGCATGGCGCAGGTGATGCAGGCGATGGATGCGCGCGGCCTCAACAGGGGCACCTCGGGCAATGTTTCGGCCCGGTGCGGAGACGACATGCTGGTCTCGCCGACGGGCGTGCCGGCCGCGCGGCTGACCGCCGAGCACATGGTGCTGGTCCGTCCCGACGGCTCGTCGCCGGAAGGGGCGCTGAAGCCCTCCAGTGAATGGCGGATGCACAAGGGGATTCTCGATCGGCGCCCCGACGTGGGGGCGGTGGTGCATTGCCATTCGCGCCACGCCACCATCCTGGCCTGCGCCGGCCTCCAGATCCCGCCCATGCACTACATGGTCGCCGTCAGCGGCGGCAGCAGCGTGCCGGTCGCGCCGTACGCCACCTTCGGTTCGGAGGAACTGGCCGCGACCGTGGTCGAGGCGCTGGACGGCCGCTACGCCGCCCTGATGGCCAATCATGGCCAGATCGTCGCCGCGCCCAATCTCGACTTCGCCCTGGCCATCACCGAGGAGGTCGAGGAGCAGGCGGCGGTCTATTGGGGAACCCTGGCGATCGGCGGCCCCAACCTGCTGTCCGAGGACGAGATGAGCCGCATCCTGCAGCGGTTCCGATCCTACGGACAGCGCTGAGCGCCGGAGCCCGCCCAACGCCAAGCGGCTGGGCGGGCTCCGGTCCCCGCTAGAGCATTTTCCGACGAAGTGGATGCCGGTTCGTCGTCAGAAAATGCGTCAAAACAGAACGCTAGAGCATTTCACCGATCCAGTTGGATCGGAAAATGCTCTAGTAGTGGTAGCGCAGGAAGACGCCGAGGCTCCGCGGCCGGTTGTAGCTGAGGAGATCCACGCCCAGGCTGTCGATATTGGAGATCGCCACCTTGTAGGTCTTGTCGAACAGGTTGCGGGCGAAGGCGCCGGCCTCGATCTTCTGGTCGGGCGAGCGCCAGCTGAGCTGGGCGCCGGCGATCCACACCGCGTCCTGCGACAGGCGCGGGGCGTTGGAGTTGTCGAAATAGACCTTCGACGAATAGTTGGCGTCGACATTGGCCACGACCGACGCGCCGTTCGCCAGCGGCGCGACCCAGGTGGCGGCCGCGTTGAACGTCACCTTCGGCGACTGCGGCAGCCAGTTGCCGGTGAAGTCCTTGCCCTCGGTGAAGTAGTCGCCGTACTTGGCGTGCAGCAGCGACACGCCCGCGCTCAGGGTCAGGGGCTGGATCGGCCGGGCGGTGATCTCGGCCTCGCCGCCGTAGACCTTGGAGTTGGCGGCGTTGTCGAGCACCAGCACGGTCAGGCCGTTGCGCGTGGTCTGGGCGAAGACCTGCTGGTTCTTGTAGTCGTAGTAGAAGCCCGACACGTTCAGGCGCACCCGGCGGTTCAGGAACTCCGACTTCAGGCCCAGTTCGTAGGCGTCGAGGGTCTCGTTGTCGTAGGGCTGCATCTCCTCGGCGGTGGTCGCCAGGCCGCCGAAGAAGCCGCCGCTCTTATAGCCGCGGTTGTAGGTGGCGTAGACATTGGCGTCGTCGCTCAGTTCGTAGCGCAGGCCAAGCCGGCCCGAGACCGCCGAGAAGGTCTTGCTCTGCTTTGAGGTCAGGATGACGATCAGGCCGTCCTCGGCCTGGCTCTTGTAGTCCATGGACTTGTCGTCGGCCGACCAGCGCAGGCCCACCGTGCCGGTCAGCCGGTCGGTGATCTTGTAGTCGGCCTGGCCGAACACGGCGTAGCCCTTGGTCTTCTGGGTGTAGGGATAGCCGAAGGTCCCGACGCTGTTTTCGAGGCTGAGGCCGGTGGGGTTTTCGGGGGTGATGAACAGCGGCCGCAGGTCGCGCAGCACGTCCTGGCGGGTGTTATCCTCCACCCGCTCGTCCATGTAATAGACGCCCAACACCCAGTTGAGGCGCGCCGAGGCGTCGTCCGACTGCAGGCGCAGCTCCTGGGTGAACTGGCGCTGGCGCGAGCGGTAGTTGATCTCGACCATCTGCAGCGGGCTGGCGTCGGTGTTCTCCAGGTCGTTGCGGTGAGCCCACTGCCACGCCGTCACCGAGACCAGGGACACGCCGCCGAGCTTCCAGGTCGCCTGGCTCGAGGCGCCGAACAGGTCGACCTTGTCCTTGCCCTCCAGGTTGGCGTCCACGGCCCGGCTGTTGTTGTCGGTGTCGGCATAGCCCAGCAGGTCGGTGCAGGCGCCGCTGGCGTAGGCGTTGGACGCGCAGAATCCGTCCGCTCCGGTCGCCGCGGCGGTGGCGGGGAACAGGGCGCGGTGTTGCGGGGCGGTGGCGTCGCCGCGATTGACGTAGCGATTGACCTGGGTCAGCAGCTCGAAATCCGTGCTCGGCGTGTAGAGCAGCGACAGACGACCCGCCCAGTGGTCGGCGGCGTTGAGATCGTGGCCGGTCACGCGGTTGTAGGTATAGCCGTCGTCCTTGGCGTACTGGGCGGCCACGCGGAAGGCCAGCTTGTCGGCGATGATCGGGCCGCCGACGCCAAGATCGGCGGTCACGGCGTTGAAGCTGCCGTATTCCAGCGAGGCGTCGGCCCCGAAGGTCTGGCTGGGCCGCTTGGTGGTGATGTTGATCGCGCCGCCGTTGGTGTTGCGGCCATAAAGGGTGCCTTGCGGCCCGCGCAGCACCTCGACCTGCGCCAGGTCGAAGAAGCCGGCCATCTGGGCCAGGGGCGAGCCGATATAGACGCCGTCGACATAGACGCCGACGCCGCTGGAGGCGTTGGGGTTGAAGTCGCTGAGGCCCACGCCGCGGATATAGATCTTGGGATTGGCGGCCGCGTCGGCGGCGCTGATCCGCATGCCCGGGGCCAGGTTGTTGAGCGCCAGGACGTTGTTGACGCCGCGCGCCGCCAGGGCGTCGCCCGTCAGGGCGGTGACCGACACAGGCACGTCCTGCAGGTTTTCCGACCGCTTCTGGGCCGTGACCACGA
This sequence comes from Caulobacter sp. 602-1, assembly GCF_003931565.1. Classification (GTDB taxonomy): domain Bacteria; phylum Pseudomonadota; class Alphaproteobacteria; order Caulobacterales; family Caulobacteraceae; genus Caulobacter. Next base: position 817,922 of record NZ_RRYI01000001.1, read on the forward strand.
TCTCCTCGATCGCCGTGCTGTCGTGGGTTTGGGCCGCCGCGACGCCGCCGGACAACGCCAGCGCGGCGCAGCTCAGAAACATACCCGCTTTCATATTCAACTCCCCGTCTATCCAGTACTCCGACCGGTCCAGGCCATTACGATAATAAAAACTATCCCGACGCAAGGGGGCGTAGCGCAAGCGACCGGACCGTCTGGCGCGGCGCGGCGGTTCAGGCGCCCGGTTTGCAGGCGAAACCGCGCCAAACCGCTCGAAGGACGACCGGGAACCGGAAAGGGGAGAGATGGCCCGCGGGCTTGTCGTGACCTTCGGCCACGCTCGCGCCGGCCCGAGCGCGCGCTCCGGGGCTCAAGGCTGGGGGACTATGGGCTCAGGGCCGCCGTCTTTGGGCTGTGGCCGGATCCGGTCGTTCGGGACCCGGGAAGGCGATCAAGCCTCGCGCGAGGCCGAAGCGCGATCCGCTCGGGCGGTCAGTCCTTGGAGAGCTGTGACCGGCGGGGGAGGTCGAAATGGTAGCGGCCGATCATCCAGGCGACTTCCTCGATGACCATGTCCTCGTCGAGCTCGGGATCCTCCACCAGCATCTCCATGGCCGCGTAGCTCATCAATTCGGAGACGCGCATGGACAGCTTCAGGCGCTCTTCGTCGACCGGAGGGCCGTCCTTGACGCGAAACGCGAAGATCCGGTCCAGCACCGCCGTCCGCGACTCGACGCGCACGTCCTGCAGGGGCGGCATGGCGCGGATCGCCCGCAGGATCCAGAGCCCGCCCGGAAAGGCGCGGGTGACGGTGATGATCTCCTTCTGCAGCCGGATATGACTTTCGACGGCCGCGGCGAGGGTGGTCCAGTGGGCGCCGCCCGACTCCACCCAGGCGAAGACGACCTGGTCCTGGGCGTCCATCAGCCGGCGGGTCAGTTCTGTCAGCAGGGCGTATTTGTTCGGAAAGTACCGATAGAGGGCCGGCGGCGTCAGTCCCGCCCTCTCGCAGACGAGATTGGTCGTCAGGCGCTCGAAACCCACCTCGGCCAACAGTTCGCCGGTCGTCGCGAGAATCGCTTCGAAGGTGTTGATGCCGTTGCGCCGGGACGGCCGTGACTTGGCTTCGAGGTCAGGGGTGCTCACCAGGGGTCCTTGAAGAGCGCCGCGGATCGGCGGCGTGCAGTCGAATAGCAACGGGGCCGGGTCAAGAGAACCTGTCGCCGTCGCGGCGTGCGTCGCCCGCGCCTGCTTAGTGTAGCCCAAACTATCCTATTGGCCAGGGCGTTCGCGTCCCACGGGGAAGCGGGGCGCGGGCGATCCGTAGGCCGGCGCCCAGCAAAGCGGCAATGCGGTCGAAGCGATCCGGTGGGAGACCGGTTGACGATACTCTTGAGATAGCAAAAGCTACCTTTAGGGCCGTCGGGCGAAGACCCGTCGAAGAACCGATCCACGGCCCGTTGGAGGAATGCATGTCGCTCGAGGACACCCAGGCGCGCGGCGCGCGAGCCGAGGACGGCTGGATCGGCAGCCGACCGACGGCCGCGCAGATCGCGGCTTTCCTGGCGATCGGATCGGTCGCCCTGATCATGGCGGGCGTCCAGCCGGTGGTTCTTGGGGGGCTGGTCGACGCGGGCCGGCTCGACGTCAACCAGCTGGGCTGGAGCGTGACCATCGAGTTTCTCGCCATCGGGCTGGGCGTCGGGCTGGCGGACGCCTTCCTGCCGCCGCGCCGGCTCAAGCTGGTCGGCTTCGTGGCCGCGCTGGTCCTGGCCGTCATCAACCTCGCCGGGCTGGAGGTCTCGGGGCTGGGGGTCCTGGTGATCCGGGCGCTGGCGGGCCTGGCCGAAGGTGGCCTCGTCTGGCTGACCACGCTGATGATCGTGCGCTCGCCGACGCCGGGCCGCTGGAGCGGGATCTTCCTGGTCAGCCAGGCGGTGCTGCAGGTGGCGTGCGCGGCCGGCATACCGCTTCTGGTCTCGCCGTCGCTCGGCGCCAACGCGGGCTTCGCGACCCTGGGCGCCAGCGCCGTCCTGGCGGCGGCGGTCGCGTTCGTCCTGCCGGCCAGTCTGGCGCCGCTGGCGGGAAACACGAGCGATGAGCCCGTGCTGGCCGAGCCGATCCCGAAGGCGGCCTATGTCAGCCTGGCCGCCGTCTTTCTCCTGTTTTCGTTCTTCATCGGGTTCCTGGCCTATGTCGAGCAGCTGGCCGGCCAGTCGGGCCTGACGCCGGTCCAGGGCGGGCTGGCCGTCGCCCTGGCCCTGGGCAGCTCCATCGTCGGCTCTGGCCTGGCGGCCGTGGTGGCCGAGCGGATCCCCTATCACCGCGCGTTCCTGGTCTGTCTGCCGGTGTTCCTGTCGGTGCTGGTCGGCCTGTGGGTCCTGCCGGGGCCCGGCGTGTTCCTCGCCTTCGCCGGCCTGCACGGTCTGGCGTGGGGTTTCCTGCAGACGCTGCAGGCGCCGTTCATCATCGAGTCGGACCCCTCGCGGCGGGCGGTTCTGCTGGCCCCCAGCGTTCAGGCCGTCGGCGCGGCCGCCGGGCCGATGCTCTGCTCGTTCTTTGTCGGCGCCCACGAGGTTCGCGGCGCGCTGGTCGCCGCGGGCGCGTGCCTGGCGGCCTCGTTCGTCCTGGCGATGACGCTGTGGCTTTCGCGTGTCCGGCGCCAGGCCAAATCCGCGTTCGCCGCTGCCCCCGGACCGACGCGGCGCGCGGCCTGACCAACCCCGCCCGCGCGCGGCGCGAAAAGGAGAAGACCATGTCCGACGACATCGTAGTCGATCAGCCGCCCGTTCTGGACATCGGCGCGCTGCCGACGCTCGAGGATTACGGCTATGACGGCGGCCGCATGGCGTTCCGGCGGTTCTGCGCCAGGGCGTTCCAGCCCGGCGGTCCCCGGTTCCTGCAGGGCGACGGCGGCGCGCTCGTGGTCTTCCGCCACGCCGATCTCCGGGCTCTGGCGGCCCGGCCCGAGCTTTCGGCCCTGGCGCCCAACCAGCTCTTTCCGGGCTTGCTCGGCGCCGAACCGCTCGAGGAAAAGCCGGTCGGCTTCGCCATCGCCGACCTGATCAAGAACCAGCTCTTCGGCGCCAACGGCGTTCTGAACGCCACCCTGCGCAAGGTGCTTCTCAACCAAATCGGGCCCAAGCCGACCGCCGCGCGGGCCGACGCCGCCCGCCAGATCGCCGGGCGGATCCTTGACGATATTCCGCTGGGCGAGCCCGTCGATCTCGTCGAGCGGATCGCCGAGCCGCTGATCGGCCTCTACTGGGGCGGACTGATCGGGATGACCGACGCGGAGGCTCTGGGCGCGGCGACGGAGGCGCGCAAGATGACGCCCATGCTGTTCCTGCGGCCGGACGCGGACGGCATAGGCCAGGCCGACGCCGCCGCGAAGGCCTATCGCGGCCTCGTCGAGGGCGCGGGCCAGCGCGCCTTGGAGGCGGGCGGTTGTCCGTTCGTCTCGGACATGGCCCGGGACCTCGCCGCGGTCGACATCGCCGACGATCTCGACCATGGCGGCTATGTTCCCAAGACGGTGGGGGCCTTCCTCGCGGGTAACCTGTTCGATGGATTCCATACGGCCGCCCTGGCCGCCGCCAACACCATCCGCACGTTGATGGATCATCCCGAGGTGACGGACCGACTTCGCGCGGAGCCGGAGAAGACCGCCGCGGCGGTTTCCGAGTGCCTGCGGCTGGAGCCGCCCGTCATTCATCTCAACCGCGTCGTCAGCGCCGACCTCGACTACGATGGGCGGACCATTCCCGCGGGAACCCGGGTGACGATGATGTGGGGCGCCGCCAACCGCGATCCCGACGCCTTCCCGAACCCTGACGCCTTCGACCTGGACCGTCCCCAGCAGGGCTCGACCACGTTCGGCGGCGGCGCGCACATCTGTCCTGGGCGTTTCGTGGCCGGACTGCTCGCCAGGAGCCTGGCGGAGTCCCTGATCGAACGCCGGATCGAGGTCCAGGCGGCCGGCGACGCCGACGACTGGATCGGCAACCACGCCATGTGCCAGCTCAGGCGCCTGCCGGTGATCCTTGAGCGCCGGCCCGGATGACGAGCCGCCCGGCGGGCCTCGCCAGGGCTCATCGGATCGACCTGGCGTCGAGGCCCTTCTGGGTCAGTAGCCCGACCTCGGCGAGCGCCACGGCCGGGGTCACGCTGGCCGAAGTCGCCAGAAAGACCGGTCTCCAGTGGGGACCGAACTTCTGCTTGTAGGCCCGGAGGCCCTGGAACCCGTAGACCCGTTCGGCCGAACGGTAGACCCAGGCCTCCACGCGTCGCGAGAGCGGCGCGACCGAATGCGACTCGAGGCCGGAGAGCGGGGCCATGCCCAGATCGAATTCGGCGAAGCCGCGCGCCTGCCCCCAGAGGATGATCGACACGAACAGCGCGTCCATCACGCCGTGCTGGGCGCTCGGGCGATGGCGCATGAGATCGACGGAGAGGCGGCGTCCGTCGGGCGTGGCGACCAGGTTGGCGAAGGCCGAAACGCCGTCGGGCCCGCGCAGCATCGCGATGGGGAAGTTGAGCAGATAGGCCGGATCGAAGCATCCGAGGGTGAAGCTCAGCTCGTGGCCATGATGCGCCGCGAGCCAGGCGTCCGACACGGCCTTCAGCTCGGTCCAGGGCGTCAGCGGATCGTTCGGCTCCAGGATCTCGAACGCCAGCCCGGTTCGCTGGGCGTGATTGACGGCGTGGCGCAGATCCTCGCGCGCCTTGCCCTGCAGGCTGAAGGTCGCCAGGTCGACCAAGGCGCTTTCGCCGATCTTGTGGATCAGGAATCCCGCGTCGATCAGGTCCGGGACGCTGTCCTGATCCAGCGCGTAGAACACCGGGCTCGCCTGGGAGTCGGCGGCGGCTTCGACGAAGGCGTCGATCATCGCCGGGCGATCGTCGGGCGGTCCGACCGGATCGCTCATCGCGATCCAGTGGGCGCCGATGGGCCGGTGCATGACGAAGCTGCGGCCGGAGGGCGAAAAGACGAACGACTTGTCGCCCAGCAGCGCCAGGAAGGCGTCGCAGGACACCGCCTTGGCGGCGGCGATGATGGCCTTGGCGCGGGCGATGTCCTTCGGCGACGACGGGGCGGCGCGCGACCGGCTGGGGCTGAGCAGGCGCCAGACAGCGACCAGCAGTCCCAGCGCGGCCAGGCCGGCCGCCACGCCCACCGGCCCCGCGGCGTCGGCGCCGCGCAGCAGCGCCCACCAGGGCTGACGGGTGTGGTCGCCGGCCTGCCGGGCGGTCAGCGCCAGGGTGAAGGCCGAAGCCCCGGCGAGTCCGCACGCCGCGAACCAGGGCGCCGACGCCACATCGTGAAACGCCGCGGAGCGTCTGCGAAAGGCGAACTGGCAGGGCGCCAGCGCGACGCCCAGGAGCAACAGGGGCGCGGCGCTCGCCAGCCCGAGCCCCTTCCAGAGCTCGAACGCCGCGCCGCCGACGACGAGCAGCAGCGTCAGGACATAGGCGGCCTCCAATCGCCGCCAGAGCGAGATGGCCGCGAGCAGCAGCAACACGCCGAGGATGCTGGAGACCAGATGCGAAGACGGAAACGCCGCCAGGAAGGAGGAGGCCGGGGTCAGGCGAACGGACAGGTTGGCCGAGGCGAGCAGCAGGCCCGCGCCCAGCCAGAAGGCCAGGCCGGCGACCACGGGGGGCGCCAGGGCGCGGGTGATGGAGCGAAGGCCCGCGCTCGCGCGGCCTTGGGCGAGCCGGCCCAGCTGATAGGCGCCCAGGCCCAGGGCGGTCAGGCTCAGCGGCCCCACGGCGTAGATCAGGCGGTAGAGGATCAGGGCCGCGACGGTCTCGTGGGGCAGGGCGAACCGATGGCTGAGGCTCAGGACGACCGCCTCGAAGACGCCGACGCCGCCCGGCACGCCGGACGCGGCGCTGACGACGCTGCCCAGGATGAACACCGCCAGGAAGCCGGCGAACTGATCGGCCGAGGACCCGGGCAGCAGGACGAACAAGGCCAGGCCCGACAGCGCCCAGTCCAGCAGCCCGCCGCCCAGCGCCCCCAGGCGCGTCTTCAGCGACGGGGTGGCCAGTTCGATGGCGGGCAGCAGGCGGCCCTTTTTCGGGAGGCGGGCGATCCAGAGCCCCGCGGGAGCGATGAGAATCGCCGCCAGCCCGTAGAGGGGCGGCGGAAGGCCGGGGATCGCCAGCAGGGCCAATCCGGCGGCGACCGCGCCGCTGAGCGTGACCGCGGCGCCGGCCAGCAGGGTGACCGCGCCGATCTCCGACCCGCCAAGGCCCCAGGCCCGGTAGAAGCGAAGACGCGCGGCGGCCCCCGTGGCGAGGCTGAACCCCAGCCCGTTGGACAGGGCGTAGGACACAAAGGTGACGAGGATCACCCGCCACGCCGCGAGCCGCCGGCCCAGATAGCCGAGCGCCAGTTGCTCCGAAGCCGCCAGGCACAGATAGCTGAGCAGGGTCGTGGCGACGGCGGCGCCAATAGCCCAGGGGGGAGTCGCCCGGAAGGCGGCCTGGATCGCCGACGGCGAGGCCGTCTGCACCTCGCGCCGCAGCAGCCACAAGGCGCCCAGGAAGACGGCGACCGCGAAGCTCAGCCTGAAGGCGTCGGACGCCACGGCGTAGTGAAGCCTGGCCAGCATCCGCCGCAAAGTCTCGCGCCAGGCGTCGCGAGCGCTCTGGCCGGCCTCGGGCGGTTTCGTCGTGGCGCTAGACATGTCCAAGGGCGAAGCCGCTTTCCGGGGTGTCCGACCGTCCGGGCCGATCCCGCCTCGAGGCGTGGCGAAGATAGGGCGCCGTTATTGGGGCAAGCATGAATACCCGCGCGTTGCGATGGTCACGGTGATACGGAGGTCCGCAGCGACGCCGCGAAGGCGAGCGGTTCCCTAACAAGCCGCGCCTGGGCTGAACATGGGTCATAGGACGCCCCCCGGCTCGGTCGGTCTTGATCTGGCGCAAGGGCGAGCAAGCAGGGCCTCCGTATCGACGGATCGGAAATACTGACATCTTGAGCGGCTCAATCCAGGAGGGGCCATGACACAGCGCATGAAGGAACTCGCCGCCGAGATCGTGCGACTTCAGAGCGAGCTCGACCGCGAGATCGAGGCGGGCCGGAAACGTCTCGGCTGGCGCCTGCGCGAGCGGGTCGTCGAATTCGAGCATGGGGTCACCATCGCTCATCGCGGTCTTCGCACCAGCGCGGCGCGCTACCTCAAGCAATCGACGCTCAGCGCGATGATCACGGCGCCGGTGATCTATTCGCTTATCCTCCCCGTCCTCATGATCGACGCCTGGGCGAGCCTCTATCAGGCGATCTGCTTTCGGGCCTATCGCATACCTCAGGTGCCTCGAAAGACGTACATTGTCTTCGATCGTCAACGCCTCGGTTATCTGAACTGGATCGAGATCCTGAACTGCGCCTACTGCGCCTACGCGAACGGCGTCATCGCCTATGTCCGGGAAATCGCCAGCCGAACCGAACAATACTGGTGCCCCATCAAGCACGCCTTGCGGGTGCCGGATCCTCATCAGCGCTATTACGAGTTCCTCGAGTACGGCGACGCCGACGGCTATCGCGAGAGGATCGAGGCGTTCCGCGAGCGCCTCCGGTCGCCGTCCGTCGCCTGATCGGACGCCGGAGTCCGCCGGCGCCGCGCCCCCCTCCTCGATCCTATGCCGCCGGGAAGCGGAGGTCGGCGACCAGGCCCGGCCTGGGATGGCGGGCGCGCAGTTCGAGATCGATGTCCAGGCGCCGGGTGATCGAACGCACGATGGCCAGGCCCAGGCCCGCGCCGGTCGACCCCTGGCCCGCGCTCCCCCGGTTGAAGGGCGCGAACACGTCGCGCAACGCGTCTTCGTCCAGTCCGGGGCCGCGATCCCAGATCACGACCCTGGGTCCGTCTCCATCCATCCTGGCCACGATACGCACCTTGCCCCCGCCATAGGCGCAGGCGTTGAAGACCAGATTGCGCAGAACCTCGCCGATCAGCACCGCGTTGCCGCGTGCGAGCCCCAGATCGGCGGGCAGGCGCGTCAGCAGTTCGACCTCGGGAAACGCGCGGGCGGCTTCGACCTGGATCGTCTTTAGCAGGGCGGCGAGATCGGCCTCGCCATCGGCCGCGGTCGCCTCGGAGCGGGCCAGGGCGAGGAACTGCGTCAGCACCTGGCGCAGGTTGGCCGCCGCGTCTCGCGAGTCGCCCAGCAGGGCCTTGTCGCGCGGCGTGGCGGCCGAGCGCTCCAGCAGGGCGAGGTTGGCGACGATGACCGACAGGGGCGTTCGCAACTGATGGGAGGCGTCGGCCGAGAAGCGCTCCAGCGCGCGGGTGAAGCGCTCCAGGCTGCTCATCAGGTGGTTGAAGGCTTCGACGGCCGGCGACAGCTCGGCGGGGGTGTCGGCGGCGTCGATCGGCGCGAGGTCCGGGCGCGATGCCTGGGCGCGGCGCTTCAGATCGGCCGTCAGGCGGCGCAGCGGCGCCAGGCCCCAGCCGACGGCCGGCACGACCAGAGCCGCGGCCACGGCGACCAGCAGCACAGGCAGGCCGATCAGGGTGGACAGCAGCTCGCGCACGCTGGCGCGACGCGAGTCGAGGCTTTGGGCCACCGCCACCACGACGGGCTCGCGCACGCCCGGCACCATCACCGTCGACTGGGCGATCCGCACCTCGTAGCCGCGCATCCTCGCATAGCTGAAACTGGTCTCGTTCGGCGCGGGCGCGGGCAGGCGGGGGAGGTCGTCATAGCCGGTGACCAGGCGCGAGCCCTGGCGCACCGCGTAGAACACCGCGTCGCGCTCGGGACTGTCCAGCAGGGCCAGGGACCAGGGCGGCAGGGCCACCTGGGCCTGACCGTCCCGCACGCCGATCTGGGCGACGATCGAGGTCACGGATCCGGCCAGCAGCCGGTCGGAAGACTTCTCGACCACCGCGCGGGCGGCAAGGGCGCCGGCCAGGGCGAGCGCCGCGCCCAGCAGGGCCAGGGGAACGACCTGCGCCAGCAGCAGGCGCCCGACCAGACTGGGACGGCCGCCCTTCCAAGGCCTGGCCTTCATGGATCGATCCGGTAGCCCACGCCCCGCAGCGTACTCAGCCGCGGGCCGTCCGGCGCCAGCTTGCGTCGCAGTCGACCGACATGGACGTCCAGGGCGTTGGGCGAGGGGGCCTGTTCGTCGGGGAACACGTCGGCGGCCAGGCGGTCGCGCTCGACGACCCGGCCGGGACGCGCGGCCAGGGCCTTCAGCACGGCCCACTCGCGCGGGCGCAGGTCCAGCCGCCGCTCGCCGATCCAGGCCGCGCCGGCTTCCCAGTCGCAGACCAGGGCGCCGACATGGGCCGTCCGGGTGGCGTAGCCGCCCTTGCGCCGCGCCACCGCCCGCACCCGGGCCACCAGCTCGAACGGGTCGAACGGCTTCAGCACATAGTCGTCCGCGCCCATGTCCAGGCCGGCGATGCGATCGCGCACCGCGTCGCGCGCGGTCAACATGACGATCGGGGTCAGCACGCCCTCGCGCCGCAGCCGGCCCAGGATCTCGAAGCCGTCGATGTCGGGCAGGCCGATGTCCAGGATGACGGCGTCGAAGTCGGCCCCGTGCGCCAGGGCCAGGGCCAGGGCGGCCTCGCCGGTCTCGGCGCAGACGGGCTCGTGCCCCTCGCTCTCCAGCGTCGCGGTCAGGGAGCGACGCAGAGGCGGATCATCCTCGACAACCAGTATCTTCATCGGGGATGTAGGAACCGAACACGCAGGGGAGATCATCATCCGACGCCGATTGCCTCATCAGGTCAAGAGACGCGGGCCCGTGGCGATCGTGGCGGCGCTGGCCCTGGCGTCCGCCCTGGCCGGCTGCGCGCCGAAGTCGATCGGCCAGGCGACCAGCGGCTGGGATATTCGCGCCGCCGAGCGCGAGGGCGAGCTCGTCGTCTATCTCAACACCGATGTCCACCAGGTGATCGGCGAGGGCTTCCGCGAGCGCTTTCCCAAGATCAAGGTCCGCTTCGTCGAGTTGGCCGCCAAACCGATGCAGGCGCGCCTTATCGCCGAGACGGACGCGGGCGCGCCCGTCGCCGATGTGGCCTGGAGCTCGTCGATGGACATCCAGGTCAAGCTGATCAACGACGGCTACGCCCAGACCTATCGCAGTCCGGAGGCCAAGGGCCTGCCGGCCTGGGCCGTCTGGCGCGACCAGGGCTTCGGCGTGACGGCCGAGCCGATCGTCTTCGCCTACAACAGGAAGGCGCTGAAGGAGTCGGAGGTGCCGCGCAGCCACGCGGCGCTGCTGGCGGCCCTGCGCGCCAACCCCGAACGCTGGCGCGGCAAGATCGCCATGTACGATCCCGAAAAGAGCGGGGTCGGGTTCATGTACCTGTCGAGCGACCTGCAGGCCTATCCGGACGCCTGGCCCTTGTACGACGCCTTGGCCAAATCGGAGCCGGGCCTGTTCGTCCCGGGCGCGCCGCTGCTGACCAGTCTGTCGGGCGCGCACGATCTGGCCTACGACATGAACGGCTTCTACGCCGACTGGTGGGCGCGCCATCGCAACGCCGACATCGGCTATGTCGTGCCCAGCGACTATCATCTGTCGCTCTCGCGGGTGGCCTTCATCACCCGCTCGGCGCCACATCCCAAGGCGGCCCGGGTGTTTCTGGACTATCTGATGTCGGACGAGGGGCAGAGGCGACTGGCCCAGGCCAGGCTGACGCCGATCCGCCCCGCCGGCGGCGCGCCGGCGCTGGGCGCGGCCGGCCGGCCGATCCGTGTCGGTCCCGCCCTGCTGGCCAATTTCGACCAGGGGCGGCGCGCTGAATTGCTGGCGCGCTGGAAAGCCGCGTCCGCCGATCGCTGATGTTGCTTAAAAATAGCCCATAGTTCGCCTAAAAAATAATCACACCTGGCCAAGTTCACGAAAGCTTCGCGGTTTTCGCCCCTGGTCCCGATCAGCCCAAGCTGTCACCGACCTGTCACCTTCGCGGATCGCGCGGCGACGGACGAACGCGAGTCGTGCCCGCCGGTTGAGCTCAGGGGGATTCCTTTCGCCCTCATCGCGCGTCGGGCAACATTGTACCGGATTTCGACGCTTTGACGCGATCGGGCGAGCCGGTCGTATTGGCCTGGCTCTCGCGGAAGAGATCGGGTCAGCCCGACGCCGAAGGCGCAACCGCCCCGGAAACGCTCAGGCAACAGGGACCGCAGAGCACGAGGACGCTGGAAAGCAGGACCGCTCCACAAGTGAGCGGCCTCGCCGAAGGAGCAAGGGCGCGACCGCGCCTGAATCTCTCAGGCCAAGGGACAGCGGGGGCAGAGGAACCGCCTGGCGGAGTCCGGGAAGGCGCACGTCTTCCCGAGCGACGCGACCGACGCGACCGAACAAACGGGCGCGCGGGAGAGAGCGACTGTCGACTGCTGAAACATAGGGGATCTTACCTTGACTCTTTCACGCCAAACTCGCCGGGGCCTGCTGCTGGGTTGCAGCCTGGTTCCCGCCGTCCTGGCCCTGCACGGCGCCGCCTTCGCTCAGGACGCCGCCCAGAACGCCGCCAAGACCGATGACACCAGCGTCGGCGAGATCATCGTCACGGCCTCGCGCATCGACCGCGCCGGCTTCGAGGCGCCCACCCCGACGGTGCGGGTCACCGCCCAGGACCTGAGCGTCGGCGCCCGTCCGAACATCGCCGCGGCCCTGAACGACCTGCCGCAGTTCCGCGCCACGACCTCGGCCCAGACCACCGGCACCAACACGGGCGCGGGCAACGCGCCGGTCGACCTGCGCGGCCTGGGCATCAGCCGCACCCTGGTGCTGCTGGATGGCCGCCGCTTCTCGGGCGACAACGACCTGAACCTGATCCCCAGCGTCCTGACCAAGGGCGTTGACGTCGTGACCGGCGGCGCTTCGGCCGCCTGGGGCTCCGGCGCCGTGGCCGGCGTGGTCAATATCAGCATCGACCGCACCTTCACCGGCCTGAAGCTGGGCGTGGAGGGCGGTGAGTCCTCGTACCACGACGCCAAGCAGGTCCGTCTCGAGGCGGCGGCGGGCAAGAGCTTCGCCGACGGCCGCGGCCACTTCGTGATCGGCGGCGAGTACATCGACAACGATGGCGTCATCCCGAAGAACAGCCGGCCGAACATCGGCCGTTGGGCCACGGTGTCGAACGGCGCGGGCCGCTTCGTGCTGGCTCCGGACGTCGGCTTCTCGAACGCGGCCTATGGCGGCCTGATCATGTCGGGCGTCCTCAAGGGCAAGGCCTTCAATCCCGACGGCAGCCTGCGCGACTTCAACGCCGGCACCGTGATCGGCACCAACTCGGTCGGCGGCGAAGGCCCGTCGAATGACGACCTCTCGCCTCTCGTCACGCCGCAGAAGCGCTACGCCACCATGGCCAGCGTCACCTACGACCTGACCGACAAGGTCAAGATGACGGCCGAGCTGCGCCGCTCGCGGATGTGGAACAACTACATCTGGTTCGGCGACCACAACCGCGGCAACCTGACGATCAAGTCGGACAACGCCTATCTGCCGGCGGCCGTGAAGGCGGCCCTGGCGGCGGCGGGGCAGACCTCGTTCACGATGGGGCGCTTCAACACCGAGGCCTATCCGACGATCGACTTCGAGCGCGTCTCGACCCAGGGCACCATCGCGTTCGACGGCGCCTTCGGCGACGGCTGGCGCTGGAGCGCCTACTACAGCCACGGCGAGAACGAGAACAATATCGACACCCCTGGGTTCTTCCTGACCCAGAACTACGCCAACGCCGTCGACTCGGTGATCAGCCCGACCACCGGCCAGCCGATCTGCCGGGTCGCCCTGACCAACGCCTCGACCAACTGCGTGCCGATCAACCTGTTCGGCCAGGGCGCGCCTTCGCAAGCGGCGCTGGACTATGTGACCGGCACGCCGTCGATGCGCGAAACCAGCAAGCTGGACGTCGGCGGCTTCAGCCTGCGCGGCGAGCCCTTCAGCCTGCCGGCCGGCCCGGTCTCGGTCGCCGTCGGCGCGGAGGCCCGCAAGGAGTCGGTCGACCGCCGGGTGGGCGACCTGGACGCGGCCAAGGCCTTCACCACCTTCAGCTTCTCGGCCATGGCCGGCAGCTACAGCGTCAAGGAAGCCTTCGCCGAAGTGCTGGTGCCCGTCGTGCGCGACGTCCCGGTTCTGAACAAGCTGGAAGTCAACGCCGCCGCGCGGGTGTCCGACTACAACACGACCGGCTCGATCTGGTCGTGGAAGCTGGGCGCCACCAACGAGTTCTTCCCGGGTTTCCGGGGGCGGATCACCAAGTCGCGCGACATCCGCTCGGCCAACCTGACCGAGCTCTTCACCACCAGCACGACCGGCTACAACACCATCGTCGACCCGAAGACCAATTCCAGCGTCTACGTGCTGACCAATGGCGGCGGTAACGCGAACCTGACGCCCGAGACGGCCAAGACCTTCACGACCGGCTTCGTCTATTCGCCGCCGGCCCTGCCGGGCTTCAACATCTCGGTCGACTATTTTGACATCGACATCGACAACGTGATCACCACGGTCTCGGCGCAGGACATCGTCACGCGCTGCGCCAACGGCAATGCCGACATGTGTTCGCGGGTCACCCGCGACGCCACCGGCGGGATCTCGCGGATCGTCTCGACCTACGTCAACCTGGCCAACTACAAGACCGACGGCGTCGACGCCGAGATCTCGTACGCGACCAATCTCGACCGCCTGATCCCCGACGCGCCCGGCCGCATCCGCGCCCGCTGGCTGATGACCTGGGTCAACAGCCTGACCACCAACGACGGCGTCAGCAAGATCGAGTACGTCAAGTCGCAAGGCTATTCGTTCGGCCTGGGCACGCCCAAGAGCCGCATGACCGCGGCGCTCGACTGGTCGGGCAAGGTGTTCAGCGCCAACCTGCGGGCGCGCTACATCTCGCCAGGCAACTACAACAACACCGTCGACCTCGTGAACGGCCACATCAAGGCCTACACCTATGTCGACCTGGGCGTTCAGGCCAAGCTGCCCGAGGTCATGGGCCATGAGGTCGAACTCTACGCCAACGCGACCAATCTCTTCGACAAGGACCCGCCCGTCTCGTCGCTGTACTCGCCCTACTACGACGTGATCGGTCGCTATGTGACCGTCGGCGCGCGGATGCGTTTCTAGTCCCGCCCGACATCGCGCCGCCGGCTGCTCCCCCCTGGCTTCCCCCGCCGGCGGCGCTTCCCCTTTCTTCAGAGGCATTCTCCAGATGATCTCTCGTCATGCCCTGGCGCTGGCCCTCCTGGCCGCCGCCGCCGCGACTCCGCTTGCCACCCCCTCGGCGGCCCAGACCGTCGCGCCGCCCGCCGCCATCGTCGTCGACGGCGCGCCCGCCATTCCGCAAGAGCTGGTCGCGGCCGCCGCGCCCTATCTGCAGGCGCGCCACGCCAACTTCCTGGGCTGGAACACCGCCGACCGCTCGATGCTGATCAAGACCCGCTTCGGCGGCTCCGATCAGGTCCATGTCGTGGCCAAGCCCGACGGGGCGCGACGCCAGATCAGCTTCGAGAACGAGCCGGTTCTGGCCGCGGCCCTGTCGCCCAAGGGCGACACGCTGGTGATCCAGAAGGACAAGGGCGGCGACGAGTTCTATCAGCTCTACGTGCTGGAGGCCGGCCGGCCGCGCCTGATCACCGACGGCAAGAGCCGCAACTGGTTCGGCGCCTGGTCGCCGGACGGCAAGCGGGTCGGCTACGCCTCGTCGCGCCGCAACGGCGCGGACATGGACCTCTATGTCGTCGACCCGAAGGACCCCAAGACCGACCACCTGGTCGCTCAGGTCACCGGCGGCGGCTGGAACATCGCCGACTTCTCGGCGGATGGTTCCAAGGCGCTGGTGCTGAACCGCATGTCGGTCAACGAGGCCATGGTCTACGAACTGGACCTGGCCAGCGGCAAGATGAAGCCCCTGACCGATCCCAATGCCAAGGTGTCGTACGTCGATCCGAAGTACGCCCGTGACGGCTCGGTCTGGCTGACCTCGAACAAGGACTCGGACTTCCAGCGCCTGGGCAAGCTGGACGGCAAGGGCGGCTTCGTCCCGGTCTCCAAGGAGCCGCGCTGGGACGTCAGCGACTTCGCCGTCTCGCCCGACGGTTTGTTCGCCGTCTACGCCATCAACGAGGCCGGCGTGTCGCGCGTGCGGGTGCTGGACCTGGCCACCGGCGCGGTGCGCCCGGTGACGGGCCTGCCGGCCGGCGTGATCCCCTACAGCATCGGCGCGGCGATCGACATCGCGCCGTGGGGCGAGATCGGTCTCAGCATGGCCTCGGCCAAGGTGCCGGGCGACGCCTTCTCGATCGATCCCAAGACCCTGGCCGTCACCCAGTGGACCCACAGCGAGACCGGCGGCCTGGATCCCAGCCTGAACGTCGAGCCCAAGCTGGTCGAGGTGGCCAGCTTCGACGGCGAGAAGGTCTCGGGCTTCCTCTACCAGCCCGACCCGGCCAAGTTCCCCGGCAAGCGTCCGCTGATCGTCGACATCCACGGCGGTCCGGAAGGCCAGACCCGTCCGGACTTCCTGGGCGGCAACAACTACCTGCTGAACGAGCTGGGCATCGCGTTGTTCTTCCCGAACGTGCGCGGCTCCACCGGCTATGGCGCGCGGTTCGTCAATCTCGACAACGGCCCGTTCAAGCGCGAGGACTCGGTGAAGGACATCGGCGCCTTCCTCGACACGCTGGAGAAGGACCCGGCCCTGGACGCCAGCCGCTTCGCGGTCAACGGCGTCTCGTACGGCGGCTACATGTGCTACGCCTCGGCCACGCACTACAGCCCGCGCCTGAAGGGCGCCAACTGCTACGTGGCGATCTCCAACTTCGTCACCTTCCTGGAGAACACCCAGGCCTATCGCCGCGACCTGCGCCGGGTCGAGTATGGCGACGAGCGCGATCCCAAGCAGCGCGCCCAGCTGATGAAGATCTCGCCGCTGACCAGCGTCGACAAGATCACCACGCCGCTGCTGGTGGCCACGGGCGGGACCGACCCGCGCGTGCCGCCGACCGAGGCCGACCAGATGATCAAGGCCGTCCGGGCCAATGGCGGTTCGGTCTGGCACGTGCTGGCCAAGAACGAGGGTCACGTTTTCCGCAAGAAGGAGAACGAGGACTACTACTTCTGGACCAGCATCATGTTCTGGCGAAAGACCTTGCTGGGCCAGTAGGACGGGCGAGGGCGCGGGACCGAGGTTCCGCGCCTTTTTCTTGGAAGGATGCGGGACCTTGTCGACCTTCTTGCGTTGCGCGACGGCCTTGGCGCTGCTGCTTTCGACCGGTCGGTCTTGGGCGGGACCGGCGATCGACCACCACATGCACGTCCATTCGCCGGCGATCCTCGACATCCTGCCGGCCTATTGCGCCAGCCCCAAGCGCAAGAGCCCGTGCGACCCGCGCTTCACCGCGCCGCTGACCGCCGCCGACGCCCTGAAGGCGATGGACGGCGCGGGGATCCGGACGGGCTGGCTGATGTCGACCGCCTATCTGGCCGAGAGTCCCCTGGGCCCGCCCCAGCCGGACGCCGCCCGAGTGGTCCGCGAGGCCAATGATTTCACGGTCGCCCTGGCGCGGAGCCGGCCCGACCGCTTCGCCGCCTTCGTCAGCGTCAATCCCACCGCGCCCGACGCCCTGGCGGAGATCGCCCGCTGGAAGGGCGACCGCGCGGTGACGGGGCTGAAGCTGCACCTGACCAATTCCGGCGTGGATCTGCGCGATCCGGCCCAGATCGCCAAGCTGGCGGCGGTCTTCCACGCCGCGGCCGCCAATGGCTGGACGATCATGATCCACATGCGCACCGGCGCGGCCGACTATGGCGCGCGGGACGTCGAAGCCTTCATCGACCAGGTGCTGCCGGCCGCCGGCGGCCGGCCCGTGGTCATCGCCCACGCGGCGGGCTGGGGCGGGATCGATGCGGTGACGCTGGACGCCCTGGGCGCCTTCGCCGACGCGTTCGAGAAGGATCCGACGCGCCTCCGCAACGTCCGCTTCGACCTGGCCCAGGTGTTCAAGGACAACGCGACGCCGGAAGACCGCGCCCGGATGGCCGGCCTGATCCGCCGGATCGGTCCGGACCGTTTCGTCGCCGGGTCGGACTGGCCGTTCGCCGGCGACCTCAAGACCTACTTCGCCACCGCCTATGCGGGGCCGGAACTGTCGCCCGGCGAGTGGGCGATCGTCACCGGATCGACGCGCGAAAAAGGCGAGCCCTAGAGAGGGCCCGCCGTCTTCGGGTCTGCGGGACGGTCCGCTCGCCTAACCGACATCCTCGGTCGTGGACTCAGCCGGTTGCGAGCCGCCGTAGGCCTCGCCGGAACGCTCCCACCAGTACGGCTGGCGGACGCGCTTGCCGGTCTCGACCTCGTTCAGCGTCGTCGGATCGTAGAGCCGTCCGCCCAGCATCACGCGGTTGATCTTGTCGCTGTTGCGGATGTCGACCGTGGGATCGGCGTCCAGCACCAGCAGGTCGGCAAGCTTGCCGGGCTCCAGCGAGCCGACGTCCTTATCGTAGCCCAGGCTGCGCGCCGAGCTGATAGTGCCGGCCGCCAAGGCCTCGACCGGAGTCCAGCCGCCGCGCACGAACGACCACAGCTCCCAGTGGGGGCCCAGGCCCGCCTGCTGGCCGTGGGCGCCGATGGCCACCTGCACGCCGCGATCGGCCAGCTTCTTGGCCTCGCGGGCCGTGGCGCCGTCGACATAGTCCTCTTCCGGCGCCGAGGTCCGGCGGACGTTGCGCGCGGCCAGCAGGGCCGGCGGGGCGTGCCTGGACAGCAGCGGGTGCTTCCAGACGTCCATGTGCTGGCGCCAGTAGGGATCGCCGGCCAGGCCGCCATAGGCCACCACCAGGGTCGGGGTGTAGTTGGTCTTGCTCTGCGACCACAGGGACACGACGTCGTCGTAGAAGTGTTCGACCGGCAGGTTGTGCTCGACCGTCGAGTTGCCGTCCTGCACCAGGCTGATGTCCATGCTGTAGAGCGAGCCGCCCTCCGGCACGACCTCCATCCCCTCCTTCTGGGCGGCGATCACCACCATCTGGCGCTGTTCGCGGCGGGGCTGGTTGTAGTTCTTGACGCTGTGGGCGCCCTGCGACTTCAGGCGACGGACATGGGCCAGGGCGTCGTCGAGCGTATTGATCTCGGCATAGACCTCCGGCGCCTTGGCCCCATAGATGATCTCGCCGGTCGAGAAGGTGCGCGGGGCCAGGATCTTGCCGGCCCGCTGCATCTCGCCCGCGACGAAGATCTCGGCGGCGCGGGCCGACGGATCGTGGATCGTGGTCGCGCCCATGGCCAGGTTGACCATCGACGACCAGTTCTGCTGCGGCACGAGATCGTCCTCGCCCTGCGGCCCGTGCGCGTGGGCGTCGACTAGGCCGGGGATGATGGTCTTGCCGGCCACGTCGATGACCTTGGCGCCGGCGGGGATGGCCGCGCCGGCCTTGGGGCCGACCGAGACGATGCGGTCGCCGTTGATGACGATGACCCCGTCATCGATCACGCCGCCGTCCTTGCTGGCCATGGTGACTATGCGCGCGCCGGTCAGGGCCACGACGCCCGTCGGCTTGTCGGCGGCGACCTCCATGGAGAGAGAGACGCCCGTGGCGACCGGCTTGAACTTGCCAGACTCCTTGGCGCCGTCCTTCGGAGCGTCGGCCGGAGCCGGGGCGTTGGCGTACAGCGCCTCGGTGTCGGCCGTGAACAGGGTCGGGCCCATGCTCCAGTGGATCCGCGCGCCGCCGTTCGACCAGTTGATGAAGTCCGCGCCCTCGGCGCTGACCCGGGTGACGGGCAGGGGGCCGCCCTTCTGGTCGACCGAGACGTCCTGCGCGCCCGGCAGCAGCGGCATGACGAAGGCTTCGTAGTTCTGGCGGAAGGCCACGTTCTGGCCGTCGGGCGCGACCTGGTAGTCGTTGACCATCTCGCCGCTGGCGTGGACGTGCTTGGCCTCGCCGTCCAGGTTGGTGCTGACCAGCTGGCGCTTGCCCTTCTCGGACATCACCATGAACACGCGGTCGCTGGACGCGCCGAACTGGGGCTCGGAGCCGTCGCGGGATATTCTCACCGGCGCGCCGCCGCTGGCGGCCACGCGATAGACGCCCGGGTTCTGCGACCAGCGCGACGAGGTCAGCCCACCGCTGCGCCGCTGCTCGAACACGATGGTCTTGCCGTCCGGCGAGAATTGCGGGACGGCGAAGTGGCCCGGCTGGCTCATCACGTCCTTGGCCGCGCCGCCGCTGGCCGAGACGGTGCGGATGTGGCCAAGGCCCTGATCGGTCCAGCCGACGAACACCACCGTCTTGCCGTCGCGCGACCAGGCCGGGAACAGCTCGAACTCGGCCTCGTCGCCGGAGACCAGCCGGCGCGCGGCGCCGCCGGCCGTCGGCTTGATCCACAGCTTGCCCAGGGTCTCGAACACCACCGACTTGCCGTCCGGCGAGACGCTGGCCCAGCGCGGCATCTTGGTCTGGAACCTGTCGGGGGCGATCTCGACCTTCGGGTGGATGGCGTCGATGACCACGCGGGTGTCGTCGATCTTGAACGGGATCACGCTGTTGGCGCCGTCCGCGACATTGACGCGGCGGATCTTGCCGCCGGCCCAGAACACCACGCTGGCGCCGTCGGGCGTCCAGGCCATGTTCGGATAGACGCCGGTGACCGCCCAGGTCTCCTGCACGTCCTGGTCCAGGGCGTCGTAGACCTTCTTCTCCTCGCCCGAGGTCAGGTCCTTCACATAGAGCTTGGACTTGGCGCGCTCACGGCGGACGAAGGCGATCTTCTTGCCGTCCGGCGACGGGGTCGGGCGCACCGAGCCGCCGACGCCCGAGACGGCGGTGGTCACCTCGCCGGTCTCCAGGTTGTAGCGCTCGATGTCGAACAGGTCGGTGTTGGAGTCCTGGGCGTATTCGAAGATCGGGCCCGAGGTGACGTTGCGGACGTAGAAGATGCTCTTGCCGTCGGCGGCGTAGATCGGCTCGCCCAGCTCCTTCTGCAGCACCTCGCTGGCGCGCTTGACCAGCGGCACGCCGCCGCCGCCCGAGACGTGGTAGATCCACACCTCGCCTGTGCCCAGCGAGCGGCCGGTGGTGAAGTGCTTCTTGGCGACGATGAATCGGCCGTCCGGGCTCCAGCTGGGCTGGTTCAGCAGGCGGAAGTCCTCCTTGGTCACCGCGCGCTTGTCGCTGCCGTCCAGGTTCATCACCCAGATGTTGTCGCCGCCGCCGCGATCGGAGGTGAAGGCGATGCGCTTGCCGTCCGGCGAAAAGCGCGGCTGGTGGTCATAGGCCAGGCCCTCGGCGATCCGCTTCGGTGTCCCGCCGGCGATCGGCATGGTGTAGATGTCGCCCAGCAGGTCGAAGGCGATCAGCTTGCCGTCGCGCGAGACGTCGACATTCATCCAGGTGCCGTTGTCGACGGCGATGCGCACTTCGCGGGTGGTCACGCCGGGCGGGGCGTTGACGTTCCACTTCTCGGGTTTGTCGGCTTTCGCCGCATCGGCGGCGGGCGCCGGAGCGGGCGGCGCGGTCTGCGCCAGGGCCGAGCCCGACATCAACAACAAGGCGGCCAGCGCCGTCAGCCGACGATCCATTCCCAATACCCCCTCAACACAATCCACGAGCGTGGAACGGGACCCTAGGGGCGAAGCCGCTCGGAGTCACGGTGGAGGTTGGAAGGTTTGAGCCGGCGGAGATCTCCGAGGGCGGCGGCGCCTTCGAAGCCCCCTAATGCGGTCGCGCCTGCGCCAGCGCCTGCGCCAAACTCTCCAGCGAGAACGGCTTGCTCAGGAAGGGCCAGTCGCCCGCCCGGGCGCGGCCCTGGTCGCCGCCGGTGTAGCCCGAGCACAGCACCACCGGCAGGCCGGGGCGGGTGGCGGCCAGGGTCTCGGCCAGATCGACGCCGCTCATGCCGCCGGGCATGATCACGTCGCTGAGGACCAGCTGGATGTCGTCGTCCTGGGCCAGGCGCTTCAGGGCCTCGTCGACGCCGCCGGCGCGGACCACCGAGTGGCCCAGGTCGTGCAGCATGGCGTCGACCAGCTCGGCGACCTGGGGATCGTCCTCGACCAGAAGCACCCGCGTGGGGACCTGGGCCTGGACGTGGTCGACGGCGGGAAGCGCGTCGGCCGCCGGCGAACCCTCGTCGATCGGCAGCAGCAGGGCCACGCTGGCGCCCTGGCCCGGCTTGCTCTCGATGTCGACCGAGCCGCCCGACTGCCGCGCGAAGCCGTAAACCTGGGACAGGCCCAGCCCGGTGCCTTCACCAGGGGCCTTGGTGGTGAAGAACGGCTCGACGGCGCGGGCGATGGTGGCCGCGTCCATGCCCATGCCGGTGTCGCGCACGGCCACGCGCAGGTACCGGCCGGGCTCCAGCTCGCCCTGCTTGCGGGTCAGGGTGACGGGGCGGCTCTCGATGATGACCTCGCCGCCGGGCGGGGTGGCGTCGCGGGCGTTGACGACCATGTTCAGCAGCGCCGCCTCGAACTGGCCCGCGTCGATCCTGGCCGAGCGGACCCCGCCGCCCAGGCGCAGGGTGAAGGTGTAGGCGTCGCCCAGGGCGCGCTTGAGCAGGCCCTCGGATTCGGCGATCAGCCGATCGACGCGGCAGACCTCGGGCTTCAGCGGCTGGCGGCGGGCGAAGGCCAGGAGGTGCTGGGTCAGCTTCTCGCCCCGCCTGGCGGCGGCCAGGGCGGCGCTGATCATCCGCGCGCGCCGGCGCTCGTCCTCCGGATGGCGCTCGACGACGTCCAGGGCCCCGATGATGACGGTCAGCAGGTTGTTGAAGTCGTGAGCCACCCCGCCGGTCAGCTGGCCGATGGCTTCCAGCTTCTGGGCCTGGAGCAGGGCGGCCTGGGCCGCGTCGCGTTCGGCCACCGCGGCGGCGACGCGCTCCTCCAGAAGCTCGTTGATCCCGGTCAGCTTGGCCTCGGCCTGCTTGGCGTCGGTGGTGTCGAAGGCGATGCCGATGAAGCCGACAAAGGCGCCGCTGGCGTCGAAGCGCGGTCGCGAGAACGACTTCAGCCAGCGCCATTCGCCGTCGCCCCGGCGATAGCGCCCTTCCAGCTGGAACGGCTTGCGCGAGGCCTCGCCCTGGACCTGGGCCTTGAGGATGTCGGGCAGGTCTTCGGGATAGAGGCGCGTGCGCCAGTCCATGGTCACCGCCGCCTCGTAGTCCAGGCCGGCGAACTCGACATAGGCCTTGTTGACGAACTCGCGGATGCCGCCGGGGCGCGTGACCCACATCAGGGCCGGAGCGCTGTCGGCCAGCATGCGGAAGCGGGCCTCGCTCTCGCGCACGCTTTCCTCGGCGCGGCGGCGGGTGGTGACGTCGAAGTTCAGGCCGATCATGCGGATCGGCTTGCCGTCCTCGTCGCGGACAACCTCGCCGCGGGCGTGGATCCACCGTTCGCCCTGGCTGGTGTCGGCCAGGCGGTACTCGACCTCGTAGTCCCCGAAGTCCTTCAGGGCCCGCCGCACCTGCGCCTGGATCATGGCGCGGTCGTCGGGGTGGATGTAGCGGGGGATGTCGTCCAGGCGGATCACCGCGTCGTCCGGCACGCCCATGCCCCGGCGGGCGGCCAGCGACATATGGACCGCGCCGGTCAGCAGGTCGTAGTCCCAGGGACCTACGCCCGCCGCGGTCTGGGTGACGCGCAGCCGGGCCTCGGCCTCGGCGCGCTCCTCCCGCGCCTGGGCCAGGCCGCGCATCGCCCCGCGCAGTCCCTCGGCGGCGACCAGCACCATGACCGCGCAGAGCAGGTAGATGACCATGGTGGTCAGCTCGTCGCTGGACATCGGTACGGCGCCCTGGTCGCTCCACAGCCACGTGGCGAAACCGGCGCCGGCGGCCATGGGGACCAGGCCCCAGCGCCAGCCGGCGTACAGCGTCACCAGCATGATGGGCGGAAAGAAGGGCTGGGTGGCGCCGACGCCGCCGTGCAGGCCCAGCAGCGCGACGCGCATCAGCACGGCCATGGCCACGCCAATGAGCGCGACGATGGCGCATCGCCACGCCGGCGGTGGAACCGGAGGGATGAGCCAAGCGCTAACTAGAGCATGGATTCGACGGTGCTCGTCGGAAGCCAAGTTCGGGGCGTCTCTCTTCTCCACCTTCGCTCCCCGCAAAGATGTCTTGCCATGAAGATGGACACGCTTACCTAGAGCACGCAACACGGGAGATCAGTGATGGCCGATACCTTGAACACCGGACTGAGCGCCAAGCAGCGCGCCGACATCGCCGCCGCGCTGAACAAGGTCCTGGCCGACAGCTATGCGCTCTATCTGAAGACCCATGGCTATCACTGGAATGTTCGCGGTCCGAACTTCCAATCGCTCCACGTTCTGCTGGAAGGTCAGTACCAGGAGGAGTGGGCGGCCCTGGACGACATCGCCGAACGCATTCGCGCCCTGGGCGAGCTGGCCCCGCAAGGCTACGGCGCGTTCGGCAACCTCTCCAGCATCAAGGACGGCAATCCCGAAAACGAGTGGGAGGCCATGCTCAAGGAGCTTCTGGCCGACAACGAAACGGTGATCCGCACCCTGCGCGACAGCTTCCCGACCGCCGACGACGCCGGCGACGAGGCCACGGCCGACCTTCTGACCCAGCGCCTCCAGGCCCACGAAAAGCACGCCTGGATGCTTCGCTCCACCCTGGGTGGCAAGTAAGCTGACCGGGGGCGGGGTGGGGACCCTGACAGAGCCTCGGGCCTGGAAGGCCGCCGCGACCGTGCTGGTCGTCGGCGGCCTTTCCGCCTGCGCGACCTATTACGTGCCGGCCGGATCGGGGCGCGAGGCCGGACTGATGCGGGTGACGGGCAGCTTCACCGAGCGGGCGCTGCGCCACTATGTCGCGGACTTCGACCCCGCGATGCTGGCCCTGGCCAGGCGTCATGATCCCCGCCCGCACAAGGACTATTGGGGCCGCGTCGAGGGCTGGGAGGTCATCGATCTCAAGGACATCCCCCGCCTGGGCGACCGGGCGCCGGATTTCGACGAGGCGCGGGTCATCAACGCCCTGCGGCCGGCGGTTCCGGAGGATCTGGAGTTCGCCAAGCCATTCGTGCTGACCGGCTCGGCCGACGCGCGCGCCAAGGCGCTGAACTGCCTGACCCAGGCGGTCTATTACGAGGCCGGGTTCGAGCCGGGCGAGGGCCAGATGGCCGTCGCCCAGACGGTGATCAACCGTATGCGCCATCCGGGCTATCCGAAGTCGATCTGCGGCGTGATCTACGAGGGGGCGGCGCGGGCGACCGGCTGCCAGTTCAGCTTCGCCTGCGACGGCTCGCTGGCGCGCGTGCCGCCGGCCGCCTTGTGGGCCAACGCCCAGGCCGTGGCCAAGCGGGCGCTGAGCGGCTTCGTGTTCAAGCCGGTGGGCGTGGCCACCCATTATCACGCCGACTATGTCGCGCCCTACTGGGCCCCGACCCTGGTGAAGCTGAAGCAGTTCGGCCAGCATATCTTCTATCGCTGGACCGGCCCGGCCGGGACGCTGAAGGCCTTCAACGGCCGCTATTCCGGCAATGAGACGGTCAGCGCCGACATCCTGATGGCCGCCGACCCGCGCACCCTGGAAGCCGCGACGCCCGAAATCCTGGCCGCCCAGAACGCGCCGGCCAGTCCGGTGGCGACGGGCGCCATGGCCCAGATGCTGGGCGTGGACAACCTGGTCCTGCCCGACGCCAAGCTGGTCATGGCGCCCGACCCCAACTCACCGACCGGCGAGCGTCTGATGGCGCAGGGTTCGGTGGCGGGGCGGCGGATCCCGACGGCCGACGAGATCGCCCGGATCAACAAGGCGCTGGAGGCGGTCAGCGAGCCCGCGCCGGCGGTGGTCGCAGCCCCAGCGGCTCAGCCCGCGCCGCCGCCGCCTCCGCCGAAACCGAAGCCGCGACCGCCGAGCTTGCTCAGTCCGTTGAACTGAGGAGCGCCCGGCTCACCAGACGCCGATCTTGTTCGCCTCTTGATGGCTGATCGGATGATGCGCGACCTTGTGGTCTTCCTCGGCCAGGAAGCGCACGGCTTCCAGCGCCGCCATGCAGCCCATGCCGGCCGCCGTCACCGCCTGGCGATAGACGTCGTCGGTGACGTCGCCGGCGGCGTAGACGCCTTCGATCGCCGTCGAGGCCGTGCCCGGCTTGACCTTCAGATAGCCGCCCGGGCCAACCTCCAGCTGGCCGGCGAACAGCTCCGACGACGGGGCGTGGCCGATCGCGATGAACACGCCGTCGGCGGCGACCTCGGTGGTCTCGCCGGTCTTGATGTTCTTCAGCCGCGCGCCGGTGACCCCCATGGGGTCGGTCTGGCCGGTGACCTCGTCGATGACGCTGTCCCAGATCACCTCGATCTTCGGGTGGGCCAGCAGGCGCTCCTGCAGGATCTTCTCGGCCCGCAGTTCGTCCTTGCGGTGGACCAGGGTGACCTTGCTGGCGAAGCTGGTCAGGAACAGGGCCTCTTCGACGGCCGTGTTGCCGCCGCCGACCACGATCACCTCTTTGTTCCGATAGAAGAAGCCGTCGCAGGTGGCGCAGGCTGAAACGCCGAAGCCCTGGAACTTGCTCTCGCTTTCCAGGCCCAGCCACTTGGCCTGGGCGCCGGTGGCGATGATGATCGTCTCGGCGATCCAGTCCTGGCCGCTGTCGGTCTTGACCGTGAACGGACGCTTGGACAGGTCGACGCCGGTGACGATGTCGCTGACGAACTCGGTCCCGACATGCTCGGCCTGGGCGCGCATCTGATCCATCAGCCAGGGGCCCTGGATGACGTCGGCGAAGCCCGGATAGTTCTCGACATCGGTCGTGATGGTCAGCTGCCCGCCGGGCTGGATGCCGGCGATCAGCACGGGCTTCAGCAGCGCGCGGGCGGCATAGATGGCGGCGGTGTAGCCGGCGGGGCCCGAACCAATGATCAGGCAACGGGTCTGGCGGGGAGCGGTCGTGGACATGGCGGATATCTAGGCGCGATTCCGCTCCGGCGCTACTCGAAGACGCCCCCAGATCGATTGACGCCTCATCCACTTTTGATGGGTTAAACTGGCGGTGACCACGTTCCCGGGTGATCCGCCATGTCCGCCCCCTTCATCGAAATCGCTGGACGCAAGATCGGCGCCGACTATCCGCCGTATGTGATCTGCGAGCTGTCGGGCAATCATAACGGCAGCCTCGAGCGGTGCCTCTCGATGGTCGACGCCGCCGCCGACACCGGCTGCGACGCCATCAAGATCCAGACCTACACCGCCGACACCATCACGCTGGACGTCGACCGGCCCGAATTCAGGATCAGGGGCGGTCTCTGGGACGGGCGCACCCTCTACGAGCTCTACGCCGAGGCCCACACGCCGTTCGAATGGCACGCGGCCATCTTCGAGCGGGCCCGCCAGCGCGGCGTGACGATCTTCTCCAGCCCGTTCGACGAGACCGCGGTCGACCTGCTGGACGCCCTGGACGCCCCGGCCTTCAAGATCGCCTCGTTCGAGGCCGTCGACCTGCCGCTGATCCGGTACGCCGCCTCCAAGGGCAAGCCGCTGATCATCTCGACCGGCATGGCCAACCTTCGGGAAATGCAGACCGCCCGCGACACGGCCCTGGCCGCCGGCGCGGCGGGGGTGCTGCTGCTGCACTGCGTGTCGAGCTATCCGGCCACCTTCGCCGACGCCAATGTGCGGACCGTGCCGGACATGGCCGCGCGCTTCGGCTGCCCGATCGGCCTGTCCGACCATACGCCGGGCACGGCCGCCTCGGTGGCGGCGGTGAGCCTGGGCGCCTGCGTGATCGAGAAGCACTTCACCCTGGCCCGCGCCGATGGCGGCCCGGACGCCGCCTTCAGCCTAGAACCCGCCGAGTTCAAGGCCCTGGTCGACGACACCAAGAACGCCTGGGCCGCGCTGGGCGCGGCCCACTACGACGTGCTGGGCGCCGAGCAGGGCAGCCTGCTGTTCCGCCGCTCGCTCTACGTCACCGCCGATGTGAAAGCCGGTGAGCCGCTTTCCCGCGCCAATATCCGCTCGGTCCGTCCCGGCAACGGCCTGCCGCCCGCCGAGCTGGATAACGTCCTGGGCAAGACCGCCACGCGCGACCTCGCGCGCGGCGAGCCGCTGGACTGGTCGATGGTGGGTTAGATCAGCCCCAGGCGCTTGCCCGTGATCCGGTCCAGGGTCCGCTTAGGCAGGATCTCGGTCATCAGCACCTGCATCGGCGACGGCGACACCACGTAGCGGACCTTGGGCTTCGTGGCGGTCAGGGCCGTGTGGATGGCCTCGCCGATCTTTTCCGCCGGCAGGCCCGACTTGCCCATCGACAGCATGTAGCCGCGCAACCGCTCGAGGGCCGGGGCGTAGACGGTGTTGGCGTAGCGGGTGGTGTCGGTCTCGTCCGCCTTGTCCCAGATCGGGGTGGCGACCGCGCCCGGGGCGACGACCACCACGTCGACGCCGAAGGGCAGGAGCTCGCGGCGCAGGGATTCCGACAGGCCTTCCAGCCCGAACTTGCTGGTGCAGTAGGGGGCCATGAACGGATTGGCGTTGCGGCCGCCGACCGAGGAGATGTTGACGATGCGGCCAGGATCCTTGGCCGGCTGCGCGCCGCCGGCCCCGAGCAGGGGCGCGAAGGCTTGGGTGACGGTGACCACCCCGGTCAGGTTGACCTCCAGCTGCTGGCGCCATTCGTCGATCGGCAGGTACAGCAGCGGGCCGGCCACGGCGATGCCGGCGTTGTTGACCAGGCCCGCCAGGGGCGCGCCGGCCAGGGCTCTTTCGACCTGGCGCGCGCCGGCGCGGACGCCGGGACCATCGGTGACGTCGAACACCAGGGGCGTGAAGGCGTCTCCGAACTCGGCCTGCAACCGGTTGGCGTCGGCCTGTTTGCGGACGCTGCCGAAGACGTGAAAGCCCTTGCCGACCAGCACCTTGGCGGCTCCCCAGCCGATGCCTGTCGATACCCCGGTGATCACCACCGATTTCTTTCGCGCCATGTCGCCCCTCCCTTGGTTGCGGCCAAGATAGGGGGAGTTGAGCGCGGTTCGCTAGAGGGAGCTTTTGGCGAGCGCGCGGGTCAGGAAGGCCTCGGCCGCCCGCTCCGCGCCCCTCCCGTCGCACACCGCGGCGCTGGCGCGCGACAGGGCCGCCCGCTTGTCGGCGTCGGCCAGCAGCATGCGCGACGCGTCGACGAACGCGGCGTCGAAGTCCGGCGCCTCGACCGCCAGGCAGGTCGTGACGCCGGCCGCCTCCAGCGCGCGGGCCGCGGCGACCTGATTGTCGGCCAGGATCAGGGTCAGGGTCGGCAGGGCCAGGACGCAGCGCTCCCAGGTCGTCGAGCCGCCTGCGCCGATGGCCAGGTCGGCGGCCAGGATCAGCTCGGGCATGCGCGGGGTGTCGACGTGCAGCGTCAGGCGCGGGTCGTCGGCGGCCAGGGCTCGCAGGGCCGGCAGGCTGGACGCGCCGCCGCCCAGGACGATGTCCAGCCTCGCCGCGCCGATGATGGGGCGCAGCAGGTCGACGACGCGGCCAGTGACGCCGCCGACATCGGTCAGGCCCAGGGAGACCAGAATCCGGCCCACGGGCGCCCGCTCGGCGCGGCGGGTGAGCGCCGCTTCACGCAAGGCCGCGAAGGCGGGACGAACGGGGGCGTAGCCGGGGCCGAGCAGCAGCCGGGCGGTCGGCGGGACGAGGCCGGCATAGTCCCGCGCGGTCCGCGCCGGGCCGGAGTCCAGGACCAGATCGGCGGCCAGCGGCCGGTCGGCCAGGTCGTCGATGACCAGCGCAGGGCGGCCCTTGGCGACCGCGCGGTGGTCGTCGGCGGTCAGGGCGTAGCTGTCGAACACCAGGGCGTCGAAGCCGTCATCGGTCTGGGCCCGCGCCATGTCCGGCGCGAAGGCGTCCAGCAGCTTGGCGACCTCGGGGGCGACCTCGGGCGAAACTAGGAACGCGCAGGTCGCGCCGCGGGCCTCGAGGGCTCGCGCCAAGGTCAGGGACCGCATCACATGGCCGCCGCCCACCGTCGAGCCGGCCGCGCAGATGAAGAGGATGCGGGTCACGGCGTTGACCGCCGGCCTAAGGACAATGCGGGCTCTATCACGCCCGGTCGCGCTGCTTCTTCTCGCGATTGTAGTCCCGCATGAAAAACCAATGGACGCCAAAAGCCGAGGCGATGAACACAAGGCAGATCAGCATTGATTGAAAGATGGGGGCCATTCAGTCCTCCACGCGAAAAAGAATGTAGTGCAAGGCTCCTTGCAGGGCAACGAAGGCCAACAACGCTCCGGCCACCAGCAGCAGATTGGAATGGCCGGAAACCAAGGGCTGAAGGAGCGACGAACCTAGGAACGCGATGGCCGTTGCATTGCACGTCGCCGCTAGCGCCTTGCGCTGCTCGTTTCGCGCCGCCTTGCCCGGGCGGGATATGAACGGCTCAACCATATCGCGAACGTAACGCGAACATTCGTGCGGCCGCAAGCGGCAAAAATCAGGCTTTTGCTTTTGCCGCCCTAGGCTTGCGCGGCTTCGGCGCGGGTTTCTCGGCGGGCGCTTCCACAACCGCCTGGACCGTCTTCGCCCGAGGTTTCCGCTTCGGCTTGGCGGCCTCCTCGACGACCGCGACCTCGACCACCGGCTCCGGAATCTCCACCCCGATCCGCGCCAGGACTTCGCGCGCCGCGCGGTCGGTCTCGTTGACCGGCGCATAGGTCCAGCCGTGGAACGCGCCGCCGTAAGGCCGCGCCGCGCCCTGGCTTTCCAGCTCCTCGTGGAACATGCGGAACTTCAGGCTGGAGCCGTCCATCTTCAGCACGAACACCGGCTTGCCGGTCGAGGCGGCCTCGGTGGCCATATTGGCCGAGTCCTCGGTGACGAGGATGTAGTCGGCGGCGGCCAGGAAGGCGAAATAGGGGTTGGGGCCTTCGCCGCTCCACATCATGCCGGGCAGGTGGCGCAGGCGGGCGGTCATCAGGGCGCGGGCGGGCTCGGGCGTGCGGCGCGAGAAGGTCATCAGCAGCGACCCGCCGTCCTGCTCCAGCGGGATCTGGATCGAGTGGGCGATCTGGGCCGCCCGCTCGCTGGAGAGGTCGAAGGCCTTGGACTTGCCGCCGATCAGCACCGCCACGCGCGGCTGGGGCAGCGGATCGATCACGTCGGCGAAGGCCGCGTACTCGGTCTCGAGCCGCTGGGGCGTCACGCGGTGCGGCGAGCCGGTGATCGGCAGGATGTTGTCGCCGGTCAGGCGGTCGTGCTTGGGCGGGATCACCAGGTCGAACATGGTGGCCGGCACGCGGGGGTCCTGGATCTGGACCACGAAGGTCTTGCCGCCCGACCAGCGCTTGGCGCGGATGGAGAGGGGCAGGGTGGCGCGGCCGGCGGCGATCCACAGATCGGGCCAGTCGTCATCCTTGTTCCGAGGGATGCCGCTCTCCGGCGTCAGCCAACGCTTGGGCAGCAGGTTCAGCCACCACGGCAGGCGGCCGATGCTGCCCGTCCAGCCCACGCGCTTGACGGTGACCTCGCAGGGAACCAGGCGCGCGATCGCCTCCGACAGGCCCACGACCTGGGCCTCGATGCCGGCGCGACCGTCGGAGACGGCCCACACCTTCAGAGGCGGTTTCGAAGCTTCGACCAAGTCGTCGACTCCGGGCAACGCAAAACGAAACGAGGCCGCTCTCAACCAATAGAGCTCGGGCCCGCCATGCGGCGGGCCCGTTGGAGCAGCCTCGCTCCATTGTACTCGATTTATGGCGCGGCTGGGGCGGCGGACCGCCCTACAGCCACTCCACCTTGAGGATCTCGTAAGCCTTGGTGCCGCCGGGGGTGTTGACCTCGACCACCTCGCCGACTTCCTTGCCGATCATCGCGCGCGACAGCGGCGACGACACCGAGATCCGGCCCGACTTCACGTCGGCCTCGTGCTCGCCGACGATCTGGTAGCGGGCCTCGTCCTCGGTGTCCTCGTCGACAACCGAGACGGTGGCGCCGAACTTCACCTGCTTGCCCGACAGTTTCGACACGTCGATGACCTGGGCGCGCGCGATCTTGTCCTCGATCTCGGCGATCTGGCCTTCGATCCAGCCCTGGCGCTCCTTGGCCGCGTGATACTCGGCGTTTTCCGACAGATCGCCATGCGAACGCGCCTCGGCGATCGCGGCGATAACGGCCGGCCGTTCGATGGTCTTCAAACGCTTCAGTTCTTCGTCGAGGGTCTGATACCCCGCGACGGTCATCGGCACTTTTTCCATTGCGGATTTTAGCTCGGACGCCTTTGGGAGGAAATTCTTCCGGTCGAGGGCGCTCACAACCGGGGGCTGGGAGGATAGGCAGCCAGATTCCGATAAGCAAGGGGGCGTGGCGGCGCCTGAGGTCGATCGCGCCCGCTAGCGTACCGCCCGAGGCGTCCGTCCGCACGTCCCAGGGTTGCGCTATCAAGCCGCTGGGGCCTCGGCGCCGCTCGAAGCCCCTGGCCCGTCGCTCACGCGTAGGCGTAGGGGCCGCCCTTCTCCAGCGCCCGCTGATAGGCGGGGCGGGCGTGGATCCTGGCCAGGAAGGCCTTTACGTGCGGACGGCTGTCCGCCCCGGCCCGCGCCGCGCCGGCCTCCAGCGGGAAGCTCATCATGATGTCGGCGGCGGTGAACTCGGCGCCGGCGAACCAGGGCGTCTTGGAGAGCTCGGCCTCCCAGTAGTCGATATGGGTCTTGAGCTGCGGGTCGACGAAGCCCTGCTGGGCCTTGCCGGCGATCGCCTTGACCAGACCCTTCAGCAGGCCCGGCGCGCGGGTCGGCAGGGCGGTGAACACCAGCTTCAGCAGCAACGGCGTCATGGCCGAACCCTCGGCGTAGTGCAGCCAGTAGGTATAGCGCAGGCGCTCGGGACCGCCGGCGGGCGGGATCAGCCGGCCCTGGCCATAGGTCTCGATGACGTACTCGACGATGGCGCCGGTCTCGGCGATCGTCTTGCCGTCGTCGGTGATGACCGGCGACTTGCCCAGCGGATGGATCGCCTTCAGCGCGGGCGGAGCCAGCATGGTCTCGGCGTCGCGCTCGTAGTGCTTGACCTCGTAGGGGACGCCCAGCTCCTCGAGCAGCCAGAGCACACGCTGGCTGCGCGAATTGTTCAGGTGGTGGACGACGAGCATCGGGCGTTTCCCATCATGGATATCTTGTCGCGCGAACGATGGTCGCGTGTTCGAGGTTCGGCAAGGTTTCGCGCCGGCGGGCGCGCTCCACCTAGTCGCCGCGCAGAACCGGCGCGGGACGTTGCGACAGCGCCAGGCTGGCGGCGATCAGCCCGCCCAGGGTCGCCAGGCCCGTCGCGCCGGCCAGCAGCGCCAGCACCCCGCTCCAATCGACGCTCCAGCTGGCCTCGAACACCTTGACCACCACCGGCCAGGCGGCGGCGAAGCCGAACGCCACGCCGGCCGCGCCGGCGATCAGGCCCACCGCGCCATATTCGATGACATAGGCGACCAGGATCTGGGTTCGGGTGGCGCCCAGCACCTTCAGCGTCGCGGCCTCCCGAGCCCGGGCCCGAGCTCCGGCGGCGATGGCCCCGGCCAGCACCAGCAGGCCCGCCAGGCCCGCCACCGCCGCCGCGCCGCGCACGGCCAGCGCCAGGCGGTCGAACAGGGCCGCCGCCGCGTCGAGTTGCTCGCGGACGCTGATCACATTGACCCCTGGAAACACCTCGCCGAGCTTGCGGGTCAGGATCGCTTCCTGCGCGCGGCTCAGGCGGGCGATGGCCACGCTGCGCAGTTCCGCGCCCTCCAGGGTCGCGGGGTTGAAGATCAGGTTGAAGCTGGGGCCGAAGCCGCCGAAGTCGATCTTGCGCAGCACGGCGACCTTGGCCTCGATCTCGCGGCCCAGCACCAGGACGGTGAGGGTGTCGCCGACCTTGAGGCCCGCCGCCTGGGCGATCTCGGCGTTCAGCGCCACCTTGGGCGGGCCCGCGTCGCTGGCGGGCCACCAGCGGCCGGAGACCACGCCGGCGTTCCTCGGCTCCTTGGCCAGCAGCGACAGGCTGAGGTCGTTGTCGAAGGCCCAGCGCTCGGACGCCTTGATGGCCTTCACGTCGACCGGCTTGCCCTTCAGGGCGATGATCCGGCCTGTCGCGAATGGCATCCGCAGATAGGCGTCCTCGCGCAACGGACCGATGACGCCCGCCACCGTGGCGTCGAAGGCGTTGGCGCGGTCGCCGGGGATCTCGGTGAAGACCATGGCCGGGGCGGTGCGCGGGGCCACGTCGCTGACCTGGGCCAGCAGGGCCGACTGGATCAGCACCACGCAAGCCAGCAGGGCCACGCCCAGGCCGATGGCCGGGCTGGCGGTCCGCGCCGCCGAGCCCGGACCCGCCAGGTTGGCCAGGCCCAGCTTGACGGGGCCTCGCGTCAGGCCGCGCGCCTTGCCCGCCAGCCAGGCGGCCGAGCGGCCCAGAACGGTGAGCAGGCCGAAGGCGACGGCGACGCCGGCGATCATGATCGCCGCGGCCATCGGGGTCGGGGCGGTGGCCACGGCCAGGGCGGCCAGGCCCGCGCCGGCGACGACCGCGCCAAGGGTTTCCAGGCCCAGCGGCAGACGGGCCTTGGGCGCGCGGCGGAACAGGGCCGAGGGCGGCGTGACCCGGGCGCGGGCCAGCGGGACCAGCGAGAAGGCCGCCGCCGCCAGCACCCCAAACAGTCCGGCCTTGGCCAGCGGCCACGGATAGACCTTGAACAGCGCCGGGATCGGCAGGCTCGAGCCGGCCAGCTGGCCCAGCACCAGCGGCGCGACGGCCCCGACCGCCAGGCCGATCGCGACGCCCAGCAGGGCCAGGACCCCGATCTGGATCAGGTGCAGGTCGCGGATCAGGCCGCTCTCGGCGCCCAGGGCCTTCAGCACCGCGATGGCCGGCTCGCGCGTCGACAGATAGGCCGCGACCGCGCCCGCGACGCCCAGGCCGCCGGCCACCAGGGAGGCCAGGCCGATAAAGCCCAGGAAATATTCCAGCTGGTCGATCAGCCGCCGGGCGCCGGGGGCGCTGTCCAGGCGGTCGCGGACCCGCAGGTGAGACTCTGGCAGCGCCGCCTGCGTGGCCTTGCCGATCGCGCGGGGATCCTCGCTGGGCTTCAGCGCCACCCGAACGGTGCGGCTGGTCAGGCCGCCGGGCGCCAGCAGGCCGGAGCGCTCCAGGACCTCGCCGCGGACCAGCACGCGCGGGGCCATCGAGAAGCCGCGCGACAGGCCGTCGGGCTCGCTGACCAGCCGGGCGCGCAC
This sequence comes from Caulobacter sp. 602-1, assembly GCF_003931565.1. Classification (GTDB taxonomy): domain Bacteria; phylum Pseudomonadota; class Alphaproteobacteria; order Caulobacterales; family Caulobacteraceae; genus Caulobacter. The sequence goes on from NZ_RRYI01000001.1 coordinate 852,087, forward strand.
GACCAGGGTCGTCGGGCCGGCCTCGAACCGGTCGCCGATCTTCAGGTGCAAGCGATCCAGCAGCGCCGGCTCGACCGCCGCGCCGGGCAGGCCGTCACGGTCGGCCAGGGCGGCGGCCAGGTTCGGCGCGCCCTCCAGGGTCACCGTCCCGGCCAGGGGGAAGCGGGCGTCGACGCCGCGCAGGCTGACCAGCCGGCGCTCGCCGCTGGGCGCCTGGGCCATCGCGCGGGCGACGGCTGCGTAGGTGGTGACGCCCAGCCTGTCGAAGGCCGCGCGCTCCTTGTCGGTGAAGTCGCGGTTCTCGACCGAGAACGACAGGTCGCCGCCCAGGATCTCGCGCGCCTGGCTGGCCAGGCCCTGGCGGAAGGCCTCGGCGGTCGAGCCGGCGGCGGCGATGGCGGCCACGCCCAGGGCCAGGCAGGCCAGGAAGATGCGGAAGCCGCGCACGCCCGAGCGCAGCTCGCGGGCGGCGAGGCGGAAGGCGAGAGGCGCCCGGCTCACGAGGCGATGCGCCCGTCGGCCATGCGCACGATGCGGTCGGCGCGCGTGGCCAGGCTGGGGTCGTGGGTGACCATGACCAGGGCGGCTTCGACCTCGGCGACCAGGTTGAACATCAGGTCCGCCACCGAGGCGGCCGTGGCGCCATCGAGGTTTCCGGTCGGCTCGTCGGCGAACAGCAAAGCCGGCCGCGCGGCCAGGGCGCGGGCCAGGGCCACGCGCTGCTGCTCGCCGCCCGACAGTTGGTGCGGATAGTGGGTCAGCCGTCCGGACAGGCCCACCCGACCCAGCCAGTCGCGCGCGGTGGGCAGGGCCTCGCGCGTCCCGGCGATCTCCAGCGGGGTGGCGACGTTCTCCTCGGCGGTCATGTTGGGCAGCAGGTGGAACGACTGGAACACCAGCGCCGCGCGGCCGCGCCGCAGGCGGGCCCGGCCGTCCTCGCTCAGCGCCGCCAGGTCCTGGCCGAACAGCCGCACCGTCCCGGCGGTCGGCTCCTCCAGCCCGGCGCCCACCGCGATCAGCGACGACTTGCCCGAGCCCGACGGACCGACCACGGCCACGCGCTCGCCGGCGTTCACCGCCAGGTCGACGCCGCGCAGGATGTTCACGGGTCCGGCGGCGGAGGGCAGGGTCAGGGCGACGGCGCTCAAAACCAGGGGGGGAACCAGGGGCGAGGCGTCGTCGGTCATGGTGTTTCCTGTAGGGCCGGTCCTTGTTCGGCCGGCAGCCTGACTACATAGGAAGGCATGAGCCTGACCGCACAGCGTTTTCCCAGCCGTCGCCGCATTTTGCTCGGCCTTGGCCTCCTGACCCAGATCGCCGCCGCCCCCAAGCCGCCGGGGAAGCCGCAAATCGTCACCGTATTAGGCGACTCGATCACGGCGGGCCTGGGCCTGCCGGCGCGCGACGCCATGCCGGCCCAACTTCAGGCGGCGCTGGGCAAGCTGGGGGTTTCGGCCGTGGTCCGGGCCGCCGGCGTCTCGGGCGACACCAGCGGCGGCGGCCTGGCGCGGGTCGGCTTCAGCGTCGCGGCCGACACCCGGGTCTGCGTGGTGGCGCTGGGCGGCAACGACTTGCTGCAAGGCGTCGAGCCGGCCCAGACCAGGGCCAATCTGCGCGGCGTCCTGCAGAAGCTTAAAAGCCGCGGCGTCGGCGCGGTGCTGGTCGGCGTCGGCGCGCCCCCGACCATCGGGGTGTCCTACGCCCGCGAATTCAATGCGATCTATCCCAGCCTGGCGCGGGAGTTCGGGGTCCCGCTCTACGCCAATATCCTGGCCGGAGTGGGCGGCAACGCGGCCCTGCTGCAGCGGGACGGCGTCCATCCCAACGCGGCCGGCGCCCGGAAGATCGGCGAGGCCCTGGCTCCGATCGTGGCCCGGGCTCTGAAGGGGCGCCCCTAGGATCCGACATTGACTTGCGACTATTTGAGGTTGAGTCTGGCGCCCTCTATGTCGATTGCTAAGGGGCGACGCGGAATGGGTAGTCAACACAAGGTCTGGGCCGTGGTGGCGGCGATGGGGGTCCTGGCGGCCTCCGGCGCGCGGGCCGAGAACGCCAAGGGCGAGGCGACGCTGGCCAAGATGCTGGAAGGTCGGACCGTTCTCGCCGGGGTCAACTGCCTCGAGACGCGCAAGATCATCACCACGCAGATCATCAACGGCACGGCCATCGTCTACCGCCTGCGCGGCAGCCCGACGCTGTACGTCAACCGGCCGACCGCGGGCCTCGACGACCTGAACTCGAACAACGCGCTGCTCGTCGGCGACACCCCGAGCCTGTGCGAGGGCAACAACCTGTTCGTGGGCGACAACGGCGGGCGCGGCGCGGCCGCCGGCTATACCGGCGGCGTCCGGCTGGGCGAATTCATCCCCTGGGCCAAGAACTAGAGGTCGTTCCGCGGCGCGGGCGGATGGGCCAGCGGCTTCAGGTCGGGGTCCACCCACCAGCGGCGGGCCTCGACCGAGAACAGCCGCTCGCGCGACCAGTGCGTGAGCGGCCAGTTCTTGTCGCCCAGCGGCGTGGCCAGCAGCAGGGCGACGGCCTCGGCGTCGGACGTTCCGGGCGGCAGGGCCGCCTCGAAGGCGCGGATCGCGGCCAGATAGGCCTGGGTGATGGTCTCGTGATAGCCGGCCGTCTCGGTGTTCTGGCCGCCGACCGCGACATTGTAGGTGCGGATCACCCACGGCAGGTCGCGCTCCAGGTTCGCGTCGCGCAGACGGACCAGGCGCAGGGTGGCGGTCAGGTGCGCGGCATGGGTCCACTGGTCCTTGGGCAGGCTGCGGTCCAGCAGCCCCTCGGCCAGGGCGGCGATCTCGGCGTCGGTGTAGCTCATGCGGACAGGGTTTAGCTGACTCCGTGCGCGCGCGTCAGGTCCTTACGCAGTACGCCGTCATCCCCGCGTCCATGGCGGAAATCCATCGGGATCGACGATCGTCCCGACACAGGCGATCTGAGGGGCCGCTTGCCGGAAGAATACTGGCGGGGGCTCCCGACCCGCTGCGGACGTTTCATTAGTCCCGTTGTCGGGCGAGGCGGAAGTCTTACCCTGGGTGGCAAAAGCGTAATAGCCTGTCGCTAACGCGACTGCGCTGACGCCAAGTCAGCTGGGGGTATAATGTCGATCGAGCTTCTTGAGAAAGAAATCCGTCGGTTCTTGGCAAGCTTCGACGCAGAGGTGCTTTGCATTTCCGGGAAGTGGGGTGTTGGAAAGACTTTCGCGTGGAATAAGTACCTTCAAGAGGCGGATAGCGAGGGGGCGATTGGACTCAAACGCTATTCTTACGTTAGTCTGTTTGGTCGAAATTCGCTCGACGATGTTCGTAGTGCTGTATTTGAAAACACGGTTCCGCTCGCAGGGGCGCCCACAAAGCCAAACCTCGCCTCGGTCATAAAATCGGCCGAAGCTGGCGGGCGAAAGCTCACGGCTTATGCGCGCTTGACGCCTAAGGTGAAGGACTATGTGGCGCTCAGCGAGCGGGTGTTATTTGCGACCATGGGATCTCAGCTCATTTGCATTGATGATTTGGAACGGTCGGGAAAAGGCCTGGCAGTACACGATGTGCTGGGCCTGGTCTCCGAACTAAAGGAACAGAAGGCCTGCAAGGTTATCGTATTACTGAACGCAGAAAAAATTCCGGGAGATGGCAAGGAAGCCTTCGAAGCGCAGCTGGAGAAGGTCGCGGACATATCGCTGACCTTCAATCCCTCTCCATCTGAAGCGGCTGAGATAGGAGTCAGCCCAGGCATTGCCCTGCGAGACCGATTAGTGCGTCATTGCGTGACGCTGTCGATCGTCAATATCCGGGTCATCAAGAAGATCGAGCGACATGCCAAACGCCTAGGTGAAATCCTTCTCGGTTATGACGGGAGGATCCTTGAGCAGGCGGTGTCATCCATGGCGCTTTACACCTTCTCCAAATTCCAGCCTGATAGCGCTCCACCACTCGAATTCTTGCGCAAATTCAACCGCTTTACCGGACTGGTCGGTCAGCCTTCCGAAGAATACGCCAAGTGGCGTGATCTGCTGATCGAGTATGAATATTCATCGACGGACGAATTCGACTTGAAGGTCATGGCTGGTGTCGAGCGTGGCTTCTTCGACGAGGCGCAGCTGAAGGCGGCGGCCGATGACCTAGCGGCCAGCTTGCAGTTTGGTGATCAAGGAAATTCCGTCCACGAGGCCTGGGCAAAATATCACGACTCGTTCGACGACAACGCTGACGCGGTGCTCGACGGCCTGGACGCGGCGTTTCGAGCGAACGCCAATGCGATCACGCCGCTTAATGCGAGCGGTACGGTCCGGCTCTTCAAGGAATTGGGCCGCGAGGAGCAGGCCAAGGCCTTAGCGCGGTACTATGTCGATATCCGCAACGAGCCGGTGGAATTTTGGGACCTCAGTGAATACGCGTTCAAGGGCGATGTCACTGATCCGGATTTGATTGCGGCGTTTGTGGAGAAGCACGCTTCGTTCGCGCCACCGGCGCTGGACGCTGGTGACGTCTTGATCCGCATTAGCTGTCAAAGCGGTTGGAACACACGCGATGTGGAGTTCCTCGCCAATTTGAGCGCCCAGGACTTTGTGACGCTCTTCAAGAAGTTGAAAGGCGAAGACCTTCGGCGAGCTGTTCGCGAAGCCCTACGCTTCGCCAATCGGGGCGGTCAGGGAAGCCCCGAGGTCATGATCGCAACGCGGGCAAAGGAAGCGCTAGAGCTAATTGCAGCCGAGTCGCCGATCAACGCGAGGCGAGTTGCGCAGCGCCTAGCGGAAGCTAAAGGCGGCTAGCCACCCCGAATAGACGACCGGAATGTCCGCTGTTAGGGCGGTCGGTGGAGGCTCCCGGCGCAAGGGCGGACCGGCGGGGCTTTCCGTCCTCAGAACGTGTTGCTCCATCGCGCCTGCTCGGGCAGGGGCAGATTGGCTTCGAAGACCAGGCCGTCCGGCCGGAAGTCGAACCGGGCCTGGCCCTTCTGCTCGCGGCGGATCGAGCTTTCGATCAGGCGGGTGCCGAAGCCGGCCGAGGCGGGCGGGGTGACCGGCGGGCCGCCGACGTCGCGCCAGATGAAGACCAGGTTGTCGGTGACCGGGTCGCGCTTCCAGGTCACCTCGACCCGGCCGCCCGGCGCGGACAGGGCGCCGTACTTGGCGCTGTTGGTGGCCAGCTCGTGGAACACCATCGACAGGCCCACGGCCGTGTGCGGGGCCAGGGCCACCTCGGGTCCGGACCGATCGACGCGCTCCACATGCGCGCCCAGGCTGGCCTCGACCAGGGCGGCCATGTCGGCCTCGCGCCAGCCGGTGCGGGTCAGCAGGTCATGGGCGCCCGAGAGCGCGATCAGCCGGTCGGTGAACACCTCGAGCGGCGCGCCCTCGTCCTTGGCGTTCGGCGTCTTGGCGAAGGTCTGGCGGGCCAGGGCCTGCACCGTGGCCAGGGTGTTCTTCACGCGGTGGTTCAGCTCGTTGATCATCACCTCCTGGCGCTCCTCGCGGGTCTTCAGCTCGCGGGAGGCCTGGCGGAGGGCGGCGTGGACGGCGGCGATCTCCTCCAGGCTGTCGGGATCGGCGGGCGGCAGGGTCTCGCCGCGACCGATGGCGCCGGCGTCCGACACCAGGCGGCGGATCTCCTGGTTGATGCGCCGCGAATAGACCAGCGCCAGGGCCACGCCGAGCACCAGCAGCAGAAGGAAGATCCCGGTTCCCACCGCCACGGCCCGGTTGACCGTGCTGGCCAGGTCCTCGCGCGGGATGGCCACCACCAGGGTCCAGCCGGTCTGGGGCGAGCGGGTATAGGCGACCATGGTCGGCACGCCTTCCAGCGAGATGCTCTTGCTGACGCCTTCGGTCGAGTGGCGGAGGTTCTCCTCCATGTCCTTGGAGGCCAGGCGTCCGGTGAACGTCTCGTTCAGCCGCGAGCGGGCGATCACATGGCGTTGGTTGTCCAGCAGGGTGGCCACCCAGCGGTCGGGGACCCGCTGCTGGCGGAACACCGAGGCGAACGAGGCCGCGTCGACCACGTAGGACAGGACGTAGAACCGGCCCTTGACCACGATCGGCGTGCCGACCGTGATCACCGGCTTGCCGGCGACGGGGCCGTCCAGCAGGTCCGAAACCTTGCTCCGCCCGGCCGAGAAGGCGGCGGCCTCCTCGCGGGTGCGCTTGATGCGGGGCAGGGGCGCCCCATAGGGCTTGAGCGTGTTGACCACCTGCTGGCCGTCGGCGTCGGCGATGACGATCCAGCCGGGGCGTCGCTCCATGGCGCGGCGGGCGCGGGCGTGGAAGGCGGCCCAGTCGCCGTTGACCAGGGCCTGGTCGGTGGCCAGGGTCTCGGCCGTCGAGACGCCCACGGCCGCCTGGCGGTCGACGGCGCCGTTCAGGGCCCGGGCGGTGGTGACCAGTTGCTGGTACAGGCGCCCGCGCGATTCGCGGTCGGCGCTGGCCAGCAGAAAGCCCATCGACAGCAGGGCCGGAACCAACAGGCTGACGGTCAGGAGCACGAGCCGGCCGCGCACCGAACTGACGCCGCGCCGCCGTCCAAAGCCTCGCTGGTCCGGGTCTTCCATGCCTGGGCGGCCCCGCCGTGACGAGCGCCTCGCCGCTCTTCGAACTTGTATAGCGAAGCGAGTCGCGCCCGGCGTCTCAAAAATCAGACGTCTCGGTTAAAGCGCGTTAGGCGCCGGCGGCAGCGGTTTCGCCGCTCGCGATCCCGGGGCCGGAACGCGCCAATGAGGGCTCCAAGGAGCGTGGCCGTAGCCCCTTCGGGCTTTTGTGCGTTATGAACAGCGCCATGAAGAACCTGCCCAATATCTTGACCGGCTCGCGCCTCGTGATGGCGCTGTTCATGTTCGTCGCCCTGGCGGCCGCGGCGGGCGCCGTGCCGTATCTGAGCGAGACCCTGACGGCCGAAGCGCAGCTGCGGCTGGAGCGCTGGGCGTTCTACGCCTTCGTGGTGGCCTCGGTGACCGACTTCTTCGATGGCTGGCTGGCGCGGAAGCTGGATGCGGTCAGCGTCTGGGGCGCGATCCTCGACCCCATCGGCGACAAGATCCTGGTCTGCGGCGCCCTGCTGGGCCTGATGGCGCTGGGGCCCAACGCCATGGTCGTGCTGCCGGCCGGCCTGATCCTGTTCCGCGAGTTCGCGGTCAGCGCCTTGCGCGAGGTGGGCGCGGGCAAGGGCGTCAAGCTGCCGGTGACCCTGCTGGCCAAGTGGAAGACGACGCTGCAGCTGGTGGCCATCGGCGCCGAACTGATCCTGGCCAGCTGGGGCGCGTTCGGCCTGTCGCCGGAGCCGAGCGTGATGGGCGGCTTCACGATCGTGGCCCACGGCCTGCTGTGGCTGGCGACCCTGGTGACCCTGATCACCGGCGCCCAGTACTGGGAAGCCGCGCGCAAGGCGCTGAACTAGGGTCGGATGCTCCTCCGTATCGCGGGGAGCATCTTTTCACCGCTCCGCCCGTTTCCCCGAAGCACAGCTTCGGGGAACTCCACACGTGACACTGCACCAAGGCCTCGCGTTCGGTCTGATCGCGGCCACCATCGCCGCGTTCGTGTGGGGGCGGTGGCGTTACGACCTGATCGCCCTGGGGGCGCTGGCGGCGGGCATGGCCATGGGCCTGATCCCCGTGAAGGCGGCCTTCGAGGGCTTCGCCAACGACATCGTCATCATCATCGCCAGCGCCCTGGTGCTGAGCGCCGCCGTCGCGCGCTCGGGAATCGTCGACCTGGTCATGGCCCCGCTGCTACCCAGGCTGAAGGACGAGCGCACTCAGGTTCCCGTGCTGGCCGCGACCACGGCCGTGCTGTCCATGGCCACCAAGAACGTCGGGGCCCTGGCCCTGATGATGCCCAGCGCCCTGCAGATCGCCCGCCGCACCGGCGTGTCGCCCGGTCGCCTGCTGATGCCGATGAGCTTCGGCTCGCTGGTCGGCGGGCTGGCCGTGCTGGTCGGCACCTCGCCCAACATCATCGTCTCGGAGGTGCGCCAGGAGGCCCTGGGTCAGCCGTTCAGGATGTTCGACTTCTTCCCGGTCGGCGGCATCCTGACGGTGATCGCCGTCGCCTATCTGACCTTCGCCTACCGGCTGCTGCCGCGCGACCGCAAGGCGGCCATCGATGTCGACGCGGCCCTGGCGGCCAGCGCCTATGTCACCGAGGTCGAGGTCCCCGAGGGTTGGAGCTTCCAGGCCGGCAGCGTCGGCGCCCTGAAGAGAGCCGCCGAGGGCGCGGTCTCGGTGGTCGCCATCCTGCGCGGACGCAAGCGCATCGAGGCGCCGCACGCCAATCTCAAGATCCATCCCGGCGACGTGCTGTTGCTGGAAGGCGAGCAGCAGGAGCTGAACCAGCTGATCGTCGCGGCCAAGCTGCGCCTGCGCGACGCCGACCGGCCGGTGGCCATGAACGAGCCGACCGAGGAGATCCGCGTGGTCGAGGCGGTGATCGGCCGCGAGAGCGACCTGATCGGCCAGTCGGCGCGCGGCGTCACCCTTTCCGACACCCATGGCGTCAACCTGCTGGGGGTGTCGCGCGGCGGGCGCCGCATGGCCGGCCGCCTGGCGACCATCCGCCTGAAGGCCGGCGACCTCGTGGTGCTGCAGGGCGCCGAGCAGTCGCTGCCGGGCGCGCTGCAGGCCCTGGGCCTGTTGCCGCTGGCCGAGCGCGAGGTGCGGCTGGGCGGAGTGCGGCACGCGCTGGCGCCGGTGGTGATCCTGGCGGTGGCCATGGGGCTGGTGGCGACCGGCCTGGTCCCGGTGGCGGCGGGCTTCTTCGGCGCGGCGGTGCTGGTGGTGGCCGTCGGCGCCCTGCGGATGCGCGAGGCCTACGCGGCCCTGGAGGCTCCGGTGCTGGTGCTGGTCGCGGCCCTGATCCCGGTCAGCGACACGGTGCAGAAGACCGGCGGCGCCGACCTGATCTCCGCCTGGCTGTCGGGGGCCTTCCACGGCCTGCCGCCGATCGCCACCCTGACCGCGATGATGGCCGTGGCCATGGCGGCCACGCCGTTCCTGAACAACGCCGCCACGGTGCTGATCGCCGCCCCGATCGGCATGGGCGTGGCCCAGCGGCTGGGCCTGTCGCCCGATCCGTTCCTGATGGCCGTGGCGGTGGGGGCGGGCTGCGACTTCCTCACGCCCGTCGGCCACCAGTGCAACACCCTGGTGCTGGGCCCGGGCGGCTATCGATTCGGGGACTACGCCCGGCTGGGCGCGCCGCTCACCGCGCTGATCCTGCTGATCGCGCCATGGCTGATCGCCTGGATATGGCCGTTCGCGAAGTGAGGCGGAGGGGGAGGGGGCCCCGCTCGGTCACTCCGCGACCGTTCTCCCGCGGGAGAACGTCCATCGCTCCAGCGCCTCGACCATTTCCGGCTCCGGCGCGCCGTCCAGCAGCGACGCCGGTTCCGGCGCGCTCCGCTCTTCGGGCTCGCGCTCGGCCCGCATCATCGACGCCAGCCAGCTGGCGCCCGTCTCCCGCAGAACCATCGTCGTCTCCTCGCGATGATGCTTATGAGAATGAATTGCAATTACGAGTCTCGCAAGACCGATTTCGCGCGAGCCGCGATCTTCGAGCGGGCGGGCGGGCGCGTCGGTGACGTCCGGCCGGCTGACGAGGCAAAGCTTGAAGCCCAGCGGGGGGCCGAGATTCCCGTTAAGTAGACCGGAAATTCCGGCCTTGATTTCTGAAATAAAATCGCCGACTGTGGGGTATCGAATTCGCTGCCGCTCGGCCTGCTATTCCTTGCTCCCGTGGTGGAGCGCCGGACGCGCCTTCCGAACTTCCAACGAAATTTGATCGTCGATCGGGACGTTTTCGGCCGACGAACACACTTGTCTACAAGGATACTCACCATGGCTACTGGCACCGTGAAGTGGTTCAATTCCACCAAGGGCTTTGGCTTCATTCAGCCGGACAACGGCGGCGCGGACATCTTCGTGCACATCTCGGCCGTCGAACGCGCGGGCCTCGGCTCGCTGAACGAAGGTCAGAAGATCTCGTTCGAGCCGGAAGTCGACCGCCGCAGCGGCAAGACCTCGGCCGGCCAACTGCAAGCGGTCTAATCGACCCGACGCGGTTGGACCCACGGGTTCAAGTCAACAGGCCAGCGCTCGCGCTGGCCTGTTTTCGTTTGGGCCGCCCTCTTTACTCGCCCGCTTTCATTCGGCCGCTCGGCGCGCCGCGCGCGTTCGGCCCGCGCCTCCGTGACCATCATCCGCCACGCGAGATCGTCTCATTTTCTATCAATAATGACTTGCAAGCATCGGCCTGGGGCAGACGGGTCATTCCCCTGGCGGGCCAATTTGGCTAATCATCGCCCCAAATCCGGAGACGCCCCATGCGCGGCCTTCGCGCCTTAGCCGCTCTGACCCTCGTCCTGGTCCTCACGGCCTGCGGCACCCTCCCGCGCGATGCGTTCACGGCTTCCGACCTGGGGTCGGTCGCCCCGAGCGGCCTGGTCGATGTCCGCTTCAGCGCGGTCGATCCGGAGGCCAGCCTGAAGTTCGCCCAGGGCGTTCACGACCGCATCGCGGGGCGCAAGGTCAATGTGCTGGCGATCTCGGGCGGCGGCTCGAACGGCGCCTACGGAGCGGGCGTTCTGGTTGGCTGGTCCGACGCCGGAACCCGGCCGGAGTTCGACATCGTCACCGGGGTTTCGACCGGCGCCCTGACCGCGCCCTTCGCCTTTCTGGGCAAGGACTGGGATCGGCGCCTGACCCAGGCCTACACCAGCGACGCCGTCGACCGCATCCTGCAGAGGCGCGGGCTGGACCTGTTCTTCGCGCCCAGCGTCTTCCGCAACCACGCGCTGCGGCAGCTGGTCGACAAGTATGTCGACTACCCCATGCTCTACGCCGTGGCCCTGGAGAACGCCAAGGGGCGGCGGCTGCTGATCGCCACGACCAATCTCGACACCGAGCAGACGGTGATCTGGGACATGGGCGCCATCGCCGCGCGCGGCGACGCGGCCTCCCTGCAGCTGTTCCGCGACGTGCTGGTGGCCTCAGCCAGCATTCCGGGCGTGTTCCCGCCCAGCCTGATCGAGGTCCAGGGCGCCAATCGCAAGCTCTCGGAGATGCATGTCGACGGCAGCGTGACCACGCCCTTCTTCATCGCGCCGGAGGCCCTGCTGCTGTCGATCCTGCCTGGGCGCGACAAGGCCGGGCCCGGCGAGGTGCGCGTGATCGTCAACGGTCAGATCGACGGCGGCTTCGGCTTCACCAAGGGCGACGCCCTGTCGATCCTGGGGCGCTCGTGGATCGCCATGAACAAGGCCCAGATGCGCACCAACCTGACCGCCAACGCCGCGTTCACGCGCCGCAACGGCGGGGTCTTCCAGTACACGGCCATCCCGGACGACGCGCAGGGCGACTTCTCGGGCCTGGACTTCTCGTCCAAGAGCCTGCGGTCGCTGTTCACCCTGGGCTACAAGATGGGCAAGACGGGAGCCGCCTGGGTCGCGCCCACCGATCCTTCGGCGGAGGCGAAGGCGGCGGCCGCGGCGTCGAAGGACGCCTCGGCGGCGGCGAACCCCTAGAGCCTTCATGTTCGCCGCATCGCCGCCGAAAAGGCGGTCCATGCGCTCAGAACCGCGCCGACCGTCGCCGCGCGACGACGCGGACCGTGACAGCCTTCCGCGCCAGTTCTTCGACCTGAAGAGCTGCGACGCTCGCTGAACTTCGTTCGGCAAGACTGGCGTTAACCGCCTCGTGAGACGCGGGGGTTGCGCCGGGCCGACTCCGTCTCTAAACGGGCGGCTTAACCTGCAAGATGGTCGACAGCGGGCGCGCGGATGTGCGCGACCGTGTCTTTGCGCGAGTTAGCCATGCCCAAGAGAACCGACCTTTCCTCGATCCTGATCATCGGCGCCGGCCCGATCGTCATCGGTCAGGCCTGCGAGTTCGACTATTCGGGCGTCCAGGCCTGTAAGGCGCTGCGGGCCGAGGGCTACCGGATCATCCTGGTCAACTCGAACCCGGCCACGATCATGACCGATCCGGACGTGGCGGACGCGACCTATATCGAGCCGATCACGCCTGAGATGGTCGCCAAGATCATCGAGAAGGAGCGTCCCGACGCCCTGCTGCCGACCATGGGCGGTCAGACCGCGCTGAACACGGCCCTGGCCCTGGAAGCCGACGGCACGCTCGCCAAGTTCGGCGTCGAGATGATCGGCGCCAAGGCCGAGGTCATCGACAAGGCCGAGGACCGCCAGAAGTTCCGCGACGCCATGGACAAGCTGGGCCTCGAAAGCCCCAAGTCCAAGGCCGCCCACAACATGGACGAGGCCCGCGAAGGCCTGGAGTTCGTCGGCCTGCCGGCGATCATCCGTCCGTCGTTCACCCTGGCCGGCACCGGCGGCGGCATCGCCTACAATGTCGAGGAGTTCGAGGAGATCGTCGCGCGCGGTCTGGACCTCTCGCCGACCACGGAAGTCCTGATCGAGGAAAGCGTCCTCGGCTGGAAGGAATACGAGATGGAAGTGGTCCGCGACACGGCGGACAACTGCATCATCGTCTGCTCGATCGAGAACATCGACCCGATGGGCGTCCACACCGGCGACTCGATCACCGTCGCCCCGGCCCTGACCCTGACGGACAAGGAATACCAGTGGATGCGCGCGGCCTCGATCGCCGTGCTGCGCGAGATCGGCGTCGAGACCGGCGGCTCGAACGTCCAGTTCGCCCTGAACCCGAAGGACGGCCGCATGGTCGTCATCGAGATGAACCCGCGCGTGTCGCGCTCGTCCGCCCTGGCCTCGAAGGCCACCGGCTTCCCGATCGCCAAGGTCGCCGCGCGCCTGGCCGTCGGCTACACCCTGGATGAGCTGAAGAACGACATCACCGGCGGCGCGACCCCGGCCTCGTTCGAGCCCAGCATCGACTATGTCGTCACCAAGATCCCGCGCTTCGCCTTCGAGAAGTATCCGGGTTCGGAACCGCTGCTGACCACGGCCATGAAGTCGGTCGGCGAGGTGATGGCCATCGGCCGCACCTTCAAGGAAAGCGTCCAGAAGGCCCTGCGCGGCCTGGAGACCGGCCTGTCGGGCTTCGACGAGGTGGAGATCCACGGCGCCGACGATCCCGACACCGGCAAGGCCGCGGTGATCCGCGCCCTGGGCACCCCGACTCCCGACCGCCTGCGCGTCATCGCCCAGGCCTTCCGCCACGGCCTGACCGTGGAAGAGGTCAACGCCGCCTGTTCCTACGAGCCCTGGTTCCTGCGCCAGATCGCCGAGCTGATCCGCCAGGAAGGCTGGGTCCGCGCCGGCGGCCTGCCCAAGGACGCCGCGGGCTTCCGCGCCCTCAAGGCCCAAGGCTTCTCCGACGCGCGCCTCGCCAAGCTGACCGGCTCGACCGAAGGCGCCGTGCGCGCCCTGCGTCAGGAGCTGTCGGTCCGCCCGGTCTTCAAGCGCATCGACAGCTGCGCCGGCGAGTTCCTGGCCTCGACGCCCTACATGTACTCGACCTACGAGACCGGCGCCCTGGGCCAGGTTCCCGAGTGCGAGAGCGAGCCGTCCGACCGCAAGAAGGCGGTGATCCTGGGCGGCGGTCCCAACCGGATCGGCCAGGGCATCGAGTTCGACTACTGCTGCTGCCACGCGGCCTTCGCGCTCGACGCCATCGGCATCGAGTCGATCATGGTCAACTGCAACCCCGAGACCGTCTCGACCGACTACGACACCTCCGACCGCCTGTACTTCGAGCCGCTGACGGCCGAGGACGTGCTGGAGCTGCTGCATGTCGAGATGAGCAAGGGCACGCTGGCCGGCGTCATCGTCCAGTTCGGCGGCCAGACCCCGCTGAAGCTGGCCCACGCCCTGGAAGAAGCCGGCGTGCCGATCCTGGGCACCAGCCCCGACGCCATCGACCTGGCCGAGGACCGCGAGCGCTTCCAGCAACTGCTGAACGGCCTCGACATCGCCCAGCCCGAGAACGCCATCGCCCGCACCTGGGACGAGGCCCGGGCCGAAGGCGACAAGATCGGCTTCCCGTTCGTGATGCGTCCGTCCTACGTGCTGGGCGGCCGGGGCATGGAGATCATCCGCGACCACGAGCACCTGGAACGCTACATCGCCAACACCGGCGAGATCTCGTTCGAGCACCCGATCCTGCTGGACCACTATCTGAGCCGCGCCACGGAGGTGGACGTCGACGCCCTGTGCGACGGCAAGGACGTGTTCGTGGCCGGCGTGCTGGAGCATATCGAGGAAGCCGGCGTCCACTCGGGCGACTCGGCCTGCTCGATGCCGCCCTTCTCGCTGAAGGCCGAAACGGTCGAGGAACTGAAGCGCCAGACGGTGAAGATGGCCCTGGCTCTGAACGTCCGCGGCCTGATGAACGTGCAGTTCGCCATCGAGGAGCCGCACGGCGAGAATCCGCGCATCTATGTGCTGGAAGTGAACCCGCGCGCCTCGCGCACCGTGCCGTTCGTGGCCAAGACCATCGGCCAGCCCGTCGCCGCCATCGCCGCCAAGATCATGGCCGGCGAGACCCTGGCCAGCTTCGGCCTCAAGGACGTCCCCTACGACCACATCGCGGTCAAGGAAGCGGTCTTCCCGTTCGCCCGCTTCGCCGGCGTCGACACGGTGCTGGGCCCGGAAATGCGCTCGACCGGCGAGGTCATGGGCCTGGACTGGAAGCGCGAGGGCGAGGCCGACATGGCTCCCGCCTTCGCCCGCGCCTTCGCCAAGAGCCAGCTGGGCGGCGGCGTGAAGCTGCCCCGCAAGGGCGTGGCCTTCGTCTCGGTCAAGGAGAGCGACAAGCCCTGGATCGTCGAGCCGGTGAAACTGCTGCAGGCGGCCGGCTTCACGGTGCTGTCGACCGAGGGCACGCGCGCCTATCTGGCCGAGCAGGGCGTCCAGGTCGACTATGTGAAGAAGGTCCTGGAGGGCCGTCCGCACATCGTCGACGTGATGAAGAACGGCGGCGTCCAGCTGGTGTTCAACACCACCGAGGGCAAGCAGGCCCTGGAGGACAGCTTCGAGATCCGCCGCACCGCCCTGATGATGAAGGTGCCGTACTACACGACCTCGGCCGGGGCCCTGGCGGCGGCGCAAGCCATCGCGGTGGCGCCCGAAGAGGTCCTGGACGTGCGCCCGCTGCAGAGCTACGCGGCGGAGTAGGGGCTTAGCTGAAGATGCTCCCCCGCGATGCGGGGGAGCTGTCGGCGGAGCCGACTGAGGGGGCGAGTGCTGCCCAGGCCGAGCTGGCCCCCTCCGGCCCTCTGGGCCACCTCCCCCGCAGCGCGGGGGAGGATCTATGCGGAAGCTACTTCCCGTCCTTCTTCCAGCCCCAGGCGTCCATCATCACGTCGAACAGGTGGGTGTTGGGGAAGTAGCCCCGCACCCGCTCGGACCCGGGGCCGACAGCCAGGGCGGCGACTTCCTCGCCCGTGTGGCTCCGGTTGACCATGACGTTCTTGAGGCGGATGACGTCCTCCTCCTTGGCGCCCGGCGTCTGGGTCGCCTTCCAGGCCTCGTAGCCTTCCAGCAGCGGCTCGCCGCGCCGGCCGCCGTCCACCTGCAGGCCGAAGGAATGGTCGGCGGTGAACACCAGCAGGGTGTCCTTCAGGTCGACGCGCGTCTCGACCTCGGCGATCAGCTTGTCGAAGTCGACGATGTGCTGAAGGCCCTCGCGCGGGTCGTCGGTGTGGGCGTCCCATTCGACCACCAGCAGATAGCCCTTGGGCGAGCCCTTCAGCACGTCCAGCGCCCGCAGCGTCGCCGCGCGGGTGTCGATCTGGTCGGCCACGACCACGGGCCTGGCATTGGCGGGCGGGGCGTCCTCCAGCCGGGCGTAGACGGGGCGATCATGCGCCTTGGCGATCTGGTCGAAACCGGTTCCCGCCGTGGCCAGCTGCTGGCCGATCTTGGCTCGGCCGGTCCCGAACAGCACGTCGACGCCGTCGCCGTAGCGCGGGGCGAAGGCCTGCTGGAAGATCTCGCCCCACTTCCCGCGATCGTTCGAATGGGCGTAGGTCGCCGCCGGCGTGGCGTCGGTGATCGGCTGGGAGGTGACGACGCCAGTGCGCAGGCCGTGTTCCTCGGCGTATTCCAGCAGGGTCTTGGTCGGCTCGCCGTCGGTCTTGCCGCGCACGGCGGCGGGCGACTGGCTGATCACGCCGTTGCGGGTCTTCACGCCGGTCATGATCGCCGACATGCCGTTGGCCGAGTCCGACACGAACTGGTCGACCGGCGTGGTGTCGCTGAGGCCGAGGTTGGGCCAGTGCTGGACGCGCAGCTTCAAGGGCTCGCCATAGCCCAGCAGGCTGGCGGCGCTCACCGACGAAACGCCGCCTGCGTCCGCCAGGAACAGGATGACGTTCTTGGCCTTCGGCGGAGGGGCGGGCTGCGCCAGGGCGGGCGATCCGATCGCCAGCGACAATGAGGCGGCGGCCAAAAGACCTTTGAGCATGGACGTCTCCCAGGGAAGCAAGGTTCGATGGAGACGGCTTCTAGCGGCTACGGGGCGCGATCGGTGTGACATGACCATGACAGCCGAAGTCTGGCGCCCGAGGCCGTCGACCTATTCCCGCGCGCCGTTCCGCACGTTGTAGCAATGCCGCCGCCCGGCCTCGCTGCCGCAGAAGCCCGGCTCCATGGTCCCGGCGTGCAGGGCCACATACTGGTCGCGGCGGCACTCGAACCAGGCCTTCTGGAAGGCGACGTGCTCGACGTCCTGGTGGAACACCGGCCGCTGGTCGACCGTGTAGAACCGCACCATGCTGGAGAGGCCGCCGAAGCTGCCGCGGCCGTTGACCAGCCCGCAGATCCGGCCCTTCCGGGTGGCCCACACCGCGCCCAGCTCCAGCGGCAGGGTCTGGTCGAGGCGGCTGTCGAGATTGGCCCGCACGATCCGCCACTCGGTCTGGGCGCGGGGACGATAGCGGGCCAGCTGTTCGGGGCTGGGCCGGGGCAGGAAGGCGTTGTCGCGCTCGAACGAAGCCAGGTCGAAGCCGGTGAACAGCAAGGCCCCCAGCATCCCGATCACGGCCACGCCCGAGAAGATCAGCGGCGTCCACCGCCGCCGCGTGGTCCGCGTCCCGAAATCCCGCACCGTCATGGCCTGCCTCCCATCCGTCCCTGGCGAGGTTTGACGATGAATTTGAGAATTACAAGTCTAAACTATTTACAAGTGTAATTGTTCCGGCGACGCCCCGGCCATCGGCGGGGCTGCGCGGGGCGAAGCTTCGATGTTAAGCAGGGCCTCGAGTTCTCGGGGGAGCGCATGGTTTCGTTCAAGGTCGATCCCAAAAGCGATGGGAGTCGGATCCTGTTCGCCCTGGCGGCGACGCTGATCCCGGTCGTGCTGTGCGGCTTCATGTTCGGCTTCGACATCGCCTCGGCCAAGGCGGTGTTCTGGACCCGGCCCAAGGGCGACATGGCCGTGATGAACGCGGGCTACGAGGCCTTTCTGCGCCAGCCCTGGCATTGGCCGCTGACCGCGGTGAGCGGGCTGGGCGACAAGCCGATCTCGATCGTCTTCACAGACAGCATCCCCTGGCTGTCCCTGGTGTTGAAGGCGACCGGCCTGTCGCACGTGTTCAACCCGATCGGCCTGTTCCTGTTGTTGTCCTATCCGCTGCAGGCCTGGAGCATGATCGGCCTGCTGCGGGCCCTGGGCGTCACCGACCGCTGGACGCTGCTGCTGGGCGGACTGATGGCGCTGATGGTTCCGGCCTGGATCGCCCGACAGTTCGGCCATATCGCCCTGTCGGGCCACTGGATCCTGCTGCTGGCCCTGACCCTGTCGGTGCGGTCGGCGCGCGAGGGGCTGACCTGGCGGCGGATCGCGGGCTTCGCGGCGCTGCTGGCCCTGGTGGTTGGGGTCCACGCCTATCACCTGCCGCCGGTGGGCGCGGTGTTCGGCGCGGCCCTGCTGGCCGAGCTGCTGCAGCGCCGGGCCGGCGCCTGGGGTCGCGTGGCCGGGGCCGTGGTCCTGGCCGGCGCGGCGATCGCCGTCTCGGTCTGGCTGCTGGACTACCGGGACGGCCGGGGCTGGACGGGGGCGGCGACGGCGCTGGGCCTCTATTCGATGAACCTGGTCGGGCCGTTCTGGCCGCAGGCCTCGACCCTGGCCGGCCAGGCCTGGAACGGCTCGTGGTACGAGGGCGTGATGGACGCCACCGGCGGCCAGAGCTTCGAGGGCTTCCAGTATCTGGGCGCGGGCGCCCTGCTGCTGGTCCTGGCCATGGCCGGCTTCCAGGCCACCCTGGCCGTGCGACAGGGCGGCGTCTCCAAGGCCTTCTGGGTGCGCTGGGCGCCGATGACCCTGGCCATGCTCGGCCTGACGGTCTGGGCGGTGGGCTGGTCGGCCTACGCCTTCAAGACCCACATCTATGACCTGCCGCGGCCCAAGGGCGAGATCGCCGAGGTGATCGGCGGTTTCCGCGCCTACGGGCGGTTCTTCTGGGCGGTCGGCTACCTGCTGCTGGCGCTGGCCGTCACCTGGGCCAGCCGCCTGCCGCGCCGGACGGGGATGGCGGTGCTGGCCGCCGTCCTGGCCGTGCAGGCCGTCGACACCAGCCATCTGCGCCACGGCGTGCGCGAGACCTTCGCCTCGCTGGACCCGCTGAGCTATCCGGTCGCCCTGGTGTCCAGCCCGAAAACGGCCAACCGGCCCTGGGTCTTCGTTCCGACCTACTACTGCTCGGCCAACTGGCGCGACCTGAGGGTCATGCGGCAGATGTTCCAGGCCATCGGCCGCGTGGGCGGCACGGGCAACACCTTCCCCACCGCGCGCGACAGCGACCCGCCCTGCATCGTCACCCGGCCGGAGACCTTCGTCGACGCCGCGCCCGGCGACCGGCGCATCACCGTGGTGGTGGCCGACGGGGTGGCGCGCGGCGGCGTGCTGGCGCCCATCGCCAAGCGGACGGACTGCCACCACTTCGGTCCTGGCGTGGCCTGCGGCCGCGACCTGGCGGGAATCCCGGGCCTGACGCCCGTGAAGCCCGGCGAGCTGGCGGCGCCCTGAGGCCTTGGCCTCCAAAGCTTTCACCCTAGCGTTTTGCTGCTAGAAAACCTCGCGCGTGGGGCGCGCGAGAATCGAGTTGAGGGATCCAGTGGCGAACAACACCAAGTGGATGTGGGGCGTCGGCGCGGCGGTCTGGTGCGTGCTGCTGGCCGGCCTGCTGTCGACCGACCGCCTGCTGTCGCTGTCGGTGGACAGCTCCTACCACCTGCAGGTCATGGAGGTCGTGCGCCACGCCTTCCTGATCCCGCAGAAGGGCCATGAATTCATGGCCGAGATGTTCATCTACCCCAAGCTCAGCCACCGGTTCGCGGCCCTGTTCGCCACCCTGGGCTGGTCCGAGCTGAACGCCCTGCTGATGGCCGGGGTGTTGTCGGCGGCGGTGGTCTGGCTGGTGCTGTTCGACCAGGCGCGGCGAGTGTCGCTGACCTATCTGGTCGCCAGCCTCGGCTTCATGCTCGTCAACATCTTCGCCGTGCGCGGGGCGTTCGGGGCCGAGCTGGTCAACAACTTCTTCTTCCCGCAGATCGTCGGCGAGGCCGTGGCCATGCTGTGCCTGGTCGGCGGCGCGGCGCTGCTGCCCCGCTCGCGTCCGCTCTACGTGGTCTACGCCACCGCCGCGGTGCTGTTCTGCGGCTGCTTCCACCTGGTGCCGACCCTGAAACTGGCCGGCGCCCTGATGGCCATGCTGGGCCTGGCCTGGCTGCGCGACCTGATCCACGCCCGCCGCTTCGACTGGGTCGGGCTGGTGGGCCTTGTCGCCATCGCCGGCGGCGTCGTCGGCAGCCCCTATTTCTGGCGCATGCGCTGGATGGCGGCCAACAACGGCAGCCTGCACCTGGCCACCGCCATGCCGCTGAACGGCCTGGCCGCCGCCGCCATCGTGCTGGCCCTGCTGTCGGCCTGGGTGCTGCTGGTCGAGCTGCGCCGCGATCCCGGCGCGGTCGAGGCCGACGCCGGCCCGACCGCCGCCACCGTGCTGCTGGCCTGCCTGGGCGCGGCCGCGGCCCTGGCCATGCTGGCCCAGTACGGCATGTACGTGTTCAAGGGCGACGGCTCGGAATACGCCGTCCTCAAGCACAGCTTCGGGGTCTTCACCCTGTTGGCTTTCGTGACGCCGCTCTGGTTCCTGACCGTGCTGGGCGTGCGCGCGGTCCCCGCCGAGGCCCCCGCCGAAGACAATAGACCCGCCTGGGTTTCCGCGCTCGGCCCGGCTCCGGCCTTCGCCGCTCAGCTGGTGTTGATGCTGTGCCTGTTCCTGCGGCCCAGCGCCCTGGACGTCCCCCGGCTGAACGCCATCCTCCACGACGTGCGCGAGGTGCGCCTGACGCGCGGCCTGGAGGGCGAGAAGGTGATGTTCTCGGCGTCCGACGTGAAGCCGGTGACCACCTACATGGCCACCATCGCCATGCTGCGCTCGCCCCACGGCGGCAATGTGCTGAGCCTGCTGGCCGACGGCCGACCGGACCGTCCGGGCGACGTCGACTATATCGTGACCCTGCCGGGCGACGCCTATGACAAGCCCGGCTGCCGCTCGGGCAAGCCCGTCGGCCTGGTCGTGGTGATGATCGGTCCGTGCATCGAGCCGCGGTCGCTGCTGTTCAAGGCGGGCGGCTCGGGCGTGCCCTATCTGCGCGAGGGCTGGGGCCTGCCGGAAGGCGGCGGCGTCTGGTCCGGCGGCAAGCGCGCGGTCGTCGAACTGCCGATCTCGCCGGCTCAGCGGACGCTCTCCAGCGCCTCGGTGCAGGTCGCGGCCTTCGGCTTCCTGCCGCCGCAGTCGCCGTCGCGCACGGTCACCGTCTCGGTCCCGGGCGGTCAGCCGGAGACCTTCACCTTCGGCCTGCACACGGCGCTGCGCCACGACTACCTGCTGGCCCTGCCGCCGGAAGCCCTGAAGGGCGAGACCGTGAAGGTGACCTTCGACATCCACGATCCGAAGACCCCGCGCGAGCTGGGCGCGGGCCCCGACGACCGCCAACTGGGCGTGGGCCTGGAGGCGATGCGGATCATCCCGACGCCGGTCATGCGGTAGGGGGTTGCCGAGACGGACAGTGGTCGGCGGTCGTGATCCGAATGTCCGCCGGCCGGCCGGAAGCCCATGGCGTGCTTCGACCCTGAGCGGACTCTAGAACCCCTCTCTCTATGAGAGAGGGGTTTGTTTGGGGGGCGACTTCCACCCCCCTACAGACGATCACAATGTCCGCTTCCAGCAGGCGGCCGACCTGCCGATTTCGCTAAGCCTTCCGCGCGATCACCGCGATCGACAGGCCGAACGGCAGGCCGCCGCCGACGGCCAGGGGGGCCTCCAGCGAGAACACGCCGGCCAGGGCCTTGTTCAGCCACGACGGCGGCATGGCGTCGTCGGCGCTGTCGTCCTTCAGCAGCTTCTTGGCGGTGCGCTGCACGGCGGCCAGGGGGAACAGCAGGGTGTTGAAATAGGTCGCGGTCTCGACCTTCAGGCCCGCCTCTTCGAACAGGGCGCGGTAGCGCGGCAGCAGGTAGCGGCGCTTGTGGTGGTGCAGCACGTCGTGGTGGCTCCACATCCACTGATAGGCCGGCACCGTGGTCAGGATCGCGCCGCCGGGCTTGACCAGCCTGGCCAGGGCCTTCACCGAGCCGGCGTCGTCGTCGACATGCTCGACCACGTCGAAGGCGCAGACCAGGTCGAAGGTCTCCGGCGCGTAGGGCAGGCCGTCCGGCAGCAGGCCGGTGTCGATCGCCAGGCCGAGGCGCTCGGAGGCGTAGGCGCGCGACTCGTCGTCCGGCTCCAGGGCCTTCACCTCGCCGAACTCGCGCAGCAGCGGGACATTGCCGCCCGCGCCGCAGCCGACCTCCAGGATGCGCGCGCCGGCCGGCGGGGCCAGGCGCTGCAGCAGGCCGCGCAGGATCTTGCGGCGGCCGACGAACCACCAGTGGTCGGTCTCCAGCTCGCGGATGCGGTCGTAGATCAGGCGGTCCATGCGGGGTCCCGGTCGGCGGTGGGTTGGTGGGCGAAGACCCAGAAATGGCTCAGCAGGAAGAGCGCGGCGGTATAGCTTGCCACGGCCGCGCCCTGGGCGGCGACATCGAACAGGGCGCCGTGCGGCAATACCATCCGGGCCAGGGTCAGCACGCCCTGGTTCAGAGCGAAGGCTGCGGCCACGGCCACGCCGTAGCGCAGCGGCGCCGAGCGCGCGGCGCGGCGGGCCTTGAACACGAACAGCTTGCTCAGGGCGAAGCTCACGCAGACCCCGACCGCATAGCCGACGGCGTTGGCGATGTGCGGATCGACGTGCAGCCCGACGTCCAGGGCCAGGATGATGGTCAGGCCGACGAGGGTGTTGGCCACGCCCGCTACGCCATAGCGCAGGGCCGAGACCAGGAACTCGCGTCGGGCCGGGGTCAGCAGGGCGCTCACGCGTCCGGACCTTGCGCGCGATCGAAGCCGTAGCGGTCCATGATCACGTACAGCGGCCGACCCTTCACTTCCTGATAGATGCGCGCGACGTACTCGCCCAGCGAGCCGATAGCCAGCATCTGGATGGCGAAGCCGGACAGGATCACCACCATCAGCGACGGATAGCCGGGGACCTTGTTGCCTTCCAGCAGGGTGCGCAGCACCAGGAACACGGCCGCAGAGGCCGCCAGCAGGCCGGCGATCAGGCCGACATAGCTCCAGATCCGGATCGGGGCGGTGCTGAACGAGGTGATGCCGTCGAGCGCGAAGTTCCAGAGCTTCCAGTAGCGGAACGAGCTGGTCCCGGCCGCGCGCTCCGGGCGGGCGTAGGGGATCGGCGTCTGCTTGAAGCCGACCCAGGCGAACAGGCCCTTCATGAAGCGGTTGCGCTCGGGCAGCTGGCGCAGCACCTCGACCACGCGCCGATCCATCAGCCGGTAGTCGCCGGCGTTGTAGGGCAGGTCGACGTCGGACATCCGGTTGAAGGCCTTGTAGAAGCCCTGGGCCGTCAGGCGCTTGACGAAGGTGTCGCTGCTGCGGTCGACCCGCACGCCATAGGCCACGTCGGCCCCGCCTTCCCACGCCTCGATGAACTGGCCGATCAGCTCCGGCGGGTCCTGCAGGTCGCAGTCGATCGGCACCACCATGTCGCCGGTCACCGCGTCCAGGCCGGCCGAAAGGGCGACCTCCTTGCCGAAGTTGCGGGCCAGGTTGATGACCTTGATGCGCGGGTCGCGCTGATGGTGCTTCAGCAGCACCGCCAAAGTGTGGTCGCGGCTGCCGTCATTGACGCAGACGATCTCGTAGTCGACGCCCAGCCTGGCCAGCTCGGCGTCGATGCGGTCGAAGAACAGGTCCAGGACCTCCTGCTCGTTGTAGCAGGGGGCGACGATCGACAGCGTCTTGCCGACGCGCGAGCGCGTGGCGACGGAAGCGGGCTGAAGCGCGGCTTGGGGCGCGACAGGGGGCGCGGCGATGACGGACGCGGACGACTGAACCATGAGGAAGGGTTTAGCGAGGTTACGCGCGGAGGGGGAGGGGAAAGCGCCGCCGGCCCGCTTCTGAAAGCGGGCCGGCGGGCTCAAGGTCAGGAGGCTTCGGCTTCCGCCTCGGTCTCGTCGGTCCCGTCGCGGAACTCGTCCGCCGGCAGGAAGGCGATGCCTTCCTCATCCAGCACCCACGCGCCCAGGAACGCGGCGTGGCTGGGATCGACCTCCTCGTCGATCAGGTCGCCTTCATAGAGGCCGACATGGCTGTAGTCGAAGTCCAGCGACAGCTGGTTGGCCATGCTGAGCATCTCGTCGGCCATGCGGCGCGAATAGCCCAGGGCTTCGCTGTCGCTGCCGAACTCATCGGCCAGCGAGCTGACCTCCGCCGCATCGCTGCCTTGGGTCGCACTGGTCGTGACGATGGTGAAAGCGGGCATGGCAAGGGTCTCTCTTCGGTCTGGAGCTCCACCCCTAACCCGTTCGGCCGGGGGAAGGGTCCAAATTCTCAGAGAACGGCGTGCGGCGGCGCGGCGCGATCAGCGATCGGCGCCGCCGCGAACGTCCTTCTTGGTGGCGCGATAGCCCTTCTGCAGCCCGCCCTGGCGTCGCCGCTCGGCGTCCCGCGCCAGGCGCTCGGCTTTCTGCTCCATGGCGGCCAGCTCCAGCCCCAGCTTCTGGAAGTGCGCCCAACGGTCGGGATCCAGCGTCCCATCGTCCAGGGCCGCGCGCACGGCGCAGCCGGGTTCGTTGGCGTGGGCGCAGTCGCTGAACTTGCAGGTCTGGGTCAGCTGCTCGATGTCGTCGAACACCACGCTGACGCCGTCCTCGGCGTCGACCAGGCCGATCTCGCGCACCCCGGGGGTGTCGACGATCAGCCCGCCGCCGGGCAGCAAAACGAGCTCGCGGTGGCTGGTGGTGTGGCGGCCCTTGTCGTCGCCTTCGCGGACGGATGCGGTCGCCATGCGCTGCTCGCCCAGCAGCACATTGACCAGGGTGGACTTGCCGACACCGGACGAGCCGATCAGCACGCAGGTCTCGCCCGGCGCCAGATGAGCCAGCAGGGCGTCCAGGCCGACCCCTTGCCGCGCCGATATGCTGACCACCGGGCAGCCGGCGGCCAGGGCCTCGATCTCTGCGGTCTGCGGGCCCGTGTCGGCGCACAGGTCCGACTTGGTCAGCACGACCACCGGCCGCGCGCCGCTCTGCCAGGCCGCGGCCAGGTAGCGCTCGATCCGGCGCGGGTTGAGGTCGCCGTTCATCGAGGTGACGATGAAGGCCAGGTCGACATTGGCGGCGATGACCTGCGGCGTCTGCAGGCTGTCGGCGGCCCGGCGGATGAAGGCGGTGCGGCGCGGCAGAAGGGCGTGGATGGTGGCGGTGCGCTCGGCGGCGTTGACCGACATCGCCACCCAGTCGCCGACGGCGGGATGGCCGATCTCGCGGGCCTCGTGGCGCAGGCGGCCGGACAGCTTGGCGCGCAACTCGCCCCGGTCGGCGGTCACCAGATAGCCGTCGCGCCGCTGGACGACGACGCGCCCGGGAACGTAGCCGGCGCGGGCGTGCGGCTTGAAGTCCCGCGCCAGCGCGTCGGACCATCCATATTGCGTGATCAAGTCGAGGCTTTCAAACGCCAGGGCTCCTTGAGGCGGTTCTGGGAGTGCGGCTTGGTGGCGGGCATTCTAGGGGCGCCCGCTCCCGACGGCCAGCCATCCGTGTCACCCGCCCGGAGTAGCGAGGCGCCGCGAAAAGCGGCATAGGGGTCTCCATGGCGAAAGACATGACCTACGCGCGCTATCTGGCGCTGGACGAACTGCTCGCGGCCCAGAAGCCGCAGAGCGACCGGCACGACGAACTGCTGTTCATCGTCATCCACCAGACCAAGGAGCTGTGGCTCAAGGAGATCATCCACGAGGTCGAGCTGGCCAAGCGGCTGATCGCGGCCCACGACGTCGAGCCGGCCTACAAGGCCCTGGCGCGGGTGTCGCGGATCCAGACGGTGATGACCCTGTCCTGGGATGTCCTGGCGACCATGACGCCGGCCGACTATCTGAGCTTCCGGGGCGACCTCGGCTCGTCCTCGGGCTTCCAGTCGCACCAGTTCCGGACGCTGGAATATCTGCTGGGCCTGAAGGACCAGAGCTTCCTGAAGTTCCACGAGGAGGGGTCCTCGGCCCTGGGGCAGCTGCAGGCCGCGCTCGACGCGCCCAGCCTCTACGACGTGGCCATCGCGCAACTTCCTCGGCACGGCCTGGCCGTGCCGGATCGTGCATTGAACCGCGACTTCAGCCAGACCTACGCGCCCTCGCCCGAGGTGGAGGCCGCCTGGCTGGAGGTCTATCGCGACCCGCAGCGCTATTGGGAGCTGTACCAGCTGGCCGAGAAGCTGGTCGACCTGGACGACGCCCTGGTCACCTGGCGCCACAAGCACGTGCTGACGGTCGAGCGGATCATCGGCGGCCGGCCCGGGACGGGCGGCACCGACGGCGTCGGCTATCTGGCCTCGACGCTGCGCCGCCGGGCCTTCCCCGAGCTGTGGTCGCTAAGGACGAAACTCTGATGACCGCGCGCAAGGACCTGTTCTCCAAGGCCCTCGCCGTCCCTGGCCGGCTGCACATGGCCGCCCACAGCCACCACCTCTGGCCCGACGCCACCCTGGCCGGCCAGGTCGAGGCCTGGGAGGACGCCGTCGTCCTGGCCGACCACAAGTGGGACAAGGCGCTGGGCCAGGTCTATCCGGCCGCCCAAGGCCTGGTCGCCCGCGAGCTGAACCTGCCCGGCGCCGACAGCGTGGTCTTCGCGCCCAACACCCACGCCCTACTGGCGGTGCTGGCGTCGGCGATCGCGCGCCCTTCGCCCGGCCAGCCCATCCGGGTCCTGTCGACCGACGGCGAGTTCCATTCGTTCCGCCGCCAGGCCCAGCGCTGGGTCGAGGCCGGACAGATCGAGCTGACCCTGGTCGAGACCGACCGCCCCGACTTCGCCGAGCGGTTCCTGTCGGCCGCGCGGACCGGGACCTACGACCTGATCTTCGTCAGCCACGTGTTCTTCAAGACCGGCTTCGTGTTCGAGCGGGTGTGGGAGCTGGCCGAGCTGGCCCGGCCCGAGGGGCCGTGGGTCGCCGTCGACGGCTATCACGGCTTCCGCGCCGTCCCGACCGACCTGTCGGCGGTGGCGGACCGGATCTTCTATGTCGCCGGCGGCTACAAATACGCCATGGCCGGGGAGGGCGCGGCGTTCCTGCACGCGCCGGAGGGCTTCGGTCCGCGCCCGGTCCTGACCGGGTGGTACGCCGAGTTCGGCGACCTGGAGGGCCCGCCGGGCGGAGTCGGCTATGTCCGCGACGCCGGCCGGTTCATGGGCGCGACCTTCGATCCGTCGGGGCTCTATCGCTTCGTGGCGGCGGGGCGGATGCTGGAGGCGCAGGGCCTGAGCACGCCGGCGATCGCCGCCCATGTCGGGCGCCTGCAACGGCTGTTGCTGGACAGGATCGCCGACGGCGAGGCCGGACCGCTGAAGGACGCCGTGGTGCTGAACCCGCCGGGCGAGGGCCCTCAGGCGCGGTTCCTGGCCCTGCGACACGAAAAGGCCAGCGTCTGGAAACAGGCGCTGGCCGAAAAAGGTGTGGTGACCGACGTCCGCGACGACGTGCTGCGGATCGGGCTGTCGGTCTATCACGACGAAGGGGATGTGGCGGCGTTCTGCGGGATATGCCGGGCGCTAGCCTAAAGATGCTCCCCCGCGTTGCGGGGGAGCTGTCGCGGAGCGACTGAGGGGGCGAGCTTGGCGAATGTCGCGGTGGCCCCCTCCGGCCCTCTGGGCCACCTCCCCCGCGTTGCGGGGCAGGATCTAGCCTAGGCCGCCAAGCGCTCCAGCGCCCGCAGCATCGAGCCCATGGCCTCGTGCACCGGCTTGCCGTCGCGTTCGTAGCTGCCGGTCTCGAAGATCTGGACCAGGTCCGAACGGGCGCGGCTGACGCGGCTCTTCACCGTGCCGACGGCGACGCCGATGATCTCGGCCGCTTCCTCATACGAGAAGCCGCCGGCGCCGATCAGGATCAGCGCCTCGCGCTGGTTCTCGGGCAGCATCAGCATGGCCTGGCGCAGGTCGTCCAGGGCGATGGCGCCGTCGAAATTGGTGTTGGCCACCAGGGTCCGTTCGGCGGTTTCCTGGTCCAGGCCGACCGAGCGCCAGCTGCGGCGCTTTTCCGAATAGAACTGGTTGCGCAGGATCATGAAGGTCCAGGCCTTCATGTTGGTGCCCATGGCGAAGCTGTTGCGGCTGGCCCAGGCCTTGGCCACGGCTTCCTGCGCCAGGTCGTCGGCGGCGGTGGCGTCGCCGCACAGCGAACGGGCGAAGGCGCGCAGATGCGGAATCAGCGCGACCAGGTCACGCTCGAAGGTCTTTTGGTCCTGATGGTCCATGACGGTCCCCGCTTGAAAACACTCAAGCTATCAAACGAGGCTGGAGAACATTGGTTGCGCCGGAGAACGGTGTTCTTTCAGGTGGGGCCAAGTCTCTTTCAAATCGCGGAGAGGGCGACGGCGTCGATCGTCACCCGCTCGACCATCTCGACCCGCACGCCCAGGCGATGCTGGCGCAGCAGGTCGCACAGCATCTCGCCGTCCACCAGATCGATGGCCGGCGCCCCGTCGCGGACGGCCTCGCGGCGGGCCTCGGCGGTGAAGGTCCCGGTCGTCAGGATCAGCCCCTTGTCGGCCCGCCCGACCATCGCGCCCCGGAAGTCCCGCACCGTCGGCGCCCCGACCGAGCCCTGCCACCGCTTGCACTGGAAGATCACCTGGAACGACAGCAGGTTCATCCGCAGCACCCCGGTGCCGTCGATCCCGCCGTCCCCGGTCTTGCCGGTCACCTCGACCTTGGAGAAGCCGGCTTCGCGGAGCAGGCGCTGGCACAGCCGCTCGAAGGCGGACGGGTCGAGGGCCAGGAGCCGGGCCATCAGCGCGCCGCGCCAGGCGTCGTCCGCGATCTCCTCGGCCGCGTCGAAGGCGGTCGATGGGCTGGGCGTGTCGTCCAGGGAGAAGCGCGGCGGGGCGGCCGCGCGCTGGGCCGCGTAATCCTGCTGCACCTGGCGAGGACCGCCGCGCACCTCGGCCTCGGTGATCGCCGCGCCCTTCGGCGTTAGCGTCCAGACGCCCCGACCGCTGTTCTCCAGCGCCCCGATCTTCTTCAGATAGGTCCGAGCCCAGGCCATCCGGTACTCGACCTCGGTCTGGCCCGAGTTCCCGTGCGGCGCCGACCGCACCGCCTCCGACAGGCCCATATGGGCGCTGACGTCGTCCAGCATCTCCTCGTTGGTCATCGAGCGCCCATGCGCCCGCAACCGCTCGACGATCGGCCACATGTAGGCGTCGTAGGAGGGGACGGCGGGGGCGGTCATGCGGCCTCCTTACGCTGGGAGCGGCCGGCGAAGCGGCCGTCGGGCAGGGCGGTGACGTGACCCCAGCGGACCAGGCTGGTCAGGGCCTTGACCACGCCTTGCTCGATACGCTTGCCTCCCTTCTTGAAGCGGCGGGCCAGGGCGGGGACGTCCAGCGGCTCGCCGGCGGCCTCCAGGGCGGCCAGCACGGCCGGCGGGCGGTCGGCGGCGTCCTTGGGGAAGTCCAGCAGCTCGTCGTCCGCCTCGGCGGGCGCCTCGCCCAGGTCGAGGTCGCCGCTCTTGGCGGCCGCGCCCTTGGCGAAGCGGGGGATCTGGTAGTCGGGCCGCAGCCAGCGCACATGACCGGCCGCCTCCTCGCGCGCCCGCTCGGCGTTCAGCGCCACCAGCCGCTCCAGGATCTGCTCGTCGGTCAGGTCGCGCGGCCAGCCGTAGGCGTCGGCCGTGGCCGCGTCGATCTGGTCGTGCAACTCCTTCAGGATCAGCACCCGGCCGCGCGTCTTCTGGTCCTGCTCGACCGGCGTCAGCTCGGCCCCGGCGCGGACCTTTTCCAGCAGGTTGTAGAGCCCGGTCAGGGTCAGGTCGTCGTTCTCGGCCAGCACGGTCTTGCGCGTGGCGTCGAGTTCCTCGCCGAGGTTACGCAGGCGGACTTTGATGTCCTCCGGCGGGTCGGGGAAAGGGAAGGGGTCGAAGCCTTTGGACTTTGTATAAACCGGCCGATCTTCCAACGAGCCGCCAGTCGCCAGCGCAAAAACGACGTGGAGACGTGACGATAGAACTGCAAGATCTTCGCTTCGTTTGCTTGCAACACAAATTAGCCGGTTATCGGGAATGACTGCTTCATCGAGGAATACAAAGCAGCGATGTTGAGCTGTTTCTACGGTGACTATGTAGCGGTTGAGCGCAGCAAGGGCATTTCTAAGGTCGGCCCTCGGCTTACCGAAAAGCCACCAACTCTGCACATATGATATTGCGTCTTTCGTCGGCGAGCGTGCTGCTTGAGCTTCTCGCTCAGCTTTCACCTTCTCCATAAGGTGCTGATAGACCTCGGGGTATTCCTTTCGGACTTCGTCCGAGCTTAGACCGAATAGGTCGATCACCATGGCACCACGCGAGTGGGACGTGAGATCTCTGCCGTTTCGATAGAGGCGTATGTACCGGTCTAGCCCTGGCCTGACGCCTAAGCCGAGGTGCCGAGCTTCCGTAGGCGTAACGATAAATCCCGAACCGTGCAGCTTCACGCCCGGTGAACAGACACCTTCGTTAGCCAGAAGTGGGGCCGCGCGCGTCACATCCACGCCCACCGTCAGGTCCGAGTTCACCTTCCCGCGCTTCTCCGTGAAGGTCAGGAACGGCTCGTCGGTGTCGAGACCGGTTTCGGTCGCGACCTCCCAAGCCACGCCATCCAGCTTGCCCTTTGCGGCAGCGGTCATGGCGATCCGCACCGCCGCGCTCTCGCGTCCGGCCTTGGTCCAGGGATGGTCGCCGATGGCGAAGATCAGGCTGATCGGCGGCTTGCCGTTCAGGTGCCGCTCCATCACCCGCCGCTGGAAGACCTGGGTGATCGAGTTGGTGGTGACGAAGCCGAACCGGCGCAGGATCGTCTTCTTGCGGGCCAGGATCTCGGCGGCGCTGTCCCACCAGTACATGACGAAGTCGGCGCTGTCGTTCATGGCCTTGTGGACGCCCCACAGCGCCTCGACATAGCCGTCGCCCAGGCGCGCACGCAGGTCCTTGCCGCCGATGAACGGCGGGTTGCCCACGATGAACTCCGCCTCCGGCCACTCCGGCCGCCGGGCGTTCGGAAACGCCTCGACCCGCTGCTGATTGCGAACCTCCACCGCCGGAACCGGATAGCCGTCCCAGGTCAGCACCGCGTCGCGGTTCTCGATGTTCTTGAAGGCCTTCAGGATCGGCTCGGACGGGTGGCCGTCGCGGCTGCGATAATGCTGTTGCAGATAGCCCAGCCACAGGACGAGCTCGGCGATGGCGGCGGCGCGGGGATTGAGCTCGATCCCCAGGAACTGGTGCGGATCGACGGTCTCGAAGCCCAGGCCCTCGGACTCGCCCAGCTGGGCCAGGGTTTCCAGGACCTCGGCCTCCAGCACCTTCATCAGCTCCAGCGACACATAGAGGAAGTTGGCCGTGCCGCAGGCCGGGTCCAGCACGCGGGTGGTGCAAAGCTGGTGGTGGAAGGCCTTGACCGCCGCCCGGGCGCCGGCCAGGTCGCCTTGGTCGGACAGGGCCTCGGCCTTGGTGCGGGCCGCGCGCCAGTCGTCGCGCAGGGGCTCCATGACCGTGACATTGACCAGCCGCTCGACATA
Organism: Caulobacter sp. 602-1; assembly: GCF_003931565.1. Taxonomy (GTDB): domain Bacteria; phylum Pseudomonadota; class Alphaproteobacteria; order Caulobacterales; family Caulobacteraceae; genus Caulobacter. The sequence goes on from NZ_RRYI01000001.1 coordinate 883,188, forward strand.
GGCGCGCGGGGTGTAGTGGGCGCCGAGGCGCCGGCGCTCGTCCGGGTCGAGGGCCTGCTCGACCAGGGTGCCGAAGATGGCCGGCTCGACCTGGCGCCAGTCGCGCTCGGCGGCGGCCAGCAGCTCGCCGATCTCCTCGCGACCCAGCGCGAAGGCCGTGGTGTCCTTGAACAGGCCGCCGTTGAAGCGCAGGACCTTGGCGTCGATGGCCAGGGACTCGCCGCCCTGGTCCATGGCCTTCCACAGCTCCTTGACCCGCTGGGGGAAGCGGTCGGGGCTGTCCAGAGACTTGCGCAGCAGGCCCCGGAAGCTGTCCTTGGGCAGCAGCTCCACGTCCTCGGCGAACATGGTGAAGATGCTGCGCATCAGGAAGTGGGCGACGTCCGCGGCCTTGGCGCCCGAGGCCTCCAGCGACTTGGAGACGGCGGCCAGACGTTCGGCGATCTCCCGGGTGACGCGGGCGGCCTCGCGGGACGGGTCCAGGCTGTGCGGATCGGTCCAGATCTTCTGCAGGCGTTCGCGGACCTTGGGATCGCGAAGCTCGTCCAGATAGATCCGATAGCCCTTGCGGTCCGGGAAATAGGCGTAGCCGCGCCCCGTGCCCGAGAAGTCGGCGTAGATCTCCAGGCAGTGGCCGATGTCGGCCACGATCAGGAACGGCGGGGCCGGGTGGTCGGTCGGCAGCAGGTGCACATAGTCGACGGCCTGGTTGTAGGCCTTGCGCATCAGGACGTCGAAGTTCCGGTTGGCCGCGCGACGGCCCAGCTGCTCCGGCTCGCTGGCTTCGGGGGCGGCGCCCAGGCCCAGGGCCAACTGCTCCGGCGCGGCCTTGTCGCCGCCCTTGGCGTGCGACTGCTTGGCCTCAGCAGGAAGCAGCCCTTCTTGTAGAGGTCGATGCGCTTGGCGCTGGCGCCGTCCAGGGTGGTGGAGCGCACGGCGCGTTCGAAGACGTAGTCGTTGCGGCTGCGATCGGCCTCCGCCGGATCGGGTTCGGGCAGGCCCAGCACGCTGCAGAACTGCGTGAAGAACATCTGGTAGTTGGCGCGCTCGGCCCCGCCCGTTCGCGAGGTCCAGCGCGCGATGAAGTCGTCTAGCGTCATGGTGCCCAGTACGCCCCCCGTAGTGATCTCAACCTAGACGGCTTCGGCGGCGCTTGGCGAGGGCGTCCTTTCCCCTTGCGGGTCGGGCGGGGCTCGCGCGACCCCTCGCCCTGCCTTTCAGGCCACCCTCTCCCGCAAGGGGGCGGGGAGGGCCTCACCCCTTCCGGAAAAACCCATGGATCCGCTCGGCCAGCGCCTGGCTGACCCCCGCGACCTTGACCAGGTCCTCGACGCTGGCCCGGCCGACGCCCTTGGCTGAGCCGAAGGCGTGGAGCAGGGCCTTCTTGCGGCCCGGGCCGACGCCTTCGATCTCGTCCAGCGGGTTCTTCTTCAGGTCCATGGAGCGGCGGGTGCGGTGGGCGCCGATGGCGAAGCGGTGGGCTTCGTCGCGCAGGCGCTGCAGGTAGTAGAGCACCGGCGACTTGGGCTCGAGCATGAACGGGGTCTGGCCGGGGATGAAGAAGCGCTCCAGCCCCGCGTCGCGGTCGGGGCCCTTGGCCACCCCGACCACGGCGATGTCGTCGACGCCCAGGTCGGCCATGATCTCCAGGGCCGCGTCCAGCTGGCCCTTGCCGCCGTCGACCAGCACGAGGTCGGGGCGGTTGTCGCTGTCGCCTTCTTCCTCCTCCTTGACCAGGCGGGCGAAGCGGCGCTTCAGCACCTCCTTCATCATGCCATAGTCGTCGCCGGGGGTGAGCTCGGTCGAGCGGATGTTGAACTTGCGGTACTGGCCCTTCATGAAGCCTTCCGGCCCGGCCACGATCATGCCGCCGACGGCGTTGGTGCCCTGGATGTGGCTGTTGTCATAGACCTCGATCCGCTCAGGGCTCGCGTCCAGCTTGAAGGCCTCGGCGACGCCGGCCAGCAGCTTGGTCTGGGCGCTGCCCTCGGCCATTTTTCGCCCGAGGGCTTCGCGGGCGTTGGTCAGGGCGTGCTGAACGAGGTCGGCCTTCTCGCCGCGCCTGGGGACGGCGATCTCGACCTTGCGGCCGCTCTTCAGGGCGAAGGCCTCGGACAGCAGTTCGGCCTCGGCCGGCTGCAGGTTGGCCAGGATCAGGCGCGGGATCGGTTTGTCGTCGTAGAACTGGCCGAGGAAGGCGGTGAGGATGCGCTGCTCCTCGGTGGTGGTCTCGCCCCTCTCGTCCTCGCCCTCCTCGGCATTGCCGGTGACGCGCGGGAAATAGGCGCGGTTGCCCCAGTTCTGGCCGGCCCGGAAGAAGAACACCTGGACGCAGGCCTGGCCACCCTCGACGTGCAGGGCCACGACGTCGGCCTCGTCGACGGTCTCAGGGTTGATCTGGGTTTCCTGGGCGACGCTGGACAGGGCGCGGATGCGGTCGCGCAGGCGGGCGGCGCGCTCGAACTCCAGCTCCTCGGCGGCCTCTTCCATCTGCCTGGCCATGCTGGACATCACCGCGCGGGACTTGCCCCGCAGGAAAGCCTCGGCCTGGTCGACCAGGGCCTGGTAGTCGTCCTTGCCGATCAGGCCGGTGCAGGGGGCGGCGCAGCGCTTGATCTGGTGCAGCATGCAGGGGCGGTCGCGCGTCTCGTAGACGCTGTCGCTGCACGAGCGCAGCAGAAACGCCTTCTGCAGGGTGTTCAGCGTGCGGTTGACCGCCCAGGCGCTGGCGAATGGCCCGAAATAGTCGCCCTTGATGGTGTGGGCGCCGCGGTGCTTGCGCAGCTGCGGGGCGTCGTGGTCGCGGCGGATGACGATTTCGGGGAAGCTCTTGTCGTCGCGCAGCAGCACGTTGAAGCGCGGTTTCAGCTGCTTGATCAGGTTGATCTCGAGCAGCAGGGCGTCGGCCTCGGTGCGGGTGGTGATGAACTCCATGGCCCGCGTGGCGTCGACCATGTTGGCGATGCGGTTGGTGTGGAAGCGGCCTTGCGCGTACTGGACGACGCGCTTCTTCAGGCTCTTGGCCTTGCCGACATAGAGCACCTCGTCGGCCTCGCCGATCATCCGGTAGACTCCGGGCGCGTCGGGCAGGCGCGTGACCTCGTCCTTGATCAGGGCGGCGCCGGACAGGCGAGGGGAGGCGGGGGTGTCGGTCGTCGTGTCGGTCACGGGGCAGATATAGGCGAGTCCGGCGCGTTCAGCGATCTTCCAGGGCGTGGTGAATCCGCAGAACGACGACGTCGTCACCGTGAACCTGATAGCGCACGACGTATTGGTTGGCGTGAAATCCGACGAGGAGCTCGCGGTTGCGGCCTCCAGACAGCCGTGTCCGCAACGGATACTCGCGCAGTTCGAGAATCGCGTCCGCGAGCTGATGGCCAAGATCCGTGGCGTAGGTCGCGCCATGATCCCAAAGCCAGGTCTCCAGGCGATCGATATCCGCCCACGCCCTATCCGAGACGAGGATGCGAAACATCGCTAGCGTGGCTTGCCGAGGGTCCTGAGGCGCGCTTCCACCTTTTCCCAGGGAACGCCGCCGGTGCGCAGCGTCTCCTGGCAGATGCGATCCAGCTCATCGGCGTAGGCCTCGTCGTCCTCACCGAAGCCGTTGCCTGACGGGACGCGCGCTGGCGCTTCGTCCCATCGGGCTTCGGCGTCCTTGACACCTGGCGGGTCGACATCGCGCCGCAGGATATCGAGCGCATAGGCCTCGACGCTCAGCCCTGCTGCCTCGGCGCGGGCGCGCAGGCGCTCGGCGAGCGCCGCGTCGATCCGTACCGTCAGTCCGCTCTCGGCCATGTTCTGACTATGTTCCATCGGCGGTTTGTCGTCAATCACAAGGGGCGCTATGACGCCGTCCATGACCACGCGCCCGCTCTTCGTCACGCCGCTCTATGAAGCCAGCCTCGCCAGCGACAAGGACGCCGAGGCGTTCATCGACGAGCTGCACGACGCCTGCATTGCCATCGCCGAGGACGACGAGGCCGGTCAGGCCTGGGCCTATAACAAGGGCTATCTGGGCTATACCTCCTACGCCTCGCTGAACGACCTGCCGCAGCGCGACAGCCTGTTCGAGACGCTGAAGAAGAAGCTGGACAGGCACGCGGCGGCCTTCGCCAAGGACCTGGCCTTCGACCTGGCCGGCGGCAAGCTGGTCATGGACAGCCTGTGGATCAACATCCTGGAGCCGGGCGGCTCGCACAGCGGCCACATCCACCCCCACAGCGTCATCTCCGGCACGGTCTATGTCACCATCCCGCCGGGCGCCTCGGCCCTGAAGTTCGAGGATCCGCGCCTGCCAATGATGATGGCCGCCCCGACCCGCGTCGACGACGCGCCAGAGACCCTGCGGCCGTTCATCTATGTCAGGCCGTCGGCGGGCGCGGTGCTGATGTGGGAGAGCTGGCTGCGCCACGAGGTGACCACCAACCAGGCCGACGAGCAGCGGATCAGCGTCAGCTTCAACTACGCCTGGCGGTAGGCGCGCGTGGCGGCGGGCGCTTCGGCCAGGGACATCCGGTCGCGCGCGGGCGATGATCGCCTTCGAACCGGATTCGCGGAGATCAAGTGAGCAAGACCGGCACATCCTTTCTGGTGAACTTCGCCGTGGGGGCGGGTCTGCTGTACGTGTTTCGCGCCGTGCTGTGGCCCTTTACCCTGGCGCTGGTGCTGGCCATCCTGATCACGTCGCTGAGCGATCGGGTCGTGCGGTTGCTGCCCAGGGCGCGGCGCTGGATGGTGTTCGCCATCACCGCCGTGATCGTGGGCGGGATCATCGCCGCCAGCATGGCGATGGTGATCGAGGGCGCCTCGCGGATCGTCGCCGAGATGCCGGCCATGCTGGCGCGGATCGACCAGTTGCTGGCCCTTGTCCACCCGCCCGGCGGCGGGACCCTGAGCCTGGAGTCCCTGGCCCAGAAGGTCGAGCTCGCGCCCCTGGCCGACCGCTTGCTGGGCAGCGTCCAGGACGCCTCGGCGGGGCTGGGCCTGACCCTGATTTTCCTGTTCTTCCTGCTGATCTCGAGGCCGATGATCGAGAAGCGCGTCGAACGGATCGTCGCCGAGCGCGGCGGACGGGGTCTGGCCTCGGTGCTGGAGCGCAGCTTCTCGGGCGTCGAGAGCTACATGTACGTCCAGTCGGTCACCGGCCTGATGATCGCGGTCGGTTCGGGCGTGGTGATGTTCGCCGTGGGCCTGGACAACGCCCTGTTCTGGAGCCTGGTGATCCTGCTGTTCTCGTACCTGCCGGTACTGGGCGTGATGGCTGGCAGCGTCGGGCCGACCCTGTTCGCCCTGCTGCAGTTTCCCAGTCTGACGCCGGCGATCGCCGTCTTCGTCGGCATCCAGATCGTCTCGTCGGTGGTCGGCAATCTGGTGCTGCCCAAGATGCAGGCCGACAGCCAGAACATCGACCCGGCCGCCAGTCTGATCGCGGTCGGCATGTGGACGGTCATCTGGGGCGTGCCGGGCGCGTTCCTGGCCATCCCGCTAACCCTGGCCCTGATGTACGCCCTGGCCCAGTACGACGACCTGCGCTGGCTGGCGGTGCTGATCTCGCACGACGGCGATCCGACCCCGATGGAGTCGGCGGAGTAGGGGCGCTCGCATCGCGGTCGGCGCGAACCGCCGTCCGCTTCGTCGAAAATGCTCCAGGCGGCGCCTACGGACCGCAGGTCCAGGTCCCCGCGAACACGCGCTTGGCCCCGTCGGCGCGGTCGTAGGTCAGCGTGGCGGGGGAGGGCGGCGACTCGCCGCCGCCGGTCGCCGGACCGGTGATGGCGATGGTCACCGTCTTGCCCTGGCCGCCGAAGGCCGTTCCCTTGACCATGGCGTCGTAGCCGCCCGGCGCGACCACCTGCTCGACGGAGTCCAGCACCTTGACCAGGCCGAAGCCCGGTTCCTTGACGCCCGAGAAGCCCGAGGCGACCAGCAGCAGGGCGCCGGCCTTGTCGCGGAAATGGCAGCTCAGTTCGCCCTTCAGCGGATGGGCCTGCTGGTCGGCGAGGGTGAGGTCCGACAGCTGGATTTGCGAGCCGTCGCCGCCGACCGTCGCGCCTTCGTCGGGGGCGGCGGCCACGGGCGCGGGGACGGCGGGGGTGACGGCCGGCGCGCGGGTCTCGTCGCCCACGGCCGGGGTCGGCGTGGCGGCCGGCTGGTCCTCGGTCTTCTGCTGCGAGCAGGCGGTCAGGACCAGTGCGGCCAATCCGAGGGTCGCGAAACGATATCCGGTCATGGTGGGCGTTCTCCCGTTGTCGGGAGACCCTAGACCGCCGCCGGCTCGGTCGCCAGGGCGCTCGCCTTCCAGCCCTTCTCCAGGCTCCAGGCGGCGATGGCCAGCCACAGCAGGCCCAGGAACGCGTGGCCGCGCTGCCAGTAGCCGACGTCGTAGCCGGTGCGGACGTTCCACACCCCGGTCAGCAGGGCGAAGACCAGCAGCAGGCCGAAGAACCAGCCCAGCGAGAACTGGGCCAGCCGCCGATAGCCCGGTCTGCCCCACAGGGCCCAGGCGGTGAACAGCGGGGCGAACTGCATGGCCAGGCCCACGCCGCAGGCGCGATGCATGGGGTCGGGCCAGTGGAACACCCCCGCGAAGAAGGCCCCCAGGCCCGTCAGCGCCACGAACAGGCCCGCGAAGGCCGAGACCTGGCGCCGGCCGCCGGCGTGCTCCAGGGCGTGGGTGAAGCCGGCTCCGGCCAGCAGGCCCGCGACGCCGGCGATCATCATGCCGTAATTGAAGATTTCGGGCAGGGGCGCCTTGGGGCCGCCCAGCTCGCTGATGAACTGGGCCCCGGCGTCGAAGCCCGGGAACAGGCGCTGGGCCAGCGCCACGTCGGCCACCATGATGGCCGGCGCGATCACGCCGATCTTCAGGAAGGCGCCAGTGCGGGCGGTCACGCTTTGCAGGTCCGTCATCAAAAACAAAGAGGGCGGCAGAATCCCTTCCGCCGCCCTCCGGGTCAATCGTGCTTTTCTGCCCGGCTTACTCCGCCCCAAATCACTTGGCGGAAGACGGATGCCCCGCTGGCGCGAACGTGCCGCCGAAGAAGTCGCCCTTCTTCCAGACCGGACGGGCCGGGGCGTTGGCCAGCTCGCGGGCGATCTCGTAGTTCACGAGCGCGAACTTGGCGGCCGCCTGGTAGTCGATCGGCTGGTTCAGGTCGTCGCCCGGGTGGTGGTAGTTGCCCTTCAGGAAGCCCTTGAAGGCCGCCTCGCCGCCGTTCTGGAAGCCGGTCATCAGGAACACCGACGGGATCCCCTGCTCGACGAAGCGGTAGTGGTCCGAGCGGGTGAACAGGCCTTCTTCCGGCATCGGGTCGCCGGACAGCGCGACGCCCACGCGGCCGGCGGCGTGCTTGACGGCCTCGCCGATGGTCGAGCGGTCGGCGCCGAACGCGATCACGTCGGTGAACGGGTACAGCAGCACCGGCATGTCCAGGTTCACGTCGGCGGCGATGTCGGCCTTCTTCACGGTCGGGTTGTTGGCGAAGTAGTCCGAGCCGACCAGGCCCTTCTCCTCGCCGGTGACGGCCAGCAGGATGATCGAGCGCTTGGGCTTGACCTTGCTGTTCTTGAAGCCGCGCGCGACCTCCAGCAGGGTGGCGATGCCCGAGGCGTTGTCGAGCGCGCCGTTGTTGATCTTGTCCTCGCCGGGCTTGGCGTTCTCGCGGACGCCGATGTGGTCCAGGTGCGCCGACAGGATGATCGTCTGGGCCTTCAGGGCCGGGTCCGCGCCCTCGATCAGGCCGACGACGTTGCTGCTCTCGCGCTTCTCGATCTCGGTCTTCACGACGATGCTGGCCTTGGAGGTCAGGGCGAAGCCCTTGACCGCGCCCTCGGGCTTCTCGGCCTCGGCCATCACGTCGGCCAGGGCCGCCGGGGCGCCGGCGAACAGCTTGGCCGCGCCGGCCTGGCTGATCGAGGCCAGGGCCGGGGCGCTCGGCGCGCGGATGGCGCCGACGTCGTTGGCGTCGCGCCAGATCACTCGCCAGCCGCGCATCATGCCGACCCCGGCCGCGAACGGACGGCGCTTCTCGGCGCTGGGGCTCGACAGGGTGACGACGCCGACGGCGCCGCGCTTGGCGGCTTCCTCACGCTTGGTGTTGGGGTTGGCGAAGTGGGCGCGTTCCTCGGTCTGCAGCGACGACGGAGCGCCGTTCAGCATGACGACGATCTTGCCCTTCACGTCGAGGCCCGCGTAGTCGTCGCGGCCCGTGGCCGGATTGACCAGGCCATAGCCGACGAAGACCAGCGGCGCGTCGACCTTCAGGTCGGCGGCCTGGGCCTGCGGATTGGGCAGATAGTCCTCGCCGTACTTCAGGGCGACCGTCTGGCCATCTGCGCCCGTCAGGCCGAACGAACCCTCGCCGGCCCCGCGGAAGGCGATCAGCGGCACGTGCTGCTGGTACGAGACGCCGGTCGCCGTCTTGTCGCCGGCCGGCTTGACGCCCAGCAGGGCGTACTGGGCGGCGACATAGTTGGCGGCGATGTCATAGCCGCGCGTGCCGGCCTCGCGGCCTTCCATCAGGTCGTCGGCCAGGAAGGTCATGTGGGCCTTGATGGCCTCGGGCGAGGGAACGAAGTCCGAGGCCGGCGCGGCCTTCCTGGCGATCTTCTGGGCCGCCGCGACGGGCTTGGCCGGTGTGGCCGCGAGAACCGGTTGCGCCACCATGAGCAGGGCGGCGCTGGCGAGCGCGACATGACGCGTGAACGACATTTCTAAGGAGACTCCCGGGGGAGCGGACCGCCCCCGGCCCGCGAAGGGGCGAACCATGTCGGGACGATGGCGGCTTGTCGATACGGCCGAGCCTGAACGTTTTGTAATGTTGGACGGGTTTTGCGCCGACGGCGGCCTTGACGCCTCGCATCGCCGCGGGGGCGCGCGCCTTGCGAAAACGGCGTTCGCGCTGGGTTTGGTTGGCGGAAGATTCACCCTGTCGCGGTCGCCCGGAAAGGGCCGCTCAAAAGGTTAACCGCCGCTAAAAAAGATGACCAAGTCGTGAATTTTACCATTTTTGGTTGTAAGGTCTTAACCCAACCGGCCAGATAACCAAGGCGTAGAACGGAGACACCCCATGCAGGCTCTCTCAATCGCCGCCTCGGGCATGATGGCCGCCGCCGACCGGCTCAACGCCTCGGCCCAGCGGGTCGCGGCTTCGGACGCCCAGGCCGCTGAGAGTCTCGGGGACGTCGATTACGTCAAGGAGCGCACCGAGCAGATCGGCGCCGCGACCGACTTCAAGGCCAATGCGGCGGTGGTTCGCGTGGCCGACGAGATGAACAAGCGTCTGCTCGACCTCAAGGTCTGAGCGCCCAGTCTTTCAGTTCCAGCGTTAAAGGCCTGTCTTCGCTCGGGGCGTCCCCCGGGCCTGGACAAGCGCGCCCCGCCAGACGCCCGAAGTGCGCCCCCCTTGCCCAGGGTGTCTGGCCGCCGCCTCCCGCTTTGCCCCCTAGTCTTGCGGGAGGCGGCCCCCCTTTGCCTTCTCCCCTTGCGGGAGGAAGCGCCATCGAGGGCCTGATGAGGGGGTGAAAAGCCCCGTCGGAACGGCCGCGCGGGCCCCGGTCCAGCCTGCCCCCTCAGTCCAGCCCCTCAGTCCAGCTTGGCCAGATCGGTGTCGCGCCACCAGGCGTCGGCGCGGTAGGCGGGCGGGGCCAGGAAGTCGACCGGCGGCGCCGCGTCGACGGGAATGGCGCCCGCGGCCTCCAGGGCGTCGTACCACTCGTCGCGCAGGGACGGCGGCAGGCGACGGCCCGTGAGCGGGCAGTGGTTCAGCACATAGGCCGAAACCCCGTCGGCGTTGGGAAGCGTGAACTCGCGCAGCGCCGGTTCGTAATAGATGATCGCGCCGTCGGCGATGGCGTCGAACAGTTCGGGAAACAGCGCGTAGTCGTGGAGCGCCCGCAGGCGCTCGAGGCCGGTGTTGGGTTCGATGCTTTCGATCCCGAACACCGCTGTCGAATCCTATTTCGCCTTGTCCATCAGGCCCGCGAAGCGTTCGAACAGATAGAGGCTGTCCGTCGGGCCGGGCGAGGCTTCCGGGTGGTGCTGGACGCTGAACACCGGCTTGTCGGCCAGCTGGATGCCGGCGTTGGTGCCGTCGAATAGCGAGACGTGGGTCTCCTGGACCGGTTCGGGCAGGCTCTCGCTGTCCACGGTGAAGCCGTGGTTCATCGAGACGATCTCGACCTTGCCGGTGGTCAGGTCCTTGACCGGGTGGTTGGCGCCATGGTGGCCCTGTTCCATCTTCACGGTCTTGGCGCCCAGGGCCAGGGCCAGCATCTGGTGGCCCAGGCAGATGCCGAACACCGGCTTGCCGCTTTCGACCAGCTTCTGGATCTCCGGCACGGCGTACGCGCCGGTCGCGGCCGGGTCGCCGGGGCCGTTGCTGAGCAGCACGCCGTCCGGGTTGCGGGCCAGGATGTCCTCGGCCGAGGTCGAGGCCGGCACCACCGTGGCGCGGGCGCCGACATGGGCCAGGGCGCGCAGGATGTTGCGCTTCACGCCATAGTCGATGACCACGACCTCGTACTTGGGCTTGTCCAGCTTGGCGTAGCCTTCAGGCCAGGACCACAGGCCCTCGTCCCAGGTGAAGGTCTGGGTGGTCGAGGCGTCCTTGGCCAGATCGAGGCCTTCCAGGCCGGCCCAGGCCTTGGCCTTGGCGACGAGAGCCTCGAGGTCGAACTTGCCGTCCGGCGAATGGGCGATGACGCCGTGCGGCATGCCGGTCTCGCGGATCTTGCGGGTCAGGGCGCGGGTGTCGACGCCGGCCAGGCCGATGACGCCCCGGGTCTTCATCCAGGCGTCGAAGTCGCTGTTGGCGCGCCAGTTGGCCTGCTCGGTCGGGACCTCGCGGAACAGGGCGCCGCGGGCGGCCGTCTCGGCCACGCCGGTGATCTGCTCGACGTCCTCGGCGTTCGTGCCGACATTGCCGATGTGCGGGAAGGTGAAGGCGACGATCTGGGCCATGTAGGACGGGTCGGTCAGGATCTCCTGATAGCCCGTCATGGCGGTGTTGAAGCACACCTCGCCGACCGCGTCGCCAACCGCGCCGCAGCCCACGCCTTGCAGGATCGTGCCGTCGGCCAGGGCCAGAACGCCGGTGACGCCTGGAAGAAGAGCGACGCCGGGGAGAAGGTCTTGGGACATTCTGTGGAGCGCTCCTGACGCATTCTGACGGATGTTCATTTTTGCAAAAAAGCGGGCCAGGGGTAACCCCTGCCCGCCGCGCAAACGGCGGGGTGTCTAGGGGCTATGGGGCAGGGGGTCAACCCCCGCTGATCACGCGGATTTCGCTTGGCGCCACATTCCCGTGATCGACGAACGCGCACCCTCGCGCGACGGGCTCAAAAGCCCTTATGGTACAAGGCTTCCAGGCGCAAAAGACCTGAAGCACCAGACGAACACGGGAGGACGGCCCCATGCTCGAACTGCGCCCCAATTGCGAGTGCTGCGACGCGGACCTGCCGCCGGCCAGCGCCGCGGCCCGAATCTGCACCTTCGAGCACACCTTCTGCGCCGACTGCGCGGACGTCCGGTTCGAGGAGATCTGCCCAGACTGCGGCGGCGGTCTGGTGGCCCGGCCGATCCGCCCCGACGCCCAGCTGCACCGGTACCCGGCCTCGCTGCGGCGGGTGAACAGGGGTCATCGCTACGCGCCGGCCGCGCGCCGCGACCCAGAGCGCCCGGCCGGCTGGAACTAGGGCCGTTTCCGGTCCAGCCGGATCGATGAACGGCTCCGGTCTGGCGCCTTCACACCCTTTATGACGATGAACCCACGTCCGCCGCGTCGCGCGGCGCGTCGGCGTCGTCTCGCCCGCGCGGCCGCCAACGCCTCCTGAACACGCCAGGATCGCGAACGGGTCTCCCTCGGCCGGCGCGTGAGCGTGGCTCTGGCGCCTCACTCCCCGCGAAGCTTGTGAAAGGGGCATGACAGCGAGGTCAGACCACATTGACTTGAGAGGACTTACCTCGTAACCGTGTCGAGTGTGACCGCTACCACCGCCAAGCGGAGCGTAATCGTCGGCCAACCGGGAAGGGGCGGCCGATCAGCCGTACGGCGACAACGAAACAAGTGCTCAGAGCACTGTCATGGGGAGAGAAACATGTCGTCCATTCGACACCACGGGTCCGTTCGTCGCCTGGCCTTGATCGGCGCGACCTGCCTGACCACTTTGGCGATTGCCCAGGCCACTTACGCTCAGACGACCGCCCCGGCGCCGGCCGCGGACACCGCCGTCGACGAGATCGTCGTCACCGGCTATCGCAAGAGCCTGGCCCAATCGACCGTCGCCAAGCGCGAGACCACCGGCTTCGCCGACGCCATCTTCGCCGAGGACATCGGCAAGTTCCCCGACTCCAACATCGCCGAGTCGTTCAACCGCATCCCCGGCATCACCATCACCCGCGACATCACGGGCGAGGGCACCAACGTCGCCATCCGCGGCCTGGGATCGAACTTCACCAACGTGACGCTGAACGGCGCCTCGATCGCCGTGGCCTCGTCGGGCGCGACCGACGCGCAGGGCACCGACCGTTCGGTCGACCTTTCGTTCTTCCCGACCGACCTCTTCACCAAGCTGACGGTCAACAAGAGCTATTCGGCCAGCCTGCTGGAAGGCGGCGCGGCGGGTAATATCGACATGCGCTCGGCGCGTCCGTTCGACCGCCCCGGCCAGCACCTGACGATGAACGTCCAGGGCGTGAAGCCCGACGGCGCCAAGCTGGGCGGCAAGGGCTCGGTGATCGCCAGCAAGACCTGGGACAATTTCGGCGTCCTGTTCGGGGTTTCGGGCCAACGCCTGCACACCGACACGCGCGGCTACGAGACCATCGGCTTCACCAATCCGAACCTGTCGGCGGCCCAGTGCGGCGCGACCAGCGGCTGTAACGCCACGGGCGGCGGAAACTGGACGATCCCGGCCACGGTGCCGGTCGGCGCGGGCGCGGGCCTGGTGGCCGGCACGGTCATCGACCGCGATTTCCTGCTGTCCAAGAACCCCGGCGCGACCATCCAGCAGATCGACAACGGCCTGCTGCCGCGCCTGGGCCGTCCGTCGGCCGAGTATGGCCGCCGCGACCGCCTCAACCTGGTCGGCAGCCTGGAATGGCGCCCGAACGACAACGTCAATTTCTATATCGACGGGATGTACGGCTACAAGAAGAACGACCTTCTGCGCGAGGACATCGCCTGGATCGTCCGCAACGGCGCGATCATCCCGACCAACACCAAGTACGACAAGACCGACTGCTCGGCCGGCTGCACGGTGACGCAGGGCACCTACGCCAACTCGCAGTTCTTCCTGGAATTCCGTCCCTATCTCGAGAAGACCGAGCTGTGGGGGATCAATCCGGGCGGCGAATGGCGCATCAACGACAAGCTGAAGGTCGAGGCCCAGGCCAACTACACCAAGAGCAACTTCCATCGCGAAAGCCCGACCTTCGGTCCGGTGACCGCCCTGGGCGTCGGCACGACGGTGGACTACACCTACAACCCGAACGGCCCGCCGACGATCAAGAGCAGCGTCGACCTGAACAACCCGGCCAACTACGTCTGGACCGGCGGTCGCCTGAACATGCAGGACGAGAAGCGCTGGTACGAGACCAAGGGCGCCCGCGCGGCCATTACCTGGGGCGACGAGAAGCTGAACCTGAAGTTCGGCGGCAACTATGACGACGTCTCGCGCACCATCCGCGGCTACGACAACACCACGCCGTGGCAGAACGCGACCTGCGGCAACAACCCCAGCATCAACCTGACCTCGCCGAACGGCACCCCGCCGTGCCAGGGCCTGAACCAGCCGGGCGCCGCTCCCGCCGGCTATCCGACCTATCCGGGCTACGGCACGGGCGCCACGGCCGGCCAGACCGGCACGCTGACCTACGGCGGCTCGCTGATCCCGACCGCCAACCTGGCCAGCTACCTGAAGCCCGGCCCGGCCGGCTTCGTCACGGTCGACTGGGACAAGGTCAAGCAGGCCACCGGCTACGACAAGCTGCATGACGCCTCGCCGGAGACCGGCGGCTCCAACACCGGCGCCAGCGGCGGCTATATCAACGAGAAGAACAGCGCGGCCTATACCGAGCTGAACGGCGTCACCCAGGTGATGGACAGCGACCTGCGCTTCAATGTCGGCGTCCGCTACGTCCACACCAAACAGACGATCGGCGGCCGCGTCTCGCTGGCGGATCCGCGCAACACCCTGCCGGGCGGCGCTCAGCTGCCGGACGGCGCGCGTTATCCGAACATCACCAACTTCGTCTACACCGAGAACACCTATTCGAAGTGGCTGCCGGCCGCCAACATCGCCTATGACGTCGGCGAGCACGCCGTGGCCCGCGTGGCGGTGTCGGAGACGATGACCCGTCCGGACCCCGCCGCCCAACTTCCGGGCGTCAGCTTCGGCGCGCCGTCGGCCGACCAGGCCACGATCGGCAACTCGGCCCTGAAGCCGTACTTCTCGAAGAACATCGACCTGGGCTTCGAGTTCTACACCGGCCAGGAAGGCGTCATCGCGGTCAACGCATTCCGCAAGTCGCTGACCGGCTTCACGACCAACAACGTCGTGACCCAGCCGTTCTCGGCCCTGGCCCAGTACGGCATCACCTATGACACCCTGAACGACACCCAGAAGACGGCCATCAACTCGCGTGGCGGCCCGACCCAGGCTCAGGTGCAGATCCAGTCGCAGATCAACGTGCCCAACAAGCTCACGATCAACGGCCTGGAATTCCAGTGGGTGCAGCCGCTCGACTTCCTGACCAGCCGCTTCGGCGTCGAGGGTCTGGGCGTCAACGCCAACGCCACCATCGTCGACCAGACCAGCAACGGTCCGGCCATCGCCTACGGCGTTGCCAAGTACACCTACAACCTGACGGGCTATTACGAGCACAACGGCGTCAGCCTGCGTCTCAGCCACGTCTACCGGAAGGGCTCGCAGTCCAGCGGCGCCAACCAGAACGGCGTCACCGCCGCCGCCCTGTTCGCGGACGACTACAAGCAGACCGACTTCTCCTCGAGCTACGATCTGGAGAAGATCCTCGGCATGAAGAACGCCCCGCAGCTGACCTTCAACGTGACCAACCTGACCAACGAAAAGCTGCGCTCGCACTTCCAGTACGACAACGCGACCTTCACCTACTACAAGCCCGGCCGCCAATACGTGGTCGGTCTGCGGATGAGCTTCTAGGGCTCCTCCGGCGCGGTCCCGTCCGCCGGTCCGAAATCCTCGGACCGGCGGCCGATCGCGCTCCATCCACCTTTCAAGCGCGGGTGATCGACCTCCTCCCGCCCGCGCGGCCTCACGGCGCGTCCCGTTCCCGGGCGCGCCGATTTTTTTGGGGAAAGCGCCGGTCTGGACGGCGGCGCCGGACAACTTGTCGCGGCGCGGGAGCCGTCCAAGATTCAGGATCATTAACGGTTCAGGGTGCAAGCTCCACCGTGCAAGGAGCCCCCGCCATGACCCCCGCCGCCGCCCTGTTCAAGCCGCCCAGCCGCTCGGTCTTCAGCCTGACCGAGACCGTGCTGAACATGGCGCTCGTGGCGGCGATCCCGATCAGCGCGGTGGTCTTCGTGGTGCTGAGCTTCTAGAGCATTTTCCGACGAAGTGGATACCGGTTCGTCGTCAGAAAATGCGTTAAAACAATAGCCTAGAGCAAACCGCGCGCGCCGGGGCGCCTTCAGGGCTCGCCTCGACCCCGCAGCCGCGACCAATGCTGGGTCGCGCCCTCGCCGAATTGGTCCAGCGCCTCGTCCAGGTGGACCAGGATCCGCGCGGCGCCGAAGACCAGCAGCCACACGATGGCGAAGAACCGCAAGAGATCGGCCTGATGCGGGGCGTGGGCGGCCCAGGCCAGAAGGCCCGAGAAGCCGCCGAGGCCGGCGACCAGCAGGATCATCAACAGGCGGCGGTGAGCGGGGGAGGGCATGTACATGGCGGTCTGTCCACTAGAGCCTGCCCGCTTCTGATGGAAACATCAGAAGCGGGTAAACAGGCTCTATTTCAAACACTTAGAGCGTGGCTGGCGCCGAAGCCGCGCACACTTTCGGCTGCCACGCTCTAACGCGCCTTTAGTACCCCCGCCCCGCATAAGCGCTCCAGATGGAAGGGAGCCTTCCCGCGTAAGGGCCGTATAAAACTCAGCCGATCGGCGGCAGCCCGTCCATGATCGCGGTCAGGGCCAGCACCGTCTGGGCCTCCATGGCGCTGTGGCCGGCGTTGGTCTTGACGTAGCTGGCCGGGGCGGCGCCCACCCTCGCCATCGCCGCCACCAGCCGCGAGGCCTGGGTCAGCGGGCAGACCTGATCGAAGCGGCCGTGGACGATATGGGTCGGGATGGCGGCGATCCTGTCGACATGGCCGACGATGTAGTCCGGCTCCAGGAACAGGCCGTTGGCGAAGAAATGGGCCTCGATCTGGGCGAAGCACAGAGCGAAGTCGGCCTCGCCGAACTTGCCCGGGTCGCTGTCCTGCGGGACCATGTTCGAGATCGTCCCTTCCCAGACCGACCAGGCCACGGCGGCGCGCAGCTGGCGGGCGCGGTCGGCGTCATTCGCCGGGATCATGTCGAAAATAGCCTTGTAGGCGGCCATCATGTCGCCGCGCTGGTCCGCCGGGATCTCCTCGACGAAGGCCTTCCACTCGTCGGGATAGGCGACATAGCTGCCCGGTTCGGTCAGGGCGTAGGGCGCGTCGGCGAAGGTCGCGGCGTTGCCCTGGTACATGTAGAGCAGGTCCTCGGTCGCCCCCAGGAAGATGCCGCGCAGGATCAGCGAGGCGACCTTGTCCGGATGGCGGATGCCGTAGACCAGGGCCAGGGTGCTGCCCCAGCTGCCGCCGAACACGTGCATCTTGCCGGTGATGCCGAGAGCGTCGCGGAGCTTGTTGATGTCGTCCACCAGATGGTCGGTGTCGTTGCGGGTCAGGGCCACCTGGGGGCCGTGGGTCGCGACGGTCGGCTCGCTCTTGCCGCAGCCGCGCTGGTCGAACAGGATCACGCGGTAGCGCCGGGGATCGAAGAACCGCGACATCACCGGCGCGCACGCCCCGCCCGGACCGCCGTGCAGGTACATGACCGGCTCGCCGTCCGGATTGCCGTATTCTTCCCAATAGAGCTTGTGGTCCGGTCCCTGGTCGACCTGAAGCAGGCCCGCGCGGTTGGCCGGCGCCAGCGGATACTTCCACTCGGTGGTGACGGTGCTGACGGCCTGCAGCTTCGAGAAATCCATGGGACTCACCTTCGGGGTCGACAGCCCTGGCCTACCGCGCCGGAAAGCGCAGCGCCATCGTCAATGCGCCGTCAGACCTTGGCCTTGAACTTGTAGACCAAGGACACCCGCACCGCCCGGGAGTTGGGGGCAAGGTCGCTGTCGATCACCACGCCGCCGTCTCGGTACCGGCTGTGCTGCCGGTTGGTGTTGAAGATGTCCGTGGCGTTAACGGTCACCGAATAGAGGGCGTTCAGCTTGTGGCTCCAGGTGGCGTCCAGCTGGCCATAGGCGGCCTGGTAGCCTTGCAGCGTATAGGTCTTGCCCACGCCGCTCAGGTTGAACTGCAGCTTGTCGCCGTTCTTCAGGACCTTATCGACTACGGCATTGCCCGAGTAGTTCGTCCGGGTCGTGGTCGCCAAGGTCGCGGTGACGGGGATCAGTTCCTGCCGGAAGACGTTCAGGTTGACGACGTACTTCCAGCCACCGGGCGCCTCGCCGCGCGCATTGGCCTCCAGTCCGCCAGACGTCGCGCGGCCGTAGTTCAGCGGCCGGCTCGCGGTGGTGAGGTCCGGATTCCAGGTCGTGTAACTCTGCCAGGGATGGTGGCTGATCCGGTAATAGGCCGTCAGCCCCAGCGTCGCCTTGCCGAAGATCCGCTCGTAGCCGCTCTCATAGGAGTCGGTGAGGGTCGAGGCGAGGTCCAGGTTACCCAGCATGGCGCTGTGGAGATTGGCGGGGATGCGCCGCGGATCAAATAGCTCGAGCTCGGGGCGCAGGATGCGGCGGCTGTAGCTGGCCTTGAGCTTGCCGCCGGCCAGCGTGTGCGTCAGGTGCAGCGAGGGGAAAAGGCGCGTGGCGTCGCGGTCTCGCGAGGCCGACGGCGCGCTCAGCCGTAGGGATTCCGCCTCGACTCGGAGGCCGGGCATCAGCTTGAAGCCAGCAAACGGGAACTGATAGGTCGCATAGCCCGAGAGGCTGGCGCGACGGGCGTTGAAAACGCCGAGATCGCCGCTCGCCAGACCCAGCGCGCCGATGTCGCCGTCATAGATGCGGGAAATCTCGCGCGCGACGCGATTGGCTTCCAGGCCCGTGGTCAGAATGACGCCACCGGCGAGGTTGGCGACCACCGCGACCTTGGCCTGATCGTCCGGACCCCGGGCGCGCTTGGTGTCGCCGTAGTGTTGGACGAGGGGCGTCGGCGAGACCTGCCGGTCGTCATGGTTCGTGCGGGTGCGGTTGTCGCTCTGGGCGTGCGAGAGGTTGGCCTCGAGCGAACCGCGATCGTCGGGCCAGGTGTCGGAGTAGCTGGCCTCGATATCGTCCGTTCGGGTCGTATAGCGCTGCGTCCCGGCCTCTTCCGATTGGACCGGAGCGCCATCGCCGAACGCCTGGTAGTGGGCCAGGTCGTTGGCGCGGATGCGCCCGCCCATGTGGTGCGCCTCGACGCTTAGCTCCCGGTCCTCGGCCAGTCGCCGGGTGACGCCCAGCGAGGCCTGGACAAGGTCGAGCGTGGACTTGCCGTGACTGTCGCGTGACACCAAGCGCTCACCGGTCGCCGCGTCGCGCTGGGTGTAGTCGGCGTCGTTCTCCGATGGGCTATGACCCAGATAAATCCGGCCGTCGACGCTCCAGTCGCCCTGGGCGGCCGAGGCGCTGGCGGAGGCGCTGGCCTGCTCCCGCGTGTCGGCCCGCGCCGAGATCGTGCCGGAGACGCCCAGAGCGCGTTCCCTGTGCGTCACGATATTGATGATCCCTGCCGCGCCATCGGGCGAGAATTGAGCCGACGGGTTGGTCATCACCTCGACGCTGCCGACGCTGGAGGCCGGGAGCGACTGGAGAACCGAGGTTCCGGTGGGCGGCGGCTTGCCGTTGATCAGGATCTGGACGCCGGGATCGCCGCGCAGCGCGATCCGGCCGGTCGGCGAAACCGTCACCGAGGGGATCCGGTTCAGAACGTCGAGGGCGACGCCACCTTGCGAGCCGCCGTCCGAGCGGACGTCGTAGATGCGGCGGTCGATCTTGTCACGAACCTGGGCGGGCCGGGCGGTGACGACGATGGACTCGACCTTCTGGGCCGCCTCCGCCGAGGTGGCGGCCTGGAACCACAACAGCAACATCAACGCCCCGCCTTGAGATCGCCAAGGGCTCTCATGGCGTAGCTTGTCCCGCAATCGAAAATTGCGATCTCGAGATTACAGTTCTTTTAGGAGAGTGACGTGCGCTACCCCACCCGGCTTGACACCTGGACGGCCCGCGCGCGCGTCTGGATGGCGTCGGGGCCGTAGACCATGGCCGGGGCGCGCAGCAGCTTCTCGATCGCCCGGCGCGTGGGGGCCTCGCGGTCGTAGGCGGCGCGCAGTTCGGCGGCGCGGAGGGCGACGCGGGGCGGGCGGCGCTCCTCGGGCGTCTGGAACAGGCCCAGGAAGTCGCCAATCCGCGGCTGCGACAGGAGAAGGGCCAAGGGCGCCGACAGGATCAGGCCCAGATAGACCGGGCTGGACCACCAGAACATCACAGGATCCAGGGCGAAGACCAGGGCCGCGGCGACGCCGCCGATGCCCATGTGGGCGCGGTGGACGCGCCAGGCCTCGCGCCTGGTCAGGCGGCCGGGGTCGCGCTGCTGCGTCGCCCAGCCGGCGTCTCGGCCCAGCAGCACCTGCAGCACCGACACGCTCTGCATCAGCATCAGCACCGGCGCGACCAGGGCCGACAGCACGATCTCCATCGCCATGCCGACGATGAACCGATAGCCGCCGCCGAACGCCTGGCGCTGGGCCCGGCTGCGCAGGATCAGCGCCCCGGCCATCAGCTTGGGCGCGATCAGCAGGGCCATGGTCAGTCCGAACAGCCAGGCCGCGGCGTCGGCGCGGATCAGCGCCGAGGCGCCGCCCTGCTCCATCCACACCCCGGCCCCGGCGATCAGCAGGAACAGCCACAGCGGCGAGGTGGCGTAGGACAGGACGCCGCGCAGCAGGTGCAGGCGGCTGACCCAGTGCAGGCCCTGAGCCCCGATCACGCCCAGGTGCTGCAGGTTGCCCTGGCACCAGCGGCGGTCGCGGATGGCCATGTCGAGGATGGTCGGCGGGGTCTCCTCGTAGCTGCCGGTCAGGTCGGTCGCCAGGCCGATCTTCCAGCCGCCCCGACGCATCAGGGCCGCCTCGACGAAGTCGTGGCTCATGATGTGGCCGCCGAACGGGCGGGGTCCCGGCAGGTGTGGCAGCCCGGCCTGCTCGGCGAAGGCCCGGGTGCGGATCATGGCGTTGTGGCCCCAGTAGTTGCCCTCCGCCCCCGACCACCAGTCCTGGCCGGCCGACAGCATCGCCCCGTAGGCGCGCGAGGCGAACTGCTGCAGCCGCGCGAACGGCGTCTCGCCATTGATGATCGAGGGCGAGGTCTGCAGCAGGCCCAGCTTCGGGTCGCGCTCCATGCGGTGGGTCAGCCGGATGAGGGTGTCGCCGGTCATCAGGCTGTCGGCGTCCAGGATCAGGAACTGCGCGTAGGCCCCGCCGAAGCGCTCGACCCATTCGGCGATGTTGCCGGCCTTGCGGTCGGTGTTCTTGACCCGGCGGCGATAGAAGATCCGCGCCTTGGGGCCCAGCCGCGCGCGCAGCCGCAGCACGCCCACGGCTTCCTCGCGGGCGACGTCCTCGACCCGCGTGTCGCTGAGCACGAAGACGTCGTAGAGCTCGGCCACCTCGCTCTGGTCCAGTTCCTCGTACATCGCCTGGATGGCGGCCAGGACGCGGCCGGGATCCTCGTTATAGGTCGGGGCCAGCAGGGCCGTGCGGGTCAGGATCACCGGCCGCGGCTGCTCGCGGCCGTCGCGCGCACGCCAGCAGGTCCAGAAGCCGCCCAGCGTGCTCATGAAGGCGAAGGCCACCCAGGCGAACAGCAGCACGAACAGGGCGAAGGCGACGCCGTCGACCAGGCTGAAGCCGCCGGGCGAGAACAGCAGCGCCGTCACCGCCGCCGTCACCGCGGTCAACACGCCCGAGCCCGCCAGCAGCGCCCAGCGGCGTCCGGAGACGTCCGGACCGTCCACGGGCGTCAGCCGGCCCTCGCGCAGGCTCTGGGCGGGCATGGCCAGCGGCGTCTCCGCCGGCAGCCAGGCGGCGAACGAGGCGGGCGCGGGCCGGGCCGGCGGCGGGGCCAGCTTCAGGGCGGGGAGGGGACGGGCGCTCGCGCGGCGTTCGGAGGACAACAAAGCCACTGCACTCTGGGTTCGGGGCGGCGGGGAGCCATCGGCAAGCCAAGCTCGCGACGGCGCGGTTGGTTTCACGGCGCGGGCGGAAAAATCAGCGCGGTCCAGGTTTCGCTCAAAGGCCGACCATTCTGCCTGAGGACGACGCGCACATCGGCCGGTTCCGCGCCATCGCACACGACGTCGAAGGTGACGCGCCACAGGGCGTCGGTCTCGTTCTCGTGGCGGGCGCCGGGATAATGCGACAGCAGGCGGATCTGGCCGTTGCGGGCGGTGACGTCGGCCTCGATGTCGATCGCCGTTCGCAGCGCCAGGAGGTTGGCGCCCCGGAACTCGACGGCCACCTTGCGCCCTTGCGCGGCGGTGTCGCGGCCCGGCTCGCCCGGCCGGCCCGAGCGGGTGGCCACCACCTTGGCGAGCTCGGTCTCCGGCGCGTCGGCCGTCCAGTGGAGGCGGTAGCTCAGCTCGACCTTGCTCCCGGCCTTGACCGGCGCGTCCGGCGTCCAGAAGGCGACGATATTGTCGTTGGTCTCGCTGTCGGTCGGGATCTCGACCAGGCGGACCGAGCCCTTGCCCCAGTCGCCGATCGGCTCGACCCAGACGCTGGGTCGACGCTCGGCCTTGGCCTGGTCGTCGTGATAGTGCTCGAAGTCGCGGTCGCGCTGGATCAGGCCGAAGCCCTTGGGGGTCTGGTCGCTGAACACGCTGGTCACCACGCGCCGGGGGTTGGAGAGCGGCCGCCACAGGCGTTCGCCCGCCCCGGTCCAGATCGCCAGGCCGTCGGAGTCGTGGATCTCCGGCCGCCAGTCGACCGCCGGGACCGCGCGGTCCTCGCCGTACCAGAACATGCTGGTCAGGGGCGCGAGACCCATCTGGTCGAAGGCCCGCCGGAAGAAGACGCTCGCCTGCACGGTCTGGGTCAGGGCCAGGCCGTCGCGGTCGTTGACGAACCTGTAGGCGCCGACGATCCCCGGGCTCTCCATCAGGGCGTGGATGACGAGGCGCTCCTGCGCGTCGCGTTCCAGCCAGACCTCGCGCCAGTCGGGAAACTCCTCGGGCTGGACGGCGTAGGTGTCGGCGGCGATGGCGCGGGCCGACAGGCCGTACTGGCCGAACGGCGCGGGCGAGCGGAAATAGGAGGCGCCGTGGAACACCAGCCACTCGCCGCGGTCGTCGCGGCTGATGGCGCGGAAACCCGAGAAGCCGGCCTTGGCCGGCAGGGCGCGGACCGGGCTGCCGGCGGGCGAGGAAAACATGGTCGGGTCATAGGCCAGCGGCTTGGCGCGGCCGTCCTCGACCAGATGGATGGTCACGGTCTTGGAGACGCCCTGGCTCAGCGGGAACAGTTCGATCCCCCAGTCGCCGCCCCACAGCGGGATCTTCTCGCGATAGAATCCGACCGCCTGGGCGGCGTCATAGTTCATGGCCGCGACCTGGGCGGGCGGCGGCGGCGGGGCGACATAGGGGCGGCCGGCCAGGGCGCGGGCGCGGGCGCGCACGGTCTCGAAGGAGAAGGACGCGGGGCGCGCGTCGGCCTGTCCGGGCGACAGGTTGGCGGCGACGGCGCCGCCGGCCAGCAGCGTCAGGGCGGCGCGGCGATCAAGCAAGGACAATAGGAAACCTCGGGCGGATACCGACTCGGCGCGGATTTGGCGCGCGAATAAAGGAGACTTACGGCCGAAATGGTTCAACCGGGTCGATGGAAAACCGCGCTTCCGGTCAGAAATGTCATCCGGCGGTCAGGCTGACGACCTCGCGGGCGCGGCAGTATGCTTCGTCCTCGCCTCGCCGCCGGACCTAGTCCCCCCACCCACCAGCGATGGCGGTGGAGGCGAGGGCGCCTTATCTTGCCCATCCGGAAGGCCTCCCGGTCCGGGCCGCTGGTCGTGAGACGCCGCACTCTGATGAAGATCCTGATCGTCGAGGACGAGCCCAAGACCGTCGCCTACCTGCGCAAGGGGCTGACCGAACAGGGCTATGCCGTCGACTTCGCCGGCAATGGCGAGGACGGCCTGCACCTGGCCCAGACCCTGGACTATGACGCGGTGGTGCTGGACGGCATGTTGCCTGGGCTGGACGGGGTCGAGGTGCTGGCGCGCCTGCGTCAGACCCGCCAGACGCCGGTGATCATGCTGACCGCCCGCGACAGCGTCGAGGACCGTCTGAAGGGCCTGGGCGCGGGCGCCGACGACTATCTGGTCAAGCCATTCTCGTTCCTGGAGCTGCTGGCCCGGCTGCAGGCCATCACCCGTCGCGGGCGCAGCGAGTCCACGACCATCACGGTCGGCGACCTGCACCTGGATCTGCTGGCCCGGCGCGCCACGCGGGCGGGCAGGCGGCTGAACCTGACGGCCAAGGAGTTCGCCCTGCTGGTCGTCCTGGGTCGCCGCCAGTCGCAGATCGTCTCCAAGACCATCATCACCGAGCTGGTCTGGGACATCAATTTCGACACCAACACCAATGTGGTCGAGGTCGCCATCAAGCGGCTGCGGGCCAAGATCGACGGGATGTTCGAGACCAAGCTGCTGCACACGGTGCGCGGCATGGGCTATGTCCTGGAGCACCGCCCCGAGGGGACCGCGCCGTGACGCCCCGTTCGCTTGCCCCCCTTTCCCTGGCCCCCAAATCCATCGCCGGCCGCCTGGCCCTGATGTTCGCCATCGCCACCAGCCTCGTCTCGATGCTGGCCGGCGTGGCCCTGTTCAGCTTCCAGAGCCTGGAGCTGAAGCGCCACCAGGCCGAGGAGCTGAGCGCCCGCTCGCAGATCATCGAGGCGATGATCCGCAAGCTGGAGGACCCAACCCGCTGGCCGCTGATGACCGACAAGCTGAAGTCGTTCACGCCGGCCGACGGCAGCCTCCGCTATCGGATCGAGTCCGCCGACCCGCGCTTCCGGTTCACGCCGGGGACGGCGCTGGAGCCGGCCCGCGACGGTCTCGGCGTCATCCATGCCGACGGCAAGCGGTTCATGACCCTGGCTCGGCGCGTGCCCGCCTATGGGCGGCGTCCGGAGGTGCGGCTGGTCATCGCCGCCGACACCGCGCCGTTCGACGCCTCGCGCTATGTGCTGGGCGTCGCGGCGCTGGGCATGTCGGTGCTGACGACCGGGCTGGTCAGCCTGCTGGGCTGGTGGATCGCCCGACGGGGCCTGGCCCCGGTCGACCGCCTGTCGCACCGCGCCGGCGCCCTGAACCCGGCGGATCTCAGCCTGCGGATGCCGACCCGCGACCTGCCGGTCGAGCTGGTCGGGCTGATGAGCGCCTTCAACGGGGCGCTCGATCGCCTGCAGGCGGCCTATGAGCGGCTGGCGGCCTTCAACGCCGACGTCGCCCACGAGCTGCGCACGCCGCTGGGCAACCTGATCGGCCAGACTCAGGTCGCCCTCTCGCGCCCCCGCGACACCGACGAGCTGGAAGAGACGCTGCACTCCAATCTCGAGGAGCTGGAGCGCCTGCGCACGATCATCAACGACATGCTGTTCATGGCCCGCGCGGACCAGGGCGCCCTGGCGGCCAACCTGGCCCCGCTGTCGCTGGCGGCCCTGACCCACAAGACCGCCGACTTCCTGGACGTCCTGTTCGAGGACGCCGAGGTGCGGTTGGAGGTGCGGGGCGACGCGACGGTCAACGCCGACGCCGCGCTACTGGGGCGGGCGGTGACCAACCTCCTGGACAACGCCATCCGTCACGGGGTCGCCTGCAAGACCGTGCGGGTGATGATCGAGCCGCGGGACAAGGCCGTCTGCCTGTCGGTGCGCAACCGCGGCGGCCCGATCCCCGAGGCGCATCTCGCCCGCCTGTTCGACCGCTTCTACCGCGTCGACCGCGCCCGCGAGCACAGCGGCGAGATCCACGGCCTGGGCCTGGCGGTGGTCAAGGCCATCGTCCTGATGCACGGCGGCTCGGTGTTCGCCCGCTGCGAGGGCGGCGAGGTGCTGATCGGGTTCCTGCTGCCGGGGAGCGAGGGGGCGGTGTCGCCTGAGCGGGAGACGGTCGAGGCTTAAAATCCCTCTTTCTAAGAGAGAGGGGATTATGAAACGCCCCAGCCCCCGCCCAGCGCGCGGATCAGGTTCACGCTCGCCGACAGCCGCCGGGTCCTCAGGTCCTGCGCCTCGCGCCGCGCCTGCAGTTCCGCCGTCTGGGCGGTGACCACGTCCAGGTAGCTGGCCGCGCCTTCGCGGTAGCGGGTGGTGGCCAGTGCGGTGGTGCGGACGGCGGCGGCGACGGCCTCGTCCTGGCGGTCCTGGGCGGCGGCCAGGCGGTTGGCCAGCACCATCTGGTCCTCGACCTCGCGGAAGGCGTCCAGCACGGTCTGGCGGTAGCCGGCGGCGGTCTCGTCGAACACCGCGCGGCCGCGGGCGACCTCGGCCTTGCGCGCGCCGCCGTCGAACAGCGGCAGGGCGGCGGCCAGCGGGCCCAGGGCCCAGACGCGGTTGGCGGCGGTCAGCAGTTCGCCGCCATTGGACTGGTAGCCGCCGGCCGCGGCCAGGGTCACGCTCGGGAACCAGGCGGCGCGGGCCACGCCGACCCGGGCGTTGGCGGCCGCCATCCGGCGCTCGGCCGCGGCGACGTCTGGCCGGCGCCGCAGCAGGGTCGAGGGCGCGCCGACCGGGGTGACCGGGACCTCGGTCAGCGCCGACGCGGCGGCCAGGCTGAAGCTGGAGGCCGGCTCGCCGACCAGCACGGCGATGGCGTGTTCCAGCAAAGCGCGGTCGGCGACCGCCTGCTCGTACTGGGCCTGCGTCGCCGCCAGCTGGGTCTGGGCCCGGCCGGTGTCGAGCCCGCTGGCCGCGCCGCCGGCCTGGCGGCGGTTGGTCAGGTCCAGCGCCTGGCGATAGGCCTCGACCGTCGAGCTCAGCACCGCGATCTGGGCGTCGGCGCCCCGGAGGCTGAAATAGGTGTCCGCCAACTCCGCCTGCAGGCTGAGACGCACGCCGGCCAGGTCGGCGGCGCTGGCTTCCGCGTCCGCCCGGCCGGCGGCGACCAGGTTGCGGACCCGGCCCCACAGGTCCAGCTCATAGGCGGCGCTGGCCGCCAGGGTGGTGGTGTCGTAGCGGCCATTGGCCGGGGTGCGCTGGCGCTCGACGCTGGCCGAGGCCCCGACGCTGGGGAGGAGAGCGCTGGAGGCCTGGCGCGACAGGGCGCGGGCCTGATCGTAGCGCGCGAGGGCGGCGGCCAGGTCGGCGCTGCCGGACTCCAGCCGGCGCTCCAGGCCGTCCAGGGGCGGGTCCTTGAACACGGCCCACCAGGTCCCGTCGCGGACTGCCTGGGCCGGCGCGGCGGGCGTCCACGGACCGGTGTCGCGGAAGGCGGCGGGCGCGGCGGGCGTCGGCGGCGCATAGGCGGGGGCCATCGAGCAGCCGGCGAGGCTCAGACCAGAAAGGCCAAGACCCGCCAGGATCAGGAGACTAGCCCTTCGCACCGGCGGCTCCCTTCTTGGCCTTGACGACGTTGACGTGGTCGCCGGTGGCGATGGCGTCCGGCGGGCTGGTGACAATCCAGTCGTTGGCCGCGATCCCGCTGGCCAGTTCCAGCTCGGCGCCGTCGTCGCGGGCGATGCGGACCGGGCGGATCGAGACGGTGTTGTCGCCGCCGACCACCGCCACGGCCGTGCCTTCCTTGCGGAACAGCAGGGCGTTGGACGGGATCCGCACCGATGCGGTCGAGGTCGCGCTGGCGGCCTTGAGGTCCAGGCTGACCTGGGCGTAGGCGCCGGGCTTGAGGGCGCCAGCGGCGTTGTCGACGTCCAGCTGGATCAGCATCGCCCCCGACTGCGCGTCGACCGCGTCGGCCGTGCGCGCCAGGCGGGCGTTGAAGGTCCGGCCCGGCAGGTCGGGCGTGGTGAAGGCGGCGCTCATGCCCGGACGGATCTGGCCGGCCAGGCTCTGCGGCACGCTGACATAGAGCCGCAGGCGGCGGGTGTCGGACACGGTGAACAGCGGCGAGGGCCGGGCGCCGCCGGCGCTGATCAAGGCTCCCTGGTCGGTGTCGCGGCTGGTCACCACGCCGTCGAACGGGGCGACGATGCGCTTGAAAGCGGTCAGGCTCTCCAGCCGGCGGACATTGGCGATGGCTTCGTTACGCATGGCCTCGCGGGCGGCCAGGTCGCCGGCGCGCTCGTCGGCCTCCTGCTGCGAGACGGCGTTTTCGCCGACCAGCCGCTTCCAGCGGGCGGCGGTGGTGGCGGCCAGATCCCGCTGGGCCTGGGCGGTGGCCAGGGCGGCGCGGGCGGCGACCAGCTGCTGGTCGACTTCCGGGGCGTCGATCTCGGCCAGCACCTGGCCCGCCTTCACCGGCTGGCCGATGTCGACATACCAGCGGCGCAGATAGCCGTCGGTGCGGGCGTAGACCGGAGCCTCGGCCCAGGCCTGCAGGCGGCCCGGCAAGACGAGGTCGGCGCTCTCGCCGCCGCCCGGCTGGATGACGTGGACCGTGGTCAGGGCGCTGGCCTGGCTGGTCTTCTTCAGGTCCTGGCTGGCCATCAGCCGCGAGGCCGTACCGGCCGCCAGGATCAGCACGAAGCCGGCGCCGCCGATCAGGGCCAGACGGCGCAGGCTCCGGGGGCCGGTCTTCGGGAAGTCGTCAGAGGGGGGCAGGGGGGACTCAGACATGGGCGACGCCTTCGGGGGAGGCGGCTTCCGCGCGAGGGCGGCGGCCGTGGACGATGGAGAAGATGGCGGGGACGAACAGCAGGGACGCGCAGGTGGCGAAGATCAGGCCGCCGATCACCGCCCGGCCCAGCGGGGCGTTCTGCTCGGCGCCTTCGCCCAGGGCCAGGGCCATGGGCGCCATGCCGATGATCATGGCCAGGGCCGTCATCAGCACCGGGCGGAAGCGGGTGACCCCGGCCTCGAAGGCGGCCCGGGCCGCGTCGCCGGTGGCCGCCAGCCGCTCGCGGGCGAAGCTGACCACCAGGATCGAGTTGGCCGTGGCCACGCCCATGCACATGATCGCGCCGGTCAGGGCCGGCACCGACAGCGGCGTACCGGTGGCGAACAGCATCCAGGCGATGCCGGCCAGGGCGGCGGGCAGGGCCGAGATGATCACGAACGGGTCCAGCCAGGACTGGAAGTTGATGACGATCAGCAGATAGATCATCACCACCGCGCCCAGCAGGCCCCAGCCCATGCCGGAGAAGGCGGTGTTCATGGTCTGGAACTGGCCGCGCAGGGTGACGCGGACCTTGGCGGGCTTGTCCTTCTCCAGCTTTTTGAGGGCCTTCTGGATGTCGGTCGCCACGCCGCCCAGATCGCGCCCCTGGGTGGCGGCGAAGACATTGACCATCGGCTGGATGTTGTACTGCGAGACGACGGCGGCGGTGGAGCCGCGGCTGAGCGCGCCCAGGCCGCCCAGCACCTGCGGCGTCGGGTCCGCGGCGCGGGCCCCGGTGACCGGGATCGACCGCAGCTTGTCGAAGCTGTCCAGCATGTATTCCGGCGTCTGGGCGACGACGGGATAGGAGACGCCGTTCTTCGGGTTCAGCCAGAACACCGGGGCGGTCTGCTGGCTGCCGGCCACGGCGCCGGCCAGGCTGGCGGTGACGTCGCGCTCGTCCAGGCCCAGGGCGTGGATGCGGGTGCGGTCGACGTCGAAGCGGAGCTCCGGCGCGGCGGCCGGCTGCTGGATGCGGACGTCGGCGATGCCCTTCACGCCGCGGATCTCGCGCAGGATTTTCTGGGCGTAAGCCTGGTTGGTCGCCGCGTCGCCGCCGGTCACCTGGATGTCGATCGGGGCCGGGCTGCCGAAGTTGAGGATCTGGCTGGTCACGTCGGCCGGCAGGAACGAGAAGGTCGCGCTGGGGAAGGCCTTGGGCAGCTCCTCGCGCAGCGCCTTGATGTAGTCGTCGGTCGGGCGATGGCCTTTCTTCAGGCTGATCAGGATGTCGCCGTCCTGCGGGCCGATGGTCCCCGAGGCGTTGTAGGCGGTGTTGATGCCGCTGGTGGACAGGCCGATGTTGTCGACGATCGTCTCGACCTCGTCGGCCGGGATCACCGTGCGGACGTGGCGCTGGATGCGGTCGAACAGGGCCGCCGACTCCTCGATCCGCGTGCCGACCGGGGCGCGGACGTGCAGGGCGATCGAGCCGGAGTCCACGGCCGGGAAGAAGTTGCGGCCCAGGAACGGGACCAGCGCCAAGCTCAGCAGGGCGAACGCCAGGAAGCCGATGACGAACACGCCGCGCGCGTCCAGGGCGAAGCCCAGCAGGCCGGCATAGGCGTCGCGCACCTTGGAGAAGCTCCGCTCGAAGCCGCGCTGGAACCGCACCAGGCGATGGGGCGACGGGGCCTCCTCGTCGTGCGGGACGTGCGGCTTGAGCAGATAGGCCGCCATGGTCGGCACCAGGGTCCGCGACAGCAGGAACGAGGCGATCATCGCGAACACCACCGACAGGGCCATCGGCACGAACAGGAAGCCCGACACGCCCGGCAGGAAGAACATCGGCACGAAGACGATGCAGATGCACAGCAGGGAGACGAAGGCCGGGGTGACGATCTGGGCCGCCCCGTCCAGGATCGCCGTCCGGACGTCCTTGCCGTGCTCCAGGTGCCAGTTGATGTTCTCGATGGTGACGGTGGCGTCGTCGACCAGGATGCCGACGGCGAGGGCCAGGCCCCCCAGAGTCATGACGTTCAGGGTCTGGCCGAACGCCGCCAGGGCTCCGATCGCCGCCAGAACGGCCAGCGGGATCGAGACGGCGATGATCACCGTGGAGCGCCAGGAGCCCAGGAACAGCAGGATCATCAGCGAGGTCAGCACGGCGGCCAGGGCGCCTTCGTGGACCACGCCCTCGACGGCCGCCTTCACGAAGGTCGACTGGTCGTTCAGCGGGGTGATGGTCAGCTCGGGCGGCAGCTGGGCCTTCAGGTCGGGCAGGGCGGCCCTGATCCCGTCGACGATGGCGATGGTCGAGGTGGCGCCCGACTTCAGCACCGTCATCAGCACCGAGCGCTGGCCGTCGACGTGGACGATGTTCTGCTGCGGGGCCGAGCCGTCGCGTACGTGGGCGACGTCGCCGATGCGGATGGTCGCGCCGTTGATGGTCTTGACCGGCAGGGCGTTCAGCTCCTCGACCGTGCCGGGGGCGTTGTTCAGGCGCAGGCTGTACTGGAACTCGCCGATCTTGACGAAGCCGGCCGGAGTGATCTGGGTCTGGGCCGCGATCGCCGCCCCGACGTCGCTGGCCGACAGGCCCTTGGACAGCAGGGCCTGCGGGTCGATGTCGACCTGGATCTGACGGGTCTTGCCGCCGAACGGCAGGGGGATGGCCGCGCCCGGCACGGTGACCAGGCGCGTGCGGATGACGTTGGTGCCGAAGTCGGACAGCTGCTGCTCGGACAGGCCCTGGCCGGCCAGGGCCAGCTGCAGGATGGGCACGGTCGAGGCGTTGTAGTTGAGGACCAGCGGCGGGGTCACGCCTGGGGGCAGCTGGCGCAGCAGGGTCTGCGAGATGGCGGTGATCTGGGCGTTGGCCAGGCGCACGTCCGCTCCCGGCTGGAAGTAGATCTTCACCACCCCGACGCCCTGCAGCGAGGTCGCCTCGATATGGTCGATGTCGTTGACCGTGGTGGTCAGAGCCCGCTGGTAGGGGGTCATGATCCGCCCCGCCATGTCGGCCGGCGACAGGCCGTTATAGGTCCAGGCCACCGCCACGACGGGCACGCGGATGTTGGGGAAGATGTCGGTCGGCATGCGCAGGATCGCCAGGACGCCGACGATCAGGATCATCGCGGCCATCACGACGAAGGTGTAGGGACGCGCCAAAGCCGTCCGCACGAGCGAGATCATACTAAATTCCGTCGTTGCGGAGGGGAGGTTGGGCCCGGTCTAGCAAGGCCAGTGGGTCCGCAGCCTGACGGCTAGCTGACAAGATGGTCAGGGAGGCGCAAGGGGCCTCTCGCGACCGTCGGGCCGTTTTGCTATGGCTGCCTCAATGAGCACCATCACCACCGTCGGCGTCGACGCCGACGACACCCTCTGGCACTGCGAGAGCAAGTTCCGGCTGTCCCATGCGCGGTTCCTGGACCTGCTGTCCGACCACGGGGACGCCGAGAAGATCGAGCAACAGCTGGTCGCCGTCGAGAAGCGCAACCTGCGGGTCTATGGCTACGGAGCCAAGGGCTTCACGCTGTCGATGATCGAGACGGCGCTGGAGGTCACCGATGGCCGCGTCGACACCCGGGTGATCCGCGAGATCCTGGCCGTCGGCCGCGAGATGCTGACCGAGCCGATCGAGCCGCTGTCGGGCGTCGACAAGGCGCTGGCCGAGCTGTCGGAGCGCTACCGCCTGGTCCTGATCACCAAGGGCGATCTGCTGCACCAGGAGCAGAAGCTGGCCTCGTCGGGACTGGGCGACTACTTCGTGGCGGTCGAGATCGTGTCCGAGAAGGACGCCGGCACCTATCGCCGGGTGTTCGACCGTTACGGCACGGGGGCGGAGCAGGCGGTGATGGCCGGCAACTCGATGCGCTCGGACATCCTGCCGGCGCTGGAGGCCGGCTGCTGGGGCGCGCTGATTCCCTATCCGCTGGTCTGGTCGCACGAGGCGGCCGAGGCGCCGGTCGGGCATGAACGCTACGCGGAGCTGGGGAGCATCAGCGAACTGCCGGCTTGGGTGGATGGGATTTCGGGAAACCCTCTCTCTTAGAGAGAGGGAGGGGCCCGCCGCGAAGCGGTGGGAGGGTGAGAGGTTACAGCGGTAGCCGCAGCGCCGGCACGCCGTCGAACCTCGTAACCTCTCACCCCAACCCTCTCTCTAAGAGAGAGGGAGCTTTTCGCGCTTCCCCAGCCGCG
This sequence comes from Caulobacter sp. 602-1, assembly GCF_003931565.1. Taxonomy (GTDB): domain Bacteria; phylum Pseudomonadota; class Alphaproteobacteria; order Caulobacterales; family Caulobacteraceae; genus Caulobacter. The sequence goes on from NZ_RRYI01000001.1 coordinate 915,383, forward strand.
CCACCCAGTCCCGCGCCGGCCGCTCGAACCCCACCAGCGACAGATAGGCGATTGGGAACAGCAGGATCACCCACAGCAGACACCACAGCCGCATGGCGTCGCCGGAGAGGCCCCAGGCGCCGAAGCCCACCCAGTTGAGGGCGATCTTCAGGGCGATCGGGTGCAGCAGGTAAAGGCTGAACGACAGCTGCGCCCACGGCGCTAGGCGGCGGCTGATCCCGCCCTGGACGCCTTGGGCGTCGGCCGCCACGCCGGCCAGGCCCACGGCGTAGATCACCAGCAGCAGCGCCGTCCGCGACGCTCCCGCCCAGGACGCCACGAAGAACGCCGCCAGCAGCGCCCACATCACGAAGCGGGCGAACGGCAGTTTCGCCAGCACGTCCTTCAGCTGGAACGCCAGCATGCCCAGCATGAACCCCGGAACCGCCCGGGCCACGCCGAAGTCGTAGGTCCACTGCGAGAAGCTCTCGCCGTCGCGGGTCATCCAGATCAGCAAGGCCAGGCTCCCGAACGCCACAGCCGCCGTGGCCTGCCAGCCGCGCGCGGTGATCCAGAACAGCAGGGGCAGGGCGATGTACATCCCCATCTCGGCGCTGATCGCCCAGCTGACGAAGTTCCAGGTCTGGGCGTGGCAGGTCCCCCAGGCGTGGATGAAGAGGACGTTCTGGGGGATGCAGGTCACGTCGTAGCGCGACGGATCGCGCTCGTTCAGCACTCCGGCCCAGCCGAGGGCGGCGATGGCCACGAACACCAGCATCGTCGCCCAGTGCAGCGGACCCAGGCGCGCGACGCGCTTTTGCAGGAAGTCGCGGTACTTGGCGAAGGTGGTCAGGCGGCCGGTATAGATGGCGGCCATCACGTAGCCGGAGATCAGGAAGAACAGGTCGACGATCAGGCTGAAGCTCTTGATCGTGTCGTCGGCGGCCTGCCAGCGGCCGTCCAGATTGATGAAGCGGTTGAAGTGGAAGACCACGATCATCAGCGCCCCGACGATGCGCAGGGCGTCCAGGTGCAGCATCTGGTCGGAATCGGGCTTCAGCGGGGGGAGCTTCAACATGCCGAAGCTGTGGCATGGGACGGGCGCGGCGCCCAGATGGATGCTCCCCCGCGTTGCGGGGGAGCTGTCGCGGAGCGACTGAGGGGGCCTTCACTGCGTAGGCGGAGCTAGCCCCCTCCGGCCCTCTGGGCCACCTCCCCCGCATCGCGGGGGAGGATCTTGAGGTGTTAAATCGCGACCCTCTTGGCGATGGCGTTCCGCCGCGCCTTGGTTTCCTGCTGGGCCTTCTGCACGGCCTCGGTCTCGGTCGCGTGCAGCAGGTGGTCGATCACCCGTTCCAGGTGGTCGCGCATGGCCTGGCGGGCGGCGGCCGGATCACGGGCCTTCAGCGCGTCGACCACCCGGCGGTGCTCGGCGATCCGGGGCTCCAGCCCCATGCCGCGGGCGCGGGTCAGGATGTTGCGCGCCAGGGGCGAGCGGTTGCGCCAATCCCACAGGTTCTCGATCGTGGCGATGATCGCGCCGTTGCCGGTGGCGCGGGCGATGATCATATGGAAGTCGCGGTCGGCCTCCTCGCCCCGGATCTCCTCCTCGACATGCATCCGCTCCAGCAGGCCTTCCAGCTCGCTGATCTGCTCGTCGCTGATCGAGGTGGCGGCCAGGGCGGCGGCCTCGCCCTCGAACAGGCGGCGGGCCTCGATCAGCTCGAAGGCGCCGATCTCGAAGTCGATATCGGCCGAGGGGGCGACCGGGCGGACATTGCCGGTGACATAGATGCCCAGGCCATGGCGGGCCTCGATCATGCCCAGCATTTCCAGCGCGATCATCGCCTCGCGCAGGGTGGGGCGCGAGACCCCGAACTGCTCGGCCAGCTCCCGCTCGGTCGGCAGGCGGTCGCCCAGCCTGTACTGCCCGGCCTCGATGGCGTCGGCCACGGAGTCGGCGATCCTGCGGTAGAGCTTGACGTTGTCTGACATGTTTGGGCGGAGGCTCGAAAGGGCGCTTGTGCCCGACGGGGCGTTGTCGGGCCCCGATTTACTAACACGGCGCCCGGCGCGAATTGTCCTGTTTTTTCGCCTTTCCGTCCGGGGGGGCGGGTTTGGCTATCCCCGTGGTTTGGCCTTAAGGCCTGACCATCGCCTCACCAGTCGTGCATCGAGCCGTCCAGGCGCCGCGCGACCGGCAGATAGGCGCGCTTGTAGGGATATTTCGCGGCCAGATCCTCGTCGATATCGACGCCCAGGCCGGGCGCCTCGCCGGGATGCAACATGCCGTCGCTGAAGGTGTAGGCGTGAGGGAACACCGCGTCCGTCTCGGGCGTGTGACGCATGTATTCCTGGACGCCGAAGTTGGGGATCGACAGGTCGAAGTGCAGGGCCGCGCCCATGCAGACCGGCGAGAGATCCGTTGCGCCGTGGCAGCCGGTCCGCACGTGGTGCAGGTCGGCGAAGCTGGCCAGTTTCTTCAGGTGCGTGATGCCGCCGGCATGGACCACCGTGGCGCGGATATAGTCGATCAGCTGCTCCTCGATCAGCTGCTTGCAGTCCCACACCGAGTTGAAGATCTCGCCGACGGCCAGGGGCGTCGTCGTGTGCTGGCGGATGATCCGGAAGCTGGACTGGTTCTCGGCCGGGACGGCGTCCTCCATCCAGAACAGGCGATAGGGCTCGAGGTCCTTGCCCAGACGCGCGGCCTCGATCGGGGTCAGGCGGTGGTGGACGTCGTGCAGCAGGTGCAGGTCCCAGCCCAGGCGGTCGCGGGCGGCGGCGAACAGGTCCGGAGCCGTGCGCAGGTAGCGCTCGGTCGACCAGACCGTTTCCTTGGGCAGGTCGCTGTCGGCCGGCTCGTAGAAGAAGCGGTCCTTGGAGACGCCATAGGCCCCCGGCATGCCCGGAACCCCGGTCTGCAGGCGGATGGCCTTGTAGCCCTGTTCGGCATAGACGGCGGCGTTGTCGAGGGTCTCCTGGATCGTCTCGCCATTGGCGTGGCCATAGACCATCACCCCGGTCCGGCAGGCGCCGCCCAGCAGCTGATAGACCGGCAGGCCGGCGATCTTCCCCTTGATGTCCCACAGCGCCATGTCGACCGCGGCGATGGCGGCCATGGTCACCGGGCCCCGGCGCCAGTAGGCCCCGCGATACAGGAACTGCCAGATGTCCTCGATCTGGTGGGCGTCGCGGCCGATCAGGCAGGGTATGACGTGCTGGGAGAGATAGGCCTCGACCGCCAGCTCGCGGCCGTTCAGGGTCGCGTCGCCGATGCCGTAGACGCCCTCGTCGGTGACGATCTTCAGGGTCACGAAGTTGCGACCCGGGCACGTGACGATGGTCTTGGCGGCGATGATCTTGGGCATGATGGCCTTGGGGACGCTTTGTCTGCAATCGTTTGGCGGGACCGAAAGACCGAAGGCCCGCGCGAAACGAGGCGCGCGGCGTCCATCTTCCTCCCTGCCTATCGGTTTACCGCTACCATAAGGGTTGTCAACCCAGTGGTCAGACCACTATGACTTTGGTGACCCGACCTCATGAAGTCGCGGCAGGGAGTGAAACCATGCGTGTTCTGGCGCTGATCCTGGGGCTGGTCCTGATCGCCCCCGCCGCCCGGGCGGAGGACGGCTATGACCTCTGGCTCCGCTATCGGCCCGTCGAGGCGTCGGCCAGGCCGGCCTACGCCGCGCGCGCCGCCGCCATCGCGCCTCCGGGCTCCTCCGCCCCCGACACCCCAACCCTGAAGGTCGCCCGCGCCGAGCTTGAGCGCGGCCTGACCGGTCTGGTCGGCAAGCCCGCCAGCGCCGCCGCCGGGGCCCGCGATGGCGTGATCCAGCTGGCCGTCGCGCCGGCGAAGGACCTGGGCGACGAGGGCTTCCGCATCCGCACCCTGGCGGTGAACGGCCGCAAGACCACGGTGATCTCGGCCAACAGGGACATCGGCGTCCTCTATGGCGTCTTCCGGTATCTGGAGCTGATCCAGACTCGGCGGCCCGTGGACAGCCTCGACCTGACGTCGGTTCCCAAGGTCAAGCTGCGGATGCTGAACCATTGGGACAACCTCAACCGCACGGTCGAGCGCGGCTATTCGGGCCAGTCGATCTTCGACTGGTGGCGTCTGCCCGGCCATGTCGACGCTCGCATGGTCGACTACGCCCGCGCCAACGCCTCGATCGGCGTCAATGGAACGGTGCTGAACAACGTCAACGCCAAGGCCGACAGCCTGACCCCGGCCTATATCGCCAAGGCCGCCGCCCTGGCCGACACGTTCCGGCCCTATGGCATCAGGGTCTATCTGTCGGCCCGCTTCTCGGCGCCGATCGAGATCGGCGGCCTGAAGACCGCCGACCCGACCGACCCGGCCGTCGCCGCCTTCTGGAAGGCCAAGGCGAACGAGATCTACAGGGCCATCCCAGACTTCGGCGGCTTTCTCGTGAAGGCCAATTCGGAAGGTCAGCCTGGCCCTCAGGACTATGGCCGCACCCATGTCGACGGGGCCAACATGCTGGCCGACGCGGTCGGCCCTCACGGCGGCGTCGTGATCTGGCGGGCCTTCGTCTATTCGCACGAGCAGCCCGACGACCGCGCCAAGCAGGGCTATTCGGAGTTCAAGCCGTTCGACGGCCAGTTCCGCGACAATGTCGTCATCCAGGTCAAGAACGGCGCCATCGACTTCCAGCCGCGCGAGCCGTTCCATCCGCTGTTCGGGGCCATGCCGAAGTCGAACCTCGGCATGGAGTTCCAGATCACCAAGGAATATCTCGGCTTCTCGACCCACCTCGTCTATCTGGGCCCGCTGTTCGAGGAGACCCTGCGCGCCGACACCATGGCCCACGGCAAGGGCTCGACCGTGGCCAAGGTGGTCGACGGGACGCTGGACGACCGCAAGCTGACGGTGATGGCGGGCGTGGCCAATATCGGCAGCGACCGCAACTGGAGCGGCTCGCAGTTCGACCAGGCCAACTGGTACGCCTTCGGCCGCCTGGCCTGGGATCCGGAGGCTTCGGCCAGGGACATCGCGATCGATTGGACGAAGATGACCTTCGGCGACGAACCGCGCCTGGTGAAGCCGGTGGTCGACATGATGATGGGCTCGCGCGAGGCGGCGGTGGACTACATGACCCCGCTCGGTCTGCACCACCAGATGGGCGAGGGGCACCACTACGGCCCCGGTCCCTGGGTCAGCGGCGGGCCGCGCGCCGACTGGACCAGCGTCTACTACGCCAAGGCCGGCCCGGACGGGATCGGCTTCGACCGCACGCCCTCGGGCAGCAACGCCACGGCCCAGTACGCGCCGGCCGTGGGGGCCTGCTTCGCCGACCTCAAATGCGTCGACGAGAAGGACCTGCTGTGGTTCCACCACCTGCCCTGGGACTACCGACTGAAGTCCGGCGACACCCTGTGGGACGGCATGGTCAAGCACTACGGCCGGGGCGTCGCCTATGTCGACGGCATGGAGAAGACCTGGGCCGGCCTGGCGCCCTATGTCGACGCCCGGCGCCACAAGGAGGTGGCCGACTACCTGAAGATCCAGCGCGACGAAGCCCAGTGGTGGCGCGACGCCTCGGTGGCGTGGTTCGGGAGCTTCTCCAAGCGCCCGCTGCCGCCGGGCGAGAAGGCGCCGGCGAGGAGCCTGGAGTACTACGAGAGCCTGAAGTTTCCGTGGGCGCCCGGGAACGGGCAGTAAAGCCCTCACAATTCTTGTCATCCCGGAAAGCGCGTAGCGCTTGTCCGGGACCCAGGGGCCGGCGCATTGCGGCCGCCCCTGGGTCCCGGCTCTCCGCTGCGCTGCGGCCGGGAAGACAAGTTTTGTAGCCACACGACTGGGCGGCCGGTTCGCGCAACCCCCAGAACGGGGGGTGTCCCCGTAACGGCGTTCCGTGATGGTTGCGGTCGCGCTAGTCCTGTCCCAAGGTCTGCGTCCCCAATCGTTTACAGTAAGGCCGGATGCGCGCCTCGTCCCCCACGACCCTGCTGCTCGGCGTCGTCCTGCTGTGCGTCGCGACGGCGCTGATCGGCGTCTGGATGGCGATGAGCCCGCCGTGGCTGGGCGCGGGCTTCCAGGCCAGGCCCGACGGCGCCCTGGTCATCACCCGCCTGACGCCCGGCGGGCCGCTGGACCGCGTCGGGGCCAAGGTCGGCGACCGGCTGGCCGGCGTCGGCTCCGATCGCGCCGCGCCGGTGCTGCGCGCGCCCGAGATCGGCGGGCTGGACACCCCCGACACCCAGGCCGCCGCCGCCGAGCAGAGCCGCCGCCGAGCGGCCTTCGCCGAGCAGCTGGCGGCCCGGCCGCTGGTCCTGCGCCTGGCGGGGAGCGACGGCGTCCAGCGCGTCGTGACGCTGGACAACCGCGTCCGGCCGCTGTCGACCCTGGGCGCGGAGTTCTGGGCCAATCTGGCGTTCGGCCTGATCGCGGCCCTGATCGTCGGCTGGGTCTGGGCCCTGCGGCCGCGCGAGCTGTCGACCCAGCTCTTCGCCCTGACCGGCCTGTCGATGCTGGCCTTCACCTTCGGCTGGGCGGTCAATTCCAGCGTCGAGCTGGTCATGGACGGGACGCTGGCGACGATCGCCATGCGGCTAAACATGATCGGGGCGGTGGCCTATGGCGGGGCGATGATCGCCTTCTTCCTGGCCTACCCCAAGCGGGTCACGCGGCTGCCGGTCATGCTGTTGGCGCCGTTGTGGGTGCTGGTCTGGGCGCTGACGCCGCTGCTGCCGGGCAATCCGTCGACCGAGAGCATGGGGCAGGGGATCACCTCGATCGAGATGGCCCTGATCGTGGTGGCCATCGGCGTGCAGGCCTTCGCCAGCCGCAAGGACCCGGCCGCCATGGCCGCGACCCGGTGGCTGGGCCTGTCGGTGATCGTTGGGGCCGGGGCCTTCATCGGCAATGTCGCCGTGCCGATCGCCCTGGGCATGCGGCCATTCCTGGACCCGCGCTTCTCGCTAGGCTTCTTCGTGATCATCTATGTCGGCATGGCCGTGGGCCTGCGTCGCCATCGTCTGTTCGAGCTGGACCAGTGGGCGTTCCGGATCCTGTTCTACCTCAGCGCCGGCGCGGCGCTCTTGGCCCTGGATGGCGTCCTGATCACCGCCCTGGGAACCAGTCCGCAGGCGGCGCTGGGCGTGTCGCTGCTGATCGTGGCCTTCGCCTACCTGCCGTTCCGCGACGTGCTGTGGCGGCGGACCATCGGCCGCAAGACCCTGAAGGACCACGAGATGTTCGCCGCCGTGGCCCAGGTCGCCCTGATCCACGGGACCGAGGCGCGGGCGGATGCCTGGAGGGCGCTGCTGTCCAAGGTCTATGAGCCGCTGGAGATCGCTCCCGCCCAGGCCGCCAGAGCCAAGGCCGAGATCCTCGAGGAGGGCGTGGCCCTGGGCCTTCCCGCCGCCGCCGGGACCACGGCGCTCACCCTGCGTTTTCCGTTCCGGGGGCGGGGCCTGTTCGGCACGGCGCAGGTCCAGCTGGCCGACCAGCTGGTGAGTCTGCTGAGCCAGATCGAGGAAGGCCGCGACGCCTATGCCCGCGGCGTGGTCGAGGAGCGTCTGCGCATCGCCCGCGACCTGCACGACGACGTCGGCGCGCGCCTGCTGTCGGGCCTGCACCGCCAGGACCTGTCCCAGACGCGCGAGGCCGTGCGCGGAGCGATCGGCGACCTGCGGGCCATCGTCTCGGGCCTGTCGGGCCAGGACCTGCCGCTGGAGGCGGCGCTGGCCGACCTGCGCCACGAGACCGCCGAGCGGCTGGAGGCGGCCGGCATCGCCCTGGACTGGCCGCCGGTCGAGCTGGTCGATCCCGGCGTTACCGCGCCCTACCGCGTCTACAAGAACCTGACCTCGGCCGTGCGCGAGGTGGTCACCAACGCCATCCGACACGCCGGCGCGACCACCGTGGCCGTCACGGTCCACGAAGACGGCGGCCGGCTGGAACTGACCCTCGGCGACGACGGCGTCGGCCTGCCGCGCGAACCGGGCGGGCGTCGCAGCGGTCTGGCCAACCTGGAGCGGCGACTGGGCGAGATCGGCGGCACGGTGGAGTTTCCCGAAACCCCGAAGGGTACGGTGGTCCGCCTGTCGACGCCCTTGGATGCGAGCGCCCCGGCATGACCCTTCCCTCAACCGCTCTTGTCCTCGAAGACCAGGCCGAGACCCGTGAGCACCTGCTGGCGGCCTTGTCAGAAGCCTTCCCCGGCGTGGTGGCGCGCGGCGCGGCCGACCTGGCCGAGGCGCGCTCGTTCCTGTCCGACGGCGCGCCCGACCTGGCCCTGGTCGATCTGGCCCTGCCGGACGGGCGCGGCGTCGACTTCCTGCGCGACCTGGCCGAGCGCTCGGGCGGGGCGACGCGGTCGGTGGTGGTGACCATCTACGCCGACGACCACCACCTGTTCGACGCCATCGCGGCGGGGGCGGGCGGCTACCTGCTCAAGGACATGGGCCGCGACGAACTGGTGCGATACCTGCGCCGCCTCGAGGCCGGCGAAACCCCGCTCTCGCCCGCCGTGGCCCGGCGGATGCTGGACTATTTCCGCGCCCGGCCGGTCCTGATCCAGACGGTGGAGCCCGAGGCGGCCCTGACCCCGCGCGAGACCGAGGCGCTGCGCCTGATCGGCCGGGGCCTGCGCTCGGGCGAGGCGGCCAAGGTCATGGGCGTCACCGAGCTGACCGTGGCGGGGTACGTCAAGGCGATCTACCGCAAGCTCAACATCTGCTCCCGAGCCGAAGCGGCGCTGGAGGCGCAGAAGCGGGGACTGGTTTAGGCCGCCCAAAATTTCGCCGCGAAGTTCCGCTCAAGGATCGCTACGGTGTCGCTCACTGACACCAGCGTTCGAAAGACCCTTGATGCGCCTTCTCGCTCCCCATTCCTTCGTTGCAGGGGCCCTTGCCGCCTTCCTCGTCGCCGGCGCGGCTTCCGCCCAGACGCCCCAGCCGTCGGCCCCGCCGCAACTGAACGCCGGCCCCTCGGCCAACGCCCTGGCCGGCAAGGCCTTCCTGGAAAAGAACGCCAAGGCCGCCGGCGTCGTCACCCTGCCGTCGGGCCTGCAGTACAAGGTCGTGACCTCCGGTCCGAAGACCGGCCCGTCGCCCAAGCTCGGCGACATCGTCAAGGTCAATTACGAGGGCAAGCTGCTGGACGGCACGGTCTTCGACTCGAGCTTCGCGCGCGGCAAGGCGGCGATCATGCCCGCCGACGGCCTGATCCAGGGCTGGCTGGAAGCCCTGCCGAAGATGAAGGTCGGCGACGAGTGGACCCTCTACATCCCGTCCGAGCTGGGCTACGGCCCCCGCGACATGGGCGAGATCCCGCCGGACAGCGTGCTGGTGTTCCGCCTGCAGCTGCTGGGCATGCTGGCGGTGGACTAGGTATATTACTGGCCCCCTCCGGGCCTTCGGCCCTCCTCCCCCGGAGGGGAAGAAGGCCATTCTTCCGCCCCCTCCGGGGGCGGACGACCGCGAAGCGGTCAGGGTGGGGGCAAGTGACCTGCCCTAGGTTCGCCGCGACTTCATCAGCGGCTGGATCTTCTCGCCGAAGTCCTCGACGCCCTTCACGAAGTCGTCGAAGGTCAGCAGCACGCCCGCCGTGCCGGGGACCTCGGCGATCTCGTCCATCATCCGGGCGATGCTCTCATAGCTGCCGACCAGCGTGCCCATGTTCAGGTTCACCGCCGATTCCGGCGCGGCCAGCTGGGTGGTGTTGGTCGTCGCGCCGGCCTTGGCGTTGGGGGCCGCCTGCTGGGTCAGCCAGGCCAGGGCCTCCTGGTCCGCGCCGTCGCGGTAGGACTGCCACTTGGCCATCGCCTTCTCGTCGGTCTCGTCGGCGATGATCATGAACAGGATGAACGATTGGACGTCACGGCCGGTCTTTTCGGCGGCCGCCTCCAGCCGCTTGTTGACGCTGGCGAAGGCGGTCGGGGTGTTGGTCCCCTTGCCCAGGGCGAAGCTGTAGTCGGCATATTGCGCCGTGAAGGCCAGGCCCTCGTCGGACGAGCCGGCGCAGATCAGCTTGGTCTCCTTCGGGTGCGGGCTGACCCGGCAGTCGTCCATGGTGAAGTACTTGCCCTTGAAGTCGGATACCCCCGTCTCCAGCAGGTCCTTCAGCACGGTCGTGTATTCGGCCAGGTAGTTGTAGCGGTCGGTATAGTGCGCTTCGCCCGGCCACAGGCCCATCTGGCTGTACTCGGCCTTCTGCCAGCCGGTCACCAGGTTGATGCCGAAGCGGCCCGGGGCGATCGAGTCGATGGTCGAGGCCATGCGGGCCACGATGGCCGGCGGGATCGTCAGGGTGGCGACGGTGGCGAAGATCTTGATCTTCGAGGTCACCGCGGCGAGGCCCGACATCAGGGTGAAGCTCTCGAGATTGTGCTCCCAGAACTGGGTCTTGCCGCCGAACCCGCGCAGCTTGATCATCGAGAGCGCGAAGTCGAAGCCGTACTTCTCGGCCTTCTGGGTGATCTCCTTGTTGAGCTCGAAGCTGGGCATGTACTGCGGCGAGGTCTCGGAGATGAGCCAGCCGTTGTTGCCGATGGGGATGAAGACGCCGACCTGCATTGGGTTATTCCCCCTCCAGAAACTTGATCAGACCCTCGTTGAAGGTCTCGGGATCGGTGACGGTGAAGCCGTGGCCGCCCCAGGCGGCGACCTGGTAGTCGGCGTTGGGCAGGCGGCCGGCCAGGCGCTGCGAGCAGCTGGGCGGGACCAGCATGTCGTCGGCGCTGGCGCTGATCAGCACCTGGTGGGTGATCTCCTCCAGCCGCGCGTCGATGTCGAAGGCCAGCAGGGCGTTGATCCGGGCCAGCATCACTTCGCGCGGCGGGAAGCCGGCCACGTGGTGGGGCTCCTCGGCCTGCAGGCGCGCGTGGTTCCGCGAGATCCAGTCGGCCGGATAGAGGAAGATCGGCTGGGCGTGGACATAGGCTTGCGGTCCGCTGTCGTTCAGCAGATGGATGCGGGTGTCGAAACAGCGCTGGATGTGCGGATCGGGCCGCGACCAGCCGTTGACCACCACCAGCTTGCCCAGGCGATCGGGCTGGTCCAGCGCGAGCTGCAGGCCCGCATTGCCGCCGGCGGCGTGGCCGACCACGTGGGCCTTGGGCAGGGCCAGGGCGTCCATGACCTTGACCATGTCCTCGGCCATGTGGGCGACGGCATAGTCGTCCGGCAGCTCGCGGACGCTGCGGCCCGTGCCGCGATGGTCGTACAGCACGACCGGCCAGCGCTCGGTTAGGGCCGCCATCTGCGGAGCCCAGAACGCGCCCGAGCCGCCCAGGCCGGACGATAGCAGCACGACCTCGCGGCCGGCGACCGGACCGCCGTGCAGCTCGTAGTGGAGGCCGTCGACCGTGCCGGAGGTCATGCGGCTACTTCTTCCCGATGTGCGCGACGCTGGCGATCTCGACCACGAAGCCGGGCTTCACCAGGCCGCACTGGATGCAGTAGCGAGCCGGCTTGTCGCCGGGGAAGTACTCGGCATAGACCTTGTTCATCGGCGCGTAGTGGGCCCAGTCGGTCAGGAAGATGTGGTTCATGGTCACGTCCTCCATCGTGCCGCCGGCGGTCTCGATCACCGACTTGATGGTCTCCAGCACCTGCCGGGTCTGGGCCTCGGCGTCGTCGGGGAAGGCGACGTTGTTGTCCTTGTCGAAGGCCAGGGTGCCCGAGACGTAGACGATGCCGTCGGCCAGCGTGCCGGGCGAGAACGGGGCGATCGGCGTGCCCGTCCCGGGCGGGGTGATGACGGTCTTGGGCATGGTGGTCTCCTTTGTGCTGCCCCCTCAGTCGGCTTCGCCGACAGCTCCCCCATGAAGGGGGAGCAGGGCCTGGGTTGTCCTCCCCCCTTCATGGGGGAGGTGGCGCGAAACGCCGGAGGGGGCCGCGCTAGTCCGGCGCCAGCTGCCCGAACGCCCCCTTGAAGTCAGCGGTCGTCGAGACCCAGCCGAAGAAGCTCTCGATGTTGAACAGCGCCGCCTTCTGCACGAAATCCGGACCCGCCTGGTGGGTGGCGTCCTCCAGCACGGTCCCGAAATATTCGAGGAAGAAGCCGTCGCGCAGGGTCGACTCGACGCAGACATTGGTGGCGATACCGACGAACACCAGATGGCGGATGCCACGCGCCCGCAGCACGCTGTCCAGCTGGCTGTTGAAGAAGCCTGAGTAGCGGGTCTTGTGCAGCTGGATGTCGCCCGGCTCGGGCTTCAGCGCGTCGACCAGCTCGTAGTCCCACTGGCCGCGCGCCAGGAGCTTGCCCTGCAGCTCGGGCCGGGCGCGCATGGTCTTCAGGGCGTTGGACTTCCACCAGTTTGGCGAGCCCGGACCGCCGGCCTCGACATACTGATCGTCCCAGCCGTTCTGGAAATAGATCACCTGCATCCCGGCCGCGCGGGCCACCGGCAGGATGGCCTTGATCTCCTGGATCACCGTCTCGGCTCCCGAGATGTCGAAGCCGGCCAGGTCGAGATAGCCGCCCTTGGACGCGTAGGCGTTCTGCATGTCGATGACGATCACCGCCGTCGTCTTCGGGTCGACCGGGATCGGTTCGGGCCGCGCGGGCAGCATGATCGCGCCGGGCGAAAGCGGGGTGATCGGAGAGCTCATCGACGCGGCTCCTTGTGAAATCCGAGGGGCATGGAATACCATCCCGCGTAACGTTGCAATCCGAACCGTTCGGTCCAAGTTTGACCAAATGGTCCAAGTTCGAGCTGGCATGACCGACGCCGCCGCCAAGATCGTCAAGCCGCCGCGCAAGCCGGCTGTCAAACGGGCCTCCGGCGCCCGCAAGCTGGTCAAGGCCGCCCAAAGCGTGGGCGACATCAAGGCGGCCGAAGCGCTTGAGGGCCATCGCGCCCCGGGTCCTCGCGAGCGGGCTGGCGAGGCCCGCAAAGCCGCCATCCTGAAGGCCGCCCTGGGTGTCTTCGCGCGCCTGGGCCTGGACGGCGCCAGCGTCGAGGCCATCGCCCAGGCGGCGGGGATCTCCAAGGCCAACCTCCTCTACTACCACCCGACCAAGGAGGCCCTGTACGTGGCGGTGCTGGAGCAGGGGCTGTCCCTGTGGCTGGCGCCTCTGAGCCGCTTCAGCGAGGGCGACGATCCCGCCGAGGCGATCGCCGCCCTGATCGACGCCAAGCTGGTGCTGAGCCGCGACCACCCGGAGGTTTCGCGCCTGTTCGCCCTGGAGATGCTGCGCGGCGCGCCGCTGCTGAAGCCGGTGCTCTCGGGGCCCCTGAAGGCGGTGTTCGACGCCAAGGTCGCGGTGATCGAGGCGTGGGCGGCGGCGGGCAGGCTCGCGCCCGTGGACCCGCCGCACCTGATCTTCGCCCTCTGGGCCCTGACCCAGCACTATGCCGACTTCGCCGTCCAGGTGCGGGCCCTGACCGGCAAGTCCTTGTCCGAAAAGCGCTTCATGGAGGAGACCCGGGCGGCGGTGACGGCGCTGGTCCTGGACGGCTTAAGGCCGCGTTAGGCCTGAGCTGCGTCCACACGTCACCTTACGGCGAACGTCGTTGTTCATCATGGTGACCGTCCAATGACGCGACCGCACCGACCGCCTCCGACCGCCGAAGCCCGGCCTATGCAACTGATCCACGGGATCGTTGGCGCGGCCGCCGTGCTGGTCGTCGTCTCGATCCTGGGCGGACTGGCCCTGATGATCCTGGCCGCGCGCCAGCTGGATCGCATGGAAGCGGTCGACGAGATCGAGATCACCCAGCGCACCATCGTCCGCACCCTGGAGCGGACGGAGCGCGAGGTGACCTCGGCCACGGTCTGGGACCAGGCCTACAAGGCCATGGGCTGGACGATCGACGCGGCCTGGGCCGACACCGATTTCGCCACCTATTATCACGAGCAGTTCAAGCACGACCTGACCTTCGTCATCCGCTCGGGGCAGGTGGTCTACGCCTCGGCCGGCGGCAAGCGGGTTTCGGCCGACGCCCTCGGCGGCTTTCCCGCCGAAGCGGCCCCGATCGCCGCCGATGTGGCCGCCAAGGCCCGCGCGGCGCGCCGCGCCGGCAAGCTCAGCACCGCCGGCGAGGTGACGCGGACGGGCCTGATGCGGATTGACGACGAGGCCTATCTGGTCGCCTTCGCCGCCGTGACGCCGGAGAGCCGGGCCGTCGCCGACCTCTATGACGGCCCGCCAGCGATCGTCGTCAGCGCCCGCCGCATGGACGCCGCCTTCGTTCATCAGCTGTCGGACGACCTGGGGCTTGACGACCTGGTCCTGCTGCGCCGCCCGGGCGGCGATCCGCCGAAGGTCACCTTGCGCGACATCGAGGGCCAGGCGTTCGGGACCCTGGCCTGGAAGGCCAGGAACCCCGGCCTGAAGCTGCTGAAGAGCGTCGCGCCGTGGCTGCTGATCGGCTTCCTGGTGCTGGCCGCCGCCGGCGCCGTGTTGACCCAGCGCGTCGCCGAGGCCCTGCGCAAGCTCGAAGCCGGGCGCCTGGAGCTGCTGGCCGCCAAGGAGGAGGCCGAGTCCGCCAACGCCGCCAAGACCCGCTTCCTGGCCAATATGAGCCATGAGGTCCGCACCCCGCTGAACGGCGTGCTGGGCATGGCCCAGGTGATGGCCGCCGACACGCTCAGCGAGACGCAGGGCCGCCGCCTGAAGATCCTGCAGGAGTCCGGTCAGGCGCTGCTGGCCCTGCTGAACAGCATCCTCGACATCGCCAGGCTCGAGACCGGCGCGGTGCGGTTGCGGTCCGAGACCTTCGACCTGTCGGCCCTCGTCGAGGCCTCGTGCGCGGCCTTCTCCGGCGCGGCCGCGGCCAAGGGCCTGGACCTGACGTCGGACATCGCGCCCGAGCTGCGCGGCCGCTGGGTCGGCGACCCGATGCGGCTGCGCCAGGTGCTGGGCAATCTGGTGGCCAACGCCGTCAAGTTCACCGACCACGGCGGCGTCACCGTCCGCGTCCGTCCCACGGCCAAGGGTCTGCGCTTCGAGGTCGAGGACACGGGCCTGGGCATCGCCGCCGAGGACCTGCCCGAGCTGTTCAAGACCTTCTCCCAGGTCGACAGCTCCATGACCCGCGTCCACGACGGCGCCGGCCTGGGCCTGTCGATCTGCCGGGAGCTGGTCGAGCTGATGGGCGGCGCGATCGGCGTCCATTCGACGCCGGGGCAGGGGTCCAGCTTCCACTTCGTGATCCCGCTGACCCAGGCGGTATCGGACCGGCCGACTCTGCGGGTGGTGCGGTAGGAGACGGCTGCACAGTTCCCGCGCAGCCCCATCGTCAGGGCGCCGATAAATCGGGGTCTTTGACGCCACCGCATGGCCTGACGGCCGGCCAAGCCTCGCTCCGGCCGTCGCCCCTGCTAGCCCTTGTCCACACCGTCGGCTTCGACGGTTCTGTCGGGGACGGGCTTTCAATGGAATCGGGTGTGAGGGCGCCGACGCGGCGTCAGCTTCTTTCGGCCATCGCCAAGGTCGGCGGCACGGCCGCTTTGTACCAGGCCATGACCACGCTGGGCCACGCGGCCGAGACCCAGTTCCACGGCCCGCCGAACCTGCAGGGCGCGCGCCCCGGCGCCAGCGTCATCGTGCTGGGCGCGGGCCTGGCCGGGATGCTGGCGGCGTTCGAGCTGACCAAGGCTGGCTACAAGGTCAGGATCCTGGAGTTCCAGAACCGCGCCGGCGGCCGCAACTGGTCCCTGCGCGGAGGCGACACCTACACCGAGCTGGGCGGGGCGACCCAGAAGGTGGCCTTCTCGCCCGGCAACTACCTCAACCCCGGCCCCTGGCGCATCCCGCACCATCACCGCACGCTGCTGCACTACTGCAAGGCCTTCGGCGTGGCCCTGGAGCCGTTCATCCAGTTCAACCACAGCGGCTGGGTCCACTCGTCCCAGGCCTTCGACGGCAAGCCGGTGCGCTTCAACGCCGCCGCCGCCGACTTCGAGGGCAATATCGCCGAGCTGCTGGCCAAGTCAGTCAACGCCAAGGCCCTGGACGACACGGTCACCCAGGAGGATCGCGACAAGCTGCTGGAAGCCCTGAAAGGCTGGGGCATGCTGGACAACGACTACAGGTACTCGGCGTCCTTGAAGGCCTCGGGCCATCGCGGCTTCGAGCGTCCGCCGGGCGGCGGGGTCAACGGCGCGCCGATCCCGTCCAAGGACCTCTACAAGCTGCACGACGTGCTGGACCCGCAGGTCTGGACCTCGATGGCCTTCTTCATGGGCCACGAGATGCAGACCACCATGTTCCAGCCGGTGGGCGGCATGGACATGATCGGCAAGGCCTTCGCCCGCCAGGTCGAGGGCCTGATCACCTACAACGCCAAGGTCAGCAAGATCGCCCAGGACGACAAGGGCGTGGTAGTGACCTACGCCGACACCGCCACGGGCAAGGTCACGGACGCCAAGGCCGACTGGTGCGTCTGCACGATCCCGCTGGGCATTCTCGGCCAGATGGATCTGCAGGTGACCGACGAGATGATGGCCGCGATCAAGGCCGTCCCTTACTCGGGCCAGGTCA
This sequence comes from Caulobacter sp. 602-1, assembly GCF_003931565.1. GTDB lineage: Bacteria > Pseudomonadota > Alphaproteobacteria > Caulobacterales > Caulobacteraceae > Caulobacter. The sequence goes on from NZ_RRYI01000001.1 coordinate 931,833, forward strand.
AGATCGGCCTGGAGATGAAGCGCCGCTTCTGGGAGGAGGACGACTACATCTACGGCGGCCACAGCTTCACCGACCAGGAGATCGCCCTGATCTCCTATCCGAACAACAACATGTTCAAGGACGGGCCGGCGGTGCTGCTGGGCGCCTTCGCCCGCGAGATGGGGGCCTATCGCCTGGCCGGCATGACGCCCGAGCAGCGGATCGAGGTGGCCCTGGCGCAGGGCTCGGTGCTGCATCCCAAGAGCTACCGCCAGGAGTTCGCCAGCGGCGCCTCGGTCGCCTGGAGCCGCGTGCCCTGGACCCTGGGCTGCTGCGCCCGCTGGAACGAGGACACCCGCAAGGAACACTACCAGACCCTGGTCGGCATGGACCGCCGGATCGTTCTGGCCGGCGAGCACGCGTCCTACGTAGGCTGCTGGATGGAGGGGGCGCTGCTGTCGTCCATCGACGCCATCACCCGTCTGCACAAGCGCGCGCTGGAGGCTTGAGGATCATGCGGAAGATCATCGTACTGACGGCGGTCCTGATCGCCTTTCCGGCCATGGCCCAGACTTCCGGCGGCGGCGACACCGGCGGCGGCGTGGTCCGGGCGCAAAAGCCCGTGACCGGCGAGCAGGTCTATGGCGCTGTCTGCCAGGCCTGCCACATGGCCGACGCCAAGGGTGCGACGGGGGCGGGGACCATCCCGGCCCTGGCGAACAATCCGCGGCTGGCCGGGGCCGCCTATCCGATCATGATCGTGACCGGCGGCAAGGGCGCCATGCCGGGGTTCGTCGGCACGCTCAGCAACGCCCAGATGGCCGAGGCGGTGACCTATATCCGGACGCACTTCGGCAACAACTACGCCAAGCCGGTGACGGAAGGCGACGTGGCGAAGCTCGCCAAGCCGCCAAGCGCCGGGGGGCATTAGGCCGATATCCTTCTTCCCCCTCCGGGGGAGGAGCGCCGAAGGCGCGGAGGGGGCAAGTGAGCAAGATCCACTTGCCCCCACCTGACCGCGCTTTGCGCGGTCGTCCGCCCCCGGGAGGGGGCGGAAGGATGGCTAGCCCTCCACGATCGGCGCGATCTGCTCCATCAGCTGCCGGGTGCCGTCCTCGCGGCCCTCGGGCGAGTAGTAGCCGTCCAGGAACACCCCGACCTCGGTGATCACCAGCCGGGTCTTGGGCCCCTCCGGGCGAATCTCGATGGTCGAGACCGACACCGAGGCCAGGTCCTCGCCGTGGTGCATCCAGTAGGTGTAGACGATCCGCTCATCGGGCACGATGTCGTGGTAGCGGCTGCGGAAGTGGTGCGGCGGCTCGCCCGGCGGGCGGCTGACGGCGTAGTCCTCGCCGCCGACGCGGAAGTCCATGCCGCTTTCCGGCGGACCCCATTCCTCGGGGCCGTGGAACCACTGGGCCTTCTTCTGCGGATCGGCGAAGGCGGCGAACACCCGGGCGGGCGAGGCGGCATAGACCCGCTCGACGACGAAGGTGGCGTGGATGGCGCTGCGGGCCATGGGGCGGTCGGTCATTTGGTTTCCCCGTCTTCCTCGGCGGCCAGAAAGGCGCCGAGCCGGTCGAGGCGCTGCTCCCATTGGGTGCGCCTCTGGTTGATCCAGTGTTCGGCCAGGCTCAGGACATCGGGATTGATCCGGCAGGTGCGCACCCGGCCGACCTTCTCCGACGCCACGATCCCGCCCGCCTCCAGCATGGCCAGGTGCTGCATGACCGCCGGCAGCGACATGTCCAGCGGCCGGGCCAGCTCGCTCACCGAGGCCGGACCCCGGCTGAGCCGCTCGACCATGCTCCGCCGCGCGGGATCCGCGAGGGCCTGGAACATCAGGTCGAGCGAGGGCTGTTGGTTAGGCATGTGCTTAAGTATCTAGGCGTGGGGTGATAGTCAAGCAGTTGCTTAAGTGTCAGGGTGAAAGAAAGGCCGCCCCGGCGGAGCGGCCCAAATCCTTCTTCCCCCTCCGGGGGAGGAGCGCCGAAGGCGCGGAGGGGGCAAGTCGGAGCGAAATCACCCTTCTTGCCCCCACCTGACCGCGCGTCGCGCGGTCGTCCGCCCCCGGAGGGGGCGGAAGGATGCCGTAGCCTCAGCCCACCTTCATCTTGCCATCCACCCGCCGGGCGATCCCCAGCGGGTTGTCGGTCTTCAGCTCGGCCGGCAACAGCGCCTCGGGCAGGTTCTGGTAGCTGACCGGGCGCAGGAAGCGCGCGATGGCCAGGGTGCCGACCGAGGTCGCCCGGGCGTCGCTGGTGGCCGGGAACGGGCCGCCGTGGACCATGGCGTGGGCCACCTCCACCCCGGTGCCGAAGCCGTTGACCAGGATGCGGCCGGCCTTCAGCTCCAGCGCCGGCAGCAGGGCGCCGGCCAGGGCATGGTCGGCCTCTTCCAGGTGGATGGCGATGGTCAGCTGGCCTTCCAGGGCGTCGATGACCTTGGCCAGCTCGGCTTCGTCGGTCGCGCGGACGACCACCGAGGCGGCGCCGAACACCTCCTCGTGCAGGTGCGGATTGGCCAGGAAGTCGGTGGCCTTGACGCTGAACAGGGCCGCGCGGCCGGTGTGGCTGCCGTCCGCGCCGGGCAGGCCGCGCGCCACGGTAGTGACCGCCTTGTCCTGCGAGAGGGCGTCGACGCCGTGGGCGAAGGCCTGGCAGATGCCCGGGGTCAGCATGACGGCGGCCGGGGCGGCCTCCACCACCTTGCCGGCGGCCTCGACGAAGGCGTCCAGCTCGGGACCGTCGATGGCCAGGATCAGGCCGGGATTGGTGCAGAACTGGCCGGCGCCCAGGGTCAGGGCGGCCACGAAGTCCGGAGCGATCTTCTCGCCGCGCGCCTTGAGAGCGGCCGGCAGCAGGATGACCGGGTTGATGCTGCTCATCTCGGCATAGAACGGGATCGGCTCGGGCCGGCCTTGGGCGATGGCGGCCAGGGCCAGGCCCCCGCGGCGCGAACCGGTGAAGCCGGCGGCCTTGACGCGCGGATCGGCGACCAGGGCCACGCCCATCTCGTAGCCGCTGTCGTGGATCATCGAGAACACGCCTGGGTGCAGGCCGACCGAGGCGACGGCGGCCTGGATGGCGCGGCCGATCAGCTCCGACGTGCCGGGGTGAGCCGGGTGGGCCTTGACGATGACCGGGCAGCCGGCCGCCAGGGCCGAGGCGGTGTCGCCGCCGGCCACCGAGAAGGCCAGCGGGAAGTTGCTCGCGCCGAACACGGCCACCGGGCCCAGCGGCACGTTGCGCAGGCGCAGGTCGGGACGCGGCAGGGGCTTGCGGTCCGGCATCGCCGGGTCGATGCGGGCTTCCAGGAAGCCGCCGTCGCGCAGCACGCTGGCGAACAGGCGCAGCTGGCCGGTGGTGCGGCCCCGCTCGCCCTCGAGGCGGGCGCGGGGAAGACCGGTCTCGGCCATCACCCGGACGATCAGATCATCGCCGATCGCCTCGATATGCTCGGCGATGGCCTCCAGGAAGGTGGCGCGGGTCTCGTAGGGCAGGGACCGGTACGGTCCGAACGCCTCGGCCGCCAGGGCCGCGGCCTGCTCGACATCGGCCTTGGTCGCGCCGCCGAACGCGGGCTCCAGGGTCTCGCCGGTCGCCGGATTGACGCCCTTGATCTCGCCGTTGGTTCCCTTGCGGCTTTCGCCGCCGATCAGAAGCTCGCCCGTCAGATGCACGTTCGTCGTCCCGCGGTTAGTGGTTTCAGTCGGTATAGATGGGAGCGCTAACATGACAAGTCCATGCGCGCGACGGCGGGTTCAGGCGTAGAAGGGACTGAACCGTGCCGGAGGCGCCCTTGAAAGCCCGTTTCGCCGACGCCGCCAAGGCCTTGTTCGCCAAAACCCTGTTGGAAAGTCCGGGCGGTCCGCGCGTGGATTTTACCGCTCCGGCGGGCGAACCGGCCCTCGCCGCGCCGGACTCGGTGTCGTGGCGGGTGTTCAAGAACCCGGTCGCCCTGTTCGTCGGCGGGGTGACGGCGGTGATCCTGGAACTGGCCGAGCCGCGCGTGCGCACCGGGGTGTGGGAGCATTCCAGCTTCCGGACCGACCCGATGACCCGGCTGAAGCGCACCGGCCTCGCCGCGATGGTCACGGTCTATGGCGCGCGCTCGGTCGCCGAGGCGATGATCGCCGGGGTCGGCCGCCAGCACGCGCGGGTCGGCGGCGTGACGCCCGGCGGCGAGGGCTACCAGGCCTCCGACGTCGCCTTGCTGGACTGGGTGCAGGCCACGGCCAGCTTCGGCTTCCTGGCCGCCTATCACGCGCTGGTCGCGCCGCTATCTCTGGAGGATCGCGACCGGTTCTACGCCGAGGCGGCCCCGGCCGCGCGGCTCTACGGGGCCTTGGGCGCGCCGGCGTCCGAAGCCGCCTGGGAGGCCCAGTTGGCGGCGATGGTGCCGCGGCTGGAGCGCTCGGCGATCGTGCTGGAGTTCCTTGAGCTGATGCGCGGGGTCAGGGTGGCCGGACCGCTGAGCCGGCTGCAGCATCCGCTGATCCGGGCGGCGGTGGGGCTGGTTCCGAGCGAGGCGCGCGCCGTGCTGGGCCTGGGCCGTGAATGGCTGCCGAGGCCGCTGGAGCTGCCGATCATCCGGGCGGCGGCGCGGCTGGCGGACCGGACGCCGATCCCCGGCGCGCCGCCCTATCAGGCCTGCGTGCGGATGGGCCTGCCGGGGACCTGGCTGTACCGGCGCTGACCTCACCACCGCGTGGCGGCGCCAAGTATGGGGATTGAGGCGGCTGGATCCCCGGCGTTGGCGAAACAGAGGTAAGCGAAATCAAAGGCTTGTTAATTTTACGGTCGCCTGAATGATCCGCGCCCGCTGGCGCCGTACCTTTGTGTCATGGCCGGAAGAAGCGAACAGATCGAAGCCCTGCTGGCGGATGTCGAGGACATGGTGGCGGCGTTCTACGCTGTTTCCGTGGTCGACGCCGTCGACGCCGCCGAGGGCAAATCGGGCGAAGCCCGCGTGAAGGCCGCCGGGGAAATCTCCAAGGCTGGCCGTTACCTGAAACTGTTCCGTGGGACCGGGGGGCGGGCCGTTAAGGCCATCGCCGCCCTGCCGGGTCGCCAGCGCGACACCGCCCCGGACGCCGAGGAGAGCGCGATGAATGATGACGACTCCCGATGGACCCCCGAGCGTATCGCCGAACTTCACGCCAAGGTGCGCGAGCGCATGGAGAAGTTTGTCGGATCCCTCGAGTTTAAGCGCATGGCTGCTCGCGAGCTCGCCCAGTCTGATCGAGCGGTGGTTGCCGACCCTGCGGTTCAGGGAAGATCATCAGCTCCCGCCCCCTGACGGCTGGGCGGCCTGGCTGTTCCTGGGCGGACGCGGCGCGGGCAAGACCTTCGCCGGCGCGGCCTGGATGATCGAGCAGGCGGAGACGGGCGGACGGCTGGCCCTGGTCGGACCAACCTTTCACGATGTGCGAGAGGTGATGATCGAAGGCCCCTCGGGTCTTCGCGCCCTCTCACCGCCGGACGCCCGCCCCCGCTGGGAAGCCTCCCGCCGGCGGCTGGTCTGGCCCAACGGCGCGACCGCCTACGCCTTCTCGGCGGAAGATCCCGACAGCCTGCGCGGTCCGCAGTTCCACGCCGCCTGGGCCGACGAGTTCTGCGCCTGGCCCAAGCCCGCCGAGACCCTGGCCATGCTGCGCTTCGGCCTGCGGCTGGGCGAGGATCCGCGTCTGGTCGTCACCTCGACGCCCCGGCCGATCCGGGCGCTGAAGACCCTGATCGCCGAACCCGGCGTGGCCATGACCCGCGCCGGGACCAGCGCCAACGCCGGCAACCTGGCGCCGGCGTTCCTGCGGACGCTGGAGACCCTCTACGGCGGCACGCGGCTGGCCGCCCAGGAGCTGGACGGGATCATCGTCGAGACCGACGGCGGCCTGTTCCGGGCCGAGGACCTAGCGCGCTGCCGGGCGGCCAAGCCCGCGCGCCTCGACCGCGTGGTGGTGGCGGTGGATCCGCCGGCGACCGCCACCGGCGACGCCTGCGGGATCGTGGTGGTCGGCCGCCGCGACGACCGCGCCTTCGTGCTGGCCGACGAGACGGCCCGAGGCCTGTCCCCCGCCGGCTGGGCCGCGAAGGCGGTCGCCGCCGCGCGGACCTGGAACGCCGACGCCCTGGTGGCCGAGGCCAACCAGGGCGGCGACATGGTCCGCTCGGTCCTGGCCCAGGCCGATCCGCCGTGCCGCGTGAAGCTGGTCCGCGCCAGCATCGGCAAGCGCGCCCGCGCCGAGCCGGTGGCGGCGCTCTACGAGCAGGGCCGCGTGCTCCACTGCGGCGCCTTCGTCGCGCTGGAGGAGGAGCTGATGGCCCTGGGCTCCGGCGACCTGGAGCACAGCCCGGACCGCGCGGACGCCCTGGTCTGGGCGGTGAGCGAACTGATGCTCGGCGGCCGGCAGACGCCGCGGTTGCGGGCGCTATGAACCCGAAGCCGGCACTTCAGATCCTCCCCCGCATTGCGGGGGAGGTGGCCCAGAGGGCCGGAGGGGGCGAGCTCTGACGTGCTCCAGTATGGCGCGCGCCGCGTTTTCGGGCGCTTGCAGGATATCGCGCGCTGGAATGCGAAGTGTGTCGACGCCCCGCATGGCGAACCAGGCGTCGCGCCTCTCGTCATGCTTGGGATGATCATCCAGGGCATGCTGCTCTCCATCGACCTCGATGGCTAGCTTGAGCGCCTCACAATAGAAGTCGAGAATGTATGGCCCGACGGGATGCTGGCGGCGGAACAATAGCCCTTCGAGCTGACGTCCCTTCAGCGCCTGCCAAAGCAATACCTCCGGCAGTGTAAGTTCCCGTCGAAAGCGTTGCGCTGTCAGACGCCGTTCCAGCGGTGCTCTCACGATCGCCTCCTGTGCCCGCCCCCTCCGGCCCTCCGGGCCACCTCCCCCGCATCGCGGGGGAGGATCTGAAGTGCGTCACGCCTTCGCCTCAACCCTAAATTGTTCACTCTTCGTTCTCAACTCCGAACCCCGGAGCGATCCCTCATGTCCCTTTTCAAACCCCGCCCGCCGGAGCGTAAAGACTCCCGCGCCGCGCGCCTGATCGCCCTCACCACGGGCGGACGGCCGCAGTGGACGCCGCGCGACTATGGCGCCCTGGCCGCCGAGGGCTTCGCCAGGAACCCCGTCGCCTATCGCTGCGTCCGCCTGATCGCCGAGGCCGCCGCCTCGACGCCGCTGGCGGTGTTCGCGAGCGGCCGGCGCGCCGACGATCATCCGCTCAAGCGCCTGCTGGACCGGCCCAATCCCGAGCAGGGCGGGCCCGACCTGATGGAGGCGTTCTTCGGGAGCCTGCAGGTGGCCGGCAACGCCTATCTGGAAGCGGCTGGCGACGCGGCCCCGACCGAGCTCTACGCCCTGCGCCCCGACCGGATGACCGTGGTCCCCGGACCACGCGGCTGGCCGCTGGCCTATGACTACCAGGCCGCCGGCCGCACGGTTCGCATCGCTCGCGACGCCGACGGCTGGCTGCCGGTGCTGCACCTGAAGCTGTTCAACCCGACCAACGACCACTACGGCTTCTCGCCGCTGGAGGCCGCGGCCTTCGCGATCGACGTCCACAACGCCTCCAGCGCCTGGAACAAGGCGCTGCTGGACAATTCCGCCCGGCCCTCGGGGGCGCTGGTCTATTCGTCCAAGGACGCCGGCGACCGCCTGTCCGACGAGCAGTTCGACCGGTTGAAGACCGAGCTGGCCGCCGCCCATTCGGGTCAGGCCAACGCCGGGCGGCCCCTGCTGCTGGAGGGCGGTCTCGACTGGCGGGCCATGTCGCTGACCCCAGCCGAGATGGACTTCACCGAGGGCAAGCACGCCGCCGCCCGCGAGATCGCCCTGGCGTTCGGCACGCCCCCGCAGCTACTCGGTATTCCGGGTGACAACACCTACGCCAACTATCGCGAGGCCAACGCCGCCTTCTGGCGCGGGACGGTGGTTCCGCTGGCCGAGCGGGCGGCGCGGGCCCTGACCGGCTGGCTGGCCGGCAAGTTTCCCGGCGCCAGGATCGCGCCGGACCTCGACGCCGTCCCGGCCCTGTCGGCCGAGCGCGACGCCCTGTGGAGCCGGCTGCAGGCCGCGTCCTTCCTGACCGACGCCGAGCGCCGGCGGCTTGCGGGGCTGGAGCATTGACCGCGCCCGCGCAAGGCTGGCGGTTCGACCGCCAGGTGTCGATCGGCCTCGTCGTCACCGTCTTCCTGCAGGCCGCCGCCGCCCTGATGTGGGCCGGCCGCGCCTCGGCCCGGATCGACGACATGCAGCGCCGCCTTGAGGCCCAGGCCCCGGTGGCCGAGCGCCTGGCGCGGCTGGAGGAGCAGGCCGCCGCGACCCGCCAGTCGCTGGACCGCATCGAGGCCAAGCTGGAGCGCCGACATGACGGATGAGCTGAGGATCGAAGGCTATGCCTCGCTGTTCTGGACCCGCGACCTCAATGACGACGTCACCGCCGCCGGGGCCTTCGCCGAGAGCCTGGCCGCCGGCGCGCCCGTGGCGATGCTGCACCAGCACGACGAAGCCGAACCCGTCGGGGTCTGGGACGAAGTGATCGAGGACGCCAAGGGCCTGTTCGTGCGCGGGCGGATCCTGAAGACCACGCCGAGAGGCCGCCTGGTCGCCGCCCTGGTCGAGGCCGGGGCCCTGGACGGCCTCTCCATCGGCTTTCGGCAGGTGAAGGCCCGCACCCAAGGCCGCCTGCGCGTGCTGTCCCGCGTCGAGCTGTGGGAGGTGTCGATCGTGACCTTCCCGATGCTGCCCCAAGCGCGGCTGAAGGTGGCCTGAAGATCCTCCCCCGCGTCGCGGGGGAGGTGGCCCAGAGGGCCGGAGGGGGCGAGCTCGACCAACGTCCAGCAGGCCCCCTCAGTCGGCTTCGCCGACAGCTCCCCCGCATCGCGGGGGAGCATCTCCTATCCCCAACCCGGAGATCCCCATGAAGGAAACCAAACACGCGGCCTCGCCCGAGGCCCGCGCGGCGTTGGCTGACGTCTTGTCGGCGTTCGAGAGCTTCAAGGCCGCCAACGACCAGCGGCTGGCGGCCATCGAGACCAAGCGGGCCGATGTCCTGCTGGAGGAGAAGGTCGGCCGCATCGACGACGCGGTCGCCCGCGCCCAGGACCGTCTCGACCGGCTGATGGCCGACCTGCGTAGGCCGACGCTGGCGGGCGAAACCCCGGTCGCCACGGTCGACGAACGCAAGGCCGCCTTCGACCGCTACGTGAAGACCGGCGAAACGCCCGCCGCGCTGCTCGAAGCCAAGGGGCTGTCGGAAGGGACCGCCACGGCCGGCGGCTATGTCGCTCCGCCGGAGCTGGAGCGGCTGATCCTGCGTCGCCTGGCGGCGACCAGCCCGATGCGCGAGATCTGCCAGGTCCGCACCATCGGCGCCGGGACGTTCCGCAAACCGGTCTCGCCCACGGGCCTGGCCGCCGCCTGGGTGGCGGAGACCGCCGCGCGGCCCGAGACGACCGCGCCCACGCTGGACGTCATCGACTTCCCGGCGGGCGAGCTCTACGCCAGCCCGGCCGCCACCCAGGCCCTGCTGGACGACGCCTATGTCAGCATCGACGAGTGGCTGGCCGAGGAGGTGCAGGACGCCTTCGCCGCCCAGGAGACCACGGCCTTCGTGACCGGCGACGGGGTCAACAAGCCCAAGGGCCTCTTGGCCTACACGGCCGCGCCGGAAGCTTCGTACGCCTGGGGGCAGGTCGGCTATCTGGCCACCGGCGTCGCCGGCGCCTGGCCGGCCAGCAACCCGACCGACAAGCTGATCGACCTGATCTACGCGGCGAAGACCCAGTACCGCCAGAACGGCCGCTTCGTGATGAACCGCCGCACGGTCAGCGCCGTGCGCAAGTTCAAGGACGCCCAGGGCAACTACATCTGGAACGCGGCCCTGCAGCCGGGTCAGTCGGCGAGCCTGCTGGGCTTCCCGGTCACCGAGATCGAGGCCATGCCCGACGTCGGCGCCAACGCCATGGCCCTGGCGTTCGGCGACTTCGAGAAGGGCTATCTGATCGTCGACCGCGCCGGCGTGCGGGTGCTGCGCGACCCGTACTCGGCCAAGCCGCACGTGCTGTTCTACACCACCAAGCGCGTCGGCGGCGGCGTGCAGAACTTCGACGCCGTGAAGCTGCTGAAGTTCGCGGCGAGCTAGTCGTCAGACCTGGTCACTTGCCCCCACCTGACCGCTTCGCGGTCGTCCGCCCCCAGAGCGGGCGGAAGGTGATTCCTCTTCCCCCTCCGGGGGGGGGGAGCGCGCCAGCGCGGAAGGGGGCAAGTGACCCCATTCCCGAAAGCACCCCAATGCCTCAATCCCTCACCCTGGCCGAGGCCCGGGCGTTCCTGCGCGTGCCCGACGCGTCGGAGGACGCCATCCTCACCCTGCTGATCGACGCCGCCGAGGCCCATGTCGCGGCGGCCGCCGGCGTCACGCTGACCCCGGCCAGCCCGGCGCCGTTGCGGCTGTCGGTGCTGACCCTGGTCGCCCACGCCTACGAGCATCGCGCGTCCCCGGGCGACGCCGGCCAGCCGTCGCCGGCCCTCGCCCAGCCGTGGCTGACCCCTTACCGAAAGGCCCGGCTGTGAGCGACAAGCCCCTGATCGACGCCGTCGTCGCCAGCCTGAAGGCCGCGCCCGCCGTCACCGCGATCGTCGCCCAGCGGATCCACGCCAGCCCGCCGCGCCTGCCGACCTATCCCTGCGTGGTCGTCACCCGCGCCGAGGGGCGTCCGGCGGGCGAGAACGACGCGATCGAGCATCTGCTGACCCTGACCTGCGCCAGCCGTTTCGGCGGGCCGGAGGAGGCGAGGGCCCTGGTCGCCGCCGTCCGCGCGGCCCTGCACGACGCCCGCCCGGCGCTGAGCGGCCGGCGGCTGGTCAATCTGCGCGTCCCCTATGCCGACGTCTTCGCCGGCGCCGACCGCGAAACCGCCCTCGGGATCGTCCGCGTGCGGGCGGTGACCGAACTTCTTTAAGACAAGGAGACAATCATGGCCGCCCAAGCCGGCAAGGACATCCTGCTGAAGATCAGCGACGGGGCGGCTACGCCGACCTTCGTCACCGTCGCGGGCCTGCGCGCCCGCACCATCAGCCTCAACGCCAAGACCATCGACGCGACGGACAGCGATAGCGCGGGCCGCTGGCGCGAGCTGCTGGCCGGGGCCGGCGTGCGCTCGGTGGCCGTTTCGGGCTCGGGCGTGTTCCGCGACGCCGCCTCCGACGCCCAGGTGCGGACCAGCTTCTTCGACCAGTCGGCGCGGGTGTGGCGCCTGGTGGTGCCGGACTTCGGCCAGCTGGAGGGGCCGTTCATCGTCGCGGCCCTGGAATATGCCGGCGAGCACGACGGCGAGGCGGCGTTCGCGCTCAGCCTGGCCTCGGCCGGCGCCGTGACGTTCACGGCGATCTAGATGCTGCCGCCCAACACCGCCCGCGGCGAGGTCGTGGTCACCCTGGCCGGCGCGCCGCGACGCCTGTGCCTGACGCTGGGCGCGCTGGCCCGCATCGAGGCGGCGCTGGGGCTGTCGGACTGGTCGCAGCTGCCGGACCGCATCGCCACGCTGAGCGCCGCCGATCTGGCCGCCGTGCTGGCGGCGCTGCTGGATGGCGGCGGCGAGCCGGCCGAGATCGCCGCCCGGGCCACGGTCCCGGAAGCCGCCAGCGCCCTGGCCGCCGCCCTGGCCGCGTCCGCGTGAGCTGGGCCGAGCCGCTGCGGCTGGCCGTCCGGCTGGGCGTCGCGCCCGAGGCGTTCTGGCGGCTGTCGCTGGTCGAGTGGCGGGCGCTCACCGAAGCGCCGGCCTCGCCCGTCCTGACCCGTTCGGGCCTCACCGACCTGATCGCTCGCTATCCCGACGAGGAGATCCCATGAGTTTTGAGCAAGACGGCCTGTCCGCCGTCCCCGCCCGCGCCGCCGAGGCCGCCGCGTCGCTGGAGGCCCTGAAGGCGCCGGCCGACCGCGCGGCCCGCTCGATCGACGAGGCCTTCGCGCGGGCCGGGACGTCCCTGGCCCGCTCCCTGGCCCGCGCGGCGTCGGACGGACAGGTGTCCCTGGCGGAACTGGCCCGCGCCGTGCTGGGCGCGGCGGGGGCGGCCTTGAAGGGCGGAGGGCTCGGCGAAGCGCTGGCCAACAGCTTCTCGGGAGCGCGCGCCGACGGCGGACCGGTCCTGCCCGGCGGAAGCTATCTGGTCGGGGAGCGTGGGCCGGAGGTGTTCCGTCCGGCCTCCGCCGGCAGCATTGAGCCGGCCGGCGGCGGCGGGATCTCGGTGACGGTCAATGTCCAGAGCGGGGAGGCGTCGGGGCTGATCCGTTCCGACGCTCAGATCGCCCAGGCCTTGGCCAGAGCCGTATCGCTCGGCGCCCAGAAATTATGAGCCCTCCCCCTTGATGGGGGAGGGCTGGGGGAGGGATCAGATCGCCACCGCCGCGGCGTTGGCCGGGGCCGGGCCGTACTGGTTTTCGCGCGGCTGGCCGCTGCTGCAGCCGACCCACAGGGTGAAGGCCAGCCACACCGCGAAGGCGATGAAGCACGAGACGAAGAAGCCGCCCAGGGCCGTCAGGGCCGACAGTTCCGGTTCGCCGTTGGTGATCGCCGCGATGGCCGGCAGGACGCCGATCGACAGGGCCGAGCCCATGATCAGCAGGGGGCCGAACACCCAGGGCAGGACCTGCCACCAGCCGGTCTGACCCATGTCGTGCAGGCGCTTGGTATGGATGCAGACGCTGGAATAGATCGTGCCCAGCGCGATGATGTGGCCCACCAGCGGCAGCCAGCCCACGGCGACGTTCACGCCCAGCAGGACGAGCCAGCCGATCCAGAACGACTGCCGGCCGATGCGGCCCTCAGGCGACAGGAACAGGGTCTTCCAATCCATTTCGGTCTCCAATCTCGACCCCATACGTAGGGCTCGACGACCCGTCCTTGAAGTGAAAACCGGGTCATGACGCAGACTTAATGGCGTTGGCCGCCCAATAGCTCCGCTTGGCGCCGATTTTCCGCAAACCTTTTCACGAATGAGGGATCGCGATGAGCGAGTTCCACGAGGCGCGCCTGCCCGCGCGCCTGGCGTTCGGCTGCACCGGCGGCGTCGAGCGGCGCACCGAGGTCGTCACCCTGGCGTCCGGGTTCGAACGGCGGACCAGTCCGTGGGCGCGGGGCCGCCGTCGCTACCTGATCGCCACGGCCGCCCGGCCGCTGGACGAGATCGCCGAGCTGACCGCCTTTTTCGAGGCGCGGGGCGGGCGGCTGGCGGGGTTCCGCTTCCGCGATCCGGCCGACTTCAAGTCGTGCGCGCCCTCGGCCCAGCCGGCGGCGGGCGACCAGCCGATCGGCGTCGGCGACGGAACGCGCAAGGCGTTTCAGCTGACCAAGGCCTACGGGACGGCGTCGCGGACCATCGCCAAGCCGGTGGCCGGGACCGTCAAGGTCGCCGTGGCGGGCGTGGCCGCGCCCTTCACCGTCGATACGACCACCGGTCTCGTCACCCTGACCACGGCCCCGGTCGTCGGGGCGGCGGTGACGGCGGGCTTCGAATTCGACACGCCGGTGCGCTTCGATCTCGATCGGCTGGACGTGACCCTGGAGGGGTTCGCCGCCGGCCGGGTCACCGCCTGCGCCCTGGTCGAGGTGCGAGTCTGATGCGCGTCCTGCCCGAGGGCCTGGACGAGGCCCGCCTGTGCCGCGCCTGGATCGTGATCCGCGCGGATGGGGCGAGACTTGGCTTCACCGACCACGACCGCGACCTGGTGGTTGACGGCGTGACCTGCCGGGCCGGCGGCGGCTGGAGCCCTGGCGCGCGTGACACGGCCATCGGCTACGCGCCGGGGCAGGGCGCGGCGCTGGGCGTGCTGGACGACGCCGGGATCACCGAGGCCGACCTGGCGGCGGGGCTTTATGACGGCGCGCGGGTCGCCGAACTGCGCGTCGACTGGAGCGCGCCCTACCGCGTCGTGCGCCTGTGGACGGCGACGATCACGGCGGTCAGCCGCGAGGGCGAGGCGTTCAAGGCCACCCTGGCCGGTCCGCTGGCCGACCTCGACCGGGTGGCGGGACGGACCTTCACGCGGCTCTGCGACGCCCGGCTGGGCGACGCGCGCTGCGGGATCGCCGCCCCGGCGGGCGCGACCTGCAACAAGCGCTGGGCGACGTGCGTGGGGACGTTCGCCAACGGCGTGAACTTCCGAGGCTTCCCGACCGCGCCGGGCGAGGACTTCCTGACGCTGTACCCCGTCGAAGGCGAGCGGAACGACGGAGGGCGGCGGTGAGTGGCGCGGCTAGATGCTCCCCCGCGATGCGGGGGAGCTGTCGCGAAGCGACTGAGGGGGCTAATGCGGCCTCGTTCCAGCTGGCCCCCTCCGGCCCTCTGGGCCACCTCCCCCGCATCGCGGGGGAGGAACTGGTTGCACACACCCGCCTCTGGCTCGGCACGCCCTATCGCCACCAGGCCTCCACGCGCGGCGCGGGCTGCGACTGCCTGGGCCTGGTCCGCGGCGTCTGGCGCGCCTTGCATGGCGCCGAGCCCGAACCGCCGCCGCCCTATCGCCCGGACTGGGCCGAGACCGGCGGCCGCGAACTGCTGCTCGAGGCCTTTTCCCGCTGGCTTATCCCCCTCGATACGCCCGAACCCGGCGACGTCCTGGTCTTCCGCATGGCCCCCGGCGCGGTCGCCAAGCACTGCGCGATCCAGTCCGGTCCCGACCGCATGATCCACGCCTATTGGGGGCGTGCCTGCGTCGAGAGCGTCCTGGGCCGCTGGTGGCGCGAGCGGCTGGCGGCCGTCTTCCGCTTCCCCGCAAACTGAAGGAGGCCGCATGGCCCAGGTGATCCTCTCCAGTGTCGGCGCGGCGATCGGCGGGCCGATCGGGGCCGTGGCCGGCGCGGCGCTGGGCGCGATGGTCGATCAGGCGGCGATCAACGCTCTGAGTCCCGCGCGCCAGGTCGGGCCGCGCATCCTCGAGCTGCGCCTGACCGGCGCTGCCGAGGGCGCGGCGCTGCCCTGTGTGTTCGGCCGCGCCCGCGTCGGCGGCCAGGTGATCTGGGCCGCCCGTTTCCGCGAGAAGCGGGTCGAGGGCCGGGTCGGCGGCTCCAAGGGCCAGAAGACCGCCAGCTACGCCTACAGTCTGTCGTTCGCCGTCGCCGTGGCTGAGGGTCCGATCGACGGTCTGGGCCGCGTCTGGGCCGACGGCAAGGTCATGGACATGACCGGCGTGACGATGCGCCTGCATCGCGGGACCGAGGATCAGGAGCCCGACCCGCTGATCGCCGCCATCGAGGGCGAGGCCCCGGCCTATCGCGGCGTCGCCTATGTCGTGTTCGAGGACCTGCCGCTGGAGTCCTTCGGCAATCGCCCGCCGCAGCTGTCGTTCGAGGTGTTCCGCCGGCCGCGCGCGCCCGGGACCCTTGGCCTGGAGGAGCGGCTGAAGGGCGTGTGCCTGATCCCCGGGGCGGGCGAGTTCGTCTACGCCACCGAGGCGGTTCTCCGCCGCGAGGGCCTGACCCGCGCGGCCTCCGAGAGCGTCCACAACGCCGAGGGGCGGCCGGACCTGGTCGTGGCCCTGGATCAACTTCAGGCCCAGCTGCCGGCCGTCGACCACGTGACCCTGGTGGTGGCCTGGTTCGGGACCGACCTGCGCTGCGGCCAGTGCGAGATCCGCCCCGGCGTCGAGCAGGCGGCCAAGGACACCCTGCCGATCGCCTGGAGCGTGGCGGGCGTCGAGCGCTCCGGCGCGCACCTGATCTCCCTGAAGAATGACGCTCCGGCCTATGGCGGCACGCCGGCCGACGCGGTGGTGCTGCAGGCGATCGCCGAGCTGAAGCGGCGCGGGCTGAAGGTGACGCTCTATCCGTTCATCCTGATGGACACGCCCACCTATCCGTGGCGCGGCCGGATCAGCTGCGCGGCGGGCGCGGACGGGACGGCGGCGGCGACCAGCCAGGTGAACGCCTTCTTCGACGGTGAGTGGGGCTTGCGGCGGATGGTGCTGCACCAGGCTAACCTGGCGGTTCAGGCCGGCGGGGTCGACGGCTTCATCATCGGCTCGGAGCTGCGGGGCCTGACCACCGTGCGCGGCGCGGGCGGGACCTATCCGGCGGTCGCGAAGCTGAAGAGCCTGGCCGCCGAGGTCCGCGCCGTCGTCGGTCCCACGACCAAGCTGGGCTACGCGGCCGACTGGAGCGAGTATTTCGGCCACCAGCCGGGCGGCGGTCACGCGGTGTTCCACCTCGACCCGCTGTGGGCCGACCCGAACATCGATTTCGTCGGCGTCGACTGGTATCCGCCGGTCACCGACTGGCGCGACGGCGACGCCCATCTCGACGCGGAGGCCGGGTTCCTGGGGCCGCGCGATCCGGCCTATCTGCGGGCCGGGCTGACGGGCGGCGAGAGCTTCGACTGGTTCTACGCCAGCCCCGCCGATCGCGACGCCCAGGTCCGCGCGCCGATCACCGACGGCGCCCATGGCGAGCCGTGGATCTGGCGGGCCAAGGACCTCAAGTCGTGGTGGAGCAACCCGCATCACGACCGGCCGGGCGGCGTGCGCTCGGCCACGCCCACGGCCTGGATCCCGATGTCCAAGCCGATCCGCCTGACCGAGTTCGGCTGCCCCGCCGTCGACAAGGGCGCCAACGCCCCGAACCTGTTCGTCGATCCCAAGAGCGCCGAGAGCGCCCTGCCGCCGTACTCGACCGGCGAGCGCGACGACTTTGGCCAGCGGCGCTATCTGGAGACCGTGCTGGCCTGGCTGGAGGAGCCGGCCGCCAATCCCGTCTCGCCGCTCTATGGCGGGCCGATGATCGAGAGCGCCAGCGCCTGGTGCTGGGACGCGCGGCCGTTCCCCGACTTCCCCGCGCGCGCCGACGTCTGGAGCGACGGCGACAACTGGACCCTGGGCCACTGGCTGACCGGCCGGGCCGGCGTCGCGCCGCTGCCCGAACTGATCGAGGCCCTGGGCGCGCGGGCCGGCGTGGCGATCGATCCGGGCGAGGCGGGCGGGAGCGTTGGTGGCTATGTCGTCGACCGGCCGATGCGGCTGCGCGACGCGCTCACGCCCCTGACCGAGGCCTTCGCCCTGGATCCGGTCGAGCGCGGCGATCATGTGAAGATGCTGGCCCGCGCGGGCCGCGCCGTCGGGGCGCTGATCGAGGACGATCTGGCCCGGCCCGACGACGCGCCCCGCGAGACGCAGACCCGCACGCTGGACCCCGCCGCCGAAGCTCTGCGCCTGCGGTTCCTGGACGCCGCCCGCGACTACCAGGTCGGGGCGCTGGTCGTGCGTCGCGAGGCCGGGCAGGGGACGCGCGACGCCGACGCCCCGATCGTGCTGGCGGCGTCGGAGGCCGAAGCCGTCGCCCACCGGATGCTGGCCGCCGACGCGGCCGCGCGGCGCTCGCGGATCGTGCATCTGTCGCCTTCAGCCGGCCTGCGGATCGAGGCCGGCGATCGCCTGGCCCTGGACGGAGAGACCTGGCGGGTCCAACGGCTGGATCTCGACGAGCGGCCGCGCGCCACCCTGGTCCCGACCCTGGCCGAGATCGGCGTGGGCGGCGGCGTCGACTGGACGCCCGCCCCGCCGCGCGACCCGCCGTCGCCGCCGCTGGTCCACGTGCTGGACCTGCCGGCCGACGGGGCGGTGACCGATGACCCGAGACCATGGGTCGCCGCCGCGAGCGAGCCGTGGCGGCCTCTGGAGATCCATGCCGGCGCCGGAGTTGAGACCCTGACGCTCCGCGCCCGCGTCGCCAGCCCGGCCACCCTGGGTGAGACGCTGTCGGACCTGCCGCCGGCCTCGCCGCATCGCCTGGACCGCGCGGGCGTCCTGACGGTGCGCCTGGAGGGCCGGAGTCTGGCCTCCGCCCCGCTGGCCGCCGTGCTGGCCGGCGACAACGCCCTGGCTGTCCGCGCCCCGTCCGGCGACTGGGAGGTGATCGCCTTCCAGGCCGCCGAGCTGGTCGCGCCGGACGTCTGGCGGCTCTCGGGCCTTCTGCGCGGCCAGCGCGACGGCGCGGCGAGCGAGGTCGTCATCCCCACCGGCGCTCCGACCGTGCTGCTGGACGCGGCGGTGGTCCGACTGGACGTCGCCGCCTTCGAGCGCGGGACGCCGCTGGTCGTCCGCGCCGCGCCGGCGGGCGGTCCGCCCTCGGGGCCGGCGATGACGGAAGTGTCGACGACCTGGGACGGCCGCGCCCTGAGTCCGCTGGCGCCGGCTCACCTGCGCAAGCGCGTGGTCGGCGGCGATCTGCGCTTGGCCTGGATCCGCCGCGCGCGGCTGGGCGGCGACGTCTGGGAGGGCGAGGTCCCCTTGAGCGAGGGCGTCGAGCGCTATCGCGTGCGGGTGCTGGACGGCGGGGCGGTGCTGCGCGAGGCGGAGGTTCCGGAGCCGGCCTTCGTCTACACCGCCACCATGCGGACCGCCGACGCGCCGTCGGCGGGCGCGCGGATCGAGGTGACCCAGGGCTCGTCGCTTTACGGTTGGGGCGTCCCCGCGACGACAGGTCTGTGATAAATTAGCCACATGGGGCCTTGCGCGCCGCGCTGGACGTTCTAGATGGAGGGCGGTAACCCAACCTCCCGTTTCTTGGGCCTATTTCTGCAGAGGATACTCCTTGGCGCGCGACCCCTATCAGGAACTCGGCGTTTCCCGCACCGCGACCGCGGACGAGATCCGCAAGGCGTTCCGCAAGCTCGCCAAGCAGCATCACCCGGACGCCAATCCGGGGGACAAGAAGGCGGAAGAGAAGTTCAAGCAGGTCAGCGCCGCCTTCGACATCGTCGGCGACGCCGAGAAGCGCAAGAAGTTCGACCTGGGCCAGATCGACGCCGACGGTCGCGAGACCATGCGCGGCTTCGGCGGCCAGCCCGGCAACGGCCCGTTCAACGCCGGCGGCTTCGGTCGCGGCGGCTTCCACCGGGACGAGGGGCCGGAGATCGACCTCTCGGACCTGTTCGGCGGCATGTTCGGCGGCGCCCAGGCCGGCGGACGCGGCCCGTTCGGCGGCGGGGCCGCGGGCGGCTTCTCGTCCAGGGGCGCGGACATCAAGGCCCGTCTCGACATCGACCTGGAAGACGCCATCAAGGGCGGCAAGAAGCGCGTGGCCTTCTCGGACGGCCGCACGATCGACGTCACCATCCCGACCGGCGCCCAGGAAGGCCAGACTCTGCGTCTGAAGGGCCAGGGCAGTCCGGGCCGCGGCGGCCAGGGCGACGCGCTGATCGAGCTCTCGATCAAGCCGCACCCGATCTATCGCCGCGAGGGCGACGCCCTGGTCATGGACCTGCCGATCTCGATCCCCGACGCGGTGCTGGGCGGCAAGGTCGAGGCCCCGACCCCGGACGGCAATGTGATGCTGAACGTGCCCAAGGGCAGCAACAGCGGCCAGACGCTTCGCCTGAAGGGCCGCGGCATGCCCGACGCCAAGGGCAAGCGCGGCGACCTGCTGGCCAAGCTGGTGGTGACCCTGCCGGAGACGGTCGACCCGGACCTGGAAAAGTTCGCCCAGGCCTGGCGGGATCAGAAGCCCTACACGCCGAAGCGGAAGTAGGCGACTGATCGCGATGCGACCGGTCGCGACGGAACTTGGCCGCGTCGTTCGTTCCAGGCGTGTCCGGTCGTGACAGAACGTCGCAGCCCGTTCATAACCCGGACGTTCAGTCTCCATTCAGCCGCGACCCGTTAGACCGGAGAGCATGAAAACGATCCGCGCCATCATCGTCGCCGCCGCGCTGGCCGCAGCCCTACCGGGCGCGGCGTGGGCGCAGCGTCATGACCGAGGTCCCGACTCGCTGGGCGCCGACTGGCGCGCGCAGTCGGACCAGGCCCGGGGCGGCGTGCAGTCGGGCCAGCTGGTGCCGCTGTCGCGGGTGATCGACATGATCGGCCGCCGCGTGCCCGGCCGCGTGCTGGACGCCGGCCTGGAAGGCTCGAACTATCGCGTGCGCTGGGCCGCCGCCGACGGCCGCCGCATCGACTTCATCGTCGACGCGCGCACCGGCCAGATCCTGAGCGGCGGCTAGATAGGGTTTAGGAGTCTTCCATGCGTATCCTGCTCGTCGAGGACGATCCCGACCTGTCGCGTCAGCTGAAACTGACCCTGGGCGACGCCGGCTACGCCGTCGACCACGCCCCGGACGGCGAGGAAGCCCAGTTCCTGGGCGAGACCGAGCCCTATGACGCGGTGATCCTCGACCTGGGCCTGCCCAAGGTGGACGGGGTGTCGGTGCTGGAGCGCTGGCGCCGCGGCAATGTCGCCACGCCGGTGCTGATCCTGACCGCGCGCGGCGCCTGGAGCGACAAGGTCGCCGGCTTCGACGCCGGGGCAGACGACTACCTGGCCAAGCCGTTCCACACCGAGGAGCTGCTGGCCCGTCTGCGCGCCCTGCTGCGCCGCTCGGCCGGCCACGCCGCGCCGTCGCTGTCGTGCGGCGCGCTGCGCCTGGACCCCCGCGCGGCCCGCGCCAGCGTCAACGGCGAGCCGCTGCGCCTGACCTCTCTGGAATACCGCCTGCTGCACTACATGATGATGCACCAGGGCCGGGTGATCGGCCGCACCGAGCTGGTCGAGCACCTGTACGATCAGGACTTCGACCGCGACAGCAACACCATCGAGGTGTTCATCGGCCGTCTGCGCAAGAAGCTGGGCGCCGATCGGATCGAGACCGTCCGGGGCCTGGGCTATCGCCTGGCGCCGCTGCCCGGGGAAGAGGCCGCCTAAACCTTGCTGGACCTGCGCCGCCGTTCGCTGGTCCGCCGCCTGGTCCTGATCGCCGGGATCTGGACCCTGCTGGTCGTGCTGATCGCCGGGGTGTTCCTGACCGCCCAGTTCCGCAGCGCCGCCATCCGGCGCTTCGACCAGTCGCTGGCCGTGCTGACCGACGACCTCTATGCCGGCTCGACCGTCGAGGACGGCCAGTTGCGCGCGCCCGTGCTGACCGACATCCGCGCCACCCGCGCCTATTCCGGCCGCTACTGGGTGATCCTGGACAAGTCGCCGGAGGGGGCGATGCGGCCGGTCGAGCGTTCGCGCTCGCTGTTCGACAGCGACCTGATGCTGTCGTCCAAGCAGATCGACCGGCTGGACGCCGCCCCGGGCCAGACCCAGTACTTCAACATGCGCGGTCCGCAGGACAAGCCGCTGCGCGCCGCCGCCATCCTGGCCCGCCTGCCGGGCTATGCCGACCCGGTGGTGTTCCTGGCCGCGGAGGACCGCACGCCGATCGACGCCGACGCCGACCGCTTCGCCGGGGTCACGGCCATCGCCCTGACGATCCTGGCTGGCGGCCTGGTGCTGGCGACGGTGGTGCAGGTGCGGTTCGGCCTCACGCCGCTGTTCCGCCTCCGCCGCGAGGTGGCCGCCGTGCGCCGCGGCAAGGCCGAACGGGTCGACGGGGTCTATCCGGAGGAGCTGGAGCCGCTGGCTGTCGAGCTGAACGCCCTCCTGGCCCATAACCAGGAGGTCGTCGAGCGCCAGCGCACCCACGTGGGCAACCTGGCCCACGCCCTGAAGACGCCGCTGTCGGTGATGCTGACCGAGGCCTCCCAGCAGCCCGGCCAGCTGGCCGAGGTGGTCGAGCGTCAGGCCCAGACCATGCGCGAGCAGGTCGACCACCATCTGCGCCGGGCCCGGGCCGCCGCCCGCTCGCAGACCTCGGGCGAACGCACGCCGGTCGAGCCGATCCTGGACGAGCTGGCCGTGACCCTGGAGCGGATCTTCCAGGACAAGGGTGTCGAGATCGACTGGCGCTGCCCAGAGGACCTCTGCTTCCAGGGCGAGAAGCAGGACTTCATGGAGCTGGCGGGCAATGTGATGGAAAACGCCGGCAAGTGGTGCAAGGGCCGGATCCGCGCCGAGGCCGCGCCGTCGGGCGAGGCGCGGATGCTGCTGACCGTGGACGACGACGGTCCCGGCCTGCCGCCCGAGGAGCGCGCCCAGGCCCTCAAGCGAGGGCAGAGACTCGACGAGAACGCGCCCGGATCTGGCTTGGGCCTGTCGATCGTCGATGAATTGACCCGCGCCTATGGCGGATCGGTGCTGCTTGGTGAATCGCCCATGGGCGGATTGCGGGTGCGCCTGGACCTTCCCAGGGCCGAAACCTAACTTCCGGTTGCGTTCAATTGTTACGAGGCGGGCCTGCCATGCACGCGATACCCGTGGCCTAAACTTCTGGTGGATAAAGGCTTTCAAACCGGGACACGCGGTCGCGCCCGGGGTGAATTTTTCACGATTTCGGAAATCCTTAACCTCGTTCCGAACATGGTTGACGCCTGTCGGAATCGGTTTCTCCGACACGGGGGACCATGGCCGCCATCGCCGCGCATAAATTGCAGATCATCCGGACGCTGGTGGAAACCGCTCCGGACGCGGCGCTGCGCAGCCTGGAGCTGGCGTTGTCGAGCGCCGGCGCGACCGGTTCCCTGGCCGCCGTGCGCGGCCTGGTCGAGGACGAAACCGCCCAACGCTTCATCCGCAACAATATCCTCGGCCCCATCGTGCCGCTGTGCGCCAAGCGCCGCGAGGGCCAGATCCAGTTCCCCTCGGCGGTGCTGCCGCGGCTGTGGCGGGCCCTGAGAGCCGTGTCCCCGTCGCGGGTCGAGGAGGCCGCCGCCAAGTGCAATCCGTGGGATCTCGAACAGGGCGTGCCCGACGTGTTCGACGATCTCTGCCGGGCCGCCGCCGCCGGTCTGCGCGATCCCGAGAACGCCGCCTTCGACAGCGTGCGCTCGATCTGCGACCCCGAGCAGCTGGCCATGTGCCTGCAACTGTCGGCCATCACCCGCTCGTGCCTGCCCAAGCTGTCGGAGTGGGTCAGCCGCATGTCGGACGAGCGCGCCGCCGCCGCGCGCCTGGCCTATCGCGACGCCTGCCGGATCAGCGATGACGCCGGCCCCCTGATGCTGGACATCCTCTCGGCCCACCTGCCCGACGACTGGCGCATCCTGCGCGTGATCTCGGCGGTCATGGACCGCCCCAGCGACCGCTACCTGGCCTCGTCGGAGGTCAAGGCGTTCGGCGAGCGCGTGCTGGCCGAGATCGACGCCGCCATCGTCCAGGTCGAGACCTTCAACTTTTCGGACGGCGAGCGCGCCGGCCGCGCGGCCGCGCAGGCCGCCCACAAGGTCCAGCTGCAGATCGCGGAGTTCCAGCAGTCGGTCGACGTCGCCAAGGACGGACCGTGGGGCAAGCGCCTGGCGCGGCACAAGCAGGCGATGGCCAAGGCGTGCGAGCAGCGCATGGACCAGGCCGACAGGACGCTGGAAGCGGCCCTGCCGCTGCGGTCGCTGTCGATGCTGTCCAAGAAGGGCAGCAAGGGCGCGGCCAAGCTGACCGACGAGCCGGACGAGGCGATGATCCGCCGCGCCCAGTCGGCGCTGGCCTTCATCGCCGAGCTGCGCGCGTGCGCCGACAAGGCCGGTTACGGCAGTTCGCGCAACAAGGTCCTGGAAAAGCTGAACAGCCGCCTGGATCCCTATATCGAGGACGTCCTCCACGTCGCCCGCACGGGCGACGGCGGTGACGCGGGGCTGGCCGTGAAGTACCTGGACATCGCCGCCGGCTTTATCGCCTACACCCGAGACGACAAGACCGCCGAGATCGTGCGACGCCGCGCGGCGGCGGCCATCGCGGCCTGACAAACCGGGGCTTTCGACCGCCCTTACGCACTTTTCCTACTAACGGCGAACGCGGGAACAGGCTACCACGCGGCCATGATCGCTTTCTGGATCGCCGCGGCGGGGCTGTCGGTCGCGACGGCGGGGCTGGTGCTGCGGGGCGCGGCGCGCGCCCGGCCCGTCGACGACGCTCAGGCCCGGCTTGAACCGCATCGCCGCCGCCTGGCCGAGGTCGAGCGCCTGGCCATAGACGGCCTGCTGGCCGAAACCGAACTCAAGGCCGCCCGCGCCGAGGCGGGACGCGGCCTGCTGGCCGCCGCCGACCAGACCGAGACCTGGGAGCGCGACGGCGCCGGCCCCCGCAAGGCGGTGGTGATCGCCGTCGGCGCGGCCTGCGTGGCCGCCGTCGGCCTCTATGTGACCGTGGGCAAGCCGGAAATGGCCGACCAGCCCTACGCCAAGCGCGTGGCCGCGTGGAAGGCCGCCGATCCGGCCACGCTGGAGCCCGCCAAGATCGCCGCCGTGCTGGAAGGCGTCGCCGCCGACCGGCCGACCGATCCCGAGCCGCTGGTGTTCCTGGCCAAGGCCCGCGCCGCCGCTGGCGACCTGCCCGGGGCCGAGGCCGCCCTGCGCAGGGCCGTGCGCCTGGCGCCCAAGCGCGGCGATCTCTGGAGCCTGTTGGGCGAGACCTTCGTCGTGGAGGCCAAGGGGCAGGTCGGCGCCGACGCCAAGCTGGCCTTCGGCGAGGCGCTGAAGGTCGCCCCGAACGACATCCGCGCCCACTACTACCTTGGCCGCGGCAGGATCGCCGACGGCGACGTGGCCGGCGGTCTCGCCGACTGGCGCGCCGTGGTCTCCAGCCTGCCGGCCAACGATCCGGGCCGGACGGCGCTGGGCCAGGAAATCGCCCAGGTCGAGGCTCTGGGCCGCCTGCCCAGCGACCAGCCGGCCGCCGACGCCAATCCCCAGGTCCAGGGCATGATCGTGGGCATGGTCGAGGGCCTGGCCGCGCGTCTGGCCCAGTCGCCCGACGATCCCGAAGGCTGGGTCCGCCTGGTCCGCGCCTACGCCGTGCTCGGCGAGAGCGCCAAGCGCGACGCCGCCCTGGCCTCGGCCACCGCCCGTTTCAAGGATCAGCCCAAGGTGCTGTCGGCCCTGCGCCAGGCCGCCGACACGCCCGCTCAGAAGACCGTCCAGCCATGAGTTTCTGGCCCAAATCCCGCAAGGCGCGCCGTCGCCTGACCATCCTGCTGGCCGTCGCGCCGGTGCTGGCCCTCGCCGTGGGCCTGGCCCTCTATGGCCTGCGCGACAGCATCTCGCTGTTCTACACGCCGGCCCAGGCCAAGGAGGCCCATGTCGCCCCCGGCCGCAAGGTGCAGCTGGGCGGCCTGGTTCAGCACGGCAGCGTGGTCAAGCACCCCGGCGGCGACGTCGAGTTCGTGGTGGCCGACCAGCGCGCCACGGCCAAGGTGAGCTACCACGGCGACCTGCCGGACCTGTTCCGCGAAGGGCAGGGGATCGTCGCCGAGGGGACGTTCAACGACAGCGGCGTCTTCGTCGCCAAGCAGGTGCTGGCCAAGCACGACGAGCGCTACATGCCGCGCGACGTCGCCAAGGCGCTGAAGAAGCAGGGCGAGTGGCGCGGCGAGGGCGCGCCCCCGCCGAACTATGGCGCGCCCGCCTACGGAAAACCGACCACATGATCGTCGAACTGGGCGCCTTCGCCCTGATCCTGTCGCTGATGCTGTCGGTCGCCCAGACGGGACTGTCGGCCGTGGGCGGCGCGCGGCGTTCGCCCGTCCTGGCCGGGGCCGGACGCGGCGCGGCGGTGGCGACCTTCGTGGCCGTGGCCTTGGCCTTCGCGGCCTTGATCCACGCCTTCGTGGTGTCGGACTTCTCCGTCGCCAATGTGGCCAACAACTCCCACACCGCCAAGCCGATGCTCTACAAGGTGGCCGGGGCCTGGGGCAGCCATGAGGGCTCGATGCTGCTGTGGTGCCTGGTTCTGACCGGGTATGGCGCGGCCATGGCCTTCTTCGGCGACAGCCTGCCGCCGCGCCTGCGCGCCTACGCCATCGCCATCCAGGGCGCGCTGGGCGTGCTGTTCCTGGCCTATACGGTGTTCGCCTCGAACCCGATGGAGCGCCTGCTGGACCCGCCGGTCGAGGGGCGCTCGCTCAATCCGTTGCTGCAGGACCCGGCGCTGGCCTTCCACCCGCCGTTCCTCTACGCCGGCTATGTCGGCTTCTCGGTGGTCTATTCGCTGTCGCTGGCGGCCCTGATCGAGGGCCGGATCGATGCGGCCTGGGCCCGCTGGGTGCGACCCTGGACCCTGGCGGCCTGGAGCCTGCTGACCGTCGGCATCACGCTCGGCGCCTTCTGGGCCTATTACGAACTGGGCTGGGGCGGCTGGTGGTTCTGGGACCCGGTCGAGAACGCCAGCTTCATGCCGTGGCTGATCGGCGCGGCCCTGCTGCACTCGGCCATCGTCACCGAGAAGCGCGGGGCGCTGCCGGGCTGGACGGCGTTCCTGGCCCTGGCGGCCTTCACCTTCTCGATGCTGGGCGCCTTCCTGGTGCGCTCGGGCGTGCTGACCAGCGTCCACGCCTTCGCCGTCGACCCGACGCGCGGCGTGCTGCTGCTGATCATGATGGGCGTCGCGGCCGGCGCGGGCTTCCTGCTGTTCGGCCTGCGGGCCGGCAGCCTCAATCCTGGCGGCCAGTTCCGCCCCGTCAGTCGCGAGAGCGCCATCGTGTTGAACAACATCCTGCTGTCGACGGCGACGGCGGTGGTGCTGTTGGGCACGCTCTATCCGCTGATCCGCGAGGCCATGGACGGCGAGGCCGTCTCGGTCGGCGCGCCGTTCTTCAACCTGACCTTCGTGCCGCTGATGATCCTGGCGTTCTGCGTCCTGCCGGCCGGGCCGCTGCTGGCCTGGAAGCGTGGCGACGCCAAGGGCGTGGCCCGCAAGCTCTGGACCGTGCTGGCCGCCGCCGCCGCGCTGGGCCTGATCGCCTACGGTATCGTCCAGCCGCGCAAGGCCCTGGCCAGCGGCGGCCTGGTCGTCGGCTTCTGGCTGCTGGGCGGGGCGCTGCTGGAGATGGGCGAGCGCCTGAAGCTGCTGCGCGTCCCCTTCGCCGAGAGCGCGCGCCGCGCCCGAGGCCTGCCGCGCGGCGCCTGGGGCACGACCCTGGCCCACGCCGGCCTGGGCGTCTTCGTTCTGGGCGCGTCGTTCGAGACCGCCTGGCGGGTCGAAGCGGCCCAGGCCCTGAGCCTCAACGACAGCCACGCCCTGGGCGCCTACACCCTGACCCTGACCGATGTCGGCACGGTCGAGGGGCCGAACTACCTGGCCGAACGCGGGATCGTGAAGATCACCGACAAGGCCGGCCGTGAAATCTGCCACGCCGAGCCCGAGCGCCGCTTCTATCCGACCGGGTCCCAGACCACCTCGGAGGTCGCCATCTGCCCGCGCGTGCTGGACGACATCTATGTCGTGCTGGGCGAGCGCCGGGCGGGCGAGGGCGGCAAGCCGGCCTGGCTGGTGCGCGCCTATGTGAACCCGTGGGTGCGGCTGATCTTCCTGGGGCCGCTGATCATGGCCCTGGGCGGGGCCGTGTCGCTCTCCGATCGCCGGGTGCGCCTGGGCGTTGGCCGTCGCGCCGGCGAGGTCGTGTCGTGAGCCGCGTCCGAGCCCTGCTGGTGGCCCTGGCCGCCGTCGCCCTGATGGGCAGCGCCTCGGAACCCAGCGAGCGTCTGCCCGATCCGGCGCAGGAGGCCCGCGCCCGCGTCCTCTTCAAGGAAGTGCGCTGCCTGGTCTGTCAGAACGAGTCGATCGACGACTCCGAGGCCCAGTTGGCCGGCGACCTGCGACGAATTGTCCGCGAACAGGTCAAGGCGGGCCGCAGCGATGGCGAGATCCGCGCGTTTCTTGTGCAGCGTTATGGTGAGTTCGTGCTGCTGAAGCCGCGCTTTTCCGCTGGCAATGCAGCGCTTTGGCTGGCGCCGGTCGGGGTTCTGCTGGTGGGCGGAGTCCTGATGGTCGGCCTGCTGCGGCGTCGGCGGACGGTCGAGACAGAGCTGTCGCGGGAAGAAGAAGACCGCGTCGCCAGGTTGCTGCAAGACGATTGACACGATTGCGCCGAAATGGAGCCGCAAGAAGCGGGCTCCAATGACGCGAAGGTAATCCGAGAACCATTGCACCTTTCGCCGTCACGACTAGGTTCTCAGATCCAAAGGGACCGCGCGTAGGACGCGCGGGTGAGGAAAGCAGAGAATGACCGCTAGGAAGTCGGGTTTCGTTGTGGGCGCCATCGCTGGCGCGGGCGTGGCTTGCGCCGCTCTGGCCGGTGTGGGGATGCGCATGGGAACGGCGGCCGCCGAGGCCCCGGTGGCCCGTCCGTCGATGACGGGCGCGCCGACCTTCGCGCCGCCGCCGGGCGCGCCGATGTCGTTCGCCGACATCTTCGAGAAGGTTTCGCCCGCGGTCGTCCAGATCAACGTGACCTCCAAGGCCTCGCCGCAGGGTCTGCGCATTCCGGGTCTGGAAGGTTTCGACATCGTGCCGCGCGGCCAGAAGGGCAAGCCGGGCCAGGACGGAGAGGACGGCGACTCGCCGGCCACGCCGAAGCAGCAGTCGGCGGGCTCGGGCTTCTTCATCTCGGCCGACGGCTACATCGTCACCAACAACCACGTCGTGGCCGACGCCGACGACATCCAGGTGGTGATGAAGGACGGCCGCGAGCTGAAGGCCACCCTGGTCGGCCGCGACGAAGGCACGGACTTGGCGGTGGTCAAGGTCATCGACCCCAAGGCCAAGGGCGCGGACTTTCCGTATGTGAACTTCGAGAACCAGGCCAAGCCGCGGGTCGGCGACTGGGTCATCACCATCGGCAACCCGTTCGGCCTGGGCGGCACGGCCACGGCCGGCATCATTTCGGCCTATGGTCGTGACCTGGGCGACAACACCTCGTCGTTCGTCAACTACATCCAGATCGACGCGCCCATCAACCGGGGCAACTCGGGCGGTCCGTCGTTCGACATCTACGGCCGGGTGATCGGCGTCAACAGCGCCATCTACTCGCCGTCGGGCGGCTCGGTCGGCATCGGCTTCGCCATTCCGGCGGACATCGCCGAGGCCACCGCCAAGCAACTGATCTCGGGCGGCAAGGTCGTTCGCGGCTATATCGGCGTCACCATCCAGGACTTCAGCGCCGAGTCGGCCGAGGCCCTGGGCCTGAAGGACGTGAAGGGCGCGATCGTCGCCGAGCTGGTCCCGGGCGGTCCCGCCGCCAAGGCCGGCCTGCTGCCGGACGACATCCTGACGGGCGTCAACGGCGTGACGATCGCCAACCGCTCGGAGCTGACCCGCGAAGTGGCCAAGGCCCGTCCGGGCGAGAGCATCAAGATGTCGATCATCCGTGACGGCAAGCCGCGCGTGATCGACGTCAAGTCGGGCACCCGTCCGGCCGAGAACGCCCTGGGCCTGAACGACGACGATCAGGATCAGGACGGCGGGGCCGCCCCGACCCCGGACAAGCCGGTCAGCCAGAAGGTCGACGCCCTGGGCCTGACCCTCGGCCCGATCGATCCGGCCTCGCGCCAGACCTACAAGATCGACAGCGAGATCAAGGGCCTGTTGATCACTGGCGTGAAGGGCGACAGCGACGCCGGCGAGAAGGGTCTGGCCAAGGGCGACGTGCTAGCCAACATCAACGGTGCGGCGGTGAACAGCGTCGTCGACGTCAACAACGCCGTGGCCTCGGCCAAGAAGGCCGGCCGCAACAGCGTTCTGGTCAAGGTGATCCGCCAGAACCGCCCGGTCTTCGTGCCGCTGAAGATCGCGCCGTAAGTTGAACGCTTAACTTCGAATGTCATGGCCCCGCTTCGAGAAATCGGAGCGGGGCTTTTTCTGTCCAAGGTTTAAGTTACGGCGCTCGCCGAAACCGCTATTGCAAGAGCAACTATCGCGCGATGCGCGGAATCGGGGGAACGTCGATCGTTCCGCCATTCCGCCTGAGCGCATGAGGGGCTCTGACGATGCGTATTCTGATTATCGAGGACGACCTGGAGGCCGCCGCCGCCATGGCGCATGGCCTGACGGAGGCTGGTTACGACGTCCAGCACGCGCCCGACGGCGAGGCCGGCCTGGGCGAGGCCCAGAAGGGCGGCTATGACGTGCTGGTCGTCGACCGCATGATGCCCAAGATGGATGGCGTCACCGTCGTCGAGACCCTGCGCCGCGAGGGCGACCAGACGCCAGTGCTGTTCCTGTCGGCCCTGGGCGAGGTCAATGACCGCGTGGTGGGTCTGAAGGCCGGCGCCGACGACTATCTGGTCAAGCCCTACGCCTTCCCGGAGCTGATGGCCCGCGTCGAGGCCCTGTCGCGCCGCCGCGAGACCGGCGCCGTGGCCACGACCCTGAAGGTCGGCGAGCTGGAGATGAACCTGATCAACCGGACGGTTCACCGCCAGGGCAAGGAGATCGACCTGCAGCCGCGCGAATTCCAGCTGCTGGAATTCATGATGCGCCACGCCGGCCAGTCGGTGACCCGCACCATGCTGCTGGAGAAGGTCTGGGAATACCACTTCGACCCGCAGACCAATGTCATCGACGTGCACATCTCGCGCCTGCGCAGCAAGATCGACAAGGGCTTCGACCGGGCCATGCTGCAGACCGTGCGCGGCGCGGGCTACCGGCTCGATCCGTAGGAGACAGGCGGCGACATAGCCGCCGGACCCGCCATGCGTCTGCCGCGCCTTCTCCGCACCACGCCGTTCCGGCTGACCCTGCTGTTCCTGGCCCTGTTCGCGGCGGCCGCCAGCGCCTTCCTGGGCTACATCTACGTGGCCACGGCGGGCGAGGTGAACCGCCGGGCCCAGGCCGAGATCAGCCGCGAGTTCGAGAGCCTAGAGGCGGCCTATCGCCAGGGCGGCGTCGACGCCCTGAACCAGACCATCGTCGAACGGGCGACGGGCGAGAAGCCGTTCCTCTATTTCCTGGCCGACAAGACCGGCAAGCGCATCTCGGGCTCGATCGAGGAGTCTCCGGTCAGCGACTTCACCGGCGACGGCCCGCAGTGGGCCAGCTTCAAGGTGACCGAGACCGACCTCGACGGGGCCGAGGTCAAGGCGGCCGCGCGCGGGGTGCAGCAGCGCCTGGACCACGGCGAGATCCTGTTCGTCGGCGCCGATGTCGACGCCTCCGAAGCCTATGTCCGCAAGATCGTCCGGGCCCTGTGGGGCGCTGGGGCGCTGGTCATCCTGCTGGGCATGGCCGGGGGCGTCCTGATCAGCCGCAATGTCAGCCGCTCGATGCAGGGGCTGGTGGACGTGGTCAACGACGTCCGGGCCGGCGATCTGCACGCGCGCGCCAAGGTGCGCGGCACACGCGACGAGTATGACGAGCTGGCCGAGGGCCTGAACGACATGCTCGACCGCATCGAGCGCCTGATGGGCGGCCTGCGCCACGCCGGCGACGCCATCGCCCACGACCTGCGCTCGCCGCTCACCCGCCTGCGCGCCCGCATGGAGGTCGCCCTGATCGACGCCGAGAACGGCAAGGGCGATCCGGTGGCGGCGCTGGAGACCGCCCTGCAGGACGCCGACGGCGTGCTAAAGACGTTCAACGCCGTGCTGGCCATCGCCCGCCTGCAGGCCGCCGGCTCGGCGCCCGACCAGCGCGTTTTCGACGCCTCGGAACTGGCCAGCGACATGGCCGAGCTCTACGAATTCGCGTGCGAGGACAAGGGCCTGGACTTCAAGGCCGAGATCGTCCCGGCCCTGACCATCAAGGGCAACCGCGAGTTCCTGGCCCAGGCCTTGGCCAACCTGCTCGACAACGCCATCAAATATACGCCCGAGGGCGGGGCGATCATGCTGCGCGCGCGGCGCACCTCGTCCGGCGAACTGGAGTTCTCGGTCACCGACACGGGGCCGGGCGTGCCCGAGAGCGACCGCGCCCGCGTGGTCCAGCGCTTCGTGCGCCTGGAGAACAGCCGCAGCGAGCCCGGCGCGGGCCTGGGACTGTCGCTGGTCCAGGCTGTCGCCGCTTCGCACGGCGGACGGCTGGAGCTGTCGGAGGGGCCGGGCGAGTACAACGGCACGGGCCCGGGCCTCCGGGTGGCCCTGGTGCTGCCGCGGGTGGAATAGCGACGACGATGCTCCCCTGTCCGGGGAGGGCCTGAAAGAGGATAGCCGAATGGATCGCCGCCACTTCCTCGCTGGATCATTGCTCGGCGCCGTCGTCGCGCCGTCCGTGGCGCTGGCTCAGACGCAAGCCTCCCCGCCGCCGTTCCCGCCCGTTGACGCCAGGAGCGTCTGGCTGGTCGGCGACGGCGCGCCCTCCGACGCGGTCCGCACCGCCACCCGCCTGGCCGAGCTGGTCCAGAAGGGCAAGCCGCGCGACGGCTATCTCTCAGGCGGCGCGGTCGGCGAGCTGGAGACGCGGTTCGCCACGCTGCTGGGCAAGGAGGACTGCGCCTTCCTGCCCACGGGCACCCTGGCCAACCATGTCGCCGTGCGGATCCTGGCCGGCGACGCCACGCGGGTCATCGTCCAGCACGAGAGCCACCTCTATCGCGACGAGAGCGACGCCACTCAGCTGCTGTCCGGCCTGAACCTGGTCAACCTGGCCCCTGGCCGTGCGGGGCCGACGCTGGACGAGATCAAGGCCGCCGTCGACGAGGCCGAGAACGGGCCTTACCCGTTGCGGATCGGCGCGATCTCGCTGGAGAGCCCGGTGCGCCGCGCCCGTGGCGAACTGCTGGAGGTTTCGGCCCTGCGCGACATCGCCGCCTACGCCAAGGGCAAGGGCGTCCGCCTGCATCTGGACGGCGCGCGCCTGCTTCTGGCGCCACCCAGCTATGACGTGGCCGGCGCGGCGGCGTTGTTCGATACCGTCTACGTCTCGCTCTACAAGTATCTGGACGCGCCGTTCGGGGCGGTGCTGGCCGGTTCCAAGGCCGATATCGCCAAGGCCCGCGCCCTGCGCCACCAGTTCGGCGGCACGATCTATCAGGGCTGGGAGAGCGCTGTGCTGGCCCTGGCGGCGCTGGATGACTTTCAGGCTCGCCAGAAGGCCGCCTTCGCCACGGCCGACCAGGTGTTCGCCGCGCTGGAGAGGGCGGGCGCCGCCAGGCTGAAGCCCGCGCCGAACGCCTCGAACATCCGCCAGTTGGCCCTCAAGCCCAAGGCCGCCGAGGGCCTGTTCGACCGCATGCGCGTGGCCGGCGTGCGGCTGCCCAAGCCCGATAAGGACGGCGTTGTCGACTTCTGGATCAACGACACCATCAACCGCCGACCGGCCGAAGAGTATGTGAAGCTGTTCCTGGGCTAGAGTATTTTCCGATCCAAATGGATCGGTGAAATGCGCTAGCGCTCTGTTTTGAAGCGTTTTCTGAGGACGAACCGGCGTCCACTTCGTCGGAAAATGCTCTAGGGGCGGACCTGGTCGCGTCCTCCGGTCGATCGGTCAGCGGTTGGCCTGAACCCAGACGATCGCGCCGGTATAGGGATCGATCTCAGCGGCCATGCCGGGCCGCAAGTCGCCGGCGTTGGGCCCCCGCGGCGCCACGCTCCAGACGACGACCATGGCCGTGATCGCCAGGAAGGTCATCGTAAGGAAGCCGGCGATGTCCCGCGCCAGGCTGGGCTCCCGGCGGTTCAGCAGCGACACCCGCAGGATCAGCGGGTGAGTGGCCCAGCCGCAGGCCAGGGGCGAGACCGGCGCGTTCATCTGGACCTTCATCAGCGCCTTGGCGTAGTCGGCGCGGATGTCCGAGCGCAGGGCCACGACTGTGGCGTCGCAGGCCAGTTCCTGGTCGATGCGCACCAGGCCCGAGGCCAGATAGATCATCGGGTTGCACCAGCCCAGCACGCCGATCACGGCGACGACCAGGTTGGCGATCGGGTCGCCGCGATTGATGTGGGTGCGCTCGTGCAGGGTTATCATCTCGCGTTCGCGGGCGTCGAAGCGCTCGGCGAAGTCGGACGGCAGCACGATACGCGGCCACAGGGCGCCGACCACGGCCGGGCCCGCCTGGCCCTTATCGACGCGACGATGGAAGAGCCGCTCGCGGAGAACCAGCACCGCCGTCGCGATGCCGCAGCCGGCCAGCCACAGCAGCACGAGCTTTCCGGCCCAGGGGCCCCACGGACGGGCCGGGTCGCCGATCTCCATGGTCTCGGCCAGGCTGGGGAAGAACGCGGCGGCCGCGGCGGCCGGCACGATGGCCCACAGGCCGTAGGCGCGGCGCGGTCCGAACAGCCGGCGCGCCGACGGACGCAGGATGACGACGAGCAGCACCGCGGCGGCGGCGGCGATCTGAGCCCGGACCAGGGCGAGGGCGAAAAGCTCGATCATTGTCGGAGCGGTTCCTGCCGTTTCCTCCTTTGAATGGTTACAGCTGTAATTTTACTCGTCAAGCGATTGTGTTGGCTCGGCGCCCGCCCCGGCGTCGTCCCCGGCCTTTCGGGCGCCCAAGCCTCCGGCGTCTGGAAATAAACGCGTGTCGGGCCCCAGGAGAGGATGACCGCCGGGGCGGCTTCCGCTCAACTGGCGCCAGGCGGCGATCGAGGGATTTCCAACCATGGCCATGGCGACTCTGGGGCGGCGCGCGCTGTTGGCGGGCCTGGGAGGTTGGAGCGCGGCGGGCTTGGCCGGTTGCGCTGGCGGTCCGAACCTCTCCGGCCCGTCGGCGGTTCGGCTGGCTCGACCGCGTCTGCTGCTGCCGCAGGTCCGCGCCGAACTGGATCGCATCACGCGCGTCACCGTGTGTCTGAGGCCGTTCCGCAAGGCGGGGCCGCGCCTCGATGTCGAGACCGTTGGCGACAAGACGGTGGTCCACAACTATGGCCATGGAGGCAGCGGCTGGTCGCTATCCTGGGGATCGGCCGAGGTGGCGACCCGCAAGGCCCTGGCGGGCGGGGCGCGGGACGTGGCCGTCATCGGCTGCGGCGCTCTGGGATTGACCGCGGCCACGGTGCTGCGTCGCGCGGGCGCGAACGTGACCATCTATGCCGCCGATCGCCTGGCCGACACGCGCTCGTCCCGGGCCACGGGCACCTGGTCGCCGGACTCTCGCATCGCCGCCGAGGGCGAGACGGCGGCCGACTTTCCCGAGCTGTGGGAGGCGATGTGCCGGACCTCGTTCCGAGGCTTTCAGAACTATGTCGGCCTGGCCGGATCGCCGGTGGAATGGAGCGAGCGCTACAGCCTTCTCGAGGACGGACCCTCCGCGCCGACCCATGCCGAGGCCAGCGGCGCGCCCCGCTTCCTGTCGCTGATCGACCGCGTTCGCGACATCACCCCCAAGCAGACGCCGGTCCCGCCGGGCGAGAACCCGTTCCCGGTCGGCAACGTCCGGCGCGGAGCGTCGCTGCAGTTCAACGTCACCGAATACGCCCACGTGCTGATGAGCGACTTCCTGCTGGCCGGCGGACGGATCGAGACCCGGGTTTTCAACACGCCCGGCGAGCTGACCGCGCTGAAGGAGCCGGTGATCGTCAACTGCACGGGCTACGGCGCACGGGCGCTCTGGAAGGACGAGAGCATCGTTCCGGTGCGGGGCCAGATCGCCTGGCTGATCCCGCAGCCCGAGCTGACCTACGGCCTCTATTACCGACACATCTCCGTCCTGCCGCGACGCGACGGGATCGTCGTGCAGCAGGTCGGCGGCAGCGAGGCTTATGGCTGGGGCGACGACCGCGAGGTTCCCGACTTGACCGAGGCGCATGAGGCGGTGTCGACGATCGCGGCGCTGTTCGCGCGGATGGCCGCCGCCTGACCCTTGCCCAAGGGGCGGGGGCGGGCCACCGTGCCGCCATGACTCGTCTCGCTGATCGTCTGGCCGCCTGTGGCCCCGTTCTGGACGCCAAGGCGGCGGAACGCGCGCACGAGGCCATCGCCAAGCGGGTGGGCGAGGCGATGCCCGAGATCGAGGCCGCCTGGCCGGCCCTGGCGCCGGTCTTCGCCGCCTCGCCCTATCTGGCCAGCCTGGCGCGGCGCGACGGCCAGCGCCTGCCGATGATCCTGGACCGCGATCCGATGGAGACCCTGGCCGCGACCCTGGCGGCCGCCGAGGCCGTCGCCGCCGAACCCGACTTCGAGACCGCCCGGCGGGCGCTGCGCGAACTGAAGGCCGATCTGCATCTGCTGACGGCCCTTTGCGACCTGGGCGGGGTCTGGGACCTCGACCAGGTGACTGGCGCCCTGACCCGTTTCGCCGACGCGGCCCTCAAGGCCGCCTTGGCGCAGGCCGTCCGCCAGGAAGTCGATCGCGGCGCCCTGACCCACGTTGGCGAGGGCGAGGACGGTCCCGCGCAGGGCCTGTTCTGCATCGCCATGGGCAAGCACGGCGCGTTCGAGCTGAACTATTCCAGCGACATCGATTTCTCGATCTTCTACGCGCCGGAGAAGCTGCAGGTGGCCGACGGCGTCGAGCCGCAGGCCGTGGCGGTGCGGATCGCCAATCATCTGGGCCGCGTGCTGCAGGAGCGGACCGCCGACGGCTATGTCTTCCGCATCGATCTGCGCCTGCGCCCCGATCCGTCCTCGACGCCGCCGGCCATGCCGGTAGACGCGGCCATGGACTACTATGAGAGCGTCGGCCAGAACTGGGAGCGGGCGGCCCACATCAAGGCCCGGATCGCGGCCGGCGACCTGGCCGAGGGCCAGGCGTTCCTGGAGGCGTTGCAGCCCTTCATCTGGCGGCGGAACCTGGACTTCGCGGCCATCGCCGACATCCACTCGATCAAGCGCCAGATCCACACCTACAAGGTCGACGACCGGCTGACCGCCAAGGGCGCGGACCTGAAGCTGGGACGCGGCGGGATCCGCGAGATCGAGTTCTTCGTCCAGACCCAGCAACTGATCCTGGGCGGCCGCCAGCCGGACCTGCGCGGGCCGCGCACGCTCGACGCGCTCCTGGCGCTGGCCACGGCCGGCCACGTGAGCCTGGAAGACGCCGGCTGGCTGTCCAAGGCCTATCAGGACCTGAGGGCCCTGGAACACCGCGCCCAGATGATCGCTGACGATCAGACCCACAAGCTTCCGGAGTCGGACAACGACCGGAAGAAGGTCGCCGCCCTGTGGGGCCAGGACAACCTGCGCAGCTTCGACGCGGCGGTCGGCAAGATCCTCAAGGGCGTCAACCAGCGCTACGGCCGCCTGTTCGCGGGGGAAGAGGAACTGTCCTCGCGGTTCGGCTCCCTCGTCTTCACCGGCGTCGAGGACGACCCCGAGACCCTGGCCACCCTCAAGCGCATGGGCTTCTCCAGCCCCGAGCGCGTCGCCGCCACCATCCGCGGCTGGCACCACGGCCACATCGCCGCCACGCGCACCGAGCGGGGGCGCGAGCTGTTCACCCGCCTGGCCCCGCGTCTGCTGGACGCGGCCAACGCCACCGGCGCGCCGGACCAGGCGTTCAACCGCTTCGCCGACTTTTTCGCGTCGCTGAGCTCGGGCGTGCAGATCCAGTCGCTGTTCCTGGCGCAGCAACGGCTGTTGGAGCTGATCGTTCAGGTCATGGCCTTCGCTCCGCGCCTGGCCACGACCATGGCCAAGCGGCCGACGGCGCTGGACGCCTTGCTGGACCCCAGCTTCTTCGGTCCGATCGAGACTCCCGCCCTCCCGTCCTGGGATCCCGCCGATTTCGAGGGCGCGATGGACGCGGCCCGGCGCCTTTTCCGCGACCAGAGCTTCCGGATCGGCGTGCGGGTGATGAGCGGCACCGCCGACGCTCGCGATATCGGCCGCGCCTTCGCCGAGCTGGGCGACCTGATCATCGGCGGCCTGGCCCCGGCCGCCCTGGCCGAGACCGAGCGCCTGGGCGGGGCTTTCCCCGGCCACGTCGCCGTGGTGGCCCTGGGCAAGGCCGGTTCGCGCGAGATGACGGCCAAGTCCGACCTGGACCTGATGACGCTCTACGTCGCCGATGAGCCAGCGGCCCATTCGGCCATAAAGGAATGGAGCGCCGACACCTTCTACGCCCGCTTCACCCAGCGGATGACCTCGGCCCTGTCGGCGCCGACCGGGGAGGGGACGCTGTACGACGTCGATCTGAAGCTGCGCCCTTCCGGCACGAAGGGGCCGGTGGCGGTCAGTTTCGCGGCGTTCGAGGACTATTACGCGCGCGAAGCCGAGACCTGGGAGCTGTTGGCCCTGACCCGCGCGCGGGTGGTCTGGGCCAGCTCGCCGGACTTCCAGGCCCGGGCCGAGGCGGCGATCGAGGCGGCCCTGCGCCGGCCGCGCGACTGGAAGAAGACCGCCGCCGACGTCGTCGAGATGCGCGAGCTGATGGAGCGCGAGCGGCCGGGCAAGGGCGACTGGGACCTGAAGCTGGATCCCGGTGGTCTTGTCGACATCGAGTTCGCCGCCCAGTTCCTGCAGCTGGCCCACGCGGCCAAGGGCGGTCCCTTGCGGCAGAACACCGGCGAGGCCCTGGCGGCGCTGCGCGAGGCCGGCCTTGCCGACGCCGGCGCCCTGGCGCGGCTCGAGGCGGCCTGGCGGCTGGAGCAGGACCTCTCCCAACTGATCAAGGTGGCCCTCGAGGATGGCGGGGACCCCGAGGCCGAGCCCAAGGCGTTCAAGGCGCTGATGGCCAAGGCCGGCCACGTCGGCCAGTTCAAGTCGCTGAAGCCCAAGCTGGCCAAGGCCAAGGCGGAGGCCCGCGCGGCCTATACCGCCATCGTGAAGGCTCCGGGCTGAGTTTCCGAAAAAAGCCGCGACGGAATCTCCGCCGCCGTGCGTTCAGTCTGATGGGACGGGCCTTCCTCCATGGAGACCTTGAGACTGATGATCGTACGCACCCTGATCGCCGCCGGCGCCGTAATGGCGCTGGGCGGACCCGCGCTGGCCCAGAACGCGCCCGCGAAAGCCGCGCCGACCGCCGCCGGCATGACTCTGGAGCAGTTCCAGGCCAAGAATGGCGACAAGCTGTTCGCGCGGCTGGACGCCAACAAGGACGGCAAGATCTCGCCCGACGAGTTCGCCGCCTTCCGCAAGCAGAACGCCGAGGTCGACGCCAAGGCGTCAGGCAAGGCCGGCAAGCGGGGCCAGCGCCTGTTCGCCCGCTTCGACACCGACAAGGATGGCTCCCTGTCGCGCACCGAGGCCGACGCCCTGCTGGCCTGGCGCTTCAAGCGCATGGACACCAACAACGACGGCGTCCTGACGCTGGAGGAATTGCAGGCCAAGGGCGGCAAGGCCAAGGTCGGGGTCTGATGGCGACGTGCGCGGCGGAGTGACGGTTGGCGACCGACGGGAACGATCCCGACGAAGCCTTGCTGGCGGGGGTGGGACGGGGCGACCCGTCCGCCGTCCGCGCGCTGTTGGACCGGCGCCTGCCGCGCATCCTGGCCCTGGCCAGGCGCATGCTGAACGACTCGGGCGAGGCCGAGGATGTCGCCCAGGAAACCTTCCTGCGGGCCTGGAAGCAGGCGCGGGCGTGGAAGCCGGGCGCGGCGAGGTTCGACACTTGGCTGCACCGCGTGGCGCTGAACCTCTGCTACGACCGACTGCGGCGACGGCGCGAGATCGCGACGGACACGCCGCCCGAGCAGGTCGACACCGGTCCGGCGCCGGATGCGGGCCTGATCGGCGCCGACCTGTCCAGGCGCGTCGAAGCGGCGCTGGCGGCCTTGCCGCCGCGTCAGCGCGAGGCGATCGTGCTCTGTCATCACCAGGGGCTGGGCAATATCGAAGCCGCGGGATTGATGGCGATCAGCGTCGAGGCGCTGGAGAGCTTGCTCTCGCGCGGGCGTCGGACACTGAAGGCTTCGCTGGCCGACCTGGCCGGTACGGGGGCGGGGGGATGAAGGACGCATGGTCATGATGACGCTCGAAAGGTTCGAGGACCTGGCCGAGGCCTATGGCGGCGAGATCGCCCGCTGGCCGGAAGGCGAACGCGAAACCGCGCGCGCCCTGCTGGCGGTGAACGCGGCGCGCCTTGCGCCAGTGTTGAGCGCCGCCGCGCAGATGGACCGCCTGCTGGACCTGGCGCCCGCTCAGAGCGCCGACGCCGCCCTGCTGGGCCGGCTGGTCGCCGCCGCCCCACGAGCGCGCGACACCGCCCGCCGCTGGATCGCCGGCCTCGGCGCGGCGCTGGGTCTGTCGGCCGCGGCCTTCGCGGGCATAGCCGTCGGCGTGGCGGTCGGCCGTCCGGAGGCCGCCGCGCCGGTCGTCGTGGCCGAGCAGCC
The DNA here is from genome assembly GCF_003931565.1 of Caulobacter sp. 602-1. Lineage (GTDB taxonomy): Bacteria > Pseudomonadota > Alphaproteobacteria > Caulobacterales > Caulobacteraceae > Caulobacter. The sequence goes on from NZ_RRYI01000001.1 coordinate 971,603, forward strand.
GGTCGTCACGGCCGTCGACACCTCCTCGGCCCTGCAGGACGCCATCGCGGAGCCCTCCGAACTATGACGTCGCGGCCCTGGATCATCGCGCTGGCCGCCTCCGCGGTGGTCAATGTGTTCCTGATCGGCGGCCTGGCCGGCATGGGCTATGCGCGTCTGACGGCGCCGCCGGTCGCGCCGGCCATGGCGACCGCCCCGGCGCCGCGCACCGTGGCGCCGACAAGTCCTCCGGTCGTGGTTCCGGTCGCGCCGACCGAGGCGCCGTCCAAGCCGGCGCGTCACGCGACGGTCCGGGAGACGCCGCCATCGGTCGTGACGCCTCCCTCGCCGCCGGTCGAGGCGGTTCGGCCTCCGATGGACGACGCCGCGCCGGCGGCCCCGGCCCGGCCGCCCTTGATTTCGGCGGGAGACGTGCTCTCGCCTGACAGTCGCAAGGCGTTCCGCAGGGCGTTGGGCGAGGCCAACAAGAAGAACCGGCCCCTGACGCAGCAGGCCCGCGCCGAGCGGCAGGCGGCCCTGGCGGCCCTGGGCTCGCCCGGCTTCGACGCCGCCGAGGTGGCCAGGCGATTGAGCACGGCGCGCGCCCTGGATCTGCAGGCGCGCGGCAATGTCGAGGCCGCTCTGGCCAGCTACGCCGCCACTCTGACGCCGCCCGAGCGGGCGGCCCTGGCCGAGGGGCTGGCGCGGGTCTACGCCCCGGCCGCGGCGCGACGGGCGGCCTTCGAGGGGCCGCCCCGCTAGAGCCTATTTCCCGGCCACGCTCTTGGCGTAGGCCTGCGCCCCGGCGATGAGCCGCAGCACGTTGCCGCTCCAGATCGCCTGGATGTCGGCGTCGCTATAGCCCTCGGCCTTCAGGCGGGCGGTGATCTTGGGCAGGTCGGCCACGTCCTCCAGGCCCTCGACGCCGCCGCCGCCATCCCAGTCGGCGCCGATGCAGACGGCCTTGGGACCGGCGATCTTCAAGGTGTGCAGCATGCTGGCCATGAAGGTCTCGAAATTGGCGCGCGGCGGGAACGTGTACTGGGCCTTGAGCGCCGCCATCTTGACCATCCGGGCCTTGACCTGGGCCTCGGTGGCCTCGTCGTCCAGCGGCCCCAGGGCTTTCAGCGCGGCCATGAGTTCCGGGCTCGGTTGCTCCGAGGCCTTCAGATAGACCGAGTTGATGCAGATCGCGCCGCCGCTGTCGGCGATCTTCTTGATGCGGGCGTCGTCGAGATTGCGCGGGTGGTCGAAGATCGCCTTGGCGCCCGAGTGCGAGGCGATGATCGGAGCCTTCGACAAGGCCACCGACTGGTCGACGATGTCGTCCGACGCGTGACTGACATCCACCAGTATGCCCAGTCGGTTGGCCTCGGCCAGCCAGCGCAGGCCCAGCGGCGAATAGCCATGCCAGATCTTGCCCTTGGGATCGGTCGAGCTGTCGGCGAACTGGTTGTTGCGGAAGTGGACCGGCCCGGCCATGCGCACGCCGGTCTTGTAGAAGGTTTCCAGCAGGGTCAGGTCTTCGCCGATCGGCCAGGAGTTCTCGATGCTCTGGAAGACAAAGACCTTGCCGGCCTTGTTGATCCGGGCGGCGTCCTCGGCGGTGTAGGCCAGCTCGAACTGGTCGGGATGGGCGGCGACCATCTCGCGGATCTCGGTCGCGCGGTTCAGGGCGAAGTCGCGCGCCTTGCGATAGCCTTCCGCCGTCAGCTCGCCCTGGCCCGTGTAGATGACGAAGAAGCCGCCATCCAGGCCGCCGGCCTTCATGCGGGGGAGATCGACCTGGGTGCCGTCTTCGGCGACCGCGTGACGGTCGATCATCGACCAGCCCTGGCGCGCGAAGTGCTCGGGCGTGTCCAGGTGGGTGTCCAGGGTCAGGAAGCCGTCATGCAGCGTCTTGATCGCCTTGGGGACCTCGGCGGGCTTTTCGGGAGCCTTCTTGTCGGCCGCGTGGGCGACCCCGGTCAGCAGGGCGGCCGAGCCGAGGAGAACGGTGAGCAGGCGGCGCATGCGGAGACTCCGGAACAACTTGCGGGCAAGCGGGAGCCGCGACGCTCAAGGTTTCAAGGCGAGGCGTCAAGCCGAGCTTGCGCGTCCCGTCCGGAAATTGACGTCCCGATCCGGATCTACATCAACCCCAGCGCCTTGAAGCTGGCCACGCCCTCGCGGCCGACCACCAGGTGGTCGTGGACAGCGATCTTGAGGGCCTTGCCCGCTTCGACGATCTGCCGGGTCATGTCGATGTCCGGCCGCGACGGGGTGGGGTCGCCGGATGGGTGGTTGTGCAGGATGATGATGTTGCTGGACGACAGCTCCAGCGCCCGGCGCATGACCTCGCGGGGATAGACCGGGGCGTGGTCGACCGTGCCGCGGTTCATCACCTCGTCGGCGATCAGCTGGTTCTTCTTGTCCAGGAACAGCACCCGGAACTGCTCGCGCGACTCGTTGGCCAGGGCGACACGGACATAGCCGAGCAGGGCGCTCCACGAGCTGATCACCGGCCGCTTGACGATCTTGTCGCGGCCGGCCCGCAAGGTGGCCTCGTGCAGCAGCTTGATGTCCATGGCCGCCGTTTCGCCGACGCCCGGCACGGTGGCCAGCTCCTCGATTGTCGCGCCCAGCACGGCCCCCAGCGAGCCGAAGCGGGCCAACAGGCTTTTGGCCAGCGGTTTGACGTCGCCGCGCGGATAGGTGCGGAAGAGATACAGCTCCAGCAGCTCGTAGTCGGGCAGGGCGACGAGGCCGCCGGCCTTGGCGCGCTGGCGCAGCCGCTCGCGGTGGCCGGCGTGATGGGCGTGGGCGGACTTGCGCGCCGGCTTCTCCGGCGCGACCGGCTCAGGATCCGAGATGCTGAGCGACACCGCCTGGACCATGCGCTCGCCGCTTAGCTGTCGAGAACCAGGGCGGGCTGACGACGCGCCCGCCGTTCTTCCGCGAGGCGACGCAGCCGGCGATCCTCCGTGAAGGGGATGATGATCGCCACGAACAGGGCGGGCACGGCGAGCGCCGCGTACCACAGGAAGTCCGACACCGAGATAACGCCGTCATGCAGCCGGAAGGCCCGCAGGACCAGCCAGCCGCCGATAATCAAGGGCGTGTAGCCCCAGCACATGAAGCGCTGAAATCGTCTGCGTTTCTCCAGCTCGGTCATGGACTGAGCTTTGCGAACTTCGCAAAGATTGTCTATCGCAATAATGCGCCCATAGCGCGATCGTCAGCCCAGGATCGGCGGCTGGAACAGCCCAGCCGGCGAGGCGGTGAAGATCTCGTAGCCGTCTTCGGTCACGCCGATCGAGTGCTCGCACTGGGCCGACAGCGACTTGTCGCGGGTCACGGCGGTCCAGCCGTCGTTCAGCACCTTCACGGCCGGCTTGCCCAGGTTCACCATCGGCTCGACGGTGAAGAACATGCCGGGCTTGAGCACCGCGCCCTGGCCCGGACGGCCGAAGTGCAGGATGTTCGGGGCGTCGTGGAACACGCGGCCCAGACCGTGGCCGCAGAAGTCGCGGACCACCGAGCAGCGCTGGGCCTCGACATAGCTCTGGATGGCGTTGCCGATGTCGCCCAGCGTCGCGCCCGGCTTCACGGCCTCCAGGCCGCGCTTCATGCCCTCATAGGTGATCTCGACCAGGCGACGCGCGCGCGGGCCCACTTCGCCGACGCCGTACATGCGCGAGGTGTCGCCGTGCCAGCCGTCGACGATGACGGTCACGTCGATATTGACGATGTCGCCTTCCTTCAGGTTCCAGTCGCCCGGAATGCCGTGGCAGACCACGTGGTTGCGCGAGATGCAGACCGTCTTGGGATAGCCGCGATAGTACAGGCAGGCCGGAAGGGCGCCGTGATCCAGGATGAACTCGCGGGACAGCCGGTCCAGTTCGTCGGACGACACGCCCGGCTTCACATGCGGGATCAGCATGTCCAGGCACTCGGCCGCCAGCTTGCCGGCCTTGCGCATGCCCTCGAAGTCCGCGGCCGTGTGAATCTTGATCTGGCCCGTGCGGGTTTCGGCTTCGATCTCGAGGGTGTCGTCTAGGGTCATGCTCTACTCGGGCGTCGCCGCCGCGTTTCGGGCGGCGATCTGGTCGGCGGAAGGGGCGTATCTGCCCATCCTAGCACGGATTTCAACCCCAAGCCCGCCCTCAATGGCGCGCCTTCACTGAGGATTGATCCGCCGCACCGTGTCGGTCGCCGGACGGATCTCCTTGACGAAGGTCGCGTCCAGGGTCGTGGGCTTGTCGCGGCGCACGTGGCAGACGCCCTTGTAGCGCGTCACCCGGCCGGTTTCCTTCTCGGTCAGGTCCGCGGTGAACTTGACGTCCCATTCCCCCGGCTTGCCCGTCGAGACGGGGTCCATGTCGTTGGAAGTTACGCCGGAAATCGTCTTGAGGCCGAAGCGATCCTCCAGCTTTCCGGTGCAGGCCTTGAAGGCGAAGATCGCCCGCAGACCCGTCATCATGCCGCTCTCGGACTTGCCGGGCTCGCTGGGTCCGCACCCGCACAGGGCGAGCGCCAGGGCGGCCGCGGCCAGGACATTCGTCTTCATGCGATCCCCTCAGTTCGCGCGCCCGGAATGGGTATCGAAATGCGAGCGGATTGCAGCTTAAATCGCTGTTAGGTGAGCGTTGGTCCACAGGATCCGGCGGTCGATCCGCACCGCCTCCGTGGTCATGGCGCAGGCGTAGACCAGCACCTCCACGCCGGCCCTGGCCGCGGCGTCCAGGCCCGCCGCGAACTTGGGATCAAGGTCGGCGCAGGCCTGGAAGGTCTCGCAGTCCTCGCGCTGGACGACGAACAGCACCACGGCGCGGCAGCCGTCCGCGACCTGGGCGGCGAGGTCGGACAGGTGACGCGTCGAGCGCTCGGCCTTGCAGTCGGGAAACTCGGCCAAGCCCGGCGAACGGCTGAAGTGGCAGTTCTTGACCTCCAGCCAGCACGGCGGGCGGTCCGGGTGGGTGAGCAGGAAATCGACGCGGCTGGCCTGGGCGTACTTCACCTCCGGGCGGATGGTCGCGTAGCCGGCCAGTTCCGGGATGGCGTCCGCCGCCAGCGCCTCGGCGACCAGCCGGTTCGGAAGCAGGGTGTTGATCCCGACCAGCGCGTCGCCCTGCTCGACGCATTGCAGGGTCCAGGCCAGCTTTCGCTTGGGATCGTCCGACCTCGACACCCAGGCGCCCTGGCCGGGATCCCGCACGCCCAGCATGGCGCCGGGGTTGGGGCAGTGGGCGGTGATCGCGCGGCCATCGTCCAGCACCAGATCCGCGAAGAAGCGCTTGTAGCGGCTGACCAGGCGGCCGTGAACGAGCGGTTGCGGGAGCAGCATGCGGGGCCTAAGTCGAAACGGTAGGAACGAAGCGACATAGGGGATCGACGGGATGACGGCTACCCAAGCGGGATCGGGGGAACGCGTGACGGCCGCCGTGATGATCATCGGCGACGAGATTCTCTCGGGCCGGACCCAGGACGTGAACCTGTCGGCCATCGCCAGGTACCTGGCCACCTACGGCGTCGACCTCTGCGAGGCCCGCGTTGTCCCGGACATCGAGGAAGAGATCATCGACGCGGTCAACGCCCTGCGGACGCGCTACGACTACGTCATCACCACGGGCGGCATCGGTCCGACCCACGACGACATAACCGCCGACTCGATCGCCAAGGCCTTCGGGGTGACGGCCCCCGAGCATCCGGAGATCATGGCCATGCTGCGCGAGCGCTGGGGCGAGCCCAACGCCGCCCGCCGTCGCATGGCGCACGTGCCCGAAGGCGGCAGCCTGGTGAAGAACCCGGTGCAGGGGCCGCCCGGGTTCCAGAAGGACAATGTCTTCGTGCTGGCGGGCGTGCCGGCGATCATGCGCGGCATGCTGGAGGACGTGGGGCCGCGCCTGCGGACGGGCGCCGTCGTTCTGGCCAAGACCGTGCGGGTGACGGGCACGGGCGAGGGGACGATCGCCGCGCCGCTGGAAGCGGTGGCCAAGGCGCATCCGGCCATGTCGCTGGGCAGCTATCCGTTCTTCAGCCCGCCGGACGTCTACGGCGCCAATCTCGTCCTGCGCGGTCGCGACGCCGCCGAACTGGACGCGGCGGTCGCCGAACTGATCGCCGCCCTGACCGAGGCCGGGGCGCAGAACATCGAGCTGCTGGCCGACCCGGCCTAAGGGGGCGGAGTCTATTCCTCGCCGGCGATGGCCTTGGCCAGGTCCACCAGATGCTTGCGCATGCCTGTCGACGGGATCGCCAGGTAGGAACGCGCCAGTTCCGGACCGCCGGGTTGCGACCAGAACGCGGCCATCTCGTTGGCCAGGTCGGCGGCGGTGGTGTCGGCCTCCTCGGGATCGTCCAGACCTTCGAAGAAGAAGCCGATCGGCGTCTTCAGGAACATCGCCGTGGCGTGCAGCTTGCTGGCGCTGATCCGGTTGGACCCGCCCTCGTACTTCTGCACCTGCTGGAAGGTCAGGCCCAGGGCGTCGGCGAGCGACTGCTGGGAATAGCCGAGATCCTTGCGACGCATACGCAGGCGGCGGCCGACATGGATGTCGACGGGATCAGGGGTCTTATCTTCAGCCATGCTCACAAACTCGGACGCGACGGTGGGACGGAAACGACTCATCGAGTGGCGATAAGCGAACGCCGTAGCGATCTTGAGCGGAGTCGATGTCCCAAGAAACGTATAATCTATGCGGTTCGTCGTATTCACGTAGGGCGGGAAAGGCCTGGCGGCGCACGCCTTTTGGTCACATCGCGCAGCGCGGGTTCCGCGTCCGGGCCGCAACCGCTCGCGAGGACGGGATCGCCGTCGATTGCAGGGACGGTGGGACTCGAACCCACACGGATGGCTTCAACGGATTTTTGAGTCCGGCGCGTCTACCGATTGCGCCACGTTCCCATCGCATGGATCCCATAAGCCATCGGTCCGGCGGGGGCGAGGCTCGACGGGGCGCGCGGGCGTGCTAGCGTCGCCGTTCAAGTTGGATGGGGACGGATCGAATGCGTGATGGGATCAAGGCCGCGGTGCTGGCGGCGGGCGTGCTGGCGGCGGGCGCGGCGAACGCGGCGCAGGTCGAAGCGGTCAGCGCCGCGCGGCTGCTGGACGTGGCGAGCGGCAAGTATGTCGACAACCCGCTGGTGATCGTCACCGACGGCCGCATCACCAGCATCGGCAAGAAGGGCGATGCGGTTCCGGCGGGGGCCAAGGTCGTCGACCTGCCGGGCGCGACCCTTCTGCCGGGCCTGATCGACATGCACACCCACATTGACGGCCTGGCCGAAATCGGCGGCTACAACAGCCTGGAATACAGCGACCGCTTCTGGAGCGTGGTGCAGGTCGCCAACGCGAAGAAGACGCTGGAGGCGGGCTTCACCACCATCCGCAATGTCGGCTCGGCCGACTTCGACGACGTGGGCCTGCGCGAGGCGATCGACGGCGGTTATGTGATCGGGCCGCGCATCGTCACGGCGACCTGGGCGATCGGCGCGACCGGCGGCCACTGCGATTCGACCTTCTTCCCGCCGTCGATGGACCAGAAGAGCCCCTACAACATCGACAGTCCCGAGGAGGCGCGGAAGGCGGTCCGGACGCTGAAGAAGTACGGCGCCCAGGTGATCAAGATCTGCGCGACGGGCGGGGTGTTCTCGCGCGGCGACGAGCCGGGCCAGCAGCAGCTGACCTATGACGAGATGCACGCCGTGGCCGACGAGGCCCACATGGCCGGCATCAAGGTCGCTGCCCACGCCCACGGGGCGGCGGGCATCCGCGAAGCGATCAAGGCGGGCATCGACACCATCGAGCACGCCAGCCTGGTCGACGACGAGGGGATCAAGCTGGCGGTCCAGCACGGGACGTACTTCGCGATGGACATCTACAACACCGACTACACCCAGGCCGAGGGCAAGAAGAACGGCGTCCTGGAAGACAACCTGCGCAAGGACCGCGACATCGGCGAGATCCAGCGCCAGAACTTCAAGAAGGCGCTGAAGGCCGGGGTGAAGATGATCTATGGCACCGACGCCGGGGTCTATCCGCACGGCGACAACGCCAAGCAGTTCGCGGTCATGGTCCGCTACGGCGCCACGCCGCTGCAGGCGATCCAGGCTGCGACCCTGACCGCGGCCGAGGCCCTGGGCCAGTCCAAGGACGTCGGCCAGGTGGCCGTCGGCCGCTTCGGCGACATCATCGCGGTGGCCGGCGATCCGCTGGCCGACGTGACGGTGCTGGAAAAGCCGGTGTTCGTGATGAAGGGCGGGGCGGTGGTCAAGCAGCCCTGATCCCGGGGCGCCGCTTCAATATGTCGCGGCCTTTGGCGCGTGAGTTGACGGGCGTTGACCGCTTGTATGTAGGTCGGGTGGCAAGGTTGTCTTTGATGGAGACGCCCCCATGAGTCGAACATCCGCTCACCGCGCCTTTCGGCGGACCATGAACCTGATCGCCGGCGGCAAATCCCTGTCGTTGGCGTTGCAGGCCATCGTGCAGGCGGTCGAGGCCGAGGATCCAGCAATCCTCTGCAGCATCGTGCTGCTCGACGCCGAGGGCCGCCATCTGGTGATCGGCGCGGCGCCTAGCCTGCCCGAGTCCTATAATCAGGCCATCGAGGGCGTCGAGGTCGGCCCCAATGTCGGATCATGCGGGACCGCGGCCTATCTTGGCCGTCGGGTCGTGGTGGAAGACATCCAGTCCGATCCGCTCTGGGCGGACTTTCGTGAGCTGGCCGCCGATGCGGGCTTGGCCGCCTGCTGGTCGCAGCCGATCAAGACGGCCGGCGGTTCGGTGGTCGGCACCTTCGCGATCTATCACCGCGAGACCCGCGCGCCGAACGAGGAGGACATCGCCTTCATCGAGGCCGCCGCCGAACTGGCGGCGATCGCCATAGACCGGCGGCGCGCCGAGGAGGTGCTGGCGGCCAGCGAGGTTCGCGCGCGGCTTTCGGCGCAGCAGGCCCTGGAGACGGCGCAGAACCTCTCGAGTTTCTTCGAGGTGTCGGCCGACATGCTCTGTATCCGCGACATGGAGGGGCGGTTCGTCAAGGTGAACCGGGCCTGGGAGACGGTCCTGGGCTATCCGGTCGAGACGCTGGAGGGGGCCTGCCTCCTGTCCCTGCTGCATCCGGACGATCTGGAAGCCACGCGCGCCAACATGGACCGGGCCGACAGCAATGGCGACGTGAACGGCTTCGTGAACCGCTATCGCCGCGCCGACGGGTCCTATTGTCAGCTGGAATGGCGGTCGCGGCGGCGCGGCGATCTGGTGTTCGGCGTGGCGCGCGACGTCACCGAACGCCTGCGGATCGAGGCCGAAATGGCCGAGGCCCGTCACGCCGCCGAGGCCGCCAACAAGGCCAAGAGCGATTTTCTGGCCAATATGAGCCACGAGATCCGAACGCCGTTGAACGGCGTCATCGGCATCGCCGCCGCTCTGGGCGAAACCGCCCTGACGCCGCAGCAGACCGAAATGGTCGCCCTGATCCGACGGTCCGGCGAGACCCTGGAGCGACTGGTGTCCGACATCCTGGACGTCTCGAAGATCGAGGCGGGCCAGATGACCATCCAGGCGCAGGCCTTCGACCTGGGCGCGGTCCTTGACGGCCTGCTGGACGTCGCGCGGCTCCGGGCCGAGGAGAAGGGCGTGGATATCCGCGTCGAGCGCAGCGCGACCGCGCAGGGCGCCTTCCTGGGCGACAGCGTGCGGATCGGCCAGGTGCTGAACAACCTGCTGTCCAACGCCGTGAAGTTCACCGATCAGGGAGAGGTGGCCGTCCGGATCGACGTCGACGATGCGGGCGGCGGCCAGGCTTCGCGCCTGTGCGTCGAGGTCGAGGACACCGGCGTCGGTTTCGACGCGGCCAAGGCGCAGATGATCTTCCAGCGCTTCAGCCAGGCCGACAGCACGATCACCCGCCGGTTCGGCGGTTCGGGCCTGGGTCTGTCGATCAGCAAGGCTCTGGTCGAGATGATGGGCGGCGAGATCACGGCGAAGTCCAGCCCGGGCGCCGGCAGCCTGTTCCGGGTCGTCCTGCCGCTGGATCGGACCGAGGCCGCCGCGACGACCGCCGACGACTTGGCTGTCCCGGCGGCCCGGGCCCAGGGGTTGCGGGTGCTGCTGGCCGAGGATCACCCCATCAATCAACGCGTGGTGCAGCTGATCCTCGAGCCTTGCGGCGCCACGGTGACCGTGGTCGAGAACGGCGCCCAGGCGGTCGAGGCCATGGCCTCGCAAGTCTATGACGTGGTGCTGATGGACATGCAGATGCCGGTCATGGACGGGTTGGCGGCCACCCGCGCCATCCGCGGCCTGGAGGCTCCGGGCCGCCGCACGCCGATCATCATGCTCAGCGCCAACGCCATGGCCGGCCATCGCCAGGATGCGCTTCTGGCCGGGGCCGACCTGCATGTGGCCAAGCCGATCACGGTGGCGGCCCTGCTTGACGGCATCGGCCAGGTAATGACCTCCGATACGCGCCGCGCCGGCTGACGGCGGCGGTTTCCCTTCACCTTTGCCGGCTGAACGCCTAAATCGGGCGGCTTGCGGTCGTCGGCCGCCTGAACCCTTCTCGGACTTGGCTGCGTGATCACCTTTCAGGACGTCTCTAAAACCTATGGCCTCGGCGGTCACGCGGCCCTCAGCGAGGTCTCGCTGTCGGTGAAGGCCGGCGAGGTGTTCGGCGTGATCGGCGCCTCGGGCGCGGGCAAGTCGACCTTGATCCGGCTGATCAACGGCCTGGAGACGCCGACCGGCGGCAAGGTGATCGTCGACGGCGACGACGTCGCGGCCCTGGGCGTCGAGGGCTTGCGGGCCCTGCGCCGGCGCGTCGGGATGATCTTCCAGCACTTCAACCTGCTGTCGGGCAAGACGGTCGCCCAGAACGTCGCCTTCCCGCTGAAGCTGGCCGGGCGTCCGGCCACCGAGGTCAAGGCGCGCGCGGCCGAGCTGCTCGCGCGCGTCGGCCTCACCGCCCACGCCGACAAGTATCCGGCCCAGCTGTCTGGCGGCCAGAAGCAGCGGGTCGGCATCGCCCGGGCGCTGGCCACCAATCCCAAGGTGCTGCTGTGCGACGAGGCCACCAGCGCCCTCGACCCGGAGACCACCGAGCAGATTCTCGACCTGATCTCGGGGTTGAACCGTGAGCTGGGCCTGACCATCGTGCTGATCACCCATGAGATGGACGTGGTCCGCCGCGTCTGCGACCGGGTCGCCGTGCTGGACGCCGGCCGCGTGGTGGAGGAGGGGCCCGTCGAGGACGTCTTCCTGCATCCCGAGAGCGCCATCGCCCGCCGCTTCGTGCGCGAGGCGGACGGTGAAGTGACGGCCGCCGCTGGCGTCGCTGGCCGCGTCGTGCGCCTGACCTTCCGGGGCGAAGCGACCTACAAACCGGTGCTGGGCGAGGTGGCCCGGACCACCGGCGTCGACTATTCGATCCTGGGCGGACGCATCCACCGTCTGCGCGAGACGCCCTACGGCCAGCTGACCCTGGCCCTGGCCGGCGGCGATGTCGCCGCCGCCATCGCCCAGTTCCAGGCCTCCGGCGTGCGTGTCGACGAGCTTTCCGGGGAGACCGCCCGATGAGCGTCTCGAACATCGACTGGAGCGAGATCGGCCAGGCGACCATCGACACCCTGTCCATGCTGGGCGGCTCGCTGGTGCTGACCATCGCCCTGGGCCTGCCGCTGGGCGTGATCCTGTTCCTGACCGGCAAGGGCCAGATGCTGGAGAACAAGGTCGCCAACGGCCTGTTGTCGCTGCTGGTCAACGTGCTGCGCTCGGTGCCGTTCGTGATCCTGCTGATCGTGATGATCCCGCTGACTGTCGCCCTGGTCGGCACCTCACTGGGCGTGGCCGGCGCCATCCCGCCGCTGGTGGTGGGCGCGGCGCCGTTCTTCGCGCGCCTGGTGGAGACCGCCTTGCGCGAGGTCGACAAAGGGGTGATCGAGGCCAGTTTCGCCATGGGCGCCAAGCGGCGTCAGGTGGTGCTGGGCGCGCTTCTTCCGGAAGCGCTGCCGGGCTTGGTCGCCGCCGCGACCGTCACCGCCGTGGCCCTGGTGTCCTACACCGCCATGGCCGGGGTGGTCGGGGCGGGCGGCCTGGGCGACCTCGCCATCCGCTTTGGCTACCAGCGCTTCCAGACCGACGTGATGATCGTCACCGTCGTGCTGATGCTGGTCCTGGTCCAGGTGCTGCAGATGATCGGCGACGCGGTGGTGCGCCGCGTCTCGCACAAATAGAGCTGACGATGACCGACGATATCGACGCCGACGTCCACTGGGACGCTGACTTCGCCAAGGGGCTGCTGGGCAAGACCCTGCTGATGAACCTGACCTTCCTAGACGACGACGGCGAGGTGCAGGAGCGCCAGCAGTTCTTCGGCGTGGTGATCGACGCCACCGAGGACGAAGGCATCGTCCTGGACCTGCTGGGCGAGCACGACGGCGACACCTACACCCTGCCGCCCCAGACCTCGGCCATTCAGGCCGCCGAAGCCGGCGTCACCACCCTGGCCGGCGAGACGCCCGACTTCATCGCCAACTGGGTCATCCACGGCGAGCCGGACGTTCCCGAAGCCGCGAACGACGAGGATTAGGCCTGGTCGAACGGGTGCGGCAGACGGCCGGCCTTGAACAGGATGTCCGGGTTCTCGTCGTAGTCGCCCAGCTCGACATCGGCGCTGGCCGAGAAGGCGACCACGCCTTCGCGCAGCGGCGCCAGGCGCTCGGCCTTTCGGCGCGCCTCTTCCGCCGTCTTGCAGCCGATCTGCTGTTCGGCCTTGAGGGCCTGCCCGCGTCCGGCGACATAGGCTTGCACGATGTGGACGGTTTCCTTGGCCATCTCCATCCAAGCCGCCTGTTCGAGAGAGCGGTCAAGCGATCACTCGACGCCCTGCCAGGAAATCTGATTTCCTCCCGGGCCGCTAACCGGGCAAAAGCCTACCCGTCAGATCGCCTTATGGAGCCGTTCATGGTCGCCCGCCGCGCTATCCTCGTTCTCGGCCTCGCCGCCATGACGCTCGCTGCGTGCGGCCCCAAGGAACCCAAGGCCAGCGCGCCCGACACCCTGACCGTGGCCGCCACCGCCGTGCCGCACGCCGAGGTGCTGGCGTTCATCAAACCGAAGCTGGCCGCCGAGGGGCTAAACATCGAGATCAAGGTGTTCAACGACTACGTCCAGCCCAACACCCAGGTCGCCGAGAAGCGCATCGACGTCAGCTATTTCGAGACGTTGCCGTATCTGGAGAGCTTCAACCACGACAAGGGGACGAACCTGATCCCGATCCAGGGCGTCCACGTCGAGCCGATCGGCGCCTATTCGTCGAAGTGGAAGTCGATCGCCGCCCTGCCGGACGGCGCCACCGTGGCCATTCCCAACGACGGCAGCACCGAGGGGCGGTCGCTGATCCTGCTGGCCAAGAACGGCGTCATCACCCTGAAGGACCCCACGAACGCCCTGGCCACGCTCCGCGATATCACCGGCAATCCAAAGAACCTGAAGTTCAAGGAGCTGGAAGCGCCGGCCTTGCCCCGTGTGCTGAACCAGGTCGACCTGGCGGTGATCAACACCAACTACGCGCTGGACGCCAAGCTGAACCCGTCCAGGGACGCGCTGATCATCGAGGACAAGACCAGTCCCTATGTGAACTACCTGGTCGGGCGTCCGGACAATAAGGACGACCCGCGCGTCAAAAAGCTGGCGGCGGCCCTGACGACGCCGGAGGTCAAGGCGTTCATGGAGCGGAAGTACGCGGGGGCGGTGGTCCCGGCGTTCTAGTCGCTAGCCACTTCTGAAATTTCACACTACCTATCAGCGACCGCCGCTCACGGATCCGTCCATGGCCTCGCTTTCGCTCAACGCCGCTCGCACCCTGGTGCTGGACGTCGCCAACTCCTCGGGGCTCGAGGACTGGTCGCCGGACCTGCAGAAGACCAAGGTCTATGAGCGGATCTTGCTGGACCTGATCCTGGGCGAGCTGCCGGCGGGCGCGCGTCTGGACGAGCAGTCGCTGGCCGCCCACTACGACACCGGCCTCGCCGGGGTGCGTGACGCGCTGGGGCGGCTGGCGCTGGAGGGCCTGGTGATCCGCCGGGCCCGTTCGGGCACCACGGTCGCGCCGCTGGACCTTGTCGAACTGCGCCAGGGTTACGAAGCCCGGGTGCTGATCGAACCGCACTGCGCCAGCTTGGCCGCCAAGCACGCCTCCAAGGCCGAGGCCCGGGCGATGTATGACGTCTTCGCCGACGGCGAGGCGGCCGCCAGGACCTGCGACCTGCCGGCCCTAGTGGCCATGGACCTGCGCTTCCACGCCCTGGTCGCCCGCGCCTCCGGCAACCTGGCCCTGGCCCGGATCCTGATCCCGCTGCAGCACAAGGCCGCCCGTTTCTGGGTGTTCTCGTTCAACGGCGCGACCGAGCAGGAGCTGCTGGACGAGATCGAGGAGCACCGCCAGGTCGCCCGGGTCATCGCCGGCGGCGACGCCGAGGCCTCGCGCAACGCCATGTTGCGGATCCTGAACGTTCAGCCGGAAGCCCAGACCCGGCCGCACGTCGGCGCGGCCTAGCCTCAGCTAGAAAATCTGCGACTTTCCCGCCACAGCGCCTTCGCAATCTCAACTGAAATGTCAGAAGGCATTTTGACGAAGATCAAGACGTCCCCAGATATCGGCGCGTGACCGTCCGGCCTTTCCGCGCGGCGGCGAGAAGGCCGAAACTCCGATGCCGTTCAGAAGCGCGTTCCTGTCCGCCAGCGTCCTGGCTCTTTCGAGCATGACGGGCTTCGCCGCTTACGCGGAAGACCAGGTGGCCGATCAGGTCGATGCGGTGATCATCGTGGCGCGCGACAAGGCGGGCCTGCTGGAAAGACAGCCGAGCCAAACGGTGTTCGGCCTCGCCAAGCCGCTGGTCGAGACGCCGCGCTCGGCCAGTCTGGTCAGCGACGTGACCCTGGAGCGCTATGGGGTGCAGACCCTGGACGGCGTCACCAAGGTCTCGCCCGGGACCCACACGGCCAGCTTCTACGGCGTGCCCGGGGCGCTCAACATCCGCGGCACCCTGGCCGAGAACTACTTCAGGGGCTTCAAGCGGGTGGAGAACCGCGGGACCTATTCGACCCCGATCGGCGGGGCCTCGCGCATCGAGATCCTGCGCGGCCCGCCGACTCCGGTCTATGGCGCCGGCAAGGTCGGCGGCCTGGTCAACTTCATCCCCAAGTCGGCCCGCGACGAGGGCCGCTTCCTGGCCGAGTCCGAAGGCGAGATCACCGCCACGGTCGGCGGCTACAACAAGAAGCTGGTCACCGCCCAGTTCGGCGCGCCCGTGAACCTCGGCGCGGCCGAGGGCGGCGTCTATGTCTATGGCGAGGCCGAGGACAGCCACAGCTACTACAAGGGCGTCTATCCGCGTCACCAGACGCTGGAGGTGTCGTCGGACTTCGACCTGGGGAACGGCTGGAGCACGGCCTTCGGCGGCATGGCGTTCCACTCGGACGGTGACGTGCAGACGCCGGGCTGGAACCGCCTGACCCAGGACCTGATCGACAACCGCACCTACGTCACGGGCCGCGACACCAGCCTCGTGGACGCAGACCACAACGGCAAGCTGACGCCCAATGAGGTGGGGTTCTACCCCTACGCCAGCGCCCTTTACATACCGTATTATGGCTTCCCCAGCACGGAGGCGGCCCACACCCTGGACACCGGCGTCGGCACGACGAAGCTGGACAGGCGCACGGTCTATATCAGTCCCGCCGACTTCTCGAAGACCAACACCCGGACGCTCTATTTCGACCTCGCCAAGGACCTGGGCGGTGACCGCGCGATCAAGCTGCAGCTGTTCCATGACCGCCTGGAGAACCGCCGCTTCGTCTCCTATGGCTATCCGGCCACGACCGACGCCAAGGTCAGCGAGATCCGCCTGACCTACGCCTTCCCGACCGATGTCGGCCCTGTCCGCGCCCGAACTCTGGTCGGCGGGGCGCACCGCTGGTTCGAGGGCCGCCGGCGCGAGAGCTTCAACAGCGGCCTGATCGCGCTTGATCGCCGGGACATCAGCTTCGGCGCCACGCCGACCGACACCATAGACAGCCCGTTCGACACCGAGCCCGGAAACATCGGGCTGCAGTGGGAGAACGACAACCGCTCGACGTGGAAGCAGACCGGGGCCTTCGTCACCTCAGACATCGAGGCCGGGCGCTTCAACCTGGTGCTGGGCGGCCGCTGGGACCACTACAGTGTCGAGAGCGAAGACACCGGCGTCCTGAGCTACGTCATCGCCGGCAGGCAGGCGGATGATCGGAACAAGGCGACCTGGAACGCCAGCCTGACCTACAAGCTGCCGATCGGCCTGATGCCCTATGTCAGCTACGCCAAGGCCGCGGCCCTGGAGATGAGCCAGGCCGGCGACGTCGCGCCAAACCTGGTGGCCGACGGCTCGTGGCTGTCGAGCTCGGACCTGACCGAGGCGGGCGTGAAGTTCCAGTTGCTGCGCGGGACCTTGATCGGCTCGCTGGCGGCCTATCGCCAGAACCGCACTCAGATCGCCGGCGCCATCGCCCCGCCGGTGGTGCAGGGCACACGCGCCAAGGGCGTCGAGGTCGAGGTTCGCTGGCTGGCGTCGGAGCATCTGTCCTTCACCTTCGCCGGCAACAGCCAGCGCACGACGGTGAAGGGGCCGGACACCTCGTTCCAGTACATTCCGGCCTATACGGCGGGTGTGCCTGGCGCTCAGGGTTATGGCGGCTCGTACGTGGTGTGGAGCTTCGCCAGCCTGCCGGGCCGCGGCGGCGACTATGCCTACACCCTGATCCCGAGGTCGGTGGTCAGCCTGTACGGGACCTACACCAGCAAGGGCTATGACTGGGGGCAGGCCGGCGCGACGGTCGGCGTCAGCCATGTCAGCCGCACGGCGGGTACGGTGCAGAACGCCGTGCGCTATCCGTCCTATTCGGTGGTCAACGCTTCTGTTTTCGTGAACCACGGGCCGTACACCCTGTCGGTCAATATCGATAACCTGTTCAACAAGTTCTATTTCACCCCAGACGCCGACACCTACGCCAACCTCGGCGCCTTGCCGGGCAAGGGCAGGGAGTGGCGGGCCACCCTGAAGCGGACGTTCTGATCGTGACGACATCCTTGTCTGAGACTCCCCCGCGAGGCGGGGGAGTGGCCTCCGAAGACCGCTTCCGCCCGTGGCTGTTGCTGGCGGCGTTTAGCCTGCTGCTGTTCCTGATCACCGCCTCGACCTACGGTTCGCTGGGCGTCGTCCTGCCGGCCATGATCGGCGAGCTGAAATGGAGCTTCGAGAAGGCGTTCCTGGGCTTTTCGGTGCTGGGCGTCTTCACCGGCGCCTCGTCGTGGCTGCCGGCCATCCTGATCCGCCGGATCGGCGTGCGCGGCACGCTGCTGCTGGGCGCGGCGGTGCTGGCGGGCGGGTTCCTGGGGCTGGCCAACTCCGAGAGCCTGCTCAGCTACTATGTCGGGGCGGCGGCCTGCGGCGTCGGCTTCCAGATGGCGGCGCTGATCCCCGGCACCCACGTCCTGTCGTCGCTGTTCCGCAAGCGCGCCCTGCCGTTTGGGATCTACTTCACCTTCGGCTCGCTGGGCGGCGCGGCCGGGCCGTGGATGACCCTGACCCTGATGGGCATGAGCGGCAATGACTGGCGAGCCTACTGGATCGTCCAGGCCGGACTGGCCGCCGTCGTCGGCCTGGTCTGCGCCATGATGGTCGGTGGCTCCAGGTGGCTGAACCAGGCCGCCCACGAGGTCGATCTGGAAGTCGAACAAGAGGCCCGCGAGGCGCCGGCCAACGCTCGCGTTTACCGCACGGCCTACGAATGGACCGTGCCTCAGGCGCTGCGGACCCCGCAGTTCTACATCCTGGTGGCCGCCTATTTCAGTCACCTGCTGGTTGGGGTGACCGTGGCCAGCGTCTCGGTGACCCACCTGACGGAGCTGGGCGTCGCCGCCGGCGTCGCGACGGTCGCGGCCGCGGCGCTTGCGGCCAAGATGCTGAGCCTGGAATCGCTGATGCAGACCCTGGCCCGCCTGGCTGGCGGGGCGCTGGGCGACCGGATCGATCCGCGCTGGTTGCTGATCTTCGCGCAAGGGATGCTGGTCATTGGCCTCTTGGCCCTGGCCAAGGCCGCTAGCCCCACCTTGATGCTGCTCTACGCCATCGGCACCGGCGTCGGCTTTGGCCTGACCGTGCTGGCCGTGACCGTGCTGTTGCTGAACTACTACGGCCGTCAGTCGAACCTGGAGCTGTTTTCCCTGACCTGCCTGGTCGGCGCGGTCTCGGCGGCGGGGCCGTTCATCGCCGGGGCCATGCGCGACCGGCTGGGCAGCTTCTCACCGACCTTCGAGCTGTTCGCGGCGGTGACGGCGGTGGTGTTCGTCGCCGTGCTGGCCATGCGGCCGCCCCAGGCGTCAGCCTGACCAGCATAGAAAAAGCCGCCCCGGCGAACCGGGGCGGCTTCGTCTTTTCGCGATTGAGCTCGAGCGAGCTTAGAACGCGGCCTTCAGGCTGACGGCCACGCGGCTGTCATAGATCTTGCCGTAGCTGTGTTCGTCGGTGTCGTGATAGCGCACGTCGATCGTGGCGTTCTCGCCGAGCAGGAAGCCGACGCCGACGTTCCAGGTGTTGTAGTCGCCGTAGTTCTTGATTTCCTGGTGACCGACCGCGCCCGAGAGGGTGAAGTACTTGTTCAGCGGCAGGGCGGCGTTGCCTTCGTAATAGGTCGCGTCGCCACCCTTGCCCGGCCATTCCGGCGAGTAGTAGACGGCGGCGCCCAGGGTCGCCGGACCGAAGGTGTGCGACGCGGCGGCCTTCAGTTCGGTGTAGCTGTTGGCGCCCGGTGCGCCGTTCTTGTCCTTGCGGTAGCCGTAGTACAGCACCCCGAAGTCGAACGAGGTGTCGCCCACGGTCGGCTTCACGCCGGCATAGAAGTCAACTTCCAGGTCCGGATCCGGCACGCCGAAGTCGACGTTCGAGGCCCAGGCGCCAGCGTAGAAGATGCCGTAACCGGCGTCGACGCCGCCCGAGATGGCCGGATCGCCCTGGGTCTGGCTGATGCCGCGGAACACGTAGTCGTTGGTGATGCCCAGGTTGAACGAGATGGTGGGCTTGGTGGCTTCCTGGGCCATTGCGGCGCCCGAGAGGGCGACGGTGGCGGCGGCTGCGGCCAGCACGATCTTCATGGTTTTCATTTCTATCCCCTTATCTGTGTCGTTCCCCCGGGCTGTGGACCCGGAACCCCGACGCGCGCCTGCAAGCGCTTGCGTCCCCCAAGGATTAGTTGAGGGCGTACCTTTTGTTGCAACCGGGGGACTCAAAGCGCCAGCGAGATCGGCGCCCAAAGCTCAAAGTTTGAGCGTAGTGTGACGCTTTTGCTTCAGAATGGACGCAGACAAGTCACAGGTGCTTAAAAAGACGATAGCGCTTGGCCTGTGGCTTTACCGCATTGAAAGACTTGCTCCGCCCAGGTGCAGGCCCGCATCGACAAGAAGTGTCTCGCCCGTAACGTGGCGGGATGCTGGCGAGGCCAGGAACACTGCGGCGCCGGCGATGTCCTCGGCCGTCGAGGCGACCTTCAACGGCGTCGCCGCGGCGGCGCCCGCTCTCAGGCGTTCCATCGACTCGTCGGACACATCCTTGAACCAGGGCGTGTCGATGAAACCGGGGCAGATCGCGTTGACGCGGATGCGGGGGCCGAGCGACCGCGCCAGCGACAGAGTCATGGTGGTCATGGCGCCCTTGGAGGCAGCATAGGGCACCGACGAGCCGATCCCCTGGGCCGCCGCGATGGAGCTGGTGTTGACCACGGCGCCCGGCGACGGCGCGGCCTCCAGCAGCGCGCGGGCGGCGCGGACCATCTGGAAGGCGCCGACCACATTGACCGCGTAGAGCTTCAGGAAGTCCTCGGCGTTCACCGCGTCGAGGTCGGCGTGGTTGGGCGCGAACTTGGTCACGCCGGCGTTGTTGAACAGGGCGTCGATGCGGCCGGTCGGCGCGGCGGCCGCGACGATCTTCTTGCAGTCCTCGTCATTGGCGACGTCGCCCTGGACCAGAACGGCTTTCGAGCCCTCGGCCTCGACCAGGCGGACGGTCTCGGCGGCCTCGTCGGCGCTGCGGGCGTAGTTGACGACCACCAGACCTGCGCCGCGCCGGGCGACCTCCACCGCGATCGCGCGGCCCAGGCCCGTGGAGGCCCCCGTGATCACCACCGTGAAGCCGTCGAAGTCCCGTCCCGACATGGTTCTCTCCCAAACAAGTGTTTGCGACCTTGTAGCGGCAGGCGCATGGCTTGTCTCGCGGGGCGCGGGAGCCTAAATCGCGCCGATGACCGATCTCAACGTCACCCAGCTGGGCCGCGTCGTCGACGCGCCCGAGAGCCCCGAAGCCGCCACCCTCGAGCGCGTGCCCAATCCGCAGCACGACGTGTTGTACCTGGCCCGCTTCGTCGCGCCGGAATTCACCTCGCTCTGCCCGGTCACCGGCCAGCCGGACTTCGCCCACCTGGTGATCGACTACGCGCCGGGCGATTGGCTGATCGAGAGCAAGTCGCTGAAGCTCTATCTGACCAGCTTCCGCAATCACGGCTCGTTCCACGAGGACTGCACTGTCAAGGTCGCCCGCAAGATCGTCGAGGTCGCCCAGCCACGCTGGCTGCGCATCGGCGGCTACTGGTACCCGCGCGGCGGCATCCCGATCGACGTCTTCTGGCAGACGGGCCCGGCGCCGGAAGGCCTGTGGGTCCCTGACCAGGGCGTGGCCCCGTATCGCGGCCGAGGCTGAAAAGGCGTCGCCGCGCCTCTGAGGCGCGGCGACAGGGGTTTTTGGAGCAACCGCCCCGGACGGGGTTCACCTGTCTGAGGGATTTGGCCAGGGGCGCCTGGCCGAGGCGGTCGCGCCTTCATCGCCCAGCGGAGAAGCGCTGTCGGGTCTCGTGCGACCGGGCCGCGTGAGCGGGCGGCGGAGCGACGAAAGCGGACGCCGGCGCGCCGGACGCGGGCTGTGCTTTCGCCACCTTCGGCTACACTGGAAGGCATGACCGCTCCGGACGCCGGCTCAAGATCTTCCCCTCTGTCGCGGCAGGCCGCGATCCTGACCCTGGGCGTCTGGGGGCTGGACATGCTGCTGTTCGGTTTGCCGTCCCTGGCCGCGGGCAAGCCGCCATTGGCCGGGGTGACAGCCAGCTATGTCCTGTTCGCAGCCCTGGGGCTGCTGCTGTCGATCCTGGTCTATCGGCGCGCGGGACTGACGACGCGCGAGGACGGGGCGATCCGGTTCGCCGCCCTGGTCCCGACCGTGCTCTGCCTCGCCGCGGTCATCGCCGTGTTCGACATGGTCGTCGGCGGTCCCGTGCGCGCCATGCTGGATGGCGCCCATCCGACGGGGCGGGCCATCGCGGCCCGCGCGGCCGGTCAGTTCCTGATGGCCGCCTGGATGTTCGCCTTGCTGGGCGCGCTGTACCTGATGATGATCGCCCTGCGCGTCACCCACGAGCGCGAGCGGCAGCTGGCCGACGCCCGCGCCCAGGCCCTGGCCGCCGAGGCCCAGGCCAGCGCCGCGCGGCTGGCCGCCCTGCGCTACCAGCTCAATCCGCACTTCCTGTTCAACACCCTGAACGCCGTTTCGGCCTCGGTGGTCACCGGCCGCAACGACGAGGCCGAGTCGATGCTGGCCCGCCTGGCCGAGTTCCTGCGCCTGACCTTGGCGGCCGATCCCCAGGCGATCATCCCGCTCGAGGACGAGCTGGCGACCCTGCAGGCCTATCTGGAGATCGAGAGCGTCCGTTTCCGCGACCGGCTGGGCGTGGCGTTCTCGTGCCCGAACGAGCTGCTCGGCGCGCTGATCCCCAGCTTCGTGCTGCAGCCGCTTATCGAGAACGCGGTCAAGCACGGCGTCGCCCCCACCAGCCGGCCCGTGACCATCCGCCTCGAAGCCTCCCGCGACGGCGATGACCTGGTGGTGATCGTCGAGGACGACGGGGAGGCGGCGACCCAGGCGGCGAGCGGCATGGGCGTGGGCCTGACCAATGTCCGTCAGCGGCTGGAGGTGCTGTACGGCGCGCGCGGCGTCTTGCAGGCGGCTCCGCGAGAGCGCGGGTTCCTGGTGCTGATCCGCATCCCGCTGGCGCTGGAAACCCAGGCGAGGGCGGCCTGATGCGGCTGAAGGTCCTGCTGGTCGACGACGAGCCCGCCGCCCTGGAGCGGCTGACGGCCCTGTTCGATCAGATCCCCGATGTCGAACTGGTCGGCGTGGCCCGCAATGGTCGCGAGGCGGCGCAAGCCATCGCCGACCTGTCGCCCGATCTCGTGATGCTCGACATCCAGATGCCCGAGCTGAGCGGTCTGGCCCTGGCGTCCGAACTGCCGGCCGAGCACAGGCCCGAGATCGTCTTCGTCACCGCTTTCGAGGTCTATGCCGCCGACGCCTTCGCGGTGGAGGCCGCCGACTATCTGCTCAAGCCCGTGCGCTTCGATCGCCTGCGCCAAGCCGTCGAGCGGGCCCGCCGCCGCCGCACCTTGCAGAAGGTCTACGAGCGGGCCGAGGCGGCGACCGCGCCGGTGCGCGAGACCGACCTCGATGGCATCTGGGTGGCCACCCGCAACGGCCATGTCCGCGTGGCGGTCGGCGAGATCGACTGGATCGAGGCGGCCAAGGACTATGTCCTTCTGCACACCGCCACCCGCAGTCACATCCACCGGATCACCATGAACGCCCTGGAGCAGGGGCTGGACCGTAATAGGATGATCCGCGTCCACCGCTCGGCCTTCGTCAGCCCTGACCGCGTCGAGGCGGTCAATCGCCTGGGCAAGGGGCTGATCGCGCTGGTGCTGCGAGACGGCGTCGCCGTGCCGGTGGGGCCGACCTATGTGAAGGCGGTCCAGGCCCGGCTGGGTCTGGCGGTCGAGGCCTAGCCCTTCGCCAGCCGCCGCCGGTTGGCGCGCACCTTCTTGCGCAGATGCGCCAGCGAACCCGCCGCGATGGCGGGCCCGGACGCGCCCAACTGGCCGGTCATGGCCAGCATCGGCAAGGTCATGCTGGTGGCGAGCTTCTCGCCGACCATCAGCTGGGCCTCGGCCTGGGCCGCCGCCCCGCCGGCGGCGAGCTTCATCATGCGCAGGCCGATCACGGTCGAGGCTTCCAGCCCCAAAGACCAGGAATCGAAGGCCAGGCTCGTCCAGGGGTCTTTACGCTTGGCCATGGGGTGTCCTCGTTGTGCTGAAGGAACGCGGCGAGCCTAACTAGGGCTCCACTCCGTCGTGATCGCCGCCACGTCGGGGCGCACGCGCTCCTGCGGCTGCTCGGTCGACGTGCCGAGATAGAGGTAGCCGGCGACCTGCTCGCCCTCGGCCAAACCTAGGATCGCCGTGGCGCGCGGGTCGTAGCTGTACCAGTCGGTGATCCAGTTGGCGCCCCAGCCCAGGGCTGACGCGGCCAACAGCAACTGATGACAGACCGCCGAGGCGCTCTGGCGCTGCTCCCACTCGGGGATCTCACCCGGGATGAAGCGCGAGACGACGGCCACCGCGACCGGCGGACGGGTCAGCTTGCGCAGGGCGGCGTTGGCCTTGACCGGATTGGCCTGGCTGTCGGCCAGCTGGGTGATCCGTTCGGCGAAGGCGTCCTTCGCCGCGCCCTTCAGGATCACGAACCGCCAGGGGGCCAGCTTGCCGTGGTCGGGCACCCGCGCGGCGACGCGCAGCAGATCGGCCAGCTGGGCGTCGTCCGGTCCCGGGGCGGCAAGACTCATGGCCGAGGCCGAGCGGCGCCTGGCCAGGAAGGCGACGACTTCGGGCGACGCCTCGATCGGCAGCGTTTCGGCGAATTGCGGCGCGGGGGGAACTGAAGCGGCCAAGACGATTTCTCCGAAACGATATAAGCCGCACACCTATGGCCGCGGCGCGGCCGCCACAAGTCGCGTGAGCCGCCATGTCCGAAAAGCCCGCCTGGCTGAAGCCGCACGGAAAGCCCTGGGGCGTCTCGTCCCGTCAAGTCGTGTACGACAACCCGTGGATCACCCTGAC
Organism: Caulobacter sp. 602-1; assembly: GCF_003931565.1. Classification (GTDB taxonomy): domain Bacteria; phylum Pseudomonadota; class Alphaproteobacteria; order Caulobacterales; family Caulobacteraceae; genus Caulobacter. The sequence continues at coordinate 995,587 of NZ_RRYI01000001.1, forward strand.
CGAGTATCAGGCCATAGCCCCGACGGGCCGGCCGGCGCTGTACGGCAAGGTGGGTTTCAAGAACCAGGCGATCGGCGTCGTGCCGCTGCACGCGGACGGCACGGTGACTCTGGTCGGCCAGAACCGCTTCTCGCTGGCCAACTACAGTTGGGAGCTTCCCGAGGGCGGCGCGCCGCTGGACGAGGATCCGCTGGACGGCGCCAAGCGCGAACTGGCCGAGGAGGTGGGTCTCCAGGCCGCCGACTGGCGCCAGATCCTGCGGATGGAGCTTTCCAACTCGGTCACCGACGAAATCGCCTACGGCTTTCTGGCCATGGATCTGACCGCTACGGAAACCGCGCCGGACGAGACCGAGGACCTGGCTGTCGCCCGCGTGCCGTTCCAGGAAGCGCTGGACGCGGCGACCGCCGGCCACATGCCCGACGCAATTACGGTGGCGTTACTGCTGCGGACGCACCATATGGCCGTCCGAGGGGAACTGCCGGCCGAGTTGGCGGCTCTCATCTTGGCGTAGCCGGCTTTCATCGGCTGGTTCGAGCATTTTTCAAAAAAATGCTCTATGAGTATAGCCTGCTGGGAAGGGAGAGCCCGATGGCCAAGCCTCTGGAAGTCGTGACGGCGGAGACGGAAACCCCCGTCTGGATCGCCCTGCGCAACCAGGCCGAACATGCCGCCAAGGCCGAGCCGGCCCTGGCCTCGCTGCTGAACGCGGTGATCCTGAGCCATGACAATCTGGCCGACGCCCTGACCTTTCAGCTGGCGCGCAAGCTGGGCGACCAGGAGATGCGGGCGATGACGGCGCGCGAGTTCGCCGCCGACGCGTTCAAGAGCGATCCCTCGATCGTCGAGGCGGCGGAGGCCGACCTGAAGGCGGTGTTCGAGCGCGATCCCGCCTGCAAGGGCTATGTCCAGCCGTTCCTGTTCTTCAAAGGCTTCCTGGCCCTGCAGACTCACCGCGTGTCGCACTGGCTGTGGACCGAGGGCCGCGAGACCCTGGCCTTCTATCTGCAGAGCCGGTCCAGCGAAGTCTTCCAGGTCGACATCAATCCCGCCGCCAGGATCGGCAAGGGCGTGTTCATCGACCACGGCACGGGCATCGTCATCGGCGAGACCGCCGTGGTGGGCGATGATGTCTCGATGCTGCACGGCGTGACCCTGGGCGGCACCGGCGCCGACCGCGGCGACCGACACCCCAAGATCGGCAACGGCGTCCTGCTGGGCGCGGGGGCCAAGGTGCTGGGCAACATCACCGTCGGCGACTACGCCAAGATCGCCTCGGGCTCGGTGGTGCTGCGGGCCGTGCCCGCTCACTGCACGGCGGCGGGCGTGCCCGCGCGCCTGGTCAACTGCCCGACCTGCGAGGAGCCGGCCCGGACCATGGACCATACCCTGGCCGAGACCGTCTACAACGGCTCCGACATCTGATCGCGCGGATGCCCATGGGCGCTTTGCTTCGCGGCCTGGTTGGGCTGATCCTGTCGTCCGTGCTCGTGACCAGCGCCCTGGCCGCGACCGCGCCGGTCGGCGGCTACACCGTCGTGAAGGCCTATCCGCACGACACCGCCGCCTTCACCGAGGGCCTGTTCTATCGCGACGGCTTCATCTTCGAGAGCACGGGCCTGAAGGGCCGCTCGTTCATCCGCAAGTGGAATCTTGAGACCGGCGTCTCCGAGCAGGAGCGCATCGTCGACAGCCGCTATTTCGGCGAGGGCGTCGTCGACTGGAAGAACAGGCTCTACGCGCTGACCTGGACCGACGAGATCGGGATCATCTACGACATCGACAGCTTCGAGCGGATCGGCGAGTTCAGCTATCCGGGCGAGGGCTGGGCCCTGACCCGCGACGACAAGCGGATCATGATGAGCGACGGCACCTCGTTCATCCGCTTCCTGGACCCTGAAACCCTGAAAGAAACGGGGCGTATCGAGGTCACCGACCACGGCGTGCCGGTGCGCAACCTCAATGAACTGGAATGGGTGAAGGGCGAGCTGCTGGCCAATGTCTGGCAGACCACGCGCATCGCCCGCATCGACATCAAGACCGGCAATGTCGTCGGCTGGATCGAGCTGGCGGGCCTGCTGAAGGACGCCGGCGTCACCGGGACCCAGGACGACGTGCTGAACGGCATAGCCTATGACGCCGTCAGCGACCGATTGTTCGTCACCGGCAAGCTGTGGCCCAAGCTCTACGAAATAAAACTCGCGCCGGCGAATTAGCGGGCGGAACCACGTTCAGGGACTGGCGTTTATCTCACGTCCGCCCCTCTACGCCCCCCCGACCTAGTGGGCGGACCTGGGCCCTGGCAGCGTAACGCGCCGGGGCCCAACCCCTATCTGGGACATGGTTTCTTGTTGATCAGCCCTGCTTGGCGCAGGCGACGAGGGCGGGCTTCTTCAGTGAGATTTGATCGACTCCCGACGGTCGCTTAGCCGTGAACCCATAGATCACGGCGGTCCAGATCGCCATCAGGGCCAAAACCTGGGGTAGGGTGATGCGTTGCGGAGCTGCGGCGGGCATGCGCGCGACTATCCATCGGTTGCGCGGCCTGGGATAACGACTTATCCGTCGGCCTTCTGTGAGGTTTAATCACATGGCCCGCCGACAGCTGCCCTCGCTCAACGCCCTGCGCGCCTTCGAGGCGTTCGGCCGCCATGGGCGCATGACCCTGGCCGCCGATGAGCTGTGCGTGACTCACGGCGCGGTCAGCCGCCAGATTCGCCAATTGGAAGAGCATCTGGGCGTCGCCCTGACCGAAGGCCCGCGCACCCGCCTGCGCATGACCCAGGCCGGGCTGAGGCTGGCCCAGGCCCTGTCGCCGGCCTTCGACCAGATCGAGGCCGCCGTACCTCGCCCGGAGCCGGTGGGACCCCAGCCCCTGGTGGTCTCCTGCCTGCCCACCTTCGCCATGAAGTGGCTGATCCCGCGGCTGCCCGGCTTCCAGGCGGCGCATCCGGACATCCCGGTCCGAGTCGCGGAGTCCAACGGGCCGTTCGACTTCAAGGGCGATGGCGTCGATCTGGCCATTCGCATGCGCTCGCCCGACACTGTGGTGACCTACGACGCGGTGGTGACGCCGTTCATGGAGCACTTCCATGGGCCAGTGATGGCGCCGGAACTGGCCAAGACGCCGATGACTCTGGAGCAGGTCTGCGCCCTGCCGCGCCTGTTGACCCGCACCTTCCCGGAAAGCTGGTCGGACTGGGCGCGCAATTTAGAGGTCGCCGACCTGCCGCCGCCCGTCAGCGAGCAGGAGTTCGATCACTATTTCTACATGCTGGAAGCCGCCGCCGCCGGCATGGGCGTGGCTATCGGGCCGTGGGCCTTCGTGCAGCGCGATCTGGCCAGCGGACGCCTCGTGGCGCCGCTCGGTTTCACCCCCGGCCGGGCCAAGATCGTGGCCGTCACGCCGCCCGATGGAGCCACCGACGAGGCCGTCCTTTTTCGCGACTGGCTGCTGTCCGAAGGAGCGTCCACACCTCATCCGCCGGAAGCGCTTGCGCCCCACGCCCCGGACGCTAGTTTCGCCCCGACAACGCGCTCCCGGGCGCACAGCTAGAACAAGAGGCCCCCCGTGGACGCCAACGACATCGCCAAGCTCGAAAAGCACCTGAAGCGCACCTTCGGCAACCCGCACATCGCCGTGAAGCCGCGCCCCAAGCAGAAGGACTCGGCCGAGGTCGAAGTCGCTGGCGAGTTCATCGGCGTGCTCTTCCAGGACGAGGACGAGGACGGCTCGTTCATGTTCGAAATGGCCATCCTGGCCGAAGACCTGGACTAAGCCTCTCTGGCCGCCGCGCGCCTCTGGCCAGAGCTGCCTTGGGGCCGCGCGGCGGATCGTCCTGTTGTCGCGCTTGAATGGACGCATGACCGCCAACGTCCTCGCCCATGTCCTGGATCGCCCCGTCGTCTCCACCCTGACCGGCCGCCAGAAGCATCTGGCCGTCCAGCGCGGCGGCGCGATCCGGATGCATCCCGACTTCGGCCTGTTCGCCGGCACGCTGGACGACAGCCCCGAAAGTCTGGCCGACCTGGGCGCGCTCGTCCGCGAGATGGGGACCGTCGGCCTCGTTGAACCGACCACGCCATCGCCGCCGCCCGGGACGCGGATCGTCTCCAGCGCGCCGTGCCTGCAGATGGTCGCCGAGCGCGTCGCGCCGGCATGGGATGTGGACTTCGACATGCTGCCGCTGGGCGACGCCGACGCCGCCGAGATGCTGGCCCTGGCCACCCTGACCAAGCCCGGCCCGTTCTTCTCGCGCACCCATCAGCTGGGCGACTTCATCGGGGTGCGGGTTGACGGGCAGTTGGTCGCCATGGCCGGCCAGCGGATGCGGCCCGACGGCTATACCGAGGCCAGCGGCGTGTGCGTCCATCCCGACCATCGCGGCAAGGGCTACGCCGCGCGCCTGCTGCGCGAGGTGACGGCCACGATCCTGGCGACGGGAGAGAAGGCCTTCCTGCACAGCTACGCCGATAACGCCACGGCTATCGGGCTCTATGAGTCGCTGGGCTATCGGGGGCGGGCCGAGGTGATGTTCACGATCCTGGCGGCGGCCTAATAGGCTAGCCGGCCCTTCATCTCGTCGAACGGGATCATGACGTGCTCGCGATAGGCTGGCCGCTCGCGAAGTCGCGCGTACCAGGCCTCGACGTTCGGCGTCTTCGGCCGATCGATCTCCAGCGCGTAGTAGCGGTAGAGGTGCGTTCCGGCCGGGATGTCCGCCAGGCTCGGCGTCGCGCCTCCCAGGAACGGTCGGTCGGCCAGCACCTTGTCGAGCAGTTTGAAATGCCGAGCACAGGCGGCGAGGGCGGCCAGGATCGCCAGCTCATCCCGCTGGGCTTCCGGCGTCCGGTACCAGCCCCAGAACACGCCGGTTAGGAAATCACGCTGCAAGGCGGTCTGGGCCCAATCCATCCAGCCATCGGCCTCGGCGCGCTCGGCGGGCGCTTGCGACCACCAGGTCGAGCCGCCGTATCGCGCGGCGAGATAGCGGAGAATGGCGTGGGACTCCCATACGACCACGCCGTCGTCGTCGATGACCGGGACCCGTCCATGCGGATTCATTTTCAGAAAGTCGGGGTCGTCGAGTCCGCCGTGGTCGCCGCCGGCGGAGAGGTGCTGGTGGGGAAGACCAAGCTCCCCCACCAGCCACAACACCTTCTGGACATTGAAGGAGGAGCGGCGGCCCCAGACCCTCAGCGCCATGGGCCTTACGCCTCGGCCGTCTTCCTGGCCGCGCCGCGCGCCCAGTTATAGAGCCCGAACACCACGACCGCCGCGGCGACCAGGGACAGGATCATGCCGATGTGCTCGGACGGCGCGAACGACAGGGCGAGAGGCTCGCCCTTGCCGGTCCCGACGATCAGGCCGGCCAGGGCGACATTGAACAGGCTCTCGCCGACGATGAAGCCCGAGGCGACCAGCACGCCCAGGCGCTTGGCGGCCTCGCCGGTGCGGTCTTTGTCGACCAGCTTGTCGTAGATCCAGCCGACCACGGCGCCGACGACGACGGGGGCGGTGACCGTGCTGGGCAGATAGATGGCCAGGCCCACGCCCAGGGCCGGCAGGCTGTAGCGGCCGGCCGAGGTCTTGCGCAGGGTCTCGTCGACGGCGACCAGGGCCAGGCCGATAAGGGCGCCGACGCCCAGCAGGCTCCAGTTCAGGTCGCCGCCCAGCACGCCCTTGGCCAGGGTCGAGATCAGGGTGGCCTGGGGCGCGGCCAGCGGGTCATTGGCGATGGCGTTCAGGTTCGGGGCGCCGGCGAAGCCGTTCGACAGGTTCAGCAGCTCCAGTACGAACGGGATGACCACCGCGCCGGAGATGACGCCGATGATCAGGCCGACCTGCTGCTTCCACGGGGTGGCGTCGACCAGTTGGCCGGTCTTCAGGTCCTGCAGGTTGTCGTTGGCGACCACGGCCACGGCGAGGACGACGGTGGTGACATAGAGGGCGAAGGCGACCAGGGCCTTGGTGACGTCCGGGCCGATGACGCCGCGGCCGACCGCGCCGACCATCAGCGAGGCGCCCAGCACCGTCAGGATGGCGATGCCCGAGACGGGGCTATTGGACGAGCCGATCAGGCCGGCCATGTAGCCGCAGACGGCGGCGGCCAGCAGGCCGGCGATCAGCACATAGCCGATGCCGATGGCGACCAGGGGGACCGTCAGGTGGGCGATCGGGCCGCCGACCAGGAAGTGGGCCAGGAACCAGCCGGCCGGGGCCAGCAACAGCAACGAGATCAGGCCGACGATGGTGATCGGGATGTCCTGCTCGATGCGGGGAATGACGCCGCCGGCCTTGCGGGCCTTGCCGGCGTCCAGCGACGAGACCAGGCCGCTCCAGATCGGGGCGGCCAGCTTGCCGAGGGTCCAGATGGCCGCCGCGCCGATGACGCCGGCGCCCATGAAGCGCACCTCGGTCTTCCAGACGGTCAGGGCGTGGGTGGCCGCGTCAGCGCCGGGGATCTGGTGGAGCGTGGTCATGATCGGGACGAGCACGCCCCAGGCGATGGCCAGGCCCGCGAACATGGCGATGCCGACCGTGATGCCCATCAGGTGGCCCGCGCCCATAAGGGCCAGCGAGCTGGAGGCGCCCAGGCCCGTCGCGCCGGCCCCGGCCTTGAAGTAGCCGGCCACTTCGGCGGCGAAGATCTTGGCGGCGGCCAGGGCGCCGAAGGCGGCCGAGGCCAGAGTGCCCAGGGCGACGGCGACCAGGCCGGCCTTGCCCTCCGCAGCGCCTTCGCGCGAACCGGTGCCGACCTTCAGCACCTCGGCGGCGGCGACGCCTTCGGGGTAGGGGAGGTTGGAGTTGGTGACCAGGGCCCGGCGCAGGGGGATGGTGTACATCACACCCAGGATGCCGCCGACGGCGCAGGCGCCGAAGGTGGGCAGGAACGGAACATGCGCCCACCAGCCGATCATCAGCAGGCCCGGCAGCACGAAGATCACCGACGACAGCGTGCCCGCCGCCGAGGCGATCGTCTGGACGATGTTGTTTTCTTGGATGGTCGCCGTCTTGAACGCCCGCAGCAGGGCCATCGAGATGACGGCGGCGGGGATCGAGGTGGCGAAGGTCAGGCCGACCTTTAAGCCCAGATAGACCTGGGCGGCGGTGAAGACGAGGGTGATCAGGACGCCGAGGAGGACCCCTCGCAGGGTCAATTCTGTGCGCGGCGCTACGGGGTCGGCCATGAACGAGTCCGGAAAAGTTAAGACGGCGGACCTTGCACGTCCGACCGCCCGCAACTCAAGCTCGGATTTGGGGCCATGAAGGCCCAAAGGCCCCCGTTTCGGATCGAAACGAGGGCCCCAGGGGATGGTTGTTCTAACGAAGCGCTAGAGGACGCCCAGCATCTCCGCGACCAGCGGATGACGGACGATGTCGCGGTCGGCCAGACGGACGACGGCGATGTTGTCGACCGCCTCGAACCGCGCGGCGACATCGGCCAGGCCCGAGATGCCGGGCAGCAGGTCCGACTGGTTCGGGTCGCCGGTGACGACCATGGTCGAGCTCCAGCCCAGCCGCGTCAGCAGCATCTTCAGCTGCATGTAGGTGCAGTTCTGGGCCTCGTCGATGACCACGAAGGCGTTGTTCAGAGTGCGGCCGCGCATGAAGCCGACCGGGGCGATCTCGATCGCGCCCTCGGCCATCAGAGCCCGCATGCGCTTGACCGACAGGCGGTCGGTCAGGGCGTCGTAGAGCGGGCGCAGATAGGGGGCCAGCTTGTCCTCCATGTCGCCCGGCAGGTAGCCGATCGACTCCCCGGCCTCGACGGCGGGGCGCGACAGCACGATGCGGCCGACGCGGCCCGCTTCCAGGGCCTCCACGGCCTTGGAGATGGCGATGTAGGTCTTGCCGGTGCCGGCCGGACCCAGGGCCATGACCAGATTCTTCTCGTCGATGGCTTCCATCAACTGCGCCTGGCCTGGTGATTTTGGTTTTATGGTTTTCAAGTAGCTCTGATCGCGCTCCGGATTGTTTGGCGCGCCATCATGCCCCAAGGGATTCCAGCTGTTCCCCCGGTCGCGAACATCCACCGGCAGGCGGCGCACCTTGGCGTCATCACCATATTGGCCGGTCTCATACGCGCCTTCGCGCGCCATCCGCTTCAGGGCTCGCTTGGTCATCAAAGCCTCCATGAGGGCAATAAAAAAGGACGAGGCCAAAAGGCGTCGTCCTTGTCGGTGAGCTGGATGATGGAGACGAAGTCGCGTGCGCGGCGAGGCGGCCCGGAGGGGCTTCCGATAGGCGGTGCTGTACGCCGGAACGCCAAATGCGACACCTTCTTCGTCAGCGGGTGGGCCGATGGCGGTGGTCGCCCCCGACCCGTACGAGATAAGAATCATCCCCGCTGGAGGAATGTTCCCTCTCGAATCGCCCAACTACAATGCCGCATTATGGTTTCCGGGGGGTTAACCGGAAAATGGCGCGCAAGAAAACGAGGCATACGGATGACTGTCTATTCCCTGGGCGCCACGACGCCGACGCTTCCCCCGCAAGGCGAATACTGGATCGCCCCAACGGCCAGCGTGATGGGCAATGTGATTCTCAAGAAGAACGCCAGTATCTGGTGGGGCTCGGTGGTGCGCGGGGACAACGATCCCATCACGATCGGCGAGAACAGCAATGTCCAGGACGGCTCTGTTCTTCACACGGATGCTGGCGTTCCTCTGACCATCGGCGCCAACGTGACCATCGGTCACATGGTGATGCTGCACGGCTGCACGATCGGCGACGGCTCGCTGATCGGGATCGGGGCGGTGGTGCTGAACGGGGCCAGGATCGGGAAGAACTGCCTGATCGGCGCCGGCGCCCTGATCACCGAGGGCAAGGAGATCCCGGACAACTCGATGGTCATGGGGGCGCCGGGCAAGGTGGTGCGCGAGGTCAGCGAACACCACACCATGATCCTGCAGGGCTCGGCCCTCCACTATGTCGAGAACTGGAAGCGCTATGTCCGCGATCTGAAGGTGGTGGCCGAGTAGCCTGGAGAGGTCAGGGAGCGCCGCATGCTGCTTGGGGGATGCGATGCGGCGCTCCCCCTCCTCGCGCGGGTGAGCACGAGGAGGGCCCGCCGCGCGAAGTCCATCCGCGTGGCGAGACGGCGCGGGCGAGCCCGCCTCCGTTTCGACTTCAGGTAGTATGTAGCGCGGTTCGGGTTGAGGGGGAACGTATAACTCGCGTTTTCCCTTCACGACGTGAGGGAACCTTGCGCTGTGACCGATCCCGGATCACTCTCTGGCTTAACAATGATAACCTTCCAGGGAGGGCGTCGGGGCATGGCCAGCGAACGCTATGATTACGTCATCATCGGCGCCGGCTCGGCCGGCTGCGTGCTCGCGGCGCGTCTGACCGAGGACCCCGGCGTCAAGGTCCTGCTGTTGGAGGCCGGCGGCAAGAACACCTCCATCCTGGTCAAGATGCCGGCCGGCGTGGGCGAGCTGATCAAGGCCAAGGGTGAGCAGAACTGGGGCTTCTGGACCGAGGCCGAGCCCCATCTGGACAATCGCAAACTCTGGTGGCCGCGCGGCAAGGGCCTGGGCGGCAGCTCGGCCATCAACGGCATGATCTATATCCGCGGCCATGCGCGCGACTACGACCAGTGGCGGCAGATGGGCCTGTCGGGCTGGTCGTATGAAGAGGTGCTGCCTTACTTCAAGCGCTCTGAGACCCACCACGCCGGCGGCGACGCCTATCACGGCGACAAGGGGCCGCTGTATGTCTCGAAGGGCGAGAGCGACAGCCCCTTCTATTCGACCCTGATCGAGGCCGGCCGGCAGGCGGGCCACAAGACCACCAAGGACTTCAACGGCTTCCAGCAGGAGGGCTTCGGGCCCTACGACCTGACCATCCGCGACGGCCAGCGCTGGAGCGCGGCCATGGCCTATCTGAACCAGGCCCTGGCGCGTCCGAACCTGACCGTCGTGACCGAGGCCCGCACGACCCGGATCATCGTCGAGAAGGGTCGCGCGGTCGGAGTCGACTATGTGGTCGGCAAGGCCGCCGAGAAGAAGACCGCCCATGCCGACGCCGAGGTTCTGCTCAGCGCCGGCGCGGTGCAGTCGCCGCACATCCTGCAGCTGTCGGGCATCGGCGCGCCGGACGACCTGAAGGCTCACGGAATCGCCGTGGTCCATGAATCCAAGGGCGTCGGCGGCAACCTGCAGGACCACCTGGATGTCTGCGTCTCGTGGACGGCCAAGAACCTCAAGACCGCCTATTCGGCCAACAAGGGCCTGAACAAGCTGGGCGTCGGCCTCGGCTACATGTTCTTCGGCAAGGGTCTCGGGCGGCAGCAGTTTCTCGAGAGCGGCGCGTTCCTGAAGTCGCGACCCGACCTCGACCGCCCCGACCTGCAGATCCACGGCGTGCTGGCGATCATGCAGGATCACGGCAAGGTCGTGGTCGAGAAGGACGGCTTCACCCTGCACGTCTGCCAGCTGCGCCCCGAGAGCCGCGGCAAGATCGGGCTGCGCTCGGCCGATCCGTTCGACGATCCCACCATCCTGGCCAACTATCTGGCCACGGACGAAGACCGTCGGGCCATCCGCGAGGGCGTACGCATCGCCCGCGAGACGGTGGCCCAGGCCGCCTTCGATCCCTATCGTGACGCCGAGTACGCGCCGGGCGCGGATGTCCGCAGCGACGCCGACCTCGACGCCTGGATCCGCGCCAAGGCCGAGACGATCTACCACCCGGTCGGCACCTGCCGCATGGGCGTCGCCGGCGATCCTCTGGCGGTGGTCGACGACCAGCTGCGCGTGCAGGGCCTGCAAGGCCTGCGGGTCATCGACGCCTCGGTCATGCCGACCCTGGTCGGCGGCAACACCAACGCCCCGACCATCATGATCGCCGAGCGGGCGGCCGACCTGCTGCGGGGCAGGACCTTGCTCGCGCCGCTGGACGTTCCGGTGTTCGAGGACGGCCGCGCCGTGGCCGCCGAGTAGAGGAAGTCCCATGCGCCACCGTCCGCTCGGCCGCTCCGGCCTTTCGACCGCGCCGCTGGTGTTCGGCGGCAACGTGTTCGGCTGGACGGCGGACGAGGCGACCTCGCACCGGCTGCTGGACGCCTTCGTCGACGGCGGCTTCAACGCCGTCGACACGGCCGATGTCTATTCGGCCTGGGTCCCGGGCCACGAGGGCGGCGAGTCCGAGAGCGTGATCGGTCGCTGGCTGCAGGCGAGCGGCAAGCGCGACAAAGTGCTGATCCTGACCAAGGTGGCCATGTGGCCCAAGCAGCCGGGTCTGTCGGCCGCCAATATCGCGGCGGCGGTCGAAGGTTCGCTCAAGCGGCTGCGGACCGACTATATCGACCTCTACCAGTCCCATCAGGACGACGCCGGCACGGCGATCGATGAGACGCTGGAGGCCTTCGATCGCCTGGTGAAGGCGGGCAAGGTTCGGGCGGTCGGCGCCTCCAACTTCTCGGTCGAGCGCCTGCGGGGCAGTCTCGAGATCTCCAAGGCCAAGGGCCTGGCGCGCTACGAGACCCTTCAGCCAAAATTCAACCTGGTCGACCGCGAACAGGTCGAGGGCGCGATGGCCGAGCTGACCCAGGCGGAGGGCGTGGGCGTCATCCCGTACTACGGCCTCGGCGCCGGCTTTCTCAGTGGCAAGTACCGCGCCGAGGCCGACTTCGAAGGCAAGGCGCGGGGGCGGACGATCCTCCGCGACTACTGGAACGACAAGGGGCGGGCGGTGCTGGCGGCGCTGGATGACGCGGCGGCCGAGGTGGGCGCCTCCCAGGCCCAGATCGCCCTGGCCTGGATCACGGCCCATCCGGTGATCACCGCGCCGATCGCCAGCGCGACCTCGGTCGTGCAGCTGGACGAACTGATGGCGGCCGCCCGGCTGGAATTGCCGGGCGAGGTGTGGCGGAGGCTGGATGAAGCGGGCCGTCTCTAACCTTGGGGGTTAGGCGATCCGCCGCCCGTCTAGCGTCGCCAGCCGCAGACGCGGCATGTCCGCGTTGCCGTCGCCCAGCGGCTTGATCTCGCGAATGCCGAGCTCATGGGCGGGGCGGCCCATCAAGCGGGCCATCATGGCGATCGGCTGGTAGAGGCCCAGGAACCGGTCGGTTTCGCCCGAAGCGCCCTGAAGCGGCGCGAACAGCACCTCCATGCCCACGCTCGGCACGCCATGGGCGCGGATATCGGCGGTGACCACCACCGGCGTGCGGCGCTTGCGCGCGACGTCCAGGGCGCTCTTCAGTTCCAGTCTGTGGGCGAGAGCCCATAGCGACAGGGCGTCCTGGCCGCGCAGGTCGCGGGCGTGCAGCTCGGTGACGAAGCCGCCGGCCAGGCGGAACGGCAGCTTGCCGCCGTCGCGACCCAGCACGAACACCTGCGGCAGAAGCTCCAGGAATTCGCCCGGATTGATGTCGGCGCGGCGGGGCAGGGCGGATTCACCCTTTTTGTCTCGCCAATAGTCTATCAACCGTTCCGTGCTTGGATGGAACATCGTCGTCCCCTGGCGGGTCACTCACGGCTGTTTTCGGCCGCACGAGGCTTGCTGGGAGAACCGGGCCAAGGGCTCGACCGTCCCATTCTGGCGCAATCCAGGCGGAGCGGCGGGTCCGGCCCGATTCTTGCTTAACCAAAAGCGGAACGACCCGATGTGAAGGGAACCGCCCGATGAAGGCGCCGAAACTGAACCTGCGCGGACTGCTGATCGGCCTGAGCGTGCTGCTTGGCGGCGTGACGATCGGCGGCATCGCGATGGCGTGCACCACGGGCTGTCCGCCGCCGCCGACCTGCTGCTCTCCGCCGCCGGCTCCGCCCAAGCCGCCCGCGCCGCCGACCGGCTGCTGCGGCGGGGGCGGTCACCACGTCAATATTCCCGGCGTCAATGTGAACATCGGCGCGACAGTGATCGTGAACGCCAACTCCAGCGCCTCGGCGGTGGCCAATTCGGGCGCCAGCTCGGGGGCCGGCGCCGGCTCCCTGGCCGGCTCGGCCGCAGGCACGGTGAACTATTATGGCGGCGGCGGTCACGGCGGTTACTATTCCGGCCCGATGGCCAGCGGCTACATCCAGGGCCTGAACGTCGAGGGGGGCGAAGCCCGCCGTCGCCAGGCCTATGAAGCCACCCGCACCCGGACGCGCCGCGTGATCATCCGCGCCGTCTGCCTGGACGACCGCGACATCCCGCACCCGGCCTCACAGGTCACCCCCGATCGCGACATCGACGACAGCTACAATGGCGAGCTCTATCGCTGCATCGCCGGCTCGCGCATGCAGTACGTGATCGCCGACTATACGGGTCAGATCGATATCTCGACCGGCGGCGCCGGCCAGACCTTCATCTGCCAGAAGAACGAGGCGCTGTATCACGTCCCGGGCGCGGCCCAGGGGCAGGCCAGCATCTCGTGCCGCCCGCAGGCGCCGGCCCGCGACTGCAACGAACGCTCGCTGCTGCGCCGCTTCGGCGCCGGGGTGAAGATCCTGACGATCATCACCACCGAGACCTACACCGCCTACCGCGAGGAAACGGTGCAGGAGCGCCAGACCCTGACGACCAGCTTCAGCCTGGATGGCGGGGTTGGCGGGGTGGTGTACTAGGCCGCTCGCGAGCCAGAACGGAAAAGGCCCTCCCGCTCGGGAGGGCCTTTTTGTTGGTCCCTACTTCGCCGCCGCGGCGCCGGCTTCCGGCTTGACCAGCAGCAGCCACGACTGGTCGTCGCCGAGATAGGTCCTGGCGGCCTTCTGCACGTCGGCCGGGGTGACGTGGGACAGGCCCGCCAGCACCGAGCGGGTGGCGTCCAGCAGGCGCGGGTCTTCCTGAGCGCCCGAGAGCGCGCCGACCCAGTACTCGTTGGTCACGCGAGCCTTCTCGATCTGGTCGATACGCGGCTTCTTGGCCCGCTCCAGTTCGTCGGGGCTGACCGGCTTGTCGCGCAGGTCGGCCGCGATCTTGCGGATCGAGGCCACCACGCTGTCCAGCTTCTCGGGCGGAACCTCCAGGCTGACGGCCAGATAGCCCCAGTTCTTGAAGGTGACATTGGCCGTGGCCGAGGCGTTGGGCGAGTAGGTCGCGCCCTGTTTCTCGCGCAGTTCGTCGATCAGCCGCAGTTGCATGACCTGACTGAGGATGGAGACGTCGCGCGAGCGCTGCAGGTTCGAGAACAGGTCGTCCGTACGCCAGACCATGAACAGGGCCGCCTGGTCGGGACGGCCCTTGTGGGTGCGGATCACCGGTTCGGCCGACGGCGCGGGGAAGGGCGCCTTGTCCGCCCCGGCCAGCGGCGGCTCGCCCGGACGCTTGGGCAGGGCGCCAAAGGTGTCGGCGACGGCGGTGATGGCCTTGTCGACCGTGGTGTCGCCAACGATGACGATCTCCAGGTCGCCCTGGGCCAACGGGTTGGCGACGGTGGCCTTCAGTTGCTCCAGCGACGCGCTGGCGATCTGTTCGCGGGAGGGGAAGGTCCAGCGCTTGTCGCCGCCGTGCATCAGCCCGCCCAGGTCGCGGCTGAGGACGCCGCCCGTGGTGCTTTCCAGCTGATCGTGGATCGTGCCGTAGGCGGTCTTGACGCGGCTGAAGGCTTCAGGGCGCCAGCCGGGCTCGGCGGCGTAGGCCGCCAGCACCTGCAGCTCGGTCGCCAGGTCCTCGGGCCGCGTGCGGCCGCTCAGCGAGAAGGCGTCGTCCTCGACGCCCAGCGAGGCGTTCCAGATCTTGCCGGTCAGCACGCGTTCCATGTCCGAGGCGCTGATCTGCTTGAGGCCGCCCTCGATGAAGGCGCTGGCCGACCAGAGCGGGCTCTGGGCGTCGGACGGCATGTCCAGCAGGCCATGGCCGGCGCGGACCTTTACCACGATCTGGTCGTCGCGGAACTTGGTCGGCTTCACCGTCAGGCGCACGCCGTTCTCGAAGCGCACGAAGACGGCGTCCAGATCGGTGACGTCCTTCTGCTCGACGACCTTGCCGCTGGGGCCGAAGCTGGAATAGGGCCAGAGGCTGACGCCGGGCGCGGCCGGCGGGGTTACGGGCTGGCTCTTCAGCTCGTCATAGGCCTTGAGGATCGTCGGTTCGCCGCCGTCGATATTGCCGGGCGCGGCGATGACGATCAGCGGACCCGAGCCGACGAAGGCGCTCTTCAGCACGGCATTGACCCGCTCGGCGGTCAGGCCCTTCACCAGCTCGTCGAAGAAGGCCAGGTTCTGGCTGGGAGAGGTGATGACCTCGGCGTCGCCCAGAGTGTTGAGCAGCTGGTTGGCCAGGGCGGGCGTGCGCTGGGTGGCCTCGCCGGCCGCGGCGGCGACCAGGCTGGCGCGCAAGGTGGCGATCTCGCGGTCCAGCTCGTCCTGGCGTACGCCGTACTGCACGGCGCGACGCTGCTCGGCGTCGAGCGCGCTCATCGCCTCGCGCCAACGATTGGGCTGGGCGGTGGCGCCAAGGGTCGTCACCCGCACCGCGCCGTACTGGTCGCCCTTGAAGGCGCCGCCGGCGATGAACGGCGGCTCGGCCGAGCGCCCGACGGCCTGCAGGCGTCGATTGATCACCGCGAAAGCCAGGTTCTCGATCATGTCGCGCTCGTCGAGCGCCTTGGTTTCGATCAGGCCGTCTGGCTTGCGCATCCAGGTCATCTGCACCGACCAGGGCGCGCCGGTCTCGACGATCAGCTTGGCGGTCGGGCCGCGCTTGGCCACCGCGCCGATGTCGGGGTTCTTGCCGGGCTGTCCCTTGCCGACCCAGTCGCCGAACTTGGCCTTGATCTTGGCTTCCATGGCGTCGACGTCGAAGTCGCCGACCGCCACCAGCACAGCCCGCTCTGGACGATAATAGGCCTCGTAGAAGTCGCGGATGCGCTGGGCCGGAGCGGTCTTCAGGATCTCGGTCTTGCCGATCGGGATCCGCTTGGGCGGCAGCTGGCCTTCCATCTGCGCCGACAGGGTGGCGATGGCGACGCGATAGCCGGGCGTATTGCGATTGCGCTGTTCCGACAGCACCACGCCCCGCTCCCGATCGACCGCGTCGGGGGCGATGGTCAGCTCGCCGGCGGCCTCGCGCAGCAGCATCAGCGAGGTGTCGACCGTTTCGTCATCGGCCTTGGGCAGGTCCAGCTGATAGGCGGTCTCGTCGAAGTTGGTCTGGGCGTTGGTGTCGGCGCCGAAGGCCAGGCCATGGCGCTCCAGGATCTTGACCATGTCGCCCTCGGGCACGTTCTTCGAACCGTTGAACGCCATGTGCTCCAGGAAGTGGGCCAGGCCCTGCTGGTCGTCGGCCTCCATCATCGAGCCGGCGTCGAACCACAGGCGCACCGAGGCCTGGCCGGGCGGAGTGGCGTTCTTGCGGATGGCGTAGCGCATGCCGTTCGGCAGCGCGCCGAAGCGCCAGGACGGATCGGGCGCGACGTCGGACAGGGCCTGAGCCCACTGGCCCGGCTTCAGATCGCTGATCTTGGGGCCGGTCAGCGGCGGAGCCTCGGCGATCCTGGGCGCGGACGCGGCGGCGGCCGGCTTGTCGGCTCCGTCCTTGTTCATGAACGGGATGGAAGGCTTGGGAAGATGCGAGCAGGCGGCGAGCGAGAGGCCGGCGGCGGCGACGAGCGCCAAGCGCGAAGCGCTGATCATCGAGAATCCAGGGCAGGAGAAGAAGAGGGCGGCACCTTGGCCGTCGGACATGGCGCACGCAAGGCGCGCGAGCGGCCGGTTTTCGCCTTAATGCTCTAGGCGGAGTCGTGTGGGCGGCCGCCCTAAGCGGCGGCGACGTCGCCCGTGGTGCGGCGCAGGCGCCAGAAGCGGATCGTGCGCAGGGCCGACTCGCGGGGCAGGGCGGCGTAGAGCTCGCCGTACGACTTAGCTTTCAGCATCACGTCGTCGGTCGGCTCGAGGATCAGCAGGGCGAAGGTCAGGAACAGCGAGCGGTCGAAGTCTGCCGCCTTGCAGATCACCGACAGGGCGTCCATCTCGCGCCGCTCCAGGATCTTGCGGGCGGTGTGGAAGTCGACGTCGGCCATGTCCGCCAAGGCCACCAGGAACAGGGTCGTGCGCTTGGCCCGCAGCATGTTGGCCAGGATCTGCGGCGAAATCTGCGCCTTGGCCCGCAGGGTGCGGAATTCCTTCTCGGCTTCGGCGAAGTCGGCCGGCAGGGCGCCGTCCTCGACCGCGACGCGCTTGCGGCCAGCCGTCAGGGCGGCTTCCAGCATGGCGGGATCGACGCCGGCGTTCTTTTCCATGATCCGGTCGCGCAGGCGCGCCTCGACCATGAAGTACATCTCGTTCAGCAGGTCGACCGGCAGGCTGTTGCGGTCGATGACCGCCTCGTGCAGCGACGGGTTGGCGGCGGCGCGGTCGACGACGGTCTCGTGCGCCTCGCGCGACAGCACCGCGCCCTCGTTGCGCAGCAGGACGCCCAGGGTGTCGTCATCGCCGCGCGCGACGATGGCGTCCGACACCACGCTGGACACGCTGGGACGCTGCGAGATGGCCCGCAGGTGGTCCTGACCCTGGGTGCGGGCCACGTGCAGCAGGTCCTCGTCGGTCAGGGCGCTGGAGTTGCGCAGGATCGGAGCGGCGACGGCGATCGAATCCGAGGCCAGGGCGCGCGACAGGCCGCGCGGCGGGGCCGGAGCTTCGCCGAGGCGCTGAGCCAGCTCGACCTTGACCGCCTCTTCCATCTCGCCGGCCAGCTGGCTCATGACGTCGTCGAACAGGCTCATCTCGACGGCGTTGTGGCCCTCGCCGGCGAAGAACATGTCCGTGACGCCGCGCAGCAGCTCCCTGCGCTTGACGCTCGAGGGCTCGTTGGCGAGCGTGATCAGGTCGTGGAGGCGGGACGACTGCATTACTGGCTGTTGTCCTTCTCGGGCTTGGCCGACCAATCGCCGGCGCCGTCTTCGCGTGGCTTGTCCTCGTCTAGCGCCGGCGGAGCGGTGATCAGGACCATGCGCGGCGGACCGGCGGCGGGGATGGGGTCGGGGGCCATGCCGAACTGGCGGCCGACGGAATAGGTGCGGGCGCCGATCTGGCCGTCGCGGAATTGCGGCGCGGGTTGAGTCTGGCCAGGCGCGGTCGGCGCTGCATAGGCGACCGGAACCGGCGCGGCGCGGGGCGCGGGCGCGTCATAGATGTTCTGCGGCAGGGCGGCGCCGGGGGCTTGCGGAGCCTGGGGCGGCTGATAGGCGGCGCGCGCCGTCGGCGGACGCTGAGCCTGCGGCGCTTGAGGCGCCTGGCGAGCCCACCAGGGCTGAACCTGGGCGGCGGTCTGAGCCTGAGGGGCGACGATCTCGCGCTTGCCGCTCCAGCCCAGGGCGCGGCCGCCATAGGTCGAGCCGGTGTAGCCAGGCGCCCGGCCGTTCACCGGCGTGGGCGCGCGCTCGGGGGCGGGACCATAGCGGCTTTCCTTGCCAGTCTCCGCATACGCGCTCGCGCACGCCAGAGGGGCGCAGGCGAGGGCGGCGATGAGGAGGGCGGCGCGCATGGACCGGTCCGAAAGACGTCTATCGAACACCTGTCGTAAGTCGTGTCGCTTAATCTTGGGCTAACGCCCGCGCCAGGCGTTCAGAAGCCGACGCTCGATCGCCTCCATCACCGCGTTCAGGACGACGCCCAGTACGGCCAGCGACGCCAGAGCGGCGAAGACCTTGGCCGTCTGCAGCCGATTATAGGCCTCCAGGATCCGCCAGGCGAGGCCCTGGGCCCCGCCGGAGCCGGCCACGAACTCGGCCACGACGGCGCCGATGATGGCCAGGCCGGCCGCGACCTTATGACCTTCCAGCAAGGCCGGTACGGCCGACGGCAGGCGCAGGCGGACTAGGCGCTGCCAGGGCGAGGCGCCATAGAGGTCGAACAGGCGGGCCAGGTCGGGATCGACCGCCTTGAGCCCCGCCAGGACGCCGGAGAAGATCGGGAAGAAGGCGACCACGGCGGCCAGGCCGATCACCGCGCGCTCGGGATGGTCGATACCGGCCCAGATGGTCACCAGCGGCGCGATGGCCACCAGTGGCGTCACCTGCAGGGTGACCGCGATCGGCCGGACGGCGTCTTCAAGCAGGCTGTTCAGGCTGACCGCCAGGGCCAGGGCGCAGGCGACCAGACTGGCGATGACCAGGGCCAGCAGGGCGGTGGATAGCGTCGCCCAGGCGGAACCCAGCAGCAGCGGCCAGGACTCGGCGAAGGCGTGGGCGATGGCGCTGGGCGTGGGCAGCAGGTAGGGCGGCACGGCCAGGGCGCGGCAGGCGATCTCCCAGCCGCCCAGCAGGACGGCGATCAGGATCGCGGGGGCGAGGACGCGCTTCACGCCGCGCGCTCCGTCGCTTGCGCCAGCAGGGTCGAGACGGCTTCGGCCGCGGCGCGGAACGCCTCGGTGGTGCGGAAACCGGGCGGACGGACGACAGGGCCGTCGATGGCGATCTCGCCGGCGATGCGGCCGGGGCCGGGGGTCATGACCACGACGCGGCGCGCCATGTAGACGGCTTCCTCGACATTGTGGGTCACGAAGACGACGGCGGGCTTCAGCTCGGCGGCCAGGGCCAGCACGTCGTCGGCCAGGGCTCGGCGGGTGATCTCGTCAAGGGCGGCGAAGGGCTCGTCCAGCAGCAGCAGGCGCGGACGGGTGACCAGGGCGCGGGCCAGCGACGCGCGCATGGCCATGCCGCCGGACAGCTGGGCGGGACGGGCGGCGAGCGCGGCGCCCAGGCCGACCTGGTCCAGCGCGCCCTCGGCGGCGACGCGGGCGGCGGCCTTGTTCATCCCGGCCAGCTCCAGCGGCAGGGCGACATTGTCCCGCGCCGACAGCCACGGCGCCAGGGTGTGCGACTGGAAGACGACCGAGGTTTCACCCTTGCCGGCGGCGCGGGTCACGGTTCCGCGCGTCGGCGCCTCGAGACCCGCCAGCAGCCGCAGGGCGGTGGACTTGCCGCAGCCGGACGGTCCGACCAGGGCGACGATCTCGCCGGCTGCGAGCGCCAGGTCGAGCGGTCCCAGGGCGCGGCCCCGCGCATAGTCGACCTCGGCGCCGGAAAGGCGGGCGACCGGATCGCTCATTGGCCCTTGGGCAGGAATTGCAGCGTGTAGGCCTTCTTGAAGTGCCCGTCCTTCGGATAGACGCCCTGCGCCATGGCGTCCTTGAAGAACGCGCTCCACCGCTCGTCGGTCATCAGGCCTATGTCGCCTTGACCATTGTTGGCGCTGATCACGCCGTACGACCGCATCTTGTCGCGGGCCTGGTCGAGGACGTCCTGGGTCATCTCCGGATTGTCCTTCAGGATCGCCGCGTCGCCCGGCTTGGGATCGCCGTAGAGGTAGGACTTCCAGCCCGCCGCCGTGGCCTCGACGAAGGCCCGCACGGCCGCCGGGTTGCTGGCGATCAGGCTGTCATTGACCAGGGCCATCGAGCCGTAGGCCGGATAGCCGCTGTCGGCCAGCAGGAAGACCTTGGGTTTGACCTTGCCTTCCTTCTCGATGAGGTAGGGCTCGCTGGTCACATAGCCCTGCTGGACCACGCGCTTGTCGGCCAGGAATGGCGCGGTGGAATAGTTGTACTTGCGGACCTGGTCGTCGGTGAAGCCGTACTTGGCCTTCAGCCAGGCCCAGTAGCCGGTGATCGAGGCGTCGGACAGCAGGACCGGATGGCCCTTGATGTCGGCGATGCTGTTCACGCCCTGGTCGGGGTGGGCGATCAGCGACCACGGGTCCTTCTGCATGAAGGCCGCCACCGCCTTCACCGGCGCGTTCTCCTTGATCAGGTTCATGACCACGTAGCTGTTGGAGCCGACGCCGACGTCGACCGCGCCGGTGGCCAGGAGCTGGGGCACGTTCACCGCCGGGCCGCCCTGGATCAGGGTCACGTCTAGACCGCGCTTCTTGTATTCGCCGGTCGCCAGGGCCTGGTAGTAGCCGCCGAGCTCGGCCTCGGCCCGCCAGTCGGTGGCCAGCTTCAGCTTGGTCTCGCCGGCCGGGGCGGCCGTCTCCTTGCTGGCTGGCGAACAGGCGGCGAGCAGGGCCATCAGGCCCAGGGCGGCCCCCGTGACGACAAAGGCGCGGCGCTGCATCGGAAAGGTCTCCCCCGGTTTCGGAGGCAAGTTAAGCAGCCGCGGCGCGCGCCGCTAGCCCGGTTAAGTCTCCGCCGCCGCCTTGTGGTTCAGCCAGCGCTCGACCTTGGCGTACAGAACCTCGCGCTGGATCGGCTTGGCGATGTGGTCGACCATGCCGGCGGCGTAGCAGCGCTCGACCTGGCGGGGCAGGGCGTCGGCGCTCATGGCGATGATCGGGGCCTTGCCCGCGCGTCCCGGCAGCGCCTTGATCGCCCGCGTCGCCTGCAGTCCGTCCATCTGCGGCATATGGATGTCCATCAGGATGATGTCGTAGTCGCCGGCTTCGACGCGTTCGACGGCCTGCTTGCCGTTCTCGGCGACGTCGACCTCGAAGCCGACCATGGTCAGCAGGGCCGCGCCGATCTCCAGATTGATCGGGTGGTCGTCGACGATCAGGATCTTGGCTGCGCCCGGCGTCGAGGTCTTGGGCCGCTCGGGTACGGCGATCGGCTCAGCGGTCGGGGCCAGGAGCTCGATCCAGAAACACGAGCCGCGGCCCGGCACGCTGTCGACGCCGATCTTGCCGCCCATCACGTCCACGAGCGCCCGGCAGATGGCCAGGCCCAGGCCAGCCCCGCCATGCAGCCGGCTCATCGAGCTGTCGGCCTGGGAGAAGCGCTGGAACAGCAGCGCCTGCTTGTCCAGGTCGATGCCGACGCCGGTGTCGATGATCTCGAAGCGCAGGCGGTCCTCGAGGTCGCCGGGCTCGACGATCAGGCGCGCGTCGATGCGGCCCTCGTCGGTGAACTTCACCGCGTTGTTCAGGAGGTTGATCAGCACCTGGCGCAGACGGTCGGCGTCCAGGTCGTGCAGGGCCTCGACCGGGTCGATGATCTCCAGGTCCAGGGTCAAGCCCTTGGCGCGGGCCTCGGGCGCCATGATCGCCACGGTGTCGCGCATCAGGCCAGCGGCCGAGGTCGGCTGGGGCATGAGTTCGATCTGGCCCGCCTCGACCCGCGAGAAGTCGAGGATGTCATTGACCACCGTCAGCAGGGCCGCGCCGGCGCTGTCGATCAGGTTGACCTGCCGACGGGCGTCAGGCGGCAGGTCGTCGCGCGCCGCCAGCAGCTGGGCGAAGCCGAGCACGCTGTTCAACGGCGTCCGGATCTCGTGGCTCATGGTGGCCAGGAACTCGGTCTTGGCCTCGGTGGCGGCCAGGGCCCGGGCGCGGGCGGCGCGGGTCAGCTGCTCGCGGCGCAGCAGCAGCCGCTTGAGCCGGTCCTGCTGAGCCAGGGCCAGGCCGGCCGCCAGACAGGTGTAGAACAGCACCAGGATGAAAACCTGGATGGTCCGCGCCTGAGCGGTGGGGCCAAGGACCGCGTTGAAGCGCGGGGAGGCGCCGGCCATCGCGATGGGCAGGACAATCACCGCCACGATCAGCGCGGCCATGGCCGCGCCGCGCGCGCCCAGGCGATAGGCGGCGATCAGGGCGACCGGGAAGATCAGGAACGGCGGCAGGCCCGAAGCCGGATGGGCGCACAGCAGGGTGATCGCGCCGACGCCGAACATCAGCGCCAGGCGCTCGCGCCAGGTCCGATGGAACGAGCGGCGGTGCTCGGCGTCGATCAGAACCAGGGTCGCCGGCAGAGCGATCGCCAGACCCAGGGCGCCGCGCAGGAACCAGTCGACCAGCACGCTCCAGAAAGGGTCGCCGAAAGTCAGCGTGAGGAGCCCGGCGCAGAGAACGGAGAACCCGGCGGCGATCGGCGTGGTCACGGCCGGCAGCATGACCAGCGAGCGCAGGGTGCGGATGCGCGGCGGGCCGCCCCAGAGGCGCAGGAAGACGGCCTGGACGGCCAGGGCTTCCAGCGTGTCGACGCCGGTGTTGAACGCGGCGCGCGCGGGGCTGTCGCTCACCAGCAGGTCGAAGGCCAGGTGGAAGACGACGAAGATGGCGGTCAGGGCCCACCGCCGCGATCCCGCGAGGGTGAGCAAACCCGCGGCCAGCAGGGCGTTGGCGGGCCAGAAGGCGGCGACGCCCAGGATGGAGCGGCTCAGATAGTCACTGAACGCCAGGCTGGCGACGATGGCGACGGACAGCCCCAGCAACAGCGCGGTCTGCCGTTGTTGTTCCTGTTGGGCCAGCCTGTGCGGCATGCCGTCTACGCCTCCCCCAATGGACCCCTTGATCGGGCGTCGACGTCCGAACGGGTTCGGGGACAACGCCGGCGTCGCCACGCTCTCGGAAGTGATCGCTAGGCGATCCCGGGAGCGACGACGTCACCATTCAATACGCTCGCCCAGGGCCCAGTTGCCGGCTTATCGCTGGATGTGTCGTTTCGCCGCAGCGCGCCTCGGCGACGTTGATACCGTAAGAGATTGTATTTCCAAGGTTGAGAGCGAGCATCGCTGAGAATGCATGGGCGCTCCGACAATTCAAGAGGTCGGCGGCGCTCTCGCGGTCGCACCGCCGTGAGCCCGTGGCGCGACGCGAAACCTGGATCAGCCGGCCAGGTTTTCCTTCTTCTCTTCCAGTTCCAGCCACTCCATCTCGGCCTGTTCCAGGTCGGCGCGCGCCTTGTCGAGGGCCTTCATGGTCTTGTCGAAGGTCGCCGGATCGCGGCTGTAGAGGTTCGGGTCGGCAAGGGTCTTCTCGAAGGCGGCTATGATCGCCGGGCTCTTGGCGATCAGGGCTTCGCACTCTTCGAGACGCCGTTGGTCCTTGAAGGTCAGCTTGCCGGCCTTCTTCGGCGGAGGCGCGGCGGCCGCCGGAGCGGGCGCGGCGGCCTTGGCCCCCCGGGCCACCGGCGTGAACGACGCGCCGACACTGGCCCCACGGGCTCCTTTGAAGAAGTCGGGGCTCTGGTCGATCAGGTCGGTCCAGCCGCCGGGGGTCTCCAGCACCTTGCCGTGACCGTTCATGGCGATGGTCGAGGTGGCGAGGCGATCGATGAAGTCACGGTCGTGGCTGACGAGGATCAGCGTGCCGTCGAAGTCGGCCAGCAGGTCCTCCAGCAGGTCCAGCGTGTCCATGTCCAGGTCGTTGGTCGGTTCGTCCAGCACCATCAGGTTGGTGGGATTGGCCAGGGCCCGGGCCAGCAGCAGGCGGTTGCGCTCGCCGCCCGACAGGCTGGTCACCGGCTGGCGCAGCTGGGCCTCGGTGAACAGGAAGTCCTTGGCGTAGCCGGCCACGTGCTTGGGCTGGCCGCGGACCAGGATGGAGTCGCCGCCGCCGGGGGTCAGGAAGTCCCACAGGGTGATCTTGTCCGACAGCGCCATGCGGCCCTGGTCGATGTAGGAAACCTCCAGATTGGTGCCCAGCTGCACCGTGCCGGCGTCGAGTTCGAGTTCGCCCAGCAGCAGGCGCACCAGCGTGGTCTTGCCCGCGCCGTTGGGGCCCACCAGAGCCACGCGGTCGCCGCGCATGATGCGGGTCGAGAAGTCCTCGACGATCACGCGGTCGCCGAACTTCTTGGTCAGGTGCTTGGCCTCGATCACCTTCTTGCCCGAAGTCGCGGCGCTCTCGACGGCCATGTACATCGAGCCGCGCTTGTCGCCCTGCAGGTCCTTCTTCTGGGCGCGCAGGTCCATCAGGGCGCGGCGGCGGCCTTCATTGCGGGCTCGGCGCCCCTGGACGCCGCGCGCCAGCCAGGCGTTCTCGCGTTCCAGCACCTTGTTGAGGCGGCGCTCTTCCTCGGCCTCGGCCGCCAGCACCTGCTCGCTCCAGATCTCGAACTCGGCGAAGCCCTTGTCCAGGCGGCGCACCTTGCGGTGCTCCAGCCAGTAGGTGCGCTGGGTGACCCGGTTCAGGAAGGCGCGATCGTGGCTGACGATCAGGGCGGCGCACTTCGAGTTGGCCAGCTCTTCTTCCAGGGTCTGGATCGCGAAGATGTCCAAGTGGTTGGTCGGCTCGTCCAGCAGCAGCACGTCAGGCTTCTCGGCGAACGCTCTCGCCAGCGCGGCGCGGCGCTTCTCGCCCCCCGACAGGCCTTGCGAGCTCTTCTCCGGATCCAGGCCGAAGTCCGCCAGGGCGGCCTGGGCCTCATAGTCCTCGGCGCCGCCGGCGGTGCAGTAGTCCAGCAGGGTGTCGCCGGTGATCTCCGGCTCCTGGCTGACGAAGATGATCTTGGCGCCTGGCTGCACGGCGCGCTCGCCGCTGTCGGGCTCGACGCCCTGGGCGGCCAGGATCTTCAGCAGCGTGGACTTGCCCGCGCCGTTGCGACCGACCAGGCAGGCGCGGACGCGCGGCTCCAGGGCCAGGTCGACGCCGTCGAACAGGGGCTTGGCGCCGTCGGCGAGACGAACGTCCTTGAGGGCGAGAACAGGCGCGCGGGTCGGGGAGGCCATGATCGTTCAATACTAAAGCGGCGGTATGTCGCGGAGGTCTGGGCCCTATAGCAGGCCGCGCGCCGAGGAAACGTCAAAATCGCGGGCCAGTCTGCGGGAGCCGAGCACGGAGCGCGGGTTGGCGGGGTGCGACAAATTTGCCCGTTAACGGCTCACCAAGCGCGGCCTGTTAGAGAAACCGAGCTTGAGGAGCATCAGTAATCGCCTTGAAGCCGAGCGCAGACAATATTGCTGCTTCTGATGTTCCCGCGCGTCTTGGTCTGGGCCTGGACGGCCTGCGACGGCCTGTCTGGGTGTTCGACGACGTCCGCAAGCGCAAGGTCTACGCCAACCGCGCGGCGGTCGCGCTGTGGGGCGCGGCCTCGCTGGACGAGCTCCTGGCGCGCGACTTCTCCGACCAGTCCCCCGCCGTGCGCGTGCGCATGGAGGACATCGCCAAGCGCATCGAAGGCGGCGGCGCCGTCGAGGAGCGCTGGACCTTCTATCCGAAGGGCCTGCCGGTCACGGTCCAGACCACGATCTCGCGCATCCTCTTGCCGGATGGCGGCCAGGCGCTCCTGTTCGAGGGCGCGACGGTCGCCCCGGAGGCCGACGAGCATCGCGCCATAGAGGCCCTGCGCCACACCAGCGCTCTGGTCTCGCTGTACGACGCCGACGGCTTTCGCATCTTCGGCAACCCCGCCGCCCTGGCCAGTTACCCGGGCGAGAACACCCGTTTCGCCGAGATCTTCGCCGATGGCGACGCTGGCGGCGCGTTGTGGGCCTCGACCCTGGGCGGCGAGACGATCGAGGGGGCCTATCGGGTGATCACCGCCCACGGCGAGCGCTGGCATGGTCTGGCCGCCCGCCGCACGCCCGACCCTGTAACCGGCGATCCCTGCATCCTGGTCAACGAGACCGACATCACCGAGGAGGTCGAGGCCCAGTCCGCCCTGGCCGACGCCCGCCAGCGGGCCGAGGCCGCCATGGCCGCGCGCCAGGACTTCCTGGCCAATATGAGCCACGAACTACGCACGCCGCTGACCAGCATCCTCGGCTTTACCGATCTGCTGGACGCTTCGGAGTTGGACGCCGAACAGCGCCGCCGCCTGGCGCGCATCCGCGATGCCGGGACCGTGTTGCTGGACACCCTGAACGACGTCCTCGACTTCTCGAAGCTGGAGGCCGGCGGGGTCAGTCTGGAGACCCGGCCGTTCGAGCTGCGCGCCCTGCTCGGCGCCACGGCTGGCATCTTCGAAGCCCAGGCTGGAGCCAAGGGGCTGGACCTCAAGCTCGACATCGATCCGTTCTGCCCCGCTTGGCTGGAGGGCGACGGCGATCGCCTGCGCCAGGTGCTGGTGAACTTCCTCGGCAACGCCGTCAAGTTCACCCAGGTCGGCTCCGTGGTGCTGAGCGCGGCGCGGCGCGAGGGCGCGCAGCCTGGCTTCGCCCGTCTGGAGCTTGCGGTGTCCGACACCGGCGTCGGCGTGCCCGAGGCGATGCTGGGCTTCGTTTTCGATCGGTTCGCCCAGGCTGGGCCCGAGGTATCGCGCAAGTTCGGCGGTACGGGCCTGGGCCTGGCGATCAGCAAGGAGATCGTCGAACTGATGGGCGGCCAGATCGGGGTCGACAGCATCGCCGGGGAGGGCGCGCGTTTCTGGTGCGTGCTGGACCTGCCGGTCGCCGTGGCCCCCGAAAGCCGCGAGCCCGAGGTCCCACAAGCGCCGTCGCGGCCGCTGAACCTGTTGGTCGCCGACGACAACGAGGCCAATCGCGAACTGATCGGCGCGCTCGTCCGCGCGATGGGCCACGCGGCCGACGTCGTCGCCGACGGCCACGCGGCGGTCGAGGCCGTGGCCTCCGGCGGCTACGATCTCGTGTTGATGGACGTGCAGATGCCGCGCATGGACGGTCTGGCCGCCACCCGGGCGATCCGGGCGATGCCGGGCGAGACGGGCCAGACCCCGATCATCGCCCTGACCGCCAATGTCCTGCCCGAGCAGATCGCCTTCTATCGCGCCAGCGGCATGGACGACCACGTCGGCAAGCCGATCAGCCCGCGAGAGCTGCTGCTGAAGATCTCCCTCTGGGGCGATGACCGCGGGCGGAAGCCGGCGGATGGGGCGACGCTGGACGGCGTTCGGGCCTGAGATCGGCCCCCGGACGCGCCGCGATGCGCGCCGGAACTCTCGGCTCGTTAGCATCGTTGATCGAACAAGGCGCGGCTATGGACGCGAAGCGCCCTTTCATCTCGAGCAAGGGGCTTCACGCCATGCGATCGATTCTTCTGATGCTGCTGGGGGTTCCTCTCCCCATCATTCTCCTCCTGGCCTTCTGCACCCACCATTTTTGAGCCGGAGGACTGTCGCCATGGCTTACGGAGCCGAACTTTCAACAGTCGACATCCCCGACGAGCACCAGTCGGCCGTCAGCTGGGATGCGATCTGGGCTGGCGCCGCAGCGACGGTCGCGCTGCTCTTCGTTCTCGTATCGCTGGGCGCAGGCCTGGGCCTGAAGATGGCGCCGCGCTGGCCCGCGGGCCTGGAGGCTGATGATTTCACGCCGGCGGTCGGCGCGGTCTTCGTCGCCTGTCAGGTCGTGGCGAGCATGCTGGGCGGGTATCTGACCGGACGGCTGCGAACCAAATGGCTGCACGTCCATGATCACGAGACCTATTTCCGCGATACGGCTCACGGTCTGCTGGCCTGGGCGACCAGCGTCGTTGGACTGCTGGTGCTGGGGGCGTTGACGGCTCAGGCCCCGGCCGCGTCGGTCGATGCGCTGGCGCCGGCCGAAGTGATCCGCGCCGGGCAGATCGGCGCGCAGATCTCCCTGTTCCTGGGCATCGGCGCCCTGACCAGCGCCTTCGCCGCCAGCGTCGCCGCCACGATCGGCGGCATGCGGCGCGACGACATGCACAGGCTGCACCGCGCCGCGAAGCCGTAAGGCTTGTCGCTGGGGCAGGGCGCGTGCGTTCCGCCTAGGTGAGGCGGCCTAGTATCCTGGCGAGGTCACGTTGAAGCTGGCGTTGTTGCCGATGGCGGTCGAGACGCCCGTCACCTGGCGGCCAGAATTGATCGTGGTGCTGGAGCTGGCGCCGATGTCGGCGCTGTTGGTCTGGTTGTTGGTCACGGTCATGCGGCCGTTGCACTTGGAGCAGGCGTAGCCGGTCACCGCATTGCCCATCGCCGTGGCGCTGGTCACCGTGTCGTAGCCGTCCTGGCCCTCGAAGCTGGCGATCGCCTCGACGCCGCCGCCGGTATTGGTCTGCAGGTTGTCCAGGGTCAGATCCGCGCCGACATTGTTGACCTGTGAGGAATTGCCGGCGGCGTAGGCGCTCGTCTGGGCCGCGCCGAACAGATACGAGGTCCCCTGCGCCTGGCCGCGCACGTACGAGGTGTTCCACTGGTTGGACGTGACGTCCGCCAGCGGACCCTCGTTCTGGACCGCCAGGTTGTTGCCGGTGGCCGTGGCCACCGTCGCCGACAGGTAGCTGTTGCCGTAAGCCGTGAACTTGCTGGCCTGGGTCACCTCGGCCGTGTTCGCCTGATCGGTGATGGCGCGGACGGCCGACTGGTTGCCGCCGCTGATATTGATGTTGTTGCCCGCGGTGGTCGCGGAGACCGCGCTGGTCCCCGAGACGTAGCCGACGTTCGCGCCGCCGTCAGCGAGGACATTGGCCGTGGTCGACTGGCTGATCCGCACTCCGGCCGAGCCGTTGTCCAGATTGACGCCCTGGCTGTTGCCCATGGCCAGGGTCGAGACGGTCAGGTCCTTGGCCGAGGCGTTGGCCGCCTCGACCTGGCCACGCGCGGTGACCGTGTCGGAATTGACCTGGACGACGCGGGCCGAGACCGTGCCGTTGGACGCGGAGAGGGCGCCGGAATTGCCGACCGCCGTGGTGCGCACCGCCGAGACCGCGCCGGCGTCGGCGCCGACATCCACCACGCCGTGGGCGTAGACCTTGCCCTGGTTTTCCTGGGTCGAGTCGGCCGAGGCGTCGGCGTTGGTCACGCCGATCGAGACGCCGTTGGCCTGGGCCGTCGTGCTGGCGGTGACGCCGTCGGACACCGTCTGGACGTTCAGCGTCTGCTCCGAGAAGAGCTCGCCGAGATTGATCTGGTTGTTGAGAACCGGGCTCGGCGAGGTCGTCTGGGCGTAAGCGGGCTGGCTAGTAACGACCGCGCTTAGAATCGCGAATATCGGGATCACGCTTCGCGTTCCAGCGAGACGGGTCGTCGCGGGTTTGCGCATTGTTCGTTCCCAGGTTGTCGTAGGCCGGAGTGAAGGCGCCGGTCTGGCCGACCGTGGCGTCGCCGAACGGGTCGTAGCGCAGGCAGCTTTGCGGGCCGGGCATGCCGTAGAGGTTGGCGCTCATCTCGACGGTGGCCCGCTCGATTAGGGCGCGCACCGCCAGCTGCATGGGCTCCAGCGCCCCGCGGCCGGCCGAGATGTCGAAGATGTTGCCGTTCAGGAAGTCGAAGATGCCGGCGCTGATCTCGCGGCCGACCACCTGCTTCTGGTACGAGATGACGTCCACCACCTCGAGCGTGCGGGTGTTCACCATGCGCAGGTCCAGCGCGATGTTCATGACGAAGACGCGGCGGCGGAAGTTGCCTTTCAGCCCGTCGGTGTCCTTGTCGCCGACATAGGCGTCCACGCCGGCCGAGCGGATGTTGTAGTTCAGCTCGGTGATGCCGCCGACCACGTAGAAGTCGGAGCCGGGCACCTGGCCGGCGATGATCTTGCGGTAGTCCGCCGGCGCGTCGGGCGCGGGGTTGGGACGGTCCGAGATCAGCTTGTTGTTGGCGTACTTCAGCTCGAACTCCGACACCGAGGTGTCGAAGCGCTCGACCATGGGCATGCCGGCCTTGGCGAAGGCTGAGAAGGCCATCAGCGAGGCGCCCTGCGTCACCTTGCGGCCAGAGCCGTCGGACTCTTCCTTGCCGGTGTAGTCGGCGATGCGGCCGATGGCGATGCGCGGCGCGGCCACGTGATTGGCGCGGGCGTACTGGTTCAGACAGACCAGGGCGGCCGAATAGTCGGTGGGATTGGCCGTGACCGGCGCGCTGCCGATCGGCTTGGCGTAGTTGCCGGCCGTCGAGGCCACGGGCACGCCGCCACAGCCGGTCAAAGCCGTCGCGCCCACTAGGGCCAGGACGAGACTCGTGCGTTTGAAGTTCATTGCGGAGTTCCCGCCTTCACCACGTTCGAGCCGGCGGTGACGTTGCCGTTGTTCACCTGGCTGGAATTGACGATGACCGTGTTGTTGTTGCCCTGGGTGATGACCGTCAGGTTGTTGCCGATCGCGGTAGAGCCGGCGTAGCCGCCCACGCCGCCGACGCCCGAATAGGCGTCCAGCGAGCCGGACGAACGGCTCGACGAGAACACGCTTTGGTCGGAACCCGTCAGCATGACGCCGTCGACGATCACCCGGTTGCCGTTGGCGTCGCGGGTCGAATACTCGACCATACGGTTTTCCTGGCCCGAGCTGCGGCCATAGCCGGCGTTGAACGAGGCCGAGTTGGTCGACATCGACTGCGCCGCGGCGACGCCGCCGAGACCTAGCGTGGGGATGCACAGCGTGAAGACGACGGCGGTGGCCGTCGCGACGCCCATGTTCTTTTTCCGATGCCAGGCCATGAAAGGCTCCGCGAACTGTCGACACGGCGCGGCAAGCAACACCCGTGCCAAAAAGGTACAGATCGACGTGTAGGCCCTAGGTCGAGAAAAAATGGTTAAGCGCGCGCCGGGGCGATGGGCGGTGGTTCGAATCGTCGTGAGGCGCCCTAGATAGATGCCATGAGCGAGCAGCGTTCCGAGCCGATCTTCAACGCGCCCTGGCCCGCCCTGCTGGCGGCGGCTTCGATCCTGGTCCCGCACATCCTGCTGTCGCGCGCCAGCGACGCGACCGTCGAGTCCCTGGCCCTGGTCCCGCGGGACTTCTGGAACGGTGTCTGGACGGGGCCCGTGACCATGATGTTCGTGCACGGCGGCTGGGTTCACGCCCTGATGAATAGCGCCTTCGCCCTGGCCTTTGGCGCTCCCGTGGCCCGGCTGGTGGGACTAAACGGCCGGGGAGGGGGAATCTTCTGCCTCTTCTATCTGGTGAGCGGCGCGCTGTCGGGCGTCGGCTACGCGGCGATCCATCCAGACAGCGCCAATGCGGTGATCGGCGCGTCCGGGGCGGTCTCGGCCCTGATGGGCGCGGCCGCCCGGATCATGGACTATCCGGGACGGGTCGGACCGATCCTGGGGCCTCGCGTCATCTCGCTGGGCCTGGGCTGGCTGATCGTCAATCTGGTGATGGCGGTTGCGGGCGGCCTGCTGACCATGGGGGCCGGCGCGGTGGCCTGGGAGGCGCACCTCGTCGGCTTTGTCGTCGGCGTCCTGCTGATCGGTCCGTTCGCCCGCTGGGCCGGCGTTCATCCCGAAAGTCCCGAAACCCATTGATCGCGCGGCCTCTTTGCGAGACCCTCCTTGCCTAGAAGAACATAAGGGAGAAGCGCGGTGCTGGTTTCTCAGATCCTGAAAGACAAGGGCGATCTCGTGTTCACGGCCTCTCCACAGGAGACCATCGGCGCGGCGGCCGCCTTGCTTCATACCAGACGTGTCGGGGCCATGGTGGTGGTCGACGGCGAGGAAGCGGTGGTTGGAATCCTTTCCGAACGGGACATCGTTCGGGCCATCGCCAAGGAAGGCGCCGGCGCGCTGACCAAGCCGGTCAGCGCCTGCATGAGCACCAGCGTGGTGTTCGCCCAACCGGACGAGACGATCGACGCCCTGCTCGAACGCATGACCGACCGTCGGATTCGACACCTGCCGGTGGTCAGGGGCGGGCGTTTGGCGGGGATCGTCTCGATCGGCGACCTCGTGAAATACAAGATCAACGAGGCCCAGGCCGAGGCCGAGGGTCTCAAGGCCTATATCGCCGCGGGCTGATAAGGCGGCGAACCCCCTGGCGGACGCGCTCCCGCGGAGCGTGACCCTGGCCGCTGGCGCGCGGCCGGGGTCACGCTCGCAGAGCTTCTCTATATATGACGGACGTCAGCCCTCGATCAGTTCGGCCCCGGCGCCCTGGACGGCGTCGGCGACGCTGTAACCTTCGAGCACGGCGGCCGTGGCGTCGCGGGCCCGCAACAGGGCTTCGCGCAGGGCGCAGGTGACGAGATCCCGGCAGTCCTCGCAACGGCGGAAGGCGGTGCGGCTGACGCAGGGCGCCAGGGCCAGGGGGCCGTCCACCAGGCGGATGATCTCCGCGAAGCTGATCTCCCCGGCCGGACGACCCAGCACATATCCCCCGAACTTGCCGCGCCGGCTGATCACCAGGCCCTCGCGCGAGAGAGATAGAAGGATGGCTTCCAGAAACTTGCGAGGGGCGTCGGCGCGCTGGGCCAGTTCGCCGGCGGTCACCTGGGCGTCCGCGCGGGCCAGTTCGATCATCGCGCGCAGGGCGTAGCGGGCCTTCTGGGACAACATGGACGCCGGGGACCTTTTACATGAAGCCTAGCGGGCGTGTCCGTGCGGGCGCGCTCTATAGAGTGCTCAGCCTTCTGAGCGAGGCCAGGCCGGCGCGCAAGCCTGGATGACGCCGTTCATGCACAGGGAATGGGAGGGTCTGGGGATGAATCCGCGATTCCGCGCTTGCCGGAGCGGGGCGTGGGCTCTAGAAGCCGCCCCTCGCTTCGGGGCCACGGCCCGCCGGACGAAACCTTGGCCTTTTGGACTTGCGTTTCTGAAAGCGGATCGTTAAGTTCCGCAGCCTCAATCGAATCTCTTCTGACTTACGGCGCTCCCAAGCGGCGCGCCTCGGTCACCTTTTGCGTTCTGAAATGGCTTCGGCCCTCAAGGAAACAAAAGTGAAAAGGACGGTTGACCCGGGAGTTCTGCTTCGTTAGAAGCCGCCCTCCCAGAAATACGAAGATGTTCGCAAGAGCTTCCAAGTATTTCGATCCGGAAAAGCTTCTATTTCTTTTCGAAATAATTGCTTGACTGGATTTGGTGGTTTCTTTAGAAGCTGCCGGCTCCGCTGGTGACCTTGGGGTTGGTTGGCGGGTTTGTCGGAAAGTTTTGAAAAAAACGATTTGACAC
>NZ_RRYI01000198.1 GCF_003931565.1 Caulobacter sp. 602-1
GAGAAGACATCGAAGCTTATCTTTCTTGTTTAATTCCCGCTTATTTAATGCCCGTCATAGCCACGCCCTGAATGAAGTAGCGCTGCAGGAATACGAACAAGAGCAGGATGGGTGTGATGACCAGCACGGCGCCGGCGAGCAGCACACTGTAGTTGGTGGCGTTCTGGCCCGTGGAGTAGAGGGACAGGGCTACTGGCAGCGTGTACATCTCCTCGCTTTGCGCGGAAACCAATGGCCATAGGAAGTTGTTCCAGCTAGACAGGAAGGTCAGGATGG
>NZ_RRYI01000199.1 GCF_003931565.1 Caulobacter sp. 602-1
CGCCGGTGTATGTGCGTAGGCAAATCGTGCATAACAAGCATGTGGTCGAGGATTTGGCAGGCCAGGGTGCGGTATTCGTCCAAGAGTTGAGCGAGATTCCGGATGCGGCCGCTGCGGCTGGCATTCCGGTGGTGTTTTCCGCTCATGGCGTATCTCCGGTGGTGAAGTCGGAGGCTCAGCGCCGTGGTATGCACGTGGTGGACGCTACTTGCCCGCTGGTAGGCAAGGTGCATCGTGAAGTGTTGCGTTTTGTGCGCGAGGGGTATGAGATTGTCT
>NZ_RRYI01000200.1 GCF_003931565.1 Caulobacter sp. 602-1
GCCCACGTCGCCAAACCGATCGACCCGGTCGAACTGTTCGGCGCCCTCGCTCATGTCCTGGCAGGGACCGCCGCCCGATCCGAAGACGCCGACGTCGAGGCCAGCAGAGCCTGAAGCCTGGCGGTCAGCGCCGCCTCATCCTTGAAGTCGCACTCTCAGACCATCTCGGCGCGCCAGCCGGCGGCTTCCAGCGCCTGGATCGAGCGCTCGTCGCGGGCGACATTGCGGGCCACCTTGGCCAGCCAGTAGTCGCGATTGGCCTTCGGGACCCGCGAA
>NZ_RRYI01000201.1 GCF_003931565.1 Caulobacter sp. 602-1
GGAGGTCAGGGTGACGGTGTCGGACATAGGCGTGCTCGCCAATGAGAAACGGCCGGGGCGTTTACGCTCCGGCCGCTGGTCTGTTCTGAACGCTTAGACGTTGAAGCGGAAGTGCATCGCGTCGCCGTCCTTGACGACGTAGTCCTTGCCCTCGGCCCGCATCTTGCCGGCTGCCTTGGCGCCGTTTTCGCCGCCCAGCTTGATGAAGTGGTCGAAGGCGATGGTCTCGGCGCGGATGTAGCCCTTCTCGAAGTCTGTGTGGATGACGCCGGCCGC
>NZ_RRYI01000202.1 GCF_003931565.1 Caulobacter sp. 602-1
TGGCGGTGGGATCGGCTCCCCGGGAGGTCCGGGGAGCCATCTTCGGGACTCTGGTCGGTTATCTTTAGTTAGGCGCTCTTTTCGGTGCCCTTGTCACGGACGGTGGGGACGATCTGGTCGCCCCAGTTGCCCGAGCCGTCGTGGTGGCGCGAGGCCCGCACCAGCTCGACCGAGTAGCCGGCCTCGATGGCGCGGCGCACGGCCTCGTTGAGGCGGTCAGAGGCCTCGGCCACGCGGTCGACGGCGCGCTCCTTGGCGTCCGAGTTCGGCATGGCG
>NZ_RRYI01000203.1 GCF_003931565.1 Caulobacter sp. 602-1
GACAGCGTGCGCTCGATCTGCGACCCCGAGCAGCTGGCCATGTGGCTGCAACTGTCGGCCATCACCCGCTCGTGCCTGCCCAAGCTGTCGGAGTGGGTCAGCCGCATGTCGGACGAGCGTGCCGCCGCCGCGCGCCTGGCCTATCGCGACGCCTGCCGGATCAGCGATGACGCCGGCCCCCTGATGCTGGACATCGTCTCGGCCCACCTGCCCGACGACTGGCGCATCCTGCGCGTGATCTCGGCGGTCATGGACCGCCCCAGCGACCGCTACCTG
>NZ_RRYI01000204.1 GCF_003931565.1 Caulobacter sp. 602-1
GGGTCGACGGGGATGGTGGTGACCGCGCGCAGGCCAGGCCAGGACAGGACCAGCAGCCAGCCGGCGAGCACCGCCGGGACCACCATCAGCGCCGCCAGGCGACGGGGGCGGCCGGACACGGCGGCCAGACAGACGGCGGCCACGGCGGCGGCCTCGCTGACCGCGATGATGCGATAGGCGAACTGCACCTGCGACAGCGGCTGGACCTTCCACACCCAGGGCAGGGCGTGCAGGACGGTGGCCAGCACCGCCACCGCGCCGAACAGCATCGCCGG
>NZ_RRYI01000205.1 GCF_003931565.1 Caulobacter sp. 602-1
CTGACGTTGATGGATGGTTTCGAGTCCAAGGGCAATGTGGTGGTGGTCGCCGCGACGAACCGTATTGAGGATGTGGATCCCGCTCTGCTGCGTCCGGGGCGTTTCGATTTGCAGATTCCCTTCCCGATGCCGTCCGAGCGCGACCGTTTGGGCATTCTGCAGGTGCAGGCCCACTCGCTGTCCATCGAGGGCGAACTGCCATTGGAAGACATCGCGCGGCGTACTGAAGGCTGGAGTGGCGCCGAAGTGTGCGCCATCTGGACCGAGGCCGCTCT
>NZ_RRYI01000206.1 GCF_003931565.1 Caulobacter sp. 602-1
CTCCACGCGGCACGGCACCATGTCCAGGCCGGCGAGCCTGGCGGCCGCGAGCCTGCGATGCCCGATGACCACGCGGTACATGGGCCTGCCGTCCCGGTCGCCGGACGGGGTGACCAGCAGTTCCTGTTTGATGCCCTGCGCCTTGATGCTGTCCGCCAGCTCCCTTACGTCGCCCACGTCCCTGCGCGGATTATGCGGGTTCGGCGTCAACTGGGAGACGGGAATGTCCACTATGGATATCGACATGAAAATCCTCCTTTAGAATTCCGGGTCG
>NZ_RRYI01000207.1 GCF_003931565.1 Caulobacter sp. 602-1
CTGGGTGCCGTGGCGGCAGGATTGTTCTCCTGCCACATACTGATGGTGAACAACCTACGTGATATCGACGAAGACCGCGAACATAACAAACGTACGCTGGCCGTGCGTATGGGGGAGTCCGGCGCACGCACGTTGCTGATTGTGTGTTGTGTTATTGCATGGATTATTGCCCTACTGATGTGCGGCACATTATGGTGGCCGTGGGGTGTGGTGCTGCTGCTCTCTGGAGCGGGTGTGCCGGTGCGCATGATTTCCAGCGTCAAGAAGCATGCAT
>NZ_RRYI01000020.1 GCF_003931565.1 Caulobacter sp. 602-1
GGCTGGATCAGGCCGTTCTCCTCGGCCTTGGCGCGGACGCGGGCGCGGTCGACGCCGCGGCCGTCGTCGGTGATGGTGATCACCACCTCGGCGCCGGACTGGCGGGCGGCCAGCATGATCTTGCCCACGGTCGGCTTGCCGGCGGCGGCGCGTTGCTCGGCGCCTTCCAGGCCGTGGTCCGCCGAGTTGCGGATCAGGTGGATCAGCGGATCGGCCAGGCGCTCGATCACCGTCTTGTCCAGCTCGGTGGTCTCGCCTTCGGTCGACAGCTCGATCTGCTTGCCGGTGTCGCGCTCCAGATCGTGGATCAGGCGCCGGAAGCGGCCGAACAGCTGGGCGATCGGCACCATGCGCACGACCATCATGGTGTCGCGCATCTCGCTGGCCAGGCGCTCGATTTCCTCGGCCACCGCGCGCAGGGCGACGTCGGACGACGAGGCGGCCAGTTGCTTGAGGCGCGACTGGGCGATGACCAGCTCGCCCACCCGGTCCATCAGTTCGTCCAGGCGCTCGGCCGGAACGCGGACGGTGTCGCCG
>NZ_RRYI01000208.1 GCF_003931565.1 Caulobacter sp. 602-1
GGGTTTCGTCGAGGGATTCCTCGCCCCCGCGCGGCGCCCAAGAGCGGGTCAGCTCGACCAGGACGGCGTCGTCCGGCGTTCCGCCGGAGAAGGGGTTGGACAGCGAAGGAACATGAGCGATGGCGCGTTCCATCGCGGCCTTGGACATGCCCTCGAATGCGGTCAGCAGGGGGCCGGCCTCAGCTTCGAAGGCTGAGAGCAGAGAGAGAACGGCCTCCATGTCGCGCGGGATGAGCAGGGCGGCGGCCGTCTGCCGCGGGCGAT
The DNA here is from genome assembly GCF_003931565.1 of Caulobacter sp. 602-1. Classification (GTDB taxonomy): domain Bacteria; phylum Pseudomonadota; class Alphaproteobacteria; order Caulobacterales; family Caulobacteraceae; genus Caulobacter. The sequence goes on from NZ_RRYI01000208.1 coordinate 265, forward strand.
GGTGGACCTC
>NZ_RRYI01000209.1 GCF_003931565.1 Caulobacter sp. 602-1
GCGAGGGCTGGCGGCAGCGACGACACAGAACTGTGGTATTGGTCACTTCCCCCCGAGGGTTGGCCGCGACCGCACCCGGACATCCGAATCCACGGTTTCCGGCATCGCGACCAGGTACAGGAGGAAGCCGGCCCCGGCGAGCGCACCCAGCGACATGAATGCCGCGTCATAGCCCGCGACGACCACGATCCAGCCGGCAACAAGATTAGACAGCGCGGCACCAATGCCCGTTGCCGTGGTTACCGCCCCGAGGCTGATATTGAAATGTCCCGTT
>NZ_RRYI01000210.1 GCF_003931565.1 Caulobacter sp. 602-1
TCAATCGGGTTCGTCGTCGTCGTCTTGGTTGTGGAGGAATCGTTCGGGGTGGTGGAAGGTGTTGGTGCGGGGTTGGCCGTGGTCGAGGTGGGGTGGTGGTAGCCATTCGGTGTGGCCGTGGGTGTTGTTGTGGGTGGTCCAGCCTTTTTCGGCGAGTCGGTTGTCGGGGCCGCAGGCCAGGGTCAGCTCGGTGATGTCGGTGCGTCCGCTGCTGGTGCTTGGTGACGGGCGCAC
>NZ_RRYI01000211.1 GCF_003931565.1 Caulobacter sp. 602-1
CGGCCCTGGTGAACCTGGCCGTCCACGCGGCGATCGCGCTCGACAAGCGCGTCGCGGCCTCCGACACCGAGGCGCCGGTCGACCGCAAGGCCATACTGGCCCGCAAGGACCTCAGCCGCGCGATGCTGGACGGCCTGGCGGCGACATTCATCACCGGCTACCCCGCCGCCTATCGCGTGGAGCTGGCCCGCATCCTGTGGGCGGGCATCGCCGACGCGCCGCGCCGGCGACTGGAAGAAATGGCCCGCCCCCGGCCCTAGAGCATTTTCCGATA
>NZ_RRYI01000212.1 GCF_003931565.1 Caulobacter sp. 602-1
CAGGCTATTTCCGCTCCAGATAGTCCAGCGCCATGAAGACCTCGGCCTTCACGCCGGTCTCGAACACCGCCTCGTCGACGTCGAAATAGGGCGAGTGGTTGACCGGCGCGGTCGCCGCCGGCACGTCGGCCTTGCGTCCGCCCAGTTGCACGAACACCGCCGGGACCTTCTCGGCGTACATCGAGATGTCCTCGGCGCCCGTCACCAAGGCGGCCTTGTCGTCGACCTTGCCGGGCGAGGCCTTCTCCAGGCTGGCCTTGACCCAGGCCGAAAG
>NZ_RRYI01000213.1 GCF_003931565.1 Caulobacter sp. 602-1
TTGATCTCCGGCAACACTACCGCAGTCACCTCTAGCCTGATTTGGCAGATGGTCTGGGGCGGGCTCGGCGCCATTTTAGCGCTGGCTATTCTTGCGGCCTTGCGACTTGCGTTCTTCAGCGCAGCCAAGCTCTTTGCCGCTGATGGCGACTGGGGCACAGTCAGCGAAATCGAGACCATTGAAGAGGCTGACGACGAGGTTGCCGAACTCGGCAAGGCTGTGACCACTACC
>NZ_RRYI01000214.1 GCF_003931565.1 Caulobacter sp. 602-1
TCATGCTCCACCCCACCTATGGCGACTGTGGAATGGCCGCCGCCGTACGCTTGCGGAGTTGAGAGGCATCAGCTGACCAAATGCCGATAGAGCTCCGGATCGATTTGCCGGGCCAACCGCAGGATCGACAGCGTGACCTTCACGCTGCCTTGTCCGCTTGCGTCAGGTTTGGTGGTGAGCTGAGGGTTGTCAAACGCGGCAACGTGGCCAACGTAGTAGTACTTACCCTCGGCCTCTTCCGCCTTGCGCATAACGAATAACGGGACGAAATGC
>NZ_RRYI01000215.1 GCF_003931565.1 Caulobacter sp. 602-1
TGGTCGGCAGCGTCGAATGGGCCAAGGAGAACGGCGTCGGTCCGGGCGACTTCGGCCTGGACCTGGCGGGTGACCGTCACTGGTGCACCCAGACGACCATGATCGATCGCAACGTCCTCAATGACGGCTCGCCGCGGTACGTGATGCGCGACAACGCCCAGCCGTACGCCTAGACCAAGTACGGCTTGATCACGGCCGGTCCGCTGCAAGGGATCGCCTTCGACCAGGCTGGCAACCCGTTCCAGTTCCAATACGGCTCGAACGGCGTTCCGT
>NZ_RRYI01000216.1 GCF_003931565.1 Caulobacter sp. 602-1
CCATAGCATCGTGGCCCTCGACTCGGTAGTGGCACCCGCCTTATGCAGCAGATTCGCCTGTTGCACCAGCTTGCCTTGCTCGCCGGCCTGTTCGGCCTGTTTCTTGACCATCTGACGGGCCGAAGCCTCCGCCTGCGCGGCGAATTCGCGTTGCAATGCCTTCAGATCTTTGGCGGTGCCCAGCACTTTAACCGGCCCGCGTGCGTGACGGCGGCCACGCGGATGTTTGCCGGCCGGCAACTGCTGCTCCACTGAGAACGTAACCCGCAAAT
>NZ_RRYI01000021.1 GCF_003931565.1 Caulobacter sp. 602-1
GCCCGACATCCCACGTCGTTTCTGTGTTCCAGGGCCGACCGCCGCCAGAGGGATGCAGTTGCGGAGTTTCCCCCGCGCCGAAGAGCGCGCCCGCTCGACCGCCCCCCGCCGCCGCAACGGTCGCTGGCCATGCGCCCCTTCCTCGCGACGAGGTGGGTAGAGAATACGGCAGGTTTCGGAGCCGGGGACGCAAGGGCGTGAATGCTCATCGAACACCCTTCTCCCCTTGCGGATGAAGGCGGTAGGGTCAGGGGGCGCACAAGCTTAACCGCTTGAGCCGTAACGCTAATCCAGGCCCAGCTATCCGTCCTCCGGCGCTGCGCGCCACCTGCTCCCACATGGGGACAAGGTGTTTATCCCCGTCCCCGTCGATGCGTTCGCCTACAGCGGGATGTTGTCGTGCTTCTTCCAAGGGTTCGCCAGTTCCTTGCCCTTGAGGCTCTTGAGTCCCCGCACGATGCGGCGACGGGTGCCGTGTGGCATGATGACGTCGTCGATGTAGCCGCGGCTGGCGGCGACGAACGG
>NZ_RRYI01000217.1 GCF_003931565.1 Caulobacter sp. 602-1
GCACAAATCAGAAAGGAGATGAGGCCGGAGGTTTCCGCACGTTGGTGACATCCCATGCCGGTCCTCCCCTATCTATTCGATGCCGCGTTATCTTTCAACAACAAACAAAGCTCCCCCCGAGGACAACGCTTTACTAGCAAGCCAGCGGGATTTGGCTGTCGCCATTCTACTGAAAATCTGAAACACTACAAAAATCTTGTGATTCCCGTAGAGCATCATTGTATAAAGATGTCGCTCATATGCTATCAAGAGAATCCGGAACCTTTTTGAAT
>NZ_RRYI01000218.1 GCF_003931565.1 Caulobacter sp. 602-1
TCAAGCTCAAGGTGGGCGGTCGGGGCGGCATCGACATGGCCGCCATCGCCAAGGCCGAGGCGGCTCTGAAGAGCCTGTCCGGCAACTTCGCCCAAGGGCTGAACGACGAGATCGTCAAGCTGGAGGCCGCCCGCCAGGGCGTCCGCACCGAGGGCCTCAACGCCCAGACGGTCGAGACCCTCTATCTGCGCGCTCATGACCTGAAAGGCCTGGGCGCCACCTACGACTTCCCGCTGATCACCCGCCGGGCCGCGTCGCTCTGCAAGCTGATC
>NZ_RRYI01000219.1 GCF_003931565.1 Caulobacter sp. 602-1
TGTAAACGATGGTGGCGCGGTCGTCGCCGTGGGAGGCGTTCTTGTATTCCCAGAATTCGGCATCGGTGACGCTTTCGCCATAGGTCTTGATGGCGTTCAGGCCGCCTGCTTCGATGACGAACACGTTGCGCAGGGTGGGTACCTCGCTGCGCACGGATTCAATCTTGTCGCGCTGACCGTCATCCTCGGCGATGGCGAGCGTGACCTTGGAATCGTTGAAAATCCAGCTGACCTGGCTGGCGGAGTTGGTCTCATATACCGGCACGGTGAG
>NZ_RRYI01000220.1 GCF_003931565.1 Caulobacter sp. 602-1
GTCTGGGCTCGCATCAGCGGCACCACATGTGAGCACATCAGATATGCACCATGCAGGCATCCCTCGATCTGTGCGCCAAACTCATCCCAATCGCCTCCAGCAAAAGTGGAACGGCGACGCGGATCAAAGGAAAAGCGTCCGAAAGCATTATTCACTAAGATGTCCACGCCGCCGAATGAGTCGACAGCGGTACCCACCAGCTTGGAAGATTGCGATTCATCGCAAACATCCGCCTGTACAGCTATAGCCAAGCCTCCCAGTGAGTGGATGT
>NZ_RRYI01000221.1 GCF_003931565.1 Caulobacter sp. 602-1
GGGCGGTTTCCGTCTCGGCGAAGGCGTTCAGGACGACGCCGCGATAGCTGGCCGCCGCCTGGGGCTTGCGAGCATCCGAGGCCTGGACCTGAGCCTTCAGCCGGCCGCCGTTGAAGATCGGCTGGGCCAGGCCCGCCCCGATGGTCCACAGCGCCACCGGATCGGGCAGGGCGTCGGTGAACACGCGGTCGGCCGAGACTGACAGGCGCAGTTGCGGCAGCAGCTGGGCGCGCGAGGCGGCCAGGCTGGCGTCGGCGGCGATCAGGCTGTC
>NZ_RRYI01000222.1 GCF_003931565.1 Caulobacter sp. 602-1
GAGGTCGTAGGATTCGCCAATGGTTTCGGGCGGCAGCTTGCCTGCTTTACGCACGGCGATGAATCCTTTGCCCAGATGAGCGGCCATGGCCGGGCCAAACAGGAATCCGCGGGATTCGAGGCCTGCGATGGAATCGAACTCGCTGGGTGGAACCGGCAGGGCCTGCTCAAGCGCATTGAGCAGAATCCTCAGCCCTTTGGCATCGGCGAGCACCGGCATGAAATCACGGAAAATGATGCCTTCCTTGGGAAAGCCCGGCACGGAACGCACT
>NZ_RRYI01000223.1 GCF_003931565.1 Caulobacter sp. 602-1
GTCACCGTCGACGAACTCGAAGACTTCGCGGATCGCGGTCTCGTCCTCCTCGGTCTCGAGGCGGACGCTCCAGGTCACGAGGGCGGCTTCGGGATCCAGGTCTTCCAGGGCCGGCAGGGCGCGATCGTCCAGCGTCGCCTTGATCGGACCCTGGCGGTTGAGCTCGCGCAGCAGCAGCGCCGTCTCGTTGGCCTTGCGGTAGAGGTCCGACTTCGGACGGATCGACGCCGTCCAGACATTGGCGGGGATCAGGTCGGCGTCGGCGGCCTGC
>NZ_RRYI01000224.1 GCF_003931565.1 Caulobacter sp. 602-1
GCCCACGAGAGCCAGCGCATCCGAAATGCCGGAACGCCGCAGAATCGACAGCACCAGACTCGTCTTGGCCTGCACGGACTCGTTTTGCGTGATGCGGAACTTCTCGGCCCACGCCGTCAGCGGCTTCCACAGCAGCACGTCGATGAGCAGCACCACGATGACCATGGTCACGATGGCCCACAGCACCTTGCCCAGCTGTTCGTGCTCGGACGCCACCGCCACGAAGCTGCCGAGGCCGGGCAGTGCGTACGTCCTGTTGTTCACGGAGATC
>NZ_RRYI01000225.1 GCF_003931565.1 Caulobacter sp. 602-1
TTGCAGCGCCGCCCGCTCGTCAACGGCGCCAGCGCTGCGCTCCAAGGCCGCGCTGATGGCGCTGAGCAGCATCTCATCGCCGTACGGCTTGGTGAGGAATTCGGCGGCGCCGGCCTTCATCGCCCGGACGCTCGTGGGAACGTCCCCGTAGCCGGTGATGAAGATGATCGGCATTTCGGCGCGCTCGTCGGCGATCCTGGCCTGGAGGTGCAGGCCGTTCAGGTCGGGCAGGCTGACATCGAGCACCAGACAGCTCGGGCCGGGCGGAGGG
>NZ_RRYI01000226.1 GCF_003931565.1 Caulobacter sp. 602-1
CAGCAGATGGCCGAAGGTATCGCGGTCAACGTGCATAGGCGTGTGCTCGGTGTTGACGCAAATGCCATGCTGGTGGAAGTAGCCGTATGGAGAGAACTGCCAGAACCACGGTTCGCCGCCCAGCGTGACCGGCACTGTGCGCAGCGTACGCTTGTCACGGCCCGCAAAACCTTCGTTCTCATGGCATATCGTGCAGGAAGGGTAGCCACCCGCCACGCTATTGCCGGCTGCAGCCTTCTTCATGTTCTTGAATTCCGGCTTGGCGAGAT
>NZ_RRYI01000022.1 GCF_003931565.1 Caulobacter sp. 602-1
GATGGCCAAGGAAAAGTTCGAACGCACTAAGCCGCACTGCAACATCGGCACCATCGGTCACGTTGACCATGGCAAGACGACGCTGACGGCGGCGATCACGATCACGCTGGCGAAGTCGGGCGGCGCGACCGCCAAGAACTACGCCGACATCGACGCCGCGCCGGAAGAAAAGGCCCGCGGCATCACGATCAACACCGCGCACGTCGAGTACGAGACGGCCAACCGTCACTATGCTCACGTCGACTGCCCCGGCCACGCCGACTACGTGAAGAACATGATCACGGGCGCCGCCCAGATGGACGGCGCGATCCTGGTCGTGTCGGCCGCCGACGGTCCGATGCCGCAGACCCGCGAGCACATCCTGCTGGCCCGTCAGGTCGGCGTGCCGGCCCTGGTCGTGTTCATGAACAAGGTCGACATGGTCGACGACGAAGAGCTGCTGGAGCTCGTCGAAATGGAAGTGCGCGAGCTGCTCAGC
>NZ_RRYI01000227.1 GCF_003931565.1 Caulobacter sp. 602-1
CCGGCTCGTTTCGGAGAGGGGCTACGGGGGCGCGTACTCGTCGGTGCAACGGTATGTGAAGCGTTGGCGCGAGGAGCATCGGCTCCCGTCGGACGGGTATCTGGAGCTCGAGTGGCATCCGGGCGAGGCGCAGGTCGATTTCGGCATGGCGCGGGCCGTGGTCGGCGGGGACCGGGTCGACGTGCATTGCCTGGTCGTGACGTTCCCGTATTCGAACATGCGCTACTGCGCGGCCCTGCCCGGGGAGAACGCGGAATGCGTGTGCGCGG
>NZ_RRYI01000228.1 GCF_003931565.1 Caulobacter sp. 602-1
CCGACAGCCGTTCGTCGTCGAACTGCACGAAGCCCTCGCGCCAGCTCAGCTGCCGATCGGCGTCGACGGTCGGGAACGCCCAGAACATCCTGGATCAGGGGCGTGATCGGGTTGCGGCCCAGGCCTATGCCGACCTCAGCCTGCACCGGCGGTTCAGCTCCTCGTTAAAGGCTTTCGGTTCGCCGGTCCTGGACGCGAGCCTCTCGATCCAGAACCTCTTCGACAAAAGTCCGCCGATCATGGCGTCGTTGCCCGATCTCGGCTTCAGC
>NZ_RRYI01000229.1 GCF_003931565.1 Caulobacter sp. 602-1
GCGGAGGGGGCTGGCGCACGGGCCAGCGTCGACGCCGCCGCCGCCGGTGCGCACGCCGCCCAGGCCGCCGCGGCCAGGGATCGTCGCCTGTTCGAGGCGGGGGTTGTCGCCCGGCAGGACTGGGAAGCCAGTCAGGCCGCCGCCGACAAGGCCCGGGCCGAGCTATGCGCCGCCCGCGCCCAGGTCGCCGCTCAGGGCGCGCCCAGCGCCAGCGGCCTAGCGATCCTGCGCGCGCCGATCGCCGGGATCGTCGCGCGGATCGACGCTCG
>NZ_RRYI01000230.1 GCF_003931565.1 Caulobacter sp. 602-1
CGCGGGTCAGGTACATCTGCGTCTCGCGCAGCCGCAGCGAGCGCGTCATGTCCTGAGCCGTCACCTGCGCAAGGACCGGTGTCGCCTGCAGGTTCAACGCCAGTACGATCAATCCGCCAGTCCGCATGTACAGTCCCCAGGACGCTCGTCGAGTTATCGTATTATGTATACGGTGAGGATTGGCGAGGTGAAGCCCAAAGGGGAGGGAAGCATGTCGGTATTTCGCAAGGCGCTGGCCGGGACGGCCCTGACGCTGCTGCTGGCGGGGC
>NZ_RRYI01000231.1 GCF_003931565.1 Caulobacter sp. 602-1
CAGCAGGTGAACCAAGGCGTGAGCATGGTCGGCCAGACCGGCGAAGCCCTGGAAGCCATCGTCGGCAGGGTCGGCGAGATCGACGCCCTGGTCGGCGAGATCGCGGCCTTGGGCCAGGAGCAGGCCACCGGCCTCAACCAGGTCAACGCCGCCGTCAACCAGATGGACTAAACCGTCCAGCAGAACGCCGCCATGGTCGAGCAATCGTCCGCGGCCAGCCACTCGCTGAAGGGCGAGGCCGGCAACCTGATGCAGATGATCAGCCGCTT
>NZ_RRYI01000232.1 GCF_003931565.1 Caulobacter sp. 602-1
CTTTTTCTTACCGCCCACTTCGGTATTCCGCACGGAAGACATGGAAGTCAATGTTTGGCCCTTGTTGAGCAGTGCGCATGCCTCAGCAATGTTCTCAGCCAAGGTTTGGCGATCCTCTATGCCGGTCATCCATTGTTTGCCGTTCACGATAGACGGGATATTCGAGACGTAGGCACCATATCCGGTAACCAGAGGCCATTGCGAGTCCTTGGTCTTATCGGTTTTATCCGTGGCGGTGGAGTCGTCCTGGGTATCTGCGGAATCGGTG
>NZ_RRYI01000233.1 GCF_003931565.1 Caulobacter sp. 602-1
GCCTCGGCGGTCTTGCGGGCGGTGATGTCGATGCTGAGGCCCGACATCCGTCGCGGTTCGCCAGGCCGGATCCGATTGAGCCGCCCCCGCACCTGCACCCAGTGCGATGAGCCGTCCGGCCAGGAGATCCGGTACTCGACGTCGTAGTCCTCGGCGCGCGCGATCGCGGCGTTCAGCGCGGCGGCGCGGCGGGCCATGTCCTTCGGATGGACGGCCGCCTCGATGCCGGCCAGCGTCAGGGGCTGGTCGCCCGCATGACCGAAGTGCG
>NZ_RRYI01000234.1 GCF_003931565.1 Caulobacter sp. 602-1
ACGGGCTGTCGCCATAGTCCGTGCCGCCGACCATGGCCCGGATGGCGCCGTCGGCGGACAGGGACAGCAGGGCCGCCTGGCGCGCGCCCGAACGGGTGGTCTCGGTGGCCATGGTCTGGCGCACGACCTCGGCGCCCTCGCGCTGCAGCAGCGGGTCGCTGGTCAGGCGCACCACCAGGTCCGCCGCGTTCTGGCCGGCGCTCTTCACGGCCTCGGTGGTCGCGTAATCCAGCACCCAGCCGTAGTCGCCCTCGTCCTGCAGGGCCAT
>NZ_RRYI01000235.1 GCF_003931565.1 Caulobacter sp. 602-1
GATGTGGCCATGCCGACCGCATGCTGGATCAACGACTGGGCCGTTTCTGCGTCAACCCAAGTCGCTGACGTTGAATGTGTCAGCCAGTTTGAGAACGTCCATGCGGACTCAAGGGCGCTCTTGAGAACCCCGCGACGCTCCTTGTTGGACTCACCAGGCAGGAGGCTGTTGCAGATGAGCTCTGTCCATGCGCGGTAGTTGGCGCGCTGGGGCGGCGCTTCAGTCCACATTGCTGCGTCCTGCGCGATACCAACCAATTCGAGCAAAG
>NZ_RRYI01000236.1 GCF_003931565.1 Caulobacter sp. 602-1
GCCTAAAGAGTACGGACGGGGCGACTTTCGAGCCTCCGGGAACCGCCAGCGGCCCCGCTCAACCTACCCCCGCCGCCGTTTTGGGCCGGATCCAAACGCCCTCCCCCGCGACGGGGACGCATTGAGTATCGCGGCGGATTGAACGCGGATCATTCAGCGGCGTGAAAAATCGACAAGTCATTGATTTCGTGGGGTTCGATGTCGCCAACACCGGGGATAGAGCCCCCTCAATCCCCTCTCTCTT
>NZ_RRYI01000023.1 GCF_003931565.1 Caulobacter sp. 602-1
CGAAGACGTGTTCTCGATCTCGGGCCGCGGCACCGTGGTCACGGGCCGTATCGAAAAGGGCGTCGTGAAGGTCGGCGAGGAAGTCGAGATCGTCGGCATCCGTCCGGTCCAGAAGACCACCTGCACGGGCGTCGAAATGTTCCGCAAGCTGCTGGACCAAGGTCAAGCCGGCGACAACGTGGGCGTGCTGCTGCGCGGCACCAAGCGTGAAGACGTCGAGCGCGGCCAGGTCCTCTGCAAGCCGGGCTCGATCACCCCGCACACCAAGTTCGTGGCCGAAGCCTACATCCTGAACAAGGAAGAAGGCGGCCGTCACACCCCGTTCTTCACCAACTACCGTCCGCAGTTCTACTTCCGTACGACCGATGTCACCGGCATCATCAAGCTGAAGGAAGGCGTGGAAATGATCATGCCGGGCGACAACGCCGAGCTGGACGTCGAGCTGATCACCCCGATCGCCATGGACCAAGGCCTG
>NZ_RRYI01000237.1 GCF_003931565.1 Caulobacter sp. 602-1
CGCGGGGGAGGGCGTTTGGATCCGGCCCAAAACGGCGGCGGGGGTAGGTTGAGCGGGGCCGCTGGCGGTTCCCGGAGGCTCGAAAGTCGCCCCGTCCGTACTCTTTAGGCGGATCGGTCGGTGAACGGGCAGTCTCCGGGGCCAAAGCCGACAGCGGATCGACAGGGCGGTGATCGTACAAGCCGCCTATCGTGGATCGTCGGGGTCGAGACGGATGTAGCCGATCGACTTGGTCCGCG
>NZ_RRYI01000238.1 GCF_003931565.1 Caulobacter sp. 602-1
CTCCCGCGCCTTGAGACGAAGTACCATTGGCCCAGGGGGACTTAACGACCGAGTTCGGAATGGGATCGGGTGGGGAACCCCCGGCATAGCCACCAGGTCAGCGAAAAGGATATCGACCGCTCTCTTTCGAGGGCAGTGATTGTGAAGAAGACATCAGTGTCTGAAGTAGAGCCATGCGATTGCATGGGTTTGACTGAAGAACGATCAAGCCTATCGAGCTATTAGTACCGGTAAGCTC
>NZ_RRYI01000239.1 GCF_003931565.1 Caulobacter sp. 602-1
TGCGGGGACAGGATTTGAACCTGTGACCTTCAGGTTATGAGCCTGACGAGCTACCGGGCTGCTCCACCCCGCGTCAGGGTGTTTTGGATTGTGATGCAGGGTTTTTGGACTTGAAGAAGATATCCTTTTGGCGGACCTGGCGGCGACCTACTCTCCCGCGCCTTGAGACGAAGTACCATTGGCCCAGGGGGACTTAACGACCGAGTTCGGAATGGGATCGGGTGGGGAACCCCCG
>NZ_RRYI01000240.1 GCF_003931565.1 Caulobacter sp. 602-1
GGGGGGGGGGGGGGGGGGGGGGGGGGGGGGGGGGGGGGGGGGGGGGGGGGGGGGGGGGGGGGGGGGGGGGGGGGGGGGGGGGGGGGGGGGGGGGGGGGGGGGGGGGGGGGGGGGGGGCGGGGGGGGGGGGGGGGGGGGGGGGGGGGGGGGGGGGGGGGGGGGGGGGGGGGGGGGGGGGGGGGGGGGGGGGGGGGGGGGGGGGGGGGGGGGGGGGGGGGGGGGGGGGGGGGGGGGG
>NZ_RRYI01000241.1 GCF_003931565.1 Caulobacter sp. 602-1
TGGGGAGGCGACGGAGCGGCCGGGCGAACCCGGAGACCGTGAGGTTTGTTTTTGTTTCGGCTCGCTGACCGCTCCGCCAGGCTGTTCTTGTCCGTGAGGTCGGGAGGCGTGAGCGTTGTCTGCTCGGGTCCCCGTTTACCCCCGGACGGGCGCGGACCAAGTCGATCGGCTACATCCGTCTCGACCCCGACGATCCACGATAGGCGGC
>NZ_RRYI01000024.1 GCF_003931565.1 Caulobacter sp. 602-1
GATGGACTGGTTGTTGATGCTGATGATGCTGACATCGCGCGGCACCAAAATGCCGGCCTTGGTAAAGGCCTGAATCACGCCCACAGCCAGGGAATCAGTGGCCACGATAAAGCAGTCAGGCATATTGCTGCCGAGCTTGGCCACAATCGTTTCGCCGTGCTTGCGGCCGGTTTCCACGCTGACCTGGCCGCCGGTAAATATCAGCCCTGCGGTTTCCAGGCCAAGGCGTTCGCACCAGTCGCGGTATGCCATCGTACGGATGTCTTCGGGGTACTCGTAGGTGCCCATCATGCGGCCTTCGCCGCCGATAAATCCGATTCTGGTCATGCCGCGGGCTCTGGCTTCGCTCAAGGCGTCCAGTATGGTTTGCAGCAGATCCGGCTGCACGGAGCTGAAAAGATTCGGGGCTGGGTTCACATCGATGAACACACCATGTGGCAGTACTTCATGAAGCCTTTCCAG
>NZ_RRYI01000025.1 GCF_003931565.1 Caulobacter sp. 602-1
AGAGCGAGGGATGGGATATCGCCAAGCGCCAGATCATATGGCTGTACGTTGCTTTGGTGCTTTCGACGCTGATCATCGTCTTCCTGCGAGATTACCGCGTTCTCAGGCGCTTTTCCTACGTGTCGATGGTGGTGGGTCTGATACTGCTGCTTTCCCCCATGCTGCCGGTTATCGGCACAGAGATCAACGGCGCTCGTATCTGGGTGCGCATTCCAGGCCTCGGCAGCTTCCAGCCCGGTGAATTCGCCAAACTTTTTCTCGCGTTCTTTTTTGCCGCCTATCTCTTCGATCATCGCGATCAGCTGGCTGTCGGCGGCAAAAAGGTGCTGGGATTGCAACTGCCCCGCATCAAGGACTTAGGCCCTATCATCGTGGTGTGGATCGCCTCGATGGGAGTGCTCGTCGTGCAACACGATCTGGGTACCTCGCTCATGTTCTTCGCCATGTTCGTGGCCAT
>NZ_RRYI01000026.1 GCF_003931565.1 Caulobacter sp. 602-1
GTTGGGGCCAGCGGTTCAGGCGCTTAACGAGAAGCCTTGCGGTGGCGTCGCTCGACAAACGCTTGAGAACCCTGATTAGACAACTGCGAAACTATTGCGCCGAATGCCGCTGAGATGGCGGCAAATGCCAAGCTCATGGCCAGGCCTTGCGGTGCGTCGGCAGCCAGTCCTTTGATCACATTGCGGCGCGCGGCGCCCTTGTCCCAGGCTATCTGAAACAGCTTGCCCGCAACCAGACCAGCCAAGGCCGGCACTGCCGACTTGACGAGCTTGTCGCCCAGAGAGTCGGGGTCGTTGAGACGTTGGTTGCGCAAGTCGTCCACCTTCTGATCGATGCGGTGCAGTCCCTCGACAACGCGATCGGCGTCAGAGGCAATACCGGTGTTCGTTTCATCACTCATGACTATCAGTCTAATCGCAAAAGATAGGATGTGCGGTGGAGTTGCCGAGCT
>NZ_RRYI01000027.1 GCF_003931565.1 Caulobacter sp. 602-1
TGACGTGCTTCATGTCGAGCACCGGCGCGGCATCGGCCACAATGTGGTTTTCGGGAACACCAAATTCCACGTCATGTCCGGTCATCAACGCAGACAACTTACGGCTGTCCAGCTGTGAAGCTTGATAGGTGCCAATCACTTCGCCAGAACGGAACACCGTGATCCGGTCAGCTACGGAGAACACCTCATCGAGCTTGTGAGAAATGAAAATAACCGACACCCCTGATGCCTTGAGCGTGCCGATGGTACGCAACAAACTATCCACTTCAGTGGAAGTCAGCGCGGTGGTCGGCTCGTCCATGAAGATGACCTTTGCGTTCAACGCCAAAGCTCTAGCAATGGCGACCTGCTGCTTAGCCGCCATAGATAGGTCCTCTACGCGAGCGTCCAGATCGAGATCAGCACCGATTCGTGCCAATGCTTTACGCGACACGTCCTCGGCATATTG
>NZ_RRYI01000028.1 GCF_003931565.1 Caulobacter sp. 602-1
GGAGCGTTGGCTGGCGATGGATTCCCGGTATGCTGGCCATATGGCCAAACCCATCATCCCACTGGAGACCAGGCGAAGGGCAGTCGAGCTGGTGCTGGGCGGCATGCAGCAGAAGCAGGCCGCCAAACAGCTCGGCGTGAGCGTCGGCGCGGTGCATGGCTGGGTCAGGGCGTACCGCAAGGGCGGCATGGCCGCGTTGCAGCCCAAAAACAGGAACGCCGCGCAGGGCAATAAGCCCGCTGACTCCCGTCGCCGGCCGTCCGCAGCCGATGATGATGACGCGGAGGCTTTGCGCCGCAGGGTCGAGGAACCGGAGCCGGGGGAACGCGTTGATGCGGGAGGTGGCGGAGGCTCGCAGAAAAAGACCCCGGCGCCGACCTGCGGCGCCTGTCGAACAGGGAGAAGACCCTGTTGATCGACCGGTTGAGGCCGGCGTATTC
>NZ_RRYI01000029.1 GCF_003931565.1 Caulobacter sp. 602-1
CTGCGACCCCAATCGGCAACGTCGGCGACGCTTCTGCTCGTCTGGTGGCTTTTCTGGAACGCGCCGACATCGTAGCCGCAGAGGACACCCGCCGCCTGTTCGACCTGGCTCGCCGCCTCGGCGTCTATGTGAACGGCCGAGTCGTCGCCTACCACGACCACAACGAGCGAGACAAGGCCGACGGCTTGCTTGATCAGGTCGAAACCGGTGCGACCGTGCTCGTCGTTTCCGACGCCGGCATGCCCACCATCAACGATCCAGGCCTGGCCATTGTGCGCCGCGCCATTGAACGCGGCCTGCCCGTCACCTGCGCGCCTGGCCCCTCTGCCGTGCTTGACGCGCTTGCCCTTTCCGGCCTGCCCACCGATCGCTTCTGCTACGAGGGATTCCTGCCGCGCAAGCATGCCGAACGAGTGCAATATCTACGCACACTGTTGGGC
>NZ_RRYI01000002.1 GCF_003931565.1 Caulobacter sp. 602-1
CTGCTGGCCCGTCAGGTCGGCGTGCCGGCCCTGGTCGTGTTCATGAACAAGGTCGACATGGTCGACGACGAAGAGCTGCTGGAGCTCGTCGAAATGGAAGTGCGCGAGCTGCTCAGCAGCTACCAGTTCCCGGGCGACGACATCCCGATCGTCAAGGGTTCGGCCCTGGCCGCCGTCGAAGGCCGTGATCCGGCCATCGGCGAAGACCGCATCAACGAACTGATGACCCAGGTCGACGCCTACATCCCGCAACCGGAACGTCCGGTTGACCTGCCGTTCCTGATGCCGGTCGAAGACGTGTTCTCGATCTCGGGCCGCGGCACCGTGGTCACGGGCCGTATCGAAAAGGGCGTCGTGAAGGTCGGCGAGGAAGTCGAGATCGTCGGCATCCGTCCGGTCCAGAAGACGACCTGCACGGGCGTCGAAATGTTCCGCAAGCTGCTGGACCAAGGTCAAGCCGGCGACAACGTGGGCGTGCTGCTGCGCGGCACCAAGCGTGAAGACGTCGAGCGCGGCCAAGTGCTCTGCAAGCCGGGCTCGATCACCCCGCACACCAAGTTCGTGGCCGAGGCCTACATCCTGAACAAGGAAGAAGGCGGCCGTCACACCCCGTTCTTCACCAACTACCGTCCGCAATTCTACTTCCGCACGACCGATGTCACCGGCATCATCAAGCTGAAGGAAGGCGTGGAAATGATCATGCCGGGCGACAACGCCGAGCTGGACGTCGAGCTGATCACCCCGATCGCCATGGACCAAGGCCTGCGCTTCGCCATCCGCGAAGGCGGCCGCACGGTCGGCGCCGGCGTCGTCGCCAAGATCATCGAGTAGTCGATCGATCTCAGCGTCAGCTGAACTGATCTAAGCGAAGGCCCCGGAGAGCGATCTCCGGGGCCTTTTGCTGTGCGCCAGGGCGATGCGCCCCTATGTCGGGTCGTCGCTTGACGCGCCGCGAGCTTTGCCGCATCCGGGTTCATCAGCAGAGGGGGCCTGGCGATGGGAGCGTTCATTCGCGGCAAGCTCGCCGGCTATGGGTTCGCGGTCCTCGCGACCCTGGCGGCCTGGGCGCTGCGCCTGATGCTGAACGACTGGTTCCCGCCCGGCTTTCCCTATCTGACCTTCTTCCCGGCCGTGGTCATCACCGCCTATTTCGCGGGCCTGCGGCCGGCGATCCTGTGCGCGGTCCTGTCGGGCGCGGCGGCCTGGTACTATTTCATCCCGCCCTACCGCACGTTCGACGTCACCTTTCCGACCAGCGTGGCCCTGGCGTTCTACGCCTTCGTGGTGGTGATCGACATCTTCTTCATCGACGGCATGCGTCGGGCGTTGCGTCAGCTGGAGGAGGAGCGGGCGCGCTACGCCGCCTTGGCCGACAGCCGGGATCTGCTGTATCGCGAGCTGCACCACCGGGTCAGCAACAACATCCAGGTCGTGGGCTCGCTGCTGCGGCTGCAGTCCGCCGGCGTCGCCGACGAGGACGCTCGCCACGCCCTCAACGAGGCTGGCGGCCGGATCGCCCTGATCGCCAGCATCCAGCGGGAGCTGCACAACGCCGTGGGCGACCCCGCGCCCTTCCGGACCTTCGCCGAGGCTGTCCTGAACGACGCCTCGCAGGCGGCCGGCGCGAAGGTCGTCCTGACCATCGAGGGCGGCGACCAGCCCCTGCACCCCGACCAGGCCACGCCCGTCACCCTGGTCATGCTGGAGAGCTTCAACAACGCGCTGGAGCACGGCTTCGGCGAAGCCCGCGCGGGCCAGGTGCGCGTCGATCTCGACCAGTCCGGCGAGACCCATGTTCTGACGGTCCGCGACGACGGCGCCGGCCTGCCCGACGGCTTCGATCCGGCCAACTCCAGGAGCCTCGGCCTGCGCATCGTCCGCGCCATGGCCCAGCAACTGAACGGCAAGTTCGAGATGGCGCGCGAGGGGGCGTGGACCGTGTGCCGGCTGAGTTACGCGCCCAAGAGGGACTAGTCTTGGCGTAGCTCGCGTCGCGAGGCGACCTCTACAGGGCCAGTCGATAGAACCGCGTATCCACCGCCATGCGCGGGAAGGCCGTCGGCAGAGTCGCCGCGCCGATCACCTCGAACCCGTTTTTCTCGTAGAACCGATGCGCGGCCTTGAAGGCGTCCGTCGTGCCCAGCCAGAGCGCGCGGACGCCTTGATCTCGGGCGTGGCTCAGGGCGGTGTCCAGCAGGGCCTGGGCCGCGCCGACGGAACCTCTGGCGGCCGGCTTGACGAACATCTTGCGCAGGGCGAGCGCGCCCTCGCCAATATCCTTCAGCGCGATGGTGCCGACCGTCTGGCCGTCCAGTTCAGCGAGCCAGAACTGGCCCGCACCCGTCTGGTACCAGGTCTCGATGTCGGCCAGGTCCGGCTGATCGGCGGCCGTTATGGCGACGCCGAACTCCTCGCGCTGGATCGGCAGGATCACCCCGATGACGGCGTCCTCGTCGCCGGGGCGGAAGGGGCGGATCACCAGCATTCCAGAGCGCCCGACCTACGGGTGATCCGTCCTGGCCGCCCGGCCGCCGCCTTGCGCCTCGCGCGGCGTGACTACGCGGGCCAGCTTCGGCCTCAGCCACATCTCGATGTCGTCGACGATCTCGTAGACCACCGGCACCAGCACCAGCGACAGCACGGTCGAGGTGATCAGGCCGCCGATCACGGCCACGGCCATGGGCTGGCGGAACTCCGAGCCGGTGCCGATGCCCAGCGCGGTCGGCAGCATGCCGGCCATCATGGCCAGGGTGGTCATGACGATCGGGCGAGCCCGCTCGTGGCAGGCGTCGAGAATGGCCTCGCGCTGGGTCATGCCATCGCGCTCTTGTTCGATGGCGTACTCGACCAGCAGGATCGAGTTCTTGGCCGCCAGGCCCATCAGCATCAGAAAGCCGATCAGCGACGGCATCGACAGAGACTGGCCGGTGATCAGCAGGGCGAAGAACGCGCCGCCGATCGCCAGGGGCAGGGCCGACAGGATGGTGATCGGCTTGAAGAAGCTGCGGAACAGCAGCACCAGCACGCCGAACACCAGGCCGACGGCCGACAGTAGCGCCACCGCGAAGCCGGTGAACAGCTCGACGAAGGCCTCCTGGTCGCCGGCCGAGGCCGGGCCGACGCCGGCGGGCAGGCTCTTCATGGTCGGCAGCTTGGCGACGTCGGTCATCGCCTGGCCTAGCTGAGCGCCGTTGTTGAGGTCGGCCTCGATGGTCACCTGTCGCTTGCGGGCGAAGCGGTCGATCTTGGCCGGACCGGCCTGGAACGACAGGTCGGCCACGGTGTCGAGCCGGGTGGTGCCGCCGCTGGCGGTCGGGACGCGCAGCGCGCCCAGGGCGTCCAGGTCGCGGCGGCTGTCGGCCGGCAGGCGCACGCGGATCGGGATCCGCCGCTCGCCCTGGGTCATCTTGGCGACGTTGGCGTCGATGTCGCCGACCGTGGCCACGCGGGCGATGGCGGCGATGTCGGCCGAGCTGACGCCGAGGCGCGCGGCTTCGTCGGCCTTGGGCCGGATCAGGATTTCCGGACCGCTCGGCGGCGACGACGGACGCGGATCGGCGACGGTCGAGAGCTTCTGCATCTCGCGTTCGATCTGGGCGGCCGTGCGTTCCAGCAGCGGGCCGTCCTCGGAGATCAGGATGGTCTGGACCTCCGACGTCCCCCAGTCGCCCAGCAGGTTCACCCGGGCGTCGGGAATGTCGTGCAGGCTCCTGCGGACCTCCTGCTTGATCTCGGTGACGGTCTGTTTGCGATCGCCGTTCAACACGATGGTGATGGTGGCGTCGCGGATGTCGGCGCCGCTCTGGCCGCCCCAGCCGCTGCCGATATTCGAGCCGACCTGGGCGAAGACGTGGGCCACTTCCGGGCGCTTGCGGAAAAGGGTCGTCACCGACTGCACCGTGCGCTCCATGTCGGCCACGGTCGCGCCGGGTGGCCCCTGGACCTTCAGGTAATAGTAGTTGTTGTTGGCCGCCGGCTGGAACGCCGTGGGCAGCAGGCCCGCCAGCATGATCGAGCCGATGAAGATCACCCCGCCGATGGCGCAGGCCAGGATCCGGTGGTCCAGCGACCAGTCCAGCACGCCGCGATAGAAGCCCTTGAACTCTTTGCGCGGGTGCGGGTGCTTGGCGGGCTTCAGGAAATAGGCGGCCAGCAGTGGGGTCAGCAGACGCGCCACGACCAGCGAGAACAGCACGGCCACGGCGACCGTCAGGCCGAATTCCTTGAAGAACTGGCCGGGCGTGCCCGGCATGTAGGACACCGGCACGAACACCGCCACGATGGTGAAGGTGGTGGCCACGACCGCCAGGCCGATGGCGTCGGCCCCCTCGATGGCGGCCTGGTAGGGCCTCTGCCCCCGGGCGACGCGCTTTTCGATGTTCTCGATCTCGACCACGGCGTCGTCGACCAGGATGCCGATGACCAGGGTCAGGGCCAGCAGGGTCACGACGTTCAGCGAGAAGCCCATGATCGCCATGAAGGCGAAGGTGGGCACCAGCGACACCGGCATGGCGATGGCGGTGATCAGGGTGGCCCGCCACTCGCGCAGGAACAGGAACACCACCAGCGAGGCCAGCAGCATGCCTTCCAGCAGGGTGTGTTCGGTGGCCGCGAAGCTGGCCCGGGTCTCGTCGACCGTCGAGAAGATCTTCACGAACGACACGCCGGCCTGCTTGGCTTGAAGGCCGTCGATGGCCTTCTTGACGTTGTCTTCGACGGCGACATCGCTGGAATCGCGGGTCTTCATCACCTGGAAGGCGACGACGGGGCGGCCGTCCAGGCGGGCGAAGCCGCGCTGCTCTTCCGCGCCCTGGCCCACCTGGGCCACGTCGGTGAGCTTGACGTAGCGACCGCCGCCGATCGGGATGGTGATCTGGCGCAGTTGCTCGACCGTGGTGGCCGCGCCCAGCACGCGCAGGGTCTGCTCGCGACCGCCGACGGTGGCGCGACCGCCGGGGGCGTCGACGCTGAAGCTGGCCAGGGCCTGGTTCAGCTGCGGCGCCGTCACGCCGAAGCTGGCCATGCGGTCCGGGTCGAGGATGACGTTGATCTCGCGATCGACGCCGCCGACGCGGGCCACCTGGGCCACGCCCTTCTCGCCCTGCAGGGCGCGGGTGACGGTGTCGTCGATGAACCACGACAGCTCGGTCGCGCTCATGTTCGGCGCGGAGACGGCGTAGGTGATGATCGGGGCGCTGGTGATCTCGAGCCGCTGGACGATCGGCTCGTCGACCTCCCTGGGCAGGACGGCGCGGGTCTGGTCGACCTTGGAGCGGACCTCGTCGGTGACCTTCTGCAGGTCCTCGCCGAGATTGAACTCGATCGTCGTGGTCGAGGCGCCCTGGACCACCGACGAGCGGATGGTCTTGACGTTGGAGATGCTGGCCACCGCGTCCTCGATCGGGCGGGTGACCTGGGTCTCCATCTCGCCGGGCGCGGCCCCGCTCTGGGTGACCGTCACGGTCACGGCGGGAAACTCGACGTTCGGGAACTGCTTGATGGGCAGGCCCAGATAGCAGCCGATGCCGGCGATCATCAGGGCGATGAAAACCACCGCCACAGGGATCGGGTTCTTGATCGCCCAGGCGGAGACCCGAAGTTCGCCGGTCTTGTGTTCGGGAGGCTTCTGTTCGCTAGCCATCAGCGGGCCGCCTGCGGGTTCGGGCGCACCACGTCGCCGTCGCTGACGAAGGACGCGCCGCCCAGGACGATGCGCGTCCCGGCGGACGGCCCCTGGACCAGCTGAGCCCAGCCGCCGCCCTTCCGACCGATCTTCACGGCGGTCTGGTGGGCGCGGTTGTCGCTGTCGACGGTCATCACGAACAGGCCGTCGGCCTCATAGCGGATGGCCGATTCCGGAATGGCGGTCACCACCGCGCCCGAGGCGCCGAACGTGGCGCGGCCGAAGCCGCCGGGGCGCAGGTCGGGGCGCACGGGCAGGCGCACGCGCACCTTGCCCAAGCGGCTCCCGCTATCGACGCGCGGGCTGATCAGGCGCACGACGCCCGGGATCGACTGGCCGCCGGGCAGGGACACCTGGGCGGCCAGGCCTTCGCGGATGCCGGCCAGGTCGGCCTCGTTGACCTCGGCGTCCAGCTCGACCAGGCCGTCGCGGGCGATGGTGAACCAGGGCGTCGTACCGCCACCGGCGATCTGGCCGGGCTGCACGCCGCGCGACAGCACCCGGCCGCTGACCGGCGAGGTGATGGTCATGCGCGCGGCGCGGGTGCGCAGCTCCTTCAGCGCCGCTTCCTGGGCCTTGGCCTGGTAGCGGCGGGTCTCGATCTGCTCCTGGGACAGGACCCCCTGGCCGTCTAGGCCGGACACCCGAGCCGCTTCGGCCTGGGCCTGGGCGGTGACGGCGGCCTGCTGCTCGACCTGGGCCCGCAAGAGGGTGTCGTCCAGCTGGACCAGAGGCTGGGCGGCGCGGACCCAGTCGCCCTCGTCGGCATAGAGGCGCGCGACGCGGTAGCCGGTCAATTCCGAGCCGACGGCGGCCTCCTCGCGCGAGACCAGCAGGCCCGAGGCCTCGACCCCGCCGCCCAGCGGCCGGGTCTCGACGCTGCCGATGCTGACCGTGCGCGCCTGGGCGGCGGCGGTCTTGGCGGGGGCTTCCTTGTCCTTCTTCCCGCCACAGGCGGTGAGGGCCACGGCGCTGCAGACCAGGGCGGTGGCGATCAGGTAACGGGTCGTCATCGGGGCGGGTCTCATTGCGCGGAAGGCTTGCTGGGGACGTTCGAGGGCGACCAACCGCCGCCGAGCGCCTTGTAGGTCTGGACGGCGCGTTGCAGCGCCTGGGTCTGGGCCCCGGTCAGGGCCGTGCGGGCGCCGCGCCAGGACTGCTCGGCCTGCAGCGCCGTGGTCAGGTCGATCAGGCCCATGGCGTAGCCCTTGCGGCTGGCCTCGTAGGCCACGGCGGCGCGGCGTTCGCCGGCGGCCAGCAGAGTGACGCGACGCTCGTCGGCGTCCTGTTGCACCAGGGCGCTCTCGGTCTCGCCGAAGGCCTTCTGGACGGTCTGTTCGTAGGTCACGGCGGCCTGCTCCACCTGGGCGCCGCTGACCTTGATGTCGGACATCAGCTTGGGGATGTTCAGCACCGGGATCGAGAGGTTGGCGCCCAGGGTCCAGGCCGAGCTGGTGGTCGAGACCGACGAGCCGGCCTGCAGGAAGCTGGGGTTGATCGCCTTGGAGATCCCGACGCCCGGCGTCAGGGTCAGGGTCGGGAACAGGGCCAGCTCGCTGATGTTCAGATTGCCCGAGGCCGAGGCCAGGCGAGCGGCGGCCTCGCGGATGTCGGGGCGGCGGGCCAGCAGCTCGGCCGGCGCGGCGGCGGGGACCGGCGGCGCCTTGGCCAGGATCGGCTCTACCGGCAGGCTGGCCAGCGGGTCGACGCCCTTGCCGACCAGGATCAGCAGGCTGCGGCGCGAGGCCTGCAGCTGGGCTTCCAGTTGGGCGACCTGGGCCTGGGCCTGGGCGAGGTCGGCGGCCGTGCGGTCGCCTTCGGAGGTGGCTGAAAGGCCCCGGCGGCCCTTCTCGTCGGCGACCTTGAATAGGTTCTCGGCGATGGCGGCGTTGGCGCGGGCGTCCTCCAGTTGCACGGCGTAGCCGCGCGCCTCGAAATAGGATTGGGCGACATTGGCCGCCAAGGCGGCGCGGGCGCCTTCGTAGGCGAAGCGGGCGGCGGCCAGATCGTTGTCGACCACGCGGCGCGCGGCGCTGCGACGGCCGATCAGGTCCAGCTCCCAGGAGACGTCGAAATTGGCCGAATAGGTCTTGCTGACCCCGCCCTGGGTGAAGCCGCCGGCGCCGCTCTGGTCGATGATGTGGGTGTCGGTGCGCTTGGCCGAGCCGGTCAGCGGCGTCTGCGGGATGTAGATCTGGCGGATCTGGCCTTCGCGCACGGCGCGAGCCTCTTCCAGCCGGGCGGCGGCCAGACGCGCGTCGGGGGCCTGAGCCAGGGCCGTCGTGATCAGATCGTTCAAGACCGGATCGTTGAAGGCGGTCCACCATTGATCCAGCGTTTGAGACGCCAGCGGCGAGCCCGCAGGCGCTTCGAAGACGGTCGGCAGTTTCACGTCGACTTGGCGCGCGGGCGTGGTGCAGGCCGACAGACCCGCGCCGACGAGCACGGCTGTCGAGACGAACAGGATGAAAGGCCGGCCTGGACGCCTGGAAGCGCCGGTCTTGGCGAAACGCATAGAGTTCGAATCCGGTTGTTCTCGCCTGGCGGGCGGGACTTGGCGACCAATGGTTTTCCACTTAGGCGCCCCAACGCCAATGGGAAAGCCCCAGCCCAACGCTTTAGCGAAGCTTATGTTGCGGCGCACGCATCCCTCGCCCCTCACGCGCCCATACCCAGGGCTGGTGCGGCGTGTCGACGCGCCGGGGCGGTCCCGTGTCGCGGGCGGTTGACGCGGGGAGAAAACATACCGCATCATCGAAACAGATGTTCGATCTCATTTTCGGCATCCGCGACGGTTACTGAATCGTCGCAGTACGCGTGGCTTTTCAAGCGTCCGGCCCCGGGGGAACCAAGGCTTGTCGACTCCAGAAGGCGCATCGCCAAGTTTCGAAAAGGAACGCTCTTCACGGTGCGCCGGTTTCGGCGCGCGTGTGGGCGCCTACGCCGAATGCGGGAGGCCGCCGCCAAGCTGAACGACCCCCAACTACCCCAATAGGGCCTCGCGCAGACGATCGGCCCGTCAAAGAACAATCGAGGGAGGGAAACCATGAGACGAACCAGCTTCCTGCGCGGAGGTTCCTGCCTCGCCCTGGCCATCGCCGTATCCGGCGGCATGGCGGGCGCGGCGGCGGCCCAGCAGAAACCCAACGACGCGCCTACCGAGGTCGAGGAGGTCGTCGTCACCGGCTCGTTCATCCGCGGGACGCCCGAGGACGCCGCCCTGCCGGTCGACGTGGTTAGCGCCGAAGAACTTCAGAAGCGCGGCTCGCCCTCGACGGTCGAGCTGCTGAAGGCCCTGTCGATCTCCAACGGGGTGCTGGGCGACACCAACCAGTTCGATAGCCGAGCCCAGGGCTCGGAGGGCTCGGGCTCGGTCAACCTGCGCGGCCTGGGCTCGCAGCGCACCCTGGTGCTGCTGAACGGCCGCCGCCTGGCGATCAACCCGTTCGGCCAGGCCGGGGCGGGTATCGTCGACACCAACATCATTCCCGCCGCCGCGATCGGCCGCCTGGAAGTGCTGAAGGACGGCGCGGCTGCGACCTACGGTTCCGACGCCATCGCCGGCGTGGTCAACTTCATCACCAAGAAGAACTTCAACGGCCTGGAAGCGGCCGCCGACTACCGCCACATCAGCGGCTCGAAGGGCGACTACGGCGGCAGCCTGACCTGGGGCAAGACCTGGGACAATGGCAACGTCCTGGCCAGCGTGGGCTGGCAGCACCGCTCGAAGCTGTCGGTCGCCGACCGCGACTGGGCCAACAGGTCCTACCTCAGCAATCCCGAGGCGGGCTGGTCGGCGGCGGGCAATCCCTCGACCTTCATTCCCCTGGCCAGCACCTCCAGCGGCATGCGCGATCCGGGCTGCTCGAGCCTGGGCGGCTTCGCCGGCTTCAGCGGCCTGACGCCGGTCTGCTACTGGCACTACACGCCGTTCGACAACGTCGTGGAAAAGTCCAACGCGGTTCAGGCCTATGCCGAGGTCAATACCGACCTGTCGGCCAAGACCAAGTTCCACGCCGAGGTGCTGTACGCCCACACCGACGTGCCCGAATGGAACACCTCGCCGTCCTATGCGGCGCTCGCCGTGCCGACGGCGGAAGTGGCGCCGATCGCGGCCCTGACCGGCCGCTACTTCGTGCCGGCGAGCAATCCGGGGCTCGCGGCCTTCATCGCCGCCAATCCGACGGTGCAACTGACCAGCCTGGCGACGGGCGCGGTCACCACAGCGCCGGGGGCGATCTTCGCCGGCGGAGCGTTGAACGTGGCCAACCGGCCGTTCGGCATCGGCGGCAATCCGAAGTTCGGCTACGGCCCCTCGATCGGCTCGCGCTCCTTCGACGCCTTCCGAGTCTCGGGCGATCTGTCGGGCGAGTTCGAGAACGGCATCGGCTGGGACATCGCCCTGACCTACTCGCAGGAAGTCGGCATCCGCACCGGCTATGACACCCTGGTCAACCGCTTCGCGCTGGCCTTGCAGGGGCTGGGCGGCCCGCTCTGCGACAGCAACCCCACCACCCCGGGCATCCAGGGCACGCCGGGCGTCGGCGGCTGCATGTATTACAACCCCTTCGCCAGCGCGATCCCGTCCAACGTGATCACCGGCGCAGCCAATCCCGGCTACAATGCGACGCTTCAGAACAACAAGGATCTGGTCGACTGGTTCTTCAAGAAGCTGTCGACCAAGCAGTCCTCGCGCCTGTTCGTCGGCGAGGCGGTGCTGAACGGAAAGACCAGCATCACCCTGGCGGGCGGCGACGTCGCCTGGGCCGCCGGCGTCCAGTACCGCCGCAGCTACTTCAAGGCCGACTACAACGACATCAGCAACGCCGCGATCAATCCGTGCGTGAACACCCCCGATTTCGGGGTGACCACCTGCACCGGCTCGGCCCGCAACGGCCCCTTCATGTTCCTGGGCGTTGGCAACGAGGCCGATAACCAGAGCGACGTGATGGCCGGGTTCGGCGAGCTTTCCGTGCCGATCACCGACGACTTCCAGGCCCAGTTCGCGGCCCGCTACGAGAAGTACGGCAACGGCATCGGCTCGACCTTCAACCCCAAGGCCTCGCTGCGCTGGCAGGCCATGTCTTGGCTGGCGTTCCGCGCCTCGGCCGGCTCGACTTTCCGCGGTCCGCCGGATCCCCTGACCACCACCACCTCGGTGACCTCGCTGCAGGGCATCCTGGGCGTGTTCCGCGCCGTCGACATCTTCGGCAACCCGAACCTGAAGCCGGAGAAGGCCAAGACCTACAACTTCGGCACGCTGTTCAACGCCGGCGATTTCAAGGCCAGCATCGACTACTTCTACTTCGACTTCAAAAACCCGATCGTCGCCGAGCCGGTGGCGGGCATGGTCGCCTCGCTCTATCCGAACGGCGCGGCCGGCGCGAACAACTGCGCCAACCCGGCCTATGCGGGCCTGGTCTCGCGCTTCACCTTCAACGGCGCCTGCGGGACCCCGACCACCAGCATCGCCCGTCTGCGCACCGCTTATATCAACGGCGCGCCGGTGAAGAACGCCGGCTTCGACTTCTCGGCCGAGTACCGGTTCAGGGAAGTCGTCGGCGGTGACGTCACCCTCGGCGGCAACGCCACCTACATCCAGAAGTACAAGGTCGGCGCGACGGTGGTGGAGGGCATCACGGTCGAAAAGGCCTTCGACGCGGTGGGCCTGCTGAACTACCAGACCACGGTCGTGCCCATCCCGAAGTGGAAGGGCGATGTGTTCGCCGAATGGAACCGGGGCCCGCATAACCTGCGCCTGTCGGTGCACTACATCGGTTCCTACACCGACCAGCGCACCGCGCCGTTCGCGACCAACGCCTACAAGGACACCACGGGCGCGGGCGTCACGGTCAGCGCCGGCAAGACGATCAAGAAGCAGGTCCTGACGGATCTGGCCTACCGAGTCTTCCTGCCCTGGGACACGACGGCGACCCTGGCGATCACCAACCTGTTCGACAAGGACCCGTCCTACGCCCGTCTCGACCTGGGCTACGACCCGTTCACCGGCGACCCGCTGGGCCGCACCTACAAGGTGGGCGTCCGCAAGAAGTTCTAGGTCCCGAACGCCCTCGAGCATGTGGGTGACTGCGGCGCGCTTCCGGAGGAGGAGGCGCGCCGATTTCTTGTGGGAGGGGCCGCGATCGGGCTACCAATCGTCTCCCGTCGATCGAAGGTCCGTCCATGTCCAAAGCCGCTCTCCTCGCCCTGGCCTCGGGCCTGATCCTCGCGTCCGCCAGCGCGGCGGCCGCCCAGGATAGTGGGCCGATCGATCCGGCGCGGCTGTCGGACATCACGCGGGAGCTGGCCTCCGACCGCTTCGCGGGCCGCGCGCCCGGCGGTGAGGGCGAGACGCCGACGATCGAGTACATCTCCCGCCAGTTCAAGGCGCTGGGGCTGGAGCCCGCCGGCGACAATGGCGGCTGGACGCAGAAGGTGGCGCTGGTCCGTACGCGGATCGATGGTCCGGCGACCCTGACGGTGGCGACCAAGGCCGGACCCCTGACCCTGAACCAGGGCGAGCAGTCGCAGGTCATGACCCTGCGCCCGGTCGACAAGGTCAAGATCGACAAGGCCCCGCTGGTCTTCGTCGGCTATGGCGTCGCCGCGCCCGAGCGGGCGTGGGACGACTTCAAGGGTGTCGACCTGAAGGGCAAGATCGCCGTCTTCCTGATCGGCGATCCGGACCTGGAGGCCGCGCCGGGCGAACCCGTCGCGGGGAAGTTCGGCGGCTCGGCGGCCACCTACTACGCCCGCTGGACCTACAAGTACGAGGAGGCCGTGCGGCGCGGGGCGATCGGCGCGCTGATCGTCCACGAGAGCCTCGGGGCCGGCTATGGCTGGACGACCGTCAAGGCCTCGAACGGCGAAGGCTACGACATCGTCCGCCCCGATCCCGCCAAGGATAAGCTGCTGATGCAGGGCTGGATCCAGCGCGACGTGGCGGTCGATCTGTTCAGGCGCTCGGGCCTGGATTTCGAAACCCTGAAACGTTCGGCCCGCACCGCCGCCTTCAAGCCGGTGGCCCTGACCGGCGCCAGCCTCTCGGCCGACTACGCCGTCAGCCACCAGGCGATGGACAGCGCCAACGTCCTGGCCCGTCTGCCGGGCGCCAGGCATCCGGACGAGACCGTGGTCTACGCCGCCCACTGGGACGCCTATGGCGTCGGTGCGCCGGATGCGCAGGGAAATACGATCCGCCGAGGCGCGGCCGACGACGCCATCGGCGTGGCCGCGGTGATCGAGGCGGCCCGCGCCTTCACCCAGGGCCCGCGCCCTGAGCGCTCGATCCTGTTCGCTGCCTGGACCGCCGAGGAGCGCGGCCTGCTGGGCTCGGAATACTACGCCAACCACCCGACCGCGCCGCTGGGCAAGACGGTGGCCAACTACACCTTCGACGTGCTGCAGACCGTGGGGCCGGCGCGCGACGTGGTGCTGGTCGGGGCCGGCCAGAACGCGCTGGAGGACGGCCTCGCCGCCCAGGCCGCCCGGCAGGGTCGGACCATCACCCCGGACGCCAAGCCCGAGCGGGCGCTGTTCTATCGCGCCGATCACTTCTCTCTGGCCCGCCGGGGCGTGCCGGTGCTGCTGCTGATGGGGCTGGGCGGCGGGGCGGACCTGATCAAGGGCGGCCGCGCCGCCGGCGACGCCTGGGTCGCCGACTACACCAGCCGCTGCTACCACCAGCCCTGCGACGCCTGGAGCCCCGACTGGGACCTGCGCGGCGCGGCCCAGGACGTCGCCCTGACCTATGAAGCCGGCAAGGCCCTGGCCAATTCCCGCGACTGGCCGGACTGGAAGGCGGGCTCGGAGTTCAAGGCCATCCGCGCCGAGACGGCGGCGGAGCGGAGATAGGGGGCGGCCTTCTTGCGGCAACCCGACTTTTCGTCATTCCCGCCCTGACCTTGGGGAATAAACCGATGCAGGCAAACCCGGTCGCGGGTGCCCTAAAGCGGACCCTCCCATCGTCTATACGGGGTCGGACACCGCCCTTTAAGAGGGCTCGCAGCTCGTCAACTCGGCGATCAGTTCGATGATCTGGGCGCGTCGGGCGATCGCCGTCTCGATGTGGCTCTCAAGTTCGGCTTGTTTTCGTCTTAGGCCGTCGATCATGTCGGCGCGCGCGGGCATCTGCTCGTCGCCCGTCGAGAGGGCGGCCCGGAGTTCGGCCAGGGTGAAGCCCAGCGCCTGCCCTTGGTCGATGAACTGCAGGATCGCGATCGCCGAGGCCGGATAGTCCCGGTAGCCGTTAGCGCGACGCTCCGGCGGCGGCAGGATGCCGTGCTTCTCGTAGAAGCGGACTCTCGAGGCAGAAAGGCCCGTCGCCTTCGCCAGTTCACCGATGCGCATTCGCGGCCTTGACCTTAAACCTAGGTCGAAGGTTTATCACTGTGTTCCGGCAGCGCCAACGCAGGAACAAAGCCCATGAACAGGACCACGGCCGAGCCCACGCGACTGAGGTCGTCTCGCACTTCCCCCTGGGCGTGGCTCCTGGCGGGATGCGCCGCCGCGGTTTTCGCCGCGGGCAGCCGCTGGGACATTCCGTTAGCGGCCTGGCTCCTGCCGATCTGCTTGCTGCGTTTCAGCCGCGCCAGTTCGCCGGCTCTAGCGTTGCTGGGTGTTCTCGCGGTCTGTCTTGTGCAGATCGGCATCTATTTGGTCGCCAGCGCAGTGCCCTTCAACGCCATGACGATCGCCCTGGGCCTGACGGTGGGAACCGTCTATGCGGCGCCTTTCGCGCTCGACCGCACGCTTGGGGTGCGACTGTCGGGAGCCGCCCGCATCCTTCTTTTCCCGGTCGCCGCCGTCGCCGGAGAGTTCGCGATTGGCGCCGTCCTCCCGCTGGGTACAGCGGTCGGCATGCGCGCGATCACCCAGGGCGAAGAGCTGGCGCTTTTGCAAGTCATCTCGGTCGCCGGTCCCTATGCCGTGGCGTTCCTGATCGGCTGCGCGGCGACCATCGCCAACCGCTTGCTCGAGGAGCCGGACTCGAGGTCGGCGCGACGTTGGGGCGTGGCGTTCCTGACGACGCTGGCCGTCATCGTGGCCGCCGGCCAAGCCCGTCTGGCCTTCAACCCTCCCTCGACAAATACATCGACCGTGAAGATCGCGGCCATCACCCCGGACCGGGACCTGCGCATCGCGGCCAGCGACCTGCTCTCGGGCGAGAGCCTGCCTGCGTCAGCTGAGGCCGTCGCACGCGTGAGCACGCCGGAGATGCGCGCCCGTTACGTTCTGATCGCTGACCAACTGCTCGACGATACGCGCCGCGCGGCGCGGGCGGGCGCCAAGATTGTCGCGTGGTCCGAAACCGCCGCGCCCAGCACCCAGGCCGACAAGGGGGCGCTGCTGGCGCGCGTCGCTCAGGTCGCCCGATCAGAGGGCGTGTACGTCAATGCCGCCATCGGCGTGCCCTTCGAGCGCAACGAGGTTTTCCTGTTCGGCCCCGACGGGCGCCAGCTCTGGCGCTATCGCAAGAACCATCCCGTGCCAGGCATGGAGCCGGTGGCGCCGTTCAACAACCCCGTGCCCGTGGTCTCGACCCCATATGGGCGGCTCGCGAGCCTGATCTGCTTCGATGGCGATTTTCCCGATCTCGCCCGCGTCGAGGCCGACATCCTGCTGACGCCCAGCTGGGACTGGCCCGAGGTGAGTTACGCCCACACCATGCGGATGGTGCGGCTGCGCGGAATCGAGAACGGCTATTCGCTCATTCGCCCCGTGTTCAACGGCACAGCGGCGGCGTTCGACCCGTTCGGCAGGACGCTCGCGATGAAGGAGACCCTGTCCGGTGGTCGGCACGTCATGATCGTCGACCTTCCGGCCCGCAGTGTCCCAACGGTTTACGGTCGAGCTGGCGACCTGTTCGCCTGGATGTGCGTCGCCGGCCTTCTCGCGCTGACCGTCCTGGGGGTTCTACATCGCAGGCGCGCGTAGGTTTGGGAGCACTCTTCTCGACCAATGTGCGTCCCCTAACCGTCCTCTTCAGCAGTCGGCGACGGCGGCTTTCTCGGCGGGGATGGGGCGTGTGCAGCCAGAAGCGCGGTCCCCTCTCGCCGCGCCTACAGATAATCCAGCATGCTCGGCGCCCCAGCTGTCTCGCCGTCGGCGTTGAACATCTCCGCCAGCTTGTCGCTGGCGGCCTGCAACTCAACCATCTTGCTGTAGACCGCCGGGGTCCAGCCGGCGGCGTCGCGTTCCTCGGCGCTCATGCCGGCGTAGCGGGTGATCATCGCCTTGCCGAAGCCGCCGTCCGCGTCCGAGGTCGACTGGTAGCTGGCCTTGATGGCGTCGCTGTCACGCTGGCGGATCTCGGCCTTGGCCTGGGCGACCTCGTGGGTCGAGAACTGGTCGTCCTTGTTCAGGGCCACGGCCGACAGCGAGCGGTCGTCGAAGCGGCGGAAGTCGATCGCGCCGCTGCCGCCGTCCTTGGCGGCGTCAGGAGCGACGGCCAGTTCGTACTGCTTGTCCAGCGCGGTGCGGACATCGCCGGCCACCTTGCCGAAGTCGCGGGTCTTGGCGCCGGCGACGACGCTGCCGGTTTCCTTCATGTAGGCGGCGACGCTGTCGTTCTGGATGCCGGCGGGGGCCAGGCCGGGACGGGCGATGGCCTGCTTGCGGCCTTCGACCAGGGCGGCGCGTTCGGTGGTCCAGGCGGTGGAGGCCTTTTCCTCGGGCCCGGCGGCGTCCATCTGGTCGAGGGCGGCCTGGTAGAGACTGGCATAGTCGCCGGTCAGTCGCGCCTGGGCGGCGGGGCTTGCCAGGGCGATGTCGTGCTGGTCCTTCAGGGCCAGGGCTGCGACCACCTGCTGGTCCATCGGGAACTGGCCGCCCTGGTTGCTGGCCACGGCGTAAAGGCTTCGGCGGTCCATGCCGGAGAGGTCGATGGTCGCGTCGCCGTTGTTCAGGGCGTTCTTGGTTCCGGCCGCCTTCAGCAAGCCCGCGATCTGGCTTCGGGCGTCGGAGACCACCGTCTCGATGGCGCGGGAGTCGGTCTGGGCCTTCAGCGCGGCCTGGGCGGCGGCCGAGAGCGTGACGTTCACCGCCGGCGTGTTGATCGTCGGGCTCTGGTCGCGGGTCGCGCCGTTGGCGGCGGCCTGGCTCGCGCGTTGCGCGGCGGTCTGGCCGGCGGTCAGGCCGGGCGCGTAGGTCGACGAATACGGATTGATCGTCGTCATGGCGGCGGGACTCGAAGCGACTCAGTCGCGTCAGGGTACAGCCGTCAGCGGGGGGAGGCGAGACTATGGTTAATAGGTCGCAACCTTTGGGTGGCGGCTAGTTCAACACCCCGGTCAGCAGCGGTTTGGCGAACAGGTCGGCCGCCTCTTCCTTCTCCAGGCCTGGCGTCCAGGCGCCCAGACTGGCGGCGGCGTTCAGCATCGAGTTGATCATGTGGGCGGCGATGCTGGGGTCGATCGGGCGGATCGAGCCGTCGGCGATGCCGTCGGAGATGATCGAGGCGAAGCGCTGCCAGCCGCGCATATAGCCGTCGGCCATGTCGTGGCGCAGGGTGTCGGGCAGGGCGCCCAGCGACGAGGCGCGCAGCAGCGGCCCGTGCTCCGACAGCTGGTAGCTGGTCAGGCCGGCGGCGGTCGAGACCAGCCGCGTCCAGTTGTCCGTCGGCAGGTCGCGGGCGTCGAGCTGCGAGCGGCGGGTGACAGTGAAGGTGCGCTCGAAGCACTCGGCGACCAGGGCGTCCTTGTCGTCGTGGTGGTGGTAAAACGAGCCCTTGGTCACGTTCAGCGCCGCGGAGATGTCCTCGACCGAGGCGCCGCGATAGCCGCGCTGGTTGATCAGGCGGGTGGCGGCCACCAGGAAGGTCTCGCGCCACTCCAGGCCTTCGGGCGACACCGGCGTGGGGTCGGGCAGGGCGCGCGGGGCCCAGTGGTGGCCGGCGGCGGGCAGGCCGTTCAGCAGGATGTCGCCCATGCGGTCGCGCACGCGGCCATAGTCGTCGACGTCGTAGCGGCGCAGCCAGCGGCCCGACCAGAACACCTGCTCCATC
The DNA here is from genome assembly GCF_003931565.1 of Caulobacter sp. 602-1. Lineage (GTDB taxonomy): Bacteria > Pseudomonadota > Alphaproteobacteria > Caulobacterales > Caulobacteraceae > Caulobacter. The sequence goes on from NZ_RRYI01000002.1 coordinate 17,688, forward strand.
AAGAGGTGCGTGCGGGCCGTGCGCTGGCGCTTGTCCAGATGGGCCAGGGATGGGTCGTCGAAGAAGTTCCGCACCCGGCGGAACAGATCGTTGAACGCGCCGACCACCGAGCCGCGCAGGGGCTCCTTCAGCGCCTTGATCTCGGCGAAGCTGGTCAGGGGCGTGGCCTCGCCCAGGCGAACCCGGCGGTTGAGGTCGAGATAGAGGTCGAGGAACTTCAGGATGCGGGCGGCGGGCGTGGCCTCGGCGGCGGCCTCCTCGACCATGGCCTCGAACCGCTCCAGGCCGCGCATGAAGCAGGCGGCGGCCAGGTCGTCCTTCTTGCGGTAGTAGTAGGTGACGCTGGTGGTGTTGAGGCCGACCTGGTTGGCGACATCGGCCAGGGTCATGCCGCGCACGCCCTGGCGGTTCAGGATCGCCGTGGCCGCCGCCAGGATGGTCTCCTTCTTGCGGGCGTAGCGCGCTGTGGCCGCCCCAGCGACCCGACCGTCGTCCATAACAAAATCCCCAAGTCCGCTACCTTCGGCGGCCGCGCCTGGCGCTGGACTATCCGGTCCAATCTAGGCGTGTGGAGGGCCGGCTTAAAGGGCGCTCCGTCCGTCGAGGGACAATTTGGCGCTCACCTAGCGTCAGGGTTTGTCAGGAATGTTTCAGGACGCCCGCTTTTGACGCGCCTCCGCCGCCATCTGGGTTTCGACCAGGTCGAGGAATTGGCGGCCGACCGCGCCGCCGGTCTGGCTCTCGACCTGCTCCAGCACCACCACGTCGGCGGCCATCAGGTCCTTGAGCGCGCTTTTCGGCGTGGCGGTCAGGGGATAGGCGCCGCCGTCGCGGTACTCGATGGGGGCGAGCGTCAGATAGCCGTAGTTGCGGGCGCGGCCGGCCAGGCGCGCCTGGGTCAGGAACAGGGCCAACGGATCGAAGAAGCTGTCGTTGACGGCGGCGAGGGTGAACACGCCCGAGCCGGGCGGTCCGACGGGGTGGGCGGTGACGGCCGGAGCCTTCCAGCCCGTGGGCGGCTTTCGAAGGTTCAGCAGGCTGGAAAGGTCGCGGTCCAGGCCGGTCTCGTCCGGCGCCTGGGCAAGGTCCCAGTCCAGCGCCGGCGTTTCGAGCCCCTGGCGGTTCAACTCGCTGACGAAGGCGCGGGCGGCCAGGGCGACGCCCAGCTGGTTCCAGTGAATGCCGTTGCGGGGGAACATCTCGTAGCCGAGCTTGCCGCGTTGGGCCTCCAGCGTCGCACGGCCGTCGACCCAGTGGATCCCGGCGGCGGTCAGGGCGCCGCGGGCGGCGGGATAGACGCTGTCGCGCCTGGCCGCGCAGGGGTAGCTGGACGGCACGAGGTCCGGGAACCAGGTCGTCTTGATCGGGGCCAGGACGTAGACGAACTTCTGGCCGCGCGCCTCGAACCAGTCCTGCGCGCGCCGCAGGCGGCGGGCGTAATCGGGCATGGCCGCGATGTCGACCTTCAGCTTGAGGCCGCAATGGGCCTCGATATAGCTCTCCTCGAACAGAGCGCCCTTGCGGCCCCGGATGATCGAGCCCGAGGCCATGGACGAGGTCCCGAAGGCGTCCCATTGCGCCTGGTTGTAGGCGCGAACGATGGCCGGGCGGGCCGGCAGCGCCGCGGCGGCGCGCGCCTCGGCGGCCTTCTGGTACTCGCCACGCCACAGGGCGGCGGGCGACAGGGCGACCTTTTCCGGCGGAATCCGCATACCCAGCAGCGTGGTGTCTGCGGGATGCTCTTTCAGCGCCGAGGCGCCGATCGCGCCCAGGCCCAGCAGCACGGCCAGGGCCAGAATCCGGGGCGTCCAGGTGAGCAGCGCGCGCATGGCCTAGAACCGGAAATAGAGGAACGGGTTGAAGGTCGTCGTCACCGCCTTGGCGATGGCCAGCAGGCCCAGCGCGACGATGGCCAGCGAGGCGGCGGCGCGGGCGGCGGGAAGCGCGGCGGCGCGCTCGGTCAGGATCCGGACTTGGGGCGCCGCGGCGACCAGGGCGCCGAGCAGGCCAATCGCCATGGCCGTCGCCTCGTGGCTGCGCACCGCCAGGAACTGGCCGTCGAGACCCGGCCGGACCATCGCGCCCAGCACTTCCGAGAGCTGGGGAAGGCCGTGGCTGCGGAAGATCGCCCAGCCGATCATGACCAGCACCAGGGCGCCGGCGACGCGCAGCGGCGAGGGCAGGCGCTCGGTCCACTTCCACCAGGTCTGGCGGTCCAGCACCATGAACGCCCCGTGCCAGGCGCCCCACAGCACGAAGGTCCAGGCCGCGCCGTGCCACAGGCCCGACAGCAGGAAGCAGAGCCACAGGTTCAGATAGGTCCGCGCCGGACCCAGCCGGTTGCCGCCCAGCGGGATGTAGAGATAGCTGCGGATCCAGGTGGTCAGCGAGATGTGCCAGCGCTTCCAGAACTCGGTGACGCTGGTCGCGCCATAGGGGTGGGCGAAGTTCTCGCGCAGGCGGAAGCCGAACATCCGCGCCAGGCCCAGCGCCATGTCCGAATAGCCGGCGAAGTCGAAATAGATCTGGACGGTGAAGGCCAGCACGCCGATCCAGGCCCCGGCGAAGCCGATGGGGCCGTTGGCCGGATCGAAGGCGCGGTCGGCGACCTGGCCGCAGACATCGGCGATCAGCACCTTCCGCGCCAGACCCCACAGAAAGCGCAGAAAGCCCCAGATCCGGTCGTCCCAGTCGGCCTTGCGATCGCGTAAGGGGCCGTCGATCTCGTGATACTTGATGATCGGCCCGGCCAGGACCTTGGGGAAGAAGAACACGAACAGCAGGTAGTCGCGCAGGGTCTTCGCCCGCTGGCTCTCGCCCCGGCGCAGGTCCACGAGGTAGGTGATCTTCTCGAAGACGATGAAGGACACGCCCAGCGGCAGGGCCAGGTTCAGATGGGGGAGAGGCGGCGCGCCGAGGGACGAGAGCGGCGGCTGCAGCGTGTCGATCAGGAAGTCGGCGTACTTGTAGACGAACAGCAGCAGGATGTTGGCCGACACGCCCAGCGCCAGCCAGCGGCTCCCTTCCGGCCCGGGCCGGGTGAGGAGGGGGCCGAGGCCATAGTCCAGCAGCGCCGAGGCCAGCACCACGAACACCGCGACCGGCTCGCCCCAGGCGTAGAACAGCAGGCTGGCGATCAGCAGGACGGCGTTCTTCAGGGCCTTGGGCGCGATGAAATACAGCAGCAGCGCCGGTGGCAGGGCGAAGAACAGGAACAGCGGCGACGAAAAGAGCATGGTCCCCCAGGGTGTCGCGCTTGCTCGACCTCCGGCCGAGGGTTAGCGGCGCGGCGGCGCTTTGAACAGAGGCCCGGTAGGGCTGGCCCGTCGGGCGTTCACTCGGCCGGGGTCAGCGAGATGTCGACCATGATCTCGGCCGAGATGTTCTCCAGCGCCGTCTTCACCGCTTCGGCGTTCAGGGCGGGCGGCAGGCGCAGGCGGGCGTCCAGATGGAACAGCGGCGCGCCCGAGTGGGGCTCGACGCTCATATGGGTGTCGAAGGCCTCGATATTGGCGTTGAGGTCAGCGAGCGCGGCCGTCACCTGATGGACGATGCCGGGTTGGTCCTGGCCGACCAGGCTGAAGGCGACGGCCAGGCCTTCCGGACCGGATGTCTCGACCGCCGGCGCGATCCGCACGTCCAGCCCCTGGGCGTCGACCGCGCTGACGGCGGCGCGCAAGGCGTCGGCGTCGTCGGCCTCCACCAGCACGGAGCCGACATAGAGGCCGCCCAACTGGCTGAGGTGGCTTTCCAGCCAGTTGCCGCCGGCCGACAGCACCGCGCTGGCGATGGCTTGCGTCAGGCCGGGCCGGTCGCTGCCGACGACGCTCAGGATCAAAAGGGCCATCGGCGCCTCCGGGAAAGTTGGCCCGCAACCAAGCGCATCGCGCCCGCGACGGCAATCCCGATCAGGAGGCCTTCCGCGCGGTCGACGGCTGGACGGTCAGGGCCTGGACGATGGCCTGGGTCAAGGCGCGCGGCGACAGCGGCTTGGCGATCGCCCCGTCCATGCCAGCCGCCAGATAGCTGGCCTGCTGGTGAGCCAGGGCGTTGGCGGTCATGGCCAGGATCGGCGCGGAGCCCGCGGGAGCGGGCAGCGCGCGGATGCGCTGGGTGGCCTCGATCCCGTCCATGACCGGCATCTGGATGTCCATCAGGATCAGGTCGAAACCCGCGCGGGCCGCGGCGACGCCCTGGACGCCGTCCTCGGCGGAGCTGACCTGGGCGCCCAGCGCCTCCAGCATGCGGCCGGCGATCAGGCGGTTGGTGGCGTTGTCTTCGACCAGCAACACGCGCAGGCCGTCGAACAGCGGCGTGTCGGGTTCGTTGAGGCGGGCCGCCCCATGTCCGAGATGCGGCGCGGCGCAGGCGTCGGCCTCGACCTCCAGCCAGAAGATCGAACCCTTGCCGTGTTCGCTGGTGAACCCGACCTCGCCGCCCATCATCTCGGCCAGGCGCCGACAGATCGACAGGCCCAGGCCCGATCCGCCGAAGCGGCGGGTGGTCGAGCCGTCGCCCTGACGGAAGCGCTCGAACAGGCTTTTGCCGGCCTCCTCGTCGATGCCGACGCCGGTGTCGGCGATCTCGAAGCGCAGGCGGAGCTTTCCATCCGTACGCTTGCCGGAGAGGCGGGCCACGACGCCGCCCTCCAGGGTGAACTTCACGGCGTTGCCCAGCAGGTTGAACAGGGCCTGACGCAGGCGCAGCGGGTCGGTGGCCGCCCAGCCCAGGTCGCTCTCGCCTCCCTTGGCGGGGGCCTCGACACGAAGATAGAGGCCCTTCGCCTCCGCCTGCGGCCGCAGCATGTCGGCGACGCCGGCCAGCAGCTCGGCCGGATCGACCGGCTCGGAACTCAGTTCGAGCTTCCCGGCCTCGATCTTCGAGAAATCGATGATGTCGTTCAGGAGCTCCGACAGCATCTCGCCGCAATCCAGCGCCTCGTTCAGCAGGCGGCGGCCGTCGTCGGTCAGCGCCTCGTTCTTCAGAAGGTGCAGCACGCCCAGCACGCCGTTCATCGGCGTGCGGATCTCGTGGCTCATATTGGCCAGGAACTGGCTCTTGGCCTCGGCCGCGCCCAGGGCCGCGTCGCGGGCCTCGACCAGCTCGGTGACGTTCTGGCTGATGCCGATCACGTCGAACGCGTCGGGGCTGGACCCGCGCACCCCGCGCCAGGCGCAGTGCATGTGCGTCCAGCTGTTGGTCGCAGGATCCAGGTAGCGGTAGTCGATCTCGACATGTTCGCCGCCGCGCAGGGTGCGCGAGAACGCGTCCCAGACCCTCATGCGATCATCGGCGTGGATCGACAGCGTCATCTCGTCCACCGTCATGGTCCGCACCCCGCCCTGCGGCGAGTTGGGCGTGGGGATGTCCTGATCGAAGGCATAGACGCCCTTGCGGGGGTTGAAGCGCCAGACATAGACGCCGGCGGCGGTGCGCAGCAGCTCGTTGGAGCGCTCGGCCTGTTGGCGGGCGATCTCGCGGGCGCGGTCCTCGCTGAAGTCCTGGAAGACGATCATCAGGCCGCCGCCTTCCAGCACCTTGGACTTCGAGCGCACCCAGAGCCAGCCGCCGCCCTTGCGGGCCAGGCGATGCTCGCCCGACGCCTGGCCGCGCGCCTCCAGCGCCCGCCCGATATCCTCTATGACTGGTCTGTCATGCAGGTGGAAGAAGTCGTGCATGTGCCGGCCGACCGATTCGCCGGGCGACCAGCCCGTCAGCTGCACCCAGGCGGGGTTGACGCGCGCGATCGCCCGGTCGTCCAGGACGACGAACATGTCGAGACTGCTCTGGAAGAACCAGTCGGCGGCCGCGGCTTCAATTCTGGAGGCCGCATCGGCGTCCAAGACCTTGCCCATCCCCATTTCCTCGTTTTCAATCGATACTCGCAGGATCGGGTAAAGTTTACGTTGCGGCAAAAAGCCCCGTCTTCGATTTCGATCCAACGGTACGCAAACACGACCAGAGCAGGTCGCAGGGGAGACCAGAAACTTGAGCACGCCAGAAGCGGTCGGACTGTCGAGCGAGCGATTGAAGCGCATCGATAGCTTCATCCAGTCCAAGTATATCGACACGGGAAAACTGCCCTGCGCGCTTACCCAAGTCTGGCGGCGGGGGCAGCTGGCCTATACATCGGTGCTGGGCAGCGCCGATGTCGAGCGAGGAAAGCCGCTCAAGGCCGACAGCCTGTTTCGCATCTACTCGATGACCAAGCCGGTCACGAGCGTGGCCTTCATGATGCTGGTCGAGGACGGCCTGGTGTCGCTGGACGATCCGGTGCATCGCTTCATCCCGGCCTGGCGAGACCTGGGCGTGTTCACCGCCGGGGTCGAGGGCGCGTTCCAGACCAAGCGCGCCGGCGAGCCGATGCGGACGATCGACCTGCTGCGGCATACCTCGGGTCTTACCTACGGCTTCCAGCAGCGGACCAATGTCGACGCGGCCTATCGCAAGCTGAAGCTGGACGGGATCGACAGCGAGGGCGGCCTGCAGGGCTTCGTCGACGCGCTGGGGACCGTGCCGCTGGAGTTCTCGCCGGGCGAGGCCTGGAACTACTCGGTCTCGACCGACGTGCTGGGCTATCTGGTCGAGACGATCTCGGGGATGCCGTTCGACGTCTTCCTCAAGACCCGCATCTTCGATCCGCTGAAGATGGTCGACACCGGCTTCTTCGTACCCGAGAGCCAGCGCGAGCGCTTCACCGCCTGCTACGCCCTCACGCCTTCGGGCCGGGTGGTGCTGCAGGACGATCCGGAGAAGAGCCGGTTCTTCAAGGACCCGTCGGTGAAGTCCGGCGGCGGCGGTCTGGTCTCGACGGCCGACGACTACATGCGCTTCTGCCGGATGCTGCTGAACGGTGGCGAGCTGGACGGCGCGCGCCTGCTCAGTCCCAAGACCATCAAGCTGATGACCATGAACCACCTGCCGGGCGGCAAGGAGCTGGTCCAGGTCTCGAAGTCGCTGTTCAGCGAGGCGGTGTTCGAAGGCCTGGGCTTCGGCCTCGGCTTCGCCATGACCATCGACCAGGCCCGTACCAAGAACCTGGGCTCGCTGGGCGAATATTTCTGGGGCGGCATGGCCTCGACGGCGTTCTGGATCGACCCGGTCGAGGATCTGGCGGTGGTGTTCATGACCCAGCTGATGCCGTCGACCTCCTATCCGATCCGGCGCGAGCTGCGGACGCTGGTCTATTCGAGCTTCACGGAGGCGGCGGGGTAGGGAGTCTCCCGGCCAAAGAAAGCGGCGCGGGAGGCTGCTCCCGCGCCGAGTTGCGCTTTACCAAAGTCCGACGCGTCGCGAGCAACGCGCCACGCTCGCGGAATTCACCGACTTCGAAGTGTGAGGACGCGTGCAAGGCGCATCCAAAGTCCATGGCTTCCCGCGAACGCCCTCCCCAGCGCGGATCATTCTCTCTGGATTTCAGGTAAATGCGGCGCCGAGCAGCCCCTCGACGCCGCATCCACCCCCACGGATGATCTCGGCTGAAACTGTAATTTCGAATTTGTAGTATGCGAATAAATTCGTCAACGCCGCCCCGTATCGAAGCGCTCCGAAAGCGCGTGTCGTCGCGGAGGTCTGGACATCTTCGCGCGAGCGTGCACGCTGGCTTCAAACAACCGTTCAAACGCCAAAACGGCATTCTTAAGAGCAGGGGTCGAAACGTCATGGCCGCGATCAACGCCGTCACCGATCTTTCCGTCGAAGGCGACATCGGCGTCGTCACGCTGAACTCCCCGCCGGTCAACGCGCTGTCGGCCGCCGTCCGCGAAGGCTTGAAGGGCGCGTTCGACGCGGCCATCGCCGATCCGGCCGTGCGGGCGATCGTGCTGATCTGCGAGGGCAAGACCTTCATCGCCGGGGCCGACATCACCGAGTTCGGCAAGGCCATGACCGGCCCCAGCCTGCAGGACGTGCAAGGCGTCATCGAGAACGCGCCCAAGCCCGTGGTGGCGGCGATCCACGGCACGGCCCTGGGCGGCGGCCTGGAGGTGGCCCTGGTGGCCCACTACCGCGTCGCGGTCCCCTCGGCCAAGGCCGGCCTGCCGGAAGTGAACATCGGCCTGCTGCCGGGCGCCGGCGGCACCCAGCGCCTACCGCGCATCGTCGGCGTCGAGAAGGCGCTGGAGATGGTCACCAGCGGCCAGCACGTACCGGCCAAGGCGGCCCTGGCCATGGGCCTGTTCGATGAGCTGGTCGAGGAAGGAAACCTCCGCGCCGGCGCGATCGCCTTCGCCAAGACCGTTCTGGCCGAGGGCCGTCCGCTGAAGAAGGTTCGCGAGCTGAACGACAAGGTCGAGGCCGCGCGCGGCAGGCCCGAGATCTTCGCCGACTTCCGCAAGGCCAACGCCAAGAAGTTCCGCGGCTTCATGGCCCCGGAGAACAACATCAAGTGCATCGAGGCGGCGGTGAACCTGCCGTTCGAGGAGGGGCTGAAGGAAGAGCGCCGGCTGTTCATGGAGCTGATGACGGGCAGCCAGTCTGCCGCCCAGCGCTACGTGTTCTTCGCCGAGCGTCAGGCCGCCAAGATCCCGGACGTGCCGGACGACACGCCCACGATCCCCGTCAAGAAGGTCGGCGTCATCGGCGCCGGCACCATGGGCGGCGGCATCTCGATGAACTTCCTCAACGCCGGCATTCCGGTGACGATCATCGAGGCCAAGCAGGAGAACCTGGAGCGCGGCGTCGGCGTCATCCGCAAGAACTACGAGAACACCGCCAAGAAGGGCCGCCTGACCCAGGACGACGTCGAAAAGCGCATGGGCCTGCTGACCCCCTCGATGAACCTCGAGGACCTGGGCGACTGCGACCTGATCATCGAGGCCGTGTTCGAGCTGATGGAGATCAAGAAGGAGGTCTTCGGCAAGCTGGACAAGATCGCCAAGCCCGGCGCGATCCTGGCCTCGAACACCTCGTACCTGGACATCGACGTGATCGCCGCCAGCACCAGCCGGCCCGAGAGCGTGATCGGCCTGCACTTCTTCTCGCCGGCCAATGTCATGCGCCTGCTGGAGATCGTGCGCGGCGCCAAGACCGACAAGTCGGTGATCGCCACCTCGATGCAGATCGGCAAGAAGATCGGCAAGGTCGCGGTGCTGGTCGGCAACTGTCACGGCTTCGTCGGCAACCGCATGCTGGCCCAGCGCCAGCGCGAGGCCCAGAAACTGATCCTGGAAGGCGCCATGCCCTGGGACGTGGACCGCGTGCTCTATGACTTTGGCCTGCCCATGGGGCCGTTCGCCATGAGCGACCTGGCCGGCCTCGACATCGGCTGGGACCCGGCCAAGACCAGCTCGTCCACCGTGCGCGAGGTGCTATGCGAGATGGACCGTCGCGGCCAGAAGAACGGCAAGGGCTTCTACGACTACGACGAGAACCGCAACGCCAAGCCGTCGCCGGTCGTGGAAGAGGTGATCCGCGACTTCGCCGAGAAGCGCCAGATTCAGCGCCGCGAGATCAGCGATCAAGAGATTCTGGAGCGCTGCCTGTATCCGATGGTCAACGAGGGCGCGAAGATCCTCGAGGAAGGCAAGGCTATCCGGGCGTCCGACATCGATATCGTCTGGATCAACGGCTATGGCTGGCCGGTCTATCGGGGCGGTCCGATGTTCTGGGGCGAGCTGGTGGGCCTCGACAAGATTCTGGCCAAGATGAAGGAATTCCAGGCCGCCCACGGCGACGACTTCAAGCCGTCGGCCCTGCTGGAGCGGCTCGTGGCCGAGGGCAAGGGGTTCAAGGACGCTTGAGGCTCTATCGATCTCACTAATCTTGTCATCCCGGTAAGCGCGTAGCGCTTGTCCGGGACCCGGGGGGCACCGCATTGCGCCGGCTCCTGGGTCCCGGCTCTCCGCTTCGCCGCGGCCGGGATGACAAGCGTTGTTGCGTTTGGGGAAGTAAATCCATGACCACCATCGCCGCCATGATGTCCGCCGACTACGGCGTGATGGGCGACATCCTGCGCCAGCGCGCCCAGGAGGGGCCCAACCATCCGGCCGTGATCATGGAGACCGGCGAGGCGGTGACCTACGCGCAGTTCGACGCCCTGGTCGACCGCGTCGCCGCCGCCCTGCAGCGTGACGGGATCGCGCCGGGCGAGGCGATCGCCGTCTGCGCCCTGTCGTCGATCCCCTATGCGGCGGTGTTCCTGGGCGGCCTGCGGGCCGGCGTCGCCGTGGCGCCGATCGCGCCGTCCTCTACGCCCGAGGCCATCGCCGGCATGGTCGCCGACTGCGGGGCCAGGCTGTTCTTCCTCGACGCCGGCGTGGCCGAGGCCCAAGCGCCCGCGCCGATCCCCGTCCGCCAGATCGCCCTTGATGGCTCGGCCGCCGGCGAGTCCTTCGACGCCTGGCTGGCCCCCGAAGGCGCGACGCCGCGGCCTGTCGCGATCGCGCCCGACCAGCCGTTCAACATCATCTATTCCAGCGGCACGACCGGCACGCCCAAGGGCATCGTCCAGTCGCACGGCATGCGCTGGAAGCACGTCTTCCGCGGCGACGCGGTCGGCTATGGCCCCGCGGCGGTCACGGTCCTGTCGACGCCGCTCTATTCGAACACCACCCTGGTCTGCTTCTTCCCGACCCTGGCGGGCGGCGGGACCGTCGTGCTGATGAAGAAGTTCGACGCCGGCCGGTATCTGGAACTGGCCCAGAAGCACCGCATGACCCACACCATGCTGGTGCCGGTGCAGTATCGCCGCCTGATGGAGCGGCCGGACTTCGACCGCTACGACCTGTCCTCGACGCACCTGAAGTTCTGCACCAGCGCCCCGTTCGGCGCCGAGCTGAAGGGGGAGGTGCTGAAGCGCTGGCCCGGCGGCCTGGTCGAGTATTTCGGCATGACCGAGGGCGGCGGAACCTGCATCCTGATGTGCCACGAGCATCCGGACAAGCTGCACACGGTCGGCCAGCCCGCGCCGGGCCACGACATCCGGCTGATCGACGAGGACGGCGTCCAGGTCGGCCCCGGCGTGGTCGGCGAGATCGTCGGCCGTTCGGCCGCGACCATGAGCGGCTATCACGGCCGCCCGGACAAGACCGCCGAGGCCATCTGGACCTCGCCCGAGGGCTGGACCTTCATCCGCACCGGCGATGTCGGCCGCTTCGACGAAGAGGGGTTCCTGACCCTGATGGATCGCAAGAAAGACATGATCATCAGCGGCGGCTTCAACATCTATCCGTCCGACCTGGAGGCGGTGCTGGTCCAGCATCCGGCCGTGGTCGAGGCGGCGGTGGTCGGCGTGCCCTCGGACGCCTGGGGCGAGACGCCTGTGGCCTTCGTGGCGGTGAAGGGCGAGGCCGACGCCGAGGCGATCAAGACCTTCGTCAACGGCCAGGTCGGCAAGACCCAGCGCCTGGCCGACGTGAAGATCGTCGACAGCCTGCCGCGCAGCCATATCGGCAAGGTGCTGAAGCGCGAACTGCGGGACTCCTGGCAAAATCAGCCTAGTCGCTGAACTTTTTGCCGCGACGGCGCGCCACATTAGGCCGGGCGGAATCGATGAATACGGTTGCTTAACCATATGGTGCGGCCATGGTGGTCGCCCGGTTCGTCGTGGAATGCGTTCTAAAGCCATGCTCCCGAAGCCCGCCGCCGTTCCGACCCTCGTCCCGCAAGGGAAGACCTTCGTCCGCGCGACCGGAGCGCCGATCGACTTCGACGCCGTGGCCGCCGCCCTGGGCGTCGCCGGACATGGCGCGGACCTGCACCAGCGCCTGGCCGCCCGTTTCGCCCGTCCCGTCGCGGTGCGCGCCTTCGCCGACCGCGTCGAGGCCACCGCCGCGGCCCTGAAGGCCCTGGGCGTGCGCGAAGGCGGCGTCTGTGTCGTCTCCGCCCTGGCCGATCCGGAGACCCTGGCCGGCGTCGCCGCCGCGGGGCTCAAGGCCTGGCTGGTCGATGTCGACCCGTTCAGCGCCATGTTCGACACCGGCCACCTGCGCGAGCGCCTGCCCGACGCGCCGGGGCCGCTGGAGGCCATCGTTCCCGCCGCCGCCCACGGCCGCGCGCCCGACATGCGCGCCTGGGCCGCCTTCCGCGCCGAGACCGGACTGCCGATCCTGGTCGACGCCGCCGGCGCCTTCGACGTGGTGATCGCAGCGCCGGTCCCCGTTCTCGTGGGCCTGCCCGCTGGGTCGGGCGTGTTCGTCGCCTGCGAGGACGCCACCCCGATCAACGCCATCGACGCCGCGCCCTTCTCCGGCGACGACGGCCTCGCCGCCTGGCCGGGTCTGCGCCAGCGCCTGTGCGGCACGGCCCAGCAACTGCGTGTCCTGCTGTTGGACAGCGGCGTCGGCTTCCAGCCCGGCTGGGGCATGAGCTGGATCTCGCAGACCTGCGCGCTGTCTCTGCCGACCGACGACGCCGGCGCGGTGGCCTGGAAGCTGCAGGCGGCCGGCGTGCCCGCCAGCTGCTCCGTGCGCGATCGGTCTCTCGCCACCGACGACACCCCGACCGCCGATCACCTGGCGGCCTCGACCGTGGTCATCACCCTGGATCCGAACCTCGATATCGAAGGCCTGGATCGCCTGTGCGACGCCCTGCGCGACGCGGTGGCCTAAGGCCCCGCAATGGCCTAGTCATTCGGCGTCGTACACGCCGAAGGTTCCGATGGCCGAAGAGTTCTCCCTGACCCGCGACTGGGGTTTCGAGCTGCCCGACGAGGTCTGGGCGCTCACCGAAGCCGAGCTGGGCGAGCAGGTCCGTTACAATGACGACCTGTGCCAGTGGGGCGACCGCGTCTTCATCCGCTGCATCCTGCCGGTCCCGCTGAAGGGCGCCGACGACTATTTCGGCTGGGGCGCCTGGAGCGAGGTCGAGCCCGAGGTCTTCGAGCGCTATCTTGAGCTCTACGAAGAGGACGGCCGCGAGGAGCCGCCGGTCCCTGGCAAGCTGGCCAACCGCCTGCCGCCCTATCCCGGCACCACCCTGGGCACCCGTGTGATGATCCAGTTCCAGACCCCGGACGAGCGGCCCACCCTGAACCTGCTGGAGGGCGACAAGAGCCGGCTGGCCCAGGAACAGCGCGAGGGCATCGACGCCGCGCGGCACCGCGAGATTCTGGAGATCAGCGAAGCCTAGAGCCAGCCCGTCTTGCGGAACCGCCGGTACAGCAGCCCGCAGACCGCCACGATCACGACCAGCACGCCGTAGTAGCCGTATTCCCACTTCAGCTCGGGCATGTGCTCGAAGTTCATGCCGTAGATCCCGGCCACCGCCGTCGGCACGGCCAGGATGGCGGCCCAGGCGGCCAGCTGGCGGGTGATCACGCCCTGGCGCTGCTGTTCCAGCAGGCTGCTGATTTCGAACACGAAGGTCAGCACCTCGCGCAGGCCGTCGACCAGGATCTCGGTGCGCTGGATGTGATCGCGGACGTCGCGGAAATAGGGCCGCACCTCGCTGTCGATGCAGGGCAGATCGTGATGCTCCAGCGCGCTGACCACCTGGGTCATGGGGCCGAGCAGCTTCTTGAACTTCATCAGCGCCCGGCGAAGATTGAAGATGCGGGCGATCTCCGCGCGGCTGAGAAAGGCGTCCAACGCCCGCCGCTCGAAGGCGACCAGCTCTTCCTCGATGGCGTCGACGACGGGCATGTAGCCGTCGACGATGAAGTCCAGCACCGCGTGCAGCACGTAGTCGACGCCGTGCGCCAGCAGGGCCGGGGCGGCCTCCAGCTGGGCCCGCAGTTCGGTGTGAGCCCGCGCCGAGCCGTGGCGGACGGTGATCAGGTGGCGGCGACCGACGAAGAAGTCGGTCTCGCCATATTCGATGTGGTCATTGTCCAGGCGCGCGGTCTTGGCGACGACGAACAGCTGGTCGCCATAGACGTCGACCTTCGGCGTCTGGCGGGCGTTCAGCGCGTCCTCGATCGCCAGCGGGTGCAGATCGAAGGCCTGCTGCAGCACGCGCAGCTCGCCTTCGTCGGGTTCCACCAGGCCGATCCAGACGAACTCGCCGTCGCGCGGCCGCAGGCCGTCCGGATCGTCCAGGCTGATCGGGCGGACGGCCTGGCCGGCGACATAGGCGTTGGCGGCGACGACGCTCACGGGTGGGGCTCTTGGGGCTAGTGGCTGGCCGCGTAGGCCTCGACCTTGGCCACCCGCTCGGCCTTCTCGGCTTCGGTCAGGAACGAGCCGGTGAAGCTGTTCTTGGCCAGGGTGACGATCTCTTCGCGGGTCAGGCCCACGGCGCCGGCGGTGGCCATGTAGTTCTCCAGCAGGTAGCCGCCGAAATAGGCCGGATCGTCGGAGTTCACGGTCGCCTTCAGGCCCAGGGAGAGCATCTTTTTCAGCGGATGGACGTCCAGGCTGGGCACGCCGCACAGCTTCAGGTTCGACAGCGGGCAGACGGTCAGGGTCGTCCCGTCCTTGACCAGGCGCGCGGTCAGGGCCTCGTCCTCGAGGGCGCGGTTGCCGTGGTCGATGCGGTCGACCTTCACCAGGTCGATGGCTTCCCAGACATAGGCCGGCGGGCCTTCCTCGCCGGCATGGGCCACGACCTTGAGGCCGAGGTCCCGGGCGGCTTGCATGACGCGGGCGAACTTGGCCGGCGGGTGGCCGACCTCGGAGCTGTCCAGGCCGACGCCGGCGATCTTGTCCAGCCAGGGCTTGGCCTGCTCCAGGGTCTCGAAGGCGGCCTCTTCCGACAGGTGGCGCAGGAAGCAGAGGATCAGCTTGGAGGTGACGCCCAGCGTCTTCTCGGCCTCGTCCATGCCGGCCAGCAGGCCCTTCATCACCGTGTCGAAGGCGATGCCGCGATCGGTGTGGGTCTGGGGGTCGAAGAAGATCTCGGCGTGGGTCCCGCCGTCGGCGGCCAGGCGCTTGAAATAGGCCAGGGCCAGGTCCTTGAAGTCGGCCTCGGTGATCAGCACCCCCGCGCCCTGGTAGTAGATGTCCAGGAAGTCCTGCAGGTTCGAGAAGGCGTAGGCGGCCCGGATCTCGTCCACCGACTTGAAGGGCAGGGTGATCCCGTTGCGCTGGGCCAGCTCGAACATCAGCTCGGGCTCGAGGCTGCCCTCGATGTGCATGTGCAATTCGGCTTTCGGGAGGCCGCGGACGAAGTCGGTAAAGGCGGTGTCGATCATGCGGACGTTATGAGCCTCCCTAGCGACGCCTTTCAACTGTCATCCCATGCTTTGTGCGCGGGACCCGTCCGTCCGCCGCCAGTGCGGAGAGGACAGGCGCCTGCCTAGAGCGGTTGCGGCGTCTTCGGCGGGCCTTCCGGCAACGGAATGAACTCGTCGTGGTCGAGGTCGGGCAGCTTCATGCGGCCAGCCTTCCAGTCGGCCTTGGCCTGCTCGATGCGGTCCTTTGACGAGGAGACGAAGTTCCACTCCATGAAACGCGGGCCGATCGGCTCGCCGCCCAGCAGCATGACGGTCGAGCGCTCCAGCGCCTTGAACACCACGGTCTCGCCCGGCGCGAAGACGGCCATCTGCAGGGCCGAGAGCTCGCGGCCGTCGACCTCGACCCGGCCGTCGGCGACATAGGCCGCGCGCTCGGAATATTCGGCTGGCAGGGCCGCGGTCGCGCCCGGCTCGAGCTCCCAGTGGACGTAGAACAGCGGCGAGAACACCGGCACATTGGCCTTGGCGCCGAACGCCTCGCCGGCGATCAGCCGCGCCTTCAGCCCGCCGCTCTCGTAGGACGGCAGCTCGGCCTGGCCTTCGTGGTGGCTGAAGCTGGGGGCGATCTCTTCATATTCCTTGGGCAGGGCGATCCAGGCCTGCATGCCATCCATGCGGCCGCCCTGGCGGCGCAGGGTCTCGAAGCGTTCGGAGTGGGTGATGCCCGAGCCGGCGGTCATCCAGTTGACCTCGCCCGGCTTGATCACGGTCTCGGAGCCGACGCTGTCGCGGTGGGTGATCTCTCCCTGGAACAGGTAGGACAGGGTGGAGAGGCCGATGTGCGGATGCGGGCGGACGTCGGCGCTCTTGGAGAAGCCCGGCGCGAAGTCGGCCGGCCCCATGTGGTCCAGGAAGGTGAACGGGCCGACCATGCGCTTGGCGTGGAAGGGCAGCACGCGGCCAACCTCGAAGTTTCCGATGTCGTGACGGCGGGCTTCGATGACGAGGTCGATCATGGGGCGGCTCCGGGAAGGAATAAGCGGAACTTAGCTGGGACAAGACCGCCGCGTCTTGTGCAAAGCCGGCAATGCAAGGTTCGCGTTTTTGAACCCTACAGCGTGTCGGCGGCCTTCTTCAGCGGCAGCAGCGCCAGCAGGCTGATCGCGCCCGCGCCGGCGAGATACAGGCCGACCAGCTTCAGGCCGCCGTGCGTCGCCAGGGCCTGGGCGATGGCCGGGGTCATGCCGCCGCCGATCACCCCGCCGACATTGAAGGCGATCGACGAGCCGGTATAGCGCACCCGCGCCGGAAACAGGCTGGGCAGCCAGGCCCCCAGCGGGCCATAGACCAGGCCCATGACCACCAGGGCCAGGGACAGAAAGGCGCCGATCGTCCAGAGCGAGCCCGAGCCCATCATCGGCGCCAGGGCCGCGCCGGCGGCGATGGTCAGCAGCGAGCCGGCCATCAGCACGCGGCGCGGGCTGGTCTTGTCGGCCCAGTAGCCGGCCCAGACGATGCCGCCGGCCATGAACAGGATGGCGACCAGCAGCACGCCCAGGAACACCTGGCGGTCATAGCCGAGGGCCGTGACGCCGTAGCCCAGCGAGAAGGCGGTGGTCAGGTAGAAGAGCGCGAAGCAGGCGACGACGGCGAACGTGCCGCCGATCGTCTCGCGGGCGTGGGTCTTCAGCAGCTCAGCCACCGGCACGTGCGGCGGCGGGGCGGCGTGGGCGGCGGCCTGGAAGGCGGGCGTCTCGGTCAGCTTGAGGCGGATCCACAGGCCGACCCCGACCAGCAGGATGCTGCCCAGGAACGGCAGTCGCCAGCCCCAGCTCTGGAACTGCTCCGGCGTCAGGACGGCGCCCAGAGCCAGGAACAGGCCATTGGCGGCGATGAAGCCCACCGGCGCGCCCAGCTGCGGGAACATGCCGAAGCGCGCGCGGAAGCCGGGCGGGGCGTTCTCCACCGCCAGCAGGGCCGCGCCGCCCCACTCGCCGCCCAGGCCAAAGCCCTGGCCGAAGCGCAGCAGGCACAGCAGGAACGGCGCGACCCAGCCGGCCGTGGCGTAGGTCGGCAGGAAGGCCACCAGCAGGGTCGAGCCGCCCATGATCAACAGCGAGGCCACCAGGGTCGACTTGCGCCCGATGCGGTCCCCGAAATGGCCGAACACGATCGAGCCCAGCGGGCGGGCGATGAAGGCCACGCTCAGGCTGGCGTAGGAGGCCAGGAGCTGCATGGCCGGCGAACTGGCGGGAAAGAACAGCGGCCCGAACACCAGGGAGGCGGCGGTCGCGTAGATATAGAAGTCGTAGAACTCGACCGCCGTGCCGATCAGGCTGGCGGCCAGCACGCGTCGCGTCGACGCGCCGGCGGCGCTCGATGGGGCCATCTGGCCTCTCCCCAAGGTGTCGGAAGATCGACGCGGACGACTCCAGGGCCGCCACGCGCCGTCGTGAGGATCAGCCCAGCGGGCTGACGTACGGGCTCACCAGACCCAGCGGCACGGCCGTCGAGTTCTTGACGCCGCGGATGACGATGCGGCTCTCGATGTTGCTGACCAGGCCCAGCGACAGCAGCTTCTCGCGCAGGAACTCGTCGAAGGCGCGCATGTCGCGGGTGACGATGCGCATCTCGTAGTCAGCCGCGCCGGTGACGGTGGCGCACTGCACGACCTCGGCCCACTTGGCGACGGCCTGCTCGAACGTGTCCAGATTTTCCTTGGTCGGAAGGGACAGCTTGACGGTGCAATAGACTTCGAAGCCCAGACCCAGCTTTTCGCGGTCCAGGATCGTGACGCGACGCTGGATGACGCCGGCGTCTTCCAGGCGCTTGATCCGGCGCCAGCACGGGCTGGACGAGAGGCCGACTCGTTCGGCGATCTCCGCGACGGACAGTCCGGCGTCGTGTTGGATGAGATCCAGGATCTTGGCATCCACGGCGTCGAGTTGTTCGGACAAGAAATTCCTCCCCCAAGCGGGCGTTGACGCTCCAATTTTGCGCAAAGGGGCCCTGAGTCGGGCACGCCTTGGGCAAACAATTTCCGCGCTTCTATAAGATATTGCGTTACGGGCGAGAAGACCCCGGAGGAAAATTTTTGCCATGCGGCACTCTGAAGTCACTCTCGACGACAAATATGTGCTCGAAGATGGTCGAGCCTTCATCACTGGCGTGCAGGCGCTGCTGCGGGTCCTGCTGGATCGCAAGCGTCTCGATCGCCTCGCGGGGCTGAACACGGGGGGCTATCTTTCCGGCTATCGCGGCTCGCCCCTGGGCGGCCTCGACCAGCAGGCCGCGCGCATCAAGAAGCTGCTGACCGCGCACGACGTGGTCTTCCAGGAAGGCCTGAACGAGGACCTCGCCGCCACCGCCGTGTGGGGCAGCCAGCAGGCCAATCTCTTCCCCGGCGCGCTTTATGATGGCGTGTTCGGCATGTGGTACGGCAAGGCGCCCGGCGTCGACCGCACCGGCGACGTCTTCAAGCACGCCAATTTCGCGGGGACCTTCCCGACCGGCGGCGTGCTGGCGGTGGCCGGCGACGACCACGGCTGCAAGAGCTCGACCCTGCCGTCGCAATCGGAATTCGCCTTCCAGGACTTCGAGATGCCGGTGCTGTCGCCGGCCGACGTTCAGGAAGTGCTGGACTATGGCGTCCTCGGCATCGCCCTGTCGCGGTTCTCGGGTCTGTGGACGGGCATGATCGCCCTGGCCGACACCATGGACTCGGGCGTGACCATCGATGTTTCGCTGGGCCGCCACCAGGCTGTCATTCCAGACTTCCCGTTCCCGCCCGGCGGTCTCGGCATCCGGCTGAAGGACCAGCCGATGGAGAAGGAACGGCGGATGCGGCTGCACAAGCTGCCCGCCGCCCTGGCCTTCGCCCGCGCCAACCACATCGACCGCGTGGTGTTGGGCGCCTCGCACGTGCGCGTCGGCAAGGCGCGCCTGGGCATCGTCTGCCAGGGCCAGGCCTACAAGGACGTGTTGGAGGCCTTCACGGCCATGGGCATGACCCTGCAGGAAGCCGCCGACCTGGGTGTCTCGATCTACAAGGTCGGCATGCCCTGGCCGCTGGAGCCGCTGGGCCTGCGCGCCTTCGCCGCCGGCCTCGAGACCCTGATGGTCATCGAGCACAAGCGCGGCCTGATCGAGCCTCAGGCGCGCGCGGCGCTTTATGATCTCCCCGCCCAGGCGCGTCCGCGCATCATCGGCAAGGTCGACGAACGCGGCGCGCCGCTGCTCTCGGAGCTCGGCTCGTTGTCGGTGGCCGAAATCGCGCTCGCCATCTACGACCGCCTGCCGGACGGCCCGCACATGGAGCGGGCCCGCGCCTATCTGAACCGCGTTTCGGCCGCCGGCGTCGCCGCTGTCAGTCTGGCCGCCGACCAGGCCCGCAAGCCGTTCTTCTGCTCGGGCTGCCCGCACAACAGCTCGACCAAGCTGCCGGAGGGCTCGCGCGCCCTGGCGGGCATCGGCTGCCACTACATGGCCGGGTTCAACGACCCGATGACCGACCTCAACACCCACATGGGCGGCGAAGGCCTGACCTGGGTGGGCGCCGCGCCGTTCACCAGCGAGAAGCACGTCTTCCAGAACCTGGGCGACGGCACCTACAACCACTCCGGCTCGCTGGCCATTCGCGGCGCGATCGCGGCCAAGGCCAACATCACCTACAAGCTGCTCTATAACGACGCCGTCGCCATGACCGGCGGCCAGCGCGCCGAGAGCGGATTCACCCCCGCCCAGATCACCCGCCAGCTGGCGGCCGAGGGCGTGACCAAGACCGTCATCGTCGTCGACGAGCTGAACCGCTACGAGGGGGTCAACGACCTGGCGCCCGGCGTCGAGGTCTTCCCGCGTTCGGACCTGATGCGCGTGCAGGAGATGCTGCGCGACACGGCTGGCGTGACGGTGCTGCTCTACGACCAGACCTGCGCCACCGAAAAGCGCCGCCGTCGCAAGCGCGGCTCCATGCCCAAGGCGACGAAGCGCGTCTTCATCAATCCGCTGGTCTGCGAAGGCTGCGGCGACTGCTCGGTGAAGTCCAACTGCGTCTCCGTCGAACCGCTGGCCACCGAGTTTGGCCGCAAGCGCAAGATCAACCAGTCGTCCTGTAACCAGGACTACAGCTGCGTCGAGGGCTTCTGCCCCTCGTTCGTCACGTTGGAAGGCGCCGAGAGCGCCCAGGCCAAGAAGACGCCGGCGGCCCTGACCGCCGAGTCGACGCCGCTGCCCGAGTTCGAGCCGCTGACGGGCGTGCGCAAGATCCTGTTCACGGGCGTGGGCGGCACGGGCGTGACGACCGTGGCCTCGATCCTGGCCATGGCCGCCCATATCGACGGCCGCGCCGGCAGCGTGGTGGACATGACGGGTCTGGCCCAGAAGGGCGGCTCGGTGTTCAGCCACGTCAAGATCGGCGAGACCGAGGAGACCATCGTCGGCGGCCGCGTCCCTGCCGCCAGCGCCGACGTGCTGATCGCCTGCGACCTGCTGGTGGCGGCCTCGCCCGAGGGCCTGTCGCTCTACGCCAAGGACCGCACCCGCGCCTTCGGCAACAGCGACTTCGCCCCCACGGCCGACTTCGTCACCAGCCGCGACGTCAAGTTCGACAGCGGCGCCATGGCGCGCCGGGTCAAGGGCGCGACCAACACCTTCGACGCCTGCCCGGCCCAGCGCCTGGCCGAGACCGAGTTCGGCGACGCCATCTACGCCAACATGATCATGGTCGGATTCGCCTGGCAGCGCGGGGTGATCCCGGTTTCCAGCCGCGCCCTCTATCGCGCCATCAAGCTGAACGGCGTCGACGCCGAGGCCAATTTGCAGGCCTTCGAACTGGGCCGCCGCGTGGCCCACGACCCGGCCTCGATCACCGTCAAGGAAGACAAGGTCGCCACGCCTGAGACCCTGCCGCTGGACGAGCTGATCGCCCACCGCGTCAAGGAACTGACCGCCTACCAGAACGCCGCCTACGCCCAGCGCTACGCGGACAAGGTGGCCAAGGTTCGCAGCGCCGAAGCCGCCATCGGCGGTGAGGCCCTGACCCGCGCGGCGGCGGTCAACCTCTACAAGCTGATGGCCTACAAGGACGAGTACGAGGTCGCTCGTCTGTACACGGACGGTCGTTTCAAGGCCGAGTTGGCCGGGACCTTCAAGGGCGGCAAGGCCAAGGTCTGGCTCTCGCCGCCGCTGCTGGCGCCCAAGGGGCCGGACGGCAAGCCCAAGAAGATCGCCTTCGGCGGCTGGATGCTCGACGCCGCCTTCCCGATGATGGCGAAGATGAAGGGCCTGCGAGGCGGCCCGCTCGACATCTTCGGCCACACCGAGGAGCGCAGGATGGAGCGCGGCCTGATGACGTCCTACGAGACGACCCTCGACCGCCTGGCCGCCGGCCTCTCCCAGGAGAGCCTGCCGCTGGCGGTGAAGATCGCCGAGATCCCGCAGCAGATCCGCGGCTACGGCCACGTCAAGGACGCCTCGGTGGTCACGGCCAAGGCGGCGGAGGCCAAGCTGTGGGCGCAGTGGGGCGGTAGCTGACCACCGTATCGTGGCGGGAAGTCTGTGATAGACTTTCCATCATGAACAAGCCGGTTCGCGACGCTTCGGTTTCAGTGACCCTTCCCAGCAGCGCGGTGGAGGAACTTAGCGCGCGCGTCGCCTCGGGAGAGTTCGGCAGCCTGGATGAGGCCGTCACGGCCGCGCTCCTGGAGCTTGAGCACTTTCGCGCCGTCGAATTGGTTGGGGGCGAGGCGGCGTTTCAGGCTCTGGCGGGGCGGATCGAAGCCGATTCCGAAGCGCATGTCGGCGAGGTCGACGCTTTCGAGTTCCTGCATGCGCTGAAAGACGAATATGAGCGCTTTGCCGCCCAGGGCGACCGCGCTTGAAGCCAGTGCGTCTCAGCGCGCTGGCCGCTAAGGAAATCCGCCGGATAGGCGAGGACATAAAGCGCGATAAGCCCCAGGCCGCAGTGGCTTTCGTGGCTCAGCTGCTTAAGCGCTGCGAGAGTGTGGCCAACGCGCCTGAAGGCTACGGACTGAATCCGCAATACGGCTCCGCCGTACGCGGTGTAACAGTTTCGCCCTATGTGATCCTGTATCGGATACGAGCAACGGACATCCTTATCCTCAGTGTCCGGCATGGCGCGCGCAGGCCGGTGGCGCTGAAATGATCAGGGACCTGCGTGGCGCGCTCCGGGGTTCGTGCTAGGCTTCCCGCCATGACCAAGACCGCCAAACCTGTGACTGTCACCCTCAGCGCCGAGGACGCCGCCGATCTGCAGGCGCGGGTCGAGCGGGGCGAGTTCGCTTCCCTCGAGGAGGGCGTCGCGGCCGAGCTGGCCGAGCTGAACTATCGGCGGGCGGCGGAGATCGTCGGCGGACCGGAAAAGCTCGAGGCTCTGCTGGACAAGCTGGAAGTGGTCGAGACGCAGGATCCCGCCGACTGGATCGGCGGCAAGCGTTCGCTGTCCGACATGCTGGCGGACCTGAAGGCCCAGGCCGGATCGTAGGCGTTCCCATGGCGGATTTCGATTTCGACGCCGTCGTGGTCGGCGCGGGCGCGGTCGGGCTGGCCTGCGGTTACGCGCTCGCCAGGCGCGGCCTGATCGTCGCCGTGCTGGAGGCCGAGAGCCACATCGGCCAGGGCGTGTCGTCACGCAATTCCGAGGTGATCCACGGCGGGCTCTACTATCCGACCGGGTCGCTGAAGGCGCGGCTGTGCGTCCAGGGACGGCGGCTGCTGTACGCGTTCCTCGACACCCACGGCGTCGCCTACAAGCGCTGCGGCAAGCTGGTGGTGGCGACGTCCGACGACGAGATCCCGCGCCTCGACGCCATCTGGGATCAGGCCCTGGCCAACGATGTCGAGGGCATGGCGCGGCTGACCGGCGAGCAGGCCCGCGCCCTGGAGCCCGGCCTCAACGCCCACGCGGCGCTGCTGTCGCCGGAGAGCGGCGTCTTCGCCAGCCACGACTACATGCTGGCCCTGCAAGGCGAGATCGAGGCCGCCGGCGGGGCGGTGGTGCTGTCGACGCCGTTCGAAGGGGCCGAAGCGCTGCCGGGGGGCGGCTTCACCGTGCGCGCGGGCGGCGCGGATCCGACCGCCCTGACCTGCCGCCTGCTGGTCACCGCGCCGGGCCTGTCGTCGCAAGCGGTCGCCGGCCGCATCGAAGGTTATCCGGCCGACCACATTCCCAAGCCCTACTACGGCAAGGGCGTCTATTTCCGCCTGACCGGCAAGGCGCCGTTCCAGCGGCTGATCTATCCGCCGCCTATCCACGGGGCGCTGGGGACCCACTACCGCAACGACCTGGGCGGCCAGGCGGTGTTCGGGCCCGACCTGGAGTATGTGCCCGCGCCCGACTATTCGGTCGATCCAGCCAAGGCCGAGGCCTTCGCCGCCTATATCCGCAAGTTCTGGCCAGGCCTGCCCGACGGCGCCCTGCAACCCGACTACGCCGGCGTGAGGCCCAAGCTGCATGGCCCCGATGAGCCGCAGCCCGACTTCCAGCTGCGCGGCGCCGAGGACCACGGCTTCGAAGGCCTGATGGCGTTGTTCGGCATCGAGAGCCCGGGCCTGACCAGTTCTTTGGCGATCGGCGAAACCGTGGCCGCGAGGCTGCTGGGGGAGCCGGCCGTCTAGCTTCGCGTTGACACTGGATCGGCGCCCGCCGATGGTCCGCCGCCTTATACGCCGCCCCCGGAGTTCGCCTTGACCAACCTGCTGCACGCCATGCTGGGCAAGGGTCTGGGCGGTCTGGAGCAGGTGTTTCTCGACTATCAGCCGATCCTCGAGGCCTGGGCCGCCAAGCGCGGCGGACGGTGCGTCGGCGTGGTGCGCAACGGCGGCAAGGTGGCCGCCGCGCAAGCCGGACGGACCCCGCCCCTCATCCCGATGCCGGCCTTCACCGACTGGGACCCGATCACCCTCGGCGCGGCGCGCGCCGTGGTCCGGGCGAACAGGCCGGCGATCATCCTCAGCCACGGCCAGCGTCCGGCGCGGGTGTTCGCCAAGGCCGCCCCGGCCGGCGTCATCCAGGCCGTCTGCGTGCACAAGCCCAGCTTCGACGTGACGCCGGGGACCCACTATCTGTGCGTCGGCCAGCACCTGGCGAACCTGGCCCTGGAGCGCGGCGCGGCGGCCGATCACGTCCACGTCGTTCAGAACGCAGTGCGGCCGCCGCCAGTCCAGGCCCAGCCCTTCGCCCGCGAGGACGGGCCGGTGAAGATCGTCGCCGCCGGTCGGCTGCACGCCAAGAAGGGTTTCGACGTCCTGATCCGCGCGGTCGGCAAGCTGCGCGCCTGGGACGTCGACGTCACCTGCGAGATCGCGGGCGAGGGCGCCGAGCGCGCCGACCTGGAGGCGCTGATCAAGACGCTGGATCTCGATCCGTGCGTGAAGCTGGTCGGTTGGACCGACGACATCGCCGGCTTCCTGGCCACGGGCGACCTGTTCGCCTTTCCCTCGCACCAGGAAGGCTTTCCGCTGACCCTGCTGGAGGCCATGGCGGTCGGCCTGCCGGTGGTGGCCACCGAGATCGACGGGCCGGTCGAGATCCTCGACGAGGGCGTCACCGGCCGGCTCGTGCCGGACGACGACCCCGACCGTCTGGCCGAGGCCCTGGGCGAGCTGATCAGCGACCGCGATACGGCCCAACGGCTGGGCGCGGCGGCGCGCGAACTGGTGCTGACCGAATACGGACCCGACGAACTGGCGCGGCGGCTGGAGGCCGCGCTGGACGGAATGCTCGTCAATTCTAAGGCTTGATGCCAACCGCGCTCGGGAGTATGACCCCCGTCCGTCCTGGCTATGGCTGGGTAGCTCAGATGGTTAGAGCGGTGGATTCATAACCCACAGGTCGGCGGTTCGATCCCGCCCCCCGCCACCAGGACGGAGTACTTTCTCCTTAGAATTCAAAGGCGACCGAGGCCTAAGCCCCGACCGCCTTTTTAAGGATTTCGTTCGCGCGGCTCTGCCAGCCTGGGCCCCCTTCACGAAGCTTTTCGAGCACGTCTTGGTCGAGCCTCAGGGTGACCTGCTGTTTAGGGCGATCGGACTTCGGACGCCCCGGCCGTGTTAGCGTACCGTTGGCCGGCCTGATGACTTTCCCGCCGATACGGAGCTCTGCGCGCTCAAACTGTTCGTCGGTCCATTCAGGAGCATCATCCGGATCGATCCAAGAGTTCTCCGAATTTGCTTTGTTCTCGGGCATTGCACTTCCTCATCGAGATGATGCGACGTGCTCCCCCGCGCGGCGTCCAAACAACCATAACTAGGCCCCCGCCAAGCAGACCGATCGTTTGAAATCGTTCTTCTCCATAATCTCTGCGATCATCGAGAATTGTAAACGTGATCCCTTCGAAAAGGGATGCCGCATCGGCGAAGTCTAAATCTCGATACTCTAGTGTCCGTTGACGTTTCTCATCGTCAAATTCAATTTCCATTTTCGGAAAATACCTTTTCCACGTCTTCGAATAGCCTCTCGGTCATTCGCTCGCATGGCAGCCCCCGTTGAGAATGGAATGATTTTTGTAGCTACATAAACTCATTGAGTCAATGATTTTCCGTAGTTCAAAAATTGTAAGGCGCGCTCATGTGTGCAGAGCGCACCGCAACGCCGCCGCCCATGATCCGTTCTCGCCCCATGGCGCGCGCTCCCAAGGTCTTTACGTGGTCGGACGGCTTCCATCGCTACACGGTGGCGGCGACCTCGCGCGCCAAGGCTCTGGCCGCCTGGGAGACGGATCGGGATCTGTTCAAGGAAGGCGTCGCCGAGGAAGCGCCCGATGCGCCCGACGCCAAGGCGGCCCTGGCCGCGGCGGGCGCGGTGATCCGGCGGGCCGAGGGCGGTTTGAAGTCGGCGGTCGACAGGCTTCCGAAGGCCAGGCCGAAACCGAAGGTCGACAGTCAGGCCGAGACCGCGCGGAAGAAGGCGCTCGCGGAGGCCGAAGCCGCGCTCGACGCCGCCGAAGCCGAACAACGCGACGCCGAGGCCGACCTTGAGCGCCGTCGGCGCGCGCTCGACGCCGAGGCCGCCGCGATCAGCGGCTCCTGGGCGAAGCGGCGCGCTGCCCTGGAAAAGACCATCGCGCGTCAGCGACGGTGATCGTTGCGCCGCCGCGCAGGCCCTGCCCGTCGAGATAGTCGAGCAGAGCCGCCGGATAGTCAGTCTGGACGACGCTGACGCCCTGCGCGATCAGGCCGCCCCAGGCCTTGGCGGGATCGATCAGGGCGCGCCGATCACCGGCCGCGTTGGCTAGTCCCTTCAGACCCTTGCCGGCCAGGGCGTTGGTCCAGAGGCGGACGCCGGCGGCGCGGGCGGCGTCGCGCACGGCCACGAAGCCATTCTTTTTCACGCCATCCAGCTCGATGGCCGGGATCGCCCGCGCGCCGGACGCCTGGGCGGTGGTGATCGCCGCCAACTGGCCGGCGCGCGGGGCGCCCTTGCCGCCAATGATCGGCATGAAGGCCAGGTTCTTGTAGAGCGGCAGGTCCGCGATCGGCGGTGCGCCCAGGCCGGCCCGGGCCTTGAACAGCACCCAGTCGGCGGCGTCGACATCATGCACCAGGCGGGCGACCTGTGCGGGCGAGCCTTGCTTCAGGTCGAGATTGACCAGGATGCGGCCGCGGGCCGCCTTGAGGAAGGCGCTCAAGGTGGGCGGCGCGGAGTCGGTGGCCTGGTCGCCGGCCTTCAGGCGCAGGGCCTGCAGCTCGCCCAAGGTCAGATCCGCCACCCTTCCCTTGCCCGTGGTGGTCCGGTCGACCTTGGCGTCATGCATGAGCACCAGGGCGCCGTCCTGGGTGCGGCGCACGTCGACCTCGACCACGTCGACGCCCAGGGCGATGCAGCGCTCCAGGGCGGCGAGGGAGTTCTCCGGGACGGCGCTGGTCAGGCCGCGCGACGGGGCGGGCGCGTGGCAGGCGCGGTGGGCTACGACCATGACGCCGTCGGTCGGGTCATAGAGGCGTTCGCGCGGGTCGGCGGCATGCGCCGAACCGGCCATGGTTCCGATGGCGAGAGCGATCGAAAGCGCGCCAAGTCGCATGGTCCAAGTTCCCCAGCCCTTACCGCTAGATCGCCGATTCACGCGACAGGCGTGCGGCGGTTCGGACTCATTGGGATGACGTCACCGGAGAGGCCGCGCCTCAGGCTTTCCGATGCGCCAAGTTGTCCCGCGCGGGCCGGCCCTAGACCTTTCGGAAACCCCGCAGGACGTTGGCCTCGGTGCTGAGCTGCAGCTTGGCGTAGTCGATGCGCGGCGTGTCCGAGAAGATCAGGTAATAGTACTTCATCTGCTCGGACCACCAGTATCCTGGGCAGTTGTCGCCCTGGGTCATCGGCTTGGTCGTGATGTCCTTCAGAGCGGTGTAGCCATAGGCGGCGCGGCTGGTCGCCTTCATCTCGCGATAGTGGATCGCCGTCAGCTGGCGATAGCGGTCGTCGCGGTCCAGCAGCCACAGGTTCAGGCAGGCGTCGGCATATTCGGGGCGCAGGCCGGTGGCCTTGCGGCGCGCCTGGCGGGTGGCGATGTCGATCGATTCCGGAATGACGCCGTACAGGGCCTGCATCTCGGTGAACGAGGCCAGGTAGTCGTCGCCCTCCGTCTTGAAGCCGACCTGGGCCAGCAGGCCGGCATAGTAGGCGGCCAGCTCGCTCTGGGAGGTGTTCAGCACCGCGCCGGTCTCGTAGTCGACCATCGGGAACCACAGGCGGCCGTCATAGCGCTTGGCCTGGTGGGCCAGCTGGGCGGCCGTGACCTCCTGCGCCCAGCGCTTGCAGTCCTCGTCGCCGAACAGCTCCCAGGCGTCCCACAGATATTCGTAGAAGCTGTCAGCGTAGATATCGATGCTGGCCGTGCGGCTGATCCACTCGCCCGTACGCGCATCGATGTTGGCGGCCATCAGGCCGATCTTCGAGCGCTTGTCGAGCGCGTGCTTCATGGCCTTCTTGGCGACGTCGAAATAGCGCTTGTCGCCGGTCAGCTGGCTGAGCACGCCGAACTCGGTGATGTAGGTGCCGATCTCGGCCAGGTTGGTTTCGGGATCGCGGACCGCGCCGGTCTTCAGGTTCACATAACGCCAGGGCAGGCCGTGGGGCGAGGCGTCGAACGCCTTCAGCAGACGGTCGGCCAGGTCCTTGGCCTTGGCCAGCAGTACGGGATCGCCGCAGGCCAGGTGGGCCGAGATCAGGCCGCCGACCAGACGGATATTGGTCTCGAAGACCTGGGCCTCGCCATTGACGTCGAAGTCCAGCGACGACTTCACCCAGTCGACGCCGGCCTGGAACTCGGCGTCCAGGCCCATGATCCACAGGGTGTCCAGCGCCTCGACCAGGGAGAGGCCCAGATCATGACCCTCGACGAAGAACGACTGCGACGTGCCGCTGACGGGATTGATCTCGTCCTTGCCCCAGGCCTTGGCGACATAGCCCTGCCAGGCCCATTGGAATTCCTTGCGGACGTCGGCGGCCAGCGCCTTCCAGTCTTCCTTGGGCGCACCCTTCTTGGGCGCGGCGGCGGCCAAGCCAGGCGCGAGGCCGGCGGCGGCGAGGGCGGCGAAGGCGGAGCGGCGGGTGAGTCGAGCGGGCGTCATGGCCCCAACCTAGCGGCGACCGAAGGCTTGAGCGAGGGGAAGACGGTGGGACGCCGGCCGGGATCACGACTTCCCGGCCGGCGAGGAGACTGGCGGTTGGGCGCGCCAGGGGCCCCTTGAAACCTAGGACGCCGCGGCCGGCGACGACCCGCCATAAGCTTGGCCTAAAGTTTCGAGGTCTCGTTCGCCGGGGTCTCCGGCAGGCGGGCGCGCAGGGTGCAGCTCAGGCCTTCGGGGCGATAGTCCATGGTGGCCGCGCCCTTCAGTTCGCCGCCCAGGCTGCGTTCGATCAGGCGCGAGCCGAAGCCCTTTCGCGTGGGCGCCGCCACCGGAGGGCCGCCGGTCTCGGTCCAGACGACCTCCAGCGCACGGTCGTCGGGAGCGTAGGTCCAAGACAGACTCACGCGGCCGGCGGCATTGGACAGCGACCCGTATTTCAGGGCGTTGGTGGCCATTTCATGAAGGATCAGCGCCATGGTCAGCGCGCCGCCCGGCTGCAGGCGCACGGCGGGGCCGTCGATCGCGAAGCGCGCGCCGGTCTGGTCGAAGGGGCGCAGGGCGCGCTCGACCACTTCGCGCAGCTCCGCGCCGTGCCAGCTCTCGCGGGTCAGGATGTCGTGCACGCCCGACAGACCCAGCAGGCGCGCCTCGAACTTCTCGAAGGCCACGACCGGATCGGGCTCGTTGCGCAGGGTCTGGGCGGCCATCGACTGGACGGTGGCCAGGGTGTTCTTCACCCGATGGTTCAGTTCGTTGATCAGCAGGCGAAGCTGGCTCTGGTGGCGCGCCTGGGCGTCCTCGGCCTCCTTGCGGACGCTGATGTCGGAGATGATCGCCAGGATGTAGGCGGGTTGGCCGTCGACGCGCACCATCGAGGCGGTCAGGTGGATCCAGAGGTCGCTATCGCCCACCAGAAACCGCCGTTCGGCCGCGCAGGTCTCGATCTCGCCCGACAGCAGGGCCGCGCTCGACAGGAGCGTTTCATCCAGCACGCCCGGATGCACGAGGCTCTGCAGCGACACACCCAGCAGGGCCTCACGATCGCGCCGCAGCAGGGCGCAGAAGCTGTCATTGGCTTCCAGGATCTCACCGGTGGGTGTCAGCCGCGCCACGCCCATGGCGGCCTGATCGAAGACGGCGCGGTAGCGGGCCTCGGCGGCCTCCAGCTTCAGGCGGGCCTCGATATTGGCGGTGACCACCTCGGTATAGAGGACCAGCCCCCCGATTTCGCCGGCCCCGTCGTCGGTGGGATCCGTGCGCCAGGGCGCCATCGACCAGCGGATCCACTCGGTGCGGCCGTCGCGGTCGACATAGGGATCGCCTTCGTGGCGCAGTTCGACGCCTTCGGCGAGGACGCGGGCGTGCAGGTCGCGCCACTTTTGCGGGATCTCTGGGAAGACGTCGTAATGCTGGCGGCCGATCAGCGGCATGTCGGGCGGCAGGCGCTGGTCGGTCAGGTACTGCCGAGAGGCGGCCAGGTAGCGCATCTGGTTGTCGAAGATCGCGATGCCCAAAGGCGCGTGCTTCAGCGCCGTGGTGACGCTGGGCGACCCGGCCATTTGAGGCCTGGACTGGGGCGGCGCTTCTTTGCTCATCGCGCCTTATGGTAGCGGTCTCGGTCGCCACCGGCGCTGAATTTCCCGTGACAGGTTGTTGGACGAATTGCCGCACCTGCCAGGGCGAAGCGAGCGGTGCTCAGCTGGCCACCGGAAACACCCGCGTCTGTTTGACCACGCCATAGGCGAAGCTGGTGTCGATCGAGGCGATGCCCGGGATGGCGTGCAGCTTGCGGCGCATGAAGGCCTCATAGGTCTCCAGGCTGTCGACGATCACGCGCAGCAGATAGTCGTCGCTGCCGGCCAGCAGAAAGCAGTCCAGGATCTGGTCGATGCGCTGCACCTGCGCCTCGAAGCCGGTGATCAGATCCTGGCTGGGACTGTTCAGGCGCACACGGACGAAGACCGTGATCGGCAGGCCGTAGGCCTTCTGGTCGACCAGGGCGGTATAGCCGGTGATGACTCCCTCGGCCTCCAGATTGCGCACCCGGCGCAGGCAGGGCGAGGGCGACAGGTTCACCCGCTCGGCCAGCTCCTGATTGGTCAGCCGCCCGTCCTTCTGCAGCTCGCGTATGATCTGGCGGTCCTTGGTGTCCATTGACGTCCCTTGAGCAGAATCTGCCAAAACAGGAGCCCATCGTAGCAGAATTCGCAATCCATCTTCCCCCGCTTCGCACCACTCTCTCGGTGACAGGGAGCGAGACATGCGTAACGACCAGGCCGGTTTCTCCACGCGGGCGATCCATGCGGGCTATGATCCCGCCGATGAGCACGGGGCGCTGACGCCGCCGGTGCACCTGACCTCGACCTTCGCCTTCGAAAGCGCCGAGGCCGGCGGCGAGATGTTCGCCGGGACGCGGGAAGGGCATTTCTACTCGCGGATCTCCAACCCGACGACCGACCTGCTGGAGCGGCGCCTGGCCAGCCTGGAGGGCGGCGAGGCGGCCGTCGCCACGGCCTCGGGCATGGGGGCGATCACCGCTACGCTGTGGAGCTTCCTGCGGGCCGGCGACGAGGTCATCACCGACCAGACGCTCTATGGCTGCACCTTCGCCTTTCTGCGCGACGGCCTGACCCGGTTCGGCGTGACGGTGCGGACCGTCGACATGACCCGGCCCGAGGTCCTGGCGGAGGCGATCTCGAACAAGACCCGGATCGTCTATTTCGAGACCCCGGCCAATCCGAACATGCGCCTGGTGGACATCGCCGCGATCAGCCGGATCGCCCGCGACGCCGGCGCCAAGGTTGTGGTCGACAACACCTACGCCACGCCGGTCCTGACCCGGCCGCTGAGCCTGGGCGCGGACATCGTCGTCCACTCCGCGACCAAGTATCTGGGCGGTCACGGCGACCTCATCGGCGGCGTCGTGGTCGGCGGCGTCGAGGACATGGGTCGCGTGCGCCTCGTCGGGGTGAAGGACATGACCGGCGCGGTGATGTCGCCATTCACGGCCTTCCTGGTCATGCGGGGCCTGAAGACCTTGGCGCTGCGCATGGCCCGCCACAGCCAGAGCGGGGAGGCCGTCGCCCGCTGGCTGGAGGCGCACCCGGCCGTCGCGCGGGTGTTCTATCCGGGCCTGCGAAGCTTTCCGCAGCGCGCCCTGGCCGAACGCCAGATGAGCGCCGGCGGCGGCATGGTCGCCTTCGAGCTGAAGGGCGGCCACGCGGCGGGCGTGGCGATGATGAACCGTCTGTTGATGATCCGTCGGGCCGTGTCGCTGGGCGACGCCGAGACCCTGATCCAGCATCCGGCCAGCATGACCCACTCGCCCTATTCGCCCGAGGAGCGGGCGGCGGCGGGCATCGGCGAGGGGTTGGTGCGGCTGTCGGTCGGGCTGGAGGACGTGGCGGATATTCTGGAGGATCTGGAAGCGGCGCTGGCGACCGCGGCTCCCCCGCTGGGGGAACCATCCGCGAAGCCGACCGAGGGCGCCATCTCCGCCTAGCGCGGAGGGTGATCTCAGCAGTCCAGGAACTTCACCTCGTCGGCCGCGTACTTCATGTCGCTGGCGCTGAAGAGGCCCGACAAGCCGAGCAGGGTGCAGCGGCCGATGGTCAGGTACACCGGAATGGTACGCACATACGCGCCCATGCGGCCCTTGTCGGAGAACCGTCTGCCGAACGCCGCGCGGTCCAGCAGGTCGCCGATGCGCTCCATCAGGGGGCTGTTGATATAGACACCGCCGCGGGCGGCGAACATCAGGGCCGCGTCGCCGGAGAAGGCGCCGAGCAGGGCGCTGAAGATCGACACCGCCTCGCGGGCCCGCGCGTCGCCGTCACGGGCGCGGGCCAGGATCACGTCCTCGCTCTCGGTATCGCCGCCCAGCGCCATATGGATGTCGGCCAGTCCCTGCTGCGACAGGAAATGTTCGGCCGAGACCCGGCCGTACTTGATCTGCAGGGCCGAGAAGACCGGGATCTCGCGCGCCTCGCCGGGCGTGAAGTCGATATGGCCGCCTTCGCTGACCACCGGGACCCAGCCGTCGTTGCGATGTGGCGAAAGGCCCGCGACGCCGAGGCCCAGATTGGGGCCGATCACCGCGATCGGCGCGTTCTTGGCCGGCTTGCCGTCGTGGATCAGGGTCATGGCGGTGTTCGCCAGGCGCGGCGCGCCCAGCGCGCAGGCGGCGAAATCGTTGAGCAGGGCCACGCGCGGGGTCTTGAGCACCGCTCTCAGCCACGACTGGGTCACCGTGAAATCGCCAGCCGTCAGGGCGATCGCGCCATCGATCTCCGGACCCGCGCCGCAGATCGCCGCCCCGACCAATTCGCCATGGCCGTTCTTGGAGAAGGCGTTGACCAGGTGCCGCTCCAACTCGCGCAGGGAGCCGCACGCCAGCTCCTGGTGCGCGCGCGGTGGATCGCCAGGCCGCACGACCGCCAACGCCAGGTCGCGCCCGTTCACGTCGGCCAGCAAGACCGATCCCTTAGCCATGTCGCTTCCTCGCATGGCCGGATCTTCCGTCCGGCTTCGAATGAATACTGTTGTACCGGTAACATGGACCGGCAAGAGGAAGATATCCCCGAATACCGACGTTATGACAAGGCTGTCACCGCCGACAGTCAAAACCCGCTTCGAGTTTTGGGCGCGTTAACCTTTACGACTAAAATCCTAAATTTAGACGGCCGATTAACCGCGGCGTGCGTTTATCCCCGCATGGCGAAGTACGCGTCAGAAGGCGATCAAGATCGACGGACAGCCGTCCGTATTCAAACTCAGAGGTCCGGCAAGATCCTGTGCGGCGCCTTCGCGTGGGATTGCGTGATCCGCGATCTGTCGAGCGGCGGCGCGCGGATCCAGATGCTGTCGGGCGCCGCCCCGCCGGGAAAGGCGCAGCTGATTGATCTCGTCGCGGGCCTGGCCCACGACGTGACCGTGGCCTGGCAGCGCGACCGCGAGGTGGGCATGCGGATCGTCCGCACCTACGACCTGCGCGGTCTCACCCCTTCCGTCGCCGGCGCCGCCAAACGGATCTGGCTCGCCTCGCGATCAGACGCCTCCACGGGCTGACGTCCTGAAAACGAAAAAGACCTCGGCCCGCCCGCCGAGGTCTTCTTGTCCGCATCAGCGCTTAGGGCTGGCGGGGCTTGGCGTCAGGCGGTTTCGCGGGCCGCCTCGTCAGCCATGGCGCGCACCAGGTCGAGGACCTGACGACGGACGCGGCCGCGACCGATGCGCGGGAACACCTCGGCCAGTTCCAGGCCTTCCGGCGTGGTCAGGAACTCCTGAACCACCTTTTCGGCGTGCTGAGCGGCGTCGTCGACTTCCGCGCCGCTCATGGGATCGGCCAGGCCGTCGAAGAAGAACGACACGGGGACCTGCAGGGTCTTGGCGATCTCATAAAGCTTGCTGGCGCTGACGCGATTGGCGCCGCGCTCGTACTTCTGCACCTGTTGGAAGGTCAGGCCCAGGCTGTCGGCCAACTGCTCCTGGCTCACGCCCAGCAGCTTGCGACGCATGCGGACGCGGCCGCCCACGTGCAGGTCGACAGGGTTGGGGCGTCGGCCTTCGGTTTCTTCGCTCATCTGTTTTTCCGCCTCCAACGGTTGTTCAGGGAAAATG
Organism: Caulobacter sp. 602-1; assembly: GCF_003931565.1. GTDB lineage: Bacteria > Pseudomonadota > Alphaproteobacteria > Caulobacterales > Caulobacteraceae > Caulobacter. Next base: position 51,943 of record NZ_RRYI01000002.1, read on the forward strand.
ACACGACCGTGACGTCGGCGGAAGCTGGGGCGTTCATAGCGCGGCGTTACGTCGCGACGGTTTAGCTGGCCTCCCCGATCCGCGGAAGTTAGCCGTCCGGACAACGATTCGCCGCCAACCGAAGGGTGATCCGCTGCCGTCCTGCGCGAGTGGGTCGTACGCCGCGAACCCCTAGGCGTTGAGGGGCGAGGCGCCGGAGCGGTGGTCCCAGATGCGTCGCGCCTGGCCGGTATTGTCATGCAGGCGGAACAGGGTCTCGGCGGCCAGGGTCTCGTCGCGCGGGGCGCCGGCGCTCAGCTGGGGCGTCATGGCCCGGGTCACCTGGCGTTGCACCGAGGCCAGATCGCCGAACGCCATCAGGTCCAGGGCGTCGATTTCGTAGCCGATCGGCGACTCGCGGCCGATCGCCTCCAGCACGCGATCCAGCAGATCCCGCGAGACGGCGATCTCGGAGCCCGCCACCACGCCGTACGCGTAGGGGCGCGGAATGCCGACCAGGCGAGTGTCGATCGGCGAGTTGAGGATGCCGGGATAGAGCCGCATGTCGATCATGCCCACGAAGCGGGTCACGCCGTGGCGAAGAGCCAGCTCGAAGGCGGCGGCCCAGCACTCGAACACGCGCTCGCCACGACCGGGGCCCTTGCGCCGGCGATAGGCCTCGGTGGTGAACAGGCGCGAGGCCTCCCAGACGTCGGGTCCCTTCTTGGGCGTTTCGCCGGGCGCGATCAGGTGAGCGAACTTGTCGGCCAGCATGCAGCGGTCGTCGGTGGGCCGCAGGCGCAGGCCGACTTCCAGCTCCAGGGCGTCGTTGAAGCCCAGCAGATAGACGGCGCGGTGGTCGTCATAGTCGTCGACCTCGCCGCCATCGAGGACGACCAGATCGACCCAGCCGTTCTTCTCGACGCACTGGCGCCGGCGTTCCTCGTGCATGGCCCAGAGCTGAGGGCCATAGAGATGGCGGTTCTCGGAAGTGACGATGTGGATCATGGCCGGCCCCCTTACTGGCGTGGACGGCCTGCATTAGGGGACATGATCCGGCGAACGCGCGATAGGCCAAACGGCCTAAGCCCTACGCGCGGAGGGTGCTTGCCAGGGCCGCGAGGGTCTGGGTTAGAGTTTGGAGAGCAGCCCCAACTCGCCGGCCTTGAGCACGGCTTCCTGGCGCTTGACCACGCCCAGCCGCTTCTTGGCGGCCTCGATGTGGTGATGGACCGTGCGCGGCGACAGCTCCAGGATCGCGCCGATCTCCCAGTCCGTCTTGCCGCGGCTGGCCCAGTACAGGCACTGGGCCTGGCGTTCGGAGATGATCCCGTAATCCGGGCTGCCGTCCTGCATTTCCCAGTGCTTGAGCATGATCGTGCCGAACACCGTGGCCAGGCTGTCGATGACCGCGCGCGCGGTCGGGTCGGTGGCGGGGGCCTCGGTCGACATGCGGATCAGCACTTCCTGGCCGGCCGGGCCGAAGACGCGCACGACATAGCCGTCGTTCATGCCCAGCTCGGAAGCCTCGCCCCACATGGACTGGGCGCGGCCGTCGCCCAGCGGCTTGGCGTCCGTCCAGGCGAACGACCGCGGCGATTTCAGGAGGAGCTTCACGCACGGATCGTGGACGACGTAGCGCTCGCTCCAATAGCGCTGGTCCCAGGCCTCGAAGTCGCGGCGGCTCAGCGTCGGCGGCTCCTTGCCGTAGTGCTCGGCATTGACCAGGGTGGCGCAGAACTTGTCGTAGCCGAAGGCCCCGATCGCTCGGGCGAAATGGGTTTCCACCTCATGGGCCGAGCCCAGGTGCGGCGCCTGGCTGAGAAACGCCCAGGCCTGTTGTTCCGCCGTATTCAGCACTCGAGACGCTCCGCACTCACGCTGAGGGCGAAGCTAGGCCGGGATACGCCTCGGCGACAAGCGCGCGCTATCCAGGGTAGCGTCGGAAACGGGCGTCGGATTGTAGCGGAATGCGCGGGGCGCGGCCTTTTTAGGCGGCCTCTTCCTCGCCGTCTTCGTCCTCGCCCAGCAGGGCGCTCAGCACGGTGGCCAGACGCTCGGGCTTGATCGGCTTTTCGACGACGTCCTGCATGCCGGCGGCGATGTAGGTCTGGACGTCGGCCGGGTCGGCGTTGGCGGTCAGGGCCACGATCGGCACGCCGCCGGCGCGGCCGCCCATCTCGCGGATGGCGCGGGTCGCGGCGATGCCGTCCATGCGCGGCATCTTGATGTCCATCAGGATCAGATCGTAGCGGCCGCCCTTGGCCATCTCGACGGCCTCGACGCCGTCGACGGCCTGCTCGGAGGTGCACTCGAACATGTCGCACAGCGCCTCGGCGACCATGCGGTTGGTGGCGTTGTCGTCGACGATCAGGATGTGGGCGGCGCGGGAGGCGACGGCCTGCTCCTCGTGGATCTCGGCCTCGGCCGCAGCCGCCGCGAGCGTCAGGCCGAAGCCGACGGTCAGGCCGGCGCCGCGATTGGCCTCGGCGTGCAAGGGACCGCCCATGGCGCGCAGGACGCGGTGAGCCAGGGCCATGCCGACGCCCAAGGCCATCTCGTTACGGTCTTGCAGGCTGGAGGGGCCCAGAGGGTCGTTGATCCGGGCCAGGCGCTCGTCGGCGTGGCCCTCGGTGTTGTCGCGCACCAGGCCTTCGAGGCGGATGTGGTCGCCTTCGGCGCGGGCGGTCAGGCGGGTCTCGATCATGCCGCGGCCGGCGGCCAGGGCGTTCTCGATCAGGATGTCGAACACCTGCAGCAGGCGCTCGCCGTCGACCTCGACCCCGCATTCCGGATCGCCGTTGTAGGAGACCAACAGGGTGGAGCCGCCCTCATGGGCGCGTTCCGCCCAGCGGGCCTCGACCGCGTCGGCCAGATCGCGCAGGCGGGTGGGCGTGGGGGCGAAGGTCAGCTGGCCGCGGGACGAGCGGTGCAGGTCGATGGCGCGGTTCACCGTCGCGCCCATGTCGCGGCTGGTGTCGCCGATGGCGCGCACGAACGCCGAGGCGTCCGGCGTCAGGCGCTGCTGCTCGAGGCGTTCGGTGATGGCCAGCACGCCGTCCAGGTGTGCGCCGATGTCGACGGCCATGCGCTCGGCCATGCCCATGGCGTCGCGGGCGTCGCGTTGGCGGCGACGGTGAGAGGCCAGCAGCGAACCCAGGCCGCCGACGCCCATATAGCGGCCAGCGGCGTCCACGGCGATATAGGCGGTGCGGAAGACGGGCGTGGGACTGTCGGCCAGGGCGTTGACGAAGCTGCTGGCGTCGGTCTGGGCCGCGACGATGCGCGGCGCGGTGTCCATGACCTCGGAGATCGGTTTGCCGGCGAGGGTGTCCTCGGCGACCCGCATCATGCCCTGCAGCACGTCGCGATAAACCAGGCCGATCGGCGCGCGGTCGGCGTCGACGATCGCCAGCGCCGGCTTGGCCGGATCGGCGTCGAACATCGCGGCGGCCTCGGCGCAGGACGTGCCGGGGGCGATCGGGTCGCTCAGATCGATCAGACGGTAAAGCGTTTCCATGCGGCGCTTCGCTGGGACTTGGAAGGACAACTTGCCCCGGCCGGCCTTGCGGAGTCGTTAAGTTGGACGCGGTCACGACGCGGTAATCGTGGGAAATCGCTCATCTTTCCGTCGAGCCCCCGGCGCCCGGCCAGAAAAGGGCGGCGGAGGACCCGCCGCCCCGTCCGTTTCTTGCGTAGCTGGACTTACCAGGACTTGGTGATCGACACGCCATAGAGGCGCGGCTCGGCGGTGATCACATTGGTGAACAGGCCCGAGCTGTCGTCGGTGGTGTAGGCGTCGACGATCGGCGTCTTGTTGCCGATGTTCTTCACATAGGCGTCGATCGAGACCCCCCATTCCGGCTTTTCGACCTTCAGGGTGATGTTGCCGTTGTCCCACGACTTCAGGCGGTCGTACTCGGTGTTGTACACGCGAGCGAACTGCTTGCTCTGGCGGTAGTAGTCGCCGCGCAGGGTGGCGGACCAGCCGGAGGGCAGGTCGAAGGTGTACTGGGCGCCGAGCGAGGTGGTCCAGTGCGGCGAGTTCGGCAGCTCATTGCCCGACAGGTTGGCCGCCGTGCCTTCGATCGAGTAGCCGGCCCCGTAGGTGTAGAGGCCCGTGGCGTTGGCCAGGAACGCCGCGGTGGGCGCGGGGAGGCCCGCGCCGCCGGCCGCGGCCGGGGCCGACAGGAACGCCTGATAGGCCGCCGCCCCCGAGCAGGCCCAGGGCAGGGTGGCCCCGGCGCCGGCGCCCAGGATGGTGGCGACGCCGGCGGTGGCCAGCACGCAGTTGGCGCCGACGGCCGACGAGTTCGGACCCACCTTCACGACCGTATAGGCCGGGTTGGACTGGGTGCGGTTCATCGTGTCGATCGAGGTGACCCCGTCGCCGATCTTGGTGTGCAGATAGCCGATATTGGCGTTCAGCTTCAGGTTCCGCACCGGCGACCAGATGCTCTCCAGTTCGAAGCCGTAGACCTTGGCGTCGACGTTCTCGTTCACCGAGGTGCGGTTCACGATCTTGGAGATCTGGTAGCCCTTGTAGTCGTACGAGAAGCCCGTGGCGTTGATCAGCACGCTGCCGCCGGCCAGGGTGTTCTTGGCGCCGATCTCGATGGCGTTGACGAACTCGGGGTCGAAGGTCTGGCGGATGCCGACGGCGCCGGCCGGAACGCCAGGATTGATGCCGCCGCCCTTGTAGCCCTTGGAATAGAAGGCATAGAGCAGGGTGTCGTCGGTGAAGCCCAGATGGGCCTTGTAGTCCACGCCGACGCGGCCCGTGGTCTCGTTGAAGCGGGCGCGCTGGTCCGGGTTGCTCGGGTTCAAGGTCAGGCCGTAGCCGGGGGCCAGCAGGACGGTCGAGTAGTTCTTGACCGCCTTCTTGTCGCGGGTCTGGCGCAGGCCCAGGGTGAACTTCAGGTCCTCGCTGGCCTGATAGTAGAGCTCGCCCATCACCGCGTCCGACACCAGGGTATAGGGCGTGCGGTTGTCATAGTAGTTGTGGCCGTCGCCGGTCGGGTCGGCCGCCGTGTCGATCCCGATGCAGTTGGCGGTGGTCGCCGGGTTGCAGTTCGGATTGCCGGTCTTGGAGAAGTTCAGGGCCAGCGACGACAGGGTCAGCGAGTTGCCGATCACGTAGTAGTCGGTCAGCGTCCGGTAGGTGAAGTGAATGGCGCCGACGGTGAAGTTCAGCGGGCCGTCGAAGGCCGACTGCAAGCGAAGTTCCTGGCTGAACTGTTCCGAACGGCCGGACGAGACGTCGATGGTCGTGAACTTGTTCGTATTGCCCACCTGCGGGTCGTTGAAGAACCCGCCCGGCGTGAAGGGCGTGTTGTTGAAGGGGACCGGCGAGACGTTCCGGTTGTAGTCCTGCTTCGTATAGACGCTGCCCTTGCTGTAGGCGGTCATCGAGGTGGCCGTCAGGGCGTCGGTCAGGTCGTAGGCCAGGGTGAGCTGATAGACGTTCGAGCCCGACCGGTAGAGCGGATCCAGCGCCGTCTCGATCTCGCGCAGGTTCGTCGAGGTGGTGTCGCCCAGGTTCGTGTCGCCCGAGGTGAAGCCGAAGATGTTGCCCAGAAGGCCGGTCAGCGTGCCCGAGGTGTTGACCGTGCCGTAGGCGCTGGAGCCGTACAGCGAGGCCGGCAGACAGCCCTGGGTCAGGAAGCCGCGCGCCGCGCCCGTCGGCACGCCGCCCACCGTGGCCGGGCCGTTGTCCTTGGTGCAGAGCTGCTTGCCGGTCCGCGCGCGGTTGTCGTTCTCGTGGAAGCGTTCCCACAGGAAGTTGGTGCGCAGCTTTTCGGTCGGGTTGAACATCACCTGGACGCGGGTCGAATATAGGTCCCGATCGTCGACGACGTGGTTGTTGAAGGTGTTGGTGACGAAGCCGTCGCGCTTCAGCGAGGCGCCCGACAGGCGGACGGCCAGCTTGTCGCCGAAGATCGGCACGTTGACCATGCCGCGCAGCTTGACCGAATTGTAGTTGCCGTACTCGGCGCGGACATTGGCCTCGAACTGGTCGGTGGGCTTGGCGGTGATGACATTGACCACGCCGCCGGTGGCGTTGCGGCCGTAGAGGGTGCCCTGCGGACCACGCAGCACTTCCACGCGCTCCACGTCGTAGAATTCGGCCTCGAACAGGTTGCCCGACTGCATCGGGGCGTTGTTCAGGTGGACGCCGACGCCCTGGTCGGCCGAGGCGCCGACGGCCTTGGCCCCGATGCCGCGGATCTGGAAGTTGAAGCTGTTGGTGAAGTTGCTCTTGGCGAAGGTGACGTTGGGGATCGCCTGCTGGAGGTTCGGGCCGCCGTCGATCTTCTGCGCCTCGAGGGAGTCCTGGCTGAACGCCGACACGGCGATCGGCACGTCCTGGAGCGCTTCTTCCTTCTTCTGAGCGGTGACGACCAGCTCTTCGATGACGGTGGTGTTCTGTTGCGCCGGCTTGGCGGCCTGCTGGGCGAACGCGGGGACGGCGAAGCCGGAGATCGCGACCGCCGAAGCGCCCATGACCAATAGGCTCCGCATACGCAGAGTTTGCGACATTGAATTCCCTCCCTGGACCCCGGCGGCGCCTTATGGATGGAGCCTGCTGGGGCCGATGTTTCCTCGGCGCCGTACTGTTCTCACCACGTGGGCGTACGGCGAACCCATCGCAGCATTCGGAGATTGCATACTTGCGTTTGAAAGCTGTCAACTGGCCTGATCGTAAGTGAACGGCGATAGGTTACGCCTTTTCACTTTCGGGCGGGGGTGTTCTCCTGAGGCGGGTAAGTTTCCATCTAATTAGAAGATCGAGTTTGGCGCTTCCGTAGGGGAAATCGCGGCCCATGATCGCGAAAATATCTCGCAATGGCGAGATGCGTCGAGGATTCGCGGTCGAAAGACTTCGCCTTGGTTCGTCGGCGGAGTATCGCGTGGGGCGCCGCCGTTGAACCCTGGCGGTTCCGGCGCGGCCTTGCCTCGTGTAGAGGAGGGGCCATGTTCCCCCTTTTCCACCTTGAGAGGCTCGCATGAGCCCGACCACGTCGCCTGGCGCGCTTGTTCTCTTCTCCGGCGGTCAGGACAGCAGCGTCTGCCTGGCCTGGGCCCTCGAGCGCTATGAGCGCGTCGAGACGGTCGGCTTCGACTATGGCCAGCGCCATGCGATCGAGATGGAGGCCCGTCAGGCCGTGCGCCGCGAGGTCGCCGCCCGCTTTCCGCAATGGGCCGGCCGCCTGGGCGACGACCACGTGCTGGACATCAGGAGCTTCGGCCAGGTGGCCCAGTCGGCCCTGACCGCCGACCGCGCCATCGAGATGACCGAGCGCGGCCTGCCCTCGACCTTCGTGCCGGGCCGCAACCTGGTGTTCCTGATCTACGCCGCCGCCCTGGCCGATCGCCGGGGGATCGAGGCCCTGGTCGGCGGGATGTGCGAGACCGACTTCTCTGGCTATCCGGACTGCCGACGCGACACCCTGGACGCCCAGCAGAACGCCTTGAACCTGGGCATGGACCGCGACTTCCGGGTCGAGACCCCGCTGATGTGGCTGACCAAGGCCCAGACCTGGGCTCTCGCCAAGACGCTGGGCGGCGAGGACCTGGTCCGGCTGATCGTCGAGGAAAGCCACACCTGCTACCAGGGCGAACGTGGCGAACTCCACGCCTGGGGCCATGGCTGCGGGACCTGCCCGGCGTGCGAGCTGCGCGAGAAGGGCTATGTCGAGTGGGACGTGGCGGGGCGCCAGTCCCTGCCCGAGGAGCCGCCGGCGCGATGACCTACTCCGTCAAGGAGATCTTCCTGACCCTGCAGGGCGAGGGCGGCCAGGCGGGCAAGGCGGCGGTGTTCTGCCGTTTCGCCGGCTGCAACCTGTGGACCGGCCGCGAGCAGGACCGGGCCAAGGCCGTCTGCGCCTTCTGCGACACCGACTTCGTCGGGACCGACGGCGAGAACGGCGGCAAGTTCGCCACGGCCGAGGATCTGGCCGCCGCCGTCGAGGCCCAGTGGACCGGCGGACCGGACAACCGCCTGGTGGTCTGCACCGGCGGCGAGCCGTTCCTGCAACTGGATGAGGCCGCCATCGCGGCGCTGCGCGCGCGGGGGTTCCAGATCGCTTGCGAGAGCAACGGCACGCTGCCGGCCCCGGCGGGAATCGACTGGATCTGCATCAGCCCGAAGGCCGACGCGCCGGTGGTCCAGACCTCGGGGCAGGAGCTGAAGCTGGTCTATCCGCAGGACAAGGCCATGCCGGAGCGCTTCGAGACCCTGGATTTCGAGCGGTTCTACCTGCAGCCGATGGACGGTCCCGATCGCGACCGCAACACCCAGCTGGCGGTCGCCTATTGCCTGGCGCATCCGCAATGGCGCCTGAGCGTCCAGACCCACAAATATCTGGGCCTGCCCTAGGCCTAAGCGCTAGCGGCGATAGTCGTCGCGATCGCGATCCTTCTTGCCGTCGCCCGGGATCACCGCCTTGCCGGTGGCGACGACCGCCTTGCCCGCGCCGCCGACGACCGCGCCGGTGACGCCGATCGCCGTGCCGGCCACGGTCCCGACGGCGGCCGCCGCGAGGCAGCCGGTCTGCGAAAGCGCGACCATCGTCAGGATGGCGGCCAGGGGCGCGACGCGGGAAAGCGGAGCCAGGCGGCGAAGGGTCATGGTGAAGCTCGTGAAACGGTGTTCACCACGTTCTAGCCGGCCAAAGGTTTAAATTCTCCGCGTCGGATGGCCGCGACCCGCCTGGGCGTCGTCCACATAGAGCGCCCGCTTGTCGTCTTCGCGCCTGCGCTCGCCCCGGTAGCGCGGATCGGCGCGACGGCGACGGTCAGGGCCGAAATAGTCGCCCGCGCGGACGAACGGGCGGGGGTTCTCGATCAGCAGGGTCAGACGGTGGATGACCCCGCGCGCCGTGACCGGCTTGGTGAGGAACTCGTTGACCCCGGCGTCGCGCGCCTCATGCACCCGGCGCTCGGTCGAGTGGCCCGTGATCATCACGATCGGCACGAACGGGTTGGGGCTGTCGGGCGACTGGCGGACCAACTGGACGAAATCGATGCCGTCGAGGCCGTTCATCGACAGGTCGGTGAACACCACGTCGATCGCGGTGGAGCGCAGGATCGCCAGCGCCTCGGCGCCGTCCATGGCCTCGAACACATAGCGCACGCCGATCGCCCGCAGGATCTCGATCAGCAGCATTCGCATGTGCTGGTTGTCGTCGACCAGCAGGATCTTCAGGAGATCGAACCGCACGCGCCGAGTCCCCTTCTCATCGCGTCACGCATCACAACCTTAGCGTGCCGCGTTCGCGCGCCAAGGGATATGCGGGTTGAGCCTTACGCCCGCAATCGTGTGCACGTCAACCCGAAAGCTGAACCTAATCAGAGGGCGAGGGTCAGAAACCGTGGTTTCTGCGCCTTGACCCCGCGGTCAGCGGCTCGCGCCAGGCGCGAACACGTGGCCGCCGGTCTGGCCGCGATGACGCAGGAAGGCGTCGGCCAGCACGCAGGCGGTCATGGCCTCGACCACCGGCACGCCGCGAATGCCGACGCACGGGTCGTGGCGGCCCTTGGTGCGCAGGTCGATCTCCTCGCCCGCCTCGTTGAGGGTCTGGCGCGGGATCAGGATCGACGAGGTCGGCTTGAAGGCCACGCGCGCCACGACCGGCTGGCCGGTCGAGATGCCGCCCAGCACGCCGCCGGCGTGGTTGGACAGGAACATCGGCTGGCCGTCCTCGGACAGGCGCATGGCGTCGGCGTTGTCCTCGCCCGTCAGCGCGGCGCTGGCGAAGCCCTCGCCGATCTCGACGCCCTTGGCGGCGTTGATCGACATCAGGGCGGCGGCCAGTTCGGCGTCCAGCTTGCCGTAGAGCGGCGCGCCCCAGCCGGCCGGCACGCCGGTGGCTTCCACCTCCACCACCGCGCCGGTCGAAGAGCCGGCCTTGCGGATCGTCTCCAGATGCTCTTCCCAGACCGGGATGATCGCGGCGTCGGGCGACCAATAGGGGTTCTGTTCGGTCTGGTCCCAGTCCCAGTTCTCGCGATTGATCGCGTGCGGGCCGATCTGCACCAGGGCGGCGCGGATCGTCACGCCCGGGATCACCAGCCGCGCCACCGCCCCGGCCGCCACGCGCGCCGCCGTCTCGCGCGCCGAGCTGCGGCCGCCGCCGCGATAGTCGCGCACGCCGTACTTGGCGAAATAGGGATAGTCCGCATGGCCAGGGCGGAAGGCCTGGGCGATCTCGCCATAGTCTTTGGACCGCTGGTCGGTGTTCTCGATCATCAGGCTGATCGGCGTGCCGGTGGTCCGCTGGCCGTTGGTGCGTTCGTCCTCGAACACGCCCGACAGGATGCGCACCGCGTCCGGTTCCTGGCGCTGGGTGACGAACTTGCCGTTGCCCGGTCGGCGCTTGTCGAGGAACCCCTGGATCATCTCGGCCGTCAGGGCGATGCCCGGCGGCACGCCGTCGACGACGCAGCCGAGCGCCGGGCCGTGGCTTTCGCCCCAGGTGGTGACGCGGAACAGGTGACCGAAGGTGTTGTGCGACATGGGGCGGCTTCTAGCGGAAACGGACGGTCCGGGCAAAGCCGCCAGGCGTGACGCTCAAGCTCGAATGCTCGTTTGAATAGAATTGAAATGAAAAGAACTTATAGATTGTATTTCGGCGGGTGGTTGGTACCTTGGCGCTCGGCGTCGCCCCCCAGAAACCGGGACGCGCCGATCGCTCACGAAAAACCGATGGGAGAAGGAAATGACCAGTGGTGTGGCGAACTTTGCGGGTGACTGCGGCGAGTGCTCCGACCGGGGCAAGTATCACACGGCGACCTGTCCCGGCGGCATGCAGGTGGGGCAGTCGGCGACGGTGAACGGCAGCTCGCCGCAGAACTGCGTCGTGGCCAACGACAAGGGTACGGTGTTCGGGATCGAGCTCCTGTCGAACGCCGGCTTCTACAGCTACCAGGTTCGCGTCGACGCCCAGGGGCCCAGCGGCGCCTTCAGCGGTTCGATGTACCTGGCCTTCGAGGACGAGACGCACGACGTCTACTATCTGAGCATCTACTCCTCGCGGCGTGAGTCCCACACCGTGTCGTTCAACAGCAGCTCGCCCAACATCATCGCGATCTACTGGAGCGACTACGATTTCACCGTGAAGACCGGTGACGCCGCGCGCGCCAAGGCCGACTTCAAGGTCCTGAGCCCGGCCTGACACGGCTCGGCGCCGGCGGCGGGGGCGCGACCTCCGCCGCCTAGCCGCGCGCCTTCGCGATGCTAGAGGCCGGGCTTGAGGAAGACGTTCAGGGTCACGCGCGGCTTGCCTTCGGCCGCGTGGTTGACGACGTCCAGCCGCTCGATCGCCCCGTCGGGCAGGGTGGTGGGATCGAAGCCGGCCGGCGGGGTGTCGCCGTTCAGCAGCACCGTCGTCTCGGGCGCCTTGAGCCGGCCGCGGACCTGGACGTGGCCGTGATAGGTCGAGACCTGACCGTCCGGAACCTTCAGCCTGCCCTTGACGATCTCGGCATTGCTGACGCGGACCATGTCGGAACGGATCTCGACATACTGGCCGCTGCCGTTGTCGCTGATGACGGTCCGGCTGCCGCGCTGGTTCTCGCCTTGCTGGGCCAGGGCGATCGAGCCGCCGGCGATCAAGGCCAAGGCGAGCAGGCTGGCCAGGCCCAGCAGGGCGCGGCGGGTGAAGCTGGCGGGGTCCTGGGGATGGGTGATGGCTCGCAGGCGCATGGCGGTCGGCTTTCGTCCTTTGCCGGTGAAGGCGGGATGCAGGGCGGGGGCGGCGCGGCCGCGCAACACCGCGATCAGGGCCTCGGCATAGCCGTGGCGGTCGGCGGGGCTGGCGCCGTCCAGGGCCAGGGCGTCGCTCAGCTCCTCGCGGGTGGCGGCGGCGCGAGCGCGGATGGCGGCGAACGGCGGGACCATCCAGAACAGCCCGCCCAGCAGGTGCTCGGCCAGCAGCCGCCAGTTGTCGCCACGCTTCAGATGCGCCAGCTCGTGGGCGCAGATCGGCACGAGGCGGTGGACATCCAGCCGTTCGACCAGCTCGGCGGGCAGCAGGATGACCGGTGTCGTCAGGCCGGCCAGCAGGGGCTGGTCGATCACGTCGCTGACCTTCACCTCGGGCCGGCCGGTGTCCAGCCGGCGGGCGGCGGCGCGGACGGCAAGGGCCAGCTCCTGTGAGACGGGACGGGCGTCGCGGACGATGCGCTCGAGCTTGGCGCGACCGGCGATCTGGCGGGCGCCCGCGACGGCCAGGCCGCCCAGCGCGCCCAGGATCAGCACTGTGCCCAGCATCTCGCCGGTATTGACCGCCGGCAGGGCGCGAGTCGACAGGTCATGGACCACGGCGCCGGCGGTGGCTGCGGCGCGGGTGGTCATGGCGACCTGATAGACCGGATCGGTGGTCTCCCGGGGCAGGGCCGAGACGCCGACCATCAGGGCCAGCACCGTCGGCGGCAGGGCCACCGCCCGGTTCCAGGCCTTGACCCGGGTCAGGGGATCGCCGGTCAGCCGGTCGGCGGCCTTGCCGAGCACCCAGCCCAGTCCGCTGGCCGGCCAGGCGGCGGCCAGGCCGAGGGCGGCGGAGGCGAAGAGCGCGTTCATGGGATCACTCCACGAGCTCGAGATCTATTTCAGCGGGTCGTTCAGAACGACGTTGACGGTCGGATTGCCGGACTTGGCGTTGGTCACTTCCACGCGCTGGATGACCCCCACCCGCAGGTCGGCGGGCTGGAACCAGGGTGAGGCTATCGCGCCGTTGACCTTCACGACCACGTTCACCGGGTCCAGCCGGCCCCGCACCTCGACGTCGCCGATGAAGACCACCTTGTCTTCCTTGAGCGAGGTCTCCTGGCTGTCGGCCCGGACCTCGATCCCGGTCAGCTTCGACTTGGGGCGAGGATTGGGCTGGGGATTGGGTTGTGGGTTCGGGTGTGGGTCGGGATGGGGATCGGGTCGCGGGTTCGGGTTGGGTCCCGCGCGCACCCGCGTCGGCGTCATCGGCGCGAGCGCGGGCAAGGGCGAGGACGCTTCGGCCGCCGCCGCGGGAGCCGTCGGGGTCTGGGGCGGCAGAGCGGGTCCGGCCGCGACGGCGTCCCGGGCGGGAGCGGCTTCGGCCGCCGCCGGTGCAGCGGGGGCCGGGGCGGCGTCCAGGGCCGCCGCCGCTTCCACCGCTGGCGCGGCGTCCTCGGCGGCGATGGCCGCCACGGCCTCCGCGGCCGCGACCGTCTCGGGCGAGGGCGGCGGCGCCAGGCGGCGAGCCTGGGCGGCCAGGGCCAGCGAGCCGGCGCCGGTGGCGGCCGCGAGCGCGACGCCCAGCGCCAGCGTCAGGCCGACCCGCAAGCTCGAGGCGCGGCCTCGCGGCTGCAGGATCGCCGAGAGGCGCAGGGCGGCCAGATCGCGGTCGCGACCGGTGAAGGCCGACTCGAAGGCCAGTCGCGGCGAGGGCTGGGCGTTCATCCTCAGGGCCTCCACCAGCACGCGGGCGTAGTCGCGGCGGGCTTCCGGCGCGGCGCCGTCCAGGGCGGTCAGGTCGCAGACGGCTTCGCGCGCGGCCAGCATCCGGCCGCGCAGGGCCTTGACCGGCGGGACCAGCCAGAACAGGCCCGCCAGGGCTTCCTCGGCCGGGATCCTCCAGTTGTCGCCGCGACGCAGGTGCGCCAGCTCATGGCCGCAGACCAGCTCCAGCCGGCGGGTGTCGGCGCTTTGCGCCAGCGCCTTGGGCAGCAGGATCACCGGGCGGCGGGCGCCGGCCAGCAGCGGTTCGGAGACGGCGTCGCTGATCCGCACGCGCGGTGCGCTGACCCGCAGGCGGGCGGCGCGCAGGCGGACGGCCTCGACCAGGGCGAAGTCCTGGCACGGTTCGGCGGTCGCGCGGACCTTGGCCAGGCGACGGTGACCCCGCGTCCAGCGCCAGCCGCGCGTCAGCAGGCCGGCGGCCGAGAGGCCGACCAGGCTCCAGGCCAGGCCATTGGTCAGGGCGGGGGAGGGAGCCCACGACGGGGGGGCGGATGTCGGCTCGGTCGGGGCGATCGTCTCGACCACGGCCATGCGGACCGGTCCCGGAGCGCCCGAGGCGGCCGGCGCGGCCTTCTCGATCGACGCCGGGGCGAAGGTCAGGGCGATGGTCGCGGCCAGGGCGCCGGCGGGCAGCGCGTAGGCCAGGCTCCAGGCGGCGGCGCGCGGGCGCGGATCTTCGGTCAGGCGCTCGACCACGCGGCCCAGGCCAAAGCCCAGGGCGCCGACGGGCCAGGCGGCGATCAGCCCCAGGGCGGTGGAGGTCAGCAGCGGATGCATCACTTCTCCTCTCCAGTGGCCTTGGACCCGGCGGTGTTGAGCAGGGCTTCCAGTTCCTCGATCTCGGTCTCGGACAGGATCTGGCTGCCGGCGAAGGCCGAGGCGGGCAGGCGGCCGTCGATCTCCAGCAGGCCCCGCAGGCGGTTCAGCACGCCGCCGATCACGTCGACCTTGGCCGTCCGGGCCTCATAGACCGCCAGGCCGTGCACCGAGCGGCGGACCAGCAGGCCCTTGGCCACCATCCGCTCCAGCACGGTGCGGGTGGTCGAGGCGCTCCAGCCCAGCTCGGGCTCGATCAGGCCTTGAGCCTCGCGGGCGCTCATGGCGCCGCCGCGCCAGAAGGCCTTCAGCACTTCCAGTTCCAGGTCGGAGGGTTCGGTCATGGGGCGTGGACCTCAGTGATGTCACGGGTACGCTACAAATGTCACGAGCTCGCGTCAAGCGTGGTGATCGACGTTCTCTAGTGACAGGCGTGACAGCTTAGTTTACGTGTGTACATCTAAATTACGTGCGTGAGTTCAGGCATGGCGAGCGACCAAGTCCGCATTGTCAAAGTACCGCTCGAGGGGCGGGCGCCCAGCCGCTGGCGCTGGGTGGCGGTCGCTCTCGGTTTCGCGGTCCTGATCGGCTTGGGCTTCGCGATCATGGCGCGCCATGACAGCGCGGTTCAGGTCCAGCGGGACGCCTTCTGGCGCGTCGAGGGCCCGCCCTGCGCGCCGCTGGAGCCCCTGACCTTCCGCAGCCTTCGCAGGCTGCCGCAGGCCACGCCCTATGACGACGTGTTGTTCCGGCGCCTGGGCGGGACGATGACCTGCACGCATCTGATCGACCGGACGGGCGGCGCGGCGGAGCGCTATCCGGTCTGCAAGTTCACCGCGCCCGACTATCTGGTCGTGTCGGTCGGAGGCCGTGACCGGTTCTTCGACCTGACCGGCGGTCACGCGGCCGCCGTCGAGGTGCGCGGCGGCCAGGTGCGTTGCGCGGTCATCCCGCCGTTCCGGATGTAGTCGCCCGCTTGCGCGTTCCGCATTCTCATAGCAAGCTATATAGCGTGCTATGAGTCTGGAGGCGCGCGATGGAAGTCGATCTGCTGGCGGGGTTTGGCGTGGGATTCCTAGGCAGCCGCCTCAAGCGCCTGGCCGAGCGGATGCAGGCCGACGCGGCCGAGGTGGCGCGGTCCTTGGACCTGCCGGTGCAGCCGGCCCAGATGTCGCTGCTGATGACTATCCGCCTGCATGGCCCGATCGCCGTGGGCGAACTGGCCCAGCGCCTGCGACTGGCCCAGCCGACCGTCACCCGCGCCCTCGGAACCCTTGAGCGCGACGGCTTCGTCGAGGCCCGCCGCACGCCCGGCGACGGTCGCTCCAAGCGCCTGGCGCTGACGAAGGCGGGGGAGGCGCTGATGGTCCGGGTGCAGACCGAGCTCCTGCCGCGTATCGAGCCTGCCGCCGCCGAGCTGGTCGAGGGGCTTTCCGGCGACTTCATGCAGGGCCTGGCCAAGGTCGAGGCGCGACTGGACGAAGCCTCGCTGCTGACGCGGATACAGACCGCTGGCGCGCCGTCCCTGTGGGCGCGCGACTTCTCCGACGACCTCGCCGAGGCCTTCTATCGGATCAACGCCGAATGGATTCAGGACATGTTCGTCCTGGAGGACAACGACATCGCCCTGCTGTCGCGGCCGCGCGAACTGATCCTCGACAAGGGCGGGGTGGTGCTGTTCGCGCAGACGGCCGAACTGGGCGTGGTCGGGACCTGCGCCCTGATGGTCTCGAAGGACGGCTGGGTGGAGCTGACCAAGATGGGCGTCCTGGCCAGCGCCCGGGGGCTGAAGGTCGGCGAGTTCCTGCTGGCCAAGACCCTGGAGCGCGCCGCCAGCCTGGGCATGGACAAGGTCTATCTGCTGACCAACCGCAAGTGCGGGCCGGCCATCCACCTCTACGAAAAGCTGGGCTTCGTCCACGACGCCGAGATCATGGCGATGTTCGGGGCGCGCTACGAGCGCTGCGACGTGGCCATGTCGTACCGCCCGCGTGGTTAGGCCTTGGCGAGGACCTTGCGGGCCAGCCAGCGCCGGACCGGTTCGTCATAGAGCTTGAGGCAGGCCCAGGCGATCGCCACCGCCAGCACGAACACCCCGGCCCCGACCAGCGCGCCCTGGGCCGGCCCGACCTTCCTGTCCACGACCCAGCCCGTGTAGATGTAGATCAACGGATAGTGGGTGATGTAGAGCGGATAGGAGAGGTCGCCGAAGAAGCGGGCGATCCGCACGCTGGGCCCGTCCGCGTTCTTCTCGCCCGCGCCGATGGCGACGATCAGCGGGAACAGCAGGATGATGCAGGCGGCTTCATAGAGGCCGTTCACCCAGCGAAGTTCGCCCACGCCGAAGCGCGGCAGCGACAGGCCCGCGACCAGCAGCAGGCTGCAGACGGCGAAGGCGTTGGGAACCTTGATCCGCTTGCCCAGGCGCATTAGCAGCACGCCGGCGAAGAACGGGAACATCACCCGCGTCAGGCCGATCTGGACGCCGCTCCTGTCCAAAGCCCAGCCGCCGATCACGTCGCCGCGCGGCCCCAGGACCAGCAGGCCGATCAGCGCCAGCGCCGACGCCGCGACCAGCGCGCCCAGCCAGCGGTTCGACAACTTCCGCAGGCCCACGGCGTAGAGGATGTTGGCGATGTACTCGTAGAACAGCGACCACTGCGGTCCGTTCAGCGGATAGATCTCGCCCCAGCCGCGCGGCTCGGCCGCCGGGGTCATCGGGATCATCACGAAGCTCAGCAGCACCATCAGCAGCACCTGCCCGGCGGTGACGGTCGCCAGCTTGGGGAACAGCGACCAATGCTGGAGGCCCAGCAGGGCCGCGCCGATCAGCGCGCCGACGATGATCATCGGCTGCAGGCGCACCAGGCGGCGCTTGTAGAATTGCCAGACGCTCATGCCGCCCCAGCGGTCGTCATAGGCGTAGGCGACCACGAAGCCCGACAGCAGGAAGAAGAAGTCCACCGCCAGATAGCCGTGATTGATGATCTGCCGTTCCGGGTCGCCGCCGGCATGGGCCTCGAACAGGTGGAACAGCACCACCATCAAGGCGGCGACGCCCCGCAGTCCATCGAGGATGACGTAGTGGCTCTTGGCGGGCGCGGTGGCGTCGGTCGAGGTCGCGGCGGCGTCGGAACTCATGCGCGATCAGGGCCTCCCCGCCCCTTTTCAGTATTGGGCGGGAGGCTTGCTGTATTCGTTGGCGGACGACAAGGGGGTTTCCGAATTTGTCCCTAGGACAAATTCAAGGATCACTTCGTCGGCTTGCGGGTGAAGGCCCCCTTGTAGTCGCGCAGGGTCAGCACGCCGTGGTCGGGGTCGCTGAAGCTGACCGTCAGGTCCTGGGCGGTGATGAAGAAGCTGCTGGCCGAGCTGGGGAACAGCGGGTCGACGACGCCCTTCCAGATGTCCGCCACCAGTCGGTCGCCGTCGCGGCGGATCGTGAAATCGTCGTCGCCCCCCAGGGTGAACGTCCCGGCGAACTTGGCCTGCTCGGCCGCCGACAGAGGGACGACCGGACGTTCGACGGGGTGATAGTCGGGCCAGCCATATTCGACCGCGACGGCGCGGACGATCGCCTCACTGAGCTGATAGCCCTGGTCGCCGTTGGTCAGCACGACGACGCCGTCGCCGGTGTCGGGATAGGCCAGGATCACCGCCTTGTACCCGGCGTTGGACCCGTTGTGGTAGAAGTACTTGCGCGCCGTGGCGCCCTGGATCGACACGCCCAGGCCGTAGTCGGACTTCACCGGCGTCAGCATCTCGCGGGCGGTCTTGGGCGACAGGACGTGGCCGGTCTCGCCGTTCGCCGACTTCGCCAGGTCGATGACGAATCTGGCGAGGTCGTTGGCGGTGGTCCACAGGCCGGCGGCGGCCATTTCCGGATAGGTGTGAGGGCCGCCCTCAACGACCGCGCCGGCGCTGTCGTGCGGCCAAGCCGCGTGGGCCGAGCGCGCGGCGTCCAGCGGCTGGTCCTCAGTGCTGCGGGTCATGCCGATCGGCGCGAACACCTTGTCGCGAACGATGGCGGGGAAGGTCTGGCCCGTGGCGTCGACCATCATCTGCTGGGCGATCGAATAACCCCCGCCGGAATAGCGATAGGCGCTCCCCACGGCCTGGTCGACGACGACTGGCGCAGAGTTGGCCGGGGCCGTTCCGCTCAGCACCTGGGGCAGGGTCGGAACAGGCGCGCCGGCCGCGTAGCCGGCGAAGCCATGCACCGTGGTCCCGGCCGTGTGCGACAGCAGCGCGCGCAGGGTGACCGGCGTGGTCGCGGTGAACGGGCTGGCCGGCAGGGTCCAGCTCTTCAGGGTCTTGTTGACGTCCGTATCGAGCGACAGCCGACCGTCCTCGACCACGGCCAGGGCGGCCATGGCCGCGACCGGCTTGCTGACCGAGCCGGCCTGGAACAGCGTGTCGGCGGTCACCGGCTCGCCGCCCTGGCGGGTGGCGCCGAAGCCGCGCGCCCACTCGATCTTGCCGCCCTTGATCACCGCGATGGCGACGCCCGGCACGTGCAGGGCGGCCATCCGGCTCTGAAGGCTCTGCTTGGCCGGCGGCGCGCCCCGGATCTCGACGGCGGATCGCAGGCCGGTCGTCACGCTTCGGACGCGCTGCTCGACCGTCGGGTTCGCGGCCCAGCTTGGCGCCGCGATGGCGCAGGCGATCGCGAGGATGACGGCGGATCTGATCATGGTCACGTGGCGAGCCCCCTTGTGCGGCAAGGAGTTCAGAGGCTCCGGGCCGGGAGGGCAACACAACAATCGGTAATGTGCGCGCGCCTAGTCGACCTTCGCCAGCACCTTGCGAAGCGTCTCGACCATGCGGTCGATATGGCTCTTCTCCAGGATCAGCGGCGGCGACAGGGCGATGATGTCGCCGGTGACGCGGATCAGCAGGCCTTCGTCGAAGCAGGTCTCGAACGTCTCCATCGCCCGGGCGGTTGGCGCGCCCGGGCGGGGCGAAAGCTCGATGCCGGCGACGAGGCCGAGGTTGCGGATGTCGATGACGTGGCGGGCGTCGGCCAGGCTGTGCATGGCGTCCTGCCAGTAGGCCTCGATGGACGCGGCGCGATTGAAGAGGTCGTCCTCCTGGTAGGTCTCCAGGGTGGCGAGGCCAGCGGCGCAGGCCAGGGGGTGGGCCGAATAGGTGTAGCCGTGGAACAGCTCGATCGGCGCGTCGGCGCCCTCGAGCATCGTGTCGTAGATCCCGGTGGAGGCCGCCACCGCGCCGCAAGGGACGGTGGCGTTGGTCAGCCCCTTGGCCAGGCAGAGCAGGTCGGGCGTGACGCCGAAGCGGTCGGCGGCGAACGGGGCGGCCAGGCGTCCGAAGCCGGTGATCACCTCGTCGAAGATCAGCAGGATGTCGTGCTTGTCGCAGATCGCCCGCAGGCGTTCGAGATAGCCCTTGGGCGGGACCAGCACGCCGGTCGAGCCGGCCACGGGTTCGACGATCACCGCGGCGATGTTGGAGGCGTCGTGCAGGGCCACGATCTTCTCCAGGTCGTCGGCCAGGTGAGCGCCATGCTCGGGCTGGCCCTTGGCGAAGTGGTTGCCCGGAATGCCGTGGGTGTGGGGCAGGTGGTCGACGCCGGTGAGCAGGGAGCCGAAATACTTGCGGTTGGTCGGGATGCCGCCCACCGAGATGCCGCCGAAGCCGACGCCGTGATAGCCGCGCTCGCGGCCGATCAGCCGGGTCTTGGTCCCCTTGCCCCGGGCGCGGTGATAGGCCAGGGCGATCTTCAGCGCCGTGTCGACCGACTCCGAACCGCTGTTGGTGAAGAAGATCCGGTCCAGCCCCTTCGGCGTGATCTGCGCCAGGCGCGAGGCGAACTGGAAGGCCAGCGGATGGCCCATGTTGAAGCAGGGGGCGTAGTCCATCTCGGCCGCCTGGCGCTGGATGGCTTCGCGGATCTTCGGGCGATCATGGCCGGCGTTGACGCACCAGAGGCCGGCGGTGGCGTCCAGCACCTCGCGGCCCTCCGGCGTCTTGTAGATCATGCCCTTGGCGGACGAGAGCATCCGGGGATGGGCCTTGAATCGCCGGTTCGGCGTGAACGGCATCCAGAAGGCGTCGAGATCGTTGGCGCTGGGCATGGGAGGTCCTTCGCGAGAGCCTTGCATTGTGATCGCAATTGAGCCCCTCTCGTAAAGAGAGCTTTTATGGCCGGGCTTGGAGAGGCGGTGGAAAAGATGGTTCAGACCCGCCGTCCGCTGGCCGACCAGACCGCCGTCCATGACCGGGTCTACGAGGCCATCCGCCAGGCCCTGATCACCGGCCGGATCGCCCCCGGCAAGGGCGTGTCGCTGCGCAGCCTGGCGGCCGAACTGGGAGTCTCGCCGATGCCGGTGCGCGACGCCGTGCGCCGCCTCGTCGCCGAGCGGGCCCTGGCGATCAATCCGGCCAACAAGCGCCTGTCCGTGCCCTCGCTCACCGCCGACCGGCTCGAGCAGCTGTCCCTGGCCCGGCTATGGGTCGAGCCGGAGCTGGCCGCCCGCGCCGCGGCCAACGCCGACGCCAGCCTGGTGCGCCAGCTGCGGGCCATCGACGCCGATGTCGACGAGGCGCTGCGGCTGGGCGATGTCGACCGCTACATGACCGCCAACCACGCTTTCCATTTCGCGATCTACGAGCGGGCGGGGGCGGACGTGCTGCTGTCGATGGCCGGCGGCCTGTGGCTGCAGGTCGGGCCGTTCATGCGGGTGGTGTTCGGACGGGTCGGGGCCGACGGCCTTGTCGCCGACCGTCACGCCGAGGCGATCGAGGCGCTGGAGACCCGCGACCCCGAGGGCGCCCGCCGCGCCGTCGCCGCTGACCTTTCCGAAGGCATGGACAAGATGCGCGTGGCGGTGGACGCCGCCTCGTAAAGTCGAATGCTTGACACTTCTGGTTCGCCGTAAAACTGTGATCACAATTGGTATGGACCTCGCCGCTTGACCCTGCCCGCCGACATCACCGAGCGACTGTCCCGCCTGGAGCCGCCCAGCCGGGCGGTGATCGATGGCGCGCGGGTCGAGGCCGTGTCCGGCGCGACCTTCCACAATGTCTCGCCGCGCGACGGCCGGGTGCTGAACCTGGTGACGGCCTGCCAGCCCGAGGACGTGGCGCTGGCCGTGTTCAGCGCCCGCACGGCCTTCGAGGATGGCCGCTGGCGCGACCAGAGCCCGCGCGCCAAGAAGAAGGTGCTGTTCCGCCTCGCCGAACTGATGGAGCGCGACGCCGAGGACTTGGCCCTGCTGGAGAGCCTGGACGTCGGCAAGCCGATCAGTGATGCGCGCAATGTCGATGTGCCGCTCGCGATCAACACCTGCCGCTGGTACGCCGAGGCGCTGGACAAGGTCTATGGCGAGGTCGGGGCTTCGCCGGTCGACCGTCTGAGCTACGCCGTCCATGAGCCGCTGGGCGTGATCGGAGCGATCGTGCCGTGGAACTTCCCGCTGCACATGGCGATGTGGAAGGTCGCTCCGGCCCTGGCGATGGGCAACTCCGTGGTGCTGAAGCCCGCCGAGCAGTCGCCGCTGACCGCTCTGAAGCTGGGCGAACTGGCCCTCGAGGCCGGGCTTCCGGCCGGGGTGCTCAATGTCGTCCCCGGCCTGGGCGGCGTCGCCGGCGAGGCCCTGGCCCTGTCGATGGACGTCGACATGATCGCCTTCACCGGCTCGGGCCCGGTCGGCCGCAAGCTGATGGAATATTCGGCTCGCTCGAACCTGAAGCGGGTCAGCCTGGAGCTGGGCGGCAAGTCGCCCCAGATCGTCTTCGCCGACTGCCCGGACCTGGACGCCGCCGCCCAGGCCGCCGCCTGGGGCGTGTTCTATAATCAGGGCGAGGTCTGCACCGCCGCCTCAAGGCTGCTGGTCGAGGCCTCGATCAAGGACGAATTCCTGGAGAAGGTCGTGGCCGTCGCGAAATCGATGGTCGTTGGCGATCCGCTGGACCCGGCCACCCAGTTCGGCGCCATGGTCAGCGAGCGGCAGATGAACACCGCGCTGGACTATATCGCCACCGCCGACAGCCAGGGCGCGCGCCGCGTGCTGGGCGGCCAGCGCATCCGCCGCGAGACCGGCGGCTTCTATGTCGAGCCGACCATCTTCGACCGCCTGGACGCCGACCACACCCTGGCGCGCGAGGAGGTGTTCGGGCCGGTGCTGGGGGTGATGAGCTTCAAGTCCGAGGACGAGGCGCTGCGACTGGCCAACGACACCGTCTACGGTCTGGCCGCCGGCCTCTGGACGTCCGACATCAATCGCGCCCTGCGCGGCGCGCGGCGGCTGAAGGCGGGTCTGGTCTGGGTCAATGGCTGGGACGCCTGCGACATCACCATGCCGTTCGGGGGCTTCAAGCAGTCGGGCTTTGGCCGTGACCGCAGCCTTCATGCGTTGCACAAGTACGCCGACCTGAAGTCGGTGTCCGTGACGCTGAGGTAGCCCGCCCATGACCAGTTCTTCCCGCCTGAATCTCGTTGAAACCGAAGCCTTCATCGACGGCCTCTGGATCGAGGGCGACGCCACCTTCGAGGTGCTGAACCCGGCCGACGGGACGGTGATCGCCAAGGTCGCTGACCTCGGCCCCGGCGAGACGCGGGTGGCGATCGAGGCCGCGCACCGGGCCTTCCCGACCTGGGCCGCCAAGACGGCCAAGGAACGCGGCGCGATCCTGCGCAAGTGGAGCGACCTGATGCTCGCCCACGCCGACGACCTGGCCCGGCTGATGACCGCCGAGCAAGGCAAGCCGCTGGCCGAGGCGAAGGGCGAGGTGGCCTATGGCGCGGCGTTCATCGACTGGTTCGCCGACGAGGCCAAGCGCGGCTACGGCCACACCATACCGACGCCCATGCCGGGCAAGCGGCTGATGTCGATCAGGCAACCGGTCGGGGTCTGCGCCGCCATCGCGCCGTGGAACTTCCCGATCGCCATGATCACCCGCAAGGTCGGGCCGGCCCTGGCCTCGGGCTGCACGGTGGTGGTCAAGCCGGCCGCCGAGACGCCGCTGTGCGCCCTGGCCATCGCCCGCCTGGCGGTCGAGGCGGGCGTGCCGGCGGGCGTGCTCAACGTCGTCACTGGCAAGGACTCGGCCGGCATCGGCAAGGCCCTGTGCGAAGACGGCCGGGTGCGCAAGCTGTCGTTCACCGGCTCCACGCCGGTGGGCAAGGTGCTCTACCAGCAGTGCGCCGGCACGATGAAGAAGCTCAGCCTGGAGCTGGGCGGCAACGCGCCCTTCATCGTCTTCGACGACGCCGATCTGGAGGCCGCCGTCGACGGCGCGATCGCCAGCAAATACCGCAACACCGGCCAGACCTGCGTCTGCGCCAACCGGCTGATCGTCCAGGCCGGCATCCACGACGCCTTCGCCGCGCGGCTGGCCGAGAAGGTCGCGGCGATGAAGGTCGGTCCGGGGACCGGCGAGGGCGTGACGATCGGCCCGCTGATCAACGACAAGGCCATCGCCAAGGTGGAAAGCCTGGTGCGCGAGGCCGTCGCGGATGGGGCCAAGGTCGTCGTGGGCGGCGAGCGCCACCAACTGGGCGGCCTCTTCTATCAGCCCACCGTGCTGACCGGCGCCACGCCCGACATGCGGCTGTTCCAGGAAGAGATCTTCGGCCCGGTCGCGCCGATCGTGAAGTTCGAGACGGAAGCCGAAGCCATCGACCTTGCCAACGCCACGCCGTTCGGCCTGGCCTCCTATTTCTACAGCCGCGACGTCGCCCGCTGCTGGCGCGTGGCCGAGGCGATCGAGGCCGGCATGGTCGGGATCAACGAAGGCCTGATCTCCACCGAAGTGGCGCCGTTCGGCGGCGTGAAGGAATCCGGCCTGGGCCGCGAGGGCTCGTCCGAGGGCTTGGATGAGTATCTGGAGACCAAGTATCTGTGCTTTGGCGGGGTGGGATGATCGCCGACCTCGCCCGAACCCTCCCCGACCTTCTCGCCAGCGAACGCGCGCGGTTCACGGCCGAGCATCCGCGCTCCGTGGCCATGGCCAAGGCGGCCGCCGCCCACTGGCGCGGCGGCGCGCCGATGCACTGGATGAACGACTGGGCCAGCCCCAGCCCGATCTTCGCCGCCCAGGGCGTCGGGGCGCAGATCACCGACGTCGACGGCAGGCTCTATGACGACTTCTGCCTGGGCGACACGCCGTCGATGTTCGGGCACGGGGATGCGTCGGTCGCGGCGGCCGTGTCCGACCAAATCAAGCGCGGCGCGGGCTTCATGCTGCCGACCGCCTCGGCGGTGATCGTCGGCAAGCTGCTGGCCGAGCGCTTCGGCCTGCCGCTGTGGCAGACCGCGACCACGGCCAGCGACGCCAACCGGGCGGCGATCCGCTGGGCGCGGGCGGTCACCGGCCGGCCGGTGATCCTGGTGTTCGACGGATGTTACCATGGCATGGTCGATGACGCCTTCGTGGTGCTGAAGGACAGCGAGCGCGTCATGAAGCCGGGCCTGCTGGGCCAGGTCCACGACCTGACCGCCACCACCTGGGTGGTTCCGTTCAACGACCTGGCGGCCCTGGAGAACGCGCTCGCCTCCGACCAGGTCGCCGCCGTGCTGGCCGAGCCGGTGATGACCAACTGCGGCATGATCCTGCCCGAGCCCGGCTTCCACGAGGCCCTGCGCCGCCTGACCCGCGACGCCGGGACCCTGCTGATCCTCGACGAGACCCACACGATCTCGACCGGGCCTGGCGGCTACACCCGCGCCCATGGCCTGGAGCCCGACGTCTTCGTGCTGGGCAAGGCGATCGCCGGCGGCGTGCCGGCCGCCGTCTGGGGCGTCACCGCCGAGCTTTCGGCGCGCATGGACGCGGCCCAGGCGCGGGTCGGGGCGGGCCAGTCGGGCATCGGCACCACCCTGTCCGGAAACGCCCTGGCCATGGCGGCCATGCGGGCCATGCTGTCCGAGGTGATGACCGATGCGGCCTACGCGAAGATGCTGGCCGGCGCCGAGCGGCTGGTCGCGGGTCTGAAGACCGTGATCGCCGCGCGCAAACTGCCGTGGTCGGTGGCCCATGTCGGCGCCCGCGTCGAACTGGTGTTCGCCGATCCTCCACCGAAGAATGCCGCTGCGATGCGGAAAGTGCTGGACCATCAGGCGGTGGAAGCGCTGCACTTGTGGCTGATCAACCGGGGCGTCCTGATCGCGCCCTTTCACAACATGATGCTGGTCTCGCCCGTCACCGACGATGCGGCGATCGACCGGCTGGTCGCGGCCGTGGACGGCTTCGCGGCCGCAATGGGGGACGCATGAGCGCCGTAGCCGACATCCAGGAATGCCGCGACTTCCTCGCCGCGAACCCGCAGGTGAAGTTCGTCGAGGTGTTCTTCACCAGCATGACCGGCGTGCCGCGCGGCAAGCGGCTGCGGGTTCATGAGCTGGAGGCGATCTACGAGTATGGCCGCTTCCTGCCGGGCTCGGTGCTGGTGGTCGACACCAACGGCGCCGACTGCGAGGACACGGGCCTGGTCTGGGAGGACGGCGACGCCGACCGCCGCGCGCGGCCCGTGCCGGGCACGCTGACCCTGGCCCCGTGGCTGGGTCCCGACGTCGCCCAGGTCATGCTGTCGATGTACGAGCTGGACGGGACGCCCAACGACCTCGACCCGCGCCACGTGCTGCAACGGGTGCTGGACCGCTACGCCGCCGATGGCCTGACGCCCGTCGCCGCCTGCGAGCTGGAATACTACCTCGTCGATCTGCAGCGCGGCCCGAACGGCGAGCTGATGCCGGCCAAGTCGATGCAGACCGGCCTGCGGCCCACCGGCATCCAGGTCTATGGCCTGCCCGAGCTGGAGGCCCACGCCCCGTTCCTGCGCGAGCTGTGGGACACCGCCGACGTGCTGGGCGTGCCGCTGGAAGGCGCGATCTCGGAATTCGCCCCGGGCCAGGTCGAACTGACCCTGAAGCACAAGCCCGACGCCCTGCGCGCGGCCGACGACGCGGTGCTGTACAAACGCGCCGCCAAGGGCGTGGCCCTGCGTCACGGCTGCGAGGCGACCTTCATGGCCAAGCCGTGGGCGGAGCGGGCCGGCAACGGCTTCCACGTCCATCTCAGCGTCAATGACGCCGACGGCAACAACCTGTGCGCCGCCGAGGACCTGGAGGGCTCGCCGCTGCTGAAACAGGCCATCGCCGGCATGAAGCTGCTGCTGGGCGAAGGCATGGCGATCCTGGCGCCCAACGCCAACAGCTATCGCCGCTTCAAGGCCAACAGCTACGCGCCGGTGGCGCCGACCTGGGGCGTCAACAACCGCACGGTCAGCCTGCGCGTCCCCGCTGGTCCGCCCAAGACCCGCCACGTCGAGCATCGGGTCGCGGGCGCCGACGGCAATCCGTATCTGGTGCTGGCCGTGCTGCTGGCCAGCGCCCACCATGGCATCAAGAACAAGCTGGATCCGGGCCCTGCGGTGGTCGGCGACGGCTATGCGGCGGCGGCCAAGGAGAACATCCGGCTGCCGTCCAACTGGTTCGGGGCGGTTGACCTGTTCGAGACGTCCGAGGTTCTGCGCGACTATCTCGGCGACCGCTTCGTGGACATGTTCGTCTCGGTCAAGCGCACGGAACAGGCGCGCTTCTTCGAGGTCGTCACCGAACTCGATTTCGACTGGTACCTCCGCAACGCCTGACGGCGAGTAGCTGCCCAAGGCAAGGCACACACGGAACAAGAGGGAGTTTCGAATGAGCGGATACAGGAACGGCGGGGCCTCGCGGCGCTCGCTTCTCACGGCCTTCGGGGCGGCGGCCATCGGCCTGTCGTTCACGGCCTGCGGCGAAAAGCCCAAGGCCACGGGGGCGGGCGGCGAAGAGCCCAAGCTGAACTTCTACAACTGGGACACCTATATCGGCGAGACCACGCTGGGCGACTTCAAGAAGGCGACCGGCGTCGACGTGAACATGAGCCTGTTCGCGACCAATGATGAGCTGTTCGCCAAACTCAAGGCGGGCAATCCGGGCTTCGACGTGATCGTGCCGTCGAACGAGTTCGTGACCCGCATGGGCCAGGCCGGCATGCTCGAGCCGCTGGATCACGCCAAGATCCCGAACATGAAGAACATCGACCCGTCCTTCCTGAACCCGGACTTCGACCCGGGCCGGAAGTACTCGATGCCCTACACCTGGCTGCTGCTCGGCATCGGCTATCGCAAGAGCAAGGTCCAGGGCGTGCCCGACAGCTGGAAGTGGCTGTTCGACAGCGACAAGTACAAGGGCCGCATCGCCCTGCTGTCGGAAAGCGCCGACCTGGTGCGTCTGTCGGCCAAGTATCTGGGCCACAGCGTCAACAACATCCCGGCCGACATGCTGCCGAAGATCGAGCAGATGCTGATCAAGCAGAAGCCGTTCGTGAAGGCCTTCCACGACGACAACGGCCAGGACCTGCTGGTCTCGGGCGAGGTCGATCTGGTGCTGGAATACAATGGCGACATCGCCCAGGTGATGAAGGACGATCCGGACCTCGACTTCGTGGTGCCCAAGGAAGGCTCGCTGATCAACAGCGACACCCTGTGCATCCCCAAGGGCGCGCCGCGACCCAACAACGCCCACGCCTTCATCAACTACCTGCTGGACGCCCAGGCCGGGGCCGAGATCACCAAGACGATCCTCTACCCGACCCCCAACGCGGCGGCCAAGGCGCTGATGCCGGACAGCTACCGCAACAATCCGGTGATCTTCCCGCCGGCCGACGTGATGGCCAAGTGCGAGTACGGCGCCTTCGAAGGCGCCGAGAAGGCCAGCCAGTACGAGGAAATCATCACTCGGGTGCGGGCGGCTTAGGTCTGGGCGCGTTAGATGCTCCCTCGCGATGCGGGGGAGCTGTCGCGAAGCGACTGAGGGGGCCTTCACGGCATAGGCCGAGTTAGCCCCCTCCGGCCCTCTGGGCCACCTCCCCCGCATCGCGAGGGAGGATCCACGAAAGCGGGGATCTTGATGGAGCAGAGCTGGAAACAGGCCAAGGCCGTCTTCGCCGCCGCGCTGGGACCGCCGCTGGTGTGGCTGGTGGTGTTCTTCCTGGCGCCGATGGCGATCGTCTGGGCCTACAGCTTCGGCCACAACGAGGGCCTAACCCAGATCGCCATCACCGGCACGTTCCACAACTACGCCCGGGCGATCGAGCCGCTGTACCTGAAGATCTTCTTGAAGTCGGCCTGGGTGGCGGGGCTGACCACCGGCCTGTGCCTGGTGCTGGGCTTTCCGGTCGCCCTGGCCATCACCTTCGCGTCCGACAAGGCCAAGACCTGGCTGCTGCTGATGATCATGCTGCCGTTCTGGACGAACCTCCTGATCCGCACCTACGCCCTGATCGCCGTCCTGCGCACAGAGGGCTACGTCAACCAGGGCCTGGAATGGCTGTGGAAGGGCGGCAGCGGTCTGGCGGCGCTGGTGGGGCTCCAACCGCTGGGCGACTTCCAGCCGCTGGGGCTGCTGCACAACAATTTCGCGGTGATCCTGGGCCTCGTCTACGTCCACCTGCCGTTCATGGTGCTGCCGCTCTATTCGGCCCTCGACCGCCTGGACAAGTCGCTGCTGGAGGCCAGCCTGGACCTCGGCGCGGGCCACATGCGGACCCTGTTCAAGGTGGTCGTGCCGCTGGCCCTGCCGGGCATCGCCTCGGGAATCCTGATCACCTTCATCCCGGCCCTCGGCGCCTATCTGACGCCGGACCTGCTGGGCGGCCCCGACAGCCAGATGATCGCCAATGTCATCGAGCGCCAGTTCAAGCGCGCCAACGACTGGCCGTTCGGCGCGGCCATGTCGTTCGTGCTGATGTACCTGACCTTCATCGCCATCGCGATCCAGGCAGTGCTGGCCAAGAAGACCCCGGAGGCCAAGGGATGAGCAAGCGCAGCCCGCCCGGTCCGCTAGAGTACCTCCGCCGCTGGCCTATGCAGGCCTGGCTGGCGATGGTGGGGATTTTTCTCTACGCGCCGCTGGTCGCCCTGATGGCGTTCAGTTTCAACGACAGCCGGCGCAACATCGTCTGGAAGGGCTTCACGCTCAAATATTACGACAAGCTGTTCAACGACTCCGCCCTGCTGGAAGCGTTCGGCAACAGCCTGACGATCGCGGCGGCCTCGACGGTGATCAGCCTGATCCTCGGCGCCTCGGCGGCCCTGCTGCTGTGGCGCTTCCGCTTCCCCGGCAAGACGGCCCTGGATGGGGCGCTGGCCCTGCCGATCGTGGTGCCCGAGATCTGCATGGGCGTGGCCATGCTGGTGTTCTTCGCCCGGGTCATGCCGTGGCCGCAGGGGCTGCCGTGGCCGCTGAACCTGGGAGCGATCATCATCGCCCACGTCTCGTTCTCGTTCCCGTTCGTGGCGGTGGTGGTGCGCGCGCGCATGGCCAGCTTCAATCGCGAGATGGAGGAGGCCGCCCGCGACCTGGGGGCCGGCGAGTTCCGCACCATCAAGGACGTGATCCTGCCGCACATGGCGCCGTCGCTGGTGGCCGGGGCGCTGCTGGCCTTCACGCTGAGCCTGGACGACTTCGTCATCACCTTCTTCACCGCCGGCCCGGACACGGTGACCTTCCCGGTGAAGGTCTATTCGATGGTCCGCTTCTCGGTGACGCCGGAGGTCAACGCGGCCTCGACGGTGCTGATCGTGCTGACCGTGCTGCTGACCGCGGCGGCGCTGAAACTGCAGGGGGACCCGGCCGCCACGGCGGGGCATGGGGCGGGGGACGCCAAATGAGCAAGCCGATCATCACCTTCGAGAACGTCACCAAGCGCTTCGGCAAGCTGGCGGCGGTCGACAACGTCTCCCTGACCGTGACCGAGGGCGAGTTCTTCGCCCTGCTGGGGCCGTCGGGCTGCGGCAAGACCACCCTGCTGCGGATGCTGGCCGGTTTCGAGACGCCCACCGAGGGCCGGATCCTGATCGATGGCCAGGACATCTCGAACATCCCGCCCAACAAGCGGCCGGTGAACATGGTGTTCCAGTCCTACGCCGTGTTCCCGCACATGAGCGTGGCCGACAACGTCGCCTACGGCCTGGTGGTCGACAAGGTCGGCAAGGCCGAGCGCGAGCGGCGCGTCGAGGAGGCGCTGGAACTGGTGCAACTGGGCGGTTACGGCGACCGCAAGCCCGACCAGCTGTCCGGCGGCCAGCGTCAGCGCGTGGCCCTGGCCCGCGCGCTGGT
The DNA here is from genome assembly GCF_003931565.1 of Caulobacter sp. 602-1. Classification (GTDB taxonomy): domain Bacteria; phylum Pseudomonadota; class Alphaproteobacteria; order Caulobacterales; family Caulobacteraceae; genus Caulobacter. The sequence continues at coordinate 82,360 of NZ_RRYI01000002.1, forward strand.
GAAACGGCCCCGCGTCTTGCTGCTGGACGAGCCGCTGTCGGCCCTGGACGCCAAGCTGCGCGAGCAGATGCGCACTGAACTCTGCACCCTGCAGGAGAAGGTCGGCATCACCTTCATCATGGTCACCCACGACCAGGACGAGGCGCTGGCCCTGGCCACCCGCTGCGCGGTGATGAGCAAGGGCCTGCTGCAGCAGGTGGCCACCCCCAGCGACCTCTACGAGTTCCCCAACAGCCGGTTCGTCGCCGACTTCATCGGCCAGGTGAACCTGTTCGAGGGCGTGCTGGCCGTCGACGAGCCCAGCCACGCGGTGATCCGCTCTCCGGACCTGCCGGTCGACATCTTCCTGGACCATGGCGTCACCGGCCCGCGCGGCGGCACGGTCTGGGCGGCGATCCGCCCCGAGAAGATCGAGCTGCACAAGAAGGATGGCGACACGCCGCCCAATCTCGGCGACTGCCCGCAAGGGACCAACGCCATCGCGGGCGTCATCAAGCACGAAGCCTATCTAGGCGGCCAATCGACCTACGAGGTCGAGATCGCCGGTGGGCGTCGGATCAAGGTCCAGCGCTCGAACCTGACCCGCTGGGACCAGGAGGACTTCAAGCTGGGCGAGACGGTGTGGCTGTGCTGGCACGCCTGCTCGCCGGCGGTGCTGTTGTCATAGGGCTCACTGGCCCCCTCCGCGCTACGCGCTCCTCCCCCGAAGGGGGAAGAAGGACGCCGCGCGAAGCTTCCGCCCCCCTCCCGGGGGCGGACGACCGCGAAGCGGTCAGGTGGGGGCAAGTGATTGAGGAAACGCAGGAGTTACAGTGAAATGACCGTCCCGATCCGCAACCACGACATCGCCGAGCTCCGGCGCCTGGACCTGGCCCACCATCTGCCGGCCCAGGCCGACCACAAGGTCATCGCCGAGCTGGGCGGCAGCCGGATCATCACCCGCGCCGACGGTGTCTATATCCATGACGGGGACGGTCACCAGATCCTCGACGGCATGGCCGGCCTGTGGTGCGTCAATGTCGGCTATGGGCGCGTCGAGCTGGCCGAGACCGCCTACGAGCAGATGCTGGAGCTGCCGTACTATAACACCTTCTTCAAGACCGCGACGCCCCCGACCGTGACCCTTGCGGCCAAGATCGCGAGCAAGATGGGCGGCCATCTGAGCCACGTATTCTTCAACTCGTCGGGGTCGGAGGCCAATGACACGGTCTTCCGCCTGGTCCGCCACTATTGGAAACTCAAGGGCGAACCGCAGCGGACGGTCTTCATCAGCCGCTGGAACGCCTATCACGGCTCGACCGTGGCCGGGGTCTCGCTGGGCGGCATGAAGCACATGCACGTGCAGGGCGACCTGCCGATCCCCGGCGTCGAGCACGTCATGCAGCCCTATCCGTTCGGCGACGGCTTCGGCGAGGACCCGGCCGCCTTCCGCGACCGCGCCGTCAAGGCCATTGAGGACAAGATCCTCGAGGTCGGCCCCGAGAATGTCGCCGCCTTCATCGGCGAGCCGGTGCAGGGGGCGGGCGGGGTGATCATCCCGCCGGACGGCTACTGGCCGGCGGTCGAGGCCCTGTGCCGCAAGTACGGCATCCTGCTGGTCTGCGACGAGGTGATCTGCGGCTTCGGGCGCCTGGGCCAGTGGTTCGGCCACCAGCACTACGGGATCAAGCCGGACCTGATCGCCATGGCCAAGGGCCTGTCGTCCGGCTACCTGCCGATCTCGGCCGTCGGCGTGGCCGACCATATCGTCGCCGAGCTGCGCGAGAAGGGCGGCGACTTCATCCACGGCTTTACCTATTCGGGCCACCCGACCTGCGCGGCGGTGGCGCTTAAGAACATCGAGATCATGGAGCGCGAGGGCCTGATCGAGCGGACCCGCGACGACACCGGTCCCTATCTGGCCAAGGCCCTGGCGACCCTCAACGACCACCCGCTGGTCGGCGAAACCCGCTCGCTTGGTTTGATTGGAGCTATCGAGATCGTCCGCGAGAAGGGGACCAACCATCGTTTCCTCGACAAGGAGGGCGAGGCCGGTCCGATCGTGCGCGACCTCTGCATCAAGAACGGCCTGATGGTCCGCGCCATCCGCGACAGCATCGTCTGCTGCCCGCCGCTGATCATCACCCACGCCGAGATCGACAAGCTGGTCGCGATCATCCGCCAGTCGCTGGACGAGGCCGAGCCCGTGCTTCGCGCCTTGAAGCCGGAGGCGGCGTCATGAGGCTAGGAGGAGCGGCGTGCGCCGTGGCGGACTTCCAGGATGAAGACCTGGTCGCCGACGATGCGGTAGCGCAGCAGGTAGGGCGTGACGACGGTGATCTCGCGTCGGCCCCGCGAAATGGCGCGGCCGCGATCAGAATGGCTTTCGAGACTGTCGCCAACCGCCGCCAGTTTCTGACCGAGACGCTGGGCGGCGAGGGGTTTGGACTGGCTGATGATGTAGGCGACGATCGCTTCGACGTCCGCGGAAGCGCGGTCGGTCCAGACTACTTTCGCCACGAATATGGCGTGGGCAGCTGGTCAGGCGTTCCAAGGGACAACAGCCACTCTCGCACCTGCTCATGCGGGACAACCCGACCCGCCGCCACATCGGCGTCGGCTTCAGCCTCGGCAAGACGTTCGGCTTCGTCTTCAAGCTCGTCGAAGATGTCGGGTTCGGGCTCGGCCATGCCCTACGATAGCAGAAACTTTCCGAGAACAAATCGGGAAAAACCGAGCTTTTGGAGCGCGTCATGAAGCCCAAGCACAACAAGGCCAAGCGCGAGACCACGCTCAATCGGGGCGTTTCGTCGTTGGAGGAGGCCCAGGCCTGGTTCGCGCGCCAGAGCATCGAGGAGATCGAGTGCGTGGTCCCCGATCTGGCCGGGGTGGCGCGCGGCAAGATCATGCCGGTGCGCAAGTTCCTGGGGACGCCGTCGATGAACCTGCCGCTGGCGGTGTTCTACCAGACCATCACCGGTGACTTTCCCGAGTTCGAGGGCGCGGTCAGCGCGGTGCAGTCGGACACCGACATCTTCCTGACCCCGGACTTCGCGACCCTGGCCGCCGTGCCGTGGGCCCAGGACCCGACCGCCCAGGTGATCCATGACGCCTTCCACCCCGACGGCCGTCCGGTCGAGGAGGCGCCGCGCCAGGTGCTGCGGCGGGTGCTGGCGCTGTACGCCGAGAAGGGCTGGGTGCCGATCGTCGCGCCGGAGATAGAGTTCTACCTCGTCGACAAGAACACCGACCCCGACTACCCGCTTAAGCCGCCCATCGGGCGATCGGGCCGGCCCGAGACCGGGCGGCAGGGCTATTCGATCAGCGCGGTCAACGAGTTCGACGCGCTGTTCGAGGACATGTACGAATACTCCGAGCGCCAGGGCCTGGAGATCGACACCCTGATCCACGAAAGCGGCGTGGCCCAGATGGAGATCAATCTCCGCCACGGCAATCCGCTGGAGCTGGCCGACCAGGTGTTCATGTTCAAGCGCACCATCCGCGAGGTGGCGCTTGAGCACGAGATCTACGCCACCTTCATGGCCAAGCCGATGGCCAGCGAGCCCGGCAGCGCCATGCACATCCACCAGTCGATCGTCGACAAGGATGGCAAGAACCTGTTCTCGGACAAGAAGGGCGAGGAGACGGCGCTGTTCCACGGCTTCATCGCCGGCCAGCAGACCTATCTGCCGGCGATCATGGCGATCCTGGCGCCGTACGTGAACAGCTACCGCCGCATTGCGCGCGACAGCGGGGCCCCGGTCAACACCCAGTGGGGCTATGACAACCGCACCTGCGGCCTGCGGGTGCCGCCGTCCGGGCCGGAGAACCGGCGTCTCGAGAACCGCATCCCCTCGTCGGACGCCAATCCGTACCTGGCCATCGCGGCTTCGCTGGCGGCGGGCTATCTGGGCATGACCCAGGGGCTGACGCCGAGCGATCCGGTCGCGACCGACGCCAGCGTGGCCGGCGTGCAGCTGCCGCGCAGCCTGTCGGAGTCCCTCAAGCTGTTCGAACAGTGCGAGCCGCTGGTCGAGATCCTGGGGCCGATCTTCTGCCAGGCCTATGACCGCGTGAAACAGGCCGAGTATGAGACCTTCATGCGCACGATCAGCCCGTGGGAGCGGGAGTTCCTGCTGCTGAATGTTTGAGGATTACTCGCCCCCTCCGGGCCTGCGGCCCTCCTCCCCCAAAGGGGGAAGAAGGGCGTGGCGCACCTTCCGCCCCCTCCGGGGGCGGACGACCGCGAAGCGGTCAGGTGGGGGCAAGCGATGATGGGGAACTGGTACGAGTCCACCGCGCATGATCGTCCCGATCTGCCGCCGCTCACGGGCGACGTCCAGGCCGAGGTCTGCGTCGTCGGAGCCGGCTTTACCGGTCTCGGCGCGGCACTGGCGCTCGGGAGCCGCGCCATTGTTCTCGAAGCCAGCCGCGTCGGCGGCGCGGCCACCGGGCGCAACGGCGGACAGGTCCATACCGGCCAGCGGCGCGACCAGGCCTGGCTGGAGAAGACCGTCGGCCGTGACGACGCCCTGGCCCTGTGGCGACTGGCCGAGGACGCCCGCGCGCGCTTCAAGACCCTGACCGACACGATCGACTGCGACTGGCGGCCGGGCATGATCCACGCCCGCCACAAGCCGAACGGCGAGGCCGAGGACGCTGACCACGTCGCGCTGATGGCGGACCGCTATGGCTATGACCAACTGGCGCTGATCGACGAGGCCGATCTCGCCGCCGAACTGGGGACGGACGTCTATCACGGCGGCCTGATCGATCGCGGCGGCGGCCATGTCCATCCGCTGAAGCTGGCCTTTGGCATGGCGCGCGCGGCGATGGCGGCGGGGGCGGTGGTCCACGAGCACACCCGCGCCGAAAGCTGGACCCGCCAGGGCGGCCGGATCGTCGTCGAGACCACGCTGGGCCGGGTGACCTGCGATCAGCTGATCCTCAGCGGCGATGGCCTGCTGAACGCCATGGCCGGCGGGGCCCGCGCGCGGGTCATGCCGATCAACAACTTCATCGCCGTCACCGCGCCGCTGGGCGATCTGGCCGAGACGATCATCCGCTCCAACGCGGCGGTGGCCGACAGCCGGTTCGTCGTGAACTACTTCCGCAAGACGCCCGACGGCCGGCTGCTGTTCGGCGGCGGCGAGAACTACCGGCCCGGGTTTCCCAGCGACATCGCCGGCATGGTCCGCAAGAACCTCGCCAAGGTCTATCCGCGGCTGGCCGATGTCCCGATCACCCACGCCTGGGGCGGGACCCTGGGCATCACCATGAGCCGGATGCCCTTCGTCGGCGAGATCGCGCCGGGCGTCCGCGCGGCGTCCGGCTATTCCGGGCAGGGGGTGATGCTGGCGCCCCACGTCGGCAAGCTGCTGGCCGACGCCGCGCTGGGCGAGACGGGCGGCGCCGACCTGCTGGCGCGCCTGCCCACGCCGCCGTTCCCTGGCGGACGCCTGCTGCGGTGGCCGCTGACCGTGGCCGGTCTGACCTGGTACGCGCTGCGGGACCGGCTGTAGCGGGCCGAAGCGCCCGTCCGATTGACAAGCGGCGCGGGGCGTCCTCCGATCGTCGCTCTTGAGAAGTTCGGGTTCCGTATGTCCGCCACCACCTCCTCCGCGCCGACCGGCGGCCTCGCCACGGCCATGGCGCACGCGCAACGGCTGCTGGAGGTGGACCCGAGGCTGGCGGCCGAGCAGGCGCGGGCGATCCTCGAGGCCGTGCCGCGTCACGCCGGAGCGACCCTGCTGCTGGCCACGGCCCTGCGTCTGGCCGAGGAGGTCGACGCGGCGCTGCGGACGATCGATCCGCTGGCCCGCGCCTTTCCCGCCGCGCCCGAGATTCAGCTGGAGCATGGCCTGACCCTGGCCGCGCGCGGCCACGACCGCGCCGCCGCCGCCGCGTTCAAGCGCAGCCTCGCCGCCGACGCCCAGAACACCGAGGCCTGGCGCGGCCTGGCCGAGGTGCTGCGGCGTCTCGGCGACGACGAGGGCGCCGAGGCCGCCCGCGACCGCCAGATCAAGGGCGGCGTGCGCGATCCGCTGCTGATGAACGCCGCCGCCGCCATGATCGACGAGAAGCTGGCCGAGGCCGAGACGATCCTGCGCGGCCTGCTGGCGACCCGTCCCGACGAGCCGGCGGCCCTGCGCATGCTGGCCGAGACCCTGTCGCGCCAGGGCCGCTATCCTGACGCGGAGGTTCTGCTGGCGCGCTGTGTCGAGATCGCGCCCGGCTTCGCCGGCGCCCGTCACAACCTGGCGACCGTCCTCTATCGCCAGAACAAGAACGCCGAGGCTCTGGCCGAGATCGAGACCCTGACCGCCAAGGACGAGCGCCATCCGGGCTATGCCAACCTGCGCGCGGCGATCCTGGCGCGGCTGGGCGAGTACCAGAAGGCGATCGCGATCTACGAGCGGGTGCTGGTCGATTATCCCAACCAGCCCAAGGGCTGGATGAGCTACGGCCACGCCCTCAAGACCGTGGGGCGCCAGGCCGACAGCGTCGCGGCCTATCGCCAGGCCCTGGCCCTGCTGCCGACCATGGGCGAGGCCTGGTGGAGTCTCGCCAACCTGAAGACGGTCAAGTTCACCGACGCCGATCTCGAGGCCATGGCGGCGGCCCTGGCGAGCGAGGACCTGCCGGAAGACGACCGCCTGCATCTGCACTACGCCCTGGGCAAGGCGTTCGAAGACGCCGGCCGTTGGGACGAGGCGTTCGCGCGCTACGCCGAGGGCGCGGCGATCCGCCGGAAGCAGCTGGCCTATGATCCCGAGGAGAACGCCGCCGACGCCGCCCGCACCAAGGCGGTGTTCACCCCGGCCTTCGTGGCGGCGCGGGCGGGGCAGGGTTGCCCGGCGCCCGATCCGATATTCGTGGTCGGCCTGCCGCGCTCGGGCTCGACCCTGGTGGAGCAGATCCTGGCCAGTCACTCGATGGTCGAGGGCACGATGGAGCTGCCCGACCTGATCGTCATGGCCCGGCGTCTGGGCGGCAAGACCGCCAACCGCGCCGACTCGATCTATCCGGAAGTGCTGGCCGACCTGTCGCCCGAGGCGCTGAAGGCGCTGGGCGAGGAATTCCTTGAGCGCACCCGCGTCCAGCGCAAGACCGACCGGCCGTTCTTCATCGACAAGATGCCCAACAACTTCGCGCACGCCGGACTGATCCACCTGATCCTGCCGAACGCCAAGATCATCGACGCGCGCCGGCATCCGCTGGGCTGCTGCTTCTCGGGCTTCAAGCAGCACTTCGCCCGCGGGCAGGGCTTCACCTACGACCTGACCGACATCGGCCGCTACTACGCCGACTATGTGGGGCTGATGGCGCATTTCGACGCCGTGCTGCCGGGCCGCGTGCACCGGGTGATCTACGAGGCGTTGATCGAGGACCCGGAGCGGGAGATCCGCGCCCTGCTGGATCATTGCGGCCTGCCGTTCGAGGCCGCTTGCCTGTCGCCGCACGAGAACGACCGCGCCGTCCGCACCGCCAGTTCAGAGCAGGTCCGCCGCCCGATCTTCAAGGACGCGGTCGAGCACTGGCAGAAATTCGAATCGCACCTGGACCCCCTCAAGCAGGCATTGGGGCCGGTCCTCGACGCCTATCCGAACGCGCCCGTTATTTGACCATCTCCGTCGCGCCTTGCCATTTGTGCAACACTTCAAGGAATTGACATCAAACTGAAATTTCCAATCTTGCCGGACGCTTGAGGCGGGTCGAACGTCGTTCCTTCAAAGCCGTAAGGGGAGCGACTGTATGTCGTTGGGATCGGTTCGTTTGAAGAAGGCGGGCGTCTGTTCCGCCGCCTTGTTCGCCACCACCATGTTCACCACCGTGGCCTACGCCCAGGCGCAGGCGCCGCAATCGTCGACCGCTCTGGAAGAGGTGGTCGTCACCGCGCAGAAGCGCAGTGAAAATCTGCAGGACGTGCCCGTAAGCATCCAGGCGCTGGGCGGCGAGAAGCTGGAACAGCTGCAGGTCTCGGCCTTCGTCGACTATGTGAAGTACCTGCCCAGCGTGTCGTTCACGACCTCGGGGCCCGGCTTCGGTCAGGTCTATATGCGCGGCGTGGCCAGCGGCGGCGATGGCAACCACTCCGGCTCGCTGCCCAGCGTCGGCGTCTATCTGGACGAACAGCCGGTCACCACCATCCAGGGCGCGCTGGACATCCACGTCTATGACGTCGCCCGGGTCGAGGCCCTGGCCGGGCCGCAGGGCACCCTCTACGGCGCCAGCTCCCAGGCCGGCACCCTGCGGATCATCACCAACAAGCCGACGACCGCCGGCTTCTCGGCCGGCGTCGACGTCGAGGCCAACAAGGTCGATCACGGCGGCACGGGCCACACGGTGGAGGGCTTCGTCAACGTCCCGCTGTCCGACAAGATCGCCGTGCGCCTGGTCGGCTGGGACGTCCGCGACGCCGGCTATATCGACAACGTGGCCGGCACGCGCACCTACGACCGCGGCGACTCCGATCCGACCAACGACTACACGATCAACAATCAGGCCCGGGTCCGGAAAAACTACAACCGCGTCTACACCCAGGGCGGCCGCGCGGCCCTGCGCATCGAGGTCAACGACAACTGGGTGATCACGCCCACGGTCATGGGCCAGGTGCAGAAGTCGGGCGGCCTGTTCGCCTTCGATCCCAAGGTCGGCGACCTCAAGGTCACGCACTTCTATCCGGAAAGCGCCAAGGACAAGTGGGTCCAGGCGGCGATGACCATCGAGGGCCAGATCGCCAATCTCGACGTCACCTATGCCGGCTCGTACCTGAAGCGGAACGACGTCACCAATTCGGACTACACCGACTACTCGTACTTCTACGACCAGGTCGGCTACGGCTTCTACTGGACGGACAACGCCGGCAACCTGGTGAACCCGTCCCAGTACATCCAGGGCCAGGATCACTACCGCAAGGAAAGCCACGAGATCCGCATCGCCTCGCCGCAGGATCAGAAGCTGCGGTTCGTGGTCGGCGGCTTCTACCAGAAGCAGAAGCACGAGATCTTCCAGAACTACAAGATCGACGGCCTGGGCAGCGACCTGTCGGTGCCGGGCTATGTCGGCACCGTCTGGCTGACCAAGCAGAATCGGGTCGACCGGGACAAGGCCGTGTTCGGCCAGGCCGAGTACGACATCACCGACAAGCTGATGCTGACCGCCGGGCTACGCTTCTTCAAGGCGCACAACACCCTGGTCGGCTTCTACGGCTACGGCGCCGGCTATGGCTCGACCGGCGAAAAGGCCTGCTTCAAGCCGGCCGTGGTCCCGGGCTCGCCCTGTACGAACCTGGACAAGGGCGTCAAGGAAAGCGGCAACGTTCCCAAGGTGACGCTGACCTACAAGTTCGACGGCTCCAAGCTGATCTATGCGACCTACTCGAAGGGCTTCCGTCCGGGCGGCATCAATCGCCGCTCGACCCTGCCGCCCTATCAGGCCGACTATCTGAAGAACTACGAGGCCGGCTGGAAGACCACCTGGCTGAACAACAGCTTCCGCTGGAACGGCGCGGTGTTCATGGAGGACTGGAAGAACTTCCAGTTCTCGATCCTGGGCGCCAACGGCCTCACCGAGATCAAGAACGCCAACCAGGCCCGCATCAAGGGCGTGGAAAGCGACATCACCTGGGTCCCGGTCCACGGCTTCACGATCAACGCCTCGGCCGCCTATACCGACGCCAAGCTGACGGCCAATTACTGCGGCTTCACCGACGCCGATGGCAATCCGGTCACCACCTGCGCCTCGCCACAGGCGCCCGATGGCACGGTCCTGCCGGTCACGCCGAAGTACAAGGCCAACCTGACGGCGCGCTACGAGTTCAGCCTTGCCGACTGGGACGCCTTCGCCCAGGGCTCGGTCGTCGGCCAGTCTGGCAACTGGACCGACCTGCGGATCGTCGAGCGCAACATCATCGGCCGGCAGAAGGGCTATACGACCGCCGACTTCTCGAGCGGGATCGACAAGGACGGCCTGTCGATCTCGATCTATCTGAAGAACGCCTTCGACAAGCGGGCCAGCCTGAACCGCTACGCCGAGTGCGCCGAAAGCGTCTGCGGAACCCAGTACTACATCGTTCCGAACCAGCCCCGGACCATCGGGGTCAGGCTCGGCAAGACGTTCTAGTTGGTGGTGGGGTGAGTAGGGGGGCGGTCCGCGAGAGGCCGCCCCTTTTCGCTTTGCGTTAGGGGGATCCATGGCGTCGTCGAGCGCCCGTCCGCTGGGCCTGTGGATGTGCACGGCCCTGGTCGTGGGCAACATGATCGGCTCGGGCGTCTTCATGTTGCCGGCCTCGCTGGCGCCCTATGGCTGGAACGCCGTCATCGCCTGGCTGGTGACCATCGGCGGCGCCCTGTGCCTGGCCTTCGTCTTCGCGCGCCTGGCCGAGGCCTTTCCCCGCGCCGGCGGACCGCTGGCCTACACGCAGGAAGCGTTCGGACCGACGGCCGGCTTCATGGTCGCCTGGGCCTACTGGATCTCGCTGTGGGTCGGCAACGCGGCCATCGCCACCGGTGGGGTCAGCTATCTGTCGGTGTTCTTTCCGGCGCTGGCCAAGGTTCCGGGGCTGGCCGCGCTGGTCACCGTCGCCGTGGTCTGGGCGCTGACGGCGGTCAACTGCTGGGGCTCCAGGTCGGCCGGGCGGCTGCAGGTGGTCGCGACGATCCTGAAGCTGCTTCCGCTGGTGGCGGTGGCGGGCCTGGCGGCCGTGATCCTGGCGCGCAGGGGCGGGGCGGCCGTGACGCCGTTCGAGCCGTCGCAATTGTCGGCCGGCGGGATCACCGCCGCCGCGACCCTGACCCTGTGGGCCCTGCTGGGGTTGGAATCGGCCACCGTGCCCGCCGACAAGGTGCATGAGCCGACCCGAACCATCCCGCGCGCCACCCTCTACGGCACGGCCTTCACGGGGCTGATCTATCTCGTCGTCTGCTCGGCGGTGGTGCTGCTGTCGCCCGCCGACCTGCTGAAAGGCTCCAACGCCCCGTTCGCCGACTTCGTCGGCTATCACGGCGGCGGCGACCTGCGGTTGGTTCTGGCCGCCTTCGCCGCGATCAGCGCCTTCGGCGCCCTGAACGGCTGGGTGCTGCTGCAGGGCGAGATGCCCTACGCCATGGCGATCGACGGGGTCTTCCCCGCCTGGCTGGGCAAGGCCGGCAAGCGCGGAACGCCCGTGCGGGCCCATGTCCTGTCCAGCGTCTTGCTGACCATCCTCGTGCTGATGAACTACGCCAAGTCGATGGCCGACCTGTTCACCTTCATCGCCCTGCTGGCCACCTCGGCCAGCCTGTTCGCCTATCTGTTCAGCGCCCTGGCGGCGTTGCGACTGCAACAGAAGCATCGGATGGACGCCTCGATGCTCCTGACCGCGCTGGCCATCGTGGCGGCGGTCTATTCGGCCTGGACGCTCTATGGCGCCGGCGCCCAGGCCACGCTGTGGGGCGTCGTGCTGCTGCTGGTCGGCCTGCCTGTCCGCGTTCTCACCGCCCGCGCGGCGCGTTCCGCTCTTCCGGAGACTGTCTCGTGAAGCTCGCCTCCCTCGCCCTGCTGGCCGTCCTGGTCCCCACCATCGCCAGCGCCCAGGTCTCCTATGTCCGCGCCGGCAAGCTGATCGACCCGCGGGCCGGCAAGGTGCTGACCGACCAGTTGATCCGCGTCGAGGGCGAGACGATCACCGCCGTCACGCCCTGGAAAACGGCGCCGACGGACGGCCCGCTGACGGATTGGAGCAAGCTGACCGTCCTGCCCGGCCTGATCGACATGCACACCCATCTGGTCGACCAGGAGCAGACCGAGAACATCGCCGAGCCGCTGCTGACCACGGCCGCCTACCAGTCGTTCATCGCCGCCGATCACGCCCGCAAGACCCTGATGGCCGGCTTCACCAGTGTGCGCGATGTCGGGACCTGGCGCGCGTTCGGCGACGTGGCGCTGCGCGACGCGATCAACAACGGTCTCGTCCCGGGTCCGCGCATGTCGGTGGCCGGCGCCTATATCACCGTCCCCGGCGGCGGCGGGGAGGTGACCGGCATCGCCGCCGACGTCGGCATCCCGGCCGAGATGCGGGTCGGGGTCGTGGAGGACGCCGCCGACACCCACCGCAAGGCGGCCAACATCCTGGCCCACAAGGCCGACTTTTTGAAACTGATCGCCACCGGCGCGGTGCTGACCGTCGGCACCGAACCGGGCCAGCTGGAGCTCTCCGAAGACGAGATCCGCGCCGCCGTCGAGGAGGCCGCCAAGCGCGGGACCTACGCCACCGCCCACGCCCACGGGGCCGAGGGCATGAAGGTCGCCATGCGGGCCGGCGTCCGCTCGATCGAGCACGGCTCGCTGATGGACGACGAGGCCATCGCCATGATGAAGGCCAAGGGCGTGTATCTGGTGGCCGACATCTATGACGGCGACTGGATCGACGAATACGGCAAGGCCCACGGCTGGCCCGCCGAGACCCTTCGCAAGAACTTTGAGACCACCGAGGCCCAGCGCGAGGGCTTCCGCAAGGCGGTGAAGGTCGGGGTCAAGATCGCCTACGGCACCGACTCCGGCGTCTATCCGCACGGTCTCAACGCCCGCCAGCTGCCCTATATGGTCAAGTACGGCATGACGCCGATGCAGGCGATCCAGTCGGCCACGACCGTAGCGGCCGAGCTGATGGGCAAGACCGGCAAGGTCGGCTGCGACGCGGCCGGCTGCTACGCCGACCTGATCGCGGTGTCCGGCGACCCGCTGGCGGACATCGGGATCCTGACCCGGATTCCCAAGGTCATGAAGGGCGGGGCGGTCGTGAAGGACGGCCCCTAGCCCGCTGTGAAATTCGGCACAGTCGACCGTGGCCCGGACCATGCATTGTGCATCGCAACGCAATTTGATTGTGCGATAGCGAAACAACTGTCATGTCGACGTGGTTAGTCACACGTTGAGTACGTCCAAGGAGGTCTCCATGACCGAGAATCACTACTATGTCCGCCCGGTCGCCGGTGTGTGGCATGTGACCTGGAACGACTCGGCCGAACTGATCGGCTGCTATTCCTCGCAGCACGAAGCCGAGGCCCTGGCCCAGCTGCTGGCCCGCCACATGCGCGAGCAGGGCCGCAAGGCCCAGGTCCACGTCGACGAGCCGGAAGTCCGCACGCCTTCGTGGGGCCGCAACCGCGCGGCGCACCAGGCGGCTGCGGCTTAAGCCAGCCAGCTCTCCAGAGCGCGCGTCACGACCGCGCGCGCCTCTTCCGGGCTGAAGGTGGCTGGGTCCAGGCACAGCTCCAGCCACAGGCCGTCGACGGTCGCCGTCAGGGCGATGGCGGCCAGGCGGGTGTCGGTCACGTTCGCCTCGCTCAGCAACTTTTCCAGACGCGCCCGGAAGTCCGCGTAGGACGCCGCGTGGATCGCGGCGATGCGCGGCTTGGTCTTCACCAGGCTCCAGAACCCGATCCAGGCGGCCAGCAGACGCGGATCCAGCACCGGCGGCGCGAAGCTGGCGCCGAGATAGCCCAGCAGACGCTCGCGCGGCGTCGGGCCGGCGGTCTCGAGCGCCGCGTCCAGCGCCGCGTCGATCCGCTGGCTGACGGCCTCGTAGGCCGCCGCGATAAGCTCGTCGACACCCTCGAAATAGTGCCGCAGCAGACCCGGCGAGACGCCGGCCTCGGCGCAGATCGCGCGCACCGAGGTTCCGCCGACGCCTTCGCGCGCCAGCACGGTCTCGGCGGCGGCCACGAGCGCTTGCCGGCGGACGTCGGCGGTCTCGCGGGTGAAGGCGGCGCGCAAGATCTAGCCCTCCCTCACCACCCCTCCGGCGGCCTTGCCATCCGAGCCTCCGGGATCAGCGCCCGCATCTTGCGGCCGAAGCTGCGCAAGGACACTTCGCTGGTCGCCAGCGGTCCGGCCGTGAAGGTGCGTGAGGCCATGCCCTGCTGCACGCGGGCCACCAGCTCGGTGTCCTCGGCGTTGACCTGCCGGTTGATGCGCCAGTTCAGATAGCGCGCCGCCTTCATCTCGCGCCGCTCGTCGGGAAGGGCGTAGGCGATCTCGCGGATCATCGTCTCCGTGGCCGAGATCGGGATGAACTGCATGAAGTCCACCTGGTCCGGATAGATGTCGAAGGCGAAGTTCGGCCAGAGCTTGAAATAGGTCCACAGCCGCTTGCGGTCGCCGGGCAGGTGCGGAACGTCGGGCAGGAGGTCCTGGTACAGGCGCTCGGACGGGCTCTCCGACGGCTCGTCGATCAGCTGGCCCCACATCTTGTCGACGAAGGTGTGGGCCTCGACGCCGTAGCCCTTGCCGAACAGCCGCGTCAGGCCCGGGTGGGCGACGGGGATGTGCAGCCCGTCCGAATAGTTGTCGCTGATGTTCTTCCAATTGACCGTGCGCGGCCGCAGCGTCACGCGGCCGAACGGCTGCAGGTCCTCGAAGCGGTAGTGGGCGACCTCATCCTCGTAGGGGGCCATCATCGTGGCCACCGAGGGGCCTTCGCCCTCGATCCGCACGAAGACGAAGCCACGCCAGATCTCGGTCTCGATCGTGGCCAGGCCCTCCTTGGCCATGTCCAGCGCCGGATAGTCGTCGCGCATCGGCACGCCGATCAGCCGGCCTTCCAGGTCGTAGGTCCAGGCGTGGTAGGGGCAGACGATCCGCCCGCCGCAGCGGCCGACCGGGCCGTCCAGCAGCCGCGCACCCCGGTGGCGGCAGACATTGGCGAAGGCGCGCACCCCGCCGTCCTTGCCGCGCAAGACCACCAGGCTCTCGCCGACGAAGTCGAAGGTGTGGAAGTCGCCGGCCTTCGGGATGTCGTTCAGGTGACAAACGATCTGCCACGACGGCCGGAAGATCTTGTCCTGCTCCTCGCGAAAGAAGCGCTCGGAGCCGTAGATCCAGCCGGGCAGGCCCCAGTCGGCCTGGGGGTCGTCGTTGGGGATGGCGGTCACTGGCCCCCTCCGCGCTGCGCGCTCCTCCCCCGGAGGGGGAAGAAGGTCGCGGGCTTCCTTCTGCCCCCTTCGGGGGCGGACGACCGCGAAGCGGTCAGGTAGGGGCCAGTGCCAGGCATGGTCATCGCCCCACCACCGACAGCTTGACCGCCGTGGCGAAGTCCTTGTCGCGCAGGATCTCCCGCGCCGCGTTCCGCCCTGGATTGCCCGACACCCCGCCGCCGGGATGCGCGCCCGCGCCGCACATGTAGAGGCCCTTGATCGGCGCGCGGTGGCTGGCGTGGCCCAGGAACGGGCGGGTCGCCCACAGCTGATCCAGCGACATGTGGCCGTGCATGATGTCGCCGCCGATCAGGCCGAACTTCCGCTCCAGATCCAGCGGCGACAGGATCGTGCGGCCCAGCACCGAGGCCTTGAAGCCCGGCGCCCAGCGCTCGACCGTGTCGACGATCAGGTCGGCGGCGGCTTCGCGCTCATCGTCCCACGACCGGCCGTTCGGCAGTTCCGGCGCGAACTGCTGGCAGAACAGGCTGGCCACGTGCTGGCCCGGAGGGGCGAGGGAGGTGTCGATGGTCGAGGGGATCAGCATCTCGACGATCGGAGCCTTGCTGATCCCGTCCGCCTTGGCGTCGCGATAGGCCGCGTCCATGTAGTCGAGGCTGGGGGCGATCACGATGCCCGACTGGTGGTGCTCGGCGGCGTCCTTGCCGGGCAGGCAGGTGAAGCTGGGCAGCTCCGACAGCGCCACGTTCATCCGGAAGGTGCCCGAGCCGTTCTTGTAGCCGTCGACCGTCTTGCGGAAGTCGGCGGTCAGGGCCGACGGCGGGACCAGCTTTTTGTACAGTAGGGCCGGATTGACATTGGCGCTGACGATCGGGGCCATGATCTGGCGGCCGTCGACCAGTTGCACGCCGACTGCTTTAGCGCCGTCGATATGGACGCCCTCGACCGGCGCGTTCAGCAGGATCTCGACGCCCGCCGCCTCGCACGCCTTCGCCATCGCCTGGGTGATGGAGCCCATGCCGCCGACCGCGTGGCCCCAGGCGCCCTTCTTGCCATTCACCTCGCCGAAGGTGTGGTGCAGCAGCACATAGGCCGATCCCGGCGAGTCCGGGCTGGCGAAGTTGCCGACCACGGCGTCGAAGCCGAAGGCGGCCTTGACCGCGTCGCTCTCGAACCAGCCGTCCAGCACGTCGCGGGCGCTCTTGGTGAACAGGTCCAAGAGGTCGCGCTTCCTCTGCCGGGAAAGCATGGCCAGGCGACCGCCCTGGCGCAAGGCTCGCAGCGCGCCGGGCAGGCCGTCGCCCAGGTTCGGCGGCGTCTCCTGGGCGAAGTCGCGCAGCACGTCGCCGATCTCGTCCAGCATGGCGTAGTAGGCCGGCAGCACCTCGGCGTCGCGATAGCTGAACTTGCGGAACGCTTCCTGGGTGCGCTCCAGTCCGCCGCCCAGCTTCAGATAGCGCTCGTCGCTGATCGGCAGGAAGTTCGAGATCGGCCGTTCCAGGAAGGTCAGGCCGTAGTCGTGCAGGCCCATGTCGGCGATCACCCGCGGGTTCAGCAGGCTGACCGTGTAGCTGGCCACGGAGTTGCGGAAGCCGGGGTGGAATTCCTCGGTCACCGCCGCCCCGCCGACCACGCCGCGCGCCTCGCAGACCGTGACCTTCAGCCCGGCCTTGGCCAGGTAGAAGGCGCAGACCAGGCCGTTGTGGCCGCCGCCGATGATCACGGCGTCGCGGGTGGTGGTTTCGGCCATGGTGTCGCTCTCCCCAGAATAGGCGGAGAGGTTGCTATACGATCGTACAATAGGCAAGCGGCGGGCGGGCCTCTGGTTAGGTGCCATGCCGCTCACGTTCCTATCGGCTACGCAGTAGCCGCTGGCCACCGGTTCTCGATAAACCGACGAGGCGAGGCATCTCGCGCGAAGACACGCTCAGTCGCCTGCTTCGTACTTGCATCGTTCAGTCGGCCCAGCAGCAGTTTTGGATCGGCTTTCCGTAGTGCGTCCGCAGTTAACTCTCCACGCGTGGCCATGAACGCCTTTGTGGGCGAAATCGGCAAAATCACTGCGAGATTGGGATTGTCGATACCGCCGGCGAAGGTGCAGGGACAGTCGGCGAGTAGTAGGTGATGTCTGCACACGCTAAAATCCCAGACCCACCAGCGCAGTCGCAACAATTTATTGCCTATGCCCTGGTCGTTGAGCAGCTCATGGAAGAACGAAAGGCCGAAGTTCTCAATCGCGCCGGGGAAGTGCTTTTCCGTCCACTCCTCCAGCGTGGCCGGTGCCCCCGGCATGGCGATGGCATCGTATTCATCAGGCTGCTCGGCCAAGGATTTCCTCAGCAAAGCTTCTGACTCGCTCCTCAGATACAAGACGGTGCTTGGCTGGCGCAGTTGTAGAGACATGATGAAGCGCACCCACGCGGACCGTTCCTCGATGGTCAGCACACCGAGTTGTCCAGCCTCTAGCTTGTCTCGCACCTTGCTCGCGTCATTATCTACTGACTGAAGCACAACCTTCTCGATGGCGTGTTTGTCCATGCCGGCGACTTTGTCGCGCGTAAGCGACAGCATGTCTTCCAAGTAGCCGTTGCCCTTCGGCACCTGCCGGTATGTCTCGAACCGTCCGGACTTCATCCGGAAGACCTGAAGCTCGCCGCTGCTGTCGGTCCATGGACGCTGGAGGAATTGAGGGACGAAGTGATTGCGCATGCCGGTATCTAGAGCCTGAGTCACCAGCGCGTGAGCGCGACATTTGGATCGACGCCGCGAGTGGCCGCGAATGGCAAGCTCTCGCGTAAGCCAGGGATGCTGTGCTGAGCTCCTAAGCCCCCTCCGCCTTGCCCCGCGCCGTCAGCCAGTACATCACCGGCGTCGCCACCCGGCTCAGCAGCGTCGAGGTGATCAGCCCGCCGATGATGGCGATGGCCAGGGGCGAGTAGAGGCCCGACCGCTCCAGGGCCAGCGGCAGCAGCCCGCCGATAGCCGTCACCGAGGTCAGCAGCACCGGCAGGAAGCGGACCTCGCCGGCCTTCTCGATGGCGTCGTGCAGGTTCATGCCCTCGCGGCGCAGCTGTTCGGTGAAGTCGACCAGCAGGATCGAGTTCTTGATCTCGATGCCGATCAGGGCGATCACGCCGATCGTGGCGGTGAACGACAGCGAATAGCCGGTCAGGGCCAGGGCCAGCACCGCGCCGAACACCCCGAACGGGATGATGCCGGCCACGACCAGGGCGGTCTTGAACTTCTGGAACTCCAGGACCAGCACGGCCAGGATCCCGAACACCGCCACCAGCACCGCCGCGCCAAGGCCGGCGAAGCTTTCCGACGCGGCCTCGGCCTCGCCGCCCAGCGACAGGCGATAGCCCGGCGGCAGCGGCAGGTCCTTGTTCAGCCGGGCCAGGGCGTCCTGGGTCACGCCCGAGGCCAGGAAGCCGGTGCGGACCCAGGCGCTGACGGTCACGGTCCGCTCGCGGTCGAAGCGGTCGATGCGCGAGGGGCTGGACTTCAGGCGGGGGGTGGCGATGGCGTCCAGCGGCGCGGCCAGGCCGTCGGCGGTCGGGACATAGACCCCCTTCAGGGCCGAGAGCGGATTGCGCGCCGCGCCGTCGGCCTGGGCCATCGGCAGCCGCACCTTGACCGCGTAGTCGTCGCCGTCCGGGTCGCGGAAGCGGGCGGTTTCCTCGCCGGACAGGGCCAGGCGGGCGATGCGCCGCGTGGCGCCGGCCTGGACGCCCAGGGCGGCGGCCTTGGCCTCGTCGACGCCGAGGTCGAGGTCGGTGCGGTCCAGGCGGACGGGGTTGGTGACGTCGCGGGTTCCGGGCGTGGCCTTCAGGATCGCCTCGGCCCGGGCGGCCAGGGCCTTCAGCACCTCGAGGTTCTGCCCCGTGACGCGCACGGCGACCGGCGCGTCGATCGGCGGGCCGTTCTCGAAGGTCTGCACGCTGATCCGCGCGCCGGGATAGTCGGCGAAGGCCTTGCGCAGGCGGTCCAGCACCTGCTCGCTACGGCCCGGCTCCCAGCGCTTGAGGCTGACGAACACCTCGGCGAAGGTCGTGGCGCTCTCGCGCTGGCTCTTGTTGTAGAAGATCTGCGGGTTGCCGCGGCCAAGGTTGGCGGCTTCCCAGATGACGTCCGGCTCGGCGCGGACGCGCTGCTCGACATAGCGCAGCACCTGGTCGGTGCGGGCCAGGGACGTCCCGTCGGGCGTCTCGATGCGGATCAGGAACTGCGGCGTCTCGGCGGCCGGGAACAGCGACGAGCCGACCAGTTTCACCAGCGGGAAGGTGGTCAGGCAGATGGCCAGCAGGATGGCCATGGCCACCCACGGCCGGGCCAGGGCGCGGTGCAGCACAGGCCGATAGAAGCGATGGATGCCGTTGTTGACCGCCCGCAGCAGGGCGTTGCCCTCGGGATCGGAGTGCTTGTCCAGCAGGCGGCTGGCCAGGAACGGGATGATGGTCATCGACACGAAGAGCGAGGCGGCGATGGTGCACAGCACCGTCACCGGCAGCGACTTGATATAGGCCCCCGAGCCGGCCGGCAGGGCCATCAGCGGCAGGAAGGCCAGCATCAGCGTCGCCGTGCAGCCCAGCACCGCCAGGCTGATCTGGCGGGTGCCGTTGATCGCCGCGTCGACCCGGTCCTCGCCCTCGCGCACCCGGCGGGCGATGTTCTCGGTGATGACGATGCTGTCGTCGACCAGCAGGCCCAGGGCCAGCACGAAGCCGGCGATCGACAGCTGGTTCAGGGTGAAGCCCAGCGCCTGCAGCATGGTCAGGCCGATCAGCAGGGAAAGCGGGATCGACACCATCACCACCAGGCCGGCGCGCGGCCCCAGCGGCAGCAGGGTGATCAGGACGAGGCACAGGGCGATGCCGAAATCGCGGAACAGGTTGTTCAGCCGATGCTTGACGTTCTCGGCCTGGACGAAGCCGCGCTCCATCTTCACCCCGGCGGGCAGGGTCTTCTCGTAGTCGTCCAGCACCCGTTGCACGCCCTTGGTGATCTTGGCGACGTCCTGGCCGTCCTTCTGGTTGACGGTCAGGAAGATGGCGCGCTTGCCGTTGAAGCGGGTCAGGTGGGTCGGCTCGGCCTGGGCCCAGGCCACCTGGGCGACGTCGCGCACGCGGGTGACCTGGCCGCCCAGCGAGCGGACGGGCGTGTCGCCGATGGTGGCCAGATCGTGGAAGGCCCCGCCGGACTTGACGTTGAAGCGCCGCTCTCCGGCCTGGACCGCGCCGATCGGCGCCTCGGCGCCGGCCGACTTCAGGGCGTCGACGACGGCGGTGGGCGGCAGCTTCAGGGCCGACAGGCGGGCGAGATCCAGCGTGACCTGCACCTCGGACGGCGGCGCGCCCCAGTACTTGGCCTCGCGCACGCCCGGCACTCGGTCCAGCCGCTCGCGCAGCCGGTCGGCGGTCTTCTCCAGGCGGCGCATCGGCAGGATGTCGGAGGTGAGGGCGACCTGGACGATCGACACCTCGGTGGTGCGGATCCGCTCGATCTCCAGCCGCTGGACGCCGGCCGGCAGGTTGCCGCGGATGGCGTTCACCTCGCGCACCACCTGGTCGAACTTGCGCTCGGTGTCGACGTCCCAGGTGAAGTGGACGCGGATGATGGCCGAGCCGTCCACGGCGGTCGACTCGACCTTGTCGATGTCGTCGAGGCCGTCGACGGCGTCCTCGATCGGGTCGACGATCAGCTGCTCGATCTCCGACGGCTCGGCGCCGGGCAGCACCGCGCGGACGATGACGATCGGCGTCGGGAAGTGCGGGTCTTCCGAGCGCGGCACGTTGTTGAAGGCGTTGATCCCCAGCATGATCAGCAGGCCGAAGGCGACCAGGGTGAACTGCCAGCGACGGACGGCGAAGGTCGCGAGATCGAACTTCACGGCTTACTGACCCCTGGAGGCGTCGAGACGCTTGGGATCGATGACTCGCACGGCCTCGCCATCGGCGACGAAGCCGGCCCCGGCCGTGATCACCTGGGCGCCGTCGGGCAGGCCCGAGACCAGGGCGTCGTCGCCGTCGAAGCCGCCGAAGCCGACGGCCATGCGCCGGGCCTTGCCGTGGTCGAACCGGTAGACGAAGGCGCGCTGGCCGTTGGCCTCCAGCACCGCCTCGGCGGGGATGCGGGCATAGGCCGTCGTGGCGCCCGGCGCGGTGCGAACCGACAGCGTGGCGTGGGCGACCTGGCCGCTGCGCAGGGCGGCGGGCGGGGCGGAGAGCTCGATCTCGACGCTGATGGCGCCGGTGCGGGTGTCGGCGGCCTCGCCGACGCGGGTGACGCGACCGGACAGGGTCTGCTCCGCGAGGTCCTCGACCCGAACCCGCGCCACATCGCCGACCCGCACCCGCGCGGCTTCCCGCGCCGAGAGCGGCAGGCGCAGGACCAGCGGACTGGAGAGATCGGCGATCCGCGCCACCACCTGGCCGGCCGCGACGACCTCGCCCGCCTGGGCGCGACGCTCCAGCACCACGCCCGAGGCCGGCGAAACGAGGCTGGCCCAGCGGCGGTCGAAGCGGGCGGCGTCATAGGCGGCCTGGGCGGCTTTCAGCGCGCTCGTACGATCGTCGATGCGCTGGCGGCTGACATAGCCCTTCTCGAACAGGGTCTTGTCGCGCTCGATGTCGCGGCGGGCGCGCTCCAGGTCGGCCATGGTCTGCTGCTGACGAGCGTCGACCCCGGCCGGGTCGATGGCGGCGACCAGCTGGCCGGCCGAGACGCGGTCGCCGGCCTCGACCTTCATGGCCGTCAGCACGCCGGGGATGCGGAAGGACAGCGCCATCTCGCGGCGACGCTCCAGCGTGCCAGCTCCCGTCACCGAACCCGCCGCGCCGGGGGCGGCGACGCGGGCGGCCTCGACCGGAGTCGGCGGCGTCGTCGCCTCGGTCCTGGCCTTGCCGTCACAGGCCGCCAGCGCCGTCGTCATCAGCAGCGCCGCCAGGGGAGGGAGCGGTGTTCGCCACATAAGCTGTTCCAAATCGATCGATGATAAGTTATCAGTGATCGATAGCGAGGGCTTGTCAAGCTTGGATAGCAGTGGTCAACGACCGTCGATGAAGTCTCCCCAAACGCGTTCCCCGCGTAAACCCAAGGGCCATGGCGCCGAGCGCCGCGAGGAAATCCTCGACGCCGCCCAGAGCCTGTTCGCCCAGAAGGGCGTCCACGCGGTCTCGACCCGCCAGATCGCCGAGATCGCCGGCATCTCGCAGCCGGCCCTCTACGCCTATTTCACCACCAAGGACGATATCGCCGCCGAGCTGTGCGTGCGGGCCTTCGCGATCCTGGGCCAGCGGATGGCCGACGCGCGGGTCGGCTACACCCCGACCACCGAGAATTTCGATCGCTGCCTGCGGGTCTATATCGACTTCGGCCTCGACCATCCCGACGCCTACCGAGTGGCCTTCATGCTGGAGAAAAGCATCGACGGCTCGTTTCTGGAAAAGACCGGCGGAAAGCCGATGGCCGCCGGCAAGGAAGTCTTCCAGGTGTTCGTCGAGATGGTCGGCGAGCTGCACGCCGGCGGGCTGATGGCCGGCGACGACGTGATGGCCGCGACCCAGTCGCTGTGGGCCGGGCTGCACGGCCTGGTCTCGCTGCTGATCGCCCGGCCGGAATTTCCCTGGATCGAACGCGAGACGTTGATCGCCACCCATGTGGCCATGCTGCGCAGAGGCGCGCTCAAGTAGGGGCGTTGAAGTAGAAGGCTCGGACCTCTAAGTGAGCGCCTCGCTCTTTCGGGAAGGATCCCCATGGCCCAGCTCCTGCCGCTCCAATCGTTCAGCCTGCAGGAGACCGACGACGGCTACCGCCTGCTGGTCTCGGCCATCGGCGGCGAGTCGCTCTACGTCTCGATCACCCCCGACCAGATGGACGACATCATCGACAGCCTCGAGAACGCCATGGGCGGCGAGGGTGAAGGCGAAGAGGGCGAGGACGACGCCGAGTTCTGAGGCCAGACGCCGCCCTCTGTCGGCTATTTGTCCTCGCCGTCGAGGAAGACGTAGATCACCGCGATCCGGCCGTCGCGGACAAGGATGAAGTCGTGGCCGGCATAGCGCGGCGGCTCGCCGACCGGACCCGAGACCCACGACAGTCGACCGGCGTCATGGCTGGCCTGGGCGGGCGAGGTCTCGGTATAGGCGAAGGTCGGGTGCGAGGCTCGGATGACGCCGGCGATCCTGTCGATCGCCTCGCGGCCGTGGTGACCCTCGCCATCCGGGCCGTAGAATACCGCATCCTCGGCGTAGAGTTCGTCGATCGCGGCCCGGCGGCGGGCCGGATCGCCCTCGCCGAACACCTCGTGCAGGTTGCGGGTCAGCAGTTGTTCGATGGTCATCTGAAGTCTCCTCAGACCTGGGTCATGCCGCCGTCGACGAACAGCTCGGCGCCGGCGATGAACGAGGCGTCGCTGGACGCCAGGAAGGTGACGGCCTTGGCGATCTCGGACGGGTCGCCGACGCGGCCCAGCGGGATCTGGCTGGCCATGGCGTCGAGCAGGCCCTGCTGGGCGGCGGCGTCCGGACCGGCCAGCTCGACCAGGCCCGGCGTCTTGATCGGCCCCGGCGAGACGACATTGACGCGGATCTGGCGGTCCTTGAGGTCGTTCGTCCAGCCGCGCGCCAGGTTGCGCACCGCGGCCTTGCTGGCGCCGTAGACGCTGAACGCCGGCGTGCCGTCCGAGCCCGCCGTCGAGCCGATCAGCACGATCGCGCCGCCGTCGCGCAGCAAGGGCAGGGCCTTCTGCACGGTGAAGATCACGCCCTTCACGTTGCGGCCGAAGGTGTCCTCGTAGTGCTCTTCAGTGATCGCGCCCAGCGGCAGCATCGACCCGCCGCCGGCGTTGGGCACCAGCACGTCGATATGGGCGTGGCGCCGCTGGACGGTGTCGTACAGCGTGTCGAGATCGGCCAGCTTGGAGGCGTCGCCCTGCACGCCGGTCACGTCGCCGCCGATCGCCTTCACGGCGGCGGCCAGTTCGGCCTCGCGGCGGCCGGTCACGTAAACCGCGGCGCCGAGCTCGGAAAAGCGCTTGGCCGTGGCCAGGCCGATGCCGCTGGCCCCGCCGGTGACCACGACCACCTTGCCCTCGAAAGTCTTGTTCATCGTCTTCATCCTTGTTGAGCCGGCGGCTCGTCCGTCGGTGAAAACAACATGTGATCGGGACGAAAAGCGGAGTAGACGGGTAAATCGGCTTTCAGCGTTCCATTGGTGAGACAATCCATGGCCGTCGACCTCAACGACTACGTTCTGTTCGCCGAGGTGGTGGCGCACGGCGGCTTCGCGGCGGCGGGCCGGGCGCTGCGCCAGCCGAAGTCGACCCTCAGCCGTCGGATCGCCGCCCTCGAGGCGCGGCTGGGCGTGCGGCTGATCGAGCGCTCGACCCGCCGCTTCCGGGTGACCGAGGTCGGTCAGGCCTTCCACGAGCGCTGCCGCCTGCTGATGCTCGACGCCCAGCAGGCCGACGCCGTGGTCGCCGAGGCGCTGAGCGAGCCGCATGGGCTGGTGCGCTGCAGCTGTCCGGTCGGTCTGGTCGAGGCGCTGTCGCCGACCTTCCAGGCCTATATGGCGCGCTATCCGAAGGTGCGGCTGCAGATCGTGGCCGTCGATCGGCCGGTGGACCTGATCGCCGAGCGGATCGACCTGGCCATCCGCGTGCGCCTGACGCTGGACACCGACGCCGCCCTGACCCTGCGCACCCTGGGCCGCTCGACCCGCATCCTGGTGGCCGATCCCAAGCTGGCCATGCGTTGCGCCGGCCAGCCGCTGGCGGCGCTGTCTGACCTGCCGACCCTCAGCCCCACCGACCAGATCGGCGAACTGGAATGGGAGTTGCTCGACGCCGACGGCGAGGCGCGGACGGTCAAGCACACGCCGCGCATGACCTGCGGCGACTTCGGGGCCCTGCGCGACGCCGCCGCCGCCGGCCTGGGCGTGGCCTTCCTGCCGGATCACGCTTGCCGCGACCTGCTGGAAGCCGGGCGGCTGGTGCGGGTGTTCCCCGACTGGAGCAGCCGGGTCGGCATCGTCCACGTGGTCTTCACCACGCGGCGCGGTCTGCCGCCGTCGGTGCGCGCGCTGATCGATCAGCTGGCGGACGCGTTCCGGCGCGGTGGGATCACCGACTAGTCAGGGCTTCCAGCTCCGTCAGCGCCCGGCTCAAGGTCGCCCGCTTGGCCGCGGCGCCGAGCGAGACCCGCAGACCCTCGCCGACCGCGCCCGGCGCCCGAAAGGCCTCGGCCCCGACCAGAGCCAGGCCGCGATCCCTGGCGGCCGGCGTCGCGGTCGCGCCGGGCAGCCAGACGTGCAGGCTCTCGGGCCCGCCCAGCGCCGCCGGCAGCAGCTCGGCCGCGAGGGCGCGGCGGGCGACGGCTTCCTCGCGCACGCCCTCCAGGATGCGGGTCGCGACGCCGTCGCGGATCCAGTGGGTCACCACGGCCGCCATCAGCGGCGCGGGCATCTGGGCGATGGCGTGGAGGGCCTGGGCCGCGCCTTCCGCCTGCCCCGGTGGCGCGACGATATAGGCCAGGCGCAGGCCGGGCGAGAGCGCCTTGGCGGTCGTGGCGATATGGAACACGCCCTCGGGCCACAGGGCGGCGAGAGCGGGGAGGGGCGCGGTCGGCAAGAGGCCATAGGCGTCGTCCTCGAGGATGGTCACGCCGGCCGCGCGGGCGATCGCCACGACCGCGTCGCGCCGCGCCAGACCCATGGTCGCCGCCGTCGGGTTCTGGAAGGTCGGGGTGCAGCACAGCAGGCGCGGGCGATGCCGGGCGATCAGCCGATCCAGAGCTTCGGGCTCCAGCCCTTCGGCGTCCATCGGGCAGGCTACAACGGTCAGGCCGCGCCGGGCGGCGGTGGCCAGCAGGCCCGGATAGGCGAAAGCCTCGGCCAGGATCGTGTCTCCCGGCGTCGTCAGATGGTCCAGCAGGGCCGACAACGCCGTCTGGGCGCCGCTGGCGACGATCACCCGCGCGGGATCGACCTCGCCGAGGCTTGGAGCCAGCCAGGCCGCGCCGGCCGCGCGCTGGGCCAGGGAGCCCGCGCCCGGGTGGTAGGCCATCAAGGTCGCCGGATCGGTGCGAGCCAGGATCGCGCCGGTCGCCTCGCGCAGCAGAGCGCCAAGGTTCAGTCCCGCCGGCGGCGGCGGCAGGTTCATCGACAGGTCGACCAACCCCGCCTCGTCCTCGACCGCGCGGGAGCGGATGAAGGTGCCGCGCCCGGCGGTTCCCTCGATCAGCCCCCGCTCGCGGGCCAGGGCGTAGGCGCGGGTCACCGTGGTGAAGTCGATCCCGACCAGCCGGGCGACCTCGCGCTGGGCCGGAATCTGGTCGCCGGCCTGCAGCTCGCCTTCGGCCACGGCCTGCTCGAGCGCCGTGGCGAGGCGGCGATAGGCGGGACCATCCAGGGTCTCGATACGGCGCAACCATGCGGCGGCCGGATTCGGTGATCCCTTAGTTGCGGACATGGCTCGATATCCATACATTGATCGCACAATGTATGGAACAATCCTGCGATTGTAGGAAGGGGCCTCCGATGGCCGACTATGAAGTTTAC
The DNA here is from genome assembly GCF_003931565.1 of Caulobacter sp. 602-1. Taxonomy (GTDB): domain Bacteria; phylum Pseudomonadota; class Alphaproteobacteria; order Caulobacterales; family Caulobacteraceae; genus Caulobacter. The sequence goes on from NZ_RRYI01000002.1 coordinate 108,813, forward strand.
GACTCGCCGACGCCAATCGAGGCCGGCTTCAAGTGCTGCTGCCCGCGCTGCGGCGAAGGCAAGCTGTTCGGCGGCTTCCTGAAGCTGGCGCCGAAATGCGATCGCTGCGGCCTGGACTACAGCTTCGCCGATCCGGCCGACGGCCCCGCCTTCTTCGTGATGAGCGGCATCGGCATCGTGGTGATCGGCATCTTCGCCTGGGTCGAGGTGGCCTATCACCCGCCGCTGTGGGTGCATCTGGTGACGGTGTTCCCCGCCCTGATCATCGGCTGCCTGGCGACCCTGCGCCCGGTGAAGAGCTGGCTGGTCGCCTCGCAATATATCAACAAGGCCGAGGAAGGCCGCTTCGAGAGCCTGGGCCGCCACGACTTCGACTCGCGGCGGCTCTAAGGGGCTGGGGGCTAGACCCCCAGCGACCCGGCCACCTGACGCGTGGCCGCGTTCAGGCGGTTCCAGACATTGATCGCCGAGATGCTGATCAGCAGGCCCGCCAGCGCCTTTTCGTCATAGTGACGAGCGGCCTCGTCCCAGACCTCGTCGGACACCGGATCGGCCTTGTCGGCGACGCGGGTCACGGCTTCGGCCAGGGCCAGGGCGGCGCGTTCGGCCTCGGTGAAGTAGGGCGTGTCGCGCCAGCCGGCGACGGTGGCCACGCGTTCGGGGCTCTGGCCGGACTTGAGGGCGCCGCGGGCGTGCATCTCCAGGCAGACGCCGCAGCCGTTGATCTGGCTGACGCGCAGGTGCAGCAGTTCGTGCAGGGTTTCCGGCACGCCCTCGACATGGGCGGACCTGGACAGCGCCATCATCGCCTTCATGGCGTCGGGCAGCAGGTGAGCGGGCTGGGTCATCCTGGCGTTCATTTGGCGGGCTTGCATCGGTCTTGCTCCTTGCGGTTTGGCGACGCCGCCGGTCACATCCGGCGGCTTGCGTTCGTCGAAGAGGTGACGAAGCCCGACGGAGCGATGTGACCGATGCCGCAAGAAAATGTCCTGGCCGACCGTTTCGAGGCTGATCGGGCGCGTCTGCGCGGCGTGGCCTACCGGATGCTGGGCTCGCTGCCCGAGGCCGAGGACGCCGTGCAGGAGGCCTGGCTGCGGTTGTCACGGTCGGGCGCCGACGGCGTCGACAATCTGTCGGCCTGGCTGACCACGGTCACCTCGCGCGTCTGCCTGGACATGTTGCGGTCGAGAAAATCCCGTCGCGAGGACGCGCTGGATGGCGGGATCGAGCCCTCGGTCAGCGGCGAGGACGCGGTCGAGCGCGAGACGATCCTGGCCGACTCCGTGGGGCTGGCCCTGCTGGTGGTGCTGAAAGCCCTGAGCCCCGCCGAGCGGATCGCCTTCGTGCTGCACGACCTGTTCGACATGCCCTTCGAGCAGATCGCCCCGATCGTCGAACGCACCCCCGAAGCCGCTCGCCAGTTGGCCAGCCGCGCCCGTCGCCGGGTGCGCGGCGGCGAGGCGTCGCTGGACGCGGCTCAGACCGCGCAGAAGAGCGTGGTCGACGCCTTCCTGCTGGCCTCGCGCACCGGTGACCTGGCGGGACTGATGGCCGTGCTGGCGCCGAACGTTGTGGTCCGCTCCGACGTCCTGGGCGGCGGCGGTCAGGTCCGCGAGCTGCGCGGCGCCGAGAAGGTGGCCAATTTCTACAACGGCCTGGCCCAGACCGCCCGCACGGCCCTGGTCGACGGCGCGATCGGCGCTGTGGTGGCGCCGCTGGGCCAGCTGACCCGCGTGCTCGACTTCCGCGTCGAAAACGGCCGGATCGTCGAGATCTTCGTCGCCGGCGATCCGGCCCGCCTGGACGCCGTCGAAGTGGCGATGGTCTAGCCTATTTCAGCAGCAACTGCCCACGCCGCGACAGCTCGTCCTTGATCTTGCCGGCGGCCATGCCCAGCAGACCGGGAAGGCTGATGTCGAGGCGGGCGTGGTCCTCCAGCACCTGGACGACGCCGGTGATGGTCGAGCCCATGGCCACGGCCGAGAAGTTCAGCACGTCGCCGGCCCAGCTCTGGGTGAAGCCCTTGGCGTCGCCGCCGGGGATCTGGCCGGCCAGCTGCGCCAGGCCTTGCTCCAGGCGGCGCTTGGCCTCGGCCGCGCCCAGCTGGTGGGGGATGTTGATGCTGACGGTCTTGGCCATGGGGGCGGTCCTTTCGAAGTCCTTCGGCGAAACGCGGTCAACCGAAGCCTGGCTGCATACGTCCGATTCTGGCGCAAGGCCAGGCCAAGGTCGTCGTCATCAGATGAGGCCCCTCATCGGACCGGGGAAAAGACATGACCGACTTCGCCATGACCCAGCCGTTCGCCCGTCGGGCCCGCTTCGTGCGTCCGGGCCGTCCGGGCGGCGTTCTCGGCGCCATCCACTATGCCGGCGTGCTGCTGGTCTGGCTGGCCCTGTTCGTCGTCGACCGCCCGCTGGCCCTGAAGGTGATGGCCGAGCGCCGCGCGGACTCGCCGATCCCGCGTCGCTGGGGCTGGTGATTTTGGGGGGCTGGTAGGACACCGCGAAACGCGGCATCCCTTCGGGCATGTCGATCGCTGTCTCCGTCCGCCCGGTTTCGCACCCGCTAAAGGCCCCGTTCCGCATCTCGCGCGGGGTCAAGACCGCCGCCGATGTGATCGAGGCGGTCGCCTCGGCTGACGGCCACGTCGGGCGCGGCGAGAGCGTGCCCTATGGCCGCTACGGCGAGACGGTCGACAGCGTGCTGGCCCAATTGGCGCCGGCCCTGGCCTCGACCGATGTGGAGGCCGCCTGCGCCGCACTGCCGCCTGGCGCCGCTCGCAACGCGCTGGATTTGGCGCTGTGGGACCTGCGGGCCAGGCGCACCGGGGTCAGCGTGGCCGCCGCCACCGGCCTGCCGATCCCCTCCGCCCTTGTGACCGCCGTGACCGTCAGCCTCGACACGCCCGAGGCCATGGGGGCGGCGGCCCGGGCCGTGGCCGACGCGCCGCTGATCAAGATCAAGCTGTCGGCCGAGGACCCCGCCGCCCGCCTGCGCGCTGTCGCGGCCGCCGCGCCCAATTCCCGCTTCATCGTCGACCCCAACGAGGGCTGGACCTTCGACATTCTCGACGGATTGAAATCCCTGCTGGCCGACCTGCCGATCGCTCTGGTCGAGCAGCCGCTGCCGGCCGACGCCGACCATGACCTCGAAGGCTGGGACCCGCCGTTCACGGTGTGCGCCGACGAGTCCGTCCATGTCGGCGGCGACCTGGCGGCGCTGAAGGGGCGCTACCAGGCGGTGAACCTCAAGCTGGACAAGACCGGCGGCCTGACCGAGGCGGTCGCCATGCTGAAGTCGGCCAAGGCGCTGGGCTTCCAGGTGATGACCGGCTGCATGGTCGCCTCGTCCCTGGGCGTCGCGCCGGCGCTGCATCTGGGCGGGGCCAGCGACTTCGCCGACCTCGACGGGCCATGGTGGCTGGCGACCGATCATCCCGGCGGCCTGCGGGTCGAGCGCGGCCGGATCACGCCGCCGAAGCCGGGTTTCTGGGGTGATGCGAAGGGGGCCGAGGGGCTCTGGCTGTAGCGGGCGGAATCTTTTTCGAGGTTTGGCGCGTATCTTGGTGACCAGACCCGAGGTCTCGCCATGCCGCTGCTCACCGTCCTCGCCATCAACGCCGCCGTTTCAGCGGTCGCCTTCCTGGCGCTCTGGCTGATCAGTCTGCGGATCAAGGACGTCAGCTTCATCGACGCCTGGTGGGGACCGGGCATGGCGCTGCTGGCCTGCAGCACCTTGCTGCAAGGACCTCCGAGCCCACATGGCCTGCTGCTGACAGGGCTCTGCGCCCTGTGGGCGGCGCGGCTGGGCGGCTATCTGTTCTGGCGCTGGCGCCAGCACGGGCCCGACCGGCGCTATGTCGCGATGATCGACCATGCGAAGACGCATCGCGGCTGGAGCTTCGCCAAGACCGCCCTGCTGTTGGTGTTCTCGCTGCAGTTCGCCCTGGGGTTCGTCGTCGCCCTGCCGGTGCAGCTGGGCCAGCAGGGCGGGCCGTTGGGACCGCTGGCCTTCGCGGGCGCGGCCCTGGCGGTCGTCGGGATTCTGTTCGAGACGATCGGCGACGCGCAGCTGACCCGCTTCAAGGCCGACCCGGCCAACGCCGGCAAGGTCATGGACCGGGGCCTGTGGCGCTACACCCGCCATCCGAACTATTTCGGCGACGCCTGCGTCTGGTGGGGGCTGTACCTGATCGCCGCCGAAACGGGCCTGGGGGCCTGGAGCCTGCCGGGGCCGATCCTGATCACCGTGCTGCTGACCCGCTGGAGCGGCGTGCCGACCACCGAGGGCAAGATGCGCAAGTCCAAGCCGGGCTATGAGGACTACGTGGCGCGCACCAGCGGGTTTGTGCCCTGGTTTCCGAAGAAGTCATGAGGAAACCCGCTCTCCCTATGGGAGAGGGAGTCAGGCCCCCAGCTTCTCGATCAGCGCCATCGCCGCGGCGGGGTTCCGCACCTTGGCCCCGGCGATGAAGTAGGCGAACACGTCGCCCCGTTCGGCCCATTTCCGGGCCTGCTTCACCACCCCGTCCAGCTCCTCCGACGTCATCCCGGTCGGCTCGTCCGGCTTGCTGGACATCAGGCGGGCGTAGGTGAAATCCGCCGTCGGCTGGTCGATGCAGGGCCAGGTCGGCTCCTCGTCGTCGACGGCGTAGACGATGGCCGCGCCGTACTGGGCGGCCAGGTCGTAGAATTCCTGGCAGGCGAAGGTCGGGCTGCGGACCTCCAGGGCGTGACGGAGCTGGACGCCCTTCCGCTCCTTCGGCAGTAATTTCAAGAATCCCTCGAAATCCGCCGCGTCGAACTTCTTGGTCGCCATGAACTGCCAGTTGATGGGACCCAGTTTGGGGCCCAGTTCCTCAAGCCCCTGGGACAGGAATTTTTCGAGGGAATCGTTGTTTTCGGACAGCACCTTGCGGTTGGTGCAGAAGCGGCTGGCCTTGACCGCGAACACGAAGTCGTCCGGCGTCTCGTCGCGCCACTTCTGCCAGCTGTTGAGCTTGAAGGTCGAATAGTAGGTGCCGTTGATCTCGATGCTGGTCAGCTTCGACGACGCGTATTTCAGCTCGTCCTTCTGCTTGAGATCGTCCGGGTAGAAGGTCCCGCGCCAGGGCTCGAACGTCCAGCCGCCGATGCCGGTTCGGATCTTGCCCATGCGAGGATGTTCCCTTGATGTTCTGGTAGCGCACCCTAGCAAAAGGAGCGCGGACGGCAAGCGCTGAGCAGATGCTCCCCCGCGGTGCGGGGGAGCTGTCGCGGAGCGACTGAGGGGGCTAACGCGGCGTAAGCGGAGTTCGCCCCCTCCGTCTCGATGCGTATTCGCATCGATCCACCTCCCCCTAATGGGGAGGAGAGATCAGCCCCTCAGCACTCCACTCTGTTCACCGACAGCCCCACCGCCAGACCGCCCATCGAGGTCTCCTTGTAGATCTCGTTCATGTCCTCGCCGGTGCGCTTCATGGTGGCGATGACCTTGTCGAGCGACACGGAATGCTGGCCGTCGCCGAGCAGGGCCAGGCGCGCGGCGTCGATGGCCTTGATGGCGCCCATGGCGTTGCGCTCGATGCAGGGGATCTGCACCAGGCCGCCGATCGGGTCGCAGGTCAGGCCAAGGTTGTGCTCCATGCCGATCTCGGCGGCGTTCTCGATCTGGGCGTTGGTGCCGCCCAGGGCCGCCGCGAGGCCGGCGGCGGCCATCGAGCAGGCCACGCCCACCTCGCCCTGGCAGCCGACCTCGGCGCCGCTGATCGAGGCGTTGCGCTTGTAGAGCGCGCCGATCGCCGCGGCGGTCAGCAGGAACACCCGGATCTGCTCGGGGCCGCCCTTGTGGAAGCGCACGAAGAACCGCAGCACGGCCGGGATCAGGCCCGCCGCGCCATTGGTCGGGGCGGTGACGACGCGGCCGCCGGCGGCGTTCTCCTCGTTGACCGCCATGGCCCACAGATTGACGAAGTCCATGGCCGCCAGCGGGTCGCTCATCTGGCGCTCCATCCGGCCGAGGATCGTCTGGTGGATCTGGTGGGCGCGGCGCTTGACGGCCAGGCCGCCGGGCAGGACGCCGTCCTGGCGCATGCCGCGATCGATGCAGGCCTCCATGGCCCCGAAGATGCGGTCGAGGCCGGCGTTCATCGCCCCCTCGTCCATCCGGGCTAGTTCGTTGGCGGCCATGACCTGGGCGATGGTCAGGCCGGCCTGCGCGGCGCGGTCCAGCAGGTCGGCGCCGCTCTCGAACGGGAAGGGGACGGCGGGGCCTTCCTCCGGCGGCGCGTTGCTGCCCATCTCGCGCTCGTCGCGCACGAAGCCGCCGCCGATCGAGAAATAGGTGCGCTCGGCGATCGGAAAGCCCGAACGATCGAAGGCTGTGAAGGTCAAGCCGTTGGGGTGTTGAGGTAGGCGCTCATGGCCCAGCCAGACGATGTCGCGGGCCTCGTCGAACTGGATGTCGATCTCGCTGTCCAGGAACAGCGATTGCGTCGCCTTTGTCTCCAGCAAAGCCGCCTCGCCAGCGTCGGGGTCGAGCGTGGCAGGGACGAACCCCATCAGGCCCAGGATCACGGCGCGGTCCGTGGCGTGGCCTCGGCCGGTCAGGGCCAGGGAGGCATAGAGCCGGACCTCGACCCGGGCCACGTCGGGCAGCTTACCCGCCTCGCGCAGCCGCCCGACGAACAACCCGGCGGCCGTCATCGGCCCCATGGTGTGGCTGCTCGACGGGCCGACGCCGAGTTTGAAGAGGTCGAAGACGGAGGCGGTCATGTCAGAAAACTTCGCGGATACAGCTTGTCATCCCGGAAGCCTCGAAGAGGCTGTCCGGGACTCAGGGGCGGGCGGCAGTGCGGCGGCCCCTGGGTCCCGGCTCTACGTTGCGCTCCGGCCGGGATGACAAGGCTGGAGCGTTTGAACGAGCTCTACTTCCGCTGCGCGGCGGTCTTGTCGCGCAGGGCCTTGAACTCCGAGCCCGCCTGCCACTGCGGCCAGACGCGGCTGTTGGCCAGGTCGTGGCCGATCTCGTAGACGAGGCCCAGGTCCATGGCCTGACCCGACAGGTCCCAGTCGGCCGACCATTCGTCCGCCGGCTGGTGGTAGCGCTTTTCGGTGTAGTCGGCCTCGGCCTTCTCGCCGGCTTCCTTGCCGCCCTTCACCAGGTCGTTGCCCGAGCCGATCGAGATGGCCGGCACGCCGCGCTTGGCGAACGGGAAGTGGTCCGAGCGGTAGAAGTGGCCGGCCTGCGGCACGGGATCCGGCGTGAAATAGCGGCCGTGCAGCTTGGCCTTGGCGACCAGCATGTCCTGCAGGTCGACCTTGCCGTCGCCCGAGGTGCCGATGTCCTTGGCCGGACCGGCGGCCGACAGGGCGTCGATATTGATGTCGCCGACCGTGGTCGCCAGCGGGAACAGCGGGTTGGCGCTGTAATATTCCGAGCCCAGCAGGCCCTTTTCCTCGGCGGTCACGGCCAGGAACAGGATCGAGCGCTGGGGCGCGGGCTGGCTCTTGAAGGCGCGGGCCAGTTCCAGCAGGGCGGCGATGCCGTCGGCGTTGTCGATGGCGCCGTTATAGATCCTGTCGCCGCGCGCGTCCGGCGCGCCGACGCCCAGATGGTCCCAGTGGCCGCTATAGATGATGGTCTCGTTGGGGAACTTGGTCCCGACGATGCGACCGGCGACGTTGTGCGAGGTGATGACCTCGTGCTTGACCTTGAAGTCGGCCGAGAAGGTCGCGCCCTTCAGCACCACCGGCTTGAAGTCGCGGGTCTGGGCCTGCTTTTTCAGGGCGTCGAAATCCAGGCCCGACTTCTTGAAGAGATCGGCGGCGACGTCGCGCTGGATCCAGGCTTCCATCGACGGGTGCGACTTGGCCGGCTCCTTGCGGACGATGTCGAACATCGTGTTGGTGTTGGAGTTCTTGACCGTGTTCCAGCCGTACGAGGCCGGAGCGGTTTCGTGGACGATCAGGACGCCGGCCGCGCCCTGGCGCGCGGCTTCTTCGTACTTGTAGGTCCAGCGGCCATAATAGGTCATGGCCTTGCCGCCGAAATCGCCGGAACCTGTCTCGAAGTCCGGATCGTTGATCAGCACGACCAGGACCTTGCCCTTCAGGTCCATGCCCTTGAAGTCGTCCCAGTTGCGCTCCGGCGCCTTGACGCCATAGCCGACGAAGACCAGCGGGGCGTCCTTGATCGAGACGCTGTCGACATTGGTCATGGCCGCGCGGATGGCGACCTGCTCGCCCTGGGTCAAGGCCTGCTTCTCGCCGCCGACCGTGACGCTGGCCGCGACCGGGCCGGCGATCTCGAACTTGCCCAGCGGCACGTTCTGGGTCCAGGCGCGCTTGCCGTCCTTTTGCAGGTCGCCGGCGGGGGAGAGGCCGATGGCCTTCATCTGGTCGACGATGTAGCCGACGGCCTTCTTCTCGCCCTCGGTGGCGGGGCCTCGGCCCTCGAACGCGTCGGACGACAGCACCTTGATGTGAGCCGAAAGCCTGGCGGGGTCGATCTTGGGCGCGTCCGCCGCGTGCGCCAGCATGGGCGCGGCGATCAGGGCGGTGGCGAGCAGCAGGCGTTTCATCTCAAGCCCCTCCAGGAGCAGATCTTGTCGTTGGGCGCGGACCCTAGAGGGAGACCCGGCGGCCGTCCACCGGCCAGCGTTCCAGCTTTTCGCCGTCCCACACATGCAGGGCGTCATAGAGATTGATGGTCGGATCGCAGTGGCCAGGCTGCAGCCAGACGAGGTCGCCAACCTTGGGCGCATCGGCGGGGATGGCGCGGTCGGGATCGGCGTCGGCGTCGGCCACGGCGCGGTCGAAGCCCAGCGGATCGCGGCCGCCGGCCTTCAGCACGTCGATCAGGGCCGGGTGGGCGATCATGCCGTGCTCGTCGCCCATCGGCCGCCAGAGGGAGCCCGGCGCGGCGCCGGCCACCACCCGGGCCGGCGGGCCGTCCATCGACACGGCCTTGAAGCCGGCGTCGACGGTGACGTGGCTCTTGTGGTTGGCCGAGACCACGGTGGAGGCGATGAACAGCGCCGGCTCGAACGCCCAGGCTTGGCCGTCCGGCGCGCCGCAGGCGTCGTACTCGACGTCCATGACCGCGTAGGACCCGGCCTGCAACTCGGTATAGACGCCCGAGGCCAGGTCGAAGACGTGGGTTCCGGTGCCGCCGCCCGTCACCACCGGCGGCGGCAGGCCGGCGGCGGTCAGTTCGGCGACCAGGGCTTTCAGCGTGGCGAAGGCGGCCTCGGCGGCGGTCTTGCGCAAGGTCAGGTCGTCCATGTGCTGCAGATGGCCGAGATAGGCCTGGATCCCCGCGAACCGCAGACCCGGCGCGGCGTCGGCGGCGCGGGCCAGTTTCAGGGCGTCCTTGGGATAGGCGCCGGCGCGGTGGGTGCCAAGGTCGAGATCGACCACCAGATCCAGCGTGACGCCGGCCGCGACGGCCGCGTCGGACAGGCGGTCGATCTGGCCCTCGTCGTCGGCGACAGCGCCGACGGTCGCGCCGGTCTTGGCCAGGGCCGCCAGGCGCGGCGGTCCCCAGGGCGGGACGGGGGCGGTGACCAGGACGTCGGTGATCCCGCCGGTCACATAGGCCTCGGCCTCTCCCACCGTCTGGCAGCACAGGCCGACGGCGCCGCCCTCGATGATCAGGCGGCCCAGGGTCGAGCACTTGTGGGTCTTGCCATGGGCCCGCAGGCGCACGCCGGCGGCGTCGCACAGGGCCTGCATGCGGGCGAGGTTGCGGGTCAGCGCCGCGCGGTCGACGACCAGGAGAGGCGTCTGGGGGAGGTGCTCGGCGCTTGGAAGTTTCATGTCGTCCCCAATCCTCCTCTTGTCATCTCATCCCGGCCGCAGCGAAGCGGAGAGCCTCCGTGAGGCGTCCGGGAAGACAAGGATTATGTTGCTTAGAGTTCGCCCTGAAGCACCTGCGCGAACAACCCCGGATCCACGTTTCCGCCCGACAGCACGATGGCCGCCGCCTTGCCCTTCAGGTCGATCTTTCCGGTCAGCGCCGCGGTCAGGGCCACGCAGCCGCCGGGTTCGACGACCAGTTTCAGCACCGAGAAGGCGTAACGCATCGCCTCGGCCACCTCGGCGTCGGTGACCGCGGCGATCCCGCTCAGCGTCTTGCTGTTGATCGCCCAGGTCAGCTCGCCCGGGATCGGGGTCAGCAGGGCGTCACAGAACGAGCGGGCGTCGTTGTCGATGGTCTCGCGCCGGCCGCTCTCCAGCGAGCGGCGGGTCTCGTCGAAGCCGGCGGGTTCGGCGCCCCAGACCTCCGTGGACGGAGAAAGCGCCTTCACGGCCGTGCTGGTCCCGGCGATCAGGCCGCCGCCGCCGACCGGCGACAGCACGCGGTTCAGTTCCGCGCCTCGGGCCCGGGCCTGCTCGACGATCTCGATCCCCAGCGTGCCTTGTCCGGCGATGATGTGCGGATCGTCGTAGGACGGCACGACCGTGCAACCGCGCTCGGCGGCGATCTGGTCGGCGATGGCGACACGGTCCTCGGTGAAGCGGTCGTAGAAGCGGATCTCGGCCCCGAAGCCCCGGGTGCCCTCGACCTTCACGGCCGGCGAGTCCGACGGCATGACGATCAGGGCCGGGATCTCCAGCAGCTTGGCCGCCAGGGCCACGCCCTGGGCGTGGTTGCCGGACGAGAAGGCCACGACGCCCCGCGCCTTCTCCGCGTCGTTCAACTGACTGAGCCGGTTATAGGCGCCCCGGAACTTGAAGGCCCCGGCCCGCTGCAGGGTCTCGGGCTTCAGGAAGATCCGCCCGCCCAGGCGTTCGTTCAGCGCGGGGCTCTCGATCAGCGGGGTCTCGACGGCCAGGCCCTTCAGGCGTCCGGCGGCGGCTTGGATGTCGGTGAGCGCGATGGTCATGCCCCCTGGTCTAGGGGTTGCGGCCGCGCTTTTGAAGCGCCGCCGCCGCATCCTGGCGCAGCCATTCGAAAGGCCGCGCCTGAAACACTTTGCGACAATGACCGTTCGCTCCATATAGGGCTGGGCAATCTGTTCAGGACAACTCGATGAAGACCGCCATGTTCGCCGCCTTGGGCTCCCTCGCGCTTGGGGGCGCGGGGCTGGGGTTCGCCGCTCCAGCGATGGCCGGAGAGGCCTTCGTCGGGGTCTACAAGCACGACGTGACCTTCATCGGTAAGGCCGTGGGCCTGGGCGCCGCCGGGCGCGAGGGCGGCGCCGACATCCACCTTGGCTACCGCACCGACAAGCTGGAAAACCTGCGCTGGCTCGGCAAGCCGCAGGTCCACACGATGGTGTCGATCAACACCAAAAACACCTCGAATTTCGTGGCCGCCGGCTTCGACTGGAAGGTGGATTTCGGCCAGCCGGGCGGCTTCTACCTGCGCCCCGGCATGGGCCTGGCCTATACCGACGGCAAGGCCAAGCTGCCGCCGGCCAACGCGCCAGGCCTCAGCGACGAGGAGCGGGCGCGCCGCACCTATCTCTATTATCACCGCATCGAATTCGGCTCGCACGTGCTCTTCGAGCCGGAGCTGGCCCTGGGCTACCAGGTCAGCGACAAGCTGTCGGTCGAGCTGTCCTACACCCACCTGTCGAACGGCCAGATCTTCCACCAAGGGAAGAACCAGGGGCTTGACGACGCGGGGGTTCGGCTGGTTTACGCCTTCTGACTTCGCGCGGGGTCGATTTGACCGATCGCGCGGCGCCGCCCAAAACTGATTGAACGTCCGGGGTCGAGTCCTGTCGAAGGACCCCGCGACGTCACCCGGCAGGCGACAAGGCATATCTCCACCATGGCAAACGTGACCGTTGTCGGCGCCCAGTGGGGCGACGAAGGCAAGGGCAAGATCGTCGACTGGCTCAGCAACCGAGCCGATGTCGTCGTGCGCTTCCAGGGCGGCCACAACGCCGGCCACACGCTGGTGGTGGACGGCAAGGTCTACAAGCTGGCCCTGCTGCCCTCGGGCGTCGTCCAAGGCAAGCTGTCGGTGATCGGCACAGGCGTCGTGGTCGATCCCTGGCACCTGCTCTCGGAGATCGACAAGATCGCCGACCAGGGCGTAGCGATCACCCCCGACCTGCTGATCCTGGCCGACAACGCCTGCCTGATCCTGCCGCTGCACAAGGACCTGGACCAGGCGCGCGAGGCCGCCTCGACCCAGAAGATCGGCACCACCGGCCGCGGCATCGGTCCGGCCTATGAGGACAAGGTCGGCCGCCGCGCCATCCGCGTCGCCGACCTGGCCGATCCGGAAGCCCTGAAGCCGAAGATCGAGCGCCTGCTCAGCCACCACGGCGCCCTGCGTCGCGGCCTGAACCTGCCGGAGGCGAGCGCGCAAGAGCTGTTCGACGCCCTGATGGCGCTGGCCCCGCGCATCCTGCCCTACGCCCAGCCGGCGTGGCGGGTGCTGGACCAGGCCCACAAGGCCGGCCGCAAGATTCTGTTCGAGGGCGCCCAGGGCGCTCTGCTGGACGTCGACCACGGCACCTATCCGTTCGTCACTTCGTCCAACACCGTGGCGGGCCAGGCCTCGGCCGGCTCGGGCATGGGGCCGGCGGCGACCGGCTTCGTGCTGGGCATCGTCAAGGCCTACACCACCCGCGTGGGCGAAGGCCCGTTCCCGGCCGAGCTGTTCGACGAGGTCGGCAAGCACCTGTCGACCGTGGGCCGCGAGGTCGGCGTCAACACCGGCCGCGCCCGTCGCTGCGGCTGGTTCGACTCGGTGCTGGTGCGCCAGTCGGTGGCCATCAACGGCATCCACGGCGTGGCCCTGACCAAGCTGGACGTGCTGGATGGGCTGGAGACCCTGAAGATCTGCGTCGGCTACAGGATCGGCGACAAGGTCGTCGACTACCTGCCTGCCGGCCTGCGCGACCAGGCCGCGGCCACGCCGGTCTACGAGGAGATCGCCGGCTGGACCGAAAGCACCGCCGGCGCCCGCTCGTTCAAGGACCTCAACGCCAACGCCATCAAGTATGTGCGCCGGGTCGAGGAACTGATCGGCGCGCCGGTCGCCCTGTTGTCGACCAGCCCCGAGCGCGACGACACCATCCTTATGCGCGACCCCTTCCAGGGGTAGCGGGGCCTGATGCGCGCCCCCTTCCAGGGATAGGGTCACCGTCCATCGGGCGCCCTACCCACGGCGGGGGCCCGCCGCCGAAAAAGGCGGACAGGCTTTCACATCGTAAACGATTGTGAACCTTGTTCGCCCAAGTTCCGCCGCGAGAACTACCGGGAGAGGACGGCGGGTGGGGCTGAGAGACTTTCTCGACGACGGACGCGAAGGCGCTTCGCTCATGATGAGTCGGCGCAGCCGCGTCGCGCGCCTGGCCGTCACCGCCCTGGTGGGCGGGTTGCTGACCTTTCACTTCGGCGCCGGGCCGGCCTTGGCCTGGGGCGCGGTGAATCTCGTCCTTGAAGGCTGGCTCGTCTATCTGCAGATGGTCTTCGAACCGCGCCAGACCGGGCGCACGCCGCTGGCTCTGCGGGTGGGGCCGCCGGCCTGCTTCACGCTGGCCTGGTCGATCATGGCCGGCCTGAGCGCGGTGCACGGTCCGATAGCGATGAAGTTCGCCGCCGTGCTCATTCTGTTCGGGCTCGTGGTCGAGGGGCTGAAATACGCCACGGTCAGTTGGGCGGCCATGCTCGCCATCCTGCCCGGGCCGTTCGGCGCCCTGATCCTGGTGGGCCTCGTGGCCAAGCGCTTCACCGTCTGGGACAAGGCCGTGGTCCTCGTGACGATCGCGGGCCTGATCGGCTACGCCATCGACGCGGTGCGCGTGATGCGCAAGTCCGCCCAGGCCCTGGAACGCGCCGAGGCCGAGGCCCTGGACGCCAGCCGCGCCAAGTCGGCCTTCCTGGCGATGATGAGCCACGAACTGCGCACCCCGATGAATGGCGTGCTGGGCATGGCCCATGCCCTGCGCGCCACCGACCTGGACGCGCGCCAAGGCGGCTATCTGGAGATGATCGAGCAGTCGGGCCACGGCCTGATGACCATCCTCAACGACATCCTCGACCTGTCGAAGGTCGAAGCCGGCAAGCTGGCCCTGGACGTCGCGCCGTTCGATATCCGCAAGTCGGTCTCCCAGATCCGCCTGGTCTGGCGCGAGACCGCGCTGTTGAAGGGCGTCGAGTTGGCGGTGGAGATCGATCCGGCGACGCCGACCTGGCTGGCGGGCGACGACATCCGCGTGCGCCAGATCCTGCGCAACCTGATTTCCAACGCCCTGAAGTTCACCGACGCCGGCCGGGTGGTCATCCGCGTCGCGCCGTGCGGGCGTGAAGCGGGCGAGGGGATCACCCTGTCCGTCTCCGACACCGGCGTGGGCATGGACGCCGCCCAGGTCGACCAGCTCTTCACCCCGTTCGTCCAGGGCGACCGCACGATCACCCGCCGGTTCGGCGGCACCGGCCTGGGTCTGGCCATCTGCCGGCGTCTGGCCGAGCAGATGGGGGGCGAGATCGGCGTCGAGAGCACGCCGGGCCAGGGCTCGACCTTCACCGCCCGCCTGCCGCTGGCCGCCGCCACGGCGCCGGACGACGTGCTGGATGGCGACGTCGCCGCCGACCTGACCGGCGCGCGCGTGCTGGTCGTCGACGACAACACCATCAACCAGACCGTGGCCCGCGCCATCCTGGAGGCCGCGGGAGTCCAGGTTGCGACCGCCGCCAGCGGCCACACGGCCCTGGCCCGCCTGCGGGTCGAGGACTTCGACGTCGTGCTGATGGACGTCCACATGCCGGTGATGGACGGCGTCGAGGCCGTGCGCCGCATCCGCGCGGGCGAGGGCGGCCGGATCGACCTGCCGGTGGTGGCCCTGACCGCCGACGCCATGGTCGGCGACGCCGAGCGTCTGATGGCCCAGGGCTTCGATGACGCCCATCCCAAGCCGATCCAGCCGGCTGGTCTGCTGATGACGGTGGCCAGGCTGCGCGGCGCGGCGACGGCGCCCGAAGCGCTGAAGGCCGCGAGCTAGCGTCTATCCCGGGCGCGCCGGTGGGAAGGCTGTCCTCAGGTGTTCCAGCAAGGCAGAGGGCGCCGAGCACGGGTAGAGCGCCCAGAGCGTGATCTCCGATCCGGCCACGTGGCCCCACCAGGCGGGACCTGGGGACGAACCCCAGCCTCGTCCCCACTTTCGGTTGCGTGCGACTGAGCGAACACTGTTTGGTTAGCGTTTGTTAGCCATCCGGGCCTTATGACGACCTGTCTACACAGGGGGTTTCGTGTCCGCACTCGCGCGTCGCCGGAGGCTGAAGCCGGTCCATAAGGCCGATCGGATGATGCGCAGCCTGCGCGCCCTGGAGCGCACGGCCTCGACCAGCCGCGTCCTGAACCTGCTGGCCGTCGAGGCCGAAAGCGCCCACCGGCCCGAATACGCCCAGGCGCCGCTGTTCCGGAACCGGACCCTGAACACCGCCATCGTGCTGAAGCACCGCTTGCGCAACGACGACATCTACCTGTTCGACGAAGCCCGGCCGACGGCGACCAAGATCATCATTCCGTTCGACCGCAAGGACCTGGGCCTGGGCGGCCAGTCGGTGTTCGTGGGCCAGCGCGGCTGGGCCGACCTGGTGATCGAGGCCTGCAACGCCTCGGGCGACATGAGCCGGGATCTGGCCACCCTGCGGATGATCGACGTGCTGCCGTCGCTGGATCCGTTCCTGCTGCGCGAGCACCTGCGCCGCCACGGGGTGCTGGTCGCCAACTGCTATTTCGCCCTGTCGACGGCCGACTACGAGAACATGCAGGGCTTCGTGACCCTGGAAATCTCGCGGCTGATCGAGCTGGCCTATCGCGGGGCCGGCGGCGTCGGCCGCGCCCACGCCGCGCGCCTGGTCGAGGCCCTGCTGTCGACCGATGTCGACGAACGCTTGGAGCCGCTGCGCGACACCCTGGTCATGGAGGGCGAGAGCTTCAAGGAAGGCGTCTTCAGCTGGAAGGGCTTCCTCTACTACAAATGGATGCTGACCAAGCTGTGGCCGCAACTGACCACGGTGGGCCAAGAAATCGGCCGCCTGATCGTCACCGGCAACAAGGACGCCGAGACCGCCAAGTTCGTCGACGACTCCCGCCGCCGCCTGCAGGGCGGGGTGCTGGTCGAGCGCTCGGCGATCCTGCGGACGCTGAAGGTCTATGACGATGCGTTCGAGGATCTGATCGAGAACGGCCGGCCCACGGCCTTCCGCGACTTCCTGCTGCGCGCGCCGGAGATGTTCCTGTCGCTGGGCGAGCGGGTGGGGGTGATCTCGCACATCTCCAGCTACTGGCGTTATCGCTTCCCTCACGATGAGCCGCTGACGGTCGACGTCGAGGAGGCCATCGATATCCTGATGGACTTCGAGGCCGGCCTGTCGGTTCCCTTGGGCGTGTAGGGGCTGGGCGCCGAACCAGCGCGATAAACCGACGCGGTTGATCGCCTCGCGATTATAAGTGGATTTTTACAATCTGGGTCTATTCGTCGGGGTCTAGTTTCGAGGAGGCTGTCGTCCGTGTTCGACGGTAACGTCCGCACAATCCAGCGTGTCGCCGCCAAGGTGCAGCGCGTCATGGTCGTCGATCCCAATCCGGCGACGGCGCGCCTGCTGGCCGAGCACCTGCGCCCCCTGGGCGGGGTGCAGATCTTCGCCGCGCCGTCGGCGGAGAAGGGCTACGCCATGGCCCGCGCCACCGACCCCCAGCTGATCTTCGTCGAGCACAACCAGGCCGGCGTCGACGGCCTGGCCTTCACCCGCAAGATCCGTCGCAGCGACCTGATGTGCCGCGAGGCCCCGGTGATCATGTGCACGGCCGAAGCCACCGCCGAAGCGATCTTCGGCGCCCGCGACGCCGGGGTGCACGAGTTCATGCGCAAGCCGTTCAATCTGGGCGACCTGGAGCGCCGTCTCGAAGCGGTGACCCTGAAGCCGCGCGACTGGATCGAGGCCGTGGCCTATGTCGGTCCCGACCGCCGCCGCTTCAACTCGGCCGACTACAAGGGTCCGCGCAAGCGCAAGGCCGACGGCGCCGGCACGCCCGCGGCGCGCCTGTCCCAGGCCCTGCGCATCGTCAAATCCGCCGCCACCGCGCTGGACAGCGATCCGGCCCAGGCCCGCCGCGCGCTGGTCGCCCAGGCGGTGGAGCTGCGCAAGGTCGGCGAGTTCGTCAAGGACAGCCGCCTGGTCCAGGCCGCGGCGGCGCTGGAAACCTGCATGGGCGCGGACCTGGCCGGTCCCGCGGCCCGCGTCGAACTGGTCAAGCGCATCGACGCCCTGATGGGCTTCATGGCCGGCGAGGATACGGGTCGGGCGGCCTAGGGGGGCTCCTTCCTCTCCGGGGCAGGGGGAACAACAAAAAAGGCGGCGTCCTCGCGGGCGCCGCCTTCTTCGTTTCAGGTTGTCGGTCCCCTAGAACGCCATGCGGGCGACCAGCTGGAATACCGGACCAGCCTTTTCGCGCTCGAGCTCGTACTCGTCGAAGTCGCGGGTCTGCTGGCTGGCCAGGGTGGTGAACTTGTTGAACGTCTCGCGCTTGTTGGCGTCCAGCAGGTTCGAGCCGGTCAGGCGCACGACCATGTTCTTGCCGATGCGCTTCTCGATGAAGGCTTCAAGGTCGGCGCCGTAGGTGGTGGTGACCTCCTCGCCGACGACGCGGCTGTAGGCCTCGCCCTGCTTGCGATAGGTCACGCCGAACGCGGCGCCGAAGGACGGGATGTCCTGGATGAAGCCGACGTTGAACACCGACTCGGCTTGGCTGTTGAAACGGCGCTTGCCGAACTCGTCGCTGACCTCGGAGTCGAGGTACGAGTAGTTCAGGAATACGCCCGTGTTATCCAGGCCGATGAACGACAGCGGCGTCGAAAGGTCGAACTCGATCCCGTAGACCTTGCCGTCGCCGGTGTTGCGGGCCGAATAGACCCAGGCGATGTCATCCGGCGGATCATCGGCCGAGCCGCGCACGCCGGTGTTGGTCAGCTCGATCAGGTCCTTGACGTCGCGATAGAAGACATTGACCCCGAACACGCCGTCGCGGCCCATGCGGCGCTCGTAGCCGACGTCCAGGCCCCAGGCCTTTTCCGGATCCAGGTTCGGGTTGCCGACGAAGTCGTTCGAGCCCAGCTCTTCCTCCAGCAGCACCGGCGACAGGTGCTGGAAGCTGGGACGGCGCACCGTGCGGGCGACCGAGGCGTAGATCTGGTCGGCGCCCGACAGGTTGTAGCGCACCGAGGCCGACGGCAGCAGGATCTGGTAGTCCTTGTCCGTCTTGGTCCTCAGGACGTAGTCCTCGATCGTGACGTCGGTGGTCTCGTAGCGCAGGCCCGCTTCCCACTTCACGCCGTTCGAGCGGCCCGACGCCATGATGTAGGGGTCGATGCGGGTCTGCTCCAGGCGCGCGCTGCCGACCACGCCATAGGGGCGGAAGGCGGGCGGCGAAGCGGCCGGCAGGTTATAGCGATTGCGCGGAACTTCCTGAACGTGGGCGTCGCGACGCTTGCCCTCGTACTGGACGCCGAACTCCAGGCTGGCGCTGTCGGTCAGGTCGCGCTTGTGCTCGAGCTTGGCCGAGACCTCGTCGTCGGCGATGCGGGTCTTGGCGCGGTCGCCGGTGAAGCGGTCGCCGTCCGGGAACGGGGTCGAGTCCCGCAGATATTCGGTCTCGTACTCGAACTCGTACTCGTTGTTCTCGAACGAGGCGTAGCCCAGCTTGATGCTGGTCTCACCGCCGGCCATCGGGAACTTGTACTTGCCGTTCAGCGCGTAGCTGTCCTGCTGAATGTCGACGTCGTTGTCGTTGATGCTCGACAGGTTGGCGTTGACGTTGTTGCCGGTGTTGTACTCGATCGAGTCTTCGTTCTGGTACCGGTCGGTGTGGACGTAGAAGCCGTTGACCGACAGCTGGCCGGCGCCGACCGGCACGTCGTAGGCGATGTTGAACGAACTGTCGGTGCCGTTGCGCTTGTCGGTCTGAAGTTCGTTGTTGTTCAGGGCCGCGCCCGGCTCGTCGTAGCGCAGGCTGAGTTTTTCCTTCGGATTGCGGCGGCCCTGGACGTTGGCGCCGACCAGCAAGCGGCCGGGGCCGACCTGTCCGCCCCAAACCGCGCCATAGGTCTCGCGCACGCGCTTGTCGTCGAAGTGCAGGGCGCCGACGCGGACATAGCCGCCGTCCAGCTTCATGGCGTCACGCAGCACGATATTCAGCGCGCCGGCCACGGCGTCGCCGCTGCGGTTGGCGCTGTTGCTGCGGACGATCTCGATGTGGTCGATCAGCTCGGCCGGAATGCGGTCGACGAAGAACGCCTGGTCCGAGCCGCTGCCGAACGCGCCCGAGCTGGAGCCCGAGCCGGGGACCTTCTCGCCGTTGATCAGGATCTGGGTGTAGGCCGGATCGAGGCCGCGCAGGCGCACGCCGTCCGATTCCAGCACGTCCGACAGGAACGAGACGCTGGGCACGCGCTTGAGGGCGTCGCCGACGGTCAGCGGCTCGAAGCGCTGGAAGTAGTCGAGACCATAGTCGAGAACCGGGGCGGTCGATTCGCTGCGGTTGCGATAGGCGATCTTGGCCTGGACCACGACTTCCGAAGCCAGGGTCGGCGTTTCGGCGGTGGCGATCGGCGCGTCCTCGGGCGCGGCGGCGGCGGCGACAGACGCCAGGGCCAGCGGCCCGAAGGCCGCCAGCGCGAAGAGCATGGTCTTCTTCATCAGTATCCCCTTGTTCGTCGCGCATTCTTGAGCAGCGCGCTTGGACAGCCCGGGGTCGGCATAGTTTTGGGAGGCGATGTTTCCCTGACAGTTTTGTCTCAGAATCTTGAAGGTCGCGCGGCGCGTCTGCGCTAACGCGTCCCGGCTGGTCTTCCCAGCCAGTGGCGCAGCGCCCCGTTGACCGGCCCCGGCGCCTCCATCGGCGCCATGTGGCCGGTGTTGGGAATGACTAGCAGGTGCGTGCAGCCGATCGCCGCCGCCATCGCGCGGTGGCCCTCGGCGGGGGTGATCTGGTCGTTCTCGCCGACGATGACCACCAGCGGCACGCGCAGGGCGCGCAGCGCCGCCTCGCCGTCCTCGCGCTCCAGGCTGTTCTGGCGCAGGAACACCTCGCGGCCCAGGCGCTGGGTCATGTCGACGATGCGGCCGGTCAGGTCGGCGTCGTCGAGGCGCGAGGCGTCGACATAGCTCTTCATGATCGCCTGGCCGACGCCCAGGAACGTCCCGCCCTTGGCGGCGGCCTTGTTCAGCGCCCGGCGCTGCGCCGCGCGCTCGGGCGTGTCGACGCGGATCGAGGTGTCCAGCAGGGCCAGCCGCTCGATGCGCTCGGGCGCGATCCGGGCGATCTCCTGGGCCACGTAGCCGCCCATCGAGAACCCGGCCAGGGCGAAGCGCGGCTCGGCCTTCTCCAGCACGCTCTGCGCCATCTCGCGGATCGTGGCGTAGGGCGTCAGGTCGGGAACCCAGATCCGCGCGACATCAGCCAGGCCGCTGATCTGGTCGCGCCACAGCTCGGAGTCGTTCAGCAGACCGGGCAGCAGGATCAACTGGGGGAGGGGAGCGGTCGTGTCGGTCATTGCCGTGCTCATAGCACCATAAAAAGCTCGGGCATTCCCGTCCGGAGATGGGGGAGCGCACCGATACAAGCAAAGCCGGCCGCAGACGTCCGATAGCAGACCTGCCCATCGTCTGTTCGGGGTGGATTGCGGTCGTCCCAACACACGGGTGCCAAACGCTGAAGACCAAACCTACGGAAGGGGTGGAAATTGGATATTGCCGATGTCGATTTCCCGCCAGCGCCCCCAACGATCACGGCCCGCAAGCAGCGTGCAGATCATCGAAAACAAGCCAGAGACGACGAAGACACCGGCGACGCAGCCGATCGCGATCAGCCAAGTTCGGAGAGAGGTGTACTCCGAAAGCGGGAACGTGAAGGCGATGCCGATCGCCATGAAGAATGCGCCGACCAGTCCGAGCGTGATAAAATTCCGCAGCATGTCGCCTCCGCGAGGCTAGCTTGTCCTTAGCAGCTTCAAGCAGCAAGGGCGTCTAGGAGTCCGCAATGGGTTGAAATTCGCCGCCGGCGCTCTGCCGGCCGCCGGACCTTCAGGACCGTGGCGCAACGAAAAAGGGGCGCTCAGCGAGCGCCCCTTTCCATCTCACTGACGTGAGCTCAAGCTTTTACGCATCCACCATGTTCTTGGCGATGGCCGCCTCGCGCATGGTCTTCTGCAGCTTCTCGAACGCCCGGACCTCGATCTGGCGGACCCGTTCGCGGCTGACGCCGTACTGGGCGGCCAGTTCTTCCAGGGTGGTCGGGTCGTCCTTCAGCCGGCGCTCGGTCAGGATGTGACGCTCGCGGTCGGTCAGCTCGACCATCGCCTCTTCCAGAAGCGACATCCGCAACGACTTCTCCTCGTTCTCGGCGACGACGGTCTCTTGCGACACCTGGTCGTCGTCGGCCAGCCAGTCCTGCCACTCGCTTTCGCCGTCCGCGCGCAACGGCGCGTTCAGCGAGGCGTCGGGGCCCGACAGGCGGCGGTTCATCGAGATGACCTCGCTGTCCAGCACGCCCAGCTTGGTGGCGATGGCGCTGACCTGCTCGGGGCGCAGATCGCCTTCCTGGAAGGCGGCGATCTGGCTCTTGGCCTTGCGCAGGTTGAAGAACAGCTTCTTCTGCGCGGCGGTCGTGCCCATCTTCACCAGCGACCACGAGCGCAGGATGTATTCCTGGATCGAGGCGCGGATCCACCACATGGCGTAGGTGGCCAGGCGGAAGCCCTTGTCGGGCTCGAACTTCTTGACGGCCTGCATCAGGCCGACATTGCCTTCCGAGATCACCTCGCCGATCGGCAGGCCGTAGCCGCGATAGCCCATGGCGATCTTGGCCACGAGACGCAGGTGCGACGTGACCATCTTGTGGGCGGCTTCGGAGTCCTGATGCTCTTTCCAGCGCTGGGCGAGCATGAACTCCTCGTCCTTGGGCAGCATCGGGAACTTGCGGATTTCGGTGAGGTATCGCGACAGGCCGCCGTCCGGCGACATCACCGATAGAGAATTCACGGCCATGGTTTTCATATCCCCTTGCGTGCGGATCCGCTCGCCAATCGCGCGCGATCATCCCCCACACGAGGGACTAGATAGTTCGCGAAGCGGCGGTTGGAAGAGTGGTAACGCATTTGTAATGTCCGAGTTGCCCGCTGGGATATTGTACGAATGCGGCGTCACTTTGATCGGGCGCGCGATTGCGCCAATCTCCGTCCATCGAGAGGGGAGTCGCGCCGCATGTTCCGTTTCATCTTCCGCATCCTGATCGCCGCCGCCGGCCTGTGGCTGGCCGCGCGGATCGTGCCTGGCGTCACGGCCGATGGCTGGAAGACCCTGCTGATCGCCGGCTTGCTGCTGGGGATCGTCAACGCCGTGGTCCGGCCGGTGGTCACCGTCCTGACCTTCCCGCTGACCCTCCTGACCCTGGGCCTGTTCCTGCTGGTGGTGAACGCGGCGATGATCGGGCTGGTGGCCTGGTTCCTGGACGGCCTGGCGGTGAACGGCCTGTGGGCCGGGGTGCAGGCCGCCGTGGTGACGGGGATCGTCAGCTGGGTCGGCCAGGTGCTGCTCGGGGACGCCACGAGGGAATAGGCCGTCAGGGTGGGCGGGCACGGTAAACACGCCCGCAAACACTGTGACGCCGCCATGAAGTTTTCGCGAAATAACCCCGTTCAAGCGGGGCCATTAGCAGGTCGTTAGCCGAGGAAATGGTCCTTCCCTCCGCGAGTGGAGGCGTAACCATGTTCACCCTGCGGGATACCGTTTCTTCCCTGAAACCCGCGCTTCAGGACGATCTCGGCAAGGCCCTGTACGAGCGGTTCCGCGAGGAGCCCGACACCCTGATCGTGCCCGTCGTCGACGCCGACGACCGCCCCATCGGCCTGGTCGAACGCAACGCCTTCTTCCTGCGCATGGCCGCCGAGTATGGCCGCGCCCTGTACGCCAACCGTCCGATCTCGACGCTGATGGACAGCGAGCCGCTGGTCGTCGACGCCGACACGGCCCTGGCCGAGTTCACCACCGACAGCCTGTCCTACCGCGCCTCGGACCTGCTGCGCGGCTTCATCGTCACCGAGGGCGGCCGCTATCTGGGCGTCGGCACGGTGCTGGGCCTGCTGCAGGCGGCCAACGAGACCAACCGCCGGGGCGTGGCCGAGCTGGCCGCCGCCAAGGCCGATGTCGAGCGCGCCCAGACCTTCATGACCGCCATCGTTGAGGCCATGCCCTCGATGGTCTTCGTCAAGCGCGCCGACGATCACCGCTACGTCCTGCTGAACCGCGCCGGCGAGAAGATGCTGGGCCGGCCCCGCGCCGAGGTGATCGGCAAGACCGACGCCGACTTCCACGACGCCGAACTGGCGGCGCTCTATGTCGAGCGCGACCGCGAGGTCCTGGAGTCGGGCGAGGTTCGCGTGATCGAGGAAGACCACGTGCCGCGCAAGGATGGCGGCATGGCCATCCTGCGCACCAAGAAGATCGCCCTGCACAACGCCGAGGGGCAGGCCGAATACCTGCTGGGCGTCTCTGAGGACATCGCCGAGCGCAAGCGGGCCGAGGCCCAGATCGCCCGCCTGGCCCACTATGATCCGCTGACCGAGCTGCCCAACCGCGTGCTGTTTCAGCGGCACCTGTCGGAGGCCCTGGCCCGCCGCGCCCGCAAGGGCGACCAGCTGGCCGTGCACTTCATCGACCTGGATCGATTCAAGACCGTCAACGACACCCTGGGTCACCCGCTGGGCGACGAGCTGCTGCGCGTCGCCGCCGAGCGGCTGCGCGGCTGCGTGCGCGAAGGCGACACCGTGGCCCGCCTGGGCGGCGACGAGTTCGCGGTGGTCCAGGCCGGCCTGTCCGACATGACCGGCGCCACGCGCCTGGCCGAGCGCATCGTCGAGGCGATGTCGGCGCCGTTCGACCTGCAGGGCCACCAGGTGGTGATCGGCGCCAGCGTCGGCGTCGCCGCCGCGCCCTCGGACGGCGAGGACGCCGACGAACTGCTGAAGAAAGCCGACATGGCCCTCTATCGCGCCAAGGCCGACGGTCGCGGCGCCTTCCACTTCTTCGAGCGCGCCATGGACGAGCAGCTGCAGGCCCGCCGCGCGCTCGAGCTGGACCTGCGCCGGGCCCTGACGGCCGGCGAGTTCGAGCTCTACTACCAGCCGCTGTACAATCTGGGCGACGAGCGGGTGACGGGCTGCGAGGCCTTGCTGCGCTGGCGCCATCCCGAGCGGGGCATGGTCTCGCCGGCCGACTTCATCCCGCTGGCCGAGGAGATCGGCCTGATCGTCCCGCTGGGCGACTGGGTGCTGCGCACGGCCTGCGCGGAAGCGGCCCGATGGCCCGATCACGTGCGTCTGGCGGTGAACCTGTCGCCGGCCCAGTTCCGCGACCGGGGCCTGGTGCGCACTGTCGTCTCGGCGATCGCGGCCTCGGGCCTGCCGGCCCAGCGCCTGGAGCTGGAGATCACCGAGTCGGTGCTGCTGCAGGACAGCGCCGCCAACATGTCGATGCTGCACGACCTGAAAGCCCTGGGCGTGCGGATCTCGATGGACGACTTCGGCACGGGCTACAGCTCGCTCAGCTATCTGCGCAGCTTCCCGTTCGACAAGATCAAGATCGACCAGACCTTCGTGCGCGACATCCTGGAAGACAGCGACGCCATGGCCATCATCAAGGCCGTGCTGGACCTCGGCTCGTCCATGGGCATCGTCACCACGGCCGAGGGCGTCGAGACCCTGGAACAGCTGAACGCCCTTCGAGGCCAGGGCTGCGCCGAGATCCAAGGTTATTTCATCAGCCGCCCGGCCCCGGCCAGTGAGATCGCCCAGCTGCTGGGGATCACCGAGACGAGCGCCAGCGCGGCGGCGGCGGAGGTCGTGGCTTTCGCTCAGGCCGAAGCGGCGCCAAAGATCCTCCCCCGCGATGCCGGGGAGGCAGCCCGGAGGGCCGGAGGGGGCTAGCTGGAGCCCCTGCCGCATTAGCCCCCTCAGTCGCTCCGCGACAGCTCCCCCGCGCGCGGGGGAGCATCTACTTAGGCCACCCGCGCCAGCGCCGCGCCCAGGTCTTCCACCATCTCCGGCGTCGTCGCCCACGAGCACATGAAGCGCACGGTCCCGTCCAGGAAGCGATAGACGAACCAGCCTTCGCCGCGCAGGCGCTCCAGGGTGGGGTCGTCCATCTCGACGAAGACGCCGTTGGCCTCGACCGGGTGCTTGATCGAAAACGGCATCAACTCGGCCAGCTTGCGGGCCATGGCGTTGGCGTGAGCGGCGCGCGCGGCCCAGGGACCGGTTGACCCGTCCTCGCCCAGCAGGCCCAGCCACGGGGCGGCCAGGAAGCGGCCCTTGGAGACCAGCTGGCCGGCGTGCTTCAGGCGGGCGTCCAGGCGACGGGCGTGATCGGGGTTGAGGAACACCACGGCCTCGGTCGGGGTCGAGCCGGCCTTGGTGCCGCCCATCACCAGGATATCGACGCCCATCCTGGCCACGCTCTTCAGGTCGAAGCCGGCGGCCACGGCGTTGGCCAGGCGGGCGCCGTCCAGGTGGACGCCGTAGCCCTTGGCCTTCACCGGCGCGATCAGCGCGCGCAGATGGTCTTCGGAATAGACCGTGCCGTATTCGGTGGCGGTGGTCAGGGACAGGGCGTTGGCGGGCTGGTTGTACGAGACCTCGGGCCGCGCCAGGGCCGCCTCGAGACCCGCCAGCGCGATCTTGCCCGAGGCGCCGGGCAGGCCGATCAGCCCGCCGCCCTGGCTGAAGAAGCCCGGCGCGCCGGTCTCGTCGGTGCAGATGTGAGCGTGCTGGTGGGCCAGCACCGCTTCGTGCGGGGCGGCCAGCAGGGTCAGGGCGAAGGCGTTGGCCGCTGTGCCCGAGGCCGTGAACCGGACCTCGGCGTCGGCGTCCAGCAGGGCGCGGATGCGGTCGCCTGCGGCCTTGCTGACATGGTCTGTCCCATAGCCCGAGGCCGTTCCGGCGTTGGCGGCGATCAGGGCCTCCATGACCTCGGGCATGGCGCCGGCGACGTTGTCAGAGGCGAAATCGTAGCGGGGGCTTGTCATGCCCTCTGGATAGAGGCGCGCGCGGGTTCCGGGCAAGCGGAACCCGCGCGGGCGATCGACCTACTGGGCCGCCGCCAAGGCCTGGTTCAGGTCGGCCAGGATGTCGTCGATATGCTCCAGGCCGATCGACAGGCGCACATAGCCGTCGGACACCCCCGTCGCGGCCTGCTCCTCGGCGCTGAGCTGCGAGTGGGTGGTCGAGGCCGGGTGGATCGCCAGGCTGCGCGCGTCGCCGATATTGGCCACGTGGTAGAACAGTTTCAGCGCGTCGATGAACTTGCGGCCCGCCTCGCGGCCCCCCGCCAGCTCGAAGCCGACCAGGCCGCCGTGGCCGCCCGACAGATAGCGGTCGGCGCGCTCGCGCTGGAGGCCGGTCTGGACGCTGGGGTGGATCACGCGCGTCACGCCCGGCGTCTGGGAAAGCGCCTGGGCCACGGCGGCGGCGTTCTGGCTATGGCGGGCGATGCGCAGCGGCAGGGTCTCCAGCCCTTGCAGGATCTGGAAGGCGTTGAACGGCGAAAGCGCCGCGCCCAGGTCGCGCAGCAGCACCGTGCGGGCGCGCAGGACATAGGCGATCGGACCCAGCGGCTTGGCGGCCTCCGACCACACCGCGCCGTGATAGCTGGGGTCGGGCGTGTTCAGGGTCGGGCTGCGCTCGGGATGGGCCGTCCAGTCGAAATTGCCGCCGTCGATGATGACGCCGCCGATCGAGGTGCCGTGGCCGCCGATATATTTGGTGGTCGAATAGACGACGATCGCCGCGCCATGCTCCAGCGGTCGGGCCAGCAGCGGGGCGGCGGTGTTGTCGACGATCAGGGGGACGCCCAGCTCGCGGCCGATCTGCGCCACCTCGGCGATCGGGAAGACGGTCAGTTTCGGATTGGGCAGGGTCTCGGCGTAGTAGGCGCGGGTGCGTTCGTCGGTGGCGCGGGCGAAGGCTTGCGGGTCCTGCGGATCGACGAAGCGAACCTCGATCCCCTGGTCGCGCAGGGTGTTGGCGAACAGGTTCCAGGTGCCGCCATAGAGGTCCGTCGAGCTGACAATATTGTCGCCGGTCCGGGCCAGGTTCTGGATCGCCAGGGCCGAGGCCGCCTGGCCCGAAGCGACGGCCAGGGCCGCGGCGCCGCCTTCAAGAGCCGCCAGCCGCTGCTCCAGGATGTCGGTCGTGGGGTTGCCCAGGCGGGTGTAGATGTTGCCCAGCTTGCGCAGGGCGAACAGGTCGGCCGCGTGCTCGGCGCTTTCGAACTGGTACGAGGTTGTCTGGTAGATCGGCGGCGCCACGGCCCCCGTGGCGGGATCGGCGCGCCAGCCGGCGTGCAGGGCCAGGGTCTCGGGGTGGAGCTTGCGGTCGGACATCGGCGTTTCCTCGTACTTGTAATCCAGGCGACGACGGGCGCGACCTTAGCCGCGCGGGAACGGGCGATAAGGTCCAATATTCTCGCCGACGGGTCAGAAAATCTTCAGGTCGCGCGCGCCCAGGCGCGCACATCGTCGACGAACAGCTCAGGCTCCTCCATCGCCGCGAAGTGGCCGCCGCGCGGCTGTTCGGTCCAGCGGACGATGTTGTAGGCCCGGTCGGCCCACGAGCGGGGCGGGGGCTTGTAGATGCTCTCGCCAGGGAAGTTGGCGAAGGCGGTTGGGGTCTCGCAGCGCTGCCCTTCGGCCAGGACGGGGCCGCCTTCCTCCAGCATGGCCCGGTAGTACCAGGCGCCGGTCGTGAAGCTGCCGGTCATCACATAGATCATCAGGTTGGTCAGCAGCTGGTCGCGCGTGAACACCCGCTCGAAAGGCTTCTGCGACAGGTCGGCCCAGTCGTGGAAACGCTCGAGGATCCAGGCCGCCTGGCCGACGGGGTTGCTGGCGCCGAGCCAGGCGACGGACTGCGGCTTGCTGGCCTGCAGGCGGAAATAGGCGCCCCAGAGATCCATCTGGGCGCCGAAGCCGGTGATCCAGGCGATCTCCTCGGGGGTCGTGGGCGGGCCGGCTGGGCGCAGGCCGATCATGTTCAGGTGGATGGCCTTCACATGCGCGGCGTGGTCCAGACCCAGCCACGAGGTGACGAGGCCGCCCCAGTCGCCGCCCTGGGCCAGATAGGTCGGATAGCCGAGGACATCGGTCATCAGCGTGTCGAAGATCCGCGCCGTCGCCCGCTGGCCCAGCGGCCGCTTGGGCTTTCCGGAGAAGCCGAAGCCCGGCAGCGACGGGATCACCAGGTCGAACGCATCGGCCGGGTCGCCGCCGTGGCGCGAGGGGAAGGCCAGGAGCGCGATGGCGTCCCAGAACTCGAAGTGCGACCCCGGCCAGCCGTGGCTGATCAGCAGCGGCCGCTTGCCCTTCGCCTCCCCGACCACATGGACGAAGTGGATGTCGAGATCCTCGATCGTCGCGGTGAACTGCGGGAAGCGGTTGAGATTGGCCAGGGCCGCCGCGACGTCGAAGCCCTCGGTCCAGTAGGCGCAAAGGTCTCGCAGGAAATCGGCGTCGCAGCCATAGCCCCAGCCGCCGCCCTCCGGCGCCGGCGGAAACTCATAGGCGCGAACCTGGGCGAGGACCTTGTCGATCTGCGCCGGGGTCCAGTTCACCTCGAACGGCGTCATGGCGGCCTCCCTGTTTTAAGGCAGGGTCAGGCGGGTGACGCGGGGGAGGTCAATGTCCGTTTTAGGCGGGCGCCAGGAACTTCATCCGCACCTTCGGCCACAGCATGTTCACCGCCAGGCCCGTCAGCACCAGCGCCGCGGCGATCAGCTTCCAGGCCGGCAGGCCCTCGCCCAGCACCAGGGCGGAGGCGCTCATGCCGAACACCGGGACCAGCAGGGCCATCGGGGTCACGGTGGCGGCCGGGTGCCGCGCCAGCAGCCAGCCCCAGGCGGCGTAGCCGAACATGGTGTTGCCCACGGCCTGCCAGGCCACGGCGAGCCAGGTCGACAGGCCCGCGCCGGTCACGCCCTTGACGATGGCCGGCCAGCCTTCCAGCCACAGCGACATGAGAAACAGCGGCGGGATCGAGAACAGGCTGGCCCAGACGACATAGCCCAGCATGTTCACCGGCCCGGCCTGGCGCGCGACGATGTTGCCGCCCGACCAGCTGAGCGCGGCCAAGAGGCCCAGCATCACGCCCAGCGGCGTGGCCGCCCCGCCGCCGTGGGCGGCGATCACCACGATGCCGGCGATGGCCAGCGCCAGGGCCGCGACCTGGAAGCCCTGGATCCGCTCCTTGCTGATCCACATGGCCATGCCGATGGTGAAGAACACCTGGGTCTGCAGGATCAGCGAGGCCAGGCCCGGCGAGATGTGGCCCTTCATGGCCACGAACAGCAGGCCGAACTGGCCCGCGCCGATCAGCAGGCCATAGGCCGCCAGATTCGCCCAGGACACCGCCGGCCGCTTGACGATGAACACCATCGGAACCAGCACCATGCAGAAGCGCAAGGTCGCGAACAGCAGCGGCGGCAGGTGGTTCAGGCCGATGCGGATGACCACGAAATTGGTGCCCCACACCGCCACCACGGCCAGGGCCAGCAGGAAGTGGCGCAAGGGCAGGGGCGTCGTGGTCATGGCGGTTCCATCGGGCGAGGGATGGCTTGGATTGCCCCCTGGCCGCCGTCGGGGCAACGGAAACATTGTTCTGGTGACAATGCGCGGCGCGCCTTCGCCCCTAGGTCCTGGGCTCGGTTTCACCGCGCGGGACTATGCACGGAGAGACAAACGCTCGTTTGACGCCTTCTCCGCCGCCGCCTAGCCTCGATCGGAAACCGAGGGAGAGAACGCCATGGGCTGGGACCTGCTGGTCGCCAAAGACAACCTGCGCCGCGCCGAGGTCCGCGACGCCGCGCCCGCGCCGCTGAACGACGGCGAGGTCCGCCTGGCGATCGAGAGCTTCGCCCTGACGGCCAACAACATCACCTACGCCGTGTTCGGCGAGGCGATGAAATACTGGGACTTCTTCCCGGCGCCGGAGGGTTTCGGCCGCGTGCCGGTCTGGGGCCACGCCCGGGCCGAGGCCTCGAACCACCCGGACATCGCGGTCGGCCAGCGGTTCTACGGCTATTGGCCGATGTCGACGCACCTGACCGTGCTGGCCAAGCCGGGCAAGACCGGCTTCACCGACGTCGCGCCGCATCGCGCGCATCTGGCGGTGGTCTACAACCAGTACCAGGCGGTCGGAGAAGACGACGGCCTGGAGGCGCACAAGGCGTTGCTGCAGCCGTTGTTCATCACCGCGTTCCTGATCGACGACCAGCTCGACGAGAATGACTTCTACGGCGCGACGAGCGTGATCCTCTCCAGCGCCTCGTCCAAGACGGCGATTGGCCTGGCGGCGCTGCTGAAGCGGCGCGGCGGGGTGAAGGTCGTGGGCCTGACCTCGCCCCGCAACAAGGCCTTCGTCGAGGGGCTGGGGTTCTACGATCAGGTCGTGCTGTACGACGACATGGCGACGGCGGCGATCGACGGACCGGCGGCGTTCGTCGACTTCGCGGGCGACGCGGCGGTGCTGGCGAGCGTTCACAACCGGTTCGCCGACGACCTGAAGGCCTCGATCCTGGTCGGCGGCACCCACTGGGAGGCGCCCAAGTCCGAGAACAGCGGCGGAAGCGCCCTGCCTGGCCCGGCGCCGGCGTTCTTCTTCGCGCCGAGCCGCATCGCCAAGCGGCGCCAGGACTGGGCGCCGGGCGAGTTCGAGCGACGCTACGGCGCGGCGTGGAGCGGCTTCGTGGCCGACGCGCCGCGATGGTTGAAAGTGGAGACCGGGCAGGGCCCCGAGGCCGTTCAGGCCGCGTACCTGGCGCAGGTGGACGGCGGGACGCCGGCGGACGTGGGCGTGGTGCTGCGGCCCTAGGAGGCGCGTGGGTCTCTCCTCCCCATTAGGGGGAGGTGGATCGATGCGAATACGCATCGAGACGGAGGGGGTCCGCGAAGCGGTGGCGCGCTCGCCGCGGCTGCCCCCTCCACCGCCATTCGGCGGTCCCCCTCCCCCAAGAGGGGGAGGAAAGTGACTTTCAGGCCGCGACCCGTCCCTCATCCTCCAGGCTCACGCCCAGCCGCGCCCGCAACGCCAGCGCGCCTTCGGCCGTCACCCGCACCGCCCGTCCCTTGGCCTCCAGCGCCAGCCAGCCGTGCGCCGTCATCGTCTCCAGCAGTTTGACCCCGAGCGGCCCGGCCAGGTGATGCCGCCGCTCGGTCCAGTCCAGGCATTGGCGGGCGACGCCGCGCGGCGAGCGCAGGGTCTCGACCGCGACGCCCAGGTCCTCGAACCAGCGTCGCCCTTCGGCCGTGACGTCGTAGAGTTTCCCATCCGCCGGTCGGATCAGGTCGCGGTCGACCAGCGCTTCGCACACCCTCACCCCCAGCCGTCCGGCCAGATGGCCGTAGCAGCACCGCGCGTCGCGCAGCGCCCTAGCCTTCGGCGAGCGCGGGATCTCCAGGGAGCGAACGGGCGCGGCCAGCGCCGACAGCGCCTCGATCGCGTGGGCCACCTCCGCGCTGGCCAGGCGGTAGTAGCGATGACGCCCCTCGCGCTCGACCGCCAGCAGGCCGCCGTCGACCAGCTTGGCGAGGTGGTTGCTGGCCGCCTGGGCGGTGACCCCGGCGGCCCAGGCCAGGGCGCTGGCGGGCTGGGCGCGACCGTCCTGCAAGGCCTGCAGCATGGCCGCACGGGTCGGGTCGCCGATCAGGGCGGCGGGGGAAGCGATATTGGCGTCCATGACCGGCATCCTAGACCGATCGCCGCCGGAATGGTTCATCGACGCGTGTAGCAATCGCGCGCCGGACCAGGGCATGACGCAGGCCATGAGCACCAAGCCTTCCCGCCTCGGCTGGATCACCGCCGCCGCCAGCTTCGGCTTCCTGGTCACCCAGCTGGACGTGACCATCGTCAATGTCGCGCTGGACGCCATCGGCAAGGCCTTCGACGCCCCGACCGCGCAGCTGCAATGGGTGGTCGACGCCTATGTGCTGGCCCTGGCGGCGATGCTGCTGTCGGCTGGCGCGATCGGCGACCGGGTCGGACCCAAGCGGGCGTTCATGGCGGGGCTGGCGCTGTTCGGCCTCGCCTCGGCCGCCTGCGGCGTCGCGGGGAGCCCGCTGGCGCTGATCCTGGCCCGGGTGGCGCAAGGCGCGGCCGGGGCGCTGCTGATCCCGCCGTCCCTGGCCCTGATCGCCCACGCCGCGCATGGCGACGATCGGGCGCGCGTTACGGCCGTTGGCTGGTGGACCGCCGCCGGCGGGGTGTCGATCGCCGCCGGCCCGGTGCTGGGCGGCCTGCTGGTCGAGGCGGTCGGCTGGCGCTGGGTGTTCTTCGTCAACCTGCCGCTCTGCGCGGCCGGGGCGATGCTGACCCTGCTCGTCGCCCCCACGACGCCGCCCAGGCCGAAGGTCCCGTTCGACATCCCCGGCCAGGCCCTGGCCGTCGCCGCCGTCACCCTGCTGGTCGGCGGGCTGATCGAGGGCGGACATCGAGGATGGAACGGCTGGCCGCTGCTCGCCCTGGTCTCCGGCCTGCTGCTGGCCGCCGCCTTCGTGTGGGTCGAGCGCCATGCCTCGCACCCGGCCATGCCGCTGGCGGCGTTCCGCAAGCGCCCGGCCTGGACGGCGGTGGTGGTCGGCTCGGCCCTGAACTTCACCTATTACGGGCTGATCTTCGTGCTGGGCCTCTACATGCTGCGCGCCCTGCACTGGGCGCCGGGCAAGGCCGGGATCGCCTTCCTGCCGCTGACGGCGACCTTCGTGCTGTCGAATCTGGTCAGCGGCGGGCTCGTGGCGCGGCTGGGCGCCAGGACGGTGACCGCAGGCGGCGTGCTGATCGCCGCGTGCGGCTACGCCCTGACCGCCCGGCTGGGACCCGATAGCGGCCTGTTGGAGATGATGCCCGGCTTCGCCCTGATCCCCGGCGGCATGGGCCTGGCGATCCCGGCCCTGACCAGCGGCCTGCTGGCCAGCGTCGACCGACACGACGCCGGCGCGGCCTCGGGAACGCTCAACGCCTGCCGCCAGGTCGGCGGCGCGGCCGGGGTGGCGATCTTCGGGGCGCTGGCCGGGACGGACGTGGCGGCGGGGCTGCGGATGTCGGGCGTCAGCGCGGCGGTGATCCTGGTCGGGGCGGCGGCGGTGATCCTTCTGCCCGCGCGAAGGGCCTAGAGCCTGTCCCGTTAGATGGAACCATCTAAACGGGATAAACAGGCTCTAAAATCAGCTATCTAGCGCCAAGCAAAACGCCCGCCCCGGTCTCCCAGGGCGGGCGTTTCAAGGCTCAGGCTTCGTCTCGTCTTACACCAGCGAGCCGTGGCACTGCTTGAACTTCTTGCCCGAGCCGCAGGGGCAGGGGGCGTTGCGGTTGGTGCGCTCCCACTCTTCCGGCAGGGACGAGATCGGCAGGGCCTGGCGCTGTTGCGGCGACAGGCCGTCGGGGATCGCGCCGGCGACGGCGGCGTTCTCGCCGGTCAGCGGGTCCAGGTGGACCTCGACCAGGTTTTCCAGCGACGACTGCGGGACTTCCGGCTCGGCATAGGCAATCTCGACCGTCATCAGCCAGCGGGTGGTGTTGGTGCGCAGATCGCCCAGCAGCTTCTCGAACAGCGAGAAGGCCTCGGTCTTGTATTCGTTCAGCGGATCGCGCTGGCCATAGCCGCGCAGGCCGATGACGTTGCGCAGGTGGTCCAGGTGCATCAGGTGCTCGCGCCACTGCAGATCGATCATCTGCAGCAGGAAGTTCTTCTCGACCGAGCGCATCTGCTCGGGCGTGATGATCACCTCGCGCTGGGCGGCGTAGTCGTCGGCGGCCTTGACGAGGCGTTGCTTGATCTCCTCGTCGGCGATGCCTTCCTCGGCGGCCCACGCCTCGATCGGCAGGTCCAGGCCCAGGATCGACTGGACCCGTTCCTTCAGGCCCTCGATGTCCCACTGTTCGGCATAGGCCTTGGGCGGCAGGTGACGGGCCACCAGGTCGTCGATCGTGTCGTGACGCATCTCGACGATGATGTCCGAGAGGTCGTCGCTCTCCATGAACTCCTGGCGCTGCTCGAACACGGCCTTGCGCTGGTCGTTGACGACGTCGTCGTACTTCAGGAGGTTCTTGCGGATCTCGTAGTTGCGCTGCTCGACGCGCTTTTGCGCCGTGGCGATGGCGTTGTTCAGCCACTTGTGGGTGATGGCCTCGCCTTCCTGGACGCCGAAGGTGCGCATGATCGCGTCCAGACGCTCGCCGGCGAAGATGCGCAGCAGGTCGTCCTCGCAGGACAGGAAGAACTTCGACCGGCCCGGGTCGCCCTGACGGCCGGTGCGGCCGCGCAGCTGGTTGTCGATGCGGCGGCTTTCGTGGCGCTCGGTGCCCAGCACGAACAGGCCGCCGGCGGCCAGCGCCTTGGCCTTTGCGTCGGCGATCTCGGCCTCGAGGCGGGCGCGCTCGGCGACCTCGTCCTCGTGGGTGATCTCCAGGCCCATGCCCTTCTGCTGCTGGCGCCAGTTGAACAGGCGCATGTCGATGTTGCCGCCCAGCTGGATGTCGGTGCCGCGGCCGGCCATGTTGGTGGCGATGGTCACCGCGCCGGGCACGCCCGCGTCGGCGACGATCACGGCTTCCTGCTCGTGGAAGCGGGCGTTCAGCACCTGGTGCGGGATGCCCTTCTGCTTCTTGCCGTTGTTCTCGAACGAGAAGCTGGACAGCAGCTTGGACAGCTCTTCCGACTTCTCGATCGAGACGGTGCCGACCAGGATCGGCTGGCCGCGCACGTGGCAGTCGGCGATCTGCTTGAGGATGGCCTCGTTCTTCTCGCGCTCGGTGCGATAGACCTCGTCATCGTCGTCGATGCGCTGGACCGGCCGGTTGGTCGGGATTTCGCTGACGCCCATCTTGTAGATGTCGTCGAACTCCTGGGCCTCGGTCGAGGCCGTGCCGGTCATGCCCGACAGCTTCTTGTAGAGGCGGAAGTAGTTCTGGATGGTCACCGAGGCCAGGGTCTGGTTCTCGGGCTGGATGTCGGCGCCTTCCTTGGCCTCGATGGCCTGGTGCAGGCCTTCCGACAGGCGGCGGCCGGTCATCATGCGGCCGGTGAACTCGTCGATCAGGATCACCTCGCCGCCCTTGACGATGTAGTCCTTGTCACGCGTGTACAGCACGTTGGCGCGCAGGGCCTGGTTGACGTGGTGCACCACCGAGACGTTGGCCGCGTCGTAGAGGCCCGCCGAGTCCTCGGCCAGGTGGCCGCCCGACATCAGCATCTCCTCGATCTTCTCCTGGCCGTCCTCGGTCAGGATGACCTGCTTCTGCTTCTCGTCGTGGTCGTACGTACCCTTGTCCAGGATCAGCTGCTTCACCAGCACGTCGATCGTCTTGTAGAACTCGCTGCGGTCCTCGGTCGGGCCCGAGATGATCAGCGGCGTGCGGGCTTCGTCGATCAGGATCGAGTCCACTTCGTCGACGATGACGAAGTTGTGGCCGCGCTGGACCATTTCCTCGACGCTGTAGACGAGGTTGTCGCGCAGGTAGTCGAAGCCGAATTCGTTGTTGGTGCCGTAGGTGATGTCGCTGCGATAGGCGCGCTGGCGCTCGCCCTGGGAGAGGCCGTTGACGATCACGCCGTAGCTGAGGCCCAGGAAATTGTAGATCTGGCCCATCCAGTCGGCGTCGCGGCGGGCCAGGTAGTCGTTGACGGTGATGACGTGGACGCCCTTGCCTTCCAGGGCGTTCAGATAGGTCGGCAGGGTGGCGACCAGGGTCTTGCCCTCGCCCGTGCGCATTTCCGAGATGCCCGAGAAGTGCAGCACCATGCCGCCGACCAGCTGCACGTCGAAGTGGCGCATGCCCAGCACGCGCTTGGACGCCTCGCGAACGACCGCGAAGGCCTCGTTCAGGATGTCGTCGAGGGTCTGGCCCTTCTCGAGGCGCGCCTTGAACTCGGCCGTCTTGGCCTTCAGGGCCTCGTCGGACAGGGCGGCGTATTCGGCCTCGTAGGCGTTGATCTTCGCCACGCGCGCGGTCAGCGTCTTGACCTTGCGTTCGTTGGAAGAGCCGAAGAGCTTTTTGGCGAGACCAAGCATGCGGGGGGAATCCGGTGGGACGGTTTGACGAGGAGGCCGGCGCTAAGGCTGTGCGGCCTCGACTACGGAAGATGAAGTCGCGCTGGAGCAACGGATAAAATCCGCTATTCCGGTGCGGCCGGAGACTTAAGCACCGGTCATCTTGGTGTCAACGCGAAGACCCTGTCGCAAGTAAGGCTTCCGGGCCCCTTAGTGGCCGTCCCGCCTCGGTTTTCGGGGGCTCGAACGCTTTCCACGCCGAAGCCGTTTCCTCTTGGCGAAAAACCGCGCTAGAGCGGCTTCAGCAAAGCCGGAGATCTTGGCCTTGAACAGCACTCTACGCCGCGTCGGTATGATCAGCGCCATCGCCTGCGCCTTGCTGCTGGCCGCCTGCGGCCAGAACAAGGTCGCCGACAAGCCGCCGGAGCCTGGCGACACCGCGGTGGCGCGCGTCAACGGCCAGGTGATCTGGGCGTCCGACGTCAAGCGCGAGGCCGTGGCCCAGGGACTGATCAGCGAGGGCGAGCCGCTGGACATCTCCAGCGAGGTCTTCCGCCAGCGCCTCGACGAGGTGATCGACCAGAAGCTGCTGGCCGCCGAGGCCTCCAAGCGCAAGATCGACAAGGATCCGGTGGCCCAGCGCCGCCTGGCCGCCGCCCGCGAGCGAATCCTGGGCGACATGCTGGTCGAGGGCGTGGTGGAAAAGGCCGTCACCGAGGACGCCATCCGCAAGCTCTACGCCGAGCAGCAGAAGCTTTCGAAACGCTCGGAAGAGATCCGCGCCCGCCAGATCATCGTCGGCAGCCAGGCCGAAGCCGACAGCATCAAGAAGCTGCTGGCCTCCGGCGCTTCGTTCGACGCCTTGGCCATGGAGCGCTCCACCGACCAGGCGACCCGTTTCAACGGCGGCGACCTGGGCTACTTCACCCTGGACGTGATGCCCGAGCCCTATGGCGTGGCCCTGAAGGACGCCCAGAAGGGCGCGCTGGTCGGTCCGTTCGCGGCCGAGGGCGGCTGGGTCATCGTCAAGGTCGAGGACAAGCGCACCGAGGAGCCGATCACGCTGGAGGCCGCCCGTCCGCAGATCGTGCGCTTCCTGACCTATGACCAGGTGCGCGACATTCTCGAGAAGCTGCGCGGCTCGGCCAAGGTCGAGATGCTGATCGGCAAGCCCCAGGACGTCTCCGGCGCGACCGGCGCCCAGGAGCCGGCCTCGGCGCCGGCGGAGCTGCAGGGCGGGGCCCCGGCCTCGGCCCCGCCGCCCGCCCAACCTGTCCAACCCGCCAAGAAGTAAGAGCGGCCCACATGACCAAGACCCCTCAGAAGGCCGGCAAGACTTCGGGCAAGACCACCGCCGCGAAGGCCCCCGAGGCCGCGTCGGGTTCGGCCAATCCGGTGGCCGCCGCCGGCGCTGCGATCGAGCGCGCCCTGGTCGATCCGCTGACCTCGGCCCTGAAGCGCGCCGGCCTGCGCCGCGCCCAGAAGTCGGCCGGCGAGGATCTCGCCAGCCCGACCGCCCCGGTCCCCGCCAAGACCGCGCCCGCCAAGCCCGTCTCCGGGGGCGCGGGCAAGCCCGGCCTGGCGATCTCGCCCCTGGCCGTGCCGTTCCCGGTCATCCCGCCGATCCCCGGCGTCGAGATCGCCACCGGCCGCGCCGGCTTCTACAAGCACGAGCGCGAGGACCTGCTTCTGATGCGCTTCGCCGAGGGCACCTCGGCGGCGGGGGTGTTCACGCGCCACGGCGTCGGCTCGGCCCCGGTCGACTGGTGCAAGCGCCAGCTGGCCGCCACGGGCGGCGCGGACGTCCGCGCCCTGGTGGTCAACGCCGGCTGCGCCAACAGCTTCACCGGCCGTCCCGGCGCCGACGCGGTGCGCCGCGTGGCCACGGCCGTCGGCAAGCGCCTGGACTGCCGCCAGCGCGACGTGATGATGGCCTCGACCGGCGTCATCGGCGTCATCCTCGACGACAGCAAGATCACCGCCCGCCTGCCGGAGGTCGAAGCCCGCCTGAAGGCCGACGCCTGGGCCGAGGCCGGCCGGGCGATCATGACCACCGACACCTTCCCGAAAGGCGCCTACGCCACGGCGCTGATCGACGGCGTGGAAGTGAAGATCGCCGGCATCGCCAAGGGCTCGGGCATGATCGCGCCCGACATGGCCACCATGCTGGCCTTCGTGGCCACCGACGCGGCCATCGCGCCGGCGGCGCTGCAGACCCTGGTCAGCCTCTATACCCGCACGACCTTCAACTGCGTGACGGTGGACGGCGACCGCTCGACCAACGACACCCTGCTGCTGTTCGCCACCGGCCAGTCGGGCGCGCCCAAGATCAGCCGTCCGGGCGACAAGCGCCTGGCCGACTTCCGCGAGAAGCTGGAAGGCGTGCTGCTGGATCTGGCCCTGCAGCTGGTCAAGGACGGCGAGGGCGCCACCAAGTTCGTCAAGATCACCGTCAACGGCGCCGAGAGCCCGGCCAGCGCCCGCAAGATCGCCCGCACCATCGCCGAGAGCCCGCTGGTCAAGACCGCCTTCGCCGGCGAGGACGCCAACTGGGGCCGCATCGTCATGGCCGTCGGCCGCGCCGACGAGCCGGTCGCCCGCGAGAAGATCAGCGTCAAGTTCGGCGACCTCTACGCCGCTCGCGACGGCCTGGTGTCGGCCGAATACGACGAGGCCAAGATGAGCGCCTACGTCAAGAACCAGGAATTCGAGGTCAGCGTCGACGTCGGCGTCGGCAAGGGCTCGTCCACGGTCTGGACCTGCGACCTGACCAAGCAATACGTCGCGATCAACGGCGATTACCGGAGCTAGGGCTCACGCCCAAATTCCAGACCCTTGTCATCCCGGCCGCAGCGAAGCGGAGGGTCGGGGCGACAAGCGGTCGGCGCTTTTCTGCTATCGTGAAATCCCGACGCCAATCGCGTAAGGAGCCTCCTCCCATGACCGACCTCACTCCCGACCAGGAAGCCGCCCTGCTGGCCGACCTGACCAAGGCCTGCCGCGAGGCCGGCTATGTGGTCGAGGCGATCGATCGCGGCCTCGAGGTGTCCGGCGGCGAGGAGGAGGGCGCGTTCTACCTGCTGCCCGACCATGGCTGGCTGCAGGCGCGCTGCCTCGTCCTGGATCCCGAGGACCTGGCGGACGCCCGCGACCTGACGGCCCTGTTCGAGACGGTGGCCAAGGCCCAGTTCCGGCTGATCGGCTGCCGCTTCGGCTACGACGCCGAGACCGGCCTGTGGCTGGTCGAGGACCTCTATCCGGGCTTCGATCCGGCCAAGGTCCCGGCCGTGCTGGAACAGCTGACCTTCATCTGGGACGCGCTGGAGGACCTGTTCGAGAGCGCGCTCGAAGGGGCCGTGCCCAACGACGACGCCTTCGACGCCGCCTTCGACCTGGAAGCGGCGACGCCGCCGAACTGAGGCGATTCTTCGCGCGCCAGGCCGTGGATGATCCGCGATCCGGCTTCCAACCCGTTGATTATTGTCGGCTTCTCGACGGATCTAGCGATTCCGCGCGCGTTGTTCGCGAGGTTGGTTTCCGCCGTATTGCCAAGCCAAAAATAGCATGGTTGTGTCCCCGAAAGGCTTGCACGCTCAGGTAAGTCTGATTTGCGGGGGATTTAGGTGCTTCCTTATACGACCGATACGACGCAGCCGAAGCTCTCGGCCGCGGCGAAGAGCAGCGCGACCGAGATATTCTTCCGAGCCTATTCGAACATGCCGGCCGGCGTCGACAAAGTAGCCGAGCTGGCCACGACCGACGCGATAGGGACTCGCACGCTCTACAAGGTCACGCTCACGGCGGGCGTGCGGTACGACTTCATCTCGGCCTCGTTCTCCGATCCCAAGGAGATGACGATCTACGACCAGTTCGGGAACGTTATCGGCGTGAACGACGAGGGCAACGACCCGAACAGTTTCGTCTACGCCGGCGCCGCCTACAAGGCCGACGCCGCCTACGGCGTGCTCGCGACCTACAGCGGCGTCTATTACGTCGAGACCGGTTGGCGCCAGGGTTATGGCGACGCTTCGCTCGTCCTGCTGGACGTCTTTTCCCGCACGTCGACGACAAAGACGTACGCGCCCATCGCCCGGGACGTTCCGAACGCCCTGGAGTGGAAGGAGGGCGAGGCCTTCAGCTATACCTTGCCGGCGACCAGCTTCAGCGATCCCGAGGGCGGAACGCTGACCTACTACGCCACCCTGAAGGACGGTTCGGACCTGCCGTCGTGGATGAAGCTGGACAGCGCGACCGGCGTGTTCTCGGGCGTCGCTCCCGCGGGGACGGCGGATCTGGAGCTGCTGATCTTCGCCAAGGACGAGCAGGAGCTGAACAATGTCGGCGCGCCGCTGAAGGTGACGACGCCCGCCGGCGCGCCGGTCGACACCTCGCCGAAGACGGTGCTGACCACGGCCTTCACCCATATCATGCGCTATGCCCCGGCGGCGGATCACGAGGCCTTCAACGGCCTGGTGACCGCGGTGGTCGATGGCAAGTTGACGGTGAACAACGCCATCGGCGTGTTGAGCGCGGTGGCGGCTTCGACCACCTCGGTCGCCACGCTGAACTACCAGTTCTTCACTGGGAAGATCCCGACCCAGGCCGGCTACGACTTCCTGATCTCGCCGACGGGACCCAACACGACCAACCTGAACAGCGACTATTACGCCACGTTCGACATCGTGAACCGCTACATCAACTTCGCGGTGAACCTGGGCAAGAACGGCGAGGCCAAGGAGTCGTTCAAGCAGGCCTATGGAAATCTGACCCTGCTGGAGGCCACCAAGGAGGCCTATGAGACCATCTTCGGTCGCGAACCCACCGACGCCAAGGCGCACGCCCTGATCGACACGCGCGTCGACTATCTGGCCTATTATGGCGGGGATGGCCCGGACGGGATCGGCACCAAGGCGGCCATGGTCGGCTTCCTGTTGGCGGCCGCGGCCACCGAGGACGTCGGCATGATGGCCCGGTCGAACGACAACTTCCTGTTCGATCTTTCCGACGGCGCGAATTTCGGCGTCAATCTAGTCGGAACCTACGGCAAGCCGGAGTATGCTTACGGCTGATCCGCGACGGCCGGACAGCCGTCCGGGAACGGGAACCGGCCTTGGCGCTTCCCGTTCCTGATCGGCGTTCAGTATGTAGGCGGAGGGCTTTGGGATGACGCGCAAGACTTATCGGGGGGCTCTGTTGGCGGCGCTGGCCTTGACGGTCGCTGTCCAGGGGCCGGCCCACGCCCAGATGAAGCCGCCCACGACGCCGGACGAGCCGGGCGGCCGTTGGGGCGAGGCCAAGAAGAAGGCCGTGGACATCGGGTCGCAGCCGGCCCGTGACGTCGGCATGTCCAAGCGCGAGATTCCGCCGATCCTGGAGAAGGCGTTCGACAATCCCTACAGCCTGCAGGGCCTGAAGACCTGCAAGGCGATCGCCGGCGAGATCACCCAGCTGAACGCGGTGCTGGGTCCCGACTATTCGGTGGGCAACGAATATACCGAGAACCGCGCCGGCAAGCTGGCCGAGGCCGGCGGCAAGACGATCATCAACAGCATCATCCCGTTCCGCGGCCTGGTCCGCGAAATGACCGGCGCGGCTCCGGCCGACCGCCACATGAACGCGGTGGTCGACGCGGGCCTCGCCCGGCG
Organism: Caulobacter sp. 602-1; assembly: GCF_003931565.1. Classification (GTDB taxonomy): domain Bacteria; phylum Pseudomonadota; class Alphaproteobacteria; order Caulobacterales; family Caulobacteraceae; genus Caulobacter. The sequence goes on from NZ_RRYI01000002.1 coordinate 150,498, forward strand.
CGGCTTCCTGCGCGGCGTGCACCTGAGGCAGGGCTGCAAGACGCGGTTCTAGGAATTCCCCTTCTCCCTTGGCGGGAGAAGGGGACCTTCGGCTACAGCGTGCTCATGTCGATCACGAAGCGGTAGCGCACGTCGCTCCTGGCCATGCGCTTGTAGGCCTCGTTGATCTGGTCGATCGCGATGACCTCGATGTCGGCGACGATGTTCTTTTCGCCGCAGAAGTCGAGCATCTCCTGGGTTTCCTTGATCGAGCCGATCATCGAGCCGGCCAGGGTGCGGCGGCCGGGGATCAGGGCGAAGGCGTTCAGCGGCACGGGCTCTTCCGGCGCGCCGACCAGCACCATGGCGCCGTCGACCTTCAGGAGGTTCAGGTACGCCCCCCAGTCGATGCCGGCCGAGACCGTGCAGATCAGCAGGTCGAAGGTCCCGGCCAGGGTCTCGAAGGTCTTGGGATCGTTGGTCGCGTAGTAGTGCGACGCGCCCATCCTCAGGCCGTCGGCCTGCTTGGACAGGGTCTGGCTCAGCACCGTGACTTCGGCGCCCATGGCGTGGGCCAGCTTGACGCCCATGTGGCCAAGGCCGCCCATGCCCAGGATCGCGACCTTCTTGCCGGGACCGGCGTTCCAGTGGCGCAGGGGCGAATAGAGCGTGATCCCGGCGCACAGCAGCGGGGCGGCGGCGTCCAGCGGCAGGTTCTCCGGGATCGACAGGACGTAGTCTTCCTTGACCACCATGTGGTCGGAATAGCCGCCATAGGTCGGGGTGTCCGACCCCGGCTCGAAGGCGCTGTAGGTCAGGACGAGGCCCGGCTGGTACTGCTCGCGGTCCAGGTCGCGGGCCTCCTTGCAGGTGACGCAGCTGTCGACGAAGCAGCCGACGCCGACATGGTCGCCTTCCTTGAACCGCGTGACATTGGCGCCGACGGCGGTGACCACGCCGGCGACCTCGTGGCCGGGTACGATCGGATAGACGCTCTGGCCCCAGCCGTTGTCGACCATGTGGATGTCGGAGTGGCAGACGCCGCAGTACTTGATCGAGATGACGACGTCGTCGGCGTTGGGCGCGCGACGTTCGAAGCTGAACGGCGCCAGGGGCGCGCCGGCGGCGGGCGCCGCATAGCCTTTAGCGGTGGCCATAGGAATGTGTCCTTGAGTTTGGGGACCGATCGGGGAGGATCGAACGACGGGAGGTTTGCCACGCGCCGGGACGGCGGCGTTATGCCGATCCTGCAAAGCTCATGCACGATCCCGCAAAATGCTGTGAGAGCGGTTTTCGCCTCGCGCGCGGCGGCGTAGAGGTTCGATGGTCCGAAACCCCAGGAAACCAAGCCCTTGAGCGCGTCCGACAACGCCCCCGACAGCGCGGCCGTCTATGCCGAGATCGCCAGCCTGGTCGCCCGTTACGCCAAGGACGACGGCCCGGAATCGGCGATCGACGGCCTCTATCTGACGCGTCGCTGCTCCCCCAGCGGCCGGCTGCACGTCGACCAGCGGCCGTCGTTCTGGCTAGTGGCCGGCGGGCGCAAGTGCCTGACCGTCGGCGACCAGGACCTGCACTACGGCGTCGGCGACTGCCTGCTGGTGGCTCTGGACCTGCCCGCCACCGCGCGGATCCTCCAGGCCAGCGACGCCGAGCCGCACCTGTGCGTCGGCGTGGCGATCAATCCGGCCCGCCTGGCCGAGCTGATCGGCCGCCTGCCCGAGCAGGCCTCGGCCACCCCCAGCGGCGTGCGCGGCGTGGCGGTGAACCCCGCCTCGCCGGAGCTGCTGGACGCCACCCTGCGGCTGCTGAGGCTGCTGGAGCGTCCGGGGGACGTGGCGGCTATGGCCCCGCTGATCGAGCAGGAGATCCTCTACCGCCTGCTGAGCGGTCCGCAGGGGGCGCGCCTGATGCACATCGCCATGGCCGAGGGCCAGGGCCAGCGGGTCGCCCGCGCCGTCGCCTGGCTGCGCGAGCATTTCGCCGAGACCTTGCGGATCGAACTCCTGGCCGAGCACGTGGGCATGAGCGAGAGCTCGTTGCACCATCACTTCAAGGCCGTCACCAACATGACGCCGATGCAGTACCAGAAGCAGCTGCGGCTCTACGAGGCTCGCCGCCTGATGCTGGTCGAGGGCCTGGACGTCGGCGCGGCCGGCTTCTCGGTCGGCTACCAGAGCCCCTCGCAGTTCAGCCGCGAATACCGCCGTCTCTACGGCCTGCCGCCGGCGCGTGACGTCGAGGCCCTGCGCGCGCCGATCGCGGCGGAGTAGGGCTTGACGCGGACCGTCGATACCTCAACCTTAGGTCGGGATGGAGGGGGCTTCATGCGGTCGATGATCAAGGCGCTGGCGCTCTGCGCGCTGGCTTGGCCGACACTCGGCGTCGCGCGGCAGGTCCCTATCCCCTATGAGATCCAGGAAACGCTCAACGATGCATACTACACGGCCCTGACGCCGGCCGAGAAACGCCAGGCCCAGCTCTACGCCGAGCAAAGCAAGCCGCTCGTCATGAGGATCATGGCGGAGGAAGCGGCTGTCGGGCGCGAGATGCTCGCGCTGAATCTCTCGGAGCTGCTGACGCCCGCTTTCCGCAAGCGCGACAGGGACGGCGCCCTAACGCGCGCGCGCCTGGACCAGGGCCGAGCGCTGGTCCAGCGCGGTGAGCGCCTGCGCGCCCAGCACGATGCCGAGGGCCTCGACGGGGTGGCCAGGAGCGGGATGTCCCCCAAGCTCAAGGCGCACTATCGCGCAGTCTTCGAGAGGACGGTGGCCGAGCTGCGACCCAAGCGGGCGCGGCTGAGCGCCATCTCGCTGGAGACGTTCGACACGATAGAGCAGTGCTCACGTCTGCTAGGGACGGCCGAGTGGGACATTCAAGGCGGCCAGTACGCCTTCAGCTCCGAGCTAGATTTGCAAACCTTCTCGCAGCATCTGCAGCGGCTGGACGCGTTGCAGCGGGAGGGGAACATGATTCTGGCCTTGCTGGCGCGCCGTCGAACCGAGGCTATGAGTAGGTTCTAGTCGCCGCCTTGCTTCCGGCCCGACTTCGCGCTCACATGCCCGCGTGTGATTTTGGGGGCGGGTTTTGACGGAAGCCTTGATCGTTCGCGGCTTGAACAAGACGTTCGCCAAGCCCGCCGTGTCCGACCTCGACCTGACGGTCCACGCTGGCGAGCTCTATGCGCTGCTGGGTCCCAACGGGGCCGGCAAGACCACCACCTTGCGGATGGTGGCGGGCCTGACCCAGCCCGACAGCGGCGACGTGGCGATCTTCGGGGTCGACGCCCGCAAGGATCCGGCCGCAGCCAAGGCCCTGCTGGCCTGGGCCCCCGACGAGGCGATGATCTACGACAAGCTCAGCCCGCTTGAATATCTGGAGTTCGTCGCCGGCCTCTGGAACATCGAGCCGCGCGCGGCCAAGGCCAGGGCCGAGAACCTGCTCGAAACCCTGGGCCTGACCAGCGAGGCGCGGCGGCGGTGCGAGGGCTTCTCGCGCGGCATGAAGCAGAAGGTCGCCCTGGCCGGGGCGCTGATCCACGATCCGAAGCTGCTGATCCTGGACGAACCGCTGACCGGCCTGGACGCGGCCGCCGCGCGCCTGGTCAAGGACATGCTGCGGGCGCGCGTCGACGCCGGCGCCACGGTGATCCTGACCACCCACATTCTCGAAGTCGCCGAACGCATGGCCGACCGCATCGGCATCATCGCCGGCGGCCGCCTGCTGGCCGAGGGCACGCTGGACGAGCTGCGCGGCAAGGCCGGCGAGGCCAGCGGCCGGACGCTGGAGGACGTGTTCCTGCAGTTGACCTCAGAGGCCGTCCCTCAAGGCGTCGTCGCGTGAGCCTGCCGTTCAAGCCGGCCAGCACGGCGTGGCTGCTGGCCCACGAGCTGCGCCTGGCCTGGCGCGGCTTTCTGGCGGGGCGCAAGGGGCGGGGACCCGGGGCGCTGATCGCCTTCGTGATCCTGGGCGGCCTGATCGTGTTCGGCGGCGTGGCCATGGGCCTGGCCCTGCGCGGCCAGCAGGTTCCGGTGGTTCCGCTGGCGGTGGTCATCGTCGACCTGGCGCTGGCGGTGATCCTGACCCTGATGCTGTCCAGCACCCTGGCGGCCTCGGCGGACGCCCTCTATGAGCGCGGCGATCTCGATCTGCTGTTCTCCTCGCCGCTGGCCCCGCGCAAGGTGCTGTTCGTCCGGGCCCTGGGCCTGGCGGTCAATGCCGGGCTCTGGTTCATGGTCCCGGCGGTGCTGCTGCTGACGCCCTCGATCGTGCTGGGCCATCCGGCCTGGCTGGGCGTGTTCGTGGTGCTGGCCGCCGCCGCCCTGGGAGCATCCGGGATTGGCCTGCTGCTGGCCATGGCGCTGTTCGCCGTGATCGGTCCGCGCCGCACGCGCACCGTGGCCCAGGTGATGGCGGCCCTGATCGGCGCGGCCTTCTTCCTGGCCAGCCAGTACCGCAACCTGATGGGCCAGAAGGCCAGCGAGAGCCTGTTCGCCCGTATCGCCATGGACGCGCGCGAGGGCCGTATCCAGCCGCCGCCCTTCGCCGACCTGCCGCTGCGCGCGGCCCTGGGCGAGCCGATCCCGCTGCTGATCCTGGTCGCGCTGGGCGCGGGGATCTTCCTGTTCGCCGCCCAGACCCTGGGGCGGCGCTTCGCCGACGCGGCCGCCGCCACCCAGGGCGCCGAGACCCGCAAGGGCGCGAGGGGGCCGACCCGCCCGTTCGCCGCCGGGCCGTTCCAGGCCACGGTGCGCAAGGAGCTGCGCCTGATCAGCCGCGACGCCGCCCTTCTGTCCCAGGTGCTGCTGCGGGTGCTGTACATGCTGCCGCTCGCCCTGGTGCTGGCCCGCGGCGCCGCGCACATGCCGGTCTGGGCCCTGGCCGGACCGGCCGCCGCCGTCACCTTCCTGGCCGGACAGGTGGCCGGGAGTCTCGTCTGGATCACCGTCTCGGCCGAGGACACGCCCGATCTGCTGGCCATCGCCCCGGCCCCGATGGGCGTTCTGCGCCAGGCCAAGCTGACCGCCGCCCTGCTGCCGGTGGCCGTGCTGCTGGCCATCCCGATCGCCGTCCTGGCCTGGTACGCGCCGCTGGCCGGGCTGTGGACCGCGATCGGCGCGGGGCTGTCGGCCTGGACCGCGGGCCTGATCGGCGTCTGGTATCAGAAGCCCGGCAAGCGCGCCGACTTCCGGCGCCGGCGCGGCGGTTCGGTGCTGGCGACCTTCGCCGAGCTGTTCATCGCCGCCCTGATCGGGGTGGCCACGGCGCTGGCGGTGGCGGGCTGGCTGGTCTGGGCGGTTCTGCCGCTGATCGTGGCCGGGGCGCTGATGATGGCGCTGCGAAGGACGGACGAGCAGATCTCGGCGGCGTTGCGCGCGGCGTCGGCCTAGCGCGTTAGGTTAAGTTAAACCGCTCGAGCGCGCTCCAAGTCCATGAATTAGAGCCTCAAGCCTCCGTGAGGGCTCGGATCCGGCACACCACCCCGTCCGGGTGAAAGTCGATCGCCGCCGAACCCGACAGTTCCGCCGCCAGGCCGCGCTCGATCAGACGTGAGCCGAAGCCCCGCTCGGTGGGCGGGGCGACAGGCGGGCCGCCTGTTTCGGTCCAGGTCAGGTCCACCCGCGCCGCGCCGGGATCGGGAGCCAGCGCCCATGAGACATGGACCCGGCCCACCGGCGTCGACAGCGCCCCGTACTTCATCGCGTTCGTGGCCAGTTCGTGCAGGGCCATCGACAGCGATAGGGCGCTCTTGGGCGAAAGGCGGATCGATGGCCCACTGAGGTCGAACCGGCCGGGGCCGCCGTGCAACGCCGCCACCCGGGCGGTGACGTCGTGCAGTTCGGCCCCCTCCCAGTTCTCGCGGGTCAGCAGGTCGTGGGCCTCGGCCAGGGCCACGATGCGGCTGGAGAAGGCCTCCTGCGCCTGGTCCAGCGGGCGCTGGCCGTTGAAGCTCTGGGTGGCGATGGCCTGGATGGTGGCCAGGCTGTTCTTCACCCGGTGGTTCAGCTCGTTGACCAGCAGGCGCAGGTGCAGCTCCGCGCGCTTGCGGTCGGTGACATTGACCACGGCCCCGACGAAACGGCGGGACTTGCCGTCGTCGCCGAAGAACACCTTGCCCTTGACGCTCAGCCATCGCTCGACATGGTCGTCGCGCCCGATCGCGCGATACTCGATGGCGTAGTCCGCGCGGACATTCGGGTCGATAGCCCGCTCCGTCGCCTCTCGCACCTGGGGCTCATCGGCCGGATGGATCAGGGCGTAGGCCGTCTCGAGGTCGACCGGCTCGCCCGGCTGGAGGCCGAACAGCTGATAGCAGCGATCCGACCAGGTCAGGTCGCCGGTGTCGAGGTCCAGCTGCCAGGTGCCGACATCGGCGGCGTCCATGGCCAGGCGCAGGGTCTGTTCCTGACGCAGCAGGCGGTCGACCGCTTCCCGGCGCTCGGTGACGTCCGACGCGACGCCGACGAAGCGCACGCACTGGCCGCCGTCGAAGAAGGCCCGGCCGAAGACCTCGACCCAGCGCAGGGCGCCGTCGCCGCCGCGGCGGATGCGATATTCGAGATTGATCGCGCCGTCGCCGGAGGGATCCATGGCGGCGGCCACGGCCGCGCGCACTCGGGACAGATCGTCCGGATGCAGCAGGCGCTCGAAGGCCTCCTGCGTGGGCTTCTCGTCGGGCGACAGGCCGAAGATCGAGCGGGCGCGGGCGTCCCAGAAGCGCTGGCCGATATGGGGCTTGTGGTCCCAGCGACCCATGCCGGCGGCCTGGGCGGCGAGGTCGAGGTCGATGCGCGCCGCCGCCAGTTCGGCCTCGACCTGCTTGCGTTCGGTGATGTCGACGACGACGCCGGTGTTGCGGGCCGGCTGCCCATCCTCGTCCAGATAGGCCCGGCCGCGCGTATAGACCCAGCGGATCGAGCCGTCGGCCTGCACCAGGCGATACTCGTGCGAGAAGTCGCCGCCCTCCTGGGTCGCTTTCAAGGCGCTGTCGCGGACGCGTTCGCGGTCGTCGGGATGAACGGCGGGCGTATAGCTCTGCACCGGCAGGCCGGCCGCGGCGAATTCGGGCGAGACGTTGTGCAGCTCGGCGTAGCGGGCGTCGGCATAGACCTTGTTGGCCTTGATGTCCCACTCCCAGGCTCCGACCACCCCGGACGCGTCGCGCGCCATCTCGTAGCGCTCCTGGGTGGTCTTCAGGGTCTTCTGGTCGGCCACCGACTGCGAGACCTCGACCGCGGTGACCAGCACCCCGCCGACGCCGTTCGGCGCGCTGGCGTCCGGGACGGGGCTGTAGCTGATGGTGAAGTAGCCGGTCTCCTGGGCTCCGCCGCGGGTCACCTTCAGGGGCAGCTTCTCGAACGCGAAGCCGCCGCTGGTTCCGTTCAGGATGTCCTCGTGGAAGGCGCGGATCGAGGCCTGGAAGTCGGGCGAGGTCTGGTCCAGCCGCGCGCCCAGCGCTTCGGGGTGTCGCTCGTGCAGGGCGGGCGTATAGGCGTCGTTGTAGATCAGGACCAGCTCCGGACCCCAGCGCAGGGCCATCGGGAAGTTGGTGGCCAGGATCATGTCCACGGCCAGGCGCAGGCTGGGCGACCAGGCGTCGCGCGGGCCGACGGGCGTCTGGGACCAGTCGAACGCCCGCACGCGCTCGGCCATTTCGCCGCCGGCGATCCTGCTCAGTACAGGCGCGGCGCGTGGCCTGCCCTCGCCCATGTGTGGTCCCCCATCCGATCAGACGACCGGCCCTGAACAAGGTGAACCCATAGTCCCCCCGGATTCAAGCGGGGCCTTGGTGAACGCACGCACGAAAACGCCCGGAGAACGCGAATGGTTCTCCGGGCGCAACTGGTTGTTCGAAATGGAGGATCAGTCGATCGGCGACCAGGATTTGGCGGCCGGGGCGGCCTGGCGCTTGGGCCCCCGGAACTCGTTCTGGGGACCGCCAGGCTTGCGGCCCTGGCCCGGACCCTTGCCTTGGCCGGGACCGCGGCCCTGGGCCTTCTGTCCGCCCTCGTTGCGACCGCCGCCGCCATTGGCGCCTTGGCCGCCGTTGCGGTTGCGCGGACGCTTGCGGCGCAGCTCGGACGGCACGTCGTTGCGCGGATCGGCCTTGCGCGGATCGACGTACTTCTCGGCCGGGACCAGCTTGTCGGCGACGGCCGCGGCGGCGGCCAGCTGCTTGTCGTTGCGGCGGTCGAAAGACGGGATCGTCTGGCGGGTGGCCTTCTGGATGTCCTTCAGCAGGTTGCGTTCGTCATCGGCGCAGAAGCTGATGGCGATGCCGTCCTTGCCCTTGCGGGCGGTGCGGCCGATCCGGTGGACATAGGCCTCCGGCACGTTGGGCAGCTCGTAGTTGATGACGTGGCTGACGTCGTTGACGTCGATGCCGCGCGCGGCGATGTCGGTCGCCACCAGGGCCCGCATCTCGCCGGCCTTGAAGGCCGCCAGGGCGCGCTCGCGCTGGCCCTGGGTCTTGTCGCCGTGGATCGAGGCGGCCTCGATGCCCGCCGCGTTCAGATATTTGGCGACCCGGTCGGCGCCGCGCTTGGTGCGGGTGAAGACGATGGTGCGGCTGAAGTTGCTGTCGGCGAACAGCTCGGCCAGCAGCGGACGCTTGCGCTGGGCCTCGATGAACAGCACGCGCTGGTCGATGCGCTCGACCGTGGTGGCCTGCGGGGCCACCGAGACCTGCACCGGATCCTTCAACAGCTCGCCGGCCAGCTTGCCGATCTCGGTCGGCATGGTGGCCGAGAAGAACAGGTTCTGGCGGTTCTTGGACATCTGGGCGGCGATCTTGCGGATCGGCACCACGAAGCCGAGGTCCAGCATCTGGTCGGCCTCGTCCAGAACGAAGATCTCGACGCCCGAGACGCTGGCCGACTTCTCGGCCATGTGGTCCATCAGGCGGCCGGGGGTGGCGACCAGCACGTCGATGCCGCCGGCCAGGGCCTTCATCTGCGGGCCGTATTTCACGCCGCCATAGATGGTGTGGACCGACAGGCCCATATGGACGGCGTAGGCCTTGAAGTTCTCGGCGATCTGGGTGGCCAGTTCGCGGGTCGGCGACAGCACCAGGCAGCGGAAGCCGCGGCGGGGCGCCGGCATGCGGTTCTCGGCCAGGCGTTGCAGGATGGGCAGGGCGAAGGCGGCGGTCTTGCCGGTGCCGGTCTGGGCGATGCCCAGCAGGTCCTTGCCTTGCAGCACCACCGGAATGGCCTGGGCCTGGATCGGGGTCGGCTCCTTGTAGCCCTTCTCGGCGAGGGCCTTCAGCAGCGGCTTGGCCAGGCCAAGGTCAGCGAATTGAGTCAAGTGATTCAGTCTTTCGTGCGCCGAAAGACAGCCCATGCGTCCTCGCACGGCTGGCTCCTCGGCCTGAGCCTTCGCCAGCGGCGAAATGCTCAAGGTTTAGACTTAGGAGCCCTCAAGGCTCTTCGTCGGGGGAGCGCCCCGCGTGCACGGGCGATCTAATGAGAATCTCTTCAGGGCGCTCGACAGGCTGGTCCGGAAACGGACCGTCACGCGGCTGGAGCACCGATAGCGCCAAGGGGGGCGCGAAGCGGATATCGCTTGTTGCAGTGCAAAAGTCAAGGAAGGTAAGGGCCCGACCCCTTGCCAGCGTCGGAACGCCGCGCCAAACCCGGCCCATGAGCAAGCCGATCGTCCTCGTCGCCGCCGCCGCCCTGATCGATGTCGACGGGCGGGTGCTGATCTGCCAGCGGCCCCAGGGCAAGCAACTGGCCGGCCTGTGGGAGTTCCCGGGCGGCAAGGTCGAGCCGGGCGAGACGCCCGAGGAATGCCTGATCCGCGAGCTGGACGAGGAGTTGGGCATCAAGGTCGCCCAGGCCTGCCTCGCGCCGTTCGTGTTCGCCTCGCACAGTTACGAGTCTTTTCACCTCCTGATGCCACTCTATCTGCTGCGCCGCTGGGAAGGCCAGGTGACGCGCAGGGAGCATGAGGGCCTGGCATGGGTGAAACCGGACAAGCTTGCGGACTATCCGATGCCGCCCGCCGACGAGCCGCTGGTGGCCTGGCTGCGCGACGTGCTCTGAAGCGTTTCTGGACCGACGAGTCCGGCGCGACCGCGATCGAATACGCCCTGCTGGTCGGACTGTTGGCCCTGGCCCTCGTCGGTGTGCTGACGGGTCTGAGCGGGGCTCTCAACGGGGTCTTCGACAAGGCCAAGGCCGCCCTCGGCGCCTGATCAGGGCCTGGGCTTCTCGCCCGCCGGCTGTTCCTGAACACCCAGGGCGTCGGCCAGGCGCATCTTGGCCGAGCCCGGCCGCAGCGGCTTCTGCTGGCTCTCGTGCGGAGCCCACCCCGTCACCGAGACGATCTCGAACGTCGCCGGCACGCGGCCGTCGGCCTCGGCGAACCGTTCGACATAGAGCTCCATCGCCCGGAACAGCACCTTGCGGGTCAGCGGCTTGCGCGAACGGTCCAGCAGCACGCTGGTCTCGCCCATGGCCCGCAGGTCCCGCAGCAGCTTGATCGGGTGGGCGTAGCGGACCTTCACGCGATCGACATCGGCGACGGGCAGGGCGAAGCCGGCGCGCTGCAGCAGGCCGGCCGCGTCGATGGCGTCGGCGAACGGCGAGACCCGCATCGACGCCCCGTCCGATATCTCGGCCTCGGCGGCCAGCAGGCACTGGCGCAGCTCGGTCAGGGTGGCGCCGCCGAACATCGCGCCCAGGAACAGGCCGTCGGGGCGCAGGGCGCGGCGGATCTGGATCAGCGCCCCGACCAGATCATTGGTCCAGTGCAGCGACAGGGCGGAGACCACCAGGTCGAGCGTCGCGTCGCCGAACGGCAGGCGCTCCTCGTCGGCGGCGACGCGAAGGGTCTGGCGACCGTCCAGCATCCGCGCCGAGAGGTCGGTTTCGATCAGCGTATCGATGTTGGCGCGGGCGTCGCTGTCGCTCAAGGCTTTGAAAAAATGGCCGTTTCTCGCGCCGAGGTCGACGGCGACCGGAAAGCGTCGCAGGATCGTCTCCAGCCGCATGACCACGTCCTGGGCCACGCGGGCCTTGAGAAAGTCGGCGGACGCGTAGCCCGGCGCGGCGCGGTCGAGGCGGACGCGATGCAGGGCGCGGTCGAAGAGCAGGGGGGAGACGGTCATTGCGCGCGGAACATGGCGATTCCGAACCGTTCTGGAAAGCCGGACCTCTGATCTTTGGACTCGGGCGCTCGGTGCTCGACCTGTTGCTGCCGCCGTCCAGCCTGGACGGCGCGGCGGCGCTCAGCGGCGGGCTGACCGCCAGCGCCTTTTCGAAACTCACCTTCCTGGACGATCCGGTCTGTGACGGCTGCGGCCTGGCCATGCCCTATGCCGAGGCGGCGCTGGAGCGCTGCCCCGCCTGCCAGGCCAAGCCCAAGGCGTTCCAGCGCTGCCGCGCCGCCTGCGTCTATGACGAGCACTCCCGCGAGCTGATCCTGAAGCTGAAGCACGCCGACCGCACGGATCTGGCCGGCCTGTTCGCGCGCTGGCTGTCCCGCGCCGGCGTCGACCTGCTGGCCGAAGCCGAGGCGGTGGTCCCGGTGCCGGTCCACCGCGCGCGGATGCTCCGTCGGCGCTACAACCAGGCCGCCGAGATCGCGCGGCCCTTGGCCCGCATGACCGGTCTGGCCTACCTGCCCGACGCACTGATCCGAAGGCGCGACACCGACAGCCAGGGCGGCAAGTCGGCCTCGGGCCGGCGGCGCAACGTGGCGGCCGCCTTCGCCGTCCCCGAAGGGAGGCGACACCGGGTTGTCGGCCGGCGGATCGTTCTGATTGATGACGTGTTGACCACAGGCGCCACGGCCGAAGGGTGCGCGCGAGCGCTTCTGGCCGCCGGCGCGGCGTCGGTGACGCTTTCCGTCGTCGCCCGCGTTACAGAAATGCAGGCGCGTCCTATATGAGGACGCACAACACCAGGGTATCGACCGTTCCATGGCTCACGTCACCATCTACACCCGCCCGTTCTGCGGCTACTGCGCCCGCGCCCTCGCCCTGCTGACCGACAAGGGCGCCGACTTCACCGAGGTCGAGGCCGGCATGGATCCCAAGCTGCGCCAGGAGATGATGGACCGTTCGGGCCGCACCACCTTCCCGCAGATCTTCGTCGGCGATCGGCACATCGGCGGCTGTGACGACATGATGGCCCTCGAACGCGAGGGCAAGCTGGACGCTCTTCTCGCCGCATGAGCCCGTCCGCGTCCTTGCGAGTCGGTCTGATCCAGACCCGGACGCCCGCGACCCACGCGGCGGCCCTGGATCATGTCGCGCCGCTGGTGCGCGAGGCGATCGGGCAGGGCGCCCGGTTCGTGCTGACGCCCGAATGCACCAACGTCCTGCAGAAGGACCGGAGCAAGCTGCTGCCGACCCTGACGGCGCTGGCCGACGACCCGGTCGTTAACGGCCTGCGCGAGATCGCGGCCGAGACCGGGACCTGGATTGACGTCGGCTCGGCCCTGGTCCGGCGCGAGGACGGAAAGGCGGCCAATCGCCAGATCGTCATCGATCCGACCGGCGCGATTGTCGCCACCTACGACAAGCTGCACATGTTCGACGTGGATCTCCCGACCGGCGAGACGGCGCGGGAGTCGGCGACCTACACGCCCGGCGAAAAGGCCGTGGTGGTCGAGACGCCGATCGGCAAGTTCGGCCTGACCATCTGCTACGACATGCGCTTCCCGGCCCTGCACCGCGCCCTGGCCCTGGCCGGGGCGACGGTGATCACCGCGCCGGCCGCCTTCACCCGTCCGACGGGCGAGGCGCACTGGGACGTGCTGCTGCGGGCCCGGGCCATCGAGACCGGCTCGTTCGTCATCGCCGCGGCCCAGGGCGGCTTCCACGAGGACGGCCGCGGCACCTGGGGCCGCTCGATCGTCGTCGGCCCCTGGGGCGAGGTGATCGCCAAGCTTGACCACGATGAGCCCGGCGTGCTGATGGCCGAGCTCGATCTGCCCGCCGCCCTGTCGGCGCGGGCGGCGATTCCGGTCCTTCAGAACGCCCGGCCTTTCGTCTGGCCGTAAAGCTCGCCATCTATAGCCCATGATCAAGTACGCGCTTCAGTGCGACGCGGCCCACGAGTTCGAAGGCTGGTTCGGCTCTTCGGCCGACTATGACGGCCAGGCCGCGCGCGGTCTGGTCGAATGTCCGCTGTGCGGTTCGCGCGGCGTCTCCAAGCAGATCATGGCCCCGGCCGTGGCGGGCACGAAGGCCCAGAGGTCGGCGCCCGCTGTCGATCCGAAGATGCGCGAGATGATGATGACGGCCATGGGCGAGGTCCGTCGGCACGTCGAGGACAATTTCGACTATGTCGGCGACGCCTTCGCCAAGGAGGCGCGCGCCATCCACGAGGGCAAGTCCGAAGAGCGCGGCATCTACGGCGAGGCCTCGCCCACCGAGGTCAAGGCGCTGGTCGAGGACGGCGTGCGCGTGGCCCCGCTGCCGCCGCCCGCCCCGAAGAAGACCGACGTGAACTGAAGCCGCCAAGGCAAAGGGCGCCGAACTTTCGTCCGGCGCCCCTGTGCTTCCTACGAAGCGTCATGCCTTAGCGGTAGCGGTACTCGTAGTGGCACTTCTTCTTGCTCTTGCCGATCTCGTGACCGGCGACGGCGCCGACGCCGGCGCCCAGCAGGGCGCCTTCGGTCTTGTTGCCGCGGCCGGCGACGGTGTTGCCGAGCAGGGCGCCCGACAGGCCGCCGATGATGGCGCCGTTCTTGGCCTTGGACTTGTTGCAGACCAGGACGCGTTCACGGCGTTGCTGGGCCTCGGCGGCGGTGATGGCGACGGAGCTGACGGTGAAACCGACAACGGTGGCCAGGACGATGGTCTTCAGGCGGGCGCGCATGGCGGGCTCTCCGATAATTGTTTTTGTAAGATCCCTCGGTGCGTAAACGCCCAAGCTGACGGTCGGTTTCCAATTTGTCGGAAAGCCGACTGTCAGCCCGGGTCTTACGTTTCGAGAGATCAGCCCTCGACGCGATAGCGGCCCTCGGCGTCGGGGCAGACGCGGATATAACGGGTCTCGACCCGGCCATTGTACTCGGTCGGGGCGGGCGCCAGGCGGCAGCGTTCGCCAGTGCTGGCGTAGCGGCCGTCGCTGTAGCGGTAGGGCTGCGTCTCTTCGTAGGTCCAGTAGTTGCCGCGCGTGTCGCACTTGGCCGAGGCGTTACCCACGGCCGCGCCGACGCCGGCGCCGACCAGGGCGCCCAGCACCGTGCCTTCCGGACGGGCGTTGCGGGCGGCCACGTTGGAGCCCAGAGCCGCGCCAGCCAGAGCGCCGATCACGCCGCCAACGGTGGCGTTGCGCTTGGCGTCCTGACGGCAGTCGTTCGGGTACGAGACGTTGGCGTTGGTGTCGATGCTGTAGGCGCCGGCATAGGACGCGGCGAAGCGCGAGCCCTCGCCCGGATGACGGCGGTCATAGGCGCCGACGCCATAGCGGCGGTCATAGGCGTCGCGGGCCGAGATGTAGCGGTCGCGATCACGCTCCCACTGCTGACGGCCCGGATCGTAGTTCGAGCCCGAGGCGTAGCTCACGCCGCTGGTGCGGAAGCGGGCGGCGTCGCGGGGATGGCGGCGGTCATAGGCGCCGCCGCCATTGCGGCGGTCATAGTCGTAGCGGGCGCGCTCATAGTTGGCGCGGGCCCGTTCGAACTCGGCCTGTTCGGAATAGTAGGCGGCGCTCTCGCGATACTGGGCGGTGCTGTACCGCGTCGCGTAGGTGGGATAGCGACGGTCATAGGCGCCGCGGCCATAGCGACGGTCGTAGTCCTCGCGAGCCTGGACGTAGTTGGCGCGATCGCGCTCGTAAGCGTCCTGGCGCTCCTGATACTCGGCGACCTTGTCATAGTAGCTGGAGCGCTGGGCGTCGTAGTTCTGAAGGCTGCGCTGATACGCCGAATCCTGCGCGAAGGCGGGGGCGATCGCGCCGCACGCCACGGTGGCGGCCAGCACGGCGGCCAAAGTTTTGGAAGTCATGAGAAGTCTCCGTTCCCTCTAGAACGGATCGACGGCCGACCCCCGAAAGTTGAGTCGCCAATCCGAGTTCAAGTCCCTGCGCGGAGAGAAGTCCCGCCTCGGGCTGAAGTTCCCGGTTGGCGTGCGATCCGCGAAAGTGGAAGCCGGTTTCGCGACAAGAGCGCGCGTAGCAAAGAAGCTTCGTTTCAACCCCTGGTGACCGTCATCATGTAGTTGATGTCGACATCGGCCGAGCGGCTCCAGCGGCCGGTCAGCGGATTGTAGCTGACGCCGAACGGGCCCTGCATCTCGACTGGTTCGCCGGCCATGAAGGCCCGCAGCTCTTCAGGCTTGAGGAACTGCTTCCACTCATGGGTGCCCGGCGGGACCCAGCGCAGCACGTATTCGGCGCCGATCTTGGCCAGGGCCAGGGCCTTCAGCGTGCGGTTCAGGGTGGCGACGATCATGATGCCGCCGGGCTTGAGCAGCTTGGCGCAGGTGCGCAGGAACTCGCCCGGATCGGCGACGTGCTCGATGACCTCCATGGTCAGGACGACGTCGAACGGACCCGCGCCCTCGGCCAGCAGCTGTTCGGCGGTGGCGGGACGGTAGCCGATCGTCAGCCCCTGCTCGGCCGCGTGGGTGGCGGCGGTCTTGATGTTCTTCTCGGAGGCGTCGATGGCGGTGACGTCAAAGCCCAGCCGCGACATGGGCTCGGACAGCAGGCCGCCGCCGCAGCCGATGTCCAGCAGGGAAAGACCCTCGAAGGGCTGGCGCAGCGTTCCGTCGCGGCCAAATCGCGCCAGGGCTTCCTCGCGGATGAAGGCCAGGCGGCAGGGATTGAACACGTGCAGCGGCGCGAACTTGCCCGTGGGGTCCCACCATTCGGCGGCGATGGCCGAGAACCGCGCCACGTCGGCGGGGTCGATGCTCCAGGAGGGGGCGGAGGAGGCGGCTTGCGTCATGCGGCCTGTCTAGCACGGACGCCGGCGCTCGCCACGATCACGGAAAAAAGACACCTCCGCGACATTGCCGTTGCGCCATCGCCCCGCTAGAAGGCGCGGGCTTGCGCGAGGGGGAGCGATCCGGCCGCGCGGGCGCAAGAAATAACCAAGTGTCGAGGTACCAAGGACGTGTCACGTCTGGTGATGAAGTTCGGCGGCACGTCGGTGGCCGACCTGGAGCGCATCCGTCGGGTGGCGCGTCTGGTCGCGGCCGAGGTGGCGACGGGCAAGCAGGTGGCGGTGGTCGTCTCGGCCATGTCGGGCAAGACCAATGAGCTGGTCGCCTGGACCGACGGCGCCGGCCGCGCCGCGCAAGGGCTTCCGGAGTCGGATGACGAGTATGACGCCGTCGTCGCCTCGGGCGAGCAGGTGACCGCCGGTCTCCTGGCCATGACCCTGCGCAACATGGGCCACAGGGCCCGCTCGTTCCTGGGCTGGCAGGTGCCGATCATCACGGACGAGGCCCACGGCCGCGCCCGCATCGAGGACATTCCGCCCGCCAATCTGGAAGCCTGCTTCGCCAATGGCGAGATCGCCGTGATCGCCGGCTTCCAGGGCGTGACCCCGAACCAGCGCATCACCACCCTGGGCCGGGGCGGCTCGGACACCTCCGCTGTGGCCATCGCCGCCGCCGTCAAGGGCGCCTGCGACATCTATACGGACGTCGACGGCGTCTACACGACCGACCCGCGGATCGAGAGCAAGGCCAAGCGCCTGGCCAAGATCAGCTACGAAGAGATGCTGGAAATGGCCTCGCTGGGGGCCAAGGTGCTGCAGACCCGTTCGGTCGAGATGGCCATGGCCCATCGCGTCCCGGTGCGGGTGCTGTCGAGTTTCGTCGAACCGGGGGAAGCTCCCGGCCAAGGTACGATCGTCTGCGACGAGGAAGAAATCATGGAAAAGCGCATCGTCTCGGGCGTCGCCTACAGCCGCGACGAAGCCAAGATCACCCTGCTGGGCCTGCCCGATCACCCGGGCGTGTCCTCGCAGATCTTCGGCCGGCTGGCCGACGCCAACGTCAATGTCGACATGATCGTGCAGTCGCGCGCCCGCAGCGCCGCGACCGCCAACATGGAGTTCACGGTCGGCAAGCGTGACGCCGCCCGCGCGGTCGAGATCGTCCGGGCCGCTCGCGACGAGATCGGCTTCGAGGACGTCGCGGTCAACGAGGACGTCGCCAAGGTGTCGGTGATCGGCGTGGGCATGCGCAGCCACGCCGGCGTCGCCCAGTCGATGTTCGCGGCCCTGGCCGAGAAGAACATCAACATCCAGGTCATCTCGACCTCGGAGATCAAGATCTCGGTCCTGATCGACGCGGCCTATACCGAACTGGCCGTGCGGGCGCTGCACGCGGTCTACGGGCTGGACCAGCTGTAAGGCTGAGCAGCCCCCTCCGGCCCTTCGGGCCACCTCCCCCGTAGCGGGGGAGGACGCCTCGGATCCTGCTCCCCCTTTATGGGGAAGCTGTCGGCAAAGCCGACTGAGGGGGCCTCGCCAGCATTCGCCGTTGCCGAAACGTCGTGTTGTGACGTTAAGAAGACGCCGCAGCCTCCGAGAATCGCCATGTCCGACGTCTTCAAGTTCGATCCCGACGCCAAGACCGTCACCTTTCACGGCGACGCCGGCCTGGACCTGCTCTACGACCTGCTGCTGCGCGCCAAGTTCGGCGACGGCTACGAGAAGCCGCTGCTGATCAGCCCGTGGCTGGCGGCGTTGCTGAACCAGCTGGACCAGGCCCTGCCCGACGACGGCCAGTGGTTCCCGGAAAAGCCCGGCCAGCCGATCTTCGACACCGACGACCTCCTGGCCATGGGTGACGCGGTCATCGAGGAAGGCCACACGGTCGGCTGGTGGACCATGACCGAGGTCGAGAAGCGCGCCTATCTGCGCAACGTCATCGCCGCCCCGCACCCGCTGACCGACCTCGAGGTCGAGTTCATCGAGAACGACATCGACGCGGCCCTGGCCCAGGCCCGCCGGCTGGTGGCCGACGCCGACGAGCCGCTGGCCCTCCCGGGACACGGCTGATCCCGCTATACCAAGGTCATGGGTCACGACCTGACCGCCCCCGCCGAACTGTCGTTCCGCCGCTATGGCGAGGACGCGCCGCCGCATGTCCACGCCTTTGACCAGATCGTCCTGCCGCGTCGGGGCGTGCTGGAGATGGAGATCGACGGCCGGGGCGGTCGGGTCGATCCGGGCCGCGCGGCCGTGGTCCCGCCCGGCGCGCGCCACGCCTTCGCCGCCTCGGGCGAGAACCTGTTCGTGGTCGCCGACATCGGCGGGGCGCTGATGAGGCCCTTCGAGCGCCTGCGCGAGCGGCCCTTCGCTCCGGTCACCGGCGCGGTGCGCGGCCTTCTCGACTACCTGGCCGGCGAGGCGCCCGGCGTGATCGAAGTGGGCGTCGCCAGCCTGTGGACGCCGCTGCTGCTGCGCGGACTCTCGGCCGCGCCGGTCAATATCGACCCTCGCCTGGCCCGCGCCGCCGCCCTGATCGAGGCCCGCTACGATCAGCCGCTGACCGTCCGCGACCTCGCCGCCGAGGCCGGCATGAGCCAGAGCCGGTTCTTCGCGCGGTTCGCCGACGCCTACGGGACGACGCCGCACGGTGCGCTGTCCGATACGCGGCTGCGCGCGGCCCAGCGCCTGCTGTCGGACACCCGCCTGTCGATCGCCGAGATCGCCGTGCGTACCGGGCACGGCGATCAGAGCGGTCTCACCAGGCGCATGAAGGCGGCGCTGGGCGTCACTCCCGGCGCCTGGCGAAAGCGGCGCTAGCCTTACATCGTCGGGTCGAAGGTGACCGTGACGGTGTTGGTGGTCGCTGTCTGGCTGGCGGAGTCGGTCACCACGCAGACCCAGCGCGACATCTTCGGCGGACCGCCCCATGGGCCGTCCCAGTAGAAGGTGGTGGATTCGCCTGCCGGGTCGTTGGGATAGACATAGCCGGTGCCGCCGATGTGCACCCACTCGTAGCTGTAGGGCGGTGTCCCGCCACTGACGGTGACGTAGGTGGGGTCGGTGGGCGGCCAGCCGGCGCCTTCGAGGGAAGACGGCGAGGCGCTGGCGGTCATGGTTCGGGCTTGGGCGGACGTAGCCACCAGCAGCGCGCCGAGACCAGCGGCGCCGAACATCAATTCACGACGGGACTTCATTCAATCCTCCTGATGTTACCTAGGATTGAATGAGTTCATTGCTCTACCTAAGAGTCAACCTATGTTGGAGACTGCCAAGTCACCCGTCGCCCCGCCCCGTCTCGCGCCTCGCTGTCCGACACGCGGCTGCGCGCGGCCCAGCGCCTGCTGTCGGACACCCGTCTGTCGATCGCCGAGATCGCCGCGCGCACGGGGCGCGGCGATCAGAGCGGTCTCACCAGGCGCATGAAGGCGGCGCTGGGCGTCGCCCCCGGCGCCTGGCGAAAGGGGCGTCCTTAGGCGCCGCCGTAGGCGACGTGGACGCTGTTGGTGCTCACCGTATCGTTCGCGCTGTCGGTCACCTGGCACACCCAGGCCGAGAGGCGCGGCGGTCCGCTCGAGGGGCCGACCCATCCGAACTCGACCACCGGACTGTTGGGGTCCGACACCTCGATGTCGGTCGAGCCAGAGATGCGGGTCCACTGGTAGCTGTAGGGGCCGACGCCGCCGCTGACGCTGACGGTCACGTAACCTTCGCCGACACCGATAGTCGACGGCGAGGCGCTGGCCGAGAGCGTCCGCGCGTGGGCGGCGGTCGCCACCATCAGGGCGCCGACGCCAACCCCAGCGGCGCCGAACATCAATTCACGACGGGACTTCATTCAACCCTCCTGATGTTACCTAAGGTTGGATGACGCCATCGCTCTACCTTGGAGTCAATCTATAATAGAAACCGCCGGACTTTCGGGAGCTTTCGCCAAGCCGGCCGCGCGGCGACCTGCTAATTCCGCCCCATGAGCGCCTCCCGCAATCTCCTACTCGGCCTGCTGTTCGGCCTGATCGCCGGCGCGTTCTGGGGCGGGGTGTTCCTGGCGCCGAAGCTGCTGGCCGCCTTCACGCCGCTGCAGATGACGGCCGGCCGCTACATCGCCTACGGCCTGGCCTCGGCGGTGCTGCTGGCGCCGAGCTGGAAGACGGTGATGGCCAAGATGACGGCCAAGGACTGGCGGGACCTGGCCGCGCTGAGCCTGCTGGGCAACCTCATCTACTATGTCGGCCTGTCGGTGTCGGTGCAGAGCGCGGGGGTGGCCCTGGCCTCGCTGATTATCGGTCTCCTGCCGGTGACGGTCACCCTGGTTGGGGCGAAGCCAGGGGAGGGCGTTGCGCTCCGCCACCTGGCCGCGCCCCTGGCCCTGGTCGTGGCCGGCGGGGTCTGCATCAACGTCTCGGTGTTCACCGACAGCCACGGCGTCGGGATCGGCAAGCAGGTGGTGGGCGTGCTGGGCGCGACCCTGGCCTTGGCGATGTGGACCGCCTACGCCGTCTGGAACGCCCGCCGCCTGGCCGCGACGCCGAAGTTCACCAGCCACGAGTGGTCGCTGCTGACCGGCCTGGCCACCGGCCTGCTGTCGCTGGCGCTGGTGGTCCCGGCCTTCCTTTTGGGCGGCGAGGCCCGCGCGTCGGCGGCCCATGCCCCTGAAGCTTGGGGCTGGTTCTGGATGGTCAGTTTCGCCGTCGCGATCGGAGCCTCGGTGATCGGCAACGGCCTGTGGAACGCGGCCAGCCGCCTGCTGCCGCTCAGCCTGTCGGGCCAGCTGATCGTGTTCGAGACCCTGTTCGCGCTGCTCTACGGCTTCCTGCACGAAGGCCGCTGGCCGCGCGGGCTGGAGACGGCGGCGATCGTGCTGATGCTGGCCGGCGTGCTGTGGTCGGTGCGGCTGCATCGGCCGCGAGTGGAGCTGGCCTAGACCGAGGGGGTCCGGGCGGCGACACCCAGTAGGCGTTGTCGCAGCCACCAGACTCCGACGACCGAGAAGAACAGCAGCGCGGCCGTGCCGAGAGTCTTGCCCATCGAGGTCGGCGCGGCGCTTGGGTCTGCTGTTTCCAGCGCGATTGCCGTCCTACCGATGCAAAACAGGAACGCGGCGAAGAAGAGGAACGCCGCCGGACTATTGTTCATCGAGAGCTTGCCGATCATTGCGATCATCTCGACCAGGGACGGAACGACGAAGATCCAAGGCTCCCAGGCGGGGCGAGACCGCTCTGGAACGACGGCTGTTGATACGGTGTAGATCGACCAGATCCAGCTCATATCAACCGCAACGGTCAGCCAATTCAGCGTCTGCGCTAAAGGGGGCGCTATCCAACTCACCGGGCCAGCCGCCAGGTTGAAGCCCAAGAGGAGGACCGTCAGCACCCAAGGATGTAGCGTCAGCAATCTCTTCGCTACAGCCAGTCCGCGCGTCATTCGGTCGATTATCTCTAGGTTGATCGGTCGACTATCTTTCGCCGGCGGATCCCGGTCAAGCTTCGTCGGCTTGTGTTCAAAACCTAAACCAAACCTGAACAGCGCGGTTCAAATCAGGTTCAGGCGGGCCCCTCTAAAACAACATTCAACAGCGCCGCCCAGTCTCATCTTCGGGAAAGGGGGCGACGCTTCTGGAACAGGAGCCCTGCCATGAAGACCATCGGCAAGTTCACCAAGACCGCCGTCGCCGTCGCCATCACCGGCGCGCTGGTCGCCCCCGCCTCGGCCGCCTTCGCCGGCGAGAAGACCAACCGCGCCGTCCTGGGCGCCGTGATCGGCGGCATCGCCGGCGCCGCGATCGGCGACGGCAAGGGCGAAGCGGTCGCCATCGGCGCGGTCGCCGGCGCGGCCCTGGGCGCCTCGACGGCCAAGGACAAGTACGACCGTCGCTACAGCCACGGCTACCGGACCGCCCCGCGCTACAGCGACAGCCGCTACGGCTACGACAACCGATACGCCTATGATCGCGGCGGCTACCGCCACGACCGTTACGACGCCCGCTACGACAACCGCTACGACAGCCGCTACGCCTACGGCTATCGCCGCTAGGCCCCGCCTCTAGGCCGCTCGTGTCCTGATCCCTCCCCGAGCGAGCTAACCTGCGCCGCCCCTCCCCGGGGCGGCGCTTTTTCGCGCCGCCCTTCCCCTTTTGAGAATTGGGCGGCGCTTTTTCCCGCCGCCCGTGCCCCTTCGAGAATGGGCGGCTGTTTTCTGCGCGGTCGCACCTAATCGCCGTTCGGTTGTCCGCGCCGGCTATCGCGCTGGCGGAATCTGCTGTAGCCCCCATCTGGAAGGCTTGGATCCGGCCTTAACCCTTGGCGCATCAAGCTGGGCTACACCGGTTCCAGGGAGAGGGAGCGCGTAAAGGCGTCATGGCGGCATCCGGCATCGCCGTTCGAGGACCACGCAGCCTGCTGCGGCAGATACGCGAGGCCATGGCCGGCGGCGGTCCCGCCCAGGCCAAGCTCGACATGGTGGTGCGCACCATCGCCATCTCGATGGTCGCCGAGGTGTGCTCTATCTATCTGCGCCGCGCCTCGGGCGATCTCGAACTGTTCGCCACCGAGGGCCTGTCGCGCGAAGCCGTGCACGTCACCCGGATGAAGCCGGGCGAAGGCCTGGTCGGCGAGACCATGCGCCTGGGCCGGCCGCTGAACCTGTCCGACGCCGCCAGCCATCCGCAGTTCTCGTACCGTCCGGAAACGGGCGAAGATCCGTACCACGCCTTCCTGGCCGTGCCGCTGCTGCGCGGCGGCCGGGCGATCGGGGTGCTGGTCGTCCAGAACCGCACCGAGCGCACCTATGACGAGGAGGAGGTCGAGGACCTCCAGATCATCGCCATGGTGCTGGCCGAGATGGTCAGTTCCAGCGAGCTGCTGGGCGCCGACGAGCTCAAGGACGTCGAGCTGGCGCCACACAAGCCCGAGCGGCTGAAGGGCTCGCGCTTCGCCGAAGGTCTCGCTTATGGCGTCGCGGTGCTGCACGAGCAGCCGGTCGCGCCCGAGACCCTGCTGTCCGACGACGCCCTGGCCGAGGAAGCCCGGCTGTCCTACGCCATCGAGGCGCTGCAGACCCAGATCGACGAGATGCTGGAGGGCCAGCACGGCCTGGTCGGCGCCAGCTACGAGGTGCTGGAGACCTATCGCCTGTTCGCCCACGACCGGGGCTGGAACCGGTCGCTGCAGGAGGCGGTGCGCTCGGGCCTGACCGCCGAGGCGGCCGTCGAGCGCGTGCGGTCCGAGCACCGCGCCCGCCTGGGCCAGGCCCGCGATCCCTATCTGCGCGAGCGGCTGCACGACCTGGAAGACCTCAACGACCGGCTGCTGCGCCACCTGTCGGGCGACGTCCACGCCGTGCGTCAGCTGCCCGACGACGCCATCCTCATCGCCCGTAACCTGGGTCCGGCCGACCTGCTGGAATACGACCGCACCAAGCTGAAGGGCATCCTGCTGGAGGAAGGCTCGGCGGCCAGCCACGCCGGCATCGTGGCCCGGGCGCTGGACATCCCGTGCGTGGGGCGGCTGGCCGGCCTGCGCGACCGGCTCAGCGAAGGCGACCCCGTCGTGGTCGACGCCGAGACGGCCGAGGCCTGGCTTCGCCCGCGTCCGGACGTCGTCAAGGCGCTGAAGGTGCGGATGGAGGTTCGCGCCCAGCGCAAGGCCGAGTTCGCCCGCCTGCGCGACACCCCGCCGATCACCAAGGACGGGGCCAAGATCACCCTGCTGATGAACGCCGGCCTGGCCGTCGATCTCGACATCCTGGCCGAGACCGGGGCGGAGGGCATCGGCCTGTTCCGCACCGAGTTCCAGTTCATGGTCGCCGAGGAGCTGCCGCGCCTGGAGGCCCAGACCGCGCTCTATGAAAAGGTGCTGGAGGCCGCCAACGGCATGCCGGTGACCTTCCGCACGCTGGATCTGGGCGGCGACAAGCTGCTGCCGTACATGGAGCTGGAGCGAGAGGACAATCCGGCCCTGGGCTGGCGCGCCGTGCGCATGGGCCTGGACCGTCCGGCCCTGCTGCGGATGCAGATCCGCGCCCTGATCAAGGCGGCCGCCGGCCGGCCGCTGAAGGTCATGTTCCCGCTGGTGGCCAATGTCGACGAGTTCCGCGCCGCGCGCTCGTTCGTCGACCAGGAAGTGGCCTGGGCGCTGAAGCGCGGCCGGCCCGCGCCGTCGCGCCTGGACGTCGGGGCGATGATCGAGGCCCCGTCGCTGCTGTGGCATCTGGACGCACTGTTGCCGATGACCGACTTCGTTTCGGTCGGCACCAACGACCTGATGCAGTACCTGTTCGCCGCCGACCGGGGCAATCCGAAGGTCTCGGACCGCTACGACCCCCTGTCGCCGGCCGCCCTGCGCGCCCTGAAGACCATCCAGCAGGCCTGCGCCGACACCGGCACGCCGGTGTCGGTGTGCGGCGAGATGGCGGGCCGTCCGCTGGAGGCCTTCACCCTGGTGGCCCTGGGCTTTGACGCCCTTTCCATGCCGCCGGCCGGCATCGGGCCGGTCAAGCAGATGGTCCTGTCGTGCGATCGCGAGGCCGCCCGGCGCAATGTCGAGGCCCTGCTCAAGGGCTCCGGCGGATCGCTGCGCGGCGAGATCGAAACCCTGGCGAGAAAGCTGTACGTGGCGGTGTGACGAAAGCTTGTCCGTTAACCAAGCGTCACAGTTTAGTACATTGAATCCCGCTACTTAGTTTGATATCCACAAACAGTTGTTAAGACTTCCGTGAGATACGGAGTTGGGGGGCTCCGCGCTTTCGCGCGCGGCGCGATATTGGGGGCGTTTAGTCGGTCATGCCGCTGGATACGGGTAACGTGAGGCGTTTGCATCTCGTCACGGACGCTGATGTGGACGATACGCCGATCGCCGTCGCGCAACCTTCGCTGGACGAGGGGGCCGACATCGGCCTGGCCCTGAAGGCGGCCCGCGAGTTCCGCGGCTTGACCACCCAGGACGTCGCCGACGGCACCCGCATTCGCCAGAGCTATATCGAGGCGATCGAGGACATGCGTCTCGATGATCTGCCGTCGCGCCCATTCACCATTGGCTATGTTCGCGCCTATGCCGGCCTGCTGGGCCTGGACGCCGAGGCGGCCGTGGCCCGCTTCAAGCAGGACAGCCCCGACGAGGGCGCCGAACTGCGCGCTCCGGTCGGCGTGCGGCGCGAGCGCGACCCGCGCCTGGCTCTGATCTTCGCCGGCGGCCTGCTGGTGGTGGGCGCCATCCTCCTTTGGAACGTCGCTCAGCGCGCCATCACCAAGGAAGAGCCGCCGCCGCAGGTGGCCCCGGCCGCCGTCTCGACCCAGGTCCAGTCGCACGCCAGCAACAGCCAAGTCGCCCTGGGCTCGCCGCTGCCGGCTCCGGTCGAGTCGACCACGCCCGATCCCTACAAGACCCCTGGCCTCGACGACGCCGCCGCCAACGGCGGTTCGGTCGACGCGGCCAACGCCGCCTCCAAGGCGCGCGCCGCGGCCGACGCCAAGGCCGGCGTGGTCGATCCGGCCAGTCAGTTCGTGGTGGGCTCGCCATTCAAGCTCAAGGGGCAGGTTCTGGGCGCGACCCCCGCCGAGGCCTCGGGCGTGCTGATCCAGGCCCGCAAGGCCGGCTCCCTGACCGTGCGCCGCGCCGACGGCACGATCCAGATGACCCGCTGGCTGTCGGCCGGCGACGCCTATCGCGCGCCGCGCGCGCCGGGCCTGATCCTCGACGTGGTCGAACCGTCCCTGTTCGATGTCTATTACAACGGCCGCCTGACCAGCCGCCTGACCTCGAACCAGACGCCGGTGGCCAAGCTGATCCCGGCGGCGCCCGCGGCGGCTCCGGCGGCGGCGACGCCCCAGCCGTAGGCCCGCGGGAGAACGAGAGCTTTGGGCCTTCTATCCGCCCTCAAGACTCTCTAAATTAGGCGCATGGCCGCAGACCACACGCACGTCCGTCCCTGGCGCATGATCACGCGTCGGCAATCGCGCAAGATTCGCGTCGGCGATGTCGAGGTGGGCGGCGACGCGCCGATCACCGTCCAGTCGATGACCAACACCCTGACCAGCGACGCCAAGGCGACGCTGGAGCAGATCCGCCAGCTGGAGGAGGCCGGCGCCGACATCGTCCGCGTCAGCTGCCCCGACGTCGACAGCACGGCCGCCTTCAAGACCATCGCGCGTGAAGCGAAGGTCCCGCTCGTGGCCGACATCCACTTTCACTACAAGCGCGGCATCGAGGCGGCCGAAGCCGGCGCGGCCTGCCTGCGGATCAATCCGGGCAACATCGGTTCGCCCGATCGCGTCCGCGACGTCATCCAGGCCGCCCGCGACCATGGCTGCTCGATGCGCATCGGGGTCAACGCCGGCTCGCTGGAGCGCGAGCTGCTCGAAAAGTACGGCGAGCCGTGCCCCGAGGCGATGGTCGAGAGCGCCCTCAACCACGCCCGCATCCTGCAGGATCACGACTTCCACGAGTTCAAGATCTCGGTGAAGGCGTCCGACCCGTTCATGACCGTGGCCGCCTATTACCAGCTGGCCGAGGCCATCGACTGCCCGCTGCACCTGGGCGTCACCGAGGCGGGAGCCTTGCGGACCGGCACGGTGAAGTCCTCGATCGGCATCGGCTCGATGCTATGGGCCGGCATCGGCGACACCATCCGGGTCTCGCTGGCGGCCGATCCCGTCGAGGAGATCAAGGTCGGCTTCGACATCCTCAAGTCGCTGGGCCTGCGCCACCGCGGCGTCAATATCATCGCCTGCCCGTCGTGCGCCCGTCAGGGCTATGACGTCATCAAGACCGTTGAAGCGCTCGAAAGCCGGCTGGCCCACATCTCGACGCCAATGTCGCTCTCGATCATCGGCTGCGTCGTCAACGGCCCGGGCGAGGCGCTGATGACCGACATCGGCTTCACCGGGGGCGGGGCCGGGGCGGGCATGGTCTACATGGCCGGCAAGCCCGACCACAAGCAATCCAATGAGGGGATGATCGATCACATCGTCGAACTCGTTGAGAAGAAGGCGGCCGAGATCCGGGCCGCGACCGCCGCGGAGACCCTCGCGGCCGAGTAGGGAGTGAGCGCCATGCGTGCGATCGTTCTGGGCCTGTCGGCGGCTCTCGTTCTGGCGGCTTCGGGGGCCTCTGCCGCCGACCACCCCAACCCGGAAGGCGAAGCCAAGCTGGCCAAGCTTCTGGAGGGACGCGTGGCCGGCAAGCCGGTCCACTGCATCAACCTGCGCGCCACCGACAGCAGCGAGATCATCGAAGGCACGGCGATCGTCTACAAGGGCCCCGGCGGCCGTCTCTATGTGAACCGCCCGCGCGGCGGCGCCGACAGCCTTCGCCGGGATGACATCCTGGTCACCAAAACGGTCACCTCGCAGCTCTGCAACATCGACGTGGTGACCCTGGTCGACCCGCTGGCGCGTTTTCCCCGAGGCTTCGTGAACCTCGGCGACTTCGTGCCGTACGCCAAGCCGGGCAAACCGTAATATAATCTCTACTTCAGGCGGTGGATGATCGCGGAGGTTGACTGTCCCGCGAGGTGGGCGGACAGTGTTCGCTCAGGCCGAGCGGCGGACGCCTCCGGCGGGCGGCAAGGAGCAAGACGACGATGCGCAAACTGCTTCAAGGTGTTGTGGCGGCGGCGGTTGTGGCGGCGGCGTTCGGGGCCTCGGCTGGCGAGTTGAACGCCAGGGGCGAACGCAGCCTGGATCGGACGATCAACGGCCGCGTCGCGAGCCAGCCGGTTAGCTGCATCGATCCGCGCCGCGCCGTCAGCATCGAGATCATGGACC
This sequence comes from Caulobacter sp. 602-1, assembly GCF_003931565.1. Classification (GTDB taxonomy): domain Bacteria; phylum Pseudomonadota; class Alphaproteobacteria; order Caulobacterales; family Caulobacteraceae; genus Caulobacter. Next base: position 178,144 of record NZ_RRYI01000002.1, read on the forward strand.
GGACCGCCATCGTCTACCGAATGCCTGACAACAAGCTCTATGTGAACCGTCCCATCCTCGGCGTCCGCAATCTTGATCACGAAGCGATCGTGTCGTGGAACAACGTCAACACGGCCCTGTGCAGCCAGGACTTCGTCCATCTGTACGATCGCGGCGGCGAGGGCCCGTTTATGCTCAGCGGTTCGGTCCGCCTGGGCCAGTTCGTTCCCTACAGCCCGGCCCAGCGCTAGGCCATCGAACCTCGCGAAGCGCGCGTCGGACCATCCGGCGCGCATTTTCGCTGGTCATGGCGCGTCATGACGGCTAACGGCGTGGGATGATCGGACCTCACCCCTCGGGCGGCTATATCCTGGACGAACTGTCCGTCGGGATGACCGCCGAAAAGCATGTCCCCGTCACCGAAGCGCGGATCGGCCTGTTCGCCGAGGCCTCGGACGACTTCAATCCCGTGCACATGGACGAGGCGTTCGCCGCCAAGACCGCCTATCGCGGCCGGATCGCCCACGGCCTGCTGTCGGCTTCGTTCGGCTCGGCGGTCGTCGGCACCATCCTGCCCGGGGCGGGGGCGATCTATCTGTCCCAGACCCTGGCCTTCCACCGTCCGGTGCGGGTCGGCGACGTGGTCATCGCCCGCATCACCGTCGCGGCCATCGACGCCGAGAGCGCCCGCGTCACCCTGCGCTGCGCCGGCTATGTCGGCGAGGACCTGATCATGGACGGCGAGGCCGTGGTCCGCGTGCCGCGGCGACGCAAACCGGCCAAGGCCTGACACCCTCTTCAGGAGTGATCGACATGCGCCCGTGGATCCTGATGAGCGTCCTGCTCGTCGCCCTCGCCTCCACGGCCCAGGCCGCGCCCAAGCCCCGCCTGAAGGGCGAGGCCAGGCTGGCCAAGATCCTGGAAGGGCGCACCGCCGGTCCGCCGCTGGACTGCGTCGATCTCAGGTCCGTCGAGACGGTGGAGATCATCGACCGCACCGCCATCCTCTACCGGATGCCCGGCGGCCGGCTCTATGTGAACCGGCCCGAAGCCGGCGCCGCCGACCTGAAGTGGGATTCAACCCTGACCAGCCGCACCGTCGGCGCGCGGCTATGCCGCTACGACACCATGATCGCCAGCCGCTTCGGCGGGGCGAGCTTCCTGTTGCTGGGTCCGTTCGCGCCTTACGGCAAGGTCGCGCCGTAGGCCTCAGCCCGCGATCAGCGCCGCCCGCTCTTCGCTGGTCAGCGGACGCCAGCGCCCTTCCGGCATCTCGCCCAGGGTCAGCGGACCGATCCGGACGCGGAACAGGTCGACGACCTTCAGCTCGACCAGCTCGCACATGCGGCGGATCTGGCGGTTGCGGCCTTCGCGCAGAACGATGCGCAGGCGCTGGTCCGAGATGACCTCGACCTCGGCGGGGCGCAGCTCGCGGCCGTCCAGCTCCAGACCGAAGCGGAGCAGCTCCAGCTTCTCCTCGGTCAGCTCCCCCATCACCGCGACCCGGTATTCCTTTTCCAGGTCCGACTGCGGGCCGATCACCGCCTTGGCCACGACGCCGTCCTGGGACAGCAGCAGAAGGCCCCGCGAGTCCTTGTCCAGGCGACCGATCGGCGGCAGCAGGTCGCCCGACTGCGGGATCGGCGCGGGCACGCCGCCCCAGATGTTCTGGCGGGTCAGCAGGCGGGCGGCCGGGATCTGGCCGGGATCCGGCTGCGCCGAGACCACGCCGACCGGCTTGTGGATCATGTAGGTGAAGGTCGATTCCAGCTTGGCCGTGGCGCGATCGGCCAGGACCAGGGTCTGGCCCGGCAGGATCTTGCGACCGACGTCTTCCACGACCTCGCCGTCGATCGACACCAGGCCCTCGGAGATCAGCGCCTCGGCCTCGCGGCGCGAGCACACGCCGCTCTGGGCCAGCCACTTGTTGACCCGCTGGGGCTCGTCCTCGTCGTAGGTCCGGGTGAACGCCATCAGAGCATGATCCCGAAAAGTGGGAACCGGCTTTCGGACAAGATCATGCGCCAACCCATCAGCCGAAGCTCTCTTCCAGGCTGGCCAGGCGCTCGGCCTGGTCCTCGGCGATCAGCGGGTTGATCACGTCGTCCAGGGCGTCGCCTTCGATGATCCGCGAGAGGTTATAGAGGGTCAGGTTGATGCGGTGGTCGGTGACCCGGCCCTGCGGGAAGTTGTAGGTGCGGATGCGCTCCGAACGGTCGCCGCTGCCGACCTGGCTCTTGCGGGCCTCGGAGCGGGCGCTGTCCAGGGCCTCGCGCTGCATGTCGTAGAGGCGCGCCTTCAGGTTCTTCATGGCCCGGGCGCGGTTCTGGTGCTGCGACTTTTCCGAGCTGGTCACCACCACGCCGGTCGGCAAGTGGGTGATGCGCACGGCCGAGTCGGTCTTGTTGACGTGCTGGCCGCCCGCGCCCGAAGAGCGATAGGTGTCGATCCGCAGGTCGCTTTCCTTGATGTCGATCTCGACGTCCTCGGCTTCCGGCAGCACCGCGACGGTGGCGGCCGAGGTGTGGATGCGGCCCTGCGCCTCGGTGGCCGGCACGCGTTGCACGCGGTGGACGCCGCTCTCGAACTTCAGCCGTCCGAACACGCCGTCGCCGGTGATCGAGGCGACGATTTCCTTGTAGCCGCCCATTTCGCCTTCCGAGATGCTGTCGATCTCGACCTTCCAGCCGTGCAGCTGGGCGTAGCGCTGGTACATGCGGAAGAGGTCGCCGGCGAACAGGGCCGCCTCGTCGCCGCCGGTGCCGGCCCGCACTTCCAGGATGGCCGAGGCGTTCTCGTCCTTGTCCTTGGGGGCCAGCATCAGGGCCAGCTCGCGCTCGAGGGCCGGCAGCTTCTCGTCCAGGCTCTCGATCTCGTCCTTGACCATGTCGGCCATTTCGGGATCGGCGGCCATGACGTCCAGCTCGGCGCGCTCGGCCGACAGCTTGGCCAGGCGCTCGACGGCCTCGGCGACCGGGCGCAGTTCGGCGTGCTCCTTGGAGAGCTTGACGATCTCGGTCCCATCCGTCGCGGCGCCCATGCGGGCCTCCACTTCGCGGAAGCGGTCGAGAACCTGGTCGAGGCGGGCCTGGGGCAGTCGCAAGGGAGATGTCGCAATGGCTAAGGGATAGGGTCGGTCTTCCTAGTGCTTTTCCCCGCCGAAGGGAATGTTTCCCGCGCTTGAGCCAGGCGGACGCCAAGGGCGCGCTGCTGACGCTCATTGTCATGCGTGGCGATTGAAAACTAACCCAGACGTGCTTAGGTCGCGATGCAGCGCGCGCGGAGAGGTCCGGCGGGCTTTGCGAGGGAAATTTCCATGTCCGTCACCATCCAGACCGTCACCGTGACGTCGCTCACGCGCGGCCTCAAGACGCTGTCGTCTCTGCTCGAAAAGGCCAAGGCCCACGCCGAGGCCGCCGGAACCAGCCCCGACGCCTATGTCGAGGCGCGCCTGTTCGAGGACATGCTGCCGCTGTCCGGCCAGATCCAGCGCGCCTCCGACTCGGCCAAGGGCGCGGTGTCGCGGCTGACGGGCCTCGAGGCCCCCGCCATGGCCGACGAGGAGAAGACCTTCGCCGACCTGCAGGCGCGCGTCGCCAAGACCCTGGCCTATGTCGAGAGCGTCCCGGCCTCGGCCTTCGACGGCGCAGAGACGCGCGAGGTCGTGGTCCCGGCGGGCACGTTCACGCTGCAGTTCACCGGCCTGGACTACCTGCTGGAGTTCGTGATCCCGAACTTCCAGTTCCACGTTGTCACCGCCTACGACATCCTGCGCCACAAGGGCGTGCCGCTGGGCAAGCGCGACTTCCTCGGCATCGGTCCGGAGCGCCTGAAGGCGGCTTAGGACGGGCCCAAGATGCTCCCTCGCGTTGCGGGGGAGCATCCGCCGCATCAGAACGCCGGCTTCACCTCGATGGACACCAGCTGGCGCGGCGCCCGCGAGGGCCGCAGGTCGCCGTCCACGACCAGGCGATAGGGGCCTTCGCGGTCGTCCAGCCTGTGGCCGTTGACCGTGTCGGCGACCACCACCGGATTGGCGCGATAGACCGGGTCGGTCTCGGCCAGGGACAGCACACTGAAGAAGCCGTCGGCGGCGCGGGCGATGACCACCTGGTTCAGATAGCGCCCCATCAGTCGCTCGCCATGCACCACCCCGGCCTGGGCCAGCACGGCGTCGAGGCGCGCGCCCTCGTAGGTGACGGCCGCGCCCTTGACCGTGATCGTGGCCTTGGCGCGGGGCAGGGCGGCGAGGTCCTTGGGGCTCAGGGTGACGGTGTCCCGGCCGGCGACCGTGACCTTGAGATCCTGGGCGGCGGCCGTTGTGGCGAGCAGGGCCGTGACGGCGAGGGCGAGCAGCAGGCGCATGGGAGGTCCTTGTGATGCGTCACCCTATGCCGGCGTCCGTCCCCGCGAAAGCGCCGAGCGCCCGCTCACCCGTGCGACCGCATCGGCGGCGGCGGGGCCACGTCCGCCAACGCCTCCAGGCTCACCGGCTTGGCCTTGTGGTCCACGAACAGCGGGTACAGCGACGCCACCAGCAGCGCCGCCATCACGATATTGAACGTCCGCAGCACCGCCGGCTTGTTCAGGAACGGCCGCAGCCCCTGGCCGAACCCCGCCCAGGCCGCGCTGCACGGCGCGCCGATCAGCATGAAGGTCCCGGCCAGCAGCGGCACGAGGGTCCAACCGCTGCCCTCGGGGGCGTAGGTCGTGACCGCGCCGAGCGCCATGGCCCAGGCCTTGGGATTGACCCACTGGAACGCCGCCGCCTGCAGGAAGGTCATCGGCTTGGCCAGCTCCTTGTCGCTGATCGCGCTGGCCGTTCCGATCTTCCAGGCCAGCCACAGCATGTAGCCGGCCCCGACCCAGCGCAGCACCTCGTGCAGCAGCGGGTACGCCCGGAATACGCCGCCCAGGCCAAGGCCCATGCACAGCACCATGAAGCCCAGGCCGCAGCTGATCCCCAGGATATGCAGCACCGTCCGGCGGAAGCCGAAGTTCGCCCCGGACGCCAGCAGCATCATGTTGTTCGGCCCCGGCGTCCCCGCCGTGGCGAAACAGAACAGCACGTAAGCGAGCAGCAGTTCGGGGGTCATCTCCGGTCTCCCTGACAAGTGTCTCGGTATGAGCAACCGAGGTGTCACGGTGATGATTTCCATTGTATCGTGAGTCAAATTGCATATTGTCATGATGACAATAAACGAGACGCGCGACCGCCTTGGCCTGGACACCGACAATTCCCGATGGCGGCGCCCCGCTGTACGAGCGGCTGGTGGCGGTGCTGCGCGCCGATATCGTCTCGGGCGTCCTGGCCCCTGGCGTACGCCTGCCGCCGCAGCGCGACCTGGCCTATCGGCTGGGCGTGGGCCTGGGCACCGTCACCCGCGCCTATGTCGAGGCTGAGCGGGCGGGGCTGGTCAGCGCCCATGTCGGGCGGGGCAGCTTCGTCAACGCGCCGGCCGAGCATCGGCCCTATGAGCGCGACGGCCCGATCAACCTGGCCCAGAACATCGCCGCCCAGGCTCCGGCCGGGGCGCGCCTGCCCGAGGCCCTGGCGCGGTTGCGGCGACGTCCGGACCTCCTGGAACACCTGACCTACGCCCCGCCGGCGGGTCACGAGACCCAGCGGCGGGCCGGGGCGGCCTGGCTGTCGCGGACCAGCAGCTACGAGAGCGTCGACTGGCGGCGGTTGATCTGCTGCGCCGGCGCCCAGCAGGGCCTGGCCCTGGCGCTGGGCGCCGTGCTCTCCCCGGGCGACGTGGTGCTGACCGAGTGCCTGGCCTATCACGGCCTCAAGGCCCTGGCCCTGCACAGCGGCTGGCGTGTTAGGGGCCTGGCGATGGACGCCGAGGGCCTGCGCCCCGACGCGCTGGAGGAAGCGATCCGCGCGACCGGCGCGAAGGTGCTGGCCGTGCTGCCGACCCTGCAGAACCCGACCGGCCGGATCATGAGCCGCGCGCGCCGCGACGCCATCGTCGCCATCGCCCGCAAGCACGACCTGACCCTGGTCGAGGACGACATCTACGGCGCCTATGCCGATGGCGCGCCGCCGCCGTTCGCCATGCTGGCCCCGGAGCGGACCTTCCACGTCTCGGGCGTCTCCAAGACCCTGGCCCCTGGCCTGCGCGCCGGCTTCCTGGTCGTGCCGGCGGCCGAGACCTTCGAGCGGGTGCTGGACGCGGTGCGCGTGGTCAGCTACGCGCCGCCGGCCTTTGGCGGGCTGATCGCCACCCAGTGGATCGAGGACGGCTCGGCCGACGCCATCCTGGCCGAGACCCGCGACGAGGCCCGCGTCCGCATGGCCATGGCGCGGGAGCTCCTGGGGCCGGCCATGGAGACCGTCTACGCCGAGACCGCCCCGCACATCTGGCTGCCGATGAGCGAGCTTGAGGCCGAGCGCCTGGCCGGCCGCGCCCTGCGCGGCGGGGCCGAGGTCACCCCGCCGTCGGCCCCGGTGGTGGAGGCCGGGCACGAGAGCGGGGTCCGGGTCTGCCTGGGCGCGGTCCCGGACCGCGAGGTCCTGCGCCGCGGCCTTGAGATCGTCGCCAGCGCGCTGTCCAGCGAGGTCTCGGAGCGGTCTAGGGCGGTGATCTAGCCGCCTACCACAGCAGCGTCTTCACCCAGGTCGAGCCGTCCGGCGCGACCGCGACGTTCTTGACCACCACCTGGCTGTCCTTGGCCAGCCAGAAGGTCGTCGGTTTCATTTCGGGGTGGTTGTAGTCGGTGGTCACCACCCAGCAGTCGACCTTGCCGCCGGCCGAGCTGGTCAGGACTTCGCTGCCGGTGACCTTGAACACATAGGCCGCCGGGGCCTCGCCGCCCGGATGGTGGAAGACGATCGAGGCCTCGTAGCCCTTGGCCAGCGGCAAGGCCTGCAGGAACTCCATGTCGGTCTCGAAATTGAAGGCCGGCTGGGGCGAGGCCATGTCGTAGGCGGCCGTTGTGTTGCCCTCCAGATCCTTCAGTCCGACGATCCGGTCGGGCTTGAAGTCGAAGCCTTCGATCTTGGTCTGGCCGTCCTTGCCGGTGACGCGGCGCTCGTGGGCGAACGGCCGGAAGGTGCCCAGCTCGAACCAGCTGTCCAGCGTCTTGACCACGCCCGGCGTCGAGCCGTCCCAGTGCTGGACGATGTGCAGGCGCTTGACCCCGGCCTTGTCAGGCTCGATGCGGATTTCGCGCGTCCAGACGTCCAGCGGCGTGATGGTGTCGCCCATCTGACGGTAGCGCAGATAGCGGTGGGTGGCGGGCTGCAGCTTGTCGAACCGCGCCAGGGGCTGGCCGACGGGAACCGGGGTGACGGCGGCCTGCGCGGAGGCCGCGACGGCGAACGCGAGCGCGGCGCCAGCGGCGACACGAGTGATGAACGACATGGAAGAGCCCCTGAGCCAAGAACGCCGGCATGTGAGGCCAGGCGCGCGGCGGGGGCTACTTAAGGTTCGGTAATGCTGGTCAGCACCGCCGCCGCCCGCTCGGCGGGCGTTCCCGGCGCGATCGGGATCAGCGTGTAGCCCCGTTCCCGATAAGCTTCTTCGTGCATCGCCTCGAAGCGCAGGGCGTCCTCCGGGCTGATCCGCCGCGCGGCGGTGAGCGTGATGAAGCCCAGGCCCCGGGCCAGGAACACCCGCCGCTCATAGCGGCTCTCCGTTCTCGCGAGCTCCTCCCGCAGCAGCGGCGAAACCGGATGACCCAGGAACCGCGCCAGGGCCAGGGCGCAGACCGGCGAGCGGTCGAAGAACACGACCTCGCCGACGGCCCGCGTCTCGCGCCGCCGCTGCAGGGTCACGATCGCGTCCACGAAGCCCGGATCGGTCCACGGCTCGGCCACGCCCTCGGCCTGGGCGAGGGCGATCACGTCCGTCGCGGCCTCTTCGACCACGACATGGCCGGCGCGCTCCAGGGCGCGCAGCAACACGGTTTTGCCAGCGCTCGGGGCGCCGGTCAGGATGTAGCGATGCATGGGGGATCCTCGCCGCGACGGCGGCGTGTGATCCGAGCCTAGCGCGTCTACAGCGCCTTTTCCAGGATCACGAAATGCAGGTCGTCGCGCTGCGGGACGCCGAAGCGCTCGTCGCCATAGGGGAAGGGTTCGGTCTTGCCGGTCAGGCGGTAGCCGCGCCGCTCGTACCAGGCGATCAGGGTGTCGCGCACCGAGATGACGGTCATCTCCATGGTCTTGCCGCCGCGCTCTCTAGCGTGGTTTTCGGCGGCCTCCAGCATCGTACGGCCGATGCCGTTGGCCTGACGCAGCGGCGAGACGGTGACCATGCCGACGTACCAGGCGTCGTCCTCCGACGGCTGGATCCATACCGAGGCGTAGGGTTTGTCGCCCTCGGCGTCGCGCAGGGTCAGGATGGTGGAGCCGGGGGTGGCGGCGAGGTCGGCGCGCAGGCTCGCTTCATCGGTGCGCTGGCCGCCCAGCAGGTAGCTTTCGCTGGTCCAGCCCTTGGCCGCCAGCTCGCCGCGATAGGCCGAGTTCACCAGGGCGGCGATGTCGGCCAGTTCGTCTTCGCGGTAGGGCAGGAGCAGGGTCATGCCGGTTCCTTAGGCGGCGAGCGCGGCCATGGGAAGTCTAACGGCCGCGCACCCTGTTCCAGGCGCCGCCGGTCACCCGGCGGACCATGCCCGCCTCGCGCTTGATCATCTCCCAGGGATGGAAGGCCAGGCCCACCGTGTCGGCCATGGCCGCGCCGCGCGCGCCCATCGGCTGTTCGGGGCCGGTGGTGGAGTCGACGGCGGTCTGGTGCTCGATCTCGGCGTTCAGCTCGGCCCCGACCAGGATGGCCATGATCGAGAACCACACCCAGACCATGAAGGCGATCACCGCCCCCAGCGGTCCGTAGGTGGCGTCGTAGTGGGCGATGGTGTTGACGTAGAGCGAAAAGCCCAGGGAGCCGGCCAGCCATCCGGCCGCCGCGGCGGCCGCGCCGATCCAGACCCACCGCCAGCGGGCTCGGGCCCGGCTGGGACCGAAACGGTAGAGCACGGCGAAGGCCGCGGCGGTCATCATCAGCACGATCAGCCAGCGGATCGGCGCCCAGATGTCCTCCAGGGCCGACAGGTGGGCGGCCTTCAACACCATGGGCGTGACGATCAGCACGCCGGACGCCGCGGCCGCATAGGCCAGGGCGAGGAAGGTGAACAGGTAGCTCTGCAGGGTGCGCGGCACGAGGTGGCGTTTCTCCTCCTCGTCATAGGCGATGTTCAGCCCGTCGAAGAGCGTGCGCATGGAGGCGTTGGCGCTCCAGATCGACAGCAGCAGCGAAAAGCCGAAGGCCACGCCCAGCTTGGCCTGGCCCTGGCTGGCCAGGCGCAGCATCTGCTCGCCGACGATCTGGACGACGCTGGGGGGAAAGACGCCGGCCATGTCGCGCAGCTGCGCCTCGACCGTCCGCACGTCGGCGAACAGGCCGTACAGCGACACGAAGGCGCCGATGGCCGGGAAGAGGGCGAGCAGGGTGTAGAAGGTCACGCCCCCGGCCACGGCCGGCAAGCGGTCGACGCCGATCTCCAGCCAGGTGCGCCAGAGGATGTCGCGCCAGCCCAGCAGCGGGATATGGCCGGGATGGCGCGCGGCGCGGCCGCGCTGGGGCTCGGCCTCGTCGAACTGGGCCGGCGGCATGGCGCGGTCCTCCGACAGGCCCGGCGGATCGGCGACCGGCTGTTCCGGGCCCTTCTTACGCGGCAGCACCAGCGGCGCGGCCGCCAGCAGCACGATCCACGGCGCCAGATGGTACGGACGTGACTTAAGCCATTTGAGGATCGGACGCGGCGAAGCGTCGGTCATGAAGCGCTCTCCAGGCCACCAGAACCCCGCGCGGCGAGTCGCGTTCCCGTCCAAGACCTCTCAAGCCTTGCCATGACTCGCGGCGTCCACGATTTTCGCGGTCATGGACGCCCGCATCGCCTCGATCTACCGCCATCCCGTGAAGGGCTTCACGCCCGAGCGGCTGACCGCCGCCACGCTGGAGGCCGGGGCCTGCTTTCCGTGCGATCGGCTGTACGCGGTCGAGGACGGCCCCAGCGGCTTCGATCCCGCCGCGCCGGCCCACATCTCGAAGATGAAGTTCACGGTGCTGGCCAAGATCCCCGCCGTCGCCAAGGCCCGCACGGCCTATGACGAGGCCACGGGGATCTTCAGCGCCCGCGCCGAGGGCGCGCCCGACTTCGCCGGCGACCTGCGGACGGCCGCGGGCCGCGCGGGTCTGGAGGCCTGGCTGACCACCCTGCTGGACGGCGAGATCAAGGGGCCGCTGAAGGTGGTCGAGGGACCGGGCGCCTACCGGTTCATGGACAGCCGCTCGGGCTATGTCTCGATCGTCAACCTGGCCAGCGTGCGTGACCTCTCCCAGCGGGTCGGCCGGGATCTGGACCCGCTGCGGTTCCGCGCCAATCTCTATGTCGAGGGCTGGCCGGCCTGGGTCGAGAACGACTGGACCGGCGCGACCCTGACGATCGGCGGCGCGACCGCAGAGGTCCTGAAACCCATCGTCCGCTGCGCCGCCACCCACGTGGATCCGACGACCGCCGAGCGGGACGTCGAGCTGGTGAAGGCCCTGTTCGACACCTACGGCCACATGTTCTGCGGCGTCTACCTGAACGTGACGCGGGGCGGGGCGGTGGGCGAGGGGGATGGGGTGGCCCTAGCCAAGACGGCTTGAGGCATCCATTTGCTGATGAAGAATGCGGGCGACGACAACGCCGCTGTCCGAAACCGTGTAAAAAATAACGTGTGATCGGAAGACCTGTTTACGACAGGTCTCTTCGATCCACTCCGTAGCGACGCCACGATGGGGGTCGCGGGCGACGGCTTCGAGCGCGGCGCTCAGGTCGCGAATATATCGATCGGCGGTGCGCCGCCCCCATTGCTGGACGGCGTAAGTCCAGATTTCGCGGATGTCGAACCGCGCGAGCGGTGTGAGTTCGTATCGGTTCACGACTTGGCGTCGTATTCCGCGTTCACCTCGGCCAGGAAGCTCTCGACATCGAACGGCTCAGGCTTTCCGCTCTCCAGGCCCTCCTTAACGGCGGCCTTGAGCGCGGCGAGCTTTGCTTCGTGGCTTTCGAGTAGCCGCAGCCCCGCTCGCACGACCTCGCTCGCCGAGCCGTAACGACCTTCCGCGATCTGACCTTCGATGAAAGACTGAAAATGCTCGCTGAGGATGATCGACGTGTTCTTGCTCATGAGCGGCTCCGGGTCTTCAATGAGAAAGTACCAAAAACTGGTACTATCTTCAATCTCGCCTACCGGCTTCCGAAACGCTAAATCCCGTTCATGACCCTGACTCTCGTCAAAGCCTGGACCGCCGCCAAGGATCGTCTGAAGGACGCCGGCATCGATCAGCCGTCGATCGACGCGCGCCTGATGCTGGAGGTGGCCGCGGGCGTCACCCGCACCGAGATCGTCACCGATCCCTACCGCGAACTGACGACGGAGCAGCAGGCGACCCTTGAGGATTACCTGGCCCGCCGCGCGCGCCGCGAGCCGGTCAGCCACATCATCGGCCGCAAGGGCTTCTGGAAGATCCTGCTGCAGGTGAACAAGAACGTCCTGACCCCGCGGCCCGAGACCGAGGTCATCGTCGACGAAGTGCTGAAGGCCTTCCCCGAGCAGATGCCGTTCTCGATACTGGACCTGGGCGTCGGCTCCGGCACGATCCTGCTGGCGGTGCTGGCCGAGCGGCCGGCGGCCAAGGGGCTGGGGGTCGACGCCTCCGCCGAGGCCCTGGCCGTGGCCCGCGACAACGCCGCCAGCCTGGACCTCAACAGTCGCGCCGCCTTGATGCACGGCGACTGGACGGCGGGCCTGGGTGATGGCGGTTTCGACGTCGTGGTCTCCAATCCGCCCTACATCCCGACGGCGGTGATCGACACCCTGGAGCCCGAGGTTCGCGACTATGAGCCGCGTCTCGCCCTGGACGGCGGGGGCGATGGTCTGGACGCCTATCGCCTGCTGGCGCCGGAGATCCTGAGGGTGCTGAAGCCCGGCGGCATGTTCGCCGTCGAGATCGGCCACGACCAGTCCAGGGACGTCGAAGCGCTGTTCAAGGCGGCCGGCGCCCAGCAGGTCAAAACGATCAAGGACCTGTCGACGCACGACCGCGTTGTCACCGGGGTGAAAAATCCCTTGGAAACCGGGGCGTGAACCGTTAGACGAGTCTTGTCTCCTTCCAGATCGCCAGGTGACGGGAAAAGCAGACGTTCATGACGCCTAGGCGTTGAACGGATGCGACGCTCCCCTGGCAGGCGCGCCCGGTCCGCCGGTCGCCGCGCCAAAAGAGCAGGGCGGGGGCTCTACGGAAACCAGTGTCTCTGAAACTCAACAGGGTTCGACCCGCTCAGAGACCAGCAAGGCCGGACGCGCCAGCGCAAGACTGACCTCCGGACAGGTTCAGAGAGACCATGAGAGATTTCAAAGGCATGAAGCGCCAGCGCGGCCGCAACAATCGCGGTGGCAGCGGCGGCAAGCCTCAACAGCACAACGCCAACCGCGCTTTCGATTCGAACGGGCCCGAAGGGGTCAAGGTTCGCGGCGCGGCCCAGAGCGTCTACGAAAAGTACCAGCAGCTGGCCCGCGACGCGACGTCGTCCGGCGACCGGGTGCTGGCCGAGAACTATCTGCAGCACGCTGAGCACTATTTCCGCGTCCTGCGAGCCATCCAGCCGAATCGTCCGGTGTCCGACATCGTCGGCAAGGACGTCTACGCCGCCTACGAGATCGACTTCGAGGCCGAACCGCCGGAAGAGCAGGAGGTCGCCGAGACCCCCGCTCAGCCGGAAGGCCAGGGCGAAGGCGGCGAGAACGGTGAAGGCGGCGAGCAACGCCGCGACCGCTTCGAGAACCGCGATCGGGACCGCAACCGCGATCGCGACCGCAACTTCGACAACAATCGCGACCGCAACCGCGATGATCGTCCCCGCGACAACAATCAGGGCGAAGGCCGCCGTGACCGTTGGCGTGACCGCGACGACCGTCCTCGGGATGACCGTCCGCGTGATGATCGCCCGCGCGACGACCGGCCCCGTGATGATCGCCCCCGTGATGATCGTCCCCGCGATGATCGTCCTCGCGAAGACCGCTTCCGCGACCGTGACGATCGCCCCCGCGACGATCGTCCGCGTGAGGACCGTCCGGCCGCCGCCGAGGGCGAGCAGCCGCAGGGCGGCGAGGGCCAGGGCGAATTCCGCGAGGGCCGCCGCCGCGGCCGGGATCGCGACCGCAACCGCGATCGCGACTGGCAGCCGCGCGCTGACCGCGACCCGCTGGCCGTGATCGAGCCGGAAGCCTCGCCGCTGCCGATCTCCGACGCCTCGACGAGCGCCAGCTCGCCGGTGCTGCGCGGCCAGGACGGCGCCGTCAGCGAAGCCCCGGCCTTCCTGGGCCGCAAGACCTCGCGCGCCGCCGCCGCCGCTACCGCCGCCGAACCGTCGGTCCCGGCTCCGGCCGCGGAAGGCGAGGAAGCCAAGAAGCCCCGTCGTCGCCGCGCCCCGCGCAGCTTCGAAGCCGGTGAGGGCGCTCCGGCCAGCTCGGAGCCGGAAGAGGCCTGACCGGCCGCTTGAGCGCCAAAGACGTGAAGGAGTCGCGAAAGCGGCTCCTTTTTCGTTGGTGATGACGTCTGGCGCGCGCTGAACGGGCTCGGGCCGGGTCCACATCGGGACGTGTGCGGACGATGGGCCGCGACAGGTCGGAAGGAGCGCAAACTCACCGGGTCCGTCTAGAACCTCTGGCTAGGTCGCGATTCCGACAATAAGGTTGGCTTCGGCAGGGCGGAGCCGGGTATGGCGGAATCGCAAAAGCGTATCTCGCGTGGACAGAAGGCGGCCAAGGTGGCTGCTGTTGACGCGCGCTACAGAGCCATCGTGGACACGGCCGTCGACGCGATCGTCGTCATCGACGAGCGCGGACGGATCGAGGCCTTCAACCCCGCCGCCGAGCGCCTGTTCGGCTATACGGCCGACGAGATGGTCGGCCGCAACGTCCACATCCTCATGCCGGAACCCTATCACGGCGAGCACGACGGCTATCTGGCGCGGTATCGCGAAACGGGCGAGCGGCGGATCATCGGCATCGGCCGGGAGGTCAGCGGCCTGCGCAGTGACGGGACGACCTTTCCTCTGGAGCTCTCGATCGCCGAGTGGAACGACGGCGACAAGCGCTTCTTCACGGGCGTCATGCGTGACGTCACCGACCGTCGGCGCGCCGAGGAACTGCAGCGCCTGATGATCAACGAGCTGAACCACCGGGTGAAGAACACCTTGGCCACGGTGCAGTCGGTGGCCGGCCAGACCCTCAGAAACGCCTCCGACCTGGGCGACGCCCGGGAAGCCCTGACCACCCGGCTGCTGGCGCTGGCGCGCGGCCACGACATCCTCACCCGGGAAAGCTGGGACGGGGCCGAGCTGGCCGATATCGTCGCCTCGGTGGTCGCCGCGCATGGCGAGGCGGAACGATTCTCCGTGGAGGGCCCCCCCGTTCGGCTGGCGCCCAAGGCGACCTTGGCGTTATCGATGGCCCTGCACGAACTGATGACCAATGCGGCCAAGTACGGCTCGCTCTCCAACGAAAGCGGCCAGGTGCGGTTGGTCTGGCGGCGAAGCAAGGCAGACGCTGGCGAGCGGCTGCGCATGACGTGGGAAGAAATCCATGGGCCACCCGTTTCGATTCCGACCCGCCAAGGCTTCGGCACCCGTCTCATCACGGGTGGCCTGGCCCGCGAACTCGGGGGCGAGGTCCGCCTCGAGTACCCGCCGCACGGTGTCGTCTGCGAGATCGACGCCGAGCTCGGCCAGACCGGCCAGTCAAACCGTTTCATCCGCGGCGCGGCCTGATCCTCTGCGGGTCCTGATCGTCGAGGATGAGCTGTTCGTGGCCATGCTTGTCGAGGACCTGTTGGGCGATCTGGGCTGCCACGTCGTCGGCCCGGCCGCCTCGGCGTCGGAGGCCGTCCGCGCCGCGCGTTGGGAATCCTTCGATTTCGCCCTGCTCGACGTCAATCTCGGCGATGGGCAGACCTCGTTCGAGACCGCCGAGATTCTTCGCGAGCGCGGCGTGCCCTTCGCGTTCGTGACCGGTTACGGCGAGCAGGGCGTGCGCGCGGACCTGCGCGACGCGCCGGTGCTCGCCAAGCCCATCGACCCCCGCCATCTGGCGCGGGTGATCGACCGGCTGACCAACAGCTAAAAGCCACGCTTAGGCCCGACTTCCGCCATCGACCTCCGCGCTAGTGCCGCGACCGGGGGTTTAGAGGGGCGGACCGTGCGGCGACGACGGTGGGGCGTGCTGCTGGCCTCGGGCGTGTTCCATGCCCTGCTGGTGCTGCTGTTCATGTTCGATCTGGGCCGCCGGCCCGTCGCCGAGGCGCCGCCGGCCATGACCGTCTGGCTGGAGCGCGCGCCGACTCCGCCCAGGTCCAAGCCCGCGTCGAGAGGCGGACCCAGGACGCCGAGCGCGACGACGAAGACCGCCCCGGCGCCGGCCGCGCCGGTCGCCGTTCCCGCCGCCCCCGCTTCGCCGTCGTCCTCTGGGGGCGCCGCCGTCGCCGAGGCGCCGGCGCCCGACCTGCGGGGCCTGGGAGGCTGCCGACTGGCGGCGCTGGATCGCCTTCCCGCCGACGAAAGAGCCCGCTGCCAGGAGCGGCTGGCCCAGGCGATGGACAAGGGGCGGGCGGCGCGCCCCAATCTCGACCCGACCGGCCGTTTCGCCCGTGACGCCAGGCCCTATCTGACACGACCGCCCGAGAACGGCTGCAAGCCGGTGGGGAGCATCAAGCCGGGCCTGATGGGTGCAACCGACGCCACCCTTGGCCTTGGCTGCGCGAAGTCATTCTAAGCTTGAGCGGTTGCGCGCGCGAAGGCCGCCGTCGATAATCTCATGTCGCATCCGCAACACAGCCGAGCTTCATGGCCTTTCTCCGCCGCCTCGCCCTGCCGCTCCTGATGGCCGCCGCGTGCGCCGTGTCGGGCTGCGCCTACAACGCCGATCTCGGGCGCGACCAGCTCCTGATCGTCAATGACGACAACCTGGCCGCCGAGGGCGAGAAGGCCTGGGCCGATACGCTGCGCACCGCCTACATCTCCAAGGAGCCGCGCAAGAACGCCCGTGTTCAGGCCGTCGGCCAGCGGGTGATCACCGCGGCGGGCCTGTCGGGCCGGCCCTGGGACTATGCGGTGTTCCTGGACGAGGCCCCCAACGCCTTCGTGCTGCCTGGGGGGCATGTCGGGGTGACCGTCGGCCTGCTCTCCATGGTGCAGAACGACGACCAGCTGGCCGCCGTGATCGGCCACGAGGCGGGCCACGTCGTCGCCCACCACGCCGCCGAGCGGGTCTCCCAGGAGCGGACCTCGAAGATCCTGCTGGGCATCGCCGGAGCGGCGGCCGGCGGCACCGATTTCGGCAAGCTGCTCAAGGATCACGGGGGCGACGCGGCCAAGTACGGCGTGCTGCTGCCGTTCTCGCGCAAGCAGGAACTGGAGGCCGACCGCCTGGGCGTCGATTTCATGCAGCGCGCCGGCTATCGGCCGCGCGAGGCGGTGGTCCTGTGGCGCAACATGCAGGCCCAGGACGCGGCCTCGGGCCAGGCCTCGGGCGGCGAATTGAGCTCGACCCACCCCTCGGACGCGGTGCGGATTTCCGAACTCGAACGTTATCTCGCCAGCAAGGGGTGGTAGGTCTTGTGTGGCTGATCCGCCACACCTAAATGCCCCATCGGAGCGCGTTGTGCTTAGTCAAGGCGGCGCGCCCCGATCCGCCTAGGAAGGGGACATCATGAATATCGACCTCTACTCGGACCGCGCCAAACAGGCCGTCCAATCCGCCCAGAGCCTGGCCCTCGCGCGAGGCCACCAACAGTTCGCGCCCGAACACATCCTCAAGGTCCTGCTCGAGGAGAAGGACGGCCTGAGCCGCGCCCTGATCCAGAGCGCCGGCGGCCGCCCCGACCAGCTGGACGGCGGCGTCGAGACCCTGCTGGCCAAGACCCCGCGCGTCGACGGCGCCGGCGGCCAGCTGTACATGAAGCCCGACACGGCCCGCGTCTTCGCCGAGGCCGAGAAGGGCGCCAAGGCGGCCGGCGACGCCTTCGTCACCACCGAGCGTCTGCTGATCGCTATCGCCAAGGAAGGCGCCGACGCGGCCAAGCTCTTCAAGGAGGCCGGCGTCTCGGCCCAGGCCCTGGAGACGGCCGCCAACGCCATTCGCAAGGGCCGCACCGCCGACAGCGCCAACGCCGAGGAAGGCTACGAGGCGCTGAAGCGCTACGCCCGCGACCTGACGGCGGCGGCGCGCGACGGCAAGCTGGACCCGGTGATCGGCCGCGACGAGGAAATCCGCCGCACGATCCAGGTCCTGTCGCGCCGCACAAAGAACAACCCCGTCCTGATCGGCGAGCCCGGCGTCGGCAAGACCGCCATCGTCGAGGGCCTGGCCCTGCGCATCGTCAATGGCGACGTGCCCGAAAGCCTGAAGGACAAGCAGCTGCTGTCGCTGGACATGGGCAGCCTGATCGCCGGCGCGAAGTACCGCGGCGAGTTCGAGGAGCGCCTGAAGGCGGTCCTGAGCGAGGTCACGGCGGCCGAGGGCTCGATCATCCTGTTCATCGACGAGATGCACACCCTGGTCGGGGCCGGCAAGGGCGACGGGGCCATGGACGCCTCCAACCTGCTCAAGCCCGCCCTGGCGCGCGGCGAACTGCACTGCGTCGGCGCCACCACGCTGGACGAGTACCGCAAGCACGTCGAGAAGGACGCGGCCCTGGCCCGTCGCTTCCAGCCGGTGTTCGTGCAGGAGCCGACGGTCGAGGACACCATCTCGATCCTGCGCGGCCTGAAGGAGAAGTACGAGGTCCACCACGGGGTGCGAATCTCGGATAGCGCCATCGTGGCCGCCGCCACGCTGTCCAACCGCTACATCGCCGACCGCTTCCTGCCGGACAAGGCCATCGACCTGGTCGACGAGGCCTCCAGCCGCGTGCGCATGGCGATCGACTCCAAGCCCGAGGAGCTGGACGAGATCGACCGCCGCCTGGTGCAGCTGAAGATCGAGCGCGAGGCGCTGAGCAAGGAGACCGACGCGGCCTCCAAGCATCGCCTGGAGAACCTCGAGGTCGAGATCGACGACCTGCAGTTCCGCAGCGACGAGATGACCGCCAAGTGGAAGGCCGAGAAGGAGAAGGTCGGCGGCGCGGCGCAAGCCCGTGAAGCCCTCGACCGTCTGCGCGCGGACCTCGCCAACGCCCAGCGCGCCGGCGACTTCGCCCGCGCCGGCCAGATCCAGTACGGCGAGATCCCGGCCCTGGAACGCCGCCTGGCCGAGGCCGAGGCTGGCGAGGATGATGGCAAGGCCCTGACGCCGGAAGTCGTCGACGCCGAGCAGATCGCCGCCGTCGTCAGCCGCTGGACCGGGGTGCCGGTCGAGAAGATGCTGGAAGGCGAGCGCGAGAAGCTGCTGAAGATGGAGGACGAACTGCGCGGTCGCGTGGTCGGTCAGGACGAGGCCCTGGCGGCCGTGTCCGACGCCGTCCGCCGCGCGCGGGCCGGCCTGCACGACCCGACCAAGCCGATCGGCTCGTTCCTGTTCTTGGGACCCACGGGCGTGGGCAAGACCGAGCTGACCAAGAGCCTGGCCGAGTTCCTGTTCGCCGACGAGCACGCCATCACCCGGATGGACATGTCCGAGTACATGGAAAAGCACTCGGTCAGCCGCCTGATCGGCGCGCCTCCCGGCTATGTCGGCTACGACGAGGGCGGCGCGCTGACGGAAGCCGTCCGTCGCCGTCCGTACCAGGTGGTGCTGTTCGACGAGATCGAGAAGGCTCACCCGGACGTCTTCAACGTGCTGCTGCAGGTGCTGGACGACGGTCGCCTGACCGATGGCCAGGGCCGCACGGTCGACTTCCGCAACACGCTGATCATCATGACCAGCAACCTCGGCGCCGAGTTCCTGGCCAACCAGGAGGAGGGCGAGGACGTGGAAGCCGTCCGGCCGATGGTGATGAACATGGTGCGCGGCCACTTCCGCCCCGAGTTCCTCAACCGGATCGACGAGATCATCCTGTTCAAGCGCCTGTCGCGCCACAACATGGGCGATATCGTCACGATCCAGCTGCAGCGGGTCGAGAAGCTGCTGGCCGACCGTCGCATGAGCCTGGCGATCGACGCCGAGGCCCTGAACTGGCTGGCCGACAAGGGCTATGACCCGGTTTATGGCGCGCGCCCCTTGAAGCGCGTGATCCAGAAGGAGCTGATCGACCCGATCGCCCGCAAGCTGCTGGCGGGCGAGATCGAGGACGGCGGCGTCATCGCCGTCGGGGTCCAGGATGGCCAGCTGTCGTTCGGCAAGGCGACGCTGCAGTAGGGCGCCGTCGAAGTCGAATGGCCGGTTAGGACGGCGCTACGTCGCTGGCCGATCAAAATGGGCGTCTTGGGCCCGTTTTGATCGGCGGCGATTATTCGCATAACGACGATATCTTTATGTTGAAAGTCTGGTTGCGCTAACTAATAATACCCTCGATGCGTGTCTTTGCGGATGGCTCGGCACGCTGCAAATCCGATCGGGGGGTGGTTATGCGTGTCTTTCTAACGCTTTGCGCTTCGCTGCTGCTTGCGGGTTGCGGCACCGTGGTCAAGGATCGAAGCCAGACGCCGATGTCGCCGATGGGTGGGTTCGGGACCAGCTTGGGCACCGGCAAGACCAATCCGCCGCCGGGGCGCGACCCCAAGACCTGGAATAGCGCCGATATTGTCACGATCGATGTGCCGGGCTTCCTCGACAGCTATTCCGGCAAAAACAGCAGCGGGAATTTCGAGAGAGCCTTGGCGGGGTTCTCCGCCGGCGACAAAGAAAAACTGAAATTAAATCGAAATGAGATCGTCGGCGCACTGCTGATGGCCTCGGAGAAGAACTGCGAGGTCTATCTACAATACCTTCGCGGCAACCAGGTCGCCATCAAGGGCTTCTCGACGATGGCGGCCTCCATTCTGGCGGGCGCGGCCACGGTCACTACGCCCGAGCGAAGCAGCAAGCTGCTGGCGGCGCTCGCGGGGATTTCGACGGGGGTTGGCGGCAATCTGGCAGACGCGGTGTTTTCCAGCCGCGCGGCCGACGCGATTGTCTCGGGGATCAATGCCGAGCGCGCGGCGGTCAAGTCCGAGCTGCTTGGCCGGATGGAGGACAGCTATGAGGCCTGGCCAGTCAGCTTGGCGCTCGCGGGCGTCGTGACTTATCACTCGCGCTGCAGCGCCGTCTCGGGGCTCGCCTATCTGCAGGGATCCGCCGAGGGCCAGAAGAAGACGACCGAAACACCCAATGCGGTTCTCAAGCAAACCATGGTCGATGACGCGGTGAAGGCTGCCTTGACGCCCGAAACACCATCGCCGGATCCTGCCGCGCCTCCTAAAAAGAGTGTCAGGCCTGGGCTCTGAGCGGGCCTAGTGTTGCATAGGGAGCCGCTCCGGAAGGGGCGGCCCTTTTTCTTGGGCGCGTGTCGGGGTATTCCCCCGCATGGCCAAAACCACCAAGCTCACCGTCGAGTTCGACATCGAGGTCGACGAAAACCCCTATGTCTGGCGGCTGCATCGCCTGCCGCAGTGGAACTACGACCCGTCGGAGCGGCACGGCAAGGTGCTGGCCGTCCGTCACAAGGAAGGCCAGCGCGAGGCGCTGATCGAGTTCCCGCCCGGCCCCAAGCCCAAGTTCAGCGCCCCGCCGCTGAAGCCCTCGCAGATCCCCGTCCGCATCGTCGCCAAGGCCATCGCCTCGGCCATCGAGGCCGGCTGGGAGCCGCTGTCGCGCGGCAAGCCGGTGGTGATCTATGTGGACGAGGAGGGGGCCTAGGGGAGGTCTTCAAAGCAAAAAGGCCAGTCCGAAGACTGGCCTTTGATTTGGCCCCGTCGCCGGGGCGTGGATCTCTCGATCCGGCGGCCGAAGCCGTGAGAACAACATAGCGACGGACCTTGAATTTTCAAGCGCCATCTACCGCCCGCGGTGGATAGCCATGGTCGAAGAAAGGCTTCAGCGCTTTGAAAACACGACGCGCGATTTCTGCGAGGTCAACAGGACTCAGGCGGTCGGGATCCTTGGTCACGCCCTTGGCGTCTCGCAGCAATTTCAGCCGTTCGGGCGCGACCGTGTAGACGTGATTGCAGACCGCCCAAGCTTCCGGCGCGGAGCTCGGATTAGGGTTGGAGGTCAGCCTATATCCGTGAGGGTTCTCTGGCTGGGGCTGTTTCGTCAGCGGCACGACGACGTGAGCATCATGCTCTTTCTTCCCACCCCGGATCACGACCACGAGATGCTGGTCGTCGAACTCCGGTAGCCAATTGTGCGGACTGAAGGCGCACCAGTAGACTTCACCAACGCGCGTCGAGCGCCGAATTTCTAAGTTTGGCTTCTTCCTTATCGCCGAGACTTGCACGGCTTTGGCCACGGCCTTGGTCATGGCCGGGGTGGCGGCAAGCGGCGGGCGCTTCGGTTTGTCCATCCGGTAACTGTGTGGCCGTAAGCTCTACCGTTCAAGATCAATCTAAGGAAGATTTCTAAGAAAATTTCTCGCTAAAAGAGATTAGCGCGCCCGCAGCCCCGCCATCATCACGCTGAGCAGCCGTCGCGCGCCGGCGTCCCAGCCGGGTTGTTCATAGCCGAGGCTGAGGCCGCTCATCATCCGCAGGATGTCCTCGAAGCCGATGTCCGCGCGGATGTCGCCGGCGGCGAGGGCGGCTTCGGTCAACCGCTGCAGCGCCGGCAGGATGGTCGCGCCGGAACTGGCATAGACCCGCGAGCCCTCGCCCGGATCGGCGCGCAAGGCCGGGGCCACCACGCGCTTGGTGGCCATGTAGTCGATCAGCAGATCCAGCCAGGCTTCGAGCGCCTCACCCGCCGGGCGTCGGGCCAGCAGGTCGTCGGCGGCCTTGGCCAGCTGGTCCAGCTCCCGCGAATAGACCGCCGCCACCAAGGCCTCGCGGGTGGGGAAGTGGCGATAGAGCGTGCCGATGCCGACGCCGGCGCGTCGCGCGATGTCCTCCAGCGGCGCCTCGGCCCCGGCCTCGCCAAAGGCCGTCTTGGCCGCCGTCAGCAGCAGGTCGCGGTTGCGCAGGCTGTCGGCGCGCGGCTTGCGCGGAGCCTTCTCCACGATGGTTTCGGAATCTTCGGACATCGACCTTGAAAAGCGGAGGCGGCCTCCGAATATCTATCCGGAGCCATCCTCCATTTAATCCTCCGGATCGGCTCGGACAACAACCCTGCAAGGGATCGAGAGAGTCATGAGCACTTCCTTCGGCGCCAAATCCACCACCGACGACGTCCTGGCCGGCGTCGACCTCAAGGGCAAGCGGGTGCTGGTCACCGGCGTCTCGGCTGGCCTGGGCGTCGAGACCGCCCGCGCCCTGGCCGCCCACGGCGCCGATGTCGTTGGCGCGGCCCGCGACCTCAAGAAGGCCGAGGGCGCGACCGCCGTCGTCCGCGAGGCGGCGGCCAAGAGCGGCGGCTCGCTGCAACTGATCGAACTGGACCTGGCCGATCTCGCCAGCGTCCGCGCCGCCGCCGACGCCCTGGTGGCCGACGGCCGCGCCTTCGACCTGGTCATCGCCAACGCCGGGGTCATGGCCCCGCCGTTCGGCAAGACCGTCGACGGCTTCGAGACCCAGTTCGGCACCAACCACCTGGGCCACTTCGTGTTCGTCAACCGCATCGCCAGCCTGCTGAAGGCCGGGGCGCGCGTGGTGTCCCTGGCCTCCGCGGGGCACCGCTTCTCGGACGTCAATCTCGAGGATCCGAACTTCGAGACCACCGACTACGTGCCGTTCGAAGCCTATGGCCGCTCCAAGACCGCCAACATCCTGTTCGCCGTCGAGTTCGATCGTCGCCACAAGGAACGCGGCGTGCGGGCCGTGGCCGTGCATCCGGGCGGCATCCAGACCGAGCTGGCCCGCCACCTCGACCCGGCCTTCATCCAGGGCTGGATCGAGCAGCTGAACGCCCAGGCCGCGGCCGAGGGCCAGCCGCCCATCGAGTGGAAGACCATTCCGCAGGGCGCGGCGACCAGCGTGTGGGCCGGGGTCGTGGCGCCGGCCGATGCCGTCGGCGGCCTCTATTGCGAAGACTGTCACGTCGCGGAACTGGCCGAGGACGCCTCGCAGATCCGCGCCGGCGTCCGGAGTTACGCCCTCGATCCCGCCCACGCCCAGGCCCTGTGGGCGCTGAGCGAGAAGCTGGTCGGGGAAACGTTCTAGGCTCGCGGGATAGCGCCCGGGGCCTGTGCGCCTCGGGCGCGGTCGCGCTCTCGTCGCTTCAGTTTCTTCAGCGCCGCCTGCATCGCCAGGGCCTGGGCGGCGGGCGGCTTGCCCGCGTCGCGCGCTTCCTGGCGCGCGGCCTCGGCGACCAGCGGCGCGGTGGCCGCGTCCAGCCGGTCGAACGCCTCGTGAATCATGGCCGGCAATTGGCGCGGTTTGGGCTGGGGAACCAGCGCGGCGACCTTGCGGGCCTCGGCGGCCAGCTGGCCGCAGAGTCTGGCCTTGTCGCGAGCCTTGGCGATGACGGCCGGGTCGTCGCTGGCCTCGGCCAGCGCCCAGGCTGCGTCGAGGGCGGCCATCAACTTGACTTGCAGGTCCGCGCACCAGGCGCTGGGGGTGGGGAAGGCGCTCATGGGGAAGAGCATGAGGGCGTCGCGACAGGCGGGGATAAGAAACGGGTGTTTTTGTGTAAGGCGCTGTGAAGACTGGAAAAGTGTGGCGATGGAGCGGGGACAGGAGCGGGCGCAACGCTCCTTTTGTCCTCCCCCTCTTGGGGGAGGGGGACCGCCGAACGGCGACGGCGGTGGAGGGAGTCTGCGCCGCGCCAATTGGGTCCGCGCTGTCCCCCTCCGTCACGGCGCGTATTCGCGCCGCCCACCTCGCCCGAGAGGGGGAGGAGAGCCGCAGGTCGCCCCGCCCCTGTGGATAACTTTAAGCCCCGAACCCCGCGCCCACGACCGCCCGCGCCACGTCGGCCAGCACCGCGCTGCGGACGTCGTCGTCCGCCGAGCCCTGGTCGTGGAAGGCCGAGACGAACAGCGGCTTGCGCCCCGGCGGCCAGATCACGGCGATGTCGTTGGTCTGGTCCTGGCCGTTGTTGCCGGTCTTGTCGCCGACCTTCCAGCCGCGGGGCAGGCCGGCGCGCAGGCGCTTGTCGCCGGTGCGGTTGGCCACGACCCAGGCCGTCAGTCGCTTGCGGGAGGCGGTCGACAGGGCGTCGGTGGTCAGCAGGGTTTTCCAGGTCTCGACGATGGCCGCCGGCGTGGTGGTGTCGCGCGGATCGTCCGGGGCGCCGGTGTTGAGCTCCGGCTCGCGGCGGTCGCAGCGGGTGGTCTGATCGCCCAGCGCCCGCAGGAAGCGGGTCAGGTCGGTGGGAGCGCCCAGGGCGTCGAGCAGCAGATTGGCGGCGGCGTTGTCGCTGAGGGTGATGGTGGCCGCGCAGAGCTCGCCGATGGTCATGCCCTGGGCCAGGTGTTTCTCGACCGCCGGCGAATTGCCCATCAGCACCTCGCGGCCATAGGTCACCCGGCGGTCCAGGCGCTCGCGGCCCTGGTCGACCCGGCGCAGGATGGCCGCCGCCAGCGGCATCTTGAAGGTGCTGCACATGCGGAATCGCTCGTCGCCGCGCCAGGCGAACCGACGGCCATCCTGGGTGTCCAGCACCGCCACCCCGAGGCGGCCGCCGCTGCGTCGTTCCAATTCGTTAATACGTGAGCTAAGGGCGGAGGGCGGCGGACTGGCGAAGACGGCGGCCTGGGACGGTACGGGCGCGACGACGGGCGCGGCCGCCAGGGCCGTCAAAAACATGCGACGATCAAGCATTGATGGGGTCTCCTTGCCCGCCGAACCTGCCCGGGGCTGGCCTTGGCCGCAAACGACGATACCTTGGCGGAGCCCCTAGCTGAATTTGGGTCTCTGGAGTTCCGGTCCGCATGAGTCGCGCCCAACTGCCGCTGAACGCCCTGCGCGCCTTCGAGGCCTCGGCCCGGCATCTGTCGTTCACCCGGGCGGCGATCGAGCTGTGCGTGACCCAGGCCGCCGTCAGCCACCAGGTGAAGGGACTGGAGGCCCGGCTGGGCGCGGCGCTGTTCCGTCGCCTGCCGCGCGGTCTGGCCCTGACCGACGAGGGCCTGGCCCTGCTGCCCAGCGTACGAGACTCGTTCGACAAGCTGGGCGACGTGCTGGCCCGCTTCGAGGGCGGCCGGGTGCTGGAGGTCCTGAGCGTCGGGGTGGTGGGCACCTTCGCCGTCGGCTGGCTGCTGCCGCGCCTGCCGGCCTTCCGCGAGGCCCATCCGTTCGTCGACCTGCGGCTGTTCACCAACAACAACCGCACCGACCTAGCGGGCGAAGGGCTGGACTGCGCGGTGCGGTTCGGCGACGGGGCCTGGCACGGCACGGAGGCCGCGCCGCTGTTCGAGGCCCCGATGAGTCCGCTCTGCGCGCCGGCGGTGGCCGAGCGACTCTCCGATCCGACCGACCTGTTCGCCGAGACCCTGTTGCGCAGCTATCGCGCCGCCGACTGGCCGGACTGGTTCGCCGCCGCTGGCTTGTCGCCGCCGCCGATCCGTGGTCCGGTGTTCGACAGTTCCTGGGTGATGGTCGAGACGGCGCTGTTGGGCGCCGGCGTCGCCCTGGCCCCGCCGATGATGTTCGAGCGTCATCTGCGGGAAGGGCGGCTGCTCCAGCCCTTCGAGACTCAGGTCAGCGCCGGCCGCTACTGGCTGACCTGGCTGAAATCCAGGGGCCAGACTCCGGCCCTCAGGGCCTTCCTGGATTGGCTTTCGAGCTTCCGCGAAAACTAAAAAATCTTCGGAACCAATCTTGGTCAACGGCGCTTGCGCGCGGTATAGAAGTCGATGAAATAAACTGAAGTATCAATGGTCTAGCTTGACCCCGAAGCGCCGGAATCGCGCCCATCTTTGGTCAAGTTCTGCTGTCCGATTTGTCACCGCGAGCGTTGCAGGACGTCTCGCGCCCCCATTCTACGGACGAGACCCAAACAATGATAGCAAGCACGAAGACCATGATGGTCGCCGCCGCCCTGGTGATGGGCGGCCTGTCGGTCAGCGGCTGCGCGACCAAGAAGTTCGTCAATCAGCAGGTCGGCCAGGTCGAGACGCGGGTCAGCGCTCACGACACCCAGATCGGCGAACTCGACAAGACCTCCAAGGAAGCCCTGGACCGCGCCATCGCGGCCGGCAAGCTGGCCGAGGGCAAGTTCCAGTACGCCCTGGTGCTCAGCGATGACTCGGTGAAGTTCCCGGTCAACGCCGCGACCCTGTCGCCCGAGGCCGAGCAGCGCCTGTCGGAATTCACCGAGAAGCTGAAGGCCGACAACAAGAACGTGTACCTGGAGATCCAGGGCCACACCGACAATTCGGGCTCGAAGGAATACAACGACGAGCTCGGCGAAAAGCGCGCGGAAACCGTCCGCAAGTTCCTCAGCCAGCACGGCGTCGCCCTGAACCGCATGGCGACGATCTCGTACGGCCAGGAAGCCCCCGTCGCCCCCAACGAGACGCGCGAAGGCCGGGCCCAGAACCGCCGCGTCGTGGTGATGGTGCTCAGCTAAGAGTTTGCGTTCCAGGTGGCCTTTCCCGGTGCGCATCAACCCGGGAAAGGCCATCAGGGCGGACTCGCCGGCGCGGGAGTGAGCGCCGCGCCGGCGAGCTTTCCGCTGTCAGAGCGTGGCAGCCGAAAGTGTGAGCGGTTTCGGCGCCTGCCACGCTCCAAGTGTTTGAGATAGAGCCTGTTTATCCGTTTCTGATGTTTCCATCAGAAACGGACAGGCTCTTAGGCCTTGCGGAGGCGAGCCGCCGGCTCGCGGCGCGACAGGTTCGGATAGAGCTTGGCCTTGGCGGCCAGGGCGCCCTCCCAATCGGCGATGTCGGGCAGGGACGGGATCGTCACCAGTTCGCCCTTGTCGAAGCCGGCCAGCGCCGCATCGACCATGTCGTCGACATCCATGATCGTGTTCGGATCGATCGCGTCGATATCCGAGCCCGAGCGCTCCCAGATCTCGGTGCGCGTGGCGCCGGGCAGCACCGCCTGCAGGCGCACGGCCGAATTGGCGAACTGCACGCGCAGGCCCTGGGTCAGGTAGGTCACGAAGGCCTTGGTCGCGCCATAGACCGGCATGCCCAGTTCTGGGATCAAGCCCACCACCGAGGCCAGGTTGATGATCGTCCCCTTGTCGCGGGGCACGAAGTTGCGGGCCGCCGCCGCCGCCAGGCGGGTCACGGCGGTGACGTTCAGCTGGATCATCTTCTCGAACGCGTCGGGATCGGTGGCCACGAAGTCGTTGGCGCCCGCCACGCCCGCATTGTTGACCAGCGCCGTGATGGCCGCGTCGGTCGCCAGGCGCTGCTCGATCTTCAGCAGATCGGCCTTGTCGGTCAGGTCGGCCTTGATGACCTCGACCTTGACGCCGGTCTGGCCGCGCAGACGCTCGGCCAGGGCGTTCAGGCGGGCCTCGTCGCGGGCGACCAGGATCAGGTCGTAGCCGCGCTTGGCCAGGCGGTCGGCATAGACCGCGCCGATGCCGGTCGAGGCGCCGGTGATCAGGGCCGAGCCCTTGGTGTTGGTGTCGCTCATCGTGTTAGTCCTCAGTTCTCGCCAAGGCCCTGGTGGTCCGGCTTCCAGCTCTAGCTATGGGGTAACTTGCTTTTCGCAAGTGAGTGGCCAAATCTTTCGTCATGAGCAAATCTGAACGCCCAGCCACCCAATGTCCGGTCGGCCGCACGCTGGAGCGCGTGGGCGACGGCTGGACCCTGCTGATCCTGCGCGACGCGGCCCAGGGCCTGACCCGCTTCGACCAGTTCGAGAAGAGCCTTGGCGTCGCGCCGAACATTCTGACGAAGCGGCTGGCGGGGCTTGTCGAAAACGGACTTCTTGAGAAGCACGCCTACAGCGAACGGCCGCCGCGCTACGAATATCTGCTGACGGACCGGGGCCGGGACTTCGCGCCGGTGCTGACGGCCATGCTGGCCTTCGGAAACCGCCACTTCGCGCTCGAGGGCGTGGCCGGCCAGCTGGTCGATCGCGAGACGGGCGTCCCGGCCGAGCCGATCATGGTCGACCGGGTCAGCGGCAAGCCGATCACCAGCGAGCACTTCGCCTACGCCCCAGGACCGGCGGCGGGGCCAGAGGTTCTGGCCCGGGTGGCCTTCATGGCGGAGCGCCAGGCCAAGGGGTGAAAAGGGTGGGCGTGGCTCCGACCTCGCCGGTGGCCGCCAACCGTAGGCCTAGGCGATCAGGTCCGGATCGTTCCGCTTCAGCCAGGCGGCCGCGTAGGAGCACAGCGGCGTGATCCGCATGCCTTCCGCCCGCGCCGTCTCGGCGACCTTGGTCATCAGCCGTCCGGCCGCGCCCGTGCCGCGCAGGGCCATGTCGGCCTCGACGTGCGGGATCACCAGCCGATGGCCGGAGCGCTGATAGTCGGCCACGGCCAGCAGGCCGTCGACCTCCAGCTCGTAGCGGCTGAGTTCGGGATTATGGCGGAAGGTGTCGGTCATGACGGGGGAACGCGCCTTACGGAGAAGGGATGCTAAGGCTTAGGTAGGCCGTTGCCGCATCGCGGCAAGGCGCGCCCGAACGTCAGACCAGCTCGATCGCCATCGCGGTGGCTTCGCCGCCGCCGATGCACAAGGACGCCAGACCCTTGGTCTTGCCGCGCGATTGCAGGGCGTTGATCAGGGTGCACAGGATCCGCGCGCCCGAGGCGCCGATCGGGTGGCCCAGGGCGCAGGCGCCGCCGTTGACGTTCAGCTTGTCGGCGTCGAAGCCCAGTTCCTGCTGGGCGACCATCGGCACCACGGCGAACGCTTCGTTGATCTCGAAGAGATCGACGTCCTCGACCGACCAGCCGGCCTTCTTCAACGCCTTTCGCATGGCCGGCACAGGGGCGGTGGCGAACAGGGCCGGCTCGTGGGCGTGGGCGGCGTGGCTGACCACGCGGGCCAGGATCGGCAGGCCCAGGGCCTTGGCGACGCTCTCGCGTGTCATGACCAGGGCCGCGGCGCCGTCGCTGATCGAGGAGCTGTTAGCGGCCGTGACGCCGCCGTCGCGGCTGAAGGCCGGGCGCAGGGTCGGGATCTTGGCTGGATCGGCCTTGACCGGCTGCTCGTCGGTGTCGACGACCTCGGTCCCCTTGCGGGAGACGACGGTGACCGGGGTGATCTCGGCCTTGAAGGCGCCGCTCTCGACGGCGGCCTTGGCCTTCATCAGGCCCTTGGTCGCGTAGTCGTCCATGGCCTCGCGGGTGAACTGGTACTGGGCGGCGGTGTCCTCGGCGAAGGCGCCCATCAGCTTGCCGGGCGTATAGGCGTCCTCCAGCCCGTCCAGGTACATGCTGTCCCACAGCTGGTCGTGGCCGATGCGGGCCCCGCCGCGGTGCTTGGACATCAGGTAGGGCGCGCCGGTCATGCTCTCCATGCCGCCGGCCACCACGACATCGACCGATCCGGCCTTCAGGGCGTCATGAGCCATGATCGCGGCCTGCATGCCGCTGCCGCACATCTTGTTGACGGTAGTGGCCTCGACGGAAAGGGGAAGCCCCGCGCCCAGCGCCGCCTGGCGGGCCGGCGCCTGGCCCAGGCCCGCCGGCAGCACGCAGCCCATGAAGATCTGCTCGACCTTGTCGCCCGCAACGCCGGCCCGTTCGATGGCCGCCTTGACCGCCGTCGCGCCCAGCTCGGTGGCCTTCACCCCGCCCAGGGCGCCCTGGAAGCCGCCCATCGGCGTGCGGGCGTAGGAGACGATGACGACGGGATCGGACGCGGACATGGTTTAGCTCCCTGAGCGTGATAGCCGAAAGTGGAAGCCGGTTTCGGCGGCTATCACGCTCCGGCTTTTTGAATTGGCGTCGTTCGGCAAGCCGAACCACGATGGATATATTTTAAGGCGGGATAGACCCCCACCGCCTCATCGCGCGCAAGGGGTTTGCGAGATTGTGATGAGAAGGGGCGAGCGGCCGTCGACGGATTTCGCCGGCTTCCGCTCGCCAGGTGGCAACCGAGAGAGTCAATTGCGATAAAAAACCTACTCTGGTTCATCTTCAAACGCAACGCTCTCTTGCTTTCCCTCGCGGAACGCCTCAACCTCGCGAAATGGGTCGTACAGCTGACTATACGAACGAACGTTGCTCGGTGGCCGCCACGCTGGAAGTCGTGGGCGATCCGTGGACGCTGCTGATCCTGCGCGACGCCTTCGCGGGGGTGAAACGCTTCGAGCAGTGGCAGGAGCGGTTGGGCGTCGCTCGCAACGTCCTGGCCGCGCGGCTGAAGACCCTGGTCGCCCACGGCGTCATGGAAACCCGCCGTTATTCCGAGCGTCCGCCGCGTCACGAATACTGGCTGACCGAAAAGGGCCTGGCCCTGTCGCCGGTGCTGCTGACCATGTCGGAGTGGGGCGACCGCTACGTCTATGGTCGCGACCAGTCGCCGGTGCTGTTCAACCACAAGGGCTGCGGCTGCGCCTTCCATCCCGTGCTGGCCTGCGAGGCCTGCGGCGAGGTCGTCCAGCGCCGCGACCTGGAACGCAGCGCGCCGCCCGAGCGAGGGCTGACCGTCGGCGAGGCCCTGGAAGCGGCCAAGATCGCGGCGGAATGAGCCGTTATCGGTTTTACGTTCACCTTACCAAGCCCGACTATCGTCTGGTCACCGCCGACGGCGCGCCGTTTCCGGCGAGCGGTCGCGAGGAAGACTGGCGCTTCACCCGCGTTCGCGAGCGCGCGGACACGAACCCGGACGTGGCCCGACTGGTCGACGAGACGGGCTACTGCCTGTTCCGCATCGGCCTGGCGTTCGACGAGATCGACTAGCCGCGCAGGATCTTCTCCATGGCCTTGCCCTTGGCCAGTTCGTCGATCAGCTTGTCCAGGTAGCGGATCTCGCGCATCAGCGGTTCGGCGACCTCTTCGACGCGGACGCCACAGACCACGCCCTTGATCTCGGCGCGGGCGGGGTTCAACCGGGGCGCCTGAGCGAAGAAGGTCTCGAGATCCGTCTTGTTGGCGAGCTGAGCCGCGAACGCCTCCGGGCTGAAGCCGGTGAGCCAGAGGATGATCTGGTCGACCTCGGCTCGGGTGCGGCCCTTCCTTTCGGCCTTGGCGACATAGGCCGGATACACGCTGGCGAAGCTCATCGCATAGATGCGGGGCTTGGTCGTCACGGTCCCATCCATTCGTTGTCGGCGGTTGTCTCCAAAAGCCTCGACCGTCCAATTCATCCGCCCGCGGTCATTCACCATTTTTGGAAATGATTAACCGCGAACCTTAGCCATTCCTTGGCGCCTGCCTGCGTAAAACAGTCACATCAGATTTGAACGCCGCAAGGGGCAGGAATACACATGAAACTCTCGATCGCGCTCGCCGCCGGTATCGCTGGCAGCTTCTTCGTCGCTCAAGCCGCTTCGGCCGCCGGCGGCTTCGAAGACCAGATGGGCCGTTGCCTGCAGCAGTTCGCGAACACCCGTGACGCCGCCCAGGTGATGCTGGAATGCACCGCCGACGCCGGCAAGCTGTCGGACTGCAAGGTCGTCGACAACAGCGCCGCGGGCAAGGGCTTCGACAAGGCCGCCATGTGCATCGCCGAGAAGCTGCCGATGGGCGCCAAGACCGGTTCGGTGAAGGTTCCCTTCCGTTTCCCGGGCGGCGCGTAAGCATCGCTTCGTCAGCTTGACGCGAAAAGCCCCCGTCGGTTCGCCGGCGGGGGTTTTTCGTCCTGGGGCCTGGAGCAACGCTTTCGGCGACAGCCAGGCCGCGATCAGGCCTCCGCCAGATCCACCATCCGGGTCGTGCCGGCGATGAAGCCGCCGCCCAGCACGCGTTCCGGATCGGCCGGATCGTAGAGCACGCAGGCCTGGCCGGGCGCGACGCCTTCCTCGGCGCCGTCGAACACCACCGAGACCTCGCCGTCGCGGATCGCCAGGCGGCCGGCGACCGGTTCGCGGGTCGAGCGGACGCGGGCCAGCACAGGCTGCCCATCCTCGGCGGCGGCCTCAAGGCTGTCCTGGCCGCCCAGCCAGCTGCCTTCCTTGAGGGTGAGGGACGCGGTCAGCAGGGCATCGCGCGGGCCGACGATGACTTGGCGCTTGTCGGCGTCGATCCTGACCACGAACAGCGGGTCGCCGACCGCGATGTTCAGGCCCCGGCGCTGGCCGATGGTGTAGCGGGTGACGCCCTCATGGCGGCCCAGCACGCGGCCGTCCAGATGCACGATGTCGCCAGCCTCCGCGCCCTGCGGACGGATGCGGTCGATCACCGTGGTGTACTTGCCCTCGGGGACGAAGCAGATGTCCTGGCTGTCGGGCTTGTCGGCGATGGAGAGGCCAAGCGCCGCGGCGACGGCGCGCACGGTGGGCTTGTCCATCCCGCCCAGCGGGAAACGCAGGAAGTCCAGCTGGTCGCGCGTGGTGGCGAACAGGAAATAGCTCTGGTCCTTGGCCGGATCGGCGGCGCGGCGCAGCTGCGGGCGGTTGCCGCCGCCGGCGAAGGCGCGCTGGACGTAGTGCCCGGTGGCCATGGCCTCGGCGCCCAGGTCGCGGGCCACGTCCAGCAGGTCGCGAAACTTGACCGTCTGGTTGCAGCGCACGCACGGGATCGGGGTCTCGCCACGCAGATAAGCGTCGGCGAAGTCCTCGATGACCTGCTCGCGAAAGCGGCTCTCGTAGTCCAGCACATAGTGCGGGATGCCGATCCGCTCGGCCGCCATGCGGGCGTCCAGGATGTCCTGGCCCGCGCAGCAGGCGCCTTTCTTGGTGATCGCCGCGCCGTGGTCGTAGAGCTGCAGGGTGACGCCGACGACGTCATAGCCGGCCTTGGCCAGCAAGGCGGCGGTGACGGTGGAGTCCACGCCGCCGGACATGGCCGCGACGATCCGGGTTCCTTCCGGCAGGCCAACGGCCGCGCGCACCTGCTCGACCGCGCGCGCGATGAGCGCGTCAGCGTCGTTCGTAGCGGCGGGGGTCAGCAGATCGGCGTCCATCGCCGCCATATAGCGGCTAGGGAGCGCTTTTGCGAGGTTTGCGGAGGGGCGCTTCTACTTCAGCACGTTCAGCAGCGACGAGGCCTGCAGGCTGGTGAACACCTGGGCCGAGGCCTGGACGGCCAGCTTGGCGGCTTCAAGGCGGGTCACGGCGTCGGCCATGTCGACATCGGTGATGCCGCCGACCATGCCGGTCAGGGTGTCGGCCTGGTTCGACAGGTCGGTGGTCGCGGCCTCGAAGCGCTTCTGGGTGACGCCGTTCTTGCCCTGCAGGTCGACCACGCCCTTCTGGGCGGCGTCGAACGTGCTCAGCAGGCCGGTCAGGAACTGGACCTGGGTGTCGTCCAGCTTGCCGGTGAAGTCGCCGTTGGCGTCGACATAGGCCTGCACCTGCTTGAAGGCGTCGAACACGTCCGTGCCGATCGCGTCGCCCAGCACGCCGGTCTTGGCGTTGGTCTGCTCGTCGATGCGGTTGGTGGTGATGTACTGATCGTTATGGAACAGGTCGGCGGTGGTCGGCGCGGCGGTCAGGTCGGCCATGGTGGTCGCCGAGGTCGTGGCCGTGTCGGTCTTGGCGCCCGAGAACACGTAGAGCCCGTTCGACTTGGTGTTCAGCCCCTGGACCACGTCGCCGAAGGCGGCGCGCATCTGCTGCATCAGGGTGGTGGCGTTGCCGGCGGCCAGGGCGTTGGCGATGGCCTCGCGCGCGCTCCCGGTGGCGTCGGCGACGCGGCCAAGGCCGGTATCCTGCATCTCCAGGCGGTTTCCGACCTGCTTTGACTGATCGAGCAAGCCGTTGATCCGGTTCTGGGTGCCGCGCATGGCGGTCAGGATCTCGGCGTTCTTGGCGTAGCCCTTCAGGTCGTTGGCGACCTTCTGGCTGGACACCTGGGCGCCCACGTCATTCTGGCGAATCTGCGCCTTCATGAGGTTGGCCGTCATGATGTTGTAGTTCTGAACGGTTGAGACACGGGTCATGGCTTACCCCAGGATTCCGGTGAGCACGTCGAACATGTCCTTGGTCGCCTGGATCAGGCGGGCCGAGGCGTTGAAGGCCTGCTGGTAGGTGGTCAGATTGATCAGTTCTTCGTCGAGGTTCACGCCCTCTTCCGACTGCCGCTGGCTGTCGACCTCGCTGGACACCGCGTCGGCGGCGTCCTTGCGGCTGGCGGCGGTGGCGGACTTGCGGGCGATCGCGCCGCTGAAGTCGGAGGCGTAGCGATTGACGCTCATATTGACGGCGCTGGCGTCGCCGGCGGCCGAGAAGCCGGCGGTGTTGTCGCCGGCCTTGGCCAGGGCGAGGGCCCCGCGACCGTCGCCGACGGCCAGGGCGGGATTGCCGCCGACGGCCTGGGTCAGGTCCAGCTGGGCCAGAGGCAGCAGCTTTGGATTCTCGTTCATCGCCTGATTGACGAAGAACTTCTCGCCCCGGGTGCTTCGCTCGGCCGGGCCGATGCCGAACAGCTGGCTGGCCGACGGGCCGCCGACGCCGCGCTGGGTGGTGTCGGCTTGGACCGACATGGTCACCGGCGTGGCGCCATTCGACTGGAAGTTGATCTGTCCCTTGGCGTTCAGCGAGAACTGGCCGTAGAGGCCGACGCCCGAGGCGCGTGAGTTCAGCGCGTCCAGCATGTCCTGCATCGTGCCGCCGACGGGCGGGTCCACGACGATGTCGCGGATCCGGCCGCCCTCGACGTCGGTCAGGCGGATGGTCATCGAGCCCGAGGTGAAGCCGTTCGGGTCGGTCGCCGTCAGGCCGGTCTCGTACGGCGAGTAGCCGTTGGTGCGGATGATGTCATTCAGCCCGAAATAGTGGCTGAAACCCTTGCCGGCCTTGTTGGACGGACTGGTCGCGTCGTCCTGGATGGCCACGCCCAGGCCGCCGTTTCCGGTCAGGGTCAGGGCTCCGCCCGAGAAGCCGGCCGCGCCCATGCCGCCCATGGCGGTGTTCAGCTGCGCCGTGAAGTCGGACGGGTTGAAGGTGGGACCCGCCCCGCCGTCGATGCTCATCGTGCCGGAGTCGAAGTCGATGTCGATGCGGCGCTGGATCACGCCGCTGCTATCGGTCAGGGCGATCGTGGTCTTGCCGGTGAAGCCGGTCATGGCCGCGGTGTCGTCCAGGCCGGTGTCGCGGCCGGTCAGGCTGGTCGGGGCGGGCACCGACGAGGCGGCGTTGGCCGCGCGGTTGAGCTCCTCGGCCGCGCGCGAAGTGAACTCGCCAAGCTGGTCGGACAGGTTGACCAGCTCGGTGTTGCGCACGTCCAGCAGACCCTTGATCTCGCCGCTGGTGATGTTCAACGGGGTGGGCTGCACCGAGCCGTTGGCCAGCTGCACGGTCAGGTAGCCCGTGGCGGTGGCCGAGGTCTGGTAGGTCATCTTGGCCGCGCCGTCGCCGGCCAGGGGCAGGCCTTCGGTCGAGCGGACATAGACCCCGCCCAGCTGGCGGGGCGTGACCTGGACGTTCATCAGCTTGGACAGTTCGTCGATCAGGCCGCTCTGGACGTTCTCGGCGCCGGTGGCGTCGGCCCCGGCCACCTTGGCGCGGGTGATGTCGGTATTGAGGCCGTCGATCTGGCTCAGCAGGTCGTTGACGCGGTCGACATCGGCCGAGATGCGGGTGTCGGCGTCCTTGCCCAGCTTGGACAGCGACGAGGTGATGCGGCTCGATTCGCTGAGGAAGTCGTCCATCCGCGTCAGCGCCTGGGTGCGCAGCAGGGACGAGGACGGATCGTCCTGGGCCGACGAAAAGGCCGAGAAGATGTCGTCCAGGGTCGAGAAGAAGCTGGTGTCGCCGCTGGGATCGCCGAACAGCTGCTGGGCGCGGTTCAGGGTATCGGACACCACGGAGGTGCGGCCGCTGTCCGAGGCGGCGTTCAGGCTGGCCGACTGCAGGAAGCGGTCGGTCGCGCGCTTGATGGCGTCGATGCTGACGCCCACGCCCATGCCGTTGGACAGCAGGTTCGACTGGGAGATCGTCTTGCGGACGTAGCCCGTGGTGTTGACGTTGGCGATGTTGTCCGAGGTGACGCGCAGACCCGTCTGCGCGGCCATCATGCCGGACGTCGCCGTATTCATGATCGCATTCAGCGACATGCGGTAACCCCCATAAGCTCGGCAAACCGCGCAATGCACGACGCGTCGTTGCCCGGCGAAACTTGCCGGGTCACAGAGGGAATTGCGTTCCCGATATTTGCCAAGCTACTGAATTTCATTGCGAAAAGTTCCGGTGGTCGGAAATTCGACAAGACGTCATGCGCAAGGACGGCGCCAACTGGCCCCGCGACGGGGCGACGCGGCAACTCCCGTCCCTTTCGACCGGGCGGGCTCGGCAAAAAGCGCCGCGCGGAGAGCGTTTTTGCTTCGTAAACAAGCTATTAAAATCAAATAAAACAACGACTTGATATCATTCTGACGAGTTGGCCCGACCGTTGCGTAAGGAGGCCGGACAAAGGCGTGTTCGTCATGGACCGCCGTCTCAACCGAGCAACGACTGCGAATGACCGCGATCGCCGCCCCCACCGCCGCTCTTCCCGCCGCGCCGCCTCCGGCCGCGAACGGGAAGTCGTCTGGCGACGGCTTCGACGCCCTGCTGGCCATCGCCGGCAAGAGCGAAGAGGCTTCCGCCCCCCGCGCCCCGTCGCGTACGGAGTCGAAGAGCGACGCTCGCGACGACGACCGTGACACCAGGGTCGCCGACAAGCCGGCCAGGACGGACAGCAAGAGCGACGCCAAGCGCGCCGATCGCGCGGACAAGGCCGACGACGCTCAAGACGCCAAGGTCGCTCGGGACTCCAAGACGGCGGACGCCGCCGACGCCAAGGCCTCGGACAAGGCCGCCGCCGGCAAGGACGCCAAGAGCGACGCCGCGGACGACAAGGCCTCGGACAAGGCCTCGGACAAGGACGCCGGCCAGAAGGATGACGCGGCGAGCGCCGCTGACGCCACGGCCCAGGCCGCCGCCGCCCTGATCGCCGCCATGACCACGCCGGTCCCGGCCCCGGCCCCGGCCGAAGTCGCCGCCGCCGCTCAGCCGGCCGTGGACGCGACGGCCGTCGCCGCCGACCAGGTCGCCGATTTCGCCGCCGCCGTGCAGACGGCCCAGACCCAAGCCCAGACGACCGCGCCGGCCGTCGCCGAAGCCGCTCAGCCCGCCTCGACCCAGCAACAGACCGTCGCTGCTCAGGCGCTGGTCCAGACGGCCGCGCCGGTCGCCGCCGCGCCGGAAGGCCAGGCCGTCGACGCCGCCGCGCTCGAGGCCCTGGCCGCCCTCGCCAGCGACGAAGCGACGGCGGTCTCGACCGACGACCTGACCGCGCCCAAGGTCGCCGCCGCCAAGACCGTCGACACGGCCAAGACCGCCCCAACCCAGCCGGCCGCCGCGCAAGCGCCCGTGGCCCCGGTCGTTGCGCCTGCCGTCCAGGTCGCCGCCGAGGTGGTCGAGGCGCCGGTGGTCGAGGCCGCTCCGGTCGTCGCCGAGACCGTCGTCGCGGACGCCGCGGACGTCGCCGCCGAAGCCGCCGAACCGGAAGCCGCCCCGACGACGACCAAGACCGCCGAGGCTCCCAAGACCGCGCCGTCGCCGCTGGCCGCCCAGGCCAAGGCCGCGGACGCGGTCGCCGTCGAGACCGCCCAGGCCGTCACCGCCGTCGCGGCGGACAAGGGGCAAACGACCACCGACGCCAAGGGCTCGGACCAGGCCGCCGCGACGATCGTCTCGGTCGAAGCGCCGGTCGCCGTCGCCGCCGCGGCCGCCGTCGACACCAACGCTATGGCCGTCCAGGCTCCGGCCGCCCAGGCTCAGGCCGCCAGCGCCGCCGCGCCGGCCGCGGCGGCGGCCCCCGTGCGTGGTTCGCCCGAGACCGTCGCCGCCCTGTCGGCCGAGATCCTCAAGCGCGCCGACAAGGCCACCCGCTTCGACGTGACCCTGACCCCGGACAACCTGGGCAAGGTCGACGTGCGCATCGAGATCGGCCGCGACGGCGCGATGACCGCCTCGATGAGGTTCGACACCCTCCACGCCGCGCAGGAGCTGCGCGGCAAGGCGGGCGAACTGCGCCAGGCCCTGAACGACGCCGGCTTCAACGTGGCCGACAACGGCCTCTCGTTCGACGTCTCCAGCCAGAACAACGGCCAGAATTCCAACCCCTTCCTCGCTTTCCAGGACTTCGGCGACCAGGGACGACGCGCCTTCTCGGGCCGCGCCTTCCAGGCTTCGCTGACCGGCGAGGAAGACATCGCCATCGCCCCCGCTGACCTGCTGCCCGGCCTGAAGACGGTCGCCGACAGCGGTCTCGACATCCGCATCTAAGGAAGGACCGAGTCATGGCCACCGCCGTCTCGTCTCAGAACACCTCTTCGGTCCTCGACAAGATCAACAACTCGCGCACGTCGCTCGCCAACAACGAGCAGACGTTCCTGAAGCTGCTGACCGTCCAGTTGAAGAACCAGGACCCGCTGTCGCCCACCGACACGACCCAGATGACCAGCCAGATCACCCAGATGACGGGCGTCGAGCAGCAACTGGTCACCAACGACCTGCTGGCCGCCCTGGTCGGGATGAATACCGGCACGGGCCTGTCCGAAGGCGTCAACATGATCGGCAAGCAGGTCACCGCGACCACCGACAACTCGACCCTGAAGGACGGCAAGGCGACCTTCTCGTGGAGCCAGCCGGGCGGTTCGACCTCGCTGACGGTCGAAGTGAAGAACGCGGCCGGGAAAGTGGTCCGCACGCTACATCCGGACGACCAGAAGAGCGGCGACCACACCATCACCTGGGATGGCAAGGACGACAGCGGCGCCCAGCTGGAAGACGGCGGCGTCTACACCATCGCCGTCACCGCCAAGGGCGCCGACGGCAAGGAAATCAAGGCGACGAACATCAAGGGCCGCACCGAGGGCGTGGTCACGGCGGTCGACAACTCCACCGGCTCGCCGCAGGTCATCATCAACGGCAAGCCGGTCCCCATCGACAACGTCATCGGCGTCACCGCCGTGGCCGCCAACTCGGACACCAAGACCGACACCAAGACGGAAGATAAAGCCGCCTAGGCCGACCACCACCCTATCGAACGGGCGTCAGAAAGACGCCGACGCGGTCCCCGGAAGACGGTCTTCCCCCGGACCCAAACGCAAACAGCGCTGAACCCTTCGAACCCCTTTAGAAGCAGGAATTCAGTCATGAGCATCAACAGCGCCATGCTCGCCGGCGTCTCCGGCCTGATCGCCAACTCGTCGGCCCTGGCCGCGATCTCGGACAACATCGCCAACGTCAACACGGTCGGCTACAAGCGCTCCAGCGCCAACTTCTCGACCCTGGTGACCTCGGGCTCGAAGAACCAAGCCTACAGCGCCGGCGGCGTGAAGGCCCAGACGCACCAGTATGTCAGCCAGCAGGGCCTGACCCAGTCGACCACCTCGAACCTCGACCTTTCGATCTCGGGTTCGGGCTTCTTCGTCACCACCGAGAAGCCGGAAAACCTGACGGCGACCGACACCCGCTCGTTCACCCGCGCGGGCTCGTTCCAGCTGGACAACCTGGGTTACCTGCGCAACGACGCTGGCCTCTACCTGCAGGGCTGGCTGGCCGATCCGGTCAGCGGCATGATCACGCCCGACCCGTCGGACCTGATGCAGCTGTCGTCGATCAACGTCGGCAGCGTCGGCGGCACGGCCGAGAAGACGACCCGCGTCGGCGTCAACGCCAACCTGCGCTCGGAACAGCCGGTCGCGGCCGCCGTCTCCTACAAGGTCGGCACCGCCGGCTCGCCGTCGAAGACCAACGTCCAGGACTCGGCCCTGGTCAACCACAATTTCGACGTCGTCTACAGCTCGACGGGCGTGGCCAACCCGGTCGCCGGCAACAACGAGTACCTGGTCGACATCAAGGAAAACGGCGTGATCGTCGCCACCGGCAAGGTCGGCTACGACTCGACGGGCGCCCTGGTCAGCTCGACGATCGACTACAAGGGCGCCGCCACCCCGGCCGGCAACACCACGGACACGGCGATCAACTCGGCCGGCGACACCGTCGACCTGGTCGACCTGGGCATCTCGACCGACGCCGACGTCAAGCTGGGCAAGCTTTATGATCCGGCCACGTGGTCGATGTCGGACTACGCCCTGGACAACACCAAGGGCGTCAAGCCGGACTTCGAGATCCAGGTTCCGCTGTCGGACTCCAAGGGCGGCCAGCGCACCGTCACCCTGTCGCTGCTGAAGGGCCCGGGCCCGAACCAGTGGTACGCCGAACTGCGCGCCAAGCCGGGCGACCTGGCCAACAACGCCAACGGCCTGATCAGCTCTGGCATCATCGAATTCACCACCGATGGCAAGCTGAAGGACACGGGCAACCTGTTCGGCGGCACCAACCCGACCTCGATCTCGGTCCAGGCCTCGGGCACGCCGCTGGTGGTCCAGCCGGCGCCGCCGGCCGCGCAACTGCCGCAACCGCCGATCTGGGCCGACGCCCTGGGCATCGACACCCAGGACGTCCAGATCGACCTGGCCAACGCCGCCGGCGGCCTGACCCAGTACAACAGCCAGTCGGTCGTCCAGTCGGTGAACACCAACGGCACCGCCTTCGGCAACCTGACCAACATCGAAGTGGATGACGACGGCTACGTCTCGGCTATCTTCGACAACGGCGTCACCCGCCGGATCGCCCAGGTCGCCGTGGCCACCTTCTCGAACCCGAACGGCCTGAAGGGCGTGAACGGCAACGCCTATCGCGTCACCAACGAAAGCGGCACCTACAGCCTGAAGGCTCCGGGCCAGGGCGGGGCCGGCGCCCTGGCACCCTCGACGCTGGAAGCTTCGACGGTCGATCTGTCTACTGAGTTTACGGGCCTGATCACCACGCAACGCGCCTACTCGGCGTCGTCGAAGATCATCACGACGGCGGATCAGATGCTTGAAGAGCTTCTGAATATTAAGCGCTGATCATAGGGATTAACGCTCTTTAATTCTTGTGTTTCACATCGAGACACTACGGACTGCTAGAGGAGCCACTCTGTTCAGGCCTTCTTTACTATTGGGATTAAGTCGCTGTTATTAGGCGGCGCCTATAGTGGCCTTCAACAGTGATGGTTGTGGGAAAGGCGTAAAGCCATGTTGCAACAGCAGCGCACGAACAGCCGGGGTGAGAAGTATGTCATCGGTCCGACCGGTGCTCCTCTTACCCTGTCCGATCTGCCGCCGCCGGAGACCCAGCGTTGGGTGATCCGTCGTAAAGCCGAGGTCGTGGCCGCCGTCCGCGGGGGCCTGCTCTCGCTCGACGAGGCTTGCGATCGTTATAAGCTGACCAACGAGGAGTTCCTCGCCTGGCAGCAGTCGATCGACCGGCACGGCCTGGCGGGCCTGCGGACCACCCGGATCCAGCAGTACCGTTAAGGGCCGCTCGTTAGGCCATGGGGTGCGATATTATGACCGCCCCTTGCTCTTCCTGAGAACCCCGAGGCCTTGCGCCACAAAGGTTTGAAGACGTTCAGCGGCCGCCCTCGCAAGGGGGCGGCCGCGACGTTTTGGCGCCGCCCAGGCCGCCTTCCGGGCCAAGATATAAACGCCTCGTTTACCTTGTACTGGGTAAATCCTGCCTACCGATGGGCGGTTCTCGTTCGCCCGCCGGTTCCTCCTCGCGGAGGGGCGTGGGATCAAGGGTGAGGCTTCGTGGAAAGCTTTCTGGGCTCGATCAAGCAGTTTGGCGTCGGCCGTCTGGCCGCGATGCTCGGCGTTGGCGCCGGCGTCGTCGCGGTCCTGGTGGCCCTCGTCATGTTCATGGGCAAGGAGCCCAATGAGCTGCTGTATTCGAACCTGGACCTGAAGGAAGCCTCGCAGGTCACCCAGGCGCTGGACCAGGCCGGCATCAAGTACCAGACCAAGGGCGACGGCTCGACGATCATGGTGGCGCGCGACAAGGTCGCCAGCGCCCGCCTGATGGTCGCCGGCAAGGGCCTCGTGAGCTCCGGCTCCATCGGCTACGAAATCTTCGACGGCAACAACGCGCTGGGACAGACCGACTTCGTCCAGCAGCTGAACCGTCAGCGGGCCCTGCAGGGCGAGCTGGAACGCACGATCAAGGCCATGCAGGGCGTCAACAGCGTCCGCGTCCATCTGGTGCTGCCCAAGCGCCAGCTTTTCGAGGAAGACGCCGAGCAGCCCTCGGCGGCCGTCACCATCGGCGTCGGCGCTCGCGAGCCCTCGTCGGAAATGGTCCGCGCCATCCAGAACCTGGTGTCGTCCTCGGTCCCGAACATGAAGGCCGAAAAGGTCGCGGTCATCGATCAGCATGGCAAGACCCTGTCGGCCCCCAGCGACGACAGCCTGGCCGGCAAGGAAGCCGAGGATCGTCGCACCGAGGCCGAGGCCCGCATCGCCAAGACCGTCAAGGACATGATCGAAGGCGTGCTCGGCCCGGGCAAGGCCCGCGTCAACGTCACCGCCGACCTCGACCTGAACCGCGTGACCACCCAGGAAGAGAAGTTCGACCCGGATGGCCAGGTCGTCCGCTCGGAAAGCACCAACGAGCAAGGCAACAGCGAGACCAAGAACGACGACACCTCGGGCGTCACCGCGACCTCGAACGTGCCGGGCCAGGGCGGGGCCAATGGCTTCCAGCAACTGGGCTCGCGCTCGAACGCCAACGAGAGCGTCACCAACTACGAGATCTCCAAGTCGGTCACTACGACCGTCCGCGAGCCGGGGACGATCCGCAAGGTCTCCGTGGCCGTGGCCATCGACGGCGTCTCCGCCCCTCCGGGCAAGGACGGCAAGCCGGGCGCCTATACGCCGCGCACCGCTCAGGAGATCGCCCAGATCGAGGAACTGGTGAAGACCGCCGTGGGCTTCGACGCTCAGCGCGGCGACCAGGTGAAGGTCACCAACATCAAGTTCCCGCAGCCCGAGGACCAGGGTCTGGAGAAGCAGGGTCTGCTGGCCGGCTTCGACAAGAACGACATCATGCGCTTCGCCGAACTGGGCGTCCTGGGCGTCGTGGCCCTGCTGATCCTGCTGTTCGCGGTCCGTCCGTTCATCAACAACCTGTCGACGCCGGCGCCGGGCCCGATGGCCCTGGCCGGTCCGGGCGGCGCGCCGGTGACCCGTCTGGTCACCCTGTCGGACGGCACCCAGCAGCAGGTGGTCATCGACCAGGCTGGCGAGCCCATCGCCATCGCCGGCCCGGTCTCCGACATCGACTCGCGCATCGACATCGCCAAGATCGAGGGGCAGGTTAAGGCCTCGTCTATCAAGCGCGTGTCAGAGTTCGTCGAGAAGCATCCGGAAGAGTCCGTCGCGATCCTCCGTAACTGGCTGCACGAGTCGAACTGATGGCTATGAAAGTCGCCGTCAACGATATCAAGAACCTCTCGGGGCCCGAAAAGGCCGCGATCGTTCTGCTCGCCCTCGGCGAAGATCACACCAGGATCTGGGAAGCCCTCGACGACGAGGAGATCAAGGAAGTCTCCCAGGCCATGGCCGGCCTCGGCACGGTCTCGGCCAGCGTGGTCGAAGAGCTGCTGGTCGAGTTCGTCTCGGGCATGAGCTCGACCGGCGCGATCATGGGGTCGTACGAGCAGACCCAGCGCCTGCTGGCCTCGTTCATGCCCCAGGAGAAGGTCGACGCCCTGATGGAAGAGATCCGCGGTCCGGCGGGTCGAACCATGTGGGACAAGCTGGGCAACGTGAACGAAGCCGTTCTCGCCAACTATCTGAAGAACGAATACCCGCAGACCGTCGCGGTGGTGCTGTCGAAGGTGAAGAGCGATCACGCCGCGCGCGTGCTGGCCTGCCTGCCGGAAGACTTCGCCCTGGAATGCGTCACCCGCATGCTGCGGATGGAGCCGGTGCAGCGCGAGATCCTCGACAAGATCGAGATGACCCTGCGCACCGAATTCATGT
Organism: Caulobacter sp. 602-1; assembly: GCF_003931565.1. Classification (GTDB taxonomy): domain Bacteria; phylum Pseudomonadota; class Alphaproteobacteria; order Caulobacterales; family Caulobacteraceae; genus Caulobacter. The sequence goes on from NZ_RRYI01000002.1 coordinate 222,003, forward strand.
CGAACCTGGCGCGCACGTCCAAGCGCGACAGCCACGAGATGATGGCCGAGATCTTCAACAATTTCGATCGCCAGACCGAAGCCCGCTTCATCGCGGCCCTGGAGGAGCGCAACCGCGAGGCGGCCGAGCGCATCCGGGCCCTGATGTTCGTGTTCGAGGACCTGTCGAAGCTGGACCCGGGGGGCATCCAGACCCTGCTGCGCGGCACGCCGAAGGAACAGCTGGCCCTGGCCCTCAAGGGCGCCTCGGACAAGCTGCGCGACATGTTCTTCTCCAACATGTCGGAGCGCGCCGCCAAGATCATGCGCGAGGACATGGAAAGCATGGGCCCGGTGCGCCTGAAGGACGTCGACGCCGCCCAGGTGGGCATGGTGCAGGTCGCCAAGGACCTGGCCGCCAAGGGCGAGATCATGCTGGCCGGCTCCGGCGGCGACGACGAGCTGATCTACTGAGGCGGATGGCATGAACGACACCCCTCACCGCAAATTCGCCTTCGACACGGTCTTCGACGACCGCGGCGGCGTCGCCTACACCCCGCCGAAGGTGAAGAAGAGCTTCACGCCCGAGGAGGTCGAGGCGGCCAAGGCCCAGGCCTATCAGGACGGCGAGCGCTCGGCCGTGGCTCGCGCCGAGCAGGAGGCGGCCCACGCCCTGAACGAGGTGGCCCACGCCATCCGCGAGGCGTTCGGGTCGCTGAACCAGGTGGCCCACGAGCACCGCGAAGGCTCGGCCATGCTGGCCCTGGCCTGCGCCCGCAAGATCGCCGACGCGGCCCTGCACCATTTCCCCGAGGCTCCGGTCTCGGCGGCCCTCGAAGCCCTGGCCCGCGAGGTCGAGGCCCAGCCGCGTATCTTCGTGCGGGTGTCGCCAGAGCTCGAGGAGCGCACCCAGCAGGCGCTGGAGCACGTGGCGACCCAGATCGGCTTCCAGGGCCAGATCGTCGCCCGCGCCGACGGCGCCATGGCCCCGGCGGCCTTCACTTTCGACTGGGGGGAAGGCCGCGCCGCCTTCGATCCAGACGGCGCCGCCCAGCGCGTCGCCGAAGCGCTGGAAGCGGCCATCGCCGCCGAAGGTCTCCACGCCGAACCCCTGTTCTCCTGAAAAGGCTGATCCAAGATGGCCGAAGACAATCTCACGCTCGACGAATTCGGAGGCTCGATGCTGGCCTCCGAAATGCCGGTCGAGCTCAGCGACAAGACCGCGTCGGACCTGGCGCCGGTCTTCGACGTGCCGGTCAACATCTCGGCCGTGCTGGGACGCGCGCACATGTCCGTGGCGCAGCTGCTGCAACTGAACCAGGGTTCGATCCTGGAGCTGGACCGCAAGGTCGGCGAGGCGATCGACATCTATGTCAACAACCGCTTGGTCGCCCGGGGCGAGGTCGTCGTCGTCGACGAACGCCTGGGCGTGACCATGACGGAAATCATCAAGGACGGCGACCAGGGCTAACGCCCCGCCGTCCGTGAGGGAGAGTGGAAAATGCGGCTTCTGGTCGTCGGAAAACTGAACGGGCAGCTCTCGGTCGCCGTGAAGATGGCGATGAACGCGGGCGCGAAGGTCTCGCACGTCGAAACGACGGAGCAGGCGACCAACGCGCTGCGGGCCGGGCAGGGCGCCGACCTGCTGATGGTCGAGTACTCGCTGGATATCGCCGGCCTGATCGCGGCCAACGAGGCCGAGCGGATGCGGGTGCCGGTGGTGGCCTGCGGCGTCGACGCCGACCCGATGCGCGCGGCCGCGGCCATCAAGGCCGGCGCCAAGGAGTTCATCCCGCTGCCGCCGGACGCGGAGCTGATCGCCGCCGTCCTGGCCGCCGTCACCGACGATGAAAAGCCGATGGTCGTCCGCGACCCGGCCATGGAGTCGGTCATCAAGCTGGCCGACCAGGTCGCCCCCTCCGACGCCTCGATCCTGATCACCGGCGAAAGCGGTTCGGGTAAGGAGGTGATGGCTCGCTACGTCCACTCCAAGTCGCGCCGGGCCAAGGCGCCGTTCATCTCCGTCAACTGCGCCGCCATCCCCGAGAACCTGCTGGAGAGCGAGCTGTTCGGCCACGAGAAGGGCGCCTTCACCGGCGCCATGGCCCGCCGCATCGGCAAGTTCGAGGAAGCCGACGGCGGCACCCTGCTGCTGGACGAAATCTCGGAAATGGACGTGCGCCTGCAGGCCAAGCTGCTGCGCGCCATCCAGGAGCGCGAGATCGACCGCGTCGGCGGCTCCAAGCCGGTCAAGGTCAACATCCGCATCCTGGCCACCAGCAACCGCGACCTGGCTCAGTCCGTGAAGGACGGCGTCTTCCGCGAAGACCTGCTCTACCGCCTGAACGTCGTGAACCTGCGCCTGCCGCCGCTGCGCGAGCGCCCGGGCGACGTGATCAGCCTGTGCGAGTTCTTCGTGAAGAAGTACTCGGCCGCCAACGGCGTGGCGGAAAAGCCGATCTCGGCCGAAGCCCGCCGTCGGCTGATCGCCCACCGCTGGCCGGGCAACGTCCGCGAGCTGGAAAACGCCATGCACCGCGCGGTGCTGCTGTCGACCGGTCCGGAGATCGAGGAGTTCGCCATCCGCCTGCCGGACGGTCAGCAACTGGCCCCCGCGCCGGATGTCGCCGTCGCCCGCGGCGCCCAGATGGCCGCCGACGCCGTCTCGCGCACCTTCGTCGGCTCGACCGTCGCCGAGGTCGAGCAGAAGCTGATCATCGACACGCTGGAGCATTGCCTGGGCAACCGCACGCACGCCGCCAACATCCTGGGCATCTCGATCCGCACGCTGCGCAACAAGCTGAAGGAATACAGCGACGCCGGCGTTCCGGTGCCGCCGCCGCAAGGGGGCGTGGGCGCCGCAGCCTAGGTGCGACTCCATGGCTCTGCGCCGCGACCATCCGTCCGGCGCCGAACATGGCTAATTCTCGTTAAGGAGATGGCGGCGGACCGCAAATCGCTTCAAGCGCTGGTCTAGCTTACCCATCAACGGTTCAAGGTTCAGCATGGCCGACGCCGCCGCCCCGACCGCCCGATCCGTCCCCAGCGCGCGCTCGCTGCTGGACGGTTTTCTGCGCGGTGAAATGGGCCTGGCCCTGGGCGTCGTGGGCATCATCGTCCTGCTCATCCTGCCGGTTCCGCCGGTCTTGCTGGACATGCTGCTGGCCATCTCGGTGACCGGATCCGTGCTGATCCTGATGACCGCGATCCTGATCAAGCGGCCGCTGGAATTCACCTCGTTCCCGACCGTCCTGCTGGTTTCGACGCTGTATCGCCTGGGCCTGAACGTCGCCTCGACCCGCCTGATCCTCGGCCACGGCCAGGAGGGCACGGGCGGAGCCGGCGCGGTCATCGAGGCCTTCGGTCACCTGATGATGCAGGGCAACTTCGTCATCGGGGTGATCGTCTTCATCATCCTGGTGGTGGTGAACTTCATGGTCGTCACCAAGGGTTCGGGCCGGATCGCCGAAGTCGCCGCCCGCTTCACCCTGGACTCCATGCCCGGCAAGCAGATGGCGATCGACGCCGACCTGTCGACCGGCCTGATCGACCAGGAAGGCGCCAAGCTGCGCCGCAAGGAGCTGGAACAGGAAAGCACGTTCTTCGGCGCCATGGACGGCGCCAGCAAGTTCGTGAAGGGCGACGCGATCGCCGGCCTGATCATCACCGGCATCAATGTCGTCGGCGGCATCATCATCGGCGTCGTGCAGCACAAGCTGCCGATCGGCCAGGCCGCCTCGACCTACACCATCATGACCATCGGCGACGGTCTGGTCAGCCAGATCCCGGCCCTGATCATCTCGATCGCCGCGGGCATGGTCGTTTCGAAGGCCGGCGTCGAAGGTTCGGCCGACAAGGCCCTGACGACCCAGCTGGCCATGAACCCGGCGGGTCTGGGCATGGTCTCCGCCTCGGCCGGCATCATCGCCCTGATCCCGGGCATGCCGATCATCCCGTTCGCGGTGCTGTCGCTGGGCGCCGGGGCCCTGGCCTACAAGCGCATCCAGGACGCCAAGAAGCCCAAGCCCATCGATCCATCCCTGCTCGAAGCCGCCTCCGCCCCGGCCGAGGCGGAAGAGGAGCCGATCAGCGCCTCGCTGGCCATCGACGACGTCAAGATCGAGCTGGGCTACGGCCTGCTGACCCTGATCAACGACCTGGACGGCCGCAAGCTGACCGACCAGATCCGCGCCCTGCGCAAGACCCTGGCCGGCGAGTTTGGCTTCGTCATGCCGCCCGTCCGGATCCTCGACAACATGCGCCTGGCCAACCAGGGCTACGCCATCCGCATCAAGGAAATGGAAGCCGGCGCCGGCGAAGTGCGCCTGGGCTCCCTGATGGCCATGGACCCGCGCGGCGGCCAGGTCGAGCTGCCCGGCGAACACGTGCGCGAGCCCGCCTTCGGCCTGCCGGCCACCTGGATCGCCGACGACCTGCGCGAGGAAGCCACCTTCCGCGGCTACACGGTCGTCGACCCGGCCACGGTGCTGACCACGCACCTGACCGAGATCCTCAAGGAGAACATGGCCGACCTGCTGTCCTACGCCGAGGTGCAGAAGCTCCTGAAGGAGCTGCCCGAGTCGCAGAAGAAGCTGGTCGACGACTTGATCCCAGGCACGGCCACCGCCGCCACGGTGCAGCGCGTGCTGCAATCGCTGCTGCGGGAGCGCGTCTCGATCCGCGACCTGCCGCAGATCCTGGAAGGCATCGGCGAGGCCGCGCCGCACACCGCCTCGGTCACCCTGCTGGTCGAGCAGGTGCGCGCCCGCCTGTCGCGCCAGCTGTGCTGGGCCAATCGCGGCGACGACGGCGCCCTGCCGATCATCACCCTCTCGGCCGACTGGGAGCAGGCCTTCGCCGAAGCCCTGATCGGTCCCGGCGACGACAAGCAACTGGCCCTGCCGCCCTCGCGCCTGCAGGACTTCATCCGCGGCGTCCGCGACGCTTTCGAGCGCGCGGCCCTGGCTGGCGAACACGCCGTGCTGCTGACCAGCCCGGGCGTCCGCCCCTATGTCCGCTCGATCATCGAACGCTTCCGCGGCCAGACCGTGGTAATGAGCCAGAACGAGATCCACCCCCGCGCCCGCCTGAAGACGGTGGGGATGGTCTAGGCGCTCCGGCTCCGGCTAACCTCCCCCGCGAACGCAGCGGGGGATTCATGCGGACCAAGGACGCCGTCCTGGCGGACATCAACGCCGAGTTGCCCGACCTCGACTGGGCCGAGGGCGCGCGCCGCTATCTGGAGGTCTTCTTCCAGCGCTATTCGCGCGAGCAGATCGAAATGTTCGCGGCCACCAAGCCGCTGGCGGCGATCACGCCCGAGGATCCGGCCGGCAGCCTCGCCGAGATCGTCAGCTACCTGAACCACTTCAGCAACACGATCCACCTGCTGCGCCTGCCGCGCGGGGCCCGGATCCTGGACGTCGCCTGCGGGCCTGGATGGGTGTCGCACTGGCTGACCCGGCTGGGCTATCGAACCGTGGGCGTGGACATCTCGCCCGAGTTCGTCGCCCTGGCGCGCAAGCGCCTGGCCGCCGATCCCTGCCTCGACATCCCGGCGGCGGATCTGGAGGCGATGTTTGAGACCGTCGACCTGGAGCGCCAGGCGCTGCCGGAACGGCTGGCCGGTTCGTTCGACGCGGCGATCCTGGAATCGTGCCTGCACCACTTCGTCGATCCGATCGCGGCGCTGGAGAACATCCGCCGCGGCCTCGCGCCCGAGGGCGTGGTGCTGATCATCGAGAGCGACAACCGCCAGGGCCCGATCCGTGACGACTACATGCGGGTCATGCTCGACACCCAGACCCTGGAGCGCCCCTACAGCCGCGCCCAGCTGCTGGAGATCCTGGCCCACGCCGGCTTTCCCGCCGTCGAGTTCTTCGGACCGATCAACGGCTTTTTCCCGGAGAGCGCCCAGGCCGGCGCGGACCTGAACGCCGCCCTGGCCCGGATCACCTCGGACGCCAATATTTGCCTGTGCGCGACCAGCGAGGCGGCCCTGCTGCGACTGGTCCCCTCGCGCGCCGTCGGGCCGTCCGAACCCGCTTCGCCCGATCCCCGGCTTGCGCTGGCGACCCGGCTGCGCGCCGCCACTCCGGCCTGGGTGCGCCCCCTGCTTCGGCCGCTTGGCCGCTGGTGGCTGGCGCGGCGATGACGTCCTAGGCCGCTACGGGTTTCGCGCCGGTCGGCCGGTACTTCTCGGCGTCACTCGTGAACTCGGCGTGGCCGTAGCGCTTGAGCTGCTTCTTCAGTTTGGCCACCAGGCGTGCGTCGGCCAGGTCCGAGACGCCGGGGACGTTGCGCGCCAGGCGGTAGGCCAGCAGCTGGCTGGTCACCATCAGCGCCACGACGCCGAACATCATGAAGTCGCGCGGGCCGATCTCGACGCCCATCCGCCTGGCGGCGGCCACGTCGCCGTTCATGAAGTTGCGCAGGAAGAACACCTTGGAGAACCGGCGCTCGACCTTGTCGAACAGGCGGTTCTCGGGGCTCTCGTCCGGCGGCAGGTAGGCGTTCAGGGTGGCGCGGACCAGTTCGCCGCAGGTGGCGTCGTCGAAGCCGGCGCGCAGGGTGCCGCTGCGGGCGTTCATGGTGTCGACCACGCCCTGCGGGGTGTCGGCCAGCAGGTCCTCGGGCAGGCCCAGCAGGAAGCAGCGGTAGCGGGCCAGTTCGACCCGGGCGCGCTCCTCGGCGCTGAAGGTCTTCCGGCCCTGGGCGACGATCTTGTAGCTCATCAGGAAGATCGGGATCAGGCCGGCGGGCATCTGGTCGACCTGCGGGATCGGGATCCCGTAGACGCCGACGTCCCATTGGTCCGAGCGCTTGAGGGCGTTGAACCGCACCATCGAGTGCATCAGCCGCACCATGGCGGCGGCCTTGAAGCCGGCCCCGTGGCGCTCCAGCGAGCCCGGCAGCAGGGTGGTGGTGAAGAAGGTCGCCGTTTCGTTGACCCGGCGGGCGGCCGTGTCGTTGGACAGAGTTCCCGTCAGGGCCATCGGCAGGGCGGCGTACTTGTTCATAAAGGTGGCGATGAACGCGCCGCGGATCGCGAACGGACCCAGATTGGCGGCGGCGTTGCGGTCCAGCCGCTGGCCCTCGCGCACCAGGTCCATATCGACCCATGCGGGCGTGGCCTCCATGTCGGCGATGAAGGCGGCCAGTTCCGGCGGCGCGTCCGGCACGGCCGCGACGCCTTCGTCGCAGGCCTTGGTCAGCATCTGGATCAGCGGGCGGAAGCCATATCTGGGCATCAGGGCGGCATAGGCGTCGGCCACCACATCGCCCAGCAGGGTGTAGGCCTTGATCAGGGCGACCTTGTCCGGATCGAGTTTACGGAGGCGCGGCGCGACGCTGGCTTTCGGATCGTCGGTGAAGCGCTCCGGCGTGGCGTCGAAATCGACCTCGCCATAGAGCGCGGGCAGGGCGGTCTTCTGCGACGCAACCTTGGCCCGGACCTTTTCGAGGGCGGCGTTCATGGGAACTCCTGGCGTAGCGGAACCGAGACGGATCCAACTGTTCGGCGCTAGGTTAGGCCCACAGAACCCCGACGCTACTCGCCTTGCCCGCATCTTGGAGGCCAAGCCACAAGTGACTGAAAAGACGAGGCGAACGCCGCGCCAGTCGCGCTCCGAAGCGACGGTGGACGCGATTCTGGAAGCGGCCTTTCAACTTCTCGAGGCCGATGGCGTCGAAGCCCTGACCACCAACCACATCGCCGAGCGGGCCGGAGTCAGCGTCGGCACGCTCTACCAGTATTTCGCCGGCAAGCAGGCGATCCTGGCGGCCCTGGCTCAGCGCCGCGCCGCCGCCGCCCGCGACCGCATCGCCGAGATCGTCATCGCGGGACCTGAACTGGGGGCGGTGCGCCTGATCGTCCGCACCCTGGCCACGGCCTTCGAGGGCTCGCCCGCCACCCGCCGCGCGCTGCTGGACGCCCTGACCCTGGCGGGCGGCGACGACGTGGTCATGCGTCACCATCTGACGTTCTTCGACACGATCGCCGGCAAGGCCGCCTTCGGCTTCCCGTTGTCGCCCGAGGCGGGCTTCGTCCTGACCCACGCGGTGGTCGGCCTGTTGCGCGCGGCGACCGCCGAGACCGAGCTGGCGCTGGACCACGCGCGGCTGGAGGACGAGCTGGTGCGGCTGATGGAAGCCTATATCGGGGCCCTGGTCGCGGCCCCTCATGGCGACGGGAACTCGCCCCGGTAGAACGTCGCGTCGACTCGCCGACGGAACCGTGTCCGCAAGGTCACGTTGTTTCCGGCAAGGGAGGGGCCCCTTTCGACGGAGAGTGACCATGACCAACAAGATCGCCCTGCTCGCCGCCGCCGCGACCCTGACGTTCGCCGGCGCCGCTTTCGCCCAGAGCACGACCACCACCACGACCCCGGCCGCGCCGACCACCGGCGCCATGCCGCCGGCCTCGACCACCATGCCGGCGCCGACTCAGTCCACGACCACCACGACGCCGACTCAGAGCACGACCACCACGACCACGCCGTCGGCTTCGACCACGACTCAGACCACTACCCCGTCCGCCGACGCCGCGGGCGCGCCGACTTCTGCCAGTGTCGCCAGCTTCAAGGTCGGTTCGGCCGTGAAGGACGCCGGCGGCGTCTCGGTCGGTCAGATCACCGGCACCAGCACCGGCGCCGACGGCTCGACCAACGTCATCGTCACCAATGGCGGTGTGAAGTTCGCCCTGCCGGCCAACAGCCTGAGCGCGGGCGCGGACGGCAGTGTCTCGACCACGGCCACCAAGGCCCAGATCGACGCCACGGTCGCGGGCGCCAAGCCGCAGTAAAGCGTCACGCCGCACCGCTGAAACCATCGCGAGCCCGCTCGGCATTGCCGAGCGGGCTCGTCACTGATAGCGATGCCTTCACAAAGGGGCGTTTTCCGCCGATTTGGGGTTCCGTATGCCTCCGGCCAATAAGACTAAGCGTGGGTCCAACTCGCTGCTCTGGGACTTACTGACGTTCGATCGTCTGGTCACCGGGCCGGTGATTCACTTCATCTATTGGGCTGGCCTCGGGGTCGTGGCCCTGTTCGGCTTTTCGGTCGTGGGCGCCGCCGTGGGCCTGGCGCTGAAGGAACCGGGCGTCGGCTCGCTGTTGCTCGCCTTCCCGGTGCTGGTCGCCGGCCTGCTGGTCGCCGGCGCGCTGGTGCTGCTGTGGCGCGCCTTCTGCGAGTTCTATGTCGCCATCTTCCGGATCAGCGAGGACCTGCGGGCCCTGCGCCAGACCAGCGACGCCGATCACGCCGCCATCCGGGCTCGCCAGGCGGCGCAGCCGCCACGTTCTCAGGTTTAAGGTCAAGCGGCCCAGCCGCCGCGTACTCAGGTTTAAGGCCGCTACTTCGCGACGGTTTTCAGCTGATCGCGCAGCGCGCCCATCGTCTCCAGCGGCATGTCGAGCGCGCAGAACAGCTTTTCGGGGATGGAGACCGCCTGATCGCGCAGGGCGCGGCCCTTGTCGGTCAGCGCCACGATGACCCGCCGCTCGTCCTCCGGATCCCGGGCGCGCTCGACAAGACCGCCGGCTTCCAGGCGCTTGAGCAGCGGGGTCAGGGTGCTGGAATCCAGATCCAGGGCGTCGCCCAGGGCCCCGACGGTCCGGGGACTGGCCTCCCACAGCACCAGCATGGCCAGATACTGCGGATAGGTCAGCCCCAGGGCGTCCAGCATGGGCCGGTAGAGCCGCGTCATCCGGTTGGCCGCGCCATAGAGGGCGAAGCACAGCTGGTTGTCGAGGCGCAGGACCTCGATCGGAGCATCGGACGGTGCGGACTTCTTCTGGCTCATGACATTACGGCTTTAGGCCGCCTTCACGGTGATGGCCACGTCGACATTGCCGCGCGTGGCGTTCGAATAGGGGCAGACTTGGTGGGCGGTCACAACCAGCGCCTCGGCGTCGGCTTGGCTCAGGCCCTGGGTTTCGACCTCCAGCGCGACTTCCAGCTTGAAACCGACCTCTTGCGTGGCGAGGCCGACCTGGCCGGTCACGGTCGAGCCGGTCAGCGCGATCTTCTGGGTGCGCGCGACATGAGCCATGGCGCTCTGGAAGCAGGCGGCGTAGCCGGCGGCGAACAGCTGCTCGGGGTTCGTGCCGGTTTCCTTGCCGCCCAGGGCCTTGGGCATCGACAGCTGGACGTCCAGCAGGCCGTCTTCGCTGCGGGCGTGGCCGTCACGGCCGCCGACGACGGTGGCGCGGGTGGTGTAGAGGGTGGTCATGGGAGCTTCCTTGGCTTGAAGTGATGTGAACGATTTAATCGTGTGCGATATAAATGCAAGAGCTCGGCGATGAAAAAGATCGTGCGCGATTATTTTCTGTGAAGCCCTAGGCCGCCCAAGCCGCCGCGAAGCGCTTTAGCAGCGAGCGCGCCGGGCTTTCGCCGCAGGCTTCGGCGGCTTCCAGGCGCAGGAACAGATCTCCGGCCTTGTGGCTGGCGCGGGCGGGCAGGCCCTGGCCGGGCAGGCGGACCAGGCCGCGGGCGGCGGCCTTGGTCGAGATCCAGGCCGGGCGCGGGCCCAGCGGGGTGTCGGCTTCGACGCGACCGCCCTCGGCCAGCACGCGGGGGTCGACCTTGCCGGTCAGCCAGATATCGTCGCCGCGCACCAGGGCGCCGTCCTGAGCGCGGAGCTTGACCTCGAACATCACGCCCTCGACCCGGACCTTGTCGCCCTCGCGCAGACCGGCGGGCAGTTTCAGCCGCAGGCGGCGACCGTCGATGGCCAGCTCCTCGGCGCCGCCGGCGACGGCCGTGGCGATGTCGATCTCGAGAAAGACGCGGTCGGCCAGCGGGACGGCTTGCACCGCGGGCGGGAAGTTGTGCTGCGCGACCGGCGTATCCTGCAGCAGGCGATAGGCGGCCAGCACGTCGCGGAACAGGGCCGCATCGCCGGTCGGGCGGTCGGGGTGGGCTCGCTTGGCCGCCTCGCGATAGGCGGTGCGCAGCTCGCGCTCGTCGGCGTTGGACGCGACACCCAGCAGGGCGCGAGCGGCCGAAAGCGTCAGGGCGGGCGTACGGGTCGTCATGGCCCGACCCTGGCGCCGGATGGTCAACGGCGGGTTAAGTTAAGACTTTAGAGGACTTCCCCCAAGGGGATCGTCCCCCAGGGATCGTCCGGATGTGGCCCTGGCTTGCGCGTCGTCCTATATCGAAGGCCATGAGCGCTGACCCGACCCTGATCCCCGCCTCGCCCAGCGAGGACGACTATGTCCGCCAGGTGACCGAGGCGGTTCCGCCGCCCCTGCTGTCCGAAGAGGATCCGTTCGCCCTGTTCGCCGAGTGGCTGGAGGAGGCGGGCAAGAAGGAGCTCAACGATCCCAACGCCATGACCGTCTCGACCGTCGACGCCGACGGCATGCCGGACTCGCGCATGGTGCTGCTGAAGGACGTCGATGCGCGCGGCTTCGTCTTCTACACCAACACCCAGAGCGCCAAGGGGCGCGAGCTGAACGGCCAGCCCAAGGCGGCCCTGCTGTTCCACTGGAAGTCCCTGCGCCGCCAGGTGCGGATTCGCGGCGTGGTCGAGTCGGTCAGCGACGCCGAGGCCGACGCCTATTTCGCCAGCCGCGCCCGTCCCAGCCAGCTGGGCGCCTGGGCCAGCGACCAGTCGCGCCCGCTGCCCGACCGCTTGGCCCTGGAAAAGCGGGTCGCCGAGATGGGGCTGAAGTTCGGCCTGGGCAGGGTTCCGCGCCCGCCGCACTGGTCGGGCTATCGCATCATCCCCGTCACCCTCGAGTTCTGGCGCGACCGTCCGTTCCGCCTGCATGAGCGGCTGGTGTTCGATCGCGCGGACAGGGGCTGGACGACGAAACGGCTGTTTCCTTAAGCCAGCGCCCGCTCCCGGTCACCTCGCCCCATACCGCGCCAGGAACGTCTCTACCGCGTCGTCGGCGATGTCCTGGATCGTGCGGCGGGGCAGGACATCGTCGCCGGCGGTTATGCCCAGAACCAGGGTGACGTGGTCCAGCAGGCCCATCAGCTGGCCAGCGGCCCAGGAGGCTTTCTCGACCCTGATCTCGCCAGTTTTGGCCAGGTCGTTGATCACCGAGATCGTCGCGCCGCCCAGTTCGTCGCGGGCGCTTTGCAGGAAGTATTCGGCCACGTCCTCGAAGCGGCGGCGCTCGGCCGTGACCATCCGGAACATGGCCCGGGTGTCGGCTCGCGAGAGGAAGGTGGCGTAGGCGACGGCCAGGGCGGTCAGGCGCGTTCGGGCGTCGCCCTTCATGCGGACGGCCTCGCGGACCGGGGCGCCGATCCCGCTGACCGTTTCCATCACGATCGCCTTGAACAGGTCGGCCTTGCTGGGGAAATAGGCATAGAGGGTGGCGGTCGAGACCCCGGCGGCGCGGGCGACCACCTCCATGCCGGTGTCGGCGTAACCTTCCTTCAGAAATAGGAATCTGGCCGAGGCGAGGATTTCCTCGCGCTTGTGTCCAGACCGCTTCAGACCCGCGCCGACAAGCATATGACACTCGCACTCAATGGCTTCGATGCAATCTAACCGCGAAAATCGAAGCTCGGCAAGGCTCGCGCGAGAGGACGCGGGCGCGTGTTTCGGCTATGCAGCCCCGGCGCCGATTTTCGGGCGCGACGAGATGGGACGCTGGGCGTGATCAAGGACGCGGAAGCCGCGCGCGAGCAGGAAGTGGCCGCCTGGTTTGGCGAGCGGGCGGAAAGCACGATCGAGACCTCGTGCGCCCGGGTGTTCCTGATCGACGGTTCGGCCTTCAAGGTCAAACGCCCCGTCGACTTCGGCTTCCTGGACTACTCCACCCTGGAACTGCGCCGCTGGGCGCTGGAGCGCGAGCTGACCTTCAACCGCGCCGCCGCGCCGGACATCTATCGCGAGGTCCGCCGGCTGAACCGCACCCCAAACGGCGGCCTGGAGATCGACGGCGAGGGCGAGATCGTCGAGTACCTGCTGGAGATGCGCCGCTTCGACCAGAACGGCGTGCTGGCCACCCAGCCCTGGGCGATCGACGACGCGCTGGAGGATTCGCTGGGCCGCACCGTGGCGCGTTTCCACGCCGGCTCGTCGCTGCGTCCGCAAGGCGGCGGCGTCGCGGCCCTGGGCTACACGATCCGCTCCAACGCCAACCTGCTGCGCGGCCTGTCCGCCCGGCTGGGCAAGCAAGCGGTCGAGCGCCTGGTTCACGAGACCGACATCGCGCTGGAGCGCCTGGGTCCGCTGCTGGACGGCCGCGCCAAGGACGGCTTCGCCCGCCACTGCCACGGCGACCTTCACCTCGGGAACATCCTGATCGAGAACGGCCAGCCCATCCTGTTCGACTGCATCGAATTCAACGACACCCTGTCGGACATCGACGTGCAGTACGACCTGGCCTTCCTGCTGATGGACCTGGATTTCCGCCGTCGCCGCGACGCCGCCGGCCGGGTGCTGAACGCCTATCTGGACGAGGCCGCCCGTACGTTCGGCGAAGGGCTATGGACGGGCCTGGCCGCCCTGCCGCTGATGCTGAGCGTCCGCGCCGCCGTACGCACCCACGTCTGGGCCTATACCGGCGACGACGAGGCCGCGCGGGCTTACCTCAACACCGCCCTCGAGCACCTGGCCCCCAAGCCGGTCAGCCTGGTGGCGGCCGGCGGCCTGTCGGGGTCGGGCAAGTCGACCTTTTCGCGTGTCTGCGCCCCGGGTCTCGGCTCGGCCCCGGGCGCGGTCGTTTTGCGCACCGACGAGATCCGCAAGCGTCTGTGGGGCGTGCCCTCGCTGCAGCGCCTGCCGCGCGAGGCCTATACGCCGGAGATGAGCCAGAAGGTCTACGACCAGCTGTTCCATGACGCCGAGCTGTGCCTGAAGGCCGGTCGCTCGGTGGTGCTGGACGCGGTGTTCCTGAAGGCCGAGGAGCGGGCTCGCGCCGAGGCCCTGGCCAAGACCTGCGACGTCGGTTTCCTGGGCGTTTGGCTGGAGGCGCCGCCCGAGGTTCTGCGCGCGCGGGTGGCGGCCCGGGTCAACGACGCCTCGGACGCCGACGTGGCCGTGCTGGAGAACCAGCTGACCCGCGAGACCGGCGAGATCACCTGGCGCAAGGTCGATACGGTCAACGCGTTCGAGGACGAAGCCCGGGCGTTGGCGGAGACCATGGGCTGAGGCTCACGCCGCCTGCCGGTCTTCGCCCGGCGGCTCCGGGTTCACCGCCCGGACGATCGCGGTGATCAGGTCCATCGGCTTGACCGGCTTGCCCAGGTGGTCGTCAAAGCCCATGCCGAGGAACCGCTCACGGTCGCCGGCCATGGCCGAGGCGGTCAGGGCGATGACGGGCAGGGCGGGATCGCCGGTCCGGCCCTGGCGGATCGCCTCCAGCGCGGTGATGCCGTCCATCACCGGCATGTTGATGTCCATCAGGACGCAATCGTATTGGCCCGAGGCCATGGCCTTCAACGCCTCCTCGCCGTTCTCGACGATGGTCAGGGTGACGCCCGTCGGCTCCAGTATGGCGCGCACGACCAGCTGATTGACGGCGTTGTCCTCGGCCATCAGCACCCGGATCTGATCGAGGGTCTTGTCGTCTTGGGTCTCGAGTTCCGGCGCGGGCGCGGCCGCTTCGGCTTCCTCGACGCGGAGGCTGAGCACGAAGCAGGCGCCGACCTGGGACGGGCGCAGCTCCAGGTCGCCGCCCAGCTGGCGGGCCAGGGCGCGCGAGATGGTCAGGCCGAGCCCTGCGCCGCCGTGCCGGCGCGAAATGGTCTCATCCGCCTGGGTGAAGCTGTCGAACACCCGGTCCGCGGCCGCCGCCGGCACGCCGGGTCCGGTGTCGCTGACCGTGAAGCGCAGCATCCACGCGTCGCTCGCGCGCTCGGCGTCGACGCCCACCCGGACGTGGCCTTGGGTCGTGAACTTGACGGCGTTGGAGACGAGATTGGTCAGGATCTGTCGGATGCGCAGCGGGTCGGCGAGGATCCAGTCCGGCGTCTCGGCGCTGAAATCGGCGAACAGCGACAGGTTCTTGGACACCGCCGCGTCGCGCCAGGCGTCGACCACGTCGGCGACGATGGCGCGCGGATCGATCGCCTCGGGAGCCAGCTCGACACGGCCGGTCTCGATCCGCGACATGTCCAGAACGTCGTTGAGCAACTGCATCAGGCTGTCGCCCGACTTGAGCATCAGGGCGACCTGTTCGCGCTGGGCCGGGTTCAGGGGCGAGCGCTCCAGGGCATGGGCCATGCCCAACAGGCCGTTCATCGGCGTGCGAAGTTCGTGGCTGGTGACGGCGATGAAGGTCGACTTGGCGCGGGCCGCCTCAAGGGCGCGCTCGCGCTCCTCGCGCAGGCCCCGGGTCAACGCATCCATGCGGCGGGCGGCGGCGCGGTTGCGCAGGGCGACATTCAGGGTGACGGCGATCAGCAGCACCAACGACCAGCGCATCGACTGGGTGGCCATGTCGGCGCCGGGCATGAAGAAGAAGGGGAAGACGATCAGTGAGGCCGCCGGCATCAGTCCGCTGATGATCAGCAGGGCCAGCGGCTGGTGACGGTACTGCTGGGCGAAGACCAGTTGGCCGCACCAGATGGCGACGGCGGCGATCTTCAGCTTGTCGGAGCCCTGCAGCCAGAGCAGGCCGGCCAGTGCGGCCCAGCTGGCGTTGACGGGGATCGCGGCCAGGACGAAGGCGGCGCGGTCGCCGCGCGACACGGGACGGCCTCGGCCGAAGTTGCGGCAAGCCAGGGTCGCCAAGCCCTCGGCGACCAGGAAGCCGGCCAGCCACGCCACGGCGGTCGCCGCTCCCAGGCCCAGGCCGACGATCCAGGCGGCCAGACAGCCGGAGACGAGACGCGAGACGCCGAGCCGCCGAATGTCGGCGCCCACCTCGTCCAGTCTTTCATCCGCCAGAGTGTCGGCCAGCCAGCCCAAGCGCCGTCTCCCATCCGCGAACCTTGTTCGCCCACGGGAACTATCCGCCCATTGCAATCAAGAGTCTTTAAACGCGGCGTGCGGCCGATTGGCGCGGCGTCGCCGCTTGAGCGCCGTCTTTTCCCCCGAAGGGCGCGGCGCGTTGCGTGTTGCGCCGCACAACGATAGCCTTGCGTGAACAACGATAAGCGATGGGAGCGTAGCGTTCGGATGCAGGGATTGATGCAGCACGGGGCCCTGACCCTGGACAAGATCATCGATCACGCCGCCCAGTGGCACGGCGGGCGCGAGGTGGTCAGTCGTTCGGTC
The DNA here is from genome assembly GCF_003931565.1 of Caulobacter sp. 602-1. Classification (GTDB taxonomy): domain Bacteria; phylum Pseudomonadota; class Alphaproteobacteria; order Caulobacterales; family Caulobacteraceae; genus Caulobacter. The sequence goes on from NZ_RRYI01000002.1 coordinate 238,170, forward strand.
GAGGGGCCGATCGTGCGCACGACCTATCGCGAGATCCGCGATCGCGCCAAGCGGGTTTCGAACGCGTTGCTGGCCTTGGGGATCAAGCCGGGCGACCGCGTCGGCACCCTGGCCTGGAACACCGGCCGCCACATGGAGGCCTGGTATGGCGTCATGGGCATCGGGGCGGTCTGCCACACCCTGAACCCGCGCCTGTTCCCCGAGCAGATCGCCTGGATCGCCGACCACGCCGGCGATCGGCTGATCTTCACCGACCTGACCTTCCTGCCGATCATCGCCGCGATCCTGCCGCGGCTGCCGCACGTCGAGCACGTGGTGGTGTTCACCGATCGCGGCCACATGCCGGCCGACTTCCCGCTGGCCGGCGACGCCCCGCACTTCAAGGGCCTGATCGCCTATGAAGACCTGATGGAGCAGCACGGCGCCGAATGCGCGTGGGGCGGCTTCGACGAGGGGACGGCGGCGGGCCTCTGCTACACCTCGGGCACGACGGGCGATCCCAAGGGGGTGATGTACTCGCACCGCTCGAACTTCCTGCACACCCTGATCACCCTGCAGCCGGACGTGATGGGCCTGTCGCAGAAGGACGTGATCCTGCCGGTGGTGCCGATGTTCCACGCCAACGCCTGGGGCGTGGCGTTCTCGGCCCCGGGCGCGGGCGCTAAGATTGTCATGCCGGGTCCCAAGATGGACGGCGCCTCGATCTTCGAGCTCCTGGACACCGAGGGCGTGACCTTCTCGGCCGCCGTGCCCACGGTCTGGCAGATGCTGCTGCAGCATCTGGAGGCTACGGGCGCCAGGTTGCCGGTGCTGAAGAAGGTGGTGATCGGCGGCGCGGCCTGTCCGGAGAGCATCATCCGCGCCTTCCAGGAAACGTACGACGTCGAGGTGGTCCACGCCTGGGGCATGACCGAGACCTCGCCGGTCGGAACCCTGTCGGTGATGACCGACGAACTGGAAAAGCTGCCCTACGACCAGCAGATGCCCTACCGCCTGAAGCAGGGCCGGCCGCCGCTGGGCGTGGAGCTGCGCCTGACCGACGACGACGGCAAGCTCCTGCCGCATGACGGCAAGGCCTTCGGCCATCTGAAGATTCGTGGCCCGATCATCGCGGCGGAGTACTTCCGGGGCGCCGGCGGCAAGATCCTGGACGAGGACGGCTTCTTCGACACCGGCGACATCGCCACGATCGACGAGCACGGCTTCATGCAGATCACCGATCGCGCCAAGGACGTCGTGAAGTCCGGCGGCGAGTGGATCAGCACGATCGAGATCGAGAACATCGCCGTGGGCCACCCCAAGGCCGCCCTGGCCGCGGTGGTCGGCATGCCGCACTCCAAGTGGGACGAGCGGCCGGTGCTGCTGGTCAAGCTGAAGCCGGATGAGACGGCCACCAAGGAGGAGTTCATCGACTACCTCCAGGGCAAGATCGCCAAGTGGTGGATGCCGGACGACGTGCTGTTCGTCGACGACATCCCGCTGGGCGCGACCGGCAAGATCGACAAGAAGGTGATCCGCAAGCGTCTGCAGGACGAGGGCTACACGCTGCCGGAGACCCCGGTGCAGCCTTCGCCCGCGCCCCCTCCGCCTCCGCCGGAGCCCGCGCCGACCCTGGCCGCCGCCGACGGCGGCCACGCGGCGGTGATCTATGCGCCCGAGCCCGCCGAGGAGGTCGAGGCCGAAGCCATCGCGCCGGAGCCGGAGCCGGAGCCGGAGCCGGAGCCTGAGCCTGAGGTGGTCGCCGACCCGACCCCGGAGCCGGAAGTCCAGCAGGTCTCGGCGACCGACGCGATCATCGCCGAGGCCACAGCCATCGCCGCCGCCGTCGCCGAGAACCCCTCGGCGCCCGAGGCCCAGGCCGCGGTTGCCGCGTCGGAACCCGAGCCGGTCGAGGTCAAGGTCGAGCCGGAGCCGCCGCTGCGTCTGCGCGATCCGGATCAGGCGGAGGCGCCCAAGCCCGTGCTCGCCGACGCCGGCGAAGCCCTGCCGTTCGCCATGCCGATCACGCCGGGCAAGCGCGGCAAGGGCAAGAAAGCCGCCAAGGTCGCGACGACGGACAAGGTCTCCGGCAAGCCGCCGCGCTGGGCGTCGCTCTATCTGGACCTGGCCCTGTTGATCGCCCTGGCGCCGGCCATCCTGGCTGGCGGCGGCGCGCTCGGCGTCAAGCTGGGCATGATCCCGCTGCCGCTGGGCTACACATCGATGACCCTGGACTGGGCGCCGCGGCTGGCCTTCATCAGCGTCGCCACTGGACTGATCGGCCTGGTCATCGCGCTCAGCGCCGGCTTCGCCCGCCTGTGGAAGGGCGCGGCGCTGGCCCTGGTGATTACCGCCGCCACCTTCGGGGCGATGTTCGCGGCGAAGGCGCTGGGCGGCCAGTCGCCGCCGATTCATGACGTGGCCACCGACTGGAAGACGCCGCTGGGCTTCTCGGATGCGGCCATGGCCGCCCGGGGCGGTTCGGCCGTGGTGGTTGACGACGACCCCAGCCTGCCGGTGGGCTCGGCCGCCTATGCCGGGCGTCGCGTGGCCGAGATCAACGCCGAGACCTGCCCGGTCGCCCGTCCGCTGGTCAGCGCACGCGCGCCAGGCGACGTCTACGAGTCGGTCAAGGCCGCCGTTCTGGCGTCCGGCATGACCCTGGTCACCGACGACCCGATGGACGGCCGGCTGGAGGCCACGGGCAGCAGCTTCTGGTATGGCCTGACCGACGACCTGGTGGTGCGAGTGCGTCCGGACGCCCAGGGTTCGCGCCTCGACATGCGCTCGATCGGCCGCGACGCGGGCCCTGACCAAGGCCGCAACTGCGCCCGGATCGGCGCGCTGATGAGCGCGGTGCGGGGGGAGTAGGCCATTCCGTCTCAGGCGAGCCGATATTCCGACTCCAACCCTGGCTCGCCTGGCGTTACGACCCGCCCCTCGCGGACCAACTGGATCATGTGCGCGAAGACCGAGTGGGCCGCCGCCGGGTGCAGTCGCGGATCCACGGTCGCGTAGAGGCTGGGGACCATCGCCTTGATGGTCGTGAAGCCCGCGCCCAAGGCTTCCAGGATCTGCGCCTCGCGGCCCCGGCGGTGGGCGACATAGGCGTCGATAAAGGGGGCGACCTCGCGGACCGGCGCGCCGTGGGTGGGCCACAGGACGTCGAAGTTCCGCGCCCGCACCTTGGCCAGGCTGGCGAAATAGTCGCCCATGTCGCCGTCGGGCGGAGTGATCACCGTGGTTGACCAGCCCATGATGTGGTCGCCGCAGAACAGGGCGTTCTCTTCCTTCAGGGCGAAGCAGATGTGGTTGGAGGTGTGACCGGGCGTGGTCACGGCCTCCAGGGTCCAGCCCGGCCCCGAAAGCAAGTCGCCGTCGGCCAGGGTGACATCGGGCCTGAAGCGCCGGTCGGCGCCTTCCTCGAGCCCCGGAGACGCCGCCTCGCCGTGGTCGGCGGGGGCGGGCAGGCCGTGAACCTTGGCGCCGAACGCCTCCGCCAGCGGATGGGCGAGGGGAGAGTGGTCCAGGTGATGATGGGTGACCAGCACGTGGCTCACCCGTTCACCCGCCAAGGCGGCCTTTAGAGCCTCGAAGTGTTCGGGGATGTCCGGGCCGGGATCGATCACCGCCACCTCGCCCCGCCCGACGATATAGACGCCGGTGCCGGTATAGGTAAACGGACCGGGATTGGAGGCGATCACCCGCCGGATCAGCGGCGAGACCTGGTCACAGCGGCCGTATTCGAATTCCAGTTCGCGGACGAAGGGGATCATCGGTTCGCTCCTGGGACGCGGCGGCGGCGCCGGTCTTGCGCTTTAAGCTTCCAGTAACCCTGGAGGGATCGGCCATGACGGCGGACGCGGCGATTTTTGTCTCAAAACGGCTCCAGCGCGCGGCCTTCGCCATTCTGTGTATCATCCTGGCGCAGTTCGTTCTGGCCAGTTGCCAGCCCGAACCGACGCCGATGGCGGCCCGCGAGTCGGCCGCTTTCTAGCCGGGCTTAAGCGGGCAACACGCCCGACAGGTCGTAACCGGCTTCACGACCCTGGTTGACTAGGGTCTCGCGGTCCTCGCCCGCCAGGGCCTGGCCGATCGACCAGGTGACGATCGAGCGTGTGCCCGAGCGGCAGAAGGCTAGCACCGGTCCGCCGGCGCCTTGCGTCGCCGCGCGAACGGCGTCCACCTGCTCCTGGGTCGGGCCGCCCCGCACCGGCACATGCAGATAATCCATCCCCGCCGCCCGCGCCGCAGCCTCGATCGCCGCGCTCGACGGTTGGCTGGGGTCCTCGCCATCGGGACGATTGTTGATCACCAGAACGAATCCCTGCGCCGCGGCGCGGGCCATGTCGGCCTCGGTCACTTGCGGGCTGACCGAAAGGGAGTCGGTGACGCGTCGAAATTCACTCATGGGTCTTTGGAGCTCATGTCGCGCGGCGTGCTCCGCCGCCCCGGCATCTTCGTGGGCGACGGGCGCCTAGGCAATGGTCAGCGCCGTCGGTCACGGTGCGCGCTAAGCCGGCATATGTGAAGAGTTTGTGTCGCTCTTTGCCTCACTCTCAAAAGAGATTTGTGCAGAACCGCGTTGTCCTGGGCATGATTTTCTGTCTGTCAATTATGGCCGGTAATTTTCTCGCTGGATTTTCTTCGAAACGATAACGGCTTGAACGGCGTTCCTTGAGGTTAGAATAACCTCGTTAAAACAAAAGCCTGGCGAAGATATTGCGCGCGCTTCCGAGCCTTCGGTACTCCAGCTGAGCAACGGTCTCTGGAAAAGCGGCGACCCTGTGGCGATTTTGCGACAGGGAGGCGCGATGTGAATTACAATTTTGCAATGACAATTGACCCTCGGCGGCGCGCCCCCCTAACGTCGGTACAACCGGAGAAATGTTTTCCGGGACACCAGTGATCTCGTGGCGCCGTTAGGCGGTTTTCCGCTCCAGGTCGGACAAAGTTTCTAGAGGGGTTCTGTCCGACTTGCCGCCCGCGCCACGCTCAGAGGGGATTTGAAAAACATGGAATTCAACAAAGGTAGCGCACGCGCGCGCCTCGCGAAGGGCGTGAGCCGCGTCGCGCTTGGCATTGCGCTGAGCGTTTGCGTCACCGGGGTCGCCATGGCCCAGTCGCAAACCGGCGCCCTGCGCGTCGCCGTCACGGGCCCGAACGGCGCCCCGCTCGCGGGCGCCACGGTCGTCATCAAGTCGCCGGACTCGCTCAGCCCGAAGACGGCCACGACGGACGCCGAAGGCCGCGTCCGCGTCGGCGGCCTGGATCCGTCGACCAACTACACCGTGACCATCTCGGCCGGTGGCTACAGCAACTTCAGCGCCGACCACGTCGCCGTCGTTTCGGGTAAGGACCTGTCGGTCGGCTACGCGCTGGCCGCCGAAGGCAACACGATCGAAGAAGTCGTCATCACCGGCCGTTCGCTGGCCGCCGTCGACGTCACCTCGGCCACCGTCGGCACCACCCTGACCCTGCAGACGGTGGAATCGCTCCCCACCGGCCGCAACTACCAGAGCTACCTGCAGCTGGTTCCGGGCGTGAAGCCCTCGTCCGGCGGCAACCCGTCTTCGCGTTCGGGCGTCAACTACTCGGACGTCGGCGGCGCCATCGGCAGCTCGTCGGACAACCTGTACTACCTCGACGGCGTCGACGTGACCGACCCGGTCACCGGCACCTTCGGCGCCAACTTCAACTCGGAAATCATCCAGGAACAGCAAGTGATCGTCGGCGGCGTGCCGGCTGAATACGCTGGCGGTTCGGGTCTGGTTTCGCGCGTCGTGACCAAGTCGGGTTCGAACGAGTGGCACGGCTCGGTCAACTACTACCTGCAGAACGACAGCCTGGTCGCCAAGGACAAGCACTCGACCTCGGGCGGCTACAAGACCTACGACACGGCCTTCACCCTCGGCGGCCCCATCATCAAGGACAAGCTGTGGGTCTTCGGTTCGTACCAGAAGAAGCACCGCGAAGACGAAGTGCTCAACGCTACGACCGGCGCTACGATCCGCAACGTGTCGCGCAACGAGAAGTACGCCTTCTTCAAGGGCACCTGGCAGATCACCGACAACGACCGTCTGACGGGGACGTTCTTCAACGATCCGACCAAGCTCAGCGGCCAGCGTGACGCCACGATCCTCAACAACCGTGACTATAGCCGCAAGCAAGGCGGCGATAACTACAAGGTTGACTACACCCACACCTGGAACGACCTGCGCGTGAACGCCTATGCGTTCAAGCACAAGTCGGAACTGACCGACATCGCCGTCGACAGCACCATCCGCGACAACGTCACCTTCCGCACGACCGCCCAATCCACCCTCCAACAGCGCTCGCTGGGTGGTCGCGGCATCAACTTCGAAGAGCACCGTGACCGCAAGGAATACGGCCTGAACTTCGAGTACTTCCTCGACACCAAGCTGGGCACGCACACCTTCAAGGGTGGTTACGTCAACACCGACAACACCTACTTCCAGACCGACTCGGTCCCGGGCGGCGTGACCTACGCTTCGATCGACAAGCAGTATCTGGGCACCACCTACGGCCAGTACATCGGCTCGGGCTGGACCGCTCGCGCTATCGCCTCGACGGACACCGCTGGCTTCATTCTGCCGGCTCTGAACGCCAGCGCCAGCGCCAAGGCGCTGCTGGACACCAACGGTAACGGCTCGATCTCCCAGACCGAACTGAACGCCCTGGTGTTCAACAGCACCGCCGGCAACCCGTACGGCAACGTCAACGTCTACCGTTCGGTCCGCGCGGCCGATGCTCCGTACACCGTGTCGAGCAAGGGTGAGACCCTGTACCTCCAGGATACCTGGACGATCGATCGCCTCACCGTGAACGCCGGCTTGCGCGCTGAAAAGTGGCGTCACTTCGCCTCGGACGGCAGCCGGATCGCCAAGTTCGACTGGGATATCGCGCCGCGGGTCAGCACGACCTACGACGTGTTCGGCAACGGCCGCACCAAGGTCTTCGCCTATGTCGGCCGCTACTACGACCCGATCCGTAACGACATGAGCGACTTCGCTGGTGCGCTGACCGGTCCGGTGAACAACGAGCAGATCCGCGTGGGCAACGAGTGGATCACGTTCCGTACCCGCGGCCCGGGCGACGCGCAGTTCGCGCCGAGCACCAAGACGCCGTACACGGACGAGTTCATGATCGGCGCCTCGACCACGATCGGTTCGAGCATCGGCTTCTCGGCGACGGTGACGCGCCGGATCAGCAAAGACATCATGGAAGACTATGATCTGACGCTGTATTCGAATCCGAACGCGACAGCCGCCGATGGCGCGCCGGTCGACCCGGATGACGGCGTCACGCCGGTGCCCGGCATCGCCTTCCCAGGCTCGCCGCTCTACCTGCCGTACTCGTACTTCGGCTTCAGCTCGGCTCCGACCACGAACTACGTGATCGGCACCCTGGCCGGCGGCAAGCGTGAGTACACCGGCTACGAGTTCGTCCTGACCAAGTACAAGACCACCAACTGGTTCGGTCAGCTGTCGTACACCCACAACAAGGCGTACGGTAACTCGAACTCGGACGGCAACGCCGACTTCCAAGGCGACTGGCTCGCCCTGGATCCGCGCGCGCCGAACATCTGGGGTCGCCAGGCCGGCAACATCAAGCACCAGGTCAAGGCCTACGGTTCGTACGACTTCCCGTTCGGCCTGCAGGTCTCGAGCGTGTTCAACTGGAACAGCGGCTCGTACTACACGCCGGCCGACGTCGTCTCGAGCCGCTATCTGCCGCCGATGGGTGACGTCCGCCCGGTGGGCGGCATCAACGACACCTACGTGCTGCCGGGCTTCGTGGGTTCGGGCAAGAACCCGTCCTACTACACCCTGGATGCGCGCCTGAAGTACGTCCAGAAGCTCCCGGTCGGCGAGGCCGAGTTCTTCCTCGACGTCTTCAACATCCTGGACAAGCAGTCGCCGACCGGCGTTGTCGCCAACCGCGCCGGCAGCGGCCAGTATGGCTTCGAACAGGCCAACGGCTGGGTCTCGTCGCGTCGCGCCTATCTGGGCGTTCGCTACTCCTTCTAATCGACAGCTTCGGCTATCGATGGGGAACGCCGGTGCGAAAGCACCGGCGTTTTCTTTTGGGCGGTGTCCTGGGCCGCCGGCCGTGAGGTCGGCGGCTTTGGCGTGTTGGGGGCTATTTTCCTTCCCCCTTGCGGGGTGGGTGGGGGACGTTGAGGGATGTCTGACGCCTGGCGGCCGTGAAAGCCCCACCCACCCGCCTCGCTGGTCCCCCTCTCCCCGCAAGACGGAGGGAAGGGGCCGCGACGACCCCTAGGGCGGCCTTGGGCGCCTTGCACCCACGTAAACAAAAAGCCCCGACGCGCGCCGCGCCGGGGCTTCATGCTTCAATCTGTAGGAAGGTTTACCGCACCGGCGTGTCCGCCAGCACCGACGCCCCGCCCGGCGCGGCCCGCAGGCGGGCCTTGGCCATCTCGTCCAGGATCGCCTGGGAGCGCGGATCGCCCAGCACCCAGGCGGCGGCCGCCAGGGTCTTGGCCGAGGTCTCGCTGACGCCCAGGAAGCGCTCGAAGGCCTCGAACGGCGACTTGCCGCCATCCATGCGCTTGAGGCGCACATCGTCCTTCAGCTTGGCCAGGGCCTTGGCCTTGTCGACCGCGTCGTAGAAGCCGCCCAGCTCGTCGACCAGGCCCAGCTGCTTGGCCTGCTCGCCGGTCCAGACGCGGCCCTTGGCGATCTCGCGCACGCGCTCGGGCGGCAGGTGACGGCCCTCGGCCACGCGGGCGACGAAACCGGCATAGATGCGGTCCATCCAGCCGGAGAACTTGGCGCGCTGCTCGGGCGTGAAGCCTTCGCCCGCGCCGAAGGCCTGCGAATAGTCGCCGCCGACATGCAGGGGCTTGGTGTCGACGCCGAACCGGGCGAGGGCGTCGCCCAGGGCGAACTTGCCGCCATAGACGCCGATCGAGCCGGTCAGGGTCGAGGGTTGGGCGACGATCGAATTGGCCTGGCTGGAGATCCAGTAGCCGCCCGAGGCCGCATAGGTCCCCATGCTGACCACCACCGGCTTGCCGGCCGTCTTGGCCGCCCTGACCGACGCCAGGATCTGCTCCGAGGCGGTGTCCGAACCGCCGGGCGAGGACACGCGGAACACGATCGCCTTGACGTCCTTGTCGTCGATCGCCGTCTTGAAGGCCTGGGCCACGGTGTCGGAATAGACGTTGCCGTCGCCGCTGAACGGCGAGCCGCCACCGTCGGCGCCCGTGACGATCGCGCCCTCGGCGCCGATCACGGCGATGGCCGGGCCGGTCTTGACGGTCGGCGGCTTGGAACGGGCCGCGTAGTCGTCGAAATCGACAAGTTTCGCCCCCTTGCCGGCCTTGTCGAGGGCGAAGGCCTGGATGTCGCTGACCTGGCCGACCTTGTCGATCAGGCCCTTGCCCTGCGCTTCCTGGGCGCTGTACGGCCCCGCCTCAAGGGTCCTGGTCAGGGCGACCGGATCGCGCTTGCGGTCGATCGCAGCGCTGGTCAGAGCCGTGCGATAGACCGAGCCCATCCATGACAGCGTCGATTCCCGGTGAGCCGGGGTATAGTCGCTGTAGAGATAGGGGTTCACCGCGTTCTTGTACTCGTAGCGTTGCTCGTACTCGGCCTTGACGCCGTATTTGTCGAAGAAGCGCTTGAAGAACATCGCCTCCGACGAAACGCCGACCGCCTGGAAGCTGGAGTCGGGCTGCATCCAGAACTCGCTGGAGGCCGCGCCCAGCATGTAGGTCGAGGTGACCATGCCGGACGGATAGAGCCCCTGGCTGTGGGCGTAGATCGGCTTCTTGCCGGTCTCGCGGAAGTGCTTGAACGCCAGGCGCAGCTCGTCGGCGGCCGCCGGAGCCATGCCGCCCTCGGGCAGGCGCACCAGGATGGCCTGGACCTTGTCGTCCTTCTCGGCGCGCCGCAACGTCTCGATGATCGACATCACCGAACTCCCGCCGCCGCCGAACGCGGCGAAGGGGTTCTGAGGCGCCTGGTCCGACAGGCCGCCGCGCAGGTCCAACTGCAGCACGGTGTGGGTGGGAACGGGGGCGGGCCGGGCCGCGCCGGCGGCCATCACGATGAGCAGGAAGGGGACGCCGACCACGAACAGCAGAAGACCGACGAAGACGCCGGCGACGGTCAGGAAGAACTGCTTCATCGGAGGTCCTGTGAGCGAAACCGGCGACAAGCTAACCGCTGTTCGGGTTGCGACCAAATGAACAGCGCGCAACGCGCCCCGGTTCTGGCGAGTCGCAAGTCAGGCGCCGCTCTCGCGACGCCTAAACTTATGAATTTTGGGCTGTTTTCCCGCCTCTGGTTGGCGGGGAGAAAATGGTCGGAGTGGCAGGATTTGAACCTGCGACCCCTGCGTCCCGAACGCAGTGCTCTACCAGACTGAGCCACACTCCGACTTGGAGGCCGGCCTTATAGGGGTCGGTTTCGGAGGGCGCAAGCGCCTTTTTCGAGGTTCGCGCGAGGACCCGAAAAAAGTTCTGAAATGGCCTGTTGCATCCGTCCGAGTCGTGAGCTATTTCCACCGCCTCGCCGAGCCCCGAGGGGTTTCGCCGTTCCTGCTGGGGAATGGTGTAATGGTAACACTGCGGTTTTTGGTACCGTCATTCTAGGTTCGAGTCCTAGTTCCCCAGCCACTTCCTTCCATCACTAGTCGAGCTGATCTTCAGCTCTTGCACGCGTTCCCGCGCCGGATGCGTGCGCCGGTCGCTGTCGCCCGCGTGGCGGTCTCCGCGAGATTTCGCGAGGCCCGCGGCCTGGTCGTCGAGGGGGCGAGGTCGACGGCGGCGTGAATACAATCGATTGGCAAGTCCATTCGCGCAATGATCATGTCGGCCCGCCGCTGTTCTCGGGCCGCGAGGGGCAATCGGCGCCGCTTCGAGCGTTGAGCACGCAGCATGTCGCGGTATTGGCCCCGAGGATGTCAGAACTCATGCAAGTTGAGTTCGCAGTTGCGAGATAGAGGGCTGCACCCTGGGGTTTAGCTTTCGAATCGATGCCTGATATCGGCGATGTCACCGTTATAGTTGGCGAAAATTAGCGCTGCTGAGCCCGCTCAACGACAGTGAATTGTTACGGTAATTCACGAATTGGCTGACAAATAACCGGCAAACTACTTGTTTTTCTCAGGCGACCGTGTAATTGCGGACCAAAGGGGAATGGAGTTGTGATCGTGGAAGATAAAGCGACCCTAATCGAGCTCACCGCCGAGATCGTGGCCAACTATGTGGCCAATAACGTTACGCCGGTTTCCGAACTTCCAGCGTTGATCCGTGCTACGCACGATGCTCTGGCCGGTATTGGCGCGCCGCCGGCGCCCACGGTCGAGGCCGTGACCAAGGCGACGCCGGCTCAGATCCGCAAGAGCATTACGCCGGAGGCTCTGATCAGCTTCGAAGACGGCAAGCCCTACAAGACTCTGAAGCGCCACCTCACGACCCACGGCATGACCGTCGCCGAGTATAAGGCCAAGTGGGGTCTGCCGAACGACTACCCGACCACGGCGCCCGCCTATAGCGAGGCCCGTTCGGCGATGGCCAAGGCTCTTGGTCTGGGCCAGGGCGGCCGCAAGGGCAAGGCCACGCGCTCGCGCAAGGGCTGATCGCTCACAGACCTTTGGAACGACGAAGGGGACGCCGGCGGCGTCCCTTTTTCGTATCCGCTCTTCAGCAAGCTCAGGCCGCCCCGCGTCCTTCGGTCTCGTCGACCTCCGTGATCTCCAGAGCCCGGGCCAGGGCCTCGACCAGGCGCGGAACTTCGACCGGCTTGGGCACCATGGCGTCCATGCCGGCGTCGGCGTAGAGCGTCCGCTCATGGGTCAGCACGCTGGCGGTCACGGCGATGATCGGGGTGCGAGGCCGACCCGTCCTGCGCTCGCCCTCGCGGATGGCCTTGCTGGCCTCGACGCCGTCCATGACCGGCATGTGCACGTCCATCAGGATCGCGTCCCAGCGGTCGGTTTCCCACATCGCCACCGCGTCGCGGCCGTCCACGGCGAAGTGGCCGTCGACGCCCAGATGGCTCAGCAGGGTCAGCAGCACGGCGCGGTTCGTCTGGTTGTCGTCAACGACCAGAATTCGCGGCGCGCCAGCCTTGTCTTCGAGCTCGGGCGTGGCGATGTCGAGGGTCGGAACGGGAGCGGCCTTGGCCATCGGCAGGACAAGGGTGAAGCAGGCGCCGCCTTCGGCTGGAGCCGAGAAGGCGATCGCGCCGCCCATCAGTTCGGTCAGGGTCTTGCAGATCGCCAGGCCCAGGCCCGAGCCGCCGGCCTGGCGGGTGCTGGAGCTGTCCAACTGGGCGAACTTGGTGAAGAGACGGTCGCGCTGGTCCTCGGGGATGCCGACACCGGTGTCGATCACGCGCGCGGTCAGCGTCGTGGCGTCGCCCTCGACAATGACCCGCACCGCGCCGGCCTCGGTGAATTTGACGGCGTTGGAGATCAGGTTCGACAGCACCTGGCGCAGGCGCTCGGCGTCGCCCAGGCGCCAGCCGCCAGCGTCAGGCGCGACCTCCAGACTGAACGCCAGGTCCTTGTCGCGCGCCAGGCCGCCATAGAGCTGGCGCAGCGCGTTGAGCTGGGCGCAGAGGTCGAACGGAGCGGGCTGGATGTCCATCTTGCCAGCCTCGATCTTGGAGATGTCGAGGATGGCGTTGATCACGCCCAGCAGCGACTGGCCCGAGGCGGTGATGGTCTCCAGGCGTTGGCGCTGGTCGGGCGAGAGGTCGCCGGCGCCCATGATCTGGGCCATGCCCAGCACGCCGTTCAGCGGGGTGCGGATCTCGTGGCTCATGGTGGCCAGGAATTCGGTCTTGGCGCGATTGGCGGTCTCGGCGGCCAAGGCCAGCGCCTGGGCTTCGGTCCTCAGGCGGCGGTTCTCGGTCAGCTCGCGCTGCAGCTCGGCGGTCAGGGTCTCGCTGGCCAGGCGCGCGCGCACTTCGCGGCCGACGACGCCGCGCATCAGGGTCGACATGCCGGCCGCCGCGAAGGCCCCGGCCACGCCGACATAGAGGAACTGATCGACGCTCTCCGGCGGGACATGGCGGGTCATCCACAGGAGCCCGGTGATCGCGGCGGTCGCGCTGATCATCGCGACACGCCGGCTAGGCGCGGAGGTCGCGAAGACCAGGGCCATCAGCACGAAATAGACCAGCTTCTGCGCCTCGAAGTGCAGGGTCTGGTAGGCCACGGTGTTGATCAAGAAGAGGGCGTTCATGCCCAGGGTCAGCGCCTCAAGCGGCAGGCCCGTGATCCGGCCCCGGCGCAGCAGGACCCAGGCGCACACGGCGTAGAGACCGGCGGCGACGGACAGACCTTCCAGGACGACGAGCGCCAGGCCGGTCTCGTAGAAGGGGTGAGAGACGCTGATGAGCGCATAGTAGATCGAGGTCGCGAACAAGTAGCCGCTGACGATCGGCACATAGGCGCGCATCAGAGCGACCTTTTCCGGTCGCGTTTGCTTGGCTTTCGAAGCGGTCACAACCTGTCCTCGATCATCCCCAGAGCGGGATCCTAGACGAAGACTAGTTAAGCCTTGCTTCGAACGTCGGTATTAGACGCCGCTGAGGGCCATGCCAGGGGCGTCCGGCGGGGTCGCGCCGCCGCCGTTCAAAGGGCGCTGCATCCACACCAGGTCGACCCAGCGGCCGAACTTGTGGCCCATGTCCGGGAAAACACCTTTCTTTTCAAAGCCAAGCGCCGTGTGCAGGCCGATCGACGCGGTGTTGCCGCTGTCGCCGATCACGGCGCACATTTGCCGCAGACCCAAGGCTTCGCAACGTACGATCAACGCCTCCAGCAGCGCCCGACCGACGCCCTTGCCGACCGCCTTGGGCGAAACATAGACGCTGTCCTCGACCGTGTAGCGATAGGCCGCGCGCAGGCGGAACGGGCCGGCGTAGCAATAGCCGACGACCTCGCCGTCCAGCTCGGCGACCAGATAGGGCAGGCCGCGATCCAGGAAGTTCGCGCGGCGGCGGGTCATCTCGGCCTGGTCCGGCGGACTCTCTTCGAACGTGCCCAGACCGTTCAAGACATTCCAGGCGTAGATTTCGGTGATGGCGGGAAGGTCTGCGTCGACGGAAGGGCGGATAACGACGGAGCTCATTTCGACCAGCCCTTTTCCACCGCCCAGACGGCGAAGGCGTAGTCGAGCGCGATCTCCTTGAGGAAATCGAAGCGTCCCGAGGCCCCGCCATGGCCGGCGTCCATATTGATCTTCAGCAGAACGGGATTGCTGCTGGTTGTGAAGTCGCGGAGCTTGGCGACCCACTTCTCGGGTTCCCAGTAGGTGACGCGAGGATCCGAGAGACCGCCGGTGGCCAGTACGGCCGGATAGGGCTTGGCCGAGACGTTGTCGTACGGCGAGTAGCTGGCGATGTAGTCGTAGGCCTCCTTGTCCTCCAGCGGATTGCCCCACTCGGGCCATTCCGGCGGGGTCAGGGGCAGGGACGTGTCGCTCATGGTGTTGACCACGTCGACGAAGGGCACGGCGGCGATGATCCCGGCGAACAGATCCGGGCGCATGTTGGTGATGGCGCCCATCAGCAGGCCGCCGGCCGAGCCGCCATAGGCGACCGTGTTCGAAGGCGCGCCGTAACCGGCCGCGTGCAGGTGCTCGGCGCAGGCGATGAAGTCGGTGAAGGTGTTCTTCTTCTTGAACTTCTTGCCGTCCAGGAACCAGCCCCAGCCCTTTTCCGAGCCGCCGCGCGGGCAGGCCGTGGCCCAGATCCAGCCGCGGTCGACCAGGCTGAGGTTCCGGATCGAGAAGCTGGGCTCCATGGCGATGCCGTAGCTGCCGTAGCCGTACAGCAGCAGCGGCGCCGAGCCGTCCAGCGGGGTTCCCTTCTTCATCAGGATGAACACCGGCACGTCGGTCCCGTCGCTGGCCTTGGCGTTCAGGCGGCGGGTCTCGTACTGGACCGGGTCGTGGCCTGACGGGATCTCCTGGGTCTTGCGCAGGGTGCGCTGGCGCGAAGCCATGTCGTAGTCGAACCACTGCCGGGGCGTGGTCATCGAGTTGTAGATGAAGCGCAGGTTGTCGGTGTCGTACTCGTAGCCCCCCTCGAGGCTGAGCGCGTAGGCCGCCTCATCGAAGCCGATGGTGTGCTCGTCGCCGTTCACGGCGGTGACCACGACCTGGTTCAGGGCGTCCACCTTCTCCAGCCGCACGAACCAGGCCTTGAAGGCCATGGTCCCGGAGATCAGGCGGCCCGGCTTGTGGGCGATCCAGTCTTTCCAGTTCGCCTTGCCGGTGGCGGTCTCGGGGCAGGTAACCAGCTTCCAGTCGACGGCGCCGTCGGCGTTGGTGCGGATCACCCAGTGGTCGTTCCAGTGCTCGACCTCGTAGC
The DNA here is from genome assembly GCF_003931565.1 of Caulobacter sp. 602-1. Taxonomy (GTDB): domain Bacteria; phylum Pseudomonadota; class Alphaproteobacteria; order Caulobacterales; family Caulobacteraceae; genus Caulobacter. The sequence continues at coordinate 253,526 of NZ_RRYI01000002.1, forward strand.
GGACGCCCACCTCGCGCGGGTGGAAGACGACCGGCGTCGCGGTCGGCGTGGCGGCCGGGATCAGCAGGTTCTCGCTGGTTTCCTGGTTGCCGCACGAGATGACGACGTACTTCTCGGAGCTGGTGACGCCGACGCCAATGAAGAAACCCTCGTCGGGCTCGTCATAGATCAGCACGTCGTCCTGAGCCGTCCCCTTGGCCGGGCGACGATAAATCTTGGCCGGGCGGCCGTTGTCGTCGCGGAACGTCCAGTACAGCCACTGGCTGTCGGGCGAGAAACAGAAGTCGCCGGTGGAGCTCTCGACCGGACTTTCCAGGACCTTGCCGGTCGCCAGCTCCTTGACATGGACGCGGTAGACTTCCGAACCCTGCTCGTCGACGGCGAAGGCGTAGAGCTTGTGGTCCGGCGAATGGCTGGCCGCGCCGACCTGATAGAAGGCCTTGCTCTTCGACTCTGTCTCCTCGTCGAGCAGGATCTCCTCGGCGCCGCCGCCGATTGGCTTGCGAGCGTGGATCGGGTGCTGAGCGCCCTTCTCGAAGCGGGTGTAGTACTCGAAGGGACCGTCCTTGGCGGGGACGCTGGCGTCGTCCTCCTTGATGCGCCCCTTCATCTCCTCGAACATTGTCGCCTGCAGCGCTTCGGTCGAGGCGAGCATGGCCTTGGTGTAGGCGTTCTCCTCGGTCAGGTGCGCCTTGACGTCGGCCTTGATCAGGGCCGGGTCGCGCAGAACCTTCTGCCAGTTGTCGTCCTTCATCCAGGCATAGTCGTCGACGCGGGTGCGCCCCAGTTGCTCGATCGTCTTGGGGATCTTGCGCGCGACCGGGGGAACGGGGCGGGCTGCGTCTGAGGACATGGCGGATCCGAAAGCTATTTCAGGGAGGACTATGGGGGATGACGTAAGCGTCGCAGCCGCGCTCGTCATCATCTGTCGCCGGTTCATGGCCAGAATTTTCCCCAACATGCTCTAACGCGCGACTGCGGCAGAACGACAACTTGCGGCGCGAGAATCCTGTGGTCAAACTCACTCGGTAGTCGGGCGAGTAGTCGAGTTAAGCGTAACCAAGGGGGCGATATGGCCTGGGATCTGTCGGTCGACCTGATCAAGGCGACGGTCCAGATTGAACAGCCGCTGGGTGACGGCACGCGGACGGTCGGCACCGGCTTTCTGATCTCCGACCCGACCCCTGACGGCAAGCCGCGAACCATCCTGGTCACCGCCGCCCACGTGTTCGACAAGATGCCCTCGGTGTCGGCCAAGGTCGGCTACCGCATCGAAGGCGGCGACGGCGTGTGGCGCTTCGATCCCGAGACCCTGAAGATCCGCGACGGCGACCATCCGCTGTGGGTCAAGCACCCGACCCGCGACGTCGCGGTCATGGTGGTCGAGGCGCCGCCCGAGTTCGTCAAGGCCGCCATCCCGATCAACTACCTGGCCCAGGACGACACCTTCAACAAATACGCCCTCGGCCCTGGCGACGAGATGATGGCCCTGGGCTTCCCGCGCGGTCTCTCCGCGAACCCGGCCGGCTTCCCGATCCTGCGTTCGGGCCGCGTGGCCAGCTATCCTCTGGCGCCGGCGACCAATTTTCCGACCTTCCTGATGGACTTTTCGGTGTTCCCCGGCAATTCGGGCGGACCGGTGTTCATGGCCGAGGGCGCGCGCCGACGGCCGGGCGCCAGCGAAAGCCAGGAGGTCCAGTTCGTGGCCGGCCTCCTGACCCAGCAGGTCGAGCTTTCGGGCGAGCGTCTGGAGATCGGCATCGTCACCCACGCCAAGTTCATCCGGGAGACCCTGGCCCTGCTGGACAAGGTTCCCGGCTCGCCGGTGACCCAGGCGCGGCTATCGAAACCCGAGACGCCCATCCCGGGCGCGATCCCGGCGGTGGCGGTCTCGGCCAACGCGATGGGCGCTTCGCACTAGGCTTTAAGGGGAACTAGACCCGCGCCCGACCCGTTTCTTCTGCAACGCAACACCAGCAACCGCAGGAGTAAGCCATGAGCACCAATCGTGTCGAAGGCGCTATCGACAAGGGCGTGGGCGCCGCCAAGGAAGCCGTCGGCAAGGCCACGGACAACGAACGCCTCGAAGCCGAGGGCGCGGCCCAGAAGGTCAAGGGCGACATCCAGAACAAGGTGGGCAAGGTTCAGGACAAGGTCGGCGACGCCATCAAGAAATGAACACCCGCCTATGACTGACCGAAGCGGCCGCCGGAGCGATCCGGCGGCCGTTTCGCGTTTGGGTCGAGCCGTCCGTTAGTCGGCCGCTTCCTCGTAGGTCGCCGCATAGGTCACCGGGAAGTTCACCGATCTGGCGATGAAGCAGACCTTGTGGATCTCGTGATGGATGGCGTCGGCCTTGGCCAGGTCCGCGCCGCGTTCCACCCTGATGTGCGGCTTCAGAGTGGCGCTCAGGAAGCGGCCAGCGCCGTCGGGCGTGCTCTCGCCGACGCCGATCGGCTGGTCGCGGTAGCCGCGCACCACGATCCCGGCGACCGAGGCCAGGTGCAGGTACCACAGCATGTGGCAGGCGCTCAGCGAGGACAGCAGCAGGTCTTCGGGATTGTGCAGCGTCGGGTCGCCGCCCAGCAGCGGGTCGTTGGAACAGGGCACCGGCGGCTTGCCGGGCGTGGCGATGGTCCAGGTGCGGTCGTAGCCGCGATAGGTCTTCGTCCCCTGGCCCCGGTCGCCGGTCCATTCGATCAGGCTGGTATAGTCGTGTTGCTTGGCCATGAGACGCTCCTCGGACCGCTCGACGCTTAGCGCGATTCCGGCGGTCCGAGGGTCGTGGGCGACCTATGCTCCGTAGATCACCGAGATCGTCTCGGCCACGCAGGCCGGGCGCTCCTCGCCCTCGATCTCGATCGTGCATTCGTTCTTCATCTGCAGGCCGCCCGACTTGGGCTCGGCCGACAGCAGCTTCTGGCGCATGCGCACGCGCTTGCCGACCCGGACCATGCCGGTGAAGCGGACCTTGTCGCAGCCATAGTTGATGCCGCGCGTGACGCCGGTGACGCGCAGGATGTCCGCGCCCAGCATCGGGATCAGCGACAGGGTCAGGTAGCCGTGAGCGATGGGGCCGCCGATCTCCCGGGTGGCGCGCTCGACGTCGACGTGGATCCACTGGTGGTCGCCGGTGGCCTCGGCGAACAGGTTGACGCGCTCCTGGGTGACCTCGACCCAGTCTGACACGCCGATCTCCTGGCCGACCAGGCTGGCGACGTCGGCGTAGGCGACTTCCTTCATGATGTTTTCTCCCCAAAACGATCTGGCAAACAGTTGTTCGGATAGAGACCAGTCCGGACGTCGCGGGTCAACCGGAGAAGGTCGAAACCACCAGCCAGACATTCGCCGCCGAGATCACCACGAACAGGAACCACGCCACCGTCTTGGTCAGCCAGCCATTGGCGAAAACGCCCATCAGCGCCTTGTCGTCGGTGAAGCGCAGCAGCGGCCAGATGGCGAACGGCAGCTGGGCCGAGAGGACCACCTGGGTCAGCACCAGCAGCTTGCCGACCGAGTGTTCGCCCAGGGTCAGCACGCCGATCAGGGCCGGGACGATGGCCAGACCGCGGGTGATCAGTCGCCGCTGCCAGCAAGGGATTTTCAGGTCCAGGAAGCCCTCCAGGATCACCTGGCCGGCGATGGTGCCGGTGAAGGTCGAGCTCTGGCCCGAGGCGAACAGGGCGATGGCGAACAGCACGCCGGCCAGCGCGCCGCCGGTGACCGGGGCCAGCAGTTGTTGGGCCTCCTCGATGCCGGCCACCTCGGTCAGGCCCGAGCCGTGAAAGGCCGAGGCCGCCAGGATCAGGATGGCGGCGTTGATGAACAGCGCCAGCAACAGCGACACGACGGTGTCGAGGGTCGACAGGCGAAGGGCGGCCCGCTTGCCCGCCTCGTCGGCCGGCGTCACCCGGGTCTGAACGATCGCCGAGTGCAGGTAGAGGTTATGCGGCATGATCGTCGCGCCCAGGATGCCGATCGCCAGATAGAGGGCGTTGCCCTGCTTCAGCGCGTCCAGCGAGGGAACGAGACCCCGCGCGACGTCGCCGGCATTGGGCGGGGCCAGGATCAGCTGCACCGCGAAACAGATCCCGATCGTCGAGATCAGGCCCAGGATGATCGCCTCCAGCTGCCGGAAACCCTTGCCCTTGAGACCCAGCACGATGACCGTGTCCAAGGCGGTCAGCAGCACCCCGCCCCACAGCGGGATGCCCAGCAGCAGCTTGAAGGCCAGGGCGCTGCCCAGCACCTCGGCGATGTCGCAGGCGATGATGGCCAGTTCGGCCAGCAGCCACTGGACCTTGACCGTGCGTGGCCCGAACCGTTCGCGCGACATCCGCGCCAGGTCCTTGCCGGTGACCAGGCCCAGCCGCATCGACAGGGTCTGCAGCACGATCGCCGCCAGGCTCGACAGCACCACCACGAACAGCAGCGACGTTCCGTAGCGCGACCCGGCCTCGATGTCGGTCGCCCAGTTGCCGGGGTCCATGTAGCCGACGCTGACCAGCAGGCCAGGCCCCGCGACCCGCAGCATCCGCTTCCAGGCTGGCAGGCCGTCGGGGACGGTGACTGCGCCCCGAACTTCCGCCGGGCAGAACGGGGCGGTTGCGGTCTTGGGGAGGCGGTCGAGGAGAGCGGCGAGCATGGGCAAGCGTTAGCGTGGATTCGGCGGACGTATAGAACCAAAGGCGCGGCTTAGCGCTCCAACGCCGCGCGTGCGGTCTCGGGCAGCAGGCTGACGGCCTCGTCCAGCAGGGTCCGCCACGTCTCGCCGCGTTCACGAGCCTCGGCATAGGCGTCGCGGAGGGCGAAGGGGTCGTCCTGGGCCAGGGCTCCGATCAGCGCCGTCGCCTGTTCGAGGTCCTTCCGCCGCTTCGGGTTGGCCTGGCTGCGTTTGCGCGAGATGATCAGCTTGTGGACCGCGTAGCGCGCCGGGGCGGGAACGCGCACCAGCACGCCGTCGCCATGCAGCGCGGCGGCTTCGATGGTTTCTCGCAGCAAGAAATCGAGGAAGCGCAGGGGCGTGGCGTCTGTCTTTAATGCATCAAGGCGTGATGTCTCTTCGTCGCCTGCGTTCCGGCTGGTGGTCAGCACGTCGACCGCGTAGCCGTCGGGCGTGCGGTAGGTCGCGCTCTTGCTGGGATCCAGTTTGGGCACGGGCGAGAAGGCCGTGTCGGCTGCGCGCAGGACGTCCAGGAACGACCGGTCCAGGCCGTCGTCCAGCGCCATCGAGATCCCGTAGTCCTGGGCGATGTCGAGGTCGCCGGTCCGCACGGCCTGAGCAGGCAAGATGAAGCCGAGCAAGGCGCCGTAGGTCTGAAAGGCCACGGTGCCGACGATCGCCGCGCGCAGGCGGAAGACGCCAGCATGGGCCAAGGTTTGGAGGATGCGGCCCGTTCGGTCGTCCGGCGCATGAAGTCCGGACGCGCGCAGGGCGCGCACCAGCATGCGACGGCCCTCCGCGGCGTTCCTCAGGGACTTGGCACGCTCGATGGTTTCAAGCAATTCGGGGGTTTCGGGGCCCAGATACCGCTCGGGGCGCTCGCCATCCACCTGCCTCGACCGGACATACCAGTAGAAGCGCCCCTTGCGTTCGCGGCGTAGGAAGCTGGCGCCCTCGCCGAACTCGGCGATCTGCGCGGCGCGGAGCTGATCCAGCAGCTCTGCGACGTTCGTGTGGATCGCTAAGGGCAGGCGCTGAAGGGTCACGACATCACCGTTGCCACCACTTTCCATAGAGTGGTGGCAATTTGTCGGAAAATCAACAGAAAGGTGGACCTAGGCGATCCGGCTCTCGCCCTTGCCCCAATAGGCGTCGCGGATCAGGCGCTTGTAGAGCTTGCCGGTCGGGTGCCGGGGCAGTTCGGCCATGAAGTCGATCCGCCTGGGCGACTTCACGTGGCTGAGATTGGCGCGGGCGAAGGCCATCAGCTCGGCGGCCAGGGCGGTCTGATCCTCGGCGTGATCCATGGGCTGGATGACCGCCACGACCTTTTCGCCCATCTCCTCGCACGGCGCACCGACCACGGCGGCGTCGGCGACCTTGGGGTGGGTGATCAGCAGGTTCTCGATCTCCTGCGGATAGATGTTCACCCCGCCCGAGATGATCATGAAGCTCTTGCGGTCGGTCAGGTAGAGGAAGCCTTCCTCGTCCGCCCAGCCGACGTCGCCCAGCGTCGTCCAGCCGTGCTTGTTGTAGCTCTCGGCGGTCTTCTCCGGGGCGTTGTGATAGTTCACCGCCGGGCCGTTGGCGAAGTAGACCGCGCCCTCGGTGCGGGGCGGGACCGGGTCGCCGGCGTCGTCGCAGATCCGCAGTTCGCCCAGCACCGCCTGGCCGACGCTGCCCTTGTGGGTCAGCCAGTTCTCGGAGTTGATCCAGCAGAAGCCGTTGCCCTCGGTGCCGGCGTAGTACTCGTAGATCACCGGACCCCACCAGGCGATCATCTGCTCCTTGACCGGGATGGGGCAGGGGGCGGCCGCGTGGACCGCGGACTTCATCGACGACACGTCGTACCTGGCGCGGACCTCTTCCGGCAGCTTCAGCATCCGCACGAAGTGGGTCGGGACGAACTGGCCGCAATTGACCTTGTGCCGCTCGATCAGGGCCAGAGCGGTCTCGGGATCGAACTTCTCCAGCACGATCACCGTGCCGCCCAGCTTGTGGACGGTCATGCACCAGCGCAGCGGGGCGGCGTGGTAGAGCGGGGCGGGCGAGATGTAGACGCTATCGCCGGAAAAGCCGAACAACCCCTGGGCCATCATCTGCAAGGCGTTGGGCGCGTCGATCGGGCCGCCGTTCAGGGCCGGCTTCACGCCCTTGGGGCGGCCGGTTGTGCCGGACGAGTAGAGCATGTCCGAACCGGCGCTCTGGTCGGCGATCGGCGTGGTCGGCTCGCCGGCGCGGGCCGTCTCGAAGTCGGCATAGGCGCCGTGCGTTCCGCCGACCGAGAACAGGGTCAGGTCGGGGACCAGCCGGGCCACCTCGTCGATCAGCGGGCCCATGGCGGTGGAGGTGATGAACACCTTCGCCCCGCAGTCCTTGAGGATATATTCGACCTCGGCGGCGGTCAGCTTGGTCGAGACGCAGACGAAGTAGAGCCCCGCACGCTGCGCCGCCCAGGCGACCTCGAAGAAGCGGGCGTTGTTCTCCATCAGGATGGCGATGACGTCGCCTTGCTGCAGGCCGAGCGACCGGAACAGGTGCGCGCCCTGGTTCGAGCGCTGGTCCAGCTGGGCGTAGGTCACGACCTCGCCGGAGCCGGCCATGATGTAGGCGGGCTTGTCGCCCTGGGTCTGGGCGTGGAGGTAGGGGTGCATGTCCGGGACCTCTTCGCTCAGGCGGTGACGGGCGCGCGGGCGGCTTCGCGGATCATGTCGCTGGCCTTTTCGGCGATCATGATCGTGGGAGCGTTGGTGTTGCCGGAGACGAGGCGCGGCATGACCGAGGCGTCGACGACGCGCAGGCCCTCGACCCCGCGCACGCGCAGCTGGGCGTCGACCACGGCCATCACGCCCTGGCCCATCTGGCACGTGCCGACCGGGTGGTAGATCGTCGAGCCGGAGAGGCGGGCATAGGCCAGCAGCTGCTCGTCGGTCGTGAACTCGCCGCCCGGATTGATCTCGCTCTCGACATAGGGCGACAGCGCTGCGGCCTGGCCGATCTTGCGCGCCCACTTCAGGCCCGCCACGGCGACTTCCTGGTCCAGAGGATCGGCCAGGTAGTTGGCGAAGATGGTCGGGTAGACGCTCGGATCCGCCGACTTGATCCGCACGTGTCCGCGACTCTCGGGACGCAGCTGGCAGGGGGCGATGGTCAGGCCGGGGGCGTTCTCCAGCTCCATCTTCTGTTCGTTGACCAGCTTGTCCAGGTCCATGGTCGCGGGAAGGATGTGGAACTGGATATCCGGCCCAGCCAGGTCCGGACGCGACTTGCAGAACGCGGCGATGTGCGCGGCCGACAGGGTCAGAAGGCCCTTGCGCTGGAAGAGGTAGCGCAACGCCTCGCCGGCCAGCCGGCCGCCCTTGGACTGCTCGTTGACCGAGACCACGCCGGCTTTCAGCCTATAGCGCACGCTCATCACGTAGTGGTCCTGCAGGTTCTCGCCGACGCCGGGCAGATCCCGGATTACGGGGACGCCGTTGCGGATCAGCAGTTCGGCGGGGCCGACACCCGACAGCTGCAGCAGCTGCGGCGAGTTGATCGCGCCGCCGGCCAGGATGACCTCGGCCCGCGCCTTGGCCACGCGCTGGACGCCGTTCTGGGTGAACTCGACGCCGACCGCGCGCTTGCCCTCGAACAGCACCTTGCCGGCCAGGGCGTTGGTCTCGACCCGGAGGTTGGGGCGGTTCATCGCCGGGTGCAGATAGGCCACCGCGGCCGAGCAGCGCTGGCCGTTCTTGACCGTCAGCTGGTAGTAGGTCGCGCCCTCCTGCGAGACGCCGTTGACGTCGTCGTTGCGCGGGATGCCGGCCTGCTCGCAGGCCTCGATCACCGCGTTCGAGATCGGGTTCTTCTCGGTGACGTCCGAGACGTTCAGCGGTCCGCCCGTGGCGTGCCAGTCGCTTTCGCCGCGTTCCTGGTGCTCGGCGCGGCGGAAGTAGGGGGCGACGTCATCCCAGCCCCAGCCCTCGCAACCCAACTGCCGCCAGCCGTCATAGTCGGCGTGCTGGCCGCGGATATAGAGCAGGCCGTTGATCGAGGACGAACCGCCCAGCACCTTGCCGCGCGGCCAGACGTGGGTCCGGCCGCCGGTGCCGGGGTCCGGTTCGGTCTGGTAGAGCCAGTTGACCTTGGGATCCTTCAGCGTCGACGAGTAGCCGACCGGGATGTGGATCATCAGGTTCGAGGCGAACTGGGACAGGTTCTTGGTCGGACGATCGTCGCCGCCGGCTTCCAGCAGCACGACCTTGAACTTGCCGCCCTCGGACAGCCGCGCGGCCAGCACGCAGCCGGCCGAGCCCGCGCCCACGACGACGTAGTCGACCTCGATGATCCCGGTCATCGCTTCTCTCCCATTAGCCGTTCGCGTGTGCCCCGCGTGATCGGCGTTAAGTTGGAGGATGCGCCCAGGATCCGGGATCGCGCAAGTTGCCGTCGCGGCGCCGTTGGTTGGGCGAGTTTCCGGGTTATCGTCGGCCGAAAGAACGGCGTTTATGGAAGCGCCCTTGGGAGGCGTGATATGGACCTGATCAGCCAGACTGTCGTGGATGGCGTCGCCGGGCCCGGTGCGCCGCCGACCTATCCGACGCTTGGCGGGGTCGATCTCGCCGACATCTTCCGCTTCACCAAGGGCCAGCCCTGGGCCGACTTCGCGCGCATGCGGACCGATGCGCCGGTGATGTGGCATCCGGAGCCGTTCGACGGACCGGGCTTCTGGGCCCTGACGCGCTACGAGGACGTCCAGCGGGTCAATGGCGACCCGGAGACCTTCTCGTCACAGCGCGGCGGCATCCTGATGTCGATGGGCTCGCCCGAGAAGCGCCACGCCCTCCTGTTCCGGGCGTCGATGGACACCATGATCAATCTGGACGCGCCGCATCACCTGCAGCTGCGTCGTGAGCACATGCCCTATTTCACCCCGGCCTATCTGCGCGGCCTGACCGAGCGGGTGCGGGCCGAGGTGACGCGCCTGCTGGACGCCATGGAGCCGCTGCTGGCCGATGGCGCCGAGATCGACATGGTCGAGCACTTCTCCTCGCACCTGCCGCTGTTCACCCTGTGCGAGATCCTGGGCGTTCCGCCCGAGGACCGGCCCAAGTTCCTCAAGTGGATGCACTATCTGGAGCGCGCCCAGGACCTGGCCGTCCAGAACGCCGCCGCTCCCGTCGCCCCGACGCTGGAGCTGATGCAGTTCGTCCAGGACTTCAACAACGGCGTTGAGGAGATGTTCGACTACGGCCGCATGATGCTGAAGAAGCGCCGCGAAGACCCGCAGGAAGACCTGATGACCGCGATCGCCCGCGCCCAGGTCGACGGCGCTCTGCTGGCCGACGAATATCTCGACGGCTCGTGGCTGCTGATCGTCTTCGCCGGCAACGACACCACCCGCAACACTCTGTCGGGCGCCATGAAGCTGCTGACCGAGTTTCCGGACCAGAAGCAGCGGCTGATCAGCGATCCGTCGCTGCTGCCCGGCGCTGTCGACGAATTCATCCGCATGGTGAGCCCGGTGATCTACATGCGCCGCACGGCCACCGCCGATGTCGAGGTCAACGGCCAGCTGATCCGCGAGGGCGAGAAGGTCGTCATGTACTACGGCGCCGCCAACCGCGACCCGGCCATGTTCGAGAATCCTGACCAGCTGGACGTTACGCGCGCCAACGCGGCCAAGCACATCGCCTTCGGCTATGGCCCCCACACCTGCATCGGCAAGCGCGTGGCCCAGATCCAGCTGGAGGAGGCCTACCGCCAGATCCTGGCCCGTTTCCCGGACCTGAACTGGACAGGAAACATCGAGATCGCGCCGAACAACTTCGTGCACGCGATCAGTAAGCTGGGCGTGAAGCGGGGCTAACCGGCTACCGGACCGCCGAGGGAATCCAGGCTTCCAGGGCCTTGGTGTCGCTGATGTCTCCCGTGAACGCGATGTCCGGGCTGTACGGCCCGATCATGGGCGGCGAGGAGACGGCGGCCTTCTGCATGGTGGTGAAGCGGCCCAGTCCCGAAGGCAGGTCGATCGCCCGCACCTCCATGTAGCGGGTCGGCGCGTTGGTGGCCGTCCCGACCTGGATCGCGCCTAGGCTCCTCAAGCGCTTGACCACCAGCGGGCAGGAGCTGAAGCAGGCCACGTCAGTGACCACGACCAGCTTGCCCGCGAACAGCGGATGGGCGGGAGGCGGCGCGCGCCGCTCGACCACTTCACAGCCGTCGACCGGACCTGTCAGGGGCTGGCCGGCGGCCAGGGCGGCGTCCATGCGCGCGGCTTCCATGCGCCAGGCGTCGGCGTCGTCGGCGAACTTGGCGGCGTAGAGGTCCAAGGTCTTGCGGTTGTCCGGCGAGGCCCGCCAGACGGGCGCGCAGGCGCGGCCGCTCCCGCCGCTACGAACCTGCTTCAGCGGGGCCTCGCCCAGGAGGATCTCGGCCAGGCGGTCGCCATAGAGCGAGTTGCCGCCGCCGTTGCCGCGCAGATCGATCACCACCAGCGGCGCGGTGCGAAGTTGCGCCTGCCGGGCCTTGGCCGCGTCCAGCACGGCAGGGGCGGAATCGTTCAGGGACTCCATCGCGATCCACCAGGCCTGGCCCACCTGGCGCACGCCGAAGCCGGCATGACCAAAGAACTTCCGCTCATCGCGGATCCGCTGCAGGTCGGCAGGCGTCGCGGGGCGGTAGGCCAGGGTGTGTTCCAGCATATGGCCCTCGGCCTGGAAGCGGCAGGTCCTGGGGCGGGAGATGAAGGGGTTGCCGTCGTCCAGTACGACCCAGATAGAGTTGATGGTCAGCTGGGCGTCGATGTCCGGGTCGGGCACGCGGTCGGCAGTGCGCTGGCGTAACAGCGCCGGGGCCGGGACGCCGTCGCAGTCCACGAGCTTCGCGCCGGCCGGCGGCGCCCCGGGGCCGGTGATGGTCACCAGCAGGTCCTGGCCCTGGCGCGTGACGACGAAGCCCGGCCAGGCCTTCAGCTGGCCGCCGCCGGACTTCGCCCATGCGATGTGGTCGTCGCCGAGACCGGCTGCGAATCCGCGCAGCACGGCGGCCATGCCGTCGGCGTCCTCGACCTTGTCCAGTCGCGCGGTCGCCTTCGCCAGGCTGGCGTCGAAGCGGGCGACAAAGTCCTTGTCGCCGATCGCCGGGACCATGGCCGGATGGTTGTCGCGGATCAGGCCGGCGGCCGAGGCGAGGTCGGCGCGCGTCAGCGCCTTCCAGTCCTGGGCAGCGGCCGTCGAACACGGCTCCGTCATCGCCAGGGCGATCGCCGCCAGCGCCCAAGCACCGAGACGTTTCATGAAGATCTCCCCTCGCGGCAACTTGCGGTCGTGAAAAGTTGTTTGCAAGGTTCTCTCGGTCATACGATCGTTTGAAGCGACGAGAGTCGATCCGCGAGCGACCAAAAGGCCAGGGAGGCCGCCATGTCCAATCCGACCTTTGAGACCCTGCTGTATGACGTCGAGGACGGGATCGCGACGATCACCCTGAACCGTCCGGAGCGGATGAACGCCTTCACCGCCCGGATGATGAAGGACCTGCTGGAGGTGCTGGACGTCACCGACGCCGACGACGCGGTTAAGGTGGTGATCATGACCGGCGCTGGGCGGGCGTTCTGCGCCGGCGCGGATCTCGGCGCTGGCGGAGCCACCTTCGACCGCACCTCGCCCCAGGCGCTGGAGCGTGAAGAGGGCAAGGTCGGCGACATCTATCGCGACGGCGGCGGTCGCGTGACCCTGCGGATGTACGACAGCCTCAAGCCGATCATCGGCGCGATCAACGGCGCTGCGGTGGGCGTCGGCGTGACCATGCAGCTGCCGATGGACATTCGCCTGGCCTCGACCGAGGCCAAGTTCGGCTTCGTCTTCGCCCGCCGGGGCATCAATCCGGAAGCCGCGTCAAGCTGGTTCCTGCCGCGCCTGGTCGGACTGCAGACGGCGCTGGAGTGGTGCTACACCGGCCGCGTGTTCCCGGCGTCGGAAGCTCTGGAGAAGGGTCTCGTCCGCTCGCTGCACGCGCCCGAGGATCTGCTGCCCGCCGCCCGCGCCCTGGCGCGCGAAATCGCCGACAACACCGCCCCCGTCTCGGTCGCCCTGACCCGGCAGCTGCTGTGGCGCATGGCTGGCGCCTCGCATCCCATGGAGGCCCACAAGGCCGACAGCCGAGCGATCCAGTCGCGGGGTTCGTCCGGCGACGCCAAGGAGGGCGTGACCTCGTTCCTCGAAAAGCGCGCGCCGGTCTATCCCAACAAGGTCTCGACCGACCTGCCGGACATCTGGCCGGAATGGGAGGAGCCCCAGTTCCGCTAAGCGAGATCCGCCAAGCGCGTCTTGGTGAGTTTGTCGCGCCCTTCGCTCACCAGCCGTTAAGCACGATCTGATCTTGTCGATGCGATGAGCGAGCCCGCGTCCCTGTCGTCGTTTCCCGAGCCGGAGGCCCCGAGGGCCGCGCCGCGCTCGCGCACGGCCCTGCTGAAGCGGCTGGCCGACGTGGTCTGCCTGCCGACCAGCCGGATCAACGCCTTCGAGCGATCGATGACCGCCGACCTGCTGGTCGAGATGCTGCGCGACGCCAATGTCGGCGAGCGCGAGAGGGTCGCCCGCCGCCTGGCCACGCTGGTCGAGATCCCGGGCGTGCTGGCCCGGCTGCTGATGCGCGACGAGCTGCCGGTGGCCCGCGCCCTGCTGGTCGAGGCCGAGAGGCTGTCGGACGCCGACCTGATCGCCTGTCTCTACCAGTCGACCACCGATCACCGCCGCCTGATCGCCAAGCGGCGCGGCGTCAGCGAAGTGGTGGCCGACGCGCTGATCGACATGGGCGAGGGGGCCGTCATCGAGACCCTGCTGCGCAATGAGCTGGTCAGGTTCAGCCACCAGGGCGTCGAGAACATCGTCGCCGCCACGCGCGACGCCCAGTACCTGATCCCGCTGCTGCTGCGCCGGCCGGAACTGCGGCCCAGCCACGCCTACGTCATGTTCTGGTGGGCCGACGCCGAGGCGCGCAAGACGATCCTCCAGCGCTTCGCGGTGTCGCGAGAGATCCTGCAGGAGGCGGTTGGCGACGTCTTCGCCCTGGCCTCGGCCGAAGGCTGGCAGGACCCGCTGTCGCGCAAGGCGCTGCAGTTCATCGAACGCCGCCAGCGCAACCGCGCCGCCATCGCCAAGAGCCCCTATGGCAGCCTGGACGAGGCGGTGGCGGCCGGCGAGGCGGGCATCACCCGCGAGATCGCCGAGGAGATTTCGTACCTCTCGGGCCTGAAGCCGATGACCGGCGCCAAGATCTTCACCGATCCGGGCGGGGAGCCGCTGGCCATTCTGTGCAAGGCCACCGGTCTGCCGCGCGCCTGCGTGCGCCAGCTGTGGCGCGGGCTGCGACGCCAGGAAATCGACGTCGGCGGTCAGGTCGATCAAGCCCTGGAGCGGGTGCTTACCGTCTATGACACCATCGCCGTCGACCGCGCCCAGACGGTGCTGCGCTACTGGAACTGGTCGCTGACCTCGGCCCTGACGCCGGCCCTGCTGAAGGCTATCCGCGACGGCGACGAAGCGGCTGTTGACGAATACTCGGCGCCGCAGCGCGCGGCGATGCTGGCTCTGTCCCGCGACTTCGGTCGTTAATTTCGGGATATCTTCGGTATCTCAATATGTTCGCTGGACGTCGTTCAGGAACTCAATATGCGGGACACAACCTCTGGCCGGTCATGTCCTTCTCACGAACACTGGAAGATTACGTACGATCTCTTTGTAGAGGCCGTATTGCCGGGCGCCTGCAATCTTTGTATGCAGCCCTCGACTGATCCAGGAATCAGCTGCATCAACAAAAAGATTGTCGACGGGCGAGGCTATGATGGAAGATCAATCCGACCTGATCGAGATGACCGCGGGCATCGTTTCGGCCTATGTCGGCAACAATGTGGTCGCCACGGCTGACCTTCCCGCGCTGATCCAGCAAGTTCACGCCGCCCTCGCCACCGTCGGTTCGCCGGCGGCCGAGCCCGCGCCCGCTCCGAAGGAGCCCGCGGTCGCCGTCAGGAAATCGATCACCCCGGATTTCCTGATCTGCCTGGAAGACGGCCGGAAGTTCAAATCGCTGAAGCGCCACCTGCGCACCAAGTACGACATGACCCCGGAAGAGTACCGGGCGAAGTGGAATCTGCCCAAGGATTACCCGATGGTGGCGCCGAACTACGCCGAGGCGCGTTCGAACCTCGCCAAGCAGATGGGCCTGGGCCAGGGCGGCCGCAAACCCGCCCGCAAGACGAAATAGCCGAGTCGGAACAAAAGCTTGGCCTTAGGGCCGCTCTGAAGATCGCAGCGCCCGTCGTCCGGATCCGGACGGCGGGCGTACTCGTTGGTGATTGACTCTCCGTGGGAATCTTGTCGCGCGACATGTTTTTCGCTTGCCGCCGATTCGTTCCTTAAGCGATAGTGAATCGAAGTGATTCCAAGGGCTTGTTAAGGACTCTGAAGATGTCCGCGCAACTGAGCGCATCCGCTACGGCGGCCCGCGCTCACCAGGAGATGTTCGCCTACTGGGCGTCCCTCCGTCGGGGGGCGAACCTCCCCGCGCGCGTCGACCTGCATCCCACGAGCATGAAGCGGCTGCTGCCGACGGTGTCGTTGATTGACGTCGTCAACCAGCCGCGCGACTACCGGCTGCGCCTGGCCGGCACCGGCCTCTACGGCGTGTATGGCCGTGAGATCACCGGCCGGATGATCGGCGACGTCTACAACAAGGACGCCTTCGACTATTGGCGCAGGGAGCTGGACAAGGTGGTCGACGAGCGCCGTCCCGGCGTCGGCGTCCACAGCCTGGCCTGGCGCGGCGCTCCGCACATGTCGATCCTGTGGCTGCGCCTGCCTCTGGCCAGCAACGGCAAGGACGTCGACATGATCCTCGGCTATGACGCCGTGGTCGGCGCGGCGTCCGAGGGCTTCTCGGGGATCCGGGCGGCCTGAGGCCTGGGCTTCGGCGGGGCGGGGGCGGTTAGCCGAGCCGAACCAGGTGGCGCAAGCCCTCCTCCATCTCCTCGATCACCCGTCCCACATGGGGATCCCGCCCCGATAGCCGGCTATAGGTCTCGGTGAGCGAACCGGCTTCGATCAGGTCCATCCCGAGGCGCTCGGCCGTCACGCGGATCGCGAAGAGCGCGGGCGCGAGGGCGCAGTCGGCGATCGTGAGGCGATCGCACAGGGCGTATCGCGGCCCTTTCAGCAGGCCATCAAGCATGGCGACGCCGTCCAGCAGGTCCTCGACGGCCCGACGGGCGTTGGCGTCTTCGACGCCAGGCCGGGCGAGAACCACCATCGGCGGCATCAGGTACAGGTCGACGTGCCGCACCAGGAGTCTGGCCATCGCCCGGTCGAAGGCGTCGACGGGCATCAGGGTCGGCGCTTCCGGAAACCGTTCCTCCAGATAGTCGAGCAGGACCGCCGACTCCCAGATCGGGCCGCGGTCGTCGAGCAGGACCGGGATGCGACCGGTCGGGCTGAGGTCCCGAAAGCGGCGGCTCTCGCGCCAGTCCGCCGGCGGGGGGACCAGGTCGATCGGCAGGCCCTTGGCGTAGATCGCGATGCGGACCCGCGCCGCGAAGGGCGATACCGGTAGGCTGATCAACTCCATGCGCGGGCTCCAATCAGCTTCGGCGATCAGAGGGTCTCACCCCTCCAGAAACGCCTCGACCTCGCGGCGGGACGGCATCGACGGCGCGGCGCCGGCCTTCTGCACCGAGAGGGCGGCGGCGGCGTTGGCCAGCTCTACGGCCTCGCGCAGGTCCATGCCCGAGGCCAGGGCCGCGCACAGGCTGCCACAGAAGCAGTCGCCGGCCCCGACGGTGTCGATGGCCTTCACCTTCTTGCCCTCGACCAGGAAGGCCTCATCGCGGCGCACGGCGGCGACGCCGGTCGATCCCAGGGTGACGATGATCGTCTGGTCGGGCCGGCTCATCAGCTTGCGGGCCGCCACCGAGACCTCTTCCAGGCGCACCGGTTCGCGGTCCAGCTTGGCGTAGCTGGCCAGTTCGGTCTGGTTGACGATCAGGACATCGGTCAACGGGAACAGGGCCGCGCCCTGCGGCAGGGCCGGTGCGGCGTTCAGCACGCGCAGCGCGCCCTTGGCCGCGCCCAGGCGGAACAGGGCCTCGATGGCCACGGGCGGGGTCTCCAACTGGCAGAGCAGCACCCGCTGGCCCTCGATCGCCGTGGCGGCGACATGCTGGGCCGTGATCGTGGCGTTGGCGCCGGCGGTGACCACGATCATGTTCTCGGCGTTGTTGGCGACCCAGACGTGGGCCTGACCGGTCGGCACGCCATCCAACTCCATGACGTCGGCGACCTGCACGCCATAGCCGGCCAGCTTGGCCTTGAGGCCGACGCCGCTGTCGTCGCCGCCCACGGCGCCCATCAGCCGCGTGGGCACGCCCATGCGCGCGGCGGCGACCGCCTGGTTGGCGCCCTTGCCGCCGAGATAGAGTTCCAGGGAGGTGCCCGCCACGGTCTCGCCGGGTCTTGGCAGGTCATCGACCCGCGCCACGGCGTCCAGATTGATCGAGCCCAGGACAAAAACAGTCATGTCGTACGTCTTCTAGCTAAATGCGCCTAACCGCCGCCGCCCCGTTGGAAGCTCTCCACGAGACTGCCCGCCACGAGTCGCCAGCCGTCCACTAGCACGAAGAAGATTAGTTTGAAGGGGAGGCTGATGGTCGCCGGCGGCAGCATCATCATGCCCATGCTCATCAGCACGCTGGCCACCACCAGGTCGATGACCAGGAACGGGATGAACAGCAGGAAGCCAATCTCGAACGCGCGCTTCAGCTCCGAGATCATGAAGGCGGGGGTGACCACCTTCATTGGAAGGTCCTGCACGTTGTTGGTTTGCGGGACCTTCGACAGGCGGACGAACAGGGCCAGGTCCTCGCGGCCGACCTGCTTCAGCATGAACTGCTTCACCGGACCGCTGGCCTGGTCGAAGGCCTCGGGCAACTCGATCTGATGGTCCAGCAGCGGCTTGATGCCCGCGTCGTACGAGCGCTCGAAGGTCGGCCCCATGACGATGGCGGTCAGGAACAGGGCCAGGCTGATGATCACCGGGTTCGGCGGGCTCTGCTGGATGCCGATGGCCGTGCGCAGCAGACCCAGCACCACCACGATCCGCACGAACGAGGTGGTCATGATCACGATCGACGGGGCCAGGGACAGCACCGTCATCAGGCCGACCAGCTGAACGACCCGGTCGGTCAGGCCGGCCCCGGTGCCCAGGTTGATGTTCACAGCCGACTGGGCCATGGCCGCGGCCGGCATGACCCCGAAGGCGATGGCGGCCAGCACCGAGATGATCGCGGCGCGGCGGAGATCCTCCGGCCGGGCGCCCGTCACGGTCTTGATCAGGTCGCGGATCATCAGGCCACGGGCTCCGGGGTGGGGGCGGGGACTTCGACGACGGGGCGCGGTTGCGGAATCCAGTCCAGCAGCTTGCCATCGCCCAGCAGCACGAGGCGCTCCTCGCCATCCAGGTTGACGATCACCAGGCGGCGCGTGGGGTCCAGGGCCAGGCTCTCGACGATCCTCAGGCGGCGGTCCTGGCGCGCGGCGATGGCGCGGCCGATGGCGTCCGGGCCGTACTTGCGCATCGCCCAGGCGGCCAGGCCGATCAGGCCCAGGGTCACGGCCAGGGCGGCGAGGGCGCGGATGAACTCGATGATGTCGATCATGGCCGCCCAAAAGCGAGACAACTTGGCGCAGGCGGAAGGCCTCGCTCATCCTGGTGTGCCTGAGGGTTCTTAATGCCGAATTAACCCTGTTTCTTCACCATGATCGCCATGGGTCCGGACGACATTCCTCTCTTCGGCATGCTCAAGAGCCGCCTCGGTTATCTGACCGAGCGCCAGAAGCTTGTCGCCCAGAACGTCGCCAACGCCGACACGCCCGGCTATCGCCCGCGCGATCTCAAGGCTTACAGCTTCCAGGCCTCGCTGATGAACCAGGGTTCGGGCGCGGTCTATCGCGGCGGGCGCGCGGCGCCGACCTCGGGCGTCCAGATGATGGCGACCTCGGCCGCCCACATGGCCCCGTCGAACGCGCCCAGCGCCTGGCGGTCGACGGCGGGCGTCGATTCGGAAGTCACCCTCGACGGCAACGCGGTGTCGCTCGAGGACCAGATGCTCAAGATGACCGACGCGCGGATGAACTACGACGCGGCGATCAGCTTCTACCAGAAGTCCATGAACATGCTGCGCCAGGCCGCGCGCAAGCCAAACGGCTAGGGGACTAGGCGATGCCCGAGATCAAATCCAATTCGCTGGCGACCATGGCCGTGGCCTCCTCGGCCCTTCGCGCCCAGCAGGGCCGCATGCGGGTCATCGCCGAGAACATAGCCAACGCCAACTCCACCGCGCGCACCGCCGGCGGCGATCCCTACCGCCGCCAGGTGCCGGTGTTCAAGCCGACCAAGGTCCAGGGCGCCGAGGGCGTGCAGATGCTGCGCGTCGATCCCGACCAGAGCGAGTTCAAGACCGAGTATGAACCCGGCAACCCGGCCGCCGACGCCAAGGGCTACGTCAAGCTGCCCAACGTCAACACGCTGGTCGAGGCGCTGGACATGAAGGAGGCGCAGCGCGCCTACGAAGCCAACCTCAATGTGATCGAGACCGCGCGGTCGATGGAATCGCGCACCCTCGACATCCTCAAGAAGTAAGGGGCTAGGCCATGATCACCGCGCTCGCCGCCGCCAAGGCCTATGCTTCTCAAGGCGCCATGGGCGTCGGTTCGATCGGCTCGATCGGCGGCTCCGAGAAGAAGGGCATGGACTTCGGCGACATGCTGAAGTCGGCCATGGAAGGCGCGGCCAAGACCTCCAAGGTCGCCGAAACCAAGATCGCCGACCAGGTGGCCGGCAAGGCCGAGCTGGTCGACGTCGTCACCGCCATCAGCTCGGCCGAGGCCAGCCTGGAGACGGTGATGGCCGTGCGGGATCAGGTGATCTCAGCCTATCAGGAAATCATGCGGATGCCGATCTAAGGCGTCCGCCTCTTCATTCCGTCTCAAAAGAAGGGCCGCGTCCGGGGAGGACGCGGCCCAGTTTGTTTCGGGGGAGAAGATGGAAACGCTACGCTTACTGAACAAACTCAGAGATGCAGGAACGCCTTGGCGACCGTGAACAGGCCGCCCCAGACGATGACGTTCAGCACCGAGGCCAGCAGAACCGCGAAACCCAGCGGCCACTGACGGCCAGACCCCTTGGCGGGCCGGCGGACAGGACGCGGATCGAACGGACGGGCTTGAGACGCAACGGTCATGACGGGCTCCTTAACCATGACCCCATGGTCGAGATTGACTCGGCCTTCGCGAACCGGGCGACCTGTCGCGCGCCGCCTTGTCGCACCCAGCCGTTGAGTCAACGCTTGGGAGGGGCGAAGGTTGATTCTCGCCGCCCGGAGCCCGCATGACCGAAGCCATCGTTCTCGATCAGGTCAGCAAGACGTACGGCGGGCGCGCGGTGCTGGCGCCAACCTCGCTGACGATCACCAAGGGCCGCTTCGTCGCCCTGGTCGGCGGCTCGGGCGCGGGCAAGACCACGCTGCTGAAACTGATGAACGGCCTGTCCGTCCCGAGCGCGGGCCGGGTGCTGCTGGACGGCGCGGACATCGCCGCCAAGCCGGGACCGGAACTGCGGCGCGGCATCGGCTACGTCTTTCAGGAGATCGGCCTTTTTCCCCACATGACCGTGGGCCAGAACATCGGTGTCACGCCCGAGCTACTGGGGTGGCCGGCCGACGAGATCGCCGCGCGGACCGACGAACTCCTCGACCTCGTGGCCCTGCCGCGCGAGATCGCCGGCCGCGCGCCATCGCAGCTGTCGGGCGGCCAGCGCCAGCGGGTCGGCGTGGCGCGCGCTCTGGCCGCGCGGCCCGCGATCCTGCTGATGGACGAGCCGTTCGGGGCGCTGGATCCGGTGACCCGCGCGGCCCTGGCCGACGATGTCCGGGCGCTGCACGAGCGGCTCCGCCTGACCACGGTGATGGTCACCCACGACGTCGGCGAGGCCCTGCTGCTGGCCGACGAGGTGGTGGTGATGGCGAATGGCCAAGTGCTGGCCCAGGCCCCGCCGTGCGCGCTGCTGGCCGGCCATTCCGATCCCGTCGTCGCCCAGCTGATCGCCGCGCCGAGACGGCAGGCCGAGCGCTTGGCGGAGCTGGCCCGTGGCTGATCGTCTCTCCGCCGCGTTGGCGGCGCTTCCCGAGCGTTTGGGCTGGCACGTCGCGCTGTCGGCCTCCGCGCTCGCCCTTGGCCTGTCCATCGCCCTGCCGCTCGGGATCGCGGCCGCCCGCAGCCCGCGCCTGAAGTGGATTTCGCTGGCGACTGCGGGCCTCGTGCAGACCATTCCGAGCCTGGCCCTGCTGGCCCTGTTCTATCCGGTGCTCCTGCTGCTTTCGGGCCTGGCGACGAAGGTGCTGGGTCACGGCTTCCCGGCCCTGGGCTTCCTGCCCTCGCTGCTGGCCCTGACCCTCTATTCGATGCTGCCGATCCTGCGGAACGCGGCGGCGGGCGTCTCCGGCGTCGACCCGGCCGTGGTCGAGGCCGCGCGGGGCGTGGGCATGACCGACCGCCAGCGGCTGTGGCGCGTGGAACTGCCCCTGGCCGCGCCGGTGATCATGGCCGGGGTGCGCACCGCCGCCGTGTGGACGATCGGGGCGGCGACGCTCTCGACGCCCGTCGGCCAGACCTCGCTGGGCGATTACATCTTCTCAGGGCTCCAGACCGAGGACTGGGTCGCGGTGCTGGTCGGCTGCGCGGCTTCGGCGGGCTTGGCGCTGATCGTCGACGGCCTGCTGGGCCTGATCGAGGCCGGCGTGGCGCGACGCGACGGCCGGCGCCTGTGGGCCGGCGGCGCGGGCCTCGCCATCGGCCTGCTGGCGGCGATCGCGCCCCTGGCCGGCGCGGCGCTGTCGCAAGGCCGGCCGACCTATGTGATCGGGGCCAAGAACTTCTCCGAACAGTACATCCTGGCCGAGCTGATGGCCGGCAAGCTGGAGGCCCGGGGCGCCAGCGTCCAGCGCCGCGTGAACCTGGGCTCGGCCGTCGCCTACCGCGCCCTCGCGAGCGGCGAGATCGACGCCTATGTCGACTATTCCGGCACCCTGTGGGCCAATGTCCTGAACCGGACCGACAATCCCGGCCGCCAGGCGGTGCGGGACGGCCTGAGGACCGAGCTGAAGGCCCGCGACGGCGTCGTGCTGCTCAGCGCCCTGGGCTTCGAGAACGCCTACGCCCTGGCCATGCGCCGCGACCGCGCCGAGCAGCTAGGCGTCAAGACCCTGGCCGACCTGGCGACCAAGGCGCCTGACCTCGTCATGGGCGGCGACCTGGAGTTCTTCTCGCGGCCGGAATGGGCGGCGGTGGTCAAGGCCTATGGCCTGAGCTTCAAGGCCAAGCGCCAGTTCCAGCCGACCTTCATGTATCGGGCGCTGGCGAGCCGCGAGGCCGACGTGATCTCGGCCTTCTCGTCGGACGGACGGATCGCGGCCGACGACCTGGTGCTGCTGGGCGATCCGAAGGGCGCGCTGCCGCCGTATGACGCGGTGATCCTGGTCTCGCCGAAGCGGGCCGGGGATCGCCGGCTGCTGGACGCCCTGACGCCGCTAGGCGGCAGTATCGACGTCAAGGCGATGCAGGCGGCCAACTATGCGGTCGATCGGGACACCGGCAAGAAGAGCCCCGCCGAGGCGGCGGCGCAGCTGGTTCGTTAAAGGATCCCCGGCAGGTCGAGGCCCTTCTCCCGCGCGCAGTCGAGCGCGATGTCGTAGCCGGCGTCCGCGTGGCGCATGACGCCCGAGGCCGGGTCGTTCCACAGCACCCGCGCGATCCGCTTGGCCGCCGCTTCGGTCCCGTCGCAGACGATCACCATCCCCGCGTGCTGCGAGAAGCCCATGCCGACCCCGCCGCCGTGGTGTAGCGACACCCAGGTGGCGCCCGAGGCGGTGTTGAGCAGGGCGTTCAGCAGCGGCCAGTCCGATACGGCGTCCGAGCCGTCCTGCATGGCCTCGGTCTCGCGGTTCGGCGAGGCGACCGAGCCGCTATCCAGGTGGTCGCGGCCGATGACGATCGGGGCCTTCAGCTCGCCACTGGCGACCATGTCGTTGAAGGCCAAGCCCAGGCGGTGGCGATCGCCCAGACCCACCCAGCAGATGCGAGCCGGCAGGCCCTGGAACTTGATCTTCTGGCCGGCCATGTCGAGCCAGTTGTGCAGGTGCGGATTGTCCGGGATCAGTTCCTTGACCTTGGCGTCGGTCCTGGCGATGTCTTCCGGATCGCCCGACAGCGCCGCCCAGCGGAACGGCCCGACGCCCCGGCAGAACAGCGGCCGGATATAGGCCGGCACGAAGCCGGGGAAGTCGAAGGCGTTCTCGACCCCTTCCTCGAGCGCCATCTGGCGGATGTTGTTGCCGTAGTCGACGGTCGGGACGCCGGCGGCCTGGAAGTCAAGCATGGCCCGCACGTGCGTGGCCATCGAGGCGCGGGCGGCGCGGTTTACGCTCTGCGGATCGCGCGCCTTGGCGTCCGCCCATTGGTCCAAGGTCCAGCCGGCTGGCAGGTAGCCGTTGATCGGGTCATGGGCGCTGGTCTGGTCGGTCAGAAGGTCGGGGCGGACGCCGCGCTTGAACAGCACCGGCAGCAGCTCGGCGGCGTTGCCCAGCAGGCCGACCGAGATCGGGGATTTCGCGGCGCACGACTCCTCGATCCAGGCCAGGGCCTGGTCGACGCTGTCGGTGGACTTGTCGAGATAGCCGGTGCGCAGCCGCATATCGATCCGCGAGGGCTGGCACTCGATGGCGAGGCACGAAGCGCCGGCCATCACCGCCGCCAGGGGTTGCGCCCCGCCCATGCCGCCCAGGCCCGCCGTCAGCAGCCACTTGCCCGACAGATCGCCGCCATGGTGCTGGCGGCCCATTTCGACGAAGGTCTCATAGGTGCCCTGCACGATACCCTGGGCGCCGATATAGATCCACGAGCCGGCGGTCATCTGGCCGTACATGGCCAGACCCCGCTTATCGAGTTCGTTGAAGTGCTCCCAGGTCGCCCAGCGGGGCACCAGGTTGGAATTGGCGATCAGCACCCGGGGCGCGTCCGCATGGGTGCGAAACACCCCGACGGGCTTGCCGGACTGGACCAGCAGGGTCTGGTCGTCCTCGAGCCGGCGCAGGGTCTCGACGATCTTGTCGAAGCTCTCCCAGTCGCGGGCGGCGCGGCCGATGCCGCCATAGACGACCAGCTCCTCCGGCCGCTCGGCGACGTCGGGGTGCAGGTTGTTCATCAGCATCCGCAGCGGGGCTTCGGTCAGCCAGGACTTGGCGGTGAGCTCGGTCCCGGTGGCGGGGCGGATGATGCGGGTGTTGTCGCGGCGGGTCATGCTCGGTGGCTCCGGGCGAAGGTGAGGCAGGCGGAAAGGACGTCTTCCAGCGCCGCGCGCAGCGGCTCGGCGCGGTCGGCGTGGAACGGCGTGGGCCAGGTGTCTTCGGCGAGCTCGGCGGGTTCGTCCATGTAGCCCCGGCAGGCCAGCTCCATCTGGATGGCGTGGACGCCGGTCGCTGGCTGGCCGTAGTGGCGCGTGGTCCAGCCGCCCTTGAAGCGGCCGTTGGAGACGCGCGAGCGTCCCGAGGCGTCGCAGGCGGCCTCGACGGCGGCGGTCAGGGCGTCGTCGCAGGAGGCGCCGCTGTTGGTTCCGAGATTGAACTGCGGCAGCTCGCCGTCGAACAGGCGCGGCACAAGCGAACGGATCGAGTGCGCCTCGTACAGCACCACGGTCGGATGGATCGTGAGCAGGCGGTCGATCTCGGCGCGCAGGGCGGCGTGATAAGGTTCGAAGTACATCGCCCGGCGACTGTCGATCTCGGCTGCGTCCGGGCCGCCATCACGCCACAGCGGCTCGCCGTCAAAGGTGGTGGTGGGACACAGCTCGGTCGTCGCCTGGCCCGGATAGAGCGAGGCGCCCGAAGGGTCGCGATTGACGTCGATGACCGTGCGCGAGATCGCCGTCCGCACCATCGTCGCCCCCATCCCCTCGCCGAAGGCGTAGAGCCGGTCGACCCACCAGTCGGCGTCCTTGCGGGCCAGCCAGGGGGAGGTGAGGCCGACCTCGATATCGGGTGGGATCTCGGTCCCGGTGTGGGGCAGGCTGACGATCAGCGGCGCGTCGCCGCGGGCGATCTGGAGCCAGTTCATCCGCTAACCCCCGGCAGGTCGCCCGCCGCGGCGATCACCGCACCGGACTGCACCAAGGCGTTGGCCGCCTCCAGGTCCGGGTGGAAGTGCCGATCGTCGTCCAGATGCGGCACCTGGCTCCGCGTCAGGGTCCGCACCGCTTCCAGCGCCTGGCTCGACCGCAGCGGAGCGTGGAAGTCGCAGCCCTGCGCCGCCGCCAGCAGCTCGATGCCCAGCACCGCCGTGGCGTTCTCGACCATGCCCAGCAGGCGCCGCGCGCCGTGGGCGGCCATGGAGACATGGTCCTCCTGATTGGCCGAAGTGGGGATCGAGTCGACGCTGGCCGGATAGGCCTTCTGCTTGTTCTCCGAAACCAGGGCGGCGGCCGTGACCTGCGGGATCATGAAGCCGGAGTTCAGGCCGGGCTTGGGCGTCAGGAAGGCCGGCAGGCCTGACAGCGCCGGGTCGACCAGCATGGCGATGCGGCGCTCGGCGATCGAGCCGATCTCACAGACGGCCAGGGCGATCATGTCGGCGGCGAAGGCCACCGGCTCGGCGTGGAAATTGCCGCCGGAGAGCGCCTCATCGGCTTCCGGGAAGATCAGCGGATTGTCCGAGACGCCATTGGCCTCGGTCCCCAGCGTCGCCGCCGCCTGGCGCAGGACATCCAGCGCCGCGCCCATCACCTGCGGCTGGCAGCGCAGGCAGTAGGGGTCCTGGACGCGCTCGTCCGCCTTCAGGTGCGACGCGCGGATCTCCGAGGTCGCCATCAGGCCGCGCAGGGCGGCGGCGGTCTCGATCTGGCCGGCATGGCGGCGCAGGGCGTGGATGCGCGGATCGAACGGGGTGTCCGAGCCCTTGGCGGCTTCCGTCGACAGCGCGCCGGTGACCAGGGCTGACTGGAACAGCAGCTCGGCCTCGAACAGGCCCGCCAGGGCGTTGGCGGTCGAGAACTGGGTGCCGTTGAGCAGGGCCAGGCCTTCCTTGGGGCCGAGCGTCAGGGGCGCGAGGCCGGCCTTCTTCAGCGCCTTGGAGGCCGGCTTGCGCTCGCCCTCGACGAAGATCTCGCCGACCCCGATCATGGTCGCGGCCATGTGCGCCAGCGGCGCCAGATCGCCCGAGGCGCCGACCGAGCCCTGGCACGGGATCACCGGCGTTAGGCCCTGCAGCAGCATCTCCTCCAGCATCCGCACGGTCTCGACGCGCACGCCCGAGGCGCCCTGCGCCAGGCTGGCCAGCTTCAGGGCCATCATCAGGCGGATGACCGGAACCGGCGACGGCTCGCCGACGCCGGCGGCGTGGGACAGGACGATGTTGCGCTGCAGGGTCTCCAGGTCCGCGTCGCCGATGCGGACGCTGGCCAGTTTCCCGAAGCCGGTATTGATGCCGTAGACCGGCTCGCCCTTGGCCAGGATGCGTTCGACCGCCGCCGCGCTCTCCGCGATCACTGGCCAGGCGTTCTCGGCCAGGCGCGCCGAGGCCCCGCGATAGATCGCCTTCCAGTCGGCCAGCGGCACGTCGCCGGGGTTCAGAACAAGCTTGGTCACTGGCCTCTCCACACGCGCGCATGGAGCGGATTGAAGCCCATGCGATAGACAAGTTCGGCGGGACGCTCGATGTCCCAGAGGGCGAGATCGCAGGCCTTGCCGGCCTCCAGCGTCCCGCGATCGTGCAGCAGCCCCAGGGCCCGCGCGGCTTCGCGCGTGACGCCAGCCAGGCACTCCTCGACGGTCATCCGGAAGAGGGTGGCGGCCATGTTCATGACCAGCAGCGGCGAGGTGAGCGGCGAAGTGCCGGGGTTGCAGTCGGTGGCCAGGGCCATGGGCACGCCCGCTTCCCGAAGAGCCGCGATCGGCGGGACGCGGGTTTCGCGCGTGAAGTAGTAGGCGCCGGGCAGCAGGGTCGCGACCGTGCCCGAGGCCGCCATGGCGGCGATCCCGGCCGTGTCCAGGTGCTCCAGGTGGTCGGCCGACAGCGCCCCGAACGCGGCGGCCAAGGCGGCGCCATCGAGGTTCGACAGCTGCTCGGCGTGCAGCTTGACCGGCAGGCCATGGGCCTTGGCCGCTTCGAACACGCGGCGGATCTGGTCGGGTGAAAAGCCGATGCCCTCGCAGAAGCCGTCGACCGCGTCGGCCAGGCCCCGGGCGGCGATGGCGGGGATCATCTTCTCGCAGACCAGGGCGACATAGCCGTCCTTGTCGTCGCGGTATTCCGGCGGCAGGGCGTGGGCGCCCAGAAAGGTGGTGCTGACGCCGACGCGCCGGATGTCGGCCAGGGTGCGGGCGGCGCGCAGGCTCTTGATCTCGTCGTCGAGGGAGAGGCCGTAGCCGGACTTGATCTCGACCGTGGTGACGCCCTCGGCGATCAGGGCGTCCAGGCGGGGCAGGGCGGCGGCGACCAGTTCGCTCTCGGAGGCCGCGCGGGTGGCGCGCATGGTCGAGACGATGCCGCCGCCCGCGCGGGCGATCTCTTCGTATGAGGCGCCGGCCAGGCGCAGCTCGAACTCGTGGGCGCGGTCGCCGGCGAAGACCAGATGGGTGTGGGGATCGATCAGGCCGGGGGTGATCCAGCGCTCGTCGACATCGATGGTTTCGGTTGTTTCGAAGGCTGGCGCATCGTCCGCCGGGCCGGCATAGGCGATGCGCCCGTCCAGGCTGGCGACGACGCCGTCCTCGACGATCCCAAGGCCTTCGCGATCCGGGGCCAGGGTCGCGAGACGGGCGTTGATCCACACCCGATCACAGCGCATGAGCCTGCCTCCGCCAACGCGGACCGTCTCTTGCGGGCCGCTTCAATATGTATAGACATATTTGCGAACGATGAGGCTTGTCCAGTGACCGACGCGCACATTTCCGAGTCTTCCACGGTGGTCTGGTGCGAGAGCGCCCTGCTGGCGGACGGCTGGGCGCGGGGTGTGAAGTTCACCATCACCGATGGCCGTATCGCCCGTATCGACACCGATACGTCGGCGGGCGACGCTGTCCGTCTCGGCCCCGCCTTGCCGGGCCTGGCCAATGTCCACAGCCACGCCTTCCAGCGCGCCATGGCGGGTCTGGCCGAGACGCGCGGCGACACCGGCGACACCTTCTGGACCTGGCGCGAGGTCATGTACCGCTTCCTGGAGCGGCTGGATCCCGACATGGCCCAGGCCATCGCCGCCATGGGTCAGGTCGAGATGCTGGAGGGCGGTTTCACGCGGGTGGGCGAGTTCCACTACCTGCACCACGCGCCCGACGGCGGCGCTTACGACAACCCGGCCGAGATGGCCGCGCGTATGGCGGCGGCGGCCGAGGAGACCGGCATCGGCCTGACCCTGCTGCCGGTGTTCTACGCGCACAGCAACTTCGGCGGCCTGCCGCCGACCGACGGCCAGAAGCGCTTCATTCACGACCTCGACGGCTTCGCGCGGCTGGTCGAGGCCTGTCGCGCGATCGTGGCGGACTTGCCCGAGGCGGTGGTCGGCGTCGCCCCGCACAGCCTGCGCGCGGTTACGGCCGAGGAGCTGGACGCTATCGTCCCGCTGGCCGCCGGCGGGCCGATCCATATCCACGTCGCCGAGCAGACCAAGGAGGTCGACGACTGCCTGGCCGCGACCGGCCAGCGTCCCGTCCGCTGGCTGATGAACCACACCGAGGTGGGCAAGCAGTGGTGCCTGATCCACGCCACTCACATCAACGCCACCGAGACCGAGCGCCTGGCCAAGAGCGGCGCGACCGCCGGCCT
This sequence comes from Caulobacter sp. 602-1, assembly GCF_003931565.1. Lineage (GTDB taxonomy): Bacteria > Pseudomonadota > Alphaproteobacteria > Caulobacterales > Caulobacteraceae > Caulobacter. The sequence goes on from NZ_RRYI01000002.1 coordinate 282,086, forward strand.
GTGCCCGGTGACCGAGGCCAATCTGGGCGACGGGATCTTTCCGACGCCGGACTACCTGGCCGCTGGCGGAAGTTTCGGAATCGGGACCGACTCCAACATCGTGATCGACGCCGCCCAGGAGTTGCGGACCTTGGAATACGCCCAGCGCCTGACCCGCCGCGCCCGCAACGTGCTGGCGGGCGGCCCCCAGCGCTCGACTGGCGGCGACCTGTGGCGCGCGGCGACGCTGGGCGGGGCGCAGGCGCTGGGCGTCGGACGCGGCGGCCTGCGCCGTGGCGCGCCGGCTGATTTCATCACGCTGGACGCGAACCATCCGAACATCGTCGGCCGTTCCGGCGACACGCTGATCGACAGCCTGGTCTTCGTTGGCGGCGGGATCGACACCGTCTGGCGGCACGGCAAGCGACTTGTCTCGGGCGGCCGCCACCACGCCCGCGAGGCGATCACCGCGCGCTACGTCCAGACCCTGAAGGCCCTGCTGGCGTGACGGGACCGCTGCACCAGCGCATCCGCTCGGACATCGAGGCGCGCATCCGCTCCGGCGAATGGGCCCCCGGCCATCGCGCGCCGACCGAGGCGGAGCTGCTGGCCGAGTACGGCTGCTCGCGGATGACGGTGAACAAGGCCATGACCGCCCTGGTCGAGGCCGGGCTGATCGTGCGCCGCAAACGCGCCGGCTCGTTCGTGGCCCGACCCAAGGTTCACGCGCCGGTGCTGAACATCCCCGACATCCAGTCCGAGATCGTCGCGCGCGGCGAGACCTACGCGTTCCGCCTGCTGGCCCGGGCGGTGCGGACGGCCGACCGCGACGCCCCCGAGGAAGTCGAGCTGGCGGCCGGCGGCAAGCTTCTGGCGCTGGAGGGGGTCCACGACGCCGGCGGCCGGCCGTTCGCCCTGGAGCGGCGGCTGGTCTCCCTGAAGGCCGCGCCCGAGATGGAAGCCGCCGACTTCGCACGGGTCCCGCCCGGCGCCTGGCTGCTGGAGCACGTCGCCTGGACCGAGGCCGAGAGCCGCATCAGCGCGGTCAACGCCGACGCCGACGACGCCCGCCTGCTGGCCCTGGACGAGGGCGCGGCCTGCCTCGTCGTCGACCGCCGCACCTGGCGCGAGGGCCAGCACGTCACTCGCGTACGCCAGGTCTTCCCTGGCGAGGCCTACGATCTGGTGGCGCGGTTCGGGCCTGGCGCCTGACGCCGAGTCCGGCTTACCTCCCATGCCAAATCGGAGGACGCCCATGGACCTGCACGCGATCGCCATCCCGACCTACGCCCACATGCTGAAAGGCCTGTCGGCCCAGCTGTCCAAGGGCGAGGTTCACGCCGCTGAGCACGGCCTGGCGCCGGAGAGCCTGATCGGGGCGCGGCTGGCGGCGGACATGTTTCCGCTGTCGACCCAGGTCCGTTTCGTCTGCGTCCAGGCCAGCGACCTGCTGCGTCATCTGACGGGCGCGGAGTCGTTCGCTCCGGCCGAGGACGCGACCGACTTCGCCGGCCTGCGGGCGCAACTCGCCGACGCCGTGGCGCGGATCGAGGCGACCCCGGCCTCGGCCTTCGACGGCGCGGCCGAAAAGCCGATCGAACTGAAGATGCCCAACGGTATCGTCTTCGACCTGACCGGCGAGCAGTTCCTGCGGGACTGGGCCCTGGCCCAGTTCTATTTCCACGTCACGACCGCCTACGCGATCCTGCGCAACCAGGGCGTCCCGCTGGGCAAGCCCGACTGGGTGCCGCACATGTTCGCCTATATCCGTCCCGGCACGCTGCCTGGAGGTTGAGTCCTTCTGGCTACCCCCCGTTCGGGGGATGTCGGTCCCGGGCGCCGGAAACGTAGAACGGCGTTCGGGGACCGAGTGTGGCGCGTGGTGCGGCGAGGGTCCCCGAGGGATCCGTCATGGCCGAACCGACACTTCGCGATTTCCAATTCCTGATCCAGCTGGTCGACAGCGGCTTCATCCAGGCGACCTTCAAGTTCGTCGACCTGAGGCCGCTTCTGAAGAGCGTTGGGGTGCTGACGCCGGAGGTCGACGCCGCCCTGGCCTTGGTCGAAGCCAATCCGGCCCTGATCAATCTCGGCATCCAGACTTTCAAGGAGGCTCTGAGCAAATATCCCCTGGATACGCCGCTCAGCGTGGCCTTCGGCTCTGGGACGGGCGGCACCGGCACGGTCGCCAATCCGATCGTGCTGACCGAGGCTCAGATCCAGGACGCCTACAAGGCCCTGGCCGGCATCTCGGCCAGCTCGTCGAAGGCGCTTTCGGAATATCTGAGCGGCCCGAACGGCGAGAAGGTGGCCAACGCCTTCTACGCCGAGATGAAGGAGCTGGCGCAGCTGCAAGCCGACGTGATCGCCAACAAGATCACCAAGGCGGTCTTCATCGACAAGCTGGTCGGCTACTCGGTCGACACCTCGGCCCTGGCGCTGCAGGCGATGAATTTCTTCACCGGCAAAACGCCCAGCCAGACGGCGCTGAACGACCTGATCGACAGCGCCACCAACACCACCGACCTGACCGACTACGCCTACGCCATCTACAACACCGGCAACAAATATATCGAGTTCGCGGTCAACCAGGCGATGAGCGGCGCGGGCGCGGCGGCGTTCAAGACCGCCTATGACAGCCTGTCGTTCCGCGACGCGGTGGTGAAGGCCTATGACGCCATCATCGGCAACGCCAAGGCCGGGGCGGCGGGGATCAACGTCGCGGCGGCCGTCGACTACATCGTCTCGCAGCAGAACTACTTCACCGCCTATGGCCACGACGCCCTGGGGGCCAAGGCCGCCATGGCCGGCTTCGTGATGTACGCCGGCATGAACGCCGGCGTTGGGTCCTATGCCGAGGCGACCAAGGCCTTCCTGACCGACGCCTATGACGGCAAGGCCAGCTATGGCGGCGCCCTCGTGGCGGCCAAGGCGCCGGCCGAGGCGAGCATCCCGGCCTCGATCGACACGGTGGCCCTGATCGCCCAGCCGGCCGACCACCACGACGCCGGGGCTTTCGTCTAGGCGACTTCGTCTAGGGGGCTTGGTCTAGTCGGGCATCGTCTCGAAGACCGTCAGGCCTTCCGGCGGGATCACCCAGTCCGGACGGTCGCGGTTGAACAGGACCATGGACGGCTTGAACAGGTTCGGGTCGTCCAGGCTGCCGGCGTAGATCGTGTGGCTGTCACTCAGCCCATGCTCGCCGCCGAAGACGAGGCCCCCGCAAGTGGGGCACGAATTGCGGGTGGCCTCGCCCCCTCGGAAGGCCCGGCTGCGGTACTGTCGCGCCGGGCCTTTTATGGTCAGGGCCGACGCCGAAAACCCCATGAACGGGATGAAGCCCCCGCCCGACGCCTTGCGGCAGTCGGCGCAGCAGCACAGGCCCATGAAGTCCGGCGCGCGATCGGCCTCCCAGCGCAGAGCGCCGCAAAGGCAGCCGCCTTTGAAAATGGTCTCGACCATGGCGGGAGAGTGAAGCCGGTCCGTCGCGGCGGCAAGCCCGTATGGAACCCCCGGAATGCGCTTCATCCTCGTGGCGGGGCCGGGTCTGGCGCATGTCGGGCTCCAGCCCGAGGCCCGCGGCGACCCGACGACCTTCACATCGCTGACATGGGGCGGGCCTAAAGCGGCGGCGCGACGGCCGACGGGACTCTCCCATGTCATACTTGCGCGACCAGGACCGCTGGTTCATCGAGGAGGTCTTGCCGCACGAGCCAGCCTATTTGGCGCATGCGCGACGGCTCTGTGGGGACGCCGATGATGCGGCCGACCTTGTTCAAGACGCCTACGCCAAGCTGTTTGGACTGGAGACTTGGCGCGATCTGGCCAGTCCCAAGGCCTATACGCTCGCCATGATCCGCAACCTCGCCATCCAGAAGATGCGGCGAGCACGGGTGGTCAGCATACGTCAGATCGCTGGTCTCGACGCCGCGGATCTGGCCGACGAGACGCCGAACGCCCAGAGCCAGACCATCGCGCGCGAGCAGCTGCGCCGCCTGCTGAAGGCCGTGGAACGGCTGCCCGATCGCTGTCGCCAAGTCGTCGTCATGCGTCGCTTCGAGGAGCTGTCGCCGCAAGAGATCGCCCGCCGGCTGGGTCTGAGCCTCTCGACCCTTGAGAAACGTCTGGCGCGGGGCATGTTTCTGCTGTCTCAGGCGATGGACGCGGACGCGCGCTCCACGGTGGGAGCGCCCGCGGCGGCCTCGAAAAGCGGGCCTCGTCGGCGCACCAACGGCGAATAGGCGGGATCAGACACGCAAAGTGGAGGTGCGTCGCGGTTCGAGCGTCTCTAGGGTGAAACCGCGATCGAGACCCTCCCTTGCCTGATTCCTCCGCGCCTTCACCGTTGGACGATGCTCCGGACGATATCGCCGCCCAGGCCGCGTCCTGGCTGACGCGCCTGGACATGGGTGTGGCGGACCAGGAGGCGTTCGAGCGATGGCGCGACGCTGATCCGCGTCATGCCGTGGCGTTCGCCAAGGCCGCGGCGCTCTGGTCGGATCTAGCGCGCGTTGGGCGCGCCCTGGATCAGCCTGCGTCGGTCCCCGCGCCCGGGCCCCGGCTGTCGCGCCGGAGGCTGCTTGAGGCGGCGGGGATTGGCGCCGTGACGGTGCTGGGCGGCGGCGCCGCCACGCGAGCCTTCGCCCGCCAGAGACTGGTCAGCGCCGTCGGCCAGCGGTTGAACCGCCACTTGGCGGACGGCGCGATCATGACCCTGAACACCGACACCGAGGTGCGCTGGCGTGAACACCGCGATCGCGTCGAGGTATGGCTGCAGCGGGGTGAGGTCGGCCTGACGCCCGCCGATCGGCCCTTCGTACTGCGCGCGAGCGCTGAGACCGTGCGCCTACAGCCGAGAGGCCGATACAACGCCCGCATGCGCGGCCCGGTGATCGACGTCACGGTGCTGAGCGGGCGGGCGATGACATCTTCGGTCTCCGCCATGTCGGCCTACAACCTGACCCTTACGGCAAGCGGCGCCCTGACCCGCCCGACGGCCGCGCCCGAACTGCTATCCATCGAGGCTTGGCCGCGCGGGGAGGTCGTGTTCGAGGACGAGCCTCTGTCGGTCGCCGTCGAGGAGTACAACCGCTACCTCAGCCGCAAGCTGATGATCGTCGACCCGCAGCTGGCCGCCGTACGGGTGGGAGGGCGCTTCACGTCGTCGGACCCGGCCGATTTCCTGCAGGCCCTGTCGGCGAGCCTCGGCGTGACCGCGCGCCGGGTCGGCGACGATGTGATCCTGACCCGCGCGAAATAAATCCCTCCGAACTTGGCGGTGGCGGCGCGCCTGAGCGTCTCCCCATCGACCGCGCCACGGCGCGAGGCTTTCGGGGATATTCGATGACTTCCAAGGACATCAGCTACGCGGCCCTGTTGGCCGCGACGGCGGCATTCGCCATCCACGCGCCCGCCTTCGCCCAGACTCCGGCCGTGGCCTTTGACATCCCGGCGGGCGACCTGACCGCGTCACTGAACGCCTTCGCGCGTCAGGCCGGCGTGCAGATCTTCTTTCCATCGGCCGAGCTGTCGGGCCGCAAGGCTCCGGCGATCAAGGGCGTCCTGCCCGCTCACGCCGCGCTGTCGCGCCTGCTGAGCGCCGGCGACCTGGAGATCGCCGCCGACGACGGCCGCACGATCTCGCTGCGCCCGGCGCGGCGGGAGACCGCCATCGCCCTGGACGAAATCCTGGTCACCGCCCAGAAGCGCGAACAGAAGACCATCGACGTTCCCTTCGCCCTGACCGCGTACAGCGGCAAGGCTCTGGAGCGGCTGGGGGTGACGAACTTCCGCGAGCTGGCGACCCACGTGCCGGGGCTGATGGTCGAGGACCAGTCGCCCAACAATCCCATCTTTGTGATGCGCGGCATCACCTCCTCGGGCGGCGACTCGTTCACCGAACCCCGCGTGTCGGTGTTCCAAGACGGCGTGTCGATCTCCAAGTCGCGCGGCTCCTATATCGAGCTCTACGACAACGCCCGCGTGGAAGTGGCCAAGGGACCGCAGTCGACACTGTTCGGCCGGGGCGCCCTGATCGGCGCCCTGAACGTGATCCAGAACAAGGCCGGCCCGGACCTGGACTGGTCGCTGGCGGCCGAAGGCGGCGACCTGGGTTACTACCAGATCGACGGCATGCTGAACCTGCCGCTGTCCGATACCGTGTCGCTGCGCGTGGCCGGTCGTCGCAAAAGCCGCGACGGTTACCAGAAGAACCTTGATCCCAACGCCGACGGCGACCTGAACGCCATCGACACCAACGCCTACCGGATCGCGCTCAGCTTCAAGCCCAACGATCGCTTCAGCGCCGATCTGATCTACAACCACCAGGACGACGAGACGAACGGCACGGGCTTCAAGTCCATGTACGTCAGTCCCACCGACCCGGCGACGGGCAAGGTGCTGGCGGGGACGCGGGTGAACGATCCTGTCTGGCTCTCGAAGCCCACCGACTTCGCGCCGCGCCATCACCTGGGCGTCGACCAGCGCCAGAACGGCGTCATGGCGCTGGCGAAGTACAAGGTCACGAACGCTCTGACCCTGAACGCCACGACCAGCTACCGCGACATCGATGCGGCCGAGGTCTATGACGCAGACGGCACGTCGCTGCCGCTGTTCACCAACATGGAGGATGTCGGGGGGGCGCAGTTCAGCCAGGAGCTGCGCCTGAACTACGACAACGGCGGCCGCGTGTCCTGGTTCGCCGGCGCCAACTACTACCGCGAGCGCTCCAAAGCCCGTGTCGACGTCCGCTTCGACGAGCGGATGCTACTGGCCCAGGCGAGCGGCATGCTGAACGGCGGACCGTTCACCGGCCTGCCCAAGACCACGCCGGCGCCGGCCGCGCTGTTCGACAACACCGCCTTCACCGGCGCGCTGCTGCAGGGGCTGGTCGCCCAGTCCAGCAAGGGCAATCTGGTGCTGACCAGCGCCGAAGCGTCCGCCTTGGCCGCGCGTCTGGACCCGCACCACGTCGAGACCTCGCGCAATGAGTCCGACCTCGATTCCTACGACCTGTTCGGCGACATGACCTTCCACGTCACCGACCGCTTCGAGCTGTCGGGCGGCCTGCGCTACAGCCGCGACGAGAAGACCACGATCTGGGGAAGCTCGGTCCAGGGCCGCAGCATCCTGGGCGGCGCCATTGGCGCGGCCGGAATCGCCGCCGCCGGAACGCCGACCGCCGTCGCCACGGCCCGCGCCCTGATCCAGGGCATGACCGCCTACGGCGCTACGCTCAACGGCCCGCTTCCACTGTTCGGGGTCTCGGCCCAGCCCACGGCCCACAATGGCGACCTCACCGGCCGCGATCTGAACGATCACGGCGTCACCTGGCGTCTGACCGGTCGCTACGCTCTCAGCCCGATCGCCAATGTCTATGCGAGCTATTCGCGTGGCCGCCGGCCCGCCGTGCTTTCGGCCGGCGCGCCGGGGGCTCCGGACGGGACGCCGACCTTCGCCGTCGCTCCCGCCGAGACGGCTCAGGCCTATGAGGCGGGGATCAAGGCCGACCTTCTTGACCAACGCCTGCGCGTCGACGCCTCGCTCTACTCCTATGACTACGACAACTTCCAGACCCGCGAGCAGCGCGGATCGACCTTCGTGACCACCAACGCCGGCACGGCGCGAGCCTATGGCTTCGAAGGGCAGGCCGATTTCGCCGCGACGCCGGACTTCGATCTCTTCGCCACCTACGCCTACAACCACGCCCGCTTCACGCGCGGCGCCTATGAGGGCAACCACTTCGCCCGCTCGCCCGACCACATGGTGTCGCTGGGCGCTTCGATGCGCTGGACGGGGCTGGGCGGTAAGTTCGACCTTCGCCCGACCTATGCCTGGCGCTCGAAGATCTTCTTCGCCGACGACAACGATCGGCCCGAGCTGCAAGCGGGCCTGCTCGTGCCCGACGCCGGCCAGGACGAGTTCCAGAACGGCTTCGGCCTGCTGAACGTACGGATCAGCTACGCGCCGGACCGGGGCAACTGGGAGGTGGAGGCCTTCGGCAGCAACCTGACCGACGAGATCTATCGCAAGGGCGCGGGCAGCGCCGGCAAGTCGATCGGCCTGCCGACCAACGTGCTGGGCGAACCGCGCGTCTACGGCCTGCGCCTGACCATCCATCGCTGACGGGGGGAAAGACCATGCGACGTCTTCTGCTGTCGGCCGCGTTCCTGCTGGCCTTGACCGACCCCGCCAGGGCCGCGACGCCGGCCGCATCGCCTATCGTCATTGGTCATCGGGGCGCCAGCGCCTACCGGCCCGAGCACACGGCGATGTCCTACAAGCTGGCCATTCAGATGGGGGCTGACTTCATCGAGCCGGACCTCGTCATGACCCGGGACGGCGTCCTGGTGGCCCGGCACGAGAACGAGATCGGCCGCACCACCGACGTGGCCCGCCACCCCGAATTCGCCAACCGCAAGGTCACGCGGACCATCGACGGCGAGACCTTCACCGGCTGGTTCGTCGAGGACTTCACCTTGGCCGAGCTGAAGACCTTGAGGTCGCGCGAGCGCCGGCCCGACGCCCGGCCCGAAAGCGCCCGGTACGACGGCCAGGAGTCCGTGTTCACGCTGCAGGAGATCATCGACATCGCCAAGGCGGGCGCCGCCGCGCGCGGCCGGCCGGTGGGCCTCTATGTCGAGCTGAAGAACCCGGACTACTTCCGGAGCGTCGGCCTGCCGATGGAGAAGGCGTTGATCGACGTGCTGGCGGCCAACGGCCTCAACACCGCCGACGCGCCGGTGATTATCCAGTCGTTCTTCCCGTCGGCCTTGATCGCCCTACGGAGCATGACGCCGATCAAGCTGATGTTCCTGGTCAACAGCCAGTCGCCGCCGGCCGCGATCCTGGCCGCCAACCACATCGCCCGATGGTCGGACGTCTGGTCGCCCGACGGCCTGAGGAAGATCGCGAGCTTCGCCGACATCGTCGGGCCCGAGACCCAGATCATCCTGCCGCGCGACGTCGAGGGGCGCAGCTTGCCCGCCAGCGATTTCGTGGCCGACGCCCATGCCGCGGGCCTGAAGGTTCACGTCTGGAGCGTCAATCCGGAAAACCTGGACCTGCCCGTCGAACTACGCTGCGGCGATCCCTCGTCACCGGGATTCGGTCATCGGCTTGGCGACGTCGAGACCGAAGCGCGTCGGCTCTTCGCGCGAGGGATCGACGGCGCCTTCAGCGACGCTCCCGATATGCTGGTCAAGGTGCGGGCCGAAGGGCCGGAGGCCTGGAGCAGAAAGGCTGAGGCGGGCCGCTCGTGCGCTTCCAGACAGTAGAAGGTTCGCCTCCTGGAACGAGTCGACTCGAGGGGCGGGCTTCGGCGGACTTCCGCTTCGGAGCGATCTTGCTCGCGGCGCGGCGGCCGGGATGTCCAGTCCCTGGCGACACAGCGGCGGCGAATGCGCGCCCAGGTCTTCACCGCGAGACATGCAGCCCCGGGCGACCTGGTTCGACCACGAACCGCGCCAAGGTGGAGACCCGCCCGCCCGGCGCGCTGACCTTGTCGATCACGCGCAGGTCGGTCGTCCAAGCATCAGGTCGGATGTCGAACACCTGGTAGCCGCGACGGCCGTTGCTGAGGCGACATTGCGGATTGTCGGCCGCGACGCCCTCCCAACCGGGCGGCATATCGTAGCCGTCGCCCCCCGAACTGATGGACGTCGAGACGAATTCCGTGGCGACCGGCGGCGAGTCCAACGCGCCCTCGCGGCTGGGAACCACGCCGGCATGATGTTTGTGCACGTCGCCGGTGGAGATCACGACATTGGTAAGGCCGCGATCCTGGATCGCGCGGATCAGACGTTGGCGAGCGTCCGGGCGGCCGCTCCACGAGTCTTCGTTGGCGCGGCCCGAGGGGCGGGAGGCAGGGTAGAGGAACGGCATGACCATGACCTGTTGCGCCAGCAGGTTCCAACGGGTCGGCTGGGCTAGGCCCCGGGCGAGCCAGGCTTCCTGGGCGGCGCCCAGCATCGAGCCTGGGGTCCCGATCGGCTCGCACGGCGCGGTGGGCTTGCCGCCGCCGCAGACCAGGCCTGAGCGGTGCTGGCGGGTGTCCAGCACATGGATGCGCAATAGATCGCCGTACTGGATCCGGCGATGAGCCACGATCGCGCCCCGGTCCGGGAACTGCGCCCGTCGCACTGGCATGTTCTCGTACCAGGCCTGCAGCGCGGCGGCGCGGCGCAGGGCGAAGATCTCGGGCGGCGCGCCATCCTGATCGGCGCGACCGGCCCAGTTGTTGTCGACCTCATGGTCGTCAAAGGTCGGGATGAACGCCGCGACCGCATGGGCCGCTTGCAGGTCGGGATCGGTCTTGTATTGGGCGTAGCGTCGCCGATAGTCGTCGAGGCTGTAGATCTCGTCGCCCGCGTGCTGGCGAAAACAGGTCTTGTCGCCGTTGATCGGCAAGCAGGCGACGCCGGATCGGCCTTCGTAGATGTAGTCGCCGTAGTGGAACACGGCGTCCAGCTCCCCCTCGGCCGCCAGATGAGCATAGGCGGTGTAGAGGCCCTGCTCGTAGTGCTGGCAACCGGCCACGCCGAGCCGCACCTGGCCCGGTGCGGCGCCCGGCGCGGGCGTCGTGCGGGCGCGGCCGATCCGGCTGGACGCCTGGCCGGCGTGGAAACGGTACCAGTATCGCGCCGCCGGCCGCAGACCAGCCAACTCGACATGCACCGCGTGACCCAGTTCCGGGCGGGCGACGGCCTCGCCGGACAGGACGACCCGGCCGAAGCCCTCGTCCTCGGCCACCTCCCAGCGCACCGGAATGGCCCGCATCGGCAGGCCGCCCCCGTACTCCAGCGGCCGCGTCGCCAGGCGCGTCCAGATCACGAAGCCGTCCGGCGCGGGATCGCCAGCCGCGACGCCCAGGGTGAAGGGATCTTCTTTCGGCGGCTGGGCCAAGGCCGCCAGCGGGGAAAGCCCGCCCGCCACGGTCAGGCCCGCGACGGCGCGCAGAAGCTCGCGCTTGTCGAAGATGGTCATGACTAGAACACCGCCCGCAGGCCGAGCGTGGCCGTCTTGCCGTAGTGACGGTAGTCGCCAGCGTGATCCGGAACCGCGCCGGCCGAGGTCTGGACGCCCGGCAGCATGATGTCGGTCGGTTCGTTCAACAGGTTGCGGGCCGAGAAGAACACCGACCAGCCCTTGCGGATGGCGTAGGCGCCGGAGACGAACATGTCGACGCGCGGGGCGATGTACGAGCCCGTCGAGACGCTGTTGAGCTTCCGCCCCGTCCACAGCGTGTTGAGGTTCAGGCTGAACGGCCCCTTCTTATACGCCAGCACCACCGAGCCCAGGTTCTTGGCCGACAGCGGAATGGGCTCCTCGGGATCCAGGTAGGTGTAGGAGCCGCGCACAGTCAGGCCGTCCAGCGGAGAGGGCAGGTAATCGAGGGCGTGGGTGAACTCGGCCTCCAGGCCCCGGATCTTGATGGAGTCTCCCGAAACGGTCCGCGTGGTCCTGAACGTGTAGTTGGCGTACTCGTCGCCCGTGTAGCCGAACTCCTCGGCGGTCAGGTCCTCGGATTGGAAGAGACCCTTCACGTCGTTCTGGAAGTAGTTCAGGGCGATCAGGCCGACGGGCTCGAAATAGCGCGCCACCCGGATCGACAGGTTGTCCGAGATTTCGGGTTTCAGGCCCGGGTTGGGGGCGGTGACCAGCATGGCCTCGTCGTTGATCGACCAGACGCCGGCCAGCACGTTGACCTCCGGGCGGCGAATGGTGCGGCTGTAGCCGATCTGCAGGTCGGTCTGGGAATTGATGGCGAACTTCATCGACGCGCTGGGGAAGAAGTAGTCGTAGGAGCCCTTGCGCTCGATCTGTGGGCGCGACTGATACTGATACTTGAGGCCGTCGATCGTCGTGGCCCGGCCGGTGGTCGCCGACACGGCGAATCCGGCGGCCCGGGTCTCGTCGGCGGTCAGCGGGTTCCATTCCCGCGCCCGGGTCTTGGTTTCCTCCCAGCGCAGGCCGGCGCGGACGGTGAGGCGGTCGTTCAGTTCCGCCGTCGCCATGCCATAGGCGGCGTTGGTGTCCTCCTCGAAGTGACGCGTGTTCTCGATGAAGGCGGTATAGTAGTTCGCCGCCGTGATGGTGTGCTGGAACTGCTCGGGGTGGTCGAGGAAGAGCCGGCCGATCTTGGCGTTGCTGGGCATGTACAGCTTCGGCGAGCCCGACTTGGACGCATAGTGGATATCGAGGCCGTCGAAGCTCAGCTCGTTGGGGGTGCTATTCTCGGTCATGAACTGGGCCACGCTCAGCGGGCCGACATAACGATATTGGTGAGCGACGCGCTCATTCTTGTAGTCGTAGACCGCGCGCTTGGCCTTGAGGCCGGTCTTGAAGGTGACCGAGGCGAAGTCAAACGGCGCCTTCACGGTCAGATTCAGCGCGCCGCCGCCCAGTTCTGTGCGCGCGGAGCGGCCGTCCTGGCTGTTAATGACGATCGCCGCCGTCTGGCGGGTGTAGCTGGCCGGATTGCTCCAGTCATCGCCGCTGGTCTGGACGATCGTCCAGTTCTGCTTGCCCAGTCCGTCGCGCTTGGCGGTGAAGTTGCCCCCTGCCGCCGGGGAGTTCACCAGACTGAAGATCGAGCTCTCGTCGCCTAGCGGGTCGTAGCGGCTATTGGAGTCGGAATAGGAGATGTTGCCGTCGAGCACGAAGCGGCGGCCCTGGTACTCGAAGCTCGGCACGATGGTCAGGCCGTCGCCGCGCTTGGAGATCATGTTGGACTGGGCTGTGACGCCAATGCTGGTGTCGGGACGCCGGGTGGTGAAATCCGTCGCGGCGTCGCCGATCACGCCGTAGGTCCGCGCGCCGGTCGTGAAGACCTCCGTTCGCTGGCCCGACCACAGGTAGGCGGTGTTGTAGATCGTCGCCAGCGACAGGATCAGGTTGTCGGTGGCCTTGAAGTCCAAGGTCAGCGAGCTGGCGAAGCGCGAGGTCTCTTGGGCGCGCATGTGCGCGTTGATGGTCGTTACGGCCAGCGGATCCGGGCTGACGGCGTTCGGCTCATAGCTGCGAGGATAGTAAGCCTGTTCCATTTCCGAATAGGTCTTGGACTGGCTGATACTGGCGACCACGCCAAGGCGGCGGTTGAAGAAAACGTCCGAATATTCGAGCTGGCCGTTCGGCAGCGCCTTGCCGTCGCGACGGCCATCGGCGGGACCGGTGATCTTGTCGTTCCAGAGGTCGGAATGGGTGACGGCGCTGACCTGAGCGACGATGCGGCGGCCCTTGCGGTCGAAGGCGCGCTTGGTGCGCAGATTGATCATGCCGGCCGGCGCGTTGGCGTCGACGTCGGCGCTGACCGTCTTGGAGATCTCGATGGCGTCGATGCTGCTGAGCGACACCTGCTCGAAGCTGAACGCGCGCGAGGTCGACGAACCGGCGTTGCCGTCGGCGGCGGCCAGGCTGACGCCGTTGACGGTGATCGAGGTGTATTCCGGCGGCAGACCGCGCAGGCGGACGTAGCGCACGGTGTCGTCGCCTTCGCCCTCGGTGTCGACACCGGGCATCCACTTGATGAACTCGCCGACATTGCCCTCGGAGATGGAACCGAACGACTCCGAGGACAGGCTGTTCTTGATGTCCATGGCGTTGCGCTGGCTCATGATCGCGCGGGCGTCGCCGTCGCGAAAGCCGCCGGTGACGATCACCTCGCTAACCTGGGTAGCGGCCGGTTCGCCCGAACGAGCCAGCTCGACGTCCAGCTGCGCCGTCGTTCCCGAATGGATGGTGACGGGCACGGTCCGATCGGCGAAGCCGGTGAAGCTGACCGTCACCTGGGCCTCGCCGGCGGGAAGGTCGATCAGGCGGTATTCGCCGCGCTCGCCAGCGGCGTCGGCGCGGTGTTCGCCATCGGCCGTGACCACTCGGATCGTGGCGTTGGCCATGTACTGGCCGGTCAGCGGATCCAGGACGCGGCCCGAAAGCGCGCCCATCTTGCCGGCCGAAGCGCGAGTGGTCGAGCGCAGGGTGATGATCGCGCCCTCGTCGCGGGCGATGCGCAACGGCGTGCCGGAAATCAGCCGGCGCAGGGCGGCGCGAACGTCCATCTCGCCCATGACCGACTGAGTGTTGACGCCGGCGAGGTCTCGGGCGGGCGCGATGATCTGGACCTGGGCCTGGTCGGCGAACTCGGGGATGGCGGTGACCGCCGGCTGAGCGGGAATGTCGAACCGGCGGGCCTGGGCATGCGCCTGCGCGGCGACGCAGGCCACGGCGGCCGCGCCGCAGTGAAGCAAGGTCTTGTAGGCGATCATCGTTCTCGGGCCCCGTACGCCATGACATGAAATCGGCGTTTCGCGGCTAAAGAGGCGACGACGGAAATTCTCCGCCAGCCGTCACAAAACTTTAATGTCGATCAGGGGCGGGAGAGCACGATCTCGTCGCCGCGGCGGGTCACCGTCGCGTCGAGGGCGAAGGCCACCGTCCGGCTGAAACCGGCCGGATCGTTGGCGGCGAACAGGCCGGTGATCGGCTCGCGCGCCAGGGCCGGGTCGGCGACGATCACGCGCGGATCGCCATAGCGGGCGAAGGCGCGGGCGGCGTCTGCGAGGGAATCGCCCCTGAAGGCGATCTTGCCCTCGCGCCAGGCCAGGTCGCGCTCGACCTCGCGCGCCGAGATCCGCAGCACGGCCGGCGGACGGCCGTCGACGAGTTCGAGCCTGCTGTTGGCCGTGAGGCGAACGCGGTCGCGAAGGCCGTCCGCGAGGTCGACCTGCCCCTGCTGCACCGTCACCTGGACTGGCGCGGCGTTCAGGCGACTGACGCGGAACGCGCCGCTGTCGATGCTGAGGCGATGGCCGGCGACCTCGACCTCGAACGGGCGAAGCGCGTCGCGCGCCACCGAGAAGAACGCCTCGCCGCGGATCAGTTCGATCAGTCGGCGATCGTCGCGATAGCGCACACGGGCCGCGGAGTCCGTGTTCAGCGTCATGGTCGAGCCGTCCTGAAGGGGGATCAGCCGGATCTCGCCCCGCTGGGTGGCCTGGGCGCGCGGCGCGTGCAAGGCCACGGCGAGGCCGGCCACGCCGGCGGCAGCGCTGGCCCCGCCCCATAACAGCACCCGGCGGCGCGAGAGCGGGGGGGCAAGCAGCTCGCCGCGCTCGTCGCCGGCGGCGCGGCTGGCCAGGTCGATGGCCTGCAGGCGCAATAGCGCGCCGGGCCTGCGCTCATCCCCCGCGAGCCACGCGTCGAACGCCGCCTGCTCGGCCGGAGTCAGCGGCGCGCGGTCACGACGCGCCACCCACGTCGCGGCGTCGTCGTCGATGCTCTGGCTGGTTTGGCGATCGGCCATCGAGGGGAGCGGGATCCTGATGAGAAGCGTCTGAGCTGTTAGAGGCGGGAAGTGGGGTGTTTCCGCCATCCCTTAGGCGATTGAGCAGGAATCGTAGCCCTCGGCTGATGTGTTTTTCCACCGTGTTTTCCGAAAGCCTCATCCGCTGGGCGATCTCTCTCTGGGAAAGACCATGTATCCGCCGCAGGACGAAGGCGGTGCGCGCCTGACCGGGCATGGCCGAGATCGCTTCGTTCACCTGCTTGAGGACATCGCGATCTATCAGGGTCTGCTCGGGCGAGGGGCTGTCATCGCCCCACTCCAGATCCTCCTTCACCTGGATCGAAACGATCCTGGCGCGCCTCACGTGCCGGACGACCAGCATGTGCGCGATCCGGAAGATGTAGGCTCGGGGGTGTTGAATATCCTCGACGGTCTCCTTGGCGGCCAGGGCCGTGTAGGTCTCCTGAATGATGTCGTCGACATCGACGCCGAGCCGGCGCTTCGAGGACAGCCAAGCGCGTAACGCGGGTTCATGCGGCAGCACGCACCGCAAGAACCATCGGGTCCTGTCTGGATCGACTCGAAACATCCGCCTGTCCACTTCGGTGGCGGACGTCCCTAGAGGTTAAGCTTGAAGGTCTTGTGACGACGGGCTCGAGACGGCCCAGAATGGCGCGCCTCTGGACAGGTCTGAGGCCTGTCCATGGCGGTTATCCGCCGCCAGCCGACAAGCTCAGTCGGCGGCCGAAGCGCCTTCACGCACCGTGTCGATGAAGGCGCGTAGGGCCGGGCTCATCTGTCGTTGCCGGGGAAAGCAAAGGTGATGGCCCGGGAACGGCTCGCACCAGGCCTCCAGCATCGGCGCCAGCCGGCCGTCGGCGATGGCCTGGCGAGCGGTGCGCTCGACCGCGAAGGCGATGCCGACGCCGTCGATGGCGGCCTTCAGGGCCATGTCCTTGCTGTTGACGATCAGTGGCCCGTCGACCTCGACCTCGAACCAGGCGCCGTTTTCGAAGAACTCCCAGCGGTAGGGCTGGGCGCGGCCCGGCCAGCGCCAGCGGATGCAGTCGTGGCCCAGCAGGTCGCGGGGATGGGCGGGGAGGCCGCGTTCGGCGATGTAGCTCGGCGCGGCGACCGGGATCTGCCTCACGGGCGGCTCCAGCGGTGCGGCGATCATGTCGCGCTCGATCACCTCGCCGATGCGGATGGCGGCGTCGAACCCGGCCGCCACCGTGTCGACCACCTCGTCGTCGACGGTGATGTCCAGAACGACCTTCGGATAGGCGCGGTGGAACGCGGGCAGGATCGGCTGAACGTAGAGATCGGCGGCCGAGCGAAACACGTGGACCCGCACCGTCCCCGACGGACGCTCCTGATAGAGGCGGGCTTGCCCGACCGCCTGGCTGAGCTCCGCGACGGCCGGAGCGACGCGGCGCAGCAGGGTCTCGCCGGCCTCGGTCAGGGAAACGCTGCGGGTGGTGCGGTTCAGCAGGCGCACCCCGATCCGGTCCTCGAAGGTCCGCACCACCTGGCTGAGAGCCGAGGGCGTGACGCCCAGCGTCTCGGCGGCGCGCGTGAAGCTCAGCGCCTGGCCCACGGCCACGAAGGCGCGCAGGTGGGCGAAGTCGCCGCCGCTCAGCATCGGTTCGATGCTCATCGTCATTGTTTAGCCGGTCTTACAAGCTCACGCAGATATGGTTCTATTCTGAAGTTTCTCCCGAGGGCGCACAAGATGCGCCTCACAAGGAGCATGCGATGACGAAGCATTGGTTCATCACCGGAATCTCGCGCGGTCTGGGGCTGGCGTTAGCCAAGGCGGCGCTGTCGCGGGGCGACACCGTGGTCGGCACGGTCCGCTCGGGCGCGCCGCCGATCGAGGCCGGGGCGGGGACGTTGCACGTCTTGACCCTGGACGTCACCGACGGCGCGGCCATCGACCGAGCCGTAGACGAGGCCTTCCGCCTGGCCGGCGGACGGCTGGACGTCGTGGTCAACAACGCCGGCTATGGCCTGCTGGGCGCGCTGGAGGATGCGACCGACGAGGAGGCTCAGCGCCTTTTCGCCACCGACGTCTTCGGCCCGTTCAAGGTGATCCGGGCGGCCTTGCCCAGGCTGCGGGCCCAGGGCGAGGCGCGGATCCTCAACATCACGTCGATCGCCGGCCGTGCGCCGGGCGCCGCGTCCGCGCTCTACGCAGCGGCGAAGTACGCCCTGGAGGGCCTGACGGCGTCGCTGCATCAGGAGGTCGCGCCGCTGGGCGTCAAGCTGACCGCCGTCGCGCCAGGCGCCTTCCGAACGGACTTCCTCTCGGCCCATTCGATCCGGCTGAGCGAGACGCGCGCGGCGGGCTATGACGCCACGGTCGGCAAGGCCAGCGCGGCCTTTTCGTCGATGGCCGGCCAGCAGCTGGGGGATCCGGATCGCGCGGCCGAGGCCCTGCTGCGCATCGTCGACGCGCCCGATCCGCCGCTGCACCTCCTGCTCGGCTCCGACGCCCTGCGCCGGGCGCGCGCCAAGCTGGCGGCGGTCGAGGCGGAGATCGGGATTTGGGAGGACCTCACGATCAGCACCGATTTCCCGGAGGCCTAAAGCGTCCAGGAGGGCCGTGGCGTCGGCTTGGCGCCGCGGCTGATCGGGATTTCATACGAGGGCTCACGACTGAACGTCGAGTTTCCTGGACCTGATCCAAGGTCGGACTCCGACGTTGTTCTTCAGTGCGCGCTGAAGAAAGCGCAAGAAAACCAGACTGTTATGGGAAACCGTCCTGGTGGCGGGGGGCGGGATCGAACCGCCGACCTGTGGGTTATGAATCCACCGCTCTAACCATCTGAGCTACCCAGCCCCAGGAGGCGGGGCTTATAGGCGAGAACCGCGCGGCATTTCAAGCGGCGCCTATTCGGAGACGATCGCCGCCGTCACCGCGCCCAGGGCCTTCACGGCGTCGGCGGGCGCCAGCTTTACCTGCAGGCCGCGCTGGCCGCCGTTGATGAAGACGTAGGGCTCGGTGAGGGCGGCTTCCTCCATCACCGTTGGCAGACGCTTCTTCTGGCCGAAGGGGCTGACGCCGCCGACCTTGTAGCCCGTGATCCGCTCCGCATCGGGGACGGGGGCCATGGCGGCCGACTTGCCCTTGAGGGCGGCGGCCAGCTTCTTCATGCTGACCTCCTTGTCCGAGGGCAGGATGGCGCAGGCGGGCTTTCCGTCAAGCATCACGATCAGGGTCTTGAGCACCCGACGAGGGTCTTCTCCAAGCGCCTCGGCCGCCTGCAGGCCCACGCGCTCGGAGCCCGGGTCGTAGTCGTACGTATGCAGGTTGAACGCGACGCCGGCCTTGGTCAGTGCGATCGTGGCGGGGGTGCTCTTGGACATGATCCGGGTGATACCTAACTGCGGCCCCCGTTGGAATATCTGGGCTTGGAATACGGACACGCGATGACGGCTTTAGATCGACGGACTCTGCTGCGCGGCGCCCTGGCGCTGGGCGCTGTGGGCTTGCTGCCGTCCTGGGCGCGGGCAGGCGAGGCCGGTCGCTCGCCCGCCGCGCTGTCGGGTGATGAGATCAAGCTCACCGTCGGCCACACCATGGCGAGGATCGACGGTCGCTCGGGCCACGCCGTCACCGTCAACGGCTCGATCCCCGGCCCGCTGATCCGGCTCAAGGAAGGCCAGAACGTCCGCCTGTCCGTGACCAACGCGCTGGCCGACGAGGACACCTCCATCCACTGGCACGGGCTGCTGGTGCCGTTCCAGATGGACGGCGTCCCGGGCGTCAGCTTCCCGGGCATCAAGCCGGGCGAGACCTTCACCTACGACTTCCCGGTGCGGCAGGCCGGGACTTACTGGTGGCACAGCCATTCGGGCCTGCAGGAGCAGGTCGGCCTCTACGCGCCGATGATCATCGACCCGGCGGGCGAGGATCCTATTCCCTATGACCGCGAGCATGTGGTGATGCTGTCGGACTGGAGCTTCCTGCATCCGCACGAGCTGTTCCGGAAGCTGAAGGTCAACGCCGGCCATTTCAACATGCAGAAGCAGACCGTGGCGGGCCTGCTGGCCGGTCGGGACCAGCCGCTGAAGGACCGCGTCGAGTGGGCCAAGATGCGGATGGACCCCACTGACATCGCCGACGTCACGGGCTCGGTCTACACCTATCTCGTCAACGGCCACGGTCCGGGCGACAACTGGACGGGCCTGTTCACGCCGGGCGAGCGGGTACGGCTGCGTTTCATCAATTCCGCGGCCATGACGATCTTCAACGTCCGGATCCCGGGCCTCTCCCTGGAGGTCGTGGCGGCGGATGGTCAGCCGGTGTCGCCGGTCGCCGTCGACGAGTTCCAGATCGCCCCGGCCGAGACCTTCGACGTCATCGTCCGGCCGATCGAGGACAAGGCCTTCACCCTGGTCGCGGAAGCTTCGGATCGCTCGGGCCTGGCGCGTGGAACCCTGGCGCCGCGCCTGGGGGTGTCCGCCGCCGTTCCGCCGCTCCGCACGCGGCCCCTGGCGACCATGAAGGACATGGGCATGGGGAACATGCGTCACGGGATGGACATGCCCGGCATGGACATGTCGATGCGCTCCCAGGCCAACGCGCCCAACGTGCCGCTGACGCCGGGCGTGCAGACGATCTCGCCGATGCCGATGGATCGCATGAGCGAGCCGCCGCAGGGTCTGGAGGACGTCGGCCACACGGTGCTGCGCTACGCCGACCTGGCCAGCCTGCATCCGCCGACCGATGCGCGTCCGCCCGGGCGGGAGATCGAGATCCACCTGACCGGCAACATGGAGCGCTTCATGTGGGCGTTCGACGGCGAGGCGTTCGGGCCGATCAAGAAGCCGATCGCCTTCGAGCGGGGCGAACGGGCGCGAGTGGTGCTGATCAACGACACCATGATGGCTCATCCGATCCACCTGCACGGCCACTTCTTCGAGCTGGTCAACGGCCAGGATCGCCAGCCGCTGAAGCACACGATCAATGTGGCGCCGGGCGGCAAGGTCGCCTTCGACCTGACGGCCAGCGAGCCCGGCGACTGGGCCTTCCACTGCCACCTGCTGCTGCACATGCACGCGGGCATGTTCAACGTCGTCACCGTGCGGCCGCTGGATGGGGAAGCCGCGTGATCGTCGATCTCCAGCACGCGCAGCATCAGGCCGTCGACCCGCACGCGGGCCACCAGATGGAGGCCGCCAAGCCCGCCGCCGAGGCCAAGCCGCCGGCGATCCCCACCGACCACGCGGCCGAGCGCTTCTACAGCCCGGGCGTCATGGCCGCCGCCCGAGCCCAGCTTATGAAGGAGCATGGCGGGGCGACGGCGTGGACCGTCCGCGCCGACCAGCTGGAATACCGCTCGCGCGACGGCGCCGACGCCCAGGCCTTCGAGGGCGAAGCCTGGTGGGGCGGCGATGCGTCCAAGTGGGTCGTCAAGGCGCGCGGCGAGCGCACCGACGGCGAAGGCTGGGAGACGGGCGAGGCCGAGGTGCTGAAGGCCTGGCCCGTCGGGCCGTATTTCGATCTTCAGGCCGGGGTTCGTTATGACCTGGCGCCCAAGGGGCGATCCTACGCGGCCGTCGGCTTCGAGGGCCTGGCGCCCTATTGGTTCGAGGTGCAGGGGACGGCCTACCTGTCCGATCAGGGCAAGGTCTCCGCGCGCGGGGAGGCGTCCTACGACCTGCGCCTGACCCAGAAACTGATTCTGCAGCCGCGCGTCGAGGCCGACCTCGCCGAGGCGGGCGCGGCCAAGCTCGAGGGCGGTCTTCGCCTGCGCTACCAGATCACGCGTGAGTTCGCGCCCTATGTCGGCCTAGTGCGCGAGCGGGCGTTCGGGCCGGCCGTGGTCGCCGGCGAGCGGGCGGGAAGCACGGCGGTGGTGATCGGCGTTCGCGCCTGGCGTTGACCCTATCGACATAGACAGCTTGCCGCGATCGCAAGCCTGGCCCAACATCCGTTTGACCGGACGTAGATCCGGACAACGAGGGAGACAGGCGCGATGGCGGAAGCGATCGATTTCGACCGCATGCGGACCCTGGGCGACGTCGCCCGCTATCACGCGGAGGTCCGGCCGGAGGAGGTCGCCTTCAGCTTCGAGGGGCGGGACACCCCCTTCGCCGATTTCGACCGTCATTCGAACCAGGTCGCCAACGCCCTGATAGCGGCGGGTCTGTCGACGGGCGATCGCGTCGCCTATGTCGGCAAGAACAGCGACCACTATTTCGAGTTGCTGATCGGGGCCGCCAAGGCCGGGGTGGTGACCACGCCGGTCGGCTGGCGGCTGGCGGCGGCTGAGATCGCCTACATCGTCGCCGACAGCGAGGCCAAGATCGTCTTCGTCGGCCCCGAACTGATCGGCCACATCGAGAGCGTCGCCGCCGAACTGACCCACCGTCCGGTGGTCGTGGCCATGGAGGCCGACGGCGCGGGCGAGCATCCGACCTTCGAAGCCTGGCGCGACGCCCAGTCCGACGCCGACGCCCACAAGTCGATCGCGACGTCGGACATCGCCATCCAGCTCTACACCTCGGGCACCACGGGGCGGCCCAAGGGCGCGATGCTGACCCATGACAACCTGCTGGTCATGCGGCGCGCGGCGGCCAAGGATCCGTTGGCCTGGAACCAGTGGGGGCCGGACGATGTCAGCCTGGTCGCGATGCCGGTGGCCCATATCGGCGGCACCGGCTGGGGGCTCGTGGGCCTGCTGAACGGCGCCAAGGGCGTGGTGGCGCGCGAGTTCGATCCGTTCAAGGTGCTGGACTATATCGAGAAGGATCACGTCTCGAAGATGTTCATGGTGCCGGCGGCCTTGCAGATCGTCGTGCGCCAGCCCCGGGCCCGCGAGGTCGACTATTCGCGCTTGACCCACATCCTATACGGCGCCGCGCCCATCCCGCTGGACCTGCTGCGCGAGTGCATGGAGGTGTTTGGCTGCGGTTTCGTCCAGCAGTACGGCATGACCGAGACGACCGGCACGGTGGTCTATCTGCCGCCCGAGGACCACGATCCGGCGGGGAACAAGCGCATGCGGGCGGCGGGCCTGCCGATGCCCGGCGTCGAGATCAAGGTCATCGACGAGGCCGGGAACAGCGTGCCGACCGGCGCGGTGGGCGAGGTCGCCGTCCGCTCCCCGGCCAACATGGCCGGCTACTGGAAACTGGCCGACGCCACCGCCAAGACCGTCGACACCGACGGCTGGCTGCGCACCGGCGACGCCGGTTACCTCGACGAGGACGGCTATCTGTTCATCCACGACCGGGTGAAGGACATGATCATCTCGGGCGGCGAGAACATCTATCCGGCCGAGGTCGAGAGCGCTGTCTACGGTCACCCGCATGTGGCCGAGGTGGCGGTGATCGGCGTGCCGGACGAGAAATGGGGCGAGGCGGTCAAGGCGGTGGTCGCGGCCAAGCCGGGCGTGACGCCGGACGCGGCCGATATCATAGCCTTCGCCCGCACCCGGATCGCGGGCTTCAAGGCGCCGAAGAGCGTGGACTTCGTGGCCGCCCTGCCGAGGAACGCGTCGGGCAAGATCCTGCGCCGGGAACTGCGGGCGCCCTACTGGGAAGGGCGCGAGCGGCAGGTGAACTAAAAAAAGGGGCGTCGCGAACGACGCCCCGAGAAGGGAAGAGACTGACGGATGCGGGGCAAGGGGCAGAAAAGCCCCGCAACCCTCACTTGCCCGCCGGCGAAACCGGCAGGCTCCGGGCCGCCAGGGTGACCTGGACGGTGGAGGAGAGAGCCCGGGACGAAGAGCCCAGGGCGATATCGTACTGGCCGGCCGCGATCGACCAGCCATGGGCCTTGCCGTCCCAGACCGCCAGCAGGCGCGGGTCGACCGTCAGGGTCACGCGCCGCGTCGCGCCGGGGGCGAGGGAGACCTTCTTGAAGCCGGCCAGGCGCTTGGGCGCTTCCCAGCCTCCGGCCTTGGGCGCGACATAGACCTGCGGCACGTCCTTGCCGGCGCGGGCCCCGACGTTCTTGACGTCGAAGCTGACCGTGACCTTGTCGCCCGTCGCCGTGGCGGTCAGGCCCGAATAGGCGAACTTCGTGTAGGACAGGCCGTGGCCGAACGGGAACAGCGGCTCGATCTTCTTGAGGTCGTACCACTTGTAGCCGACGGCGGCGCCTTCAAGGTTGTAGTCGACGTCGAAGAGTTCCCCCTCGGCCTTGCCGACGCCGTCCAGCTTCGGACGCGGCAGGTCGGCCACGCTCTTGGGGAAGCTGACGGGCAGGCGGCCGGTCGCGTCGACCTCGCCGGTCAGGACGCGGGCGATGGCTTCGCCGCCGGCCGTGCCCGGGAACCAGGCCTCCACCACGGCGCCGACCTTGTCGAGCCAGGGCATGACCACGGGGCCGCCGGTGATCAGCACGACCACCGTCTTCTTGTTGGCAGAGGCTACGGCGTCGATCGTGGCGTCCTGGTTGCGCGGCAGGTTCAGGTCGACGACGTCCACCGACTCGGTGGTCCACTGGTCGGCGAAGACCACGGCCAGGTCGCTGTCGGCGGCCAGCTTGGCGGCGCGGGCGGGATCGGCGCCATCGTCATAGACGACCTTGGCGTTCGGATAGCGAGCCTGCAGCGCCTTAAGCGGCGAGGACGGGTAGTAGATCACCGGGCCCGGCCAAGTCGCCGGCTCCAGGCCCTTCACCGCGCGGCCGCCGACCGGATAGACCTGCGAGGAGCCGCCGCCCGACAGCACGCCGACGTCCGAATGGGCGCCGATCACGGCGATGGTCTTGGCAGTCTTGGCCAGGGGCAGAAGATCGCCGTCGTTCTTCAGCAGGACGACGCCTTCCTCGGCGTCGGCCTGAGTGATCTTGGCGTGGGCGGCGAGGGTGGCGGCCGGCAGGTCGACCGGGGCCGGATTGACGACCGGATGGTCGACGAGGCCGCTGGCGAACATGGCGCGCAGTACGCGGCGGACCATGTCGTCGATGCGGGCCTGGCTGACCCGGCCGGCGGCCAGGTCGGCCTTCAGCGGCGCGCCGAAGAACGGTTCCTTGTCGAAGGCTTCGCCGGCCGATTCCTGGTCGAGGCCGGCGTTGGCCGCCTTGGCCGACGAGTGGTCGGCGCCCCAGTCCGACATGACATAGCCCTTGTAACCCCAGTCCTTCTTCAGGACGGTGTTCAACAGCCAGTCGTTTTCGCAGGCCCAGTCGCCGTTGACGCGGTTGTAGGCGCACATCACCGAGTGCGGGTCCGACTGTTCGATGGCGAACTGGAAGGCCAGCAGGTCCGAGGTGCGGGCGGCCGCGTCATCGATATTCGAGCTGACCACGAAGCGGCCGGTCTCCTGGCCGTTCAGCGCATAGTGCTTGATCGTCGAGATGATGTGGTTGGACTGGATGCCCTTGATCTGGGCGGCGACCATGGTCCCGGCCAGCCAGGGATCCTCGCCGCCATATTCGAAGTTCCGGCCGTTGCGCGGCTCGCGCATCAGGTTCACGCCGCCGGCCAGCTGGACATTGAAGCCGGAGTCGCGGGCCTCCTTGCCGATCATCGCGCCGCCCTTGAAGGCCAGCTCGGGGTTCCAGGTGGCGGCGGTAGCTAGGCCCGAGGGCAGGGCGGTGCGGGCGCGCAGGTCCTGGTGGCTGCCCTGGGTGGCGACGCCGACGCCGGCGTCGGTCTGCCACTGACCGGGAATGCCCAGGCGCGGCACGCCGGCGACATAGCCGGCCGAGGCGTCGTGCGAGTCCTTGTGACGCGTGTACTTCGGTTTCTTGTCCGAGCCGAAGTAGCCGAAGATGACCGTGAACTTCTCGTCGTTGGTCATCGCCTTCAGCGCCAGGTCGGCGCGGGCGTCGGGGTTGAGCTTGGCGTTCAGCCAGGGATGGGCCGGGGCGGCCGCCGGCTTCTTGGCGGTGTCGGCCAGGGCCGGAGCGGCGGTGAGCACCGAGGCGGAAGCGCCGATCAGCAGGGCGAGCCGCAGGCCCCGCCAGGTCGTCCGAGTCATGTTTCCTCCGTCGTCTTCTTCTTGCGCCCCCGCGCGGCCTCGGGCCGGGTTGGGGGAGGGGTTCAAGTCTTTCGCCGAGGCGGCGCGCCGCTCCGGGCTGGACCGGTGGATTCGCGCACCACAAGGCTGTGCTGCGCGAGGAAGGGTGTGTTGGTCTTGCCGGCGCCCTCGTTGGCGCTCCACGCCGCGAAGGTGTGCATCGCGCGCAGGGCCATCTGATCGAACGGCTGGCGGATCGTGGTCAGGGTCGGCCAGATGACGCCGGCGATCGGGGCGTCGTCGAAGCCGACCACCGAGACGTCGTCGGGGATCCGCAGGCCGCGGCGCTGGACTTCCATGCAGGTGGCGGCGGCCATGTCGTCATTGGCGGCGAAGATCGCGGTCGGCGGCTCGTCGATGTCCAGCAACTGGCGGGCCGCGTCGAGACCGGTCTTGAAGGTGAACTCGCCGCCGACGATCAGCTCGGGCGGCGGGCGCGGCAGGCCTCGCGCGGCATAGGCCTCGAAGAAGCCGTTGCGGCGGTGGGTGCTGGCGGCGTGGTCCGGGTGGCCGGCGATGTGGCCGATGCGGGTGTGGCCCAGCGAGAACAGGTGCTCGACCACCTCGCGCGCGGCGGCGCGGTCGTCCATGCCGATGGCCGGGAACTGCGGATCGGGCGTCGTGGGCGTGATCAGCACGCAGCGCACGTCCAGTTCGCGCATCAGCTCCTTCATCGGGCCGAAGTCGCATTCCGGCGGCAGCAGGATCATTTCGCGGATGCCGCCGTCGCGGACGAAGGCGCGGACACGGTCGGCCCAGCCGGGAATCGGTCCCTCGGACAGATCGACCGACAGGTGGCGGCCGGTCTCGACGCAGGCCAGCAGCAGAGCGTGATGGACGCGGGTATGGTAGCCGCCAGACGGATCGCCCATCAGCACGCCCACGGAACCAGAGCCCAGCGAGCGCAGGCTGCGGGCCACGGCGCTGGGCTGATAGTCTAGGTCGGCCATGGCCGCGCGGACACGGTCGCGCGTCTTGGCGCTGACACTGTCGTGATCGTTGAGAACGCGGGAGACGGTCTTGGGCGAAACGCCCGCCCGCTCGGCCACGTCGGTGATCGTCGTCATGGGTCCCCGTATCCCCAACCGCCAAGCTTGTCCTGGCCACCCCAGCAGCGAAAGGCGGCGTCCACAAGGCGGTGAACCTTTGGAGCCTTAGTCCATCTTGTCTTGGATGTCATGTCGTTGGGACAAAAATGGGTCAAAAATGGCTGGTCGACAGGACATTATCGGGACATTTCGAGCGGGTAGGGTCGTGTCCGCTGCCTGTTTCCCAAGGTGCTTCCGACGAGTTGGTAGCAATGTAGCGCCGCTGTAATGCTGGGTGCGGCGTCGCCGTTCCTTCCGGGAAAGACAAGTTAAAACAAGGAATATTTATGTTCGGCCGTAAGGCTTCAGGCGCCGAACGGCTCCACGGCGTGGGGCCACGCTAGGTGTGTCGGCCGGTCAAAGCCCTTGTTTCCTGGGAATGACAACGTTGACATTGTTGTTGACTTGCTCGGGACATTTGAGGAATGTGACGGCGTTCGACGAAGGCGCGGGGCCGGAGTCGAAAATCCGGGCGCCGGGGTCGCCGGGGATCTTGTCCGATCGCGACACACACGCGACGGGCGGGTTCGCAAAAGCCTCAAACGCTTCTCGAAAGCCGTCGACAAGAGCGGCGGCGCGAGCAGCGGGCGGGCGGCCAATAAGAACGACTTATTTTGGGGAGCGAGGAATTGTCACAGGAAGCAAGGAAAGCCGTGCTCAAGCGCGGCCTGACGTTGGCGCTGGTCGCCGGCGCATCGCAATTGGCTCTGGCCACCGGGGCCTTCGCCCAGGACGCCAGTCAGACCCAGGTCGAGGAAATCGTCGTCACCGGCGTCCGCGGCTCTCAGATCAAGTCGGTGGACGTGAAGCGCCGCGAGGCCTCGATCGTCGACGCCATCTCGGCGGAAGACATCGGCAAGCTGCCGGACGTCACCATCGCCGACTCGCTGCAGCGCATCTCGGGCATCCAGATCCAGCGCGACGCCGGTGAAGGCAAGACCGTCAACATCCGCGGTCTGCGCCAGGTCATCACCCTGCTGAACGGCGAACAGTACCTCAGCGCCGGCAACATGGGCTCGGCCCAGCCGGACCTGCTGGACGTGCCGTCGCAGCTGATGAACCAGGTGCTGGTCTACAAGTCGACCAACCCGAACAACGCCCTGTCGGGCATCTCGGGCACCATCGACCTGCGCACCCGTCGTCCGTTCCAGTTCGGTGAAGGCCTGACCTTCACCGGCGCGGCCGAAGCCCAACGCGGCGACCGCACCAAGAAGGACGACTATCTGCTGAATGGCGTCGTCAACTGGCGCAACGACCGGGTCGGTTTGATGATCGGCGCGGCCGGCAGCAAGTCCAACCTCGGCAACAACTATTCGGGCACCGTCGGCCTGTCGGGCAACAACGACTGGGGCGGCGGCTTCGCCAACAGCTACATCTCGCCCCACGGTTACGAGAGTTTCAACCGCGTGGTCGAGCGCAAGCGCCTCGGCGTCAACGCCGCGTTCGAGGCCGACCTGGGCGAAGGCTTCACCCTGATCGCCGAGGGCTTCTACGCCAAGCTGGACGAGTACAACCGCGCCGTCGGCATCAACATCTCCAACCGCTGGGACGGCGGCGCCTTCGGCACCTGGAACCAGCCGACGGTCTCGACCCCGGTCGGCATCGGCAACTGGCTGGCCGTCGACGAGTACGACATCAATGCGTGGTGGGTGAACTCCTTCACCGTCAACCGCACGACCAAGTCCAAGACCAAGAACTTCAACCTGGGTCTCGACTACGACAACGGCGGTCCGTTCACCTTCGAGGCCCGCGCCATACGCGCTGACGGCGACCGTCTCAGCATGAACGGCCAAGCCCAGGGCGATCTGTCCAACTGGCGCTACGCCGACGGTCGCTTCAACCTGTTCCGCGACCCCGCCGACCGCACGCGCGGCACCTTCTACCCGAAGGCCATCTGCGACAAGTTCGGGTCCGCGCGGCGCACCAACGCCGTCACCGGCAGCGCCGGCGGCTGCTATCTGGATCCGAACCCGCTGGGCTACGGCGCCAATCCGCAACTGCACTACAACATCGCCGGCGATCACCCGGTGTGGAGCGGTTTCGATCGTCCGCTGGTCGGCGGCCTGGGCGCTGGCAAGTCCCTCAAGGACTACATGGCGAACAAGGACAGCTACGCCATCGGCGCCTTCTCGTCGGAAGGCAATAACGAAGTCAATTCGGACATGAACGTGTTCCGCGCTGACGGCCACTACAAGTTCGACGACAAGCTGCTGGGCTTCATCACCAAGATCGACGCGGGCGTCCGCCAGAGCAAGCGCACGGTCGAGGTCGAACAGTTCCACCTGTTCTCGGGCTTCTACGGCGGCACGCCGGGCGCGGTGCAGGCCAACGGTCAGCCGGTCCCGGCCGGCGGCTGCGAGGCCCAGTGGAAGGCGATCGACGTCGTCATGAACCAGAACCAGTGCCAGGCGGGCGAGTTCGTGCCCGATCCCGTCACGGGCCTGCCGGTGTTCCAGGGCTATACGGTCAACCAGCCGACCGGCCTTTCGACCTATAACAACGTGGTCTGGGTCGACGACCTGGGCGGCGTCACCAGCGGCATCCCGGGCTTCTGGGCCATCGATCCGCGCGACTTCGACGACGCGGAAGCCTTCCACAAGAAGGTGTTCGGCGGCGCCATCCGCGTGCAGGTTCCCGGCCAGACCTACGACGTTCGCCTGAACGAGCAGAGCGCCTACGGCGTGATGAACTTCGCGGCGGGCGCCCTGTCGGGTAACTTCGGCCTGCGCGTCATCGAGACCGAACTGACGGTCAAGCAGAACCTGACCGGCGACACCCGCAACTACGGCGACACCAACGCCGACGCGGGCGACCAGGTGACCCAGCGCAAGTACACCGACTGGCTGCCCTCGCTGAACGTCAGCTACGACTTCAACGACAACCTGAAGTTCCGCTTCGCCTACTCCAAGACGATGCAGCCTCTCGACCTGGGCAACTATGGCGGCGGTCTGAAGATCAACACCGCCGACTGCGGCGCGGCTCTGCCGAACGTCCGCTGCGTCACGAGCGCGGAATCTTCGGGCAACCCGATGCTGAACCCGTGGCGCTCGCAGAACTTCGACGGCGCCATCGAGTACTATGTCGGCCGCGCCTCGATGTTCAACATCTCGGCCTTCAAGCTGAAGATCGACAGCTTCGTCACCAACGGCGTCACCACCGGCCGCTTCCCCGACCAGGACGGCGTCATCCGCCGCACGGTCAATGTCACCCTGCCGATCCAAGGCGACGGTGGCGAGGTGAAGGGCGTCGAAGTGGGCGCCAAGCTCGCGGTCAGCGACTTCTTCGACGACGCCGGCTTCTTCTCGAACTTCGGTGTCGACACCAACTACACCTACTCGCCGAGCAAGGAGTCGCGCACGGGTCTGGACGGCGAAGAGCTGCCCTTCCAGGACAACTCCAAGCACCAGTTCAACCTGATCGGCTGGTACCAGGACGCCAAGCTGCAGGCGCGCGTCGCCTACAACTATCGCACCGACCGTCTGGCCGAGGTGATGAGCAACAACATCCCGATCTATCAAAAGAGCACGGGCTACGTGGACGTGAACGTCAGCTACAACGTTCGCGACAACATCACCGTCTACTTCAACGGGTCGAACGTCACGAGCGAGATCGAGGATTACTACGCTCGTTTCGCCAAGGGTAAGACCCAGTACATCCGCCAGAACGAGTTCGAGCCCCGCTATACGCTGGGTGTCCGCGCGCGCTGGTAACCAAGATCCCTCTCACCTCCTGCGGCCGCCGTGGAACCCCACGGCGGCTTTCTTTTTTTGAGAGCCCCATTCTTTTTGGGAGGGCTTGGGTCTGTCCGGCCCACGCGCGAGCCGATAGCCTGGAGCCTAACCGGACGGAGACGCCGGGAAGTCGGGAGCAAGCCCATGCAGGACAATCGAATCCGCAAGCTCGTGATCGTCGGCGGCGGCACGGCCGGCTGGATGGCGGCGGCCGCGTTGCGGCGCCACTTCCAGGGTGGCCCGCTCGAGATCACCCTGGTCGAAAGCTCAGAGATCGGCACGATCGGGGTGGGCGAGGCGACCATCCCGACCATCCGCGCCTTCTACAATCAGCTGGGCCTGACCGACATCGAAGTGATGCGGGCGACCCAGGCGACCTGCAAGCTGGGCATCCGCTTCAACGGCTGGGTCCGCGAGGGTCAATCGTTCATCCATCCGTTCGGCCACTTCGGCCAGGATCTGCGCGGCGTGGCGTTCCACCACTATTGGCGCAAGCTGGCCCAGGCCGGCGAGCCGACCGACATCGCCGACTATTCGCTGGGCGCGTCCCTGGCGCGGGCCGGCAAGTTCATGGCCCCCAGCCGCAACCCGGCCTCGACCCTGTCGGTCTTCGACTGGGCGCTGCACTTCGACGCCAGCCTGTTCGCCCAGCTGATGCGCCGGGTGGCCGAGGAGAACGGCGTGCGCCGCGTCGACGCCAGGGTCACCAAGGTCAATCTGCGTCCCGAGGACGGCTTCGTCGCCTCCCTGGATCTGCACACCGGCGAGTCCGTGGAAGGCGACCTCTTCATCGACTGCTCGGGCTTCCGGGGGCTGCTGATCGAGGAAGCCCTCCAGACCGGCTACGAGCACTGGAACGACATGCTGTTCTGCGACCGCGCCTGGGCGGCGCAGAGCGAGGGCGTGGGGGATCCCATGCCGTACACGGACGTCACCGCCCACACCGCCGGCTGGCGCTGGCGCATTCCGCTGCAGCACCGTTACGGCAATGGGTACGTCTTCTCCTCGCGCCACATCGGCGATGAGGACGCCCTGGCCGAGCTGAAGGCGGCGATCCCCGATCCACTGCTGCACGAGCCGCGCCTGATCCGCTTCAATCCCGGCCGCCGCAAGCAGGTCTGGAACAAGAACGTCATCGCCCTGGGTCTGGCGTCCGGTTTCCTGGAGCCGCTGGAAAGCACTTCTATCGCTCTGATCGAGACGGGCATCGAGAAGATCAAGGCGCTGTTCCCGGACAAGGACTTCGCGCCCGAGATCGTCGACGAGTTCAACGACTGGTCCCGCCGCGAGATGGAGCGCGTGCGCGACTTCATCGTCCTACACTACTGGGCCAACAAGAGGGGCGACACGGCGTTCTGGCGAGACTGCAATGACGTCGTCCTGCCCGAGGCCTTGCGGCGCAAGGTCGACCTGTTCCTCACGCGCGGCCACTTCGTCCGCTACCGCTGGGAGATGTTCGCCCCGCCCAGCTGGATGGCGATCTATGCCGGCTTCGAGCTGCTGCCGCAGACGGTGGATCCGTCGCTCGACGGTATCGATCCTAGGACCTTGAGCGCCCCGCTCGCCGAAATGCGCAAGGCCGTGCGGGAGGTGGTGGCCAACGCTCCGCCGCACGCGGCTTTCCTCGACCAATATTGCCGATCCGCCGCCATGGCTGCGGAATAGGACGCCCCCATGACCAACACCAATCCCAACGCCATCAAGAAGATCGTCATCGTCGGCGGCGGCTCGGCTGGCTGGATCTCGGCGGCGATGCTGGCCCACTATTTCGAGAAGGGCGGCTGTCAGGTCGAGCTGATCGAATCCGAGGAAATCGGCACGATCGGGGTGGGGGAGTCGACTATCCCGCCGTTCCTGCAACTGATCGCCAGCCTCGGCATCGACGAGCGGGAGTTCATCCAGGCCACCCAGGCCAGCTTCAAGCTGGGCATCCGGTTCGAGGACTGGAAACAGAAGGGCCAGCATTACTACCATCCGTTCGGCGCCATCGGCGGCCCGATCGGTCCGCACGAGTTCTATCAGTGCTGGCTGCGGGCCAAGGCCAACGGCCATCCGTCGGAACTGCAGGACTTCGCGCCCGGCACGGTGATGGCCGACCAGTGGAAGTTCATGCTGCCGTTCAAGGCCCAGCGGTCGCTGATCGCCGGGGCCAGCTACGCCCTGCACATCGACGCGCGCCTGATCGCCAAGGTCCTGCGCGGCTTCGCCGAGGCGCGCGGCGTCAAGCGCACCGAAGGCATCGTCACCGACGTGGTCACGCACCCGGACGGCTCGGTCGCCAAGGTGATCATGAAGAACGGCCAAGAGGTCGAGGGCGACCTGTTCATCGACTGCTCGGGCTTCCGCGCCCTGCTGATCGGCAAGACCCTGGACGTGCCGTTCAACGACTGGTCGGACATGCTGCTGTGCGACCGCGCGGTGGTGGTGCAGACGGAGAACGTCGGCGAACCGCACCCCTATACCCTGTCCAAGGCCGAGGACGCCGGCTGGCGCTGGCGCATCCCGCTGCAGCACCGGGCCGGCAACGGCTATGTGTTCAGCTCCAGGCACCTCAGCGACGACGAGGCGCGCGCCACCCTGGTGCGCAACGTCCAGGGCCCGATGCTGATGGAGCCGATGTTCATCCCTTTCAAGACCGGCATGCGCCAGCGCCTGTGGGAGAAGAACGTGGTGGCCGTGGGCCTGGCGGGGGGCTTCATCGAGCCGCTCGAGTCGACGGCCCTGCACCTGATCTATCGCGGCATGGACTTCCTGCTGCGGTTCTTCCCCGATCGCGACTTCAGCCCGGAGCTGGCGGCCGAGTACAACCGGCGCATGACAGCCGACTACGAGGAGATTCGCGACTTCATCGTGCTGCACTACTGCACGACCCAGCGCGACGACACGCCGTTCTGGCGTGATGTCCGCCAGGCCCCGGTCCCCGACAGCCTCAAGGCCCGCATGGAGCTCTTCAAGGCTCATGGCGTGCTGCGCGAGGGCGTCGACGAGATGTTCCGCAACCCGTCCTGGCAGTCGGTGATGGAGGGCATGGGCGTGCGGCCGCGGCGCTACCAGCAGTTGGTCGACACCGCGCCCTACGAGGTCATTTCACGGACCCTGGACCAGTCGAAGCCGATGCTGGCCGCCCAGGTCGCGGGCCTGCCCAGTCATGGCGAATTCCTGGCCCAGAACTGCCCCGCGCCGCCGCCGGAACCGGTGGCCGCGCCGTTCAAGACGGTGGCATAAGGAAGTTTCTCCTCCCCGTGAAACGGGGGGCGGAGGGAGATCAGACCCGCTTCATCGAAATGATCTTCACCGGCGGGTTCAGGATCTGGCCCTTCATCGACGGCACGTTGGTCGGGCCGTCGGTGCGGCCGGCCAGGCTCTTCTT
The DNA here is from genome assembly GCF_003931565.1 of Caulobacter sp. 602-1. GTDB lineage: Bacteria > Pseudomonadota > Alphaproteobacteria > Caulobacterales > Caulobacteraceae > Caulobacter. Next base: position 315,518 of record NZ_RRYI01000002.1, read on the forward strand.
CACGACGTCCATGCCCTGCACGACCTTGCCGAACACGGCGTAGCCCTGGGCGGCGTCGCTCTTGCCGGGCTTGGCGTCGAGATAGGGCTGGGCGCTGGCGCAGATGAAGAAGTCGGCGGTGGCCGAGCCGGGCGCGTCGCGCCCCATCGAGATGGCGCCGGCCGTGTGACGCAGGCCGGTCTTCAGCGTGCTCTCGTGGGCGATCGGCGGGGCGCGGCGGGAATAGGGCTTGGGCTGCCCCTGAATCGAGCCGGCGCCCGGCGCGCCTTTTGCGCGGTTGGCGCGGAAGAACTGGCCGCCGTCGAAGCGGTGGCGATCGACATAGGTCAGGAAGTTGGCGGCCGTGATCGGGGCCTTCTTGTCTTCCAGCTCGACGACGATGGTTCCCTTGTCGGTCTCGATCGCCACGCGCGGCTTGCCGGCGGCGCCCCAAGCAGACGTAACAAGTCCCGAGGTCGAGGCCAGGAAGGCGAGGGCGGCGCCGATCACGGCGCGGCGGACGATCTGGTTCATCGGAATCCCCTCAAAGGCTCGCGCGGACCCTAGCCGATGGCGAGCGCCGAAGTCGACCGGGAGACCGCCCCTGGCAAATTGATGGCAGCGCTACCGAAAAAGCCTGATCTAAGAATCCCGTTCTCTGGGCTAGGCTCTCCTGGAGTTAGGTTTGGGGCGACCGCGGGGGACACGCGGCGTGATCGAGGGAAGGGACAAGCATAATGGGGGCTGACAGCCAAGCCGCGCCCGCGCCGAAGCCGGGCAAGGGGCGCGACGCGCTGGTGATCGGGGCGTCTTCGCTCGGCACCGTGTTCGAGTGGTACGACTTCTATCTCTACGGTTCGCTGGCGGTGATCATCACCAGCCACTTCTTTTCGGGCGTCAACGAGACCACCGGCTTCATCCTGGCCCTGCTGGCCTTCGCCGCCGGCTTCGCGATCCGGCCGCTGGGGGCGGTGATCTTCGGACGGCTGGGCGACATCTGGGGCCGCAAGAACACCTTTCTGATCACCATGCTGCTGATGGGCGTCTCGACCTTCGTGGTCGGCCTGCTGCCGTCGTACGAGCGGATCGGCATCGCCGCGCCGATCCTGCTGGTGGTCATGCGCCTGGTTCAGGGCCTGGCCCTGGGCGGCGAATATGGCGGGGCCGCGACCTATGTCGCCGAGCATGCGCCCGAGGGGCGGCGCGGCTTCTACACCAGCTGGATCCAGACCACGGCGACCGTGGGCCTGTTCCTGTCGCTGCTGGTCGTCCTGATCGTCCGCACCCAGCTGGGCGAGGACGCCTTCAAGGCCTGGGGGTGGCGCGTCCCGTTCCTGGTCTCTCTGCTGCTGCTGGGCGTGTCGCTGTGGATCCGCCTGAAGCTGCACGAGAGCCCGACCTTCCAGCGCATGATCGCCGAGGGGAAGGGGACCAAGAAGCCGCTGGCCGAGGCCTTCGGCCAGTGGAAGAATCTCAAGGTCGTGCTGCTGGCCCTGTTCGGCCTGACCATGGGCCAGGCGGTGGTCTGGTACTGCGGCCAGTTCTACGCCCAGTTCTTCCTGGAAAAGACCCTGAAGGTCGACGGGGCCCTGGCCAATCTGCTGATCGCCAGCGCCCTGCTGATCGGGACGCCGTTCTTCGTGTTCTTCGGCTGGCTGTCGGACAAGATCGGCCGCAAGTGGATCATCATCGCCGGCTGCGTGCTGGCGGCGGCGACCTATTTCCCGATCTTCAAGGCCATCACCACCTACGCCAACCCGCTGCTGGCCCAAGCGGAAGCCTCGGCGCCGGTGACGGTGTCGGCCGATCCGGCCACCTGCGCCTTCCAGTTCGACCCGGTCGGCAAGGCCAAGTTCAACACCGCCTGCGACGTCGCCAAGGCCTATCTGGCCAAGGCCGGCGTCACCTATTCGGTGCACGACGGGGGCGCCGGCTCGCCGACGACGGTGCAGGTCGGCGGCGTGACGCTGTCGGGCTTCGATGCAAAGGGCGCGACCGGCAAGGCCTTCGCCGCCGAGCGCAAGGCCTGGGAGGCCGACCTTGGCGACCAGCTGAAGGTCGCCGGCTATCCGGCCAAGGCCGACGGCGCCCTGGTCGACAAGCCCAAGGTCATCGGCCTGCTGTTCCTGCTCGTCCTGTACGTGACCATGGTCTACGGCCCGATCGCGGCCATGCTGGTCGAGCTGTTCCCGACCCGGATCCGCTATACGGCCATGTCGCTGCCCTACCACCTGGGCAACGGCTGGTTCGGCGGCTTCCTGCCCACGACTTCGTTCGCGATCGTGGCGGCGACGGGCGACGTCTATTCGGGCCTCTGGTACCCGGTGATCATCGCCTCGGTGACCGCCGTTATCGGCGGTCTGTTCCTGAAGGACACGCGCCACAACGTGATCGACGATTAGGCAGCCGCCTTCCGCGACCCGGCGGCCGCGCCGCCGCCGGGTTGCCTTCGAGCTCTTAATCCGCTTGGTTGGCCGCCGAGGGGAGCGTTGATGGCGCAAGAAGACGAAGACCGTCGCGCCTGGTTCAGGCGCGAGATCCTGCCGCTGGAGCCGGATCTGCTAGCCTATGCGCGGCAGTTCTGCCGTGACGGCCAGACCGATCCCGAGGACCTGGTCCACGAAACCTTCGCCCGCGCGATCGCCTGCAAGACTTGGCGCGAGATCGGAAATCCGGGGGCCTTCGCCACCCGCATCCTGCGCAACTGCGCGCTCGACGCGCTGCGCCGCCGCAAGGTCCTGACCATCACTGCCGTCGCCGACTTCGACCGCATCGAACCGATCGACGAAGCGCCCACCGCGCAGATGATGCTCGAATCACGCGAGGAGCTGCGGCTGCTGGCCGGCGCGATCGCCGAACTTCCGACGCAATGCCGACGCGTCTTTACGTTGAGAAAAGTTTATAGCCTCTCGCCCGAGGATATAGCGGTTCGGCTCGGGCTATCCGTCTCTACTGTTGAGAAGCATCTGGTGAAGGGCCTTCGGTACTGTTCCGACAAGTTGGGACGTCGTATCGGACGCAAGAGTAAGGTCGACGAAGGACGCTCATGGAGCGCGAGACGGGATCACGACGCGAAGCGGTGAGACAGGCGGCCGCCCTCTGGGTGGTCCGGCTTGACGATCCTTCGTGCTCGGCCGCCGATCGCGCCGCCTTCGAGGCCTGGCGCGACGACAGCCACGAGCATGAGGCCGCCTATGAGCGCGAGGCCGCCGCCTGGGCGCGGCTGGAGCGCCTTCGCGCCTTGCGTCCGGGCATGGAGCGTCCGGATCGCGACCTGCTGGCCGAGCGCCGCCCGAGCGTAGCGCGGACGCCGTGGGCGCGCGGCATGGCCGCCGCGGCCGCCATCGCCCTGGTCGTGGCCGGCACGATGACGTTCGACGGCGGCGCGGCCTACGCCACCGCCATCGGCGAGCGTCGGGTCGTGGTGCTCAGCGACAACAGCCGCATCGAGCTCAATACCGACAGCAAGGTCGTCGTCCGCTATCGCAAGGGCGTGCGCGAGGTGAAGCTGATCCGGGGCGAGGCGGTGTTCGAGGCCGCCAGGGACGCCCGCCCGTTCGTGATCAAGGCCGCCCACGCGGTCATGGAGGCCGATGGCTCCACCGAGATGGCCGTGCGCCTGCGCTCCGACGGCGCGGCCGTGACGGTCAAGCGCGGGGCGGTCGACCTGGACCCCGCCCCGACCGAGCGCAAGGATGATCTGCGTCTGACGGCCGGCGTCACCGCCATCTACAGCTCGGCCGGCAGCCGTTCGCGCGCCGTGTCGGACAGCGAGATCGACCGGGCCCTGGCCTGGCGACAGGGCGCGATCGCCCTTAACGGTCAGTCGCTGGAGCAAGCGGTGGCCGAGTTCAACCGCTACAACAGGCAGCAGATCCGCATCGCCGATCCGTCGATCTCGGGCCTGCGCCTGGCCGGCTATTTTCAGACGACCGAACCCAACAGCTTCGTCAGCGCGGTGACCAGCGCCTTCCCGGTGCGCGCCGCCGCGGGCTCTGACGGGGCCATCCGCCTCACGCGCCGCGTGGTCTCCGAAAAGACCGGCTGAGAAAAAGTGGGCTGAAAAAGTTTCCGGCCGAGTGGCGGAAATGGAGAGCCCTCGCGTCGGTAGGGCTGAAGGCGTCTTCCCATGGGGATGGATGACGCCCCGAGGGGTTACCAAAGAAAATGTCGATCGACACACGCCGCCGCACGGTCCGCGGCTTCCTGATGGCGTCCGCCGCCGTGCTCGTCCTGGCCGGTCCGGCCCTCGCGCAAGAGGCCCGGCACAGCTTCAACATTCCAGCCGGCGACGCGGTCAACGCGCTGCAGACCTTCGCCAAGCAATCGGGCAAGCAGGTGCTGTTCCCGTTCGAGGCCGCCTCGGGCAAGACCACGCCGGCGGTGACCGGCGACGTCGCCGACGCCGACGCCCTGGCGCGCCTGACCAAGGCCGCGGGCCTGGTCGTGGCCTCCGACGACGGCAAGACGATCACGCTGCGCCAGGCGCCGGCCGTCTCCCCCCAGTCATCGAGCGCGGGGGCCGGCGCGACGAGTGAAGAGGCCCAGACGGTCGAAGCCATCGTGGTGGTCGGTTCGCAGATCGAAGGCGCCCGCACCACCGAAGCCCTGCCGGTGACCGTGGTCAGCGAGAACGATATCATCGCGACGGGCGCGGTCTCGGGCGACGAACTGTTCCGCGCCATCCCGCAGGCCGGCGACGTCCAGTTCCAGGAAGCCCGCACCACGGGCAATCTGAACGACGCGCGTGGCGACGTGGCCTCGCTGAACCTGCGCAGCCTCGGCACCGGCAACACCCTGGCCCTGCTGAACGGCCGCCGCGCCGTGCTGGCGCCGGGCACGCAGACCGAGAACCTGGTGCCGGTCCAGACCGTCAACACCAACTCGTTCCCGGTCGCGGGCGTCAAGCGGGTTGAAGTGCTGCGCGATGGCGCCGCCGCCATCTATGGCACCGACGCGGTGGCCGGCGTGGTCAATACCGTGCTCGACACCAAGTTCCGCGGCCTGAAGATGGAAGCCCAGTACGGCGGTTCCGAAGGCACCAGCTACCGCGAAGGTTCGTTCAATGTGAAAGCCGGCACGCGCCTGGAAGACGGCACGCGCCTGACCTTCTTCGGCAACTACACCGGCCGCAGCCGCCTGAACGCCTCCGAGCGCGACTATGCCGCCAGCGAGGATCACCGCCCGCAGGTCGCCGACACCCCGTGGGTGGACAACACCACCTTCGACAGCCGCTCGACCTCGAGCCCGTGGGGCTCGTTCACCCTGATCCCGTCGACCACGACGGTGCGCCAGGGGACGACGGCCTTGACGACCTCGGGCGTCTTCCACATCGAGCCCGTCAGCAACACGGCGGCCGGCTGCTCCAGCACCGTGCTGACCGGCGGCCTCTGCATCAAGTCGGGCACCATCACGGGCGCCAACGACCGCGTGCTGCGCTATGACGAGAATCCCGACCGCACCTTGAAGGGCGGCCTCGAGCGGACCAACCTGTTCTCGACCGTCGAGCACGACTTCGGCGACATCACTGCCTATGGCGAGGCGGGCTACTATCACGCCCTGTTCACCGGCAGCCGCGAGCAGTCCGCGCCGCTGAGCACCGCGCCCATCACCATCGCGGCCAACGCCTACTGGAACCCCTTCGGTCCCGTGGGCAGCGTCAACCGCCTGGCCAACCTGACCGGCGTGCCGACCGGCGGCGCGGCGATGAACATCCTCACCTATCGCGTGGTCGACACCGGCCCGCGCACCTACACGGTGACCGACGACAGCTACCGCCTGCTGGGCGGCCTGAAGGGCTCGTGGAACGGCTGGAAGTGGGATTCGGCGGCGCTGTATTCCAAGGCCCGGACCAAGGACATGACGCACAATGCGATCAGCAACACCCTGTTCCAGCAGGCGCTGAACCGCACCGACGCGTCGGCCTACAACCCGTTCAACGGCGGCAATCTCGACAACTATTCGCTGGGCGACACCTCGCCCAACAGCCGCGACACGATCAACGCGTTCTTGATCAACGTCTACCGGATCAGCGAGACCTCGCTGGCCCTGGCCGACTTCAAGGTCTCCAAGAAGGACCTGTTCCGACTGCCCGGCGGCGACGTCGGCTTCGCGGCCGGGGTCGAGTGGCGTCGCGAGACCTATGACGACAACCGCGACGACCGTCTGGACGGCAAGATCAAGTACACCAACAGCGTCACCGGCATGACCTACAACACCGACGTCCTGGGCGCCTCGGGCGCGCCGGACGTGCATGGCAGCCGTTCGGTCACCTCGGCTTTCTTCGAACTGGCGGTGCCGGTCATCTCGCCGGAGATGAACATCCCGTTCGTCGAGGAGATCAGCCTGCAGATCGCCGCGCGCGGCGAGGACTACTCGGACTTCGGCAGCGTCTATAAGCCCAAGGGCGCGATCTACTGGAAGGTCGGCTACGGCCTGGCCTTCCGCGGGTCGGTTTCGCAGAGCTTCCGCGCGCCGAACCTGCCGCAGTTCTACAGCGACGGGGCGACGGTCTCGAACAACCGCATCGACTACGCCGCCTGCCGCCTCAACGGCACGACCTGCGCGACCGCCAGCACGATCGAGTCGCGCAGCGGCAACAAGAACCTGAAGCCGGAAGAGGCCGACAACGCCACGGTCGGCTTCGTCTATCAGCCGACCTTCATTCCGGCCCAATACGGCAAGCTGACCCTGACGACCGACTTCTGGTCGATCCGCGAGAAAGGCGTCATCGGCGTCGTGGGCGGCTATAACGCCATCGCCTACGACTACTATCTGCGCCTGCACGGCTCGTCGAACCCGAACGTCGTCCGCGACGCCCCGGTCGGCTCGGCCACGGTCGGCAATATCGCCTATATCAACGACACCTATCAGAACCTGCAGCCGCGCATGGTCCAGGGCGCCGACTTCAGCGTCGATTACGACCTGGACGACACCCCCTGGGGCGACTTCGGCCTGTCGGTCAATGTCGCCAAGCTGCTGAAGTACGACCAGTCGCCCAGCCCGCTGGAGTCGCTGTTGCAGTCCGCCGTCGCCTCTGGCGAACTGCCGGGCCTGACGATCTCGTCGGCCGGCAATCAGATCAAGATGGACGGCTACCCCGAGTTCCGCGGCACCGCCAGCTTCACCTGGCGTAACAACGGCTGGGGCGCGGGCGCGTTCGTGCAATACGTCGGCGAAGCGTACGACACCGGCCCGGCCCAGGTGAACGGCCAGTACTTCCCGATCAAGGACTGGACCACGGTCAGCCTGTACGGGCAGTACGCCTTCAAGGACGGCATGTTCGGCGGTTCGACGATCCGTATCGGCGCGCGCAACGTGTTCGACAAGGACCCGCCGCTGTCGGCGTCCAACTTCGGTTACTCGGGCGCCCTGCACAACGCCACGGGCCGCTACTGGTACATGAACCTGTCCAAGAAGTTCTAGGACATCCCGGACGGGGCGGCCTTGCTGGGCCGCCCCGTTCCTCTTCGCGCGTATCGTCTTGCGAGGCTCGACCTTGAAACCCTTCCGCCTGTTCGCGACGGCCGCCTCGGCCCTGGCGCTCGCCTTCTCGCCGATCGCCTCGAGCGGCGCCCTGGCCCAGAAGAAGCAGCTGCTGGAATATCCCAGCATCCACTCGCCGGTCGTGGGCGAGAAGGGGATGGTGGTCAGCCAGAACGCCATCGCCACCAAGGTCGGCGTCGACATCCTGCGCCAGGGCGGCAACGCCGTGGACGCCGCGGTCGCCACCGCTTTCGCCCTGGCCGTGACCCTGCCGCGCGCCGGCAATATCGGCGGTGACGGCTTCATGATGGTCTACATGGCCAAGACCCAGGAAACGGTCTTCATCGACTATCGGGGCATCGCCCCCAGGGCCGCCAAGCTCGAGACCTTCGTCGACGAGAACGGCAAGGAGATGGACGACGTCGCCTCCCGCGGCTACCGCGCCCCAACCGTGCCAGGGACGGTGGCGGGCCTCTACCTGGCCCACCAGAAGTACGGCAGGCTGCCGTGGAAGCAGGTCGTCGAGCCGGCCTTCAAGCTGGCCAGCGACGGCGTGGCCCTGTCGCCCGACGAGGCCTTCGTGTTCAGCTGGGGCAAGCAGCGCCTGTCCGAGAGCGCGGCCGGCAAGGCGGCGTTCTACAAGCCCGGCGGCGAGCTCTATCGCGCCGGCGAGATCCTGAGGCAGCCGGACCTGGCCTGGTCGCTGCGCCAGATCGCCGACAAGGGCGCCGACGCATTCTATCGAGGCGAGATCGCCCAGCGCTTCGCCGCCGACATGAAGACCCACGGCGGCCTGATCACCGCCGAGGACCTGGCGTCCTACAAGGCCGTGATCCGCCAGCCGTTGGAGGGCAGCTATCGCGGCCTCGCGGTCAAGACCTCGCCGCCCGCCAGCGCCGGCGGCGCGACCCTGCTCGAGATGCTGAACATCCTCGAACAGTTCGACCTGAAAGCCTCGGGGCCCGGCTCGGCCAAGTCGCTGCACCTGATGGCCGAGGCCATGAAGCTCGGCTACGCCGACCGTTCGCGGTTCCTGGGCGACACCGACTTCGTCAAGGTCCCGCTGGCCGGCTTCACGTCCAAGGCCTACGGCGTCGAGCGCGCTAAGCTGATCGATCCGGAAAGGGCCAAGAGCGCCAAGGAGCTGGGCGTCGGCGATCCGTGGGCGTTCGAGAGCCACAACACCACGCACTTCTCGGTGGCAGACGCGGACGGCAACGCCGTCTCCAACACCTTCACCCTGGGCGCGGACTTCGGCTCGGGCGTGATGGTCGCCGGGGCGGGTTTCGTGCTGAACAACCAGATGAACAACTACGCCCACGCCGCGGCGTGGCGGGCCCAGAAGAGCGGCCGTCCCCTGCCGCCGAACGCCCTGCAGCCGGGCAAGCGGGTGCTGTCGACCATGATGCCGACCATGATCTTCAAGGACGGCAAGCCATGGCTGATCACCGGCACGCCGGGCGGCAGCACGATCATCGACACGGTGCTGCAGGTCATCGTCAATGTCGTCGACTTCAAGCTGAACGTGGCCGAGGCCACCCACCAGCCGCGCATTTTCCAGGACGCCAGCGACAATCTGCGCGTCGAGCCCAACTTCAATCCCGACACGGTGGCCGCCCTCAAGGCGATGGGCCACCCCCTGTCCTCGGACGAGACCATGGGTTCCGCCCAGTCGATCATGATCGAAAAAGGTCTCTTCCTGGGCGGCGCGGACCCGCGTCGTCCCGGAGCCGAGGCGATCGCGCCCTAGAGGTCATCCTCCCCCCACCTGAGAGATCTCTTGGGATGCGATCCATCGGCGCCGGGACTGCCCTCCCGGCGCCGATTTCATTTCGGCTTTTGCGTTGAATCAACGTCGCCGCCCCAGACGTGGCGCACGCTGCGTTTCGAGGTCGGCGAGGGGCTGCGGTCCGGCGTCTCGTCCGCTCTCGACGTCCGACGCGGTCGCCAGTTGGCGTCGGACGGTTGGTGCTCTCGGGGCGGCTCCCCCAGTGGTCCCGAGTGAGATCGGCGCCGGATTCCCCTCCGGCGCCGATTTTGTCTCTTCGTTCCCGCGCTGAACGCGAGAAGCCCGATCTACTTGCCGCTGACCGCCGGCCCGTACAGCAGGCTGTTGAACAGGAACTTGAACGTTCCGTACGACTGCGCCCGCTGGGTGATTTCCGGCCCGAAGGCGAAAACCTTGCCCTTGCCGACGTCGATGTCGAGCATGGCGGTCGAGCCCTTCAGCTTTTCCTGGCCGACAGCCCAGCCGCTACGCAGCGGCTTGTCGGTGTCGAACCAGGCCACGCGCGACACGCCCTTGACGTCGGCCTTCACGGTGAAGGCCGGGCTGCGGTCGAAGAACACGTCGACCTCGCCGCCAGCGCCATAGGCCAGGGGCTGCTTGGGATCGACCTTGGCGCGCAGCACCGACCCGGGGATGTAGAGCTCGCGGTTGGTGAAGGCCTTCAACTGGCCGTTCTCCATCTTGGCGGTGGCGACGTCGACCGGCGCGCCCAGGGCCGTGGCCAGGCGCGTCGAGGCGCCGATGGCGACCACCGAGCCGCCACCCTTCACGAAGGCGGCGATCTGCGGCAGCGTCTTGTCGTCGCTGACGCGACCCAGCCACGGACGGTACTCGGCGGGAATGTCCTCGGGCTTGGGCTGCGGACCGCTACGGCCGGCCTTGAACGGGCCATCGGCGGGAGCGGGGACGACGCCGTCCGGGAAGACCAGCACGTCATAGTCCTTGGCGATGTCGCCGGCGTCCAGGCGCTGCGGGTAGACCACCTGGAAAGGCGCCTCGAACTTCTCGAACATCCAGCGGTTCCAGCCCGAGGGCATCGAGCCGCCATAGACGTCCACGAGGCCGACGCGGATCGGCTTCAGGGCGATGGTGGCGCCCGACGGCTTGCCGCCGACGGCGTAGGCGTCGATGCCCAGGTCCTTGACGCCCTTGTCGATCACCGCCTTGGCGGCGGGCGAGGCGGGGACCCAGATGGCGCCGGGGCCGAAGGCGGTCTTGCCGGCCTTGGCGCCGTCCTTGACCCAATAGACCTTGGCGCCGGCCTTCAGCAGGCGGTTGGTCAGGGTGAAGCTGGCGTTGGTTTCGTGGCTGACCAGCCAGCCCGCGCTCCCCGCGCCCTTCACCGCGCCCGGCGTCACCGCGATCAGGTCGGGCACGCGGGTCGTCGGGGCCTCGAAGCCGTCCAGGATGCGGTCGAACTTGATCCCCATCTGGTAGGCCAGGGTGTAGCCGGTGACGTCGTACGGGGCCTTGGGCGGGCCGCCCGGATATTCCAGGTCGTGCGGGTGATCCTGGGGCTCGAACATGTCCATGATGTGCGGGCGATAGGCCTGGGCCGCGCGCACGACGTAGGAGCCGGCCGGATAGGTCCTGGCCCCGATCGTGAAGGGCTTGGTCGCCTTGTCCACGTCGACCCCGGTCTTGATCAGCGCGTTCAGGAAGGCCACGACCGTGGGCATGTCGGCCTGGTCGGACGGGATGACATAGCCACGCGGATCACGCGCCTCGGGCGTCTGCAGCACCGTCTTGTAGAGCTTGGGATCGACCGCCTGGCCGTAAGGACCCGGCTTGTCCTTGCCGGCCGCTTGCAGTTCCTCGACGCGGGTCGGGGTGATGGTCCAGCTGTCCTTACTGCCCCGCTTGATGCTGTTGTCGCCCATCTTCCAGATGTTGAAGAGCAGGCGTTCCTTGTTGCGGGCGGCGTAGTCGATGACCGCACGGTTCATGGTCCACTGGTAGTCCAGCGAGTCCTGCAGGCGCCATTCGCGCGGCGCGATGGGGGCGGGGCGGTCGTTGCCCGGCAGTTGCAGTTCCGGCACCAGATTGACCGTCGTCGGGGTCGGGCCGCCGATGATCTCGGTCAGAAGGCCGATCGAGTTGTGGAAATAGGCGACCGACCGCTCCATGCCGTTGTGCCAGGTGGAGTAGGGCGCGGCGCTGCGGGCGCCCGAGCCCGGCTTGTCCTCGGCCACCAGGCGGCTGTGCATGGCCATGCCGACTTCCTGCAGCTCGGTCATGACCAGCGGGTCGTAGTTGAAGTTGAACGGGTCGCGGAACGGCGGCACGAAGACCACCATGCCGTTCGGGCCGGTCTGGTGCTGGTTGTAGATGATCTGCGGATACCACTCGCGGAACAGCTGCTTGTTGACGTTGGTCGTCTCGGCCATGGCCGACATGAAGCTGTCGCGGTTGTTATCGTGGCCGACGTACTTCTGATAGAGGCGCGGCAGCGAGCCGAACTCGCGCTTCTTCGGATCCTGGTTGCGCATGTACCAGTCCGAGACCATCTCCATCCCGTCCGGATTATCCTGGCCGAACAGGATGATGGTGTCGTCCAGCATCCGCAGGGTCTCGGGATCGGTCTGGGTCAGCATCCGGTGCAGCACCTGGATCTGGCCTTGGGAGGTGATCGTCTCGCTGGCGTGCAGGCCGGCGTCGATCCAGACCACGGCCTTGCCTTCGGCCGCCAGCTTGCGCGCCTCGTCTTCCTTGACGCCCTCGGCCTTGGCCAGCTTGCGCGCGATCGCCTTGTAGTGGTCCAGCTTGGCCAGGTTGGCCGGCGAGGAGACGATCGCCACCCACATGGTGCGGCCTTCCTCGGTCTTGCCGATGTCGACCAGCTTCATGCGGTCCGACTGGCTGGCCAGGGTCTTCAGATAGGCTTCATAGGCCGTGTAGTCGGCCAGGAAGTAATCGCTGCCGACCGGCTGGGCGAAGGCCTTGTCCGGTGGGGTGATGTCGGCGGCGATCGCGCCGCCCAGCCCCGTGAAAGCCAGCACCACGCCGAGGGCCGCCCCGGCCATTGCTCCGCTTCGCGTCATTTCCAACCCCGTTGCGCTTGGCGGACGCAACGGTGCGTCGGCCCCTCTTTAGACTGACGTAAGTGGAGGGCGTTTCCGCACCCGCCGCAACGGCGGGGCCAGCCCATTTTTTCATCCGCGCGAGGACAAGGCCCAAAAGGAAAGGGGCCGCCCTCGCGGACGACCCCCTCCATCTCATCGGACCCTACTCACGCGGTCCGTACGCGAGATCAGGTGACGACTAGTACTTCAGGCGAACGCCCAAGCGGAAGTAGCGGCCCACGGCGCCCGACTGCGAGTAGGTCGGGTTCCAGTTCACCGCGGCGTAGTTGGCCGGGTTGAACATCGGGCCGGCGTCGAACAGGTTCAGCACGTCGGCATAGACCGTCGTGTGCTCGGTGACGTCGTAGCCGCCGGTCAGGTCGAAGGAGATGAAGTCCTTCGTGTGGCACTTGAAGTCGGCGTCGCCGTACAGGCAGGTCTGGTCGCCCACATAGCTTTCGTCGATCGAGCGCAGGCCGCTGACATAGTTCAGGGTGCCGGTCATCGTGGCCGGACCGCGGGTGAAGGTGTTGCTCCACGAGGCGCGGTACTTCGGCGTGCCGGCGCCCGACGACAGGACGTACGGGGCCTGCTTGCCGACGTAGTTATAGGTCACCCCGCCCTGGGTGTACTTGAAGTCGAACAGCACGGTGGCGTTCAGCTCGCTGGTCCACTTGACGTCGGCGGGCAGGTACATCGTGTTCTGGACGTTCAGGTCCATGCCGCTGGTGCGCAGCGAGTCGGCGTTGATGTACGGCGAGGCCACCGACAGGATGCGCGGCAGGGCGTTCGGGGCGTCCGGATCCGGCAGGTCGGGGGTCACCACGTAGCCGGCCGGGATGGCTTCGCCGGCGTAGTAGGCGGCGATGGCGTCACCCGCGCTGGCCTGCGCGATCACGTCGGTCTTCTTGATGTGGTAGTAGTCCAGCGAGACGCTGAAGTTGCGGGTGGGGGCCCACACCGCGCCCATGGTGTAGCTGGTCGACTTCTCCGGCTTCAGGTCCGGGTTGGCCGCGGTGATGCTCGAGAGCGAGTAGGTCTTGGTATACTCGCTGCCGCCGTGGGCCGCGACGAAGTCGGGGTAGTTCGCGAACGAGAAGTTCGTGAAGCCCTGGCTGGCCGAGTCGCCCGATTCCGAGAACGACGGCGCGCGGAAGCCCTTCGAGACGGTGGCGCGCAGGGCGACCGTCTTGATGGGCGTGTACTTGACGCCGATCTTCGGCGAGAAGTTGCCGCCGAAGTCCGAATAGTGGTCATAGCGACCCGAGACGTTGACCTCGACATTGTCCAGCACCGGCATGCCCAGCTCGGCGAAGGCCGAGGCGACCGTGCGGTTGCCGATGGTGCGGGCGTTGCCAAGGCCCTGGGCGTCGTTGGTCGGGTTCAGGGCCGGGTCGTTGACCGCCTCGTAGCGGAACTCGCCGCCCAGACCCAGCTGGGCGGGGCCGCCCGGCAGGTTGAAGACGTCGCGCGAGGCCTGGAAGTTGATCGAGTCCAGGTCGCTGGTCGAGGTCTTGGCCAGGACCGGGGCGAGGGCGCTGCGGACAGCCTGGCTGTTCTTCGACGGGTCGAGGAAGTTGTACGTGCCGTTGTTCACCGCGTCGATCAGCGCGTTGTAGCTGATGTAGCCGTGGTTGGCGCTCTCCAGCCAGCCGTGGGCGATGACCAGATTGGCCTTGTAGTTCCAGTCGGCCGCCGAGCCTTCGACGCCGCCGACCAGGCGGGCCATGCGGTTGGTGTAGTTGGCGTAGAACGGGATGTCGCTGAAGCGGTAGCGGATCAGCGCGTCATAACCCTCGGCCGCGAACGGATTGTTCGGGTTCAGCTGGCCGTTCGACAGCAGGGCCGGCAGGACGATGTTCGACAGGTTGTGCGGCGTCGATGACGAGATCGAGCGTTCAGCGCCACGGGTCGAGGTCTTCGACTGCATGAAGCTGGCCGACAGATAGGCCTGGAAGTTGTCGTTCGGCTTGATCGTGAAGCGGCCATAGGCGCCCACGCGCTCTTGCTTGGGCTGGACGTCGCCCAGCTTGGCGACGTTCTGGGCGCAGTACGCGCCGCCGGCCGAGGTGGTCAGCGGGGCGTCGGCCGCGCAGGTGCGCAGCGGTTGCCACAGTTGATCGGCCAGGGCGACGCCGGTCGAGATGTCGCCCGCCGTGCCCATCTTCGCGCGCTTGACCTGACCGTAGTAGGTGCTGCCGCCGGCGCCCGGGTTGTCGTTGCTGCCGCCCGGAATGCCCGACAGGTCGAAGGTGTCGTACGGATAGCCGCGCTGATCGATGCGGATGCGCTTGTCGAGCTGGTACTCGACGTCCAGGTACATGTTGTACTTGTCGGTGTTCAGGTCGCCATAGCCGACCTCGCCGTTGAAGCGGTACTGGTCGCCGCCGCCGTGCTCGGACGTGCCGACCGACAGGTCAGCGCCCATGCCCTGGAAGTTCGACTTCATGATGATGTTGACCACGCCGCCGATGGCGTCGGCGCCGTACAGCGACGAAGCGCCGTCCTTCAGAGTCTCGATGCGCTCGACCGCGTTGAACGGGATCGAGTTGAGGTCGACGAACGAGCGCTGGCCGTCATCGGCCAGCGGGTAGCTGGCGTTGCGGAGGCCGTCGATCATCACCAGGGTCGAGTTGACGGTCAGGCCGCGCAGGGCAACGCCCGTCGAGCCCGCGGCGAAGCCGCTGCCGAAGGCGGCGGGCACCGAGCCCGAGTTGTCGGCCGACAGGCTGCGGATGGCGTCGGCCACCGTCGTGATGCCCTGGGCCTTGAGTTGTTCGTTGGTCTGGACCTGGACCGGCGAGGGGGTGGCGGTGTCGGTGCGGCGGAGCAGCGAACCGGTGACGACGACGGCCTCGACCTCGTTGTCCTGGGCGGCCGACTGAGCGGCCGGCGCGGTGGTCTGGGCGTTCGCGGCGAAGCCGGCCAGCGTGGCCACGCCCACGATCATCGAGGTCGCGAGCAAGCGGCCCCGGGTAAACGGATAGTTCATGTCTTTATCCTTCCGGGCCGCCCTCGTCGGCGCGCGCGCCGCCGTCCTTACAGCCCGATGCAAGATGTGTTTCCCGCCGCGATCTGGCGGTTGTCGGCGCCTTAGGAGCTTCGGGCCCGGATGGTCAATCGTGAGGCACTTGCTGTAATCGAATTGTCTTTAAGCTGTATCTATAAGGACACGACTTTGGTGAATTGGGGCGGCAATAAGACAGTCCTATATCGTCGGCGAAACATTACGGAAAATTATAAATATCGCTTCTCGATATCGCCGAAAACTCGCCGTTCGAAGAACGATGAACTCTATGTAGCGTTTTTAGTGTAGATAATAATCGAGCCGTTCGTCGAATAGCGATATTTAGGTTCGCGCAAAGTCGCGCGGCGTCGCGCGCGAGCTTAGTCGCGCGACGCCGCCAGATCTTGAGTTGAGTCCAAAGGCTATGCGGGCCGCTAGAAGCGGCCGCGCGACACTTCCGAGGCCGCGAGCAGGAACGCTCCGGCGCCATACAGTTGAGTGTCGTCGGCTTCGACGTGTTCGGGGGCATAGCCGACCTGCTGCACCCAGCCCAGCTTGCCGTCCGGGCGCATGGCCTGGGCCAGCGCGTTCCACCCCCGGCGCGCGGCGGCTTTATATTTCGGCGCCTTCAGCAGTCCGTTATTCACGCCCCAGGCCAGGCCATAGACGAAGAAGCCGGTCCCGCTGCTTTCCGGCGGGCTGTGCTCGGGCGCCAGCAGCGAGACGGGCCAGTAGCCATCGGGCTTCTGCAGGGCCGTCAGCCGGGCCGACATCTGCTTGAACAGCGCCACGTAGCGCGGGCGAGACGGATGGTTCGCGGGCAGGGCTTTCAGGATGTTGACGACGCCCGCATAGGCCCAGCCATTGCCGCGGCTCCAGAAGATCTTGCGACCTTGGTCGTCCTTCCTGTCGAAGTATCGGCTATCGCGGAAATAGAGGCCTTCCCGCTTGTCCAGCAGCCAGTCGGTGGCGGCCCAGAACTCCCGGTCGCCATAGGCGGCGTAGCGGGGGTCACCAGTGGCGGCCGACAGGGCGATCCAGGTCGGCGGCGCCATGAACAGGGCGTCGCTCCAGCACCAGCGGGCCTGACAGGGCTGGTCTTCCGCGCCGTCGATGAAGGTCAGGTCGGCCTTGGGCGGATCGGCCAGGATGGCGTCGAAGCGGGCCTTCACCGGCGCGATCTGAGCGGGGTCCGGATCACGGCCGTAGGTCCAGATCCACGACTGAGCGATGACGTGATCGTCGGCGTGCAACGGGCGCGAGCCCAGGCCCCAGCCCTCCTGGGTGCCGTGCGCGCGCAGGGCCAGGGCGTAACCTCGGTCCCCTGTCCGCTCGGCGAAGGCGGCCAGGCCGGCATAGAAGGCGCCTTGGATCCAGCCGCGCGGATTTTGGGTCTTGGCGTGCTGGGTTTTCACATAGTCGAATTGGCCGTCCATGTGGCGCAGCTGCCAGTAGGCGACGGCGCGGCCCAGGGTCAGGGCGGCGGCGGAAAGGTCGGCGGTCGCCGTGGCGGGCCTGGACGATTTCGGGGGCTGTGCGGCGGCGGGAAGGGCGCTCAAGGTCAGGCAGATCACAGCCGTCGCGAACCGTACGCGCATCCGAAACCTCCCCGGGGCGCGCCTCTGCCGGGCGCTGGTCGGCGGTGCGCCTATGGATCCGTCGCAAGTTGTCTTACCTGATCCTGTCGCCCCTGGGCAAATCGTATGGCCGATTCGGAATATTGGTCATGCCAGTCCGCTTGTCTGGTCGCCTGGTTGCGGTGTAGCAGTTTTGGCGCCGGTTTCTGGATGACGCAGGCCCGCAGCCTTGATGCCGCGGCGCGAGGAGTGGGAGGACGCAACGATCCGCTCAACAATCCGAACCCTGGTCCTGAGCGCCGCCGCCGCTAGCGCGCTCTCGACCGCCGTGCCGGCCCTGGCCGCTGGCCCCGTCTGCAAGGCCGAGGAGGGCTACGCCGCCGACTTCGACGGCCGCCGCACCTTCCGCTGGAAGCCGCAGTGGTTGAAGGCCGTCAAGGCCGATCTCGCCGATCCGTCCGTCGCACTGGCCTACAGGGCCCTGCTGGCCCGCGCGGAAAAGGCGTTGGACGGCCCGTCCTACGCCGTCACCGAGAAGACCCGCGTCCCGCCCAGCGGCGACAAGCACGACTATATCTCGATGGGCCCGTACTGGTGGCCGGATCCGGCCCAGCCGACCGGCGAGCCCTATATCCGCAGGGACGGCGAGGTGAATCCGGAAAGGAACACCAACGCCTTCGACGCCGTGCGCATGGACAGCATGGCCAGCGCCGTCGAGGCTCTGTCCCTGGCCTACTATTTCACCGACGACGCCAAGTACGCGACCAAGGCCGCCCAACTGCTGCGCGTGTGGTTCCTGGATCCGGCCACGCGCATGAACCCGTCCATGAGCTACGCCCAGGGCGTGCCTGGCCGCACCCCGGGCCGCGCCGAGGGCGTGCTCGACACCTTCAGACTGCTGCGCGTGGTCGAGTCGATCGGGCTCCTGGCCCCCTCCAAGGCGCTCGCGCCGGCGGAGCAGAAGGGATTGGAGGCTTGGTTCGGCGACTACGTCGCCTGGCTGGGAACAGGGCCGACCGCCAAGGAAGAACGCGCCGCCCAGAACAACCACGGCATCTGGTACGACTACCAGCTGGCGACCTTCTCGTTGTTCGCGCGTCGGCCGGACCTGGCCAGGACGGTGATCGCCGAGGCCGGCAAGACCCGCGTCGATCCGCAGATCGACCCCGACGGCAAGATGCCCAAGGAATTGGCCCGCACCAGGGGCCTGCACTACAGCTATTTCGCCCTGGAACCGTTGGTCGGCATGGCCGAGCTGGGGCCGTGCGTCGGCGTCGACCTGTGGGGCTACAAGGGGCCGAGGGGGCAGGGCATCCGCGCCGCCTTCGACTACCTTGCCCCGTATGTCGGCGACGAGGCGGCCTTCCCGTTCAAGGAACTAAAGCCGCAGGACGCCACGGAAGAGGCTCTGCCGCTGTATGATCTGGCGGCGGCGGCCTACGGCGACGCGAGCTTCGCGGCCAAGGCCGGCTTCATCGCCAAGAAGGACCCTGCGGCGCAAAGCCGGCTGACGATCGGGGCGTATCGAAAGTAGGCCGCTTTAGATCGCCGACCTTCTCGCCAGCTCGGTTCGCCGAGCCGCGACTTCGTTCCGCGCCCGTTCCAGCGCGTCGATCTCGGTCGCGGTCAGCAGGTTGTCGATCACTCGGCCCAGGTGCTCGCGCATGGCGTTGCGGGCGGCGGTGGGGTCGCGTTGCTTCAGGGCCCGCAGGATCTCCTGATGGTCGTCGATCAGCGGGCGCACGCCGACCTGGCGGGCGCGCTCCAGCATGGCGCGGCACAGGGGCGACTTGTAGCGCAGGTCCCAGAGGTTCTCGACGACGGTGACCAGGGCGCTGTTGCGGCTGGCCTGGGCGATGGTCACGTGGAAGCGGCGGTCGGCGCGCTCGCCGCCGCGCGGGTCGCTGTCGTTCTCCACGACCATGTCGTCCATGATCGTCGCCAGCTCGGCCAGTTCCTCGTCGGTGATGGTGGCGGCGGCCAGGGCCGCGACCTCGCCCTCGATCAGGCGGCGGGCCTCGGTCAGCTCGAAGGCGCCGATGTCCAGTTCGGGTGCGGTGACCTCGGCGCGCGGGGCTTCGGTGACATAGACGCCCGAGCCGTGGCGGGCCTCGACCAGGCCGCGGATTTCCAGGGCGATCATCGCCTCGCGGACGGTCGGACGGCTGACCTTGTAGTCTTCCGCCAGATCCCGCTCGGACGGCAGGCGCTGGCCAGGGCGGTGCGTGCCGTCGCGAATCGAGTCGGCGATCGAGTTGGCCACCTGTTGGTAGAGCTTGCGGGTTTCTGCCGTCGAAGTGGTCATGTGTTTTCGCTGATCGAGCCGACGCGGCGTCGGCGCGCGCCTAGCCTATTGTATGGCCGATGTTCGCGCTACCGGGCTTGAGGGCGATGGAAGGGCGCGGTCACTAGCTTCTTGTCGGATAAGTCGCTAGAAGTGGTCAGGCCACTTTAAGGCCCCGCTTAGCTATTCCAGGTCCATGCTGAAGATCATCGACGCCAAGGTCATCGTCACCTGCCCCGGCCGCAACTTCGTGACGCTGAAGATCACGACCGAGGACGGGGTCACCGGGGTCGGCGACGCCACCCTGAACGGGCGCGAACTGTCGGTGGTGGGCTTCCTGCAGGATCACATGATCCCCAGCCTGATCGGCCGCGACGCCCACCAGATCGAGGACATCTGGCAGTTCTTCTATCGCGGCTCGTACTGGCGCGGCGGTCCGGTGGCCATGACCGCCCTGGCGGCCGTCGACATGGCTCTGTGGGACATCAAGGGCAAGGTCGCGGGTCTGCCGGTCTATCAGCTGCTGGGCGGCGCGTGCCGCACCGGCGTCACCGTCTACGGCCACGCCAACGGCGAGACCATCGACGAGACCATCGCCGAGGCGGTGAAGTACAAGGCCATGGGCTACAAGGCCATTCGCCTGCAGACGGGCGTGCCCGGCCTGCCCAGCACCTACGGCGTCTCCGGCGACAAGATGTTCTACGAGCCGGCCGACGGCAACCTGCCCACCGAGAACCTGTGGTCGACCGCCAAGTACCTGAACCACGTGCCGAAACTGTTCGAGAAGGCGCGTGAGGTCCTGGGCTGGGACGTCCACCTGCTGCACGACGTCCACCATCGCCTGACCCCGATCGAGGCCGCCCGCCTGGGCAAGGACCTGGAGCCCTATCGCCTGTTCTGGCTGGAGGACTCGGTCCCGGCCGAGAACCAGGCCGGCTTCCGCCTGATCCGCCAGCACACCACTACGCCGCTGGCCGTCGGCGAAATCTTCGCTCACGTCTGGGACTGCAAGCAACTGATCGAGGAGCAATTGATCGACTATCTGCGCGCGACCGTGCTGCACGCGGGCGGGATCAGCAATCTGAAGAAGATCGCCGCCTTCGCCGACCTGCACCACGTCAAGACCGGCTGCCACGGCGCTACCGATCTGTCGCCGATCACCATGGCCGCGGCCCTGCATTTCGACATGTCGATCCCGAACTTCGGCCTGCAGGAATACATGCGCCACACGCCGGAGACGGACGCCGTGTTCCCGCACGCCTATACCTTCGATGACGGCATGCTGCACCCGGGCGACAAGCCGGGCCTGGGCGTCGACATCGACGAGGATCTGGCCGGAAAGTACGAATACAAGCGCGCCTACCTGCCGGTGAACCGTCTTCAGGACGGGACCATGTTCAACTGGTAAGGCCACTCGTTGCGCGGCCTCTTCCGCCGCCGGCGGCGGTGCTTGTGGTCGCTGGTGCAGAGGCCTTCGTCGTCGATTCAAAATCTATGACGCCGCCGGTAGCGCGTATCGAGTACTTCGTATTTATCATGTATTTCGATGGTTTATAGAAATCGCCGACACATGAATGTCGGGTTCACGACTTATGTTTATTTTTCCACTTGGCTGTATTTGCTCGATATCCCCAAATCGGGGTGTTAAGCTCTAGTCATCATCGGCACGGTCCTCTCGAGCGCCGATGACCGAGAGACGAAGCCCAGGCTTCACTCCCGCTCGAAAGGCAGGAGTTCACATCATGCCGACGTACCTCTTCTACCCACGGCGCGCCGACGGCGTGTCCCTGACCTTCATCGCCAACACCGCCGAGGGCGATGTCGACGCCCTGGAACTGGCGGCCGAGGTCGCGGCGGCGCACGACTGCGTCGGTGTCTTCGTCTGGGAATCGGCCGCCGCGGCGGACGGCAAGGACCGCTTCGTGGGCGAGGTCGCGCGGCGCGGCGCCCAGGCTCTGCATCAGCCGATGCCGCGGCGCGGAGCTTCCGCGGCGGTCTAAGCGTTACCGGGGCGATCGCAAGGAGATCGTCTCGTGGACAAGCTGTTCGCCAAATTCGCCAACGTCACGGCCCGTGCCACGGGCAGTCCGCCCGCGTTCCTGATTTGCGTCGCCCTCGTGGTGCTGTGGGCGGTGACGGGGCCGATCTTCAAGTTCTCCGAGACCTGGCAGCTGGTGATCAACACCGGCACGACGATCATCACCTTCCTGATGGTGTTCCTGATCCAGAATACGCAGAACCGCGACGGCCTGGCCTTGCAGACCAAGCTTGACGAGCTGATCCGCGCCACCACCGAGGCCGAGGACGACTTCATCGGCATCGAGAAGCTGACCGACAAGGAACTCGAGGTGATGCACGCCCACTGCAAGCAGCGGGCGGACAGGCACGTGCGGGCCTTCCAGAAGCTGGCGGCCGAGAGGGACGCCCGTCTCAAGGCCCGGCCCAAGAGCAAGGGCGCCGCCAAATCCGCCAAGACGGCGCCGTCCGCCTCGACCCGCGCCGCCAGCCGCGCCAAGGCCCTGTCGGCCGGTCATCCGTCCCGGAAGAAGGCCGGGTGATATCAGACCACGACAGGGTGGACGTCAGATCTTATCGGCGATAGCGGTACCATTTAATGGGCCGGCTTGAGCGCGCCCAACGGGGAGAGCCGCCTTGCCGAAATTGAAAGCCCTGCGCTGGTGGATCATCGGCCTGGTCATGCTGGGCGCGATCGTCAACTACCTGACCCGCTCGACCATGGGCATCGCCGCCCCGACGGTGATGAAGGACCTGGATATCTCCGTGAAGGAGTATTCCTGGATCACGGGCGCCTTCCAGCTGGGGATCATGCTGCAGCCGGTCTGCGGCTATGTGCTCGACACCCTGGGCCTGCGCACAGGCTTCGCGGTCTTCGCGGCGGCCTGGTCGCTGATCGCCATGGCCCATGGCCTGGTTCATAACTGGCAGGGTTTCGCCTTCCTGCGCGCCTTCCTGGGCCTGGCCGAGGGTTCGGCCCAGCCGGCCGGCATGAAGACGGTGGCGACCTGGTTTCCGGCGAGGGAGCGGGGCTTCGCCGGCGCGGTGTTCAACATCGGCGCCTCGATCGGTTCGGTTCTGGCGCCGCCGCTGGTGGTGTGGGCCGTGCTGGCCTGGAACTGGCGAGCGGCCTTCGTATTGACCGGCGCCTTCGGCCTGGTCTGGGTGGTGCTGTGGCTCTTCTTCTACCGCTCGCCCGAGCGGCACCCGTCGATGACCGACGAGGAGCGCGCGCTGATCGCCACGGGCCAGGAAGCGCACCTGACCGCCACCGGAGCCAAGCCGTCGATCATCTCGATCCTGAAGCAGGGCCAGTTCTGGGGCATCGCCCTGCCGCGCTTCCTGGCCGATCCGACCTGGGGGACGCTGTCGTTCTGGGTGCCGCTCTATCTGTCGCAGACCCGCGGCTTCGACCTCAAGCAGATCGCCCTGTTCGCCTGGATGCCGTTCGTGGCCGCCGACCTGGGCTGCCTGGCTGGGCCGGTGATCGCGCACTTCCTGCAGAAGCGCGGTGTTTCGCTGATCAACGCCCGTCGCATCGCCTTCACCCTGGGCGCGGTCCTGATGACGGGCATGGTGTTCGTCGGCAAGGTCGAGAGCGCCTACGCGGCCATCGCGCTGCTCTGCCTGGGCGGCTTCGCGCACCAGACCCTGTCGGTGACCGTCATCACCATGGCCTCCGACCTCTTTCGCCGTGACGAGGTCGCCACGGTGGCGGGCCTGGCCGGCATGATGGGCAATCTGGGTCTGCTGCTGTTCTCGCTGCTGATCGGCGGGCTGGTGACGACGATCGGCTATGACCCGTTCTTCGTGGCCCTGGGCGTGCTGGACATCGCCGGGGCCGTTCTGCTGTGGACGCTCGTCAAGGACCGCGCCGCGCCAAATGGAACATCCGAGACGGTAAAAGCATGAGCGTGATTTCCAATCCCATCCTGCGCGGCTTCAATCCCGACCCGTCGATCGTCCGGGTGGGGCGGGACTACTATGTCGCCACCTCGACCTTCGAGTGGTTCCCGGGCGTCCAGATCCACCACTCGCGCGACCTCAAGAACTGGCGCTTGCTGGGCCGGCCGCTGACCCGTCCGAGCCAGCTGGACATGCGCGGCGACCCCGACGGCTGTGGGGTCTGGGCGCCGTGCCTGACCCACGCCGACGGCAAGTTCTGGCTGATCTTCACCGACGTGAAGCGATACGGCCGGACCACGGTCGGCGGGGCGTCCGGCGCCAGTTTGCGCGACTTCCACAACTACCTGGTCACGGCCGACACGATCGACGGCGCGTGGTCGGATCCCATCCATCTGAACAGCTCGGGCTTCGATCCGTCGCTGTTCCACGACGACGACGGCCGCAAATGGCTGGTCAATCAGCTGTGGGATCACCGTCCGGGCAAGAACCGCTTCGCCGGCATCGTGCTGCAGGAATATTCGGTCGCCGAGCGGAAGCTGGTCGGCGAGCGCAAGGTGATCTTCCAGGGCACGCCGATCGGCCTGACCGAGGCTCCGCACCTCTACAAGCGCGACGGCTGGTACTACCTGGTCACTGCCGAGGGCGGCACCGGCTGGGGTCACGCCATGACCATGGCAAGATCGCGCGACCTCGCCGGTCCGTATGAACTGCACCCCGACACCTACGTCCTGACCTCCCGCGACCGGCCGCATGTGGCGCTGCAACGCGCGGGCCACGCGGATCTGGTCGAGACCGCCGACGGGGAGACCTACGCGGCCTATCTGATCGGCCGGCCGATTCCCAATCGGGGCCGCTGCACGCTCGGGCGCGAGACGGCGATCCAGAAGCTGGTCTGGGGCGAGGACGGCTGGCCGCGCACGCTGGACGGCTCGGGCGATCCGACGCTGGAGACCCCGGCGCCGGACCTGCCCGAGCAGCTTTGGCCTGCGGCGCCAACGCGCGCGAGCTTTGACGGTCCAGACCTGCCGATCGACTTCCAATGGCTGCGCACGCCCTATCCGGACGAGATCTTCAGCCTGACCGCCAGGCCCGGCTTCTTGCGCCTCTACGGCCGCGAGAGCGTGGGCAGCGTCTTCCGCCAAGCCCTGGTCGCCCGACGCCAGCAGGCCCACTGCTACTCGGCCGCCACGGTGCTGGACTTCGAGCCCGAGCACTTCCAGCAGGCCGCGGGGCTGATCTGCTACTACAACGGCTCCAAGCTGCACTATCTGCATGTCAGCCACGACGACGCGATCGGCAAGCATCTGCGGGTGATGAGCTGCAGTCCCGACAGCCCGCAGTCGGACAGCTTCACCGCGCCCATCCCGCTGGCCGCCGGCCCGGTCGAGCTGCGCGTCGAGGTCGACTTCGAGCGCTTGCGGTTCGGATTCCGGCAGGGCGAGGGCGCCTGGGCCTGGCTGCCGGAGGTGTTCGACGCCTCGATCCTGTCCGATGAGGCCAGCGCCCCTGGCGCGCCCAACTTCACCGGCGCCTTCGTCGGCATGGCCTGCCAGGACGTCTCCGGCGCCGCCGCGCCGGCCGACTTCGACTGGTTCGACTATGAGGAACGGGCGTACCGGCCCCAGAATTTGTGAATTGAGAGATCGGCGTTCAATCGTAGGGTTCTGGAAAGTCCAGGGAGGACGCCATGAACGCTCCGGTCTCGATCTCCGAACACGACGCGGCTCCCCATGCCGGCCTGACCATCAAGCCCGTCGGCACGGTGCTGGGAGCGGAGATCTCGGGGCTCGACCTGACGCGGCCACTGAGCCCCGAGATCGTCGCGGCGATCCGCGCGGCCCTGCTGCGCCACAAGGTGGTGTTCTTCCGCGACCAGGACATTTCCTACGAGGATCACGTCCGCTTTGGCCGGTACTTTGGCGAGCTGGAGGGCCATCCGGTCACCGCCCATGTGCCGGGCTTTCCGGAGATCCTGCACATCGAGGCGGCCGACGGCATGAAGCTGCGCGAGGAGATCGTCCCGATCGTCCGCGCCGCCAACAAGTGGCACACCGACGTCACCTTCCGCGAGGCGCCGTCGATGGGCGGGGTGCTACGGATGCGGCGCATGCCGCCCCTGGGCGGCGACACCCTGTTCGCCGACACGGCCGCCATCTATGCCGACCTGCCCCAGGCGTTGAAGGACAAACTGGCGACCCTCACGGCCGAGCACGACATCATCCAGAGCTACGGCTACCGCGTCGACGAGGCCAAGCGTCAGGCGTTGCGCGCGGAGTATCCGCCGATGATCCACCCGGTGGTTCGCATCCATCCGGAGACCGGCGAGAAGCACCTGTTCGTCAACAAGGTCTTCACAACCCGGATCCTGGGCCTGCCTGAGGACGAGGCCAAGACGCTGCTGGCCGACCTGCTGGACCGGGTGAAATCGCCCGAATATCAGGTCCGCTTCCGCTGGACTCCGAACGCCATCGTCTTCTGGGACAACCGCGCGACGCAGCACTACGCGGTCCTCGACTACTGGCCCCAGGAGCGGATCGTCGAGCGCGTGACGATCAAGGGCGACAAGCCGTTCTAGTCAGCCAATCAAAGCCCGGTTCAGGCAGTCGATGAGCCTCTCGCCGGTGAAGGGCTTGGGCAGGAAGCAGGTCACGCCCGCCCTTTCGGCCCGGAGCCTCTGGGCGTCGTCGGCGAAGGCGGTGATCAGGATGACCGGGGTGTTCTCGCCGGCGGCGATCATGGCCTCCTTCATCTCGACGCCGGTCATGCCCGGCATCTGCAGGTCGCTGATCACGCAGTCGGCCCGACCGCGCGCGGCCGAGGCCATAAACGCCGTGGCGCTGTCGAACCCCTCGACGCGATGACCCAGGGATCGCAGCAGCCCCTCCAGCGAGACGCGGACCGAGTCGTCGTCGTCGACGACACAGATGAGGGGGGAGGGGGACAAGCGGGCTTCCTCGAACGCGCGACGGCGGGTCGCGCCACGATCAGTGCCCGATAACCGCGGTCGCGGAAATTATACGGAGGTTTGTGTGCTCTTGCGTGAGGATCGTTCAAGACGGTCCGTCACGCGGGGTCTTCGGGCCGCAGCTTGAGCATCTCGGCCATGCGGACCAGATCCGCCAGGCTCCGGGCCTCCATCTTCCGCATCAGGTTGCCGCGATGGATCTTCACGGTGATCTCGGACAAGCCCAGCTGATGGGCGGCCTGCTTGTTCATCAGCCCGCTGGCCACAAGGGCCATGACCTGCTTCTCACGCCCGCTCAGCGTCTCGTAGAGGGCGCGCAGGTCGTCGAGGCCGCCCTGCTGGGCGCGGGCGGTCGCATCGCGCTCCAGGGCCGCGGCGACCGCGTCCAGCATGTCCTGATCGCGGAAGGGCTTGGTCAGGAAGTCGACGGCCCCGGCCTTCATGCCGCGCACGCTCATCGGGATGTCGCCATGGCCGGTCATCAGCACGATGGGCATGCGGATGTCGGCGGCGGCCAGCTTCTCTTGGAAATCCAGGCCGGAGAGGCCCGGGAGGCGCACGTCCAGCACCAGGCAGCCGGCGTCGTGAGCGTGGCCCGACTGCAGGAACTCCTGGGCGTTGCCGAACGCCTTGGTCTCCAGTCCGACCGAGCGGAACAGACTGTCCAGGGCCTCGCGCAGGGCGCCGTCATCATCGACGATATGGACTGTTTGGGTGACCATCGTTCTCGTTAGCTGGACCAGACGCGCGGCCTCGTCAATTATGCAATCGGAGATGGGGGCCGCATGATCACCGAAGACGTCGACCGCCGGCGCCAGGACCTGGCCGAGATGCTGGACGCGGCGCATGACGCCATCTTCGTCAGCGATCTGGAGGGTCGGATCACCTTCTGGAACCGCGGCGCCGCGGCGCTGTACGGCCACGCGCGCGAGACGGCCATGGGCGGGGATCCCGACGTCTTGCTCGCCACGCGGTATCCGGCCGAGATCGCGGCGATCAAGGCTCAGCTGATCGAGACCGGCCACTGGGAGGGCGAGTTGACCCGGACCACGGCCGCCGGCGAGACGGTGGTCGTCGACGGCCGCTGGACCCTGCGTCGCGACGCGGCCGGGACGCCGATCGAGGTGTTGGAGACTGGCCGCGACGTCACCGCCGCCCGCAAGGCGGCGCTGGATCTGAAATACAGCGAGTATCGCTACAGCAACGTCTTTCGGGCCATGGCGGTGTCGTTCTGGGAGCTGGACTTCAACGACCTGGGCGAGGTGCTGGCCGACCTGCAGGCCAAGGGCATGACCGACGTCCGCGCCTATGTCGCCGAGCATCCCGAGGTGATCCGGCGGATGATCGAGGTCTCGAGGGTGGTCGACGTCAACGACAAGTCCGTCGCCCTGTTCGGCGCGCCGCGAGAGGACCTGCTGGGCTCTGTGTCGCGGTTCTGGCCTCGGTCCAGCGAAAGGGTGTTCGCCGAGAGCGTCTTCGCGGCCCTGGAGCGCCGGCACAGCTACGAGGCCGAGGCGCGGTTCTGCAAGGCCGACGGGACGGAGTTCGACGCCCTCTTCACCACCTGCTACCCGCGCGACGGGGTCAAGCGCGGCACGGTGCTGGTCGGCATCGTCGACATCAGCGACCGACTGGCAGCGCAAGACGCCCTGCGCAAGGCCGAGGCGGACCTAGCCCACGCCGCCCGGGTCTCGACCCTGGGCGAACTGACCGCCTCGATCGCCCACGAGGTCAACCAGCCTCTGGCCGCCATCGTCACCAACGGCGAGGCGGGTCTGCGCTGGATCAACCGCGCCGAGCCCGACCTGGAAGAGGCCCGCGCGGCGATGGGGCGGATGATCGTCGAGGGGCAGCGCGCCTCGGACATCATCAGCCGCATCCGGGCCCTGGCCTCGAACAAGGATCCGCAGCGCGCGCCGGTGGCGCTGAACGCGGCGATCGAGGACGCCGCGCTGCTGCTGAAGCGCGAACTGGCGGCGCACGACGTGCGGCTGATCCTGGCCCTGTCGCCGGACGTGGGCGAGGTCCTGGGCGACCGGGTGCAGCTGCAGCAGGTGGTCATCAACCTGGCCATGAACGGCATTCAGGCCATGGCGGGACGCGACGGCGCGCGCGATCTGACTCTCTCCACGCGGCGCGCGGACGATCGGGTCGTGCTGGAGGTGGCCGATACGGGCCCCGGCGTGGCGGCGCGGAACGCGCAAGTCCTTTTCAAGGCCTTCCATTCGACCAAGGCGACGGGGATGGGCATGGGCCTGTCGATCAGCAAGTCGATCGTCGAGGCGCATGGCGGCGTCATCGCCGCGGAGACCGCGCAGGATGGTGGGGCCTTGTTCCGGGTGGTCCTGCCCGCGGCCTAGAGAGCCGGGATCAACGGGAACGTGCGCGATGATGGTCGGCCCACGGTCCCGGCGTTGTCGTCAGGGGCGAGACCCAACGGGGAGCCCTTAAATGAAGCCGGCTGGTCTCGCGCGAGGCGTGGCCAGCCGGCTTTAAAAGGTGTCGGACGCGGTGGGGTGCGCCGAGTCCGAGGACCTTCGTCGAGTCCCGAGCGAATGGCAACGGTCTAGGTTGCCGAATGTGTGCGACAAACGGGCGCAGTCGATTGCATGGACGCTCAGGCGCGCCCGTAGTGGGCTCGGCGCCAGGCCAGGGGCGTCGCGCCGGCCAGCTTCCGGAAGGTTCGCGAGAAGTGGGCCTGGTCGGCGAAGCCGCACAGATAGGCGATCTGGCTGAGCGGTTCGGCGCTCTTGAGCATCATCGCCTTGGCTGTCTCGACCCGTCGGCGCATGACATGACCGTGCGGGGTGTCGCCGAAGGTCTGCTTGAAGGCGCGGCTGAAGTGGCCGGCGCTCAGTGTGACCAGCTGGGCCAGGTGCGAGACCGGGATGGTGTCGCCGAGGTGGGCGTCGATGTGGGCGCTGACCCGCTTAGCCTGCCAGGGGGCGAGACCGCCCAGGCTGACCTCGCGCGTTCGACCTTGCGTCTCGACCGCCTCGGCGATCATCGCGTTGGCTCGAGCCAGCAGGGCGCGGGTGGCGTCCAGGTCGCCGCCGATCGAGCGTTCGGCGCGGGCCAGTATGTCTTTCAGGCTCGGCGCGAACGCGCGGACCTCATCGTCCAGGATCTGGCCGGCGACCACGCCGTCGAAGGGATTGGAGGCGGTGTCGAAGCTGCGGGCGGCGGGTTGATAGGACATGGCGTCGATCTCCGTTGCGCCCCTTGGGGAGAGGGGCTCCGTGTTTCGACGATCAGTGTTCTTCATCCCCGCTTCGGGGACCATTCAACCAAGGCTTGGCCAGGACCTGCGTTGGTCTGTCGCACCTATACCTGAGTATGGCCGCGCGGCCGTCTGGCCTACTGCCCTGCTTCCTTCTGTCGGTAGAAGTCTCGCAGCACGAAGAACGCCGGTTTGCGCCGTCCCGTCGGCGAGACCAGTCCCTTACGGTTCCAGCCTTGCTGATAGATCGGATGCTGACGCCTGGGGCTGCGGAAGTCCTTGAGGATCCAGGGCGACATGCCGCGCAGGGTCGAGGCCTTGGCGGCCATGGCCAGGGTCTTCTCGTAGTACTTCTTCTGAAAGTCTTCGGAGAACTTGCGCATCAGCACAGGGTCGCTGAAGCCGGACAGGGCGTCGGCGCCGAATTCGGAGAACACCATCGGCTTGTCGGTGGCCTTCCAGGTCATGGCCGGCAGGCTGTCGAGCGTGTCGTCGCTGTACCAGCCGTTGTAGGTGTTGGCGGCCAGGACATCGAGCTTGTCGGCCAGCGGGTCGTTGAGGCCCATCTCGACTTGCTTGCCGTTTGGGCCGTCATTGGTCTTGCGCGCCGTCAGCAGGGCGGCGGTGACCAGGCGGCTGTCGTCCAGCGCCCGGACGTCGTCGACCAACTGGTAGAGGAAGGCGTTGCGCGGTTCGGTGATCGGCGTCTCGTTGGCCACGCTCCACATGATGATCGAGGCGCGGTTGCGGTCGCGGCGGATATTGTCGGCCAGCATGTCCCGCGCCAGTTTCAGGGTGCGCGGATTGCCGAAGTCGACCAGCCAGTAGACGGGGATTTCGCTCCACACCAGCAGGCCCATCTCGTCGGCGATGCGGGTGGTGATCTCGCTGTGCGGATAGTGGGCGAGGCGCACGAAGTTGCCGTGCAGGCCCTCCTTCACCTCCGAGAGCAGGGCGCGGGCGCCGGCCTCGGTGATGGTCCGGGCCGGGTTGTCGCCGAACTCCTCCTCATGGACCGAGACGCCGCGCAGGAAAATCGGCTTGCCGTTCAGCAGGATCTCGCTGCCCTTGGTCTCGATCGTGCGGAAGCCGACACGGTCGGTCAGCTTGTCCTCGCCCGTCTGGACGACGACGTCATAGAGCTTGGGCTTCTCGGGCGACCAGCGAACCAGGCCCTTGGGCGCGGCGATCGAGGCGTTGAGCACGCCCTGGGGGTCTGTCTTGCCGGTGACGTCGAGGCCCAGCTCGGCGACGCGGACATGGACCTCCTGGTTGGCGGCCTGGGCCCCGTCCAGCTTCACGGTGGCGGCGATCTTTCCGTCCTTGGTCAGGCGCAGCCAAGCCTCGTCGACGAAGGTGCCGGGGGTGATGACCAGGCGCATCGGCCGGGTGATCCCGCCATAGTTCTCCCAGTCGGTAACCGGCGGCGGCACGCCGTCGGTCTGGGGTGTGGAGTCGACGCCGACCGTGATCTGGTTGTTGCTGGCCCGCAAGGTCTCGGTGACCTCCATCGAGAACGGCGTGAAGCCGCCCTCGTGCTCGCCGACAGCCTTGCCGTTCAGGAAGACCTTGGCGGTGTAATTGACCGCCTCGAAGCGCAGGAAGGCGCGTTGGCCGGGCTTCAGCGCCGGGGCGTCGAAGCGCCGCTCGTACCACATCAGACCCTGGTAGTAGCGCAGGCTCGGATCGTGCCCGACCCAGCCCTGGGGCAGGGTGGCCGTGGGCGAGCGGTCCATGTCGTATTCGTAGAGGGCGTTGGGCCTGGACTTGGTCACGGCGTCGACATCGACGTCGTCATAGCGGCGGTGACCCTCGCCGGGCGCGCCGCGGTGGAAGCCGGCTAGGCCGTCGCGATAGGGATCGACCGAGTAATGCCAGGTCCCCGAGAGATCCTGGCCGTCGCGATTCTCGGCCCGGGTCAGAGTGGGGGAGGAGGCCGACGCGCCCAGCGGCGCCAGCAGGGCCAGAGCGCACGCCGCGGCGACCAGAGCCTTCAATCCCGTTCCCATCACGCGTTCCTCCAGCAGCCGTTCGGCTTTGTCGCAGAGGTTGAAGCATGGCCCGCGGCCAGGGCGCAAGGAAAAGTGGTCAGGCCACTTTGCGTAAAGAAAAGGGCGGCCAGGTCCTCGGACCCGGCCGCCCTCGTCGGATCGGCTTAGAAGCTCTTGCGAACCGTCAGGCCGTAGGTGCGCGGCGCGTTCGGATAGCCGCTATAGCTGCCGTCCTGGGCCACCGTCGGGAAGGCCGAGATCAGGCTTTCGTCGTTGGTCAGGTTACGGGCCCACAGGCCGATTTCCAGTTGGCCGGCGGTCTGGATCACGCCGACGCTGGCGTTGACGACATCGGTGCCGTAGCTGGCCAGGGCCGGCGACACGGTTTCCGTCAGCTGAACCTTGCTGCTGTGGTCGTATTCCACGCGCGCATAGCCCTGCCAGTTCTCGGAGATGTCGTGGTTGATCGTCGCCGAGGTCGAGAACGACCACTTGGCGATGCCGGCCGGGGTGTCGCCCGTCAGATTGCGGAAGTTCGGACGACGGCCGGTGGTCGGGTCGACCGGACAGCGAACCGTGTCGTAAGCCACGCAGGCCGCGCCGGTGAAGCTGTCATACTTCGGATCGAGATAGGTGACCGAAGCGGCCAGGTTCAGCCATTGCACCGGACGCCAGGCGCTGTCGACTTCGAAGCCCTTCACCGACTCCTCGCCGGCGTTGACCAGGCTGTAGCCGAGGCCGGTGAAGGCGTTGGACTGGAAGCCCTTGATCGACTGCTTGAAGGCCGCGATGTTGGCGTAGCCGCCCGGGAAGCTGGCCTTCACGCCCAGTTCGTAGACGTCGACGTTTTCCGGCTGGGCGGTGCGGCCCACGCCGTTGGCGTTCGGCGGACGGCTGTCGGACGACAGGTTGAAGGCGCCGGCCTTCCAGCCCGTGGAGTAGCTGGCATAGGCGTTGATCGCGCCGAAGTCATAAGCCGCGCGAACGGCGTAGGTGACCTTGTCGCCCTTCAGTCGGCCGGACTCGGCGGCGTTCGGATAGTTGACCGGGCCGTGGGTCGGGTCGTTGCCGTAGAAGAACTGCAGGGCGCCGAGGGCGCTATACAGGTTGCCCGGCAGACCCAGGGCGGGGAACTGCGGCACGGCGCCCAGGTTCAGCGAAGAGAATGGGTCGTTCAGGGCGACGTTCGAACGGGCCTTCTTCGTGTCGTTCATGTAGGCGAGGCCGCCGGTCAGGGTCAGCTTTTCGGTGACCTTGTAGTCGAACTGGCTGAACAGCGAGTACGACTCCTGCTTCATCTTGTAATAGTCGTTGATGCCTTGGCCGGGCTGGAAGTAGGTCAAGCCGGGGCGCACCAGCGTGGGCGTCGCCAGGCTCTGCAGGAATTCCAGGGCGTACAGGTTCGACCGGCCGGTCAGGGCCGGGCGGAGCGTGGCGGGCAGGGCGCCCAGCAGCGCCGCCGGAACCGGGCCCGACAGGGCTTCGGCGAACGCGCGGATGTCGTTGCCGTAGGTGACGGTGCGGCCGGTATCCAGCTTTTCATTCTGGTAGAAGCCGCCGATCAGCCAGTTGAGCGGACCATCGCTGTTCGACGCCAGGCGCACTTCTTGGGTGAAGGTCTTGATGGTGTTGGCGGTGCGGTTGTTGGAGATGTCCGCGCCGGTGAAGTCGATGTCCTGGAACGAGGCGTTCTTCTGGTTCCGGTAGGCCGTGATCGCGGTCAGCTTTGCGAAGCCGAGGTCATGGTCGAGCTGGCCCGAAACGCCCTTGCCCGACAGCTTGTTCTCGGGGTCGGTGTTGAAGATGACGTCGCGGTCGAAGATCTTGGTGGTGTCGCTGATCGGCTTCTTCAGCAAGCCGCCGATGGCGAGGGTGGCCGGACCGTTGTAGATCGAGGTCACGCCGCAGCAGGTCTCGTTGATCTTGTTGTAGTCGGCGATGACGCGGAACGAGGTCTTGTCGGTCGGTTCCCACAGCATGTCGCCGCGGATCGACCAGCGATCGCGGTCGTTGACGTCGTTGCCGGTCGTCGTGTTGGTGAAGAAGCCGTCGCGCTTGTTCAGGCTGCCCGAAAGGCGGACCGCGAGGGTCTCGCTGAGCGGGCCGGTGATCGTGCCCTTGATCTGGCGGGCGTTGTAGTTGCCGTAGGTGCCTTCGACCTTACCGCCGAACTCGAACTGCGGCTTCTTGGTCACGATGCTGATCGCGCCGGCCGACACGTTCTTGCCGAACAGGGTCGATTGCGGGCCGCGCAGAACCTCGACGCGCTCGATCTCGGGCAGGTCGTCCAGGGCGGCGGCGGAGCGGCTGCGATAGACGCCGTCGATGAAGATGCCGACCGAGCTTTCAATGCCGTCGTTGCCGTTGCCATTGCCGAAGCCGCGGATGACGAAGTTGGTCTGGCCCGCGGCGTTGAATTGCTGGACCTTCAGCGACGGAACGACCGACTGCAGGTCGATCAGGTCGCGGACCTGGGCCCGTTCGATGGTTTGCTGACCCGTGACGGCGACCGAGATCGGCACGTCCTGCAGAGTCTGTTCGCGCTTGGTGGCGGTGACGACGATTTCGGCGATCGAGTTGCTGTCAGCCTGGGTGGTTTGCGCGTAGGCGGGCGCCGCGATGGCGAGCGCGAGGGCCGAGACCCCTAGCATGTGGACGTTTCTCATAACGAACTCCCTGTTTTTCTTTATTATCGGCCGCTTTTCTTCCCATCCCGCCTCGAGCAATCGCGGATTTATTTTGGGGAAGAGCGGGCGTGTTGACGTGAGGGAAGGGCGATCCTGGCCGACCGCGCGAACCGCAGAGAGCGGTCACGAGCCCTTGGCCTAGGATGAAGACGCTTTGCGTCATGTTTCCGCCCCAGCGCGAACGGCTTGCATCCGTCCGCAACTGACGCTGATTTTAATATGACCTCGATATTCTAGCGCAAGTTAGAATTTTCGGTTTGCAGCAGAACGGGTTCGGGTGATGCTGGAAGGCATCGGTAGTCGCTCGACGCAAGAATCGTGCGCGCCCGTGGAGGAGAGACAGCGGTTGGCTAAGGGGGCAGACCCTGTGGCCCTGACGTCCCGGGGCCTTGGGGACGACATCAGGCCGATGGCGCAGAGCCAAAAGTCGGTGAAGAAGCGCGAGGCGATCCTGCGCGCGGCCATCGAGATCATCAACGCCAAGGGCTTCGCCGCGGCCACGATGACCGATATCGCCGCCGCCCTCGATCTGAAGGACGCGGCGCTCTACTACTACTTCCCCAATAAGCAGGCCCTGGCCTATGCCGGCCATCAGCGGTCGCTGGAGCGGTTTGAAGCCATCCTGGTCAAGGTTGACGCCGACGGCGGCACGGGCCTGTGCAAGCTGCGGCGTTTCCTGCAGGCCCTGCTGGACGACGCTGTCGACAACGGGCCGCAGCTTTATTTTGGCGACAGCTCCTATCTTGACCAGGATCAGCGCCAAGCGATCGAGGCCTGGACCGCGCGGCTTTCCAGGCGGCTGGAGCGATTTCTGGAAGAGGGTATGGCCGACGGCACCATCGCGCCGTGCGAGCCGGCTCTGGTGGTGCAGCTGATGGTGGGCATGTTGATCTGGCTGACCAAGTGGGCCCCGGGGACGCCAGGCCTGACCAACCAGCGCCTGCTGGACGCTATCGAAGCCCTGGCCATGAAGGGCCTGGCCGGTCCTAAAGCCCCAGCTCCGCCCGAAGCCTGCGGGTAAGCTTGGCGGCGACCAGGCCATGGGCGCTCCTCACCCAGTCGGCCACTTCGTCGGCGTCCAACTCGCCCAGCTCCGCGAAATGCACCCACCGCGCGCGCGCCAGGTAGGGGGCGGGTCTGGCGCGACCGGTCTGCGTCAGCACCTCGAACGCCACGTCCGAGGCCTTGAACGAGATCCCGCCGCCCAGGGTGACACCCTCGCCGCGGACGGCGAACATCTTGCCGCCCACCTTGAAAACATGATCGTCGCCCCACTGAACGGACATAGTGGCGCCCGGCAGGGCCAAGCACGCTTCGTCGAACGCTTCGGGGGTCATCAGGCCGAAACACCCACCCCGATTGGGCAGACCACGCCCGTGCCGCCAATGCCGCAATAGCCGTCCGGATTCTTGGCCAGGTACTGCTGGTGGTAGTCCTCGGCGAAATAGAACGGGCCGGCGGCGGCGATCTCGGTGGTGATGGTCCCCAGGCCCTTGGCCGACAGGGCCTGCTGATAGGCTTCCTTCGACTCCACGGCCGCGGAGCCTTGCGCGTCGTTGGTGACATAGAGGCCCGAGCGGTACTGCGTGCCGATGTCGCCGCCCTGGCGCATGCCCTGGGTCGGATCATGGTTCTCCCAGAAGGTCTTCAGCAGCGCCTCGTAGGTGACGATCCTCGGGTCGAACACCACCAGCACGACCTCGGCGTGCCCGGTGCGGCCGGTGCAGACCTCTTCATAGGTCGGGTTCGGCGTGATCCCGGCCGCGTAGCCGGCGGCGGTCACATAGACGCCCGGGACCTGCCAGAACACGCGCTCGACGCCCCAGAAGCATCCCATGGCCAGGATTGCCGTCTCCAGGCCGTCCGGATAGGGACCCTTGAGCGGACGGCCGTTGACGAAGTGCGTCTCCGCCGTCGGAATGGGTTGCGGACGACCGGGCAGGGCCGTCTCGGCGGTGGGTGTCTCGCTCAGCTTCTCTGGGGTCTTGGTCGACGACGGCATGGCGGCCTTCCGAGGCGGGAATCCTTGCGCCTCGATATAAACGCTCGCCTCGCCGGTTTCATCCGGGAACGCGCTTGCTACCTGTCGGTCCCTGAGTATATTGCGCGCCTTCCCGCGCCGGGGGTCTCAACCACCCCCGACTCGTGTGCGCTGGTGAGGTGGCCGAGTGGTTGAAGGCGCACGCCTGGAACGCGTGTATAGGGGAAACTCTATCGAGGGTTCGAATCCCTCTCTCACCGCCACGCCCTCGTGGGCGCGGCCGCGCCATTTCCGCCTGGGCAGGTTCCGGCCGACGGCGCCGTCACGCGATCGCTTCGGCCGCTTTTAATCGACCGTGATTTCGAAGGGGCCTGCCGGCAGGTCTTCGCTGTTGAACAGGTTGACGAACGGGGAGTCGCTCCAGGCGTAGCGGATGGCGCGGATCTCGGGCCGGTTGGCGCCGGCCAGGGTCACGTGATCGCCCTTGGCCACGGCCGTGGCGTAGCGGCACCGTCGATCACCGTCGCAGACTTCGAAGCCGATGGCGGTGTCGCCGCTATAGGTGCGCAGGCCGTCCGCGGTGTCCCTGAAGCGCACGACCAGATCGTCGCCCGAGCGCGTCACGGTCACGGGAGAGGGGCTTTGCGCCACCGTCTCGGCGTAGGCCACGCGTCGTGCGGTCAAGGCGAGCCGGGCGCCCACGACGGTCTTCTGGCCCGGGTGGATGTCGTAGCGGTCGCCGATGTCGATGATCGAGGTCAGGCCGACGCGGTTCAGGGTCTGAGCCGTCCGCCGCTGCTGCTCGCGCACCTCGGCGGTCTTCGATGCGCCCGGGCGGTCGCTGACCGGGCCATAGTTCGGGAGCTGCGCCAGCACGAAGGGCAGGTCGGGCGCGCCAAAAGCCGCGCGCCATTGATGGATCAACGCCGGCAGAAGGCGACCGAAGGCCGGTGGGTCGTAGACGTTGGACTCGCCCTGATACCAGGCGACCCCTTTGACGGTGTAGGCCGTCACGGGCGCGACCATGCCGTTATAGAGGCTGCCGGCGCCCTTGGTCGGATCCCAGGGCGTCACCGGGACATCGCCCAGCGCGTCCAGGGGCGCCGACACGCGATAGCGCCAGGCTTCGGGCAGGGGGAGTTTCGATCCGTCGGCCATGGCCAGGTAGCGCTGGTCGTCGGTGTCGTACAGCCCGCCGGAGCCGCCTGAGTCGAGCACGCGGACCGCGACGACGTTTCGACCGGCCACGAGCAGACCCTTGGGCAGGGCGTAGGCGCGGCGGGTCGTGCGACCCTCGATGCCGCCAACCCGCACGCCGTTGACGAAGGTGGTGTCGCTGTCGTCGATCAGGCCCAGAGCGATGCGCGCGGCGCCTTCGGCTTGGGCCTTGGTCAGGGTGAAGTCGGCGCGATACCAGACCGCGCCGTTGAAGCTGGCCAGTTCCGGGTCTCCGAGCCGTTCCCACACCCTTGTCGGACGGACCGGCTTCCAGCCGGCGTCATCGAAATCGGGCCGGGCCCAGGCGGCCTTGGCCTTGGCGTCCGGTTCATGGGCCACCCACCAGTCCTCGAAATAGCGCGCCTGCCGCGCCTCGCCGGCTTGCGGATCCTTGGCGTAGAGGGCCAGACGGTCCAGGGCGTCATCATAGGTCTTCAGCGGCCTCAGTCCGTTCTCGCCGATCCAGGCCTGGGTTTGCGTACCGCCCCAGGTGGAGCTGATGAAGCCGACCGTCACGCCGAAATGGGCCTGCAGCGCCTTGGCCATGAAGTAGCAGGCGGCCGAAGCCGGTCCGATGCTCTTCGGCGACGCCAGGGCCCAGCCGCTGACGGCCTTGGCCTCTTCGAGCGGGCGGGCGGCGACATCCCGCCCGATGTCGGTGAACCGCAGCCGCGGGTTTTCCGAGTCGCGGACCTCGTTGCCGCCATTGGTGGCGTCCTGCAGCTTGAGCCCCATGTTCGAC
This sequence comes from Caulobacter sp. 602-1, assembly GCF_003931565.1. Lineage (GTDB taxonomy): Bacteria > Pseudomonadota > Alphaproteobacteria > Caulobacterales > Caulobacteraceae > Caulobacter. The sequence goes on from NZ_RRYI01000002.1 coordinate 353,426, forward strand.
TGCCCGGCGCAGAACCACACCTCCCCGACCATGACGTCGCTAAGCACGGTTCGCGTGCCTCGGTCGGAGACGGAGAGCGTGTAGGGGCCGCCGGCGCTCATGGGTCTGGTCATCACCGACCAACGGCCGTTCGCGTCGGCGGTGGTCGTCAGGCTCTGATCGGCGATGTCGACGCGCAGAGCCGCGCCGGGGTCGGCCCGGCCGCTGAGGCGAACGGGTTCGCCCCGCTGCAGAACGGCATGATCGCCGAAGAGATTGGTGAAGCGGGGGGCCTCGGCCAGGGCCGGACCGCACCACAGGGTTCCGGCCAAGGCCAGAGCGGAAAAGCGTTTCATTCCGTTTCCTCGATCGTCGCCGGCCCGGTTCGTCCGCCAGGGCTCGGTGGGCCGTATGGTGTTGGGCGTCAGGCGGCGCCGTGCTGCACCGAAAGCTTGAAGCGGTCGCGATGCTGCAAGGCCTTGCGGCGCAGCTGGACGATGGCCTCGGTCTCCTCGGCCGCCAGCATGGCTTCGAACAGGCGGCTGAAGTGCTCGCGCATCGCCAGGCGCGCCGCGTTCGGATCGCGGTTGCGGATGGCGTCGTACACGGCCCGGTGCTCCTCGATCCTGTCTTCGAACCCGCTCTTGCAGACATTGCTGTAGACTTGCACGACGCGGGGGGCCTCGTTGCGCATCCGCCAGAGGGTCCGCACGAAATGCTCGATGATCGGGCTGCCGCTGCTTTCGGCGATCAGCAGGTGGAAGCGCTCGTCGGCCTCTTCGGCGGCTTCGTCATTGCCCGCCATCACCCGCATGGTGTCTTCCAGGAGCACCATGGCTTCGGGGGTCATGTTCAGCGCCGCCAGCGCCGCCGACTCCGCTTCGACGACGGCGCGGACCGTCGTCAGCTCGAAGGCGTCGACCTCGGTCAGGGGCGACAGATCGGCAGGCCGGCGGGGGCGGACATAGACGCCCGAACCCGTCTTGACGGCGATATAGCCCTGCGCCTCGAGGGCGATCTCGGCCTCCCGCACGGTGACGCGCGATACGCCAAGTCGTTCGGCCAGTTCGCGTTCCCCCGGCAGTCGGCTGCCCGGGGCGAACTCACCAGACTCGATGAGCTCTATGATCTGCTTCGCGACCTGTTGATAACGCCTGTCCATGGTCATCGGCCGATGCTCCGCTGCCTCTCGTCCGGATCGTCCTGAGACGACTCGGATTTCCCAACTCGGGCTGACATTGGATGGTTCTATCAGGGGTGAACCAAAGCGGTATACCCCTGACAGCCAAAGCCTAGTTCCTGAAGCGAAACCCGATGGTGAACTGCCGCCCGGGCGAGCCGTAAAGCGCCGCCACCGGATTGTCGGCATAGTAGTATCGGCTGGTCGCCTGGTTGGTCATGTTCAAGCCCTCGATCGAGAACGACGCCCTGTCCGACAGCTTGTAGCTGAAGGAGAAATCGACGTTCAGCGTGTCCTTGGATCCGCCGAAGTCGTTGATCAGTGGCGTATCGCACGCCACCCCGCCGACGACGCCGGGCGCGCAGGCGCCGGCCACCAGCGGATAGGTGGTGTAGTAGCCGTCGCGCTGGGCCAGGGAGACGCGCGTGTTGATGCGCTTGTCCTCGTAATAGAGCGTCAGGTTGACCGCGTTGGGCGAGGCGCCGAGCCAAGGGGCCTTGCCCAGGGTCGCCGGCGTCGTGTCGGTGCCCGGATCGAGGATGTAGGTGAGCTCGGACTGGATATGGGTGGCGTTGAGCTGGATGCCCGTGTTCTTCAGCAGGCCCGGCAGGAAGGTGAAGGCCTGCTGATAGTTGATCTCCCAGCCTTTCAGCTCGCCGCCAGGGGCGTCGCGGAACTGGCGCGCGGTGGCGTCGTAGTCACCGCGGATATAGGCGGCCTGGTCGCTGTTCGCGCCATATTGCTCGATCAGGCTCTGAAGGCCCTCGGCGTCGAGGAAGGTCGACAGCGGCGCGGCGAAGCGCACGGTCTGCGGATAGGAGCCGATCTTCTTCTTGAACAGCGCCACGGAGATCAGGCCGCCCTCGGCGTAGTACCATTCCACGGCCGCGTCGAAATTGTTGGCGCGGAACGGCGACAGCTTCGGATTGCCGATCGTCAGGGTGGCGCCGGAGGTCATCCCGCCCTCCGGGATCGTCAGCTGGGTGATGGTAGGGGCCAGCTGCTGCAGGGTCGGGCGTGACATGGTCTGGGCCGCGCCGAACCGGAAATAGAGATTGTCGCGCGGGCGGATGGCGATGTTGAACGACGGCAGGACATCCGAATAGGAGTTTCCGCCTTTCACCGTGCGTCCGCCGGTCGAGCGGCCCGTCGAGTCCACGTCGGTCGTGGCGTAGCGCACGCCGATATTGCCGAAGGTGTTCCAGCCGTCGAAGAAATCGTAGTTGAAGTTGACCTGGCCATAGGCGCCGGCGGTCTGCTCGCGCACCGCGAAGGTCTCGCGCCCCTGCTGACGGAACTGGGTCAGGCGCCAGTCGCCCCACTTGTTGATGCACTCGCAGGTGAAGCCGAACAGATCATCGAACTTCTGGATGTCCGGTCCGAACCACGAGGTCGTCGTGCCGGCGGGCACGTCGAGGCCCTGGCCGAAGTCGATCACCTTCCCGAGGCTGGCGATCGAAACGCCGGCTTCCTTTTCGGTCGGGTTGATCTGAACGTTCTGGCGCTCGGTTTGCGACGTCGAGAAACGATAGTCGCGCTGGGTGCCGCCGAACTTCAGGGTCAGGTTGTCGCTGAGCTCCCAGGTGAAGTCGGCCTTCCACGAGTTGTAGCGGTTTTCGACGACCTTCTTGTGGTAGCGCAGGAAGGAGACGCCCTTCAGGATCGTCCACTGGCTGGGATCGGCGGCGTTGAAGCCGGCGTCGAACAGCGGCATGTCTCCGCCGCCGCGCTCGTCATAGGTGAAGGTGGCGGGCTGATCGAACTGACCCCACTCGGCCATCTTGCCGTAGGAGTTCAGCTTGGATCGCGACGCGCCATAGGTGAAGTCGGCCTTGAAGCGGTCGCTGAACTCGTGGGTCAGGTTGAACGAGAGCTGGTCGAAGGTGGTGTTGTAGCTGCCCTGGTCGGCGCGCGCCGACCAGTCCACGTTCCGCAGCTGCAGGTAGTCGGCGACCCCGTTGGTGACATTGGCGGCCAGAACGTCCGTCGCTGGGCGACCGATCTGCTGGGCGCGCATGGCCAGGCCGTCGGCCGACGCCACATAGCCGGGCGAGACTGGCGAGTTGTAGTAGTCGTAAACGTCGAGATTGTTGGGGTTGTAGGAGAAGCTCGTGCCGGCGACCAGCGCGCCGCCATAGGTCGCCTGGCCGCAGTCGATCGGCGAGGCGTAGGCCCCGCCGGCCGTGTAGTTGCAGGTCCCCGGATAGAGCCCGCGCTTGGAGTTCAAGGCTGTGGCGGCGCTGGCCGTGGCGTAGGTGGCGTTGGTGTTGTTGCGGTTCAGGCCGAACGGCAGCAACTGGTTCAGCGTCGAGATGCTCTTCTGGTTCGAGTGGAGCCCGTCGATCGTCAGCCGCGTTCGCGACGAAATATCCCACTGGTAGGACGCGGTGAGGCCCAGGCGCTTTTGATGCAGATCCTGCTGCTCTGGGCCGGCCAGGGCGGGGAAGATGATCTGCGAGCCGTCCAGAGAGGGGTGGAGCAGGGCGTAGGCGGTCGGATCCGAGCCGGTCACCGCGTCGATATAGGCCGGATTGGTGATGGCTGGCGTGGATGACACCGTGCCGGGATTGGTCGCCGTCGGATTCGAGATTCGATTGGTGAACAGCGTGCCGACGGGCGCGGAGAAACCGGCGCGGCGCGGGTTTTCCAGCGTCGCCCAGGTGGCGGAGCGATAGACATATTCGCCCGTCACGATCTGGCGACGGTACTGATCGGTTTCGGAGTCCTTCTCCGAATAGGCGGCGGAGGCCAGGAAGCCCATCTTGCCGTCGGCGAAGCGCTTGGAGAACAGGCCGGCCAGGCGCGGATTGTGGTGCTTGCCGTTCTGATAGTAGGCGTCCTCGACCGAGAGCGCGTAGCGATCCTTGCGATAGTCGAACGGGCGGCCCGTCTGCAGGTCGACGGTAGCGCCCAGCGAGCCTTCGTCGGTCTCGGCCGAGGCGGTCTTGCGGACCTTCAGGCTGTTGAAGAGCTCCGAGGCGAAGACGTTGAAGTCGAAGGTTCGGGTGGAATTGATCGCTGTGGAATTGGTGTCGTTGGTGCCCGCCGTCGACAGCGCCTCGAGGTTGTTGATGCGCACCCGCGTGAAGTCGCCGCCAAGTCCGCGGACGGTGATCGTGCGTCCCTCGCCGTTGTCGCGGTCGATCGAGATGCCGGGGATGCGCTGCAGCGACTCGGCCAGGTTGGCGTCGGGGAAGTCGGCGATGTCTTCGGCGTTGATGGCGTCGACCATCACGTCCGACTGCCGCTTGATATTCAGCGCGCTTTGCAGGGACGCGCGGTAGCCCGTGACGACCACGGCCTCCACCTCCTGGGCCTCCTCGGCGGCGCTCTGGTCCCGCGGCGACGGCGCTTCCTGGGCGAACGCCTGGCCATGGCCCGCGCCGATGAGCAGGCACGTCGAAGCGAGCAGCATGGCGCGCACACCGGCGCGCCGTGGATGGGTGTCCATAGTTCTCATCCTCCCCGAATACCAATTTTCTAAATTTGGCTTACCTATTTGGTTGACCCCCTGAGAACGAATGTCAACTCCCAATTAGGCTGTCTTCCCAATGTGCTTAGCGATCTGGGGAGGTGGGGTGTTGGTCTGCGGCGGGCGAGCACCGAGTTCTGGCGTTCCCCAACACGGGCGGGGTCAGGCGCGAAAGCGCAGTAAAACCATGCATTTCCGGGCGATGTACGTGGCCTCGGGGTAAATTGGTCTACAAATTGGTTGACAGCTGGTCGCCCAGATGGTCGGACTAACGCGTCCTGTCCCGGTCGACGCGCAATTCGCATGGCGCTGGTTCGATGGGACGCGAGAAGCGGTCACAGCTTCGGGCGGGGAGACCATCGATTGAGAAACCTGCGCTCGAACCTCGCCGCTCTGCTGGGCCTTGGCGCCCTGGCCGGCTCGGTCCATGCCTATGCGACCGAGCGTCTGGTGCGGACTCCTGACGCCTTCAAGGCGGCGGTGCGGGTTTTGGCGCCCGGCGACGCCGTGGTGCTGGCCGATGGCGTCTGGCGCGATTTCGAGATGGTGTTCGTCGGCGAGGGGACGGCCGCTCAGCCGATCACGCTGCGGGCTCAGACGCCGGGCAAGGTGGTGATTTCCGGCAAGTCGAACCTGCGCATCGGCGGCCGGCACCTGGTCGTCTCGGGCCTGACGTTCAAGGACGGCTTCAGCCCCTCGTCCGAAGTCATCGCGTTTCGCCAGGACGGCAAGGCGCTGGCGTTCGACTCCCGCGTCACCGACACGGTGATCGACGGGTTCAACAAACCCGACCGGGGCGCCGAGGACTATTGGGTCGGGCTCTACGGCCAGAACAACCGCTTCGATCACAATCACCTGCAGGGCAAGCTGAACAAGGGCGTGACCCTGGCGGTGGTGCTGAACTCGGCGGAGAGCCAGCAGAATCACCACCGCATCGACCACAACTATTTTGGCCCCCGCCCCCCGCTGGGGTCCAATGGCGGCGAGACGATCCGGGTTGGGACCAGCCCGTTTTCGCGCGCCCAATCCCTGACCGTGGTCGAGGACAACTATTTCGAAGGCTGCAGCGGCGAGGTCGAGATCGTCTCGAACAAATCCGGCGGCAACATCTATCGCCGCAACGTCTTCGTCCGCTCGCAGGGGGCGCTGGTCCTGCGTCACGGTGACGGCAACCTGGTGGAGGACAATGTCTTCCTGGGGGGCGGCCTGGCCCATACCGGCGGCGTGCGTGTCATCAATACCGGCCAGACGGTGCGCGACAACTACTTCCAGGGCCTGCGGGGCGACGGCTTCACCGCGGCCTTGGTGCTGATGAACGGCGTCCCGAACTCGCCGCTCAATCGCTACGATCAGGTGCTCGACGCCCGCATCGAGAAGAACGTCTTCGTCGACGTGAGCGCGGTGTTGTTCGGCGCGGGCGCCGACCAGGAGCGCACCCTGGCGCCCGCCCGGAGCATGCTGTCGGGCAACGTCTTCCTCGGTTCTGGCGACAAGGCGGTGTTCAAGGCTATGGCGCCGGTCGATGGCCTGACGTTCGCCGGCAATGTGATCGACGGCGTCGCGCCGTTGGCGGGCGCTCCGGGCTTCGAGGCCAGGGTGATCGGCCGCGAGACCCTGCCGGACGGCCGGATCTATCCGGACGCCGCCGTGCGCGAGGCCCTGGGCCTGAAGGCGCCGGTGAAGCTGCTAACGCGGGAAGAGACCGGCGTGGCCTGGTATCCAAAGGGCGACCAGACCGTCGCGTTCGACAGCGGCCGCATCCTCAAGGTCAGGCCGGGGCGGGACCAGCTCTCGGCCGCCGCCGCCAAGGCCGGGGCCGGCGACATCATCGAGCTGGCGGCCGGCGACTATGTCCAGGGCCAGGTCATCGAGGTCGGCCAGCCTCTAACCTTCCGCGCCGGGACGGGCGCCGAACCATTGGTGACCTTCGATCATATGACCCTGTTCAACCTGGTCGGCCAAGGCGCTCTGAAGCTGCAAGGCTTGCGCCTGTCGGGCGCCAAGGCGCAGGACGCCATCGGCAATGCCGTGATCCGCGTGAGCCCCGGCTATCCGCCGAGCAATTACGCCGTCGAACTGGTAGACACAGAGGTCTCACATCTGGGCGGCCAGGCGTTCGCCGTCCTGATGGGCGAGAAGAGCACCTTCGCCGACCATGTGACGATCAGCGGTTCGCGCTTCGCCGACATCAGCGGGGCGGTGCTGGACCTCGCCGGCGAGACGGGCGGTTCGGGCCTTTACGGGGCCGAGACGGTCGACATCACCGGAAGCCTATTCGCGCGCCTGGGCGGACCCGTGCTCGACCTTCAGCGGGGCGGGACGGACGAGAGCACCTTCGGCCCCAGCGTCCGGGTCAAGGACTCGGCGTTTCACGACGTCGCGCCGGGCCAGCCGTCGATGCGACTGGACGGCGTTCAGGTCGTGAAGCTCGACTCCAACCTCTTCGAGCGCGCGGCCCCGGCCCGCGTCACCATCCATGTCGGCACGCCCGATCTCAGCGAGACCGGGAACACCGGCGCGGCGCTCGAGATCGTCGACCAGCGAAAATAGGCCAGCCATGTCCAAGTTCCGCGTCCATCTTTTCGCCGGCCTAGCCATCCTGGCCCTGGCTGGGGCGGCCCAGGCCGCCGCGCCGGCCAAGCCCACGCCAGTCGCTTCCGCTCAGCTTCCGCCGCTGTTCGCCGCCACCCTGGCCAAGAGCAAGGCCTTCGTGGATCCGCAACTGCGCAAGACCATCGACGTGCCGGTCCCGGCCGACGCGGGCGGCGGCTACACGCACGAGCGCCACAAGGACAACTACCGCCTGATCTACGAGGCGGGGATGCTGTACCGGCAGACCGGCGACAAGGCCTATGCCGACCTCGTGCGGCGGGTGCTGCTGGACTACGCCAAGCTCTATCCGTCCCTGCCGCTGCATCCCAAGCGCGCCAACCAGGTTCCGGGCAAGCTGTTCTGGCAGGTGCTGAACGACAGCGTCTGGCTGGTCAATTCGGTCCAGGGCTACGAGGCGGTCAAGGACGCCATCCCGGCCGCCGACCGCGCGGCCATTGAGGCGGGCGTATTCCGGCCGATGGCGGCGTTCCTGTCCACGGGCTCGCCCAAGACCTTCGACAGCATCCACAACCACGGCACCTGGGCGCTGGCGGCGGTCGGCATGACCGGTTACGCGATCGGCGATCAGGGGCTGGTCAAGCAAGCCCTCTACGGCCTGGACGGTTCTGGCAAGTCCGGCTTCTACAAGCAGCTTGAAGAGCTGTTCTCGCCCGACGGCTACTATGCCGAGGGCCCCTACTATCAGCGCTATGCCCTGTCGCCATTCCTGCTGCTGGCCCAGTCGATCCAGCGCCACGACCCATCGCGCAAGATCCTCGACTACCGCGACGGCGTGCTGCGCAAGGCCGTCTACGCCACCATCCAGGAGAGCTACGGCGGTCTGCTGTTCCCGATCAACGACGCCATCAAGGACAAGGGGCTCGACACGCCCGAGCTGGTCCATGGGGTGGCGGTGACCTATGCCGCATCGAAGGATCCGGCCTTGCTGTCCATCGCCATCCAGCAGGGCTCGGTGGTGCTCAGTCCCGAAGGCCGCGAGGTCGCGGCCGCCATCGCGCGCGGCGAGGCCAGGCCGTTCCCGTTCGCCTCGATCAAGCTGCGCGACGGGGCCAAGGGCGACAAGGGCGCGCTGGTCGTGCTGCGGTCGGGTCCCAAGCCCAAGGACCAGGCGCTGGTTTTCAAGGCGACGTCCCAGGGCATGGGGCACGGCCATTTCGACAAGCTGTCCTGGCTATTCTACGACGCAGGCCAGGAGGTCGTGACCGACTATGGCGCGGCGCGGTTCCTGAATGTCGAGGCCAAGGCCGGCGGTCGCTACCTGCCCGAGAACGACAGCTGGGCCCAGCAGACGGTCGCTCACAACACCCTGGTGGTCGACGAGAAGAGCCAGTTCGGCGCCAACACCGACATCGGCGAGAAGCATTGGCCGACGATCCTGGCCTTCGGCGCCAAGGACGGCGTCCAGATGACCGCCGCCAGCATCGACGACGCCTGGCCCGGCGTGCGCTATCGCCGCGCCATGGCGCTGATCGACCGGCCGGAGGTCGGGCGTCCGATCGTCCTGGATCTGGTGCGCGGGGAGGGGGGCGGCAAACACCGCTTCGACCTGCCGCTGCACTATGACGGCCAGATCGTCGACTCCGGCTTGAAGTTCCAGGGCGGGACCACCGAGCTGAAGCCGCTGGGCAAGGCCGACGGCTATCAGCACCTGTGGGATCGCGGCCGCGCGCCGGTCAAGGACGGGGGGCGCGTCTCCTGGTTCGACCGGGGGCGGTTCTACGACTACGTGTTCGCGTCCGGCGACGTCGATCAGGTCGTCCTGACCGAGCTGGGCGCCAACGACCCGAACTACAATCTTCGTAACGAGCGGGCCTTCATCCTGCGCGGCGATGACAAGGACAGCTTCACGCTGGCGGGAGTGCTGGAGCCGCACGGCGCCTACAGCGCCGCCGAGGAATACGCCCGCGACACCATCGCCTCGGTGAAGGCCGTCGAGCGGGTGTCTGAAAACGGCGCCGACCTCGTCCTCATTCGCCTGAACTCGGGCAAGAGCCTCGCGATCGGCGTCTCCTGGGACCCCGATCCCGCCAAGCGCCATCGGGTCTCGACCCCCAGCGGCGCCTACGTCTGGACCGGGTTCTCCGGCCTGGCGAACCCCGAACAATGAGGCGCGAGATGAAGTTCAAGGGGCTTCGCTGGCTGATCGTCGGCATGGTCGGCCTGGCCACGGTGATCAACTATATCGACCGCAACGCGCTGGCGGTGATGTGGCCGCAGATCTCCAAGGACATGGGCGTCGGCAAGGAAGAGTACGCGCTCATCCTGACCTGCTTCATGCTGTCCTACGCCGCCGGCCAGACGATCTTCGGCAAGATCTTCGACGCCCTGGGCACGCGGCTCGGCTTCATGCTGTCGATCCTGGCGTGGTCGGCGTCGATCGCCCTGCATTCGGCCGCGCGGTCGATCCTGACGCTGGGCGTGCTGCGCGCGGCCCTGGGCGTCAGCGAGGCGGGCAACTGGCCCGGCGCCGCCAAGGCCAACGCCGAGTGGTTCCCGGTCCGTGAGCGCGCCTTCGCCCAGGGGATCTTCAACGCCGGCGCCTCGGTCGGGGCCATCATCTCCGCGCCGCTGATCGCCTGGCTGTTCCTCACCTTCGGCTGGCGCGCGACCTTCCTGATCATCGGCCTGCTGGGCGTGATCTGGGTCGTGCCGTGGGCCATCATCTGCCGGGCCGCGCCCGAGGATCATCCCTGGCTGTCGGACGAGGAGCGTCAGCACATCCTCACCGGCCAGCGCCCGACCTCGGGCGAGGCCGAGGTCGATTACCGTCCGACATGGCTGGGCCTGCTTCGCCACCGCGAGGCCTGGGGCCTGATCCTGGCCCGCTTCTTCATCGATCCGGTCTGGTGGCTGTTCGTCTCGTGGCTGCCGATCTATCTGGCCGAACGCTTCGGCTTCGACATCAAGCAGATCGGCCTGTTCGGCTGGGTGCCCTATGTCGGCGCGGCGGCGGGCAGCCTGTTCGGCGGCTGGATCTCCGGCTGGCTGATCGGTCGCGGCTGGCGGCCGGTCAAGGCCCGCATGTGGGTCATCACCCTGGGCGGCCTCTTCATGCTGCCGGCCCTGCTGCTGACCATCGGCGCCTCCACGCCGCTGCACGCGGTGCTGCTGATCGCGGTGATCCTGTTCGGCTTCCAGATCGCCATCAACAACATCCAGACCCTGCCCAGCGACTATCTGCCCGGTCGGTCGGTCGGATCCCTGGCCGGGATCAGCGGCACCGCCGCCGTGGCCGGGGTGCTGATCACCACCTGGATCGTCCCGGTCGCCACCAAGGTCAGCTACGCCCCGGTCTTCGCCATGGGCGCCAGCCTGGTTCCCCTTTCCATCCTGTCCATCTGGCTCTTGGGCGGCCGGGGCGAACGCCTCGTCGATCCCGCCCTCGCGGCCCGCACTACCAACGGAGCAAAATCCTGATGCGCCTCACCAACAAGACCGTCATCGTCACCGGCGGCGCGCGCGATATCGGCAAGGCCGTATCGCTGAAGCTGGCGGCCGAAGGGGCCAATGTCGCGATCAACTATTTCGGCAGCGAGGATGGCGCCAAGGCGACCCTGGCCGAGATCGAGGCCGCCGGTGGCCGCGCGCTGATCCTGAAGGGCGACATGACCTCGGCGAGCGACGTCCAGGCGCTGATCGACGCGGCCCTGTCGACCTTCGGCGGCCCGATCGCCGCCCTGGTCAACGTCGCTGGCGGCATGGTCGCCCGCAAGACGCTGGACGAGATGGACGAGGCGTTCTTGGATCACGTCATGCATCTGAATCTGAACTCGGTGTTCCTGACCACCAAGGCGACCGTCCCGCACATGGCCGCCGGCTCGGCGATCGTGAACCTGTCCTCGCAAGCCGGCAAGGATGGCGGCGGTCCCGGCGCCACGGCCTACGCCACGGCCAAGGGCGCGATCATGACCTTCACCAAGGCGATGGCCAAAGAACTGGGGCCGAACGGGATCCGCGTGAACGCTCTGTGCCCCGGCATGATCGGCACCACCTTCCACGACACCTTCTCAAAGGACGAGGTCCGCGCCCGGGTCGCGGCCAGCACCCCGTTGCGTCGCGAGGGCCGCGCGCCCGAGATCGCCGACGCGGTGGCCTATCTGGCCAGCGACGAGTCCAGCTTCCTCACGGGGGTCTGCCTGGACATCAACGGCGGCCTGTTGATGAGCTGACGGGAGAGACATCGATGATCACTCAGACCCTCGCCGCCATCGCCCTGCTGGGCGCGACGTCCGTCGCCGCCCAGGCCCCGACCGAGCCCGCGCCCCCGGTCTCGATCCCGGCGCCGGAGGCGACCAAGGACGTCGTCTACCTGCAGGCCAGCGGCAAGGACCTGCATCTCGATGTCTATCGCAACACCGCCTTCAAGGGTCCGCGCCCGGTGCTGGTCTATATTCATGGCGGCGCCTGGTGGAAGGGCGAGAAGCCGGCGGGATGGGGCGGCTTCCGCGCCTATCTGGCGGCGGGCTTCTCGGTCGTCACGGTCGAGTATCGTCTGAGTGACGTCGCCACGGCGCCGGCGGCGGTGCAGGACGTTCGCTGCGCCCTGTCGTGGGTCAAGGCCAACGCCAAGACCTATGGCTTCGACGCCAGGCGGGTCGTGCCGTATGGCACCTCGGCCGGTGGTCACCTGGCCTTGATGGCCGGCATGCTGCCCAAGGCCAACGACATCGACCTGCCGGCCTGCCGCGACCAGCCGACCGTGCCGGCCATCCTCGATTTCTACGGACCCTATCACCTGCGGTCCAACCTTCCCGGCGCCTTCAAGAGCCCTTCGACCGCACGGTGGATCGGCGGCGGGCCGGAGACGCTGTGGACGACGATGGCGCCGGCGACCTATGTGCGCGCGGGACTGCCCCCCGTCTTCATCGTCCATGGGGACGCGGACCCGACCGTGCCCTACGAGGCGTCGCTGGCGCTGAAGGCGGACCTGGACAAGGCCGGCGTGCCCAACCGCTTTCATTCCGTCGCGGGCGGCGTTCATGGCAAGTTCCCGAAGGAGGAACAGGACAGCATCGAGCGCGACGTCTTGGACTTTCTCGCGGCGAACGGCGTGCGCGGCGCCCGGTAGGCCGGGAGCCGCCCGGCCAGTCGGAGCGGGACCTTCTGTGTCGCGCGCCATCCTTTAGGCCGCCAGACGCGGAATTGGCGTGGCGCCAAGGCTGGTGTTCTCCGTCCGCCCGCGTTAGCAGACCGCCCCATGATCCGCCTCGACAACATCTCCAAGCAGAACGGCCACCAACTTCTGTTCATCGAAGCTTCGATGGGTATCCAGAAGGGCGAAAAGGTCGGGCTTGTCGGCCCCAACGGCGCCGGCAAGACGACGCTGTTCCGCATGATCACCGGTCAGGAGCAGCCCGACGACGGTCTGGTCGTGATCGATCCCGGCATGAAGATCGGCTATTTCAGCCAGGACGTCGGCGAGATGTCGGGCCAGAGCGCGGTCGCCGCGGTGATGGACGGCGTCGGCCCCGTGAGCGCCCTGGCCGCCGAGATGGCTACGCTGGAAGCGGCCATGGTCGATCCGGATCAGGCCGACAAGCTGGACGCCATCATGGAGCGCTATGGCGAGGTGCTGGAGCGTTTCCAGGAACTGGACGGCTACGCGCTGGAAGCGCGGGCGCGCGAGGTGCTGGCCGGCCTGAGCTTCAGCCAGGAGCGCATGGACGGCGATGTCGGCATGTTGTCCGGCGGCTGGAAGATGCGCGTGGCGCTGGCCCGCATCCTGCTGATGCGGCCTGATGGCATGCTGCTGGACGAACCCAGCAACCACCTCGACCTGGAAAGCCTGATCTGGCTCGAGGCCTTCCTCAAGAACTACGACGGCGCCCTGCTGATGACGTCGCACGACCGCGCGTTCATGAACCGCATCATCGGCAAGGTGGTCGAGATCGATGGCGGCTCGCTGATCACCTATTCGGGCGATCTCGACTTCTACGATCAGCAGCGCGCGCTGGGCGAGGCGCAACGCCAGGCGCAGTACGAGCGCCAGCAGGCCATGCTGGCCAAGGAAATCAAGTTCATCGAGAAGTTTAAGGCGCGCGCTTCCCACGCCGCCCAGGTCCAGAGCCGGGTGAAGAAGCTCGACAAGATCGAGCGCGTCGAGGCGCCGCGCCGTCGCCAGGCGGTTCAGTTCGAGTTCCAGAGCCCGCCGCGGTCGGGCGACGACGTGATCAGCCTGCGCAATGTCCACAAGGGTTACGGCGCCCGGCCGATCTATGAAGGCCTCGATTTCCTGGTGCGCCGCAAGGAACGCTGGTGCGTGCTCGGCGCCAACGGGGCCGGCAAGTCGACCCTGCTGAAGCTGGTGGCGGGCGACACCAAGCCCGATCAGGGCGCGGTCCACATCGGCGCCAGCGTCAAGATGGGCTATTTCGCCCAGCACTCGATGGACCTGCTGGACGGCGAAGAGACGATCTTCGAGTCGCTGGAGCGATCGTTCCCGCAGGCGGGGCAGGGGAGCTTGCGCACCCTGGCGGGGTGTTTCGGCTTCTCCGGCGACGATGTCGAAAAGCCCTGCCGCGTCCTGTCCGGCGGCGAGAAGGCGCGTCTGGTCATGGCCAAGATGCTGTTCGATCCGCCGAACTTGCTGGTGCTCGACGAGCCGACCAACCACCTGGACATGGCGACCAAGGAGATGCTGGTCGCGGCCCTGGCGGACTTCGAGGGCACCATGCTGTTCGTCTCGCACGACCGCCACTTCCTGGGGGCCCTGTCGAACCGCGTGCTGGAACTGACGCCCGAGGGCGTCCATCAGTACGGCGGCGGCTACACCGAATATGTCGCCCGCACCGGCCAGGAAGCGCCGGGGCTGCATCCGGGCGGGTAGCGGCGAGGCCGTGCGGGGCGATCACATTCGTCCACGATCGATCGTGATCGCCCGCCGCGGTTAGATTTCCTCCATCGCTCCAACGCCGCCGGCCGGATTGGAGGGAACCCGGTAGGATTTCAGGACGAACCGCTCATAGTTGCGTTCGAGAACCGTGGTCACGCCGATCAGGTCGATCCGGACGTCGTCGGCCCGCAAGGTGACCAGCCCGTACCCCTTGGTCAGATGCTGGCAGAAGCGCACCTCCGGGCAGGCCTTTGAAAAGGCCGGCCCAAGCTCGACGTCGCCCAACATGTTGCCGAGACTGCTGCTGGTGATGGCCGTGACGCCGAGCTCGGCCGCCACGCGCCGATCCTGGGCGTCGTGCAATTCATTGACCCAGAAGGCGTGGCTGTCGCCCGACAGCACCAGGGGGCGGCTCCCCGTCTCCACGAACATCCGGTTCATGCGCTCACGCGCGGCGGGATAGGCGTCCCAGCCGTCGAATTCGAACGGAACATCGCTCGGCAGCGTCGCCAGTTGCTCAAGCCAGGGACGCAGGAGGGGCGTCACCTGCGCAAAGGCCCGCGCCCAGCCCTCCTTTCCCAGGAAGCCGGCGATGTCGGCGCCCGTCGTGTGCCCCATCACCACCTGATTGCCGACCACCTGCCAGCGCTTTCCAGCCTTGACCGACTCGGCCAGACGATCGCGCAGCCAGGCCTCCTGCGCATGGCCGTAGACGCTGCGGTCGGGCCGGGACATGGAGCGGCGGATGGAATCGGCGTCTACCCTGACGCCATAGGGCGCGGCCACGGGCCGACCCTGACTGAACGCGGTCAGAATCTTCCGCTTGAGCTCGGGATCGGTGACCAGAACCGGCTGGTCCGGAACGGTCAGGTCCACCGCGTTCCAGGTCACATCGTTGGGGTCGCGCAGATTGATCTGGCGGTCGCGACCGAGGAACCGGTTTTCGACCATGATCAGGGTCGCCAGATCGCCCAGCTCAAAGGTGCGATTGATCGCCAGCGGCGATGCGCCCGGTTCAGGATCCCGAATGGGAATCCACTCATAGAAAGCCCGCACGGCGGCGTCGCGACGATCGCTCCAGACGCCTTCGTCGCGTTGATGATTCTGCGCCCCGCCGCTCCAGGAGTCATTGGCCGTTTCGTGGTCGTCCCAGACGCAGATCCAGGGCGCTCGCGCATGGGCCGCCTGGAGATCGGCGTCCAGCTTGTAGCAGGCGTGCCGCTCCCGATAGTCGGCGAGGGTGCGGGCCTCGTTCGCGGGGGTGGGCGCGCGTCCGATTTTCTGCCCGATGCTCATGCCGAGCTGGTCGGGGGCGCCGCCGTATTCGTAGATGTAGTCCCCTAGATGCAGAACGACGTCGACGCGATCGAGGTTGGCGATGTCGCGGTAGGCGTTGAAGAATCCGGTCGAATAGAGCGCGCAGGAGGCGACGGCGAGGACCATTTCCGACACGGAGCCGACCGGAAAGGTGCGCGTGACGCCGACGGGGGAGATCCGGTCGCCGACGCGGAAGCGATAGCGATACTCGGTGTTCGGCCGCAGCCCCGCGACATCGACCTTGACGGTGAAGTCGCGGGCGGCGGTGGTCGTCGCCGTGCCGCGTCGGACCACCTTCCGAAAATCGACATCCGTCGAGACCTCCCAATCCACGGACACCGCCGCGGCGTCGGGTCGCGAGGGCGTGGCGCGGGTCCAGAGAATGACCCGATCCCGCAGGGGATCGCCGGAGGCGACACCGTGCAGGAAATTCGCGGGCTCCTCGGAGCGTGCGGTGGCGTTTCCCGCGGTCGCCGCATAGGCGGCCGCGCCAACGAGGCCGAGGGCGGCGCGTCGATCAAGCTTCATGGTTTTGTTTCCTGGGAGGGCGGTGACCGTCGCGCGCGACGCTCCGGTCACCGCCGATGTGTCAGAAGTGAGCGCTGACTTCGAGGCGCACGGTGCGGCGGGGCCCTGTGATGAAGGTCGGCATGCCGAAGGAGTCGCCCGTGTTCCCGCCGTCGACGATGTATTTCTCGTCCAACAGGTTTTCGCCCATCACCGCGAACGACCAGGGGCCGGATGCGGGGGTCAGGCCGAGCCGGATGTTCAGGAGGCCGAAGGCGTCCTGGTATTCATCGACCGTCTTGTCCGAGAACACCGCGCGCGAGCGGACCTGAAGGTCGGAGCGATCGTTGTCGTCGGAGAAGAAGATCTTCGATTGCCAGCTGTAGACGGGGGTGAGCGACAGCTCGCCCAGGCGCGTCGAAACGGAGGCGTTGACGCCGAGCGCGAACTTGTTGTCCGGGCTGTTGCGGAAGCTGTTGCCGTCATAGGCGCCGCCGTTGAAGCGCGCGTGATTGTAGGCGTAGCTTCCGAACACCGACAGACCGTCCGCCAGTCGCCAGGTCGCCTGGGTCTCGAAACCGGTCGCCTTGGCCTTGCCGGCGTTCACGGGCTCCAGGCGGTCGCCATTGCGCTGGAAGGTCTGAAAATTGGAGTAGTTGAAGTGGTAGATCGACGCGTCGCCGAACAGCGCGCCGTTGAAGAGGCGATATTTGATCCCCGTTTCGGCGGACGCCAGTTCTTCGGCGGGCAGTATGTTGACGGCGCCGGAGGCGGTCAGGTCGACGCTCTCCGGGCGTTTGCCGACCCCGTAGACCGCGTAGACATTCACGGTCGGCGTCACCTGATAGCGTAGCCCGGCCCGTCCCGTGGCCAGGCTGGAGGCGTGGTCCCCCGTGACGACCCCGCCGGCCGGCGTCAGGGTCATCAGCAGCGCGCCTCCGGTCAGGCGGGATACGCCTTTGGGCGTCGTGACCTGCATGGACACCGCCTTGTCGTCCCAGGTCAGGCGTCCGCCGACAAAGGCCTGGAGCTTGTCGGTAAGATGGAACGTTCCATCCGCGAACAGGTCATAGGTTTCGATGTCCGCCGTCTGTCGCCGGCGATCCAGGTGGAAAGGCTTGTAGTTGGCCGCCGCCGAACCGAGCGCCGCGTTGATCTGGCTGTTCGTCAGGCCGTTGGGCGCATATCGGTGCAGCGTACCCGAAAACAGCAACGCCATGGCGCGCTCGTCGGCGCCGAGGTCCGTCTGCTGGGCGTTGCTGGCGTTGAAATAGCTGGCCCCGACGAAGCCCTCGAACGCCCCGCTGCGTCGAATGTTGAGGCGCAGCTCCTGCGAGAACTGCTCCCCGTCATTGCAGAGATCATAGGCGATGATGTTAGTGGGCGTGCCGTCGATATCGCCAGCCTGACAGGCCTTGTACCAGCGATAGCCGCTGATCGACGTCAGGTCGAAGCGTTCGTTCAGAACGAGGTCGGCGGTCCCGCTCAGCCCGACGATCTTCCGTCTGCTGTAGTCCTTCGCCATGTCGCCAAAGGTGCTCAGATGGGTCGGCGTCCAGAAGCGCAGGTCGCCCTCGACCGCGCCGGTCTGCTGGTTGCGGGGAACGAAGACGTTGGACTTGAAGGCGCCGCCGCTGTCGGTGTCGTCGCGGTCGTATGTTCCCGAGAACCGGAAGTTGAAAGCGTCGTTGGGCGCGTAGCGCGCCGTCAGTCGATAGGCCTGGCCGTCGACGTTGTTGTAGGTCCCGCCCTGGGTGTTCTTCAGGAAACCGTCTCGCTGGCGCTTCAGCGCCCCGATGCGAAGGCCGAACTTCTCGTTCACCGGAAGATTGGCCACGGCCTGCGCCAGGCGTTGGCCATGGTCGCCCAGCCCCGCGCGAACCTCGAAGCCGAGCGTGTCGGTCGGCATTTTCTGGAAAGTGGAAATCCCACCGTTCAAGGCCGAGCGACCATGCAGGGTCGATTGCGGGCCCTTTTCGACCTCGACGCGGTCAACGTCGAACATCTCGCCATAGCCGGAAGCGATCTGCGTGATCGGCACGCCGTCCTGGAAGAGGGCCACCCGCGGCTCGGCCGCCGGCGACGTGTCGTCCGAGGTGATGCCGCGGAGCGAAATCCCCGGCAGCAGGCGATCCTGCAGCTGGATGACCAAGCCCGGCGTCAGCTGGGCGATCCTGTCCAGCTCCGTCACCCCCAGCCGCTCCAGGGTCGCGCCGTCGTAGGCGCTGATCGACATGGGCACTTCCGAAATGCGTTGGGTGCGCTTCTGCGCCGTGACGATGATATCGCCCACGGTCGCGACATCGTCATGAGCAGGCAGCTCTTGCCCAAACGCTTGTCCAGCGCTCAGTGCGCTGACGCTGCAGCAGAGGGCCAAACGAAAGGCCGAGAAAATTCCTTGTGTCGACATAAGCGCCCCTCCCTAAAAGTTATTGAGCGGGGGCTTAATCGCAGGCGATTATGACGTCAACATAACAGTTGTCCTAATTTTTACGGCAAGGCGCCTTGAGCGTCTCCTTACGGGATCGAACGGTTGTCTAGTCCTTGTGGCGCGCGATCAGCCAGCTCACCAACAGGTCGCGGCGGTCGTCGCCGTCCACGCCGGATAGGATTGTCTGTCCGGTGGCGATCATCGAAGCGGTCTGGCCGTCGAGGGCGTCGAGACCGGAATAGCCCCTGGATCTCAAGAGGCGGACATAGTTGACGCCGCGCCAGCGGCGCTGGTCGATGACATAGGGAGACAGCGCCGGATCCCGGGCGGCGGCCAGGACCACGGCCAGTTCCCCGCGCGCGACCGCCTGGCCGCGCCACGGGATCGGGTCAACGCCGGGTGGCGGCGAAGGCGGATCTCCGCGCCCGTCGGCGATCAGATAGACGCCGCTGATCGCCGCCTTGAACAGATCCGCCGCGGTCCTGAAATAATAGCCCACGGCCGAACGGGACAGGCCGGCGCGCTCGGCGACCGCCCGGTGGGTGAGCGCTTCGGCGCCGCTATCGACCAGAACATGGCAGGCGGCGAGGGCGGCGTCGCGCTTTGGCCCTGGCCCCATGGCGTCCGGGACATCGCCCGCCGGCAGGCCCAAGCGCCGATCCATGCGCCGCACCAGCCGCGAGAACAGCGGTTCGCGCCCGAGGCCGTCGCGCCCCAGCCGGCTGGACAGCCGGTCGATCGCCATCCGGCGCAGCAGGCGGTAGTCCGGGTCGTCGCCCACGACTAGGCTGTTGAATCCCTCGTCCGTAACATAGGCGGCGGCTAGACCGGCCCATATGGCGGCGTCCTCGATCCGCCCCTCGAACAGCCGCGCCCAGAACGCCCTGCGCTCGGCCAGCCACGGGGCCACCAGGGCCGCGACCTCGGCGTCGCGCGGCGCCCGTAGCGCCAGGTCCATCCAGATCAGTTGCGTCAGGCGCGCCTCGCCTTGAACCATGGCGTCGAGATACTGCTCCAGGATGGCGGCCAAGGCCTGGCGATCCAGGCGCTCGAGGCCATCCAGGCGTTCCAGCCATTCGTCGTGCCAGCGTCGGTTGCGAAGCCGTTCGCGCGTGACCACCTCGCTGAGGATGTCGGCCTTGGCGCCGAGATGATAGGCCAGGGCGCCCGATGTCGCGCCCACGGCGTCGCCCAGCCGACGGAAGCTCATCGCGCGCAGCCCGCCGTGGGCCAGTTCTCGCCGAGCGGCTTCGATCAGGCGATCGATCTGGGGATCGGGGGCGGGAGCGGCGTCGGGTGGTCCTGAAGTCATGACTTTTCTATAGCGTGAGCCCGCCCGCGAACCTCAAGAGATCGCGTCGCATAGTATAGGCGGCAAGGGACCCTCGCGCGCCGGCTGGGCGGCGACCCTGAAGGCGCCGCATCGAGTTTCAACTGATTTGTGCTTTTGACGGGTTGGCGGAGCGTGACCTGGCCAAGAGAGAGGGGGGCGAACATGACCGACATGGAGGCCCAGGAGGTCTTGAAGGCGATGTTCCAGGCGGCGGTCGCCGCCGCCTCCTCGGAACTATGCCTGCCGCCGCATCTGCCTGCGCCGCCCAAGGGGCGTACGATCGTGGTTGGCGCGGGCAAGGCCGCCGCCGCCATGGCCGCCGCCGTGGAAGCTCATTGGGAGGGCCCGCTCGAAGGGCTGGTGATCACCCGTTATGGTCACGGCGCGCCGTGCGAGCGCATCATGGTCGTCGAGGCCGGGCATCCGGTCGCCGACGCGACGGGCCTGGCCGCGACCGACGCCATGATCGCGCTGCTGAAGGGCCTCACCGCCGATGATCTGGTGCTGTGCCTGCTGTCGGGCGGCGGCTCGGCTCTGCTCACCGCGCCCGCGCCGGGACTGACCCTCGCGGACAAGCAGGCCATCACGCGGGAGTTGCTGCGCAGCGGCGCGGCGATCGACGAGATCAACTGCGTTCGCAAGCATCTGTCCGCGGTCAAGGGCGGCCGGCTGGCGCTGCTGGCCGCGCCGGCGCGTGTCGTGACCCTGGCCATATCCGACGTGCCCGGCGATGACATCTCGACAATCGCCTCGGGGCCGACCGTTCCTGACCCGACGACGCGCCGGGCGGCGTTGGCGATCCTTGAGCGCTGGCGCATCGCGATCCCCGAACCCGTCCGGGCCTGGCTGGCTGATCCCCGCAGCGAAACGCCCAAGACCGTCCTCGATGCGAAAGTGGCGTTGATCGCGCGTCCCCGCGACGCCCTGGACGCGGCGGCCCGGGCGGCCTCTGAAAGGGGGCTGACCCCGGTCATCCTCGGCGATGCGATCGAGGGCGAGGCGCGAAGCGTCGCCGCCGACCACGCGCGACTGGCCCTGGAGATCGCCGCCGGGCGTGGCGAGGTCGCACCGCCCTGCGTGCTGCTGTCCGGCGGCGAGACGACCGTGACGGTCACGGGCGGCGGGCGGGGCGGGCGCAACGCCGAATATCTGCTGGCCCTGGCCGTCGCCCTGGACGGCCGTGCCGGAATTCACGCCCTGGCCGCCGACACCGACGGCGTCGACGGCTCCGAGGACAACGCCGGGGCTATCCTCTTTCCGGGTAGTCTGGCGCGCCTCTCGGCCCTGGGACTGAACGCCGCTGAGCGGCTGGCCGACAACGACGGATATGGCGCCTTCGCCGCTCTCGGCGACCTGCTGGTCACCGGTCCCACGCGCACCAACGTCAACGACTTCCGGGCGATCCTGATCGACGCCTCGTCCTCCAGAACCTCGACATGACCAGGTGGGGCCACCAGTGATCGCCGTGATTTCGGGCGGCGGGATCGGCAGGAAAGTGGTTGCTTTGCGAACGTCTCGCAGAACGTGCGTATGCCTTGCCTGAGGCGGGGTTTGCTCGCAAGCTCTCCGCATCTGGCCTTGTTGCGGATGGGCGTTGAGCGTCCGCGCGGGACCGCCAGGAGGGCCCTCCATGCTGAAACGTCTCCTCGTCGGAACGCTGGCGATTCTGGTCGTCGGCCTGGTGGGCTTCGGGGCCTTCGCCTGGCGGCCTGCGATCGGCGAGATCGCGCCGCCCGCGCCGTCCAGCTTCGCGCCGGACCTGGTCGCGCGCGGCGAGGTTCTGGCCGGGGCGGGCTACTGCTCGACCTGCCATACGTCCAAGGGCGGCCAGCCTTTCGCGGGCGGTTACCCGATGAAGACAAGCTTCGGTACGATCTACTCGACCAACATCACCCCCGACCCCAAGACCGGGATCGGAACCTGGTCGGAGGCGGCCTTCCGCCGGGCGATGCACGAGGGCGTGGCCCGCGACGGCGGCCACCTGTTCCCGGCGTTCCCCTATGACCACTTCACCAAGTTGTCGGACGCCGACGTCTCGGCCCTCTACGCCTACATGATGACCCGGCCGGCGTTGGTCGCGCCCGCCAAGCACAACAGCATTCCCTTCCCGCTGAACATCCGCGCCCTGCAGGCCGGATGGAAACTGCTGTTCTTCAAGCCTGGTCGCTTCGAGCCCGACGCGACCAAGAGCGCCGAATGGAACCGCGGCGCCTATCTGGCCGAGGGCGTCAGCCACTGCGGCGCCTGCCACACGCCGCGCAACGTCCTGGGTGCGGAGAAACGCGACAAGGCCTTCGCCGGCGCCGCGATCGACAACTGGATCGCCCCGCCGCTGACCGCCGCCAATCCCTCGCCCGCGCCCTGGGACCAGGCCGAGCTCGTCGCCTACCTGCGCACGGGCCTCAGCCGCTATCACGGCGTCGCCGCCGGCCCGATGGCGCCGGTGGTTCACGACGGCCTGGTCAAGCTTCCGGACGCGGACATCCAGGCCCTGGCGGTCTATTTCGCCGATCGCGACGGCGCGGCGGGCCGGTCCTCGACCCTGGCGCCGGCCCTGCAACGGGCCGCCGCCGCCGACCGGCTGAACGTCGGGCCGCAGAACGATCCGTCGGCGCGGCTCTACACGGCGGCCTGCGCCTCCTGCCACTACAACGGCGCGGGCCAGCCCAATCCGTTGCGGCCGGACCTAGCCCTCAACAGCGCCGTCAATCTGGACGATCCGACCAACCTGATCCGGGTGGTGCTGTACGGCGTCAGCGCCAGGGACGGCGCGCCGGGCGTGGTGATGCCCAGCTTCAACCGCTTCAGCGACGCCGATGTCGCCAAGCTGGCGGCCTATCTGCGCGCCACCCGTACGGACAAGCCCGCCTGGCCGAACCTCGAGAAGAAGGTCGCGGCGATCCGCGCGCAGGGAAAGTGAGCCAGCCATGACCCAGTTCACGATCAACGGCCGGGCCGTCTCCATCGACGCCGACGAGGATACGCCCCTGCTGTGGGTGATCCGCGACGACATCGGCCTGACCGGCACCAAGTTCGGGTGCGGCGTCGGCATGTGCGGGGCCTGCACCGTCCATGTCGGCGGCCGGGCGACCCGCTCGTGCATCACCCCGATCAGCGCGGTCGAGGGCGCGGAAGTCACCACCATCGAGGGGCTCGATCCGGCCGGCCAGCACCCCGTGCAGAAGGCCTGGCTGGACTTGCAGACCCCGCAATGCGGCTACTGCCAGTCGGGTCAGATCATGCAGGCCGCCGCCATGCTGAAGGACTTCCCCGCGCCCACCGACCAGGACATCGACGCGACCATGAGCGGCAACCTGTGCCGATGCATGACCTATGTCCGCATCCGCGCGGCCATCAAGCAGGCCGCCGAGGCGATGGGCGGAAACGCGCCCAGCGCGACGGGAGCTAAGTCGTGAGCCGCCTGCCGCCGAAAGGCGAGTCCGGCGGCTTCCTGTCGCGCCGCAACTTCCTGATCGCCTCGACGGGCGCGGGCCTGGCGTTCGGCTTCTCCGCCCTGGTCGAGGCGGCGATGGATCCGGCCGCGCCTGGCGGGGTTCCGATAGCCTCGACCGGGCCCCGGTTCGAGCCGACGCTGTGGTTCGCCATCGACGGCGAGGGGATCGTCACCGTCAACATCATCCGCGCCGAGATGGGCCAGCATGTCGGCACCGCCCTGGCCCGGATCCTGGCCGACGAGCTGGACGTCGCCTGGGACAAGGTGCGGATCGTCCATGTCGACAGCGATCCCAAGTGGGGCCTGATGGTCACCGGCGGCAGCTGGTCGGTGTGGCAGACCTTCCCTATCTTCAGCCAGGCCGGGGCGGCGGGGCGCATCGCCCTGGTCGAGGCCGGGGCCAAGCTGCTGAACGTTTCGCCGGTCGGCGGAACGGCGCGTGGCGGCGTGGTCCATGTCGGCGGCAGGTCGATCTCGTACGGCGATATCGTCAAGCGCGGCGGCGTCGCGCGGACGTTCACACCCGAGGAGTTGGCCAAGCTGCCGATCAAGCCGGCGGCCGAGCGAAAGCTGATCGGCAAGCCGGGCAAGGCCCTGGACATCGCCGCCAAGATCAACGGTGCGGCGATCTATGGCATCGACGCCAAGGTCCCGGGCATGGTGTTCGCGCGGCCCAAGCTGCCGCCGACCCGCCACGGGGCCAAGGTGCTTTCGGTCAACGACAGCGAAGCCAAGAAGATCAAGGGCTACCTGCGCTGCCTGACGATCGAGGATCCGTCGGACACCGTCCCCGGCTGGGTGCTGGTGATCGCCGAAAGCTATCCGGCCGCCCTGCGCGCGTCGGAACTGGTCAAGGTGAAATGGGCTGCTGGACCGGGCGCCAAGGTGTCTGAAAAGGATCTGCAGGACCACGCCGCCAGCCTGATCGCCAAGCCGGATGGCGGCGCGCTGCTGGAGAACAAGACCGCCGACACCGCCCCGGCCTTCAAGGCCGCCAAGTCGGTGCTGGAACAGACCTACACCGCCGCCACCGTGCTGCACTTCCAGCTCGAGCCGCTGAACGCCCTGGCCTTCGAGAAGGACGGGATGATGGAGATTCACACCGGCAACCAGTGGCAGAGCCTGATCCTGCCGACCCTGGCCAAGGCCCTGGGGCGTCCCGAGACACAGATCGTCATGCGCACCTACATGCTGGGCGGCGGCTTCGGCCGGCGGCTGAACGGCGACTACGCGGTGCCGGCCGCCTTGGCGGCCAAGGCTCTGGGCAAGCCGGTCAAGCTGGTGCTGACCCGCGAGGACGACGTGCGCTTCGACTCGGTGCGCTCGCCCTCGGTCCAGACCGTGCGGATGGCCTTCGACGGGGCCGGAAATATTCTCGCCCAGGAACACCACGCCGCCGCCGGCTGGCCGACCCTGGCCAACGCCCCGGCCCTGATGCCCAAGGGCAAGAACGGCGTGGCCTATGATCCCTTCGCCATCTCGGGCGCGGATCACTGGTACGAGGTCGGCGCCCACAAGGTGCGGGCCATCAACAACGACCTGGCCAACGAGACCTTCCGACCTGGTTGGCTGCGGTCGGTGGGGCCGGGCTGGACCAACTGGGCCGGCGAAAGCTTCATCGACGAGGCGGCCCATCACCTGAAGACCGATCCGGTGGCCCTGCGACTGAAGCTGCTGACGGGCGCGGGCGCCAATGCGGGCAGCGACGCCAGCACCAAGGGCGGGGCCAAGCGCCAGGCCGAGGTGGTGCGTCGCGCGGCGGAAGCCGCCGGCTGGGGGCGACCGCTGCCGAAGGACACCGGCCTGGGCTTGGCGACCAGCTTTGGCCAGGAACGCGACATGCCGACCTGGGTTGCCTGCGTCGCCCGTGTCCACGTGGACCGCGCCAGCGGCGTGGTCACGGTCCAGAAGCTGACCCTGGTGACCGACGCCGGCACCATCGTCGATCCCGACGGCGCTCGGGCCCAGACCGAAGGCGCGGCGCTGTGGGGCCTGAGCATGGCCCTGCACGAGGGGACCGAGTTCGTGAACGGCCAGGTCAAGGACCTGAACCTAGACACCTACACGCCGCTTCGGATCTCCGACACGCCGGAGCTGGACATCCAGTTCGTCGACAGCGTCGAGGTGCCGGTCGGCCTGGGCGAGCCGGCGACGACGGTGGTCGCCCCGGCGATCGCCAACGCCATCTTCCGCGCGGTCGGTGTGCGCCTGCGGCACATCCCGATCACCTCGGCCGCCGTGCTGAAGGCGCTCGCGGAACAGACCTGATCGCCCCATCGGCATGGCGCCGCGGCCCCGTCTCGGGAAGCGGCGCCGGTCGCTGGCTGCAACCTCCGCACAACCCCAAAGCGTCCATCCGGCGTCTCGCGATCCGTCGACGATGGGATTGCTTTCTGGTCTGATCTAGGTCACTTCGTTAAAAAGACTTTTAAACGAATACTGACTTTGGGGAGGGACCGGATGGACGTCTACATCTTTGACGCGGTGCGCACGCCGCGGGGCAAGGGGCGTCCGGACGGTTCGTTGGCCGGGGTCAAGCCGGCCGGGCTCGTCGCGCAACTCGTGCGGGCCCTGGAGGCCAGGAACGGTCGCGAGGCGGTCCATGCCGCCGAACATTTCACCCTGGGCTGCGTCACCCAGTTCGGCGTTCAGGGCGGTCACCTAGCGCTGGCGTCACGGATCCAGACGGGGCTGCCCGATGCGATGTCGTGCCTGACGATCAACAACTTCTGCGTTTCGGGTCTGTCGGCGATCGCGGACGCGGCGCGGCGGATCGCCGCCGGCGAGGTCGATCTGGCCCTGGCGGGGGGCGCGGAGTCGATGTCACAGACGCCGTTCCTGGCCGACCAGGCCGACTTCTATGCCGACATGGCGCTGGCCAGGCGCATGGGCTGGGCGCCGGTCGGGCTGGCGGCGGATCTGTTGGCGACGCGCGAGGGCTTGACGCGGGCCGAACTGGACGCCGCCGTCCTCAAGTCCCACCAGCGCGCCGCGGCGGCCTGGCGGGAGGGCCGCTATGACAATCGGGTCGTGCCGATCCTGAATGAGGACCAGACGGTGGCCCTGGATCGCGACGAGAACATCCGCGACTACGGCGACGGCAAGTCGCTGGAGCGCTTCGGGCCGGTGTTCGCCGCCACCGGCGCGCAAGGCTATGACGACATCCTGCTGGAGAGCTTCCCCGAGCTCGGCAGGGTCGAGCACCTGCACACCATCGCTCATTGCCCGCCGATCTCGGACGGCGCGGCGCTGGTGCTGCTGGGCTCGCGCGCGGCGGGGCGGCGGCTGGGGCTGACGCCGGTCGCCAGGATCCGCGCGCTAGGCGAGGCGACCGACCATCATGTCCTGCAGCTGACGGCCGGCCCGGTGGCGATGGGCAAGGCGCTCGGTCGAGCGGGCATGGCCCTGGGTGAAGTCGGGGTCGTCGAATATATGGAAGCCTTCGCCGCCGTGCCGGTGCTGTTCGCGCGCGACTTCGGTTTCGATCCGGAGCGCCTCAATCCCAATGGCGGGCACCTGGCGATGGGTCATCCGATGGGGGCCACCGGAGCGATCCTGACCACGACCCTGCTGGACGACATGGCTCAGTTCGATGTCGAGACAGGCCTCGTGGTGGCGACGGGCGGCGTCGGGGTCGGCGCGGCTATGGTTCTCGAGCGGGCAGGGTAGGCGGCGCGGGAACGCCCCGCGCCGGCCCGAATCTCACGGTTCGCCCTTCAGCGCCTTTTCCAGGCTTGCGCGGTCGTAGTACTCGCGCCACTCGACGATCTTGCCGTCCTTGATGTCGAGTACGCCGACCACCGGAACCGCGCCGGGGTGACCGTTGTAGACGAACCGGTCGACGCGCTCCATGAACACCAGATTGTCGATGATCCCCATGTGGGCGATGTCCAGGGTGACGCCGTCGGGCGCGCCCTTGCCCAGGGCGGCGATGCGCTCATAGATCGCCGTGCGGCCCTTGACCGGCGCGACCATCATCGACGTCAGCGTGCCGTCCTCGGCGAACAGGTCGGCGACCTTGCCCCAGTCGGCATGCTTCCAGGCCGCGATCATGTCGCGCGCCACCGCCAGGCGGCTGGCGTCGGTGTCCTGCGCGAAGGCCGGCGAGGCGAGGGCCAGGGCGAGCGTCAGCGACGCGACCAGGCTTGCGATCTTCATGATTTCCTCCCGTGATTTTTTATGCGCCGGATGACGCTACGACATCACTTGCATAACAAGACCATGGTGCTAGGGTCGTGACAAGAGGCGCGGTCACGTCGTCTTTGAAGCAGGGAGAGTCTCGATGAAGCTGGAGCGCCTGCCCCCCGTTCTGACGACGCTTGGGCAAAGCAATCACCCCTACATGTCCGGGCCGTGGACGCCGCAGCACGAAGAGGTCAACGCGACCGACCTGACCGTGCTGGAGGGCGCGATTCCGACGGACATCGACGGCGTCTACATTCGCAACACCGAGAACCCCGTCCACCGTCCGCTGGGCCGCTATCACCCGTTCGACGGCGACGGCATGGTTCATATGATCAGCATCCGCGAGGGGCGCGCCGACTACCGCAACCGCTTCGTCCGCACGCGAGGCTTCCAGGCCGAGCAGGAGGCGGGCGGCTCGCTATGGGGCGGGCTCATGGACGGTCCGGGCGTCTCGACGCGGCCGGGCTTCGGCTGCCATGGCGGCATGAAGGACGCCTCGTCCACCGACGTGGTCGTGCATGGGGGTAAGATCGTCTCGACCTTCTATCAGTGCGGCGAGGCCTACTGGCTGGATCCGGAGACGCTGGAGCAGGGCGGGGTCGCCAGCTGGGGGCCGCTGGACGGCGTCTCGGCCCATCCGAAGATCGACGAGGCCACCGGAGAACTGCTGTTCTTCAACTACTCCAAGCACGCGCCCTACATGCACTACGGCGTGGTCGACCGGCACGGCAAGACGACGCACTACGTGCCGATCGACCTGCCCGGGCCGCGCCTGCCGCACGACATGGTGTTCACGACCAACTACTCGATCCTCAACGACCTGCCGGTCTTCTGGGACCCTGAACTGCTGAAGCGCAACATCCACGCCACGCGCTTCCATCGGGACCTGCCGTCGCGGTTCGGGATCATCCCGCGCTACGGACGCTCCGACGAGATCCGCTGGTTCGAGGCCGCGCCGACCTACATCCTGCACTTCCTCAACGCCTACGAGGAGGGCGACGAGATCGTCATGGACGGCTACTTCCAGGAGGATCCGACGCCGCCGCCGCTGGCCGACGCGCCCGAGGGCATGGGCCACCTGATGGCCTTTCTGGACGAGCAGTCCTTCCGGCCCAAGCTGCACCGTTGGCGCTTCAACCTGAAGACCGGCGAGACGACCGAGAAGCATCTGGACGAGCGGATCCTCGAGTTCGGCATGTTCAACCAGCGCTACGCCGGCAAGCCGTACCGTTACGCCTATTCCACGACGGCGAAGCCCGGCTGGTTCCTGTTCACCGGCTTCGTCAAGCACGACCTGGAGACCGGCGAATCCTGGAGCGTGAACCTGCCGGAGGGGCGCTACGCCAGCGAGTCGCCGTTCGTGCCGCGTATCGGGGCCGTGGACGAGGACGACGGCTATCTCGTCAGCTTCATCATCGACGAGAACAAGCAGACCTCCGAGTGCGTGCTGATCGACTGCAAGCGCTTCGAGGACGGGCCGGTCGTCCGCATCGCTCTGCCGCACAAACTGTCCAGCGGCACCCACAGCGTCTGGGCCGATCGGGCCTTCATCCGCGACGGTGTCAGCGCCGCCTGAAATCGGAGAGTTCCAGATGGATATCAAGAACAGCGTCGCGCTGGTGACCGGCGGCAACCGGGGCATCGGCGAGGCCTTCGTCCGCGCCTTCGTCGCCGCGGGGGCGGCCAAGGTCTATGTCGGCGCGCGTGACGTCGCCAGCGCCCAGCATCTGGTCGATGAGGCCGGTGGCAAGGTCGTGGCCATCGCGCTGGACGTCACCAAGCCGGAAACGATCACCGCCGCCGCCGCGCAATGCCAGGACGTGACGATCGTGGTCAACAACGCCGGCCAGTTCGGCATGCAGACCCTGCTCAAGGCGCCCGACCTGGAGACGGCGCGCCTGGAGATGGAGGTCAACTATTTCGGCCCCCTGGGCATGAGCCGCGCCTTCGCGCCGATCCTGGCCAAGGCTCCGGAGAGCGCCATCGTCAATGTGCTGTCGGCTGGCGGCATCGTGGCCGTGCCGGGTATGGGCGGCTACAGCCCGTCCAAGTTCGCGGCGCGGGCGATGAGCACCTGCCTGCGCGCCGAGCTGGCGCCCCAGAACACCAATGTCGTCGCCCTGATCGTCGGCTCGGTCGACACGCGCATGGCCAGCCATGTCGAGGGCTTCAAGGAGACGCCGGCGACCATCGCCGAGGCTGGCCTGAAGGCCATCAAGCGCAAGGCCGACGAGGTCGACACCGACTTCATGGCCATCGACGTGCGCGCCAACCTAGCCCGCGATCCGAAGGGCTTCGAACTTCAAATGCGTCGGTCGCTCGCGGGCGAGCGCGTCACCACTGGCCGCTGAGGAGCGTTCATGTCTAAGCCCGACACCCCAAAAATGGACTATGTGGATTTTGCCAAGCGCTTCGTGGCCGCCATCCAGGACGGGGACGGTGAAGCCGTCCGGGCCTTCTACGCACCCGACGCCAAGCTGTGGCACAACACCGACAATATCGAGCAGACCGTCGACCAGAACCTCAAGGTGCTGGCCTGGTTCGTGAAGACCCTGCCTGACCGCAACTATCGCGTCCTGCGCGTCGAGGCCCTGCCCGACGGTTTCATGCAGCAGCACGTGCTGGAGGCGACCCTGCCCAATGGTGAGCGCTGGGCGATGGACGCCTGCGTGGTCGTCAAGGTCGAGAACGGGCTGATCACGCGGCTGGACGAGTATCTGGACTCGGCCAAGTCGGCGGCCCTGCGCCCGTTCGGTCGTTAAGACGAGATCCGCGGCTTTCCTACTCGGCCGCCAGACTGGGGCGGGTCCTTCGCGGGACCCGCCCTTCTTGTTGGCCTGGCTGGATCGCAAAATGCTCTAGTCGCGGCCCGCGTGGTCGAAGTCCTGGGTGACCCCCATGGCCTTCAGCAGGTGGGCGCGGTCGTAGTATTCGCGCCACGTCTTGATCAGGTCGCCGTCGAACTCGAGAATCCCGACCACCGGCGCCGAGCCGAACTTGCCCCGGATCGTGAACTCGTCGCTGCGCTCCATGAACAGCAGGCCATCCACGACCCCGATGTGATGGATCTTCAGCTCGATCCGCTCGAGCCCGTCGCCCAGCGCCGAGACGCGGGCGTAGATCGCTTCGCGCCCGACGATGGGCTCGACCATCATCGAGTGCAGGACGCCATCGGGCGTGAACATGTCGGCGATCGCGCGCCAGTCCATGCGCTTCCAGGCGTCGGCCATCTCCAGGCCGCGCGCGATTTTCTGTTCATAGGTCAACATGGTCTTCTCCCTGAAATCGGCTCCAAGCTTGACCGGATCCGATGCTGTTCTTTTGAACTTTCATAATCGTACTTAATGGTGAGCTCTCGCCCTGTCGACCCTGAGGTTCAGGCTGGGGAAGGCCGTTCCGCCGCCCAAAAATAGACACTTGCGTTACGAGACTAAAAGGGCAATTCTCGCGCCATAGGCCGTTCAAGAGCCTTGAAAAGGGAGAGGGAGCGCTTCGCGGGGGCTTTCATGGGTGTCGTCGCGCTGGCTGCCGCGATGCCGTGATCCAGTAGATGCATTTTCGTTATGCAAGCGAATGCCGGGCGGTCCGGGCCCTCGCGAGCACGACGTCGCCTCCTCAGCGCGCTCCCCTCGACGCCGTAACCACCCGGGCTCGCCCGGTCGTCAACACAAGGGACTCCAAGACCGATCGATCGGCGCAGGTCCCCGGGGAGGAATGACATGCATCTCAACAGATCCGCTTCCATCATCGCGCTGATCGCGGGCGTCGGACTGGGCGCGCCCGCGCTCGCGGCTTCGGCCGATCAGGCCGCGCCGCAGAACACGCTCGAGGAACTGGTCGTCACCGCGCAGAAGCGCGAAGTGAACCTGCAGCAGGCGCCGCTTTCGATCTCGGCCGTCGGCGGCGAGACCCTGGCGCGCGACAAGATCATGAACTCCGAGGACCTTGGCCACGCCACGGTCGGCCTGTCCTTCACCCAGAACTCGCCCCAGGCGCTGGAGCTGAACATCCGCGGTGTGGTCAATACGCGCCTGTCGGCCCCGACCGCCGACCAGTCGGTCTCGACCTTCGTCGACGACGTCTATGTCAGCCGCTCGGGCAACCTGAACACGTCCTTCTACGACATCGACCGGGTCGAGTTGATCCGCGGTCCGCAGGGCGTGGTGCTGGGCAAGAACGTCGCCGGCGGCGCCATCAGCGTCATCTCGGCCGAGCCTCGGTTCGACTACAGCGGCCAGGTCGCCGTGACCTTTGGCAACTACAACCTGCAACAGACCACCGGCCACGTGACCGGCCCGATCACCAGCAATCTGGCGGGCCGCCTGTCGTTCCAGACGATCAACCACTCCGGCTACGCCAAGGACATCCTGCACGACGTCGACCTGGAGGACCTGGACTCCAAGCAGATCCGCGGCCAGCTGCTCTACAAGCCCGAAGGCAGCGACCTGCGCGTGCGCTTCATCGCCGACTACAACTGGGACACCAGCAACGGCCCCAACCGCGTGGGCATGGGCGAGACGACCTGCACCACGCCGACCCAATGCTTCGCGCCGTGGTACAAGGCCCGCCTGGCCATCGCCGCCCTGCGCGGCGGTCTCTCGATCCGCGAGAGCCTGCCGGTGTGGCCGCAGTTCAAGGGCGACGCCGCCCCGACCCGCCAGCGGGTGCAGCACGAGTCCGCCAGCTTCATCCTGAAGGTCGACAAGGACATCTTCCCCGATGTCGGCTTCACGTCGGTGACCGGCTATCGCGGCGGCCAGGCGTTCACACTGTATGATCAGTCGGGCGTCGGTCCGACCAACGGCTATGGCGTCATCACTCCGCTGCTGTTCGCCGAGCCGGTGAACTTCGTCGAGGACATCGCCCAGTTCACCCAGGAAGTGCGCCTGACCTCGCACTACGACAACAGTCGTTTCGACTGGATCGTCGGCGGCTTCTACCTGCACAACAAGGTGCGTCAGACCAATCGCTTCTGGGGCGAGAGCACCGTCCTGGGCGCGCTTTCGGGCGAGAGCTACTGGGATGACCACGGCCTGAACCGCGACATCGCCGTCTTCGCTCAGCTTGGTTACAAGTTCACCGACACGGTGAAGCTGGAAGCCGGGGTCCGCTATACGCGCGACAAGAAGAGCGGCACGCAGGAGGGCAGGGCCATCGCCCTGGGCGACAAGCTGAACCCCAACGACAAGACCCCGCTGACGCCGCTGACCGACCCGAACGGCTTCTTCACACCCTATGGCGAGAAGTGGTCGAAGGTTACGCCGCAAGCCACTCTGACCTGGACGCCGAACGGGGACTTCATGGCCTATGCCACGGTGTCGGTGGGCTTCAAGGGCGGCGGCTTCCAGAACGACGCGCCCAACGCCTTCGCCGCGCAACAACCCTACCGGCCAGAGTCGGTCACCAACTACGAGGCCGGCTACAAGTGGGAGTTCCTGGACCGTCGCGCGCGGTGGAACACCTCGGTGTTCTTGATGGACTACACCGACCTGCAGGTGCAGCGCACCGACGGCACCTGCCTGTGCAACGTGATTTCCAACGCCGGCGCCGCCAAGATCAAGGGCGTCGAGTCGGAGTTCCAGATCGCGCCCATGCGGGGCCTGCGCGTGTCCTTGGGCGGCTCGATCCTCGACGCCAAGTACACTGACTTCGTCGATCCCGTGACCAAGATCTCGTACAACGACAACTTCATGCAGCGGACGCCAAAGTACCAGCTCTCGGCCAGCGCCGAATACACGACCGCGGCCTTCGGGCTGGAGGACGCGCTGCACTTCAAGCTGGCCTACAAGAAGCAGGGCAAGATGTTCTGGGCGCCCGACACGGTCCAGTACGAGAAGCCCTACGGCCTGCTGGACGGTCGCATCAGCCTGTCGCCGGCGGACAAGCCGTGGGCGGTTTCGGTCTGGGGGCGCAACCTGACCGACAAGGTCTACCGCACCAACATCATCGACATCCTGGGGGATGCGGTGTCGTCGTTCGGGACGCCGCGCACCTTCGGCGTCGAGCTCTCCACCAAGTTCTAACTCCGTATCCTGGCGCCGGCGGCCCTGGGCTGTCCGGCGCCTTCTTTTCGAGGGGCCGATGGGCGCTTTGTTCTCCCGTTTGACCGAAGTCATCGCCGCCTGGCAGGCCAAGGATGTCGACAAGGTGCTGAGCTACATGTCCGAGGACATCGTCTGGCACTATGCCGCGCCGGCCTTGCCGCCGATCAAGGGCAGGGCCGCGGCGCGCAAGCTGCTGGTGAAGTTCCAGAGCGACATGCACGACATCCAGTGGCGGATCTTCAACCACGCCGAGACGGCCGACCGCCTGTTTCTGGAGGGAGTCGACGACTATCGCACGACCGACGGCCGGCGCGTCGCCGCGCCCTATGCCGGCGTCCTCGACTTCCGCGACGGCCTGATCACCGGCTGGCGCGACTATGTCGACCTGACCGTCATAGGCCAGCAGAAGGCCGGCGAGCCGTTCACCGCCCAGGTGGATGCTCTGATTGGTCGGGAGGCCGTCGGATGAGCGGCTTGGCGCGACGCGATCTCGTGGGCCTGGGCGCGGCCTTTGCCCTTCTTCCCATCACTTCAGCGGAGGGCGCTGGCATGGCCCGTCTCTACCCGGTCCTGGAAGCCATCATCGCCGCCTGGCGCCGTCAGGATGTCGAGGGCGTGCTGGTCCACGTCACCGACGACATCATCTGGCGCAACTCGGGCGGCTTCGCCCCGGCGATCCGCGGCAAGGCGGCCATGCGCGAGGTGCTGGTGGCCATGGCGTCCAAGATCAAGACCAACCACTGGCGGATCTTCGACCACGCCGAGAACGGCCATCGTCTGTTCATGGAAGGCGTCGACGAGTTCTGGTTCCACACCGGCGAGCACATCGCCATCCCCTATGCCGGCAGCCTGGAGTTCCGGGGCGACAAGGTTTGCGAGTGGCGCGAATATTTCGATGGCCGCCTCAGCCTGGCGATGAAGAACGGCGAGCCGCTCTCGGCCGAGGTCAAGGAAATGATCGGCCGGCCGGTGGCGCGCTAGGCGGGCGGCCTGACGGTCGTCAGATCGGCCGGTCCCCCGCATTGATCGCAGATCATGCGCGGCTCAAGCACGGCGCCGCAGGTCCGGTGGCGCATGATCGTCGGCGGTCCGGCCTCGGTCGCCAGCCAGCGGTCGCCCCAGCGGTTCAGCTCGATGATCAACGGGTGCAGATCCTTGCCCTCGTCGGTCAGGCGGTACTCCCAGCGTTCGGGCCGGGTCTGATAGAGAACGCGTTGCAGGATGCCCAGCTCGACAAGCCGTCCCAGGCGGTCGGTCAGGATGTTGGGGGCGATGGCCAGCGCCTCCTGGAAATCACCGAACCGCCGCCGGCCGGCGAAGGCCGAGGCGATCACATGGCTGGTCCAGCGGTCGCCCAGCACCTGGAAGGCGCGGTCCAGCATCGGATTGCCCTTGTTCAGCCCCTCCGACGGGACGATCGACCGACGCTGGGCGCGCGGCGGGGCCGAGGGCTCGTAGCCAGCGCCGGGTCCCGGCTCGACGATGACGTTGCGGACCGTCAGAGCCTCGCCGCAATGGCCGCAGGCCAACACCGGGGTGAACTCCGCCCCGCAGCTATGAACTAGGCGGTGGCCGGGATTGGCCGGGTCGTAGAACCAGCGCTTCTCCCAGCCGATGATGGCCAGCGCCACGCTATAGAGGTCGCGGCCCATCTCGGTCAGCCGGTACTCGAACCAGTTCGGGCGCTCGGCATAGGGCGTGCGGACCATGACGCCGGCCGCCTGCAGGCGCTTGAGCCGATCGGTCAACAGGCTGCGCGCCAGGCCGATGCGCGCCTGGAAATCGTCGAACCGCCGGACCCGCTGGAAGGCCAGGTAGAGGATCATCAGCGTCCAGCGATCCCCCACCACGTTCAGGGCCCGCGTGGCCGAATTGGCCTGCACCAACTGGTTCAGCGGGCGCGGGGAGATCGTTTCCGGCGGACTGTCTTCGGCCATGAGGTCCCGTATCTGGCGAGGGCGGCGGAAGGTCGATAGCCATCGCGCCGCCCTCTCTATCAAGCTCGCCGGCCGGCGCCCACTGTCGCGCGGGCGCGTTCATAGTCGGCGGCCAGGGACTCGACGATTGCGGCCAGTGGCTCGATCGCCTTGACCTCGCCGACGCCGTGGCCGGCGGCCCAGACGTCGCGCCAGCGCTTGGCCGAGTCCTCGGGGCGGCCCAGCTGGATCTCGGCGCGGCCGGTCAGTGAAGCGGGATCGTAGCCGGCCGCCAGCAGGCTCTGGCGCAGCCAGTTGGCCGGGATGCCGGTCAGGGCCGCGGAGGCGACGATGTCCTCGGCCCGCGCCTCGATCAGCATCTGCTTGTACGCCGGCTGGGCCATGCTCTCGGCGCAGGCGATCAGGCGGGTGCCCAGATAGGCCAGGTCCGCCCCCAACGCCTGGGCCGCCAGGATCGCGCGGCCGCTGCCGATCCCGCCGCCCAGAACGAGGGTCCCGTCGAACATTTCGCGCACCGCCGGCGCGAAGGCGAAGCCGGAGATCGGGCCGGTGTGGCCGCCGGCGCCCGAGGCAACCAGGATCAGGCCGTCGACGCCGGCCGCCGCCGCCTTCTCGGCGTGGGTCAGCGAATTGACGTCGGCGAAGACCAGGCCGCCATAGCCGTGGATCGCGTCGACCACGCCGGTGGGCGCGCCCAGGGCGGTGATGACGATCGGCGGCCTGTGCTTGAGCACCAGTTCCAGCTCCTCGTCCTTCCGGGCGTAGGAGCGGTGGACCATGATGTTGATCGCCCACGGCGGCGCCTCGGCCGGCAGCGCGCGGCCGATCAGGCTCATCCAGGCGTCGAGGTCGTCCAGAGTCCGGGCGTTGTTGGCGGGGAAGGAGCCGATGATCCCGGCCCGGCAAGCGGCCAGCACCATGTCGGTCCCTGAGACCAGGAACATCGGCGCGGCGATCGCCGGAACCTTCAGGCGATCGAGGAGGTGAGGGGGCAGCACCATGCTCAGTCCGCCTTGGCCGGCTTGGGCGGCCATGGGAAGAAGCCCGAGGTGCGGCGCATATAGTCCTCATAGTCGGGCTTGCGGCGGCGCATGCGGCCCTCGACGGTCGGAACGCCGCTCCAGCGGGTCAGGGTGAAGACCAGCCAGATCGGGCCGATGATCGAGACCAGGCCTAGCTGCGTCTCGGCCGCGATCAGGAACAGGCCCCACCAGACGCAGGCGTCGCCGAAATAGTTGGGGTGACGCGTGTAGCGCCACAGGCCCCTGTCCATCACCTTGCCGGCGTTGTCGGGGCTCTTCTTGAACCGCACCAATTGCCAGTCGGCCAGGCTCTCGAACAGCAGGCCGAATATCGCGAGGCCCGCGCCGACAAGGCCCAGGACGCCCAGTTGCGTCGGGGTGTCGGCGATCTGGCCCAACTGGACGGGCAGACAGACCATCCACAGCAGCGGCATCTGCAGCATGAACACCATGCGGAAGGCGGCATGGGCGAAGCCCCAGCCGCGTTCCTCCTTGGCCTTGGCCAGCATCCGCACATAGCGGCCGTCGGGGCCGTGGTCGCGCCAGCGCCACAGCATGTAGCCGCCCAGGCGCAGGGCCCAGGCGACGCAGATTCCGGTCATCACCATCCGCCGCTGCGTGCCGCCGCCGGTCTGCAGGTAGGTCGCGACCGCCACGACGCCCATGCCCAGGCCCCACAGGCTGTCGACGGGTGTAACGTCGCGCATCGCCACGCAGATGGCCCAGGCGGCCACGAACACGGCCAGGATCACCCCGGCGTTCACCAGCGGAATGAGAATATAGTCAGGCATCGCCTTCCCCCGTTCGGCGCGCCGCGGCGCGCCATTCGCATCTTTTTATGAAAGTGATTGGCGGCGCGACATCTGGCCCGCGCCGCCGGTTTTGTCAGGAAACGACCATCACCTCGGCGTCGGGATCGTCGGCGAACAGGCGGTCGACCTCGGCGGCCCGACGGTCGATGACCGCCCGGCGGTTGATGGTGCCCTTGTCGGAGATCTCGTGGGCGTTGGGGCTGGGCGGCTCGCGCA
Source organism: Caulobacter sp. 602-1 (assembly GCF_003931565.1). Taxonomy (GTDB): domain Bacteria; phylum Pseudomonadota; class Alphaproteobacteria; order Caulobacterales; family Caulobacteraceae; genus Caulobacter. The sequence continues at coordinate 390,760 of NZ_RRYI01000002.1, forward strand.
GCACCAGGGCCCGGCGCACGCGGGCCGCGCCGCCGGACTGGCTCCGGTTGAAGACCGCCAGGCCTTCCTCGAGAAGCGCGCGCGGCGCGTCGGGCTTGGCCCACAGCATTACCCCCAGATAGGGCCGGCCGTCGTCGCACAGGACCAGATCGGTGACATGCGGCGACAGCGCCTTCAGCAGGCCGTCGCGAAGCGCGCCGCCATAGACCCAGGTCCCGCTTGAGAGCTTGAACTCCTCGGCCGCGCGACCGGCGAACACCAGGCCTTGGGCCGGATCGCCGGGGTCGTGGAACAGGGCGAGATCCCCGGTGCGGTAGAAGCCTTCCTCGTCGAAGGCCGCCGCCGTCTTCTCCGGTTCGTCCAGATAACCGGCCGTGACCTGGGGACCCTTGACCCGGACCTCGTAGCGGTCGCCGACGGGCTGCAGCTTCACCAGCGAGCCCGGCGCTGGCAGGCCTAGGCCCACCTTGTCGGTCTCGAAGTGGATAACCATGAAGGCCGAAACGGTCTCGGTCATGCCGTAGCCGCTGGTCATCATGATCCGATGGCCGGTCTCGCGCACGGCCATGGCCTGGATGCGGTCATAGACCGTCTGGGACAGGCCCGCGCCGCCGTAGAGCATCAGGCGCATGTCCTTGAAGAAGGTCTTCCGCAGCACGGCGTCCTGCTCCAGGGCGTCGGCCAGCATGGCGTAGCCCAGGGGCACATTGTTGAAGTAGCGGACCGAGACGTCGCGAAGATTCCGCACCGAGGCGTCGAACAGGCCCGGTACGGGCTTGCCCTCGTCGACATGCAGCGTCCCGCCTTCCAGCAGGGTGGCGCGCAGGACGAAGGCCCCGGCGGCGTGGTGCCAGGGCAGCCAGTCCAGCATGACATTGTCCCAGCCGGCCGCCTTGCCGATGGTTTGCATGCATTGGATGCTGTTGGCGGCCAGGTTCCGGAAGGTGATCGGCACCACCTTGGGCAGGCCGGTCGAGCCGGAGGTCAGCATCAGCGCCGCGCGGTCGTCGGGCTTCAGCGCCGCAATGCTGGCCGCCACCGCCGGCGTCGGCGCCGTGGCCAGAAGGTCGGCATAGGCGATCGAGGGCTTGGAGAGCTGGTCAGGGTTGGTGGTGACGATCACCGCCTCGCCCAGGTCCAGGTGCTGCAGCGCCGCCGCGCTGGCGCGAGTGTCCTCGGCGAAGATCACGGCCGGGCGAACCTTGGTGATGACGTGGGCCAGCCGGCCGAAGTCCCCGCCCAGCGCGGCGTAGGTGACGCTGACCGGACACACCGCGCGTCCTGAGGCCTGGGCGGCGAAGGTCATCACCGCGAAGGCGGCGCTGTTCGGGGCCAGGATCAGCACCGGCCCGGCGGGCGCGCCCAACAGCCACTGCGTCGCCGCGTCCATGTCGCGCTTGAGGCCGGCATAGGAGACGTAGCGCCAGGCCTCGCCCTCGCGGAAGGCCAAGGCGGGCTTGTCGCCGCTGGTCGCCGCGCGCTCGGCGAAGGCTCCGGGCAGGTTGGCGTTGTACGCCGCCAGCGGGATGCGCGAGGCGATCAGGATCGCGCCATCGTCGCGATGCGTCACGTCCAGGTCGATCGGCATCAGCTCGGCGGGGCGGAACGGCGCCAGCGTCTTGTCGAGCACGGCTTGGTCCATGGTCAGACTCCGACGACCAGGCTGACGGTCGTGGTCGTCGAGCCGCCGATATTGAGCGTCTGGCAGGTCTTGGCGCCCTCGACCTGGTAGTCGCCGGCCTGGCCCGTGACCTGCTTGAAGGCGTCCAGCGCCATGCGCACGCCCGTGGCGCCGACGGGGTGGCCCAGGCCGATCAGGCCGCCGGAGGGGTTGATCGGCAGGCGGCCGCCGATCTCGATGTCGCCGGCCTCGATCGCCTTCCAGGCCTCGCCTGGCGCGGTCAGGCCCAGATGGTCGATGGCCATGTATTCGGTGGTGGTGAAGCAGTCGTGGGTCTCGACCACGTCGACCTGGCCGAGGTCGGAGACGCCGGCACGGCGGCGGGCGTCCTCAATGGCGCGGCGCACCTGGGGAAAGACGTAGTCCTGGTCGGCGCTGGCGCGGACCTTGGCCGAGTAGGAGATCGGCGCCGAGCGGTGGCCCCAGCCCTTGATCCGGGGCAGGCTTTCCAGCGGGATCCCGCGCTTGGCCGCGTACGCGGCGGCGCGCTTTTCCGAGGCCAGGAAGATCACGGCCGAGCCGTCGGTGACCTGGCCGCAGTCCTGCTTGCGCGTGCGGCCCTCGACCACCGGATTGGCCTCGTCGTCGGCGGTGAAGCTCTTTTCGTTGAAGGCCCACTGCCGGGTCTGGGCGTTGGGATTGCGCTTGGCGTTGGCGAAGTTGATCTCCGCGATCCGCATCAGGTGCTCGTACTTCAGGCCGTAGCGGCGCTCGTATTCCTCGGCCAGATCCGAGAAGGCCCGGGGCCAGACATAGGTGGCGTCGCCAAACTCGTGACCGGTCCAGGCGGCCGCGCCCAGATACTCGGCCGCCGTCTGGCCGCCGACATTGCGCATCTGCTCCAGCCCGACCACGCAGGCCAGGTCGTAGCGGCCGGCCTCGATCTCGGCGGTGGCCGCGAGGATGGCGACGCTGCCCGAAGCGCAGGCGGCCTCGTGGCGCGCGGTCGGCAGGCCGTCGAAGTCGGGATGCACCAGGCCGAAGAAGCCGCCCAGCAGGCCCTGGCGGGCGAACAGCTCGCCGACGAAGTTGCCGACGTGTCCGGTCTCGATGTCCTTCGGATCCAGGCCAACGCTGTCGAGGCCCTTGCCGACGACCTGGCTGAAAGCGTCGGCCAGGTCCATGCCCTTTCGGGCCCAGTTATCGGCGAAATCCGCCTGCCAGCCGCCAAGTATGTAGACCATGTTCGTCTCCTCGCCGGGGCGGCTCGCGGGCCGCCGATTGTTGTGGGTTCAGGCCGTCGGCCGCTCGTCCATGAAGGCGGCGAAGGCCGCGTGGGCGTCGCCATAGGTTTCTCGCGGCTCGGCCGTGAGGGCGCGGGTCACCGCCGCGCCGATGTCGTCGTCGAGCGCCACAGGCGGCCCCTCCACCGAATAGGCCGCGCGCAGGCGTCCGCCGCCGGAGACCAGGGTCTGGCCCGACACGTCGCAGGCCTCGCTGACCAGCCAGGACACCAGCGGGGCCACGTCGGATGGATCCATGCGACGCGCCAGGGCGCTGCTCAGGTGCGGCGTGGTCATGGCGGTGGCCGCGTAGGGGGCGATGGCGTTGATCCGCAGGCCGCGCGGACGGCCCTCGACCGCCAGGCCCCGGACCAGTCCGATCAGCGCCGCCTTCGACGAGGCGTAGGCCGCCATGCCGTCGCCGCCATAGAGCCCCGCCGACGAGGCGCTCAGCACGATACGGCCAGAACCCGTTGCCGACAGCACCGGCCAGGCGGCCTGAACGAGGCTCAGCGCCCCCTGGAAGTTGATGTCGAAAATCGACTGGAAGGCTTCGGGGCTTTGGCGGTGCAGGCGGCAGGTCTGGGGCACGCCGGCGTTCGAAACGATGGCGTCGAGGCGACCGAAGGCGTCCAGCGCCCTGTCGACCAGGGCTCGCCCGGTCTCGGGGTTCTCGGCCTCGCCAAAGTCGGCGACCGCCCGGCCGCCGAGGGCCTGGATCTCGTCGACCACCTGCTGGGCGCTGGAAGGCTCGCTACGCACGGCCCAGCGATTGTTGACCACGACCGCCGCGCCCTGACGCGCCAGATCCAGTGCATAGGCGCGCCCGAGACCCTTGCCGGCCCCGGTGACGATGACGACGCGACCGGCGTGCGGACCGTCCTGATGGCTCATCGTTTCCTCCTTCGTTTCCCGTCGATCGTTCCGCCGACGTGGGTCTCGTTCAGTCTCAGGCTCTTCGCGCCAAGGCTCCGTCGAACGGGGTGGCCAGAGGGCGGGTCATGACGCCCGGTGGGGCCGCCACGACATGGGGGATGGCGTTGATCACGCTGCCGGCCACGGCCCACTGCTCGGCCGAGGTCGGGGTCTGGTCGCCGGGGCGCTTATCCAGGTCGAGGGTCATGCGCACGCTGGGCTGGCCGGTCAGGCGCAGGCTCCACAGGGGAGGGGCCTCGGTCTCCAGATGCGCCGTCTCCATGAACCAATGGATCGAGATGATGAGATCGCGACCGCCTTCCGCGCGGCCGATCCAGCGCCAGTTGACGTGGCTGATCGTTCCTTGCGCAATCGTACCCGCCGCGATCGAAAGCTCTTGAGACGCGCCGAACACGCGGTGGTTGGTGTCGACCCGCTCCAGCGTCAGGTTCAGCCGCTTGGCCAGGGCCGCCAGGGCCTCGGCGTACATGCCGTTCAGCGACGAGGCCGGACCCCAGTCGGGATCGTTCGGATCGACCGACGCCGGATCTTGGCCAAAGCCCAGCACGCCGAAGACGTAGTCGGGACTGCGCACCGCGCGGCAATCGACGCTCTCGATCACCTCGATCGCGTCGAGCTCCGAACAGACGCCGCTGGCGACCGCCGCCAGCTGTTCGGCCGCGAAGCCGGGGTTCAGCCCCGCGCCCATCAGGGTCGAGCCGCCCTTGGCGCAGGCCGCTTCCAGGGCGGCCAGCCGCGCGTCGCCCCAGTGGCTGGGATCGCTGTAGCCGTTGATGCTGATGACGTTCTTGCCGCTGGCCAGCAGGGCCAGAATCTCGGCGTCGTGCGACCCGTAGGGCGGGGCCAGGCGGGCGGCGTGGATCACCACGTCGGCGTCCAGCGCCAGGATCTCATCGATGTCGCGCGTGGCCAGAACGCCGGTCGCGCCGCGCCGGGCGATGTCGCCCGCATCCCGGCCCGCCTTGGCCTCGCCATAGACATAGAGGCCCACGAGCTCCGTCGACGGGTGGTCGATCACTGTCCGCAGGCAGCTCTTGCCCATGGCGCCCGTGGCCCACTGGATGACGCGATACGCCATGTCTCCTCCCTATCGAGGAGACCCTAACCCGGTAAGTCTCGTTATGAAAGTATGAAATCCACGGTCGGCGCGTCTTATTGGGCCGGTTCTCGATTTGCGATTTCTGGCGCCCGCTGTTCGGACTCGATGATCTCGAACGAGACGTCGTGCGGCTCGACCGGCTGGCCGCAGCACGAGCAGGTCACCGCCGGCTCCAGCAGGTGCCCGCCGACCTTGTGGCGCAGGATCAGCGGCGGACCTTCGGGCGAGACGTAGTACTTGTCGCCCCAGAGCAGCAGCATCAGCAGGACGGGATAGTAGTCGAGGCCTTTCTCGGTCAGGCGGTATTCGAAGCGTTTGCCGACCCGTTCGTGGGCGCGGATCACGCCCTGGGCGGTCAGCCAGGCCAGGCGCTCGGACAGGATGTTGGTCGCCATGGCGGTGTCGCGATGGATCTCGTCGAAGCGCCGCAGCCCCGTGAAGATCGAGCGCAGCACCAGGCTGGCCCAGCGGTCGCCGGTGATCTGGGCGACGTCGACCATCAGGCTGGAGGATTCCTCGGCCGCGCCGCGCTGCTGGCGACGGCGGCTGTAGAGCGGCACCATCCAGCCAACGCCCGGGCCTTCGGCCCAGTCGACCTCGCGCGGATTGATCTCGTCGCCGCATTTCAGGCAGGTCGGGACCGGCTCGAACAGGTGGCCGCAGGTCCGGTGGCGCAGGTTCAGCCGCAGCTTGGCGGGGTTGTTCGACCAGCGCCGCTCCCAGCGCAGCATCATCAGGGCCGGCCAGTAGAGGTCCAGGCCCTTGCGGGTCATCCGGTACTCGTAGCGCGGCGGACTGGTCGAATAGGCGCTCTTTTCCAGCACCTCTGCGGCCACCAGCTTCTTGAGACGGTCGCTCAGCTTGGATTGCAGAAGGCCGGTGCGGTCGCGCAGATCGTCGAAGCGTCGCGCGCCGATCCAGTTAGCCTCGAGGATCAGCAGCACCGCCGTGTCCCCGACCACCTCCAGCGCGCGCCAGATCGAACAAGTCCTGATGAATTTCGGGGCGCTCATCGCTCCGCGTCCTGACCGTGACTAATCGTTGATCAGGGTCGCGGAACAGGTGCGGTTATGCAAGTCTCCAATGGGCTTAAGTAGCCGCCACGCCGGCGAGGTCGCGGCGGACCACCTTGCCTAGCGCGTTGCGGGGCAGGGCGTCGACGATGCGCAGCTTTTCCGGCAGCTTGAAGGTGGCCAGTTCTCGCGACTTCAGGTGCGCGGTGAGCTCGTCCAGGGTCAGCGCCTGGTTCGGCCGCAAGGCCACGACCGCGCAGACGCGCTCGCCCAGGCGCTCGTCCGGATAGGCCGCGCAGCAAGCCTCGCGGACGGCGGGATGGCTCTCGATCAGGCCGTCCAGCTCGGCCGGCGAGATGTTCAACCCGCCCCGGATGATGATCTCCTTGCTGCGTTCGACGAACCGATAGAAGCGATCGTCCGTGTCGGGCGCGATCTCGAACAGGTCGCCGGTGCGGAAGAAGCCTTGGTCGTCGAAGGCGGCCTTGGTGATCTCCGGCGCGTTCCAATAGCCGTCGAAGGTCATGGCGCCGGAGATCCGCAGTTCGCCCTCGCGGCCGGGCGTGACGATGTCCTCGCCGGTGGCCAGGTCGACCAGGCGGGTGCGGATCTTGGCGGGGAAGGCGGAGGGCCAGTCCACGCCCGGCGCGCCAAAGCGGGGGAAGTACATGGCCCGCTGCTCGGGATCGGGAATGGCGGCCGCCGTCGAGAACAGGGACGCGCCCTCGTTCGAGCCGAAGACGTTCATGATCGTCACGCCGTACTGTTCCTGCCAGCGGCGCACCATCCATGGCGGCAGGGGCGCGGAGCCCGAGCCCATGCAGCGCAGGTTGGAGAGGTCCAGGTTCGCCAGCAGCGCCTCGTTCTGCAGCAGCATGGTCAGCACCGCCGGCGGCGCGACGGTGTAGGCGATCTTCTCGTCCTGCATCTGTCGCAGGAACAGCGGCAGGTCGAAAGGGTGATGCTGGACCAGCCGGCCCTGGCACAGCAGCCAGGTCATCACCATGCCCCCAATCGCGGCGATGTTGATCAGCGGGAAGGGGTTGAGGATGGCGTCGCCCGTCCGCAGGCCCGCGGCCTCGACCAGCGCCTCGCCATTGACCACCCAGTGGTCGTGGTGGCGCGGCACGCCCTTGGGCATGGCCTCGGTGCCCGAGGTCCAGCAGACGGTCAGAGCCTCGGCCGCATCGAGGTCGGCAGGCGAGGCGAAAGGCTCCGGAGAAGCCTTGGCGGAAAGGTCGATCAGGCTATGCGAGTCGCTGGTCGAGCCTTCCGAAAGGGTGATGATCTCTGCCGAAGTCGCGCCTTCCGCTCCCAGGCCGGCGATCATCGCCACGTGGTCGAAGCCGTGGAAGTGGTCGAGGGTGATCACGACCTTGGGGGCGATGCTGGGCAGGATCTGGCGCAGCTCGTGGGCCCGATAGGTCATGGCCAGCGGGCTGAGGATCGCGCCCATCCGCGCGCAAGCCAGGAAGCACAGCACGCCCTCGACGATGTTGGGCAACTGGGTGGAGACGACGTCGCCACGACCCACGCCCAGGTCGGCCAGCACATGGCACAGCGTGTCGACGCGGGCGTTGGCTTCCCGGAAGGTCAGGCTCTGCGGCGCGGAGTCCGTGAGCGCCATGCGGTTGGGGGCGTCGACTAGCGCGACCGCGTCGGGGCGGGCGCGAACGGCTTCGGAGAACAGTTGGTCGATGGTGCGGCCGCGCCACCAGCCCAGCCGACGATATTCCGCGACACGCTCGGGGGGGCTTGGACGCACGGCTTCCTCCTGGCGCGACGAGTCTTTCAGCCCTGAGGCCGTCGCCGCCTCCGGGTCGCGTTCGTATTGTTATGCAAGTAACTTGCCCCGGCCCGACGACGCGCGCAAGGGGCTCGCAGCGCGGCTCAGGCCTTTTGATCCGAAGGGGAAGAGGGCGTGGCTGTCGCGAAGTGGCGTGGGGCGGCCGGACTTTCAAACGGTGGGGGCTGGTGCGGTCGAGCGTCTAACGATCAGGCTCAGATGGACGGACTCGGGCGGCATGGTCGACGTCCGTTCATGGATCATCGTCAGGAGCTGCTCGGTCGCGGTCTTGGCCATGTCGCGCAGCGGACGGCGGATGGTCGTCAGGCTGGGCGAGATCATCGAGGCCAGGTCCGCGTCGTCGAAGCCGGCGACCGACAGCTGGTCGGGCATCGAGACGCCGGCCTCGCGCGCCGTCTTCACGACGGCGGCGGCCATGGTGTCGTTGCAGGCGAAGATCGCGGTCGGCGGCCGCTCCAGCGCCAGCAGCGACTCGGCGGCGGCCAGGCCGCTCTCGAAGCCGTAGTCGCCGGTACGCAGCTCCACCTCCAGCGGCAGGCCCGAGGCGGTCAGGGCCGCCAGGAAGCCGGCCTTGCGCTCCTGCGCCGAGCGGAAGTGCGGCGGGCCCTCGATCATCGCGATGCGCCGGTGGCCCAGGTCGAGAAGGTGGCGGGCCAGTTCGGCGCTGGCCGCGCGTTCCTGGCTGATCAACATGCTGGGATAGGGCGACACCGCGATCGAGGCGATGCCGACCGCCGGCACGCCGAGGGCCGACAGTCGCTCGGGAATGGCCGCGATCTCGGACGTCGGCGGCAGGACGATCAGGCCGTCGACCCGCGAGCGATGGACGAACCGCTCGATGTCCAGGGCCACGTCCGGATCGTCGAAGCGGACCGGGTGAACGACCAGCTCATAGCCGTGCTGGGAACAGACCTCGACGATGCCGCGCTGCAGGACGCCGATCACGTGGGCGTTGGGATCGTCCTGCACCACGGCGATCAGATAGGAACGGCCCGAGGCCAGGGCGCGGGCCCGCGAACTGGGGCTGTAGCCGAGATCCTTGATGATCGCCTGGACGGCCAGGCGGGTCTCGTCGCCGACCTTGGGCGAGTCGTTGAGCACGCGCGACACGGTACGGATCGAGACGCCCGCCGCTCTGGCGACGTCGTCGATGGTCACCGCCATGCTCGCGGCCGGATCGATCCTCATCAGTTTCCCCCACGGCCTTTCGCGCCGCGATTATGGATCGCGAACTGCCATGGCCAGCGCTAGCACGATAGGGCGCCAACGCTGGCATTGTCGATGCTACCGGTAACAAAATGTCGTTGACACCATCGCGATCGGCTTGCTTGTCTCCCGCCAGACCCGAGGAACGGGCAGTGGGAGGGCGTGATGACCATGGATCGACGAGGGCTGATGCTGGGGGCCATGCTCGGCGGCGCCGTACTGGTTCCACCCCATGCCGCCCGCGCCGCGACGCCGGCCGGCCCCGCGCGAGGACCCGCGCCGCATCTGTTCAGCGTCCGCGACTTCGGCGCCGTCGGCGACGGGGCGACGATCGATTCGCCGGCCATCAACAAGGCCATCGATCACGTGGCGTCGCTGGGCGGCGGCGTGGTGCATTTCCCGCCCGGGACCTACGCCTGCTACACGCTCCGCCTGAAAAGCAACATCACCCTGCACCTGGGCGAGGGCGCCGTGATCCTGGCCGCCGCGCCCAATGGCGTCGCGCCGAACGGCTATGACGACCCTGGTCCCGGGGCGGGCAACGCCTTCCAGGACTATGGCCACAGCCACTGGAACAACAGCCTGATCTTCGGCGAGGGCCTGCACGACGTGTCCATCGTCGGAACGGGTCTGATCTGGGGCAAGGGCCTGACCCGCGGCCACCGATTCCCCGACGATCCGCCGGATATTTCCGGCCCCGGCGTCGGCGACAAGGCCATCGCCCTGAAGAACTGCCGCAACGTGCTGCTGCGCGACTTCAAGATCCTCCAGGGCGGTTGGTTCGCGCTGCTGGCCACGGGCGTCGACAACATGACGATCGACAACCTGATCGTCGACACCAACCGCGACGGTCTCGACATCGACTGCTGCCGCAATGTCCGCGTCACCAACTGCACGATCAACTCGCCGTGGGACGATGGCATCTGTCCCAAGAGCTCGTTCGCGCTGGGCTATGCCCGCCCGACCGAGAACCTGACGATCTCCGACTGCCTGCTGACCGGCAACTACGAGATGGGTTCGGTGATCGACGGGACCTGGAAGAAGATGCCGCCGGGCTTCCACGGCTATGGCCGCATCAAGCTGGGTACGGAGTCGAACGGCGGCTTCAAGAACGTCACCATCACCAACTGCGTGTTCGACCACTGCTACGGCATCGCGCTGGAGACGATGGACGGGGCGCTGACCGAAGACATCGCCATCAGCAACATCACCATGCGGGGCCTGGGCTTCCCGCCGCTGTTCCTGCGCCTGGGCAGCCGCATGCGCGGTCCGGCCAGCGTTCCGGTGGGCAAGCTGCGGCGGATCACCATTCAGAACATCGTCAGCCATGGCGCCACGCCCCAGCCGTCGATCATCGCCGGCGTGGCCGGCCATCCGGTCGAGGACGTCAAGATCAGCGACGTCTACTTCCACTCCCTGGGCGGCGGTTCGGCCGAGCTGGCCAAGCGCCGGCCGCCCGAGGCCGACAAGGCCTATCCCGACCCGGACATGTTCGGCGATCTGCCGGCCAGCGGCTTCTTCATCCGCCACGCCCGCAATATCGAGATGAGCAATGTCGAGATCGTCACCGAGGCGGCGGATGCGCGTCCGGCGTTCTGGTTGAACGATGTCGAGGACATCGACCTCTTCCGGCTGCGCCTGCCCAAGGGACCCAGCTTCCTGCTCGACCAGGTCACGGGCTTCCGGTCGTTCGGCAGCCGTTGGCTGCCCGACCGGCGGATCGACGAGACCACCACCCAATCGTTCTAGCGGGATGCCTGTGATGCGCGTGAAACGGCTGGGACTACTCGCCGCGACGGCTCTGGTCCTGGCCGGGCCGGCGCTCGCCGCGCCAAAGCCATCGGCGGCGGCCGTCTATCGCAACCCGATCCTGCCGGCCGACTATTCCGACCCCGACGTCATTCGCGTCGGCGACACCTACTACCTCGTGGCGTCCAGCTTCCACTTCTCGCCGGGCGTGCCGATCCTGACGTCGAAGGATCTGGTCCACTGGACGATCGCGGGCCATGTGCTGCCCAAGCTGCCGTTCGCGCCGGAATACGACCTGCCGGGACCCGTGCCGACCAACGACGCCGGCGCGCGGACGCCGCGGGATCTGCGCACTTCCGGCCAGCGCTACGCCGGCGGGGTCTGGGCGCCGTCGATCCGTCACCACGACGGCAAGTTCTATGTCTATTTCGCCACCCCCTATGAGGGGATCTTCATGTCGACGGCGACCAAGGTCGACGGCCCATGGACCGAACCCGTGGCGGTGGTCGCGGGGCCGGGCCTCGAGGATCCGTGTCCGTTCTGGGACGACGACGGCCAGGCCTATCTGGTGCACGGCAAGGTCGGCGCGGGGCCGCTGGTGCTGCACCGCATGGCCCCGGACGGCAAGTCGGTGCTCGACGAGGGCAAGGTCATCGTCGAGGACGCCAAGGCCCTGCCGGTGCTGGAAGGCCCTAAGCTCTATAAGCGCAACGGCTGGTACTACATCTTCGCGCCGATCGGCGGGGTCGAGACCGGCCCCCAGGCGGTGATGCGGTCGAGGTCGATCTGGGGACCTTATGAGCACCGCGAAGTGTTGGTTCCGGGCAAGAGCGGCTTGAAGGGCCCGCACCAGGGCGGGTGGGTCGAGACGCCCTCCGGCCAGGGCTGGTTCATCCACTTCAACAGCGCCGGCGCCTATGGCCGCATCGTCCACCTGCAGCCGCTGGTCTGGAGGGGCGACTGGCCATTCATCGGCGAGCCGATCCCCGGCGCCGGACCCGATGCGCACGGCGGCCAACCTGTCGCCACGCACGCCCTGCCCGATGTCGGCCGACGCTTCCCGGCTGTCTCGCCGCAAACGTCGGATGGCTTCTCGACCGCCAGGCTGGGGCCGCAATGGGAGTGGAACCACAATCCCGACGACAGGCACTGGAGCCTGACGGCGCGGCCCGGCTTCCTGCGCTTGACGGGCGGACCCGCGGTCAATCTGGTCAGCGCCCGCAACACCCTGACCCAGTCGCTGCAGAGCCGGTCGGCGATCATCACCACGCGCCTCGACGCCAAGGGGCTGGTCGAGGGACAGCGGGCGGGCTTGGCCATGTTCGGCGCGGGCGTCGGGGCCATCGGCGTGATCCGCAAGGACAGCCGGAACCGCATCGTCTTCTCGCTGCGGGGCGTCGACACCCTGGGACCGGCTTTGCCGGCCGGCGTGGTCGACCTGCGGGTGGCCGTGGCGGATCAGGCCGCGAACTACAGCTATAGCCGCGACGGCGGCCGCACCTTCGTCGACATGGGCGGCGGGATCCTGCCGCGCTTCAGCTGGTGGAAGGGGGCGCGACCGGCGCTGTTCAGCTACGGCGACCCGAGCCAGGCCAAGCCGGGCGTGGCCGACTTCGACTGGGTCGACGTCAGGTCGGTGGCGCGCTGAGCAGGGCGGGGGAGGGGACGCGCCGGCCGTTGACCGTGACGCGTTCCAGCCTCAGTCCGTTGGTGTGCGTCACGACACTGGCCTTGGTCACCCCGTCGAAACGGCAGTCGCGAAGCACGATGTCGCCCAGCGGCGCGCCGGGCAGGCCTTGCAGATCGAGCACCTGGGCGGCGGCGCTGGCCCGCATCCGCTCGATCCGAACCTTGCGCAGCACGGGCTTGAAGCCGCCCCGCGCACCTTCCTCGTAATTGAAGTCGCAGGTGATCGCCGCGCGGGCCACGCGCCCGACGGTGATGTCGCGGCAATAGATGTCCTGGATGACGCCGCCGCGCATGGCGTTGTTCTTGAAGCGCAGGGCGTACCAAAGGCCCTCGCTGTCCATGTGGCAGCGCTGGACGAAGATGTTCTCGACCCCGCCGGACACCTCGCTGCCGATCACCACGCCGCCGTGACCGTCCTTCATCACGCAGTCCTGGATCAGAATGTTGCGGGTCGGCTTGGCCAGGCGACGGCCGTCGGCGTTGCGGCCCGACTTGATGGCGATGCAGTCGTCGCCGCAGTCGAAGGTGCAGCGCTCGATCACCATGCCGTCGACCGACTCGGGGTCGCAGCCATCGGTATTGGGGCCGTGGCCGATCACCGTGACGTCGCGGACGGTGACATCACGGCACAGCACCGGGTGCAGGGTCCAGCAGGGGGCGTCGCGCAAGGTCACGCCCTCGACCAGCACCCTGGCGCAGTTCTGGAACTGCACCATCATCGGCCGCAGGTACGAGCCCTCGCCGAAGACACGCTCGGCCACCGGCGCCCCGCGCTCGGCCATGTCGAACAGAGCCTGGCGCGCCTTGTGCTGGTTGGGCATGCCCGGGCGCCAGCCGAATTGCGGGCCGCTGCTCCACGACCACCAGGCTGGGCCCTGGCCGTCCAGAACGCCGCGTCCGGTGATCGCCACGTCGTGCTCGCCATCGGCGAAGACCAGCGGCGAATAGTTCATCAGCTCGACCCCCTCCCATCGCGTGGCGACGATGGGATAACGGGCGGGGTCGGTGCTGAAGACCAGGGCCGCGCCCTTGGCGAGATGCAGCTCGACGCGGCTGCGCAGGCGGATGGCGCCGGTCGGCCAGCGGCCCGCCGGCACGAGCACGCGTCCGCCGCCGGCCGCCGCGCAGGCCTCGATGCTCTTGGCGATGGCCGCGCTGGTCGCCTCGACATCGCCCTCGGCCGCGCCGGCGGCCACAATGTTCCAGACTCGCGAGGGGAATACCGGTAAGTGGACCGATCGCTGGATGACGCGGGCCTTGGCCCACTCGTCGGCCGCCTCGGCCAGGCCGGGCGCGGCCAGGGCCGCCATCAGCACGGCGCGTCGGGATAGATCCATAACCGTCAAAATCGCCTCCTAGGCCACTACGCGGACGCTTCGGCGCCTCGCCGGCTCACTATCGCAGTCGTATCATTTTGTGGACAGCTATTGCACATATCGGAATTTCGCTTTAGCGTCTTGAAAACGGCCGCAGATGATAGCGGTAACTTTGGGAGGGGACGATGAGCGCCAACCACAAAAAACGTCTATTCATGGGCTGCGAGACCGCGCTGGCGATGGCCGCCGCCCTTCTTGTGCCAGCGCTGGCAATCGCGCAGACGCAAGCGCCGGCTCCGGCCGACGACCAAACCGTCACAGAAGTGGTCGTCACGGGCTCGCGCCTGTCGGCGCGCGGGTTCAAGGCCCCGACCCCGGTCACGGTGATCGGTTCGGAGGAGATCGGCCTGTCGGGCACGCAGAACGTCGAGACGCTGCTGAACGACACGCCGCAGTTCCTGGGGTCGCAAAACAACGGTCCCACGGCCAACACCGTCCCGGGCGGCACGGCGACGCTGAACCTTCGCGGCTTTGGCGCGCAGCGAAACCTGGTCCTGGTCAACGGTCGCCGCTTCACGATCACCGGGCCTGATCAGACGACCGACATCAACACGATCCCGGCGGCGCTGATCAAGCGCGTCGAGACGGTCACCGGCGGCTCCTCGGCCGTGTACGGTTCGGACGCGATCACCGGCGTCGTCAACTTCATCATGAAGGACGACTTCCAGGGCGTGGAGATGACCGCCGAGGCGCGTCAGGACACCCACACCAAGACCAAGACCTACACGGCGGACCTGACCTTCGGCACGAATTTCGCCGACGATCGCGGCAATGTCGTCGTGGCCCTGAACTACCTGGACCGTGGGGGCTACTCGCGCGCTGACCGCGGCGGCTGGGCCATGCCCACCATGGCCGACGGCTGCGTCACCGCCTCCAGCTACAGCGCCACGCGGCCCGGGACGCCCATGGCCATTCCGGCCGGTCAGACCTGTCTGACGGCCGGCGGCCGTCCGGGCCTGATCTTCGGCGGCAGCGGCACCATTCCGAACGGTCGCTTCGTTCCGGTCGGCTCGCCTTCGAGCCCTTCGCTGACCGCCGCCCTGGCGGCCGCGGGCCTGAGCGGCCTGGGTTCGCGGGGTTTCACCTTCGACAACGCCGGCAAGGTGGCCCGGCCGGCGACGACGCCGGGCGACGACTACGATCTGGCCCCGGCCAACTACATCGTCATCCCCCAGCGTCGCTGGCTGGCCAACATGGCCGGCCACTATGAGTTCAACTCCCACGTGACCGGCTACGCCGAGGCCAACTACAGCAACAACCGCGTCTCGATGCAGTTGGCGCCCAGCGGCTTCGGCGGCAATTTCCTGCTGAACGTGAACAACCCCTATCTGACGCCGCAGCTTCAGGACGTTCTGCGCCAGCTCGACCAGCTTGAAGTCGGCACGGTTCGGGCGACGAACGGCACCTCGTCCCTGACCACGACCGCGGGCGACGGCCTGGCGATCCTGAACATCAACCGGCGCACGCCGGAGACAGGCAACCGCGCCAACACCGCCGACCGCTCGGCCTTCCGCTCGGCGATCGGCCTGCGCGGCGACCTCGGCAGCGTCTCCGACAGCTATCTGCGAAACCTGAAGTACGACGCCTACTACACCTACACCCGCACCACCGACACCAGCACCTCCAACGGGGCCATCTCGCTGAGCAAGGTGCAGGCCGGCCTGCTGTCGGTGAACGGGGCTCCGCCCGTCCTCAACATCTTCGGCGCCAACCTGTCGCCGGAGGGCGCGGCCTCGATCTCCGTGGCGTCCACCAACTACACCGAATCCTCGCAGCAGGTGCTGGCCGCCAGCCTGGCCGGCGAGCTGTTCGACACCTGGGCCGGTCCGATCGACTTCAGCGCCGGCGCCGAATACCGCAAGGCCTCGGCGCGGTTCGTGCCCGACAGCTTCCTGGCCTCTGGCGACGTCTCCGGCTTCAACGCCGCGAAACCGACCCAGGGCTCGGAGTCCGTCAAAGAGGTCTATGGCGAAGTCCGCGTCCCGGTGCTGAAGGATTCGCCCCTGGGCGAACGCGCCAGCGTCAACGGCGCCTTCCGCTACTCCGACTATAATCTCCCGGGCGTCGGCGGCGTCTGGACCTATTCGGTGGGCGGCGAGTACGCGCCGATCTCCGACGTCACCCTGCGCGGCCAGTTCCAGCACGCCATCCGCGCGCCGAACGTCGGCGAACTGTTCGGCGGCAACACCACCAGCGGCCCCTCGGCGGTCGACCCCTGCTCGAGCCGTCAGCCGACGTCCCAGCAGACGGCGGCGGTGCGGGCGATCTGCGTCGCCACCGGCGTGCCGGCGGCTTCGGTCTTCACCCTGTCGGTTCAGCCCAACACCTTCATCAGCCAGGTCTCGGGCGGCAATCCCAATGTCGGCCCTGAAAAGTCGGACACCACCACCTTCGGCGTGGTGCTGCAGCCGCGGTTCGTCCCCGGCCTGGCGATGAGCATCGACTACTTCAAGATCAACCTGGACGGCGCCATCGCGCCCCTGGGCGGCGGCATCGCGAACACGCTGAGCCTTTGCTACAACACGATCCAGGACGCCAGCAGCGTGTTCTGTAAGGCGATCACCCGTGATCCCCTGACCGGCCAGATCGCCGCGCCAGGCTATGTCACCACCACCAACGGCAACACCGGCGGCCTGAAGACCTCGGGCGTCGACATCAACGCCAACTACCGCTTCAACCTGGCCTGGGGTCCGTTCGGCGACAGCCGCTTCGATATCGGAACCAACCTCACCTATACCGACGAGTTCACCGCCACGCCGGTCCAGGCGCTGCCGGCGACCAAGAACTACTGCGTCGGTTCGTTCGGCCCGACCTGCGGCCAGCCGATCCCGCGCTGGAAGGGCGCCTCGCGCATCACCTGGCGTTCGGGCCCGGCGACGCTCAGCCTGCGCCATCGCTATATCGGCGAGGTGACGGTCGACACCTATCTGCTGCCCAAGCGTCTCGGCGCGGCGTTCCCCGACAAGGCGACGCTGACCACCCCGACCATCAAGGCTCAGAACTATTTCGACCTGACCGGCGGCTATGACGTGACCAAGGACATCTCGCTGACCGCCGGCGTCCGCAACCTGTTTGACAAGAACCCGCCGATCGTCGGCTCGTCGGCCCCCTCCAACAACACGTTCTCGGCGACCTATGACGTCGAGGGCCGGGTGGTCTACGCCAGCGTGACCGCGCGGTTCTAGTCGAACGCGAGGCTTGGCGACGGGTCCTTATCCCTATCGCCAGGCCGGAACTGCCTCCCCCTAGCGGCCGGCGCATGAGAGCGCCGGCCGTTTTTTTAGGGAGCGGCCGCGTGGTCGATACTGAAGGTTCGCGCCATGCGCCATTGGCCGTCGGCGCCCAGCTTCCACAGGATCGAGAACCGCGCCTTGCCGGCCAGCCGCTCGGGGCCATCGCCCTTACGTTCGTAGAAGACGTGCGCCCCTTCCTCGACCGCGCCGAAGCCTGGAATGGCGTAGACTTTCAAGGTTCCTGCCACCAGTTCGCGGCGCGATCGCCAGGCGTCCGGGGCGCGCTTTGCCGCGCAGCTCTTGGCGTAATCGGCGACGAAGGCGTCGTGGCCCATCAGCCCGCCCTTGTCGTGGTAGAACTCCATGTCATCCGTGACCAAGGCCGTCAGGGCGGCGGGGTCGCACCCGTTGAACATCAGGCCGAACAGGGCGGCGTCCCGGGCTGCGATCGCTTCGGTCAGCGCCGGCTGCGCGGGGACCTGGGCGGCTGGCGGCGACAAGGCAAAGGCGGCGAGCAGGGCAAGCAAGGGCATGGGCGTCTCCGGTCGTGACTGGCTTGCCAGCTAAACCGGATGGCCGGACTTAGGCCAGTGTCCGCTGGAAGCGCCGCACGACCTCAGCACCGTTCGCGTTCAGGCAGACCTGCCGCGCCGGGCCTTGTTCGGACCAGGTGGTCTGCCCCAGACGGTCGCCGTCCAGGGTCACCGACACCGGCGCGGACCGGACCTCGAACAGTTCAGGGTCGGTCAGGCGGATCAGGGCCGCGACGTCGTGCAGCACGCAGCCCTCCAGACCCTCGTGGCGGGCATAGGTCGCCGCGTAGCCTCGCGTGAGGTCGTGGACGAAGCGGCCCGTATCGCCGGTCTCGGCCATGGCGCGCGCGGTAGCGTCGGTCAGCACGCAGGGCAGGGTCGCGTCCAGCGGGACCAGGGTGACGGGCCACGGCGCGGCCAGCACCTCGGCGGCGGCCTCGGGATCGTTGTGGATGTTGGCCTCGGCGAACGGGGTGACGTTGCCGCGCGCGAAGGCGCCGCCCATGATCACGACCTCGGCGACCAGGCTGGCGATGTCGGGCGCCACGCTCAGGGCCAGGGCCAGGTTGGTCAGCGGACCGATGGCGACGATCGTCACCTGGCCGGGAAGGGCGCGGACGAGGTCGACGATCTTCTGGTGCGCCGCGCCACGATCAGCCGGCGGCGGGGTGGGGCCGGAAAGATCGATGTCGCCCAGGCCGTTCTCGCCGTGGACATGGACGGGGGAGCGGCCGCGCGGCCGGTTCAAGGGCTTTGCCGCGCCCTCGTGGACCGGCGCTTGGAGGCCCAGGCGCTGGCGCAGCCACAAGGCGTTGCGGGTCGTGGTCTTGATATCCGCGTTGCCGAACACGGTCGTGATCGCCAGCAAGCGCAGGTCAGGCCTTTCCCGCTGGCTTCTGGCGCGCAGATAGAGCAGGGCCAGGGCGTCGTCGACGCCTGGATCGGTGTCGAGGATCACCAGCCTCGGCGCGGTGGTCATCCGTAGACCGCGCGGCAGACGGCCTCGCACTTGGCGAGATCGAAGGCCCCGTCGGTGCGAACGCCCGACTCCATGTCGATCCAGTAGAGCGCGCCGTCGGGTGCGGCGATGCGGGCCAGGATGTCCGTGACCGTGTCGGGCCCGATGCCGCCGGAATAGCCGCAGAACGGTCCGTCGGCCGGCGACGGCGCGGGCCAACGATCAGGCCGCGCGCCCGTGCCGAACGAGACGTCGTACAGCCAGTCGACGCCGGTCTGGTTCAGCGGAAAGGCGCCCGAGCACTGCAGCACGGTCCGGACGCCCAGGCGGCGGCCGTAGTCACGGGCGGCGGCGACCTGGGTCGGGGTGCTGCCCTTGAAGCTGTGATTGACCTGCACCCGCTGGACGCCGGCCGGGGCCAGTGGAGCGTTCAAGGGATCAGTCGCGACCGCCTTGGCCGCCTCGCCGCACACATGGGCCGCCCAGCGCAGGTCGCGCGCGGCCAGCAGGGTGTTGCGGATTTCGGCGCGCGGAAAGAGCGCGGTGTCCTCCTGGGCCGGATCGACCAGCACACCCCACTCGATCGGATAGCGGGCCGACAGCGCCCTCGCGCCCGGCAGCAGCTCGACTCGGTCGACGCCGGTGAACGCGATGAAACTGGGCGGCTGCATGGGGTGATCCGAGACAAGAATGTCCTTGCAAACTAGCAAGTGAAACGTTTCAGTCAAGTCGCTGAAACGAGAGGCGCGAGATGGTGCGGGTGGCGGTCGCGGGGTTTGCGACGATCGACTATGTGGTCCGGGTCGAGGGCGACTTCACCGGCCGGGGCACGCGGCTAATGCGCGAAGCGGCCTGGCCGCGCGCCGGCGGGGCCGCCCTGTACGCCAGCGCGGCGCTTGTCGAGGCGGGCGTGGCCGCCGCGCCCTTGACCTGGATCGGCGACGACGCCGACGGCGCGACCTATCGCGCGGTCTGCGGGGCGCTGGACGGCGTCGCGATCACGCCCGGCGCGCCGTCGACGCGGTGCCTGCTGATCTACAACGCCGATGGAAGCTATGGCTGTCTGCTGCGGCCGGGGCCCGCCGAACTGACCGAGGCCCAGCTGCGCCTCGCCGCCGCCGCCGAGTGGCTGGTGATCGCCGCCGCGCCGCCGGCGGTCACCGCGCGTCTGCTCGAGATCGAAGGCCCGCGCCTGGCCTGGATCGCCAAGGACGACCCGGCCTGCTTCCCGCCCGAGCTTGTAGCGCGGCTCACGGCGCGGGCCGAGGTCGTGTTCTGCAACGCAGGCGAACGCGCTTGGCTGGAGGCCGGCCGGACCGGTCCCGCGCCCGCGGGCCAGATCCTGTTCGAGACACGCGGGGCGGACGGCGTCCGCGTGGAGGCGGGCGAGGTGTTCGACCTGCCGGTCGCGCCGCTGTCCGTCGACGACGCGACAGGCGCCGGTGACACCTTCGCCGGCGCGGCGCTGGCGGTTTTGATTGGAGGCGGCTCGCCGCGCGCGGCGGCCGAAGCTGGAATCGCGGCGGCGGGGGCGTTGCTGTCTAGCCGCTGATCAGTCCCATGATCGTCGCCGTCAGGCAGGTGGTCAGGAAGGCGGCTGCCAAGGCCTTGAAGCCCAGCTCGACGACCTCGCCGACCTTCTCGGGAGCCATGGACGAGAGGCTGCCGATCAGGATCGCCACGCTGCCGACATTGCCGAAGCTGCCCAGGGCGTAGGTCAGGATCAGCAGGCTCTTGTCGCTCAGCGCGCCAGGCGGCAGGGCCATCATGTCGCTGTAGGCCACCACCTCGTTGGCGGCGACCTTGGTGCCGAGGATCGCGCCCACGGCCTGCAGGTCAGGCAGCGGCGCGCCGGTCAGCCAGACGATCGGCGTCAGCAGCCAGCCCAGGATTCCGCCGAGCGTCAGGGGCGCTCCGGCGTGCGGGAAGGCGGCCAGGCCCATGTTGATGAGCGCGATCAGGCCGACGAAGACGATCAGCAGGCCGGCGATGTTCAGCACCATCTTGACCGCGTCCAGCGTACCGAAGGTCAGGGCTTCCAAGCTGCTGCGATAGGGGCTGGTCAGGACGATCGGTTCGCGCGTCGCGCTGGCTTCGCCGGGAATGATCAATCTCGCCATGCCGATCGCCATCGGGGTGCTAATCAGGGAGGCGATCAAGAGGTGGCTGAAGGCGTTGGGCACCTTGGCCGCGATCAGCGAACCCAGCACGATCATCATCGAGCCGCCGATCACCGACAGGCCGTCGACCATGATGATGAACAGTTCGGCGCGGGTCAGGCGCGGCAGGAACGGCTTCACCAGCAGCGGCGCCTCGACCATGCCGAGGAACACGCAGGCCGAGGTCGAGACCCCGACCGGGCCGCTGACCCCGAACAGCTTGCCGAACGCCCAGGCCGCCGCGCGGACGATGACGATCAGCACCTTCCAGTGCCACAGCAGCGCCGACAGCGCCCCGACCAGCAGGATGGCCGGCAGGGCCTGGAAGGCGAAGATGAAGGCGGCGCTGGGGTCGGCCACGCTGAACGGCGCGCGGCCGCCGCCCAGATAGCCGAACATGAAGCTGGATCCCGCCCGTGACGCCGCCTGCAGGGCGTCGACCGCGTGGGTGGCGGCGGCGAAGCCGGCGGTGATGGCGGGGACCTTGGTCAGCAACAGGGCCAGGGTGATCTGGCAGGCCAGGCCCACCAGCACCGGCCGCCAGGGCAGGGCGCGCTTGTTCTCCGACAGTAGCCAGCCGAGCCCCAGGAACGCCACGACGCCCAGCAGCGCCCGCGCGGTTTCGTTGTCCGGCATGTCCCCTCCGACGGCGATAGGGTGACTCTATAGAGAGTGAAACGTTTCAATGAAATAGCGACGGATCAGGGAAGTGGGCAACAGGGCAGTTTTGGTGAGCTATCATCCGAGCTTGGCCGATCTGCCTGAAAAATCCCAGGAATTGCAAAGTGAGCGAGCAAATCGATCCAGTGTCGAATGGCGGCCCTCTGTGATGAAATTGTCATTGAATTCGAATATGAAACGTTTCACTAAATTGTACCGACACCGCCGAGGGCGGGTCGCCTGAAGGGGGCTTGAACATGAAGACGTCCATCTGGCTGGCTTCGAGCGCGCTGTGTCTGGTCATGGCCGCGCCCGCCATGGCTCAGCAACAGACCGCGCCCGAGACCGTCGACGAGGTGGTGGTCACCGCCGAACGCTTCGGCTCGGGCCTGGCCCGCGCCACGTTCACGATCGGCGCCGAGGACATCCAGGAGCGCCCGCTCGGCGCCGAGATCACCCAGGCCCTGGTCAAGGTTCCGGGCGTGCAGGTCTCGACCGGCGACAGCCGGGGCGGCAGCTTCTCGTTCGAGATCTATATGCGCGGCCTGTCCGACGAGCAGGTCGGCCTGACCCTGGATGGCGTTCCCACGGGCGACAGCCGTTTCAACGGCGGCTCGCCCCCGCAGCGCTTCATCGAGAGCAGCAACATCGGCCGGATCACCGTTTCGCAGAGCGCCGGCGATATCGGCGCGCCGTCGCGCTTCGCCCTGGGGGGCTTCATCGACTTCGTCACCGACGCCCCGCGCAAGGACTTCGGCGCGACGGTCGAGGCCGGTGTCGGCTCGTTCGACTTCCGCCGCATCTATGGCCGCATCGACAGCGGCGAGGTCGCGCCGGGTCTGTCGGGCTACTTCACTTACTCTCACCAGGAGAACGACGTCTGGGCCGGCCGCGCCAGCCGGGGTTCGGAGCGCGATCACTACGAACTGAAGGTCGTGAAGGACTTTGACAATGGCTCCTTCGTGAAGGGTCGCGTCTCGTACAACGACCAGACCGACAACGACTTCAACATCGTCACCAAGGGCGAGTTCAAGGCCGCGCCGCGCAGCGACCGGGCGCTGGACGCCATCACCGGCATACCGGCCAAGGACATCGACTTCGGCGGCGCCCTGGGCGGCTGGCGCAAGGACTGGCTGGCCTACGCCAACAGCCACGTCGTGCTGAGCGACGCGATCAGCCTGGACGTCAATCCGTACTACCAGAACCTCAAGGGCGAATCCTTCCGCTACCAGGACCGGCAGCGCGTCCTGACGGGCGGCGATCCGCGCGCGGTGACGGGCTACAACGCCAATGGCGGGGCTGTGCGGCCGACCCTGACCACGATCCGCAACAGCAACCTCGTCGGCGGTCCGGCCGACATGAGGGTGACCCCCCGTGATCGCGATCGCTACGGCGTGACCGGCGAGCTGAAGGCCAGGCTCGGCGCTCACGCCCTGCGCTTCGGCGGCTGGTGGGAAGGCGGCGACTCCACGGAGAAGCGCAACTTCTACCCAATCATCAACTCGGCCCAGAGCATCGCCTATGACCGCGGCAAGCTGAACTATGTCGAGTACGAGCGCAGCGCCTCGGTCGAGACCACCATGTTCTACGCCCAGGACGAGTTTCGGGCGTTCGACGACAAGCTGAAGGTCGACCTCGGCGTCACCTGGTACAATGTGAAGTACGACGCCAAGTCGCCGCTGGAATACAAGGCCAACGTCAAGTTCTCGCAGCACTCGGACCTCAATCCGAAGCTCGGCGCGACCTACCAGTTGGCCGACGCTTGGGAGCTGTTCGGCGGCTACGCCAAGAACTTCGCCGGCATACCGGAAGACGCCTTCCTGGGCTCGACGGCGGTGATCAATCCCAAGGACTTGAGCCCGGTCTCGACTGAGAATGTCGACCTGGGCCTGCGCTATGTGAAGCCGAACATGGCCTTTTCGATCCAGGCCTATGACGTCGATCTGAAGAACAATGTCGGCATCGTGCCGCGCGATCCGACCGCGACCCTGGACCCGCAGGAGGTCGTGCGCGGCAATGTCGCGACCAAGGCGGTCAACATCGCCGGGATCAAGACCAAGGGCGTCGAGCTGACCGGCTATTACGACTTCGGCGTCGTTGACCTCTATGGCTCGTATTCGCACCAGGACGCCAAGCACGACAACCCGGCCGTCGGCAGCGCCGCCCGCGCCGCCCTGGCCGCCGTCGCGGTGATCGGCGGGGCCGGGGTGCGCGACATTCCCAAGGACAGCGTCTACGGCCAGGTCGGCTGGAAGCCGCTGGCCGGGCTGAAGATCGACGCCAATGTCCGCTATGTCGGCAAGCGGGTCGGCGGCCACATCGTCGCCCCGACCACCTTCCAGGAACTGGGTGTCGAGATGCTCGACGCCTACACCCTGGTCGGGCTGACTGCGACCTATGACCTGAAGCGTCAAGGCGTTCCCGACCTGCGCTTCCAGTTCAACGTCGATAACCTGTTCGACGAGGACTACATCGGCGCGGTCAGCGGCTCGACGGCCACCCAGCCGGAGTTCGGCTACAGCGCCGCGAACCCGAACGGCCGCACCTTGGACCGCTACTTCGTCGGCGCGCCGCGCACCTACACCTTCTCGGTGAAGGCGCGGTTCTAGGGTCAGGTTCGGGAGCGTCTTCTCCCCTTGTTAGGCGCTTCCGGAAGGGGCGGGTCGTCAGATCCGCCCCGATCCTTGACCCATTTCTTGACGCTGCCCATGAAAGGTTTCACGTCCTGGCTATCTCCCGACGGAATCCCCGAATGGCCAAGAGCGAAGACCTACCGCGCCGCGCCACCTTGAAAGAGGTCGCCAAGGCCGCCGGCGTGTCGCTGGCCAGCGCTTCCTACGCGATCAACGGCGCGGGCTCGGTGGGCGAGGCCACGCGCGAGCACATCCTGAAGGTGGCCGCCGAGCTGGGCTATCGGCCCAACCAGAGCGCCAAGGCCATGAAGACCGGCAAGACCGGCGCGATCGGCCTGATCCTGCCGGACCTGACCAACCCGTTCTTCCCAAGCTTGGCCCAGGTGGTGATCCAGGCCGCGCGCGCTCACGGCTACAGCGTCTTCCTGACCGACACCGAGGGCTCGGCCGAGGCCGAGGAGCGGGCCGTGAATCTGATGATCGACCACGGGGTCGACGGGGTGATCTGGTTTCCGATCGCCGACGACGGTCCGGTCGGCAAGCTGATCGAGGGCGTGCCCACCGTGGTGCTGGACCGCAACCTGCCGGGCTATGACGTCATCCAGGCCGACTATGCCGACGGCGGGCGCCTCGCGGCCGAGCATCTGCTGGCGGCGGGGCATGTGAACATCGGGGTGATCTCCGGTCCCCACGCCGCCTCCAGCGCCCGCCAGCGGGCCGAGGCGGCGATCAGCGCGGTGCGCGAGCGCGGTAATCTGGTCTGGCACGTCCACAACGCCTATTCGCTGGACCTGGAGCCCGAGGTGACGAAGGCGCTGGAGAGCCGCACGGCCACGGCGGTGATCACGGGGGCCGACCTGATCGCCATCGGGGCCATGCGCCACATCCGGAGCATGGGCCTTGTCGTGCCGGACGACGTCTCGGTCGTGGGCTTCGACGACATCCCCTGGGCTCAGTTGCACACGCCGGCCCTGACCACGATCGACATGCCGGTCGAGGACATGGCCGCCGCCGCCGTCGAGGCCCTGATCCGCCGGATGAGCGCCCGGGGCGAGCCGCGCCGGCGGGTGGTGTTCAATGTCGAGCTGATCTCGCGCGACAGCGTGCGCTTCCTGGCGTGAGCGCGCTGCTCGGCCTCGCCCTGGCGCTGAAGCTGCTGGCGAGCTTTGAAGTCCCTCAGGGCCTGGCCGTCGACGGCGCGCCGTTCGGCGGAATCTCCGGCCTCGACTATGACCGGCGCACCGGCGAGTGGCTGATGATCTCCGACGATCGCTCGGACAAGGCCCCGGCGAGGGTCTTCGTCGGACGGCTGGACGCCAGGGGGCTGACCGTCACGCGCCAGGTTCCGCTGCGCCGCGAGGACGGCTCGACCTTCCCATCGACCGTCAGCCCGGCCGGCGAACGCGTCGACGCCGAGACGCTGCGGATCGATCCGCGGGGCGGTGATTTGCTCTGGACGACCGAGGGGGACGCCGCCCGCGGTTTTGATCCAGCCTTGCGCTGGGTGGATCGGCAGGGCGCCGCTAAGGGGGCGGTCCCGACGCCATTTCGCTTCAGCCACGGCGCGCGGCCGAACCTGACCTTCGAGGGGTTGAGCTTTTCGCCCGAGGGTCGGTGGCTTTGGCTGTCGATGGAGGCGCCCCTAGCCCAGGACGGTCCGGTCAGCAGCGTCGCGGAGGGCGGGCTGACGCGCATCACCCGTCTGGACCGCCAGGGCAAGGTCGCCGCCCAGTACGCCTACCGTCTCGACCCGATCCAGGCCGCCCCCGTCCGGCGTGGCGACAACGGGATCAGCGAGATTCTGGCCCTTGACGATCACCGCCTGCTGGTGCTGGAGCGCTCCGGCGTCGAGGGCGCGGCCGGGCGCTTCGCCTATCACTGCCGGCTCTACGTCGTGGACGTGCGTGGGGCCCCGGACGTGGCCGGTCGCGAGCGGCTGGACGATTCCGTCCGCCCGCTGAGGAAGAAGCTGCTAGTCAATTTCGATCGCCTCGCGAACGTTCCGACCAGTAATCTCGAGGCCATGGCCTTCGGACCCTCGCGCGACGGCCGCCGGACCCTAGTGCTGATGTCCGACGACAATTTCGATCCCGCCGCGCCAACCCATGTCCTGATGTTCA
This sequence comes from Caulobacter sp. 602-1, assembly GCF_003931565.1. Lineage (GTDB taxonomy): Bacteria > Pseudomonadota > Alphaproteobacteria > Caulobacterales > Caulobacteraceae > Caulobacter. Next base: position 416,835 of record NZ_RRYI01000002.1, read on the forward strand.
GTCTGGGCGTCGCGCGCTGAACGGACTAACGCCCTCGGCTTGGCGGGGCGCCGCTGTTTTCTACTGGTTTCCCGGAAATCTCGCACGGATCCTGGCCAGAAACCCGGCCAGCCTTCCGTGCTGGCCATAGGCCTGTCGCGACGGGACGGTGAGCTCGATCCGCGCGCCGCCGTCGTTCTCGACCTTCAGCGCGCCGTTCAGGCGCCGGGCGCGCTCGCGCATGCCGACGACGCCGTAGTGGCCGGCCTGCTGGGCGCGGTCCAGCCGGCCGGCCGGGATGCCGACGCCATCATCCCGCACCACCATGCGGAAGGCGGACGGCTCGAAGGCGAGCTCCACGGTGACCAGGCCGCCGCCCGAGTGGCGCATCGCGTTGCGGATGGCCTCGGAGCCGATCTGGGTGACCTCGTCCAGCACCGAGGGCGTCAGCTGGCGGGTCTCGCCCAGCGTGGTCACCCGCAGCTCCGGCTTGGCCATCGCGCCGGCGAAGTCGGCGGCGACGCCGAGGCGTTGGGCCAGGTCCTCGCTCGAGCGCGCAGTGCGCAGATCCATGATCCGCTCGCGGCTCTCGACCACCACCTGCTCGGCGCGGTCGATGGCTTCGGCGACCTGGCCGCGCGAGGCGTCGTCGGGCAGGGTTTTGGTCAGGCTGTGGAACTTCAGGACCAGGGCCTGGACGTTCTGCAGCAGGGTGTCGTGCAACTCGCGGGCGATGCGCTCGCGTTCGGCCATCCGGTCCTCGTACTGCTGGGCCACGCGGCGGGCGGTGAGGCGATGGCGCAGGTAGAAGGCCCCGCCCCCTAACAGGGCCAGGCCCAGGATCAGGAGGCCCAGGAAGGTCCTGGACTGGACGAAGGTCGGCGGAATGACGAACGCCAGTGTCGCGCCGGTGCGGTTCCAGACCCCGTCGTTATTGGCCGCGATGACCGAGAACCGATACTGGCCGGGAGGCAGGCGCGTGTAGAAGGCCTGATGTCGCGCGCCCGGATCGACCCAGTCGGCGTCGACGCCCCACAGGCGATAGCGCACCCGCACCCGGTCGGGCGCCACCAGGCTGGGGGCGGCGAAATCGATCCGCAGGTCGCGGATGTCGCTCATCAGCCGCATGTCCTGCCGGACGGGGAGCGGCATGGTATTGGCCGTGACGCCGGTGATGGTCACCGTCGGCGGTACGGGGTTGTGCGACAGGTCGGCCGGGTCCAGCCAGGCCACCGCGCGGTTGGTCAGCAGCCAGACGCGGTGGGCGCCGTCCGCCGCCACCGTGCCGTGGCAACAGTGTTGCTGCGGCGCGCCGGGCAGACCGTCGCGATAGTCGAAGCGCTTCTGCTCAAGCGGCGCGTCGGCGTCGGCGAATGCTCTGTCCAGCGACTCGGCGGAGATCCGCGAGACGCCGCGGATCGTTCCCAGCCAGACGCCGCCCAGGCCGTCCGAGGCCAAGCCCGAGACGAGACTGAGCGCCGGGTGGCGGTCGACGGTCAGGGACACGAAGCGATCGCCCGTCAGTCGCGCGATCCCGCGCTCGCCGCCGGCCAGGACCACGCCCTGACGGTCGATGGCGAGCGTCTTCAGTTCGCCGATCACCAGGCCGTCCTGGTCCGTGAACCGTCGCGCGCCGCCGCCGCGGATCGCATAGAGGTCGAAGCCGGGTTCGGCCGCCCAGATCTTTCCGTCGGGGCTGGCCACCAGGATTCGCGGATGGAAGTCCTTGGGCAGATGGGCGGTGACCGGCCGCCAGGTTTGGCCATCCTGGCGGAAGAGGCCTGCGCCGCCGATCGAGATCCAGAGACCGCCCCGAGCGTCCTGCGCGCAGGCCAGGACGACGCGATGCTGGGCCGCGGCGGGCAGGGGGACCGGGACGACGCGCGGGCCGTCGACCCGCGAGAGACCTTTGTCGGCGGCCATCCAGACCTCGCCGTCCTTGCCGGCGCAAAGCTCGTTGGAACGACCGAGGCCACGATGCAGCGCCTGGGCCCGACCGGCGTCGTCGACCCGGTACAGCGTGTCCGCGTCGGTCAGATAGAGCGCGCCGCTCGGCGTCACCGCAGCGCGGTAGCCCTCGCGCGTGCTGGACGGGATCGAGCGCTCGATGACAATGTCGGCGGCGCTGAAACGGTCCAGACCCAGCAGGCTGCCAACCCAGATATTGCGCTCGCGATCCTGGAACAGGGCGGCGGTCAGGTCGGCGGTCAGGCCTTGGGCGGCGCCGAAGGTCTGGTCGACATCGGCTTTCGAGAGAACGCGCCCGGTCGGGACGCGTTCAGGATGGAGGATGCGATAGACGCCCTTGCCATCCTCCAACGCGCCCCAAAGAGCGCCCGTACTGTCGAGAATCACTCGTCGCGAGACCAGCCGGTTCGGTCTGGCGGGGGGCGTTCGCGTCGGCGCGACGCGGTCGAACAGGCGCGCAGGATCCAGCGCCCGCAGTCCCAGGGCCTGGTCTGCGAACCACAGGCGCCCGTCGGGCGCCTCTGTCAGGGCCCAGGACCCCTCGACGGGTTCGTTGGTCTCGCGGACCGCCAGAGAGGCGGGATCGATGCGCAGCAGGGCGTATTGCGTCGCGACCCAGACGCCGCCGTCGCGGGCGACCAGCATATTGAAGGCGCGTCCATAAGCCGGATCCCACGGGATCGGCGTCCAGCGACCGTCGCGGAACACGGTCACCCCGCCGAACGCGGCGATCCAGATCGCGCCGTCGCGGCCTTCGACGACCTGCTTCACCGTCCCGGCCGGAGGGCCCTTGGCGTAGTTGGTGATCCTGCCGTCGCGGATGACCGAGACGCCGCCGGCGTGATAGCCGACCCATACCTCGCCCGCGCGGGTGACCAGCATCGCCGTCACGATCTCGCTGGGCAGGGTGCGGACGCCGTCCGACCGGAACTGGCTAAAGCGCACGCCGTCGAAGCGGTAAAGGCCCGCCCCGGTTCCCAGCCACAGGTCGCCCTGCGGCGCCTGGCCGATCACCCAGATGTTCGGCGGCGCGCCGGTCTCCTGTCGCCAGGCTGTGTGCAGAAGTCGCGGGAGCTGTTGTTGGGGCTCGTCGGCGCGCGTCAAGGATCCACAAATCAAGGCGAGGGCCAGGGGCAGAGCGCGTAGGAAAACCCGTCCCCAGGGCATCGCCGATCGCTTTCAGTCCAGACGTGAGCCCTCGCCAAGTCCGGCGCGCGGGCGCATTTTTAGCTTCGTCGCGACAGAGCGTCGAGCGCTGAGGTCGCCGGTTACCTTCACGCCTGGGGATGGGCTCTCTGATCGCACGGATGTCGTGTGGGCAAGCGTTGTCGGCGGTCTCGCAGGGCGTACTGGCCATGACGTCCGAAACCATCGCCAAACCCATTTTGGTTGTGGCCATGTTTCGCCTAAAGTGTCCTGACCTGTCCGCGTATTGCTGAGGCCAAATCCCGCTTTTGGATCCGATGACGCCATGACGCCCGAGGGCCGGAAGACACGCGTGCTCGTCGTCGATGATCATCCCCTGATGCGGGAGGGCATCGCCAACGCGTTGCAGGCCGAACCCGACTTCGAACTGGCCGGCGAGGCGTCGGATGGCGCGGAAGCCATCGAGATGTCGCGGACTCTCAGGCCCGACGTCATCCTTATCGACCTGCAGATGCCGCGCCTGGGTGGTCTGGACGCGATCCCGGTGATCCTGAAGGAAGCGCCCGACTCCCGGATCGCGGTGCTGACCACCTATGGCGGCGACGCCTATGCCGAGCGCGCCCTGCGCCTGGGGGCCTTGGGCTTCTTGCTGAAAAGCTCGCTGCACCGCGAACTGGTCGACGCGATCCGCACGGTCGGCGCGGGCCGCCGCTACGTCTCGCCGACGGTCGCCGAGCAGATCCTGTCGCACATGAACGAGGACAGGCTCAGCGACCGCGAATTGGCGGTGCTGCGCCTGATCTCACGCGGCGAGCCGAACAAGGGCGTGGCCCGGCGGCTGTCGATCTCGGATCAGACGGTGAAGGTCCATGTGAAGAGCATCTTTGGCAAGCTGGGCGTCTGCGATCGCACCCACGCCGTCACGGTCGCGGTGCGGCGCGGGTTGATCGACATCTAGGCGACCCCAGTCGTCCAGGCGTCGCAGCGGGCGGCGCGGCGCCAGGCGTTCGGCGGCGAGCCGACCGCGCGCTTGAACAGGCGCGTCAGGTGCGACTGGTCGGCCAGGCCGCAGTCCAGAGCGATCTCGGCGATGGAGGCGTCCGAGGTCAGCAGCATCTGCTTGGCCAGGGTGATGCGCTGCTGGATCACGTAGTGCGAGAAGGTCACGCCGAACGTCGCCTTGAACGCGCGCGAGAAGTAGTTCGGGCTCAGCGACACCAGGGCGGCGACCGCGTCGATACGGATCGGGCGCGACAGGTTATGCTCGACGAAGCTCTCGATCCGCCGGGCCTGCCAGGCGGCCAGGGCCCCCTGAGCCAGCGGCGCGGGATGGGTGGAGCGGTCCGCCAGGGTGAAGGCCTGCTCGACCAGCCGGCGCGACGCGATGCGGTCGCCCTCGAACAGGCGCAGGGCCTTGTCCAGCAATTCGGAGATCATGCCTGTATCGCCGACGGCGAACGGTTCTGTCTCGATGGTTCCGACGGCGTTGAGCATAGCGTCCCTCAGGGTTTGGCCACGACGCGCGCCTGCGTCTCGTCCGTGAGAGACCATGGTCGATGGACGCGTTCGGCGTCAGCCGCCAACGGGTGACATTTCACTACCCCAAATGGGGTATCGGCCGGTCGCGCGCTGTCGCGGAAATGAGCCTCCGAGAGGAGCCTCAGAAGCGGAACTGGACGATCGCCATGGCGAAATCGACGTCGCGTCCGCCGGCCGCCTTCACCGCCGCGCCGGCCTCGGCGTGGACGGCCTCCAGCGAAACCTTGACGTTGCGGCTGACCTGCCAGCCGAGATCGGCCTGCCAGTCCTCGCTGACCGCCTTGGCCGTCGACGCGCCGCCCCCCGCCAGCGCCGCCAGCGGCTGCAGATAGATGGCGTCGCGGCCAGCCTGGCGGCGACGATCGGTGTGGCTGACCCCGACCGAGACGGACTTGGTCGGCGTGGCGCCCAGGGCGATCCGCCAGGCCGAGAGATTGCTCCAGCCGACCAGGCCTGCCTCGCTGAAATAGGCCCCCTTGGGGAACAGCGGGTTGAAGGTCTTCAGCTGGCCGTCGGCCGGATCGTTGTCGCCGGAACCGATGTCGCGGCGCACCGACAGGCGCGGCTTCCACGGCGCGGTGAAGCTGTAGCCCACCCCGGCCGAGCCGCCCCAGGCGCGGATGTCCTGACCGGCGAAATGACCGCGCTGGACCATGCCCTCGACCTCGTAGTCGACCGCTCCGGTCTTGCCGGCCAGGCGTGCGCCGACGCCGCGGCGTCGCTCATCGCCGGTGACCGCCCCGAAGCGGACCCGGTCGCGGTCGAGGTTCAGGCTGTAGACATCGAGGCTGGCGGCCTTGCCCACGGGGGCGGTGGCGTAGACGCCCCAGAAGGCTTGGCTTGCGTTGTGGCTGTCGTTGAACCCGCCGGGTTCGAGCGCGATCGGGTGGGTGTAGAAGGCGTCGACCTTCAGGCTCTTGTCGGAATAGGTCAGTCGCGCGCCGTCGAAGCTCTGGCGGATGTTCGGGCCCTCGCGCACCGAGACGAAACGCTGGGTCGGGTTGAAGCTCAGCTCCTGGCGACCCAGGCGCAGGCGCCAGTGCTGGGCGGGCGTGAGGTCGACGAACAGCACCTGAGCGTCCAGGCCGTCACGGTCGGTGATCGCCGGCGCCTCGCCCTTGCCGATGTCGCGATGCAGGCCCAGTTCGCCATAAACCCGGACGGCGGAGTTCAGATGCAGATCGGCGCTGACCAGGCCTCGGAAGAGCGCGAAGGTGTCGGCCTGGGCGCCGCCGACGCCGAAGCGCGGGGCGTCGATGGTGTCGAGCCGAACGCGGGCCTCGCCGCCGAGCGTTAGATGGCCGTTCTCGCCCAGCGGGATATAGCGCAACGGATCGAGGCCGGTCAGGTTCGGGGCGGACTTCAGGTAGGCGTAGTCCTCGTCGGACCGGACCAGCTTGAACGCGGGCGGCTCGGCGGCCTGGGCTGCTCCAGTGGCGAGAGGGCCGGTCAGCAGCGCCGCCGCAAGAACCGCCGCCCTCATGCTTTCACCGGGCGCGGCGCGCGGGCGTAGAGGCAGCCCAGGATCGCGACAACCACGGCCGCCGGCAGCAGGCTCCAGGCGCCGGCCGCCAGGACGCCGATGGCGCCGCCGATCGCGCCGACAGCGAAGGCCATGACCGGCGGCCAGGTCTTGACGATCCGCGCCCGCAGAGCTTCGTCCAGTCCGTTCTTTGAGGTCAGCAGGTCCACCAGATCGATGGCGATCTGGGTGACGTTACCGGTCATGATCGTGGTCGGGGCCAGGTGACTGAACACCACCCGCGCGCCCACGTTCTGGACGGCCATGGCGCAGACGCCGACAAGGCCCGCCAGCATCACCGCCGGTTGGTCGGCGTTGTCGGCCGGCAGGGCGACGACGGTCAGCAACATGAAGACCAGCAGCATCGCCGCCTGCAGCAGCAGCACCGCCGCCTCGTTGGCCTGGCCGCGCGCCCGGCGCCTACAGATCATCACATAGGTCGCGGCCGCCGCGGCGATGAACACCGGCAGGGACAGCAGCTTGGTGGCGATGCCCTGGCCGCCGCCGGCCAGGGAGACGCCCAGCATGACGAGGTTGCCGGTGGCGTGGTTCACGAACAGGCCGAACAGCAGGACGAAGCCGACCACGTCGACATAGCCGCCGACCAGGGCCATGCCGACGCCAGTGGCGGCGGCTAGGCGGGGCGACGGCGCGCTCACGCCCACTTCTCCCGTTCGACCAGGATCGCCGCCAGCATGAAGCCGCCGATCAGGCCGATATGCTCCAGGAAGGTGTTCAGCGCGTGAAAGCGCTCCACCGGGTCGGCGACCGTCCAGTAGGGATGGGCGATCAGCGTGGCGAAGGCGGTGAAGACGCCCAGGGCACCGGCCGCCAGCCAGCCGGCCCGGCCCAGGATCAGGGCGATCGAACCGCCCAGCTGGACCAGCACCGTGGCGGCCACGACCAGCCACGCCGGCTTGAGGCCGAAATGGGCGGCCTCGGCCAGGGCGCCGTTGAGGTCGGTCAGCTTGGCGATCCCGCTCCACCAGTAGGGCAGGGTCAGGACCGCGCGGGCAAAGGTTCCGAACGCCGTCGAGCGCAGGAGGACGGAGATGGGGGCGGGGGTGTCCATGGTCATACCGCCCAGCAGCCGCAGCCCATGGCGCCCCAGAAGGAGCGGGCGTCGCTGGTCGGCGCCGCGCGGGCATAGGCCGAAGCGTGGTCGTGGCCGTGGACGTTGCAGCGGCTGGCGCAGCCGCAGGCGCTGGCGAGAGCCCGGGCGTGGCCGCGCGAGCGGTCCTGATAGCCGCCAAAGGTCCGCACCGGCGACCAGTCGGGCATGGGCGGCGGCAGCACCGGCGCCAGCTTGTCGTAGTCGCCCTGACCGTGAACGACCTTGCCGCCCAGCAGGGTCAGCACCGCCGACAGGTGCGGGATCTCATCTTCGGGCACGGTCATGTAGTCGTCCGACAGCACGGCCAGGTCGGCCAGCTGACCGACGGCGATCTGGCCCTTCTTGCCTTCCTCGTTCGAGAACCAGGTGTTGGCGGTGGTCCAGAGACGCAGGGCCTCCTCGCGGTCGACGCGGTTGGCCGGCGGGTAGAGGCGCGCGCCGCCCACCGTCTTGCCGGTGACCAGCCAGTTCAGCGAAACCCACGGGTTATAGCTGGCGACGCGGGTGGCGTCGGTGCCGGCGCCGACCGGGATCCCGGCCTTCAGCATCTTGTTGATCGGCGGCGTGGCCTCGGCGGCCTTGGCCCCGTAGCGCTCCATGAAGTACTCGCCCTGGAACGCCATGCGGTGCTGCACGGCGATGCCGCCGCCCAGGGCCGCGATGCGGTCGATGTTGCGATCGCTGATCGTCTCGGCGTGGTCGAAGAACCAGTGCAGGCCGCCAAAAGGCATGTCGCGATTGACCTTCTCGTAGACGTCCAGCGCCCGCGTGATGGTCTCGTCATAGGTGGCGTGCAGCCGCCAGGGCCAGCGGTTCTCGACCAGGTGACGGATCACCGGCTCCAGGTCGGTCTCCATGCTTGGTGGCATTTCCGGCCGCTCGACGCGGAAGTCCTCGAAGTCGGCGGCGCTGTAGACCAGCATCTCGCCCGCGCCGTTGTGGCGGTACGTGTCGTCGCCCTGGCCCGGCCTGACCTGCTTGGACCACGACTGGAAGTCCGACAGCTCGGCCTTGGGCTTCTGGGTGAACAGGTTGTAGCTGATCCGCAGGGTCAGCTGGTCGTCGGCGTGCAGCTTCTCGATGATCTCGTAGTCGTCGGGGTAGTTCTGGAAACCGCCGCCGGCGTCGATCACCCCGGTCACGCCCAGGCGGTTCATCTCGCGCATGAAGTGGCGGGTGGAATTGAGCTGGTACTCGGGCGGCAGCTTGGGGCCCTTGGCCAGGGTGGCGTAGAGGATCGTCGCGTTGGGCTGGGCCAGCAGCAGGCCGGTCGGTTCGCCCGAGGCGTCGCGCTGGATCTCGCCGCCCGGCGGGTTGGGCGTGTCCTTGGTGTAGCCGACGGCGCGCAGGGCGGCGCGGTTCAAGAGGGCGCGGTCGTAGAGGTGGAGGATGAACACCGGCGTCTCGGGCGCGGCGGCGTTGATCTCGTCCAGGGTCGGCAGGCGCTTCTCGACGAACTGGTGCTCGGTAAAGCCGCCGACCACGCGCACCCACTGGGGCGGCGGGGTGTTGGCGGCCTGCTTCTTCAGCATGGCCATGGCGTCGGCCAGGGTGGGCACGCCGTCCCAGCGCAGTTCCATGTTGTAGTTCAGCCCGCCGCGGATGATGTGCATGTGGCTGTCGATCAGGCCCGGGATCACGCGGCGGCCCGCAAGATCGATGATCGTCGGGTTCGGGCCGGCCGCGGCGCGAACCTCGCCCTCCTCGCCCACGGCGGCGAACTTGCCGTCGCGAACCAGCGCCGCGTCGGCGCGCGGATTGCTGCGGTCGAGGGTGGTGAACTTGCCGTTGATCAGCAGCAGGTCGGCTTGGGAGGACATTGGGCCGGGGCTCCGGGCGAAAGCGGGACTGGAGAGGAAGGCCGCGCCGAGCGCGACCGTTTGGCGGCGATTGAGGGTCATGCCTGGCCCTCGGCCTTTTGCGGGTCGACAGCCTGCGGGCCCAGCACCTGACCGGCGCATTCGGGGGTCTTCAGGTAGGCCACGACGGGAGCCCTGGTCAGCAGGCGCTTGGCGATCGGGACCGCCTGTTCGCCCAGCAACATTCCCATCAGGCCCAGCAGGGCGATGGCCGGCGGGGCGGGCGAGCGCACGCCGAGCAGCGAATAGATCACGCCGACGAGCAGGCCGGCGCCGAGGGACAGCAGGTAGGGTTTCATCGCCGACGCTCCGTGAACTGAAGTGAGGCGGGACCTTGGGATCCCGCCCCGAGGACAGGGGTCAGGCGGCGGTGGCGTGGCCTTCCGACGCACCGAACATGGTCTTGGCGTAGGTGATGCCCAGGCCGTACGCGCCGCCATAGGCGCGGGCGATGCCGGTGGTCAGATCGTAGGTCTCCGAACGGGCCCAGTCCCGCTGAAGCTCCAGCAGGTATTGCAACGAGGTCATCGGGCGGGCGCCGGCCTGGACCATGCGATCCATGGCGCGATCGTGGGCCTCGGCCGAGACGTCGCCGCAGGCGTCGGCGATGACATAGACCTCGAAGCCTTGGGCGAGGGCCGACAGGGCCGGGCCGACGATGCAGACGCTGGTCCACAGGCCGGCCAGCACGATGCGCGGCTTGCCGATCTCGTTGACCTTGGCGATGACGGCGGCGTCTTCCCAGGTGTTCATCGAGGTGCGGTCGAGAGCGGCGACGCCGGGGAAGGCGTCCTTGATCTCGTCGAACATCGGGCCCGAGAAGCTCTTTTCGGCGACGGTCGTGAGGAGGGTCGAGGCGCCGAAGCCGGCGGCGGCGCGGGCGACCAGGGCGGCGTTGGTGCGCAGCTCGGTGGCCGAGATCGAGTGGGTCGCGAAGGCCATCTGCGACTGGAAATCGATCATGACCAGGGTGTGGTCGGTCGGGGTCAGCAGTTGCGGGCCGGCGGTGGGCGTGGCGACGAGGGTCATGGGATGTCCTTTTGCGTTGGGTGGAGGACCGTTCCCGGCCGCCCCGTTGTTCTGACAAGCTCACTCTGGCCGCGACGCATCGCCGCATAAATGGAAATGGTGGAAAGTCACTGTTTCCAAAAACGCTATCGTCGGTCGCGACGAATTAGGCGTGCTCAGGCTACGAAGGGACGGGCTCCGCGGCTCGGCGGGTCGTGTCGCCTTTTGAACGAACCCGCCTGAAACTCGGCGACTGAAGATCGGGCTAGGACCTGGCCGCTCGCGCACGACTGTCACAAAACCGCATTACGGCTCCGCTTCGACCTGTACCGGGAGAAGACGATGCTGAGCCTGCTGCTGGCCCTGATGGCCGCCGAACCCAGCGCCCAAGCGGCGCGGATGAACGACATTCTCGCGGTCGGCACCCACAATTCCTACAAGGCCGCGATCCCGGCCGACGAGATGACGGCCATGCTGGCGGCGGCGGGGCAGGGGGCCTTGGGGCTCGACTACAGCCATCGTCCGCTGGCGGAGGAACTGGATGCCGGCGCCCGGCAGTTGGAGCTGGACGTGGCGCGCGATCCCGATGGCGGCCGCTTCGCCAAGCCGGCCACCGCGTTCGGCAAGGGCGTCGTCCCGGCGCCGGCCTGGGCGGCGGCCATGGCCAAGCCGGGCTACAAGGTCCTGCACATGCAGGACGTCGACTTCCGCACGACCTGTCCGACTTTCGTCGAATGCCTGACCCAGATTCGCGCCTGGTCGAAGGCCCACCCGGACCACGCGCCGATCCTGATCCTGCTGAACGCCAAGGACGGTCCGTCCAGCTTCCCCGGCGGCGTCGCGGCCCTACCCTTCGACGAGAAAGCCTTCGACGCCCTCGACGCCGAGATCCGGTCGGTGTTCGCCGACGCCGAACTGATCACCCCAGACCAGGTCCAAGGCAAGCGCGCCACCCTGCGCGACGCGGTGCTGGCCGACGGCTGGCCGACGCTGAGCGCGGCGCGCGGCAAGGTGTTCTTCGCCCTCGACGAAAGCCCGGAGAAGGTCGCGGCCTATCGCGGAGCCCGCAAGTCGCTGGAAGGCCGGGCGATGTTCGTCAACACCGACGAGGCCTCGCCGGCCGCCGCCTATCTGACCCTCAACGATCCCGTGGGCCAGCGCGCGCGGATCGCCGCCGCCGTGAAGGCCGGCTTCATCGTCCGCACCCGCGCCGACGCCGACACCGTCCAGGCCCGCAAGAACGACGTGACGATGCGCAGCGCCGCGCTGTCCAGCGGCGCGCAATACGTCTCGACCGACTACCTGTGGGCCGACCCGCGCTTCGCCGGCGGCTACACCGTGCGCCTGACCGGCGGCGAGGCGGCGACCTGCAATCCCGTCCGCATGGCCAAGGGCTGCGACGCCCCGTTCGAGAGCGTGCCCGGCGCGCCGGTTCAGGGCTATCTGAACCCCGCCCAGCGCCCGGATCTCACCAAGATCCTGGCCGCCCCGCCGGCCGCCGGCTCGTCCCGCGCCATCGCCGACGCGGCGATCTTCGACCAGAGCCGAAGCCTGAAGGGCTCCGCGCGCTGGAAGCGGGCCACCGACGATGTCGACGGCGCGACCTGGAAGCACTTCTCCGAGGCTTTGGGCGTCACGATCGACCCGACCCAGGCCCCGATCCTCGCCGCTCTGCTGGAGCGCGCTGGCGAAGACCGCTCGGTGGTTGGCGTCGCCAAGACCCACTGGGGGACCAAGCGGCCCTATCTGGACAAGCCCAACGCCCCGATCTGCGAGGCCAAGAGCGATCACCTGGCCGGCAATCCGGACTATCCGTCGGGGCACTCGGCGTTCGGCATGCACGTGGCGATGATCCTGGCCGAGCTGGCCCCCAGCCGGGCCGACGCGCTCTACGCCCGGGGCCGCGACTACGCCGAAAGCCGCTGGGTCTGTGGCTCGCACAGCGTCAGCGCCACCGAAGCCGGCATGCAGTCGGGGGCGACGATTTACGGCGCGGAACACGTCTCGCCGTACTTCCGCCGCGACATGGAGGCGGCCCGCGCCGAGCTGGACGCGATCCTCTCGCAAGGCGGCGCGAAGAGCGCCTCACCCGCCCGGCCGTGAAGTTTTGATGAAATCAACATCTCGCCGCTGAGGGGGCGTCCGGGGCGGTCGTTGAAGCCGTCGGGGGCGTGGGTCGAACCAGCGTGTTCGGTCCTCCCGCCGTCGCAACAACACCTCGGGGATTGAGCGGATGATCGGACTGAACACGAACGGCGGCCGCGCGCGCCACCTGGCCTGGCTGATGACCAGCTGCGCCGCCATCGGCCTGTTCTCGGCGACGGGCGCCCAAGCGCAGGCCGTCGCCGCGGCGGCCGCCGAGAACGCCCAGGTCGACGAGATCGTCGTCACCGGCAGCTATCGTCGCAGCCTGGAAAAGGCCGTGGACATGAAGCGCGAGACGATCGGCTTCTCGGACTCGATCGTGGCCACCGACGTCGCCAACTTCCCCGAGCAGAACCTGGCCGAGGCGCTGCAGCGCATGCCGGGCGTGACCATCGAGCGCAACAAGGGCCTCGGCGGCCGGGTCAGCGTCCGCGGCCTGCCCAGCGAGTTCACCTTTGTCACCATCAACAACCTGGCCACGGCGTCGGGCAGTGGCGGCCGTGACGTCGAGTTCGACATCTTCGCCTCGGAAGTCATCCAGCAGGTGACCGTGCAGAAGTCGCCGCGCGCCTCGGATGAGGAAGGCGGCATCGCCGGTTCGATCTACATCTCGACGGCCCGCCCGTTCGACTACAGCGGCCGCAAGCTGATCGCCTCGACCGAAGGCGCCTACAACTCGATCTCCAAGAAGACCGACCCGAAGGTCGCTTTCCTGGCCAGCGACACGTGGGGGAACTGGGGCGGTCTGGTGTCGTTCTCGGCCGCGCGCCGCACGAACCGCACCGACTCCAACTCGGGCATCAACTTCCGCCCGATGTTCCGCTTCCTGGAAGCGGGCGGCACGCGCGCCTCGCAGGCCGCCGCCGTCCTGGCCCGCGACGCCGGCGTCGTCGTCAAGAGCAACACCAATCGCGACGAGACCGGCCGCATCATCTTCCAGGACAAGGTCGGCGACCGCGCCTACCTGAACACCCAGGACCAGTGGGGCGGCACCGCTTCGCTGCAGTACAAGCCCTCGGCCAATTTCGACATCGCCTTCGACCTGATGCTGGGCGGCTATGACGCGACCGAGGACCAGTACGACGCGGCCGCCTATTCGGCCTCGAGCAAGAGCACGCTGGAGACCATCCACAGCTACGACAAGACCACCCTGGCCGACTACAACATGGTCGTGCTGCGCGACGTCTCCTACACCGCGACCCAGCACGAAATGCTCAGCAAGGAGCAGATCAACAAGACCGACTACGCCCAGTTCGGCTCGGACCTGAACTGGCGCGGCGAGACCTGGAAGCTGCACGCCCTGGCCGGCTATTCGGGCGCCAAGAAGACGCTCGACTATTCGAACTTGAAGCACGTGGCCTACGCCCCGTCGCGCACCCGCTGGACGGCCACCGGCGGCGAGACGATCAAGAGCGCCAATCCGGCCTCGATCGACATGTACAATTCGCCGTCGAAGTACCTGTTCGAGGCCTATGAGACGACGCTGGAGAAGATCACCGACGACAAGTACGCGGCCCAGGCCGACTACACCAAGGAGTTCTCGATCGGCTTCTTCCCGGCGCTGAAGACCATCCAGGTCGGCGCCCGCTACACCGACAAGTCCAAGGAGCGCCGCTACGGCGCGCTGAACATCCAGGGGCCGGGGCCCGGCAGCACAGCCTGGCTCAACACCCGCACCATGGCCGACAGCCCGCTGACGCCGATCGGCGACCTGGTGCCGGGCGGCGACTACACGGTCCGCGACATCACCTGGAGCCAGATCTCCAACGACTACGCGCGCAAGACCTTCCGCTACGCTGGCTTCACCACGCCGTTCACGCCGGGCGACTACTACAAGGTCGATGAGAAGGTCACGAGCGTCTACGCCATGGCCGACCTCGGCTTCGACGTCGGCCCCGTGCCGGTGGCGGTGAACGGCGGCGTTCGCTATGTCGACACCTCGATCACCTCGTCGGGCTACCACCAGGTCCAGACCTCGACCGGTGGCACGACCTATACCCCTGCGCCGGTGTCCAGCGACGGCAGCTACAACAAGCTGCTGCCGAGCGTGAACTTCACCGCCGACATCACCGACAGTATCGTGCTGCGCGGCGCAGCCTCGAAGACCCTGATGCGCCCGGCCCTGACCGACCTGGCCTACAAGCGCACGGCGAGCTGGAACTCGTTCCGCTTCACGGACGGCAACCCGAACCTGAAGCCGACCTTCGCCGAGCAGTACGAAGTCGGCCTCGAAAAGTACCTGCCGGAAGGCGGCCTGCTGGCGGTCTCGTACTTCAAGAAGAAGATCGAGGGCGTCGTCCGCCAAGCCCTGACGGGCACGGTCAAGGGCGTCACCAAGTACAACGCCAACGGCACGATCGACGGCGTCTACGACTTCGACGTCTACCAGCCGATCAACGCCGCGGGCTCGTACAATGTCGACGGCGTCGAGCTGGTGGCCATCGTGCCGTTCGGCCTGCTGTGGGAACCGGCCAAGGGCTTCGGCGTCAACGCCAACTACACGATCCTGGACAGCTCGCTGAGCGGCCAGTCGATCATCGGCGTCCCGACCCCGCCGGTTGGCCTGGCCGACAAGGCCTACAACCTCACGCTCTACTACGAGAACGACAGGTTCCAGGCCCGCGTCTCCTATAACTACAAGGGCAAGTACGTCGAGGGCATCGGCTACGAGATGTATCCGATCTGGCGCTCGGGCTATGGCCAGACCGACATCTCGGTCAGCTACAACGTCAACGAGCGCGTCCAACTGAGCCTGGAGGGGATCAACGTCACCGACGAGGTCACCAAGGGCTACACGATGGATCCGTCGTTCCCGACCATGTACGAGAAGTCGGGACGGCGCTTCTCGCTCGGCCTGCGGATGAACTTCTGAGCCCGCTGGACGCCATCACCGGGCGCGCTCCCCCCTTCGCCGGGGGGAGCGCTTCGGCGCGTCCCAAGAGGAGCGACTGGAGAGGCGGCATGACGGGGCTGCGCGCCGAACTGGTGCTGTTTCTCCAGCGACGCGGCCAGTCGCTGGAGGACGCCGAGGACATCGTCCAGGAAACCTTCGTCCGTTTCCATCGGGCCGGTCACGAGATCGGCCAGGCCGACAGCCGGCCGCTGCTGTTCGCCATCGCCAAGAACCTCCTGAAGGACCACTGGAAGCAGGCCGGCCGCGAGCGGGCCCGCACCTTGTGGCTCGATACCGACGATACGACCGCGGCCTGGGAGAACGCGCCCAGCGAGGACCCGGCCGCCGACCGCCGCTCGATCGCCCGCCAGGACCTGGCCGGCGTCGCGGCCGCCATTCGCGAGCTGCCGCCGCGCTGCCGCGACGCCTTCCTGCTGCATCGTTTCGAGGACCTCAGCTATCGCCAGATCGCCGACCGCCTCGGCGTGTCGGTCAGCATGGTGGAAAAGCACCTGGCCGAGGCGCTACGTCGGCTGAAAGCCGCGCGGGGGACCTGAGGTGTCGCGCTTGTGGATCGTTGTGAAGATGCGCCCCGGGCAAGACCGGTCCACGCTGCTCATTGGGAAGGCCTAACCGCCAAGATGCTCGATCGTCTCGCCAGCCTGTTCGAAGCCAAGCCGCGCACCGCGGAGGACTGGGTCGTGCGCCTGGGCCGTCCCGATGCGCCGCGCTCGACCCTGGCGGCCTTCGAGCGCTGGCTGGCGGCCGATCCGAAGAACCTCGCCGACTATCAGGACGCCAAGGGTCTGCTGCGCGGGACGCGCGACCTGCGGGCCGAGCTCGTCGGCGAGCTGAACCTGATCCCGGCGGCGGCGATGGTCGCGCGTCGCCCGAAAAGGACCGGCTGGACGCCCGTGGCCTTGGCCGGCGGCCTCGCCGCCGCCGTGCTGGCGGTGGCCGTCGCCCCGACCCTGTTCAGCCGCTTTCAGGATCCTCTGGCCGGCGCCGCGACCTACACGACCGCTGTCGGTGAGATCCGCGACGTGACCCTGGCCGACGGATCGGTCGTCACGCTCGACACCGCCACCACCCTGCGCGCCAGGGTCGACGGCAAGGTCCGACGCCTCGCCTTGGACAAGGGCGCGGCCTATTTCGCGGTCGCCCACGACAGGGCCCACCCGTTCCAGGTGGCCTTGGCCGATCGGCAAGTCATCGTCACCGGCACCCACTTCGCCACGAGCCTCCGCGACGGCCGTGCCCGGGTGGAGCTGCTGGAGGGCTCGGTCGAGGTGACGCAGCCCCGACCCTCGACCGAGCCCGTCCGTCTTGTCCCCGGCGACCAGGTCACCTACCAGGCCGGCGGCGCGGTTCGGCGCGAGGCCCGGATCGACCCGGCGACCGCCGTCGCCTGGCGCCAGCGCCGGCTGGTGTTCCAGGACGCGGCGCTGTCCGAGGTGCTGGCCGAACTGGACCGCTACACCGACGTCAGGATCCGCCTGGCCGATCCGGTCCTGGGCCGTCAGCGTGTCACCGCCATGCTGCCGCTGGACGGCCGCGGGACGGTGATCGACCGCGCCGCCAAGGTGCTGCCGGTGATGCTGAAGCGCACCGGTTCGGGCGAGGTTGTCGCCACGGCGAGATAGGCGCTTCTCGCAAGAAAGCCGGCTCTTTTGGCCGCGCCTGCTTATCCTGCTCGGCTTGAACAACGCCGATCAGGGCAGGCTCTTCGCAAGTCTGTCACGAAGCGGCGGTACCAGACCCCGGGGCGCCCAGCAGCGCCGGGGGTTTTCACCAGTCGCCGCATGTCTTTCCGTCGCGTGCCCGCCCTGACGATCGCGGCGCTGGCCGCGGCCGCGCCGGCGTTCGCGCAAGGCCCGGCGCCGCGCTTCGACATCCCCGCCCAGGACGCCCGCGCCGCCCTGATGACCCTGTGCCTGAAGGCCGGCTGCGCCTTCGCCCTGTCGACCCAGCCAGGCCATGCCTATCGCGCCAATGCGGTGTCCGGGACCATGCCTTGGCCGGAGGCTCTGAAGCGCCTGCTGGCGGGCACGGGCCTGCGCTACGAGATCGTCGACCGCGCCTCGGTGCGGGTCTGGGCCGAGGCGGCGTTCGCGCCGCCTCGCGCCGCGCCGGCTCCCGAAGCGCCGACAGACCTGGATGCGGTCACGATCACCGCCGCCTTCGTGGCCGGCATCGAGGATTCTCTGCTCCAGAAGCGGCGCGCCGACGCCATCGTCGACGCCGTCTCGGCGGGCCGGATCGGCGAACTCCCGGCCGCCAACCTCGCCGAAGCCCTGCAGCGCGTACCGGGGGTGGCCATCGAGCGCGAGGTTGGCGAGGGGCAGTTCGTCAGCGTCCGGGGCCTGGGGCCGCTGTTCCAGTCGGTGACCCTGAACGGCGCGCCGGTGGCGTTCAACGAGAACATCCGCAACTCCACCCAGAGCGGCAGGCAGTTCCGGTTTCGCGCCCTGTCGGCCGACCTGCTGGCCGGGGCCGTGGTGGCCAAGTCGGCGACGGCCGATCTGGTGGATGGCGGCATCGGCTCGAACATCGACATCCGCACGGTGCGCGGGCTGGAGGGGGCGTCGTACCTGTCGATCCGCGCCGACGCCCACGCCGAGCTGCGTTCGGACGCCGTGTCGCCGGATGTCGCCATCTCCGGCCGCTGGCGGCGCGCCGACGGTCGGCTGGGCGTGGTCGCCGGCGTCTCCACCGAGCGGCGCGAGGTCCAGTACGACCGCTTTCAGGTCTCGCGCTATCGCGACCTTGTCGTCAACGGCGCGTCGTTGACCGTTCCCGAGGATATCCGAACCACGATCGAGCAGGAGCAGCGCGCGCGGACTACGGCCTTCGCCGGGGCCGAGTGGCGGGTCGCGCCGAGCGTCACGCTCTATCTCGACACCCTGGCCTCGCGTTTCGACAACAGCATCCGCGAGGACCGCATCGTCTACGGGATCGGCGACTACGCGGCCCAGGTCCTGGCGGCGGGCGACGCGCGGATCGAGGGGCGCACTCTGCTTGGCGGCCGCGTCACCGACGGCCAGATCGGCGACAATCTGGAGGTTTCGGACCAGGTCCACGAGAACGTCTCCGTGAGCCTGGCCATGAAGGCCGAGGCCGGCGCCTGGACGCTCGATCCGCGCCTCAGCCTGTCCCGCGCCCGATCCAACCTCGATACGCCGCTGCAGCGGATCGGCGCGGTCAGCCCGCTGGGCGTCTCCTACAGTTTCGACCTGGGGGCCGATCTCATCGAGCGCCGCAGGGCGCCGCTGCTGTCGACATCGTTCGACCTGACCGATCCCGCCCAGTTGACCTTCTCGCGCTATGGCGTCCGCGCCACCCATGTGGACGACCACGACGTCACCGGACTGGTCGCCGTCGAGCGACCGGTCGACTGGACGCTGGGGCCCCTGCGGTTCGAGCGTCTGCGCCTGGGCGGGCAGGTCACCGATCGGGGGCGCGACTTCCAGCGCCGCGACCGCGAGGCCGCGCCACGGTCTGGGATGGTCGTCGACGCCGGCTTCTTCGACATCGGCACGCCCGGCGAGGCTTTCGACCGGCTGATCGCCGCGCGACCGCCGGCCTGGACCTCGGCCGACTTCACCGCCTTTCGCGCCGGCTTCGTGCTGCCGGGCGAGGCCGACCGGGTGATCGTCGACGCCAAGGACCTGGTGCCGACCGGCGCGGATCTGCAGGGCTCCTACAAGGTCGGCGAGCGAATCCTGGCCGCCTACGGTCGCCTGGACTTCGCCACGAGCGTCCTGGGCCTGCCGGCCACCGGCAATGTCGGCTTGCGGACCGCCCGGACCCGGACGGACGTGACCGGCACGCTGCTGGGCGTCGCCCCGACCGGCTCCATGGACGTCAAGTCGGTCCGCTATGCCGGCGCCCACGCCGTGGCCCTGCCCAGCGTCAACCTCGCCATCGCGCTGGATGAGCACTGGCGGCTGCGGCTGGCGGCCTCGCGCAGCATCACCCGGCCATCCTTGGCGGACCTGCGCTCGGCCACGGTGCCGGCCAGCAGTCTCGTCTCGATCCTCTACCAGCGCGGCCAGGCGGAGATCGACAATCCCTCGCCGGGGACCCTGTTCTCCGGCGTCGGCGGCAATCCGGCGCTGAAGCCGTACCTGGCCGCCAACTACGACCTCTCGCTGGAGCGTGAGTTCGAGGGGTTCGGCGGCGTCAGTCTGGCGCTGTTCCACAAGACCATCGACGACTTCATCGTCGTCTCGGCGCGACCCGAGCGCCTGGCCTTCGCCACCCGCGCCGGGCCGCCGGTGGTGGCCACGGTGATGATGTCCCGGCCGCGCAACGCGGGCGAGGCGAAGGTCACGGGCCTGGAGGCCGCTTTCAGCCGGCGCTTCGCCCACGGCGTCGGGATCTGGACCAGCGCCACCTGGGTCGACGCCGCCAGCCGCGACGACCAGGGCCGGCGCGGCCGGCTGAACGGCGTCTCGCGCCTGTCCTGGTCTATCAGCCCCTTCGTCGAGCGCGGTCCGCTTCACGCTCACCTGTCCTGGACCTGGCGCTCGCCGTTCGGCTCCGAGGCCGACATGCAGGGGGGAGGGGTGTCCAGCTTCGTGGTGGCCAGCGCCGGCTATCTCGACGCGGCCGGGTCCTACGACCTGAGTCCCCGCGTCTCGCTATACGTCGAGGCCAGCAACCTGACCGACACGGTCGAGGCCGCCTATGAGGGGCAGCGCGACCGCCCGCTGCAGATCGGCCGCTCGGGGCGTTCCTTCGGTTTCGGACTCCGCATCCGGCTTTAGCCGCCGATTTGTCCGCAGGACACCGGTTACCGTCCTGAAATATGGAGCAACCAAGACGCGAAGGCCTGAATTGGCGGGGTCAGGCGCCGCTTTAGGCGGGCCGAACTGTTCCGTTCCATCGTCACGGAAACCAGCTCAAACCGGCTTGAAAAAATCCTGCCAGCGCTGTCATTTTGTCATTGCAGCGGTCCGCGACCGATGTTACCGCTAACTAGTACCTCGTGCGGTGGTTGTTTTTCCAGCGCTCGCGGGACGGGAAGAGCAGCCGGGAATGCTTCCGGCGCGTAACAAAAACAGCGCCCCACAGGGGCTAATTAGGGGGAACGGCTTATGAAGCGGCTTCGTCGCTTGCACGCGTCTGCCTCTTGCGTCGCCATCACGGCGGCCATGTTCGCCAGCTCAGCGCTGGCTCAGCAGACCCAAGAAAACACCGCCGTCGACGAAATCGTCGTCACCGGCATCCGCGCTTCTCTCGAACGGTCGATCGCGATCAAGCGCAATAACAGCGGCGTTGTCGACGCCATCTCCGCCGAGGACATCGGCAAGTTCCCGGACACCAACCTCGCCGAATCCCTGCAGCGGATCACCGGCGTGTCCATCGACCGCACCAACGGCGAAGGCTCGCAGGTCACCGTCCGCGGCTTTGGCGGCGGCTTCAACCTGGTGACTCTGAACGGCCGCACCATGCCGACGGCCAACGTCGCCACGGTCGGCGGCGACCAGTCCACGGACTTCGCCGCGGGCACCAGCCGTTCGTTCGACTTCTCGAATCTCGCCTCGGAAGGCGTGACCACGCTGGAGGTCTACAAGACCGGTCGCGCGGCGATCCCTTCGGGCGGCATCGGCGCGACGATCAACGTCAAGACGCGCCATCCTCTGGACGCCCGAGAGCACGGCCTGTCGGGCAGCATCGGGGTCAAGGGCGTCTACGACCAGAGCATGTCCGAGAAGCTCGAGGACACGTCGAAGTACACGCCCGAAGTTTCGGGCCTGTTGAACTATCTCGATGAAAGCGAGAAGTTCGGCGTCGCCCTGTTCGGCGCCTACCAGAAGCGTAACTTCACCAGCCGTTCGGTCACCTCGAACGACTGGAACATCCGCACCTTCGCTCAGTTCAACGATCCGGCGAACGGCTTCGTGCGGAACGGCGGCGCGACCCAGATCACCAACGCGCCTTCGAATCCGAACACCCTGGTCGCGATCCCGAACGACAGCCGCTACCACTTCTCGCAAGGCCAGCGCGAACGGGTCAACGGCCAGCTGACCGCGCAATTCCGCCCGACCGAAAGCCTGACGATCACGGCCGACGCCCTGTACGCCAAGAACAAGTCGTACGAGCGCCGCAACGACAGCACGAACTGGTTCAACCGCCCGTTCGACAAGGTGACCTTCGACGACAACCCGGTCGTGGCCACCGCCGTCCTGCTGCAGGAAAACCTGAGCGGCACCAAGGACATGGGCTTCGAGCAGCAGTATCGCGCCAACACGGACTCCCTGAAGTCCTACGGCCTGAACGCGGCCTGGGACCTGTCGGACCGCTTCCGCGTCAATATCGACGGCCACATCTCGAAGTCGGACTCCAAGCCGGGCGCGCCGAACGGCAGCAGCTCGACCATGGTCTCCATCGGCGCGCCGATCATCTCGTCGCACTCGGTTGACTACAGCGGCAAGGTTCCGATCCAGTCGATCACGATCAACGACGCCGCCCCGCGCGGCAACGGCAACGGTCAGCTCGACGTCGGCGACCTGGGCAGCCAGGTGGGCCGCACCTCGGCGCAGCGCCAGGAGCACGAGGTCAAGGAAGCCCGTATCGACTTCACCTGGGACCTGGACGACAACGGCAGCCGCCTGGACTTCGGCGCGGACTATCGCACCTCGAAGATGACCCAGTCGACGACCAACACCGAGCAGGAACTGGGCTCGTGGGGCATCTCCAACCCGCGTGACGTCCAGCAATATGCCGGCAGCCTGGTCAAGGCCTTCTGCATGGCCTGTCGCTTCAGCGAGTTGGACCTGAAGCAGACCGGCCCTGGCCTGGTGTCGTTCCGCGCCGACGCGGTCGATCTGCTGAACGCCCTGTCGCCTGTCTACACCGCCCGCGGCAACCCGGTGCGGGTCACCGGCCAGAACAATAACCGCGTCGACGAGGACATCGCCGCGGCCTATGGCCAGCTGACCTGGAAGTCCGAGTTGGCCGGCCTCCCGGCCACCCTGGTCACGGGCGTTCGCTACGAGCAGACCAAGGTCACGTCGATCTCGGCGGTGCGTACGCCGACGGCCATCGTCTGGACGTCGGACAACGACTTCCGGATCGACACGGCGTCGACCTATTCGCCGCTGTCGGGCAAGGGCAAGTACAACAACCTGCTGCCCTCGCTGGACTTCCAGGTCGACCTTCGGGATGACGTGGTGGGCCGCTTCTCGTTCAGCCGCACCATCGCGCGGCCGGACTACGGCAACCTGTTCGCCGCCCAGACGGTCAACGCGCCGGGACGTCCGGTCGCCAACGGGGCCACCCCGCTCGGCACCAGCGGCAACCCGGACCTGGAGCCGCTGATCTCGGACAACTTCGACGTCTCGCTGGAGTGGTACTACAAGCCCAGCAGCTTCATCACGGCCGGCTTCTTCGAGAAGCGCGTCAACAACTTCGTCGGCACCGGCACGGTGATGCAGAATCTGTTCGGCCTGCGTGACCCGACGTCCGGTCAGGCTGGCACGCGCTCCGGCACGGCCAGGGATCTGCTGAACGCCATCGGAGCCGGGCCGACCGACGTGAACCTGTTCACGATGACGGCCCTGCTGCAGCAAAACGGCGGTTCGGCGGCGGCGGCGACGGCCCAGTTCCAGGCCAATCGCGGCCCCAGCGGCGACCTGAACCAGGCCTTCGCCGACGCCATCCTGGCGGCGGTGGACATCACCGCCAACGCCAGCGACCCGCTGTTCAATTTCCAGGTCTCCAAGCCGATCAACAACCGGACCGGCAAGATCCACGGTTTCGAAATCGCGGCGCAGCACTTCTTCGGCGACACCGGCTTTGGTGTGTCGGGGGCCTACACCCTGGTGCGTGGCGACGTCGCGTTCGACAACGGCGCCAGCCCCGGCCAGGACCAGTTCGCTCTGCTGGGTCTGTCGGACACGGCCAACGCCACCCTGATCTACGACAAGAACGGGATCTCGGCGCGGATCGCCTACAACTGGCGTGACAAGTTCCTGCAGGCCACCAATCGCGGCAACGACCGTAACCCGGTCTATGTCGCGCCGTTCGGTCAGCTGGACTTCAGCGTCAGCTACGACATCACGCCGGCGCTGGCGGTTTCCCTGGAAGGCATCAACCTCACCAAGGAAAGCCTGCGCACCTACGGTCGCGATCCGAACCAGCTGTGGTTCGCCCAAGAGCTGGATCGCCGCTTCCTGCTCGGCGCTCGCTACCGCTTCTAGGATCGGAAGTCTCTAGAGGCTGGGGGCAGGGGGCCGTCGCGCTTGCGGCGGCCCCTTTCTTCCTTTGAACTACGCGTATGACAGCGTGAGCGAGCCCAGATGAACCGAGTGCTTCTCAACAACATCGATCACGCCGACCTGCGCGTGCTCGCCGGCCACGGCGTCGCCTACGGCGATGCGATCAACCAGACGCTGCTCCTGCCGACAGAGTTCGAGGCGGCGCAGCGCGAATATCCGATCCTGATCCGCAAGGACGCCGCCGGCGCCTACCAGGCCGTGGCGCTGCTGGGCCTGGATCGCGACGAGAACCTGTTCCTCGACGAGACCGGCTGGAACGCCCGTTACATCCCCGCCGTCCAGCGGCGCGGGCCGTTCTCGATCGCCCTGCAACGCGACGAACTGGGCGCCGAGCCGCGGCCGATGATCCATGTCGACCTCGACCATCCGCGCGTCAGCCGGAACGCGGGCGAGCGCCTGTTCCTGCCGGCCGGCGGCGCCGCGCCGTACCTGCAGAGCGTCAACCGCACGCTGAGTCTCATCCACGAGGGCCTGGAAGTGGCCGGCCCGATGTTCGCGGCCTTCGACGAACTGGGCCTGATCGAGCCGATCGACATCGAGATCAAGCTGGACGACCAGACCAGCTACGACGTGCCGGACGTCTTCACCCTGGCGCCCGATCGCCTGGCGGCCGTCGCCGGGACGGACCTGGAGCGGCTGCACCAGTCGGGCCTGCTGCGCGCGGCCTGGGCCATGATCGCCTCCATGGGCAATATCGAGGACCTCATCGCCCGCAAGACCCGCAAGCGCGCCGCTTCCTCTGGATTGGCCTGACGTGCCCGCCCTGACGGCCCGCCGGACGCTGGAGACTACGGTCGCGACGCCGGCCGAGATCCCGTTCGACGCCGTGTTGGCCGGCCAGACGCCGATGGTGTTCAAGGGCCTGGCGCGGGATTGGCCGTTAGTACGGGCAGGCCTCGAATCCAGCCAAGCGGCGCGCGACTATATCCGCGCTCACGACCAGGGCGGCCGGGTGGTGGGCTATAGCGGTGATCCGTCGATCAATGGCCGGTTCTTCTACGACGAGACCCGGACGGCCATGAACTTCAAGGCCGAACGCGCGCCGCTGGAGACCTTTCTGAGCCGCCTCGAAGCGGTCGAGGGTCGCGACGACGCTCCGTCGGTCTATGTCGGCTCGACTGATCTCGACGCCTATTTCCCCAGCCTGAAGGCCGCCAACGACCTGGGCCTTGGACCCGAGGTGTTCGGCCCCCAGCCGCCGATGGCGGGCATCTGGATCGGCAACCGCACGACCGCGGCGGCTCACTACGACATGTCCAACAATATCGCCGTCTGCGCCGTCGGCCGGCGGCGCTTCACCCTGTTCCCGCCGGACCAGGTCGCCAATCTCTACCCTGGCCCGCTGGAGCCGACGCCCGGCGGCCAGGTGGTCAGCCTGGTCGATTTTGACACGCCCGATTTCGAGCAGCATCCGCTTTTCCGCGAGGCGATCGCCAACGCCCAGGTCGCCGAGCTTGAGCCCGGCGACGTCCTCGTCTACCCGGCGCTGTGGTGGCATCAGGTCGAGGCGCTGGAGCCGTTCAACGTGCTGGTGAACTACTGGTGGAACGCTTCGCCGGGTTTCGTCGACACGCCGATGAACACCCTGCTGCACGGCCTTCTGAGCCTGCGCGACCGGCCCGACTTCGAGAAGCAGGGCTGGAAGGTCCTGTTCGACTACTACCTGTTCGGCCCCGCCGATCGCGCCGGGGCGCATTTGCCCGAGGCCGCGCGGGGACCGCTGGGACCGATGGATGACCTGAAAGCCAGGCGGCTGAGAGCATATCTGCTCGACCGCCTGAACCGATAAGACTGAACCGATAAGAAGAACCAAGGGGAGGGCGCGATGACCCAGCAGACGGTCCGCAAGGTGGTGATCGCGGGCGGCGGAACGGCCGGCTGGATGGCGGCGGCCGCGCTGGTCAAGCAGCTCGGGCCGCTGCTCGACATCACCCTGGTCGAGTCCGAGGACATCGGCACGGTCGGGGTGGGCGAGTCGACGATCCCCACGGCCCGCACCTTCAATGCGCTGCTCGGCATCGACGAGGCCGCGTTCATGCGCGCCACCCAGGCGACCTTCAAGCTGGGCATCTCGTTCGAGAATTGGGGCGAGGTCGGCGACCGCTACATCCACTCGTTCGGCCAGGTCGGCAAATCCACCTGGATGGGCGGCTTCCATCACTTCTGGATGCAGGCCCGCGAGCAGGGGTTCGGCGGCGACCTCGGCGACTATTGTCTGGAGCTGAAGGCCGCCGAGCAGAACCGGTTCTACACCGGCGAAGAGAGTCCGCTGAACTACGCCTATCACCTGGACGCCGGCCTCTACGGGCGCTTCCTGCGGGGCATGGCCGAGGCTGAGGGCGTGCGCCGGGTCGAGGGCAAGATCGCCTCTGTCCGCCAGCGCGGCGAGGACGGCTTCGTCGAGGCCCTGGTCATGGAGAACGGCGAGGTCGTCGAGGGCGATCTGTTCATCGACTGCACGGGTTTCCGCGGCCTGCTGATCGAACAAACCCTGAAGGCCGGCTTCGAGGACTGGGACCACTGGCTGCCGACCAACAGCGCCCTGGCCGTGCAGACCCGTTCGACCGAGCCCGCCGTTCCCTACACCCGGGCGATCGCCCACGAGGCCGGCTGGCGCTGGAAGATCCCGCTGCAGCATCGGGTCGGCAATGGCCTCGTCTACTGCAGCGACTTCATGTCCGATGACGATGCGCGCGCGAAGTTGATGGGCGAGATCGAGGGCGAGACCCTGATCGAGCCGCGACTGATCCGCTATCGAACAGGCCGTCGCCGCAAGACCTGGGACAAGAACGTCGTGGCGCTGGGTCTGGCCAGCGGCTTCGTCGAGCCGCTGGAGTCGACCTCGATCCACCTGATCATGATCGGCGTGACGCGTCTGATGCAGCTGTTTCCCTTCGCCGGGATAAGCCTGGCGGCCGTCGATCGCTACAACCGCCAGGCCGACGACGAACTGGAGAAGATCCGGGACTTCATCATCCTGCACTACAAGGCGACCGAGCGGACCGACAGCCCGTTCTGGGATCGCGTGCGCGAGATGGGCATCCCCGACAGCCTTGCCCAGCGCATCGAACTCTTCCGCCAGAGCGCCCAGGTCTACCAGGCGCCTGGAGAGCTGTTCCAGGTCGACTCGTGGCTTCAGGTGCTGCTGGGCCAGCGGATCCAGCCTCGCGCCTACCACCACATGGGTCGGCTGATGCCGCCTCAGCAGCTGAAGGGCGCGCTGGAGGACCTCAAGCGCAACATCGACGGCATGGTGGCCCGACTGCCGCAGCACCAGGCCTTCCTCGACCGCTACTGCGCGCCTCTGGTGAGCAAGAGCGCCTAGATCGGGAGCGGCGCGAACAGCTTCTGCAGTGTGGCCCCGATCCGCCCCGCGGCCGGGTCGGCGTCGGTCAGGCCCATGGCGGTCAGCTCGCCGCCGATGCGACGGCCGACGGCCAGCAGAGGGCGGCTGGTGACCTGGGCCTGGGCCAGGTCCTCGATGGCTTCGGCGTAGCGGGCGGCGTTGAGGTTGGCCAGCGCCCAGGCGCGGGCGGCTTGGCCGGTCTGGCGGCGCAGGGCCTCATCGGCGACTAGGCGCTCGAGCACGTCGCGCAACTCCTCGATCACGATTCCGCCGTCGATCTTGAAGACCAGGTCATCGGGGAGCTCGCCGTAGAAGCCTGCGCGGGCCACCACGGTCGGGCGGCCGCTCAGCATGCCTTCGCAGGCCGAGCCCGAGGCGCCTTCCAGCACCGGCTTGCGCAGGGCGATCATGATGTCGGCTTCGTCGAGGCGGCGGTCCAGCGTGTCGTCGTCGACCGCGCCCTCGATGATCAGATTGCCGAACCCGACCTCGGCGGCGGTGACTTCCAGCTTGGCGCGCTCCGCGTCCGAGATCGGACCCACCAGGCGATAGACGCATGCCTTCAGGGTGTCGGAGCCGCCGATGGCGCGGATTACGTCGTCGACGCGCTTGTTGGGGTTCATCACCCCGACCGTGGTGAGGGTCAGTTGGGCCTTGGCCTCCGGAGGCCCAGGAGGCGTCGCGCGGTCGGGGCAGCACAGCGGGGTGACGGCGACCGGACCTTGAACAACCGCCTCCAGCTTGGGCGCGTAGAACTCGGCGTGAGCCAGGGCGGCCTCGCAGCGGTCGGCCAGCCATTCGGTCATCGGCAGGTGCTGGGCGATCTCGCCCATATCCAGCATCTGGCCCGAGCGGACGGCCACGGCGTGTGGCAGGGCGGCCTCGCCATAGGTCGCGACGATCTCGGCGTCGTGTCGACGATAGTCGAGGCGGTTGTAATGCAGCCAGCCCGAGAACAGGTTGTAGATGTAGAAGTCGTGGAAGATCCCCAGGCACGGCGCGGCGTCGAGGATCGCGAACACGCCCGCGTGGAAGGGATAGTTGTCGCCGATGTTGACGACGACCACGTCGAACTCGGTCCGCAGGCGCGAGAGGTCGTAGGACCGCCAGTGATGCATGCGCTGGGCGGTCGGGTGAAGCGGCTCGGCCGGGTCGTCCCGCTCCTCGCAGCGCAGGATCTCGACCTGGTGGCCCCGTAGGGCCAGGGCCTTGGCGACCTCGGCGCTCACCCGGCCGATCGACGAGCGCAGGACGAAGGGCGTCACCCAGCAGATCTTCATCTAGCGAGCCAGCAGACGCTTTTCGGCGTCGCCGCCGGCGCGCACGAAGGCGATGTTGGCCGAGACCACCTTGGCGGCGGCCTTGGCGTTCGTCGGCTCGGCCGCGCCGGTCGTCTCGTCGATGATGTAGGCCTTGAAGCCGGCGTCGGCGAAGGCCTTGAACCACTGGGCCGGGGTCTGTCCGACGCGCCCCAGGTGCTCGGGACCGAACTCGGCGACGATGGCCAGGTCCTTGTTCTTGGCGATCAGGCCCGACATGCCGGCCAGCACGTCCAGTTCGGCGCCCTCCACGTCGATCTTGACCACGTCCATGCGTTTGGCGGGCGCGACGTCGTCCAGGCGCACGACCTCGACCTGGATCTCGCGCGAACCCTCGGTCTCGGGCAGGGCGTAGAGGGAGCTGTGGCCGATGATGTCGCTGACGTGGAAGGTCAGCTGGCCAGCCTGCGCGCCGACGGCCTGATCGCGCACCTCGACCCAGGACAGACCGTTGAGGTGACGCATCTTCTCGAGGTTGGCGCGCGGGATCGCCTCGGGCTCGAAGGCGATGACCTTGCCAGATGGGCCGGCGGCCCACGCCATGATCAACGTAAGCAGGCCGATATTGGCGCCGACGTCCGCGACCACCATGCCCGGCTGGACCAGGCGGCGCAGCACGTCGCCGGTGCCGGGCTCCAAGCCACGGCTGGTGGCGTTGGCCAGCATGGTCACGAAGGTCGGCAGGGCGGTCGGGGCCAGGATATAGCCATCGCGCATCCGGATGGCCGTGGACTCCGCGTCGTAATGGATCAGCGGCCGCGCCTTGATCTCCAGCTCGTCGAAGCGCGGGCCGAACAGGCCGGGCAGACGAGCCAGTTCGCCATAGGCCTGGTCGCCGCGGTTCTGGACGTGGGACAGCTGGGCCGACAGGGTCTGCAGGGTCGCCGTGGCGACCTGCTGCTGTTGCAGCACCAGATGCAGCAGGCTCTGGGTGTGATCCAGGCGCGCCTGGGTCGCGTGCAGGTCGGCGGACAGGATATTCAGGTGGGCTTGGGCCTGGCGCAGCTCGTGCTCGACGCTGGCCTGCAGATAGCGGCGCGCATAGTTGGCGACCGGCGACAGCACCGGGCCGATCAGGCGGCGCGCGAACCCGAAGCGGCGGCGCGGCGGCGGACCGGCGGGCGGGGCGGGCGAAGCCTCCGGCGTTTCGGCGGCGGGAGCGCGCATGGCGGAACTAATCGCCAGGTCCAGGCGTGCGGGCCTCAAGGCAGTCCTTCCCGAACGCGGCCCCGCGAGAGGCCGTCATTCCTCTGATCTCGCGACATCCGGAGCGGACGCTCCAGGCGTTTCGTCTAGACCAGAATCCCGTCGTGCAGGAAGGACGAATGATCACCGACGAGGCTGATCGAGCTGCCATCGGCGAAGTCGAAGGTCATGCTGCCGAGGTGACCGATCGTGCCGGTGTCATGCAGGACGCGGGAATCGAACATCACGATATCCGCGCCCTTCGCGATGATCTCGACGCTGCCGGTGTGCGCGATGAAGTAGTCGACGAACTGCTTGACCAGGGTCGGCGAGGCGAAGGTCGGGGCGGGATCGCTCGGAGTCGGCTTGGTCTCGGGCAGGCCGGGATCCATCGGCGGCAAATCACCGCCGCCGCCGCTACCACCATTACCGCCGCCGCCGCCGCCGCCGCCGCCGCCGTTCGCCGGAGGCGGATCGGTGATCGTGGTGGGCGGCGTAGGCGTGGACACGGTCTCCGTGGGCTGGGCGATCTGCGGCTGCGCGACGGTATAGTGATCGCCCTTGGCGACCAGGTCCGCCAGAACCTCGGGCAGCTTGCTGACCTCGATCACCGAGATTTTCTGCATGGCCGCGTCGCCAGCGATGCCGCGCACAAGCTGCACGGCCTCGACGGAGGGCAGGCCGCCGGGGTTCAGGCCCAGGCGCACATCGAGCGCCCAGCTACCGTTCTCGTTCGAGGGCAGGGCGTTCAGGGAGAGGTCGTGGTGCGCCAAGTCGCTCGCGGCGCTCAGCAGGGCCTCGGCCGCGGCCGAGCTGTCGGCGGATTGCGGCAGGGTCGCCAGGATCGTCACCAGCGACAGCACCGACGACACGGTCTGAGCCGGCGAGTTGTCGACCATCACCGTGGCGTGCGCGCCGGTGGCGAGGGTGAAGTCGTTCGCGACGCTGTGGACCGTGGCGGCGGCCGGACCGAAGTCCAGCGACGCGGCGGCGGCCGAGATCGCCGCGTGGGCGGCCGGATCCAGGCTGGTCGGATCGACGCTGTAGTCCGACGCCAGCAGCGCGGCCGCCAGGATCAGCACGGCCTGATTGGCCGGCAGCTGGGCGGTGTCGTAGGTCGGGGTCGGCGTGAACAGCGGCGCGACGCCGCCGGTCAGGCCGGCGTTCGAACTGGACGATAGCAGCGCGGGGCGGCTGTGATGCGATTGGGGCGCGCCGGCGCCGGTCTCGGCCGCGCGGGCCTCGCCGGTCTTGAAGAAGGCGGTGCCGACCACGGCCACCAGCAGGGCGGCGGGGTGGATCGAGATGTTGCCGCCGCTGTCCGCGCGCCGGATCAGCGGATGACGCGCCACCATGTTGCGCACCAGGCTCGAGAAGTCGAAGCCGCGGGCGATCTCTTCATAGGCGGGGCCGGCGATCATGTACTCGCCGTCGATGCGCGCGAAGTGGATCACCACCTCGCCGTCGTCGGAGCGATAGAAGCAGAACCACGGCTCGTTCTCGTCGCTCATGCCGCGATCGGTGCCGACGCGGATGCCGGCGCGGATCAGGGCGCTCTCGACGCGGTAGAACTCGGCCAGCTCCTGCTGGCTCCAGTCGGCCGGTTTCGGCGCGTGGCGCGGCGAGCGCTGGAAGAACGAAAGGACCTGAGCGGCCATGCGGCGGACGTTTCCCCACGCCTAAAACAAGCGCCGGCTCCCGGGCCGGCCGTTCACCCTAACCGAACTACGCTTCGCTGAACAGGATTTCGTAGGTGATAGGATCGTAGAAGCGGAGCAGTTCGCGGACGAAAGTCTTCTCCGGAACCTCAAGCGCCTGAGCCCAGTCCCTGTAACGGTCCGGCGGAATACGCCCTCGACCTGTCTCCAGCTGGGAGATGAAGGTGTAGTAGTCGGCGCCCACCTTGGCCGCGAGCTGGCGCTGCGAGAGGCCTGCGGCCTCGCGTTGCTCCTTCAGCCAGCGGCCGCCTTCGCGGCGGAGATCCTGGACCTCCGTGGCGCTGCGTCGTTGCGGATTGCCATACATTATAAAGCCTCGCGGGTCGTTCGGACCGGGCCGCGCGAGTGCGCGCTCGCCTCTCCGACGAATAAATCACATGCCCATATACCCCTTTCGCAGCGGGGGTACAAGGAACGCTATATAGGAATTTGCTGTACCGGTTAGAAAAATGCTGTACAGCTGAATTTCGGCTATTGTCGACGTATGACGTTTGCTCTATAGCCATCGCTGCTCCCATGCGCGCCATCAGGTCGCACGGGGGTGTGGGATTTTTTTGGGAGACAAGCCACATGGCTTATACGACGCAGCAGTTGGTGGACGCTTACACCAACGCCAACCTCGGCAAGACGCCGGACGCCGCCACCACCCTGGCGATCGACGCTTACGCCTCGGGCACGACCACGGGCGCCTACAGCGACACGCAAGCTCTGGCCAACACCCTGAAGCTGGTGGGCAACACGACCGCCGTCGCGATCGAAACCTATCAGTTCTTCACCAACCACGCGCCGTCGGCCGCGGGTCTGTCGTACCTGGTCAACTCGACCACGAACGCCAACGACCTGAACGACGCTTACTACGCGAAGTTCTCGGCGGAAAACCGCTTCATCAACTTCTCGATCAACCTCGCCACGGGCGCGGGTGAAGGCGCCGCCGCTTTCGCCGCTTCGTACGGCTCGGTTTCGTACGCTCAGACCGTCGCCACGGCCTATGACAAGATCATCGGCAACTCGGTCGCCACCGCCGCTGGCGTCGACGTGGCCGCTTCGGTCGCGTTCTTCAGCCGCGCTGAAAACATCACCTACCTCACGAACTTCGTGAAGGCGAACACCACCCTGACCACGGCCGCCGACATCGACCTGGCCGTCAAGGCCGCGCTGATCGGTGAAATCCTGAACGCCGCCTTCCAATCGGGCCTGGGTGGCTATGCCGGTTCGACCAACGCGATGATCGCCGACCTGTCGGACGGCTCGCTGTCGACCGACGCTGCCGCTGGCGTGAACATCCTGACGGCCTATCCGTCGGCCGGCGCCGTGGGCACCACCTACACGCTGACCCCGGGCGCCGACCCGCTGACGGGCACCAACGCCAACGACACGTTCAACGCGCTGTCGATCAAGGCTGACGGCACGAACGCCACCACCTTCTCGTCGTTCGACGCGATCGATGGCGGCGCGGGCGTTGACACCCTGAACATCTACACGGATGACACGGGCGTCGGCTTCAACATGTCGCTCCCGTCCTCGACCACCGTGAAGAACGTCGAAATCGTCAACATCCTGAACGCCGGCGCCACCGCCGCTGCTCTGGCTGACGCTTCGAAGTACCAGGGCGTCCAAGAGCTGTGGCAAGTGAACAAGGCAGACGCCGTGACCAATCTGGCCACGGGCGTGATCGCCGGCTTTAAGAACTTCACTGCCGCTGCGACCTTCGACGTCGCCACGAACGCCACGGCCGCCTCGGCCAAGGTCGCTCTGAGCAACGTCGCTGAAGCCAGCACCGTCAACGTCGATGGCTCGGCTTCGGATGCTCTGGCCAGCGTCACGCTGTCGGGCACCGTCGCCGACACGAACAGCGATGGCTCGGTCGCCGCGACCGTTCTGAACTTCAAGGTCGGTGACGATGTCACGTCGGTCTCGGTCAGCTCGGCTTTCACCACCACCCTGACGGTTATCGACGCGGGCAGCACCGACAAGGTGACCTCGGTTGACCTGTCGGGCAGCACCGGCGCGATCACCTTCGTCGGTGACACCGACGTCGCCAACATCGTCGGCGGCGCTGGCAAGGACGACCTGACGATCGCCACGACGACCGTCAAGGATAACTCGGCCACCCCCGCCGACGAAACCGTTTCGGCCGTTCTGAACGCCGGCGCTGGCAACGACACCATCACCATCAACACCACGGGCGCTGGCACCACCACCGTCTCGGGCGGCGCTGGCAACGACACCATCACTCACACGGGCCACGGTACGGGCAAGCTGACCGTCGACCTGGGCGATGGCGATGACAAGTTCCTCGGCACGGGCGTTGTGGCTGCTACCGACTTCGTCGACGGCGGCGCTGGCATCGACACCCTGCGCCTGAGCGTTGTGGGTTCGGCCAACATCGGCGCGTTCTCGAACTTCGAGCGTTTCGACGTTGTCGGCATGTCCACCAACCTGGACGTTGACATCCTGGCCTCGAAGAACACCGTCAGCGAGATCGTCTCGTCGGGCGCCCTGAGCGCCACGTCGGGCGTGACCGCCGTTCTCCCGTCCGTCACGCTGAGCAACATCGGCGCCGGCGTTGGCTTCCGCGCCACCGCTGACAACACCTACGACGCCAAC
Source organism: Caulobacter sp. 602-1 (assembly GCF_003931565.1). GTDB lineage: Bacteria > Pseudomonadota > Alphaproteobacteria > Caulobacterales > Caulobacteraceae > Caulobacter. The sequence continues at coordinate 450,468 of NZ_RRYI01000002.1, forward strand.
ACGTTCGACCCCGGCGTCCAGCAAGGCGTGCTGAACCTGACCCAGAAGACCGCCGGCGCGCTGACCGTCACGGTCGACACGGACGGCGCCAACGACGGCGTGGCTACGGCTGACGTGGTCTCCGGCATCGTCGCCACGAACGCTACGTCGCTGACGGCCGCGTTCGCTGCTGACCATGCCGACACCAAGGCCAACACCGCCACGCTGAACGTGACGGGTTCGGTGGCGACCAGCCTGACCGTGACCTCGGGCGGCACCAACGTGTCGAACGTGCTGAACTACACCTCGGCCGTGAACGCCTCGACCACCCGCGACTACATCACTTCGGTGACCGTCACGGGCGACAAGGCTCTGACCCTGGATCTCGTCGTCGGCACCGCCGCCGTCACCAGCGTTGACGCCTCGGCCTTTACCGGCGCCCTGACGTTCGACCTCAGCGACATGCGTAACGCGGCGAGCTACGGCTCGGTGCTGAAGCTGGGCGCTGGCGACGACGTCATCACCCTGAGCAACGGCCGCGCCATCCAAGGCGTCGAGCTGGGCACGGGCGAAAACGCCACTCTGGTGACCAACTTCGACGTCCTGAAGGCCACCGGCGCTGCCCAAGCCGCTGATATCGCCGCCACGGCGACCATCACGCTGAAGGACGGCCTGCTGACCTTCAACGGCGCTGGCCCGGCTACCCTGGCTGACGCCATCACGCTGGCTGACGGCGCTGCTGTCGGCGCTGGCGCTTCGGTTGTCTTCCAATACCTGAGCGACAGCTACGTCTTCGTTCAAGGCGGCGGTTCGGACACCGTGGTCAAGCTGGTCGGCGCCACCGGCCTGCACGGCATCGACACGGTCACGACTGACTCGCTGTACGTGTTCTAATCATCCTGAAGGATCGCCCGGTTCGCCGGGCGATCCCGATGATGATCGACTATCGAGAGCCCCCGGCGTTCGCGTCGGGGGTTTCTTTTTGTCGGGTTCTAGACGTTGCGACCGCGAAGCGCTTGGCGGGCCAGACCTCTTGCGAACCCGTTTCCCTTGTGATCTAGCCCTGAGGTTCCCGTTGCTCACTTTCGGCCACAATTTCGTGGTCGAGAGCCAACCTCAGTTGTTACTGTATACGGCCCGCCCTCCTGGCGCGGCGTCTTGAAGGCTCGACATGATCTTCACTCGCTCCAGCGCGAAGCCCACCATTCTCGATCGCGCGGTCGAGGTCATGAAACCGGCGGTGGTCACCGCCATGGTCTTCAGCTTCTTCATCAACATCCTGGCCCTGGTCAGCCCGCTGTACATGCTGCAGGTCTATGACCGCGTGCTGTCCAGCCGCAACGTGGCGACGCTGGTGGTGCTGACGGTCATCTGCGTCTTCCTGTTCATCGTCTACGGCCTGCTCGAGGCGCTGCGCACCCAGGTGCTGGTGCGCGGCGGCCTGAAATTCGACGGCGTGGCCCGCGACCCGATCTTCAGGGCGGTGTTGGACTCGACCCTGACCCGCAAGGGCCAGGGCGGTCAGGCGTTCCGCGACATGGACCAGATCCGCGAGTTCATGACGGGCGGGCTGATCGCCTTCTGCGACGCGCCCTGGACGCCGGTGTTCATCATCGTTTCGTTCATGCTGCATTGGTATTTCGGCGTTCTGGCCGTCATCAGCTGCTTCATCATCTTCGGCCTGGCCGTAATGAACGACCGCAGCACCAAGAATCCGATCCAGATGGCCACCATGGCCTCGATCGCCGCCCAGAACGACGCCGGCTCCACCCTGCGCAACGCAGAGGTGATGAAGGCCATGGGCATGTGGGGCGGCCTGCAGCAGCGCTGGCGCGGCCGTCGCGACGAGCAGGTGGCCTGGCAGGCCGCCGCCAGCGACGCCGGCGGCGCGGTGATGTCGGGCATCAAGGTGTTCCGTCAGGTCGTCCAGACCCTGATCCTGGGCGGCGGCGCCTATCTCGCCATCCAGGGCAAGATCTCGGCCGGCTCGATGATCGCCGGTTCGATCCTGGTCGGCCGCGCCCTGGCGCCGATCGAAGGCGCCGTGGGCCAATGGAAGAACCTGCTGGGCGCGCGCGGTTCCTGGGATCGCCTGCAAGGCATGCTTCGCGACGCCAAGAACGACGAAGACCACATGCCGCTGCCCGATCCGCGCGGCGTGCTGTCGGCCGAAGCCGCCTCGATCGTGCCCCCCGGCGCTCAGCAGCCGACCATGCGCCAGGCCAGTTTCCGCATCGACGCCGGCACCTCGGTGGCGATCGTCGGTCCCAGCGCCGCCGGCAAGTCGTCGCTGCTGCGCGGCATCGTCGGCGTCTGGCCGTGCGCGGCGGGCGTCATCCGCCTGGACGGCTACGACATCAAGCAGTGGGATCCCGAGAAGCTGGGCCGTCACATCGGCTATCTGCCGCAGGACATCGAACTGTTCCAGGGCACCGTGGCCCAGAACATCGCCCGCTTCACCGAGTACGAGTCGCAGGAAGTCATCGACGCGGCCACCCTGTCGGGCGTGCACGACATGATCCAGGCCCTGCCGATGGGCTACGACACCCCGATCGGCGAAGGCGGGGCGTCGCTGTCCGGCGGTCAGCGCCAGCGCCTGGCGCTGGCTCGCGCCGTGTTCCGGATGCCGGCCCTGCTGGTGCTGGACGAGCCGAACGCCAGCCTCGACCAGACGGGCGAGCTGGCGCTGATGGAGGCCATGAACCGGCTGAAGGCGGCCAAGCGGACGGTAATCTTCGCCACGCACAAGCTGAACCTGCTGGGCCAGGCCGACTACATCATGGTGATCAACCAGGGCGTGGTCGCCGACTTCGGTCCGCGTGACGCGATGTTGGCCAAGCTGACGGGGCAAGCCCCGCCGCCGAGTCCGCCGCCGTTGGCGCCGGCGCCCGCCCGCGCCAACTGATCCGTCCGTACGTATCCTTATCCAGAGGCCGCCGCCTGGCGCGCCCATAGGCTGAAAACAGAATGAAGCCCCCCAAGATCCAGCGTCCGACGGACAACTACAAGGGCGTGGCCCGTATCGGCTACGCCGTCATCGCCTTCACCTTCGTCGGCCTGCTGGGCTGGGCGGCGTTCGCGCCGCTGGACAGCGCCGTGATCGCCAGCGGCTTCATTTCCGCGGAAGGCAATCGCAAGACCATCCAGCACCTCGAAGGCGGCATGCTCCGCAAGATCCTGGTGCATGAGGGCCAGAAGGTGAAGGCCGGGCAGATCCTGTTCGAGCTCGATCCGACCCAGGCCAACGCCGTCGCGGGCATCACCAAGAACCAGTACGTGGCCTTGAAGGCCATGGAGGCTCGTCTGATCGCCGAGCGGGATCAGCGCCCGAGCATCAGCTTCCCGGCGGATCTGCTCAGCCAGCGCAGCGACCCCGCCGTCGCCCGCGCCCTCTCGGACGAGCAGGTCCAGTTCCAGGAGCGCCGCCAGACGATCCAGGGCCAGACGGACCTGATGAACGCCCAGCGCAGCCAGTACCAGAGCGAGATCGAAGGCATCGATCGCCAGACCCAGGGCCTGAAGGAGCAACTCGGCTTCATCGAGGACGAGCTGGGCGACCTGCGCAAGATCTATGACAAGGGTCTGGTGCCGCGGCCACGCCTGCTGGCCATGGAGCGCGAACAGGCCTCGCTGTCGGGCTCGATCGGCCGTCTGATGGCCGACCGCGCCAAGGCCGTCCAGGGCATGGGCGAGACCCAGCTCAAGATTCGCCAGATCAAGCAGCAGTTCTTCGAGGAAGTCAGCCAGAGCATCAGCGAGACCCGCGTGAAGCTGGCCGAGGTGACCGAGAAGGAGATCGTGGCCTCCGACACCCAGCGTCGGATCAACGTCGTCTCGCCGGTCAGCGGCACGGCCCAGAACCTGCGCTTCTTCACGGAAGGGGCCGTGGTTCGCCCGGCCGAGCCGATGGTCGACATCGCGCCCGACGACGAAGCCTTCGTCATCCAGGCCCACTTCGCGCCCACCGACGTCGACAACGTCCACGCGGGCATGGTCACCGAGGTCCGCCTGCCGGCCTTCCACTCGCGCCGGATCCCGATCCTGAACGGGCAGATCCAGTCGATCTCGCGTGACCGCCTGTCCGATCCGGAAGGCAAGACCACGTATTTCCTCGGCATCATCCGGGTCGACATGAAGCAACTGCCGAAGGAATTCCGCAGCAAGGTCAGCGCCGGCATGCCGGCCCAGGTGATCGTGCCGACCGGCGAGCGCACCGTGTTGCAATACCTGTTCTCGCCGCTGCGGGACACCCTGCGCACCACCATGCGCGAGGAGTAGGGGCGGGATTTCAACCGCCTGATTTCCCAAGCTTTTTGGAAAGCGGCTTAAGGCCGCTTTCCAATCGTCTCCAATAGTGTAGTCAGACACCTTCATTCTTACTGGAGTCGATAGTGGCGAAGACGGCTTTGATCACCGGCGTGACCGGCCAGGACGGGGCGTATCTCGCCAAGCTGCTTCTGGAGAAGGGCTACACCGTTCACGGCATGCTGCGTCGCTCGGCCTCGGCCGACGTGATCGGCGACCGTCTGCGCTGGATCGGCGTCTATGACGACGTTCGCCTGGAACTGGGCGACCTGCTGGACGCCGGCGGTCTGTCGCGCCTGATGCGCCGCCTACAGCCGGACGAGGTCTACAACCTGGCGGCCCAGAGCTTCGTCGGCGCCTCGTGGGACCAGCCGCACCTGACCGGCTCGGTCACGGGGCTGGGAACCACCAATATGCTCGAAGCCGTGCGCCTGGAGTGCCCGCAGGCCCGCTTCTACCAGGCGTCGTCCTCCGAGATGTACGGCCTGGTGCAGCATCCGGTGCAGTCGGAGAAGACGCCGTTCTATCCGCGCTCGCCCTACGCCGTGGCCAAGCTCTACGCCCACTGGATGACGGTGAACTATCGCGAGAGCTTCGGCCTGCACGCCTCGGCCGGCATCCTGTTCAATCACGAGAGCCCGCTGCGCGGCATCGAGTTCGTGACCCGCAAGGTCACCGACGCGGTGGCGGCCATCAAGCTGGGCCAGCAGAAGACGGTGGAGCTGGGCAACCTCGACGCCAAGCGCGACTGGGGCCACGCCCAGGACTATGTCGAGGCGATGTGGATGATGCTGCAGCAGGAGACGCCGGACGACTACGTGGTCGCCACCGGCAAGACCTGGACCGTGCGCGAGATGTGCGAGGTGGCCTTCGCCACCGTCGGCCTGAACTACCAGGATCACGTCACCATCAATCCGAAGTTCCTGCGCCCCGCCGAGGTCGAGCTGCTGCTGGGCGATCCGACCAAGGCCAAGGAAAAGCTGGGCTGGGAGCCGAAGATCACCATGCAGGCGCTGATCGCCGAAATGGTCGAGGCGGACATCGTCCGTCGGTCGCGGAACTGATGACGACCGGCGTCGTCATCATCGGCGGCGGCGGCCACGCCAAGGTGGTCATCGAGAGCCTGCGGGCGGGCGGCGAGACGGTCGCGGCGATCGTCGACGCCGATCCCACGCCTCGCGCCGTGCTGGGCGTCCCGGTGATCGGCGACGACCTGGCGCTGGCGGATCTGCGCGGCCAGGGGTTTTCGAAGCTGTTCGTGGCGATCGGCGACAACCGCCTGCGCGAGAAGCTGGGTCGCGAGGCCCGCGAGCTCGGCTTCACCCTGGTCAGCGCCATCCACCCCTCGGCCGTGATCTCGCCGACCGCGCGTCTCGGCGAAGGCGTGGCGGTGATGGCTGGCGTGGCGATCAACGCCGACAGCCGGATAGGCGATCTGGCCATCATCAATACGGGCGCGATCGTCGACCACGACTGCGACCTCGGCGCGGCCTGCCACCTGGGTCCCGCCGCGGCCCTGGCCGGCGGCGTGACCATCGGCGAGCGGGCCTTCCTCGGCGTCGGCGCGCGGGCCATACCAGGGGTGACCATCGGGGCCGACACGGTCATCGGCGCCGGCGGCGTCGTGGTGCGGGATCTGCCGGAGTCCGTCGTGGCGGTCGGCGTGCCGGCCCGGATCAAAGGAGAGCGTTCTTGACCAGCCTGCCGCGGATTTCCGTCGCCGCGCCCAGCCTCGACGGCAACGAGCGCGACTATGTCCTGGAGTGCATGGACTCGACGTGGATCTCGTCGGCCGGCCGATTCATCACCGACTTCGAGAAGGCCTTCGCCGACTATTGCGGCGTCAAGCACGCCATCACCTGCAATAACGGCACGACGGCGCTGCACCTGGCCCTGGTGGCCATGGGCATCGGTCCGGGCGATGAAGTGATCATCCCCAGCCTGACCTACATCGCCTCGTGCAACGCCGTGACCTATTGTGGCGGCACCGTCGTGCTGGTCGACAATGATCCGCGCACCTTCAACGTCGATCCGGCGCTGATCGAGGCCAAGATCACGCCGCGCACCAAGGCCATCATGCCCGTGCACCTGTACGGCCAGGTGGCCGACATGGACCCGATCCTGGAGATCGCCCGCAAGCACAAGCTGATGGTCATCGAAGACGCGGCCGAGGCCGTCGGCGCGACCTATAAGGGCAAGATGTCCGGTGCGCTGGGCGATTGCGCGACCTTCAGCTTCTTCGGCAACAAGATCATCACGACCGGCGAAGGCGGGATGATCACGACGAACGACGACGAACTGGCCAAGACCATGCGGCTGTATCGCAGCCAGGGCATGGATCCGAACCGTCGCTACTGGTTCCCGGTTGTCGGCTTCAACTACCGCATGACCAACATTCAGGCCGCCATCGGCCTGGCCCAGCTGGAACGCGTCGACCACCACCTGGCCGCCCGCGAGAAGGTCGTGGCCTGGTACGACGAGAAGCTCTCGCGCCTCGGCAACCGTGTGATCAAGCCGTACGTCGCCGACACTGGCCGGCATGTCTTCTGGATGTACACCGTGCGCCTGGGCGAGGGCCTGTCGACCTCGCGCGACCAGGTGATCAAGGACCTGGACGCGCTGGGCGTCGAGAGCCGTCCGGTCTTCCACCCGATGCACGTCATGCCGCCCTACGCCCATCTGGCGACGGACGACCTGACTCAGGCCGAGGCCTGCGGCGCCGACGGCCTGAACCTGCCGACCCACGCGGGCCTCTCCGAAGCGGACATCGACCGCGTCGTGGCCGCCCTGGACCAGGTGCTGGTCTAGCCGATGCGGATCGTCCTGCTGTCCTCGATCGTGCCGTTCATCAACGGCGGGGCGCGCTTCATCGTCGAGTGGCTCGAGGAGAAGCTGCTTGAGGCCGGCCACGAGGTCGAGCGGTTCTACCTGCCGTTCGTCGACGATCCGAACGAGATCCTGCACCAGATCGCCACCTGGCGGCTCATGGACCTGACACAATGGTGCGACCGGGTGATCTGCTTCCGGCCGCCGGCCTATGTGGTGGACCACCCCAACAAGGTGCTGTGGTTCATCCACCACATCCGCACCTTCTACGACCTGTGGGACACGCCCTATCGCGGCATGCCCGACGACGCCCATCACCGCGCGATCCGCGACAATCTGCGGGCCCTCGACACGCGGGCGATCTCGGAAGCGCGGGCGGTTTTCACCAACTCCCAGGTGGTCGCCGACCGCCTGAAGGCGTTCAACGGCCTGGACGCCACGCCGCTGTATCCGCCGATCTACCAGCCGGAGCGCTTCACTCACACCGGCTACGGCGACGAGATCGTCGCCATCTCGCGCCTGGAGCCGCACAAGCGCCAGGCCCTGATGATCGAGGCGATGCAGCACGTGAAGACCGGCGTGAAGCTGCGTCTGGCTGGCACGGCGTCGAGCGCCGAGTACGGCCGCCAGCTGGTCCAGATGACCAAGGACCTCGGCGTCCAGGATCGCGTCATTCTCGAGGATCGCTGGATCAGCGAGGACGAGAAGGCCGAAATGCTGAAAGACGCGCTGGCCATCGCCTACCTGCCCAAGGATGAGGACAGCTACGGCTACCCGTCGCTGGAAGGCGCCCATGCCCGCAAGCCGGTCGTCACGACGACCGACTCCGGCGGCGTTCTGGAGCTGGTCGAGCATGGCCGCAACGGCCTGATCAGCGCGCCCGATCCGCGCGCCTTGGCCGAGCAGTTCGACCGCTTGCACGCCGACAAGCCGGGCGTCGCCAAGATGGGGACCGCCTCGCTGAACCGTCTGGCCGAGATGAAGATCGACTGGAGCACCGTCGTGGATCGGCTGACCGCATGAAGGTTCTGGTCGTCAACAACGCCGCGCCGTTCCAGCGCGGCGGCGCCGAGGAGCTGGCCGACCACCTGGTCCGCCGCCTGAACGCCACGCCCGGGGTACAGTCCGAACTGGTGCGCGTGCCCTTCACCTGGGAGCCCGCCGAGCGCCTGATCGAGGAGATGCTGATCTCCAAGGGGATGCGGCTGTACAATGTCGACCGCGTGATCGGCCTGAAGTTCCCGGCCTATCTGATCCCGCACCCGGACAAGGTGCTGTGGCTGCTGCACCAGTTCCGCCAAGCCTATGACCTGTCCGAAGCGGGCCAGAGCCACCTCGACTTCGACGAGACGGGCAGGGCGGTGAAGGCGGCGATCCGTCAGGCCGACAACGCCTGTTTCGCCGAATGCCGGAAGATCTTCTGCAACTCGCCGGTGACCCAGAATCGCCTGATGAGGTTCAACGGCGTCGGCAGCGAGGTGCTCTACCCGCCGCTGAACGACGGCGAGCTGTTCGCCGGTGGCGACTATGGCGACTATATCTTCGCCGGCGGCCGGGTGGCGGCGGGCAAGCGCCAGCACCTGCTGATCGAGGCCCTGGCCCTGCTGCCGAGCGGTCCGCGCCTGATCATCGCCGGTCCGCCGGAGAACCAGGCCTACGCCGACCGTTTGACCAAGCTGGTCGAGAATCTGGATCTGAAGGACCGCGTTGACCTGCGCTTCGGCTTCCACCCGCGCGCCGATATCGCCCGCTGGGCCAATGACGCCCTGGCCTGCGCCTATCTGCCCTTCGACGAGGACAGCGTGGGCTATGTGACGATGGAGGCCTTCGCCGCGGGCAAGGCCGTCCTGACCGTCACCGACTCCGGCGGCCTGCTGGAGATCGTCAGCGACGCCACCGGCGCGGTCGCCGAACCGACGCCGCGCGCCCTGGCCGATGCGATGGATCGCATGACGTCGGACAAGGTTCGGGCTAAGTCATTGGGGAGCGCCGCGCGCGATCTCTGGCGCGATAAGAATGTCACATGGGATGAGACGGTCCGCCGTCTTCTTGATTAAGCCACAAATTTTGGGTTGAAGGCCGGGTTACGGCGAGTTTGACCCAAGTCTAGGAAACGCGAGTGCTGTCGAAAGTTCTGTCCGTTCGTTCGTCCTTCATCGCCCTGGCAATCGCCATGGCTGTGAGCGGTCGCGCCGAACTCGCTCACGCCGAGACCCTGGCAGACGCGATCACCGCCGCCTACCAGAGCAATCCGAACATCCAGGCCCAGCGCGCCGCCATGCGCGCCCTGGACGAGAACTACACCCAGGCGCGGGCGGCCTACGGCCTGCAGGCCAGTGCTTCGGTTTCGGAAGGCTATGCCTACGCCCGGGGGCCGCAAACGACCACCACCTTCCCCTCCTACAGAAGGACATCCGAGGAGGCGATCAGCCAGTCGAACGAATTGTCGGTTAGCCAGGCGCTCTACACGAACGGCCGTTACGCCGCGCGTCTTGCCGGGGTCGAGGCCCAGATAAGAGCGTCCCGTGAGAATCTCCGGCGCATCGAGATGGATCTCCTGATCCGGGTGACCAACGCCTACGTGTCGGTTCGCCGGGATCGCGAGGTGTTGCGGATCAGCCAAGGCGGCGAGGCTTTCCTGCGCAAGCAACTGCAGGACACCGAGGACAAATATGGCGTTCGCCAAGTCACCCTCACGGATGTTCAGCAGGCCAAGGCTCGTCTGGCGTCCGCCAGCACGCAGTTGGCCAACGCCCAGGCGCAGCTGAACGTCAGCGTCGCCTCCTATGCATCTCTGGTTGGTCATCTGCCCGCCGATCTCGAGCCCGAGCCGGATATCGACGGTCTGCCCGCCACCTTGGAAGAGGCCTTCAACCAGGCCGAGGAAGCCAATCCGACGCTGAACGCGGCGCTCTTCACCGAGAAGGCCTCCCGTCTGGGCGTGGCCGAGGCGCGAGCCCAGCGCCTGTTCTCTGTCTCGGCGCGCGCTGACTATCGCAACGCGCCTTACCTGCCCTACAGCGCAAAAGACTCGAACCGTTCCAACTCGGTCAATGCGTCGATCACCCTGACCCAGCCGCTGTTTTCGAGCGGCCAACTGAATTCCTCGGTCCGTCAGTCGATCGAGGAGAACAACCGCGACAAGCTGCTGATCGACGACGCGCGCCGCAACACGGTGTTCAGCGTCTCGCAGTATTGGGACAACCTGGTCGCCGCCCGCAAGTCGCTGGTCTCTCTGGAAGCGGAAATGAAGGCCGATACGATCGCCTTCTACGGCGTGCGTGAAGAAGAGCGGTTCGCCCTGCGCAGCACCATCGAGGTGCTGAACGCCCAGGCCGAACTGCAGAACGCCCAGATCAGCTTCGTTCGGGGCCGGGCCAACGAATATGTCGGCCGCGTGCAACTCCTGGCCCAGGTGGGGACGCTGGAGGTCGGCAACCTGGCGCCGGGCGTCCAGTCCTACGATCCCGAGCGGCACTTCAAGAAGGTCCGCTACAAGGGCATGTTGCCGACGGATCTGATCGTCCAGACCCTGGATCACATCGCCCTGCCGATGGAGCCGAAGAAGCCGCAGGCCGGGGACACCACGCCGATCCGGCCGCCATCGTCGGATCTGCCCGCCGCCCCCGTGTCCGCCGACAAGGTGGAGCCGCCGCAGTCGATCAACGACCTGCCCGCGCTCAGCGACGAAGCGCCGGTCAAGACCGCGCCGAAAAGCTAGGTCAGCGGCAGCAGCCGGCGCGTCATCGCCAGCCACGCGTCGCGATCGAACGAGACGTGAGGATTGCGGACCGTGGCCGCCGCGAGTTCGGCGCGCCAAGCGCCGTCCTTGATCATGCGCGCCAGCTTGGCGGCGGCGTCCTCGACATCCGCGTCCGCCCAGCGCCCGGCGCGATAGATCGCGCCATCGCCTTCGACCGCGATCAGGGTGTAGTCGACCAACTGGCTCGACGCGGGGTCCATGAACTCGACGTTCGACGACCAGCCAGTGGCCAGGGTCGGCTTGCCCAGCCAGATGGCCTCGGCCAGCAGCAGACCGTAACCCTCCGACCGATGCAGCGACAGAACGATGTCGCTGCTGGCGGTCAGGCGCGCCATGTCCTCCGCCGACAGGTTCTCGGTCATCAGCCGGATCGCCGGATCGGCGGCGACCTCGTCCCGTAGCGCCTGGAAGGTCTCTGGATAGAGGTCCGCGCCGACGACCTTGCAGACGAGCAGGGACTTTTCGGTTCTCGCTTTCTGGAACGCTCGCAACGCGGCATAGGGGTTCTTGCGCTGGGCCGTTGAGCGCAGGTCGAAGGCCATCAGCACCACGACCCTGTCGTCCGGTAGGGCGAAGCGCTCGCGGTCCGGCGTCGGGCGCGGGTTCAGGTAGAGCGGGTAGGGAGCCGGCGAGACCTTTACCCGGGCGGGGGCGATCTTGCGGATGGCGTCAGCGGCGAAGATCGAGGGCGTCCAGACCTCGTCGACCAGATCGAAGGCCGGCGCCCAATCGGTTGGAACATCTTCCAACTCCCAGGCCCAGTAGCCGATGTGGCGACGCCCCTCGAGCGGGCGGCCGCCGGTGTCACGGGTCCAGCGCAGCAGTTCCGGCGGGTTGATGTGCGAGATCACCACGCCGCGCTCCTCGGCCGTCGGCGCGGGGAACATGGCGGGAAGATCGATCGGGAAGCCGACTTCGGCCGACAGATCGACGACGCGGACCGGCATGCCCGCATCGGCGAAGCCGCGCGCCAGCATCCGGGCGCCTTCTCCCAGACCATGCACCGCGCCGTGGAAGCCCACGATGGTCACCGGCAGGGTCGCGGGCAGGTTCCGCCGTCGGGCTCGTCGTCGCGCGCGGGTTTGCGCGCGGCGTTCCGCCCAGGCCTCGGCGGCCTCGTCGAAGGCTTTGCTCGCCGACAGATACAGTCCCCGTGGCGCTCCGGCCGTCAGGTGCGCCGCACGACGCACGGGCGCCGGTAGGCGTCGCCAGAGGGAAAGAAGACTGGATTTCATCGACAAGGGTGTTGCAACGTTCGGCGTGGAAGTGAACCTATAACGAGTAGTCGCGTTCGGGACCTACGGGAAAGGCTGCGCCGAGCGGCCAGGGCGTCAAAAGCATCTCATCAAACCATCCAGCAGCAGCGCGGGGAACTTGTGTCGACTGAGTGGAATGCCGGCTACGTCACGGACGTTAACTACACCTTCGGCTATTACGGCGAGTTGAATCCGCTGCGTTGCCGTCTTCCGCTGTTGATGATCGGTCGCCACGCGCCGAGGATCGAAAACGCCTGCGAGCTGGGTTTCGGCCAGGGACTTTCGGTGTCGATCCACGCGGCCGCCCAGCCGGGCGTCAACTGGTATGGCACGGACTTCAATCCGTCCCAGGCCGCCTTCGCGTCGGAAATGGTCCGTCTCTCGGGCGCCGAGGCCAAGCTCTACGACGAGGCCTTTTCCGAGTTCTGCGGTCGCCAGGACCTCCCGGATTTCGACTTCATCGGCCTTCACGGCATCTGGACCTGGATCTCGGACAGCAATCGCGGCGTGCTGGTCGATTTCATCCGTCGCAAGCTGCGCCCAGGCGGGGTTCTGTACATCTCGTACAACACGCTTCCGGGCTGGTCTGCCTCCGCGCCGCTGCGCCACCTGATGAAGCGCCATGCCGATGTGATGGGCTCGCCCGGGCAAGGGATCATCGCCCAGACCGACGCGGCTCTCGGCTTCATCGACCAGTTCCTGGCGCTGGAGCCGGGCTATGCCAAGGCCAATCCCGGCGCTGTCGAGCGGCTGAAGCAGATCAAGGGGCAGGACAGGAAGTATCTGGCGCACGAGTACATGAACCGGGACTGGAACCCGATGTACTTCGCCGATATCGAGAACTGGCTCAGCGAGGCCAAGGTCGGTTTCGCCAGCTCCGCCCACACGCTGGACAATCTCTACGAACTGAACATGACCCCCGCGCAGACGGAGTTCATGCGCGGCGTCCCGGATATCTCGCTGCGAGAAACGGTGCGCGACTACTGCGTGAACCAGCAGTTCCGCCGCGACTATTGGATCCGCGGGGTGCGCGCGCTGGTCGGTCACGAGCAGATAGCGGCGTTGCGCGAGGAGCGTGTCGTTCTGACTGTCGGCAAGGCCGATCTGCCCACGAAGGTGCGCGGCGTCCTGGGTGAAGCGGGATTGCTCGATAATATCTACCAGCCGATCTATGAGCTGTTGCTGGACCACAAGCCGCATACGGTCCTGGAGCTGGAGACACACCTCGCCAGCAAGGGTGTCCCGTTCTCCCAACTGAGCTCGGCCTTGAACATCCTGTTCGGCTTGGGGGTCGTGCAGCCCGCCGCGCCGGCCCAGGACTACAGCAAGGCCAAGGCTCGCTGCTTGGCGTTCAACAAGGCCATAGCGCGTCGCTCGTTGTCGGTGGGCGACATCGTCTACTTCGCTTCGCCCGTCACGGGCGGCGGTGTTCAGGCGCAGCGCTTCAGCCAGCTCTTCTGGCTCGGCAAGCAGAATGGCGGCAAGACGGCGGCGGATTGGGCCGGCTTCGCCTGGTCGGTGCTCAAGGGCCAGAACCAGAACATCATCAAGGACGGCGCGACCCTGCAGGGGGACGACAACCTGACGGAGCTGACATCCCAGGCGGAGGCGTGGGGTGAAAAGACCCTGCCGATCTGGACGGCGCTGGGGATCTAGGTCGAACACTTTTGACGATAGCTGGCGCGGGTGTCGCCGGCTTTCCGTCCAAAGACCGCTTCGCCTCCGGAGAGTGATCGCCAAATCCTTAGGTCAATTTGAACGTAATCGGGCGTTTTCGAAATGTAGTTCTGATCCAAGGATGAAGTGCGCTTGGAGTGGTAGTGTTTTGAGGTTCAATTTCGGGCTAGACTTGGGGTGCGCAATCCCGCTTTGGAGAACTCTGTAAATTGAAGATCGCCGGGCGCCTTGGGGTTGGGGGCGGGCTTTGCCTCCGATATTTGAGCCGTGCCGCGGGAATCTGAGGGAAGCTCTGCAATAGCGGAAGTTGCAACCCGAAATCACGACGAAATGTCGGATTCTCGTATCACGCCGGTTGCGAAGCGCGGCCGGTTAAGGTATGTAATAGGGGTCTACCCACAAGACTTCCCATTAGCCCCGCCGGAGACCTAGTCACCGGCGGGGCTTATTGCGTCCGAGAGGGCTCTCGGTCTCAGGGGGCGCGATAGGAACGCCGTGGCGAACCGGATGTTCCTCCGGCCAAGCTTCTAGATGCGATCTTCCGGCGGCGCGCGGTCCGGAGGGGCCAGATGAGGGCCGTGGACGACGGGCTGGCGCTCCAGGATCTGGCGAACCTTGCGTACGGCCATCGAGGCGCGGCTGCGGCGTTGGCGCCAGAGCAGCAGGCTCATCGCTCCGGCGGTGGCGACCATGAAGGGCGCGGGCCCCAACAGCCACACGGCCGCCGCCAGGGCGAAGTAGTAGGCGCGAACACCGGCGTTGAAGGCCGACAGGGCCGGGTTGAGGATGCCGCCGGCGGCCTCGGCGTATTCGGCCAGCACGGCGGGCGGGGCCCACATCGGCGCGGCGCCGATCGCGGCCAGGCAGTAGTTCATCTGGCGGATCGACCAGATGAAGTCGAGCAGCCCGCGCGCGAGGGCCACCAGCACCAAGCCCAGCTTGATTTGAAACATCATCGGCGAGGTCTTGGCCAGCACGGCGAGGCCCTCCACGCTTTTCCAGGCGCTGTCGCCGCCGAACAGCACCCCGGCCGCGGCGGCGATCAGGATCAGGTTCGACGAGGCGAAGAAGCTGGCCGAATTGATCGCGTGGCCCAACAGTTGCCCGTCCAGCAGGGCGACCTCGCGCACCGCCATCTCCTGCATCCAGCGGCGGCGGATGACGGTCATGTCGGTATTGAGCACGCCGCCGCCTTCGCCCAGCCGCTTGAGCAGCGGCTCGTACAGCAGCCAGCACGCGGCGAATACGGTCAGGACGATGATGTCGAGCAGCGGCATGACGCCAACCTAACTGGGCGCGGAGAGTCGGAAAACGCCGATCAATCCTCGTGGATCAGACTATTGCGCATCGTGTCCTTCAGGAGGACCGAGCAGACGAGGCCGACCGTCATCACCGCCGCGACATAGAGATAGAAGGCGCTCTCCATCTCTTCGTGCTTGAAGGCCAGTGCGACCATCTCGGCCGTGCCCCCGAACAGGACATTGGCCAGGGCGTAGGGCAAGGCTACGCCCAGGGCGCGGATCTCGGCCGGGAACATCTCGGCCTTCACCACGGCGCTGATCGAGGTGTAGCAGGACTGGAAGGCCATGCCGGCCAGGATCAGCGCCAGGGCGCTCGACACCGAGGTCGCGTGGCTGATGCCGGTCATGATCGGCCAGATGGTCAGGGCGCCGCCGCCGAAGGCGAGGATCAGCATCGGCTTGCGCCCCAACCGGTCCGACAGCCAGCCGGCCAGGGGCTGGGCCAGCATGAAGCCGATCATGCTGAGCGCGCTGATCTCTGACGCCTGGCCCTTGCTGAAGCCGGCCGTGTTGACCAGGAACTTCTGCATATAGGTCGTGTAGACATAGAAGGTCAGCGAGCCGCCGGCTGTCAGGCCCATGATCAGCAGGCTCTCGCGCGGATGGCGGCGGACCAGCGGCACGATCAGCGACACGAAGAACGCCAGCAGGAACAACGCGCCCAGATACTGGCCGGGCTTGGCCAGCGGGCCAGTCGTGACGCCCAAGACGCCGGCGATCACCGTCAGCGCCAGGAAGACGGCGGCGCTGGCCACCTGGCCGCGCGAAAGGCTCTCGCGCTGCGCGGAGCGCTTGAAGGCGATGCTCTCCTCCAGGCCTCGACGGATCCAGAACACCACCACGGCCAGGATCGCGCCAATGATGAAGGGGATGCGCCAGCCCCAGGCCTTCAGTTCGGCCTCGCCGAGGGTTCGCTGCAGGACGATCAGCACGCCCAGCGCGATCAACTGGCCGGCGATCAGGGTCACGTAGTGGAAGCTGGACCAGAAGCCGCGGCGGTTCTTGCCGGCCATCTCGCTCATATAGGTGGCGCTGGCCCCGTACTCGCCGCCCACCGACAGGCCCTGCAGCACGCGTGCGAACAGGAGTATGGCCGGGGCCCACAGGCCGATGGCGTTGAAGCCGGGGGTCACGGCGATGATCAGCGCCCCGCCGCACATCAGGGCCACAGACGCCGACAGGGCGGCGCGGCGGCCAGCGTGGTCGGCGTACATCCCCATCAGCCAGGCGCCGACAGGACGGGCCACGAAACCCAGGAAGAAGACCGCCGCCGCCTGCAGCAGCTGCACGGTCTGGTCGCCCTTAGGAAAGAAGGCGGGCGCGAAATACAGGGTGAAGGCGGCGTAGGCGAACCAGTCGTACCATTCGACCAGATTGCCGGCGGAGCCGCCCAGGATGGCCTTGGCGCGGGCCACGGGCGACAGTCGCGCTCCGGATGCCGCGTCGGCGCTCGCCGTCATGTGAACTCCCCTCCCGTTTGGGAGGGGAGCTTAGGCGAACCGCGTTCCGGAGCAACCACCGGCTCATCGCATTGGATGATCCGGCTCTCCGGAAGAGGCGCTAGATGCGGCCGAGCAGAACCAGGATGATCAGAATGATGAGGATCAGGCCCAGGCCGCCTGAGGGGAAGTAGCCCCACGAACGACTGTGCCCCCAGGTCGGCAGCGCGCCGATCAGGGCCAGGATCAGGATGATGATGAGGATCGTGCCGAGCATGGTCCGAAAGTCCTAGAAGCCCGCGTCCGCCACCACGGCGACGCTAGGGTCTTGCATTCGGAATACGCGGCGGCGCTTGTCGGTTCCGCGCCGTTTGGTTCCGCCTAGGCGGGGGTGTCTTCGGCCTTGCGCAGGCGGATGGCCCACAGCGCCCCGATCACCGCGCCCTTGACGCGCGGCAGCAGCAACAGGGTCAGGGCGGCCAGCGTCGTCAGGCAGATGGGCGCGACGATCAGCGGCGGACCCTCCCAGATCACCGGGAAGAACAGCAATGGGGCCACGACCAGGTGGCCGACCAGCAGGATCGTGAAATAGGCCGGGCCGTCATCGGCCGGGTAGCTGCCCAGTTCGTGGCCGCAGGCCTCGCACACCGGCTCGACCTTCAGGTAGGCGCGATACAGACGGCCCTCGCCGCAGTTGGGGCAGCGATGTCGCACGCCGCGCGTAAGGCCGACGAGCAGGGGCGATGCGGAGGACTGAAGCTCTGACATGCCACCCATATGCGCTTTCGGATCCGGCGGGAAAAGGGCGACCAGCCGTCGCACGGCGACGTTATGCCCAAGCTTGTCGTGAGATCTTGTATATTTTTGCGGTCATTGGAGCGGGATGCGCCGCGAAATCGGCTTCGATCAAACGGTGCAAACGATATCTGGACGGCGCGGGCGCAGATCCTGTTCTACGCTGGTTATTTCAAAAGCCGCGTCCCGGGACCTTCGGCCTTGGTCCAAGGTCTCTGGAACAGTTGTGGAGAGCCCGCGTTGGTCGTCTGAATTGCAGCCGAGACGCGCCATGACGCCAGACCGCCCTACCAAACCCGAAGCCGGTCAGGAGACGCCGCCGCGCAAGGGCGCCGGCGCCTCCAAGGCCGAACACGCCGTCCGTCACGCATCGGACGCCGCCGTCGCTCCACATGAAAAGCGAGCGATCGGCGCGGAGACCTCGCGCGAGGAAGACGCCTAGGATCAGTGCTTGGCGTCGCGGGCGGCGCCGGCGACAGCCTTGCCGGCCGACGAGACGTCGCGGCCGGCGCCTTCGATGGTGTTGCAGGCCGAAACCAGCAGGGCGGCCGCGGCGGCGGCGAGAACGACGAACTTACGCATAGATCAGAGCTCCAGCTTGGAAGGCGGCGGACCTTAACCGTGGGCCGCGTCGAGCTTCAAGAGCCCGGCGCGGCTTAAGGATCAGCGCACCCGGCGGACCGAGCTGTAGCGATCGTTCTGTTTCTTGGGCAGGCTGGCCATGTCGTAGTCGTAGCGCCAGCACTTGCCCTGGTAGTAGGCGTGCTCGCAGAACTCCCAAGTCCCGCGCGAGATGCGCATGGACGAGACGCGGTCGTTGAAGCCCAGGCGCGACAGGTCGGGCGTGTCACCGCGCAGGGGGCGGGCCTCGCCGCGGAAGCCGTCGTGCTCGAACAGCACGACCTGGCCGCCGGGACCCCAACGGTCGCCCCGCCGGTCATCACGCCGATCGTCGCGACGGTCATCACGTCTGTCGTCACGACGATCATAGCGATCATAGCGATCATAGCGATCGTAGCGGTCTTGGTAACGGTCCTGGGCGACGGCGCCGGTGGCGACCAGGGCCATGGCCCCGCAAGCGATCAGGAAGGCGATGTTGCGCATGATGGCGATCTCCTAGCGGACGCGACGGATCGAACTGATCGCGTCGTTCCATTCCCGGGGCAGGATGGCCTGGTCGGCGTCCAGACGGCTGCAGCGGCCTTGGTAGTTGGCGTGCTCGCAGATCTCCCAGCGACCGCTGGCGCGGCCGATCTGGATCGACGAGGCCCTGTCGTTGAACTTCACGGCGCCGAGGTCGGGCATGTCGCCGTTCACCTCGAAGGCGCGGCCCTGGTAGTTGGGATCCTCAAACAGCACGACCCCGTCTCGGGGACGACCGCCGCCGCCATTGTTCCAGCCGCCGCCGTTGTTGCCGCCCCAGCCGCCGCCTTGGCCAGGACCATTGAATCCGGCGCACTGCAGACGCCCGTCGCGGTTCTCCAGACCCTGGCCGCCGCAGTCGCGCGCGCGCGCGCTGCTCCACTCCCAGCCGCCGCGGCTGCTTTGGCAACGCGCCCAGACCTGGCCGTTGAAGGCCGTGATCTCGCGGCAGGACTGCGTGTAGGAGCCGCGCGGCGGATCGTCATAGCGGCCGTTCCAGTTCGGCGCCTGGGCCGAGGCCGCGCCCGCGAACGCGACAACGGAAAGGGCCATCAGGCCAAGGGTCTTGCGCATGTCTCTGTTTCCCCACCAAAGAAGGCTTCGTCATGTGAAGCCCAGCTAACCGTCCCCCAACTGAACGGCGCCTGAACGGTCTAGCTCTGAGAGTTAACGCTCGCCCGGGCGGTAGTCGACCTTGACGTGTCCTTTCAGCTGCTGCTCGGTGAACCAGACCGGCTTGGTCTTCATGGCCACGAACAGCGGTGTCTGGTCGGCATAGTGGGGCGAGTTGGCGTCCAGGGTGGCCGAGCCGAACTGGTGGATGCTCTCCGAGCGCAGCGCCCCGGCCTTGTCCCAGGTGACGAACATGATGAAGGTGTCGCCGCCATCGGCGGTGGTCGTGCCGTCCATCTCCGGCTTGCCCCAGACCGAGCGATAGGTGTCCGCGGCGCCGTCGATCGGCAGGTTCACCGTTCCGCGCCGGATGCGATTGACCTCGCCCCACTCGGGATCCAGGCGACCAAAGTGGGCCTTCAGCGTCTTGATCGCCGCCTGGAGGCTGGCCAGCGGCGTCGGCGCCGGATCGTCGTTCGAGCGGGCGAACAGGATCGGCTGGGTCATCAGCGCCGCCAGGGCCGCGCCGCGATCGTGGATGTCGGCCTTCTTGTCCCACGCGCGCAGGATTTCCTGCGCCTTGGCGAGATCGGCGTCGCCCTTGGGGTCGATCGCGGTGACCTCGCGGACCATCTCCATCACCGACGAGCGGTCGCTGAACGCCACGTCGAACTTGTGGGCGCGGAAGCTCGTGTCGGTGATCGCGTGGTCGATCCCGAAGGTTTCCAGCGCCCGCCAGGCGCGATTGGTCATGTTGGTCTGCAGGCCCATCGAGGCGGGAAAGGCCTCGGGCTTGAGATTGTCGGCCGCCTCGCTGGCCTGGAACGGGCTGTTGTTGGAGTTGAACACCAGGCCCGACTTCGGATTCCACAGCTGCGGCGTCTGCTCAGGCGGGCGGTAACCCTGCCAGATCAGGTCGGAGCGGTCGCCGGGCAGGATCCCTTTCCAGTCGGCGTCTACCGCGCGGTTCGGATACTGGCCGTTGTGGACGAAGCCGATGTTCCCGGCCCTGTCGGCATAGACGTAATTCAGGCTGGGGATGGCGTGGGTGGCGATGGCCGCGCGCCATTCCACCATCGTCTTGGCCCTGTTCAGCCGCCAGTACTGCAACGGCTGGCGCCACTCGCCCATGCCGGCATAGCGGATGGCGAAGACGCCGTGATCGGTCTCTAGCACCGGTCCGTGGACCGAGCGCAGCACCGCCTTCCTCACCGGCAGCACGATGGGGCCCAGGAGCTTCACGCGCAGGGTGACGTAGCGCTTGTCGAAGTCCTTCCACTGGCCGTCGAGGCGGTACTGGTTCTTGTTGGCCGGATTGAGGGTCAGGCGGTAGACGTCCACGAGGTCGGGCTTGGACACCGTATTGGCCCAGCCGAGATCGGCATTGTGGCCGTGCAGCATGAACGGCGAGCCGGGGAAGAAACCGCCGGCCACGTGCCAGCCTTCGCCGCTCTCGACCACGGCCTCGTACCAGGCGACCGGGCCGGTATAGGGCTGGTGCGAATTGACGAGCAGCCGCGTGGCGCCGTCGGCGTTGCGGGACGGCGCGGTCGCCAGACCGTTCGAGCCCTTGGCCGGCGGCGGCGGGGCGTGCGGTGTCGTGAGGCGCTTCAGCTCCCCGTCCAGCCCGTAGAAGAACGGCTGCTTGAAGACGAAGCCCGCCTCGATGTCGTGGCCGGTCAGAGGCAGCAGGCCCGCCTTGACCTTTTCGGGATGCTTGGCGGCGTAGACGCTGACCCCGTCGGCATAGGCCTCCAGGATCTTGCGAAGGTCGGCGGGCAGTTCGGCATAGTGGGCGTTGGTCGTCGGCCAGACGTCGAGCAGGGCGGTGACGTAGTCGGTCGGCGCGGCGGCCTTTCCCTTGTCGCGGGCCAGCACGCCGCGCGTGGCCAGCACCACGTCCTGCAGGGTGGCGAAGTCGTCCTCGCTCTGGGCGTAGCCGAGACCGAAGGCGGCGTCGGCGTCGGACTTGCCCAGGACGTGCGGCACGCCCCACTCGTCGCGGCGGATGCGGACGTCGTAGGCCTTGGCCTTGTCCAGCAAGGCTTGGCGAGAAGGGGCCTTGGGCAGGCTGGCCTGGTCGATGACGATCAATGTCGCCGCCGCCAGCGCCACGAGCGCCAGCAAGGCGCCAATCCCGCGCAGGATCCACTTCATCCGAGCCTCCCCATCTGGCTTATGAAGCCACCTTGTTTATTGCCGATCATGTCGGGCCTGCTTGGTCGTGCCTAGGGCCGCTTTCGACGAAAGCTGGCTGAAATGTCGCGAGAACGTCGTTCGCCATCCCCAGCTTGGCTGCTAGGTTCGACGCAGCGAAAAGGGAGGCGCGCTCATGGCCCGCAAACACTTGGTTTCGGTACTCGCCGGCGTTCTGGCGATCGGGGCGTTCGGCGCCAGCGGCGGCGCGTTCGCCCAGGTCCCCGCCAATATCGAGAAGGCCCTGGCCGATCCGACGCGTCCGGCCGCCGACACGGCCCGCGACGCCGCCCGCCACCCCGGCGAGATTCTGGCCCTGGCCGAGGTCAAGCCGGGCGACACGGTCATCGACTACATCATGGGCGGCGGCTATTTCACCCGCATCCTGTCGGCCGCCGTCGGTCCCAAGGGCGTGGTCTATGCCTACCAGCCGGCCGAGTTCATCAAGTTCAAGGCCCAGTACGGCGAGGACCAGAAGACGGTCGCGGCCGCTCTCGCCAACGTCAAGCCGCTGAACGGACCGATGACCGCGCTGGACCTGCCGGACGGCGCCGATGTGGTGATCACCGTCCAGAACTATCACGATCAGCACGTGAAGCCGTTTCCGGTCGACACGGCCGCCAAGGCCAATGCCGAGATCTTCAAGTCGCTGAAGCCGGGCGGCGTCTTCCTGGTCATCGATCATGCGGCTCTGCCCGGCGCGACGACCGCGCCGGACGCCCTGCACCGCATCGACATCGCCCAGGTGAAGAGCGAGGTCGAGGCCGCCGGGTTCAAGCTGGAGGCCGAGAGCCCGCTGTTGGCGAGCGCGGCGGATCCGCATACGGCGAGCGTCTTCGACCCGGGCATTCGGGGAAAGACGGATCAGTTCATCCTGAAGTTCCGCAAGCCAAAGTGATGCAAACCCTTGTCATCCCGGAAGCTTCGTAGAGGCTGTCCGGGAACCAGGGGCGGCCGGCACGACGCTCACGCACCCCCCGGGTCCCGGACAAGCCTTGCAGGCTTTCCGGGATGACAATTTTGGTGCGTGTGGAAGGGCTATTTCGCCCGCGCCTCCGCGCCCATGAACACCACCTTGGCGCCCTTGTTCACGGCCGAGCCGAGTTCGGCCGCGTCCCAGTTGGTCAGGCGCACGCAGCCGTGCGAGGCGCGCTTGTTGACCAGCTTGGGATCGGGCGTGCCGTGGATGCCGTAGGTGTCCTTGGTCAGGTCGATCCAGGTCGAGCCCACCGGATTGTTCGGTCCGGCCTTGATGGTCAGCTTGCCCTTGGGCTTGCCGAAGGTCAGGCGCGACGGGTCGTAGGTATAGGTCGGATTCGGGGCCAGGGTGCGCACGGCCCATTCGCCGGACGGGGCGGGGCGCTCGGTGCTGCCGACGGTGGCGGGATAGACCGCGAGCAGGGTGTTGTCCTTGTCGAAGGCGCGGACCTGGCCGATAGCCTTGTCGATCTCGATACGGTCGACCTTGCGATCCAAGGTGTCCGCGCCGGCCGCCGTCACCACGATCGTCGTTCCCGCCGCGCCGAAATCGACGCCGGGATTCAGCGCCTGCAGCAGCGCCTCGTCCATGTGGAAGCGCTCGGCCAGCATCTCAAGCGGGGTCTGGTAGTTCAGGGCCGGCAGCTTGGCCATCGCCTCGTAGTCGTCCTTGGGGATCGGCGGCGAGAACGGGCCGGCCTCGTCCTGGGCGGTGATCGTGTAGTCGACCAGCACCGGCCCGCCGTCTCCGGCGGTCAGGGTGTCGATCAGTTGTTGCGTGATCTGGCCGTCGGCCGTCTGGCCGCGCGAGGCCTGGAAGGCCTTGATCGCCAGGGTCAGGTTCGTACCGTCGCGACCGTCGATGACGCCTGGCGAGAAGTGGGCGCGGTCCAGCAGGGTCTGGACGCGGACCAGCAGATTGCGGTGCGCCTCGGGATCGGTCGCGGCGGGATCGAACGCGGCGGCGTTGATCGTCTGGGCCAGGGGCGAGCTGGCCGCGACGGCCGCCGGCGCGGCGACGACAGGAGGCTGGGCGGGCGCGGACTTCTGGACCGTCTTGGCCGGCGTGGGCTTGGCCGGTGGCTTGTCATCGCAGGCCGACAGGGCCAGCACGGCGATCAGTGCGAAGCGGGAAACCAGGACGGTCATAAGGACTCCAAGACGGAACGACTGCCTCGTCTCAAGACTTGAGCCATGGCGAAGTTCCGTGGGATCGCGAGGCCGGATGCGGGGAATGACTTGAGGGTTCTGCGACGATGGCTTTGGGGCCTTGGCCTTCTGCTGCTGGCGAGCGGCGGGTTCTGGCTGTGGGTGACGTGGCCCAACGGTGCAGCCTCGCCCCCGGGCGTCCAACCGCGCGATGAGCCCGCCTACGCGACGCCGGCGGAACAGCATTTCACCTCGATCGACCCGCCGCCGACGCCCCCGCCGCTGGCGGGCGCGCCGGAGACCTGCGACGGGCGTGACGCTCCCGAGGGCGCCGCCGCCGCCAACGCCGCCTCGCTGTCGAGCCTGGCCTGGAGCCCGTTCGGCAAGCCCGAGACCGGCTGGGAGATCTACGCCCCGCGCATCGCCGCCGAGATCGGCACGACCTGCGGCCCGGGCTCGAACGGTTTCGCCTCGGCCCTGGCGCGTTGGCAGGGCGCGCATGGCCTGCGGGGTACGGGTGTCGTCGACCCGGCGGTGTTCGGGACCATGCTGGTGCGCTGGCACCTGGCGCGACCGTTCGTGCGCGTGA
This sequence comes from Caulobacter sp. 602-1, assembly GCF_003931565.1. GTDB lineage: Bacteria > Pseudomonadota > Alphaproteobacteria > Caulobacterales > Caulobacteraceae > Caulobacter. Next base: position 474,476 of record NZ_RRYI01000002.1, read on the forward strand.
ACCGCGAGGGCATGTGCCCCGGCGCGCCGCCCGAGGCCAGCCTCGCTCTGGCCGGCCCCAAGGAGAGCTATGGCGGCAAGGCCATCCGCCTGCGGCCGGGCGCGCTGGAGGCCTATCGAAAGATGGTCGCCGAGGCGCGGGCGGCGGGGGCCTTGCCGAGGCCGGAGTCGCTGACGATCTTCTCGGGCTTCCGGGCCCCGGACGCCGACGCCCAGCGGTGCGCGCGAGACAAGAACTGCCAGGGCTTGAGGCGCACCATCTGCTCCGCCCACCGCACGGGCCTGGCCATGGACGTGGTCATCGACGCCGTGCCGGGCTCGAGGCCCGACAGCTCCGCAGACGCAAACCGGCTCGTCATGGCCCGCTCGTCGGTCTATCGCTGGATGGTCGTGAACGCGCCGCGGTTCGGCTTCGTCAACTACGCCTACGAGCCCTGGCACTGGGAGTGGACGGGCGAGCCGCTATTGCCCGGCGTGCCGATCTCCAGCCTGCCACAGGAAGGCTCCGAGCCGATCACGGAACCCGCGGATCAGCCCACGTCCGAAACGCCGGCCTATGGCTCAGCCGCTCGTAATAGGCGGTAAGCGTGGGCCAGTCCTCGCGCTCGATCGGACTGAACAGCCAGCGATGCACCGACAGGCCCAGCACGATATCCGCGAGCGTGAAGGTGTCGCCAGCGACATACGCCCCGGTGTCTACCAGCCGCGCGCTGAGCAGGCCCATGGCCGTGTTCCACGCCGCGACGCTGGTCGCGATCTGCTTGGGATCGTCGAAGCCGGGCGTCTTGCGGACCAGGCCGGCGAAAGCGTAGCGCCAGGCGGTGTTCAGCTCGGTGCACTGCCAGTCCATCCACTGGTCGACCAGCGCGCGTTGGCGGCGGTCGGCCGGGAACAGCGGCGTGTCGGCCGCCACGTAGCGGCAGATAGCGTTGCTTTCCCAGACCGGGCCATGCTCATCGATCAGCACCGGCACCAGGGCGTTGGGGTTCAGCGCGACGAACTTCGGGTCGCTGGTGGGCGCGAAGCCCTGGCCCCAGTCCTCGCGCTCATAGGCCAGGCCCAGTTCGTCCAGGGTCCAGAGGACCTTACGGACGTTGATGGACGAGGCGCGCCCGAGGACCTTGGGGATCGTCACCGGGTCATCCAGGGCTTCGACTTGCCGGTCGGGGCCGCGGCGCTGGCGCGCTCAACCTTGCCGGTCGAGGCCTTGGCCCCGTGGCCGTGCTTGCCCTGGGCGGCCTTCTTCAGGCGCAGGGCGCGCTGCATCGGCGTCTCGTCGGCGGGGACTTCGGTTTTGTCGGTCATGAAGGCGATGTAGGCCTGTGAAGGCGCCTTGAGAAGGCCGCGCTTGAGGGTCACTTTGGAAAGATGTCGCGCCGCCGTTCGGTTCCCGTCCTGATCGCTTTCGCCATGTTGGCCGCCGCGGGCGCGCACGCCCAGACGAAGCCGGCTCCGGAAGCCCCCAACACCGTCTCGCCCGTCCTGATCCTGCCGCCGACCCTGCCGCCGAACCTGGTCTCGACCTATCCGGCCCAGGACCAGACCGTGCCGCCGGGCGTGCTGATCCTCAAGGCCGCCTTCGACCAGCAGATGTCGCCGAGCGTCTGGAACTATGCCCCCGCGCCGGGCGCGGAGCCGATGGACTGCGTGAAGACGCCCCGGTTGCTGGGCGATCAGAAGACCTTCGTCCTATTGTGCCGGGTGCTGGCCAACCGCACCTATGGCGTGACCTTCAATGCCGAGCGGACCGGCGGTTTCGCCAATCTCGGCGAGAACCCGGCCCATACCGCCGTGCTGACCTTCAAGGTCGACGCCGACGCGCCGGTGACCACCGTGCGCCGCGCCATGGAGGCCGCCAAGCTGCAGGCCGACCAGATGCCCGTGCAGGACGCGCCCATGGCCGTGGCGGGCGCGATGAAACAGCCAAGTTTACCCTAGCTTGTGGCGAAACACTCCGTCGTGACGCATCATCGTCCGATGACGGGGGAATCGGGGCGCGAGTGGACGGGGGCTGACCTCGCCGTGGTGGTGGGCGACTATGTCGCCCAGCTGGAGAAGACGCTCGCCGGCAAGCCCGTCGATCGCGGCGCTCACGATCGCGCCGTCCGCTTCGTCACAGGCAAGTCCGACATGCCGATCACCTGGAAGCAGGGCGAGATCTCGGCGGTGCTGTCGCTGATCGGCCTGCCGATCCTGCGCGACCAGCCGCCGCGCTGGTCGTACGACGCCGCGCTGCTGGAAGCGGTCGAGGAGCAGCTGGCCGCCAAGCCGGCCCTGCTCAGCGCCGCCGTTCGCCCCGCCTCGCTGTTCACCGCCCCGCCGGCCGTGCCGCTGATCGAGGCCGCGCCGCCCCGGCCGATGCCGATGGACGAGCGCCTGATCCGGGTGATCCAGCGCTTCGACATGGGCGGGCGCGAGGCCGACGATCGTTTTCTGAAGGGGCTGGGCGTCTCCAGCATCATCGCCTTCGAGGCCCGCCGCCTGTCCGATCGCGGTCGACCCGACCTGGCGGCGAAGATCCGTCCGTCTCGCGACGGCGATCCGGACGGCTGCGACGTGATCGGTTTTGGCCTGGACGAGACCCCGCGCCTGATCGTGGTCAAGACCACCCTTTCGGGCGAGGTCTCTCCCTTCGGCCTCAGCCAGGCCGAGTTCGACCTCGCCGAGGCCCGCCCCGAAGCCTTCCGCATCCGCCGCGTCTACGGCCTGCTGGGCGAGGCGCGGTTCTACAGGATGAAGCCGCCGTTCGGGTGAGGGCTTCCAGACTCCGAAGCCGACGCGGCCAGTCGGACAGGGCGCGGCGGCTCAGACCGTGCGGAGCAGCTTCGCGCGATATGTAAGGCGCAACTGGCGAGCGCTGCTATGCGCCAGGACTGACCATGTGGGGTTAGGCCGGAATGCAGACCCTCCTGAAAACGCGACTAACTGACGCGGAAGGCCCAAGCCAAAGTCTCCGTTAAGATCACGCGTGAGCATCTTGGCCCGCAATCAGCGAGGTTCGACATGTTTGGCTCCCTAAAGATCGCCCACAAGCTCGTGGCGGCCTTCGCCGTGCTGGTGACTCTGGTGGCCCTGGTCTGCGTTCTGGTCCTAGCCGGCGAGCAAACCATCAAGGCCAGGGCGGCCGAGGATCGCCGCGACCTGACGCGCGAAAGCCTCATGGCCAAGGCCACCGACGCCTTGGTCGAGCAGCAGAACGCGGTGCGTGGCTATCTGGCGACCAACGATCCGTCGTTCCTCAAGCGCTACAACGGTTTCAAGGCCGACTATGCGGCGGCGCTCAAGGTCCTGGTCGCTGAGGCGACCGACGACGGCGACAAGGACCGTTTGACGCGCTTCGACGCCGCCGTTCAAACCTTCTCGAAGGAGACTGATCTCCAGATCGCCAAGGGTGGCGATCCCGCCAAGCTGGAAGCGGCCCGCGCATCGCTGCTGACCGCGGGGCGCCTCACCGCCACCCGCAAGGTTGTCAAGGAGATCGCCGCGGCGTCCGCGTCCGCGCGGAGCCAGCGTGAGGCCTCGTTGTCGGCGCTCTATTACTGGGCTGAAATTGGCCTGGTCATCGTTGGCCTGCTGACGATCGGTCTCGCCTGCGCCATGGGCTGGATTCTCACCCGGGCGATCGCCAATCCAGTCCGCGACATGACCCGCACGATGCGCAGTCTGGCGGCCGGCGACAACACCGTCGAAGTGCCCGCCGTGGGACGAGGCGATGAGATCGGGCAGATGGCCGACGCTGTTCTGGCTTTCAAGCAATCGGCGATCGACAAGCTGAAGGTGGAGCAAGAGGCGGAGGATCAGCGACAGGCGGCCGAACGCGACCGTGCGGTCCATGACGCCGAGCGCGCCGCCCACGCCCGTGAACAGGCGATCGTGGTGGAACATTTGGGGGTGGCGTTGGATCGTCTGGCGGCCGGCGATCTCACCTATAAGATCCAGACCGGATTTCCCGCTACCGCCGCCAAGCTGAAGGAAGACTTCAACGCGGCCATCCAGCATCTCAACATCGCGATGGCGGCGATCAACGGCGGCGCGAGCAGCATCCTCAGTGGCTCGTCCGAGATCAGCAAGGCCGCCGATCAGTTGGCCCAGCGCACCGAACGCCAGGCCGCAAGCATAGAGCAGACCGCCGCCGCGCTCGAAGAACTGCTGGCGACGGTCCGCCGCTCGGCCGACGGCGCCGCCTCGGCTCAGACTCAGGTCCAGACCGCGCGCGACGACGCCGAGCGCGGCGGCGCCATTGTCGGCAAGGCGATAGTCGCCATGAGCGCCATCGAAAAGTCTTCTCGCGAGATCGAACAGATTCTCAGCGTCATCGACGAGATCGCGTTCCAGACGAACCTCCTGGCGCTCAACGCCGGGGTCGAGGCCGCCCGGGCCGGCGACGCAGGTCGAGGCTTCGCCGTGGTCGCTCAAGAGGTTCGCGCCCTCGCCCAGCGCTCGGCGGAAGCCGCCAAGGAGATCAAAAGCCTGATACTGGCCAGTTCGGACCATGTGGAGAGCGGCGTTTTGCTCGTCAGCCAGACGGGCGAGGCGCTGGAGCGGATCGTCGGCGGCGTCAGGCAGTCGGCCCAGGTCATGGAGCAGATCGCCGCTGCAGCCCAGGAGCAGTCGCAGGGACTGGGCGAGGTCGCTGTCGCGGTCAATCAGATGGATCAGGTTACGCAGCAGAACGCCGCCATGGTCGAGGAATCCACCGCCGCCAGCCGGTCTCTGGCCGACGAGGCGCACGAGTTGGCGCGGCGCGTGGGGCACTTCACCATCGACGCCGCCGCCGCAAAGTTGGCGGCTTAGACTCTATCTCCGCCGCCGCAGCCGGGGTCCACAGAAAACACCCCCGCCGGCTTTCGCTGGCGAGGGCGTTCAAGCTCAGATCGGTCGGCGTCGGCTCGATCAATCCTCGTCCATCTTCAGCGCGGCGATGAAGGCTTCCTGCGGGATTTCGACCTTGCCGAACTGGCGCATGCGCTTCTTGCCGGCCTTCTGCTTGTCCAGCAGCTTGCGCTTGCGCGAGGCGTCGCCGCCGTAGCACTTGGCGGTCACGTCCTTGCGCAGGGCGCGGACGGTTTCGCGGGCGATGATCCGGCCGCCGATGGCCGCCTGGATCGGGATGACGAACATGTGCTGCGGGATGAGCTCCTTCATCTTCTCGCACATGCCGCGGCCGCGGCTCTCGGCGCGGTCGCGGTGGACCAGCATGGAGAGGGCGTCGACCGGCTCGGCGTTGACCAGGATCGACATCTTCACCAGGTCGCCGACCCGGTAGTCCTCGACCTGGTAGTCGAAGCTGGCATAGCCCTTCGAGATCGACTTCAGGCGGTCGTAGAAGTCGAACACCACCTCGTTCAGCGGCAGGTCGTAGACGACCATGGCGCGGTTGCCGACATAGCTGAGCTCGCGCTGCATGCCGCGACGGTCCTGGCACAGCTTGATCACGCCGCCGAGATATTCGTCGGGGGTGAAGATGGTGGCCTTGATCCAGGGCTCGCTGATGCTCTCGATCTGCATCACGTCGGGCAGGTCGGCGGGGTTGTGGAGTTCCTTCTCCGTGCCGTCGCGCATGTGGATCTTGTAGACGACCGACGGGGCCGTCGCGATCAGGTCGAGGTCGAACTCGCGAGACAGGCGCTCCTGGATGATCTCCAGGTGCAGCAGGCCCAGGAAGCCGCAGCGGAAGCCGAAGCCCAGGGCGGCGCTGGATTCCATCTCGTAGGTGAAGCTGCCATCGTTGAGGCGCAGCTTGCCGACGGCGGCGCGCAGGTCCTCGAAGTCGGCGGCGTCGACGGGGAAGAGGCCGCAGAACACGACCGGCTGGACTTCCTTGAAGCCCGGCAGGGCCTGGGCGGTCTGCTTCTTTTCGTCCGTGATGGTGTCGCCGACGGCGGCGTCGGCCACTTCCTTGATCGAGGCGGTGAAGAAGCCGACCTCGCCCGGGCCCAGCTCGGCGACGTCGGTGGCCTTGGGCGTGAACACCCCGACCTTGTCGATGCGGTGGGTGGCGCCGGTCTGCATCATGCGGACCTGCTGGCCGGCCTTCAGCGTGCCGTCGAAGATTCGCACCAGCACGACCACGCCCAGATAGGCGTCGTACCAGGCGTCGACCAGCAGGGCCTTCAGCGGCGCGTCGCGGTCGCCCTTGGGGGGCGGCAGGCGCTTGACGATGGCTTCCAGCACGTCGTGGATGCCCAGGCCCGACTTGGCGCTGGCCAGTACGGCGTCGCTGGCGTCCAGGCCGATCAGGTCCTCGATCTGGGCGCGCACGCGCTCGGGCTCGGCGGCGGGCAGGTCGATCTTGTTGAGGACCGGGACGATCTCGTGGTTGTTGTCGATGGCCGAATAGACATTGGCCAGGGTCTGGGCTTCCACGCCTTGCGAGGCGTCGACGACCAGGATCGAGCCTTCGCAGGCGGCCAGGCTGCGGCTGACCTCGTAGGCGAAGTCGACGTGGCCGGGGGTGTCCATCAGGTTGAGGATGTAGTCCTCGCCGTCGTCGGCCTTGTACTTCAGGCGCACGGTCTGCGCCTTGATGGTGATGCCGCGCTCCTTCTCGATGTCCATGTTGTCGAGAACCTGGGCGCTCATCTCGCGCGCGGTCAGGCCGCCGGTCTCCTGGATCAGGCGGTCGGAGAGCGTGCTCTTCCCATGGTCGATATGGGCAACGATCGAAAAGTTGCGGATCTTGTCGAGAGGCGTCGAAGTCATGGCCGTGCGCATAGCACATTTGGCCCGCTTCGCGAGGGCTGAACACGTCCCGTCCGCGGCGACGGGTCGGCCATGCTTAACCGGTCGTTAAGTTTGGAGCCGCAAACCGGTCTCAATGGCTTGCAACAGTGTTGCAATGAAACTGATCCGGAGGGCCTGACATGGACCGTCGCAAGCTGATCCTCTCGGGCGCCGCCGTCGGTCTGAGCACCGTGGCGACCGAGGCCCTGGCCCGCCAGAGCCGCTACAGCGAACAATTGCCGCCGCCGCAGCCGATCGGTCCGGCCAGCCCCGCTCCGAGCGACCCATACGCGTCGCCGTCGCCGCCCGTCGCTCGGGACGCCTACGCCTCTCCGCCGCCGTCTCCGGCCCCGGCGTCGAACGGCAATACGCCGGCCTACGATACCGGCCGGGCCCAGACCTATTCGGCCGACGAGATGATCCGGGCGACGTCCGATTTCCTGGGCGTGACGGCCGAGAGCGCCGGCGCGGCGATCGAGAAGATCTTCAAGGACAAGGGTCAGCCCACCGCCTATATCGCCGGCGAGGAAGGTTCGGGCGCCTTCGTGGCCGGTCTGCGCTATGGTCGCGGCCTGCTCTACATGAAGGGCCGTCCGACCCTGGAGACCTTCTGGCAGGGTCCGTCGATCGGTTGGGACTGGGGCGGCAACGCCAGCCGCGTCTTCACCCTTTGCTATAATCTGCAGTACCCCGACGCCATCTACCGCCGCTTCCCGGGTGTGGAGGGCAGCGCCTATCTCATCGGCGGTCTGGGCGTGAACTACCAGAAGGCTGACGACATCACCCTGGCCCCGATCCGCGCCGGGGTCGGCCTGCGCCTGGGGGCCAATGTCGGCTACCTCGGCTACAGCCGCAAACGCCGCTGGATGCCGCTTTAGCCGTCGTACTCGATCGCGTAGCGGAAGCCGCGGGACTGGTTGGGGGCGAGCGTCACGCGCCAGGCGACCATGCCCTGGCGGATGTCGTGCTTGTGCGGTTCGGCGACGACCCTGAAGCTGGTCAGGTTCGGATTCTGCCGCACCTCGACGGTCACCGGGATGGTCTTGGCGTTCGAGAGATCGACCTCGTAGGTCCGGCGTACGCGACTCTTCTTCAGTTTCTGTTCGGCGACCAGGCGCGGGCGGGCCAGGATGTCGACGGCCTGGCCGATGACCAGATCCAGCGGCTCGCCGACAGCGACATCGCGCACGGCCTGTTCGCCGGCGAAGGTCGGCCGGCCATCGATCGTCTCCATGGCCGAGAGCGCGCCGGAGGGCAGGGGTTTGCCCAGGCCGTTTCGCACCGTGTTGTCCAGGCGCAGGGTCACGGCCGGCGCGCGGAAGCCCTCGTCCTCGCGACCGCTGTCCCACGGATTGATCGTCACGACATAGAGCCGCTGGAAGGCGACGTCCTTCTGGTCGAGAAAGGCCACCTGCTTGGTCTGGCGCGGGTTCAGGGTCACCGGCGCGGGCAGGGTGTAGAGCTTGTAGTCGCCCAGGTTCGATTGCTCGGCCAGCTTGGCTCGGGCGACGGCGTTGGTGGGGACCGGCGGAGCCGCGGAGATCACCGGCGGAATGGGCAACGGTGGCGGTCCGAAGGCCGCGCGAGCCTGGACCTGGATGTCCGAGTCACTTTCGATCAGATGCGTGGTGTCCATCGGCCAGCAGGTGCGGTTGATCCGCAGAGGCTGGCCCTTGTCGACGCGCGCATATTGCCGTGAGAGCCGTCCGGCCACGGCCTGCGTTCTGGCGTCGGCGAACTGGCTGCCACCGCTGTTGACCAGGGTCAGCCAGCCGGTCAGGTCCAACCGCTTGCCGTCCGGATGGATGCGCGCGACATAGTCGGCCTGCCAGTTCACGCCCAGTGCCAGGTATGACAGCGTCAGCTTCACGCGGGCGGGCGCGGGGACGTCGACGATGGTCGACAGGCTGGGCTTGTCGGTTAGGCCCTCTGGTACGGACGACAGCACCAGGCGCTCGGGCCCGCCGGAGCAGCCCAGGGCCTCGACGCCATCGGCTGTCTGGACCAGCAGGCCGTTGGGGCCCTGCAGCAGCATAGCGTCGACCGTCCGTTGGCGGCCGGTCTTGCGGTTGGTGCGGACCACCTGGATTGGCTGGCCCAGCGACCGTTCGACCAGGGTTCCGGGGCTGAGCAGGGCGTAGTCGTAGTTGCGCTCGACCGCCCTGCCAGGCAAGCCCTCGACCGCCGCGCTCTGCGGGATCAGGCCCTCGGCCACGCCGTCGAAGCGGATCGTATGACGGCCGGCGGGCAGGTCGACCGTGCGCGTCTCGGTGACCAGGATCAGGCCCTTCTCGGCGGCCTGGGCGCGCTGCCAGGCGTTCAGCGCCTGGAACGGTCCGTCGCCGTCGCGATAGAGGGTTACGGCCACCGTCTCGGGCGCGCGGGAGGCGATTGTGTCTGCGTGGGCGGGGAGCGCGGCGGCGAAAGCGAGCGCGCCCGCCAGGGCGCGCATACTCACCACCCCGTCTCCACGGAGAAGGTCAGGGTCGTCTCGCCGTTCGCCGGTACGGGGACGCTCCAACCCAGGGTGCGGGCGTCGATGACGCGGCTCTTCAGGCTCTCGGCCTTGACCTCGCCGTCGCGCCACAGACCCCCCTGGCGCAGCTCGACCACGACCGGCTGGTCCTTGGCGTTGCGCAGCAGGTATTTCATCTCGTAGCGGGTGCGGGTCTTGGAGACCCGCGTTTCGGCCACAAGGGTCGCCTGGCTGGAGACGTCGAACGCCTCGCCGGTCTTGATTGACAGCTCCGAGCCGGCCGGCGTATGGCCGATGGCGTTCTCGCCGACAAACTTCGGATCGCCCGCCGCGTCGCGCATGTAGACCCGCATGACCCCGGCCGGCAGCTGGCTGCCCAGGCCCGCTAGCCTGCCATTGCCGAACTGAATGGCGACCACGGCCTTGACCGGCTCGGCCTGGCTGGAGAACCAGCCCTCGCGCACCTCGTAGACCTTCCTGGCCGCGACGCCCTGGGCCGACAGGAAGCCGACCTGCTTGTTCTGGTTGGAGGCGATCGTGGTCCGCTCGGGCAGGGGATAGACGTAATAGTCCGCGATCCGTTCGCCCGCGCCGCTCTCCGTGCCCGCGCGCACCACGCCGGGAACGCTGCCGGGGACGGCGCGCCGGATCGGGCGATAGGGGGTGGTCGAGTTAAGCTGGTTGACGTCGCCGGCCACCAACTGGGTCTTGGCGTTCTCGAACGGCGTGCCGGAGGTGTTGGACAGGGTGATCCAGCCCTGCAGGTCCAGCACGTTCCTGGCCTCGTCGAACAGGGCGACATAGTCGGCCTTCCACGACAGACCCGAGGTCAGGTAGCTCAGCTTGGCCTGGCGAGGACCGGCGTTGGCGGCCTCGACGCTGACCGACAGGGTCGGGCGCGCGCGCAGGGTCTCTGGCACCTTGTCGAAGATCACCCGCGTGGGGACGCCGTCGTCGCGCAGCACCTCGATGCGGTCGCCGATCTTCAGCACCACGCCCTGGTTGGCCGCCAGCACGGTGGCGACCTCGGTGGTTTCCTTGCCGTCGCCGGGATTGGTGCGGACGATCCTCACCTGCTGGCCGACCGCCTTCTCCATCAGCTTGTCGGGGGTCAGCAGGTCGTAGTCGAAGTTCTGCTCGAGGATGCTGACCCCAGGGGCCGACAGGCTGACCGTCTCGGGACGGATCTGGGCCGAGACGTCCTTGAACTCCAGCTTCTGGCGGCCGGCCTTCAGGTCCAGCGGGCGGGCGTCCTCGACCAGCGCCAGATCTGAATTGTAGATGGTGATCGAGACCTCCCGAGCCTGAGCACGGGCCGTGAGAGGGACCAGCAGCAGGCCAGCCGAAGCCAGCAAAGCGCGACGGTGCATGGACGTCCTCCCGTGTGTTTACAAAAGTAAAACAGCACGGGATTGCGGCGGAGTCTAGGCTGGGTTGAGCTTAAACCTAGCCGCCCCAAACCTGCTTCAGACGAGCGTCACGGCCGCAGCCGGCGCGGTAGAGGTTGTAGTCCAGCGCGTGCCGCTTGGCGTAGTCGCGGTGGTACTCCTCGGCGGGATAGAAGGTCTGCAGAGGCAGGATCTGGGCCTTCATCGTGCCGGACTTCAGGCGCTTGGCGGCTTCGACCTGCGACTTCTCCGCGATCGGGCGCTGGGCGGGGGTGACGAAGACGGCGGGGCGGTAGGACGGGCCGCGATCGCAGAACTGGCCGCCGTCATCGGTCGGGTCGACCAGCTTCCAGTAGCGATACAGCAGGAAGCCGTAGTCCAGCTTGGCCGGGTCATAGGTGACGCGCACCGACTCGTAGTGGCCGCTGCGTTCGCTGGTGACGTCGCGATAGGTCGGATTCTTGACGTGACCGCCGGTGTAGCCGCTTTCGACCTTCAGCACGCCGGGGATGCCGCCCATGTCGTGCTCCATGCACCAGAAGCAGCCGCCGGCGAACACGGCGGTCTCGGTTTTCGGCGTCGCCGCGGCGGACGCGCTGACGCCGGTCAGGGCGAAGAGGGTGGCGAGGAGGGCGAGCAGGCGGCGCATCGAAGTCTCTCCAGAAGCGGACTTGATCCTAGATACGCAGGGAAGCGGCGAAAGGTTACGCCCGCCAGCCGAAACCGACGCCGCGCACGCTGGGACAGGCCGCCAGGCGCGAGGCCAGCACCTGCGCCCGGTCGTCGCCCTGGTCGTCGATCTCGATTCTAATGGCCATGTGCTGGCCCTCGGGAGCGGCGGACAGGGCGCGCAGGCGGGTCTGCTGCACCGAGGCCACGCCCAGCACCCGCATCAGGGCGTCGGGCGTGTCGTCGGTGGTGATGAGGAAGAGACGGCGTTTCTCTTCGTCCGGTTTGAGAGGGTCTACGAGGGGGCTCACGGTCGGAACCACTGATGCTCGACCGAGGCCGAGTTGACGCCGGGCCAGGCGGCCAGGTCGCGGGCCAGCAGGCGGGCGGCCTGGTCGCCAAGATGGCGGACGCGCAGGCTGGCTTCGACGATCTGGCCAACCGGCTTCATCGTCAGGCCGCACAACTCGGCGCCGCTGTCGCTCAGGCCCTGGCGCACGGCCTCGAGGGCGCTGGGCGCGTCCTGGGCGGCCAGCAGCAGCTGGTGGACGGTGACGCCTTCCTGGTCGCTATGGAAGGAAGGTGGGGAGGGCAGGTAGCTCATTGGGGGTGGTCCTATGCATGAGAGGCTTGGAGGACCGAGGAACCGCGCAACAAAAAACCCCGCTCGTGGGAGCGGGGCTTTTGGAGATCTTGCGATCCTTCGGCTGTGTGGAGGGTAGGTTTCCTACCGCTTGCGCCGATTTTGCCCCGTCCGGATTGGCACGGTTTTAATCTGGTTAATCATGTTCCACATCGCCACGGCGCACGACATCGCAGCCACGGCGGCGAGGCCGGTGGTCACGAAGGCGGCGAAGGCGAAGGTCGATTGCATGTGGAAGCGATGAGTCCAGTTAGCGCTTGTTACAGGTAGCGCGACGGTGGCCATCGCGCAAGGTCTTGCCTGCGGGATGGGCGATCGGTCGCGGGGGCGGGCAGGTTTTGATTGTTTCTGAGCGGGGTGGTCAAAAATTGGGCGCTCGACCCCGCCTGATCTCACAGGCGAGGTCGTTGGGTCCGGGGAGAGGCCAGTACGAAACCAGCCCCTTTTCTCTTACGACCGCAGTTTACCGCCGGCCTTCTCGGCCGCCGCCACGATCTTGGCCGACAGGGCCTCGATCTCGGCCTCGGTCAGGGTGGCTTCGCGCGGTTGCACGACGACCTCGATCGCGATCGACTTGAAGCCCTCCGGCACGCCGGGGCCTTCATAGACGTCGAACACGCGCGCGGCGGTGATCAGCGCCTTGTCGGCGCCGGCCGCGGCCTTGACCAGATCGCCCGCCGCCTTGGTCTTCTCGACCAGGAAGGCGAAGTCGCGGGTCAGCGGCATCAGGGCCGAGGGTGAGAAGGCCGGGCGGGTCTTGATCGACTTCTTCTTCGGTTCGGGAATCGCCTCCAGGGTGATCTCGAAGCCGTAGACGGGGCCGGCCACGTCCAGGGCCTTCAACACCGCCGGGTGGATCTCGCCGAACTCGGCCATCACCGCCTTGGGACCCAGCTGCAGGCGCGCCGAGCGGCCCGGGTGCCACCAGGACGAGGCCGAGCCCTGCGCCGTCTGCAGCGAGGCCACCGGCGCGCCCAGCTCTTCCAGCAGCGCCAGCAGGTCGGCCTTCACCGTGAACACGTCGTCTTGCGCGGCCTTGTTCCAGCCGCGCGGAGCCTTGGGGACCAGGATGGCCGCGACCACCGTGCGCTGATCGTTGGGACGCTCGCCATGGAAGGTCGGGCCGATCTCGAAAAGGGCCGCGTCGGGGAAACCCTGGCGCGCGTTGCGGCCGGCCGCATCGATCAGGTTGGGCAGCAGCGACGGACGCATGCAGTCCAGTTCCGAGGCGATCGGATTGGCCAGCAGCATCTCCGGCTGGCCGCCGCCGAACAGTCGCGCGGTCTCGTGGCTGGTGAAGCTGAAGGTCACGGCTTCCGAATAGCCGGCCGCCGCCAGGGCGCGACGGGCGGTGCGGGCGCGGGCCTGCTTGGCGGTCAGGATGCCGCCGACGGCGCGTGGAACCTCCGGCAGCGGCGTCGAGGGCAGGGCCCCGTAGCCGGCGATGCGGGCGACTTCTTCCACCAGGTCGGCCTTGCCTTCCACGTCGCGGCGGAAGGTCGGCGGGGTGACGCAGACCACGCTTTCGGCATGGGTGACGAAGTCGGCGGCCGACACGTCCTTCGGCGGCTCGACGGTGAAGCCGAGGTCGCGCAGGATCTGCAAGGACCGCTCGGGCGCGATCTCCAGGCCCGACAGCTGGCCGACATAGGCCGGATCGAACAGGATCGGCTTGGGCGCGGCCGGGGCCTCGCCGACCAGCAGGACTTCCGACGGCTCTCCGCCGCACAGTTCCAGGATCAGCTTGGTGGCCAGCTCGATGCCCGGGACCAGCGAGCCGGTGTCGACCGTGCGGGCGAAGCGGTACTGGGCGTCGCTGGCGATGCCGGTGGCGCGACCGGTCTGGGCCGTGCGGATCGGGTCGAACCAGGCGCTCTCGACGAAGACGTCCGTGGTTTCTTCCGAGCAGCCAGTGCTCTCGCCGCCCATCACGCCGCCCAGGCCGATCGGGCGCTCGCCGGACGCATCGGCGATCACCGACATCTCGGGCGTCAGCTCGTAGGTCTTGCCGTCGAGAGCGATCAGGTGCTCGTCGCCGTGGACGCCATGGCGGCCCAGGCGCGTCGAGATCTCGGCGCCCGACAGCTTGTGCGCGTCATAGACGTGCAGCGGCCGGGCGCGGTCGTAGGTGATCAGGTTGGTGACATCCACCAGGGCGTTGATCGGGCGCAGGCCGATGGCGGTCAGACGATCCTGCAGCCACTTGGGCGAGAGGCCGTTCTTGACGCCGCGGATATAGCGGCCAGCGAAGGCCGGACAGGCCTCGCCATCGACCTTGACGGTGATCGGCGACGGGAAGGTCCCCGGGATCGACGCGATCGACACGTCCTTCAGCTTGCCCACGCCGGCGGCGGCGAGATCGCGAGCGATGCCCACCACGCCCAGCCAGTCGGGGCGGTTGGGCGTCACCTCGAAGTCGATCACGGCTTCCAGGCCCAGGGCGTCGACGGCCGGCGTGCCGACCGGCAGGGCGTCGGGCAACTCCATGATGCCGTCGCTCTCGGTGGCGTATTCCAGCTCGGCGGCCGAGCAGAGCATGCCGTTGGAGACGACGCCGCGCACGGGCTTCTCGACCAGGGTCACGTCCAGGCCGGGCACATAGGCGCCGATCGGGGCGTAGATCGTGGTCAGACCCGCGCGAGCGTTCGGCGCGCCGCAGACGATCTCCTTGCGGCCGTCGACGGTGTCGACCTGGCAGACCTGCAGGCGATCGGCGTTCGGGTGGCGTGCGGCTTCGACGATCTTGCAGACCGTGAAGGGCTTGAGCTTCGTCGCCGGATCTATGACGTGCTCGACCTCGAGCCCGGCCATGGTCATGGCCGCGACGATCTCGGGGACTGTGGCGGTGGTCTCAAGATGGTCCTTGAGCCAGGAGAGAGTGAATTTCATCGTCTTGCGTCTCCAAGCCCCGACGCTTGGCGCAGGGGTTGGTGGAATTCCAGAAGGGCGATCAGCTCAGGCCGCTGGCCGGGTTCGGCGCGGCGAACGCGCTAAAGCCGTAGTGCGCCAGCCAGCGGACGTCGGACGACCACATGTCGCGCAGGTCCGGCATGCCGTATTTCAGCATGCCCAGGCGGTCGACGCCCATGCCGAAGGCGAAGCCCTGGTACTCGTCCGGATCGATGCCGCAGGCGCGCAGCACGTTCGGGTGAACCATGCCGCAGCCCAGGATCTCGAGCCAGCTCGTGCCCTGGCCGATCTTGATCTCGCCGCCCGAGCGATCGCACTGCACGTCCATCTCGGCCGACGGCTCGGTGAACGGAAAGTGGTGCGGGCGGAACTGGGTCGTCACCGCGTCGGTCTCGAAGAACCGGGCCAGGAAGGTCTCCAGGGTCCACTTCAGGTGGCCCATGTGGATACCCTTGTCGATCACCAGGCCCTCGACCTGATGGAATACCGGCGTGTGGGTGGCGTCGTTGTCCACGCGATAAGTGCGGCCGGGCGCGATGATGCGGATCGGCGGCTTCTGCGACACCATGGTCCGCACCTGCACCGGGCTGGTGTGGGTGCGCAGCAGCATGCGCTCGCCGTTCTCCTTCGTGTTGAAGAAGAAGGTGTCGTGCATCTCGCGGGCCGGGTGCTTCGGCGGGAAGTTCAGGGCCGTGAAGTTGTGGAAGTCGTCCTCGATGTCCGGACCTTCGGCTACGGCGAAGCCCATCTCGGCGAAGATGGCGATCATCTCGTCCATGGTCTGCATGGTCGGGTGGACGCTGCCCTTGCGGCGATACGGGGCGGGCAGGGAGAGGTCCAGAGTCTCGCTGGCCAGGCGCGCGTCGAGTTCGGCGGCTTCGAGGCCAGCCTTCTTCTCGGCGATGGCGTTCGCGACCTTGTCGCGGAGGGCGTTGATCGCCGCGCCTTGGGTCTTGCGCTCTTCGGGGCTCATGGCGCCGAGGGTTTTCAGCAGGCCCGAGATCGAGCCGGTCTTGCCGACGGCGGCCACGCGGACGGCGTCGAGCGCTTGGAGGTCCGTCGCTCCGGCCACCTGGGCCAGGACGTCGGATTCGAGGGTGTTGAGATCGGTCATGACGGGCATCCGTCTAGGCGGTTTCGGGGGCGGTTGGAACCGGATAACGCGCAGCAAAAAGCCCTCCGGTTCGCACCGGAGGGCTTTTCAGATCGAACTCGGATCGTAGGACCCGAAAAAGACCTTAAGCGGCCAGGGCGGCGCGGACCTTGTCAGCGATAGCCTTGAACGCAGCCGGGTCGTTGCCCGCGATGTCGGCGAGGACCTTACGGTCGATCACCACACCCGCCACGTCCAGGCCGTGGATAAACTGCGAGTAGGTGAAGCCCTCGATGCGAGCGCCGGCGTTGATGCGTTGGATCCACAGCGAACGGAAGGCGCGCTTGCGCACCTTGCGGTCGCGGTACGCGTATTGACCGGCCTTGTCGACGGCGGCCTTGGCGGTGCGGATGGTGTTCTTGCGGCGGCCGTAGAAGCCCTTCGCCTGTTCAAGAACCTTCTTGTGCTTGGCGTGGGCGGTGACGCCACGTTTGACGCGAGCCATGTGTCAGCGCTCCTCTTAAAGGCCGTAGGGCAGGTACGAACGGATGGTCTTGGCGTCAGCCTCGCTCATCACCTTCGTTCCGCGGTTTTGGCGGATGTACTTGCCGTTGTGGCCGATCAGACGGTGGCGCTTGCCGGCGACGCCGGCTTTCAGCTTACCCGTGGCCGTGATCTTGAAGCGCTTCTTGGCGCCCGACTTGGTCTTCAACTTAGGCATTTCGCGTCGGAGCTTTCGCCCCGTCCTCTGGGATAGCAAGACGAACCGCCATGGCATGCCAATTGGCCAGGCGGTTCCGGAAAGGGGGCGTTACTAAGGGAAAGACTCGTCCAAGGCAAGGCCTTAGGCCTCAGGCCGCCGCTTTCGCGCGGTGAACGATGGTCATGGCGAAGAAGATGGCCGGAACCGTCAGGGCCGCGCCGAACCAGTAGGGCCCGCCGGTGGCGAGTCCGAACAGGGGGCCGGCCAGCAGCGGACCGCCGATGCGGGCGAGGGAGCCGGCCGCCATGTTGAGGCCCAGCATCTGGCCTTGGCGGTCCGGCGGGCTGGCGCGCGAGATCAGGGCCGCGACGCACGGGAAGACCAGGGATTGGCCGAAGGCCGTGCAGCCGACGGCGACGATCGCGAGGCCCGGATGGGTCACGAACGGCGAGACGAACAGGCTGGCGCAAATGATGACGAGGCCGGTGGTCAGCACCCGGCCTTCGCCGAACCGCCGGGCCAGGCGGCCGGTCAGCAGGCCCTGGCCGAGCGAAGCGATGACGCCGATCACCGCGAAGCACAGGCCGACCTCGCGCGGCCCCCAGTCGAAGCGGGCGTTGGCCCACAGGCCGAAGATCGACTCCATGCCCGCGAAAGCCCCCGTCGAGACCAGGGTGACCAGCAGCACGCGCGACAGGATCGGATGGGCCGAGGCCGCGCTGAGCGCCTCGCGGCGGCCGGGCTGCTTGACGCCGGGGGCGGAGGGCGCGCGGCTCTCGGCCACGAACAGCAGGACGCCGACCGTCGCCAGCGCCGCCATGCCGGCGGCCACGAACAGCGGGATCTGAAAGCCTAGCCTCCCGGCGCTGGGATGGGCCAGCAGACCGCCCAGCGACGGGCCGATCACGAAGCCGGCCCCGAAGGCCGAGCCCAGCAGACCCATGCGGCCCGCGCGCTTTTCTGGCGGGGTGACGTCGGCCATGTAGCCCTGGATGGTCGAGATATTGCCGCTGCCGAAGCCGCCGACCAGGCGGATGGCCATGGCGATCCAGATGTTGGGCGCGAAGGCCAGGGCCAGGTAGGCGATGGCGTTGGCGACGATGGTGACGATGAGAACCGGCCGCCGGCCGATGCGGTCGGACATCCGCCCCCAGAACGGCTCGCCGAAGAACTGGCCCAGGCTGTAGGCGGCGAACATGGTCGTCACCTGCCACGGCGCGGCGTGCATGGCCTTGGCGTAGAAGGGCAGCAGCGGAATGACTACGCCGAAACCCACCAGGTTGATGAAGACAACCAGGAGCAGGACGGCCAGGGCGCGGGGACTGTTGGCGGGTTCGGACATGGGGACGCGCGGTTTACGCCCGAACCTCGGCCTTGGCGATCCGCCAATCGCCGCGATCAGTCGGGCGGGTTGTTCTTTTCGACGAAGGCGACGGCCTCGGTCAGCATCTTCACGCGTCCCGCGCCGCGCGAGAACCAGTGGTCCTCGCCCTCCAGAGGCACCAGCGTGACCGGCTTGCCCGCCTTCTTCAGCGCGTCAGCCATGGCCTGACTCTGTTCGAAGCGGACGATGGTGTCGTCCGTGCCGTGGATCAGCAGCACTGGGACATCCACGCGGTCAGCCAGCTTCACCGGCGAAATGGCGTCGAGGTCGGCTTTCTTGTCCGATCCCATGAAGCGCAGCCAGTAGCGCGGCGAGGTCGAGGATCGGGCGCCGTGATCTTCGAGGTCCGAAGACAGCATGCGGCCCGGATTGACGGGGCCAGCTCCGGTTTTCGGACAGGGGGTATCCCAGTCGAAAACCCAGTAGCATACCGATTTGGGCGAGACGACCTCTTGGCGAACCAGGTTGAGGTCGGACGGGCCGTTGACAGAGACCGCGCAGCGATAGACGCCCTTGTCCAGGGTCGCGCCGGCCAGGGCCGCGTAGCCACCGTAGCTGGCGCCCATGATGCAGACGCGCTTGGGATCGATAATGCCCTGCTTGGCGAGGTCGCGGACGCCGTCCGACAGGTCGGTCTGCATCTTGCGGCCCCACTCGCCGTAACCGGCCTTCACGAAATCCTTGCCGAAGCCCGCCGATCCCCGGAAGTTGGCCTGCAGTACGGCGTAGCCGCGCGAGGCCAAGGCCTGGCTCCACCAGTCGAAGCCCGGGGCGTCGCGGCCTTCGGGGCCGCCATGCGCCAGGACGATCAGCGGCAGGTTCGTGGGCTGACGCTCGCGCGGCAGGGTCAGGTAGCCGCTGATCTCCAGGCCGTCGGCGGCCTTGTACTTGATCGAGCGGACCGGCGAGATCGCCTCGGGCTTCACCGCTTCGTAAACGCGGCTCTGGAACCAGCCTTTCCCGGTCCTGAGGTCGATCAGGTAGTAGGCCGGGCCTTCGGCGGGCTTATCCACCTGCACGATCACGCGACTCCAGTCCCTGGACCAGGACTTGAGGCTGACGCGCGCATCGCCGAACGGCTTGATCGCGGCGTACCAGGCGCTCTGAACCGCCGGGTTGAAGAAGGTGTAGCGCAGTTCGTCGCCGTCCAGGGTGTAGCCGCCGAGCAGGCGGGCGCTGTACGGATCGTGGATCAGGCCGTCGAAATCCAGATCGCCCGGCAGCGCCTCGCGCCCGCCGCCTCTGCTGTATTCGCGCAGGACGTCGTCGTCGCCGCGACGCCAGACCAGCACGGACTTGCCGTCGCGCCCCAGGCCGGAAATGCCGTACGAGCCCGTCGGCGAGTCGGCCTCGTCGACCTTCTTCCAGCCCCCGCCGGCCTTGATCAAAAGGGCGCCTCGGCCGCTTTTGATATCATAGGTGGATTGGGCGACCGGCTTTCCGTCAATGTCGACCAGCCAGCCGTCTGTACTGTATCGCGGCGTGTTCTCAGCGAGACGCAGCGTGCCCGTCCGGAGGTTGATGGCGTATAGCGTGTCGGCCGCGGTCCCGCGCAGGTAGCGGACGCCTTCCAGAAACACCACCGGATCACCCTTGACCACGCGGACTTGGGGCGGACCGACGATGATGTTGAAGGTTTCCTCCACGCCGATCTTGGTGCCGACCTTCTTGGCGCCGTCCAGCAAAGGTCGCAGCTTGTTCGTGGCGATGTTGAAGTCGCTGGCCATGAAATATTCGCGCGGCGGACCCGCAAGGGTCATGCCCTGCGAGGCCTGCGAGACGACCAGCACGACATGCTCCTCGCCCGCCCACATGACGTGGCGCAGCTTGGTGGCCTTCAGCGCGACGCCGGCGATGCCGCCGCCTTCGGTCTTGCGCACCGTCAGGTAACGTTGCCCTCCATCGGTGGTGACCACCGCCAACTTCGAGCCGTCGGGGGAGATGACCACCTCTTCGATTTTGGGAAGGGCGCCGTAGACAGCCAAGTCGGGCTTGTCCGCCGCGACGGCGGGCGCCGCCAGGCCGACGACGGCTGCCATGCTCGCCGCCAGAATGACCTTCAGCATCACAAACTCCCCAGCCTAAGAACTCGTCGGAAGAGTGCGGCGAAAGGGTGAGGTTTGTAAATCTTAAGTTGATTTCTCTCGCGCCGTGCAGGAGGGATTTCTGCTTGCCGCAGGCCAGATCCAAGTCGAGGGCCTGGAAGTACTCGCGCGCCGCCGCCACCGTCAGCCCGACTCAGTCCGGCGGGTTGTTCCTCTCGACGAAGGCGATCACCTCGGTCAGCATCTTCAGCCGCGTGGCGCCGCGCGACAGCCAGTGATCCTCGCCGTCCAGGGTGACGAACTCGACCGGCTTGCCGGCCTTCTTCAGGGCGTCAGCCATGGCCTGGCTCTGGTCGTAGCGCACCACGGTGTCGTCCTTGCCATGGATCAGCAGGACGGGGATGTCGATCTTGGCGGCCAGCTTGGCGGGCGAGATCGCGATGAGGTCGGGATCCTTGATCCCGTCCGCGCCCATGAAGCGCAACCAGTAGCGCTGGGTCGCCGACATGTCGCCGTTATGCGCGTCGCGGACCGTCTGCAGCATCTTCTTGAGGTCGGATGGCCCCGCCACCGAGACGGCGCAGCGATAGACGCCCCTGTCCAGGGTCGCGCCCGCCAGCGCCGCGTAACCGCCATAGGACGCGCCGACGATGCAGACGCGCTTGGGGTCGACGACGCCCTGTCGCGCGAGGTCGCGGACGCCGTCGGACAAGTCCGTCTGCATCTTCTTGCCCCACTCGCCAAAGCCCGCCTTGACGAAGTCCCAGCCGAAGCCTTCGGAACCGCGGAAGTTGGGCCGCAGCACGGCGTAGCCGCGCGAGGCCAAGGCTTGGCTCCACCAGTTGAAACCCGGTTCGTCGCGCCCTTCCGGTCCCCCGTGCGGGAGCACGATCAGCGGCAGATTCTTGGGATCGCGCCCTTTGGGCAGGGTCAGGTAGCCGCTGATCTCCAGGCCGTCGGCGGCCTTGTACTTAATGGATCGGACGGGCGAGATCGTGTCTGCATTGACGCCGCGATACACTGATCCCAGGAATTCGGCCTTGCGCGCATCAAGGTCGACGAGGGCGTAATCTGGTCCATCAGTCTTGGAGTCGACCAGCACCACGACCTTGCGTCGATCCCGCGACCACGAGGCGAGGCTCACACGGTCATCGCCAAACGCCTTGGCCACCATGTTCCATGTCTTCTGAGCCTTTGGGTCGAAGAAGGTATAATGCAGATCATCGCCGCTCAGCTTGTAGCCGCCCAGCAGAGCCAGGGTGTCGGGATCGTGGATCAGACCTGAAAGGCTGACGTCCTTGGGCAGATCCTGATGCCCGCCGTCCAGCCTGTATTCGCGGAGCAGGTCGTTGTTTTCCTCGTCGGTTCGCCAGACCAGGATCGACTGGCCGTCGCGGCCAAAGCCCGACAAGCCGTACGACCCCATAGGCGTGACAGCCTCGTCAACCTTGCGCCATGCGCCGTTGGTCTTGATCTTCAGCGACCAGCGTCCGTTCCGCTCGTCATACAGGGACTGCGCGACCGGGGCTCCGGCGGCGTCGACCAGCCATCCGTCGGTGTCTTCCTGTGCGCCGAAGTCCAGCATCCGCGTAGCGCGCTTGTCCAGATTGATCCTGTAGAGCATGTCACGGCCGCGTTGCTCGACGAAGTGGACGCCCTCGACGAAGACGACCGCCTCGTTGTCGATCATTCGGACCATGGGCCAGCTGATGATAACGTTCATCGCATCGGGCTGGTCCTTCAGCAGGGGGGTCTGTTTTCCCGTGGCGATGTTGTAGTCGGTCGCCATCATGTATTCGCGCGCCGGGCCTTGCAGGCCGAACACCTCGGTCGTGCGCGAGGTTATCAGCAGGAGATGGTTGGGCCCGGCCCACTCCACACCGCGAAGCTTGGTCGACCCGACGATAATTCCTTTCAGGACACCGCCGCCGACCTGTCGGATCGACAGGAAGCGCTGGTCTCCGTCCGTGGCTATGACCGCCAGCTTCGCGCCATCTGGGGAGATTTTCACCTCCTCGATGTTCGGCAGTGCGCCGTAGATCGCCAGACTCGGTTTGTCCGCGGCAAGCGCCGGCGTGCACAGCATGACCCAGCTGGCCGCGGCCGCCGCAAAAATAGACTTGAGCACTGAAAACTCCCCCCGTCGCGCCAAGCTCTACCATGGGGCGCTGGGGTGTCCAGATGCTCGCAATCGGACGTGCGCGGCGCGAAGGGGCGTCCTTACTCCGGCGGATTGTGCTTCTCGACGAAGGCGACGGCGGCGTTCAGCATCTTCTGGCGCGTGGCGCCGCGCGATAGCCAGTGATCCTCGCCGTCCAGGGTGACGAACTCGACCGGCTTGCCGGCGCGCTTCATCGCGCTGGCCATGGTTTGGCTCTGGTCATAGCGCACAACGGTGTCGTCCTTGCCGTGGATAAGCAGGACGGGGATGTCGATCTTGGCCGCCTGACGCGCCGGCGAGAGGGTGGCCAGGTCGGGATCCCTAAGGCCGTTGGCGCCCATGAAGCGCATCCAATAGCGTTGAGCTGACGAGCGTTCGCCATTGTGCAGCTCTCGGTCCGTCGCCAGCATGGCCTGCAGGTCGGACGGGCCGGCCACGGAGACGGCGCAGCGATAGACGCCCTTGTCCAGAGTCGCGCCGGCCAAGGCCGCGTAGCCGCCGTAGGAGGCGCCCATGATGCAGACGCGCTTGGGATCGACGATACCTTGCCTGGCAAGATCGCGGACGCCGTCCGACAGGTCGGTCTGCATCTTTTTGCCCCACTCGCCGAAGCCCGCCTTGATGAAGTTCCAGCCGAACCCTTCGGAGCCGCGGAAGTTGGGCTGCAAAACGGCATAGCCGCGCGATGCCAGCGCTTGGCTCCACCAGTCGAACGCCGGGGTGTCGCGCCCCTGCGGGCCGCCGTGCGGGAGCACGATCAGCGGCAGGTTCTTGGGATCGCGCCCCTTGGGCAGGGTGAGATATCCGCTGATCTCGAGGCCATCGGCGGCCTTGTACTTGATGGAACGCACCGGCGAGACGGTGCTGGCGTCCACGCCCTTGTAGACTGGACCCAGGAAGTCGGCTCGCTTGGTGTCGAGATTGACCAGGAAATAGCCGGGGCCTTCCGTCTGGGAGTCGGCGCGCACGACGACCTTGCGCCGGTCGTGCGACCACGAGGCCAGGCTGACATAGTCCGCGCCGAACGGCTTGCGGACGGCGTCCCAGGTCTTCTGGGCCGTGGCGTCGAAGAAGGTGTAGCGCAGGTCGTCGCCGTCCAGCTTGTAGCCGCCGAGCAGCGCCAGGGTGACGGGGTCATGGATCAGGGCTGTCTGATCCATGCCCTGCGCCAGGTCCTGGTGCGTACCGTCCATCTGGTATTCGCGCAGGATGCTCTCGTCCTTGTCGTCGGTGCGCCAGACCAGGATCGACTTGCCGTCGCGGCCGAAGCCCGCGAGCCCGTACGAGCCCATGGGCGTCACCGCCTCGTCGATCTGTCGCCAGGCGCCCCGGGTCTTGGTCTTGAGGTACCAGACGCCGCGCTTCTGGTCGTAGAGCGACTGGGCGACGGCCTCGCCGGCGGCATTGACCAGCCAGCCGTTCGTGTTCGGCTCGCCCGCCAGGTCGTGGATTTTGCTGGCGCGGGTGGACATCAGCGTCCGGTAAAGCGTGACCTGGCCGCGGTTGTCGACGAAACGAACGCCTTCCAGGATCGCGACGGCCTGGCCGTCGATGATGCGCGGCATCGGCCAGCCGACGATGATGTTCATCGCGCTGGCCTGATCGTTCAACAGGGGCGCTTGCTTGCCGGTGGCGACGTCGAAGTCGGACACCATGAAGTATTCCTGCTTCGGTCCCTGGACACCGGGGACAATCGTGGTCTGAGAGCCCACCAGCAGCAGGTGATCCGGGCCGGCCCACTCGACGCCACGCAGCTTGGCCGCCCCGATGTTCATGCCGCTGATGACGCCGCCGCCGATCTGGCGAACGGTCAGAATGCGCTGGTCGCCGCTGGAGGCGACAATCGCCAGCCTGGTTCCGTCGGGCGAGATCTCGACCGTCTCGATGGTCGGGAGCTGGCCATAGATGGCCAGGTCCGGCTTGGGAGCGGCCATGGCGGGGCCGGAAAGCACGGCGAAGCAGGCCGCGGTCGCGGCGAACAAGGTCTTGAGCACGAAGTCCCCCAAACTCGATGCGCAACTCTACCAAGGCGCGCGTTTGTGTCGAGCGCTCGAATTTGGACGCATAAAACAAAACGCCCCGGCCGCGAGGGCCGGGGCGTTTCGATGTCTACCCAATGATTGATCCTAGCGCGGGGCCAGGATCATGATCATCTGCCGGCCTTCCATGCGCGGCTCGTACTCGACCTTGGCGACTTCGTCGAAGTCGGCCTTGACCTTGTGGAGCAGCTTCATGCCCAGCTCGGGGTGAGCCATTTCACGACCGCGGAAGCGCAGGGTGACCTTCACCTTGTCGCCTTCCTCGAAGAAGCGCGTCATGGCTTTCGCCTTCACTTCATAGTCGTGGATGTCGATGTTCGGGCGGAGCTTGATCTCCTTGAGCTCGACCACCTTCTGCCGCTTGCGCGCCTCGTTCTTTTTCTTCTGCTCCTGGAACTTGAACTTGCCATAGTCCAGGATCTTGCAGACGGGCGGATTGGCGTTCGGAACGATTTCCACCAGGTCCAGGCCGGCTTCCTCTGCCGCTTCCAGAGCGGCGGACGTCGGCATTTCGCCTTGCTTCTCGCCGTTTTGGTCGATCAGCAGGACGCGGGGGACGCGGATGTCTTCGTTGATACGCGGTCCGTCTTTAACGGGCGGCGTTTGCATAGGACGGCGAATAGGGGCGGCTCCGGTACTGTTGATGTGAAGCGTGGTTCGTAGGGTCTAGTCGTAAAGGTATAGCTGAACGCGCGCGCACCGCGCTGGGCGCGCCGCGAGAAAGTGATATATGACGCGCCAGCCTCGCTCTATCAAGCGAAGGCGACCAAAGAGACGTCGAGCGGGTCCAGTTTTTTCTGATCCCAGCGTGCGCGGGGGTGGAAACGGCGAGACGGGGACATGTTTTCTTCTTCAAGACACCCGCCCGAGCTCCATGAATCAGCATCGCCACACCGCCTTGGAGGACGTTCACGCCCTCCTGATCGGCTCCAGCTTCATCGCCGTGGGGCTGACCCTGCTCAAGGCCGCCGGCCTTGTCACCGGCGGCGTGGCCGGGGTGGCGCTGATCGTCTCGTACCTGGGCGGCTGGCCCGTGGGGACGGTGTTCTTCCTGCTGAACCTGCCATTCTACGTCTTGGCCCAACGGACCATGGGCTGGAGCTTCACCTTCAAGACCCTGGTGACCAACCTGCTGCTGGCGGGTCTGGCCTTTGGAATGCCGTACTGGCTGAAGGTCGAACGCGTCGATCCGATCTTCTCGGCCGTGTTCGGCGGCACGATCATCGGCATGGGAATCCTGGCCTTGGCGCGGCACCGTTCCAGCGTCGGCGGGGTGGGGGTGCTGGCGCTCTATCTTCACGAACGGCGCGGCGTCAGCGCCGGCAAGGTCCAGATGGCCGCCGACTGCCTGGTCGTCCTGGCGGCCTTCTTCACGATTCCGTTCGACAAGCTGCTGCTGTCGATCGCCAGCGCCGTCGCGTTGAGCGCGGTGATCATCGCCAATCACAAGCCGGGCCGGTACGCGGGGTACTGACCCGCGAAATCAGTGCGGCAGCAGCGCCATCGCCGCGCTGGCCACGGTGCTGACCGGCAGGGCCTTGAGGTCGGGCGAGCGGATCACCGCCACGTGGCCGCGCGGGCCGCACAGCTCGGGATCCGAGGCGTCTGAGAACAGGGCGATGGTCGGGGCGCCGGCGGCGGCCAGCAGGTGGGTCGGACCCGTGTCGTTGCCGACGGCCAGGGCGGCCTTGGCCCCCAGCACGGCCAACTGGGCGAAGTCGGTGCGGCCGGTCAGGTCTCGGGCCCCGCCGACGGCCTTCTGGATCTGGCGGGCCATGGCGCTTTCCTGCGGACCGCCGATGATGACGATGTCCAGCCCTCGCGCCTTCAGCAGCGAGCCCAGCTGGGCGTAGTTCTCGACCGGCCAGCGCTTCTCCAGCCGGTGAGCCGAGCCGCCCGGCACGAACAGGACGTAGGGACGCGGCGCGGCGGCGCCGGCGACGGGGCGCGGTTCCTTCTGCTTGCGCAGGATCCACGACAGGTCCGGCGGCGGCGCGCTGCCCGGTTCTGTTGGGGCGTCGGGCCAGATGCCGGCGGCGCGCAGCTGGTCGGCCTGGCGCTCCAGGGTGTGCATGCGCAGCCGGGCCGAACCCTTCTGGGGCAGCGACGCGCCGAAGGCGACGCCGTTCCACTGCGGCGGAAAGGGGCGCAGCAGCTGGAAGTACCAGTTGGTCCGGGTGTTGGTCTGCAGGTCGTAGATCCGGTCGTAGCGCGCCTTGCGGACACGACCGATCATGGCCAGGGTCTCGCCCAGATCGTCGGGGCGGCCATCGGTCTCAACGGTGTTGAAGTACGGGCTGAGCTTGGCCAGAGCCTCGAAGGGGGGCGTGGTCAGGAGCGTGATCTTGGCCTTGGGATGGGCCTCGCGGATCTTCTTCATCGCCGCGAGCGCGAGGACGAAGTCGCCTAGAGCGCCCAACTTGATCACCAGAACCTTCTTGATCTCCTTGCTCAAGACGAACGCTCCGAACCCAATATGCGTGCATAGACCTTGAGGGTCGCTTCGCACATAGCGTCCACTGAATACAACCGCCGCGCACGAAGACGTGCGGCCTGGCCCAGGGTCTGTCGTCCGGCCGCGCCGATTTCGCAGGCCTCGAGCAGAGCATCGGCCCAGGCCTCGGCGTCTCCGGGCGCGACCAGCCAGCCGGTCTCGCCGGGGATGATGGTCTCGCGCGTCGCCCCATGGTCCGAGGCCATGGCCGGACGGCCCATGACCTGCGGCTCGACCGCCGTGCGGCCAAAGGCTTCCGGCTCCAGCGACGGGGCGATGGCGACGTCGGCCAGCAGATAGGCGGCGGGCATGTCGTCGCAGTGTCCGACCAGCTTGACCGCGTCCTGCAGTCCGGCGGCGGCGATGGCGGCCTCGAGCTCCGCGCGATAGCCCTTGCGGCCCTGGTCGTCACCGGCCAGCAGCAGCAGCACGCGATCCTCGCCCCGCGCCTTCAGCAGGGTCATGGCCTCGATCATCAGGGCCTGGCCCTTCCAGCGGGTCAGGCGGCCGGCCAGCAGCACCTTCAGGCGCCGTTCGCCGTCGGCGATGCCCCAGGCCCTGCGCAGCGCCTGGATGCGCTCGGCGCTGACCACGCCGGGCTCGAAGCGCGACAGGTCGACGCCGCGCGGAATGGCCACGACCTTATCGGGCGAGACGTTGTGTTCGCGGATGACGTGGTCGCGGGTGTATTCCGAATTGGCGATGACCAGATCACCCTTGGTCATCACCGCGTTGTACCAGCGTTTCAGATTGGACTTGGCGTTGTAGACGCCGTGATAGGTGGCCACGAAGGGGACCTTGGTCGCGTGCGCCGCCCACAGGGCGCTGAAGGCCGGAGCGCGCGAGCGGGCGTGAACGAGGCTGACCTTCTCCCGCCGGATCAGGTCGATCAGCCTCGCGGCGTTGCCCAGCATGATCAGCGGGTTCTTGGTCTGGGCCGGCATCTGGGCCAGCCGGCCGCCGTCGGCCTCCAGGCGAGAGGCCATGCGTCCGCCCTTGGTCGCGACCAGGGCCTTGCCGCCTTGCGCCACGACGGCATGGGCGACATCAATCGTCGTCTGTTCAGCCCCGCCTGTTTCCAGCTCAGGCGTGACTTGCAGCAGGGTGAAGTCGGCGGGTAGGTCGGGCACGCGACTCTCGGCGAAACGAACGCGTTTTAGTTATCGAAAGGATCAAGGCGACGCCATGACCGAATCCCCGGGCGCTCTGACGCGCGAAGACGGCTCGAAGATCGCTTTCCGCCGTGTCGAGGGCGAGGGCCCCACGGTTGTCTGGCTGGGCGGCTTCCACAGCGACATGACGGGGACCAAGGCCGAGGTGCTGGCCGAGCAGGCCAAGGCGACCGGCGGCGCCTACATCCGCTTCGACTATTTCGGCCACGGCGAGTCCGACGGCGCCTTCAAGGACGGCACGATCAGCCGCTGGCGCGAGGACGCTCTGGCGGTGATCGACGCGCTGACCGCGGGGCCGCTTGTGCTGGTCGGCTCGTCCATGGGGGGCTGGCTGTCGTGCCTGGCCGCCATCGCCCGGCCTGACCGGGTGAAGGCCATGGTGCTGATCGCCCCCGCGCCGGACTTCACCGAGAAGCTGATGGAGCCCGAGTTGTCGGCCGAGGCCAGGGCGGCCATCGCCCGCGACGGCTTCTGGATCCGGCCCTCGGACTATGATGACGGCGGCTACGCCATCACCCGCGAACTGCTCGAAGACGGGGCGCGGTGGTCGATCCTGCCGGGACCCGTGCCGATCGACGTCCCGGTGCGCGTGCTGCAAGGCGGAGCCGATCCCGACGTGCCGTGGACCCACGCTCTGGAACTGGCGAACGTCCTCAAAAGCGACGACGTCATCTTCACCCTGATCAAGGATGGCGACCATCGGCTCTCGCGTCCCCAAGATCTGGAGCGCCTAGTCGCGGCGGTGGCGGAAGCCAAGGGCTTGGCCGAACCGGAGGAGGGCGACTTGGTCTCTCGCCGCCTGGCGCGCGCCGCGCGGTTGCGTAACGCGGCGGGCCTGGATGCGGTGGGGATCACGCCGAGGATCCCGGCGATTGATGATGAGTAGGCTCAAAGTCCCTCTCCCTTAGGGAGGAGCCAGCTCAACCGCCCGCTTTCAGGATCGCCGCCAGGCCTTCGCGGTAGGTCGGATAAGCCGGCCGCCAGCCCAGCTCCGCCTTCGCCAGTGCGTTCGAGACGCGCTTGTTCTCGGCGTAGAACCTTCGCGTCGCCGGCGACATGCCCAGTTCGTTGAAAGGCAGGTCCGGCGGGACCGGGACGCCCAGCAAACGGGCGGCGTGCTCCATGACGTCCTGAGGCGGGGCCGGTTCATCGTCGACCAGGTTGTAGATCCCGCCCGCCCTGGGCCGCTCCAGCGAGGTCAGCAGCCCCGAGACGATGTCGTCCACGTGGATGCGGCTGAACACCTGACCCGGCTTGACGATGCGACGGCCTTCGCCGGCGCGCAGGCGGTCCAGGGCGCTGCGGCCCGGGCCGTAGATGCCGGGCAGGCGGAAGGCGGTGACGGTCAGTCCCATGCCGCGCCCGACCTCGCGCCAGTCGCGCTCGGCCCCCACGCGGCGGGCGCCCTCGACCGACTGGGCCTTCAGCGGCGCGGTCTCGAACACCCAGCGGCCCTCGTAGTCGCCATAGACGCCGGTCGTCGACAGGTAGCCGATCCAGTCAGGGAAGGCCTGTGCCTGGGCGAGGGCGGGAACCAGCGATTCCAGGGCCGGACAGCCGTCGGGACCGGGCGGGGCGGTGACCAGCACGGCGTTCACCCCCTGGAGCGCGGTGGCCATGGCCTCGCGGTCGTTCGGATCGGCGGACGTGATTCCCTGGGCGCGCAGCCGATCGGCCTGATCCGCGTCCCGCGCCGTGGCGGCGATTTCCCACCCGCGGGCCCGCAAGGCGCGCGAAAACGCCGCGCCGACATAGCCCATACCGAACACGAACAGACGCAACGCCTAGAACTCCGCCCCCAGAAAACCCAGCCTAAAGCCGTCCGGATCAAGCCTCCGAAAAAAGCCTGTCGGCAACCCCTCAAAGGGTGCTTGCAAACCGCGAAGCGCTCTGCCATAAGCCGCCTCCTCGTCGCGGGGCGCTCTTTTGAGCCTCGCCGATGCGGGCGTAGCTCAGTGGTAGAGCACAACCTTGCCAAGGTTGGGGTCGAGAGTTCGAATCTCTTCGCCCGCTCCATTCTTCCGGAATTTCCGGGGAATGGAGCGACTATATATCTCGCGAATGGGCGGGCGTAGCTCAGTGGTAGAGCACAACCTTGCCAAGGTTGGGGTCGAGAGTTCGAATCTCTTCGCCCGCTCCATTCTCGATCTTCTTCCGAAAATTCAGACGCCTCTTACCGGTCGCCGCCAAGGGATCGCGGTCGGCGATTCGCGTGTCGCGGGGCGATACGCGTTCGCCTAAGCTAAGCCTCATGACTCGCATCGCACCCTGGCGCGCCGCCCTGGCCGGCGTCTGTCTCGCCGCCCTGGTCGTTTCGGCCGCGTCGGCCGCGCCCTCCGATACCCTGACCAGCCTGGTCGCCCGTTACGAGGCGCTCGGCGCGGCCGACGAGGATCCCGATTCCGGCGGCTCGAACGAGGCCCGCTGGCGTCTGCCCGATGTCTCGCCAGCCGCCGACGCCGAGCGCCTGACCAAGCTGAACGCCATCGCCGGCGCGCTATCGTCCATGGAGGCCGGGGGCCTCTCCGACGAGGAGAAGCTGACCCGCGATCTCCTGCTTTGGACCGTCAAGGACCGGATCGAGGCTGCCGGCTATGACGAGTCGCGGATGCCGTTCAGCAGCGATGGCGGCTTCGACGTGATGATGCTGTACCGCGCCAGCGGCATGAAGCTGAAGAGCGAGGCCGAGGCTCGACGCTGGATCGGCCTGCTGAACGCCATGCCCGGCTGGTATGCGGCCAATATCGACAACGCCCGGCGCGGCGTGAAGACCGGCTTCGTCCAGGCCATACCGACCGCTCAGGCGGTGAGGGAGCGCGCCCAGCGGGCCGTCGCCACGCCGCTGGCCGACGATCCGCTGATGGCCCCGCTGCGCGCCCTGCCGGCCAGCATTCCTGAAGCCACGCGCGAGGCCCTCGTCGCCGAGGGCGAGAAGGCGATGAGCGACAAGGTCGCGCCCGCCCGCGCCGCCTTCCTGAAGTTCATGACCGACGAGTACGTCCCGCACGCGGCCAAGAGCCTGGCGGCTTCGGACCTGCCCGACGGCAAGCGCTACTACGCCTTCCTGGCCCGCCGGCACACGACCACCACTCTGACGCCGGACCAGATTCACGACATCGGCCAGTCAGAGGTGACCCGCATCCGCGCTCGCATGGAGGAGACCATGAAGGCCGCCGGCTTCCAGGGCGACCTGCCGGCCTTCCTGGCCATGTTGCGCAAGGACCCGCGCTTCTACGCCACCAGCCGCCAGCAACTGCTGGAGAAATCCAGCGAGATCGCCAAGCGCGCCGACGACCAGCTGCCGGCCCATTTCGGCGTGCTGCCGCGCCTGACCTATGGCGTGCGTCCCGTGCCGGCCAGTATCGAGAAGGGCTACACCACCGGCCGCTATTTCGGAGGCGACGCCAAGGTCGGCCGGGCCGGCGGGCTGATGATCAACACCTCCGAGCTGGATCAGCGGCCACTGTACGAGTTGCCGGCCCTGGTGCTGCACGAGGGCGCGCCTGGCCACCATATCCAGACCTCGCTGGCCGGCGAACAGGTCAATGTTCCGGAGTTCCGCCGCAACCTCTACTTCACCGCGTTCGGCGAGGGCTGGGGCCTGTATTCGGAATGGCTGGGCGAGGAGATGGGGATCTATCGCGACCCCTATGAGGTCTTCGGCCGCCTGTCCTACGAGATGTGGCGCGCCTGCCGCCTGGTGGCCGACACCGGCATGCACTGGAAGGGCTGGAGCCTGGAACAGGCCCGCGCCTGCTTCACCGACAACACCGCCCTGTCGCCGACCAATATCGAGGTCGAGCTCAAGCGCTACGTCTCCTGGCCCGGCCAGGCTCTGGCCTACAAGATCGGTGAGCTGAGGCTCTTGGACCTGCGCAAGCGGGCCGAAACCAAGCTGGGCGACCGGTTCGACGAGCGCGGCTTCCACGACGCGGTGCTGCTGCACGGCTCGCTGCCGCTGGCGGTGCTGGAGACCCGGATCGACGCTTGGATCGACCAGCAATCCCAGGCCCAGCCGGCCAAGAAGAAGGGCTGACCATGGCTAGAATCACGGTGCTTGGCGAATGCATGGTCGAGCTGTCGCCCGAGAGCGCGGACGGTCTCTACCGGATGGGTTTCGCTGGCGACACGTTCAACACGGCCATCTACATGGCGCGGCTGGGCGACGAGGTCGCCTATTGCACGGCGCTGGGGCAGGGCGATCCCTTCAGCGAGGGCGTGCTGTCGACCATGCGCCGGGAGGGGATCGACACGCGGCTGGTCCGCCAGATCGAGAACCGCTTGCCGGGCCTCTACGCCATCGTCCTGGACGAGCACGGCGAGCGGAAGTTCCACTACTGGCGCGAGCGGGCTCCGATCCGAGACCTGTTCTCGGCCCACACCGCCGACCAGCTGATCGAGGCGGCCAAGGCCAGCGATCTCGTCTACCTGTCGGGTGTCACCCTGGCGGTGGTCGGCGATATCGGCCGGGCGCGCCTGAAGGACATTCTCGCCTATATTCACTCGCTGGGCGTCGCCGTGGCGCTGGACTTCAACTACCGCCCGGCCCTGTGGCCCAGCGCTGAAGCTGCCCGCGCGGCGTTGGACGGCGTCGTGCCCTCGTGCCGCTACATCTCGCTGAGCAGCGAGGACAGCCGACCGCTCTATGGACGTGAGGCCGAGGACCTGGCCGCCGAATGGGCCGCGGCCGGCGCCGAAGTAGTGGCCCGCGACGAGAGCCACGCGGTCAATGTCCACCAGCCGGAAGGTCGCACGGCGACGCCGCCGCCGGGCCGGGTGAAGGCTGTCGACACGACGGGAGCGGGCGACAGCTTCAACGCCGCGTACCTGTCGTCTCGGCTTGGAGGACTCCCCATTCCGGAAGCGGTGCGACGCGCGCACGCGCTCGCCGCGCTGGTGGTCTCGCACAGGGGCGCTATTCTCCCGCACGGCTTGGCCCTAGGGGCCTAGCCGCGTGCTTTGTCTTTTGTGTTCGCCATGCTTCAACCTCCCGAGGATCTCGTCCCTGACCGTCTGCAGACGGCGCTGACGAAACGCTTTCTGCTTCCCGCCTTGCCCGCCGTGGAGGCGGCGCTTCTGGAAATTCGCGCCGAGACGGACGCGATCCTGGCGCCGGGCGCGACGGCGCGGCGGGACAAGCCCTATCCCTACGGCTATTGCTACGAGATCACCGCCGATGTGATCGGCCGGTTACGTCAGGCGGCGGCCCGCCGACGATCGCCGGGCGAGCGCGCGCTGGACGCCTTCTTCCGACATGGCGGTCGAGGCACGTTGATCTGGGGCGCCCTGCGCGGACTCTACCTGCAGAACGCGATCCAGTTCGGACCGCTCTATGTGGACGTTTCCAACGATACGGTCGACGTCAACAAGGCCAAGGTCGAGATCCTGCCGATGGCGGAGTCCGGCTTCGAGCTCTTGCGCGATGCGGCGCATTTCGCCCAGATCACCGAACTCTATTGGGGCGTGCGCACCTACGCCAATACGGTCCTGCCGGCCCTGGCGCCGCTATTCCCGATGCTGATCGTCGACCGTGAGGAACGCGTGCTGCTGCAGTCCAAGACCGGTTACATGATGCGCCTGTTCGGCACGGATGGTTTTCGGCGCGCCGAGCGGTGGCTACGCGAAGGGCCTCCGGCCCCGGAGGAGATCGAACGGGAGTTAAGGGTTCATTGCCCGGAGGAGATCCTCGCCGCCAGTCCCGTGACTGGCGTCGAGGCCGCCGTCTCGGCCTGCCGCGAGCTGCGCGAGGCCCGCACGAAAATCGACGAAGCTTGGGTGAGCCGCATGGCGGCGGATTTCGATCGCGTGCCCATGATCCGGATCATCCGCGCGGCGAGTCGCGCGAGGGGAGAGGCAACATCTTCGGACGCCAATCCCCGTTCCTGCGCGGGAGTTGCCTATGTCGCCGCCTAGAAAAATCAATGGCTTATCGTCTCGAAGCTAGAGCGAAATAGGAATATCTTCCTCTCTCTATGAAAATATACCTATAGTGGTTCTCGCCCGCCGCGCTCGCGGCAGGGAGGAGAGGACGCCATGTTGGTTGAAGCCCTTGAGGACATCTGGGCGATCACGCCCGATCCCCGCCGCGACCGCCTGACGGTCGGCTTTGTCACCCATCTCGTTTCCTTGGCCACCGGCGTGCCGGCGGTCGAGATCAGCGCGCCCCGCCGCGCCACCCACGCCGCCGTTCGCGCGCGGCAGATGGCCATCTACCTGACCCACATCACCTTCCACTGGTCGCTGGCGCGGGTGGCCTTCGCGTTCGGTCGCGACCGCACCACCTGTGGCCACGCCTGCCGCAAGATCGAGGACATGCGCGAGGATGTGACCTTCGATCGCCGGCTCTCGGACCTGGAAGCCTGCCTGCGGCAGGCGCCGGCCCATGCCGAGGAGATTCCGGCGTGAGCGCGGCCCCCGACGAGATCTTCGACGCGGAGCTTGAAGCCCGCCGTCAGGCCGAACGCGCCATGCGGCTGTTGTCCCGCCCCGGCGCGGTGATCGAGGCGCGGGGCACGGGCTACGGCGTGCGCCTGGGCGCCAGTCGCCGACGGTGCGTGATGCTGAGTCTGGACGAGGCGGCGTTCCAGGTGCTGGCCCGCGAGGCGACGCTGCGGCCGCGCGCCCAGGGCGGCTGGACGATGACGGCGCGGCCGGAGCCCGTCGCGTCGCCGCCGCCGGGACGGCCGGGCGTGATCGAGGCTGAGGTCGCCGGGCCGGATGGCCCGGTGCGGCGCAATCTCGGCGAGTCGCCGATCGCCTGGCTGGCGCGCCGTCGCGACGGGGATGGGCGGCCTTGGCTGACGCCGGTCGAGGTCGCCGCCGGCGAGCGGCTGCGCGAGGAGTTCGAGAGCCTGGGGACCCAGGGCCGGATGACCATGCGCTGGGACGCCACGCCTCGCGTCGATGGCGGTCGACCGAGCCTGGCGCCCGCCGAGCGCGACATCGCGACCCGCGAGCGGATCGCCCAGGCGCTGGCGGCGGTCGGCCCGGGGCTTCGGGAAATCCTGGAACGGGTCTGTTTGCTCGGCTCGGCGCTGGAGATGGCCGAGCGGTCGCTGAAGCTGCCGCGCCGGGCGGGCAAGACGGTCCTTAAACTCGCCCTGCAGCGCCTGGCGCGGCACTATCGGATGGCGTGACGTGAGCGCGTCCGGCGAAGTGTGGGCGGTTCGCCGCCCGGACGCGCTCCAGACGAACGGTTAGCGGTTGCCGCCAGCAACGGCGATGATCTCACCGGTGATCCAGAAGCTCTCAGGCGAGGCCAGGAAGGTCGCCACCGGCGCGATGTCCGACGGCTGGCCCATGCGGCCGAGCGGGGTCTGGGCGATCATCTGGGCCTCCAGGTCGCTGCCGATGATGCCCACGGTGTGGGTGCCTTCGGTCTCGACCGCGCCGGGCGAGATGGCGTTGACGCGAATCTTGCGCGGACCCAGCTCCTTGGCCAGGACGCGGGTGATCGAGTCCACCGAGGCCTTGGTGGCGGTGTAGACCGAGGCCGTCGGGATATCGACGGTGGTCGCCGCCGAACTGATGTTGATCACGCTGCCGCCATCGGCGCCGAAGCGCTTGGCCGCTTCCTGGGTGGCCAGCAGCAGGCCCAGGACGTTGATGTTGAACTGGCGATGGAAGTGTTCCTCGGTGACCTCCTCCAGGGCGGCGAATTCATAGACGCCGGCGTTGTTCACCAGGATGTCGACGCCGCCGAACGCCTTGTGGGCCTCGTCGAACAGGCGGGTTACATCGGCGCTCTTGGCGACGTCGCCGTGGACCGCGATGGCCTTGCCGCCGGCGGCGGCGATCTCGGCCACGACCTTGTCGGCGCCCTCACGGCTGGAGGCGTAGTTGACGGCGACGGCTGCGCCCTCGGCGGCCAGGGCCTTGGCGATAGCCGCGCCGATGCCCTTCGAGGCGCCCGTGACGACGGCGGTCTTGCCAGCAAGCTTGCTCATGATCTCTCTCACTCTTCGGCGCCCTAACGGCGCATGCTTCGACATTTAGATAATCATCGAAGTGATTCAATGAGCGAGGCTCGAGAGATTTTCTGACGGGCTTGTCGGGTTCGCCCGCCAAGCATGGCCTTGATGCGGCCATGCGTGACGATGAAAGTGGCGTGGTCCCACCACCAAGAGCCTCAAATGTCCGGCAATGCTCAAACCCGTCGGGCCGCGATCGGCGGCGCCGCGCTGTCGATAGCTTCGGCCAGCTCCCTGGCAGCCCTCGCCGCGCCACGCGTCGCCGTCGGGACGGGCCTGGAGACCGGAGCGATCCGGGCCATCGGCGTTGAGACGGCGCGGACGGACTATCGGGGCCATCCCGCCCTACGCGCCACGGCGTTGGAAAACGTCCCCGAGCTCGACCGGCTGGTGGTGCTGGACACGCCCGCCTTCGGCGACGGCGTCATCGAAGCCTGGATCAGCGGCGCCCCGAGCGTGACAGCCAGCGCCACGGCGCGAGGCTTCGTGGGCGTGGCCTTTCGGGTGCGCGAGGAAGCCAAGCTGGAGGCCATCTATCTGCGTCCGACCAACGGCCGGGCCGACGACCAGTTACGCCGCAACCATGCCGTCCAGTACATATCGCACCCCGACTATCCCTGGGAGCGACTGCGGGCCGAAGCCCCGGCCAAGTACGAGACCTATGTCGATCTCGAACCAGGCCGATGGACGCATGTGCGGATCGTGGTGGCGGGCTCCAAGGCCCGGTTGCATGTCGACGGCGCCGAGCAGCCGACCCTGATCGTCGGCGACCTCAAGCACGGCGCCGACGCCAAGGGGGCCGTGGCGCTGTGGATCGGCCCCGGCACGCTGGCCCATTTCAGCGGCGTGCGGGTCACGTCTAGGGGGTAGAGAGGATCAAGCGCTTCAGCACGACAGCATGGCGATGGC
This sequence comes from Caulobacter sp. 602-1, assembly GCF_003931565.1. Taxonomy (GTDB): domain Bacteria; phylum Pseudomonadota; class Alphaproteobacteria; order Caulobacterales; family Caulobacteraceae; genus Caulobacter. The sequence goes on from NZ_RRYI01000002.1 coordinate 511,254, forward strand.
GGCGATGGTCCGCGAAACGATCGCGGCTGGATGCGACCTATGATGCGGCCATGCAGGCCTCGGTGTTTGAGCCGCCCGGCATGTCGCACACGCCCTTCAAATAAGTCAGGGCTCCGGCAGACGACCATGCCACCCCGTAGCCCTGCTATTTAGAAGAGCCTATCGCGCCGTCTTCAGATCTCCGCCAGCTGGGCGAGGTAGGCGTTGAGGACGTCGCGCCGCAGGATCAGGAAGGCGAATTTGCCCTGGCGGCAGATGTTGATCAGGCCTGCCGTCTCCAGTTCCTTCATGTGATGCGAGAAGGTGGCGGCGCTGACCGCCACATGCTGGGCGAGCGCCCCGCAGGCTGTTGGTTCGCTGTTGGCGCCGACCTCCTTGAGGATCTGGCGACGGCGGGGCTCGGCCAGGGCCTTGGCGATCAGATTGATCTGGCGTTCATCGAGAACCGGGCGCGGCGCGTCTTCCATGGCCTTCATATGCGATCGGTCGAGCGCGGAGGCAAATCTGCATGCGAAAGGGCGGAACCTCTCGGTCCCGCCCTTTGCCGTTCTGACGCTGAACCTAGTGCTTCAGCGACAGCTTGAGGTCGCGCATCTGGTCGTGGCCGGACTTCACCGAGGTCCAGGCCTTTTCGATCGCCGCGCGAGTCTGGGCGTCGACGTCGGTGTCCTGGAGGGCTTTTTCGTACTTGGCCTTGATGTGGTCTTCGCCGGCCTCGACCTCATTGACCACGGCCTCGTCGCCCTTGGTGATCGAGTCCTTCAGGTTCAGAAAGACGCGATGGGCGGCGGCCAGGATGGTGCCGTCGTCCTTGGGCTCACCGCCCAGGCGGCGAACCTCGTTCTGCAGTTCCGAGGCGACGGAGCGGCGCTCTTGGGCGCGGCGCTCGAACAGATCCTTGTAGCGCGAGGCGTCGGCGTCCTTGGCGGCTTCGGCATAGCCGTCGGCGCTGTCGATGGTGGTTTCGACCAGGCCATTGACGAGCTTGATGTGGTCTTCGTTCGTATGCATGGGGGCGGCTCCTACAGAAGGGGAGCCGGGTCAACGCGGGGCGACCGCGAAGCGTTCAGCTTGGCCTTGAAGGAAAAGTGGCGCCGACATGTTCGATGCCCAGGGCCTCGCAGCGCCGCGCCTGGCGGTGTCGCTCGGCGGCGCGGGCCTTTTGGTCCTCGCTGCGCTGGTCGTGGCAGGTTGGACAGGCGACGCCTTCGACATACAGCGGGGAGGTCTGGGCCTCGGCGCTGACCGGCATCCGGCAGCCGCGGCACAGGACGTGTGTCCCTGGCGACAGGCCGTGGCCGACCGCGACCCGCTCGTCGAACACGAAGCACTCGCCGCGCCAGAGGCTTTCCGGCTCGGGCACCTGTTCCAGATAGTCGAGAACGCCGCCCTTGAGGTGGAACACCTGCTCGACCCCCTGGGCCTTCAGGAAGGCGGTCGACTTCTCGCAGCGGATGCCGCCCGTGCAATACATGGCCACCTTCAGCGGGGCGGCGTTCGGACCACGCGCGGCCTCCAGGCCCGCGCGGTAGTCGCGAAACCAGGCTGGAAACTCCGAGAAGCTCGTCGTCTTGGGATCGATCGCGCGCGCGAACGATCCGACGGCGACCTCATAGTCGTTGCGGGTGTCGATCACCAGGACGTCGGGATCGGCGATCAGGGCGTTCCAGTCGCGAGGATCGACATAGGTCCCCGCGTCGGTCGGATCCAGGTCCGGCTGGCCCAGGGTGACGATCTCCTTCTTCAGCCGGACCTTCATCCGGTGGAAGGGCATGCGCTCGGCCCAGGCGGTCTTGGGCGTCAGATCGGCGCAGCCGGGCAGGGCGCGGATGTGCTCCAGCACCGTTTCGATAGTGGCGTCCTCGCCGGCGATGGTGCCGTTTATACCTTCGCGGGCCAGCAGCAGGGTGCCCTTGACGCCGAGGCCACAGCACAAGGCCGCCAGCGGGCCCTGGATCGCCGCCGGATCCTCGAACCGCGTGAAGCGATAGAGCGCGGCGACGCGATACTCAGCCAAGGCGGGATTTCCCAAGGGCTTTCTGGGCGTCGTGCTGGATGCGGGCGACCATCGACTTCAGGCCGTTCGAGCGCTGCGACGACAGGGCTTCGGACAGGCCCAGCTTGTCCATCGCGCCCTTGGCGTCGAAGGCGACGATGTCGGCGGGGGCGCGGCCGGAATAGAGCCGCAGCATGATGGCGACCAGGCCGCTGACGATGTGGGCGTCGCTGTCGCCCTTGAACGCCAGGGTCCCGTCGGCCTGGGGCAGGGTGACCAGCCATACCTGACTGGCGCAGCCGCGCACCTTGTTGTCTTCCGAGCGCTCGGCGTCGGTCAGGGGCTCCAGTTCCTTGCCCAGCTCGATGACGTAGCGATAGCGCTCTTCCCAGTCGCCGAGGAGTTCGAACTCGTCGGCGAGGTCGTTGAGGGCGGCGTCGATCGGACTGGTCATGGCGGCCAATTAGGCGGCGCGCCGGTTCAAGGCAAGCTCGCGCCTACGCGACGGGAAGGATGAGTCGCGCCAGGAAGCCCGCGCCCAGGCTGGACGACAGCTTCAGTTGCCCGCCCATGGCCCGCGACAGCAGGTCGACGATCGGCAGGCCCAGGCCGACGCCTTCGTTGGAACGGGTCAGGGCCGAGCCGCCCTGTTCGAACGGTTGCAGCAGGCGGGGCAGCTCGGCGCTCTCCACGCCGGGGCCTTGGTCGCGGATGGTGATCTCGATCTCGCCGCCGATCTTGCCGGCGGCGACATGCACGACTCCCCCGGCGGGCGAGTGCGTAACGGCGTTCTGCAGGAGATTGGTGAGCATGGTCCGCAGGCCGCGGCTGTCGGCGAGGACCGAGGGCAGGGCGCCTTGATTGACCACGTGGACGATGACGTCGCGGCGCCGGATCTCGGCCTTCAGCCCGTCGATCACGTCGTCGAGCGCTTCGTCCAGAGGCTCGGGCGTCATCTCGATGTCGGTGACGTGACCCTCGAGGCGGGCGATCTCGACGATCTGGTTGACCAGCTTCAGCAGCTTCATGCCGCTTTCGTGCACGATCCCCGCATATTCCTTGTACTGCGGGTTGCCGAGCGGTCCGTAGAGTTCGTGCGAGAGGATCTCGGAGAAGCCGATCACGGCGTTGAGCGGGGTGCGCAGTTCGTGGCTGACCATGCGCAGGAACGAGCGCTTGCGATCGTCGAGGGCCAGACGACGGCGCTCGTTCGCGGCCGCCCGGCGATCGACCAGGGCAGGGTCCGCGAAGGTGCGGTCGGACAGCGTGTCCAGGGACACCGGTTCTGGCATGAGGGGCTCCCGGACCTTCTGTCCGTGATGACTTCAGGCCCGGAGGATGCCGGCCGGCGCTTACGATTCCGTTTCCGTCCACAGCGCTTCCACGAGGAAAGATCGCTTAGCGATTGTGCGGCCTTGGAGGGAAGGGCTCCCTCGCGTTAAGGTTTGACGACGGCGCCTCCCCGCCGCGCTTGCAAGTCGACCGGCCCTTGGAATTCGAAACGCTTCCAGACCCGATCCGACGCCCCGCCCCTCCGGCGGGGTTCGACCCCGCGTACGCGTGGCGTCTGGGCTGGCTGGCGGCCATCTGTCTGGCTGCGGCCGCGGCGCTGTTCGCCAATAGCGGGGGCGGCTGGCCCGTCTGGGCGGCTCTGGGCGCGGGCGCGGTCCCGGCGCTCGTGGCCTTGGTCTTTTCGCGCGACGACGAGCGCACCCAGTCGGTGCTTCTGGTTTTGTGGGCCGTGGGCGGCTCGCTGGCGGCGGTGCTGACGGGCGGGGTCTCCGGCGCCATGGCGGCCTGGTGCCTCGCGCCGGTCGCGGCGGCCTCGACCCTGGACCAGCCCAAGCGCCTGGCCGAGGGCGCGGCCCTGGCCCTGATCGGCGGCTGCGTCGCCGCCCTGACCCAGCTTTCGGGCCTGGCTCCGCCGGCCCCGACCGGTCCGCTGGCCTTCGTGCTTGGCTTTCTGGCCCTGGTCACCACGGGCCTTGGCCTTGCCGCGGGCCTCCTGATCGGCCGTCGCCGCCAGGGCGCGCGCGACGACCGTTATGCCTCCGAGATCATCGGACTCGAGAGCCTGCTGGACGGCCTGCCGCACCTGGCGATCGCGATTCGCGGGCAAGGTCAGGTGACCGCCGTGCGCGGCGCGCCGCCGCGCGGCGTCACCACCGTCGACCTCGTCAATCGCGGCCTGACCGGCGCGGCCGCCCCGGGCGATCGCCAGCGCCTGACCGCCGCCATCGCCGCCGCCCACCGCGAGGGCGTGGCCAGCCTGACCTTCAACCCGGCCCTGGGCGTCGAGCGCACCGTGGCCCTGGATCTGGCCCGCATTGCGCCCAACCAGCTGGTCGGGGTGCTGCGCGACGTCACCGCCGAGCGCAACCGCGAGACCGCTCTGGACCAGGCCCGCGTCGACGCCGAGGCCCTGGCCGCCGGCCGCGCCCGCTTCCTGGCCAACATGTCTCACGAACTGCGCACGCCGCTGAACGCCATCATGGGCTTCTCGGACATCATGCGCGCCAGGATGTTCGGCCCCCTCAGCGATCGTTACGCCGAATATGCCGAGTTGATTCACGAGAGCGGCGGACATCTGCTGGACCTGATCAACGACGTGCTGGACATGTCGAAGATCGAGGCTGAGCGCTTCGAGTTGCAGCGCGGCGTGTTCGACGCTCGCGAGGCGGTGCAGGCGGCCATGCGTCTGCTGCGCGTCCAGGCAGACGGCGCCGGCGTTCAGCTGCGCGGCGTGCTGCCGCCGGGCGAGCTGGAAGTCGACGCCGATCGTCGCGCCCTGAAGCAGATCGTGCTGAACCTCGTCTCCAACGCCCTGAAGTTCACTCCGCGCGGCGGCCAGGTGACGGTCACCGCCCACGGCTATGACGGGGTGCTGGAGATCATCGTTGCCGACACCGGCGTCGGCATCAGCCCCGAGGACCTGGAACGCCTGGGGCGTCCCTATGAGCAGGCCGGCGGCGTCGAACAGCGGGCCAAGGGTACGGGCCTGGGCCTGTCGCTGGTCCGCGCCTTCGCCAAGCTGCACGGCGGCGAGATGACCATCGAGAGCCGCCTGGGCGCCGGCACAAGCGTGTCCGTGCGTCTGCCGGTGCTGCTGGCCCCGTTGAAGTCGGTGACGCTGGAAAGCCTGACCGAGTCCACGCCGCCGGCCGAGGCGCCGGTCGAGGTCGAGCCCAAGCCCGCGCCGACCGCATTGGGTGACAACGTCATCGCCTTTGCGCCGCGCTGATCAGCGCAGGAACGCGTAGCCCGCTGCAAAATCCCCTACCTCGATATAGGCCTTGCGGGTGACCTCGTCGCCGCCGCGGCCCTGGAACACGAACTCCACGGTGACCGCCTCGCGCGGATCCAGCCGCAACATGGCGTCGATCGCCGCCGGCGGGAAGCGGAAGGCCAGGCCCGTCTTGGCGCTGGTTGGCAGCAGGGTGAGGGGCGCTTCCTCGCGAGTCTGGGCGGTGAACACCAGGTTGGCGTTGCGCGGCGCGACCTTGCTCGCCAGATTCCGCCCCGCGTTGGAGGCGATGTAGGGCCCTAGGGTCCTGCTCGTGTCCCGCGCGAGGATTCGCGCCGCATAGGGGCGCTGGCCGTTGTCGAAGGTCGCCACGGCCATCATCGCCTTGGCGCGGCCGGCCAGGCCGAACATCAGGCGGTCGCCGCCGAAGGTCGCTGGTTGGGAGAGCCGCCAGACCGGGATGGTCGCCGACACAGAGCGCTCGGCCTTCCAGGACGCGACGTCGCCCGGATAATTCATGGCCAGCATCTGGGAATAGCCTTCGAAGGCCTTCTTCACGCGCGAGGCGGCCAAGGCCAGGTCCTTGGAATCGCACGCCGCGCCGGCGGCTTTGGCGCGGGCGCGCTGTTCCAGGGCCGCGACCTGCAGCTCGCTGGCGCCCGAGCGCAGGGTCGCGCCGCGCGCCTGGGCCCGCGAGGCGTCGAGCGCGGCCGAGACAGTGGATGAGAACAGCCGGCAACGGCCGTCGGCCGCCGTCATCAGCGTGCGTTCGTAGAGCTGGTCAGCGGCGTTGGCGTACAGCGCGGTCGGAACGACCATGGCCGCCAACCCGATCAACGCCCCGATCCATCGCGCCCCGCGACCTTTCGGGTGTGTCCCAAGGCGCGATAGCCGAAAGGGGAAGCCGGTTTCGGCGGCCATCGCGCTTCTAACTCCTGAAAGCGGCGCCCGCCTAAAAGGCGGGTGTTGGGGCGGTGTTTCTCGTATGCTTCGAGACCTAAGGGGCGAGCTATACGCCTGACGGGTTGCGGTTCGGTTAGCGATGCTTCTTTCGACGGATATCTGGGTCGGCGCGTTGATCCGCCGCGCCGAGCTGGGCGGCGCCTTCGCCACGGTGGCCCGCAAGGGCGACGCACGGGCCGGCGCGGTGCTGGTCAAGATCGTCGACCGTCGGGCCGGGACCGCGCGGCTCTATAGCGAGGCCACGCGCGGCGACGGCGAGCGGTTCTGGATGCAGCCGGTCCGTTCCGAGTTCGAACCCGATCTCGACGCCTATGTCGAGCGCGCCGCCCGCATCGACCCGGACGTCTGGGTGGTGGAGATCGAGGACCGGGACGGCCGCCACTTCCTGACCGAACCGGTCGAGGCCTAAACGCTCGCGATATCGGTGGAGGAGCTGTGGAGAACGCGACTCCAGAGCGCCGTTAACCCTGCTCCTAAACCGGACCTAAAGCCCATTTTGGGCATGCTGCGCGAGCTTTCGAACCCCTCCCAAAAGTTCAGCAGCCAGTATCCGCCATGCTTTTCCTCATGAACGACGTCATTCTGAGCTTTGACGCGGCCGAACTCTCGCCGCCGATGACGCGCGATCGTTTCGCCGCGCTATCGCTCAACTATGTCGGCGAGCTGGGCAAGGAACTGTTCGCGGAAGAACCGCTGCTGCACCACAAGGACCGTGAGCGGGTCGAGCGCCTCGCGGCGCTGATCGTGGCCAAGGCGCCGGACGTCAATGCCGCGCTGTTTGTCGCGCCGGGCCGCGGCTGTCGCAAGGAAGACGTTCAGGTTCGCTATGCGCAGCTGAGCCTCGAAGTCATGGCGACGCTGCTGCAGCGCCAGAACTCCGGCGCGCTCACCAACCTTGAGGCCGATCGTCAGGTCTGGCGGCGTCTGGCCGCCTAGGCCTCAGAAACGAACCAGGGTCATCAGCCAGCCAAGCGTCACGGCCAGGACGACCAGTCCGGCCAGGGTGACGCCAAAGCAGAGCGCGCTGTTCGCCGGATGCTGCCGGCTGGGCGCGCGGTGATGATCGAGCAGGGCCATCGTTCGATTTCCTCCATTCGCCCGACGATCTGACGCCGCCGGTGCGGAATGAGGAAAGCATGACTCCAAACCCATTCTTCGAATAGGGGCATTTTGACCCATTTCCGGGCGAATTGCCGCGTTCGTGATGGAAACCTGGTCGCGCTTCGATCGCGCCAAACTGAAAGGGCGCGGAAAGAGGGCCGAGTCGCCTTGTCCGCAGCGATCGAATTCAATTTAGGGATGTGCAAGCGATCCCTGTCGCGGAGGTGTCCTTGTTTGGAAGCGTTGGGGATGGTGACGACGGCGGTCGGTAAGGTGGAAGGTGACAAGAAGAGCCGATGGGGCTAGTCCCCGGCCATGAGCACTTCCCCCGCCGCTGAAGCCGCCCGTCGGCGCACCTTCGCCATCATCAGCCACCCCGACGCGGGCAAGACGACCCTGACGGAAAACCTGCTGCTGGCCGGCGGGGCGATCCGAGCCGCCGGCGCGGTGCGGGCGCGCGGCCAGACCCGCCGCACCCAGTCGGACTGGATGAAGATCGAGCGCGAGCGCGGCATTTCGGTCTCGGCGTCGGTGATGACGTTCGACCACGACGGCCTGATGTTCAACCTGCTGGACACCCCGGGCCACGAGGACTTCTCGGAAGACACCTACCGCACCCTGACGGCCGCCGACGCGGCGATCATGGTGCTGGACGCCGCCAAGGGCATCGAGCCGCAGACCCTGAAGCTGTTCGAGGTCTGCCGCCTGCGCGACATCCCGATCATCACCTTCATCAACAAGATGGACCGCGAGGCCCAGGACCCGTTCGAGCTGCTGGACGAGGTTTCGTCCAAGCTGGCCCTGGACCCGGCGCCGCTCTACTGGCCGGCCGGTTCTGGCGGCCGCTTCAAGGGCATGCTGGACCTGCGCGCCGACAAGTTCATCCCCTACGCCAAGAAGAGCTCGACCGACGACGAGGGCCATCCCGACCCGGTCGCCTTCAAGGGCAATGCGGTGGTCCAGTATCTCGATCCCGAGGAGAAGGCCGAGCTGGAAGACAGCGCCATGCTGGTCACCGAGGCCGGCAAGCCGTTCGACGTGCAGAGCTTCCTGGAAGGCCACATGACGCCGGTGTTCTTCGGCTCGGCCCTGCGCCATTTCGGCGTTTCGGAGCTGCTGGGCGGCATCGGCGCCTACGCGCCCGCGCCGAAGCCGGCGGCCGCCACCCGCAACGGCGTCGAGACCCACGTCGCCCCGGGCGACAGCGAGGTGTCGGGCTTCGTCTTCAAGGTCCAGGCGAACATGGACCCCAATCACCGCGACCGGATCGCGTTCCTGCGTCTGACCAGCGGTCGCTTCACCCGCGGCATGAAACTGAAGGCTCAGAACACCGGCAAGGCCATGAGCGTCAACGCGCCGATTATGTTCTTCGCGTCGGACCGTGAGCTGGCCGAGGACGCTTTCGCCGGCGACGTGATCGGTATCCCGAACCACGGCGTCCTGCGGGTGGGCGACAGCCTGTCCGAAAGCGGGACCCTGCGCTTCGCGGGCCTGCCCAACTTCGCCCCGGAAATCCTGCGCCGCGTACGCGTGAAGGACCCGCTGAAGGCCAAGCACCTGAAGAAGGCGCTGGAAGGCCTTGCCGAGGAGGGTGTCACCCAGCTGTTCCGCCCCATGATCGGCAGCGACTTCATCGTCGGCGCCGTCGGCCAGCTGCAGTTCGAGGTCATGGCCGATCGTCTGGCCAACGAGTATCAGCTCGAATGCATATTCGAGGCCAGCCCCTACGCCGAGGCCCGCTGGCTGGGCGGCGACAAGGCCGACGTCGAGGACTTCGTGAACAAGCACAAGTCGGCCATGGGCCAGGACATCGACGAGCAACCGGTCTTCCTGGGCAAGTCGTCCTGGGAAATCGGCTATGTCGCCGAGCGCTATCCGAAGGTGCGCTTCGAGCGGACCAAGGAACGGGCCTAGGCGCTAGCCGCTTCCAGCGCCTCGCGCACGGCGGGCTGGCGGGAACGGCTGACGGGCAGGGGCGCGCCCTCGCTCAGATGCAGCCGCCAGCGGTCGCCCTCGCGCTCTAACCGTTGGACGTGCGCCAGGTTGGCGATCACTGACCGGTGGATACGCAGGAAGTTCGCCGGCAGTTGGGCCGTCAGCCCGTCAAGGCGCGCCGCGTGTAGCAGGCTTCGGCCCCCGACCATCCGCAGCTCGACATAATCGTCGGCCCCGACCACGGCCAGGATCTCGGCGATGGGCGCCAGCTCGACGCCCCGGGCCGAGGCCACCGTGAGGCGGTCGGGAAGGCTGACGGCGCGGGTCAGGGCGGCTTCGCGGCCGCGGTCCTCGCGGCCCAGCCGTACGACCTCGACCATCAGCAGCGGCAGCACCAGGCTGGCGGCGAGCAGGAAGTAGGAGAAGTCGGCCAGCCATTCGGGGAAGCCGAGGGCCAGGGCCAGGAACAGCGCCAGATAGGCCAGGGCGGGCCGGGCGCCGGGGACGCGTCGCCGCACGCCCGCGACCGCCGGCGCCACGGCCAGCGCCACGCCCAGGATCAGCGCCCAGACCGTCTTGTTGTCGAAGCCAGGAAGCAGGACCGTGGCGCCGACCCCGCCCAGCGCTAGGCCGATCATCAGGCCCCGCGCCTTGGGCAGGAAGCGGCTGGTCACATAGGCGACCAGCAGGATCGCGAAGGCGGCCGCCAGCCCCCAGATGGCGCTCATCCGCCAAGCATGAAGCGGATAGGGATAGTTGAAGAGCGGCCGCAGGCTCTCGACGATGGACTGCGCGGCCGCGACGCTCGCCATGGCGGCCAGGATGAGGCTGGAGCCTGTCCGTCTCAGGGCGTGGATGACGCCAAACCCGAACGCCGCCGCCAGCAGGGTCCCGGTCGCCACGAAGGTCACGGCCAACAGAGCGGCGCGCTGTGGGTAGGGGAAGGGCAGAACGGTGATGGCGGTCATGGGGCCGGCGAAGCGCAGGCCGCCATGGAAGGACGACAGGCGCACCACCAGGGTGTTCGCGTCCGGGCGCCAGGCGGTCTCGCGGATCGGAAAGGTCGCCTGATAGCGTCCTGGGATCTCGTCCCGCGCCGACGCCCCAGGGCGGCCGTTGGATCCCAGCCGCTCGCCATTAAGCCAGGCTTCGGACGAGGCGACGCCCGCCACGTACAGGGCGCGCGGCTGGGTGTCGCTCGGAGCGGGGATCGTCGCTCGGATCCAGAGCTCCTGGCCTTGGGGATCGACGAAGTCCCCGATTGGACGGCAATCGCTCAGCACGGGTCCCGTCACGCTGGCCGCGCCATGGCAGGCCTCCCACGCCAGGTCCTGGGCCCGCGCCAGAGTCGCGAGGCCTGTCAGAAAGAGGATCGGAAGCAGGGTTCGCCACATGGCGTCACTGTAGAGCGCCGTTCGCCGAGGCGCGCCACCGTTCACCGATCGCCAGCCGCCGTTGACCGAAGTGGTGTGGCGGACGGCCCCGCTGATCGGCTCAGCTGCCGTCATGACCCATGCATTCCTCAATCGCCGCGCCGTGCTCGCCGCCGGCCTCGCTCTCCCTGGTCTCGCCGTTCCTGGCCTGGCGCTGGCCCAGGCCGCCGCGCGGTCCTCGCCTCCGCCCGGTCCGTTCCGCTTCAAGGGCTGGAAGGGCCAGGAGACCGACGCCGAGCGGGGCTTCTTCGAGGTTCCGGAGGACCGTCGCGATCCTCGCTCGCGGAAGATCCGCCTGAGCTATGTCCGGTTCGCCTCGACGGCGGCCAAGCCTGGGCCGCCGATCATCTATCTGGCCGGCGGACCGGGCGGCCTGGCGACGCGGGCGGCGGGCGGACCGCGCTATCCCATCTTCATGGCCCTGCGCGAGGTGGCGGATGTTATCGCCTTCGACCAGCGTGGCACAGGCCTGTCCAACCACATCCCCGAGCGCCCAGCCTCGACGCGCCCGCCCCCGCCGTTCACCGAGGCAGGGCTGACGTCCTATTTCCGGCGGGACTTCCAGGAGGCGTGGGCCGACTGGACCAAGGCCGGGGTGGCCATGACCGGCTACAATACCGAACAGAACGCCGACGACATCGAGGATCTGCGACGCCATCTGGGCGCCGAGAAGGTCGATCTGTGGGGCATCAGCTATGGCAGCCACCTGGCGCTCAGCATGCTCAAACGGCACGGCGAGCGGGTGAACCGCGTGGCCCTGGCCAGCCTGGAAGGTCAGGACCAGACCGTGAAGCGGCCGGCGGCGGTCGACGCGATGCTGCGACAGGTGGACAGCCTCCTGGCCGCCGACCATGCCGTCCGAGCGGCGATCCCGGACCTGCCGGCCTTGATGCGGCGAGTGCACGCCAAGATGGAGACCGCGCCGGTCAGCATGGCCGCCACGCTGAACGGCAAGCCGGTCGAGCTGAAGCTGGGCGGCTTCGCCATTCAGCTGATGGCTGGCGGGATGATCGCCAATCCGCAGACCCTGGTCATGCTGCCGGGGCTCTATCTGGCGCTGGACGCCGGAAACACGGACGTGCTCAAGCCGTTCGTGGGCGAGTTCGCGGGGCAGCTCGGCATCGCCGGCATGCCCGAGGCGACGGACCTGGCGTCGGGCATCTCGCCGGGCCGGCTGGCCCTGGTGCGGCGCGAGGCCAAGACCGCCGTGCTGGGCGAGGCCCTGAACTTTCCGATGCCGCAACTGCTGGGGGCGGTCCCAGGCGTGGACCTGGGCGAAACCTTCCGAACGCCGCTCCGGATCGACCATCCGGCCCTTCTGCTCGCCGGCACGCTGGACGGCCGCACGCCGATGTCCGAACAGGACGAGGTCGCGGCTCAGTTCAAGCGCAAGTCCAGGGTGATCGTCGAGAACGCGGGTCACAACGTCTTCGAGGCTCATCCCGACGTGCAGGGCCTGCTGGTGCGGTTCTTCCGCGGTGACGCCGTCGCCGACACCCGGTTGAGCCTGCCGCCGCCGAAGTTCAAGCTGGCTTGACGGGTAGGTAGGCCGGCGGAGTCGTCTTCGCCGGCCGGGGTCTTAAAGCGTCGCGTAATAGTCCAGTTCCGCGTGCTGGGCGTGGTCGCCCAACGCCATCGGCTTGGCGTCCATGACCTCTTTGAACGCGACCTTGAACTTGGCCATCTCCTCGGGCGTACCGACCGAGACGCGGACGGCGTTGGGCCAGATCGGCCAGGTGCGACCGATCAGGACGTTCTTGGCTTTCATCGCCGCGAACACCGCCTTTCCGTTCCGCCCCGTGTCGATCATGAAGCAGTTGGTCTGCGGGTCGCCGATGACCTTGTAACCGTTGGCCTTTAGCCAGCCGATCGTGTCGCGGCGGGTGTCGCCGATGATCTTGCGGCGCTCGGGGACCAAGCTGGCGTCCTCAAGCGAGGCGCGCGCGGCGGCCGAGCCGGTGATCGGCATGGCGTTCTGGCCGAACGGCGTCAGCTTGGCCAGCAGGTCGGGCCGGGCGACGGCGAAGCCGCAGCGGATGCCGGCCATGCCGTAGATCTTCGAGAAGGTCCGCAGCACGATCAGATCCTTGCCGGCGGCCACAAGGTCCAGGGTGTCCTGGGCGTCGGTCAGGTGGATATAGGCCTCGTCGACCAGCAGGATCGAACCGGCCGGCTTGTTCTCCAGCGCCCAGACGATGTCCTGCTTGGTGGTCAGCGTGCCGGTCGGGTTGTTCGGGTTGCAGATATAGATGACACCGGCCTGGGCGTCGGCCTTGACCATGGCCTTGACGTCGTGGGCGTAGTCGGCGGTCAGGGGCACCTTCACCACCTTGGCCTGGCTGGTCTTGGCCGCGTACATGCCCGCCTCGTAGGATGGATCGGCGGTGACGAAGCTCTTCGTCGGCGAGGTGAAGGCCAGCACGCTGTAGTGCAGGGGCTCGGACGAGCCGGCATAGACGGCGACGTTCTCGAGCTTGAGGCCGTTCTGGGCGGCGAAGGTTCGCGCCAGAAGGTCGGTCTCGCCGTTCAGGTCGTAGCGCCCACCCAAGGGGGCGACCCGGGCGATCGCGTCGCACGCGGCCTTGCTGGGACCCAGCGGGTTTTCGTTGGCGTTGATCAGCGTCATGCTCGGCGGTGGCGCGTTGGGGCTCTGGCCGTGCAAGGCCATGCCGGACGGCGGCGCGCTGGTCTGGGCGGCGGCCATGGCCAACTGGGCCTCGGTCAGGATCGGCGCCGCGGCCGCCAGGAAGGCGGCGCTACGCAGAAAGGATCGGCGTCCCAGGGCCGGCGCGCCAGTCATCCGCTTGGTCATGATCGTTCTCCCCATTGCCCGACAGGCGCAGGACGAACCTCCACGACGGCGGGCGCAAGAGGCGGTCGTCGCAAAAGAGCGCCTTGCTCAAGCGGCGAGCAGAGCAATGCTTGCCACGGGAGCGCGGGCGCGAAATGAGTGCGACGCTTGAAAGCTCAGGGAGTCGCCCATGCCCAGCCCCCTCGCCATCGGTCTCGTGGCCCACGACGACAAGAAGGCCGCGCTCGTGGCGTGGGCGGAGGCGCATCAGGCGTTCCTGAAGGACAAGGCGCTGTTCGCGACCGGCACGACCGGCGGGCGTATCCTTCAGGCTTTGCCGAAGCTGAATCTGACGCGGTTGAAGAGCGGCCCGCTGGGCGGCGACCAGCAGCTGGGCGCGATGATCGCCGAGGGGCGGCTGGACGTGCTGATCTTCTTCGTCGATCCGCTGTCGCCGCAGCCGCACGACGTCGACGTCAAGGCGCTGATCCGGATGGCGACCCTGGCCGACATTCCGTTCGCCTGTAATCCGGCGACGGCGGATCTGATCGTAAGCAGCGCGAGCTAACCCGGGAACTTGAGCAGGTTCGGCTTGGGGATCGCGGCCTTGAAGCTGCCGCGGGACTTGGCCGTGTCCAGCCCGAATTCGGCCCAGGCGTCGAGGAAACCGTTCGCTGGTGCGGAGGTCGAAGCTGGGACCAGTTCCAGAACGGGACGGGCCGCGAGCGCGGCGCGGGCGGCGGCCCAGGCATCTGGCTCGGCCGTGGCGTAGGCGCCGTCCAAAGTCACCAGTTGCGCGGCCAGATCAGGATCGGCGAAGCGTAGGGTCACTCGTGTGTCCTTCGGCAGGTCCGAGAGGCTGTCCAGCGCCTCGGACAGAGCCGTCAGGCTCATCTTTGCGGCGCTGGTCCGCCGCTCGCCGCCGGCCGCGCCCTTGATGGCCGCCGCGCCGGTTTCGCCGTCCAGCCGTCGCACATACGACCAGCCGCCATAGCCCGGTTCCGCGCGGCACAGGCTGGTGATCCATAGGGTGACGGCGGCCATGATGGGCTCCCGGAGAGGCGTTCCTGGCTGCGTTCTAGCCTGCTTCGCCGCAAGAAGGGGAGGGCGCCCGTGAACGAAAGGTAAACTGAGGCTTAAATCTTAGGGTTAACGTCATTTTCAGTTCAATGAACGAAGTTCTAATAACGCATGTCGCTTCACGGCTCTGCTTGTATTCGACAAAGCAAGAAGTGTGCCAATTCACTACATGGTCAACCAAATTGGTTGAAATAATAAACAAGGTGTAAAAATATGGAAAATATTTATGGTTAACGCGCCGTAAACACCTGTTAACCACTTGTTAAAGTCGCTGGCTCCGGTTTTGCTGATTGTGCGTTGAACCTCCGTCGGGCTGTCCCGGCGTGGGACGATCCGTAGGCGGAGTGCGCAAGGCGATGTTCGAGTTCGGACGGGATCTGAAGCGGTTGTTTGGTGTGGACGCCGACTCCAAGGGGGCCTGGCGAGAGGGTTTGACCGGCGGGGACACCTCGCTGCTCGAACTGCTCGACCTGCGCCTGCTGAATAACGAGGCCCGCTCGGCCGACGTGGTCGCCGGCCGGATCGGCGCCAAGGACCGCGGCGCGCGGCTGTTGGAAGCCGCCGTCGTCTGGCGCGAACTGGCCCGCCGAGGCGGCGACGCCGCCGCGCTGCGCAAGGGCGCGGCCCAGGCCGAGGCCGGCGTGAAGATCTTCGAGGCTGAGCGCCGTTCGGACGCCCTGGCCGCCGCGCGCTGCGAGCAGGCGCTGTTGGCCATTCTGGGCGCGGACCTGTTTGGCGACGAGGGCCTGATCGCCGCCGCGTCCGCCACCCTGGCGCGCACGCCGGTCAACCAGCGCACGCCGCTTTGCATCGCCCTGGCCGCCGGTCTCGAAGGCCGCGCCGCCTTGTCCGAGAACAACGTCGACCGCGCCCTGGCCGCGGTTCAGGCCTATGAAGCGCCGCTGCGCGCCCTGGCGGCCGTCAAGCGGGTGAAGGGCGGATCGGCCCGTCTGCTACTGGCCGACCAGCGCGCCGCCCGTATCGAATTGATCCTGGCCTGCGCCGAGCGCCTGAAGGATCGCGCCCTGGCCGAACTGGCCGCGGCAGAGGCCAAGGCCGCCGCCAGCGTGCTCGACTCCGACTTCGAACCCCTGGCCTGGGCCCGCCTGGAAGGCTTGCGCGGTCAGGCGCTGGTCCTGCTGGGAGAGCTGGATGGCGAGTTGAGCCACATCACCAAGGGGGTCGAGGCCCATTTCGCCGCCGTCGACGTGCTGTCGATCGAGCACAGCCCGATGGACTGGGCGCGGGCCGGCGCGTCGCTGGGCGCGGGGCTTCAGGCCCTTGGCGAAGCCTCGACCAGCGAGCGCGCCTTCGAGCAGGCGGTTTCGGCCTATGACCGCGCCACCCAGGTGCTGAAGGCTCAACCGGCCCTCGCCCTGCGCGCGGTGGTCGCAAACAACCGAGCCCTGTGCCTGGCCCGCTGCGCCGAGCTGACCGCGGATCTGGCGGTGCTGGATGCCGCCGAGCTGGCGTTCAAGGCCGAGCTGGCCGCCGCTCCCGGCGGCCGAGACCCGGCCAGCTGGGCCGTGGCCCAGATGAACCTGGCCCGCCTCTACGAGGCTCGGGTCGAGATCACGGGCCGCGACGATGGTCGCCTGGCCCGCGCCGGCGCGGCCCTGGCCTGCGCGTTCGACGTCTTTTCCGAGCTGGGTTTGCGCTCGCTCACAGACCTGGCGGCACAGGGCCTGCAACGCCTGAAGCAGGCCCAGGCCGCCTGATCCGAAACGGAACACTCCCAAAGCGGGAGAGGGGCGGCGGAAGGCCGGCCGAACAAAGATAAGTAAGGGATGAACTCGTGATCGCTTCGCTCGCTCTCGCCGCCGCCGTCGCCGCCACCCCGGCTCAAGTCAAGGCTCCGTCGGACCTGCTGACCCCCGTGTCCGAGCCGCGCGTCGCCGTCGCCCTGCTGAACTGCATGGTCAAGCAGGACGGTTACCTGACCGCCTGCACTGTCCAGGAAGAGAGCCCGAACGACCTCGGCGTCGGCCAGGCCGCCTTGTCGATGATCTCGCAGACCCAGGTCGACCTGCTGGGCCCGGACGGCAAGAGCCGCGCGGGGTCGTACATCCAGGTGCCGGTGCGGATCCGCATTCGCTAAGACGCGGGTGGGCGTCCCGGCGCATCCATCCCTTCATGACGCGGAATAAACGCGACAGCCCGCCCCAAGCCCGGCCAGACTAGGCCGTGGCTTGGAGGATGGCGATGACGGCGGTTGATGCGAACTCGGGAACGACGTCTCCGCCGGTCAAATCCAAGGTGCGGATCCAGGCGCTGGACCTGATCCGCGGCCTGGCCATCCTGGGCATACTGGCGGTGAACGCCGACGGCTTCGCCGCGCCGATGCTGGCCTCGCTGAATCCCGCGACCTGGCCGTTCCCGCACGAGGGCTGGACGGCGATCGCCTTCTGGATCGTCCAGGCCTTTTTCCACGAGAAGTTCGTCACCCTGTTCTCGATGCTGTTCGGCGTCTCGCTGTTCCTGGTGGGCGGCGAACTGTCGGACAGGACGCGCGGCAAGTTCCTGGCACGGCGCCTGGCGGTGCTGCTGATCCTGGGCATGATCCATGGCTTCGGGATCTGGTGGGGCGACATTCTCACGCTCTACGCCTCGACGGGGGCGATCATGTTCTTCTGCCGCTCGCTGTCGGCGCGGACGCTGATGATCGCCGGCGTCCTGCTCTACGGCGCCATGACGCTGCAGCACCTGCCGCCGGGCGCCCTGCCTTTCGCGCCGCCCGAGGCTCGAGCGAGAGCAGAGGCTCAACTGACGCCGCCGCCCGCCGCCATCGCCAAGCGCAAGGCCGGGGCCGAGGCCGATCTGGCTGAGGCCAAGAGTTCCTGGGCTGGGGCCTATCGCGTCAATACCAAGGAATATCAGCGGCTGCTGTCGGGTTATCCGCGCCTGTTGCCCGCGACCTTGGGCCTGATGATGATCGGCCTGTCGCTGTTCAAGTCCGGCTTCCTGGCGGGGCGCTCGAGCACTAGGCGTTATGCGGCGGTTGCCGCTGCGGGCGCTGCTGGGCTGGCGATCGTTTCTTGGCTGGAGTGGCGCGCGGTCATGGCCGGCGCGCCGGTCCTGGGCGGAGATGTGTTGGGCAGGGTGCTGACGCCATTCATTTCGCTTGCCTATGCCAGCGTGCTGATCCTGCTGCTGAAGGCCGGCGCGGCGGTGGTGCTGTCGCCGATGGCGGCGGCGGGGCGGATGGCCTTCACCAACTACCTGACCCAGTCACTGATCATGACCTGCATCTTTTACGGCGGCCGAGGCGCGCTGATGGGGCAGGTCGACCGGCCGGCGCTCTGGGGAATCGTCCTGGCGATCTGGGCGCTGCAGCTGACCTGGTCGCCGCTGTGGCTCAAGCGGTTCGAAATGGGACCTTTCGAGTGGATCTGGCGCTGCCTGACCATGGGCCGCCTGCTGCCAATCCGGAAAGGCCCGGCGGGCGCGGCGGCGGCCTGAACGCTAAGCCCGCGACCCACCGTCGCGCCCCGCTTATCCAGGCGTTCGGGCGACAACCCCTAACGCCCTGTTAACCATATTTCGCCCATCTTCGGGCCTCGAAACAACGCGGCCAGTACGGCCGATTCCCACGAGGCTTCGCATGACGGGCGCAGAGGTTCTTGATGTCGGCCGGGACGCGATCTGGCTGACCCTGCAGCTGTGTGCGCCCTGCCTGATCGTCGGTCTGGTGATCGGCGTCGCCATCGGCCTGTTCCAGGCCCTGACCCAGATCCAGGAGCAGACCCTGGTCTACGCCCCCAAGATCGTCGCCATCTTCGTGTCGCTGCTGATCTTCCTGCCGATGATGGGCGCGCTGATGAGCGGCTTCATGCGCCAGATCGCCGCCCGCATCGCCGGCATGTAGCGCAAGGGCAGGGGGCCTTCAGGTGAACTCCTTCGCCACGGCGTTCCAGGTCTATGTCGCCGGCCTCGTCTTCGCGCGGGTCGGGGCCATGGTCATGACCATGCCGGGCATCGGCGAACAGTCGGTGCCGCCGCGCGTGCGCCTGGCCTTCGCCCTGCTGATGGCCCTGATCCTGGGGCCGTTGGTCCAGAACACCGCGCCGCCGATCCCGACCACCCTGGGCGGCCTGGTCGGCGGGGTGATCCACGAGATCCTGATCGGCCTGATGATCGGCTCGGTGCTGCGCCTGTTCATGAGCTCCCTGACCACGGCCGGTGAAATCATCTCGATGCAGACCACCCTGTCCTTCGCCCAGAGCGTGAACCCCTCGATGCAGGGCTCCAGCACGGCGGTGGCCACCTTCCTGTCGATGATGGGCCTGACCCTGGTGATGGCCACGGGGCTGCATCACCTGTTCATTGGCGCGATCGTCAAGTCGTACACGATCTTCCCGTTCACCCGCGCCGTACCGATCAACGACGCCGTCACTCTGGCGGTGCGGACGGTGGCGCAGTCGTTCTCGCTGGGCATCCAGCTGGCCGCGCCGGTGATCGTGTTCTCGCTGGTCTTCAACCTCGCCACGGGCCTGGTCGGCCGGGTCATGCCCGCGTTCCAGATCTTCTTCGTGACCTCGCCGCTCAGCGTGATCCTGGGCCTGTCCCTGCTGGCCCTGTCGCTTGGCGGCATCGCCATGGTCTGGACCGACCGCTACCGCGAACTTCTGGCCGTGTTCAACTAGGGGCGCGGCATGGCGGAAGATTCAGATCCCGAGTCGAAAACAGAAGAACCGTCAGCCAAGAAGCTGTCGGATGCGCGGGCCAAGGGCGACGTCGTCAAGTCGGCCGACATCCCGCAGCTGGCCTCGCTGGCTGGCGCGGTCTCGGTGATCCTGATCGCCGGCGGCTGGCTGACGCGCGATCTGATGAGCGCGCTCTATCCGTTCATCGCCCACGCCGGCACGATCGAGATCTCCAGCGGCGGGGCCGTGCTGATCATGAAGCAGGCGGTGATGGCCGCCCTGCCGCCGCTGCTGCTGGTCATGATCGTCACCGCCGCCATGGGCGTGATCGCAAACGTCTCGCAGACGGGCTTCATGCTGACGCCGGATAAGCTGAAGCCGGACTTCAGCAAGCTGAATGTGCTGAAGGGCCTTACCCGGATCTTCGGCATGGACGGGCTGGTGCAGTTCGCCAAGTCGGTCCTGAAGATCGGCGTTACGGCCTTCATCGCCTGGATGGTGCTGAAGCCCAATGTCGGCGAGGTGCGCAACCTGGTCGGCATGGACGTCTCGCTGCTGATCCCCGAGGCGCTGAAGCTGTCCAAGAAGCTGCTGATCATGGTGATCATCTTCCTGGTCGCCACCGCCGCCTTCGACTACTTCTGGCAGCGGATTCGGTTCATGAACCGCATGCGCATGACCCTTCAGGAGGTCAAGGACGAGTTCAAGCAGTCGGACGGCGACCCGCACATCAAGGGCAAGCGACGCCAGATCCAGATGCAGCGCTCGCGCCAGCGGATGATGCAGGCCGTGCCCAAGGCGACCGTCGTCGTCATGAACCCGACCCACTACGCGGTCGCGCTGAAGTACGAGGCCGGCGAGACCCCCGCGCCGATGTGCGTGGCCAAGGGCGTCGACGAACTGGCCTTGAAGATCCGCGCCCTGGCCGAGGAACATGGCGTGCCGGTGCTGGAGGATCCGCCCCTTGCTCGCGCCCTCTACGCCAGCGTCGAGGTCGACCAGGAGATCCCGGTCGAGCACTTCGAGGCGGTCGCCAAGGTCATCAGCTTCATCATGAACGGAAAGAAGCCCCAATCGCGGCCTCAGGGGCGCGCTGGGCAGCGCGCGCGTCCTCTATAAGACTCAATTTCCAGAAAACTGACCTAGCAGTCGGGAAAGGCTATTCTTTTCCGACTACAGGTGAGTCGCGGCTTCGCCGTAACAAAGGTAACAATCCAGCCGATGGCCGATTTCCAGCTTCAGGACAAAGCTCCGACCGGCGCGCCGCGCCGGCGCTTCGATCCGTGGCTGGTGGGCGCGGCGGTGTTTTTCGTGGCCGCTGCGGCGTTCGCCGTGGCGCCGGCGCTGAAGGCCGGACCGGTGACCCTGGCCGGTCTGCTGCTGTTGCTGGGCGTGGCCGGCGTGGCGATCCTGGGCCTGGTGGCCATCCGCGGCTCGGCGGTGACGGGCGCCGACGTCGACCAGGCCGAGGGCTTCATCGACGCGCTCAGCGAGCCGGCGGCCCTGGCCGCGCCGGACGGTCGCCTGCTGGCCGCGAACCTGTCCTGGCGCGAGGTGATGGGCGATCAGCGCCGCCTGCCCAAGGGTGTGGCCGGCTCCAGCCTGTTCGCCGCCCTGGTCCAGGCCCGCAAGGGCGAGATGGCTCAGGGCGTGCTGCGCGCCAGTGGCGTCGACCACACGGCCAATGTCTCGCGCCTGGCGGGCGGTCGCCTGCTGATCCGTCTGACGCCGATCGTCGAGCTCGAACGCGTGGTCGAGACGCTGGCGACCGCGCCGGTCGCCGAGCGCGTCGCCCCGCCGCCGACCACCCTGGACGCCTTCGCAGGGGCCTCGCCGTTCGGCGCGGCGCTGCTTGAAGGGCTGGATCCGTTCAGGTCGAAGGTGCTGGAGGTCAATCCGGCCCTGACGACCATGACCGGCGGCAAGGCGGGCATGGTGTTCGGCGATCTGATCGACCCGGCCTCGCGCGCCGAGGCCGAGACCCGCCTGAACGAGGGCAAGGCCGGCCCGTTCGAGGTGCGTCTGGCCCGCGATCAGACCCGCATCGCCCATCTCTATCTCTACCGCGCCGAGGGGCGCGTCGTGGCCTACATGATCGACGTGTCCGAGCAGAAGCAGATGGAGCTTCAGCTGGCCCAGTCGCAGAAGATGCAGGCCATCGGCCAACTGGCCGGCGGCGTCGCCCACGACTTCAACAACCTGCTGACCGCCATCCAGCTGCGCCTGGACGAGTTGCTGCACCGTCACCCGGTCGGCGATCCGTCGTACGAGGGCCTGAACGAGATCCGTCAAACGGGGGTGCGCGCCGCCGACCTGGTCCGCAAGCTGCTGGCCTTCTCGCGCAAGCAGACCGTTCAGCGCGAGGTGCTGGACCTGGGCGAGCTGATCTCGGAGTTCGAGGTCCTGCTGCGCCGCCTGCTGCGCGAAGACGTCAAGCTGATCACCGACTACGGCCGCGACCTGCCGAAGGTGCGCGCCGACAAGAGCCAGCTCGAGACGGCGGTCATGAACCTGGCGGTCAACGCCCGCGACGCCGTGCGCGCGGCCAAGGGCGGCGGCATCGTGCGGATCCGCACCGCCCGCCTGACCCGGGACGAGGCCATCGGCCTGGGCTTCCCGGCGGCCGAGGGCGATGTCGCCTTCATCGAGGTGTCGGATGACGGCCCCGGCATCCCGCCCGATGTCATGGGCAAGATCTTCGATCCTTTCTTCACCACCAAGCCGGTGGGCGAGGGGACCGGCCTGGGTCTGGCCACCGTCTACGGCATCGTCAAGCAGAGCGACGGCTGGATCCATGTTCACAGCCGGCCGGGCGAGGGCGCGGCCTTCCGCATTTTCCTGCCAATCTACGACGCTCCTGCGGGCGTCGCCGCCGTCCAGGCCGCCGCCGAGCCGGTCAAGCCGCGCGCCGCCCGCGACCTGTCGGGCGCTGGCCGTATCCTGTTCGTCGAGGACGAAGACGCCGTCCGCAGCGTCGCCGCTCGCCTGCTGCGCGCCCGCGGCTACGAGGTGCTGGAAGCCGCCGACGGCGAGGAGGCCCTGATCATCGCCGAGGAGCACGCCGGCACGATCGACCTGCTGATCTCCGACGTGATCATGCCCGGCATCGACGGACCGACCTTGCTCAAGAAGGCTCGCGGCTATCTGGGCAACGCGCCGGTGATGTTCATCTCCGGCTACGCCGAGGCCGAGTTCAGCGATCTGCTGGAAGGCGAAACGGGCGTGACCTTCCTGCCCAAGCCGATCGACATCAAGACCCTGGCCGAGCGGGTCAAGCAGCAGCTGCAGGCGGCTTGAGGCTCGTTGGCCGCTTCCCCTATCGTGAAGCGACCGAGGTCTTGGCCGGCAGGAAACGCGGGTTTCGCACCAGGGCCGCGCTGACCAGGGCGACCAGCAGGCCGACGGGAAAGATCTCGATGAAGGTCATCGGCATTCGGTACAGCGGGTTGGCGTAGCTCTTCCTCATCTCCGCCATTTCCGCCGCCAGCTTGGCGTAGGCTGCGCCGGAAAGACCCTCGGCCTTCTTCGAGGCCAGGATGCTGGCCGTGTACTCGTCCATGAAGCGATAGTGGGTGATGGCCAGATAGGCTTCCCATATGGCGACATAGGCGATCCCGGCGACCACGGCGACGCCCAGGCCGACCAGGAAGGCCGGCCAGAACTTGATGACCCCGCCCAGCGCCCTGTCGCGGTGCGACTTGATCGCCAGCAGAATCGCGGAAAGTCCGACCAGCATGATCAGATAGCCCAGCCACAGGCTGTGCTGGGCCGAGAAGACGATGGTGGCGATCATGCCCAGGATGATGATGACGCCCGAGATCAGGCCGTAGGTCAGGATGGTGCGTGTCATGGAATTTCTCCTCCGCGCCGCCCCGCGACGCGTCCCAAGGCTGCCGTCGCCGTGTCCGCGACGGTATCGCCCGAAAGGGTGAGATCGACAGTTTCGTCCTAACGGGCGGCGGTCAAGCTAGGGGATCAGCGCCAGATCCCGGGCCTTGCCGATCGCCTGGGTGCGGCGGCTGACTTCGAGCTTGGCGTAGAGGTTGGCGACGTGAGTCTTGACCGTATTGGGGGAGAGGCCCAGGTCGCGGGCGATCTCCTTGTTGGAGCGGCCCGCCGCCAGGCGCTCCAGCACCTTCACCTCCTGGCCCGTCAGGCCCAGGGCGGCGAGGGCCGCGTCGTTACGCTGGAAGCGCTCGGGCCGCGCCCGCGCCGCCAGCTTCCAGCCGACCCAGACACCGCCGGCCGCGAAGGCCGCGCCGATCAGGCCTACATAGATCTGCCAGGAGAAGGCGCGGGCCACGAACCGGTACTCCAGCCACTGCAGCGCGAACGCGCCCAGCGCCAGGACCAGCGCCCACAGGAGGATCGTGCGGATCATATCCCCCCGCATGGCGCGGTTCAGCCTAGACGCGCCTTGGCCTCGGGCGGCGCGACCTGGTCGAACAGGATCTTCAGATGCTGGTCCTTGGCGTGGTCGTTGTGCAGTTCCCACGACAGCGAGACCGGCAGGCGCAGGCGGCCGCCGTCGGACAGGCGGGCGACCAGCACGCGCCAGGAGAAGCCTTCGCCAGGATCCCCCAGCGGATCCTTGAACTCGACCAGGGCCGGATCGCGCAGGCGAAAGCGCCGCTCGGGATGGGCCTCGAACCAGGCGCGGTCGGCCTCTGCGGTCGGATCCTTGATGACTTTGGCGGTGACTTTGCGAACCATGGACGCGTCCTAGCACCGGATGGGAAAACTTCCCATCATGCGTCCATGAGGACCGTGGTCGAACAGCAGGGCCTGGAGCCCGTCTAGGAGAGGGCGGCGTTGGCCGCCGGACCTTGGGAGAAGTCCAGCGGCCTCGCGCTAGAAGCCGAAGCGCGCGCCGATCCGCAGGCCGCCGCCGTGTCGACCGCCGCCATAGTCGCCGCCGGCTTCCGCGAAGGTGATCGCGCCGCTGGAGGCGCGATAGCTGACGCCGACGGCGACCTGGCCGAAGGTGCGGCCGCCGTCCTTCGACAGGTGTTCGCGCTCGCCGCCGCTGACCAGGGTGAGGCCGTTCTTGATCGTAAAATCATGGACCACGAACGCCGCGCCATAGGTGGTCAGGGCGCCGCCCAGCAGGTCGTTCCGCGCCGCGCCGCGCAAGCCCGCCCTGGCGGTGAAGCCGGTGGCGCGATCGAAGTCCAGGCGCTGGCCCAGGGTCTTCATGTCGTCGAGGTGCGTGCTGACATAGTTGACGCCCAGCAGCGTCTCATAGGCCAGGTCGCCGTCGCCGAACCGATGACCGGTCTCGACCTGGGCGCCGTAGGCGGTCCCGTCGAACTTGGCGTCGATGCCGTCGACGTCGTTGCGGGCCTTGATCGACTGGAGGTCGGCCTTGGCCAGGGCGTTGAGGAAAAAGCCGCCTTGGGTCAGGGCGACATAGCCGCCGAAGTTCACCACGCTCAGCTTGACCTCCTGACCCGCCACGCCGCTGAACCGCATCTTCGCGTCGGCGTAGCCGCCGGTCAGGCCCAGGGCGATGCGACCGTCGTCCAGGCCCGCGTTGAGGAGATCGAGACCCATCTGGCCGCCATAGGTGGTCTGCTCGTAGTCGACGGCGACCGTGTGCTGGGCCGAGGCGGCGATGTCGTCATCGCGGTCCTGCCGTCCGCCATAGGTCTGGGCCCACACGCCCTTGCCATTGGCCGCGGAGCCGGCGTCGCGCAGGCTGGCCACATGCGTGCTCCAGGCGTCCGCCGACTGGCGCCAGACGCTGCTGGCGCCTTCGGAGATCTTCAGCGCCTCGTAGGTTCGCTGACCCGCCACGCCCTTCAGGCGATAGGTCCACGTCTTGGTGTCGAACAGCAGGCCGTAACGGATCAGGCCGATTTCGTTGTTTTCGATGCGGAAGGCGTCCGCCTTCGAGTCCGCGCCGGCCTGGATCAGGATGGGGCCGCTGTCCCCGGTCAGGACCGCGGTCTTTCCCGAAACGCCGCCCAGGAGGATCTGCGTGCCGCCGTTGGCGACATCGCCGACGACGAGCATGTCGGCGCCGGTCGGCCCGACATCGAGGCCGAGGCGCGCCTTGCCGGCGACCCCATTGTAGTCGCCGGATATCGTCAGGACGTCGCCGACATGGCCGTTGCGCAGGTCTATCAGGCCCTGGTTCTTGAGAGCGTCCAGCGACAGCAAGGACACCTTCACGGGGGACGTCGCGCCGGCGCCCACCGTGAGGACGCCATTGTTCAGCAGCGTGTCGGAGCCGGCGAGGAAATCGACGTCTGCGGTCAGGTCGACGGCGCCGTTGCTGGTGACTTCGTCGTCCCCGTCCGTGAGCAGCTTGTCGCCGAAGACCGGGCTGGCCTTGGGCGGATCGTCGGCGTGGGCCGCCACGGGCGTCAGCAGCATCATGGGGGCGAGGAGGGCCGAGAGCGCGGTCGACGCGCGGAATCGACCCGTGGCCGGCGCGCGAGCGCCAGCCCGGTGAGCAGAACTCAGCACTTACTTGGACTCCGTAAGCGATCGCGCCCCCGCGACGCGGCGGAACCTATGAGGGGCGAGAGCCCGGATCAAGCCGAAGTTTCATAAAAACTGTACAAGCTCTATCGACGTCGCTCCAGCACCATGATCGGCGAGCCCCTGAACGTCGTGTGGGTTTTCAGCGTGAAGCCGACCTTGTCGGCGAGGGCTAGGGAGGCGGCGTTTTCGGGATCGATGATGCAGGGCACGACCGGCGGCGCCAGGGTCTCGTCGATCCAGGCCAGGCCGGCGCGGACCGCCTCCGTACCGAAGCCCTGACCATGCGACCAGGCCGCCAGCACCCAGCCCATCTCCGGTAGGCCATACAGGCTGGGTTGGATGTCGCGGCGCAGGTCGGCGAAACCCACCTCGCCGACATAGCGGCCGGTCGAGGTCTCGCGCACCGCCCAATAGCCGAAGCCCAGCACCTCCCACAGGCCCCGGGCCCGCATCAGCCGCGTCCAGGTCTCCTCGTCGGTGAACGCGCGCGCGCCGACATGGCGGACCACCACCGGATCGGCCCACATGGCGCGACTGTCCTCGAAGTCGGTCAGAGTCGGGGGCGAAAGGGTCAGGCGGGCGGTGGTCAGGGTTGGGGCGGGCATCGCGGCTCTGAGTTTGCGTCGAACAGTGAGCAAGCTACACCGGCGCGCAGAGTAGGGAAGACCATGACCAAGCCGGAAGACGCGATCGCCGCCCGCCGCAAGCTGACCAACAAGCTGATCGCCGCCAAGGACGCCGCGCGTCTGCGGCCGTTCTTCGATCCGCGCGTCACTCTGATCGCAGGCGACGGCTCGCTGCTGCTGGGGGCCGAGGACGTGCTGGCCGCCTTCGCCAGCCAGTTCGCCGACAAGGGCTTCGGGGCCTACGTCCGGACGACGGAGGAGATCAGCTTGAACGCCGAGGGGACCCGCGCCGCCGAGCGTGGCCGCTGGGTCGGCCAATGGAAGGACGCCTCCGAGCAATCGGGGACCTATCTGGCTACCTGGAAGAAGGTCACCGGCCAGTGGGTGATCGAGAACGAGCTGTTCGTGACGCTGGCGTGAGCTTGGTGATTGTAATCGCCCGCATGACGCGGAATTAATTTCGCCAAAGCCGGGCGGGGGCTTACGCCTTCGCCCTCAATTAGGGCCCCGGGGAGGAAAAGCCTTGCTCAACCGTCGTCAAATGATGTTCGCCACCGCCGCGGCCGGCTTCGCCGCCACCGGCGGCGCGCCGTCCCTGGCCTTCGCGCGCGAAGGCGAGGTCGCCAAGCTCAACGCGCTGTTCGACGAGATCATGGCCAAGCAGTTGCGCCAGTCGCCCGAGACGGCGACCGGCCTGGGCCTGGACAGCGGTGACCTGGCCTGGACCAAGGGCTTGCTCAGCGACCGCTCGTTCGCCGCCATCAAGTCGGGCGCGGCCCAGACCTCCCAGCAACTGGCCGCCCTGCGCGGCATCGACCGCCGCGCTCTGAAGGGCATGGACGCCGCCAACTACGACACTGTCGAGTTCGTGCTGGCGGTGCAGGACGAGGGCAACAAGAAGTTCAGCTACGGCGGCGGCGGTTCGGGCGCGCCCTACGTCCTCAGCCAGCTGACCGGCAGCTACCAGCAGATGCCGGATTTCCTGGACACCCAGCACAGCATCGAGACCAAGGCCGACGCCGACGCCTATCTGTCGCGCATGGAGGGCTTCGCCCGCCTGATGGACCAGGAAACCGCCCTGGCCAGGCAGGACATGGCCGACGGCGTGATCCCGCCGGACTTCATCATCGACAAGACCCTGGTCCAGATGAAGGCCTTCGCCGACACCCCGACGGCCGACTCGCCGCTGGTCAAGTCGATCGCCCGTCGGACCAAGGACAAGAACATCGCCGGCGACTGGGCCGCTGAAGCTTCGCGCATCTACGAAGGTTCGGTCCTGCCGGCCCTGAAGCGCCAGATCGCCCTGCTGGAGAGCGTCCGTGGCAAGGCCACGCATGACGCTGGCGTGTGGCGCCTGAAAGACGGCGCCGACTACTACGCCGTGTCGTTGAAGAACTACACGACCTCGGACATGAAGCCGGATGAGATCCACCAATTGGGTCTGGATCTGGTGAAGTCGATCAACGCCGAGGCCGACAAGCTGTTCAAGAGCATCGGCATGACCCAG
Source organism: Caulobacter sp. 602-1 (assembly GCF_003931565.1). Classification (GTDB taxonomy): domain Bacteria; phylum Pseudomonadota; class Alphaproteobacteria; order Caulobacterales; family Caulobacteraceae; genus Caulobacter. The sequence goes on from NZ_RRYI01000002.1 coordinate 539,062, forward strand.
GGCACGGTCGGCGAGCGCATGGCCAAGCTGGGCGAGGACATCTATCCGAACACCGACGAGGCCAAGGAGCAGCTTATCAAGGATCTGAACGCCAAGGCGGCCTGGATCCAGAAGCAGCTTCCGGCCTATTTCGGCGCCCTGCCCAAGGCGCCGCTGGAGATCCGCCGCGTTCCCAAGGCCATCGAGGCTGGCGCGCCGGGCGGCTACTACAACTCGCCTTCGCTCGACGGCAAGCGCCCAGGCATCTACTGGATCAACCTGCGCGACACCAAGGAGCAGGCCAAGTACACCCTGACGACCCTGACGGTGCACGAGGGCGTCCCGGGCCACCATCTGCAGCTGTCGATCTCGAACGAGGCCAAGGGCCTGCCCATGATCCGCAAGATCATCGGCTTCTCGGGCTACACCGAGGGCTGGGCGCTCTATTCCGAGCAGCTGGCCGTCGAGATGGGCATCTACAAGACCGACCCGCGCGGTCACATCGGCATGCTGCACGACGCCCTGTTCCGCGCCGTCCGCCTCGTGGTCGACACCGGCATGCACTACAAGAAGTGGAGCCGAGAGCAGGCCGTGAAGTACATGGCCGAGACCATGGGCGACGAGGAAAGCGGCTCGATCACCGAGATCGAACGTTACGTCGTGTGGCCGGGTCAGGCCTGCAGCTACATGATCGGCAAGATCGTCTGGCTGCGCGCCCGCGCCAAGGCCCAGAAGGCGCTCGGCAAGAAGTTCGACATCCGCGAGTTCCACGACGCGGGCCTGCTCTCGGGCATGACCCCGCTGACCACGCTGGAACGCGTGATTGACGACTACATCGTCAGCAAGGGCGGCAAGGCCTGAGCCTGAAGAACGAATGGCTGAAGCGGAACGGAGGGGCCTCGCCCCTCCGTTTTTCGTCTAGCCCCAGCTTTCCGACGCTCCAGCCCGGCGCGCCACCGCGGCGATCGCCGGGGCGGGGCGCAGGGGCGGGCTCGGCCTGTCGGCCGGCTTGCCGTAGAGCCAGCCCTGGGCGAAGTCGACGCCAGCCGCGCGCACGATGTCGGCTACCTCCACCGTCTCGACCATCTCGGCCACGGTGCGGATCTTCAGGTCCTGGCACAGCTCGACCAGGCGACGCACCAGGGCGCCGTCGCGGCCGTTGTCGGCCAATTCGCGGACATAGCGGCCGTCGATCTTGACGATGTCGAGCGACAGCTGCTGCAAATAGGCGAACGACGACGAGCCCGCGCCGAAGTCGTCCAGGCAGACCATCGAGCCCAGGCTACGCAGGCTCTGGATATGGCGGTTGGCGCGCGGCAGGTCGTCGATCGCGGCGGTTTCCGTGACCTCGAAGATCAGCCGACCCTTGGCCTCGTCATGTTTGGACAGCAGGCGACCGATGTGATCGACGAAGGTCTCGTTGACGATCGTTCTCCCCGAAACGTTCACGGCCAGCTTCAGCTTGCGGTCCTGGTCGTTGGCCAGCTTCTTCACCGCCTGTTCGACGATGGCGTGGTCTAGCTCCTCGATCAGGTCGAATTCCTCGGCCATGCGGATCAGGGCGAACGGGCTGCCGCCGTCCTCGAAGCGCACCAGCACCTCGTGGTGATGCGCCTGGCCGGTCGCCAGCGACACCACCGGCTGGTAGGCGAGGTTGAATCGGCGCTGGCTGACGGCCACGCCCAGCGCGCCGGCGCGGGCCAGGGTGCGCTTCACGGATCGGTTCATCGCCTCCGACAGCGTCATCGGCGGCATGTCCTTCAAGCCCTCGCGCAGGAAGTCGTCGAGGGCGTAGCGAAGCGCGCGAAGCGCGCGGGCCGAGCCGCCGCCGGCCTCCAGCGGTACGATGTGAGCGCGGGCCTCGGCGCTGACCATGCGGGTCAAGCGCTTGATCATGTTGTCGGGGCGGTCGTCGCGGGTGCGCAGCAGGGCGAAACGATCGGGTGACAGTTGGGTGGCGGCCGAGCCGCCGTGCGACTCGGCGCGCACGGCGCTGGCGACGCGCAGGTCGAGGGCGGCCGCCTCACCGGGCGTCAGGCCGCCGCGCATCGTCTCCAGGCCGGCGAACTCGACCATGGCCAGCTCCAATTCCAGGCCGGTGACGCGGGCGGCCTCGAACAGACCCTTGGCGATGTCGTCGAACGACTCGCGGGGATGCAGCGTGCCGGCCGTCAACGGCGGACCGGCCGACTGGGCGGCGGTGACGGCCAGCGAGACCCTGCCGTCGTTCTCGGGCAGGGCGCGCAGGATCACGCGGACGTGGCGGTTTCCCGGACCGCCGAGGCGCAGCACCACCGGACCGCGGCGCACGCCGTCGTCGGCGCAGTTCAGCATGGCGTCCATCAGTGGTTGGTCGTCGGCGTGGAACAGGTGCGGCCACACCTTGCCGGTCAGCCCGGCCTCGCTCTGGCCCATGACTTTCTGCGCGGCGCCCAGCGCCAGGCGCACGCGGCCATTTTGCAGCTCGACGAGGAGATCGGCGCTGGCGAACGCCAGGCCCAAAAGGCGACGCGGATCGATGGACAAGTCGGCAATCCCCCCAGAACACCGGGCCCCCAAGAAGCGGCTAAGCTGGCACGGCGGGACTTAAAGAGCCGTTTCGTGCGGATAGGAGCGACCCCATATCCGGTCGCCACGGTGCGACATTATGGCCTACGACAGAAACGGTCGTTTCTCCCGACGAGAACATCTTGCGAACCCGGAACAAAGGGCGTACGCATTAAGGGTGTTCCACAGGTCGTTGTGGCGGGGCGCGGGAAGCGCCGATCGAGCGACCGGAATCATGGGATAGAGGGCGGATCAACATGACAAGTCAGGCGGCATTGAAACTCGTGGCCAAGGAAGAAGGCGACAAGCAACGCGCTCTAGAGGCGGCTCTCGCCCAGATCGACCGTGCGTTCGGCAAGGGCTCGGTGATGAAGCTGGGCGAAAAGGGCAAGGTCGAGATGGAGTCCGTCTCCACCGGCTCGCTCGGCCTGGACATCGCGCTCGGTATCGGCGGTCTGCCCAAGGGCCGGATCATCGAGGTCTACGGCCCGGAAAGCTCGGGCAAGACCACCTTGGCCCTGCACGTGGTGGCTGAGGTCCAGAAGGCTGGCGGCACCGCCGCCTTCGTTGACGCCGAGCACGCGCTCGACCCGTCTTACGCCTTCAAGCTGGGCGTCAATCTCGACAATCTGCTGGTCTCGCAGCCCGACAACGGCGAGCAGGCCCTGGAGATCACCGACACCCTGGTGCGTTCGGGCGCCGTCGACATCGTCGTGATCGACTCGGTCGCGGCCCTGACGCCGAAGGCTGAAATCGAAGGCGAGATGGGCGATAGCCTGCCGGGCCTGCAGGCCCGTCTGATGAGCCAGGCGCTGCGCAAGCTGACCGCCTCGATCAACAAGGCCAACACCATCGTCATCTTCATCAACCAGATCCGTCACAAGATCGGCGTGATGTACGGCAGCCCGGAAACGACCACGGGCGGCAATGCGCTGAAGTTCTACGCCTCGGTGCGCCTGGATATCCGCCGCACCGGCTCGGTGAAGGTGCGTGACGAGATCATCGGCAACAACGTTCGCGTGAAGGTGGTCAAGAACAAGGTCGCTCCGCCGTTCCGCGAGGTCGAGTTCGACATCATGTACGGCGAGGGCATCTCCAAGCTGGGCGAAGTTATCGACCTGGGCGTCAAGGCCGGGATCATCGACAAGGCCGGCTCGTGGTTCTCGTACGGCAGCCAGCGCATCGGCCAGGGCCGGGATAATGTCCGCGAGTTCCTGAAGTCCAATCCCGACGTCGCCGCCTCCATCGAGGCCGCGGTTCGCAAGTCGTCGCAGAAGATCGAGGAAGAGCTTCTGGTCGGCGGTCCGGAGGATGGCGAGGAGGAATAGTCTCCTCGCAAGGTTTCGCGGCCCTCGCCCGACCCCGGGCGTCCCCGCCTTCAACACGCCCGCGGCCGGACCGCCGCGAGGGCCGCGATCGCAGGCCGCCTGGACCCCATGCCAGGCGGCCTTTTTCGTTCAGCGGACGAAGATCATCCCTGCGATACGGGGGAGGTCGCCCAAAGGGCCAGAGCGGGCGAGATGGACGCATGCCGCATCACCCCCTCGGTCGCTCCAGATGGCGCGGGGGGCGTCTCCAGCCTCTCAACCCGTCCTTTTCCGCCCGGTCTAGGGTCCCCATCTGTGGATCGGTTTCCCCTTCGCCAAAAACCGCGCTATGCAGCGCGCGACTCCCGGCCGCTCGCCGGACGCCCAGACTTGAGACGCTCATGCCCAGCCTGAACGAGATCCGCAGCACCTTCCTCGACTATTTCGGCAAGGCCGATCACGCCGTCGTCCCGTCCGCGCCGCTGGTGCCGCAGAACGATCCGACGCTGCTGTTCGTCAACGCCGGCATGGTGCCGTTCAAGAACGTGTTCACGGGGGCCGAGACGCCCGCATATCCGCGCGCGGCCAGCTCGCAGAAGTGCGTCCGCGCCGGCGGCAAGCACAACGACTTGGACAATGTCGGCTACACCGCCCGCCACCACACCTTCTTCGAGATGTTGGGCAACTTCTCGTTCGGCGACTACTTTAAGGAACAGGCGATCCACCATGCCTGGACCCTGCTGACCCGCGACTTCGCCCTGCCGAAGGAAAAGCTGCTGGTCACGGTCTACCACACCGACGACGAGGCGGCCGACCTCTGGAAGAAGATCGCCGGTCTGGGCGACGATCGCATCATCCGCATCCCGACCAGCGACAACTTCTGGTCCATGGGCGACACCGGCCCCTGCGGTCCGTGCTCGGAAATCTTCTTCGACCACGGCGAAGGTATCCCGGGCGGCCCTCCGGGCAGCCCCGACGAGGACGGCGATCGCTTCATCGAGATCTGGAACCTCGTCTTCATGCAGTTCGAGCAGATGGCCGGCGGCGAGCGCGTCCCGCTGCCCAAGCCCTCGATCGACACCGGCATGGGCCTGGAGCGCGTCGCGGCCGTCCTGCAGGGCGTGCACAACAACTATGATGTCGACCTGTTCAAGGCCCTGATCGCCGCCAGCGTCGAGCTGACCGGCGTCAAGGCCGAGGGCGATCAGGCCCCGTCGCACCGCGTCATCGCCGACCACCTGCGCTCGTCCTCGTTCCTGCTGGCCGACGGCGTCACTCCGTCGAACGAAGGTCGCGGCTACGTCCTGCGTCGGATCATGCGCCGCGCCATGCGCCACGCCTATCTGCTGGGCGCGCAGGAACCCCTGATGCACCGCCTGGCCCCGACCCTGGTGGCCGAGATGGGGCAGGCCTATCCGGAGCTGCGCCGCGCCGAGGCCTCGATCGTCGAGACCTTGCGGCAGGAGGAAGAGCGCTTCCGCGTCACCCTGGGCCGCGGCATGGGCCTGCTGGACGAGGCGACCGCCAACCTGACCGCCGGCGGCGTGCTGGACGGCGAGACCGCCTTCAAGCTCTACGACACCTACGGCTTCCCGCTGGACCTGACCCAGGACGCCGTGCGCGCCAAGGGCCTGACCGTCGACACCGACGCCTTCGACGCGGCGATGCAGAAACAGCGCGACATGGCGCGCGCCAACTGGGCCGGATCGGGCCAGCAAGGCGCCGCGGCCGCGTGGTTCGCGATCAAGGAAAAGGCCGGCGCCACCGACTTCGTCGGCTATGAGACCACCGAGACCACGGGCGTGGTCAAGGCGATCGTCGTCGATGGTGTGGAAGTCCAAGGCGCCACGGGCGGGACGACCGTCGAGGTGCTGCTGGACCGCACCAGCTTCTACGCCGAAAGCGGCGGCCAGGCCGGCGACACCGGCGTGCTCGAGGCCAACGGCCGCGAGAACCGCGTGATCGACACCCAGAAGCAGGCCGGCGACCTGTTCGTTCACCGCGTCGAGCTTTCGGGCGACCTGAAGGTCGGAGACCAGGTCGTGGCCTCGGTCGACGCCGAGCGCCGCCACACCACCCGTTCCAACCACTCGGCCGCACACCTGGTGCACGCCGCCCTGCACCACGTGCTGGGTCCGCACGTCGCCCAGAAGGGCCAGATGGTCGATGGCGAGCGCATGCGCTTCGACTTCAGCCACGGCGGCCCGCTGACGGCCGAGGAGCTGGACAAGATCGAGGCCGAGGTCAACGCGGTCATCCGCCAGAACGTCCCGGCCGAGACCAAGGAAATGGCGCCGCAGGAAGCCATCGAGGCCGGCGCCGTGGCGCTGTTCGGCGAGAAGTATGGCGACAGCGTCCGCGTGCTCACGCTCGGCAAGTCGCTGAGCGATGAGGCCAAAGCCTATTCGGTCGAGCTGTGCGGCGGCACTCACGTGGCCCGCACCGGCGACATCGCCCTGTTCAAGATCGTCTCGGAGCAGGGCGTCGCCGCTGGCGTGCGTCGCATCGAGGCCCTGACCGGCGAGGCGGCCCGCCGCTTCCTGCTGGATCAGGCGGGCGTGGCCAAGTCGCTGGCCGACCAGTTCAAGACCCCGGTCGCCGAAGTGGGCGCTCGTGTCGACGCCCTGATCGCCGACCGCAAGCGTCTCGAGAAGGAACTGGCCGAGGCCAAGAAGCAGCTGGCCCTGGGCGGCGGCGGCGGAGCCGCGGCGGGTCCTGAAGATGTCAACGGCACGGCCCTGATCGCCCGCGTCCTGGACGGCGTCGGCGGCAAGGAGCTGCGCGGCGTGGCCGAGGAGTTCAAGAAGCAACTGACTTCGGGGGTCGTGGCCCTGGTCGGCACGTCGGACGGCAAGGCGGCCGTCACCGTGGCCGTCACCGCCGACCTGACCGGCAAGTTCAGCGCCGCTGACCTCGCCAAGGCCGCCGTGATCGCCATGGGCGGCCAGGGCGCGGGCGGCAAGGCCGACTTCGCCCAGGGCGGCGCGCCGGACGACAGCAAGGCCAACGAAGGCCTGGCCGCCGTGAAGGCGATCCTGGCGGGCTGATCGACCTGACGGTTCGAATGACGATGGGGACGCCGCGAGGCGTCCCCTTTTTCATGCCGACGCTTGACGGCGCGCCCGCTTCCGCGTTGATTTACTTCTGTAGTCTCATGGGGGCGAGATGCGAAACGGGATCGGATTGGCGCTGTTGGCCGCTCTGACCGCCTGCGATCAGGCGCCGGCCCCCTCTACCGCCATCCCGCCGCCGTCCTTCTGGCGTGTCGAGATCGTCGAGGACTCTGGCGGCCAGACCGGCGCGGTCGAGGTCTGCGCCAATCCGGAGATCTTCGCCGCCTTCTCGCGCGCCGAGCCCAGCATAGCCGGCCAGCCGTGCAAGCCCTATGGCAAGCCCGCGACCGACACGCCGACCGATTATGCTGGACGCTGCGAGGCCAACGGACAGCGCTACGGCCTCTACGTCTCGACCCAGGGTGACCGGGCCAGCGACTTCACCGTCCGCTTCGCCCTGCAGCCGCTCCAGACCGACATCGGCACGGTCGTTCAGGCTCGTCGCTATCGCCGGCTCGGTGACTGCCCCGCCGGCTGGAAGGCCGGCGATCAGGCCAAGGTCGGCGGCGGCCCCGCCTCGAACCTGCTTGCGCCCAAGGTCTAGTCTGCCCCTCCAGAGGGACCGACGCGTCCTAGCTGACGCGGGCCGTCAGCAGCAGCGCCACAACGGACAGGGTGATCGCCGAGAGCGCCGTGGTCAGGGCCACGATCCGCGCCGCGCCGCGCGGCCAGACGCCGTACGCTCGGGTCTGGATGAAGACATTGACCGCCGTCGGCGCGGCCGCCAGCAGGGTCGCGCCGGCGCGGAAGAGGGGCGGGGCGGGGGTCAGGCCGACGGCCAGCCAGACCAGCAGCGGGAAGGCGGCCAGCTTGACGAGCGTGGCCAGGACCACCGGCGCGGTCGCGGGAGCGGCTTCGTTATCGGCCTCGCTCAGACCTAGGGCCGCGCCCAGCGCCACCAGACCGACGGGGCTGCCTGAGAAGGCGGCCATGCCGACCGCGCGGTCCAGCGGCTCCGGCAGGGCGATGTCCAGCAGGGCCAGGGCGACGCCGCCCAGGGCCGCGACCACGACCGGATTGTGGAACGCCTGCACGGTCGAGCGCCAGACCGACCGACCGGCCGCCCAGCCGAGCAGGCCCACGCCGGCGGTCGCCAGCACCGCGAAGTCGATGGCCACCACCCCCGCGGCCAGCCGTGCGGCTTCGGCCCCGAGGACCGAGGCGGTGACGGGGAGGGCCAGGAAGGCGCTGTTGCCGACCCCGGACGCCATGCCAGCCCCGGCGCGCTCGGCCCGGTTCCAGCCCAGCGTACGGCCCGCCGCCACGGTCGCGGCCATCAGCAGAAGGCCGATACAGGCATAGGCGACCAGGCCCAGGATCAGGTCATGGCTGGGCCGACCCAGGCGCGACAGCGAGTGAATCAGCAGGGCGGGAAAGCCGACCCAATAGACATAGGCCGACAGACCTTGGGTCATCCGCCCGTCCAGCAGGCGCAGCCGGACGAGGGCCACGCCCGCGCCGACCAGCAGGAAGAACGGCCAGACCCGGGACAGAACGTCGAGGACGAGGTGCGTCACGAGAGGCGGATCAGCCCTGGCGCTCGTCGCCGGGCAGGCGGATGTGCACCAGCTTCCAGGTGAACAACGCCCTGCGCTCGAAGGTGAAGATCGTGACCCTGCCGCTACCGTCCGGCCGCTTGACCGCGATGCGCACACGGTTGGGGTCCCAGTACGCGATACTGGGATAGGGCCCCTTGAGGGTGTCCTTGACCTGGCCGCCCAGCGAGGTGTCGCGGGACATGGCGGGCGGGGCCTTGCCCGGGGCGTAGCCGCGGGTCAGGGCCGAGACGCCGGCCACGGTCAGGTAGCGGTCGACCTTGGGCTCCGGCGGGGCGAGGGGTTCGATGGCCTTCTTGAAGGCGCTGAGCGGGTCGCGCCAGATCGACGGGGTTTCCGGCTGGGCGACCGGCGCGTCGGCCACCAGCTGGCCGGTCAGGCTGCGACGCACGGCGGGGAAGTCGACCAATTCACCGATCGCCTGCACGTCCTCGTACTGGGCGGCGGCCTTCAGGGCGCGGAAGGCGAACCAAGGCGCGGTGGCGAAGGCGGCGGCGAAGACGAAGATCGCTAGAACGATCAGGTCCCAGATCCGCTTCTGCAGGGTCATGCCGCCTCCGAAAGGTTAACGCCGGATATCCCAGCTATCGCCGTTCTCCGCAAGGCCGCTCGCGTGAGAGGCGCGGACGATGGAAGAGGGGCGGGCGGAGCGGACAGCGGGAGACGAAAAACGCCCCGGAGGCTGTCCTCCGGGGCGTTGTCGTTCAGGCCGGAGCCCGAAAGGCCTAGGCCATGGCCTTCTTCAGGTTCTCGTCGATCTTGTCGAGGAAGCCTTCGGTGGTCAGCCAGCCTTGCTTGTCGCCGACCAGCAGCGCCAGATCCTTGGTCATGAAGCCGCTTTCGACGGTGTCGACGCAGACCTTTTCCAGGGTCAGGGCGAAGTTGGCCAGGTCCTGATTGTTGTCCAGCTTGGCGCGGTGGGCCAGGCCACGCGTCCAGGCGAAGATCGAGGCGATCGAGTTGGTCGAGGTGCTCTCGCCCTTCTGGTGCTGGCGATAGTGGCGGGTGACGGTGCCGTGGGCGGCTTCGGCTTCCACCGTCTTGCCGTCCGGCGTCATCAGCACCGAGGTCATCAGGCCCAGCGAGCCGAAGCCCTGGGCGACGATGTCCGACTGCACGTCGCCGTCGTAGTTCTTGCAGGCCCAGACGTAGCCGCCCGACCACTTCAGCGCCGAGGCGACCATGTCGTCGATCAGGCGGTGTTCGTAGTGGATGCCCTTGGCCTTGAAGGCCTCAGCGTATTCGGCGTCGTAGATTTCCTGGAAGATGTCCTTGAAGCGGCCATCATAGGCCTTGAGGATCGTGTTCTTCGTGGAGAGGTACACCGGATAGCCGCGGCCCAGGCCGTAGGCGAACGAAGCGTGGGCGAAGTCGCGGATCGAGTCGTCGAGGTTGTACATGCCCATGGCGACGCCCGAGGAGGGGGCCTTGAACACTTCGTGCTCGATCGTGGCGCCGTCTTCGCCGACGAACTTGATCGTCAGCGTGCCCTTGCCCGGGAACAGGAAGTCGGTGGCCTTGTACTGATCGCCGAAGGCGTGGCGGCCGACGATGATCGGCTGGGTCCAGCCCGGCACCAGACGCGGCACGTTCTGGCAGATGATCGGTTCACGGAAGATCACGCCGCCCAGGATGTTGCGGATCGTGCCGTTCGGCGACTTCCACATCTTCTTGAGATTGAATTCCTTCACGCGGGCCTCGTCCGGCGTGATGGTGGCGCACTTGACGGCGACGCCATGCTTCTTGGTCGCGTTGGCCGCGTCGATGGTCACCTGATCGTCGGTGGCGTCGCGGTTCTCGACCGACAGGTCATAGTAGTCCAGCTCGAGGTCGAGATACGGGAAGATCAGCTTGTCCTTGATGAGCTTCCAGATGATGCGGGTCATTTCATCGCCGTCCATGTCGACGACGGGATTGGCGACTTTGATCTTGGCCATTGCGGGGATGTTCCTCTGGCGGTGGCGCGCCTGTGGCGATCTGGCGCACAGGGCCAGGAAGCGGCGCGGTCCGGGAGGCTATAGACTGTTGCGTCGCGGGGGAAAAGCGGGTCGGTTGGACCTGGTGATCAAGTTCAGCTTTTCGGCGTGGAGTTTCGAGCGCGACGGCCCAGGGCGGGGCCTGACCGTGTTTCGTGAGGCGTGGCCTCGTTTCTCGAGGACGCGAGACGGTCTGTAACGGCGGGCTTGGGGGAGCTGTTTTTGAACACGAGTTCCGGAGCGGTCACGAGCGTGACGACGCCGCTGGCGCGGCGGCTCCTGACCATGGTGGCGATTCTGTCGATCGCGGTGACGGGCGTCGCGACAGCGGCCGCCTTCGTCTTCGTGCGCAAGAGCGCCGCCGACACCCAGACGCGCCACCTGGCCGAGTATGTCGGCGAGCGGGTCAAGACCGAGGACCGCCTGTTCTCCGACCTGGTCAAGGTCCACGACGCGGCGAGCGAGGCCCTGACGCGACGCCTGGACGTGGGCGACGCCCCCGAGATCCATGCCCAGTTCGAGCGATTGTTCCCGGAGAAGGGCGACGGCACCCGGCGCTCGGCCGACGGCCTGTTCAACGGCGCGCGGATCGGCGACCGCTACGTCTATGGCATAGGCGGCTACCTGCCCGACGCCGACGCTATGAGCCTGCCCGAGCAGCAGCTGTTCGTCGCCGCCACGGACGTGGTGGCCGCGACCGGTGAGGCGGGGATCCGCCACTACGACAACTTCTACTTCTTCACGCCCAGGACGCGGATGGTGATGTTCGGGCCCCACCGGCCGGACAAGCTGCTCTACTACCGCCGCGACGCCCCGCCGAGCCTCGACATCAGCCAGGAGGAGATGACCCTCCTGACCCTGCCCGAGAACAATCCGGACCGGGTGATGAAGTGCACCAAGCTGCGGCGCTTGATCTCAGATCCCAGCGGTCGAGGGTTGAACGCGGCCTGCATGACGCCCTTCTACTACAAGGGCCAGTTCATGGGCGCGTTCGGCACCAGCCTGTCGCTCGACAGCTACCTGTTGCGCGCCGTGGCCGATGCTCTGCCGGGCGGGCGTAACCTGATCGTCGCCGACGATGGCGAACTGATCGGCGCCCAGGGATTGGCTCGGGACGGCGTGGTCGACGCGGCTCTGCTGCGCAAGTTCGAGACCGACAACGACCTGAAGAACCTGGTGGACACGATCCGCGCGCAGAAGCGCGACGTGGGCGCCGTCCTCACGCCCAGGGGGGATCGACTGGTGGCCTATGGCCGACTCGTCGAGCCGGGCTGGTGGTTCCTGATGACCTTCCCGCCCGGCGACATCGTCTGGTCGTCGCTGAAGACCGCCTCGTGGGTGCTGCTGTTCGGCTTCTTCGGCGTAGCCCTGCAGGTGTTGCTGCTCTACCGCCTGACCAACCAGATGGTGGCCGCGCCGCTGGAGGCCCTGGCCGAGGCCCAGCGCCGGGGCGACCCGGCCGCCGCCCAGCCGATCGAGGCCCGCACCGACGAGATCGGCTCCTTGGCCAGAGCGCTCCGCAGCCAGCGGGAGCGCAATGAGGAACTGCGCCGCTCGCTGGAGGATCGCGTGGCCGAGCGCACCGCCGAGCTGGAGCGGGCCAACCAGGCCAAATCGGTGTTCTTGGCCAACATGTCCCACGAATTGCGCACGCCGCTGAACGGCGTGATCGCCATCGGCGACCGCCTGGGCGACGAGGAAGACCCGATCGCCCGCCGCGAACTGGCGGCTTTGGTCTCCTCGTCGGGGCGCTTGCTGGAGCAGGTGCTGGGCGACATCCTGGACGTTTCCAAGATCGAGGCCGGCGAGTTCCAGCTGACGACCGGGCCGTTCGACCTGACCCAGCTGGTGCGGGGCATGGCCGAGCTGCACGCCGCCGCCGCGGAAGCCAAGCAACTGGTCTTCCGCTGGTCGGTCTCGCCCGACACGGAAGGAACCTATGAGGGCGACTCTGGGAGGATCAGCCAGATCCTCTCGAACCTCCTGGCCAACGCCGTGAAATTCACCGAGCGGGGCGAGGTGTCGCTTGAGGTCGACCGGGTGGATGACAAGGTCCGCTTCGTCGTGCGCGACACGGGGGTCGGCTTTGACGAGGGCGTACGCGATCGCCTCTTCAAGCGCTTCGTCCAGGCCGACCAGTCGATCACCCGCCAGTTCGGTGGCACGGGCCTGGGCCTGTCGATCTGCGCGGCCCTGGCCGAGATGATGGGCGGCGGCATCAGCGCCGACGCTTCGCCGGGGCGCGGCGCGCGCTTCGAGGTGCTGCTGCCGCTGAAGCGCTGCGCGACCGTAGCCGAGGCCGCCGTCGAGGAGGACCGTGAAATCTCGCTCGAGGGCATGCGGGTGTTGGTCGCCGAGGACCATCCCACCAACCGTAAGGTCGTCGAGATCGTGCTGGAGCCGTTCGGTGTCGACCTGACCATGGTCGGGGACGGCGAGGCGGCGCTAAGGGCGCTGGACGAGGCCAGCTTCGACGCGGTGCTGATGGACATGCAGATGCCGGTCATGGACGGACTGACGGCCACGCGCGCGATCCGGGCTCGCGAGGCCGCCTCGGGCGCGCCGCCGATCCTGGTGGTCATGCTGACGGCCAACGCCATGGAGGACCATATCGCCGCCGCCGAGGCCGCCGGCGCCGACCTGCACCTGGCCAAGCCGCTGCATCCTGCGCAGTTGCTGGAAGCCCTGGCGCGGGCCTGGAAGCGTTAGAACTCCTTCAAGACCGCCCGGCCGACGTCGGTGATGATCGCCTCGCGCTGGGCGGCGTCGGCGGTCGAGGCGGTCAGGAAGACGACGAAGGCGATCCGGCGGCCGTCCTTCAGTTCGACGAAGGCCACGGCGTGGTTGGTGGGCTGCACGCCGAGGTCCGACCGCGGGGCGCCGGCCGACTGGATGATGCTGGCGCCGTCGGGCAGGGCGTCGGCCAGGTAGCCAGGATCGCGGCCCAGCAGGCGCGCCGGGTCCGGCTTGAACAACAGCTCGCGATTGATGAAGGCCTCCAGCAGGCGGACCAGCCCGACTGGCGTGGCGGTGTCGCGCGGGTCGGTCGCGCGAGCCTGGGCCGCGCGAGCGCGCGCGTCGGCCGGCACGGCGTCGACCGCCTTGCGCCAGGCGACGTCGCCCTTCCAGTCGGCGCGGAACGAAGCCAGGCCTCGGGCGTCGGTGGCGATCTGGCGGCGGTAGCGGTCGACGCTGACGTGCTCGAGCCGCTTGACGTCCAGCCATCCGTTGACGCCGCCCGGCCCGCCGACCCGCCTGGTCAGCAGGTCGAGCGCGGTGTTGTCGCCTTCCCGGGCCAGGGTCTCCAGCTCCGCGACGCTCCAGGTTTGGCGTCCCGGCCAGGCGTCGGCCACGGCGCTGGGCGGCGGCGAAAGGTCGACATCGCGGACGGACAGGATCTCGCCGGGCGGCAGGCGCCCGGACTCGGTCTCGGCCATCACCGACGCTAGGATCGGGATGCGCGCGGCGCTGCCCAGCGGGAACGGCCGGTCGCCGTTGAACGCCCAGAGTTGACGCGTGCCGAGATCCTCGACCGCCACGCCCAGCACGGCAGGCGCCGCGCGGGCGGCGATGGCCTCGATGCGCTTCTGGAGGTTCTTTGGCTTCATGGCCGGCTCTTCCTGCCCCAGCATCGGCTTCTCGCCGCAAGAGGCCAGCACGGGCAGGGCGAGGAGGGCGGTCAGAAAGGCGCGGCGTGACATCCCCGCTAAACGCGGCCGTGGCGGTTCGGCTGCGCTGCCTCTTGCATACGGTGCGCGGTCGGCGGCAAAGGGTGCGGATGACCGAAGACTTCAAGCCCGTCCCGCCCAAAGTCACGCCGCCGTGCGTGATCCTCAACGAGCCCCAGCTGGCCGAGAACATCGGCGCGGTAGCTCGGGTCATGGCCAATTTCGGGCTCTACGACCTGCGCCTGGTGCGACCACGCGACGGCTGGCCGCAGGAGCGGGCCTGGGCAAGCGCCTCGGGCGCCAGCTGGCCGCTGGACGACGCCAAGGTGTTCGACACGTTGGAAGCGGCGATCGCCGACCTGAAGCTGGTCTACGCCACCACGGCCCGCCCGCGCGAGACGCGGCTGCCGGTCTACACGCCACGTGAAAGCGCCGGCCACCTGGCCGAGGAGGTCGACCTGGGGCGCGGCGTCGGCCTGCTGTTCGGCGGCGAGCGCGCGGGTCTGGAAACCCACGACATCGCCCTTTGCCAGGCCATCGTCTCGATCCCGATCGACGAGCGCTTCCGCTCCCTGAACCTGGCCCAGGCGGTGTCGATCAACGCCTACGAATGGAAGATGACCCAGGACGACCGGCCCTGGAAGAAGTTCGAGCAGAACGTCGAGGAACCCGCCGATCAGGCGACCCTGATGGGCCTCTACGAACATCTCGAGGGCGAACTGGACAAGGCCGGCTTCTACCATCCGCCCGAGAAGCGGCCCTCGATGGTCCGCAACCTGCGCGTCCCCTTGGCCCGCGCCCGCCTGACCGACCAGGAGGTGCGCACCTTCCGCGGCGTGATCACCGCGCTCAGCAAGGGGCGCGGCCGCGTTCTGGCCAAGCTGGCCGCCAAGGCCGCCAAGAGCGAGGCTCCTTAAGGATCGGGCCGCGGCGCGAATTTGACTTTAATCATCCTTGCGGCGCTCCGGCGGGCGCACGCTGTGGTCATGGCCAAGCAAGGAGCTTCCATGACCCCCGATGCAACAACCCTCATCGTCGTCGCCGACGGACGTCGCGCCCGGCTGCTGGAGCAGACGCGGATCGATGGACCGCTGCACGATCGGCCCGAATGGCTGGCCGATGTTAAGGAACATCACGATCACGCCGCGCCCAGCCATATCACCCATTCGGGCGACGCGCGCGATCGGGCCGAGAAGGCGTTCCTCGCCGATCTGGCCAGGCGCGTGGAGGCCCTGATGGCCAAGCATGGCCTGGATCAGGTGATCCTCGTGGCGCCGCCCCGAGCTCTGGGGCACCTGCGCGAGGCCCTGTCGGCGGCCGTCGCCAAGAAGGTCGTCGGCTCGGATGCGCACGACCGCGTCGACGCCACGCTGATCACCCTGGAAAGTGTCGTTCACGCCGCGCGTTTCGCCAGCGCGGCCTGAGCATTTGACGGCGCGCGACGCTTGCATCCCGCGCCGTTCCCGCGTTCACTCCCTTCAAACAAATGTTGGGGAGGGCGGCATGAACCGTCGTGAACTGCTGGCCTTGGCCGGGGCCTTGGGGCTTGCCCCAAGCTTGGCGCGCGCCGCTGTCCAGGAAAAGATGGACGGCGACGCCACCGCCGCGCGCGACGCCTATCTCTACGCCCTGCCCCTGATCGAGATGGCCACGACCCGGGCGCGCCTCCTCAAGACCCCCGGCGCGGCTATCAACAGGCTGAGCCACACCCGCGCCCTGTCGGATCATACGGCCCGCTGGGTCACGACGCCCAACAACGACACCCTCTATTCATCCGCCTTCCTGGATCTTTCCAAGGGGGCCGCGACCCTGACCATCCCGCCGATGGGCAAGCGCTACTACTCGGTGGCGGTGATGGACATGTTCACCAACAACAACGTGGTGCTGGGGACGCGTACGATCGGCGGCGAGGGCGGGACCTTCACCCTGGTCGGGCCGGGCCAGGCCTCGACGGGGCCGAACCCCGTCCGCATCGCCACGCCGCACGCCTGGATGCTGATCCGCATCCTGACCGACGGCGGCGAGGATCTGGCCGCCACCCACAACGCCCAGGACGGCTTCGTGCTGAAGGGGGCCGCTGGCGGTCCGATCGCCGCCTACGCGGCCCGCGACGCCAAACCGGCCGACTACTTCGCGACCGCGCGGGCCCTGCTGGCCAGCGATCCGGGCCCGCCGACCGACCTGAAGATCCTGCGCCGCACGAGCGCGTTCCTGGGCGGGGGTCCGTTCAGAGAAACCGCGGCCGTCGACGGCGTCGACGAGGCCAAGATGATCACCGTCTTCGCCAAGGGGCGGCAGGTGTTCACCGGCGGCTGGTCGTATCCGAGGCCCAACCTCGGCGACTACGGCCAGGACTATCTCTATCGCGCCATCGTCGCCCTGCAGGGCCTGGGCGCTCTGCCGGTGGCCGAGGCCGTGTACTTGAAGGCGGCCGGCGACGACGGGGCGGGGAGCTTCACGGGCGACGGCCCCTATCGCCTGAGCCTGCCGGCCCAGCTGCCGCTGGACGGCTTCTGGTCGCTGTCGATGTACGAGGCCACGGCCGACGGCCAGTACTTCTTCACCGACAACCCGCTCAAGCGCTATGCGATCGGCGATCGCACGCCAGGGCTGAAGCGCAACGCCGACGGAACGCTCGACCTCTGGATCGGCCGCGTCGACCCGGGCGGCGACAAGACCGCCAACTGGCTGCCCGCGCCCAAGTCCGGCCCGTTCGCCATGTATCTGCGGGCCTACCTGCCCAAGGCGGAACTTCTGGACGGCCGCTTCCGGTTGCCGGCGGTGGTCAAGGTCTAGCCGGCCTCGGCCAGGCTGCGTTCAAGGTGCTCGACCAGCAGGCGGGCCTTGGCGGGCAGCAGGCGCAGGTGCGGATAGACGGCCCAGACGCCCTCGTCGGCCGGGCGGTTGGCCTCCAGCAGAGGGACCAGCCGGCCGTCGGCGATGGGGGCGTCGACATAGAAGTTCGGCAACTGGCAGATCCCCAGGCCTTGCAGCGTCGCGTCCAGCACCGACTGACCGCTGTTGCAGCGCCAGCGCCCTTGCGGCTTGAAGGCGATCTCGCGCTCGCCGTCCGGGCCATGCTCGCGCAACGGCCAGGTGTCGACCGCGCCCAGAACGCAGGCGTGGCGCGAGAGGTCGGCGATGGCTTGCGGGGCGCCGGCGCGGGCCAGGTAGCTGGGCGCGGCGCAGAGTCGCCGGGTGCGCGAGGCAAGGCGCTTGGCGATCAGCCGGCTGTCGGTCAGGCGGCCAAAGCGTATGGCCAGGTCGAAGCCCTCGCTGACGATGTCGCGCACCGCGTCGTCCAACTCGATCAGGATCGACAGTTTGGGGTGGGCCAGCATGAAGGTGTTCACCGCCGGGGTCACGAACCTCTCGCCATAGGCCGTCGAGCAGGTCATGCGCAGCAGGCCCTTCAGCTCGCCGTCTTCCTCGCCGACGGCGGCCAGGGCCTCGTCGCGGTCGAGGATCAGTTGCCGGCAGCGGGCGAGGAAGGCGCGGCCGGGGTCGGTCAGGCTGACGCGGCGCGTGGTGCGATAGAGCAGGCGCGTCTGCAGCCGCTCTTCCAGTCCCGCCACCGCGCGGCTGACGCCGGAGGTCGACAGGCCCAGGCGAAGAGCGGCCTTGGAGAAGCTTTCGGCCTCGGCCGTGGCCACGAATTCGTCGATCCCGTCCCAGCGGCTCATGCGGCAGGGATGCGCCGATTATTCTTTGTGAGCAACAATGTTTTGCGCGGATCGGGATTATCGACGCGGGCCGCGCGGCGTACCAAGATCACGCAAATCTCGAGGGAGCCTGTCCATGAAAACCCGCGCCGCCGTCGCCTTCGAAGCCAAGAAGCCGCTGGAGATCGTCGAGGTCGACCTGGAGGGGCCGAAGTTTGGCGAGGTGATGGTCGAGATCAAGGCGACCGGCGTCTGCCACACCGACGCCTACACCCTGGACGGCCTGGACAGCGAGGGCATCTTCCCCTCGATCCTGGGCCACGAGGGCGCGGGCGTGGTGGTCGAGGTCGGGCCCGGCGTCACCTCGGTGGCGGTCGGCGATCACGTGATCCCGCTCTACACGCCCGAATGCCGCCAGTGCAAAAGCTGCCTTTCCGGCAAGACCAATCTCTGCACGGCGATCCGCGCCACTCAGGGCAAGGGCCTGATGCCCGATGGCACCAGCCGCTTCTCGTACAAGGGCCAGGCCATCGCCCACTATATGGGCTGCTCGACCTTCTCGAACTATACGGTGCTGCCCGAGATCGCGGTGGCCAAGATTCGCCG
This sequence comes from Caulobacter sp. 602-1, assembly GCF_003931565.1. Lineage (GTDB taxonomy): Bacteria > Pseudomonadota > Alphaproteobacteria > Caulobacterales > Caulobacteraceae > Caulobacter. The sequence continues at coordinate 557,476 of NZ_RRYI01000002.1, forward strand.
CGATGCGCCGTTCAAGACCGCCTGCTACTGCGGCTGCGGGGTGACCACGGGCGTGGGCGCGGTGACCAACACCGCCAAGGTCGAGCCGGGCGCCAACGCCATCGTCTTCGGCCTGGGCGGCATCGGCCTGAACGTCATCCAGGGCCTGAAGCTGGTCGGCGCCAACATGATCGTCGGCGTCGATCTCAATCCGGAGCGCGAAGCGTGGGGCCGCAAGTTCGGCATGACCCACTTCGTCAATCCCAAGACCGTCGACGGGGATCTCGTCGCGCACCTGGTGGCCCTGACCGACGGCGGCGCGGACTACACCTTCGACGCCACCGGCAACACCACGGTCATGCGCCAGGCGCTGGAGGCCTGCCATCGCGGCTGGGGCGAGAGCATCATCATCGGCGTGGCCGAGGCGGGCAAGGAGATCTCCACCCGTCCCTTCCAGTTGGTCACCGGCCGGGTGTGGCGCGGCACGGCCTTCGGCGGCGCGCGCGGCCGCACCGACACGCCTAAGATCGTCGACTGGTACATGGACGGCAAGATCCAGATCGACCCGATGATCACCCACGTCCTGCCGCTGGAAGACATCAACAAGGCCTTCGACCTTATGCACGCCGGCGAGAGCATCCGCACCGTGGTGACGTTCTAGTTAGAGGCGATACTCCCCCCACCTGACCGCTTCGCGGTCGTCCGCCCCCAAAGGCGGGCGGAAGGTGAACCTTCTTCCCCCTCCGGGGGGAGGAGCGCGAAGCGCGGAGGGGGCGAGTGGCAGGAGTGATCATGACCGTCGAAACCCTCTCCACCCACCGCGTCCACGGCGGAACGCTACGCTACTGCAAGCACGCCTCCACCAGCACCGGCACGCCGATGAAGTTCACGGTGTGGGTTCCTGACGGCGAGGGGCCGTTTCCCTATCTCGTCTGGCTGTCGGGTCTGACCTGCACCGAGGACAATTTCACGGTGAAGTCCGGCGTCTACGAACACGCCGCCAGGCACGGCGTGGCGATCGTCGCGCCCGATACCTCGCCGCGTGGCGACGGCGTGGCCGACGACCCGGCCTATGACCTTGGACAGGGGGCGGGCTTCTATGTCGACGCCACCCAGGCGCCGTGGGCGCCGCACTTCATGATGCACTCGTACATCACCGGCGACCTGCTGGCGGCCGTCGACGGCGCCTTCCCGCTGGACACGGCCCGCCGGGGGATCTTCGGTCATTCGATGGGCGGCCACGGCGCCCTGACCATCGCCTTGAAGCATTCCGAGCTCTTCAAGTCGGTCAGCGCCTTCTCGCCGATCGTCTCGCCGTTGAACTGCCCGTGGGGCGACAAGGCCCTGACTGCCTATCTCGGCCCCGACCGCGCCCTGTGGCGGGGGCACGACGCCTGCGCCCTGATCGAGGACGGGGCGGGGAGCGCGTTCGACGAGATCCTGATCGACCAGGGCCTGGCCGATAGCTTCCTGGAAAGCCAGTTGAAGCCGGAGCTGATCGAAGCCGCCGCCGCCAAGGCCGGTCGCAAGGTCACGGTGCGCCGGCAAGAGGGCTACGACCACAGCTACTTCTTTATTACCACCTTCATTGGCGATCACGTGGCGTTTCACGCGGAAAGATTGTGAATATCTTGCCGTGACCGTTGAGCGGGCAGAGGTGTCGGCTTGGCTGGACACCTGGGAGACACCCGAAGAGAAGCCCGTTCCGGCCAAGTCGCGCAAGTAAGCCTGGACGTGGCGGGCGCTGGCCGATCTGGCGGCCATTCGCGAATATATCGGACAGCTCAGTCCGCTGGCGACTCAGCGGACGGCAGGCGCGCCTGCGAGCGGCGGCGGAGAGCCTGGCGGAGCGCCCTGAACGAGGCCGTCTGGCGACGGCGACCTTGCGGGAACTGGTTGCTATCCCTCCTTATGTCATTCGCTATCACGCCGGGGACGATGTCGTGACATCGTTCGTATTCGGCATGCCGCGCGACTTTGACCCTGATCGGAGCTCGATCCGTGAGCCAGGATGACTCCCAGGACGACGACCTCATCAATCCACTGACCCCTTGGCGGTCCATGGCGTTCATCTTCGTCTGCGGATGGGGCGCGGTTCTGCTGGACCTGTTGGGCGCGCGGGACGTGCTGGGGCGCTACGGCCGCGGCTTCAATCCATTGTTCCTTACGCTACCTTTCGCGGCGGTCGCCGGCTATTGGGTCTTCTGGACGGCCTGGAAAGCGGCCCAGCGGCGGCATCGGCGGCAGGCGCGCGAGCGGCGGGCCATGCTGGGGCTGGACCGCCAACATTGACTCCCCGGCCTCTCTCCCTCATAAGCCACCCCTTCACGCTGCCGGCTCGCCGGACGGCGCGATGACCTTATGACGGATTGACCCGAAGCCGCCGTTGCAATCGCACCTCCTCAGGGGGAGCCGGCCCGGATCGTTAGAAAGAACGACTATGTCGAAGCGCCATAGCGCCAAGTACAAGATCGACCGCCGCATGGGTGAAAACCTGTGGGGCCGTCCGAAGTCCCCGGTCAACCAACGCTCGTACGGTCCCGGCCAGCACGGCCAGCGCCGCAAGAGCAAGGTTTCTGACTTCGGTCTGCAGCTGCGCGCCAAGCAAAAGCTGAAGGGCTACTACGGTAACCTGACCGAGAAGCAATTCTCGCGCACCTACGAGGAAGCCGCCCGCCGCAAGGGCAACACCTCGGAGAACCTGATCGCTCTGCTCGAATCGCGCCTGGACGCCATCGTCTATCGCGCCAAGTTCGTGCCGACCGTGTTCGCCGCCCGCCAGTTCGTGAACCACGGCCACGTGACCGTGAACGGCAAGCGCGTGAACATCCCGTCGTACCGCTGCAAGCCGGGCGACGTGATCGCGGTCCGCGAAAAGTCGCGCAACATGGCCCTGGTCCTGGAAGCTGTCGCCTCGAACGAGCGCGACTTCGCCGAGTACGTCTCGGTCGACGCCAAGGGCCTGTCGGCCACCTTCGTCCGCGCTCCGGAACTCTCGGAAGTTCCGTATCCGGTGAAGATGGAACCGAACCTGGTCGTCGAATTCTACGCTTCGTAAGCGTCGGATCCGAAAGATACGGAAAAGGCCCCGGAGCGATCCGGGGCCTTTTTTGTTGCGTCCTTAAGGGCTTCGCGCCTCTTGAAAGGCCCCGGGCGCTATCCCAGCTTTAGAAGGCGGGACCGGGCCCCTCTGGCGAGTGATGCAAGCACTCGTGATGTCGGACCGCATCGGGTGTTCTCGATGTCTGGGTCCGGCCGCCACCGCCCCTCCCCCAAAGGCGCCGCCTGTCATCGAGGACACCCGTTCCATCCCTTGGACCGGAGGTTTCTGTATGCCCCTTCTGATGTGCCCCAACTGCGACGGCGCCATGCAGGCCGTGCAGCGCGCCAGCGTCGAGTTCGACATGTGCCCGCGTTGCCGCGGCGTCTGGCTGGACCGGGGCGAGCTTGAAAAGCTGATGTCCCTGGAGCGCGAGGAGACGCAAGCTATCTATAATGAGCCTCGTCCCTATACGCGCCCCGATCACCACCACGATCACCACAAGCACGACCATGGGCGCTACCGCGACGATGACGACGATCGCTATCGCCGCCCGGGCCAGCACGGCCACAAGAAGAAGCGCTTCGACCTGTTCGACATCTTCGACTGACGACACCGATAAACCAATGAACCACTTCAAGACCTATCTGCTACTGGCGGGCCTTACCGCGCTGTTCATGGCCGCGGGCTATCTGATCGGCGGTCCCACGGGAATGCTGATCGCCCTGGCCTTCGCCGTGGCGCTGAACGCCTTCTCGTACTGGAACGCCGACAAGATCGTGCTGCGGACCTATGGCGCGCAGGTGGTGGATGAGAGCCATCCGGAGCCGCTGATCCGCAACTACGTGATCGACGTGGTGGAGATGGCCGCCAAGGCCGGTCTCCCTCGTCCGCGCGTGACGGTGATCCAGAGCGATCAGCCCAACGCCTTCGCCACCGGCCGCGATCCGGCTCACGCCGCCGTCGCCGCGACGACGGGTCTGCTGTCTCTGCTGACCCGCGACGAGATCCGCGGCGTGATGGCCCACGAACTGGCCCACGTGAAGAACCGCGACACCCTGACCATGACCGTGACGGCGACCATCGCCGGCGCGATCTCGGCCCTGGCCAATTTCGCGTTCTTCTTCGGCGGCTCGCGGGACGAGGAGCGGCCGGGCGGCGTGATCGGTGCGATCGCCATCGCCATCCTGGCTCCGATCGCCGCCATGCTGGTGCAGATGGCCATCAGCCGGGCCCGCGAATACGAGGCCGACCGCATCGGCGCGTCGATTGGCGGCGACCCGGCGGCCCTGGCCCGCGCACTGGAGAAGATCGAGGCCTATGCCCGCGGCGGCTATGTAAACTACGAGGCCGAGCGCAATCCGGCGACGGCCCACATGTTCATCATCAACCCGCTGAACGGGAAGGGCGCCGACAACCTGTTCTCGACCCACCCGGCGACCCGCAACCGCGTCGAGGCCTTGATGCGGCTGGGCGTCGGTCAGGGGGCGGCGCGTCGTTCGGTCGTCCCGGTGTCCGAACCGGCGATCCGGCCGAACACCGGGCGCAACCCGGGACCGTGGGGCTGATCTAGCGCGCCACCGGCAGGACGCGGGTATATTCCCACCCCCACGGCGTGCCCGTCTCGCCGAGGGCCGCCTTCACCAGGGGCGGGAATATCCGTTGTCCGACCTCGTTGTTCGTCAGGATCACGACGCAGCGCTGGTTCTTCTCGACACAGACCAAGATGTTGTCCGTAATCTCGTTGTGGCCGCCCTTCATGAAGGCGCGGCCCTGGGGGCCCTGGTGCGTCACCACGCCGATTGCCGCCGCCAGCCCGATCTTGGCGTTGTCGGGATTTTCCTCCAGGGCGAACGGTGGAAATTCGTGGGCGCTGACGATCGGCAGGCTGGGCTTTAGCCATTCGGCCCGCGCTTTCGGCGAGAGCCCCCAGCCCGAGGCCATGGCCGCCGCCAGCTTGCCCAGGTCCGAGATTGTGGTGTCCAGCGAGCCGGCCGCCTTGACGCTGGAGCGGTCGTCGTGGGGCTCCCACTTGCCGTCCTCGTGCTGGCCGTCAGCTAGGTTGCCGGCGAAGTCGTCGCGCCAGACCATGCTGGAGCGGGTCATGCCCAGCGGCTGAAACAGCCGGCGGTTCATCTCTTCGCCAACCTTCAGCCCCAGACCCTGCTCGATGACGAACTGCATCAGGTTGATGCCTTCGCCGGAATAGGCGTAGCGAGTTCCCGGCGTCAGCTTGATGTCCAGCTTCTCGTCCGGGTTCAGCCAACGGAAGTTCGGAAAGCCCGCCGAATGGGTCATTAGCATGCGCGGCGTGATCGCCTGCCAGCGCGGGTCGCCCGCCAAGTCCGCATAGGTCTTGTACTCGGGTAGGGGTCTGGGCAGGTACGTCGAGATCGGCTTGTCGAGATCCAGCTTTCCCTCATCGACCAGCATCATGACATAGTAGGCGAAGGCCGCCTTGGTGACCGAGGCCGCGTACATGATGGTGTCGGTCGTCAGCGGATCGCCCTTTTCGTTGCGCACGCCCCGGGCGACCACATGGCGGACCTTGCCGCCGTCGATCACGGCCACGGCGACGCCGGGTATCTTGCCGGCGACCATCAGCCGATCGATCTCGGCGTCAAATTTCCGGTAGTCCTGAGCGGCATGCGCCGCGGGCGCCGCAAAAGCGCTGGCCAGCGACGCGGCCAGGAAGGCTGAACGAAAACGCACGATACGCTCCCTGGAGCGCGAGATGCGCTCCGACTGTCTGAAGACCGAAGCCCCGCGGGCTTCGGGGCTGGTCAGGTCGCCAGCGCTGGGCGATCTTCACCTCAAGTCGGGCGGTTCGTACAGAGGTCGATGAGCGTCGTTCTTTCGCGTAGAGGTTTTGTGCTCGCCGGAACAGCCCTGACGCTGGCCGGTTGCGCGACGACGCCCGCGCTGCTGGCCGCCGCGCCGGGCGAGATCTTTCCGGAGTTGGAGCCGCTGCTGGCGGCGAAGACCGGTCCGCGCGTCCTGACGATCCGCGTCGCCTCGAAGGGGTGCACGGCCAAGGCCGATTTCGTGTTCCGCGTCGATCGCAAGGCCGGCCACGCCGTAGTGGCCTTCGCGCGGCGGCGGCTGGAGACCTGCAGGGGGCCGACGGGCGCGGCGGAGCTTCGGTTCAGCTATGACGAACTGGGCCTGACCCACGCCGACCGCATCGTCATCGCTAATCCGGTTCCCTGAGGAGGGCGCGCGTGTTCGAGTTTATCCGCAAGGGGTTTGGCAATCTCGCCGAGGACATCGCCCGCCAGTCGCGCGAGTGGAAGATCCGGTGCACCAAGTGTGGCCACCAGAAATCGCTCACCTCGGTGGGCGGCATCAGATACGGCGCGGCCGGGACCAAATACACGTTGGGTACGTGCTCGAAGTGCAACGGCTTCCGGATCCTGAAAATCTATCGTTCCGCCACGCCACAGGCCTGAGACTCACCCCTTCGGCGTGAAGCGTTCGATCATCCAGGGCAGGACGCGCGCGGGGCGCTTGGCGGCGATGTCGATCAGCACCCAGTCAGTGCGGCTCTGGGCGCACATCTCGCCGTCCGGGCCGTCGATGCGAACGTAGCGCTCGAACCGCGGGCCCTTCAGTTCGCCGACCCAGGTATAGCCCGTGGCGATCTCGCCCGGCAGCAGCTCGCGGCGATAGTCGATCTCGTGGCGGCGCGCGATCCAGCTCCAGGGCGCGCGCTGTTCTTCGCTGGTCCAGGCTTCCCAATGGGCGATGGCCAGGTCCTGAGCCCAGGCCAGATAGACCACGTTGTTGACGTGGCCGTTGGCGTCAATGTCAGACGCCTTGGGCTCGAAGGTCAGACAATAGGCGTCCGCAGGCGGGACGAAGACCCGACTCACGCGGCGATGAGGCCCTGCGCGGTCAGGAAGGTCTTCAACTCGCCCGACTGGAACATCTCGCGGATGATGTCGCTGCCGCCGACGAACTCGCCCTTTACATAGAGCTGCGGGATGGTCGGCCAGTCGGTGAAGGTCTTGATCCCCTGGCGCAGGTCGTCGTCCTGCAGGACATCGACGCCGATGAACTCGACACCCAGGTGATCGAGGATCTGGACCACGACCGACGAGAAGCCGCAGCGCGGCTGGTCCGGCACGCCCTTCATGAACACCACGACCGGATTTTCGGCCACGGTCTTGGCGATGAAGTCGAGGGCGGGGGAGGAGGCGACGTCGGTCATCGGGATTGTCCTGGAACGCAAGGCTTTCAGCTAGGCGCCGCCAGGCTCCGGGTCAAGTGCGCCTTGTTTATCAAGTACGATTGGCCGCCTTCTCGCGTTCCTGCGCCGAGAAGCGAGCCATCTCGATCTGGGCGCAGACGCCGTTGGGCAAGTCGCGCTCGACCACGGCCGCCAGACGCTCGACGTCGGCGCGAGTATCAGCGGTGATGCGCACGGTCGACAGCGACGGCTCGGTCAGGGCGTAGCCCAGGCAGATGTCCTCGCCGCTCCAGCCCTGCGTCGCGTGCAGGAACTCATAGCCGCCGATGTCCGCCAGAGGATCGGATCGGCGCCGCCACAGGGACGGTTTCGGAGCGGACATCTCGCCGCCCTCGCGAAGGGCCTGGGGCCAGAAGTCCTCGCCGATCACCGCGAAGTCGTGCGTCGAGGCGTGGCGGATGCGGTGGCGCTCGGCCCAGCCGGACGACAGGTTGAACGGCGAGGAGATGGTCGTGACCATCCCGTTCTTCAGCAGATGCGGATCGATGTCGCCGCGACTGGCTATGCCCAGGCCATGGATCGCGTGGCTGTCGTACAGCGAGCGCAGGCCGGCCTCGAAGGCGGGCGGCAGGGCCGGGGTCAGCGGGTCGTTGATCAGCACGAGATCGAGATAGTCGAGCGAAAGATCGTCGAACGCCGACTTCAGCAGACCGTCGACGGCCTGATGGTCCAGGGCCGCGGCGTCGCCGCGCACCCGCCAGGTCAGGAACAGCAGCCGCCGCTCGACACTGGCGAAGGCCTCGGCCGCGCCCTTCAGCAACTCCGGCGAGTCGCCTTCGACCTGGAAGCTGTTGATGCCGTTTTCCAGCGCCGTGAAGATCAGGGCGCGCCATTCGCTGGCCCGCAGGCGCGAGCTGTCGGCCAGGCGCAGCGTGAGCGCCGAGACCGCCATGCCCGAGGCGCCAAAGGGCCGGTAGCGCACGCGCTTCTCCTATTCCGCTGGCGCTGCGGTTTCGAGGGCCAGGGCGTGCAGCGTCCCGCCCAGCACGTCGGCCAGGGCCTTGTTGACCAGCTGATGCTGGCGCACGCGCGGCAGCCCCTTGAAGGCCGGCGAGACGATGCGGGCCTTCCAGTGGTCGTTGTCGCCGGCCAAGTCGGTCAGCACGATCTCGGAATCGGGGAAGGCCGTAGTGAGGCGGGCCTCAAGCTCGGCGCGGGACATGGGCACTGGGAAGGCTCCGGTCTCTGAAGGGCTTATGTGGCCGGGATTCCTTAACAACGAGCCTACGCTGACAGCGTTGGTCACGGCGGTCCACGGCGATATGGGCGAGATTTAATTGAATTCGCCACTTCGCGCACGGCATGTAGGCGACATGATCCGTTTTTCCGCGCTGATCGCCGCCGCGATCCTCTCCGCCGCCGCGCCGGCCCTGGCCGCTCCTGGCGACAGGGCCATCGAAGATATCCGCATCCTGTCGGCCGACGACATGCAGGGCCGCGCGCCCGGCACGCCGGGTTCGGAAAAAGCGCGGAGCTACATCCTGTCGCGCTTCGCGCGGATCGGCCTCTCGCCGATCGGCGACACGTTCGAGCAACCCTTCGAGTTCGCCAAGCGCGACGGGACCAAGCTGCGGGGCGTCAACCTGGTGGCCCGCATCAAGGGAACCAGGCCAGGCAAGGCGATGGTCGTCTCGGCCCACTACGATCATCTGGGTGTCCGCAATGGCGAAATCTACAATGGCGCCGATGACAACGCCTCGGGCGTGGCGGGTCTGCTGGCCGTGGCCGAGGCGTTCAAGGCCAAGCGGCCCAAACACGACGTGATCTTCGCGGTGGTCGACGCCGAGGAGAGCGGCCTGCGCGGCGCCAAGGCCTTCGCCGCCGCCCCGCCGGTTCCACTGGAAAACATCGCGCTCGATGTCAATTTCGACATGCTGAGCAAGAACGCCAAGAACGAGCTTTATGTCTCGGGCGCTTCGCCGTTCCCGGTCCTGAAGCCGATCCTGGTCAAGGTCGCCGCCACCGCGAAGGTGACGCTGAAGCTGGGTCACGACACCGACGCCGACGGCAAGGAAAACAACTGGACCACTCAGTCCGACCACTACGCCTTCGGCGAGAAGGGCGTACCGTGGGTCTATTTCGGGGTCGAGGACCATCCCGAATATCATAGGCCCACGGATGATTTCGCGACCGTGCCTCAGGACTTCTTCAAGCGTTCAGTGGCGACCGTCGTCCAGGCCAGCCTGGCGCTCGAAAAGGACCTCGACGACGTGGCCAAGGCTTCTGGGCGCTAAACCTCGGGTTTGATTTGGATTTCCGCGCGACGAATTGTCGCCGCGGCTGGCTAAGCCACGCAATCTCTCCTTATTCTGGAGAAGTCCAACGTGAATCAGTCAGCAGCGGGAGCGCGCGATCAACCTGGGCGTCTTGAAAGATCGGATCTTTGGAACCGCGCCTACGGTGGCTCTCATCGTGTGCGCGGTCATGGCGACGGACTATCTGGTCAACATCGTCCTGTTGAACACGCCGAACGCCTACACGCCGGTCTCGACCCTGCTGATAGCGCTGGTGGTGGCCGCGCCGCTCTCCTACTGGCTGACCAGCCAGCGCCAGAGGTTGGAACGGTTGCGCGACGACCTCTCCGCCAGTCTCGACGCCAAGCAGGAGGCGATCGAGGAGGCCGACCGTCGCCGGGGCGAGGCTGAGGAGGCCGAACGCCTCTATCGCCTGCTGAGCGACAACCTGACCGACCATGTGGCCCTGTGGTCGCCGAAGGGCGAGCGCGTCTATAGCTCGCCCAGCATCCAGCGGATCACCGGCTACACGCTGGACGAGTTCATGGCCTTGCCGCCCCAGGCCATGGTCAGCGAGGCCGACTTCGCGCGAGTCCAGAAGCTGATCCGCGGCCTGACGCCCGGCGGCCCGCCCGCCACCGCCGACTACGAGTGCACGCGCAAGGACGGAACATTGATCTGGCTGGAGAGCGCCTATTCTCTGCTAGGCGACGGCTCGGGGATCCTGCTGGTCACCTCGCGCGATATCACCGAGCGCAAGCAGCTGGAGTTGGATATCGCCAAGGCGCTGGAGCTGGCCGAGACGGCGTCGGCGGCCAAGTCCGATTTCCTGGCCAACATGACCCACGAGCTGCGCACGCCGCTGACCGCCATCATCGGTTTCGCCGAGGTGCTGCGCCGCTCGCGCGGTTTGAGCCAGACCGCCGCGCGTCAGGTCGGCCACATCCTCGACGCCAGCAATACCCTGCTGAGCGTCGTCAACGACGTGCTGGACTTCTCGCGTCTGGAGGCCGGCGGGCTGGAGCTGGACCCGGCGCCGTTCGATCCCGCCGCCATGGCCTCGTCCTGCGCGGCGCTTGTCGAGGAGAGGGCGGTCGCCAAGGGCCTGGTCATCAAGGTCAAGGCCAGCAAGGGCCTCAGGCCCATGAACCTGGACGGGCCGCGCCTGTCGCAAGTGCTGCTGAATTTCCTGTCCAACGCCGTGAAGTTCACGGCCCACGGCTCGATCACGGTGGCGCTTAGCCAGAAGGTCGAGGGCGACGCGGCGCTGTTGCGTGGCGCGGTGACCGACACCGGCATCGGAATCGCGCCCGAGCACCTGGACAACATCTTCGACCGTTTCTCGCAGGCCGACGCGGCTGTCTCGCGCCGGTTCGGGGGCACGGGCCTGGGCCTGGCCATCTCGCGCCGCATCGTCGAGCGCATGGAGGGCCAGATCGGCGTCGACAGCGTCGAAGGGCGGGGTTCGACCTTCTGGTTCGAGGTGCGTGGGCCGCTGGCCGAACTGGCCGCGCCGGAGGAGGAGGCCGCGCCGCTGCTGGACGGCGAGGGCGGCGTGCGCCTGTTGCTGGTCGAGGACAACGCCGTCAACCGTGAACTGATCAAGACCATGCTGGAGCCGTTCGGCGTGGACGTGGAGACCGCCAATGACGGCGTCGCCGGCGTCGAGGCCATGCGCCAGGGCCACTTCGACCTGGTGTTGATGGACGTGCAGATGCCGGTCATGGACGGCCTGACCGCCACCCGCGAGATCCGGGCCATGGAGGGCGCGCGCGGCGCGGCCACCCCCATCGTGGCCATGACCGCCAACGTCCTGCCCGAACAGATCGCCAACTGCCTGGCGGCCGGCATGGACGATCACCTGGGCAAGCCGATCAATCCAACGAAGCTGCTGGAGACGGTGGCGCGGTGGTCGGGGCGGACGCACACGGCTTGACCAGACCTTTCAACCCGGCGCGGAAAAGCGCGGAGCCGGTGAGCCTTCCGGGATGCGGGGCAGCGGAGACGTTCAGTCGACGCAGATCGCCCCGGTCGACTTGCCGTTCACGACCTTGGCGTAGCAGCCGAACTGGCGATTGGTCTTCTGGCACTGGCCGGTGACGTCGCTCGCGGGTTCCAGGTTGCCCTCGAGGATGCATGCGCCCTCGCACTGGCTCTTGTCGGTGCAGGCCTTGCCAGCGTCGGCATAGGGCACGACGCAGGTCGGGATCTGGGCCTTGCCGGCCGGCTGGATCGCACCGCCCCTGGCCGAGCACTGGGCGGCCAGGGTCTGGGCGGACGGAGCGGCCGGTTCGGCGGCCTGTTGAGCGCTGGGGGCCGCGCAGGCGCTCAGCGTCAGGGCGGCGATGGCGGCGGTCAGGGCGAGAATACGCATGGTTCTGGAGCCTTCGGCTAGGCCTTGGGGGCGTTCATGTAGCCCGGCAGCCAGGATTCGTGGGCCGTGCGCAGGGCATCGAGCGAGACGCTGAAAAGGTCCGTCGACGCGAAGTCGTTCCCACCGGCGACGCCGGCGACATGGGCGTGGACGCCAGCTTCCTTGGCCGCTTCCAGCACCGCGTCCGGGTCCGGCGTGGCGATCAGGTAGCGGGCCTGGTCCTCGCCCAAGAGGTACGGGTGCGCATTGGTCGTGCTGGTGGCGTTCAGGGTGACGCCGACCTTGCTGGCCAGGGCGATGTCGGCCGCGGCGATCAGCAGGCCGCCGTCCGACAGGTCGTGGACGCCCGCAACGAGGCCCGAGCTGATCAGGCCGCGCACGAAGTCGCCATTCTTGCGCTCCAGCGCCAGGTCGACCGGCGGCGGGGCGCCGTCCTCGCGGCCCAGGATCTCGCGCAGATAGATCGAGGCGCCCAGTTCGCCGCGGGTCTCGCCGATCAGCACCAGCGCATCCCCCTCGGCGACGCCGGAGAAATCGGTGCGCAGGTCGTAGTCTTCCAGCAGGCCCACAGCGCCAACGGTCGGGGTCGGCGGAATGGCGACGCCGTTGGTCTCGTTGTAGAGGCTGACATTCCCGCTCACGACCGGGAAGTCCAGCGCGCGGCAGGCCTCGGCCATGCCGTCGGTGGCGCGGACGATCTGGCCCATGGTCTCGGGCTTTTCGGGGCTGCCGAAGTTGAGGTTGTCGGTGATGGCGATCGGCAGGGCGCCGGCGGCCGTCAGGTTGCGCCAGGCCTCGGCCACGGCCTGTTTGCCGCCCTCGTAGGGATCGGCCTGGACGTAGCGCGGGGTGCAGTCGCTGGTGACGGCGATGGCCTTGCCCGTGCCGTGGATACGCACGATGCCGGCGTCGCAGCCTGTAGCGCTGTCTTCCAGGGTGTCGGCCATCACGTGGCGGTCGTACTGCTCCCAAAGCCAGCGCTTGGAGGCCATGTCGGGGCAGCCGACGATCTTCAGGACCGCTTCGTTCCAGTCGGTCGGAGCCGGAATGGTCGCCGGGTCGAGGCGGGCATCCAGCTTGGGCTGCACCCACGGACGATCATACAGCGGCGCGTCGTCGAACAGCGGGGCCAGCGGCACGTCGCAGACCGTCTCGCCATGATGCTTGAGCACGAGGCGGCCCGTGTCGGTGGTGTGGCCGATGACGGCGGCGTCCAGGCCCCACTTCTCGAAGATGGCGTGGCCATCCTGCTCACGACCGGGCTTCAGGACCGCCAGCATGCGCTCCTGGCTTTCTGACAGCATCATCTCGTAGGCCGACATGCCGGTCTCGCGCTGCGGGACCATGTCCATGTTCAGCTCGATGCCGACGCCGCCCTTGCCCGCCATCTCGACCGACGAGGAAGTCAGGCCCGCGGCGCCCATGTCCTGGATGGCGGCGACCGCGCCGGTGGCCATCAGTTCCAGGGTGGCCTCGATCAGCAGCTTCTCGGCGAAGGGGTCGCCGACCTGGACGGTGGGGCGCTTTTCCTCGGAATCCTCGGTGAACTCGGTGGAGGACATGGTCGCGCCGTGAATGCCGTCGCGGCCGGTCTTGGAGCCGAAATAGACGACCGCCAAGCCAGGGCCCGGCGCGGCCGAGTAGAAGATGCTGTCGGCCTTGGCCAAGCCCACGCACATCGCGTTGACCAGGATGTTGCCGTTGTAGCCTTTGTGGAAGTTGGTCTCGCCCGCGACAGTGGGCACGCCCACGCAGTTGCCGTAGCCGGCGATGCCCGCGACCACGCCGTCGACGAGGCGCTTGGTCTTTGGGTGCTCCGGATCGCCGAAGCGCAGGGCGTTCAGCAGAGCGATCGGTCGCGCGCCCATCGTGAAGACGTCGCGCATGATGCCGCCCACGCCCGTCGCCGCGCCCTGATAGGGCTCGATGTAGGACGGGTGGTTGTGGCTCTCCATCTTGAAGATGATCGCGTCGCCATCGCCGATATCGATGACGCCGGCGTTCTCGCCCGGACCGCAGATCACGCGGGGACCGTCGATCGGGAACTTCTTCAGCTGGTTCTTCGAGGACTTGTACGAGCAGTGCTCGGACCACATCACCGAGAAGACGCCCAGCTCGACCAGGTTGGGCTCTCGCCCCAGGCGCTTGAGGACAACGTCATATTCGGCGGGTTTCAGGCCGAACTCGGCGGCCAATTCGGCCATGGGCTTTTGGGGCGTGCTCATGGGCGCGCCTTCTAACCCGCTCGTTCAGATTCCGCCACAGCCTGTCGCGTTTCTTGCCGGCCGACCGCCGCGGCTACATCGACCTGATCAGCCGCTCCGTCAGGGCGCCGCCCTCGCCGAGCCAATGATCGATCACCACGCCGCCCTTCTCGACCGAACCCATGCGCAGCGACACGCCGATGACCACGGCGCCAAACAGGGCCAGCAGGATCAGGGTCAGGTTCAGCAGGGGGTGCACGTTGGAACGCTTGCGGCGCTTGGCCCAGACGGGGACGCCGCTGACATAGGTCTCGGGGAACCGAACTTCGGGGTCGGCCATGGTGTTTGACTCTGCGCGTCTTCGGAAGGCTCCGCCGACGCCTCCCCATTCAGTGTTGGGGCGACGTTGGGCGATGCGAAACGAGGGTTCCAGTCCTCTCCCCCGGCAAGTGCGGATTAACCTTGAATCTCACGCTGGAGGCGAAAGCTTTGCCTTGAAGGGCGCGACCGGCGGGAAGAACGTTTCGGTCGCCGGCAATCAAGGCAGCGCGACGGAGATTTCTGGCAAAGCTGTTTAGATTCCGAAGCTTAGCCTGAATTAAGGCGACTCGACCGTAGGAACGTCGCGAGTCCGAGCTCGTTCTATCTCCGTGCGTCACGAGCGCGCTGTGTAGAAGGAGTAAGCCCGATGGCTGACAACAACCGCAATCCGCCGCAGCAGCAGAACGACCAGCAACGCCGAACGCCCGGCCAGCAACAGCAGCAGGGCCAGCCCAGGCAAGACGGGGCGAGGGAAGACGGCGTCAGGCAGGACGAGCAGGGCCGCAACCCCGGCGGTCAGGCCAACCCGCAGGATGAGAACGTCAGGCGCGGCGACCGCTGACCTGATTGATCCTCTCCGTAGAAGGAAGGCCGGCGGCGACCCCGCCGGCCTTTCTCTGTCTTATTTCACGTCCACCACCGGCAGTTCGATGAAGCTGGCGTCCGCGCCGCTGTGGAACACCCGCTGCGTCGCCTTCACATAGTCGGCCGGCTTGGCGAAGAAGATGTTCGGCACGAAGGTCTGCGGGTTGCGATCGTAAAGCGGGAACCAACTGGACTGGACCTGCACCATGATCCGATGACCGGGCTTGAACACATGGTTGGTGATCGGCAGGCCGAAACGATAGGGCAGGGGCTTGTCCGGCGTGATGGCCTTGGGATCGCTGTAGCTTTCGCGATATCGACCGCGGAAGATGTCCATCGATACCGCTAGCTGGTAGCCGCCCATGTCCGGCTGGGCCGGGACAATGTCCGGATACACGTCGATCAGCTTCACCACCCAGTCGCTGTCCGTGCCGCTGGTCGAGGCGATCAGATTGACCAGAGGCTCGCCGGAGATCTGCACGGGAGCTGTCAGTACATCGGTGGTGAAGGTCAGGACGTCCGTGCGGCCCGAGCTCTCGCGCTGGTCGTCGACCAGCCATTGGGTCCAGGTGAACGGCGGATCGTATCCGACCGGCTGGCCGGGCCGCGCGCGGTTCGGCACGGGCTTGGCGGGGTCGGAGACATATTCGTCGTAGGCTGTCCCGCCTACGGCGGGCGGTGAGAACGACAGCTTGCCGCCAGCCTGCAGGTACAGCGCCTTGGGCTTGGCCGCGCAGGTCTCGCAGGAGAGCGGCCACGAGGCCAGCTTGCGCCAGGTGTTGGTCCCGGTTTCGAAGGCGTTGACGGTGGCGATATCGGCGCCCGGCGCGTCGTCCTTCAGGTAACGCGCCAGGAACGGGGCCAGGATCTCATGGCGGAACTGCTTGGCGGTGTCGGCATCCCACTTGATCGCGCCCAGGGTCGAGCCGTCCTCGATCTGCTGGCCATGGAACCAGGGACCCATGGCCAGGAAGACCTTGTCGCCCGCCGTGTCGAGCGGCTTCAGCGCCTTGTAGACCGCCGGGGCGCCATAGATGTCCTCCTGATCCCACAGGCCGTGGACCAGCATGACCGGAACCTTCAGCGGCTGCTTGGCCAGGACCTTGTCCATGGCCTGCTCCTGCCAGAAGGCGTCGTAGGCAGGGTGCTCGATGATCTTGCGCCAGAAGCCGAGCTGGTCGAGGCCGCGCTGGCGCGCCAACTCGCCCGCCGACCCGGCGCGCAGATAGAGGTCGTAGTCGTCGTGGGTGTTGGACCACCACTTGGCGCTGTTGTCGCGCGTGGCCTGCTGTTCCCAGATGTAGGGCAGGTTCTGCTGGCGGAAGGCGCCGTGGTGGAACCAGTCGTCGCCCATCCAGCCGTCGACCATCGGGTTCATTGGCACGGAGACCTTCAGGGCCGGGTGCGGATTGACCAGCGCCATCAGCGGCAGGAAGCCGTCGTACGAGATGCCCAGGATCCCGACCTTGCCGTTGGTCTCGGCGATGTTCTTCACCAGCCAGTCGATGGTGTCGTAGGTGTCGGTGGCGTGGTCGACCTTGGTCGGGTTCAGCGGCCCCTGCAGGGGCCGGTTCATCACGTAGTCGCCTTCCGAGCCATACTTGCCGCGCACATCCTGGACGACGCGGATATAGCCGCCCTCGACGATGACGTCGGCGGCGTTGTCGTAGCCTTGCAGGACGGCGGACAGCGTGCCGCTGGCGGCGTGGCTGGTCAGCTCCGTGGCGTTGTAGGGCGTGCGGGTCAGCAGGATCGGCGCGCGCTTGGCGCCCTTGGGGACCAGGATGACGGTGTGCAGCTTCACGCCGTCGCGCATCGGGATCATCACGTCCCTGCGTTCGAAGTCGAAACCCTCGGTCGACTCGATCAGCTTGGCGGGCGTCTCGTTATAGGCGCTCGGCTTGGGCGCCTTCTGCGCGTGAACAGCGCTCGTCATCAGCAACGCCGCGAGGCTCGCGGCGCCCAGTGTCTTTCCGATGGTCATGATGGTCCCCTTCCCAGCCGGACGTTGGCGCGTCCGGCTGGGGTTGGCAACCAGCGGGACCGCTACTTGGCGTCCACCACTGGCAGTTCGATGAAGCTGGCGTCAGCGCCGCTGTGGAACACCCTCTGGGTGGCCTTCACATAGTCGGCCGGCTTGGCGAAGAAGATGTTCGGCACGAAGGTCTGCGGGTTGCGGTCGTAGAGCGGGAACCAGCTGGACTGGACCTGCACCATGATCCGGTGGCCCGGCTGGAAGGTATAGTTCGCCGTCGGCAGGATGAACTGGTACTTCAGCGGGGTGTTCGGCTTGATGGCCTTGGGATCGCTGAAGCTCTCGCGATAACGGCCGCGGAAGATGTCCATGCCCACGGCCAGCTGGTAGCCGCCCAGTTCCGGCTGGCTGGGAACCTCGTCCGGATAGACGTCGATCAGCTTGACCACCCAGTCGCTGTCCGTCCCGCTGGTCGAGGCGACCAGGTTGACCTTGGGCACGCCGGCGATCTTCAACGGCTCCTTCAGCGGTTCGGAGGTGTAGGTCAGGACGTCCGGGCGGCCGTCGACGCCGCGCTGATCGGTGACCAGCCACTGAGTCCAGCGGCTGCGGTCGCCGAACTGCATCGGGCGCGGGATGTAAGGCACGGGCTTGGCGGGATCGGAGACGTACTCGTCATAGGCCCCCGCGCCCTTGGCCGCCGCCGGGGCCTCGAAGCCCAGGCCGCCCTTGGCTTCCAGATAGAGGTTCTTGGTCTTTCCTTGCGGCCACGATGCGTAGCGGTTCCACTTGTTCTGGCCGGGATCGTAGATCAGCACCGGCGGGGTGTCGGCCTTGGCGGCGCCCTTTAGGTGCTGGTCGAAGAAGGGCTTCAGCACGTCGCGGCGGAACTGCAGGGCGGTGTCGCCATCCCACTTGAACGGGCCCAGGTTGAAGGCGTCGTAGTTCACCTGGCTGTGCCGCCATGGGCCCAGCACCAGGTAGTTCATGTCGTTGTTCTTATCCTTGGACTCCAGCGCCGGGTAAGAGTGCACCGCGCCCCACATGTCCTCCTGGTCCCAAAGGCCCTGGATCCACATGGTCGGCACCTTCAGCGGCGTCTTCTCCATGGTCTTGTCGAGGGCCTGCTCGCTCCAGAAGCTGTCATAGGCCGGGTGCTCGCTGATCTTCTTCCAGAAGGGCAGGGCGTCCAGGCCATGGTTCTTTGCGTAGTCGCCAGCCGAACCCTCGTTCAGGAAGTTGGAATAGTCGTCATAGCCCTGGCGCTGCACGCCCTCGCCGGCGCCGCGCACGGTTGTCTGGCCGGTGAAGTAGTCGAAGTTCGGCTGGCGGAAGGCGCCGTGGTGGAACCAGTCGTCGCCCATCCAGCCATCGACCATCGGGCTCATCGGCGCGGCGGCCTTTAGCGCCGGGTGCGGATTGACCAGCGCCATGACGACGGTGAAGCCCTCGTACGAGGACCCCAACATGCCGACATTGCCGTTGGTCTCCGGCACGTTCTTCACCAGCCAGTCGATGGTGTCGTAGGCGTCGGTGGAGTGGTCGACCTCGGACGAATTCAGCGGGCCCTTCAGGGGGCGCGTCATCACGTAGTCGCCTTCCGAGCCGTACTTGCCGCGAATGTCCTGGAACACGCGGATATAGCCGCCGTCGGCCACGAAAACCTCGTCGCCTTGAGCCAGGGCCGCGACCATCTTCGAGCTGTCGTTCCGTGCGGCGCGCTTGGCGGCGTTGTAGGGCGTGCGGGTTAGCAGGATAGGCAGGTTCTTGCCGCCCTTGGGGATCACGATGACGGTGTAGAGCTTGGTCCCGTCTCGCATCGGGACCATCACGACGCGCTTTTCGTAGTCGTAGTTGATCTTGGCGGCGACGTACTTGCCGGCGATGTCCGGCGCGAGCGGCGGCGTCTGGGCGTGGGCGGTCGCGCCGAACGCGGCGATGGCCACGGCGGCCAGCAGGCCGGCGCGCAGGGTGGAGACGAGACTCATAGTTGGCCCTCCTGAAGAGGCGGGCACCTTAGGCCTGGGACTTTGGGGCTGCTACACTGTAACAGCGGTCTTCAGCCCACTTTTTGCTTCGCGGGCGGAAGGCGAGCTCAGGCGCTCTGGAAGATGCTGCGGAACAGCACCGCGCCGTCTTCCGAGCCCAGGTCCGGATCGAATGCGCGGTCCGGATGGGGCATCAGGCCAAGCACGTTGCCGCCCTTGTTGACGATGCCGGCGATGTCGCGGGCCGAGCCGTTCGGGTTCTGCTTGTAGCGGAACACCACCTGGCCCTCGCCCTCGATCCGGTCGAGGGTTTCCTCGTCGGCGAAGTAGTTGCCCTCGCCGTTGCCGACGGTCATGACCGCCTCGCGCTGCTCGCCGTAACCGGCGGTGAAGCGGGTCTGGCCGTTGACGATATCGAGGTCGACGGCCTTGCAGACGTACTTCAGGCCGGCGTTGCGCAGCAGAGCGCCGGGCAGCAGGCCGACCTCGGTCAGGACCTGGAAGCCGTTGCAGATGCCGACGACCGCCACGCCCTTGTCGGCGGCGGCGACCACTTCCTTCATGACCGGGCTCTGGGCCGCCATGGCGCCGCAGCGCAGGTAGTCGCCGTACGAGAAGCCGCCGGGCAGGACGATCAGGTCCAGGTCGTCCGGCAGCGCCGTCTCCTGGTGCCAGACCATCTCGACGCGGGCGCCGGCGGAGCGCTCGATGGCGACCTTGCAGTCGCGGTCACAGTTCGAACCGGGGAATACGACGACGGCGGCTTTCATGGCGCGGGCCTGTAGCACCGTTCGGCCGGGATGTCAGTCCCGCGCGGCGGGAAAGTCATGCGCACTCGTCGAGCTCGGGCTCGACCATCTCGCCCGTAGGCGGCGGGAAGGGCGACTTGAAGGTGAAGGCGGCCGGCGTCGGGCCGTGGGCCTCGAGCAGGGCGAGCTTCTCCAAGGCCTCTTCGACCGTCGGCGTGTGGTCGGCGGGGACCCACCAGAGGGCCATGTAGAGATCCATAGACTCGAACCACTCGCGGCGGCGGCGCATGATTTCGATGTGGCCGCTTCGGTAGACGAAGGCGCCGAGGGACGGGATATCTTCCCAGACAGACAGATTGGGGATGAACAGCGGATCGTCATCGATCGCCAGATCCGTGGCGTTGTTGCCGTCGCCCTTCAGGCGCCAGACGAAACCCGGCGAGGATTCGGCCAGGGCGTTGATGCGGTCGAGATTGTCGGCGAAGTCCTTGATCATCGGGTGATCGATCGGGGCTCTCAAGCGTCCGACATTGACCTGCGCCAGATGGAACTTCGCGCTCATCGCCGTCTCCCTTTCGTCCGCCCGACCGCCGAACATTGTGCCGCGAAGCTTCAGGCGGAAGAGGGGCGGTGGAGATTTCCTACAGCTCGATCATGTCGAAGTCGGACTTGGGCGTGCCGCACATCGGACAGATCCAGCCATCGGGGATGTCGGCCCAGCGGGTTCCTGGCGCCAAGCCCTCGTCCGGATCGCCCTGTTCCTCGTCGTAGATGTAGCCGCAGGTGCGGCACTGCCAGACCTTGAAGGGTTCCGCGCTCATCGTCCCGCCCTCAGTGCATCTTGAAGCGGATCGGCACCGACTTCGGACCGCAGACGAAGTTGGCGACCATGCGGGTGGGCTGGCCGTCCAGTTCGACACTGTCGAGGCGAGCGAACAGCTCTTCCCACAGCACCCGCATCTCCATCCGCGCCAGATGCTGGCCCAGGCAGATATGGGCGCCGTAGCCGAAGGCCACGTGCTTGTTGGGCGTGCGATCGACCCGGAACTTGAACGGGTCCTCGAACACCGCCTCGTCGCGGTTGCCGGACGGGTAGGACAGCATCATCCAGTCGCCCTTGACGATCTTGCGGCCCGCCAGCTCGGCGTCGGCGATGGCGGTCCGCATGAAGTGCTTCACTGGCGTGACCCAGCGGATCGACTCCTCGATCAGGCCGGGGATTAGCGACGGATCGGCCTTGACCTTGGCGAACTGGTCGGGGTTCTCGGCCAGGGCCCACAAGGCGCCGGCGGTGGTCGAGGAGGTGGTGTCGTGCCCGGCCGTGGCGGCGATGATGTAGTAGCTCATCGCCTCCAGATGTCCCATCGGCTCGCCGTTGATCTTGCCGTTGGCGATGATGCTGGCCAGGTCCTCACGCGGCTTGGCGCGACGGTCCTCGGTGATGGCGTTGAAGTACATCATGAAGTCCATGACCACGGATTGCAGGCTGTCGATGCCCTCGTTGACGTCGGTGACCGACTTGCCGGACCGGTTCAGGTCGGGGTCGGCGTTGCCGAACAGCTCCTGGGTCAGCTTCAGCATCCGGGGCTCGTCGCTTTCCGGGACGCCCAGCACCTCCATGATCACGTGCAGGGGATAGAGGAAGGCCACGTCGCGGGCGAAGTCGCAGCGGTCGCCGTGCTCGGCCATGCGGTCGACGAAGCCGCGGGCGATCTCGCGGATCCGCGCTTCCAGCGCCCGCAGGTTCTGCGGCAGCAGCGAACCCTGGGTGACCTTGCGGTAGGCGAAGTGGTCGGGGTTGTCCATCTGGACCAGCGACCGGACAAGGTGGGGCGAGCCGCCCATCATCTCGCGGACCTTCTTGTCGGCCTCGATGGTGGTCACCACCGTGGCGCGGTCGCCGTTGTGGAACAGCTCGTTCTGACGCTCGACCTCGAGAATGTCGGCGTGGCGGGTCACCACCCAGAACGGGTCGAAGCCGTCGGGCTGGGCCACTTCCAACGGCGCATCGCGGCGAAGATGGGCGAAAGCCTCGTCGATCCGGCTGCCGTCGGCATAGGCCTTGGGATCGACAATGGTGTTCGCGATGTCGGTCGAGATCGTCATGGCGGCTTCCTCGCTCCTCCCGGCGGCCTAGGGGCCGTCCTTCTTATTTGCTTGTTGTCCAACAAATAACTATGTTCCGCAAGATGACCGCGACCCTTAAGGCGCCAGCCGCGCGCCGAACCCAGCTCGATCGCCGCCAGCAGTCCGAGAGCGAGCTCCTTCGGGCGGCGGCCGAGCTGATCGCCGAGCGCGGCGTGGCGGCGGCCACCTTCGAGAGCATCGGCCAGCGCGCCGGCTACAGCCGGGGGCTGGTCACCCAGAGGTTCGGCTCGAAACAGGGGCTGATCGAGGCGCTGATCGCGCGGCTGGGGGCGCGGGTCGAGGCGCTGCTGGACGCCCGCCAGCTGGACACCCTTGACGGCCTGGAGGCCGTGCTGGGCTTCGTCGACGTCTTCCTGCGCAACCTGACGCGCGACGGCGAGATGCGGGCCTATTTCACGCTGATGGCCGGGGCGGTGTCCGACGTCTCGGACCTGCGCGCGCCGTTCGCGGCCGCGCACAGGGACGTCGAGACCCGCCTGGAGGCGTTGGTCCTGCGGGGGCAGCGCGAGGGCGTGATCCGCGCCGGGCTGAACGCCGACGCGGTCGCGTTGATGGTGGGGTCTTTGCTGCTGGGGCTCTCGACCCAGTTATTGGTCGATCCCGGCATGGACCTGGAGCCCATCCGGGAGACCAGCCTGGCGGCCCTGAAGGCCAGCTTCAGCGCCTAGATCGCGCTCTAGAATCAGACATTTAGAGCCCTTTCGCTTTAGATGACTCCATCTAAAGCGAAAGGGCTCTAGGCGATGTCGATCCGGTAGCTTTCGATGACCATGTTGGCCAACAGCTTTTCGCACATGGTCTTGACCTCGGCCTTGGCGGCATCGGCGTCCGCGGCGTCGAGGTCGAACTCGATGACGCGACCGACGCGGGCGTCCTTCACCGACGGCCAGCCCAGGCCATGCAGGGCGTTCTCGACGGCCTTGCCCTGAACGTCGAGCACGCCGGGCTTCAGGAACACGTGGACGGTGGCTTTCACTGACAGATTCTCCCCGCGCGGCGCTCCGGGCCGCGCTGCTTCCAGATGAAGGGTTAGTGCACGCCGCCTTGGATGACGGTTGGCATTTCCTTCATGATCCCCAGGCGGCGGGCCACCTCGGTATAGCTCTCGATGACATTGCCCAGGTCGCGACGGAAGCGGTCCTTGTCCAGCTTCTCGTTGGTGACGGTGTCCCACAGGCGGCAGCTGTCGGGGCTGATCTCGTCGGCCAGGATGATCCGCGAGAAGTCGCCCTCGTAGATGCGGCCGAACTCGATCTTGAAGTCCACCAGCGTGATGCCGACCGCGCTGAACAGGCCCGACAGGTAGTCGTTCACCCGCAGAGCGGTGGCCATCATGTCGTCGATCTCCTGGGTCGCGGCCCAGTTGAACGCGGTGATGTGCTCCTCGGAGACCATCGGGTCGCCCAGCTTGTCGTCCTTGTAGTAGAATTCGATGATCGAGCGGGGCAGGGGCTGACCCTCGGTCAGGCCCAGGCGCGTGGCGATCGAGCCGGCGGCGATGTTGCGCACCACGACCTCGAGCGGGACGATCTCGACTTCCTTGATCAGTTGCTCGCGCAGGTTCAGGCGGCGGATGAAGTGGTTCTGGACGCCGATCGAGTTCAGGCGAGTCATGATGTACTCGCTGATCCGATTGTTGATGACGCCCTTGCCTTCCAGGATGGCCTTCTTCTGGGCGTTGAAGGCCGTCGCGTCGTCCTTGAAGTACTGGATCAGGGTGCCGGGCTCGGGGCCCTCGTAGAGGATCTTGGCCTTGCCTTCGTAGATCTTCTTGCGACGGGTCGTCATGGCTCTCGTCGAGGCCCTTCTGTAAGCGCGCGCCGCTCCTCAAGTCCGGAATCTTCCGGAGAAACGAAAAGCGCGCGCGGCGGATAGCTGCGCGCGGCGTTCGACTCAAGGCCGCTCACTGGAAAATGTCGCGCGGAACCTACCTGAATCAGCGCTGCCGCGCAAACGAAGGACAACTTTCGGCCGGTGTTTTGGGCTAGGTTATGATTGGAAACGTCATCTGCGGCTTATCCGCCGATTGCGGCGGAGACCGTCGCAGGATATGCAGCCGGCGTAAGAGCGTGATAGTCGAAAGTGGACGCCGGTTTCGGCGACCATCATGCTCTAAACGTTTGGAATTAGAGCCTATCGCGCCAGATACTTTTATTTGGCCGCGACGGGGTCTCGGCGACTTTGGGGCCTTCATGACCACCTTCGACGAACGCGAACAGGGTTTCGAACGCAAGTTCGCGCACGACCAGGAAATCGAGTTCAAGGCGGCCGCGCGCCGTAACCGCCTGCTGGGCGAATGGGCGGCTGGTCTCATGGGCCTGGCCACCGTCGAGGAATACGCGCGCGCCGTGGTGAAGTCCGACTTCGAACAGCCGGGCGACGAGGACGTGCTGCGGAAGGTCTTCGAGGACCTCAAGGGCTCGGGCGTCGCCGCCTCCGAGGGCGAGGTCCGCATGAAGATGGACGAACTGCTGGCCGTCGCGCGCGAGCAGATCAAGGCCGGCGAATAGGCCTCAAGCCTTGATGATTTGAACGAGGCCGCCCCTAGGGGCGGCCTTTTTCATGGTCAGTGGCTCTCGTAGGCCGCCTTGCCGCCGTTGATGGCGAAGGCCTCCTCGGGCGACAGCACCAGCTTCTTGCGGCCGACGGCGGCGAAGTAGGCGATTCCCACCGCGAACCAGATCGCCACCCCGATGACACCGGTCCGATAGACCGGGTCCTTGAGCTGGTAGAAAATCGTGACCAGCGAGATGATGACCGTCACGCCGGCCCCGGCCACGCCGAACACGCTCTTGTAGGGCCGTTCCAGGTTCGGGAGCTTCCGGCGCAGCAGGATGTAGGACGCGCCCTGAGCGACATAGGACAGCATGGCCCCGAAGACGGCCATGTTCAGCAGGGTTCCGCCGATCACCGCCGCGCCCTTCTCCGCGCCGAGGGCGAACCAGACGACCAGCATCACCGCCAGGCCGGCCAGCGAGCCGGTGATCAGGGCCACGTCCGGGGTCTTGCGCACGCCATGGGTCACCGACAGGGCGCGCGGGAAATAGCCAGCCCGCGACAGCGAATAGATCTGCCGGCCATAGGCGAAGATGATCGCGTGAAAGCTGGCCACCAGGCCCGCCACCGCGATCGCCGAGAGGAGCTTGGCCAGCGAGCCGCCGTAGATCGCCCGGAAGCCGTCCAGGATCGGTTCGCCCGACTTGGAGAGAGCGAAAGTCCCGGCGGGGATCGCGCTGTTCAGCCACAGCACCAGCAGGGCCGAGACGATCAGGGTCAGCATGCCCAGGATAATCCCCTTGGGCAGGTCGCGCTGCGGCGTGTGCGATTCCTCGGCGGCCAGCGGCAGTTGCTCGATGGCCAGGAACAGCCAGACCGCGAACGGCAGCTGGGCCAGGGCGCCGCCGATCCCGGCCGGCAGGAAGGGGCCGTGGCCGTCCTTCAGCTCGGTCCCGCCGGGGCCGACGTTCAGGGCGTACCTGCCGAAGTCGGCGTGCGGGAAGGCGCTGACCCAGAACACGACGAGACAGGCCAGGGCCAGCAGGGTGATGAACACCGTGAAGCGGAACGACATCGCCACCCCGCCTGCGTTGAGGCCGACGAACACGACATAGGCCCCGATCCAGTAGAGCGGTTGGACCCAGGCCGGCGTCTCGAAGATCCCGCCCAGATAGCTGCCGATGAAGAAGCAGACCACGGCCGCGGTCAGCACATATTCCACGTTCTCGCACAGGCCGGTGATGAAGCCGCCCCAGGGGCCCATGGCCGAGCGCGCGAACGAATAGGCGCCGCCGGTATGGGGCTGGGCCGCCGCCATCTCGGCGATCGAGAAGGTCAGGCCCAGATACATGACGGTGATGATCAGGGTGGCGACAAGCATGCCGCCCCAGCCGCCGACGCCCATCCCCAGGTTCCAGCCGGAGAACTGGCCCGAGATCACGGCGCCGACGCCCAGCGCCCACAGCGAGAACACGCCCGCGTAGCGCTTGAGGCCGCGCTTTTCGAAATAGCCGTCGTCGACGGTCTCGTAGCTGACGCCGCCGCCCGGTCCTGGTTCGCTCATGATCCGTCCCTCCATGATCTTGGACGTCGAGGGTGCGCCCCGCGTCCGTCTGCGGACGAGTCCTGGAGGATCTGTCGGTCGCCCGACCCCGATCGCCGTTTACTATTTCATCACGGCGAACGCGGTTCGTCCAAATCGCGGGCGATCGCCGGTTGCGCGATGGCTTCAGGCAGACCCTCGATGTCGCTCTCGTCCTTCAGCGACACGCCGGTGGCCGACAGGCGCAAGGCCTCGCGCATCAGCCAGGCCAGCTTGAAGGCGGCCCTATCATAGGAAAGCCCCTCGGCGCGGATGTTGGAGACGCAGTTGCGTTCGGCGTCGGTGCGCCCGACGCGCGGCTGGAAGGTCAGGTAGGCCCCGAGGCTGTCGGGCGAGGACAGGCCCGGCCGTTCGCCGACCAGCAGCAACACGAGCCGCGCGCCGAGCAGCTCGCCGACCTCGTCTCCGAGGGCCACGCGGGCCTGACTGGCGACGGTGATGGGCGCGAGGCTCCAGCCTTCGGTTCTGGCGTAGGGCAGCAGGGCGGCGATCAGCGGCGCGGCGTGGGCGTGGACGGCCGTGCTCGAAAGGCCGTCGGCCACGACGATCGCCAGGTCGGCCGGACCGCGCGCCGCAGCCAGGGCGATGCGGCTGGCGTCGGAAAGGCGGCGGCCCAGGTCCGGCCGGCGCAAATAGGTCGCGCGGTCGGCCGCGGCGCTGTCGACGCGCAGCGTGGGGACGCCCAGCGCCTCGATCCCGGCGGCGACCTGCTCGGCCGCGAACGGCGTGTGGACCGCGTCGCGGGCCTGGGCGTGGGCCAGCGAGAAGGCCAACACCTCGCGGGTCGGCAGGCTGGATCCGGAGCGACCAATGGCGATGCGGGCCGGGGTGCGGGCGCGCAAGGCGCTCCAGGGATCGGGCGGAACCAGCCGGCTCATGCGCCGGCCAGCAGGGGGTGGCCGGCGCGGGCCGGAGCCAGCCGGCCGTCGTCACCGGTGATCCTCAACCGCCCCAGCCAGGCGTCGAACTCCGGCGCGCGCTTCAAGCCCAGCAGTTCGCGGACATAGAGCGCGTCGTGGAACGAGGTGGACTGGTAGTTCAGCATCACGTCGTCCGCCCCCGGCACGCCCATGACGAAGGTGACGCCCGCCGCGGCCAGCAGGGTCAGCAGGGTGTCCATATCGTCCTGATCGGCCTCGGCGTGGTTGGTGTGGCAGACGTCCACCCCCAGCGGCGCGCCCAGGAGCTTGCCGCAGAAGTGGTCCTCAAGCCCGGCGCGGATGATCTGCTTGCCGTCATACAGGTACTCGGGGCCGATGAAGCCAACGACGGAATTGACCAGCAGCGGCTCGAACGCGCGCGCAACGCCGTAGGCTCTGGCTTCGAGCGTCTGCTGGTCGACGCCGTGGTGCGCCCCCGCCGACAGGGCCGAGCCCTGGCCGGTTTCGAAATACATGACGTTGTCGCCGACCGTGCCGCGCTTGAGCGAGCGGCCGGCGTCCAGCCCTTCCCTGAGCAGGGCCAGGGTGACGCCGAAGCTGGCGTTGGCCGCTTCGGTTCCGGCGATCGACTGGAAGACCAGATCCACCGGCGCGCCGCGCTCGACCAGGTCCACGGCGCTGGTCACGTGGGTCAGGACGCACGACTGGGTGGGGATCTCGAAACGTTGGATCAGGTCGTCCATCAGCCGCAGGAGGTCGCCCAGCACCGACAGGTTGTCGCTGGCCGGATTGATGCCGATCACGGCGTCGCCGCACCCGTACAGCAGCCCGTCCAGGATCGAGGCGGTGACCCCGGCCGGATCGTCGGTCGGGTGGTTGGGCTGCAGCCGCACCGCCATGGTCCCTGGCAGGCCGATCGTATTGCGGAACTTCGTGACGACCCTGCATTTGCTGGCGGCCAGGATCAGGTCCTGGTTGCGCATGATCTTGCTGACCGCGGCGGCCATCTCGGGGATCAAGCCCGACGCGAGGCGGGCGAGGGCGGCTTGTGTCGCGGCTTCCGAAAGCAGCCAGTCACGGAACTCGCCCACCGTCAGGGATGACACGGGCGCGAAGGCCGCCGGGTCATGGCTATCCAGGATCAGGCGGGTGACCTCGTCGATCTCGTAGGGAACCAGGGGCTCGGACAGAAAGGTCTTCAGGGGGACGTCCGCCAGAGCCTGCTTGGCGGCGACGTTCTGCTGGGCGCTGGTCGCGGCGATTCCGGCCAGGGCGTCGCCCGAGCGCGGCGGAGAAGCCTTGGCCAGCAGATCGGCCAGGCCGTCGAACCGCCATGTTGTCGCGCCGATGGTCGAGACGAAGGTCATGTTCTCTCCGAGGTCGCGGAGAGGGTGCGCCGAGAAAGGCGGAGCCGCAAACACGAAGCGGGGGCGCCGATGCGACGCCCCCGCCCATGCTTTTCGGTTGGTCAGTTCCGCGGCTACCAGATGCGCGAGCGTTTCTCCGGCGGCAGGTAGAACTTGTCGCCTGGCTTGACGCCGAAGGCCGCGTACCAGGGGTCGACATTGCGCGTCGGGCCGATGACCCGGAAGTTCGATGGCGCGTGCGGGTCGGAGGCCATCTGCTGCTTCAGCGAGTCGGGGCGCGACTTGTCCCGCCAGGCCTGGGCGAAGGCCAGGAAGAAGCGCTGGTCGCCGGTCATGCCGGCCACGACGGGGGCGGGCTTGCCCTTCAGCGAGGCGTGATAGGCGTCGTAGGCCACCTGCAGGCCGGCCAAGTCGGCGATGTTCTCGCCCATGGTCAGCTGGCCGTTGATGCGCATCCCGGGCACCGGCTCGTAGGCGTCATATTGCGCGCCCAGAACCGCGGCCTGGCTGTCGAAGCGCTTGGCGTCCTCGGCGGTCCACCAGTCGCGCAGCTTGCCGGTCTCGTCGATCTTGCGGCCCTGGTCGTCGAAGCCGTGGCTGATCTCGTGGCCGATCACCGCGCCGATCGCGCCGTAGTTCACGGCCGGGTCGGCGGCCGGATCGAAATAGGGAGCCTGCAGGATGCCGGCCGGGAACACGATCTTGTTCTCCAGACCGCCATTGTAGGCGTTCACCGTCTGCGGGGTCATGCCCCACTTGGCGTGGTCGACGGGCTTACCCAGGTCGCTCAGGGCGTAGGCCCACTCGAAGGCGCCGCTGCGGCGGACATTGCCGTAGAGGTCGCCGGCGTCCAGCTTCAGGCCCGAATAGTCGCGCCATTTGTCGGGATAGCCGACCATCACCGTCATCTTCGACAGCTTGTTCAGCGCCGCCTGCTTGGTGACCGGAGCCATCCACGGCGCCTTCTGGATCCGCTCGGCCATGGCGATCTTCAGATTGGCGATCAGCTCGACCATCTGGGCCTTGGACGAAGGCGGGAAGTACTTGGCGACATAGGTCTGGCCGACCACCTCGCCGAGGCTGCCGTCGACCAGCTGCACGCCGCGCTTCCAGCGCGGGCGCAGGCTGGTCTGACCGCTCAGCACCTTCACATATTCGAAGCGGCTGTCGACGAAGCGCTTGGAGAGATAGGGCGACATCTCCTGGACGCCCTGCACGGTCTGCCAGGCCTTCAGGGTTTCCAGCGGCGTGGCGGCGAACAGCTTGGCGATGTCGCGGACGGCGGTCTTCTCGCCCAGCACCACCTGGTCACGGCCAGTAATGCCCGCCGCGGCCAGATAGTCCGCCCACGGAACCTCGGGCGCATAGGCCTGCAGCTCGGTCAGGGTGACGGGGTTGTAGGACTTCTCGATGT
The DNA here is from genome assembly GCF_003931565.1 of Caulobacter sp. 602-1. Classification (GTDB taxonomy): domain Bacteria; phylum Pseudomonadota; class Alphaproteobacteria; order Caulobacterales; family Caulobacteraceae; genus Caulobacter. Next base: position 587,083 of record NZ_RRYI01000002.1, read on the forward strand.
CGCGGCGGTCGGCGACCGGCCAGCTGACCTTGGCGATGGCGGTCTCGAAGGCGATCACGTCGGCGGCGGCCTTGGCCGGGTCGGCATGACCGGTCATCTCCAGCGCCCGTTCGGCGAAGGCCTTGTAGGCGTCCAGTTGAGGCTTGAAGCCGTCGGTCAGATAGTAGTCGCGGTCGGGCAAACCGAGGCCCGACTGGCCGATATAGAGGGTGTTGATCTCAGGCGTCCGGGCGTCGGCATAGATGTCCAGCGAGAACAGGTCGGGGCCGAACCCCCCGTGGGCGCGGCCCATGGCTTTGGCCAGTTCGGCCTTGGACGAGATCGCCTGGATCGCCGCCAGATCGACCTTAAGCGGCGCGTCGTCGACCTGCTCGACCTTGGCCTCGTCGGTGAAGCTCTTGTAGAGCGCGCCGATCGGAGTCGAGGCGTCGGCCGTCTCGATCAAGGTGCGCAGCTGATCCTGCGAGCGGTTGTAGACGTCGTAGCCGACACCGGCCGAGGCCTGGTCGGCCGGGATGGCGGTGCGCTTTTCCCAGGCGCCATTGGCGAACTTGTTGAAGTCGTCGCCCGGCTTCACCGCCAGGTCGCGGGCGGTGAGGTCGACGCCCCAGGTCCCGTACATCGGCTTATCGGCGGCGAAGGCCGCGCCGGAAATCGCAGCCGCGGAAACGGCGGCCAGCAGGAAGATGCGCATGTGTAGGATCCCAATACCCCTCTGAGCCGGGGATGCTGCCCCAAGCGCGGCCGACGCGCAGATGAATTTCCCGTAATGTCGTCGCCGGCTCGCCCGAACCGGGACTATGAGACGAGAAAAGTCTTGAGGCGGGCCCAGACGTCCGCCTTCTCGCCGAAGCTCCGCGCCGCGTGGGCGGGGCTGGACGAAGGCAGGGCGATCGTCGGCGTCCGCTCGCCGATCAGCCGCGCGCCGAGCTTCGCCGCCGCGCCGCCGTTGAAGGCGACGCACCGCAGCGCCGGCAAGGTCTCGATCAGCGCTTGCAGGTCGTTGGCCGCCGGGTCGCGAATGGCCGCGTCCAGACTGCCCTCGCGTTTGGCCTCGGCGATCACGTCCCACAGGCCGACCCCGTGTTCGAGCAGCGTCGCCAGCCGCGCCTCGTAGGCCAGCGGCGCGAGCGGCGCGCCGATCACGCCTTCCATCAGCCGCCAGAAGGCGTTCCTCGGATTGCCGTAGTATTGCCTGACTGCGAGCGAGGCCTCGCCGGGCAGGCTGCCCAGCACGAGAACACGCGTGTTCGCGTCGACGACCGGTGGGAAGCCGCGCTTAGCCGCCAATGGGGGCGCCGGCGCCATTGGGCGGATCGTTGCGCAGCCAGCCAGTGACCGTCAGGCGCAGGGCGCCGGCATAGGGCGCGACGGGGGCCACCGAATGCTGCCGGGGGACCTTGAACAGGGTCAGGACATTGAACGCCGGCGCGAAGCCGCGCGCGACGTCGCCGTTATCATCATGGAACAACAGCTGGCCGCCCCAGTCGGGGCGCCACTGGCGGGTGAGGCCCAGGGTGTAGGCGGCCAGGCGCTCGCCGACGCCGGTGTCGTCGTGCTGGGTCAGAAAGTCGCCAGGACGATAGCAGGTCGCCTGGCCGTCGATCTTGGTGATCCCGCTCTCGCCGGTGACGGCGGCGCCGAAGGCGATGAACTCGGGGCTGTTCAGAAACTGGGTCAGGGCGTGGATCGGATGGCCCGGGTCGCGGCCTTCGACATAGGCGTCGATCATCGGATAGCCGAGATAGACATAGGCGAAGCCGGCGCGGGCGCGGACCGTGGCCGCCTGCAGCTTGCCGGCCACCACCGGGTCGCCCAGCTCGGCCCGGCGAGCGCGGGTGATAACCTCGGCCCCGCCGCGCTCATTCGAGCAGATAATGTCCCAGTCGATGGTCTGTTCGAGAATGCCGGCCAGGCGATCGACGACCGCCGGCTCGAACGCCTCGGGAATACGCACCACGCCCTCGCGCGCATAGGCTCGGGCGAAGACCGCCGGATCCAGCGCCGGATTGAGGCGGAGAACCGGCGGTTCGCTCATCTTCAGGCTTGCTCGCCGAAGACGCGCTTGAAGATCACGTCGACGTTCTTGGTGTGGTAGCCGTAGTCGAACAGCTCTTCGAGCACGCTGTCCGACAGGGCCTTGGAGACGACCGGGTCGGCCTTCAGGAAGTCGATGAAGCGACCTTCGCCGCGCCAGACCTTCATGGCGTTGCCCTGCACGGCGGCGTAGGCGTCCTCGCGCGACACGCCTTCCTGGGTCAGGGCCAGCATGACGCGCTGCGAGAAGACGAGGCCGCCCAGCTTGTCCAGGTTCTTGGCCATGTTGTCGGGATAGATGTTGAAGCGCTCGATGACGCCGGCCAGGCGGCGCAGAGCGAAGTCGAGGTGGATGGTGGCGTCGGGGCCGATGCCGCGCTCGACCGACGAGTGGCTGATGTCACGCTCGTGCCAGAGGGCGACGTTCTCCATGGCCGGGACCACAGCCGAACGGACCAGGCGGGCCAGGCCCGTGAGGTTCTCGGTCAGGATCGGGTTGCGCTTGTGCGGCATGGCCGACGAGCCCTTCTGGCCCGGATCGAACGGCTCCTCGGCTTCGAGGACCTCCGTGCGCTGCAGGTGGCGGATCTCGGTGGCCAGGCGCTCGACCGACGAGGCCACGACGCCCAGGGCGGCGAAATAGGCCGCGTGGCGGTCGCGCGGGATCACCTGAGTCGAGACCGGCTCGACGGCCAGGCCCATCTTGTCGGCCACGTGCTGCTCGACGCGCGGATCGACATTGGCGAAGGTGCCGACGGCGCCGGAGATCGCGCAGGTGGCGATCTCGAACCTGGCCATGGCCAGGCGCTCCTTGGCGCGCTGGAACTCGGCGTAGTAGCCGGCCAGCTTCAGGCCGAAGGTGATCGGTTCGGCGTGGATGCCGTGGCTGCGGCCGACGCAGACCGTCATCTTGTGCTCGAGCGCGCGGCGCTTCAGCGCCTTCAGGACCAGGTCGACGTCTTCCAGCAGAAGATCGGTAGCGCGCGACAGCTGCACGGCGAAGCAGGTGTCCAGCACGTCGCTGCTGGTCATGCCCTGGTGCAGGAAGCGGGCCTCGGGGCCGACGATTTCCGACACGTGGGTCAGGAAGGCGATGACGTCATGCTTGGTGACGCGCTCGATCTCGTCGATGCGGTCGCTGTCCCAGACCGCGTCGCGGCCCTTTTCCCAGATCGTCTCGGCGGCGAGCTTCGGGATGGTCCCGATCTCGGCCATGGCGTCGGCGGCGTGGGCCTCGATCTCGAACCAGATCTTGTACTTGGTCTGGCTGGACCAGATGGCGGCGGCTTCGGGGCGGGCGTAGCGGCTGATCATGGGCGGGCGTTTCGGCCCGCCCGCCCCGGGAGTCAAGGGAAGAGGCTTATTACTTACGCCGCTTCGCGCGACTTCATGTGCTTGACCATGCCGATGGCGGCCAGGGCGTAGTGCACGCCGGCCCAGGCGTAGAAGCACAGCGAGATGATGATGCCCTGCTGGCTGGACAGGGCTAGGGTCGAGCGGCACTGCGCCGCCAGTTCGGGCGCCGAGCCCTTGGGCGCGATGCCGCCGGGACAGGTCGCCGCGAAGCTCTGGCCGCCTTCAGCGCCGCTCCCTGGGCCGAACGAGCCCAGCAGGCTGTGGACCACGCCGGCCGCGTCCGGGGTGTTGAAGTGGTACTGGGCCAGGTGGTCGATCAGCCAGCCGGTGAAGACCGGCCCGCCGCCCAGGGCGATCAGGTTCAGGAAGAAGAACAGCAACGCCGTGGCGGTGGCCCGGCGGCGCGGCTCCACCGAGTTCTGGACCACGGCGAAGGTCGGGGCCAGGTAGACATAGTGGAAGATGCCGGGGATCAGCAGGATCATCGCCGTCGCCTGCCAGTCGCTCTGCAGGTAGGCCAGGATGTAGATCGGCGTGCAGATGATCAGGCCGATGGCGGGGACCCAGGCGTACCATTTGACGCTGCGCTTGCCGGCCCAGTCGCTGAGGAAGCCGCCGACCAGGGTGCCGACGCCCGCCGAGAAGCCGCCGATCAGGCCGGTGATCAGGCCCACCTGCGCCAGGCCCAGGCCGAAGGCCCGCACGAAGTAGGACGGCACGAAGGCGCCCGAGCCGTACGAGCCGAACGAGGCGATGGTCACGCCCAGCACCATGTGCAGGACCGGCCATTTGAAGAACAGGATCTTGAAGACCGCCCACAACTCCTTGAACTCGGTCGCCATCGAGAAGGCCGGCTTGGGCGCGGGCTCGACCACGAGGTTCTCGGGCTCGATCGGGCGCTCGACGATCTCGGAATGGCCGCGCGGCGGTTCCTTGACGACCAGCTTGACGATCAGGGCCAGGATCACGCCGGGCAGGCCGACGATGACGAACGCCACGCGCCAGCTGAACTCCTGGGCCAGCCAGCCGCCGGCGACAGCGCCGAACATGGTGCCCAGCGGGATGCCGAACGAGTAGATCGACAGGGCCGAGGCGCGCTTCTTGGGCTCGTAGTAGTCGCTGATCAGCGAGTGGCTGGGCGGCGAGCAGCCAGCCTCGCCAACGCCGACGCCGAAACGAAACAGGGCCAGCTGGGCGAAGCTGGTCGCCGCGCCGCACAGGGCCGTGAAGCCCGACCAGACCACCAGCGACAGCGATATGATGGTCACGCGGTTCCAGCGTTCGGCCAGGCGGGCGATCGGGATGCCAAGCAGGGTGTAGAGCAGGGCGAAGTAGAGGCCGCCCAGCAAGCCCAGCTGGGTGTCGGTCAGTTTCAGGTCGACCTTGATGGCCTGGCCGATGGTGGCGATGATCGTCCGGTCGATGAAGTTGAAGGTGTAGGTGGCCAGCAGCAGCCCCAGCACCGTCGCCTTGTAGCCATTCGAATAAAGCGGCCGTTCGCCGCCGGACGCACGCGCGTCGGCCATGCTGACTCTCTCCCTTCAAACATTTGTTCTAATCTTTGAGGGGACTGTGACGGAGCGGAAGGCAAAGCGCCAGGGGCTAATTTGCGAGGCGCTCCTGCACCGCGGGGGGCTCCTAGGCGACCATCTCTTCACGGATGCTGCGGCGGGCCGCCCAGAACAGGCCGAACGCGGCCAGGCCCAGCGTCGCCGAGACGATCAGCGCCCAGCGCACGCCCTGCGCTTCGCCGAGGCCCGCGTGGCCGGACAGCACGTCGCTGAGGATGCCGACGGCCAGGGGGCCGAGACCCAGGCCGATCAGGTTGATGATCAGCAGCAGCACGGCCGAGGCGGTCGCCCGCAGAGCCGGGTCGACGATGCTCTGGGCGGTGGCGTAGACGGGCCCGTACCACAGCGTTCCCAGCAGGGCGTTGACGGCCAGCAGGCAGATCGCGGTCATCGGGGTGTCCAGGCTGACGGCGGTGATGAAGATCGGGATGGTGATCAGCGAGGCGACCGCCGGCACGGTCACATAGGCGCGCAGGTCCTTGGCCCCCAGGCGATCCGCGAACACCCCGCCCAGCCATGCCCCGATGACGCCCGCCGTGCCGCCGATCAGTCCCAGGGCCAGGCCCAGGAATCCCGCGGACTTCAGGCCGAAGCCGGCGGCCAGCTGGGCGATCTCCGGCCCGTGGTTGCGGAAGAAGAACGAGGCGGTGAACGGCGCGTGGCCATAGCCGATGAAGGCCTTGATCGAGGCGGCCAGGGCCACCAGCCAGAAGGTCTTCTTGGTCGCCAGCACCGCCAGGGCGGCGGCGAGGCTGATCTGCGAGCTGGCGCGGGCGGCCATTTCGGCGGCCAGTTTCTTGCGCGGCTCCACCAGGGTGAAGGCGGCGACCAAGGCGAAGACCACGCCCGGCGCGCCGGCGACCATGAATGCGGCCCGCCAGCCGTAGGCGTCGGCGACCAGGCCGCCCATGGCCATGCCGGCCAAGGTGCCCAGCGGTGTGCCGATCGAATAGAAGGCGATGGCGCTGGCCCGCTTCTCGCGCGGCACATAGTCGGTGATCAGCGAGTGGGCGGGCGGCGTGCAACCGGCCTCGCCGACCCCCACGCCGATCCGCGCCAGGATCAGCTGCCAGAAGTTCTGGGTGAAGCCGCACAACACGGTGAAGGCGCTCCAGGCGGCCACCGAGGCGCCGATGATGAAGGGCCGGTTCTTGGTCTCAGCCAGGCGAGCGATCGGGATGCCCAGCACGGTGTAGAAGATGGCGAAGGCCAGGCCCGTCATCATGCCCAGCTGCCAGTCGGCCAGGCCAAGGTCGCGCTTGATCGGCTCGGCCAGGATGTTGACCACCTGCCGATCCAGGAAGTTCAGGGTGTAGATGATCAGCAGCACCCATAGGGCGTACCGGCGATAGCCCGTCGAAACGGGATTGATGACCGGTGACGGCGTGGCCGCTTCCGCCATGAGCGCTCTCCCTCGAACAGTTGTTCTAATCGTTGAGGCCACCTTAGACGCAGGGTAAGCCAGGCGGCAATCGCATCAGGGAGCACGCGCCATGGAACTCGTGATCGGCACCAAGCGGTGGTCCAGCTGGTCGTTGCGGCCGTGGCTGGCGCTCAAGCGCACCGGCGCGTCATTCGAGGAAATCGAGGTTCAGCTGCGCCAGGGCGCGGCCACCGACGCGGCCATCGCCCAGCATTCGCCGAGCGGGCAGGTGCCGGTGCTGAAGGTCGGCGACCTGACCATCTGGGACTCGCTGGCCATCTGCGAGTACCTGGCCGAGACCTTCCCCGAGGCCAAGCTGTGGCCGGAAGATCCGATCCTGCGGGCGCTGGGCCGTTCGGCGGCTGCCGAGATGCACGGCGGTTTCCAGGCGCTGCGCGGCGAGTGCCCGATGGCGCTGGACATCCGCACGACGCTGGAGATTTCCGAAGCTACCCAGAAGAACGTCCGCACGATCGTCGGGCGCTGGAACCGGCTGCTGACGCGGTCCGGCGGACCGTTCCTACTGGGTGACTGGTCGATCGCGGACGCCTTCTACGCCCCGGTGGCGACGCGCTTCCGCACCTATGGAATCAGGCTTTCGGAATACGGCGACGCCGGCGCGGCGCAAGCCTACGCCGAGCGCCTGCTGGCGACGCCGGAGTTCTTGGAATGGGAGCGCGCTTCGCTAGCCTAGCCTTCGCGCCGGCGGGCCAGTTCCGCGCGGATCAGCGCCTGGATGTCCATGCCGAAAATGGTCAGCCCGTCGATCCTGGCGTCGTCGATCGTGACGCCGCTGAGATTGACGTTGTTGAGGCTGGCCTTTGACAAGTCGACATCCGTGAATGTCGCGCCGGCCAGGCGGCAGTTCGCGAAGGCGGCGCTCGACAGGTCAAGGTTCTCGAAGCGTGTGGCCTCGGCGCCCGCCTCGAGCGGCTGGCCGACGTCGATGCGGTTGCCGTCAGGGTCGGCGAAGACGAAGGCCCTGAGGCCGTAGTCCTTGTCCGCCAGCGACTTGATGATCCGCACGCCGGCCGCGACCAGGACCTGATGCAGGGCGTCGGCATCGTCGACCATCAGGTGGGCGACATTGGCGGTCGAGGGCTTGTGGTCCCGGACCAAGCTGAGATGCAGCTCGGCGCCGCCCTTCTCCAGGATCATGAAGCCGACGGGATCGCCGTTTTCGAAGGTTTTCGTAAAGCCTAGGACGTCGCGATAGAAGGCATGGGCGGCCTGGATGTCGCGCGTGAAGGCGGATGCGGCCAGACGGCCGAACCGGATGTTCGAGGTCGATGAGGACATCGCTCGCGGGTTCCCTGTGGAAAGGGCAGGGGCGGCGGTGCGCGTGCCCGATGTGGAGCGGTGTCCGGCTCCGACCCTGCCACAGGGAAAACGCCAGTTCTAGAGACCTGCGGGCACGCCGTTGGTGACCGGCGGCGGTTTGCAGCGGCCGGCGCGGGCCTGGACCACGTAGAACAGCGCGCGGCCCTGGGCGAAGCTGCTATGCTCGGCCAGCGGATTGGTCGGCTGGCCGGTGGTCAGGCTCAGCGCCTGCTCGCCGCTGTTGGCGGTCTGGCCCAGCGAGGCTTGGTTCCAGCGGCTCAGCACCGGGGCGCAGGCGGCCACGACCGCGTCGGCGACGATCTCGGCGCCGTCCTTGGAGCCGGCCAGGCTGTAGGCCCAGCGGCGGGCGCACTCATCGACGGGCGTCGACGGATCCGAGGCCGCCGTGGCGCCGGGGCCGGCATTGTTGCGGAAATCGGCGCAGATCTTCGGGTTGGACATGGCCTCATGCCCGTTTTCACAGGCGGCCAGGGCGAGGGTGGCGACGGCCAGGCCGGCCATCACGGGCTTGCGGATCATCGTTTTGATTTCCGTGCGTTTCTAGCGGGGGCAGATCTGGACCGGGCGCTGGGCCAGGCGGCCGCGCTCGTCGTAGTAGGAGATCGTGGCGTTGCGGCACGTCCCGCCGGTCGGAGCGCTGGTCGAGACCTGGTGGAAGGTCCCGTCGCGGACCTCGCCCGTGGCGACCGGGTTGCCCATGTGGTCGTAATAGACCTGACGGACGGGCGTGGGTCGCGCCGGCGCCGGCGAGGCGGCGCGATAGCTGGAGCCGGAGCTATAATAGGCCGTGCGGGTGCGACAGCCGCTCTTGCCGATTTCGCGGCCGACCAGGGCGCCGCCGACGCCGCCGATCAGCAGACCGCCGCCGCCCTTGGAGATGGCGTTGCCGACCAGGGCGCCGCCCAGCCCGCCGATGACGGTTCCGGTGGCCTTGCGGCTGCGGCAGGTGGCGGCGTCGGCGTCGGTGGGCGCCAGCGTCGCGGGAAGGGCGATGGCGCCGATGGCCAGGCCGATGATGACGAGACGGGTCATGTGAACTTCGCCTTGGTGAAGGTCCCTCGGGCTTCACAACGCGTCTGGTCGGCGGAAGGATGCGCGAACGGCGGGATGTCGACTTAAGTCCCGCCGCTCGCGCGTGGTTCGCCTAGGCCTCGCGCGCTTCTCGGCCAGCCTTCACCGCGGCCGCCAGCTGGTCGAGCAGGCGCACCGAGGTGTCCCAGTCGACGCAGGCGTCGGTGACCGACTGGCCGTAGGTCAGGGGCTGGCCGGGAACGATGTCCTGGCGGCCCGCGACGAGGTTGCTCTCGATCATCACCCCCATGATCGGCGAGGTCCCGGTCGCCACCTGGGCGCAGACGTCCGCGACCACGGCCGGCTGGTTCTCGTGGTTCTTGCCGCTGTTGGCGTGGCTAACATCGACCATGATCCTAGCCGGCAGGCCGGACTTGGCCAGGACCTCGGCGGCCGCCGCGACGCTGGCGGCGTCGTAGTTGGGCGCCTTGCCGCCACGCAGCACGACATGGCAGTCGGCGTTGCCGGTGGTGGTGGCGATGGCGGCGCGGCCTTCCTTGGTCACGGCCAGGAAGTGGTGCGGTTGCGACGCGGCGGTGACCGCGTCGACCGCGACCTTCACGTCGCCGTTGGTGCCGTTCTTGAAGCCGACCGGGCAGGAGAGGCCCGAGGCCATCTCCCGGTGGATCTGGCTCTCGGTCGTGCGCGCGCCGATCGCGCCCCAGGCCACCAGGTCGGCGATGTACTGCGGCGTGGTCACGTCCAGGAACTCGCAGGCCGCCGGCAGGCCCTGGGCGCTGACGTCCAGCAGCACCCGACGCGCGAGGCGCAGGCCCTCGTTGATCCGGAAGCCGCCGTCCAGGTCGGGGTCGTTGATCAGGCCCTTCCAGCCCACCGTGGTGCGGGGCTTCTCGAAATAGACCCGCATGATCACTTCCAGCTCGCCGGCGTGGCGCGTGCGCTCGGCGGCCAGGCGGTGGGCGTAGTCGAGGGCGGCCTTGGGATCGTGGATCGAGCAGGGGCCGATCACCACCACCAGGCGGTCGTCGCGGCCGTGCAGGATCTCGTGGACGGCGGCGCGGGCCTCGCCGACGACCTCGGCGATCGACGAACTGGCCGGCGCCTCGCCGATCACCTGGGCGGGCGGGCTGAGCGTCTGCAGTTTCTCGATGCGCAGATCGTCGGTGGGAACGGGCAGCGAGACGAGATGGGCGGTGGAAGGCATGGCGTACTCCGGAAGATCTTGCGAGGTCCGGCGGCCATCAAAAAAGCCGCCCGGGGAACCCCTGGCGGCTGGTGAAGGTGTTCTTTGTGGCCCTGATGTCAGGCCGAACGAAACCCTCCCGGCGCCAGAGGCGTCGGATAGCTAAAATACCAAAACAGCTGTTGGCTGGCGGCGAGGGTCATCACGGCAAACCTAGCGTCGCCTTTCGCGTCTGTCACCCCTGATAAGCAACCGCCGCGACCGATCGTAGCGGATTCACGATTAATCGGGATTCACCAAGCCTCGCGACCCCGCCTTAACCATCCGCCCGCATCTTGTCTCGAAACGGGATAGGAGACGGCCGCATGGGCCAGCACGTGGAGACCCTGGTGATCGGCGCCGGCCCGGCCGGCCTGACGACCGCCTACACCCTGGCCAAGGCCGGCCGCGGCGTGACTGTGCTGGAGATGGACCCGACCTATGTCGGCGGCATCAGCCGGACGGTCGACTACAAGGGCTTCAAGTTCGACATCGGCGGTCATCGCTTCTTCTCGAAGAGCAAGGAGATCGTCGACCTGTGGAACGAGATCCTGCCCGACGATTTCATCGACCGGCCGCGCCTGTCGCGCATCTACTACCGCGAGAAGTTCTACGCCTATCCGCTGAAGGCCTTCGAGGCGCTCGCGAACCTGGGCGTCTGGACGGCGACCAAGTGCATGGCCTCGTTCGGCTGGGCCAAGCTGAACCCGATCGCCGCGCCGACCACCTTCCACCAGTGGGTCCGCAACCAGTTCGGCGAAAAGCTGTTCTCGATCTTCTTCAAGACCTACACCGAGAAGGTGTGGGGCATGAGCTGCGATGAGATCTCGGCCGACTGGGCCAGCCAGCGCATCAAGGGTCTGGACTTGGCCTCGGCCATCATCGACGGCGTCAAGCGCTCGCTGGGCGTCAAGGCCAGGACAGGCGAGGGCGCGCCCAAGACCCTGATCGAGAGCTTCCGCTATCCTCGCAAGGGACCCGGCATGATGTGGGAGGCCTGCGCGGCGAAGATCGCCGCCCTGGGCGGCCAGGCCCGCATGGGCCGCAAGGTCGACGGTCTGCACTATGACAAGCTGGCCAAGATCTGGACCGTCAGCGTCTCGTGCGCCGACGGCAGGAAGGAGATCTACACGGCCGACGACGTCGTCTCGTCCGCCCCGATCCGCGAGCTGATGCAGTCGATCAGCCCGACGCCGATCAGCGTCTTCCACGCCGGCGAACTGATGTACCGCGACTTCCTGACCGTGGTGCTGATCGGCAAGCCCCAGAAGGAACTGCCGGACAACTGGATCTACATCCACGACCCGTCGGTAAAGGTCGGTCGCGTGCAGAACTTCCGCTCGTGGTCGCCGGAAATGATCCCGGATGGCGTCTCGACCTGCCTCGGTCTTGAGTATTTCTGCTTCGAGGGCGACGGCCTGTGGACCACCTCGGACGAGGACCTGATCGTCCAGGCCAAGCGCGAAATCGCCAAGATCGGCCTGATGGACCCGGCGGACGTCTACGACGCCTGCGTGGTGCGCCAGCACAAGGCCTATCCGGTCTATGACGACGCCTATGCCGAGCACATCAAGATGGTCCGCCTGGACCTGAAGATGCACTTCCCGGGGCTGCACCTCGTGGGCCGCAACGGCATGCACAAGTACAACAACCAGGACCACGCCATGATGACCGGCCTGCTGACGGCCGAGAACATCATCGCCGGGGAGACCCTGCACGACGTGTGGGAGGTCAATGAGGACGCCGAGTACGGCGAGGCCGGCGTCTCCGGCGCCCGCGAGGCTCTGCGCGGCGAACGCCTGGTTCCGACCAAGGTCGCCGCCTGATCATGGCTTTCGCGGCGCGCCACGGTCGCCTCCGGATCTGGCGGCGCTTGCCGACAGGGCTGATCGGGGGGCTGCGCGAGCTGATGCTTTATGGCTTGGCCAGCGCCCTGGCGCTCGGTCTCGACTGGGGTCTGCTGTTGGCGCTGACGGCGCTGGGCGTCAACTATCTGGCGGCCTCGGCGACGGGGTTCGTCAGCGGCATTGCGGTGACCTATCTGCTGTCGGTCTCGGTGGTCTTCCGCCACCGTCCTGTCGCGGACCGCCGGCGAGAGTTCGTCGGTTTCGTCGGCGTGGGTCTGGCCGGCCTGATACTGACCCAAGGCCTGATGGCCCTCTGGGTCGAGGTCTTGCGCCTGCATCCGGGCGTGGCCAAGATCCCGACCGCCGGTATCGTCTTCATATTCAACTTCACCGTCCGCCGGGCGCTGCTGTTCAAGGCTCCGGGCGTCGACCCCGTCCAGCCGTGAGCCGCCTCGACAAGTTCGCCGATGGCCGCTGGCTTGGATGGCTGGCCGCGCTTGGCCTGTTCCTGCTGAGCCGTCCCTATCCCGGGATCTATCACGACGGCCGCCTCTATGTGGCCGACGCCCTGGCCAAGCTGGACCCAGGCGGGGTCGGGCGCGACCTGATGTTCGTCCATGACGGGCAGTTCGGCTTCAGCCTCTACACGCCGATACTGGCGAGGCTGATCGCGGTCCTGGGTCCTTCGGCCGCGACGATGGCGATCGTGGCCTTGACGCTGGCGCTGTGGTTCGCGGCGGCGGCCTTGATGGTCGAGCGGCTCCTGGCCGACCGGCCGCCGGCGTTGCGCTGGGCGGCGTTGGTCTTCGTGGTTTCGCTGCCCTCCCTTTACGGACCTCTAAACGTCATCGGTTTCGGCGAGCCCTACGCTACGCCGCGCGGGTTGGTCGAGGCCGCGGGCCTGGCCGGCATGGCCGCCTATCTGTCCGGACGCCCCCGGCTGGGACTTGGACTCTGCGTCGTCGGCATGCTGTTCCATCCGATCATGGGCCTGTGCTCGGTCGCGGCGATCGGCGCCGCCCTCTGCCTGGAGGACCGCCGTTGGCTATGGGCGGGTTTGACGGGCGTCGCCGTCGTCGCCGTGGCGGGGCTCGCGCACCTGCCGATCGCCGACCGTCTGGTGACCATCATGGATCCCGCCTGGCGGGCGGTGGTCGAGACCCGCAGCCCAATCCTGTTCCCCTCGCTCTGGCCGCTCGAGGCCTGGAGCCTTCTGTCCGTACAGATCTGTACGGCGGCGGCGGGGGTCTTTCTGCTCCAGGGCGCGCCGCGTCGCCTGGTCCTGGGCGCCTTGATCGCCGGTCTCGTCGGCGTCGCCGCCGCGGCCATTCTCGGCGAACGTCTGTCGCTGATCCTTTTCCTGCAGATCCAGAGCTGGCGCACCCTGCAACCCGTCGCGGTCCTGGCCCTGGCCTGCCTGGCGCTGCTGGTCGCCGAACTGCCCCGACGCGGGCCGGCAGGGCTGCTGGGCACGTCCTTGATCGGCTTGGCCTGGCTGTTTCGCGATGTCGGCGAGCTCAGCCTGCTCGCGGCGCCGTTGGGCCTGCTGCTTGTCGCCATGGACGGCAAGTCGCGCTTCACGCATCCGAGACTTTACATGGGCTTGGCGCTCGGCCTGCTGGCCGTGGGGGCGATCGGCTATGCCGGATTGGCTGGCGCGGGTCTGGCGAACAAGCTGGCGAGAGCAGGGCGCTATAGCGAGGGTATCGTCTGGTTCAGCGATCTGCCCGCCCTGGCCATCGCGGTGGTGATCGGCGTCTGGTTGGCCCTCGGCCGACCGACGCCGCCGGTCATGGCGCGCATCGTCGGGGCGGGTGCGGTCTGCGTGCTGGCGATCCTCCTGTGGGACGACCGTTCCGACTACATCCGCGCGCGTGACCGGGGGAGAGATCAGGGACTGGTCGCCATGACCGCCGCGCGGCCCGGGCCAGTGCTGTGGCTGGTCGGCGACATGGAGTCCTGGTTGCTGCTGGGCCGACCCAATTGGTCCGCGCGCGTGCAGGGCGCCGGCGTGGTGTTCTCGAGACCCATGGCCCTTGAGATTCGCGACCGCGCCGAGCGCCTGACGAACCTGGGATTGGCGGGCGAGGATTTCATTCGACCGTTGACGGCGCCGGAACGCCGCCTGCCGCCGCCGAGCCTGGCGCAAGTCCGGATTTTCTGCGCGGCGTCGGATGCGCCGGCCTGGATCATCTGGCCGCGCTGGGAGGACGCCCCGCCGCTGGCCGCCGAATTGGCGGCGCGAGACTGGACGCCCGAGGCGCCGTTCACCCGCGATCAGGTCGACCGGGGCGCGCTCCGCGCCCTCAAGGCCAGCCGCTACGCGGTCATTCCCTGCGCGGGTGACTGAGACGCCTTGGTGGTCTCGCGCGGCGCCTTGAGGCGCTCGATGCTCCAGGCCAGGAAGTGCACCAGAGCGTCGGCCAAGCCGACCATCGCCGCCAGCACGAACAGGCTGGACATCAGAAGAACCATCAGCGCGGACATGAGAAACTCCCGGTTCTCCGGATCAAGCCGCGAAAGCGGTAGGCGGTTCCCCTGGTAGCGCTATCAGCCATTGAAAAAGCGCGCGCGTGGTTGACAACGTTGTCACGCTTCCTGTGAATGGCGCGTCCGCGCAAAGACGGATTCACAAATCTAGCGTCACTAGGGAGCTTCAGGGCATGGCGGGTATGGGCGGCGGACTCGCGCCATCGGGCGGGACTGGCCAAGACGGAACGAGCAAGTCGGGCGGCGTGCTGCTGCCTTTCGTAATTCTATTGTTCTTCGCCTGGGGCTTCTCGACCTGCCTGGTCGACCTGGTGGCGCCGGCGCTGAAGTCGCTGTTCAAGCTGAACAACTTCCAGACCGCCCTGACGCAGACCTGCTTCTTCGGCGCCTATTTCCTGATGTCGCTGCCGTCGAGCTGGTTGCTGAGCCGCCTGGGCTATCTGCGCGCCGTCGTGGTGGGCCTGGTCGTGATGATGATCGGCTGCCTGCTGTTCGCCCCGGCCGCCAACACCGGCGTCTATTACGGCTTCCTCGGCGCTCTGTTCATCCTGGCCTCCGGCATCACCCTGCTGCAGGTCGCCGCCAACCCGCTGGTGGCCCTGCTGGGCAAGAGCGAGACGGCCTCCAGCCGCCTGACCTTCGCCCAGTTCCTGAATTCGTTCGGCACCTATCTGGCGCCGTTCGTGGGTTCGGCCCTGATCCTCCGGCACATCGAGAAGGCGCCCGATCCGGCGACCCTGACCCCGGCCGCCTTGGAGGCCCTGCGCCACACCCAGGCCCATGCCGTCCAGGCGCCGTACATGATCATCGCCGGCGGCCTGCTGGTGCTGGCGCTGCTGTTCTGGTTCCTGCGCAACAACGACAAGGCCCCGCAGGCCGAGGCCGCCACGGGCCTGGGCGAGATGCTGGGCATGATGAAGCACAAGCGCCTGGCCTTCGCCGTGCTGTGCATCTTCGTCTATGTCGGCGCCGAGGTGGCGATCGGCACCTTCATGACCAACTATCTGGCCCAGCCCAGCACCCTGGGCCTGCCGCTGTCGAAGGCCGGGGCCATGCTGTCCTGGTACTGGGGCGGCGCGATGGTCGGCCGCTTCATCGGCGCCTTCGTGCTGGCGCGGGTCTCGCCCGGCAAGGTGCTGACCGTCTGCGCCCTGATCGTGGTGGGTCTGATCACCACATCCGCCATGACGTCTGGCGCGACCGCCGGGTACAGCCTGCTGGCGATCGGCCTGTTCAACTCGATCATGTTCCCGACCATCTTCACGCTCGGCATCGAGGGCATGGGTCGCAAGACCCCGGCCGCATCGGGCCTGCTGTGCATGGGCATCGTCGGCGGCGCGGTGATCCCGCCGCTGACCGGCTTCGTCGCCGACCACATCGGCAGCCTGGGCTTGGCGATGTTCGTGCCGGCCATCTGCTACCTGATCATCGCCGCCTTCGGCTGGTCGGCCCGCAAGCCGGTCGAAGCTGTCCATGCCGCCGAGACGCTCGAAGCCGCGCCGGCCGCCGCGGCGCACTGACCGGTTCACTCCAACTTCCTGCAAGCGCACCCCGGGAGGCTCGTCCTCCCGGGGCTTTTTTTGCTTAGTGAGCATCCGGCGGCGGCTTGGCGCCGGCGAGGGGCGGGGGCTTGCAGAACGGGGCCATGATCAGGGCCAGCACAAACAGCGCCGCCATCACCCGGAAGACGTCGTTGAAGGCCAGGGTCAGGGCCTCGCGCCCGACCACCTTGGCCAGCTCGGCCTGGAGGATCAGCGCGGCCTGGGCGGCGTCGGGGGGGCGCTCGGCGATGCGGGCGGCCAGGGCCTCCAGCGCCGCATCGCCCGAGCGGCCAGCCTCGCCCAGCGCCTCGCCGAAGCGGGCCACGTGGACGCGGGCGTTGTCGCCCAGCCAGGTGTTGACCACGGCGATGCCGATCGCTCCGCCCAGGTTGCGCATCAGGTTGAACAGGCCGGACGCGTAACGCAGCTCGGCCATCTCGAAGCCGGACAGCGCCATGTTCACGCTGGGCACGATGCATAGCATGATCGCGAAGCCCCGAAGGGCCTGGGGCGCCAGCAGGGCCGCGAAGCCCCATTGGCTGGTCATGTGCGAGGTGAGCCACAAGGCCGCGGCGAACAACGACAGGCCCACCGTCACCACGATCCGCTGGTCGACGCGGGTCGAGAGTCTGGCCGCGATCACCGTCGACAGGATCTGGGCGATGCCGGTGACGAAGACCGTCGTGCCGATCTCCAGGCTGTCATAGCCCCGCACCCGCCCCAGGAAGACAGGGATCAGATAGGTCGAGGAATAGAGGCCAAAACCGATCACCAGATTGAACACGCAGGCGAACACGAAGGTCGGCTTGCGGAACGGCGACAGCTTCACGACCGGTCCGCCGGACCGGAAGGAACGCTCGACGAAGAGGGCGAAGGCCACCAGCGTCACCCAGCCGGCGATGGCGATGGCCGGATCCTCGAACCACTGCCGGCGCGGACCTTCCTCCAGCACATATTCCAGCCCGCCCAGGAAGACGGCCATGGCCGCCAGGTGGGCGTAGTCGATAGTCTTCAGCATCTCGGGCCTGGCCCGATCAACCTTGATCACCGTGATCGCCAGGATCGTCACAAGGGCTCCGGGCGCGATGTTGATGTAGAAGATCGAGCGCCAGCCGACCGCCTCGGTCAGCCAACCGCCGACCGTTGGGCCCAGGGTCGGGGCCAGCACCGAGACCATGCCCAGGATCGCCGGGATCATCGCCCGCTGCGGTCCGGAGAACATGGCGAAGCCCGTCGCGAACACCGTCGGCACCATGGCCCCGCCGGTGAAGCCCTGCAGCACGCGGAACAGGATCATCGAGTCGATGTCCCAGGCCATGCCGCATAGGGCGGAGGAGAGGGTGAAGAGGCCGGCCGACAGGGCGAACAGCCATCGCGTCGACAGCGACTGGGCCAGGAACGCTGCGAACGGGATCATGACGAGCTCGGCCATCAGATAGCCGGTCTGCACCCAACTGATCTCGTCGGGTCCAGCTGAGAGCCCCGCCTGCACGTCGTTCAGCGACGCGGCCACGATCTGGATGTCGATCAGGGCCATGAACTGGCCGAAAGCCATCACTCCGAAAATCAGGAACTTGGTCCGGGTGGGCAGGGCGCCTGGATCGATGGGCGGCTTGGCGGCGGCTGAGCTCACGGGAGCGCCCCTTGAAAGTATGATGGCTATAATATTATATGTATCATGTAATCGAGGACGCAAGCATGCGCTACGACGCGGAGCACAAGCGGAAGACCCGCCTGCGGGTCCTGGACGAGGCCGCCATGGTCATTCGCGAGGAAGGTCCGCACCGCCTGGGCGTGGCCGGGGTCATGGCCCGCGCGGGCCTGACGCACGGCGGCTTCTACGCTCACTTCCCGTCGAAGGAGGCCTTCGTTTCCGAGGCCATCGCCCACATGTTCGAGGGCGGGCCGACGGCCATGCTGGAGAAGGTGAAGGGCGCGCCGCCGCGCGAGGCCCTGACGGGCTACATCGACTTCTACTTGTCGGCCCGCCATCGCGACTCGCGCTCGGGCGGCTGTCCTCTGCCTTACCTCGCGGTCGACGCGCCGCGCCTGTCGCAGGCTTCGCGCGAGCGTTACGCCAGGGGCGTGGCGCACCTGACGGGGATCATCGCCACCCATCTGGCGGCGTTGGGCCGCGACCATGCCGAGGATGAGGCCAGCTCGACCCTCGCCGAACTGGTCGGGGCCCTGACCCTGGCCCGGGCCGAGCCCGACGCCGACCGCTCCGACGCCATTCTTGAACGCTCCCGCGCGCACCTGAAGCGCCGCCTTGGCCTGGAGGCCGACCAATGACCGACGCCACGTTCGAGGGCGCGGCCGCCCAGTCCGTCACCAAGGCGAAGAAGTCGCCGTTCTCGCGCAAGACCGTGCTGGCCGTGGGCGGGGCGATCATCGTGGCCGCCAGCGGCTCGGCCCTGATCGCCATGCCCAAAGGCGCGGTCTCGACCGACGCGGCCTATGTCCAGGCCGACAGCTCCAGCGTGGCGCCCAAGGTGCGGGGCCTGGTCGCCCAAGTGCTGGTCGACCACAATCAGGCCGTCAAGCGGGGCGACGCCCTGGTCCGCATCGACCCCGAGGAGTTCGACGCCCGCGTGGCTTCCGCCGAAGCCGATGTCGGCAACGCCGAGGCCGCCGTCGCCAGCGCCCGCGCCGCCCTGATCTCGCTGGACGCCGAGCAGCGGCTGGCCGGCTCCAATATCCGCGCCGCCCAGACCGCCATCGCGGCCGCCGACGCCGAGAATGTCCGCGCCCAGGCCGACCGCAAGCGCTACGAGGATCTCGCCGACAGCGGCGCGGTGGCCCGACGTGACGTCGAGCGTTTCCGCGCCGCCGCCGTCGGGGCGCAGTCGTCCGCCGACCGCAGCCGCGCCCAGCTCTCGGTCAGCCAGGACCAAGCCGCCGTCACCGCCGCCAAGCGCGCCACCCTGACGGCCAACCTGGCCCAGGCCGAGGCCGCGGTGGCCCGCGCCAGGGCCGCCTTGATCCTGGCCCGTCAGGACCAGAGCCACACCGTCATTGTCTCGCCGATAGACGGCGTGGTCGGCGACCGCCAGGCCGAGCCCGGCGACTATGTCCAGCCCGGCACGCGGCTGATGACCATCGTGCCGATCAAGGCGCTGTATGTCGTCGCCAACTTCAAGGAGACCCAGGTCGAGCGGATGCTTCCCGGGCAGGCGGCGACGATCAAGGTCGACGCGCTGGGCGGCAAGGCGCTGAAGGGCCGCGTCGAGAGTTTCGCCCCGGGCTCGGGCTCTCAGTTTTCGCTGCTGCCGTTCGAGCCGGGCACGGGCAACTTCACCAAGATCGTCCAGCGCGTGCCGGTCCGCATCCGCCTGGATCCGGGTCAGGCCGACATCGCCCGCCTGCGGCCGGGCCTGTCGACGACCGTGAAAGTGAATCTGAAGAGCTAGGCCTTGCGGCCGCGCGGACTGGCGCCGGTCCAGCGCTTGAAGGCGCGGGAGAAGGCGCTGGTTTCCGAGAAGCCGACCAGATAGGCGGTTTCGTTGACCGACAGCTTTTCCAGATAGGTCTCGGCCATCCGCCGCCGCAGATCGTCCAGCACCTGGTCGAAACCGACGCCTTCGGCCTTCAGGCGGCGGTAGAGAGTCTGGCGCGACAGGCCCAGGGCGGTGGCGACCGCGTCCATGGCCAGTTCGCCGGTGTGCAGCAGCGGGATCAGCAGGGCCTCGACCCGGCCGCGCGTGGTCTTGGATTGCTCCAGGCTGGCCAGCAGGGCGTCGGCATGGCCGTTGAACATGCCGAAGGCGTAGCGGTTGGGCCGCTGGATCGCGAGGTTCAGCCACGAAGGCTCGATCCGCAGGGCGTTCCAGGCCGCGCCGAAGGTGACGGGCGCGCGCAGCACCCGCTCGTACTCGGCGGCGTGGGCCGGGCGCGGACGGGTCAGGTGGACGGCGAGGGCGAAGGTGAAGTCCGGATAGTGCCGCGTCATCTCGCACGTGAAGCGAGCCAGGGCAGCCTCGATCAGCTCCGGAAAGTCCTCGGCGCAACGGTCCTCCAGCCAGAGTTCGCCATTGCGCGGCGTCAGCTGGAAGCGGGGACCGTCCGAGACGCCATCGACTTCCACCACCAGGCGCGAGAAGCGGTTCAACTGCTTCAAGGCCCCGCCCATGGTGTCGGCCGCCTGGCAGATCAGGCCGACGATCGAGATCTGCTCGAAGCGGGTGGCTTCCGGGAACTTCAGGGCCAGGGCCGGCTCGCCGGTCATCTCCTGGCCGGCGCGGTAGAGCGCCTTGTAGCGTTGCAGCGGGATGCGGGCGTCCTGGTCGGCGAAATCGGTCTCGGTGACGCCGGTTCGCTCCAGCAGCGCCGCGCGGTCCGCGCCCAGCGACGCCGCGAACTCCAGCAGGCCCTTGAAGAACCCGCCCGACACCGTCGCTTGCACCACGCTTGCCTCGAGACTGATGGCCATGGCGCGAGCGGTAGCAGGGTGATCGCCACGGTCAAGTTCGTGTCGCCGCGCGTCATGGCTTGGCTGGGCCGCGCTCTCTAAGCCTGCGGCCGAGGGATGCGTTGGCGAGTTCGTGCACATGGAGAAGATCGCTGGCCGGGCGCTGAGCGTTTCGGCGACCGCGTGGTTCGTCGCCCTGGTCGCGGGGCTATGGGCGTTCGGAGTTTATATCGTCGGGCTCTACGGCGTGGGCGCCGTCACCGGAGACTGGGAGCGCTGGAACGCGGTGTTGCCGGCGGGACATGGCTACAATCATGGCGACACGGCCGGGAACCTTGCGCTGGGCGTCCACCTGCTGATGGCGGTATTCGTGACCTTCGCCGGCTCGCTGCAACTGGTTCCGGGGATCCGCGGAAAAGCGCCGAGGTTTCACCGCTGGAACGGGCGGGCGTTCATCGTCGTGGCCTTCGCCATCGCGCTGTCGGGCCTGTTCATCGCCTTCACCCGGGGCGCGGTGGCCGGAACCTATATGGCGATCGGCAACATGCTGAACGCGGTGCTGCTGATGCTCTGCGCGGGCCAGGCGCTGCGGTTCGCGCGGAAGAGGCGGTTCGACCTACATGGACGCTGGGCGCTGCGGGCCTTCGTGCTGATGCTGGGCGTGTTCTTCTACCGCCTGGGCATGATGCTGTGGTTCGCCGCCAACCAGGGGCCGGTGGGGCACACCAAGGCGTTCGACGGACCGTTCGACATCGCCCTGGCCTTCGGTCACGTGCTGGTCCCGGTCGCAATCCTGGAGCTCTACCTGCTGGCGCGAGACCGGGGCGGGGCTGGGGCCAAGCTGGCCATGGCGGGCGGCATGGCGGTGGTCACCCTGGCGACGGCGGCGGGCGGCGTCTTCGCCACCCTGGGACTGTGGTTGCCGCGTCTTTAGGCACAGGCTCCGTTTCAGTTTTCCTGGGGGCGACCACCGAAAAACCTCGCTCGTAAATCCCACCGTGCGGCACGACATTCCATCCTCACCTTTGTCGAGGATCGCGCATGGCCGTCGCCCAGCCGAAGAGCAGCCGTTTCATCAGCGGGTTCGGAGTCCAGGTCCTGGTCGCCATGGCTCTGGGCCTCGGGCTGGGCCTGCTGGCCCGCAACCTGGGACCGGGCGAAGGCCAGGCGGGCTACGCCCTGGCCGAGACCTTGCACCAGGTTGGCGCGATCTTCGTCCAGCTGCTGCGCGTGCTGGTGCCGCCGCTGGTGTTCACGGCTATCGTCGCCTCGATCGCCAACATCGCCCAGCTGCAGAACGCCGCGCGCCTGGTCTGGCGGACCCTGTTCTGGTTCGCGGTCACCGCCCTGATCGCCGTGCTGATCGGTATCGCGCTGGGTTTGATCCTGCAGCCGGGCCTGCACACCACGGTCGAGGCCGCAGCTGCCAAGGCTCCCAAGACCCATGGCTCGTGGCTGGACTTCCTGACCGGCCTGGTCCCCGCCAATATCCTTGGCCTGGCCGCCTCGACCAAGATCACTGAGGGCGCGGCGACCACGGGCCTGTCGTTCAACGTGCTGCAGATCGTGGTCATCTCGCTGGTCACAGGCGTCGCGGCCCTGAAGGTCGGCGAGGCGGGCGAGGCCTTCCTGAAGTTCAACGCCTCGGCCCTGGCGATCGTGCGCAAGGTGCTGTGGTGGGTGATCCGCCTGACTCCGATCGGCACCGTCGGCCTGTTCGGCAACGCCGTGGCGCAGTACGGCTGGACGACGCTGGGTCAGCTCGGCGCCTTCACCGGCGCGATCTATATCGGCCTGGCCCTGGTGCTGCTGGTGGTCTACCCGACAATCCTGGCCCTGAACGGTCTCAACCCGATCAAGTTCTTCCAGGGCGCCTGGCCGGCGATCCAGCTGGGCTTCGTCTCGCGCTCGTCGGTCGGCACACTGCCTGTGACCGAGGCCGTGACCGAGACCAGCCTGGGCGTGCCGCGCGCCTACGCCGCCTTCGCCGTGCCGTTCGGCGCGACCACCAAGATGGACGGCTGCGCGGCCATCTATCCGGCGATCTCGGCGATCTTCGTGGCGCAGTTCTTCGGCGTGCACCTGGCTTGGTCGGACTACTTCCTGATCGTCTTCGTCTCGGTGATCGGCTCGGCCGCCACGGCGGGCCTGACCGGCGCGACGGTGATGCTGACCCTGACCCTGTCGACCCTGGGCCTGCCCCTGGAAGGCGTGGGCCTGCTGCTGGCCATCGACCCGATCCTGGACATGGGCCGCACGGCCGTGAACGTCGCCGGCCAGGTGCTGGTCCCGACCATCGTGGCCAAGCGCGAAGGGATCCTGGACCTTGAGACCTACAACACCGCTCGCGTTCCGGCCGAGACGGTCCTGCATCCCGCCGAATAGGCGAGCGCGGTTGCGCCAGGACGCTTTAGCGGCAATTTTGCCGGCCTCGTGAAGCGTCCCCGGGGGATTCCATGGCTTTGAAGACGACGAACGGCGGCCCCCGGGGGCCAAGCCGGCGCGCCTTCCTGTCCGGCGCCACGGCCCTGTCGGGCCTCGCCGTCACCGCCCCCCGCGCCTTCGCCCGGGCCTCGGATCGCGTCGAAGGGCTGCTGGCCCAGATGACGGTCGAGGAGAAGGCCGGCCAGCTGTCGTGCTTCGCCGACATGATCCGGCCGCCGATCGGCGACATGAACCCGCTGGTCAATATCCGCAACGCCCAGATCCTGCTGGCGGAGGTCAAGGCCGGCCGAATCGGCGCGCTGTTCAACGGCGTCGGCGCCCAGGCTGCGCGCGACACCCAGAAGGCCGCGATCGAGGGCTCCCGCCTGAAGATCCCGCTGCTGTTCGCCGCCGACGTGATCCACGGCTTCCGCACCGTGTTCCCGATCCCGCTGGGCGAGACCGCCAGTTTCGACCCGCACCTGGCCGAGCGCACCGCCCGCGCCACCGCCCTGGAGGCGACGGCCTCGGGCCTGCACTGGACCTTCGCGCCGATGGTCGACGTCGCCCGGGATCAACGGTGGGGCCGGGTGGCGGAAGGGGCGGGCGAGGACGTCTATCTGGGCGAGGTGATGGCCGCCGCCCGCGTGCGTGGTTTCCAGGGCAAGGACCTGAAGGCCGACGACAGTCTGCTGGCCACGCCCAAGCACTTCGCCGCCTATGGCGCGGTGACGGCCGGCCTGGAATACAACTCCGTCGAGGTCTCGGACGCGACCTTGCGTGAGATCCACCTGCCGCCGTTCCAGGCCGCTTTCGCGGCCGGGGCCCTGACGACCATGTCGGCCTTCAACGACGTCAACGGGATCCCGGCCACGGCCAACAAGATGCTGCTGACCGACATTCTGCGCGGTGAGTGGGGTTTCAAGGGCGTGGTCGTCTCGGACTACACGGCCGACCAGGAACTGGTGGCTCACGGTTTCGCCGCCGACGACCGCGACGCCGCCCGCCTGGCGATCCTGGCCGGGGTCGACATGAGCATGCAGAGCGGCCTCTACAACCGCTACCTGCCGGAACTGGTCGCCTCGGGAGCCGTGCCGATGGCCACGGTCGACGCGGCCGTGCGCCGGGTGCTGGCCCTGAAGGAGGCGATCGGTCTTTTCGACAATCCCTACCGCTCGCTGGACCCCCGCGCGGAGGCGCAGCGAACCGCCACGCCCGCCTTGCGCGCCCTGAGCCGCGAGGCCGGCGCGCGCTCGATCGTGCTGCTGAAGAACGACGGCGCCCTGCTGCCTCTGTCCAAGGCCGGCAAGCGTCTGGCCCTGATCGGTCCGTTCGCCGACGACCGCGACAATGTGCTGGGGGCCTGGGGCGGATTCTTCGCCGACCGCCGCCTTAACGTCGATCTGGCCACCGGCCTTCGCGCCCAACTGGTCGACCCGGGGAGCCTGATCGTCGAGCGCGGCTGCGAGGTCGAGACCACCATCGCCGGCGGCTTCGAGCGCGCGGTCGCCGCGGCTCAAGCCGCTGACATCGTCCTGCTGGCCGTCGGCGAAAGCCAGGACATGACCGGCGAGGCCAAGTCGCGCACCGATATCCGCATCCCGCCGGTCCAGCAGCGCCTGGCCGAGGCGATCGCCGCGACGGGCAAGCCGGTCGTCGTGCTGCTGCGCCACGGCCGCGCCATTCAGCTGGAGGGCGTGGTCCGCGACGCCCCGGCCATCCTGGCGACCTGGTTCCTGGGCAGCGAGATGGGCAACGCCGTGGCCGATGTGCTGTTCGGCGTGGTGAACCCCTCGGGCCGACTTCCGGTCAGCTTCCCGATCGACAGCGGCCAGGAGCCGTTCTTCTACAACGGCCGCACCACCGGCCGCCCGGCCCCAGTCGATCCGAACGGCCAGGAGTACAAGGCGCGCTGGCGCTCGATCCGCAACGACGCGCTCTATCCGTTCGGCTTCGGGCTCAGCTACACGCGCTTCGACATCACCGATATGAAGCTGTCGACGGCGCGGCTGGGGTGGACCGACACGCTGCATATCACCGCCAAGGTCAGGAACAGCGGCAATC
Organism: Caulobacter sp. 602-1; assembly: GCF_003931565.1. GTDB lineage: Bacteria > Pseudomonadota > Alphaproteobacteria > Caulobacterales > Caulobacteraceae > Caulobacter. The sequence goes on from NZ_RRYI01000002.1 coordinate 611,839, forward strand.
TGCACGGCGACCACGTCGTCCAGCTTTATATCCGCGATCGGGTCGCCAGCCGCACCCGGCCGGTGCGCGAGCTGAAGGGCTTCCAGCGCGTCTCCCTGGCTCCTGGAGCCGAGCGCGAGGTGCGGTTCGAGCTGAAGCGTGAGAACCTGATGTTCGTCGGCGACAACGATTACTGGATCGCCGAGCCGGGAATGTTCGACGTCTGGCTGGCCAATTCCGCCGTCGACGGCCTGATGGCCAGTTTCGAGCTGCTAGGGGCCGGCCAGGGTTGAACCCGAATCGGTGACGTTAGGAGTTTGGGCCTAAAAGCGGCCGACGCTTCGCTTCAAAGCATTCGCGTTAAGCGCGCGCTAAGCTTGACGTCGCCTGTCCAGGCGCTGTGAGCGGGCGGCGCAACGCGAAGCCAACACCTTACTTCATAAGGCTTATGCGCGCTTCCGGCGGGCCGAAATATAGGCGCGCCCGTAAACTCGCGTGGCATGTATAGCGCTGCGTCGGCATGTCTCGTTGAAAGGACTTGGAAAGGAAATATGGTTACCGGAATCGGGCCATAGTCTGGCTTGTCGCGGGGCGCTTGAGTTTTGGGGGGCGTCTCCATGGTTTGCGTCCGGGCGCGCAGGTGCGTGTCGGCCAGCAAGGGTGGGTGAATGTCGATCTCGAGCCTTTCTGCAGCGCAGATCTCGAACCTCTCGATCACGGCGATCCAGGGGCTGTCCACAACCGACATCCAGTCCCTAAACGGGTCCCAGATCGCCGCGATCAGCGCGACGGGGATCGGCGCGCTTGCCGACACCCAGGTCGCCGCGCTCAGCGCGACCCAGGTCAAGGCGCTCACCACCACTCAGATCCCGAAGTTCGCGACATCGGTGGTCTTCGACGTCACCCAGCTGACGCAGCTCTCGACCAACCAGGTTTCGGCGCTTACCTCGACCCAGCTTGCGGCCCTCGATGTGTCGCATATCGCCAGCCTCGGCTCGACGCAGATCGGCGCCCTGTCGGCGACGAACTTCTCGGGCCTGGTCGGCACGCAGATCGCCGCCCTGAGCCAGGATCAGATCAAGGGCGTCAGCGTCGCCCAGGCGAAGGGGCTGACCGTCGGCGACGTCGGCGAACTGGTCGGCACCCAGATCGCCGCCCTTGGCGTGGATCGCGTCGCGGCGCTGTCGACCACCAACGTGTCGGCCCTCGACGCCAGCCAGATGGCGTCGCTGACCACCACCCAGATCGCCGGCCTGGCCGCCGCGCAGATCAAGAGCCTGACCGCCACCGATGTCGGCGAGATGTCGACGACGCAGGTCGGCGCGCTCTCGGCGGCTCAGCTCGGCGCGCTCACCGTCGCCAGCTTCTCGGCCCTGGCCGACACGCAGATGGCCGTGCTGACGACGACGCAGATCAAGGGCGTCACCACCGACCAGATCAAGGGCATGACGGTCACCGACGTCGGTGAGCTGTCCTCGACCCAGATCGGCGGCCTCAGCGTCGCTCAGCTTGGCGCCCTGACCACGGGCCAGGCCGCGACGCTTTCGACCGACCAGATCGGGGTACTAGCCTCGACCCAGGTCGCGGCCCTGTCGACCTCCGCCTTCGCGGCCCTGAACGCCACCCAGGTCGGCGGCCTGACCGAGAACCAGATCAAGGGCCTGACGGCCCAGCAGATGTCCGCCCTGAGCGTCGGCGACGTCGGCGAGCTGACCTCCACGCAGGTCGGCTTCCTGAGCGCGACCCAGCTAGGCGCGCTGACCACCGGCGCGTTCTCGGCCCTGGACGCCACGCAGGTGGCGGCGTTGTCGACGAGCCAGATCAAGGGTCTGACGGCCAACCAGCTGAAGGCCCTGACGACCACCGACATCGGCGAGCTGACGACGACCCAGATCGGCTCCCTGGCGAACAGCCAGTTGGCCGCCATCACCTCCACCAACATCTCGGCCCTGGCCGACACCCAGGTGGCGGCGCTGACGACGACTCAGATCAAGGGGCTGACGGCCGATCAGCTGAAGGGGCTAAGCGCCGCCGATGTCGGCGAACTGTCCACGACCCAGGTCGAGGCCCTGCTGCCGACCCAACTGGGCTCGCTGACGGCGGCCGCCTTCTCGGCCCTGGCCGACACCCAGGTCGCAAGGCTGAACAACAGCCAGATCGCTGGGATCAGCGCGACCCAGATCCGCGGCATGACGGTCACCGACATCGGTGAGCTGTCCTCGACCCAGGTCGGCGCCCTGACGGCCGCCCAGGTCGGCGTCCTGGCCACCACCCAGGCGCAGGCGCTGACGACCACCCAGATCGGCGGCCTCAGCTCGACTCAGTTGGGCGCGGTCAGCACGACCAATCTGACTTTGATGGACGCCACGCAGCTGGGCGCTCTGACCACGACCCAGCTCAAAGGCCTGACCGCCCAGCAGGTGGGGGCCCTGACCGTGGCCAATGTCGGCAATCTGGCCGACACTCAGATCGGCGGGCTCTCGTCGACCCAGTTGGGCGCGATCTCGACGACCAGCTTCTCCGCGTTGAGCGCCACCCAGGTCTCGCTGATCAACGAAACCCAGATCAAGGGCCTGACGGCCAACCAGATCAAGGCGCTGACGACCACCGATGTGGGCGAGCTTTCGACCACCCAGGTCGCCTCCCTGACGACCGCCCAGCTGGGCGCGATGTCCACGACCAATCTTTCGGCGCTCAACGCCGCCCAGATGGCGGCCCTGACCGAGACCCAGGTGAAGGGTCTGACGGCCGATCAGCTGAAGAACCTGACGACCACCGACATCGGCGAGCTGACCACCACCCAGGTCAAGGCGCTGAGCGCCGACCAGATCAAGAACCTGAGCACGGCCGCCGTCTCGGCGATGGTCGACACCCAGGTCGCGGTGCTGAGCAGCACGCAGGTGAGGGGTCTGTCCGCGGCCCAGCTGCAGGCCATGACGGCCAGCGACATCGCCGAACTGGCCGATACCCAGATCGGCGCCCTGGCGACCTCGCAGCTGTCGGCTCTGAACCTGACCAACGTGAAGAGCCTTTCGACGGCTCAGCTGAGTCAGCTGACCGCCACGCAGGTCGGTGCGCTGTCGGCGACGAACTTCGCGGCCCTGGACGCCACGCAAGTCGGCTCGCTCACCGAGAGCCAGGTGAAAGGCCTGACCAGCGCTCAACTGGCCGCTCTTACGGCCGCCGATATCGGCGAGCTGGCCGCGACCCAGGTCGGCGCCCTGAGCGCGGCCCAGGTCGGCGCCCTGACGGCGACGGCTTTCACCGCGCTGAACGCGACCCAGACGGCGGCCCTCACGACCACGCAGATGAAGGGACTGACCTCTTCGCAGCTGAAGGCCCTGTCGATCACCGACATCGGCGACCTGGCCGACACCCAGATCGGCGCCCTGACGGCGACCCAGCTGGGCTCCATGACCTCGATGGGTTTCTCGGCCCTGAGCGCCACCCAGATGGCGCAGATCTCGACGGGCCAGATCAAGGGCCTGACGGCTGATCAGCTGAAGAACCTGACTGTCACCGACATCGGCGAACTGTCGACCACGCAGGTCTCGGCCCTGACGGCCGACCAGATCAAGAACCTCTCGGCGGCCAGCATCTCGGCCCTGGTCGACACCCAGATAGCCGTCCTGGTCAACACGCAGATCCAGGCGCTGAACACGACCCAGCTCAAGGGCCTGTCGGTCTCCGACATCGACGAGCTGTCGGCGACCCAGGTTGGCGCGCTGTCGGCCGCCCAGCTGACCGCCCTGGCCTCGACCCAGGTTCAGGAGCTTTCGACCACGCAGCTGGGCGCCCTTAACGGCACGCAGGTCGGCGCGATCACGGCCACCAATTTCAGCCTGATGGACGCCACCCAGATGGGCGCCCTGACCTCGACCCAGCTGAAGGGCCTGACCACCGCCCAGGTGGCGGCGCTGACCACCACCAACGTGGCCGCCCTGGCCAATACGCAGATCCAGGCGCTGAGCGCGAGCCAGCTGGGCGCCATGGCCGCGACCAGCTTCTCCGCCCTGAATTCGACCCAGGTCTCGCTGATCAACGAGACGCAGATCAAGGGCCTGACGACCGCGCAGATCAAGGGCCTTTCGGTCACCGACATCGGCGAGCTGAACACGACCCAGCTGTCGGCCCTGTCGACCGTCCAGATCGGCGCGCTGTCGGCGGCCAACTTCTCGGCCCTGGTCGACACCCAGGTGGCGGCGCTGACGGCGAACCAGATGAAGGGCCTGACCGCCACCCAGATCAGTGGCCTGTCCCTCACCGACGTGGGCGAACTGTCCGCGACCCAGATCGGCGCCCTGGGCGCCGACCAGATCAAGAACCTCTCGGCCGCCAACCTCTCGGCCCTGGACGCAACGCAGACCGCCGCCCTGACGGCGACCCAGATGAAGGGTCTGACCAACACCCAGATCGCCGGCCTGAGCGTCACGGACATCGGCGAACTGAACCAGACCCAGATCGGCGCGCTGTCGAGCGGCCAGATCGCGGCGCTGAACGTCGCGGACCTGTCCACCACCCAGATCTCGGGCCTCAGCGCCTCGGTGATCGGCGCGCTGGGCGCGACCAAGTTCGCCGCCTGGGACGCCACCCAGGTCAGCGCGCTGAACGACACCCAGATCCGGGGCCTGACCGCCTCGCAGCTGGGCGCGCTGAACGCCACCGACATCGCCGAGTTCTCGACGACCCAGGTCAAGGCCCTGACGCCGACCCAGCTGGGCGCGCTCTCGGCCACGGGCTTCTCGGCTCTGGACGCCACCCAGGTCGGCGTTCTGTCGACCGCCCAGATCAAGGGCGTCTCGACCTCGCAGCTGAAGGCGCTGACGGTCACCGACGTCGGTGAACTGTCGACCACCCAGGTCAACGCGCTCTCGGCGGCGCAGGTCGGCGCGCTGACGGCCACCGGCTTCTCGGCCCTGGACGCCAATCAGGTGGCGGCCCTGACGACGACGCAAATCAAGGGTCTGACCGCTGACCAGCTGAAGAACCTGACGGTCACCGACGTCGGCGAGCTGCTGACGACCCAGATCCAGGCCCTGACGGCCGACCAGGTCAAAAACCTCTCGGCGGCCAGCATTTCTGCCCTGGCCGACACCCAGGTCGCGGTTCTGGCCAACACCCAGATCCAGGCGCTGAACGCCACCCAGCTGAAGGGCCTGTCGGTCACCGACATCGACGAGCTGTCGGCGAACCAGATCGGCGCGCTTTCGGTGCTGCAGATCGGCGCCCTGGCCGACACCCAGGTTCAGGAGCTGTCGACGACCCAACTGGCCGGCCTGACCGCCAGCCAGGTGGGCGCGCTCAGCAACACCGCCTTCCTGGCCATGGACGGGACCCAGGTGCAGAGCCTGACCGCGACCCAGGTCAAGGGCCTGACGGCCACCCAGCTGAAGGCCCTGGACGCCTTCAACACCTTCGAGTTCTCGACCGCGGTGGCCAAGCTGTCCGCCAGCCAGCTGGGGGCGTTGACCACCACCGCCCTGAACAGTCTGAACTCGACCCAGATCGGATCTCTGACGACCACCCAGATGGGCGGGCTGACGGGCACGCAGGCGAACGGCCTGTGGTTCTCCTTCGTGGACGCTCTCGACGAGACACAGACAGCGGCGATGTCAACCAGCATGCTGTCGGCCCTGCCGACGACCATGCTGGACTTCCTCAGCACGACGCAAACCCAAGCGCTGACGGCCAGCCAGCTGAAGGCGCTGACCGTCACCCAACTGGCGGGGGTCGGGGGTGGCACGCTGAACGAGCTGACGGGCACGCAGCTTGCTAGTCTGACCACGGCGCAGGTGGGGGCGCTCACATCGACCAACATCACGTCGCTCAGCAGCACTGCGGTCAAGTCGCTGACCGCGAGCCAGATCGGCGCGATCAAGAAGGAAGCCATCGGTAGCTTCGCCGGCGCCTTCTACCAGAGCATAGAAGCGACCCAGATCCCCGGTCTTACGACGGCCCAGATCGGCGCGCTGCCGCAGGGCATCCTGGGCAGCTTCGGCGACACCAACGTCGCCGCGCTGTCGTCTACCCAGATCGGCGCGCTGTCGGCGACCAACCTGAGATCGCTGAGCGCGACACAGGCCGGCGCCCTGACCACGACCCAGGTCAAGGGCCTCACGGCTACCCAGATCACCGGCATGGGCCCTCCGGTTACGCAACTGAGCGAGACGGCGATCGGCTCGCTGAGCGGTGCCCAGCTCAGCGGCTTCGACGTCACGTCCCTGAACAGCCTGAACGACACGAAGTTCGCGGCCATCACCTCGACCCAGGTCAAGGGCCTGACCGCCACCCAGATCAAGGGCTTAGCCTCGGGCGGCGCGCTCGACCGTCTGGCCGACACCCAGATCCAAGGGCTCTCGGCCCTGCAGGTGGGCGCGTTCAGCACCACGGGCTTCTCGCAGTTGAGCCAGACCCAGGTCGCGGCGCTGAACGCCACCCAGATCAAGGGTATCGCGCCCAGCCAGCTGCAGAGCCTGACGGTCACGGACATCGGAGAGTTCTCGACCACCCAGATCCGCGCCCTGACTGCGGACCAGATGAAGCAGCTGTCGGCGACCAACATCTCGGCCCTGGCCGACACCCAGGTCGCGGTTCTGGCCAACACCCAGCTCCAGGCGCTGAACACGACCCAGCTGAAGGGTCTGTCGGTCAGCGACATCGATGAGCTGTCGGCGACCCAGATCGGCCAGCTCGCGCCGGCCCAGATCAGCGCCCTGGTCCCGAGCCAGTTGCAGGAACTGTCGACCACCCAGGTCGGCGGCCTCACGGCCACCCAGTTGGGCGCGATTTCGTCCACCAATGTCTCGCTGATGCGCGACACCCAGCTGGCCGCGCTGTCGACGACCCAGATCAAGGGCCTGACGGCGCTCCAGATGGGCGGCCTCAACACCGCCAACATCGCCGCCCTGGCCGATACGCAGGTGCAGGCTCTCAGCTCGACCCAGCTGGGCGGCATGACGCCGACCGGTTTCTCGAACCTGAGCGCCACCCAGGTGGGCGTGCTGACCTCGGTACAGCTGAAGGGCCTGACGACGGCTCAGATCAAGGGGCTGACCGTCACCGACGTCGCCGAGTTCGACGAGACCCAGATCGGCGCGCTGTCGCCCGCCCAGATCGGCGCCCTTAGCGCGACCGCCTTCTCGGCCCTGGTCGACACCCAGGTGGCCGCGCTGACGACGACCCAGGTCAAGGGGCTGACGGCCGACCAGCTGAAGGGCCTGACCACGACCGACATCGGTGAACTGACGACGACCCAGGTCGCCAGCCTGGCCCCGACCCAGTTGGCGCTGATCTCGACGACCAACATCTCGGCCCTCGACGCCGCCCAGACCGCCGCGCTGACGGCGGCCCAGGTCAAGGGTCTGACCCTCGACCAGGTCAAGGGGCTGTCGACCACCGACATCGGCGACTTGGCCGACACCCAGGTCGCCGCCCTGACGGCGCCCCAGGTGGGGGCCCTGAGCGCGGCCCAGGCCGGGACGCTGTCGGCCGCCCAGATCGCCCTGATGGCCGCGACCCAGGTCGGCGCCCTGTCGACCACGGCCTTCTCGGCCTTGGTGGGCACGCAGGTCGGCGCGCTGACCAGCACCCAGGTGAAGGGCATCGTGCCGAGCCAGTTGTCGGCCTTGAGCGCGGCCGATGTCGGCCAGTTCATCGACACCCAGATCGCGGCGCTGAGCATCCTGCAATTGGCGGCCCTCTCGGCGACCAACGTCTCGGCCCTGGACGCCACCCAGACCGCCGCTTTGACCACGACCCAGATGAAGGGTCTGACCGCTTCGCAGCTGAAGGGTCTGTCGGTGACCGACGTGGGCGAGCTGGCGGACACGCAGCTGGCGGCCCTGACGAGCAGTCAGCTCGGCGCGCTGGGCACGACCGTGATCGACGCGCTGAGCACGACCCAGATCGGCCAGCTGCAAGCCACGCAGATCTCCGGCCTGACCGCCACCCAGCTGGACTATCTGTCGACGACCAACATCGCGGCGCTGACCACGACCCAGGCCAACGCCCTGACCACCGCCCAGGTGCAGAGCCTGAGCGACGCCCAGATCGCGGCCTACCTGACGGTGAGCTGATCCCGTCCGCCGTCCGCGCCTCCCCGAGGCGCGGACGGCGGACCGCTTGCGATCCTTGCTCTGGAGCATTGGTCGAGTTCCAAACCCCATGCCATGATCACGCAGCGCTGACTCGCGCGCCGCTTTCGCGCGCGCCCGTCCGCCGCCCATCGGTTTCAGGAAGACAATGGCTGACGTCGATACGCTGAACCTGCTCAGCACGCTGACCGCCGAGGACTGTTCGCTCGGCGACCTCATCACCCTTGCCTCGCAACTTGGCGCGGAAGGCCAGCCAGCGCTCGCCGACCAGGCCTACAAGGTCTGGATCAAGTTCAACGCCGAGCACCCGCAGTTGTCGGTGGCGTTGTTCAACCGCGCGGTCCTGCAGGCGGCTCTGGGCGACAACCCCGGCGCGGCGGCCTCGTTGGAACAGGCGATCAAGCTCAATCCCGACTTCCTTCCTGCCTATGTGAACCTGGGCGGCATCCAGGAGCGGGCCGGGCTGGGCGAGCTGGCCGTCGCCACTTGGGAGGCGGGCGCCAACCGCCAGGTCGTCATTAGCGGCGTGGGCGCGGGCTACGCCTTCACCTGCCTCAAGCAGATCGCGCGGCTGCTGGGCGACATGCACCAGTCGGCCCGCGCCGAGCTGGCCCTGCAGCGCGCCGCCGAACTGGATCCCTCGGCCATGGACGTGATCGGCCAGCTGGTCGCCACGCGCCTGTCCCTATGCAAGTGGCCGGCCCTGCAGCCGACGGAGCGCGTCCCGCGCGAGACCTTGCTGGAAGGCGTCAATCCGCTGTCGGTGGCCGCCTATACCGACGACCCGTTGCTGCTGCTGGCCGCGGGCAACCATTTCGTCGAGCGCGAGGCCAAGGTCACGCCCGAACAGATCCGTGTCGATCGCCGCGACGCTCCGATCGACATCAACGGCCGGCGTCCGCGCATCGGCTACATCTCCTCCGACCTGCGTGATCACGCCGTCGGCTATCTGATGGCCGAGCTGTTCGAGGTTCACGACAAGTCGAAAGTCGAGGTCTTCGCCTATTACTGCGGCCCGGAGTCCAGTGACGGCCTGAACACCCGCATCCGCGCGGCGGTGGAGCACTTCACCGACATCCGCCCGATGTCGGACGACGAGGCCGCCCAGCGCATCGCCGACGACGGCATCGACATCCTGATCGACGTCAACGGCCACACCCGCGACGCTCGCACCTCGGTCTTCGCCCGCCGTCCGGCCCCGATCATCGTCAACTGGCTGGGCTACCCTGGGACGATGGGCAGCGACTACCACCACTACATCATCGCCGACCCGTGGATCATTCCGCCGGAGATGGAGCTCTACTACTCGGAGGCCGTGCGCCGAATCCCCTGCTATCAGCCCAACGATCGCCGCCGGAAGGTGGAGGAGACGGTCCCGACCCGCGCCGAGGCCGGCCTGCCCGAGGACGCCTTCGTGTTCTGCTGCTTCAACGCCACGCAGAAGATCACGCCCCACGTCTTCGACCGTTGGATGGAGATCCTCAAGCGCACGCCCGGCAGCGTCTTGTGGCTGCTGGACAGCAATCCCGAAACCAACGCCCGCCTGCGCGACGCGGCCGAGGTGCGGGGCGTGGATCGCACCCGTCTGGTCTTCGCCCAGAAGCTGCAGAACGCCTTCCATCTGGCTCGTTACCGCCTCGCCGACCTGTTCCTCGACACCACGCCCTACGGCGCCCATACGACGGCCTCGGACGCGCTGTGGATGGCCGTGCCGGTCCTGACCTGGTCGGGGCGCTGCTTCGCCTCGCGGGTCTGCGGCAGCCTGGTGCGCAGCGCTGGCCTGCCCGAGCTGGTCGTCGACAGCGCGCGGGCCTATGTCGAGAAGGCCGTCGAGATCGGCGTCGATCGCGCCAAGGCCCAGGCTCTGCGCGAGACGTTGGAGGCCAACCGCGACAGCTGCGTGTTGTTCGACATGGACCTGCTGGCCGGCAAGCTGGAAGACCTCTACCGCGAGATGATCGCCGAGTATCATGCGGGCCAGAGGCCGCGTCCGAACCTGACCAATCTCGACACCTACTTCCGCATCGGCCTGTCGCTGGACCGTGACGATCGCGAGATGCAGACCGAGCCCGATCTTCACACCATCTATCGCCACGAGCTGACGCGGCGCGACCGGGTCAAGGCCATCCCCGCCGATGGCCGGCTCTGGGAAGGCGGCGCTTCGTGAGCCAAGTTCCGCTTGGCGATCTGTTCGGGCGTCGCACGACGCGGCCCGCGCAGTTCGGCCAACTGGCGAGCTTGGGCGACCTGTCCGGGCTGGTGGCCCAGCTCCGGCGATGCAAGGCGGAGGACCTGGACTTTCGAGTCCTGCTGGTCGGCGAGGGGCCGCCCGGTTGGCCGGAAGATTTGCGCGACGCCAAGCTAGGCGGGAAGGGCGCCGATTTCCCCGGCGACCTCTCCGATCCCGAGACCTATGGCCCCGTCCTGGTCCATGTCGCACGCGAGGGTCGCTTCGACTGTGTGCTGGCAACGCACGTGGTCCAGACCCTGGCCCGGCCGTCCGTGCTACTGGAGCGCCTGCCGCTGATCGCCGAGGCCGGCTGGATCACCACGCCGTCGCGCTATCTCGAGGCCCTCAAGCCCGAGGGGGCCTATCGCGGCTTCGCCCATCACCGCTGGGCCGCCGACCACCTGGACGGTGCCCTGGTGCTGGCGCCCAAGACCCCGCTGCTCGAGCACCTGACCTTTCCGGGCGAGGCGGTGTGGGCGCAGGCCCCGCAGCGTTTCGAGCTGCAGGTCGGCTGGCGCGGCGGCCTGAACTTCGCGGTCATGCTGGGCGAGGGGGCCTTGCCGGTCGGCGCTCAGGCCCTGGCCCTGCTCGGGCGCTTCTTCGAGGGCGTGCCGACCGAGCCCGCGCCCCCCGTCGCGCTACCGACCGAACCGGCGCTGGATGTCGCCGCCGAGCTGACCAAGGCCATCGCCACCGCCCGCGATACGCAGTCGGGCCTGCATCCGCTAGGCCGGATGAAATTCTATCACGACGCTGTCAGCCTGATCCTCTGCGAGCCCCTGACCCGCGAGCGCCTCGAACTGTTCGAACTGCTGCTGGCCGAGGCCGCGGCCATGGGCATGGAGTCGCCGGGGCCGGAGTGGGGCGACTGGGTCAATCACTACCGCGCGGTGATGGAGGCCCTGACCGGCGCGGACCTGAACGGCCCGACCCCGCCAGCGCCGGACGACGGCCCCCAGACCTTTCTGACTGGCGATGGCCGGACCCTTGATGGCGAGGGGCTGAAGGCCCACGCCGACGCCGTCGGGGCCGAGGTGGTGTTCTTCGCCGCTGGCGACCCCCGCTACGTCGAGCTGTATGGTCGCTGGCTGGCCCTGTCGGTGCTCAAGCACAGCGACACCCCGTTCCTGGTGGTGATCCATGTGATCGGCGGCGCCGGCAAGCTGGCCGAGGCCGCCGCGACGGTGCGGATCGATGACCCGCGGGTAGTGTTCGTCGGCGACGACTTCGACGCCTCGGCGGTGACCACGAAGTGCTTCGAGGCCCCGCCGAAGGGGCTGATCGAGATCCCGGTCGCCCACTACCAGTCGGTGCGTTTCCAGCGCCTGGGCGGATTGCTGGATCTGCTGCAACGACCGGTCTTCATCTCCGACATCGATCTGCTGCTCCAACGCGGCGTCGCCGACCTGCTGGAGCGGTGGGCCGACGCCGACCTGGTGCTGAACCTGAACGACAAGAACTTCCAGGCCGGCTCGCGGATCACCGCCAACCTGCTGCTGGCACGTCCCACTTCGGAGACATCCATCCTGCTGCGCTGGCTGCGGGCCTATCTGGACGCGCGACTGTCACGTGAGACCGTCACTCGCTGGATCGACCAGGTCGCCTTGAACCTGGCCCGCCGTCACCTGGAGCTGCACGCCCCGAGCGCGAAGATCGGAACCTTCGACACCCAGAGCGACATCAACAACGTGATGTTCAAGGAATATGTCGAGGGGCACCCGTTCCGGTTCCTGTCGCTCTACCACGGGTTCGATACGTCGACCCTGGAGGAGTAGGGCGGCCTAGAAGGTGGCCGTCGCCTTCATCACCACGGCCTCATCGACCTCCGCCCACAACGCAGCGCCGTCGTCAGTGAGATGTCCTTTCGCCGCGATGGTCTCACCAGCAAAGGCCGGCTTCAGCGCCCGGAACGAAAAACGCTTCAGCGGCCGGGCGGGCATGGCCTCGAGCAGCAGTAGGGCGATCAGCGGGCCGTGGACGACGAGGCCCGGATAGCCTTCGACCTCGGTCGTGTAGGGCAGGTCGTAGTGGATGCGGTGACTGTTCGAGGTCGCCGCCGAGAAGGCGAATAGCAACACCGGATCGGTAGGCGTTTCTCTGGACCACTCGGCGTTGGGTCGGGCTTCAGCGTCAGGCGCGCGCGGCGCGCGCGGCGCGGCGGTGTAGACGATCGTCTGGCGCTCGGTGACGCGGACCTCGCCGGCCTGGCTGAACGTCCGGTCGACCGTGACGAAGGTCAGGGGGCCGCTCGCGCCTGGCTTCTCCTCGATCTTGGCGACGGTCTCGACGAGCTCGGTTTCGAGGCCGGGGATGAGGGGACCCGCGAAGGTCATGTCCGCCGCCGCGAACATCCGCCGAGGCGCTTCGATCGCTGGCAGGAACAGACCGCGCCTCTGATGGCCGTCTGGGCCGAGATCGGCTCGGGGGATCGGTTCGGCCAGACATCCCCAGTGCCAGGCGGGCGGGACTTCATCGGGCGTCGGCCGGTCCAGCACCGCCGCCAGCCGGGCGAGGTCCGAGGCCGCCAGGACCGCCGTCCGCCGTCTTTGCATCAGTACGAGCGCGGCAGGCCGAGCACGTGCTCGGCGACATAGGCCAGGATCAGGTTCGTCGAGATCGGCGCCACCTGGTAGAGGCGCGTCTCGCGGAACTTGCGCTCGATGTCGTACTCCTCGGCGAAGCCGAAGCCGCCGTGGGTCTGCAGGCACATGTCGGCCGCCGCCCACGAGGCCTCAGAAGCCAGCATCTTGCCGATGTTCGCCTGCTCGCCGCAGGGCAGCCCGGCGTCGTAGCGGGCGGCCGCATCATAGATCGTCAGTCGCGCGGCGTGGGCCTGGGCGTAAGCGCGGGCGATCGGGAACTGGACGCCCTGGTTCTGGCCGATCGGGCGGCCAAAGACCACGCGGCTGTTGGCGTAGTCGCGCGCCCGGCCGATCAGCCAGGCGGCGTCGCCCAGGCACTCGGCGCCGATCAGGATCCGCTCGGCGTTCATGCCATCCAGGATGTAGCGGAAGCCCTTGCCTTCCTCACCGATCAGGCTGCCCTTGGGGATCACCAGATTGTCGAAGAAGACCTCGGTCGTGGCGTGGTTCAGCATGGTGGCGATCGGGCTGATCGAGAGGCCTCGACCCTTGGCCTCGCGCATGTCGACCAGGAACACCGACAGGCCATCCGCCTTGCGGGCGACTTGATCCTTGGGCGTGGTGCGCGCCAGCAGGATCATCAGGTCGGAGTGCTCGGCGCGGCTGGTCCAGACCTTCTGGCCGTTGACGACATACGCATCCCCCTCGCGACGTGCGAAGGTCGAGATCGAGGTGGTGTCGGTGCCGGCCGTCGGCTCGGTGACGCCGAAGGCCTGCAGGCGGATCGAGCCGTCGGCGATCCGGGGCAGCCAGGTCTCCTTCTGCGCCGTCGAGCCGTGCCTAAGGACCGTGCCCATGGTGTACATTTGGGCGTGCACGGCGGCCGCGTTGCCGCCACCGGCGTGGACCTCCTCCAGGATCGCCGCCGCCGCTGTCAGGCCCAGGCCGCCGCCGCCATACTCCTCGGGGATCAGCACGCCCAGCAGTCCGGCCTGGGTCATGGCGGCCACGAACTCGGTCGGATAGGCCTTCTCGCGATCCAGGGCGCGCCAGTAGGGCGGCGGGAAGTCGCGGCAGAGGGCGCGCACCGTCTGGCGCAGGGCCTCGATCAACTCCGGATCCACCAGCGACACTAGACGCGCTCGAAGGCGAGCGCCGCGCCCTGGCCGACGCCGATGCAGAGGGTGGCGAGGCCGCGCTTGCCGCCGGTCGCCTCCAATTGGCGAAGGGCGGTCAGCACCAGCCGCGCGCCGGAGGCGCCGAGCGGGTGGCCCAGGGCGATGGCGCCGCCGTTCGGGTTCACGTGCGCGCCGTCGTCCGGCAGGCCCAACTGACGCAGCACCGCCAGCCCCTGGGCGGCGAAGGCCTCGTTCAGCTCGACGGTGTCGAAGTCGCCGATCGACAGACCGGTCTTGGCGAGCAGCTTCTGAACCGCGGGCACGGGGCCTATGCCCATCACCCGTGGCGCGACGCCGGCGGTGGCGTAGCCGGTGATGCGAGCGCGCGGCGTCAGGCCGTGGCGTTTCACGGCCTCCTCGGAGGCGACGATCAAGGCCACCGCGCCGTCATTGACGCCCGAGGCGTTGCCGGCCGTCACCGTGCCGCCTTCGCGGACGACGGGCTTCAGCTTCGCCAGGGCCTCCAGAGTGGTCTCGCGCGGATGCTCGTCGCGCTCGACGATCGTCGGGCCGGCCTTGCCGGGGATTTCGACCGGGGCGATCTCGCCGGCCAGGAAGCCGTTGGCCTGGGCGGCGGCGGCCCGCTGCTGGCTGCGCAGGGCGAAGGCGTCCTGGTCCTCGCGGTTCACACCGTAGTCGGCGGCGACGTTCTCGGCGGTCTCGGGCATGGAGTCGACGCCATAGGCCTTGCGCATGGCCGGGTTGACGAAGCGCCAGCCGATCGTGGTGTCGTAGATCTCGGCGTTGCGCGAAAAGGCGCTGTCGGCCTTGCCCATCACGAACGGCGCGCGGCTCATGCTCTCGACGCCGCCGGCGATCAGCAGGTCGTTGTGGCCCGACAGGATGGCGCGAGCCGCGTAGCCGATGGCCTCCAGGCCCGAAGCGCAGAGGCGGTTGACGGTCGCGCCCGGCACGCCGACAGGATAGCCGGCCAAGAGCAGGGCCATGCGGGCGACATTGCGGTTGTCCTCGCCGGCCTGGTTGGCGCAGCCCAGCACCACCTCGTCAATCGCCTCGAGATCGAGGCCGGCGTTGCGCGCGGCCAGGGCCTTCAGCGGTATGGCGGACAGGTCGTCGGCCCGAACCTTGGAGAGCGCGCCGCCATAGCGGCCAATGGGCGTGCGGATGCCGTCACAGAGATAGGCGGTGGTCATGCGAAGGCTCCCGGATCGTCGCGCTCAAACAAGTGTTAGAGTCGCGAGGCGCCAGCCTCAACAAGTTTTCAGCGCCAGCCGCCGCCCAGGGCCTGGACCAACGCCACCGCCGTTGTCTGACGCGCCACTGTCGTCTGCAACAGCGTCCGCCGCGCCGACAGGGCCGAGGCCTGGGCCGCGACGACGTCGGTATAGGCCACCTGACCGGCCTTATACTGGTTCAGCAGCATCTGCTCGGTCTGGTCGGCGGCCTGGGAGGCGGTCAGCAGCAGGGCGTATTGCCGTTCAAGGGCGCGGGTGGCGGCCAGCTGGTTCTCGACGTCCTCGAAGGCCTGGAGAGCCGTCTGGCGATAATCGGCGGCGGTGGCGTCATAGGCCGCGCGCGACTGCGCGACCCTGGCCCTACGGGCCCCGGCGTCGAACAGGGTCTGGGCGGCCGACAGGCCCAGCGACCAGGTGTTGGCCGAGGTCGTGAGCAGATCGCCCAGGACGCTGGAGGTCGAATTGCCGTTGGCCGACAGGCTGAAGGTCGGGAAGAAGGCCGCCCGGGCTACGCCGATGTCGGTATTGGCGGCGGCGACGCGGCGCTCGGCGGCCGCGACGTCGGGGCGACGCTCCAGCAGGGTCGACGGCACGCCGATCGGGATCTCCGGCACGACCGGCTTCCAGTCGCTGACGGCGGCGATGCGGAAGCTGCTGGCGGGCTCGCCGACCAGCACGGCGATGGCGTTCTCGAAGGTCGCGCGATCCTGGACCAGACCCTCCAGCGTCGACTGGGCGTTGGCCAGCTGGACCTGGGCCTGCAGTACGTCGGACTTGGGCGCGATGGCGGCGTTGTAGCGGTTGGTGGTGATCTGCAGGCTGCGCTGGTATCCCTCGACCGTGGCCCGGACCATGGCGATCTCGGCGTCGGCGCGGCGCAGGCCCAGATAGCTGGTCGCCAGCTCGCCTTGCGCGGAGAGCTGGGCGGCGGCGAGGTCGGCGGCGCTGGCTTCGGCGCTGAACTTGGCGCCGCTGATCCCGGCGCGGATGCGGCCCCAGACGTCGGGCTCCCAGCTGGCGCCGATGCCGACCTGATAGCGCTGAGTGTCGCCGGCGCGGGTGGCGCCGCCGACGGAGGTCGTGGTCTTGGTGCCGCCTCCGCCCGACCTGGTGGCCGAGCCCGATAAGTCGACGGTCGGGAACAGGCTGGCGCGCTGCTCGCGGACCAGGGCGCGGGCCTGGCGATAGGCCGCCTCGGCGCGGGCGATGGTCTGGTTGTCCACTTTCACGCGCTCGGCCAGGGCATTGAGCTGCGCATCGCCCAGCAGGGTCCACCAGTCGCCGCGATCCAGATGGTCGGACGGCGTGGCGGTTTTCCAGCCTTCCAGGGCCTTGAACTGAGCTGGCGGCGCAGACTTCAGCGCGGGCGTCTCGTAGGCCGGCGTCATCGAGCAGGCGCCGAGGGCGAGGAGCGAGGCGGCGCCGATCAGGCGCGAAAGGCGGATCATCGAGCGGGCTCCGGCGCGGTCGGGTGGTGGGTCAGATGCCGCTCGTCCTTGCGCGTCTTCCCGCGCAGGCGGTCGAGATAGACATAGACCACGGGGGTGGTGATCAGGGTCAGCAGCTGGCTGGCGATCAGGCCGCCGATGATGGCCACGCCCAGCGGGCGGCGCAGCTCGGCGCCTTCGCCGAAGCCGATGGCCAGGGGCAGGGCGCCCAGGGCGGCGGCCAAGGTGGTCATCAGGATCGGGCGGAAGCGTAGCAGGCTGGCCTCGCGCACGGCTTCCTGGGCGGAGAGGCCCCGGCTGCGCTGGGCGTCCAGGGCGAAGTCGATGATCAGGATGGCGTTCTTCTTGACGATGCCCAGCAGCAGGAACACGCCGATCAGCGCGATGATCGAGAACTCCATCTTGAAGATTAGCAGGGCGACTACCGCCCCGACGCCGGCGGCGGGCAACGTGCTGAGCACCGTGATCGGATGGACGTAGCTCTCGTAGAGGATGCCCAGCACGATGTAGATCGCCACGATGGCGGCCAGGATCAGCAGCGGTTGCTGCTTCATCTGGTCGTTGGCCTGGCGGGCCTGACCCTGGAAGCTGCCGCGCACCGAGGTCGGCATGCCGATCTCGGCCTCGGCCTGGGCGACGGCGACCTGGGCGTCGCTGAGCGACTTGCCGTCCGCCAGGTTGAACGAGACCGTGGTGGCCAGCTCGCCGTTCTGGTGGTTGACCGAGGTCGGGGTCGCGTTCTGGGCGACGCTGGCGATGGCGGACAGCGGCGTCATGGCGGTGGCCGAGGTGTTCAGGGCCGAGCCGGTCGACTGGTCGCGCAGGGCCGGATTGACGCTTGGACCGGTGGCCTTCGCCGTCCCGGACGGCCGCGTCGGCACGTGCACGTCGTTCAGCGCCTCGGGTCCCTGGGCGAACTTCTGCTGCCACTCCAGGATCACGGCGTACTGATTGACGTCCTCGTAGATGGTCGCGACCTGACGCTGACCGAAGGCGTTGTAGAGCGCGTTGTCGACGGCCCGGGGGGTGATCCCCAGCCGCGACGCGCTGTCGCGGTCGATGGTTACCAGGGTCTCGACCCCGTTCTCCTGCTGGTCGGAATCGACGTCGGTCAGCACGTCGCTGCGCGCCTTCATCGCCTCGGCCAGCTTGGCGGCCCACTCCTTCAGAGCGGCGCTGTTGTCGCTGGTCAGGGTGTACTGGTAGGTCGAGTTGCTCTGCCGGCCGCCCATGCGCAGGTCCTGCACCGGGTTCAGGAACACGCTGATTCCGGTCACGCGCTGCAACTGCGGCCGGAGGCGGGCGATGACGGCCGAGCCCTTCTCCTTACGCTCGCCGATCGGCTTGAGGTTCACGAACATGAAGCCGCCGCCCGCGCGGCCGCCGCCGGTGAAGCCAACCACGGTGTCGACGGCGGGATCCTTGTGGATGATGCCGACCACCTGGCGCAGTTTCTTCTGCATGGCCTGGGACGAGACGGACTGGTCGGCGCGCATGCCGGCCATCAACTGGCCGCTGTCCTGCTGCGGGAAGAAGCCCTTGGGGACGGCGATATAGAGCCAGGCGGTCATGGCGATCACGGCCACCAGCAGGGCGATGACCAGCGGCTTGGCGTGCAGCGCCCAGTCCAGGCTGTGCTCGTAGGTCTTGTGGACGCGGTTGAACGCCGTCTCGAAGAAGCGGGACAGGCGGCCTTCCTTGTCCTTCTTCTCGGGGCGCAGCAGGTAGGCGCACATCATCGGCGTGGTGGTCAGGCTGATGACCAGCGAGATCAGCACCGCCGCCGAGAGGGTGACCGCGAACTCGCGGAACAGACGCCCGACCTGGCCGCCCATGAACAGCAGCGGGATGAAGACGGCGACCAGCGAGATGCTGATCGACAGCACGGTGAACCCGACCTCGCGCGCGCCCAGCAGGGCCGCCGCGAAGCGGTCCATGCCCTTCTCGATGTGGCGGGCGGTGTTCTCCAGCACGACGATGGCGTCGTCGACCACGAACCCGGTGGCGACGGTGATCGCCATCAGGCTGAGATTGTTGAGGGAAAAGCCCAGCAGGTACATGACCCCGAACGTTCCCAGCAGCGAGACGATGGTCGCCGCCGCGGGAATGAAGGTGGCGCGGGCGCTGCGCAGGAAGACGCTGACCACCACGATGACCAGGATGATCGAGATCAGCAGGGTGACCTCGATCTCGTGCAGCGAGGCGCGGATCGAATTGGTGCGGTCGCTGGCGACGTCGACCGTGATGTCGGAGGGCAGCTGGGCGCGAAGCTCTGGCAGGACGGCGCGGACGCTGTCGACCGTCTCGATGATGTTGGCGCCCGGCTGGGCGGTGATCAGGACGATGATCGACGGCTTGCCATTGAACAGGCCGAGCGTCCGGGTGTCGGCGACGCTGTCGGTGACTTGCGCGACGTCCGACAGGCGGATCGGCGCGCCGTTACGCCAGGCCACCACGAGGCCGGCATAGTCGGCCGCCTTGCGGCCCGCGCCGGTCGTATAGATCTGGTAGCGCTGACCGTTGCCCTCCAGCGCGCCCTTGGGACGGTTGGCGTTGGCCGACTGGATCGCCGCACGGACGTCCTCCATGGCGACGCCGTACTGGTTCAGCAGGAACGGGTTGGCCGAGATGCGGACAGCCGGCAGTGAACCGCCGCCGATCTCGACGTCGCCGACGCCGCTGACCTGGGCCAGGCGCTGGGCCACGACGTTGGAGACCGCGTCATAGATCTGGCCGGGCGTCTTTGAGTCCGAGGTCAGGGCCAGGATGATCACCGGCGAGTCGGACGGATTGGCCTTGCGATAGGTCGGGTTGCTGCGCAGCGTCGCGGGCAAGTCGGCGCGGGCGGCGTTGATCGCGGCCTGCACCTCGCGCGCTGCGCCGTCGATCTGGCGGTTGAGGTCGAACTGCAGGGTGATCCGCGTCGAGCCCGTCGAGCTCTGCGAGGTCATCTCGTTGACGCCGGAGATCGTACCCAGCCGCCGTTCCAGCGGGGTGGCGACGCTGGAGGCCATGGTCTGGGGGCTGGCCCCAGACAGGTTGGCCGACACCGAGACCGTCGGGAAATCCACCTGCGGCAGGGGCGAGACCGGCAGCACGAAGAAGGCCGCGATGCCTGCCATCGCCAGGCCGATGGTCAGCAGGATGGTGGCGACCGGCCGCCGGATGAAGGGTCCCGACAGGTTCACGAGGGCGCCCCCGGGATCGGCTCGGGATCGATGCGATCGGGGTGCGGGCCGTCATTGCGGCGCTCGCGCCTGGCGGTCGGCGCCAGGCGGTCGAAGGCCAGATAGACGACCGGGGTCGTGAACATGGTCAGGAGCTGGCTGAGCAGCAGGCCGCCGAAGATGGCGATGCCCAGCGGGCGGCGCAGTTCGGCGCCTTCACCGAAGCCCAGCATCAGCGGAATGGCCGCGAACAAGGCCGCCAGGGTGGTCATCAGGATCGGCCGGAAGCGCAGGATGGCCGCCTGGAAGATGGCGTCGCGCGGGCTCTTGCCTTCCTCGCGCTCGGCCTCGATGGCGAAGTCGATCATCATGATCGCGTTCTTCTTGACGATGCCGATCAGGAGAATGATGCCGATGATCCCGATCACGCCCAGGTCGTTGCCGGTGATCCACAGGGCCAGCAGCGCGCCGACGCCCG
Organism: Caulobacter sp. 602-1; assembly: GCF_003931565.1. Taxonomy (GTDB): domain Bacteria; phylum Pseudomonadota; class Alphaproteobacteria; order Caulobacterales; family Caulobacteraceae; genus Caulobacter. Next base: position 632,190 of record NZ_RRYI01000002.1, read on the forward strand.
CCGAAGGCAGGGTCGACAGGATGGTCAGAGGGTGGACGTAGCTCTCATAGAGCACGCCCAGCACGATGTAGACGCAGACCACGGCGGCCAGGATCAGCCACAGCTGGTTTGATAGCGAGTTCTGGTAGGCTCCGGCCGCGCCCAGGAAGGTGTGGGTGACGGCGACCGGCATCTCGATCCGGGTCATGGCCTTGCGGATCTCGTCGACCGCGTGGCCCAGCGAGACCCCGGGGGCGGTGTCGAAGCCGATCGTGGTGGCTGGAAACTGGGCGACGTGGGTGACCTGCAGCGGCGACTGCTGGGTCTTGATCGTCGAGAACGCCGCGAGCGGGGTGGGGGAGCCGCCGCCGGTCTTGAGGTTCAGATTGCCCAGGGTGGTCGGGTCGACCAGAACGCCGGGCTTGGCCTCCAGGATCACCCGGTACTGGTTGGTCTCGGTGAAGATCGTCGAGACGATCCGCTGGCCGAAGGCGCTGTAGAGGGCGTCGTCGACGTCGGAAGCGGTGATCGACAGGCGCGCGGCGGTGTCGCGATCGATGTCGACATAGGCCGCCTGGCCGGTGGCCGAGGCGTCGGAATAGACGTTGCGGACGGCCTTCACCTTCGCCAGTTCGGCGGTGAGCTTGCCGGCCCATTCCTTGATCGTGGCGGTGTCGGCGCCTTCCAGCGACAGGCGGTACTGGGTGGGGCCCGTCTCGGCGTCGATGGTCAGGTCCTGGGTGGGCTGCAGGTACAGCGTCACACCCGGCACATTGGCCACGCGCTCGCGCAGCCGCTGCATGATCTTCTCCTGCGAGCCGGAGCGGTCGGCCTTCAGGTTGATCTGCATCTGGCCGGTGTGGAGCATGGCGTTGTTGGCGCCGTCGACGCCGATGAACGAGGCGACGTTTTCGACCGCCGGATCGTCCAGGATCGCCTCGGCCGCTTGCTGCTGCAGGGCCGCCATGCGGTCATAGGAGACCGACTGGGCCATCTCGGTGCGGGCTTGCAGCTGGCCGGTGTCCTGGGTGGGGAACAGGCCCTTGGGAATGATCAGGTAGAGCAGCCCGGTGAGGACCAGCGTGCCCACGGCGACCACCAGGGTCGCCACCTGGCGCTCCAGCACCCAATTCAGGGCGATCTCGTAACGAGCCTCGACTTTGGCGAACAGGTCCTGGGCCTTCTTGCCGATCCCCTTGGCCTCTTCGCCCTCGTGCGGCTTCAGCCAGCGGGCCGACAGCATGGGCGTCAGGGTCAGGGAGACGACCGCCGAGATCAGGATGGTGATGGCCAGGCTGATGGCGAACTCGCGGAACAGGCGGCCGACCACGTCGCCCATGAACAGCAGCGGGATCAGCACGGCGATCAGCGAGATGGTCAGCGAGATGATCGTGAAGCCGATCTCCTTCGCGCCTTTCAGCGCGGCTTCCATCGGCTTTTCGCCCTTCTCCAGGTGACGGGTGATGTTCTCGATCATCACGATGGCGTCGTCGACGACGAAGCCGGTGGCGATGGTCAGGGCCATCAGGCTCAAGTTGTTGAGGCTGAAGCCCATCAGATACATCACCCCGCACGAGCCGATCAGCGAGATCGGCACGGCCAGGCTGGCGATCACCGTGGCGCGCAGGCTGTGCAGGAAGAAGAAGATCACCAGCACCACCAGCGCCACAGCCAGCAGCAGCTCGATCTCGACATGGTGCACCGAGGCGCGGATGCCGGTGGTGCGGTCGGCCAGGACCTGGACGTCCAGGGTGGCGGGTAGGCCGGCCTGAAGCTCGGGGAGCTTGGCCTTGATGGCGTCGACGGTCTTGATGACGTTGGCGCCGGGCTGGCGCTGGACGTTGACGATGATCGCCGGGGTCTTGCCGGCCCAGGCGCCCAGGCGGGTGTTCTCGGCGCTCTCGACCACTTGCGCGATGTTCGACAGGCGGATCGGCGCGCCGTCCTTATAGGTGACGATCAGGTTCTTGTAGTCGTCGACGCTGAGTAGCTGGTCGTTGGCGTTGATCGTGTAGCTGCGCGTCGGACCGTCGAAGCTGCCCTTGGCGCTGTTGGCGTTCGCGGCGCTGATCGCGGTCTGCACGTCCGACAGGGTCAGGCCGTAGCTGGCCATGGCCTGGGTGTCGGCCTGGATGCGCATGGCGGGTCGCTGGCCGCCCGACAGCGACACGAGGCCCACGCCCGAGACCTGGCTGATCTTCTGGGCCAGGCGGGTGTTGACCAGGTTCTGCACCTCGGTCAGCGGCATGGTGTCCGACGTGATCGCCAGGGTCAGGACCGGCGCGTCGGCCGGGTTGACCTTGGCGTAGATCGGCGGGGCGGGCAGGTCGGCCGGCAGCAGCGAGCTGCTGGCGTTGATGGCCGCCTGCACCTCCTGCTCGGCGACGTCCAGCGTCTCGCCGAGATTGAACTGCAGGGTGATGACCGAGGCCCCGGCCGTGCTGACCGAGCTCATCCGGGCCAGGCCCGACATCTCGCCCAGCTGGCGCTCCAGCGGGGCGGTGACGGTCTGGCTCATCACCTCGGGGCTGGCCCCGGGATACAGGGTCTGGACCTGGATGGTGGGATAGTCGACCTGCGGCAGGGCCGACAGCGGCAGCAACCGGAAGCCGACCAGGCCGGCCAGGACGATGGCCGCCATGAACAGAGCCGTGGCGACCGGCCTCTGGATGAAGGGGCGCGAGGGGTTCATCGCGGCGGGGCCCGACTATTCCGGACGCTGCTGGCGCTGGCGACGGGCCTTGCCGTCGCCCTTGCCTTGCCCCGCCGGCTTGGCGCCCGGCAGTTGCACCTTGCCGCCGTCGCGCAGGCGGTCGCCGCCCTCGGTGATGACCTTGTCGCCGACCTTCAGGCCTTGCGTGATCTGCACCTGGACGCCCGTCGCCTGGCCGGTCTTTACTGGAGTCTTCGAGACGGTCTGGTCGGCGTTGAGCAGCCAGACGAACGCGCCGTCGCCCCCCTGGCGCACGGCCGTGGCCGGCACGACGATCGCGCCCTTGATGGTGTCCAGCTCCATGCGGACATTGACGAACTGGCTGGGGAACAGGGTGTTTCCGCTGTTCGGGAAACGGGCCTTGGCCTTCACCGTGCCGGTGCCGGTGTCCACGATATTGTCGAGCGTCGAGAACGACCCGCGATCCAGGGTCTGGGTGCGGGTGCGGTCCAGCGCGATGACGGGCAGATTAGCGCGGCCCTGGCGGGCGGCGATGCGCGGGACGTCGTCCTGCGGGACGGTGAACTCGACATCGATCGGCGAGACGGTGGTGATCACCGCCACGCCGTTGGCGTCACCCGCGCCGATATAGTTGCCCACGTCGGTGACGCGCAGGCCCACGCGCCCCGAGACGGGCGCGACGATGCGGGCGAAGCCCAGGTTCAGACGCGCCGTGCCGACGGCCGCCTGGTCGGCCATGACCGTGCCTTCCAGCTGCTTGACCGTGGCGGCCTGATTGTCGACTTCCTGGCGGGCGATCGAGTCCTGGGCCAGCAGGGTCTGATAGCGGCTCAGGGTGAGTTTGGCGGTGGTGAGCTGGGCCTGGTCGCGGGTGAGATTGCCCTGCGCCTGCAGCAGCGCCATCTGGTAGGGACGAGGATCGATCTGAACGAGAGCCTGGCCGCGCTGGACCACCTGGCCTTCGCGGAACATCACCTGGGTGATCGTGCCCCCGACCTGCGGGCGCACCGTCACCGTCGCGGCCGGCTTCACCGTGCCCAGCGCCTCGATGACGATCGGCAGATCCGTCGCGCTGGCCGTGGCCACCGCCACCGTGCTGGCCGGACCGCGACGACCGCCGCCACCGAATCCGCCGCCCGGACCGCCTTCGCCACTCTTGTCGCCGTGCAGCAGAGTCCAGGACAACCAGACCACGCCGGCCAGGGCCAGGATCGCGATCAGTCCGCCGAGGATCAGCGTCCGGCGGCGCGGGGGCGTACGCGGGGCGTGAAAGTCAGTCATCGTCAGCCTTCGAACGGCCGCGCGCGGCGCGGCGTGAGCGGGCGGCGACTGGCCGCCCAAGGGAACGCGCCGTCGTGAGCAGACGGACGCTAAGTCCCTAGAGGTCGAACATGTGCGCCGGTTTGCAGATCTGAAATGATCGAGCCTCGATATGGCTCCGCTTATGCGTCGGATTGCCGCCACATTGCGCGAAGCCCGCAAAGGCCCCGATCAGCCCATCGGCTTGTCGAGCGTCGTCGGGGGCTCGCTGAACCATTGCGGCCCCTTCGGCGTCATGTGGATGCAGTCTTCCAGCCGCACGCCGAACTCGCCCGGAATGTAGATGCCCGGCTCGTCCGAGAAGCACATGCCCGGCGCCAGCTTCGTCGTTTCGGACATCACGAAGTTCACCGGCTCGTGGCCGTCCATGCCGATGCCGTGGCCGGTGCGGTGCGACAGGCCGGGCAGCTTGTAGCGCGGGCCCCAGCCGAGGCTGTCATAGTAGGCGCGAACGGCGCGATCGACTGAACCAGCCTCGACGCCGATCTGGGCGGCCTCGAAGGCCACCTGCTGGCCGCGCGCCACGTCGTTCCAGACCTTGCGCTGGCGGGCGGTGGGCTCGCCGAACACGAAGGTGCGCGAGATGTCCGACTCGTAGCCGCCGACATTGCAGCCGCAGTCCATCAGCACGATTTGGCCCTCGCCCAGCACCTGGGGCTGGCGCGAGCCGTGCGGGTAGGCGCTGGCCTCGCCGATCAGGATCAGGTTGAAGCTGACCCGCGCGCCTTGCTTCACGGTGAACTCGGCCATCAGGGCGCCGATATCCTTGGGGCCCATGCCGGCCCTGACATTGGCGTGGGTGTGGCGCAGGGCCGCCACGGTGATGTCGGCGGCCACCTGCATGAGGGCCAGTTCGGCGGGCGACTTGATCATCCGGCAACCGCGGAACACCGCCGCGCCCGAGACGACCTGGGCCGAGGGCAGGGCGCCGGTCAGGCCGTCGACGATGAACGCGCGGATCGTCTCCTCGACGCCGATCTTGCCCGCCGCCAGCTTGCGGTCGGCCAGCAGTCCGGCGGCGATCGCGTAGGGGCTCTCGTCCTCCTCCCAGGTGCGGACCTCGGCAGGCACGCCCAGGCTCTGGCGGATCGAAGGTTCCTCGAACTTCGGCACGACCATGCCCACCTGGCCCTCGCGCGGAATGATCGCCAGGCACGGCCGCTCGCTGCGGCTCCATTGCACGCCGGTGAAGTAGTCCATCGAGGAGCCCGGCTCGGTGACGATCGCCGACAGGCCCAGCTTGACCATCAGGGCCTGGGCGCGTTCCAGCCGCGCCTGCCGCTCGGCCGGGCCGATCAGGGCGACGCCGTCGGTCATCTTCTTGACGCTCGCCTGCCGCGCCCACGCCGGCGCGCCCATCGCGGCCGCGCTCGCCGCGGCGCCGGTCAGGAAGCCGCGCCGGCCCAGGTCTTGAAATGCGGTCATGTCGGTCCTCGAAACCCTGTGAGCACACCGCGACGCGGCTCGCGTCGGAAGGCCTTTTGTGAGCCCGGGAAGCTTGGCCTGACAAGACCTGGATCGGAGGAGATTTGGCGGCCTGGATCGGCGGCCAACGTCCGTCGACGGCGTTGCGCGCGCGGCGGTTCCAGTGGCGCAAAAGGGCTCTGGGTCCCCGAAGGGGAAATCTCTAAGCCGTTCAGATTTTTGAGGAAATGGTGGGTGTAGTAGGATTCGAACCTACGACCCGCTGATTAAGAGTCAGCTGCTCTACCAACTGAGCTATACACCCATTCGACGGTCCGAAGCACTTGCGAGCCCCGGCGGCGAGGCGCGGAACATACGCAATGATTTTGGGAGCGCAAGCGCTTTTTTCATGGCCAGACGAGATATTAGCGGAGCCGTGGATTTCGCTTACCTGGAAGGGTTCGCGGCGGGGGATTTCGGGGTCGTCGACGAGGTGCTGGCGCTGTTTCGCGAGCAGGCGGCGCTGTGGACTCCGATGCTGGATCCGACCCATCCGGGCTGGCGGGACGCGGTCCATACGGTGAAGGGCGCGGCGCGCGGGGTGGGAGCCTTCCAGCTGGGCGAGGTCTGCGAACGCTGCGAAGCGGGGCGGGATAGCCTGGAAGCGGTCAAGACGGCCCTCGACATCGCCCTCATGGACATCGCCGCCTACGCCCACGAACAGGCCCTGCGATCGCTGAAGGGATAATGGCCAAAAGAAAGGGGCCGAAGCGAACTTCGGCCCCGCAGGGGAGAGGGTATCCGCTCGCGCCTAGAACTTGGCGCGCATGGTCACCTGATAGGTGCGGCCGTCGTAGTCGATGCGGCGCGGCAGCATCGGGTCGTTCTCGTATTCCGATCGGGTCGCGTCGGTCAGGTTGAAGGCGTCGACCGAGATCGTCAGGTCCTTGGTCAGGTTGTATGAGGCCGAGGCGTCCAGCTGGCTCCGCGCCTTGACGGTGCGGGCGTCGCCGACGAACGAGTTGCCGGCGGCCAAGTCATACTTGTCACGCCAATTGTAGACCAAGCGAACACCGAACTTGGTCGACTCGTAGTAGCCGATGAGGTTCAGGTTGTTCTTCGAGACACTGGGCAAGGTGATCTTGTTGCCGGCCGTGTCCTTGCCGTCGATTTTCGTATACGAGTAGTTGAACGCACCACCAAAGTTCTTCCATAAGCCCGGCAGGAAGTCGAGGTTCTGCTGGATGTTGAACTCGAAGCCTGTCACCGTCATCGGCGACTGGTTGGTCTTGCCGCTGATGCGCACCTCGGCGTTGGTCAGGGCGCCGGTGGAGCCGACGAACTGGTTCGAGCTGATGCACTTGCCCGAGCTATCGACCGTCAGCGTTCCCAGATTGACGTCCAGGCCGTCGATCTTGCCGTTCGAGGGGCACAGGATCGCCGCGTCGAGGATCGGTCCGATATAGCCCTTGATCTCCTTGCGGTAGGCCGCGACCGAGATCAGCCCGCCGGGGCGGTTATACCATTCCAGCGAGACGTCGTAGGAGTCGGAGGTGTAGGGCTTGAGGTCCGTCGCCCCGAGCGTGACCGTATAGACCGGGTTGGTTGGCGGGTTCACGTCGACCGGCACCTGCACGAAGGTGGTCGGTACGTTGTCGCGCGGCTGCGGGCGCACATAGGTGCGATAGGCCGCCGCGCGAAGGATCAGATCGTCGCGCAGATCGGCGACCAGGATCGCCGAGGGCAGCCAGTAATCGTAGTTGTTCTTGGTTGTCCGGGTGGACAGAGAATGATTGATCGGTCCCGCCTGATTGGACAGGGCGGTCGTGCAGTTCTGGCAGTTCAGCGAGACGATCTTGTTGTTGGTGTATTCGTAGCGCGTTCCGACGGTGCCGCGCACCGGGACGTTGAACAGCTGGGTCTTGAATTTCGCGGTCAGGTACGCCGAGAAGACATCGTTCTCGTTACTGAAGTTGTTGTTCCAGTAGTTGCCGTCCGTATAGTTGTTCACCACGCCGTAGGGTGTCAGGAAAACGCCCGGAGAGCCTAGGGCGAACTGATCGGGCAGACCGTTCGGGTTGGTGGCGCTGCGGAGCTGGGTGTTGACCGGGGTGATCGCCGCCAGGATGCGATCCACGTCCAGGTTCATCCAGTTGCTTGTCGGACCCGCCGCCTTGCCGCCGAAGAAGTCGCGACCGTACGACAGCTGCGAAGCCATGTCCGGTGTGATGTTCTGGGTCAGGGCGCCCAGGGCCGAGTTGCGCGATCCGGTGGAGGTGAACTTGTTATGCTCGGCGCGACCGCCGAACTGCAAGTTGGTGAGGAGCGAGCCGTCCAGGGCGCGGTCGAAATCGAGCTGGAACGAGTCGAGCTCGTTTTCGGCGGCGCCGCTGGTTCCGGTCACGCCGAACTTGTCGCCGGCCACGGTGGCGGCCTGCCCTGGCATGGGGGCGCCCGCCTGGGTGGTCGCGGTCGCCGTGGCCGGAATCGTGAAGCCGCCGGTCGGCAGGTGAGTGGCGTGCGGCGTGGTCAGGATCGCCGTATAGTTCGATAGGTCCGAGCCGCCGACATCGACCGAGGTCTTGATGCCGTTCAGTCCGGCTGGACCAAGGTTGCGGTAGGGGTTCTGGACGATGTCCAGTTCGATCTGATTGGCGTGGGTCTTGGCCTTCGACACGGTCAGGTTGGCCGTGGCCTTCCAGGTGTCGTTGTTGAATTCAAGGGTCGGGTTGATCGCCCAGGTCTGGTTTTCGGCCGGCTCGGAGCGGATCGAGTCGAACGTGTTGATGTTCTCGGCCGAGAAGCTGTTGATGTACGCGCGATCGCCGTCGGGACGGCGAACGATATAGGGCGTGCCGATCTGGGTGATGCGGGCGACCGCCGAAGTCGAGCTCAGGCCGCCGGTCGAGCCGTTGCCCGGGCCCGCGTCGATATAAAGGATGTTGTTGGTGGCGTCCTTGAGGTTGCGCTTGGTGATGAAGCCGTTCGCACCGACTTTCCACGCGTCGTTGATCCGCCACTCGAAGCCGGTCGCCGCCGACAGGGTGGTGCCGCGGTTGTACTTCACCAACTGGCGGGTCTGGCTGGGATAGTAGACGCCGCCCGGATTGGCGGCGATCAGCGCGTCGTAGACCGGGTTGGAGCCTGCGGCGGCCTGGTTGCCCACCTGGATCGAGCCCAGGCGGTTGTTCCACGAGTTCACGGTGATCGAGTCGCGGCGGAACTTCTCGTCCTTCCAGGCCACTACGCCGAACACGGCGAAGTCGTCCGACAGGTGCTTGTTGTAGCCCAGCGAGGCCAGCGGGCTGCCGAGGTTGCCCAGGTCGTTGTACTCGTACGAGACCTTGGCGAAGCCGCCGTCCTTGCGCGACAGGGCCGGATTGATGCGCAGGTCGACATTGCCCGACAGGCCGCCGGCCAGGTTGGACGCCGACGGCGACTTGATGACGTTGATGGCGGTGAAGATGTCCGAGTTGAAGGCGCCCAGCGGGGTCGAGCCGTTCAGGATCGGGTCGGCGAACGCGCCGCCGTTCAGGGTGGTGCGGGCGAACGAGCCCGGCAGGCCGCGCAGGCTGATGGTGGCGTTGCGGCTGTCGGCTTCGCGGTTGATCTGGACGCCGGGGATCCGCTGGATGGCTTCACCGACGTTCAGGTCGGGGAAACGGCCCAGGCCGTCCGACGAGATGCCGTCCGAGATTTCCAAAGTCTCGCGCTTGGTCGAGATGGCGTTGGCGTAGGCCTGACGAAAGCCGGTGACGACGACGGCTTCAACGGTGTCCGGCTCGGCCTTCTTGTCGCCGGCGGCGTCCTGGGCTTGGGCGGCCGAGCCGACCGCCAGAGCGGCGCACGACGCCATCAGCGCGGCGCGAAGAGCGAACGTGTTGCGAGCATGGTTCATGAAATTGCCTCCCCCGGCGCACTGACCTGGCGCCCTTGACCGAACTTATCCGACCAGTTTGCCGCATTGTCAATAATTGGTAATGCCACTTAAGGAGGTGATGGGGTTCTTGGTCAGGCCAAACCTGAGGATGCGGACGGGTCTCCCGACGAAGAGTGCGCGATCACCGCCGGCCCGATGCTGCACGCTGATTTTGCTGGGAAACCGCGATCATTGCGACGTCCCGAAGACGACCGCGCCATGGGCTTGGTCGCCAATAGTCGGACTAATGGTAAGGCCATCCGCCTATCAGCGACATGACCGACCGCGACGGACGACACCGAGGAGAGGCTACAAAGCAACGCTCCAATCGGCCGATCCCGGGGGCAGAGCGACGCATATGAAAGATGCTTCATTGGCGCGGCGGGCGGCGGTTGGCTAGAACGGTGTTTCCCAAGACGAGGAGTCCTTTCCATGCCCCCCAGCCCCTGGAGTCACACCCGCAGCGCCAGCGTCGCCGACGATATCGACTTCGAAATCAAGGGCGAGGACCTGCAGTTCGTCGAGATCGAGCTGGATCCCGGCGAGAGCGCGGTAGCCGAGGCCGGCGCTTTCGTCTGGAAGGACGCCAGCGTCCAGATGACCACCGTGTTCGGCGACGGCTCTGCCGACCAGGGCGGCGGCTTCATGGGCAAGCTGCTCGGCGCGGGTAAGCGCCTGGTCACCGGTGAGAGCCTTTTCACCACGGTCTTCACCCACCAGGGCTCCGGCAAGGCGCGCGTCGCCTTCGCCTCGCCGACGCCAGGCACCATCCTGCCGCTGAACCTGGGCCAACTGGGCGGGACGCTGATCTGCCAGAAGGACAGCTTCCTGGCCGCCGCGCGCGGCGTGTCGATCGGCCTCCACTTCCAGAAGCGGGTGATGACCGGCCTGTTCGGCGGCGAAGGCTTCATCATGCAGCGCCTGGAAGGCGACGGCTGGGTGTTCGTCCAGATGGGCGGCACGCTAGTCGAGCGCACGCTTGGTCCCGGCGAGGAACTGCACGTCGATACCGGCTGTCTGGCGGCCTACACGCCGGGCGTCGACTTCGACCTGGTGATGGCCGGCGGCGTGAAGAGCGTGCTGTTCGGCGGCGAAGGCCTGTTCTTTGCTCGTTTGCGCGGGCCGGGGAAGGTCTGGATCCAGTCCTTGCCCTTTGCGCGCCTGGCCGGCCGCATGCTGCAGGCCGCCAGCCATCAAGGCGGCAACCAGGGCGAAGGCTCGATTCTGGGCGGCCTGGGCCGGATGATCGACGGGAACTAGGAGCGGAAGCGCCCCTCGTCAGGGGGGGCGCTTTTTCGTCAGCCCTTGGTCTTGTCCCAGCTGTCATATTCGTAGGCGATGCAGCGGTCGATCAGCGTGCGCCAGACCGGTTCGGCTATGGCTTCCGACAGGCCGGTCTCGCGGGCGGCGGCCTTGACCTTCGTCACCACATCCTCGATCCGCGCGCGGTCGAACACCTTGGAGCGATCGGCCTTGATGCGGGCCGCGGCGTCCATGAAGCCCTGACGCTCGGTCAGGAGCTGGACCAGGGCCCGGTCCAGGGCGTCCACGCCCTGGCGCACATCGGCCATGGTCTGGCAGTCGGCGGGAGCGAGGTGCTCGTCGACTGTGAGAGTCGTGATTTTCATGGGCTCCTTTAAGCCGGTTCCGGCCGCCAAAACCAGTACCGTAAGGGCTTAAATCCCCCAGCCCCTAGATCCCTGAACCATTGTCCATGGTCTGGAGCGCCGCCTCGTGCGCCTCGGCCTCGGTCTTCAGCCAGTTCACGAAGGCCTTCACCTGGGGCAGGCGGCCCTTGGCCTTGGGATGGACGACGTAATAGGCGAAGTCGACCGCCGTGGAGGCCTCGAACGGGATGACCAAGCGGCCCGAGTCGAGGTCGGCCTGGGCCAGGGTGCGCTTGGCCAGGGCCACGCCGCGGCCGTTGGCGGCGGCCTCGATGACCATGCTGGACTGGTTGAAGCGCGGACCCCGCGCGCCATCGACGCCCTTGATGCCGCGCGCCGCCAGCCACATCGCCCAGTCTGGGCAGCTGTCGTCGGCGTCGGGCGAGCCGTCATGCAGCAGGATGTGGTGGGCCAGGTCCTCGGGACGCTCCAGGGCGTTGGTCTCCAGCAGTTCCGGGCTGGCGACCGGCACCACGGTCTCGTGCATCAGACGGATGACTTCCAGACCGGGATAGCGGCCCGAGCCGTAGCGGATGGCCATGTCGACCTCGCCGGTGGCGAAGTCCACGACCTCCATGCCGGCCGACAGCCAGACGTCGACCTGCGGATGGGCCTGCTCGAACTTGCCCAGGCGCGGCACCAGCCACTTGGCGGCGAAGGAGGGGGCGGCGGTCAGGGTCAAGCGGCGCCCGTCGACGGCGGCGGTCAACAGGGATGCGGCCTCGGCCAGGCGGTCGAAGGCCTCGCGCAGAGCGGGCAGGGCGGTCTGGGCGGCGTCGGTCAGCAACAGGCCCTTGGGGGTGCGCTTGAACAGGGCCGCCCCGACATAGTCCTCCAGATTCTGGATCTGCTGGCTGACGGCGCCGGGCGTCACCGAAAGTTCGTCGGCGGCGCGGCTGAAGTTCAGGTGACGAGCGGCGGCCTCGAAGGCGCGCAGAGCATTGAGCGGCGGCAGGCGGCGGCGCTCGTTGGGTCTTTCCATAGTTTTACTGAACGCCCCGGCAGAAGTCCTTGTTTGCGAATTGAGCCCTTCGCGTCGAGTTTGCAAGGGCTCGCTGGCGGATTGGCCCTTTTCGCCGGCGCGCGCGAGCGGGGTCGTCCTTAGGGGCGGCCCCGCCTTGCGTTCCAGAGTTTTATTCCAAGCGCGTTGATAGAGGTTCTAAACAGCATGGCCCGCTCGCCGGCCCACAGGAGCAAGCCCGGTCTCGTCGTCGTAGGCGGGACGCGGGCCCGTCGCGCGCTCGGCGCGGTGTGGCTCGTCGGCGCGGGTCCGGGCGACCCGGACCTGCTGACCTTCCGCGCCTTCAACGCCCTGCGCGCCGCCGACGTCGTGGTGCATGACGGCCTGGTGTCCGACGAGATCCTGGACCTGGCGCCGCGCCGCGCCCGCCGGATCAACGTCGCCAAGCGCAAGTCGCGCCACACCCTGCCGCAGGACGACATCAACCAGCTGATCGTGGCCCTGGCCCTGGATGGCCTGAACGTCGTGCGCCTGAAGGGCGGAGACCCGTTCCTGTTTGGGCGAGGCGGCGAGGAGCTGCTGGCCTGCCGCGAGGCGGGCGTCGAGTGCCACGTGGTGCCCGGCGTCACCGCCGCCCTGGCCGCCAGCGCCGGCGCCGGCGCGCCCTTGACCCATCGCGGCGCGGCCCAGGCCGTGACCTTCGTCACCGGCCACGCCGCTCAGGGCGAGCCGGATCTCGACTGGGTCTCCCTGGCCCGGCCGAACCAGACCGTCGTCGTCTATATGGGCGTCTCGACCGCCGGCCTGATCGCCGAGCGGCTGATCGGCGCCGGCCGGGCCGGTTCGACTCCGGCCCTGATCGTCGAGAACGCCAGCCGCGCCGACGAGCGCCGCGTGCTGACCACCTTGGCGGGTCTGGCCGAGGCGGCCCAGGGCGTGAAAGGCCCCGCGCTGCTGATGGTCGGCGAGTCGATGGCCATGGCCGACACGGTCACGGCCACGCCCGAAGTTGCCGAAACCCTGTCGTTCGAGCGGAGCTCGCGCTGATGAAAGCTATCACCGCCAACCGCCTGCTCGACGGCGATGTCGTGTTCTGGAAGGCCGGCCAATGGGTCGAGCGTTTCGGGGACGCCCAGCTGTTCGACGAGACCGCCGAAGCCGAGCTCGAGGCCGCCGTCGCCACGGGCAAGGGCCAGCCGACCGTGGTCGTCGACGTCTATCCGATCGACCTGACCCCGTCGGAAGGCCACTGGGCGCCTGTCAGCTACCGCGAACGCATCCGGGCCCTGGGCCCCACCAACGAACCCACGCACGGCAAGCAGGCCGAGGGCGGCGACGTGGTCGAGGCCCTGCGCCACGCCTCCGGCGCGGCGCGCTCGACTGGCCGTGTAGACCTGATCCGCAGGAAGTAGGGCATGTACCAGTACGACCTCATCGATAAGGAATTCCTGGCCGACCGTTCGGCCGAGTTCCGGGGCCAGGTCGCCCGCCGCTTGGCCGGCGAACTGACCGAGGACCAGTTCAAGCCGCTGCGGCTGATGAACGGCCTCTATCTGCAGCTCCACGCCTACATGCTGCGGGTCGCCATCCCCTACGGCTCGCTGAACCCGACCCAGGCTCGCCGTCTCGCCGAGATCGCCCGCGACTACGACAAGGGCTACGGCCACTTCACCACGCGCCAGAACATCCAGTTCAACTGGATCAAGCTGAAGGACGCGCCGGAGATCCTCGACAAGCTGGCCGAGGTCGACCTTCACGCGATCCAGACCAGCGGCAACTGCATCCGCAACACCACGTCCGATCCCTATGCCGGCGCCACGGCCGAGGAAGTCGACGATCCCCGCGTCTGGGCCGAGGTGATCCGCCAGTGGTCGACCCTGCACCCGGAATTCTCGTACCTGCCGCGCAAGTTCAAGATCGCCATCACCGCCTCGGCCAAAGACCGCACGGCCGCCAAGGTGCATGACATCGGCCTGCTGATGCGCCAGGGCCGCGACGGGCAGCTAGGTTTTGAGGTGATCGTCGGCGGCGGCCAGGGGCGCACGCCCTATGTCGGCCCGACCATCAAGCAGTTCCTGCCGACCGACCGGCTGCTGAGCTATCTGGAAGCCGTGCTGCGCGTCTATAACCGCCACGGTCGCCGCGACAACATCTACAAGGCCCGCATCAAGATCCTGGTCGCCGCCCTCGGCGCCGAGGAGTTCGGCCGCCAGGTGGAAGAAGAGTGGGCCAAGATCGACGCCGAGCGCGCCGACCTGCCGGCCGCCGAGTACGCGCGCATCCGCGCCGCCTTCGCCGCGATCCCGTTCGAGACCCTGCCGGCCCGTTCGGAAGCCTTCGAGACCGCCAAGGCCAACGATCCGGCCTTCGCCCGCTTCGTCCGCAACAACGTCAAGGCGCACAAGCAGCCGGGCTATGCGATCGTCGAGGTCTCGCTGAAGGCCCCGGATCAGACGCCCGGCGACGCTTCGGCCCACCAGTTGGAGGTCGTCGCCGACCTGGCCGAGCGCTACGGTTTCAACGACCTGCGCGTGACCCACGTGCAGAACCTCGTCCTGCCGCACATCAGGCTGGACGACCTGCCGACCGTGTTCGCGACCCTGCAAGCCGCCGGCCTGGCCACCGCCAATATCGACCTGATCAGCGACATCATCGCCTGCCCGGGCCTGGACTACTGCGCCCTGGCCAATGCTCGCGCGATCCCGATCGCTCAGGACATCGCCCGCCAGTTCGCCGATCCCGATCGCGCCGAAGAGGTGGGCGAGCTGAAGATCAAGATCAGCGGCTGCATCAACGCCTGCGGTCACCACCACGTGGCCCACATCGGCATCCTAGGCGTCGATAAGAAGGGCGAGGAATTCTACCAGCTGTCGCTGGGCGGCTCGGGGGCGGAAGACGCCTCGATCGGCAAGATCCTCGGCCCGGCGCTGCCGGCCGACCGGGTCGCCACCGCCGTCGACCAGTTGGTCGGCGCCTATCTGAACACCCGCGCGGACGGCGAGCGTTTCCTCGACACCTATCGCCGCGTCGGCCTCGAGCCCTTCAAGGAGGCGGTCTATGCCCAGGCTGATTGAGCTGACGGACGGCCAGGCCCATTGGGCCGACGACGCTTTCGTCAACGTCGCTGACGAGGACGCCATCCCTTCAAGCGGCGACGTGATCCTGTCTCTGGCCCGCTTCGAGGCCGAGGGCGATGGCCTGCTGTCCTCGAACAGCCGTCGCGTCGGCGTGCGGGTCGAGTCGAACGAGGAGATCGAGGTTCTGGCCTACGACCTGCCGCGCATCGCGGTGGTGGCCCTGGCTTTCCCGAAGTTCCGCGACGGCCGCGCCTACACCTCGGCCCGCCTGCTGCGCGAGCGCTTCAAGTATGAGGGGCAGATCCGCGCCGTGGGCGACGTGCTGCAGGAGCAGGCCGGCTTCATGGTCCGCTGCGGCTTCGACGCCTTCGAACCGTCCGACGGCGCGACCCCGGAGGCCTGGACCAAGGCCGCCAGCCGCTTCCGCCACGTCTATCAGCGCGCCGTCGACGACAAGCCGGTCGCGTTCGAGGAAAGGGCCTCCTGATGGCTTACGACCAGATCGGGGGCAGCGCCGCGGGTCTCGCCGCCCGGCTGGACGCCGAGCTGCGCGACGCCCACCCGCTGACCATCTTGCGCGTCGCCTACGAGCACTTTGGAAGCCGCCTGGCCCTGGTCTCGTCGTTCGGCGCGGAGTCGGCCGTGCTGCTGCACCTGGTCTCTCAGGTGTCGCCGAGCATTCCGGTGCTGTTCCTCGACACCGGCATGCTGTTCGGCCAGACGCTGGACTACCGCAAGAACCTGGCGTCGCGCTTCGCCCTGACCGACGTGCGCGACTTGCGCCCGGCGTTCGCGGACATCGCCACCCAGGACCCGAAGTCGGACCTGTGGCGCACCGACATCGACGGCTGCTGCAACATCCGCAAGGTGCTGCCGTTGGACCGCGCCCTGGGCGGCTTCGACGCCTGGATCACCGGCCGCAAGCGCTTCCATGGCGGCGACCGCCTGAGCCTGCCGGTGGTCGAGGCGGCCGACGGCAAGCTGAAGTTCAATCCCCTGGCCAACTGGGGCAAGGCCGAACTCGAGGCCTATGTCGCCGAGCACGACCTGCCGTCCCACCCGCTGGTCGCCCAGGGCTATGCCTCGATCGGCTGCTGGCCCTGCACCCAGCCGTCGGAAGATGGTCGTTCCGGGCGCTGGGCCGGCCAGGAAAAGACCGAGTGCGGCATCCATGTCGCCCGCGCGCCCGGCGCGGCGCCGAACGTCGGCGGGGATATTTAGCTACTCCCCGGGCCGGTACGTCTTCACCGCGTGGGCCTTCACGTCTTCAGGATAGAAGTAGACGTCCCGCAAATTCCCGAGGCTGTACCGCAGCGCCTGGTCGTTGAAGTGCGGGGAGGCGGGGTCGCCGCTTTCGCCGCCGGCCGAGATGGCGCGAGCCCGGACCTTGTCGCCGAACTCCACGACCGCCACGAAGCTGTTGCCCAAGGTGCCGTAGTATTTCTTGGTCCCCGGCCAGTGCTTGGCCCCGAACGAGGCCAGCGAACCCCATTGGGCCGAGGTGAAGGCCACCGGGATGCTGGGCTTGTTGTCGTCGAAGGTCTGGACGATCGATCCGTCGTTGCGCTGGAAGCGGTTGATCTCGCCCCAAGGAGTCTTCCACGATCCGAAGTCGGCGGTCAGGCGATCCGAAGCCTCGGCCAGGGCGGCCAGCTTGTCGGCGGGCGAGAGCTTGTCGGCCATGTAGTCGTAAACACTCATCCCCGCCGCCTTGGCGGCCGGCGCGGCCTTGGCCCACATGGCCTCGCCCCAGAACACGGCCAGCGACGTCTCGGTCGAGCGCGCCGACCACTTGCAGTCCCAGGCCTTCAGGGCGGCGACCTGCTCTGCGACCTTGGGATCGGGCGCGGCGTCATACGCGGCGACCAGCGTCGGGACGAGGCGCGCGAAGGCCGTCAGGTACGGGTCGTATGCTGCGTCGATCAGCCCCCCCAAGGTGAAGTCCTTGCGGTCCTTCAGCACCAGCGGCGCATGAAGCCCGCGCGGGTTCTCGCCGGCCTGGTCCATGTACTTCGGGAAGTCGGCCTTCTTCGGGCTGTAGGGGCCCGCGGCGCCGTAGGGCCAGTTGTTGCTGTTGAAGACCCAGCCGTTCTTCGGGTTCAGCACGTGCGGGGCCTTGTCCAGCGGCGTCAGGCCCTTCCAGTCGGTGGCCGGGTCCGAGCCATCCACCGGCTTGGTGTAGTCGAAGCGGTCGTCGCGCACCGGGATGAACTGCGGGTGCAGATAGGCGATGTCGCCCTTGCTGTCGGCGAACAGGGTGTTGTTCGAGGAGTTCGCCTTCAACTCGGCCACCTTCATGAAGCCGGCGTAGTCGGTCGCCTTGGTGCGTAGGAACGACTGTTCCAGCGCCGCGATCGGCTTGTTCATCAGGGCGATGCTGATCCACTTTCCGGCGGCCTCGCGGACGATCGGGCCATGGTGGGTCTTGAAGACTGTGAAGCGCTTCGTGGACATCGTCCCGTCGGCGGCGCGGTAGGGAACGGCGATCACCTCGCTCTTCAGCGGGCGCAGTTCCGAGCCGTACTTGTAGAAGCGCTGGCCGTTCTTCTCGACGATGGTCTCGGCGAACTCGTCGACGACGTCGACGCCGCTGGAGGTGTGCATCCAGCCGGCCTTGGCGTTGAAGCCCTGGTAGATGAAGAACTGGCCCCAGGTCGTGGCGCCATAGGCGTCGAGGCCTTCGTCACTGGCCACCTGCATCTCCGAGCGGAAGAAGAAGCTGGTGTGCGGATTGATCAGCAGCAGGGCGTGGCCGCCCAGGGTGTTGGACGGGGCGATGGCGATCCCGTTCGAGCCCTTGGGCTCCTTGAACAGCAGGCCCTTCTCGTCGGCCGTCATGGCCAGTTGGCGCTGGCCGTAGAAGGCTTCCAGCTGGGTCAGGGCCACGCGCTCGATGTCGCCGCCGATGCTGCCCTCCGAGAAGCTGAGCGCCATCCACGGCTCGAAATGGGTGATGACCTTCGGCTTCACGTTCGGATGGGTGGCCAGGAAGAAGTTCAGGCCGTCGGCCCAGCCGTTCATCAGCGCCTTCAGCCAGACCGGGCTCTTGGCGTAGTCGGCCTTCAGCACGACGGGATCGATGAACAGCTTCTGGCGCAGATCCGCCCAGATCGCCTTCTCGCCCTCGGCTTCGGCGGTGCGGCCCAGGGCGGTGATGAAGTTGGTCTCGACGCGGTTGAAGTCGTCCTCGGCCTGGGCGTAGGCCATGCCGAACACCGCGTCGGCGTCGGTCTTGCCGTGGATGTGGGCGATGCCCCAGTCGTCCCGAATGATCTGGACCTTGGCGGCCCGGGTCTTCAGGCGGGAGAGGTCATCCGCGTGGGAGGGAGCAGCCGCGAGCACGGCCGCGAGGGCCAGGACGCTGATGGATAGATTGCGCATGATAGACCCCGAACCGCTCATCCCCGCGAAGGCGGGGATCCAAGCCGAGTCCGGGAGACAATTCTAGTCCGCGCGGCGCGCGGAGACCGCTATTGCGGCGGGCAGCCCTTGAATTCGCCGACCTTGCTGACCGAGAGGCTGGAAAGGTCGAGACCGCGCAGGGCCTTCATCGAGCTGGCGCCGACACCGCTGAACAGGTCGAGCTTGAGACCCTTGATCGCGCCGCCGATGTCGGAGGCGTACCAGTAGCCGTCGTGCTTGCCGCCGTCCGGCATCGGCAGACCGACGGTTTCCTTGATGAAGATCACGGTGCGGCGCGGGATCACCTTGGGATCGACCGCGACGGTGCGCATGGCCGCGACCTTGCAGCCCAGCGAGTCGAATGCGCGGATGCCCTTGGCCCCGGCGTGATACATCGTCGCCTTCATCGTGAACTCGACCGAGCCGGGCAGGGCGCCGCCGCTGAGGGCCGAGGTGATCAGGTCGCCGAGCGGGTCGACACGCGTCGCCTGAGCGGGCGCGGAATCCGCGGGAGCGGCATGAGCGAGGGCGGGAATGGCGAATGCGGAGATGACCGCGGTGGCCAAAATTCCGGCGAGCTTGCGTCGCATCGAGGGTGTCCTCTTATCGGCGTGTCTGTCGGTTGGCGGCTTGGATATTCGGATCACGCACCCGTGACAACCCCGAGAGTCGATACGCCGCGGACCCCTTTCGCCAGATAAGCGAAAAAGCGACATGGATTCAGCCGCTTGAAGCGGAGCCTTGGAAGAGTCGATTTTCACCTTTTTTTGACGTCTCGGACGGAACCCGGCCGTGAACAGCGTGCTCTTCGCGACTCGCCATTCGGTTCCGGCGCGCCACGCGCGACCCGAAATACGGCGGCAATACAGGGCGGCTCTGGTCTCGGCGCGCGCGACGCTGGCCGACAGCGTCCTGGCGCCTTACACCCGGCTTGTCTGGCCTATCTGATCTTCGGAGCCTCTGCCTTGCGCCTTTCGTCCAGCCTGAAAGTCCTCGTCCTCGCCGCGGCCCTGTCGGCGCCAGCCGCCTCGGCGTTCGCCTGGGGAGCTTCGGGCCACCGCGTCGTGGGCGTGGTCGGCGCCGAGAGCTTCCCGGCCGACGTGCCGGCCTTCCTGCGCACCCCGACGGCCATCGCCGCCATTGGCGAATACGCCCGCGAGCCGGACCGTTGGAAGGGCTCGGGCAAGATCCACGACACCGACCGGGACGCCGCCCACTTCCTGGACATCGACGACCAGGGCCGCATGTACGGCGGTCCGATGTTCACGGTGGCGACCCTGCCGCCGACCCGCGCCGACTACGAGAAGGCCCTGCAGGCCGCCGGCGTCGACAGCTGGAAGGCTGGCTACCTGCCGTATGCGATCATCGACGGCTACCAGCAGTTGGTGAAGGACTTCACCTACTGGCGCGTGCTGACCGCGGCCGTGAAGCTGGAGAAGGACAAGACCCGCCTGGCCTACTACAAGGCCGATCTGATCCGTCGCGAGGCGCTGCTGCTGCGCGATCTGGGCGTCTGGGCCCACTATGTTGGCGACGGCAGCCAGCCGCTGCATCTGTCGGTGCACTACAACGGCTGGGGCGACTATCCCAACCCCAACGGCTACACCAACGCGCGCTCGACGCACTTCCAGTTCGAAGGTCCGTTGGCCAAGGCCCTGGGTGACGAGGCGTCGGTCAAGGCGCTGGTCCCCGCCTACAAGGCCTGCGACTGCTCGATTGAGACCCGCGTGGTCGGCTATCTGACCGACACCTGGAAGCAGACCGAGCCCCTGTACCAGCTGGAAAAGGCCGGCGAGATGGTCGAGACCGATCCGCGCGCCAAGGCTTTCGTCCAGGCCCGCATCGCGGCTGGCGCGGCGGCCCTGCGCGACCTCGTCGTCGACGCCTGGAGCGCGAGCGCCAATGGCACGATCGGCTATCGTCCCGAGATCAGCGTGGCGGACGTGGCGTCCGGCAAGGCCGATCCCTGGAACGACCTCTACGGCAAGGACTAAAGGATGCTGGCTTTCGGCGCGCCCGTCGCGGGCAAGACCTATATGGACCGCGCCGCCGCCTTCGGTATCGCCGAGAACAGCCTGGGCCAGATCGCACTGGCCCAGGTCACCAAGCCCGGCAAGGCGCCGTATTTCGACCTGCCTGGCGGAGCGGTGGACGGCGACGAGACCGAGCGGGAAGCGGTGGTCCGCGAGTTCGGCGAGGAAACCGGCTTGGTGGTCGAGGCTGGGGCGCTAGTCGAGATGGTCTCGCAGCTGTTCCTGAAGTCCGACGGCCAGCCGGTGCGTAACTTCGGCGGCGTCTATGTCGTCCAGGTCATCGGGGAGACCCCGGGCCTGAAGGTCGAGGACGACCACAAGCTGGTCTGGCTGGATCCGCGCGATGCGGTGGTCGCCCTCCGCCACGACGCCCATTCGTGGGCGGTCGCGGCCTGGCTGCGTCGGGGCTGATCAGGCGCCGGCGCGCTTGGCGATCCGCAATTGAGCGGCCTGCTGCTTGGTCAGCGCTTGCCGCAGGTCCTGGTGGAAGTCCATCAGGCAGGCCCTCGCCGACAGGCCAGTCAGTCCCTTGGCGTCACAAGCGCGGGTTCCGGCGGCGTGGGCGCGACGGGCGAACTCGCGCGCGTCGGCGGGGTTCGACAGGGTCAGGTCGCCGACACGGATGCGGGCGATGGGCGTGGCCGGCTCGGCGGCGTGAGCGGCGGTCAGGCCGATGATCGGGGTGGCGGCCAGGGCCAGGGCGGCGATGGCGGCGATGCGGTTGACGAGCTTGCTCATGATCTTGTCCCTCAATTCGTGTGGCCGCCGGTGGCGATCCGTTGAATGAGGGTGTAGTCGCCGGCGCCGCGGAACACCCGTTACGACTGCTTCATGACGTCGATTTAAGTCTATGAAACGAAAGTAATATTCAGCGCCTGCGCGTGGCCAGGGCCCAGACCGTCGCCGCGACCGAGGAGGCCAGGGCCAGCGCGCCGACGGCGTCCCAGACCCCGTCGCCCAGCAATGCGGCGACCAGGCCGAACAGGCTGAGCGCTGCGATCGCGGCCGGGGCGCGGAACACCTGCCAGAGGGTGAGGTGATGGCCCTTGCTCATCGTGCGGGTTTCCGCTTGGCCAACCACAGATAGAGGCCCGAACCCAGGATCACGATGGTGGCGATGTCCAGCAGCGCCCAGAGGATCTTCAGCAGGAGGCCGCCATAGTCGCCGAAGTGCAGCGGTTGCGACAGCGACAGGGTCTTCACATACCACGGCGTCGGGGCGACGGCGGCCAACTGGCCGGTGCGGGCGTCGATCAGGGCCGGGGTGGTCAGGTGCGCGGTCAGCGGCGTGTCGCCATGGAAGAACACCGCGTAGTGGTGCTCGGTCGAATAGGTCGAGCCGGGGAAGGCCACGAACTGCAGCCGCATGCCGGGCAGGGCGAGCTTGGCCCGATCGACGGCGGCCTGCAGCGAGCTGCGCTGGCCGGCCGGCGCGGGCTGGTCATAGGCCTGCGTCAGTTCCTTCAGCGCCGTATTCTTCCAGTAGTCGATGATCGGCGTCGCCAGGGTGTTGACGACGCCGGTCGCGCCGACGACCAGAACCCAGGTCAGGGTCACGGCGCCCAGCAGGTTGTGGTAGTCCAGCCAGCGCGTGCGCGCCTGCTTGCTGGCCCGCACGGCGCCGAACGGCAGCCGCCGCATGAACGGCGCGTAGAGCACCACGCCCGAGGCCAGGGCCATGATCAGCAACAGGCCCATCGCGCCCAGGAACAGCATCCCAGGCAGACCCAGGAACATGTCGGTGTGCAGCTGGAGCAGGAATTCCATGACCGGGTGGCCGGCCACCGAGGGGGCGGGCTCGCCGCTGGTCTGGTCGATGGGCTGGAAGCTGTAGACGCCCGCCCTGTCGCCGGGCTTGACGCTGGTGACATTCGCGACCGGCCGGTCCTCGTCGAAACTCATGAAGGCCGGGACCTCGCCCGGCTTACGGGCGAGGGCGGCGTTCAGCACCTGGTCGAGGTTCAGTCGAGGCCCGTCCGGATGGGCCGGGGCCCAGGCCTCGCGCATCAGGACATGCTCGATCTCGTGCTTGAACACCAGTGGCAGGCCGGTGACGCACAGCATCAGCAGAAAGGCGGTCGAGACCAGGCTCGACCACTTGTGAACCCACGACCAGGCGCGGAGCGTCCGGGCCTTCATTCGGTCTAGAAGTCCGTGGTGAGCGACAGACGCAGGGTGCGCGGCGCGCCCAGCGTCAGGTAGTTGGCGTTCGGATAGCCGCCGACCGCGACCCACTGGTCCTTGTTTCCCAGGTTCTCGACCCGGGCGCGGACCGTCATCGCCTTGCCGCCGGCCTGGAAGGCGTAGCGGACGCCAGCGTCGAAGCGGGTGAACGCGGCCAGGTCGACCGTATTGGCGCCGTTGGCCGGCTGCGAACCGGTATGGACCATGCGGCCCTCGACGGTCAGGCCGGGGGCGGCCTTGACGTCCCACTCGACGTTCACATTGGCCTGGAAGTCCGGCACGCCAATCGGCGACTTGCCTTCCAGCGTGGCGTCCAGGGCGTGATTGACCTTGGCGTCCAGCCAGGTCGCGCCGCCCAGGACGCGCAGGCCCTCGGCGGGCTGGCCATAGACGGTCAGCTCGACACCCTTGTTCTCCTGCTCGCCGCCCGAGGTGTATTGGCGGCTGCTGGCCACGAAGAACGCGTTGGGCTGCTTGACGCGGAACAGCGAGATCGCGCCGCCGAAGGTCCCGTGGTCGTACTTGGCGCCGACCTCGGCCTGCTTGCCTCGGAACGGCGAGAGGATGTCGCCGGCGTTGGCCACGGCGACGCCGTTGACCTGGGCCGGCGCGACTTGGCCGGGGACCAGGGCCTCGGCGTAGTTGGCGTAAAGTGAGACATGGTCGCTGGGCTTGAACACCGCAGCCAGCGCCGGAGTGGTGGCGTGGCCGTCATAGGCGGCGTTGCGGGCGCCGGTGTTGTAGTCGTACGAGCGCGTCTCGACGTCCTGATATCGCAGGCCGGCGGTCAGCAGCAGCTTGTCGTCGAGGAACGACAGGGTATCGGCGACGGCGACGCTGCGGTTCTTGGCGCGCTCGGTGACGTTCGGGTCCGACTTGCTGCCGCCGACGAAGAAGTTCGGGTTCGGGGCGGCGACATTGATGGGGCTATAGAGATCGCTGGCGAAGCCGGCGAAGTTCGAAAAGGCGTAGGCGTTCTTCGACTTCAGGCTGACCGAGGCGACCGAGGCCACCAGGCTGTGGCCGATCGAACCGGTCTGGAACTTGCCGCGCAGGCCGGCGTCGGCGGAGATGACCTCGTCCTTGCGGACATTGTCGAAACGGTAGGCGCTGATCACGCCGTTCGGCTGGGCCGTCGGGTTGGCCAGGACGTTGTCTTCCTTGCCCTTGCGGCCGCCGATCGCGGCCCAGGCGCTGACGGTGTCGGTCAGGTCGAACTCGCCGCGCGCCGCGCCGAACAGCTGGCGTTCGTCGGTATAGGTCCAGGGCTGGGCGAAATTCTCGCCGGCGTCCGGCGCCTTGGGGATCGCCCCGGCCGGGGTGACGGTCGGGCGCGGGGCGTCGATGTGGTGATCCTGGAAGCCGAGGTCGGCCGAGAAACGGGCGCGGTCGCCGCGACGGTCAAGACCCAGGCCCACCACCTTGAGATTGCGCTTCTCATTGTCGACGGCCGTTTCCCCGTCGCGCAGGCCAAGATTCAGCCGCGCGCCATAGGCGTTGTTCTCGCCGAAGCGGCGAGAAACGTCGGCCGACCCATAGAATTGCGAGCCGCCGTCCCAGCCCGTCGTGAGGCGCGTCAGGGGCGCGGTGCCGGCGCGCTTGGGCATCAGGTTGAAGGCGCCGCCGACGCCGCTGCCGCCCGGGGCCGCGCCGTTCAGGAAGGCGTTGGCGCCGCGGAACACGTCCACGCGCTCGACTAGTTCGGCCGCCACGAACTGCCGGGGCAGCACGCCGTAGAGGCCGTTATAGGTCATGTCGTCGGAATAGACCGGGAAGCCGCGAACGACGTACAGCTCCTGGAAGTTGCCGAAGCCCTTGGAGACCCGGACGGTCGGGTCGTTCTGCAGGACGTCGGCGATGCTGCGCGCCTGCTGGTCACGGATCAGTTCCTCGGTGTAGCTGGTGATGGCGAACGGGGTGTCCATGGTGTCCAGCGCCCCGAGCAGGCCGACGCGCGCGCCGGCCGCCACCTGGCCGCCCGAATAGACAGGGGGGAGGCGCACCTGCGAGCCGGTGATCACCACCTCGTCGACCTTCGTCTCCTCGGTCTGTCGCGCGAGGGCCGGGCTGGCCACGGCGGCGCCGAGAATGGCGGACGACAGAAGGAGAGCGAGGCGACGGGACATGACGGATCCTGATATTGCGAGTGCGTCGCAATATCTGCCATCCCAGGCTATGACAATAGCCCGAACCTCTTCAGGAGGGTGGGGCGGCGATTTCAGCTACGTAAGGGGGAGGCGGGAGGCTAGGCCGCCACGAAATCGCGGGCGGATTTATGCTCGCTCTGACGGACGGGCAGGGTGAAGCTGACCGTGGTGCCTTCGCCGGGCTGGGAGTGCATCTCCAACAGGCCGTCGTGCATGGTGATCAGCGACTTGGTCAGGGCCAAGCCCAGGCCCGTGCCCTGCGTGGTCTTGGAGAATTGGCTCTCGACCTGTTCGAACGGCTTGGCCAGGCGCGCCAAGTCTTCCTTGGCGATGCCGATGCCGGTGTCGATGACCGACACCTTGACCTTGTCGCCGAACGGATCGCGGCGGAGCTCAGCGCTGACCGTGACGCTGCCGGCGCGCGGCGTGAACTTGATGGCGTTCGACAGCAGGTTCAGCAGCACCTGCTTGACGGCGCGATAGTCGGCCTCGATCTCCGGCAGGTGCGGGAACGCGACATTGAGCTTCAGGCCGGCCGCCTCGGCGCGGTTGCGGACCAGGCGCACGGCGTCCTCGGTCACGTCCTCCAGGTGCATCGGCTCGAACTTGAGGTTCATCTTGCCGGCCTCGATCTTCGACATGTCGAGGATGTCGTTGATCAACGCCAAAAGGTGCTGGCCCGACGAGTGGATGTCCTGGCTGTAGCCCTTGTAGCGAGCGTCGCCCAGGGGGCCGAACATCTCGTTCATCATGATCTCCGAGAAGCCGTTGATGGCGTTCAGCGGCGTCCGCAGCTCGTGGGACATGTTGGCCAGAAATTCGCTCTTGGCCTTGTTGGCGCTCTCGGCCTTGACCTTCTCGGTCTCGTACTTGCGGGCCAGCTCGGCCAGCTGTTCCTGGCTGCGCTCCAGGCCGGTGATGGCGTTCTGCAGCTGCTCTTCGTTCAGGCGGCGGGCTTCTTCCTGGGTCTTGATCGCCGTGATGTCGGCGGCGGTCATGACCAGGCCGCCTTCGGCCGTGCGGCGCTCGCTGATCTGGATCCAGCGGCCGTCCATCATCTCGGCCTCGCGCACGCCTCGGGCGCCGTCCGGTGCGGGGTGGTCCTGCTTGATGGCCAGGGCCGCGAAGCGGTTGACCTCGGCGCGGGCGGCGCCGGGCTTGAGCAGCTTGGGTTCGAGCGAGAAGACACTGCGGTAGTTGCGGTTGCACATCAGCAGCCGTCCTTGGCGATCCCACAGGACGAAGGCTTCCGACACGCTTTCGATGGCGTCGCGCAGCCGGTTCTCGGCGGCCTGGGCGCGGGCCTGGGCCAGGCGCTCCTCGGTGACGTCCAGGGCGACGCCGATGATCCGGACATAGCCGTCCGCGCCGGGTTTGCCGAAGCCCTGGCCGCGGGCGTCGATCCACAGCGAGCGCGCGCCATGCTCAGTGGCCGGCACGCGGAACGAGACGTCGAAGGCGCCGTACATGGCGGCGTTGGCCAGGGCCTGGCGCACGCGCTCACGGTGGTCGATCGAGATCCGCTCCAGCAGGTCCTGGCCGGAGACGACGCCGCCGCCGCCCCAGCCGAACATCGCGCCGGTGACGTCGGACAGAAAGACCTGGTCGGCGTTGAGGTCCCATTCCCAGATGCCGCAGCGGGCGGCTTCGACGGCCAGACGGAAGCGCTGCTCGCTGTCGATGAACTCGCGGTGGGCGACCTCGGCCTTGCGGCTCTGGATCATCAGCAGCAGCGCGAGCGCGATGCCGACGGCCAGTGGGGCCAGCAGGTTGATCGCGCCTTCCATGACCTGCCGGTCGACATTGGCGACGCTGTGGGTCGGGGCGGCGGCCAGAACCAGCAAGGCGCCCTCCGCCACCGGGCGCACCGCGATGTCCAGCGCCGCGCCATCGGCGGCCTGGCCGCGCAGGGCGACGGGACCGCCGACGACATCCTCGGGCGACAGGGCGAAGGCCTCGCGGATGGTGGCGGCGCCCTGAGCGGCGCGGCCCCGGGCGGCGATCAGCGCGCCGCTGGGCAGGGCCAGGGCCCCGCTGTCGCCCTTTTCGGGCTCGTCGATCAGGCGCGTGGCGTCGCCGCTGGCGATGACGAAGGCCCGGGTCTTGTCGAGGGGGGCGGTGGTGGCGACGTAGAGTCGGCCGGTCTCGCCGACCGACCCGGTCCAGGTGGTGCGGCCCGAGGCGGCGGCGGCCTGGGCCGCGCCCTTCCAGTTGGCGCCGTCGTCTCGGCCGGCGACCGAGACGACGCCGGAGGGGCTGACCACGGCGACGGCCGCGGCCTCGCCGCCGGCGGCGCGCAGAGCGGTCTCGGCGGCGTCCATGGTCGCGCCCGGATCGCGCTTGAGCATATCGGCGGCCGCCGACAGACCGGCGCGCTGGGCGGCGAGGTTGGCCTCGACGCGCCCGGCGATCAGCCCAGCCTTGGCCGACAGCGGCGCGCCGCCCGGCTGGGCCGAGGCCTCCTGCTGCAGGCGCTTGACGCCGAAGGCGGTGTAGACGGCCAGCAGCAGCAGGGCCGCCAGGATGGCGACGCGGATGAACCCTTGCGACGGGGCCTGGACGGACTTGGCGCGCACGGCCGCGGGCGCGGTCGGTCCGGCGGACGCCGTCCCCCCGTGTCTCGCTAAGCCCGTGTCCAAACCGCGCGGCTCCCGTCGATCCCCGGAGCGCGCCAGGGCGCGCTCCAATCCCAAATCCGAGGGCTGTCAGCGACAGACCTCGGGGCGAGTCACTTCGCCGAGATGGTGAATCTACCGTACCGCAAACCGCTCCGTCACCGCCGGAAAGGCGGATTCGGCAAGTGTGAGCCTATTGGTCGCAACTCAAGGCCGAACGAATCCCGAAAAGCAGCGTCAGCCAAGCGCCTTGGTCGCCAGCTCCAGCACGTTCTTGGACAGGTCCGGGTGGGCCGCGACCCGCTCCAGCTGCTCGCGCATAAGCTTGCCCAGTTCGGGTTTGTAGCGCCGCCAGTTGCCCAGGGGCTCGACCAGACGCGCGGCCGTCATCGGGTTAAAGCCGTCCACCGCCAGGATCTGATCGGCCAGGAAGCGGTAGCCCGCGCCGCTGGGGTCGTGGAAACGCGCCGGATTGAAGTTGGCGAAGGTCGAGACCAGGGCCCTCAGGCGGTTGGGGTTGGTCGGCTCGAAATCCTCATGCTTCGTCAGGGCGATCACCCGGTCCAGGGCGTCCTCGTTCGGGTCGCGGCCTTGGACGGCGAACCATTTGTCCAGCACCAGCGGCTCGTTCCGCCAGGCGCGATGGAACTTGCTGAGGGCCAGGTCGCGGGCCGGGCCGCCGATGGTGACCAGGGGAAAGAGGCCGCCCATCGCGTCGGTCATGTTGCGGCCGGTGTTGAAGTGGGCGGTCAGGCGCTCCAGGTTGTCGGCGTGAGGATCCGAGCACAGCACCTCGGCGCAGGCGTTGCGCAGGGCGCGGCGGCCGGCGGCTTCGGCGCTGGCCGAGAACTCGGCGTCGCTTTGCATCTCGCCATGCAGGCGGCGCAGCAGGTCGCCCAGATGGACGGCGACGCGGGTGCGCAGGGCGTTGCGAGCCTCGTGCAGGGCCGGCGGGTCGGCCGGCTCGGACATCAGGGCCAGGTCGGGCTCGGACGGCAGGGCCAGCAGAAGGGCCTTGAAGGCCGGCTCGGCGGCGTCGTCGACCAAAGCCCGGCCAAGGGCGTCGGCGTAGCGCTCCTCGCCGACCTCGTCGGGCGCTCCGGCGGCGCGGGCCAGGATCAGGTCGCGGGCCAGGGTCTGGCCGGCCTCCCAGCGGTTGAACAGGTCAGGGTCCGAACCGAACAGCACATAACGCTCGGCCGGTCGCGCATCGGTCGACAGGTTCACCGGCGCCGAGAAGCCGCGGAGGGCCGACAGCACGGGCTCGCTGGCGACGTTGTCCCAGCGAACCGTCAGGGTGTTTCGGTCCAGCAGCACCACCTCGGTGTCGCGCAGCACCGCGCCGGTCTCCGACAGCAGGCCGATCGCGATCGGGATCGGCAGGGGCTTCTTGTCCGGCTGGCCCGGTGTGGGGGCGGTCGACTGGGTCAGCGTCAGGGTCACGGCCTGGGCGTCGGCGTCATAGGCGGTCTCGATCGTCACCGCCGGGGTGCCGGCCTGTTCGTACCAGCCGAAGAAGTCCGAAAGGTCGCGGCCCGACGCCTCGGCGAAGCACTCGATGAAGGCCTCGACCGTGGTCGCCTGGCCGTCGTGGCGCTCGAAGTAGAGGTCGCTGCCTTTCCGGAACGCCTCGGCGCCCAGGATGGTCTTGAGCATGCGGATGATCTCCGAACCCTTCTCGTAGATCGTCGCGGTGTAGAAGTTGTCGATCTTCATGTAGCTGGACGGCCGCACCGGATGGGCGAGGGGACCGGCGTCCTCGGCGAACTGGCGCGCGCGCAGGGCCCGGACGTCCTTGATCCGCTGCACCGTCGCGCCGCGCTGATCGGCGCTGAAGCTCTGGTCGCGGAAGACCGTGAAGCCCTCCTTCAGGCACAGCTGGAACCAGTCGCGGCAGGTGATGCGGTTGCCCGTCCAGTTGTGGAAGTACTCGTGGGCCACGACCGCCTCGATGCGCTCGTAGTCCAGGTCCGTCGCTGTCTCCGGATCGGCCAGGAGCAGGGAGCTGTTGAAGATGTTCAGCCCCTTGTTCTCCATGGCCCCGAAGTTGAAGTCGCGGACGGCGACGATCATGAACAGATCCAGGTCGTACTCGCGGCCGAAGGCCTCCTCGTCCCATTTCATCGCCCGCTTGAGGCTGTCCAGGGCGTAGGCCGCGCGCGAGGCCTGGCCGGGATCGACGAACACCCGCAGCGCCACTTCGCGACCGCTCATGGTGAGGAACTTGTCGGCGAGCACATCCAGGTGACCGGCCACCAGAGCGAACAGGTAGCAGGGCTTGGGGAAGGGGTCCTCCCACTCGGCGAAGAACCGATTGTCCTCCAGCGCGCCGGAACCAACCAGGTTGCCGTTGCTCAGCAGGTGCGTGAACTCGCGACCGGCCTCGATGCGCACGCTGTAGCGGCTCAGCACGTCGGGGCGGTCGGGGAAGTAGGTGATCGTGCGGAAGCCCTCGGCCTCGCACTGGGTGCAGAAGCGGCCACCCGACATGTAGAGACCCATCAGGGCCTTGTTGGCCGAGGGATCGATCTCGACCTCGGTGGTCAGGACGAACTGGTCGGGCAGGTCCGGAATCGTCAGGCGCTCGGCGTCGACGACATACTGGTTGGCGCTTAGGCCTTCGCCGTCCACGGCCACCGACACCAGCTTCAGCCGCTCGCCGTTCAGCACCAGCGGCTCGTCCTTCGCGCCGGTCCGGCGCACCGCGAGTTCGGCCTTCACCCGGGTCTGCGACGGATGCAGGTCGAAGACCAGTCGGGTCGTCTCGATGGTGAACGGGAACGGACGATAGTCCGCCAGACGGACGGCTTGGGGCGTGTCGGTGCGCATCCGTCCAACTTAGTCGTACCGGGCGACCTCCGCGAGAGGACCTTGACGGCCAAGCCCAAATTAATGGTCAGTGCCGGCTTGAGCTTAGGCGGGAGGGGCTTGGCGATGACGAGCGAAATCACGGGCGATCAGGCGGGGCTGGAAGTCGGGCGCAAGCGGTTCCTGCACCCGGGACCGCTGCGTTGGCTGCGGGCGCTGGGCTGGATGGTCCTGCTCTTCGTGCTGTTCAGCATCGTCTATGCGGGCGCCCAGATGGTGGCCAACCCGATGTTCAAGAAGGGCGGTCATCTCCTCGAAGTGCTGGAGGTGCTGGCGATCTGCTGCGCGGGTTTTGGCCTCTACGCGGGCGTGGTCAGGCTGGCCGAGGGGCGATGGCCTGAGGAGCTGGACCTGCGCCGGATGCCGGTCGAGCTGGCCATCGGCCTAGTGATCGGAGCGCTGATGCTGAGCGCGGCCGTGGGCGGGCTCTACCTGCTGGGCGTCTACGACATCAGTGGTCCGCGCGCGGCCACGGCCTGGGCGACCGTCGCCATGGCCATCGAGTCCGGCTTCATGGAGGAGCTGATCATGCGCGCCATTCTCCTGCGTCTCCTCATGCGCGCCTTCGGGATCTGGCCGGCGCTGATCGTGCAGGCGGCCCTGTTCGGGGCGTTGCACCTGGCCAATCCCAACGCCACGCCGGTCGCCGCCGCGGCCATTGCCGTCGAGGCGGGGCTGATGCTGGCCGGCTTCTACCTGTTGACCGGACGTCTGTGGATGTCGGTCGGCGTTCACGCGGCCTGGAACTTCACCCAGGGCTGGGTGTGGGGCGCGTCTGTGTCGGGCATCCCCGTCACCGAGAGCTGGCTGGTCAGCAAGCCCAAGCCCGGCGCGCCGGAATTTCTGAGCGGCGGCGCCTTCGGCCCCGAAGCTTCGCTGCCGGCCATGGTCGTCGGCACGCTGGTGGCGATTATCGTGCTGTGGCTGGCCTGGAAGCAGGGAAACTTCAAGGCGAGGCCGGACGCGACTACGTAATAACCGCAGGTTTTTTGTGGTCTTTTCTTGAGCCGCGTCAACGAAACCGACCCGACACAGGCGCAAACCCCTTTCGACACAACGAGGTCGTAAAGGGGATACCGATGACCACCAAACTCTTCCTGGCCCTGACCGTGGCCGCCGGCCTGAGCGCCGCGCCGGCTTTCGCCGCCGAGCCCGTGACGCCCAAGGCCAAGGGCGACATCGTCCTGAACGTCCGGGTGACCGACGTCGCGCCGGATGCGGGCGATCCGATCCTGACCGCCGCCGGCGCCGCCACCGGCCTGAAGGCGGACGTCAAGGACGATATCAAGCCGACGATCGGTCTCAGCTACTTCCTGACCGACAAGCTGGCCGTCGAGGTGATCGCCGGCACCACCCAGCACACGGTCAAGGCTGTCGGGCCGGGCACGGATGTCGCCGTCCACAAGACCTGGGTCCTGCCGCCTGTCGTCTCGCTGCAGTATCACCCGCTGCCGGGCGCGCGCTTCAGCCCCTATGTCGGCGCGGGCCTGAACTACATGCTGTTCTACAGCGGCAAGGACAAGAACGGCTTCACGGTCGATCTGGACGACGGCTTCGGCTACGCCCTGCAGGCTGGCGCGGACATCCCGATCAACGCCGCCTACAGCCTGAACCTGGACGTCAAGAAGATCTGGTTCGACACCGACGCCAAGATCAATGGCGGCGCGCTGAAGTCCAAGGTCAAGCTTGACCCGCTGGTGTTCTCGGTCGGCTTCGGCCGGCGCTTCTAACTAGTCCGAGCTCGGTCCGGCGGCGGGCGCTTCCTGCAGGTAGCGCTCGATCGCCGCGATCTTGTGGGCCAGGCCCGTCAGGGCCGGCGGCGCGTCCTCGGGACTGTCGGCCACCAGGGTCAGCAGTTCCCGGGCGATGGCGCGCAGGCGCGGGGCGCTGGCGATCAGCCGGGCTTGGTATTCCATCTTGTGCGGGTCGCGGTCGTACTCCGCGCCCGGCGTGCGCCAGCCGCCCCAGTCCTGAGCGTCGGTGACCACGACCGGATAGGTGCCCGGATAGGGATGGTGGGCGCAGTCGCCCTCCTGCTGCCACTTGTTGCGGGCCCGCAGCACTCGCCAATTGGAGTCGAGGCCGCCATCCTGCGCATCGACCTTGTCCTCGGCCTTCAGCTCGTGGGCCTGGAACTCGCGGTTCAGCCCGACGTCGTAGGTGACCCGCACGGGCTCGTCGAAGCCCTTGGCCCAGATGGGCACGATCCTGTCGACCGTGGCCCAGCAGCCGACGCTCTCGACCCATACCCTCTGGTTCTTCTGGAAGACGGTCTTGGCCATGCCGTTGAGTAACGTCCGAATGCGCTGACAGGCGCGCATAAGAACCTGAAATTCTTGACGCCGGGTCAATCTTTCCCTTCGCGTGAACGTCGTTCAGTGTGACTCCCGCGACCCGCCGAAGAGCGCGGTCCAGGGAGGCTCCAGTGGATTTCGACTATTCCGACGACCAGAAGTTCCTGAAGGACGAGGCGCGCAAGTTCCTCGCCGGCCATTGCGACGTCGCCGTCGTGCGCGGCGTGCTGGACAACGCCGACCGTTCGTTCGACGAGAAACTCTGGAAGGGCGTCGCCGAGCAGGGCTGGCTGGGCGCCTCTATCCCCGAAGAGCACGGAGGGCTGGGCCTGGGGCGTATCGAGCTGTGCGCCATCGCCGAGGAGTTGGGCCGCGCCGTCGCGCCGATCCCGTTCGCCTCCACCGTCTACATCCTGGCCGAAGGGATCATGGCCCACGGCACGGACGGCCAGAAGGCCGCGATCCTGCCGCGCATCGCCGCCGGCGAGGTGATCGGCTGCCTGGCGACCTCGGAAGGCCCGGGCGTCGTGGGCCCGAACACACTGCAGTGCCGGGTCGAGGGCGGCAAGCTCTCGGGGACCAAGATCCCGGTCACCGACGGCGACGTCGCCGACACCGCGCTGGTCCTGGCCAGTGACGGCGGCCGTCCCGGCCTCTACTTGGTCGACCTGAAGCAGGCGGGCGTGAAGCGCGAGACCCTGAAGAGCCTCGATCCCACGCGGGGCGTGGCCAAGATCGTCTTCGACGGCGCGGTCGCCGAGCGGGTGGGGGAGGCCGGAGCCGGCTTCGACATCGTCCAGGCGATCCTCGATCGCGCCGCCGTGCTGCTGGCCTTCGAACAGCTGGGCGGCGCCGACCGGTGTCTTGAGATGGCCAAGGAGTACGCCCTGGGCCGCTACGCCTTCGGTCGCGTGATCGCCGGCTACCAGGCCATCAAGCACAAGCTGGCCGACATGTACGTCAAGAACGAGGTCGCCCGCTCCAACGCCTATTACGGCGCCTGGGCCCTGAACGACGACGCGCCCGAGCTGCCGATCGCGGCCTCGGCCGCCCGCATCGCCGCCTCGGAAGCCTTCTGGTTCGCCAGCAAGGAGAACATCCAGGTCCATGGCGGCATGGGCTTCACCTGGGACGTCGACTGCCACCTCTATTACCGTCGATCGCGGCAGCTCAGCCTGGTGGCCGGCGCGCCGAAGCTCTGGAAGGAGCGGCTGGTGAGCGAGCTGGAAAAGAAAAACGCGGCGTAAGGCGAGGAAACGACTATGGATTTCAACGATTCCCCCGAGGAAGCCGCCTACCGCGAGAAGGCCCGCGCCTGGCTGGCCGAGAACGCCGCCGCGCATCGCGCCAAGTTCGGCGAACTCAAGCCCAACACGCCCGAGCACATGGCCGCGGCCAAGGACTGGCAGGCCACCAAGGCCGCCGCCGGCTATGCCTGCATCACCTGGCCCGCGGCCATCGGCGGGGGCGGCGGCACGCCGATCCAGTCGGTGATCTTCGGCCAGGAAGAGGGCAGAGCGGGCCTGGGCTATGGCTACTTCACCATCGGCCTGGGCATGTGCGTGCCCACGGTCATGGCCTTCGCTGACAGCGAGACCAAGAAACGCTTCGTCTCGCCCGCCGTGAAGGGCGAGGAGATCTGGTGCCAGCTGTTCTCCGAGCCGGCGGGCGGCTCCGACGTGGCGGCCCTGCGCACCCGCGCCGTCAAGGACGGCGACGAGTGGGTGATCAACGGTCAGAAGGTCTGGACGACAGGCGCCCACTATTGCGACTACGGCATCCTGCTCACCCGGACCGACCCCGATGTGCCCAAGCACAAGGGCCTGACCATGTTCTGGATCGACATGAAGGACGCCGCCGTCGAGTGCCGGCCGATCCACCAGATGTCGGGCGGGCGCGAGTTCAACGAGGTCTATTTCACCGACCTGCGCGTCAAGGACAGCCAGCGCCTGGGCGAGGTCGGCGACGGCTGGAAGGTGGCCCTCGTCACCCTGATGAACGAGCGCCTGGCGGTCGGCGGCTCGGCCGGTCCGAACTATCGCGAGGTCATGAAGCTGGCCCAGGATCTCGCCGGCCCCACCGGTCCGGCGATCAAGGACCAGGCGTTCCGCGAGAAGCTGGCCGACTGGTACGTGCAGTCCGAGGGGCTGAAGTTCACCCGCTTCCGGACCATGACCGCCCTGTCGCGCGGCCAGACGCCGGGACCGGAAAGCTCGATCGGCAAGATCATCTCGGCCAACCAGTTGCAGGAGATGGCCAACACCGCCGTCGAGATGGAGGACCAGTACGGCATCCTCGTCGATCCCGACCAAGCCCCGGCCGAGGCGGCGTTCCAGCAGAGTCTGATGTGGGCGCCGGGCCTGCGCATCGCCGGCGGCACCGATGAGATTCTGAAGAACATCATCGCCGAACGGGTGCTGGGCCTGCCCGGCGATGTGCGCGTCGACAAGGATGTGCCGTTCAAGGACATGCCGACCGGGCGCTGATTTCGTCGAATCTTCGTCTTCCGTCGATACACTGAAGCCGACAGCTGACGAGGTTAGCTGTCGGCTTTTCGATGCTTGGGAAGATGTTCAGTGCGCGGTGAAGTCGCGCGAAATCCGGGAAATTCGCCTGCCGGGCGAACCCGGACTGTCGTGACAAAGTCTTCATTGCTGGATGGGTTGAGCTGAGCTTGACAGTCATCACTCCCGGGCACATGAGAGATCGTTGTTTTATGGTTAACGGGCTGGGCTGAAGGGGGATTCATGCGCGAGGCCGGCGACGCATTTGCGCGCCTTCGGATGCTCCGTGGAGCGGCCGAGCGCGCGTTCGCCAGCCGCTCCCCCCTGCTGCGTCGCGCCCCGGTGGGCGCGATCGTGGCTGCGGTGGTGATCCCCCTGGTGGGCTGCGACACGGGCCCCAGCTTCTGGTTTCACAAGCGCGCCAGCGCGTGTCCGCGACCGCAGGCGGCCCAGGGCGTATCCGGCCAGTTCAACCAGCAGCAGCAAGAGATTCGCGCCCTCCGCCAGGGCGGCTTCCGCGGCGACTTCTTCGCCCAACTGGAGCTGGCCCGCCGCTACGAAGCGCAGCGCGCGGTCGACAAGAACCTCGAGGATCCGGTCGAGGCGGCCGTCTGGTACGCCATGGCCCTGTCCAACGCCGGCGGGTACGCGCCAATCTCGTCCTATGAGCGTCGGGGCTCCGAATCGAAGGCCGTGTCGCGCTTCGACGACTGCCGCGCCTTCGAGCGCCGCAGCGCCTATTTCGCCCTCGATCGCCTGCTGTCGCGCATGTCGACCGAAGAGCGCGAGAAGGTCCGCAACCGGGTGATCTATGTGCTGTCGGCCCAGGGCGCCGACGGATTCCGCACCCTGGCGCGGATCCACGACGCCTATTTCGGTCCGTTCGGCGAGCCGTCCGACAACCTCCAGGCCATCCAGGCCTACGGCAAGCCCAGCCAGCCGGGCGCGCCGGCTGCGCTGGACCTGTTCCGCCGCAACGACGTCGACGCCTATCTCTACAACTACCTGGCGGTGCAGACCGGCGACGTGTCGGCCTATGTCATGCTCAAGGACTTCGAGCGCAGCTCGCCCCAGCGCGCCTCGTACGGTTCGTTCGTCGAGACCAAGGCCAAGCGCTGGATCCCGCCCTACGAGTTCTATCCGCCGGAGTCGCCCGACTCGGGCGTGCCGCACTCCGACGAGTCCGACCTGTCGGGCGAGGCGCGCGAGGCGGCGCTGAGCCGGATCAACGAATTGCCCTTCGTCCATGTGGCCGAGGCCCTGGCGTACCTGCGGGTCATCCCCTCGGCGGTGCTCGACGAGAAGCTGCTTAGCGTCAACGACGCCCAGACACTGGAATCGATGCTGGGCCGACCCGCCAACGGCCGCCTGTCCTCGATCGAAAAGGTGCGGGCGATCCAGTACGCCGCGGTCAACGGCTCGTCCAAGGCCCAGCTGGTGCTGGCGGTGATGTACTCAGAGGGCGTCGGCGTCCCGCGCGACTACGCCCGAGCCTATCACTGGTACGAGGAAGCCGAGCGCCAGGGCTCGGCCGAGGCCAAGTACGCCATGTCGACCTTCTTCTCCCTGGGCCTGCAGGGCGTGGCCGACCAGGATCGCGCCAAGGCGGTGGTCTACCAGATCGACGGAGCCCTCTCGGGTTTCAAGCCGTCGGCCTATCGGCTGCAGCAGCTGCTGGCCCAGGTCTCGCGTCCGCCCCGGCCCGCGGCCGATCGCGGCCGTCCGTACAGCGAAAGGGACTTCTAGATGCGCAGCCTCAGCCGCCTGCTGGCGCTTTGGGCCGCCTTGATCCTCGGCGTCGCGGCCGCCGCGCCCGAGATCGCGATCGCCTCGCCGGACGCCAAGATCGATCAGCAGATCCGGCCGTGCTTCGGCCTGCTGATCCAGCCGAACCTCTCGCAGGGCTGCAAGGTGCGCTACGCCAAGCCGCGTCCCTGCGCCCGCGGCTATTACCGCTCGCGTGGCCGCTGCGTGGCGGGCGGCGGCTATGGTCCCGGCTATGGCGGCTACGCGCCGCGCGAGATCAACTGCGACTACGCCTATCCCGGCCAGGTCTCGCAGACCCTGGCGCGGCTCTATGACGGCGATACCCTGACCCTGACCTCGACCAATGGCGGGGCCTGCGTCGACTCGCTGAACATCACCCAGTCGATCACCATTGTCGTCCGGAACTACTCACCCAGCCTGGACCGTCCGATCCTGGTGGCTCCAGCCGGCCTGCCCTGCATCCGCATCCAGCCGGGCGTGCAATATGTCGTGCTGGAAGGCCTGGGCATCGAGGCCTCGCGCGCGGGTTCTTCCTCGTGCATCACCGGCCGCGCCACCGAGATCGCCCTGAAGAACGTCACGGTCCGCTATGACGGCGACGCCTCGGCCTTCGACGTGGGCGACAGCCGCATCGAACTGGCCGGCGTGGCCTTCATCGGCCGCACGCGCTCCGCCGTGGTCAAGGCCACCGGCACGATCATGGCCCAGGACGTCGAGATCGCCGCCGCCGCCATCGGTGGGGCCTTCGAGACCTCGGGCGACAGCCGCCTAAGAGACATCCGCATTGTCCGCCTCGGCGACTGGACCGGCTCGTCGCGCACCCGCAACTCGGCCGGCTTCGTGCTCAGCGGCATGAACCGCCAGCAACTGGTGACGATCGACCGCCTGTATGTCGATGGCTTCTCGCGCGGCGTCTATATCGGGGGCGGCGACGAGACGACCCTGCTGCGCCCCGTGGTGCGCGACAGCGACTGGGCCGTGACGGTCGAGAACGCCAATCTGCGCCTGAACGAGGGCGAGCTGGAGGCGACCGATGTCGGCCTCTACGTCGCTTCGGGGATCGTCTACGCCGCCAACAACAAGATCGTCGGCGTCATGCGCTCGGGCATCTATGCCGACGCCGGCGGCCAGATCCGCGCGGTCGACAACCGTATCTACGCCCGCCCCGAGGGGTGCAAGGCGCTGGTCAGCGGCTTCTTCGACGGCGAGCTGACCTGCCGCCCGTGGTTCGAGGCGCCGGAGCTCTATCGCACCCAGCGCGACCGGGCCCGCCTGGACTACGACGCCTACTGGCCGGCCCAATCCATCGGCCCCGCGCCGCTGGCCGTCAGCGCCGGTCCCGGCGACTTGGCCAATGACGCGGCCGCCACCGGCCTGGCCGGCGCGCCGCCGCAAAAAGGGGGAGCCCCCAAATGAGCAAGCTGGTCCATGGCCTGGTCGCCGCCGCCGTCGCGGCCTCGGCCCTGATCTCGACCCCGGCCTTTGCCCAGCAGGGCGGCGGCTACGCGCCGACCTATGCCGCCCCTCAAGGCCCTCCACAGGGCTACGCGCCCAAGCGTCGCGACATTTGCGGCGCGCCGATCACCGGCCAGGCGCCGGACATCATGACCTACGACAGCGCCACGGGGACCCAGGTGTTCGTCGGCGGGACGCGGGGCGGCGGCACGGATGTGGCCGCCTATAACGCCCAAACCGGATCGGCCGCAGGCCTGTCGGGCGATCTCAGCCGCCCGGGCCTGGTGTCGTCCTGCGCGGTCGACGGCCTGACCGGCGAGTCCTACGGCGTGACCTCCGACCGTCCGGGCCAGGTCACCCTCAGCGGCCGCGACGATCGCGGCGAGCGTTACCAGTTCACCCGCGCTGACGGCCGGACCGACGTCTGGGATCCGCGCTACGAGAACTACTGCTTCCGGTCGGGCACGGGCCTGTTCGGTCCGCCCAGCGCCGGCGGGCGTCGATGCTGAGGCCCGCGGCCCTGCTGATCCTGGCCGCGCTGACCGTGGCGGCCTGCGCGGACGGGCGTCCGTACGCGCCATACGACCCGCCGTCCGGCCCGCCACCGCCCTCGGCCCCGAACCGGCACGAGGTCACGCCGCCGCCGCCGTCGATCGAGGTGGTCCGACCGAAGGTCCCGTAGGCTTTAAGGCGCGATCGTCTTGATGAAGGTCGGCGCCTTGCGGTGGTGCGTCGCCTGCTCATAGGCGTAGCCCAGGTTCAGCAGCAGCTTCTCGCTCCAGGCCGGACCGATGAACGACAGGCCGACCGGCAGGCCGTTCACGGCGCCCATCGGCACGGTCAGGTGCGGATAGCCGGCCACGGCGGGCAGGGTGGTCGACGAGCCGCCGTAGTTGTCGCCGTTCAGCGGATCGATGGTCCACGCCGGGCCGGTGGTCGGGGCGATGATCGCCACCGCGCCGGTGTCCTTCAAAATTCGATCGACGCCTTCCGGGCCGGCCAGACGCTTCGAGTCCGCCAAGGCCTTCAGATAGTCGGGATCGGTCAGGCCCTTGGTCTTCTCGGCCTTCTCGAAGCTCTCCTGGCCGAACCACTCAAGCTCTTTCGGGGTCGCCTTGTTGAAGGCGATCAGGTCGGCCAGCGTACGGCTGGGGACCTTCTTGGGGGCGGTCGATCCCAGATAGGCGGCCATGTCGGCCTTCAGCTCGGTGTAGAGCACCACGCCCTCGGCCTTGCCGATCGGGCCTTCATCGAACGCCTTGACGTCGATCAGGGTGGCGCCCTGGGCCTGAAGATCCTTCAGCGCCTGCTCGAACACCGCGTCGGTCTTGGGCGAATAGCCGGTGTAGAACCGCGCCACGGCCAGCTTGACGCCCTTCAGCGCGTCCTTGGAGAGATCGGCCGCATAGTCGGTCTTGCGGGCGTCGGCGTCCTTGGTGGCAACGTCGGCGGGGTCGCTGCCGGCGATGATGGTCAACACCTTGGCGGCGTCCTCGACCGTGGTGGTCATCGGGCCGGCGGTGTCCTGGCTGTGGCTGATCGGCACGATATGGGTGCGCGAGACCAGGCCCACGGTCGGCTTCAGCCCCACCAGGCCGTTGATCGCCGCCGGGCAGGTGATCGAGCCGTCGGTCTCGGTGCCGATGGCCATCGGGGCGAGGCCCGCCGCCACCGCCGCGCCCGAGCCGCTGGACGAGCCGCAGGCGCTGCGGTCCAGGACGTAGGGGTTGCGCACCGTGCCGCCGACCGCGCTCCAGCCGCTGATCGACTTGCTGGAGCGGATGTTGGCCCATTCCGACAGGTTGGCCTTGCCCAGCATGACCAGGCCGGCGTCGCGCAGACGTTTGGCGATGGGCGCGTCGCGGCCGGTGACGTTGTCCTTCAACGCCAGAGAGCCGGCGGTCGTCGGCAGTGGATCGGCGCTCTCGATATTGTCCTTCAGCAGGATCGGGACGCCGTGCAGGGGCGAGCGGACCTTGCCGGCCTTGCGCTCGGCGTCCAGGGCCTTGGCCTCGGCCAGGGCGTTGGGGTTGGTGGCGATCACCGCGTGCAGGACGGGGTTCTTGTCCTTGATGACCGCCAGATAGGCCTTGGTCGCCTGTTCGGCGGTCTGCGCCGAGGCGCTCCCGGTCAGGAAGGCGACGGCGGCGGCGCCAGCCAGAAAGGCGAACTTGGTCATGAAGCGTGTCCCCCGAACGGCCGCGCCTCGAGCGCGGGCCGGTGCGGAGGATGAGGTCAAAAATCCACGATCGCCAAGGGCCTC
Source organism: Caulobacter sp. 602-1 (assembly GCF_003931565.1). Lineage (GTDB taxonomy): Bacteria > Pseudomonadota > Alphaproteobacteria > Caulobacterales > Caulobacteraceae > Caulobacter. The sequence continues at coordinate 672,723 of NZ_RRYI01000002.1, forward strand.
GCGGCCCGTTCGCGCGCGATCAGGCGAAGACCGCCACGTTCTGGCGCGCCAGGACCAGTGGGTGACCATTCCGGTCCCACAGGTGCATCTCCTGGGTGGAATAGCCTTCGCCAACGGTCTCGGCGCGCGTGCGCAGCAGGCGCCAGCCGTCATCCTCCTCAGCGGGCAGGCCGACCACGTCCATCGCCCAGGTCATGGTCGAGATCGGGGCGAACTGGGTGAACAGGGCCATGGCCGGGGGCGGCGGCATGTCGGCCAGGGCGATGAGGGCCGACAGCGAGCGGGCCGCCGGGTCGCGGTGACGGATCCACAGCAGGTATTCGGGGTCCCCACCGGCCAGCGGTCGCGTGCCGCCCGCCTTCCGCACCTCGAACTGGGCCGAGAAGTGCGGCGCGCCTTGGCGGCTTTCCGGGAAGAAGGATTCGCAGGCCTCGGGCGGCACGACGTCAGGGGCGGGGACCTCGCTGTAGGACAGCGTCGAGACCCGCGCCGCGCCGAAGGTCAGGACCCCGTGGGTGGCCACGCCCTGTTCGCCGACCAGGTCGACCGCGACGAACAGGGTCGACTTGCCCTGACGCAGCGGCCTGACCTGGATGGCCAGTTCGCCAGACGCGGGGCCGACGAAGGCGAACTGGGCCGAGCGCAGGGGCGGCGCCTCCGGAAAGGTGCGCTGGGCGGCCTCGACGCAGAGCGCCGCCGAAAGGCCGCCATAGGTGGTGCGGCCCTGCTTCCAGTCGTCGGTGACGAAGGCGGAAAAGCCGGACTCGGTGGCGGCGACGGCGGCGATCAGATCGGTATAGAGCGTCATGCGAAAGAGGTTCGTTTTCTTTCACTACGGAAGTCAAGCGCCGTCGTCGCCTCGGATTTGGGATCTCAGCTCGGCTTGCGCGACCGGGCTTCCAGCTCGTCGGCCCGACGCTCCATGTCCTTGGCCTTGTCCGGCAGGGTTTCGGCCAGGTCGCGCAGTTCGGCGTCGGTGACGACGCCGCCGCGTTCGCGGTTCTCGGCGATCTGCTTGGCGCGATAGGCCGGGTCGCGCAGGCGGACGGCTTCCTCGCGCATCTGCTGAGCGCCGCGCCGCATCTGCACCGCGCCAGTAGCCATGTGGATGCGAGCGTTGGCGACCTGGCGCATGGCCTGCTCGCGAGCGCGCTCGCCGATGATCCGCGCCTGCTCGCCGGCGAGGCGAGCCTGTTCGGCGCCTCGGCGCGCGCCTTCGGCCGCCTGGCGGGCGAGGTCGGCCTGGGCTCGGGCGTCGTCCGCCAGGCGGCGGGTTTCGTCGGCGTGGATCCGTTGCTGGTCGGCCTGGCGGCGCGCCAGGTCGGCTTCGATGCGAGCCTGGTCAGCCTCGATGCGGGCCTGCTGGGCTTCCGCGCGCGCCTGGTCGGCGGCCATGCGCTCGGCGGGCGTCGCCTCGCGGAAGTAGCTGTAGACGTAGCCGGACTTGTAGGCGGGCGGTTCGGGCGGCGGGGCAGGGGGCGCCGGCGGGGCCGGCGCGGCGGGCCCGCTGACTGGTGCAGCGGGGGGAGCCGGGGGCGCGGCCATCGGCGCGGGCGCCGCCGGGGGAGCGGGCGGCGGCGGCGGGGCCTCCCAGGCCTGGTGCGTCAGGCCCAGGGCGGCCAGGGGCGTGGCGACGGCGGCCAGGGCGACGACGCTGAGGGCGACGGTCACGGGCCGGCGACGTGAAGCGGTGTGGGTCATGATGTGGGCGATCCTTGTCTTCAGCGTGCGGGCGCTGGCGGCCATCGCGGTTGCGGGACGCGGGCTCATCAGGCGGGCGGTGGGGTGAGACGCCAGGCGCACCAGCGTCCGGGCGTAGAGGGTGCGATCGACGGTCTCGAGCGCGACGGCGTCGGCGGTCTCTTCCGAGCGCTCAGCCAGCACGGCGTGCAGGCGCCAGACCAGGGGATTGAACCAGAACACCGCCAGGGCAAGGCGCGACAGGATCAGGAAGATCCAGTCCTGGCGACGCAGGTGGGCCAGTTCGTGGGCCAGGATGGCGCGGGCGGCCTGCCGCTCGTCCAGGCTGGCCGGGTCGACGACGATGAAGCCCGGCGCGACGCCCCAGCTGAGCGGGCTGGCGACGCGCTCGCTTGCGATCAGGCGCGGACGGTCTTCTTCCGGCGAAAGCTCTTCCAGGGGCAGCAGCCAGTCCCGCTGTTCGACCGGACGGCCCTGACGGGTCCAGCGGTCGAGGGTCAGCAGGCCCAGCAGCAACTGGCCGACCACGGCCGCCACGCCCAGCAGCCACAGGCCGCCGACCATCTGGGCCGAGGGCGGCCAGGATGGGGCGACGGGAGCCGAAGCGGCGTCGGCGGCCATGCTCGCGCCTTCCACCGGGACGTAGGGCGCGATCGGCGGCAGCAGGGCCAGGTCCAGGGCCGGCAAAACGTTCATGATCACGGGAATGGCCAACAGCAGGCCGACCGTGGCGCGCAGGATATCCACGCGGTCGATCGGTCGCTGGGCCAGGAAGCGGGCGCAGGCCAGGCCCGCGCCAGCGACGACGCTGGACTTGACCAGCAGCGACAGGAGAAGCGTCCAGGTCACGACCGATCCTCCAGCGGCCGTTCCACGGCCTTGTCGATGACCCGCTCCAGGGCGGCGGCTTCCTCGGTGGTCAGGCGCTGGCCAAGGCCAAGCAGGGCGGTGGCGGCGCTGGCGGCCGAGCCGGCGAAGAAGGTGTCGATGACCCGCTTCAGCGCGCTGGCGGCGACGGCCTCGGGGCGCGGGGCGGGGCGGTAGACGAAGCCGTCGGGACCGGCCTCGCGCTCGACCAGGCCCTTGGCCTCCAGGCGCGAGAGCATGGTGCGGATGGCCGAGTCGCTGATCGGGTCGGACAGGGCGCTACGCACGTTGGCGACGGCGCCGGTCTCCAGGCGACAGAGGGTCTCGAAGACCTCGCGTTCGCGTCGGGGCAGGGATTCGATCATGGCGGCTTCCGCTATCCGGTGTCCGCTACATGTGTAGCGCTACGTTTGTAGCGCGACTAGCCTGCGATGCGTGAATTCGGCGTAATGTCGGAGCGGCCTAGTGCAGCGTCGTACTGGCCAGCATCCAGCTGGAGAACGTGCGGTTGTCGCGTTCGTCGCGCTGTTCTTCCAGCGCCATCTCTTCCAGCATGATCGCCGCCAGCAGCCATTCCTCGAGCTCCGAGGCGGAGGCGCGGCCGTCCTCCAGCGCTTCCTTTACGGTCGCGATCAGCTGCTCGATGGCTTCGTCGGTGGTCTTCGCCATGGCCCGCTCCTCCAGGATCAATACTGGCGGAGTCTAGAGAGTGGTTCGCGGTTCAGGTCCGCGACAAAGTGGCGTCGGGGTGGCGCATTCCGTCGCGGCCCCGCTCGACCAAGGAGTCCTTGGATGCGAGCGGGGCGCGGAAGGGGCTACTGGCCCTTCAGCTTGCGGTCGAAGAACTCCAGGTGCGTGTTCAGCACGCTGAGGCCCTTGGTCTTGCTGCCGGGCGCGCTGTGGCGCTCGCCGGGATAGAGCGCCATCTCGAACGGGATGGCCTTCCTCTGCAGGGCCGCGATGACGCGGGTGCTGTTCTCGAAGATCACGTTGTCGTCGGCCATGCCGTGCAGCAGCAGCAGGCTGCCGGGCTTCAGCTTGTCCAGGCGGGTATTGATGTCCGAATAGGCGTAGCCGGCCTTGTTGTCGGCGGGCGTCCCCATGTAGCGCTCGGTATAGGCCGTATCGTAGAGGCTCCATTCGGTCGGCGGGGCGCCAGCCGCGCCGGCCTTGAACGGGGTGTTGTCGGCCGTCAGCAGCATCAGGGTCATGAAGCCGCCGTATGACCAGCCCATCACGCCCAGCTTGTCGGCGTCGACATAGGGCAGGCTTTGCAGGAACTTGGCCCCCTGCAACTGGTCGTCGACCTCCACCGTGCCGAGGTTGCGGTCGAGGGCGCGCTTGAAGGCCGCCGAACGGTTGCCGCTGCCGCGGTTGTCCAGCTTGAAGACCACGTAGCCGGCTTCGAGATAGGTGCGCTCGCTCGGGCTATGCCAGCTCTTGGTGACGCGCTGGGCATGCGGGCCGCCATAGACCGAGACGATGGCCGGGTACTTCTTGGCCGGATCGAAGCCGATGGGCTTGAGGATCTCGTAATACAGCGCCGCGCCGTCGGCGGCCTTCAGTGAGCCGTATTCCGGAACCGGCAGGGTCGAGGCGTAGGGCCAGTAGGCGTGGCCCTCGGCCAGCTTGTTTTCCTCGATCCAGCGGACCCGCTTGCCGTCGGCCGAATAGAGCGCGGTCTGGGGCGGGGTCTTGGGGTCGCTGTAGGAGCCCGCGAAGGCGCCGCCCGCGTCGGCGACCTTGGCCGACCACCAGCCGCCGCCCGAGGTCAGAGCCTTGGGCTTGCCGGGCTTGGCGTAGCTTACCTCATAGATGCGGCGCTCCAGCGGGCTGTCCATCGAGGCGCCGAAGATGGCGACCTGACGGGTCTCGTCGACGCCTTCCAGCCTGTCGACCGGCCAGTCGCCCTTGGTGATCTGGGCGATGAGCTTGCCGTCGGCGGCGTAGCGGTAGAGGTGGCTGGCGCCGTCCCGCTCCGAGCCCCACAGGAAGGTGCCGTCCTTCAGCGCCTTGAAGTTGTCGAGCAGCTCGATGAAGTGCGGGTCGGTCTCGGTCAGGATGGTCTTGCCCGCGCCGGTGGCCGGGTCGAAGGCGATCAGGTCCAGGGTCTTCTGGTCGCGCGACAGGCGCTGGACATAGACGGTCTTGCCGTCCTGGGCCCAGGCGACGCGGGCGACATAGATGTCCTTGTTGGCGCCTAGGTCCAGTTGCACGACCTTGCCCGAGGCCAGGTCGCGGACGAACAGGTCGACCACGGCGTTGGGCCGGCCGGCGCGCGGATAGCGCTGGTTGACCACCGTGGCGCCGGTCGGGCCGATGTCGGCGCGCGGCACGATGTCGACGCCGTTCTCGTCGACGCGGGCATAGACGATGCGAGCCTCGTCCGGGCTCCACCAGTAGCCGGTGGCGCGGGAAAGTTCTTCCTGGGCGATGAACTCGGCGACGCCGAACGACAGGGCGTCCTTGCCCTCGGTGGTCAGGGCCTTCTCGGGGCCGCCGCTCACCGGCTTGATGTAGAGGTTCTGGTCGCGGACATAGCTGACATAGCCGCCCTTGGGCGAGACCTTGGCGTCGACCTCGTCGCCCGGGGTTTCGGTCAGGCGGGTGACCTTGCCGTCGGCGATGCTGTCCAGATAGAGGTCGCCGTCCAGCGGCACCAGGATGAAGCGGCCCTGCTTGTCCCAGCTGTACTCGACAATGCCGCGGGCCGAGACGCGGGCGCGTTCGCGACGGGCCTTCTCGGCCTCCGAAAGTTCCTTGGCCCCGGACGACAGCGCCGCCGAGTCGATCAGGCGATAGGGCTCGCCGCCCTTCACGTCGGCCGCCCACAGGTCCTGGACATTGGCCGCCTCGGCCTTGCCCTTCAGATAGGTGACGCGCTTGCCGTCGGGGGACAAGGCCACGCCCTTGGCGGTCGGGCCGCTCAGGCTAGGGTCGGCGAAGACGCGCTGTGGGGTGAGTTTTTCCGCCATGGCAGGGGTGGTGAGGGCGAGGACGGCCGCGAGCGCCGTAAGCGAGGGCTTGATCATGGCGCGGGACGCTATGCGGGAGCGTCGCCATTGTCAGCAGGGAAGTTGTTGCGGGGCTGAAACGCTTAGCGGCACATCCCGTCGAGCGCCTTCACATCCACCGGATCGGGCGGAACCGGCAGACCCTTGGCTTTCAGGGCGTCCTCCAGCGAGGTCGGTTCGGGCGGCAGACCGGGGTCGACGTCGGTTCGGTAGAACGGATGACTCTCGGCCTTGGCGAGGGTCGTGAAGCCGAAGCCCTTTCTGGCGTAGAGCTTGTAGAGGCGGGGCGCCATGCGCGCGTCGAAGGCGCCGCCATGCATCAGCAGCACATAGGGGATGTCCGCGCCGTACAGCGTCTTGCTCATCGCCCGCGCCCGGTCGGCGACGGCGGCGGCGGCGTCCAGATAGCGCTTCTCCAGCTCGACCACGGCGGCCTTGTCGCCCTTGGCCATGCAGCGGGCATAGGGCTCGTTGAAGGCGTAGTCGGCGAAGCTCATCGTCACGCTGGCGATCTTGTAGTGGTTGGCCGCCAGCCAGGCGCGGACGGCCAGGCGCTTCTCGGGCGTGTCGCCCTCGGACAGGAACGGATAGCGCAGCCAGCGCCAGTCCTCGGCGGCCATGAGGTCCTTCAGCATCGGCTCGTTGCGGGCGGCCTCGGCGGCGAACTGTTCGGGCGTCAGGTCCTTCAGGTTCTGGTGCGACCAGGTGTGGTTGCCAAGGGGCTGGTCGGCGTCGCGCCACATCTTCAGCACCGGCGTCGAGGTCGGCTCGCGCTCGGTCTGGACGCCGTTGATGAACCCGAAGGCGGGGGCCTTGGCGTCGGCGGCCGCCTTCAGCAGATCCGCGGCGACCTGCACGCGCGTGACGCCGGGCGGCAGGGCGCTGTGAGCCGGCAGGTCGTCCCAGGTGAAGGCGATGACGGGCGCCGGGGACGCTAGAAGAAGGACTGCGGCGGCGATCATGGCTTAGTTCCCGAACAGGCTCAGCGGAACGGCGTCCGCCATGGCCTTGTAGCCGGCCATGTTCGGATGCAGGCCGTCATTGTCATAGGCGGATAGCAGGTGGGTCGGGTTGGCGGGGTCGCGCAGGGCCTTGTCCCAGTCGATCACGCCGTCGAAGTTGCCGGGCGCGCGGATCCAGGCGTTGATCGCCTGGCGGTCGGCCTCGCTCTCCGGTCCGGGATGGTAATAGGCCGAACGGCCATAGGGCAGGATGGTCGCGCCGATCACCTTGACGCCCCGGCCATGAGCGCGGTCGATCATCTGGCGGTAGCCGGCGATGACCTGCTCAACGAGGGCCTTGTGCGCTTCGGGCGTGGCGGGCGCCTCGCGTGTCAGGGTTCCCAGATCGTTGACGCCTTCCAGCAGCACCACATGGGTGACGCCGGCCTGGGAGAGGACGTCGCGCTCGAACCGCGCCAGGGCGTTGGGCCCCAGGCCGTCCAGCAGCACGCGGTTGCCGCCGATGCCGAGATTGAGCAGGCCAATGTTCCTGCCCTTCAGGCGTTCGATCAGGCCGTCGGTCCAGCGCAGGTTGGTGTTGGGCTGGACGCCGTAGCCGTCGGTGATGCTGTCGCCCAGCGCCACGACCGTCTTGGCCTTGGCCGAGACGATGTCGACGCTGGAGATTTGCAGCCAGCGGTCCGCGGTCTTGGCGCCGGGAAGATCGGCGGCGGACACGTGGTCGCCGGCCAGGACGTAGGAGGTGGCCCGCGAGCCCGGGTGTCCGGTCTGGACGCTGGGCGCGGCGGCGTAGTGGAGGCTGATCGCCAGGCTGGTCAGCGGCGCGACCTTCAGGCTCACCGGGTCGGACCAATAGTCGGCGCCGGCGGGAATGGTCACCTCGGCGCGGCCGGAGAAGGTCAGGGCGCGGTCCGTGGCCGGGTCGATGCGGGCGCTGGCGAGATCGGACGAGACCGCGACGTGGGCGGCCTTGATCGTCAGCGGCGCGGTCCCGAAGGCATTGGAGAGGCGCACCCGCAGCGTCTCGCCGCCCAGAGTCAGGCGCACGATCTGGCGCAGGGTGGCGTCCGGATAGTCCTCGGCGGCGAGGCGATTCTTCTCGTCCGGCGCCATTTGGGCGCTGGCCCAGGCGCCGACCCAGCGGGGAGACTTGGTCGGCTCGGCATGAACCGGGAAAGCGAGGGCCAGGGCTGCGCCGAATACGGCCAGCCGCGCGAGCATCTTCATCGACGTTTTCTCCCCACTCCGACCTTGCGACATCGGTAGCGGTAACATTGGTATGACCTCTCGCGGTCGCCGTAAAGCGCCGCCGTTCGCGGATGATTTTCGAGGCCACATGCGGCAGGCCGTCGCGGCCGTCGAAAAGAGGTTGCGCCATCCGGAGTGTTAGCGCTATCAGAGATCCGTGAGGCGCCGAGCGCCTCTGCCCTTCCTGGGCGTTTCCTCCCTATTGACTTCAAGCCCGGTCGTTTGGCCGGGCTTTCTTTTTGCGCGTCGCGAAAGATGCTAGTCAGGGCGCTAACGACGCGAGGTTCCGCATATGACAGTCGCCAAGCCCAAGAAGAGCGAAGTGCTCGAGGTTCGTCTGCCGTACGAGACCAAGACCGCCTTCATGGCCCGCTGCCGCGAGACGGACCGCACGGCCAGCGAGGTGGTGCGGATCTTCATCGACCAGGAGCTGGACGGACGCACGGCGAAGCCGCGCACGCATGGCCTAATGTGGCGAGCCCTGGCGGCGGCCCTGGCCGGTCTCTTCGTCGGCGCGGTGGCCGCGCCCTCGCTCGCCCGTCCGACCACGCCCTCGCACGCGGTCTTTGAACGCCTCGACGCCAATCACGATGGCAATCTGAGCTTCGAGGAATTCAGCGGGCGCTAACGGATCGGCTTCAGCAGCCGGTCCCACTGCAGGTCCAGCCACGTCCAGGGCTTGAACAGCGACGCGCCCTGGCGCCACGACACCAGAACGAACTTCGCCCGGCCGACCAGGTTCTCGGCCGGCAGCAGGCCGACGCCGCCCGCCGACGGCGAAAAGCGGCTATCCAGCGAGTTGTCGCGATTGTCTCCCATCACGAAGTACTGGCCCGCCGGCACGACATATACGCCGGTGTCGTCGCCCGGCAGGCCGGGACCGCCGTCATAGGTGACGTAGGCGCGTCCGTTCGGCGTGCGCTCGCCCAGTTGAAGGACGGCGCGATCCGGCGCGTCGTGATCCTGGGTCATGCCCATGGGCGTCTGAGGAATGGCCGCGTCGTTGACAAACACCTGACCCTCGCGCACCCGGATCCGGTCGCCGGGCAGGCCGATCACGCGCTTGATCCAGGTCTGGGAGGGATCCCGCGGCAGGCGGAAGACCACCACGTCGCCGCGCTGGGCCGCGCGCCCCAGCAACCGGCCCTTGAACAGCGGCGGATTGAACGGAAGCGAAGCCCGGCTCCAACCGTAAGACGACTTGGAGACCACGATGTAGTCGCCGGTCACCAACCCGGGCTCCATCGAGGACGAGGGGATGGTGAAGGGCTGGAAGATCACGACCCGCAGGACCAGGGCGATGGCGAGCGCCAAGCCCACGGTGCGGAGGATCTCGAGCAGTTCGCGCCAGGCGTTGGCGCGAGGCGTGTCGGTAGAGGGCATGTCGATCATGCGCCGACCAGGCCCCACGTCACGCCGGAGCGCCAGGGAAGCCCTGTCCGGACGGCGAAAATTCGTGTCCGGACAAGAGAAAGGGCCGGGATACGCGCTCCCGGCCCTGCATTTATTCTTGTCATCCGACCCCGGCGAAGCGGAGAGCCGGATGACAAGGCTTCGGGTCTAGAAGCGCTTCTTGATCGTCAGATAGGCCTGGCGCGGGGCGCCCGGCAGCAGGGTCATGGCCGTGCCGCCCGGGTCGGCCTTGGCCGGTCCGCCCGAACCCACCGTCGAGATGTAGTCCTCGTCGTTCAGGTTGGTGACGTTGGCCTGGATCTCCAGGCCGCGGAGCATCGGAGCGGCGCTGTCGCTGAAGCGATAGCCGACCGTCAGGTCCGCGACCGTATAGCTGTCGACCTTGCCGCCATCGTTCTCGAACGTGTACCAGCGCGAGCCGACATACGAGAGGCCGGCGCGGGCATAGAGGCCGCCGTTATCGTACTTCAGCTCGGCCTTGAGCAGGTTCTTGGGCGTGTAGATCACGTCCTTGCCCTTGGTCTTCATGGCCACCAGGCCGCCGGCGCCCGGGACGTCGTCGTCATACTTGGAGTCGTTGTAGCTGTAGGAGCCGTACAGAGACCACTCGTCCGTCATGCGGAACTCGCCTGCGACCTCGACACCCTTGGTCGTCACCGAGCCGACGTTCGACAGCACGGCCGGCAGACCCAGGATCGGCGGGGCCGTTGAGGCGCTGTCCAGTCGGTTGTCGAACTTGACGTGGTAGAGGGCCGCCACGCCCTGGAAGCGGCTCGTCTTGAGGCGCAGGCCGCCCTCGAAGGTCTTCGAGGTTTCCGGCTTCAGGTTCTTGGCGACATAGTCGACGACCGTCTGGTTCTGCGAGGCGAACGGACCGGAGGTCGCGGCCGACACGAAGGCGGCCATGTTCTCGGTGTAGCCGCCGAACACTTCGACGCCGTTGTCCAGGCTGTAGACGGCGCCGACCTGGGGCAGGAAGCTGTCCTTGCTCTCGATCTTGCCGTTCATCGCGCCGACCACGGCCTTGACCTCGTTCTCGACCTTCAGGGCCTTGAAGCCGAAGTTGACCTTGAACGCGTCGGTCACCGACCAGACGTCCTGCACGTAGCCGGTCGTGGTCTTGGTGTTGAACTTGTACTCCCACGAGGTGGTGAACGGGTTGGACTGGAAGTCCAGCGGGTCACGCGACGGGGCCGCCAGGGTCTCGGCGTAGAAGCGGCGAGCCTGGGCGAAGTCGTTGTCCTCGTGCCAGAAGCCGGCGCTGATCCGGTGGCTGGCCAGGTCGACGACCAGGTTGCCGATCAACCCCTTGCGGTCGATGTCATACTCGGTGGTGCGGATCGACAGCGGGGCCGCCGTCGAACCCGTCGTGCCGTAGCCAGGGCTGACTGTGTAGGGCGTGTACCACAGGCCCTGGCCCTTGTTCTTGTGGCCATAGCCCGTCAGGTCGACGCGGACGTTGTCGCCGATCTTCTGCTTGAAGGTCGCGGCGAACAGGTCGTCGTCACGGATGCCGGCGCCGGCGTAGTAGGCGTCGTCCGGGGTGTCGACGCCGTAGGCGCGGTACGGGTTCACGCCCACGCCGGTCCAGTAGCCGCCCTTCAGCAGCGGCGTGGCGCCGGCGTAGTTGGCCGGGTTGTTCAGCACCGAGGCGACGCCGACGGCCTTGGCCCAGTCGGGCTGGAAGTTGTCGAAGTCGCGGCCCAGGCGCTTGATCATGTCGAACGACATGTCCTGGTAGTCCTGCTCGCGGCGTTCGGAGTGGTCCCACCACGCCGTCAGCGAGCCATTTTCGCCGAGCGGCAGCTCGACCTTGCCGTCGATCTGCAGCTGCTTCTGCTTGGAGCCGCCCTTCCACTTGTCGGCCTTCTGCTCGGCGACCGAGAAATAGCCCTTCAGGCCGTTCAGCGACTCGATGGCGCCGGTGTCCATGCGGCCGAACACGCGGTGCATGTTGTCCGAGCCGACCGTGGCGTTGGCCTGCAGGCCGAAGTCGTCGGTCGGGTTGCGCGAGAAGAACTGCAACGTGCCGCCGAGATTCGAGGTCGAAGCGGTCGACAGGGCGCCCGCGCCCTGGGCCAGCTCGATCTTGCCGATGTCCTCGCTGGCGATGGCGCGGCTGATGTGCAGGCCGTTGTAGTTGCCGTAGCTCATGTCGCCCAGCGGCACGCCGTCCAGGGTAAAGCCCAGGCGGCTCTGGTCGAAGCCGCGGATCGAGATGCGGGTCGACCACTCGTAGGCGCCGAAGGCGTCGGCCGATTGGAACGATACGCCAGGCAGCTTCTCGATGGCCTTCAGCGGGCTGGAGCCGGCGGCCTGCAGGGCGACCTGCTGCTCGTTGACGACCTGAACCTGGCGGCTTTCGCCACGGCCCAGGACGATGATGGCGTCCACTTCCGAGACGTCCGGCGCGGCGGTCGGCGCCGCGGCGGCGGCGTCGGCGGGCTTGGCGTCGTCGGCCGCGAAGGCCGGGTGCGCGAACAGGCCGAGCGCGCAGGCGGCGGCGCTCAGCAACAAGGCGTGCTTTTTCATGACTGTCCCCAATCCGGCCCGAGACAAGGGAGGGGCCGGTTGGGAGCCTGCGGTAACAGCGGTCGACGACGGCGAGGCGACGGAGCCGTGTCGGCTGTCCGACAGTCTGACGACGGAACCGTGACGGCTGTCCCGCCCCGATCCGGCCGCGCGGACCCCGCCACGATTGCGCGAAGCTCTCCGGACCGCTATTTCAGCGCCCAATCCCCGAAACCCTCGTCCAGCGAGAACGCGAGCCCTCATGGCGCAGCAATATATTTTCCAGATGCAGGGCCTGACCAAGGCCTATCCCGGCGGCAAGAAGGTCTTCGAGAACATCTGGCTGTCGTTCTATTCCGACGCCAAGATCGGCGTGGTCGGCGTCAACGGCTCTGGTAAGTCGACCCTGCTGAAGGTGATGGCCGGCCTGGACAAGGAATTCCAGGGCGAGGCCAGGGCCGCCGACGGCATCAAGCGCGGCTATCTCCCGCAGGAGCCGGTGCTGGACCCGGCCCTGGACGTCTGGGGCAACGTCATCGCCGACTGCGAAGACAAGCAGATCTTCGACAAGTACAACGCTTTGGCGGCCCAGCTCGGCGAGGAATACACCGACGAGCTGATGGAGGAGATGACCAAGCTCCAGGAGATCATCGACGCCCGCGACCTGTGGGACATCGACTCCAAGGTCGAGATGGCCATCGACGCCCTGCGCTGTCCGCCCAACGACGCCAATATCGAAAGCCTGTCGGGCGGTGAAAAGCGCCGCATCGCGCTGGCGCGCCTGCTGCTCAGCAAGCCCGACATGCTGCTGCTCGACGAACCGACCAACCACCTGGACGCCGAGTCGGTGGCCTGGCTGCAGCATCACCTGGAAGAGTTCCCGGGCTGCGTCATCCTGGTGACTCACGACCGCTACTTCCTGGATCAGGTCACCAAGTGGACGCTGGAGCTCGATCGCGGCAAGGGCGTGCCCTACGAGGGCAACTACTCCGGCTGGTTGGAGCAGAAGACCAAGCGCGTCGTCCAGGAGCAGTCGGAATCCGAAGCCCGCCAGCGCGCGCTCACCCGCGAACTGGAATGGGTGCGTAGCTCGCCCAAGGCCCGTCAGTCGAAGTCGAAGGCCCGTCTGGCCTCGTACGAGGAAATGGTCGCCGCGCAGGAGAACGCCCGCGCCGCTCAGACCCAGGCCCATATCCAGATCCCGCCCGGCCCGCGCCTGGGCAATCTGGTGCTGGAGGTCAACGGACTGGAGAAGGAGTATGGCGACAAGGTGCTGTTCAAGGACCTGTCGTTCCGCCTGCCGCCGAACGGCATCGTCGGCGTCATCGGCCCGAACGGCGCCGGCAAGTCGACCTTGTTCAAGCTGATCACCGGCCGTGAGCAGCCCGACGCCGGCACGGTCAAGGTCGGCGAGACCGTCAAGCTCTCGTATGTCGACCAGTCGCGCGACGCGCTCGACCCGAACAAGACCATCTGGGAGGAGATCAGCGGCGGCACCGACGTGATGATCGTCGGCAAGCGCGAGATCAACAGCCGCGCCTACGTCGGCAGCTTCAACTTCAAGGGCGGCGACCAGCAGAAGAAGGTCGGCCTGCTGTCGGGCGGTGAGCGCAACCGCGTCCACCTGGCCAAGACCCTGGCCACCGGCGGCAACCTGCTGCTGCTCGACGAACCGACCAACGACCTGGACATCGAAACCCTGCAGGCCCTGGAAGAGGCGCTCGAGGAGTTCGCCGGCTGCGCCGTGGTCATCAGCCACGATCGCTGGTTCCTGGACCGCCTGGCGACCCACATCCTGGCCTTCGAGGGCGACAGCCACGTCGAATGGTTCGAGGGCAACTTCGAGATGTACGAGGAAGACAAGAAGCGCCGCCTGGGCGCCGACAGCCTTATTCCCAAGCGCATCAAGTTCCAGAAGTTCGCGCGGTAAAAACGGGCCGAATGGCAGGCGATCGAAGGCCGCGGGGTGACCCGCGGCTTTTTTCGTAGGGATCGTCACCGGCGATTTAGTGGGTTGATGCGCCTCAACTCAACATAGTGTAGTGCGGACCTCCAAGCGTTCGAAGTCGGGTGGGGTTCGTGAGTACTTTCCAGACGATCGCCACGGGCGATCTCAAGGACGTCGTCCTTAGCAACGACGGCAAGATCGCCTATGTGTCGAGCGGCGACGGCTTCGTCAGCGCCTTCAATGTCGCCACCGGCGAGGCGGCCGGGCGCTGGAAGGTCGGGACGACGCTGGGGGGCATGGATATCTCCCAAGACGGCAAGTCCCTGGTCGCGACCGAGCGCAGCTTTACGCAGCCCACCGGTGGCTCCACGACGATATCCGTTACGGTCCACGTCATGGAGCTAGCGACCGGTCAGGTCCGCGACTTCGTGATGGAAGGCAGCAGCTATTCCGGCGGCTTTTTCGACGCAGTGTTCACCGCGGACGGCAAGATCCTGCTCTCCAACAGCAATGTGACCCTTGATCCCAGCACAGGCGTCTTCAAGACGGCCGGCAACTCCTATCTCAACGGCGCATTCTCGGCCTCGCCGGACGGCACGAGGGTCATCGTTGCGCAGGATAACATCTCGGACATGCCGATCTGGCTCTACCAGACCGGGGTGGGCATCATCGCCAGTCACCAAGGCTACAAAGACAATATCAGCGGCTTCAACTACGGAGTCCAGGCGATCTCGCCCGCCGGCAACCTGATCTTCCAGGGCGGTTCGACCAGCAAGTACGGCGTGATCTATGATGGCGCCTTGAACTACAAGGGGCTGCTCTCGGACTTCCAGAAGGAGTCGATCTTCGTCTTCTCCGCAGCGTTCAGCACCGACGGCGGCAGCCTCTATGTCCTGAACGGAAACGACGGCCAGATCCTCAAGCTATCGACGACGGACTGGTCCATCCAGAGCAGCTTCTCATCCGGGCTCTCGACGACGGATTCCTATTTCAACGGCGGCGTCCGCTACGGCGACGGGCTGACCCTGACGTCGGACGGCAAGTACCTGCTGGTCTTGAACGCCACGAAGCTGAACACCATTGAGCTGTCGACCGTCGCCATGGGCGGCTCCGACGCCGCCGAGACGATGACGGGCGACGCCTCGGCCAATACGCTGAAGGGCTATGGCGGGGCCGATGTGATCGACGGCGGGGCCGGCAACGACCTGCTCTACGGCGGCTATGGCGACGACCGCCTGATCGGCGGCCTGGGAGACGACGTTCTGGACGGGGGGGCGGGCGTCGACACCGCCGACTATAGCGGCGCCGCGTCCGCCGTGACCTTGGACCTGACGATCACCAACGGCCAGTACACCGGCGGGGCGGGCTACGACGGCCTGGTCGGGATCGAGAACCTGATCGGCAGCGCGTTCAACGACAAGTTGACCGGCGACGCGAACGCCAATCGTCTCGAAGGCGGCGCAGGAGCGGACACGCTGCGCGGCGGCGTCGGCGGCGACACTTTAGTCGGCGGGGTAGGCGATGACCTGTTGATTGGCGGCATAGGGGACGACACGCTTGAGGGGGGCGACGGTTTCGACATCGCCTCGTACGAAGCCGCAATCGCCGGCGTGCGGGTCGATCTGACAAAGGTCGGGACCGTCCAGAACACCCGCGGAGACGGCCTGGACAAGCTCTCTGGCATCGAAGGGTTGAAGGGTTCGGCCTTCGCCGACGCACTGAAGGGCGACAGTGGCGACAACACCTTCGAGGGAGGCGGTGGAGACGATCTCATCGACGGTGGTGCGGGGGTCGATACGGCCATCTACGCCGGTGCGTCCTCCGCCTACAGTTGGAGCCAGAACGCCAACGGTTCTTGGACCGTGCGCGGGGGCGAGGGTGTGGACACCCTGCTGAACATCGAAAGCCTGAAGTTCACCGACAAGACCATCACGCTTTCTCCCTCTGCGGCCAATGTGACGATCGAGAGCCTGATCCCGGCCGGGGCGGTCCAGATTCTGGCCACGGGCGCGTACCGCGACGCGGTGCTCTCGCCGAATGGCCAGACGGCCTATGTTTCCGACAACGAGGGTTACGTTACCGCTTTCAACACCACGACGGGCGAGCTTGCGGGCCGCTGGAAAATGGGTTTGGCCTTGAGCGGAATGGATATGTCCGCTGACGGCCGGTATCTGGTGGCCGCCGACGGCGCCCTGGATCCGGCCATTTCTGACGCCAGGATCAAGGTCCACGTGCTGGACACCGTCACCGGCCAGATCGCGGATTACGCAATCGAGGGCAGCACCTACAAGAACGGCTTCGCCGACGTCGCCTTTCTTGATGACGGCAGGATCTTGCTGACACGCGACACGGCCTATACGGGGACGCCAACGACGATCCTGGACCCGGCCACGGGCGCGTTGAAGCAGACGGCGCTGACGACCGGCACGCTTTCGGCCTCGGACGACCACAAGACGATCCTGCTCACGCAAGGCAACAGTTCGGACGCGCCGTTGTATATCGTCAAGGGCGGCGCTCAAACCGCCTCTCACGACTGGTACGCGGACGGGGTCGGCGGCTTTAACCAGGGTTTCCAGGCCATTTCGGGCGACGGCTCGCGCGTGGCCCAGTATCTGGGTGCGCTGCACGTTTACGATGGTTCACTGAATTATCTCGTCAACCTGACCAAGCTGTACCCCGAACTGACTGGGGTCTACGGCATGGATTTCAGCGCCGACGGCAAGCATCTCTTCGTCGTCGATCAGACGACTGACCGACTGTTCGAATTCTCCACCGTGACCTGGAAGGTCGAGCAGGTCTACGGCCTGGGCGTGGATATTCTGTCGGCGTCCGCCAACGTCAACGCCATCAACTACGGCGACCATGTTTTGCTTTCCAACGACGGATCGCGCCTGATGATCTTCGACGGCGTCAGCGTCGTGTCGGTCAAGCTGAGTGGTCTGACGCCGGACGGTGGCTCCGACGGTCCTGACAACCTCTCCGGCGGGCCGGGCGACGACCGCCTGCAAGGCTTCGCAGGCGATGACGTGCTGAGCGGAGGCGCCGGCGCCGACAAGCTTTATGGCGACGCTGGCGACGACCGGCTGCTGGGCGGGGATGGCAATGACCTGCTGGATGGCGGCGTGGGCGTCGACGCCGCCGACTACAGCGGCGTGTCGTCGGGCGTCACGGTCGACCTGAAGATCGCCGTCGCCCAGGATACCAAGGGAGCGGGGCTGGACACGCTCGTCTCGATTGAGAACCTGGTCGGCAGCAGCTTCGGCGACAAGCTCACCGGCGACGCAACGGGCAACCGGATCGACGGCGGCGGGGGCGACGATGTCCTGAATGGCGGCGCGGGCGACGATACGCTCGACGGTGGCGCGGGCTTCGACGTGGCGTCCTACGAGAATGCGACCGCCGGGGTGCGGGTTGATCTGTCCAAGGTCGGAACGCTGCAAAACACCCGCGGCGACGGCTTGGACAAGCTGACAGGCTTCGAAGGGTTGAAGGGCTCGGTCTTCGCCGACATCCTGCGGGGCGACAAGGCCGACAACAGCTTCGAGGGCGGGGCCGGAGACGACCTGATCGACGGCGGCGCGGGTTTCGACACGGCCATCTATGCGGGGGCCTCCGGCGCCTACACCTGGACTTTGGACGACAACGGCTCATGGACCGTGCGCGGCGCTCAAGGCGTCGACACGCTGCTGAACGTCGAGGCTCTCAGGTTCACCGACCGGACCGTCACGCTGTCGCGGTCGGCGACTAACGCGACGATCGAGAGCCTCACCCAAGTCGGCTCGACCCAGACCATAGCCACCGGGACGTTCGCCGACGCTGTTCTCTCGCCCGATGGTCTGACGGTCTATGTCGCCAACAGCGACGGCTATGTCACCGGCTACAGCGCCTCGAGCGGCGAGATCTCTGGCCGCTGGAAGGTTGGCTCCATCCTGGGCGGCATGGATGTGTCCGCCGACGGTCGTTATCTCATGGTCACCGATGGCGTGCTGGAGAACCCGACCGGAGACCAGTGGGGCTACAAGGCTACGATCAAGGTCCATTTGCTGGACACCATCACAGGCAAGGTCACGGACTATGCGACCACGGTCACCGGCTATGACCGCGGCTTCGCCGACGTGGCCTTCACCAGCGACGGCAAAGTCATGTTCACGCAGGGCTTTGGCGGGTCGGGCTGGACGCCGGTCACGACGCTGGATCTCACGTCGGGCTTGTTCACGCGCGGATCCAGCACCTATACCCAGCCCGTGCTGTCGGTCACCGACGACCACCAGACGGTCCTGCTGGCGGAGACCGGCTCGACGGCCGCGCCGCTCTTTATCCTGAAGGGTGGCGCGCAAGCCGCCGCGCACGACCTGTACAAGGACGGGGTCTACGGCCCCAACCGTGGCGTCCAAGCGATATCGGGAGATGGCTCGTGTATCGCCCACTATACGGACAAGCTGCACGTCTACGACGGCTCGCTCAAATACCTCGTCAATCTGAGCAGCCTGCACCCGGAGCTTTCGTCGGTTTTCGGCATGGATTTCAGCGCCGATGGCAAGCACCTGCTCGTCGTCGACTCCATGACCGATCGGGTCTTCAAGTTCTCCACCGAAACCTGGGGCATAGAGCAAGTCTATTCGCTGAACGTGGACATCGCGCCGAACGGCGGCGACACCAACTATGCCAGCGCCGCCTATGGCGACCGCGTCATCCTCAGCAATGACGGCGCGCGGCTGATCGTCTTCGACGGCAAGAGCGTGGTCTCGGTCAACATGGCCGTCCTCAAGGCGGACGGCGGTACGGACGGCGCTGACACCCTCACCGGCAGCGCGGGCGCGGACCGCCTGCAGGGCTTCGCCGGCGATGATGTGCTGAACGGCGGAGCTGGCGACGACCAGCTCTACGGCGACGCCGGCAACGACCGCCTGATCGGCGGCGACGGCGCCGACCGGCTGGACGGCGGCGCGGGCGTCGACACCGCCTACTATGGTAGCGCGAGCGTCGCCGTGACCGTGAACCTGTTGCTGAGCGGGTCCAGCCAGGACACCAAGGGCGCGGGCGCCGACATCTTGGTCAGCATCGAAAACCTCGTCGGCTCGGCCTTCGGCGACACCTTGACGGGTGATGGGCGCGCCAACCAGATCGAGGGCGGAGCGGGCGACGACGTGCTGATTGGCGGGGGCGGCGACGACGTGCTGGACGGCGGCGCGGGAGCTGATACGGCCCGTTACCTGGGCGGCAAGGCCAACTATTCGGTGGTCCAGAACAGCGACGGTTCCACGACCGTGACCGACCTCCGCGCCGGCTCCCCGGACGGGACCGACAGACTGCTAAATATTGAGAGCATCCTCTTCCCGAACCCACCGTCGAGCGCAGAGATCGCCTCCGAGATGAACGCTATCCTTCGGCAGAGTAACACGGCTGCCGTGTCGACCTTGGCGGCGGACCTGTTGGTGAGGTGGAGCGTGGGGCAGCTTTCGGACGTCCAGGTCACGGCCGCAATCGTCAACGCCGCCGACGCCACCACCTCGGTCGCGTCGATGAGCTACCAGTTCTTTACGGGCAAGGTGCCGACTCAGGGAGGCGTAGACTTCCTTGTTTCGCCAACCGGTCCGAACCCGACCAACCTGAACAGCGCCTACTACGCCACGTTCGATACGGTGAACCGCTACATCAACTTCGCGGTCAATCTGGGCAAGAACGGCGAGGCCAAGGACAGCTTCGCGGCCACCTACGGGTCGCTGTCGCTGTTCGAAGCAACGAAGAAGGCCTATGCGACGATTTTCGGAGGGACGCCGACCGACGCCAAGGTTCACGCGCTGATCGACACGCGGGTCGATTACCTCGCCTACTATGGCGGTGATGGCGCGGCCGGCATCGGCACCAAGGCGGCCATGGTCGGCTTCCTGCTGGCGGCGGCGGCGACCGAGAACCTCGGGGTCATGGCCAAGTCCAACGACGCCTGGCTGATGGACCTCGCCGACGGCTCCGCACCGTTCGCTGTCAACATCCTGGATCCGGCCAACGGCTACTACAAGGCCGACTTTATCTTCGGCGGCTAAGCCGCCGGGACGGCGCGGGCCGTCCCGGCCAAGGGCCTACTTCGGATCGGCCGGCGAAGACATCGGCGGGGTGGCCGCGGCGCCGGGCTGGGTCATCTTATCCTCGGTCATCGGCGCGTTGGTCGGTGGCGTCGTCGGCAAGCTGGGGGAGGCGGACGGCGCTGGGTTCACGGCCGTATCGGGCGCGCTCGACGTGGCCGGCGGCAGGGTGGCGCTGGTGTCGGTCGACATGCCGGTCGAGGCGCTGGCGGAGCCGGCCCACCAGTCCTTGCTGGCCCGCGCCTTGGGCGAAGCCTTGTCGTAGGCGTCGAGCTGCGAATAGGGGATCGGCTGCTTGGGGCCGGTCTGGACCGACGACTTGGCCTGGGCGGCCAGCGCCACGCCGCCGCACGCCAACATCGACAGGGCCGCGGTGGCGGCGAGCATCTTGGTCAACATCTGGAATTCTCCGGATCTGAAGCGCCTGGTGGCGCCGTCAGCAAAACCCCTCGCGGCGGCGGTTGTTCACAGCTTGGCCTTGCAAAATGGCGCTTGGCGGAACCGCCGCGTCCGGATCGGGTTCTTGCCGCGCGGGCCGGCTTCGTCACCACAGCGTGATGTGACCGACACTGGCGTCAGCGCAGGGCTCTGCCTAGCTTCTCAATAGGCGTTTCCACCGAGGCGCCGGGGGCGAGACAAAGATCCGCCGCGGGCTCAACGACCCGCGCAGTTGGAGGACATGCATGCCGGATTCCCCGAAGGCGCCCGTCGACAAGCCTCACATCCTGCTCTCGCACGAGATGCTGCTGCCGCTGCAGCCGCTGCTGGAGAACGCCTACGAGGTGCATCGACTATGGGACCATCCCGACCGGATGGCCTTTCTAGAGGGGCCGGGACGGCGGGTTCGGGCCATCGTTCACGCCGGCGAGTTCGCGCTCTCCCGCGACATGCTCTCGGAAATGCCGCAACTGGGCCTGATCGCCTGCGTCAGCGTCGGCTATGACGGCGTCGACGTGCCCTGGTGCAAGGCCCATGGCATCGCCGTCACCCATTCCACCGGCCTGAACGCCGCCGACGTCGCCGATCACGCGGTGGGCCTTGTCCTGGCCGCTTGGCGCGGCATTGTCGAGGGCGATCATCGCCTGCGCTCGGGCCACTGGACCCATGCCGAGCGCATGGCCCCGCGCCATGGTCTGCGCGGCCGCAAGGCCGGCATCGTCGGCCTGGGCCATATCGGCGAGGCGGTGGCCAACCGCCTAACGGCGTTCGAGATGAAGATCGCCTGGTGGGGGCCGCATCCCAAGGAGACCGACTATCCCCGCGCCGACAGCCTGCTGGCCCTGGCTCGCGACAGCGACGTGCTGGTGGTCTGCTCGCGCTCGGACGCGTCGAACCATCACCTGATCAACCAGGCTGTCATCGAGGCGGTCGGGCCGCAGGGCCTGATCGTCAATGTCGCGCGCGGCGCCCTGATCGACGAGGACGCCCTGATCGAGGCCCTGAAGAGCGGCGCGCTCGGCATGGCCGCCCTCGATGTGTACGCGCAGGAGCCGACCCCGGCCGCGCGCTGGGCGAACGTGCCGCACACGGTGCTGACCCCGCACACGGCCGGCGCGACCCTGGACAGCATCCCGGCCATGGTCAGCCTGACCCTGGAGAACCTGCGCCGCTACTTCCACGGCGAGCCGCTGGCGACTCCCGTGGCGGCCTAGGGCGGGAACGGCGCGGCGAAGGGCTCGGGCTCCAACCGCAGACCGTTCACCAGCAGGCTGACCGTCCGATAGAAGCCGGCCAGCATCATCAGCTCGATCCGGGCCCCTTCGGAAAAGGCCTCGGCCAGGCGCGCCCACAGGGCGTCGTCGATGTCGGCGCGGGCGTTGACCGCGTCGCAGAAGCCGATCAGCAGCGCCTCGCGCGGTCCCCAGCAGGTGGCGACTCCCGGGGCGGTGGTGGCGGCGAGCTGCTCGGCGCGGAGACCGGCCGCGCTGGCGAAGAGCGCCGCGTGGACGCCCCACTCATAGGCCGCGCCGTTCAGAGCGCAGATGCGATGGATGACGATCTCGCGCTCTCGCAAGGTCAAATGGCCCGGGTCCAGCAGCCCGCCGCCGGTGAAGCGGGCGAACAGGCGCTCGTCGCGGGCCAGGGTTCGAAACAGCGAAAGCGGCTGGTCGCCGGGCGTCTTCAACTGCTCCAGCGTGCGGGCGACGCTCGGCGGGTAGGGGGCTTGGGCGGGTTCGATCCGTGGCGACATCGGTGGTGCTCCGTGCTACAAAATTTGTAACATGGAAAATTCCGAAGATGCTACAAAAAATGAAGCGCCCATGCCGGGGCGTGCGGTTCGTGGCTCGGACAGCGGCAGGCCGATCATGGCGGCGCTGGACCTCCTCGGTCGGCGCGGGGCGCTGCGGATCGTCTGGGAGCTGCGCGAGGGCCGCGTCCTGACCTTCCGCGCCCTGCAGGCGGCGGCCGAACTGCCGCCGGGCACGCTGAACACACGGCTGGCGGAGTTGCGCGCGGCCGACATCGTGGCGGCCGACGCCGGCTATCGCCTCAGCCCGCGCGGGTCGGACTTGATCGCGGCGCTGTGGCCTCTGCTAAGGTGGTCCGAGGATTGGGCGAGCGCGATGGGGGATCGGTGATGGCCAAGGTGCTGGGGCTGGGCGGGGTGTTCTACAAGGCCGAGGATCCGCAAGCCGCGCGCGACTGGTACGCGCGGGTGCTGGGCTTCGAAATCCATTCGTGGGGCGGGGCGGTGTTCAAGTCTCCCAGGACCGCGACGACCAACTGGGCGCTGTTCGGAGCCGACACTCAATATTTCGCGCCGTCCGCCGCGCCGTTCATGATCAATTTCGTGGTCGATGATATCGACGGCGTGCTGGCCACGGCCGCCGCGGAGGGCGTTGAGCCGACGGGCCGGCAGGACGAGGGCGGCATGGGTCGTTTCGCCTGGCTGATGGACCCGGCCGGGGTTAAAATCGAGCTCTGGGAGCCGCCTGCGGCCGACGCCGAGGCATAAATTCCCCTTGCCAAATCGGACATAAAGATATCTTTATGTCCTCATGAAGCTCACCGCCGAACAGGTTGTCGAAGTGCTGCGCGCCGCCGGCGAGTCGACGCGCCTGCGCCTGCTGGCCCTGTTGGCGGCCGAGGAGCTGTCGGTGCTGGAGCTGTGCCGGATCCTCGACCAGAGCCAGCCGCGCGTCTCGCGGCATCTGAAGCTGCTGGCCGAGGCGGGCCTGGTCGAGCGTTTTCCGGACGGGGCCTGGGTGTTCTACCGCCTGGCCGCAAAGTCTCCGGGCCGCTTCCTGGTCGAGCAAGCGCTGGACCTGATCGACGACACCGATCCCGTCGTGCGCCTGGACGCCGACAAGCTGTCGGCCGTGCGCGCCGAGCGCTCGACGGACGCCCAGGCCTATTTCGCCCGCAACGCCGCGCGCTGGAACGAGATCCGCTCGCTGTATGTCGACGAGGCCGAGGTCGAGGCCGCGATCCTGCGGGCCGCGGGGGAGGGCCCCTTCGACGAGATGGTCGATCTGGGCGCCGGCGCGGGGCGCATGCTGACCCTGCTGGGCAAGCGAGTCAGCAACGCCCTGGGCCTGGACCTGTCGCAGCAGATGCTGAACATCGCCCGCGATGAGGTGACCAAGGCCGGGCTGACCCGCTGCGAACTGCGTCATGGCGACATCTTCCGCACGGGCCTGCCGGGCGGCTGCGCCGATCTGGTCACCGTGCATCAGGTGCTGCACTACCTTTCGGATCCCGCCCACGCGGTAGCCGAGGCCGCGCGGCTGGTGACGCCCGGCGGCCTGCTGCTGATCGCCGACTTCGCCCCGCACGACCACGAGTTCCTGCGCGAGGTTCACCAGCACCGCCGCCTGGGCTTCGACGACGTCGAGATCGTCACCTGGCTGCAGGCCGCGGGCCTGCATCTGGAAAGCAATATCGCCCTGCCGCCGGCCACGGCCGAGGGGCTGACCGTCAAGATCTGGACGGCCCGGCGCCCCGTCGCCGCCGTGGCCGAGAGGAACGCCGCATGACCCTTCCGCCCACCCGCCGCGTGATCGGTCCCGTCGCCCGCGCTGGCGAGCGCACCTATCGTCCGCGCGTCTCGTTCGAGTTCTTCCCGCCCAAGACCCCGGCGATGGAAGAGAGCCTGTGGCAGGCGATCACCCGCCTGGCCCCGCTGGACCCGGCCTTCGTCTCGGTGACTTACGGCGCCGGCGGATCGACCCGCGAGCGCACGCACCGCACGGTCAAGCGCATCCTGGACGAAACGACTCTCAAGCCCGCCGCCCACCTGACCTGCGTCGGCGCCTCGCGCGACGAGGTCGACGAGGTGATCCGTGAGTACTGGGAGACGGGCGTTCGCCACATCGTCTCGCTGCGCGGCGACCCGCCGCCGGGCGAGGGCGGCATCGGCGGCGTCTATGTCCCGCGCGCCGACGGCTACGCCAACGCCACCGAATTGACCAAGGCCGTGCGCGGCATCGCGCCGTTCGAGGTGCTGGTCGGCGTCTATCCTGAGAAGCATCCGGAAAGTCCGTCGCTGGAGCACGACATCGATGTGCTGAAGCAGAAGGTCGACGCCGGCGCGACGCTGGGCATCAGCCAGTTCTTCTTCGATCTGGACGCCTTCCTGCGCTATGTCGACAAGGTCCGCGACGCCGGGATCACGATCCCGATCGTGCCGGGGATCATGCCGGTGACCAATTTCGCGGGCCTCAAGAAGATGGCCGCCGCCTGTCAGACGGCGATCCCATCGTGGCTGGGCAACCTTTTCGACGGCCTGGAGCACGACGCCGAGACGCGTCGCCTGATCGCCTGCTCGGTCGCCGCCGAGATGTGCGCCAAGCTGCAGGAGCAGGGCTTCGAGGACTTCCACTTCTACACCCTGAACCGGGCCGACCTGGTCTATGCGATCTGCCGTGTGCTGGGCGTTCGCGAGGTTTCACCGGCCCCGGCGGAGGCGGCGGCATGAAGCGCTTTTTGATCGCCCTGGCGGCGTCGGTCCTGGCCCTGGCCCCGGCGGCCCACGCCGACATGCCCGCCAACTGGACCAAGCCGACCAAGCCCTACCGCGTCGTGGGCAACATCTATTACGTCGGGACCGAGGGCATCTCGTCCTGGCTGATGACATCGTCCGAAGGTCATGTGCTGCTGGACGGCGGGCCGAACGCCGAGGTCGGCAAGCAGATCGAGCGGAACATCGCCGCGCTGGGCTTCCAGTTGGCCGATGTGAAGATCCTGATCAACACCCACGCCCACTACGACCACGCCGGCGGTCTGGCTCAGCTGAAGGCCGACATCCCAACGGCCAAGTTGTGGATCTCGCGCGGCGACGAGCCGGCGATCGAGCAGGGCCACCATATCGGCGACAACGAGAACGGCCCCACGCCCATGCCGGCGGTGAAGGTCGACAAGGCGTTCGGCGACGGCCAGAAGCTGAAGCTGGGCGAGACGGCGCTGGTCGCCCACCTGACGCCCGGCCACACGATCGGCTGCACCAGCTGGACCACCGCCGTGATCGAGAAGGGGCGGCCGCTGACCGTCACCTTCCCGTGCTCGCTGTCCGTGGCCGGCAATGTGCTGGTCGGCAACAAGACCCACCGAAACATCGTCGCCGACTATCGTGGCAGCTTCGCCAAGCTGCGGGCCATCCCGACCGATGTGATGCTGCCGGCGCACGAGGAGCAGGGCGACCTGCTGGCCAAGCGCAAGAAGCAGCTGCGCGGCGACCCCAACGCTTTCGTCGATCCGACCGAGCTGACGCGCTTCGTCGCCGACTCGGAGGCCGCCTTCAATGAAGAGCTCGCGCGCCAGCAGGCGGCGGCTTCCGGAGTCCGGAAATGACCGACCTTTCCATCCGCGCGAACCGCGTGGCCGCCCTCAAGGCCGCCGCCAAGCAGAAGATCCTGATCCTGGACGGCTCCTGGGGCGTGATGTTCCAGAAGAAGGGCCTGACCGAGGCCGACTACCGCGCCGAGCGCTTCGCCGGCTACAACGGCCAGATGAAGGGTAATAACGACATCCTGTGCCTGACCCGGCCGGATCTCGTGGCCGAACTGCATGACGCCTATTTCGCCGCCGGCGCGGACATCTCGGAGACCAACACCTTCTCGGGCACCACGATCGCCCAAGCCGATTATCACCTGTCGGAACAGGACGTCTGGGACATCAATCTCGAGGGCGCCAGGATCGGCCGCTCGGTGGCCGACCGCTGGAACGCGCAGAATCCGGCCAGCCCAAAGTTCATCGCCGGCTCGATCGGGCCGCTGAACGTGATGCTGTCGATGTCCTCGGACGTGAACGATCCGGGCGCGCGCAAGGTGACCTTCGACCAGGTCTACGCGGCGTATCGCCAGCAGGTGGACGCGCTCTACAAAGGAGGCGTCGACCTCTTCCTGATCGAGACCATCACCGACACCCTGAACTGCAAGGCTGCCATCAAGGCCATTCTCGACCTGCGCGACGAGGGCCATGAAGAGCTGCCGATCTGGATCAGCGGCACCATCACCGACCGCTCGGGCCGCACCCTGTCGGGCCAGACGGCCGAGGCGTTCTGGAACAGCATCAAGCACGCCAAGCCTTTCGCGGTGGGCTTCAACTGCGCCCTGGGGGCGGACCTAATGCGCCCGCACATCGCCGAGATGGCCCGCATCGCCGACACGCTTGTCGCGGCCTACCCCAACGCCGGCCTGCCCAACGCCATGGGCCAGTACGACGAGGAGCCGCACCAGACCGGCCACGCCCTGCACGAGTGGGCCAAGGACGGCCTGGTCAACATCCTGGGCGGCTGCTGCGGCACGACGCCGGATCACATCCGTCACGTGGCCGACGAGGTGCGCGGTGTCGCGCCCCGCCAGATCCCCGAGCGCCCCAAGGCCATGCGCCTGGCGGGGCTCGAGCCGTTCGAGCTGGCTTAGCCGCTATCTCTCTTCTGCCTTCCTGGGCCTTGCGCCCAGGACCTAGTTTTCCGCTGATGCGGAGCCCGACTTTCCAGGCGCCGAGTTAGCGGCGCCCTGGGTCCTCGCCACAAGGGCGAGGAAGGCGGGTTTATTTGGATCGACCGACCATGAGACCCGTCTTCGTCAATATCGGTGAGCGCACCAACGTCACCGGCTCGGCCAAGTTCAAGAAGCTGATCGTCGAGGGGAACTACCCCGAGGCGCTGTCGGTCGCGCGCCAGCAGGTCGAGGCCGGGGCACAGGTCATCGACGTCAACATGGACGAGGGCCTGCTCGACTCCAAGCAGGCCATGATCACCTTCCTGAACCTGATGGCCGCCGAGCCGGACATCGCCCGCGTGCCGGTGATGATCGATAGCTCCAAGTGGGAGGTGATCGAGGCGGGCCTGAAGTGCGTCCAGGGCAAGGCGATCGTCAATTCGATCTCGATGAAGGAAGGCGAGGCCAAGTTCATCGAGCAGGCCAAGCTGTGCCTGCGCTATGGCGCCGCCGTGGTGGTCATGGCCTTCGACGAGGTCGGCCAGGCCGACACCGCCGCCCGCAAGATCGAGATCTGCGAGAAGGCCTACCGCATCCTGGTCGACAAGGTGGGTTTCCCACCCGAGGACATCATCTTCGACCCCAACATCTTCGCCGTGGCGACGGGCATCGAGGAGCACGACAACTACGCCGTCGACTTCATCGAGGGCACGCGCGAGATCAAGAAACGCTGCCCCTACGCCCGCGTGTCGGGCGGGGTTTCGAACGTGTCGTTCAGCTTCCGCGGCAACGAGCCGGTGCGCCGGGCGATCCACTCGGTGTTCCTGTATCACGCCATTAACGCCGGCATGGACATGGGCATCGTCAACGCCGGCGACCTGCCAGTCTACGACGCTCTGGATCCCGAGCTGCGCGAGGCCGTCGAGGACGTGATCCTCAACCGGCCGCAGCGGACCAATGTCTCCAACACCGAGCGCTTGGTCGACATGGCCCCGCGCTACAAAGGCGAGAAGGGCCAGGTCCAGACCGCCAACCTGGAATGGCGCAAGGGCACGGTGAACGAGCGCATCACCCACGCCCTGGTCCACGGCATCACCGAGTTCATCAACCAGGACACCGAAGAGGCGCGCCTGTCGGTCGAGCGGCCGCTGCACGTCATCGAAGGTCACCTGATGGACGGCATGAACGTGGTCGGCGACCTGTTCGGCTCGGGCAAGATGTTCCTGCCGCAGGTGGTGAAGTCGGCTCGCGTCATGAAGCAGGCCGTGGCTTGGCTGGAGCCCTTCATGGAGGCCGAAAAGGCCGGCAAGCCGCGCGAGCAGGCCGGCCGCATCCTGATGGCCACGGTCAAGGGCGACGTCCACGACATCGGCAAGAACATCGTCGGCGTGGTCCTGCAATGTAACAATTACGAGGTCATCGACCTGGGCGTCATGGTCCCGGCCGACCGCATCCTCGACGAGGCCAAGAAGCACAACGTCGACATGATCGGCCTGTCGGGCCTGATCACGCCGTCGCTGGACGAGATGGTGTTTGTGGCTTCCGAGATGGAGCGCCAGGGCTTCACCATCCCGCTGCTGATCGGCGGCGCCACCACCAGCCGCACCCATACGGCGGTCAAGATCGAGCCGGCCTATCACAAGGGCTCGACCACCTATGTGCTGGACGCCAGCCGGGCGGTGGGCGTGGTCTCGGGCCTGTTGTCGCCGAGCGAGCGCGACCGTCTGCAGGCCGAGACCCGCGCCGAATATGTCCGCATCCGCGAGCAGTACGCCCGCGGCCAGACGGCCAAGGCGCGCACCAGCATCGCCGAGGCGCGGCTTCGGAAGTTCGTCATCGACTGGGACGGCTATGTGCCGCCCAAACCGAGCTTCATCGGCGCGCGCACGTTCGAGCCGAGCCTGGAGGAGCTGGTTCCGTTCATCGACTGGTCGCCGTTCTTCGCCAGCTGGGAGCTGATCGGGCGCTTCCCGCAAATCCTGGAGGATGACGTGGTCGGCCAGGCCGCCACCGACCTCTATCGCGAAGCCCGCGAGATGCTGGACAGGGTGGTCGCCGAGAAGTGGTTCGGCGCCAAGGGCGTGATCGGCTTCTGGCCGGCCCAGGCCCAGGGCGACGACATCGTTCTCTATACGGACGAGACCCGAACGGCCGAATATTCGCGCTTCCACACCCTGCGCCAGCAGATGGACAAGGGCGAAGGCAAGCAGAACGTGGCGCTGTCGGATTTCGTCGCGCCGATCGGACAGGGCGCTGACTATATCGGCGGCTTCGCCGTCACCGCTGGCCACGGCGAGGACGAGATCGTCAAGATGTTCAAGGACGCCGGCGACGACTATAGCGCCATCATGGCGTCGGCCTTGGCCGACCGCCTGGCCGAGGCGTTCGCTGAATGGCTGCACTACAAGGCGCGTGTCGAGCTTTGGGGCTACGCGCCCGACGAGGCGGCCGACACCGACGTGATGATCGCCGAGACCTATCAGGGCATCCGTCCCGCGCCCGGCTATCCGGCCCAGCCCGACCACACCGAGAAGGGCGCGCTGTTCAAGCTGCTGGACGCCGAGGCGGCCACCGGCCTGAAGCTGACCGAGAGCTACGCGATGACCCCGGGCGCGGCGGTCTCGGGTCTCTATTTCAGCCACCCCAAGGCGCACTATTTCGGGGTTGGCAAGATCGACGCGGACCAGGTCGAGGACTATGCCCGCCGCAAGGGCTGGGACGTGGCCACGGCCGAACGCTGGCTGGCGCCGATCCTCAACTACGACCCGGCCGCGCGGACTCGGGGGGCGGCGGCCTGACGAGGCGCCGGGCCCGTCCCGCCGACGACGTCGGACGCCGATCGGGCGGGTTCCGGCGTGGGGGGCGTCGGGTGACGGGAACCGTGAAACCCAAATCGCGTAACACTGTGCGATAATTTGTCCACGGGGGCGTCACGATAAGGAATTCGGCAAGGGTTCCCATGAAGGATGCGCCATCTCAGGGGAGTGAGATGGACCGTCGGAACATCGAGCTGAAGATCTTTGGCCTGATCGCCGGCATGGCGGCGGGCATGATGCTGCTCGCCGGTGTGGCCCTGACGGTGGCCACACGCCACGCCGACGCGCGCGAGCGCCAGTACGAGCAGACCCTGGTCGGCAACGGGCTGCGCCAGCGCGGCAAGGAGATCCAGACCGCCCTTAATCCCTACGTCATCTGGGATGAGGCGATCATCAAGCTGGACAACCACTATGACCAGGCATGGGCCAGCCAGAACATCGGCGCCTCGCTGGGCGGCGCCTTGGGCTACAAGGTCGCCTTCGTTCTCGACGCCGACGGCAAGCCGATCTACGGCCACATCAACGGCAAGGATGTCGCGCCGGAAGCCTATGCCCGATACGCAACACCGACCGCCCGTCTGGTCACCGCGATCCGCGAGATCGAGGCCGATCCCAAGAAGGTCGCCAAATTGCGCGCCGTCCACACGAGTCGTGTCGAGCTGATCGGCGACGAGCCCGTGCTGATCACCGTCTCGCTGATCCGCCCGGACCTGAAGGCCAAGACCCGGGGGCCCCGCGCCCCGCTGCTGGTGACCGGCATCCCGGTGGCCAACAGCGTGATCAAGACCTTCTCCGACCGCTTCCTGCTGCGCGACGCGCGTATCGAGGTGGTCAAGCCGGGCGCGGCCAATACGGACGCCGCCCAGGCCATGCTGGGGCGGGCCGCGGATGGTCGCCGCGTCGTTCTGAGCTGGACGCCCCGCAAGCCGGGCGAGGAACTGCTGAAGTCGGCCACGCCGATCCTGGCCCTGGCCGTGCTGGCCGCGGCGGCCGGCTCGCTCCTGCTGTTCCGCGTCACCCGCCGCGCGGCCAAGAAACTGCTGCTGAGCGAGGCCGAGGCCAAGCACCTGGCGCTGCATGACCCGCTGACGGGTCTGGCCAACCGCACCCTGTTCACCGACCGCCTGGTCCACGCCCACGCCCTGTTGCGCCGCAAGCCGGGGCATCTGGCCGTGCTGTGCATCGACCTCGACCGGTTCAAGGAGGTCAATGACAGCTATGGTCACGACGCCGGGGACCAGCTGATCCGCGAGGTCGCCCGTCGGCTGGTGAACATCTGCCGCGAGACCGACACCATCTGCCGACTAGGCGGCGACGAGTTCGCGATCATCCAGCCCGACACGACCCCGTCCGGCGCGGCGACCCTGGCCCAGCGCGTGGTCGACGGCCTGTCGGGCGAGGTGGACCTCTCCATCGGCCGGGCGCACCTGTCGTGCTCGGTCGGCGTATCGGTCGTCTCCGACGCGGATCAGGGGCAGGCCGAGCTGCTGCGCCAGGCCGACGTCGCGCTCTACCGCGCCAAGGAAGCCGGCCGCGGTCGCTTAGCCTTCTTCGAGCCCGAGATGGATGCGGCTCTTCGCCTACGGAAGGGTCTGGAGCGCGACCTGCGCGCGGCCCTGGAGAGCGAATCCCTGGCCGTCGCCTACCAGCCGCTGACCGACGCGCGCGGCGCGATGATCGGCGTCGAGGCCCTGGCCCGCTGGACCCATCCTGAACGCGGCGAAATCTCGCCGGCCATCTTCATCCCGTTGGCGGAGTCCTGCGGCCTGATCGGCCTGGTCGGGGCGGCGGTGTTCCGCCGCGCCTGCTACGACAGCCTGCGCTGGTCGGGGCTGGAGGTGTCGGTCAACGTCTCGGCCATCCAGCTGTCCAGCCCCGGCTTCGTCGACGAGATGGTCGCCACCCTGGCCGAGACCGGCGCCCGCGCCGACGTCTTCCTGCTGGAGATCACCGAGACGGCGCTCCTGAAGGACAGCGATGGCGTTCACGACGCCTTGCGTCGCCTCAAACGCCTGGGTTTCCGTCTGGCCCTGGACGACTTCGGCACCGGCTACGCCAGCCTCGCCTACCTGCGCCGCCATCCGATCGACAAGTTGAAGATCGATCGCTCGTTCGTCTCCAGCCTGCCGGGCAACAGCGAGAGCATGGCTGTCGCCAGCGCCATCATCAGCCTGGCCAAGTCACTAGGTCTGAAGACCACGGCCGAGGGCGTCGAGACGCAAGGCCAGCTGGACGCCCTGGTGAAACTGGGCTGCAGCGAGTTCCAGGGTTACCTGCTGGGCCGCCCTATGCCCGCCGACGCCATCGCCGGCGTGCGCGAGGCGGCGAAGGTCCTCTAGTCCGGACGCTCCCAGCTGGGGAGGATCGCCTTGCGGCGCCTGCATCCTTCGCCCAACGATAAGATGGAGGGCGAAGGACCGGTCGGGCGTCAGTCCGCCTTGCAGATCAGCACGTCGCGGCCGCCGCGCTTGGCGGGGACCAGGCTGCCGGCGCAGGGGATCGGATTGACCGGGTCGACGATCACCTCATTGCCGCCGATTGGCGGCAGTTTGGCGGCAGGGGCCTTGGGCAGCGGCTTGGCGGCGGTCGGCTTGGTCTCGGCCTTCACAGTCTTGACCGGAGCGGTTTTCGCCGGCGCGGGCTGGGCGACCGTCGGTTTCGGCGCGGGCGTCGGCTCGGACACCGGCGCGGGCGGCGCGGCGGGCTCTGTGGCCGGCGTGGCGTTGAACGCCGGGTTGGAGGCTTCAGCCGGCGGCGCGCTCTTCGAGGCCGCAGCGGCATTGTTGTAGTTCAGGGCCTTGCCCAGGATGGTCGAGCGAGTCTCCAGCGCCCTCGCGCGCTTTTCGCAGTCGCCGGGGGGGCTCCAGCTCATCCACATCTGCGCCAGGCGCGCCTTGTCGACCGTGTCGGCGCCTTGCCAAACGGACTGGCCGCGCTTGACCTGGGCGCCGCCATATTCCGAGATCGGGCGCGGACTGGCCTTCTCGGCCGCCGTGATCGCCGAGGCGAACACCTTGAGGTCCTTTTGCGCCTGCTCGCGCATTTCAGGATAGGTCTTCAGCGAGGCGGCGACGCCGTCGGGACCCGGGAACGCCTTCTCGATCCGCGTCACCTCGGGCATCACGCGATCATAGAGATTGGCGTAGCCGCCCAGGGCGCCGTAGCACCAGGCGACATAGCCGTACTCGTCGGTCGGCGGAGCATTGGGCGACTGGCTGGCCTGACCGTCCTGGGCGAAGAGGGCGAGGGCGAGGAAGAGGGCGTTCGCCATGCGGGCGGATGTCCTTTTTAAAAATACGTCGAGCCTGACTAGAGCATTTCGATCCAGAATGGGACCGTTGCGTGACCATAAGAGGTCAAGCGCGGCCATAACGGACGAAGCACCGATCGGCTCCCTCGTCGCGTGATCGGGCGGTTTCGCCGCATTGCACTAAAGTCATGTGAACGATCATTCTCATTGTGCTAGAAGCGAGCTGGCGGGTGATCCGAAAGGACCCGTCATGCGTATCTTCTTCGTCCGTCGCTGGTTTCGAGGCGCTTCATGACCTTCTGGCGCAACATTGCGAGTATCGCCGCCCGGCGTCTGGACCTGGCCGACTGCACGGAATGTCCGAGCGGCCTGCCGGGCGAGGATCCGGCGTTCTCGACCGCGGTGACGGCCCTGGGCGCCAAGCTGGCCAAGGTCGATGGCCGCGCCGACGGTGGCGAGTTCCTGGCCTTCACCGAGGTGTTCCAGCCCGATCCGGCCTCGGAGCAGAACATTCACCGCCTGTACGACCTGGCGCGCCAGACGACTCATGGCTTCGAGAGCTACGCCAAGCGTCTGGCCAAGCGCTATAGCACCTGCCCGCAGCTGCTGGAGGACGTGGTCGACGGCCTGTTCCATATCGCCAAGGCCGACGGTGTCGTGACCCAGGACGAGCTCGACTATCTGGAGCGAGTCTCGAACCTGTTCGGCATGTCGCCGCTGTCTTTCCGCCGTCTGCGCGCCACCCATCTAGGCGTGGGCAAGGACGATC
The DNA here is from genome assembly GCF_003931565.1 of Caulobacter sp. 602-1. Taxonomy (GTDB): domain Bacteria; phylum Pseudomonadota; class Alphaproteobacteria; order Caulobacterales; family Caulobacteraceae; genus Caulobacter. Next base: position 706,189 of record NZ_RRYI01000002.1, read on the forward strand.
CGTACGCCATCCTGGAAGTGCCGGCCGACGCCGACGACGCCACGGTGCGCAAGGCCTGGAAGCTGGCCCTGTCCAACGCCCACCCCGACCGGGCGCGGGCGCGGGGCCTGCCGGCCGACTTCATCGCTCTGGCCGAGACCAAGGCCGCCGCCATCAACGCCGCCTTCTCGACGGTGATGCGCGAGCGCAAGGAACTGGGTTTGGCCGCGGCGGGTTGAGCCGAGACGATCCGTCGCTCCGTAAGGGGCCGGAATAGGGCTTTTCATCCGAGGCCGTCGGGTGTTCAGTTGCGGTTCAGCGCTTGTGAACCAACTTCGTTGATCATGAGCGTGGACGAGAGGATTACGATGAGCAGCCAAGGCGTCGCAGCTTCGCCCTTCCATAGCCTGGCCTGGATGGCCGGGGCTCTGGCGACCTCGGTCGCGGTGTTGATCGGCGCGGTGCTGGCGGTGGTGTTCGCCGCCACCGTGGTCGCCGTCGGTTTCCTCGGCAGCGCGCTCTTTGGTCTCGCCGCTTTCGCCTTCCGCGGCCGCAAGGTCGCCAAGGCGCCGACGGGTGATCCCAGCCTGATCGAGGCCCGAAATGTCGGCGGCCACTCGTGGGTCGCCTACGGCTGGAACGAGCGGCCTTAAAGCCAAACAGTCAGCAGAATATTCTGTCTTCTAGCCCCGAAAAAAGGCTTTACGGCTACTGGCGCCCTCATCGCCGATAGGCGCAGGCAAGACCGGCTCAAGATTGACGGCGCAATCTACAGCGGTAAATCTCCCCTTGGATTTAGGGGGCTCCATGAAGACGCATCTAATCGCCGCTTGGCTACTCATCTGTGCTCTTTGCGCACCCGCTCTGGCCGCCTCGTCATCTCTATCCATCAAGGCTGAAGGGCCTGTCGTCATCGCCGACGCCATCAGCCTGACGGTCCACTCCGCGATCGTCGGCCGAGACTTCGTCATCGAGGTCACGCCGCCGCGCACGCCACCGATCCTTCCTGGGCAGACCGCGCCCGTGGTCTATGTCCTAGACGGCGGCTACGACCTAGCCGGCCCGGCGGGCTATATGCTTGGCGCGGCGGGCGTGATGGCCCCGGCCTATGTCGTGACGGTGGGGTATCCAGCGGGAGCATCGGCGCGCGGCGTGGACCTGCTGTCCACATCCGCGACCAGCCCGGACGGCTTCGCTCACAAGGGGGGAGGCGCGGACGCCTTCCGCCGTTTCTTGGTAGAGGAACTGAAGCCGTTCGTCGAAGCGCGCTACCCGGTGGATGGCGGCAAGTCGATGCTGTTTGGGCATTCCTTGTCTGGACTTTTCACGGCCAACGTCCTTGCTAGTCATCCCTCGGACTTTGCCGCCTACCTCATCGCTAGCCCGTCGGTCTGGGCCGATCCTGGTGTCGTCGAACGTCTTCGGGCCCTTCGGATCGCCAATTCGCCCCGCCGTGTCTTCGTGGGCTACGGAGGCGACGAAAACGCCTACATGATCGACGGCGCGCGGCAGGTGATCCGGGCGTTAAGCGGCGTGCAAGGCGCTTTGCTCCAGGCCAAGGCGTTCGAGGGCGAACAGCACATCTCCTACTATCCCGCTCTTCCGAACGCCGCGTTCCCCTTCCTGCTGCCCCGCGACAATCTCATGCGTCGTCCGAATTCGGTTGAGCTTTCGGCAGAGCGGCTGAAGCGGTACCTGGGCGTGTACGAACTCGCCGATCATCGACATGTCACGGTGACTGAGGACGAGGATGGCCTTGTCTTCAAAGTCGACGGGCGCGACGAGGCCGGCTTGCTGGCGGAGGCAATGGACCGGTTCTTCATCAGAGGCGTGGACGCGAGCATCATCTTCGACGCTGGAGATGGCCTTGCCAGGAAAATGGAGATCAGCCTGAACGGCACGACGGCTCTTGCCCTGCGCGTCCCATAGGAATCCGAAGGAGGCTGGCGCGCCCTTTTGATCTCGACCGTCACCGATCGCACCTTGGTCGCGCACGCGTGGCGGCAGTTGAGGGGGGATCGTGACTGTAAGCAATTGTTGGTTTTGGCGAATACCCGCCGGTGTGGCGGGAAATGACTGTTAAGAGGCTGGGCGCATGAAGGCGCGTTCCGCCACGTCCCCCTTGCTCCCATCGCCTTGCTCCCGCATCCTGCCTTTCAAACAGATGTTGGGAGGCAAGCATGATTGGCGTCGTCGCGGTTTTGAAGGTCCAGCCGGACAAGTCCGGGGATTTCGAGAAGGTGTTCCTGGATCTCCAGAACAAGGTGAAGGCCAACGAGCCGGGCTGCCTCGTATACCAGCTGACCAAGTCCAAGACCGAAGCCGGGACCTATAAGGTCCTGGAGCTCTACGCCTCCGAGGACGCGCTGAAGCACCACGGCGGCACGGAGTATTTCAAGGCCGCCGGCGCGGCGATGGGACCGTTCATGGCCGGTCGCCCCGAGATCGAATATTTGGACGCCGTGGAGTAGACGGCGATGGATCTGGCCTTCTCGCCCGAGGACCTGGCCTTCCAGCAGGAGGTCCGCGACTGGATCGCGACCGCCTATGACGACGGCCTGAAGAAGCAGTTCAGCCAATCCAAGAACGGCTATCTCGACAAGGCCGGCCAGGTGGCCTGGCAGAAGAAGCTGGCCGAGCGCGGTTGGGCCGCGCCGGACTGGCCGGTCGAGCTGGGCGGGGCGGGGTTCACCCCCTCGCAGCGCTACATCTTCAACATGGAGATGAGCCTGGCCGGCGTGCCGACCTCCTCGCCGATGGGGTTGAAGATGGTCGCGCCGGTGATCATGGCGTTCGGCAGTCCCGAGCAGAAGGCCCAGCATCTGCCGCCGATCCTGAAGTCCGACATCTGGTGGTGCCAGGGCTATTCCGAGCCAGGCTCGGGGTCGGATCTGGCAAGCCTGCAGATGAAGGCCGAGCGGGACGGCGACGACTATGTCCTCAATGGCTCGAAAATCTGGACCACCCACGCCCAGTGGGCCGATTGGATGTTCTGCCTGGTCCGCACCTCGAACCAGGGCAAGCCGCAGGAGGGCATCTCGTTCCTGCTGCTGCGCATGGACAGCCCCGGCATCCAGATCAAGCCGCTGCCGACCCTGGACGGCCCGCCGGACGGCGAGCAGGAGATCAACCAGGTCTTCTTCGACAATGTGCGGGTGCCGGTCGCCAACCGCATCGGCGAGGAGAACAAGGGCTGGACCTACGCCAAGTACCTACTCGAGTTCGAACGCGGCAACGCCTATGCGCCGGGCCTGATGAACATGCTCAAGAAGGTCAAGCGCATCGCCGCGCTGGAGCTGGCCGACGACGGCGGCCGGTTGCTCGACGACGCCGATTTCCGGAGCAAGATCACCAATCTGGAGATCCAGGTCGAGGCGCTGAACGCCACCGAGCTGCGGATCTTCTCGAGCCGCACCGCCGGCAAGGCGATCGGCCCGGCCTCGTCGATGCTGAAGTGCGTGGGCTCGGAATATCAGCAGGCGATCACCGAGCTGACCCTGGAGGCGGTTGGAACCTACGCTGCGCCATTCGTCGAGGATCCCTGGTCCAAGAGCAACGAGCGGCGCGCCGGCCCAGACTACGCGGCGCCCGCGGCGCCGGCCTATTTCAACTACCGCAAGGCCTCGATCTACGCGGGATCAAACGAGATCCAGCGCAACATCATGGCCAAGATGGTGCTGGGGCTTTAGCGCCTCAGTTTTTCTGGATGGCGTGGCGATCCAAACGCGTGTTTGGATCGCCGGTAACCTCTCCTGTTTCGGAATCCCTCATGTCGCTCGACGCCCTGTTCAAGCCGTTCGAATTCAAGTCGCTGAAGCTGCCTAACCGGGTGGTGATGGCGCCGATGACGCGGTCGTTCTCGCCCGGCGGCGTGGCCACCGACGAGGTCGCCGCCTACTACCGCCGCCGCGCCGAGAACCAAGTCGGATTGATCGTCACCGAGGGCACGGGCGTGGCCCGGCCGGCCTCATTGAACGACGCCAACGTGCCGCGCTTTCACGGCGAGAAGGAACTGGCCGCCTGGAAGAAGGTGGTCGACGAGGTCCACGCGGCCGGCGGCCTGATCGCCCCGCAGCTCTGGCACGTCGGCTCGGCCAAGGGGCCGGCCCAGCTGGGCAAGGTCGACAGCCCCTCGGGCATCTCGAAGGCCGGTGGCGAGCCGTTCACCGAACCGATGACCGACGCCGATATCGCCGACACCATCGCCGCCTTCGGCCAGGCTGCGGGCGACGCCAAGCGCCTGGGCTTCGACGCGGTCGAGCTGCATGGGGCCCACGGCTATCTGATCGACCAGTTCTTCTGGGCCGGCACCAACATCCGCACCGACAAGTGGGGCGGCCCGACGATTGGCGAGCGGGCGCGGTTCGCCGCCGAGATCCTGAAGGCGGTTCGCGCCGCCGTCGGCCCGGACTATCCGGTGATCATCCGCCTGTCGCAGTGGAAGCAGCAGGACTACACGGCCCGGAACGCCTCGACCCCGCGCGAGCTGGAAGCCTGGCTGCAGCCGCTGGCCGACGCCGGCGCCGACATCTTCCACTGCTCGCAGCGCCGCTTCTGGGAGCCGGAGTTCGAGGGATCCGACCTCAACTTCGCCGGCTGGGCCAAGAAGCTGACCGGGGCCCCGACCATCACCGTCGGCTCGGTGGGCCTGTCGGGCGAGTTCATCGCCGCGTTCGGCGGGGAGGGTAGCCAGCCTGCCTCGATCGACGGCCTGCTGGAGCGTCTGGAGCGCGGCGAGTTCGACCTCGTCGGCGTCGGCCGGGCTCTGCTGCAGGACCCGGAATGGGTCGTGAAGATCCGCGAAGGCCGCAATGATGAGCTGAAGAACTTCGAGCGCGCCGCCCTGGGCGCGCTGTACTAGCCGACACCCCCTGTTCCGGGGCTGTGCCTTGGGCCGGCCCCGGACCATCGTCGTCTCGCTCACCAGCGGGAGGCGTCGATGACTTGGTTGCCCTATCTGTCCGGCCTGCTCGCCTTGCTGGCCATGGCCTTGCTGGTCGCCGGCGCCTTCCTGCGGGAGTAGGCGGGGGAGCGGGGGCTGACGCTCCTCCCGCCGCTTTCATCCTAGGCGATGGTGGTGACCAGACCGCCCTCGGCCTTCAGCGAGGCGCCGTTGGTGGCCGCCGACAGCGGACTAGCGACATAGGCCACCAGGCTGGCGATCTCTTGCGGCTCGATCATCCGCTGCAACAGCGACGAGGTGCGGTGCTTCTCGAAGAACTCGGCTTCGTGCTCAGCGGCCGTGCCGTTCGGATTGGCCGATACGCTCTTCAGGAACTCGAAGATGCCGGCCGCGCGGGTCGGACCCGGCAGGACGGAATTGACCGTGACGCCCGTGCCCTTGGTCTGCTGGGCCATGCCGCGCGCGACCGCCAGCTGGGCGCTCTTGGTCATGCCGTAGTGGACCATCTCGCCGGGGATCGCCAGACCCGACTCCGATGAGATGAAGATCACCCGGCCCCAGTTTCGCTCCAGCATGCCCGGGAAATAGCCGCGCGACAGGCGCACGCCGCTCATCACATTGACTTCGAACAGGCGCAGCCAGTCTTCGTCCGGGATATCGGCGAAGGCCTTCATCTCGTAGATGCCGAGGTTGTTGACGAGAATGTCGACCGAGGGGACGGCCTTGAGAATGGCGGCGGCGCCATCGGCCGTGGCCGCGTCGGCGAGCACGCCCTTGACCTTGGCTCCGCCCGAAGCGCGGATGCTGGCCAGGGCCTCGTCCAGCTTGTCCTGGGTGCGGCCGGTCACAAACACCTTGGCGCCTTCGACGGCCAGGGTGCGGGCGATCTCCAGGCCGATCCCGGCGGTCGAGCCGGTCACCAGCGCGGTCTTGTCGTTCAGTTTGAGGTCCATCGCTGGGCTCCGTTGCTTTGACGGCTCCACAGATGGGCCCGCCACGACGCCAGACTACGCCGTGACTTGGCACAGGACTTGTGACTTCAGTTCATCGATTGGACGCCTAGGCGTTGAAGTTCAGCTTCAGGCCTGGGCGCGGCCAGCGGGCCTTGTAGAGCTTGCCGGTGCCCGAGGCGGTGATCCACGCGTCGCGCATGTCGGCCCCGCCAAAGCAGATGTTGGTCACGATCACGTCCGGGAAGGCATAGTGCTCGGTCGAACCGTCCGGGTCGAAGGCGGTGATGCCGCCATTGATGATCGTCGCCACGCAGACCTTGCCACCGGCCTCGACGGCCAGGCTGTCCAGCAACTGGTAACCCGGCAGGTTGCAGACCACGTCGCCAGGCTGAAGGGGCAGGGGATCGGCCAGGACGCCGGGAGCGGTCACCTCGAACGACCACAGGCGGCCCAGCATGGTGTCGGCCATGTAGACGGTCTTTTCGTCGGGCGAGAGGCCCACGCCGTTGGGCGAGACGAAGTGATCGCGCCAGCGGGTGATCTTCGAGCCGTCGGGCAGGGCGTAGTAGAGTGCGCCATATTTGCGGCCTTCGGGCGTCGAGCAGCCGTGGTCGGTGAACCAGAAGCCGCCCTGCTTGTCGAAGACAAGGTCGTTGGGGCCGACCAGGTCTTTGCCGTCGCACGCGGTGTAGAGCGTGGTGACGGCGCCGGTGGCGATGTCGATCCGCTGGATCGAGCCGCCCTTGTGGGTCGGCGGGGTAGGGCCGGGGATGTTCAGCCCGTTGGCCTCGAAGAACTGGAAGGCGCCGCCGTTGTTGGTGACGTAGAGCGCGCCGTCCGGGCCGATCGCCGCGCCGTTGGGCCCGCCGCCGGTTTCGGCCACGGTTTCCTTGCGGCCGTCCGGCCAGACCCGGGTCAGGCGCTGACCCTGGATCTCGGTGAGGATCACCGAACCGTCGGCCATGGCCACGGGACCTTCGGGGAATTGCAGACCTTCGGCGACCAATTGGGTGTCCATCGACGTCTCCCTGACACCTCTGAGCGGGTGTTGGGATCACTATAAACGCTCGTTTGAATCTGGCGAGGGTTCCGTTCGGCGAACCGTGTCATGAGCGCCACATCAACCGGCGCGCGTGCTCGAACGGCGTTCTCGGGGCTTGTCGGGAGTCGATGCCTGTGGGATCAGCCAGCCTCGAAACCAGCTCCGGGAGCCGATCCGCCGCATGAAACTCGTCGCCGCACAGACCAACGCACCGCCGAAGGCGGGTTGGCGCGCGCCGTCGAATTCGCGCCGCCGATCCACCGCTCGCCCCTTGCGCATCTACCGCTAGCCGCGGCCGCTCCGGCCGCCGCCGGAGCTCTTCAATGACCGTCCTGTCTCTCGCGAGTACGACCTCCGTCGCCTCGCCCCTGCTACGCCTGATCGCGCCGGCCTATGCCGACGTGCTGGCCGCCCTGTGGCCCGCGCCCCATACCGCCTTCGTCACCGCGCCAGCGGCGCGGCGGCACCTGATCTGCCTGATGCTGGCCGCCGAGCCTCACGGCGGTCCGCCGATCGACGTCGTCGGCCTGATGGACCTGTCGCTGCGAAAGGCCATCGCGCTCGCCTTGGAGGACGCCGCGCCCGCCGGTCTGCGCCGGGCGCTGGAGCGCTTGGGCGAGATCGCCTGGGCGTCGGAGGACTACCGCGCGCTGGTGCATCTGCTGGCCGACCCCGCGCCGGCCAAGACCCTGCGCCACGCCGACGCGATCACCCCGGACCTGGTCCGCGCCCTGGCGGCGCTGCCGGCCGACCTGCGCGAGGTCGGCGGTGTGGCCCTGCGCGTCAGCCCCGCCCAGGCCGCCCTGCTGGCCGAGGCCCACGCGGTGCTGAAGAAGCGTCTGTCGCCGGAACTGCTGGCCCAGCGGATCGCCGCCTGGGGTCATGTCCCCACGCCCAAGGCGCTGTTCACCCTGGTGGCCGAGGACTTCCGCCGCGAACTGCCCCCGCCGCCCCATCCGGGCACCGAACGCCTGCGGCCGCTGGAGACGGTAGCGGCCATCCGCGACGCGGCCCGCCGCTACCGCAACTGCCTGGCCAACTATGTCGACTACGCCGTCGACCGGCAGAGCGCGATCTACGAGTGGCTACCCGCGCCGGGGGCGGTGGTCGAGCTGACGCCCGACACCTTCTTCGGTTGGCGGCTGGACCAGGCGCGGCTGGAGAACAACAAGTCGGTCGACGAGGCCACCCGCGAGGCCATCGTCGCCGAGCTGCGCGGCATGGGCGTCCATGTCGGCCGTAGCGCCTGGCAGATCCGCCGAGCCCTGGAGCGCGCCGCATCGCCGAAGTTCGAGCTGGAAACGGTGGACGCGGCGATCGCCGACTACTTCACCGACGACTGAGGCCTTGCGCCCGCCACGATTTCGCGGTGAGCGTGGGCTGAAGTACGGACAAGGGATTCTGGGTATGCGGGTATCTGTGGTGGCCGTCGCGGCGGCGGGCGTGATGCTGACGGCCTGCGCGGCCATGCCCTCCCTGCCGTGGTCGAAGTCGGCGGCGATGCCGACGCGGCCAAGCTGCCCGGCGATAAAGACCGAGCAGTGGAAGCCGATCGTCGAGGGCGCGGTCCACAAGACCTTCGACCGTGATCTCCAGAAGCGCTTCGGCGACACCGGCGTCCATTCGCGGATCGCCTGGAGCAAGACCGACAAAGGCGATACCGTGATCACCGCCCAGCGGATCGGCCCGGCCAAGTACGCCATGCCCGAGGTCGGCAAGGGCGGTGAGGTCGAGGTCGTCTTCCAGGCCTGCACGGGCAAGTACTTGAAGACGCACAAACGGGCCGAGCTCGAGAAGAAGCCGCGTCCGCTGGCGACAGAACCGGCGAACTAGCGCCGCTCCAGCACCCGGAACACGAAGGCATGGTCGTCGCCTTCGCCGGCGGGGTGCGTCTCGCGACGGACTTCGGTCCAGGCCGCCTCGTCGAAGTCGGGGAAGCGGACGTCGCCCTCCACCGTGGCGGAGACCTCGGTCAGATACAGGCGCTTGGCCTTGGGCAGGGCCAGCTCGAACAGGGCGTGGCCGCCGATCACGCAGACCTCCTCGACCCCGTCGTCGGCTGCCTGCTCCCGGGCGATCTGCACCGCCTCCATCCAGGTCTCGCAGACCACAGCGCCCGCGGCCTCGAAGCTCTGGTCGCGGGTCAGGACGATGTTGGTGCGGCCGGGCAGGGGCTTCCTGGGCAGGCTTTCCCAGGTCTTGCGGCCCATGATGATCGGCTTGCCCAGGGTATTGGCCTTGAACAGAGCCAGATCCGACTTCAGCCGCCAGGGAAGGTCGCCGTCACGACCGATAACGCCGTTGGCGGCGCGGGCGACGACGATGGCGAGGATCGCGCTCATGGGAGACCGATCAAACCGAGACCTCGGCCTTGATGTGCGGGTGGGCCTGATAGCCTTCCAGGGTGAAGTCCTCGTAGTCGAAGGCGAACAGGTCGCGCTTGTCGGCGATCTTCAAGGTCGGGAAGGGATAGGGCTCGCGGGTCAGCTGTTCGCGGGCCTGGTCCAGGTGGTTCAGGTAGAGGTGGGCGTCGCCGAAGGTGTGGACGAACTCGCCCGGCTCCAGGCCGACGACCTTGGCGACCATCAGGGTCAGCAGGGCGTAGCTGGCGATATTGAACGGAACGCCCAGGAACACGTCGGCGCTGCGCTGGTAGAGCTGGCAGGACAGCTTTCCATCCGCGACGAAGAACTGGAACAGACAGTGGCAGGGCGGCAGGGCCATGTCGTCGACATCGGCCGGGTTCCAGGCCGTGACGATGTGGCGGCGGCTGTTGGGATTGGTCTTCAGGTTCTCGACGAGGTTGGCGATCTGGTCGATCACGCGACCGTCCGGCGCCGCCCACGAGCGCCATTGCTTGCCGTAGACCGGGCCGAGGTCGCCGTTCTCGTCGGCCCACTCGTCCCAGATGCGAACGCCGTTGTCCTTGAGATAGGCGATGTTGGTGTCGCCCTTCAGGAACCACAGCAGCTCGATGAAGATCGAGCGCAGGTGCAGCTTCTTGGTGGTCAGCACCGGGAAGCCCTTGGCGAGGTCGAAGCGGATCTGACGGCCGAATACGCCGAGCGTGCCTGTGCCGGTACGGTCGCCACGCTGGACGCCGTTCGCCAGGATGTCGGCGAGAAGGGCCAGATACTGCCGCTCGGGATGATCGGCGGCGGCTTTGGGGGCGTCGAGGACGGCGGTGCTCATGATGGACACAGAGTGCCGCCGAATCGAAACGCCCGCCAGTACGAGCCTGACGGGCGTCCACAATCGATCGTCATTTCTCCCCGTTCTTCGGGAGCTTGGCCTTACTTGCTCGGCGCCAGACCCGTGTTCAGCACCCAGCCGACGTTGTCGTTCTCGTCGGCCACTTCCCACCACAGATCCTGCTGCTTGCCCGTCGGATAGACGATGGCGCCGGCGGGGAGGGTGCGGATCAGCTTGCCGCCGGCGACCGGGGTCGCGCGCATGGCGACGGGGCGCTGGGCCGCGAAGGTCTTGGTCGGCGCGGCCGCGGCGGCAGGGCCGCCCTCGGCCAGCAGGCCCAGGTCGCCGATCATCTTCGAATAGGCGTTGATAAACGACAGGGTGACGATGCGGCCGATGTCGGTGTCCTCGTAGCCGCCGCCGACCGCGCCGGCGAAGCCGTAGCCGCCGCCCGCGCCCCAGCCGATGTCGTTCTTCACCGCGTAGCCCTCGGCCACCGACATGGTCTCGGTGGTGCGGACATTGGTCAGCGACAGGACGGTGTTGGCTTCCAGCTTCTTGGTCTTGATGCCGCCGACCAGGCCGCCGACGCGACCGCCGATGATACCGCCGAGGGCGCCGGCCACCGCGCCGCCGCCGACGTTGCTGTTACTGCCCTGGACCTCGGCGACCAGCACGTAGTCGGCCGCCTTGACCTGGCCCTGGCCGACGTTGGAGCCGCGCTGCAGGCCGAGATTGCCGCTGATCGCGCGCTCCTTCTCGGCCGCGCCGAGGCCCGCGCCCCGGTCGACCAAGTTGAAGCAGCCCGAGCGCTGGACGATGGCGCGCAGCACCTTCTGGGGCGAGGCGAGATTGTATTGGGTCCAGCCGCGGGAATCGTCGCCGTCGACTATCGACAGCGTGCCCAGCTTGCGGGCGCAGCGCGGGACCTCCGCCGAGGCCTGCGTCTGCATGGTCTGGCCCTTGCTGGCCTTGGCCTGGGCGAGGACCGTGACAGGCGTCAAGGTGGTCAGCGCCAGACCAACGGCAAGCGCGCTACGGAAGGCTTTCATACGTGGTGTTCCCCGGTGTGTCCCCGAATTTGAGGCGTCACCCTACAGGCGAGGGACGGTCGCGCCAAGATTGAGAGGGGGTTAACCGGCGAACCCGCCCTCGTCGAGAAACTCCTGCTCGGCCTCGGTGGTCTTGCGACCAAGGCCGGCGTTGCGGTGGGGGAAGCGACCAAAGCGGGCGATGATGTCGCGATGGATGATCGCGAACTTCATCGACTCCTCATCGCCGGTGTCGGCCTGGAGGGCGGCGAACAGCTGGACGCTGAGCTCCTGGTCGACCAGCGACTCGGAGTGCTCGAACGGCAGGTAGAAGAACGGTCGCAGGTCCGCGTCGATGGCCGGATCCGTGTCATGACCCGCGGCGATGGCCTCGTGGGCGAACATCCGGGCCAGCGGGTCGGTGGCGAAGGCGTGCGGGGTGTTGCGGTACATGTTGCGGGGGAACTGATCGAGCAGGATCAGCAAGGCCAGCGAGCCCAGGGGCGTCTCGGTCCACCTGTCGTAGCGACGCATGGACGCGCGGTAGTGGGTCTGCTCGAATTTCAGGGCGATGGCGCTGTCGAAGGCGGGGTCCTTCTTGAACCACTTCTTGGGCCCGGCTCCGCGCCAGAAGGCGACGATGTCGTTGTAGTGCGCGCTCATCAAGGCCCTCACGCGTTCTTCGTTCAAGCACGGTTCATCGGGCGAGTCCGACACTGCTATCAAGGGACAAGCCCGGGCCGCGCTTCAAGGCCCTTCGGAGCAAGAAATGAAACGTCTGATCACGACCGCCCTGGCGCTTTCGCTGCTGGGCGGCGCGGCGGCCGAGGCCGGAGCCGCCGCCGGGGTGGTGGCTCAGCGACAACAGTTCGCCCAGCGCGATCACGGCGATGGCGGTCCCAGGGGGGATCGCGGCGGTGACGGCGGCTGGAACCGCAACGGCGGGGGCGAACGCCCGCAATCTCAGCCTCAAGCGCAGCCCCAGGCCCAGCCGCGTAGCGACGGCGGCGGCTGGAACCGAGGTGATCGCGGCGACCGAGGTGATCGCGGCGGCTGGAACCGTGGCGACCGCCCGCAGACCCAACCGCAACAGCAGCCTCAGCCTCAACCGCAGGCCCAACAACCGCAGAACAACGGCGGTTCGGGTTGGAACCGTGGCGGCAATGACAACCGGAGCGGCTGGAATCGCGGCGACGACCATCGCGGCCGGCCCGACCGCAACGACAATCGTGGCGACCGTCCGGGCAATTGGGACCGCAATGACAACCGGGGCGGCTGGGATCGCAACGACAACAACCGTTGGGACAACAATCGCTGGGATGGCAACCGTGGCGGCTGGGATCGGAACGACCGTCGTCCGGGGCAGGGTCAGTACCGCGATCGTGACCGCGGTCGCCACCAGTACGACCGCGGCTACTACCGCCCCAGCTATCACGCGTCTCAACGCTACAGGGCTCCGGCCTACCGCTACCCCAGCGGCTGGTACGCGCGGAGCTGGTCGTTCGGCGACTACCTGCCGGGCGGCTGGTATGGCAGCTCCTACTATCTGAACTGGGGCGCGTACGGCCTGCCGTTGCCGCCGATCGGCTGCGAGTGGGTCCGGGTCGGCGACGACGCCTTGCTGGTCGATATCTGGAGCGGCCAGGTCCTGAGCGTCTATTACGACCTTTTCTGGTAGCGAAAATCCTCACTCCCCGTGGGTGAGGAGACCAGCGTGGCGGACGGGCGGGCCTGATGGCTCGCCCGTCTTTTCGCCGTCGGCATGGCGCACGACCGCGCGAGCGCCTAGAACGAAGCCGCGAAGGCCTCGGCTTTTCGGCGTTCTGTCGGCTTCGCCTTGACGAAACGGCAAAAAAACGCTCAAACGCCCGGCCTTTGTCGCTCCGCCGTTGCGCGGGGTGGCCAAATTGACCAGTCCTTGGAGATAAAACATGCGCGTCTATTATGATCGCGACGCCGACCTCGCCCGCATCTTGGACAAGAAGATCGCGATCGTAGGCTATGGTTCGCAAGGTCATGCCCACGCGCTTAACCTTCGGGACTCGGGCATCAAGAACGTAGCCGTCGCCCTGCGCGCTGGCTCGCCGACCGCCAAGAAGGCCGAAGGCGAAGGCCTGAAGGTCATGACCGTCGCCGAGGCCGCCGCCTGGGCCGACCTGATCATGATCCTGGCGCCCGATGAGCATCAGGCCGCGATCTACAAGCACGAGATCGCCCCCAACATCCGTGACGGCGCGGCCCTGCTGTTCGCCCACGGCCTGAACGTCCACTTCGGCCTGATCGAGCCGAAGGACACCATCGACGTCCTGATGGTCGCGCCGAAGGGCCCGGGTCACACCGTGCGCGGCGAGTACCAGAAGGGCGGCGGCGTGCCCTGCCTGATCGCCGTTCACCACAACGCCACCGGCAACGCCCTCGACCTCGGCCTGGCCTACGCCTCTGCCATCGGTGGCGGCCGCTCGGGCATCATCGAGACCAACTTCCGCGAAGAGTGCGAGACCGACCTGTTCGGCGAACAGGCCGTCCTGTGCGGCGGCACCGTCGAGTTGGTTCGCGCCGGCTTCGAAACACTGGTGGAAGCCGGCTACGCGCCGGAAATGGCCTATTTCGAGTGCCTGCACGAGCTGAAGCTGATCGTCGACCTCATGTACGAAGGCGGTATCGCCAACATGAACTACTCGATCTCGAACACCGCCGAGTACGGCGAGTACGTCACTGGCCCGCGCATCATCACGCCGGAAACCAAGGCCGAGATGAAGCGCGTGCTGGAAGACATCCAGTCGGGCAAGTTCGTGCGCGACTTCATGCTGGAAAACCAGGTGGGCCAGCCGAGCTTCAAGGCGACCCGTCGCCGCGCGGCCGAGCACCAGATCGAGGAAGTCGGCGGCCGCCTGCGCGGCATGATGCCCTGGATCGCCAAGAACAAGCTGGTTGACCAGGCCAAGAACTAAGCTTCACAACCCATTAGATCCCACGAAGCCCTCGGCCCTCCCAGGCCGGGGGCTTTTCGTTTTGGGCTTGCGGGCGGCGAGCTGGCGCCTAATAGTGAACTATATGGTTCAGTATTCAGCTATCCGCCTCGACGCCTCGTTCGCCGCGCTATCGGACGCCACCCGCCGTGGCGTCCTGGAGCAGCTGGGGCGTGGGGAGGCTTCGATCACGACGCTGGCCGAGCGGTTCGACATGACCCTCACGGGCATGAGGAAGCACGTCAGCGTGCTGGAGCAGGCGGGTCTTGTGGTCACCGAGAAGGTCGGGCGCGTGCGGACCTGCCGGCTCAGCCCGGCGCGGCTGGAAGAGGAAGCCGCGTGGATCGAGCGCTATCGCCGCCGCTGGGAGCTGCGCTTCGAGGCGCTGGACGAGGTCGTCGAAGAATTGAAACAGAGGGAAGGTCAGAATGTCCGCGAAGAATGAGACGAGGGTGGAGCGCAAGTCCGACGTGGAACTGGTGGTCACCCGCCTGTTCGATGGCCCGACGCACATCGTGTTCGAGGCCTGGAGCAAGGCGGAGCTGTTTCAGCGCTGGTGGGTCCCCAAGACGCTGGGCGTGCCGCTGCGGGCCTGCGAGATGGATGTCCGCACGGGTGGCGGCTACCGCCTGGAGTTCGGGCTGGACGCGGCCAATTCCATGGCCTTCTTCGGCAAGTACATCGAGGTGACGCCGCCCTCGAAGATCGTCTGGACCAACGAGGAGGCCGGCGAGATCACGGTGACCACCGTCACCTTCGATGATCAGGGCGGCAAGACTCTGCTGACCTTCAGCGAGCTCTATCCCAGCAAGGAAGCCTGCGACGAGGCCATCACCGGCTCCGCCGCCGGCCTGCCCGAACAGTTCGAGCAACTGGACGCGTTGCTGGTCGAGCTGGCGGCCTGATCGGCGTGAAGCCCTCGGCTTGGACCGGGGGCTTCGTTTCCCGCTTGCGCGGTCGCCGGGCGCGGGGAAAAGTCCAAGCCGGTCCCGTTGGGGGACGGAGGAACCGTTTCATGAAACGCCTGCTCGCCGCCATCGCCGCTGGCGCGGCCCTGACGGCCGCCGCCGCGCCCGCCTTCGCCGCCGAGGTCGCCTACAAGCTCGACACCGCCCATACCGAGACCAGCTTCTCGATCGACCGCTTCGGATTCACCTCGATCCTCGGCATCTTCGCCAAGTCGGAAGGCACGATCTGGCTCGATGAGGCCGCGCCGGAGAAGTCGCGCGTCGAGGCCACGGTTTCCGTCGACAGCCTGCTGACCGCCAACCCGACCCGCGACGAGCACATCAAGGGCGAGCGCTGGCTGAACGCCGCCAAGAGCCCGACCATGACCTTCAAGTCGACCAAGGTGGTCAAGACCGGCGCCGACACGGCCAAGGTCACCGGCGATATGACCATCATGGGCGTGACGCAACCGGTCACCCTCGACGTCAAGCTGAACAAGATCGGCACGGGGCCGATGGGGCCCAAGAAGATGGCCGGCTTCACCATTACCGGCTCTATCAGCCGCAAAGCGTTCGGCAGCGCCGGCGGCGCGGGCGCGATCGGCGACAACGTCGCGATCCGCATCGAGACGCTGGCGGTGGCCCAATAGAGCTGCTGGGGTAGCGCTGGCTACCCCAGCACGAACACCGGCCCCCAGGCCACCTCGTAGCGATGCTCGCCGGTCGAAAGGTGCGGGCGCAGCTGCCAGGCGCCGGCGGCCAACGCGCTTTGCGGACGGCCCTCGACATAGGTCGTGGTCAGGACTTCGCCGCCGGGTTCGGATACCGAGAACTGCTGGATGGCCGGCGCCGCATGCGACAGAGCCGCGGCGATCGCCTCGGCCGAGGCCACCCGCAGCGGCGCGGGGCCAGCCAGGCGCGCGGCGACCTCCGCATAGGCTCCGACCGCGATGACGCGCTGGCCCTGGCGGTAGACGCCGTAGCCGACATGGGTGAAGCCTGGGGCCAGCAGATTGGCGCGGTGGCCGGGGCTGGTTCGCCACTGCTCCATGATCTGGTCGGGCCGCACGACGGTGGCGACGTTGCGGCGCATGGCGATGTTCTCGCCCGGCGCGCCGACCAGGTCGCGGGCCAGCAGGCCGACGCGGCCGGCCGGGGAGTAGCCCTCGCGGGTCATATGGTCGAAGTCGCCGGTCACGGCCATGTCGGCGGCGTGGGCGCGGGCCGCCAGGGCCAGGCCCTTGTCCCAGGCCAAGGCGCGCGGGCCCTGGCGGCCGCGGAAGATGTTGTTGAGGTCGAACAGGGTCTGCTCGAAGTCGGCGTCGAAATCGCCGCCCTCGGGCGGGTCGGCCAGCAAGGCTCTCAGGCGGCGGTCATAGGCGATCCAGGGCTGGGGCGAAGCGGCCAGCCCGGACGTGGTGAAAAGGGGCGCGGCGACCAGGGCCAGGCCGCCGGTCAACAAGGTTCTGCGCGCGATCGACGCCATTGAGTCTCCGACATACATTGACAGCGAGGGTCCGGGACCAGACCTAAGAGGGTATGCGCCCAGTCCGTTCCCTTTGGCTCGCCGGCCCTGAATCGTGGCTCCCCGACAGCGAAGCCCAGGCGGCGCGTCAGCGCGCCCTGTGCCTGGAGGCTGGCCTGGAAGCCATTGTTCCCGCCCGCCTGCCGCCCGGCGAGGGCGGCGACGAGATGGCGGCCCGGGAATTCTACGCCGCCCGCATGGCGCAATTGCGCCAGGCCGACGCGGCCGTCGTCAACCTGACGCCGTTTCGCGGCCCCTCGGCCGACACAGCGACGGTGTTCGAGGCGGGCGTGCTGGCGGGCCTGGGCCGGCCGATCTTCGCCTATCTCAACGTCACCAGCGAGGTCCAGGCCGAGTATGTCGCCCGGGTCGACACCCTGCTGGGCGCGACCCTGGACGCCACGCGGATCTGGCGCGACGGCGACGGCTGCGTGGTCGAGGACAATGGCCTGCCCGAGACCGTCATGCTGTGGGGCGAGGCCCGGCGGCTGTTCGTGATCGTCACCCAGGACCCGTTGCGAGATCTGACGGGGCTTGAGCTGTGCCTGGGAGCCCTGGCGCTCTACGCCGAGTAGGACGCCTCACCAATCCAGCGCCGCTTCCCCGCGCAGAATCGCCTCGGCTTCGGCCGAATGCTTGCCGCCCGCGCGATCATGCAGGACCAGCGGCGGCAGCAGGACCAGCGGCGCCTTTCCCGTCTTGATCGCCCGGACGATCACCCGCTTGGCCGGGACGTCTGCGAAGGGCGCGATCGGGCGGATGCGGAACGAGCCGGCCTTGGGGGCCAGCTGTTCAAGAAGATCGGCCAGGCGGTCGGCGCGGTGGATGATCGTGATCGTCCCGCCCTCGCGCACGGCCTTCAGGCAGAAGCCGGTCCAGGCGGCCAGTCCGCCGTCGGCCATCCAGGCGCCGCTCTTGGCCGGGGCGGGGGCGCGCAAGGCGGCCGGGTCGTCGAAAAACGGGGGATTGGTCATCACCGCGTCGAAAACCGGCAGGGCCAGGGCGCGAAAGCCAGCCTCGACGTCGCCCTCGACCACGCTGACGCGGTGATCCAGGCCATTGAGCGCGGCGTTGCCGGCAGCCAGGGCGGCGGCGGCGGAATCACGCTCCACGCCCTGGAAGAGCGACTCGGGCCGGCGAGTCGCGGCGGCCAGCAGGGCGCCGCCGACCCCGCAGCCGGGCTCGATCACGCGCTGGCCGGGCAGGGCGTCGCAGGCGGCCGCCAGCAGAGCCGCGTCCATGCCGGCCCTGTACCCGTCGGGCTTCTGGCGCAGCCGCACGCGGCCTCCCAGAACCCGATCCTCCGTCACCTGCTGATCGTCCAATGCTTTCTAGGCCTTGTGCTCGCCTTGACCGTGACCTATCCCGCCACCATTGTCCCTCGCAATGGTTCGTGGGGGGCCGCCGTAAGGAGATCATGGTCTTGGACGTAGCCGCAGCGACCCTCACCCGTAAGCCGGGTTCGGTGGATCGTCTCGTGCGCCTCGCCGAGGCCGACATGAAGGGCGTCAACGCCCTGATCACGGACCGGATGCAGAGCGATGTGCCGATCATCCCGGCCCTGGCCGAGCATCTGATCGCCGCCGGCGGCAAGCGTCTTCGCCCGTTGCTCACCGTGGCCGCCGCACGCCTGGCCCAGTCGGACAACGACCACTGCCTGAAGCTGGCCGCGGCCGTCGAGTTCATCCACACCGCCACCCTGCTGCACGACGACGTGGTCGACGGCAGCCAGCTGCGCCGCGGCAAGGTCGCCGCGCACCTGATCTGGGGCGCGGCGCAGAGCGTGCTGGTGGGCGACTTCCTGTTCGCCCGCGCCTTCGAGCTGATGGTCGAGACCAACTCGATGAAGGCGCTGGAGATCCTGGCCCGCGCCAGCCGCGTGATCGCCGAGGGCGAGGTGCTGCAGCTGATGCGCAGCCACGACCTGAACCTGTCGCAGGCCGTCTATCTCGAGATCATCCAGGCCAAGACCGCCGAACTGTTCGCCGCCGCCTCGGAGGCCGGCGCTGTATCGGCCGGGGTCGACGCCGCCCGGACCGACGCCCTGAAGGCCTATGGCCTGAATCTCGGCCTGGCCTTCCAGCTGGTCGACGACGCGCTCGACTACGGGGGCACGACCGAGACCCTGGGAAAGAACGCCGGTGACGACTTCCGCGAAGGCAAGGCGACCCTGCCGCTGCTGCTGGCCATCGCCCGATCGGGGCCCCGCGAGGCGGAATTCTGGGAGCGCGCCATCGGCCGCCGCGAACAGACCGAGGCCGACTTCCGCCGCGCCCGCGAGTTGATCGTCGGCTCGGGCGCCCTGGACGCCACGCTCGACCTGGCCGCCGACTATGCCGACAAGGCCAAGGCGGCGCTGGCGATCTTCCCGGCCAACGATTGGCGCGAGGCGCTGGAAGACCTGGCCGATTTCGCGGTCAGTCGCAGGACCTGATGTTCAAGCGGAAGTCATCCTACGGCGGGCTTCCTCCGGTGCGGCCTGGCCAGACCCTGCCGCGTCTCCAGACCATTGTCGCGTCGTCGCCGGAAAATCCTGGCGGCGATCCGAACATCCGGCCGCATGAGGCCGGAGAAGTCGCCGGCAAGGTGATCGGCGGCGGCCTGGGCCTGCTGATTGGCGCCTTGCTGATCATTCTGATGCTGGGCCCGATCCTGTGGGCGCCCGTCTGGGCCGGTCTGCGCGTCGCGCGGCTCGTCCCTGGCCCGCTGTGGGCTTGTCTGGCGGGCCTGACCGTCGGCGTCGTGGCTGCGCTCGTCCAGGCCTGGCTGCTGATTCAGCGCAGCCCGATCGTGCGCTATCCGGTCGTGGCGTTCTTCGCCTTGATCTGGGTCGGGGGCCTGTGGCTGGAGTTCACCTCGCCGCGGCACGACTGGATCACCACCGCGCCAACGCTGCGCATGCCGGGGACCTGGGGCTGGGTGCTGATCGGCGTCGGGACCGTGCTCTATGCCGGGGTCTACGTTCTGACGCTCAGCCGCTTTGGCAAGGGACGCTGGGCGCGCAAGTGGCAGCTGATCAAGTCCTAGCCCTGAGGTGAATTCGCCGTAACGCTCTTCACAGAAAGGGCGGGCGGGGCCACGTCTAGGGCCAGGGCGCTTTGCCTTTGCTGGGGACTTTTGGACGTGATCCGTTTCATCCTGAACGTGCTGTGGTTCTTCTTCGGCGGTCTGGTCACCGGCCTGGGCTGGCTTCTGGCCGGCGTGCTGCTGGCGATCACCATCGTGGGCCTGCCTTATGCGGGCGCGGCCTTCCGCATTGCCGGCTTCGCCTTCTGGCCGTTCGGCAAGGAGATCGTCGTCCGCGAGGTCGGCCTGGGCTCGGGGCCGCTGGGCGTGGTCCTGAACGTGATCTGGTTCATCCTGGCCGGCTGGTGGCTGGCCCTGGGGCACGTGGTGGTCGCCGTCGCCGAGGCGATCACGATCATCGGCATCCCGTTCGCGATCAAAGACCTGCAACTGGCCTACATCGCCCTGGCGCCCATCGGCCGGGACGTGGCGCGGGTCGACTAGAAGCCGGTGAACAGGCGGTCGAGCGCGCGACGGATGGCGTCTTCGTGCTCGACTGCCGAACCGACCTGGCGACGCAGATCCGTCTGACGGATCGCGATCATGCCGGTCACGCTGATGAGCAGACTTTCATCATCGCGTTCCAATGGGATTTCGAAAGCGGTGACAGGCGCCGTCCTGCCTCTCAGAACCGGCGCGACGATCGCTCCCGTCAGTCCGGTCGCATAGTGCGACGAGAGGACGAGCACGAACGGCACGGCCGCCCGCATCGCGGAAATCGGGTTCTCGTACAGATCGAACTGGCGCACTCACCAGGTCCGCAGATGATCCGAGAGAAGGCCGTGCTCTTCGATGAAGAGATTGTGCTCCTTGATCGCTTCGGCGTTTTCCTCGGCCCACCGCCGGGCTCGTTCCTCTGCGCCGGCCGGGTCGACCTTCTGCAGATGCAACCGCAGCTGCGTCTCGCTCATGCCTGAGACGGAAATGCCCAGCCGCTTGGCCTGGACCAGCAGTTCGGGGTCGATGCCGAGGTCGAGTTCGGGCGCGTCCATGGGCGGAGCATATCGCGGTTTAGGTCGACGGGAAATCAGACGGTCGCGCGCCGGCGGAATGGCCAGTCGATTCTTCAGCCGACACCTAGCCATTCCAAGCCGCCTGGCAAATCGAAATCGGCGTAGTCGACCTGCAGCACGCGTCGCCGGCGCGGCGGCTCGGCGCGGTCAGAAGCGTGCAGGATCGGTGTCGAATAGGCCCAGACGTCGGCGGTGTCCGCCAGGCAGACCAACTGGCGCAGGGCTTCGGCCTCTCGCGCCGCCGCCTCGGCCGGGACACGCCCCAGGCGATGGGAGCCGAGCGCGACCCGTAATGGAGCGTTGCTGCTGTCGACGGGATCGAGATGGACGCGGACGGTGAGCATCCGGGCCAGCACCTCGAACGGCGGGGCGACGTGCAGGACGCCGTCCTTGGTCGACCAGGGGCTGAAACCCTCGACCTCACGACGCTCCCGCACCGGGATCACGCGATCCTGGTGCCAGGCGACGATCCAGTTGGCCTCGGGCGTCTTGTCGAACATCACCGCGCGGACGGGGCGGGCCGCGCTGGACGTCAGGCGGGCCGCCAAGGCTCCGACGGGGCCGTTGGACGCCAGTATCGAGTCGAGCGCGACATCGCCGCGCAAGCGGGCCCCTGGGCGCGCGCCGATGGCGTCATCGGCGAGGGCGCGTAGCGCCTCGATATGCGGCTTGGAAAGCAAATCGGCGGCAAGAACAGCGCCGTCGCGCTCGAGCGTCTCGCGCATCGTCAGGTCTTCCGCATCACGTGGGTCCAGGGCCCGCTGGTGTCCGGAACAAACCCCTGCGCCTCCCAGAACGGGCCGGCGGCTTCGGAGGCCCTGGCGTTGACCGTCAGCAGGCCGACGCTGTCGAAACCCTCATGGATCAGGGCCGCGGCGAGGGCGCTGGCCACGCCCCGGCGGCGCATCGCTGGCCGGACGTAGAAGCGGCGCAGGCGACGGGCCGGCTCGGGAGCGGCGGGTTCGACGCTGAGCGCGCCGATCCCCGCCAACTCTCCCACCAGGAACGCGGCGAGGATGGCCTCGCCGTCGTCCTGGAAGCGTGCGCCGCGCGCCTGGTCTTTTGGCGCCCAGCCGTCCGCCAGCAGGGCCATGTTGCGCACGCCTTCGTCGGAGGCCTCCGCGACCAGGTCGTCGAAGCCATCCGGCAGCTCGTCAAAGATCCTGACGAGTTGAAGCACTCAGCCTCAGCCCGGCGAGACCATCTTTTCCGGGCGGACGTACTGGTCGAACTCCTCGTTCGTCAGATAGCCGCCGCCCACGGCTTCCTCGCGCAGCGTGGTGCCGTTCTTGTGCGCCGTCTTGGCGATCTTAGCGCAGATGTCGTAGCCGAGGCGGCCGTTCAGGGCCGTGACCAGCATCAGGCTGTTCTCGACGCCCTTCTTGATGTTGTCGACGCGCGGCTCAATGCCGACGACGCAGTTGTCGGTGAAGCTGATCGCCGCGTCGGCCAGCAATCGGACCGACTGCAGGAAGTTATAGGCCATCACCGGATTGTAGACGTTCAGTTCGAAGTGGCCCTGGCTGCCGGCGAAGGTCAGGGCGGCGTTGTTGCCGAACACCTGCACGCAGACCTGGGTGAGGGCCTCGCACTGGGTCGGATTGACCTTGCCCGGCATGATCGACGAGCCCGGCTCGTTTTCCGGCAGCGACAGCTCGCCGAGGCCGGCGCGCGGACCCGAGCCCAGGAAGCGGATGTCGTTGGCGATCTTGAACAGGCTGGCGGCGACGGTGTTGATCGCGCCGTGGCTGAAGACCATGGCGTCGTGGGCGGCCAGGGCCTCGAACTTGTTCGGGGCGGTGGTGAACTCAAGACCGGTGATCGCGGCGATGGCCTCGGCCACGCCTTCCGCGAAACCAATGGGGGCGTTCAGGCCGGTGCCGACGGCGGTGCCGCCCTGGGCCAGCTGCATCAGCTTGGGCAGGGTGCTTTCGATGCGCTCGATGCCGTTGGCGACCTGCTGGGCGTAGCCGCCAAATTCCTGGCCCAGGGTCAGGGGCGTCGCGTCCTGGGTGTGGGTGCGGCCGATCTTGATGATGTCGGCCCAGGCCTTGGTCTTGGCTTCCAGGGCGGCGTGCAGGTGCTTCAGGGCCGGCAGCAGGTCGTGGACGATCTGTTCCGCGCAGGCCACGTGCATGGCCGTCGGATAGGTGTCGTTCGACGACTGGCTCATATTGACGTGGTCGTTGGGGTGGACGGGCTTCTTGCTGCCCATCTCGCCGCCCAGCATCTCGATCGCGCGGTTCGAGATCACCTCGTTGGCGTTCATGTTCGACTGGGTGCCCGAGCCGGTCTGCCAGACGACCAGCGGGAAGTGGTCGTTCAGCTTGCCGTCGATCACCTCGTTGGCGGCCGCGATGATCGTCTCGGCGATCTTGGCGTCCAGCTTGCCCAGCTTCAGGTTGGTCTCGGCGGCGGCGCGCTTGACGATGCCCAGGGCGCGAACGACCGGCAGGGGCTGCTTCTCCCAGCCGATCTTGAAGTTGCCCAGGCTGCGCTGGGCTTGCGCGCCCCAATAGCGGTCAGCGGCGACTTCGATCGGGCCAAAGGTGTCGGTCTCGATGCGCGTGGCGGTCATGCGGCGATCTCCGGAAAAACGGTCGAGCGCGGTCTAGACCTTGAGCGGCGAGAGGGCAATGTTCGCAAGCGCGAAGGAGACCCCGCATGATCCCCTATTTGGCGCTGCCCCGTTCGATCAACACGGGCAAGCGCAAGGTGCTGAAGGAAGACCTGCTGGGTATCGCCAAGGACGTCGGCTTCACGGAGGCCAAGACCTATCTGGCCAGCGGCAATCTCCTGCTTTGGGGGACGCATGAGGGCGGAGCTGCGCTGGAACAGGTGCTTGAAGACGCCCTGGAAGCCCGCATCGGCCTGCGCACTGACTTCATGGTTCGCTCGCCCTCGGACCTGCGGGCGATCATCGACGGCAATCCGTTCAAGACCGAGGCCGAGGACCATCCCAGCCACCTGATCGTCAATTTCCTGAAGGCGCCTCTGCCGAAGGGCGACGAAGAGATCTTGAGAGCGGCGAACACCGGACCGGAGCGGTTCGCGGTCGCGGCGCGGGAGCTCTATATCGACTTCCCGATCAGCATCGCCGACTCGCTGCTGGATCGGGATTGGAAGAAGACGAAGCGCAATCCGGTCGGCACGACGCGAAACTGGAACACCGTGCTAAAGCTGGCCGAAATGATGGGCGCCTAGGCGCTCGGCTCCCAGGCTCAAGGTTCTGAAAGCTTGTTCGAAGACGACTGGACCCACCACGGCAAGGTCCGCGCTCGCGAGGCCGGCGGCGAGCTGACCATCGTGGTCGACGGGCTGACCACCCAGGGCAAGTACTACAAGCCGCTGATCTACGAGTTTTTCCGCAAGTCCTGGCGCGGCTCTCGTCCGGCGTGGGGCGAGTTCAGCGTCGAGATCGGCATGGAATATCTGGGCGAGCCGCCGTGGATGGACCTCGACAACCTGGCCAAGGCCCTCCTGGACGCCATCAAGGGCTACGCCTTTCACGACGACGCCCAGGTCGCCCGGTTGCTGGTCGAGCGGCGTCCGGGCGAGCGCGAGCGGATCATCATCCAGGTGCGGAAGCTGAACTCAAGCCTTATGCGGCGAACGCTCGAAGACTGAGGCGGCCACGGCCACGTACAGCACCACCAGGAAGGCGCCGTAGCGGCCGACGCTGACGGGATCGCCCGACGGCATGATTTCGGCGTAGCGCGAGACCACCAGGCTCCCCGCGACAAGGCCGGGCGTCGAGAACAGGATCATCGCGAACAGACGGCGGCGGCGCGGCGTGTGCGTGAGCCGGGCGACCGCCTGGAAGGCGAACGTCACGGCGGCGGCCGCCGCGAACGCGTTGATCGCGTAGAACCAGAAGGCGCTTTCCAGAAGCCCCCCACCGAAAGCGGCATAAAACAGGGTGGCCGCCGACCAGGCCGCCAGCCCCGTTCCCCCAAACGCCAAACCGTCCAGTTTTGACACGTCGCGTCTCCCTCGCTCGTCTCCCCAAACGGCGTTCTGCAAGCCAGGCGCCGGGAAACGAGCCGAGGAGTGAACGGTGACGGGACTAGCTTTTCGGCAGCAGGTAACCCCACAGGCCCAGGAGTACGCTGAGCAGGACGAAGAGCAGGGCGGTGAAGGTGAAGGCCAGCTTGCGGCCGCT
Organism: Caulobacter sp. 602-1; assembly: GCF_003931565.1. Classification (GTDB taxonomy): domain Bacteria; phylum Pseudomonadota; class Alphaproteobacteria; order Caulobacterales; family Caulobacteraceae; genus Caulobacter. The sequence goes on from NZ_RRYI01000002.1 coordinate 730,971, forward strand.
GCTCCAGCTGTCGACCCGCCGGCCGCCGCGCCAGACCATCGGCAGGGCGCCGAGCGTGAGAATGCTGAGCGCCGCGGCGACCAGGGCGCAGGCCGAGCCGCTGAGCAGCCAACCCGAGGGCCAGCCGAAGAACACGAGGGTCTGATCGGCGGCCTTGGCCGAGAACACGCCCATGCAGCCGGCCGAGATCAGCCACAGCACCGCCTGCATGGTCTGCATCTGGGCGGCGCGCGCCTGGACCGGGGTCTGGCGGGCCTCGCGGCGATTGCGGAACAGGACGCCCAGGATGGTGACGATGCTGGCCAAGCCCGCGATCACCGCCGTCCACTTCAGCAGGCTGGCCGACCGGAAGAAGCCGATCCGCTCATAGGTGGCGAATCCGCGCGCGGCGTAGAAGCGCGACGGCCGGTCGCCATTGGCGTCGAAGACCAGCATCAGCGGCCCGTCGACGGCCTTGAATACGCCGGGGCGCTCCGTGCCGTTATAGAGGCTGCTGACGCCGCCTTCGGTCACGGTCAGGCGGCCATCGGCGGTGGCGCGGACATTGGCGCTGCCAGTGATGCGGTTGATGAAGCCCTCCAGCCCGCCATAGGCCCGGCGGGTGGTCAGATAGTCGCCTTCATAGGCCTTGGCCTGCGCGTAGGTGATGGCGCTGTCGGCCGGCACGGCCGGGGCGGGGGCGTAGAAGTGCTCGACGATGGTCGCGGGCAAGGTGGCCGGCAGGTTCGCGCCGCTGTCGGTATTGACCGAGACGAAGACACCCAAGCCCAGATCCGGCACGATCACCATGTTGGAATGGAAGTAGAGCGTCGCGCCCTGGTGGCCGTAGCCGCGGCGATTGCCGGGCATCGGGCCGTCCTGGAAGCCGGCGTTCCAGCCAGCCGCTTCCGGAGCGGGGCGGTACATCGGGGTGCGGAAGGCCAAGGCGGTCTTGGGCGAGAAGATGGTCTTGCCGTCGATCACCCCGCCGTTCAGCAGCAGGGTCATGTAGCGCGCCATGTCGCCGGCCGTGCTCGAGGCCGAGGCGGCGGGGGCCGCCTGGCCCATGAACTCGCGCGGCTGGGTCTTCCAGCCCATCGGCGTCCACGAGAAGCCGTCCGACAGGTTGGCGGCGAGGGATCCGTTCATCGGCGCGGGCAGGCCGTCGCGCCACGGGCGCGCCTCGCGGAAGGTGGTGTGGCGCATGCCGGCCGGCAGGATGATCTCCTCGCTGACCAACTGCTCGTAGGGCTTGCCGGTGACATTGGCGACCGCGGCGCCCGCCAGCGCCGCGCCATAGTTCGAATAGCTGGGCAGCAGCCCCGGCTCGCGCACCCGGCGCGGACGTTCCTGGCGCAGGTAGTCGGCCAGGGTGCGGACGCGGCTGGGATCGCGCTCGAACAGCTGACCCATCGACCGGTCTTCGAACCCGCCGGTGTGGGTCATCAGGTCGCGCAGGCGCACCTGGGTCTTCTTGCCCTGATCCTTCAGCTGCAGGGGTTCGGGCAGATAGAGATTCACCGGACCATCGAGGCGCATGTGGCCTGACTCGATCTCGTTCATCAGGGTGATCCAGGTGAACGTCTTGGAGATCGAGGCTATGCGGAACAGGGTCGTATCGGGATCAACCGGCTTGCGCTGGCCGAGGTTCGAGAATCCGTAGCCCTTTTTGAGCACCACCTGACCGTTCTGGACCACCGACAGGGTGACGCCAGCGATGTGGTCGCGGCTCATGGCGCGGCGGACGACGCCATCGACGAAGGCCTCCAGCTCCGGCGCCGACATGGGCGTATGGGGCGTGGGAGCCGGGATGGCGGGCGCGGTAGGCGCAGGCGTGGCGGCGACGGCGACGGCCGGAGCCGCGACGGGCTTGGGCGGCGTGGCCGCCACGACGGGACGGGGGCGCACCCGGCGAGGGCGCAGGCTGTTATAGGGACGGGGGGCGGCGTTCAGCGTCGGTTCGTCGGCGGCGGGCGGCGGAGACGAGTCCTGGGCCCGCGCCTCCGATCCCGTGACAGACCATAGTGCGATGAAGGCCGCCGCGAGGGCGGCTGCGGGCGATACGCGCGACGTCAACGATGTCCCCTGGGTGAAGCGGAAGAACCCCTAGGGTTTGTGTAACGTGCTGGGCGCGGGGGTCAAACCCGATCACCGGTCAAGGTGGAGCCGGCTTGCCCCGATTGAACGCATAGAGCGGCAGCATCGGCCGCAGGGCCGGACCGATCCAGACCTGCGGCTCGGAGGCGGGCTCGGCCCCGGTCTCCTTTTCGCGGCGCGCCACGCAGGCCTGGACCCCAGCGCCCAGGGCCGCGAAGTCGTGGGCGCTGGGCGCGGCCGACAGGAAGCAGTCGTCGAAATAGGGATACTTGTCGTCCACGCCACAGCCGAACGAGGCGCGGTCGGGCCGGGCGGCGGTCAGGATCAGGCGGTTGGTCTTCTGCAACGGCGCAACGAAGACGCCCGAAAAACAGGCGGAAATCACCACCACGCTGGGCCGGTTGGGACAGGCGTCGTCCAGCAGGGCGGCCAACAGTTGGGGGCGCAGCATCTGTCGGCCCAGAATCACGCCTTCCGGACTGCCGTGCGTGCTGATGTAGAACAGACAGCCCGCCGTCGCCGTCGAAGCCCGAGTCTTGAGGGCCTCGTAGACGGTCCGGGCTTCCGACTTGCCGGGGGTGTCGGCCGGATAGCGCTCGGGGCGCACCGAGAACTGCTGGATCGCCGCCTTGTCGAAGCCCAGATCGACAAGGGTCTTGGAGACATCGCGGCGGGCGTTGTCGAAGGCTTCGGTCGGGCCGCCGGAGTGGGCGTGAAAGTCGCCGGCCACCACAACCGCGGCCCAGTTGGCGAACGGTCCGGCCGCGTAGGCGGACGAGAGCGGCGCGAGCAGGAAAGCCAGAAGTCCGATGACCGCCGCCGTCCCCCGCATCGCTCACTCCCTACTTCTTCTTGAAGTTGGCGAACGGCGTTGGAATGGCCGTGCCCGTGGACGTGGCCAGCAGGCGTCCCTCGGAGTCGTGGAGCTCGCCTTCCATGAAGCAGACCGTCCGGCCCCATTTGACCACGCGGCCGACGCCGCGCAACGACCCGGGCATGGCGGGACGCAGGAAGCTGGTCTTCATCTCCAGGGTGGGAACCACGTGGGTCATGCCCGAAGTGATCATGCCGGCGACCGACATGCACTCGTCGAGCATGGCGCAGACGAAACCGCCCTGGATCTGACCCATCGGGTTGCACAGGAGCTCGGCGCGCGCCGTGAAACCGACCTCGACCTCGCGATCGGCTTGGCGCACGGCCAAGAGTTCGAAGCCCAGGGTCTGGGATCCGGTGGGCGCGTTCTTGGATGCGCGGAAGCGCGCGAGGATCGCCTCGTCGCTCAGGGTCTGAGGAGCGTCAGAGGCCACATCGTTCATTTCTTACGGGCGCTCATTTTTTCCGGAACTGGTCCAGGGAGACGATCTTGGGACCTTCCTCGCCGGTCGCGGCGGGGGTCTTGTCTTCGACCTCGGGTTCGGGCTCCGGCTCGTCCTCGATCACCTCGGGGGCGGAGAACTGCAGGGCGAACTGCACCGAGGGGTCATAGAAGCGCGTGAGGGCCGCATAGGGGACCGACAGGCGCTTGGGCTGGCCGCCGAATTTCAGGGTCACAGAGAAGAAGGTCTCGCCCGGCGCGAGGTCCCAATACTGGTGCTGCAGGACGATGGTCATCTCGTCCGGGTACTTGCCCAGCAGGTCCTGCGGGCCCGAGACGCCGGCCGCCTTGGTCTTGAAGGTGATGTACAGATGGTGCGGCTCGGGCAGGCCGCCGGGCGCGGCCGCCTTCTTCAAGGCCGCCTTGACCACGCCGCGCAGGGCGTCCTGGGCCATGGCCTCGTATTGCATGAGGTCTTCGGGCGGATTGGTCTGAGACATGCCTGGCGTCGGTACTTCGAACTGAGAACGAAGCCGGGAACCTAGCGCGTCGGAGGCCCCGCGCAAAGCGGGCGGCTGCGAATTCCGATCAAGCGCAATCGATGTCGTGGAAAGTGGAGGGATTCTGTTGGCAGGCTCCCCCATTCCTTCTCTGGAATAGAGAGGAGGGAGCCTCGGCGATGTCGTGGAAAGTGGAGGGATTCTGTTGGCAGGCTCCCCCGTTCCTTCTCTGGAATAGAGAGGAGGGAGTCTCGGCGATGTCGTGGAAAGTGGAGGGATTCTGTTGGCAGGCTCCCCCATTCCTTCTCTGGAATAGAGAGGAGGGAGCGTCGGCGATGTCGTGGAAAGTGGAGGGATTCTGTTGGCAGGCTCCCTCCGGGCCCCGCCTAGGGATCTGAACCCCTAGGACTTAAGAGGCGAATTCACCTGCACCGCATTACGCGGCGACGGCGAACTCTTCAGCGAAGTTATCGTTCGCATTTAGAAAAATGACCCGAAACGGTGGATCAAGCCGAGGGAAAGCAGACACCTTTACACGTCTGTCGATGCTGATCGGCCCCATGCAGTCCCACGATAACTTGGGAGAGATTTGGTGGAGCCGCCGGGAATCGCACCCGGGTCCAGTCCGCTTATTACGTGCGCGTTTATCCCCATAGTCCGGCCGAAACCGGACATTTCCAATATAGGGGGTTCGACCCGCCAAGGGAAGGGCGGGCGCGGGCTCAGGCCGCTCCCAGCTTCAGACGGCCGTCGATCAACGTGCCGCTGATGACGGCGCCGTGATCCTCGAACAGCTTCAGCCGCTCGCCGACCAGGACGTAGACACCGGTGAAGACGTCGGGGAAGTCGGCGCGGGTCTCGATGAAGCGGCCGTCGGCGCGCAGTTCCAGCGAGACGTAGCCGTCGGGCGACGTCCAGACGCCGGCGACGGGGATGTGGGGAACGATGGCGGACATCATCATCGGGCGATGCTCCATGAAGAGGAGGCGGCCGGAGCGGCCGAAACGGTCGGAAGGGCGGAGGTCATGGCGGTCAGCGCGGCCGTCCCGCCCAGCAGGGCGGCGACGAACCAGCGCGGAGCCGCCACGCCGCGTCGGGGCGTGTAGCGTCGCAAGGCGCACCTGAATTTTGGGGGTTGCCGCGTTGGGAAGCGGAACGAGGCCGCTATGGCGCACAGGTCCGTCCAGCCGGTAGATCGATGCTCCGGCATGATTGCACGAAAATCCAGAACCGAACGGCGTCGCGTGACGGAGGATCGTGCAAGGCGTACGAATAGCCTCGCTCGGAAAGGGGAAAATGCATGAGTACGCGCGAGGCCCTGGCCGCCCTGATTGAACGATTCGCGCCGGATGAAGGTCCGGTCGAGACCTGCTGCCCCAGGGTCAATCTCTACCGGGTCCACGCGCCGACGGAGCCCATGCACGCCGTCCACGACCCGTCCTTCTGCGTGCTGGCTCAGGGGCGCAAGCGCGTGCTGGTCGGCGACGCCGTCCACGAATACGACGACGTGAACTTCTTCCTGTCGTCGATCGACGTGCCGGTGGCCGGTCAGGTGATCGAGGCCTCGCCCGAGAAGCCCTATCTGGCCTTTCGCATCGTGCTCGACGCCAACCTGATCAGCGAGATGATCATGGAGTGCGGCCTGGCCGCGCGGCTGGACGCCGCCGCGCCGCTGGTCGGCGGCATGTCGGCCGGGGCGATGACGCCGGCGCTGTTCGACGCCGCCTGCCGGATGGTCGGCCTGATGGATTGTCCAGAGGACGCCCCGATTCTGGCGCCGCTGATCGAGCGCGAGATGCTCTATCGCCTGCTGACCGGGCCGCAGGGGCCGCGGCTGGCCCAGATCGCCCGCCGCGACGGCCGCCTGCGCCAGGTCAACCGCGCCATTGGCTGGATCAAGCGCAACTTCGACCAGCCTTTCAGCATCGAAGCCGTGGCCGACGAGGCGCGGATGAGCGCCTCAGCCCTACACCAGCACTTCAAGGCGGTGACCTCGCTGTCGCCGCTGCAGTACCAGAAGCAGATCCGCCTGCAGGAGGCCCGCCGCCTGATCCTGGTCCAGCGGCTGGACGCGGCGACGGCCGGCCACACGGTCGGCTATGACAGCCCCTCGCAATTCAGCCGTGAGTACGCCCGCCTGTTCGGCGCGCCGCCCCTGAGGGACGTGGCGCGCCTGCGGGAGCAGCCGGAGCCGATGGCTGGCGCTTAGAGGCAGTATAGATATTCTTGGACTCGCCGGTAGGATGCATATTAGTTCACGTCATGCAGTGAACTTTATGAAATTCGATCGGGAGGGCTTGAAATGTCAAAAATTGTTGCCGAATTCATCGGAACATTTGCTTTGGTTCTATTCGGCTGCGGCGCGGCGGTTCTAGGGGGAGATCACGTCGGGCAGCTGGGCATCGCCCTGGCCTTCGGTTTCGCCATCATCGCCCTGGCGTATGGCATCGGTCCGGTCTCGGGCTGCCACGTCAATCCGGCGGTCAGTCTCGCGGCGTTCGTCGCGGGTCGAATGGGCGCCAAGGAGATGGTCCTCTACTGGATCGCCCAGTTTGTCGGGGCCCTGGCGGGCGCGGCGGTGCTCGCCTGTATCGCGGGAAGCACGACCAATCTGGGCCAGAACGGCTGGGGGGCGGGTTATCTCGGGGCCTATCCGCTGCACGCGGCCTTTGTCTTCGAGGTCGTGATGACGGCGCTTTTCGTCATCGTCATTCTCGGCGCGACCGGAGCCGACGCCGCGCCCGGTTTCGCTGGCCTGGGGATCGGCATCGCCCTGGCGGTGATCCATATCGTCGGCATCCAGGTCACCGGCGTCTCGGTCAATCCGGCCCGCAGTTTCGGTCCGGCGCTCTTGGCTGGCGGGCAGGCGCTGGCGCAGCTGTGGCTGTTCTTCGTGGCTCCCGCGATCGGGGCGATCCTCGGCGCGCTGCTCTACCGCTTCAAGATCCTGAAGGTCGGCTGACGTCCGCTGGCGGCTCGTCGTCCGGCGGAGGCGGGACGGCGGGCGGCTGGGGCCGGTCGGATGCGTCCGACCTCAATCGGCCTCCCGACGCCAGCAGGTCGTCATAGGCCCGCTGCTGGCGCGAGAAGTCGGCGCCTCGGGGCAGGACGGCGTCGAAGCGTGGGTCGCGTCCAACGGCCGCGCCGATCGCCGCCGATAGGATCCCGGCGATCGAACCGACCTCCGCGTCGTCGCAGGCGCGGCGCAGATGGCGGGCTTGGCCGGGGATGACCAGGGTCACGTCCCATGAGACGCCGTCGACGCAGACCGCCGACACCGCGCCGCCGCCATAGTCCACGATGACGGCGCGCGGCTGGCTCCAGGCTGGATCGGCGGAGACCGCTCTCAGCGCGGCGATCCGGGGCTCGGCCAATTCGGCGTTGATGTCGACCCGTCGGCCGATCTCCGGGGTGCAACAGCCCAGGCCGGCGCGCGCCTGGACGAAGGCGCGGCCGTCACGGCGCAGAGTCAGGCGGACGACGGCTTGCCGCACATCGCCCGCCGGACGGGCCCAGACCTCAAGGATCAGCTCGCCCTTGCGCAGCACCTGGCCCTGCAGCGGCTGCAGGCCCCAGAGGCGGTAGAGCAGGGGCTCGACGCCATTGTTGATCGGGGTGGCCTGTTCGGTCTTGCCTAGCCGGCGGGCGTAGAGCGGATCCTGCTCGGCGGTCGGGCGTCGAACCTCCGGCGACCACCAGGTCGACGGATCGGATGGCGGCGGGGCCTGCTGGATGGCGAGGGCCAGGCCCGCTATCAGTCCAGTCAGGCCGCTCATTCGCTACATCCCTTCGACGCCCCGCTCGATGGAAAGGACGCCCGTGCGGGAAAGTTCCACCAGGCCCAGGGGGCGCATCAGGTCCAGGAACTTGTCGATCTTGGACGGCGCGCCCGAAATCTCGAACACGAAGCTCTCCAGCGTGGTGTCGACCGGCTTGGCGCGGAAGATCTCGGCGATGCGCAGGGCCTCGACGCGATCCGGGCCAGACCCGCGCACCTTGACCAGGGCCAGCTCGCGCTCGACGCCGTTGGGGTCGCGGGTGACGTCGTGAACGCGGCGGACGTTGACCACCTTGTTCAGCTGGGCCTCGATTTGGTCCAGCACCTGGCGCGTGCCGCGGGTCACCACGGTGATGCGGCTGGTGTGGGCCTTGCGGTCGGTCTCGGCGACCGTGAGGCTCTCGATGTTGTAGCCCCGCGCGGCGAACAGGCCGACCACGCGGTGCAGCACGCCAGGCTCGTTGTCGACGAGCAGGGCGAAGGTCGCGGTCTGCTCCGGCTCGCCCGTGGGGCTAAGGTCGTAGGCCGAGGCGGGGGCGGGTTGGGTGTTGCTGGTCATGTGTCGTTTCTAACCCGTCCCGTACCTTAAACCAGCCCCGCGCCGGCCTCGCCGATGACGTTGCCGATATCCTCGACCTCGCCCATGATCATCTCGTTATGGGCCTTGCCCGAGGGGATCATCGGCAGGCAGTTCTCGTGCTTCTCGACGCGGCAGTCGAAGATCACCGCCTTGTCGCTGTTGATCATCTCCAGGATCTTGCCGTCCAGCTCGGCCGGATCCGAGCAGCGGATGCCGTGGGCGCCATAGGCCTCGGCCAGCTTCACGAAGTCGGGCAGGCTGTCGGAATAGGAGTGGCTGTAGCGCTCGCCGTGCAGCAGCTGCTGCCACTGGCGGACCATGCCCATCCACTCATTGTTCAGGATGAAGATCTTGACCGGCAGGTCGAACTGGATCGCGGTCGACAGCTCCTGGATGCACATCTGGATCGAGGCCTCGCCGGCGATATCGACGACCAGGCTGTTCGGGTGCGCCAGCTGCACGCCCAGGGCGGCGGGCAGGCCGTAGCCCATGGTGCCCAGGCCGCCGGAGGTCATCCAGCGGTTCGGTTCCTCGAAGCGGAAGAACTGCGCCGCCCACATCTGGTGCTGGCCGACCTCGGTGGTGATGTAGACGTCCTTGTCCTTGGTCAGCTCGTACAGGCGCTGGATGGCGTACTGCGGCTTGATGACCGTGTCGGACGCCCGGTACTTCAGGCATTCGCGGGCGCGCCACTGGTCGATCTGGGCCCACCAGTCGGTCAGGGCGACCTTGTTCGGCTGCAGGTTCGCGGCCTTCCAGGCGGCGATCAGGTCTTCCAGCACCGAAGCCGCGTCGCCGACGATCGGCAGTTCGACGCGCACGTTCTTGTTGATCGACGACGGATCGATGTCGATGTGGATCTTCTTCGATCCCGGCGAGAAGGCGTCCAGGCGACCGGTGACGCGGTCGTCGAAGCGAGCGCCGACGCAGATCATGACGTCGCAGTCGTGCATGGCGTTGTTGGCCTCGAACGTGCCGTGCATGCCCAGCATGCCCAGCCACGCCGGATCGGCGGCCGGGAAGGCGCCCAGGCCCATCAGGGTCGAGGTGACGGGGGCGCCGGTCAGGGCCTGGAACTCGCGCAGCGCCTCGCTGGCCCTGGGACCGGCGTTGATCACCCCGCCGCCGGTGTAGAAGATCGGCCGGCGCGCGCCGGCGATCATCTTGACGGCCTCGGCGACGCGGCTGGCGTCGGCCTTGGTGCGCGGCGAATAGGCATGGGTCGACTTGATCTCGGTCGGGCCGAAGTACTCGCCCTTGGCGAACTGGACGTCCTTGGGAATGTCGATCAGCACTGGGCCCGGACGGCCGGTGGTGGCGATCTTGAAGGCTTCGTGGATGATCTGCGGCAGGTCGCGGACGTCTTTGACCAGGTAGTTGTGCTTGGTGCACGAGCGCGTCATGCCGACGGTGTCGGCTTCCTGGAAAGCGTCGGTGCCGATCAGGTGCGTGGGAACCTGGCCGGTGATGACGACCATCGGGATCGAGTCCATCAGGGCGTCCATGATGCCGGTGATGGCGTTGGTCGCGCCGGGGCCCGAGGTGACCAGAACGACGCCCGGCTTGCCCGAGCTGCGGGCGTAGCCCTCGGCGGCGTGGGTCGCGCCCTGCTCGTGCCGGACCAGGATGTGCTGCAGGCGCGGTTCATGGAACAGCGCGTCATAGATCGGCAGGACCGCGCCGCCCGGATAGCCGAAGAGAACCTCGACGCCCTGGTCCACGAGGCCGCGAACCACGATCTCGGCGCCGGTCATGGCGCGATCGATGGTGTCGGCGGGAGCTTGGCTCTCGATGGTTTGATGGGCGGTCATGGGAGAGGTCCGAGTGGGGAAGGGGCGGGAAACTGAACTGGAGGGAAGCGGAAAAGAAAAAAGGTCCCGAAGGACCTTTGCGCGCGCGACCGAGCTACGACGTGACTTCTAGGTCACCCCGCGAACGGCCGCTCCATAAGTACGGTCATGGTTTTGCGCACGAGTCTTGCTCCAAAGCTACGGAATGGGTCATGACATGCGCCCGTTGGAGCGTCAAGGCGCTCTTTGCCGCAAGGTTGTGCCTTTTTCGGTGGCGTGATCTTACCGTAGTTTCACGTGACATGGGCAGTTTTTCCCTCCCACGTTGGCGCTCCTGCAACGGAGGAGCGCATCGGTGTTCGGACGGCGTGAATTTCTGGCGGGCGCGGCGGCGCTCGGTTTGGTCGGAAAGGCGGGCGCCAGCGTGCTTACGGGCGGCGCGGCGGACCGCGCGGTCGACGCGTTCCTCAAAACTCAGCCGTTCCAGGGCGTGGTGCTGATCGGCCGGGCCGGCAAGCCGATTTACGCCCGGACGGTCGGGTTCGCCGAGATCGAAGCCAGGAAGCCGGCCGCGCTGGACACGCCCTACGTCATCGCCTCGATCTCCAAATGGCTAACCTCGACCGCGCTGCTGAAGCTGGTCGAGGCGGGCAAGCTGGATCTGGACGCGCCCATCTCGACCTGGCTGCCCGACTACCGCGCCGACACCGGAACCAAGGTCAAGCTTCGCCACCTGATGACCAACATCAGCGGCGTGCCGAATGGCTTCGCGACGTGGACCAAGGCCAATCCCGATCCCGACCTGTTCCAAAAGACCTTCACGACCGCCGAGGCGGTGAAGCTGTGGTGCTCGGGCGATCTGATCTTCGAGCCGGGGACGCGCTTCGACTATGTTCTGACCAACTGGATCCTCATCACCGCGATCATCGAGACGGTCACGGGCGAGGCCTACGCCCAGGCGATGAGCGAGCTGGTGCTGGGGCCGCTGGGTCTGACCCGGACCACGCCGACCGATCCGGCGAACATGGCCGTATCGTATCGGACGCTGGAGCCCCTGACGCGACAGCGCAATGACCGTTTCCCATTCATGGCCGCCAGCGGCGGCTATGTCAGCACGGCGGGCGACCTCTTGAAGGCCGCGCACGCGATCCTCGATGGCGGCTTCCTGGCGCCCGCCAGCAAGAAGGCGCTGCTGACCGTGGGCTGGCCGGACCAGGATTACGCCCTGGGCGGTCGGGTGAAGAGCCTGTTCGCCGACGGCATGCCGCGCGTCTTCGCCTGGGAGACGGGCCGGGCGGCCGGCTATCGCTCGGTGCTGGGCCACCGCTTCGATGACCAGACCACCGTCGTGCTGCTCAACAACACCAGCATTTCCCAGAAGGCGATGGACGACTTCGCCTACAGTCTGTTCGGGACGGTCTAGGCTTCCAGCGTTTCCAGCGTCTGGGCCAGGAACCCGAGCGCCGCCGCGGCGAAGGCTTGCATGTTGGCGGCGCGCTGGTCGCTGCCGGTTTCCACCGTCGTGCTGACAGACACCTCTTCGCCGACCACGGCCATGCAGCAGTGGCCCGGCGCATCGCCATAGCGGTTGCCGTCAGGACCCGCCGCGCCAGTTTCCGACAGGGCCCAGGTCGCCTTCAGGTTCTTGCGGGCCACGCGGGCCAGCATCACCGCATAGGGCTCGCTGGCCGAGCGCAGGCCGTCCATGGCCTTCTGCGGGATATCCATCAGGGTAAGGCGAGCGCGAGCGGTATAGACGACGGCCCCGCCGACATAGAATTTCGAGGCCCCCGGCACGGCCAGCAGCGCCGCCGAGATCAGACCGCCGGCCGAAGACTCGGCGATGGCGATCGTCTCGCCTCGGGCGATCAGAAGCGCGGCGACGCGTTCGGCGAGGGCGTGGAGGTCGGACATCATGCTTCTTTCGTAGGGACCATCACGGAGCGCTTATGCGCTCCCAGTCCGGCGTCTGGTTGCGGAACCAGGTCAGCTGGCGCTTGGCGTAGCGGCGGGTTTCCTGGCGGGCGGCGTCGAGGGCCTGCTCCAGCGTGGTCTCGCCGCGCAGATGGGCGGCGAACTCGCGATAGCCGACGGCCTTGAGGGCGGGGAGGGACGGATCCAGGCCTCGCGCCTCCATGGCCCGCACCTCGTCCAGGGCGCCTTGCTCGACCATGGCCGACAGGCGCGCATCGCAGCGGGCATAGAGTTCGGCGCGGGGCGGATCGAGGACGCGGCCCTCCCATGTTCCAGGCTTCAGCGCCGGCTTGGTGTCGGTCTGCCACGAGGTCAGAGACTTGCCGGTGGCCACGGCCACGGCGTGGGCGCGGACCAGCCGCTGGCGGTCGCCGACCTCGATGCGCGCCTCGGCCTCGGGGTCGAGGGGCTTCAGAATCTCGCGAAACGCTTCCTCGCCCCGGGCGGCGTAGAGCAGGCCGGAGATCTCGCGCTGGGTCTCGGGCACGGGCGGCACGTCGGCCAGGCCATGGGTCAGGGCGCGGAAATAGAGGCCAGTGCCGCCGACCACGATGACAGGATTGCCGCGCGCTTCGATCTCGGCGATCGCCGTGGTCGCCGCCTCCAGCCAGCGGCCGACCGACCAGCCGACGGCGGCGTCGGCCACCTCGAACAGGTGATGCGGCGCCTTGGTCTTCTCTTCTGGAGACGGGCCCGCGGTCAGCACACGCAGCCCCGCGTAGATCTGCATGGAGTCGGCGTTGACGATCTCGGCCCCGGTCCACTCGGCCAATTGCAGCGCGTGGGCGGACTTGCCGCTTGCGGTCGGGCCCGCGATCAGCCAGATGCGGGGCGCGATGTCCGAACTCTCCACCATTCCGACCGTCCTCACCGTCGTGGGGGCAGACCCCGACGCCTATGCACAAGCCGTTTCGCGCGTCGAAGCCAGGCTGTCCAGCCGTCGCGAGGACTTGGGGCCGCTGGCCGCCGACTTCTTCGTCGAAAGCGGCGACTTACCGTCGCTCAAGGCCGACCTGGCGAACCTGCCGGTCGACTTCGCGGTCCAGCCCGTCGCGAACCGCAGAAAGCGTCTGCTGATCGCCGACATGGACTCGACAATCATCAACGTCGAGTGCCTGGACGAGCTGGCCGACTTCGCCGGCGTCAAGGCGCAGGTCTCCGAGATCACCGAGCGCGCCATGCGCGGCGAGCTGGCCTTCGAAGGCGCCCTGCGCGAGCGGGTCGGCATGCTGAAGGGTCTGGGCGTCGAGGCGCTGCAGAGCTGCTACGACCAGCGGGTCCGGCTGAACCCCGGCGCGGAGATCCTGGTCCGCACCATGGCCAAGCACGGCGCGCGCTGCGCCCTGGTCTCGGGCGGCTTCACCTTCTTCACCAGCCGGGTGGCGAAGGCCGCGGGCTTCCACCTGAACCGCGCCAACACCTTGATCGAGCTGAACGGCGCGCTGACCGGCCACGTCGGCGATCCGATCCTGGGCAAGGAAGCCAAGCTGGCCGCCCTCAACGCGGAAACGGCGGCTCTGGGTCTGACCCCGGCCGACGCCCTGGCCGTGGGCGACGGCGCCAACGACCTGGCGATGATCGAGGCCGCGGGCCTGGGCGTGGCCTATCGCGCCAAGCCGATCGTGGCGGCCCAGGCGGACGCCAAGGTCGACCATACCGACCTGACCACCTTGCTCTACTTCCAGGGCTACAGGACCGAGGAGTTCCATCAGTGAGCTTTCCCCGTCGCGTGGAGGCCGTCGTCTTCGACATGGACGGCCTGCTGCTGGACACCGAGATTGTCTACCGCGCCGCCATGATCGAGGCCGGATCCGTCTTTGGCGTCCACTTCACCGGCGAGACCTACGCGGCCATGGTGGGCAAGACGACGCCCGAGTGCGGCCTCATGCTGCGCGACCTCTATGGCGATGAATTTCCGGTCCAGGCCTATTTCGAGCGGGTCTGGGCGGATGTCGAGGACCTGCTGGCGGCCGAAACCAGGCTGAAGGCCGGAGTGATCGAAATCCTCGACTATCTGGACGACCAGGGCCTGCCGCGCGGCATCGCCACCTCGAACGGCATGATCGCGGTCGAAAAATATCTGGGCCGCTTCGACCTGCTGCGCCGTTTCAACGCGGTGGTCGCCCACCAGGACGTCACCCGGCACAAGCCGAACCCGGATCCTTATCTGCTGGCCGCCGAGCGCCTCGGCGTCGATCCTGCCCACTGCCTGGCGCTGGAGGACAGCCACCCGGGCGTCCGCGCCGCCCACGCGGCCGGCATGATGACGGTGATGGTTCCCGACATCCTCGACCCGAACGAGGAGATGCACGACAAGTGCGTGCACATCGCCGACAGCCTGCACCACGTGCTGGACCTGCTGAAGGCGTCGGTCGAGGAGATGGCGGCCTAGCGCTCGGGCGCGACGGCGGGACGTCGTCACGCGTTACGCGGCGCTACGCACTTGTAAAGGCGGGCGGTCGCGCGGATATCAGGCTCTCCCAACCGGAGGCCTCGCCCGTGACCGCTACCCTCGACGACGCTCGCGTGGCGCTGGACCGCATCGCCGACCCGGCGAGCGGGCAGGGTCTGGTCGCCGCCGGCCTGGTGCAGGGCCTGGTGGTCCGCAACGGCCGCGCCGGCTTCATGCTGGAGGTCCCGGCCAGCCAGGCCGCCGCCTACGCCCCGGTCCGCGAGGCCGCCGAGAAGGCCTTGGCCGCCCTGCCGGGCGTGGAGCAGGCCCAGGTCGTGCTGACCGCTCAGGCCGTCGAGGGCGCGACCCGGGTGCGCAAGGGCGCCAAGATCAGCGAAGATCCGCAGGCTCGCGTGGTCCCGCCGCCGGAAGCCGAGAAGCCCGCCCACGTCCGCCACGTGATCGCCGTGGCCTCGGGCAAGGGCGGGGTGGGCAAGTCCACCGTCTCGACCAATCTCGCCGTCGCCTTCGCCAGGATGGGCCTGCGCGTGGGGCTGCTGGACGCCGACATCTACGGCCCTTCCGCCCCCAAGATGATGGGCGTCGATGGGGATCCGCTGTTCGAGAACGAGAAGCTGCAGCCGCTGGAAGCCCACGGCGTCAAGCTGATGTCGATCGGCTTCATCGTCGACGAGGGCAAGGCGATGATCTGGCGCGGGCCCATGGCCTCTTCGGCCGTCCGCCAGATGATCCACGACGTGGCCTGGGGCTCGGAAGCCCAGCCGCTGGACGTGCTGGTGGTCGACCTGCCGCCCGGCACCGGCGACGTCCAGCTGACCCTGGTCCAGAAGCTGCGGATCGACGGCGTGGTGCTGGTCACGACGCCGCAGGAAATCGCCCTGATCGACGCCCGCCGCGCGGCCTCGATGTTCCAGAAGACCGCCACCCCGATCCTGGGCCTGATCGAGAACATGGCCTTCTTCCCCGATCCCTCGACCGGCGCGCCGATCCCGATCTTTGGCGAGGGCGGCGGCGTCGCCGAGGCCGAGCGCCTGGGCGTGCCGCTCCTGGGCCGCGTGCCGATCGAGATCGCCGTCCGCCTGGGCGGAGACGAGGGCGTTCCGGCGGTGATTTCCGAACCCAAGGGTCAGGCGGCCGAGGTTTTCGTCGCAGCGGCGAAGACGCTGTGGGCGACGGTCAGCCACCAGCCATGAAAAAGCCCGCCCGGATCGCTCCGGGCGGGCTTCTCTTTTCAGCGGTGCGTCAGCCTTAGAAGCTGAAGCGGGCGCCGGTCGCCAGCACAACGGCCGAGCCGGTGACGTCGCCATTCAGGCGGACGGTCGAGCTGGTCGCCGTCACGTCGGTGCGGTTGATCTTGCTGTCATCGAAGCTGATGTAGCTGATCGCGGCGTCCAGCTTGATGTTGTCGGTCGCGGCCCAGGTGGCGCCGGCGGCGTACATCATGCGGTCGCCGTCCGGCACGCGGGCGGTGCGGCCGACGTCCGGCGTCGGGGTCGGGTCGTACTGGACGCCGGCCCGCAGGGTCAGGCGCGGCGAGGCCTGGTAGTCGACGCCGGCGGCGTAGGTGGTGACGTTCTTGTAGTTCTGGACGCTGGTCGAGGCGCCGCCCGGGAAGGTGACGCGGATGGCGTCAAACTCTTTCCAGCCGACGCGGCTGACCGAGGCGTTCAGGGTCCACTGGTCGTTCACCGCCCAGCGGGCGCCGACATTGGCGATCCAGGGCAGTGTGATCTTGGCCTGGCCGTCGACCGAGAAGTTGTTGGCGGCCGGGATCGGGGCCAGCAGGCCGCCGACCGTCACGGTGCCGTCCAGCTTCTGGTCGATCTTGCTGCGATAGCTGGCGCCGATGGTCAGGGCCTTGCTCGGGTGGATCTGCGCGCCCACCGTGTAGCCATAGGCCCAGCCGTCGCCCTTCAGCGACTGCGAGCCATCGGCCTGCAGCGGCGAGATGTTCGGCAGGGCGTTGGTCAGCTTGGCGTCGGCGTAGAGGGCGGTGACGCCCACGCCCAGGTCGATCATGTCGTTGACGCGATAGGCGACGACGCCGTCGACATTGACCGTGCGCAGTTGCGACTTCAGGGCGTCGTAGCGCGTCCAGCTGTCGGCGTTGTACTCGGTGGTGAAGTTGTACGGCGCGGCGACCGAGACGCCGAAGGCCAGCTTGTCGTTGACGCGGAACGCGACGCCCGCGTTCGGCACGATGCCGTCGTTGATTGGGTCATAGGCGGTGTTGGCGCCGCCGATCGGGGTGGTCAGGCCTGCCGGCGGAACCGGACGGGTGATGGTCGAACCGGTGTTGGTGACCTTGGAGTCCACCTGGATCATGTTCAGGCCGATATAGCCTTCGTTGCGCTGGATGCCGGCGATGGAAGCCGGGTTCCACCACAGGCTGCCGACGCCCTTGTCGGCGACTTCGCCCGAATAGGCGCGGCCGGTGCCGCGAACCGATTGTTCCTGGAGGTAGAAGGCCGAAGCGGAGGCCTGGGACGCGGCGGCGAGCGCCAGCAGAGCGACGCCGGCGGCGAGGCTGGTACGCGAGAGAGACATTTTGACGTGCGACCTTCTTGGGGGGGAAGAGGCTCGCCGAACGCTTGTTGGGCGCTCGAGGAGCGCCGCGTTTAACGCATCTGTTCAAATACCGTTGCTATAAATTGTCCAGAACATGAATTTTGTCAGTTTTGATAAAGATACGGGGCCGCGAAGGCCCCGTATCAATCGTCGTTATGTCAAAAATCCGCGCGTGACTTGGTGAGAAAGCGGCAATGCTTATGCCAATTTAGCCGCCGGCCATCTTCCGGAAGAACTTCTGGCCCTGCTCGCCGCCGTTGAAGTAGGCCTTCTGGCCGTCCTCGGCGGTGATCTTGTCCCAGTTGTCGCGGACCTCCTCGGCCGACAGGCCGTCCTCGCCCAGATAGACGCCCTCGGTCTCGTAGATGCGCGACAGGGCGAAGGCGCCGGCGCCGGCGGTCAGGATCGCGCCGGTGGGCGCCTCTTCCGAGCACAGATAGACGACGCCCGGGGTGACATATTCCGGCGCCAGCTTGGCCAGCACTTCCGGCGGCATCAGGCCCTCGGTCATGCGGGTGGCCGCAACCGGGCTGATGGCGTTGATCTTAACGTCGTTCTTGGCGCCCTCGAGCTTGAGGGTGTTCATCAGGCCCAGCACCGCCATCTTGGCCGCGCCGTAGTTGCTCTGGCCGAAGTTGCCGTACATGCCCGAAGACGAGGTGGTCACGACGATGCGGCCGTAGTTCTGGGCCTTCATGATGTCCCAGACCGCCTTGATCGGCTTGAAGGTGCCGAACACGTGCACCTGCATGACCAGCTCGAAGTCGGCCAGCTCCATCTTGGTCAGGGTCTTGTCGCGCAGGATGCCGGCGTTGGCGACCAGGATGTCGATGCGGCCCCACTTGTCCATGGCCGTCTGGACCATGTTCGCCACGCCCGCGTCATCCGTCACCGAAGCGCCGTGGGCGATGGCTTCGCCGCCGAACGCCTCGATCTCCGCGACCACCTTCTGGGCCGCCTCGGACGAGCCGCCCGAGCCGTCGACGCTGCCGCCCAGGTCGTTGACCACGACCTTGGCGCCGCGCCGCGCCAGCTCCAGGGCGTGCTGCCGGCCAAGGCCGCCACCGGCGCCCGTCACGATCGCCACCTTGCCGTCGAAGCGGATGTCCGCCATGCCCAAGTCTCCCTCAAACGCATGTTTGGTTTGACGCGTTTGTGCGGCGCGGGAGGAGGGGCGTCAAGGGGAGCCCTCCCTCGCATTAAATTGGCTGCATTCGATAGGTCGAACCTTGGAGATGGGCGCGCCTATCCTCGACCCTTGGGGGAAGTCGGCTCAACCCGCCGCCACCAACGCCCGCACCCGCTCGAACTCTTCCGGCGTCGCCGGAGTGTAGACGATCATCCCCAGGTCCGGCCGGCCGTCGATCGCGAAGGCGGAGTATTCGAAGGCGATCTGGCCCAGGGCCGGGTGGCGAAGGTGTTTGACGCCATCGCCGTAGTAGCGGACGTCGTTTTCCGCCCACATGGCCGCGAAGTCGGGACTGCGCCGGCTGAGTTCGTCGACCAAGGCGTTGACCGAGGTCTCGGCCCCCGCCCCGGCGCGCGCGACATCGGCGCGGAAGGCGGCGACCACGAAGCGGGCCACGTGCTCCCATTCCTCGTTGAGCGCCCGGGACCGCGGATCGCAGAAGATGCGCCGCAGGATATTGCGCTCCTCGACCGGCAGATCGCCGTAGTTGGCCAACACCACGGTGGCGGCGCGGTTCCAGGCCACGACATCCCAGGTCAGGGTCTTGATCATGGCCGGGCTGGGGTCCAGCGCGTCGAGCACCCGCTGCAGGCGCGGCGACACGCCTTCGGCCTGGCGGTAGCGGACCTCCGGCGGTCGACCCAGGCCCAGCAGGAACAGGTGCTCGCGCTCGACTTCGGTCAACATCAAAGCGCGGGCGATGCGGTCCAGAACGTCGGCCGACGGACCTCCGCCGCGACCCTGTTCAAGCCAGGTGTACCAGGTGGCGCTGATGTGGGCGCGCTGGGCGACCTCCTCGCGGCGCAGGCCCGGCGTGCGGCGGCGCGGGCTGGAAAAGCCCAGGGCGGCGGCGTCCAGTCGGGCCCGGCGATCACGCAGATAGGCGCCGAGCTTGTTTTCGCCGAGGAGGGGCGCGTTCATCCTGTTAGGCCTTATACCTGTATAATCTCACTACTTTAACAGGATAATATTAGCGCGCAGGCTGACCGAAGTGAAATCCTTCGAGGTCTCTCCCATGCGTGTTTTCGTCACCGGCGCCACCGGATTCGTCGGCTCGGCCGTCGTCCAGGAGTTGATCGCCCACGGGCATCGGGTTCTGGGTTTGTCGCGCTCCGACGCCGGCGCAGGCCAGCTGGAAGCGGCCGGGGCCGAGGTCGCGCGCGGCACGCTCGATGACCACGACGTCCTGGCCCGCGCCGCGGCCGGCTGTGACGGCGTGATCCACACCGCGTTCAATCATGACTTCTCGAAGTTCGCCGAAAACGCTCGGCAGGACCGCCGCGCCATCGAGGTCCTGGGCGGCGCGCTGGAAGGCACGACCAAGCCGATCCTGGTGACCTCCGGAACGGCCATGCTGGCGCAAGGCCGCGTCGCGACCGAGGCGGACCGGCCGTCGGGCCCGTCGCCGCGCATGTCGGAAAGCGGGGCCGATGACCTGGTCGCGAAGGGGGTTCGCGCCTCGGTCGTTCGTCTCGCGCCGACGACGCACGGCGCGGGCGACCACGGCTTCGTGCCGATGCTGATCGCTCTGGCCCGCGAAAAGGGCGTGGCGGCCTATATCGGCGAGGGAAACAACCGGTGGTCGGCTGTCCATCGTTCGGACGCCGCCCGCCTCTACCGTCTCGCCATCGAGCGCGGTGCGGGCGGCGAGCGCTATCACGCCGTCGCCGAGGAGGCCGTCCTGTTCAAGGACATCGCCGCCGCGATCGGGAAGGGCCTGTCCCTTCCCGTCGAAAGCCGCCCTAGCGAGCATTTCGGCTGGTTCGCCATGTTCGCCGGCATGGACGCGGCGACCTCGGCCGCCTGGACACGCGAGGCCTTGGGTTGGACGCCCATCGGCCCGAGCCTGGCCGAGGACCTGGAGAACGCCGCCTACTTCTAGGTCGGCGAACCTCCGACGGGGACGTGGCCGCACCTCGAAGCGCGACGGGCGCTGCTTAAAAGACCCTCTTGGATTCCCTCTCCGCCGGAAAGGGAATCCTTTGGGACCGCCCGCCTCCGTCCTAGGCCTTCTTCTTCGTCATTCCGCCGGCCACCGGCTGGGTCGGCTTGTCGCGCTTCACGCCAGCCTTCTGGCCGGGCTTCATGAACTTCACCAGCACGCGCTGGCCGACCAGGAAGGGGGCGCTGTCGGCGCTGACCACGACCTCGACGACGCGTTCGTCGCTGCGCTGGCTGGGGTCATCCGAGGCCAGCTTGCGGGCGCCGAACACGCGGGCGGTGCGCAGGACCTTGCCGACATAGGTCTTGTCGGGATCGCCTTCCGGCTGGATCTCGACTTCCTGGCCGGGGGTCACGTTGGGGATGTCGGCCTCGACGATCTCGGCGCGGACGATGCGCTGGGTGTTGGGCTCAAGGTCGAACATCGAGGTGACGTTCAGGGTCGAGGCGCCGGCGCCCGGATTGGCGTAGCGGCGGGCGATGCGGCCATTGGCCGGCGCGCGGATCACCGTCAGCTCCTGCTGGTACCTCGACTGGCTGAGCTGGGCGCCGGCGACCTGGATCGCGGCCGACTGGGCGCCGATATTGGCGTTGGCCTGCGAGATCGCGTCCTGGGCGGCGTCGAGCTTCTGGGCGGCGACGTAGTTCGAGGCGGCCAGGCCTTGCAGGCGCTTGTACTCGCGCTGGGCCGTTCGCAGCTGCACCTGATACAGCGCCAGCTGGGCCCGGGCCGAGGCGAGGTTGGCCGTGGCCGTCTGGGCGGCCAGGCGCGGCTCGTCGTCTTCCTGCTTGGCCAGGGGCTGGCCGGCGACGACCTGGTCGCCTTCCTGGACGTAGACCTCGCGGACGATGCCCTGGCGGCGCGCGGCCACCTGGATCACGCCGCCCTCGACGTCGGCCTTGCCCTGGGCGATGGCCGCGTAGGGGGAGGGCTCCTCCTGGGCGGCGGCGGCTTCGAGCTTCTTCTTCTTCTCGGCCGCCTGGCCCTTCATGTAGAAGAAGCCGCCGCCGAGCAGTACGACGACAACGATGGCGATCCAGAAGGCGGGTCGGCGCAGAAACGCGGGCATTCTAAGGTTCCCCCAGGAAATCAGTGGCTGAGCGACGCGGGATTGGCGTCGGGCGTTCTACGCACGTCGTCCAGGATCCGGCCGTCTTCGATGTGGATGACGCGGTCGGCATAGGCCTCGAGCCGCGGGTCGTGGGTCACGCAGATCACCGCCGCGCCGCGCTCGGTGGCGGCCGCGCGCAGCAGCTTGATCACGATCTCGCCGCTCTTGCCGTCGAGGGCCGAGGTCGGTTCGTCCGCGAAGATCAGGTTCGGGTTCTTGGCCAGTGCGCGGGCGATGGCCACGCGCTGCTTCTCGCCGCCCGACAGTTCCGAGGGGCGCTGGTTGACGCGCGGGCCCAGGCCCACGGACTCCAGCGCCGCCTGAGCGCGGCGCGCGGCCTCGCCGGGACCGACGTCCTGGTACTTCAGGACCGTCATCACCTGCTGCTTGGCCGTCAGGGCCGGGAACAGGTTGAAGCCCTGGAAGATGAAGCCGCAGTGGTCGAGGCGGAACTTGTCGATCTTGCCTTTCGGCAGGGCCCACAGGTCCTTGGCCTCCAAGGCCGAGACCTTGCCCTCGTCGGGCATCAAGAGGCCGGAGAGCGCGGCGACCAGGGTCGACTTGCCCGAGCCAGAGGGGCCCATGACCATGGTCACGTCGCCGTGCTTGGCGTCGAAGTCCACGCCCTTGAGCACCTCGATGAAGGTCCGGCCGGTCTTGAACCGCTTGACCAGACCCTTGGCGGTGAGCGCGCTCTGGCCGCGCTTGTGGCTGTGATCGTTGCTCATCGCAGCAGGTCCGCCGGCTGGCTGTTCTTGAGGATGCCCAGCGACAGGAAGCCGGAGAGCATGGCGATGACGATCAGGAACACGGCGACGATGATCACCAGCGTCGGCGGGAAATACATCGGCACGCCGCCGGCCACGGCCAGCAGCGAGACCAGCCAGGTCAGCAGGCCCGCGGCCAGCACCCCGACGATGCCGACCCAGAAGGATAGCTCCATGACGATGTTGCGCAGGTCGCCCATCGAGACGCCCAGGGCGCGCAGGGAGGCGAACTCCTTGATGTTGGCCATGATCGCGCCGCGCAGGGTCTGCCAGGTGATGGCCACGCCGATCAGCAGGCCCAGGAAGGCCGAGAAGCCCAGCATGATGCCGATGATCTGGTCGTCCAGCATGGCGCCGGAATTGGCGTCGGCCAGCTCCTGGCGGGTCCAGGCGCGGAACTTGCCGTCGGCCTTCTTGTTGAGCTGGGCCGCGACGATCTCGGCGCGCGAGGGATCCTGGATCTCGACCATCAGCGGGCCGACGCGCTGGCCGGTGTCGGCCTCGCCCAGCATCCGCAGGGTGTCGCGCGACATTACCAGGGTAGGCTGGATGATGTTCGGATAGCCGCGGGTGACGACGGCGATATTGATGGTCTTGCCATTATAGAGGGCCTTGTCGCCCTTCTTGACGCCCAGGCGCTTGAGGGCCGTCTCGTCCACCGCCACGGCGTAGGGGCGGCGCAGGGCCTCGATCATCGACTGGGTGTAGTCGGTGGGCACGGTCACATAGCCGGGGATCGCGTCGATCACCGTGACGTTGACGAACTCGCTCTTGCGGGCCGAGCCGCCAGCGCCGCCGCCACCCTTGCCCTTACCCTTGCCGGCCTTCTTGGCGCGGGCCTCTTCCTTGGCCTGCTGCTCGGGGCTGAGGATGTTCTGGAAGCGGCCGCCGGAGCCGTCCAGCGGCGCCACCTGGGTGACCTCGGGATGGCTGTAGACCAGCGGGATCATGCGGCGCGGCAGGCCCGATGGGCCGCCGAACAGCGCCTTGGCGCCCGGGCCCAGCACCATGATGTCGGCGCGCGCGCGGTCGATCTGGGCGGTGAAGCCCTTGCCGATGCCGACGAACATGCCGACCTGCGCCAGGACGAGAAGGCCCGAGAAGGCGAGGGCGACCACGGCCGCCATGTAACGACGCCACTCATAGAGAAGAGTGGCCAAGGCCAACGACATTCGGACTCTAGCTCCCCCAAACCGACGGTTGCAGCAATGAACGGCGATCACCGAGCGGCCAAGTTAAATCGGGGTAAGGCGGCGTTGCGGGCATGAAATATTGTACAGGTGCGCGGAAGGAGGCTGGCTAGTCCCCGGCGCCGGCGTTAAGCGGCAAGGGAGAGTGCAGCGACCCACGGGTTCATGACGGTTCTTCGTACAGCGTCCGCCCATATCAGCGTCCTGGCCCTTGCGCTGGCCGCGACGGGATCGGCGCGGGCGGACGAGGGGATGTGGACCTTCGACAAGGTCCCGGTCGAGGCGATCCGACAGGCCTATGGCGTCGTCTTGGACCAGGTCTGGCTGGACGCCGCCCAGGCCGCGGCGGTGCGGCTGACCAATGGCTGCTCGGGTGGGATCGTCAGTCCCGAGGGCCTCGTCGCCACCAACGCCCACTGCGTCGCCGACTGCGCCCAGGCCCTCTCGGACGACGGCAGCGACCACGTCAAGGACGGCGTCCTGACCGACGGGCGCGAGGACGAGCGCAAATGCGCCGGCCTGCGGGCCGAGGTGCTGCTGACGATCACCGACGTGACCGACCAGGTGCGGGCGGCGGTGGAGGGCAAGGGCGGCCGCGACTTCGTCCAGGCCCGAGAGGGCGCTTTGGCGCTCGCCGAACTGGCCGCCTGCGGCCAGGACCAGAGCCTGCGCTGCCAGGCGATCAGCTTTTTCCGGGGCGGCCAGTACAAGGTCTACAAGTACCGGCGCTACGACGACGTGCGCCTGGTCTTCGCGCCGGAAAGGGCCTCGGCGGCTTTCGGCGGCGACCCCGACAACTACAACTTCCCCCGCTACGCGCTCGATGCGGCGTTCGTGCGGCTCTATGCCGACGGCCAACCGGCCGCGACGCCGGGCTTCCTGCATTTGCGGACCAGCGCCCCGGTCGAGGGCGAGCCGACCTTCGTGGTCGGCAATCCCGGCGCGACCGACCGGCAGCTGACGGTTTCCCAGCTGGAGACCCAGCGCGACCTCGTCCTGCCGATGCAGCAGCTGCAACGGGCCGAACTGCGCGGCCGCCTGATCCAGCTACGTCAACAGGACGACGATCACGCTCGCGCCGCGGCGCAAGGCCTGGCCTGGGTCGAGAACGGCTACAAGGCGGGGCTGGGCAAGCAGGCCGCGCTTAACGACCAGGCCTTCTTGGCCGCCAAGCGCGCGGCCGAGGACGCCTTGCGCGCCAAGGTGGCCGCCGATCCGAAACTGGCGGCGGAGACCGGCGCGGCCTGGGACCAGATCGCCGAGGCTCAAGCCCAGGCGGCCGAGCTCTATCCGGCCTGGCGGATGCTGGAGAGCGGGGCGGGCGGCGGTTCGGATCTCTTCTACTATGCCCGCCTGCTGGTCCAGGCGGCGCAGGAGCGGACCAAGCCCAACGCCTCGCGGCTGCCCGAATACGCCGACAGCCGCCTGCCGATGATCGAACGCAGGCTGGCCGACCTGCCGCCGGTCGATCCGGTGCTGGAGCGGGTCTATCTGGAGCACTGGCTGCTGAAGACCCGCGAGGTCCTGACCGTCGACGCGCCGCAGGTCCGGGCCCTGCTGGGCCATGAGAGCCCCGAAGCCATCGCCGAACGCCTAGCCGAAAGCCGGCTCGGCGATCCGGCCGTGCGTGAGGCGCTGTGGACAGGCGGGCTGGAAGCCATCGAGGCCTCGGACGACCCGTTGATCCAGTTCGTCCGCCGCGTCGATCCGCTGGCCCGCGCGGCCCGCGCCGCCTACGAGGCCGAGGTCTCGGGACCGGTCGACAAGGCGGCGGAGAAGATCGCCCGAGCCCGTTTCGCCGTGCTGGGCGACGCGGTCTATCCGGACGCCACCTTCTCGCTGCGCCTGTCCTTTGGCCAGGTCGCCGGTTGGCGCGAGCAGGGGCGGGCGGTTGCGGCCGTCACCACCTTCGCAGGCTTCTACGACCGCATCACCGGCGCCGAACCGTTCGCCGCCGCCCCGCGCTGGCTCGACGCCAAGGACGATCTGAAATCCGGCACGGTGTTCGACTTCGTCAGCACCAACGACATCATCGGCGGCAATTCCGGCTCGCCGGTGTTGGACGCCAAGGGGCGGATGCTCGGCTTGGCCTTCGATGGCAACATCCATTCGCTTGGCGGCGCTTACGGCTACGACGGAACCAAGAACCGGACGGTGTCGGTGTCGTCCGCGGCCATCGTCGAGGCGCTGACGAAGGTCTACGACCGCACGGCCCTGGTCCGCGAACTGACTGGTCCGTAGCACGCGCTCCGCGCGAGCCGTAAAAGCTTGTCTCGCGCAGGCCGTGCAGCGTTAACCTTGCCAGCGAAATGCCTCATGTCTTAACTGCAACATGCTGAAAACTGGACTGTTTCTCGCGTGATCTCTCGGGCGTCGACACGCGGCGCGGAGGAAGGGGCTCGCCCACGCAGGCGGCCTCCCTACAGAGGGTGAGCACTATGACCGTAACCAGCGCTGGCTCATCGACGAGTCTGGCCCAGCTTCGCCAACTGCAGCAGGCGGCCTTCAAGACGGCGGACGCTGACGGCGATGGGCAGCTTTCGCTGACCGAATTCCAGTCCATCGGGCAAAATGTGCAGGGGGCGGAAGGCGAGAAGGGCCCACCGCCGATGCGCGGGAGCGGCGGCCCCGGCCAACATTTCAAGGGCGACACGCTTTCGTCGCTGCTTTCGACCCAGTCGGTCGACGACCTGACCAGCTCACTGATGAAGGCCGGCGACGCCGACGGCGACGGCAAGATGAGCGCCAGCGAACTCTCCTCGGCCCTCGCCGCCAACGCCCCTGAAGGTGCGAAGGGCGAGGGGATCGAGGACAAGATGGCGTCGGACATCATGTCGGCCCTCGACACCGACGGCGACGGCAATCTGTCGTCGAGCGAGATCTCATCGGCGATCACCACGGCCGCCGCGAACCAGTCGTCCACCCAGGCGACGCGCGGCGCGCAAGGCCACCACCACGGTCCGCCCCCCTCCGGCGGCGCGGAGGGGGCGTCGGCTTCGAGCGGCGTGTTCGAGAGTCTCGACACCAACCAGGACGGCACGGTCTCGGCCGAGGAACTGGCCGCCGCCAACAGCAGCGACAGTGCGAACGGAACCAGCGCCGCCTCCGACCTGATCAAGACCGCTGATCAGGACGGCGACGGGACGCTGAGCGGCGGCGAGTTCGCCGCCATGCTCGAGCAGGGCAAGTCGACGGGGACCGACGCGTCCTCGACCCTGGCCAGCCTGATCTCCGGTTCCACGGCCGCCGCCGACCTGATGCAGAAGCTGCTGGCCCAGCTGGACGCGGCGATGACGACCTCGTCCGCGTCGTCGAGCGGCGGTTCGGTCAGCGGCGGCACGAACGTGACCGCCTAGAACTCCAGCTTGCCATCCTGGATGGCCCGTCGGGACCGTCTGGGATGGCGAGATGAGTTAGTAAGTGGCTTCTGACTTAGGCAATCGACTCCTTCCTTAACAAACCTTCCCGAACCTGCTTGCGTGCGACGGCGGAGTTGGTGTCATTCTTCGCCCCTTGATCGGCGTCGCGGGGGCGTCGCCTCTTTTTAAGGTTGTCGTCTTGATGTTCCGTCCCGAGAACGTTCAGGCCCTGGCGGGTCTGGCGCTCACTTTGGGCCTCTGCTGGCTCGTTTCCGAGAATCGCAAGCGATTCCCTTGGGTTCTGGCGATCGCCGCCCTTGTCGTGCAGGTGCTTTTGGTGGTGGTGCTGTTCGGCCTGCCCCAGGCGCGCCAGCTGCTGCAGGGCGTCAACGGGGCCGTCGAGGGATTGGCCAGCTCGACTCAGGCCGGCACCGCCTTCGTGTTCGGCTTCCTGGCCGGCGGCGACCAGCCATATCCGGTCAGCAATCCGGGCGCGGGCTTCATCTTCGCCTTCCGCGTCATGCCGGTGATCCTGGTGGTCTGCGCCCTGTCGGCGCTGCTATGGCACTGGAAGATCCTGAAGTGGCTGGCCCAGGGCTTCGGCTTCATCTTCCAGAAGACGCTGGGCCTGCGCGGACCGCCGGCCCTGGCGACCGCCGCAACCATCTTCATGGGCCAGATCGAAGGCCCGATCTTCATTCGCGCGTATCTCGACAAGCTGAGCCGCTCGGAACTCTTCATGCTGATCACAGTCGGCATGGCCTGCGTCTCGGGCTCGACCATGGTCGCCTACGCCACCATCCTGGCCGGCGTGCTGCCCAACGCCGCCGCCCACGTGCTGACCGCCTCGATCATCTCCGCCCCGGCCGGCGTGCTGCTGGCGCGCATCATCGTGCCGTCCGACCCGATGGAGAAGGGCGCCGACCTGGATCTTTCGGTCGAGGACAAGACCTACGGCTCCTCGATCGACGCGGTGATGAAGGGCACCACCGACGGCCTGCAGATCGCGCTGAACGTCGGCGCGACCCTGATCGTCTTCGTCGCCCTGGCCACCATGGTCGACAAGATCCTGGGCGCCATGCCGATGGTCGGCGGTCAGCCGATGAGCATTGCGCGCGGCCTGGGCGTGGTCTTCTCGCCGCTGGCCTGGTCGATGGGCGTGCCCTGGAAGGAAGCCGGCGCGGCCGGCGGCCTGCTGGGCGTCAAGCTGATCCTCACCGAGTTCACCGCCTTCATCCAGCTGGCCAAGGTCGGCGGCGCTGCGCTGGACGAGCGCACGCGCATGATCATGACCTATGCGCTGTGCGGCTTCGCCAACATCGGCTCGGTCGGCATGAACGTCGCCGGTTTCTCGGTCCTGGTGCCGCAACGCCGCGCCGAGGTGCTGAGCCTGGTCTGGAAGGCGATGATGGCCGGCTTCCTGGCCACTTGCCTGACCGGCTCCCTGATCGGCCTGATGCCCCGGAGCCTGTTCGGGCTGTAAAAGCTCGCACTTCCGTTCCGCTGCGGAATGAGATCATCCTCCTGGTCAAAAGCCGGGAGGATTTTCTTTTGAAACTCTACGACTGTCTCCGCGCGCCCAATCCTCGGCGTGTCCGCTGGTTCATGGCCGAGAAGGGCATCACCGACATCGAGGTGGTGACGCTGTCGATCATGCGCGGCGAGCACAAGTCGCCTGAATACCGGACGAAGGTTGGCGTGGCCCATATGCCGGCCCTCGAGCTGGACGACGGGACGGTGATCACCGAGTCGGTCGCCATCTGCCGCTACCTGGAAAGTCTGTATCCCGAGCCGAACATGTTCGGGCGCGACGCCCGGGAGGCCGCCGTCATCGAGATGTGGCAGCGGCGCACGGAAATGATGATCGTGACGCCCCTGGCGCTCGCCGTGCGACACACCAACCCCAATATGGCGGCCCTGGAGCAGCAGGTGCGGGAGGTCGGCGAGAACAATCTCGCCGGCGCCAAGCGGGCGCTGAAGTTTCTCGACACGCGACTCGCGGAAAGCCCGTTTATCGGCGGCGAGCGGGTGACCATCGCCGACATCGTCACCGTCACGGGCGTTGACTTCGGCCGGATGATCGACTTCCGACCCGATGAGGATCTGGTCCACGTCAACCGCTGGCTGGCCGAAATGCTGGCGCGCCCCGCCGCGGCCGCCGGGATGCCCGCCCCTAGACCCGCCCCCTGATCTTCTTCACCACGCCCGAGAAGTTCAGCATCGGTCCGGTCCCGGTCGAGATCAGGCCGCGGATGAACAGCAGCGAGCCGCCGGCCTTGATCACTTCGCCCGTCCCGGTGATCAGATCGCCGGGGCGGGCCGGGCCGACGAATTCGCCGTTCAGGCTGACCGTCACCGCGCGGCTGTCGGCCAGTTCCTTCCAGGCGATCGCGAACAGGGAGAAATCGGCGAAGGTCATCATGCAGCCGCCGTGCATGAAGCCGCCGCCGTTCATGTGCTTGGTCTCGGCGCGGAAGGCGGTGGTGGCCCGGCCGTTCTCGTCTTCACGGAAATAGAAGGGGCCAGACTGGTCCTCGAACGGGTCCATGCCCGACCACGTGCTCCAGCCGGCCCAGTCGCCCGCCTGGACGAGGCGCGGGCCGCTCGAGATTTCGTTTCCGCCGTCCATGGCGCATCCCCTCCGCTTGTTCTTATCGCTGTTCAGTTAGAAGGGCGCGGCGCTGGGCGCAAGCGGCCAAGTCCTGTCCACGCTCTCGCCTCTGCTGACAATCCATGGCAAGGGAGCGCTCATGACCTCCCCGATCCAAGACACCATCCTGTCTCAACTGGCGGCGCTGCCCGAAGGCAAGTCGATCGACCCGATGAACGTCGCCAAGGCCATCCAGCCCGAGCGTTGGCAGCAACTGCTGGGCCACGTGCGCACCAACGCCATCGAACTGGCCCGCGAGGGCAAGGTCGTGATCCTGCGCCACAACAAGCCGGTCAATCCGGAGAAATTCCGCGGCGTCTATCGCATCCGCACGCGGCTTGAGGGCGACCCGACCAGCTTCGAGGACAACGTCCCGGACGATATCGAGGGCGACGAAGACTAGTCACGCTTGGCATCCGCAGGCGCGCGCCTAAATCCCGCTGATGCCGCTCGACGAAATCCTGGCCGATATCGCCGCCTGCCGGGCGTGCGCGCCGTACTTGCCGCATGTTCCCCGGCCGGTGACGCGGGTGCGCGCGGAGACCCGCATCCTGATCGCCGGTCAGGCGCCGGGGCGGCTGGTCCACGAGACCGGCCTGCCGTTCAACGATCCTTCCGGCAACCGTCTGCGCCAGTGGATGGGCGTCGACCGCGAGACCTTCTATGGCCGGCCCGAGATCGGCGTGGCGGCCATGGCCTTCTGCTTTCCGGGGACCAATCCCAAGGGCGGCGACTATCCGCCGCCGCCGCGCTGCGCGACGATGTGGCGACCTCGATTGCTGGCGGGCCTGCCGAACGTCGAGCTGACCCTGCTGGTCGGAAGCTACGCCCAGACCTGGGCGCTGCCGGGCCGGACCGGCAAGACCATGACCGAGACCATCGCCCGCTGGCGCGAGTTCGGCCCGAATGTTCTGCCGCTGCCGCATCCTTCGTGGCGCAACACCGCCTGGCTGAAGCGCAATCCCTGGTTCGAGGAGGACGTCGTTCCCTTCCTTCGCCAGCGTGTCGCGGACATTCTGGGGCGATGAACCGCCGCGCCCTGATCCTGACCGCGTCCGCCGCCGTGCTCTCGGCCTGCGCGCCGCTGCGACAAGGGCCAGGCCTTGGACCCCTGGGCTTTCGCGGGCCTCGGATCGAGACCGACGCCTTCGTGAGCTTCGACGGCGCGCGCCTGGGCCTGATGCGCTGGCTGCCGACGGGCGAGCCGGAGTGGGTGATCGTCGCTCTGCACGGCATGAACGACTACTCGAACGCCTTCCACCTGGCCGCCGGCTGGTGGGCGGGGAAGGGGATCGCGACCTACGCCCTGGACGTTCGGGGCTTTGGCCGTTCGCCCGAGCGCGGCGTCTGGGCGCCGACCGAACTGGTGCTGGACGACGTCCGGGCCCTGGTGACGGTCGTGCGCGAGCGTCATCCGGGGGCGAAGGTCGCCCTGGCTGGCGTCAGCATGGGCGGCGCTCTGGCGGTCAGCGCCATGGCCTCCGACAATCCGCCGCCGGTCGACAAGCTGATGCTGTTCGCCCCGGCCGTTTGGGGCTGGTCGAACCAGCCGCTGCCCAACCGCATGAGCCTTTGGGTCACCGCGCACGTGCTGGGCCAGTGGGTGGTCAAGCCGCCGGACTGGCTGGTCCGCAACGTCATGGCCTCGGACAATATCGACGAGCTGCGTCGCATGGGTCGCGACCCGCTGATGATCTGGGGTGCGCGGTCCGACACCATCTACGGCCTAGTCGGGCTGATGGAGCGGGCCTGGAAGTCGACGGGCGCGATCAATGTCCCGGTCGCGTGGTTCTACGGCGCCAACGACCACATCATCCCGCGCGAACCGACGGTCGAGGCCGTGGGTCGCCTGAAGCCGGGCGCGCGGACGGCCTACTACGCCAAGGGCTATCACCTGCTGCTGGTCGACCGGCAGGCCGCCAATGTCTGGGGCGACGCCGAGGCCTTCCTGCGCGACGCGCCGGGGCCTTGGCCGCCTTCGGGCGCGCCGCCCATTCCGTCCAGCGTGACGGAGATGGCGGCGTTGGATCCGCCCAAGCCGGCCAAACGCAAGACTCCCTCGCGTCGGTCTTCGGGGTTGTGAGGCGGGGCGAGGGGGCGTAAAGCCGCCACGTTCATTCTGGCATAGGCGAGACCGACGGCATGACCTTGTTCGATTCCCCCGATTTCGAGGGACATGAAGGCGTCCACGCTTTCTTCGATGAAAAAACTGGTCTGAAGTCGATTGTCGCGATCCACTCGACCGCGCGCGGCCCGGCCGCCGGCGGTTGCCGCATGTGGGACTATTCCAGCGCCGACGCCGCCGTGACCGACGCCCTGCGCCTGTCGCGCGGCATGTCGTACAAGAACGCCATGGCCGAGCTCGATCTGGGCGGCGGCAAGGCCGTGATCATCGGCGACAGCCGCAGCCAGAAGACCCCGGAACTCTTCGAGGCCTTCGGCCGTGCGGTCGACAGCCTGAACGGCAAGTACTGGACCGCCGAGGACGTCGGCGTCTCGCCGGCCGACCTGGAAAGCACCCGCAAGACCACCCGCTTCGTCGCCGGCCTGGAAGGTCACGCCGCCGCCTCGGGCGACCCGTCGCCGGTCACCGCCGAGGGCGTGTTCCGCGGCGTGCGGCTGTGCGTCGAGCGCGCCCTGAACCGTGATCTCAAGGGCGTCCGCGTCGCCATCCAGGGCGTTGGCCATGTCGGCGGCTATCTGGCGGAAAAGCTGCACGCCGCCGGCGCGATCCTGACCATCGCCGACGTCAACCAGGCGGCCCTGAACGCGGTCGCCGCCAAGACCGGCGCGACGATCGTGCCGACCGACGCCATCTTCGACGTCGAGGCTGACGTCTTCGCGCCCTGCGCCTTGGGCGGGGCGATCTCGGCGGCGACCTTGCCGCGCTTGAAGGCCGGGATCATCGCCGGCGCGGCCAACAACCAGCTGGCCGACGCCATGATCGGCCAGGCCGTGTTCGATCGCGGCGTGCTCTACGCCCCCGACTACGTCATCAACGGCGGCGGCATCATCAACGTGGCCGCCGAGATCCGGGGCCTGGAAGCGGGCGCCGCCTTCGACGGCGACTGGGTGGCGGCCAAGCTGGACCGCCTGGCCCAGACCCTGGCCGAGGTCATCGACCAGTCGATCGCCGAGAAACGCCCGGCCAACCTGGTCGCCGACGAGATCGCCCGCGCGCGCATCGCGGCGGCGCGCGGCTAAACCACGACCTCGCGCGTTCTCCATGGAAGCTGACCCATGGAGGCGCCGATGTCCCATCTCGACGAACTTAAGGAACAGCTGGAAGAGGCCGTCGCGGCTCAGGATTTCGAGACGGCCGGCCGGCTTCGCGTTGAGATCGAGGGCATCCAGCGCAGCGCCTTGGTCCGGAACGTCGAGAAGCGTCCGCAAGCGTCGTACTTCCAGCGTCAGGTCCCCGGTCGGATGGGCCTGGGCACCGACCAGCCCGTACCACGCAAACCCGAAGGCTGGGTCCCGCCGAAGAAGCCGGATCCGATGACCGCCAACCACTCGCGGGGCGGCCGCCGGACCAAGTCCTAGGCCGGCGCCCGATCGCGGCCACTGATCGCCGCGCCGGCGTCCTTGTCCAGCGACAGGTAGACGGGCAGGGCCAGCAGGGTCACCAGGCCGATCGCCAGGAACGGGAAGGTGAAGCGGTCGGGCGTCAGCGCGCCGCCCGCGCCGCGCGCCAGGTGCAGCATCATGCCGCCGAAGCTGACCCCGAGGGCCAGGCCGATCTGCTGCGTCACGGCCGATAGGGTCGAGGCGGCCGCCGTCGAGGTTTCCGGCACGTCGGCATAGGCGATGGTGTTGGTGGCGATGAACTGGTTGGACCGACAGAAGCCGCCCAGCAGCAGGGCGATCATCATCACGGCCATGGGCGTGGCCGGACGGAAGAAGCCGGGCGCGGCGGTGAACAGCGCCGTCAGGGTGACGAACACAGTCAGGGCGGTGCGGAAGCCGAAACGCTTGAGAATCTTGCTCGCGAACGGACGCGCGGACAGCACGCCGACGCCAGTGGCCAGGGTGACGAAGCTGGCCTTCAGCGGGCTCCAGCCGAGCGCCACCTGCAGCAGCAGGGGCATCAGGAACGGACTGGCGCCGATGCCCAGCCGCACCAGCGTCCCGCCGACCAGGCTGGCGCGATAGGTCGGGTAGCGCAGGAGAGTGAGGTCCAGGATCGGGCGGCCGGTTCGCTTGGCGATGCGCAGATAGACAAAGCCGCAGGCGATCGAGAGCGCGAGCAACGCGATCTGGGCCCAGGGCGGCAACAGGCCCACGCCGGCCGTCTCGGCGACCACGACAAGGCCGCTGACCGCCAGGGCCGACAGGACGAACCCGATGGTGTCGAAGCGGCCCAGGTCAGGCTTGGGCTCGCTCCGTGGGACAAAGCGCATGACGGCGATCACGCCCAGCAGGCCGACGGGCAGGTTGATGTAGAAGATCCACGGCCAGTCGGCGACGCTGAGCACGAGCCCGGCGATCGGCGGGCCGATCAAGGGCCCAACGAGCGCGGGCATGGTGAACCAGCCCATGGCGGTGAGCAGCTTGTCCTTGGGCGTGGACCCCACCACGATCAACCGCGCCACCGGCGTCATCATCGCCCCGCCGATCCCCTGGACGATCCGCGAGGCGACCAAGGTCTCCAGGCTTCGTGACTGGCCGCACAGGGCCGAGCCCAGCAGGAAGACGGTCATGGCCGAGAGGAACACCCGTCGCGCCCCGAACCGCTCCGCCGCCCAGCCGCTGGCCGGCGTGAACACCGCCAGGGCGAGAATGTAGGAAGTCAGGGCCAGCTTCAGGTGGATCGGATCGACCGCGAAGGCGTGGGCCAGGGTGGGGAGGGCGGTCGACAGGGCCGTGGAGTCGATAAACTCCATCAGGAGCGCGCTGGCCACCGCGATCGAGATCAGGCGCGTCGCGAGCGGGGAGGATGCGGGAGATGGATCGGACACGAGGGCGCTTTACGCCCCTGAATGGCGAGGGTCCAGACGCGCGCGCATTACATCCTTGCAGAACCGAGACAGGCGGCTAGCGGCCAGATGCAGTAGGGAGCAGCCCCTTTCTTGTCATGCCGCCCGCAGCGAAGCGGAGAGCAGGGACCCAGGGGAAACCGCAATGCGCCGGCCCCTGGGTCCCGGACAGCCTCTACGAGGCTTCCGGGATGACAAGCGCTGGAAGCCTTGAATTCTATGGTCTCCAAGCTTCGATCGAATATGGACCCTAGCGGCCGCGCACCGAGACGCTGACGCCGACGACCGTGTCCTTGTCGGAATAGTCGATCGAATTGAGCTTGCGGCGCGTCGCGCTCAGCGAGATCAGGCTATTGCCTTTGCGATAGCCCACGCCGATCTGGCGGCTGCCGAAGCGGGCCATCTTCTCTTCGCTATAGCCGGCGTTGCGCCAACCGCCGAAGGTGTCGCGGATCAGGTTCAGGCCGTAGGCCTTGCCCGAGCTGGCGGCGTACAGCATCCAGCGACCGCGGCGCAGATCCTCGGCCGAGGCGCTGGCCTTGGACATCAGGTTCGAGGCGTTCAGGGTCAGGCGCTTCACCGCGCCCGACTGCAGGCCCATGGGCGTGAAGGCCAGTGGCTGGTCGTCGACCCGCATCTGCAGAATCTTGCCGGCCGGGCGGCGATGCTCGACCCGTGTGAGGGCCAGCACCGGACGGCGCGGCGCGGTCGAAGCCTCGGCCAGGATACGCGCCGCCGGACGCGCGGCGGCCGGAGCGGAAGGCGGGGTTGTCCGAGCGGCGGCGATGGCCACGGCAGGCGCGTCGCCGGCCACGCTGACGTCTTGCGGTCCGCCGGCAAGGGCCACCGTCGCCACGGCCGGAACGGCGTGGGTTTCGGCGGCGATGGCCATGGGGGCGGCGACGCGAGACCGCTCGCCGCCATAGCGCGCCGTCGCGATCGGCGCATCGGGATCGTCCACCGGGGCGCGGACGTCCGCTCCGCCAGCCTCAGGTCCGCCAGCCAAGGTCAGGGTCTGGTTGAATTCTTCTGGGGCGCGAGTCGACAGGGCCGTCGCGGCGCTCACCACCGCCAGACCAGCCGTCGCCAACAGACATCCGAGCGCGACGCGTCGCATACTCGTGGTGCTCCCCATTCCCCAGGCGTCAAAAGTTAAAGACGCCGCGAGTGTCTGTATAGATCGCTCGCGTGACAGGGGCGCCCCGAGGGGGTGGTCGTGAGCCTTTTTTACAATTCAGTGCCCGGGTTTGGGTTCGAAGGTCCGCTTTTCCTTCACCTTCAGGCATTCCTGATCGGGCTTCTGGCCGTGCTGGGCCTTGGGCTCCGCCTTGGGAAAGCTGAAGTTCCGCATGGGGTCCTGGTGCTGGAAGCCGCTAGTCATGGCTTTTCCTCCCGTACGCGCACTCACTGTATCACGCCGCATGATTAATGGGATCGATAAGGCGCACCTCCACGGAGACGTGAAGACGCGCCGAGCCCGGGTCGCCGATGATCGCCCCGGAAACCGGTAACGCCTGGGCCGGCGTTCGGGTGGCGGCCACGCGGATCAAGTCCGGCGACTCGGCCAAGCCGTTGGTGGGGTCGAATTCCAGCCAGCCCAGGTCGGGCAGGAAGACTTCGCACCAGGCGTGGGTGGCGCCGGCGCCGCGGATCATCGTCCCGGGCGAATGGATGTAGCCGGTGGCGAACAGGGCCGCGTAACCCAGGCGTCGCAGGCCCTCGACCATCAGCCAGGCCAGGTCGCGGCACGCTCCGCTGCGTTTCCGCAGCGTCTCGACCGGCGTCTGCACGCCTTCTTCCATGCGCGTGCGATATTCGAACTGGCTGTGGATCAGCTCGTTGATGCGCAGCAGGAAGGCCAGGGCCGGTTCGTCGCGATGCGCCCGGATGTCGCGCAGCCAGCGCAGCAGCACCGCGTCAGGGTCGTCGGTGACGGGGGCGATGAACGGCTCCAGCGTCATCCGATCTTCGCGGGAATAGACGATCGGAGTCAGGGTGTCGGGGTTCTCGATCCGCTGCGGCGCTAGCGGCGCGGGGTAGCGGTCGATGACAAGCTCGCTGGCCACACGCATGGCGTCGGCTTGGCCTGTCGGTTCGAAAATGCAGACGCAGTTGCCGTTGGCGTCATAGCTCCAGCGCGTCGCGCCCGGCGGAAACAGCCGCAGCGAGGCCTCGACGATGCGCAGGGCGTGGCTGTCGCGCGGGCGGATCATCAGCCGCTGCGGTCCGAACCGCACCGGCCGTTCATAATAGTACCGAGTCTCGTGAAGGATCCGCAGCCGTCCCATGCCGGACGCAGAACGCGCCGGCCGTGACTGGGTTCCGGACTACGCGTTAGGCGAGAAAACCGGCCTCGGCGAAGGCGAGCATGCGGCCCAGCAGGGCCACGACATCGGCCTCGCTGGTCTGGCCTTCCGAGAGCACGTTCAGGCGGTCGAACTCGGCGAAGCGGTTGTTGTGCAGCATGCCCAGGGTGAAGTGCAGCCGCCAGTAGACGTCTTCCGGCGACAGGTCCGGACGGGCGCGCAGCAGGGCGTCGGAGAAGCGTCGCAGGTGCGAGACGTCGGTCTTCAGCACGGTGCGAATCTCGTCGGTGCCTTCGCTGCGGGCGCGGATCAGGAACTGCAGCGAGATGCGGCGCTCGTGGTCCGGGGCCAGCCAGCGCAGGGGAGGGGTCAGCAGGGCGGCCAGGATTTCGCGCAGCGGCGGGGCGCCGTCGTTGCGGTCGTTGGCCTCGTGCAGCATCTTGGCCCGCTCGCGATTGAGCTCGGCCGTGCGGCGACGGAAGATCTCGAACAGCAAGGCGTCCTTGGACCCGAAGTGGTAGTTCACCGAGGCCAGGTTCACGCCGGCGGCGGCGGTGATGTCGCGCACGGAGACATTCTGGAAACCGTGCAGCGCGAACAGGCGCTCGGCGGCGACGAAGACCAGATTCTTGGTGGCGGCTTCGGTCTCTGCCGCCTCGACTTCGTTGGAAGCGGCGACGTCGGTGGTCGGACTCACTACATGTTCCCCTTTACCCGTGGGGAAGTCTTACGGGCGTTCGAATTTGGCGCAAGCGTCAAGATCATCGTCTGAACGCGGATGGACGGTTGTTGGCGGCATTTTCCGCGAAACGCGCGCTGCTCCGCTCTCCAGCGGGCGTTCAGCCGACGGCGGCGAGACGCTCGACGGGGCGACCCATCCGGCCGCGGCGCAGTTGGCGCAGCAGCGGCCGGCCCACCGCCACGCCCAGGATCAGCGGCGCCAGCAGCAGCGCCAGGGCCTTGCGGGGCAGGCTATCGGCGCGCTTGAGGAAGTAGCGCACCAGACCGCGGCCCTTGTGCCACTCGACGACCAGCGGGTTCTCCTTGCTGGTCGAGCCCACGTGGACGATGCGGGCGTCGGGCTGGAACAGCACGCTGCCGCCCTGACGGCGGGCCCGCCAGCACAGGTCGATATCCTCGACATGCAGGAAATAGCCCTCGTCGAAGCCGCCGAGGGCGTGAAAATCGGTGGCCCGCATATAGAAGCAGGCACCCGAGATCGTAGGGGTGTCCACCGGGTGCGAAGGGGGGGCTTCGCTCTCCCGGTGGATCTCGAAGCGGCGCAGCGGGGGCAGAAGGGCGCTAAGCTTCGAGAGGGTGAGCAGGGTCGTGACGGGCGTGATCTCGCCGCGCCGCGCGCCCCGCTGTTCGGTTCCGTCTGTATTGAACACCCGGGCCCCGATCACGCAGGGCGAAGGGCGATCGCGGGCGGCCTCGGACAGGGCCGCCACCGCCCCGGGGGTCAGGAAGGCGTCGGGATTGAGGAAGATCAGCTCTTCCCCCTTGGCCGCGCCCGCGCCCAGATTGGCGGCGCGCGCGAAGCCGATATTGCCCAGGCCCTGCAGCAGGCGCACGCGCGGCTCGCGGCGCGCCAGGTCGCGCAGCCAGGCCGCGTCGGCCAGGGAGGAGCCATTGTCGACGATGACGAACTCCTCGACCCTAGGCTCGGCCAGGGCGTGGCGCACGCTCTCCATCAAGGTCGGACCGGTCATGTAGACCACCATGATCAGCGACAGGCGCGGCGGAACGCGCCACTCCTGTGGGAGCGGGGCTGCCGAGCGGGCGTGGGTGGCGGCGATCGAAACGTACATGCGGTCGATACATTCAAAATAGTTGCATAAAAACTGTATGTGGGTCGAAGATCATCCGCAAGGCCTCTTGCGAGGCCGACGATCGATTGTTGCGTTTTTACGCATTGTGTAACAACTAGGGAGCGCCCGCGTACGGGGCGAGGAAGCGGCTTAGCGATGTCCAGAACGGCCATGAATCCCGCCAAGGCGGCTCTTACCAAGACTCTGCGCCGCGAGGCGGGGCGTTGGCTGAAGTCCGCGCGCGAGGCCGCTGGCCTCACTCAGGCTGAACTGGCCGAGAAGACCGGGTTGCGTTATTACACCTTCGTCTCGCAGGTGGAGAACGGTCTGGGTCGCGTTCCGATCGAGGCTCAAGCCGTCTGGGCCGAGAGCTTGGGTCTTGATCCGGGCCAGTTCGCCCGCACCTTGCTGCGATATTACGAACCTGAGCTGTACCGGCTTCTGTTTGACGGCGCCGCCGAAGAGGCGGAGCCGGTCGTGACTGAACGGGCGGCCCAGGCCTGACGAGCGACGAAATGGGTGAGATCCTAGCCTTCAGCCCGCGGCCTCCGGCCAGCGACTGGTCCGCCAACGAGCGCGGCCTGCTGATGCTGCTGACGCAGCAGCTGGAGGCGGCCTATGGCGAGGTCGACGGGATCTTCGGCCAGACCGATTCGGGCGACCCCTGGTACGTGGTCACCGATTCCAACCAGGACGTTCTGGTCCACATCGCTCGCATCGACGGCCAGTTCGTCGTCCACGACGCGGCGATCGACATGTTCCACCAGGTGGGCAGCCTGTGGGGCGCTCTGCGCCAGGTGCTGGCCTCGGGCATCCCGGAGCAGAGCGGAACGGTCGTCGCCTTCAATCCCGCCAGCCGCGAGGCCCAGTCGTTCCTGTCGCTGGTCATCGCCGTCGGTCTCTATCTAGAGATGCGCGGCGCCGACCTGGGCGAGGCGGGCCGCCTGACCTTCGAGAACCTGCCGCGCGCCGACGATCCGGCTATCGAGACTTTGGCCTCCAAGCTGATCGCCGCCCTCAACCTCGAGTCGGACCGGACGCAGGCGCATACGCCCGCCGCCGCGGCCGGCGAAGCCTTGCCGCCGCCGGCGGTCAAGCCGCAAGGCGCCGAGGCGATCACGATCCAGGCGCCGAGCGAGGCTCCGCAGGGCCTGTCGGCGTTCAAGATCTCGCACCTGGCGGCGACTCCCGCGCCGGAACCGCAGCCGGCCTGGGGCTCCGGCCACTTGCCTCCCACCTCGGAAGACAAGGCGGTGGTCGAGGACGTGGGCGGCCAGGGCTTGGCCGCGACCAGGACTGTCATGGTCGGCACGGCCGGCGCCGATGTCATGTACGGCACGGCCGGCGGCGACACGATCCGCGGCGGCGCCGGCGACGACTATATCGACGGCCGAGGCGCCCCGAAGGGCGAGGTCGATCACTTGGACGGCGGCGAAGGCGCCGACCGCATCGTCATGAACGCCCGCGCGGTCGCGACCGGTGGGACGGGCGCCGACACCTTCTTGATCTCCGCCGCGCGACCGGCCGACAAGTTGGCCGCCCTGCTGGGTGTCGTGCTCGACTACTCGGCCGCCAAGGGCGACCATCTTGCCGTGATGGGCGAGGGGCGCGCGACAGTGGTCAGCACCGCCGCGGTCAGCAACGTGCTGGCGGCCCAGGTCCAGGCGCTGAACGACGCTGCTCTCACGCAGGCCACGGACGTCAGCCAGGCGGTGTCGGGCGCCCGCGTCGGTTTCGATATCGACGGCGACGGGCGCGAAGACGTCTTCATCCTGCTGGGCGGCGCCAACAGCTCCACCTTCCGGATCGGAACCATGATCGCCAACGATCATACCGCGGCGCCGGAAGTGCCGCTGATCGGCCAGCCATCGAATGACGCCGGCCACTTCGGCGACGCGCCGGTCCGCTAATCTAGCCGCGAACCAGTTCGCGCATGGCTTTGTCCAGGCCTTCCAGGGTCAGCGGGTACATGCGGTCGGACAGGATCTGCTTCATGACGCCGATCGACTGGGTGTAGTCCCAGTGCCGCTCGGGCGTCGGGTTCAGCCAGATACAGCTCTGATAGATATCGGTGACCCGCTGCATCCAGATCGCGCCGGGCTCCTCGTTCCAGTGCTCGACGCTGCCGCCCGGATAGGTGATCTCGTACGGGCTCATGGTCGCGTCGCCGACGAAGATCACCTTGTAGTCGGCCGGGAACTTGTGGAGCACGTCGAAGGTCTGGATCTTCTCGGTGTTGCGGCGTCTGTTGTCCTTCCACACGGTCTCGTAGAGGCAGTTGTGGAAGTAGTAGAATTCGAGGTTCTTGAACTCGGTCTTGGCCGCGCTGAACAGCTCCTCGCAGAGCTTGATATGGCCGTCCATCGAGCCGCCGATGTCGAAGAAGATCAGCACCTTGATGGCGTTGCGGCGCTCGGGACGCAGCTGGATATCCAGATAGCCCTTTTCGGCCGTGCCCTTGATCGTGCCGTTCAAATCAAGCTCTTCGGCCGCGCCGGTGCGGGCGAACTTCCGCAGGCGGCGTAGGGCGACCTTGATGTTGCGGGTGCCCAGTTCGACGCTGTCGTCGAGGTTCTTGTACTCGCGCTTGTCCCAGACCTTCACCGCCCGGCCATGGCGGCTCTTGTCCTGTCCGATCCGGACGCCTTCCGGGTTGTAGCCGTTGTTGCCGAACGGGCTGGTTCCGCCCGAGCCGATCATCTTGTTTCCGCCCTCGTGGCGCTTCTTCTGCTCGCGCAGACGCTCCTGCAGGGTCTCCATCAGCTTCTCGAAACCGCCGAGGGCCTCGATCTGGGCCTTTTCCTGGTCGGTCAGGAACTTCTCGGTTAGCGCCTTGAGCCACTCTTCCGGGATGTCGGCGGCGAGGCCTTCGTTGACCGTCTCCAGCCCCTTGAAGACATGCCCGAACACGCGGTCGAACTTGTCGAGGTTCTTCTCGTCCTTCACCAAGCTGGCGCGCGACAGGAAGTAGAAGTCCTCGACCGTGCGATCGATGACGTCCTTGTCGAGGGCCTCCATCAGCAGGAGGTATTCGCGCAGGCTCACCGGCACCTTGGCCTGGCGGAGCTCGGAGAAGAAGCGAAGGAACATCGGCGCGGCTTTCGAACAGATGTTCGGGAGAATGGAGGGTTCTGAAAGCAGACGCAACAATGGCCTTCTTCCCCCTCTGGGGGAGGAGCGCCGAAGGCGCGGAGGGGGCAAGTGCGGAGCGTAATCGCCCTACTTGCCCCACCTGACCGCGCGATGCGCGGTCGTCCGCCCCCGGAGGGGGCGGAAGGGGCGTTCACCCTCGCCGCAGGATGAACTCCAGGTCCCGGGTCTCTCCGACCGGGAAGTGGTATTCGCCCACCTTCGCGAACCCCAGCCGGCCGTAAAGCCGTTGCGCGCCGAAGTTCTCCGACCACACGCCGATCCACAGCGGACGCGGGCCGTCCTTCTCCAGCCAGTCCAGAGCGGTGTTCAGCAGCGCCGAGCCGCGGCCGCCGCCCTGATGGCTCTTGAGCACATAGACGCGCTTCAGCTCGCCGTCGCCGGGCCTCACCTCGTCATGCGGCAGGTCGCAGGGGCCGGCCAGGGCATAGCCGATGGCCTCACCGTCCTCGTCCTCCAGCAGCCAGGTCGCCTTGTCGGGATGGGCGAGATCGTTGCGGGTCCGCTCCAGGCCGTAGGCGTAGGCCAGGAAGGTCTCCAGGTCCTCGGGCGGATAGAGATGGGCGAAGGTCTCTGTGAAGGTGCGCGCGCCCAGGCTGGATACGGTGTCGGCGTCTTCGATCGTCGCGCGGCGGAGCTTGTCGGTCATGGCGACTTGAGTAGCCGCCATGACCCCCGCCTTCAATATGAGCCCTTCAGCGGTCAGAAGCCTTCCAGCGCCACCTTGCCGATGGTGCGGGCGCTTTCGACGATCCGATGGGCTTCCAGCAGGTCGGCGGCGCGGATCTTGCCGACCACCTGGGTCAGGGTGGTGCGCAGAACGCCCTGGTCGACGAGGTCGGCGACTTCGGTGAGCAACCGGTGCTGCTGGATCATGTCCGGCGTACCCTGCGGCCGGGCGAACATGTACTCCCAGTGGATCGAAGCGGCCTTGGCCTGCAGCGGGCGGATGTTCAGGTCGCCATCGGCCTCGATGATCCCGATCTTGCCCTGCAGGGCGATGGCGTCGGCGACCTGCGGGAAGTGCTGGGCGCTGTGGGTCAGGCAGGCGATGTAGGCCGGGGCGTCCAGGCCCAGGCGCGCCAGTTCGTCGGCCAGCGGCTTGGTATGGTCGAAGGTCTGGTGCGCGCCCAGGTCCTCGACCCAGCGCCGGGTCTCGTCGCGCGAGGCGCTGGCGACGACGTTCAGCCGGGTCAGCTTGCGGGCCAGCTGGATCAGGGCCGACCCCACGCCGCCGGCGCCGCCGATGATCACCAGGGTCTGGCCCTCGCCGCCGTCGCGCGCCACGCCGAACCGGTCAAACAGCAGTTCCCAGGCGGTGATGAAGGTCAGGGGCATGGCGGCGGCCTGGGCGAAGTCCAGGCTCTTGGGCTTTTTGCCGACGATGCGCTCGTCGACCAGCTGCAGTTCGGCGTTCGAGCCCTGGCGGCCGATGGCGCCGGCGTAGAACACCTCGTCGCCCGGCGCGAACAGGGTGACGGCCTCGCCGACCGCCTCGACCACGCCGGCGGCGTCGAAGCCCAGCACCCGGACCTCGCCCGGCGCCGGCTGGGCGCGGCTGCGCACCTTGGTGTCGACGGGGTTCACCGAAACGGCTTTCACCCGCACTAGGATGTCGTGTCCGCTGGCCATGGGATCGGGGGCTTCCAGGTCGAGCAGGGCGTTGGGATCGGTAGCGGGCAGCAAGTCACGGAAGCCGACGATCTTCATGATGGTCTCCAGCAAAGAGGGCGGTCTCAAGCCGCGACCAGGAGATCGCGCCATGCTACGATCTTCGCAAGTACGGTCATTTTCTGTATGTAGTACCCTAAAGTATACCGTGAGGCGGCTGTGGAAGATCCCAAGGAGTGTGGCGTTGAGGCGGCGCTGAACTTGATCGACGGCAAGTGGAAGGGGGTGATCCTGTACCACCTGCTCAGCGGCCGCCTGCGTTTCAACGCCCTGGGGCGCAAGCTGGGGGCGGTGACCCAGCGCATGCTGACCAAGCAACTGCGCGAGCTGGAGCGCGACGGCCTGATCGTCCGCACCGTCTATGCCGAGGTGCCGCCCAAGGTCGAATATGCGTTATCGACCAAGGGCAGGAGCCTGGAGCCGGTGATCTGCGCGCTCAAGGCCTGGGGCGACGCCAATGTGCTGGGCGTCCAGGCCGAGCCGGTCCGCAAGGCGGGCTGATCCGTGACCCTGTCGCTCTACACGCATCTCGACATGCTGGATCATCAGCCCGGCCATGGCCACGTCGAGAGCCCCGAGCGGCTGCGGGCCGTGGTCGACGCGCTGAACGACGATCCCAACCTGGCGCTGGAGGCGCTGGACGCGCCGCTAGTCGACGTCGAGGACCTGCTGCGGGTGCATCCCAAGGCCTTCATCGACGCCGTGTTCGAGGCCGCCCCGAAGTCGGGTCGCCTGGCGCTGGATCCCGACACGGTGATGTCGAGCGGCAGCCTGGCCGCGGCCCGGCGCGCGGCCGGGGCCGGCGTCGCGGCAGTGCGGGCCATCGCCGCGGGAGAGGCCAGCCGCGCCTTCTGCGCCGTCCGGCCGCCCGGTCACCACGCCGAACCTGGCGTGGCGATGGGCTTCTGCGTCTTCTCCAGCGTCGCCGTGGCGGCCCGCGCGGCCCAGGCGGCCGGGCTGAGGCGGGTGGCTATCGTCGACTTCGACGTCCATCACGGCAACGGCACCCAGGCGGTGTTCGAGAACGACCCAACCGTGTTCTTCGCCTCGATCCATCAGTCGCCGCTTTATCCCGGCACGGGCGATCCGTCCGAGACGGGGCTGGGTAACATCGCCA
Source organism: Caulobacter sp. 602-1 (assembly GCF_003931565.1). Classification (GTDB taxonomy): domain Bacteria; phylum Pseudomonadota; class Alphaproteobacteria; order Caulobacterales; family Caulobacteraceae; genus Caulobacter. The sequence continues at coordinate 775,204 of NZ_RRYI01000002.1, forward strand.
ACGCCACCGTGGCGCCCCACGCGCCGCGCGAGGCCTGGCGGTCGCGATTCGAGGGACTGATGGACAAGGTCGACGCTTTCGCGCCCGAACTGCTGATCGTCTCGGCTGGCTTCGACGCCCACGTCCGGGACCCCTTGTCGGCCCAGAGCCTGGACGAGGACGATTTCGCCTGGGCGACGCGGGCGATCGTCTCGGTGGCCAACGCCCGCGCCAAGGGCCGGGTTGTGTCCTCGCTCGAGGGCGGTTACGACCTCCAGGCGCTGGGGCGTTCCGCCGCCGCGCATGTGCGCGCTCTTCAGGAGGGGTGAGGGGACGGGACGGCTTTCTGCCCACCGACTTCTCTTCAACATGGCCGACGTCACCACCGCCGACCAAGCGTCCTCGCCCGTGAAGCCGGGGACCATCACCCTGGCCCGCCACGGCGAACCCGCGCTGTCGCGGAAGGTTCGCCTCAACGCGCCCGAATACGGCGAGTGGTGGGCTCGCTACGAGGTAGGGGGGCTCAAGGAAGGGCAGACTCCGCCGGCCGGGCTGATCCAGATCGCCCGCGACGCCGATGCGATCATCGTCTCGACCCGCCGCCGCGCCATCGAGACCGCCAAGGCGGTGGTCGGCGATCGCGCCTTCGTCACTGACGAGACCTTCATCGAGGCCCCGCTGCCGCCGCCGCCCTGGCCGTTGTGGCTGCGGATGTCGCCCAAGCGCCTGGGGTTCTTCGCCCGCTTCTGGTGGTGGTTCTTCAACAACCATGGCGGCCAGGAGACCCGCGCCGAGGCGGAGATCCGGGCCGGCGAGGTCGCCGACCGGCTGGTGGCTCTGTCCGACCAGGGTCAGGATGTGCTGGTCGTGGCCCATGGTTTCTTCAACTGGATGATCGCCGATGCGCTAAAGGCGCGGGGGCTGATCAAATTGCTCGATGAAGGCCACGCCTATTGGAGCCTCAAGCGCTTCCGTCGCGGCTGACGGGCCAAAGACTCTTCCCTTAACCACGCCTTGGCTCTACGCCGTTGCCCGCGCCGCCTGTCGCCACTAGGCTGACGGCTGTTCACCTGAGAGTTGAAATGACCGACGCCGCCAGCAATCCCGCCGATATCGCCGCCCTGAGCTTCGAGGAAGCCCTGGCGCAGCTGGAGCGGATCGTGGCCGAGCTGGAGTCGGGCCAGGCTCCGCTGGAGCGCTCGATCGACATCTATGAGCGCGGCGCGGCCTTGAAGGCCCATTGCGAGAAGAAGCTGGAAGCCGCGCGCCTGAAGGTCGAGAAGATCGTCCTGGGCCAGGGCGGGGCCGTGACCGCCGAAGCGGCCGAGTTCAACTGATGACGGGCGCCCGCGCGCGGACCGAGGGGAGCCGCCCTTGACAGATCTCGCCCCGTCCGACCTGGCCAAGCGGATCGTCCAGGCCGCCGACATCGTCACCGTGGCGCTCGACGAGCTGCTGCCGCGGGCCGACGGTCCGGAGACCCGCCTGACCGAAGCCATGCGCTACGCGGCCCTGGGGCCGGGCAAGCGCCTGCGCCCGTTCTTCGCGCTCGAGACCGGCAAGATGTTCGACCTGCCCGAGCGGCCGGTGCTGCGTGCGGCCTGCGCGCTGGAGTGCATCCACGCCTACAGCCTGGTGCACGACGACTTGCCGGCCATGGACGACGACGCCGTCCGCCGCGGTCGTCCGACCGTGCACAAGCAGTATGACGAGGCCACGGCCATCCTGGCGGGCGACGCGCTGCAGACGGCGGCCTTCGAGATCATGGCCCACCCCGACACCCACGACGACGGCCACGTCCGTTCCGAACTGGTGCGCAAGCTGGCCATCGCCTCGGGCGCCAAGGGCATGGCTGGCGGTCAGATGATCGACATTCTCGGGGTTCGCGACGATCTCGGCGCGGTGGCCCGGATGCAGCGGCTGAAGACCGGGGCCCTGATCGCCTTCGCCTTCGAGATCCCGCTGATCATCGCCCGCGCCAAGGAAGCCGAGCGCGCCGCCCTGATGGCGTTCGCCCAGGATCTGGGCCTGGCCTACCAGATCGTCGACGACATCCTGGACGCCGAGGGTGATCCCAAGACCATGGGCAAGGCCACCGGCGGCAAGGACGCCGCCAAGGGCAAGGCCAACTACGTCACCCTGCTGGGGCTGGACGCGGCCAAGGAGCGCGTGACGCTTCTGGCCGACCAAACCCGCTCCCATCTCGAAATCTTTGGCGAACGAGCCGAACATCTGCGCGAAAGCGTTGATTTCGTGCTGGACCGCCGCAACTGACCGCGCTTTCTTCCAACATGTCCTCCAAAACGCCACTGCTCGACACCATCGCTTCGCCAGCCGACACGCGCGGCCTTTCCGTCGCGGAGCTGAAACAGCTCGCGGCCGAGGTGCGCGCCGAGACCATCGACGCGGTGTCGGTGACGGGCGGCCACCTGGGCGCGGGCCTGGGCGTGGTCGAGCTGACCGTGGCGCTGCACCACGTCTTCGAGACGCCCAAGGACATCGTCATCTGGGACGTCGGCCATCAGGCCTATCCGCACAAGATCCTCACCGGGCGCCGCGACCGCATCAAGACGCTGCGCCAGGGCGGCGGCCTGTCGGGCTTCACCAAGCGGGCCGAGAGCGAATACGACCCGTTCGGCGCGGCCCACGCGGCCACCTCGATCTCGGCGGCCCTGGGCTTCTGCGCCGCGCGCGACGCGAAAGGCGAGGACAACAACGTCATCGCCGTGATCGGCGACGGCTCGCTGGGCGCGGGCATGGCCTATGAGGCGATGAACGCGGCGACGGACACCACCAAGCGCCTGATCGTCATCCTCAACGACAACGACATGTCGATCGCCCCGCCGGTCGGCGGCATGAGCGCCTATCTCGCCAACCTGGTTTCGGGCGGCGCCTACCGCTCGGTGCGCAAGCTGGGCAAGACGGTGGTCGAGAAACTGCCGACCCCGATGCGCGAAGCCGCCCGCAAGGCGGAAGAATATGCCCGGGGCATGGTCACCGGCGGCACCTTCTTCGAGGAGCTGGGCTTCTACTATATCGGCCCGATCGACGGCCATGACATGGACGCCCTGGTCAGCGTGCTCAAGAACGCCAAGGCGTTCGAGGACAAGCCGGTGCTGGTCCACTGCGTCACCCAGAAGGGCAAGGGCTACGCTCCGGCCGAGGGCGCCGACGACAAACTGCACGCGGTGGCCAGGTTCGACGTGGTCACCGGCCAGCAGCACAAGGCGGCCGCTGGTCCGCCCAGCTACACCAAGGTCTTCGCCCAGGAACTGATCAAGCAGGCGGAAAAGGACGACAAGATCGTCGCCATCACCGCCGCCATGCCCTCGGGCACGGGCCTGGACCTGTTCCAGAAGGCTTTCCCGGAGCGCACCTTCGACGTCGGCATCGCCGAGCAGCACGCGGTGACCTTCGCCGCCGGCCTCGCCGCGGACGGGATGAAGCCGTTCACGGCGATCTATTCGACCTTCCTGCAGCGCGGCTACGACCAGGTGGTGCACGACGTGGCCATCCAGGGTCTGCCGGTGCGCTTCGCCATGGACCGCGCCGGTCTGGTGGGCGCAGACGGCCCCACCCACGCCGGCAGCTTCGACATCGGCTTCATGGGCGCTCTGCCCGGCATGGTGCTGATGGCCGCCGCCGACGAGGTGGAACTGGCCCGCATGGTCGCCACCGCTGCGGAGATCGACGATCGCCCCAGCGCCTTCCGCTATCCGCGCGGCGAGGGTCTGGGCCTGGACATTCCCGCGATCGCCGAACCCCTGGAGATTGGCAAGGGCCGCATCGTCCGCGAAGGGACCAGCGTCGCCATCGTCTCGTTCGGCACGCGTCTGTCGGAGAGCTTGAAGGCTGCTGATCTGCTGGCCGCGCGTGGCCTCTCGGCCACCGTCTGCGACGCCCGCTTCGCCAAGCCGCTCGACCTGGATCTGCTGCTGCGCCTGGCGCGCGAGCACGAGGCGATCGTCACGGTCGAGGAAGGCGCGACGGGCGGCTTCGGCGCCTTCGTGCTGCAGGCCCTGGCCCAGCACGGCGCGCTGGATCGCGGCCTGAAGATCCGCACCCTGTGCCTGCCCGACGTCTTCCAGGACCAGGACAAGCCTGAAGCCATGTACGCCCAGGCCGGCCTTGACGCCGAGGGCATCCTGCGCGGGGCCTTGTCAGCCATGGGCATGGACAATGTCAGCGCCGCGGGCGCCGGCCGCCGGGCCTAGACCCCGCAGGCCTTGAAGAAGGCCTTTATGCTGCCCCGGTCGGCGGCGTCCGCGGCAAGGCTATGGCGTTCGCCCTTGGTCAGCAGGGCCAGGTCGCCGGATTTGCGGAAACCGTCCAGGGCCGGAGCGCTGGCCTTGCCGCGTCCTTCCAGGAGGCCGCCCTGGTTTAGGGCGTCGTCCACTCGGGCGGCGGAGAAGCGGCTTTCCGCCCGGCCCGAAGCCAGGACGATTTCGCCGCCGGACAGGCCCACGGCCGAGACGTTCACCTGATCCTGGCCGGGACGGCAGCTGATCATCAGCACGACATCGTCGGTGTTGGGGCGGCCGTAGGCCAGGCGAGGGGCTTCTGCGCCGTCCGCAAGATAGGCCCAGCGATAGCCGTCCAGCGCGACCTTCTCATGGGCGCAGCCGGACAGGACGGCGGCCAAACCCAGCGCGGCGAAGGCGGTGATGCGGCGTCCCATGAAGCTCTCCTCGCTCCGATCAACGCAGCCGGAACCTGAATGGCTCCTGAAACGCATCGGGCGCGGCCACCTTGCGATGGCCGCGCCCGACGAACTTGCGGGTCCTTGAGGGGGCTTGGACGTTTCCGCCCAAATGGCGCGCTTAGAACGGCGAGAACTTCTCGACCAGCGACTGGCCGGCGGGGGTCTTCTGCACGCGGCTGATGTCGCCGCGGCCGCCGTAGCTGATGCGGGCTTCGGCGATCTGGGTGTGCTTGATGGTGTTGGCCGAGGAGATGTCCTCCGGGCGCACGATGCCGGCCACGGTCAGCTGGCGCAGCTCGGCGTTGGTGCGGACCTCCTGGGTGCCCTGGATGACCATGTTGCCGTTCGGCAGGACCTGGCTGACCACGGCGGCGATCGTCAGGCTGATCTTTTCCGAGCGCTGGACGCTGCCCGCGCCGGCGTTGGTGGTGGCCGAGTTGGTGTTCACGGCGTTGGCCGGATCGAAGCCGCCCGGCAGGACCTTGCCCAGGCTGGACTCCAGGCCCAGGAAGTTCGGCACGCCGGCCTTCATGTTCGAGGTGCGCGAGCTGGCGGTCTGGTTCTTGGTGCTGGCGCTGTCGTCGATGTCGATCATGACGGTGACGATGTCGCCGACGCGGCTGGCGCGCTGGTCGTTGAAGAACGCGCGGGCGCCGACGCGCCACAGCGAGTTGGCCGAGGCCGCCTGCGGGGCGGGCTCGCGGGCCGAGACATATTGCTGCTGCATCGGGGCCAGTTCGGCCGGATAGCCGACCGGGGCCAGCTGCGGCCCCTTCACGGCTTCGGTCACGGTGGAGCAGGCGGCCAGCGGCGCGAGCAGGACGGCGGCGGCGATGATGACGGGGCGACGCATGGGGTGGGCTACCTCTTAGCGAGCGGCGAAACGGACGGGTTGCGAACGGGCTTGCAAGCCTTGGGCCTGCGGACCGACCGCCGCGGAGCCAGGGCCGGTGGCGACCGCTTGGATGATCTTCTTCGAGAGCGTGTTCTGAACGGCGAAGAGGTCGCCCGTCGCGGCGGCGGCCATGGCCTTGCCTTGAAGCGAAAGGGAAATTCCGCCGTCGTCATAGGTGACGGTGACCAGGTCGCCGGTCTTGATGACCTGGGCGGCGGCGACGTCGCGGCTCTGGACTGCGGCGCCTTCACGCAGGGGGCGCTTGGCGGCCAGGCCGATGACGGTGTCCGCGTCGCGCGGCGCGTCCATAGGGGCGCCGGCCATCTTTACCCAGACGAGGTCCTGGGGCTGGACGATTTCGCCGGCCGAGAGGCTGCGGGCGTAGGCAAGAACTTCCACATTGCCGCGCGCGGCGCCGGCCAGGGCTCTGCCGCCGGTCGAGACGCCGCCGTTGTCCTGGCCTTCGCGGACGATGATACGGCGGATGCCGTTGCTGTTGCTCCAGTCGAAGCCGGCGCGGCGGGCAGAGACTTGCACCTGACCGGCCTCGAGCACGGCCGTCGGACCCATGCGGGGGGCGACGACGATGTTGGCGGCCGGACCGCTGACGCCGTCGAACAGGTCGCCCAGGGTGATGCGGCCGTCGGCGTCGGTGGTGTCCATGCGCAGGGTCACCGGCGTGCCTGCGTGCGCCGGGGCGCTGAGGGCGCTGATCGCCAGCGTGGCGGCGGCGGCGAGGAGGAAGGCTTTCATGAGCTTACGACCGCAGCTGCGAGGTGGCTTGGAGCATCTGGTCGGCCGTGGTGATCACCTTCGAGTTCATCTCGTAGGCGCGCTGGGCCGTGATCAGCGAAGTGATTTCCGTCACCGCGTCGACGTTCGAGGCTTCGGTGTAGTGCTGCAGCAGCGTGCCGAAGCCCGGCTCGCCGGGGGCGGCGAGGTTGGCGGCGCCCGAGGCGGCGGTCTCCAGCAGCAGGTTGTCGCCGATCTGTTCCAGGCCGCCTTCGTTCATGAAGGTGGCCAGTTGCAGCTGGCCGATGGTCTGCGGCTGCGGCTGGCCGTCCAGCTTGACCTGCACCAGGCCGGTCTTGCTGATCGTGATGTCGGTGGTGTTCTGCGGGACCGTGATGCCCGGCTGGACGGTGTAGCCGTCCTCGGTGACGATCTGGCCCTGGTCGTTGGTCGAGAAGTTGCCGGCCCGGGTATAGGCCGTCTCGCCAGAGGGCAGCAGGATCTGCAGGTAGCCCTTGCCCTGGATCGCGACGTCCAGCGGGTTGTCGGTCAGGGTCGGGGTGCCCTGTTCGGTGATGCGGTAGACCGAGCCGGCCTTGACGCCGCCGCCGACCTGGACGCCGGTCGGGACGATGCTGCCATCGCTGGACGACTGCGAACCGGCGCGCTCCACCTGCTGGTAGAGCAGGTCCTGGAACTCGGCCCGTTGGCGCTTGAAGCCGACGGTGTTCATGTTCGCGATGTTGTTCGAGATGACTTCGACGTTCAGCTGTTGCGCTGACATGCCCGAAGCGGCGGTGCGGAGAGCTTGCATCGGCTAGGCCCCTTAATTCAGCTTGCCCAGACGCTCGACGGCGCTGCGCGAAAGTTCGGCGGTGTTGTCCATCATCTTGGCGACGCCCTCGTAGGCGCGCTGGATCTCGATCAGCTTGGTGATCTCGATGACCGGTTGGACGTTCGAGGATTCCAGCATGCCCTGGTGGACGCGGGCGTCCGGCGCGGCTTGCAGAGTGGTGTTGGCGGTGTTGCGGTAGAGGTTGTCGCCGTCCTTGGCCATCGAGGCCAGGTCGTCGGGACGAACCACGGCCAGCCGGCCGACGCGAACAGCGCCCTGGCTGACCGTGCCGTCCTTGCCGATCGAGACCGGGCCCAGGGCCGGGTCGATCAGCAGCGGGCCGCCGCCGTCGTCCAGCACTTGCGCGCCTTCCTGGGTGACCAGCTGGCCTTCGGGATTGGTCGTGAAGCGACCGTCGCGGGTGTAGCGATCGCCGGCGGCGGTCTGGACGTGGAAGAAGCCGGTTCCCTCGATGGCGAGGTCGAAATCACCGCCCGTCTTGGTCATGGCGCCCTGGGTGAAGTCGCGGGCGACGCGGTCGTCCAGCACGAACTTCACCGGCGAGGCGCCGTCCAGGGTCTTGGCCGGCTTGGCCTGTTCCGTGCGGACCATCAGGTCCTCGGTCTTGAAGCCGGTGGTGTTGGCGTTGGCGATGTTGTTGGCCACGATGTCGAGCTGGCGGCGCAGCGTCATCTGACGCGAGAGGCCGACGTAGAGCGCGTTGTCCATGGCGAGTTAACTCGGGCGGCTGGCGCGACAAATGCGCCGAAACCCTTGAAGCAACCTTCGTGCCAGCGCTGAAAGTTCTTATAAATCAACGAATAGGAAGGTTAATGGCCGGGTGTTGGTCGGAGTCTGCCGGGCAGATTCAGCCTGCGACCAAATGGCCTCAAGAACAGATCGTTAACCATGCGCCCCGCATGTGTACGGGTATAGATTCCAAGGAACCGCGCGCGTGGCCAAGAAACCCGAAAAGGAAGCTCCGGCTCCCGAAGGCGAAGAGGGCGCCGAAGGCGAAGCCCCCGCCAAGAAGAAGCCGCCGATCCTGATCATCGCGATCGCCGCGGGCGTCCTCGTCCTGGGCGGTGGCGGCGCCGCGGCCTTTTTCCTGATGAAGCCGAAACCGGCCGCCGAGGCGGGCGAGCACGGGGCTGAAAAGAAGGAAAAGAAAAAGGAAAAGAAGGAAGAAAAGGGCGGTCACGGCGAGAAAAAGGAAGGCGAGGGCGGCGCGGCCGCGGCCGGCGGTCCCGCGCCGGTGATCAAGGAGGGCCCCGACGGCGTGGTCTTCTACACCTTGCCCGACATCGTCGTGAACATGCAGGCCGCCGACGGCAAGTCGACCTTCCTGAAGCTGAAACTGACCTTCGAGCTGCCGGACGAAGACACGGCCGAAGAGCTGACGCCGAATCTGCCGAGGCTCCAGGACATGTTCCAGGCCTTCCTGCGCGAGCTTCGCCCGGAAGATCTGAACGGCAGCCAGGGCACCTACCAGCTGCGCTACGAGCTGCTGCGCCGGGTGAACCTGGTCGCCGCGCCGGCGAAGGTGAATGCGGTCCTCATCGAGGAGATGCTGATCAACTAGCCCTCGGGCTGTTGGGCGAACGATCATGGCGGACGAACTCGACGATCAGGCCGCGATGGCCCAATGGGCCTCGCAAAATCCCCCCGGCGCCTTCGGTGAAGGCGACGCCGGCGGCGGCACGAACGAATTCGGCGACTTTTCCGGCGGCATGGGCGGCTGGGACGACGGCGGCGGCGAAGGCGGCTCCGAGCGCATCCTGAACCAGGACGAAATCGACAGCCTGCTGGGCTTCGATCTCTCTGGCGACGGCGGCGAGGACCGCACGGGCATCCGCGCCATCATCAACTCGGCGCTGGTCTCGTACGAACGCCTGCCGATGCTGGAAATCGTCTTCGACCGCCTGGTGCGGTTGATGACCACCAGCCTGCGGAACTTCACCTCCGACAACGTCGAGGTCAGCCTCGACAACATCAGCTCGATCCGCTTTGGCGACTATCTGAACTCGATCCCGCTGCCGGCCATCCTGGCGGTGTTCCGCGCCGAGGAGCTGGACAACTACGGCCTGCTGACCGTCGATTCGAACCTGATCTATTCGATCGTCGACGTGCTGCTAGGCGGGCGTCGGGGCACGGCCGCGATGCGCATCGAAGGTCGTCCCTATACGACGATCGAGCGCGTGCTGGTGCAGCGGATGATCGAGGTGGTGCTGCACGATCTGAAGAGCGCCTTCGAGCCCCTGCATCCGGTCAGCTTCTCGCTGGATCGCCTGGAGACCAACCCGCGCTTCGCCGCTATCGCCCGGCCCGCCAATGCCGCGATCCTGGTCAAGCTGCGCATCGACATGGAAGACCGCGGCGGCCGTATCGAGCTGTTGCTGCCCTACGCGACGCTGGAACCCATCCGGAAGATGCTGCTGCAGCAGTTCATGGGTGAGAAGTTCGGCCGCGACAACATCTGGGAAGGCCACTTGGCCACCGAGCTGTGGACCACGCAGATGGAGGTTCGCGCCGTGCTCGACGAGCAGCAGGTGCCGCTGTCGCGCGTGCTGAACATGCAGATCGGCGACACGCTGATGCTGAACGCCACGCCTGACAGCCTGGTCGAGCTGCGCGCCGGGGCCATCCCGCTGACGCGGGGGCGCATGGGGCGCCGCAACCATTCGATCGCCGTGCGGGCCGAGGCGCCGCTGACGCCCGCCGCCAAGAAGGCCGTGCAGAAGCTGAAATGAGCCTCGTCGCCTTCGCCATGAACGGGTTCCTGGTCGTGCTGCTGATCGCGGCGCTGGTCTTCGGCTGGCGCCTCGAGCGCCGTCTGAAGGCGCTGCGCGACAGTCATGAGGGCTTCGCCAAGGCGGTGGCCGACCTGGACAACGCCGCGGCCCGCGCCGAGCAGGGCCTGGCCGATCTGCGGGCGGCCACCGACGAGGCGGCCGAGACCCTGGCGGTGCGAATCGAGCGCGCCCAGGCCCTGGCCGCCCAGTTGGGCGAACTGGTCAGCCGCCCGCCGCAGGCTCCGAGCCTGGCGTCGAAGGCTCAGCCACAAGCCCCGGCCGAGCGTCCCGCGCCGCGCCTCGGCCGCGAGACGCCGCCGGCCGCCGCCCCGCAGGGCGAGCGCCGCCTGTCGGCAGCCGACTTCGAGCGCCTGCTGGACCGCGAGGACCGCGTCGAACGCGCCGCCCGCGGCGAGCCCATCGCGCGCCCGGCCTCGCGTCCGGGCATAGCGCCAAGCCAGACGAAAGAAACGCCGCGTTCACGGGCGCGGATCGATGATGACCTCTTCGACGGACCGGGCGAGAGCCCGTCCGCCAACCCCAGGGCTCCCCGCCGATGAAGAACGTTCCGCGCATTCTCCCCCTCGTCGGCGTCGCCGTCGGCGGCGTGCTGGCGATCAACGCCATGGCCGGCGCCAAGTCGCTGCCCGACCTCGTGGGCGGGGCCAAGGCCTTCGCCGAGGGTGTCGCCAAGCCCGGCAAGAAGGACGCCAAGACCGAGGGCGGCGAGGAAGCCGCCTCGGCCGAGAGCGCAGGCCAGCCCGCCGCCGCCAACGCGCCGCCGCCGCGCGTCTGCGCCCCTTCGGCCGACGCCCTGGCCAAGGAAGCCGGTCTCTCGCCCGCCGAACTGCGCGTGCTGCAGAGCCTGGGCGCCCGCCGCGGGCAGCTGGACCAGCGCGAGCAGGACATCGACGTGCAACTGCAACTGCTGGCCGCCGCCGAAGCCAAGCTGGACGCCAAGATGAAGGCCCTGACCGGCCTGAAGGGCGACATCTCGGGCCTGCTGGGCCAGGTCGACGCCCAGAAGCAGGCCGAGGTCGACCGGCTTGTGGTCGTCTATCAGGGCATGAAGCCCAAGGACGCCGCCGCCCGCATGACCCTGTTGTCGGATGAGGTCCGCCTGCCGATCGCCGCCAAGATGAAGGAACGGGCCCTGTCGCAGATCCTGGCCAACATGGCTCCGGCCGACGCCAAGATCCTGACCGAACGCCTGGCCTCGCGCATGGCCAATCCGGCCGTCGAAAAGGGCAAGGCCGCGATCGCCGACAACGCCGCCACGCCCGCCGCCCCGGGCGCCGCGCCCAACAAGCAACAGGCCGACGCCGGTCTCGCCGGCGCGGCCGATCCCGCCGCGCCCAAGGCCAAGTCGGCGCCCAAGAAGGCCGGTTAAGGGAGGCCCATGACCCTTCGCCAGCTCCTGCGCTCCAGCGTCGCCGCCGCGGTCATCGCGGGGACGCTGGCGCCGTCCGGATACGCCGCGCCGCCGCCCCCCGCGGCGCGCGCGTCGCTGGACGTGCGCGTGGCGCAGGCGGCGGACTTCTCGCGCATCGAGTTCCACTGGAGCGGCGGCGCGAAGCTTGTTTCCCATCGCGAAGGTCAGACCTTGGTGCTGCGGTTCAACCGCGACGCCAATCCCGATCTCTCGACCCTGAAGATCGCGCCGCCCCGCTGGCTGAAGGCCGCGGAGGCCCGCCACATCAACGGCGCGCTGGAGATCGTCATCACACTGACGGATGACGCCGACGCCCGGCTCGGCAATGCCGATGGCGTCGATTTCGTCAATCTGTTCGCTCGTCCCGGCGCGCCGCCCGCCAGCCAGACGCCGGCCCCGGCCGCTCCGATCGGCCGTCCCAACCCGATGCCCGCCGGCGGCGTGGTCAAGGTTGGCTTCGACCGCGAGGACCAGCAGGTCACGCTGTCATTCGACTGGGCCGCGCCGGCCGGCGCCGCCGTCTTCCGGCGCGGCGAGGCGGTGTGGATCGTGTTCGACACGCCCGCGCGGCTGGATATCTCCAAGCTGCCGTCATCCAGCGTTCGCTATTCCAAGATCCAGGCCCTGAAGGGCCCGGACTACACGGCCCTGCGCATCGTCACCCAGGCCGGCACGCCCTACGTGGCCGTGGGGCAGGGCGGGTCGTGGAAGATCAGCCTCGGTCCGGGCACGCAGGAAACGCCGGACGTCATCAAGGTGGCGCGCGACGAGAGCGTCCAACCGGCCACCCTGTCGGCCACCGTCTCGGGCGTCACCAAGCCGGTCTGGGTCGCCGACCCGGCCGTGGGCGACAAGCTGATGGTGGCCCCGGCGCTGGGGCCGTCCAAGGGGCTGCCGTCGCGTCGCGACTATGTCGAGATGGCGCTGCTGCAGTCGGCCCAGGGCTTGGCCGCCGAGGCCTATGCCAGCGACCTGGTCGTCCAGGCCAGCGGCGACCTGCTGCGCATCGGCCGCCCCAAGGGCCTGATCCTCTCGCCGATATCGGCCAACACGCCGCCGGAAGAGGCCGCCGCCGGCGCGCCGCAGCCGATGTCGATGCCGGCCCTGATCGACCTCGACACCTGGCCCAAGACCGGTTCGGGCGGCTTCCTGGCCCGTTACAACGCTCTGCAGGGCGCCGTCGCCGCCGCGCCGGAGGGCGAGGGCAAGGATAGCGACCGCGCCGCGCGCATGGCTTTGGCCCGCTTCCTGGTCGGCTCGCAAATGTCGTTCGAGGCCATTGGCGTCCTGAACGCCGCGGGCCGCAAGCACCAGACCCTGCTGGGCGACGCCGAGTTCCGCGGCCTGCGCGGCGTGGCCAAGGTGTTCGCCGGTCGCCTGAACGAGGCGGACGCCGACTTCTCCTCGCCCGTCCTGGCCGACGATCCGTCCAGCGCCCTGTGGCGCGGCTACATCTCGGCCAAGCAGGGGCAGTGGGCCGACGCCCGCGCCAAGTTCGCCGGCGGCGGCCGGGCCCTGGATCTCTTTCCGCCGATCTGGCGCGCGCGCTTCCTGCACGCCCAGGCCCAGGCGGCGCTCGGCGTCGGCGACGTGACTGGCGCGATGCAATGGGTGACGAAGGCGCTGGATACACCCAAGGTTCCGGTCGAGGATCAACTGGATATCCGCCTGACCCAGGCCCGCATCTTCGAGGCCAAGGGCGAGAAGGTCCGCGCCCGCCGCATGTTCGAGGCTATCGCCAAGGCGCCGTACGACCGCATCGCTACGCCGGCCATGCTGCACGCCACCGAGCTGGGCTACGCCAAGGGCCAGATCAGCGCTCAGAAGGCCGCCGAGGTCCTGAACCAGCTCCGCTACCGCTGGCGCGGCGACGGCGTCGAGCTGGAGGTGATCCGTTCGCTGGGCCGCCTCTATATCGACCAGGGCCGCTATCGGGAGGCGCTGGAAGTGCTGCGCTCGGCGGGTCGCCAGCTGCCCGACCGCCCCGAAGCCGTGGCGCTGCAGAACGATCTGTCGAACACCTTCCGGCAGCTGTTCCTGCAAGGCCTGGCCGACGGCATGCAGCCGGTCCAGGCCGTGGGGCTGTTCTATGACTTCCAGGACCTGACCCCGATCGGCGCCGATGGCGACCAGATGGTCCGCAACCTGGTGCGCCGCCTTGTCGACGTCGACCTGCTGGACGACGCCGCCAAGCTGCTGAAGTACCAGGTCGACAACCGCCTGAACGGCGTGCCCAAGGCCCAGGTCGCCACAGATCTGGCCTGGATCTACCTGATGAACAAGAAGCCGGAGGATGCGTTGGACGCGATCAACGCGACCCGCACCACCATCTTGCCGCCGGCCCTGAACGTCGAGCGTCGCCTGGCCACCGCTCGCGCCCTGATGGGCCTGGGCCGCTTCGACGACGCGCTGGAGCTGATCGACAGGGACGCCAGCCGCGACGGCCAGGAGATCCGCGCCGAGATCGCCTGGAAGCAGCACACCTGGCCGACGGCCGGTGCGCTGTACGAGCGTTCGCTGGGTGATCGCTTCAAGACCCCGGGCGCTCTGAGTCCCGGCGACGAGGCCCGCCTGCTTCGCTCGGCCGTGGCCTACAGCCTGGCCGACGACGACAAGTCCCTGGCTCGCCTGCGCCAGCGCTGGTCGGGCTTCGTCGACAACGCCAGCAATCCGGACGGTCTGCGCGTCGCGTTGCAGGGCATGAATGTCGAATCGCTGTCGGCCTCGGACTTCAGCCGCGTCACCGCCGACAACGAGGCCTTCAACGGCTGGATCGGTCGGATGAAGGACAGGTTCCGAACGGGCCAGCCCGCCGGCTCGCCCGCTCGCGCGGGCAAATAGGGCAGGGACTTTCCCCAACAGCTCGTTTTCGCGGAGGGCCAAGGCACGATCAGCCTTGGCGCGGCCCACGTCATCGAAAATTCGCCCGCCAAAGCGGATTGGTCTTATGGCGGGCTCTGGGCGTTTGGCCTAGTTAGGGCTCGCCCGAGGGTTCGAAGGGGCTGGCGGCCGGCGGCCGCTTGCCTTTCCGTCGCGAGCATGTCATGACAACGTTGTCATAGGGTGGACGACATTGGCTAAGAACAACCAAGACGCCGATAACGGGCGCGAAGTGCTGGTGCTGCTGGGCGGCGCGGGGGATCTGGCCCTGCGGATGCTGTTGCCTTCGCTGTATTTCCTGGAAGTCGACCGACTGCTGCCGCACGACTTGCGCATCGTCGGCGTGGCCCGCGCGGACCATACGCCCGAGAGCTACAAGGCCCTGGTCCGCGAGCAGTTGGGCAAGCGCGCCACGGTGGAGGAGGCGGCCTGGAACCGCCTGGCCGCCCGTCTCGACTATGTCGCCGTCGACATCACCAAGGAAGAAGACACCCAGCGCCTGGCCGATCGGATCGGCCCGCATGGGACCATGGTGATCTTCTTCTCGCTGTCGCCCAGCCTGTACGGCGCGGCCTGCGTGGCGCTGCAGGCGGCCGGCCTGACGGGTCCGAACACGCGTCTGGTTCTCGAAAAGCCGATCGGCCGCGACCTGGAAAGCTCCAGGAAGACCAACGCCGCGGTCGGCGCGATCGTCGACGAAAGCCAGATCTTCCGGATCGACCACTATCTGGGCAAGGAGACGGTCCAGAACCTGACCGCCCTGCGCTTCGCCAACGTGCTGTTCGAGCCCCTGTGGGACCGCAACACCATCGACCACGTGCAGATCACCATCGCCGAGACCGAGAAGGTCGGCGACCGCTGGCCCTATTACGACGAGTACGGCGCGCTGCGGGACATGGTGCAGAACCACATGCTGCAGCTGCTGTGCCTGGTGGCCATGGAGGCGCCGTCGGGCTTCGACGCCGACGCCGTCCGGGACGAAAAGGTCAAGGTTCTGCGCAGCCTGCGCCCCTTCACCCGCGATAGCGTGGCCCACGACACCGTCCGCGGCCAGTACGTGGCCGGCGTCGTCGAAGGCTCCGCGCGGGTCGGCTATGTCGACGAAGTCGGCAAGCCCACCAAGACCGAGACCTTCGTGGCCATGAAGGTGGCGATCGACAACTGGCGCTGGGACGGCGTGCCGTTCTTCCTGCGCACCGGCAAGAACCTGCCCGACCGCCGCACCCAGATCGTCGTCCAGTTCAAGCCGCTGCCGCACAACATCTTCGGCCCGGCGACCACCGGCGACCTGTGCTCGAACCGTCTGGTCATCGACCTGCAGCCGGACGAGAACATCGTGCTGACGGTGATGAACAAGCGTCCTGGCCTGTCGGAAGAAGGCATGCGCCTGCAGTCGCTGCCGCTGTCGCTGTCGTTCAGCCAGAGCGGCGGCCGCCGCCGCATCGCCTACGAGAAGCTGTTCCTGGACGTCTTCCGCGGCGACAGCACGCTGTTCGTGCGCCGCGACGAGGTCGAGGCCGCCTGGAAGTTCATCGACGACGTTTCGGCCGCCTGGGCCGACGCCAATATCGAGCCGGCGCACTACGCGGCCGGCACTTGGGGGCCGCAGTCGGCGCAGGGCCTGATCTCGCCCGGCGGTCGGTCCTGGAAGGCGTGATCATGGCCCAATCCCCGCTTCCCAGGCCCGAGATCGAAGCCTTCCCGACCCGCGAGGCGCTCTACGACGCCGCCGCTTCGACCATCGTCGAGGCCCTGACCACGGCGGTGGCCGAGCATGGCGTGGCCGGCTTCGCGGCGACGGGCGGCTCCACGCCGGCCCCGGTCTATGATCGCCTGGCGACCCTGACCGCGCCCTGGGACAAGGTCATGGTCACCCTGACCGACGAGCGCTGGGTGCCGCCGACCGATCCCAGCAGCAACGAACGGCTGGTGCGTCGTCATCTGCTGAAGGGGCGCGCGGCCAGCGCCGGCTTCTCGCCGCTATACTTCGAAGGCGTCAGCCATGAGGAGGCGGCGCTGAAGGCCCAGGCGGGCGTCGCGTCCGCCGCGCCGTTCGGCGCGGTGCTGCTGGGCATGGGCCCCGACGGCCACTTCGCCTCGTTGTTCCCCGGTTCGCCGGTGCTGGCGCGTGGTCTCGACCCCGCGTCCGACCGCTTGGTGCTGGCCGTGCCGCCGGGCGATCCGGCCCCGGACATTCCCCGGATCAGCCTGACCTTCCAGGCGTTGACCCAGTCGGCGCTGATCGTGCTGCTGATCACCGGCCAGGCCAAGCGCGCCCTGCTGGACGGCGAGGTCGATCCGGCCCTGCCGATCGCCGCCATCCTGAACCAGGACCGCGCCAAGGTCCGCATCCTGTGGGCGGAGTAGTCGCCATGAGCCTGAACCCGGTCATCGCCGAAGTCACCACCCGCATCGTCGCGCGCAGCAAGGACAGCCGCGCGGCGTATCTCGCCAACATGCAGCACGCGATCGACAGCCAGCCGGGCCGGGCCAAGCTGTCCTGCGCCAACTGGGCGCACGCTTTCGCCGCCTCGCCGGGCGTCGACAAGGTCCGAGCGCTCGACCCGAACGCGCCGAATATCGGCATCGTCTCGGCCTATAACGACATGCTGTCGGCCCACCAGCCGCTGGAAGCGTATCCGGCGCTGATCAAGGCCGCCGCGCGCGAGGTCGGGGCCACCGCCCAGTTCGCCGGCGGCGTACCCGCCATGTGCGATGGCGTCACCCAGGGCCGTCCCGGCATGGAGCTGTCGCTCTTCTCCCGCGAGGTCATCGCCATGGCCACGGCCGTGGCCCTGACTCACGACGCCTTCGACTCGGCGCTGTATCTCGGCGTCTGCGACAAGATCGTGCCGGGTCTGGTCATCGGCGCCCTGACCTTCAGCCACTTGCCAGCCCTGTTCGTGCCTGCCGGTCCGATGACCTCGGGTCTCCCGAACAGCGAGAAGGCCCGCATCCGCGCCCTCTACGCCGAGGGCAAGGTCGGCCGCGCCGAGCTGCTGGAAGCCGAGCAGGCCAGCTACCACGGCCCGGGCACCTGCACTTTCTATGGCACGGCCAACACCAACCAGATGCTGATGGAGCTGATGGGCTTCCATCTGCCCGGCTCGGCCTTCGTGCATCCCAACACGCCGCTGCGCGAGGCCCTGGTCAAGGAAGCCGCGCGCCGCGCCGCCGCCGTGACCAACAAGGGCAACGAGTTCCTTCCGGTCGGCCGGATGATCGACGAGAAGTCGATCGTCAACGGCGTGGTCGGGCTGATGGCCACCGGCGGCTCGACCAACCTGGCCCTGCACATCGTCGCCATGGCTCACGCGGCCGGCGTCCAGCTGACGCTGGAAGACCTGGACGACATCTCCAAGGCCACGCCCTTGTTGGCCCGCGTCTATCCGAACGGCGCCGCCGACGTGAACCACTTCCAGGCCGCCGGCGGCATGGCCTTCATCATCCGCGAGCTGCTGAAGGCCGGACTTGTCCATGACGACGTCCAGACCATCGCTGGCCCCGGCCTGTCGCTCTACGCCCAGGAGCCGCATCTCGAGGACGGCGTCCTCAAGTGGCGCGAGGGCGCAACCGAAAGCCTGGACACCGCCATCGTCCGCCCGGTCTCCGATCCGTTCAGCCCCGAAGGCGGCCTGCGCCTGCTGGCCGGCAACCTGGGCCGCGGCGTCATGAAGATCTCGGCCGTGAAGCCCGAGCACCACGTGATCACCGCCCCGGCGGCCGTGTTCCAGGAACAGGAAGACTTCATCGCCGCCTTCAAGCGCGGCGAGCTGGACCGCGACGTCGTCGTCGTCGTCCGCTTCCAGGGCCCGTCGGCCAACGGCATGCCGGAACTGCACAACCTGTCGCCGTCGATCTCGGTGCTGCTGGATCGCGGCTACAAGGTCGCCCTGGTCACCGATGGCCGCATGTCGGGTGCCTCGGGCAAGACACCGGCCGCCATCCATGTGACGCCGGAAGCCGCCAAGGGCGGGCCGCTGGCCTATGTCCAGGACGGTGACGTCATCAGTGTCAACGCCGAGACCGGCGAATTGAAGATCCTGGTGGACGAGGCGGTTCTACGCGCCCGTACGCCAGCGAACGTCCCGGCGTCCAAGCCGGGCTTTGGTAGGGAACTGTTCGGATGGATGCGCAGCGGGGTCGGCGCCGCCGACGCCGGCGCGTCCGTCTTCGCCTAAGGAAGCGCGCAGCATGGACGGCAATCACAGCGTGGGGCTCGGCCTCGTCGGCGACATTGGCGGCACCAACGCCCGCTTCGCCCTGGTCGAATTCGATGGTCAGGACCCGCGCCTGATCGAGCCGACGACCTACAAGGGCGAGGACTACGGTACGGCCGAGGACGCCATCGAGCATTACCTGCAGAAGGTGGGCGTCCGGCATCCGGACCAGGCGGTGGTGGCCGTGGCCGGCCCGATCGAGCACGGCTCGGTGCACATGACCAACCTGGACTGGCGGATCTCGGAAGACAGCTTGCGGCGCGCGGGCGGGTTCCGCAACGCCAAGCTGATCAACGACTTCACCGCCCAGGCCCTGGCCGCGCCGCGCCTCAGCCCCAAGGACCTGCGCCAGGTCGGCCATCTGCCGACCTCGGGCGAGGGGGATCTGGCGATCCTTGGTCCGGGCACCGGCTTCGGCGTCGCCGGTCTCGTGCGTCGTCATGGTCAGGAGATCCCGCTGGCCACCGAGGGCGGCCACGTCGCCTTCGCGCCGGTCGACGCCATCGAGATCGAGGTGCTGCGCGCCTTGACCCGGCAACTGGACGGCGGCCGCGTCTCGGTCGAGCGCATCCTGTCGGGTCCCGGCATGGAAGACCTGCATGTGGCCCTGGCCGAGGCCGAGGGCCGCAAGGTCGAGACCCTGGCCGCCAAGCAGATCACCGAGCGCGCGGTCGAGGGCTGCGCCGACAGCCTGGCCACGGTGAACCGCTTCTGCGCGGTGCTAGGCTCGACGGCCGGCGACATCGCCCTGACCCTGGGCGCGCGCGGCGGCGTGTTCATCGCCGGCGGCATCGCGCCCCGGATCATCGACATCCTGGAGAAGAGCCCGTTCCGCGAGCGCTTCGACGCCAAGGGGCGCCTGTCGCACTACACCCAGTCGATTCCGACGCACGTCATCCTGCACCCGCACACCGCCTTGATCGGCGCGGCGGTCGCTCTGACGCCAGAGGGCCGGGCGGCGGTCTCCTAGTCGTCCTCTTGGGGCTCGCCATGACAACCCTGTCATGGCTTAGTATCCGCCACGCCGGAGAGAATCGGCGCGACGAGGGACGGAATTGAGCGCCAAAGTCACGATCCACGATGTGGCCCGCGAGAGCGGGGTCTCGATCAAGACCGTTTCGCGGGTCCTCAACCGTGAGCCCAACGTCAAGGCCGACACCCGCGACAGGGTGCAGGCCGCCGTGGCGGCGCTGAACTATCGGCCCAACATCTCGGCCCGCAGCCTGGCGGGCTCGAAGGCCTATCTGATCGGCGTCTTCTTCGACAACCCCAGCCCTGGCTATGTCACCGACGTGCAGCTGGGAGCCATCGCGCGGTGCCGGCAGGAGGGCTTCCACCTGATCGTCGAGCCGATCGACTCGACGGGCGACATCCAGGAACAGGTCCAGCCTATGCTGGCCACCCTGCGCATGGACGGGGTGATCCTGACCCCGCCGCTCAGCGACCATCCGCTGGTGCTCTCCGCGTTGGAGCAGGCGGGCGTCGCCTATGTCCGCATCGCGCCGGGCGGCGATATGGACCGCGCCCCGTGGGTCAGCATGGACGATCGCCTGGCCGCCTACGAGATGACCAAGCACCTGATCGGGCTGGGCCACTGCGACATCGGCTTCATCATCGGCCACCCCGACCACGGCGCCTCGCATCTGCGTCACCAGGGCTTCCTGGACGCCATGCGCGACAGCGGCCTGATCGTCCGCGACGACCGGGTGGAGCAGGGCTTCTTCTCGTTCCGCTCGGGCTTCGACGCGGCCGAGAAGCTGTTGGGCGGCGCCGATCGTCCGACGGCGATATTCGCTTCCAACGACGACATGGCCCTGGGCGTGATGGCGGTGGCCAACCGCCTGCGCCTGGACCTGCCGGCCCAGCTGTCGGTCGCCGGCTTCGACGACACGCCCGGCGCCAAGATCACCTGGCCGCAGCTGACCACCGTGCGCCAGCCGATCTTCGCCATGGCAGGCGCGGCCGCCGACATGCTGATGCATGGCGTGGAGCGGGAGGAGGGCGCGCCGCCGCCCTCGCGCGTGCTGGATTTCGAACTGGTGGTCCGAGAATCCACCGGACCGGCGCTCCGCTAAGGCGATGGAGCCTTGGGTCATGTGTTACCGCAATCATATTGAACTTGACAGCGCTGTCCAATTGGCGCGACATCATTGCGATCAAGACGGTCGTCCACGAAGGCGGCGTCGGAGGAAACGCCAATGACTTCGCCCGACAGCGCCCGTCGCGTCGTGCAGCCTGCCCGGTTTGAATGTCTCCATTCAAACCGGATCAGCAGGCTCGCTCTCCCTGGAGAAGAGCGCGTTTCGCGCGCTCTCGACGCACGATCACTCCCCTCCAAGCGGCCCTGAACCGCTTCATCTTTCGCTCGGCGCGGTTACCCGCAAGCGCCGCGTCGAGCGCTTTTCCGCTTCAATTCACGCGATCCGCCCGGGGGCGGCGTATCCTTGGGAAGAACCATGTCCGCATCCAGCCTCGTCCGCGCGTCCGCCCTGGCCCTGATCCTGGCTGGCGGCCTGGCGGGTTCGGCCCCGGCGCAGAACGCCGCGACGGCCCATCCCAGCGTCTGGCCCAAGGCCCACAGCCCCGCGACGATCACCGATGCTAGGACCGAGGCCTTCATCACCAAGCTGATGAGCCAGATGAGCGTCGAGGATAAGGTCGCCCAGACCATCCAGGCCGATGGCGCGTCGATCACGCCCGAAGAGCTGGCGAAGTATCGCCTCGGCTCGGTGCTGGTCGGCGGCAACAGCGCGCCGGACGGCAATGACCGCGCCACGCCCCAGCGCTGGGTCGAGTGGATCCGCGCTTTTCGCGCCGCGGCCCTGGAGAAGCGCGGCGGCCACCAGGAAATCCCGATCATGTTCGGCGTCGACGCCGTGCACGGCCACAACAACGTCGTGGGCGCGACGATCTTCCCGCACAATGTCGGCCTGGGCGCGGCGCGCGATCCGGACCTGATCCGCCGCATCGGCGAGGCGACGGCCCAGGAGATGGTCGCGACGGGCGCCGACTGGACCTTTGGTCCCACCGTGGCCGTGCCGCGCGACGAACGCTGGGGCCGCGCCTATGAGGGCTATGCCGAGGACCCCGAAGTGGTGAAGGCCTATTCCGGCCCGATGACCCTGGGCCTGCAGGGGCCTTTGATCGCCGGCAAGCCGTTGGGCGCCGACCATGTCGCCGGGTCGGCCAAGCACTTCCTGGCCGACGGAGGCACCACGGGCGGCAAGGACCAGGGCGACGCCCAGATCTCCGAGGCCGATCTCGTTCGCCTGCACGCCGCCGGCTACCCGCCGGCCATCGACGCGGGCATCCTGTCGGTGATGGTCTCGTTTTCCAGCTGGAATGGGGTCAAGCACACGGGCAACAGGAGCCTGCTGACCGACGTGCTGAAGGGACGGCTGGGCTTCGAGGGCTTCGTGGTCGGCGACTGGAACGCCCACGGACAGGTCGAGGGCTGCACCAACACCAACTGCGCCCAGGCCTATTTGGCCGGCATGGACATGATCATGGCCCCCGACAGCTGGAAGGGCCTCTACGACAACACCCTGGCCCAGGTTAAGGCCGGCCAGATCCCGATGGCGCGGATCGACGACGCCGTGCGCCGCATCCTGCGAGTCAAGGTCAAGGCGGGCCTGTTCGAAGACAAGCGCCCGCATGAGGGCAAGTATGACCTTCTGGGCTCGCCCGCCCACCGCGCCGTGGCGCGTGAAGCCGTCCGCAAGTCGCTCGTTTTGCTGAAGAACGACGGCGTCCTGCCGTTGAAGAGCTCGGCCCGCGTGCTGGTCGCCGGCGACGGGGCCGACGACATCGGCAAGGCCGCCGGGGGGTGGACCCTGACCTGGCAGGGCACGGGCAACAAGAACAGCGACTTCCCCAACGGCCAGTCGATCTATGCCGGCATCGCCGAGGCGGTGAAGGCGGGCGGCGGTAGCGCCGAGCTGTCGACCTCGGGCGACTTCAAGGCCAGGCCCGACGTCGCCATCGTGGTGTTCGGCGAGAACCCCTACGCCGAGTTCCAGGGCGACATCGCCACTGTCGAGTACCAGCCAGGCGACAAGTCCGACCTGGCCCTGCTCAAGAAGCTGAAGGGGGCCGGGATCCCCGTGGTCTCGGTGTTCCTCAGCGGCCGGCCGCTATGGACCAATCCCGAGATCAACGCTTCGGACGCCTTCGTCGCGGCCTGGCTGCCGGGCTCGGAAGGCGGCGGGGTCGCCGACGTGCTGATCGGCGACGCGGCCGGCAAGCCGCGCCATGACTTCCGGGGCAAGCTCTCGTTCTCTTGGCCCAAGCGGGCCGACCAGGAGCCGCTGAATGTCGGCGACAAGAACTATGATCCGCAGTTCGCCTATGGCTACGGCCTGAGCTACGCCAAGCCCGGCAAGGTAGCGGTGTTGTCCGAAGACGCCGGCGTCGCTTCGACGGCGGCGGTCAATGTGGACCGCTATTTCGCCGCCGGCCGCGCGCCGCCGCCGTGGGCCCTGAACGCCAGCGGCGCCGTTTCGCTGAAGACCATCGACGCCGGCGCGCAGGAAAACGCCCGCCAGGCGACATGGAGCGGGGAGGGGGCCGGGAGCCTGACGATCGCCGGCCCGCCGGTCGATCTTTCGCGCCAGACCACCGGCGACATGGCGGTGACGATCCGGTACAGGGTGGATGCGTCCCCAGAGAAACCGGTGTCCCTGGGTTTGGCCTGTGGCGAATCCTGCGGGGCGACGGTAGACGTTACGTCAACGTTGTCAGGTGTGAAACGCGGCGAATGGCGTACGGCCAAGATCAAACTTTCCTGCTTCAAGGCCAAGGGCGCGGACATGACGCATGTTTCGTCCCCCTTCGCGCTGTCCACCGCCGGACGCATGACGTTGTCGTTCACCGAAATCAAGCTGGCTTCCAACGAGGGCGACGCCTTCTGTCCGCCGGACTGATTCAAGACCAGGAAGGAGCGACGGCATGATCCGCGCCCGTCGCTCGCGCATCGTCGCCACCCTCGGTCCGGCCTCGAGCTCGCCGGAAATGATCGTCACCCTGGCCAGGGCCGGGGCGGACGTCTTCCGCCTGAACTTCAGCCACGGCGCCCACGAGACTCACGCGGCCGTGTACGCGGCGATCCGCGAGGCCGAGAAGACCGTGGGCCGCCCGCTGGGCATTCTGGCCGACCTGCAAGGCCCCAAGCTGCGCGTCGGCAAGTTCGCCGAAGGTCCGGTCATGCTGAAGGCCGGTCAGGCCTTCCGTTTCGACAGCGACCCGACCCCGGGCGACGAAACGCGGGTGCATCTGCCGCATCCGGAGATCCTGACCGCCATGCGGCCGGGCGCGACCCTGCTGCTGGACGACGGCAAGCTGCGCATGACCGTGACCGACGCCGGTCCGGGCTACGCCAACACCACCGTGGTCAATGGGGGAAAGCTGTCCGAGCGCAAGGGCGTGGCGGTGCCGGATGTCGTCATCCCGATGTCGCCCCTGACCGCCAAGGACCGCGAGGACCTAGCTTTCGCGCTGCGTCTCGGCGTCGACTGGATCGCCCTGTCGTTCGTACAGGCGCCCGAGGACATGGCCGAGCTGCGCCGGATCGTCGAAGGTCGCGCCGCCGTGCTGGCCAAGATCGAGAAGCCCCAGGCCCTGAAGGTGCTGGGTCCGATCCTCGACCTCTGCGACGGGGTGATGGTGGCTCGTGGCGATCTCGGCGTCGAAATGGCCCCGGAAGAGGTGCCGGTGGCCCAGAAGGAAATCCTGCGGGCGGCGCGCGAGCGCGGCATCCCGGTGATCGTCGCGACCCAGATGCTGGAATCGATGATCAACTCGCCGACCCCGACCCGCGCCGAGGCCTCGGACGTGGCCAACGCGGTCTACGAGGGCGCGGACGCGGTGATGCTGTCGGCGGAATCGGCGGCCGGCGACTACCCCGAAGAGTCGGTGTCGATGATGAACCGCATCATCGAGCGTGTCGAACGCGACCCGCGCTGGCCCGAACTGATGCAGGCAGAACAGCGCCACGACGACGACGACGCCGACGTGCTGGTGGTCGCCGCCGCCGGCGCGGCCAAGTCCGGCTCGACCAAGTGCCTCGTGGCCTTCACCACCACGGGCGCGACCGCGCGCCGCCTGGCCCGCGAACGCCCCCTGCAGCCGGTCCTAGCCCTGTCGCCCGACATCAACGCCGTGCGCCGCATGACCCTCTGCTGGGGGATCGAGCCGCGCGTCAGCGCTCAGCCCGACAGCCTGGAAGTCGTGACCACCGACGCGTCGAGCAAGGCGCTGGACCTGGGTCTCGTCGCGCCCGGCGAACGCCTGCTGGTCGTGGCGGGAACGCCGTTCGGCGCGCCGGGCGCCGCCAACCTGCTGCGATTGGCCCATGCACCCGCGCCGTCCCGCCGGCGGTAGCCCCGGCTAGCCGGCGAAAGACGCCGGCAGCAGTCGCTCGTAGCCGCGACGCACGGCGCGGTAGCACTCGCAGGCCATGGCTTCGAGGCCGTCGCGGTCCAGGATGTCGACCACGCCGCGGCGATAGCGGATCAGACCCTTGCTCTGCAGTGAGCCGGCGACGGCCGTGACGGTGGTGCGCTGAACGCCCAACATGTCGGCCAGGAACTCCTGGGTCAGGTTGACCGTGTTGCCGTCGATGCGGTCGTGGCAGCCCAGCAACCAGCGGCAGAAGCGGGCCTCGACGGCGTGCAGGGCGTTGCAGGCCACCGACTGGATGGCGTGACCGAACAGCGCCTCGTTATGACGATCCACCAGATCGCGCAGCGCGGCGCTTCGCCTCCAGACCTCATGCAGGGGCGCCGCGGCGATCCGCAGGGTCGAGCCCGGAGCCTGGACAATGGCGCGGCTCAGAGCTTGTCGTGGCGCGACGGCGGCCATCAGGCCCAGGGCGCCTTCGCGGCCGATGGTGGCGGACTCGATGGCCGCGCCGTTTTCCATCAGGGTCATCAGCGATATGACGCAATCGTTCGGGAAATAGACCTGATCGATCTGGTCGCCCGGATCATGGAGGAGGCGCCCCTTCTCCAGATCGATCGCGGACAGATGTGGCGCGAGAAGGGCCCTGTCCTCGGACGGCAGCGCGGAAAGCAAGCGGTTCTTCAAGGTCGCCAACGGCCCAGTCATGCGGAATCGAACGCCGTCTCACGGCAAGGGTTGCAAGCTATAGGTGGGGGCGTTGCTGGGCGCCGTCGCTTAGCCGACACAATGCAGTCAGGACGGTCGTAAAAACAGAAGAGTCCACGAAACAGTCTGCTTTTCGCCATCATTTGGCATTTTGAGTGTCTGTCGGGTGGTCGACATAACTACTCAATCTAGGTGCGTGGCGACTTGAACTGATCTGAAGCGTGCAAAGAAAAAGCCGCCTCGAGAGGGCGGCTTGAAGACGGTTCGGAACAAGGAATGGGACGGCGGCGTGCTGTTGGCTCGCGCTCCGACGGTCGCTGGCGACGTCGCCCCTGGCCAGGTCCCGCCCTGACCCTGACCGGTGTGGGCATGGTCGGCCTTCCTCGCGATCGGGGAATCGCAAGGAAGAGCCGTTGGCGCGGGCGGCGGTTCCCGCGCCCCAGGCCGCCGAACCTGACCCGGGGACGGGAGGGATTCGAGCGATCTGGTCCCACGCGTGCGAGCCCTCGTCAGCTACCCAGAAGGCGAAGGTTCGTACGCCATCGGCCTTGTTGGAGGCGCACCGCCGAGCGCCTCCGCCGTTCAGAACTACTTCGGCTTGGCGAAGGCCGAGGACATCCAGCCCCGGGCGCCGTTCTCGTCGTCGACTTCCATCCAGACGCCGTTGCGCTGGCCGGTCGGATAGACCACGCCGCCGGCCTTGACCTTGCCGACGATCGCGCCGGTCGGCGAGGCGGCGCCGCGCAAGGAGATTTCCTGGGTCGTGGCCAGCAGGTTCGGCGCCGCGGACGCGGTCGGTGCGGCGGTGGTCATGGCGGACGAAACTTGCGTCACGGCGGCCGCGCCGCACTTGCCCTGATAGAGGCCGCCCATGACCGCCCGGCGCTGCTGGGCGAGCTGGATATTCTGGGCTTCGCGCTGGGCCTTGGCCGCGGCGGCGGCCTTGGCCTGGGCCGCGGCGGCGTTGGCGAACATGCCCAGGCCCGGGACGCGGCCCAGGGCTCCGCTATAGAGCGCCGCGTTGACGCCCAGGCTGGCGGCCGTCTCGGCCCCCCGCGCGCCGGCCTCGGCGCTGGCGATGGCGTTGTTGGAGACGCCCATCATCTGGTCCATGCGAACCATCTCGGCGCTGATCTGGTCGCAGGTCATGGTCGCGTCAGCCGGATAGCTGAGTTGCAACTGGGCCTGGGCGCTGGTGGCGGCGAGGGCGAGGCCCAGCACGGCGCCAAATTGGACGAAAGCAGTGGTGATGGTCTTGGTCATGATGGCTCCCCTGGACGGAAGCCGTCTATGAAACCCGCTCCCCGCGAGACCCCGGTCCGTCAGTTCGAGAACGACGGTATCGGAGGCTCGCGGGCGGGGCCTATCCCCAGGGCTGGGGGTAGTCGTCCGATCCTAG
The DNA here is from genome assembly GCF_003931565.1 of Caulobacter sp. 602-1. GTDB lineage: Bacteria > Pseudomonadota > Alphaproteobacteria > Caulobacterales > Caulobacteraceae > Caulobacter. The sequence goes on from NZ_RRYI01000002.1 coordinate 802,174, forward strand.
AAACCCATCAGGCGTGCATAGCGGTCGCGGTGGAAGCTGGCGCCGCCGAACAGGGCCTCGGTGACGCGGGCGCGCTTCATGTAGAGGCCGGCGTCGTGGGCGTCGGTCATGCCGATGCCGCCGTGCATCTGGACCATCTCGTTGCTGGCCAGATGGACGAGCTCACTGGCCTTGGCCTTGGCGAGGGAGGCCAGCGCCCGGGTGTCGCTGCCAGCATCAAAGGCTTCCAAGGCGGCCTCGACGCACGAGCGGGTGGTCTCGATATCGGTGAACCACTTGGCGGCGCGGTGCTGCAGGGCCTGGAACGTGCCGATGACCTGGCCGAACTGGGTGCGGGTCTTGATGTAGTCCAGGGTGATGTCGAAAGCCGCCGAGGCGCTGCCCAGCATCTCGGCCGCCAGGCCGGCATAGGCGCGATCCAGGACCGGCTCCAGCACGGCCCAGCCCTTGTCGACCTCGCCCAGCGCCGCGTCGGCGCCGACCTCGACGCCGTCGAAGGCGATCCGGGCCACGCCGCGCGAGTCGATCAGGGAAAGGTGCGTGCGGACGACGCCGGGCGCGTCGCCAGCGACCAGGAACAGGGTCAGGCCTTCGGTCGAGCCGACTGCGCCGCCGGTGCGGGCGACGACGATCAGCAGGTCGGCGGCCTCGCCGTCCAGCACGAAGGTCTTGGTCCCGTTCAGTATGAAACCGGAGGCGCTCTTGGTCGCGGTCAGCGCCGTGCGGGCCGGATTGTGGTGCGAGCCCTCGTCGACGGCGAGGGTGGCGACGGCCTCGCCGGTGGCGATCTTGGGCAGCCAGGCCGACTTCTGGGCGTCCGAACCGCCCAACCGCAGGGCCGAAGCCCCGATCAGGGCGGTGGAGAGCAGAGGAGAGGCGGCCAGGGTGCGTCCGGTCTCCTCCAGGATCAGGCCCAGGCCCAGATAGCCGAAGGCCGAGCCGTCATAGTCCTCCGGCACGATCACCCCGGCCCAGCCCATCTGGCCCATCTCGGCCCAGGCGTTGGGATCGAAGCTCTGCTTGGACTTGCCATCGCGCAGCTTGCGCAGGGCGCCGACGGGCGCGCTTTCGCTGGCCCAGCCCTTGGCGGCGTCGCGCAGCATGGTCTGTTCTTCGGTCAGGACGGCCATCAGGCGTGCTCCCTGGATTGATGACGGACGGCCCAGTCGAGGGCCTGTTCCAGACGGTCGTTGCCCCAGAAGAGCTCGCCGTCGGCGGTGAGGAAACTGGGCGCGCCGAACAGGCCGCGCTCCTTGGCCATGCGGACATGGTCCTTGAGCAGGGCCTTGATCGGATCGGACTGAGCGGCGGCCAGGACGTGTTCAGGACCAGCGCCGACCTCGGCGATCAGCGGGGCGAGAACCTCCGGACTGGAGATATCCAGGTCGTCGACGAAGTTGGCCTGGTAGACGGCGCGGCTGAACTGGGGCGTCCAGCCATCCTCCAGCCCGACCAAGGCCACGCGGGCGGCCAGCAGGCTGTTGCGCGGAAACTGGCTGGGGTGAACCAGCGGCAGACCCTGCTGGTCACAGACCCGCTCCAGGTCACGCCACATATACTCGCCTTTCACCGGGAAGACGTTGAAAGGACTGTCTTTCAGCCCCTGCTGCTCATGGAACAGCGGGCCGACGATGAACGGCCGCCAGGCCACGGCCACCCCCTTGTCGCCGGCCAGCCGCTCAATGCGCATGGCCGCCGGATAGGAGTAGGTCGAGGCGAACTCGTACCAGAACTCTAACATGGCCAGAACTCGATCATGGCCCTACTGGTGGTCCAGCAGGCCAAGAACCCGCTTGGCGACGACGTTGAGGTTCACCTCGCTGGTGCCGCCCTCGATCGAGTTGCCCTTGGCGCGGAGCATGGCGCGCGGGGCGGCCAGTTCTTCCGACGCGAAGCCTTCGCCCTCCCAGCCGAGACCCTGCAAGCCCAGCGCCTCAACCAGCAGCTCGGTGCGCTCCTGGTTCATCTTGGCGGCGGCGTACTTGATGATCGAGACGGCGGCGCTGGGGCCCGAACCCTGCTTGGACTCGGCCTCGGCGCGGCGCACGGTCAGCATGAAGGCGTGGGCGTCCATCGAATGGGCGGCCAGACGCGCGCGGAAGTCGCCGTCGGCGATCCGGCCTTCGCCATCGACACCGATCTCCTTCTTGGCCGCTTCGACGGGCGAGAGCCCACCGCCGCCGCCGAAGCCCGAGGCGCTGATGTTCTGGCGCTCGTACTGGAGCAGGCGTTTGGCGATGTCCCAGCCGCCATTCAGCTTGCCGACCAGCTGTACCTTCGGAACCTTCACATTGTCGAAGAAGGTCTCGCAGAAGGGCGAGGAGCCGCTGATCAGCTTGATCGGGCGGGCCTCGACGCCGGGCGAAGTCATGTCGAACAGCACGAACGAAATGCCCTCGTGCTTCTTGCTGGTGTCGGTGCGCACCAGGCAGAAAATCCAGTCGGCTTGATCGGCGTAGCTGGTCCAGACCTTCTGGCCGTTGATCAGGTAGTGGTCGTCCTTGTCTTCGCACTTGGTCTGCAAGGACGCGAGATCGGAGCCGGCGCCGGGTTCGCTGTAGCCCTGGCACCAGCGGATCTCGCCGCGCACGATCTGGGGCAGGAAACGCTGCTTCTGCTCCTCGGTGGCGTATTCCAGCAGGACCGGGCCGAGCATCCAGATGCCGAAGCTCATCAGGGCCGGGCGGGCCTTCAGGCGTCGCAGCTCCTGCTCAAGCACCTTGTTCTGGGCCTTGGAGAGACCGCCGCCGCCATATTCCTTGGGCCACATCGGCGCGGTCCAGCCGCGCTCGGCCATGCGGTCCAGCCACAGTTTGGCGTCGGGGTTCTTCCAGACCATCTTGCGGCCGCCCCACGGGGCTTCGTCCTCGCCCATCGGCGCGTTCAGGGACGGCGGATAGTTGGCCTCGAGCCAGGCGCGGGTCTCGGCGCGGAAGGCGTCGAGCTCGGTTCCCCCGAAATCGGCCATCGTCTCATCTCCCTAAGCGGACGGTTATTGGCCGACACACTACGCCGCCCGGCGACGGCGGCAAGTCGATTCAAACGATCGTTCGCGTCTTGGCTGGCGACCGTGTCACGGTTTGCGCGGTATAGAGAGGCTCGCTGTTGGATCCCGCAGGGGATTCGTCACTTCGGGATCTGGATGTCCTCGACAGTTTTCAGGCCCGCGGCCCTGGCGATCGCCCCGACCCTGGCGGCGATTCTCACCGCGTCGGCTGGCGTCATGCTTCTGGCTTCAGGGGCCACGCCGTCGGAGCCGACCCGGTTCCTGCTGCTGCTGGCCTTCGCGCCGGATCTGCTGATCGAGATCAGTCACTTCTTCTCTTCCATCCTGGGCCTGGTCCTGCTGCTGCTGGCGTTCGGCCTGCGAGCGCGGCTGGGGGCGGCCTGGTGGGCGGCGCTGGCCGTGCTGGCCGCCTCGGCGGTCCTGGCGATCTTCAAGGGTCTGAACTGGGAAGAGACCGCCATGCTGTCGGTGTGCTTCCTGCTCATCCTGCCGTTCCACGACGCTTTTCCGCGCAAGGCGGCCCTGACCAAGATGGAGATCACGCCCGGCTGGCTGCTGTCGGCGGCCGCCGCCATCGTCGGGGCCAGCCTTCTGGGCTGGTGGTCGTTCCACCACACCGAGTTCGCCGACAAGTCCTGGATCCGGGTGCTGCAGGACCATGACGAGGCGGCGCGCGCCATCCGATCCTCGATCGCCGCGGCCATCGCGCTGCTGGCCGTCGGCGTCTGGCGGCTGGTCGCCACCGCCGCCACGCCCGCCGTGGTCGACGACACCGATCCGGACTTCGACCGCGTCCGCGCCATCCTGGCCAAGGCCGAGGACGCCGAGCCGAGCGCCAACCTGGCCTTGCTGGGCGACAAGCGCTTTCTGTTCTCGGCCTCGGGCGAGAGCTTCCTGATGTTCGGCGTGCGAGGGCGGTCGTGGATCGCCCTGGGCGCGCCGGTTGGCAAGGAAGAGGAGCGCATGGAGCTCTTCTGGCGCTTCCGCGAACTGGCCGACGCCCACGCCGCACGGGCCGGCTTCTATGGCCTGGGCCCCGACGACCTGCCGGACTCCGTGGACCTGGGCCTGGCTATCCAGAAGACCGGCGAGAGCGCCGCGGTGCCGCTGGAGGCCTTCAGCCTGGCTGGCCGCCGCCGCGAGGTGCTGCGCCGCAACTGGCGCAAGGCCGGGGAGGGCGGGGCGGCCTTCGAGATCCTGCCGGTCGGCGCCGCCACGGCGATCATGGACGAGCTGAAGGCGATCTCCGACGCGTGGCTCAGCCACCACGCCGGCGGCGAGAAGAGCTTCTCGATGGGCGGCTTCGATCCGCGCTACGTGGCCGAGTTCCCGGTCGCGGTGGTGCGCGGCGAGGAGGGCAAGATCGTCGCCTTCGCCACCCTGTGGCTGACGGCGTGCAAGACCTCGTTCTCGATGGACCTGATGCGCTACTCCGACGAGGCGCCCAAGAACGTCATGGACTATCTGTTCGTCGAGCTGCTGCAGTGGGGCAAGGACGAGGGCTACCAGGCGTTCGAGTTCGGCATGGCCCCGCTGGCGGGACTCGAGGACCGGCCGCTGGCGCCGATCATGTCGCGCGTCGGCCGGCTGCTCTACGAGCGCGGCGAGGAGATCTACAATTTCCAGGGCGTGCGGCGGTACAAGGACAAGTACGATCCCGTCTGGCAGCCGCGCTACATTGCCGCGCCCCACAAATGGGCGATCCCTTTCCTGCTCGCCGACATCGGTCTGTTGTCCTCTGGCGGCATGTCGGGCCTGACCAAGCGGCCCAAGAAAGCCCCAGCGGCGCCTGCGACCTAGTAGCGCTGCTGGTTGCCGGTCTGCACGCCCAGGAGGTTCGCCAGATGCACCAGCATCAGCATCAGGCCGACCACGCAGGCCATCATCAACGGGCGCCACGGAACCATCCGCGGACCCTTTAGGACGTTGATGGGGCGCGCGCCGAGCCACCCGAAGACGAGTGCAAATGCAAGGAACGCAACCGCGGCGGAAATGGTTAGGGGCAGGTCCATGGCCGCTTCTAGGCCTGCGACAATCCGCCTGGCAAATGGTTAACCTGCGTTAACCCTCTTGCGTTTTAACCACGCTACAGAACCTTGGGACTCTGTCCCGATTCCTCCACAGTGAATCGTGCAGCCACTACATCTGGCGTTTTGGTCGCGTTTACACCCCAGGAATCGGTGACTAGCGTTTTCCTCAGATGCGAGGAGATCGATTCGCAATGACTGCGGCGTCGCCATGGAGCGTTAAGGGGATCGACCCCAAGGCACGGGAGGTCGCCAAGGACCTCGCGCGTCGCTCCGGCATGACCCTGGGGGAATGGCTCAATCGCATGATCATCGAGGGTGATGGTCAGGCGGCGGATCAGTTCTCGGACAAGCCCGCGGATCGGGAAGAGGCGCGTAGCCGCGCCTATCTGGAAATCGTCAAGGAAGACGCGCCCCCGCGTATCGAGATCGCCGAGCATCCGGCCGACGAGGTCGGCCGCGTGGCCCTGGCCCTCGACCGGCTGACCCAGCGCATCGAGGCCGCCGAGGGCCGCAACGCCGCCGCCATCTCCGGCATCGACCATTCCGTCCGTGACGCGCTCGCGCGCCTGGGACAGTCGGAGCGTGAACAGATCGCCGTCGCCGCCCGTTTCGAGGGGGCCGTGAACGAACTGAAGACCGAGCAGGCGCGCGCCGCCGAGCGCACGCGCCGCATGGAAGCCGAGGCGGCCGGGCCGCGCTCGGCCGAGGCGCTTCGTGCGCTCGAAGGCGCCTTGGGCAAGGTCGCCAGCCACCTCTATGACGGCGAGGCCCGCACCCGCGAGGCGATCGCCGCATTGGAAGCCCGCGTCAACGCGACGTCGGCGCCGCAGGATCCCACCGCCTTGGTCGACGCCGTCGTGGCGCGCCTCAGCGAACGCTTGGAAGCCGCCGAGACCCGCACCAGCGAGGCCCTGCGCGACATGAGCTCGTCGTTCTCGGCGCTGGACCAGCGTCTGGGCGCGGTCGAGGGCGCCAATCCGGCCGCGGGCGTGCAGGAGCGCCTCGACAGCCTGGCCGTCAGCCTGACCCAGAAGATGGAAGCCGCGCGCCTGGAGATGGCCGCCAAGCTGAAGGAATCCGCCGACGGTCGCTTCGACCGCATGGAGCGCAAGCTGGGCGAGATGGCCGCCCACGTTCAGGCCGCCGAGCAGCGCTCGGCCCAGGCCATCGAGCGCATGGGCCGCGAAGTGGTCGGCGTCGCCGACGCCTTCAATCGCCGCGTCCAGGCGGCCGAGCAGCGCAACGCCACGGCCATCGAGCAGGTCGGCGGCGAGGTGGCGCGCATCGCCGCCAGCGTCGAGCACAAGCTGAACCGCGCCGACAGCGTCCAGGCGCAAGCCCTGGAAAAGCTGGGCGCGGAAATCGCCCGCATCACCGAGAAGCTGGCCGAGCGTATCGGCAGCGCCGAGCGCCGCAACGCCCTGGCCATCGACGATGTCGGCGAGCAGGTCGCCCGCGTCACCGAGCGCCTGAACCAACGCCACGAACGCTCCAGCCAGGAGCTGGTCGACCGCATCCGCCAGAGCGAGGAACGTACGCTCCGCATGCTGGAAGAGGCGCGCGAAAAGATCGACACTCGCCTGCACGACGCCCAGCGCAAGCTGGAAGCCGCGGCGCCGCCGGTCGCGCCCGCTCCCGCGCCGGCCCGTGTCGCGCCGGCCCCGGCGGTCTCGCCGTTCGACGATCCCTATTTCGGGCGGTCCGCCTCGTTCAGCCAGTCGTCTTCGTTCGACGACGATCAGGACGTGTTCGAAGCGCCGGTCGCCCCGTCGCGCGAGCCCAGCTTCGAGATCGCCGAGTTCCCGGCCGCCGAACCGGAAGAGCGCGCCTTCGCGCATGACGACTACGCCCTGGCAGACGGCTTCGAGCCGGAAGCGCCGCGCTACGAGGAGGTCGAGCCCGAGGTCTCCGACTTCGCGCCGGCCCAGCCCGCCCGGCCGATGTCCACCCGCGACATCATCGAGCAGGCCCGCGCCGCCGCGCGCGCCGCCGCGGCCGCCGACGCCAAGGTCGTGGGCAAGGCCAAGCCGGAAAAGAAGGCCAAGACCCCCAAGGCCGCGAAGGGGGAAAAGACCGGAACGCCGCTGTTCAGCGGCTTCGGCTTCGCCAAAAAGTCCAAGAACCGCCTGGGCGCGACCGTCGCCACCGCCGTGATGGTGTTTGGCGGCGCCGGCGCCCTGGGCGCCATGGTCGGCGGATTCATGCTGCTGAGCGCCGACGGCAGCGGGGCGACCCCGACGCGCGTCGCCGACGCCATCGCCGGCCGCAAGTCGGACGTCGAGGTCACTCGCCCGGAAGCCGACACCACGCCGGGCCAGCCGCGCGCCGCCGTGGCCCTGACCGCGGGCGCTGCGCCCGTCCAGGCCGACGCCCCCGTCGCGCCGGTCGCCACCGACAACGCCAAGGCCCTGTTCGAGGACGGGGTCCGCAAGATCGAGACCGGCGACCGCTCGGGCCTCGAGACGCTGCGCAAGGCCGCCAACGGCGGCTATCCCGCCGCCCAGTTCTATCTTTCGAAGATGTATGAGGGCGGCAAGGGCGGCGTGAAGCAGGACATGCCGGAAGCCCGCCGCTGGAGCGAACGCGCGGCCGCCGGCGGCGACCCGCGCGCCATGCACAATCTGGCCCTCTACTATTTCAAGGGCGAGGGCGGTCCGCGCAACTCGACCACGGCGGCGAGCTGGTTCCGCAAGGCCGCCGACACCGGTCTGGTCGACAGCCAGTTCAACCTGGCCCAGCTCTATGAAAGCGGCCTTGGCGTCAGCCAGAATCCGGCCGAGGCCTACAAGTGGTACGTGATCGCCGGCCGTTCGGGCGACGCCACCGCCCGCAGCCGCGCCAACGCCTTGCGCTCTCAACTGACGGCCGAGGCCCAGCAGACCGCCGACCGCTCGGCCTTGGCCTTCCGTCCGCAAACCCAGACCCAGACGGCCAGCCTGACCGCATCGGCTCCGGCCGCTAACGCCAACCTCGGCATGGCCCAGAAAGTGCTGTCGCAACTCGGCTACTATCAAGGTCCGCGCGACGGCGTCGCATCGCCGGCCCTGCGCATGGCCATCGCCGCCTACCAGCGCGACCAGGGCCTGCCGGCGTCGGGTGCGATGGACGGCGAGACCCTGAACCGTCTGTCGGTTTACGCCCGCTGACCACTGTGCGTTGACGCAACCGCGCCCACCCGGCAATCAGGGATCTCTCTGACGTCGAGAGGGTCGCGCGCGCCTTGCACTTCTACCTGCCCATCGCCGAGGTGTCGGTGAACGCGCTGCTGCTGGTGGTGCTGGGCGGGCTCGTGGGCTTCATCTCAGGCATGTTCGGCATCGGTGGCGGCTTCCTGATGACGCCGGTGCTGGTGTTCATGGGCATCCCCCCGGTCGTGGCCGTGGCCAGCGAGGCCAACCACGTCGCCGCCTCGTCGGTCTCCAGCGTCATCGCCTATAGCAGGAAGCGGTCCGTCGACTTCCGGATGGGCGGGGTGCTGGCCTGTGGCGGGGCGATCGGCTCGTTCATCGGGGTCGAGGTGTTCCGCTGGCTGCGCCTGATCGGCCAGGCGGACTTCGCCGTGTCGCTGTCCTACCTGCTGTTCCTGGGCGTCATCGGCGGGCTGATGCTGACGGAGTCGGTGGGGACGATCCTGCGCCGCCGGAGCGGTCAGCCGCCCAAGCCGCGCCGCGACCGGCGGCCCGCGCTGCTCTACGCCCTGCCGTTCAAGGTGCGTTTCCCGCGCTCGCGGCTTTATATCAGCGTCATCCCGCCGATTCTGCTGGGCGTGTTCGTCGGCATTCTATCGGCGGTGATGGGCGTCGGCGGCGGCTTCATCCTGGTGCCGGCCATGATCTATCTGCTGCGCATGCCCGCGCCCGTGGTGGTGGGCACCAGCCTGTTCCAGATCGTCATCACCACCTCGCTGACCAGCGTGTTGCAGGCCGGCCGCAACCAGACGGTCGACATCGTGCTGGCCACTCTGCTGTTGATCGGAGGGGTGATCGGGGCGCAACTGGGCGCCCGGGCCTCGGGGCGTTTCCGCGCCGAGGAGTTGCGGGCGCTCCTGGCCCTGCTGGTGCTGCTGGTCGGCCTGCGCATGGGCGCGGACCTGTTCATCAAGCCCGAGGAAGCCTTCGTCCTGATGACCGGGGCGACGCGATGATCCCGCTCGTCGAAGCGCCGCCGGCGCCTCCCCTCGTTCTGGCGCCGCCCGCGCCGGCGGTTTCCGCCGCCCTGACCGACACCGAGATTCGCGTCAGCTCCGGCTTCCGGGGCGCTCGGATCGTGCTCTACGGCGCGGTCTTCGATCCCAAGGACCGGCCCAGCGACATCGTCGTCATCGTCCGCGGTCCCGATCAGCCGCTGCGCATCGCCCGCAAGACCCAGGTGGCGGGCCTGTGGCTGAACAGCCGTCCCGTGGTGTTCCGCGGCGCGCCGGGATTCTACCGCGTGGCCTCCACCCGCGAGCTTCAGGAGATCGCCGGCTTCGCGCCGCTGCGCCATCTGGGGGCGGGGCTGGAGCACCTGGCCATCGCCGCGCCGCTGGAGCAGCGGGTCGAGACCACTTATGGCGTTCGCGACGTGGTGGTCAGCCGCTTGGGCGCGGACTATCTCGACTGGCGGCGCGCCGTGGTGCGCCTGAAGGAGAAGGCCGGCCTCTACGCCGCCGACCCGCGAGGCGTCCGGTTCGTCGACAAGGGCCTGTTCCGCGCCCAGTTGGACTTGCCAGCCGAGGCCCCGATCGGCCAGTACACGGCCCGCATCGTGCTTTTCCAGGACGGCAAGCCGGTGTCGATCCGCGACCGCGCCCTGGTGGTCGAGAAGGCCGGCGCCGAGCGGGCGCTCTATGTGTTCGCCAAAGATCGTCCGTGGACCTATGGGCTCGTGTCGGTAATAGTCGCGCTCGGGGCAGGGTGGGCGGCTTCGGTCGCCTTCCGAAGGAGTTGAGTCATGAACGAGTCCGCGGGCGAGCGGACGCCGGTTCCGCCGGCGGTATGGGTCTTTGGTCTATCGACCCTCATTCCCTTCTTCGTTTCGTCGGTGCTGTTCTGCTATGGCCCCGACAGCATCCAGAGGTCGTCGCTGATCGCGCTGCTGTCCTATTCGGCCGCCATGGTCTCGTACTTCGGCGGCGTGCGGACGGGGCTGGAGATCGAGAACCCCAGTCCGCGCTGGTCGGTGCTGGGCATTTCGCTGCTGTTTCCCCTCGCGGGCTTTGGCCTTTTGCTGGGCGAGCTGAAGTTCGATCCGGCCTGGCAGCTGTCGGGCTTCCTGCTGGTCTTCCTGCTGCAATGGGTTTGGGACGTCACCGACCACGACGGCCCAACCTGGCGTCCGCGGATGCGCACCCTGTTGACCGCCGGCGCGGCCATCTCCCTGGCCTTCGCGCTGGAGCAGGCGCTGCATATGTGACCTGTCCGCGGCCGCTCAGTCCGGCCGCAGCGACTTCCGGCCCACCGCGTGGACCCGCTTGGGGCCCAGCGCGCCGGCCAGCAGCGGACCGGCGAACAGGTTCGAGAACGCCTCGTCCAGAATGTTCAGCCCGCCGGTGAAGGCGCCGAACGCCGGGAGCACCAGCCTCTGGCCGTCGGTGACGAAGCAGCGGCGGCGCGTCGTGGCGCGGCCGCTGGTGATCTTGGCCGCCGGATGCAAGTGGCCAGCGACCTCGCCCAGCTGGACGCCAGGGACTGGCTCGTGGCGCAGGGTCAGGCCGGCCACGGCCGCCTCGTCGACGATGTCGCCGGGCAGGACCTTCGGCCCGTCGGCGTCGTGGTTGCCCACCGCCCAGACCAGCTCGCGGCCGACTGCCAGGCCTTCCAGCCGTCGATAGTCGTCCGCCGCCAGCCGGGACTCGCCGCCGCCGTCATGGAAGCTGTCGCCGAGGAAGATCAGAGCCGCGGGCGAGAGCAGGGCGATCTCACGGTCCAGGCGGTCCAGGGTCTCGCGGGTGTCGTAGGGCGGCAGCATCTGGCCGAAGCGCGCGGCGTAGCTGCTGCCCTTCTCGAAGTGCAGGTCGGCGACCACCAGCGTGCTCTCGCGCTCCAGCCACAGGGCGCCGGACCAGCGCAGCATGACCTCGACATTGGCCAGGCCGACCCGCAGGCCGCCGCAGAGGGAGGGTTCGAAACGCGTCACGACATGGCCTCGGCGATCAGGTCTTCCTCGGCCTCGGCCAGGATCATCTCGCCCGCGGCGTCGCCCGGCGCACGCTCGCGGCCGATCTCCAGCATGATCGGAACGGCGAAGGGCGAGACACGATCCAGCCGGACGTGGCGGATATGGCCCTGCACGCGGGTCAGCATGTCGCCCAGGCGGGCGATGTCGAGCATGCCGGTGGCGGCGTCATGGCGCGCGCAGCGGAGCATCAGATGGTCGGGTTGGTGTTTGCGCAGCACGTCGTAGATCAGGTCGGTTGAGAAGGTCACCTGTCGCCCTGACTTCTCGGCGCCCGGGTGGCGGCGCTCGATCAGCCCGGCGATCAGGGCGCAGTGCTTGAAGGCCCGCTTCATCATGAAGCTCTCGTCCAGCCAGGCCTCCAGGTCGTCGCCGAGCATGTCCTGGGCGAACAGTTCGTCGAGATCCAGACCGTCCATCGGTCGCAGCGACCAGATATTGAGAGCGTAGTCGTTGCAGACGAAGCCTAGCGGCCCGACGCCCAGGCGGTCCAGTCGCCGGGTCAACAGCATGGCCAGGGTGGTGTGGGCCAGCCGGCCGTCGAACGGATAGCAGACCAGGTGGAAGCGCTTGCCGCGCTGGAAGGTCTCCAGCAGCATCTCGCCATCGCCCGGAATGGCCGAGCGGACCTTCTGCCAGCTCAGCCACTCCTGGACGTCGGCGGGCAGGGCGGCCCATTCGCGCTCGTCGTGCATCATCTGGCGCACGCGGCTGGCCAGATAGGTGGATAGCGGAAACTTAGAGCCGCCCCAGCTGGGCATCTTCGGATCGTCGTTGGGGGCGGGCGAGACGAAGGCGTCGGCGCCGACCAGGCTGTTGTAGCGCCAGACCTGCCCGGCGAAGACGAAGGTGTCGCCCGGCGTCAGCTGCTCGAAATAGCCTTCCTCGGCCTCGCCGATCTTGCGGCCGCCCATAGGTCTTTTGCCGCCGCCGATGCGGATGTTGATCATGCCCGGCGACACGATGGCGCCGACATTCATCCGGTGCTGCTGGCGGGCCTGGGCGTTGCGCGCGGTCCACAGGCCGTCGGCGTTCTGCACGATGCGGCGGAACTTGTCATAGGTGCGCAGGGCGTAGCCGCCCGTCGAGACGAAGTCGACGACGGTCTCGAAGTCTTCCCAGGAGAGCTCGGCGTAGGGGCCGGCCGAGCGGACCTCGTCATAGAGCTCGGTCAGCTTGAAGGGCTCCGAGCACGCGCAGCCCATGACGTGCTGAGCCAGGACATCCAGCGCGCCGACCCGCGGCGGGTCGCCGTCCAAATGGTTCTCCAGGATGGCGTCGGCGGCGGCGCGGCACTCCAGCATCTCGAAGCGGCTGGCGGGCACGAACAGGGCGCGGCTGGGTTCGTCCAGGCGGTGGTTGGCGCGCCCGATCCGCTGCACCATCCGCGAGGCCCCCTTGGGCGCGGCCAGCTGGATGACGAGATCGACGTCGCCCCAGTCGATGCCCATGTCCAGGGTCGAGGTGCAGACCACGGCCCGCAGCGCGCCCCGCGTCATGGCCGCCTCGACCTTGCGCCGTTGCTCGGCCGACAGGCTGCCGTGGTGCAGGGCGATCGGCAGGTCGTCCTCGTTCAGCTCCCACAGGCGCTGGAAGGCGAACTCGGCCTGGAAGCGGGTGTTGACGAAGATCAGCGCCGTCTTCGACGACTTGATGATCTCGTAGACCTCGGCCATGGCGTGCTCGGCCGTGTGGCCGGCCCAGGGGACGCGGCCGCCGGAGACCAGCACCTCGACAACAGGCTGGGCGCCGCCGGAGCCGAGGACGAGGTCGATACTGTCGCGGCCGCTGTCGCCCAGCCACCTCCTCACCAGGTCCGGATCATCCACCGTCGCCGACAGCCCCACCCGTCGCATCGACGGCGCGAACTGCTGCAGGCGCGCGAGACCCAGCGCCAGCAGGTCGCCCCGCTTGCTCGGCCAGATCGCGTGGGCCTCGTCGATGATCACGCAGCGCAGGTCGCTGAAGTATTCGCGCGCGCCTTCCCAGGCGCAGAACAGGGCCAGTTGTTCGGGCGTGGTCAGCAGGATGTCCGGCGGTCTCACCCTCTGGCGGGCCTTGCGGGCCTCGCCGGTGTCGCCCGTGCGGCTCTCGGCCACAATCTTCAGGCCCATCTCGCGTATGGGGGTCAGGAGGTTGCGCTCGACATCGACGGCCAGGGCCTTCAGCGGCGAGATGTAGAGGGTATGCACCCCCGCTGGCGTGTTACGCGGCGGGCGCTCGGACAGCTCGATCAGGCTGGGCAGGAAGCCGGCCAGGGTCTTGCCGCCGCCGGTCGGGGCGATCAGCAGGGCGCCGCGTCCCTCGCGCGCCTTCTCCAGCATGGCCAGCTGATGCTCGCGCGGGCTCCAGCCGCGGGCGGCGAACCAGTCTCGAAACCTGGGAGGAAGGGCGTCAGCCGCGAGCATTGACCGCGATATAGCATGTTCCCCTTCTGTTTCATCTGTCTTTTGAACCCGTATCGGGCGAGTCCGGTTGCGCGGGGCCGAGCGCGCGGTTGTCTGCCTTGACGCCCCGGCCGCCGATGCGACGATCCGGGACGGTGGGGACCTGATGCGCACCAGAGTGCTGCCCGCGATGTTGGCCTTGGCGTTGTCGCCGTCCTTATCGATGGGCGGCGGCGCGGCTTTCGCGCGGGTCGATGGCGCCGCCGAAGCCAAGGCGGCCTTCGCCGCGACTCTGAGGAGCGCCCAGGACGGCGACGCCACGCGCTATGTCGACCTGGCCAAGCTGTACCTGGACGGCGAAGGCGTCGATCGCGACGTGACCCAGGCCCTGGCCTGGCTGCGCAAGGGCGTGGCCGGCGGCGATCCCGACGCCATGGTCGAGCTCGGTAATATCTATTTCGATGGCGCTGACGGGGTGAAGATCGACCGCCGCGCCGCCATGAAGCTCTACGCCCAGGCCGCCCGGTTGGGCGATCCCAATGGGATGTACAATCTCGGCGTCGCCTACGAAGGCGGCGAGGGGCTGCCCGAGAACCCGCGCCTGGCGCTGGCCTGGTACCTGAAGGCCGCCGCCGCCGGGTCCGCGCGCGGCTATTATAGCGCCGGCGAGGCCTATCTGGACGGCGATGGCGCGCCGGTCGACACGGCCAAGGGCGTGGCCCTGCTGCGCAAGGCGATCGAGATGGGCTCGCCCGACGCCATGAACGAGATGGGCCGGCTGCATTCGGAGGGGACGGGCGTGCGCCTCGACCCCGCCGAGGCCCTGAAGTTCTACCGCGCCGCCGCGGCCAACGATCTGGCGGCCGGCATGGCGAACCTGGGCGTCGCGCACCACAACGGCGAGGGCGTTCCCGTCAACTACACGGAGGCCATGCGCTGGTTCCAGATGGCGGCCGATCGGGGCTATCTGGAGGCCTGGTACGACCTCGGCGTCATGTGCGAGCGCGGGCAGGGCATCAAGGCCGACGATGACCTGGCGCTACGGATGTATCGCAAGGCGGCCGAGAGCAAGGACGCCGACCTGCGCCAGAAGGCCCAGAAGGCGATCAACCGCCTGCAGGGCGTCGACGACGATGACGAGGTGCCTGTCGTCTGAGGCGCTAGGGAAGCGCTTGTTCTTATTCTGTTTCGTCGCGGTTTCTGCTAACGGAGTCGGGTGACCGCTTTCCCGCCGACTCTGGATCTCGCCCCCGCGCTCGTCGTGCTGCCGGGGCCGCGCGCGGGCGTGGCCGACGGGGCGGGCGAGGGGCGGATGCTGCGCCCGCCGGACGCCCGCGACCTCTTTGAGCACGGTCCTGTGCTGGTGGCCCACGCGGCGATGACCGCCCGCCGCCTGAACCTGTCGCCGCCCTCGCGCCACGCCCGCCTGTTCGACGTGCTGGAGCTCTATGCCTTCGTCCGGCCGGCGACCTTCTGCGCCCCGTCGGCCGTGGGTCTGGCCATGGCGCTGGGGTTGCGTGAACCGCATGGCGCCGCGGAGCAGGCCCAGAGTCTGCGCGAGAGCGCCGACGCCCTGTTGCGCGATCTGGCCCTGGCGCCTGTCCCGTCGCGCGAAGAAGCCCTGGCCGTCGCCGAGACCCTGGCCAAGGCCGGCTGGTCGTGGGGCCCCGCCGTGATCGGCGCGCTGCGCTCGGTTCAGGCCGGCAACCAGTTTCGCGGCTCGGGCCTCGATGTCTGGGCGCGTCTGGCCGAGTGGGAAGACCAGGCCCCGCCCGGCGAGCCCGGCTCGCGGCCGATCGATCCCGAACGCGCCGGCGAGCGCCTGGCCGAGCTGCTGAAACGCTCCGGCCTGGATGAGGTGCGCGAGGCCCAGGTCACCTTCGCCAAGGAGGCGGCCTTCGCCTTCCAGCCCCGCGAGCGCGAGGGCGAGCCGCGCATGATGCTGGCCGAGGCCGGCACCGGCGTCGGCAAGACGCTCGGCTACCTGGCGCCCGCCTCGCTGTGGGCCGAGGCCAACGGACCGTCGGTCTGGGTCAGCACCTACACCCGCGCCCTGCAGCGCCAGATCGAGCGCGAAAGCCGCTCGATCTATCCCGACCCCAAGGAGCGGGCCAGGAAGGCCGTCGTTCGCAAGGGGCGTGAGAACTATCTCTGCCTGCTGAATTTCCAGGAGCAGATCAACGGCGCCCAGCTGGGCAATGGCGATCTGATCGGCCTGGCGCTGACGACCCGGTGGGCGCGGGCGACCCGCGACGGCGACATGACCGGCGGCGACTTCCCCGCCTGGTTGCCGACGCTGTCGGCGGTGCCGCCGTCGGCCCAGGCCAGCCCGTCGAACCTGGTCGATCGGCGCGGCGAGTGCATCCACGCCGGCTGCCAGCACTATCGCATCTGCTTCGTCGAGAAGGCCGTGCGGGCGTCCAAGCGCGCCGACATCGTCATCGCCAACCACGCCCTGGTCCTGACCCAGGCCGCCTTCGACGGCGCGCGAACGGCGCGGGGCCTGAAGGGCGACAACGAGACCACCAGCCTCAAGCGCATCGTCTTCGACGAGGGCCACCACCTGTTCGAGGCCGCCGATAGCGCGTTCTCGGCCGCCCTGTCCGGCGCCGAGGCCGCCGAATTGCGCCGCTGGATCCGCGGGCCCGAGGGGCGCGGTCGGCGCGGCCGGGGGCTCGAGGCGCGCCTGCTCGACATCCTCGGCGACCGCGAGGGCGCGCGCGGGGCGATGACCCAGGCCCTGCACGCCGCCGCCGCCCTGCCGGGCGAAGGGTGGTCGGGCCGGGTGGCGCCGCCGGATGGCCAGATCAACCCGATCGGGCCGATCGAGAACTTCCTGGTCGCGGTAATCGAGCAACTGCGGGCCCGCGTCGGCGAGCGGGTCGGCGGCGCGGATCTGGGCCTGCAATGCGACGCTCGACCCGCCACCGATCTGGTCCGCGAGCGCGCGCCGGAGGCCGCCAAGGCCCTGGCCGCCATCGAGGCCCCGCTGCTGGCTCTGGCTCGGGCGCTGGAGGATGTGCTGGACGAGGACGCCGAGCACCTGGGGCCCTCCGAACGCGCCCGGATCGAAGGCGCGCTGCGCGGTCTGGACCGCCGCGCCCGCATGACCCTGCCGGCCTGGCGCTCGATCCTGAAGGCGATCGAGGACGACGACGTCGAGCCCAGCGAGACCGATCCGGACTTCGTCGACTGGTTCGAGGCCACGTTCCTGTACGGTCGCGTGGTCGACGCCGCCTGCCGCCGCCACTGGGTGGACCCGACCGAGCCGCTGCGCGCGGCGGTGCTATCGCCGGCCCACGGGGTGCTGGTGACCAGCGCCACCCTGGTCGACCCGGCTCTGGAAGATCCGTTCGCCCTGGCGGAGATGCGGACCGGCGCGGCCCGCCTGCCGACCGCGCCCAAGGTGCTGCGGCTGGTCTCGCCGTTCGACTACGAGAACAACGCCAAGGCCTATGTCGTCACCGACGTGAACAAGGAAGACCCACGCCAGGTCTCGGCCGCCATGCGCGAGCTGTTCCTGGCCGCCGGCGGCGGCGGGCTTGGCCTGTTCACCGCCATCCGCCGGCTGAAGGCCGTGCACGAGCGCATCGCCGCCCCGCTGGCCGACCAGGGGCTGGCCCTTTACGCCCAGCACGTCGATCCGCTGGAGGTGGGCGCGCTGGTCGACATCTTCCGGGCCGAGGAGGACGCCTGCCTGCTCGGCACCGACGCCATCCGCGACGGGGTGGACGTGCCGGGGCGCTCCCTGCGTCTGCTGGTCTTCGACCGGGTGCCGTGGCCGCGTCCGGACGTGCTGCACAAGGCCCGCCGCCTGCGTTTCGGCGGCAAGGGCTATGACGACGCCGTGGCCCGCGCCCGCATCAGCCAGGCGTTCGGCCGCCTGATCCGCCGCGCCGACGACAGGGGCGTGTTCGTCATGCTGGACGCCGCTGCGCCCACGCGGCTGTTCTCCAGCCTGCCCGAGGGGGTGACCCTGGAGCGGGTCAGCCTGGTCGAGGCGATCGAGGCCACGGCCGCTTTTCTGGCCAAACAAGGCGCCTGAAGACTTCGCCCTGACTCAAAGCCGTCGAATTTCTGCAATCGACGGAGCCTAGAAGCCCTCCTCGGGGATAGGCGTAGGAGCGTACCGATGATCAGACCCGCCGACCCCGCGATCGATGAAGCCGCCGCCCCCTCGCGGGCTCGATCCGCCCGCGCCCTGGTTCAGGCGGTCCGTTGGCGCACAGGCTTGAGCCAGGCCGACTTCGCGCGCAGCTTCCACATAGATCGGAAGCTGCTGGAAGACCTGGAGCACGGCGACGTCCGCCCCGACGCCGCCCTGACCGCCTACCTCCGCGTCATAGACCACGCCCCCGACGTGGTGCGCGAGGCGCTGGAGCGCTCGGATCTGTAGCGCGGTCTTCGCGTCCGTCAGCCCGCCGCGGACGTAGCTGCTCCAGGCAAGGAGCGGACACATGCGGCGATGGATGGTGATGGCGGGGATGGCGTGGGCCCTGAGCGGTTCCGCCCACGCTTTCGAACTGACGGCCAAGGCCCAGGCGGCCCTCGCCAAGGGGGAGGCCCATGCAGAGGTGACGCCTGATCCCGACGGCGTTTCAGGGCGCGTGCGGGCGGTGATCGACATCGCCGCGACGCCCGAGAGGGTCTGGGCGATCATGACCGACTGCGCCACGGCGGGGCGGATGATCACCAACCTGGCCAGCTGTCGCATCGTCTCGGGCGACCAACGCAGGGGCTGGGACATCCGCGAGCACGTCACGCGTCGCACCTTCGTCTTTCCGGGGATGCGGATCGTGTTCCGCTCCGACTACGAGCCGGTCAGCCGGATCCGCTTCCACCTCGTGGAGGGGGACCTGAAGGTCGAGCAAGGCGAGTGGCGGCTGCAGCCGCTGGACGGTGGGCGCGGCACGCGGGTGTTCTACGACAACCGCCTGGCGGTCGACTGGCCCGTCCCCAAGGCCATGATGCGCGAGGCGCTGCGCAAGGACACGCCGAAGGTCCTGATGAACCTCCGGCGCGCCTGCGAGCAGGGTTAGGCGACGTCGACATATTTGATCAGCGTGGCCATGTTGGCGATGAACGCGGCGGTCGAGACGCCGATCTTCGGGTTCGGATCGGGATAGGGCGAGGTATCGTACTTGTCGCCGACCTTGGTCTCCGAGAAGTCGCCCGGCGTCGGCTCGGCCGGAGGCTCGCCGGCATAGGGGTGGCTGGTCGAGGTCAGGGGCGTGGGCCACCAGCCTTCGGCGTTGAGCTCCACGGTCAGCTTGGCGACCTTGTCGGCGTCGGCCGACACGGCCTTGGGGGCGGAGCTGGACAGGTCGCCGCCGACCGACAGGTCCTCGACCGAGATGTCCTTGACCATGAAGTATTTGGGCAGCGGACGCTGGCCCTTCAGCGGCGAGTGCTTGCTGGCCTCTTCCGGCGGCGTGGCTTTCAGCGTCTGGTAGCGGGCGCGCAGGCCCTTCACATCCACGTTCCGGAACGACGAGTAGTGGGTGACCGTGTTGTGCGGGTTCTCGTCGGTGAAGTAACGGCCGCTGACCACGTTCGAGCCGGCGCGATGCACGTACAGCGGTCGGCCGTTGCCGATCTGGATGAAGGTCGGATAGCGCGGCTTGCCGGGCATGACGTCGTCGGGCAGTCGCACGGAGTCCAACCAGTCCAAGGCCTCGGGCACCCGGGTCAGGTACTTCGGGTCGCCGGTCAGCTGGTAGAAGGTCATCATCTGCGACAGGCAGCTGGCCGTGGCGTGGGTGGCGAACGCCTTGGGCTCGTAGGTGCGGGCGCCGGCCGGCTTCAGGTCGGCTACGGTGTGCTGCAGGCCCCAGGCCGGTTGCGGCTGTGGCTGTTGGCAGGCGATGTAGCAGTCCATGGCGCGGCGGATCGGCTCCAGGACGCTCTTATCGCCCAGGGCCTGGTAGACCATGATCAGGAACTCGATGTTCTCGCCGATCACATCGTCATTGAAAGTGATGAAGCTGGTGTAGTCCGGGTTGCCGTGGTGGTGGAACTCGTTCTTCAGCGGATAGCGCTGCGGCCAGCCGCCGACGGGATACTGGCTCTCCAGCACGAACTTCAGGGCCTTCTCGAAGGCGGCCTTGTACTTCGGATCCTTCTTTTCGACGTACATGCGCAGCATGAACTTGCAGCACTCGGCAGTGCCTTCGTCGTCGAAGGTGCAGTTGCCGTAGTAGTGCTGGAATTCCTCGAGGCGCCAGCCGTTCTTGCCGATCGTGTCGTACCACCGCTTCAGCGAGGCCTCGCCGGCGAAGTCGCCGATATAGTTCCAGCCGCCGGCCGGGTTCTGGATAGCGATCAGGGCGTCGGCGGCCTTGCGGGCGGCGTCGTAGTAATATTCGTCCCGGGTGGCGTGATAGGCGTCGAGGAACAGGTGACCGACCGTGCCGGTGCCGGGCGGCTGCACCCAGATCATCGTCGGAAAGGCTTCCATCTCGCCCCAGCGACGCGACAGGTCGGCCGAGTAGGACCAGACATAGCCGCCCTTGTAGGCGGCCTTCTCGACCATGAACCTGGCCGCCTTCTTCATGGTCCCCAAGGCGTCCGCCTTGGTCGGCGCGGCCAGGGCCTTCAGCGGCAGGCCCGCGGCGGCGAAGGCGGCGGCCGTGGTGGCCATCAGGCGGCGACGGGAGAGGGGGGAGAGCGGCATGCGGGACTCCGGATGAGGCGGAGCCGTCGACGATCGGAAAGCCGCTAGAGCCTGTTTGGACAGGTTCCATCTCAAAGCCTGGAGCGTGATAGGCGCCGAAATCGGCATCCATTTTCGACTGTCGCGCTAGACGGCTTTTGGCGTTTCTCCCGGCCATGATGGCTCCGTCGTCTGATGCAACGGTTTCAGTTAACATGCTACCGGTGTCATAGCTTTTGGCTACCCACTTTTTGCGACGAGTTCTCTCATTCTGGGATGGCCGCGTCAGTGCGCCGCGGCCCGGCTCAAACCCCTTTTGTGCAAAGGATTTCAAGCCCCGTAGCGTCCCCGAAATGGGGCCTGCGACAGGTCGACGCGTTGCCTAAGGATCCGCGTTCGGCGAAAGCAATGGCGCCAGTTTACGAGGCGACGCCGCTGCGCTCGATGTCAGCGCGGCCGACGCCGTCCTGTTGGGGAACAGGACGACACCCCCGGACCTTCCAAGTCCGGGGGTGTTTTCATTCGCGCGTCATGCTTGCGAATTTAACATTCTGTGACAATTGGGCGCACGCAAAACGATGGTTAATGAACGGTGTGCGTCCAGCGGTCGCATGGTGGCTCTGTTCATGTCCTGTAAATGTTCGCCCCATGGGGAACAGCAACGATCATCTCAGCGAAGCCGAGCGTCTCGAGCGACAAGCCGAGATCGCCGAGACTGCTCATGTCCGGGCGGCGCTGCTGCGCATGGCCCAGGCTTCGCGCGGCGCGGCGGCCCTCCTGGGGCTGTTCGAAGCCTCGCGCGAAGACGGCCAGCCCTCGATTATGCGCTAATATCCTCGAGGCAGACCGCCACGCAGCGCTTGGCCAACTCTTCCGTCGCATCGAGGAAGGGAACCGACAGGTCGGCCGCGCTCAGCACCAGCGGCACTTCCGTACAGCCCGCCACCACGCTCTGCGCGCCCTTGCCGACCAGGCGGTGGGCAAGGGCGGCCATGGTCTCGCGCGAGTCCGGGCCGACGTGGCCCTGCTTGATGCGATAGAGCAGGGCCATGAACTCGACCTGCTCGTGGTCGTCCAGCATCACCACCTCCAGGCCCATATGCGAGAAGCGGTCGCGATAGAGGCCGAGCGCCAGACCGGTGCCCAGCACGCCGACGACGCCGGCGCCCTTGGCCTGGGCGGCCAGGCCCGCCGTCTCCAGCATGTCGACCAGCGGCAGACCCGAGGCGCGAACCGCGTCTGCATAGGCATGGGCGGTGTTGCAGGCGATGGCCAGCACCTGGGCCCCGCCGTCGCGCAGGCCCGCCGCCATGGCGGCCAGCACGGGGCCGGGGTCCGAGGCGCTGACATTGCGGTCCGGCACCTTGGGATTGATGTCGACCAGCACCCGTAGGTGGTCCTGCTCGCGCTTGACCGGCGTGGCGGCCTGCAGCTTGGCGAGGAAGTCCAGGGTCGCCGCCGGGCCCATGCCGCCCAGCACCCCCAAGACCTTGCTCTGGGGACTCTTGCTCATCGGAGGGCGGGCTCCAGCACGGACTGATAGCCGAACAGGCCCTGGGCGCCGCCGGTGTGCAGGAACACCACCCGCTCGTTCTTGAACGCGCCTTTGGCGGCCTGGTCGATCAGGCCTTTCAGCGCCTTGCCCGAATAGACCGGATCGAACAGCAGGCCCTCGGTCCGAGCCGCCAGGGCCAGGGCGTCGATCACGCCCTGATCGACCAGGCCATAGCCCTCGCCTACATAGTCGCAGTCGGCCACGACCATCTCGCGATTGACGCGGCCGGCCGCGCCGATCTTCTCGGCGGTGGCGAGCGCCAAGTTGAAGACGTTCTCCTCCTGCTTGGGCTTGGGGGCGCGCACGCCGAAGCCCAGGATCGGGATGTCGACCGACAGGGCCGCGAAGCCCGCCACCAGGCCCGCGTGGGTGCCGGCGCTGCCGGTCGCCGTGACCAGGCGGTCGATCTTCAGGTCCATCCCGTCGGCCTGGACCACCAGTTCACGGGCGCAGTCGACATAGCCCAGCGCGCCGACCGTATTCGAGCCGCCACCCGGGATGACATAGGGCTTGCCGCCGCGCTGGCGGACGCTGTCGGCGGTGGCTTCCAGCTCGGCGACCATGTCCGCGCCGCCGGGCACGTAGCGGATCGCCGCGCCCAGCAGCTTGTCGAGCAGGACATTGCCGTTGCCCATGTAGTCGCTGGCCTTGGAGCCGGTGCGTTCTTCCAGGATCACTTCGGTCCTGAGGCCAAAGCGGGCGCCAGCGGCGATGGTCTGGCGCACGTGGTTGGACTGCACCGCGCCTTGCGTGACCAGCGTGTCGGCGCCCTGGGCTAGGGCCTCGCCGAGCAGGAACTCCAGCTTGCGGGTCTTGTTGCCGCCGCCAGCCAGGCCGGTGCAGTCGTCGCGCTTGACCCAGAGGTCGATCCCGAGCGCCGCGCCCAGGCGGGGCAGCGGCTCCAGCGGGGTCGGCAGGTGGGCGAAGCGGGCGCGGGGGAAGCGGGCGAGGTGCATGAGCGGAAGTCCCTGACGGAGTCGCCGCCTCTGTTAGCACGACCCGCCCCCGATGCGATGGCGCCGCTTCGAGCCGCCGCGCGACGGTGCTATGATCGCCGCATAAGCGGCCGGCCAGAGAGACCGGCCCGATGGGAGGAAGACATATGCGAGCGATCCCTGTCGCCGCCCTCTGCGCTACGGCCATGCTGGCCGCCGCCGGAGCCGCTGGCGCTTCGAACCTGATCATCGGCGGCGGTTCCGCCCAGGAATGCTCCGACGCGGCGGAAAAGGGCCGCACGGACAACCGCGCCGTCCTGGCCTGCACCACCGCCCTTGAGGTCGAGACTTTGAGCTTCCGCGATCGCGCCCGGACCTATGTGAACCGCGGCGTCCTGCAGATGCGCCAGCGTCAGTTCGACGCCGCTCGCGCCGACTTCGACCAGGCCTCGGCCATCGATCCGAACCTGGGCGAGGCCTATGTGAACCGCGGGGCGACCTTCGTCGGCGAGGAGCGCTATCGCGAGGGCGTGGAACAGATCGACAAGGGCCTTTCCATGGGCGTAAGGGCGCCGGAAAAGGCCTTCTTCAATCGCGGCCTGGCCAATGAAGGGCTCGGCGACCTGACCGCGGCCTATAATGACTATTCGCGAGCGGCCCAGTTGAAGCCCGATTGGCCGGCGCCGAAGACCGAACTCGCGCGTTTCACGGTCAAGCGGCCCTGACGCGCGGCGCGTCGTCGGCTCGCCCCGTTTGTAGGAGCATCCCGATGACGCGCACGGTTCTTTGGCTCACGATAGGCTTGGCGGCGCTGGGCGGCGCGGCCCAGGCCCAGACGACCCTGCGCGACATCCAGGCGCGCAACGCCGCCGCGCAAGCGGTCGACGACGTGCGGCGCGACATGCTGTCGAACCAGATCGACGCTTCGAACGCCAACGAGCGGGCCAGGACCCAGGTGATCCTGCGCGACCTCAACGATCAGCGAAGCGGGACCCTCCCGCCGCGCGACGACGCCGCGCGCCGTGACGCGGAGCTTTCAGCTTCGATCAGCCGCATGGAACGCTTGACGCAGGACGCTCTGGACCAGAGCAATGCGCGCATGCGGGCGATCAAGCCCGCCAGCCAACCGAACTGAGCGAGGACGGCATGGAGTGGGAAGGCGGACGTCGGTCCGGCAATATCGAGGATCGGCGCGGTCTGGGGCCTGTCGGCATCGCTGGCGGCGGCATCGGCGCGGTGGTGCTGGCCGCCATCGGCTATTTCGTGTTCGGTATCGATCCGCGCACCACCATGGAAGCGACGCAGGGCCTGCAGCAACCCGCCCAACAGGAGGGGACGCGCGGCCAGGTGTCTGATCGCGAGGGCCAGTTCATCGATGTGATAGAGACATCGAACCGCGAGGTCTGGACACCGATCTTCCGCAACGAGGGCGTCGACTACCGGCCGCCCGAGGCCATCGTGCTCTATAACCAGGCCACCGGCACGGGCTGCGGCACGGGCCAGTCGGCCATGGGGCCGTTCTATTGTCCGGCCGACCAGAAGGTCTATCTGGACCTGTCGTTCTGGCAGGAACTGGAAGGCCGCTTCGGGGCGAAGGGCGAGTTCGCGCGCGCCTATGTCGTCAGCCACGAGATCGGCCACCACGTGCAGCACCTGCTGGGCGCGGACCAGCAGGCCCGCCGCCTGGGCGCGCGGGGCGAAGAGAGCGGCTCGGTAAGGCTCGAACTGCAGGCCGACTGCTATGCCGGCGTCTGGGCGGCCCACGCGGGCGAGGCCTCGGGCGGCAAGATCGTCATCAACCGCGCCGACATCCAGGACGGCCTGGGCGCCGCCGCCGCGGTGGGCGACGACACCATCCAGAAGCAGACCCAAGGCCAAGTCGTGCCCGACAGCTTCACCCACGGCAGCAGCGCCCAGCGGATGCGCTGGTTCACGCGCGGCTACGACCAGGGCGATCCGTCGGCCTGCGACACCTTCTCGGCCAGCCGGCTTTAAGGCCTACTTCTTCGGGGCGTAGGCGATCAGCTGGATCTCGACGATCCCGCCGGCGGGCAGCAGACCGCTGGTCCCGACGGCGGTCCAGGCCGGGTTTGGACCCTTGATGAACTCGCTTTTGACGGCGTTGATCATGGCCAGCTGCTCCCATCGCGGGGCGGGCTGATCGGGCCCCTCCCAGACGTGGAAGCTGTTGATCATCACCACGTCGTCGAAGGTGGCGCCCGAGGCCTTCAACGTGTTGTCCAGGGCGACGAAGGCGCGGCGGACCTGCCGCTTGAACGACTCCGGGTCCGTGCCCTCGTCCTTGGCGCGCCCGGCGACCGCGCCCGAGACGTAGAGCATGTCGCCGGCCCGGCGGGCGGGGGCGTACTTGAACTCGTCATAGGACTTCTGGTGACGTTCGGACGGGATGATCACCTCGCCGCCCGAGGACGGGATCGTCTTGGGATAGGTCTCCTGCGCCAGGGCGGGCGTGGCGATCAGGGCGCAGAGGATGGGCAAGGCCAGGCGGCGGAAGGTCATGGGGGATCTCCATGGAACGCGGGTCTCCGGATCGCGTGACCGGCCGCCGGCCGCAAGTGAATTAACCGTCACCCGGCGGCGCGGATGATCAGATCCACGATCGCCTTGGGATGCGAGATCATCGACACGTGGCTGGACGGCAGCTCGATGGTCGTCGCTTTCATGCGCTTGGCCAGGAACCGCTCGAGGTCCGGGCTGGTCGTCTGGTCGTTGGCCGAGACGGCGTAGAAGCTGGGCTTGTCGCGCCAGGCCGCCACGGTGGTCCGGCCGGCGAACAGGTTGGCGGCGATCGGCTGCTGGGTCGCGAAGAGCGCCAGGGCGCGGGCCGGTTCGACGTCGCCGGCGAAAAAGCGGACGAAGGCGTCCTGGGTCAGCCATGAATAGCCGTCGGTCGTCACGACTCCGGCCCGCACCGGCATGGTCGGATAGGTCGCAGCCAGGGCGTTGAAGTCCTCGCCGGCGTCTGGCGCGCGGGCGGCGACATAGACCAGGGCCGTGACCTTGGGGTCGACGCCGGCCTCGGTGATCGGCACGCCGCCCCACGAGTGGCCGACCAGCACGGTCGGGCCGTCCTGCCGCGCGAGGACCCGCCGGGTGGCCGCCACGTCGTCGGCCAGCGAAGTGAGGGGGTTCTGCACCGCCGTGACGTTGAAGCCCTTGGCCTGTAGCGAAGGGATCACCTCGTTCCAGCACGAGCCATCGGCCCAGGCTCCGTGAACCAGAACAATGTTTTTCGCCGGTGTTCGAGCCAGGGCCGGCGTGGCGAGGCCTGCGGCGAGCGCGCCCAGTAGGACGGCGCGGCGATTGGGGATGGCGTTCATGAGTATGCCCTCGGCGGTGGTGACCAGAGGCGGTCACGCTCCATTCGCGCCGGCAAGGCCAAGGGTAACGAGGTTGACGACTTCGTGATCGCCAGGGCGCGCGACGCTTGACCTTGGCGTCAACGCGCCTAGTGTCGGGCCGTTGTTCACCGGGGGGTCGCTCGCGCGGCTGAGATTGGGCTCTGGCCCTGACCCGTAGAACCTGATCCGGGTCATGCCGGCGAAGGGAGGGAACGCGGATCAGGGCTTTTCGTCCGTCCGTAAACCGACTCAAGCGCGCACGTCCGGGTCTCCTCGAAGCCGAAGGAGCGCCCGAAATGAACATCCAGACCACCATCAAATCCGTGGCCGAAGCCATCTCGACCGGCCCGATCCCCGGCTCGCGCAAGGTCTACCAGGCCGGCCAGCTGTTCCCCGACATCCGCGTGCCGTTCCGCGAGGTGGCTGTCCACCCGTCGGCCAACGAACCGCCGGTGACCATCTACGACCCGTCTGGTCCTTATAGCGACCCGACTGTCGCCATCGACATCGAGAAGGGGCTGCCGCGCACGCGCGAGCCCCTGGTCGTGGCGCGCGGTGACGTCGAGCTGGTCTCCAATCCCCGCCAGGTGAAGCCCGAGGACAACGGCTTCGCCCAGGGCAAGCATCTGGCCCCCGAATTCCCGGACAACAGCCGTCCGATCTACCGCGCCAAGCCCGGCAAGCTGGTCACCCAACTGGAATACGCCCGCGCCGGGATCATCACGGCCGAGATGGAATATGTCGCCATCCGCGAGAACCTGCGCCGCGAGCAGGACCGCCCGTGCGTGCGCGACGGCGAGGACTTTGGCGCCTCGATCCCGGACTTTGTGACCCCCGAGTTCGTGCGCCAGGAAATCGCCCGCGGCCGCGCCATCATCCCGGCCAACATCAACCACGGCGAGCTGGAGCCGATGGCGATCGGCCGCAACTTCCTGGTCAAGATCAACGCCAACATCGGCAACTCGGCGGTGCTCTCGACCGTCGCCGACGAGGTTGACAAGCTGGTCTGGGCCACGCGCTGGGGCGCCGACACGGTCATGGACCTGTCGACCGGCCGCAACATCCACAACATCCGCGACTGGATCATCCGCAACAGCAGCGTGCCCATCGGCACGGTGCCGATCTACCAGGCCTTGGAAAAGGTCAACGGCGTGGCCGAGGACCTGAACTGGGAGGTCTTCCGCGACACCCTGATCGAGCAGTGCGAGCAGGGCGTCGACTACTTCACCATCCATGCCGGGGTGCGCCTGCCGTTCATCCCGATGACCGCCAAGCGCGTCACCGGCATCGTCAGCCGCGGCGGCTCGATCATGGCCAAGTGGTGCCTGGCCCACCACAAGGAGAACTTCCTCTACGAGCGCTTCGAGGACATCTGCGAGATCATGCGCGCCTACGACGTGTCGTTCAGCCTCGGCGACGGCCTGCGCCCGGGTTCGACCGCCGACGCCAATGACGAGGCCCAGTTCTCGGAACTGCGCACCCTGGGCGAACTGACCAAGGTGGCCTGGAAGCACGGCGTCCAGGTGATGATCGAAGGGCCGGGCCACGTGGCCATGCACAAGATCAAGGCCAACATGGACGAGCAGCTGAAGCACTGCCACGAGGCCCCGTTCTACACCCTCGGTCCGTTGACGACGGACATCGCGCCTGGCTACGACCACATCACCTCGGCGATCGGGGCGGCGATGATCGGCTGGTTCGGTACGGCGATGCTCTGCTACGTCACGCCCAAGGAGCACCTCGGCCTGCCGGACCGCGACGACGTCAAGACCGGCGTCATCACCTACAAGCTGGCCGCCCACGCCGCCGACCTCGCCAAGGGCCACCCGGGCGCGGCCATGTGGGACGACGCCATCAGCCGCGCGCGCTTCGAGTTCCGCTGGGAGGACCAGTTCAACTTGGGGCTCGATCCGGAAACGGCGCGCAAGTTCCACGACGAGACCTTGCCGAAGGAGGCGCACAAGACCGCCCACTTCTGCTCGATGTGCGGTCCCAAGTTCTGCTCGATGAAGATCAGCCACGAGGTCCGTGACTTCGCGGCCGGCATCGCGCCAAACGACGCGGCGCTCGGGATGGCCGAGATGAGCGAGAAGTTCAAGGAACGGGGCTCGGAGATCTATCTGAAGACCGAATAGGGCGGGTTTGACCCACCGCAAGGTGAGGCAAGAGGCGGCGGCTACAGCTTGGGCTTTCGGAGCCGCCGCCATGCCCACCCGTCGCGCCCTGATCGCCGCCATGCCGCTGCTGGTCGCGGGTTGTTCCGGCGGTGAAAGCCCTTACGACCGCGCGGTCCGGGACCTCTGGCGGCTGCCGGACCTGGGCGGCGGCGGCGTTCCGATGATCGCCCTGATCCGTGCCGCGACGCTGGCCGCGAACGGGCACAACACCCAGCCCTGGCGCTTTCGAATCGAGCCCCGCGCGATTGAGATCCTGCCGAACTTTTCGCGACGGACCCCGGTGGTGGATCCGGACGACCATCACCTGTTCGTCAGTCTCGGCTGCGCCTTGGAGACCCTGCTGCGGGCAGGGCTCGGCTATGGCTGGGCGGGCGAGCCGGAGCTTCTGCCGGGAGGCGGCGTCCGTGTGACCTTCTCCAGCGCGCAGGCGCGTCCCGACGCCCTGTTCCAGGCCATACCCCGTCGCGCGTCGACGCGGACCAAGTACGACGGAAGACCGGTGGACGCGGCCACGCTCCGTCGGCTTGAAGCCGCCATTGGACAGGACGTGGGGCTTCGATGGGTGCTGGAGCCTGACGCGCGGGCTCGCCTGACGGACATGATCGTCGCCGGGAACAGCGCTCAGCTCGCCAATCCCGCCTTCATGCGCGAACTTACCGACTGGATCCGTTTCGACGCCGGAGAAGCCTTGGCGCGACGTGACGGCCTGTTCACGGCCGCTTCCGGCAACATCACGGCGCCACGCTGGCTGGGCGAGCGGCTTTTGCCCATGGTCATGACGAAGAACGGCGAGGCCGATCGCCTCGCCGGCTGGATGAGGAGCTCGGCGGGCGCGGCGATCTTCACCGGTCCGGCCGAGACGCCCGCCAGCTGGATCGCCGTGGGGCGTGCCTTCACCCGGTTCGCGCTGACGGCGACCGCCGCGGGCTTGAAGCTGGCCTTCCTCAATCAGCCGGTCGAGGATCCGGCGACGCGCCGCCGGATGGCCGCATGGCTGGGTGAGCCGGCCAAACGCCCCGATCTCGTCGTCCGCTTCGGCTATGGACCCGAATTGCCGCGCTCCCTGCGCCGCGGCCCTCAGGCCGTTCTGCTCCGCTAGCGTCGGGCGTCGCGGCGATTTCACTGGCGCGGCGGCGGAGACGCCTCCACCGTCGCGCCCATGAAACGCTTGAGTCTTCTGGCCGCCGCCGCCGCCGCCGTTCTTGCCTTCGCCGCGCCGGCGCTCGCCGAAAGTCCGTTCTGGCCGGTGCAGCCCAAGGGCGCGCCCGTGGCGGCCGAGCTGCGCGGCGCCTGGAAGTCGCGCGGCTACGGCTGGATCGTGCTGTTCGGTCCCGACGGCGCCCAACTGTTCCAGACCGCTGGCGAGGCCTGCTATCCGGACCCGCGCCGGGAACCCGATCCCGACGGGGTCTTGTCCCTCTGGCGCGCCGAGGGGCAGGGGACGATCACCCTGACCGGCAGTCAGGACGGCACGCGCTACCTGTTCGACAAGCTGCCCAACCTGCCAACGCCCTGCATCGCGGCGGCGGCCTGGACGCCGGACCGCATCGTCGCCTTCGCCGCCGACACCTTCGCCGCCTACTACCCGCGTTCGGCCGAGCGCGGGCTGGACTGGCCGGCGCGCAAAGTCGCCGCCCTGGCCCAGGTCGGTCCCAGCGCCACCGACGCCCAGCTGTGGACGGCGCTCTCGGGCCTGATGGCCGGCCTCGACGACCCGCATGTCGAGCTGCACGGCATGGTCGCCGGTTCCCGGCGCGACCTGGAGCCCGGCGAGTCTCCGACCCTGAACCGTGTCCACGCCGCCGATCCGCAGGGCGACGAGAAGGCGTGGCTGCAGGCCTATCGCGAGGGGATCCTGACGGGGATCCTGCAAGGGCGCGGGCGACAGGCGGCCAACAACCGCGTCTTCTGGGGCCGGGTCGACGACATCGGCTATATGAACATTGTCACCATGGGCGCCTTCGCCCGCAACGCCGCGCCGGACGATCCCCGGCCTTTGGATCCCGTGCTCGACGAGGCCATGGCCGCTTTCGCCGGGGCCAAGGCGGTCATCGTCGACGTCAGCAACAACCGCGGCGGCTACGACACCATCGGCCAGCGGATCGCCGCTCGCTTTGCCGCCCAACCGCGCGCGGCCTACGCCAAGGTCCCGGTCGGGGCCAAGGCGCCGCCGCAGCCGGTCAAGGTCGAGCCCGCCAGCGCGGCCGGCTTCACCGGGCCGGTCTATCTGGTCACCAGCGACATCACCGTCAGCGCCGGCGAGACGTTCACCCTGATGATGAAGGCCCTGCCCAATGTCACCCAGGTGGGCGGGGCGACCCGCGGCGCGTTCTCCGACCAGTTGCCCAAGCCGCTGCCAAACGGCTGGACGATGGCGCTGCCGGCCGAGCTCTACAAGGGACCCGAAGGCCAGGACCTGGAGGGCAGGGGGCTCGTTCCCGACGTGCCGATGGCGATCTTTCCGGACTCGGATCTTTCCGGCGGCCACGCCAAGGCGATCGCCGGCCTGATCACGAAAATTCGCGACGGGAGTGTCGGAACGGGAAGCCGCTGAGCGTCCTTGTCCCGTCAACGACGACCAAGGGAGAACATCATGGCCTATGTCGATGGTTTCGTGCTCGCCGTGCCCAAGGATAAGCTGGACGATTACAAGGCCATGGCCCGGCTCGGGGCCGAGGTCTGGATGGAGCATGGCGCGCTGTCGTATGTCGAGTGCATCGGCGACGACGTGCCCTATGGCGAGCTGACCTCGTTCCCGCGCGCCGTCCAGGCCAAGGAAGACGAGATCGTGATCTTCTCGTGGATCACCTACAAGGATCGCGCCAGTCGAGATGAGATCAACGCCAAGGTCATGTCCGACGAGCGCCTGAAGGCGGGCATGGCCAACATGCCGTTCGACGGCAAGCGAATGATCTATGGCGGCTTCGAGAGTTTCCTGGAAGGGTAACCCGTTAGGATTGCAAACTCGCGCGGATACGCCGCCAGGCGACGCTTCGAAACCGCGCGAGGAAGACGCCTGCGACAGGGGGGGGCGGTTTATTGCCAAGCTGCAACATCGTTTCGATGTGCAACACGTGGCCGTCGAAAATGTGACGATATTTCAATGCGTGAACGCTCTTTGAGCGCCGAAAGACACACGAGTGTGCGCTTTATAGCGCATTGCTTTTTCTTAACGCCGGGGGGCGTTGCGGAGGGGGGCGCACCCCCGTAAGGAGCGACAACCCAGCGTTGGCGCGACCGAGCGTCGACGTTCCTGTCACTCGTGTTTCTCGTGGGCCTGATGACCCTTTCGACCATCCTCCTGTATGGGCTGGCCTTGGCCGCGTTCGACCCGGCGACCGCGGCCTCGGCCGCGCCGGCGATCCCCGTCTCGTCGCCGGCCGAGGCGGTCGCCGACACCGACCCGAAGAAGCCGCAGGTCAAGGACGACGGTCCCAACGAGGTCGAGGGTCTGGTCGTCCAGGCCGACCCGCGCGGCAAGGTCGAGGGCAATATCGAGCCCGAACTCGAGCTGAACGAGGAAGAGATCAAGAGCTTCGGCGCCACCAGCATCGGCGAACTGCTCACCATGCTGACGCCCCAGACCACCAGCACGCGCGGCCGCGACAGCGGCGGACCGGTGCTGCTGATCAATGGCCGTCGTATCTCGGGCTTCCAGGAGATCCAGGGCATCCCGCCCGAGGCCATCGAGAGATTCCAGATACTTCCGGAGGAGGTGGCGCTGAGCTACGGCTACAAGGCCGACCAGCGGGTCGTGAACATCATCCTCAAGAAGAACTACAACGCGCTGCAGATGCAGGCGGCGGCGACGGTCGCCACCGACGGCGGCCGGGTTTCAGGCGGCGGTGGCGGCAACCGCGTGAACATCAACGGCGATAAGCGCTGGAACGTCGACGTCCAGCTATCGCATGACCCCTATCTGCTGGAAACCGACCGCAACATCGTCCGCTCGCCGAACGGCCAGCCGTTCGATCTGGTCGGTAATGTCGCCAGCCTGAACGGCGCGGCCCTCGACCCGACGATTCCCGCCAGCTTCGCGGGCGTGCCGGACTCGGCCGTGAACGGCCGCGCGCCGCTGGCCGACTTCGGTCCGCTGGCCGGCCGCTACAATACCGGCGACCTGACGGCCAGCCGCTCCCTGATCTCCAAGTCCGACAAGGGCACCTTCCGGGGCTCGATCAGCCGCGACCTCAACAAGCAGACCCAGCTGACCCTCAGCGGCAATCTGGAAGACACGAGCAGCCACGCCCTGCTGGGCCTGCCGGGCGTGAACTTCACCCTGCCGTCCGGAAGCCCGTTCTCGCCGTTCTCGCAGGCCGTGACCGGCTATCGCTACATCGACGCGCCGGGCGCCCTGTCGCGCGACGTGGACACCCTGCGCACCCAGGTCAGCATGGCCGCCAACGGCCGGATCAAGGACTGGCGCTGGAACGTCACCGGCGACTTCGACCGCACCAAGACCGACACCGAGACCGGTCGCGGTCTAGACGCCTCGGCGTTCCAGACGGCGGTGGCGGCGGGCGATCCGACCGTCAATCCGTTCGGCGTGATCGCGCCCAGCCTCTACAAGGCCGTCGCTCCGGACACGGCCCACTCGATCTCGACCGCGGCCAGCGCCGAACTGGTGTTGAACGGCAATCTCTTCATGCTGCCGGCCGGCGGCCTGCAGACGACGTTCAAGGTCGGGGCCAACAGCAAGGGCCTGAACTCGGAGACGGTCCGTTCGGGCGTCACCACCAAGCGCGATATCACCCGCACGACGGAGAGCTTCCAGAGCAGCTTCAACCTGCCGATCACCAGCACGCGCAACAACGTTCTGGCCAAGCTGGGCGACCTCTCGGCCAACTTCAACGCCGGCTATGACAACCTGTCGGACCTGGGCGGGCTGACCACCCTGGGGGGCGGCTTCAACTGGTCGCCGATCAAGCCGATCAGCTTCATCGCCAGCTACACCGACGAAGAGGGCGCGCCCACGACCAACCAGATCAACGACCCTCTGGTGGTGACGCCGAACGTCTCGGTGTTCGACTTCACGACCGGCCAGACCGTGATCATCAGCCGCACCGACGGCGGCAACGCCAACCTGCTGAACGACAACCGCCGGGTGAGCAAGTTCGGCGTCAACTACAAGCCGTTCACCAGCATCGAGCTGACCTTCAACGCCACCTACACCCGGGCCGAGACCAAGAACGTGATCGCGTCTTTCCCCGCGATCACGCCGGACCTGGAGCGCGCCTTCCCGGATCGTTTCGTGCGCGACGCCTCGGGCCGCCTGTTGTCGATCGACGCCCGGCCGGTGAACTTCGCCAGCGCGCAGAACGAGAACATCCGCTGGGGCTTCAACCTGTTCAAGGCGATCGGCAAGCCGACGCCGGGCGCGGCTGGCGGTCCCGGAGGGCGCTTCGGCGGCCCGGGCGGCGGCCCGCCCGGCGGCGGCATGATGCGCATGGGCGGCGGCGGTCCTGGCGGTCCGCCGGGCGGCGGCGGCGGTCCCGGCGGCGGCATGATGGGCCCGCCCCCGGGCATGATGCGTCCCGGCCAGGGCCTGTTCCAGTTGTCGGTCTATCACACCTGGCGCCTCAGCGACGAGATCACCGTCCGCAAGGGGATGCCCGTTCTGGACCAGCTGGACGGCGCGGCGATCAGCGCCCGCAACGGCCAGGCGCGCCACGAGGTCTCGATCCAGGGCGGCTATTTCAAGGATGGTCTGGGCTTCCGCTTCAACGGCGCCTGGAAGGCCTCGACCTGGGTCGACGGCGGCTCGACCGGCGGCCAGGCCCTGTACTTCTCGGACCTGGCGACGCTGGGCGTGAACCTGTTCGCCAATTTCGGCGCGCCCGCGCGCAAGCCGATGGTCGACAAGTTCCCGATCCTGAAAGGGGCCCAGGTGTCGCTGAACTTCGAGAACCTGTTCGACTCCAAGCAGTCGGTGCATGACCAGAGCGGCGCGACGCCCCAGGCCTACCAGCGCGACTATCTGGACCCGCTGGGCCGGACGGTGCGCCTGGGCTTCCGGAAGCTGCTCTAGGGTTTGTTTTGACGCATTTTTTGACGGCGAACCGGTATCCACTTCGTCGGAAAATGCTCTAGCGCTTAAGGCTTGGGCGGGGCGGCGTCACCGTCCTTGGCCTTGTCGCCGGTGACCAGGCCGATGTCGGCCTGAGCGCCGCCGCCGCGCTGCTTTTTGATGTACTCCAACTCGGCCTTGGCGCCGGCGTGGTTGGGCTCCAGCTTCAGCGCCGCCTCGTAAGCGGCCTGGGCCTCGTCCAGGCGCTTCAGTTCGATCAGGGCGAAGCCCTTGCCGCGCAGCACGCGCGCCTCGCCGCCAGGCTCAAGCAGCTTGGTGATGAAATCGATCTTCTCGGCGCGCTCGTAGAGGTCGAGGGCGTCCGAGAAGCGCTTGAGTACGACCAGGGCGCCGCCCTTTTCGGTGATCAGCGCCAAATTGTCGGGCTGCAGGGCCAAGCCCTTGTCCAGATAGGCGATGGCCCCACGCGGGTCGCGCTGCTCGTTGGCGATCGAGCCCAGCAGCAGGGCGGCCATCGGATAGGTGTTGAGGCTGGTGGCGATCGTCCCGGCCTTACCTTCCCTGCTGTTGAGCGCGCTGACCAGGATCGCGCCGCTCATGGCCGCCGTGCGGGACTGGGCGCGGATGACGGTCAGGTCGTCCCTGCGCTCGATTTGCGGATAGCTGGCCGGGGCGTGGCTGAGAACGGTCGTCAGGTCCTTTTCGAACGCCTTGGCGGCCTGCAGCGAGCCGGATTGGTAAGCCTTCTTCAGGACCTCCTGATCCTGGGCTTCCTGTTCGGAAACCTTCAACTGGATGATGGTCTGGTTGGCGGCCAGGACCGGCATGGGCGAAATCGCCAGGGCGACGGCGGAGAAGGCGGCGATCCAGCGCATGAGCACTCCTTAGGTATCGAGACTCTAAGCTACGTCTGTAATAAATCAACCTAGGCATTAGTCGATTGGTCGCATCGCGGCTCAACGCGTCATTAAACTCTCAAGCGCACGCTTCCTGCTAGAACCGCCGCTCTCGGCGGATCGGAGGCCGTCATGGCGACCATGACTTCCAGCACGCGCCGCACAGGCGACCACTTCGAGCCCACCGACACCGATCCCCAGGTCCAGCGCCGCCTGCGCGGCTATCTGGAGCAGATCGACTATACGGCCTACGCTTCGAACAAGGCGGTGCTTGGCGCGATCGTGCCGAAAGCCGAAGCCGGCCGCTTCCAGCGCCTGGCCGTGGCCACCGCGACTGCCCGCGCCAAGTGGGTGGCCGAGGCCGCGGCGATGACCGACGCTAGCGCATCGCTCTCAGAAGCCCAGGTCGCGCGCCTGGCTCACCTGCGTTCGGCCTATGAGGAACTGGCGGCGGTCTACGAGGCCACTCGGCGTCTGGTCGAGCGGGGCTATGTGGCCTACCGCGCTGCTGACGGATAATTACCCGGGCAATATTGACTTGAAGTTTCGTCCGGGTAAAAGGCGCGTCAGACGGTAGCCTCTGGAGGAGCTTGGCATGTCCGACCGCAAGGCGCTGCTGCGCGAGTATAAGGAACGCAAGGTCGAGGCCGGGATCTACGCCGTGCGTTGCGTCCCGACGGGTGCGGTGTGGATCGGCGCGGCGCCGGACCTCTCCAATCGCCAGAACGGCGTCTGGTTCTCGCTGCGCCTTGGCTCCCATCGCGAGAAGAGCCTGCAGGCGGCCTGGAACAGCCATGGCGCGGACGCCTTCGTGTTCGAGGCCGTCGAGGCGGTCGATGTCGCGGACCTTGACGGCGCCATGCGCGCCTCGAAGCTCAAGGATCGTCGCGCCCACTGGATCGCAACGCTGAACGCCACGGGGCTGAACTGATGGACGAGGTGTTTGTCGTTTTCCACGGGCCGACGCGCGTGGCGGTCGGCTCGCGCCTCGACGCGGCCCTGGCGGCCCAGAGGCTGGTCGGCGAGGCGGGGGTGCTGATCTTCGATCCCGCGGGTCGCTCGGTGGACTTTGATCTCAGCGGCGGGCCGGACGTCCTGGCCGCGCGTCTCGCGCCGCCCGCGGAGACGCCGCGCGGTAGAGGCCGGCCTAAGCTTGGCGTGGTGGCGCGGGAGGTGACCTTGCTGCCCCGCCACTGGGACTGGCTGGCCACGCAGCCCGGCGGCGCGTCGGTGGCCCTGCGCAAGCTGGTGGAGGCCGCCCGCCGGGCCAGCGAAGGTCCGGACCGCGTCCGCGCCGCCCGCGAGGCGGCCTATCGCTTCGCCTCGGCGATCGGCGGCGACCTGCCGGCGTTCGAGGAGGCCATGCGGGCCCTGTTCGCTGGCGATGACGCGGCTTTCGAGGCCCGGATCCAGGCCTGGCCGGGGGACATCGCCGCCCAGCTGCGGACCTATGCGGCGGAGGCGTTCGGGGAGGCTTAACCGCCGGACTTCGCAACGACCTCGTCCAGCACGGCCTTGTAGGCTGTGTCGAACGGAGCCTTGTCGCTGTCGGGCTTGGCGGGCCACAGCGGCCGCAGGGCGGCCGTGCGGGCGGCGGCGTTGCTCAGCCAGGCGGGATCGGCCTTGGCCAGCCTGGTCAGGCGCGCCTCGATCTCGGCCTTGGGCCGACCGTCATAGGCCAGCAGCGAGCGAAGCGCCCACAGCGCCTGCTCGTCCGGATTGGGTTTGGCCGCGCCAGGCTTGCGATGGGCGGTCCAGCGTACGGCGTCCAGGATCTGGGCGCGATAGAGCGGGTCGTTCCAGGTGCTGGGCGTATGACCCAGGCTGGTGTGGAACAGGCGGCCCTGGCCGATCTGGCGCGTCCAGGTGACCGGCACGAACCATGGGCGCTTGAGGGCCATGTCGGTGAAGTCGAGAGCCTGCAGCGCGCGGACCTTGGTCGGATCATAGTCCGAGTACTGATAGATCTCCTCGGCATAGGTGAAGCGGGCGGGCCAGGCGGTGTTGACGGGATCCTTGCCGCCCCCCGCTTTCTGACCGAGCGCCTGGACGGTGATCGGCGTGCCCTGGGTCCAGGGATGGCCGGCGAACTTGCCGTTGATGAAGGCGGTGTAGGTCAGTCCGGGGCCGCTATAGTCCCAATGGGTGTCGGTGGCGCTATGCAGGCCCACGAAGCCGCCCTTGCCGCTCTCGACCCACCGCTGCACGGCGGCCCAGTTCTCGGCCGAAATCGGCAGTTCGCCGGTCGTGTAGAAGATCAGGACGTCGACGTCCTTGAGCTTCTGGGGCGTGATCACGCGTGCGTCCTGGGTGGACTCCACGGTGAAGGCGCCGGTCCTGGCCGCGATTTCGGCCAGGGCGATCTCGGACGGGGTCGGGCCGTTGCTGTTGGCGGGACGCGTGACGGGCTTGTGCACGAAACCGACGGACTGATCGAGATAGAGCACCCGGATCTTCGCGGGCGCGGCCTGGGCGACCGGACCAGAAAGCGCGGCGACCGCCGCGAACAGAGGCAGCAATCGGCGCATCATCATCTCAGCCCTTGGGTTGCATCAGGTCCCAGCGATTGCCGGAAAGGTCCTCGAACACCGCCACCGTGCCGTAGGCCTCGTGGCGTGGTTCTTCCAGGAAGGTGACGCCGGCGGCGCTCATACGGGCGTGGTCGCCGGCGAAGTCGTCCGTGTGCAGAAAGAGCCAGACCCGGCCGCCGCCCTGGCGGCCGATCGCCTCGGCCTGGTCGCCGGTGGCGCGGGCCAGCAGAAAGTTCGTGCCCTCGCTCCCAGGCGAGACCACGACCCAGCGCTTGCCGTGGCCCATGTCGGTGTCTTCCACCAGGGTGAAGCCGAGCTTGCCGACATAGAAGGCGATGGCCTCGTCGTAGTCGGCGACCAGCAGGGAGACGAGGGCGACGCGGCGGGCCATGGCGGGACTCGAGCTTGAAGGACGCGCGAGCCTAGCCGTTCCCGCCGGGAAGGAAAGTGGTCAGGCCATTAGCCTCCGGCATAGCCGCCAATGATCGGCAGGATCTCGCCGGTGATGAAGCTGGCCGTCTGGGGCGAGGCCAGGAACACGTAGGCCGGCGCGATCTCCTCCGGCTGGGCCGCCCGCTTCATCGGGGTCTTGGCGCCGAACTGGGCGACGTCGGGGCCCAGCTTGTCGGCCGGGTTCAGCGGGGTCCAGACGGGGCCGGGCGCGACGGCGTTCACCCGGATGCCCCTGTCGATCAGGTGCGTGGCCAGCGAGCGGGTGAAGGCGTGGATGCCGCCCTTGGTCATCGAGTAGTCCAGCAGGTCCTTGTTGCCCAGAAGGCCGGTCACCGAGCCGGTGTTGATGATCGCGCCGCCGTTGGGCAGGTGCTTCACCGCCGCCTTGGCCATGTGGAAATAGCCATAGAGGTTGGTCTTTAAGGTGCGGTCGAAGTGCGCCTCGGTCAGGTCCTCGAAGTCGAGCACGTGCTCCTGGAACGCGGCGTTGTTGACCAGGATGTCGAGCCGGCCGAACTCGGCCACCGTCCTTTCCACGGCCGCCTTGGCGTAGGCCGGGTCGGCGACGTCGCCCGGCAGCAGGATGGCCCGCCGGCCCTCCTGCTCGACGGCCATGCGGGTCAGGTTGGCGTCGTCGTCCTCGTTGAGATAGCCGATGGCGACATCCGCGCCCTCGCGGGCGAACAGCACGGCCACGGCCCGGCCGATGCCGCTGTCGGCGCCGGTGATCAGGGCCACCTTGCCCTCAAGCTTGCCCGAGCCCTTGTAGAATGGGGCGTCATACATTGGGGCCGGGTTCAGCGCGGCCTCGTCGCCGGGCTTGGCCTGGTGCTGTTCGGGATACGGCGGAGCGGGGTAGGGGCGGGCGCCCGCCTGCATGGCATGGCTGCGTTCGGCGTCCTTGGCCTCGTCCTTGGACTGGAAGGAGCGTTCCTCCTTGGCGTCCAGCGGGGCCTGGATCTCGCGATAGGCCTTGGCGACCTGATCGCTGGTGTGCTCGAACTCGGGGGTCTGTGTCTCGGCCATGGCGCGCTCCTCTCGGGGACTGAGCCCGAAGAACCGTTGGCCGCTCGCGATGTTCCAAGCCTCGCCGAAAGCGGGTTGCCCACAAATCGGGCATGAGCCACTTTGCGCGCCCTTCTTCGACCACCGCCTTCCAGATTTCGGGGTGAAGACCATGCCGCGCGACGCGGCCGGAGCGGCGCTTCCCTCGGGGCAGCCGCGCGGCCCGATCCTGACCGACCTCCTCGAACTGCTCCGTCTGGCGGGGCCGGTCGTGCTGTCGCGCCTGGGCATCATGGTCATGGGCCTGACCGACGCCATCGTCGTCGGCCACTTCTCGGCCCGGCAACTGGGCTTCCACGCCATGGCCTGGGCCCCGACCTCGGTGTTCGTCACCGCCACGGTCGGCCTGCTGGTCGGGGTGCAGGTGATGACCGCCCGCGCGATCGGCGCCGGCAAGCCGCACGAGACCGGCGCGGTGCTGCGGCGAGGTCTCAGCTACGGCGCCTGGCTGGGCGTCGGCTCGGCGGCGCTGCTGGCCCTGTTCGGGCCCTTGTTCCTGCACGCCATGGGCCTGAAGGACGGCCTGGCCGACGGGGCGACCGCGCCGCTGATCGTCTTCTCGCTGTCGCTGCCGGTCTATGCGATCTCGGTGGTGCTGACCTTCTGGCTGGAGGGCCTGGCGCGGCCGGCTCCGGGGGCGGTGATGATGTGGTTGGCCAATGTCGTGAACCTGGCCGCCAACCTGCTGTTCGTGCCCGGGACCTTCGGCCTGCCAGCCATGGGCGCGGTCGGCGGCGCCTGGTCGACCTTCGTGGCTCGCACCGCCCTGGCGATCGCCCTGGCGATCTACGTCCTGCGCATGAAGGACTCCCGCGAACTGGGCGTCTTCGACAAGCCGGCCCACAACAAGGCCGCCGAGATCGAGCAGCGCAAGATTGGCTACGGCGCCGGGGCGTCCAATTTCTTCGAGGTCTCGGCCTTCGCGGGCATGAACCTGATCTGCGGATGGATCGGCAGCCTTGCCGTGGCCGCATACACCGTGGTCCTGAACGTCTCGGCCATCGTCTTCATGGTCCCGCTGGGCGTGGCGACGGCCACCGCCGTACAGGTCGGCCGGGCCTATGGCGCGCGCGACCCGGAAGGCATGAAGCGGGCCGGCTGGATCGCCTTCGCTGTTATCGCGGTGATCGGGACGCTGTTTGGCCTTCTGCTCTATCCGGCCAAGCACTGGGTGGCGCTGGCCTACACCACTGACCCGGCGGCCATGACGCTGATCCTCCCGGCGATGGCGTTGGCCTGCCTGTTCTTCGCGCCCGACGCGGTGCAGGTAGTGGCCGCCCAGGCGCTGCGGGCGCGGGGCGAGGTGTGGATCCCGACTGTGACCCACCTGATCAGCTACGCGCTGGTCATGGGCCCGCTGGCCTGGTGGCTGGCGATCCCGCGCGGCATGGGCCTGAACGGGGTGCTGATCTCGATCATTATCACCAGCTTCCTGGCCGCCGGCTTCCTGCTCTTCAGGTTCAGGATGCTGGACTGGCGGGATCGGAAGCTGGCGGGCGAGGAGGCCTAAGCCCCCAGGATCCAGCCTTCTTCGGTCGAAGCCGCTTCCAGCGCGTCCTCGGAGAGGCCCTTCGGCGCGTCGAACAACGCCCCCAGCTTTCCCGCTTCGTCCAATTTGGCGAAGTGTTCGGCCAGGGTGCGCACCTGGGTCAGGTCCTTGACCTCGCCCGGCGTGGCCGTGACCTTCAGCAGCGACGGATAGACCTCGGCCGCCACCACGGCGACGCCATCGAGATCGGCCTCGGTCAGGGCCTTGAAACCGGTCTCGAACGGCCACACGCGCACGGCCTCGCCGCGGGCGTCCTTCAGGCGGCGCACCGCCGGGATGCCCATGATCGCCTGACCGCCGACCGAACCGTTGTAGTAGAGCTTCCAGATCGAGTGAGCGCCTTTGGCGGCCTCATCGGCGTAACGGAACTCCGGCAGGTCGTCAGGCCCGTGCTCGCGCGGGCGCTTGGGCTGCAGCGTGGTCAGCGCGTCCTTGGGCGGGCAGCCCCAGAACGGGAAGGGGCCGCCGGTCAGGCGACGATTGATCTCCGAGCCGACGCCGAAGCGGTTGTTGGTGTTGTCGGCCTTGTCCTTGACCATCTTGGCCAGCTGGTCCCAGACCGCGCGCCAGGGCGTTTCGCCCGGCAGCGAGAGGGCCTTGGAAAGCCCGCGCGGGAAGCCCAGCGGGAAGTCGAAGCCCACCAGGGCCCGTTCGCCGCGCTTCTTCAGGTCGTCGAGGATGGCGGCCAGCCGCGTCTCGGCCTCGCCGCGCGTCGCGGGATTATAGCTCTCGAAGGTCAGGCGGAAGCGCACGTCGCGCTTGAGCACGCCAATCCAGATGGAGTCCGCGCCCGTCGTCGGCTTGGCCGCGGCGCTCCAGTCGACGATCACATAGGCGCTGAACAGACGCGACACGGTACGCGGCTCCCCGGGAAGGACAGGAGCCGCGCTTCTACTCCGGCGCGAACCCCACGGCCAGCCCGCCGCTAAGCCCAAAAGAAAAAGAGCCTGTCCTTTCGGACAGGCTCTCGGGTGTTTGAGCTGAGGATCAGGCCGCGTCGCGGATCCGGGTGGTCGGGCCGATCGGGCGGCCGTCGCGGGCGAACCAGCGGATCGGCGGCTCGCAGGCGCTGCCCAGGGCCGCGCGGACGATGGCCGGCGGGCGGCGTTCTTCCGGGGTCATGAACAGGCCGTTGGTCTTGACCTTCAGGCCGGCGATCTTGTTGGCGCCCAGCATGGTCAGCGGCACGGCCAGGACCAGGCCCAACAGGATCGGGGCGGTCGAGGTGAACAGGTCCGGGGTGAACCAGAACACGCCGCCCAGGATCAGGCCCGTGACGCTGATCCAGCCCATCGCGGCGCTGGCCTCCTTGAAGGCGACCTTGTCGGCGTCGCGGCGCTGGGTGGCCCAGCCGCCGACCTTGCCGGCCATGATTTCCACGATGGCGCGGGTCTGGGTGAACATCAGCATCGGGGCGACGAGCGCCGAGAGCAGCATCTCGACGGCCAGGCCGGCGGCGACGCGGCGCTTGCCGCCAAAGCCCTTGATCTCGGCCTTGCGGCTGAAGACCAGGATCGAGCCCATGATCTTGGGGCCGAACAGCAGCAGGAAGGTGATGATCATGGCCCAGGCGGTGGCCTGGATTTCGCGCCAGTCGATCAGGGCGTGCGCCGCGGCCTGCAGGTCGGCCATGGTGAAGGCGGCCTTCTTCAGCTCAGGCATCAGGGCGCGCGAGGTGACGCCCGCCGTCAGAGCGATGAACCACAGCGGCGACAGGGCGTAGCTCAGCACGCCGATCACCAGGTGCAGCCGGCTCATCCAGTGCAGGCCGGGCAGGGCGATCAGCGGCACGTGCTGAACATTGCCCCGGCACCAGCGGCGATCGCGCGTGGCGAAGTCCAACAGGTTCGAGGGGCTCTCCTCGTACGAGCCTTCCAGATAGGGCGCCAGGTGGACGCTCCAGCCCCCCCGGCGCAGCAGGGCGCTTTCCAGGGCGTCGTGGCTCATCACCTCGCCGCCGAAGGGCTTGGGGCCATTGAGGTGCGGCAGGCCGCAGGTCTCGGCGAAGGCGCGGGTGCGGACGATGGCGTTGTGACCCCAGAAGGAGCTCTCCGACCCCGACCACCAGGCCAGGCCCGTCCAGGCGACACGGCCGTACAGGCGCGTGGCGAACTGCAAGGTGCGGGCGAAGATCGTCTGGCCGTTGATGATCATCGGCATGGTCTGGATCAGGCCGGCGCCGGGGTGACGCTCCATGGCGTCGGCCAGGCGCACCATGGCCTCGCCGGTCATCAGGCTGTCGGCGTCCAGCACCAGCATGTGCTCATAGGCGCTGCCCCAGCGGCGCACCCAGTCGGCGACGTTGCCCGCCTTGCGGCCCGTGTTTTCCTTGCGGACGCGATAGAAGACGTTGCTGTGGGCCTCGCGGCGGAAGCGGGCGAAGCAGGCCTGCTCGGCCAGGGCCACCTGCGCGTCGCGGGTGTCGCTGAGCACGAAAATGTCGAAGTGGCGGCTCATGCCCGTCTCGGCGATGGAGGCGTCCATGGCGCGCAGGCGGGCGAAGACCGCGGCGGCGTCCTCGTTGTGCACCGGCATCAGGATGGCCGTGCGCGTGTGCAGCTTGGGCATCGGGGCCTCGCCGTCGATGCCGAGCGGATCCTTGGGCTTGCCCAGCAGGATCACGAAGCCAGCCACGGCGGTGCAGAACCATAGCGACAGGGCCAGGAACAGCGGGGCCAGCAGGGTCAGGACCACGCCTTCCAGGCGGGTTACGCCACCGAGCGCGATGGTGTCGAAGGTGGCCTTCCAGCCGGCGAAGCCCATGGCGATCGTCGCCAGCGCCACGACCCAGCGGCGGAAGGTCATGTCGGCGACCAGGGCGGAGGCGCGGCGCGAGCCGCCTTGCCAGAAGCCCAGCGGCTGAACCGGCATGGCTAGCGGCGCCTCGGCGGGGACTTCCACCGTCTCACGGCGAACGACCTGATCGAGGGTCACGCTCGTGGAGGAGCGCACGTCGAAGAGGCTGGAGCGATCGCTCATGTCTTGGAACTCGGGCTGTTTCGGCGTGGAGAGCCGCCGACCTCTCTTAGAGTAAAACCTCGATCACAAATTCGCTACCGGAAATCACGCGAATTTCGCAGTTGCGAGAAAAAACCTCCGCGACGGTATGGAGCAGGGATGCTCGCTCATATGGGGAATTTCAATAAGTAATTGAATATGTGGACGTTAAATTGTGGAAGAGAAGCTTGGCCATTAGAAATCCGTTCGCAAGCTTAGCCGCGTAGACCATCACGTTCCCCCCTCGCGGGAGCGCCTTCGAGCGCCGATTTGATGCTGAAAGGCGCCTCGCCGCGCGGCATTTCGGACCCTGGGCTCCGGATTCTCACGCGCGATCACGGAGCCGCGAGGTCAGGCCCGCACGACCTCGTGCAGAACCTTCAGGGTCTTCAGCAGCGCCGCCGCGCCGTCCAGCGGCAGGCAGCTGGGGCCGTCGCAGAGGGCCTTGTCGGGATCGGGGTGGAATTCCAGGAACACCGCGTCGGCGCCGGCCGCCACCGCGGCCTTGGCGATGATCGGCACGCCGGAGCGGCGGCCGCCCGTCGAGGCGCCGCCGGTGCGAGGGTCCGCGCCCGGCAGCTGCACGGCGTGGGTGGCGTCGATCGAGACCGGCACGCCCAGGGCCTGCATCTCGGCGATGCCCAGCATGTCGACCACCAGGTTGTTGTA
The DNA here is from genome assembly GCF_003931565.1 of Caulobacter sp. 602-1. GTDB lineage: Bacteria > Pseudomonadota > Alphaproteobacteria > Caulobacterales > Caulobacteraceae > Caulobacter. Next base: position 846,623 of record NZ_RRYI01000002.1, read on the forward strand.
GCCGAACGAGGCGCCGCGCTCGCACAGCACGATTTCCAGGTCCGACGCGGCCTCGCGGGCCTTGCTGATGATGTTCTTGCAGTCCCAGGGCGCGATGAACTGCGCCTTCTTGGCGTGCATGATCCCTTGCTGGGCCGCCGTGGCCTTTGCGGCGGCGACGATCAGGTCGGTCTGGCGCACCAGGAAGGCGGGGATCTGGACCAGGTCGGCGACGGCGGCGACCGGTTCGGCCTGTTCGACCTCGTGCAGGTCGGTGGCGATCGGTACGTTCAGCTGACGCTTGACCTCGGCCAGGATCTTGAGGCCCTCGGTCAGGCCCGGACCGCGATAGCTCTTGATCGACGAGCGGTTGGCCTTGTCGAAGCTGGCCTTGAAAATATAGGGCAGGCCCAGCTCGGTCGTGACCGCCTTCAGCTCGCGGCCGACCTCCAGCGCCAGGTCCAGGTTCTCCAGGACGTTCAGGCCCGCGATCACGGCCAGCGGCTGGCCGTCGCCGATCGCGATGTTCCAGCGCTTGAGGTGGGCGACGGGCATGGGAATCTCCAAGGGCGTAGAGGCGAAGGCCGCATCTACGCCCAGGAGCGGGGTGGGAACTAGTCCAGTTTCACCAGCATCTTGCCCATGTTCTCGCCCGAGAACAGCTTGATGAAGGCGTCCGGCGCGCGTTCGACGCCCTCTTCGACGGTCTCTTTCCAGGTAATCTTCCCGGCCTTGATCCACTCGCCCATGTCCTTGGCGAACTGCGGATAGAGGTCGTAGTGGTTGGAGACGATGAAGCCCTCCAGGCGCAGGCTCTTGCCGACGGCCAGGATGATGTTGGACGGGCCTTCGGCCTTACCGGTCTCGTTGTATTGCGAAATCATCCCGCAGAGAGCGAAGCGGGCGAACGGACGGGCCGAGTTCAGCGCCGCCTCCAGGTGAACGCCGCCGACGTTCTCGAAATAGACGTCGATGCCCTTGGGCGCGGCCTTGGCCAGCTCGGCGACCACGTCGGGCGTGGCCTTGTAGTCGATGACGTGGTCGACGCCGATCGACTTCAGGAACGCGACCTTCTCCGGGCCGCCGGCCGAACCGATGACGGTGTGGCCCTTCAGCTTGGCGATCTGGCAGACGATCGAGCCGACCGCGCCGGCGGCGGCCGAGACGAACACCACGTCGCCTTCCTTCAGCGCCGCGATCTTCAGCAGGCCGACATAGGCGGTCATGCCCGGCATACCGGCGACGCCGAGGAAAGCCTGGGGCGGCACGCCTTGCGTGTCGATCTTGGTGATCGCGCCCATGCCGGCGGCGGCCAGCGCCTTGGGGTTGGCGTTGAACGCCTCGCGCCAGCCGAACATCGAATTGACGATATCGCCCGGCTTGAAGTCGGGATCGTTGGAGGCGACGACCTCGCCGATCGCGCCGCCCTGCAGGGCCTGGCCGATCTGGAACGGCGGCACATAGCTGGGACGATCGTACATGCGGCCGCGCATATAGGGATCGACCGACATCCAGAGGTTCTTCACCTGGATCTCGCCGTCGCCCGGCCCGGCCAGCTCGACCGTGGCCAGGTCGAAGTCGGAAACCTTGGGCACGCCCACGGGACGGCTCTTCAGGCGGATTTCGCGCGAGATGGTCATGGTCGTTCCTCCCTGGCTCATGGCCAGTGTTGCTAATTCAAACGAATGTTTAGCGCGTCCTTACGGAAGGCTCCAGTGCTTCTAAGCGTCGCCGAAGCGGAGTAGACAGCGGGCCATGACTCAGACCTTGCCTCCTTCCTCTTCCCTTCGGGCGGGCGTCATCGGCGCCGGCGTGTTTGGCGGCTACCACGCCAAGAAATACGCCGAGCTGGAGGGCGTCACCCTGGTCGGCGTGTTCGACATCGACCTGTCGCGCGCCCAGGCCCTGGCCGAGCCGCTGGGCGCGAACGGCTTCGACGACATGGACGCCTTCCTGGCGGCCGTTGACGTGGTCACGGTCGCAACCCCCGCCGTCCATCACGCCGAAGCGGCGCTGAAGGCGCTGAAGGCTGGCAAGCCGGTCTATTGTGAAAAGCCCCTGGCGGTGACGCCGGAGGACGCTGACCGGATGGTCGCCGCCGCCGCCAAGGCCGGGGTCCCGCTGGCCTGCGGTCATCAGGAACGGGTGGTGTTCCAGGCCATGGGTCTGCTGGACATTCCCGAGCAGCCGCTGCGCCTGGAAGCCGTGCGACGGGGCGTGCCTTCGGACCGCAATCTCGACGTCTCGGTGGTGCTGGACCTGATGATCCACGACATCGATCTCGCCCTGGCCCTGTGCGAGGCCCTGCCCATGACCGTGGACGGCGAAGGGGGGATCACCCGCTCGACCTCGCTCGATTGGGTGAAGGTCGAGGCGATGTTCGAGAACGGCTTCATCGCCGTGTTCGACAGCTCTCGCGTCGCCGAGACCCGCGAGCGGACCATGAAGGTCGTCTACCCGTCGGGCGAGGTCGAGATCGACTTCCTCACCCGCGCCTTCCGCAACACCACGCCGTTCCCGCTGATCGAGAACTTCACCGAGACCCCGGCCGGCAAGGATCCGCTGGGCCCGTCGGTCGCAGGCTTCCTCGCGGCCGTGCGCGGCGAGGCCCCCCGTCCCGTCGTGACCGGCGAGGAGGCGGCCCGGGCGCTGGACCTGGCGCTGGCGGTCGAGCAGGCTGTCGAGGGTTAGGGCAGGTCCGGCACGTCCTTGGCCACCCCGGCCTCGATCAGCTCGGCATCGACCGTTGGCGAGATGGTCTTGGCCGCGGCGATGTCGGCACGACCGCCGGGCACGTCGCCCCTGCTCAGCCTGGCCAGGCCGCGTCCGTACAGCGATCCGGCCAGCCTGGGCTGCAGCGTCAGGGCCTGGTCATAGCGCTTGAGCGCCTCGTCGAGCCGGCCCGTCCGCAGCGCCACCAGGGCGTAGCTGTCCCAGAAAGCGGCAATCCCAGGCGACATCTTCACCGCCTCTGCGCAATCGGCCTCGGCGCCGGCCAGTTCGACCTTGGACAGGGCGCGCGCCCAGCAGCGACTGTTGAGATTCTGACTGTTGCGCTCCAGCGCGACCATTCGATCGAAGACAGCGGCGGCCTCGGCGTTGCGACCGGCCTGGCGTAGGATTTGGGACTTGATCGTCAAGGCGCCGCTGCTGATCGGGTCCATGCGGATGGCTTCGTCGACATCGGCGAGGGCTTCATCGATTCTGCCCAGATGGCGATACGCGATGGCGCGGTTGACCAAGTTGATGCTCTGCTCGGGCTCCAGACGGAACGCTTCCTGCATCTCGACCAAGGCGTCAGCGTAGCGCATCTGGTCGACGAGCAACGCTGCCTTCACGCGATGCGAGGTCACGTTGCCGGGCATAAGCTTGATCGACGCTGCAATGGCCTGAAGCGCCTCGTCGGTCCGTCTCGCCTGCCGCGCTTCCTCGGCATAGTCGGACAGCACGCCAGCGTCGTCAGGATGGGCGGCGGCCACGGCGTCCATGGCCGCGAAGCCCTCATCGCGGCGGCCCTGCTTGATCAGCAGCCGGGCGCGGGCCAAGGCCAGCGCGGTGGTCGGATCGGTCTTTAGCCTCGCGTCGGCGAAGGCCAGGGCCTTCTTCGCGTCTCTGTCCGCGGCTAGGATGTCGAACTTCAACTGCGCGGCGTCCTTGGATCTTGGGTCCGCGACGAGGGCCTTGTCCAGAAGCTTCAGAGCTAGGTCCGTCTCGCCCTCGCCGCGCATGAAGCGTGCGCCGTCAGTGAGCTTCTGCGGATCCTTGCCCGCCCGCTCTTCGACGCTCGCCTTCATGACCGCGTTCGAGGGCAGCGGCTCGTCCTGGTAGACGAAAGACACCCGGTTATCGAAGGTCTGAAGCTGCTTGTTGGTCTCGCGCGCTTCGTCGGCGGTGATCTCCGGCGCCAGGGCGCGGCGGCTCATGATCGTGCGCAGGGTCTCTTGATGGGTGACGTTGTCACGATAAAGGACCGCGTCCCGGCGATACGCGACGCCGCCCATACGGATATCCATGTCCGAGGCGCGGAAGCTCCAGCTCTTGCCTTCGACGTGCGGCAGGCGGAGCACGGTGGTCCAGCGCCGATACGCGGGGAATTCGATGAGCCAAGGCGCATCCTGGTCCTGCTCGCGGCCGCGCTTGTAGGGGGCGGGCGGGGAGAAGCCAGCGTTTTGGATGTCCAGGCGGCGGCCTTCCGTCTCGTCGCCCTCCCACTCCAGCGGGCCTTCGCCGGTCATGGTCATGATCAACAGTGTCTGGGCCGGGTCGTAGGTCCAGCCGACAGTTTTGGGCTCGGCCCAGGTCTGGTCCTTAGCCCAGTAGTCGCGCTGGGCGCGTTCGGAGTCCTCGGGCGAGAGCTGGGACAGTTTGGCCTTCAGCATCAGGGCCTCGTCGCCCCGGAAGAACTCACGGGCCTCGATCTTGGCCGGCTTGTCGAACCCCGCTCGCGCGTCGATGTCTAGGATCTGGCCCGTCTCGGCTAGCATCGGCGCGTCGGGCTGAATACGCTCCACGGCCGCGTCCTTGGTCCGGATCGGCAGGGCCCAGCGCGAGGTTGGAGGCGTCAACTGGTCCAGGCGCTGGTCGCCGATCCGCGTGCCATCCAGCCAATAGGACTTGTCACCGATCCGCGCGCGCACCAGCACATGGTCGAAGGCGTTCAGCATTGGCAGCAGGCCTTCGATCGCATCGCCGCCCTGGCTGTTGACCAGCACCGCCTCGGCCGGAATGTCCAGTTCGCGCAGGAGGGCCAGCAGCAAGGCAGTCTTGGCCTTGCAGTCACCGAACTTGCGGGTCCATGTCTCGTCGACCGAGGCAGGACGATAATTGGCGTCGGCCAGGCCGACATAGACGTAGCGGATGCGCTCCTGCACCAGTTTCAGCGCCGCCTCTGCGCGGGCGGCCGGGTCCTGGGTCGAGACCGCGATTCGGGCCGCCTCGGCGCGGATGGGCGAGTTGGGGGCCGCCGTCTGCGCCACCTCGTAGAACGGCGCGAGGACCGAGGAGACCTCCGACCAAGAGGAGAAGCCGCTGAATTGCAGCAGGCGGCGGACATTGTAGCGTGGCGGGGCGCCGTCGGTCAGCACAACGGTCTTCGGATCGCGCAACTCGTAGCTCAGCAGGTTCTCACCGCCAGCCTGGATGGGACGAAGCTCGCCCAGGTCGCTGGAGGCGCGCCATTGCACGGCCTTGCCGGTCGGCCACAGGAGCCGCAGGCGGTAGGCTCCGGGCGCCCCCTGGGCCGGCAGTTGCAGAGCGCCTTGGGCGTGGTCGCCCAGGGTCGGGTCGCGCCGGCGGATGGTCAGGGCGAACTCCAGCTCGTCGCCGACCTGCAGCCCCGGCGCTTGCAGTGTCGCCGTCAGGTTGCCGTAGAGCATCGCCGCGGCGAGCTCGTCCTCGCGCTGGATCACCTTGAACCTGTTGGCGGCCAGAACATCGATCTCGCGGCCGTCCCGGATGATCTTCAGCCGGTGGATGCGGATGTCGTCCGAGCCGGGACTCCAGACCGCCGTCAGGTTGCCGATCGACAGGGCCTCGGGCCGGAGGATCTTGAACCGGTAGGCGGTGTAGAACTCGTCTCCGTCCGACGACAGCCGGGTCTGGTTGTCCAGATAGATCACTTGGAACGCGGCGCCCTCTTGCGCCGGAGAGCCGGTGGCGGCAGGCGAGGCAATGACCCAGGCGGGGGCCGGCCCGTACTGCACCGTCCGGGAGCCCGCGTGAGCGCCGCCGGCCAGGACCAGGGCGGCCATCGCCGCCAGACTCATCACACGCATCTACCGAACGCCCCCAAGCACCCCATCGTCCGGACAATAACCGTGAGAGCGGGTGAGGCAACTTTCGCGCTGCGATTTCGCCCGTCCTAACCTCCGGTGGCGCCTACAAGCTGACCTGCGCCCCCAGCTCCACCACGCGCCCGGGCGGCAGGTGGAAGAAGGTGGTCGGATCGGCCGCGTTGCGGGTCAGGAAGGTGAAGAGCTTGCGCTTCCAGGCGGGCAGGGCGTCGGTGCCCACCGACGGCACGATCGTGCGGCGGCTGACGAAGAACGACGTGCTCATGATGTCGAACTTGAGGCCCTGCTTGCGGCAGGCCGCCAGGGCCTGCGGGATGTTGGGGCTTTCCATATAGCCGTAGCGCACGGTGACCAGCGAGAAGCGGTCGTCGAGGGTCTTGGCCTCGATGCGCTGGTCGTCGGGCACGTAGGGTGTGGTCTCGTTGACCACTTTCAAGAGCACGTTTCGCTCGTGCAGCACCTTGAAGTGCTTGAGGCTGTGCATCAGGGCCGGCGGCGTCGTCTCCGGGTCCGAGGTCAGATAGACCGCCGTGCCGGGCGTCGCGGCGGCCGGACGGCGGGCGATCATCTCGCGGAAGTCGGCGAACGGCAGGCCGTCCTTGTTGAGCTTGGCCCGCAGGCGTTCGGTGGCGCTGACGAAGATCGACATCAGCAGGCACAGGCCCGCGCCCAGGGCCAGAGGGGCCCAGCCGCCGGTCAGCACCTTCAGCAGGTTGGCGACGAAGAAGGTCAGGTCCAGGGCGAACAGCGGCACGATCAGGGCCAGGGACGCCAGCAGGCTCCACTTCCAGACGTGGCGCACGACGATGTAGGCCAGCAAGGTGGTGACCACCATCGTGCCGGTCACCGAGATGCCATAGGCGTGCGACAGGGCGCTGGACGAGCGGAACGACAGCACCACCAGGACGACGCCGACGAACAGCAGCCAGTTGATCGGCGCGACATAGATCTGGCCGGCCTCGGTGGTCGAGGTGATCTTGATGTCCATGCGCGGCAGGAGGCCCAGCTGGATCGCCTGCTGGGTCAGGGAGAACGCCCCGGTGATCACCGCCTGGCTGGCGATGACGGTGGCGACCCCGGAGAACAGCACCAGGGCCAGCCGCCACTGGTGCGGGGCCAGGAGAAAGAACCAGTCCGCGTTGGGCAGGGCGGTCCCGGCGGCCTCGGCCGCGGCCAGCGCCTTCGAGGCGAGGGCCGCCTGGCCGAAATAGTTCAGGGCCAGCATCGGCAGGGCCAGGCTGAACCACGACATCTGGATCGGGCCACGGCCGAAATGGCCCATGTCGGCGGTCAGAGCCTCGGCCCCGGTGACCGTCAGAAACACCGCCCCCATGACCAGAAAGCCGGTCAGGCCGTGATGGGCGAGGAAATAGATGGCGTAGGTCGGCGAGATCGCCGCCAGCACGCTGGGGTCGTCCTTGATGTGCCACACGCCCAGAGCGCCCAGGCACAGGAACCAGCAGACCATGATCGGACCGAAGATGCCCGCCACCTTGGCCGTGCCCTTGGCCTGGAACGCGAAGAGGGCGGTCAGGATCACCAGGCTGGTGACGATCACCTCCTGCGTGCCGAACCAGCCGGAGAAGCCGCGGACCGACTTCAGGCCCTCGACCGCCGACAGCACCGAGATGGCCGGGGTGATCACGCCGTCGCCATAGAACAGCGCCGCGCCGATGGCGCCGAGGGCGAAGATCAGGCCCGTGCGGCCCTTGGCGCCCTGCTGGGCCAGCGCCATCAGCGACAGCACCCCGCCTTCGCCCTTGTTGGAGGCGCGCATGAGGAACAGGACGTACTTGACCGTCACGACCAGGATCAGCGCCCACAGCGCCAGGGACAGCACGCCCATGATCTCGGGACGGACCAGGCCGTCGCGGGCGGCCTCCTCCAGCGCGTCGCGGAAGGCGTAGAGAGGGCTGGTGCCGATGTCGCCGAACACGACGCCCACGCTGCCCAGCGCCAAAGCCCAGAAACGCGACGCCGCGTGGCCGTGGTGGGAAGCTTGAGTTGTCGGGGTGGCAGAGTCGGACGCGGCGAGGGGGTCTTTACCCGCCATGCAAGCTCGAAGCTCCAAAGCGCCGGCTCACGTCCGGCGGCGGCGATTTACGCTTGTCGCCGCGTCGCAGCAATCGAAATTCGACGGATCGGCATTCCGTTCCCGTGGGCGTGATCAGTCGTCGAGATCGAAGGGCAACTCGTCCTGGTCGGCGGCGGTGTCGCGGCGGGCCTTTGAAACGGGCTTGTAGGTCGGGGCCGCGGGCGGGACGAGGGGCTCGTCGTCCGCGTCGTCCCACGGCGGATCGTCAAACATATCGGGCTCGACAAGCGGCCTTGGCGCGGGAGCCGGAGCCGTCGGCCGCGAAACCGGCCGCGCCGGCGCGGCGCGCGGGGCGTCGTCGAACGAAGAGCGTCGAGCAAGCGGCGGCGGGGTGTCGGGCAGGGGCGGTGGCGCGCGGAAATCGTCCTCGTCGTCTTCGTCGTGATCGAAGGACACGGGCGGCTCTGGCGGCGGCGCGGGGCGGGCGGCGACTACCGGAGCGCCCTCTGGCTTCACGGGGCGCGGCGGCAGTGGCCGGCGGACGATGGCTTCGCAACGGGCCAGCCAGCGGTTGGCCTCCTGCACCAACTCGCCCGGCGAGCGGCTTTCACGGCGCTGCTCGTCGCCGGGCGCCCAGAGCTCGAGAGCGAAGTCGGGATGGCGCGGATCGTCGAAGATCAGGCGCAGGGTGACCGACTGGGCCTGGGGCGCGACATGGTCGATGGCGCGGCGGCCTTCGCCGCGGAAGACGCGGCCCATCACCTGACCGTCGACCAGCAACTCGGCGCCCATCAGCTCTTCCAGGCGATAGATCAGGCACCAGGCGCCTCGATCCCAGGCCACGGCCAGCAGGTTGGTCGAGAACGAGAAGCCGGCGCCTCGGCCCCGGCCGCGCGCCACGATGAAGCCTTCCGGGTCGCTTTTCAGCACATGGCGCAGGGCCCGGCGCAGGCGCCGGTCCTCGTCGCCGTACCAGATGGCCAGGCTGCCCAGGAACGTCACCGCCGAGCCGGCGATGGCCACGAACAGCAAAAGACGCGCGAGTTCGCTCATAGTGAGCCCAGGCTATCGAGAGTCCTGATTCCCGGACAGAGGGGCCATGAAGCCTCAGTCGCGGAAGTGACCGACGACCGGCACGTGGTCGGACGGCTTTTCCTTGTCGCGCTCGTCGCGGTGGATGACGACGTCGGTCAGCCGGTCGGCGGCCTGGGGCGAGCACAGCAGATGGTCGATGCGAATCCCCAGATTCCGGGGCCAGGCGCCGGCCTGGTAGTCCCAGAACGTGTAGCCGCCCGGCGCGCCGTCGACCTGCATGTAGGCGTCGGTGAGCCCGAGGTTCTTCAGCGCCCGGAACGCGCCGCGGCTCTCGGGCTGGAACAGGGCGTCGCCGAGCCAGGCCTCGGGATTAGCCACGTCCTCGGCTTCGGGGATGACGTTGTAGTCGCCCAGGATGACCAGCGGCTCCTCGAAGGCCAGCAAGCCCTGGGCGTGAGCTTGCAGGCGGCGCATCCAGGCCAGCTTGTAGTCGAACTTCTCGGTGCCGATCGGATTGCCGTTGGGCAGGTAGATGCCGACCACGCGGAACGGTACCGGCGCGGCGATCACCGCCTCGATATAGCGCGACTGCTCGTCGACCTCGTCCTCGGACAGAACCGGCAGGCCCTTGCGGACGTCCTCGACCGGGAACTTCGAGAGCAGGGCGACGCCGTTATAGGTCTTCTGGCCGTGGACGACGACGTTGTAGCCCAGCCGCTCGAAGGCCTCGGCCGGGAACTTCTCGTCGACGCACTTGATCTCCTGCAGCACGGCCACGTCCGGCGCTTCCGATTCGAACCAAGCCAACACGCCTTCCAGGCGAGCGTTGATCGAATTGACGTTCCATGTGGCGATACGCATTGACGGCTCCAGACTGCGGCGGGAGGCTAGAGCCCATGAAGGTCGCGCTCAAGCCGGCAGGCAAATCCATCGATCGGAGACAGCTGGCGCTGATGGTTCTGGCGACCGTCGCGTGCCTGGCCTTCGCCAGCGTCGGGGCGATCCTGGCCATCTTCACGCCTCTGGTCTTCGACCGGGCGGGCAACATGCTCAATCCGATCGCCTGGCTGGGCTTCGGCTTCGCGGCGCTGTTCTGGGTGGTGTGCCTGCTGGCCCCGCTGGCCGGCTGGATACTGTGGCGCAAGGGGCAGACGCCCTTCGCCTGGGCCGCCATGGCCGCGCCGCTGGCCTGGGGCGCGCTGACGCTGACCCTGCTGCAGTTCGTGCCGGCTTAGGTCCTGTGGCGCCTTCCGGGTGGCGAACCGAAGGCCAGTTCGCCTGAAGGCGCTCGCTAGATAGAGAAGCTGACCCCGCAGCCGCAGCTGGACTTGGCGTTCGGATTGCGGACGCGGAACTCCGCCCCGGCCAGTTCGTCGACGAAATCGATCTCCGAACCCTTGAGCAGGGCCAGGGAGACGACGTCGACCAGGGCCACGGCGTCGTCGCGCTCGACCTTGAGGTCGTCGTCCTCGACGGCGTCGACCAGATCGAAGCGATACTGGAAGCCGGAGCATCCGCCGCCATCGACGGCGACGCGCAACATCAGGGGGCGGCCCTCGCTGGCGGCGATGGCCTTGATCCGACGAGCGGCGTTTTCGGAAAGCGTTAAGTCTACTTGGGTCATGGCTGTGGAAAAGTCACCTTGAGCCTATATGAGGGTGACGCGGCCTCTACGGAAGGGGCCAAATCGTCCAACGCGATAAAGGCGGTTCATGACCTCGACCCCGTACTTCGTTCCGCGCGCCCCCTACGCCGAAGATCCGTTCAAGTCGCGGGGCCGCCGGTTCAAGGAGGACGAGAGCCGCACCCGGACGCCGTTCGCGCGGGATCGCGATCGCATCATCCACACCTCGGCCTTCCGCCGGTTGAAGGAGAAGACCCAGGTGTTCGTGGCCCACGAGGGCGACAACTTCCGCACGCGCCTGACCCATTCGCTGGAGGTGGCGCAGGTGGCGCGCTCGCTGGCCACGGCGCTCGGCCTGGACAGCGACCTCGCCGAGACCATCGCTCTTGGCCATGACATCGGCCATCCGCCGTTCGGCCACGCCGGCGAGGACGAGCTCGAACTGCAGATGAAGGACTACGGCGGCTTCGACCACAACGTCCAGACCTTCCGGGTCGTGACCGAACTGGAGCACCGTTATCCGGACTTTCTCGGGCTGAACCTGACCTGGGAGACCCTGGAAGGGATCATCAAGCACAATGGTCCGGTGACCAACAAGCTGGGCAAGCCGTCCTGGAAGGCGATCCAGAAGTACGACGCCGAGTACGACCTCGGCTTGAACACCTGGGCGTCGGCCGAGGCCCAGGTGGCGGCCTTGGCCGACGACATCGCCTACAACAACCACGACGTCGACGATGGCGTCACCGCGGGCCTGTTCACCCTGGACGAACTGATGGACGTGCCGCTGATCGGCCCGATCCTGGCGGCCGTGAAGAGCGAGCGCCCCGATCTCGACCCGCGCCTGACCCACCTGGAAGCCATCCGCCGCATGATCGGCGCGATGATCGACGACGTGATGGGCGAGACGCTGCAGCGCGCGGCGGCCACCGGCGTCGGTTCGGCCGACGATGTCCGGGCCCTGGACCACGCCCTGGTCGCCTTCTCGCCCGACATGGCCGAGGACCTGGCTCGCCTGCGCGCTTTCCTGCACGAACGCATGTACCGCCACTGGCGCGTCAACCGCACCCGCAGCCAGGCCCGCCGTATTCTGGGCGAAATGTTCGCGCTATTCCTGAAGGAGCCGGAGGTCCTGCCGACCATCTGGTTCGCCAAGTCGCAGAACCGCGACGAAGCTGGCCGCGCCCGCGTGGTATGCGATTACATCGCGGGCATGACCGACCGCTTCGCGATAGAAGAACACCGCAAGCTGTTCCACCTGGACGTCTGGAACTAGGCCTTCGGGCCAGGGATCCGGAACGTGGGCGCGAGCGGCCGATCGTCTGCCACCTGAGCGGGGCGGACGCTTCTTGGACGGGCCGCCGTTGGGTAACCTAGGGTCGCGCGCGTCTGATTCGATGCGTTCGACCTGTGCGCCCTTGTTTGGACGCCCGAGAGTATCTGGAGCCTAGCCGAGATGTCCGATCCGCACCGCGGGGCCTATACGCCGCCCACCGACGCGCCGCTGTCGTTCGATGCGCGTCAGCCCGTGCGAGGCGCGCGCCCGCTGCCCATGACCCTGATCATCAGCGCGGTGGTGCTGGTGACCCTCGTTGTCGGGGTGATCCTGGTCTATCGCGGCGGCGTGCGGAACCCGAACGATCCGCCGCAGGCCGTCGGGACCGAAGTGGCCCAGATGAAGACCCCGCCGCCGGCCGGCAGCCAGCCGCAGGATCCGGCCGCGGGTCTGCAGATCTATCACAACGAGGACCCGCAGCCCTCGGCCACCTTCGCCGCGCCGCCCGAGGCGCCGCAGGCTCGTCCGGCCGCGCCGGTCGCCAGCGCCCCGGTGCAGACCGCCGCCCTGCCGGCCGCCAAGCCCGCGCCGGCCGCGGCCCCGGCTCCGACCATCGAATCCCTAGCCACCGCCGCCGCCCAGAAGCCGGCGCCCAAGCCGGTTCAACTCGCCGCCGCCGCTCCCGCCAAGCCGGTCGCCGCGCCCCCCGCGACCGCATCGAGCGGTCCGGCCATGGTGCAGATCGGCGCGCTGTCGTCTCCGGCCCTGGCCGACAAGGCCTGGACCGACGCCACGCGCCTGGCCCCGGGCCTGGCCGCTGGCAAGGGCAAGAAGGTCGAGGCGATCGACAAGAACGGCACGACGCTCTACCGCACCTCGGTGACCGGCTTCGCTTCGCGTGAGGCGGCCAAGGCCTTCTGCGAGGCGATCTCGGCCTCGGGCAAGTCCTGCTTCGTCAAGTAAGGAGCTACCCCTTTGAGCACCTCTTCCGCCGCTATTCTCGGCTGCGCCGGGACGACGCTGACGGCCGAGGAGGTCGCCTTCTTCCGGGATGTGAAGCCGTGGGGCTTCATCCTGTTCAAGCGCAATATCGCCGATCCCGAGCAGGTAAGGGCGCTGACCGCCGCCCTGCGCGCCACGGTCGGCCGCGACGACGCCCCGATCCTGATCGACCAGGAGGGCGGCCGCGTCGCCCGCCTGCAGCCGCCGCACTGGCGCATCTATCCGCCGGGCCGCGCCTATGGCGAACTGGTCGCCAACGATCCGTTGACGGCGCGCGAGATCACCCGCCTGGGCTCGCGCCTGATCGCCCATGACCTGCGCGCGATCGGGATCAATGTCGACTGCGTGCCGGTGCTGGACGTGCCGGACCCCCAGGGGCACGAGATCATCGGCGATCGCGCCTATGGCGACACGCCCGAACAGGTGGCGACCCTGGGCCGCGCGGCCGCCGAAGGCCTGCTGGCCGGCGGCGTCCTGCCGATCATCAAGCACATCCCCGGCCACGGTCGCGCCCTGAGCGACAGCCACCTGGAACTGCCCGTCGTGAAGGCCAAGCTGCTCGAGCTGGAAATCCGCGATTTCGCACCGTTCCGGGTGCTGTCGGACATGCCGATGGCGATGACCGCCCACGTCGTCTACACGGCCATCGACCGCAACCGTCCGGCCACGACCTCGAAGAAGGTCATCCGGAAGATCATCCGCGAATCCATCGGCTTCGACGGACTTCTGATGAGCGACGACCTGTCGATGAAGGCGCTGAGCGGCGACTTCAAGCAGCGGGCCAAGGACAGCCTGTCGGCCGGCTGCGACGTCGTCCTGCACTGCAATGGCGACATGGTCGAGATGAAGGCCGTGATGTCCGGCGTCGGCCGGCTGGGCAAGGAGGCCCGCCGTCGGGCCCAGGCCGTGATGGGTCGCCTGGTCAAGGTTCCCGAGCCGTTCGACGCGGCCGAGGCGCGGGCCCGCTTCGACGCCGCCTTCGACGGCAAGTACGCTTGAGCACGGGCTTCCAGCCGACCTTCGACTTCGAGGCCGCCAACGAGGCGGCCGAGGACGGCGCGGCGCTGGTCATCGACATCGACGGCTACGAAGGCCCGCTGCACGTTCTGCTGGCCCTGGCGCGCAGCCAGAAGGTCGACCTGCTGCAGCTGTCGATCACCAAGCTGGCCGAGCAGTACCTGGCTTTCGTGCAGCAGGCGCGCCGCGTGCGGTTCTCGCTGGCCGCCGACTATCTGGTCATGGCCGCCTGGCTGGCCTATCTCAAGTCCCGCCTGCTGCTGCCCAAGCCCGAGCGCGCCAAGGCCGAGGAGCCGCCGGCCGAGGAAATGGCCGCCCAGCTGGCCTTCCGCCTGGCCAAGCTGGACGTGATGCGCAAGGCCGTCGAGGCCCTGAAGGAGCGCCCGATCCTGGGGCGCGACGTCTTCATGCGCGGCGACCCAGAGGCGGTGAGCATCGTTTCCTCGACCCGGCTCGAAGGCGACCTCTACGGCCTGATGAGCGCCTACATCACTCAGCGCAAGCGCGAGCACAGCCGCCACTACGCCCCGCGCCCGCCGACCGCCTATCCGCTGGAGGACGCCCGCGACCGCCTGCGCGGCCTGCTGCCGAAGATGCGCGACTGGACGATCCTCTCCACCGTCGCCCCGATCGAGCGGGCGCTGGAGGAGGAGGACGGCCCCACGCCCGCCTCCTACCTGGCCTCGACCCTGTCGGCCTCGCTGGAACTGGTCAAGGAGGGCATCCTTGAGGCGCGGCAGATGGAGCACTTCCAGGAGATCTACTTGCGGACCAGGGCGGAGCCGCTAGAGGTCGGCGAATGACCGTCGAGCTGGAACCTCTCTTCGTCGAGCGCTGCATCGAGGCCCTGCTGTTCGCGGCGGCCGAGCCGCTCAGCGATATCGACCTGGCCAAGCGCCTGCCGGAGGGCGCGGACATCGCCGCCGGCCTCGCGGGCCTGCGGACGCGTTACGAGGGCCGGGGAATCGAACTGGTCTGCGTGGCCGATCGCTGGCGTTTCCAGACGGCGACCGACCTGTCGTTCCTGATGACCGAAGAACGCGAGGAGCCGCGCCGCCTGTCCAAGGCCGCCCAGGAGACCCTGGCGATCGTCGCCTATCACCAGCCCGTCACCCGGGCCGAGATCGAGGCCGTGCGCGGGGTGCAGGCCAGCCGGGGCACGCTGGACGTCCTGCTGGAGCTGGGCTTGATCCGCATGCGTGGTCGCCGGCGCACGCCGGGCCGGCCGGTGACCTTCGGGACGACGGACGCCTTCCTGGAGCACTACGGCCTGGCCGCGCTGTCGGACCTGCCGGGCATCGCCGAGATGAAGGCCGCGGGCCTGCTGGAAATGAACCTGCCGCCAGGCTTCACCGTGCCCGACCCGCTAGGCCTGCGCGTCGATGACGAGGACCCGCTAGATCTGGACGACGGCGAACAGCCGGAATTCGCTCAGGACTTCCTGGGCGAGCCGGAGAAGGCGGATCGCTAGGCGAGGACGTCGGCGATCTGGCCGGTCTTGTCCTTCTTGTCCGGATCGTTCTGGACCTGCTGCTTGATCATGTCCTTGAGCTTTTGCTCGACCTTGGCCCGATCCTCGGGGCTCATCGCCTTGAGCTGCTCCTCGGTGACGCCCAGCTTTGCCAGCATCGCGGCCCGCATCTTCTGGGCCGGGGTCATCGCCTGGTACTTCAGGAACTCGTCCTTGGCGGACGTTTCGCCGATGGATGACGAATTGCTGGCGGACATGCCGCCGTAGGCCCCGGCATAGGCCGATGAGCCGATGGACGAAATGGACATGAAAACGCTCCCGAACCCCAGGGTGCGACACTTTGTGCAAGGCAAGGGCCACGGGCGGGAAGCTAGGCTTTACAGATCCTTAGCGGACAAGGGGGCGCTGAAGGCGTGGCCGGTCGGTCAACTCCGCCGAGCAGAACTTGCCCAGAGGACGCGCCGAGCTCCGCGACCTCGCGTCTCTCGGGTGAACGATGGTCGCCGGCCCCGCGAGCGCCTATATTCTTCGGCATGTTGTAACTACGCTTCGCAGCGGCTATCTGGCGCTGTCGCAAGGAGTCTCGATTATGGGAAGTCTCGGTCCGATCCACTGGATCATCGTCGCCGTCGTGGTGCTGCTGCTGTTCGGCGGCCGCGGCAAGCTGTCGGGCATCATGGGCGACGCAGCCAAGGGCATTCGCGCGTTCAAGGACGGCCTGAAGGACGACACCAGCAGCGAAGTCGCCGACAACAAGTCCAAGGGCGCCCTGCCGCGTACCGAGCAGGAAGCCGAAGAGCTTCGCAAGTCGTAAGGCCTTGAAGCGCGGGGAGGGTTCTTCGCGCGCATCTGTTCAACCCCGCGGGGAGCTTACGGGCTCCGCGTTCTAAGGCGCGTCCATGCTTCCTGATATCGGCGGCACAGAACTCCTTGTCATCGCCGCCGTCGCTTTGATCGTGGTTGGTCCCAAGGATTTGCCCGCTTTGCTGCGCAAGCTGGGCCAGTTCGTGGGCCGGATGCGGGGCATGGCGTCGGAATTCCGCGCCAGCTTCGACGAGATGGCGCGCCAGTCCGAACTGGACGAGCTGCGCCGCGAAGTGCAGGCCATGCGCTCGGGTCAGTTCACCAATTCGACGCCGGCCGCGGATCCGCATGTCGACCAGGTGTTCGCCGACATCGACGCCTCGCTGTCCAGCGGCGCGACCCAGATGCACCCCTATGCCGGAGCCGAAATCCACAATCCGGCCCTGAGCACGGACAATTCGGTTCCGGAGCCGGCCGCTCAGATCGTCGAGAAGCCCAAGCGCGCGCCGCGCAAGAAGGTCGTCGCGGTCGCCGAGCAGGCTCCGGTCGAAACCGCGAAAGCTCCGCGCAAGCGCGCCGCCGCGCCCAAGAAGGACATTACGGTCGAGGCCCCCAAGGCCGTCCGCACGCCGCGTAAGCGCGCGGCCAAGGCCGGCGGCTCCACCGCTTCGGACATCGTCTCGTGAACGACAAGGCCATCGGATACGAACCCGAGGACGAGATCGAGTCCTCGCGCGCGCCGCTTCTGGATCACCTGATCGAGCTGCGCACCCGCCTGATCATCTGCGTCGGCGCGATCGCCGTCGCCTTCGGCGTCTGCTTCGCCTTCGTGAAGCCGATCTTTCTGTTCCTCGTGCGCCCCTTCACTGTGGCTGAGGGCCTGAAGGCGGTGCAGGACGCGGGCGGCCATCATGGCTCGTTCGACCTGATCCTGGCCCTGGTCGGCATCAAGCACGTGCCGCCCACCGCCCTGAAGGACATCACCCTGCAGGCCACCGCGCCGCTGGAGCAGTTCTTCACCAACATCAAGCTGTCGGCGTTCGCGGCCATCGTGGTGGCCTTCCCGATCATCGCCTGGCAGCTCTACCGCTTCGTCGCGCCCGGTCTCTACAAGAAGGAGCGCAACGCGTTCCTGCCGTTCCTGATCGCCTCGCCGGTGCTGTTCCTGATGGGCTCGGCGCTGGTCTATTACGTGATGCTGCCGTTCGTGCTGTGGTTCTCGCTGAGCCAGCAGATCGTCGGCGATGGCGTGAAGGTCGTCCTGCAGACGCGGGTCTCGGAATACCTGACCTTGGTGACGACCTTGCTCTTGGCCTTCGGCCTCAGCTTCCAGCTTCCCGTGGTCCTGTCTCTGGGCGGCCTGGCGGGTCTGGTCACGTCGGATATGCTGCGGACCGGCCGTCGCTACGCCATCGTCGCCGTCTTCGTGGTGGCCGCCATCGTCACCCCGCCGGACCCGATCAGCCAGATCACCCTCGCGGTGCCGCTGTGCCTGCTTTACGAGATTTCGATCTGGTGCGTCTGGCTGATCGAGCGTCGCCGCAAGCGGGAAGACGACGAGGAAGCCGGCAAGGACATCGTCACCGTCTGAGCCAATGGAAAAGGGCTCCGCGATCGAGTCGCGGAGCCCTCCGGTTCCACTTGGAAAGGCGAGGGAAACTAGGCCGCGGCGCCGATGCGCGCCTGCAGCTGGGCCTTGGCGGCGCGCACCGTCTCGGCGACGCACGACGAGTAGTTCACGACGCTGACGTTCGGGCGCTGGGCCTTGCAAACCGTCTGGGCGGCCGTGCGGATCTCGGCGCGGATCTGGTTCTGGGTCTTGCCCTTCAGCGAGATGCGGACGACCGAGACGGTCTCGACGGCGGCCGGCTTGCCGATGTCGCGCGCGCGCATGATCGAGGCCAGCTGGCGATGAGCGTTCATCAGGGCGTTGTCGACGCAGGTCGCGTCGCCGGCGCCGCAGACCGAAGCGGCGGCGGCCTTGATCTCGTTTTCGATCTGGACCGAGTTCTTGCCCGTCAGCGACACGCGGACTTCGTTGGCGGTCTTGGCGCCGGCCGGAACGGCCACAGCGGCGGCGATGGCGAGGGCGGCGAAAGCGGCGAACGACTTCATGATTTCAAATTCCTTGGAATGATCGGGCGGCCGGGGAGGGCCGAAAAAGGACGCGTACTGAAGTTGGCGCGGCTTTTCGGCGATCGGGATTAAGCCGGCGTGTGAAAGCGCGGCTAATTTCCGTTAACATTTGGATTGTTCGTGCCGCTATCTGGCGGAAGCGGGTGAATCTCTTTTTCGCGCCCTGCGTCATCCGGTCGCATATTTTAAATTTCGACGGTTCTGAGCAACGTGACGGTGTTTTGGCCCCCGGCCGCCGAGATCACGAAGCCGTGGGGAGGGCGCGCCCCCGTCCGGAAAGCTTGGCGCCCCCGCCGACGCGCCTTAGAGAGGGCGTTTCTCCACCGCCTATCCCTGAGCTTGCGTTAGATGCACGACATCAAGGCCATCCGCGAAAATCCCGAAGCCTTCGAAGCCGCATGGTCGGCCAAGGGGCGATCGGGCGAGGCCGCGCAGGCGGTCAAGCTGGACGCCCAGCTGCGCGCGGCCCAGACGGCGCTGCAAGAGGCCCAGGCCAAGCGCAACGAGAGCTCCAAGCTGATCGGCATGGCCAAGGCCAAGAAGGACGAGGCCGAGGCCGCCCGCCTCATGGCCGAGGTCGAGGCCCTGAAGGGCGTCATGGCCACGGCCGCCGAAGAAGAGGCCCTGGTCGGCGGCAAGCTGAAGGACCTTCTCGCCAGCCTGCCCAACATCCCGGCTCCGGAAGTGCCCGCGGGCGAGGACGAGCACGGCAATGTCGAAGAGCGCCGCTGGGGCGACGCCGCCAAGCTGCCGGCCGGCCGCCTGAACGCGCCCAAGGACCACGTCGACCTGGGCGCGGCCCTCGGCGGCATGGACTTCGAGGCCGCCGCCCGGATGAGCGGGGCGCGTTTCGTGGTCCTGAAGAAGGAAATCGCCCGCCTGGAGCGCGCCATCGGCCAGTTCATGCTGGACCTGCAGACGGTCGAGCATGGCTATACGGAAATCAGCCCGCCGCTGCTGGTGCGCGACGAGGCGCTGTATGGCACCGGCCAGCTGCCGAAGTTCGCCGACGACCTGTTCCACACCACCGACGATCGCTGGCTGATCCCCACCGCCGAGGTCTCGCTGACCAACATCGTCCGCGAGCAGATCCTGGCCGAGGAAGAACTGCCGCTGCGCCTGACGGCCCTGACGCCGTCGTTCCGCGCCGAGGCCGGGTCGGCCGGGCGCGACACGCGCGGCATGATCCGCCAGCACCAGTTCTACAAGGTCGAGCTGGTCTCGATCACCACGCCCGACCAGTCCGAGGCCGAGCACCAGCGCATGGTCGAGTGCGCCGAGGCCGTGCTGAAGAAGCTGGAGCTTCCCTTCCGCACCATGCTGCTGTGCGCCGGCGACATGGGCTTCGGGGCGAAGAAGACCTACGACCTGGAAGTCTGGCTGCCGTCGCAGAACATGTATCGCGAGATCAGCTCGTGCTCGAACTGCGGCGACTTCCAGGCCCGCCGTATGGAAGCGCGTTACCGCAAGACCGGCGAGAAGGGCGGCCACTTCGTCCACACCCTGAACGGTTCGGGCCTGGCCGTCGGCCGCACCCTGGTGGCCGTGCTCGAGAACTACCAGGACGAGGCCGGCCGCATCCATGTCCCGGCCGTGCTGCAGCCCTATATGGGCGGCGTCACCCACATCGGAGTCGCGGCGTGAGGATCCTCCTCACAAACGACGACGGCATCAACGCGCCCGGTCTGAAGAGCCTGGAGAAGATCGCCCGCGCCCTCAGCGGCGATGTCTGGATCTGCGCGCCGGAATACGAGCAGTCGGGCGCCAGCCGGGCCCTGACGCTGTCGGACCCGATCCGCGTCCGCAAGCTCGACGATCGCCGCTTCGCCGTCGAGGGCACGCCGACCGACTGCGTGATGATGGCCGTGCAGCAGCTGATCGACGGCCCCGCGCCGGATCTGGTGCTGTCGGGCGTCAACCGCGGCCAGAACCTGGCCGAGGACGTCACCCTGTCGGGCACGGTCGCCGGCGCGATCGAGGGCATGGCCCACGGCATCCGCTCGATCGCCCTGTCCCAGACGATGAACTTCTTCCACGACGAGGTCGTCGCCCACTGGGAGACGGCCGAGCACTTCGGCCCCGGCGTCGTTCAGCGCCTGCTGGAGGTGGGCTGGCCGGCCGATGTGATCATGAACGTCAACTTCCCGGCCGTGGCGCCCGAGGCGGTGACCGAGGTCGAGGTCACCCGCCAGGGCTTCCGCGATGGCCTGCTGCGCAACATGGAAAAGCGCACCGACCTGCGCGGCCGCGACTACTATTGGATGGGCTTCTCGGCCAAGGCCTCCGAGCCCGCCGACGGCACCGACCTGAAGGCGATCTATTCGGGCCGCATCTCGGTGACGCCGCTGCACATCGACCTGACGCACAACGAGACCGTCCACAAGCTGAAGGGCGTGCTGGGCGGCGCTCCGCCGAAGCTGAAGGCGGCTCCATGAGCGGAGGGACGTCCAAGGCCGCAGAGAACGCCAAGGCCGACCTGCCGCGCCTGATGCAAGCCCTGCGCGACCAGGGGGTCACCGATCCGCAGGTGCTGAAGGCCATCGAGACCACGCCGCGCGACCTGTTCACGCCGGACCTGTTCAAGGACCGCTCGTGGGAGGATTCGGCCCTTCCGATCGCCTGCGGCCAGACGATCAGCCAGCCCTATATCGTCGGTCTGATGACCCAGGCCCTGACGATCGAGCCGCGCTGCCGGGTGCTGGAGATCGGCACGGGCTCAGGCTACCAGACCACGATCCTCAGCAAGGTCTCGCGCCTCGTCTATACGATCGAGCGCTACCGGACCCTGATGAAGGAGGCCGAGGGCCGCTTTCAAAAGCTGGGCCTGACTAATGTCATCACCAAGTTCGGCGATGGCGGCGAGGGTTGGGCCGAACAGGCGCCATTCGACCGCATTATGGTCACGGCCGCAGCCGAAGATGATCCGAAACGGCTGCTTTCGCAGCTGAAGCCCAACGGCGTGCTGGTCGCGCCGGTGGGGAAGGGGCCAGTTCAAAGCCTTCGCCGCTATGCCGGCGACGGCAAGGGGGGCTTCCGGGTCGAGATTCTCTGCGACGTGCGCTTCGTGCCCCTGCTGGCCGGCGTCGCGAAGGATCAGTGAAGGTTGGGGGACGCGGCGTTTCGCGGCCTCTGGTGTTAAAGGTTGGTTTACCCTGGCGGAGCCCTTTGGTGGCGACGGCGGGAAAGGAGAGGCTATGAGGCAGTTGTGGACGCGCGCGGCGGTGATCGCCCTGACGGCTGGAACGCTCGGCGCCCATGCGGAGGACGCGCGCGCCGCGGGCCAGCGCTTCACGCCGAACTTCCCGATCACCCAGCCCCCCGCCGCCCAGCCGGTTCCGCAATCCACGGCGCCGGCGTCGGAGGCCGTCTCGACCGCGCCCAACGAGGCCGAGACCCTGTCGCGTCCGACGCCGATCTCGACCTCGGCCGCGCCGTCGGTCACCCAGTCCGAGCTGCCGCCGCCCGCCCGCGCCACGACCTCGGCGCCCGCGCCGCAGCTGCGCGCCGCCCCGCCCAGGACCGTGGTCACCACCACCGTCACCGGTCCCGTGGTCAATGTTCCCGGCAAGCCGCAAGTGCGTGTCGTCGAATCCGGTGACGCGCTGGACGCCATCGCCCGCGGCTTCGGCGCGACCCGCGCCGAGCTGGTCGAGCTGAACGATCTGAAGCCTCCGTATCGCCTGAAGCTGGGTCAGAAGATCAAGGGCCCGGCCAAGGACGACCAGAAGGCCTATGTGGTCCAGACCGGCGACACGATGTTCGCCATCGCCAAGCGCTTCAACGTCACCGCCGCCGCCTTGGCCGACGAGAACGACCTGAAGGCCGGCTCGGCGATCAAGAAGGGTCAGAAGCTGATCCTGCCGGACGGCTACAAGGACAAGGGGCCGATCAAGACGACGACCGTGCTGGCCGGCGCGCCCGCCTCGCAGCCCAGCTCCGCCGAGGCCGAGCCGACCCCGAGCCGTCCGGCGACCACGACCCCGTCGCGCCCGACGCCCGGATCGCTGCATCCGGCCAATCAACTGACGCCGACGGAACCGGGCGATCTGGGCCCCGTCAGCACGACGACGCTCAGCGTCACCGGTTCGGTCACGACCGTCGCGGGGCCGCGCCAGATCCACACCGTCAAGTCGGGCGACACGCTCACGGCCATCGCCCGCAAGTTCGGCGTCAGCGTCAGCGACCTGGCGGACGACAACAAGCTGAAGACCGACACGCCGCTGAAGCTAGGCGCCAAGATCAAGGGGCCGGCGACCACTCAGAAGGCCTATGTCGCGGTGAGCGGCGATACGCTGGCCGGTATCGCCAAGCGCTTCAATGTCAGCGTCAAGGAACTGGCCGCGGAGAACAACCTGCGGGCCACGGCCTCGGTGAAGAAGGGCCAGAAGGTCCTGCTGCCCGACGGCTACAAGGACAAGGGCCCGATCCGGACCACCACCACCACCGTGGCGAAGCGTCCCGAGCCGACACGAGCGCCTTCGCCGTCGACGCCCTCGAACACCTACGCCCGCGTCGACAGCTCGGCGCCCACGGCCCCCACGCCGTCGACGCCATCCAGCCCGCAGCCCTACCAGCCCAGCGGCAACAGTTATTCGCGTCCCAGCGCGCCGATCGCCGCCCAGCCGGTCACTCCGCCGCCGTCGTCGGCGCGGCCGATCATCGAAAGCAGCGCCGCCCCGACTGAGGCCGAGATCATCGCCTCGGGCAAGGGCAAGTTCGCCTGGCCGGTCCGCGGCGAGATCATCTCGACCTTCGGCGTCAAGGGCACGGGCCAGCGTAATGACGGCCTGGACATCCGCGCCGCGCAAGGCACGCCGGTGCTGTCCGCCGCCGACGGCGAAGTGGCCTATGCCGGCAACCAGGTCCCGACCTTCGGCAATCTGGTGCTGGTCAAGCACGCCGACGGCTGGGTCACGGCCTACGCTCACCTGTCCAGCATCAACGTCAAGATGCGCCAGGCCGTGCGCCAGGGCGAGCAATTGGGCGCGGTCGGCGCCACCGGCGGGACCAACGAGTCCAAGCTGCACTTCGAGATGCGCTATGCGCCGACGGTCAAGGACAAGGCCAAGCCGGTCGACCCGGCCCTGGTGCTGCCGCGCTGAGGCGACGCCATCCCTGAAACCGGCGACGGCCCGCTTCGAAAGAGGCGGGCCGTTCTGCCGTTCGCCTCAGACCAAACCGCGCGGCGCGAAGCGGCTGGGCGAGACGCCGAACTGGCGAGAGAAGGCCTCGCTGAATGCGGCCGGGCTCTGATAGCCGCAGTCCAGAGCGGTCTCGGTCACGCCGGCGCCGGCGCAGAGACGTTCCACAGCGTGAACCAGCCGCGCCTTCTGCCGCCAGGCCTCGAGGGTCAGGCCCGTCTCGCGTGGAAACAGGCGCTGCAAGGTGCGAAGGCTGGCGCCGGACTCTCGCGCGATCTGGGACAGTCCGCGCGCGTCGGCTGGATGGTCGCGCCATGTCTCCGCCAGCCGCAGGGCGCGCGGATCGCGAGGCAGGGGCAGGGCCAGATCTTCCGGGCGGGCCTGGAGGATGAGGTCGATCAGCAGACCGGCCAGACGGTCGTGGTGGGGCTTGTCCGGGTTCAGCATACCGACCGTCAGCACATGCAGGATCAGCTCGCGCAGCAGCGGCGCCACGGCGATGACGCAAGGCTCGACCGGCAGCGGGGCGGCGCGCGGGCGGTCGATATAGAGCGTGCGCATGGCGACTTCGCCCCGCGCGGCGATGGCGTGGCGCACGCCCGCCGGAACCCAGATCGCCCGCGTCGGCGGGATCGTCCACGTGGCGTCGTCGGTGACCACCCGCATCACGCCTGAGGCGGCGAAGACCAACTGACCCCACCCGTGGCGGTGGGCCGGCAGCAGCGTCCCCGCGTGAAGGCCCGCCGCATAGGTGCGGACGTCGAAGCCGTCGCTCACCTATGCCGTCTCGGGAAAGACGCCCGGGTCATACTGCATGGCGCCGACCAGGTTGCCTTCGGTGTCTTCGAAATAGATCAGCTCGCCGACGCCCTCGATGCGGTAGGGCGGCATGACGATCTTGCCGCCGCCGGCCTCGATGGCGGCGATGGTCGCCTTCAGGTCCGCGACCCCGAAGCTGGCCTCGAAGCCGGCCATGCGCACGCCCGCAACCAGCTCGCGGCGACCCTGCAAGGCGCCGAGCAGGCCCTGGCCGGCGTTCTTGACCTGGTAGAAGTCCGGCGGACCCCACGGGTCGAACCGCCAGCCAAAGACGCTCTCGTAGAAGGCCTTGGCGCGGCTGGTGTCGTCGGCATTGATGGCGAAGTGTCTGAAGGTCGCGGGCATGGCGCTCTCCTGGATGGGAGGCTCAGCTAAGCGCGGATCGGCGTGGCGCGCTTGCGATAAAGCGCCAAAGATCACCGATTACGCGCCATCCGGCTCAGCTGGGCAGCTTGACGCCCAGTTCGCCGGCCAGGTCGCGCACAAACTGCCAGGCCACACGTCCCGAGCGGGCTCCGCGCATTTGCGACCACTGCAGGGCGCGGCGGTCGAGGTCGGGGGCAGTCAGGCCGAACTGTTCAGCGTAGCCGCGGATGGCGGCAAGATAGGTGTCCTGGTCCATCGGCGGGAAGCCGATCCACAGGCCGAAGCGGTCGGAGACGCTCATCTCCTCCTCGGCGTTCTCGGCGGCGGCGATGGCGCCCTGGCTTTCGACGTGGTCGCGGGGCATCAGGTGGCGACGGTTCGAGGTGGCCACGAACAGCACGTTCTCGGGCGGGCCCGACACGCCGCCCTCCAGAGCCGACTTCAGCGCCTTGGCCGCCGCGGCCCCGTCCTCGAACGAGAGGTCGTCGCATAGCACCACGAAG
This sequence comes from Caulobacter sp. 602-1, assembly GCF_003931565.1. GTDB lineage: Bacteria > Pseudomonadota > Alphaproteobacteria > Caulobacterales > Caulobacteraceae > Caulobacter. The sequence continues at coordinate 871,620 of NZ_RRYI01000002.1, forward strand.
CGCTCCGTACGCGCGCGGAGTTGATCGAACAGCGGGGGCAGGGCGGCGACCTCGTCGCGATCGACCTCGATCAGCTTGAGAGCCGGAAACTCTTCGGTCAGGCTGACGAAGGCGGCCTTGGTCACCGAGCTCTTGCCTGTGCCGCGGACGCCCCACAACAGCACGTGATTGCAGGGCACGCCGAGCGCGAAGCGGCGGAGGTTGTCGACGAAACGGCCTTTCTGCCGGTCGATTCCCACCAACAGGTCCAGAGATAGCGGATAGTCGGCGGCCGGGACGAAGGCGCCGTCTTTCGGCTCGTGCCGGAACAGGCGCGCGGCCGAAAAGTCCGGCGCGGGCGGCGGCGGCGGGGCCAGCCGTTCCAGGGCCTCGGCGATGCGGGCCAGCAAGGGAGCAAGCACGGTGTTTGGCGCGTCTGTCATGGGCACGCTGCATACCGGGTGCGCTTGGATTGCAAAAGGGGAGGCGAACGCATAGCTTCCGCCGACTTGGCGCGACCCTATGAGCTTGTCTCTTTTTGGCTGGCGCGCCGCATCGGTTTTGTTGGAGACGTCATGTCCGGTCTGAACGCTCAATTCTTGCAGCTCGCCCCCATCCTGCTGATGGTCGTGCTGTTCTACTTCATGCTGATCCGTCCGCAGCAGAAGCGCGCCAAGGAGCATCAGACGATGCTCTCCAATCTGAAGCGCAACGACACGGTCGTCCTGTCCAGCGGCATGATCGGCAAGGTCGTCCGCGTGGAGGACAAGGAAGTCGGCGTCGAGATCGCCACCGGCGTGACCGTGAAGGTCATCAAGGGCATGATCACGGAAGTCCGCACCAAGGGCGAGCCGGCGCCCGCCAACGACGCGAAGAACTAAGACGCTCTCAGAATATCGCGAGGCGTTCTAGCGACGTCGCCTGAAAGTCACTGATCCATGCTGACCCTCTCCCGCTGGAAGATCATCGCCGTCACCTTGTCGGTGATCTTCGGCATCCTGTTCTCCCTGCCCAACGTCCTGCCGCAGAAGACGTTGGACGCCATGCCCGGCTGGCTGCCGCACCAGAAGCTGAACCTCGGCCTCGACCTGCAAGGCGGCTCGTATCTGCTCTATGAGGTCGACACCGACGCGCTGCACCGCGAGCGTCTGTCCGACCTGATGGAAGACACCCGCACCCAGCTGCGGAGCGAGCAGATCCCGTTCGGCGAACTGGCCCAGCAGGGCGAGGTGATCAGCGTCCGCATCGGCGACCCCTCACGTTACGAGGCCGCCCTGAACCTGCTGCGCAAGAACCTCGGGGCGCCGCTGGCCGGCGTCATCGGCGGCAAGGATGTCGCCGTCGCGGGCAAGGGCGACAACCGCATCGAAGTCACCTTCGTGCCGGAAGCCCAGCGCGCCGACGCCGCCAAGGCCGTCGACCAGTCGATCGAGACGATCCGTCGCCGTATCGACAGCCTGGGCACCAAGGAGCCCTCGATCAACCGCCAGGGCACCAACCGGATCATGATCCAGGCGGCTGGCGAGAGCGATCCCGAACGGCTGCGCGCCGTCATCGGCAAGACCGCCAAGCTGACCTTCCAGATGGTCGACGAGACGGTCACGCCCGAGGACGTCCAGGCCGGCCGTCTGCCCGCAGGCTCGGAATTGCTGCAGAGCGAAGACCGCTACGCGCCGTACTACGTGGTCAAGAAGCGCGCCATCGTCTCGGGCGATGAACTGACCAATGCGTCGCAAACCTTCGACCAGAATGGCCGGCCGGCCGTCGGCTTCGCTTTCAACGGTTCCGGCGCCAAGAAGTTTGGCGACATCACCCTGCGAAACCCTGGCAAGCGGTTCGCGATCGTCCTGGACAAAAAGGTGATCTCGGCCCCGGTGATCAACGATCCGATCACCAGCGGCAGCGGCATCATCACCGGCAACTTCACCGCCGAGAGCGCCAACGAGCTGTCGCTGCTGCTGCGCTCGGGCGCCCTGCCGGCCCCCCTGAACATCGAAGACCAGCGCACCGTGACCGCCGAGCTCGGCGCCGACGCCGTCAAGGCCGGCTCGATCTCGCTGGCCATCGGCGCGGTGTCGATGTTCGTGTTCGTGATCCTGGCCTATGGCCTGTTCGGCGGCTTCGCGGCCATCGCCCTGGTGGTCAACGTCCTGCTGATCGTCGGCATCATGTCGATGACCCAGGCGACCCTGACCTTCCCGGGCATCGCCGGCCTGATCCTGACCCTGGCCGTCGCCGTCGACGCCAATGTGCTGATCTACGAGCGCATGCGCGACGAGGCCAACGCCGGGCGAACGCCCATGGCCGCGGCCGACCACGGCTACAAGCTGGCCCTGACCTCGATCCTGGACGCCAACATCACCAGCCTGATCTCGGGTCTGATCATGTTCAGCTTCGGTTCGGGCCCGGTGAAGGGCTTCGCCTGGACCCTGGTGATCGGCGTGTTCACGTCGCTGTTCACCGCCATCTTCATCACCCAAGTGCTCATCGGCTGGTGGTTCAAGGCCACCAAGCCGAAGAAGCTGCCGATCGCATAGGAGATCCGACCATGCGTTGGCCCCTCATTCGCTATATCCCGCGTTCGACCCACTTCCGCTTCGTTCGCTGGGCGCCGGTCGCGGCCGTCATCTCGGCGATCCTGATCGTCGCCTCGATCGGCCTGCTGATCTTCCAGGGCCTGAACCTGGGCATCGACTTCAAGGGCGGCGTCGCCCTGGAGGTGCAGATGTCGCGCCCGGTCCCCCTGGCCCAGCTGCGCACGGCGCTGGACCAGATCGGCGCCCATGACGGCCAGGTCCAGGGCTTCGGTTCGCCGAACTCGGCCATGGTCAAGTTCCTGCCGGCCGAGGGCGAAAAGCCCAGCGACGCATCCAAGAACGTCGAGGCGGAGCTGATCAAGCGCTTCCCCGACCTGAAGGTGACCAGCCGCTCCGAAGTGGGCGCCAAGGTCTCGGGTGAACTGCTGATGTCCGGCTTCAAGGCCCTGGGCGTCGCCCTGCTGCTGACGCTGGGCTACATCTGGTTCCGCTTCGGTCTGTCGTATGGCACGGGCGCCGTCGTGGCCGTGATCCACGACATCGTCCTGACCCTGGGTCTGCTGTCGGTCTGCGGCATCGAGTTCTCGATGACCGAGATCGCGGCCCTGCTGACGGTCATCGGCTACTCGATGAACGAAAAGGTCATCACCTTCGACCGTCTGAAGGAAAATCTGCGCAAGTACCGCACCACGCCGCTGCGCGACATCATCGACCTGTCGGAAAACGAGCGTCTGTCGCGGACGATCATCACCGGCACCACGGCCTTGCTGGCCCTGGGCGGCACGATGGCGTTCGGCGGCCCGGTGCTGTTCCCGCTGGTGTTCACCATGATCTTCGGCATCGTCATCGGCACCTATTCGTCGATCTATATCGCCCTGCCGATGATCCTCATCTGGGGCGTGAAGCGTAACGACGACGAAGCCACGCCGATCAAGCTCGGCGCGGCCTCGCGCCCCTGATGCGCCAGCCGCCGTCCATCGACGCCTGGGGCGGCGGCGGCTTCCGGGTCTCCGGCGACTGGCGGCCCGGTTCGCTGCTGATCCTCGACGATCAGCCCCGCGACTGGTCCGCCACCTCCCTGGCCGCGCTGACCCCCGAGGCCTTCGCCGAGGTGTTCGCCGCCGGCGGGGCGGTCGAGTTCGTTCTACTGGGCACGGGCCTCAACAACGCCCTGCCGCCGCGCCCCGTCCGCGACGCCCTGAAGGCGGCGGGCGTTGGTCTCGAGTTCATGAGCACCGAGGCGGCGGCGCGCACCTACAACGTCCTGGCCAGCGAAGGCCGGCGGCTGGCGGCGGCGCTGATCGCGGTCTAGGCTGTCTGGTCGACGGTCGCGCCGGGTTCTTCGGCGCGATCCTTCTTCGCCTTGGCTTCGGCGCGTTCCTCGGCCGCCTTTCGCAGCATGCCCAGGGCCGCCTCGGCGACGCCGGCGACGCGGTTCTCGTCGGTCAGGGTGTCCAGGGCGGCCTTGGCGTCGTCCGACAACGAGACCTGCACAGCCGCGCCGTTGCCGGTCTTCTCGGCCCTTTCAGCCTTCTCCTCCGCCAGCTGCTGCTCGCGTCCATCGGCATTGGTTTGGAGGAAGGCCTTCCAGCTCTCCAGGGTCCCGGTCTGCTCAAGGCTGGCCGTCCCGGCGAAGATCATCTTCTGCTGCTGGGGCGACATCCGGTTCAGGGCGACGATCTGGTCGGCCATCACATTGCCTTCGCGCGGCGTGCGCATACCCCGGGCGTTGAAGTCATCGGCGGCCTGGCGGATTTGCTTGGCTATGGTCGAGTTGTTCCAGGCGGCGTTCAGCGCGTCGCGATCGGCCTGGGTGCTGGACTTGAACCAGTCGGCCCGACCCTGGTCCGAGGTGTACAGCGCCTTGCCGATGGCGACATAGGCGTCGATCTTCTGGTCATCCGAGGCGCCGGAGCCGTCGGCTAGGATCGCGGACTGGCGCAGAACCACGGCGACGACGCCGCCACCGCTGGCGGGCGGCGGGGAGAGGGGCTGGGCGACGGACGACACTTGCATGGCGGATCTCGCTTTGGCGCAACTTGAGGTTACGGCATTCGCCTTAACGGCGTCCTAGCGGCGACTTTGCCGACTCCCGAAAACGGTCCTATGGTCCAGGCCAAGCTTTCAGAAGGACTTGGGGGAAACGATGTCCGGGCTGCTTACCAACTTCCGCAACACCATGATCGTCAGCTTCGTGCTGGCCCTTGTGATCGTGATTGGCTACGCGCACGGCCCTGACGGGCATGGCGCGATCTTCCTGCAGGCCGTCTTCCGCTGGCTGCACGTGATGTTCGGCATCCTGTGGATCGGGCTGCTCTACTACTTCAATTTCGTGCAGATCCGCGTGATGCCGCAGATCCCGGCCGAGCTGAAACCGGCGGTCAGCAAGTATATCGCGCCCGAGGCGCTGTTCTGGTTCCGCTGGGCGGCGCTGTTCACCTGGGTGATGGGCGTTATCCTGGCCTTCAGCCGCGGCTACCTGCTGGAAGCGGCGACCCTGGGCCTGGCTGGCGGCTACACGCCCGGCGTCGACATGCAGTACACTTTCATCGGCACCGGGATGTGGCTGGGTACGGTGATGTTCTTCAACGTCTGGGTCTTCATCTGGCCGAACCAGAAGATCGCGCTGGGCATGGTCGAGGCCGACGCGGACGCCAAGGCCAAGGCCGCCAAGCTGGCCATGCTGTTCTCCCGCACCAACACGCTGCTCAGCCTGCCGATGTTGGCGACCATGGCGATGAACCAGACCGTCTTCGGCTGACGCCCGAGGCGACACGCTGTAAGGGGAGGGCCCGCCAACTCGGCGGGTCCTTCTTCGTTTTGAGACCATGGCCGACACCGAAACCCTCGACGACCTCGTCCGCCGCGTCGACCCCGACCGCTGGCTGGCCAGCCGGTTCATCGGCGACCTCGCCGCGCGGGCCGACGTCATCGCGCTCTTCGGCCTGAACTACGAGCTGGCCCGGGTGGCGGGCGGCGTCTCCAACGCCCTGATGGGCGAGATCCGCATCACCTGGTGGCGCGAGGCGATGGAGGAGATCGCCGCCGGCAAGCCGCCGCGCAAGCATCCCAATGTCGAGGCCCTGGCCGCGTCCCGGTTCGACCCGAACGCGCTCGCGACACTGGCCGAGGCGCGCTTCGCCGATCTGGACGAAGGTCCCCTGAAGGACGAGGCCGCCGTTCTGGCCTATGTCGACGCCACGGCCGGCACGCTGGCGGTGCTGGCGGCGCGGCGGCTCGATGCGAGCGCCGATCCGCACGCCGTCAAGGGCGCGGCGCGGGCGTTCGGCCTGACTGGGCTGTGGCGGCTGGCGCAGGCGGGGCGGTCGCGCCTGCCCGAGACCTGGACGCGTGAGGACGTGGTCGGGCGCGTCGAGGCGCAACTGAAGGCGGCGCGGGGCGAGGTGAGGGGGCTGCCCGTGGCGGCTTTCCCGGCCGTGGCCCCGGCGGCGCTGGCGCGACCCCACCTGAAGGGCCGCGAGATGAGTGATCTCGAAAGGAAGGCCCGTCTCACCTTCGCGGTGGCGACGGGCCGTCTCTAGACCTACTTGCCGGGCCGGGTATTCCCCGTCCACTGGTCCAGCCAGTCCAGCACCTCCTTGTGCCACTGCACCGAGTTCTGGGCCTTCAGCACCCAGTGGTTCTCGTTCGGGAAGTACAGCAGCTTGCTGGGCACGCCCTTGCGCTGCAGGGCGCTGAACGTCGCCAGGCCCTGCTCGACGGGAATGCGGTAGTCGAGCTGTCCCTGCACCACCAGCTGCGGCTTGACCCACTTGTCGACGTGCAGGGCGGGGTTGAAGGTCTCGTAGGTCGTTCCGGGCTGCCACGGCGTTCCGCCGTTCTCCCACTCGGTGAACCACAGCTCCTCGGTCGCGAAGCCCATGGCGCGAGTGTCGAAGACGCCGTCGTGGTCCACGAGGCACTTCCAGGGCGCGTTCCAGTTGCCGGCGATCCAGTTGACCATGTAGCCGCCGTAGGAGGCGCCCAGGGCGCAGGCGCGGTCGGAGTCCAGGAAGCCGTACTTCTGGGTGGCGAAGGCCCAACCCTTTTGCAGGTCCTCCAGCGGACGGTCGCCCCAGTGCTGGCTGATCGCGTCGGTGAAGGCTTGGCCGTAGCCGGTCGAGCCATGGAAATCGACCATGACCACGGCGTAGCCGGCGTTGGCGTAGATCTGCGGGTTCCAGCGATAGGACCAGCTGTTGCTGAACGAGCCCTGCGGGCCGCCGTGGATCAGGAAGGCCACGGGATACTTCTTGGCCGGATCGAAGTTGGCCGGCTTCACGATGAAGCCGTGCACGGTCTCATCGTTCCAGCCCTTGAAGCGGAACTGTTCGGGCTCGCCCCAGGCGACGTCCTTCAGGGCCTCGTCGCTGACGCTGACCACGCGCGCCGGCGGCCCTTTCGGCAGGGTCATGAACAGCTCCGAGGGGCTCTTCAGCGAGTCGGAAGCGTAAACGAGCCCACCGGGGCCGACGTCGAAAGCGGTGACGTGGCCCTCGCCGGTCAGGGCGGCGACCTTGCCGGTCTTGACGTCGATGGCGAACAGCTTGCCCTGACCGACGTCCAGCGCTGTGGCGTAGATCGTCTTGCCGTCACGGCTCCAGGCGATCGAATCGGCCGAGCGGTCCCAGGTCGGGGCCAGTTCGCGTTCCTGGCCGGTGGCCATGTCGCGGACGATGATCCCGAACCGGTCGGCCTCGAAGCCGGGGCGCTTCATGGCGCGATAGGCTGCCTGCTTACCGTCGGGCGAGAACACCGGGGCGGCGTCCCAGGCCTTGTTGGCTGCCGTGAGGTTCTGGACCCTGGCCGAACCGTCCAGCGGCGCGCTCCAGACGTCGTAGTTGGTGGTCCAAGCCTCGTCCTTGCCGGCGACCTTGGCCGAGAAGACCACGCCCTTGCTGTCCGGCGTGATCGTGAAGTCGGCGTCGTCGCCATAGGGCTTGGTGGGCGTGTCGCCGTCGAAACCCTTCATCAGGTCGATCGGCTGGCCGGTCGCCACGCCGTTGGCGTCCAGCGTCCAGGCGAAGAGGTGGTTCTTGGTCCCGTCGTTCCACGTATCCCAGTGGCGGACGAACAGGCGATCATAGACCACGCCCGTGGCCTTGGTCGCGGTCTTGGCGGCCAGTCTGCCCTCCGTGCAGGCGAAGTTGGCGCAGTCAGGGAACACGGCCAGGCCCACGACGATGGTCTTGCCGTCCGGGGCGACCTTGAAGGCCTGGACGTCGAACGGCGCCGCGGTCACCTGGGTCGCGGTCTCGCCCATGACGTCGGTCTTGAACACCTGCTCGGTCCCGCCGGCGCGGCTGGATGAGAAGTAGATGGTCTTGCCGTCGGCGCTCCAGCGGCCGCTCGACGCGCCGCCGTCCGAGATCTTCAGCCGGCGCGGCGCCATCCTGGCCTTCAGGTCGGCGATCCACAGCGACATCGCGGCCTTGTTGGCCGGATAGTCCATGGTCCGCACCGAATAGAGCACATGGCGACCGTCGGGCGAGACGCGCGGATCAGACAGGCGATCCAGGCTCGCCATGTCCTTGGCGGTGAAGACGTGCGGCTTGGCGGGCGTCTGCGCGTGGGCCGCCCCGGCGAGGGCGACGGCGAGGACCGCCGCGGAAGCGGCCATGGGGGCGACGATACGCAAGCTCTTGATCATGAAACCGAAATTCCCGGAAACGGTTATCGCTTTGGCGGCGGAGCGTAGTCCTGGTTTCGCCGAGCCGCTAGGGGAGCCGGGGACCAAGATTCCCGAGCACGGATCGTCGACCGACGGTCTGTTTCCGCGCCTGCGTTTCTGTGACAAATCTGTAATCAAGTCAGTCGTTTAGCGCGTAACAATCCGAAACAGACTTTGCTTTGCCGCGACGCAGCATCCTTCCTAGATGGAAGCTGGGGCGAAAGGACGACCGCAGAGTCGTCCGTCGAACGATAAGGTGTCTCTAGTGTCGGCTTCGGGTTATTTTCAGCACACGGTCGCGGGACCGGTGATCTTCGCGGGGATCGGCCTGCACACGGGCGCGCACGTGCGCGTCTCGGTGCGTCCGTCGACCCCCGACACGGGGATCGTCTTCGTGCGGACCGATGTGCAGAACCGCGACAACCGCGTCCCCGTGACCGCCCAGGCGGTCTGCCAGACCCAGCTCGGTACGGTGATCGGCAATGGCGACGACGTCCGCGTCTCGACCATCGAGCACCTGATGGCGGCCCTGGCGGCCCTGTCGATCGACAACTGCGTCGTCGAGCTGGACGGTCCGGAAGTGCCGATCATGGACGGCTCGTCCGAGCCCTTCATCCAGATCCTGGACCGCGCCGGCCGCCGCAAGCAGGAAGCCGTCCGCCAATATATCGAGATCCTGGCCCCGATCACGGTGGAGGAGGGCGACAAACGCGCCAGCCTGCTGCCGTCGGACCGTTTCGAGGTCGCCTTCGAGATCGCCTTCGGCTCGCGGGCCATTGGCCATCAGTCCGTCGATCTGGTCGTCGACGAGGACTCGTTCCGCGCCGAGCTCTCCGACTGCCGCACCTTTGGCTTCGTTCGCGACGTCGAGGCCCTGCGCGCCATCGGCCTGGCCCGGGGCGGGTCGATGGAGAACGCCGTGGTGATCGACGGCGACCGCGTGTTGAACCCGGAAGGCCTGCGCCGCCCGGACGAATTCGTGCGCCACAAGGCGCTGGACGCCATCGGCGACCTCTATGTGCTGGGCAGGCCGCTCCTGGGCCGCTTCGAAGGCGTTCTGGCCGGTCACGGCCTCAATAACGCCGTGGTTAGGGCGTTGCTGAACCAGCCGCGCGCCTGGCGCCTACGCGCCCTCGCGTCGGAACTGGCCGAAGCGGTCTAGATAGCGTCTCCGGGAGTCGGGCTCGGCGTTCGCATTTGCGCCTTTGACGGCGTGGTGTAGAAGCCTTGCACGGCGCTGGGGCGCGCGTTTGCTTCGAGGGTGAGAGACTCCGTGCTTCGTAATTTCAAGGGACGTTCGGCCGTCACGATCGCCGCCATGCTGGTCGCCGTTTCGGTGGCGGGCTGCGCGGGCAAGGCCAAGAAGCCGACCCTCGCCTACGAAGAGCGCCCGGTCGAGCTGCTCTATTCCACGGGCGCCAACCGCCTGGACCGCGGCAACTGGAACGAAGCCGTCGACTATTTCCGCGAGGTCGAGCGCCAGCACCCCTATTCGGAATGGTCGCGTCGTTCGATTCTGATGACCGGCTACGCCCACTACATGGGCAACCAGTACGCCGACGCCATCGGCGACTCGGACCGCTTCATCTCGCTGTATCCTGGCAATCCGTCGGCCCAATACGCCTACTATCTGAAGGCCATCTGCTATTTCGAGCAGATCGTCGACGTGAACCGCGATCAGGCCGCCACCGAGCAGGCCCTGGCCGCGCTGCGCGACGTCGTCCAGCGCTATCCGACCACCGAGTACGCCCAAGACGCCCGCCTGAAGATCGACATGGTCAACGACCAGTTGGCCGGCAAGGAAATGGCCATCGGTCGCTACTACCTGAAGAACGGGCAGACCCTGGCCGCCATCGGCCGCTTCAAGACGGTCATCGAGAAGCACCAGACCACCTCGCACACGCCTGAAGCGCTCTACCGCCTGGTCGAGGCCTATCTGACCATCGGCCTGAGCGAGGAAGCCAAGCGTAATGGCGCGGTCCTGGGCTATAACTTCCCGGGCGACCGCTGGTACGCAGACGCCTACAAGCTGCTCAACGACAATGGCCTGCGCCCCGCCGTCGAGCCGCTGAAGGCCGGCGCCAAGCGCAACGCCCTGGAGCGCGTCCTGTCGAAGGACAAGGACACCACCCTGGCCCCCCCGGGCGAAAAGAAGTCCAAGAAGGGCCTGATGGGCGTTCTGGGCATGTAGAAGCGACGGGACCAGGCGCCTGGTCTCGTTTCGTTCTACCTTTGCGCTTTGAAAAATCCTGATTCCCGGCGATCTTGCGCGTCATGCTGATCGGCCTCTCCATCCGTGACGTCGTGCTCATCGAGAGCCTGGACCTGGCCATTGGCGAGGGCCTGACCGCGCTGACCGGCGAGACCGGGGCGGGGAAGTCGATCATTCTCGACGCCCTGGGCCTGGCCACCGGCGCGCGCGCCGACGCGGGACTGGTGCGCCGAGGGGCCGCGGGTCACGCCTCGGCCACGGCGATGTTCGCCCTGCCGGCCGACCACCCCGCCTTCGCCTATCTCGACGACAAGGGTCTGGCCTACGCCCGCGACGAGGATCTGGTCCTGCGCCGGCAGCTGTCGCCCGACGGCCGCTCCCGGGCCTTCGTCAATGACCAGGCCACCAGCGTCGGGGTGCTGAAGGACCTGGGCGCGCTGCTGCTGGAGGTTCACGGGCAGCACGAGACCGTCGGCCTCCTGGATCCCAAGACCCATCGCGGCCTGCTGGACGCGTTCGGCGGCGTGTCGATCGGCGCCGTCGGCTCGGCCTGGAGCGCCTGGCGCGCCGCCCGCGAGGCGGCCGCCGAGTTGCGGGACCTGGCTGGACGCGCCGCCGCCGAGACCGAGGAACTGACCCTCCGCCTCTCCGAACTGGACCGTCTCGATCCCCGCGAGGGAGAGGAGGAGGCGCTGGCCGAGGAGCGGGCCCTGCTGAGTTCGGCCGAGAAGGCCATGATCGACATCGCTTCGGCCCAGGACGCCCTGGGCGGCGACGCCTTGTCCGGCAAGCTTGCCCAGGCCTATCGGGCCTTGGAGCGGGCCCGCGAGCGCGCCCTGCAGGCCGGCGCTCCGGCTGATGGCGCGGCCATGACCCGGCTCTCGGCCGCCTGCGAGGCCGTCGACCGCGCCCTGGTCGAGGCCCAGGAGGCCAGCGCCGCCATCGACTCGGTCGCCGAGAGCTTCGAGTTCGAGCCCGATCGCCTGGAGAAGGCCGAGGAGCGCCTGTTCGCCCTGCGCGGCATGGCCCGCAAGCTCAATGTCCTGGTCGAGGACCTGCCGGCCAAGCGCGCGGAGTTCGCCGCGCGGCTGCAGGCCATCGAGACCTCCGAGGAGGCCCTGAAGGCCGCCGACAAGGAAGCCGCCGAGGCCCGCGAGGCTTATCTGTTCGCCGCCGAGGCCCTGTCGACCGAGCGCCGCGCCGCCGGCGACGCCTTGGCCAAGGCCGTCGAGGCCGAACTGGCCCCGCTGAAGCTGGAGAAGGCCCGGTTCCGCGTCGCCGTCGAGCCGCTGGCCGAGGATCGCGCGGGCCCGACGGGCCTGGACCGCATCGCCTTCGAGATCTCGACCAACCCCGGCGCGCCTTTCGGCCCGATGGAGGCCATCGCCTCGGGCGGCGAGCTGGCCCGCTTCGCCCTGGCGCTGAAGGCGGCGTTGGCGGGGCGCGGCGGCGGCCCGCAACCGCTGATGATCTTCGACGAGGTGGATCAAGGCGTCGGCGGGGCGGTGGCCGACGCGGTCGGCCTGCGCTTGAAGCGCCTGGCCTCGAACGCCCAGGTTCTGGTCGTCACCCACTCGGCCCAGGTCGCCGCGCGAGGCGACGCCCACTGGCGGATCTCGAAATCGGGCGACGACACCTCGACCCGCACCAAGGTCGAACCGCTCGGCCCGTCCGAGCGCGAGGAAGAGATCGCGCGGATGCTGTCGGGCGCCGAGGTGACGGAAGCCGCGCGCGCGGCGGCGCGGGCCCTGATGGCCTAGAGCGTGGCAGCCGAAAGTGTGAGCGGTTTCGGCGTCTGCCACGCTCCAAATGTTTGAAATAGAGCCTGTTTATCCGCTTCTGATGTTTCCATCAAAAGCGGACAGGCTCTAGGCTGTCGCTGGAGCGCTGGTCGGAACGCGCTGGGCGGCCGACCGCCCCTTCATCCAACGCTGCAACGGCGCATCCACCGCCCGCTCGAACATCCACGCCACGACGATCGTCGCCGGGATGGCCAAAGCCCACAGCGCCCACGCCGCCGCCGCGGGCAGGCCCAGCTTGCTCTCCACCATCCGCGCGACGCCGAACCAGACGGCCGCGGTCAGGGTGTTGGTCAGAAACAGCGAGAACGACAGTTTCCCGGCCGCGCCGGCCCAGCGCCAGGCCCGAGGCTTGGAGGCGCCGGCCGCGTAGATCAGGAAGCCCAGCAGGGCCAGGCTGAAATAGTCGAACCGCCCGAGGGCCTGGATGCCGATCACGGCCGTCAGGGTCGCCACGGCCAGCGGCAGGGCCTGGCGGCGCGCCAGGGTCGTCACCGGCAGGCGGGCGACCAGCAGGCCGATCATGAACAGCGGCACGCCCCGGATCAGGCCGAAGCGCAGCGGCAGCTGGTAGCCGGGGATGTCGAAGGCCATCAGGGCGGCCTGGTCGATGGCGACATAGGCGCAGACTCCGAGGATCAGCAGGGCCAGCGGCCGCCGCGTCGCCGCCACGCGCCGCCACGCCATCGGGAACAGGGCGTAGGCCGCAATCAGAGCCGACAGGGTCCAGGTCGGCATGTTCCAGCCGGAGTTCCCAGGGACGAACCACGCCTGGACCAGGAAGACCTGCGGCAGCAGTTGGTCCCGCTGGAACCACTGCGGGTTCTGCGGCGCCAGGCCGATCGCCGAGGTTCCAACGAAGAACGCGACGAACAGGGCCAGCATCACCAGATGCGGCGGCCAGATGCGCTGCACGCGCCGCTTCAGGAAGGTCAGGGTGTCGACGTCCGAGCCCTGGACGCGAGGGCCATAGGTCCGAGCCAGCACATAGCCCGACAGCATCAGGAAGAAGTCGGTGGCCAGATAGCCGCGCCCGAAGGCCGGCGACAGGCTGAACAGCGACACCGGCGCGCGCTCGGCCACGTGATAGAGCACGATGAACAGCGCCGCCAGGAACCGCAGGGCGTCCAGCGGACCGTCCCGCGACAGGACGGGCAGAGCGTTATTTGTGCCGGCTTTGAACATCGAGGGCTCCTTCAAGCCTTGCGGCGCAAGGGCCGGGCCAGTTTTCCCCTGACAGGCGATCACATCGCTGACTCCCCCCGTCAGGACGGCGTTGCTAACCTGCCGGAACTTCCCGTCTTTCGGATTCGCCGCTGTGTCCCTCATCCCCGTCGCCGACCTCACCGAAGCCCAGGCCGTCGAGGAACTGGAGCGCCTGGCCGACCAGCTGACCGCGCACGACATCGCCTATCACCAGCAGGACGCGCCCACGATCAGCGACGCCGAGTACGACGCCCTCAAGCGCCGCAACCTCGATATCGAGACCCGCTTTCCGCACCTGGTTCGCGACAACTCCCCGTCCATGCGGGTTGGCGCAGCGCGGGCCGAGCAGTTCGCCCCTGTCGAGCACGGCGTGCCGATGCTCAGCCTGGACAACGCCTTTTCCAACGACGAGGCGATCGAGTTCGACGCCCGGATCCGGCGGTTCCTGCGCCTGTCGCCGTCCGAGACCGTCGCCTATACGGCGGAGCCCAAGATCGACGGCCTGTCGGCCTCGCTGCGCTACGAGAAGGGCGTGCTGGTCCAGGGCGCGACGCGCGGCGATGGCCGGGTGGGCGAGGACGTCACCGCCAACCTGCGCACCATCGCCGACATCCCCCACCGCCTGAAGGGCTCGGGCTGGCCCGACGTGATCGAGGTGCGCGGCGAGGTCTATGTCGAGCTGGAGGCCTTCGCGGCGTTCAACCAGGCCGCCGAGGAGGCCGGCCAGCGCACCTACGCCAATCCGCGCAACTTCGCCGCCGGCTCGCTACGCCAGATCGATCCGAAGATCAGCGCCCAGCGGCCGCTGCGCTTCTTCGGCTATGCCTGGGGCCTGGTGTCCGAGCCGTTCGCCGACAGCCAGTGGGGGGCGCTGGAGAAGCTCGCCGAGTGGGGTTTCGTCACCACGGCCCCGCCGGCCAGGCGGGTCGAGAACGCCCAGGGCCTGCTGGACGTCTACGCCCAGTTCGAGATGCTGCGGCCCACGCTGGGCTTCGACATCGACGGGGTCGTCTACAAGGTCGACGACCTGGACCAGCAGCGCCGCCTAGGCTTCGTGTCGCGCTCGCCGCGCTGGGCCATCGCCCGCAAGTTCCCCGCCCAGCGCGCCCGCACGATCCTGGAAGCCATCGACCTGCAGGTCGGCCGCACCGGCGCCATCACGCCTGTGGCGCGATTGAAGCCGGTGACGGTCGGCGGCGTTTCGGTGACCAACGCCACCCTGCACAACGCCGACGAGATCGCCCGCCTGGACGTCCGCATTGGCGACACCGTGGTGATCCAGCGGGCCGGTGACGTGATTCCCCAGATCGTCGAGGTGGCCCTGGACGCACGGCCCGATCCGGCGCCGGCGCCTTACGAATTCCCCCACGTCTGCCCGTGTCCGCTGCAAACGCCGCTGGCCCGCGAGGTCACGGCCTCGGGCCAGGAGTCGGTGGTGCGCCGCTGCACCGGCGAGTTCGCCTGTCCGTTCCAGCGGGTCGAGCACCTGCGCCACTTCGTGTCGCGCCGCGCCTTCGACATCGAGGGCCTGGGCGAGAAGCAACTTCAGGCCTTCTTTGACGAGGGCTGGATCACCGAGCCGGCCGACATCTTTAAGCTGGCCAAGGACGAGGAGAAGCTGGCGGCGCTGCGCGAGCGCGAGGGCTATGGGGAGACCTCGGTGTCCAACCTCGTGCGAGGGATCGAGGCCCGCCGCACGATCGGCATGGACCGGATGATCTACGGCCTGGGCGCGCGCGACATCGGCGAGACGACCTCGACCGTCCTGGCCCGCAACTTCGACCGCTTCGAGGACCTGCGAGCCGCCGCCGAGGCCGCCGCCAAGGGCCTGCCCGGCGAGACCTATCTGGAGCTTTCCACGGCCCAGGGCGTCGGCCCCAAGGCGCTGGACCTGCTGGTCGAGGCGGGGAAGGGCGGGCTGGTCGCCGACCCCTGGCCCCAGACCGACGACCTGGAGATCAAGATCGGCCACGCCGTGCCCAGGCTGACCAAGCCGGCCCGCGCGGCCCTGGCCCAGCGGTATGGGACCTGGGACGCCTTCGCCCAAGGGCTGGCCGCCGCAGCCTCGGGCGCGCCGGGCGAGGACTATCTACACCTGGCCGCCATCGACGGCGTCGGTCCGGTGGCGGCCCAGTCGCTGGCCCGGTTCTTCGCCGAGGAACACAATCGCGCCAAGGTCGCCAATCTCGTCGCCGAGCTGAACATCCAGCCCGTCGCCAAACCCAAGACCGACACCGCCGTGGCCGGCAAGACGATCGTCTTCACCGGTTCGCTGGAAAAGATGACCCGCGACGAGGCCAAGGCCCAGGCCGAGGGCCTCGGCGCCAAGGTGGCCTCTTCGGTGTCGAAGAAGACCGACCTGGTCGTGGCCGGTCCGGGCGCGGGCTCGAAGCTGAAGACCGCCACCGAGCTGGGCATCCAGGTGATGACCGAGGACGAGTGGCTGGCGATGGTCGGCGCATGAAGGTCATCGCGCTGGACTTCGAGACCGCCAACGAGCAGCGCGCCAGCCCGTGTTCGATCGGCCTGGCCTGGATCGAGGACGGCCAGGTGGCGCGCATCGAGCACCACTATATCCGTCCGCCCGGCAATCGCTTCGCGCGGTTCAACATCGCCTTTCACGGCATCGGGCCTCAACAGGTCGCGGACGCCGACGAGTGGCCGGACGTGCTGGAGCGGCTGCGCCCCGAACTGGATGGCGCGCTCGTCTTGGCCCACAACGCCTCGTTCGACGTCAGTGTGATCCGTCGGACCTGCGAGCACTATGACGTGCGGCCGCCCAGCTTCGACTATCTATGCACGGTGCAGGTGGCGCGCGGCGTCTGGCCGGAGCTGTCGTCGCACAAGCTGAACGTGGTCTGCGGTCACCTGGGCGTCGACTTCGCCCACCACGACGCGGCGGCCGACGCCTATGCCTGCGGGCGCGTGGCGCTGGCGGCGGCCAGCTTGAACGGCGTGACACATGTTCGCGACCTTCCGGGACGCCTGGGCATGACCCTCGGTCGGTTGAGCCACGACGGCTATACGCCGCCCAAGGGCGCGGTCGGCCTCCGACGGGCGCGGGTCCACGGCTGAGGCGCATCGCCGCAACCGCAATTCCCGCCTCGTTTTCGCCTTCGGCCTTGTCCTCACTGGGCGGATCACGCAACGAATGGGTTCAAACACGCATTCGAATGCGTGAACCTATTGGGAGTATCGAATGCTGCGCACTATCCTGCTCGCCGCCGCCATGGCCGTTACGGCCGGCTCGGCCTTCGCGGCCGACGTCACCGGGGTCTGGCAGACGCCGACCAACGGCGGCCAGGTCGAGATCGCCCGCTGCGGCAACAGCCTGTGCGGCAAGCTGATCACGTCCGACCACATCAAGGCCAACCCGGCCCAGAAGGACGCCAAGAACAAGGACGATTCCCAGCGCGGTCGTCCCCTGAAGAACCTGCAGATGCTGTACGATTTCACCGGCGGCCCGACCAAGTGGACCGGCGGCAAGGTCTATAACCCCGATGACGGCGGCACCTATTCGGGCACGATCGAACTGCTCAGCGACAACGAGCTCAAGCTGAAGGGCTGCATCGTCGCCCCGCTCTGCAAGACGCAGCGGTGGACGCGGTTGAAGTAGGCGTCGCGCGCGCCGCCTAGAGCGGCGCGCAGACCTCTTCCATCCAGGCGCGGACCTCGGGTTCGACCCGAGGTCCGATCTCGCGCAATACGCGAGCGTGATAGGCGTCGAGCTGCGCTGTTTCCTCGGCGCTCAGCAGGCTCTTGTCGATCAGGCGTCGGTCGATCGGCGCCAGGGTCAGGGCTTCGAAGCGGTGCATCGGGCGGTCGCCGCCCGGCAGGTCCTCGGCCGGCATGACCACTTCCAGGTTCTCGATCCGGATGCCGTATTCGCCGTCCTTGTAGTAGCCGGGCTCGTTCGAGACGATCATGCCGGGCTGCAGGGCGATGGTGTTCGGAGCCTTGGAAATCCGCTGCGGGCCCTCGTGAACTCCCAGATAGACGCCGACGCCGTGGCCGGTGCCGTGGTCATAGTCCAGGCCGTGGGCCCACAGCGCAGCGCGGGCGAAGGCGTCGATGGCCGAGCCGGTGGTGCCGGGCGGGAAACGCAGGCGGGCGATCGCCAGGTGGCCTTTCAGCACCAGGGTGTTGCGGTGGATCATCTCCGCCGACGGCTCGCCGATGGCGACCGTGCGGGTGACGTCGGTGGTGCCGTCCAGATACTGCCCGCCGCTGTCGACCAGCAATAGAGAGCCCATCGCGGCGCGCTCGTTGGAGCGTTCGGTCGGGTGGTAGTGGGGAAGGGCGCCGTGGCCGTTGGCCGCGCCGATGGTGTCGAAGGACAGGTCCTTCAGCCGGCCGGTAGCCTCGCGGAAGCCTTCCAACTTGGCGACGGCCTCCTTTTCGTCCGGCGGATTGACCTGCCCCTCGGTGGCCAGCCAGTGCAGGAAGCGGGTCAGGGCCGCGCCGTCGCGCCTGTGGGCTTCGCGCGTGCCGTCCAGTTCGACGCCGTTCTTGCAGGCCCGGGGCAGGGCGCAGGGATCCATGGCCCGGACGATCTTCGCGCCGGCGGCGGCCAGCTGATCGAAGTACCAGGCCGAGGACTGGGTCGGATCGACCACGACAGTCTTGTCCGAAAGGTCGCCCAGCGCCTCCTGAAGCTTGTCCGGCGTCTCCAGCGAGACCTGGTTGCCCAGCCAGGCCGGCAGGTCGGTAGTGACCTTGGCCGGCTCCAGGAACAGGCGCGCCGCGCCGTCGGCGCCGAGGATGGCCTGAGCCAGCGGCAGGGGCGAGCGAATGACGTCGCCGCCGCGGATGTTGAACAGCCAGGCGATCGAGGCCGGCGCGGTGATCACCGCCGCGTCGGCGCCAAAGGCGGCGATCGCCGCGCCGACCCGGGCGCGCTTGGAACTGGACTCCTCGCCGGCGTATTCGACGTGGTGCGGCACGACCGGGGCCATAGGCTGCGCGGGACGGGCCTCGCCCCAGGCCAGGTCGATCGGGTTGACGGCGACGGGCTTGAGGATCGCGCCGGCGCGGCTGGCGGCGGCCTTCAGGCCTTCCAGGGCCGAGGGGCTGTGGAGGCGGGGGTCGTAGCCGATCACCGCGCCCTTTTCGGTCGTCTCCAGATAGGCCGGCACGCCGCCCTCGACGAGGTCGCGGATCTCGAACAGGTCTTGGTCGACCTGCTCGCGGACTTGCAGCGTATAGCGGCCATCGACGAAGACGGCGGCGCGGTCCTTGAGGATCACGCCCGCGCCGGCCGAGCCGGTGAAGCCGCTGGCCCAGGCCAGGCGGTCATTGGCGGCGGGCAGATATTCGTTCTGGTGCTCGTCCTCGTGCGGCACGAGGAAGCCGTCCAGCCCCTGCTCGGCCATGGCGGCGCGGATCAGCGGGACGTGCTTGGGCCCGAAGGACGGGTCGGTGGATTCGTCGAAGGTCTGGCGCATGGCTACCGATTTAGGCCGCCATGCGCCGACAGGGAAGGCCTAGGGCCGTTGCAGGACCAGCGTCGCCCAGGCGTCGCGGTGGATGCGGTTGACGACCTTGAAGCCGCGCGAGAGGTAGGCGGCCTTGACCATCCGCTCCTGGGTGCGCAGCAGGCCCGACAGGATGACCGTGCCGCCGGGAACCAGGGCGCGCTTGATGTCCTGGGCCAGACCGATCAGCGGGCGGGCCAGGATGTTGGCGAACACCAGGTCGTAGGGCGCGTTGTTGGCCACCAGCGAGTTCGACAGGCCCGAGGCGTGGACGAACTTGGCGTTGGCCTTGTTGACCTTGGCGTTCTCCTTGGAGATCCGCACGCTGGGCTTGTCGATGTCGGTGCCGACGGCCAGCTTCGAACCGGTGCGGGCGGCGGCGATGGCCAGCAGGCCCGTGCCGGCGCCGACGTCCAGAACCTTGTTGAACCTGCGGGCCTTGATCAGGCGGTCATAGGCTTGCAGGCAGCCGACGGTGGTGCCGTGGTGGCCCGTGCCGAAGGCCGCGCCGGCCTCGATGCGCAGGTTGACCGTGCTGGCCGGCAGGCGTCCGCGGTCGTGCATCCCGTAGACGAAGAAGCGGCCGGCGCGCACGGGAGGCAGGCCCGACAGCGCCATGGCCAGCCAGTCGGCGTCGGCCAGGGTGTCGCGCACGACCTTCAGGTCGTACTGGCCCAGCAGCGCCATCAGGCTGGCGTCTTCCTCGTCGGTCGTGGGGAAGGCGTCGATGCGCCAGACGCCCTTGTCCTCGTCCTCTTCCAGGATCGAGTAGGTGGCGCCTTCCAGGCCGGGATGGTTGTCGATGGCGTCGGCGGCGGTCTCGGTCTCGGCGCGCGCGCCGCGGGCGACGATCTGCTGGGGCGTATAGTCGGTCATGCCGCTCCGTTAGCGGCAAAGGCGCTAAAAAGCGAGCCTTCAGCGTGTCGTCATGCCGGTGGCCGCCGCGTCCGCCATCACCAGAGGCGCGGGCGCCGCCATGGCCTGGGGCTGGTGATCCTCGGGCAGGGAGACGTCCAGGATGTCGCCGCGCTCGGACGCCCAGTTCGGTGCGTCCGTTGGCGGCGGAGGCGCGGCCGGGCCGTGTTCGGCCGGAACATAGGGCGGAAGCTCGGGCGCCGGGGGCGGTTCATAGTCGGCGTACTGGATCGGCGGCGGGGGCTGCGTCGCCTTGAGGAAGTCCGTGCCGACCACATAGTCCGGGACCTCGCCCGCCGGCCAGGAGATCGGCTCGGCGTAGTCCTGTCGCGCATACTGGGCGGGTTCCATCTCGGGCGTGTAGCCGCGATCCTGGGCTCCGGTCTGCATGGCCAGTCCAGCCACGGCGCCGAGCACGGCGCAGGCCGGCGCGCCAAGGGCGACGGGGCGGGTGAGGGCGAAGGCCTTCAGGTGGCCAAGGAAGTGTGCGAGCCGCGGGTCCATGTCGGCATAGCGCGCGACGAGGGCTTTGGTTCGAAATCCCCCTCGCGAGACTCAGGGGGCGGATTCTAGGTTGGTCGCGAAGAGGGACGCCATGACCAAGAAGCCGCTGCTGCGCGAACGCCACGCCCACGAGCACGCCCGCGTCACCTATGTGGAGCTGTTCTTCGATCTCGTGTTCGTGTTCGCGGTCACACAGCTGTCCCACGCGGTGATCGGACACCCAACCGGCCTTGGCCTGCTGCACGCAACCCTGCTGCTGCTGGCCGTCTGGTGGGCGTGGGTGTTCACCGCCTGGGTCACCAACTGGATGGATCCGGAGCGGACGCCGGTGCGGGTGATGCTGTTCGTGTTGATGGCGGCGGGCCTGGTGCTGTCGGCCGCCATCCCGGACGCCTTCGGAAAGCGGGGTCTGGTCTTCGCCTGCGCCTATGTCTTCATCCAGGTCGGGCGGAGCCTGTTCTTCCTGCTCGGCGTGTGGCGCGAGCCGGCCCACCGGCTGAACTTCATCCGCATCCTGTCCTGGCTGTCCCTGTCGGCGGTTTTCTGGATCACCGGCGCCTTTCAGCAGGGCGAGATGCGGCTGCTGATCTGGGCTCTGGCCATGGCCATCGAATACGCCTCGCCGGCCATGGGCTTCTGGACGCCCGGTATAGGCCGCTCGGCCTCGACCGACTGGGTCGTGGAGGGCGGTCACCTGGCCGAGCGCTGCGCCCTGTTCACGATCATCGCCCTGGGCGAGTCGATCATCGTCACCGGGGCCACGGTGGTCGGCCTGCCATGGACTTTCGAGGTGATTGCCGCCTTCGCCAGCGCCCTGGTCTGCAGCATCGCCATGTGGTGGATCTATTTTTCGTTCACGGCCGAGGCGGCCAGCGAGGCCATCGCTCATTCCGACAATCCCGGCCGGATCGCGCGCGTCGCCTACACCTACAGCCACCTTCTACCGGTGGCCGGGGTCATCGTGGCGGCGGTCGGCGACGAGTGGGTGCTGCACCATCCGCTGGGCCATACAGACTTCAAGACCGCCGCCGCCGTGATTGGCGGACCGGCGCTGTTCCTGTTCGGAGCCCTGGTGTTCAAGCTTTCGGTGTTCAGGCAGTGGTCCCGCACCCGGATCGCTGGCCTGGCCTTGCTGGCGGCGCTGGTTCCGGTCGCGGGACATGTCAGCCCATTGACGTTGTCAGTGGCGACGACCCTGATCCTGGTCGCGGTCGGGGCGTGGGAGACGTGGTTGGCGGAGGCGCGTCGCGCCGCTTAGCCGATCTGGTCGATGACGATATCGCGCAGTTGGGCGCGGGTGAGGCCGGGCCACACCCAGTCGGATTGGGCGGCGCGCGCTTGCGTCGCGGGGCGGAAGGTCGAAGGCATGTGGGGCGCGCTCTTGGTGGCGGCCTTACGGGTAAAGTTGGTTTTCATAAAGTTCCAGACAGGGGGCGGGCGTGTCGCCGGACCCGATAGATCATAAAGGGTGGAGATATCCGCCCGGAGCCGTCGGTGACGGTTGGGGGGCGATGGAGCGCCAGGGCGATAGCCGTCTTGGGCTGAAGCGTTTGGCTACTTCTTGACTAGCATATGGTTATCCGCTTGTCGCGTTCAACCCCCGCGACATCGGAGCGCGGGGGAAAGATGCTCCTCATGCGCCGCGGGGAGCATCCGCCGTCGTTCAGGCCTTCTCGACGAAGCTGTCGATGACCTTCTTCTCGCCGGCCTTGTCGAAGGCGACGGTCAGCTTGTTGCCCTCGATGCCGGTGACCTTGCCGTAGCCGAACTTGACGTGGAACACCCGGTCGCCGCGCGAATAGGCGCTGCCCGTGGGGGCCGAGACGGCGACAAGGCGACCTTCGCCCTCGATCGGCGCCGAACGGGCGGACGACCCGGCGCGGACGCCCTGGGGACCGCGCCAGGCGGCGTTGCGCTCGCCGAAGCCGGCGGTGCGTTCCTGGGCGCGCTTCCAGCCGGGGCTGTCATAGCTGCTGCCGGCCTGGAAGGCGCTGACGCCCGGATCGTCCCAGCGGGAGGCCGCCGTCGACTGCATGCCAGGGCCGCCGCCGTAGTAGCCGGTCTCGGACGCCGCATCGACGTGGGCGATCGGCAGTTCGTCGACGAAGCGGCTGGGCAGCTGGCTGGTCCAGCGGCCGTAAACCTGCCGGTTGGCGACAAAGCTGATCAGGGCCTGCTCGCGGGCGCGGGTGATGCCGACATAGGCCAGGCGGCGTTCTTCCTCGAGGCCCTTCTCGCCCTTGTCGTCCATGCTGCGCTGGCTGGGGAACACGCCTTCCTCCCAACCGGGCAGGAACACCAGCGGGAATTCCAGGCCCTTGGCCGAGTGCAGGGTCATGATCCAGACGGCGTCGCCGGTGGCTTCGCGGTCCAGGTCCATGACCAGCGACACGTGCTCCAGATAGGCCTCGAGCGTGTCGAAGGCGCCCATCGACTGGACCAGTTCCTTCAGGTTCTCCAGCCGCGTCTGGCTGGTTGGGCCCTTGTCCAGACGCAGGGCGTCCGTATAGCCGCTCTCCTCCAGCACCGTTTCCAGCAGGCGCTGGTGGTGAACGGTCCCGATCAGCGAGCGCCAGCGGTCCAGGTCGCGGATGAAGTTCGACAGGGCCGTGCGCGTGCGCGCCGGCAACTCGTCGCTGGCGATGATCTGGCGCGCCGCCTCGACGGTCGAGATTCCGCCCAGCCGCGCGATCTGCAGCAGCTTCTGAACCGAGGTGTCGCCGATTCCGCGCTTGGGCGTGTTGACGATGCGCTCGAAGGCCAGGTCGTCGTCCGGCGACTGGATCAGGCGCAGATAGGCATGGGCGTCGCGGATTTCGGCCCGTTCGAAGAAGCGCGGACCGCCGACCACCTTGTACGGGATCTGCAGCATCACGAAGCGCTCTTCGAACGCCCGCATCTGGAAGCTGGCCCGCACCAGGATGGCCATCTGGTTATACTTGCGGCCGGCCTTCTTGGCGCGTTCGATCTCGTCGGCGACCATGCGGCTCTCGGCCTCGCCGTCCCACACGCCGCTGACCCGGACCTTGTCGCCGCCGGTCGCCTCGGTCCACAGGGTCTTGCCCAGGCGACCCTTGTTGGCGGTGATCAGACCGGAAGCGGCCGCCAGGATGTGTTCGGTCGAGCGGTAGTTGCGCTCCAGCCGCACGACCTTGGCGCCGGCGAAGTCGCGCTCGAACCGCAGGATGTTGTCGACCTCGGCCCCGCGCCACCCATAGATCGATTGGTCGTCATCGCCGACGCAGCAGACGTTCTGCCGGCCCTGGGCCAGCAGACGCAGCCACAGATACTGGGCGACGTTGGTGTCCTGGTACTCGTCGACCATCACGTATTTGAAGCGGCGCTGGAACTCGTCCAGCACGTCGGGATGGCCGGTGAACAGGCTGATATTGTGCAGCAGCAGGTCGCCGAAGTCGCAGGCGTTCAGGATGCGCAGGCGCTCCTGATACTGACGGTAGAGGCTGATCCCCTTGCCATTGGCGAACTCGCCGGCCTCGCTGGTCGGGACACGATCGGGCGTCCAGCCGCGGTTCTTCCAGCCGTCGATGATCCCCGACAGGATGCGCGGGGTCCAGCGCTTGGCGTCGATGTTCTCGGCCTCGATCAGCTGCTTCAGCAGCCGCTCGTTATCGTCGGTGTCGATGATCGTGTAGTTCGACTTCAGCCCCACCAGCTCGGCGTGGCGGCGCAGGATCTGGGCGGCCACCGAGTGGAAGGTGCCCAGCCAGCGCAGACCTTCGGCCTCTGGGCCGATGATGTGGGTGATCCGCTCGCGCATCTCGCGCGCGGCCTTGTTGGTGAAGGTGACCGCCAGCAGTTCCCACGGGCGGGCGCGGCCGGTCGCCAGGATGTGGGCCAGGCGCGTGGTCAGCACCCGGGTCTTGCCGGTGCCGGCCCCGGCCAGGACCAGCAGCGGGCCTTCGGTGGTCTCGACCGCCTCGCGCTGCTCGGGGTTCAGGCCGTCAAGATAGTCGGGTGTGGCGTGGCCATGCGCCGGCGGCCGCGGCCTGGCCAGGTCGGAGATGCGCGGAGAGGGGAGGTCGCCCGGAAAGCCGCCGGCGGCTTCGCGCGAGTCATCATCGGGATACATGGAACATATGTAGCACAAACCGCGCGGAGCTTAAGCCCCAACAGGCGCGGCATAGGGATGACGAGGTGTGTTGGAAAAGGAACTTCCCCGCGCCCGTGCCGTTCATCCGCCATCACGAACAAAGCCGACAGGCACGGAGACTCTCATGGCCGAAGGAACTAGCAGCAGCGGCGGCGGAAACGCTGGCTTGGCGTTCATCGTGGGCGGCCTGGTGGTCGTTGTCGCAGTCCTGGCCTTCTTCATGATGTCCGGCGGCTTCACGCAACAGAAGAAGGTCGACGTGAACATCTCGGCTTCGGCGCCGAAGTTGCCGGACGCGCCGAAGCTTCCCGACGCGCCCAAGACGCCGGGCTGATCCATGGCCAGGACGCTCGCCGATAACGGACAGGCGCGTCGCGAGACCGGCGGCGGGGTGTTCGCCGTTCTGCTGGTCCTGGCGATACTGGTGTCGGCCGTATGGGGCGCCTGGATGCTGGGTGTCATGGCCGGCGATAGGGCGGAGTGGCGCGGGTCTCTACCCGACCTGTCCAGGACGTTGCGCTCGACGCCGAACCCACAACCGCCGCCGCTGCCGACGCAGCGACGACCGGCGGTGAAGCCTGAACTTCGCGATTAGAGCCCGCGCTTCCGACGGCGGGCTCTTTTCAGACAGAGCCGCTTTTCAGACAGAGCCGCGAAGCGCGTAGAACCGCGCGCCTTCAGCCACGCTCTAGGTGGACGCCCGCGCGAGGGCGAAAACACGACACGCTGAAGCCAGTGGCCGCTCGCCGCGCTCCAGGTCGATTCTCTGGATCAGACCGGCCAGGCTCACGGCCTCGTCGGCCGCCGCGCTCTCCAGCACCGCCCAGAACTCCGGCTCAAGCGCCAGAGAGGTCGCGTGGCCGGCCAGATTCACCGAGCGTTTCTTCAACCCCGCCATGGGAAATCCATCGCGGTTCAATCCTCGCGCTTGGCGCCGTCGAGGTCGCGCTTGAGCTTGTCGGCCCGCGCCGCGTCCAGGGTCTTCTCGCCCTTGGTGCGGCCGAACTTGGCGCGGTTTTCGGCGGCGCGAGCCTTGTCATCGGCCTTGGCCTTGGCTTTGCGGGCCTGGTTCAGATTGACGATGTCAGCCATGCGCTTACGGGGACTTCTTCTTGGGTGCGGGACGAATGACCAAGGTTTCCTGCAGATGCAACGCCTCATCCTTCTTGAGCACCAGCGGCGCGCGTCCAGGGAAGACGCAGTTCTGCATCGAACGATCGTTATATAGCATCCAGCGCGTCACCGCCTGGCCATTGGCCTTGCAGGCCAGGCCAACCGCCCAGGCCGGCGCGGCCTCGCCGGTCTAGGCGAAACCCATGTTGCCGCCGGCGTTGATCGCCGCGCCGTTCGGCGTGATCGTCTTGCCGCCCGAGGCGAAGGTCAGGTGCTCGGGATCGACCAGCCGGATCGAGAATCCGCCGAAGCCGCGATCGTCCTCGCTGCCGCCCAGGCCGAGGGCTTCGACGCGTGAGGTGATCGTAGTGTCGAACTCCACCCGTCGCGCGCCGCTCTTCAGCGGGCGCACCGTGACCCTGGTCGTCTCGCGGGCGACATAGGCCAGCTCCGGGCCTGAATTGACCATCCAGTCGACCTCGACCGTCAGGGTCCCGCCGCCCTCGGCGTCGCCCAGGAACGATTTCGAACGGACGAAGTAGCTGAGCCCCTTCATGTACCAGCCGTCGGCGACGGTCTTGCCGCTGGTCTGCACCTTCATCCAGGCCCACCAGACACCGCGCTGATGCGGATGGTCTCCAGGCCTGTCTTCGGTCAAGGCCGTTCCGTCCGGTGCGTAGAGCACGCCGACGTAGTTGGCCCGGCCGGGTTCTGTGGCGGGATCGAGCGGCTTGGTTCGGTAGACCAGCACGGTCTTGCCGGCCTCGGTCAGGGTCACGGCGTCGTCGGCGAAGACGGCGTCGACCCGCTTGCCAATGGCCGGATCGGCGAGCGCTGGGCCGGCGGCCAGGAGGAGGGCGCAGGCGAGAAGGGCGCGTAGGCTCATGCGTGACCCCCAAACTCCGTTTGGAACGTATCAAGAACAATCCATGCGTGCATGGCAAGCTGAAACTTGACCACGGCCATGGCCGTTTCATGTCACGAGGGACCCGTGACGGTTTCGCTCAACCTTGGAGACGACACATGATCGACCTCTCGCAGATCAAGGAACATCAGGAAGTGGTCGGCTCGGACGGCGGCCATGTCGGCCGCGTGGACCATGTCGTCGGTGGTGAGATCGAGCTGGCCAAGCTGGATCTGGGCGCCGGCTTCAAGCACCACATGATCCCCCTGGACTGGGTGGAATACATCAATGACGACAAGATCCATCTGAGCCTGACCAAGGACGACGCCAAGTCCAAGTGGCGCGAAAAGCACTGAGACAGAGCGCTTAGCGATTTCCGAGGTCCTCGTCCGCCAGGGCGGGGGCCTTTTGCTTGACCGGGCGCTAGAAGCATCCGCCTATCCGCCGCATCAGCGGAGGGGTCTCGATGTACACGCTCTATGGTTCGCCCAGCACGGCCGGCACGGCCATCCATTGGCTGCTGATCGAGCTGGGCGTTCCGTTCGAGGCCAGGCTGCTCGATTTCGACAAGGGCGAGCACAAGACGCCCGAATATCTGGCGCTCAATCCCGACGGCGTCGTGCCGACCCTGATCGTCGATGGCGCGCCGATCACCCAGATGGCCGGCATCGCGACCCTGCTGGCCGAGCGTCACCCGGAGGCCGGCTTCGCTCCGCCGGCGGGTTCGCCTGGGCGGGCCGAGTATCTGAGCTGGACCCTGTGGCTGGCCAACAGCTTCCAACCGCACTTCCGGGCCTGGTTCTATCCGCACGAGCCGGCGGGCGGCGAGGCGCAAGACGCTGTGCGGGCCGCGGCGCGTGAGCGGATCGAGATGGGCCTGGCGCGGCTCGACGCCCGGCTGGCCGACCGGGATTACCTCGTCGGCGACCATTTCACGAGCGTGGACTTGCTGGCGACGATCCTGTGCCGCTGGACGCGCAACATGCCCAGGCCCGCGACCGAATGGCCGAACCTGAAGCGCTATCTCGACTGCGTCCGCCAGCGTCCGGCGCTGCGGGAGGTTCACGCCCGGGAGGGCCTGACCGACTGGATCGACGACTAAGATAAGCAAAAGGGGACCGGCGCGAACCGGTCCCCTTCGTCGTTCAGCGGCTCGAAGCCGCCTATTTGACGCTGGCGCAGAAGCGCTGGATGCGCTGGCAAGCGTCTTCCAGGACGTCGCTGCTGGTGGCGTAGCTGATGCGGAAGAACGGCGACAGGCCGAAGGCCGCGCCATGCACGACCGCCACGCCCTCGGCTTCCAGCAGTTCGCCCGCGAAGTCCTCGTCGGTCTCGATGACCTTGCCCGAGGGCGCGGTCTTGCCGATCAGGCCGGCGCACGAGGGGTAGACGTAGAACGCGCCTTCCGGGGTCGGACATTGCAGGCCCGCGGCCTGGTTCAGCATCGACACGACCAGGTCGCGGCGCTCCTGGAACAGCTTGGCGTTCGGCTTGATGAAGTCCTGCGTGCCGTTCAGCGCTTCCAGCGCCGCCCATTGCGAGATCGAGCAGGGGTTGGAGGTCGTCTGGCTGATCATCTTGCCCATGGCCTTGATCAGGGCTTCCGGGCCCGCGGCGTAGCCGATGCGCCAGCCGGTCATCGAATAGCCCTTGGAGACCCCGTTCATCGTCAGGGTGCGGTCGTAGAGCTTGGGCTCGACCTGGGCGATGGTGGTGAACTCGAAGTCGTCGAACACTAGGTGCTCGTACATGTCGTCGGTCAGCACCCAGACCTGCGGGTGACGCAGCAGCACATCCGCCAGCGCCTGAAGCTCGGCGCGGGCATAGGCGCCGCCCGACGGGTTCGAGGGGCTGTTGATGATCAGCCACTTGGTCTTCGGGGTGATCGCCGCTTCCAGGGCCTGCGGCGTCAGCTTGAAGCCGTTGTCGGCGGTGGTCTCGACCGACACGGGCGTGCCGCCGGCCAGAAGAACCATGTCGGGGTACGAGACCCAGTAGGGCGCGGGAATAATGACCTCGTCGCCCGGGTTCAGGGTGGCGACCAGGGCGTTGTAGATCACCGGCTTGCCGCCCGGGGCGACGTGGACCTGGCCCGGCTTGTAGTCCAGACCGTTCTCGCGCTTGAACTTCGCGCAGATGGCGGCCTTGAGCTCGGGCATGCCGTCGGGGTCGGTGTACTTGGTCTTGCCGGCCTTGATCGCCTCGATCGCGGCGTTCTTGATATTGTCCGGCGTGTCGAAGTCAGGCTCGCCGGCGGAAAGGGCGATCACGTCACGACCGGCGGCTTTCAGCGCGCGCGCCTTGGCGCTGATGGCGATGGTGGCCGACGGTGCGATGCGCCGCAGGGCGGCGGACTCGAGCGACATGATGCAGGACTCCCCTGTGCTTGATGGTCCGACAAACGGGACCGTTTCAGGATTGCGGGGGTCTTTACGCGCCCGTTCGCCGCGGCGCAACGCGGTTGGGCGACATTCTGACGAAGGCCGGTAAGGCGCGCGTCAGGCCTGGTTGGCGGCGAGGGTCTTTCCCTGGTCGCCCAGCAGCATCGGGGCGATCAGATCCCAGAGGCGGCTGATCTCCTCGGCGGCGGCCGAGCCCGGCTCCCATTCGCAGACCGAGCGGCCGTGGGCCACCGACTGCTGGAAGGCGGCGCGGGCGCGCAGACCGATCGGAGCCAGCGGCATCCCGGTGAAGCGCAAGGCCTCGGCCGCCTTGATCACGGCCGGCGGCTCGACGCCGTTGCGGCGCGAGGGCGCCTGGCTGAGCACGATGACGCCCTTCTTGCCGAGGCGGCGCACGGCCTCGGCCGAACGGACCACCGAGGCGATGTCCAGGAAGGTCGGGCGGCAGACCAGCACGCACAGGTCGGCGAAATTGATCGCCTGCAGGACATCGGTCTCGGGCGCGGCGGGGGTGTCGACGACCAGAGCGTCGAAGTCGCCGTGCCGGGCCTGAGTCTGGGTCGAGAACAGCTTGCCGGCGTTGATCTCGGCCAGCAGCGGGCCGTCGCCGGTGCGGGCGCGCAGGGAGTCCGACGCCGATCGCTGGGGGTCGATATCGGCCAGCATGATCTTCAGTCCCGCCAGATGGGCGGTAATGGCCAGGTTCACCGCCAAGGTCGTCTTGCCGGCGCCGCCCTTGCGGGAGATCACAGCCAGGGTCTTCACTATAAAACTCCTTACAGGGCCAAGGTTTTCCGTCCTTGCGGCCTGTGGATAAGTAACGCTGTCATGTGAAGCCCGCGCAACCGAAATGTCGTGACGGGCGAATCATGTGTCCCCGGATCGCGTTTCGCGGCGCCCGCCGGAAAAGCGCCTCTTTCTCCAGCAGGTGTCGGCCGTCGTTTGCCGCGGCGCCGCTTGACCCTGACCGGCGCCTGGGCGAGGAGGGGCCGTGATCCGCCGCATCATCGACTTCGTGACCAACATGGACGCCCGCGCCTGGCGCACGGTGGCGGTCTCGTTCGTGCTGTTCGGCGGGGTGGGCGTCGTTTTCCTGTTTGGCGCGCAGCTGCTGGGCGTCAATGGCGAGACGGCGGTCGAGCACTGGCTGGGCGCGGCCAGCGGGCCGTGGGCCCTGCCGATGGCCGTGGCGGCCTTCGCGGTCATGGCCTTCCTGGGCGTGCCCCAGTTCGTGCTGATCGCCGCGGCGGTGGTCGCCTTCGGGCCCTGGACCGGCTTCGCCTACAGCTGGATCGGGACCCTGGTCTCGTCGCTGGTCGGCTTCTGGCTGGGCCGGGCCTACGGCGCGCGGATCCTCCGCGACTTCGCGGGCGAGGGCGTCAACAAGTTCATGCGGATGATCGGCAAGAACGGCTTCACGGCCAGCCTGATCGTGCGCCTGGTGCCCTCGGCGCCGTTCATCATCGTCAACATGGCCGCCGGCGTCACGCCGATGAGGCTGCGCGACTTCGCCGCCGGCACCGCCATCGGCATCGTGCCGAAGATCGCCCTGACCGCCTTCGCCGGCAATTCGATCGTCCAGGCGATGAAGGGCGGCGGCAAGCAGCATATCGTCATGATCGCCCTGGCTGTCGTCATCTGGCTGGCCATGGGCCTGGCCAGCCGCGCCTGGCTCAAGAAGCGTGAGGCGGCGGAAGAGGCGGAGTCGTAAGCCCCGCCGCGGCGTAGGTCGCCTCGCGCCAGGCTCGGACGATCTCGCCGAACCAGCGCGTGCGGGTCGTATCGTCCATGCCGTCGGTCTCTTCGACCCCGGCCGCCCAGGCCTCGATCACGAACGGCATGAAGGTGCGCGCGGCGTGCTTGCAGGCGGCCCTCTGGGCCGCGGACGCATCCTCCGGCGGCGCCACGAACGGTTCGATCAGCTTGGTCAGCAGGGCTTCCAGGGCCGCTCGCCAGACGGCCGCCTCGGGCGCGCCTCGGGCGTCCCTGAGCAGCAGGAGCGCCAGCTTCGGATTGGCGCGCGACATCTCGACCAGCCGGGCGATGCTCGAGCCGTAACCGCCCCAGGGCCTGCCGGCGTCGGCCTCGATCCGGGCCAGCATCTCGCCGAACAGGGCGTCGATCAGGCTCTGACGCGAGGGATAGAGTCGGTAGATCAGGATCTTGGCCACGCCCATGCGGTCGGCGACATCCTGCATGGTCGCGACCTGCAGACCCTTTTCCGCAAATACCTCGACGGCGGCCTCCAGCACGGCCAGGCCGCGCGCGGCCTTGTCGACCCGAGGCTTGGGCTGGCCGGGGCGACCTCTGGCGACAGGGACTTTCGCGACTCCGCTCATGGGTGCTATGTAGAATGAAACTATAAAGTTTCAAAACGTGGAGGGACGAATGCGCAAAGGAATGCTCGCGGCGGGCGTCGCGGTTCTGGCGATGATCGCGGGCGCGGCCTGGGCGGGGGATTCCGCCAGCGCGATCACGATCGACAAGCAGAAGGCCTTCGCGGCGACCTTGCCGATGGCCGACAATCAGGACTTCGCCTTCGCCGACCAGGGCTTCCTGGGTACGCGTACCGATCCCCTGATCAAGCGCGCCGACGGCCAGGTCGCCTGGAACCTGGCCGCCTATGATTTCCTGAAGGGCGAGCCGCCGGCCACCGTGAACCCCAGCCTGTGGCGGCAGGCGCAACTTCTCTCCAAGCACGGGCTCTTTAAGGTCTCCGATCGCGTCTATCAGGTGCGCGGCTTCGACATCTCCAACATAACCTTCGTGCGCGGCGACAGCGGCTGGATCGTCATCGACCCACTGACCATGAAGGAAACGGCCCAGGCCGCCCTGGAGCTGGTCAACGACAAGCTGGGCGTTCTGCCGGTCAAGGCGGTGATCTACACCCACAGCCACAGCGACCACTTCGGCGGCGTGCGCGGGGTGGTCGACGAGGCCGACGTCAAGGCGGGCAAGGTGGCGATCGTCGCGCCCGAGGGCTTCATGCGGGAGGTCGCCGCTGAGAACATCCTGGCCGGCAACGCCATGGCCCGCCGGGCTCAGTACCAGTTCGGCATCATGCTGCCGCCGGGCGTCGAGGGGCAGATCACCTCGGGCATCGGCCAGACCATCGCCAAGGGCTCGATCACCCTGATCCCGCCGACCATCAGCATCGACCATACGGGGCAGGAGCTGACGCTCGACGGCGTGAAGATCCGCTTCCAGTACACGCCCGGCACCGAGGCGCCGGCCGAGATGAACCTCTATTTCCCGGACCTGCGCATTCTGGACATGGCCGAGAACGCCAATGTCACCCTGCACAATATCCTCACGCCGCGCGGCGCGCTGGTCCGCGACAGCAAGGCCTGGGCCGATGGCCTGACCGAGTCCATCCGCCTGTTCGGCGATGTCTCCGACACCATGATCACCAGCCACGGCTGGCCGCGCTTCGGCGGGGCGGTGGTCCGGGACTTCCTGGCCGATCATCGCGACGCCTACAAATACCTGCACGACCAGACGGTGCGGATGATGAACCTCGGCCTGACCGGGGACGAGATCGCCGCCAGGATCCAGCTGCCGCCGGCGCTGGCCAAGGATTGGTTCAACCGCGGCTACTACGGCTCGATGAGCTTCAACAGCCGGGCGGTCTATCAGCGCTACATGGGCTGGTACGACGCCAATCCGGCCCATCTGGAGCCCGCGCCGCCGGCCGACGCGGGCAAGCGCTATGTCGCCGCCATGGGCGGGGCGGCCAAGGTCAAGGCGATGGCCA
This sequence comes from Caulobacter sp. 602-1, assembly GCF_003931565.1. Classification (GTDB taxonomy): domain Bacteria; phylum Pseudomonadota; class Alphaproteobacteria; order Caulobacterales; family Caulobacteraceae; genus Caulobacter. Next base: position 904,201 of record NZ_RRYI01000002.1, read on the forward strand.
AGGAGGCGGCGGAGAAGGGCGACTACGCCTGGGCCGCGACCTTGCTGAACCACGCGGTGATGGCCGACGACGGCGACAAGGAGGCCAAGGCGCTGCTGGCCGCGGCCTATGACCAGATGGGCTACCAGACCGAGAACAGCCTGTGGCGGAACATCTACCTGACCGGGGCCGATGAGCTGCGGGGCGGAGTGCGCAAGCTGCCGGCCTCGATGACGCCGCTGGACATGCTGGCGGCGCTGGACAGCGGGATGATCTTCGACGTGCTGTCGGTGCGCCTGAACCCCGACAAGGCCAAGGACGCGCACCTGCGGATCGTCTTCGTGTTCCCCGACCGGAACGAGCGATTCCTGGTCGAGGTGCGCAACGGCGTGCTGGTCGCCCAGCCGTCCCCCAAAAGCGAAAATGGGCAGGGCGAGAAGGCTGACGCCACTCTGACCGTGGCCCGGCCCGTGTTCCTGGAGTCGTTGTTCACCGGCAAGTCGCTGGTCCCGAAGATCCTGACCGGGCAGGTCAAGCTTGAGGGTGATCGCGCGGCGTTGGGGCGAATGACGGGATGGTTTGACGCCTTCCCGACCGACTTCCCGATCGTTACGCGCCCTAATTAATCTGGACCTGGAATAAACTTGCGCTGGCTGCGACGGATCGCGCGGCTGGCGCAAATTGCTTGCTCGATTCCAGGGCGATGTGTAGAAAGTCCGGCATGAACGTCGCGCGCGCACTGCTTTCGCTTCGGCTTATCAGCCCCTGGGCGCTCTAGGGGCCGCGCTTCGTCGCGGCCGGGCGCACAGGGGATAGTTCCCGCAGCCCGCACGCAGACACCCCATTCGACGAGTACTTCCATGACCACCGTATCCGCAGGCGCTTTCGACAAGCGCGACAACGTCGTCATTTTCGACACCACCATGCGCGACGGCGAGCAGTCGCCCGGCGCCTCGATGTCGCTGGAAGAGAAGCTGGAGCTGGCCAAGATCCTCGAGGAGATGGGGGTCGACATTATCGAGGCTGGCTTCCCGATCGCCTCGAACGGCGACTTCGAGGCCGTCCGCGAAGTGGCCAAGATCGTCAAGAACTCGACCATCGCCGGCCTGTGTCGCGCCCACCAGGTCGACATCGACCGCTGCGCCGAGGCTCTGAAGCCGACCCAGCGCGGCCGCATCCACGTGGTGATCGCCACGTCCGACCTGCACATGAAGCACAAGCTGCAGATGGAGCCGGACGCCGTCATCGACGTGATCGCCCGCTCGGTGGCTCACGCCCGCAACCTGCGCGACGACGTCGAGTGGTCGGCCGAGGACGCCACCCGCAGCGACCGCGAGTTCCTGCGACGCGCCACCGAGACCGCCATCAAGGCCGGCGCCACGACGATCAACCTGCCCGACACCGTCGGCTACACCTATCCGTCCGAATATGCCGACCTGTTCAGCTGGATGGTCAATAATGTCGAGGGCGCCGACAAGGTGATCTTCTCGACCCACTGCCACAACGACCTGGGCCTGGCCGTCGCCAACAGCCTGGCCGGCGTGCAGGGCGGGGCGCGCCAAGTGGAATGCGCCATCAACGGCCTGGGCGAGCGCGCCGGCAACGCCGCGCTGGAAGAGATCGTCATGGCGCTGAAGGTGCGCGGCGACCGCCTGCCTTACCGCACCGGCATCGACACCACCCACATCACCCGCGCCAGCCGCTACGTCTCGGCCATCACCGGCTTCCCGGTGCAATACAACAAGGCCATCGTCGGCAAGAACGCCTTCGCGCACGAGAGCGGCATCCACCAGGACGGCATGCTCAAGAACCGCGAGACCTACGAGATCATGACGCCGGAATCGGTGGGCCAGGCCCCGTCGAGCCTGGTCATGGGCAAACACTCGGGCAGCCACGCCTTCCGCGCCAAGCTGAAGGACCTGGGCTATGAGCTGGGCGAGAACGCGCTGAAGGAAGCCTTCGGCCGCTTCAAGGACCTGGCCGACCGCAAGAAGCACGTCTACGACGACGACATCATCGCCCTGGTCGACGACGCCCTGGCGCGCGGCTCGGAGAAGATCCGCGTCTCGCGCCTGCGCGTGGTCGCCGGCACCGACGGCCAGTCGGCCGAACTGACCCTGGACGTCGACGGCGTCTCCAGCACCGCCGAGGCCACCGGCGATGGCCCGGTCGACGCGGTGTTCAACGCGATCCATAAGATCGTGCCGCACAGCGCGGCCCTGCGCCTGTTCCAGGTCCACGCGGTGACCGAGGGCACGGACGCCCAGGCCCAGGTCTCGGTGCGTCTGGAGGAGGACGGCCGCATCGCCACCGGCGCGGCCGCCGACACCGACACCCTGACCGCCTCGGCCAAGGCCTACGTCAACGCCCTCAACAACCTCTTCGCCCGCAAGGAGAAGAGCCGGCCCGAAGCGGCGATCGCCAGCGGCTTCTAGGCCGCCGCGCGCCCACGGCTGAACGGCCGCGTCGCCAGGATCTCGGCCCCCAGGTGCGCCTGGGGCTGAACCTCCAGGCCCAGGTCTCGCAAGGCTTCAGCGAGGGCCCTTCGGGGCGTCTCGTCCAGCAGCGCGCCGACGTCCACGACCAGCGTCCCGCCGGGGCGCAGCATCGTGGAGGTCGCGGCGACGACAGCGCGCGCGTCGGCCAGGGTGGGGCAGCCCATCACCAGCAGCACGTCGCTGCGCTCGTCAGCCGCGCCGCAGGTGGCCCGGCGGGCCGCCTCGACGCGCTGATAGCCGCGACGCCACAGCTGGCACATGGCTTCGCCCGCGCCGGGGCCGGCGACGGTCACGAAGCACAGCGGCGTGGCCTCGGCGAGGTCCAGCATGCGGTCCAGGGCGGGATTGATCCCCTCGGTGGGCACGCCCAGCAGGAACTGGGCGGCCTGCCTAAGAGGCGTTTTCCTGGGCGGGTGGGGCGACATGGTCGGTAAGCCTTTTTCAACGAGCGCCGCGCGACGGCGACGAACCCGCTTATCTTGCGCCCGAGGCGCATAAGGGTTCGATGCGAAACCCAGCCCGCCCGCCTAAGGGCGGCGTAAAGGTCGAAGATGATCTGGATCCCCATCACCGTCGCCGCCACGGTCTTCCAGGTGGCGCGCAACGCCGCCCAGCGCTCGGTCATGGGCGGGGCGGGGCCCTGGGGCGCGACCCTGGTGCGCTTTCTGTTCGGCCTGCCGTTCGCGGCCGTCTTCGCCGCGATCGCGGTGCTGGCGACGCCTGGACTCGACTTTCATCCGCAAGCCCGGTTCTGGATCGCCTGCGTCGCTGGCGCGGCGTTCCAGATCGGCGCGACCGCGGCCATGCTGACGGCGATGCAGCGCTCGTCGTTCGCCCTGGGCACGGCCCTGCAGCAGAGCGGCCTGCCGTTCGCGCTGGTGTTCGGGGCCCTGGTCTTCAAGGATCATGTCGGGCCGATCGCCTGGGCCGGCGGACTTGTGGCGACCGGCGGACTGGCCGCCCTGTCGTGGCCGCGGGGCGAGGTCGTGATCCGCAAGGGCGCGGTGCTGGCCGGCCTGGCCTCGGGCGCGGCCTTCGCGCTGTGCGCCAACTGCTTCCGGCAGGCGGCCCTGGCCCTGGAGCCCGGACATCCGCCGGCGGCGGCCTTCGCGACCGTGCTGGTGGTGCAGGCGATCCAGACGGCGGCCCTGACCAGCTATCTGGCCTGGCGCAATCCCGACGCCCTCAAGGCGGTGGTCGCCGCCTGGCGGCAGTCGCTGGGCGCGGGCTTCTGTGGCGCGGCGGCCTCGGGCCTGTGGTTCACGGCCATGGCCCTGTCGCCCGTGGGGCCGGTAAGGGCGGTCGGCGTGGTCGAAATGCCGGTCGCCGCCATCGCCGGACGTCGTCTGTTCAAGGAACGTCTGACCCTCTTTCAGATGGCCGCCGGCGGCATAACGGCGGTCGGGGTCGTCATGGCCGCGCTCGGCTAGATTTCGCCATGTTCGGGTGCTTGGTCGGCTTGACCGCAAAAGCCTTCGAAAACCCCGCGAATAGACCTTGAATTCAACGCTTTCGCAGGGCAAACGGGCGGGCGTCGGCGTACTTTTGGCCGTTCGGACGACGGCGCGGCCAGGGGGCGGCGCTCCCGCCGAACATCGAGGCATGTTGACCGGATCGAAATCCGCCAAATGCGGGAATCATGTTGTCCTCGCATTGAATTGAAGTAGGAGCCTTTTCTTCTCCGCCGACCCCGTCTCCGGGACGGATCAGGCCCCTTCTTCACCGATCTGCCGTCCGTAACGCCCCTCCTACCCCTCAGTCAGGGCTTTCAATGTTCTCTTCCCTCTTCGGCGTGATCTCGAACGACATCGCCATCGACCTCGGCACGGCCAACACCCTCATCTACATGAAGGGCAAGGGGATCGTTCTGAATGAACCGTCGGTGGTGGCCTTGCGTAACGTCGGCGGTCGCAAGATCGTCCACGCCGTGGGCATCGAGGCCAAGCAGATGCTGGGCCGCACCCCGGGCCACATGGAAGCCATCCGTCCGATGCGCGACGGCGTCATCGCCGACTTCGAAGTCGCCGAGGAAATGATCAAGTACTTCATCCGCAAGGTTCACAACCGCAAGGGCTTCGTGAACCCGAAGGTGATCGTCTGCGTGCCGTCGGGCGCCACCGCCGTGGAACGTCGCGCCATCAACGACAGCTGCCTGAACGCCTCGGCCCGTCGCGTCGGCCTGATCGACGAGCCGATGGCGGCCGCGATCGGCGCCGGCCTGCCGATCCACGAGCCGACCGGCTCGATGGTCGTCGATATCGGCGGCGGCACCACCGAGGTGGCCGTGCTGTCGCTGTCGGGCATCGTCTATTCGCGTTCGGTCCGCGTCGGCGGCGACAAGATGGACGAGGCGATCATCAGCTATATGCGTCGCCACCATAACCTGCTGATCGGCGAGACCACCGCCGAGCGCATCAAGAAGGAAATCGGCACCGCCCGCGCGCCGGCCGACGGCGAGGGGCTGTCGATCGACGTCAAGGGTCGTGACCTGATGCAGGGCGTGCCGCGCGAAGTCCGCATCAGCGAAAAGCAAGCCGCCGACGCCCTGGCCGAACCGGTCGGTCAGATCGTCGAGGCCGTGAAGGTGGCTCTGGAAGCCACCCCGCCGGAACTGGCCAGCGACATCGCCGACAAGGGCATCATGCTGACCGGCGGCGGCGCGCTGCTGCGCGGCCTGGACGCCGAGATCCGCGATCATACCGGTCTGCCGGTGACCGTGGCCGACGATCCGCTGTCGTGCGTGGCCCTGGGCTGCGGCAAGGTTCTCGAGCATCCGAAGTGGATGAAGGGCGTCCTGGAATCCACGCTGGCCTAAAGCTGGTATTGCTCTAGAGGCGCCTGGGGGGCGTCGGGAGAAACTACGTGCCCTTTCGCGAAGGTCCCCTTGGCGACCTGAAAGTGCCGCTTACCTGGACGGCGGCGGTGGCCCTGATCGTTGCGGCCGTCATCGCCGTCGCCTTCCTGCTGGCGGACCGGCGCGAGACCCTGCAGGAGCAGGCCTACGGCGTCACCCGCCAGACGGTGGATGTCGTCGCCAAGCCGGTCAGCGGCGCCATCGCCGCGCCCGGTCGTTGGACGGGCCTGGGCCTTGACTTCGTCCGCAGCTACTTCTTCACGGCCTCGGAGAACCGTCGCCTGAAGTCGGAGCTGGCCGAGATGCGCCAGTGGCGCGACCGGGCCCTGGACCTGCAAGACCAGAACGAACGCTTCAAGAGCCTGCTGGGCCTGCGCACCGATCCGCCGATCCCGATGGCCTCGGCCCGGGTTGTGGCCGACAGCCGCGGTCCCTTCGCCAACACCCGCCTGGCCGACGCTGGTTCTGAGCGCGGCATCGAGGTCGGCAATCCGGTCCTCAACGAGCGCGGCCTGGTCGGTCGCGTGGTCGGCGTCTCGCGCGGCGCCAGCCGCGTGCTGCTGCTGACCGACATCGCCTCGCGCACGCCGGTGATGATCGATCGAACCAACGCCCGCGCCATCCTGACCGGCGACGGCGGCCCCAACCCCAAGCTCGAATACCTGCGCGGGGTGGATCCTATCCAGCAGGGCGACCGCGTCGTCACCTCCGGGGACGGAGGCGTCGTGCCGCGCGGCCTGCCGGTGGGCGCGGCGGTCAAGGGGCTGGACGGCCGCTGGCGCGTGGTGCTGTTCGCCGACCAGTCGTCGATCGACTACATCCGCATCCTGCTGTTCAAGGACTTCGCCCAGCTGGCCGACGAGAAGCAGCTGGAAGCCAAGACCCTGCCGCCGGTCACGACCGAGGATCCGCAGACCTCGATCCTGTCGGCCCCGACGCCGCCCGCGCCGAAGCCGGCGGCCACCACGACCCCGCCGTCCGCCGCCACGGCGACGCCGCCTGCCGGGGCTCAGCCCAAGCCCGCGACGCCCAAGCCGGCGGCGCCGAAACCGGCCCAGCCCAAGCCCGCCACGGCCGCGACGCCCGTCCCGACGGGATCGCCGCGATGAGCATGAGCGGCGGGCGAGCGCTCAATCCCGCCCGTTGGTTGGGCGTGCCGATGTTGCTGTGCATTTTCGCGACGATGCTGTTCGCCGCGCCGATCCGCATCTGGGGCCTGCAGCTGCCCGAGCCTGTGTTCGCCATGGTGCCGGCCTTCGCCTGGGCGATGATCCGCCCCTCGATCCTGGCGCCGTTCGCGCTGTTGATCCTGGGCCTGTTCCTGGACATCTTCTGGGGCGGTCCGACGGGCCTTTGGGGCCTGTCGCTGCTGGTCGCCTACGCCATGGTCCTGATCCTGCGCAACGCCATGACCGGCCAGAGCCGGCCCATGATGTGGGCCTGGTTCGCCGGCGTCACGGCCGTCGCCATGATCGCCGGCTTCCTGTTCACCATGCTCGACAGCCTGGCCATGCCGAGTCTCCTGGCCGTGTTCTGGCAGTTCCTGGTAACGGCGCTGCTGTTCCCGTTCGCTCACCGCCTGGTCGATCGTTTCGAGGACGCCGACGTGCGGTTCCGGTAAGGCCATGAGCGAACCGTCCATCTTCTTCTTCGAGGTCAACGAGCGTCAGGGGGTCTTTCACCGGCGCGCGTTCCTGCTGGGCGGCCTGACGGGCGCGGGCCTGCTGGCCCTGGGCGGACGCCTGGCGCAACTGCAGCTGGTCGAGGCCCAGCGCTATCAGAAGCTTTCGGCCGGCAACCAGTTCAACTACCGCCTGGTGCCGCCGCCGCGGGGCCTGATCCGCGACCGCAACGGCGTGTCGCTGGCGTCCAACCGGCCGAACTTCCGGCTGATCATCAACAAGGACAAGGGCCTGGACGCCGAGGCGGTGATGACCGACCTCCAGAAGCTGGTGCCGATCGACGAGGCCCGCCGCGCCCGCGTGCTCAAGGAGCTGGACCGCGCCCCGCGCAAGGCCCCGGTCGTGGTGATGGAAGACCTCTCCTGGGAGGAGTTCAGCCGCGTCAACATCCGGGCCCCGGAGCTGCCCAGCGTCACCGCCGACATGGGCGAGGTTCGGGTCTATCCGTTCGGGGGCGCCTTCGCCCACGTGATCGGCTACGTCGCCAAGGTCTCGGACCGCGACCTGGCCGCGGCCAAGGACGATCCCACCCAGGATCAGGAACTGCTGCATCACCCCGGCTTCCGGATCGGCAAGCAGGGCGTGGAGAAGGCCTTCGACAAGGAACTGCGCGGTCGCGCCGGCGCCACAAAGACCGAGGTCGACGCGCAGGGCCGCGTCGTGCGCCTGGATCCGGCCGGCGACGTGCCGCCGACCCCGGGCAAGGAAGTCCTGCTGACCCTGGACGCCGACATCCAGAACCGCGCCCTCGAGGTGATGGGCGAGGAGAGCGGCGCCATCGTCGTGATGGACGTGCGCAACGGCGACCTGCTGGCCATGGTCTCGGCCCCCAGCTTCGACGCCAACCGCTTCGTGAAGGGCCTGTCGGGCGCCGAGTACAAGGCTCTGGCCGAGTACGAGCGCAAGCCGATGCTGGACAAGTCGCTGACCGGCGTCTTCCCGCCCGGTTCGACCTTCAAGCCGACCGTGGGCCTGGCGGCGCTGACCGCCGGCATCGATCCCGAGGTCCGCATCAACTGCGGCGGCAGCTGGTATTATGGCGGCCGGACCTGGCGGTGCTGGGAGCCGCGCGGCCACGGCTCGCAGAACCTGCACGACGCGATCAAGAATTCCTGCGACGTCTATTTCTATCAGACGTCGCTGAAGATCGGTCCCGACGCGATCGCCAACGCGGCGCGGGCCATGGGCTTCGGCCAGATCTACGACATCGGCATTCCCGGCCAGAAGCGGGGCAATGTCCCCGACCCGGCCTGGAAGAAACGGGCGTTCAAGAAGAACCCGGCCAACCAGATCTGGTTTCCGGGCGAGACGCCCAGCTACGGGATCGGGCAGGGGGCTCTGACGGTCAACGCCCTGCAGCTGGCGGTGATGACCTCGCGCCTGGCCAATGGCAAGAAGGCCCTGGTGCCTCGCCTGATCAAGTCGGTCGGCGGGGTGGAGCAGCCCAGCGGCGCGGCGGTGCCCGACCTGCCGTTCTCCACCGAGCATCTGAACTATGTCCGCGGCGGCATGGCGGCCGTGGCCAACGACGTGCGCGGCACCGCCTACAGGCAGAGCCAGCTGGGCCTCGGCGACGTGCAGATGGCCGGCAAGACCGGCACGGCCCAGGTGCGCAGCTATGACGGGGTCAAGAACCGCAAGGGCTACGCCACGACCTGGCGCCTGAAGGACCACAACCTGTTCGTCGCCTTCGCGCCCTATGACGACCCGCGCTACGCCGTGGCGGTCATCATCGAGCACGGCGGGCTGGGCGGCGCCACCGCCGGCGCCCCGCGCGCCCGCGAAGTCATGCGCGTGGCGCTGCTGAAGGACCCCGAGATCCGCGCTCGCATCGAGCGCCCCGCGCCGCTGCCCGAGGTCGCTCCGGAAGACGTCATGGAAGGCGCCGCGCCGGATGATCCGGTCGAGGGCGTCGCGCCCCCCGCGCCCGATGTCGGCGCTCCGCCGGCCGTTCCGCCGACCACGCCTCAGGGAGGGCAAAGATGACCTTGAGCGGCGGCCTGACCCGGCCCGGCGAACGCGACCGGCCGATCATCAAGTTCATGGAGGTCGACTGGACCTTCTGCCTGGTGCTGGCGATGATCGCCGGCGTCGGCGGCCTGATGCTGTTCTCGATCGCCGGGGCCTCGTGGGAGCCTTGGGCCGACAAGCACCTGCTGCGCTTCGGCGTCTATTTCATCATCATGATCGCCCTGGCCATGTGCGACCTGCGCTGGTGGTTCGCCGCGGCCTATCCGATCTACGGCGTAGGCCTCGTCCTGCTGGTGGCCGTGGACCTGGTCGGCGACATCTCGCTGGGCGCCCAGCGTTGGCTGCAGTTGGGGCCGCTGCGCTTCCAGCCGTCCGAGGTTATGAAGATCGGTCTCGTGCTGGCGCTCGCCCGATACTACCACGGCCTGTCGTCGGACAGCGCCCGGCTGTCCTGGCGCCTGCTGATCCCGGCCGCGATGATCGGCGTGCCGTTCCTGCTGGTCGCCAAGCAGCCCGACCTGGGCACCGCCATCCTGATCGCCGCCACCGGCGGGGCGATCATGATGCTGGCCGGTCTGTCCTGGCGGGTGATCGCGGCCCTGGGCGCGCTGGCGGCCGTGGCCATTCCGCCGTTCATCATGTTCGGGCTGCACGACTACCAGCGCAACCGGATCCTGACCTTCCTGAACCCCGAGCAGGACCCGTCCGGCGACGGCTACCACATTCTGCAGTCCAAGATCGCCCTGGGCTCTGGCGGCTTGCTGGGCAAGGGCTTTGGCCTCGGCTCGCAGAGCCAGCTGAACTTCCTGCCCGAGAAGCAGACCGACTTCATCTTCGCCACCCTGGCCGAGGAGTTCGGCTTCGTCGGCTGTTTCGGCGTGCTGTTCCTGTACGGGGCCGTGATCTTCATGGCCCTGCGGATCGCCTCGATCAGCCACAGCCACTTCGGACGCCTGGCCGCGGCCGGGGTGACGGCGACCTTCTCGCTGTATGTGCTGATCAACGGCGCCATGGTCATGGGCCTGGCCCCCGTCGTCGGCGTGCCGATGCCGATGCTGTCCTACGGCGGCACCGTCATGCTGACGGTCATGGTCGGCTTCGGCCTGGTGCAGGCCGTGCGCGTGCACCGCTATACGGAAGTGACCAGCGGCAAGGGCTCGTTGATGTAGGGTCGGGCTGGTCTCTAGGAGACCAGCGCCGCCTCCGTCGCCCGGATCAGCCCGTCGATCACGCCGGGCTCGGTCGAGGCGTGCCCCGCGTCCCAGACGATGTCGAAGCGCGCCTCGGGCCAGGCCTTGTGCAGCTTCCAGGCGCTGTCCAGCGGGGTGACCACGTCGAAGCGGCCTTGGACGATCCAGCCGGGGATGTTTCGGATCTTGTCGATGTTCTTCAGGATCCAGCCGTCGTGATCGAAGAAGCCCTTGTTGGTGAAGAAGTGGCACTCGATCCGCGCGAAGGCGATCGCGAAGTCCTCTTCGTTGAACTTGGGCGGACGAGCGTCGGGGCCGCGTAGGGAGATGGTGTCGCCTTCCCACTGGCTCCAGGCGGCGGCGGCTTCCAGCTGCACGCGGCGGTCCTGGGCGGTGAGGCGGCGGTGATAGGCGGCCATCAGGTCGCCGCGCTCCTCCTCGGGGATCGGCGCCAGGAACCGCTCCCAGGCGTCCGGGAACAGCATCGAGGCGCCGTCCTGGTAGAACCAGCCCAGTTCGCGCTCGGTCAGCAGGAAGATGCCGCGCAAGACCAGGCCGGCGACGCGGTCGGGGTGCTTGATGGCGTAGGCCAGGGCCAGGGTCGAACCCCAAGAGCCGCCGAACACGGTCCATTTCTCGACGCCCAGGTGCTCGCGCAGCCGCTCGATGTCCTCGACGAGGCTCCAGGTGGTGTTGTCTTCCAGGCTCGCGTTCGGGCGCGACCGGCCACAGCCGCGCTGGTCGAACAGGGTCATGCGCCATTTGGCTGGATCGAAGAACCGCCGCATGGTCGGATTGACCGCGCCGCCCGGGCCGCCGTGCAGGATCACGCAGGGCTTGCCCCGCGGATTGCCGCATTCCTCGTAGTAGATTTCGTGGGGACCGCCGGTCGGCATCCAGCCGAACGAGAACGGTTCGACCTCGCGAAAGAGGCCGCGACGGCCAACGGAACTCATGGCGGCGGCGGAAGCGTTACGATCCATGAAACGAGCCTAACGTGTTTTTCCGCCGGCTGTGAACGGAGGAAAGCAAAAGGCCTGCCCGATCGCGGGGATTTTCCTCGTGTCGGAAAAGCAGGCCTTTCGTCAAAGAAACACACGGGTCTGCTTCGGCGGACCCTTGAGGTTTTCGCCCTTCATCCGGTTCTGTATGTTGCCCGCCATGACTCAGCCCGCGCCCGAAGACTATTCCGACGACGAGCTGCTCGCGATGCTGAACCCGGCGCAGCAGGCGGAACTGGATCGGCAGATCGGCGAGATGTTCGGGGCCGAGGGCGTCGACCGCGCCGAGGCGCTGTTCGCCATGGCCAGCGTCTACAGCCTGCGCGCGGGTGAGCGTGACGAGGTCTCGGCCCTGGCCATGCTGCAACTGGCCGCCGCCATGCGTCGCCGGGCGGACCAGATGATCGCGGCCAGGAACTAGAGCGGGAAGCGGCGGTCCAGCCAGTCCAGGATCGCCGCGTTCACCTCGGCGGGTTTCTCCTGCTGGGTCCAGTGGCCGCTGCCTTCGATCAGCACCTTCTCCAGGTCCGAGATCTGCTCGCCCATGCGGTCGGCCATGGCCGGCGGCAGGACGACATCCAGCTCGGCCATGATCATCAGGCAAGGGACGCCGTCGATCCGGCGCGGCAGGGTCTCGGCCTTCTCCCAGTTGCGGGTGAAGTTGCGATACCAGTTGATGCCGCCGGTGAAGCCGGTGCGCTTGAAGGCGTCGACGAAGAAGGCCAGTTCGTCGGGCTCCAGGAACTGGTTGTCGTCGGTCGCCGGGTCGTAGTGGAGCAGGGCGTCCTGCAGGGCCAGGCTGCGGCGTTCGGCCGGGCGGCCCAGGAACTCGTCCTGCGAGCTCTTGGGCTTGCGCATGAAGAAGCGGATCGTCCGTTCCGGATCCGCGCCCAGGCGCGCGTCGGCCTCGCCCGGCTTCTGGAAGTGGACGATGTACATGTCCTCGCCATAGGCGTTGCGGAACATCTCGATCGGATCCAGCGGCAGGCGCGGGGTGAAGGGGGTGTTGAGGCCGATGATCCCGGCCACGCGGTCGGGATGCAGCAGCGGCATCTGCCAGACGATGATGCCGCCCCAGTCGTGGCCGACGAAGATCGCCTTTTCCACGCCCAGGTGGTCCAGCAGCCCGACCAGGTCGCCGGTCAGGTGGTCCATGTCATAGGCCTCGACCGCCTCGGGACCGGGGGTGAGGCCATAGCCGCGCTGGTCGGGGGCGATCACCCAGCGGCCGGCGGCGGCCAGGGCGGCGATCTGGTGGCGCCAGGAGAAGGCCAGCTCCGGAAAGCCGTGGCAGAAGACGACCGGAACGCCTTGGCGCGGACCGGCCTCGTAATAGGCCATGCGGATGCCGTTGACGTCGGCGTACTGGGGTTCGGGCAGGCCCGGATTCTTGACCGTCATGACCGCTCGTCCTCCCGCGTTTCTAGGTGATTGCCGTTCACCCTGGAGCCCGTCGCGATCCCCGGCAAGCGGCATTTCTGGTTTCCGTAGGGTCGAACGGGCGTAAAAGGCCGCATGACCGACACGACTTCGCCGCCCGCCGCCGTTCCGTGGCGTCTCGTCCTGCTGCTGGGCGCGCTGACGGCCTTCGCGCCGATGTCGATCGACATGTACCTGTCCAGCCTGCCCGAGATCGGTCGCACCCTGTCGGCGCGGCCGGATCAGACCCAGGCCACGCTGGCGGCCTTCTTCGCGGGCATGGCCATCGGTCAGTTCATCTATGGCCCCCTGTCCGATCGTCTGGGGCGGCGCGGACCCCTGCTGACCGGGATCGGCGTCTATATCATCGCGTCGCTGGCCTGCGCCCTGGCGCCCAACATCCACGCCCTGATCGGCGCTCGCTTCGTCCAGGCCCTGGGGGGATGCGCTGGAGCGGTGGTGGCGCGCGCGGTGGTGCGCGATCGCTTTGGTCACACCGACACCGCCCGGGTGCTGTCGCTGATGATGCTGATCATGGGGCTGGCGCCGGTCCTGGCGCCGCAGCTGGGAGGCGTGATCCAGGCGTTCGCCGGCTGGCGAGTGGTGTTCTGGGTCCAGGTCGGCTTCGGCCTCGCCGTCGGGGCCTGGGTGCTGGCGAGCCTGAAGGAATCCCGTTCGGCCGAGACCCTGGCCCAGGCGCGGTCGGAGAACCCGCTGAAGGCCTATGTCGCCCTCCTGGGCCTGCGTCGGCTGGTCGGCTACGCCTTGGCCGGCGCGCTGAACGGGGCGGTGTTGTTCACCTACATCTCCGGCGCGCCGGACCTGGTGATGGGGACCTATGGCCACACGCCGCTGGTCTTCAACCTGATCTTCGCCTTCAACGCCGTCGGCATCATCGGCGCCAGCCAGGTCAATCGCCTGCTGCTGCGGCGCAACCTGCCGGACGAGGTGCTGAGCAAGGCCAGCATCGCGTCGATCGCCGCGGCCTTCCTGCTGACCCTGGCGGCCTGGACCGGCTGGGGCGGCCAGTGGACCGTGCTGCCGCTGCTGTTCGCCTCGCTGTCGCTGTACGGCCTGATGGGCGGCAACACCATGGCCGGGGCGCTCAGCGTCGACCCGCGCCGCGCCGGCTCGATCTCGGCCCTGATGGGCTCGGCCTCGTTCGGGGCCGGGGCCCTGGCCTCGTGGGCCGGCGGCCTGCTGCACGACGGCACGGCGCGTCCGGTGGCCGGGGTGATGTTCGCCTGCTTGGTCGGCTCGGCCCTGGCGATCTTCTTCCTGGCCCTGCCGGGCGCGAGGAAGGCTCAGGCCTGATTGGGCATCGAGAAGCCGCGCCAGGCCATCAGCGCCCAGGCGGCCATGAACGACAGTCCGCCGATCGGGGTGATCGCGCCCAGGATCCTCGGCGCGCCCAGGGCCATGGCGTAGAGCGAGCCCGAAAACACCAGGGTTCCAACGAAGAACAGCGCCGTGACCAGCCCCATGCCCTTGGCCCCGGCCCGATGCAGGGCGAAGGCTCCAAACACCGCCAGGGCGTGGATCATCTGGTACTGGGCGCCGGTCTTCAGCCACTCGACGGCCTTCCAGCTGTCGACGCCATGGGCGGCGAAGGCGCCGAAGGCCACGGACAGCAGGCCGCTCAGCGCCGCCAGGGCCGTCCAGGTCCGGGGAGTCCATCCCTCCATCGGCTTACGCTCCGTCACCGTTGCAATCGTCGAGCGCGACCTTAACGTCGTTCATCTGGACGTAAAGCGAAGCCGACTTCGTAAGCAGTCAGAGCGTTCGCGCGTCCAGAAGGGAGGACGGCATGGCGCTCACCTGGGGCGACGATTACCCGATCCATCAGACGCCCGAGCCCGTGGCCTATGCCGGGACGGATCGGAACTTCTACGACCGCTACTTCTTCAACGGCTACGCCGCTCAGGGCGACGGCTCCGACCTGTTCTTCGCCGCCGCATTCGGCGTCTATCCGCACCTCAACATCGCTGACGCGGCCTTCTGCGTGATGAAGGAGGGCAGGCAGGTCAATCTGCACGCCAGCCGCTGGCTGAAGATGGAGCGGATGGACCTGACGGTCGGGCCGATCGCCATCGAAGTCCTCGAGCCGCTGCGGCGCCTGAAGCTGACCGTGACCGCCCAGGAGCAGGGGATCGCCGCCGAGATCGTCTTCGAGGGCCGATCCTTCCCGATCGAGGAGCCGCGCTTCGTGCGTCGCAACGGACCGCGCACGCTGCTGGACTACACCCGCTTGACCCAGAACGGTCGCTACAGCGGCTGGATCGAGGTCGACGGCGTACGGACCGGCATCGACGGTTTCGTCGGCACGCGCGATCGGTCGTGGGGCGTCCGCCCCGTCGGGACGCGCGACCCGCAGGAGCTGGCGCCGCCGGTCCCGCCGCAGTTCTTCTGGCTGTGGGCGCCGTGCAACTTCGCGGATGGAAGCCTCTTCTTCCACACCAATGACGACGACCTGGGCCGGCCCTGGAACCGCCGCGCGCTCTGGCTGGAGGACGGCGGCCGGGAGGATGACTTTGGCGGCTTCGCGCGGGCGTCATGCGCTATCGAGTGGAAGAGCGGCACGCGCCACGCGGCCGCCGCGACCCTCGATTTCGGCGCCGATGGCGCGGTGACGATCGAACCCAAGACCGAGTTCTTCATGCTGGGTCTGGGATACGGCCACCCCGTCTGGGGCCATGGCCTGAACCACGGCGCGCTGAAGGTCGAGCGCGAGGACTTCGCCGCCGCCGAGCTCGACCGAAAGATGCCGCATCTGCTGCATGTCCAGGCGCTCAGCGACGTGACCTATGTCGACGGCGCGGGAAAGACGCGGAAGGGCAGGGGCGTCTTCGAGCAGCTGGCCATCGGTCCGCACGCGACCTCGGGCTTCGCCTCGATCCTGGACATGGCGCCTTGAGCGGCCCCCTCACGATGAGTTTGGCCGAGCGCCTGGAGGCGTATCTCACCCGCATCTGGGGCCAGCCGGTCAAGGTCGCCGACCTGTCGCGCATCCCCGGCGGAGCAAGCCGCGAGACCTATCGTTTCGCCGCCCACGTCGGCGGCGCGGTCCGGCCCCTGATCCTGCGCCGTGACCCGCCCGGCAGCCTGATCGAGACCGACCGCGGCCTGGAATACCTGGCCCTGGAGAGTTTCCACGATCGCGTGCCCGCGCCGCGTCCCGTGGCGATGGACGTCGAGGGCGCGGAACTGGAGCGGCCGTTCTTCATCATGGAGCGGATCGAGGGCGGGACGGTGGTCTCGCCGTTCACGGTCATGCCCTACGGCGCTCACGCGCGGGTGGTCGGCGAGGCGTTCTTCGACATCCTGGGCCGTATCGCCGGCGCCGATCCCGCCGACCTGCCGTTGGCGAAGGCCGCCGAGACCCCGGCGCCCGGAGACTGCTGGCGGATCGCCGTCGATCACTGGGCCGGCGTGATCGAGGCCGACGAGCAGCATCCGCAACCGATCGTCCGCGCCGCCATCCGGCTCTTGCGCCGCAAGCCGCCACCGCCGCCCAGCGCCGTGCGGGTGGTGCACGGCGACTATCGCGGCGGCAATTTCCTGCACGCCCCGGACGGCCGCATCCTGGCGGTGCTGGACTGGGAGATGGTCCATCTGGGCGACCCGCTGGAAGACCTTGCCTGGGCCATCGACCCGCTCTGGAACCCCTTCGACACGACGACCGTCGCCGCGATGATTCCGCGCGACGAGGCCCTGACCATCTGGTCGAAAGCCAGCGGCCTCGCGGTCGATGAGGCGGCCCTGGCCTGGTGGTCGTTGTTCGCCGCCGTGAAGGGCCAGGCGATCTGGACCTCGGCGGCCAAGGAATATCGTGACGGCGGTTTCAAGGAGCCGATCCTGGCGGTGTCGGGCTGGTACACCGCCCGACGGCACGACCAGATCCTGGCCGCCGCGATGCTGCGTCTGGAGGACCTGTCATGACTCCAAGCCTGCCCGACATCCTGGTCGGCAACTTCATGTGCATGGCCGATCCCGGGCCGCCCGAGCAGCAGGGCGAGTTCATGGCCGGCAAGGTCGGGCTTGTGGCGCTGCTGTCGTTGCTGGCGGCTCAGGAAGCCGAGCGCGGCGTGGCGGCGCGGGTCGAGGAGAACGCCCTGATCCGCGCGACCCTGACCGAGGCGGCGGCCGACTATGGGCTGGACGTCGCGGGTCTTCCGTTCACGGAGGAGGTGACCGTCTCGTCGCTCGACCGTGTCAACGCGGCGCTGCGGACGGCGCTGATCGGCCTGCACGAGGCGGTCGAGGCGCGGGACGACACGGTCCGCCACCACGCGATCCTGCGGCTCTATGTCAGGATGGCCGACCTTCGACGGCTGGATCTGCCGCCCCTGCCGGCGCGCTGACCGTGATTCTCGCCCTATTTGTGCTTGTTGTGCTGGGCCAGCTCGTCCGGCTTGATGTCTAGCGGCGCCGGGGCGGCGGCGTTGTAGGCGGCCGTCTGGTTCAGGTCCATGACCACGCTGCGGTGGCCTTCCCAGATCATGTGCACGGCGACGTAGAGCACGATCGCCAGGCCGATGAAGCCGATCCAGCGGTGCTTGTGCAGCAGGTTGGCGATAGCGCTGGCGGCCAGGCCCATCAGGGCGATCGACAGCAGCAGGCCGAAGATCAGGATGCCGGGGTGTTCGCGCGCCGCGCCGGCCACGGCCAGCACGTTGTCCAGCGACATCGAGACGTCGGCGATCAGGACCTGCAGGAAAGCCTGCTTGAACGACTTGGGCTGGCGGGCGACGCGCGGCTCGGTGTTCGGATCGCCATCGACGCAGGCCATGGCGTCGGCCTCGGCCGCCTGCTCGCGCAGCTCGCGCCACA
The DNA here is from genome assembly GCF_003931565.1 of Caulobacter sp. 602-1. Classification (GTDB taxonomy): domain Bacteria; phylum Pseudomonadota; class Alphaproteobacteria; order Caulobacterales; family Caulobacteraceae; genus Caulobacter. The sequence goes on from NZ_RRYI01000002.1 coordinate 921,625, forward strand.
TCTTCCAGCAGACCCACAGCAACAGGAAGCCGCCGGCCAGCAGCAGGCCGATGACGCCCAGCAGCCAGGTGGTGATCAGGGCGAAGGTGATGCGAAGAACAACCGCCGCGCCCAGGCCATACAATATGACCTTCTTGCGCTCCTTGGCGGGTAGGCCGCCTGCGGCCAGGCCCACGGCCACGGCGTTGTCACCGGCCAGGACCAGGTCGATCATCAGCACTTGCAGCAAGGCGGTCAGCGGGCCTTGCAGGCCGCCCAGATGGGCCGTCAGCGTTTCGAACATGTATCCTCAATGCGGCGACGCGCGCGGGGATGCAAGGCGCAAAAGGGAGCTGTCGACCGCAAATGCGACAACGCCCCGGACCGTCGATCCGGGGCGTCGCCTTTTCGTTCCGCGCTGGCCCTAGTGGGCGTGCTCGGGTTCCTTGTGGTGGACGCTCTGAGCCTGCTCGTCATGGCTGGCCGGATGGGCGGAGGCGGCGGCGACCATCGGGTTCACGTAGGACACATGCTCGGCCGGCGCGTGCGGCTCGGGGTGAGCCTCGGCGTGCGGGTCGTGGTCTTGGCCGTCCTGCGCCGCCGGGCCATGGTCTTCGTGAGCATGGGCGTCGTAGCCATGGCTGGCGTGATCTTGGCCGTGATCGTCATGGCCATGACCGCGGTCGTCATGGTGCGAGGAGACCGCCGAGGCGACCGCCGCGCCCGCCGCCGCGCCGCCGGCCGCAGCCAGGAACGGGTTGACGTGCGAGACGTGGGTCGAGGCCGGGGCGTGCTGCTCCTGCTCGAACTCCATCTCGTTGCGGCCGTAGTCGGTCAGGGTGCGGTACTTGCGCTGACGCTCGGCGCGGCGGCGGGCCGCCGAAGCGCTGCGCGATACGCCGACCAGGATGATCATGGCCAGCAGCACCAAGGCGGCGCCCAGGACCGTCTTGATCGGCGTCGGGCCGAAGCCCGGCAGCGTGATGTCGCCATTCAGGCCGCCCAGGTCGAGCTTGCCCATGCCCTTCTTGGCCTGTTCCGGCAGAGCGGCGACGCGCTTGCTGATCTCGCCCAGCGAGAAGCCCTGCGGGGTCTTGCCGCCGTTCAGTTCGAGGCCGAACCGCGACGTCAGCTGGCCCTTGGCCTCCGGACCCGGCTTGACCTGCCAGGCGAAGGTGGTCGGCTCGCCCGGCTTGACGACCGCCGTCTGGCGGCCGTTCGGGGTGACTTCATAGCCTTCGCCCGAGAGCTCGGCATAGGCGCTGGTCTTCTTGGCGGCCTTGGTCAGGCCCAGCTTGGCGGCTTCCTGCTTGATCAGGTCGCCCAGCGTTGCCGGCAGCGACAGGGTCACCTGGCCGGGCTGGTTCTTGCCCAGGCTCTCGCCGGCGGCCAGGACCGCGCCATTGGTGGCGGCGGGCGCGACGACGGCCTGCAGTTTCTCGAGCTTGGTCGCCGGCTTCGCGGGAACGGGCGGAGCCACCGGCTTGGCGGCCACGACGGGCGGCCTGGCCAGCGGCGCGGCGGGCATGACCGGCTTGGCGGCCTGGACCGGCGCGGGCGCCGGGGCGACCGTCCTGGGGGTCACCGGCTTGGCGAGGACCATCGGCTTGGGCGTCGGCTTCGACGCCGCGTGCGCCGTCGTGGCGGCCGGAAGGGTCGCGTGGACGCGACGCGGCCTGTAGTCGTGGCGGCTGGAGCCTTTCGGATTGGCGATCGGGCGCATGGCCGTGACCAGCGTTCCGTCCGGGCGGCGCCAGGTCTTCAGATGCGAATTGCGCGAAGGCGGCGGCAGCGGGCTCGAATCCACGCTGGCGTCGGCGCGAGCCTGGGCCTGAGCCTGGCTCGGACCGCCCAGCAGGCCGTCCTGGGCCTCGTCGGCGCTCGGCGGCGGCGCAGCGCCCATCAGCTCCGGCGGCGTCGTCGCATCCTGGCGATCGCTGGGCGGCGGCGCCGAGCTCACCTGGTCGCCGGCGCTGCAGCCGGCGAGCATCAGAACGCCGACCGCCGTGGTGGCCAAGGCGGCCAAGCGTACCTTACGTCCAAACATCGGGTCCCCCGATCCCATGTCTAACTCCTCCGCGAGCAAGCGCTCGCGGACCATTGTTCGCGAGAAGAGCACGTGCCTGCGACGAAATCAAAACGGTTAAGAGGGATTCACGAAACAGTTTCGTCCCGCGCGCGAACTTTCGAGGCTTCATAGAGCGCGATGGCGGCCGCGGCCGAGACGTTCAGGCTTTCGAAACCGCCCGGCATCGGGATCTTTCCCAAGGCGTCGCAATGTTCCGCGACGAGACGACGGACGCCTTCGCCTTCCGACCCCAGCACGAGGACCGTGGGCTGGTGGTCGAGCACCGCCTCCAGGCTCTCCTCGGCCTCGCCGGCCAGGGCCACGGCCCGCCAGCCCATGTCGGCCAGTTCCTCCAGGGCGCGGGACAGATTGACCACGCGCGCGTGCGCGACCTTGTCCACCGCGCCCACGGCGGTCTTGGCCAGGACGCCGGAGAGCACCGGGGCGTGGCGATCCTGCAGGATCACGCCCCTGGCGCCGAAGGCGGCGGCCGAGCGGAAGATGGCGCCGATGTTCTGCGGGTCGGTGATCTGATCCAGCATGACCAGCAGGCCCTTGGCCGGCGCGCCCATCTCGGCGATCGACAGGGACTCGGCCTCGTCGATCTTCAGGGCCAGGCCCTGGTGCACGGCGCCCTGTGGCAGGTGCTTGGCGATCTCCTGGCCCTCCATCACCTGGAGGCAGGCCAGTTTCTGGAAATCGGGGGCGAGTCGCTTGGCGCGGTCCGCGGTCGCCAGAAGGCGCTTCGGCGCCGGTCGCAGCGGGTTGGAAAGCGCCGCCTCGACGGCGTGGGTTCCCCAAATCCAGTCCTTTGCGTCACCTTGCCCGCGAGAAAACTCGTTTTTATTCCGGGGCTTGGAACGAAAATCGCGTCCGGGTGCAGAAGGACGTTTCCGGTCGTTGCGTTCGGAATGAGAGGACACTATAAGACGCGCTCCGATTTGGGGCCCCAAGGGTTTCTAGGCCGGCCGGCGCTGCTCTTAGCATCGTCCGTCACCGTCCAAAGAAGCTTTTGTTCCAGTTCGAAGTTCAACGGCTTGCCGTTGTGCGTCGAACCGGCTAAAGGCCGCCGGCTTCGGAACTCCGTCGCGTGCTTGGGGGAATGTCCCGAGTGGCAAAGGGGGGGGACTGTAAATCCCCTGGCGTACGCCTTCGCAGGTTCGAGTCCTGCTTCCCCCACCATGCACGCGACGAGTTCCGAGACGGGCGCGTCCTGAAGGCAAGATGGGTCCCAGAGCCAGAGACCGGGAGCCGATCGCGACCCCGCTAGCCCACGCTTGGGTGATAAGGCGGGTATAGCACAATGGTAGTGCAGCAGCCTTCCAAGCTGAGGATGCGGGTTCGATTCCCGCTACCCGCTCCAGCTCCCCATATGAGTTACCCCAACAACACCCGCCGGCGCGAAGGTAGAGACGATGGCCAAGGAAAAGTTCGAACGCACTAAGCCGCACTGCAACATCGGCACCATCGGTCACGTTGACCATGGCAAGACGACGCTGACGGCGGCGATCACGATCACGCTGGCGAAGTC
>NZ_RRYI01000030.1 GCF_003931565.1 Caulobacter sp. 602-1
GGCGCTGAGCGAAGCGTCGGCCATGGTTTCGGCGGCCTTCTCCAAAGTCTTGCGGTCTCGTGCGGTGAGATTGGCATCCGGGGTTGCTGCCCAGCGAGCCAACAGTTCAGCGCCGGAATCGAGCGCATTGTTCACGTCATCCTTAACGCGAACCTTGATGCGGGCATCATGCAGCCAGGAAATATAGGTGTCTTCCCATCCTTCGATGGTCACGGTCCATTCGCCCAGCTGACGTTTGACGGCCGCATAGCCATCCTCCCACGGCTTCAGATCGCTGTGATCGCCGCACTTGACGGTCACCACCCAACGATCGAGACCGGGGTTCACGCATGTCATGGGGCGTCGCAGGGTTTCCTTGCCGCGCGGATTGCGCACTATGGCGGTGGCGCCTACCTTGGTGCGGCCTTCGATGAACACCTGAGCGGTCATCTCGAACGGT
>NZ_RRYI01000031.1 GCF_003931565.1 Caulobacter sp. 602-1
GGATAACCGCTGAAAGCATCTAAGCGGGAAGCCTGCTCCAAGATAAGCATTCCATAGGACTACGGGTCCTTGAAGTCCCCATGCAGAACACGTGGTTGATAGGCCGGACGTGGAAGCCCCGCGAGGGGTGGAGCCGACCGGTACTAACGGACGAAAGGCAACACAACAATCCAACCCCGGTTGGAACGCATCGATCCTGCTGCGAACCATCCCCACGACAATGAGCACGGGATGAACACAAGACGAACCAACGCATCGCGTCCACCATCCGGTTCCCAGGCCGCCACAAGCCGGCAGACCCCAGCGTCTGACCGTACAACAGAAGATTTGCGGCGGCCATGGCCCAGGTGAGACGCCCGGTCCCATTCCGAACCCGGAAGCTAAGGCCTGGCACGGCGATGGTACTGCACCCGGCAGGGGGTGGGAG
>NZ_RRYI01000032.1 GCF_003931565.1 Caulobacter sp. 602-1
GCTTCCGCCGAAACTACCGACAATAACGCCTCCGATGATGAAAAGCACCCGGCGCGCCGCACCCGTAGCCGCCGCTCTGCCGATAATGCCGATTATGAGGACCGTCCGACTCGGCGTCGTGCTGTGGCTGATGACGATGATGAGCCGCGCCCGGTGCGCCGTCGCCGTACGGTGTCTGATGATCTCGAGGAAGACGATGAGCGTCCGATTCGCCGTCGTCGCGTTGCATCCGATGATTTTGATGAGGATAGCGATCGTCCGGTGCGTCGCCGTCGCTCTGTGATTGACGATCTCGAAGATGATGATGCGCCGCGTCCATCTCGCCGCCGTACTGCGGTCGACGACTCCGATGAGGATGGCGATCGTCCGGTGCGTCGCCGTCGTTCCACTACGAATGACCGCGATGACGAGCCCCGCTCGGCCCG
>NZ_RRYI01000033.1 GCF_003931565.1 Caulobacter sp. 602-1
CGCGCGAAGCTCCTCCGGCGTATTCAACGGCTGCGGGCCGACCTGCAACGGGTGCGTGGCCGTGGCGCTGCCATCCTGCTGCTGCATAACATCTCTCCTTGGATTACTATCTTTCCCAAGGATAGGGTGTCACGGGAACAAACCCAGATTGTCAGCGATGGAGCGCGCGGCGAGTCGTTACGGCGTCGGCCAGCGTGTGCAAAAGCTCGTTGGCGCGATCCCACGGCACGCAGGAATCGGTGACGGACTGACCGTACACCAGTTGATCGAGCGGGGCCGGCTTCTGATGGCCTCCCACCAGGAAGCTTTCCATCATCACACCGGTAATGCCCTGTTCGCCGGCCGCCAAACGTTCGGCAATCTCTTCGATGACCCCGGCTTCACGATTCTCATCCTTGCCGCAGTTGCCATGGGCGGCATCAAT
>NZ_RRYI01000034.1 GCF_003931565.1 Caulobacter sp. 602-1
CCCCCTCTGTCCACCAAGTTATCCCCCATGTGTGGATAACTCAGTGGATTATCCCCAAAGTTATCCCCCAAATGTGGATAACTTTTTTCTCTATCCACATTTCAGCTTCCGCGTGTTGCCGCGATGTCTCATTGATGAATAACTGCTGAATTGGTTGTGCATAAAAACGCATAAGCACATACCAATATGTAAGTCATTGCATCTTCCCTTTTTGCGGTGGCGAAATACGGAGTGGAGGCTTCTAGGGGCGGTATCTTCTGGCGCTCGCATATTCACGTAATTACTTCGTTACCGTACGATATCTTCCGTCGGGCGCTGCTCTCTCTATACTTGGTGGCTATGGCAGAAGGAAACGACACTTCAAATCAAGGCGGTTACTCGGGCGGTGCCAGCTATCAGGGCGGCGCCGACCGTG
>NZ_RRYI01000035.1 GCF_003931565.1 Caulobacter sp. 602-1
TCGCGGATACCAGCCGATCGTAGAATCGCCATTGGCTGCGCAACGCCACATCCCGTCTCACAGCGGCGAACGTTCCATCCGTCTTCAGGCTCACGGATACCTTACGGAAGTCCCCCGTCCCGTCCAATGCGGACAACGCCTTCGAGGCGGCCTCCTTCGCGCAGAAGGCCGCCCTACGTTCCACCGAGGTTGCCATACGCAATGATGCGAGCTCCTCGGAAGAGAACACGAACCGCATGATCCCGTCGGACAATCCGTCCGAATCGTCCACGTCCACTCCCACGGCACGGATTCTTTCCGCCGACGCCACGGCGGCGACGCACAGCGACGGACAATGCGACAGCGATCCCACGATGCCGGATGGCCAGAGCGGTTCACCATCCGAACCTTTGAGTATGGGCCCGTCATGGCC
>NZ_RRYI01000036.1 GCF_003931565.1 Caulobacter sp. 602-1
GACCGCGTCGGCTTTCTTCGCGGCCGAGCTCGACCGGCCAGCACGCTAATTACCCGGTTCATCGCCGATCATCAGGGCCACCGCGAGGGCCCCGATGGTTTGCGGTGGGGTGTCGAGTCGATCTGCACACAGCTGACCGAGCTGGGTGTGCCGATCGCCCCATCGACCTACTACGACCACATCAACCGGGAGCCCAGCCGCCGCGAGCTGCGCGATGGCGAACTCAAGGAGCACATCAGCCGCGTCCACGCCGCCAACTACGGTGTTTACGGTGCCCGCAAAGTGTGGCTAACCCTGAACCGTGAGGGCATCGAGGTGGCCAGATGCACCGTCGAACGGCTGATGACCAAACTCGGCCTGTCCGGGACCACCCGCGGCAAAGCCCGCAGGACCACGATCGCT
>NZ_RRYI01000037.1 GCF_003931565.1 Caulobacter sp. 602-1
GGAAACGCTCATACTAATCACCTCGCCATGGCCGGCGACGCTCTTCCGACCACTAACTTACGCTACCGTAACCTAGTATAGGTCGACACAATAATCAAGGTTGATTCGTCCGACAGATGGATGGACAAAAATCCTATGAACCCAGCAAAGCGGTCCTCGGTCCCGGGCAAAGCAAAAGGGCCGGAACCTTTCGGTTCCAGCCCTTTACTTGCTGGTGCGAGTGGGGGGAGTTGAACCCCCACGAGCATACACTCACTGCCACCTGAAGACAGCGCGTCTACCATTCCGCCACACTCGCAGACAGTCGACCAACTTACACCCAGCCGTCCAATCGCACAACGTCCGGCGTGTCGCGTTGGTGGCAGACATGTATTGTTCGTGAATCTCCTACGGGTGCT
>NZ_RRYI01000038.1 GCF_003931565.1 Caulobacter sp. 602-1
TGGCGGTGCGCACCGCCGAGGAACGCGCCAACGCGGTTCGCGGGCGGGCCGATTCGCTGCCCCGTGCGGCTGCGGCGGAACGTGAGGCGCGGGTGCGGGCTCAGCAAGCACGCGCCGCAAGACTGCATGCGGCCGCGGTGGCCGCAGCGGTCGCCGACTGCGGACGGCTGCTGGCCGGGCGGTTGCACCGGGCGGTGGACGGGGCGTCGCAACTGCGCGACGCGTCGGCCGCGCAACGTCAGCAGCGGTTAGCGGCGATGGCCGCGGTGCGCGACGAGGTGAACACGCTGAGCGCCCGAGTGGGGGAACTCACCGATTCGCTGCACCGCGACGAGCTGGCTAACGCGCAGGCGGCGCTGCGTATCGAGCAGCTTGAGCAGATGGTGCTAGAGC
>NZ_RRYI01000039.1 GCF_003931565.1 Caulobacter sp. 602-1
GTTGAATCCCGGGCCGTCCCCGTCGTTAAGCACTCGGAGCAGCTTGTCCGGCGTTCCCCGACCGTTGTGGGGAGTCCACAGGGACAATCCGTTGGCATGCAGGCCGGAATCCACGTCATCGTAATCGATCACGAACCAACTTGCCTGAGCCCGGTTGCGATGCGGCCACCAGACCGTGACGAACGCGGACACGAGCGCTATGAATGCCGCCGCCCACGTTGCCACATCACCCCAATTGATTCCTTCCGTCATCATTTCTCCCACCTTACGAAAGGCCTCCAATCATGAGCACAACAGCACAGCAGAAGCGCACCGACGGCTGGACGGTGAAGTGATGAAGTGGAAGTTGGTTGCTTTGCCTGCCGCCGTGGCTTGCGTCCTGCCGTT
>NZ_RRYI01000003.1 GCF_003931565.1 Caulobacter sp. 602-1
CGCCGGGGATAGAGGGCCCTCAATCCCCATAGATCCTCCCCCGCGTCGCGGGGGAGGTGGCCCAGAGGGCCGGAGGGGGCCAGCTGGACCTATGCCGCGCTAGCCCCCTCAGTCGCTCCGCGACAGCTCCCCCGCATCGCGGGGGAGCATCTGGGTGCGCGCCCTCTTCCCGTCCAAGACGTCTTCCGCCCCGGAAGGGAGCCATCCTTACATCTCACGGCGAGACGATCGCCGGGCTGTCCAGGTCACTCAAGGCCGACGCTCCGCGTCGCCGCGACGCGGTCGCCGGAGGCGAGCCTTGACTGACCTGGTCAGTCCGGCACGCTGCTGCCTCCAAGAGATGTAAGGTGATCACCGGGCGGAGCCTCCCGGCCCCGCCCTCTCCAAACTCACCTAGCTCAGAGCAAACCTACTCCGCCGCCGCCTTCGCCGAGTACCCCAGGATCGCCTTCGTCTCCAGGAACTCGCCGAACGCGTGATCCCCCCACTCGCGGCCGTTGCCGCTCATCTTGTAGCCGCCGAACGGGGCCATCAGGTCGGGGCCGGCGCCGTTGAGGTTGACCTGGCCGGCGCGGAGCTTGCTGGCCACCTTGCGGACCGTCTCCAGGTCGCCGCCCGAGACATAGGCCGCCAGGCCGTATTCGGTGTCGTTGCCGACGGTGATGGCTTCATCCACCGTGTCGTAGCCGAGGATCGACAGCACCGGGCCGAAGATCTCTTCCTTGGAGATCGTCATGTCGGACTTCACATTGGCGAAGACGGTCGGCTTGACGTAGTAGCCCTTGTCCAGGCCTTCCGGACGGCCGACGCCGCCGGTGACCAGGGTGGCGCCCTCGTCGATGCCCTTCTGGATCAGGCCCTGGATCTTGTTCCACTGGGTCTCGCTGACCACCGGGCCCATCTTGTGATTGCCGTTCGGGTCGCCGACCGTGTGGCTCTCGGCGGCGGCCTTGGCGATGGCGATGACCTCGTCCATGCGCTTGCCCGGCACCAGCATCCGGGTCGGGGCGTTGCACGACTGGCCCGAGTTCATCATCACCGAGGCCACGCCGCCGCCCACCGCGCGGGCGAAGTCTGCGTCGTCGAGGATGATGTTGGGGCTCTTGCCGCCCAGCTCCTGGTGGACGCGCTTGACGGTCGGGGCGGCGTTCTTGGCCACCTCGATACCGGCGCGGGTCGAGCCGGTGAACGAGACCATGTCGACTTCGGGATGGCTGGACAGGGCCGCGCCGACCGTGGGGCCGTCGCCATTGACCAGATTGAAGACCCCGTGCGGCACGCCGGCGGCGTGCAGGATCTCGGTCCAGATATGGGCGCTGAACGGCGCGATCTCCGACGGCTTCAGCACCATGGTGCAGCCGGTGGCCAGGGCCGGGGCGACCTTGCAGGCGATCTGGTTCACCGGCCAGTTCCACGGCGTGATGAAGGCGCAGACGCCGATCGGCTCCTTGACGATCCGGGTCGTGCCCCGGTCTTCCTCGAACCTGTAGTCCTTGAGCACGGCGACGGCGGTCTGGACGTGGCCGATGCCCATGGCCGCCTGGGCGCGCTGCGCCAGCCAGGCCGGAGCGCCCATTTCCTCGGTGATGGCCTTGGCCATGTCCTCGAAGCGCTTCTGGTACTCGGCGATGATGCGTTCGAGCACGTCGATGCGCTCCTCGCGGCTGGTCTGCGACCAGTTGTCGAACGCCTTGCGAGCGGCGCGGACGGCGCGGTCGACATCGACCTCCGAACCCATCGAGATCACGCCGGCGACCTCTTCGTTGGCCGGGTTGATGACGTCGAGCGTCTTGGGTTGGGCCGGATCGACCCAGGCGCCGTCGATATAGAACTTGGTGTACTCGCGCATGCCGTTCTCCTGCCCTTGGATGTGGGATCCGCTCTGCGGGGCGGTTTCAAACAAGCATTTAATGTGATCGGCGTTCAGGTGGCTAGCCCTCACCACATCACATCTGGCTCCGCGTCGCCCAGAGCCTCGGCGATCCGCCGCCGGGTGGCCTTGGTCGTCTCCTCCGGCAGGTCGTTCGGATCGAACCAGCCAACCGCGTGGATCTCGCCCTCGGCGTCAGAGGCGCAAGGCTCCCAGGCCTCGATCCGGTAGAGCAGAACGTGGTCGCCGGGGTGCAGAACCTCGTTGCTGTGGGCCGAGACCAGGCGCGGGCGCGACAGGGCGCGCACGCCCGCCTCTTCCTGGAGTTCGCGGACCACGGCGATCTCCGCCGTCTCGCCGCGCTCGACCCCGCCGCCGGGCAGGTACCAGCCCTTGATATAGGTGTGCTGGATCAGCAGGACCTTGCCGGTCTCGTCCGTGACCACCGCCCGCACGCCCAGGGTCAGTCCCCGGGTCATGCGGAAGAAGGCGTAGACCAGGGGGCGGGTGAAGGGTTCGATGCGACGGCGCCAGAGCATGGACCCGTTCTAGCGCGGCTGCCGCTTGCGGTCAGCGGCGCCGGAGGCTAAAGCCGGCTCGATCTTTGTTTTCTCTTTCCGGAGCCGCGCCATGATCGCGATCGGTGTCATCGCCATTTTCCTGGCTGTCATCATGGGCCTGAACTTCTTCGAGTTCGGCCGCATCGACTAGGCGATGACGGGCCCCTTCGACTGGCAGACCGCCGCGCCGCATCAGGTTGCGGTGCTGGACGACGTCGAGGTTCTGGTCCGTTGCGGACTGCACCCGTGGGAGCGCCATCCCGAGCGCCCCAACCGGCTGCGCGTCAGCGCGCGGCTGTATTCCCGGACCGAGTTCGCCGGTCCGGGGACCTATGTCGACTATGATCCGCTGCGCGCCCTGATCGTCGGCTGGCAAGGCCGCGACCATGTCGACCTGCTGGAAACCCTGCTGCAGGAGGCCGTCGACGCGGCCTTCCTCGACCCGCTGGTCGACGCCTGCTGGGTCCGCATCGTCAAGCCGGAGATCTTCCCGGAGACCCGCGCGGCCGGCGTCGAGTGGTTCAAGGTCCGGCCGGCTTGACGGCCGCCCCCCCGAAAGTCGCTCTCGTCACAGGCGCCGCGCGGCGCATCGGCGCCGTCCTGGCGCGCGCGCTGGCCGAGGCCGGTTACGCCGTCGCCCTGCACTATCGGACTTCGGCGCAGGACGCCCAGGTGCTGGCCAACGCCCTGCGCGCCGACGGCCATGCGGTCGAGCTGTTCCAGGCCGACCTCTCGACCGCCGCCGACGGCCAGGCCCTGGTCGCCGCCGTCCGCGCCCGGTTCGGCCGGCTGGACCTCCTGGTCAACAACGCCTCGCTGTTCGAGTACGACACGTTCGAGACCCTGACGCCCGAGCGCTGGGACCGGCACATCGCCACCAACCTGACCGCGCCCGTCTTCCTGATCCACGCCTTCGCCACGGCCCTGGGCGAGGCCGAGACCGGCCTGGTGGTGAACCTGCTGGACCAGAAGGTGCTGCGGCCCAACCCCGACTACTTCTCCTACACCGCCGGCAAGCTGGGCCTGGCCGCCCTGACGCCGGTGCTGGCCCAGGCCCTGGCGCCGAAGGTGCGGGTCTGCGGCCTGTCGCCGGGCGTCACCCTGCCCTCGGGCAAGCAGACGCACGACGACTATGTCCGCGCCGCCCGCGCCACCCCGTCGGGCGTCAGCAGCACCCCGGCCGACCTGGCCCGCGCCCTGCTGTTCATCGTCGACACCCCGGCCTTCTCGGGCCAGACCCTGACCATCGACGGCGGCGAGAGCCTGCTGGGTCGGCCGCGGGACGTGGCCTACGATCCGGACGTCTAGCGGAGCGAGGCCTGGCAGGTTGGCGTGGCGCAACTATATTTTGCGCTGCACCCGCTGTTCATGATAAGGGCGCGGCTTCTTGAAGCGCCCGCTGTTCGTCACCGTCGCTTCGCCGAAACGACCTTCCACATTTGACGCGTTCCGCGCCGCGCTCGGCCGACCCCGGGGCGGCCGGTCCAGGTATTCCAGATGCTTAGCCTCGAATTCAATCGCCGGTACTCCATGGCCCACCGGCTGTTGAGCGACCCGTCGTCCAAGTGCAGAACGCCGCACGGCCACGACGAGTACGTGTTCATCCGCCTGCGCCCGGCCACGCGGCTGGACCTGGGCGGCTCGAACATGTCGGCCTCGTTCGAGCGGGCCAAGCGCGCCTGGCACGGCTGGATCGACAGCGCGGTGGACCACGCGTTCCAGGCCAATCTGGCCGACCCGCTGATCGGCTTCTTCCGCGAGCACGAGCCCGAGACCCTGGCGCGGGTCATGACCTTCGACGGCGACCCGACCACCGAGGCCCTGGCCATCGCCATGGCGCTGAAGGCCAAGGCTTTCCTCGCCATCGACGGCCTGTTCACGCTAGAGTCCCTCAGGATCCAGGAAACCCCGACCAACGCGGTCGGCCTGGACGCCACGGACATGGCCGGCCTCGCCGGTTGGGTGCCCGGTCAGTGGTGCCTGCGCGCGGACAACAGCATCAACGACTTCTAGCGAAACCGGATCGAATGGCCGCTCCCGCTTCCCTCGCCGACACCGCGCCCGCCGACGCTTCGGCCGATGCGCCCCTGGCGCGGATCATCGTCACCAAGGTCTTCGTCCGCGGCCTGAAGGTCGACGCCGAGATCGGCGTCTACGACCACGAGCACGGCCGCATGCAGCCCCTGGTCGTCGATGTCGAGCTGGACGTGGCCGCCAGCCACTGCGAGCGCCTGGGCGACACGGTGAACTACGAGACCATCGGCGAGGCCGCCCGCGCCATCGCCGCCGAGGGCCATATCGACCTGGTGGAAACCTTCGCCGAGCGCCTGGCCCAGGCCTGCTTCGCCGATTCCCGCGTCACCCGCGCCCGGGTGCGGATCGAAAAGCCCCTGGCCCTGGCCCCGCACGCGGCCGCCGCCGGCGTCGAGATCACCGCCGTCCGGAGCTGACGCTTGGAAGTCTCGCACCGCGCCCGACTGGCCCCCTTCCAGCCCGAGACGGTCTGGACCCTGGAGGCCGGCGCGCTGGTGGAGACGCGCGGCAAGGTCGAGCGCCGCTTTCCGCTGTCCGGCCTGACCCGCTACAGCCTGGCGGTCGACAGGACCGGCGGCCGGCGGCGCAGCCTGCTGCTGACCTTTGGTCGTCGCCGCCTGAGCATCGCCTCGCAGAGCTATCTCGGCCCAGGCCAGTTCGAGGATCGGCTGACCAGCTTCTCGACCCTGGCCCGCGCCATCGCCGCCGTCGGCGCGGATCTGGCGCCCCGCGCCCGCTTCGGCCTGGCGCGGTTCGAGGCGCGCGCCGCCCTGACCTGGGTGATGGGCCTGACCGCCTTCGGCGCGGCGGCGATGCTGCTGTTCTCGCTGACCGCCGGCATGGCCTCGGTCGGCGTCGACATGGCCGCGCGGATGAGCTTCGTGCTGATCCTGATGTTCGCGGTCCTGCCCTGGCTGAACCGCGGAACGCCGTTCGATCCCCACGCCCCGCCGAGCGATCTGCTGCCCTGACAGGCTCCCCGCCGCGGGAAGCCTCCGGGTTACTTCGCCTTCATGACGCCACCTTCATTTGCATCACGCGGCGTTCGGCGCGACGATTGGTCCAACGACGTTCTCTTAGGCTCAAGCTCGTGCCCGACTCCCTTAGCGACCCTACCGCCATCGACCCCGACGTCCCGCCGCGTCTGCAGGATGACAAGACCCTGCCCGGCGTCGTCTACGGCCTGCACATCGCCGGCGTGGCCACCGGCGGCGTCACCACCCTGATCGGCGCGATCATCGCCTATGTCAGCCGCAAGGACGCGCCTGAATGGCTGGCCAGCCATTACGAATTCCAGATCCGGACGTTCTGGTTGGCGCTGGGCTTCAGCATCGTCGCCCTGCTGCTGACCCCGGTCGGGATCGGCATCGTCCTGTTGCCCGCCGTCGGCGTCTGGCTGGTCGTGCGCGGCGTCGTGGGCCTGTCGAACCTGCTGAAGGGCCAGCCCTATCCCACGCCCAAGAACTGGATGCTCTAAGACCATGACCGACACCACCGCCGTCACCTCCCCCGCGGCCGAAGAGGACAAGGTCCTGCCGGCCGTCGTCTACGGCCTTTATCTGCTGGGCTTCACCAACGGCCTGACCTGGATCATCGGCCTGATCGTCGCCTATGCGAACCGCGACGCGGCCGGGCCGATCAACGAAAGCCACTACACCTTCGCCATCCGGACCTTCTGGCTGTCGATCGCCTGGTTCCTGATCGGCGGCGCGCTGATCTTCTTCGGCATTCCGATGCTGATCGTGCTGGTCGGCCTGCCGATGATCATCGCCGGCGGCCTCATTCTGGGAGCGGTCGGCCTCTGGTTCGTGGCCCGCTGCGTGATCGGGATCTACTATCTGTCACGCGGCGAGGCGTATCCGCGCCCGCGCGCGTGGTTGATTTAGAGGCGCCCTTTCCGCTGGGCGCCCACCGAGGAGTCATCCGGCCGCCCCGCTTCCCCTGCCAGTTGAGACGGCTCGACGGAAGCGGAGCCATCGGATGACTTGTGCGGCCTGGCGGCTGGGACGCCCCGTTTTTCGGGGTTTGCACCCGCCTTGGGTGAACGTCTGGGGGGACGTGATGCTGGCGCGACTGGTTGGGATCATCTTGGGGCTGATCCTAGCGACGTCGGGATACGTGGTGGCGGGTTGGGGCTCGCTGGGGAACTGGGCCACGAATCTCGATCTCGGACCATTCGAGCCGCATCGGCCCGCCGTCGGTGTGGCGGCGGCGATGGTGGGCGGGGCGCTCATCGTCGCCGCCCTGCTTCCCCGCCGCAAACCAAAGAAGCGCGCCGCGCCGATGGCCTTTGGCCTGGAGCTGGGGGCGCCGCAAGCCCAGCCCGTCGTCGCGACGCCAACCTTAACGCCTCCCGATCCCAAGCCCGAGTCCGTGGCCCCGCCGGTCATGTCGGTGGCCCCGCCCGCGGCCACGCAGCCCGCGCCCCGCCCCGCGACGTTCGCCGAACTGCGCGGCCGCCTGGTCTCGCTCAGCCGCGACGGGTCCTGGCACGAGGCCGCCCGCGCCCTTTCGGCGATGAAGACCACCGCGCAAACCGACGAGGAACTGGCGATCGTCTACCGCGACCTCGGCGACTTCGCCCGCGCCCAGGGCCAGATGGACGACGCCGCCGAGGCCTATGACACCTCGGTTTCCTACGCCCGCCAGGTGCGGCAGACGCGCGGCGACGACGAAAGCGCCGAACTGCTGGCCGGTTCGCTGTCGGGCGTCGGCGACGTGGCCGAGGCCGAGGGTCGCCTGGACGCCGCCCTCGCCGCCTTCGAGGAGGCCCTGGCCCTGCGACGCTCGCGCGGCGGCCGCGAGGCCGGCGACGCGGGCGCCCAGCGGGCGCTATCGGTGAACCTGGAACGTCTGGCCGACCTGCGCGAGGACAGGGGCCATCGCATGCGAGCGCTGGATCTCTACCGCGAGAGCTACGACATCGCTGGCCGCCTCGCCGCCGCCGACCCGGCGCGGTTCGGACCGGACCTTGCGGTGACGCGCGCGCGCCTGAACGAGCTGGAAGCCAAGATCTCGAGCTGAGCGTGGCAGCCGACTGTGTGAGCGGCTTCGGCTGCCACGCTCTAGATGCTTGAGATAGAGCCTACCAGGTAAAGGTCGTCGCCGCGCGCGCCGGGATGCTGGCCTTGAACCGCCGGCCGCCCTCGACGATGGCGAAATCCGCCGGCGTCTTGCCGGTGTTCAGCACCAGCAGCACCCGGCCGCCGTCGCGGTTCTGGAAGGCGACCGTTCGCAGGTCGCCGACCTTTTCCGGCGAGCCGATCCGCACCGCGCCGGGCTTCACGAAGCGGCTGGCCTGGCCGAAGGCGTAATATTCCTGGGTGCGGGTGATCGCGCCGCTCGTGCTGTCGATCGTCACCACCGGCCGGCAGTCGCCGCAGCCGCCGGCGTGTGGGCCGAACTTCTCGTCCAGGGCCAGGTTCCACATCAAGACGCCGCGCGCGCCCCGACGGGTGGAGCCGATGATCAGCTGCTCGACCATCCACGAGAAGCTGTCGTCGAACTTGGGAGCCCATTCGCCGCCCGAGCACTCGGTGAAGAAGACGTCCTTGTCCGGATGGGCCGCGCGCACCGTCTCCATGGCCTCGACCTGGCCGGCATAACAGTGCCAGGCGACGCCGGCGACAAAGGCCCTGGCCTTGGCGTCGGCCAGAACGGTCAGCGGCTGCTGCGGCTGGTCCCAATTGTGGTCCCAGTCGAGCACCTTGGTCGCGATCTTCTCGCGTTTGAACACCGGGGCCAGGTTCTCGCCGAAGAACCTGGCGCGGTCGGCGGGGAGCCAGCGCATGCCGGGATAGTTGTCCGGCTCGAAGTCGGGTTCGTTCTGGATGCTCAGATAGTCGGTGGGGACGCCCACCTTCCTGGCTTCCTTGATGTAGCGCGCGAAGAAGTCGGCATAGACCGGATAGGCCTCGGGCTTCAGTTGCCCCTTCACCAGCGAGCCGGTGGTCTTCATCCAGGCCGGAGCGCTCCACGGCGAGGCCATGACCTTCAGCTCGGGATTGATCTTCAGGGCCGCGCGCACGGTCGGGAAGACGAATTCCTGCGGCCGCTTCAGCGAGAAGTGCTGCAGCGCCGGATCGGCCGCGCCACCCGGCGCGTCGTCCAGGCTGTAGTGGTCCAGCGAGAAGTCCGAGGCGCCGATCGTCACGCGCGTGAAGCTGAAGCCGAGGCCGCCCTCCCCGCGCCCATAGAGCTCGCGCAGCAGGCCGTCGCGCTGGGCCGGGGTCAGCTTGTTCTGGATCAGCCAGGCCGAGGCGTCGGTGATCGCCGCGCCGAAGCCGACCATGGTCTGGTGGCGCTCCTTGGCGTCGACCGCGACCACAGGCAGGCCAGCGACCGCATCGGCCGCCACCACGCCCGACGGCGCCTGGGCGGCCAGCAGTTGGCTCTTGTCGCCGGTCGTCGTCCAGCTGTGCAGCTTGGGCGCGGCGTGGGCGGGGGCCGCCGCGACGAGCGCGGCGGCGAGGGTGAGGGAGAGGGTTCGCATCACGGCCTCCGCGACCAGGCCTTGAGGTTGGCCTTGCCGGTCAGGGCCATGTCCCCGGCGTGGCTTCCGACATAGAGCGGATAGGTCCCGGCCGGGATCGTCCAGCCGGGCTTGGCGACGTCGTAGTCGGCCAGCAGGCGCGGCTCGACGGTCAGGGTGACGCGCTCGGTCTGGCCCGGCGCCAGGTCGACCTTCTCGAAGCCCGCCAGGCGAACCATCGGCTTGCGCTTGCCCGCCGTGACGTAGAGCTGCGGGGTGTCGGCGCCGGCGACCTTGCCGGTGTTGGTGACGTCGAAGCTGACCTTCAGGCCCGCCGCGTCCTCGACCTTGAGGTTCTTGTAGGCGAAGGCCGTGTACGACAGGCCATAGCCGAACGGATAGAGCGGCTGACGCTTCTCTTGGGCGTACCAGCGGTAACCGACAGCGGCGCCCTCCGGATACTTTACGGCGAAGCCCTTGATGCCATCGACCTTCTGGCCGGCGCGACGGGCGTCGTCGATGGCGGCCTGCTCGGCGAAGCCCGGCGCGCTGCCGCGCGGGGCCTGGTCGGCGGACTTCGGGAAGGTCATGGCCAGGCGGCCCGACGGGTTCACGTCGCCGAAAAGGATGCGGGCGATGGCCTGGCCGCCGCGCTGGCCGGGATACCAGGCCTGCAGCACCGCCCCGACGCGATCCAGCCAGGGCATGGTCACCGGACCGCCGGTCTCCAGCACGACGATGGAGTGCTTGTTGGCGGCGGCGACGGCGTCGATCAGGGCGTCCTGATTGTCCGGCAGGGCGATCGACGGCGCGTCCTGGGCCTCGGTCTGCCAGTGCCAGGCGAAGACGATGGCGACGTCGGCGTCCTTGGCCGCGGCGGCCGCGGCGGCCGGGTCCTTGCCGTCGACATAGATCACTTCAGCGCCCGGCGCGGCGGCCTTAATCGCCTCCAGCGGCGAGGAGGCGTGCCAGGTGACGCGGACGAACGAGGCGGCCTCGCCGCCGTCCAGCGGGATCTCGACCGGCGCGCCGCCGACCGACCGCACCTGCGACGAGCCGCCGCCCGAGATCACGCCGACATCGGCATGGGCGCCGATCAGCACGATCTTCTTGGCTGTCTTGGCCAGGGGCAGCAGATTTCCGTCGTTCTTCAGCAGCACCGAACCGCGCTCGGCCACGGCCTGGGCGACCTTGGCGTGGGCGGCGTAGTCGATGGGCTGGGCGGTCGTCGGGGTCGGGTTGTCCATCAGGCCCGAGGTGATCACGCCATGCAGGATGCGCCGGACCATGTCGTCGACGCGCGCCTGGCTGACCTCGCCTTTGGCCACGGCGGCCTTCAGGTCGTCGCCGAAGAAGATCTGGGTGTCCAGTTCCTGGCCCGACTGCTGGTCGAGCCCCGCCAGCGCGGCCTTCACCGTGCTGTGCACCGCGCCCCAGTCGGACATGACGAAGCCCGGATAGTTCCAGTCGCGCTTGAGCACCTTGTTCAGCAGGAAGTCGTTCTGGCAGGCCCAGTCGCCATTGACCTTGTTGTAGGCGCACATGACCGAGGCCGGATTGCTCTTCTCGATCGCGATCTGGAAGGCCAGCAGATCGCTTTCGCGCAGGTCGGCCTCGCCAATTTGCGCGTCCATCACGTGGCGGCCGGTCTCCTGGGCGTTGAGGGCGAAGTGCTTGATCGTCGAGACGATGTGGTTGGACTGCACGCCCTTGATCTGCTCGCCCGCCATTTCGCCGGCCAGCAACGGGTCCTCGCCGAGATATTCGAAGTTGCGACCGGCCCACGGGTCGCGGGTCAGGTTGACGCCGCCGGCCAGCAGGACGTTGAAGGTCTTGGCGCGGGCTTCGGCGCCGATCATCGCGCCGCCGGCATAGGCCAGCTTGGGCTCGAAGGTCGAGGCCAAGGCCAGGCCCGACGGCAGGGCGGTGGCGACGTCGCCCTTGCGCTGCTCGACCTGGTTGGCCACGCCCAGGCTGGCGTCGCTTTCCCGCAAGGTCGGGATCTTCAGGCGCGGCACGCCCGGCACATAACCGGCCGAGGGGATCATGTCGGCCGGCGCCGGCTTGGTGTTCGGCGGGAACAGGCCGTGCAGATATCTGATTTTTTCATCAAGCGTCATCTGCTTGACGAGGGCGTCGGCGCGGGCCCAGGCCGGGTCGTTGGCGCGCGGGGCCAGCGGGGCGCTGTCCTTGGTCGGCATGACCTGGGCGAGCGCCCCGGATCCAAAGGCCAGGGACATCGGGGTCAGGGCGAGCAACGCCACGGCGGCGGTGGTCCGGCACAGGATCCGCAGGGCGGATGAAGGCTGGGCGGCGGTCGTCATGGCGTTACTCCGTCGAAGACGTCTAGGGGACTGGAACAGGGGTCGCCGGCAACGGCGGGGCCTGGCACGCGCGGGCCACGAACTCGGCGTGGCTGGGCATCACGTTCAGGCACTTGCCGATGACCGTCTGGATATTGCCGAGGTGGGTGGCGATGGCTTCGTCCGAGTGGACGCGGACCAGCGGGTCGTAGCCGCGCGGGATCACGCCCTGGCCCAGGAACACCTGGATCCAGCTCTCCTCGGTGAACAGTTCGTCGTCCTCGCGGAACACCCGGCCGTTGGCGCGGAACAGGTCCATCTTCCGCTGCAGGGTGGCGGGGACCTCCATGTCGCGGCAGTGGCGCCAGAACGGCGTATCGTCGCGCTCGGTGGCCTTGTAGTGCAGGATGATGAAGTCGCGGATGCGCTCGTATTCGAAGTCGCTCTGACGATTGAACTCGTCGACATTGGCCTGATCGAAGCCGCCATCGGGCAGCAGGCGGACCATGCGGATCACGGCCGACTGGATCAGGTGCAGGCTGGTCGACTCCAGGGGCTCCATGAAGCCGCTGGCCAGGCCGATCGAGACGCAGTTCTTGTTCCAGATCTTCTTGCGCTTGCCGGTCGTGAAGCGGATGCGCAGCGGGTCGGCGCGCTGGGCGCCGTCCAGGTTCGCCAGCAGGACGCGCTCGGCCTCGTCGTCGTCGATATACTGGCTGGAATAGACATGGCCGTTGCCGGTGCGGTGCTGCAGCGGGATCCGCCACTGCCAGCCGGCGTCGTGGGCCGTCGAGCGGGTATAGGGCGTGAAGTGCGCCGAGCGCTCGGTCGGCACGGCGATGGCCCGGTCAGCCGGCAGCCAGCGGGTCCAGTCCTCGTAGCCGGTCTTCAGGGCCTGCTCGATGATCAGGCCCCGGAAGCCCGAGCAGTCGACGAACAGGTCGGCGGCGATGACCTCGCCGTCGTCCATGGTCACCGACTGGACGAAGCCGTCCTCGGGCCGCAGCGTCACGTCGACGATCTTGCCCTCGCGCCGCTGCACGCCGCGCGCCTGGGCGTAGGTCGACAGGTGCTTGGCGTAGAGGCCGGCGTCGAAGTGGAAGGCGTGGGCGATGTGGCCGATCGGCGACTCCGCCATGTCAGCCCGGGCGCGCATGAACTTGTCCTGCAACGCCATGGCGTTGTTGATCGACAGGGCGTTGAAGTCCGGGGCCTGGCCCAGCTCGCGCATCCGCAGCCAGTATTGGTGAACGCGCAGCCAGCCCAGGTCCTGGCCCAGCACGCCGAAGCCATGCAGGTAGCTCTCGCCCTTGCGGAACCAGTTGCGGAACTCGATGCCCAGCTTGAACGAGCCCTGCGTCTTGCGCAGGAAGTCGTCCTCGTCGAGGCCGAGCAGTTCGTTGAATTTCTTGATGGCGGGGATGGTCGCCTCCCCGACCCCGACCGTGCCGATCTGCTCGGACTCGATCAGGACGATCTCATAGAGACCCTGGAACAGCCGCGAACACAGCGCCGCCGTCATCCAGCCGGCGGACCCGCCTCCGGCGATCAGTATCTTCTTGAGCGGTTGCAACCACCCGCCTCCCATTGAGCAAAGGTCGGGGACGCCTCAGGCGCCCCCGCCTCCGTTGGTTCTTGCCTGGCGAGCCCAAGCCGCGGGGGAGCGCGGCTCGGCTCAGCCTTCTGCTTAGAACCGATAGTTCACGCCGAACAGGATCTGACGGCCGTACTTCTCGTAGGTCTCCGGCAGCGAACCGCCGCTCTGGGTCTTGGTGCCGCCGCCGTCGAGACCCAGGCGCGTGCGGTACGGCGAGTCCGTCAGGTTGTTGACCTGCAGCAGGATCCCGAGGTTCTCCAGCGGACCGTCGTTGAAGGTGTAGCCGATCTGGGCGTCCACCTGCTTGTCGGCCAGAATCTCGGTGAAGCCCCGGGTGGCGAACAGTTGCACCACCTCGCCCTTGAAGGCCGAGCGGTAGCGCTGGCTGATGCGCGCCTGGAAGCCGCCGCGCTCGTAGTAGCCGGTGACGTTGTAGACCGTGCCCGACAGGCCCGGGATGCGGACTTCCTGGGTGGGATCGGGGTTGTTGGTCGGATTCAGGTTCGACTTGGTCAGCGATAGGCTGCCCTGGACGCCGAAGCCCTTCAGGACATCGGCGAACTGGCCGAAGTCGACCGCGCCGCTGAACTCCACGCCCTTGACCACGCCGCCATTGCCGTTGGCCGGCAAGGTCATCTGGCCGATGTTGTTGATGATCGTCCCGGCCGGGATGTTGGCCCCCGCCGGCAGCGGAATGCCCGTGAAATCGAACGTGCCCGACTGCTGGTAGATGTAGGTGTCGAGCTTCTTGTAGAAGCCGGCCACCGACACATAGGTCGCGGGGCTGACGTACCACTCGTAGGCCAGGTCCGCGGCCTTGGCCATCCAGGGCTTCAGGTGCGGATTGCCGCCCGAGGCCGACCACGGATTGACCGTCGTGCCCGGACCGCAGGGCTGGCTGGAGCAGACCAGGCCGTTGAAGCCGGGGGTCACGTTGGCGCGCATGTCGTCCATGCGCGGACGGGCCATGGTCTTGGACAGGGCGAAGCGCAGGCGGTGGCCGCCGCCCAGGTCGTAGATCAGGTTCAGGCTGGGCAGGACGTCGGTGTAGTCGTCCTTGGCGTTGATCTTGGTCGGGACGATCGGCTGCCCGGCTTCGGTGCCGTTGATCACGACGCCGCTCGACTCCTGCTTCTGCTGGACCACCTGGACGCCGACATTGCCGCGCAGGTCGCCGCTCTGGAAGTTGGCCTTGGCGAAGAAGGTCGTGACCTCCTCGGTGATGTCCCAGTTCTTGTCGTAGTAGTTGGCGTCGAGGATCGGCGACGAGTTGTAGTACTTCTTCCAGACGTCGCCGATCTTGACCGAGAGGACGTCGCCGAAGCCGGCGAAGCCCAGATTGGTCGGCGAGACCAGGTCGGCCTGGTCGACATAGACCTGCTGGCGGCCGTTCTTCAGGAACAGGTCGTTGTCCGAGACGGTCTTGCCCTTGTCGCGCTTGGTGTAGTTCACGCCGCCCGACAGCTGGGTGATGAAGCCGTCCATCTCGTGCTCGAGCCGGATGTCGACGGCCTTGACGTCTTCCTTGACGTGCGGATAGCGGATCGCGCCGTCGTGACCCCAGCCGCCCCACGGGGCGCGGTCGCCCAGGGTGACCTTGCTGGCGTCGGCGTAGTTCAGGCCCTCGTCATATTGCGAGAACCCGTTGTCGGCGACCTTGAAACCGATGGTGTCATAGGTGCGGCCCACGTCCGCCGTCGACCCGGTGACCCCGCCCACGCCACGGCCGTAGCCGGCGTAGGTCTCCATGATCTGTTCCTTCCGCTTGTTCGACGAATAGGACAGGTCGGCGACCAGTTTGGTCTTTTCGGTCAGCTGGAATTCGTTGTTGAAGCCGGCCGAGAACAGCTGGTCCCGGCGCGTATTGTAGTCGTTGCGCACGATCGGCACGCCGTTGTTCAGCGTGCCGCCGGTGGCGAACTTCGAGCCGCCCATGTCGGCGGTCGTGACGTTCGAATAGGTCACGCCGTCGGCGTAAGGGTTCGAGAACCACTGGGCGCCGCGCGTCGTCTCCTTCTGATTGAAGGTCGAGTAGTACAGGTCCAGCGTCGAGTGGATCCGGTCGTTCGGCTGGTACTCGAAGATGCCGATGACCGCGTCGCGCTTGTTGTTGCGCGAGACGGCCATGATCTCCTGGCCGTTCAGCATCAGGGCGCCGTCGGCGCTGTCCGGCGAGGTCGATTCCGGCGGGAAGGCCTCATAGCCATAGGCCTTGTAGCGCTTCACCTGCGAGGGCGAATCCAGGTGGGCGTAGCCCAGGGCCACGCCGATCGTGCCGTCGGCGAACTGGTTGATATAGCTGGCGCTGAAGCGGCCGCCCACGTTGTGGGAGTCATCGTTCAGCTTCTTGCCCGAGGTCTTCTCGCCGCGCAGGTTCAAGGCCAGGACGCGCTTGCCGTATTCCAGCGGGCGCACGGTGCGCAGGTCGGCGGTGCCCGACAGGCCCATGCCCGAGACCTGGGCGTCGGGCGTCTTGTAGATCACGACGCTGGACAGCAGTTCCGACGGATACTGGTCGAACTCGACGGCGCGGTTGTCGCCGGAGCTGGCTTGCTGGCGGCCATTCAGCAGCGTGGTGGTGAAGTCGGGCGCGAGACCCCGGATCGAGATCACCTGGGCGCGGCCGTTGACCCGCTGGGCGGCCAGACCCGGCAGGCGGGCGATCGACTCGGCGATCGAGACGTCCGGCAGCTTGCCGATGTCCTCGGCCGAGACGGCCTCGACGATCGAGGTCTCGTTCTTCTTGATGTTGATCGAGTTCTGGATGCCGGCGCGGATGCCCGTCACCACGATCGCGTCGACCGTGTCGTCGGCCTGCGAGGCCGGCGCGGCCTCTTGCGCCCAAGCCGAGCCGGCCAGGGCCAGGCTGATCGCGGCCGTGGACGCGGTGACATAGAATTTCTGGACGGACGGACGCGTCCCGCTCTTGCGGTTTCGCATTGTAGCTCTCCCCTCTGAAGCCGCTCCTGGGCGAGCGACCGCCTTATTCTCGTGAGACCAACCTTGGCCGTGGAAGCGCTTCCATGGAAGCGCTTCCAGTAGCACGCCGGGCGACAACGTTGTCAAGGTCGAAACCGGAAAGCGGGTATGGACCGCTAGAGCCCTTTCCGATCTGATCGCATCAATCAGATCGGATAAAAAGGGCTCCATTTCAAAAGTTTAGAGCATTTTTCCATCCGATAACCGTTTCACACTTATCGGAAAATGCTCTAGCGCGCGGCCGTGGTCTGGCGGTGAACCACGGCGTGGTCAAGCTGCTGGAAGACGGGGGTGGAAGCGGTGTTGGCCCCGGTCAGTCGGGCCACCAGCATCTCGACGGCGCGTTGGCCCAGCACCTTCACCGGTTGATGCACGGTGGTCAGCGGCGGCCAGACGATGGCGGCGACGGGGGCGTCGTCGAAGCCCGTGATCGACAGGTCGCGCGGAATGCTCAAGCCCCGCGCGTGGGCGGCCGACAGCACGCCGGCGGCCATGTCGTCATTGGCGCAGACCAGGGCGCTGGGGCTTAGCGGATGGTCCAGCAGCTGCGGCGCAAGGTGCGCGCCCGAGCGGAAGGTGAAGTCGCCGCGCGCCATGATCCAGGCCTCCTGGCCCAGGCTTTCCTCGGCCAGGGCGCGCTCGAACCCCTTCATGCGTCGGTCGGCCGAGAGGTGGCCCTCCAGTCCGGCGATGAAGCCGAAGCGCCGGTGACCCAGGCGCAACAACTCCCGCGCCATGTCGTAGCCGCCGGCCTCGTCGTCGACGCCGACGCCGTCGGCGATCCCGCGGCCCGGTCCGCCCGGCGACACCGTCACCACCTTGCAGCCTTGGGCCAGGGCCGCCTGGATCAGCGAGACGTCGTCGCTATAGGGGGGCGACAGGATCAGGCCCTCGCAGCGCTGGCTGGTGATCAGGTCCAGCACCCGCTTCTCGCGGTCGGGGGTCTGCTGCGGGACGTTCTGGACCAGCACCTGGTAGCCCAGCGTCAGGCAGGCGCGCAGGGCTCCCAGTTCCAGGGCGGATTCATAGTAGGAGTTCGGATCGTTCTCGAGGTCCGAGGCGAAGACAAAGGCCAGCAAGCGGCTGGCCCCGCCCGCCAGACTGCGGGCCTGCGGATTGACCTTGTAGTCCAACTGCTCGATGGCCCGCATGACCCGGGCCCGGACCTCGTCGCGGACATTGGGGCCGCCGTTCAGCACCCGAGACACCGTCACGCGCGCCACGCCCGAAACGCGGGCGACGTCGTCGATGGTCGGCCTCTTTCCGGTCAAAGCACACTCCACTGGATGTGGGACCATCGTCGGGAAGCCCCGTCCGCACAAGCGATACGCGTCTTCATGGCGAAGGGTTCGCGCGCAAGAGTTCGCACAAGATGGCTTAGCCGATCAACCAAATTGGTCTGACCAATGTGGAGCGGGGGCACGGCGTCGCGGCGAAACGCCGGCGCCAGAAGCCTTGGCTCCACAAGTTTTTGCGACAAAGCAATGGCAAAGCCACGCTAGCGATCCATACTTGAAATTCGATAATTCATCATTGAGTCAACAAGCACCGAGGAATTCGCCCAGACCCATTTCGCTTTTGCGAAATTGATAGATCCAATCTATTCCGACCAGAAGTTTTATCAATTTGCTCAATCACGAGTCGGGCCTGTAACAGGACCCATCTTCTTCCAACCGGAGCGCCTCATGTCGCTGATCAACACCGAGATCAAACCCTTCACCGCCCAGGCCTACAAGGACGGCAAGTTCGTCACGGTCAGCGAAGCCGACACCAAGGGCAAGTGGTCGGTCTTCTTCTTCTATCCCGCCGACTTCACCTTCGTCTGCCCGACCGAGCTGGAAGACCTGGCCGACAACTACGACGTCTTCACCCGCCTGGGCGTCGAGATCTATTCGGTGTCGACCGATACGCACTTCTCGCACAAGGCCTGGCACGACAGCTCGCCGGCCATCGGCAAGATCAAGTACACCATGATCGGCGACCCGTCGGGCGTGGTGACCAACAACTTCGAGATCATGCGCCCGGGCGTCGGCCTGGCCGACCGCGGCACCTTCCTGGTCGACCCGCAAGGCGTGATCCAGTTCATGGAAGTCACCGCCGAAGGCATCGGCCGCAACGCCATCGAGCTGCTGCGCAAGATCAAGGCCGCCCAATACGTGGCCAGCCACCCGGGCGAAGTCTGCCCGGCCAAGTGGGAAGAGGGTGAAAAGACCCTGGCCCCGTCGCTCGACCTGGTCGGCAAGATCTAAAGCCTAACGACTACCCGGACCGCCGGCCGTTCATTCGGACCGGTCGGCGGCCCGGCCCTTGATCGTACGCCGCGTTCGATCCTCCTCCCCCCGAAAATCGAACGCCACCTTTCTCTCCCCCTAGCCTTTTTGGGAGCGCGCCATGCTGGACGCCGGTCTGAAGACCCAGTTGACCACCTATCTGCAGAACCTGCGCCAGCCGATCGAACTGGTCGCCTCCCTCGCGGATGACGCCGGTTCGAAGGAGATGCTGGCCCTGTTGGAAGACGTCGCCGCGACGTCGGACAAGGTCAGCCTGAACCTGTCGGGCGACGACGCCCGCAAGCCCTCCTTCGCCATTACCCGCGCCGCCGGTGACGCTTCGGTGCGCTTCGCCGGCCTGCCGCTGGGTCACGAGTTCACCTCGCTGGTGCTGGCCCTGCTGCATGTCGGCGGCCACCCGCCGCGCCTCGACGCCGAGGTCATCGAACGGATCAAGGCGCTGGACGGCGACTACCGCTTCGAGACCTATTTCTCGCAATCCTGCCAGAACTGCCCGGACGTGGTGCAGGCTCTCAACACCATGAGCGCGCTCAATCCGCGCATCAGCCACGTCGCCATCGACGGCGCCCTGTTCAAGGACGAGGTCGAGGCCCGCCAAGTCATGGCCGTGCCGACCATCCTGCTGAACGGCGAGGCCTTCGGCCAGGGCCGCATGGATGTCGAACAGATCCTGGCCAAGCTGGACGCCGGCGCGGGCGACCGCATGGCCGAGAAGATCAAAGCCAAGGACGCCTTCGAGGTGCTGGTCATCGGCGGCGGCCCCGCCGGCGCGGCCGCGGCGGTCTACGCCGCCCGCAAGGGCATCCGGACCGGGGTCGCGGCCGAGCGGTTCGGCGGCCAGGTGCTGGACACCATGGCCATCGAGAACTTCATCTCGGTCCCCCACACCGAGGGTCCGAAAATGGCCGCGGCGCTGGAGCAGCACGTCAAGGAATACGACGTCGACATCATGAACCTGCAGAAGGCTGTCGGTCTGGTTCCGGCCAAGACCGCCGGCGGCCTGATCGAGGTCAAGCTGGAGAACGGCGCCAGCCTGAAGTCGCGCACCGTCATCCTGTCGACCGGCGCCCGCTGGCGGAACGTCAACGTTCCCGGCGAGGCCGAGTACCGCAACAAGGGCGTGGCCTACTGCCCGCACTGCGACGGCCCGCTGTTCAAGGGCAAGCGCGTGGCGGTGATCGGCGGCGGCAACAGCGGCGTCGAGGCGGCCATCGACCTGGCCGGCATCGTCGCCCACGTGACGCTGATCGAGTTCGACAGCCAGCTGCGCGCCGACGCCGTCCTGCAGCGCAAGCTGGCCAGCCTGCCGAACGTCAAGATCGTCACCTCGGCCATGACCACCGAGATCCACGGCGAGAACGGCAAGGTCTCGGGCCTGTCGTACAAGGACCGCAACCAGGACAGCGTCAACCGCGTGGACCTGGAAGGCGTCTTCGTGCAGATCGGCCTGGTTCCCAACACCGAGTGGCTGAAGGACTCCGGCGTCGCCCTGACCAATCGCGGCGAGATCGAGGTCGACTATCGCGGCGAAACCTCGCTGCCCGGCGTCTTCGCCGCCGGCGACGCGACGGTCACGCCCTACAAGCAGATCATCATCGCCATGGGCGAGGGCGCCAAGGCCTCGCTGTCGGCCTTCGACTACCTGATCCGCCAGGTTCCGGCGAACGAAGAGGCGGAGGCGGCCTAAGGCTCGCCCCAGCGCGGGCGGCGGCGACCGGCTACGGGTCGCGGCGCCGCTCGTCCGCGTCTCCCTCGCCGTCGGCGGTCTCCACCAGCTCCTCCATGAACAAGGCGATCAGCGCCGATTGCGAGCGCACGCCGGCCTTGGCGTAGACCCGGGCCAGCTGCGCGCGCACGGTGCCCGCGGCCGCGCCGCGAAGGGTGGCGATCTCGGCGACGTCACAGCCCTTCAGGGCGAAGAGGGCGACATCGGCCTCGGCCGCGGTCAGCCGCCAGTCGGAAAAGCGCAGGCGCGCCAGCTCGGCCAGGGCGCCCTTGGCCGCGGCCACCGCCGCCTCGTCCTGGCGGGCGCGCAGGACGAGCCAGCGGACCTGGGTCGCGCCGAACAGGACGCCGACCAGCAGGGCCAGCGCCGCGCCGCCCTCGGCCAGCAGGTGAGAACCCAGTGCGCCGGCGCGCAGGTCGCCCGTGAAGTCGACCAGGAAGAAGATGGTCGCGGCCAGCTGCAGGATCACGATGACCGCGATCATCGTGATCCTGTGTTCGAGGGCTCGACGTCGATTGATCATCGCCAGAGACTTAGCGCCGCCCGGGAAGCATCGCCAAGACTATCCGCCGTCCGCTCCGCCGCGTTTCGAAGACGACGCCCGCGATGTGCAGGACGATGAGGCCGTAGAGCAAGTTCACCGCAGCCTCATGGACCTCGGTCAGCGGGCCCTCCTCATGCTCTTCGCCGGCTTCCCCGGCCTCTTCGTGGTCATCCCCGTTACGATCGAGCGTCGCGACCGTGGCGACCGGCGAGGCGGCGGCGCGTTCCGGCGTGTCGGGGGCGCTGACCATCAGCAGACCGGTCACGACGATGACGGCCAGGACGCTCCAGATCGCATAGACCATCAGCGCGCCGAGCGGATTATGCGAGGCGTGCTCGGTGCGTCGACCGGCGACGATCTCCCGGATATGCGCCAGGGCGCGGCGCGGGCTGGGCGGAAAGGCCGAGAACCGCGCCTCGGCCGGACCGATGACGCCCCAGATCAGACGCAGGACAAGAGTGGCGGCCAGCGCATAGCCGACCCACAGGTGCGGGGTCGAGCCTGCCTCTGTGATCAATCCGTTGGCGACGACGGCGGCGACAACGGTCCAATGCGTCAGCTTGACCACCGGGTCCCAGCGGCGGGACGCCGGCGTCGTCTCAGTCGCGGTCATGGCGGCGCTCCGCGTCATGCCTTTCGCCCCGCTCGGCGTGGTCGCGCTCAACCGATTTGGGGCGAGCCTTGTGGCGGGCGTCGTCGTCCGGATCCTCGGCCTTGGCCGGCGCCGGCTTGGAGGCGGCCGAGGCGGGCGAGACGACCTTGGCCCGAGGAAGCCTGGCCTCCTCCGCGAGGGCGAGGGCGGGGGCGGCCAGGGACAGGAT
Organism: Caulobacter sp. 602-1; assembly: GCF_003931565.1. Taxonomy (GTDB): domain Bacteria; phylum Pseudomonadota; class Alphaproteobacteria; order Caulobacterales; family Caulobacteraceae; genus Caulobacter. The sequence continues at coordinate 21,197 of NZ_RRYI01000003.1, forward strand.
CAGGAGGCTGGCGCCGAATATGGCGAACGATGGCTTGGTCACTTGCGGTTCTCCCGTGCTTGAGACGAGAGAAGGGGTGCGCCGCGCCAGACCGCGCCGCCATAGGCGGAAGGCTTACAGGCGCCGTGATAAGCGCCTGCTTACGCCCCCCTGTCCGGAGGCTTACGCCTCGGCCATCGCCTGGCCGCGCACCAGCGCCGCATAGGTGTCCATCAGGTCCAGCGACAGCTTGCCGGGCGTGAACCTGAACTCGCCGATCTCGGACACCGGGGTGACCTCGGCGGCGGTGCCGACGATGAAGCACTCGGTGAAGGTCGCCAGCTCTTCCTTCTGGATGTGGCGCTCGACGACCTCGATCCCCTTGTCCTTGGCGATGGCGATCACCGTGCGGCGGGTGATGCCGTCCAGGAAGCAGTCGGGCTTGGGCGTGTGCAGCACGCCGTCCTTGACGAAGAACACGTTCGCGCCGGTCGCCTCGGCCACATAGCCGCGATAGTCCAGCATCATCGCGTCGGCGTAACCGTCCTTCTCGGCGGCGTGCTTGGAGATGGTGCAGATCATGTAGAGGCCGGCGGCCTTGGCCGCGACCGGAGCGGTCTTGGGGTCCGGACGCTGGTACTTGGCCCAGGTCAGGCGGATGCCCTTGGCCTTGGTCGCCGGATCGAAGTAGCTGGGCCACTCCCAGACGGCGATGGCGACGTGGATCTTGGTCTGCTGCGCCGAAACACCGATCATTTCACTGCCCCGCCAGGCGATCGGGCGGACATAACAATCCTTGAGGTTATTCTTGGCCGCGGTCGCCTTGCAGGCCTCGTCGATCTCGGCCACCGTGTAGGGGATCTTGAAGTCGAGGATCTCCGCCGACTTGAACAGGCGCTCGGTATGCTCGGTCAGCTTGAAAATCTCGCCGCCGTACATCCGCTCGCCTTCGAACACGGACGAGGCGTAGTGAAGTCCGTGGGTCAATACGTGCACCTTCGCCTCGCGCCAGGGAACGAACTGGCCGTCCAGCCAGATCCAACCGTCACGATCGTCGAAGGGAACCAGAGACATCGGCCCAAGACCTCCTTATTGGAAACCCGGCTCTTAGACGCCCCGAGGACGGGGGCGTCAAATAAAATGGACTCCGCGCGATGATAGCCCCGCTGCAGCCTGGTTCGGACGATCCCCGTCTGATCCTCCGCGAGGAAGAGCTGGACGGCGGGCTGGAACTCATCCTGCTCGCAGAGGCCTCGCTGTGGGCCGCCGTCGACGCGGCGCTGGAGGCCGAGACCCTGGGCCTGGGCCGCTCGCATTGGCGCGCGACCTTCCTGCTGCGCCGTCGACCGGGCATCGGCGTGCAGGATCTTTCCAAGCTGACCAGCCTGTCCAAGCAGGCCGCCAGCCGCACCCTGGCCGACCTGCGGAAGGCCGGCCTGGTCGAGCGCGGCGCGGGCGATCTGGACGGCCGTCGGCGTCCGGCGACCCTGACGCCCGAGGGGGTGGCCTTCGAGCACCGCACGGCCGAGCGGCTGCGGGCGCTGCTGGCCCGCGCCTATCGCACCGGGGGCCTTGACGGCGTGGCCGGCGCGCGGCGGATCCTGGCGGCGCTGGCCGGTCCGCGCCAGGGTATCGGCGCCGCCCGACGCCAAACCTGATACAATGACGCCATGAGCCCCGAAGAACGCCGCGAGCGCCACATCCTGGTCGTCGACGACGACGACCGCCTGCGCAAACTGATCAAGGAATTCCTCAGCCGGGCGGGTTTCCGGGTCACCGCCGCCTCGGACGCGGCCGGGGCCGACCGCCTGTTCGGCGCCCTGGACTTCGACCTGATGGTGCTGGACGTGATGATGCCCGGCGAGGATGGCTACGCCTTCACCAAGCGCCTTCGGGGCCGGGGCGGCGAGAGCGGCCGCACGCCGATCCTGATGCTGACCGCCCGCGACCAGACCGCCGACCGCATCGAGGGGCTGTCCAGCGGCGTCGACGACTATCTGGGCAAGCCGTTCGAGCCGCAGGAGCTGCTGCTGCGCATCGAGGCCATCCTGCGCCGGTCATCGGCGCGGCCGGTGGGGCCCAAGGCGCTGCCGCTGGGCCGCTGCACGTTCGAGGCCGATCGCGGCGAACTGACCTGCGACGGCGAGGTCGTGCGCTTGACCGAGGCCGAGGTCACCCTGCTGCGCCGCCTGGCCCGCTCGGCCCACGAGCCGGTCGACCGCCTGGAGCTGGCCCGCGACACCGCCGACGCCACCGGCCGCGCGGTCGACGTCCAGGTCACCCGCCTGCGCCGCAAGATCGAACCGGACCCGAAGAACCCCCGCTATCTCCAGACCGTGCGCGGCGTCGGCTACCGGCTGGCGCCGGACTGATTGATGCGCCTGCGCACCAAGCTCTATATCCCGTTGTTCATCAAGCGCTTGCTGCCGACCAGCCTGTTCGGCCGCAGCTTGCTGATCATCATCCTGCCGGTGGCGCTGATGCAGATCGCCGTGACCTGGGCGTTCTTCGACGCCCACTGGCAGTCGGTGACCAGCAAGCTGTCGGAAGGCCTGGCCGGCGACATCGCCTGGGCCGTGCAGTCCTACGAGGACGACCCCAGCCCCGCCGCCGTCGAGAAGCTGGCCCAGCGGGCCGAGGACTCTCTGTCGCTGTCGATCGCCTTCCAGAAGGGCCGCAAGCTGCCGACCGGCCACCGGCCTTCGCTGTTCGCCGCCCTGGATCGCTCGCTGGACAAGGCGCTCGACGACCGGCTCGACAACCCCTTCTGGTTCGACACCACCCGCTACACCGCCTATATCGACATCCGCGTGCAGGTGAAGGACGGGGTCCTGCAGATCTACGCCCTGCGCGACCGGGCCTACGCCACCCAGGGTCACATCTTCATCCTGTGGATGGTGGTGGCGACGATGCTGCTGACGGCGGTGGCCATCCTGTTCATCCGCAACCAGGTGCGGGCGATCGAGCGCCTGGCCGACGCCGCCGACGCCTTCGGCCGGGGCGAGGACCACGACTTCAAGCCGCATGGCGCGCGCGAGGTCCGCCAGGCGGCCATGGCCTTCATGGCCATGCGGGCGCGTATCGTCCGCCATATCGAGCAGCGCACCGCCCTGCTCGCCAGCGTCAGCCATGATCTGCGCACGCCGCTCACCCGCCTGAAGCTGGAAATGGCCATGTCCGAACCCAGCGAACAGCTGGAGGCCATGAAGGGCGATCTCTCCGAGATGGAGCACATGATCGACGAGTACCTGGCCTTCGCCCGCGGCGAGGGCGGGGAGGCGGTTCAGGAAATAAGCCTGTCGGAGCTGGTCGAGGGGGTGGTCGCCGACGCCGAGCGCGGCGGGGCGATGGTCGAGACCGAGATCACCCGCGACCTGCAGGCGCGGCTACGGCCCCTGGCCTTCCGCCGGGCCTTGGCCAACCTGATCGACAACGGCGTCGCCCATGCCGACCGGGTGAAGGTCACGGCCACAGCCCGCCTGACCGGCGGCGTCGAGGTGGCGGTCGATGACGACGGCCCGGGCATTCCCGAGGATCGCTACGAAGAGGCCTTCAAGCCATTCTCGCGGCTGGACGAGAGCCGGAACCAGAATGAGAAGGGGGTCGGCCTGGGCCTGGCGATCGCGCGCGACATGGCGCGGAGCCTCGGCGGAGACCTGGTGCTGTCGCGATCGATGATGGGCGGGCTGCGAGCCTCGATCCGGCTGCCGGGGTAAGGCGATAGCTCCTCCCCCGCGTTGCGGGGGAGGTGGCCCGGAGGGCCGGAGGGGGCGAGCTGGGTGTAAGCCGCACTAGCCCCCTCAGTCGCTTCGCGACAGCTCCCCCGCATCGCGGGGGAGCATCGACGGGGCTAAAACCCCGCCCCGATCTTCGCCAGCCGATCGGCCATCTGCTTCAGGCGCTTGTCCAGCTCGGCCATGGTCCGGTTCAGCGCGCCTTCGTCGTCGCGCCAGACCTGGACGACCCGGGCCCAGACCGCGGTCATGGCGGCCAGACGCGGGGCGGTGGCCTCGACGCCGGCGGCCTCCAGCACGGCGCGGGCGATGCGGGGAAAGCGGCTCGCCGAAACGAGGACGCCCTCGGCCTTGGCGATGGCGATCAGGGCGGCGCGGTGCGGCTCCATGGCCTCCAGCCGGGCCATGGCGGCGTCGAACAGGCGGTCGTGAACATCGGCGCTCTCGGCGTAGTCCACGCCCAGCGCCGCGCGGTCGAAGCGGGCCGACAGATGGGCCAGCACCGCGTGCTTGCTGTCGGCCAGGCCGTAGAGCTCGGCGAACGGAACCTCGGCCTTCACGGCGATGTCGCGCAGGGCGATCGCCGGCCACGGCTTGTCGGCGACCAGGGCGAGAGCCGCGGCGGCGGCCCGGTCGAGGATGTCGTCGTCAGCGGAGATTGGGGCGTCGGTCATGGGAGTCACATGGCGGCGGAAAGCGACGGGAGCAAGACGCTTAGCCGCCAAGTTCCTTCGAGCGCGCCACGGCGGCGTCCAGCGCCTTGGGCAGCAGGTCGCCGAAGCCGCCCTCGCCCATCAGCACCGCCAGCGCCGCGGCCGTCGTGCCGCCCGGCGAGGTCACCTGCTTGCGAAGCTCGGCCGGCTCTTCGCCGCTCTTCTCCATCAGGGCGGCCGCGCCGATGATCGTGGCGCGAGCCAGCCGGGCGCTGTCGGCTGCGTCCAAACCCTGGGCGGCGCCGGCCGCCTCCAGCGCCTCGACGAAGGCGTAGAGATAGGCCGGGGCCGAGCCCGAGACGGCGGTGGCCGCGTGCAGCAGATCCTCATTCGGCAGGTCGACCACCGTCGCGACCGGCGCGAACAGGGCGTGGGCGGCGGCCCGGGCCGCGTCATTCTCGGCGAAGATCGACGCCGTCCCTCGGCCGATCGCCACGGCGGTGGTCGGCATCACCCGCGCCACGCTCCGGCCGCCGAAGGCCGCGGAGATGTCCGCCGCGCGGACGCCGGCGGCGATCGACACGATGACCGCGTCCGAAGCCAGATGCGGAGCCACGTCCTTGACCGCCTCGCGCCAGATCTGCGGCTTCACGGCCAGCAGAACCGTCTTGGCGGCGGACAGGGCCTCGAGCGGAGGATTGACCAAAGCCCCGACGAACGCGGCGGCGTCGACATGAGGATCACGGACGATCAGGTCGGCGGCGGCGAAGGCGCCAGCCGCGCTCCAGCCTTCGATCAAGGCGCCGCCCATGCGGCCGGCGCCGAGGAGGAGAATGGGGGTCATGCTTCGCGTTCCACCTGATGTGTCATCCCGGACGCGCTTGCGGCGATCCGGGACCCAGGGGCCACGCGCGGTGAGGTCGCCCCTGGGTCTCGGCTTTCCGCGCTTCGCGCTGCGGCCGGGATGACAACCCTAGGGGCTGGGCGCAAGCCTAAATCAAGCCTGACCCACCGTCTCGAACATGCAGGCGGCCATGGCCTCGTCCGGGGTCTTGGCGCCCTGGAGCAGGAATTCGAAGGCCGGGAAGAAGCGGTCGGCGGCTTCCACCGCCGCGTCGATCATCGAGGCGGCCTGGGCCATGGTCGGGCGCTCGCCGGCCGGCAGGGCCAGGGCGTGGCGGAACACGACCTCGCCGTCCTCGGTCCAGACCTCGAAATGGCCCAGCCAGACGCGCTGGTTGATCAGGGCCAGCAGCTCGTAGGCGTTGGCGCGCTTGGACTTGGGCGCGCGCAGATCCAGCGACAGACACAGCTGCAGGCAGTCGGCTTCCGGACGCCAGGCGAACCACAGTTCGTAGTCCTTCCAGTCGCCCTTCAGCGCGAACGCCAGATCGCCGTCTTCGGTGCGATCGAAGGTCAGGTTCTCGGCCGACAGCACGTGCTCGACCACCTCGAGGGGGTCTAGCGCCATCAGGACGTCGTCGTCTTCCGGTTGGGTGTCCATGAAAAACCTACGTCCCCGCCCGCGACGGCGAGGGTTGCCCCCGCCATGAATCGCTCACGCGCCATGGGACACTAATCTGCTTCGTGACGTTCGTCTCAACTCGCTTCACGCCGTGAGCGAGCGCCGAATCGCCTATTCGCCTGAAGTCGCGGTTTTTCCAGAAGCGCTTTTGGCGGGCGCCTTCTTGGCCGCCTTCAGAGCCGCGACCTCTTCGCGCAGCGCCGCGACCTCGGCCTTCAGGGCCTCGAAATCGTCGCGACGGATCAGGTCGAATTCGGCCGCCAGACGATCGGCCTGGGCCCGCATGGCGGTCTTGGCCTCCTCGCCGGCCGTCTGGGCGATGCCCATGGCCGCCTGGGTGAGCTTGGCGAATTCGTCGAGGAAGGGGTTCTGGCTGTGCATCGCGGTTCCGAGTGGCCCAAAGAGTGGGCGACGCTCTTATATGGGAAACGGGGGATGAAAGCGAAGCCCGAAGGCTATAGGAGTGCGACCATGTGTCCCGCACGGAGCCGCGCGTGATTTTCCCGAACATCGACCCCATCGTGCATATCGGTCCCTGGGCCCTGCAATGGGGTCCGCTGGCCCTGCGCTGGTACGCCCTGGCCTATGTGGCAGGGATCCTGCTGGGCTGGCGCTTCGCCGTCCGGATGACCCGGACCGAGCGCCTGTGGGGCGGCCGCGCGCCGACCGCCACGCCGCTGCAGATCGACGACCTGGTGCTGTGGATCACCCTGGGCATCATCCTGGGCGGCCGGCTGGGCTACATCCTGTTCTACATGCTGATGAACGAGGACCAGCGAATCTGGCTGTTCGCGCACCCGCTGGACCTGTTCAAGATCTGGGAGGGCGGCATGTCCTTCCACGGCGGCTTCCTGGGCGTCTGCGCGGCGATCGCCCTGTTCGCCCGCCAGCAGAAGATCGACATGCTGAAGCTGGGCGACCTGATCGCGCCGGTGGCCCCGATCGGCCTGTTCTTCGGCCGCATCGCCAACTTCATCAACGGCGAGCTGTGGGGCCGGCCCACCGACGGGCCGTTCGGCATCATCTTCTGCAACGAGACCATCAAGGCCGCCCATCCGCGGCACATCTGCCCCGCCGGCTCGTACCCGCGCCATCCCAGCCAGCTCTATGAGGCGGGGCTGGAGGGCGTGCTGCTGTTCCTGATCCTCGTCTTCGCCGTCTATCGCCTGAAGTGGCTGCAGCGGCGCGGCGCGATCGTGGCGACCTTCCTGATCGCCTACGGCCTGTTCCGCCTGTCACTGGAGAACGTGCGCAATCCGGACGTCGGCATGCCCGACTTCCCGTTCGGCCTGACCATGGGGATGATGCTGTCGACCCCGATGATCCTGGTCGGCGGCTGGCTGATGTGGAAGGCGCTGCGCGAGCCTGTTCAAGTCGCTCCAGGCGAAGGCGGGCATGAGCCTGCTTGATCGTCTGAAGGCGCAGATCGCCCAGGACGGGCCGATCGGCGTTCCCGAGTTCTTCACCCGCTGCCTGCACGACCCGCGCGACGGCTATTACGCCATCCGGCCAGATCTGGGGGCCGGCGGCGACTTCATCACCGCGCCGCTGGTCAGCCAGATGTTCGGCGAGCTGATCGGCGTATGGGCGCTGGAGACCTGGACCCGCATGGGCCGGCCCGCGCCGTTCCGCCTGGTCGAGATGGGCCCGGGCGACGGCGCGCTGATGAGCGACCTGCTGCGGGCGGGCCGGCTGGATCCGGACTTCCTGGCCGCCGCCGAGGTCTGGCTGGTCGAGGTGTCGGGCCCGCTGCGCGCGCGACAGGCCGCCAGGCTGGGCGAGCGTCCGCGCTGGGTCGGTCGCCTGGACGAGGTCCCCGGCGGCGCGCCGATGATCCTGGTGGCCAACGAACTTCTGGACTGCCTGCCGGCCCGCCAGTTCGTCCGGACCAAGGAGGGCTGGGCCGAGCGGGTGATCGGGTTGGGCGAGGACGGGGCGTTGGCGTTCGGGCTGAGAGGCCTCGGCAAATCGCCCGACGCCGCGCCGCCACATCTGCCGGAAGCCGGCGAAGGCGGCATCTGGGAATCCTCCCCCGCCCAGGCGGCGCTGGCCTCGGACATCGCCCACCGCCTGCTCGTCGACGGCGGCGCGGCGCTGCTGATCGACTATGGCCGCGACGCGCCGGAGGCCGGCGACACCCTGCAGGCCATCCGCAACCACCAGAAGGTCGACCCGCTGACCACCGCGGGCCTGGCCGACCTCACCGTCTGGGCCGACTTCCCCTCGGTCGTCGCCGCCGCGCGGGAGGCCGGCGCCAAGGCCGGGCCGATCCTGACCCAGGCGCAGTTCCTGCTGGCTCTGGGCATCGAGGCCCGGGCCCAGACCTTGGCCAGCGCCCGCCCCGATCGCGCCGAGCAGATCGCAAGACAGCTTGATCGTCTGGTCGGCAAGGCGCAGATGGGCGCTCTGTTCAAGGTCGCGTGCCTGACCGCGCCCGACCTTTCGCCCCCCCTCTTCGAGGACGCGACATGACCAAGAAGCCTGACCTGCCCACCGTCCAGTCGCCGCTCCTGGCCAGTCTGCCCGGCATCAAGCACGCTTTCTTCACGCGCCAGGGCGGGGTCTCGAAGGGAATCTACGACAGCCTGAACGTCGGGCGCGGCAGCAAGGACGAGCCGGCCGACGTCGAGGAGAACCGCGCCCGCATCGCGCGCTGGTTCGGCGGCGCCCCCGAGGATCTGAACGTCTGCTACCAGATCCACTCGACCATCGCGATCACGGCCGACGGCTCCTGGGGCGATGCGCGGCCGGAAGGCGACGCGGTGGTCTCAAAGACCCCGGGCGTCATCTGCGGCGCCATGGCGGCCGACTGCGCGCCGGTGCTGCTGGCCGATCCCGAGGCCCGCATCGTGGCCGCCGCCCACGCCGGCTGGCGTGGAGCGCTGGACGGCGTCGTCCAGGCCGCCGTCGACCGCATGGTGGAGCTGGGCGCCCGGCCCGAACGCATCACCGGCGTCGTCGGCCCCTGCATCGGCCCCAAGTCCTACGAGGTGGGGCTGGAGTTCCTGCACCGGTTCGAGGCCGATTGCCCCGGCTCGGGCCGATTCTTCAAGCCAGGCGCGGCGGACGACAAGCGCTTCTTCGACCTGCCGGCGTTCGTGCTGGACCGGCTGGAGACCGCCGGCGTCGAGCGCCGCGAGTGGGTCGGCCGCGACACCCGGGCCGAGGAGGAATGGTTCTTTTCCAACCGTCGCGCCTTCCTGAATGGCGAGGGCGACTATGGCCGCCTGCTGTCGGCGATCAGCCTGGAAGCGTGAGGCTTCCGCAACACGCGGGCGATGCTCCGAGTACGGAAGCGAAAAAGTTCCGCCGTTAACACTTGTGCCTGGGGCGATCGCTGCTAGAAGGCCCCGCATCGGCCGCCCCCCACCCCCGAGATATCCCCATGAAGCTGCTGTCCGGCAACTCCAACCGCCCGCTGTCCCAGGCGATCGCGGAATATCTCGACATGCCGCTGACCCGCGCCCAGGTGCGCCGGTTCGCCGACCTCGAGGTGTTCGTCACCATCGACGAGAACGTGCGGGGCGAGGACGTCTTCGTCATCCAGTCGACCAGCTATCCGGCCAACGACAACCTGATGGAGCTGCTGATCTGCATCGACGCCCTGAAGCGCGCGTCGGGCAAGCGGATCACCGCGGTGCTGCCCTATTTCGGCTATGCCCGCCAGGACCGTAAGACCGGCGGCCGCACGCCGATTTCGGCCAAGCTGGTCGCCAACCTGATCACCCGCTCGGGCGCCGACCGCGTCCTGACGATGGATCTGCACGCCGGCCAGATCCAGGGCTTCTTCGACATTCCGACCGACAACCTGCTGCCCTCGCGCCTGATGGCCGAGGACATCCGCCGGCACTACGCCATGGGCGACGACCTGATGGTCGTGTCGCCCGACGTCGGCGGCGTGGTCCGCGCCCGCGCCCTGGCCAAGCGCCTGGACGACGCCGACCTGGCCATCGTCGACAAGCGCCGCTCGGGCCCGGGTCAGTCGGAAGTCATGAACATCATCGGCGACGTCAAGGATCGCCGCTGCATCCTGTTCGACGACATCGCCGACTCGGCCGGCACCCTGTGCAACGCCGCCCAGGCCCTGATGAGCCACGGCGCCAAGTCGGTCAGCGCCTACATCACCCACGGCGTGCTGTCGGGCGCGGCCGTCGACCGCGTCGCCAATTCGGTGCTGACCGAACTGGTGGTCACCGACTCGATCGAGGCCTCCGACCCGGCCAAGGCCTGTCCCAAGATCCGCTACGTCTCGTGCGCGCCGCTGATCGGCGAAGCCATCCGCCGCATCGCCAACGAAGAATCGGTGTCGAAGCTGTTCGACTGAGCCTATCGGGCGAGGCGCGAGCGCGAACTCGCCTCGCGCACGGCCACGCTTGTAAAAGTCTGGTTAACGGGGCGAAGTCACAATCTCGCCGACCCGGGCTGCTATGCGCGCCCCAAGACTTGATGGGGATGTTCAGAAAATGCGTTCTTTTTCGCGTACGCGCGTCGTTCTAACGACGACCGTCGTGGCGCTGGCCGCCCTGGTGGCGGCCTGTAGCTCGCCGCCGCCGCCGCCCCCGCCGCTCGTGCAGGCGCCGCCGCCGCCGCCGCCGATCACCCTGTCGGCCAGCATCGTCGAGCGGGCCAGCGCCTTCCGCGGCTACATGGCCCGCGCCGGCGCGGTGTCCCCCACCTTCCAGAACGGCGAGCAGATCCAGGCCTCGCTGAAGATCGGCGCGGCCTATGAGGCCAAATCGTTCATGAACGGCGCGGTGGCCTACGCCGCCGTCCTGGCCCTGCAGGATCCCACCTTCGTCGCCTCGGTGCGCGAGGTGGCGGCCAACCCGACCCAGCGCCAGGAGATGATCACGAACATCTTCTCCAACCCCTCCTACGCGGCCGTGTTCAAGGGCAGCGACAGCGCCGCCGGCTTGATCATCGACACGATCGGCCGTGACGGCCTGAAGGTCTACATGGCCGGCAAGGCCGTGAAACAGGCCGCCTACGACGTGCAGAAGTCGACCTGGTCGAAGGGCTCGGTCGTCGATCGCGACGGTCGCCTGGCGTCCGCCAAGTCGCTGTCGGCGACCCCCGCCCTGGCCGAAAGCGCCGACGTGGCCGTACTGCAGCAGGCCTCGACCGGCGGTCAGTCGCTGGGCCTGACCCCGCGCGCGGCCCCCGCCCCCTACCAGCCCGTGGTGATCCGCGGCCTGGCGGTCGCGGCCCTGGCCGCTCTAGGCGCGGCCGGCGACAACAACCTGGCCTCGATCGACGCCCTCAGCGCCGACTGGGCCACGGGCAACTGCCTGAACATGGCCAAGCTGAACCTCTACCAGTGCCTGGCCGTGTCCAAGCCGCACTACGAGGACATCTTCTGCCTGGGCCAGCACATCCTGATCGACACCGGCGCCTGCGTGGTCAAGGCCTCGGGCGCGACCCTGCCGCCGGAACCGCCTCCGCCGCCGAAGGCCGAGCCGGTCAAGAAGGCCGTGGCCAAGAAGGCGCCGGCCAAGAAGGCGGCCACCAAGAAGAGCTGATCCTTCCCCTCGATCCAGCCGAAAGGGCCGGGCGTTGCGTCGCCCGGCCCTTTTGTGTATGTAGCGCGACCCCAAAACGACGCTGGCGAGCGTGGCAATACAGCCATAGGCGCCGGGTCACAGAAGAGAGCATCCGGCTCTCTAGAAAGACGCCACCATGGCCGAGATCATTCTGAACGTTGAAGTCCGTGAAGGCGCCGGCACCGGCGCGGCCCGCGCCGTCCGTCGCGAAGGCAAGATCCCGGGCACCCTGTACGGCGGCGGCAAGGCCCCGGTGAACATCGCCGTGCGCGCCAACGAATTCCGCAAGTCGCTGTACACCGGCAAGCTGCTGGGCCACCTGGTCACGCTGCAGCACGGCGAAGAAAAACAATCGGTCATCGCCAAGGCCGTGCAATTCCACCCGGTCACCGACGAGCCGGTCCACTTCGACCTGTACCGCGTCGACGAGCACCAGCTGATCAAGATCGAAGTGCCGGTTCACTTCAAGAACCAGGACATCTCGGTCGGCATGAAGAAGGGCGGCTCGCTGGAAGTGATCCGTCACACCGTCGAACTGGCCTGCCCGGCCGACAAGATCCCGGAAGAACTGGTCATCGACCTGGCCAACCACGACATCGGCGACACCATCCGCATCTCGGAAGTGAAGCTGCCGGAAGGCGTGAAGCCGGCCATGGACCGCGATTTCGTCATCGCGACCCTGAAGGCCTCGTCGGCCGCCCAGTCGGACGCCGGCGACACCACGGCCGAGGCCTAATCGCCTCTCGGTCATCCGACCGAATTGTTTTACGGAACGGGCGGGCCTTCGGGTCCGCCTGTTTTCGTTTGAAGTCTTGAGATCCAAGCGATGCTGATCCTCGCCGGCCTGGGTAATCCCGAGCCCAAGTACGAGAAGAACCGCCACAACGTCGGCTTCATGGCCGTCGACGCCTTGGCGCGGAAGTGGGGGACGGCCCCGTGGCGCGCGCGCTTCCAGGGTCTGGCCTGCGAAGGCCAGGTCGTCACGCCCGGCGGCCCGGTCAAGCTGCTGCTGCTCAAGCCCAAGACCTATTACAACGAGAGCGGCCGCGCCGTGGGCGAGGCCATGAAGTTCTTCAAGCTGTCGCCCGCCGACGTCATCGTCTTCCACGACGAGATCGACATGGCCCCGGGGCGCTTCCGGATGAAGGCCGGCGGCGGGGCGGCGGGCAACAACGGCATCCGCTCGGTGACCAGCCAGGTCGGCGACGCCTTCCGCCGCGGCCGCATCGGCGTGGGCCATCCAGGCCACAAGGACGCGGTCATGCACTATGTGCTGGGCGACTTCCACAAGGTCGAGCACCGGTGGCTGGACCCGATGCTGGACGCCATCGCCGAGGCCCTTCCCTTCGCCGCCGCGGGCGACGACGAGCGCTATCAGGCCGAGGTCATGCGCCTGGCGCCCGCGCCCAAGGCCGACCCGCGCAAACCCGCCAAGGACGACTGACGATGTTCTCGCTTCCGCTGCCCCTGATCGGCCTGTCGTTCCTGATCGCCATCGCCCTGTGCGTCCACGCGGTCCGCACCGGCCAGCAGATGTACTGGCTGTGGATCATCCTGGCCTTCCAGCCGATCGGCGGAATCGTCTATTTCGTCGCCATCATCGCCCCGGCCTGGTTTGGCGGCCGCACCGCCCAGAAGATGGGCCAGGCGGCGCGCAAGGCCATCGATCCGCGGCGCGAGTACCGCGAGGCCGCTCAGGCCGTCGATGACGCCCCCACCGTCGCCAACCGCGTACGCCTGGCCGTCGCCGCCACCGAGTTGGGCAAGCACGCCGAGGCCGAAAAGCTCTATGCCGACAGCCTCACCGGCATGTACGCCGACGATCCGCAACTGCTGCTGGGCCGCGCCAACGCCCTGATCGAGCTGAACCGCCCGGCCGAGGCCCTGCCGCTGCTGGAAAAGCTGGGCGAGACGCCCACGGGCGGCCGCACGGCCCACATCATGCTGGCGCTCGGCCGCGTCTATCACGCCCTGGGCCGCGAGGAGCAGGCCGAGACCGCGCTCTCCTGGGCCGCCGACAACTATCCGGGCTTCGAGGGCATCGCCCGCTACGCCGTCTTCCTCGCCCGGATGGGTCGCAAGGACGAGGCCCGCGCTCAGTTGGCCGAGATCGACAAGCGCCTGTCCAAGACCCACGCCCATTTCCGCAAGGAAGCCAAGACCTGGCGGGACTTCGCGGCCGCGGCGCTGAATTGATACATATCGATTGACAGAAAGTTTTTTAGAATCGACCATGGCGTCACGGAGGACGTCATGGCCACGGTTCTGCATCTGAAACCGCTCTACCGCGCGCCGGCCGCGCCGCCGGAGAGCCTGGCGCAACGCCGCGCGCGTCTGGGCAGCCGGGCCGCCGTCTGGCTGTTCACGGGCCTCGTCGCCCTGTCGGCCGCCATCCTGGTCACGGCGATCGCGGTCATGCTGTTCTACAAGGGCGAGCTGGTCCGTATCGGGCCGGACAATTGCTACATCGGCGAAGGCCCCGCCAATTCGGTGGCGTTCGGATCTCTGCCTCTGGTCCACCGCCTGGTCTATGTCGTGGTCGGCGTCGCGCGCGCCACCCCCATCCTGATGATCTTCTGGAGCCTGCGCGCCCTGTTCGGCGGCTACGCCCGGGGCGAGGTGTTCTCGCGCGACGCGGCCCGTCGGTTCGGCCGAACCGGCGGCTGGCTGTGCGCCTACGCCGTCTCGCCGTTCCTCTGCCACGTCGCGCTGTCGGCCACCGGCTACGAGATCGACAGGAACTGGGCGCACATGGCCAGCCTGCAGGCCTTCGTTCTGGGTCTGCTGGTCTTCGTGATCGGCCAGGTCATGCAGGTCGGGCGCGAGATCGAGGAAGACCGCGAGGCCTTCGTCTGATGCCGATCGTCCTGCGCCTCGACGTGATGCTGGCCCGCCGAAAGGTGCGCTCCAACGCCCTGGCCCGCGCCATCGGGATCACCGACGCCAACCTCAGCCTGCTCAAGTCAGGCAAGGTGAAGGGCGTCAAGTTCGAGACCCTGGAAGCGATCTGCGACTTCCTGGACTGCCAGCCCGGCGACATCCTCGAATACCAACCCGAGCAACCGCCCGACGTCGTGGGCGAGAGCGTCAAACGCGCCGGCTGACGGCGTCATTTCGGAGACCAGCCATGAGATTTTCAACGCCCGCCCGGGCGATCGCCGCCGGCTGCCTGCTGTTCGGCGTCCAGGCTCGCGCCGAGACCGGGTTCGTCCAGGTTCCGGATGGCAGGCTGGCCTACGAGACCTGCGGCGCGGGAACCAGGACCATCGTGCTATTGCACGACGGCGTCCTGCATTCGGCCGCCTATGACGACGTCTGGCCCATGCTCTGCCAGCGCTTCAAGGTGATCCGCTATGACCGGCGAGGCTACGGCGCCTCGCCGCCGGCCGCCCATCCCTACCGCCCCGTCGACGATCTGGCGGTGCTGTTGAAGGCGCTGGACACCCCGCACGCGACCCTGGTCGGCTCGTCTTCGGGCTCGGGACTGGCGGTCGACTACGCCCTGGCCCATCCCGAGCAGGTGGATCGACTCGTGCTGGCGGGCCCCTGGATCAGTGGCTTCGACGCCTCGTTCGGCTTCATTTTCCGCGCCTTGAAGCTGCTCGTCCTCTTCAAGATGGGCCTGACCGACAGCGTGGCGCGCGACCCGTACATCCTGACGAAGAACGCCGCGCCCCAGCGCGAACGGGTCAAGGCCCTGCTGAAGGCCCACCCCGGCAACCTGACCGCCGGAACCCGGGAACAGCCGCCCGCCGCCCCGGCCAAGCCGCGCCTTGGAGACATCCGCGTTCCGACCCTGATCCTCGTCGGCCAGGTCGACATCAAGGACGTTCAGGAACAGGGCAAGGTCCTGGAGCGCGCCATCCCCGGCGCGCGCCGCGACGTCGTGCCGGCCGCGGGGCACTTCATGTACCTGGAGCGGCCGCGAGACTTCGCCGAGCGGGTGACGGCGTTCATGGAGACTCCCGCCAAACCTGTTCCCTGACGGGAGGATCCCCCTCAGAACCGCCCGCGCTGGAAATCCTCGAACGCCTGCACGATTTCCTCGCGGGAGTTCATCACGAACGGGCCGTGCCAGAAGACAGGCTCGTCGATCGGACGGCCGGCCAGCAGCAGCACCCGCGCGTCGGTGACGGCTTCGACCCGCACCGTGTCGCCACGCCCCAGGAAGACGCCCGACAGCGCGTCGATCGTGTCGTGGGCGACGCGAACCTGGCCTTCGTAGACCGCCAGCATGGCGTTGCGGTCGTCGCCGACCGGCTCCTCGAACACGGTCCCGGCCGGCAGCACGACGTCGAAATAGAGGGCGTCGACCGCGCCCCCGCCGATCGGGCCCGTGGTCCCGCCGTCGGTCACGCCGGAGATCACCTTGACCGAGACGCCGCCGTCGCGGGCCTCGACCGGGATCGCATCGCTCTCGAACTCCTGGTAGCCGGGCGCGCTCATCTTCAGCCTGGCCGGCAGGTTCACCCACAGCTGGAAGCCGCGCATCCGGCCCTCGGCCTGCTCGGGCATCTCGGAATGGACGATGCCCTTGCCGGCCCGCATCCACTGGATGCCGCCCGGCCCGATGACGCCTTCGCGGCCCGTGTTGTCGCGGTGCCGCATCCGGCCCTCCAGCATGTAGGTCACGGTCTCGAAGCCGCGATGCGGATGGTCGGGAAAGCCGCCCATGTAGTCGGACGCCTGGTCGTTGTCGAAGCAGTCCAGCATCAGGAACGGATCGAACATCTGGGCCTCGGGCGTGCCCAGCATCCGGGTCAGCCGCACGCCGTCGCCATCCGAGGCGGGCATGCCTTTCACGATCTTCAGGACGGGACGAACGCTCATGGGAAGCTCCTTTTCGCCTTTGATATCTGATCTGGTTGCAGTTCTTGCAAGAGGGCCCCAGGCCCCCGGCCAGTTCGCCTTTCCCGACCATCCGTGCTAATCGCCCGCCCAACGAAATTCACGAGAGTTCCATGGCCCTTAAAGTCGCCATCGTCGGCCTGCCCAACGTCGGCAAGTCCACCCTGTTCAACGCCCTGACCCAGACGGCGTCGGCCCAGGCCGCCAACTATCCATTCTGCACGATCGAGCCCAACACCGGCGAGGTCGCCGTGCCCGAGCCGCGCCTGGAGGCCCTGGCCAAGGTCTCCGGCTCCAAGGAGATCATCCCGGCCCGGATCACCTTCGTCGACATCGCCGGCCTGGTGCGCGGGGCGTCGAAGGGCGAAGGCCTGGGCAACCAGTTCCTGGCCAATATCCGCGACTGCGACGCCGTGGCCTTCGTGGCCCGCTGCTTCGAGGACGGCGACATCGTCCACGTCGAAGGCCGTATCGACCCGATCAGCGATCTCGAGATCATCGAGATGGAGCTGATGCTGGCCGACCTGGAGAGCCTGGAAAAGCGCGTCCCCGCCCTGGAAAAGCGCGCCAAGGTCGGCGCCGACAAGGAAAGCGCCAACACGCTGCGCCTGGCCAATATCGCCCTGGCCCTGCTGCGCGAAGGCCGCCCGGCGCGCGCCGCCAAGATCGACGCCGAGGACGAGAAGGCCTGGCATATGCTGCAGCTGCTGACGTCGCTGCCGGCCCTCTATGTCTGCAACGTCGACGAAGGCTCGGCCGACAAGGGCAACAAGTACAGCGACCAGGTCGCCGCCCGCGCCGCCAAGGACAACGCCAAGTCGGTCGTCATCTCGGCCCAGATCGAGAGCGAGATCGCCCTGCTGGACGCCGCCGAACGCGCCGAATTCCTCGAGACCCTGGGCCTGGAGGAGCCGGGCCTGAACCGCCTGATCCGCGAGGCCTACACCCTGCTGAACCTGCAGACCTACTTCACGGTGGGTCCCAAGGAAGCCCGCGCCTGGACCATCCATGTCGGCGACACCGGCCCGCAGGCGGCCGGCGTCATCCACACCGACTTCGAGAAGGGCTACATCCGCGCCGAGACCATCGCCTTCGACGACTTCATCAAGCTGGGCGGCGAAAACGGCGCCAAGGAAGCCGGCAAGATGCGGGCCGAGGGCAAGGACTACGTCGTCAAGGACGGCGACGTGATGCACTTCCGCTTCAACGTCTAAGCGTTCAGAACAGACCAGCGGCCGGAGCGGAAACGCCCCGGCCGTTTCTCATTGGGGAGCACGCCTATGTCCGACACCGTCACCCTGACCTCCGCCGTCGACGGCTTCGCGTTCACCGCCCTGCACGCCCAGCCGAACGGCGCACGCAAGGGCGGCGTGGTCGTGGTCCAGGAGATTTTCGGCCTCGACCAGTATGTCCAGGCCGACGTCGCGCGCTGGGCGGCCCTGGGCTTCGAGGTTCTGGCCCCGTCGATCTTCGACCGCGCCGAGCCCGGCTTCGTGGCCGAGCACGATCCGACGGGTTTCCAGACCGGCGTCAGCTATGTGCAGAAGGTCGGCATCGACGCCATGCTGTCGGACATCCAGGCCTGCATCGACGAGCTGGCGGCGCGCGGCCCGGTGTTCGCGGTCGGCTACTGCCTGGGCGGCTCGCTGGTCTGGCTGGCGGCCGGCCGGCTGAAGGGCCTGGCGGCGGGTTCGGCCTATTATGGCAGCATGATCGCCGCCAACGCCGAGCTGTCGCTGAAGGCGCCGGTGGTCGTGCACCTGGGCCGCAAGGACGCCCATATCCCGGCCGACGAGGTCAAGGCCAAGGTCCAGGCCGCTCATCCGGACGTGCCGGTCCACATCTATGAAAACAGCGGCCACGGCTTCAACAATGACGGCCGGCCCGACAGCGATCTCGCCGACGCCGAGTTGGCCCGCGCGCGGACCTTGGCGCTGTTCGTCGCCAACGGAGCCGCCTGATGGGCGAACGCATCGCCCTGGCGTGCAAGGAAGACGGCTCGCCCTTCGCCGCCTATCACGCCCTGCCCCAGGAGGCCCGACGCGGCGGGGTGGTCATGCTGCACGCCATCTGGGGCGTGACCCCGCATCTGCGCGGACTGGCCGACAGCCTGGGCGAGCAGGGCTATGAGGTCATCGTCCCCAGCCTGATGGACGCGGCCGACGCCGACTTCCCCGTCGAGGACCTGACGCCGGCGATCCTCGACGCGCGCATGGCCATGGGCAAGCTGACGGGCTGGGGTGCAACCACCCTGCCCCGCGTCCAGGCCTGCATCGACGCCCTGGACGGTCCGGTGTTCGCCATGGGCTTCTGCTATGGCGGCACGACGGCCTGGCTGGCGGCCTGCCGCTGCGAGCGGCTCACGGCGGTGTCGGCCTTCTATGGCGGCGACATCGTCGCCTATCGCGACGAGACGCCCAAGGTCCCGACCATTCTGCACTTTGGCAAGACCGACAGCCTGATCCCGCTGGCCGATGTCGAGGCCATCCGCGATGTCCACCCGGACCTGCCGATCTATCTCTACGAGGCCGGCCACGCCTTCGTGGCGCCCAGCGGCCACCATCCCGACAGCGCCCGCCTGGCGATGCTGCGAACCTTGCAGCTGTTCCAGCGCTCGGGCGGGGGCAAGGGCGAGGCTTGAGCGCGCGCCAAGCCCCGCCTAGGCTCGGCGGATGATCCGCTCACTGACCGTCGCCATTCTGTCGCTGCTGCTCGCCGCCTCGCCAGCCTTGGCCCAGACGGTGGTGATCGTTCGCCACGGCGAGAAGGTCTCGCCCAACGGCGATCCGGACCTGTCCCCGGCCGGCCAGGCCCGCGCCCGGGCGCTGGCGGCCAGCCTCGCCGGGTCCAAGGTCTCGATGGTGCTGGCGACACCGCTGAGGCGCACCCAGCAGACCGGCCAACCCACGGCCGAGGCCGCCGGCTTGAAGATCGTCCCGATCACCCTGGACGGCGGCGCACCCGCTCACGCCCAGCGCGTCGCCGAGGCCGCCCGCGAGGCGCCCGCCGACGCCACGGTGCTGATCGTCGGCCACAGCAACACGGTCACCGACATCGCCCGCGCTCTGGGCGATCCCGCGCCGGAGGTCCTGACCGACTGCGAATACGACCACATGACCGTCATTCAGCTGGGCGGCGCGACGCCCAAGGCCATCCATGCCCGCTACGGCGCGCCGACCCAGGCCTGTTGAGGACTTAGGCGGGCTCGCCCGCCGAGAGGGTGACGGCGATGGCGACGGTGTCGAGACCATCGCGCGGACGTCATGGCTGCGCTACGCTGGCGCCCATGCGTTCTCGCGTAACCGCCCTGGCCCTGCTGCTTTCGCTGCCCCTCGCCGGCGCGGCGCGGGCCGGCGAGACGGCGTGCTGGTTCGAGAACGGAGCCGTGATCGTCCCGGCGGTGATCGCCGACATGGCCGGCGACTATGTTCTCGACCTCTCGGCCCCGCGCACCCTGCTGCATGAGACCAAGGCCCAGATGGAGGGCGTCACCGCGCCCGAGCTGACTCTGTCGGTCGAGGTCGCCGGGCTGAAGGTTCCGGCCGTGTCGGTCAAGGTCGCCGACCTGGACGCGCGCGGCGCCGGCTTCGTCACCCCGATCGCCGGGGTCATCGGCATGGACGTCCTGGCCGGCCACAGCGTCGAGATCGACTTCGCCCACTGCCGGGTGCGCATCGACCAGCCCTGGAAGGCCCGCCGTCAGGTCGTGTTGCCGGTCGAGGTAATCGACGGCCTGCCGACCCTGGCCGCGGCCGTCAGCGATGGTCCCACGGCCCTGCGCGGAGCCTTCGCCATCGACACCGCCTCCAAGGCCATGACCCGCCTCTCCACGCGCGGGGCGGCCGCGACCGGAAAGCTGGATACGAACGCCCGCCACATCGCGCCGGCGCGGCTCCGCGCCTTGTCGATCGCAGGCGTGCTGGCCGAGAACGTCCCCGCCACCCTGGCCGACGATCTGCCCGAGGGCGTCGACGGAACCCTGGGAACGGCGCTATGGGCGCGCCACCGCCTGCGCCTGTCGGCCGACGCCCGCACCTTGTCGGTCGCGCCCTGATGCTGATCGAAGCCAAGCCCGACGACTTCGCCGCCCTGCTGCGCGGCGAGGCGCCAGCCCCCTATCGCCTGGCCGACAGCCCGGTGGCTCCACCGGAGGTGCTGGACATGCTGGCGCAACTGGCCGACCGGATTCGCGCGGTGTTCAGCCCCAGCGCCTGGATGATGGTGGAGGACGGCGAGGTCGTGGGCCTGATCTCCTCCGTCCAGCCGCTGGACGCGGCCGATCGATCCTTGCTGATCGGCTATGGAGTCGCTCCCACCCGCTGGGGCCGAGGCGTCGCCACCCGCGCCGTCGCCGATCTGGCGGCTTGGGCGCGAAGGGATAACCGCCTACTGGCCCTGACCGCCGAGACCTCGGTCGACAACCCCGCATCCCAGACGGTCCTGAGCCGCAACGGCTTCCAGGCTGTGGGCGAGCGCGAGGATAGCGAGGACGGGTCGCTGATCGTGTGGCGGCTGGACCTGTAACCCCCAAAGAAGAAGGGCCCGGTGTCGCCACCGGGCCCTTCGAACTTCAGTCCTTTTGGCGCTGAGCCTGCTTAGTGCGACTCGTTGCGCCAGACGGTCTTGTAGCTGGCGTACAGCAGGCCCGAGAGCAGGACGAGGTAGATCAGCACGGCGAAGCCGGTCTGCTTGCGCTCTTCCAGCTTGGGCTCGGCGGCCCACATCAGGAACGCCGAGACGTCCTTGGCCTGCTGGTCCAGGGTCGACTTGGTGCCGTCGTCGAACGTCACCAGGCCAGCCTTCAGCGGCGGGGCCATGGCGATGAAACCGCCCGGCGGGACATGCTCGTGGCTGCCCGACCAGGCCGACGTCAGGTCGCCCGGGAAGTAGGGGTTGTAGTGACCGCCGGTCGGAACCTTCAGGCCCTTCGGCGGATCCACGTAGCCCGTCACCACCGAGTAGATGTGGTTCGGACCTTCCTCGCGGGCCTTGGCCAGCAGCGACATGTCCGGCGGCAGGGCGCCGCCGTTCGAGGCGCGGGCCGCGGCTTCGTTGGCGAAGGGCGCGGGGAAGTGATCGGCGCTGGTGGCCGGACGCTTGATGGCGTCGCCGGTCTCGCCGTCGATGTCGGCGACCTCGTAGTCCTTGGCGATCGCCTTGACCCACGGGTTGTCGTTCGAGTTCGGATACTTCTCGCTGTAGAAGGGGCCGCCCTTGTCGCCGAGGTTGCGGAAGGCCACCAGCTTCATCGCGTGGCAGGCCGAGCAGACCTCGCGATAGACCTTGTAGCCGCGCTGCAGCTGGGCCTGATCGAACTTGCCGAACGGGCCTTCGAAGGACCAGTGGACTTCCTTGGCCTTCAGCGCGCCGCCGCTGGCGAGCGCCGGACCAGCGGCGCCGACGACCAGGAGACCCGCCGCCGCCGCGATAGCCGAGAGTTTGCGGAGCATCGGGATCAACCCTTATGAGCGTCGGCCGAGAGGGCCGGCGAAGCGATCGAGTCCGGAACCGGCAGGGTCTTTTCGACCAGACCCAGGACCGGGAGCACGACCAGGAAGAAAGCGAAGTAGTAGAGCGAGGCGACGCGGCTGAGCCACACGAAGCTGTTCAGGTCAGAACCGCCCAGTTGGAACGTGGTCAGGTGCGGGATCACCGGATCGTCCGGAAGCTTGGCGCCGCAGAAGCCCAGGACGATGCAGGCCACCAGGAAGAACAGGAAGTAGATCTTCGCGGTCGGACGGTAGCGCATCGAGCGCACCTTCGACGTGTCGAGCCAGGGCAGGGCGAACATGCAGGCGATGGCGCCGAACATGGCCAGCACGCCCATCAGCTTGTCCGGAACGGCGCGCAGGATCGCGTAGAACGGCAGGAAGTACCATTCCGGAACGATGTGCGACGGCGTCACCAGCGGGTTGGCCTCGATGTAGTTGTCGGCATGGCCCAGGGCGTTGGGCATGTAGAAGACGAAGAAGGCGAAGAGGATCAGGAAGACGCTCATCGCGAAGCCGTCCTTCACCGTGGCGTACGGCGTGAAGGCGACGGTGTCGGCCTTCGACTTCGGATCGACGCCGGTCGGGTTGTTCTGGCCGACCACGTGCAGGGCCCAGATGTGCAGGATCACGACGCCCGCGATCATGAAGGGCAGCAGGTAGTGCAGCGAGAAGAAGCGGTTCAGGGTGGGGTTGTCGACCGCGAAGCCGCCCCACAGCCAGGTGGTGATGCTCTCGCCGACCAGCGGCAGGGCGCCGAACAGGTTGGTGATGACGACGGCGCCGTGGAACGACATCTGGCCCCAGGGCAGGACGTAGCCCATGAAGGCGGTGGCCATCATCAGCAGATAGATCACGCAGCCCAGCAGCCACAGCACTTCACGCGGCGCCTTGTAGGAGCCGTAGTAGAGGCCGCGCAGCATGTGGATATAGACGGCGATGAAGAACATCGACGCGCCGTTGGCGTGCATGTAGCGGATCAGCCAGCCGTAGTTCACGTCGCGCATGATGTGCTCGACGGAAGCAAAGGCGCCTTGAGCGCTCGGATTGTAGTGCATCACCAGGATGATGCCGGTGATCAGCTGGGAGGCCAGGCACAGCGACAGGATGCCGCCGAAGGTCCACCAGTAGTTCAGGTTCCGCGGCGTGGGATAGTCGACGAACGAGTCATAGCCCAGGCGGATGATCGGCAGACGGGCGTCAAGCCAGCGCTCGATGCCGGTCTTCGGTTGATAGGTCGAATGTCCGCTCATCTCGCTTAACCGATCTTGACCTTGGTGTCGGTGAGGAAGGCGTATTCCGGAACCACCAGGTTCAGGGGCGCGGGGCCCTTACGGATACGACCCGAGGTGTCATAGACCGAGCCGTGGCACGGGCAGAACCAGCCGCCGTATTCGCCACCGCCGAAGGTCGGCACGCAGCCCAGGTGGGTGCAGTTGCCGCCAACGATCAGCCAATTGGCCTTGCCCGGCTTGACGCGCGAGGCGTCCGTGGCCGGGTCCTTCATCGCCGCGTGGTCGTCAGCGACGGCCTTGGCGATCTCGGCCTTGGTGCGATTGCGCACGAAGAGCGGCTTGCCGCGCCACTTGATCGTGACCTGCTGGCCCTCGGCGACCTTGGTCAGGTCGAACTCGGTCGAGGCCAGGGCCCGCGTGTCGGCGGACGGGTTCATCTGGTCGATGAACGGCCACACCAGGGTCGCGGCGCCGCCGGCGGCGGCCGCGATCGCGGCGATGTGAATGAAGTCGCGCCGGGAGGGATCGCTCCCGTGTTCCGGCTCGGTCGTTGCGCCCACGGCGGTGTCGGCCACCTACGTCACCCTCTAGTTCCGCCGGTCCGCGAAAAGCGGTCCGACTTGGAGAAGCGCCTTTCAGCGCCATATCTTGCTCGACCCGCAAGCGGATCTCCGCCACAAGGCAGCGGTCGGATCGTCGTATCGGACGCGCGGACCGAGTCCGCAAGCCCTTTCGATTCCCGGCAAAGCCCCTGCTGCCCTTGTGGTTGGTTCGCTTATTATGCGTATCGCACTTTTTCAACCAGGCATTCCCCAAAACGTCGGCGCGGCCATCCGGCTGTCGGCCTGCTTCGGGGTCGGGCTCGACGTCATCGAGCCCTGTAGTTTTCCCTTGGATGACAAGAGCTTGAAGCGCGCGGCCCTGGACTATGGGCCCCTGACGCACCTCACGCGCCACGACAGCTGGGAGGCTTTCCTTAAGGCGCCGGAGCGCGTTGACGGGCGCCTGCTGCTGTTCACGACCAAAGGCGCCACGCCCTTCCACAGGTTTTCGTTCGAACCCGGAGACACGCTGCTGTTCGGCAATGAGAGTCGCGGCGCGCCCGAGGAGGTCCACGCGGCGGCGCAAGGCCGCATCGTCATTCCGATCCGCGCCGAGACGCGCTCGATGAACCTGGCGACGACGGCGGCGATGGCCCTGGGCGAGGCCCTAAGGCAGACGGGCGGATTTCCGGGCGATCAGTGATCGCCGAAATCGACGTCCCGCCGCGCGGCGACGATCGTCACGATGAACCCCGCCAGCACGTCCAGCAGCACCATCAGGGTGATCAGGAAGAAGGTCGAGGTCGCGAAGGCCGGTGCGAGCAGGAATTCGACCAGGCACAGAATGAACAGCACCATCGACAGCGAGTGGTTGATGATCGCGATCTTGCGGCTGGTGGTCGATTTCAGCAGCTCTACGAACAGCACCACCAGCGAGGCGGCCAGCAGCAGGTCGCCCAGACTGACGCCCCACTCGGCGCGCGAGGTCATGTGAATGGTGAACAGCCGGTCGGTCATGCGGACACTGGCGTCCATGGCCTTGAAGCCGCCCGCCAGGGTCAGGGCGATCAGATTGTAGATGATGACCGGCAAGGCCAGCAGCGGAACCGCAGCGAACATCGAACTTCCCCCTACGGCGGATGCAAGCCGCCGTCTTGGTTAAGGCGTAGCCGGATTTTCGCCGGGGGTGAAGCGGCCTCGCCCGTGACGCTTAAGCTTCTTCCACGCCTTGGGGATCGCGAGCGCGCGACTGCAGCCACATCACGCCCAGCAGGTCGGAGATCGAGGCCTTGAGGCGGCCGAAATTGGTGTATTTCGACACCCCGCTCTCGCGGTGACGATGGTTCACCGGCTGGAAGCTCACCTCGTAGCCCTCGCGCAGCATCAGGGCCGGGATGTAGCGGTGGATGTGATCGAAGTACGGCAGACGCAGGAACGCCTCGCGGCGGAAGGCCTTCAGCCCGCAGCCGGTGTCGTTGGCGGTGTCCTTCAGGAGACGCTTGCGCACGCCGTTGCCGAACTTGGAGGCGAAGCGCTTGGCGCTCGAGTCCTGGCGCTTGACCCGCTCGCCGCCGACAAGGGCCAGGGTCCTGGGGCCAGCCAGCAGAGCCTTGGCCAGGCGCGGGGCGTCGGCGGGATCGTTCTGGCCGTCGCCGTCCAGGGTGACGATGATCGGAGCGCGCGCGGCCAGGACGCCCGTGCGCACGGCGCGGCTCTGGCCGGAATTCTTCTGGTGGCTCAGCACGCGCAGCCGCGGAATCTCGGCCTTCAGGGCGATCAGGCGGGCCTTGGTGTCGTCGCGGCTGGCGTCGTCGACGAAGATCATCTCGTAGTTGTCGCCGGCGAAAGCGGTCGCGATTTCACGCGCCAGCTTCGGAGCGGCCTCGCCCTCGTCGAAGACGGGCACGACGATGGAAAAATCGGGGGTGGCGGTCATGGGCTTCTAATAGCCGAAAAATTCGTCGAGGCCTGTCCTTTTCAAAAACCTGCTTTTGAAAAGGACAAACAGGCGTTTATTCAAAAGGTTAGATCGCGATTGACGCCGAAGCCGACCTCCACTTTCGGCTATCGCGCTCTTGCGGAAGGATCGTGCTAAAGCTGCGGCCATGACGCTTGAATCTCGCTTGGATGTCTGGAGCCGCGGGTGGCGAGGCCCCGTCTTCGCCGCGCTCGTCGCCCTGATCGCCGGCCTGCCCGGCCTGTTCGCCATGCCGCCGCTGGACCGCGACGAATCCCGCTTCGCCCAGGCAACGTCCCAGATGCTGGAGACGGGCGACTATGTGGTCATCAAGTTCCAGGACCAGCCGCGCTTCAAGAAGCCGGTCGGCATCCACTGGCTGCAAGCGATCAGCGTCAAGGCGTTCTCCGATGCGGAAGATCGGCGCATCTGGGCCTATCGCATCCCGTCCTTGCTGGGCGCGATGCTGGCGGCGGCGGCCTGCGCCTGGGGCGCGGCGGCGCTGTTCGACCCGCGCACAGGTCTGCTGGCCGGCGCGATCCTGGGGGCGACCTTCCTGCTGTCGACCGAGGCCTTCATAGCCAAGACCGACGCGGCCCTGTGCGGAACCACCACCCTGGCCATGGCCGCCCTGGCCCGCGTCTACGCCGCCCAGCTGAGGGGCGAGAAGGCCGGAAAATGGACCAAGCTGGCCTTCTGGCTGGGGCTGTCGATCGCGGCGCTGATCAAGGGCCCGGTCGGCCTGCTGGTGGCGATCCTGGCCCTGGTCGGCCTGGCCCTCTGGGACCGCAAGGCGGCCTGGATGAAGGACCTGGGCTGGACCTGGGGGCTGATCCTGTTCGCGGCCATCTGCCTGCCCTGGGCGATGATGATCACGGTGGCGACCGACGGCGCCTTCTGGGGAGCGGCGGTGGGCGGCGACCTCGCGCCCAAGCTGGCCGGCGGCCAGGAAGGTCACGCCGGCCCCTTCGGCTACCACGCCCTCCTGGCCCCGCTATTGTCTTTCCCGGCCACCCTGCTGTTGCCCGCCGGCCTCGTCGTGGGCTGGAAAAAGCGGAGCGAGCCTGGCGTGCGCTTCGCCGTCTGCTGGCTGGTCCCGACCTGGCTGATGTTCGAAATCCTGCCGACCAAGCTGGTCCACTACGAGCTGCCGGCCTACGGCGCCCTGGCCATGTTGATGGCCGCGGCCGTGCGCGAGCCGCTGGGCAGGCTCGCCCGCTTCATCGGCGGCGGGCTGTCGGTGCTGATGGGCGCGCTGCTGGCCGCCGTGGCCGTCTATGGACAGGTCCAGTTCGGAACCGGCGGAGACATCGCCTGGACCGTCCTGGCCGCCCTGTTGGCCCTGGCCGCCGGGATCGTCGGAGCGGTGCTGCTGCTGCGCCGCCACTCGGCCCGCGCCCTGGTCACCGCCGGAGTGCTGGGCGTCGGCGCCCACATCGCCCTGACCGCCGGCCTGATCCCCCGCCTGGAGCCCCTGTTCCTGTCCAAGGATGTCGCCGACGCCCTGGATCGCACCCGGCTCTCACCCCGCTCCGGCGCGGCCGGCCCGGTGGCCCTGACCGGCTATTCCGAGCCCAGCCTGATCTTCCAGTTGGGGACCGCCACCGAACTGACCGACGGCGAGGGCGCGGCCCAGGCGGTCGTCGAAGGCCGCCCCGCCGTGGTGGAGGGGCGCGAGGAAAAGACCTTCCGCGACACCCTGGCCGGCCTTGGCCTGACTCCCCATCCCGTCGCGACGGTCGAGGGGCTGAACTACTCCGACGGCGACCAGGAACGCCTGACCATCTACCGCGGCGAGCCACGGGCCGCCGCTCCCGAAGACGAGGTCCAGCCGTGAGCCGCTTCATCCAGATCGTCGAGGTCGGGCCGCGCGACGGCCTGCAGAACGAAAAGCTGTCCCTGTCGGTCGACGAGAAGCTCGACCTCATCCGCAAACTGGAGGCCGCCGGCGCCAGGCGCACCGAGGTCGTGTCGTTCGTGAACCCCAACCGCGTGCCGCAGATGGCGGGCGCGGAAGAGATCATGACCGCCCTGTCCGCGGACCTGGAGCACGCGCGGATCGGCCTCGTCCTGAACATGCGCGGCTGGGAGCGCTGCGTCGCGGCCCAGTGCGACGAGGCCAATGTCGTGGTCTGCGCCTCCGACGGCTTCGGCCTGGCCAACCAGGGCGCGACCGTCCGCCAGCAGATCGATGCGCTGGCCGCCATCGCCGAACGCCAGGCGGTCGAGGGCGGCCCGCCGATCACCGCGACCATCTCGGTCGCCTTCGGCTGTCCGTTCGACGGCGAGGTCTCCGAGGATCAGGTGGTGGCCATCGTCCGCGAGGCCGCCGCCCTGGGCGTGGCCGAGATCGCCATCGCCGACACCATAGGCGTCGCCGATCCCTGGACGGTCCGCAAGCGCATCGAGGCGGCGCGGGCCGCCGCGCCGGACACGCGCCTGCGGATGCACTTCCACGACACCCGCAACACGGGCCTGGCCAACGCCTACGCCAGCGTCGAGGCCGGCGTCGACGTGCTGGACGCCTCGGTCGGCGGCCTGGGCGGCTGCCCGTTCGCGCCGAACGCCACGGGCAATATCGGGACCGAGGATCTGGTCTATATGCTGGAACGGGCCGGCTTCGAGACGGGTTACGATCTGGCGGCCCTGATCGAGATCGGCCGCGAGATCAGCGCCAAGCTGGGCAAGGCCCCCGCCTCGTCCCTGGCCCGCGCCGGAGGTTTCCCCGCATGATCCGCCTCGCCGCCCTGCTGACCTTGGGCCTGGCCGCCTGCGCCGCCGCCCCCGTCGACGGGGGCTCGGTCGCCCGCTGCGACGTGACGATCAAGTTCGGCAGCTACGGCATGGGGATCGACCAGCCGCTGGCCGCGACGGTGGCGGACATGGTCAAGGCCGACCCCGACATCGCCCGCTCGGAACGCAAGCCCTGGGGCCGCGAGGGCGAGTTCGACCAGTGCCTGACGGTGAAGACGGGCCGCGACGCGACGGCGTTGTATCAGCGCTACAGAGCGCTTCTGCCGGCGAAGAGCGTGAAGGCTCCGACCTCGATCGAAGGACCGCGCGGGCTTCGGTTCGAGACGATCGGACCGATGTAGGCGGCCATCACCATTGGTGGAGCGCCAGCGCTCGTGCAATCTGGCGCGATGCTCCTTCGATCGTCCCTCGCCGGCATGATCCTCGCCCTTCTATGCGCGGCTCCGGCTTGCGCTCAGGAGGCCGACCTCGTCCATTCCGACAGGCCGCTGTGGTCACCGAGAACCGACGCCGTCTGGCCCCAGCATTTCACCGACGGCGACACGTTCGGCTGCGCGCATCGTTTGCGTCTCGGCGACTGGCTCTACAAGCCGACCGAGGGGGACGACCAATGGTACCGCTTCGGGAACTATGGTGTCTTCCACTGCTGGATGACCATCTCCCACGGCGACGCGCCCCGGGCTTTCGGGGACAGCCGCCCAGCATTCCTGATTTCATTGGGACGCGAACACGACAAGGAACTCTGGGTCCTGCAATTGGGCGCACGGCCAGGCAGCGACTACATTCTGCTGGCGGGCGCGCCAGGCAAGGGCTCGATAACGCGTTTCGAGGTCCTGCAAAGGCTCTGTCCGAAGGCGTCGGTGAAGGGCGGGCCGCCGCTGGACATTCTTCAGACCCGCTATTGCAGCGTAAACACCAAAAGCGAGATGCTGGCGCTGGCCCGGCGGATGGCGAAATTGCCTGCCTTGGGTGTGATGGCGTTCGAAGGTGAACCGCCAGGCGACCCCTGAGCCCCCGCCCCTAGATCGGCCGTCCGGTCAGCTTCCACAGCAGCGGCCGGCACACGCTCATCAGCATGATGGCCGGGGCCAACAGCACCGCCGCCGCGAACAGCTGCAGGCTGTCGGCGCGCTTGATGAAGTAGCGGGTCAGGCCGACGCCCTTATGGAACTCGACCTTCAGCGGGTGTTCCTGGCTGGTGTGACCCAGGTGGATGACCTGAGCGTCGGGCTGGAACAGCACCTGGCCGCCCGAGCGGCGGGCGCGCCAGCACAGGTCGATGTCCTCGACATGCAGGAAATAGCCCTCGTCGAAACCGCCCAGCGCCTCGAAGTCGCCGCGTCGCATGGCGAAGCAGGCGCCCGAAATGGTCGGCATCGGTACGGGCGCGCACGGCAGCGGCTCGTTCTCGCGGTGGATCTCGAAGCTGGCCAGCTGGGGGTGACGGCGGGTGAACTGGCCGAAGCTGAGCACGGTGGTCATCGGCGTCACCTCGCCGCGGCGGCCGCCGCGCTGCTCGGAGCCATCGACGTTGAGCACTCGTGCGCCGACCACGGTCGGGGTCGGCTGGCCCTTGAAGGCGGTCACGAGGGCGGCCACGCAGCCCGGCTGCAGATTGGCGTCGGGATTGAGGAAGACGATGTACTCGCCGCCCGCCGTCGAGGCGCCCATGTTGGCGCCGCGGGCGAAACCGATATTGCCGTGGCCCTGCTTGAGCACGACGCGCGGCTCGGTCAGGGCCAGCGAGCGCAGCATGTCCTCGTCGCGCCCGTCGGACCCGTTGTCGACGATGACGAACTCATCGACCAGCGGCTCGGCCAGGACATGGCTGATGCTCTGGGTCAGCGCCTCTCCCGTCCGATAGACGACCATGACGACGGATACGTTCGGACGGGCCGGACGCGCACCAACGGCAAGGGTCGAGACGGACGGGAGGATGCTGTTCATCAGGCGGTCGCGGCCTCCGGAGCCGGTTTGGCGAGCCCCAATCTGGCGGCTTCCTGGGCGCGGGCGATGTCGGGCGGGGTGGCGTCGGCCTTCAGGACGCGAAGGGCTTCCTCGAGCGAAAGGATATTCTGCCCCTCGCCGCCGAGGCGACGCAAAGCCAGCTGACCCGTTTCGGCTTCCTTACGACCCACCACCGCGATCACGGGCACCTTGGCGAGGCTATGCTCGCGAATCTTGTAATTGATCTTCTCATTACGCAGATCCACTTCCGCGCGCATCCCCAAGCTGGTCAATTTCTCGACGACCGCGCGGG
Source organism: Caulobacter sp. 602-1 (assembly GCF_003931565.1). GTDB lineage: Bacteria > Pseudomonadota > Alphaproteobacteria > Caulobacterales > Caulobacteraceae > Caulobacter. The sequence continues at coordinate 51,713 of NZ_RRYI01000003.1, forward strand.
CGTAGTCATCGGCGTCGGACGTGATCGTGGCCACGACAACCTGCGTCGGCGCCAGCCAAACAGGCAGGGCGCCCGCGAAGTTTTCCAACAAGATGCCGATGAAACGCTCGAAGGACCCCAAGATAGCCCGGTGAAGCATCACCGGACGCTTCTTCGAACCATCCTCCGAAACGTACTCGGCGTCCAATCGTTCCGGCAAAACGAAATCAAGTTGCAGCGTGCCGCACTGCCAGACACGGCCAATGGCGTCCTTAAGCGAGAACTCCAGTTTCGGGCCGTAGAACGCGCCTTCACCTGGCTGCAGCACCAAGGTCTCGCCCGCTGCTTGCGCCGCGGCGGACAGGGCGGCTTCAGCCTTATCCCAGACTTCGTCCGAGCCGGCGCGCAGTTCCGGACGCGTCGAGAACTTGGTGTCGGCCAGCGTCATGCCGAGGTCGTTATAGACCGAGCGCAACAGTTCGATGAACCGGGCGCTTTCCTCCGTGACCTGCTCTTCGCGGCAGAAGATGTGGGCGTCATCCTGCGTGAAGGCGCGCACCCGCATGATGCCGTGCATGGCGCCCGACGGCTCGTAGCGGTGGCAGGCGCCGAACTCGGCCATGCGCAGCGGCAGTTCGCGATAGCTCTTCTGGCCGACGTTGAAGATCTGGATGTGGCCAGGGCAGTTCATCGGCTTGACCGCCAGGATCTCGCCCTCGGCGCTCTCGCACATGAACATGGCGTGGCCGAACTTCTCGGCGTGGCCCGACTTTTCCCACAGGCTCTTGTCGAGGATCTGCGGCGTCTTCACTTCCTTGTAGCCGGCCGCGTCGAGGCGACGGCGCATATAGTCCTCAAGCACGCGGTACAGGGCCCAGCCCTTGGCGTGCCAGAACACCATGCCCTTGCCCTCTTCCTGGATATGGAAGAGGTCCATCGTCTTGCCGAGCTTGCGGTGATCGCGACGCTCGGCTTCCTCGATGCGCTTCAGATAGGCTTCCAGGTCGGCTTCCGAGGCCCAGCTCGTGCCGTAGATGCGCTGCAGCTGCGCGTTATTCTGATCGCCGCGCCAGTAGGCGCCGGCCAGCTTCGTCAGCTTGAAGGCCTTGCCGACATGCTTGGTCGACGGAAGGTGCGGACCACGGCACAGGTCTTTCCAGTTGCCCTGGCGATAGACCGTGATCGTGTCCGTGCCCGGCAGGTCACGGATGATCTGAGCCTTGTACTGCTCGCCGATCTCGTCGAAGTGCCGAATGGCCTCCTCGCGGTCCCAGACCTCGCGCGTGATCTTCTCGTCGCGGTCGACGATCTCCTTCATGCGCTTTTCGATCTTCTCCAGATCGTCCAGGCTGAAGGGCTCGTCGCGCGCGAAGTCGTAATAGAAGCCGTCCTCGACGTTCGGGCCGATCGTCACCTGGGTGCCGGGGAACAGCTCCTGGACGGCCTCGGCCAACACGTGGGCCGTGTCGTGGCGGATCGTCTCGAGCGCCTCGGGCGCTTCGCGCGTCAGGATCTCGAACTTGCGCTCGCCCGTCAGCAGGTCGGGCGTCAGGGCGCGATCGAGGTCGAGAACCTGGCCGTCCAGCTTGATCAGCAGGGCCTTCTTCTCGAGGGATTTGGAGATGGCGGCGGCGACGTCGCGCCCCGTCGAGCCGTCAGGATACTGACGGGCCGAGCCGTCGGGGAAAACCAGATCGATCATTCTTCACATATCCACTTGCGTGGCTGGCGCCCCGGCGGCGGGGGGTCGTACCCCGAGCCACCTAACGGATTGCAGCGGCAAATCCGTCGCAACGCCAACCAGGAACCCTTGAGCGGGCCATGATCCTTGAGGGCGGCCGCCGCGTATTCCGAACAGCTCGGCGCGAATCGGCACTGCCGCCCGATGAGGGGCGAAAGCGTCAACTTGTAGGCGCGAAGGCCAAGGTCGACGGTGCGGTCGTAGAAGGTCATGCCGGCGCGCGACTTTGTTGCAGTGCGGTTACACACTCCCCGGAGAGAGGGATCAAGCCGCGCCGGCGGTGCTAGTTCGCGTTTCGGAGACAGCTGTGGCCTTCCGGACAGCCTCGACCGTCGCTTCGAACGCCAGCAGCGTCGAGGCGTGACGGGCGGGATAGTCCTTGACCGGCTCCAGCACGGCGAGCTCCGCAAACCGGCCCGCGGGAGGCGAACCGTTCGTCTTCAGCATAGCGGCAAGAGAGTCGCGCGCCAACTCGATGTCGGAAAGTTCCGCGCCGATGACATTCGCGCCCAGGATCGCGGCGGCGGCCTGGCCCAGGGCGCAGGCCGAAACGTCCTGGGCGTAGTCGATGACCTTGCCGTCCTCGACGACCACGTCGACGACGATCCGGCTGCCGCACAGCTTGGCGTGTTTCTCGGCGCTGGCGTCGGGCGCGGGCAGGCGTCCGGCCCGCGGCATGTTGGCCACGAGCGTCAGGATCCGAGCGCTGTAGAGGTCGTCGATCATGGGAAGCTTAAGATGGGGTCTTCTGGCGCTCGGACCAGATGGCCTCGGCGCGGTCGCGGACGGCTTCGCCCATCTCCGTGAAAGCGGCCCGCAGCTTGCGGCGCTCGTCGCGGCCGACGAACCGCAGCAGCGGCCCCATGAACAGCTCGCCGTTCGAGAAGGTCGAGTTGCTCGGACCCATGCTCTCGATCTCGAGATAGCGGATCGCCGTGACGAACCCGCCGATCCGGCTGGAGCGCCAGTGCAGCTGCTCGTACGGCACCCAGTCGTGGACCACCGGCGTGATCACCGCGGCCGGCTGGCCCGGCAGGTGCTGCTCCAGCGTGAGGTTGGCCCCGATCTTCAGCTGGCCCTCGGCCTTGCGGTAGAGCGGGTTCCATGTCTCCCAGGACTCGAATTCCGAGACGATCTCCCAGACGATCTCGGCGGGGGCCTGGACCCCGATACGGTGCTCGACGGCGCGTTTCATCGGCTCGCTAACCCTTAGTCCTTCATTCGCCAGGTGGCGCCGGAAGGGCCGTCCATGACCACCACGCCCAGGGCGTCGATCTCGGCGCGGATCGCGTCGGCGGCGGCCCAGTCCTTGGCGGCGCGCGCGGCCAGGCGCTTGGCCAGCAGGTCCTCGACCTGGGCCTTAAGTTCGTCCGACGCGTCGCCCTCGAACCAGCTGTCCGGGTCGGCCTGCAGGAAGCCCAGCAGGGCGCCGGCCTCGATCAGGCGGGCCTTGTTGGCGGCGATGGCGATCGTGTCGCCGGCCGTCACGGCCTTCTCGATCAGGCTGGAGACCTCGAAGAAGGCGGACGTGGCCAGCGGCGTGTTCAGATCGTCCATCAGGGCGGCGACCACCTCTTCCGGGGCTTCCATGGCCTGATCCAGCGGCACGTCCTTGGCGCGGCGCAGGGCGCCGTACAGTCGGTCCAGCGACTTCTTGGACTGCTCCAGCAGCTCCGGCGTCCAGTCCAGCGGCTGGCGATAGTGGGCCGACAGCAGCGCCCAGCGGATCACCTCGCCCGGCACGTTCTTCAGAAGCTCGTGCGGGATGACGACATTGCCCAGGCTCTTGGACATCTTCTCGCCGGCCATGTCGAGGAAGCCGTTGTGCATCCAGTAGTTGGCCAGCACCGACGTCCTGTGAGCGCAGCGGCTCTGGGCGACCTCGTTCTCGTGGTGCGGGAAGGCCAGGTCGATGCCGCCGGCGTGGATGTCGATGGTGTCGCCGAGCGTCTTCTCGATCATCGCCGAGCACTCGATATGCCAGCCCGGACGGCCCGCGCCCCAGGGGCTGTCCCACTCGGGCTCGTTTTCCTTGGACGGCTTCCACAGCACGAAGTCGGCCGGGTGGCGCTTGTACGGCGCGACCTCGACGCGGGCGCCGGCGATCATCTCGTCCAGCGGCCGCCCGGAAAGCTGGCCGTAGTCGGGAAAGCTCTGAGTGTCGAACAGCACGTGCCCCTCGGCGGCATACGCCGAGCCGTTATCGACCAGCTTGCCGATCATCTCGACGATCGCGCCGATATGGTCGGTGGCGCGCGGCTCGAGATTCGGACGCAGCGCGCCCAGGGCGTCGGCGTCCTGGTGATAGGCCGCCAGGTAGCGCTCGGTGATCACCGAGATGTCGACGCCTTCCTCGGCGGCCTTCTTGTTGATCTTGTCATCCACGTCCGTGACGTTGCGGGCATAGACCACCGCGTCCTCGCCATAGAGGCTGCGCAGCACGCGATAGAGCACGTCGAACACGACGACGGGCCGGAAATTGCCAATGTGGGCGTGGTTCCAGACCGTCGGACCGCACACGTACATCGTCACCCGCTTGGGATCGGCGGGAACGAAGTCGCGCTTCTCGCGCGCCAGGGTGTCGTGGATCTTCAGGGTCATTGGGTCGCGGCAACCTAACGTAACGGAGGTGTTGCCCCCGAAAGGGGCCGGCCCCATATATCTTCCAGATACGGCGAGGGCCATGTCGCGATGCGTCTAAATCGCTCCTCGCGCCGTATATGAAACGGGTGGCACGCGTAATTCCGGAGCGACAGGCGCTTCGGCGCAACTCAGCCCGTGGAAAGACCTCTGAAAAACATGGACGCCTTGTCCCGCGAGCGAACCCTGATCGGCTCTGAAACCGGTCTTGATCTTGAACCCGCCGAGCGCCCCACCCGAGACGAGGCCATGGCCGCCGTCCGGACCCTGCTGGCCTGGGCCGGCGACAACCCCGACCGTGAAGGCCTGCTCGACACGCCCCAGCGCGTGGTCGACGCCTATGGCGAGTGGTTCGCCGGCTATCACGGCGATCCGGCCAAGGAGCTTTCGCGCACCTTCGAGGACGTGCAGGGCTATGACGACATGGTGATGCTGCGCGGCATCGACGTGCAGAGCCACTGCGAACACCACATGGCGCCGTTCCTGGGCAAGGCCTGGGTGGCCTACATGCCGACCGGCAAGGTCGTGGGCCTGTCCAAGCTGGCTCGCCTGGTCGAGATTTTCGCCAAGCGTCTCCAGACTCAGGAGACCATGACGATGCAGGTCGCCGACGCGATCGAGGATCACCTTAGCGCCGCCGGCGTGGCCGTGCTGATCGACGCCGAGCACCAGTGCATGAGCACCCGCGGCGTCCACCACCACGACGTCTCGACCATCACCACCCAGTTCCGCGGCGTGTTCAAGACCGACAAGGTCCTGCAGCAGCGGTTCATGGATCTGGTGACGCGGAAGTAGGGCCTACGCCGCCGCGCGGATCCCTTCGCGGATCCGCGCGACGCAGGCGTCCACCGGGCGGTGGACCAGCGTCACCAGGACGAAGCTGATCAGCATCAAGAGATACCAGGCGCCCATCTTCTCGATCGGCACCAGATGCCAGCCCTTGGCCTGGCTGGGATAGATCCACGCCCCGGCGAAGGTGCCGAGGTTCTCGGCGAACCAGATGAACAGCGAGACCAGCACCGCGCCCATCAGCATCGGCATGCGGCGCGCGGTCTGATCCGGCGTGAACACGAACCAGGTCCGGCCGAACAGCAGCGCCGACAGGGCGAACAGCCCCATCCGGAAGTCGACGATGTAGTGATGGCTGAAGAAGTTGGCGTAGATCAGCACCGCCAGGATGTGGGTGCTCCAGAACGGCGGATAACGCACGAAGGTGATGTCGAACAGCCGCCAGATCCGCGCGATGTAGCTGCCGACGCAGGCGTACATGAAGCCGGTGAACAGCGGCACGCCGCCGATCCGCAAGAGGCTGGGCTCGGGATAGATCCACGAGCCATGAGCGGTCTTGAACAGCTCCATGATCGTGCCGACGACGTGGAACATGAAGATGACCAGCGCCTCGTCCCAGCGCTCCAGCTTCAGGGCCAGCAGCAGGACTTGAATGGCGACGGCGGCGATGACCAGGAAATCGTAGCGCGCCAGCGGCGCGCCGGCCGGCCAGAACAGGTGCGTGCCGACCAGCAGGGCCAGCATCAGGCCGCCGAACAGACAGGCCCAGGCCTGCTTCAGGCCGAACAGCAGGAATTCGTAGGCATAGCCGTTCCAGCGCGACCGTCGCGCCCAAGGCCTCGCCCTCTCGTCCAGCGCCGCCACGCCGGCCTTGATGCGGTCTTTCAGGTTCATCGCGTCCCCCGGAGCGCAACGCCGCGCTCCAGCCTTCCAAACAAAGCGTGTTCAGGCAGGCTTTGCAGGGGCGGGAAACTAGCGCACGGCCTCGCCCTGCGCCATATGTGGCGCCATGAGCACCGACCTGTTCCCCCAAGCCCACAGCAAGCACGATCTGGAGCGCGGAACCGCTCTGGCGCCCCGCTTCAACGCCGACGGTCTGGTCGTGGCGGTGGCCCAGCACGCCGACAGCGGCGAGATCCTGATGCTGGCCTGGATGAACGCCCAGGCGCTGAAGCTGACGGTCGAGACCCGCATCGCCCACTATTTCAGCCGCTCGCGGGGCGAGCTCTGGAAGAAGGGCGAAACCAGCGGCCAGCTGCAGGACGTCGTCGAGCTGCGGGTCGACTGCGACCAGGACGCGGTGCTGCTGAAGGTGCGTCCGCGTGGCGACGGCGGCGCCTGCCACGTCGGCTTCCGCTCGTGCTTCTACCGCGTGCTGAACGACGGGAAGCTGGTTGAGCGGGAAACACCGATCCATGACCACCCCTGAGGCCCTTATCGCCTTCACCCTGGCCGCCGGGCTGCTGACGCTGACGCCGGGCCTCGACACCGCGCTGGTGATCCGCACCGCCGCCGCCGAGGGTCCTCGTCGCGCGACCGGAGCGGCGATCGGGATCGGCCTGGGCTGTTTCATCTGGGGCGCGGCGGCGGCCTTCGGGGTGGGCGCGCTGCTGACCGCCTCGGAAATGGCCTATGCGGTCCTCAAGTGGGTCGGCGCCGCCTATCTGGCCTGGACCGGGATCCGCATGATCCTCAAGCCCCGCGACCAGTTCGAGCCCGGCGAGATGAAGGCCATCGACGCCGGCCCGATCGCGGCCCTGCGGCGCGGGCTCCTGACCAACCTGCTCAACCCCAAGGTCGGCATCTTCTACGTGTCGTTCCTGCCGCAGTTCATTCCGGCCGGCGTCGCACCGGCCCGGTTCGGGCTGCTGCTGGCCGGCATCCACGTGGTCCTGGGACTGCTATGGTTCGCCGCCCTGATCGCCGCCACGGTGCCGATCGCGGGGCTGCTGCGCGAAGCCGTGGTGGTCCGGTGGCTGGACCGGGTGACGGGCTGCGTCTTCGTGGCGTTCGGCCTGCGGCTGGCGCTGGAACGGCGCTGACTCGCCCCCTCCGGGCCTTCGGCCCTCCTCCCCCGGAGGGGGAAGAAGGTCTGCGGTTCCCCGTCCGCCCCCTCCGGGGGGCGGACGACCGCGAAGCGGTCAGGCGGGGGCCAGTAAGCCTACCCCTCCTTCAGCGCCTCGACGCCGCCGCCGGCGGCGGGCGTCACGACGAAGCGCTTGAGCACGCTGGTCTCGTATTTCGGCTCCAGGATGGTCGAGACCGCCACCAGGTCGCCCGTCGCCTTGCCATGCTCCAGGGTCAGCAGCACGAAGCCCTTGGCGCTGGGGTGGCTGTAGCGGACTTCCTTGTTGCGCTGGACAAAGGCCTCGCCGATCGGCGCGCCGGGCATCAGGTCGCCATAGCCGGGCGAGGTGATCGAGGTCGCGCCGAACTCGACGGCCACGCGTTTGTCGCCGCCGTCGTTCCACAGCTCGTTGGCCCAGAACATGTGGCTGTCGCCGGCCAGAACGATCGGCCGGGCCTGGGCGGCGGTGAAGATGTCGTAGACCCGCTGGCGATCGGCCGGATAGCCGTCCCAGGCGTCCAGGTTCGACGGAATCTCATAGGCCGACATCGCCACCGACTGGGCGACGCGCTTCCTGGCGTAGTCGGGCAGCTTGGCGACCAGAGCGTCGAACTTCTCCTCGCCCATCGTCTTCTGCAGGTTGGGCGTGGCGACACGGGCCATGACCACCTGGTTGCCCAGCACCTGCCAGGCCGTGCCGGCCTTGACCGAGGCGCCGACCTGACCGGCCAGCCACCGCTCCTGATCCTGGCCCATCATCCGGCGCGAGGGATCCTTCCACTTGGCGACGAAGGCGGCGACATCGGGCTTGCCGTCGACGATCGGCAGGTCGGTCTCGTAGTCGAGCTGCTGGCTGCGCGCGGTCAGACGCGTCTCGGTCATCAGCAGGGTGACGACGTCGCCGAACTGGAAGTCGCGCCAGGCCGCTTCGGGCAGGGCGCCCGCCGAAGGCTCACGGATCGGCATCCACTCATAATAAGCCTTCAGGGCCGCGGCCTTGCGGGTCGCCCAGTCCCCCTCGGTCTTGGGCGTGTGGTTCTCGGCCCCGCCGATCCAGCTGTCGTTGGCGGTCTCGTGGTCGTCCCAGACGACGATCCACGGCGCGCGAGCGTGGGCCGCCTGCAGCATGGGGTCGGTCTTGTAGATGCGGTGACGGCGCCGATAGTCGTCCAGGGTGACGATCTCGTGCGGCGGGTCGGGCATGCGCGTCTTGGCGGTCGGCGAGTTCATGCCGTAGTCGCCGGGCGCGGCGCCGTACTCGTAGATGTAGTCGCCCAGGTGCAGCACCGCATCGACGCGCGGCAGCTTGGCGATCGCGTCATAGGCGTTGAAATAGCCGTTCGGATAGAGGCTGCACGAGGCCACCGCCAGGACCACGTCCTTGGTCGCGCCGGTCGGCAGCGTGCGGGTGCGGCCGACCACCGCCTCGCCGACCGGCTGGCCCGCGCGGCTGGCGCGGAAGCGGTAGTGATACTCGGTCCCCGGCTTCAGCCCCGTCACGTCGACCTTGACCGTATGGTCGCGTCCGGCGTCGGTGGTGGCGTGACCCTGACGGACGATGGTCTTGAAGTCCGGATCGTTGGCCACGTCCCAACGCACGCCCACGGGCAGCTTGGCGCCCGGCGCGGTCACCCGCGTCCACAGGATCACGCGGTCCTGCAGCGGATCGCCCGAGGCCACGCCGTGGTCGAAGCTGACCGGGCCATCGTGCAGGCCCTTGACGGTGGCGGCGGCGGCCTCGCCGGCGGCGGCGCCCGACAGGCCCAGCAGGCCCAGAACCTTGCGGCGGTCGATGGTCATGATGTGCTCTCCCCAGACACGGCGGCACGAGACAACGAAAGGAGGAGGCTGTCGAGCAACCTCAAATCCGACCTCCCCGGCATTCGCCCGGGGAAGGTCGGACGGCGGCGTTTAGTGGCGGAACGTGACGCCCACGCCCATGAAGCGCGGCTTGCCGGCGATGAAGGTCGGGATGCCGAAGCTGTCGCCCGTGTTGCCCGCGTCCTTCAGGTACTTCTGGTCGGTGAGGTTCTCGACGAAGGCCTCGACCTTCCAGCGGTCGTCCGCGGCGCCGAAGCCGACGCGGACGTTCAGCAGGCCGTAGGCGTTCTGGTACTCGTCGACCGTGGTGTCGGGGAACAGGCCCCCCGACTGCAGGTCCGAGCGGTCGTTGTCGTCGTCGAAGAACATCTTCGAGCGCCAGGTGTAGGTCGGGGTGAAGGTCAGCTTGCCGCCCAACGCCTCGTGGCTGAAGGCCGCGCCCACCGAGAAGGTGCTGTCCGGCGACAGGCGGAAATGGTTGCCCTCGCGCAGACCGGTCTTCAGGCGGGCGTGGTTGTAGCCGTAGGTCGCGAACAGGGTCCAGTAGTCGTCGGCCTGGACGCGGGCCTCGCCCTCGAAGCCGTAGGCCTTGGCCTTGCCGGCGTTCAGGGTCACGACCTGCGCGCCCTGGCGGAAGCTGGTGGCGAAGTTGTCGTAGTCGTAGTGGAACACCGCGCCCGACAGGAACACGCGACCGCCGGCCAGCTTGGCCTTGGCGCCGCCCTCGACGCTGTTGACCTCTTCGGCGGCGACCACGTTGAAGCGCGCCGAACCCAGAGGCGTGGCCGGAGCGCTGGTCGAGATCACATCCGGGCGACGGCCGCGGGCGTAGGAGGCGTAGAAGCTCAGGTCTTCCGAAGCGGCGTAACGACCGACCAGGCGCCAGGTCAGGCCGCTGTCGTCGATCTTCTTGCTGAAGCGGTCGCCGTTGTTCGCCGTCGGCTGGGTGATCAGGCCGACCATCGGCAGGGCCGGATTGTTCACCGCGTTCGGTTGGGCGGCCAGGAACAGGTTGGTCGGGGTCGGGGCGGCCAGCAGGATGCCCAGGATCGAACGGCCGTTGTCGACGCTCGAGGCGTAGGCGGCCTCGCGGTCTTCGCTGGTGTAGCGGATGCCGGCCGTGATCTCGAACTTGTCGGTCAGCTTGAAAGTGCCGTCGGCATAGACGTCATAGGCGGTGTTCTCGCTGTAGTTGGCGAAGGTCTCGCGGTGGATCGGCTTCAGGTTCGAGACGATCCCCGGCGCGATGGCGCTCGGAATGCCGAAGCCCAGTTGCAGCACCTGCGCCAGATAGGCCGGGTTGGTCAGCACGGCCAGAGGCTGCGGGTTCGGACGGCTGATGCCCAGGGGCGTGTTCCCGGCCAGCAGCGCGAGCACCAGGCGCTCGTCATACTGTCCCGGAATCCGCCACGAACCGGTCTCGTGGAAGTAGTTGCCGCCGACGAAGCCCGAGAAGCGGCCGCCGTCGTCATAACGCAGGCGCAGTTCCTGGCTCTGCTGACGGCCCTTGGCGTCCTCGGCGAAGGTCAGGATCGGCAGGCTCGTACCGTCCGGATCGAACACTTCGTTCGAGTGGAAGGCGCGCGTGGCGGTGATCGACGACAGGGTCAGGCTGTCGCTGAGCTTGTACTCGGCCAGGGCGGTCAGGCCGTAGACCTTGCGGTCCAGGCCCAGCGGCTTGCCGCCTTCGAAGCCCGCGCCCGGCGACAGGGTGGCGGCGGAGGCCACGCCGGTGTCGCCCAGCACCGCGCCGGTGACCGGGTTGGTCGGATTGAAGGTGTGGCTCTTGAACGAGGTGCCGGTGGTGTCGTCGACCTGGTAGTTGCCGATCAGGTCCAGCTTCAGGTTACCCGGCTCCAGGTGGTAGGCGACGCGCACGGCCTGGCTGTCGGTCGAGTTGTAGGGGTCGCCGCCAGCCGCGTCGTCGACATAGCCGTCGACCTGGCGGGTGCGGGCGGCGATGCGCAGCGCGCTGCCGTCGCCGAACGCGAAATTGACCATGGCGTCGCCGGTGAAATAGCCCCCGGTGCCGCCCTCGGCCTTCAGCGCCCAGTCGGTCTTGGCCGGGTTGGCCTTGTTCTGCACCAGGTTCACCGCGCCGATCAGGGCGCCGCGCCCGAACAGGGTCGATTGCGGGCCCTTGGCGACCTCGACCCGCTCCATGTCGAACAGCTCGACATACGAGCCGCGCGAGCGCGAGATCGACACGCCGTCCTGATAGATCGACACCCGCGCCTCGTCGGCGGACGAGCCGGAGTCGGAGGTGATGCCGCGCATCACGAAGCCGGAGTTGTTGTTCGACTGGTTTTGCACCAGGAAGCCGGGCGTGAAGGCCGACAGCTCCTCGAACGACTTGACGCCGATGGCCTCCAGGAACTTGCCCGAATAGGCGGTGACCGCGATCGGCACCTCCACCGGGTCCTGGGCGCGCTTCTGGGCGGTGATGACCAGTTCGCCCAGCTGGGTGGCCTGATCGTTGTTGGCCGGCGCCGGCGTCTCATCGGCGGCCATGGCCGGAGCGGCGATGGCCAGGGCCAGGGCCAGGATGCTGGCGGTCAACAGCGTGGTGGTGCGGAAAGCGTGCATCGAATATCCCCTCGGCGCCATACTAGACCTGGGCCGTAGGCATGGGCCGTGTCGGCGACGCGACGAGCGTGTGACGGAGTGATGAAACCCCAGTGGATACAGTCGAAGATCAGCTGGATGACGACGCGCTGGACGGCGATGCTCCCGAAGTCGGCGCCGGCGAGGCGCTGACCGCCGAGTTGCCCGACAGCCTGGCCGGCCAGCGGCTGGACAAGGTGCTGGCCCCGCTGTTCCCCGACCTGTCGCGCGCCCGTCTGCAGGCCCTGATCGGCGAGGGCCGTCTCTCCCTGGACGGCCAGCCGATCACCGACGCCGCGCGCAAGGCCAGGGCCGGGACCTACGTGCTGTCGGTGCCGCCCCCATCCCCGGCCGAGCCGGAGCCCGAGGCCATCCCGCTATCGATCCTCTACGAGGACGAGCACCTGATCGTGGTCGACAAGGCCGCAGGCATGGCCGTGCATCCGGCGCCCGGCACGCCGAACGGCACGCTGGTCAACGCCCTGCTGCACCACTGCGGCGCCAGCCTGTCGGGCATCGGCGGCGTGGCGCGGCCCGGCATCGTCCACCGCCTGGACAAGGACACGTCCGGCGTCATGGTCGCGGCCAAGAGCGACGTGGCGCATCAGGGCCTGTCGAAGCTGTTCGCCACCCACGACATCGACCGACTCTATGTCGCCCTGACGCGCGGCGCCCCATCGCCCGCGTCGGGCACGATCGACACCCAGCTTGGCCGCTCCCCCAGCGACCGCAAGAAGATGGCCGTGCTGAAGTCCGGCGGCCGCCGGGCCATCACCCACTACCGGGTCGAGGCCGCGTTCGGGCCACAGGACAAACCGCTCGCCGCCCGGGTGGCGTGCCGCCTGGAAACCGGCCGCACCCACCAGATCCGCGTCCATATGGCCAGCAAGGGCTCGCCCTGCCTGGGCGATCCCGTCTACGGCGCAAGCCAGGCGGCGGGACCTGTCCGCGAGCAGGTCGCGGCGGCGGGCCTGAAGCGCCAGGCGCTGCACGCGGCGCTGCTGGGTTTCGTCCATCCGGTGACCGGCCAGGCCCTGCGCTTCGAGACCCCCCTGCCCCCGGACATGGCGGCGCTGGAGGCGGGACTGGAAACGCTCTGAACCCGGCCCATATTCACAAGGCGGGTTAAACTTGCGCCCCGGCAACAAAAGCGCCCTAATTGCGCTGGCTTACCGGTCTAGTTCTTGGGCGGTCCAGTTTATCGGCCGGGTCATGTTGGAGCGTCCCATGCGGCATCATCTCGCGACTATCGCCCTGACCGCCGCGAGCATGAGCGCCGCCGTTCTCGCTGGCCCCGCTTTCGCGAGCGAGGACGACGAGGTCATCGCCACCGCCCAGGCCAAGCCCTCGGCCCAGGCCCTGACCGCCACGGCGCCGGCCGCTCCGGCGGCGCCGGCGCCGGTCAGGCAGCTGACCACCCAGGAACAGATCGCCGCCTTCATCGCCGCCAATCCCGGCCCCGAGGTCGACGACGGCCCGCGCGGCCTGCTGCCCGCCGATCGTGACGCGGACGGCAAACGCAAGGTCCACGGCTCGATGGGCGTGTCGGTCGGCACCGGCGGCTATCGCAGCGTCTACGCCACGGGCCTGTTCCCGGTCGGCGAGAACACCACGGTCGGGGTCGCCGTCTCCAAGACCGACTTCGGCAAGCACGGCGGCGGCTGGTATGATCCCTATTATGGCGGCGGCTATGGCCCCGGGTACGGGTACGGCGGCGGCTATGGCTACGGCCCGGGCTATGGCCGCGCGCGCGGCGGCGAGAGCCAGTCGGTCGCCCTGTCGATCGTCACCGGCAACCGGCGCGGCGGTTCCGACACGCCCGACGGCTGCGCGCCCGGCTTCCGCGACGGCGGTCGCTATGTCGAGCCGATGTGGGTCGCGGGCATGCGTGACGGGAGCCACCCCTGCGCCGCGGCTGACGGACGTTAGGCGAGCCCGCACCAGACACCTCGAAATCGCCAAAAGTCGTATCGCCGTTCGCGGATGTTTAACGGCTTGGCCGCCATGGTGCCGGCCTCGGGCGTCTGAGGCAGATTGATGCAGCCGGAAATCATCGCATACCACCATCCCGCGACGGGGACGGTGACCTATCTGATCGTCGATCCCGCCACCTATCTCTGCGCCATTGTCGATCCGGTCCTGGACTTCGATCCCGTCACCGAGGCGGTGGACGCCAGCTTCATCAACCGGATCATCGCCGAAATCCGCGCCCGCGACCTGGGCCCGACCTGGATCCTGGAGACCGGCCTTCACGCCGGTCACGTGTCGGCCGCCGGTCATCTGAAATACGAGACCGGCGCGTCGATCTGCATCGGCGCCAAGGTGGTCGACAGCCTCAAGCGCCTGGCTCCCAAGTTCGGCGAGACCATGGTCGACCTCGACGGCTGGGACTTCGACAAGCTGGCCCAGGACGGCGACAGCTTCCCGATGGGCGGCGTGGAGTTCACGCCGATCGCCCTGACCGGCCGTCTGCCCGGCGCGGTCGCCTATCTGATGGGCGACGTGCTGTTCACCGGCGATCTGATGCTCGCCCCCGCCGAGGGCGCCGGCCGCTGCGACATCCCCGGCGCCGACGCCGGCAGGACCTGGGACGACGCGCGCAAGTTCCTCAAGCTGCCGCCGCGAACCCGCATCCTGCCCGGCGTCTGCGCCTCGGCGGTCTGCGAATCGACCGTGGCCGAGGAGAAGGCCGGCAACATTCAGCTGAACGACAAGATCGACCGGCTGGACTTCATCGCCCTGCGCACCGCCGCCGACGCCATCCTGCCCGACCCGGTGCTGGCCTCGGCCGCCCTGCGCGTGGCCATTCGCTCCGGCAAGCTGCCGCCGCAGCCCGAGAGCGGCCCGCGCTTCCCGCCGGTCGACATCACCAAGCTCTAGGGTTTCTTTTCCGAACGGACTTGCGCCAGGATCGCGCGCCGCGCATATGGTTCGCACGCGAAGCATATGGAGCAAGCCGCCATGGCCGAGGATTTCAGCGCCGCCCTGACCGCCGGCCAGGCCGGCTTCCTGCCCGACCTTCTGGGCCTGGAGTGGCGGGTGGCCATGCCGGGCCACGTCAAGGGCCGCTTCGACGTCGACAAGCGCCACATGGCCCCCAACGGCTTCCTGCACGCGGCCAGCGTCATCGCCCTGGCCGACTCGGCGTCGGGATACGGCTGCATGATCTCCCTGCCCGAGGGCGGAACCAGCTTCACCACGATCGAACTGAAGTCGAACTTCCTGGGCACCGCCCGCGACGGCGGCGTGGCGGTGGAAGCCAAGCTGGTCCACGGCGGCAAGACCACCCAGGTCTGGGACGCCGTGGTGACCGCCGAGGCCACCGGAAAAACCATCGCTCTTTTCCGCTGCACCCAGATGATTCTGCGACCAAAAGGCTGACCGCGAAAAACCTGGGAAGAAGGGCTTGCGTCCCGGCGGCGACGCCGCTAGGTATCGCGCCCTCGACCTCGGGCGGTTCCAAAACCGCTCGGAACGGCGGCCTGGAGAGGTGGCAGAGTGGTCGAATGTACCGCACTCGAAATGCGGCGTGCCTGGAAGGGCACCGTGGGTTCGAATCCCACCCTCTCCGCCACCACCCCATCCCAGTCAGTGCCAGAACGCCCCCGGGCGTCCCGCAAATCCCTGAACCATAAGGGATAATCGCGAAAACGTGTTTCGACACGTCTCACGCGATCCAACACGCTCCGAGTCTCATTCGTGGGACGAAGTGTGGGACAAAATGGCCCGACTTTGGGAACGCCTGACGGCGCTGCAGGTCAAAAGGACGACACGGCCGGGAATGCACCCGGACGGTGGCGGCCTCTATCTGATGGTCCAGAAGGGCGGCGGTAAGTCCTGGGTCTATCGCTACATGCTGCAGGGCCGCGCCCGCGAGATGGGACTAGGTCCGGCCCATACGATCAGCTTGTCGGAAGCGCGCGCAATGGCGCGAGACGCCCGCCGCCTCAAGTTCGACGGCATCGACCCGATCGAGCAACGCCAACTGGCCCGCACCCGCAGCACGTTGGAAGCCGCCAAAGGCTTTACGTTCAAGCAGGCAGCGTTAGCGTACATCCGCGCGAACAAGGCCGGTTGGCGCAATGAAAAGCACGCCCAGCAATGGGAGAGCACGCTGACGACCTACGCCGATCCAATCTTCGGAAGTCGCGGCGTCTCGGATATCGACACCGGCATGGTCCTGGCCGTCCTTGAACCGATCTGGTCCACAAAGCCCGAGACCGCCAGCCGCGTGCGAGGACGCGTTGAGGCGGTGCTCGATTGGGCGACCGCCAGAGGGCTGCGCGAAGGCGAGAACCCGGCGCGCTGGAAGGGGCACCTTGAAAAGCTGCTGCCGGCGAAGTCGCGCGTCCATAAGGTCGAACATCACGCCGCCCTGCCCTACGCCGAGTTGAGCGCCTTCATGGCTGCGCTGAAGGACCAACCCGGCGCCGGGGCGCGGGCTCTTGAGTTCACGATCCTCACCGCCGCCCGCACCGGAGAGGTCATCGGCGCCGAATGGAACGAGATTGATCTCGGCGGCCGTGTCTGGATTATCCCGGCCGACCGAATGAAGGGGCGTAAGGAACACCGCGTTCCACTCACGGCGCCCTTGATAGAGATCCTTGAAGGACGGAAGGCGGACTACGCCGCCGTGATCCGGCGCGTTCTCGAATCCAAAAGGCAGCCCATTCCAGACGAAATACCGCCCGTCGGCCCCCTCTTCTGGGGCACGCTGTTTGGTAAGAAGCTGAGCAACATGGCGATGCTGGCGGTGCTGAAGCGAATGAAGCGCGAAGACCTCACCGCCCACGGTTTCCGCAGCACCTTCCGCGATTGGGCCGCCGAGACCACCGAGTATCGAAGCGAGATTGTCGAGATGGCCCTCGCCCACACGATCGGCAACAAGGTCGAGGCCGCCTATCGGCGTGGCGATCTGTTCGAAAAGCGTCGGTTGCTCATGGAGGACTGGGCAGTCGCTACAGGCCGCGCACAGCGAGGGACAAAGCCCACTCCAGACGCACAAGGCGGGTCGGAAGTTCGCTCCGCCTAAGGAAAGTCCTGCTCTATCCGGCGCGCTGGGCCGGTGGTTCCGCTATCCAGCGACTGATGGTGGACGCGCCGGGTAATACCCGATCTGATGCCAGGCGTCCGTCATTTATCCGTATACAGATGCTCCGCCTTGGGAACGTGTTTTGATGGCGCATCGTCGCCCCGTTTTCCGCTTGCCGTCGACCCATGCCAAGGCAGGCGGCTGGGTTGCGAGCCCGCTTCAGCGGTGTCGATCACCGCCGCATGAATCCCTAAGCAGCCTTCAGACCGGCCGCAGAGACATCCTGCCATTTTTGATCTTCGCGGCCGATCATGCCTGCGCGCCTGTTCAGCTTGCGGCGAGCGCGTGGCGGGTTTTGGGATAATAGTCGCGCTCACGGATCTTGAGGTTCAGGCCAAGGGTCTCGACGAGCTGCTCGGTCTCCCGGCCGATCAGATCATCAAAGTCCTTCAACCGCTGGCGAGGCAAATCCAGACTCGCCCGTTCGAGGGCTGTGATCATCGGGACGGCGACGCGGTCGATAAAGCGAAGGGCCGCCCCGCGCGAAAAACCGAACGTGGCGAAGAAAGCCAAAAGGTCGTTGGCGGTGATCTTGTCCGGATGATCGGCCCCGCCGATGTTGAAGGCCAGCTGATCGTTGAAATCCAGATTCATCCGGCTGGGCAGCAGATCATAGAGCGGCGCCAGCGACGGCGCGCCGCCATGCCGATAGATCAGGCCGTGATTCTTGGCGTGATTGTCTGTGTTGCCGATCAGAAGATTGAAGATCGTCGCCGAAAGAAAGGCCTCGCGCGCCAACGCCGGAGCGGTCGTCTGCTTGAGCAGTGTGGCGATGGCGGCGCTGTCGAACACGCGCCCGGCCCCGCCATTGCGTTGATACTTCAGTGTCGCCGGCAGGCCGAGCGCCTGGGCGAAGTCTTCCTGGTGTAGCCGATAGACGACCCCATCGCGCACGACACGGTCGAACCGCTCGATGAGCAAGACCTCGACGCCATCGATGACCAAGGCTTTGGGAACCGAAACCTCCAAACCTACCGACTGGGCGAGATGCGCGGCGGCCTCCTCCAACCGCGCGTCGCGACCCAGACGGGTTTCGGGAACCTTGAGGATGTGGGTGGTCGGAACTTTCTTGCCCGCCTTGGGCGTTGCGAAGCCCTGCGCCGTGTGGGTCAGAGCAATCTTCCGCTGCACCCCGGCCACTGGCGAAGGGTCGCGCACGGCGTCGGGCAGCCGCTGCTTCTCTGCCAGACTATGGACAATTGCCGCGACCGCTTCCGGCGATAGCAATTCATAGTCTTCGGCCAAAACCCCGGGAACCTTGATAGGGTCTGCGCCAACGGGCAGGCAGGAGATCGCGCCCGAACAATCGGCGCCCAGGTGGCTCAGCAATCCGACAATGTCGTCGCGCGCCAGACCTTCGCGGTCCATCACGCGCTGCATCTGATCGTTCTCAGGCAAAAGGTTGTCGAAGAAGGCGCGGGTGGCGACATCGCCGAAGTCCACCTGCTCGACCGGCATCGACAGCGACAGCGGCGGCCCGCCGGCCGCGACGTAGCGATCGTCATAGGCAAAGCTGATGGCGTGGTTCGCGTCGGAGGCGAGGTAGCCGGCCGGCAGTGCAAAGCCGTCCATGCGGACGACCAGGCCCATAGGATCGCTCATCGCCGCGCCGCCAGCAGATCAACGCCGGCCGCCGAGCACACCGCCATCACTTTTCCCAGTTCCAGCGTGGGCTTGCCGTTTTCCAGTTCGGACAAGAAGCGTCGTCCGACGCCGGCGGCGTCGGCGAAGGCGGCTTGGGTCAGACCCATGGCCTCGCGCGCCTGACGGAGCAGCTTGCCCAAGGCGGCCGGAGAATTGACCGGCATCGGCCCCGACGGCGACTCACTGGTCGGTTGCGTCGACAATCGCCCGAGGCGGGCAGCCGGCGCCACAGGCTCAAGAGCCGTATCCACTGAGCGTCCGACTGCGGTAAGGCCAAGACTGCGCTCCACGGCGTTGTCTGCAGGGAGGCCGGCGACGCCTCCGGCCATGCGCGCCTCCAGCGCTTGGGCATTCGGGTCTCGTCCCCCGACCATGAGGGCATCGGCCTGAGAACGGCTAGCCTCGCTCATGGACTTGCGGAGGTCTCTACCCGAGACGCCAGCCAAACCTCCGATGTCCAGAGCTTTGCTTGCCAGCGAGCCACCCATCGCCAATTTCATGGCCTGCGCGGCGGACGTCACGTCGCCGCCCATTGCCTTGGGGTTGAAACTTTTCTCGGATTTATCGCTGCCAGCCATTTCCTAGATCCCGTTCGGGAACATAAAGCGTCCTTCGAGCGCTGATGTCAATGCAAGCTCCCGTTCGGGAACGCGCCGATGCTCCCATACGGGAATAAATGGCAGAGCGTTGCGCTGATCTGCCGCGAAAAGTCCCGCACGGGAGCGCGGCTGGGAAGATACCTAGAGCGACGCCGAGATCATCGGCATCGACCTGCCGGTCGCAACCCGCCGCTCTGCCAAGCGCCGCAGAGCCTAATCCTCCACGGCCGGACACCGCACGCGAGATGCTCAGCGAGCTTGCAGCCATAGTCCGGGTAGCCCACGTGCGTCGCTCTCGCGGCCCGAGGCTGTCACCTCATAGCCTTCGTCCGTCAACCACATCACCAGTTCGGCCTTGAGTTTCGATCGCAGCGCGCCAGAAGCAATGTCGCTGCGGCGTGTGACGCCAGCAGGGGCCGGCCGCAGCGCCGCCGGCGAAACGACGGGGCAGTACAGTGGCGCTGGGAGACGCCCGTATCGTCCAGCGCCCCCTCAACTGGCAATACGGAAGGCGATGACCGGCAAGTCGCTCATCCGAAGCGTTTCCGCCTTTACGGGAACGGGACCCCGCTCGAACAGGGCTTTGAGATCATCCGGAGTCGGCTGCACGCCGAGCACGATAGCTTGCACGATGGGCCCCTCTTTCAGGCGGATGTGGCCGTAGACATAGGGCGCGATCGCATCAAATCGCGGATGACAGGCGGGCGATATGTTGTGGGTCGCCAGCAGAAGCGTCCCATCGCCGCTCAGCTCGGTCGGTTCAACCTCCCAACTCCCGCAATGCTCACAGCAGCCGGTCGGCGGGAAAGTGTAGCCCTGGCATGACTTGCAGAGGGTTGCCAGGAAGACGTTCCTGGCCAGCCCTTCGTAATACGAACGAAGAGCGCTGGGTTTTTCCGCGACATTCGACATGTCAAATGCCCCCAAGGACGATAACGGTGCTGATCATGGCGTATCCGTGCGTGTGAATGACGGAGATTTCAGGCGGCTTCGCGATCTGTCTTGGCCCCGCCTTGCCGCGCATTTGCAGGACGGCCTCGTAAGTATCTGTCCCCGCGCTCGCCCCCCATGCATGGCCAAAGGCGTGGCGGCCGCCGTGGGTTGACATAGGACGGTCGCCGTCAAAGCGCAGGCGGCCTTCTCTCGCGGCCTCCAGCCCTTTTCCGCGCTCCAGATAGCCGATCGTCTCTGCGGTGCAGATGCCGGAGATGTGCGAGCAATCGTGGGTGTGCAGGTAGTCGATGTCGGCGGCCGTGATGCTGGCCATATCGAAGGCGCTGTCGATCGCCCGCTTATCGAACTCCCAATGGGTCGGGTCTTCGCCGTACCAAGGCAGGTCGCTATAGTTGATGCCAAACCCCTTGAGTTCGACCGGTTGCGACTTGCCGCCTTTGGCCAGGTCCGCGCGGGTGATGACCATGGCCGAGGCGCCGTCCGCCGTCGTTACCAGGCTCAGCAGCCGCGACGGCCAGGCGACAAAGGGATTGTGCGCGTCGGAGCGCCAGTATTCGTAGGGATCCGAGAAGCCTTCCCTGGCTGCGCGGTCTTCGAGCTTTTCCTGGATGTTGGCCTTGGGATTCATGGCGCCGTGCAACCGCCGTGTTCGGCAGAGTTCGAACATGCCGCGGTCGAAATCTTCGATCGAGAGGCCGTACTTGCGGCAGTAACCGAGCGCGACAAGACCATTGTAGGTCGAGAAGATGTCGTAGCCCTGCGGCACGCCATAGGCCTGATTGACCGCCATGTCGGTCCATAACCAAGTCTGCTGGTTTGAAATCGGCTCGCGCTCGTAAGGACTAAATCCCTTCACCTTGGTGCGCGTGGTCTCCAGGCCGTAGACGAGGACGGTGTCGTAGACGCCGGCCGCGACCGACATGGCGGCAAGGGCTGCGCCGACGTTGGTGGTCGAACACTGGGCCTCGAAGTGGACGCCGGCCTTGAACTGGGTTCCCGTCCATTTGGAGAGCTGGGAATAGGTGCCGGGCGCTTGCGAGCTGTGAACCATCGCATTGCCAGCGAACACGGCGTCGACATCCTGGCCAGTCAGCCCCGCATCGTCGAGGGCTTCCTTGACCGCGCTGGCCGTCAATTCCTGAATGCTCAGGCCTTTAAGGCCGGGCGTCTCGAGCAGGTCCCCAAACCGCGAGCAGCCGACACCTGAAATCACCGCGCGTTCGCGTAATCTGTTTCTCATGAACTGAATCCTCCGCCGCTGGTTGACCGCGCTGGCAAATGGCTCGTCTGAAAACACATTCGGGTCGCCGGCGAGCCCGAAGTGACACAAGAGGATCACGTGGCCGACATCGCGCTTTGATCCTCATCAAACGGCTCAGGCGCGCGCGCAGGAGCCTTCGAAAACCCGCCCGTTGGCCCCCGCAACCGGTCGCCCGGCAAGGACCTAGACTCGACACCAGCAGGGGATCGAAGCTTTCACGTTGGGCGCCTGGCCGCCCCTACGCCTGCTCGGACGATCGCGCCAAGGCCATCAAGCCCTGGACCGACACCTACAACCTCAACCGACCCCACTGCGGCATCAAAGGCCTCACACCTTGGCAACGGGTGAACAACCCTCTTGGAAACGACACCTAGGCATCCTGGCGGTGACCCAGGCTTGGGGATGCACGGCCGCGACAATCCCTTCGGCGTCGCGAATGATCCCCGCCACACCAAGTTCGATGGACACGTCCTCGGCGTTCTTGATCAGCAGCGTGGCCGGCAGGCCTTTGGAGTCCCCCCACCAAAACCAACTCGATGGCGTCCCCGAGGGCGCTTCGCTAGCTGGGCCGGACCAGATTCTTCCGCCGGCAATCGACGCGTTCGACGCCGCCCGGATAAGGAAAGGCCCCCATCGTGCCGCGGCAGGCTCCATTGGAGCTGACGCTGGCCTCCAACTCGACCGCGTCGCCAGTCCAAAGCACCCGCAAGTCAAAGACCGAAGGGATAGGTATCGTCCTCGCCGGCGCGAACCTCGGTCGCCAACGGGGTCACGGCCCGCGTCTGGTCGAACCAGACAAAGGCGTCGTACTGTTGGGACAAGCTGGCGTGGGCGTAATGACTCAGGCGCTCGCTGTCGGGGCGATAGACTACGCCGACATACCGCTCCAGCCGAGGTTCACGCAGATCGGTCCGCAAGGCCTCATTGTGACCCGGCCGCAGATCGATGAGGAACCGTTCGACGCCCACCGCGTGGCACCACGCCTCATAGCTGTCAGGGCGCGAGGGCTTGACCGTCTTGACCTCCGCCGGCGCGTCCCAGTCGGAAGCCGCCATCACCGTGCCGCTGTGAGTGCCCAAGCCTATGAGCGCGGCGTCGCTTCCGAAGCGTTCACGGCAGAGCTGGCCGATGTTCAGTTCGCCCCGCGCGGCGCCCATTTCGGTGTAGCGGGCGTCGCCGATATGGGAATTGTGGGCCCAGACCACCGCCTTGGCCTGCGGGCCGCGCATCCTCAGAACACGATCGAGCGTCTCGAACATATGCCGATCACGCAGGTTCCAGGACTCGTGGGCGCCATAATACATGGCCCGATAGTAGCGTTCGGCGTCGACAACCAGTCGAGCGTTCTGGGTGGCGTCAAACAGGGTCTCGCCGTCCTGGGCGGCGTAGTCGGCGGCCTTGCGCATCAGATCGACCAGGATGCTCACCACCTGGCGCTCGCAGATCGCATAACCTTCGCTGATCGCAGCTCGGCCGTAAGTCGCCGGCGCGGCGTTCCAGGGCGCCATGCAGGCGTACCGATCGCGCGCTTCGGCGGCGGCGGCCGGATCGACCTCGTCGAGATAGGCCAGCACCGCAGCCATCGACGCGCGCATGTTATAGAGGTCAAGGCCATAGAAGCCGACGCGGTGAGCGACCGGCTTTCCGGCGTTGTGATCGCGCAGCCAGCGGGTGAAAGCCTCTACGTCGGTGTTCCGCCACATCCAAGTGGGAAAGCGGGTAAATGGCGACGGCGTCATCTCCCTGTGCGGCTTCAATCGCACGTGTCGATCTATGGCGGCGGCGTCGGGCCAGTCGGCCTCGACCGCGACGACCTCGAAGCCATGCTGTTCAATGAGCCGGCGGGTGATCGCCGCCCGGGCGCGATAGAACTCGCTCGTCCCATGGCTGGCCTCGCCGATCAGCACGACCCGGGCCTTGGCGTAGCGGTCGAAGGCGGCGGCGAAGGCGGGATCGTCGATGTCCGGCAGCGGTTCGGCCGCCGCGGCCAGGCGGGCCTGAGGCGTGACAGTCAGAGCCCGTGCATCTGCGGTCGCGACCGGGCCGCAAAGCTTGGCGCCAAACCAGTCCCCGGCCAGATGCATTACCTGTTCGAGCGCGCCGGCTTCCTCGAACAGGTGTCCCGCGTCGGGCACGATGCGCAGGGCCTTGTCACATCGCAGCACGGCCAGGGCCTGCCGGTTGAGCTCGATGACCTGATGATCCGCACCGCCGACGATGAGCAAGGTTGGCGCTGAAACCCGCGCTAGCGCGGCGCCCGCTAGGTCCGGCCGTCCGCCGCGAGAGACGACGGCGCCCACCCCCTCGCCCAGCCTGGCGGCCGCCACCAGAGCGGCGCCCGCACCGGTGCTGGCGCCAAACAAACCCAGCGGCAACCTAGCCAGATCCGGCTGACCCGAGATCCAGTTTATGGCCTGGACCAGTCGCTCGGCCAGGAAGTCGATGTCGAAGACCTTGCGGCGATCGGCGGCCTCGGTGTCGTCCAGCAGGTCGAACAGCAGCGTCGCCAAGCCGCGCGTGTTGAGGGAGTCGGCCACGGCGCAATTGCGCGGGCTAAGCCTGCTGGAACCGCTGCCGTGAGCGAACACCACGATGCCCCGCGCCTCCTCTGGAACCTGAAGGTCACCCGTCAGGCCGCTCGGCGGCAGCCGCACCTCGCGCCGTTCAACGGTCCCGCCAGAGGCGGCGCCGTCCCAGGCCTGACGCAACAGCGAGATGGTTTCATCATCGGTCAGTTGATGGAAGTCGTCATAGAATCTGCCAACGCCCAGAAACGGCGACGGCGATGCCAGGCAGATCACCGTGTCGGCCTCGGCGCGCATGGCTTCCAGGGTCTCGACTGGCGCGAGCGGGATGGCCAGCACGATGCGGGCGGCGCCCTGACGGCGGAGCGCCCGCAAGGCGGCCTTGGCCGTCGCGCCGGTCGCCAAGCCGTCATCGACCACGATGGCCGTGCGCCCGGCAGGGCTGATCCGAGAACGGTCGCCGAGATAGAGCGCCCTTCGCCGTTCGATCTCGCCAAGTTCGCGTCGCCGGACGTCCTGAAGATAGGCGGCGTCGGCGCCGGTCGCGGCGGCCAGATCCTCGTTAATGACGACCTGCGCCTCTTGTCCGTCCACCACAGCGCCAACGGCGAGTTCAGATTGCCCCGGCGCGCCAAGCTTGCGCACGAGGATCAGGTCGATCGGCGCGGCCAGGGCCTTGGCGATTTCCACCGCGACCGGAACCCCGCCGCGCGGCAGGGCGTAGACCACGGGACGCGAGAGACCCAGCCCCGCCAGCCGCGCCGCCAATTGCCGGCCGGCGTCGGCGCGGTCCGCGAAGATCGCGGCGCTGTGGGGCGCGCTCATGACAGCACCGCCTTGCCGACACGACGTATATCGGCGGCGCGCCGGCCCGGAGGCGGCGACGAACCCCTGGGATGGCCGACGATGATCGGCGCCACGGGCGTGAAGCCGGCCGGAATTCCCAGGTCTGCCTTGGCCGCATCGGTATTCAACCAGGTTTCCGAAAGGCCGATCCAGCACGTGCCCAGACCCTGGGCGGTCGCGGCCAACATCAGGTTCTGCGCGGCCAGGCAGCAATCCTTGAGAGCCATCGGATCGGCGGTTGTCGCGCAGATGATGATCAGGACAGGGGCATTGTAGAAGATATTGAACGCCGGCGAGGCGAGCATTGACCGCAGGCCCGTCAGTTCGGGGTGATCCGTCGCCGCCGCTTGGAGGGCCGCCTTGGCCTTGGTCGAACACGCCGCCAACGTCGCCGCATCATCGATGACGAAAAAGCACCAGGGCTGCAGATTGATCCCGCTTGGAGCCCAGATAGCGGCGTCAATCAGAGCGGCGATCGCCGTGTCGGCCACCGGCTCGTCCCTATAGTCGCGGACAGCGCGGCGCTCGTGAATGGCTATGAGCACGTCCATGTCGGTCTTGGCTCCTGAGAGGCCCCGCCGCTACCGCCGCGAGACGTGAGATCGGACGCCGCTGGCGTCTGATGACGCCGCGACGAGGTGGTGAGGCGTTTGTCACGGCGACGGTCTTGGGCCCGACACTCTCATGGCTCCGCTCACGGCCCTTGCGCAGCGACGTGGCTCCACCTCGAACAGGCGGTCGATCTCACGTCGCGGCGATCCGAGCTGGCTCGCAATGGCGCGATCCTGACCGCAGCCGGACGTGACCGAGACCTGAGCGGCAACCGTCATCTTGGCCTCCTCCGAAAGCGCAACACGGGGGACGTTCAATTGAAGGGCGACAGACCGGGGCACGCGTTGACGCAGGTCAATGCCGCCCCGGCCATAGCCATCGCCGCGTAAAATTCAGGTGGTAACGGCAAAGACTTGGCGAACGTCGCCTTGGACCGGAGCCAGGTTCCCACGCGTATCCAGCGTCGCACGGGAAGCTGCATCGCTGGTCATGAAGCATCGAGATCTGGCCTGCGCGACAATGATCTCGGCCCGCCCCCGGGATCGACGCGGCTGGTGATCTGCCAGTGTGGCGATTGCGTTGGGTCAATACGATGAGACACGCGGTCGACCATCGTAACGGGACATCGGTCATTCACCAGGAGACGAGGCGATGGATCGACTGAAGAACAAGGTCGCGATCATCACGGGCGGCGCCCTCGGGCTGGGCCGGGCCACGGCGCTGCGGATGTCCGAAGAAGGCGCAGCGGTCGCCATCTTCGACGTTCTCGACGACCAGGGCGCCGCGCTCGCCGCAGAAATCACGGCCAAGGGGCGCCTGGCGCGCTACTGGCGATGCGACGTCAGCAATGAGGCTCAGGTGGAGCGTGCGATCCACGAAGCGGCCGAACACTTCGGTCGCATCGACATTCTGGTCAACAACGCCGGCGTGGCCGGGGCCAACAAGCCGACCCACGAGACGACCGAGGCCGAGTGGGATTGGGTCCAGGCCATCAACGTCAAGGGCGTATTCTTTTGCATCAAGCATGCCATTGCGCATTTGCGGCATGCTGGCGGTGGCAGCATCATCAACCTGTCGTCCATCTATGGACTGGTGGGAGGACCTGACGTCCCCGCCTACCACGCCTCCAAAGGCGCCGTCCGATTGATGAGCAAGACCGACGCGCTCACCTATGCGGGCGATCGTATTCGCGTGAACTCCATCCACCCGGGCTTCATCTGGACGCCGATGGTTGAACAGCACCTCAGCGCCCAGGGCGATCTTGAGGCCACTCGCAAAGCCACGGATGCTCTTCATCCGCTCGGGCATATGGGCGAGGCTGACGATGTCGCCTGGGGCGCGGTCTATCTGGCTTCGGACGAAGCCAAGTTCGTAACCGGCTCGGAGTTGGTTATTGATGGCGGCTACACGGCGCGCTGACCCGCGCGCCGTGTAGCCGCAGGCCAGCGCAAGCCTTGTTCAGGCGCCGGAGGCTCCCCGGAATAGCCTCCCGCTACGGACCCTGGCGTCGGCTAGAAATATAGGCGACCGCAGCGGCGATCGTGGTCAGTTGCGCGGCCTCGGACTCGGGAATTTCGATCCCGAGGCGCTGGTGCAGCGCCGTCAGCAGGTTGAGAAAGTCCATCGAGTCGAGGTCGGCCGGTTCGCGCAGGTCCGCAGACGGATCAAGCCCGTCGAAATCAATTTCTTGCGCGATGCGCCCTAGTTCATCGCGCAGCACCGCGCGGATGTCCTCGTCGGTCACAAAGCCTCCGGGGTCTGTAGCAGCCGACCGATTTCGGCGAGGAAGAGGCCGCCGCGGTGACCATCGCTGACCCGGTGATCTGCGGCCAGGGTGACGGTCGCGACCGGCCGCGCGGTGACCGATCCGTCCACGATCCAGGGCCGCTGAACCACCTTGCCGAACCCCACGATGGCCACCTGCGGCGGATAGATGACGCCAAACAGAGCCTCGACGCCCCGGTCCCCCATACTCGAACGCCCGGTCTCAGATCCAGCGCCGTGCGGCCCGTGACATGGTGGGCCACAACCGCCTCGTGGACATGCGCCGCCCCCGGGGGCCGCCCCGTCGTACCGCTGGTGAAATGCAGCAGCGCCATGTCCTCGGGGCGGGTGGCCACGGTTTCGAACACCGGGTCAGCCGCCACGAGCGCGGCCGCCAGATCGATACAGCAGGCAGGCGCCAGGCCGAGGCATCCGGTCAGGAGGACGTGGCGAAGACTGGGGATGGCCTCCCGCCAGGATTCGATCTTGCGATGGTAGAGAGCCTCGGTGGTCACCAGGACATTGACCTCGCCAATCTCCATCCGCGCCTGCAGCGGCTCGGGTCCGAAGGCCGAGAACAGCGGCGTGAACGCCGCGCCAGCCTTCAGAGTCCCCAGAGCGGCGATGTAGAGCTCCGGAATTCGGCCCAGAACAGCATACACCCGATCGCCCGGCTTCACCTCCAGCGACCGCAGCAGGCTGGCGAAGCGATTGGCCCGTTGCGTCAGCTCCGCGTAGCTGAATTCTCGCACCGTATCGTCCCGACCGATCCAGCGCAGCGCCGGCCGAGCGCCCCGCCCTGCCCTGATGTGCCGGTCAAGGGCCTCGTGGGCGATGTTCAGGCCGCCTTCCGGCAGTCCGGTCAACTCCGCTCGCGCCGTCTCCCAAGTAAAGGCGGCCGTCTCCGCATCATAGTCCTTCAGATTGGCTCCAGCGCGGTCCGCCGCCGACTTGTGGATGACGGGCCAACGCACCCGAGCTTCCCCGAGGGGCGCGGAATGCTCATCAGGAGGCTCCATCACTATCGATAGGGTCAACCTGCCGAAAGCAACTCGCCTGACGGCGCGGAGCTCGCATCAAGATCGACTATTTGGCGGCCTTGACCTCGATCTTCTTGGGTTCCGGCCTGGCCGGAGTGGGGATGATCACCTTCAGGACGCCATGGCTCATCGTGGCCTTGATCTGATCGGTGGTGACGCCCGGGGGCAGTTCGATCGAGCGCGAGAACGAGCCATAACTGCGTTCGACGAAGTGGTAGTTCTTATCCTTCTTCTCGGACTCGAACTTCTTCTCGCCGCTGACGGTGAGCAGACCATCGCTGACCGCGACATCGACATCCTTTTCCTCGAGGCCGGGCAGTTCGACGGTCAGCTCAAGGCCGTCCTCGGTGTCAGCCAGATCCATCCGGGTCTTGACGTCGACCAGGCCGCGACCGGTCGCAAAAGGCGGCGCGAAATCCTCAACCAGACGATCGATCTCCCTCTGCAGGGATCCGAAAATATTGAACATTGACCTAGCGCTTGCCAAACCCTCCTGCCTCACAGGAACCTGTACGGACTTATTCATAACTATACCTCCAACCTAGATGCTTAAAGATAGGTGCCATTTTAACAAATTAAGCTCGAATGCGAGCGCGTCATATTGATTTATCTCAAATGTTGCTGGGTGATCAGCGGCAGCCG
The DNA here is from genome assembly GCF_003931565.1 of Caulobacter sp. 602-1. Lineage (GTDB taxonomy): Bacteria > Pseudomonadota > Alphaproteobacteria > Caulobacterales > Caulobacteraceae > Caulobacter. The sequence continues at coordinate 80,274 of NZ_RRYI01000003.1, forward strand.
GAGCCGAAACATCAACCCAGAGCGGGAGGAGTCGAAATCCAAGGCGGCTCCGATCTGCTTGCCAAGCTCGCGGATGAGCCGGAAGCCAAGCCCGCCGTCGGTGGCCGCGTTGAAAGTATCGGAAAGGCCCGGCCCGTCGTCCGCGACCTCAATCACGATGGAACCCTGAGGGTCCTTGCGACTTCGGACCAGAACCCTGCCGGTCTCATCCGGTGGATATGCATGTTTGATCGCGTTGGTGATGACTTCAGCGATGATCTGGGCGAGCGGTAGAGCCTGATCAGGCATGATCCTGCATCCAGCCGCCAAGTCTTCAACCACCTCGATCCGGCCGGAGAAGATGGATCCCAGAGCCCCGCAGATCTCGTGCAGGTGCTCGCTCAGATCGGCGGAAGCGCCCGATCCGCCGCGCGCGAACGAGCGGTGCAGACGGGCGACCGCTTCGATCTGGGCGCGAATATTTTCCAAGAGCATCTGGACCGCTTCACTCGCCGGCTCGACGCTCTCCAAGGGCTGCCGCGCCAGATCCAGAGCCTTTAGGCGCACGAACCCGGCAAGGAGTGACAAGTGGTTGGCGATACGATGATCAGCCTCGGCAATGAGGTTGCATTCGTCGCAGAGCCCCGTGATGCCGATGGACGGATTCACACGCTGATCGGCCCATCCCGCTCCTGCAAAGGCGTCACCGTGCAAATCCAGCCCTCCAACCATCATCAGCGACAAACGAGACGCACCAAAGCCCGCTCCGGGCTTTCACAACCAGACTCGGATCATCCCTAGGTGCTTGTGCCCAGAGACCTGTGAGACCTCCTCGGGATTGATCGCCATCAACACGTATCTTGGCCCAGCTCGCGGCGTCAGGTGATCTTCGGCGTAAAAGTGCGGGCGCTCCAGATGACTGGAGCGCCCAAGCAGCGCGGCTCACAGGGGAAACGAGGCCGCGCTGAAGAAGGTCAGCCAATCGCGAGATGATCCACGACCGAGTGGACACCAGGGGCCGCCCACACAGCGCGTTCGACAGCCTCGCGTTCGTGCAAGCTGTGGACCTTGCCCTCGAGCGTCACCTTTCCATCGGACGCCGAGACGCGAATGCGCGCCGCCTCGACCGAAGCGTCGCGCTTCAGCGCGTCCTCGATACGGTGCGAGACGTCGGCGGGCGATACGTGGCGCTTGAGGGAAATCTGGTTGCTGACGCCGATGACGCCCCGCAGGTTGCGCACGGCGGCCTCGGCGGCGTGGCGCTGATAGTCCCAGTCCAGTTCGCCGGACAAGGTGATCCAGCCCTTGCTCACCTTCACCTGCACAACATTGTCGGGAAGAAAAACGTCCCAATTCAGCGCTTGCACGGCGCGGGCGGCGATATCTTCGTCCCTATGGGTCGAGGACCCTGGATAGCGCACCGTGATCTCATCGACGATGGCGGCCACACCCTTGACGCGCTTGGCTATCCGCTCGGCCGCCGCCTTCTGGGCGTAGTTGGGAACGTGGCCGCTGAGAACGGCGACACCTCGGTCTACAGCCACGCCTATATGGGCGGAATCGATGCTTGGCTCCCAATCGAGAGCGTCGATGACGTTCTGGCGAACACTTTTGTCGTTCATGTCAGATCTCCGTTCCTATGGGTCAGGTTCGATCCGCCGATGATCCTGCGGATCAATCAGACGCGAGACTTCATGTGTTGCTATTTCCGGCGGCCAGGAGCCAAGCCCCGGAGCGGGCCGTGATCACCAGGGCTCAATGGAATCCCCCAGACCTCTGACTGGCGTTCCTTCTGGAGGTCCGCATCCGCGTGGACGCCCCGGCGACGAATGGCGTCAGCCCATTGACCCGCTTCGTGGACCGTCACCTCGCTGGACCAGAATGGCGGCGTCATGCCGTCGCCGACATGAAGGTGGGCGATGTCCACGGCGAACAAAGCGACAGCTCCGCTCCGGAGCAAATGAAACGCCCCGCCAAATCCCCGCCGCGGAGAAAGATCCTGATCTCGGTCGGATAGCCGGCCCGGGCAAGCTTCTGGCCGAGGGTCTTGGCCGCGTCTTCCGCGCTGGAGCCGCTTTGAAACAAGATGGGATCACGGCGCGGATCCAGACGAACCGCCCACCCCTCGCCCAGAGGCTCCACCGAGATCAGCCGCACCGACTCATTTTCCTGCTCGCTCGGAGCGCGGCTTTCCCGACTGTCCTGAGCCAAGGCAGAGCCCGTGGCGCCGACGCGAGTCTGATTGAAGCCCGGCATCACCGGCTGGCCCCGGCGCTCTTCTCGGGCGAGGTCAGTCGATCAAGCTTTGCTTTCTCGCTCGCCAGCAACCGCATCAGCATATCCCGGTCGCGGCCTCCCCCATCCTCCTGCGAAAGTCGGCTGTGGAACCGCTCGATGTTCACCTGGCAAAGCCACGCGCTATCGACGTCCATGAACCGGTCTCCCAACATCCAAGGCTGCCGCTAGAGAAACCCAAGGGATGCAACTTCGACTAGACTCGGATCGTCCCTAGGTACTTGTGCCCAAAGGCGGTTGCGGCCGGGTCGCGACGTCCCGCCGTGAGGCTCACGCAACCCGTGGTCCACAAACTGGTCTTGCCCAGGCTCGCGGCAAGCCCGACGATGCTGCAAACAGGCGACGCGCGATGCCCCTCCGGGCGCCGCCGGTGGTTGGCAACAGGAAGAAAAGACAAGCGATGGCCAGACCAGCGCGGACCGGCCGAAAGGGCGGCAATCTGGGCGACAAGCGCGGAGCGTCCAGCGCCGACGGCCTGAAAGCCGCTGTCGCCACCGGAGTTCCTGTCGTCGCAGTTGGCGCCTCGGCCGGTGGTCTGGAGCCGATTACCCGCCTGCTGGCCGCGATTCCGGCCAAGAACGGCCTGGCCTTTGTCGTCATCCAGCACCTGGACCCGACGAGCAAAAGTCTGTTGCCTGAGTTGCTAGGCCGGCAGACCGCGATGACGGTGCAAGCTGCCACGGACGGGATCAAGGTGATGCCCGACCAGGTCTATGTCATCCCCCCGGGCGCCCATCTGACGATCGGGTCTGGCAGGCTGCACCTGTCGACCAGGCCAACCGCCGCCGGGGCGGGCCTGCCCATCAACGTGTTCCTGCAGTCACTCGCGACCCAGTGCGGTGAGCGCGGCATCGGTGTCATCCTGTCAGGAAGCGGGTCCGACGGCGCCGAGGGGCTCAAGGCCTTGAAGCAGGCCGGGGGGCTGGCGCTGGTGCAGGACCCAGAGGAAGCCCAGCAGGACAGCATGCCACGCCAGGCGATGATGATCGCCAACCCTGACCATGTCCTGCGCGTGGAGGACATGCCTGAGATCCTAGCCCGCTATGTCGCCCACAACTATGTCAAGGCGCGCCCGTCGGCATCCACGGAAGAGGCGCGGGAAATCGCCGACCCGGCGGCGCTGGCCGCGATCATTGAACGGCTCAAGTCCGCGACGGGGCAGGATTTCGCACGCTATAAGACCGGCACGCTGCAGCGTCGTGTCGAACGACGCATGGCTCTGCATGGCGTTCATGCCTGGGCAGACTATCTCGCCTTGCTCCGCACGAGCCCGGTCGAGACCAGCGCCCTGGCCAAGGATCTGCTGATCAACGTCACCCGGTTCTTCCGAGACGCCGGCGCCTTCAGCGCGATGGCCGAACGCATTGCGGACCTCTTACACGGGCATACGTCCGACCAGCCCGCGCGAATCTGGGTCGCCGGCTGCAGCACCGGCGAAGAGGCCTATTCGCTGGGCATCCTGTTCCGCGAGCAGATCGCCGCGACGCGAGCGGGCCTGGGTCTGCAGATCTTCGCGACGGACATTGATGAGGACGCTCTTCAGATCGGGCGGGCGGGACTGTATCCGGGCAGCATCGCCTCCGACGTTTCGCCCAAGCGGCTCAAGCAGTTCTTTGTCCAGGAGGATGGACATTTCAAGGTCACCAAGGAACTGCGCGAGGCCGTGATCTTCAGCCGGCATGATGTGCTGAGCGATTCCCCCTTCTCACGGCTGGATCTGGTCTCCTGCCGCAACCTTCTCATCTATCTGACGCCGGAAGCGCAGGCTCACGTGTTGGCCTTGGCTCATTTTGCGCTTCGGGAGGGCGGTCTGCTGCTGCTCGGCTCGGCGGAATCGGTGGCCGCGGCCCCGGGCCTGTTCGAGCCGGTGGACGAAAAACTGCGGATCTACCGGCGTAGCGGCCGGGGGCGGCCGGCGCGGGCGCGCTTCTCGATACTGGAGCCAGGACAGGCATCGGGAGCCTGGAATCGGTCGCTCCGTCAGTCCATCCAAAGATCGCCGTCGCTGCCGGATCTGGTCCAGCGCACGATGCTTGAGACCTACGCTCCGGCCGCCGTGGTGACCAATCGCCAGCTCGTCCCGCTGTATTTTTTTGGCGGAGCCGACCGGTATCTGAAAATTGTCTCCGGCGAACCCGGCCAGGACCTGCTGACGATCGCCCGGGAGGGGCTGCGTCCAAAACTTCGCGATGCGATCGCTCGCGCCTTCCGCGCCAAGCGTCGCGTCTCGGAACACGGCGTCAGCTTCGAGCGGGAGGGCAAAACCGTCACAGTGACGATCGAGGCGCAGCGGATCGCCGATGAGCAGGAAGCGCTCGTTCTGGTCAGCTTCATCGACGAGCCGGGTAGCCCCGAGGCGGCGCGGGCGCCCGGCGGCAAAGGCGGCGATCGCTCGGAGTTGATCCTGCTGCGTCAGCAGCTGGCCGAAACGCGCAAGGAACTCAACCGGACCATCCATGAGCTTCGGGAGACGAACGAAGAGCTCAAGACGAAAAACGAAGAAGCGATGTCGCTGAATGAGGAGTTCCTCTCCACCAACGAGGAGCTTGAATCCTCGAAGGAGGAGCTGCAGTCGCTGAACGAGGAACTGACCACCGTCAACAACCAGCTGCGTCAGACGTTGCAGCAACAGGAGCAGACATCCACGGATCTCGCCAATCTATTGGATAGCTCGGCCGTGGCCACGATCATGCTGGACGCCCAGCTCCGCATCAAGGTCTTCAACCCGCGCATGAAGGCGCTGTTTTCTCTGATCGACGCTGATATTGGTCGGCCGCTCGCTGATCTGGTTCCAAAATTCGCCGATCCGCAACTGCCCGCCGACGCCCAAGCGGCGCGCTCGACCGGAACGCCAAGCGATCGTGAGATCCGCGCGGAATCAGGCGCTTGGTACGTTCGCTCGGTTTTGCCCTACCGGACCGAGGCCGGGGCCATCGAGGGAGCCGTGGTCACCTTCGCCGATGTTTCTCAGTTGAAGCAGGCGGAACTCGACGCCGCCGCCGCGCGCCAATATGCCGAGACCGTCATCAACGCCGTGCATGACCCCCTGGTGGTGCTCAATCCCAACGCCACGATCGTATCGGCCAATGCGGCGTTCTGCGCGGCGTTTGATCTGGCGCCAGACACCATCGCGGGTCGGGCGCTGAGCGATCTTGAGCGCCCGTTTCTGAGCCACGAACGATTGATCGCGCTGGTGACGGGGATCAATGCGCAGGCGCCTGGGATCATCGACCCCGTCGATCTCGAAGGCGAGCAACCGGGCGGCGGACGCCGCATATGGCGGGCCAGGGCGCGCGGCTTTCAGGCGCCATCCACAGAGCACCCGCTTGTGCTGTTGGCGCTGAACGACGTCACCGACGAGCGCCACATCGTCCGGCAACAACTGCAGCTCATGATCGACGCCATGCCAGGAGCTTTCCTGGCGGCCGATAAACAGGGTCTGATCCAGTTCGCCAGCGGTCAGGTTGAACCCCTTTTCGGATACAGGGCCGATGAGCTGATTGGCCAGAGGATCGACGTTCTGGTGCCCGCCGACATGCAGGAAAGACATGCGGCGCTCCATGCCGGCTATTTCGAGAACCCCACCCGCAGACCGATGGGAGCGGGCCTCAAGATCAACGGGGTCACCAAGGACGGTCGCAAAATCCCGCTGGATATCGGCCTCAGTCCGATGGCCATCGCCGACGGTTTCCTCGTGATGGTCGCCGTTCACGATCTGCAGGCGGTCCGAGAGGGCGAGGCGCGACTGCGTGAAGCCCGAGAGGCGGCCGACCGCGCCAATCGAACGAAATCAAGATTCCTGGCGGCCGCGAGCCATGATCTTCGACAACCGTTGCAGACCATCGGCTTCCTGATCGGTGTTCTGGAAAGGCGGGTGACCGAACCTGAAACACGCGGGACCCTGGCCAAGCTGGACGACGCCATCGTCCACATGGGTGAACTGCTCGACGGCCTGCTCGACATCAACCAGATCGAAGGCGGCGCTATCAAGCCGCAGATCGCCGAGATGGCTGTCGCCCCTCTGCTGGCGCGCGCTGTCGATGAATTCTCGCCGCTCGCGGCCGCGAAGGGCCTTCAGCTCCACGCGGTCCCCTCGTCAGCGATGATCCTGAGCGACCAGCGGCTGCTGGCGCGCATGGTCGGCAATCTGCTCTCCAACGCGATCAAATACACAGACCATGGCAAGATTCTGATCGGTTGCCGGCGACGGGGAGGCGCCCTGCAGATTGAGGTCTGGGACACCGGCATCGGCATTCCGCCGGAAAGCAGCGAAGCGATCTTCGAGGAGTTTCATCGCGTCGAGCCCACAGATTCCGGCAGGTTCGGCATGGGCCTGGGGCTCTACATCGTGCAGCGTTTCGCGCACCTGCTCGGGCATAGGGTCGAGGTCCGCTCGGTTCCCGGCAAGGGATCAGTGTTCGCCCTGGTGATTTCGGGCGCCCTGTTTGCCACCTCCGGCCAGGGACGGGTTGGCAAGCGCGACCCGCGCTCATCGCCGCCGGTTGTCCTCGTGATGGAGGATGACGCCACGCAGCGTGAAACCCTGCGTACGCTTCTGGAGCTCGAGGGCTATTGCGTGATCGCGGCGCGCACCGGCGCCGAGGCGCTGGCGTATTTCAATTCCCCGGCGGCCATCCATCCAACCCTTATTGTCACCGACTATAACCTGCCTGGGGCCATGACCGGGCTGGACGTCATTCGGCAAGCGCGAGCGCGGACGAAAGCGACGCTTCCCGCGCTGATTATCAGCGGCGACAAATTGGAGGCGAGTCGGGCGGCCACCGAGGCCGTCGGCGTGAAATTCATCGCCAAGCCCATGAGGGCCTCTGATCTGTTGGCGGCGCTGGACCCACTTGCCGACATCGTGAGCCCCGGTTGGCGCGCGAGCCAGAAGCCGGCCACCCGGGTGACCAAGCCATTGGCGTCCGCGCCCGATGCCAACATCGCGGTGATTGATGATGAGCCCAGCATTCGCGACAGCATTCGCGAGATGCTTGAGGCCGAAGGCTACAGGGTTGCGGCCTATCCCTCGGGTCAGGCGTTTCTGTCCGATGCCGACCACCAGCGATTCCGCTGCCTGATCGTCGACATGACCTTGCCCGGAATGGACGGTCTCGAGTTGCAGAGTCGACTGAAGTCCGAAGGCTCTGGCACGGCGATAGTCTTCGTTACCGGGAGCGCCAGCTTGCCCCTGGCGGTAAAGGCGATCCGCGAGGGCGCGGTCGACTTCCTGCAAAAACCGGTGAGCAACGCGGCGCTGCGAGACAGCGTCGCTCGCGTACTGGCGGACAATCAGGAAAGCGCCGACCGAGGCGCGGAGCGTGGCGAGATCGCCGCCCGCCTCGCCACACTGACCCAGCGCGAGCGCCAAGTGATGGAGCGTATTGTCGAAGGCAAGTTAAACAAGAATATCGCGATCGAACTGGGCATCAGCCAGCGCACAACCGAACATCACCGTCAGAGCGTCATGCGAAAGATCGGCGCCAGTTCGTTGGCCATGCTGATAAGAATGGTGGGCCTCAATCGTCAGTGACGGCGAGGCTTGTGCTCATCACGCCAGGCAACTCGGAGGCTGGCGTCCGCGAAGATGGCAACGAGCGACCGGTCGGGCGCGGCGGCCGCAATGGCCTGTCAGATGAGTCTGCAGGGTCCGGAACGTGTATTCAGGGACGCCGCTTGAGCCGATGGATGCCGCCGGGCTCGAAAGCGACCTTAGCCAGTCGCCCCATACCGGCCACCAAGAGCCTTCGCCCGACGTCGCCTGGGAAAGCCAATCCGTGGAATCGGCATGGCGGTCATGTTGAGGTCGCGTGTGAAACCGATAGTGGCGATCCATCCGTCCCGGCTCGGAGACGATGCCGGCATTGTGGCCGCCGCTGGTCAGAAGGAAGGTCAGGGCCGCATCCGTCAAGTGATGCAGCTTGAAGACCGAGCGCCAGGGCGCCACGTGGTCCCATTCGGTGGCCACCGCGAAGATCGGCGCCTGGATGTCCTCAAGCGAGATCGGCCGGCCTTCGACCTCGAAGCGTCCTTCGGCAAGGTCGTTGTCCAGGACCAGAGATCGCAGATATGCTGGCGCACCCTACCAAAGGGAGAGCTAACTGGCCTCGTGTCGATATCCAGCGGGATCGGAGATCCAGCAATTGATCAACGACTCCCGCCAACCCGCGCCGTGAGCGCTGATCTGGACCTGTTTCGGGAACGAGCCTTCGCTGATCTTTCGATAGAGGGTCGATCGGCTAAGGCCGGTTCGCGCAAGCACGGTCTTGAGGCGAACTATGCGGTCGAGGTCGGCCATCGTTGTAAGCTCCACAGACTGGGATCTCAGGGCATTTGATGAGCCAGAATTGGATTGCTCGCCGTCAGCGGCAAGGCCTCGCGGGGCGAGATCGTACTGTGGGAAACAAAGACAGGCTCTGGGCGGCGAAAGCGTAGGTCGGCGCGCCCGGCGGCGGCAGTAGCGTCGCCTAATGACCTTGGCGGCGGTCCGCTGCGGCGCTCGCGGGCTACTTCTTCAGGCGCACGCCTGGCCCGCCGATCTCGTCGGCCGACAGAAACATCACGCCGGCATTCTCTAACGACTGTCGAACCGCATCGACATTTGCGGCAGAGCTTCGGCCAGGTCCGACCGAACTCTCCATACGCACAATGGTCGGCAACGAGACGCCCGAGGCCGCTACCAATTGCGGCTGGCTCCAGCCCAAAAGAGCGCGAGCGGCCTTGATCTGCTCAGCCGTGATCATTGAGCGATAATTTTATTATCGTGCATGATCATTTTATAATTGACCTCTCGCCAGTGACGGGTGATAATAAAATCGTCACTCATGATTATAGAGCAGAGGCCATGGAGTCACGTCGAAAGGCGGGGCGCGCGCCTGCGCGCGTGGATGAGCCGTCCAGGCGAGCAATGATGGTTGGCAGCGCCGTCACGTGTGGGGCTGCGGCTATGCCCGCGCCCCAGGTCGTAGCGGACCCGTCTGTCGCCATCTGCCACCGCTGGCTGGCCATCGACGCCGAACAACGGCGTCTCCAGTTAGAGTGGGGAACGCTCGAAGGCCGGCTGATGACCAAGCACAACTGGTATCAGCTGTCACCGAACCAGCGGGCCGCGATCCCCGAAGGCGCCAGGCTTGCCGAAATCGACGCTCGGCTCGACGTGCTGGAGATCGAGGGGCACGCCCTCCTGAAGGCCATGCGGCCGAAGCCCGCGAAGAGCATCGAGGCTGTTGTCGCCAACCTGTCGGTGGCGGCCCGCCTGATCTTCGTGGAAGACCATCCCGAAGCCCACGGCCTGATCACGCGCGCAGCCCGCGACCTCGCGGCCTTCTCCGGTGGAAAGTGACACGCCGGGTTGCCCGGCGGCGCGACGGCGCCGACCACCCGCTGGCGGCGACGTTCCGCCGTAACGCGGCCGGCTTCCACGAAGCGGCCGAGGCTGCCCTGCCGCGACATCCCGAGGCCACCCGCTACTTCCTGGCCATCGCGATTGAACTGGCGCTGAAGGCGCACTTGCTACACCGAGGGGTCAGCGACGATTGGAACCGTGCCTATCTCCGCCACGACCTGAGCAAAGCGTTGAGGTTCGCGCGGCGCGCCGGCTTCAACGGCGCGCCGGCGGCCCTTCCAGAATTGGCCGCGCTTCTTGGCCCATACTACCAAGTCCATGCCATTTCACAGATGTCGCCGGAGGCCATCGCGTCGGTCTGCTGGTCGCAGGCCTGTACGACGGTTCGTGATCTGATCGACGCCGTCGTCGAGCCGGCCGGGTTTGATGCTTCCGATCATGAAGGCGCCGCGTGATGGCGCCCCTCCGCAGACCTTGGCCGCTCGTGGCCAGCCAGGGGTGGCGGTGGCGACATCCTGATCTCTGGCGCGGCCGTGTCTTCGATCCGCACAACGCCCAGCAAGTCATGTCCTACGCCGTGCTCCGCCTTCGACGCGAGACGCGGGACGTCTTCGTGCTCAATCACATCGAGGCGCTCGACTACGCGCTGATCGCTCGCCACCTGGGGCTTTCCGTTGGCGACGTTCAGGCATGCCTGGCCGACGCACTCTGCGAGCTTTCCCGCACGGTCGATCTGATCGAGCGCGTCCGCCCTAAGCCCATCAACCTTTCCAATGCGGAGCATCCCGATGTCTGACGACAAGGAGCCCTTCGCCGTTTCCCGGCGCGTCGTCATCGGCGCGGCCAGCGCCGCGCCGGTGGTCGCCGGGGCCGGCGGCGCCGCAGCCCCGGACGCGGCCGTTGCCCGCTGCGCCGAATGGTTGACCCTCGACGCGGAGATCGACCGTCTGGGTCTGCGCTGGTCGGATCTAGAGACCATCCTCGTGCGCCAGAAGCGATGGGAGCGCATGACGCCAGAGGAGCGTGGGGAATTGTTGCCCTCCGAAGAGATGGACGCCATCGACGAGCAGTTGAAGCCGCTGTTCGACCAACGCGAGGCCTGGCTCGAAGCCCTGCCCAAGGTTCGAGCGCACGACCTGCACGGCGTCGTCGCCAAGCTGGAAGTGGCGCTACAGGTCATGGTCCATCAGCAGGGCGACGGGTACGACCTCTTCAAGGCGACCATGGACGAGTTGCGCACCGCGCGCTGTCCCAATTGCGGGGCGCCCGTTTGCAAGCGCTAGCCGCGCCACCCACGGCAGCCGCCTTGCCCTCCCCAACCTGCGGGAGCCAGGACCGGAACGGTCGGTGCTCGCCCTGGAGCGCTTGGAGAGCCTCTGCCGGGCGGGATGGTGCGGGTCAAGGGCGGCTTCGCCGTCGCTCCGCGATGCGCCCGGAGGGCGCACCCTTGACGCGCGCCAGCCCGTCTGGCCCTCGTTCCACCAAGCGATCCAGGGCGTCTTGTCTCCGAGCGAAGGTCGGCGGCGGCTTCAAGCTCGGGGGTCGGCCGGATAGGCCCAGCCCGGCGGCCGCCTCAGCGGACTTTCTTCAAGCGCACGCGGTCCTTCCCGGTCAGCAGAAAGGCGTCATAGCCGGCGTCACGCCAGGCCTTGCGCTGCACTTGGCTGGTGTGTGGATCGGTGGTGTTCGCCCACCACGGCTGGCGGGCCGCGCTCTTGGGGAGCATGGCGCCGAGGATGCGTTCGATCTCGGCGAAGGTCAGTTCGAGTTCGTCATCACGCTGGCGACGCAGATGACCCGACAGGGGATCGTACTTGGACATGCCTCTGCATGGCTGATTGATCCGAACGGGTCGAATCCAGGGGCGCTAGCGTAACTGGAGAACGACCTTGAAATGCCGCCGCGCAAAGCCTTCTTGCGCCGCCAAGAACCTTTCCGGTTGGCGCTTCACCGGCCAACCGATGCGATGGAGACTTTCGTGACCGATACGCCCGAAGCCCGGACGCCCAATGTCGTTGACCTCCACGTCGGAGGCCGCGTGCGCATGCGTCGGAAGATGCTGGGCATCAGCCAGGAGCATTTGGCCGACGCGCTAGGGCTGACCTTCCAGCAGGTCCAGAAGTACGAGCGCGGCGCCAATCGGGTCAGCGCGTCGAAACTCTATGAGATCGCCAAAACGCTTCAGGTCCCGGTGTCATACTTCTTCGATGGGCTCGCCGACCCTGTCACCGATGAGAGGGACGATGTCGGCGAGGCCGCCAATCGGGTCATCACGGACTTTCTGAATACGCCCGAGGGCCTGGAGCTGGCCGCGATCTTCCCGAAGATTGGCAAGGGTCGTGTTCGCCGACAGATCCTCGACCTCGTTCGCGCCATGGCGGACGACGAGGGTCAGCAGAAGTCGTCGTAGGAACTGGCGAGCTCGGCGGTCAGTCAGGCGTGTAGTCGTTCTCAAACGCCCGCTTCCCGCCGCGCCGCCAGAGGGCGAGCGTATGTTCGCGATCTTCGCCCCGTAGCATCATCGCCAGGGTGAGGAATGCGCCGTAAAGGGCGGCGCGATCGTCGCCGGTCAGCTCGACGAGCCCGGCCTTGTGCACCAAGCCGCCCAACTCGATCAGGTGGTGGGTGCGCTCGCGGCGTTGCATCACCCAGGCCCGCGTGTCGGTCCTGGCCCGCAGCGCCTCAAGCCGGTGTCGCGCTGCCTTGGTTCGCCGGGCCGCGTCATTGGTCGCCGTTAGCAGCACGCGCAGGGTCTGCCTTCCCGCTGCGAAAGAACCCCGCGCCCCGTTTGCGCCACTCCGCTTTGCGGGCCGCGTCGCCACCTTCGACCAAACCAAGCAGCCCGCCCGCCAAGATCTCGACATCCAGCGCGTCGGCCCCGGTGGCGATCACCAGTTCGCCGAGCTGCTTGACCTTCCGCTCCTTGAGCGTCCTGGCCTTGTCTTCCAGCGTCTTCAGTTCGGCATCAAAGTCACGAGGTTTGCGCATCGCAGTCTCCATGATGGCGGGATGCGCTCAGGATAAAACAGCGGGTCTCGGAATGCTGTAAGGTCGCCGGAACACACTGGGACGGCCCGGTCCCTTCCGAGATTTTAATCTTGGAGGGCGCGCTTATACGTCGTGCCGACGTGCGCTGAGGATAGTAAGTGGTCTGTCGCCATGGCGATCTACCACTTCTCCGTCAAAGTCATCAGTCGCGCCACCGGGGCCAGCGCCGTGGCCTCTGCCGCCTATCGCTCCGCCTCGCGGCTGCACGACGAGCGGCTGGATCGCGACCACGACTTCACCAACAAGAGCGGCGTCGTCCATTCCGAGGTGATGCTGCCGGACGGCGCGCCCGAGCATCTCTCCGATCGCACGACGCTGTGGAACGCGGTCGAGGCCGGCGAGAAGCGCAAGGACGCCCAGCTCTCCCGCGAGGTTGAGTTCGCCATCCCGCGCGAAATGGACCAGGCGCAGGGGATCGAGCTAGCCCGCGACTTCGTCCGGCGCGAGATGGTGACACGCGGCATGGTCGCCGACCTCAATGTGCATTGGGATATCGGCGCCGACGGGCTGGCCAAGCCCCACGCCCATGTCATGCTGACCATGCGTGAGATTGGGCGCGAAGTCGGCGAGGACGGCTTTGGCGCCAAGGTCCGCGACTGGAACCGCACCGAGCTGGTCGAGCACTGGCGCGAGGCCTGGGCCGATCACGTCAATGCGCGGTTGGCGCAGCTGGATATCGACGCCCGGATCGATCACCGCAGCCTGCAGGACCAGGGCATTGACCTGGAGCCGCAGAACAAGATCGGCCCGGCCGCGGGGCGTCGGGCCGATGAAGGCCTGGAGGCCGATCGGCTCGACGAACACCACGAGATCGCGCGCGCCAATGGCGAGCGGATCATCGCCGATCCGCGCATTGCTCTGGACGCCATCACCAAGTCGCAGGCGACCTTCAACCGTCGCGATCTGGCGATGTTTCTTCACCGCCATTCGGACGGCAAGGCGCAGTTCGACCGCGCCATGGGCGCGGTGCAGGCCTCGCCCGAACTCATCGCCCTGGGCCAGGACGGACGCGGCCAGGAGCGCTTCACCAGCCGCGAGATGATCGCGGTCGAGGACCGCCTGCATCGCGCCTCCGCTGTGATGGCCGAGCGCCGCGCGCACCGGGTCAGCGAGCTGGATCAGCGCAGTGCTTTGGCGCGGGCCGAGCAACGCGGTCTCATCCTCTCTGGCGAGCAGAAGGCGGCGTTCGAGCATGTCACCGCGACCCGCGATCTGGGCGTGGTGGTCGGCTATGCCGGCACCGGCAAGTCGGCGCTGCTGGGCGTGGCGCGCGAGGCGTGGGAAGCCTCGGGTTATCAGGTGCGAGGGCTAGCTCTGTCGGGCGTCGCCGCCGAGAACCTGGAGGGCGGATCGGGCATCGCCTCACGCACGATCGCCAGCCTGGAGCATCAGTGGGCGCAGGGGCGCGAACTGCTGGACGCCCGCGACGTGCTGGTGATCGACGAGGCCGGGATGATCGGCTCGCGCCAGATGGAACGATTGCTGTCGGCCGCTGAGAAGGCCGGGGCCAAGGCTGTGCTGGTCGGCGATCCCGAGCAGCTTCAGGCCATCGAGGCTGGTGCAGCGTTCCGGTCAATCGCCGAGCGCCATTCGCACGTCGAGATCACCCAGGTTCGCCGGCAGCATGAAGAGTGGCAGCGCGATGCCACCCGGCATCTGGCCAACGGCCGCACGGGCGAGGCGCTGGCGGCTTACGAGGCGCGCGGCATGCTCCACGCCGCCGAGACCCGCGACCAGGCGCGCGAGGATCTGGTCGAGCGTTGGAATCGCGACCGCGTGGCCGAGCCGGGCAAGAGCCGGATCATCCTCACCCACACCAATGACGAGGTGCGCGATCTCAATCTGACGGCGCGCGAGCGGCTGCGTCAGGCAGGCACGTTGGGCGCGGACGTGAAGGTCGGGGCCGAGCGCGGCGAGCGGCAGTTCGCGACTGGCGATCGGCTGATGTTCCTGAAGAACGATCGCGGGCTCGGCGTGAAGAACGGCATGTTGGGCGAGATCGAGCAGGTCTCGCGCACTCACATGACTGTCCGTCTCGACGCGGGGCGCTCGGTCGCCTTCGACCTGAAGGACTATGCCCAGGTCGATCACGGCTATGCGGCCACCATCCATAAGAGCCAGGGCGTCACTGTCGATCGGACCCATGTGCTGGCGACGCCGGGGATGGATCGCCACGGCGCCTATGTCGCCCTGTCGCGACATCGCGACAGCGTTCAGCTCCATTACGGCCGTGACGAGTTCGAGGATCTCGGCAAGTTGACCCGCGTGCTGTCGCGCGAGCGGGCCAAGGACATGGCCAGCGACTTTGCCGAACGACGCGACATTCATGTGCCGGCGTCGATGCGGCCCAAGGAGCCGCCATCGCGCGAGCGCGGGATGTTCGCCGGGTTCCGGCCGGCCAGCCCCGCGCATCAGCCGGCGGCGCCGACGCGCGATCACGACCAGCTTGCGCAGCGCCAGGCGATGGAGCGCCACGCCCGCGCCGCGGCCGACGTCATGCGCATGAACGACCGCGGCTTGCCGGTGCTCGCCCATCAGCGGAAGGCGCTAGAGGAGGCGCGCGAGGCTATGGGGAAGATCGGCCCGCACGCGGCCAAGGACTTGGAGCGGGCCTATGTCCGCGATCCGGCCCTGGCTGGCGAAACCGCTTCGGGTCGCACTCAGCGGGCAATCCGCGTCCTTCAGCTTGAGGCCGAGGTCCGGGCCGATCCGCGCCTGCGCGCCGATCGCTTCGTTGAGCGCTGGCAGGGCCTGGAGCGTCAACGTTCGGCCCTGCATCGCGCGGGCGACATGAGCGGCGCAAGCCAGGTCAAGGACCGCATGGGCGCCATGGCCAAGAGCTTGGAGCGGGACCCGCAGGTGGAGTCGCTGCTGCGCGCTCGCCGACCGGAACTTGGGCTGCCGAATGAGATGGGTCGCAGCGTTGGCCAGAGCCTTTCTGACCATCTCGGTATCGGTCGTGGCCGGGGGCTTGGCTTGTAGGAGGATGGGATGGATCAGGACATCGGATCAGAAGCGCCCACCGATCCGGCGGCGGTCGCGTTCGAGGCGTTGCGGCGGGAGGTGGCCTTGCTGAACGTCGCTCTGGCGGGGTTCGCCGCCGAACGCGCGTCGACGCCAGACTACAGCGAGACGCTGGGGGAGATCGCTCAAGGCGTGAGGGTCGCGGTTGGGCGGATCGGGAAGCTGGCGACGAGTCCGGCGTTGGCCGCAACGCCCGCTCAGATAGCGCAGCAGATCGCGGCGGCCGGCGACGAGGCACGGCGACAGGACCGCGCAATGTTGCACCAGGCGCAGGAGATGCTTCAACGGGCGGCCGGCGATCTTCGCGGCTGGGTCGATATGGCGCGGTTGGCCAGCGTGCAGAACTGGCGGCTTTTGCAGGCGGCGTTGGCCGGTGTGGTCGGCGGGGCTTTACTCGGCGCGAGCTTCCCGGTCGTCGTCGCACAAGCGGCTCCACAACAGTGGGCTTGGCCCGAGAGAAGGGCGGCGCACGTGCTTCACCGCGATATGTGGCCGGCCGGTGAGCGACTACTGGCTGTTGCTGACCCGCAGCGTTGGCAGGAGATGCAAGCCGCGCGACGGGTCGTTGAGCAAAACCGTGATGTGCTGGTTCGGTGTGTAGCGGCCGCTCAAAAGGCCAAGGGCGCAAAGCGATGCCTGATCAGCGTGGACTCCCTGAACGCGTCATGATGCGCATCTTCTCGCCATTGAATGGGATAGCACTCAGTGCTACATATTACTCATGACCGAGGCCAAGGAAGTCGCGCGGGTCTTCAAGACGGCTTGGTTCACCAAGGCGGCCAAGAAAGCGCTGATCAAGGACAGTGAGCTTTGCGCGGCGGTTGCGGCGGTAATGGCTGGCCAGGCCGATGATCTGGGTGGCGGGGTGTTCAAGAAGCGCCTCGACAAGAACCGTAGCCGCAGCATCATCCTGGCCAAAGGTCGAAGGTATTGGGTTTACGCCTATCTGTTCGCGAAGAAGGACAGGGCGAATATCGACGACGACGAATTGAAGGCCTTCCGCAAGCTAGCCGACCTCTACGCCGAAAAGACCGACGTGGAGATCGACAAGGAGCTAGAGGCCAAGGTGATTGTGGAGATCTGTCATGACCAAGCGCAAGTTTAAGAGCGACGCCTTCGAGGCGATCCATGACAACGTCGCCGGGATGTACCGGGCCGGCACGATCGACAAGGCGACGATGCGCGACTTCGACGCGACGTGCCTGACCGTGCCGCCGATGATCGAGCCCGCGCAGATCAAGCAACTCCGCGAGAGCAATCATGTCAGCCAGCCGGTCTTCGCCCGCTACCTCAACACCAGTGAGAGCACTGTGGAAAAGTGGGAGGCTGGTGCCAAGAGGCCCAGCGGGGTGGCGCTCAAGCTGCTAGCGATTGTCCAGAAGCACGGCTTGCAGATTTTGGCCTAAGGGACGTCGCTTGAGGGCGCGCCAATGCGGCTTTCACCGGAACTGGAAATTTTGACTCATCGCTGAACTTGGGAGGGACCGCATTCTGGCCGGACTGATACGGCGGCGCAGACAGCGGCCACAGCCTTGGAGGCGCGTCGTTCGCTCTCCCGGATGAACGCACCCATTTAGAAATCGTCCGACGCTCTCAGCCTGGGCGTATCGCCGCTGCGCGCCAAGACTTGTATCCAATCCATCACTGGTTAAGCTTCAGCTGCAAGTCACCCCAAGGGCGATTGATCAGGACCACCCGTCTTACGTTTGAATTTTTCGAGAGCGCTGATGGCCGGTCCACCGGAATATGACGACTGGTTGGCCCTGGCGGGCACCCGCGCGCTCTTCCACCTGGCAAATTCTGGCCGTCAGGGTGATCCGCCGCTCGTGGACGGCACCCGCGATGTCGCAAGGAAAAAGCGTAAATGAACGAAGGGAGACTGAACTCAGCGGTCGAGGCCGATCCATTGCCCCCTACCGAACGAGCACGCTCTGACTTCGTGCGCGACATGGTGCAGCGGCGAGAAAACCCTCAGCAGGGTTTAGCCTCTTGGCCCGGCCCGACGCCACGGCGTCTCGTTCAGTTTTGGGACGACTTGCAGAATCTACCCGAAGATGTCCGGGCCTGCATGGATTCTTGGAAGCAACTGGAGCGCCAGGGCTTCGAATTGGAAGTGTTCGACAAGCGCTCCGCGAGTACATTTATCCGCACCCACTTAGGGGCTCGCTATGATGATGCGTTCAACCGGTGTTACCATCCATCAATGATGTCGGATTACTTCCGATATGCATACGTGTTCGTAGAGGGCGGCTTCTACATCGATGCCGACGACGTCTATCACGGCAGGTCAATTGACCATCTATTCGAGGATGGGCGACTAAAACTTCAGCCGTTCTGCTATGATATTCCAACGGGACAAATGGTGGCTCCGTCGATATTTACAGAACCTGGATCCAATCAGCCGGGATGGATTTTCTACTTCAACACGACCCCTTTGATCGCATCGCGCCATCACCCGATAGTTGAGAAAGCTTTGTTGAACGCCACCGCATCTCTGGAGGCGGATAGCACTGATGGTCTACCCGAGGTCCAAGCCTCGACTGGGCCGGGAAATCTCACCCGGTCGGTGTTCGAGACTATTAGCCAAGGATGTTCGCCTGAAGCGCTAATGGTCGCGCATGATTGGGAGCTGATATCCACCAGCCAGTGGCCGCTCAGCTACCGCAATGACTCGCGGAACTGGAGATTGTCCAATCAGCGATTGTACCGCGCGTCCTCAGTGTCGGAGGCGGAATGAATCTGGCCGGAAAACCGCCGTCGCTCCTTCGCTTGGCTTTTCGCCTAGGGTACGGCCTTCGCAGGATCCTTCCGACGCAGACGTCAAAATCATTTGGGCCGCGAATGGGCTCAGACGGGCAAACCATCGAGAAGATCTATGTGATCAATCTCGATCGCCAGCCAAATCGATGGTCCCGCGTAAAGAGCGAGCTTAGGCGTGTAAGGGACAGGTATGGCAAAGAACTTCTCAGGCTGGCGGAGCGTCATACCGCTGTTGATGCAAGAAAGTTTCTCCAGGATCCGCCCAGAGACGCGGATGTAGATCCATTTTACACTTTGGCCGATCAACTTTTTGTCGAGCCACAGCCTCGAACGCTTCCGACACGTTTCGAGCTTGAAGCGCCGATTCGAATGAGCAGGGCTGAAGTTGCTGTCGCCAAATCACACATAGAGGTTTGGAGGCACATTGCGCGGGGGGCGCAATCACATGCTCTCATTCTTGAAGACGATGTGTGGTTCCATCCAGGTTTTGCCCGTCAACTTGACCAAGCGTGGAGCTTCATCTCAAACGCAGGCGGTGAACATGGAGATGTAGATGTCCTCTACGTTTCATACATGGAATCGAAAAATGGAGCTCCAAAATCATTTACGTCGAGCTATGTATTTAGACCAGAGCGGGGGCTGTGGAATCTGTCTGGGTACATCCTCTCCCGACAAGGTGCAGAGAAGCTTCTTCGTTTACTGCCCTGTCGCGGCCCGGTAGACCTCTGGATAAACCACCAGTTCAACGCACTGAACGTCGTCGCAACGACGCGTGCTTTGATCGGCCAGAGAAGAGACACCGCCTCAACCAACTCTTACTCGATTCTTCCGACGCTCTCGAAGATCGGCGCGATAGACAGCGAGGGCGCTGCCCTATTCAACGCTCGCCCGCCTCAACTGCCTGTTTTTGCGTTTGGCCCTGCCAACTCGGGCCAGTCATCCCTTGCAATGGCGCTGTCCATGCTCGGTTACCGATGCTGCAGCGACCTTGTTGGGCTGCCGATCCAAGAGTTGAAGCGGCTTCGTGAGGGAAGTGCTGATCGCGTATTTGGGGCCTACGTTAACGTGGGTTGTCTTGAGTCAATGATTGAAGACCTTTGGCGAAGGTACCCGCAGGCCAAGTTCATCGTGACGCGGCCTTCAGCCAATTTCTCTAGCCAGGCCGTCGAGGCTATTCTAGCCCGCATCGGGGGCGCGGACATCATCGAACTCGATCCTGGCGCCGTCGATGCTTGGCGGATTCTCTGCGAGCACCTCAGATGTGCGCCACCATTGTGCCCATTCCCGAGCATGGCCGACTTGGGGCAGCGGCATGTTATCGAAGCATGCGAACAACCCGCCCCTGCCCGCAGGCGCGCTACACCCAAGCGGGATCGGTCCCCTTGGGTCGTTGATCCGGATCATGGCGCTTGGTTGGGCATCCGGGTTGCGTCCAGCCCTGCTGAGGGCGAGGAAAATTGGGTCCAAGTTGAAGGCGATGCTGCCCGGCTCAGCCCAGTGGATTGGTCTGCACGGACGGACACTTTTACTGGCAACTTGGCATTGTTTCGCCCTTCGAATGTTGAGTACGACGATGTTGGGGGCGCGACGATATACGTTCGGCAGGAAAACCTGGGGGCCCGACAGTTCAGTGCAGGCGCGTTGAGCAGTCACGCGGAGCACTGCTTTGGAAGGTTCGAGGCTACGTTCCAAGCGTCGAACGCGCCAGGTGTGGTCACCGGATTCTTTCTACACCGTAATTCACCACATCAAGAAATTGACATCGAGATTGCTGGCAATCTACCAAATCGATTGCTTGTCAATGTCTTCTACAACCCAGGTGGCCCAGGCGCTAAATTTGACTACGGCTACCGGGGCTCCCCAAGTTACATTGAGTTGGGCTTCGATGCTTCGAAGGGGCTGCATCGTTACGCTATCGAATGGACTCCGAGCGAGATCCGATGGTTTGTGGATGATCTACTTGTCCATCGGCGCGTGCTTTGGGACCCAACCCCAATTCCACACCTGCCCATGAAGCTGCATTTCAACACTTGGCCTTCCCGCGCCTCTCAGCTTGCGGGGCGTCTCAACACCCGTCGGCTTCCAGCAATGGCCCAGGTTCAATCAATACGCGCACGCGCGCATGGTCCTTCAGTATTCAGGCAAAATTCAAAAGTGCTCCGGATGTCTGGCGAGACCGTCATCAACGGGGTGCCAAGATGAAAATACTCTCCTACAACCCAGGCCATGACGGCGCATTTTCATATATTGAAGGCGGCCGCTTGGTATTCTCCATCGAGGCGGAAAAGAGTTCAAAATTTCGACATTCGTCACTGTCGATTCCCGATGCTTTCGACGCACTTGCCGAACTTGACGACGTTCCCGACGTGCTGTGCAAGGGGGGGTGGTGGCCCGGAGACGCGCCGCGCGAAGGAGAGGCTGCAGCTGATTACCGAGGCACTGATCGCCACCAGGTAATTATCAGAAAAAAGAGTCTACTGGGAAAGACTATCGACATATTTTCTTCATCCCACGAACGCTCGCATCTTCTGTGCGCGTTCGGAATGTCTAATCTGCCGAAGGGCACTCCATGCTACGCGTTGCTCTGGGAAGGCGTTCTCGGAGCATTCTACGAGATCGACGCGGCACTGAATATCACAAAGATAGCTGACGTGATGCCAGAGCCAGGCCACCGCTACGCGATGCTTTATGCACTAGCAGATCCGACTTTCGATAATAATACCGCAGAATTCTCCCGATTATCCGACGCCGGAAAGCTGATGGCGCTAGCTTCTTTCTCAAAAAGAAGTCAACCGACGAGCGAGGAAGAGGCGATTATGTCTTTTCTGCTCCAGGATTGCGAACATCTTAGGCCTCGGGATTGCGAATCTCTGAAGGATTTTCGCCATTACAATATTGGTCTGGAAGATCAAGAATTCCGCAATTTTGCGGGAATCTTCAGTGACCGCCTATTCGATCGCTTTTATAGATTCGCTGAAGAAAATTTGGCCCGTGGAATGCCGCTTCTAATAGCGGGTGGATGTGGACTTAATTGTGACTGGAACACTAAGTGGAAGGACTCCGGATTATTTAGCGACGTATTCGTGCCTCCTGTTGCTAACGACTCGGGTTCAGCGATTGGCACTGCTATTGACGCACAGCTATATTTTACAGGCGACCCGAAGATTTCGTGGGATGTCTACTCAGGACTGAATTTCGTTTCTGACGAAATTGTCGATGAAACCCTGTTTGATAAATGGGAGCCGAGCATTGCGAACGTTGCCGCAATGTTGGCCAACGATCTTGTTTTGGGATGGGCCAGCGGCCGGTATGAAATCGGGCCGCGCGCGCTCGGTAATCGCTCCATATTGGCAGCCCCCTTTAGATCTACCACCAGAGAGCGGCTGAATGTCATCAAACAGCGGGAGCAGTTTCGTCCAATCGCGCCGGTCTGCTTGGAGGACGACGCCGAGAAATGGTTTGGGTGCAATCATCCTAGCCCATTTATGCTTTACACTTATCGAGCATCTACAACTGATCTTGCAGCAGTGACTCATGTAAACAGAACTGCACGCATTCAGACCGTGTCTGCGCTTACCAATCATTCAATGTTTGATTTGCTAACAGAGTTCAAAGTTCTAACTGGCTATGGCGTTCTATGTAACACCTCTCTGAATTTTAATGGGAAGGGTTTTATCAATACGATGTCTGATCTATCGGCCTATACGTTGCAACATCAGCTTGACGGCTTTGTGGTGGACGGGCAGATCTACATGCGGAAATCATCGGTTGGGTACCAGGAATACCTTCGAGACCGGAGCTGACTGCCCCCATTGTCTACCCGTCTCAATAGCCTGCCAGAGGCGGCATCGGGTCGCTCAGGTAACTGATGCTTGCTGGCGCGGATGTCCGCTCCTGAAGCCAGTCCAGCTTCCGCCAGTGGTGACAAACCGACCGGTGACAGATGTCCCATCCCCTCGGCTAAGATCGATCGAGTGCCCCGATGGAAGGCCTACTTCAAGACCCGGCAGGGAGTACTCCTCGTGGTCGGCGGTTTCCATAGCGGTTAATGACAAGCTGGGCGTTTATAGGGGCTCTCGGAAATGGAAGACGTATTCGTCGCAACAAGCGCCAAAGCCCTAGGCGCTGCAGTCCAGGAGGCCGTCGAACACGTCTACCAGCTTGAGGCGCAGCTCGATCACGCACACCACCTCGCACGGCCTTATGAGGGAATGGGCGCGGTCGCCAATGTTCCAGGCTTGAACGGTGCTCGCCAGAATATCCAAGCGCTGCCTGGTCAGATCGACGCTGCGAAACAACGCGTCACCGACCTCATCAAAAGGCTTTCCGAGCGAATGATCGAGGATGATCGCGCCGCGCGAGAAGGGCGTGATTTCTGGTTTCGGCGGTTCATGCTGAGCTTGCAGATCGGAAATGGCGCGGCATTTCTGGCGACAGTCGCGGGGCTGCTGCAAGCCGATAAAGATGTCTTGTCGGTCATGGCGGTTCTGGTTTGGCCACCCGCCACCTATTTCGGCTTGGGCGTTGGCGCCGCAGGCCTCCTTCCGCTCCTAATGTTCGCCCGTCAGTCTGTTTCACGCCCGACTTGGGTCCGGATTGCGCACGCGGCGGTATTGCTTTTCGTCACTTTCTCCATGGGTCTCTTCGCACTCGGAGCCGGCTCGGTCGTGGTGGAGATTCGACAGCTGGGGCAGCCTGCCGTTGCGGCCGCGCAGAAGGCTGCAGCAAACAAGGCGGCAGCGCAGGAACCAGTTGCTGCCCCTCGGGCGCCAACGAGCGGCCAAACTAGTTCGCCTACTCACGCTGCCCCGGACCCACAAGGGTCGCTGCCTGAAGCTCCAAAGTCGAAGCCCTAGTCATGGCGGCCAATGATCCGTACACGGCACTCGAAGCTGCCCTGGGCGATATCGCCGCGATTGGGAACAGCTTGGGCGACGCCTCGACGAATATCCGTGTCACCGGTGACGACCCGAAGTTCCTGTCACTTGCTTTGTTCTGGCGAGCCTGCAACCACTTCCAAGCGTTCACGATGCTCTGGAAAGCTAAGCTCTATATCGACGCGGAAATCATTGTCCGCAGCAGCATCGAGACGGCGATTTGCCTAGCCAATCTCAACGCTCGGCGAATGGACTTTATGAACGACCTAATTGCGGACCTATCCCACACCATGGGCGGGCAAATGAAAATGCTTCGGCGGGGTCAGTTCGATTTCACCGACGAGGTCGCGGCGCAGTGGGCTGAAGAATTGGCTTCGAAGGGCGCGCGGATGGACCTTGAGACTCTAGCCAAGGGCGGCCACGTCGATAACCTGTACGCGTTTCACCGGCTGCTCTCGGCGTTCGCAGTCCACATCACCGGTATGTCAGTCGGGCGTCACTGCCCTTTCGGCGATGATGACGACGGCTGGAGCAAGACATTGGAAGCAACGAAGGAAGCTGACCGGCGTCGCTCGGTCCTCTGGATGCTCACGGCGATGACCGCGACCCTGTTGGCCCACGCCGAGATCATTGACGACAAAGTCCACATGGACCGGATGACTGCGTTGCTGGAGAAGCTGAAGCCGGTGATTGAAGCCTTCGCTGACGGACAGTCCCCCAAAGCCGGAGGTGGCCTCTGACCTGCCGCACTTGACGTCTCCATTCCGGAGGCCTGCTAAGGGCCGCTCCTGGTGCCCCTTTACTCTGGTCTCTCGATTCATCTTCACCAGAATCAATCGCTTCAACGCACACTAAAACCGGCACATTCAGCGAAATTTATATTCGAGGCGCGGACCCTCGATTTTATGAGAATTGCTCATATTTTCGCAGTTTGCGGATCGATTTGTGGGACAGAATCCCATCAAAAATCAGATAACGCTTTGTAAAATTGAAGAACTTTTGAAAGTTGAATGTCCACCCTCTCCGCCAGCCACCTTTGAAGAAAAAGAAATCTTTCCAACACCTTCGGGCATGGCTCACGAACAGTCGGCGCGGGTTCGCCACCGGCATGTTCTGAAGCTGGATCTTCGCTTGCTTCGGCCGCGCGATGGCCTCGGGCGCGCGCGCGATCTGCGCGTCGGGGCGTCTCGCATCCTCATGGCGCGCGCCCGGCCAAGCCGGGGCTCAGGCGATAGATGACCCCGGCGGTACAGGTGTCAAAGTTCTCCGGCTTCAGGTCCGGACACAGCCAAAAGCACGGGCACGTCAATTATATTGTTCGACAATTTAATCCATAATGAACAACACTTTACCGTCGCGCGGGCGGAACAATCTCTTTTCACTCATCGATTCCGATCCCACAGTCGCGTGGGGATTCCCCGTGAACCGCCGAAAGCCGATTGTCCTCCATGCCAGCCAAGACACCCCCGAGCAGGTCCGCCACCGCACCTTCGCCGACGGCGGAAGACGTGGCGGATGCTCTCAGGCGCCAGATTCAGGACGGCCTTCTGCCTCCGGGTGAATGGCTGCGAGAGGTCCGGATCTGCACCGAGTTCGGCGTGGGACGCTCGATCGCGCGAACGGCGCTGCGCGAACTGGGCGACGACGGTCTGGTGAACCTCGAGGAAAATCGCGGCGCCTATGTCGCCGCGACCACGGTCCAGGAGGTCTTCGACCTCTACGAGGTCCGGGCCGCGCTCTACGGATTGGCGGCCCGGTTCGCTTGCATCCGCGCGACGCCGCAGCACCTGACCGAGACCTTGAAACTGGTGGACGCCCTGTTCGAGGCGACCGAGCGCGGCGCGCCGGCCGACGAATTGATCCACCGCAGCGAGGTCATTTTTGACCAGTTGGCAAGCGTCTCCAGCGCCGACGCGCAGAAGATGATCGCGTCGATCCGCCGAAAGACCCGCTGGCACTATTCTTATGCGAGCCTGGCGCTTAGCAACGACGGCGGTCCTTTCGAACATTGGCGTGTGGTCCGGGAGGGTCTGGCCGAACGGGACGGCGCCAAGGCCGCCGAAGGCGCCCGCAATATCCTCTACTACATGCAGAACGAGGTGATGCGGCTGATGATTTCCCGCGGCTTCGGCCTCCAGTCCGTGGGGACTCAAGGCGCGCCGCGCCAAGCGCGCAAACGCCGCGCATCCGAGTGAGGCGCGTCTAGCCTAGGCCTGTCCGGCGCTGGCTTTGGAGAGCCCATGGGACGGGCGTGATCTTGGGCGTCGGTTCAGGATCGGGCGCTTTGCGTCCACTGGGATTCGCCCTCGTAGAACAACGATCGTTGACGCCGTCACGGCGATAGGACAACATTCACTGCCTAGAGAGTTAGTTATTTAGCGGCGAATACGATTTGGCGAGCGGCAGGTCGGACGTTCGAAATCGACGGCGGGACAGTCTTCTGGATCTCACCTCGCGCCTGGCGGGCGGCCTCGCGTCGCCCGCCATTCTTTTCCGGAGAGACGAGAATGACGATGGATCGACGCGATCTGCTGCTTGGCGCCGGCGCCGCCCTGACGCCTCTGATCGCCGCCGCCGAGATCAAGCCCAAGCGGCCGGCTCCCGCGGGGTTCCTGTGGGGCACGGCGATCTCGGCCTATCAGAGCGAGGGCGGCAACACCAACAGCGACGCCTGGCTCATGGAGAACATCCGGCACAGCATGTTCAAGGAACGCTCGGGCGACGCCTGCGACAGCTACCACCGCTATGCCGAGGACTTCGCGATCGCCGGCGGCCTGGGCCTCAACTGCTACCGGATGGGCGTGGAGTGGGCCCGGATAGAACCCAGCGAGGGCGAGTTCTCCGAGGCCGAACTCGACCACTACGCCCGTATGCTCGAGGCCTGCCGCGCGCGGGGCCTCAAACCCATGGTGACCCTGAACCACTTCACCACGCCGCTATGGTTCGCCATGCGCGGGGGCTTCGAGGTCCCTGACGCCCCGGCCCTCTTCGCCCGATACTGCCGCAAGGTCGCCGAGCGCCTGGGCGGGCTGATGCACATGACCACGACCTTCAATGAGGCCAATATCCGCCTGCTGGTCGACCTCATGCCCGGGATCCAGAACGCCATTCCCGCCGTGAAGGCCGCCATCGCCGCGGCGGCCAGGGCCACCGACTCCCCGCGCTTCTCCCGTCTGGCCTATGCCGACTCGCAAGTCGTCTCGCCGATCATGCAGGAAGCCCACCGCCGCGCCTACGACGCCATCAAGGCGGTCCGGCCGAACCTGCCGGTCGGCGTCACCCTGACCACCCAGGACATCCAGTCGGCCGGCGATCCCAGCCTGGTCGCGATCTATCAGCGCAAGCTCTACGGCGATTGGGTCGAGGTCGCCCGCAGCCACGCCGATTTCTTCGGGGTTCAGACCTACACCCGGTTTGTCGTCGACGAACAGGGAGTGCGCCCGCCGCCCAAGGGCGCCGAGCTGACCCTGGCCGGCTACGAGTTCTACCCTCAGGCGCTCGCCAACACGATCCGCTGGGCGCACAAGGCCATCGGCAAGCCGATCTACGTCACCGAAAGCGGGGTCGCCACCAACGACGACGCGCGCCGCATTGCCTTCATCGACCAGGCTCTGGACGGCGTCCGCCAGTGCCTGGCCGAGGGCATACCCGTCCACAGCTACCTCTACTGGTCGCTGCTGGACAATTTCGAGTGGACGTCCGGCTACGGCGTGCCGTTCGGCCTGGTGGCCGTCGATCGCAAGACCTTCAAGCGCACGCCGCGCCCCAGCGCCGCGCACCTGGGCGCCATCGCCCGCGCCAACCTGATCTAGAAGATCGAGACCGGCGCGTCCGAGGCCACGTCGCTGCCCGAGGCCACGAACGCCAGCAAGGCGTCGACCTTGGGCAGTTCGCACTCGAAGAAATAGCGACAGGCCCGGCGCTTGCCTTCGGCGAAGTCGTCCGGGCCCGGCGGGACGGCCGTGGCCTGGTCCAGCCAGAGCCAGGCGACCACAACGTGACCGAAGGCCCAAAGGAACGGCGTGGCGTTGGCCAGCGCGGCCTGCCCTCCACGACCTCGCAGCCCTTCGATCGTGTCGACCACCGCGCTCCAGGCGCGCGTCAGGGCGCCGGCGTGGTCCTGCAGCCCCGCGACCGCCAGGGCCGCCCGCGCGGTCCGCTCGATCGATCGTTCCAGGACCGCGAGACCCGATCCATCCTGCAGGATTTTACGGCCCAGCAGGTCCAGGCCCTGGATGCCGGTCGTGCCTTCGTGGATGGGGTTCAGGCGATTGTCGCGCCACAGCTGCTCGACATCGAAATCGCGCGTGTAGCCATAGCCGCCGTGGATCTGGATCGCGATGTCGTTGGCCAGCAGGCCGTGCTCCGATGGCCAGGTCTTGGCGATCGGCGTCAGCAGACCCAGAAGCGCCGCGTCGTCGGCATTGCCGGGCGACGTGTCGACCAGCCTCGCGCAGTAGAGACACAGCGCCAGCGCGCCTTCGACATAGGCCTTCTGCTGCAGCAACATCCGCCGCACGTCGGGGTGCTCGATGATCGGCGTCGGCGCGCCGGATCGCCGCCCATGAGAGCGTCCCTGCAACCGCTCGCGGGCGTAGGCGACGGCCAGCCGGTAGCCGCGATAGCCCAGCGCCGCGGCGCCCAGCCCGACACCGATCCGGGCCTCGTTCATCATCAGGAACATCTGCTTCAGGCCCTGGCCGGGCTCGCCGACGATCCATCCGACCGCCCCGCCCCGCTCGCCGAAGTTCAGCAGGCAGTTGGCCGTGCCGCGGTAGCCCATCTTGTGGTTCAAGCCCGCCACGGCGACGTCGTTTCGCGAGCCGTCCGGCAGGATCTTGGGCACGATGAACAGCGAGATGCCCGCCGTCCCCTCGGGCAGCGCGCCGGACGCGTCCGGGACCTTGGCCAGCACCAGGTGGACGATGTTCTCGCTGACGTCCTGGTCGCCGCCCGAGATCCACATCTTGTTGCCGGCGAGACGATAGCGCGCGCCCAGCTCGTCGTCGCCATCAGGCGTCGCCCGGGTGCTGATATCGGCCAGGCTGGACCCGGCCTGTGGCTCGGACAGACACATCGTGCCGAACCAGCGCCCCTCGATCTCGGGTCGCGCGAAGGCCTCGAACTGGGCCTCCGACCCGAACGTGGCGATCAGGCGCGCATTGGCCACCGTCAGCATCGGATAGGCGGCCGTCGCGACATTGGCGGCGGCGAAGAAGGCGAACGAGGCCGAGCACAGCAGATAAGGCAAGCCCAGCCCGCCCTGCTCCTCGGGAAAACCGGCCGAGAACAGGCCCAGGTCCGCGTATTGAGCCAGCGCCTCGCCGATCGCGCCGCAGACGCGAACCTGGCCGTCGTCGAGCCACGGCTCCTCGACGTCGTTGCGCTTGAAGTGCGTCAGGAACCGCTCGGCCGCCAGCTTCTCGGAAAGATCCAGGATCGCATCGGCCGTCTCGCGATCGATCAGATCGCCGGCCTTCAGCCAGGTGTGCAGCAGGAAGTCGACATCGCGACGATCAAGAACGCTCATCAGATGACCGTCATGCCGCCGTCGACGACCAGGATCTGGCCGGTGATGTGGCCGCCCGCGTCCGAGGCCAGAAGCAGGGCCGGGCCCATCAGGTCGGTGTCGCCGCCCAGCTTGCCCAGCGGCGTCCGGCGCAGCATGTCCTCTCCGTGCTCGCCCAGCGTCGCTTCCGTCATCTTTGAGGGGAAATAGCCGGGCGCCAGGGCGTTGACCCGGATGTTCTTCGGACCCCATTCGGCGGCAAGAGCCCGGGTCAGATTGACCACCGCGCCCTTGGCGGTGTTGTAGGCGATCGTGCCCAGCTGGTCGGGATGGTGGCCCTGCAGGCCCTCGATCGAGGCGACATTCACCACCGAGCCCTTGCCCTGCTTGAGAAACGCCGCGCGCGCCACCGCCTGGGTCAGCAGGAACAGGCCCGTGACGTTCAGGTCGATGACCTTGTTCCAGCCCTCCAGCGGATAGTCTTCGGCCGGCGCGCCCCAGGCGGCGCCGGCATTGTTGACCAGCACGTCGATGCGCCCGAACCGCTCGAGCACCCGTTCGGTCAGCGCCGAGGCCGTCTGCGGCGAGCCCAGGTCCGCCGCGAAGCCGACGGCCGTGATCCCCTTCGCCGAAAGCTGCTCGACCGCCGCGTCCAGTTCGGCCTGCTTACGCGCCACCAGCGCTAGCGAAGCGCCGTATTCGCCCAGCGCGCTGGCGATCTGCAAACCCAGGCCCCGCGACCCGCCCGTCACCAGCGCCACCTTGCCGGAGAGGTCGAAGAGCCCCGCCAGCGTTCCATCCTTGCTCATCACTTGTCCTTAGATGCCATGGCGTCCTGGCGTATCGCCTCGAAGCCTGCGGCCATGAACCGCGCCATGTGCCGCCGGATCGACACGAAATCGTCGGAAGAGCACAAACCGTGTGACAGCTCGTCAAGGCGGCCGGTGCGGGCCATGTTGTGGGTCATGGCGCCCGACACGAAGTGGTACCCCCAGAAGATCGTCGCCTCGTCGCAATCGGGCATCGCCTTCTTGAGCAGGTCGATCAGGGCCAGGACCACCGGGTTGAAGTACTTGCTCATCTTCTCGGCGCCCCAGCCGGCGGCGCTGTTGGCCTGAGCGCTGATCTTGCCGAAGGCCAGCCACTGCTCGGTGTCGTCGATTTGGACGTTCAGGTCGGTGTCGATCCAGGCGTGCAGCGCCCCTTCGACCGTGACCTTGTCGCCCACCGCCTCGGCGTAGCGGCGCATGGCCTCGAGACGGTTGCGGGCCGAGATCGGGGCCCGCCGCGCCCACACCGCCTC
Source organism: Caulobacter sp. 602-1 (assembly GCF_003931565.1). GTDB lineage: Bacteria > Pseudomonadota > Alphaproteobacteria > Caulobacterales > Caulobacteraceae > Caulobacter. Next base: position 110,414 of record NZ_RRYI01000003.1, read on the forward strand.
GTACAGGCTCTCCTTGCCGTTGAAGTGGTAGTGGATGAGCGTCGAACTCACGCCGATTCGCGCCGCCACGTCCTTGAGGGTGACGCCATGATAGCCGAACTCGGCGAACAGCTGCTCGGCGGCGTCCAGGATGCGCTCGATCGAGGCCTCGCGGACGCGAGCCTTGTGGTTGGGCGCGCGAGGGCGCGCGGGCGGCTGTCCTGGCGTGGCTTGGTCGGTGCTGCTCATTTCGACTCGGGTAGCGGTTTCGCCTCCACCCCGTCAACGCGGGGCCGCGGAAAGGTCGAGAGGGTGAAGGCGCCCATGAGGATCGCCTTCACCCCCACGGCCACGCTCAGAAGTCGTAGCCGACGCGAACGCCGAACGTCCGAGGCCGCAGGATCGCGTAGCGGCTGTAGACGAAGGCCTCGGGGTGGATGTAGGTCGTCGCCCGGCTGTTGCCGAGGTTCTCGCCGTAGAGCATCACGTTGATGTTGTCCTTGCGGATCCCGGTCTGCAGGTTGACGTGGGTGTAGGCGTCGGTGCTGTCGTACAGCGGGCTCTTCACGCCCGCCTTGCCCGGCGTGTTCGGAAACCCGTTCGGGAACGAGCCCACGTGCTGGACCTGGACGCTGGTGAAGCCCCGCGCCCCATTCTTGAGCGTATAGGCGTATGTGCCAAACAGCGTCCCCTGAACGTGGGGCGAGGCCAGGCGCGCGCCGTCCACGGCGCCGGAGATCACCGCCTCCTGCGCCGTCAGCTCGGTCACCTTGGCGTTGTTCAGGGCGCCGTTGACGCCGATCGTCCAGCCGGGAGCCGGAACGAAACTGACCTCGGCCTCGAAGCCCTTGCTGATCGCCCGGCCGACATTGGTCGCGAACTGCACCGAGTCCGACTGGCGGTTGGCCTGGACCTGGATGTTCTTCCAGTCGATCAGGTAGGCGGCCATGTTCGCCGTCAAGCGGCCGTCCAGCCACCGCCCCTTCGCGCCGACCTCGTAGTTGACGAGGTTGTCAGACCCCGCGCCGGCCGGGATGACGAGATCCGTGGGGGTGACGGTGCTGACGCTTCCGGCCCGGCTGTTGTAGACGGGCGTCCGATAGCCGGTGGAGATCGTGGCGTAGGTCGTCAGCGCACGCGAGGGCTTGTAGCTCAGGCTGGCCTTCCACGACGCCTTCGACGCCGACGGGTATTTGGTGTGCGCCGCCGCGCTCGGCGTCAGGGCCAGCGGCCCCGAAATCCCGACCAGGGCGTAGGTGAAGTAGGCGGTGTTGAAGCCCGGCTTGGTGTCGACCGCGCCGCCGTACTTGCCGTAGCGGACGCCCCCGGTGGCCGACAGCTTGTCGGTCAGGTGGTAGGTCAGCTCGCCAAAGCCGGCCAATTCATAGGTCTTGGTGTCGCTGCCGAACGCGGCGAAGGTCGTACCTGGCAGTCCGGTGATCTTGCGCGCGCTCAGATACGCGGCGCTGGAGCGGTCCTCGCCGTTCAGGTCGGTGTCGCGATGCAGGTAGAAGCCGCCCGCCACCCAATCGACCTTGCCGCTGGTGGTCGAGGCCAGGCGTGTTTCCTGGACGAAGGTCTTCGAGGTGAAGCTGTCGAACAGATAGAACGGCACTGCCAGGTTGAAGGTGCCGGCCAGGTCGACGTTGAACAGGCTGTCGGCGACCGAGTAGGTCGATGAACTGGTCAGGCGCGCGCCGTCGAATTGGTACTCCAGCGTGCCGTTGTAGATCTGGGTCTTCGACGTGTACTGATCATTGATGGTGCTGTAGCGCTTGCGGTCGCCCAGCGACGGCGTGGTCAGCGAGGCGTCATTGGGGTCGCTGTCCTCGTAGGAGGCCAGCAGCCGCACGCTCAGCCGGTCATTGGGCCTGTAGAGCAGGATCGCCCGACCGCCCCAGTCCTTCAGGGAATTCGAGTTCTTCTCGCCCGTGCCGGTGTTGTCGACGAAGCCATCCTCGTCCCGGTAGAAGCCGACGACGCGCAGACCCAGCTTGTCCTTGACCAGGGGGACATTGACCATGGCGTTGTAGCGTTGGCGCCAGCTCTTGGCATCCCCGGTATAGCCGATGTCGGCCTGGACCGTAGCGTCATAGCCCGTCGTATCGGGGCTCTTGGTCAGGACGCGCAGCGCGCCCGACAGCGAGCCCGAGCCGAACAGCGTGCCTTGCGGGCCGCGCAGGAACTCGACGCGCTCCACGTCGTACAGGCTGGGATCGAGCGTGACGGTGTTGCCGATCGTGCTGAGCGGCAGCTCGTCCAGATATATGGTGGTGGTGGTCTGCAGGCCCGCGCCCCAACCGTTCGTCGAGATCCCGCGGACGGTGAAGCGGGCGTTGTTGTCGCTGGCCCGGTTCAACACCACGCCCGGCGTCTCCCGCGCGACGCCTTCGAAACTGACGACGCCCTTTTGCGTCAGCTCGCTCTGGGAAAAGGCGGTGATGCTGAGCGGCACGTCCTGGAGACGTTCGCTGCGGCGGGTCGCGGTGACGACGACCTCCTCCACGCTGCTTACCGTGTTGCTGACGGCTTTGGCGTCGGTGGACGCGGCGCTGGTTTGCGCGACGGCGGACGTCGCCGCGGCCATGAGCGCGAGCAGCGACGCCGAATAGACTAGACGGCTCATTCTTCCCTCCCTGTCGCCGCCGCGCCTTGATGACGCCGTTCGACGAACGCCGCGACCATCGCATCGGCGTGCTTGGAGAGTCAATATTGACTGACACGTTAGTCAGTATTTGAGCGACGTCGCATGCCACGCCCCCGAAAGCTGGACCGGTTTGAGCGGAAATCTCCGCGTTGCGAGGCCTGGGCCGCGGCGCGAGGAATGGATCGCTTCGAGGGGCGCGGATCCGTTACTCGCAGTAGCGACGCAGACCATCATACCCCAGGTAGGTGCCGCTGCGTGGGTCGAAGGATCTGTATTTGCGAGCGCAGTAGGCGATCCAGTCCGGGTCGCTCAGGCGCGGCTTGACCCGCTCCTTTTCCTGTTGGGAGCCGGCGATCGCCGCGCCGAGGGCGAAGCCCAGCAGGCCGGCGATGATGGCTTCGTCATGATCATCACGACGATCGCCATGGCGACGCAGGTAGTCTTGGCGGTAGTCCCACTGGCGTTGGCTCCAGCCGGAAGGAGGCGGACGCCGCTCGAAGCGATGCGGATCATGCGAGGGGCGATGGGGCGCCTGCGCGAGCGCGGCGACCGGACCTTGAATCGCAAGAGCGAGGGCCAAGGCGCCCGTGAGAAGAACTTTCCGCATTTCGAGTCTCCCGTAGGTCGAACAGAATTGGCGACGGGTCCGACGGTCATGGGCGCCCGCCAAGGGTGATCGCCCGTGACGGCCGGCTACAAATCTCGGAACTGGAGCACGACCCGAAGCTGTCCCCTCGGCGGCGCGGCGAGCGGCTGCGCGCTGGCGAGAGCGGCTGCGACCAGAGCGCGTATCAGCATGAAGACGACCTTTCGAGCCAGACGCCGCTGAAACCTGTCATGGACGCGGCGCCAGCGAATTGACGCGCCTCAACATGCCGATCGAGCCGAACCCTCGTGGCCTTGGCGGGATCGTCATGGGGTCTGTCCGGGTGGCAAGGGCCACGGACCAAGACGGGCCGCCGAAAGGTCAATGCGATACAGACCGATTTACGCTTGAGCTGCGTCAAGGTGAGGGGCGCGAAAGCCGCCCCAATAAGGCTCCCTTGCGGTCGCACGAGGCTGGGAAGACCGATTGACCCGCTTGCTGTCCATGCGGTCGGCGATCGTCGGCGGCGCCGCCGCCTTGTTGGCCGGCTGCGCCACGGGCCCCGACTACCACGCGCCGACGCTTGCCGCGCTGAAGGTGCCCGAGCAATTCGCGACCGGGGCGCGAGAGACCTCAGCAGACGCCGACCTGGCCCGCTGGTGGCGGGCCTTCGACGACCCGATCCTGACGGCCCTGGTGGAGCGGGGGCTGGCCGCCAACCTCGATATCGACGAGGCGGGGTCGCGGGTGCGGGCGGCGCGCGCCGATCTTCGCGCGGCGCGGGGCGCTCTGCTGCCCAGTCTGGACGCCTTCGGCTCGGGAACCCGCCAAGTCGGCGAACGCACATCGGGTCAGACCTCCGGCCGCGCCAGCTACCAGACCGGCTTCGACGCCGCCTACGAGACCGACATCTTCGGCGGCGGACGCCGTTCGGTCGAGGCCGCCCGCGCCACGGCCGAGGGGACGCGCGCCAACCTGCGGGCGGTCCAGCTCACCGTCGCCGCCGAGATCGCGCTGAACTATCTCGACGCCCGCGAGGCCCAAGCCCGGCTGCGCATCGCCCGCGATACGCTTTCCAGCCTGGACGAGACCGTGGAAATCACCGGCTGGCGGCTGAAGGCGGGCCTGGTGGGGTCGCTCGACCTGGAGCAGGCGCGCCAGCTCCGCGCCCAGACCGCGGCGAGCGTCCCGGCGATCGAGACGACCTACGCCGGCGCGGCCAACCGGCTAGCGGTGCTGCTGGGCGAAGCGCCAGGCGCGGTGAACGGCTTGCTCGAACCCGCCGCCGAGCCGCCGGCCGCGCCCGTCGTCCAACCCGCCGCGATTCCCGCCGACGTGGTCCGGCGGCGTCCGGACGTGGCGCTGGCCGAACGCACCCTGGCGGCGGAGACCGCCCGCATCGGCGTCCAGACGGCCCAGCTCTATCCGGCGCTTGTACTGAGCGGGACCTTCTCCGGCTCGGGCGGTTCGCTGTCGACCGCCGCCGGCGACATGGCCGGCAGCCTGGTCGGCGGGATCACCGCCCCGATCTTCCACGGCGGCCAGATCCGCGCCGCCGTGGAGGCTCAGCGGGCCAGTGCGGCCAGCGCCTTGGCCGCCTATCGCTCCAGCGTCCTCACCGCGCTGGAGGAGGCAGAGAACGCCCTCGTCTCGGTGTCCTCCGCGGATCGTCGTGAACAGGCCTTGGTCGCCGCCGAGGCGGCCGCCCGCAACGCCGTCGACATCGCCCGTGTCCAATACCGCTCCGGCCGCACCGATTTCCAATCGCTGCTGGAATCCGAGCGCACCCTGCTGTCCAGCCAGGACAGCCTGGCCTCGGCGCGCGTCGCCCGGGCCGCCGCGGCGGTGCAGCTCTACAAGGCCCTGGGCGGCGGCTGGCAGGCCGCGCCCGCCCCCTCCAGCGTCGCCGCTCCCTAGAGAATCCAGATGGACCAGACATCAGCCTCCACGTCCGACGCCCGCGCCAAGATCGACGCGTTTCTGGGCGTGAAACCTGGCGCGCGTCGACGTTGGCCGCTGGTGATCGCCCTCCTGGTCGTCGGCGTGGCGCTGGCGCTGCTGATCTGGTTCCTGCTGCGCGGCGCGGGCGACGAGCCCCGCTACGCCACCTCTCCGGTCGAGCGCGGCGATCTTCGGGTGACCGTCTCGGCCACCGGCAACCTCGCGCCCACCAACAAGGTGGAGGTCGGCTCCGAGCTCTCCGGCATCGTCAGCGCGGTCTATGTCGACAACAACGACCGCGTAACCAAGGGCCAGATCCTGGCCCGACTGGACACTTCGCGCCTGGAGGACACGGTCCGCGAAAGCGAAGCCGCCCTGGCTTCGGCGGAGGCCAGCGTCGCCCAGGCCCAGGCCACCCTGACCGAGGCGCGGGCAAGTCTTACCCGCATGGAAGAGGTCTATCGTCTATCCGGCGGCAAGGCGCCCTCCGCCACCGAACTGGACGTCGCGCGCGCCGAGCAGGCCCGAGCCGCGGCCAACCTTCGCGCCGCCCAGGCCGCAGTGGGCCAGGCTCGGGCGAACCTGTCGTCAAACCGCACCCAGCTTTCCAAGGCCACGATCCGCTCGCCGGTGAACGGCGTGGTGCTGTCACGGGACGTGGAGCCCGGCTCGACCGTAGCCGCGACGCTGAACGCGCCCGTGCTGTTCACCCTGGCCGAGGACCTTTCGAAGATGCAACTGGAGGTGAAGGTTGACGAGGCCGACGTGGGTCAGGTGAAGGACGGCCAGAAGGCCACCTTCCAGGTCGACGCCTATCCCGGCCGGACGTTCAACGCCGTGGTCAAGCGCCTGGACCTCGGCTCCACGACAACCACGAGCTCCAGCGGTTCAGGCCAGGTGGTCGCCTATACGGCGGTGTTGACGGCCGACAATCCCGATCTTGCGCTCCGTCCCGGCATGACCGGCACAGCCGCCATCGTGGCGACGGAGAAGTCCAATGTGCTGCTGGTCCCGAACGCGGCGCTCAGGTTCGCGCCCGACGCGGCCGCCGCCCGGAGTACGAGCGGGGCGACCAGCATGCTGATCCAGAGGATGCCGCGCTCGCAGGGACAGACCGCCGACGTCGCGATCGGGCGGGGCAGCCGCCAGACCGTCTATGTCTTGCGGGACGACGGCGAACTACGACCGATTCCGGTTCAGGCCGGCGACAGCAACGGCAGCCAGACCGAGGTCGCCGGCGACGCGCTGAAGGTCGGGATGAAGGTCGTCACCGGCCAGCTCGCCGGGGCGGCGCGATGACCGCCGAGCCGCTGATCTCGCTGCGCGGGATCACCAAGACCTTCGGCGACGGCGCGGCGGCGTTCCAGGCGCTGAAGGGCATCGATCTCGACGTCCAGGTCGGCGACTTCGTGGCGGTGATGGGACCGTCGGGCTCCGGGAAGTCCACGATGATGAACATCCTGGGCTGCCTCGATACGCCCACCGGCGGCGAATACGTCTTCAAGGGCATTCATGTGGAACAGCTCGATCGGGACGAGCGGGCCCTGCTGCGGCGGCGCTATCTGGGCTTCATCTTCCAGGGCTACAACCTGCTCGCGCGAACCAGCGCTCTGGAGAATGTCGAGTTGCCGCTGCTCTATCGCGGCGAACCGAAGCGGACCCGGCGGGAGATCGCCATGGAGGCTCTTCGGAAGGTCGGACTGGCGGATTGGTCGCACCACATGCCCGCCGAACTCTCCGGCGGCCAGCAGCAGCGCGTCGCCATCGCCAGGGCCATCGTCACCCAGCCCGAAGTGCTGCTCGCCGACGAGCCCACCGGAAACCTCGACACCGAGCGCTCGCTCGAGATCATGCGGCTGCTCGAACAGTTCAACGATGAGGCCGGGATCACCATCCTGATGGTGACGCACGAACCGGACATGGCGACCTTCGCCCGCACCACCGTGAAGTTCCGCGACGGTCTGGTCGAGGCTATCGAGGTCGGCCAACGCCAGGACGGAGCCGCGCCATGAACGCCGTCCTGATCACCACCTTCGCCCTGGCGCTCCGGGAGATCCGCCGGCACCTGATGCGGTCGTTTCTCACCGTGCTCGGCATCGTCATTGGCGTGGGCTCCGTGGTCACGATGGTGACGCTCGGCAACGGCACCACCGCCGCCGTCCAGCAGCAGATCTCAAGCCTGGGCGCCAACATCCTGCAGATCCGGCCCGGCCAGGGGTTTGGGCGCGGCGGCGGCGGCGGTTCGCAGCCGCAGCCCTTCGAGGCCGACGATATCGAGGCGCTCAGGCAACAGGTGGCCGGCCTGGTGTCGGTCGCCCCCCTTGTCCAGTCGTCGGGCCTGGCGGTCCGCAACGCCGCCAACTGGTCGACCACCATCTATGGCACCAGCAACGACTACCTGAAGGCGCAGTCCTGGAGCGTGGACGCGGGGCGAACCTTCACGGTGGCCGAGGAACAAGCGGGCAAGACGGTGTGCCTCATCGGCTCCACGGTCCGGCGCAACCTGTTCCGCGACGAGAACCCGGTCGGCGCCTCCATCCGCATCCGCGACCTTTCGTGCCAGGTGGTTGGCGCGCTGGCGGCGCGCGGGTCCAGCATGGGCCCCATGGACCAGGACGACGTGGTGATCATGCCGGTGAAGGCCGCGCAACGCCGGATCACGGGCAACCAACACGTCAGCATGATCATGGTCTCGGTGGACCCGGCCTACGACTCCAAGACCGTTCAGGCCTCGATCAAGTCGCTGCTGCGCGAGCGCCGCCACCTGCAGCCGGCCGACGCCGATGACTTCAACATCTTCGACACCCAGCAGATCTCGGAGACCCTGCGGAGCACGACCCAGATGCTGACCGGCCTCCTGGGCGCCGTCGCCGCGGTCAGCCTGCTGGTGGGCGGGATCGGGATCATGAACATCATGCTGGTGTCGGTAACCGAGCGCACGCGCGAGATCGGCGTCCGGCTGGCCATCGGCGCGCTCGGGCGCGAGGTGCTTCTGCAGTTCCTGGTGGAGGCCGTGGTGCTGTCCAGCCTGGGCGGCCTGCTGGGCCTGACGCTGGCCCTATGCGCCAGCCTGATCCTCGCGCCCATGCTGAATGTGCCGTACATCTTCGACCCGACCATCAACACGGTGGCCTTCGTCTTCTCGGCCCTGATCGGCGTGCTGTTCGGCTACTTCCCCGCCCGCCGGGCCGCGCGGCTCAATCCAATGGACGCGCTTCGTCACGAATAGCCCAACGGATGGACCGGACTGAAACTGGACCGCCCCCGGTTTGCCGCAGGCCTGGTGCCGAAGGTCTAAGATGGATGGCTCGCCAAGCTTGAAAGAAGACGCCCTTCGCGAGTTGGCGGCGAGCGGGAACCGCGCGGGTCCTGCTGGTCCAAGCCGCCGAGGACCCCATCGCGCCTCCTGACAACGCCGCCAAGCTGCGTCAGGACATCGGCCAGCGCCTGATGCTGGTGAACCTCCGCCACGCCACATTGTCGTCGCTTCGAGCTTTACCATGGCTCCCGCCGCGCATCTTCGGAGGAGCGCTGAAAAGGGGGAGACCATGGCGTCGCGTTTCATCGGCGGATATGCCGGCTTGTTGGCGGCGTCCTTGTTGCTGCTGTCGGCCAACGGCGCGGCGGCGCGGTCGCGGTTGGACACCGGGCTGGCCATGGCGGCCTTCGAGCATGCCCAGTCCCTTTGCGAGGCTGATCAAGGGCGGGCGTGGGGCGTCAGCCTCTGCGGTCCGATCATCATCGCCGATCCCGCGACGCGAGAGTTTATCGCCAACATGGATGGCGCGGATGCGCCGCTCGAGCGGGATGGCGAGGTCTTCAAGGGCCGTCTTCCCGACACCGTGCCGATCGCCAATACCGCGGCGCGCTGGAACGGCCGCGTCTGGACCATGCTTATCGCGCCCCTGCCGAAGGATGAGCCCGCGCTTTCCATCCTGCTGATGCATGAGGCCTGGCATCGCATCCAGGACCAGATCGGGTTGGCCGCGGTCAACGCCGACCAGCCCCAACTGGCGACCGAGGCGGGGAGGCTATCGCTGCGCCTAGAACTCCGCGCCCTGTCGGCGGCGCTCGCCGCGACCGATCCGACCGAGCGGCGCGTGGCCATCGGGGACGCTCTGACCTTCCGCGCCTGGCGGCACGCCCGGTTCCCAGAGTCGGCGACGGCCGAAGACGCCATGGAGCGGCACGAGGGCCTCGCCGAATACTCCGGACGCATTCTGTCGCGCGACGATGCGATGATCCGACATCTGACGGACCACCTGGGCCGCGGCGACAGGGTTCGCGAATACGCGCGATCCTTCGCCTACTACACCGGACCAGCCTACGGTGTTTTGCTGGACGCGGCGTCGCCGGACTGGAAGGCGACATGGGACCGGCGTGAGGGCTTGTCCCAAATGCTATCCAAGACCCTGGGCCTGACGGTCACATCCGACGACGAGGCGTTCGCGGCGAGCGGTCGGCGCTACGGGGCGGCGACGGTCCGGGCCGAGGAAGCCGCCAGGGCGCTTGAACAGTCGGCCCGCATCGCCGCCCTGAGGGCCGGTCTGGTGGAAGGTTCCGTGCTGGTCGCGCCTGTTTCCGGCGCGAATTTCAGCTTCGATCCCAACACGGTGACGCCCTTGCCGCCGGAGGGAGCCGTTTATGGCGTCATTCGCGCCGCGGCGGACTGGGGTGTGCTCGACGTCGAGAAGGCAGCTCTTCTTTCGCGCGATTGGTCGCGTCTGTCGGTGGCGCACAACGGCGCCGTTCCCACGAAAGACGGTCTTAAAGGCGACGGCTGGACGCTGACGCTCAAACCAGACTGGGCGCTGACGCCAGCACCGCGCGATGGCGACTGGACGATCCGGCGGCGGCCCTGAGGCCGATTTCCCGATCAGTTCATATCGACGACAACCTCTTCCAGCACCGCGTTGTCGTCCAGGCGCCAGACCTTCACCACGTGCGCGCCCGCAGCGACGTCCGGGAACGACGCCTCGACCGTGTGGACGTGGTCCTTGACCGCCGCCACCCAGGCGACCTGCTGGGGCGTCGCGGCCGCGCCGGGGGTCGGGACCAGATCGGACGTCACCACCTGCACGGGGCCATCGTCGAGCGAGACGCCGATGCGGATCCCCTTGCCGCCCGTCGCGTCCAAGGTCGGGGCCAAGCGCAGCCGGACCTTGGCCGGACCCGCGCGCGGAACGGTCACCGCGTAGTCCAGGCGAACCCCGTCGCGGATCTCCGTCGCGGGCCGGCCTTGCGGCAGGGCGAGCACGGCGTCGCCATGGCCAAGGTTCGACAGCACCGTCCAGGTCAGGCCTTGGCCGCCCACGGCGCGGTCGAACTTGGCGGCCTCGATCGTGACGCGGTTCGGGTCGCTGGCGGCCGAGCGTGCGAAGACGACCTTGGCCGCCAGCTTTTCCGGCGGGGTGTCCGCCGACACGCGGGCGACGCTGGGCATGGTCTGCTGGGTCGGATCGTTCCAGATCACATAGCTCATGTGGACCTGGTTCATCATGCCGTCCCACTTGCCGCCGTTCAGCGCGTGGTACTGGGCGGTCAGGTCGGCGTCACGCTTGAAGGCGGCCTCGACCTTGTCGGCGAAGACGTTGGCGCGGGCGTCGTTGCGCGCCGACAGCCGCCGGTTCCAGGCCGTGGCGTAGTACATCTCGTAGAGGTTGGCGAAAGCCGTCACCGGATATTCGACCAGCTGGAAATAGGCGTCCTGCTGGTCGGGCCGCAGCCGCGCCTTGATGGCCGCCACCTTGGCCGACAGCGCCCGCCAGCGGTCGACGATGTCGCCGAATTCCCCACCGTCCAGCGGCCCCGCGCCATTGTCCGGGCCCAGCGGGAACGTGTCCTGGTCGATCAGCTCGGGCTTCCTGCGCGCGGCGAGGGTCGAATAGGTCTCCAGAACCTCGCCGATCTCGCCGCCGAGCGCCGGACCAAAGGCCTCGCCGGCCCACTCACGCGGGAAGGCCGCCAGGGCCTTGGGCGTCATCGCCTCGGGATTCCAGGCCATGCGCAGGAAGAAGCTGAGCGGATGCTCCATGGGCTTGATGTCGCCGACATTGACGATCCAAAGGTTCCGCGCCTGGCGCTTGTAGGCCAGGTCCATCTGCTGCCAGACCTTGGCGACCTGGTTGGTGTTGATCCACTTGTAGTTCCGCGGCCCGCCGACGTAGTCGAAGTGGTAGTAGACGCCGTAGCCGCCGGCGCGCGGCAGCTTGTCCTTGCCGGCCACCGGCAGGCGCCGGATCTGGCCCCAGTTGTCGTCGGAGAACAGCAGGGTCACGTCATCGGGCACCCGCATGCCGTGGTCGTAATAGTCCTGGACCTCCTTGTAGAGGGCCCAGACCTGCGGGGTCTGGTCGGCCGGCTTGCCGGTCACGTCGGCGATGATCTGGCGCTGGTCGGCGACGACCTTCTCCAGGAGCTGGGTCGCCGCGCCCTCGGCCATCGGCTCGTCGCCGTCGCCGCGCATGCCGACGGTCACGACGCTCTCGTACGGCGCGCCGTCGCCCTTCGACATCATCCGCTCGATGCCGCCGCGCCAGAAGGTCCGAAGGTTGTCGCCGTTGGTCGCGTAGTCCCATCGGCCGCCGGTCACGCCCTTGTCGGTGTTCCGATGCCATTCGCTCTGGGCCCGGGTCATCGGCTCGTGGTGCGAGCTGCCCATGACCACGCCCATCTCGTCCGCCAGCGCCTTGTTGCGCGGATCGTCGTCATTGAACGCCTTGGGCGCCCACATGGCCGGCCACAGGTAGTTGCCCTTCAGGCGCAGGGTCAGCTCGAAGACGTGAGCATAGAGATCGGCGTTGATCCCGCCGAACGTCTTCTTGGCCCAGCCGCTGAAGGCCGGGTCCTCGTCGTTGATGAAGAAGCCGCGATACCGGACGCGCGGATGGTCCGCCCGGGCTCCGGCGGTCAGGAAGAGATCGCTCTTCTTCGCCACAGGGACGTCCGCCCACCAGGCCCAGGGCGACACGCCGATGCGCTCGGACAGGTCATAGGTCCCGAACACCGCTCCACGCCGGTCGGCTCCGACGATGACCAGAGCGCGCGGCACGTTGGCGACGGGCCGCTCGACCACCACCTGCCGAAAGCCCTCCCACTGACCGGCCAGATCCTCGACCTTCAGCTTGCCGCTCTTGACCAAGCCGTCGATGACGGGACTGGCGCCCAGCACGCCGATGATCACGATCGGGCCGCGCGCCTGGGAGAGGTCCGATACCTTGGCCGCCTCGCCGCCGCTGACGCGCGCCAGGTCGCCGCGCAGACCCTCGGCGGCGTGGCGCACCGCCGGATCGGCCGCCGCGTCGACATAGACCGCCGCCGGCGCGCCCTTGCGGATCAACGCCAGGCTGGACAGCTTGCCCGTGGCGCAGACGCTGACAGGCGTGTCGCACGCGAACGCGGCCGGAGCGGACAGCAGAACGAGCGCGCACGCCACCGGTGTCAGAAACTTGTGGTGGGTCACGCTTCCTCCAGGCTCGGCGCTTGGATTGGCCGATCATCTGACCAACTCGGTCACAAGGTCAGACCATAGCAAGACAATCGCCGCGCACAAGGGCTTGGCCGAGGCTGCGCAAGGGCGACCGCCGCCCTTGCGCGGGGGCTAACCTTCGCCATGAGCAGCCCCCCTTGGGAACCGCAACCAGCCTCAAGAGCTAAGCCTCCGCTCCAAGAGAGGCCCTGATGACCGGAACCACGATCAAACGCGACCTCCGGACCGGCCGATCGCTTTGGGCGGACAGTCCTGGGTTGGGCGTGCCAGTGCGTCCGCTGACCGCCGCGATCAGCGTCGACGTCGCCATCGTCGGGGCCGGCGTCAGCGGGGCCTTCATGGCCCATGAACTGTCGAAGGATCATGCGGTCGCGGTGCTCGACCGTCGGCCGCCGCTGATGGGTTCCACCTTGGCGTCGACGGCGTTGCTGCAATGGGAGATCGATCTTCCGCTGACGGCGCTCGCCAAGAAGATTGGCGCGGCGAACGCCAGGCGAGCCTATCTCAGGTCGCGCCAGGCCGTGGACGCCCTGAAGCGCATCGTGGCCGAGGAACGGATCGTCTGTGGACTGAAGGACAAGACGTCGCTCTATCTGGCGGGCGACGAATACGGCCATCGCGCGCTGGAAGCCGAGGCGGCGGCCCGCGCCGAGATCGGGCTGGATAGTCGGTACTTGGACGCCGCGGCGTTGCGTGAGCGGTTCGGCGTGGAGCGGACCGGCGCCATCCTCTCCAGCGGTTCGGCCAGCGGCGATCCGGCTCGGCTGGCGGCGGCGCTGCTACGACGCGCCCAGGCGCGCGGCGCGCGGGTCTGGTCGCCCGTCGAGGTGCTGAAGGCCGTCAGCGATCCGGATGGAGTGACCCTGCTGACCGACACCGATCATGTGGTGCGGGCCAGATCGCTGGTGTTCTGCTGCGGATACGAGTTTCCAAAGGGCGTCCCGACGCCGGGGGCGGAGATCATCTCGACCTGGGCGATGGCGTCCAAGCCGCGCCAGCGCTGTCCCGCCTGGCTGAGGAGCACGCTGGTCTGGGAGGCGTCCGATCCGTACCTCTATCTGCGCATGGGCGGCGACGGTCGCCTGATCGTCGGCGGCGAGGACGAGGCGTCGGCGGACGCGCACGAGGATAAGGCCAAGCTGAAGCGCAAGCGCGAGGTCATCACCGCCAAGCTGCGGCGGCTGTTGCCCGATGTCGCGTTCGAGACCGACTACGGTTGGGCCGGGGCCTTTGGCGAGAGCGCCACCGGCCTTCCCAACATCGGGCCCGTCATGGGCATGGATCACACCTGGGCCGTCATGGGGTTCGGCGGCAACGGCATCACCTATTCGGTCATCGCTTCGCAGATCGTCGCGGCGGAGGTGCGAGGCAAAACCGACCCGGACGCCGATCTCTACAGACCGGCCAAAAGCGACGCTGGCGCCGCATGACCCCGCGAGCGGCTGGGCCGACCCAGCGCTTGATCTCCCGCCTGAGCACACGGTCCGCGTCAGATCCCGATGCCGGGCCGTGGTGCGTAGCGATTCACTCAGGAGGGATCGCCGCGACTGAATTCCGAAGTCAGCCGCAGCGCAGCTTTCGCGGAAGTCATGCGTTTCCTGGGGCGAGCCCGTTGAGCCGCCGCGCCTGCGGCATGCCCCGTTCATAGCGCGACTTCAGGAGCATCCATGACCAGACCCGCGAGCCAAGCAAAGCAGACAGCGGCAAAGGCCGCGGCGGTCGCGCAGGCGCGCTCTGTCGCTCCGAAGGTGCCGGTTCGGATTGGCTCGACGCCGGCCACGAAGTTTCGCGGTAATCCCGCGATTTTCGGCCGACTTGTCGAGGACCACGACAAGCATCGCGCTCTGTTGGCGATGATCGACGCCACCAGCCCGAACGATCCCGCGCGAAAGACGCTGTTTGAAGAATTTGTTCGAGACGTTCACGGCCACGCCGCGGCCGAGGAGCAAGCGCTGTGGTCCACCGTCATGCGCAACCCCGAGACGACCGAGTTCGCGCGGCACGCGGTGGGCGACCATCACAAGTTGGACAAGCTGATGGCGGACGCCGCTGCCCGAGACATCTCGTCGCCCGGCTGGCTCACCCATTTCGCGGCTCTCAAGGAAGAGTATCTCGAACACATCCTCGAAGAAGAGACCGAGCAGTTTGTTGAAGCCGAGAAGACGCTATCCGAGCAGGATCAGCGCTACATGCAGAAGGTGTTCAACCGCAGGAAGAAAGCCGAAAAGGCGGCTGCGGTGATCGAGAAGAAAATCGCGCTAAAGCCTATCGCTTAGCGTCGTCGCAGCGTCAGAAGGCGCCCTTGCTTCTCTTCCGGCAGCCACACATCCGCGTCCGCTAGCCGCCAGTCCATTTTCGGAGCGTCGACGGTCTAAAGGCTGTAAAGACGGGCCGCGTTGTCGTGCAGGACGTTGCGACGCTCGTCCGGGCTCAGAAAATCGGCCGCCTCCCGGGCCATCCGCGTCTTCTCGGCATAGGTCCAGCGCATGCTCTGGCCGATATCCGAGCCCCATACCAGGCGGTCGGGGCCGAAGCTGTCGACCATGCGCCGCACGATCCGGGCGGCGCGCACGTCCGCGGCGACGCAGCGCTCGAAATTGATCTCGGTGATCTTGAAGTGGACGTTCGGCACGTCCTCGAAGATCTTGATCGTACGATCGATGCCGAAGTCCGGCGCTGGCGGCATGACCACCGTCTCGCCCGCCTCCTCCGCCAGCTTGACCTCGTACTGGGTCATGCCGAACGGCATGGCGCCGTGGTCGAGCAGGATCGGCAGATCCCGAAACTGCCTGGCGATGATCCTCACCAGCGGCAGCAGATAGGGCAGCTGGTTCATGAACATGATCATGGTCATCGGCGTGCCGAGATCGGCGCAGGTCTTCCAGACCTCCATGGCCGCCGGCGAGCTCATCCAGGCGGTGTCCAGCAGCCAGGGCCGCGCGTTGGCCATCCGGAAGCCTCGGCAGTGATGGTCGCGGACCATCTCGCGATACAGCGCCGGGGTCTGAGGGTCCTGGGTGTCCAGGATGACGACGGGATGTAGCCGCCCGGGATGCTCGTGCGCGGCGTCCAGGATGTAGCTGTTGTCGTAGCCGTAGACGTGGCCGCGCTGGACCAGGCAAGCGCGTTCCACGTGGTGCGCGTCCATCATGCCGATCAGGGCGTCGACCGTGACGCTGTAGTTCGGACGGTCTGGGACCGGCAGGTCAGGCGTGAACGGCCGGGCCTGGTAGCGGGTCCAGTCGTCGGCGATCAGATGGGCGTGGGTGTCGAAAAGCTTGTCCATCAGGCCTGACCGTCGAAAGCCTTTCGGGCGGCCAAGGCGCCCTGCCGCAACAGGCCCTGGTCCGAGGACACCAGGAAGCCTGTCACGCCCGCTTCGCCCAGGCGCGCGATGTCGGGATCGGCGCCCGAGCCGACATGGGCGATCAGCGGGATGTTGTGGCGCCGCGCCGCCTCGGTGATCCGCGCCACCGCGGCGGCGATCGTAGGGTCGCTGACGTTCGGCGCGCCCAGTCGGGCCGACAGGTCGCCGCGTCCGATGAAAGCCGCCGTCAGTCCCTCGACCGTGAAGATCTCGTCCAGCTGATCGATGGCCTCTGGATCCTCGATCATGGCGATGATCGACGTCGAGGCGTCGGCATTGGCCATGTGGTCGGCGAAGCCTCGCGCCCCATATTCCCCCGCACGCGGCGAGTTGGAAAAGCCTCGCGCGCCGCCATGATAGCGGCAGGCCGAGACGATCTCGCGAAGCTTGGCGGCGCTGGTCACGTGTGGCGTCAGCACGCCGGCCGCGCCGCAGTCCAGGGCTTGCAGCAGGTGATGCTCGTCGCTGGACGCGACGCGGACCACGCTGGGGATCCCCGCCGCGCGGGCGGCCAGCATCATCAGGTCGATGTCGCCGGCGGAGAATGGCGCGTGCTCGGCGTCCACCACCACGAAGTCGAAGCCGGCCCCGCCGAGGATCTCGGTCGCATGGCCGGTGGCGGTCTTCAGGAACGTGCCCAGCAGCCGCTCACGCCCCTCCAGCCGCTGGCGGAAACGTCGCTGGATTTCACTGTGCGGATGCATCAGGCCTCCGCCCCAGAAGCAGAATGGGCCGGCGCGGGATAGTCGTCGGCGTTCAGCACCCACCCGGCCATGTCCGAGAAGTCCTTGCGCGGCGGGCTGAAGATGTCGACCAGCAGGTTGCCCATGCCCGGCGCGACCGAGGCGGAGGTGTGGATCGCCCGGGCCGGGATCACCGCGATCGACGGCGCCGGACAGGTCACGTGCTCGTCGTCGCGCCAGTCCGACAGCTTCGCGGTCCAGGGCCAGCGGAGGTGGTGGACGAAGCTGCCGCCCATCGCCAGCGACCCTTGCTCGAAGTCGTCGTGGAAGTGCGGCGACAGCTTGTTGGGATCGCGCGGCGCGGCCGGCTCGAACACGTTGATCATGAAGGTCGTGCAGCGCCAGATCCGACCGAAACGCCCCTCCTGGGCGGGCACGTTCAGCGAATACTTGCGAACCTTGAAGCCGCCCGGCGGGTCGGGCCAACGAACCAGCGGCGGGATGTGCGGCGCGCCCGCGGCGTAGGTTTCCGCGTTCGAGCAGAGGGCTGCCAGGTCCTGGGAAGCCGTGGTGAACAGCCGCACGATTTCGCCGCCCTCGGGCAGTTCGATGCGGCTGTCGCCCGGTGGGATGAAGGCGATGTGCTCACCCGTCACCTCGACCGTCTCACCGCCAGCCTTGATCAGCGCCCAGGGCTCCGGCGACTCGATCAGCAGGACGTATTCGTCGACCTGGCCCCTGCGCTCCAGCACCGCGCCCGGCTTGGCCAGGGTGTAGGCGACGATGAAGTTGGCCCCGCGCGTCAGCCAGGTGCGGCCGGTCTCGTCGTCGATCTGCGGCGGGCTCTCGCCGAACAGGGCGTAGGACGAGGCGCCGAAGCCGTCGGTGGTGGTCGGGGTGGCGGCGGCCGTCGCGGTCGCCAGCTTCGAGCGGGGGTCCGCGTCGGCGTACATGGTTGACATCTGTCGGCCTCTCTTCTGGACGCTAATCAGAGCTTCGGGTTGGTGATGGGCGTGTCGCCCTCGAACCAGTGCTCGAACCGGCGGTAGGTGCAGAGCCAGCGGTCGCCGACGCGCTGGTATTTGTCGGTGGCCATCGAGATCGAGATCGGCGGCGCGCTGGGCAGGATCTTCTCGCCGTTGGCGGCGTACAGGAAGAGATAGCAGCTGCTCTCGGCCGTATCCTCGCCGGTGAACCAGGCGCGGAAATTGGTGAAGCTGTGCACGGCCAGACGCGGCCCCTGGGCGATGCGCCAGTCGTAGAAGGCCTGGATCTTCTCTTTGCCCTCGTAGGAGGCCTTCTGGCCGTGGAAGACGGCGTCGTCGGTGTAGTAGCTGTGGGCCTCGCGGCCGCCGTTGGTGTCGATTTCGTGCCAGTAGTCGGCCAGTTGCTGCTGCAGCTCGAAGGTCAGTTCGGCAAGCTTGGGATCGTACATCTATCGGGTCCTTAAGAAAGGTCTCAGCCGACCGTATTGGTCGCGCCGGCGGCGTCTTGCTCGACAGGGCTCTGTTGCTTGCCCGCCGCCTCGGCGGCGGGGTCGTCGCCCAGGCTGTGCAGTTCGCGGCCGACCGTCTCGGGCAGCAGCAGGGTGGTCAGGAACGAGCCGGTCATGGCCAGGATCGCCAGCGCCGCCATGGCCACGCTCAGCGGCAGGGTCTTGGCCAGAAGCGCCACGCCGGTGATCAGCAGCGCGCTGCCGCCGCGGCCCAGGTTGTAGGCGAAGGCCTGGCCCGTTGCGCGCACCTCGGTCGGGAAAAGTTCGGTGAAGTACGGCCCGAACGAAGCGTAGATGCCGAACTGGAAGAAGCCGTAGACGAAGCCGGCCGGGATCAGGAACGCGGCGGAGCCGCCGACCGGGGCGAACAGATAGATCGCCGCCGACAGGATGAAGCCGGCGCCGAACAGACGGAAGGCGCCGCGACGTCCGATCCTGTCGGAGATGTAGGCGTTGACCAGGAAGCCGAAGAAGCCGCCGGCGCTGTTGATCATCACGCAGGTCCCGGCCAGGGAGACGCTCATGTGGCGCTCCAGGGTGAGGAAGCTGGTCAAGTAGGCGCTGATGGCGAAGGCCGCGCCCTGCGTGCCCAGCGACAGCAGCGAGGCCAGGAAGGTGGTGCGCAGGACGCGCTTGCCGAAGATGTCGGCGATCATCGGCCTGCGGCCGGTTTCGGCGGCGCGCTGCTGGGCGGCGCGGTAGATTTCGGGATCGTCGGAGCCCCGACGGACGAAGAACACCAGCAGCGCCGGCAGCAGGCCGATCCAGAACACCGCCCGCCAGCCGATGTCGGCCGGGAACATCGCCGCGAACGGGCCAGCCAGCAGGGCCGCGATCCCCGAGCCGATCGCCGCGCCGCTGTGCACGACGCCCAGCGCCTTGCCCCGGTGCTTGGCGGAGATCATCTCGCCCAGCAGCACAGCCCCGACCGCCCATTCAGCCCCGAAGCCGATCCCCTGCAGGATCCGCGCGGCGAACAGCTGCTCGTAGTTCTGCGCGAAGCCCGAGACGAACGAGAAGAACGAGAACCACAGGATGGTCAGCTGCAGGATGCGGGCCCGGCCGAACCGGTCGCTGAGCCAGCCGCCCAGCCAACCGCCGATGGCGGCGGCGACATAGTTGGCGCTGGCGATGTAGCTGGCTTCGGTCAGGGTCATCCCGAAGGCGACCACCAGGACCGGGATCATGTACTGGAAGACCAGACCGTCGGCGCTGTCCATCGCCCAGCCGGCGCCGCACGTCCAGAAGACGCGCCGGGTCTTGCGGTCCGCCTCGCGGTACCAGGCCATCATGGGCGTTCCATCCTATGCTCCGCGCGGGAGGTCCCGCGTCTCTTGTTGGTCCGGACCGTATCCGATCCAGGGTATCGTGCGAGCGCCCGGGGACTTGTCCCGGCGGGCGCCGAAATTTGCCGTCTCAGGCGAAGTAGAAGCGCAGCGCCGCATCCGACAGCGCGCGCCGCGTGGCCGGGTCCGGCGCCCAGGCCCGAAGCTGCGCCAGGGCGCGGTCGTAGGTCATGCACCCCTCGTAGCCGACGAACGGCGCGTCGCTGCCCCAGAGCAGGCGCTCGGGCCCGACCCGGGTCATCAGCTCGGCGGCGGCGGCCTGAGCGATGGCTTCGGCGCGCGGCAGGTCGGGGTCGCGCCAGGCGTCCGGTCCGCCAAGCCGAAAGCCGGCGGCCAGCTTGATCCAGACCTTGCCGCGCTGCACGGCGTCGATGGCCGACTGGAAGCCCGGACAGGCAATGCCCTTTTCAGGCTCGGGATGGGCGAAGTGGTCCAGCACCAGCTTCACGCCCGAGGCCTCCAGCGCCGCCAGGGTCGGCTGCATCCGCTCGCCCTCGATGGCCACGTGGACGTGCCAGTCGAGATCGCGCACGCGGCGCAGCAGCAGGCGGTGAGCCTCGTCGGCGAAGTCCGGCAGCACGGCCTTGCGGACCAGCTGGAAGCGGATCCCGACCACGCCATCGTCGCGCATCCGGCGCAGCACATGGGGGTCGGTGTCCGGCGCGACGATCGCGGTCGCCCGCAGCCGCGGGCTCAGCTTGGCGGCCGCGATCGTGTACTCGTTGTAGGTCCCGGAGATGCTCAGGCCCGACAGGACGCCGAAATGGACGCCCTGGCGGTCCAGCTCGGCCAGATAGTCCTGGGGCGTGTAGTCGTAGGCCGGAGCGTTCCAGGCGTCCGCGATCAGCGGCAGATCCCGCGTGAAGACGTGCGCGTGGCAGTCGACGATGGGCGCGCCAAGGTCAGAGGAGACCACCACGGTCAGCGCGCGCCCGCGACTTCGATATTGGCGGCGGCCACGTACGACGCCGCGTCCGACACCAGGAACATCACGGCGGCGGCCACTTCCTCGGGCGTGCCCTCGCGCTTCATCGGCAGGGAGTCGCGGATCGCCTCCAGGCGGCCGGGCGCGTGGATCTCGGTGGCGATCGGGCCCGGTGAGACGCAGTTGACGCGGATTCCCTCGCCCGCCACCTCGCGAGCCAGGCCGAGATTGAGGCTGTCGACCCCGCCCTTCGAGGCGGCGTACCACAGGTGCTGGTTCGGCGAGCCCAGCGTCGCGGCGCGCGAGGACAGCAGGACGATCGAGCCGCCCTGCCCGCCCAGTCGCGTCGACATCCGCTTGACCGCCTCGCGGCAGCTGATCAGCGCGCCGGTCAGGTTGACGGCGATGACTTGGGCCAGGGTGTCGTCGGTCTGATCGGCCAGCAGGCCGACGCCGCCCGTGATGCCGCCGTTGTAGACCAGGGCCGAGAGCCGGCCATGTTGATCCGCCGCCTCGAACATCCGCGCCACATCGGCCGGGACACCCGTGTCGGCCTGCACGGCCGCGGCCCGGCCGCCCGCCGCCTGGATCGCCTCGACCACGCCCCGCGCCCTATCGGCCTGGCCGACATAGGTCAGCAGCACGAAATAGCCTTCCGCCGCCGCCGAGCGGGCGATCGCCTCGCCGATCCCGCGGCTTCCGCCCGTCACCAGAAAGACGCCCTTGTCCGTCATGATTTCGTTCCTTCCGGTGTTCTAGAAGCCGACCGCGTCGCCGCCCTTGAGGTCCAGCATCTGGCGGGCCTCGTCGGGCTTGGCGACATCCAGGCCCAAGGCCTCGATGATGGTGCGGATCTTGGTGACCTGCTCGGCGTTGGATTTGGCCAGCTCGCCGCGGCCGATATAGAGGCTGTCCTCCAGCCCGACCCGAACGTTGCCGCCCAGGAGCGCGCTCTGGGTGCAGAACGGCATCTGGTGACGGCCGGCGGCGAAGGCGGAGAACACGTAGTCGTCGCCGAACAGGCTGTCGGCCACCGTGACCATGTGGGCCAGGTTGCGCACGTCCGGCCCGATGCCGCCCAGGATGCCGAACACGCCCTGGATCAGGAACGGCGGCTTGATCAGCCCGCGCTCGGCGAAATGCGCGAGCGTGTAGAGATGGCCGATGTCGTAGCACTCGAACTCGAACCGCGTGCCGAGACCTTGGCCGATCTCGCGCATGATGCGCTCGATATAGACATTGTCGTTGTACATGATCCGGCCGCGCGAGGTTTCGACGTACTCGCGCTCCCAAGGATGCCGCCAGGTCTCGACGCGCGAGGCGGCGCCGCTGAAGTCGAAGATCAGCGGGCCCATGTTCAGCGAGCAGACCTCGGGCTTGAAGGCGAACGCCGCCTCCAGCCGCGCGTCCAGGGTCATGGTCGAGCTGCCGCCGGTCGAGATGTTGATCACCGCGTCGGTCGCCTGCTTGATCCGCGGCAGGAAGGCGCCGAAGTGCTCCGCCGACGGGCTGGGACGGCCGTCGATCGGATCCCGCGCGTGCAGGTGCAGGATCGAGGCGCCGGCCGCCGCGGCCTCGATGGCCGCGTCGGCGATCTGGGTCGGCGTGATCGGCAGGTGCGGCGACATCGACGGCGTGTGAATCGAGCCGGTCGGCGCGCAGGTGATGATGATCTTCTTGTTCTGACGCATCGTCGACGCTCCCCCGACCTACAGGCCAGCCTGGCACAGATACTTGTAGTTCAGATACTCGCTGAGGCCGTGGTGCGAGCCCTCGCGGCCGATCCCGGACGACTTGACGCCGCCGAACGGCGCGGCGGCCGTCGAGATCAGGCCGGTGTTGATCCCGACCATGCCGGTCTCCAGGTCGCGCCCGGCGCGGGCGATGGTCTCCGGCCGGGTCGAACAGACATAGGCCGCCAGACCGAAGGGCGTGTCGTTGGCCCGGGCGATCGCCTGGTCGTAGGTCCGGAACGGGATCACCCCCGCCAGCGGACCGAAGGTCTCTTCACGGGTCAGCAGGGCGTCGCTGGCGACGTCGGCCACCAGGGTCGGAGGCGAGAGCAAGCCGCCGTCGGCCTTGCCGCCCGTGACCAGGCGCGCGCCGCCGGCCATCGCCTCGTCGAGGTGGCGCTCGACCTTCTCGACCGCCCGGGCGCTGATCAGCGGCCCGATATCGGTGGCCGGGTCGAGGCCGTCGCCGACCTTCATCGCCTCGATCCGGGCCTGGAAGGCCGCCAGGAAGGCGTCGTGGATCCCGCGCTGGACATAGATCCTGTTGGCCGCGATGCAGCTCTGGCCGCCGTTGCGGAACTTGGCGACCATGGCCGTCTCGACGGCCGCGTCGAGGTCGGCGTCGTCGAAGACCAGCAGCGGCGCGTTGCCGCCAAGCTCCAGCGACAGGCGCTTGATGGTCGGGGCCGAGGCCGCCATCAGCTTGGCCCCCACGGGCGTGGAGCCGGTGAAGGTGATCTTCCGCACCACGCTCGAGGCGGTGACGATGTCGCCGAACAGGGCCGGGGCGCTGACCAGCACGCTGAGCACGCCCGGCGGAATCCCCGCTTCCTCGGCCAGGGCGGCCAGGGCCAGAGCCGTCAGCGGCGTCTCGCTGGCCGGCTTGCAGACCATCGTGCAGCCCGCCGCGAGGGCCGGCGCGATCTTGCGCGTCAGCATGGCCATCGGGAAGTTCCACGGCGTGATCGCCGCGCACACCCCGACCGGCTCGCGCTCGGCCATCAGCCGACGGCCTGGGGCGTTGGGCGGGAGGATCTCGCCGAGGATGCCGGCGGCCATGTCGGCATAGACCTCGATGAAGCTGGAGCCATAGGCGACCTCGGCCCGAGCCTCCTTCAGGGGCTTGCCGTTCTCCAGGGTGATCAGGCGGGCCAGGTCCTCCTTGTCGCGCTCGATCAGCTCCAGCCAGCGGCGCAGCAGCAGGCCGCGGTCGCGGTTCAGGGTCCGCGACCAGGTCGCGAACGCCGTCTGCGCCGCCGCGATGGCGGCCCGGATCTCTGGCTCGCCCACCGAGGCCACCTCGGCCAGGGTCTCGCCGGAGAATGGATCGGTCACCGCGACCGTCTCGCCACCCTCCCCGCTCCGCCATGCGCCCGCGTAATAGGCTTGCGAGCGGAGCAGCTCCGGTCGCGCAAGAGACGCCCGGCGGGCTTCCATCGTGGTCAAGCTCAACCCCATGTCTGTACGTTGCATCAGGCGGCGCGACGCGTCCGCGCGCCGAAGGCCCCGCCTTCTTCCTCCAGCTTCAGCCGCCGGTATTCGCGCGGCGGCAGGCCGAAGCGATCCCGGAAGGTGCGGGTGAAGTGCGGGGCGCTGTTGAAGCCCCAGCCGAAGGCGATCTCGGTCATCGAATGGCCGCGCCAGGCCGGATCGGCGATCTGACGGGCGCATTGCTCCAGCCGCCGGCGCAGGATGTAGGCCGACACCGTCTCGTTCTCGCTGGCGAAGATCATCCGCAGGTAACGCGTCGAGAGCTTTGTGCCGGCCGCCACGGCGCAGGGCGTCAGCTCGGGATCGCGCAGGTGGTGCTCGATATAGAGCTTCACCGCGGCGCAACGGCCGCTAACCACCGACGAGCGGGCGTTGGAGGTGTCGAAAGCCAGGGCGTAAGCCGTGGCGACGATGTCGAGCAACTGGCGCGCAACGCGGTCCTGGTAGTGCAGCGACAGGCCCGCCTCCAGGCGGCCGAACAGGTTCAGCGCCATGGCGGCGGCCGCCGCGGTCAACCCCTCGTCGGCGCGCAGGGCGCGTCCGCAGAACCCTTCGGGCGACGGCAGATGCTCCTTCAGGGTCGAGGCCGCGACCTTGAGGATCAAGGTCTCGACATCGCCGGAAAAGCGGATCTTCAGCGGCGCGGCGCTGTCGCAGAGGACAAAGTCCCCCTCGCCCAGGGTCGCGGTGTTGCCGTAGTGGCTGACCTCGGCCTCGCCGCGCACCTGTAGCATCAGCAGATAGGTCGAGGCGGTCTTGTGGGCGATCTGGGCGGCGCCGCGCTCGATCGTGGTGCGGCCGCAGGTCAGCCGCGCGATGTGCAACGGTCCCAGGTCGCTGCCGGCCAGCTCGGCCATGAAGGCGTCGGGCTTGGCCGGCTTGAAATCCATGGCCTCGATCTGGCTGGCGAACAGGCCCGTCCAGCCGCCAGGCGCGGCGCGCCCCGTCAGATCATTGGTGTTGAAGACGTTCATTCGGCGCCTCCCCTAGCCGGGAGCGTGCCCTCCCTCACCTCTTTCCTATATCATATAGGAAATATGAGAAGCGCTATTTCGCTGTTGTCGCCTTCACGCGTTTTTTGTGCCGCTACAGGCATGTGCGACGGCGCCGGACACCTTCTCGGCCGCCGGTCAACGCGCTGATCTATCGGGATTTTAGATGTGTTCGGGCGCTACTCGTCCGCGAACGGCACCACGCGGGCATACGAGCGCTGGATGTGTTCGCGCATCGCCTTCTCGGCCGCGTCGGCATCGCGAGCCGTCAGGGCCGCGATCAGATCCGCGTGCTCGTTCACCGCCTCGGTCGTCACCTCGCTGTGGAAGCGCAGACGGAAGATGTGCAGGTGCGAGTGCAGCCGCGACAAGGTCTCGCGGATGATCGGATTGCCGCTGCCGGTCGCTATCAGGTCGTGCAGCTCCGAATCCTGGTCGGCGAACTTGTCATAGGACTGGCGCGACTCGCCCGGTGTCATGGCGTCGGCCAGGGCGACCAGTTCGGCCATCGCCTGGTCGTCCATCTGCTCGGCGGCGCGACGGGCGGCGAAGGGCTCGATCAGCAGGCGCGCCTCGTAGAGCTGGTCCAGCTGACGGCGGTTCAGCTGAGGCGCGCTGCAGTAGCCGACGAAGTGGCGCTTGGTGACCAGGCCGATGGCTTCCAGCATGCTGAGCGCCTCGCGGATCGGCGTCTGGGAGACGCCCAGGCGCCGCGCCAGGCTGTCGATCGAGATCCGCGTGTCCGGCGGGATGGCCAGCGACATGATGTCGGCGCGGATGACCTCGAAGACCTCCTCGACATAGCCCGGGGCGCGCTTGATGCGGCCCTGCCCCGCCTCGGTCCGGTCCAACACGTCGCCTTCGGGCGCCCCCGCGTCACCTTGCCGGACAGAAGATCGGCGAGCCACTCGGGCCTCCTCAAGAGATCGCGCAACGCTGCGTATCATGCCTAGGACGTCCTCGCGAGAGAACAGCCGCTCCTCTTAGACCGCCCCGCGCGTTCGACCTTGCCCTCAACGGCGCCAATCTTTTCGTGCGCCGACACCGTCGGTCTTTCAGGACGTTGGTCCGACCCGGTGCAAGTCGGGCTGCCTCTACGAGCAAGTCCCCGCCTCTGGCCGGCCCTACTCCTTTTCCAAACGGACAACTGGAAAGCGCGTGTGATGGGGTCGGGGGAACAG
This sequence comes from Caulobacter sp. 602-1, assembly GCF_003931565.1. GTDB lineage: Bacteria > Pseudomonadota > Alphaproteobacteria > Caulobacterales > Caulobacteraceae > Caulobacter. The sequence continues at coordinate 136,269 of NZ_RRYI01000003.1, forward strand.
AGGCTCGTGAGCATGGTCAATGTGGGCGCGCTCACATTCGGCCCCGGAGCCTTGGCGAAATGCGCGGCCGACCTGGTGGGCCGCGGCGCGCGATCGGTGTTCATCGTCACCACCGAGCCCACCCTGTTCCTGTGCCGGCCGCTGGTCGAGGCGCTGAAGGCCGAAGACGTCTCCGCCACGCTCTGGCACGACCTGGCCGGCGAACCGACCCTGAAGGAGTTCGACGCGGCCCTGGCCTGCGCCCGCGCCTGCGCGGCCGACGCGGTCGTCGGCCTGGGCGGCGGCAGCGCCATGGACGTGGCCAAGCTGGTCGCGGCCTTGTTCGATGGCCGCCAGGGCGTCATGGACGTGCTCGGGACCGACCTGGTCGCCGGCCGCTCGCTGTGGCTGGCCTGCGTGCCGACCACCGCCGGGACCGGAAGCGAGGTCACGCCGATCGCCATCCTCGGCGACGAGGACGAGGACCTGAAGAAGGGCGTCGTCAGCCCCTACCTGGTGCCCGACGCGGCCTATCTGGATCCGGCCCTGACCGTGACCATGCCGCCCTCGGTGACCGCGGCCACGGGCCTGGACGCCCTGACCCACTGCATCGAGGCCTACGCCAACCGCTTCGCGCACCCGATGATCGACGTCTACGCCCTGGGCGGCATCCGGCTGATCGCCGCGAACCTGGAGCGCGCCTGCGCGCACGGCGAGGATCTCGCCGCCCGTTCGGCGATGATGATCGCCAGCTATTACGGCGGTCTTTGCCTGGGCCCGGTGAATACGGCGGCGGTGCACGCCCTGGCCTATCCGCTGGGCGGCGAATTCCACATCGCCCACGGCGTGGCCAACGCTCTCCTGCTGCCGCATGTCCTGCGCCTGAACATCGAGGCCTCGCCCGAGCGCTACGCCCGGATCGCCGAAGCTCTGGGCGTCGGGCCCTCCGGCGATCCGATGGCCGACGCCCTCGCCGGCGTCGAGCGGGTCATCGCCCTGGCCGACGCCTGTGGGATCAAGCGCCGGCTGTCGGACTTCGGGATCGCGCGCGACGCCATTCCGCGCATGGCCACGGCGGCCATGAAGGTCACCCGCCTGCTGGATCGCAACCCCCGGGTTCTCACCGAAGCGGACATCCGGACGATCTACGAAGCGGCCTGGTAGTCGCCCCGAACCATCTCCCCACCCCAGCGCCCGCCCTTGCCGGCGGGCGTTTTCTTGTGCGCGCCCGCCACGGGACGAAAAAAATCCCGACGCGGGAGGCCCCGCATCGGGATCTGAAGAGAAGAGGGGCGCCGTCTTCGCGCGGGGCGTCTACCAGACGGCCCGGACACCCACGCGGTAGGCGCGGCCCACCGTGTCGTACTGCAGCGGGTTGCCGAACAGGCGCAGCTCGGGCGGCTGGTCCTTGTCGAACACGTTGGTCACCCCGCCATAGAGTTCGGTCTTGGCGCTGCCGAACAGCGAAGGCAGCTGGGCCGAGGCCGAGAGGTCGAGATAGAACCGCGAGCTGACCCGGTTGGTTGAGATGCTGGTCGGCAGGTTGACGCTGTAACCCTTGTCCTCCGGACCGATCTTCGTCGGGTCTAGGATGCTCTTGGGAATATAGCGCATGTGCGCGGCGACCATCCAACTGGGCCGCACGTACGAGACCAGTCCGTCGATCTTGTATTTCGGGACGCCCGCGATGCCGGCCAGGGAGCCCGCATTGCCCGTCACGCCGTTCATCCGGGTGACCAGGCCGGTGCCGCCGATCGACTTCAGATCCTTCACGTAGTTGGCGTTGACCTGGAAGGTGACGGCGCCGTCCCAGACGTCCGGGATCGTGTAGTCGGACTGGATCTCGTAGCCCTCGGCGTGCAGCTCAGCGACGTTCTGGAAGTTCGACAGCACGGTCACGACCGAACTGGCCTTGGCCGCCCCGCTGAAGGTGATCAGGTTGCACAGCAGGTTCTTGCTCGCGCAGGCCGCCAGGATGTTGGGGGCCGACACGGAGTCGATCGCGTTGCGGACCGAGATGTCATACCAGTCCACCGAGGCGTGGAAGCCCGGGATGAAATCCGGCTTCAGCACGACGCCCGCCGTCGTGGTCTTGGCCCGCTCCAGTTCCAGGTTCGGGTTGCCGCCCGCCAGGGCGCCGACCAGGTGGTTGGTCCCCGTGAACGGATCGTTCAGCGGGATGAAGGTCTGGACCGTGTTGGGGTTCGACTCCGCCGCCGTCGGCGCGCGGATGTCGGCCGAGCGGGTGACGCGAACCAGGATCTGGTCGCTGGGCTGATATTCCAGGCCCACCTTCCACGGCCGCGCATTGCCAAAGCCGCTGTAGTGGGTCAGGCGGCCGGTCACATCGACCGACAGCGTCTTGACCAGCGGCAGGTCGGCCAGCAGCGGGATATTGGCTTCCGCATAACCTTCCGTGACCTTCTGGACGATCTGCGGCAGGGCCGTGACCTGGGGCGCGGCGAACTGCCCCGCCGCGGTCAGAGGATCGACGGCGCCCGAGACCTCGTCGCGGCGGAACTCGCCGCCGACGGCGGCCTGGACCGGACCGGCGGGCAGGTTGAACAGCGTGCCGCGGACGTTGACCATCAGATCATGCTGCGTGACCTTGCGCGTCTGCCACTCGTCCTTGAAGTACTTGCTCAGCACCGCCGGCGTGATGTTGGCGCCGAGGAGGTCGACCGGCAGACAGCCGTCATTCGGATTGGCCACCGACGAGGCGCAGATCACCGGCGCGCCCCACGGGGTCCGGTAGATCGTCCCCGAATAGCCGGCCGGCGGCGTGATCGCGTTGGTCGCCTGGGTGTCGAACGAGGCTAGGCGCGTGTTCTTGACCACTGTCCGGCTTTTGGTTCGGCCGAACTCGTACGACGCGTCCCAGCGCCAGTCCTTGAACAGCTCGCCCTTCACGCCGGTGACGAAGCGATAGATGTCGTTGGTGCTGGAGGCGACCACGGTGTCGCCGCCCTGCGCCACCGCGACGTTGACGTTGATCGCGGTGATGTTGGGGTTGGCCGCCAGGATTTGGGCGCGGACCGCGGGGCTGATGAACGGGTTGTTGATGTCCAGGCCGGCCGAGCCGCCGGCGGGCGCCTGCAGCAGCACCGAGGTGCGAACCGGACCGCCCTTGACCTGGCTGTAGATGAACTCGCCGAAGGCCTGGGTCTTGGGCGTCAGGTCATAGTCGACATGCACCATGCCCGAACCGTGCGAGGTCGGCGTGACCAGCGGCGGGTTGCCCCACCCCCAGTTGGGCGCGGCGGCCTGATCGCCGCCCTGCATGAACAGGCCGCTGAGATTGGTTCCGAACTGGAAGGGGACCAGGGCGTCGCCCGCGGCGTTGAACTGCAGGCCGCGCAGACCGGCCGGGAGCGCTGTGGCGCCGGTGTTGTTGATCTGCTGGCCAAGCGTCGTCTTCACGCCGTTGACCGTCTGGACGGCGCTGGCCAGCACGCCGGTCGGCGCATAGACGAAGCGGACGTCGTCCAGCACCAGGGTGGCCGGCAGGCCGTTGGTGCTGGCTCCGTTGATATAGCCGGGATTGGGCACGAAATTGGTGAGCTTGGCGCACCAGTCGCGACGGAAGCAATTGCCGACGCCCTGGTCGTCCCGGTATTCGATACCGGCGATCACATGGCCGCGGCCGCTGGCGAAGCCGCGCCCGCCGGCCGCCGACACGAAGTAGTTCTGGCCATCGCCATGATCGCTGGCGCCGACACTGGCGTCCATCTTGAAGCCGTTGAACTTGGTGTCGAGGATCAGATTGACCACGCCGGCCACGGCGTCCGCGCCATAGGCGGCCGAGGCCCCGCCGGTGACGATCTCGGTGCGCTTGACCAGGGCGTTGGGCACGCCGTTCAGATCGACGGCTCCGGAATCGGTGCTCGGCACGAACCGACGGCCGTCGACAAGCACCAGCGTGCGGCTGGGTCCGAGGCCCCGCAGGTCGGGGGTGTTGCCGCCGATGGCCCCCGAGACCCGAAACAGGATCGTCGACGACGAGACGGTGGCGCGGAACGACGGGATCTGGTTCAGCGCCGTGGCCACGTCGGGGATGGCCAGCTGCTGCATGCGCTCGGCGCCGACCACGTTGACGGGAGTCGGCGAATTGTAGGTCGTGCGAACCCGCGACCCGGTGACGACCACCTCTTCGACCGAGACGGACTCCGGGGCCTTGGCCGCGTCATTGGACGCCGTGGTCTGGGCCGAGACGGCCCCGGCCGCCATCAAGGCGAACAGAGATGTGGAAACGAGACTCGTAATCCTAGGCAACTTCCCCTCCCTTTTTATGTGTAGCGGTAGGGTTACGCGGGGATGCTCGCCAGCACTTGCTCGCAGCGGCACGACCTTTTCCGCCGTGCGGCCTCTGCAAAGCCGCTCAGGCCGTGTGGTTTCCGCGTGTCGGGACGCAAGCCACGATCAGGATCACCGTCCCGTCGATGAAGCCCCCGGCGAGACCAGCAAGAGGGGCAAATCCTTGATCGCGTCGATGTCGGCGCACTGTCGCAGCGCAGGAGGGCGAGCTTGCTAGGGGGCGTTGGCCGCCGGGCTAACAGCGCGTCGCCCGTTGATAATGAGATTGACTCGCATTTTTAACTGAAGTAGCGCGTCCCCGTTGTCGTCCTTGGGGGATTTTGATGCGCCGTTCGCTGCTGACCGCCTGCTCGCTTGCGATTCTAGCCTTGGCTCACGCCGCTTCGGCCGAGGAGACGCCGCCTGGGGTCGTGTCCGCCGCCGACCAGGCGACCGCCGTCGAAGCCATCGTGGTGACCGGCGAGAAGACCTCCCGCTCGATCCAGGACACCGTCAGCAGCGTCGCCGTGGCGACCGCCGCCCGCATCGAACGCGAGAACCTGCGAACCTTCTACGACGTGGTCGCCCGCACGGCGAACATGAGCGAGACCTATGGCAAGACCGGCTTCACCATCCGCGGCGTCAGCAACATGAACGTCTCGGGCGGGGGCACGGGCGGTCTCGCGACCGTCTATGTCGACGGCGCGGCCCTGCCGCTGGAGGCCACGTTCGGCGGCCCGCTGGAGCTGTGGGACATCGGCCAGGTCGAGGTGCTGCGCGGGCCGCAGTCGACCCTGCAGGGACGCAACTCCCTGGCCGGCGCGGTGATCATCACCTCGGCCAACCCGACCTATACGCCCAGCTTCCGCGCCAGCGTCGGCCTGGCCAGCGGCGACGAGCGCACGGCGGGCGTCGCCGCCGGCGGTCCGATCGTCGCTGACCAACTGGCCTTCCGCGTCGCCGTGCAGAAGAAGGAGAGCGACGGCTTCGTCTACAATCCGACGCTGAAGCAGGATATCGAGGCGGTCGACAATCTCTATGTCCGCGGCAAGCTGCTCTTCACCCCGACCGCCCTACCCGACTTGAAGGTGCTGGCGACCTACGCCCACAACAAGCGCGAGTCCGGCTACCAGTTCACCTATTCACGCACCGACCGTCCCGACTACTACGATCACCGCGTCGACCTGTCGGACACCCCCTCGCGCACCAACTCCAAGGTCGACATCTTCACGGTGGACGGCAGCTACAAGCTGTCCGACGCCCTGACGCTGAACGCCATCGTCTCGTGGAACAAGGTCAAGACCGACGCCACGATCGATTTCGACTTCACCCCGGTCGCCAGCTCGTACGGCACGCGCGACCAGGCCACCGAGACCACCTCGGGCGAGCTTCGCCTGAACTACGAGGGCGAGCGGCTGAAGGGCCTGATCGGCCTCTACCACGCCCAGCGCGACGCCAAGGACCTGTCGATCAGCCGCACCAACGTGCCGTTCCCGCGCGCCACCCTGGTCAACGTCCTGACCTCCACCCTGCTGGCCGGCGTCCCCTCGCCCACGCCCGCCCAGCAGGCGGCCGCCGCGGCCCAAGCCAACGGCTTCGCCAATCTCTACATCGCCGCCCTGCCGGTGATCCCTGTCGACTATTCCGGCGACCAGCCCTCGACCATCGAGACCAGCGCCGTCTTCGCCGACGCCAGCTACGCCCTGACCGAGAGGCTCTCGCTGTTGGGCGGCTTCCGATACGACCACGAGGAAAACACCTCGAGCACCAGGCAGAGCGCGGTGTTCGCCGGAACCTATCCAACGCCGGCGTCCTTCGGCGCCTACGCGCCGTATGTGACCCAGGTGAACGCCTTCGTCGCCGGCATGATCGCCCAGGCGAACGCGTCGGCGCCGGAAAACACCCGCAAGTTCAACGCCTTCCTGCCGAAAATCGGCGCGAAGTACGAATGGACGCCGGACATCAACACCAGCCTGACGGTCCAACGCGGCTACCGCTCGGGTGGCTCGACGGTGAACCAGGCGCGATCCAGCGTCGCGGCCTATGATCCGGAATACACCTGGAACTACGAAGCCTCGCTGCGCACGGCCTGGCTGGATGGAACCCTGACGGTCAACGCCAACGCCTTCTACACCGACTGGAAGGACCAGCAGGTCATCGTCAATCTGGGCCTCAACGCCTACGACTACGAGGTCAGGAACGCCGGCAAGTCGCACCTCTACGGCTTCGAGCTGGAGGTCGCCCAACAGCTGACCAGCCAGCTGTCGTGGTACGCCTCGCTGGGCCACACCAAGACCAAGTTCGACGACTTCACGATCACGGCGGGCGAGGACAACCGCAACCTGTCGGGCTCGGAATTCCCCTACGCCCCGCAATGGACCGTGGCGCTGGGCGGCGACTATCGCTGGGACAACGGCTGGATCGTTCACCTGGACGGCAGCTACAAGTCCAAGTCCTTCTCGTCCGCCGGCATCGACCAGGCCCAGGATTCGGTGATCAAGAGCCGCCTGCTGTTCAACGGTCGCTTCGGCTTCGAGCGCGAACACTGGGGCGCGTACGTCTACGGCAAGAACCTGCTGAACGCGACCTACAGCCAGTACACCCGCACCGACATCCCGATCGCCATGCTGGGCGAGCCGCGCGTGGTCGGCCTGACGCTGGAGACCCGCTGGTGAGCCCGCTCTGGAGCCTGGCCCTGGCCCCGCTGCCCCTGGCGGGAACCGTGCTGTTGAAGCGGGCCTGGGACGAGCCGCGCCCCGAGCGCCCGTGGCTGATCCTGGGCGGCTGGGGCCTGCTGGTCGTCGCTATCGCCGCCTCGGTCCCGTTGCTGGGTCCTGTGCGAGGTCCCTCGGCCATGCTGGCCGTCGCCTCCGTGGTCGCCCTGGCCTTCGTGGGGGCCGGCGTCGAGCAGCGCAACGCCAAGAAGAGGGCCGCGCGCGAGCTGGCGCCCGAGCCCTCCGACCGACGCCGCGTCGTCTGGCGGGGCTGGCTGCGGGGCTTTCTGGCCGGTCCGCTGGCCGGGATCGCGGCGCTGGGCTGCGGCCTGGCCGTCGCCATCTGCGCGCCGGGTCAGGTTCAGAGCCGCATGGTCATTGGCGGCCTGATCGTGCCGTTCCTGTGGGCTGGCGGCATGGCCTGGACTCTGTCCGACGACAAGATCCTCCGCGCCTTCGCCGTCCTGGCCGGCGTCTCGGTCGCGACCCTGGGCGCGGCCTTTCTGAAGGGGGCGCTGTGATGGACGGCTCGACCGCCCCCGGCAAGCTGGCCCGCAAGGCCGGCAAGCCGATCTGGCCGAAGATCCCCGCCGAGTTTGTCCGCGCCATGCTGGCCGGCCACTCGGCCCTGGGCCTGGCCTTCGCGGCCCTGATCTACCTGGTCTGCTTCTCGGGCTCGATCGCCGTCTTCACCTACGAGTTCAACCGTTGGGAACAGCCGGCCGGCCCGGTGCTGCATGACGCCACGCCCCAGGCCGTCGACGCGGCCTTCCGCGCGGCCCTGGCCAAGAACCCCAAGGCCCACGACCTCTTCATCCGCCTGCCCGAACCGGCGTCGCCGCGCCTGTCGGCGCACGGCGACGACGCCCAGGGCGGCGAGCACACCTGGATCGCCGACGCCACGGGCAAGCTGGTCGCCGAGCAGAAGTTGCCCTGGAGCGAGTTCCAGGCCGAGCTGCACACCGTCCTGCACCTGCCCCGCGCCTGGGGCGGGTTCGTGGTCGGCCTGACGGGCGTGGCGCTCCTCTCCTCGCTGGTTTCGGGCGTGCTATCGCACCCGCGCGTGTTCAAGGACGCCTTCGCCTTCCGCTGGGGCGGCTCCAAACGCCTGCAGGAGGCCGATCTGCACAACCGCATCTCGGTCTGGGGCCTGCCGTTCCACCTGGTGGTCTCGCTGACCGGCGCCTTCCTGGGCCTGACCGTGATCATCGTCGGCGTCCTGGCCGTGGCCACCTTCAAGGGCGACACCAGCAAGGCCTACGCCCTGTTCCGGGGCCCCGCCGTGGCCGACGATCCACGGCCGGCCGCCAAGCTGATCGACATCGCCGGCGCGCTGGAGGCTCTGAAGGCCCATTATCCGAACGCCCGCGCCAGCTACATCTATGTCGAGCACCCCGGCGAGACCGGCCAGCACGCCAGCGTCAATCTGGTCACCGAAGGACGTCTGTCGCGTGGCGAGACGGTGATCGTCGACGGCGCAGGCAAGCGCCTCGGCGAAGTCGGCTACGAGAGCGGCTCGGTCGGCATCCGCGTGTTGGGGGCGATGACTCCGCTGCACTTCGGCTGGTTCGGCGGCTGGCCCGTCAAGGTCGCATACTTCCTGCTGGGCCTGGGCCTGACCGCCGTCACCTCCAGCGGTGTCGCTATCTGGCTGGCCCGCCGGCGCGACAAGGGCCGTCCGGCTCCGCGCTGGGAGCGGGTGTGGATCGCCTTCGTCTGGAGCCAGCCCGTGGCCTACGCCGCCTCGGCCCTGCTCGCCTTGCTCGCGCCCATGCCGCCCGTCGCCGTGTGGGGCCTGGCCACGCTCGCCAGCATGGGCGCGGCCATCGCCTGGACGCCACCGGTCATTTCGGCGCGGCTGCGGCTGCTGTCGGCGGCGCTGCTTGCGGGGGTGTCGCTGGCGCACATCGGCCTGCACGCCGGACGGTTCGCCGATCCGGTCGCCTGGGCCGTGAACCTGGGCTTCCTGACCGCCGCCGCGCTGCTGGCGCTGAGCGTGCGATTGTCGCGTACTGCGGACTAGGCGGACCGGGCAGCGCCAGGAGCAGCCGTTAGCTTGCGTCCATAGACGCGAAGACAGCTCGCGGCCCCAGGTCTTATCGCAGCGCCATGGTTCAGCGCTTGAGATTGACCTTGGCCAGGTCGATCAACTCGGCGGCGCGGCCATCCAGAACAGCCTTCAGGGCGAAAACGCCGAACTTGTGGGCCTCGTCCAGCGTGATCTTCGGCGGCATGACCAGTTCCTGGCGGGCGGTGACCACGTCGACCAGGGCCGGCCCGTCATGGGCGAAGGCCTCAGCGATCCCCGCCTCGAGATCTTGCGCGCGCTCTATCCGTACGCCCTTGACGCCCATGGCTTGCGCCATGGCCGCGAAGTTGGGGTTTTGCAGATCGACGGCGGTGTCTAGAAAGCCGCCGGCCTTCATCTCCATCTCGACGAAGCCGAGCGTGCCATTGTTGAGCACGACGACCTTCACCGGCAAGCCGAGCTGCGAGAGGCTTATGAAGTCGCCCATCATCATCGAGAACCCGCCGTCGCCCGACAGCGACACGACCTGGCGTCCCGGGAAAGCCGACTGCGCGCCGATCGCCTGCAGCAAGGCGTTGGCCATTGAACCGTGGTTGAATGAGCCCAGGAGCCGGCGCTGACCGTCCAGCCGCAGATAGCGCGCCGCCCAGACCGTAGGCGTGCCGACATCACAGGTGAAGACCGCGTCCTTGGCCGCCAGTTCGCTGACGATGCGAGTCACCTGCTGGGGGTGAACCTGGCTGGGCTTGTGCGGAATCTGCGCTAGGGCGTCCAGGCCCTCTCGGGCCTTGGCGTAGTGCGCCAGCGCCGCGTCGAGGAAGCTTCGGTCAGCCTTCGGCTCCAGGCGCGGCAGCAGCGCGCGCAGGGTCTCACCCACGTCGCCCAGCAGGCCCAGGTCGAGGCGGCTGCGATTGCCCAGGGCCTCGGGGCTGATGTCGATTTGCACGACCTTCGCCTTGTTTGGATAGAACTGGCGATAAGGAAAGCCCGACCCCAAGATCACCAGGGTGTCGCAGTCCTTCATCGCGGCGTAGCCGGACGAGAAGCCGATGAAGCCGGTCATACCGACGTCGAAGGGATTGTCGTGCTCGATCGACTCCTTGCCCCGCATGGCGTGGACAATCGGCGCCTTCAGCGCGTCGGCCAGGGCCAGCACCTCGGGCCGCGCGCCGGCGCAGCCGATACCGCACAGCAGGGTCACGCGCTGGGCGCCGTTCAGCAGGTCGGCGAAGGCTTCGACCTGATCCGCCGGCGGGATCACGCGAGGCGGGGCCGGGGCGATCCAGGTCGGCGGCTTGGCGTCCAGCTTCTCCAGGGCCACGTCGCCGGAGATCACCACGACCGCCACGCCGCGCCGGGCGATGGCCACGCGCATGGCCCGCTCTAGCACTTGGGGCAGCATGCTCGGATGCGAGACCAGCTCCACATAGTGGCTGCAGTCCTTGAACAGGCTTTCGGGGTGCGTAGCCTGGAAGTAGTCGATGCCGATCTCGCTGCTGGGGATGTGGGCGGCGATCGCCAGCACCGGCGCGCCGCTGCGCTGGGCGTCGAACAGGCCATTGATCAGGTGCAGGTTCCCCGGCCCGCAACTGCCGGCGCACACCGCCAGATCGCCAGTCAGCTGAGCCTCGGCTCCAGCGGCGAACGCGGCGGCCTCCTCGTGGCGCATATGGACCCATTGGATCTTGTCCCGAGCCCGCAGGGCCTCGGTGAAGCCGTTGAGCGAGTCGCCCGCAACCCCATAGACGCGATCGACGCCGGCGGCTTCGAGGGTTTCAGCGATGAAGTGGGCGGCGGTCGAGGTCATCGAATAAGCGCTCCTTTTGCGACGTCGCCCGCGGCCTCGTCGCTGTGAACCGCCACATTATTTGCACAGAAGGTGTCTTCGTCTTGTTCGCTGTTGTGGTGGCAAGTCCGAAGATCTGTGTCACCGGCCGGGCCGCGCCAAGTGTGGACGTCGGCAACCTTCCAGAAACGCGACGTTCAATGGAGGCGCCTCGTGCTCGGACCGCGCTAAGGCCGGTGAGCCGTTGCCCCATGTCGATTTGCTGGGACACCCCAGCGCGTCGTCGACCTAGGCCCCAAAGCAGACCCGCCTTCGGCAATGGGGCGGTGCAAGATCGTTCAATAGCTTGGTTCCGCGGCCTCCTACCCCTCACACCACGTCGCATCCGCGACTTGAATGAACGGGAGAATGTCTATGGTTGGGGCACTCAGGACGGTTGTTGGTGTCGCCGCGCTCGCGCTTGCATCCACCGCCGGAGCCGCGCCGAAGGCGCCGCATATCGATAAGACCGTGGTGCTTGTTCACGGCGGCTTCGTTGATGGTTCGGGATGGGAGGGCGTTCACCGCATTCTTGTGCAGGACGGCTACAATGTCGTGGTCGTTCAAAACCCGACGACGTCACTGGCTGACGACGTCGCCGTCACCACGCGAGCGATCGCCTCGGCGTCGGGCGACGTTGTGCTGGTTGGGCACTCCTACGGCGGTGTCGTCATTTCAGAAGCCGGCCTAGATCCCAAGGTCAAGGCGCTCGTCTACATCGCCGCCTTCGCGCCCGATAAAGGGGAGTCTGTGTCGTCGCTGATCGCCAATCCGCCGCCGGGCGCCGCTGTTCCGCCGATCCTCCCTCCGGTGGACGGCTACCTGTTCCTGGACAAAGCGAAGTTCGCCAACGCGTTCGCCGCGGACGTCGCGCCGCAAACAGCGCGCTTCATGGCGGATTCGCAGGTCCCCTGGGGCGTCGCCGCGCTTGAAGGCGCGGTTACCGCTCCGGCCTGGCGCCAGAAGCCAAGCTGGTACCTGGTGGCCACGGACGACCGTATGATCCCGCCCGCCGCGCAGCGAGCCATGGCCGAACGCGCGGGGGCGACCAAGGAGGAGATCCCAGGCAGCCACGCCGTCTATGTGGCCAACCCCAGCTCTGTCGCCGCTCTGATCGAGAAGGCCGCCCAGAGCGCGCCAGCCTCGACGCCAGCGCGATAACGCTTGGCGGCATCCGCTTGCAGGACGCAGCGCTAGCAAGCGGATATCCTCTCGTCGAGAGGACCATGCCTGCCACCCTTGCCCGCTCCGCGCCCGGCACTGTGCCGATCGACTTCGCCGGCGGCGGAGCGCTGACTATGCGCACCCGGTCCCTGCGTAGATCAAAGCTGCAGGTCATCGAGGTTGACTATGCCGACCACGGCGGGGGCGCCAACGCCACCTTTCCGCGGCTCGACGACACCTATCTCGTGGGCGTGCGCTATCGCGCCGAAGAAAGCCGGACGTCGGTGCGCGAGGAGATGTTCGACTATGGGTCGCCAGCGGGGCACACCCACTTTCTCTATGTTTCTGGTGTCGACTACGTCGAACTCAATACCCCCAGCCACACCCTGGAACTGATACTCCCCCGCGCCTTTATGCAGGAGGTCGCTGAGGACCTCGAGGTCTGCGGGCGGATCGAGCTTGGTAATGCAGCCTGCTTTATCCGCCCTGATCCCGTGGTCCCGAGAATGGCGAATCTTGTCCGACCCTACCTCGACGATCCGGCCGCTCTAGATCCCCTCTCCGCGGACAGCTTCATGTGGTCGCTCGGAGTCTATGTTCTGCGTCGGTATGGCGACTTACGAGATCGGCGTACGGCTACAGGCGGCCTGACGACATCGCAGGAACGCTTGGCCAAAGAGTGGATCGAGGCGACCCTACCTGTGGGAACGACCTTGGCTGAACTGGCAGAGGCCTGCGGGCTTGGCGTCAGCCGCTTCGCGCGCGCCTTTCGTGCGTCTACGGGCGTGACGCCGTACGCTTGGGTCATTGCGAGACGGGTCGCCCGCGCACAGCAATTGCTCGAAGCTTCACTTCCCTTGGCGCACGTTGCTCTGGCGTGCGGCTTTGCAGACCAGAGTCACATGACCAGACTCTTCAAACGCTCCACGGGAATGGCGCCGCGGACTTGGCAGTTGGCCAACCAGGTCCGGGTTTCCGATCTTGGGTGAGTGCGGTCGTGCGCCATTTTCTGACATCGACATCCCTCCGAGAACACGACGCTCGCCAATCCTGCGCGTCATGCGAGGAGGCCGCCAACAAGGCCAGAGTAAAGCCCTACTGGCCCTCTGAAAGCGGACGCTCGGCAGGCTTCATTTCCAAAGCCCGCATACGGCGAGACACGCAGCAGCGTGCGCTATCCCGGCGCCTTCGGCGTCTCCCGCGGGCCGGCGGGCGCGTGCTGGGGCAAGCGCGGCAGGCCGCCGATCATGCCGTCCGGGCGCGCCTTGGCCAGCATGCGCTGATAGGCGGGACGAGCCTCGATCCTGGCCTTCCAGGCCGCCACGTTCGAAAACTGCGACTCCTCGACCAGGTTCAAGCCGGTCGCGGCGTTGAGCGGGAACATCATCATGATGTCGGCGCTGGAGAAGGCCGCGCCGCCGAACCAGGGATGCTGGCCCAGAAAGTTCTCGGCGAACTGCACCACGGCCTCGGAGTCAACCAGGCGCGAGCGCTGCTTGGGCGGTTGGGCGGTCCAGGCGCGATAGTCGGAGAACAGGCGCGCGGCCAGGCTCCCCTCGGCATAGTGCATCCACATCAGGTGGTCGGGATAGTCGCGGCTGTCCAGCGCCGGTTGCAGGCGCCCCGGAGCGTGTCGGTTAAGGATCAGCTCGATGATCGCGCCGGACTCGACCAGGACCTGGTCGCCGTACTTCACCGTCGGCGCCATTGGCACGACCGGGCTGAATTCGCGGATCAGGGCCATGGAGCCGGCCAGGTCGCCGCGCTTGAACTTGAGCTCATAGGGAAAGCCCAGCTCTTCCATCAGCCAGACAATCCGCTCGGAACGGCGCCCCTCCAGATGGTAGATCGTGATCGGCGGCAGAGGCGTGGCGGGCTTGGCTTTGGCCTTCGAGGCGGTCAGCGGCGCGGCGGCCAAGCCGGCCAGAGCGCCCAGCCAGGCGCGGCGTCCCATGGACTGTTTCATAGGGCTCTCCCAGAGAGATAACGTGATTGAGGAAGGCGGGGCGAGACGTCTGCAGCCGCGGCGTCCGCGCCGGTCGTCTCGCCCCCTCGCGGCGCCGGCAAGAGCGCCGCGAAAAGGGTCCTAGAAGGCCACGTCCAGGCTGATCCCGGCCCGGCGCACGGAGTCCGGGCTGAAATACTGGACATAGCCGCCAGGGTTCAGGGCGGTCACCGGCGACGGGGTGATCTGGGCGGCGTAGCGCTTGTCCAGCAGGTTGCTCGCGTACAGCGCCACGCTCCAGGCCTTGTCCGGCGCCGAGACGCCGATGCGGCCGCCGAGCAGGCCATAGGCCTTCTGGATCGTCCCCGGGTCGCCGCTGATCGAGTAGTTGATGTCGCTCTGCCAGTTCCAGTTGGCCTGGAAGAAGCCGCGCAGGCCCGGGCTCAAGGACCGCTCATAGACTGCGCTGACGCCGTAGACCCAGTCAGGCACGCCCGCCAAGCTCAGACCCTTGGCGTTGAAGAAGCCATCCAGCGAGGCAGGGGTGGCCGGCGGCGCGCTGCACGGCCCGCCTTGGGCGATCTTGGGCTGGCCGAAATAGCATTGCACGCCGTTGAAGTCGGCATAGCGGGCGTGGGTGTAGGCCAGACCGGCCGTGAGGCTGAGGCCGTTGGCCGGCCGAGCCATCAGGTTGGCCTCGAAGCCCCGCGTCTTGATCTCGCCGGCATTGGTGATCCGCGAGGAATAGGTGGCGCTGGTCAGGTCGGAGACCTGGGCCTGGAAGTTCTTGACCGTGGTGCTGTAGACGTTGGCGTTGATGATCAGGCGGCGGTCGAGGAACGCGGCCTTCATGCCCACCTCGTAGCTGGTGGGAATCTCCGGCTGCACGCGCTGGTCGGCCAGGCTGTTGGCCGCGCTCAGGCCGCTGAAGCCAGGTCCTTTGTAGCCGCGCGACACCGTCGCATAGGCCATGATATCGTCGCTGAAATTATAGCGCGGCCCGATCCGCCACGAGATGTTGGTGTTTTCCACCTCCTGGTGCAGGTCGAGCGTGACCGAGCCTGGGATGTAGACCGCGCCGGGCGTCGGGGCGCGGTGATAGTCCAGGGTGATCTCGTCGCGCGTGATCCGAGCCCCTGCGATCAGATCGAGCTTGGGCGTGATGTGCAGGCCGACCTGGCCAAAGCCCGCGAAGCTGGTCGAGTTGATGTCGTTGTAGGTCGAGGTCTCGAAGATCGTGCCTAGCGGCGCGCCGGGGATGATCGGCACGACAACGCCATTGGTCGCGGGCGTGATCCAGCTGAGCTGGCCCCGCTGGCGGATCAGCGACGAGGCCTTGGAGTGGTAGAGATAGAGGCCGGCGACATAGTCGAACCGCTCGCCGATCGGCGAGGTCAGGCGCAGTTCCTGGCTGAGCCAGTCGGTCTTCCCTGCCCCGCCATTGGTGTCGACATAGCTGACCGGCGTCAGGTCGCCGTCATAGAACGCCTCGCGCTTGACCGAGCGGTAGGCGCTGATCGAGGTGAGGGTCAGGTCGCCCAGCCCGTAGTCGATCTGCAGCGTGCCGCCCTGGGCGGTTGACTTGCCTTGCGATGGGCCATTGGCGGCGACCTGCAGATTCTTCGGCCCCGCGACGATGCCGTAGCGGGCGTTCGTCACCGCCGGCGCGTAGCCCGGCGTGACCTTGCGCCAGGTCGATGAGCAACAGAAGGCGTCGTTGTCGGTGCGGTCGGCCGAGAAATAGACGGTCAGGTCGTCGCTGGGACGCCACAGAGCCTTCAGGGTCAGGGTGCTGACGTCCTGGGGATCGGTGAAGACATTGTCCTTGGCGACATTGCGGATCAGGCCGTCACGCTGATTGTGCGTGGTCACCAGGCGCAGGGCCAGGGTGTCGCTGACCGCCAGATTGCCGATCGCCTGCAGGACCTGTTCGCCGCGCTCGCCATATTGCAGGTGCAGCTGGCCGCTGTTTTCGTTCAGCTTGGGCCGATTGGTGATGAAGTGGACCAGGCCCGCCGAGGCGTTTTTGCCGAACAGCATGCCCTGAGGCCCACGCAGGATCTCGACCCGCTCGACATCGGCCAGGGTGGCCAGGCTGGCGGGATCGGCCAGCACCACGCCGTCGACGACCGTGGAGATGCTCTGCTCGATCCCCGCCGAGAAGCTGCTGGTGCCGACCCCTCGAATCGTCAGGCCCGAGGCGCTGCTGCTGAGGCTCTGCTTGAAGCGGACGCTGGGATCGATCAGCGACAGCTGCTGGGGCTGGGTGATGTTCATCGAGGCCAGCGTCTCGCCGCGCACGGCGGTGATGGCCAGCGGCACGTCCTGGACGTTTTCGGCCCGCTTCTGGGCGGTGACCATGATCTCGTCGACGACGGCGGAACCGGCGGTGCGCGAGGCGTCGTCCTCGGCCAGGGCGCCGCCGGCGGCGAGCATCATGGCGACGCCGACCGACGCCCCCGTCAGCAGATCCGTCCTCAGACCTCGCGCCTGGACTCGCGATCGGCGGGTTTGGAAGGGCATGGCGCATTCCTCCTTGAGCCGCTGCGCGGCTTCTTTTGTGATCTGTCGGGCGCACGCCCTCGCCGCCCGCCAAGACGCGGTCGTGAAGGGCGGGGCGAGCCGTGCGGTTCGCCGGGATGTGGGTCAGCGTCCGGGCCCGAGACGCTTAAGTAACGCTATCGTCACTTAATGGGACTGGCAACTGCTTTCGAACGATTGTTCGTCAGGCCGTGGCGCTGGGCCGTTGGGCGACGCGTTCGAGCCAGGCGCGGACGTGGCCGCAGTCCTCGGGGATGGCGACGCCGATCATCCGCCCGAAGTCCACCGTGGTCAGGGCGACGATGTCGGCCATGCTGTAGGCGGGACCGGCGATGAAGGCCTTGTCAGCCAGCTCGCCATCCAGCCAGCGGTAGATCCGGTCGGCGTGGGCGCGATTGGACTCGCCGAAATCCTTGTACTGGGTCAGCAGGCCGGCGGTCAGCGGATGGGTGTGCCGCCAGATGTGGGCGATGGGCGCCATCAGCTGGAACTCGATGCGCCGAATCCACATGTCGATGGTCGCCTGCTCCAGGGCGGTTTCGCCGAACAGCGGCGGCCGCGGATGCAGACCCTCCAGGTAGCGGCAGATGCTGACGCTCTCGCTCAGGAACGCGCCGTCGTCGAGCTCCAGAACAGGCACTTGGCCCAGCGGGTTCTTCTCCAGGAAGGCGGCGGCCTTGTGAGCGCGCTCGGCCAGCGGCACGCGTTCCTCCTCCAGGGTCAGGCCCTTCTCGGCCAGGAAGATGCGGACCCGGCGCGGATTGGGCGCGGGATTGTCTTCGCCATAGAGCTTCATGTGATCGCCTCCCCTACGGCTTTGCGCCGTGCGCGGGGTCTCAACGCCCGCCATTAAGTAACGGTATCGTCACTTAATGGCGGGGACAACCGGCGTCTGCGCGGAAAGGATCAGGCGGTCTTGGCGGGGCGAGGCTCGCCGTACTTCTTGGCCAGGGCCTTGGCGCCGGCGACCACCGCCAGGGTGATCGCGTCGATCATGGCTTCGTCGTCGCCATCTCGCGCGTCCAGCGCGCCCGCGGTGCCGGCGACCATGAACCAGGCGTATTGCTTGGCCTGACGCGCGGGCAAGCCGAAGGCCTTCTGCAGACCCAGCGCCCAAGCGTCGGCGTCGGCCTTGCGGTTGGCGCGCGCCCGCTCCGCCAGGGGGCCGCAGTCCCTGACCAGACGCAGGAACAGCTCGCCGCGCTCGTCGGCGCGCCGGCACCAGTATTTCAGGGCGCCGCGGACCCACTCCTCGAAGGTGGAGGCCGGGCCGACCTCGCTTGCCAGACGCTCGACATAGATCTTGGTTTCGCGGTCGAACAGCGCGGTCAGCAGGTCGTCGCGATCGCTGAAATAGCGGTAGCCCAGGGCTTTGGTGACGCCCGTGAGCGCTGCGACGCCATCCATGGTGACGGCCGCGACCCCGTGTTCGATGACGATCTGCGCCGCCGCATCCAAGAAGCGTTCGCGTCGTTCCGCCCCCTTCAAACGTGTCTGGGTCATGCCCGCATCGAAACTCCGACCATCCCCCTTTTTGACGTGAGCGGGCGCGAAGTAGCAAGGGCGGGTCTCGACCCGAGATCACCGTCTCGCTGTCGCTACGTCTCGTAGGGCGCGGTTCGACGATCTTCCGAGCGTCCGATGGTCTCGCGCCAGGAGCCGACGTCGGATCGGGTCCAGGAACACTGGTGAGCGTCGACAACGACTATCATCACTGCGTGGTCGCCTCCACCAGATCGAGGCGCGCCCGGAGCGGATCGGCTTCCGCCTTCGGCCCTTGCGCGGCGAAGTCCAGGATCTGGTCGGTGGCGGCCTCGTAGCGCGGCCAGGCTGGCTGCCCCGAGGCGCTAGGGGCGCCGCTCTTGGCGAACCCGATCCAGTAGGCGTGGGCCGCTTTGGCCGCGGCCGCGTCGGCCTGGGTCAGCGCCCCGCCATAGCGGGCGTCGACCGTGTCGAACACAAAGGGGATCTCGGTGGCGTGCGGCGCGCCCCACCACTGGCTCCTCATGCTCTCGGCCACGTATGAGAAGCGGAACTGATAGACGGGCGCGCCCTGCTCCACCATCACGCGCGACACCGCGCGAGCGGGCTCGATGAACATGCGGTCGCCGGCGGCGGCCCAGCCATAGACCTTGATATCGCCGTCTCCCTTGGGGTCGTAGAGCGCCTCGGCCTCGGCGCGGCGGGCGCCGAACGGTGCGAAGACCTGGTCGCGGCTTCCGCCGAAGAAGAAGCCGTCGGCGCTGGTCGCCCCGACCATCACCGGCATCTTCGTCCAGGCGCCGGCCTTGTAGGCCTGCAATGGCTCCCGGGTCATGATCTTGCCGTCCAGCATCGGTCCGCCGCCCCACGTCGGGGTGTTGGACGTTGCCATGTTCAGGCCGTCGACCACGGTCTCGGCCGGCAAGGCGCGCAGGGCCTCCAGCGCCGCAGCGTCGGTCCCGGAGACCCCTGCCTTGGCCGCGAAGGCCAGGCCTGCGGCCTCGGCCGAGCGCTGTCCGGCCGGGGCGCTCAGCGGCAGGGTCGGCAGCAGGCGCGGGCGTCCGCCGCCAGACTGGATAATGGCCTTGTGGAACAGGCCCTTGGCCTGGGGCGCGGTCAGCAGGGCGTGGACCGACATGCCGCCGGCCGACTCGCCGAAGACCGTGACGTTGTTGGGATCGCCCCCGAAGGCGGCGATGTTGTCGCGCACCCATTTCAGCGCCGCGATCTGGTCCATCAGCCCGTAGTTGCCCAGCATCCCGCCATCGGCGCCGACCGCCGTCAGAGCCGGATGGGCGAAGAAGCCGAACCGGCCGACGCGATAGTTGAAGCTGACCAGCACCACGCCGTCGCGAGCGAACCGGTCCCCGGCGTACACCGCCGGCGAGCTCCCGCCGTTGACGAAGCCGCCGCCGTATATCCAAACCATGACGGGCCGCTGGGTCTTGCTCTTCAGCGCCGCCTCCGGCGCCCAGACGTTCATGTACAGACAGTCCTCCGCCGGCTGGACGCCCAGGGGGGCGGCGTCGCCGGGGAACGGGTTCTGCATGCAGTCGGGACCGTAGGCCTTGGCGTCCCGCGGCGCGCTCCAGGCAGCCGGCGGCTGCGGCGCGCGCCAGCGCAGGGCGCCCAGCGGCGGGGCGGCGAACGGCACGCCCTTGAAGGCGGCGACGCCATGGGCGCTTTCGCCCACGACCGGGCCCGAGGTCGTGGCTACGGTCGGGTCGGCGGCCAGGGCCTGGCTCGCGCCCAGACCGGCGCCAAAAACCAAGATGGCCGCCAGACTGGCGATACGGATGTTCATGGCTTTCCTCCCGCTCACGGCTTCAGCGTCCGCGCCTTGACCTTGGCCGCACCCTTCAGGGCCAGGTCGGCCGAGGAGGCGCCTACGGCGACCTGATAGTCGCCGCCGGTCAAGGCCCAGCGATTGGCCTTGGCGTCGAAGCTGGCCAGTACGCGCGGGTCGGCGGTCAGCGTGACGCGGCGTGTCTCGCCAGCCTTGAGGTCGATCTTGTCGAAGCCGATCAGCCGCTGGGTCGCCTTGCCCGCCGCCCCCGTCAAATAGACCTGCGGCGCGTCCTTGCCTGGACGCTGGCCGGTGTTGGTGACGTCGAAGCTGACGCTCAGGGTCTCGCCGCCCGTGACCTTCAGATTGGCGTAGGCGAAGGTCGTGTAGGACAGGCCGTAGCCGAACGGGAACAGTGGCTTGGCGCCGGTCTTGGCGAAGCGGCGGTAGCCGACGTCCGCGCCCTCGGAATAGACGACGTCGAACCGGGTCTTCTCCGGAACGGTCAGGCCTGGCAGTTGCGCGCGCGGATACTGGTCGATCGCGGCGGGGAAGGTCATCGGCAGGCGGCCCGACGGATTGACCGCCCCCAGCAGCACGTTGGCGATCGCCTCGCCGCCCTTCGCGCCCGAGTACCAGGCCTCGACCACCGCGCCGGCCTTGTCCAGCCACGGCATCGACACCGGACCGCCGGTCTGCAGCACCACGATCGCGTTCGGATTGGCGGCGGTGACAGCGGCGATCAGGGCGTCCTGGCCGTCCGGCAGCGACAGGTCCGGCGCGTCCTCGCCCTCGCCCATCCACTGGTTGCCAAACACCATGACCACGTCGGCGGCCTTGGCGGCAGCCACGGCGGAAGCGACATAGCGGCCGTCGTCGAAGGTCACCTTGGCCTCGGGCAGCGCCTTGCGCAGCGCCGCCAGCGGCGAGGAGCCATTGAAGTACTGGCTGCGGAACGGGCCCATCATGCCCTCCCCGCCCAGCGGCACGACGCGATTGGCGCCGCCGGGCGGCACGACCTGGGAGGAACCGCCGCCCGACAGCACGCCGGCGTCGGCGTGTCCGCCGATCACGGCGATCGTCTTGACGGTCTTGGCCAACGGCAACAGACCGTCGCGGTTCTTGAGCAAGACGATCCCTTCGGCGGCGGCGGCCTGGGCGACAGCGGCGCCGGCGTCGTAGTCGATCGCGCCGCCCGGCTCGACCGGCTTGTCAAACAGTCCTGCGGCGAACATCGAGCGCAGGATGCGGCGCGCGGCGTCGGAGATACGAGCGGCGGGGACCTCGCCCTTCTGGACGGCCGCCTTCAGCGGTTCGCCAAACCAGGTGGTTCCGTCCAGTTGCTCGCCGGACTGCTGGTCCAGGCCCTTGAGAATGTAGTCGGTGGCGTGGACCGCGCCCCAGTCGGACATCACCCAGCCCTTGTAGCCCCAGTCGCGCTTGAGCACGTCGTTCAGCAGGTGCGGGTTACCGCAGCTGTAGTCGCCGTTGACCAGGTTGTAGGCGCACATCACCGACCCGGGCTGGCCCTTCTCGATGGCGATCTGGAAGGCCAGAAGGTCGCTTTCGCGATGGGCGGCCTCGTCGATCACCGAGTTGGCGAAGTGGCGCTTGGTCTCCTGGCCGTTCAGCGAGAAGTGCTTGACCGTGGAGACGATCCCCTGGTCCTCGATGCCCTTGATCGCCGCGCCGGCCAGGTTGCCGGCCAGCCAGGGATCCTCGCCGAGGTACTCGAAGTTCCGGCCGTTTCGCGGGTCGCGGGCCAGGTTGACGCCGCCGGCCAGCTGGACGTTGAAGCCCTTGGCCCGCGCCTCGCGGCCAACCACAGCCCCGCCGTCATAGGCCAGCTTGGTGCTGAAGGTCGCCGCCAGCGACAGCCCTGACGGCAGCGCCGTGGCCCCGTCGCCCGGGCGCACGTTCAGAGGATTGGTCACGCCCAGGCTGGCGTCGCTCTCGTTGACGGCCGGCACGCCCAGGCGCGGAACGCCGGGAATGTAGCCGGCCGAGCCGATCGCGCCCTCGGGCTTCTTGATGCCGAAGATCGGCATCGACATCGGGCCGTGAAGCAGACCGATGCGCTCGTCGAGCGTCATCTCCTTTTCCAGCAGCGCCGCGCGTTCGTCCGGAGAGAGCTTGCCGTTCATCCAAGGCCGCGAGGGGGCCTGCGCTTCGGCGGCGGAGGCCACGGCGAGCACCGCAAGGCTGGCGGCGGCGATCAGGGGGCGGTTCATGCGGTCGTCCTCAGTAGGTCAGGCCGAAATGGATCGGGTACAGCGGAGCCCTGGAGTCGTGGGGCGCGTCCTCGGCCTGAGCCTCGACGGCCGCCATCGACGAGGGCAGCTCGAATGGCAGCCGGCCGCGCGGCGCGGCCTTGCCCGTCAGGGCGTCCAGGAAGGCTTCGTCGCTGGACCCGAAGTCGCCGATCAGGGCGGCCGCCTTGTCGCGCAGGTTGGTCAGGATCGCCGGCCGATCGAGGTTGACGGCGACGATGGTCGGGACCTTGGCCGAAGCCGTCTTGATGGCCTCGTAGTCGGCCGTTCCATCCTTGAACGACAGGTCGCCCTCGTGCTGCATGGCGCCGAACACGAAATTTGGATGCAGGGTCTCGAAGGGGGCCGCCGTCCGGATGATGGCCAAGTCGGCCTGGGCCAGATCCTCGACCGGGACCAGGCCATGGGCGCGGGCGACCTCGGCCGAGACGCCCCTCAGCCAGACCTTCTTGCCGCTGGCCTTCAGCGGCAACAGGCCGTTCTTGTTCTCCAGCAGCGTCAGCGCCGCGCTCTGCGCGGCCAGCCCCTCGGCGACGAAAGCCTTCGAGCCGACCACTGTGGCGGCGGACTTGGGATCGACATAGGGGTTCTCGAACAGTCCCTGCTCGAACTTGATCGCCAGGATGCGGCGCGCCGCGTCATCAATGCGGCCCTGCGGAATCTTGCCGACCTTGACCGCCGCGACCAGCTCGGCCGTGTCCTCGACGCCGCCGAACTGGTCGAGCCCCGCGTTCACGCCCTTGGCGTAACGGTCGACCTTGCTCAGGCCCTCGACGCCCCAGGCGGTGGAGAGGCCCGCGAAACTGGGCTTCACTCCGGCCGGGAAGCCGTTCAGGCAGGTCTCGCCGCAGTCGTTGGTGATCGCCCAATCCGAGACGACGATGCCCTTGAAACCGTGCTTGGTCCGCAGTTGGTCGGTCAGCAGTTGCCTGGAGAAGCCGGACCCGACCTGCTCGGCCGGCTGGCCGTCCAGCGCCAGGTCCTTGAGGATCGCATAGGTGGGCATCACGCCGACCACGCCGGCCGCGAAGGCCTCGTCGAACGGCTTGACGTGCAGGTCGAACTGACCGGCCGGGAAGACGGCGTAGCGGCCGTAGCTGTTGTGGCCGTCGAAACCCTTGGCCGAGGCGCCGTAGCCGACCCAGTGCTTGACCACCGCCGAGACGCCGTTCGGCGCCAGGTTGGTATCGCCGCCCTGGAAGCCTTGGACATAGGCCTTGACCATGCGGCCGACGAGGTCGGCGTCCTCGCCGAACGTGCCGTTGATCCGCGACCAGCGCGGCTCGGTGGCGAGGTCGGCCATCGGCGACAGGGCCTGATGAATGCCGACAGCGCGATATTCCTGGCGAGCGATGTCGCCGAAGCGGCGCACGAGCTTGTCGTCGCCGATCGCTGCGAGGCCGGTGGCTTCGGGCCATTGCGAGAAGCCGCCGGCGGCGACGCTGGCGCCCGCCACGAACTGGAAGTGGTGGCGCGGATCGGTGCTGATCGTGACGGGCACGCCTAGACGACCCTGCTCGGCGATCGCCTGGACGGCGTTGTTCTGTTCGGCCAGCCAGGCCGGGTCGCCGGAAAGGCGGGTGATGAAGGTGGTGACGTAACGGTCCAGGATCAGGGGTTTCAGCTTGGCGAGGTCATAACCCTGCCCTCGCCCCGGAACCATGCCGCCCAAGGCAGGCAAGGTGCCGTGCATCATCTCGCCAGCCTTTTCCTCCAGCGTCATCCGGGCGACGAGGTCAGCCGCGCGCTGGGCGCTCGACAGTCGCCAATCCTCGAACGGCGAAAGCTTGCCGTCACGATCGAGGTCCCGAAAGCGCAAGCCCTCGACACTGATGATCTTGCCGTCGCGAACGCCGAGGTCAGGCTGGGTTACGGCGGCGGCCGCCGAGCTGAAGGCGGCCAGGACGGCGGTCGAGATCAGGAGACTTCGAAGGGCGAGCACGTTGAACTCCATACAAAGAAGGCCCCCCGGCGCGCAGGATACGCCGGGGGCGCAAGGTCATGGGAAGCTAGAAACTGACTCCTAGACGCAGGCCGTAGGTCCGCGGCGGCGCGTAGAACTCGCCATTGCCGTTGGTCGCCAGGCCGGTGGTCGAGTTCGGCGACGAGGCGGTGCGCACGTCGTCATTCTCGAGGTTGCGGACATATCCCTGCAGGGTCCAGCGATCGTCGGCGCTGGTGTAGGTCAGGCTGACGTCGGTCTTGGTGAAGCTGTCCTGCCGGTTCTGGGCGAAGCCATGGTATTCGAGGTTCTTGCCGCTCTCGTAGTGGCTCTGGACCCGTCCAACGACCTTGGCGCCCGAGGCGATCTCCCAGGTGTGCTGGTAGCCGACGTTGACACTCCAGGTCGGGGTGCGGGCCATGCGGCAACCGGAGAAGTCGGTCGACCGAGGCGCGGCGGCCGCGAAGTTGGTCTTGAAGCAACCCGTGCCGCCGGCGTTGGCGTTGTTGTTAGCGAAGGCGTCGCCCAGCGGCAGTACGAAGTCGGTGTAGCGGGCATGCAGCCAGCCCAGGGTGGCGTCGATGCGATCGTGCTCGGTGACGACGAGATTGCTCTCGAACTCAAAGCCGTACACCCGGGCCTTGTCGGCGTTTAGCGTGACCGACGCGTTCTGCCCGGCGATGGTCCCGACCGCCGTGACCTGGAAGTCGCGATAGTCGTAGAGGAAGCCGGTGGCGTTCAACTGCAGGCGGTTGTCGAAGAAGCGGTTCTTCACGCCGGCTTCGTACGAGGTGATTTTCTCGGGCTCGTAGACGTTGTTCTCGACCCCGTCGTAGTAGCCGCCGGCCTTATAGCCCGTGGCCACGTTGGCGTAGAGCATCGAGCTGCTGGTCAGGTCGAAGTCGGCGCCGAGCTTCCAGTTGGTGGCGTCCCACTTGGCGTCGGCCAGGTTCTTGATAACGGTCGATGTGATCGCCCCGGCCGAATTGGTCAGGAAGGTCCCGCCGTCACGCGCCTTGCGGTCCTCGGTGTAGCGCAGGCCGCCGGTGATCCGGAACCGGTCCGTCACCTCGTAGGTGCCCTGGCCGAACGCGGCGATCGATTTGGCTGTGACTTCCGGCTGGATGAAAGACAGGTACGAGTTGGTCGCCAGGAAGACGCGGAAATCGACATTGTTGTCTTCCGTGAAGCGGTACAGCCCCACGACCCACTTGAGCTTGCCGGTGTCGCCGCCCAGGCGCAGCTCATGCGACCAGGTGGTGTCCTTGCCCTTGAAGTAGTTGGGCGCGCCGGTGCTGGCGTTCTCGCCGCTGCGGTCCAGGCGCGAGAAGTTGTAGCCGGTCAGGTAGGTCAGCGTGGCGAAACCCAGGTCCAGGTCGGCCTGGCTGTGGGCGCCGAAGAACTTGTTGTTGCGATAGAGGTTGGTGGCGCAGTTGCAGGTCCACGGATCGCTGTTGGACAGGGCCGCGCCATAGCTCTTGTCGCCGCCGCCGGCGCCGCCCTGGTGCAGGTAGTCGGCCCCAACCCGCAGCGAGAACGTGTCGCTGGGCTTCCACAGCAATTGAACGCGGGCCGACTTGTCGTCCTGGTCGTAGCGATCGTTGCCACCAGTGCCGGGGCCCTTGTTCAGCGCTTTCACATAGCCGTCGTGGCGCGCGGTCTGGAACGCTGCGCGCACGGCGAGGGTGTCGCTGACGGGCAGGTTGACCATGCCCGAGGTGGTGATGGCGCCGTAGTTGCCAATATCGACCGAGCCATTGCCCTCGTAGTCGAACTTGGGCTGCTTGGTGATCACGTTGATCGCGCCGGCCGTGGCGTTACGGCCATACAGCGTGCCCTGAGGACCACGCAGAACCTCCACGCGATCGACGTCGTAGAACAGCGCGCCCACCGATGTGGATCGGGCGATGTAGATGCCGTCCATGTGATAGGCGACCGCCGGATCGCCGACCTCGGTGACATTGGTGCTGCCGATGCCGCGCAGGAAGACCACGGCCGCGCCCGAGCCACTGGAGCTGATCTGCAGCGCCGGCACCTGCGCCGACAGGTCGACCACCGTCTTGATGCCTTGCGACTCCAGCTTGTCACCCGTCACCGCCGACACGGTGAGCGGGGTCTTCTGGAGGTTTTCACTGCGGCGTTGAGCGGTCACGACCACTTCGTCGAGCTTCACGGCGCCGGCTTCCTGAGCCGCCGCGCCAGGCGCGTGAAAGCTCACGGCCGCCATGGCGGCCGATGCGAACAGGAGACTACGCATCTCTTTCCCTTTGTCCTGCCTGACTCGGAGCGCGCCGACGCGAACGCCGGACGCCACCAACCCAGCGGCGCCATCGGCGCCTGTTTGCGTTTCCTTGGGCCCCTTGTTCCGAGGCCTTTTCCCGACGCAGTCGTCGTCGCCAAGACAGCTACGACAACGTTGTCTTAACCTAGACAGCATGATTACGACAACGTTGTCTATGGGTGTCGTTGTTGACACCGCTGTCTGGAATTTCAGCCAGCGGACGGAATTCGCCTCCGACAAAGCCCCATAGCGAAGCTTTGTTCGCCGGACTAACGCCAACGCCGAAAATCGATCGCGTCGGGCGCGCTTCTGGGCCGATCCGGCCTAGGCCAGAGGCGGGGCGGCCGAGTCCCTCTGGACGAGGCTATAGTCCAATTGACGCGCCGCGACTCGGGCGCGAAACCGCTCGTCCCCGAATCCGTCGATCAGCATCTCGACGGCGGCCTCGGCCATTTCGGCGGTCGGCTGATGGACCGTGGTCAGGCGCGGCCAAGCCGCTTCGGCCGTCGGCGTGTCGTCGAAACCGACCACGGAGAGATCGCGCGGCACCGACAGTCCGTGCTTGGCGGCGGCGGCCAACGCGCCCACCGCCATCTCGTCATTGGCCGCGAAGATCGCCGTCGGGCGCTCGGGCAAGGCTAGCAGGCGCTCTGTCGCGTCGAAGCCGGACAGGCTGAGAAACTCGCCCTTGGCGATCCACTCAGGCCGTGGCTCGACGCCTCGGTCCCGCAGAGCCTCGATATAGCCTTGCCGGCGACGCGCCGCCGAGCCGTGATCGGCGGGACCATCGATAAAAGCGATCCGTCGATGGCCCATGTTCCACAACCGCAGGGTCTGCTCCCGCGCCGCCTTGCGATCGTCCATGAAGACGTACGGCGAGCGCTCGAACTCGCGGTGCGGCGCGATGCGCACGTAGGGCAGACCCGCCGTCTCGACCGCCGCCAGAACCTCGGGATCATCGCAGGTCGGCGGGGTCAGCACCACGCCGTCGAACCGGGCGTCGCGCAAACCTTCGGCGAACCCCTGGACGCCACCTACAGCCTCAGGCGGCAGCACCTGCTCGACCACCAGATGGTAGCCCGCCCGCCGACAGGCGCGCATGGCGCCCACCTGCACCTCGCCCACATAGTGATAGGCTCCGACGCGCATGAAGATCACGCCGATGAGATAGCTGCGGCGGCTGGACAGCGAGCGGGCCGAGACGTTCGGGCGATAACCCATCGTCGCGACGATTTCCAGGACCCGCGCCCGGGTCTCGTCCCCCACGCCCTCTTCCTGGTTGATCACTCGCGAGACCGTCTTGATGGACACGCCAGCGGCTCGGGCGATATCGATGATCGTGATTTTCCCGGTTGGCGGATCGCGCTGCATACGGACACCTATCGAAATCGACAACGCGAAGCGAGGATTTCAAGCGCAAGATTGTCGCGACTTGTTGATCCACGACGGAGCGCCGCCAAGTCCACGACACCAGGCTATAAGTCTGAGGAGATTGGGCCATTCGCCCAAAGCGCCCGCGCGGCCCAGACAGTCTGCATCAGATTGCTCGAAAGCCGGCCCGCCAGCGCTAAGGTTTGGGCGGGCGCGGCCGGGCGCCCAGGGCGACCTCATGTTCGAGGAACGATCATCGCCACCAACCCGAGAATCATTCTCATTTAAATTGATATTGGTTCTCATTCTCTATAGAGCGGCCGCCCAGATGGATCGCTACGGAGTTGGGTTGTGGGTATGGGTAGGGCGCCAGCGGTTTGCATGGCTACGCTGATCAGCATCGCGGGCCTTGGCGGCTCTGGTCTTGCCTGGGCGGACGAGGCGCCGACGGCGTCAGCCGAAGACGAGCCCGACCTGACGATCATCATCACCGCCCGCGCCCGTCAGCTCTATCGCACCCAGGAGACCACCAGCGGCAAGCTTGAGACCCCGCCGCTGGAGTCCAGCCTCAACATCCAGGTCCTGAACGAGGAGCTCATCCGCGACCAGGGCGCCCGCGACGCACAGGACCTCTATCGCAACATCGCCGGCGTCAGCCTGTTCTCCTACGCCGGAGTCACCGCTCGGGGCTTCCGTCAGGAGGAGATCTTCTTCGACGGCCTGCGCGGCGACCCCTATGTCGCCTTTTCGGTGCCGCAGCTGTTCAATGTCCAGCGACTGGAGTTCCTGAAGGGGCCGGCCGGCATGCTTTATGGCCCCGGCGCGCCGGGCGGACTGTTCAACTACATCACCAAGACGCCCAAGGACGAGTTCTCGGCGCGGGCCACGGCGGTGGTCGGCGCCGAGGCGCGCAGGGGTGGTTCGGTCGAGGTCGAAGGCTTCCTGCGAGGCGACAAGGCGCCGGCCACGCGCGTCGGCGTGTTCTACGAGGACCGCAACACCCCGCGCCGCAACTCCGGCAGCGAGGTGCTGATCCTGGACGGCGGGATCAAGACCGATCTCGGCCCGGCGGCCCTGACGCTACAGGCCACCCGATACGAGCAGAACCTGCAGGGCAACCGCCTGCGCGGCGTGCCGACCGACAATCTCGGCCATTTTCTCGCCGACCGGCGCTGGAACCACAACGAGAAGAGCGACTTCCTCGACCTGACGGCCAATGTGCTGCAGGCGCGCGTGGCATGGCCGGTCAGTGAAAACCTGACCGTCGATGCGGGCCTGCGCTACTCGAAAAGCGTGGAGCGCCAGCAATATCACGAGCCGCGCGGCCTGACCGACAGCGACCGAGACGGCGTGCCGGACCTGTCACGCCGCGAGTTCCGCGATCAGGAGCGCGATCTGGAGCAAGTGAGCTTCGGGGCCAACGCCGTCTGGTCGCGCGACTTCGGCGCGGTGCGCAATCGCGTGCTGGTCGGCGTCGACGCCTATCGCAGCGAACTGATCAACAACAACCGGCCTTCTCTGCTGGGCGGCTTCACCGCGGTGGCGGGACTGCCCGCGCCGCTGAGTCTGACCCATCCGGTCTACGGCGTCACGGACCCCAAGACCTACAACCTCAAACCCCGTGTCCGCACCTCGGCCATTCAAGAGCGGTCCGGCGCGTACCTGCTGGAAGAAGCCACGATCGGTCAATTCATCGCCACCGCCGGCGTGCGGTTCGACCGCTATGAGGACCAGTCCGACGCCAGCACCTTCGAGGATGAGAAGGCGACTTGGCGCGCGGGTCTGGTCTGGCGCGCGCGTCCCGACGTTTCGGTCTACGGCCAATGGGCTCAGAGCTATGAGCCGCAGAGCGTGTCTAGTCAGGACCCGCGGGCGGGCGGGCCCTTCGCCCCGACCGACGGCGAGATCCTGGAAGGCGGCGTCAAGACCGAGTTGCTGGGCGGGCGCCTGCAGTCCACCATGGCCATCTACAGGATTGTCCGCGGCAACATGCTGCAGAGCGATCCGCGCGGCGACGTCGACGGGGACGGCATCGACGATCTGGTCGCGTTCGGCGAGGTGACCAGCAAGGGCGTCGAGTTCGACCTGGCCGCCGACCTGACCAACAACTGGGTGCTGACCGGCTCCTACGCCTACAACGACACCCGCATCACCAAGACCAACGGCGCGACGGTGATCACCAACAGCGTCGGCGACCGCTTCGCCAATGCGCCCAAGCACAAGGCCGGCTTCTGGACCCGCTACCAGTTCCCCAAGCTTGGCCTGGCCCTGGCCTTGGGCGGCGACTATGTCGACGTCCGCACCTCGATCAGCGGTCAGAAAGTTCGTCCCTATACGGTGTTCGACGCCTCGGTGATCTACAAGATTGGGCCCTGGTCGACGCTCCTGCGGGTCGACAACCTGTTCGACGAAACCTACGCCGCCTCCGGCTTCATCGACCGCACCGGCCACTTCCCCGGCGAGCCGCGGTCGGTGTTCCTGGAAGTGTCGCGGGAATGGTGAGCGTCGAACGCGCCCAGACGGCGGCGGCGCCTCGGCGCGCTGCCAAGCCCAAGGCCTCGCGCCTGTGGTGGAGCGTCCACCAGTGGGTGGGGCTGAAGCTGTCGATCCTGCTGGCCTTCGTCTTTCTGACGGGGACGATCGCGGTGTTCAGTCACGAGATCGACTGGGTGCTGCGGCCCGCCCTGCGCGTCGATCCGGCGACGGTTCACGGTCCCCTCGCCTGGTCGGCGGCGGCTCGCAATGTCGCAGCCCTGCGCCCCAAGGCCAGGATTCTGTTGCTGGACGCGCCCATTGACCGGGGCTTCGCC
This sequence comes from Caulobacter sp. 602-1, assembly GCF_003931565.1. Taxonomy (GTDB): domain Bacteria; phylum Pseudomonadota; class Alphaproteobacteria; order Caulobacterales; family Caulobacteraceae; genus Caulobacter. Next base: position 166,701 of record NZ_RRYI01000003.1, read on the forward strand.
CTGACCGCGACGATTCAGAATCCGGACGGCGTCCGCGCCTTCGTCTATCTGCACCCCTCGACGGGGGCGGTGCAGGGCGAGGGGTCGTGGGTCGGCGCTCAGCGCATCCTGCGCAACATGCACCGCCACCTGAACCTGCCCACCCCGATCGGCGTACCGATCGTCTCGTCCCTCTCGATCCTGCTGCTGGTCAGCGTCGGCACATCCTTCGTGGTCTACAAGAAGTGGTGGCGGGGCTTCTTCAAGCCGGTCCGCTGGCGCGACGCCCGCACGGCCATGGGCGATCTGCACCGCTTGGTGGGATTATGGAGCCTGTGGTTCGTGGCCCTGATTGGCGCGACCGGCCTTTGGTACCTGGCCGAGAGCACCGTGGCCAAGGCCCTGCCCTCGCCGCGCGCCAAGGTCGCCGCCGTAAAGCTGGACACCCGGAAGCTGGCCGACCGGCTGGAGACCAATCTCAACGCGGCCCAGGCCGCCTATCCCGGCCTGCGCATCCAGCGCATCGCCTTTCCGGCCGGCAAGGTGGGCGCCTTCCAATTCGCGGGCCAGTACAAGGCCGTTTTGGTGCGTGAGCGGGCCAATGTGGCCTGGACCAACCCGGCCACCGGCGCCGTCGTGCTGCTGACCGACGGGCGCGATCTGAACGCCCATCAGCGCATTTCGGAAATGGCCGACCCGCTGCATTTCGGCACGTTCGGCGGGGTGTGGACCAAGTTGATCTGGTTCGCCTTCGGCCTGGCTCTCACCGCGCTGGCGGTGTCGGGTGTGGCGATCTACGCCTTGCGGCTGTCGCGCGAACAGCGGGCGTCGGCCGTTTGGGCGTCGGCATGGCGCGGCATGGGCGCCTGGCGCTGGCCCGCCCTGGCCGGGATCGGCGTCGCTCTGGCCCTGCTGCCGGCGTTGTTCCTCGCCGCGGGTGGCGACTGACCTGCTCCCGAAAAACTGGACCGGTTTGCGCTAGAATGTTCTCGTTCTGAGGCCCGTGCGTTCGCGCAATGCGTGGTCTTGCCTGGTCAACCGATTGAAGTTGTCGTCCAACTGTCATGGGTGGTCGATAAGCAGGCCCGAGCTTTCCTTGGGCCATCACGCCGGGCATGTCCGCCTGTTTCCGCATCTGTGCGATCGGGGTCGCCGTGCTCCTGCCGGCCCATGCGGCGATCGCCGGCGCGCCCACCAGCCTCGGCGACAACCTCGTGAAACTGGCGGCGGAACGAGACATCGTGATCCTCTACGCGCCGGAACTGGTTGCGGGCCGGAGCGGCCGGGTCTTGCCGCCAGGCCTGTCAGCGCGGGCGGCGATCGAGGCGCTGCTGATCGAGACAGGCGCCAGCGTTCGCGAGGTGCGACGGGGCGTCTTCGTGCTCGAGAAACGCGGCGACGCCGCGTCTCCGCGACCGATGGCGGCGCGCGAAGATGCGCGGCCCAGCGAGGTCGAGGCGGTGACCGTCACGGCCGCCTACGCCGCCAGCCTCGGCCGGTCCCTGGCCCTCAAGCGCACCTCGGCCTATGCGCTGGACGCCGTCAGCGCCGAGGACATCGCCCGCCTGCCAGCCGCCAACGCCGCCGAGGCGCTGCAATTGACGCCAGGCGTCAGCCTGGAGCGACACCGGGGCGTAGGCCTCTATGTCAGCGTCCGAGGCCTGGGCCCACAGTTCCAGAATGTCCTGCTGAACGGCCGCCCGCTGGCCATGAATGATCTCGTCGAGAACGGCGGCTTCCGGGGGCGGCAGTTCCGCTTCGAGGTCTTGCCCGCCGACGTCATCGACCAGATCGAGGTCGCCAAGTCGACCACCGCCGACATGGACGAGGGCGCGTTGGGCGGCAATATCAACGTGCGGACGTTCAAGCCGCTGGATCGCGGGCGAAGCTCCGTCGTCTCGGTGCGCATGTCAGAGGGCCGGGTAGACCGGCCCGATCCGTCCGTGTCCGGCGTGTGGAGCTGGGTCGATGACAGCGGGCGCTTCGGCCTGCTGGCGGGCGGTGTGATCGAGCGACGGCGGATCCGCAACGACCGCCTCTACCAGACCGGCTGGAATTTGAACCGCTTCGCGGCCGTGCTCGGTCCCGGCCTCTACACCCCGACCCGCACGCGGCCGACGATCGAGCTCGAGGACCGCCGCATGGCGTCTGGCGACTTCACCCTGCAGTGGCGGCCGTCGCCGAACTGGCGGCTGGACATCGATCTCCTGGCGACGCGACTGGACGCCCATTACGACGAGTACGGCCTGGACATTTATCCCGATGACGCCTCGATCTCGAACCCGCGTTTTGTGCCGGGCAGTCAGGTCGTCATGGGCGATACGGCGCAGGCCGGGATCATCGAGGACGCTCGCTGGATGGCCTCGCGGGAGACCAGCCTGAACCGTCACGACCTGTTCGCCCTTGGCGTCCACGAGCAGTGGAAGAGCGACGCCTGGACGGTCGACGCCGACTACGCCTTTTCCCGCGCCCGCAGCTACCACCCGGACGGCCGGGGCACGGTCCGCGCCCGCGTCGCCTTCTACGCGCCCCTGGAATACAATTTCGGACACGGGCTGGCTGGCGGCCCCACCCTGCGCACGACACGCGACTATGCCGATCCCGCCAGTTTCGCCGGCCAGACCTTCGATTACACCTGGAAGGACTCGCGCGACACCGACCAGCTCTACCGGTTGGACGCGCGCCGCGACCTCGGGGACAACAAGTTGTCGTTCGGCTGGGAATCGCACATCCGCAAGCGCGACTACCGGCGACGCGACTGGAACCTGGACACCCTGGTCGGCGCGCCGCTGACCAGCCTGGGACCCCAGTACTACGGCCGGACGCCGTTCGACGATTTCCTGTCCGGGTCGCCGGCCGACCTGCCGCGCCGCTGGGTCGCGCCGAACGCCCGCGCTTTCTACGACCTGCTCTACACGCCCGCGATCGCCGCCCAGGCGCCGTCCCTGACGGACCTGCGCAACTCGTTCGTGGTGCGCGAGGCGATCACCTCCGCCTATGCCCGCTACGATTTCGCCGCCGTGCTGGGCCGGCCGGTCAGCGGCGATGTCGGCCTGCGCTACGCCCGCACCCGCCAGACCTCGGTCGGGGTGGTCTCCAGCGGCGACGACCCGCTGCCCGTTCAATGGCGCAAGGACTATGGCGACTGGCTGCCCAGCGCCAACCTGCGGGTCGACTTGACATCGAACCTCTTGCTGCGCTTGGCCGCCTCGCGGGTGGTCAACCGGCCCAACGTCATCGACAGCGCCCCGCGCATCACGCTGGCGCGCGACACCCCGACCGCCAATGGCGGCAATCCCGAGCTGGCCCCGTTCCTGGCCACCCAGGCGGACGTCTCGCTGGAATGGTACTTCCCCGGCGGCGGAGCAGTCAGCCTGGCGGCGTTCGACCGGCGGCTGGACAACTACATCACCGCCCAGAACACCTTCATCGACGTGCCGGGGCGCGGTCAGATCCTGCTGTCGACCAACGTCAACGGCGGCGACGCGCGGCTGCAGGGTCTGGAGGCCACCTTCAGTCGGGTGTTCCGCGAACTGCCGGCGCCGTTCGACGGGCTGGGCGTGCAGGGCGCGGCGACCCTGGTGCGCAGCCAGGCCAACTATTTCGCCGGCGACCGGGTGATCCGTAACGCACTGCTGGGTCTGTCGCGCTCAACCTGGAGCGCCGTCGTTTTCTATGAAAAGGGCCGCGGCTCTGTGCGCCTCGGCTACAACTGGCGCGGAGCGTACCTGACCTCGATCGGCAGCTCGGTCACCGCGCCGGCGACCACGGCGGCGTTCGGCTCGCTAGACGGCGCGGCTTCATGGCGGCTAAGCCGCCACGCCACCCTTTCCCTGGAGGGCGTCAACCTGGCCGACGCCCGCCGCTACGTCTATGGCCAGACCCGCGACCAGCCGATGGAGATCCATCACTGGGGCCGGTACCTGTCCGCGAGGATGAGATGGGCGTTCTGACCTTCCGTGGCGCGGGCGCGCGCGCCGATCCGCCCGATGGGCCCAGCGAGTCCGCGCCAGTCAGCCCGCCGCTGGCGGCGCCGCGCTTCGAGGCTCTGGTGTCGCGCTATCGTCGTCCGCTGCTGCGCTTCTTCCAGCGCCGGTCGGTCGGGGTCGAAGACGCCGAGGACCTGACGCAGGAGGTCTTCATGCGGCTATCGCAGCGGTTCTCGCGCCTGCACTGGGGCAATCCGGACGGGCTGGTGTTCACGGTCGCTTCCAACGCCCTGGTTGACCACGAGCGGCATCAGCGCTCGCGCCAGCGCGGACGCCACGTCGAGGTCGATCCCGCCCTCCCCGCCGACGAGCCCACGGCCGAGGCGACCCTGGCCGGACGCGAGCGGCTGGCCAAGCTGGTGGCGGCCCTGGACGACCTGCACCCGAACGCGCGCGCGGTCTTCGTGCTGTGTCGGTTCGAAAACCTGACCCAAGCCGAGGCGGCGGCGCGGCTGAACCTGTCGCTGAGCGCCGTCGAGAAGCACATGATGAACGCCCTGGCGCACCTGCGCGAAGCCATCGAGACCGCGCATGACGCCTGACGACGACATGGATCCCCGCCGCCTGATGGCGGCCAGCCTGACCCGCCCGCTGAGCGCCGCCGAACAGGCCGCGCTGGACGCCTGGTCGGCCTCGTCCGCCGAGGCGCGCGAAGAGATCGCTCGCACGCGCGAGGTGTGGCTGGCCATGGGCTTGGCCGCCGACGATCCGACCGTCCGCGCCCTGCGCCGAGACGTCCGCCGTGAGGCGCGCCTGGATCGCCCGGCCGCGCCGGACCGTCGCCCGCTGATCGCGGGCCTCACCCTGCTCGCCGCCGCCCTGGTCGTGGGCGTGGTCGTGAAGATCCAGCCGCAGGTCGACACCTATGCCGCGCCCGCGCACGCCCCGGCCCGATTGACACTGGCCGATGGCAGCCATGTCGTGCTCAGCCCCGGCGGCCGCCTGACAACCCGCTTCAAGGCCCGCGCCCGCGATGTCTCGCTGGACGCCGGCGACGCCTTCTTCGAGGTCGCGCACGACAAGACCCGACCGTTCGAGGTGGCGACCTCGGGCCGGACGCTGACCGTGCTGGGCACCCGCTTCAACGTGGCTGGCGGCGGTCGCCTGACCGTGTCGCTGGTCGAGGGCTCGCTACGCGTCAGCCAGCCGGGCGCGGCCAGCGTGCTGCTGCGTCCCGGCCAGCGCTATGTCGGGACATCCGGGGTGGGCGGCGACGCCCAGGCCGGCGACGTGAAGGCCGACGCGGCCTGGACCGACGGCCGCGTCGTGCTGGCCGATGTCAGCCTGTCCGAAGCGGCCGAACGGCTGTCGCGCGCCTCGGGCCGTCACGTCGCGCTGACGGATCCCGCGCTGGCCCGCCTGCGCCTCTCGGGCTCGCTGGACATCGGCCGGATGGACGACGTCGGCGCGGCTCTGGAGGCCCTGCTTCCGGTGCGTGCGCGCCTCACGCCCGAGGGGGACCTGAAGCTGTCTCCGGTCGCCGGTTCGTCTCGGCACGGATAAAATATAGACTTTTCAACAGGATCGTCGCAAATATTTCACCGATGCCGGAGTGAGGTTCGGCGTCGCCCCCTTCGTTCTTCTGCCCTGACCCGCGCCTCCCCGCGGGCCCAGCAAAGACCGGGGGATACCATGTCCAGCTCGAAGTTCCTGTCCGCGCCGTGCGCGGGCGCCGTCGCCGTCCTCGCCTTCGCCGCCCTCGGCGCGGGCCAGGCCCAGGCCGCCGACACCGCCGCGACCGCGCCAGCCGCCGAACCGGCCGACGCCGTCGACGCCGTCGTCATCACCTCGTACGGCAAGAGCCTGCAGGCCGCCGCCGCCCTGAAGCGCTCGGCCGCGTACGGCCTGGACGCCGTCAACGCCGAGGACATCGGCAAATTCCCCACCCGCAACGCCGCCGATGCGCTGCAATTGGTCACCGGCGTCACCATCGACCGCCAGCGCGGCTCGGGCCTCTATGTCAGCGTTCGGGGCCTGGGTCCTCAGTTCCAGTATACCGAGCTGAACGGCCGCTCGATCGCCGTCAACGACCTGATCGAGAACGGCGGCGCCAAGGGCCGTCAGTTTCGCTTCGAGGTGTTGCCCACCGAGCTGATCTCGCAGATCGAGGTGGTGAAAACGCCGACGGCCGACATGGACGAAGGCGCCCTGGGCGGCAATATCAACATCAAGACCTTCAAGCCGTTCGATCTGGGCAAGAAGGCCGCCTTCTCGGTGCGCGAAACCTACAACGACGTGCGCAAGAAGGCCGACCCTTCGGTCTCGGGCCTGGGCAGCTGGACCAACGCCGACAAGACCATCGGCGTGCTGGCCTCGGGCCTCTATGACGAGCGCCATGTGCGCAACGACCGCCTGTACATGGTCGGCTGGAACCTCGATAAGTTCAAATCGGTGCTGGGCTCGGGCCTCTATACGCCCACCCGCACGCGCCCGACCGTCGAGACCGAGCACCGCAAGCTCTATTCGGGCGCCCTCTCGGGTCAGTGGAAGCCCAACAGCGACTTCCAGACGGACGTCGACCTGCTGGTGACCCGGCTGGACGTCGACTACGACGAGTTCGGCCTCGACATCTATCCGGACGACGCCACCTTCGCGACGCCGCAGTTCGTGGCGGGCAGCCAGAAGGTCGTCGGCGACACCGTCGTGGCCGGCACGATCAACAACGTGCGCTGGATGGCCTCGCGCGAGACCAGCCTGAACCGCCACGACCTGACGATCTTCGGGATCAAGCAGGCCTGGACGCCGGGCGCCTGGGCGTTCAACGCCGAGTACGGCTATTCGCGCGCCCGCAGCTACCATCCGGACGGCAAGGCCACGACCCGCGATCGCATCGCGTTCTTCGCGCCGCTGAGCTTCGACTTCTCGCGCGGCTCGACGTCGATCCCGCAGCTGACCACCACCGTCGACTACACCAACCCGGCCAACTTCGTGGGCCAGGCGTTCGACTACACCTGGAAGGACTCGCGCGACAGCGACGAGACGTTCCGCCTGGACGGCTCGCGCGTCTTCTCGGGCTGGTTCACCAAGATCGCGTTCGGCGCCGAACAGCACAACATGAACCGCACCTATCTGCGTCGCGACTGGGTGTTGAACGACATCCTGAACACGCCGCTGACGACCCTGGGCGCCAGCTTCTACGAGACCATGCCCTATACGGGCTTCCTCAAGGACTTCGCCGGCAACACGCCGCGCACCTGGGTCACCCCGACCAGCGACGCCTACTACAACAAGATGTTCACCTCGGCCGTGGCGGCTCAGCCGTGGTCGGCGGCCGACCTGCGCAACTCGTTCATCGTCGACCAGAAGATCCACAGCGCCTATGTGCGCGGCGACTTCAAGTTCGACCTGGGCGGCGTGCCGGTCAGCGGCAATCTGGGCGTCCGCTACGCCGAGACCAAGCAACTGGCCAGCGGCACGCTGACCAGCGGCTCGACGCCGGTGCCGGTCGGCTATCTGAAGGAATACAAGAACTGGCTGCCCAGCCTGAACGTCAAGCTCGACCTGCGTGACGACCTGGTCGGCCGCCTGTCGGCCTCGCGCGTCGTCAACCGTCCCAACGTCACCGACAGCGCCCCGCGCATCAGCGTCAGCCGCGACTCGCCGACGGCCTCGGGCGGCAATCCGGACCTGGATCCGTTCCTGGCCGACCAGTACGACGCCTCGCTGGAGTGGTATCCGGCCCCGACCACGGCCGTGACCGCCGCGGTGTTCATCAAGACGATGGACAACTACATCACCGCCCAGAACACCACGATCCAGGTGCCCGGCCGCGGCGACGTGCTGCTGTCGGCCAGCGTCAACGGCGGCGACGCCGAGGTGCGCGGCTTCGAAGCCGCCTACAACCAGTCGCTGTCGTTCCTGCCCGGCCCCTTCGATGGCCTCGGCGTGCAGGCCTCGGTGACCTTGGTGGACAGCAAGGCGAACTATTTCGCCGGCAACCGCCAGATCAAGGACGACCTCGTGGGCCTGTCCAAGCAGAGCTACAACCTGGTCGGCTACTATGAGAAGGGCCCGATCAGCGCCCGCCTCGGCTGGTTCTGGCGCTCGCGGTATCTGCAGTCGATCGGCAGCACCGCCACCGCCCAGTCCTATATCGCCCCCTACGGCTCGCTGGACGGATCGCTCTCCTACCAGATCACCCCGCAATACGCGGTGACCCTGGAAGGTTCGAACCTGACCGACGAGGTCCGCTTCACCTACGGCAAGACCAAGGACCAGCCGATGGAGATCTATCACTGGGGCCGCACGGTCTCGCTGACGCTCCGCGGCAAGTTCTGATCCCTCCCCTGAACGCCCTCTCTTTTTAGAGGTCGTCACCTCGCGCGGACCGGTCATACGCCGGCCGGTTCGCGCCTTTTCCCTCCCACGAGGTCGCCATGCGCCCGCTGTTTCTCGCCGCCGCCCTGTCGGTCTTCGCCTTCGCAACCCAGGCGGCCGAAGCGCCGAAGATCAACAGCCTGCATTGGCTGGGTTCGCACAACAGCTACCGTCCCGAGCTCGATCCCGCCGCCCTCGCGCACCAGCGCCAGGTGATGGGCGAGCGCTCGCGCGGCGTCGAATACGGCCATCCGCCGATCAGCGCCCAATTGGACCTGGGAATCCGGCAGCTGGAATTCGATCCCTACGCCGACACGGCCGGAGGCCTCTACGCCGGCCCCTACGCCAAGGACCCGGCCAAGCTCGCGATCATGAAGACGCCCGGCGCCAAGGTGTTGCACGCCCCGGTCGTCGACGCCCGCACCCTGTGCCTGCGTCTGTCCGACTGCTTCGTCGAGGTCGCGACCTGGTCCGAGGCCCACCCCGATCACCAGCCGATCGTGATCTTCGTCAACACCAAGGAAGAGCCGTTCAACAACCCGGCCATTCCGAACCCGCCGCTGTGGACCGAGGCTGATTTCGCCAGCCTGGACGCCGACGCGATCAAGGCGTTCGGCCGGGATCGCATCATCACGCCCGACGACGTTCGCGGGACGCGCGCCACCCTGCGCGAAGGCGTCACCGGCGGCGGTTGGCCGACAGCCGACAGCGCGCGCGGCAAGGTGCTGCTGGTGCTGGACGCCAATCCCCGCGTCGAGGAGGCCTACCGCGTCGGTCACCCGTCGCTGAAGGGCCGTGTCCTATTCGGCCTCTATGCCGAGGACCAGGCCGAAGCGGCGGTGTTCAACATCCAGGATCCGCGTCCGGAAGAAGCCCGTATCAAGGCCCTGGCCGCCCAAGGCTTCCTGGTCCGCACGCGCAGCGACGCCGACACCAGCGAGGCCCGCAACCACGACCTTGGCCGCCTGAAGTCGGCCGAGCAATCGGGCGCACAGATCATCAGCACCGACTACTATCCAGGCGCGCCCGATCCGCTGGACCTGAAGTTCGTGGCGCGCCCGTCGTGGTTCGCGCCAGGAGAGGGTCTTACCCCGTCCGTGCGATGACGATGATCCGTTGTCCGTCCGTACTCCAGACTTCAACCGCCTTGTCGATGGCGCAGCCGTCTCGGCGCGGGGCCTCCGCCACCTGAGTTCCGCGCCTCACCGCTTGGGTTATGAAGAAGCCGTGGGCGAGCCGGAGGTCATACGGTGAATTGCGCGCCCGGGCGTTGATCTTCGATCACGCACCGCGCCAGGCTTTGGGCGACACCTTTGGGGTCGGCCTGATCCGAGACGGCCCTCAGATCAATGTCCAGTTTCCGGGACGTCGCCTCGATCAAGGTGTAGCCCGAGCGTTCGATGTCGGCGAAGCGGACGTGGTCATTGCGAGCCCGGACATCGCCATAACGCGCCGGCGGCGCGTGGCTGGCGGCCAGGCATGTCGTCACGAGCTCAGTGGCCACGGGCGCCGCGTCGGCTCGGCCGATCCGCAGGTCGTTGACCATGTAGGCATGGATGTCGCCGCTTAGGACCACGGCGTTGCGCACCGATGGACGGGTCATGCTGCGCATAAGGCGGTCGCGCGCGGCGGCGTAGCCGTCCCACTGATCCGACATCACGCCGTCCGGCGTTTCGATCGGCGCGACCACCGTCTGCTGAGCCAGCAGGGTCCAGCGCCCGCGCTCGGCCTTCAGCGTCCGGTCCAGCCAAGCCTCTTGGGCCGCGCCCAGCATGGTGCGGCCTGGCGCGCTCAGCCCGGGACAGTCGCGGCGCGCTCGGTTCCCGCTCTGACCTGGAGGATTGCAGGCCTGGGGCGAGCGATACTGCCGCCCATCCAATACCGGCAGGCTCAACAGATCCCCCCACGCGAGGCGCCGATAGAGTCGCGGCTCGCCTGGACGGGCCCACAGACTGGGGCGCACCGGCAGGTGCTCGAAGTAGGCCTGGTAGGCGGCCGCCCGCCGACGGGCGAAGACCTGAGGATCCAGCCCCTTCAGGTTGGCCAGATCGGCATAGTCGTTCTCGACCTCATGATCGTCCCAGGTCACGATCCAGGGCGCCAGCCGATGGGCCTCGCGAAGGTCGTGATCGGACTTGTAGGTCGCGTGCCGCCGACGATAGCCGTCCAGGTCCGTGGGTTCGGGCGCGTCGAAGCGACGGACCTTTGGAAACTGGGCGTAGCTGTTCTCGTAGATGTAGTCGCCCAACTGCACGATCAGGTCGGGTTGAGCGGCGACCATGTCGCGATAGGCGCTGAACCAGCCTAGTTCAAAATGCTGGCACGAGCTGACGGCGATCCGCGCGCGTTCGGCGTGCTCCGGCGCGGTGGCGGTGCGGCCGACCGGGCTGACCGCGCCCAAGGCGTGAAACCGGTACCAGTAGGGTCGGCCGGGGCGCAAACCCGAGAGCTCGACGTGAACCGAATGGCCCAAGGTCGGCGTCGCCGCGCGGCGGCCATGCCGCACGATACGGTGGAAGGCCTCATCCTCGGCGACCTCATAGGCGACGGGAACGGCCGGAGCGTCGAGCGACGCGCCGCCGGCGCTGAGGCGGGTCCACAGTACGAAGCCGTCAGTCGACGGATCACCGCTGGCCACGCCCATCGCAAAGGGCTCGGCGGGCGCGGCCCGGCGGATCTCCAGTCCCTGCGTCGCCGTCGCGCGGGCCAGGAAAAGGCCGGTCGAGGCCGCCATCACCGCGCGGCGGGTCAGCAGGGACATAGCTGGGATCCCATCAGGAGAACGAAGTGAGGCGATCCGGCCCAAGGACCGGATCGCCCCGCGATCAGAAGTCGAACCGCGCGCCGATCCCGTAGGTGGCGGGCGCCCCAACCAGTCGAGCCGCGCCGTTCAGCTCCGGGAAATAGACCTCGTCGGTGATGTTGCGGCCATAGGCATAGAGCGTCCAGTTCGACGGGGTGGCCAAGTCCACGCGGGCGTTGACCAGGGTGTAGGCCTTGGCCGTGTTGCCCGGCGTGGCGTTCAGGCGGTTGGATTCCTCGCCATGGTGGGTGACGCCCACGCGGCTGCGCAGCGACCAGCCTTCCTTCAGGGTGATGCTGTGGTTCAGGCTGGCGGTGGCCGACACGTCCGGCGCGCCCGGCAGCGGATCCCCGACCGTCTGCAGCACCTCGGCCACCCGGTTGGATGAGAACGACAGGACCTCGGTGTCGAGCCAGGCGGCGTTGACGTCGAAGCTCAGGCTCTGGCGCTCGGTGCGCAGCAACTGAGCGCTGAGCGCCACCTCGATACCCTTGCTGCTGGCCTTGCCGACATTGGCCCGACCGTTGGTATCGTTGGCCAGCCGCGTCGTGGCCTGCAGTTCGCTGAAGCGATAGTCGAACGCGTCCAGCGACAGGCGCAGGCGCGGCGTGGTCCAGCGCAGGCCCGCCTCGTAGGCGCGCACGGTCTCCGAGGCGAAGGGCTTGGTCTCGGCCACGGTGAAGATCGAGGTGCCATCGAAACCGCCGCCGCGATAGCCCGTGCCGGCCGACACGAAGACGTTCAGGCTGGGCGTGACGTCGTACTTCACGGTCAGGCGGCCCGAGACGTTGTCGTCGTCGAACTTCTCGTCCCATGCGAACGGGTTTGTGGTGGCGAAGGTCGTCGAGAAGGTGCTGATGCCCCACGGATTGTGGTCGACGTTGCGGCCGACATAGTGGGCGTTGTCGCGCGTGTAGCGCAGACCCGCCGACACCTGCAGGCGCTCGAGCGGGTGGTAGTCGGCTTGGCCGAACAGGGCGAAGCTGTTGCGTTCCTGGCGGTGCAGGTTGTCGTAGTTGGTCAGCGCCGAGTAGCTGATCCAGTTGGTGTTGAACTTGACGTCGTCGGTCACGTAGAAGGCGCCGGCGATCCAGTCCAGCTTGCCGCCCGTGTCGTCGGCCAGGCGCAGTTCCAGAGACGACTGGCTGAGCTTCTCGTTGGCGTCGAAATACGAGGCTGGATAGGGCGAACCATCGCCGTTGCCCTGCACCGAACGCTTGCTGCCCTGCCAGCCGCCGATGGCGGTGAAGTTCAGGTTCTCGCGAACCTTGTGGCTGAAGCTCGCCGAGCCGCCGTAGATGTCGATCCTCTGGGTCGGATAACCCGTCGAATAGAACTCGTAAGGATCGTTGTTCTCGCCGGCGTTGGCGACCGTGGCGTCCTGGGCCCGCGAAATCCGATCGTACTGACGGGTGTCGCCCCGGTCGCGGCTGCCGAACAGCTTCACGACCAAATCGCTCTCCGGGGCCATCTTGAAGTCAAACGTCGCGCGGCCGGCGACCAGGTCCTTGTCGCCGAAACCCTTTCGGCGGCCCGGATCAACCAGCGCCGGCACCTGGGTCTGGACCACGCCGCGCACCGACGGACGGAAGCCGGCCAGAAGGCCCGCACCGGCGCCATCCATGAAGCCGCCGCCATTCTGAGCCAGGACGGCCAGACGCACGCCGAGGGTCTCGCTGACGGGCCCGCCGACCGAAGCTTCCATCTCCGTGTAGTCGTAGCTGCCGTACTCGACGCGGCCCGAGCCTTCGAGAGCCTGACCAGGACCCCGGGTGATCGCGTTGATGACGCCGGCCGTGGTGTTGCGGCCATAAAGCGTGCCTTGCGGGCCCTTGAGCACTTCGATGCGATCGAGGTCGAACAACGGCATGCCCAGATAGGCGTTCGAGGTCTGGTAGACGCCGTCGATATGCAGGGCGACCGAGGGGTTGCCGTTGGGCTTGTAGTCGTCGGCGCCGCCGATACCGCGGATGCTGATCAGACCGTAGTTGGTGCCGCCGAAGGCATAGTTCACCGACACGCCGGCGACCTGATCGACCAGATCGACGACATTGGTGATCCCGCGCCGCTGGGCGTCACCGCCCTCGACGACGGTCACGGCGATCGGGACGTTCTCGATCCGCGCCGAGCGCTTCTGGGCCGTGACGATCACTTCTTCCAGCTCGGCGACGACCGGATTTTCCTGCGCCGAGATCAGGAAGGTCCGCGGTCCGGTAGCCGTCGCCTTCAGGCCCGAACCCGCCAGGAGGTCGCGCAGCGCCTCGGCGGGCGGGCGCGTGCCGATCACGGCGTTGGCCCGCTTGCCCTTCACGAGGTTCGACGCATAGAGCACCTGCACGTCGGCCTGCTTGGCGAAGGCCGGCAGGGCCAGGTCCAGGGGTTGGGTGGGCAGGGTGAAGGCCACCGGCGGCGCGGCGGGCTCCTGGGCCAGGGCCGGCGCGGCCGCGCCCAGGACCAGCAGGGCGCAGCAGGCCATCAGGCCGCGCCGAAGACCAGCGGCGTGGGAAACTCGGTTCGTCATCGTGCTTTCCTAGGCAATCCGGCCCCCGTCGACCGATCATCCCCAGGAACTGCGGCCCCGCTGAAAGCCTCACCTTGTCGTGAAAATTTCATCGAATGCCGGAACGCTAGCCGCCGTCATTCGGCGATCTCCCAGGTCGTCCGGTCGACCTGCTGGACGCGCACGCCAAAGCCCGCCCGCAGGGCGTTGGCGAACTCGCGCGCGCCGTCGTAGCGGAACGATCCGGAGATCCGGATGTCGTTCAGCCGCGCGCCCGGAACCAGGGACAACTGGTCGCTGGAGTAGCGATTGAACGCCGCGACGACTTGCGGCAACGGCGTGTCGTTGAACACCAGCCGACCATCGCGCCAAGCCGTCAGCGCGTTGAGATCGGCCGCCGCTACGGACTTTGGCCCGGCCTGACCCGACAGCATGTGGCCGGTCGTCAGCCTTCGCGCCGCGGCCTGTCCAGCCGCGACGACGTCGAGCGCTCCGTCCTCGATAAGAATCTGCGCCGTATCGCCCTGCCTGGTCACCTGGAAGCGCCCGCCGCTGCCTTGGGCGCGCTCATCGCCGACAACGACCTGGAACGGCCGGTCGGGGGCCGAGCGCATGTCGAAGTAGGCCTGTCCCTCGACGAGCCGCACACGACGACGCTGAGTGTCGTACTGCACACGCACCCTCGACAGCGGAGCCAGGGTTACGCTCGATCCGTCCGGCAACGGGGCGGTAAGACGCTCACCCGCACCGGTGCGGATCGTCGCGCCGGCCGTGCTGGCCATCATCACCGCGACGCCGCCCCCGCCGGCCGCCGTCGCGGCGCCGACGAGGCCCAAGATCATGCGCCGACGGCCGATCCCGGACGCGTCGCGCAAAGCAGCCGCGCGCATCGCTATCAGGCCATCGGCCCCCTTGGCCGCCGCCAGGGACGACCAGGCGTCGGCGGTTTCCTGATAGGCCTCGGCGTTGCCGGGCGCTTCGAGCCATTCAAGGAAGGCCTTGCGGTCGTCCGCCGCCAGCGGCCCACGATCGGCCTTGGCGAACCATTGGGCGGCCTGATCTTCGTGAACGATGCGACGCCCCATCAGCCCTGCTCCTGCAAGGCGTTGCGCAGAACAGCCATCGACCGCACGAGATGCTTCTCAACGGCGCTGACCGAGATGTTCAGTCGGGCGGCGATCTGGGCGTGGCTCATGTCCTCGAAGCGACGAAGAATGACGATCGTGCGCGCCCGAGGCGACAGCGACTTGAGGGCGACCTGGATGCGTTCCAGGTTCTGTCGCCCGCCGATGACGTCCTCCGCGTCCGGGAGGTCGTCAGCCAGGTCGATACGATCCAAGTCGACCGCGCTCAGCAGCGGCCGCGCCCGTTCCCGCTTTACCTTGTCGCGAAGGAGGTTCGCCGCAGCCTCGAATACATAACCGTCGATGCTTTCCAGGGCCATCAGGCCAGGGCGGCGCAGCAGTCGCAGGAACAGGTCCTGCACCAATTCCTCGCTGTCAGGCCGCGAGCCGGTACGGCGGGTGAAGTAACGAAGCAGCGGGATGCGAAGGCGTCGGGTCAGGGCCTCAAAGCGCTCGGCGCCTGGCGGGCCGGCCGACTCGCGCGCCAGGCCCTGATCGGAGGCTGGGATGGACATGAGCCGGCCATGCCAGCGCCTGACGACAATCGTGTGAAACTTCCGTTGGAGACCCCGGCGACTACAACGCGGCGCTAGCGGAACTTCCCCCGCCTCCAGACAGTCGAAATTGAGGAGCTGCCGCTGAACCAAGCCCCCATCAGCGCGCCTAGATCGTCACGAGGCGGTTCCCGCTCTGGTCCACAGGCTTTACGCGAGGTCTCGCATTATTTATAACCGTCCGGTCGGTTATGAATCGGAGCGGCCATGGGACGTCGACGCGTCTTTGACCAGCAAGCTATCCTCGACGCCGCCGAACGCGTCGTCGCGCGCGATGGCGCCACGAACCTCACGCTGGACGCGGTGGCTAAGGAGGCCGGGGTCGGCAAGGCCACGGTGATCTACGACTTCAAGACCAAGCAGGCCCTGATCGAGGCCGTGGTGGATCGCGCGTTCCAGGCCGACGCCGCCCGCCACGCGGCGCTGGAAGCAGAATTGGAAGGCCAGGACAGCCGCGCCATCCGCGGCCGCATCCGGGGCGGCGCCCATGCCCCGCCCGAGGACTTCCGAGCCGTCGCGCTCAACCTCAGCGCCGCCCTGGTACTGGACGCCGACCTGCGGCGTAAGATGCAGGCCAGCCAGGCCAGCGTCGTCGCCCGGGTGCTGGCGACCTCGGCCTCGCCGCGCGGCGCGCAGCTGGCCTATCTGGCCCTCGAGGGCCTGAAGTTCCTCGAGCATCTGGATTTCCACCACTTCCCGCCGGCCGAGCGCGACAGGATCGTTCGAGAGATCGAATGGCTGTCGCAGGCCCACCCGCAAGACGGCGCGCCCGCCGGCGGCTGATCCCTCCCCCTACCGGATTTTCAAGATGACAAACACCCCCTCCGCCGCCCCCGGCGCGGCGACGATCTCGCACGCCTGCCCGCGCCGCCTCTTCCTGACCGGCGCCGCCGGCTATGTGGGACGCAACCTGGCCCGCCGCTTCCTGCGCGACGACGTCCAGGTGGTGGCCCTGTCGCGCAATCCGCAGGACGCCGAGCGCCTGCAGGCCATGGGCGCCGTGGCGGTCGTCGGCGACATCCTGGACCCGGCGATCGGCGAGGCCATGGCCGGCTGCGACGCCCTGATCCACGCGGCGGCCGACACCGATCACGGCCATGGCGGCCCCGCGCAGATGCGGACGAACGCCGAGGGGACGCGGAACGTCCTTTGCGCCGCGCGGGCGGCGGGCGTCCGCCGCGTCGTGCACCTGAGCACGGAATCGGTGCTGGGCGACGGCCGTCCGCTGAGGAACGTCGACGAGACCCGGCCCTATCCGGCGCGCCCGGCGGGCTCCTATTCGCGCAGCAAGATCGCCGCCGAGACGATCGCCCTGTCCATGAACGACGTGGGGTTCGACGTCCTGGTGGTGCGCCCGCGCTTCGTCTGGGGGCGCGACGACACCACGGCCCTGCCGGCCTTGGTGGAGGCCGCGCGGTCGGGACAGCTGGCCTGGATCGACGGCGGCGGCTATCTGACGTCGACAACCCACATCGACAACCTCTGCCACGGCGTCGACTTGGCGCTGCGGGCCGGACGCGGCGGCGAAATCTACTTCCTGTCCGACGGTGAGCCGGCGACCTTCCGCGCGTTCGTGTCGGCGCTGCTGGAGACCCAGGGCCAGGCCCCGCCGGACAAGACCGCGCCTCGCACGGTGGTGCGGGTGGTCGCGGCCTTGGGCGACCTGATCGGCGCGGCCACGCGCGGCGCCAAGCCCGTTCCCCTCACCCTGCAGGGCTTCTCCGCCTCAGCCGTCGAGGTGACGCTCGACATCGGCAAGGCTCGCCGCGAACTGGGCTATGCGCCCGTCGTCTCCCTCGCCGAGGGCCTCGCCGAACTGGCCGCCTCGGCCCCGCAGAGATAGTCCTCCAAGTGTGGGACGTCCCCGCGGCGTCCAGCCGCCAGCCGGTTGTCGGTGCAGGCTAGAAGTGTCCCGGAAACAGGTTAGGGCCGTCAAAAATGCGACGCAGTCGCCAAGGGGTGATTGGCGTATGATGGAGGCAAGCAAGCGCCATGGACTGACTTTGGCGCATCTCCGGAAACCAGACACTCAGCGCGCGCAAACGGCGCCCAAGCCCCTTCCAACTCGGCTGGCGCGCAAATGAAAAGCCCCACCCGATAAGGTGGGGCCGGTTCATGGGACGCGCCCTAAAGGTCGCCCGTCCTAACCCTTCCAGTCAGGCAGCGCAGCCAGCTGAGCCTTCGTCAGCTTGGCGCGAACGATGTGGTCGTCCGGATCGCCCGGCTCGGGCGCCACGGTTACATCGGCCAGGGCCACGACAACCTTCTTATCCGGGCCCATGCGGTCGATCTCGATCACGATGGCTGTGGGTTTGCCGGCCGCATCGAGAAGCACGTGCTCGACCTCGCCGGCTTTGCGGTTAGCGGCGTCGATGACATCGGCGTCTTCGATCTGGCCAACCGTGAAGGCGCCCTTGGCCGGCTGGCTTTCAAGCTGGGCGATGGTGGTTTGAGCGAGCGCACCAGTGGCGACAGCGGCGAGGGAAAAACCCAAGATAGCGAATTTCATGATCGGCTCCTTCTCACAAGGCGACAGACAGGACCCGCTGTGACGGCAAGGTCCTGTCGGATGTCGTCAATTAACGCCGTGCGCGGAGCATTGATCCGGCGTGCGTGGTAAGCGACCGCAGCGCCGGCGCCTACCCACGACGCCCATTCTGGAGGCTGCGAGCGGTCAGGGATCTGGCTGGATTAGTGCTTGCCGCCCGTCGGGGCGGGCAATGCGGAGATCAATTCGGCGGAGGCTGACATGGCGCGGTCCAGGCGTTCAGCGTCCGTTGCGCCCTCGAGCCCCAGAAGCACGCGGAAGCTATCGAGTCCCACGAGGCGATCGAGGAAGGCCGCGCCGAGCTTCCGGCGCTGTCCCGCGTCGAGAGAGACGGTTTCATCTCTCTCGCCGAGAAAGGCGTCGAGAGCGTCTTGGTGCGCTCCGATCAGGCCGCGATAGGCGATCTCCGCCAGGTGTGGAAAGCGGAGGGTCTCAACCATCACCGTTCGGAACAAGGCTATTGTCGCCGGGCTGGCGATCCGCTCCTGAAACATCACGCCGATGAAGACCAAGACGTCCTGCAGCGATTTTTGAAGGGACTCGTGGATGCGCGCCTGCTCGGCTTGATCGGCTGGATGACAGGCCTGCGCAATGACAGCCGAGAACAAATCATCCTTCCCCTCGGCGTGCCGGTAGAGGGTCATGATCGAGACGCCGGCGTCCTTGGCGATCCGCTCCATGCTCGCCCCGCCATAGCCGTCACGAAGGAAGGCTTCGCGAGCCGCGTCCACGATCGCGGCGCGTTTGCGCGCCATCAGCTTCGCCTTGGGGTGACCCTCCGCCCAATCCTTCACCGCTCGTTGACTCCAAACGATAATGACGATTATCGTATCTTCTGATGATACGATAACATCCACTATCACTGCATGGGCAGCGCGGCGACATCCAATGCGCCGAACGGAAAGGTGAAGCGAGTCATGGTCAGAATCTCAGACAGGCTGGGAGGCGTCGCCAAGACGAGGGTCGCCAGGATCGTCCTGTGGGCCTTCGCTGTCCTGGCGACGGTGATCATGGTCGCGATCGCCGTCCTAGCCCTGACGTTCAGGCCCGCGAGGCTTGAGCTTCCGGCGGTGAATATAGGCGACCTGCCGCCCGCATCGCCTCCAGCCAGCATGTCGATCAGCGCGCTGCCAACCGGGACTTACGACAGTCCGGCCGCCCTGACCTATCGCGGCGGCGCGTGGTCCGAGACCCGTCACCTGGCGGCGACGGCCATCCTTGTCCGGCATCCGAAGGGAAACCTGCTGATCGACACGGGTTTCGGCCGGCGCATCGACGAACACATCAAGCTGATCCCGCCGATGCAGCGGACCCCGCAAACCAAGGGCGTTCCGGCCGTGGATCGGTTGGCGGCCGGCGGCGTCCATCCTGGCGACATCGCCGCGATCATACCCACCCATGGTCATTGGGATCACGTCAGCGGCGTCGACGACTTCCGCGGCGTCCCGGTCATGGAGACCGCGACCGGAAAACGCTGGATCACGTCCAAGGCGGAAGGCACGGAGGTGATCAACAGCCTTAGGGGCATCAACTATAGACTGTATGATTTCGACGGCGGGCCCTATCTTGGCTTTCCACGAAGCCACGATGTCTTCGGAGACGGCTCGGTGGTCATCGTCCCGGCTCCCGGTCATACGCCGGACTCCGTCGTCGTTTTCGTGAGCCTGCCCTCAGGCGCTCGATACGCCCTGATCGGGGACCTCGTGTTCCAAATGGAAGGCGTCGATATCCCTGCGGAGAAGCCCTGGATGCTTCGCTGGTTGATCGGCGAAAACAACATCGTGGTGCGCAAGGATACCGCTCTCGTCAGAGCCATCCGCGAGAAATTCCCTCAAATCCATCCGCTCCCGGCGCATGACTCGCGGAGCTTTGGCGCCATTCCGGTCTTCCCCGCATCGGCTCGATAGAGGAGCGTCGCGTTCTCCCGAATACAAACGCGGCGCGGGTCGCCTGGAAGGTTCAGGCGTCCGCCAAGGCCCGCTCGCGCGTCGCATCGTACTTTCTGACGTCCGCCGAGAGCCGCGGCCCCCATCGCGCCACGAAGGCGACGGTGTCGGCGGCCGCCAGGTGGGCGCTTAGGGCCTGCTGGTCTCGCCAGCGCTCCATCACGAGCAGCCGCCCGCGAGACGCGTCGACCACGGCAGCGTCGTAGGACACGACGCCGTCGCGCTGGCGGGTGGCTTCGGCGAGATCGGCGAGATGGCGGGCGAAGGCCTCAAGGTCCGAGGGCGGGACCTGCACGTAGCCCGTGACGATGATCATGGCGAGCGACTCCGGAAGCTCGAACAAGGAAACGGATCCCGCCGCGACGAGCAGGCGCGTCGGCGTCAGGCGACGGTCAGGACGATCTTGCCCTGGATGCCGCCCTCGGCGACGCGCTGGTGCGCGCGCGAGGCTTCCGACAACGGAAAGACGCTGTCGATCACCACGCGGACGGCCCCCTGGTCGAGCAATGCGGCGGCCCGCGACAGCTGCGCGCCATTCGAGCGGACCTGGGTCGACGAGACCTTGATCCCGCGCTGCGCGGCGACGTCGTGGCCCTCGAAGCCCAGCGGGTTGACCAGGAACAGGGCGCCGCCAGGCCTGATCACGTCCAGAAGCCGTTCCATCCGGGCGCCGCCCACCGCATCGAGCACCAGGTCGACATCCCGGACGACCGTTTCGACGGCGGCTTTTCCGTAATCGATGAACTGGTCGACCCCGAACGCGCCGAGCATCGCCGCGTTCTTGGCCGAGGCCACGGCGATCACCCGCGCGCCCCGCGCCTTGGCCAGTTGCGTCGCCAGATGGCCGACGCCCCCGCCGGCGCCGTTGATCAGCACCGTCCGGCCTTCAAGCTCGACCGGCGCATGCGGGAAGGTCTGGAAGGGATTGGGCGCGTCGTGGCCAAGCTCGATCAGGAACTGCCACGCCGTCAGCAGGGACATCGGCGCGCCGGCGGCTTGGATGTGATCCAGCTTGGCCGGCTTGCGCGCCAGATGCGAGGCCGGCGCGCTGACATATTGGGCGTAGGCGCCGCCGCCGGTCATGACGCCGTCCGGGAAGCGCACCATGCCGAAGACCTCGTCCCCGACCTGGAAGTCGGTGACGTCAGCGGCCGTCGCCTCGACAACGCCGGAGACGTCGGTTCCCAGGATGAGCGGGAAGTCCCCGTCCGGTCGCCACTCGGGCGGCAGGGCGCGATAGCCGTCGCGCAGATACCAGTCCGGCGGATTGAGGCCGACGGCCCGGACACGGACCAAGACCTCGCCCGGCCTAACGTCAGGCTTGGGGCCGTCTTCGTAGGTCAGCACTTCGGGTCCGCCAAAGGCGTGCAGTCGGACCGCCTTCATCGTCTCGCCCATGATCAATCTCCTCGCACGGCGCTTGACGGCTGATTTAGCGGGCGGCGATAAGGTTGATAATCAGGCCAAAAATCACTTCAATAGTGCCGCCATGGAACAAATTAGCCTCGACCGCCTCACGGGATTGATCGCCTTCGCGCGGGTCGGCGCGATGGGCAGCTACACGGCGGCCGCGCGGTCGCTGTCGATCTCCCCCTCGGCCGTGAGCAAAAGCATCCAGCGGCTCGAGCAGCGGCTGGGCGTCTCCTTGTTCACCCGCACCACGCGTTCACTGGCGTTCACGCCAGAGGGTCGCGACCTGCACGAGCGCGCCTTGAACCTGATCCGCCAGGCCGAGGAGATCGAGCAGGTAGCGCTGACGGCGCGGTCGGAGCCGCGTGGCAAGCTTCGGGTGGCCGCGTCCCTCCCGATCGGCCTGCATGTGATCGCGCCTGCGTTGCCCGCGTTCCGGCGGCGCTTTCCGGATCTCTCGATCGATCTTCGTCTCGAGGACAGGACGACGGACCTGATCGACGACGGGATCGATGTCGCCGTCCGTATCGGCGAAGTCCCCGACAGCCGCCTTTTGTCGCGCAAGCTCGCGCCCTATCGGCTTTGCTGCTTCGCCTCTCCGGACTACCTGGCCGCGCGTGGAACGCCATCGCATCCAAACGACCTCGAGGCCCATGATACGGTCAATCTACGCTATCAGAGCAGCGGTCAGATGTTTCGCTGGCCGTTCAAGATCGCCGATCGTGAAATCGAGATCCTGCCCAGATCCGACATCGTGATCGACGCCAGCGAGGCCTTGATGGCGACGCTGGTGGCGGGCGGCGGGATCGGCGTCGGCGCCTCCTTCGTGGCCGCGCCGTATGTGGATCGTGGACAGCTGACGCCGGTCCTTTCAGCTTTCGCGGTGGAACGCCACAACGTCACAGCCCTGTGGCCGGAAAGCCGGCGCAGCAACCCGGCCGTCCGGGCCTTCATTTCCATGTTGAGCGCCACCTTCGACGACCGGATGGCGGCGGCGACTTCCAGCTTGCCATGACGCCTTCTCCAAGTTCCTCCGTCGCAGCGCGATTATTGGTGGCTAGGCGATCACCGCTCGGTGCGGCGCATCTCGTCGGCATGGGCCAAGGCCCAGGCGCACAGGGCCTCGAAAGGCTCTCGAAGCGAATGGCCCAAGGGTGTGATCGCGTACTCCACCCCAATCGGAGCGGTCGGCAGCACCGTTCGGGTCACCAGGCCATGGCGCTCGAGCCGCTTGAGCGCGTCGGCCAGCGCCTTATGCGTGATGCCGTCCAGCCGTCGCTTGATCTCGTTGAAGCGTGACGGCCGAGGGCAGAGGACGGTCAGGATCATGATCGTCCACTTGTCGGCGATCTTCTCCAGCACCGGCCGCACCTGCGCCATGTCCTGGCGTGCGCGCTCGGACAGTTGGTCCAGATCGGTATCGTCGGGGATATCTAGGCTACTCATGGTGCGTTCTTGATAGCAGATATATTCCGTATATCTAAACCGCCGTCATTGCATGAGGAGCAACATGATGGCTCGACTGGATAACGATATCGCCCTGGTTGTCGGCGGCGCCAAGGGCATCGGCCTGGCGGTCGCCGAGCGGCTGGCCGCCGATGGCGCGCGGGTTTACCTCACCGGCCGAAACGCGGCAGAGGTCGAGAAGGCGGCCGAGCAGGTGGGACACAATGCTGTCGGCTTGGTCGCGGACGCCAGCGAGGCTGGCGACCTCGCCAAGGTGGTAGAGACCGTGAGGGCTCAGGACGGCCGCATCGACGCCCTTGTGCTCAATGCCGGCTTGGCCGAACCAGCCTCGCTGGCCGACGCGAGCGTCGAGCATTTCGATCGTCATTTCACCGTGAATGTCCGGGGCGCGATGCTGGCGCTGCAAGCCAGCCTGGCGACCATGCCGGACGGCGCGGCCGTAGTGCTGGTCGGGTCGATCGCCGACGCGATCGGGGTGCCCAACTACGGCGTCTACGCGGCCACCAAGGCGGCGATCCGCTCATTCGCCCGCACCTGGGCGGCGGAGCTCGGGCCGCGCCGCATCCGGGTGAACGTGGTGAGCCCCGGCCCCACCGACACGGCGATGATGGCGGCGACGAGCGAGGAGATGCGTGCGGCGCTCGTCGGCCAAATCCCGCTGGGTCGCATGGCGCGCCCGGACGAGGTCGCCGCGGCGACCGCCTTCTTGCTCAGCGGCGACGCCAGCTTCGTCAACGGCGCCGAACTCTGTGTCGACGGCGGCATGACCCAGGTCTAGGTCGGCAGCGCCGTTCGTCGATTTCGACGCCGGAGCCTGCGCTGCGCGGTCGTGAGCTCAGTGGCCTCTTGAGGTCCAGATCTCCAGACTGGAGTTCGTTACTTCTCGCCCGCCATCCGAGTGGGCGAGAAGTCCCTTCCCTGGTCAGTCAACGCGTCCGAGCCAGCGGCTGGGCCGCGCCATGAGCAGAAGCCGGACCTAGTCCAGGAACCCGACGTTCGCAGCTACGCCAAGACGACCCTCATCTTGGCGCCCTGAGACTAGGCGACATGCACGCGCCAAATACCTGGCGTTCGCTTCCCGCAAAGAACCGGACGCCCAGATCGTAAGGCGTGGAAACACGCCCTTGCGCCCTTCGTCCGTCATCGCTGCAACGCTGCCGCGCCTCCGATGGACAGAGCCTAGCGTTGATAGGCCACCTTGCCGTCCAGGACCGTCATGTCGACAGGGATGTCGGCCAGCTTGGCCTTTGGCGCGGTCAGCGGATCCTGGGCCAGGACCACGAAATCGGCCAGCTTGCCAACCTCGATGCTGCCCTGGGTCTTTTCCATGAAGTTGGCGTAGGCGGCCCAGGCGGTGAACATGCGGATGCCATCCATCACCGAGATCGCCTCTTCGGGTTGGGTGACCGTGCCGTACTTGGTGTCGCGGTTGACCGCGCGAGCGATCGAGAACATCGGATAGGTCGCGAAGTTCTGCGTCCCCACGGTGTCGACACCGCCCGCCGGGTGGAAGCCGCGATCGATCAAGGTCTTCATCGGGAAGAACTTCACGTCCGGCTCCTTGACGTTGACGTCCGTCAGCCGCCACAGGAACGCCGGCTGCGGCGAGGGAATGACGTGGTCGTCCTTCATCCGCTTCAGCCGCGCCTCGGTCCGTTCCGGGTCCTGGACCAGGAAATGGCCGAAATGTTCGATGCGATAGCGCGGGTCGGGACGCGGGTAGGCCTTCTGCGCGGCCTCGTAGGCCGTCAGAACCATGTCCTGGGCCCTGTCGCCGTTGGCGTGGATCTGCACCTGCCAGCCATCCTTGGCCGCCTCGATCACCGCCGCGGTCATCTCCTCCTGGGTCATGCCGGTGCCGCCGTAGTTGTTCGGCGTCCAGGTGGTGCCCGCCCCGTTCCAGACCGGCTTGTAGACCGCCGCCGTCGTGCCCCAGACACCGTCGGCGATGTACTTGATGGCGCCCGCGCGCAACCAGTCATCGCCTTTACCGGGCGTAATTCCAGCGGCCCGTAGCGACGCCAGAGGCGAGACGGACGGATCCGTCGCGGTATTGACGCCGGGAACACTTTTGAGACCGCGCAGCATGTAGTTCATGCGCACCCGAGTCGGCAGGCGGCCCTCGGCCTCAAGTTCGGCATAGGCCCTGTAAGAGTCCATGTCCGACATGTCCGACACCGTCGTCACGCCGCGCTTGAGGTAGAAGTCGCCGAGGATGTAACGCAACGCCTCCTTCAGCTCAGCGGGGTTGAAGGCCGGCGATTTGTTCTTGGGCCAGGGCGCGGGCGCGTCGCGAATGATCGCCACCTCGCCCTCGGCGGTGCGCTCGTAGCGCCCCGTCGCGCCAGCTGCCGGATCGGGGAAGGCCTTGCCCATGCCCATCACCGTCGCGGCCTTGTGGTTGATCAGGTGGTCGTGGACACTCCACTGCAGGTCGACGGGGTTGTCTGGGAAGGCCGCATCGAGCTCCGCGCGGGTCGGCATCACCTGGTTGTAGGTGCCCTGCCCGGTCAGCCAGGCGCCGGGCGGCAGCTTGGCGGCGACCTCCTTGAGGCGCGCGATGACCGCGGCTCCATCCTTCAGCGGTGGGACCTGGATGTTGATGTAGTGCGCCTCGACATTGGCCATGCCCGCCACATGAGAGTGGGAGTCGATGAACCCCGGCAGCAGCGCCCGGCCCTTCAGGTCGATGACCTTGGTCTGGGGACCGCGCCAGGCCTTCACGTCGCCAACCGCGGCGATCTTGTTGCCGACCACCGCGACTCCCGTGGCCACCGTGTCCTTGTCGTCGACCGTGATGACCTTGCCGTTGATGAACATCAGGTCGGCCTTCGGGGCGGCGAACGCTGGCGTGCAAAGAACGGAGGTCGCCAGCAGGGCGAAGCCCGCGAGAACGGATTGGGCTGGACGGCGCACGCGAAGCTCCCCTGATCTTTTCAAATCTATGACGCCGATCATGTCCCGCGCCACCGCCAAGGCGGAGTTGCCATTCCGGCCATGGACGGTGTCTTCCTGACACCACCCATGGCTGGAAATCATCACCGCATAGTCGGGATGACGAAGCTCTGGTCCAGCACCGCCCCGCCCTTGGGCCAGCGCTGGGTGACGGTCTTGGTCCGCGTATAAAAACGCACGCCGTCCATGCCGTACTGGTTCAGATCGCCGAAGCCCGAACGCTTCCAGCCGCCGAAGCTGTGATAGGCGACCGGCACCGGGATCGGGACATTGATCCCGACCATGCCCACCTCGACCTGGTCGGCGAACTCGCGGGCGGCGTCGCCGTTGCGGGTGAAGATCGCCACGCCGTTGCCGTACTGGTGGCGGGAGGCCAGACCGACGCCTTCGGCCAGGCTCTCGGCGCGAACCATCTGCAGCACCGGACCGAAGATCTCGTCGTGATACGAAAGGCTGGTCGGCTTGACGTGGTCGAACAGGGTCGGCCCCACGAAGAAGCCGTCCTCGTGTCCTTGCAGGCTAAAGCCGCGGCCGTCGACGACCAGCTCCGCGCCCTCGTCGACGCCCATCTGGATGTAGCGCTCGATCCGCGCCTTGTGGGCGGCGCTGACGACGGGGCCGTAGTGGGCGTCCTTGTCGGTGCTGACGCCGACGCGGAGGCCGCTGATCGCGGCGACCAGCTTCTCGCGCAGGGCGACGGCGGTCTTCTCGCCGACCGGGACCACGACTGGCAGGGCCATGCAGCGCTCGCCCGCCGAACCATAGGCCGCGCCGATAATGTCGGCGGTCGCCTGGTCGAGGTCGGCGTCGGGCAGGACGAGGCCGTGGTTCTTGGCGCCGCCCATGGCCTGAACGCGCTTGCCGGCAGCGCCGGCGCGCTGGAACACCGACTGGGCGATGTCAGAGCTCCCCACGAAGCTGACGGCCTTGATGTCCGGATGGTCGAGAATGCCTTCCACGCAGTCCTTGTCGCCGTGGACGACGTTCAGGATCCCCGGCGGCAGGCCGGCCTCCATCATCAGTTCGGCCAAGCGAACCGGCACGGACGGGTCCCGCTCGGAGGGCTTGAGGATGAACGCGTTGCCGCAGGCGATGGCCGGCCCCATCATCCACATCGGGATCATGGCCGGAAAGTTGAACGGGGTGATCCCCGCCACCACGCCGAGGGCTTGGCGCATCGAATAGACATCGATGCCGGGGCCGGCGCCTTGGGTGTATTCGCCCTTCAACAGGTGTGGGATCCCGCAGGCGAACTCGATCACCTCCAGGCCGCGCTGGATGTCGCCCTTGCTGTCGGCGATGACCTTGCCGTGTTCGGACGACAGGAGCTCGGCCAGTTCGTCCATGCGGGCGTTGAGCAGCCGCGCGAAGTCGAACATCACCCGGGCGCGGCGTTGCGGATTGGTCGCCGCCCAGGAGGGCTGCGCGGCCTTGGCGTTGGCGATGGCCGCATCCAACTCGGAGGCCGTGGCCAGAGCGACCCGCGCCTGGACCTTGCCGGTGTTGGGATCGAAGACCTCGCCAAAATGGCCGGACGTGCCCTCTACGGCGCGACCGCCGACGAAGTGAGGAATGGTGCGCATGGCGGCTCCTGAAGTTACCCCTCTCGACTAACCGCGCGCATCCATGCAGCAATAGTGCCCCAATTCGCGGCCTGACCTGCAAAAATGCAAACACTAAACTGGAACGATCTTCGCTTCTTTCTGGCGGCGGCACGGGGCGGGGGATTGCTAGCGGCGGCTCGACGCCTCGGCGTGGACCAGACGACCGTCGCCCGACGCTTGTCGGCCTTGGAGGCGGCGGTCGGCGCGCGGCTGGTCGACCGCTCGCCCCGCGGCGTGACCCTGACCGGCCAGGGACAGGCCCTAGTGGAGTACGCCGAGCGCATTGAGGCCGAAACCATCGCGGCGGCCGAGCGGCTGGGGGTCGAGGGGCAGCCTCTGTCGGGCACGGTGCGCCTGGCCACGCCCGAGGCTTTCGGCGCCTGGCTAGTCGCGCCCGCCGCCAAGGCGTTTCATGACCAATATCCTGGCTTGCAGCTGGAACTGGTTCCGGAATCGCGTTCGGTGAACCTATCCCGGCGCGAGGCCGACATCGCCATCATGCTGAGCCGGCCGACCCAGGGCCGCCTGGTCGCCCGACGGCTGGCGGACTACACCCTGGGCCTCTATGCCTCGCGCAGCTATCTTGAGGCGCACGGCGCGCTCGAAAGCCTCGCCGACCTGCCCGGCCGACCGCTCGTCTGGTATATCGACGAGCTGATCGACGTGCCCGAGCTTCGCTACCTGGACCAGGTCGCCGACGGCGCGCCGACCATGTTCCGGTCCAACTCGATCACCGCCCAGCAGGCGGCGATCGCCTCGGGGCTCGGCTTCGGCGTCCTGCACAAATTTGCGGCATCGCAAGATCCTCGGCTGGTCAGGGTGCTACCAGAAGCCCTCGACCTGAAGCGCAGCTACTGGCTCTGCGCCCACGCCGACCAGGCTAAGATTCCCCGCGTCCGAGCCGTGATGGACTTTCTGGCCGCCCAGACAGCCGCGCGCCACAAGGACCTCTGACGAAGACGCCCCCTACGCCGCACGAGCCTCATCGAACAGTGGTGTCGGTTTGACACCACTGCAGTCCTGTTTCTCACCTTACGCAAAGCGATCTTGCTGGAACTCTCATGGGGACTGAGAGGCGAGCCTTTGCGGGCTTTCCGATGAAGGACCGAACCCTTCAGGCGCCGGCTCAGCGTTCGGAACTGGCGCATCACAAGGGGATAGCGATGCTTCGCGACAGAATTTCAAAGCAGGTGCTGCTGTGCGGCGCGGCCGCGGCGATCATCGGCGGCGGACAGGCCATGGCGCAGACGGCTTCGGGTGCCGACAGCATCGAGGAAATCATCGTCACCGCCACCAAGCAAAGCACGGTTCTGTCCAAAACCCCGATCTCGATCGCCGCCTATTCGCAGGAGGCCTTGGACAAGCGCGGCGTTCGCGACATCCGCGACGTGATCAACCAGACCCCGGGCGTCGACATCACCCGCAGCGGCGCGACCCGCGTGACCATTCGGGGCATCGACTCGACGGCCGGCGCGGCGACCTCGGCGATCTATATCGACGACACGCCGATCCAGGCCCGCAACGCCTCGCTGAACTACAACGGCAGCACCCTGCCCTACATCTTCGATCTCGAGCGCGTGGAAGTGCTGCGGGGTCCCCAGGGCACGTTGTTCGGCGCCAGCTCGCAGGGCGGCGCCATCCGCTTCATCACGCCCACGCCCAGCCTGACCAGCTACAGCGGCTATGGCCGCGCCGCCGTCAGCAAGACCAAGAACGGCGGCGAGGGTTATGAATTGGGCGTGGCCGTCGGCGGCCCGATCGTTCAGGACAAGGTCGGCGCGCGGATCAGCTTCTACCATCGCGAGGACGCCGGCTGGATCGACCGTCAGAGCTGGCAGAACGCCGCCAGCCGCGATGAGGACGTCAACAGCAGCGCCGCGACCGTCTTCCGGGCCGTTGTGACCATCCAGCCTACCGACTGGCTGACGATTACGCCCAGCGTCTACCACCAGAACAGCAAGTTCGACGACCGCACGGCGCTGACCACGCGGTGCCCAGCAACGACCGGTTCGGTGATCAACCCGACCCTGAACCCCTGCCCGCTCGGCGTCTCTGACCCGGACAACGGCAAGTTCCTCAGCTACGCCTCGATCCCACAGCCCAGCAGCGACCACTTCACGGTGCCGGCGCTGAAGATGGTGGCCGCGACCGACGACCTGAACTTCACCAGCGTCAGCTCGTTCTTCAAGCGCCACGTAAAGGAGACGAACGACGCCACCCACGGCAACGACCGCACCTCGTTCGGCAACGCCTATCTCTATCCTGTCACGCCGGGCTTCCCCCAGTCGATCACCTGGCAGAACCCCAACATTTATCAGAACCTGTTCACCCAAGAGTTTCGGGTCAACAACACCAATCCCGACGCGCGCCTGAAATGGAGCGTAGGCGCCTACTTCTCGCGAAGCTCGCTGCGCTCGGACCTGCCGATCAACGAGCCGCATTACAACGCGCTTTACCTGGTCCGCTATGGGCGCACGCCGCAGGCCGCGGGCGTCTCGCCCCTGGTCAATGGCGTCGCCCGCTATTACGGCAACGAATGGACGGTCGAGAAGACGACCGCCGTCTTCGCCAACCTAGACTACAAGATCCTCGACAACCTGACCCTGACCCTGGGCGGGCGCTACTCCAAGGACAACCTCGACTTCGACGTGCTCGAGCGCGGCGTTTCCTATGCCGGTGGCGTGTCGCGCGCGTCGGGCTCGATGACCACCAAGCCGTTCACGCCCAAGGTCGCCCTGTCGTGGCAA
Source organism: Caulobacter sp. 602-1 (assembly GCF_003931565.1). GTDB lineage: Bacteria > Pseudomonadota > Alphaproteobacteria > Caulobacterales > Caulobacteraceae > Caulobacter. The sequence continues at coordinate 196,644 of NZ_RRYI01000003.1, forward strand.
GCCACGCCGGCAGCGCTCTACTATGCCTCCTATGCTCGCGGTTATCGGACGGGCGGCGTCAACAAGGCCCTGCCGGACGTCTGCGCGGCGGAATCTTCGGCTCTGGGCCTGGGCAAGGCCGCCACCTATCAACCGGACACCACCGACAGCTACGAGATCGGCTCTAAGAACCGGCTCTTCGGCGGCAAGGTGCAGTTCGAGGCCAGCGCCTATTATATCGAATGGAAGAACATCCAGCAGCAACTGCGCCTGACCTGCGCTTTCAGCCTGGTAGCCAACACCGCCAGCGCCACCAGCAAGGGCGTCGACGTCAATCTCAACGTCCGGCCGGTCGAGAATCTGCTGCTCGGCCTGGGCCTGGGCTACAACGACGCCACTTACGACAAGACCATCCAGATCGGCACGGCCCCCGTGGTCATCGCCGGCCAGACGCTGGGCCAGACGCCCTGGACGGTCAATCTGAGCGCCGAGTACCGCTTCACGGTCGCGGGCCGGGAGAGCTTCGTACGCGCCCAGTACAACTATCGCAGCGTCAATGACGGGCCGTTCCTCTACCAGGTCCCGACCGCGACGACCTACGATCCGCGCCGGCCGCTGCCGTCCGAGCCCACGACCCTGGACCTGCGCGCCGGCGTTGACTTGGGCCGGGTCAACCTCTCCATTTACGGGGAGAACATTCTGAACAATGTCGACTACATCGCCGAGTCGTCGACCTATGTGAACGGTCCGCTCTGGACCGGCGCCACGCTTCGCCCCCGGACGATCGGCCTTCAGGCCATCGCCCGCTACTAGGCAGACGCAGGGGCGCTGGACCGGAGACTCCTCCCCGGCCCGGTCCAGCGCCCCCGGCCCAAATGCGCCGACACCAAGAGGCCCGAGTGAATACCCAAACCCATCCTACCCGCCGGACCCTTATGGCGATGAGCGGCGCCGCCTTGGCGCTCGGGGCCTGCGGCCGAAAATCCGGTGCGCCCGGCGCACTGGTCGTCGGCTCGACCGCCACCGGCGCTCCGTTCAGCTTCCTGGACCTCAAGACCAACCAGTTGACCGGGGCGATGATCGACATCGCCCACGCGGTCGCGGCCAAGGCCGGGCTCGCCATCCGCATCCAGACCACCACCTTCGCGGCGCTGGTGCCGTCGCTGACCGCCCGCAAGATCGACATGATCGCGGCCGGCATCCTGCGCACGCCCGAACGGGAAAAGGTCGTGGCCTTCACCGATCCCGTCTATGCCTATGGCGGCGGCGTGGTCACGGCCCAGGGCCAGACCCGTCCGATCCGCGCGCTGGCGGACCTCAAGGGCCTCTCCGTCGGCGCCCAGGTTGGCACTCGCTTCGTCGACCAACTGGCCCAGGCCGGCGTCACCGACGTCAAGACCTACGACAATCTGGGCGATATCCTGCAGGACCTGGGCAACGGCCGCATCGCGGCCGGTTACGGCGATGCGCCGATCCTGGCGCATCGGCTGCGCACGACGCCCAACGCCGCGCTGCGCCTGGCCCCGGACTTCACGCCCCCCTCGCGCGAGGATGTCTGCCTGCTGGTGCGCCGCGACGACCCGGCCCTGCTGGCCAAGCTGAACGCCGCCATCGGCCAGATCAAGGCGACGGAAATCGCCGCGATCCTGACCAAGTGGTCCCTCTGATGGACCAGTTCCTCACCGACGCGGTGAAGTTCCTGCCCATCCTGATGTCGGGGCTTGGGGTCACGATCGCCGTCACCCTGGCGGCGCTCGTGATCAGCGTGATCCTGGGCCTGGTCTGGGCCCTGATGGGCATTTCCAGGAATCGCATGCTGCGCGCGATCAGCCGGGTGGTGATCAACACCGTCCGCGGCGTCCCCATCATCGTCCAGCTGTTCTATGTCTACTTCGTGCTGCCCGAGCTGGGCGTCCAGCTGGACGCCTTCGTGGCCGGCGCGATCGGCCTGGGCGTGGCCTACTCCGTCTATCAGGCCGAGAACTTCCGGGCCGGATTCTCGTCTGTCGATCCGATGTTGATCGAGACGGCTCAGTCGCTGGGTATGAGCGAGCGCAAGATCATGCTGCGCGTGATCATGCCCCTGGCCATCCGCGTCACGCTTCCGCCGTTTGGCAACACGTCTGTAATGCTGCTCAAGGACTCCTCGATCGCCTCGACGATCACCGTCGCCGAACTCACGCGCGCCGGTCAGCTCCTGGCCGTCAGCACCTTCCAGAACATGTCGGTCTACACCCTGATCGCCCTGCTCTACCTGGCCATGAGCCTGCCCTTGACCTATCTGGTCGGCCGCCTCGAACGCAGGTTCGCCCGCAAATGATCAGCCTCAAGAACGTCAGCAAGTCCTTCGGCGACACCCAGGTGCTCAAGGACATCAGCTTCGAGATCCAGCGCGGCGAGGTGGTCTGCCTGATCGGGCCGTCCGGCTCGGGCAAGTCGACAATCCTGCGCTGCATCAACGGCCTGGAGCGGCACGACGGCGGCGAGATCGTGGTCGACGGGTCCGTGCTCGGCGAAAAGTCCCTGCCGGCCATTCGCGCCAAGGTCGCCATGGTGTTCCAGAGGTTCAACCTCTTCCCCCACCGCACGGCCCAGGAAAACGTCGCCGAAGGTCCGATCCATGTCGCCGGGCGGCCGGTCGCCGAGGCCATGACCGAGGCGCGAACCCTGCTCGAGCGGGTCGGCCTGGGCGACAAGTGCGACGCCTACCCCGCCAAGCTCTCCGGCGGTCAGCAACAGCGGGTCGGCATCGCGCGCGCCCTGGCCATGAAGCCGCAAGCGATCCTGTTCGACGAACCGACCTCGGCGCTGGACCCCGAACGGGTCGGCGAGGTGCTGAAGGTGATGCGGACCCTGGCCGACGAGGGCATGACCATGGTCATCGTCACGCACGAGATCGGCTTTGCTCGCGAAGTCGCCGACCGTGTTCTGTTCATGGACCGCGGCCGCATCGTCGAGAGTGGTCCGGCGCGGGAAGTCCTGACCGCGCCGAAGGTCGAGCGCACCCGCGTGTTCCTCGACCGGGTGCTCAATCCCCTCTAGCGCCAGGAGGCCTCGGCATGATCGATCGACGCAAGCTGCTCGCCGGCCTCACGACCACGGCGGCCCTGGCGCCATTGTCGCAAGCCGTCGCTCATCCCGGCGGCGACGAGCGGGATATCTCGCGCGACCCGCTCTGGGCCGTACTGGGCGCCACCACGCTCAGCCAGTCGCCGCCGGACTACGCCTATAGGGCCCAGTACCCGGCGGCCGTTCAGACGATGAGCGGCCGCGAGATCGAGATCTCCGGTTTCATCACGCCGCTGACCATGGAGCGCCAGGCGCAGCGGTTCATCGTCTCACGCTACTCGATCGAGTGCTGCCCCGAGGGCCAGCCCAACGAGATCATCGAGGTCTTCGCCGATGAGCCGGTCCTGCAGCAGAAGAGCCAGGAGATCCGCCTGCGCGGGCGGTTCGATGTGCAGGATAACGGGCAGGTCGGGCTGCTCTTCCGGCTCAGCGGCGCCCGCCTGGTTTAATAGCCCGCGTCCCGGTCCACGAGGTCGAGCAGCGCCTCGCCAGCAAGATGCCGGCGAATATTGGCGACGATCGTCGGTCCGGCCGTCCCTGGCGGCGTCAGGGCCGAGGCGTGCGGCGTCACGGTGATGCGCGGGTCCGACCAGAACGGATGACCGGCCGGCAAGGGCTCGGTCGCGAAGACGTCCAGGGTGGCGTTGGACAGATGGCCGGCGTCGAGCGCCGGGATGAGGTCGGCCTCGACCAGATGCGCGCCCCGGCCGACATTGATCAAGCTGGCGCCCGACAGATGCGACAGCGTCCGTGCGTTCAGCACGCCACGGGTCGCCGGCGTCAGGGGCAGCAGACAGACCACCACCTCACAGGGCTCGAGAAAGGCCTCGATGGGTCCGTCGAACGCGGCGACGCCGGGCAGATCCTTTGGTGTCCGGCTCCAGCCGCGCACGGAAAAGCCGTTGGCGGCAAGACGGGTTGCGCAGGCTCCGCCCAACTGGCCCAACCCCAGGATCCCGACCGTTCGCTCCCCCGCCAGCGGCGCGGCCAGCTGGCGCCAGACCCCCTCGCGCTGCTGGGCTTCATAGGCCGGCATCAGGCGGTGATAGTGCAACACCCGGGCGAGCACGAACTCGACCATGCCCTGGGTGAGGCCCGCATCGCGCATGCGTGCGATCGGCACGTCCGGCAGGTCGCTGTCCTGCAGGATCCGATCCACCCCCGCGCCGATGCACAACACCGCGCGCAGATTGGGAAACTGCCGCAGGAAGCCGTCAGGCTGGGCCCAGACGACGACGTAATCGACCTCTTCCTTCGCGCCACTGTCGGGCCAGACGCGCCAGTCGAAGTCCGGCGCGGTCTGATCGAAAGCCGCCAGCCATGGCTCGGGCCGGACGCCGAAGCAGGCGAACAGCACAACCGTCTTGCCCTGAGCGTCCATGGAATCCCCGCCGCCGCGTCTCGGGCCTGCCCTACTGCTTGCTGAGCCGGCGCACCAGGGGGGCGTCCAGCGGCGCGGGCCGCTTGGCCTTCATCGCCGCGTCCATGCGGGCGAAGCCGTCCTGGACGTAGCGCACGCCCAGCCAGCGCGCCGGCTCGGGCTCCCAGTCGGGCGAGTGGTTGCCGACGCTGGGCAGGAACTCCAGGCCCGTCGGCTTGCCGGTGATCATCCCAGCCAGGATGCGCGCGGAGATATTCGTCGTCGACACGCCCCGGCCGGTATAGCCGAACAGCTGGCCGATCTTGGTGCGCGGATCGAAGCTGATCGTCGGCGTCCAGTCGCGCGAGACCCCCAGATAACCCGCCCAACTGTGGGAGAAGGCGACGCCTTCAAGGGCGGGAAACCACTCGACCAGGGTCTCGCGCATGGTCTTGGCCGTGGCCGCGTCCCAGGGCTGATCCATGTTGGAGTTCAGGTGATAGGGCGCGCCGCGGCTGCCATAGAGAATGCGGCCGTCGGTGGTCTTGGTGAAGTAGTCGACCATATTGACCTGCGAGCCCAGGCCCTCGCCGTCCGCCCAGCCGATGCTGGCCCACTGCGCGGCGGTCAAGGGCTCGGTCAGCACAATCAGCGACGACATCGGCAGAAGCTTGCGGCGGAAGCGCGGTTGCTGGGTCAGATAGGCTTCGCCCGCCGCGACGATCGCCTTGCGGGCGACCAGCACGCCGCTGTCGGTGTGCAGGCGGGGCGTCTCGCCCGGCTCGAAGCGGGTCACCGGCGACTGCTCGTAGATCACCCCGCCCAGGCGCTCGACGGCTTGGGCGAGACCGCGCACCAGCTTGGCCGGATGGACAGTGGCGCTCTTGGGCGAGAACAGCGCGCCCTCGATCTCGGTGGCCCGCACCTTCTCGCGGGCGGCTTCGGCGCCGAGCAGCAGGTTCTGATCCGCCAGGCCCAGGCGTTCGTAGGCGCGATGGGAGGCTTGGACCGCCGGAAGTTGAGCCTTGCCGCGCGCCAGGCTGAGAATGCCGGTCTGGCGGTACTCCGCGTCGATACCTTCGCGCGCGCAGACGCGCCCGACCTCCTCGACGGCGTCATACATCGCCAGAAGGGTCTTGCGGCCGATCTCGACGCCGTAGCGCCTGGCCAGGGTGCTCGCATCCAGCGGATAGCGTGACGAGCACCAGCCGCCGTTGCGCCCCGAGGCGCCGTAGCCGCAGATGTCCTTCTCGAGGATGGCCACCTGCAGGCCGGGATTGTCGCGCATCAGATAGTAGGCGGTCCACAGGCCGGAGAAGCCGCCGCCCAGGATGGCGACATCGACGCTCACCTGCCCCTTGAGCGGGGCGCGAGGCCTCAGATCATCGTTGCAGGTCTCCAGCCAGAAGCTGGTGTCGCGATAGGCCTGCGTTTCCGTGGCGACCGTGAGAGGCTGTGGCCGCATGTTCATCGCGCTTCATCGAAGATGACATAGGCCTTGCGGGCCTTGGTCTCGATCGTCCAGACGCCGCCGGTGTTGGCCGGAAAATAGACCGCCTCGCCAGCCACGATGCGGATCGGCTCCCCCTCGTCCGGCTCGAACACGCACTCGCCTTCCAGGAAGACGCAGAACTCGGCGGCCAGCACCTGCCGGCGCCAGCGGCCTGGGCTGCACTCCCAAACGCCCGTCCGGGTGGAGGCGGCGGCCTGCGAGGCGAAGCCGCGCACGGCGATCTGAGAAACGGGATCGCCGATCGGGACCGGCGCGGGATTGGCGGGCGGCATGGCGGCGAAGAGCTCGGCCGGCGCGAATTTGATGATCATGGCCTAGTCCTCCGCGATATCGCTGCACAGAAGTTTGAGTTCGACGAACTCGTCGACGCCGTGGCGAGATCCTTCGCGGCCCAGGCCCGACTCCTTGACCCCGCCAAAGGGCGCGACCTCGGTGGAGATCAGGCCCGTGTTCAGCCCGACCATGCCGTATTCCAGCGCCTCGCCGACCCTCCACGAGCGGTCCAGGTCACGCGTGAAGAGGTACGCCGCCAGGCCGGCGCTGGTGTCGTTGGCGATCGCGATGGCCTCGGCTTCGGTCTCGAACCGGATCAGGCCGGCGACGGGACCGAAGGTCTCTTCCCGGGCCATGGCCATGTCTCCAGTGACGCCCGTCAGCACGGTTGGCGCGTAGAAGTAGCCCGCCCCCGCGAGCGCTTGGCCGCCGGTGCGGACGACCGCGCCGCCCGCGACGGCGTTCTCGACATGACGGGCCACCTTGGCGGCGGCGGCGGCGTTGATCAGCGGCCCCTGGTCGGTGGGACCGGACAGGCCGTCGCCTACCACCAGCTTTTCCACGCGCGCCGTCAGCTTCCGCGCGAAGGCCTCGTAGACGCCGGCCTGCACCAGCAGGCGGTTTGCGCAGACGCAGGTCTGGCCGGTGTTGCGGAACTTCGAGGCCATCGCGCCCTCGACGGCCTTGTCCAGGTCGGCGTCGTCGAAGACGATGAACGGCGCGTTGCCGCCCAGTTCCAGCGATACGCGCTTGACCGTGGCCATACAGCGGGCGGCCAGCATCTTCCCGACCGGCGTCGATCCCGTGAAGGTGAACTTGCGCACCCGCGGATCGCCGGTCAGCACCTCGCCGATCGGGGCGGCCTGCCCCGTCACGACGCTGAACACGCCCGGGGGCACGCCCGCTTCCTCGCCCAAGGCCGCCAGGGCCAGGGCGGAGAACGGGGTCAGCTCGGACGGCTTGAGCACCACGGTGCAGCCCACCGCCAGGGCGGGGCCGACCTTGCGGGTGATCATCGCCGCCGGAAAGTTCCACGGCGTCACCGCCGCCACCACGCCGATCGGCTGCTTCAGCGCCAACAGGCGCTTGCTGGCGTCGTGCCCCGGAATGACGTCGCCGTAGACGCGCTTGGCCTCCTCGGAAAACCACTCAAGGAAGCTGGCCGCATAGGCCACCTCCCCGCGCGCCTCGGCCAGGGGCTTGCCCTGTTCGGCGGTCATCAACCGGGCCAGATCCTCGACGTTCTCCAGGATCAGGTCGCGCCAGCGCCGCAGGATCGCGCCCCGCGCCTTGGCGCTCAGCTTGCGCCACGGCTCGAAGGCGGCATGAGCCGCGGCGACGGCTTGGGTCGCGACATCCGCGCCGAGATCCGGAACGGCGCCAAGGCGCTGGCCGGTGGCGGGGGAGCTCACGGCGATCTCCTCGGGGCCGCCGATCCATTGACCATCGACATAGGCGGCCTGGCGCAGAAGGTCGGGCCGTCTCAGCGCCAGGGCCGGAAGGTGGGTCGCGCCGTCCATCAGGCGATATCCAGGCGCAGGCTGTCCTCGAGGATGTCGAGGCCCTCGTCCAGCTGCTCGAGGGGGATGGTCAACGGCGCCAGCACCCGGATCGTCTCGCCGCCGACGCCGCAGGTCAGCAGGATCAGCCCGCGCTCCAGGGCCCGCCCCGCCACGGCCTTGGCGCCAGCGCCGTCGGGCTGTCCATCGGCGGTCACGACATCGAAGCCGATCATCGCCCCCGGGCCGCGCAGGCCGCGGGTCGGGATCAGGTCGTTGCGCCCGGCGAAGCCCGCGATGCGCTCGCGCAGCCGCGCGCCTATGAGGTCGGCGCGCGCGCACAGGGCCTCAGCCGCCATGACGTCGAGCACCGCCAGGGCCGCGGCGCAGGCGACCGGTGAGCCGCCGTAGGTCCCGCCCAGGCCGCCGGGCTCGACGGCGTCCAAAAGCGACGCGCGTCCAATGACGCCGGACAGGGGAAAGCCCCCGGCCAGCGACTTGGCCACGGTGATCAGGTCGGGCCGCACGCTCCAATGCTCGGCGCCGAACATCTTGCCCGTGCGGCCAAAGCCGGTCTGGACCTCGTCGGCGATCAGCAGGATGCCATGCGTGTCGCAAATGGCCCGCAGCGCGGTCATCAGGGCGTCGGGCGCGGGATGGAAGCCGCCCTCGCCCTGCACGGGCTCGATGATGATCGCCGCCACGGAACTGGGATGCAGGTCGGCGGCGAACAGGAAGTCGAGGGCCTTGAGGCTGTCCTCGACGCTGACGCCCTGCGCCGCGATCGGAAACGGCGCATGGAAGATATTGGCCGGCGCGCCGCCGAACATGCGCTTGTAGGGCGCGACCTTTCCGGTAAGCGCCGAGGACAGGGTCGTACGGCCGTGGAAAGCGCCGGTGAACGCGATCACGCCAGGCCGGCCCGTGGCCGCCCGCGCGATCTTCACCGCGTTCTCGACGGCCTCGGCGCCGCTGGTGAACAAGATCGTCTTGGCCGGTCCGTCGATCGGGGCCAGGGCGTTGAGGCGCTCGGCCAACGCCACATAGGGCTCGTAGGCCAGCACCTGGAAGGCGGTGTGGGTAAAGCGCTCCAACTGGTCCTGAACCGCCGCCATCACCCGAGGATGACGATGGCCGACGTTGAGGACGGCGATGCCGCCGGCAAAATCGATGTAGCGGCGTCCCTCTACGTCCCAGATCTCGGCGTTGAACGCTCTGTCCGCATAGACCGTCGTGGAGCTGGCCACGCCCGAGGACACCGCCGCGCGGCGCCGCTCCAGGAGGGAAGCGTTGGAAACAGGAGCGGTCGCGAAGGCGGACAAGGCAGCTCTCTCAGGAAACAAAACACCTGAGAGGATGCTCGATCACAACCGCCGCGATGCGGAGATGACAACTCCGCTGCGAGTGGTGACAAAACGTCACCGATACGCGTCACCAGCGCGCCGCTTCTCCTTCGGCCTCTCGCACCAACCATCGCCGGAAGGCCAGCAGCGCCGGTGTGCGCCAGCGGTCGCGTCGGGCCGAAAACACATAGCGGCCCATGACGATCGGCTGTGCGCCGACCAACGCGCCGACATCCACCAGCCGGCCCGCCTTGAAATCGTCGCCGACCAGGAAGGCGTTGGCCAGGGCCAGGCCCTCCCCGCGCCGGGCGGCGTCGACGGCCAGGTGGGCATGCCAGAGCCGGTGGCCGGGCAGATCCGGCTCCGAGGTGACGCCATTGGCCTCGAACCAGGCGGTCCACTGTCGGGCGTTCTCCTCGTGCAGCAGCGGCCCCTGCAAGAGATCCGCCGCGGTCGAGGGTCGGCCCAAGGTGTCAAGGCGCGCTGGACTGGCGACAGCCAGAACCGGCGGGCGAGCCAGTTGCACCGTTTCGATCTCTCCGGCGGGCGGCTTGTCCGGCGCGGCGTCGATCACATAGCGGATGTCGCCGTCCATATCGCGCCGCGTGAAGTCCGGCGCGGTGTCCGAGGGACGCAGCACCAGTTGGATCTCGGGATGGGACTGGCGAAAGTCGGCCAGGCGCGCCAGGAGCCAGTTGGAGGCCAGACCGGGGATGCAGGAAATCTGCAGCGTGCGCTCGTCCGAGCCATGCAGGAGATCGGCGGAAGCAACAGCGATTTCGTTGAGGGCGGAGGTTATGCGAGCGTGAAACTTCGCGCCCTCTGGCGTCAGCTTGCCGCCATTGGCGCCGCGCTCGACCAGCGGGACGCCGGCCCAGACCTCCAGACTGCGAAGATGCCGGCTGACCGCGGCGTGGTCCAGCTCCAGCACCGCGGCGGCCTTGCGGATGCCGCCAAATTCGCCGACGGCCGCGAACGCGCGCAGGGCCGTGAAAGGCGGCGTCGCGCGACGGTTCCAAAAGACCATGCGGGGATCTTCGGGGGACGTTGCACGCGGCGACATTCAAAACTCCAATACCGCCCTCAGGCTATTGCAAGCGTTGCGTCATGTCATCTTGAGCGTCCGCGCCGAACTTACGCTCCGGCAGGTGCGCGGGCATGTCAAAAGCCAGGCCAGGCTTCTGTTGCGTCTCTCTAAACTGTTTTCATGGGCGCCGCGCGCCGAACACGCCGACGCGCTTTTGGACCTAGGCTGCGCTAGTCGTGATCCTCCCTCGTTTGAGTGGACACCCATGCTAGCTTTTCGGAGCTGGAGAGGAGTGTCTGATGAGCGTGAAGCGTCGGGTCTTTCCGGAGACCTTCAAACGAGAAACGGTTGTCCCGCCGCTCGATATTGTCGAGGCCGTCTTCTTCGAGGATCTTCAGTTCGATCACGGCGTCGCCGACGACGAAGTCTGCGCCAACTAGGTCCCGTTCGGTCGCATCCAGGTGCGCGCATCGGCCCCCAGCTTCGAGCACCTCGAACTCCAGGGCCGCCTCCTCGACATGTAGTACGCGGAACGGCGACGACATTCGTCTTAAGAGGGGACGAGTGCCGTGTGGTGGGAAGCGCCTAGTTAGAATGGCCGCAAGTCACTGCTCGAAGGCTGGCGGCGTCGTCACCGATGGGGCGTGACGCGGTCATCCTGACCTACAAGTTCACGGACCCTGTCGCTTTCGGCGGCGAGCACAGCACTCTAGGCGATGTGGCAAGGAGGGTCGCCCAGCATGCGGGCCTGACCTTGACCCCCGATCCAGAGCCCGAGCAGGGCCTGTTCGCGCGGACGGACAGCTACAGCTTCGTGAAAGCTGGCGTCCCGTCCCTGTTCCTACATCCCGGACCGGCTGGCGCCGGCAAGGCCGCCAGCGCCACCTACTGCAGCAACCACTATCATCAACCGTCGGATGACCTGGCCCAGCCGCTGGATTGGGAGGCCGCAGCCAACTTCGTCCAACTCAACTTCGACATTGTGCGCGCGATCGCCGACGAGCGCCGGCGACCGGCATGGCGTCGAGGAGATTATTTCGGCGCGCTCTTTGAGGGCGCTGCGTCCACATCGAAGTAACCGCGTTCGGCGCGCTCGATTTTCGATGGAAGGCGCGCCGGCACAGCTTGAAACAGGGATGGGCGAACGATCCCACCGTCTACCCTCGCAGCGCTCTAAGGTTGTTTTCCGGTCTTGGGAGAGGACGCTCCTGCCCCCATCCGCCGATAGCGCCATAGATGTCGTTCCTCAGTGCTCGGACCTTGTCGTTCAGGTCGTTGAGCGCGTCTGGCGACTGGCCCGAGGCTTCGAGCAGAGCCGCGCCCAGACAACCGGCCTTCTGCTGCATCGCCCGTCCTGCGTCCGTGAGGGCGACGATGACCTGGCGGGCGCTGGCGGGGTCGCGAGTTCGGTTCACCAGGCCCGCCGCCTCGAGACGCTGGAGCAACGGTGTCAGGGTGCTGGACTCCAGCGCCAACTGCTCGGCCAGCCGCCCCACCAATTGCCCGTCTTCGGCCCACAACAGATTGAGGACCAGATACTGTGGGTAGGTCAGACCGAGCATGTCGAGCAGGGGCTTGTAGGTCCGCTGGATGGCGATGCCCGCAGAGTAGATGGCGTAGCAGAGCTGATCGTCGAGCGAGGGCGGTGGGCTGTGGTTCATGGCGATCTCCTTCCCCTCATATAGGTTCAATCAGAAAAATAGCTATCGCGATAACTTTTCTCTGGACAGCCGTTCGAGGTGTCTCTACAAAATACATATCGCGATAACTGTTATCGCAATAATTTACACACTCAACCGACCAAACAGGGAGAACCACCATGATCCGCCAAGCCCGCACCCTCCTCGTCGCCGCCGCCCTGACCGGCCTGGCCGGCGCCGCCCACGCCCAGACGGAAGCCTCGAACGGCGCACCCGCTCCGGCGGTTCGCAACGTTGTCCTGGTCCACGGCGCCTTCGCCGACGGCTCGGGCTGGCGCGGGGTCTATGACCGTCTGACCGCCAAGGGCTACAAGGTCAGCATCGTTCAAAACCCGCTGACCTCGCTGGCCGACGACGTCGCCGCCACGCGTCGCGTCCTGGCCCGCCAGGACGGCCCGACCATCCTGGTCGGCCACTCCTACGGCGGCACGGTGATCACCGAGGCCGGCAACGACCCCAAGGTCGCGGGCCTGGTCTATGTCGCCGCCCTGGCGCCGGATACCGGCGAGTCGACCGGCGACCAGTTCGCCGAGATCCCGGCCCCTCCCGGCTTCGTGATCGAGCCGCAATCGGACGGCTTCGGCTTCGTCAATCTGGCCAAGTTCAAGGCCGGCTTCGCCGCCGACATCAACGACGCCGACGCCGCCTTCATGCGTGACAGCCAAGTGCCGATCGCCATGTCGGCCTTCGGCGACAAGGTCACCAAGGCGGCCTGGCGCGTGAAGCCCAGCTGGTTCGTCGTGGCGACCGAGGATGGCGCCATCGATCCCAAGCTGCTGCGCAAGACCGCCACCCGCATCGGCGCCGAAGCCGTAGAGATCAAGGGCAGCCACGTCGTCTTCTTGAGCCGTCCGCAAGCGGTGGCCGACGTGATCGACAAGGCCGCCAAGACCGCCGCGTCCAAGGCGAAGTAGGACCACAACCGAGGCCCGATGGGCCGGACGCCGGCGCGCCAGACGCGCCGGCGTCCGCTTGCGTGGGCGCGGCTGGAAACGGCCGCCGCTCTCCTGCTATGCGACAAGGCCCATGACCTTCAAAACGCCCCCCGTCACCGCTTGGTCCGCCGCTGTCATCGCCGCCCTGATCGGGTTCGGCGGCACCGTGGCGCTGGTCGTGCAGGCCATGCGCGTCCTGGGCGCGAGCCCTGAACAGACCGGATCGGCCGTCACCGCCCTGTGCCTGGGGATCGGCCTGGCCGGCGGCGCGCTATCGCTAGGCCTGCGGATGCCCGTCGTCCTGGCTTGGTCGACGCCCGGCGCGGCCCTATTGGCCGGAACGACCGCCCAGGTTTCCTGGCCCGTAGCCGTAGGCGTCTTTGTGGTCGCGGCCTTGCTGGCCATCGTGCTCGGCCTGGTCCCGGCCCTGGGCCGGCTGGCTGAGAAAATCCCCAGCGCCGTCGCCTCGGCCATGTTGGCCGGCGTCCTGCTGCCGTTCTGCCTAACGCTCTTTCGAACAGCTTCGGTCGATCCGCTTCTGGTCGGCGTGCTTCTGGCGGCCTTCCTGGCGGCGCGCCAGCGCGCGCCGCTCTATGCGCTGCTTCTGGCCCTGACCGCCGGGGTGGCGCTGACGTTGGCGCGCGGCGGCCTGTCCCTGCCGTCCTCCGACCAGGTGCTGGGGACCCTGGCGCCTCAGGCGCCGGTCTTCCAGCCCGCGGCGATCGTCAGCCTGGCCCTGCCGCTATTCCTGGTCACGCTGGTCTCGCAGAACCTGCCGGGCTTGGTGGTGCTGCGCACGGCCGGCTATCGCCCTCCGCCGCGCCCACTGCTGGCCGGGGTCGGCCTGGCGTCGTTGCTGGCCGCCCCATTCGGCGCCCATGGCGTGAACCTCGCAGCCATCACCGCGGCCATCTGCACCAATCCCGAAGCCCACCCGGACGCGGCGCGGCGGTGGGTCGTCGGCGTGATCTATGCGGGCTTCTATCTCCTCCTGGCGCTGTTCTCGCCGTTCCTGGTCGGCGTCTTCCTGGCGTTGCCGCACACCGCGATCGCGGCCTTGACCGGGCTGGCTCTGATCCCCGCGCTGCTGGGCGCGCTCGAAGCGATGCTGGCCCCGACCGCCGACCGCGACCCGGCGATCGTCACCTTCCTGGCCACGGCCTCCGGGCTGTCGCTGCTTGGTATCGGCTCGGCGTTCTGGGGCCTGACGGCGGGCTTCCTCGCCCTCGGCGTTCGAGCACTTTTGCGCCGCCGCGCGCGGGCCGACCAGGTTCCTCAGATCTGAGCCTTGCCCCGTCGGGTTACGGTTGAAACCCGAAGACCCTGGCCCGACCTTTCCGGGTAGCCGGCGCGCTCCATCAAGCGATCGACATCGCTCGTATGGAGTCGACCATGAAAGTCTTCGCGCCGCTTGTTTTCACCGGCTTGCTCTGCGCCTGCGCGCCGCCTGCCCCGGCACCGGCGACCACCGAGGTCGCGGGCCCCAGCGACATTGAGATCGGACGTTACCTGATCCGGATCGGCGGCTGTAACGACTGCCACACGCCAGGCTATCTGCAGGCGGACGGCAAGCTCCCCGAGTCCCAGTGGCTGACCGGCAATCCGGTGGGCTTCCGCGGCCCCTGGGGTGTGACCTACGCCAGCAACCTGCGCCTGACGACGCAGACGGTCTCGGAAGACGACTGGGTGGCCATGCTGGCGCACCGCAGCGATGCGCCGCCCATGCCCTGGCCGATCACCCGGGCGATGAGCTCGGGCAACCACCGCTCGCTCTACCGTTATATCCGCTCGCTCCGGCCGGCAGGGCCGCCCGCGCCGCAGCGCCTGGCGCCCGGCGAAAGGCCTTCGACGCCCGTCATCGACATGGTCCCGGTCGCACCGGACGCACCCTGAGCTCCATGTCTCGTCTCTTGCGCCGCCTCATCATCAGCTTCGCCTTCGCCGCCGCGGCGATCGCATCAGTGCTGTCCACCCATGCCTAAGCGGTAGGGCGACGCCGAGGTCACTGAAGCGCTCGAACAATCTGCGCGACTATTACCGCTGAAACCGCCCTTTGATTGAACACCTGCCCGGCAAAGGCGACAGTCAATCTCAAGAAAGCGCCACGCCCATCCGTCCTTCGAGCATCGGGACGGACACGCTCAAGGCGCTCGTCCTTCGTTCCCTCCCCCCGACCTTAAGGGACGACACCTTCGACGCGACGCTTCCCCCTTGTCACGCGCGCGTCCTTCCGGTCCAACCGGCGCGATCGACGTCCCCCAAGACACGCGCCGGGATTTCCGGCGTCAGCCGGCCGAACGGCGGCGGGCCAGCAAGCCCGCCGCCGATCTTTCAGAGCTTGTCCGGGCTGGCCGCCCGCGCATTTGCCAGAGCCGCCTGCGCCGCCTCGAAACGCGATCGTACGGCCGCAGACTTGAGCGGCTCGACCGAGACGACCTCGACGCCGCGCCCGTCCAGGACCTGGAACTTCAGCGGCGTCCCGAAGCGGCTGGAGAGCTCGCGCCAGGCCAAGAGTTCGGCGAAATCCTCGCCGGCCGACGCGGTGGCGTAGAGCGACACGAACGGCGCCCCAGCCAGCGCCCGATAGAGTGTTGGGCTCTGCGACAGAGGCAGCTTGGGCTCGCGCCGATAGACCGAATGGGCGATCGCACCTTGCGCATAGGGCGGCGCCAGACCGCGATAGTCGACCCAAACCGTCTTGAAGGGGCCGCCGGCCATGGTGATGTCCAGCGCGCGATCGATCACATGCGTGGTCTCGTGCAGCAGGATGTAGGTCAGGGCGGACGCCTGGCCGGCCGTGACCTTGACGCTGTAGCCCGATCCGTCCGGGGAAAAGAGCATCGCCTCCTTCTGGGTCAGGAACTCCGACAGCGACTTGTCGAGCACCTCGGCGCGGATGGTGATGTCAAACATCAGCTCTCCGTTCGGTCCCTCCGAAGCCCGCGTCAGCGCCGTCCCGGTGCTGGACGGCGCGTCGATGAAACTCAAGCGCGCCAGGCGTCGCTCGAGAACCTGCCGGTAAAAGACGGGGAGATCGGCGATGGCGCTTTCGATCAAGGTCCATTCGCGGTCGGTGAGGACATGGGCCTTGGCGTCCTTCGCGCCCGCCTCGACATAGGCCTTGAGGGTCTCGTCGTGCGGCGGACCGATCCGAGCCCGAAGGGCCGAGGCGGTCTGGTCGCCGGCAGCGGCCGGCGGCGGAGCGGCCTTGGCTAGCCCAGCGCTCGGCCAGGCCAACAGGATGAGGCCGCCGGCGAAGAGCGCGCCAAACCTGGAACCTGGATGCGGCGAGACTTTCGACATGCGCGGTCTTTGCCTTTCGGTCATCGCGTTACGCAATCCATAGAGAGATACCCGGCGGGGGCGACGAGCGAGCCTAGCGTATCGAACTGCCTCGCCGCAGCCCGGCAAAGGCTTGATCGGCGTCCGTCGTGTTACCGCCGTAACGGCTTTACGGTTTTCCGCAATGGAGCCGACACGCGCGCCCACGAGGGTCGGCTCATGTCGCCAGAACCTCTCAAGACCGGGCGCGATCCGACCTCCTGCGCCGTCGGCCCCGAACGCTCGCGCGCAAGATCGCCGCGCGGCCCGCTCCTGGCGAGCGCCTTGCTCTTCGTCGCCGCCGCGCCGGCGCTCGACGATTGGACCCAGCGCCGGCTCGCCGCGCATCCGCCGCCCGCGATCCTCGACCACCCCCTGTGGCTTCTAGCCAAGCCCGAGATCCTGCTGGGGTTGCTCGGCGCATCGGCCGGTTTGGCGAAGCTTGCGGCGCGGCGGCCTCGCCCTCAGGCGAGCAAGCTCGGCGCGGAGGCGCCGGTGCTCGCCCGCCTGCTGGCGACGGGCCTCTTCGCCTTGGGCGCGAGCCTGGTGCTCAAGCTGATGATCGGGCGCGCCAGGCCCGGCGGGGCGGACGCGGACCCGATGGCGTTCGCTCCCGGCGCCTTCGATCGCGCTTTCCAGTCGCTGCCGTCCAGCAGCAGCGCCGTGGCCGCGGCGCTGGCCTTGACCCTCGTGCGCTGGCGGCCGTCGCTGAGTCTGCCCGCGCTCGCCGCGCTCGTCGTGATCTGCGCCGAGCGGATCTTTTCGCGGTCCCACTGGCCCAGCGACGTGGTCGCCGGCGTCGTCGTCGGCCTTCTGGTCGTCAAGCTGACGGACACCCGGGACCTGGGCGGGGCGAGATGAGCGGCGATCGCAACCGCCCCCGCCAAGGCCGGAGGGATGCGTCCGGCCCCTCCGTCTCCCCACAGACCTTCGCGGCGGGCCATGAGCTCCTCTGCATACAGCCGCGCGTTCTGGCGGCCGGGGGGCTGGAGGTGCTGCCCGAGCGGTTTGCCGCGTACCTGCGGCAGGCCGGCATGCGGGTCGCGCTCGCCCAGGACCAGATCGCGCTGCTCGCGGCGCTGGACAATCGACCCAGCCTCGTCGTGCTGAACCTCGACACGTTCGCCGAAGATGGGCTCGACATCATGCGTCGCCTGCGAGCGCGCTATGACGGCGCGCTGATCCTCGTGACGGCCCATCGACGGCATCTGGCCGATCTTATCCTCGGGCTGGAACTGGGCGCGGATGACTATCTGGCCAGTCCGATCGACCTTCGCGAGCTGACCGCCCGTATTCGCACCATTCTGCGCCGGCGCGGTCTCGCGCGAGGCGCCATGGGCGCTTCCTGCACGCGCCTGCGCTTTGGCGCGTGGGACCTGGACGGCGCCACGCGCCTCCTCCATCAAGACGGGCAGGCGCCGGTTCAACTGACCCGCGGGGAGTTCGCCATGCTCACGGCCTTCCTGCAGGCGCCGCAGAAGGTGCTCACGCGCGGCGATCTCCTGCACGCCACGCGCGGCCACGCCGACCTATTCGACCGTAGTATCGACACCCGGGTCCGCCGGCTGCGCCGCAAGCTGCAGCGCGGCCTTCCGGGCCCCGAGGTGATCGCGACGATCCATGGCGTGGGCTATGCGTTCAGGGCGGAGGTCGAGCCGATCTGAACGCGCGCGCCGTTCGACGGGGTGGGAGCCGTCAGGCCATTTCTACCGGCACGGCAAGGGCGTAGCCCAGCCCGCGCTCGGTGCGGATGATGCGCTCACCGCCCGGCCAGGCGGCCAGCTTGCGGCGCAACCGCAGGATCATCACATCGATGCTGCGGTCGGTGACCTCATCGGGATGCACGCGGCAAGCGGCCACCAGTTGCTGACGGCTGAGCACCTGGCCCGGCCCCTTCAGCAGGGCCACGAGCAGGTTGAACTCGGCGGCCGTCAGCTTGACCGTGTCGCCTTCCGGCGCGGTCAGGCTTCGCCGGCGCGTGTCGGCTTCCCAACCGACGAAACGCCAGCGAACGCGTTGGCGCAGGCGCGTCGAACGCGCCGGCCCCGCGCGCCGCAGCACGGTGCGGATCCTGGCGAGCAGCTCGCGAGGGCTGACGGGCTTGCTCATGCAGTCGTCCGCGCCCAGTTCCAGCGCCACCACCTTGTCGGGGCCTTCCCCGGGCGCGCTGGTCAGGCTGATGACGGGCGCCTCGTCACGGTCGATGACCCCGCGCATGAGATCCAGTCCGTTTTCGGCGCCCAACTCCAGATCGAGGACCACGAGGTCCACGGGTCTGGCGGCCAGGATCCGCTTCATGGCCGCGCCGTCCGGGGCCGTGCTGACCTTGAAGGCGTAGGCGCTAAGGTACCCTTGAAACTCGTCGCGGAACTGGGGGTCGTCGTCCACCACGAGGACGTGCCTTTGAGCGTGGGGCATGCTTGCGGCTTCCTGCAAATCGGGGCTTGCGTAGCGAACGCGGCCGCGACCTTCGCAAGTCGCCGCCGCGTCGTCGTCTCAGAGCTTAGAGGCCGTGGGTCGCGCGGATGTAGCGCGAGGCTTTCTCCCCGATGATCACGCAGGGAGCCATGGTGTTACCGGTGGTGATCGTGGGCATGATCGACCCGTCCGCGACGCGCAGACCTTCGATGCCATAAACACGCAGCTCGGCATCGACCACCGACATGGCGTCACGCCCCATCTTGGCCGAGCAGGTCTGGTGCCAGTAGGTCACCGCCGCATCACGCACATACTGCTCCATGTCCGCCTTGTTCAGTGACCCGGGCATGGCTTCACGGGTGACCAGAGGCGCGAAGGCCTGGGTGTTGCCCAAATCCCGGCAGAGTTCCACGCAGGCGAGCGCCGCCTTCAGATCGTCGGGATGACCGAAGGTGTTGAGCTCGATCCTCGGCCCGACGTTCGGATCGGCCGAAACTAGCCGCACCCGGCCGCGGCTCTTAGGCTGGGCCAGGCCTGCGAACATCGTCCAGCCGTGCTCGGGAACGCCGCGGGGGGCGGTCTCGGGGCTCGGGACCGGGAACTCGACCTGGCAGAACAGCAGGTCTGGATCGGCCAGGGCCGCGTCCGACTTCCAGTAGAGCGTGGCCTCGCTGCCGTTGTTCCTGGGCGCGATCGGTTCGCGGTATTCCCAGGTGCAGCCGAACGAAACGTGGTCCTGCAGGTTGGCGCCGACGCCAGAAAGCTTGCTCACCAGCTTGATGTCGTGGGCGCGCAGTTCGGCCTCCTCGCCGATGCCCGACCGCATCAGGACGGTCGGTGTCTGGATGGCGCCGAGCGAGAGGATCACTTCGTGCGCGGCCTTGAACCGGTGCAGGGCGCCGTTGCGCAGCACCTCCACGCCGAAGGCGCGCCCGTCCTGGATCAGCACCCGATTGACCTGGGTATCGGTCAGCAGGGTCAGGTTCGGACGGTCGAGGAAGGGATAGGTGAAGGCGCGGAACATGGAATGGCGCTTGCCGTTTCGGATCACCAGATCGCTGATGGCGCAGCCGCCCGCCCCTTCCATCATCTGGCCGTTCGGCGAAGCATAGGTCGGGATGCCCAGCTCCTGGGCGGCGTCGATCATGGCATAGGCCGCCGGACCAGGATCGGGAGCGGGCTGCACGAACACCGGACCGCCCGAGCCGCGCCGAGCAGGATCGGCCGCGCCCTGCCAGTTCTCGATCTCGCGATAAAGGCCCAGGACGGCTTCATAGCCCCACGAGGCGTCGCCGCTTTCGGCGGCGAAATGGTCCCAGTCGCTACGGTGACCGCGGGCCCAGACCATGACGTTGATGCTGGAGCCACCGCCGCAGACCTTGCCCATCGACATGGGCATGGCGCGGCCGTTCAGCGCCGGATTGGGCTCGGCCATGAAACCCCAATCGGTGTCGGTCCCCAGATTGGTCGGCCAGGCCCCCGGTTCCATCACGCTGGTGCGCTCGTCGCTGCCGCCAGCTTCGATCAGCAGCACTTGGACCGCCGGGTTCTCCGCCAACCGCCGCGCCAGCACCGAGCCGGCGCTTCCGGCGCCGCAGACGATGAAGTCGTAGGTCGTCTTGAGATCGGCGGCTCGCTCGGCCTGGTTGGCCGCAGCGCGGGCGGCGAAATCGGGATGGTCACTAGGTTGGTAGTTGATCATGGCCTTACTCCAAACTCGAAATGACGTATCAAATCTATCGATTTCAGCAAATACATCGAATTTAGACCTTGTCAAGACAAGGGGCTGCGAGCATCTGTGCAGCGCGGCAGAAGGCCTGGAGAGACGATGGACACACCCGACAAGGACATCCTGACCACCACGGACGTGGCGAAGATCCTGGGTGTGTCGGTCCGCACCGCGCAGTTGCTGATCGAAGGCGGATCGATCCCGTCCTGGAAGACGCCGGGCGGTCACCGCCGCGTCTATCGCTCTGACGTCCTGGCGCTGGTGCCCGGCGAAGGCGCGAGCGCCCTCGCGGTATCGGCGCGGGTGATCGTCATCGCCGGTCCCGCCTCCCTGTCGGCGCTGACCGCGCGACTGGCGAGCGCGCCGTCCTGCTTCGTCGACGCCTATCCCGAACCTTTTTCGGCCTTGCTGAATATCGGCGGCCGCTCACCGGCCGCCGTGGTCATCGACGCGGCCTCGTTGCCAATGGCCTCCGACCTACTGCGGGCCTTGGCCTCGGATCCTGCGCTGTCGCAGACGGCGATCCTCCTGGTCGGCCCCAAGGCCGCGACCGCCACCTTCGCCGTAACGAGTGGCGGCAGGGTCGTCTTCATCGAGGATCTGGACACCCTGGCCGCGGCGACCGAGGCGGCGGTACGAGGACCCGTGGCCGTCGCGGTGGCGGCGGAAGCAGGATCGCTGGTCCCCCTCCCCGGCAACGAAGCCCAGCGTCTCTTGGCGCTGGAGCGCTCGGGTCTTGTCGACACCCCGCCTGAGGACGCCTTCGACCGGCTGACCTGGCTGGCGGCCCAGACGCTGGGCATGCCGATCTCGCTGATCACCCTGCTGACCCCGACCCGCCAGTGGTTCAAGTCGCGCCATGGCCTGGATATGGCAGACACGCCCCGAAGCTGGGCCTTCTGCAATCACACCATCCTGCAGCAACGCTGCATGGTGGCCGAAGACCTTTCGGCCGATGAGCGCTTCGCGGATAATCCGGCCGTCGTCGACGCACCGCACTTTCGGTTCTACGCGGGCTGTCCGATCATCGATCCCGACGGCTTCACCCTCGGTTCGCTCTGCGTGATCGACACCCAGCCGCGCAAACTGGACGAGACCCAGCAGGCGATCCTCACCAACCTGGCCTCGCTGGTGTCGGACGAGATCAAGCTGCGCGTCACCGACGGGCGGTTGCGGCGGGCGATGGACGTCTTGGATCGCAAGTCGCGCTAGGGCGCGCAAAGAACGGTTACAGTGGTCACCAACAAGCGCGTGTCTTGCAGCGTGAGGGTGATCGCCGGTGGGCAGGATGGAGCGATCGGTCGCCGCCATTCGTAGGGCCTTGCGACCATTTCGCCGAGGACCCCACGATGACGTCATCCCCGCGAAGCCGAGAGCTCGCCACCAAGGACGCGGCCCCGAACATGCCGCCGTTCGTTCCCTCGTCCGAGCTGGAGCGCGACCCCCACGCCGTCTTTCGCTACTGGCGGGCCAAGACGCCTGTCATCCAGCGCGAGGACGGCGCGTGCCTGGTGCTACGCGCCGCCGATGTCGAGAGCCTGCTGACCGACCTGCGCACGCGCCAGATCGACGGGGCGCTCTACACCCGCATCCGCGGCGTCCCCGCAGGACCGTTGCAGGACCTCATGGTCGAGTCGCTCCTGATGTCGGAGGGCGAGGCGCACCGGCGCCGGCGCACCCCGATGTCCCGGGTCCTGGCGTTCCGCGCTGTGGAAGCCATGCGCGAGACCGTTCGATCAGCGGCCGAAAGCCTAATCGATGGCGTCGAGGCACAAGGAGCGATTGCAGGCCAGGTCGATCTGATGGCCGCGTTCTGCGCGCCCTTGCCGCCGCTGGTGATGGGCCGCCTCCTTGGGGCTCCGGCGGGCGAGGCCCAGGCCTTCGCCCACTGGGTCTACCAAGTCTCCCCGGCCTTCGCGCCCGCCCTGCCGGGCGAGGACATGGCGGCGATGGTCGACGGGGCCGCCCGGCTGACCGCCTATGTCGAACAGTGCCTGACCCGCGCCATGAGGGGCCACGCGCCAGGCTCGGAGCTGCTGGACAACATGTTGGCGGCGATCGCCATGGACGCCTTGACCCTCGCCGAGGCCGCCGCCCAGCTGGTCACCCTGATCATCGGCGCCAGCGACACCACGCGGGCGGCGATGGCGTTGCAGGTCAGCATTCTTGCCCAGGCGGGCGGTACCTGGCGGCGGCTGGGCGAGGATGCGGGCCTGGCCCGCGCCGCCGTCACCGAGGCCCTGCGCCTGGAGCCGTCCGTCGGCTCGGTCCCGCGATTTTCGATGGAGGAGATCGTGCTGGACGGCGGGGTCATCCCGGCCGGCCGCCTGGTGTCGCTTTCGACCCTGTCGGCGATGCGCGATCCGGCCCGGTTCGCCAATCCCGACACCTTCGTCGTCGACCGCACCGACCATCCGCGCTGGCATCTGGTGTTCGGCGGCGGCGCCCATCGCTGCATCGGCGAGGCCCTTGCGCGCCTGGAGCTGGAGGAGGGCCTGATAGCGCTCAGCCGTCGCCTGCCGGATCTGAGGCTGGTCGGTCCTAGGCCCAGAATCGAAGGTTACGCCGGCATCCGCCGCATCGACGGCCTGCAGGTGACCTGGTGATCCGGCGGCAGATCCTGACGAGCGCGGCCGGCGGCCTGGCCGCGTTCGCGCTCGGCGGCCTGGCGGCATGCGCGCGCCGGCGCGGTGACGAAACCGATCGGGCGACGGGCCTGCCGCCGATGTGGGCGCAGGGCTACTTCCAGCGCGATGGCGCCCGGCTTTGGTACGGGGTGGTCGGAGAAGGCCCGCCGGTGATACTGCTCCACGGGGGGCTGTCGAGCCACAGGGCCTGGAGGGGCCAGCTCTCCGCGCTGGTGCAGGCCGGATACCGCGTCGTCCTCATGGACAGCCGCGGCCATGGCCACAGCACCCTGGGCAAGGCGCCCCTCACCTATGAACTCATGGCCGCAGACGTCGGCGCCCTGATCGCGCGCCTGCGCCTTCGGCGGCCCGCGCTTGTCGGCTGGAGCGACGGTGCGATCATCGCCCTGGTGCGGGCCATGGATCCGGCCGCGGACCTGGGGCTGATCTATGCCTTCGGCGCCAACATGAACCATGGGGGCGTGCGGCCCAACGCCGGCGACGCGCCGATCCTCAAGGAGATCGGACCGCGCCTTGCGGCCGACTATGCCGAGCTTTCGCCGGCCCCGAACTTTGCTGGCCTGTCGCGAGCGGTCAGGGTGATGCAGAGCTCGCGCCTCGACTACGATATGAGCCACCTGGCCCGCATTCACGCCCGTGCGGTGAGGATCGCGACGGGGGACAGCGACGAGTTCATCCTTCCCCAGCATGCGGCCTGGATTGCGCGCGCCATCCCCGGGGCCGAACTCGACGTCCTGAACGGCAGCGGCCACTTCGCACCGTGGCAGCAGCCGGCGGCATTCAACCGCTCTGTTCTAGCCTTCCTGAAGACATCCGGGTGATGCTGAGCCACGCAGGGGTCCCCGACCGCTCCAAGAAGCCTTTGAACACGACCCGGCCGCTTTGCTCAGGCAGCTCGTGAACAGTCATGCTAACTGATTGCTCGTCATACGCCCGCCCGTGGACTGGAGGGTATGCGCCAATTGCTGACCTTCGCGCGGTCCAGAAACGCGACATTCAACGCCGGTGCCTCGTGCACTGGAACTGCCCCAAGTTATTGAGCTGATCGCTTGACGTCGATCTGCTCAGACATCTCCAGCTCGTCATCGACTTCGATGCCAAGGTATTTACCAGGACCTGTTCCAACTCTTGGTGGCGACCTGACCGTATCGCCTGGGCATGTTCCTTGGGATGGAGCGGGGCGCTCTGACCATCAGCGCGCTCCGAGCTATGCGCACGACGCCCCGCTGGCGCATTTCAACCGGTTTGCATTGAGCTGCTTTGGCTCTCCAGAAGCGGTACGAAATTCGTCTGCTTGTAGACACGCTTGATCACCAGCGTCTCATATCGTCGCACCGCGGGGTCGCCTTCCAGCATCCGCGCGGTCCACGCGTTGAAGTCGGCCATGTCCCGCGCCGAAATCAACAGCGCCACATCGTTCTCGCCCGTGCTGTCGGCCAGCAGTTGCACCTCGGGCGACGCACCAAGGCGCGCACGCAGCGCGGCGATTCCACGCGCTTCGGCATGCTCCTGAACCTGGACGAGAACCATGGCGCGTAGGCGAGCGTCGCGGAGCTTTGGAGCCACCACCGCCTCATCACGTTCGATCCATCCATCAGATCGAAGACGGCGAACGCGTCGGGTGATGGCGCTTGGCGACAGGGGCACGTGTCGCGCCAACTGCTCGGCGGTCGCGAGGCTGTCGCCTTGCAGAAGATCCATGAGCTTCAGATCAGCCCCGTCGGGCGATGACATCTTTGTCGGCGGCATAGCTCCCCTCTCTGCAGGTTTCATGCGCGCAAGGCCCCGACTTCGCGCCCTAAGAGCGTCGCCGCAGGGCTAGAAGACGTTCTCCTACGCGCAACCTTGGCATTTTTGGGGGCTCACGATGGTGAAAATTCTGCTCGCGCTGGTCGCCGCCGCAACGATTGGTGCGACGCCCTGTGGCGCGGCCGATCAAACCCCCGCCACGACGACGGCGGTCGTGCGCCGCCTCGCCGAGGCCCTGGAGCAACGCTTTGTCTTTCCTGAGAGAGGAGAGGCCTATGCGGCCATGCTGCGCCGCAAGCTCGACGCGGGCGGCTACGCCGACATATCCGACGCCGAAACCCTGGCGAGAACCGTAACGGCGGACCTGCAGGCGGTGGCGCCGGACGGACATCTTCACCTTAGCGGACAAGCCGGAGACCACGGCGACAACCGCCGCCACGCCACCGCCGCGACGGCCCCGCCCCGACCCGATGGAACAGGCTGGCTGGATCGCGCCCAACATCGCCTATGTCCGTTTCAATGCCTTCGCGGGCGGCGACGAGGCCCGTCATGTGGCGCGGTTCCTCGACGCCCACCAGGAGGCCAAGGCCTTGATCATCGATGGCCGCACTCACCATGGCGGCGGGCTCGAGGAGATGAACGAGATTTTCTCCCGGATCTTTTCAAAGCCCGGAACCCTCATGGTGATGGAGACCCGCGCGGGCGTAGGACGACGGTGAAGACGCCCCTCTGCGGCTTTTGTGCGCGTCGAGGCTCCAAAGGCGGTTCGACGTTTCGAGCAGCGCGCCGTGCTTGGCGCTGATACGCCATGGCGCTCCGCAAGGATCTACTATCTGATCTCCGGCCGGACGGTGTCCGCTGGCGAGCATCTCGCGGCCGTGCTCAAGGGAACGGGCCGGGGCCTTCTCATCGGCGAGACGACCGCTGGAGCGGGAAGCTACGGTGGAACCGTGGAGCTGCCGGGCGGTTATTCTGCCTTCATTCCGGTTGGCCGTAGCTACTTTCCAGGATCATCCGGATGGGACGGGACGGGGGTTGCTCCCGACGTTACCGCGCCTCGGGAACGCGCTCTCACGGAGGCGCTGATCCGTGAGGGGGTCGCGCCCGCCGAAGCTGAGCGCCTTTCATCCACTCACATGCCGTCCGGCCCGATGACGAAACGATAGCGGCCCCGCCGTAGCCATCGACCTCCGCGCTAATGCCTCTTATGTCGAAGCCGAAAACTTGACCGCAGCCCAGCTTGGCTGATTTCCACACTGGAGTGGCCAATGAGCGCCCCAGCCCTCATCGTCAAAGCGGGGCGCCGCCGCGCCTTGGCTGGCGACTACCAGAAGCGCACCCGTTCGTGCTCTGGCAAGAAGAGCCGGCCCTCAGCCGCCGAGCCGAACGCCGCATACCAGGCATCCATGTTCCTGACCGTCAGCGCCCGTTCGCGCCCTGGCGCATGTGCGTCGGATTGGAGCAGGGTCCTTAGGAAGGGTTCGCGATAGGCGGAGCGCCAAGCCTGCGCCCACGCAATGAAGAAGCGTTGATCGGCGGTCATGCCGTCGAGCATTGGCCGGGCGCTTGCGGGAAGATTACGAAACGCTGCGTAGGCGACCTCAAGCCCTGCTAGATCGGCGATGTTCTCGCCGATCGTCAGTGCGCCGTTCACCGGAACATCCTTGAGCGGTTCGTAGCTGGAAGCCTGGGCGATCAGCGCTCGTTCGCGCTGCTGGAAGGCTTCGACGTCGGCCTGCGTCCACCAGTCGCGAAGGGCGCCATGCTCGTCGTATTTGCGCCCCTGGTCATCGAACAGGTGACACAGTTCGTGGGCCACCGTTGCGCCTATCCGCGCGTAGTTGACGGCCGCGTCGGCCTTCGGATCGAACAGCGGGGGCTGAAGAATGGCCGCGGGGAGGATGATCTCGTTGGCGCCGGCGCTGGCGAAGGCGTTGGGGACGGTGACCGGGGCCACCCAGGCGTCGCGATCGATCGGCCGGTCGAGCCTGGCGACCAGATCGGCGAACCGCGCGGCGTTGAGACGGGCCACATTGCCAATCAAGTCATCGCGCGCGATCGGAACCTGCGCGCCGGCTGGCCAACGATCCGGATAGCCGATCTTAAGGCGGGTCTGGGCTAGCTTCGCCCGCGCCCGTATCCGCGTTGTCGGCGTCATCCACGCAGCCGCGGCCAGTTTAGCGTCCAACGCGGCCACGATGTTCTTGACCAGACGAGCGGCCTGCCCTCGCGCCTCAGGAGTCAGGTGGGCCGCGACATAGGCCCGCCCGACGTCGTCGCCCAAGAGGTTGGTCACGAGCGACACACCTTGGCGCCAACGGGGGGGCTGCTCGGCGGTCCCAGCCAGCGCCGTCCCGAACAAGGCAAAGCGCGCGTCGGCGAAGGCGGGCGGCAGATAGCGGGCGTAGGTCGTCAGCACCCTGACGCGCAGATAATCCTGAAGGACACGAATTGGCGTTCTTGCCCATACCGCTGCTTCGCCCGCTAGGGCGTCGGGCTGGGCGACGATATAGCGTGGGCGGCCGTCCAGCTTCATCGCGCCCAGCCATGACCTCCAGTCGAAGCCCCGAGCCTCCCGCTCAAGATCGGTGACGGTGTAGGCGTTGTAGGACGCGTCGGCGTTGCGGGCGTCGCTGGGCGCCCGATGAACCTGGGCCAGCGCCGTCTCGAACGCTACGATCGCGTCCGCGCGGTCGAGGGCGGTATCGACGCCGCTCAGGGTAAGGATGCGCTCCAGATACGACCGATAGGCCGACAGGCGCACGCTGGCTCCGCCGCCGGCGAGATAGAGGTCGCGGCCAGGCAGGACCAGCCCGCCCTGTTTGATTGTCACCACCATGGCGCCAGGCGCTTTGTCGTCTTCGCCAATGCCGATGGCGAAAAGTCCGCCGACGTCATAGGGCGCGAGCCGCCCCATCACCGCGGCCAGCCGAGAATGATCGGCGGCGGCGGCAACCTGATTCAGCCAGGGCCGAAGCTTTGCAAGGCCATGCGCCGTGATCGTCGACTGATCGATGTAGCTCGCATAGAGATCGCCCATCCGCGATCCAGGCCGACTGGCGGCATTTTGGATGATGCTGCGGATGTCGGCGGCCGTCCGGTCCTGCATCGTGATCGGCGCCCCCGTCCAGGCTCGATCCGGTGGGATCGTCGCTGCGCGCTGCCATGTCCCGTTTGCAAAGGCGTAGAAGTCGTCGCCTGGGCGCACCGACCGATCCATCCCCTCCATGTCCAGGCCGACCGGCGTCGACGCGATGGCGCGCCTTCCGGCGGTCAAGGCAATGGCTACGGTTGCGACAAGCAGAAGGCGACGGTTTGGCATGATGCTAGTCCTGCAAAGAGCCAACAGCTCTCGGTCAGGGCATGACGGCGACGCTGGCCTATCGAGATGCGGCGAAGCCGAAAATTTCTTTCCCCAACGTTGCATCCGCCAGCGGCCCGAGGTTCGTCTGAAGACAGGCTCAATGAGGAAGCGCCATGCTGGACGCCCATTTCGCGGGAGCGACGATTGTCAGCGTCGCGATCGCCATCATCGCGCTGACGGGCCTTATCCAGGCGCTGCGGCTGGTGCGCTTGGCGATGCTTCATAAGACGCTCCGCCGCATTATCGACGCGGGCTTGCCGATCGACATCGACCTCCTCGACCGCGCACTGGGCGACCGTCCCCGCGTCGAGCGCGGGCTGTCGGACCTTCGCAACGGATCATTGCTTCTCGCCCTGGCCCTGGCCTGCGCCTTCTTCGCGCTAATCCAGACTGACAGCGCAATCCGCCGAATGGCCTTCGGCGTCGGCGCCTTTCCCTTACTCGTCGGTTCGCTGATGACGGTCTGGGGGGGCATAACGCTCCGCCGCCAACGCGATTGACCGGTGGTGGACGACGCCCTCTTGAACGCGCGCGCCGCCAACGGAGACCGGAAAGCGTTCGCGTTGCTCGTCGCGCGCCACGAAGCGCGGTTGCGTGGGTTCTTACGCCGGATCGCCAGCCCCTCCGACGCCGACGATCTGGCGCAGGACACCTTCGTGCGCGCTTGGGAGCGCGCTGCGCAGTTTCAGGCGGGCGGGAGCTATGCTGCGTGGCTGACGCAGATCGGGTGGCGACTGTTTCTCGATGAGCGCCGGCGCGTCACATCGCGCGCCAAGCGCGACGTGACCGCGACCGAGCAATTGGCGAACACCCAAGCCCACGGAGGCGATCTGGGTCTCGACCTGGCGGCCGCGCTCGAGCGCCTGGACCCGCAGGCCCGCGCCGCTATCGCGCTTTGCGACGGCCAGGGATGGACCCACGAGGAAGCCGCCGCGATGCTCGATCTGCCGCTAGGCACGCTCAAGAGCCTGATCTCGCGCGGCAAGGCCAAGCTGCGCGCGTTCCTGACGACTGGAGGCTAAGTCGAATGACCAACGAGGAATTGGACGCGCTGCTTGCGTCGTCGCTGCCCGAGCCGCCGCGCGAGCCGGACCCGGACTTCGTCGATCACAGCGCCAAAAGAATCGCAGTCCGCGCGTTGCTCGAACGAGAGGAGAAGGCGGCGATCCAGAAAGGCGCCTGGGACCTGGCCGTCGCAGTTGCCCTGATTGGAATGCTGCTCGCTTGGAGTGGCCCTTATGGCGACGGCCTGGCAGATATTGGCGTGACCATGCTGGTTGTCGGCTTCTGGGCATTCAGCCATCAATGGGTTTTCCCGGACTTCTCCTTCGGTCGCGACCGCACCCGAGATAGATGAGCTTCGAACGTCGACGCGGAATTGCGCCCCCAATGCGCGCCAGAGCCTCGACGCGAAGTCCACGCTGCGCAGAAGCAGAACTTGGCGCCGCGGCCGAATGCGGGCGTGCCGCAAAGCGCCAGGAGCGGAACTTGGCGAGTGTCCAAGAAGCTGACATTCGGCGGCGGGCCCGATCACAAGATGATCGACGGTGGAGGGGCCTACCGCTTGAGCAGATAGAACGTCTTGTTCGGGTAGTCCCAGACAGTCTTGTACTGCTGGAGGAAGGCGTAACCGAGGCTCATGATCCGGGACGAGGTGAGGCCGATCGCCTTGGCGAAGGGGGCCGCGTCCTCGATCGGATGGCCGCCGATCTTGGCAAGCGGGATGGAGGGGCCCTTGGCGAACTGGACCGCCTTGATGTCGATGGCGTCGTCCTCGCCGGCGACGGGCGTGATCGCCCCCGCGGCCGTCAACTGCTCCAGCGTCGCCTTGTCGGCGAACAGGTTACCGTACTGGCCGGTGTCGAGGACGGTCTCGAAATCCAGGCCGCCGACCTTGGCAGTCAGCACGGGATTGTTGGGCAGCTTGAGCGTCTCGAAGAGGATGGCGGCGACCACCGTCTCGCCCTTCAGGAAGGCCTTGGACCCGCCCTTGTAGAAGGTCGCCCTCGACGCCTTGTAGTCGACCTTCACCGCGTAGCCGTCCCAGAACTGATAGCCCAGCCAGCCGATGAAGTCGGGGGTAATACGCTCCAGCTGGGCCGCGTCCTGGCTGCGGAAGGTGGTGACGCGGCCGTAGCTCAGCCCACCGGGTAGCTGGACGTTGTCGACGCTGGGGCGCAGGACTTTCTCGTAGGTCTGGCCGCTGCCGAAGACTCCGCGTCCGATGACGCGGCCGGCGGGCAGGTCGAGGTGGTTGTGGTTCAGGACCAGGGCCTCGAACGCGCCGGTGTCGAGCAGGAGCTTGCCCTTCACCCCAGCGATCTTGGCCTCCACGAACGGGAACTCGCGGACCATCACGAAGGGGAAGGAGACGGTGTCACCCTTCAGGCGGAACTCCGGCGCGATCTGGGTCTCGCTGGAAACATCCTGGGTCAGGGCGGCGGCCGGGGCGGCCAGGGTCAGGGCGATAGCGGCGGTGAGCGCTGCGCGCAGCATGGGAAGCTCCCTTCGGGGTCGGTTCGGAGACGCCCGCATACCGCGCGGACCGGTGGGTGACTTGATCATCTCTGATGTCGCTGCACGATGGGAAGGGGCGAACAGCCTTGGCCCTTCCCCCCCTTTCGTGCGCCTGGAGGGTCTACTGGGCGGCCTTCTCGATCGCATCTGCGAGGCCGTCCGGATCGGTCAGGAACGGCGTGTGGCCCGTCTGCAGGGTATACTCGACGCGCACTGGGGTGGCGGCGACCATCTTAGCCTGAAAGGCCGGGCTGATCACCTGGTCCGTGGCGGTGTGGATATAGACCTTGTCGACCTTGCCGAAGTTGGCGGCGGTCACCTTGACCGGAGTAGCCAGCGGGGCCAGCGGCTCGTCCAGGATCAGGTCCGGGATCGCCTTGCGCAGGCCCTCGGGTCCGCCGTTGGCAAACAGGTCGGCGCGCGCCGAATACTCGATCGAGGCGATGCCCTTGTCCTTCTGAATCTGCAGGTGCGGGCCGATCTTGGCGTCCGGGTCCCGCTGGGCTAGCGACACCAGCGAGTCGCCGTCCTGCGGCAGATAGGCGGCCAAATAGACCAACGTCTTGATCTTCTGGGGTGCCTGCTCGGCGGCGGCGGAGACGACGATGCCGCCGAAGCTGTGGCCGACCACGACCGCCGGTTGCTTGGCCTGGTCCAGAGCCTGGACGACGGTGTCGCGGTAGGCGTCCAGGCTGACCTTGTCCGGTGTCATCGGATTGCTGGGGCGGCCCGGCAGGTCGACGGTGATGACCTGATAGCCGTCCTTCTGCAGTTTCGCAGTGACATGACCCCAGACCTGGCCGTTCTCGAAGGCGCCGTGCACCAGGACGATGGGCGGCTTTTCTGCAGCCATGGCGTTGGCGCCAAGGGCGAAGGCGGAAGTGGCCAGAGCGGCGACAATCGTTTTCATCGTTCCCATTCCTCTAATCTTTTCCGCGGACTTCATCGGTGCGGCGAGGAGGAACTTAGGCGGCGCGGTCGTCTTCCGGCCATGTTCGGGCCTCCGGATGGCATGCTCCATCGTCCGGATTTTCGAGCTAGGCGGGCGACTGGCGACGAACCTCGCTCGGCGCGTAGCCGAAATGCGCCTTGAAAGCCCGACTGAACGCGGCGTCCGAGGCGTAGCCGCTGCGATAGGCCGCCTCGGTCACCTTCAGCCCGCCGCTGCGCAACAGGTCGGCGGCGATGGTCAGGCGCCAGCGCGACAGGTAGCGCAGCGGCGGCTCGCCCACGGCGGCGGTGAAGCGCTCGGCGAAGATCGAGCGCGACATCCGGGCGATCTCGGCCAGCGACTGGACCGTCCAGCGATGAAAGGGATCGGCGTGCATGGCGCTAAGCACCCGGCCGATGCGCTCCTCGCCCAGGCCGCCCAACCAGCCCATCCGATTGGCCTCGCTGGCCGCCCAGCTGCGCAGGGTGCGGATCACCAGCAGATCGATTAGGCGCGAGATCATCAGCGACGAACCCGGATTCGGCTCCTGCGCCTCGGCCAACAGGAACCGCGAAATCGCCGCCAGCCAGGGCGGCGCGCCGTTCTCGCCCTTGGGAATATGAATCAGCGACGGCAGGGACGACATGATCGCCGGCAGCGGACTGCCCTCGAAGCTGAAGAAGCCGCCGACCAGCCTGACCCCCTCCCCGTCGCCGCCGTGGCGCAGGACCAGGCCATCGCGGTCGAAGTGGTCCGCGGCGGCCGTCTCGATACTTTCGACCGGCGAGCCGAGGGCGTCGGTCATGACGTGCCCCTTGCCCTGGGGCAGGAGGACAAGGTCGCCCTCCCGCGTCAGGATCGGCCCTTCCCCGGTCGGCGTGATCCACATCTCGCCGCTCTCGACGAAATGGAAGTGGGCCGGTCCTGCCTGGAATCGCAGCCCCCACGGCGCCCCGAGAATGGCGGTGTAGACAAGTTCGCCGCGCAGCCGGATCAGGGTGAGCACCTCGGAGAGCACGTCATTGCGCGCGGCCGACATGCCGAAGTCTTGGGTCATTCCGGACGATCCATCATATTATTCGGAGGCGACGGCATATCCCGCCCAAACCGCGGGGCCCAGGTTGTCCCCCATCGACGCAGGCTGAAACAAGCCACTTTTCGCTTCACGGGGATACGAACATGACCATCGAAACCACGAATTCACCCGCCGTCACCATGGCTGCAGAAAAGCCGCCGATCGTCCTGGTCCACGGAGCCTTCGCAAACGCGCCGGTCTGGGGTCATGTCGCCGCCCGGCTGCGCGCCGCCGGCCACGAAGTCACCGCCGTCGACCTGCCGGGCCGCCCCGGCGCGCCGATGGAGCCCGGCAAGGTTACCCTGGACCTGCATCGCGACGCCGTGGTCAACGCCCTGCGCGTCCTGGGGCGTCCCGCCGTGCTGGTCGGCCACAGCTTCGCCGGCATCGTCGCCGCCGCCGCGGCCGAGCAGGCGCCGGAGAGCGTCCGCACCCTGGTCTTCGTCGCCGCCTATCTGCCCAAGAACGGCGACTCCCTGGTGTCGCTGGCTCAGCAGGATCCGGACGCCAGGATCGGCCCCAATCTGCGCATCGACCATGACAAGGCGATCGCCGTCGTCGACTACGCCGCCCGCGCCGAACTGTTCGCCAATGACGGCCCCGAGGGCCTGAAGGCCAAGCTGCCGGATCTGATCCTGGACGAGCCACTGGCCCCGCTGGCCACGCCCGTCAGCATCAGCGACGACCGGTTCGGCCGGATCGACAAGGTCTATGTTCGCACCGCCCTGGACCAGGTCATCAGTCCGACCTTCCAGGACCGCATGCTGGCGGCCACGCCCGTGCGCAAGACCGTCACCCTCCAGACGGGCCACCTGCCGTTCCTGACCGATCCCGACGGCCTGACCAAGGCGATCATCGGCGCAGCGGAATAGGCCGGCGCCGCATGGGCGGCGCGCTTTCGCAGCATGGCGGCGTCGCGGGGTGAGGCCCCGCGACGCAGGAGGCTCGCGAAGTCCGGATGGCGCCAGTAGCTGCCATTGGCGCACTTCCAGGAAGGCGACGTTCAGGCCGCGGGACGAAAGGCGAGATGGCTCGGATCGTTGAACGAGGGCGAGGGCGAGGGGCGCAAATCCACGGCCGAACGCCAGGTCCGATATTTAGTCCGACAAGTTTAGGCCGTCTGGCGCTAGCTGGATGAATTCCCGACGGGTCCTTTGCGATCCGCGCCCTAACCCTGGACGGTGGCGCCCGGTGGGCGTCCCTCTACGTCTTTGGTCTAGAAGGGCGCCGGGCCCCACCACGCCTGTTACCTCGCGACATTTCAGGCTTCGCATGCCTCGATGGCTACGCTAGCATTAGTCAGACAAAAGAAAGGGGAAGGCGTTCAATGATAGGCTGGTGTTGCATTCGCCACGAGAACGCCAAATCCGGACACCGGCGCCTAGCGGCCAAATGAGCGGCGCGACGGACTTGTTCGCGGCTCGGCGGCCGACCGGCGGCGACGCGCAGGCGTTTCTGCTCGCGAGACCTGTCCTGTTCGCGCTGGCCGCGCTGATGATCGGTCTGTTCGCGACCAAGGCGCGGGCCGACAATCCGATCATCCAGACCCGCTTCACCGCCGATCCGGCCCCGCTCGTGCACGACGGCGTTGTCTATCTGTACACGAGCCATGACGAGGACGACGCCGAGGGCTTTAAGATGCTCGACTGGCGGCTCTATAGCTCGACGGACATGGCCAACTGGACCGACCAGGGCGTCGTGGCCTCGCTCAAGACCTTCCCCTGGGCGGTGCAGACCAACGATGCCTGGGCGCCGCAGGTCATTGCTCGCGACGGCAAGTTCTATCTCTACGTCCCGATCAGCGTCGCCGGATCGCCCAAGAATGTGATCGCCGTGGCGGTGGCGGACAATCCTGCGGGACCGTTCAAGGACGCGCTTGGCAAGCCGCTGATCGGGCCAGCTCGCGACAACATCGATCCCACGGCGTGGATCGACGACGACGGCCAAGCCTATCTCTACTGGGGCAACCCGAACCTTTGGTACGTCAAGCTGAACAAGGACATGGTGTCCTATTCCGGGCCCATCACCAAGGTCGAGCCTAGTGTGCGCGACTACCAGGAGGGGCCGTGGTTCTACAAGCGCCAGGGCCGCTACTACATGGCCTTCGCCTCGACCTGCTGCCCGGAGGGCATCGGCTACGCGATGAGCGACAGGCCGACGGGGCCATGGACCTACAAGGGTCCGATCATGGACCACGACCCGCGCGCGACCGGCAATCACCCGGGCATTATCGACTACAAGGGCGGCTCCTATGTCTTCGGCTTCAGTTACGAGCACAATTTCGCGCTGACGCCGATCCATCACGAACGCCGATCGGTGTCGGTGGCCAAGTTCGACTACAACGCAGACGGGACCATTCCGAACCTGGGCTGGTGGGACAAGGCCAGCGCGCCGCAGATCGGGACGCTCAACCCCTACAGGCGGGTCGAGGCAGAGACGATCGCCTGGACTTCCCGCCTCAAACGCGATCGCGACCGGCCATACGCCTGGGCGCCGGGGGTGACGACGGCGCAGGACGATCGTGCGGGGGTATACGTCACGCGGATCACCGACCGCAGCTACATCAAGGTCGCCGGCGTCGACTTCGGCCGGATCGGCGCCAAGACCTTCGTCGCCAGCCTCGCCAACGGCCGGCCCGGCGGGGCCATCGAGCTGCGGCTCGACAGGGTCGATGGCCCGGTGATCGGCACGCTGCGGGTCGAGGCGACCGGCGCGGCGGGCCAGTGGCGCGAGCAGTCGACCCTTGTCACGGCGGCGACTGGAGTGCGGGACCTGTTCCTGGTGTTCAAGGGCTCGGGCGACAGTCCGCTGTTCGATTTCGACTACTGGCGCTTCGAACAGTGACGACAACGCGACCGCGGGGCAGGTGTGGCATGAAGACACGTTGGATGATTGCGGCGGCAATGGTCGCCATGGTCGCGGCCACCCCCGCGCTGGCCAGGCAGGCCCCGCCCCCCACCGGTCTGGACGTGCTGGGTCAATTGCCGGCCTTGGCGCCCGCGACCGGCGCCGCGTTCCGTCTCCAGCGACTGCGCAACGGCGTGCAATTCCAGCTGAACGGCGTCACCAAGTCGGTGCTTTTCTATTCGCCGACGGTCGTTCGGGTGAACGCCAATCTGGGCCAAACCTATTGGACCGCGCCGAGCCTCGTGGTGATCCGCCAGCCCGAGACTGTGGCCTTCACGGTGCGCGAGGCGCCGAACGCGGTGGAATTGGTCGGCCAGAAGTTGCGCGTCGTCATCGACAAGCGCACCGGCGCCCTGACCTATCACGACGCCTCGGGCCGACTGCTTACGCGCGAGAAGGCAGACGCCCCTCAGTCGATCGACAAGCGCACCATCAGCGACGCGCCGACCTACGAGGTCGAGAACCGCTTCACGCTCAAGGCTGGCGAAGGCGTCTACGGTTTCGGCTTCACCGGCGACGACGAGGTCAACCGCCGGGGCAAGGACCTGTTGCTGGTGCAGACCAATGTCGGCATCATCATCCCGGTGATGGTCTCGACCGAGCGCTACGGCGTCCTGTGGGACACCTATTCGCAGATGCGCTTCAAGGACGATGCGCAAGGCGCACGCCTCTGGGCGGAAAGCGCGCCGGGCGGCGTCGACTACTATTTCATGGCCGGCGACACGATGGACGGCGTGGTCGGCGCCTATCGGTGGCTGACGGGCGACGCCCCGATGTATCCCAAGCAGGCGTTCGGCCTGTTCATGAGCAAGGAGCGCTACAAGACTCAGGAACAGCTGCTCGAGGTCGCGCGCACCTTTCGCAAGGACCAGTTCCCGCTCGATTACATCGTCCAGGATTGGCAGTATTGGGGGTCGGACAAGGATGGGACGTGGTCAGGCATGACCTGGGATCCCGAGCGTTTTCCCGATCCAGTGGGCATGACGCGCTCGATCCACGACCTTCACCTCAAGCTGATGGTGTCGATCTGGCCTTCGGTCGGCAATGACACGGCGCTGGGCCGAGAACTCGACCAGCACGGTCTGCGGTTCAAGCCGCCGCACTGGATCTCCAAGCAGGCGCGCGTCTACGACGCCTACAGCCCGCTGGGCCGGGAAATCTATTTCAAGCACATCAAGTCGGGCCTGCTCGACAAGGGCGTGGATGCCCTATGGATGGACGGGACCGAGGTCGAGGTCAGTTCGGCGATGTGGAACCCGGTCGACAATGTCCGCGACACCAAGGCCCTGGGCGTCAACGCCATGGGAGACTTCACCCGCTACCTGAACCCCTATTCCCTGCTGACGACCGAAGGGACCTACAAGGGCCAGCGGGCGACCAGCGACAAGCGCGTCTTCACGCTCACCCGGTCGGCCTGGGCCGGCGCGCAGCGCACGGCCGCGGCCTCATGGTCGGGCGACATCTATGCGAGCTGGAAGACCTTCGCCCAGCAGGTGGCGGGCGGCGTCAACGTCACGATCACTGGCAATCCCTACTGGACCCAGGATACCGGCGGCTTCTTCGTCACCGATTTTCCCGGCGGCGAGAAGAACCCCGCTTGGCGCGAACTCTACGCGCGCTGGTTCCAATACGCGGCCTTCAACCCGATCATGCGGGTCCACGGGACCAGCGTGGAGCGGGAGCCCTATCTGTTCAAGACGCTAGATCCGCCGGTCTACAAGGCGCTGCTGGACGCCACCCATCTGCGCTACCGGCTGCTGCCCTACACCTACAGCCTCAGCGCCAAGGTCACGACCGATCGATACACCTTGATGCGCGCCCTGCCGATGGACTTTCCGCGGGATCCCGCGACGTTCGATATAAACGACAGCTTCATGTTTGGCCCCTCGCTGCTGGTCCACCCCGTCACGCGGGCCATGTACAATATCCTCCCATCCGTCCCCACGACGGTGCCAGCGCAGCATTTGCGCACGGCCGACGGCCAGTCGGGCCTGGCGGTGCGGTATTTCGCGGGCGAGAACTTCGAGACGCCGCGCGGCCAGGCGGTCGATGCGAAGATCGACCACACTTGGCCCGACCCGCCCCTCGCGGAGCTTCCGCCAGGCCTGACCTCGCTCAGCCACTTCTCCGCGCGATGGGAGGGTGAGCTGATCGCGCCGGAAGACGGCGAGTACGAGATCGGGCTGACGGGCAACGACGGGATGCGCCTGGCCCTGGGCGGTGAGACGGCGATCGACGAGTGGACCCGCGCGGCGACCCGCACGCGTCTGGTGCGGCGCACGCTGAAGAAGGGCGAAAAGCTGTCGGTCCGGCTGGAGTTCTCCCATCCCGAGGGCGGCCGCGTGTTCCGTTTCGTCTGGCGCACGCCCAGCGAACTGAAGCGGGACGCCGCAGTGATGAGCGCGCCTCGCGACCTGACGATGCGAACCTATCTGCCCAAGGGCGCGGACTGGTACGACTTCTGGAGCGACCAGCGCTACCGCGGCGGCCAGACGATCGCGCGCCAGGCGCCGCTCGACGTCGTGCCGCTCTATGTCCGGGCCGGCGCGATCATCCCGATGGGGCCAGTCGTGCAATACGCGACCGAGCGCCCCGACGCGCCCTACGAGGTCCGCGTCTATCCCGGCGCGGACGGCAAGTTCACGCTCTACGAAGACGACAACGAAACCTACACCTACGAGCAAGGCCAATCGGCGCGTTACGACCTCAACTGGAACGATGCGACGCGGACCTTGACGGTGGGACCTCAGCGCGGCGCGTTCGTCGGCATGGTCAAGCAGCGAAAGCTCAAGATCGTGGTGATCGGCGCCGCCGGAGCAAGCGCGCTCAGGCCGCTGTCGACCGATCGTACAGTCTTGTACAGTGGACGAGCCTTGACCTTAAGGTTCTAACGCCAGCCGTCCCATGGGAGATTACGTGGGCGCGCTGCGCGAACGCCCTGTCCCCCGCGGCCCGGCGCCGGCCGGATTGCGCCAATACCAGACATTGGCGTACCTCCAGAAAGGCGACCCTCAGCCAGTTCGAATTGGCGAACATCCTGACGCTGCCGGAGCGCTACGGCGTCCAGACGGGCGGAGACCCTATGGCGGCGCGCAGAGCGACGGTGAAAGCTCGCAACTTAGCGGAGGGCTCAGGCAGCGCCCTGAGCAGGTAGATGCCGCTCGGCCGCGCATTCCAAGGCTCGCCGTGCAACTGAAGTCGAACGAGCTTGCCCTCTCGGACATCCGGCCCCGTCACCCAGCTGGGCAGCAAGGCCATGCCGACGCCTTCCCGGGCGGCAAGCCGCAGCGCCTCGAAGTCGTCGGATCGGAACACGACCTGACCGCCGTTAGACTGACCAGCCGCGCCGCCCAGAAGGTCCGTCCAGCCCAAGAGATCGGCCCCATGCAACTTGTCGAGCACCCGATGGCCGCGCAGGTCCTCGACAGAGCCGGGCGCGCCATATCGGGCCAGATAGTCCGGACTGGCGACCAGTAGTCTCGCTTGATCGGCGAGCTTGGTGGCGATCAGGCCGCTGTCGGTCAGCTGTCCGATGCGGATGACCGCGTCCAGGCGATCCAGCACTGGGTCGGCCAGGCGCTCGGTCAGGTCCAGCTCAACCGATAGGCCAGGGTGCTGGCGCATGAGGGCGCCAGCCGCCGGCAGAACGTAGCGCTTGCCGAAGGTGGGAAAGCAGGCGACCCGCAGTACGCCAGCGACCGCGCCGTCAAAGGCGGCGATCTCGGCGTGCACGTCGACAAGATCGTCGATCAGCCGCTGCCCCCGCTCGAACAGCCTCTGGCCTGCGTCGGTCATCGCCAGAGCCCGGGTCGAGCGAACCAGCACCCGGACGCCCAAGCCGTGCTCCAGGGCGTCGATCTGCCGGACGATCGCCGAAGGCGTCACCCCCCGACGCCGCGCCGCACCGGAAAAGCTGCCGGCGCGCACGACATCGACAAAGACGGCCACGAACTCGGCGAACCTTGGATCCTTCATCTTTGCTCCAGGGGCAAAACGGTTGCGGGCAATGGCTGCGTTATCACGCGCCGCCCCTGGTCGCATGGTCTGGCTCATCGGACGCGGCGCTTCCGCCCGCCGAACCAACAACCAGGAGCAACCGTCATGGTCACTGTCCTCGATCGCATCCTTTCGCAATCGGCCTATAGCCACGAGATCAACGTTCCGATCGAAAAGATCGACATCGCCGACTGGCTGTTCACCCTGCCCGAGGCCGAATACCTGCGCTGCTGCGCGCCCGATCACGTCGCAGCGGGCGTGACCACCACCGACGACGGCCGGCGCATGTCGATCAATGTCGAACAGATCGGCTCGGGCCTGGTGGTCCAGCACTACGTGGCCGACGAAGCCGGCCCGACCTATTGCCGGATGAACTCGATCTCGGACGTCTTCACCGCCAACGGCCGCACCCAGGTCAATGTCATCTGGGAGCTGATCGCCGAAGCCATCGACGACAAGCGCACCCGCTACACCAATCGCGTCACCGCCCACCCCACCGACGTGTTCATGGACTTCCTGGCCGAGCATGGCCTGGACTACGACCACGCCGCCGCCGCGCGCCAAGCC
The DNA here is from genome assembly GCF_003931565.1 of Caulobacter sp. 602-1. GTDB lineage: Bacteria > Pseudomonadota > Alphaproteobacteria > Caulobacterales > Caulobacteraceae > Caulobacter. The sequence goes on from NZ_RRYI01000003.1 coordinate 236,564, forward strand.
GCCGGTGGCGACCATAATCGTCGCGAAACCCCGATGTTCGCCGAGAGCATCGCTCGCCGCGCTCTGGCTCGCGCCGACGAGGCCATGTCGTGAGAGCCATCGCCTACGACCGCTTCGGCCCGCCGGATGTCCTCCGGCTGGTCGAGGCGCCCGCTCCGGAGCCGCGGGCCACGGACCTTCTGGTCCGCGTCGCCGCCGCCGGCGTCAATCGCGCCGACCTGATGCAGCGCACCGGCTTCTACGGTGACCAGAGCTTCGGCGAGAGCCCCCTGCTGGGCCTGGAGCTCGCCGGCGAAGTCATCGAGGTTGGGGCCGAGGTCACGGGATTCAGCGTGGGAGACCCGGTGATGGCGATCGTCGGCGGCGGCGCCTATGCGGAGTTCGCCCGGGTCGATCACGGCATGGCCGTCAAGGTTCCGAGCGGACTTCCGCTAGTCCAGGCGGCCGGGAGGCCTTCGTCACCGCCTGGGAGGCGGTAGCCCATCTGGCCGAAGTCCGCCCAGGACAGCACGTGCTGGTCCACGCCGCGGCCGGCGGCATTGGTTCAGCCGCGGTGCAGATCGCCTGGGCGCTGGGCGCGAGCGTCTACGCGACGGCGTCGGCCGAGCGGGCTTTGGATGTGCTCGGCCTGGGCGCGACCGCGGTGATCAACTACCGCGCCGCCGACTTCGAGGCCGAGACCCTGCGCCTGACGGGCGGAGCGGGCGCGGACGCGGTGATTGACTTCATCGGCGGCGAGTACCTGGCGCGCAACCTGCGCAGCCTGGCGCCGGGTGGCCGGCTGGTGCAGGTCGGGATCCTCAGCGGCGACGCCGACCCCGCGATCCCGCTGGACCTCTTGCTGCATAACCACCTGCGCCTGATCGGCACAGTGATGAAGTCGCGCACCCTCGACGAGAAGCGCGCCATGGTCGCCCGCTTCGCCGCTGGTGCGCTGCCGCGCCTGGCGAAAGGCGAACTGAGGCCGGTGATCGATACGGTTCTGCCGCTGGATCAGGTGGCCGAGGCGCATCGGCGGCTGGAGCGTGGCGGCGGCTTCGGCAAGATCATCCTGGCGCCCTGAGACTTAGGCGGCATGCACGCGCCATATGCTGACATTGGTGCGCCTCCAGAAACTGGACGATCAACACCACTCGAGACAGTTCAACGAAAGATGCGATTCTGTGGACCCAGCTGAGTGATTCGTCGTGCTCATTCAGACGGACAAGTGCCGAACGAAGCGGCCTTGACCAGTACATCGCGTCACTCAGTACGGCAGCGTCAACTCGATCGCTTTGAAGCAACCGGCGCATCGCGGAAGTAACTTCCGCGGCGCTCGTCACTTACATTCGGCGGGCTTGGCCTTGCAGTTGATCAGCCTTTGCTGCTGCAGGATGACATCGGCTTCAGCCTTGAGCGCCGCGGCTCTCGCTGTATCGGTTTCCGGCTTGAAGGGCTCCAGACCGGCGTTCAGCGCATTGGCCGCGCCGGCGGCCCCAGGTTCCTTGGTGTAGGTCAAGGTCGTCAGGGCGCCGGAGTCGCTTTGCACCATCGCGAAAGTCTGTTTGCCGAACGTCTTGGCCTGCGGCACGCGAAGGTCATAGCGCCGGATGGGATTGGGCACGGTGACGGCCTGCGTCCAGATCACGACCGGATTGGCGCTGTCCCTGACGTCCACCACCTCCAGGAGCAGCCGTTGTTGCCGGGTCATGGTGAGCGAGGCGAATTTGTCGTCGGTCGGCTCATACAGCGCCGCGGCGGGGACCTCGGTTTGGTCCTTCAGCCGCAGCTTCAAGACGGGGAGTCGGTCCTTCAGGAAGGTCGCTGCCGGCTCGCTGCCCCCCTCCGGCATGAAGTCCTGCGAGGCCGTCAGGGCCGGGAGGCCGGTGGGAGCGAAGGGGTTCGCCTCAAGCTTTTCATCCGCGCCTGCCCCGTAGCTGGTCGAGGCGAAGTACTTCAGGGTGATCGGCTTATCCTTGGCCAGGAGGGCGATGTACTCGCACGGCGTCGGTGTCGGCGATGGCGGGCCGCCCAGCACCAGGGCGGCGCTGCTGGCCAGGGTCATGGCAGCCTTGACTATGTCCTCGCCCTTGCCGGTCGAGCTGGCGTTGACGCTCTTGAGCCGATTGTCCTCGGTGAAGACGAACGTGAACTCGCCGGTCGAGAACGTCCCGTCGACATCCTTCAGGCGGACCGAGCCGCGCGCACGATCGGTGTCGGCCTTGAATTCGGTGACTTGCGAGACATCATGGCCGATCACCAGGTCCTTCTTTTCGTTGCAGGCGATGGTCTGCAACACCTGCACACGGGTCTCGGCCTTGGGCAGGTAGTAGCTGACCTTTGCGTCCGGCATGCTGGCGCAGGCCCCAAGGCTCAGCGCGCCCGCGATCAGGACCAGACAGGACTTCACGTTCATGACCCCCTCCTTTGGTTTGTCTTGCATGGAACCGACGCTGCGGCGGGACTAAAGCAAAGCTAGAAGGCCACGGCGGCGACCTGCATTTCCTGGCCGGCCCTGGCCGTCAGTTCGGCGACCCAATCGCCCGGCGCGGCCGCCGGCAGGCTGCAGGTTAGCAGCATCGGCGCGATCATGGTGTCGCAAGCCACCGCCCCCTTGGGATCGCGCACGACCAGTCGCCCTGTCGCGCCCAGGTCGGTGCCGTTGATCGTCAGGCGAAGATCGCGCGGCGCGGCGACCGAAAAGGCGTAGGCGCTCGGCTTGGTCGCCGAGGAGACCCGCTGGTATTTCTTGCGCAGCACATAGCGCAGATCGGGATTATCAGCGGCGGCGAGCGCGTCAGCGACCGGCGCACCGGGACTGGCGTCCAGCAGGGCAAGCTTGGCCTGGATCCAGGGAACATAAGGAGCCACGTCGGTATCGACCGGGGACACCGACGGCGGGCATGGATTTTCCCAGGTCCCACCAAGACCAAAGGAGGTCACGCCCGACAGGACGACCTCCCCGCCCTGCTGCACGAACAAGGGGCCGCCGGAATCGCCGGTACAGGTGGAGGCGTTGCGGCCACCTTTGAACTGCCAGCACACCCGATTGGGCTGATGGGTCGCCGTACATCCGGTCGTCTCGATCTGCCCAAACAGCTTCAGGCCGCTTTCCCTTACGATGCCGTTGGACCCATCAGCCGCGCCGTTGCTCGCCAGCACGCTGCGCGATCCAAAGCCGACGATACGGCCCAGGGCGCCTATCTCGGTCGGTGAGGCCGCCAGGACGGCGGGGCGGATTTGCACGACGGGTTCGGACAGGATCAGGAGCGCGATGTCGTTGACAGGCTCCTGGATGGCGCCGACCAGAGCGTAGTCTTCATGGCGGACGATTTGGACGATGTCGCGGCTGCCCACCCCTTGGAAAAAGACGCTGACGGGGTCCCCGACGTCCTGGCAATGGCCCGCCGTCAGGACCACCCGGGCGGATATGAGCGTACCCGTACAGCCGACCCAGTCGACATTATCGTGCCGCATAACGACCGCGGCGACAGAGGGAAAATCGGCTGTGGCCGCCGCCCCCACGCCGTAGACGAACAGCGAGATGGGTGATGCGACTTCTCCGCCCACCTTGCCCGACGCGGGATCGACAGGCGCGGAGATCATGATCCCGACCGCCGTGCTCGGCTTGATGGCCTGGATGCGGCCAACCAACTCTTCGGCCGACCCGCGTGCCCGGATGACGGCTCGGCGAAGGTCTCTTGCCAACTCGTCTTGCCGATCGGCCTGTCCCTGCAGCATGTGCAGCGCTTGCTGGCGATCGGCTTCGCTGACGGAAGTCGAAGTTTCGGCGCTCGCGTCCGTGATCCGGCGACGCGGCAGCCAGGCGTTGGCCAGACCCTCTGACTCGGCGGTTCTCAGCTTTGGGACGATCTGGTCCAGCGGCGCGGCTTTCACCTCGGCGGCCGTCGCTCGACCCAATTCGGCCTGGGCCTGAAGCAGCTTGATCTGGGCTTCGACCTGCGCCGGCGTGATGGTGGGCGTCGTCGACCGCGGCGGTTCCTGCGCCCGGGCCAGGCCGCCGATCATCAAACTCGCCAGAAATCCTAAAGCACCGCCACGGCGGTAGATAGCCAGCATGATTGCGCCCCCGCGCTTGGCGCGAGCCGACCGGTTCGGGGACGCCACGCGGCCCTCGTCAGGACGAGCCGGATCCGGGCACCAGGCAGTTCGCCCGCTGAGTTTAGCGCAACTATTGAGAGTTTCAATCTGACATTAACGCCAAGGGCGCAGTTCGAGCGGGGGTGCCGAAATTGTTGTCGCCCGTGACCGCGAGGGTTCCGTGAGCAGATCTTCTTCCCAGGCCCCAACGTCGGCGGAAAACCCCTACCCCATCGACATTCTTATGGAGCGCATCCCGCAACTGGCGCCACCGGTGCGCTTCTCGCGCGAGATCACGATCGTCTATTGGACGGCCATCGGGGCATGGGTCTGCGGCGGCGTGTTTGTCGCGCTCGCCCGGCGCGCCGGCGCCCTGGCCGAGGGGTTGGGCTGGTCGGGCGTGATCCTGCTCTATGTCGGCGCAGCCCTGATCGGTCTTCCACCTCGACGGGTTCCGGGCGATCCCGGGCAATTTCATGCGGATTCGCGACTCCGGGCGCTTCCAGTTGATTCCGGTCGAGCACGATGACCATCAGGACTACTGCGCCCTGTTTGACCGGCTTGGGGATCGAACCGGTCGGCGAGGAACACCAGCCGCAAGGTCTTCCGAACGTCTCTCTTGAGTCGAACCCAACGCGCCGAGCGCAAAAAATTTACGTTTCAGCCCACTTGCCAGCGGCCATTCCGAACTTCTCAGAAGAGTCAGATTTCGCCGCCCGCTTCGCGGCGGAGACGACCGCACCGGCGACTGCCTCGCACTATCGTCAGTGTTAAGTTGCAATTGGGGCGGCGTTAAGTTGCAACGATACACCGCTGGCGGCCCAGGAGGGACTCGAACCCCCGACCTTCGCTTTAGGAAAGCGCTGCTCTATCCTGCTGAGCTACTGGGCCTCCGCGTGCGAGGCGCAGGGTCAATAGCGCAAGATGGCGGGCGTGCGAACCCCGGCAAATGGCTTGAGCGAAGCTCTCCGGGGGACGAACGCGTTGCGGCATCTGAAATCGATCTATGTCCAGGTCCTGATCGCCATCGCCCTGGGCATATTGGTCGGCGCGCTGTGGCCGAAGATCGGCGTGGCGGTCAAGCCTCTGGGCGACGGCTTCATCAAGCTGATCAAGCTGGTCATCGCGCCGGTGATCTTCTGCACCGTGGCGGGCGGCATCGCCCGGATGGGGGACATCAAGGCGTTTGGCCGGGTGGGCCTCAAAGCCCTGCTCTATTTCGAGGTCGTCTCGACCCTGGCCCTGGCGCTGGGTCTGCTGGTCGGGCGCACCCTGAAGCCGGGCGCCGGCTTCAACATCGATCCCAAGACGCTCGATCCGTCGATCGCCGCCGGCTACCTGGAAAAGGCCAAGCATGGCGAGGGTCTGGTCGCCTACCTGCTGCACCTGATCCCCGACACCTTCTTCGGGGCTTTCTCCGAGGGCAATCTGCTGCAGGTGCTGCTGATCGCCATCCTGACGGGTTTCGCCTGCACGCGGCTGGGCGACTTCGGCGACAAGGTGGCCAACGTGCTGGAGGACGCCGCCAAGCTATTCTTCGGCGTCATCCAGGTGGTGGTGCGCCTGGCGCCGCTGGGCGCGTTCGGGGCCATGGGCTTCACGATCGGCAAGTACGGTATCGGCGCCCTGGTCCAGCTGGGGGCGCTGGTGGCGACCTTCTACATCACCTCGCTGCTGTTCGTGCTGGTGGTGCTGGGCCTGATCGCCTGGGCCTGCGGCTTCTCCATCCTGCGGTTCCTGGCCTATATCCGCGAGGAGCTGCTGATCGTGTTGGGCACCAGTTCGTCGGAGTCGGTGCTGCCGCAGATGATGATGAAGCTGGAGAACGCCGGCGCCCGCCGCTCGGTGGTCGGCCTGGTGATCCCGACGGGCTACAGCTTCAATCTGGACGGCACCAACATCTACATGACCCTGGCCACCCTGTTCCTGGCCCAGGCGACCAACACCCCCATCAGTCTGGGGCAGGAGCTGGCCCTGCTGGGCGTGGCCATGCTCACCTCGAAAGGCGCCAGCGGCGTCACGGGCGCGGGCTTCATCACCCTGGCCGCGACCCTGGCGGTCGTGCCCGACATCCCGATCGCGGCCCTGGCCGTGCTGGTGGGCGTCGACCGCTTCATGAGCGAGTGCCGGGCCCTGACCAACCTTGTCGGCAACGGCGTGGCGACCCTGGTCGTCGCGCGATGGGAAGGCGCTCTGGATCGAGACCGCCTCAAGCGGGCCCTGCATGGCGGACTCGCCGCTCCGGAAGTCGCCGCCCCCTCATAGCCGCCGCGGCAAGCGAAAATGCGTCCATAGGGCGATCTCTTTTCCCTGTACTATCTGCGCGCAACCCCTATCCTGGCGAAAAATCAGCGTTCGCTGGAATTTGGGGAGGTCCGTCTTGAGTCAGCCTTATATTGGCGAAATCCGCATGTTCGGAGGCAACTTTCCTCCGGTCGGCTGGGCGTTCTGCGATGGGCAGCTGATGTCGATCGCCGAGAACGACACGCTCTACAACCTGATCGGCACGACGTACGGCGGCGACGGCCAGAACACCTTCGGCATTCCCGACCTGCGCGGACGGGTCGTGACCCACTGGGGCGCGTCGCAAGGCGAAACCTACGTCATCGGCCAGCAGGGCGGCGTGGAAACCGTCACCCTGACGACCAGCCAGATCCCGCAGCACACGCACCCGGTCGCGGCCACCACGGCCACGGGCGATACGGGGGCGCCCACGGCCAGCACGATGCTCGCGACGGGCGGCCCCGGCGGGAGCACCCTCTATCCCTATGGGACCTACGGCGGAAACCAGGTGGTCACCTCGGGCGCCAGCACGCTTTCCAGCGGCGGCTCTCAACCGCACGAGAACATGCAGCCGTACCTGGCGGTGAACTTCATCATCTCGCTGTACGGCATCTATCCGTCGCAGAACTGACCGCGCCAGCTCGAGGAAATCTTCATGTCCGATCAGTTCGTCGCGGAAATCCGCATCTTCGCCTTCAATTTCGCGCCGGCAAACTGGGCGCTCTGCAACGGTCAGCTCTTGCCGATCCAGCAGAACACCGCGCTCTTCTCGTTGCTGGGCACGACCTATGGCGGCAACGGCACCAGCAACTTCGCCCTGCCGAACCTGATGGGCTTGGCGGCGCTCCATACCGGCCGCAACCAGCCGGGCCCGGGGCTCAGCGTCTATGACCTTGGCCAGACCGGCGGGTCGGAAAGCGTGACCCTGTTGCAGAGTGAGATGCCGCTGCACACGCACGGCCTGTCGGTCTCCAGCGCCAATGGCACGACGCTGACGCCGACCAACAACCAGTTGGCGCGCGCCTTTTCAGGCAACTTCCAGTCTAACAGCCAGGGCCTGATCTACAGCACCGGCGCGCCCAATGTGCAGATGCCGCCGCAATCGATCGGCGCCGCCGGCGGAAGCCAGCCCCACAACAACATGATGCCTTCGCTGGTGCTGAACTACTGCATCGCGCTGCGTGGCGTCTTCCCGGCGCGCAACTAGCCGCCTTCAAACTTCGGAGCGTATCGCCATGAGCGATTACTACATGGGCGAAATTCGCATCATGAGTTTCAACTTCGCACCCAAGAACTGGGCGCTGTGCAACGGTCAGCTGCTGTCCATCCAGCAGAACCAGGCGCTATTTTCGCTTCTGGGCACGACGTACGGGGGCAACGGCGTCAACAACTTCGCCCTTCCCGACCTGCGCGCCCGCACCCCCCTCCATACGAGCGATAGCCTGCCTTTAGGCGCGGTGCTCGGCGAGTTCACGCACACGCTGATCAGCACCGAGATGCCGCAGCATTTCCACGTCCTGAACGCCAACACCAGCGTCGCCGGGACGAGCAACGTCTCTCTGCCGACGAACAATACGATCCTCGGCAACGCCGCGGGCAAGGCCAGCTCCGGCTCGACCCCGCCCTTCCTGCCCTACAGCGCCAACACCGCGAGCCTGACGCCCATGGACCCCCGCTCGCTGGGCTCCCAAGGCGGCTCGCAACCGCATGAGAACCGCCAGCCCTTCCTGGCGCTGACCGTCTGTATCGCGCTCAACGGCATCTTCCCGTCACGCAACTGATCTCGACAGCGATGGCATCCGCGCTCCTCCCAGGCCGGCGCGCGGACGATCTGGTCTGAAGACGGCTCAGTTGAACACGGCCTGATAGTCCTGGCAGCTGGGGTCCGGGGTGTGGATTGGCGCGATATAGAGTTCGTGCGTCGTCCCGTCCGGCCCCTTCAGCATCCACATGTTTTCCGGCGCCCAGGGTGACTTGGGACCTCGGAAGACCAGAGTGAAGGGCGCGCGCTCGCCGGCCGGCGCGTCCTGGACATCAACCTCGACCAGAGTCAGCGACAGCTCGGTGTCGCCCAATTGGAAAAGCGCGCCGACGTGCGGTGAGAAGGAGTCGGCGGTGAGAGCGACGAAGGCGTCTGACATCGAATGGGTGCTCGCTACAGGTTCTACGTCTTTGAGACTCAACTATGACGTCTGAAAACCTCGAAGGTAAAGCGGCGCCGCCCGTCCGTCGCGCCGAAGCAGCGTCCGATCAGGCGCTGCTGCTGAACCTCTTCATCGCCGCCCGCGCCCAGCACTTTGCGCCGCTCAACCTGCCCGCTCCGGTGCTGGACATGCTGATGCGCCAGCAGTTCCTGGCTCAGAGCGCCAGCTACGCCGCCCAGTATCCCGGGGCGCGCCGCGAGATCATCGAGGTGGACGGCGCGCCCATCGGGCGCATGATCAGCAATCGGACGAATGGCCAAATGCGTCTCGTTGATATCGCTCTGGCGCCGGCGTGGCGAAGCAAGGGCCTGGGCTCGATCTTGATCACCGCGCTGATGGACGAGGCGCGCGCGACCGGAGCGGCGCTCGCACTGCAGGTGGCGTGCGACAACGCGCGGGCCGCGGCGCTCTATGATCGCCTGGGCTTCGAGACGATCGCGGACGACGGCGTCTATCGCGAGATGCGCTGGACAGCCGCATCCTGACAGAGATCGACGCCCGTCGCGGCGACACGTCTCGGGCGCTCGACGTTGAGCGTCGCCTCCACGGGTCGGTCGCGGTTCGCCGCGACCGTTTGACGCGCGACACGTGGAATGAAACCGATCGCCCCGGGCCCCCTTCTCCGCGCCTAGAAAGCGCCAATCCCCGCTGACGCCTTGCCCCGCCGCCTTTCTCCAAAGGCCTCGTCGCGTTCGCCCTCGGTCCCAAGGCCGTCGAATGAGAGCGCGTCCCGTCCACGGGTGCGATCGCCCGCATCGCGGACTAGCGGCTCAGCTTGTCCGGCGCCGTCTGCGTGTTAGGGTTTCAACCATAATCAACGTGCAACGCTCGAGACATGCTGGATTTAGCGCTCCGAGACGAGGTTGCGGCGCCCGATACGGGCCTGATGACGCTCATCGAAACCATCGAAGCGCTGTCGGCGACGCGTACGCTCGCCGAGGTGGCGGACGTCGTTCGCAAGGCGGCCCGACGCATCTCTGGGGCGGACGGCGTGGCCTTCGTCCTGCGTGACAACGAACAGTGCTGGTATTTCGACGAGGACGCGATCGGCCCGCTTTGGAAGGGCAAGCGCTTTCCCCTGACCGCGTGCATCTCCGGCTGGGCGATGCTGAACCGCCAGACGGTGGTGATCTCCGACATCTATCTGGACGATCGCATCCCCCACGACGCCTACCGCCCGACCTTCGTCAAAAGCCTGGTGATGACGCCGGTGCGCATGGAAGACCCCGTGGCCGCGATCGGCGCCTACTGGGCTGAATCGCATACGCCTTCACCAGAGACCGTGCAGAAGCTGCAGGTCATCGCCCGCGCCACCGCCTCGGCCCTGGAAAGCGGCCGGCTGCATGACAGCCTGGTCGACGCCCGTCACCATGGCACGTTCCTGCTGCAGGAACTGGATCACCGGGTGAAGAACACCCTGGCCATCGTTCAGTCGATCTCCCGTCAGACCCTCCGCGCCACCCCCTCGCCCGAAGCCTTCGCCGAGGTGTTCGAGGACCGCCTCCTGGCGCTGTCCCAGGCCCACGAGCTGCTGACCCGCCGCGCCTGGGGCCGCGCCGGAATGCATGAGATCCTGGACAAGGCCCTGGCCCCGTTCACGGTCGACCGGGCCGAGCGCTTCGACATCGTCGGCCCGGCCATCACGTTCAGCGCCGAGACCTCGGTCTCGGTCCACATGACCCTGCACGAGCTGGCCGTGAACGCGGCAAAGTATGGCGCTCTTTCGACGTCCGCGGGTCGGGTGGTGATCCGGTGGTCGGTCGACGAGGCCGCCGCGCCGCCGATGCTCACCCTGACCTGGCGCGAGGTCGACGGTCCGCCCGTAGCCGCCCTACCCGAACGCCGCGGCTTCGGCTCGCAGATGATCCAACGCGGCCTGGCCCGCGATCTGGGCGGCGCGGCCACCATGGACTTCGCTCCGTCAGGCTTCGTCTACACGCTTCGCGCCCCCTTGTCGGAACGGCTGAGCCTGGCCGCATGAAATCCTCCAGGGTGATGATCGTCGAGGACGAGGCCCTGGTGGCCATGATGGTCGAGGACATGCTCGGCGACATGGGCTACGAAATCGCCGGCTCGTTCGGCGCGGTGCACGACGCCCTGGCCTTTCTAGGCAGCGACCAGCCGCGACCCGACGGCGCGGTGCTGGACGTCAATATCGGCGGCGAGATGGTCTTTCCCGTCGCCGAGGCGCTGCGCGAGCAGGGCGTGCCCTTCGTGTTCGCGACCGGCTATGGCGACCTGCCCCGCAAGGGCTTCGAGAGCGTCGAGGTGCTGGCCAAGCCGATCAATATCGGCGCCTTGCGCCAGGCCGTCGGCAAGTTCCACTCCGAAAACTAGGCCCCCTCCTCCTTCAGGAAGTCGATGAAGGCCCGCAACGGCGCGGGCGCCCGGCGTCGGCTCGGATAGTAGAGATAGAAGCCGCTGTAATAGGGGCACCAGTCCTCCAGCACGCGCACCAGACGTCCCTGGGCGATCAGGTCGGCGACCTGGTCCTCGAAGGCGAAGGTCACGCCCAGTCCGTCGAGGGCGGCCTGAATGCTCAGCTCCTGATCGTTGAGGGTCAGGGGACCATCGACCTCGATGTTCAGCTCGACGCCGTCCCGTTCGAACTCCCACGCGTAGAGTCGCCCGCTGGCGAACCGGAAGCGGATGCAGGGCAGCGCCTTCAGCTGTTCGGGCGCCGTCGGCTTGGGATGAACTTCGAAGAAGGCCGGCGTGGCGACGATGGCGGTGCGCTGGCGGCCGCCGATCGGCACGGCGACCATGTCCTGAGCTATGGTCTCGCCGAAGCGCACGCCGGCGTCGCAGCCTTCCGCCACCATGTCGACCAGCGCCCCGTCGGCGACGATCTCGACCTTCACCCCTGGATGCAGGGCCATGAAACGGGCCACGGCCGGCAACAGCACCAGCTGGGCCGCGCCGCGCGAGGCGTTGAAGCGCAGCGCGCCCATCGGCCGTCCCCGAAAGTTGTTAAGGTCGTCCAGGGCGTCGTCGATGTCGCGGAAGGCCGGCGACACCCGGGCGAACAGCCGCTCCCCGGCCTCGGTCAGGGCGACGCTGCGCGTGGTGCGATTGACCAGGCGCAGGTCCAGCCGCTCCTCGACGCCGCGCAAGGCGTGGCTCAGGGCGGACGGCGTGCAGCCCAGCTCGTCGGCCGCGCGGCGAAAACTCTTGTGGCGGGCGATGGCCAGAAAGCTGACCAGATCGGCGGGAACGACGGGCCGCATTGATGATTACAACTCACTATGTCGACGACAACTGCGATGATTATCTCATCGAAGGCCGAGGTCTAGACAGTCCTCCGTCGCCGCGGCTCCACCGCCCCGGCCTAACGAAGGAAACGAACATGCGTACCTGGTTCATCACCGGCGCTTCGCGCGGCTTCGGCGCCCTGATCGCGGAAAAGGCCCTGGCCGCCGGCGACGCCGTCGTCGCCACCGCGCGCAACCCCAAGACCGTCACCGACCGCCTCGGCGAGCCCCCCAATCTGCTGGCCGTCCCCCTCGACGTCACCGACGAGACCCAAGGACACGCCGCCGCGAAGGCCGCGGTCCAGCGGTTCGGCCGCATCGACGTGCTGGTCAACAACGCCGGCTACGGCCTGCTGGGCGCGGTGGAGGAGGCCACTGGCGCCGAGATCGAAGCCCTGTACCGCACGAACGTCTTCGGCCTGCTGGCCGTGACCCGCGCCGTCTTGCCGCACATGCGCCGTCAACGTTCGGGTCGGATCCTGAACCTGTCGTCGGTGGGCGGCCTACGCTCGGCGGCCGGTTTTGGCGTCTACTGCTCGACAAAGTTCGCCGTCGAGGGCCTGACCGAGGCGCTGGCCGCCGAACTGGCGCCGCTGGGAATCTTCGCCACGGCCGTCGAGCCGGGCTATTTCCGCACCGATTTCCTGGACGCGACCTCGCTGAGCGTCAGCCCGGCCGCCATCGCCGACTATCACGCGACGGCCGGCGCGGTGCGGACCCACGCGGCCCAGATCAGCCACAATCAGCCCGGCGACCCTCAACGCTTGGCCGACGTGCTGATCGACTTTGTCGACGTCCCGAACCCGCCGGTTCGCCTGCCGCTGGGCAGCGACACGGCGGCGGCGACCGAGGCCGTGGCGGCCGCGCATCTGGCCGTGCTGAAGGACTGGCGCGCGGTGGCGGTGTCGACCGACTTCCCGAAGGAAGACGCGACGGCGTAAGTGATCGGGGCGGTCGACAGGCCGCCCCGCCTACGGCGTGAACCGCAGCACCAGGATCTGGTTGATCTGCCTGGCGTCGTAGTTGTCGTCCGAGGCCAGGACGAGGGTCCGAGCCCCGTCCGCCTGGCGCGGCCCCCACGCCATGGCCTCCAGATTGTCGATCCGGATCCCAAGCGTGTCGAAGTTCAGCAACAGCCGCTTCTCCACCGGCCGGACCGACGTCTCCAGCAGGCTATCGACCCTGGAAACGTCCAGCGCCTTGCTCACATCGGCGAGGTAGAGGCGGACATGGTAGCTGTAGCGGCCGTCGGCATGCTTGATCCCCGAGCGCTCCAGCACCAGCAGGCGATGATCGTCCAGAGTCAGGATTTCGCTGACCCCGTTGTCGCCGACACCGACCGGCGAGGCGACCTGCACCGGGTCGATGCGATAAGCGTACTGGGCGACGAGCCTGCCGGACCGGTCCAAACGGCTCAGCCGCGTCAGCCCTCCCCCGGCGACAGACGGGATCGGGCCATCCTGGACCAGAGGCCCCTCCATCGACACCCACAACGACCGTCCGCCCACGGACCAGCTGATTCCCTCTGTCGTGGCGTTCTTGCGCGCGCCGGTCTCGCCGCCGTCGTGGAAGGTCAGGGCGTCGGGGACGACGTGGCGCGCGACCGGGGTCCCATCGGCCTTCATGCGACGGATGGCCGGCGGATAGCCGTGGTCGAAGTCGCCTTCGGTCGACCAGACGAGCTCCCCGTTCAGCGGGTCGAAGCGGATCGCCTCGCCGTCCGCCGCCTCCGTCCCGGCCTTGCGGTCGGGGAAGGTCTCGCCGTCCTCGCGGCGCAACGGAACCATCGCCGTCAGCTCCGGGCCACAGGCCTTGCCCGGCCGCACGTCCAGCTTGCCGAGGAAAAAGTGCGACGGCCCGTGCTCGGACTTGTCGTCGCTGATGAAGGCCCAGAGCCCGGCGCGCGGGTCGTAGTCGACGCCCGAGATGCCGCCGTAGCCGCCGCCTTGGAATTCGATCCCCTTCGGCGTCTCGCAGGCCTTGAGCAACGACACGCGCTCGGCCGCCATGGCGGGCGCGGCGGCCAGCAAGGCGGCGAGGATCAGCGCCTTCACAGCAGGAACTCCGGCTCGCCGGGCGGCGGGCCGTCGTCCCAGCCAGCCATGGCCTTGCGGGTCTCGGCCCGCTCGACCGCGGTGCTCAACTTGCGGCGGAACTCGTCGGGGTCGATTGTGAACGGCTGGTTCTCCTGCGGCGCGATCGTGTAGAGGCGCGCCTCGCCATCGGCGGGCAGGATGTAGCCCACATCGTGGCGGCGGAAGTTGGCGATCCGCGACTGCACCTCGACCAGCCAGTTCATCGACACCACCTGGCAACCTTCGGGCGACAGGAGCGCATTATGCAGGCCCGAGCCGAACTCCCCCGCCACCAGCCGCGCCCGTGAGAAGATCCGCGCCTGCTCGGCCCAACTCTTGGTCTCGGGGCGAAGCAGAATGAGGCCGAGATCCTGAGCGATGCCCTCGATCTCGTCCTCGTTGGCCAACTCGCGGAACGACTGGCTGGTGCGTACCCCGCCCCGGCTGACGAAGATCATGTCCTCGCCGGCCCCGCGCGGCCAGGCCAGCGCCTCGCGCTCCAGGTTCCAGCGCAGGAAGTCGTGGAAGCTGTAGTTGTGATGCAGCATGTGCGGCAGAAGGGCGGCGCCGATCTCGACCGCCTCGTCGCGGTGATCGTAGGTAACGATCTCCTGCGCCGGCAGCATCATCCGGATGATCTTGAAGACATAGCCCGGCGCGGTGCGCGGCAACACCAACGGCGCGGTGATCCCGGCAGCGTTCAGGGCCCGGATCACGAACAGCTTCGGATACATCTCGGTCAGCCAGTGACCCCAGACGAAGTTGAAGTGGGTGATCACGAAGGCCCGATCCAGGCTGATCCGCGCCGGCGCGTCGAAATCCCAGGCCGGCCGCGTGATGTCGTGATCGTACCAGTGCTTGATGTAGTAGGGGTACGCGCCCTCCGCGTAGATCAGCTGGCCGTCCAGCTTCAGGTGGGCGCCGGTGCCGCCGGCCACGACGCGCTTGGCGACCAGCAGGTCGATGTCGGGCGAGACGAGATCGCCCAGCGCGTGCAGGCCATTCAGCATGTCGCCGGCGCAGGGCCACAGCATCGGACGCGGCGGGATCGGCGCGCCGCCCCGCATCAGCAGCGTGCGCGCCACCCGGTCGGGCCCGTGCAGGGCCTGGGCCAGAGGAACCTGCTCGCCGCCGGAAAGATCGATCGAAGAGACCACCCTGGAGTCCTAGATCAGCCCGTCGAGGAAGGCCAGGAAGGCGGTCACGTCAAGCCGCCAGCCATAGGCCGAGGCCGGGCGCAGGCGTGGCTCCAACGGGATTTCCGGCGGGATGATCCCCATTCCGGACACGAACCCATGCCACGCGGCGCCGACCTGAACGGCCAGGTCGCGAGCCCAGGGCTCGGCCGGCGGGGTGGGCTGGATCTCGATGATCTTGGCGCCGGGCGCGCAGAATAGGACATTGGCCAGAATCGTGCCCGAGGTCGCGACAACGACCTCCGCGCCCCGGAACAGGGCGACCAGCTCCCGCACCGAAGACGTCTCGGGCCTGACGATCGTGAAGCCCCGCGCGGCCAAGCCTTCTTCCAGCCAGGCTTCGGTCTCCTGCGGCGCCTTCAGGGAACCCTGACGGCTGACATAGATGCGGCGCGCGTCGGCGGCCGGCGCAACCTGGGCCAGAATCCGGGCGCGAATGGCGTCCAGACCAGGGCGTTGCGCGGTCGGTGTCAGGAACACGGCCTCGCTCAGCTTGACCAGTGGCGCGTCGACCTCGGTCGGCGAAGGAGCGCCGGCCAGGGCCAGGAGGTCGGTGTGCCACGGCGATAGCGGCGGGGCGATGGCCGGGAAGCGCGCCAAGGCGCCCGCGCGCTCGGCCGCCAGCAGGGTCGGCAGGGCGCTCAGCAGGAACTGGGCGTAGTTGTGGGCGGCGCCCCACCCCATGAAGACCGTGGCGGCGGACACACTCTGGGCGTCGTCCGGCGGGACGAGCCGCGTCTCGCCCTCTTCGCGCCGGGCGGTTGGAAGGCGGTCCAAAGTCGGGGTCAGTCGACGCGCCTCGCGGGCCGTTCCGGCGAAAACGCGTCCGGTTTCGTCGAGCACCACGCCAAAGGCCGGCGCGCACCAGACGGTCTCGACCCGCGCCAGGTCGAAGCCACCGCCCGCCGCACCGATCGTCCCGGGTCGTCCGTTGAGAGGATCGGCGACACGCGACAGGGCCTCGCCCTCCTCGACCGTGGTCAGCAGCAGGCCCGGCGGCGGCGGCGGTTCAGGAACCATGGCCTTCAGCTTGCGGCCGACCCGGCGGACCAGACGCTTGATCGGGCTCACAGTTCGAAGCTCGCCCGATAGCCGGCGCGGGCGACGATGGCGGCGGTCAGCCGCTCGATCGCGTGGGCCGTGGTGCCGTCGACACGCCCCAGCTCGGGCTCGAAACCTATCTCGGCGTCGGTCAGGTCGGACAGCGGCGCGAAGGCTTCCGTCCGCCCCCAGAACATCGAGCCGGCGGCGAACGGCGTCTCGGGCCGGGGCTTGAGGCCCATGCGCGCCGCAAGGCGTTCGACCGCCGCGCGATTGTTGTCCATCACGTCGGGATCGCCGATCCGCATCCGCGCTTCCGACGAGGCCAGCAGGCCTAGTCTTGGGTCCTGAGCGAAGGCGCGCAGGGCCAGGGCCGCCGCCTCGCCGCCCAGCAGGCCATCGACCAGTTCCGCGCGCCACTGGTCGCCCTTGGCCCGATGCGGCGAGCGCTTGGAGTGCAGCTTGCAGAACACCGAATAGCCCAGGGCCCGCGCCCGGCGCAGGGTCTCGACGAACGGACGGATGTCGCGCCCCCGGTTCTCGGCGATGGCTAGATGCGCGGCCGGGAAGGCGTCCCTGACGCGGGCGAGATCCGCCTCGCCCCAGGTCTCCGGCACGGTGATCATCAAGTCCAGCACGTCGGTGCTCGCGGCCAGGCGCTCGGCGAACCAGTCGATCAATTCCGGATAGAACAGGTGCAGCAGCGTCACCGCCTCGGTGCGCTTGACGAACCCGGCCTGCGCCTCCGCCACCCGCGGATGGGCGTCGGTCAGGCGCGGCGCATAGGCGGCCAGCGCTGTGCGGGTGGCGTGCAGATAGCCGTGGCCGAACCAGCGGTCGGGCTCGAGATAGGCGCCCTCGCCCCACTCGTTCCAGGCGTTGACGAAGACCATGGCCTGGCCGCGCGGATGCCTGGCCTCCGCGTGCTTCAGCGCGCCCGACAGCCAGGTCAGGTAGCTTTCCGGGTCGGCGTTATGGAAGGCGTGGCCGGCCCAGGGCTTGCGCGCCTGGTTGTCCCAGCCCGGCATGACGCCCGGCACGAAGGCGGCCGGGACGGCGGTCAGCTCGTCCAGCTTGGACTGCACCACCACCGGATAGTCATAGACCTTGCCCGTGAAGTTCGCGTGCAGGGGCGTCACCTGCCGGGTGATCTCGCCCTCGACGATGGCGTGCGGCGGGAAGTCGATGATCCCGTCGAAGCCGTGCGAGGCATGGTCCTGGAAGCCGAACGCCGTCGTGCAAAGCAGGTGCAGCTCGCCCAGTCCCATGGCCCGCGCCTGGTCGCGCCAGCGGTCGGTGGTGGCCTTGCTGTCGGGCAGGATTTCCGGGCGATACAGCACCAGCACCGGCTTGCCGCCGACCTTCAGGTAGCGCGGGTCGCGGATATAGCGGGCTATGTCCTCGAACACGGCGCGGTCGTCGTCGGGCGAATGCTCCTGGCCCATCAGGACGTCGCTCTCGTCGCCGTCCCAGCGCCGCGTCCAGTTCTCGTTGGCCCAGCAGAGGGCGAACGGCAGGTCCAGGGTCGGATCGGCCAGATAGAGCTCGATCGGCCGCTCCAGCAGGCGTTTGCCGGCGAACCAGTAGTAGTGGAAGCAGAAGGCCGAGACGCCCGCGCCCTTGGCGAGCTCGATCTGCTGGGCCAACACCTCGCGCTGGCGCAGGTCGTAAAAGCCGAGATCGGCCGGCAAGCGCGGCTGGTAGTGGCCCAGGAACTGCGGTTGGGCCTTGGAGACGTTGGTCCACTCGGTGAAGCCCTTGCCCCACCAGAGGTCATTTTCCGGGAACGGATGAAACTGCGGCAAGTAGAAGGCGATGACCTTCGGCGCGTCGGCCGGCAGGGTGATCGGCGCGGCGATCGGCGCGGCGAAGTGCGGGCTGCGCAGGTTCCTGGCGACCGCGATCGCATGGAGGTAGGTCGCCTGCGCCGGTCCGGCGTCGCCGCCGCCACGCGGCGCGCGCGAACCTTGCAACAGCGCCCGGCCGCGCCGCCAGAGCGCGCCCGCCGGGCCGCGCAAGGGACCCAGCAGCGGCTTGACCGCCTGGATCGCCGCCCCGCGCAGGCCGCGCGGATCCTGGCCCAGGTCGCCGATGCGCGTGACCTTGAAGTCGGACACGGTGAACCGGCATTCGCCCTCGGACGGGTCGAGGCGCACGCCGATCAGTTGGAAGCTGCGCGCCGGCAGCGAGGCGAACCAGCCGTCCGGGCCGGCCTTCAGCCGCGTGTAGGAGTCGTCGGAAAAGCCGTCACCCCAGTCGGCATAGAGAGCCGGACCCACCAACTGGCCTTCGGTGGCCTCCAGCTTCAGGTCGATCCGGACGGCCTTGGCGGCGCGCAGGCCCGCGCGCTGTTCTCGAGTCGGAGTCCAGACCATCTGCGGATCGCCGCCGGCCGCCGCCAGGATCGTACGCCCCTGGGCGTCCAGACCCTGGACCGTGACGTCGCGGCCGGGCTTGAGACCTGCCGGCAGGGCGCTCATGCCTTGCCCATGAGTCGCGCGAAGAAGCCCCGCCGCGCGTTCGGGTTACGCTTGCGGATCACAACCGCGGCCTGCCAGAACTGGGCCGGGTCGTCGATGTAGCGCACCACCTCGCCGCCGTGCGGGGCGGCTTCCTTGGCCACGAACTTGGTCGTCACCACCGCTTCGCCATAGACGTCCGGCCCGCGGTAGTCGCCGCCGCCCGACGCCAGATAGGCGATGCCCTCGTTGGCCAGATCGGCGCGCAGCTTGGGCAGTTGGTCCTTGTAGACGGACAGGGCCGCCATCCAGGCGTTTTCGGCGTCGGGTTCGATCGCCTCGACCATGTCCAGGAAACGCGGCGGCTCGACCGTGAACACCAGCTGCCCCCCGGGGGCCAGCACGCGCAGCAACTCACCCAGCCAGGCGCGGAACAGGTGCGGCGGCAGGTGGGTGAACACCGAATAGGCCGTGACCAGCCGGAACTGGCCGTCGGCGAACGGCAGCGGCTCGCCGTTGGCGATGGTCTCGAAGCGGCCCGGCAGGTCGGCCCCGGCACAGAAGGCCACCATGTCCGGATCGATATCGACCCCGACCATGTCCTTGGCGTCGAAGTCGCGCAGGAAGAACCGGCCGATCCGGCCCCAGCCGCAGCCGAAGTCCAGATAGCCCTGTCCGGCCGAAGTCTTGTAGGCGCGGTCGGCCATGGCCTCCTGGGCGAAGGCGTAGAACTTGCCGGCCTCGTCGAGGGCGTCCTCATAGGCCGAACCGACGAACTGACGCTGAATCTCCGCCGACGGAAAGTCGGGATAGGTCAGCCCGCATTGAACCCGCTCGACGACCGAGCGCTTCAGGCGCGCCAGCCAGACTTCGGGGGCGAGGCCGCGGAGATCCTCGTGGGCCAAAAGACGGGGGGCGAGGAGACGAGCGGTCATGCGGCGTTGGCCTCGCGGTGGACAAGCCAGTCCTCGGTCGAGCCGAGGAAGACGATCTTGCCGGCCTGCAGCTCGCACACGCGGTTGCAGACCCGACGGACCAGGTCGTCGTCGTGCGTGGCCAGCACCACGATCTTGGCGTCCTCGACCATGCGCTGCATGCGGTCGGCGGCCTTCTGCACGAAGGCGGCGTCGCCCGCGCTGAGCCACTCGTCCAGCACCAGGATGTCGGCCTCGAACTCGGTCGCCACCGTGAACATCAGACGCGCCAGCATGCCTGCCGAATAGGTTCGGACGGGCAGATGGAGAAAATCGCCCAGCCCCGAGAACTCGGCGATGGCGTCGACGCGGCTGTCGATCACCTTGCGCGGCAGCCGGCGCATAAGGCCAAGCTTGTGAATGTTGCGAAGGCCGGTGGCCTCCATGTCTATGCCGGCGTTGATGGCGATCATCGAGGTGATGTCGCCATCGATCGACAGCTCGCCGCGCGTCGGATGATAGATGCCGGCGATGACCTTCAGCAGGGTGGTCTTGCCCGAGCCGTTATGGCCCACCAGGGCGATGCGGTCGCCCTCGTTGATCTCGAGATTGATGTCGTGCAGCGCCTTGACCGCGGCGACGTCGCCGGCGGCCTTGTACATCTTGCCGCCGACCGCGAGGTTGAACACGGCGCTGCGCAGCGACTGCGAGCGCAGGCTGTAGACGAAATAGTCGAGGTCGACGTTCGTCAGCTTGATCTGGTGCGTCATCGCCGTCTCCTACAGCCAGAAGACCACGCGCTTGCGGAACAAGGCCAGCAGCGCGAAGGCGATCACGAACAGAACGCCGGTGGTTCCCAGCGTCCAATACCAGTCGATGGCGGCGGGGGCATGACCGGTCAGCGGCGCGCGAAGCAGCTCGACCTGATGGGCCAGCGGGTTCAGCTCCACCACCCAACGGTGCTTGGCGCTGACATTGGCGGTCATCCAGAACACCGGCGTCACGTAGAACAGCAGTTGGACGACGTAGCTCATCATGTAGGCCACGTCGCGGAAGCGAGTCGACGGCACGGCGATGATGAAGCCCTGCAGGCAGACGATGACCAGCATCAGGGCGACGGCCGGGATCAGCGTCCAGTGCGGCACGGCGAACCGGCCGATGATCAGCATAACCGCCCAGAACGCGATCGCCTGGAACAGGAAGTTCGTCGCCGCCTTCTGGGCGTGCAGGAAGACGTAGAATGTCAGTGGCAGGCGTTGGCTCTGCATCAGGCCGGCGTTGTAGAGGAAGATCGCCTGGGCCTCGGCGATGGTCGTCCCGACCAGCGACCAGGCCAGCAGACCGGCCACCACCTGCGGATAGCTCTTCGACATGTCCACGCCCATCAGGGCGCTGACCAGGAAGGCTAGGGCGAAGGCGACGACCAGCAGGTTGCAGGCCATCCAGAACGGCCCCAGGATCGACCGCTGGAAGCGCGAGGCCGTCTGGTCCAGGCCGAGCCGCCACCACAGGGGCGCGAGACGGACGCCGTCTCCCACATCCTTTAGCGCCGCCATCAAGGGACTCGGCATTCGCGACCTTCCAAAACGCCTCACGGCGACCAGCAAGGGGCTTGCTTACAGAGCGCGGGGCCGGCCGACAATTGCTTTGGAAGCTTGACAGACGCACTGTTGCGTAAAAACTTTAGTTCGATGACTTGAGCTGGACGACGCTGCTTTCCCCGACGGTCCGCGTCCGATGGCCGATCGCGTCGCCGTCCGCCAGGGTTAGAACCAGCCGGCGTCCTTCAGGACCGGCGCATAGGTCCGACTGACCGGCGCCTCCAGGCCGCCCGTCAGGCGAACCACGCCTGCGCCGCGCCGCCAGCGAACCGCCTCGACCGCCTCGGCCGCCACCCACCAGGAGCGGTGGACGCGCCAGCCGTGCGCGCGTTCCAGTTCGCTCAAGGCGTCGGCGAAACGCAGGGTGATCAGGTCCTCGCCGGCGTCGGTGTGGACCTTCAGATAGTGGTCGTGGGCCTCGACGGCGATCAGCCGCGCGCCGCGCCGTTTGGCCGACAGCCGGCGGCGGAAGGCCGCCTCGGCCTCGGGCAGCGGCGGGGCGACGACGGTGCGCGTCTCGACCCGACCCGGCAGGCGGCGCCAGACCAGGGCCCGCACGACCATCACCGCCAGCGAGATCGGCCACACCTGCCAGAGCAGCCGTCCATAGCCCGCCCAGCCGAACGGACCGCCCATGACCAGGTGCTCGGTCGCCAGCACATGCAACGACACCAGCGGCGTCATCAGCACCGAGACCACCGCCACGCGTCGCCACGTTTCAGGCACGCGACGGGCCAGCCTCTCGTCCAGCACGACGCCGATCAACCCGCCGCCGACCATGCAGATCAGCCAATAGACATAGCGTCCCACGATCGGCGCGCGTTCGGACGCGAACGGGCCAAGGAAGCCCATCAGCAGGCCGATCACGGCCATTGTCGCGACATCGACCGCCCACCGCCGCGCGGCGGCACCGCCCACCGGAATCGTCGCCTCCTCGTTCATGCCGTCCCATTCGCGCAAGCCTGGCGCCGTTCGCGAAACAAGGCCTAGCGAGACGTCGCTTGGGCCGCAACGAGGTTCGGCGACCACCGCCGAAGGACCGACCGTGAACACCACGCCCCTGATCAAGACACCCCGCTGGCCCGCCCGCGCCCTGTGGGGCCTGGGCGCTCTCCTGAGCCTGGGCATTGTCGCCTATGCCGCGCGCTACCTGCTGCATCCCCCCACGACGATAAAGGAAGCCCTGGGCAATGCGCTGGGCCTGCCATGGCTGGTCGTGCATGTCGCCGGCGCGGTCATCGCCCTGTTGCTAGGCTCGCTGCAGTTCCTGCCCGGACTTCGCAAAAGCGGCGCTCATCGGTGGATCGGCCGGGTCTATGTGCTGGGCTGCCTTGTCGGCGGCGTAGCGGGCCTGATCCTGGCGCCAGGATCCTTCGCCGGCCCGATCGCCACCGCCGGTTTCGGCGGCCTGGCCGTGATCTGGATCGCCGTGAACCTGCTGGGCTGGCGCGCCGCGCTGGACAGGCGCTTTGTCGACCACCGCCGCTGGATGATCCGCTCCTGGGCCCTGACGCTCGCGGCCGTCACCCTGCGGCTCTACCTGCCAACGGTTCAGATTCTCGACCTGCCCTTCCTGCCCTGGTATCGTGCGATATCCTTCCTGTGCTGGGTTCCCAACCTGCTGATCGCCGAATGGTGGCTGCGGAGCGACGCGCGGCGCATATCGGGTCACCCTTGAATCGCCGTGGATCTGGGCCACGATTTGCCTATTGTGGCCTGACCAATCTGGAGGGAGGCGCGGGTCGGACCTGACGCCCGCCCCGCGCAGGCCGACACTGGAGGGCCCCTCAGGGAACATGCTCGGAAAGCCTCTGAAAGACGCGCTCATGATCGGGGTCGCCCTCGCGTGTGGGCTGACCACCGCCGGCGCCTCGGCGCCCGCCGACGCCCCGGTCAACCTGCCCCCCGATCCCGGCAAGGCCGTCGTCACCAAGACCTGCCAGTCATGCCACGACCTGGATATGGTCACCGAAGCGCGCCACACCGCCCCGGAATGGACCAGCGTCATCCAGCGGATGCGCGCGAACGGCGCCGAGCTGAGCGACGACGAGGCCAAGCAGGCCCAGGCCTATCTGGTCAAGGTCTATGGAAAATCGGGCTGATCGACCGCGTTCCGCTCCGTCAGCCTGCGCCTCGCTGAAACCAGGCCCGGCGAAATCAGCGAGCGGCGCGTAACCTTTCGGCTCGCCGCGACGTATCTGATCGCGGACGGCGAAACGGAGATTTGCGATGACGACGCGACGAAACCTTCTGGCCGCGGGCGGCCTCTCGGCCTTTGGAGCGGCCCTGGGCCTGGCCGGCTTCGGCGCGCGGGCCGAGACGTTCGAGGTCACCCGCAGCGACGCCGAATGGAAGCGCATGCTGCCGCCGGACGCCTACGAGGTGCTGCGCCACGCCCGCACGGAGCGCGCCGGGACCAGTCCGCTCGACAAGAACTACAGGAAGGGCACGTACAGCTGCCGCGGCTGCGACCTGCCGCTGTTCTCGTCGACCACCAAGTTCGACAGCGGCACCGGCTGGCCCAGCTTCTGGCAGCCCCTGCCCAACGCCACGGCCAAGAGCGCAGGCGGCAGCATCATGTGGGGCACGGAAGTTCACTGCCGGCGCTGCGGCGGCCACCTGGGCCACGTGTTCAATGACGGCCCCAAACCCACCGGCCTGCGCTACTGCATGAACGGCGTCGCCCTGACCTTCCGCGCCGTCTAGAGTCCGCGTTCCCATGATCCTGTTCCTGCTGGCCTATCTGGGCGGCGTGCTGACCATCGTCAGTCCGTGCATCCTGCCGATCCTGCCGTTCGTGTTCGCGCGGGCCGACAAGCCCTTCGTCCGGAGCGGCCTGCCGATGCTGGCCGGCATGGCCGTGACCTTCGCCCTGATCGCCACCCTGGCGGCGGTGGGCGGCGGCTGGGCGGTGCGCGTCAACCAGTACGGCCGCTGGGCGGCCCTGGCCCTGATGGCCTTCTTCGGCCTCACCCTGCTGATCCCGAGCCTGGCCGACCGCCTGACCCGGCCGCTGGTCGCCCTGGGCGGGCAGCTGTCCCAGCGCGCCGACGCGCAAGAGGCCGCCGGCGGCTCGACTGTCCTGGCCTCGGCCCTGCTCGGCGTCGCCACCGGCCTGCTGTGGGCGCCGTGCGCGGGTCCCGTGCTGGGCCTGATCCTGACCGGCGC
Organism: Caulobacter sp. 602-1; assembly: GCF_003931565.1. Taxonomy (GTDB): domain Bacteria; phylum Pseudomonadota; class Alphaproteobacteria; order Caulobacterales; family Caulobacteraceae; genus Caulobacter. The sequence continues at coordinate 260,836 of NZ_RRYI01000003.1, forward strand.
GGCCCTGCAGGGCGCCAACGCCCAGACGACTCTGCTGCTGGTCGCCTTCGCGGCTGGCGCGGCGACTTCGCTGGGCCTGGCCCTGCTGGTCGGCGGCAAGGTCTATGCGGTGATGAAGCGCTCGCTGGGGGCCAGCGAATGGATCCGGCGCGGCGCCGGGGCGGTGATCCTGGTCGCCGTGGCGGCCATCGCGCTGGGTGTCGACACCGGCTTCCTGACCCGCGTCTCGCAGACCAGCACAGCCGCGCTGGAGCAGGGCCTGGTCAACAGGCTGCACCCTCAGCGGGAGTCGGTCCTGCTGCCCGCCAGCGGTGACGCGATGAGCGGCAGTCCCGCCATGATGGCCGCCAATCCGGCCATGATGTCCGGCGCTCCCGGCGGCGCGATGATGATGCGCGCCAAGCCCGGCCAGGGCGAGGCCCTGCCGGTCGAAGGCGCAGCCCCGCCGCTGGACGGCGCGGTGACCTGGCTGAACTCACCGCCCCTGACCAAAGCCCAGCTGAAGGGCAAGGTCGTGATCGTCGACTTCTGGACCTATTCCTGCATCAACTGCCTGCGCTCGATCCCCTATGTCCGGGCCTGGGCCGAGAAGTACAAGGACCAGGGCCTGGTGGTGATCGGCGTCCACGCGCCGGAGTTCGCCTTCGAGAAGGACGTCAAGAACGTCCGCAAGGCCGTCGCCGACCTGAAGATCGGCTACCCCGTGGCGGTCGACAACAACTACGCGATCTGGCGCGCGTTCGGAAACCAGTACTGGCCGGCCCACTACTTCATCGACGCCCAGGGCCGGGTGCGCCACCACCACTTCGGCGAAGGCGACTACGACCAGTCCGAGCGGGTGATCCAGCAGCTGCTGGCCGAGGCCGGCCGCGCCGGGGTCGAAGGCGGCCTGGTGGCGGTCAAGGCCACCGGCGCCCAGGCGCCCTCGAATGGCAAAGACGTCGGCTCGCCGGAAACCTATGTCGGCTATGGCCGCGCAGAAAACTTCGCCTCGGCCGGCGGGGCGGTGCGTGATGCGCGCCACGTCTACGCCCTGGCCGAGCCGTTGAAGCTCAACGCCTGGGGTCTGGCCGGCGACTGGACGATCGGCGCCGAGCAGGCGGGCCTGAACGTGGCCGGCGGCAAGATCGCCTATCGCTTCCACGCCCGCGACCTGCACCTGGTGCTAGGTCCAGCGGCGAACGGCGCCAGGGTCCGCTTCCAGATGACCCTCGACGGCAAGCCGCCGGGCGCCGACCACGGCATGGACACCGACGCGGCCGGCAACGGCGTGATTACCGGCCAGCGACTCTATCAATTGGTCCGGCAGAAGGGCGCGATCGACGACCGAACCTTCGAGATAAGGTTCCTGGACGCCGGCGCCCAGGCCTATGCTTTCACGTTCGGCTGAACCGCCGCATGCCGGCGCGCGCGGCCTGACGCCCGGCCAGTTTTGGAGGCAGAGCGCATGACCGCGTGGACCAAAGTCCTGACGACCCTTCCGCTGGTGGCGATCCTGCGCGGCCTGGCGCCCGACGAGTCGGTCGAGGTCGGTGAGGCCCTGGTCGCCGCCGGCTTTCTCTGCCTGGAAGTGCCGCTGAACTCGCCCTCGCCGCTGGACAGCATCCGTCGCCTGCGTGAGGCGCTCGGCGACCGCGCCATTGTCGGCGCCGGCACCGTGCTGACCGCCCCGGCCGTGCGCGATGTCGCGGGGGCCGGCGGCCAGATCATCATCTCGCCGAACACAGACGTCGCCGTGATTGGCGAGGCCAAGGCCGCCGGCCTGATCTCGTTCCCGGCCTTCTACACGCCCAGCGAGGCCTTCACGGCCATCGCCGCCGGGGCCGACGCCCTGAAGCTGTTCCCGGCCGAGGCCGCGGGTCCGGCCATGCTGAAGGCGATGAAGGCGGTGCTGCCGAAGACGACGCCGGTCTTCCCGGTCGGCGGTGTCGAGCCCGGCAATGTCGCGACCTGGCGCGCGGCCGGCGCCAACGGCTTCGGCCTGGGCTCGGCGCTCTACAAGCCCGGCAAGACGGCGGCCGAGGTCCGCATCGCCGCGGACGCCTTCGTCGCCGCCTGGAAGGCCAGCGCCTGATGGCTGACCTGATCGCCTTCGGTGACTGGGGCACCAGCCGTCTCCGCCTGGGCCTGTACGACGGCGACACCCAGCTCGAGTCCGTGGAGGGCCCGGGCATCGGCGGGCTCAGCGCCTCTCCCGCCGAGACCCTGCTGGGCGCGGTCGCCAGTTGGCGCGCGCGGCGCGGCCTGTCACGGGTCGTGCTGGCCGGCATGGCCGGCTCGCGCACCGGCGTGGTCGAGGCTCCCTATGTCGAATGTCCCGCCGGCGTCGATGACTGGGTCCGCCAGACCGCCACCGTGACGCTGGACGGCCTCCTGGTTGAGGTCGCGCCGGGAGTGGCCGGGATCGCCCCCAGCGGCGCGCCGGACGTTATGCGTGGCGAGGAGACCCAGGTGTTCGGGGCCATGGCCCTGTATCCCGAGCTCGCCGAGGGCGATCAGGTGTTCGTGCTGCCCGGAACCCACGGCAAGTGGTGCCAGGCGCGGGACGGCCGCATGGTGCGCTTCCAGACCTTCCTGACCGGCGAACTCTTCGCCCTGCTCTCGACCCGCTCCAGCCTGCTGCTGGGCGCGGACGCCGTCGAGAACGCCGAGCACGAGGCGACCGGCTTCGCCCATGGCCTGGAGCGCGCCCGCGCGGGCCACCTGCTGAGCGCCCTGTTCGAAGCCCGAAGCGCTCAGCTGCGCGAGGGCCGCACCGGCGCCTGGGCGCGGGGCTTCCTGTCGGGCCTGACGATCGGAACCGAGGTGGCCGAAGGCGCCGCAGCCTTCAAGGCCGAGCGCGTGATCCTGATCGGGGCCCGCGCCCTCGGCGACCGATACGCCACCGCCCTGGGCGCGCGACAGGTGCGGAACACAGCCCTCGGCGGCGAGGTCTGCGTGCTGGCGGGGCTCAGGCGCTTGGCGTCGACCCAGGCCGGCTGTCATTGAACGGCCTAGTCGGCCAGGGTCTCGGCGCCGGCCGCAGTCGCTCATAGGCGCGCGACAGGCGCAGGACCCCCAGGTCGTCGAAGCGCCGCCCCACGATCTGCAGCCCGATTGGCAGGCCCTCGGCGGTGTAGCCGCAGTTGATCGAGGCCGCGGGCTGCTCGGTCATGTTGAAGGCGACGGTGAAGCCGATATGCTCGAACGGCCGGGTCGGGTCATTGGTCGGCGACGGCAGATGCGCGTCGAAGGCCGGCATGGGCGCGGTTGGCGAGAGCAGGAAGTCGAACGGCTGGAAGGCCTTGGCGCCCGCCTCGCGCATGCGCTGGATCTGGTTGAAGCCGCGATAGACCGACAGGCCGTCGGCCCCGCGCGCCGCCCGGGCCCAGTCCAGGATATACGGCAGGCAGCGCTCGGCCCGCTCCGGCGGCAGGGCGTCCAGGTCGCTCAGTGAGCGCGTGCGCCAGAAGAGGTCCAGGCCGTCCAGCATTTCGCGGGTCAGGTACGGCGCGAACGGCTCGACGATCGCGCCGGCGGCCTCGAAGGCCCGGGCGGCGGCGGTCACCGCCTCGGCGACTTCCGGCTCGACCGGCAGACCGACGCCGGCGTCCAGCATCAGGCCGATCCGTAGGCCCTTCAGGTCGATGTCGAGATCGGTCCAGGCGATGTCCGCCGGCGGCAGGCTCATGTGATCGCGCCAGTCTGGTGCGCTGAGCGCGCACATGGCCAGGGCCGCGTCCTCGACCGTGCGGGTCATCGGGCCGGCGCAACGGCCGATATAGGGCGGGTCGATCGGGATCCGACCGTTGCTGGGCTTGAAGCCGAAGATTCCGCACCAGCCGGCGGGCAGGCGAATGGAGCCGCCGATGTCGGTGCCGATGTGCAGCGGCCCATAGCCCGCCGCAGCGGCCGCGGCGGCCCCCGCGCTGGAACCGCCGGGCGTCTTGGCCAGGTCCCAGGGATTGCGCGACAGGGCGTGGAAGCTCGACAGGCCCGACGACAGCATGCCGAAGTCGGGATTGGTGGTCTTGGCCACGATCACGGCGCCGGCTTCGCGCAGGCGGGCGGCGGGCGGGGCGTCGACAGGCTCTGGAACCAGGTCGGACGCGGCCGAGCCGATCGGCTTGGGTACGCCCTGGGTGGCGATCAGCTCCTTGATCGTGACGGGTGCGCCGTCGAGCGGCCCCAGCGCCTCTCCACGCCGCCAGCGGTCCTCGGACGCGCGCGCCGCCGCCAGCGCGCCCTTCCCGTCCAGCGCCCAGGTCGCCGCGAGGTCCGGTTCCCAGGCCTCGATCCGCGCCAGCACCGCCGTCGTCACATCGACCGGTGAGAGGCTCCCGTCACCATAGAGCCGGGAGAGTTCGACGGCGGTCAGATCAGGAAGCTCGCTCATGCGGGAAGACTAGGCCCGGCGGGGGCGGCTTCGCTAGAGTGCCGGCGAATCCTTGGAAGGACATCGCCTTGCTTAGACCCGGTCCGCGCAATCTGCTCACCGATGTGCCCGGCCTGACGGTCGGCAACGCCACGGACGAGGCGGCGCGTAGCGGCGTGACCGTCGTGCGCTTCCCGGGGGGCTGGATAGCCGGCGTCGACGTGCGCGGCGGCGGGCCGGGCGTGCGTGAGACCGCGGCCCTGTCGCCCGAGAACGGTTACTCCAGGCTGCACGCCCTGACCTTCAGCGGCGGATCGGTCTTCGGCCTGGCCGCCGCCGACGCCGTGACCGCCGCCCTGTCGCAAGCGGGCGAGGGCTTCCTGTTGCGACCGGACACGCCCCGGACCCCGATCGTGGCCGGGGCCGTGCTCTACGACCTGGCCAATGGCGGCGACAAGGGCTGGGCGCTGGATCCGCCCTATCGGCGTCTGGGCCAGGCGGCCTTTGAAACGGCCGGCGAAGCCTTCGCGTTGGGCGCGGTCGGGGCCGGACGCGGCGCGCGAGCTGGCCTGGTCCAAGGCGGCCTAGGCTCGGCCTCGCTGGACCTGGGCGACGGTCTGACGGTCGGGGCGCTGGTCGCCGTAAACCCTGTGGGCTCGGTGCTCATGCCTGACGGCGAGACCTTCTGGGCCTGGCCGTTCGAGATCGACGGCGAGTTCGGCGGCCGTGTTCCCACGGGACCGGCCGGGGCGGTCGAGCCCATGCCGGACGAGTCGCGACTGGCGGGCCAGGGCCGCCTGACGCCAGGCGCGAACACCACCCTGGCCGTCGTGGCGGTGAACGCCGACCTGACCGCTGGCGAGTGCAAGCGCCTGGCGATGATGGCCCAGGACGGCCTGTCGCGCGCCGTGCGCCCTGCCCACACGCCGTTCGACGGCGACGTGGTGTTCGCGGCCGCCTCGGGAGCGGTGGCGCTCGGAACGGAGGCGCGCGCGCATCGCCTGGCGCGACTGGGCTCGGCGGCCGGGGATTGCGTGGCCCGCGCCATCGCCCGAGGGGTCCACGCCGCGCGCGGCTAGCGGCGGGCGGCCAGCGCTCGGGCCAGATTCGGCGTCGCGGCGATCAATTGCGCCGTATACGGATGTTTAGGCGCCGCGAACACCTCGGCGGTCGGTCCGGTCTCGACGATCTGGCCCTCGCGCATGACCAGCACCCGGTCGGTCAGGCCGCGCGCCACGCCCATGTCGTGGGTCACGAACAGATAGGCCACGCCCAGGTCGTCTGAGAGCCGGGCCAGCAGGTCCAGCACCTCGGCGCGGACGGTGACGTCGAGGGCCGACACCGCCTCGTCCAGGGCGATGACCTCGGGCTCGACGATCAGAGCGCGGGCGATGGCGATGCGCTGGCGCTGTCCGCCGCTGAACTGGTGCGGATAGCGATCGGCGGCCTGCGCCGGCAGGCCGACCTTGGCCAGCGCGGCCTCGACCTTGGCGCGGCGCGCCGGGGGCGAGAGCTTCGCTTCCAGCAGGTGCAGAGGCTCGGCCACCAGCCGCTCGACCGTCCAGCGCGGATCGAGACTGCCGCTCGGGTCCTGGAAGACCAGCTGGATGGCGCGTCGCCGGCGGCGCGGCGAGGCCGGCGTGAACGGCGCGCCAGCCAGAAGCACCTCGCCGCCCTGGATCGAGTCCAGGGCCAGCAGAGCGCGCAGCAGCGTCGACTTGCCGCTGCCGGACTCACCGACCAGGCCGACGATCTCGCCCGGACGGATCTCCAGGGAGACGCCCTGCAGCGCACGCACGGGCCGGCCGGCGCGGAGAAAGCCGCGCCGGCCGGGATAGTCGCGGACCACGCCGCGCGCCTCCAGGATCGGCGCGGCCTGGATGTCCGGCGCCCGGGTCCTGATCGGCATCCGCTCGGCGTCGGCGGCCAGGGCGCGGGTATACGGGTGCGCCAAGGCCTTGAAGACGGCGCCGGTGTCGCCCTGCTCGACGATCTTGCCATCCTTCATCACCGCGACATGGTCGGCGGCCTCAGCCACCAGGGCCAGATCGTGGCTGATCAGGATCAGGGCCGCGCCATCCTCGCGCACCAGGTGGCGCAGCAGCTCGAGAATCTCGGCCTGGGTGGTGACGTCCAGCGCCGTGGTCGGCTCGTCAGCGATCAGCAGGCGGGGCGAGAGCGCGACGGCGATGGCGATCGCGACCCGCTGACGCTGGCCGCCCGACAGCTCGTGCGGATAGCGGGTCAGGGGGATGTCGGCCAGGCCCACGCGATCCAGCGTCCGGCGCGCCGCCGCCCTGGCCTCGGCGCGGGAGGCCCCGCGATGCAGGCGCGCGACCTCGGCGACCTGAGCGCCGATCGTCATCACCGGATTCAGGGCCGTCATCGGCTCCTGGAACACCATGCCGATGCGGTCGCCGCGCAGGCGCGACAGTTCGCCGTCGGGCAGACCGACAAGGTCACGGCCCTCGAACCGGACCGCGCCCTCCATCGCCGCGCCGCGCGGCGGCAGGCCCAGGATCGAGAGGGCGGTCATGGACTTGCCCGAGCCGGACTCGCCGACAACGCCCAGCACCTGGCCGGCCTCCAGGTTCAGCGACAGGCCGCGCAGGATCGGCGCGTCGCCGATCGTCAGCTTCAGGTCCTGGATCTCGAGCAGGGCCATCTAGCGGTCCTCGTCCAAGCGCGGATCGAGACGGTCACGCAGGCCGTCACCCAGCAGGTTCAGGCCCAACACGGTGATGACGATGGCCAGGCCGGGGAAGATCGCCTGCAGCGGCGCGACCGCGACCAGGGTCTGGGCGTCGGCCAGCATCTTGCCCCAGCTAGCGGCTGGCGGCTGGGCGCCGAGACCGACATACGAAAGCCCCGCCTCGGCGATGACGCCCAGCGAGAACTGCAGGGTCGCCTGAACGATCAGCACACTGAGCAACCCGGGAACGATGTGCTCCAGCGAGATCCGCGTCGCGCCCTTGCCGGCCGCGCGGGCGGCCAGGACGTAGTCGCGGGTCCACAGACTCAGCGCCGAACCTCGGGTCAGCCGGGCGAACACGGGCACGTTGAAGACGCCGATGGCGATCACGGCGTTGATCGCGCCGGGCCCCAGGACGGCGGTGATCAGGATCGCCAGGATCAGGGCGGGGAAGGCGAAGACCACGTCCGAGGCGCGCATGACCAGTTCGTCGATCCAGCCCCGACGGGCGGCGGCCAGCAGGCCCAGCGGCGCGCCGACGCCCGCCCCCAGCAATACCGCCACCAGCGAGACGGACAGCGCGTTGCGCGCGCCCAGCAGGATCATCGAGGCGATGTCGCGACCAAAGTGATCCAGGCCAAGCCAGTGGGCGGCGGAGGGGCCTTGCAGCCGGTGACCGATGTCGAAGGCCGTCACGTCGTAGGGCGTCCAGACCAGCGAGAGCAGCGCGGCGACGACGAACAGAACGCTGATCACGCCGCCGACGATGAGCGTGGCGGAAAGGCGAGAACGGCTCATGATCCGCGCCTCCGCAGGCGGGGATCGACCAGCACATAGGCCACGTCGACCAGGAAGTTGGTCGTCACCACGGCGAAGACCAGCAGCATGACCACGCCCTGCACGACGATCAGGTCGCGCTGGGTGATGGCCTGCAGGACCAGACGCCCCAGACCCGGCAGGAAGAACACGTTCTCGATGATCACCCCGCCGGCCAGCAGGAACGGGAACTGTAGGCCCAGGATAGTCAGGACGGGGATGAGGGCGTTGGGCAGGCCGTGCCGCCACAGCGCCTGGCTGGCGGTGAGCCCCTTGGCGCGAGCGGTGCGCATATAGTCCTCGGCCAGGGTGTCGATCAGGGCCGAGCGGGTGACGCGGGCGATGATCGCGGCTTGCGGCGCGGCCAGGGCGATGGCCGGCAGGGCCAGGGCTTTCAGCGCCGGGACCAGGCCCGCGTCCCAGCCGGGAAAGCCGCCAGCCGACACCCAGCGCAGACCGATGGAGAACACCATGACCAGCAGCACGGCGAACCAGAAGTTGGGGATGGCGACGCCCACCTGGGTCAGGCCCATGACCAGGGCGTCGGCGGCCTTGCCCCGCCGGGCGGCGGCCAGGGCTCCGATCGGCGCGCCGACCACAACCGACAGGATCAGGGCCAGCGTGGCCAGGGGCAGCGAGACGCCGATCCGCTCGGCGACCAGGGCCGCGACCGGGGTCTGGTAGGTGTAGCTGACGCCCAGGTCGCCACGCAGCATGCCCAGCAGCCAGTCGAAGTAGCGCTGCGCGGCCGAACCTTCCAGCCCCATCTGCTGGCGCAGGTTGGCCACCGCCTCGGGGCTGGCGTTGAGGCCCAGCATGTACGCGGCCGGATCTCCCGGCGCGACCTGGATGATGGCGAAGACCACGATGCTGGCGACCAGCAGGGTCAGGACCATCACCGCCGCCCGGCCGCCCAGATAGGCCGCGCCGAAACGGACAGCGAGCAGGATCAGGCCCCCGACCAAGGCGAACGCCAGCACGGCCCCGACGATCGCCCCAGCCGGACCGGCCTTGTCGCTGGCGATGGCTTCCGCCCCGCCGACGCCGTCGAACGAGGCCGCGCGCAGGTCGATGTTCTGGGTCGGCGAGTTGACCCAGAAGTCCTTCAGTCGCGCGTCGAACACGCCCAGACGCGGGAACTGGAACAGGAAACCGTTGACCGCGTCCTCGGCGATCCGGCGCTGGATCTGGCCCAGGATCGCCGCCCGCTGGCCCTCGTCCGTCGCGCCCTTCAGGGCCTCCATCAGGCCGTGGAAGGCTTCGCTATGATAGCCGAAATAGTAGTCGGCCTTGTCATAGATGGCGTAGTCCATCGGCTCGGCATGGCTGACGATGGTCAGGTCGAAGGCGTGGCGGCCATAGACCTGGTCCAGCCACTGGGCCCACTCGATGTTCTCGATCTTCACGCGGACACCGGCCTGGGCCAGCTGGGCGGCGACGATTTCGCCGCTACGGCGGGCGTAGTTGGGCGGCGGCAGCTTCAGGGTCAGGTCGAGGCCGTTGGGATAGCCTGCTTCGGCGAGCAGCACCTTGGCCTTGGCGACGTCGTGCGGGTAGAGGCCCGTGAGGTCCACGTAAGCGGCGTTCTGCGGCGGGAAGTGGCTGCCGATCGGCGTGCCGTAGCCGTACATCGCCCCGTCGATGATCGCCCGACGGTCCAGGGCGTATTGCAGGGCGCGGCGCACCCGCAGGTCGGCCAGCGGGCCGGCGCGGTTGTTTATCGCCAGAATCACCTCGCCCTCGCTGGAGGCGGTGACCACCTTCAGGGCCGGATCGGCGCGCAGCTGAGCCAGGTTTTCCGGCGCCGGATAGTCGGGGAAGGCGTCGACCTCGTGGGTCTTGATCGCCGCATAGGCCGCCGCCGGATCGGCGATGAACTTGAACTTCACCTGGCGCAGCTTGGCGGGCTGACCCCAGTAGCCGTCGTCGCGGACCAGGGTCACCGTGTCGCCGCGTCGCCAGCTGGCGAACCTGAACGGGCCGGTGCCCACCGGGGCGGTGGCGAGACTCCCTGCCGACTTGGGCGAGACCATCACGCTGTCGCCCCAGGCCAGGGTGTAGAGCAGGTTGCTGTCGGGGCTTGAGAGACGCAGGCGCACCGTGCGCGGGTCGACGGCCTCGACCTGACGGATCACGCTCAGCGCCTGTTTCTGGACATTGGTCGAAGCCGGGCCGAGCGCGCGCTCCAGACTGAACTTGACGATGGTTGCGTCGAAGGGTGTCCCGTCCTGGAACCGCACGCCGTCGCGGAGGTGGAAAGTGTAGGTCAGGCCGTCGGGCGACACCTCCCACCAGGTCGCCAGCAACGGCTTGACCGTCCCTTGCGCGTCGAGGCGGACAAGGCCTTCGAAGACGTTGCCGTAGACGACCTCGTCGGTCGCCACCGCCGCGCCGGATGTGGGGTCGAGGTTGGGCGGCTCCAGCTGCAGCGCGACCGTCAGCGTGTCCTTGGGCGTGGCCTGCGCCGCCGGCGCGAGGGCCAGCAGGCAGGCGGCCGCCAGACCGAGAACGGCGCGGAACTTCACGCGATGCGCGCCCGGGCCTTGGCGGCCTCGGCGGGCAGGCCCAGGCGGTCATAGACCTGGGCCAGGGCGCGGTTCAGCGGGACGCCGTCGGGATCGAAGCCGCGCCGCAGCTCCAGCGCCTGCTGAGCTTCCGACAGGCGGTCGGCCCGGATCAGGGCGTCGAGGATCAATTGCTCGAAGAGATCGCGCTGGGCGTGGCTGCCGCCGATCTCGGCCAGGCGCGGCAAGGCGGCGCGCAGGCCACGCAGGGCGCTCGGATAGTCGCCCCGCGTATGGGCGACCAGCCCCTCGGCGACGGGCAAGGCCACCTCACGCCAAGTCTCGCGGACATGGTCGGGGGCGTCCAGCGCCGCGCGGCGCACGGCGGCCAGCAGGGCATCGGCCTGCGGCCGACCGGCGCGGGCCAGGCCGTAGAGGTACTGCAAGGTCAGGAACGGCTGGACCACATCGTCGGCGCGCGCGGCCAGGCGATCGGCCACGTCGTCCCAGCGGTCGCCGACGTCGACGCCAGCCAGCTCCAGCCGGGCCAGCAGCGACACCGCCCCGATCTGGTCCTGGGAATAGTCCTTCTCCTGCCCCCAGACGTGGTCGTCATAAGCGGCCAGCGCCGCGTCGAGCCGGCCCTGGCTGAGATAGAACAAGGCCAGGTGCCACCACAGGTGGGTATCCATGAACGAGTTGAGGCCGGTCCAGGTGTCGCGAACGCCTTCCAGAAACGCGACGCCCTCGGCGACGCGGCCTTGGGTCAGCATCACGTGGGCCAGGGCGTGCTGGGCCCAGGGCTCCTTACGCTTAAGGTCCAGCGCGCGCCGCGCGGCGGCTTCGGCCTCGTCCAGCAGGTGGCATTGCTCATAGGCGAAGGCCAACATGCCATGCAGCTGCGCCACGTCCCCGGCGGCGGGCAGGACGGCGCTGGCCGCCCGCAGCATGGCCGGGAAGTCACCCCGGTTGAACGCGTGATACTGCGAGAGCTTCAGCGCCAGCAGGTCGCGCGGCCAGGCCGCCAGGATCGTGTCGGCGATGGCCAGGGCGCCGGGGATGTCTTCGGCCGACCACGCCGTCACGAACGCGACGAAGGCCTGTTCGCGCGGATGGGCCTGGCCCACCGCCGCCCGGGCGCGGGCCAGGTAGGGCGCGGCGCGCTCGGCCGCCTCGGGCGCTTCGAGCAGCAGCCACAGCGTCGCGGCATAGGCGTTCAGCAGCACGCTATCCGGATGCGCCTCGGCCGCGCCGATGACCTCGGCCGCCTGGGTCTCGTAGCTGAGGAAGCCGTCGACGAAGGTGTCGATCGCCGCCAGGGCGGTGTCGGACGTCGGGCTCACCGGATTGCCGAGATAGTCGCTATGCATAAGGCTACTCTAGCGGACGCCAGCCTCGGCGAGGAAGGCGGCCGTATCGTCGGCCGAGCGCTGCGGGATCTCGACCTGCGGCAGATGGCCGACCTTCGGATAGACGATCAGCTTCGCGCCAGGGATGGCCTCCGCGAACCTGTGGGCGCCGGCGACCTCGATCAGCGGATCGATCTCGCCCCACAGAACCAGGGTCGGAGCCTTGATGGTCGAGAGGATCTCCCGGGTCGCCTGGCTGTGCTTGCCGGGCTGGATCGACATCAGGATGGCGCGGTGGCCCGGGGCGCGCTGCAGCTCGGCCCAGCGATCGATGAAGGCGTCGGTGATCACGGCCGGATCCCCGACCTCGCCGCGCAGACCCGAGCGGATCAGAGGCTTGTTGTCGATCGAGCGCAGGAAGGCGCGGCCCCACGAATACTTCAGCAGCTTGAAGGCCAGGGGCGGCTTCTTCAGGCTCGTGGAGGGCCAGCCGGCGGCGTCGACCAGGATCAGACCGTTGACGCGGTCCGGATGGCGCACCGCGACCTGCCAGGCCACGCCGCCGCCCATCGAATTGCCGGCGATGGCGAACTTGGGAAGGTTCTCCTTGGCCGCCAGGGCGTCGACCAGATCGGCGAAGCCATCGGCCGAGGCGACATAGCCGTCCGGCGCGCGGGTCAGGCCGTGACCCGGCAAGTCCACGGTGATGATCCGGTAGCGATCGCCGAGCCGGGCGACCCAGCCCTCCCACGAGAAATGCGAGTCGCCGAAGCCGTGAACCAAAACGAGCAGCGGCCCGTCGGCCTTGCCTTCGTCCTTGTAGTGCAGGCGCACGCCGCCGGGCAGGTCGGCGTAGCGCGAGGCCTTGGTCGCGTATCTGGCCTCGAGCGTCTCGTAGGGGATGTCGGGGCCGCGCAGCAGCAGCCAGCCGACGAAGCCTATGAGGACGACCACGACAGCAAGGCCGCCCAGGATCAGCAACAGGGTCTTCAACATCGTTCGAGGCTCCTGGGCGGGCGGGTGCTGAACTAGAAGCGATACTGGGCGCGGACGCCATAGGTCGCCGGCCGCCCCGGCGCGGCGACGTCGATCAGCGGCAGGAAGAAGTTCCGCGTCAGGTCGTACCTGGTGTTGAAGACGTTGCGCGCGAAGGCGGTCAACGCCCACGGTCCCCTGGCCGGCGACAGGGTCACGCTGGCGTTGGCCAGCCAGTAGGAGTCGACATCGTAGCGCGACCCCAGCAGCAGCGGCTTGGTCTTGTCGTGGAAGGCGTAGTTGCCCTGCGCCTCGACCTCATAGTCGCCGACGGCCCAGGTATAGGACACGTCGCCGCCGTAGCTGAGCGGTGGGAAGCCGACCTTGGCCCCGGTGCGCGAGATATAAACGGCGTGGCCTGCCGCGACGCTGGCCGGGATATCCAGATCGTTCGTGTATTTGTCGAACTTGCCGGTCTTGTAGCCCAGCGACTGGCCGATCCGGAGATCCGGGACCGGGCGCCAGGTCAGCTCCAGCTCACCGCCGTAGATGTGCGACTTCTGAGCGTTGACGATGGCCCCGATCGGGCCGTTGTTGATGTCGTAGATCGCCGACTGAACCTGCTGGTCCTTGTAGTCGTAATAGAACACCGAGCCGTTCAGCTGGACGGTGTTGGCCGCGAAGCTGGACTTGAACCCGGTCTCGTAGGCCCACAGGGTCTCGGGCTTGAAGCCGTCGACGGCCGCGGCGTCGCCGCGATTGTAAGAGGTGAAGCCGCCCGACTTCGTGCCCTTGCTGACGCTGGCATAGAGCAACACGCCGTCGACCGGCTTGTACTCCAGGGCCAGCTTGCCGGTCACCGCCTTGTTCTTCAGCGACTTGTCGTCGGTCGGGCTGAAGTTGGTCGGCGGCGCGCCGGGGGCGAAGACGCCGGCAGTGACGAAGTCGAACTGCTGGCGCTTTTCATCCTCGCCACGCAGGCCGGCCACCAGTTTCAGCCTGTCGCTGAGCGCGTATTCCAGCTGGCCGAACAGCGAGGCCGATCGGACCTTCTGGCTGTAGGTCGTGCGCGTGTCGAACAGCAGCGACTGGTAGAAGTCCGAATAGAAGGCCTCATCGATGGTCTCGCGCGAATAGTAGCCGCCGACCAGCCATTGCAGCGGGCCTTCGGTCTTCGACGAGGCCCGCAGCTCCTGTGAGAACACCTTGGCGTCGGTATCGAAATAGGTCCCGGCATAGGCGTACTGGGAGGCGTCCCAGTCGTTATATTCCTTGCGGCGCAGCTTCTCGTACGCGGTGATCGACACCAGGTCGACACCCCCGGTCTCGCCGTGGGCGCGCAGGGAGACGCCGCTGCTCTTGGTGTCATGGAATGGCTTGGCGTTCGCGGCGATGCCGGTCAGCGTCGCGAAGGCGGCCGAGCCGCCCCAGCCGGTGTTCTTGCGGCTGGCGTCGGCGGGGATGGTCGGCAGGCTGGCGTTATAGCCCAGAGGATTGAACAGATAGAGTCCGGTCGGCTCGGACTTGTCGTAGCCGGCATGGATGCTGAGCAGGACGTCAGCCTTGTCGTTCGGCGTCCAGGCCAGTTGGCCGCGCACCGAGCTGGTGTCCTTGTCGCCCAGCTTCTGACCCGTGGCGCGGTTCTTCTGCCAGGCGCCGCCCTGGTCGGTGACGAAGGCCAGGCGACCGCTGAGCGTGTCGCCGAGCGGTCCGGACACATGGCCTTCGGCCTTGAATTCATCGTTGTTGTCGTACTCCGCGGTCAAGCCGGCCGACAGCGACGGGGTCGGCCGGTTGGTGATGAAGTTGATCGCGCCGCCGGTCGTGTTGCGGCCGTACAGAGTGCCCTGCGGCCCGCGCAGCACTTCCACGCGGGCGATGTCGAACAGCAGGCCCTGGGTCTGGGCCTGGATCGGATAGGCCACCTCGTCGACGCTGACGCCGACGGTCGAGGAGTTGTTCGAGGCGTAGTCATCGAAGCCGACGCCGCGCAGGCGGAAGCTGGGCTGGCCGCTACCGAACTGGGGCGTGATCTCCAGGCTCGGCGTGGCGTACTGCAACTGGTTCACCGTGGCCACGCCGCGCGCGACCAGCTGCTCGCCGGAGATCACGGACAGGGCCACGCCCACGTCCTGGGCCGATTGCTCGCGGCGCTGCGCGGTGACGATCACCTGCTCCACGGCGGCGTCGCCGGATGCCTGAACGCCGGCCTGAGCCCAGGCGGAGCCCGCGAAAGCCGCGCCTAGGGCGCCAGCGGCGGTTCCGATAAGAAGACGCTTGATCACTGGTCTATCCCCATTGTCGACGCCGGGAGAACGCGCCGCGTTTGCGGGATTAGAATTCCTATCGAAATGATGGGAATTGAAATGGAGATTTCCTGCCCAGAGGCCAAGCTTCTCTAATCGATGTTCAACCGGCTTGAAAATCCTACCGGAGGCGAACCTCGGCGGAAAGCGGCGGAGCTACGGCCCGCAAGGCGAGGCCGATCCTCCTCATCGCTGGCGCGCGCTTCGCCGAGCGCGGAAGCGTCACAGCGCGTTGAGGAACTCTTCCCATGGCTCCAGACGCACCGCGGGGTTTTTCCAGAAGTCCGCCTTCGCGGCGGCCGCTCGGCCGGCCTCGAAGGAGGCTTTCATGGCTTCGGTGTCGAAGTCGAGCATGGAGCCGTTGGCGGTCGCGGCAGGGCGGGCGGGGATCGAGGCGACGCTCAAGGGGATGTTGTTGCCTATGCAGAACGTGGTCGCGACATTCAGCGCCTGACGATAGGAGACCCGTAGCATCGTGTCGAAGCTGCGGATCAGGACGCCCGGCAGACTCGGTGATGTCGTGCGCGGCGATGGATCGATCACCGTGTTGATGAGGACGTGGACGCGACCGCGCCGCAGTCGCCGGCCGACCCGCAGCCAATGCAGCAGGGCTTCGGGCAGGATGAACAGCGGCGTGGTGACGCCGCCGTCGACGTGCAGTTCGTCGAAGAACTGGCCGTCCGCTTCGCAGTGGATCAGCCGCGGCGGAAACAGGCCCGGCAGGCTGGCCGAGGCGGCGAGAACCAGCCGGAACATCTCCACGGCGGAGGATCCGCCCCGGCGCGCGATCTCGCCCATGTCCCAGATGGACGGACGCTGGCTGTCGAGATCGGTGGTGGCGATCAGCAGGCGGCGGTCGCGGCCATGTTCCGCGGCGACGGCGTCGACCAGAGCCTCGTCGATGAACGGAGCGATCAAACCATCAAGGCTCTCGGCGCTCAGCAGCCCACCCTGGAGCACGCCCGCGAGCGCCGTCCACCGGAACTGTTCGGCCGCCCGCCCTCCGGTATAGGCCTCCTTAAGCCGCTCGTCCCACGCGGGGCCCAGAAAGGCGAACGGCGCGATCAGGGCGCCCGTGCTCACCCCGGTGACGATGTCGAACCGGGGACGGCATCCGGCCTGGCCAAGACCCACCAAGGCGCCGGCGCCATAGGCTCCGCCCGCCGCGCCGCCCGAGATCGCCAGAACGTTGAATTCGTCGCCGCCCAGCCGAGGCTGGGGAAGCGCCAGGCGGTCGGCGGCGGCCCGGAGCGAGACTTCCGCTTCCTCGAAACTCAGTCGCGCGCCCGCGAAGCCGCTGGGTTGGGCCGCCGGCGATGGCGGCGCGGGCAGGCGGCGAGACCAGAGTTCGTCAAGCGCCCAATCAAACTTGTGATCCGACACCGCGGCCTCGCCCTGAGCGTCCAAGAGCGAAGCTCGATCGCCCGGGAATGATGAAACCCAACCTTATGCGCGCATCCCTTGATCAAGGTCAAAGCGGGAGCACTTTGGCGGCGGCGACCTCAGTTCAAGGCCTCGGCGTCGGCATGACCGCGGCCCTGCCTGAACTCGCGAGGCGACAGGCCGTACTGCTCGCGAAAGGCCCGGCTGAAGTGGGCCGAGCCGTTGAAGCCCCAGCGGAAGCAGATCTCCGAGATCGACAGCCGGGCGTGCTGTGGGCTGGCGAGATCGATCCGGCACCGCTCCAGCCGGCGCGATCGCAGATAGTGGCTGAAGGTCTCGTTGGCCGAGGCGAACAGCTTTTGCACGTAGCGTGGCGAGACCCCCTCCTCGTCCGCGACACGCCGCAGCGACAGCTCGGCGTCGGGCAACAAGGTCTCGATGGTCTGGCAAAGTCGCTGCAGGTGCGCGGTCGGGGTCGTCGTCTCATAGGCGTCGGAGACCGCCGCCCCCTGCTCGAGCAGGCATTGCGCGAGAAACTCCGTAAAGGCCAGGTCCACCGGCCGCAGTTGGTCGACGGAAAGGTTCTCCAGTTCCTCGGCGGTCGCGCGCAGCAGGCTCGAGAGGATGCGCGGCACGCCCTTGGATCCGTCCAGCCAGCCGACCCGCAGGTTGAAGGGCCGGATCAGCCGGTGGTCCAGCGCCACGCGTGGCGCGCGCACGAACAGGAGCCGCGAGCGGGTGTCGAGCCGCAAGGCCGCCGCCTGTCCCGTCGGGCCGAAGGCGATGTCGCCCGCCCCGACGCTGACCGCCAGCTCGTCGGTGACCAGCGTGGCTTCGCCATGCAGCAGGACCGCCAGCCAGATCGCCGCCGGCTGCGCCGTGAGGCGGCCGGCGATCGTCTGGGCGCCGGCCTCGACCAGAGCGAATTCGATCCCCAGCGGCGAGGTCAGGCAGACGACCGACGCCGCCGCAGGCTCGTTGTCCGACAGTCCCTCGATCGGCAGGCCCAGGCGGCTCATCGCCTCGCGCCAGGCCTCCGCGCGCTCGGCGCGGGGATGGCTTTCGGTGCTGAACGACCAGGCCTTCATGGGTCTATGCCTTGAGCTTTGGAAAGATGTCGCGCGGGATCCTGACGTGGCAGCCTTGGGTGCCGTCGACCACCTGGGTGACCCCGAAGTCGGCCGCCACGCTCATCAGCGAATAGGCGTCGTTCTTGGACAGGCCGACCTGGTCGCTGAGCAGGCTCAGCATCTTGGTCGAGGCGTCGCGCATGGCCAGGTTCAGGTCTTCGTTGAAGCCGTGGACGATCCACCACTTGGGGGTCTCCAGCAGCGGACCGGGCGTCTGGATGTCCTTGCGCAGCACGATCTGCATCAGGACGTTCAGCGAGCTCTCGATGGCCGTGCCGGACAGCTCGCCGTCGCCCTGGCTGACATGCGGGTCGCCGATCGAGAACAGCCCGCCATCGACCTGCACCGTGTAGTACATCGTGGCCCCCGCCCCGATGCGCCAGTTGTCGATGTTGCCGCCGTGCTCGCCGGGCGGGATGGTGCTGACGCGGCCGTCGACGGCGGGCGCCACGCCCGCGGTGCCCAGGTGCGGCCGGGCCGGAATCCGGATCCCCTTCAGGGCTGGTTGGCGGTCGCACTCGGGACAATGGGTGATCGTGCCCGGGATCAGGTACTTGCCCTCGAAGTCGTAGGCGTAGAGGGCGCTGGCGGTGTTGGTGTTCGGATCCAGCTCGTAGATCGTCACCCGCTCCTTCTCGCCGAACTCCTTGTAGAGATAGCCCCAGTTGGCCGCGAGGTTGGAGCCGTAGTTGTTGCGCGGAACCATGCGCAGGTAGCGCACCTCCAGCACGTCCCCAGGCTTGGCGCCTTCGACATGGATGGGCCCCGTCATGATGTGG
The DNA here is from genome assembly GCF_003931565.1 of Caulobacter sp. 602-1. Classification (GTDB taxonomy): domain Bacteria; phylum Pseudomonadota; class Alphaproteobacteria; order Caulobacterales; family Caulobacteraceae; genus Caulobacter. The sequence continues at coordinate 279,124 of NZ_RRYI01000003.1, forward strand.
ACGCCCGGGTTGCGGTCTTCCTCGGGGATCTCCTTGAAGATCCGGGTGACGCCTTCGTCCATCATCAACTCAGGCGCGTCGCCGGCGTGGTGGGTGATGGCCTCGGCCTGAACGAGGTCGCCGCTCTTGATCCGCAGCGACGGCGGGGTCGACGGATCGAAATAGCCCCAGTGCACCGTCTGGGGCGTGGCCTTCAGGGTGTGCAGGGCGCCGGGAATGACGTCGGGACGGGTCTGGCCGGGTTCACAGATGAAGGGCATCGGGTCTCGGTCCTCAGACGCTGGCCAAATGGGGGGTGGAGAGCGTGACCGAGGTCATGCTCAGCGAGCCGTGCTCGATATGGTCGGGGGCGAAGGTCGGGACGTCACCGGGCAGGCGCGCGCCCAGCACGTACAGCAGCGGCCAGTAGTGGTCGGGCGTCGGCACGGAGCGCTTGGCGTCCTGGCCCTGGCTCTCGAAGTCGACGGCGCGCTGCGGGGCGTCCTCGGCGATGGCGGTCTTGATGTAGTCATTGAACCGCTGCGACCAGTCGTAGGGCGCGCAGTTCCGGTCGCCCCAGTCCATGGCCGGCAGGTTGTGGACGATGTTGCCGGTGCCGACAATCAGCACGCCCTCGTCGCGCAGGGGCGCCAGGCGCTGGCCGATCTCGAAGTGCCAGGCCGGCGGCTTGGTCGCGTCCATGCTGAGCTGCACCACCGGCACGTCGGCGTCCGGGAACGCCTTGCCCAGCACCGACCAGGTTCCGTGGTCCAGGCCCCAGCCACTCTCGTCCAGGGCTACAGGCGTAGGACTGAGGACCTCGCGCACCCGCGCGGCCAGCTCGGGCGAGCCGGGCGCCGGATATTGCTGGTCGAACAACGCCTTGGGAAAGGACGCCCCGAAGTCGTGGATGGTGCGCGGCCTAGTCATGGCCGTCACCGCGACCCCGCGCGTCAGCCAGTGGGCCGAGACGCAGAGGATCGCCTTGGGCTTTCCGACCGCGTCGCCCATGGCCTTCCAGGCCCGCGTGGTGTCGTTGGTCTCCAGCGCGATCATCGGGCTGCCGTGACCGAAGAAGATGACGGGCAGACGGCTCACGCGGCGGCCTCCGTATTGGCCGGGGCAGGCGCGTCGCCGGCTTTCAGGGCGGCCCAGGCCTTCTGGTAGCGCGGCGTGAGCCAGCGGTTGAACTGCACCTGCGCGCCCTCCTGCCACGAGTAGCGGCCGCGGATGGCGAAGCGCGAGCGCAGGCCCTGCTGGACCAGCTCGTCGACATGCATGTCCTGGGCGATGATCTTGCCGGCCGAGGTCATGATCATCTCGAGGCGCTCCTCGAAACCGGGGCTCTCCGTGGCGCCGGGGGCCACGAGGATTCCCGTGTCCTGCTCCATGGTCTCGGGACCGGTCGGACGCAGGATCAGGTAGATGACCATGTCGCTGGTCATCACCAGCGACAGCGTCGGCGGGATGTTGGCGAAGGTGGCGCGGTTGCGGTCCTCGTCCGTCAGGTTCGGGAACACCGGCAACACCGCCTTCTGCGTTGGGTTGAAGCTGGCGTCGGCGTGCAGGGTGCCGTTGTAGCGCAGGAAGCCGGCGTCGCCCTCGCCCGCCTCGGGGAAGCTGCACAGCTCGCTCGGGATGAAGTCGTGCAACGGGCCCCGGTGTAGCTTGCTGGCGTGGTAGCCGTCGTTGTTGTTCTCGAACATGACCTTCCAGTTCCAGGCGAACTGACCGGTCATCGGCGGGGAGAGGCCATCGGCGTTCGAAAGGTCGTAGTTGGCCACCGCCGCCTCTACGGCCGTCAGGCGCGGCGTCAGCGGCGGGGCCTCGGCGTCGAAGTTGATGAAGATGAAGCCGAGCCAGACCTCGACCTTGAAGGTCGGGAGCTTGATGGCCTTTTTGTCGAAGTCGCAGGTCCGCTCCATGGCCGGGGCGTTCACCAGGTCGCCGTTCAGCGAATAGACCCAGTGGTGATAGGGGCAGACGAAGCCGCGCGTATTGCCTCGGCCCTCGGCCACCAGCATGGCGCGGTGCTGGCAGACCGCCGACATCGCCTTGATCTGGTTGTCGCGGTTGCGCGTGACGATGATCGGCTCGCCGATGATCCGCGTCGTGAAGAAGTCGCCGGGCTCTTTCACCCAGTCGACGCGGCCCACGCACAGCCATTCGTGATTGAACAGCGCCTCCTTCTCGAACTCGTAGAAGTCGGCGTCGACATAGCAGGCGGGCGGCAGGGTCTCGGCGGTGTCGACGTTCCGCATCGAGCGGGAAAGACCCTCGAAGAAGACGTCGCTAAGAAGGGGCGGCCGCGGGCTCATTGTGAAGCGCTCTGCAAGGGCGGAAGTCGACCATCACGCTAGGTCCGCACCGTGAGCCGGTCTTGCCTCAGCGCGCACGAAGAGTTGGTCAGCAACCGCCCTCCACGGCGCGACGCCGAGTTTGCGGGCGCTCGGCGCCCCGGCGACGCCTCCGGCGCCCAATCCGGGGTCACACCTGGCCCCGGCAAGAAAGCTGTCGTGCGCGTTGAGACAAGACCGCCACCCTCGCCGCGCCTAGGGTCATCTCGTGGACATCGCCCACGGAGGACGCCATGACGCCGACCGCAGACATCGCCATCAAGGACCTGAAGCCGGGCTTCGGGGCCGAGATCTCCGGCATCGATCTGGCCTCCGCCCCCGACGCGGCCCTCGACCAGGTCGTCGACACCTTCCACCGCCATGGCGCCATCGCCCTGCGCGACCAGAAGATGACGCCCGACGACCTGATGCGCTTCATCGGACGGTTCGGCGATCCGGAGGACCACACCCAGACCCGCTTCACCCTGCCGGGCTATCCGAAGATCTTCATCCTCAGCAACCGCCTGGTGGACGGCCAGCCGATCGGCGCCCACAACGACGGCGTGGGCTGGCACACCGACTACAGCTACAAGCCCGAGCCGGTCATGCTGACCATGCTCTACGCGGTGGAGGTGCCTGACGAAGGTTCCGACACCCTGCTGGCCGACGGTTGCGCGGCCTGGAACGCCCTGCCCGCCGACAAGCAGGCCATGCTGGAGGGCCTGCGGCTGCACCACAGCTACAAGCACTTCATGGCCACCCGCCAGTTCGGCCAGCAGCAGACCCTGTCGCCCGAACTGGAAGCGGCCAATCCCGACGTCGAGCACCCGCTGATCCGCACCCACCCCGCCGACGGCCGCAAGGCGCTGTGGCCCTCGACCGGCACGGTGACCGAGGTGATCGGCATGCCCGGCCCCGCGGGCCTGGCCCTGCTGGACGAGCTGGTCGAGTTCATGACCGAGGAGCGGTTCGTCTATCGCCACAAATGGCGGGTCGGCGACCTGCTGATGTGGGACAACCGCTGCACCCTGCACACCGGCACGCTGTACGACGACACCAAGTACATCCGGACCATGCACCGCCTTTGGGTGAAGGGCGACAAGCCTTACTGATCCCCCTTTCGGTGGAGTTGGCATGACCAAGACCTGGATGATCACCGGCGTTTCCGGCGGTCTGGGCCGAGAAATCGCCCGAGCCGCTCTGGAGCGGGGCGATATCGTCGTCGGCGCGATGCGCAGGCCCGAGGCCGTCGCCGCGTTCGAAGCCCTGGCGCCCGGCCGCGCCCATGGCGTCGTCATGGACGTCACCGACACGGCGGCCATAGCCGCCGCTGTCGCCAAGGCCGAGAGCGTGACCGGGACCCTCGACGTGCTGGTCAACAACGCCGGCTATGGCCTGGTCGGGGCGGTCGAAGAGGCGTCCCTGGACGAGGTTCGCGCCCAGTTCGAGGTCAACGTCTTCGGACCTCTTGCGGTCCTGAAGGCCGTCCTGCCCGCCATGCGCGCGCGTCGCGCGGGCCGGATCATCAACATCACCTCGGTCTCGGGCCTGGCCGTCTGGGCCGGCACGGGCGTCTACTGCGCCAGCAAATGGGCGTTGGAAGGCCTGACCCAAACCCTGGCCCAGGAGGTCGCCGATCTGGGAATCAAGGTGGTCAATGTCGCCCCCGGCGGGCTGCGCACGGACTTCGCCACGGGCTCCAAGGTCATCGTGGCCGACAAGCTCTCCGACTATGACGGCCTGGCCCGCGACGCCGAGCGGATCATGGCCGACCACGCCGGCCAGGAACCCGGCGACCCGTCCAAGGCCGCTAAGGCGATCCTGACGATCGCCGATGTCGAGGACCCGCCGATGCACCTGCTGCTGGGCGAGGACGCCCTGAAATACGCCGGCTACGCCGCCCAGGGCCTGGCCGCCGATATCGAGGCCTGGAAGACCCTGAGCCTCTCCACCAGCTTTGACGCCTGAAACCCGAACGCGAGCGCACGCCTTGACCAACACCCTGATCTTCGTCGACCTGGCCTCCGAAGACCCGTCCGAAGCCGGCGAGTTCTACGCCAAGGTGTTCGGCTGGCAGAACGACGCCCGCCCCGAGGGCGTCTATCACCGCATGGTGCCGGGCGGCTTCTTTAAGAAGCCCGACGGGACCGACAGCGAGATCGGCAACCTGCACCTGGGGATCTTCAAGGCCGCGAACGCCCGCCCCCATCCAGAGCCCGAAGGCGTCGAACCCCGCGCGCTGAGCACCGAAGGCCGCAAGCCACGCGTCTGGGTGCTGATCAGCGACGACGACAGCGCCGACCGCATCCTCGGGACCGCCGAGGACCTGGGCGCGACCGTGCTGTGGAAGAACCACTACTGGAAGGAGTTCAACGGCTACAACCACGCCTTCCGCGACCCCTGGGGCAACGAGATCGTGTTGTGGGGCAAGGCGGGTCCGGATCCGCAAGTGCCGGCGGATTTCACGCGGGAATAGTCAGTCGACGCGCCTGGGATCGCCGACGAAGTCCTTGGCGCAGTACCAGCCGCCCTGGAACGGGGCTGCGGCCGAGGCTTCGGGCGGGCTGGAGGCGATGACCGCCTCCGCCCAGTCCTCGGCGTTGTCGCGGGGTTCATAGCCCAGGAAGGCGACCGCCGAATTGTCCCAGAAGGTCCGCGTATTGGCCGACACGCCGTAGACGGTCGCGTAGCCGAAATCGGGCGCCTCGATCCCGCAACGGACCAGTTCGACCATGTCGCGCGGGCTGATCCACACGGCCAATTGGCGCGCGTCCGCCGGCCGCTCGCGATAGGCGCCGATGCGCAGGGAGAGCACCTGCAGGCCGAACTTGTCGGCGTACATCCGGCCCATCGCCTCGCCGAACACCTTGCTGACGCCGTAGTAGCTGTCTGGGCGCGGGACCAGCGTTTCGGCGGTCGGCGTCTCGCGCCGATGGAAACCGGCCGCGTGATGCGACGAGGCGAACAGCACCCGCTTCACGCCCGCGATCCGAGCGGCCTCGAACAGGTTGTGGACGCCGACAATGTTGGCCGGCAGCACCCGCGCCCAGGCGTTGGTCTCGGGCTCGACGGGCACGCCGGCCATGTGGACGACGCAGTCGATCCCGGCCATGGCGGCGACCAGACCGTCGAGATCCAGCAGGTCGACCCGCACGATCTCCTCGCCCGGGCCCGCCACCGACAGCGGCGCGATGTCGGCCAGTCGCATCAGGCCGTAGCGGCCGGCCAGCCCCTCCCGGAGCGCCGAGCCGATACCGCCGGCCGCGCCCAGCAGAAGAACGCTCAAACCGGCTTGTCGCCGGCGATCGTCACCCGATAGCCCGTGCGGGTGTCGGGGAAATAGTCCCAGATCGCCTGGTGCCAGGTGCAGCGGTTGTCCCAGAAGGCGACCGAGTTCGGCTTCCAGCGGAAGCGCACCTGAAAGTCCGGATTGCTGGCGTGCTGGTAGAGGAAGTTCAGGATCGCGTTGCTCTCGGCTTTGGACAGGCCGGCGATGTGGGTCGTGTAGGACGGATTGACGAACAGACTCTTGCGGCCGCTGACCGGGTGGGTGCGCACGACCGGGTGGGTGGAGCAATTGTACTTACGGTCGATGTCCGGAAAGATCGCCTTGTAGACGGGATTGGCGTCGTGCACCGCCGACAGGCCTTCCAGATAGGCCTTCATCCGGTCCGACAGGGTATCATAGGCCCAGTACATGCTGGCGAAGCAGGTGTCGCCGCCGTCGTCGGGCAGGACCTTCATGTAGAGGATGCTGCCCAGCGGCGGCTCGGGATCGCAGGTCAGGTCCGAGTGCCAGTTCTCGCCCGCCACGAACTTGGAATTGGCGTCGGCGTGGATGGCGACGATCTCGGGGTGGTCGGGCAGGCCCGGCACGCCCGAGTGGATGGCCAGGTTCCCGAACTTGCGGCCGAAGTCCTTGTGGGCGTCGTGCGACATCTCCTGGTCGCGGAAAAAGATCACCTGGTGCTGGGTCAGGGCCTGGTGGATCTCTTCGAACTGACGGTTCGAGAGCGGCTTGCCCAGGTCGACGCCGAAGATCTCCGCGCCGATCCGGCGGGTCATGGGCTTCACGTCGAGCACGTCGTAGGCCATGCGGCGCAACTCCAACTATGCGTTCAGAAAGCCGCCGCGCACGTAGACGAGCGGCGTCTTGGTTTCGTCGGTGACCACGCGCAGCACGCGCCCGACCAGGATCTCGTGATCGCCGCCGTCGTGGGCGTCGCGCAGTTCGCACTCGATGGCCGTCACGCAGCCGGCCAGCAGCGGCGCGCCGCACATCCCGGCCTCGACGGCCGTGAGGGCGAAGCGATCGTCGGCCCCGCTCTTGGCGAAGCGGTAGGCTAGGTCGCCCTGCTCCCGGGCCAGGATGTTGACGCAGAACGTCCGCGCCTGGCTCAGCGCCGCCAGGGTGCGGCTGTCGCGCTTGAGGCAGACCATGATCAGCGGCGGGTCCATCGACACCGAGCTGAAGGCGCTAACCGTCGTGCCGACCAGGCGGCCGTCATGGCAAGTGGTCACCACCGTCACCCCCGCCGCGAAACTGCCCATGGCCCTGCGGAAATCGGCCGGCTCCGGCGCGTGGTGTCGAGGCGCGGCGCTCATCACGCGTCCCCGAACGGGTTGTCGGGATAGACCGCCGACGCCGGTCGCCTGGCGGCCTCGTCGGGGCCCGCGCGCCCGCAGATCGCCAGGGCCGTCAGGGCGTAGATGAGAGCGCTGTCGACCAGGTCCTTCGGTGTCGGCCGCCAGCGGCGGAAGCCGGTGGTGATGGCCGGAATCCGGTGCATGTTGAAGACGTTGTGGTCTCGCCACATGCTGGAATAGACCGGATTGGCCAGGGCGACGGGATGGCCGAGACCCAGCTGGGTGGCCACGTCCACAGCGCCGACCAGAGGGGCCACCTCGGCGGCGTCGGCCTCGAAGCCGTGGCGCACCACGACCGGCTCGATGTCGATGCGGCCGAGGCCCGCCTCGCGGACCATGGCCTCCAGCGAATGCTGGACATCGGCCACCCGTTGCTTGGGCGTCAGGCCCACCTCCAGATAGAGGTTCACCAGCTCGGTCCCCGCCCCGAAGGCATAGGGAATGCCGCCCCGGATCGAGGCGATCTGCGACTTGGGCTGGGCCACGCCGCCAGGGCTGTCGTAGCGGCTCTTCTTTTCGTATTCGCCGCTCCAGGCATGGATCGCCTCGGTCAGCTTGCCGATCTTGTAGATCGGGTTGGGGTGCTGGGCCGCCGTGGCCGGATGCTCCAGGAGCGGCGTGAAGACCCCCTCGCCCCAGACCTGGAACCGGAACACCGCATAGCCGCAGCCGACCCAGGTCAGGCCGAAGTCGCAGCCCTCGGCGGCGATGGCGTAGTCGGGCGCGACGCCGCCGTGATGGAACAGGTAGTGGGCCCCGATGTCCTTGCCCATATAGGCCACGCCCCGGTGCTCCTCGATCGGCTCGGGGCCGATCTCGCCGGGGCAGGCGGTCAGGTACATCTTGCCGGCCAGCTCATAGCCGGCCTTCTTCAGCGCCTTGGCCGCGATCAGAAAGCAGCTCATCGGCCCGCGGTCGTTGGCGATCGGGTAGCCATAGAGCTTGCCGTCCTCCAGCCAGCACTTCTCCCACTCGGGATTGGCCAGGGTGTCGGGGCTGTACTTGTAGGCGTCGAGGTCGGGGTTCCAGGTCGGCGCCTCGGTGTCGAGGTGGGCTGTGAACAGCAGGTTCTTGCCGACACCCTTGCCGCCGTGCGTGCCGATGATGTTGGGTCGCTCAGGCGTCGCCCCGACCTTGCGCGGCGAGAAGCCCTCGCGCGCCATCCAGTCGTGGACGTAGTTGGCGACCTCCAGTTCCTTGCCGGACGGCGCGGGAATGTTGCCCAGGGTCAGGGCCAGCTCGACGATCTCGGCCTCGTCGATGGCGGCGGCGATCGCCGCGCGATCGACCTCGGTGACCTGGTAGGGGGCGCTGGCGCCCAGGTTCGGAAATCCATCGGCCATGGGTCAGACGCTCCAGGCGCGCGCGATCGCGTTCGTGTCGGTCAGGATCGCGCTGTTCAGTTCCATCACCTTCAGCGAGGCGGCGTGGATGTCGGCCTCGTAGGCGGCGCAGGCGTCGGCGGCGACGAAGACGTGATAGTCCAGGCTGAAGGCGTCGCGGACGGTGCTGTCGACGCAGCACTCGGTGGTCAGGCCCGCCACGACCAGGGTGTCGACGCCGAGCGCCTTCAGCCGCGCGTCGAGCTCGGCGCCGCCGAAGCCGCTGTAGCGCGTCTTCTTCACCACCGTCTCGCCCGGCAAGGGCTTGGGGCCGTAGAAGTCCGAGCCGACCTCGCCCTCGCGGCACAAGGCGCTCTCGTTGTCCGGATCGCCGCCGCGACGGCGCATGCGCTCCTTCCAGCTCGGCGAGTCCGTCTCCGGCGATGTGAAAAGGCCAACGAAGATGACCGGAACCCGCGCTTGCCGCGCCGCGTCGACCAGACGCTCGGCGGCGGCCACGGCGGGCTGGACCGCGGCCATGTCGACATACTGCCCCAGCGCGCCGTCGGGCGAGGCGAAGTCCACCTGGATGTCGATGACCAGCACCGCCGTACGCGACGGCGCGATCCAGACGGCCAACCCCTCCCCGGCCGCAGCGACGGAGGTCACCTCTGGCGAACTCTGGGCATTCACGAGAACACCGCCCGCAGGCCTGGCAGGATCTCGGCGCCGAACATGGTCAGTCCCTCGACATAGTCGGGGAAGATCATCATCAGGCCGTCCAGCTCGCAGTAGCGCAGGAACTCCTCGATCTGGTCGCCGCAGGTCTTGGGCGAACCGACCACGGTGTGGGTCATGAACGCGCCCTGGGCCGCCGCCACGGTCGAGAGCTTCTCGGCCGGCACGCCCCAGCTTTCCAGCATGGCCAGGATGGCGCCCATGTCGGCGCCGCTCTTGTAGTATTCGACCTTGGCCTCGGCCTCGGCGTCGGTGTCGCCGTGGATCACCGTGCACATGGCGAAGGTCTTGATGGTCTTGCCCATGCCCTCGGCCGCCTTCTTGGCCCGCAGCGAGGCGTCGCGGCGCTCGTCCGGCGTGCGACCGCCGATGAAGCAGATGTCGGCCTCGCGCACCGAGAACTGGAAGCCCCGATCGCTCATCCCCGCGCAGACGAGGTCCGGACGCGGCTTGGACAACGGCTTGGGCTTGGACTGGCAATCCTTCATCGTGAAGTACTTGCCCTGGAAGTCGACGCTGTCCTCCGACCACAGGCGCTTGACGATGGCGGTCCATTCCTCGGTCAGGGCGTAGCGGTCGTCGTGGGTCATGGAGTCGTCCCACGCCCCCATCTGATCGAACTCGCCCTTGTAGGCGCCGGCGACGATGTTGAGGCCCGCGCGGCCGCCGCTGATGTGGTCGAGGGTGGCGATCATCTTGGCCGCCACCGCCGGGTTCTGGAGCAGCGGATGGATGGTCGCCCAGATCTTCACGTTCTTGGTGGCCTCGGCGATGCCGGCCATCATGGTGACGGACTCCAGGGCCGTGCCCCAGTGGTCGGTCTCGCCGCCGAAGCCGCGGAACTTGCCCATCGACATGACGAAATCCATGCCGACCTCGTCGGCCTTCACGGCCGCCGCGCGGTTCTGCGCATAGAGGCCGTCGAGCGTCGGCGCGGTCTTGGAGATGATCCAGCCGCCGTTGGCGACGGGCAGGAAGACCCCGAAATCCTTGTGCTGGGAAGGACGGTGGAACATGACTTGTCTCCTGATCCCTAAACTCTAGGCGGCGTCGCGCAGCAGGACCGGCGCGGGGGCCGGAACCGGCGCGACCGTAGTCTCATCGACGGCCTTGCGCGGCGGACGCATGAACAGCGCGGCCACGAAGATCACGCCGATCACGGCGGCGAACACTTGGAAGGTCGGCGCGAAGCCGCCCAGTCGGTCTCGCATGAAGCCTCCGATAACGGGGCCAAGGGCCGACACCGCGCCGACCAGGCAGACCATCGAGAAGAGCTCCAGATTGTTCCTACGACCATAATAGTTCAGCAGAAGGATGCTGACGGCCAGCACGGTCATGCCGAAACCGACGCCGACGCCAAGGGCGAAGACCACCATCATCGGCCAAGTCGTGGCCCCGGCCAAGGCCAGCAGGCCGACGGCCATCATCCCCTGCGCGCCCGCCAGCAGCCAGCGCGGATCGACGCGATCTCCCAGCAGGCCGCCGCTCATGCGGGCGGCCACCTGCATCAGGGATTCCAGGCTCAGCGCCGCCACGGCGACGGTGGAGGCCACGCCGAGTTCGCCGAAGTGGCTGGGGGCCAGGCTGACGGCGGTGACCCCGCCCAGCAGGTGGGCGAAATAGGCCGCCAGGATCACGTAGAACTGCGGGGTGCGGATGGCTTCCTTCACCGTCCAGTCGACGGTGGTGCGATAGACGCGGGCGTTGGCGGGCTGGGCGGCGGCCTCCTCGGCCACGGCCTTGTCGGTCTCGACCGCCGCGCTCTCCAGCCAGGCCTTGCCGCCCACCAGGGCCGCGGCCAGGACTCCGACGACCGCCGAGGCGATGGCCTGCCAGGCCCAGTAAGGCCGCCAGGCGCCGCCGGCGATCTCCATGCCGGCCAGGGCCATCCAGGGTCCGACCACGCCCCCCAGCGAACCGATCGTGAAGTAGATCCCGAACGGCAGGGCGCGTTTCTTGAACAGCATCGACAGCAGGTGCGTGCCGGGAATCAGCGCCATCATCTGGTAGCCGACGCCCAGCAGCGCCGTACCGGTTAGATAAACCGGCAGGCCGTGGGCCATCGTCAGGCAGAGGAAGCCGGCGATCATCACGGCCGAGCCGGCGATGATCGTGGCCCGCACGCCGATCTTGCGGATCAGCAGGGCCGGCAGCCAGGACGAGCCGCCGCAGAAGGCGCCGAGCAAGGTGAAGCCCAGGAAGGCCGAGGCGAAGCTCCAGTGCTGCTCCTTGATCATGGCGGGCAACACCACGCCCAACGACGAGAACGTCGAGGCGGTGATCAGGAACAGCAGAAGGGAAAGAGCGCCCAGGAGGGTCCAGGAGCGCCATTGGATCGTCGACATCGCCATCGAGCCTCCGTGCAAGCTCGCGGCGCGTCCCTCGCGAGACGCGCCGCGCGGGGAACTAGAATTTCCGGGACAGGGTCACGCGCCACTCGCGGCCCTTGCTGGGCAGCGCGCCAAGGTTGGCGTAGCTGTCCGCGTCGGGCGTGAAGTAGAGCTTGTCGAACAGGTTATCGACATTGAGCGTGGCCGTGTACGGACCGTATTCGTAATAGACGCTGCCGCTGGCCAGCCAGTAGGCGGGATAGGTCACGGCGTTCTGGACGGTGCCCGCGGTCTTGGTCACGTGGGTGACGCCCAGCGTGCCGCCCACCTTGCCCCAGTCGTGGTCGTCGCTGGTGTAGGCGCCATAGAGGCTGACCACCGACTTCGGGATCAGGGTGTAGTCATAGTCGCCCGAGCGGCCCGGCAGGCTGCTGAACGCCCAGACCACATAGGTGCCGCCATAGGCCTGGGCGCCCGGCACGCCGGCGGTGTAGGCCGGGATGTACTGGAACGAGTTGTCGGGCCCCTTGACGGTCGTGTGCTGGGTGTTTCCCGAGAAGGTGAAGCTGAAGTTCTCGCTGGCCAGCCAGCGCACTTCCAGCTCCACGCCCTTGGCGCGCGTGCCGGTCGGGGTGCCGGTGATGCCGGTCAGCTGGGTGCGGTTCTGGCGATACCCCGCCAGCGAGCCGACCAGCGTGCCTTTCAGCCACTGGAACTTGAAACCGGCTTCAGCCAGGTCGCTGTTGGACAGCCAGGCGTCGCTGGGATCGGCCACCAGGCCCGGCGCGATATCGCCCGCCTGGCTCATCTCCAGGGCCGAGGCCTTGGCGTAGGTGATATAGGGCATGACGCCGCCCGGAGCCTTGTAGGTCGCGCTAGCGCTGTAGGTGAACTTGCCCTTGCTAGCCTTCTGCTGGCCGGCGATCTGGTAGCTGAGATAGCCCGTGTCGTTCGACTTGACGTCGTAGTCGTCGTAACGGCCGCCCAGCATCAGGTTCAGCTTCTCGCCGACCATGATGTCGGTCATCGCGAAGACGCCCGCCTGCTGCCACTCGCTCTTGTTGTCGTTCTCCCAAAGCAGGCCCTGCACCCCGGCGCCGGTCTCGGTCGAGAACGGGCTGTCGATGATGTCGGTGGGCGTCGCGCCGAAGCTGATGTCGCGACGGTCGAGAGCGATCAGGCCGCTGTTGTAGCTCTCCCGGCGGCGGCCCTCGAAGCTGCGATAGGAGGCGCCGACGAACGACTTGGAGGTGACGATCCCGGTATCGTAGGCGAAGTTGTAGGTCGCGCGCGCTTCCCACACCTTGCTGTCGAACCACGCCGGATAGCCGTAGCTGACGAAGCGCTTGTTCTCCTGGTCGTCGTAGAACAGCTGCAGCTTCAGAGCGCTGTCTGGCGTCAGCTCCTTGGCCAGGTCGAAATAGAAGGTGTTGGTGTTGGTCTTCGAAAAGTCCGCCCCGCTGATATAGACCGTGCGCGGATCCAGCTTGGTCGTGCCGACGCCGGTGTCCAGGGTGTGCAGATCGTTGGTCGACGGGAAGCCGTAATAGGCCAGGTACATGGCGCTGGAGTACGGGTAGAACCCGATCTCGTTCGGCGTCAGACGGCCGTTGCCGTCCGTGTCCCTCAGCGTCGTGTCGCGGCCGGTGATGTAGGTCTGGTTGTCGATCAGGTTCTGGGTCAGGCGGTTCCAGCCGGGCGTCTGAACGTCGCCGTCGGAGTGGTAGAGCATGCCGCCAAAGGCCGTCGTCCAGCCGTTGCCCAGGTCGAAGTCGGCCGAGACCTCGCCGGTCTGCCGGCGCGGATAGATCCCCTTGTAATAGCTGTGGGAGTCCTCGACCTCGCCATAGAAGTAGACTCCGCCGGTGACCGCGCCGAAATTGGCCGGCAAGCCCAGCTGGGCGGTCGCGTTCTTCTTGTTGTACGAGCCATAGGTCAGGGTGACCTCGCCGGTCGGCTCGGTCAGATAGCCGCCCTCGTTGCGGCCCGACTTCGGAATGAAGTTGAGCATCCCGCCCACCTTACCCGAGCCGTAGATCGGCGTCGGCGGGCCGCGCACGATCTGGATCTGGTCGGCCGCGCCGATCGGGGTCGAGTAGGTCCCGCGGTTCTCGATGCGCTTGAAGCCGCGGAAATAGTTCTCGGCCAGGGTGCCGCGAATGTTCAGCGCGCCAGGCACGCCGTAGAAGCTGGCCGTGTAGGTGCCGGGCGAGACGGCGGTCAGGCCGTCGATCGTCTCGATGCCATAGCGCTGCAGCGTCACGTCGCTGACGAAGCTGGCCGAGCGTGGCGTTTCCAGCAACGGCTTGTCGATGCCGAAGACGGTGTTGTTGGGCTGCTTCTCGAGCAACCCGGCCTTGTCACGCGCCTTGACGATCACCTCGTCGACGGTGTCGGACGGCGTGGTGGTTTCGTCAGCGAAAGCAGCCTGCGTCTGCGCCAGCAGGACTAGGGCGGAACAACCCGCCATCAGTAGCCGATAGGTCGACATGCGGTCCTCATTCGAGGCCGTCGCGCCCACCGCCTGCGGCGGTTATCCCCAGGTCGACGCCTCGGAACGATCATCCGCCGGTCCTGGCCGTCATCGAGGTCTGGCGCGTGACATTTCACTGAAAATGTCGCGCTCGCATGGATGTTGAGCCATCCGCGCGATTAAAGACCGCTCGCTGACCGGGAAACTTGCTTGAAGGCGAACCACACGGGCCCTAAAGCGTCCACCCGTTGATGTGGCCAGCCGCCCCGGCGCGCACCTGGCCCCTTCGGCTAAGCCTTGGACTGGACCACGCCCGCCAGCAAATAGGCGCCGACCAGTTCGACGTAGCGCTCGGCCGCCGCGCGCGCCTGTTCGCGGGGGCGGTCTTCGACGCCCAGCACCGCGGCCTGCCCTCCCGACGTCTTGACGGGCCAGAAGTCGAACCGCGCCGCGTCGAACGGGAAGGACTGCGCGCGGGTCGGCAGACCATTTTGCAGAGCCCAGCGCGCCGCCTCCTCATCGGCCTTGGAGAGCTTGGCCGCGTCCGTGCTGGCCCGGGCGCCGAGATCGCCGTCGCGCGCGATCGCGACGATCGCCGGCGCCTCGAAAATGCGGCTCAGGGTTTCGGCGGCCGCGATCGTGATCGCCGAGCTAGGCGCGCCCTCCACCACCTTGTGCGCCAGGCTCCTCAACGCCTCTGCGCGGCGCGCCTCGCGTTCGGCGTCGAGTCCGCGACGGCGCGAGCGCGCGGCAAGGCCGCTGGTCAAGACGGCGACGAGACCCAGAAGGGCTATCGCCCAGAGATCCGTCGGCGAGGCGACCGCCAAGGAATAGCGCGGAGTGACGAAGAACAGGTCGAACGCCGCGACCGAGGCGATGACCGAGAGCAATGCCGCGCCCAGATCATAGGCGATCGCGATCACCAGCACGGGAATGACGAAGACCAGCGCCAGGTTCGGCGCGGCGATGATGTGTTCGGCGAGGAAGGCGAAGATCGAAGCCAGCCCCACGGCGAGCAGCGCCACGACATAGCCCAGGAGCGAACCTGGCCGGGCGGGGAGCGCCGGCGCTGGCGGCGATGGGGACAGCGGCGTTTGAAGATCCATCGACTTGCTGAGCATCGGAAGCGTCCTGAAGGCCAACAAAACAAGAGCCTACGGCCGTTGCGCATAAAGGATCGATATGGATTTCGGCCCCGCCTCGCGCCAATGGAGCCCTTATGTCGGCCGGGCCTGCTCGCGGGGTCCCAGGCGGCTGGCCCGCCGGTCGGTCACGGGCTGTAGAAGCGGTAGCCCACGCCCGCTTCGGTCAAGATCAGCTTGGGATGGGCCGGGTCCGTTTCGAGCTTCTGACGCAGCTGGCCGATAAACACCCGCAGATATTGCGTGTCGTGCACATGCGCGGGTCCCCAGACCGAGACCAGCAGCTCCTTGTGGGTCAGCACCTTGCCGTGGCCCTGGGCCAGTCTCGACAGCAGGTCGTATTCGCGCGGCGACACCTTGACGATCTCGCCATCCCGCCTGACAAGCCGGCGCTCCAGGTCGATCTCGACCCCGCCCGCCCGGATCACGGTCTCACCGCCGGGGAAACGCTGACGTTGGCGCAGCGCCACGCGCAGGCGCGCCAGCAGCTCACCCACGCCGAAGGGCTTTTCCACATAGTCATTGGCGCCGCGGTCGAGCGAGTCGATCTTCTCGATCTCGCGGTCGCGGGCCGAGAGGATGATGATGGGTCCGTCGTAGAACGCTCTCGCCTGTTCCAGGACCGCCTTGCCGTCCATGTCAGGCAGGCCAAGGTCGAGCACGACCGCGTCCGGCGACCAGACCGCGATCCCCTTCAGGCCCGAGGCGCCGTCGTCAGCGCGAAGAGGATCGTAGCCGGCGGCGGTCAGCGCCGGCGCCAGGAAGCGATGGATTTGCGGCTCGTCGTCGACGATCAGAATACGCGGACGCATGGTCTCACAGCAGATTGTGATGGGTAGGCATGGCCTTGGGCAGGCTGATCAGCATCCGCGTGCCCTTCCCGTCGTGAATGGGACTGGCGGCGGCGATGCGGCCGCCCATCGCGTCGATGAACCCCTTGGCGATGGAGAGCCCCAGGCCCACCCCCTGGGTGCGATCGGTGGGTTCTTCCAGGCGCTGAAACTTGTCGAAGACGCGTTCGAGCTCGGCCGGCGGGATGCCCCTGCCCTCGTCCTCGATGCTGATCACGACATTGCCCCGGTCCTCGTAGGCGGCCATCTCGATCGCCGCCCCTGGCGGGCTGTAGGCGATGGCGTTCTCGAGGATATTGACCACCACCTGCTCGAGCAGGCTGGCGTCCGCCTGGACCAGCGTCAGGTCGGTCGGAAAGTCCCGGGTCAAGGCGCGACCGCCAAGACGTCGCGAGACCCGTTCGGCGGCGGCCGCCAGGACGTCGCGCACGTCGATCCAGTCGGTCCGCAGGCGCAGGGCGCCGCCCTCGAGCCGCGTCATGTCGAGAAGGTTGCCGACATAACGATTGAGACGTTCGGCCTCCTCGCCGATGCTGACCAGGAGGTCGTCGCGCGTATCGGGATCCATCGCCTTGCCGTAGCTCAGCAGGGTCGAGGACGCGCCCAGCACGGTCGAGAGCGGGGTGCGAAGATCGTGGCTTATCGAGCTCAGTAAGGCCGAGCGGAAACGATCGGCGCGCCGAAGACTTTCTGTCTCGACGGCCTCGGCGGCAAGCTCGGCGCGCTCCAATGCGGTGGCGCCCTGGTCGAGGAGGCCCAGGACCAGACGCTCCTCGTCGGATCCCGAAGCCATCGCCCCCGCCTCGACACCGGCGACACCGATCCGGCCGCGCGCGCCCTGCATGGGCCAGAAGGTCCAGGCCGTGTGCGGCAAGGTGCTGGTGCCGGCGCCGGCGGCCTCGCCCTTCTCCCACGCCCAACGCGCCGCGGCCATGGGCGCGGCCTGCAGCGGCTCGAGGCTCGGCGCCCCGGCGGCGGGTTCCAGTTCGCCGTCGCGCGACAGCAGGACGATGGCGCGCGCGCCGGCGGCGGCGGCGACCTGTTCGGCGAGCGCGCGCGCCACGGGCTCCCGCGCGGAAGCGCCCGACAGGGTGCGGGCGGCGGCTAGGAGGGTGGAGACGGCGGCGGCGCGGCGTTGCGAGCCTCGCGCCTGATCCCGCACCCGCCCCGCCAAGCCGCCGGTCGCCAAGGCCACGGCCCAGAACACGAAGAGCGTCAGGAAATCCGTCGGCGCCCCGATCTGGAAGCTGTAGCGCGGCGCGAGGAAGAAATAGTTGTAGACGAGGAACGCCACCGTCGCCGCCGCCAGGGCCGGCCTGAGGCCATGCAGCACGCCCGCCGCCAGGACGGCGGCCAGGAAGATCATCCCCAGGTCCACGCGGTCGAAAGCCGTGTCCAATCCCCAGGCCGCGAGCGTGGCGATGGCCACAAAACCCGCGCCGGTCAGATAGGCCTTCCAGTTGTCCCAGGCGAAAGGCTCCCTCTTGACCGCAGGGACATCCGTCGTATCGCGGACGGCCTCGGTGACGACGTGGATCGCCGCGCCCCTGGCCTCGCGCAGCAGGGCGGCGGCGAGGGAGCGCCCCAGTCGTTCGCGCCAGTTGCGCTCGACGGTCTTGCCGATGACGATCTGGGTGACGTTGTTGCGCCGCGCGTAGGCCATCACCGTGGCGACGATGTCATGGCCGTTCAACGCCACCGTGAGCCCGCCAAGCTGCTCGGCGAGCTTGAGCGCCTCGCGCAGGCGCGCGCTCCAGCGGGCCGGCGGCGGGGCGCGGTCGGTGCGCTCGACGTGGGCCACGGTCCAAGGCGCGTCCATCATCATGTCAGAGAGCCGGCGGCCGGCCCGCACGAGCGTGTTGGACATCGGGTCGCCGCTGACCAGCACCAGGATCCGCTCGCCCGCCGCCCAGGGCCCCTCGACGCCCTTCTCGCGCATGGCGGCGACCAGCTGGTCGTCGACGGTCTGGGCGGCGCGGCGCAGGGCCAGTTCGCGCAGGGCGGTGAGGTTCTCGACCTTGAAGAAGTTGTCGGCCGCCAGGCGCGCGGTCTCGGGCACATAGACCTTGCCCGCCGCCATCCGCTCGCGCAGTTCGTCGGGCGTGATGTCCACCAGTTCGATGTCGTCGGCCCGCGACAGGGCGCTGTCGGGCACCGTCTCGCGCTGCTGCACGCCGGTGATGCGCAGAACGACGTCGACTAGGCTCTCCAGGTGCTGGACGTTCAGGGTGGTCCAGACATCGATCCCCGCGGCCAGCAGTTCCTCGACATCCTGCCAGCGCTTGGGGTGGCGCGAGCCCGGCGCGTTGGAATGGGCGTATTCGTCGACCAGCAGCACCTTGGGCTTGCGAGCCAGGGCCGCGTCGATGTCGAACTCCAGATAGGCGCGCCCGCGATGCTCGATCGGCTTGCGCGGCAGGACGTCCATGCCGCGCAACAGGCTCTCGGTTTCGCGTCGTCCGTGGGTCTCGACGACGCCGATCAGGACGTCGACGCCCTCGGCCTTGCGGCGGCGAGCCGCGCGCAGCATCTCGTAGGTCTTGCCCACGCCCGGGGCCATGCCCAGAAACACCTTGAGGCGCCCCCGGCCCGCCTTGTTGGCGGCGGCCAGGAGCGCCTCGGGATCGGGACGCCCAGGTTCGGTGTGGGAGCGATCCTCGGTCGGCAACTAACCGTCCTTCGGGAAACGCGCGTCGAGCGCCCGGTTGACGGCCAGGACGTTCACCGCCGGCTGGCCGATAAAGCCCAGTAGCGGCGCCTTGGTGTGGGCGTCAATCACGGCCAGGACCTCGCCGACGGGCACGCCGCGGGCCTTGGCGACACGCGGGGCCTGGAACCGGGCGTTGGCCGGCGAGACGTCCGGATCCAGGCCCGAGGCCGAGGTGGTGACCGCATCGGCCGGGATCGCCACGCCGGGGTTTTCGACCCGCAGCGCCGCGGCGTCGGTCTTCTCGCGCTCGATCAGCTTGTCGTTCAGCGGGCCCATGTTGGAGCCGCTGGACGCCGAGGCGTCATAGCCGTTGCCGGCCGCGGAGGGACGCGGGTGCAGATATTCGGGCTTGGCGAAACCCTGGGCGATCAGAGAGGAACCGATCACCGTCCCCTTGGCGTCCTTGACTAGGCTGCCGTTGGCCTGGGCCGGGAACGCCGCCTGGGCCACCCCGGTCACGGCCAGGGGGTAGGCCAGGCCCAGCAGTCCCATGAACAGGACGCTGGAGACGATGGCCGGACGAAGATGCGAGAGCATGGTGGCGTCTCCTTAGAAGGCGGCCTTCAGCGAGATCACGGCGCGGCTGCCGTAGATCTTGCCGAAGCTGTGTTCGTCGGTGTCGTGGTAGCGCAGGTCGAGCGTCAGCGTGCTGTTCAGGGCGTAGGCCGCGCCGACGTTCCAGGTCGTGTAGTCGCCCGAGCCCTTGTAGGTCTGGCGGCCGACGGCGGCCGAGACCGACAGCTTATCGATGACCGGATAGCTGCCGTTGAGCTCGTAATAGACGGCCTCGTCGGCGGCGCCGAAGCTGTCGGGGCTGTAGAACACGGCCGCGCCCAGGGCGCCCTTGCCGGCCGGGATCGAGCCGGCGGCCTTGAACTCGACATTGCCGTAGTCGGCGCCCTTTGGCGCGCCGACATAACCGTAGTAGATCACGCCGAAATCCAGCGAGGCCGCGCCCAGGGTCGGCTTGTAGCCGGCGTAGAGGTCGACCTCTGCATCGGTCTTGTCCCCGAAGTCGACGTTAGAAGCCCAGGTCCCGGCGTAGAATTTGCCGGCGGCCAGATCGACACCGCCGAACACCTGCGGATCTTCCTGGGTCTGCGAGACGCCGCGGAACACGTAGTCCGAGGCGGCGCCGACATTGTAGCTGAGGGTGAAGGGCTTCTGAGCCGCGTCCTGGGCCGAGGCGCCTCCGGCCGAGAGGGCCAGGGCGCCGGTGGCGGCGATCAGGGCGGGGAAAGCAAACTTCGTCATGGCAGTCGTTCTTTCAGAACAGGATAGAGTGTGTTGAGGCTACGCGGAGGCGTAAGCCGCCAGGAAAACCAGCCCGATCGCCACGATCCCGAAGATCAGGTCCCTGACCATTGGATTTGGGGCGATCGGGCCGCGCATCAGGCCCATCCCAGGGTCGAGACGATCAGGTCGATCAGCTTGATGCCGGCGAACGGGGCCACGAGGCCGCCCAGGCCGTAGACCATCAGGTTGCGCGACAGGAGCTTGCCCGCGCCGATGGCGCGATACTTCACGCCCTTCAGGGCCAGGGGGATCAGAGCGACGATCACCAGGGCGTTGAAGATCACCGCCGACAGGATCGCGCTCTGCGGGCTGTGCAGCTTCATCACGTTCAGGGCGCCGAGCGCCGGCAGCGAGACCACGAACATCGCCGGGATGATGGCGAAGTACTTGGCCACGTCGTTGGCGATCGAGAAGGTGGTCAGGGCGCCGCGGGTGATCAGCATCTGCTTGCCGACCTCGACGATCTCGATGACCTTGGTCGGGTCGCTGTCGAGATCGACCATGTTGCCGGCCTCGCGCGCGGCCTGGGCGCCGGTCTGCATGGCCACGCCGACGTCGGCCTGGGCCAGGGCGGGGGCGTCGTTGGCGCCGTCGCCGCACATGGCCACCAGGCGTCCCTTGCCCTGCTCTTCCCGGATCAGCCGCAGCTTGTCCTCCGGCGTGGCCTCGGCCAGGAAGTCGTCGACGCCGGCCTCGGAGGCGATGGCCGCCGCGGTGACCGGATTGTCGCCGGTGATCATCACGGTGCGCAGGCCCATGCGGCGCAGGTCGGCGAAGCGTTCCTTGACGTTCGGCTTGACCACGTCCTTCAGGTGGATGACCCCGACCAGGACGCCATTCTCGCTGACGGCCAGCGGCGTGCCGCCCGAGCGGGCGATGCGATCGACGGCGGCGGTGACCTCCGCCGGAACCATCTTCGGATCCAGCGCCAGGCTCCGATAGACCGCGTCGACCGCGCCCTTGCGCCAGGACATGCCATTGGCGTCCAGGCCCGACTGGCGGGTGGTGGCGCTGAAGGCGATCGACGTGGCGTTCTGCGGCGCCTCGATGACGATCCCCTGGTTGCGACCCAGTTCGACGATCGAGCGGCCTTCCGGGGTTTCGTCGGCCAACGAAGCGCTGATGGCGGCGCGCAGCGCTGCTTCGGGACGCACGCCGGGGGCGGCGATCACTTCGGTGGCCATGCGGTTGCCGAAGGTGATGGTGCCGGTCTTGTCCAGCAGCAGGGTGTCGACGTCGCCAGCGGCCTCTACGGCGCGGCCCGAGGTGGCCAGCACGTTGTGCTTCATCAGCCGGTCCATGCCGGCGATGCCGACGGCGGACAGCAGACCGCCGATCGTGGTCGGGATCAGCGTGATGAACAGCGCGCCCAGCACGATCGGGTCCAGATTGACGCCCGAGAACTTGCCCAGGCCCAGCAGGGTGACGACCGCGATCAGGAAGATCAGGGTCAGGCCCGCGAGCAGCACGGCCAGGGCGATCTCATTCGGCGTCTTGCGACGGTCCGCGCCCTCGACCATGGCGATCATGCGGTCCAGGAACGTCGAGCCCGGCTGGGCGGTGACACGGACCTTGATCCAGTCCGAGACCACCGTGGTGCCGCCGGTGACGGCCGAGCGATCGCCGCCGCTTTCGCGGATGACCGGCGCGCTCTCGCCGGTGATGGCGGCCTCGTTGACGCTGGCCATGCCTTCGACGATTTCGCCATCGGTCGGGACGACGTCGCCAGCCTCGATCAGGATCAGCGAACCGGGGACCAGCTTGTGGGCCGGGGTCGGGGTGACGGCGCCGGTGGCTTCGTCGGTGATCAGCTTGGCGTTGGTAGTGACCCGGGTGGCGCGCAGGCTGTCGGCCGCGGCCTTGCCCCGGCCCTCGGCGACGCTTTCGGCCAGGTTGGCGAATAGCACGGTGGCCCATAGCCAGCCGGCGATCTGAATGGCGAAGCCGGCTGATTGATGGCTGGCGACCGCCGCGACGGCAGAGACCGTCGACAGCAAAGCCACGATCCAGGTGGCGAAGATCACCGGATTGCCGGTCAACTTGCGCGGGTCCAGCTTGACGAAGGCGTCCTTGGCCGCCCGGGTCATGATGGCCGGAGAGAGCCCGCCCGCCAGGGCGCCGGCCTTGCGCCGGCCCTCCCCGGCGCCGTTCCCCATGGGGGATTCAATGGTGGTCATGATGTAATCGCCTTTGCGATTAGTGGCCGTCGGTCACGGCGAGCACTTGGAAGTGCTCGACGATCGGACCGAGGGCCAAAGCAGGGAAGAATTGCAGGCCGCCCAGGATCAGGATCACCCCGACCAGCAGGCCGACGAACAGGCCGCCGTGGGTCGGCAGGGTCCCGGCCGACGGCGCCAGCTTGGGCTTGGCGACCAGTGAGCCCGCCATGGCCAGGATGGCCACGATCGGCAGGAAGCGGCCCAGAGCCATGGCCACGCCGAGGGTGGCGTCCCACCAGGGCGCGTTGGCGGTCAGACCGGCGAAGGCCGAGCCGTTGTTGGCCGTGGCCGAGGTGTAGGCGTAGAGGATCTCCGACATCCCGTGGGGACCGCTGTGCATCAGGCCCTTCAGCGCCTCGGGCAGCACCGCGGCGATGGCCGAGAAGCCCAAGGTGGCGACCGGGATGGCCAGGACGGCCAGGATCGACAACTGCACTTCGCGGGCTTCGATCTTCTTGCCCAGGTACTCCGGCGTGCGACCGACCATCAGACCGGCGACGAAGACCGAAAGGATGGCCATGACCACCATAACCGCGATGCCCGAGCCGATGCCGCCCGGCAGGATCTCACCCAGGTGCATCAGGAACATCGCCATGCCGCCGCCCAGCGGCATCAAGCTGGAGTGCATGCCGTTGACCGAACCGTTCGAGGCGCCGGTCGTGGCGGCGGCCCAGGCGGCCGTGGCCGGCGCGCCAAAGCGCACTTCCTTGCCTTCCATGTTGACGGCGGTCTCGACGCCGGCGGCCTGTTGGGCCGGCGGGGTCATGGTCTCGGTGGCGTAGATCGTCGCCGCGCCGGCGAACAGCAGCACGGCGGCCGCCAGGACCAGGGCGCGGACGTCCTTCTTGGCCAGGACCGAGCGGCCGAAGGCGAAGAAGGCCGCCCAGCCCAGCACGTTGATGGAGATCGCCGTGATCAGGTTGGTCAGCGGCGTCGGGTTCTCGAACGGGTGCGCCGAGTTGACGTTGAAGACGCCGCCGCCGTTGATGCCCAGCATCTTGATGGCTTCCTGCGACGCCACGGCGTAGAGCGAGATCTTCTGCTCGGCGCCTTCCATGGTGTGGGCGATCACGCCCGCCGACAGGGTCTGGGGCAGGCCCAGGGCGACCAGCAGCACGGCCACGACGAACGAGATCGGCAGCAGCACATAGAGCGTGGTGCGGACCAGGTCGGCCCAGAAATTGCCGACACCCTCGCCGCGGTTGGCCGTGAAGGCGCGAGCAAGCGCGGCGGCCACGGTCGCGCCGGTGGCGGCGGAAACGAAGTTCTGGGTCGTCAGCACCAGCATCTGGCTGAGCGTCGACATGGTCGTCTCGCCCCCATAGCTCTGCCAGTTGGTGTTGGTGACGAAACTGATCGCCGTGTTGAACGACAGGTGCTCCGACAGACCCGGAAAGCCTTGCGGGTTCAGCGGCAGCACGCCCTGCAGGCGAAGCACCGCGTAGACGAAGAGAAAGCCGAAAAGGTTGAACGCCAGCAGCGCGCCGGCGTAGCTCCACCAGGTCTGGTTCTTCTTCGCGTCCACCCCGCAAGCGGCATAGAAGAACCTCTCGACCGGCCGCATTACCGGGTCGAGCCAAGTGCGCTCGCCGTTCCAGACGCGAGACATATAGACGCCCAGCGGCCAGCCGATCGCGACCGCCAAGCCGAGCGTCAGGGCGATTTCCGCCCAACCTTGCCAATTCATGGGATGTGATCCGTCAGAACTTGTCCGGCCGCAGCATCGCCACGACCATGTAGACCGCGACGACGATCGCCCCGGCTCCCCAAAGCGCGCTCACCAGCATGGTCATAGGCGCCTCAACGCGGCGGCGAAGGCGGCGAAGGCCACGAACAGCCCCGTCCCCAGCGCCAGGAAGATAAGATCGGCCATGACAGCCTCCTGCTAAGTTGCGCGGAACAGACCATGGAGGCGCGTAAGGGCTCCATTCGGGAATCTGGAGCCGCGCATAAGCGCCGCATAAAGGCCGGGGACTTGCGCCGGCTCATGCCGATCCCGCCAAACCGTCTGACTTCGTATGGAGCGCTCACGGCCGTCGGCGGGATGCTGAAGGGGCCTGGAGCGCCAGGGGCCCTACCGACCGGAGGTCAGCGCCCTCTGGAAAGAAACCCGATCATTATGGACAAATTCGCGTGCGATCAGGCCAATATCGGAAGCTTGCTTGCGACTGACGCAAAGGTGGGACATGGACAGGTTCGCGACCCTCAGCGCCTTCGTCACGGTCGTCGACCATGGCGGCTTCGCGCCAGCCGCCCGACGATTGGGCGTGGCGCCCTCCTCCCTGACACGGCAGGTCAACGCGCTCGAGAAGCACCTGGGGGCGTTGCTCCTCAACCGGTCGACCCGCAACGTCACCCTGACCGACGCCGGCGCCCTCTACCTCAACGAGGCCCGCAGGATCCTCGATGACCTCGACAACGCCGACCGCACGGTGAGCGAGCGCGGCGGGCCGCCGAGCGGGCTTCTGCGGCTGACACTGCCCGTCGCGTTCGGGCGGCTCCACGTCGCCCCGATGCTGCCGGCCTTCCTGCGGCGATATCCCGAGCTGCGCCTGGAGGTGCTGGCCACCGACGCCGTCAGCAATCTCGTCGAGGACCGCATTGACGTGGCCGTGCGGCTCGGTGCGATGAACGCCTCCAGCCTGATCGCCCGCAAGCTCGCGCCGCATCGGCGGGCGGTCTGCGCCAGCCCCGCCTATCTCGCCGAGCATGACGCGCCGCGCACGCCATCCGACCTGATGAGTCACAGCTGCCTCGTCTACGAGTACTTCAACGGCGACAGCACCTGGACCCTGGCGCGGGGCGGCGAGCGCGAGAAGGTGACCGTCAAGGGTCCTCTGCGCTCCAGCGGATCGGAGGTCTTGCGGGAAGCCGCGCTCGGCGGCGTCCGCCTTGCCCTGCTGCCGACCTGGCTGATCGGCGGCGATATCACCACGGGGGCTCTGGTTCCGGTCCTCGACGACTGGACGGCCAGCCCGAGCGCCGAGGAAGGCGCGATCTGGGCCTGCTATCCGCCGAACCGTCGCGGCCTGAAGAAGGTCGCCTGCTTCCTGGACGCCCTGGCGCGCCACATTGGCGCGCCGGCCTATTGGGATCGGGACGCTCCGGCGCCGGGCGCCGAAGACATCCCCTCTGGCTAGGCCTGCGTCGCGCGGGCGCGGCGGCTGAAATCAAGCGCCTGCAGGGCGGTGCTCAGGACGCCGAGGGCGCCCCCCAGCGCCGTCACGGCGGTCCATCCGCCCGCTTGCCAGGCCGCCGAACCGGCCGCCGAGCCGAAGGCGCCGCCCAGGAACATCGAGCCCATCAGCACGGTGTTGAGACGCGCGCGCGCCTCGGGACGCAGGGCGAAAGCGATGTGCTGGTTGGAGACCAGGGCCGACTGCATGGCGAAGTCGAGCACGATCACGCCCACGACCAGTCCCGCCACCGAGGTCCAGACGCCAAACAGCGCCCAGGAGACCAGGATCAGGATCGAGGCGAGCATGACCACCGGCTTGGGGCCGCGCCGGTCGGCGAACCGGCCGGCCAGGGGGGCGGCGAAGATGCCCACCGCGCCGACGACACCGAAGAGGCCGGCGACATCCGCGCCCAGACGGTAGGCGGGCGACTGCAGCCGGAAGGCCAGCACCGTCCAGAACACCGTGAAGGCCGCGAAGATCAGGGCCTGGGTGAAGGCGGCCAGGCGCAGGGCGGGAAACTCTTTCCAGAGGTCGCCGATCGAGGCCAGGAGCTTGCCATAGCCGAGCTTGGAGTCGGGCGCCACGCGCGGCAGCGTCATGAACATGACCGCTCCGGCGATCAGGGCCATCGGCGCGCCGAGCCAGAACATCTCGCGCCACCCAAAGCGCGTGGCCACGAAGCCGGCGAGCGTGCGACTGAGCAGGATGCCGGTGAGGATGCCCGAGAGCACCGTTCCCACCGTCGCCCCGCGCTTTTCCGGTGAGGAAAGATGCGCGGCGAAGGGTACGATCTGCTGGGCGACCGTCGAGGCCAGGCCCACCGCCAGGGACGCCACCACGACCAGGGCCGCGCTGGGCGCGAGGGCCGCCAGCACCAGAGCCAGCGCCAGGACGACGAACTGGACGCCGATCTGCTTTCGGCGATCGATGATGTCGCCCAGCGGAACCAGCAGGAAGAGGCCGGCGGCGTAGCCCAGCTGGGTGGCGGTCGGGATCAGACCGGTCAAAGGGCCAGGGAGATCCTGTTCGATCAGCCCCAGCATGGGCTGGTTGTAGTAGATATTGGCGACGGCGACGCCGGCGGCGGCGGACATCGCGAAGGTCATCGAGGATGACAGGCCTTTGCGGGCCGGTGCGTTGGGAGCGTCTGCGGACATAATCGCGTTCCTCGCGCCGGAAGCCGGCGCCTGGCGTCTGGGAAAGGGCGAGACGCGCGCCGCGGGCAGCGCCGTCTCCGGCAAGAATCCTGCCGCACTATTTAGCGTCGAGCCGGAACGAAAATAATTGGACGAATTTGCCGCTCTGCTTTGCGTGCTACGCAAAAATCGATGCGGCCGGTCCTGCCCAGGCGCGACGCGGACATGGCGACCGCACCCCCGCCTTGGCCGCGGCGGGATCGGCGCACATGCCCCAAAGGGGCGGGAAATCTACCCCGTGTACGTGAACGCCATCGGCGTGTCGGCCGCCGGCAGGCAGCTCCGGTCGACCGGTTTGGTCGGATCCTGGAAGAACGACCGGATCATCTTGCGCGTACAGGGGCTAGCGCGGCTGACGCCGTGGGTGGCGTTGGTGACGATCACCACCTGCGAACCCTCGTAGCCCTTGGCGGCGGCCTTGGTCAGTTCGGGCGGGCAACCGGGATCGATCTCGGCGGCCAGGAACAGGGTCGGGATCGCGGTCTTGACCGGCTCCTGCTCGGCCTTGGAGATCGGGCCGACGTCGATCGCCTTGCAGACATCGTGGATGCGCTGCATTGGCGCCACCATCAGGCGGGCGATCGGATCGTTCTCCGTGCCCTTGGCGACGTCAGCCCGACTTTCGAACGGGATCTCCTCCTTGCACAGGTGGGTCATGAACTGGCCCTCGCTGTAGTAGTCGCGGCTCTCGACGAAGTCGGCGACCGGGGCGACGTCGCCCTGGATCACCTTCCACAGGTCGCGCGGCAGCACGCCGGCGGTGAAGTAGCTGGCGTCCATCAGCCAGCCGCCCAGGTCGTCGGCGGCGTAGGTCTTGCCGTTGATCGTCTGGGGGCCGGCCAGCCAGCGCTCGGCGACCACGGCCAGCTTGGCCTTCAGGTCGGGATAACGCTTGGCGCACTCGGCCACGACCGCGCACTTGGCCATGACGATGTCGATCGAGTTGGAGACCATGGCCGGCCCGCCGACGGTCCAGTCGGCCTCGGGCGGCCAGGGCGAATCCTGGACCACCGCGCGCACGCCCTGCGGCTGATGAGCCTGGATGGCGGCCTCGATGCGGGTGCCGTAGGAGCCGCCGAACAGGTCGATCTGCTTGAAGCCCAGCAGTTGGCGGAGGTCCTGGACGTCCTTGGCCACCTCGACGGCGTTGTAGCGCGCGATGTTCACGCCCTTGGCCTGGAAACCCTTCAGGCAGGCGACGACGCCTTGCGCGTCCTGATCGGTCGGCGGGCCGGCGTCGGTCAGGTGCGTTCCGGGGCAGTCGAGATTGGGGACGGACTGGCCGCCGCCGCGCTGGTCGATGAAAACCCAGTCCTGGTCGAGCGCGACGAACTCGCGCGAGGCCTTGCTGGCCAGCAGGCGCGGCAGGCCCTTCAGGGCCGAACCGCCCGGGCCGCCGTGCAGATAGATCACCGGCGGCAGGCCGGCCTTGGGCTCGCTGGCGTGAACGATGGCGACCGCCACCTTGATGCGGCGGGTCCCGGGATCGCCGCGCGTCTCGTCGACGACCAGATTGCCACAGTCGACCTTCAGGCCGGTGGCCTTGTAGTCGCCGGCGCAGGCGGTCTTCTCGAACGTCGGCGCGGCCGCGTGAGCTGATCCGGTGATAGCCGCCAGGGCGAAGGCGCCAGCGGCGGCGATCCAGGACAAACGCGACATCGAAGACTCCCACGGCTTTCGTGCATCAACACCAAGGTTAATGCTCACCGCAAGGCTTCAACATGCGACCGTCCGCTAGAACCGGTAGGCGGCCGACAGCACCGCCGAGGGCTGGATCGGGTCAAAGACGATCGGGCTCTCCCTGGCGTCGCCAGTCAGCTTGGTGACCGAGCCGGTCGCGCCCAGGCTGACCCGATCGGTCAGACGATAGCTGGCGGTCAGCGAAACTGAAACGTCCTTGATCCCGCCGCCGGGACGATAGGCCGCGAGGCCCGAGGCCACCGCCTGGCTGGCGCTGATCCCGAAATAGCTGCGGTTATAGGCGCCATCGGCCCAGGTGGTCGAAACGCTGGGGATCAAGGTCAGGCGTCCGGACGGCCGCAGCGGCATGGCCAAGGTCGCGTCGACCAGGACGCCGTCGAGGTCGCCGGAGAGAACCTTGGTCGCGCCCAGACTGGCCATGACCCTGCCGGCCTTTACGTCGGCGGAGATCCGCGCCCCGGCGCCGCCCGACACCCGGCCGATGCCGGCCGGCGCGTCACGGCGGCGGTAGCCTGGCACGAAGGTCACACCGGCCCCGACATCAACAGTGTCGCCGTCGACCAGGTTGGCGCCGAGCCCCCGGCGCGAGCCGGCGAAGAAGCGGCCGTGCTTCAGGTCGATCACCGGGAACGGCAGAACGCGGTAGTCCTTGGCGCCCTGGTAAGCCGGCGCGTAGATCACCGCCCCGCCGACGACGGTCCGGTCAGGCGCGCGATCCTGGGCGCTGGCCTTGGTGGCGAGGCTCACGGCGGTCAGCACGCAGAGCAGCGCGATTGGCGTCAGGGCATGGATCATACTGCCTCCTATAGAATGCCGCGTCCGATCATCGACACAGATACGACCTCAATGCGAAGACAGATGCTTAGACCCCGCCGAAACCCGACGGCAGTTCGGCGCCGGTCAGGTCCGCGCCGTCAAGGCGGGCGCGGCTGAAGTCGGCCTCGATGAACCGGGCCCGAGGCGCGCTGACGCCCTTCAGATTGGCCCCACGCAGCACGGCGCGGGTCAAATCGGTGCGGATGACCCGGTCCTCGGCGATCTTCAGCGGGCCGAGCTTGGCGCCAGTGAGATCCGCGCGGCTCAGCTGGGCGTCGACCAGACGCGCGCCGCGCAGATCGGCCCCGCGAAGCTTGGCGCCCCGCAGGTCCGCGCCGGCCAGGTTCGCGCCCTGCAACTGGGCGCCGTCCAGGTCCATGCCGAAGAACACCGCCCGGGGCGCGAACAGGCCGGAAAGACGGCGATCCTTCAGGCGGCGCAAGGGGCGGAAGTCGACCTCGGCGGCCTTGGCCGCCTTGCCGTCGCGGCCGTCGGACTTGCAGAACAGCTCGTGGCTCTCCAGCACCTCGTTGAGGGGCAGGTCGTCGACATAGATGATCGGCGGCGGGGCGCGCAGCACCTCGGTCATGTCGGCGTCGGTCAGGTCCGCGCCGCTGACGTCGACCCCCACCATGATGGCCCGACGCAGCGAGACCTTGGACATCTCGGCATTGTGCAGGTTGGCGCCCGACAGGTCCGCGCCGTCCATGACCGCGTTCGTCAGCTTGGCGCCCTGCAGGGTGACGTTCGAGAGATCGGCGTCGGTGAAGTCGGCCTGCCGCGCGAAGGCGCCGGACATCTGCGCGCCGTTGAGGTTGGCGCCCTGCAGCATGGCGTAGTCCAGCTCGCCCGGCCGCTTGGAATGCTCCAGGATCCGCAGGCCCTTCTCGTCGTCCTGCACGGCGGTGACGCCCTCGCGCAGATCGCAGCCGGAGAGATTGGCCCCGCCGAGATTGGCCCCGCGCAGGCAGGCCCCGCGCATGTCGCAGCGGGAAAGATCCGCGTCCCGCAGATCGGAGTCGCGCAGGTCGGTCCCATACAGCGTGGCGCGGGTCAGCTTGGCCCGCCGCAGCGAGGCCCCGCCCAGCAGCGCCCCGGTCAGGTCGGCCTCCGAGAGATCGACCCCGTCCAGCTCGTAATTGTTCAGGTTGACGTACTGCAGCACCGCCCGGCGGCCCTTGGGCAGGCCTTTCATGTAGCGCGCATGAGCCTCCAGCACCTCGCGCACTACGGAGGCGTGCAGGTTGCGGATCAGGCTCGGGCGTGAAGACGCGGCGGCGGGCATGGGCGGTCGAAGAGCGCTCTCTGGCGGATACGCGGGGAACTGGGAACCGTCGCCCAACCTGCCAGATCAGCTTTAAGCCATCGTTTAGAGCGCGGTGAATTGTCGCGGGGGACGCGCGAAATCTACAGCCAGCCCTTGCGGCGGAACCACAGCAGCGGTGCGACGGCGGCCAGGATCATCATGCCGATGGCCATCGGATAGCCTTCCAGCCAGTTCAGTTCGGGCATGTGGACGAAGTTCATGCCGTAGATCCCGGCCACCAGGGTCGGGGGCAGGAACATCACCGAGAACACTGAGAACACCTTGAAGATCGAGTTCTGCTCGATGTTGATCAGCCCCAGGGCCGCGTCGAGCAGGAAGGTTATGTTGCTGGCTACGTAGCTGGAGTGGTCGGTGATCGACTGGACGTCGCGCTGCAGCGATTTGAGGTGATCGCGCAGTTCCTTGGAGCCTTCGAACTGGTCGGCCAGGGCCGCGAAGCTGAGCAGGCGGGCCAGGCTGACCAGGCTGTCGCGGGCCTTGGAATTGACGTTCTGGGCCCGGCCCAAACGGTTGAGGATGCTCTCGAACGCCGCGCCGCGCGGGCGGCTGAAGATGGCCCGCGATTGCACCTCGACCTCGGCGGCGGTGCGCTCGAGGATGTCGGCGGTGCGGTCGACGATGGCGTCCAGCAGGCCCAGGAACGTCTGCAGGCCATTGGGGCACAGGCTGGGCTGACGCTCGGCCTGGGCGGCGAACACCGAGAACGCCTTGGGCTCGACATAGCGAATGGTGATCAGGCGCGCGCCGGCCAGCACGAAGGTGACGGGGGCGGCGGTCGGCAGGTCGCCATCGGCATTGATCAGGACGGTGGCGGTCATGAACGTGCCGCCATCCTCCTGGTAGAGGCGCGAGGAGGCCTCGATCTCGGCCATCTCCTCGCGGGTGGGCAACAGGAGGCCGATCGACTGCTCGACGGCGACTTCCTCGGTCCGGGTGGGGTCGACCAGTTCGATCCAGACGGCGTCGGACGGCACCCGCCAGTCGGGCGACAGACCGCCGGATTCGAAGCCCGGAGCGCCGTGACGGAGGATTCTAAGCATGGGCGCGTCCCCCAAGCCTGCCCATGGGCAGGCTTGCCCTATCAGACGCGCGTTTTAACGGCGAAAACCGAGTACGCCTTCGCCTAACGCGCTGCGGGCCGGGTGTGCCCCGGCCCGCGCTCTAGGTCAACGTGCTCACGATCAGCGGGGCGCGTTCTGCTTGTTGCTCGTGTCGCTCGACGAACCGCCGCCAGCGGCGGCCTCGATCAGGGCGGCGATACGATCGGTCGAGTCCGCGGCCTGGCCGATGATGTCCAGCGGCGAAGAACGAACCGAGTTGGCGACCTGGTTGGCGGCCTGCTTGGCGGCCGAGACCACCGCGTTCTGAGCCATGGCGATCTTGCTGGTGGCCATGGCGATCTTCGTCGCCTGGGCGTCCTGATAGATGAAGCCGTTGGTCGGATAGACGCTGGAGCCGAGGTCACGGATCGGGTCGTACCAGACCTTCACCTGGGTCCAGTCGCCATTGGGCGAGACGTCGACGACGGTGACGTCCTTTTCGATCTGGCCGCGATCGCCCTCGATGATCGACCAGTTGGCGTGGGTGACCTGGATCACCCGGTCGGTGAGCACCTGGCTGACGAAGGCCACGTGGCCGAGGTTCATGCGGGCGGTAGGCTTGAAGGAGAGAACCGAGCCGATCTTCGGGACCGAGCCCGTGTCGTACTTGCCGGCGGCTTGCGACCACCACGTGCGGGCGTCGCCGAAAATCTGGATACCCGACATCAGACGGGCGAACGGCACGCATTGCCAATAACCGTCAGCATTGGCCGCTACCGGCGCAAAGCTGATCATGGCGGCAGCGAGCAGGGAACCCAGAAGGGCCCTGGTCCGTTTCGTCATGCTGTGGGTACTCCCCCGCGTCACTGGGCTAAGGGATAACCCTGCCAGAGACTGGTGAAAAGAGTGTTTATGCCGCGCCCGCGAGCGCCAAGCGGCGCTGTTTGCGACTCGCGGCCAGAGACTTCATCCACTCCCGACACGGGCTCTCTATGAAATGGTAGGAGATCGCCGACAGCGGGATCAGCGCGCCGACAATCAAGATCCAGACCAGGGGCGGCAGCTTGTCGCCACCGATATTGAACAGCTTGGTCGCTACATTGATCGCCAGGATTTTCCACGGGATGCAGATCATGTATGTCGAGTAGCTGATCTCGCCAAGATAGACGAAGACTGACTGTCCAGCAAACTCGAAACCACCCTTCGCGAGGGTCGCGAGCATGAAAATAAGCCCGCCCAGAAGCATGACGATCACCGGATCGGGTGCGGAAAACTGGATCGCCGCAAGCGCAGCCATGCCCAATAAAGCGGCGCCGTAGCCGCCGAGTCGGGTCGGGAATCGGTCCGAACGCCACAGGGCGTGCAGGGCGCAGCCGAAGGCGAAGCAGGGCACGATGCGCAGAGCGCCCCATTCGATGGTGGCGTCGGTCAGCGAAAAGCCGGCCAGGGCCTGGAAGGTCGGATAGAGCCCGGCGATCACCGCCAGGGCGCCCAGCACCGCGACCACGGGCCGCTCGCGCAGCTTCCACGCCGCGAAGGCGAAGGCCGGGAAGCTCAGATAGGCGAACCACTCGGCCGAGATCGACCACGAGGCGTGGTTCCAGCCGGCCACCGGCGCGAAGCCCCAGGCATGGACCAGCAGCAGGTTCGCCGGCAGTGATTTCCAGGACAGGATGTTTGGATCGACGTTCAGGCCCGCCATGGTCCCGGCGAACGCCATGGCCCCGACGCCGACCAGGGTGGCCAGGTGCAGCGGATAGACCCGCGCCAGCCGGTTCCACAGGAAGTCGCCATAGCGGAACCGCCCCTCGCCGAAACCGCGCAGATAGACGTGGCAGAGAATGAAGCCCGACAGGATGAAGAACGCCTCGACCCCCAGATAGCCCTTCTGGGCGATCGCGGGTGTGAAGGCGACGTCCAGCTTGGGCCAATAGTGGTACAGCACCACCCAGAAGGCGGCGAAGAACCGCAGCGCGGTCAGGGGCTTGATGTGGGCGGCGTCCTGCATCCACAGCGATCCTTAAGGGCCCATCCTTCCGCCCCCACGGTGGAAAGATCAGCGTTACCCGCCCATCTCGCTGTGTTACATGTATGCGTACGCGAAACGACGGCCTGGCCGATAACCTTAGAGAGGACCAATGAACGAACTCCTTAACCTGGTCGCCGACCCGGCCGCCTGGGCCGCTCTGGTGACCCTTGTGGTCATGGAAGTGGTTCTGGGGATCGACAACCTGGTCTTCATTTCGATCCTGTCAAACAAGCTGCCGCCCGAGCACCGCACGCGGGTGCGCCGCATCGGCATCTCGCTGGCGCTGATCATGCGCCTCGTCCTGCTGTCGACCATCGCCTTCATCGTCGGCCTGACCGCGCCGGTCTTCGACCTGGGGATCACTGGCCCCGTCGGCTCGCACGGCGAGCCCGGCTTCGAGACCGCCTTCTCGTGGCGCGACCTGATCCTGATCGCCGGCGGCGCCTTCCTGATCTGGAAGGCGACCAAGGAGATCCACCACAGCGTCGATCCGGACAAGAGCGACGATGTGCTGGAGAAGGACAAGGTCACCGTCGTGATCTCCAACGTCGGCGCGGCGATCTTCCAGATCATCCTGCTGGACCTGGTGTTCTCGATCGACTCGATCCTGACCGCCGTCGGCATGACCGATCACCTGCCGATCATGGTCACCGCCGTGATCATCGCCGTGGCCGCCATGCTGCTGGCCGCCGACCCGCTGGGCAACTTCATCAACAACAACCCGACCGTGGTCATGCTGGCCCTGGGCTTCCTGCTGATGATCGGCACCGTGCTGATCGCTGAAGGCTTCGGCGCCCACGTGCCGAAGGGCTACATCTATACCGCCATGGCCTTCTCGGCCGGGGTCGAGGGCCTGAACATGCTGGCCCGAAAGCGTGGGTCGAAGAAGGACCACTAGGTCCCCTCCCCCTACATCCGCGCCCTGGGGCGTGATAGGTCGGCCACCCGGCTTATCACGCTCCCAAGGCCCCGATGACCTCGCAGACCTTCACCCCCCAGGCTTTCTCCGGCGCCGAGCGCCGCCTGACCCTGGCGGCGCTGATGATCGTGTTCCTGCTGAGCGCGCTGGACCAGACCATCGTCTCCACGGCCATGCCGCGGATCATCTCCGAGCTGAACGGCCTCAATCTCTATTCGTGGGTGACGACGGCCTACCTGCTGACCTCGACGGTGATGGTGCCGATCTGGGGCAAGCTGGGCGACATCTTCGGCCGCAAGCCCGTGCTGATCACCGGCATCTCGATCTTCCTGGCCGGCTCATGGCTGTCGGGCCTGGCGGGTGAGTTCGGGACCATCCTGGGCATGCCGGGCATGGTGCAGCTGATCGTGTTCCGCGCCCTGCAGGGCATTGGTGGCGGGGCCCTCTTCACCACCGCCTTCGCCATCATCGCCGACCTCTATCCGCCGCGCGAGCGGGGCAAGTTCGCGGGCGTCTTCGGCTCGGTGTTCGGCCTGGCCAGCGTGCTGGGGCCGATCATCGGCGGCTACTTCACCGACCATGGCACGGTGCAGGTCGGAACCCACACCGTCGCCGGCTGGCGCTGGGTGTTCTACGTCAACCTGCCGCTGAGCCTGCTCTCGCTGTTCATGGTCATCGTGAAGATGCCGCCGCTGGAGCATCGCCGGGCCGGCAAGATCGACTTCCTGGGCGCGGCCCTGCTGATCGCCGCCTTCGTGCCGCTGCTGCTGGCGCTCAGCCTGGGCGGCCACAACTTCGCCTGGCGCTCGCCCCAGAGCCTCTCCCTGTTCGCCCTGGCCGTCGCGTCGCTGGCCGCCTTCGTGGTGGCCGAAACCAAAGTCTCCAACCCGATCCTGCCGATGCACCTGTTCCAGAACAAGGTGTTCACCACGGCCAACCTGGCCGGCTTCCTGATCTCCATGGCGTTCATGGGCGTGGTGATGTTCTTGCCGCTGTTCCTGCAGCTGGGCCGGGGCGTGCCGGCCACGGTCAGCGGCATGACCATGCTGCCGCTGATGGCCGGCCTGATCATCGGCAGCACCGTCGCGGGCCAACTGGTCTCCAAGACCGGCCAGTACAAGCCCTACATGCTAGGCGGCGCGGTCATCCTTCTGGTCGCGGTGTTCCTGCTGCATGACCTGTCGAAGATCCACAGCCTGCCGCTGCTTTGCGGGCTGCTGGCCTTCGTCGGCCTGGGCTTGGGTCCCGGCCAGAGCCTGTTCAACATCGCCACCCAGAACGCCGTCGCCCCGCGCGACATCGGCGTGGCCACCAGCTCCAACCAGTTCTTCAGGCAGATCGGCTCGACGGTCGGCGCGGCCCTGGCCGGGACCATGCTGACCGCGCGCCTGGCCAACCTGCCCGGCGGGGGCCTGGATCTGGGCAAGCTGGAAGGCATGGCGGTGAAGGCCGCCGCCAGCGGTCAGGCCGCCCACGCCGATCCAGTGCTGCAAGGCGCGCTGATCAACGCCGTCAGCGGCGTGATGGTCGCGGCCCTGTTCGTGATCCTGGCGGGCCTGGTGACGATCCTGTTCATCCCCGCCCTGCCCCTGCGCTCGCACCAGCCGGCGTCTGGCGCGCCGACGCTGGATAAAGCCGAGCCGACGAACAGCTAGAGAAAGCCGCCTACAGGAACGAGTAGGGGTCGATATCAATCACCACGCGGACCGAATTCGGGACCTTCGCCCGCGCCCGCCAGGCGGCCATGAACCCCTGCAGGTCGACATTGCGCTCGGCCCTGACCAGGAACCGCTTGCGGCGGCGGCCGCGCACCAAAGCCAACGGCGCGTCGGCGGGGCCGAACACCTCGACCCCCTCGGCATTGGGGATCACCGCGGCCAGGGCGTCGACATAGGCGTCCAGGGCCGCGGCGTCGGGGCCCGAGGCGATCACCGCCGCGAGCCGTCCATAGGGCGGCAGGCCGGCGTCCTGGCGCATGGCCATCTCGGCCTCGACGAAGGCGTCGCGGTCCTGGGCCTTCAGGGCCTGCATCACCGCGTGCTCGGGCGAATAGGTCTGCAGCAAAGCCCGCCCCGGCTTCTCGTGACGCCCGGCCCGACCCGCCGCCTGGGCCAGCAGCTGGAAGGTCCGCTCCCCGGCCCGCAGGTCGCCGCCCCTCAGGGAAAGGTCGGCGTCGACCACGCCCACCAGGGTCAGGTTCGGGAAGTTGTGGCCCTTGGCCGCCGCCTGGGTGGCGACGAGAATGTCGATCTCGCCCGCCGCCATGCTAGCCACCAGGGTCCTGGCGGCCTCGGCGTCCATCACGGTGTCGGACGAGAACACCGCGATCCGCGCGTCCGGGAAGATGTGCCGCGCCTCCTCCTCCACCCGCTCGACTCCGGGGCCAATCGACACGAGCGAGTCCTTGGCCCCGCAGTGCGGGCAGGCCTCGGGCTTCTTCATCGAAAAGCCCGTCAGGTGGCAGACCAGCCGGCCGGTGTAGCGGTGCTCGACCAGCCAGCTGTCGGTGTCGGGCGACTTCATCTTCTCGCCGCAGGCCTTGCACAGCACCAGCGGCGCATAGCCCCGCCGGTTCAGGAACAGCATGGCCTGTTCGCCGCGCTGCAGCGTCACGGCCATGGCCTTGATCAGCGGCGGCGACAGCCAGCGGCCGGGTTCCGGCGGCGTCTGGCGCATGTCGATCAGGTCGATATCGGGCAGCTGCGCCGCGCCGTGGCGGGCCGACAGCCTCAGCCAGCGGTAACGGCCGGCCTGGGCGTTGAACAGGCTCTCCAGCGATGGCGTCGCCGAGGCCAGCAGCACGGACGCACCCTCGATCTTGGCCCGCGCCACGGCAAGATCGCGGGCGTGGTAGATGAAGCCCTCTTCCTGCTTGAACGAGCTGTCGTGCTCCTCGTCGACCACGATCAGGCGCAGCTTGCGGAAGGGCAGGAACAGGGCCGAGCGAGCCCCGACCACGATGCGGGCGTCGCCGCTGGCCACCGCCTCCCAGACCTGCCGGCGGCGCGGCGGCGAGACGCCGGAATGCCACTCGGCCGGCAGGGCGCCGAAGCGCTGCTCGAAGCGGGCGAGAACGGCCTGGGTCAGGGCGATCTCGGGCAGCAGCACCAGGATCTGGGCCTTAGGATCCTCCAGCGCGGCCGCGACCGCCTCCAGATAGACCTCGGTCTTGCCCGAGCCAGTGACCCCATCCAGAAGCGCCGCCTGAAAGCCGCCGGCGTCCAGCATCTCTTTCATGACCGCGACGCAGGCGGCCTGGCCGGGGTTCAGGTCGCGCGGCGGCAGGGAAAGGTCCGGCCGCGGCAGGCCACGCTCCGGCTCCACATAGTCGACCGCCAGCACGCCCTCGTCCACGAGCCCCTTGACCACGCCCGCCGAGACGCCGGCGGCCGAGGCCAGCGCCGCGCTCGACAGCTTGACGCCCTCGGCGGCGGCCAGCACCTTCAGGCGCGCGGGCGTCATCCGGGCCGGCTGGGTTCCGGTCAGGACCAGCACCTTGTCGGGCTTGGGCGGCGGATGGCGCAGGCCGCGCAGGGCCATGGCCAGCGGCCAACCGGGCAGGTCCACCGAATAGCGCGCCGCCCAAGCAATAAAGGCCAGCACGCCCGGCGGCAGCGGAGGATCGTCGAGCCGGCCCTGAATGGCCTTGAGCGGCCGATTGCCGCCCGTCCCGTCGCGCAGGGCGACGACCACGCCGCGAATCACGCGCGGCCCCAGGGGCACGGCCACATGGTCGCCAATGCTCAGATCGAGTCCGTCCGGCTCGGCGTAGTCGAAGGCCTCCGGCAACGGCATCGGCAGCAGAACGGAGGCGATACGGGACATGACGGCATGCTTTTGCCGCCAAACCGTCCCCAGGTCGAGAGCAGCCGACGAGGTCGTCATCAAGCGGACATTAACCGTCTTGCCCGCTTCATCTGGAGGGAGTGCTTTTTACCGTGGGGACGACGATGAGCGACGCGACGAACGCCAGCAGGAAACCGGTCGACGCCGAGAGCGTGCGCGACTTCCTGCGCGTCCAGCCGGAATTCCTGCGCCACGACGAAGACCTGCTGGGCGAGCTGGGCCTGCGGGTGGACGCGGCCAATGTCGTCGACTTCGGTCCGCGCGCCCTGGCCCGGGCCGCCGCCGCCCACAGGCGGGAGGCCAGCGTCCGCCAGGCGATCGAGGCAAACGCCCGCGCCAACTACTCGGCCCAGGCCCAGACCCACGCGGCGGTCATCGACCTGCTGGACGCCCGCAACCATTCCGATCTCGCCCGCCGCGTCGACGAGATGACCCAGCTGCGCTTCGGTCTGGCCGCCGGGACCAT
Organism: Caulobacter sp. 602-1; assembly: GCF_003931565.1. Classification (GTDB taxonomy): domain Bacteria; phylum Pseudomonadota; class Alphaproteobacteria; order Caulobacterales; family Caulobacteraceae; genus Caulobacter. Next base: position 317,686 of record NZ_RRYI01000003.1, read on the forward strand.
CGCCCTGGAAGGCCCGCACCGCGTGCCGGCCGGCTGGCATGTCCTGGCCGAGGGTCAGGTCGACATGATCCTGGGCGAGGCGCCGATCGCCCGCATGGGCTTCTTCGCTCCGGCCCTGCCGCTGTTCGGCGACAAGGCCGAGACCATCCGCAGCATGGCCCTGGTCCGCATGGCGATCTGGGAGCCGCGCCGCGAGGCCCTGGTGGCCTTCGGCTCGACCGACCCGGAAGGTTTCACCCCCGACATGGGCACGGAGCTGGTCAACTTCCTGGCCCGCGTGGTCGAGCGCACCGCCGAACGCTGGCCGGTGTTGTGACCTCGGGCGTCGGGAGCGCTCGCCAGGCCTACGCCGCCTGGCTGGACTACCTGACGCTGGAGCGCCGGGCCTCGCCGCGCACGGTGCGGGCCTATGGCGACAACGTCCTGGCCTATCTGAACTTCCTGGAACGCCATCGGGGCGAGGCGGTGAGCCTGTCGGCCATGGGCGAGATCTCGGCCGCCGACCTGCGCGGCTATCTCGCCTTCCGCCGCCAGGGACAGGGGGAATTGGGTGAAGACGCCCTGGCCCCCCGCTCGATCAGCCAGGCCCTGTCGTCGATCCGCGCCTTCCACCGCTATCTGGACCAGCGCCACGGCGTGGCCAACGCCGCCGTCGAGCTGGTGCGCGGCCCGCGCCTGAAGATCGGCCTGCCCCGGCCCGTCTCCGAGGACCAGGCCCGCGACCTGATCACGCAGGCCGCCGAAGACACCGAGCGCGAGCCCTGGGAGACCGCTCGCGACGAAGCGGTGCTGACCCTGCTGTGGGGCTGCGGCCTGCGGATCAGCGAGGCGCTCTCCCTGACTTTCGCCCAGGCCCCGCTAGGGCAGGCCATCCGCATCACCGGCAAGGGCGGCAAGACCCGCATCGTGCCGGTGCTGGACGCCGTCCGCGCCGCCGTCGACGTCTATCTGGATGAGCTGCCGTTCGTGCTGACCGCGGACGAGCCCCTTTTCCGGGCCAAGCGCGGCGGGCCTTTGTCGCCGCGCCACGTCCAGGCCCTTGTTCAGACCCTGCGCGGACGTCTCGGCCTCTCCGATAGAGTGACGCCGCACGCCTTCCGCCACGCCTTCGCCACCCATCTGCTGGGCGCGGGCGCGGACCTGCGGGCCATCCAGGATCTGCTGGGCCACGCCTCGCTATCGACGACGCAGCGCTACACCCAGGTCGACGCGGCTGGCCTGCTGGCCGCCTACGCGGCGGCCCATCCGAAGGCCTGAACCTCGCGCGCGACCGCTGCGGCGGAAAGTCGCGAAACTCGATTTAAGCTGGGCATTAACCCCGATTTTACGCGGGTACGGTCTTCTAGACGTGAAAACACGCGCTCCCCCTGGGTGCAAGAAGCGCGCCGCCATGAGGCTCCGATGAAGTTCGATGATCTGAAGATCTCCACGAAGGTGGCCCTGCCCGCTGTCATCCTGACTCTGATCGCCGTGGTGATCGTCGGGCTCGGCGCTCTGCAGGCGCGCAAGGTCGAGGTCAACACCAAGATCCTGGTCGAACAGCGCGCGCCCGCCGAACTGAATATCGCCCGGTTCAGCCGCCGCGTCGCGACGATCGGCTACTCGGCCTACCGCACGATCGCCTATGATGGCGGCTCGACCGAGAGCAACACCGCCAGCGCGGATCTGGACAGGGCCTACAAGCAAGCCACCGAACTGCTGGCCGGCGTGAAGCAGGCCGAGCCCAGCGCGACCAAGACCGTTGACGGCTACAAGGCGCGCCTCGACAAAATCTACGCCAGCGCCCGCAGCGGCGCGGACCTCGGCCAGCAGGACATGGACGACGCGGCCAAGATGGTGATGGTCGAGATCGACCCCCAGATCACCAAGCTGACCGCGGACGTCAACACCTACACCAACGCCCACACCGCCGAGACCAAGAAGATGGTCGAAAAGGCTTCCAAGGAAGCCGCCGCCGGCACCGTGTTCTCGATCCTGTTCGGCCTGATCGCGGCCGGCGCCGCCTTGGTGCTGGCCCTGTGGATCGGCGCCAAGAAGATCGCCGCCCCGCTGGCCGCCACAGCCAAGACCATGGAAGTCCTGGCCCAGGGCAGCGTCGACGTCGACGTCAAGGGCGCCGAGCGCAAGGACGAGGTCGGCGCCATGGCCCGCTCGGTCCAGGTGTTCAAGGACAACGCCCTGGCCCTGCGCACCGCAGAGGCCGCCCAACAGCGCGCCAACGCCGAGACGGAAGCCGAGCGTCGACGCAACCAGGAGATCGCCGAGGCCGCCGCCAAGGAGCAGGCCTTCGTCATGGAAGCCATCGCAACGGGTCTGAACCGCCTGTCGGACGGCGACCTGACCTACCGCGTCGACCAGGAGTTCCCCGAGGCCTACAAGCGCCTGCAGAACGACTTCAACGGCGCCATCGCGCAGCTGGAAGAGGCGATGGGCACCATCGTCCACGCCGCCAACAGCATCGGCGCGGGGTCGGACGAGATCGCCTCGGCCGCCGACGACCTGTCGCGCCGCAGCGAGCAGCAGGCCGCCAGCCTGGAGGAAACCGCCGCCGCCCTTGACGAGATCACCGCCACGGTGAAGCGTTCGTCGGCCGGCGCCCTGGAAGCCGCCAAGGTCGTGGGCTCGACCCGCACCGACGCCGAACGCTCCAGCGTCGTGGTCCGCAACGCCGTCGACGCCATGAACGAGATCGAAAAGTCGTCTCAGTCGATCAGCCAGATCATCGGCGTCATCGACGAGATCGCCTTCCAGACCAACCTCCTGGCCTTGAACGCCGGCGTCGAAGCCGCTCGCGCGGGCGAGGCCGGCCGCGGCTTCGCGGTCGTCGCTCAGGAAGTGCGGGCCCTGGCCCAGCGCTCGGCCGACGCGGCCAAGGAGATCAAGACCCTGATCTCGACCTCCAGCCAGCAGGTGAACCAAGGCGTGAGCATGGTCGGCCAGACCGGCGAAGCCCTGGAAGCCATCGTCGGCAAGGTCGGCGAGATCGACGCCCTGGTCGGCGAGATCGCGGCCTCGGGCCAGGAGCAGGCCACCGGCCTCAACCAGGTCAACGCCGCCGTCAACCAGATGGACCAAACCGTCCAGCAGAACGCCGCCATGGTCGAGCAATCGACCGCGGCCAGCCACTCGCTGAAGGGCGAGGCCGGCAACCTGATGCAGATGATCAGCCGCTTCCGCGTCGGCGGCGCGGCGACGCACGCCATCAAGAGCTCAACGCGCCCGACGCACCGCCCGGCCGCCCCCGCGCCCCGTCCCGCGGCTCCGGCCCCGAGCCGTGGTCCGGCCGTCGCCACAGCCACCAGCCGTCCGGGCGTCAACCCCGTCGCCGCCGCCCAGGCCAAGCTGGCCAAGGCCGTCGGCGCCAGCGACGACTGGGAAGAGTTCTGAGACCGGCCCAACGGCCAACAAGCTTAGTAAGCGTACCCGCCCGCTCCCCTCGCGGGCGTTCCTCCCCTCGAAAAGCGTACAGCCCCGCCGGTCCGCCGGCGGGGCTTTTTCATTCGGGGCGATCAGCGTCCGACGTTGAAGCGGACGGTCGAGGAGACGGGGCAGCCGTCCTCCGTGCGCAGTACGGTCAGCGTATGGTTGGCCATCGGCAAATCGCCCAATCGCGTGGCCTTCACCGCCTGCCGGCGGGCCAGCGCCTTGGGCGAAGCGAAGGCCTCGTCCGGCGCGCCCTGGGCGTTCTGAAGACCGTTGGCGCCGCAGTGGGCGATGCGATTTAGACGAGCCTTCCAGGCCTCGACTTGCCTATCGCTCAGCAAGGTCTCGGGCGGCGCATGGTGCGGCCGCGCCTTGATCGGCGGCTTGGCCAGCGGCGTGGCCGGAAACTCGGCGGACGGCATGGACTGCAAAGCAGCGGCGAGGGTCAACGCGGACAAAAGCATGGCGGGGCTCCCAAGGAACCCCGCCACTCTACGTCCGATTGATGAACGTGGGTATCAACTATCGTAAGGGCGCGTTACGCCTGCATCGTCCAGCCTTCGACGCCCATGGCCGCCTGGCGGATCGCCTCCGAGCGGGTCGGGTGCGGGTGGCAGGTGCGGGCGATGTCTTCCGAGGCGCCGCCGAACTCCATGGCCACGCAGACCTCGGCGATCATGTCGCCGACGTTCGGGCCGACGGCGTGGGCGCCCAGGATACGGTCGGTCTTGGCGTCCGCCAGGATCTTCACGAAGCCGTCGGTCTCGTGGTTGATCTTGGCGCGGCTGTTGGCCAGGAACGGGAACTTGCCGACCTTGTAGGCCACACCCGCGGCCTTCAGGTCCTCCTCGGTCTTGCCGACCGTGGCGACTTCGGGGCTGGTGTAGATGACGCCCGGGATGATGTCGTAGTTCACGTGGCCGGCCTTGCCCGCGATCAGCTCGATGCAGGCCACGCCCTCGTCCTCGGCCTTGTGGGCCAGCATCGGACCCGAGGTCACGTCGCCGACCACCCAGATCCCGCCGACGCCGGTCTTGAAGTGGTCGTTAGCGATCATGCCGCGCTTGTCCGGCGTGATGCCGACCGTCTCCAGGCCCAGGCCCTGGGTGAACGGACGGCGGCCGATGGCGACCAGCACATAGTCGGCCTCGATCGTCGCGGCCGCGCCGCCGGCGACCGGCTCATGGGTCAGCTTGACGCCCTTGGCCGAAGCCTCGGCGCCGGTCACCTTGGCGCCCAGCGAGAACTTGAAGCCCTGCTTGGTCAGGATCTTCTGGAAGGCGTTGGCGACCTCGGTGTCGGTGCCGGGCAGGATGCGGTCCAGATACTCGACGACGGTGACTTCCGCGCCCAGGCGCTTCCAAACCGAACCCAGCTCCAGGCCGATGACGCCGGCGCCGACGACGATCAGGCTCTTGGGCACTTCCGGCAGCGACAGGGCGCCGGTGGAGTCGACGATGCGCTTGTTGTCGATCGTCACGCCCGGCAGCGGCGTCGGCTCCGAGCCGGTGGCGATCACGATGTTCTTGGTCTCGAGCACGGTTTCCGAACCGTCCTCGGCCTTCACGACCACCTTGCCAACACCGTCGATGCGGCCCCAGCCCTTCACGTAGTCGACCTTATTCTTCTTCATCAGGAACTCGACGCCCTTGGTCAGGGCTTCGACGCTCTCGGCCTTCTGGGCCATCATCTGCGGCAGGTTCAGCTTCGGCTTGACCTCGATGCCCAGCTTGGCGAACTCGGGACCGGTCGCGGCCGCGTACATCTCCGAGGCGTGCAGCAGGGCCTTGGACGGCATGCAGCCGACGTTCAGGCAGGTGCCGCCCAGCTTGCCGCGTGACTCGACGATCGCGGTTTTCAGGCCCAACTGACCCGCGCGGATCGCGGCGTTGTAGCCGCCGGGACCGCCACCGATGATGACGACGTCGTACTGAGCCATGGGTCTACCGCCTCAAGGACGCGCCGGAAGCGGCGCCGGACAAAATATAGGGCCTCGCCGGCCATATTGTCAGACCTCTGGAGGCGCGTGTTCCTTAGAGGCATGCGGCCCAAAACGGAACCCGCTTTCGACGCGCGCGGCCTTGAAAACCAAGGAGAATGGTCGGTTCGTCCAAACCCGCCGCGACACCTCGCCGCGGGGACCGCCACAAGCTTGACATCAGCGCGCCCGGAGAACGCCACGGGTCGGTGGCGTCATAGCAGCATGACCCCACGCGCCCGCCTCATCGCCGCCCTCGCCGCCATCTTGCTCGGCGCCACGGCGCCCCTCGCCGCCTCGGCGTCTGGCTTGGACCAGATCCCGGTCGCCAGCGGCAAGGCCGGCGACACGCTGGCGGTGTTCTATTCGGGCGACGGCGGCTGGGCGGCCCTGGATCAGGGCGTGACCCAATATCTGGCCGACAACGGCGTGCCGACGCTGGGCGTCAATTCGCTGAGCTATTTCACCACCAAGCGCTCGCCCGCCGGCGCCGCCGCGGACCTGGCCCAGGCCCTGCGGTCGTACGAGCGCCTTTGGGGCCGCTCGAAGGTGACGTTGATCGGCTACTCGTTCGGGGCCGACGCCCTGCCGGCGATCATCCCGCAACTGCCCGCCGACGTCCGCGGCCAGATCGGCCGCCTGGTGCTGATCGGCGCGGGCCCCAACGGCGACCTGCAGTTCCATCCGACCAGCTGGCTCAACATCGCCACGCCGGACTCCTATCCCGTCCGCCCCGCCATCGCGGCGTTGAACGGCCTGAAAATCACGTGCGTCTACGGCGACCAGGAAAAGGCCGACATCTGCGCCAGCCTGCCCGACAGCGAGGTCGCCAAGGTCCGTCTGCCCGGCGACCACCACTTCAACCGCGACTACGCGGCCTTGGGCGCGGCGGTGCTGAAGGCCAGCCGCTAGAGCGGGGCCGGCAGGTCGTATTTCGCCGCCAGCCAGCGCGTGATCGGTCGCGCGTCGCTCAGGAACGACAGGCCGTTGGCCGACTGAATCTCGCCGTACGGGCCGGCGTCCGGCGCGGCGTCGCTGAGGATCAGGGTCGGGGCGTTCTGATGCGCTTCGCCCAGGCGCTCGACCAGGGCCGGACGCGGCCGGACGTAGTCGACGCGAACGATGTCTAGGACGTCGCGCAGTCGCGGATAGGCGGCCAGGTAGCCTTCCATCATCGCGCAGTCGGGACAGAAGCGTTGCTGGCCCTCTTTGTCGAAGCCCATCGGCAGCAGATAGAGGGTGTCCTTGGCCATGGCGGCCTCCCGCAAAGCAAACGGCCCCGGCGCGGAACGCCAGGGCCTCTTTGAGCAGCGCGCACCGGGCGGCGAAACCGCACACACTTTCGCCTGGCGCGCTTGAAGCGAAGAAGCCCGCCGGTAAGGGCGGGCTTCTCAAAGTCTCTTAGAGGTCCAGCAGCAGGCGCTGCGGGTCTTCCAGGGCTTCCTTGACCTTGACCAGGAAGGTCACGGCGCCGGCGCCGTCGACGACCCGGTGATCGTAGGACAGGGCCAGGTACATCATCGGACGGATCTCGATCTTGCCGTTGACGACCATGGCGCGTTCCTTGATCGCGTGCATGCCGAGGATGCCCGACTGCGGCGCGTTCAGGATCGGGGTCGACATCAGCGAGCCGTAGATGCCGCCGTTGGTGATCGTGAAGGTGCCGCCCTGCATGTCCTCGATGGACAGCTGGCCGTCGCGGGCCTTCTTGCCCAGGACGCCGATGGCCTTTTCGATCTCGGCCAGGTTCAGCGCGTCGGCGTCACGGACGACCGGAACCACCAGGCCCTTGTCGGTGCCGACGGCGACGCCGATGTCGTAGTGGTTCTTGTAGACGATGTCCGCGCCGTCGATCTCGGCGTTGACGTCCGGGATCGCCTTCAGCGCGGCCACCACGGCCTTGGTGAAGAAGGACATGAAGCCCAGCTTCACGCCGTGGCGCTTTTCGAAGATGTCCTTGTACTGGGCGCGCAGGGCCATCACCGCGCTCATGTCGACCTCGTTGAAGGTCGTCAGCATGGCGGCGGTGTTCTGGGCTTCCTTCAGGCGACGGGCGATCGTCTGACGCAGGCGCGTCATCTTCACGCGTTCCTCGCGCTCATGGATCGGACGCGGCGCGGCCGGAGCGGCGGCCGGGGCCGGAGCCGCGGCGCGGGCTTCCAGAGCGGCCAGGGCGTCGCCCTTGGTCACGCGACCGTCCTTGCCGGTGCCCGCGACCTTCGACAGGTTGAGGTTGTTCTCGGCGGCGACGCGGGCCGGCGCCGGGCTGAGCGGCGCGGCGGCCGGGGCTGCGGCGACGGGGGCCGGAGCAGCAGCGGCCGGAGCCGGGGTCGGCGCGGGCGCCGGAGCGGCGGCCTTCGGGGCGGGAGCAGCGGCGGCCGGAGCGGCCGCAGCAGTCGCGCCTTCGGTCACCACGCCCAGGACCGTGCCTGGAACGACCGTCGCGCCTTCTTCGGCGCCGATGGCCGAGAGCACGCCGTCGGCGGGCGAGGCCACTTCGAGGCTGACCTTGTCGGTCTCCAGCTCGACGAGGATCTCGTCTTTCTTCACGGCCTCCCCGGCCTTCTTGGTCCAGCGGGCGACCGTCGCTTCCGTGACGGATTCGCCGAGGGCGGGGGTCATGATGTCGGCCATGGGGCTTTCCAGGTCTCTCTTGTTTGGTCCGGCGAAATTAAAGACGAAGTCCGACGCTTAAGCGAAGGCCTCGTTGAGGAACGTCTCGAGTTCTTTCAGGTGGCGGCTCATCAGGCCCGCGGCGGTGGACGCCGAGGCCGGACGACCCACATAGCGGGCGCGCTTGGCCTTGATGTCCAGCTTGTCGAGCGTCAGCTCCAGCCACGGATCGACGAAGGTCCAGCCGCCCATGTTCTTCGGCTCTTCCTGGCACCAGACCAGGTCGGCGTTCTTGAACCGACCGAGCACGTTCATCAGCGACTTCATCGGCCACGGATAGAACTGCTCCAGACGCAGCAGATAGACGTCGTCGCGGCCCGTCTTGGCGCGATGGTCCACGAGGTCGAAATAGACCTTACCCGAGCAGAGGACGACGCGCTTGATCTGGTCGTCGCTCTTCAGCGTGATCCCGCCGACGTCGCAGCCGGCCTCGGCGCCGTCCACCATCACGCGGTGGAAGCCCGAACCCTCGGCGAAGTCGTCCAGGTTCGAGACGGCGCGCTTGTGGCGCAGCAGGCTCTTGGGGGCCATCACGATCAGCGGCTTGCGGAACTCGCGGTGCATCTGCCGGCGCAGGGCGTGGAAGTAGTTGGCCGGCGTGGTGCAGTTCAGCACCTGCATGTTGTCTTCCGCGCACGACTGCAGGAAGCGCTCCAGGCGAGCCGAGCTGTGCTCGGGGCCCTGGCCTTCGTAGCCGTGCGGCAGCAGCATGACGAGGCCGCTCATCCGCAGCCACTTGCGCTCGCCCGAGCTGATGAACTGGTCGATGACCACCTGGGCGCCGTTCACGAAGTCGCCGAACTGGCCTTCCCACAGGGTCAGGGTGTTCGGGTCGGCCAGCGAGAAGCCGTATTCGAAGCCCAGCACCGCCTCTTCCGACAGGGCCGAGTCGATCACTTCATAGTGGGCCTGGCCGGCGCGGATGTTGTTCAGCGGCGTGTAGTGCTCTTCGGTCTTCTGGTCGATGACGTCCGAGTGGCGCTGGGTGAACGTGCCGCGCACCGAGTCCTGGCCCGACAGGCGGACCGGATAGCCCTCGTCGAGCAGGGTGGCGAAGGCCAGGTGCTCGGCGGTGCCCCAGTCGATGCCCTCGCCCTTTTCGATCGCCTCGCGGCGGTTGTCGATGGCGCGCTTGACGGTCTTGTGAGCGTCGATGCGGTCCGGGATCGTCGTGATCTGCCGGCCGATCTCCAGCAGGCGGGTCTTCGGGAAGGCCGTCTTGCCGCGGCGATCCTCGTCGCCCGGCAGGGTCAGGCCGGCCCACTTGCCGTCCAGCCAGTCGGCCTTGTTGGCCTTGTAGGTCTTGCCGGCGTCGAACTCGGCGTCGAGGAACTTCTCGAAGTCGCTGACCCAGCCGTCCGACTCTTCCTGGCTGATCACGCCCTCGCCGATCAGGCGGTTGGCGTAGAGCTCACGCGTCGGCGGGTGGCCCTTGATCTTGGCGTACATGATCGGCGACGTCATGGTCGGATCGTCGCCTTCGTTGTGCCCGAAGCGACGGTAGCAGACCATGTCGATGACCACGTCCTTGCCGAACTTCTGGCGGTACTCGGTCGACACCTTGGCGGCGAAGACGACGGCTTCCGGATCGTCGCCGTTCACGTGGAAGATCGGGGCCTCAACCATCAGCGCCATGTCGCTGGGATACGGCGAGCTACGCGAGTAGCGCGGGCTGGTGGTGAAGCCGATCTGGTTGTTGACGATGAAGTGGATCGTGCCGCCCGTGCGGTAGCCCTTCAGGCCCGACAGGGTGAAGCACTCGGCCACCACGCCCTGGCCGGCGAAGGCGGCGTCGCCGTGCAGCAGCAGCGGCAGCACATGGCCGCGGCCCGCGTCCGGGGTCTCGCGCAGCAGGAAGGCCTGCTTGGCGCGGGCCTTGCCGATCACGACCGGGTTGACGATTTCCAGGTGCGACGGGTTGGCCGTCAGCGACAGGTGGACCTTGTTGTCGTCGAACTCACGGTCCGACGAGGCGCCCATGTGATACTTCACGTCGCCCGAGCCCTCGACGTCCGAAGGCACCGACGAGCCGCCTTGGAACTCGTGGAAGATGACGTGGTAGGGCTTGCCCATCACGGCGGCCAGCACGTTCAGGCGACCGCGGTGCGGCATGCCCAGGACAATGTCCTTCACGCCCAGCGCGCCGCCGCGCTTGATGATCTGCTCCATGGCCGGGACCATGGCCTCGCCGCCGTCCAGGCCGAAGCGCTTGGTGCCGGGGAAGCGCTTGTGCAGGAACTTCTCGAAACCCTCGGCCTCGATCAGCTTCTTCAGGATGGCGACCTTGCCCTCCTTGGAGAAGGTGATTTCCTTGTCGCGGCCCTCGATGCGCTCCTGCAGCCAGGCCTTCTCGGCCGGGTCGGAGATGTGCATGTACTGCACGCCGACATTGCCGCAGTAGGTGCGACGCAGGATCGACAGGATCTCGCGGATCGTGGCGGTCTCCAGACCCAGCACGAAGTCGAGGAAGATCGGGCGGTCGTAGTCGGCCTCGGAGAAGCCGTAGGTGGCCGGGTCCAGCTCGCTGGCGTCCTTCGGCGGATCCAGGCCCAGCGGGTCGAGATTGGCGGCCAGGTGACCGCGCATCCGGTAGGCGCGGATCATCATGATGGCGCGCAGGCTGTCCAGCGTGGCGGCGCGGACGGCTTCGGCGGACGAGCCGGGAGCCTTGCCCTCGATCGCCTTGGCGACCTTGGCTTCGACGGCGGGGGCGACGCTGGCCCACTGGCCGTCCAGGGCCGACAGCCAGTCCGGACGGACGGTCGCCACCTTCTTGGGCGTCCAGGCCGGGTCCTGCGCGGCGCGCTTAACCTGGTCGGCCTGCTCGGCGAGGCTGGCGAAGAAGGCGTTCCACGAGGGTTCGACCGATCCGGGGTTCTCCGCCCATTGGGCGTAGAGGTCTTCCACGAACGCCGCGTTGGCGCCGTAGAGGAAGCTGGTCTCGGTCAAGACCTGGTTGATGATGCCTGCGTCGTCCGCCATCGTTGTCGCCTTAGATCCGCTTGCTTACGGGAGCGCTATCGCAAGCCCGTAAATATAGTCTCTCAATCGCCCGGGCGCCCGTCGAACGGCGGGGCCCAGGTGATTTTTTCGGATCGTCGACTGGCGGTCGCAAAAAACCTGGGCCCCGCGCGAGGCGGGGTTTCGGTGTCTAGTTAGCCCTTCAGGACTTCCAGCAGGGTCTCGCCCAGCTTGGCCGGCGACGGCGAGACACGGATGCCCGCCTCTTCCATCGCCGCGATCTTGTCCTCGGCGCCGCCCTTGCCGCCCGAAACGATGGCGCCGGCGTGGCCCATGTGACGGCCGGGAGGGGCCGTGCGGCCGGCGATGAAGCCGACCATGGGCTTCTTGCGGCCGCGCTTGGCTTCGTCCTTCAGGAACTGCGCCGCTTCTTCTTCGGCCGCGCCGCCGATTTCACCGATCATGACGATCGACTTGGTGGCTTCGTCGGCCAGGAACAGTTCCAGCACGTCGATGAACTCGGTGCCCTTGACCGGGTCGCCGCCGATGCCGACGGCCGTGGTCTGGCCCAGGCCCGCATTGGTGGTCTGGAACACGGCTTCGTAGGTCAGGGTGCCCGAACGCGACACGACGCCGACCGAACCGGCCGAGAAGATCGAGCCCGGCATGATGCCGATCTTGCACTGGTTGGGCGTCAGGACGCCCGGGCAGTTCGGGCCGATCAGGCGCGAACGCGAGCCTTGCAGCGCCTTCTTGACCTTGACCATGTCCAGCACCGGGATGCCTTCGGTGATGCAGATGATCAGCGGGATCTCGGCTTCGATGGCTTCCAGGATCGAGTCGGCCGCGAAGGGCGGCGGGACATAGATCACCGAGGCGTCGGCGCCGGTGGCTTCCTTGGCTTCGCCGACCGTGTCGAACACCGGCAGGCCGATGTGGGTCTGGCCGCCCTTGCCGGGCGTGACGCCGCCGACCATCTTGGTGCCATAGGCGATGGCCTGTTCGGAGTGGAACGTGCCCTGGGCGCCGGTGATGCCCTGGCAGATGACCTTGGTTTCAGAACCGATGAGGATCGACATTTAGCGAGCACCCTTCACGGCCGCGACGATCTTTTCGGCGCCGTCAGACAGGTCGTTGGCGGCGATGACGTTCAGGCCGCTTTCCGAGATGATTTTCTTACCGAGTTCGACGTTGGTGCCTTCCAGGCGGACAACGAGCGGAACCTGCAGGCCGACTTCCTTCACGGCGGCGATGACGCCTTCCGCGATGATGTCGCAGCGCATGATGCCGCCGAAGATGTTGACCAGGATGCCCTTCACGGCCGGATCGGCGGTGATGATCTTGAAGGCCGCGGTGACCTTCTCCTTGCTGGCGCCGCCGCCGACATCCAGGAAGTTGGCCGGCTCGGCGCCGTACAGCTTGATGATGTCCATGGTGGCCATGGCCAGGCCCGCGCCGTTGACCATGCAACCGATTTCGCCGTCCAGGGCGATATAGGCCAGGTCGTACTTGCTGGCTTCGATTTCCTTGGGGTCTTCTTCGCTCTCGTCGCGCAGCGCCTTGATGTCCGGGTGACGGAACAGGCTGTTGCCGTCGAACGACAGCTTGGCGTCCAGGACGCGCAGGTGATCATCCGCCGTCACGATCAGCGGGTTGATCTCCAGCATGGCCATGTCCTTGGCCATGAACGCCGTATAGAGCTGGGTCAGCAGCGCGGCGGCTTCCTTGGCCAGGCCGCCGGTCAGGCCCAGGGCCTTGGCCAGCGCGCGCTGGTGGGTCGGCCACACGCCCGTCGCCGGGTCGATGGTGAAGGTGTGGATCTTCTCGGGCGTCGAGTGAGCGACGTCCTCGATGTCCATGCCGCCTTCGGTCGAGGCGACCACCGAGACCTTGCTCGAGGCGCGGTCGACGAGAAGCGACAGGTAGAATTCCTTGGCGATCGCCGCGCCTTCTTCGATGTAGAGGCGGTTGACCTGCTTGCCCTTGGGGCCCGTCTGGTGGGTCACCAGCACGCGGCCGAGCATTTCCTCGGCGTTCGTACGGACGTCTTCGACCGACTTGACGACGCGAACGCCGCCCTTGGCGTCGGGGCCCAGGCCCTCGAACTTGCCCTTGCCGCGGCCACCGGCGTGGATCTGGCTCTTCACGACGAAGACCGGCGTGCCGAGCTTTTCGGCGGCGGCGGCGGCTTCATCCGGGGTGAAGGCGGCGAAGCCGCGCGGCACGGGGGCGCCGAACTCGGCGAGTACGGCTTTGGCTTGATGTTCGTGGATGTTCATGAGGGCCCGGTCTCGACGACGGCTTTCTGAAATGTGGCCGGGTTATAGGAGCGCTATTTCGCAGGCGCAACCGCGTGAGGGCGATAAGGTGAAGGCTTGCGTGCTTATCTTGTCCGACGAGACACCCGGACCGGGCATCTGCACGCTCAAGGCACGGGAAACCTTTGACAGCGCGCAACTGTTACCGGTCACAAATTCTCACGCCTGAACAGCTGTCTACCGGTGTCAGAGATTGGCGATACCGTTGACGCCTCGATCATCGTCAGCTCAGCCCGAGATCAACGCTGGCGGCCGGGGTCCTTAAAGAAGATCAGGATCAGCGCCAGCACCGCGACCGCGTCTCGATCCTTCGAGCCCTTGGGCGGCAGGTAGGCGGTCGGCTGCATGGCGGCCAGGTCCACCCCGCCGATGTCGATCCCGTCGCGGCTGAACACGTAGCCGATCGTCGCGCCCCCGCCGACCGGCAGGCCGCCGACCTGTTCCGTGCGCGCCCGGATGTTGAGGCCGCCGAAGCGCAGCTCGGCGGCGCGCTGGGGCTGCTGCAGGGTCTTCAGCAGGCCGCCGCCCTTGGCGCTGGCCAGGGCGAAGCTCGCGTCGGCCCCCGCGCCGGGGCCCGAGAGCGTGCAGAAGAACTGCAGCTTGTCGCGGTCGAAGGTGATCCAGCCCAGGCCCAGCCGGCTCTGGCCGCCGCCGCAGGCCACCTCGACCGGGCCCAGGCCCGGGCCGTTGACCGTCATCTCGACGCTGGCCTTGCCGCCCTCGAAGACGCCGGTGACCGAGCTCTTGCTGCTCTTGACCGTGGCGTCGCCGTCGTACTCGCCCAGCTGGAAACCGGGCCGGAACAGGCTGGGCCCCTTCTTGCCCGACAGCTTGACCTTCTCGGTCCCAGCCGGCGGCGCGGCCTGGGCCGGGGCGGTCGCGACCAGGGCCACGGCGAACGAAAGGGCGATAGCGAAAGACTTCATGGCAAGCTCCCCGAGCGTCGGCTAGGCGCCACGGCGGAGCTTGCCACAGATCGGCGTTATCTCAATCTCTGGGCGCGGTGGGAATCGGCGCGGGCGGCTTCGCGCCCGGCCGGGCGACGGCGTACATCTCCCAGGCGATCTGCTTCATCAGGGCCTGGCGGTCGTCGCCGACCTGGTAGAGGTCGCCGTGCGTCTTGTCCTTCAGGTAGCGGAAGTCGGTCTTGGCCCCGAGACTCTTCATCACCGCCTCCAGCTTCCGGGCCGAACCGTCCAGATAGAAGGTGTCGGCCGTGCCGACGATCAGGCGGACCTTGCCGTCCAGGTCGGGCTTCAGCGCCGGCCAGCTTCGCTTGAGCCGGGCGGCGATGTCGTAGTGCTGGCTCCAGTAGGCGACGACGGCGGGATCGACCGCCCCGGTCGCCCGGTCGAACATCGGCACGGGCCGGCCGGCCGGACCGCGCGGCGAGAACACCCAGTCGAACGAGCCGAACTGGCCGCCGTACTCGCCTAGAACCTCTTCCAGCGCGACCATGTCCTTCAGGGTCGCCAGCACCTTGTCGTGGTCGCGGGCGATCGGACGCAAGGAGCCGTCCGGCTTGTAGTAGACGTTGGCGTTGGGAGCGTAGAGGTCGACGCCCGTGAAGTCGTGGAAGTCGCTGGGGTCGGGCGAGGTCGACCAGGTTCCGCCGAACACCTTCGGATAGCGGGTCTGCAGCCACAGGGTCGCCCAGCCGCCCGAGGAGTGGCCGTTCAGGAAGCGACCGCCGACCTTGGCGTCCATGCGCCAGCGCTTTTCCAGGTCCGGGATCAGTTCCTCGGTCAGGGCCTTGCCCCACGGGCCGTTGTTGAGGCTGTCGGCGAACTCGTGCGTGCCGGTGGCGCTGCTTTCGTCCAGATAGACCCAGATCATCGGCGGGGCCTCGCCCTTGGCCATCAGGTCGTACATCCGGGTCGCCTGGCTGACCAGGTAGTCGTTCGAGCCGCCAAAGCCGTGGGTGTAGTAGGCCGTCGGATAGCGATCCTTGCCGGTCTCGTAGCCGGGCGGGGTCAGGACCCAGCCCTTCATGGCGATCGGCCGGCCGAAGAAGCCGCTGAGCGCGGGGCTGACGAAGTTCACCGGCGCGATATGCGGCTTGGCCGCCGCCAGGCGATCGACGGCCGCCTTGGGCGCCTCGGCCGGCAGCTTGAAGGGGTCGTAGGCCGGCTCGACCTTGTCCAGGATGAGCTTGGTCCCGGCGGCCAGCGGCAGGGTCACCGTCGTCACCGGACTGACCAGGTCGCCGCCGCCCCGGCCGCCGTAGTTGTAGCTGTGGTTCTGATCGAGCACGGCCTGGACCGCGTACTCGCCCGGCGGCAACTTGGAGAACACCTGGGGGGCGGCGACGCCATCCAGGTCGATCTCGACCGTGGCGCCGGCCTGGACCGTGCCGACCTCGCGCGCGGCGACCTGGCCCTGGCCCTCGAACGGATTGGCCTCGACGCTCTCGATCACCCCGTCCTTGGCGCCCGCCTTGGCCGCGGCCAGGGGCTGGGCGAAGACCAGCAGTCGGCCCGAGACCGGCCCCGCGATCTGCGAGCCCAACTGGACCTGCAGGATCGGATGGCCGTCGGCCGCCCAGGCCGAAGGTCCGCCTACCGCCAGCAGCATGGCCGCCGTGATCATCGCCCGCATGGTCGCTCCCCCAAAAAACTTGGCCGGGAATTGGCCATGCCGACGCGAGGCTGGCAAGCAGTTCAGGCGGTCATCAGCCGCCCTTGCCGACCAAGGCCGAGCCGCGCCGCTCCAGCTTGCCCCAGCCGACCCGACCGCCGCGAACGGCCATGACCACCGACTTGACCACGACATAGTACATCAGTTGGCGATAGCCGAACCGCTGCACCGGCAGGAACGGCAGGTCGGCCCAAGGCGCGCGCTTCTCCAGGGCCATGCCCAGGGCGCCGGCCGAAAGGTCGACGGCGATGAACACCGCCCAGTAGGCCAGGCCCAGCAGCATGTCGTCGGGCCGCCACTCCACCGGGTGGGCCACCGCCCCGTAGAGACCGGCGATCAGGCTCCAGACCACCGCCAGGTCGACCAGCGGCGCGGCCACCGCCAGGATGATCTGGAACAGCCAGATCTGCGGCAGGGCCACGAAGCCCAGCACCGGTGTCTTGGTGTTGAACATCGCCTTGCGGTGCTTCCACACGCATTGCAGCGTGCCGAACGACCAGCGGAAGCGCTGCTTCAGCAGGCCGCCGACCGTGTCCGGGGCCTCGGTATAGGCCCGCGCCTCGGGGTCGAAGGCGACCTTCCAGCCGGCGCGCTGGCAGGCGATGGTCAGGTCCTGGTCCTCGGCCAGGGTGTCCGACGGATAGCCGCCCAGCGCGTCGAGCACGCTCTTGCGCCACGCCCCGACGGCGCCCGGCACCACGGTGACCGCGCCCAGGGCCGACAGCGCCCGGCGCTCCAGGTTCTGGGCCGTGACATATTCCAGCGCCTGCCAGCGGGTGACGATATTGACCCGGTTGCCGACGATGGCGTTGCCGGCCACCGCGCCGATGTCCGGATCCTGGAACCAGCGGGCCAGGCGGCCGATGGTCTCGGGCGGGAACAGGGTGTCGGCGTCCAGGGCCACGACATATTCACCCTTGGCCACGGCCAGGCCGCGATTGACCGCCCGCGCCTTGCCGCCGTTCTCGAACGACAGCAGCGTCACGCGCGGATCATTGGCGAAGTGGTCGCGGACCTCCTGGGCCGTGCGGTCCTTGGAGCCGTCGTCGAGAACCAGCACTTCGAGGTTCTTCCAGTCGCTCTCCAGGATCCGCGCCACCGAGGCGGCGATCACCTTCTCCTCGTTGAAGCAGGGGATCAGCACCGAGACCAGCGGGCCGTTCTCGCTATCGAGATCGGCGGGCTCCTCATGCGTCCAGAAGCGGTGGACCAGGGCGAGGCTGGCCAGGAACACCAGCCGCGCGACGCCCAGGAAGATCGCCGTGATGAACAGCCAGGTCATCGTGGCCTGGGCCCAGCGGAAGAAGTCGAAGCCCAGGCGGTCCAGGAACAGATCGGCCGCCGTGCGCGAGGTCGGCGGCATCACCTGTTGCGCGGTCATGCCGGCCAGTTCGCCGATGGTGACCAGGCGGTAGCCGCGGGCCCGGATCTGGTCGATCAGCCCTGGCAGGGCCGCGACGGTGCGGCTGCGGTCGCCGCCGGCGTCGTGCAGCAGCACCACCTGACCCGGACGATCGCCCGGGTTGTCGAGGCGCTCCAGCGTGCGGTCGATGATCGTCTGCGGGCTGGGCTTCTGCCAGTCGTCCGGGTCGATGCGCAGGCCCACGGTCATGTAGCCCAGGGTCTGGGCGATCACGAGCGGGGCCACTTCGTGCGGGGTCGAGGGCTCGGCGTCGCCGAAGAACGGCGGGCGGAAGAGACGCATCGAGCGGCCGGTCAGCACCTCGAACAGGCGCTGGGTGGCGTTCAGCTCGACCTGCACCTGCGGCAGCGGCGTCTCGGCGATGTTGGGGTGGGTCCAGCTGTGGCCGCCGACATTGTGTCCCTCGGCCACCTCGCGCTCCACCAGGTCGGGGCGGCGCTGCATGTTCTGGCCGATCACGAAGAAGGTCGCGGGCGCGTTCTTCTGCTTGAGGATGTCCAGGATCTTCGGCGTCCAGCGGCCATCGGGGCCGTCGTCGAAGGTCAGGGCCACCAGACCCTTCTTCTCGCCATAGCGCTCGATCACATAGCTGCTGGGAATGACGTCGTAGCTCTCGCCCGAAACCAGGCCGGTGTCGGGATCGAACTCCAGGCTGCGCTTGCCGGGCGTGGGCAGCTGGGCCACGCGCAGCACCTCGCCGCCGCCGTCGAAGTCGACGCCCTGGCCGTTGGCCAGGGTGGTGAGGCCGCTGGTCGAGGCCTGGCCGTAGGGCTTGCCCAGCAGCGACCAGACGCCCGGATCCTCCATGCCCATCCGCCACAGGCCATAGCCGCGCGGCTTCCAGGCGTCGGAGACCTTGATCTGGTTGAACAGGGTGACCGCGTCCAGGAACCAGACGACGTGCTCGTCGCCGCTGTCGTCGGTGTACTGATAGGTCGGATTCAGGGCGTTGTCGTCCATGCGGATCGTCGCCCCGGCGTCCTGGGCGTTGCGCATGGCCTCGTGGAAGGTGGCCGGCGCGCCGGACGCGCGCGAGCCGTCCTTGTTCAGCGTCCAGTCGTAGCCGTAGGCGCCGAGGGCCAGCACCACGCGGTTCGGATCGAGATGGGCGAAGCGCTTCTCCAGCTCGGTCTCGTACCAGTCCTGGCCTGCGTTGGGGCCGGGATCGCCCAGGGCGTAGTGCTCGTCATAGGCCATCAGCACCAGGGTGTCGGAGGCTTGCTCCAGGCGCTTGAGCGGCCAGCCTTCCCCGTCGAACGGGGCGGTGACCCAGACCTCGCGGCCGGTCGCCGCCAGGGCGGCGCGGGCCTCGTTCAGGAACAGCGGATAGGCGGCCAGGCCCTTGGCCGAAAGGGCCTCGAAGTCGAAGACATAGCCGCCGTAACCGTGCTGGTCGGCCAGAACCTTCAGGTTGTCGATCAGCTTGGCGCGGGCGGCAGGGTTGGTCAGCAGCGCGTCGGCCAGCGGTCCGTTGAAGGCGGCGTTGGCCGAGTTGTGGACCAGCGGCAGGACGGCCGGCTTGTTCGGGGCGTTGGCGATGCGGGCCACGCCCTCGGCGTCGTCGACCAGGCTGATGTCGCCCTTGGCGCCGTTGATCGCCACCCACTGCGGCGAGACCACGTCCAGCTTGTCGATGTTGCGGCGCAGAGACTCGCGGCTGTCCTCGTCCCAGGCGACGTAGAAGCCGACCGATAGCGGATGGGCGGCGGCGTTGGGCGCGGCCTGGCCTTTTGCGGTGGGGGGCCGGGGCACGCGGCGCCACGACTTCACGATCTTGGTCTTGCGCGGCGTCTCCTGGTGCAGCGAGGTCAGGACGTGAGGGTCCTTCAGCGGCGCGTCGGGCAGGCGCGGGGCGAAGGCCAGGGTGGCGACGAAGCCCGCCACGATCGCCGCAATCAGCGAGATGATCACGCCGAGCACCAGCTTGGCCCGGCGCTCGCGCTTGCCGGTGGGGTCGTGAAAGATGTGGCGGTCTTCGGGGGTCATTCTGGCGCTCTGGTTTAGCGCCCTTTGATACCCGAAATTGACCGAACAGTGGCGCTATGCCTGCGTGTGTTTGGGGGATGCGGCTAGTCGCCGCGCCCTACTCCACCCAATCCTGGTCGAGACGGCGCGAGGCCAGGAAGAACAGCAGGGCCGCCAGCAAATAGAAGCCCATGCCGGTATAGATCGCCCACCGCAGAGATTCCGCCCCGAAGGTCGGCTTCAGGAGGTCGGACATCGCACCGAAATAATAGACTCCGACGGCGATGCCCAAAAGGTTATTGATCAGCAGGAACAGGGCCGAGGCCGTGGTCCGCATGGGCGCGGGCGCCAGGTGCTGCACGGCGGCGGTGACCGGGCCCAGCCAGGCCAGGTTCAGGCCCGTGGGGACCAGGAAGATCACGAAGGCCAGGGCCAGGGACGCGGTCCCGCCCAGGCCGCCCACCAGCGATCCGCTGTTCATGGCCAGCAGGAAGCAGGGCACCGAGATCAGGAAGGCCACGGCCGGGGTCAGCGGATAGCCGGCCTTGGACTTGGCGCCCAGGCGGTCGGCCATCACGCCGCCCATCCAGATGCCGACCACCCCGCCCAGGAAGGCGATGCCCGAATAGTACCAGGCGGTCTGGGCCAGGGTCAGGCCCAGGCTGCGCATGAAGAACGACGGCAGCCAGGCCGCGACGCCATAGCCGCAGACCGACGAAGAGGCCGCGCCCAGGGCGAGCAGCCAGAAGCTGGGCTTGGCCGCCAGCAGGCGGGCCACCTCGCCCAGCGGCGCGGCCGGAGCCGGCGCGACCGGCGGCGCGTTCGGCGCGCGATCGGCGCCGCCGCGCGGCGGGTCGCGGACGACGAGGCGGAAGATCGGGGCCAGGACGACGCCCAGAGCGCCGACGACGATGAAGGCCGTCCGCCAGCCGTAGTGAACGGCCAGCAGCCCCCCCACCAAGGTGCCGGCCGCCGTGCCCAGCGGGATGCCGAACGCGTAGGCCGCAAGGGCCCGGGCGCGCTGATGCTTGGGGAAATAGTCCGAGATCAGCGAATAGGCCGGGGCCACGCCGCCCGCCTCGCCGATGCCCACGCCCATGCGGGCCAGGAACAGATGCGAGAAGCTGCCGACCACGCCGCACAGGGCGGTGAAGCCGCTCCACAGGGTCAGGGCCGCCGTCATGATCCAGACGCGGCTGAAGCGGTCGGCCAGCCAGGCGATCGGGATGGCCAGGGTCGTGTAGAGCAGGGCGAAGGCCAGGCCGCCCATCAGGCCGAACTGGGCGTCGGTCAGGCCGAACTCGTCCTTGATCGGCTTGGCCAGGATGCCGAGAATCTGCCGGTCCAGGAAGTTGAAGGTGTAGGCGAGGATCAGCATCGCCAGGACCAGGTAGCGATAACCCGACCCTTGCGTCTTCGCTTCCGCCTGCTGCTGCTCGCTCATGCTCGCCCCCTACGCCACTGCCTCTGTCTACATAAAGAAAGGGCGGGACTTGTTGCAGCAAGTCCCGCCCGAGCTAGGTCGCCTAGATAATTAGAACGCCACCTCGATCGAGCCGGCGAAGGTGCGCGGCGGACCGTAGAAGCCGATCACCGAGTTGTTGTAGGTCGGCGCCCCGAAGTTGTAGCCGCCCGTGCGGTACTTCTCGTTGGTCAGGTTCTTGCCGGTGAAGGCCAGCTTGTACTTGCCGCCCGGCGCGGTCCAGATCGCCGTCAGGTCGACCAGGGTGAAGGCCTTCTGGTCGAGGGCCGGCAGCGGCTGTTCGAACTGCTGGTACTTGTCGCGGTAGCTGACCATCGGGGTGATGGCGATGTCGCCGCCGGCCAGATCCGCGCGCCAGGTCAGGCTGACATTGCCCGTCCATTGCGGCGTGTTCTGGAAGCCGTAGAGGTCGGCGACGTTGACCACCTGGCCGGTGGCCAGGGTCGTCGACGGGTTCAGCGGGTTCGGCGCGCCAGCCGGCACAAAGCGGCTGAAGGTGTCGTACTTGGCGTGGATATAGCCGAGCGCGACATTGCCGGTCAGGTGCTGGCTAAACTTGGCGGTGGCTTCGAACTCGGCCCCGTACAGGGTCGAGGCGCCGGCGTTGTCGACCGAGCTGGCGATGCCCGAGGGCACCACGACCTGGGTCGTGACCTGCTGATTGGTATATTTCGACAGGAAGATCGCCGACGAGAACGACACGTGGCGGTCCAGGGCGTAGCCCTTCAGGCCGGCCTCGTAGGTCTTCACGATTTCCGGCAGGTAGCCCTGGGTCGTCTGCGGGGTGATGAACGCGTCGCCGCGCATGTCCCAGCCGCCCGACTTGTAGCCCTTCGAGAACGAGGCGTAGGTGTTCAGGTCGTCGCTGAGCTCGTACGAGACCGAGATGCGCGGCGTGAACTGCTCGAAGGTGCGAGCCGCGTCATAGTTGGTCCGCACCTGCAGGATCGGACGGTTGGCGCCGCCCTGATACGGCGACGGCGTGGCGCCGAGATAGAAGAAGCGGAACACGTTGGCGCGCTTGTGGTCGCGGGTGGCGCGGGCGCCCAGCGAGACCTTCAGGCGATCGGTCAGATTGGCGCTGAAGTCGAAGAACGCCGCGAAGCTCTGGGTGTTGACCTTGCCGCCGTCGGCGATCGAGACGCCCAGGTTGCCGGCGATGGTGTCGAACTCGCCCGAGGCCTGGCTGTTCATGTAGTACAGGCCGAAGACGCCCTGGACGTTCTCATCCGAATAGACCGCCTGCAGCTCCTGCGAGAACGAGCGGTCGTCATAGGTGGCCGGCACGTCCAGCGTCGGCAGCGGGGTGCCGTCGAAGTCGATCAGGGTCTGGGTGTGACCCTTGCGGTTGGCGGTAATCGACTTGAAGGTCAGGTTCTGGGTGGCGTCCCACTGGCCGGTCAGCGACAGGCCTTCGGTCTGGACACGGTTCTTGTCGCCCAGGCCGGCTTGCGTGTCGTAGATGTCGAGGATCGGATAATTGCCGACGGTCGGCAGGGTCTCGCGGTGACCGTGACGCGGGTTCGACTTGTCCACGACCTTGTCATAGGCCAGGCGGAAGAACAGATCCTGCGTGGGCTTGTACTCGGCGCTCAGGCGATAGGCCTGGACGTCCTTATCGTACTGGTCGGCGCCCGTGGTCAGGTTCTTGCCATAGCCGTCGCGCTTGTAGAGGGCGTAGGCGCCGCCGACCGACAGGCCGCCGCCGACCGGCGTCTGGCCGGAGACCATCAGGTCGGTCTGGTTGTAGCTGCCATAGGTCGCGCGGACCTTGGCGCCGGCCTCGTCGCCCAGGCGCCTGGTCACGTACTTGATGGCGCCGCCGATGGTGTTGCGGCCATACAGCGTGCCCTGCGGGCCGCGCAGCACTTCGATGCGCTCGATGTCGAAGATGTCCAGCACCGCGCCCTGCGGACGGTAGATGTAGACGTCGTCGACATAGAGGCCGACGCCGGGCTCGTAGCCCCACAGCGGATCCTGCTGGCCGACGCCGCGGATGTAGCTGATCAGGGTCGAGTTCGAGCCACGGGCGGTCTGCACCGTGATGTTCGGGGTCGTCTGCGAGAGCACGGTGATGTCCGTGCCGCCCGAGCGTTCCAGCTTCTCGGCCGAGAAGGCCGAGACGGCCACCGGCACGTCCTTGAGATTTTCCTCGCGACGACGGGCGGTGACGACCACCTCGTCGACCGAGACATCATTGCTCGCCGCCGGAGCCTCTTGCGCCGACGCGACGCCCGCGATCGTGCTCCACGCCGCGCCAGCCAACAGCGCAGCCTTCCACATCGAAGTCATGGGGTTCCCTCCCTTGCGTTCCGCCCGTCCGAGCCGGATCCGTCTTGTGCGGACGCGTGCTCGGGGTTCGCCATTTCATCGAACAGCGAATTGAAGGCACCATCACCCGAACCGGCGCCGGACGCCAGCACTTTTTCATCAGGTGATGAAAAAGGATCGGGGACGGATGACGCCTCCCCGCACGCGGGGAGGATCTTGCTATAGGGCCTTGGCGATCACCGCTTCGAAGCCAGCCGCGCAGTATGAGAACAGGCGCCGGCGCACCGCCTCCAGGTCGCTGGAGCGGCACTCGCCTTCCGACAGCGAGTCGATCCGCCCGGTCTCGGACAGCGACAGCATCATCGACCCGGTCAGGAACTGGTAGCACCAGTAGAGGTCGCGGTACTCGGCCTGGGGACGGACGATCTTCAGGGTCTCGACCAGCTGATGGACCACCGGATCGAAGAACCGGGCCATGGTCTCGCCGCCCCAGGCCGGGGTGTTGTTCACCTGGGCGACCAGGGCGAAGTAGCTCTTCCAGCCGGGCCCGCCGTCCTGGGAGATGCGCAGCAGCGGATCGATGAAGGCCTCGATCACGCCCTCGACGGTCATGGTGGACGCGTCATGCGCCGCCACGTAGGCGTTCATCGACGCCTCGCGCACCTGGTTCAGGATCTGCGCCCTACGCACGAACACCGCGTCGAACAGCTCCCGCTTGGCGCCGAAATAGTAGTGGATCAGCGCCGTGTCGACGCCGGCCTCGGCCGCCACCTGCCGCGTCGTCACGCCATGGAAACCGTGACGAGCGAACAGCCCCTCCGCGGCGTCGAGGATGGTTTCCTTCAGGTCCAGGCCCTTGGCCTTCGACGGTCGGCCCCGCCCGCTGGCGCGGACCCCGTTACGGGATGGGGGCTTGGCTGCGGTCATGGAGTGGGAGGTCCGCCGTGGTTGCGCTCCGTCCTCGGATAGGCGCATCCCGGCGGACCTGGCAAGGGACCGGCGTTATCTAGGCCTGGGCGAACACGCCGTGGAAGGTCACCGGCAGAGCCACGGGCGCCCGCCAGGAGACCACCGGGCCTTGCCGCACAAGGCGCGCGTCGAAGACGTGCAGCTCTGTGGCCTTGGCGTCGAGATTGACCGTCGTGCCGACCAGCCAGCCGTCCAGTTCCTCGGAAGATCTTGGGCGCGGAACGAACACCATCTCCTCGACGAGGTGGCGCGGACCGAAGTCGAACACCTGGTCGCTGTCCTTCTTCCAGTCGCGGACGGCCACGCTCTGGAACAGCGGACGGTCGGGCCGCTCGTTGGTGACGTGAACGGAGTAGCGACGCGCCAGGCCGGCGAAGCGCGGGTCCGAACGGGGGAATTCGGCGCTCACCGTCTCGCGGGCCAGCTCGGCCCGGCCGTCGGCGCGCAGGGTGATCAGGGCCCGGCTCGGCGGCGCGGCGCGGATGGCCTTGCCCCGCAGAAGCGCCCCGGCGTTGGCGGCCGTGCCGAAGGGGTTCTCGTCCAGGCAGGCGTCGAAGCGGAGGGTCCCGTCGGCGTCCTCCCAGGCGTCGCCCAGGTGGAAGAAGAAGAACGGCGGCAGCTCGAACACCCGGCGCCGGCTCAGGTCGTCCTTGTCCAGCACCAGCACCTGGGTCCCGAGCTCCGGCTTCCAGGCCATGGACGCGTTGAACGGCATGGCGAACCGCTCCCGCACCCAGGGCTGCAGCACCAGGATCAGGTGGCGCGCGGTGGCGGTGAAGTCGTGCATGTAGCTGGCGCGCGGCAAGGCGATCATCTCGGCCTTCTGGAGCGCGCCGTCCGGCGCGAGCTTCCAGACCACCGCGTCCTTGCCGCCCAGGCCGATGTTCCAGATCGTCCCGTCCGGCTGGACGCGCGGATGCGCCAGGAACGGCATGCCCTTCAGATCCTGCCGCAGCGTCTTGACGCCCCGGGTCTCCAGGGTCGCCGGGTCCAGGGCGATCGGCGAGCCGCCTTCCCACAGGGCCCACAGCTCGCCGCCAGCCATCAGCACCGAGGTGTTGGCGGCGTTGGCGTCGTCGGGTCCGGTGATCACCGAACCCTTGCCGGGCGCAGTGCCGTAGCCGGGCGTGATCACGGCGTTCGCGGCCGTGTCGTTGCGGCGTTTCACCGTGTCGACGAAGCGGGCGCTCATCCGAGCCTGGCCGCCGCCGATCTGGAACTTGCGGACCATGTCGTCGCCGTCGAACCAGTGCCCGACATCGCCGCCCGGGCGGTGGAACTTGGCCGGCCCGTTGCGGAAGAGGGTTCCGGAGAGCTCGGCCGGCGCCTTGCCATGCAGGCGGGTCAGGCCGGTCGGCGCGACGTCGGCTTCGACATCGGCCAGGCCCAGGATCCAGTCCCCGGCCTTGGCGTTGGCCGCCGCCGCCCAGACAGCCTCGGGGGTCAGGAGAGAAGCGCCGCCCAGCAGGGCCGCGCCACGCAGGATGTCGCGTCGATTCATCGCTTCGGCTCTCTAGCGCAGATGGAGGACTTGGGTGGTCGCGTCGGCCTTCACCGCGAAGGCGGCGGCGTCGAAGCTGGGCGGGCCCATGTTCGGCTGGGCGTCATTGGAGAAGCCATATGGCTCGACCGGCATGCCGAAGGGGTTGGTCCCCATCTTGCCGTCGCCGTCGACGTCCTGGAACGCGCGGACGGCATAGGTCCCGGGCGGCAGGGCGACGATCTTGGCGGCGGGTTCGGCGTCCGAAGCCGAGGCCTGGGCGACGCGGGCCGGCTTGCCGGAGCTCCAGCCCTGGGCGCTGTCATAGACGGCGATCATCACCTTGCCGGACTTCGAGGCCAGGGCGGGGAAGGTCAGGGTCAGGTCAGCAAAGCCCGCTTGGGGGGTGGCGTCCTGGGCGTGGGCGGCCGGAGCGATCAGCGCCGCGGCGGCGAGAGCGATAGTCAGGGTCTTGAACATGGCGAGGTCCTTTTTCGATGAAGTGTGAGCGGGTCAGCCCAGGAACACGGTCCAGAGCAGGCGGCCGGGGATGAGGGCGAAGAGGCCGGCGATCAGCAGACCGCCGACGAACATGGCGGTCATGGCCCTGCGGTGGCCGCGGACATTGCCGCGCTTGATCGCGTAAACGGCGCCGGGCAGACCGACGATCGCCCAGCCCGACAGCAGGTGGATGAAGCTGAAGTGGCCGTGGTTCAGCTGGCGGATGAACAGCGAGCTGACGGCCGTCACGCCCATGGCCGCCACCCAGGTCCAGCCCAGCACCTTGTGCAGGTTCGTGCCCTTGACCCGCGCCATCAGCGCAATCCCGATGATCAGGGACGTGACGGCGGCCGTCAGGTGGATCCGCACGGCCGGCGGCGCGGCGGCGATCAGGGCCAGGTTCGGCGCATGGGGGTGGACGCCGCGCTCCGCCAGAAAACCGGCCATGCCGGTGAACATGCCAGGAGCCGCGACGCCGACCACGCCGACTGCCAGCGCGACGCCCACGGCGGCGTTTCTCAGGGTGTCGTTGCGAAGCGCCGCCAGCGCGATTGACTTGCCGTTCGCATCCATCTTCCTTCACTCCCGGTTCGGTCCGGCGGGTTCGTCTCGCCGTCGAAAGCCTTGTTGGAGTGGGCCTTCTCTTGTCTCAATCGCCGTTGCGCCAATCGCCGCCGTCCCTTCGTGAGCGGTTGGGGGACGCCGTTCACGCTTCGCGAATGGCGCTGACCTCGCGCGAGGCGGTGCGCGGTTATCTGGTGTCCGGCGGAGCCGGCGTGTTCCTGGCGCTGATCGGCGCCCTGGGCTCGGGCCAGGCGCCGCTGTTCACGCGGCTGGCCTACTGGGTGGGACTGTGCGTCGCCGGCGCGGTCGTGGGCACGGGCGTCACCCAGGTGATCGGCCGCGACGGCCGCGCCGACGGCAACCCCTGGCTCTACGGCGCCCTGACGGTCATCGCCATCACCCTGCCGTTCACGGCCTTCGTGTGGTTCGTCAGCGAGAGCGTGTTCCAGCGCGGGATCCGGATGGAGACCCTGCCCCGCTACCTGGCGCCGGTGTTCGTCGTCACGGTGGGCATGACGGCCCTGAACTTCCTGGTCCAGCGCGAACCCGCCCAGACCCATTCGGCCCCGACCGGCGCCCCGGCCCCGCGCTTCCTGGATCGCCTGCCGGCCAAGCTGCGCGGCGCCGAGCTCTTCGCCGTCGAGGCCGACGACCATTATCTGCGCCTGCACACCTCGCGCGGCCAGGACCTGATCCTGATGCGCCTGTCCGACGCCGTGGCCGAACTGGAGGGCATCGAGGGCGCCCAGACCCATCGCTCGTGGTGGGTGGCCAAGGCGGCGGTCGAGGGCGCCCGGCGCGGCGACGGCCGGGCGACCCTGCGGCTGAAGGGCGATGTCGAGGCACCCGTCAGCCGCGCCTACGCCAAGGCGTTGCGCGAGAGCGGCTGGTTCTGATCAGCCGCCATTCGCTCAGCCGAAGTGGATGTCGGCGCTGGCCGCGCCAGTCCCGACGGTCAGGCCGACGACGCCGACCAGCTTGATCAGACCGTCGCCGACATTGACCCCCACCGTGGCGTCCTGGTGGTAGATGTAGGTGTCGCCGTTCCACTCGAAGACCGCCGTGGCGTTGGCCGACACCTGGCTGGAGGCGTTGATCAGCGCCTGTTCCAGCGTGGTGGCGGAGCCGGCGCTGATGCCGGTGGTCACCGCCGAGATCACCGTCCCCAGGTCGACGTGGTCGACGCCCTTCTCGAAGTCGGTGAGGGTGGCGAAGGCGGTCACCTTGTTGTTCTCGACGCCGAGGTTCGAGAAGCGCGGCGCGGAGACGCCGTTCTCGTACAGCTTGAAGACGTCCGAGCCCGCGCCCAGGGTGAAGGTCGACACGGACGCCCCAAGCAGGTCGGCGGCCACGCTGTCATTGTAGGCCGACAGCACGACGGTGTTCGGGACGCCGCCGGAGCCGCCGATCCCGAGGACGTCGATCCCCGCCGAGCTGGAGGCGTCCAGGTTGTGGGTCGTGAGGTTGTAGCCGCCCTCGCTGCCGATGAAGTTGGCGGTCAGGTGGCCGGTCCCGACAACGACGACCTTGCCGCTGGAGTAAGGTCCGTTGACGGTCTGCGAGTTGATGAGGGCCAGCGTGCTGTCGCTCTGGACGTGCACGACCAGCGCCCCGTCATTGCCGGTGACCACCAGCTGGGTCGGCGTGGCGTTGCTGCTGGTGACGTTGTTCAGATAGGCGTTCACGACAGGGGCCCCGACCTGCGTCGAGGACATGCCGGTGATCACCAGGTCGACGTGGTAGTTGACCTTCAGCGTGCCGCCGGTGACCCCGTCCATCTTCAGCGCCACGTTCTGGGCGAGGTTGTCGATCCGCGTCGAGATCGACGACTTCAGGGTGACGTCCTGCAGGCCAGTGTAGTTCGTGGCCACCAGCGGCATGACCGTGGTCGTGCCCAGGGTCGGCGAGGTGAATGACAGCTTGAAGTTCTCGAGCACCAGGTGCTCGACATTGGTGATCTGGGTCTTGTCGAACAGGTCGGTGTCGGCGCCCATCACCAGGGTGTCGTCGCCGGCGCCGCCGTCGACGATGGCGCCGTTGATCATCTTGCCGACCGTGATCAGGTCGTTGCCGGCGCCGCCGCTGATCTTGCCGTTCGGCGCGCCGCCCAGCACGTCCACCGCTGCGTTCAGCTGACCGACGGTGATCGTGTCGTTGCCGTCGCCGCCGTCGATATAGCCGCCGACCGCGCCCGAGAAGGTGACGGAGTCGTGGCCGCCGCTGACGAGGATCGCGCCGCTGTTGGTCGTTCCCGTGACCGTGTCGTTGTTGGTCGTCGAACGCAGGGCCGCGTTGGTCGCGTCGGGCGAGACGCTCTGGGTGTCGGTCACCGCGATGGTCGCGCCGGCGGCGAAGGTCGGCTGTTCGCCATAGGTCCCGACCAGGCTGGTGTTGAAGCTCGCCTGGCCATCGTTGGCGAGGTCGGCGAGGAAGGCGTCATTGGCCTTGGCGTAGACGCCGATGTGCTCGTTCGCGGCCACGGCCAGCAGGAAGCCGACCATGGCGCCCTTGGTCCCCAGGCCGTTCGCGCCGTCGCCGCCGTAATAGGCGAAGTACTCGGCGCGGGTGAAGGTCCCGCCCAGGCCGTTGGGCACCTGGGCGGTCAGGATGGTGTCGATCAGGCCCGCCGCCGGCGCGAAGCCGAAGATCTCGCCATAGGCCTTGGTCGCCGCGGCGGCCAGGTCCAGCGACCCGTAAGCGGCGGTGAAAGCGTCCTTGCCCGCGCCGTTCTTGCCCAGATTGACCGCGAAATTGATGAAGCGGTTCTCGGCCGAGAACGACTGGTAATAGGCCGAGTTCAGGTTGTTGGGGTTCCCGCCGTTCGGCGAGATCAGATAGTCCAGGCCGAACGCCGTCGGTGTCGCCCCGGTGAAGAAGTTGTACGAGAGGTTGGCCACCGTGGTGGACGCGGTCACCAGCTTGGCGATCTCGATGCGCGCGTCGGTCAGACTCAGGGTCGCGGCGTCAACGCGCCCGGCCAGGGTCTGCAGCGCGGTCAGATCCGCCGCCGGGATGTTGGCGAACGGGAGACGCGAGACGTCGCTATAGGCGGATTGCAGAACTTGAAGCGTAGCCATAACTCAACCTCCGGCACATGTTGCGTCGTTGGTATTGAGTTTGCTGTACAGATGCAAGCGGCGCCGTGAAAATAGTTCGCCCCGGCCGTCGAACGACCGGGGCGAACCTTTGGTTTCAGGCTTTCCAGCCGCCGCCGAGCGCCTTGTAGATGGCCACGACGTCGGTGTTGACGCCGGTCTCGGCGACGCTGAGGGCGTCTTCCGCGGCCAGCAGGGTGCGTTCGGCGTCGAGCAGCACCAGGAAGTCGATGCCGCCCTCCTTGTACTGGATGCGGGCCAGTTCGGCCGCGCGGCGCGAGGCCGCCGCCTGGGCGGTCAGGCTGGTCAGCTGAGCCTGCTGTTGGCGATAGGAGACCAGGGCGTTCTCCAGGTCCTCCAGAGCCCGCAGCACGGTCTGATCGTAGTTGGCCAGGGCCGCGTCGTCGCGGGCTCGGGCCGCGCGCAGGCGGGCATGGGCGCTGCCCAGGTCGAGCGCCGGCCAGCTGACGCTGGGGGCCACCGACCAGGCCTTGCTTGCGCCGTTGCCGAAGCCGGCCGAGGTTCCCGACAGGAAGCCGATGAAGCCCGTCACCGAGACGCGCGGGAAGAGGTCGGCCGTGGCCACCCCCACCTGCGCGGTCTGAGCGGCCAGGCGACGCTCGGCCGCCTGCACATCCGGACGACGGCGCAGCAGGTCGCCGGCGTCGCCGATCGGCAGGGCGGTGACCAGCGGCCGCGTGTCGACATCGCGCGGGACCAGCAGGGCGTCCAGCGCGCCGGGGCGCTGCCCCGTCAGGACCGCCAGGCGGTAGTTGGCGCGCTTCTCGGCCGTGATCAGGCCCGGGATCGCCGCCTCCGTGGCGTTCAGGCGCGCCTGGGCCGAGGCCACGTCGATCGGGCTGCCGGCTCCGGCGTCGAACCGCACCTTGGTCAGGCGCAGGGTCTCGCGCTGGGTCTCCAGATTGCGATTGGCGACCTTCAGGCGAGCCTGAGCGCCGCGCAGTTCGAGATAGTTCCGAGCCACCTCGGCCGCGACCGTGACCTGGGCGTCGCGCAGGTCGGCCTGGGCCGCGCCGGCCTCCGCCCCCGCCGCCTCGACGCCCCGACGCACGCGGCCGAACAGGTCGATCTCCCAGCCGGCGTCGAAGCCGGCCTGGTAGGTCTGGCTCTCGACGCGCTGGCCGTTCGAGCCGGGCTGCTGCTGGTCGCTCTTCACATAGGTCCCGTCGGCGGTGACGTGCGGCAGCAGGTCCAGCTTCTGTTCGGTGAACAGGGCCCGGGCCTCCGCCACGCGGGCCACGGCGATCCTCAAGTCGAGATTGGCCGAGAAGGCCTGGCCGACCAGTTGGTCCAGCACCGGATCGCCGAACGCCTTCCACCATTCGGCTTCCGGATTGGCGGCGGTGAAGACGGCCGGGTCGGCGTTCTGGAAGGCCGCCGGCGGGGTGGCCGGCGCCTTGTAGTTCGGGCCCACCGCGCAGGCGGCGGCCGTTAGGGAGACGCCGGCGATCAGCGCGGCGCGCAGGGTGTTGGCGAAAACGGACATCAGTGAGCCTCCACGGCCGGGGCCGTCGGATTCACCGCCTTGCTTGCGGCCCGGCGGGCCGTGTTGCGGCGGATGACGTAGTAGAAGATCGGCGTCAGGATCAGACCGAAGACGGTCACGCCCAGCATGCCGGAGAACACCGCCACGCCCATGGCG
Organism: Caulobacter sp. 602-1; assembly: GCF_003931565.1. Lineage (GTDB taxonomy): Bacteria > Pseudomonadota > Alphaproteobacteria > Caulobacterales > Caulobacteraceae > Caulobacter. The sequence goes on from NZ_RRYI01000003.1 coordinate 349,090, forward strand.
CGGCGCATCTCCGCCCCGGCCCCGTGCGACACCACCAGGGGGTAGACCCCCATGATGAAGGCGATCGAGGTCATCAGGATCGGACGCAGGCGCAGGCGGCAGGCCTCCAGGACCGCCTGGAGCGGGCTGTCGCCGTGCTCCTCGCGTTCCTTGGCGAACTCCACGATCAGGATGGCGTTCTTGCAGGCCAACCCCACCAGCACGATCAGGCCGATCTGGGTGAAGATGTTGTTGTCGCCCTTGCTGATCCACACGCCGGCCAGGGCCGACAGCAGGGTCATCGGAACGATCAGGATGACGACCAGCGGCAGGCTCCAGCTTTCGTACTGGGCGACCAGCACCAGGAAGGCCAGCAGCACGCAGAGCGGGAAGATGAAGATCGCCGTGTTGCCCGCCAGGATCTGCTGGTAGGTCAGCTCGGTCCACTCATAGCCCATGCCGTTGGGCAGCTCCTTCTTGGCGAGGTCCTCCAGCGCCTTCTGAGCCTGGCCGGTCGAGAAGCCCGGGGCCGGGCCGCCGTTGATCTCGGCGGTCAGCATGCCGTTGTAGTGGCTCTCGCGGTCGGGACCGGTGGTCTCGTGGAAGTTCACGAAGGCGCCCAGCGGGATCATCTGGCCCTGAGCATTGCGGGTCTGCAGGCGCAGCATCTGCTCGGGCTGCAGGCGGAAGCGCTGGTCGGCCTGCACGTTGACCTCGTAGGTCCGCCCAAAGCGGTTGAAGTCGTTGACGTACAGCGAGCCCAGATAGACCTGCATCGTCTCGAACAGGTCGGTCAGGGACACGCCCTGGGCCCGGGCCTTCTCACGGTCGATGTCGGCCTGGATCTTCGGAACGCTGACCTGATAGCTGGAGAAGATGCCGGCCAGGGCGGGGTCCTGCCGCGCCTTGTCCATCAGGTTCTGGGTGGCCTTGTTCAGCTCGTCGGGGCCAAGGCCGGCCTTGTCGACGATCTGCATACGGAAGCCGCCGATGGTGCCCAGGCCCTGGACGGACGGGGGCGGGAAGACGGCGATCTGGGCGTCGGGGATGGCGCCGAACTTCTGGTTCAGAGCCGCCACGATGGCGCCGGCCTGCTTGTCCTTGTCGCGACGGTCCTTGAAGTCGGTGAGGGTGTAGAACACCGCGCCGGAGTTGGGGCTGTTGATCAGGCCGTTCACCGACAGGCCGGGGAAGGCCACCGAGCTCTTGACGCCAGGCACGCCCTTGGAAATCTCGCCCATCTGGCGGATCACCGCCTCCGTGCGGTCCAGCGAGGCGGCGTCGGGCAGCTGCACGACGGCGACCACATAGGCCTTGTCCTGCTGCGGCACGAAGCCGGTCGGGGTCTTGGAGAAGGCGAACACCGTCAGGACCAGCAGGACGCCGTAGACGACCAGGCCCGCGGCCGAGCGGCCCAGGGTCCTGGCCACGGTGGCGACATAGCCGTGCGAGGCCTTGGCGAAGAAGCGGTTGAAGGGGTTGAACAGCCAGCCCAGGGCCGCGTCGATCAGCTTCTGGAAGCGGTCCTTCGGCGCGTCGTGGCTGCGCAGCAGGACGGCGGCCAGGGCCGGCGACAGGGTCAGGGAGTTGATCGCCGAGATCACCGTCGAGATGGCGATGGTCAGGGCGAACTGCCGGTAGAACTGGCCCGACAGGCCGCTGATGAAGGCGGTGGGGATGAACACCGCGCACAGCACCAGGGCCGTGGAGATGATCGGTCCGGTCACTTCGCTCATGGCCTTGCGGGTGGCGTCGGCCGGGGCGAGGCCCAGGGATATGTTCCGCTCGACGTTCTCGACCACGACGATGGCGTCGTCGACGACGATCCCGATGGCCAGCACCAGGCCGAACAGGGTCAGGGCGTTGAGGCCGAAGCCCAGCATCAGCATCACGGCGAAGGTGCCGATCAGACTGACGGGCACGGCGATCAGCGGAATCACCGAGGCGCGCCAGCCCTGCAGGAAGACCACCACCACGATGACGACCAGGATGATGGCCTCGATCAGGGTGTGGACCACCGAGTCGATGCTTTCCTGAACGAAGGCCGTGGTGTCGTAGATGATCTCGTAGTCGACCCCTTCGGGGAACTCCTTCTTGAGTTCCTTCATGGTCTTCTTGACGTTGGCGGCCATCTCCAGGGCGTTCGAACCCGGACGCTGGAAGATCGGCATGGCCACGGCGGACTTGTTGTCCAGCAAGGAGCGCAGGGCGTAGTTGTTGGCGCCCAGCTCCACGCGAGCCACGTCGCCCAGGCGGGTGATCTGGCCGTCGTCGCCCGAACGGATGATCACGTCGCGGAACTGCTCCTCGTCGGTCAGACGGCCGGGAGCGTTGATCGACAGCTGGAAGTCGGCGCCCGAACCGGCGTTGGGCGGCGCGCCCAGCTGACCGGCGGCCACCTGGACGTTCTGTTCGCGCAGGGCGCGGACGACGTCGCCGGCGGTCATCGACAGGGCCGCCAGCTTCTCGGGATCCAGCCAGACGCGCATCGAGTAAGACCCGGCGCCGAAGATCTGCACGTCGCCGACGCCGTCGATGCGCTTCAGCCGATCACGCACGTTCAGCTGCGCGTAGTTGCTGAGGTACAGCATGTCGTAGCGGTTGTTCGGCGAGATCATGTGCACGACCAGGGTCAGGTCGGGCGAGGCCTTGTCCGTCGTCACGCCGATGCGCTGCACCTCCTGGGGCAGCTTGGGCAGGGCCTGGGCGACGCGGTTCTGGACCTGCACCTGGGCCTTATCCAGGTCGGTGCCGAGCGCGAAGGTGACGGTCAGCACCATCGCCCCGTCGGCGGCCGACTGCGACGACTGGTAGATCATGCCCTCGACGCCGTTGATCGCCTGCTCCAGCGGAGCGGCGACGGTCTGGCCGATGACGGACGGGTTGGCGCCCGGATAGGCGGCGCGCACGACCACGGTCGGCGGCACCACTTCGGGATATTCACTGATCGGCAGCTGGGGCAGGGACACCAGGCCGGCGATGAAGATGATGATCGAGAGCACCGCCGCGAAACGCGGTCGGTTCACGAAGAACTTTGAGAAGGACATGGTTGTCGTTCCAGAGGGCGTTCCGGGGAGGAGCCGTTGGGGTAAGCGTCGGGCATGCAGGGCCCCTCCCCGCCATCCGGCGGGCGAAAGAAGCCGCGAAAACCCTCGAAAAAGACGCCCGGCTCAGTCACGCGAGCCGGGCGTTACGCTTCAGGTACGAACCTAGTTCTGGCCGGCGGAGCGACCGACCGCGATCTGGCGGCCGCCGACTTCCAGCTGCGAGAGGTCGGCGAGGTCGGTCTTGACCTTGACCGGCGCCACGGTGTCGCCCGGCTTGACCTTCTGCAGGCCGCCGACGATCACCCGGTCGCCGGGCTTCAGGCCCGAGCGGATGATGCGCAGGTTGCCGGCCAATGGGCCGATCTCGACCGGGCGGTACTCGGCCTTGTTGTTCCCGTTGACCACCACGACGAAGCGCTTGCCCAGGTCCGTGCCGATGGCGCGGTCGGGCGCCAGCGCCACGGTTTGGCTCTCGGCGCTGACCAGGCGGATGCGGGCGAACAGACCGGGGGTGAAGCGGCCATCGGCATTGGCGAAGATCGCCCGGCCGTTGATGGTGCCGCTCTTGGCGTCCAGAGCGTTGTCGATGAACGACAGCTTGCCCTCGTGCGGATAACCGTCCTCGGTGATCAGACCCATATAGACCGGGCTGCCCTTGCCGCGTTCGGCCGAGGCGTATTTGAGGAAGGTCTGCTCGTCGGCGTTGAACTCGGCGTAGATCGGGGTGTCGGACACCACGGTCGTCATCAGCGAGGACTGGGTGACCAGGTTGCCGCGGGTGATGATGGTCTTGGAGATCCGGCCATCGATCGGCGAGGTCACCTTGGTCCATTCCAGGTTCAGGCGGGCGGTCTGGTAGGCCGCCTGGGCCGCCGAGACATTGGCCTGGGCCGCGCGCTCTTCCGAGGCGAGGCGGTCGAATTCGCTCTGGGCCAGGGCGTTCTGCTCGATCAGGCGACGGCCGCGTTCGCGGTTGATGGTCGCCAGGTCCAGCTGGGCCTTGGCGCGCGACACCTCGGCGGCGGCGCGGTCAGCCTCGGCCTTGTAGGGGCGCGGGTCGATCTGGAAGAGCACCTGGCCCTTGCGGACGCGAGCGCCTTCGGAGAACTGCGCGCCGTCGACATAGCCGCTGACGCGCGGACGGATCTCGACGGTGTCGATCGGCTCGAGGCGGCCGGTGAAGTCGTCCCACTGGCGGAGCGACTTGAAGGCGACGTCGGCGACGGTGACCTGCACGGGCGGCGGGGCGGCGGCTTCCTGCTTGGCCTGGGCCGAGCAGGCGGCCAGCACGGCCACGGCGGCGAGGCCGGCGAAGGACGTGATGACGGGTTGAATACGCATGGGGGAGGACCCTGTCGGGAGGTGAAGCGGGGAGGAGGAAGAGGAGGTTCTTGTTGTCATTCCCAGACGGGCCGCCGGGCGGAGCGTCGGGTGTTCGAGGACCAGGTGTCGCCCAAGGAGCGCACCGTTGGCCCATGGGGGGATTGTCCGATCCATCGCCGGTTGGGACCGGCCTGAGATTTAAATAGACCCAGCAAACCCTTAGCCGGCTTGGCCTGGGGCGCGTCGACGTAAACGTTTGTTTGCGGGGGCATTGGCGCGCGCTCCTTTTTTGGGGTTTAAGGGAGGAAATGTCGCAGGGACTGTTACTTGACCCGAGCGACTGGAAGGACGATTTAGGATGTGACGAGACCGTTCGGTATCATCGACAAGCCGAGAGATACTGACCGGTAACTCGCACGTCAAGGAGAGGTCTGCCAAAATGGCGACGAGAAATTCTGGGGACGTTGTCGGGGGCGACACGGAAACGGCGGGGGTTAACCCTAGCGCGCCGCTATCCAAGCGCCCCGCGCGGGACCGGATCTTCGAGACCGCCCGCGAGCTGTTCTATCAGCACGGCATCCGCGCGGTCGGCGTCGAGACCATCGCGTCCGAGGCCGACGCCACCAAGATGACGCTGTATCGCAACTTCCCGTCCAAGGACGAACTGGTCGCCGAGGTGCTGCGCGAGCAGGAGCGCGACTATTGGGCCTGGTGGGAAGAGGTGACGTCGTGCTGCTGCACCGAACCCCGCGCCCAGCTGGAGGCGATCTTCGACGCCTTCGAGACCAAGGCCTGCAACGCCGATATCCATGGCTGCCCGCTGTCGAACGCCGCCATCGAACTGCACGAGGAGAACCACCCCGCCCAGGTGGTCTCGGTCAACTACAAGAAAGAGCTGTACCGCCGGATCAACGCCCTGACCCGGGCCGCGGGAGCCAAGGACGACGACCTCGCGGACTCTCTGATGCTGCTGATGGAAGGCGCCTCGGGGGCGCGCGTGACGCTCGGCGCCGGCGGTCCGGTAAAGGCCGTGGCGCGCTCGGCCAAGGCGCTGATCAAGTTCCATCTCGACGGTCGCTGAGCGCAAGGCGCGTCCGATTTCGGTCGCCTGGAGCGCGGCGGCCAAGCCGCGCGCCGTCTATGATCGCGCGCGCAGCAGGATCTTCGAGCGTGCTTCCAGCCCCAGCAGGGTGAACAGCACCAGGAAGGCGAAGGCCAGCAGCATCAGCGACAGCTGGTGCGCCCTCCCCCACTCCATGCCCTCGACCAGGCGATAGATCTCGGTCGAGAGCACCGCGGTCTCACCCGGGATATTGCCGCCCAGCATCATCACCACGCCGAACTCACCCACCGTATGGGCGAAGACCAGGATGGCGGCGGCGACATAGCCGGGGATCGACAGCGGCAAGGCCACCCGCCAGAAGCGCTGCCAAGGCGAGGCGCCGAGGGTGGCGGCGGCCTCCAGCGGCTCGTCGCCGATCGCCAGGAACGCGTTGCGCAGCGGCTGCACCGCGAACGGCAGCGAATAGATCAGCGAGCCGATCACCAGCCCTTCGAAGGTGAAGGCCAGGGTGCGGACTCCGAACGGCTGGAACAGCGCCATCAACGGGCTTTTCGGGCCCAGGGCGATCAGCAGATAGAAACCCAGCACGGTCGGCGGCAGCACGATCGGCAGGGCGACCAGCGCCGTCACGGGCGCGCGCAGGGCCGAGCGGCCGCGCGCCAGCCACCAGGACAGGGGCGTGGCCAAGGCCAGCAGCAGGACCGTGGTGATCCCCGCCAGCTTGCCCGTCAGCCACAGGACCTCCGTCACGATCAGCGGACCTCGTAGCCGTAGCGCTTGATGATCGCCCTGGCCTCGCCGCCCTTCAGGAACTTCAGGAAGGCCTTGGCCGCCTCGCTGTTCGCGCCGGTCTTCAGCAGCACGGCCTGCTGGTCGATCGGCGCATGGTCGGCGGCCGGCACGACCCAGCGCGAGCCGCCCGGCTCGGCGATCACCTGTGAGAGGGCCACGAAGCCCAGCTCGGCCGCGCCGGTCTGGACGTACTGGAAGGCCTGGGTGATCGAGGCCCCCTGCACGATCCTCGGCTTCAGCGCGTCGTAGAGCTTCAGCCTGGTCAGGGTCTCGACCGCCGCCTGACCGTAGGGCGCGGCCTTGGGATCGGCGATCGACAGCTTCTCGAACTTGCCGGTCTTGAGCACGGCCCCGCCCTTGGCATTTGGGCCGTCCACCAGGCCGGGCGTCTTGCTGTAGAGCACCAGACGGCCGGTGGCGTAGGTGAAGCGCGATCCCGGAACGGCGAGCCCCTCGGCCTCGGCCTTCCCCGGCCGCTCGGCGTCGGCCGACAGGAACACCTCGTACGGCGCGCCATTGGCGATCTGGGTGTAGAACTGGCCCGAGGAGCCGAAGCTCAAGATCGCGTCATGGCCGGTCCTGACCTTGAACCTGGCGGCGATCTCTCGGGCGGCCTCGGTGAAGTTGGCGGCCACGGCGACCTTGGTCTCGCCCGCGAAGGCCGCCCCGCCCAGAACCAGCGACAGAGCCCCGGACAGGGCGGCGATCAGCATCGGACGGCGCGCGATCATCTGTTAGTCCTACCCTCTCAACGGTATCGGGCTGCGGTTATGTAGCTCCTGTACATAACGGTGAAACAGTGGCTCGCGAAGACGATTTCAGCGCCTCCCTGATCCTGAAGCGCGGCGGCCTGACCCGCGTGGGGCTGGAACGCATCGCCCTGCTGGAGGCCGTCGCCGGTCTGGGTTCGATCAGCGCCGCCGCCAAGCACGTGGGGCTCTCTTACAAGGGCGCCTGGGACGGAATCCAGGCGCTGAACAACCTCTTCGACGCGCCCCTGGTCAGCGCGGCGCCCGGCGGCAGAAGCGGCGGGACGACCGAGGTCACGCCGCGCGGGCAAGCGGTGATCCGCGCCTTCCGCGCCGCCGAGCGCGAGGTCGGCGCGGCCTTCGCGCGGCTGGAGGCGGATCTGTCGGGCGACGCCGAACCGCTGTGGAGCCTGGGTCTGCGCACCAGCGCCCGCAACGCGCTGCGCGGCGTGGTGACGGCGATCGAGGGCGACGGCGTCACGGCGGTCGTGACCCTGGCGCTGACCGACAGCCTGTCGCTGCGCGCCTCGATCACCCAGCGCAGCGTCGACGACCTGAACCTCGCGCCCGGCCGGGCGGCGATCGCCCTGATCAAGTCCAGCTTCGTACGGATCGGCGCCGATCCCCTCGGGGGCGACGGCGACAACCGCCTGCCCGGCGAGATCGTCGACCGCGAGGCCGGCGACGCGTCGGCCGAGGTGACGATCGCGCTCTCGGCGGGAAAGAGCCTGACGGCGACCTTGAAGCCAGGCGACACGGCCTGGGGCCTGGCGGTCGGCGCCAAGGTCCAGGCGCACATCGCGGCGTCGGACGTGATCCTGGCGGTGGATTAGGTCGGCCCGTGGGCGTCATGCTGGCGATGCGGAGCGCGCCGGACGCGTTTCTCGGCCAGAACGGCTAGCGGCTACGCATCCGCCACTGATCGACCGTCTGCCCCCAGAGCTCGACCTTGCTGGCGTCGTGCGGCGGCGGCAACCTGCCCGGCCCGCGATTGACCGCGCCAAGGCGCCGGGCGACGTTCTGGGACGGGATGTTCTCCGGATCGATGCAGTGGATGATGTCGGTCCAGCCCAGGTGATCGAAGGCCCAGTCCATCGTCGCCGTCGCCGCTTCGACCGCATAACCCCGCCCTTGCGCCGACGGCAGCAGGCCCCAGCCAACCTCATCGCCGGGCCAGCCGTCCGGCCGCCAGGGACCGATGCGGCCGATCCAGGCCCCGCTGGCCTTCTCGATCACCGAAAACATGCCAAAGCCGTGCAAGGCCCAGGATCCGGCCATCGCGGCCATACCGCGCCAGACCAAGGCGCGCGGCTGGACGCCGCCGATGAAACGGGCGGCCTGCGGGTCCGCCATCAGCATCGCCCAGCCGTCGAGATCGGCATCGGCCGGCGGCCGTAGAATCAGGCGTTCGGTCTCGAGCGTGGGTCCAGGCGCGACGGGCATGTTTCCTCCTAGCCCAAGCAATCAGCCAGGCCGTCGCGGCGCACCGCGCCCGAGGCCTTGCCGATCTTCTGGGTCCGCTTGGCCACGTACTTGCCCGGCTTGATCACCCGCCACTTCAGCGGGCTGGGCAGGATGGCCGCCAGCCGCGAGGCCTGGGCCTGGGTCAGCTTGTCGGCGTCGACGCCGAAATAGCGCTGCGAGGCGGCCTGAGCGCCGTAGATGCCCGAGCCGAACTCGATGGAGTTGAGATAGACCTCCATGATCCGCGGCTTGCCCCACAGCAGCTCGATCAGCACCGTGAACCAGGCCTCCAGGCCCTTGCGGACATAGGAGCGCCCCGGCCACAGGAAGACGTTCTTGGCCGTCTGCTGGCTGATGGTCGAACCGCCGCGGATCTTCTTGCCGGCCTCGTTGTTAGCGTAGGCCTTCTGCAGGGCGTCGAAGTCGAAGCCGTGGTGCTCGCAGAACCGGGCGTCCTCGGCGGCGATCAGGGCGCGCGGCAGCGCCGGCGCGACCTTGTCCAGGGGCCTCCAGCGATGGTCCAGCCCCCGGCCCTCGACGGCGCGAATGACCATCAGCGGGGTCACCGGCGGCGGGATGAAGCGATAGAGAATCACCGTCACCACCGGTCCGGCCACCAGCACGATGAACAGAGCCAGCGCGATATTCCGCAACAGCCGCCGCACGAAACGCCCCCAAGAAACGTAACCGAGAAGTCCACTTGTCTTGACCTTGCGGACGGATGCTAACCAGACGCATCGCCGCTGTCGCGCGACATAGATACACGGGTTTCAGGGAGCCTTCGATGGACGTGATCGACGCCGTCAACCGCCGCATGTCGGTGCGCGCCTTCAAGCCCGATCCCGTGGATGGGGCCCTGGTCCGCGAACTGTTGGAAGCGGCCGCCCGCGCGCCGTCCGGCGGCAACCTTCAGCCCTGGCGCGTCCAGGCCATCGCCGGCGAGCCGCTGGAGACGCTTAAGGCGACCATGCTGGCCCGCGTGGCCGCGCCCGACCCGACCGAATACGACGTCTATCCGGCCAATCTGTGGGAGCCGCTGCGTACGCGCCGCTTCCAGGTCGGCGAGGACATGTACGGCGCGCTGGGCATCCCGCGCGAGGACAAGATCCAGCGCCTGCAGTGGTTCTCGACCAACGGCCAGGGCTTCGGCGCGCCGGTGCAGTTGTTCTTCTCGATCGACCGCCGCTGCGGCCCGCCGCAGTGGAGCGACGTCGGCATGCTGATGCAGACCTTCATGCTGCTGGCGGTCGAGCGGGGCCTGGACACCTGCCCGCAGGAGTTCTGGTCGCACTACAACAGGATCGTCGACGACCATGTCGGCCTGCCGGAAGGCCATATGCTGTTCTCCGGCATGGCCCTGGGCTACCGCGACGAGGCCGCGCCGGTGAACAACTTCCGCTCGCGGCGCGCCCCGTTCGAGGAGTGGGGAGAGCTGAAGGGGTTCTAACCCGCGAGCTCTAGCCGGCGAACTGGCGCGGCCCGGAAAGGTCTGGAATCTCCAGCACGCCCGCCTCGCCGCTCTCGTCGCCCCAGGCGAAGAACCGGCCGTCGGCGCTGGTCGAGAGGGCGCTGATCGGGGCGCCCTTTTCGGCCTTCAGGGTCTCGATGCGGCCGTTGCGCATGTGCGCGGCCCAGATCTTGCCGTTGTCCTGGGCGGCCAGGCAGACCGGCTGGGCGTCGATCCCCGCCACCCGGACGACCATCGAATCGCGGGAGAAGCCGATCTCGGCGGCTTCCTTGCCCATCGGGCCGTTGGCGCCGGCGAACGGCCAGATGACCGCGCCCGAGGCGCCGGCCGTGGCCAGCAGGTTGCCCTTGTCGAAGAAGGCCACGCTCTTGATCTTCGAGGGGTAGCCGCCCATCCGCATGTCCTTGCCGTCGGACAGGCGCCAGCCGTGCAGCTGGTTCTCCTGCATCGACGAAATCAGGAACTTCCCGTCCGGGCTGAACGCCACGGCGATATGGCTGCCGGCCCACTTCAACACGGTCGGCTTCTGGTCGGCGATGCGAGCGTACCACAGCTGGGCTCCGCCGTAGGTGGCGCTGGCCAGGCGACGGCCCTTGGGCTCGAAGGCCAGGCCCGACACCGTCTTCTCGTGCGTGAACGTCCGGGCGAAGGCCGGGTCGGCGGCGTCGCGGACGTGGACCTCCTTGCCGGCCGTAAAGGCGATCAGGCCCGAGGCGGCGCTGGTCGCCACGTGCTCGATCCACTTGTTCTTCACCTCGGCGATCAAGGTGGCGACCACCTCGCCCCCCTCGATTCGGCTCCAGACCACCTTGCCATCGTCGCCGCCGGTGACGACGCCGACGCCGCTGGGATGGACGGCCGCGGCCAGGACGGCCCCGCCCATCGGACCGCCATGGGCCTCGACCGTGACGAATCCGTCCTCGGTCTGAAGGCGGACGGTGCCGTCGCCCAGGGCGAACACGGCGCGGCCGGAGCGATCGAACAGGGCGTCGGTGACGAAGGCGTCAAAAGAAAAGATCATGCGCGCGAGATAAGGCGCCGGGCCGCCGACGACCAGACTCTTTCAGAAAGCCCGCCCGCGAGGCGCAATTCGCGCCTCGGGCGAAGCCGTACCCACGAAGCTGCACGTTCGAACGGCGTTCGGTCAAAAAGAGTCGAAAAGGGGGTTGCCATTGCGCTGCGTCGTCGGGCTTTACTTCCGCGCCCGTCTACGCCAGACGTGGCGAGGTAACGACATTTCAGGCGCGCCCGTGTCGGCGCGGCCTTCTGGGAGACAGTCAGGCTATGGCGGCTAAACTTGCTGGCGGCGGCGGTGGCCGTTATTCGCTGGGCCAGAATTCCGAAATCAACGTCACGCCCTTCGTGGACATCCTGCTGGTGCTGCTGATCATCTTCATGGTCGCCGTGCCGATGGCCGTGACCTCGATCAAGATCGACCTGCCACCGGCGGTTCCGCCGCCCCCGAACGCTCCGAAGCCGAAGGAGCCGGTCTTCATCTCGATCCAGAAGTCGGGCGCGATCTTCATCGCCGAGAAGCAGACCAGCCTCGACGGCCTGGAAGCCGATCTGAACGCCAAGTTCGCCGCGACCGGCCAAACCGGCCCGAAGGACGAGCAGCGCGTCATGATCCGCGCCGACGCCGACGTGCTGTACGCCGACTTCATGGGCGTCCTGAACCAACTCCAGACCTCGGGCTGGTTCAAGGTCGGCCTGATCAACGAAGACCTGCACTAAGCAGCTTCGGCGATCGCCAAACACGAAAGCCCCGGAGCTCAGGCTCCGGGGCTTTTTGTTTGCCCCAAGCTCTACCTTGGCGCGATCCTTGCTTGTCCTTTCGCCATCCCTTAACGGCGGAGCCCAGACAGATGACGACGATCGGCGGCGGCGCGCTCACCCAGCAGCTGTATCAGAAGCTTTTCGACCGGCTGGACACCGACACCGACCAGGGCCTGAGCCTCGACGAACTGAAGGCGGGGGATTCGACCCGGTCCAGCGACGCCTTCGCCACGATGATGAAGGGCCTGGACGCCGACCAGGACGGCAAGATCAGCCGGGCGGAAATGGCCGCCGCCCCGTCGATGGGCGGCAATCCGCCGTCGGGCTCCGCCTCGGAGGCGGTGGCCAGCCTGTTCGCCCGCGCCGATATCGATGGCGACGGCAAGCTGTCCGACGATGAAATGGAGGCCGAGAAGGCGCTGCGCCGGGCCGACACCCTGGACAACGGCTTCCTGTCCGGCCCCGTGTTCCTGGGACGCGACGCCGACGGCGACGGTTTGCGCTCGCAGGACGAGATGGCCGCGGCGATGCCGCTGAGACTGTCGGCGAGCGCGCTGCGGGTCGATGTCGAGCCCGCGCAATGGAGCCAGATCCGCTCCGGCCCCGACGACGAGACCGTGGCGTCGCCCCCGGTCCGCACGGACGAGGACCGGCAGAGGCTCCGTGAGCAGTTCGCCGCCGACCAAGCCGAGCGCGAGTCGGGCCCGGCCGGGACGATCAAGTACCTGACGCGCGAGATCGGCGGTCTGCGCGACAAGGCGGCGGCGGATTTCGCCGCCTCGCCGATGACGCAGACCCTGTCGAGCCGCCTCTTGGCCCAGATCCTGGGCGGTCTGGCCGCCTAGGCCGCCGTCGCCTCGAAGCCCTTGCGCAGTTCGGCCTCGTCCAGGTCGCGGCCGATGAACACCATGCGGCTGTAGCGCTTGTCCTTGTCGGTCCATTCGCGCTGGAAGTCGCCTTCCAGGATCATGTGGACGGCCTGGAACACGAGACGCTTGTTCTCGCCCTTCACGTCGATGATGCCCTTGGCGCGCAGGATGTCCGGGCCGCGCTTGGCCAGCAGGTCGTTCAGCCAGGCGGTGATCTTCTGGCCGTCCACGGGCTTGTCCAGGGTCAGGGAGACGCCCTTGACGCCATCGTCGTGGATGGCGCTGGCGTGGCCGTGGTCATGGCCATGGTGGTGATCATGACCGCAGTGTTCGTCATGGACATGCCCATGGTCGTGCCCGTGGTCATGATGGTGGTGATCATGGCCGCAGTGCTCGTCGTGCACGTGGCCGGCCTCGCCGTGGGCCGGGTTCAGGAACGACGGCTCCAGCTCGGTGATCCGCTCCAGGTCGAAGCTGTGCTTGCCCAGGATGGCGTCCAGCGGAACGTTCGAGCGCTGGGCGCGGTGGATCGGGGCCAGCGGGTTGATCCGGCGGATACGGGCCTCGACGTGGCGCAGATCGTCCTCCGACACCAGGTCGGTCTTGTTCAGCACGATCTGGTCGGCGAAGGCGATCTGCTCGACGGCCTCCTTGCTGTCGGAGAGGCGCAGCATGATGTGCTTGGCGTCGACCACGGCGGTGACCGAATCGAGCGCCGTGCGGGCCTTGACGTCGTCGTCGACGAAGAAGGTCTGGGCCACCGGGCCCGGATCGGCCAGGCCGGTCGTCTCGACGATGATGGCGTCGAAGCCGCCCTTCCTCTTCATCAGGCCCTGGAGGACGCGGATCAGGTCGCCGCGCACCGTGCAGCAGACGCAGCCGTTGTTCATCTCGAACACTTCCTCGTCGGCCCCGACCACCAGGTCGTTGTCGATGCCGACCTCGCCGAACTCGTTGACGATCACGGCGTAGCGCTTGCCGTGCTCCTCGGTGAGGATGCGGTTGAGCAGCGTGGTCTTGCCGGCGCCGAGATAGCCGGTCAGCACGGTGACGGGGATCTTGCCACTTCCAGCAAGAGGAGGGGGAGCGGGAGCTTGGGTCATGGCCGCTATTTAGGAGCCTCGAGGCTCCAGCGAAAGCGGCTTGCGGCTTGAAGCCCGTTTAGGTCTTGAAGAATGCGACCGCGAAGCCGACCAGCACCAGGGCCACCCCCAGGATGGTTTCCTCGTAGCGCTCGACCCATTGCAGGCCCAGGCGCTTGAAGCCGGCCAGCGACAGGCTGGTGAAGATCAGCATCCCGGCCGAGGTGGCGGCCAGCAGCACCGCGCTCAGCACCAGGAAGGCCTGCCATCCGTGCTGCATCCCGGCCAGGTAATAGGGCAGGAACGCCTCGCAGGGCGACAAGGTCAGCAGGGTGACCAGGGCGATGATCGCGGCGCGGTCGGAGGCGTAGCTGCGCCGGCCCGCCTCGGGCAGGGCGTGGTTGTGGCGCCCTCGCGCTATATAGAAGAGGCCCACGGCGACCATCAGCCCGCCGACCACCCAGTGGAACAGGCCGCCCAGCCTGGGTTCAAGCGCCAGGCCCGCGACCACCAGGCCCAGGCCGAGCGCGATCGTCAGGCCCACATGGCCGAGGCCCGCCAGCAGGGTCACGCCCAGGGTGCGGCCGGTGGACCACTTCTGGGCGCGGCCGACCAAGACGAACGGCAGCCAGTGCGTGGGCAGCGCCGCGTGCAGGAAAGCCACGGCGAAACCGGTCACGGCGATGGAGGTAAAGAAGGTTGAGTTCACGTCACGGCATATAGCGCGTTATAAAATAACATCCCAGGGGTCGCATCCGCCTAATCGAACTTAAGCGCCGTGGTCGTCGGATTCCGGCCCAACGGCGTTGACTCCCGGCCTTCTGGCTGTATAAGTCGCGCCCTCTTCGCCCGCCGGGTTTCCGAGCGGGCGTTCCCTATTTTGCGAACGCACGTTTTTAAGGCGCTAACCTATGTACGCGGTGATCAAAACCGGCGGCAAGCAGTACCGGGTTCAAGCCGGCGACCTGCTGGTTGTCGAAAAGCTCGAAGGTGAACCCGGCGCTGCCGTGGCCTTCGGTGAAGTCCTGATGCTTGGCGAAGGCGAGGCCGTGACGGTCGGCGCCCCCACCGTGGACGGCGCTGTCGTCTCCGGCACCCTGCTCGAAACCCGCAAGGGCGAGAAGGTGAAGATCTTCAAGAAGATCCGTCGCCAGGGCTACCGCCGCACCCGCGGCCACCGCCAACTCGAGTCCGTCGTGCGCGTCACGTCGGTCGTCGGCGCTGGCCTGGAAGCCAAGTGGGACGGCGCGATCGACCTGACCCCGAAGGTCATCCTGAACGCCCGCGCCCGCGGCCTCGGCGACGCCGCCGTTCCGGCGACGATCCCGACCGCTTCGGAAGCCGCTCCGGCCGCCCCGAAGAAGGCCGCCAAGGCTCCGAAGGCTGCTGACGCCGCCGTCGAGCCGGCCGCCGAAGCCGCCCCGAAGAAGAAGGCCGCCCCTAAGAAGGCCGCCGCCACCACGGAGGAAGGCGAAGCCTAAGGGCGACGCCTTCTAAAGGTAGGAGAGCAAGATGGCTCACAAGAAATCAGGCGGCTCGTCCAGCAACGGTCGCGACTCAGAGTCGAAGCGCCTTGGCGTGAAGAAGTTCGGCGGCGAGAAGGTTCTCGCCGGCAACATCCTCGTGCGTCAACGCGGCACGAAGTTCTATCCGGGCACGAATGTCGGCATCGGCAAGGACCACACCCTGTTTGCGCTCGTGCAAGGCGCCGTGGGCTTCGTGACCAAGAAGCATAACCGTACGTACGTGACGGTGACTCCGGCCGCTCAACCGGCCGAGTAAGCACGAACCAGAGTTTCTTCGGATCGTGCTTCTCACTCAGAAGACGATCCGGACAGACGATCTCTAGCGGGGAGTCCGGAACGCCGGGCTCCCCGCTTTTGTTTTGTCTTGCCGCCATGAAAATCGAAAGCTTCGCCATGGCGGCGTCACGGTTCCCAAGCAAGAGGAGCCGGAAACTCTGGGAGGCGCCGATGTGCGTCATCGAAGAAAGACCCGTCATCGAGACCCAGCGGCTGACGCTGCGCGCGCCGGCCAAGGCCGATGTCGACCGCGTGGCGGCCTTCTGCGTCGATCATGACGTCGCGCGCATGACCACCCGCATGCCGGCGCCCTATACCCGCGGCCACGCCGAGGACTTCGTGGCCCGTTGCGGAACCCAGGATCGCGCGCGCGACAACACCTTCGCCATCGAACTGGCCGACGAGGGCCTGATCGGCGTCATCGGCCTGTTCACCACGCCGGAGGACCGGGTCGAGTTGGGCTACTGGATCGGCCGGCCCTATTGGGGTCGCGGCTACGCCACCGAGGCGACCCGGAGCGCGCTGGAGTGGGCCCGCTCGGCCTGGCGGAAGCGCTATGTCGTGGCCGGCCACTTCGCCGACAACGAGGCCTCGGGCCGCGTGCTGGTCAAGGCCGGCTTCCTCTATACCGGCGTCGTCGAGCACAAGCCCTCGATCGCGCGCGGCGAGCCGGCGGCGACGCGGATGATGGTGTGGCTAGCCTAAGCTCCTAAGCCGCCCGGTGCGTGTGGATCACCTTCTGCGGACCTTCGCGGAAACGCTTTTCGGCGGTGGTGATCCGCTCGCACAAGGCGTCCAGGTCCGACAGCAGCGAGTAGGTCGCGTAGATGGGGATCTCCATCAGCGCCACCTGCGCGCGCGGCATGAACTCGGTGTACTTCTTCCACGAGACATGGGCGTCGCGCGCGCTCGTCGCGCGCTGGCCCAGCGGATTCCACAGGTCCAGGTCCATCAGCTCGTCGCGGCACTGCTTCATGACCGGCAGGGCGATGTAGAGGAACAGGAAGGTCGGGGTGGCGGCGCGGCCGAACTGCGGCTGCACCTGCAGGTGCCAGATGCGGTAGGCCTCGAAGAAGCCGGCCTTGCGGACCGGATCCGGCGGCAGCCAGGTGGCCTGCTCGTTGATCAGCTCGTTGGCGGTGCTGGACCGCTTGACCAGCTCGTCGGCGGACGTGCCGGCCGGCATGGCTTTGGACAGGGCCGAGACCGGGATGGCCAGCTTGCGGGCCACATCGGTGAAGGCCACCGGCCTGCCGCCCAGGGGCGTGAATTGGCCGAAGGACGGCGCGCCGGGCATGCTGGCGCGCTTGGTGGCGGCGGTCTTGTGCATCAGCAGCTGTTCTTCACGCTGCTGTTCCGCCCGCAGGCGGTCGAATTCGATCTCGTGGGCGGCCTGCTCCTCGGCGGTCATCCACTTGGCGCGGCCGGGACCATAGGTGCGCTCGTAGCGATTCAGCAGAACGAGGCTGTGCTCCGGCGACGGCCTGAGGCCCACCTCGGACAGGAACGTCTTGAACTCGCGCCACTGCGGCGCGACGCCGGTGCCGCGGGCGATCAAGATGTTGCGGTGGACCGACGCTTCGGCGCTATACTTGCGGTGAAGATCCTGCGTCGACAAATCGCGCAGATCCCCCGCCAGTATGCCGTTGCTGTCTTCTGCCGTAGCCAAGGTCAGCCTCCCACTCCGTCGAGAGAAACGACGGTTACGCTGCCAAGACACTTTGTCGCATTCTGTGGTTTAACATTTCGTCACGATAAGGGCCAGCAGTCACGCTTTTCCGCGCGGCCGAGCGTCACGGTTCGAAGAGCCGGCCCGGTGGGTCGGGATGACGGCCTTGGAGCCCTTTGGGCTCGACGCGTGGGACGCCTTGGGACTAAAGAGCGCCATGAAATTCTTGGACCAATGCAAGATCTACATCCGCTCGGGTAACGGCGGCGGCGGATCGGTGTCGTTCCGCCGCGAGAAGTACATCGAGTACGGCGGCCCGGACGGCGGCGACGGCGGTCGCGGCGGCGACGTGTGGATCGAGGCCGTCGAAGGCCTCAACACCCTGATCGACTATCGTTACCAGCAGCACTTCAAGGCCGGCACGGGCGTGCACGGCATGGGCCGCGCGCGCCACGGCGCCGCCGGGGACGACGTGCTGCTGAAGGTTCCGGTGGGCACCGAGATCCTCGAAGAAGACAAGGAAACCCTGATCGCCGACCTGGACCACGCGGGCGCGCGCCTGCTGCTGGCCAAGGGCGGTAACGGCGGCTGGGGCAACCTGCACTTCAAGGGCCCGGTCAATCAGGCGCCGAAATACGCCAATCCCGGCCAGGAGGGCGAGGAGCGCTGGATCTGGCTGCGGCTGAAGCTGATCGCCGACGTCGGCCTGGTCGGCCTGCCCAACGCCGGCAAGTCGACCTTCCTGGCCGCCGCCAGCGCCGCCAAGCCGAAGATCGCCGACTATCCGTTCACCACCCTGACCCCGAACCTGGGCGTCGTCGACCTGTCGAGCAGCGAGCGCTTCGTGCTGGCCGACATTCCCGGCCTGATCGAGGGGGCGTCGGAAGGCGCGGGCCTGGGCACCCGCTTCCTGGGCCACGTGGAACGCTCGGCGGTGCTGATCCACCTGATCGACGCCACTCAGGACGACATCGCCGGCGCCTGGACCACGATCCGAGGCGAACTGGAAGCCTATGGCGACGAGCTGGCCGACAAGTCCGAGATCCTGGCGCTGAACAAGATCGACGCCCTCGACGAGGAGACCCTCGCCGAGAAGATCGCCGAGCTGGAAGCCGTCGCGGGCGTCAAGCCGCGCCTGGTGTCGGGCGTCTCTGGCCAGGGCGTCACCGAACTGCTGCGCGCCGCCTATCGACAGGTCCGCATCCGTCGCGGCGATCTCGAGGAAGAGATCGACGAGGATGAAGACCACATCGAGGAGACCCCCGGGGGCTGGACTCCGTGAGCCAAGCCGCCGGGGCGTTCGCGAAGGCCCGCAGAATCGTCTTCAAGGTCGGCTCGGCCCTGCTGGTCGAGGCCGAGACGGGCGCGGCCAACCGGGCCTGGCTGGAGGCGTTCTGCGCCGACGCCGCCGCCCTGCGCGACGCCGGCAAGCAGGTGCTGGTGGTCTCGTCGGGCGCGGTCGCCCTGGGTCGCCGTCGCCTGGGCCTGACCGGCCGAAAGACCACCCTGCCCGAGAAACAGGCCGCCGCCGCCGCCGGCCAGTCCCTGCTGATGCGCGCCTGGGAGGAAGCCTTCGAACCCCACGGCGTCGGCGTCGCCCAGATCCTGCTGACCCGCGACGACACCGAGATGCGCCGACGCTGGCTGAACGCCCGCGCCACCACCGAGACCCTGATGGGCCTGGGCGTCGTGCCGGTGGTCAACGAGAACGACACGGTCGTCACCGAGGAGATCCGCTACGGCGACAACGACCGCCTGGCCGCCCGCGTCGCCCAGATGGCCGGCGCCGACCTGCTGGTGCTGCTGTCGGACATCGACGGCCTCTACACCGCCGACCCGCGCAAGAACCCCGCCGCCGCGCACATCCCGCTGGTCAGCGAGATCACGGCCGAGATCGCCGGCATGGCCGAGGGCGCCAACGCCGACGCCGGCGTGGGCACCGGCGGCATGGCCACCAAGATCGCCGCCGCCCGCATCGCCCGCGCCGCTGGCTGCGCCACGCTCATTACGCTGGGCTCGCGCCCGCATCCGCTGGCCGCCATCGCCGACGGCGAGAAGGCCACGCTGATCGAGGCCAACGCCTCGCCCGCCGCCGCCTACAAGGCCTGGATCGCCGGCTCCCTCGCGCCGCAGGGCTGGGTCACGGTCGACGCCGGCGCCGCCAAGGCGCTGGAGGCCGGCAAAAGCCTGCTGTCGGCCGGGGTCCGCGCCATCGAGGGACCGTTCGAGAAGGGCGACGCCGTCCGCGTCCGCGACGAGACCGGCCGCGAGGTCGCCCGGGGGCTGGTGCGCTACGACAGCGCCGACGCCCACCGCATCGCCGGCCTGCGCTCCGACGCCATCGAGGCCGAACTTGGCTTCACCGAAGGCCCGATGATCCACGCCGACGACCTGGCCGTGGCCAACTAGATCGCACGCACGAGTATCCCCATGGCCTACCGATCCCTCCGCGAATTCATCGACGTCCTGGAGGCCAAGGGCGAGCTGGTGCGCGTCTCCGAACCGGTCTCCAGCGTACTGGAGATGACCGAGATCCAGACCCGGCTGCTGGCGACCGGCGGCCCGGCGGTGCTGTTCGAGCACGTGCTGCTGCCCGACGGCTCGCGCTCGTCGATGCCCGCTCTCGCCAACCTGTTCGGTACGGTCAAGCGCGTGGCCATGGGCGTGACCCTGGGCGGCGAGCCTCGTGAAACGGCGGGCGAGCTGCGCGAGGTCGGCGAACTGCTGGCCTTCCTGCGCCAGCCCGCGCCGCCCAAGGGGCTGAAGGACGCCCTGGACATGCTGCCCCTGGCCAAGACCGTGATGGCCATGCGGCCCGGGACGGTGAAGAAGGCGCCGGTGCAGGAGGTCGTCCTGACCGGCGACCAGATCGACCTGACCCGGCTGCCGGTCCAGACCTGCTGGCCGGGCGAGCCGGCGCCGCTGATCACCTGGCCGCTGGTCGTCACCAAGGGTCCGGGCAAGGATCGCGAGGATGACTTCAACCTCGGCATCTATCGCATGCAGGTGCTAGGCAAGGACCGCTGCATCATGCGCTGGCTGGCCCATCGCGGCGGTGCCCAGCACTACGCCCGCCACAAGAAGGCGGGCAACAAGGAGCCCCTGCCCGCCTGCGCCGTCCTGGGCGCGGACCCTGGCACCATCCTGGCTGCCGTGACCCCGGTGCCCGACACCCTGTCGGAGTACCAGTTCGCCGGCCTGCTGCGCGGGGCCAAGGTCGACCTCGTCCCCGCCAAGACCGTGCCGCTGATGGTTCCGGCCCACGCCGAGATCGTCATCGAGGGCCACGTCCTGCTCGACGACTACGAGGATGAAGGCCCCTACGGCGACCACACCGGCTACTACAACAGCGTCGAGAAGTTCCCGGTCTTCCAGGTGAGCGCGATCACCATGAGGAAGGACCCGATCTACCTGACCACCTTCACCGGCCGGCCGCCGGACGAGCCCTCGGTGCTGGGCGAGGCGCTGAACGAGGTGTTCATCCCACTGATCCGCCAGCAGTTTCCCGAGATCGTCGACTTCTGGCTGCCGCCCGAGGGCTGCAGCTACCGCATCGCCGTGGTGTCGATGAAGAAGGCCTATCCCGGCCACGCCAAGCGCGTGATGCTGGGCGTCTGGAGCTATCTGCGCCAGTTCATGTACACCAAGTGGGTGATCGTCGTGGACCACGACATCGACGCCCGCGACTGGAAGGACGTGATGTGGGCGATCAGCACCAAGATGGACCCGGCGCGGGACATCACGGTGATCGAGCACACCCCGATCGACTATCTGGACTTCGCGTCGCCCGAGAGCGGCCTGGGCTCCAAGATCGGCCTCGACGCCACCGACAAGTGGCCGCCCGAGACCAAGCGCGAATGGGGCCAGGAAATCCGCATGGATCAGAGCGTGGTCGACGCGGTCACCGAGAAATGGTCGCGGTTGGGCCTGCCGGGCGGCGGCGCGCCGATCTGGAAGAAGCCCTGAGCATCAAAAGCCTCCCCGGCGGCGCCGGTCGTCGCCCTGACAGCGAGTACGAGCATGGCCCAAGAACGTAAGGCGACGGCGAAAGCCCCGTGGGACGAAGCCTTCCTGCCGCCGGCCCCGCATTGGCAGGGCGCCAGCCAGGGGCTGATCCGCGACAAGTCCGATCCTTGGGTGACGGCGTTCGAGGCCGACGCCGAGCACGACTTCTCGCCCAACTATGTCGACACCCGCGCCTGGTTCGATCGCCTGGACACGGCGTCCGAGCTGGTCCGGGTCGAGGACTTCGGCGTGTCGCCGCAGGGCCGCGCGATCTTCGCCGTGATCGCCAGCAAGGACGGCGAGACGCTGGACCCCAGGAAGCCGCTGCTGCTGGTCCAGTGCGGCATCCACCCCGGCGAGATCGACGGCAAGGACGCCGGCATGATGCTGCTCCGGGACATGGCCTTTCACGGCAAGGACGCGCTTCTGGACAAGGTCAACCTCGTCCTGATCCCGATCCTCTCGGTTGACGGCCATGAGCGGGCCAGCGCCTATTCGCGCCCCAACCAGCGCGGGCCGCGCATCCAGGGCTGGCGCAACACCGCGACCAACCAGAACCTGAACCGCGACTTCATGAAGCTGGACCAGCCGGAGATGCGGGCGCTGAAGCGTCTGCAGGCCAAGTACAAGGCCGATCTCTATGTCGACGTCCACGTCACCGACGGCCTGGACTACCAGTACGACGTCACCTACGGCTTCAACGGCGAGAACGGCGTCTGGAGCCGCTCGCCGGCCATCGCCCAGTGGCTGGACGACGTGCTCAAGCCGACCATGAACGCCAGCCTGGAGGCCGAGGGCCACATCCCGGGCGAGCTGGTGTTCGGCGTAGACGACCAGAACCCCAAGGCCGGCTTCAACGACGGCGGCCTGGGCGAGCGGTTCTCGAACGGCTGGGGCGCGGCGGCCCACGTCCCGACCATCCTGATCGAGAACCACAGCCTCAAGCCCCACGCCCAGCGCGTGCTGGGAACCTATGTCTTCATCGAGACGGCTCTGAAGCTGCTGGCCGAAAAGGGGGGCGAGTTGCGCGCAGCCATCGCCGCCGACAGCGCCCTGCGCCCGGCCGAGGTCCTGGCCAACTTCGTGTCGGACGACAAGCCGAGCTACACGCGCCACTTCAAGGGCATCAAGTACGAGACCTATGACAGCCCCGCCTCGGGCCGGAAGGAGATCCGCTGGCTGGGCGAGCCCGATCCGGAGATCTGGCCGGCCCCGTTCTACGGCTCGCACCCGACCCTGAGCCTGAAGCGTCCGCTCGCCTACTACGTGCCCAGCTACCGCGCCGATATCATCGAGCGGCTGGAACTGCATGGCGTGACACTGGAGACCCTGCCGGCCGACAAGGTCGTGACCGTCGAGATGATCCGTCTCGTCGACCCCAAGCTCGCCGACCGCGCCAATGAGGGTCACGTCCAGATCAGCGTCGACACGGTGACGACCGAGACCCGCGACTGGACCTTCCCCAAGGGCTCGGTCCGCGTCCCCACCGACCAGCCGCTGGGCGATCTGGTCGTGCTGCTGCTGGAACCGCAGTCCAGCGAAAGCGTCTTCGCCTGGGGCATGGTCCCCGAGGTGCTGAGCCGGGTCGAGTACATCGAGTCCTACGCCATCGCGCCCCTGGCCGAGAAGATGATGGCCGCCGATCCGGCGCTGAAGGCCGCGTTCGAAGCCAAGCTGGCCGCAGAGCCCGAGTTCGCCGCCGATCCGGACGCGCGCCTGGCCTGGTTCTACGAACGCACGCCCTTCTACGACGATCACTACCTGCTCTATCCGATCGCCCGCGAAATCGCGCGATAGGGAGGTCTGCTTGCCGAGCCCGGGCGGAAGGCCTCATATGGCCCGCCGCTCGGGGGGAGCGTAAATACTAGGGTTCGACGTTATGGACACTCTCGCTTCCGGCCACGCCGCCGCGCTTTGGGCCGGCCTGCACCTTTTCCTGCTGCTGATCCTGTCGCTGCTGGTCGTGCGCCTGCGCCAGAAGCACAAGGTGGCCCTGGGCGACGAGGGCATCCCGGAGCTGGCTCGCGCCATCCGCGCCTTCGGTAACGCCACCGAATATGTGCCGACCGGCGTCGCGGCCCTGGCCGTGCTGGCCGTGGCCGGCGCCTCGCCGCTGGCCATCCACGTGGTCGGCGTCATCCTGTTCGCCGGCCGCGTGGTCCATGCGGTCGGCCTTTACAACAGCGGCGGCGCCTCGGTCCCTCGCGCCCTCGGCATGGTGGCGACCTGGCTGGCCTACATCTTCGCGGGCGTGGCCCTGCTGCTGTCGGCGATCGGGTAGCGGACCCGAACCCGCCTCCCCCGTTGCACGGGGGCGGCGATAAAGTCCATAAGACCGCATGGACGATAATCTGCTGTATGACGTGGTCGCCGCCGCGCGCAAGGCCGGGGCGGACGCCGCCGAAGCCGTCTTCGCCGAGCGCCAGTCGCTCTCCGTCTCGGTGCGCCTGGGCGAGCTGGAAGAGGTCGAGCGCGAAGAGGCCCGCGACCTGGGCCTGCGCGTCTTCATCGGCAGCCGCAGCGCCACCGTCTCCGGCTCAGACATCTCGGCCGAGGCCCGCGCCAAACTGGTCGAGCGCGCCGTCGCCATGGCCCGACTGGCTCCGGAAGATCCCTATGCCAGCCTGGCGCCGCACGATCGCCTGGCCAAGGGTCCGTTCCCCGAGCTTGACCTGGTCGACCCCTACGAGCCCACCGCCGAGACCCTGGAGACCCAGGCGCGTATCGCCGAGGCGCACGCCCGCGAAGTCAAGGGCGTGACCAATTCCGACGGCGGCTCGGCCACCTGGTCGTCGTCCCGCTGGGCGCTGGTCACCACCGCCGGCTTCCACGGGACCCACGCGGCCACCGGCCACTCGATCTCGGCCTCGGCCATCGCCGGCGAGGGCGCGGGCATGGAGCGCGGCGGCGAGGGCCGATCGGCCCGCCACTTCGGCGATCTGCCGCCCGCCGGCGACATCGGCATGGAGGCGGGCCGCCAGGCCGTGGCGCGCCTCAACCCGCGCAAGATCGCCTCGGCGGTCGCGCCGGTGATCTTCGAAAACCGACTGGCGATGAGCCTGATCGGCCCGCTGCTGGGCGCGATCTCCGGCCCCTCGGTCGCGCGGGGCGCTTCGTTCCTGAAGGACAAGCTGGGCCAGCGGATCTTCGCCCAGGGCGTCAACCTGCTGGAAGACCCGCACCGCGTGCGCGGCCTGGGCTCGGCCCCGTTCGACGACGAGGGCGTGGCCACGCAGGCCCGCGCCCTGATCGACGACGGCGTGCTGACCACCTGGCTGCTCAACACCAGCTCGGCCAAGCAACTGGGCCTCGTCACCACCGGCCACGCCTCGCGCGGCCTCGCGGGCCCCTCCAGCGTCTCGACCCACAACCTGACGCTCCAGCCCGGCGCGCGGGATCTGGAGGGTCTGATGAAGGACGCCGGGACGGGCCTCCTGGTCACCTCGATGTTCGGCCCCTCGCTGAACGGCAACACCGGCGACTGGTCGGTGGGCTGCTCGGGCGTCTGGTTCGAGAACGGCGAGAGCACCGGCCCGGTCACCGAAATCACCGTGGCCGGCAACCTGATCGACATCTACGGCCGCCTCGTGCCTGGCTCGGACCTGCAGTTCCGCGGCGCCAGCAACAGTCCGTCGCTCCTGGTCGACGCGCTGGCGATCGCGGGCAAATGAACGACCTGGACCTGATCCTCCAGGCCGCCAGGGAGGCCGGCGAGCTGGCGCTCGCCGCGCGCGAGGGCGGCCTGAAGATCTGGTCCAAGGAGGGCGGCTCGCCGGTCACCGACGCCGACCTCGCCGTCGACACCCTTCTGAAGACCGAGCTTGGCGCCGAGCGGCCCGGCTACGGCTGGCTGTCGGAGGAGACGGTCGACGATCCGGCCCGCCTGACCACCACCCGCCAGTTCGTCGTCGACCCGATCGACGGCACGGCCGCCTTCATGAAGGGCAAGCCGTGGTTCGCGGTGTCGATCGCCGTGGTCGAGAACGGCCAGCCCGTCGCCGGCGTCGTCCATGCGCCGGCCCTGAACGAGACCTACGCCGCCACGGTCGACGGTCCCGCGACCCTGAACGGCGTGATCATCGAGCCCAGCGCCACCCAAAGCCTGGAAGGCTCGGCCATGCTCGGCGACGCCAAGATGTTCGCCCACCCGGCCTGGCGCGAGCCGTGGCCGGACATGCGGATCGAGAGCCGCAATTCGATCGCCTACCGCATGTGCCTGGTGGCGGCCGGGACCTTCGACGCGGCCATAGCCCTGTCGCCCAAGAGCGAATGGGACGTCGCCGCCGCCGACCTGATCTGCCGCCGCGCCGGTGCGTGGCTCAGCGACCACAAGGGCCGGGATTTCGCCTATAATCGGCCCGTTCCGCTGGTTCCGAGCCTGGTTTGCGCCAATCGCGCGCTTGCGCCATTGATCCTGTCACGCGTCGGGCATATCGAGCTGCCATAAAACCAATTCCTCGCAGGAACTTGCTCCAAATGGCTGACAAGCAGCTTCTTCATATCGTCGTCGGTGGTGAACTGAAGGATGTCGCCGGCATCGAATTCCGCGACCTGTCCAAGGTCGAGTTCGTCGGCGCCTATCCCAGCTACGAAGACGCTCACAAGGCCTGGAAGGCCAAGGCCCAGGCGACCGTGGACAACGCCCACGCCCGCTACTTCATCATCCACGCCCACAAGCTGCTGGATCCGAGCGAGGGCTAAGGTGCGCAGGGGGCCGGGTCACTGGCCCCCACCTGACCTGCTCCGCAGGTCGTCCGCCCCCGGAGGGGGCGGAAGGATCGCGCCTTCTTCCCCCTCCGGGGGAGGAGGGCCGAAGGCCTGGAGGGGGCAAGTCGCCGCCCCCCTACTCCCGCCGCAAAATCCTATCCGTCAGCACCTTGCCCAGCATCCCCGCCCGGAAGGTCTTCTTCATCGCGACGGGATCGTAGTCGTCGCTCTCGACCCATTCGCTGAACGTCAGCCCCTTGGGTTCGCCCCGCTCGAGATACTGCTCGAACACGTAGTCCAGCACGCCGGTGTTGCCGTGCTTGATGTGCAGGTAGCGCGGCCCAAGCTGCTTCATCGCCTCGCGGATCGGCAGGCCCAGGCGGTAGTGGGCGTAGAACACGCTCATGATCCCCGCCCGGTCCGCGCCCGACTTGCAGTGCATCAGGGCCGGATATTCGATGCTCTCGAACAGCTCCTTGGCGCCGCGCACCCGCTCGCGGATGGGGACCTCGCGCGAGGTGATGGTGAAGTCGACGAAGTTCAGGCCCAGGCGTTCGCAGGCGTCCTTCTCCAGGGCGTAGAAGCTGCCGTCGAAGCCGCCCCGCAGGTTCACGATCGTCTTGATCCCCCGCTTCTTCCACCAGGCCAGCTGGAACGGCCACGGCTGGTTGGCGCGGACCAGCTCGGGGCTGATCCAGTGGGCGTTCGAAAAGCCCAGCCGCAGATAGGCGTGATCGTTCCACAGATAGTGGAGATAGGTCTTGAACCGGCCCCAGGGCGTGGCGAGGTCGAACTTGGCCAAGGCGGCGCGATCCTTCGGAAATTCCGAGCCTAGGTAAGGGTATCGGCCTCGAAAGGCAAAAGCCGCCCTCATGGCGTCGCTTTTCATGGGCAGTGCGTCCGCCACGTCCTTGACAGCCCCGCCCACAAATCCGACCCCTCCGCCATGACCTCATCGGATGCTCAGCCCTCGAACCGCGCCCTGATGGGCCGGATGTGGCGCGAGTTCCTGAAACCCCGATGGAAGGGCCTGGCGGTTTCGATCGTCAGCGCCGCGATCGTGGCGGCCCTGTCGGTGAAGCTGGCCAAGATCATCGAGCCGGCCATCGACCAGTTGATCACCCATCCGCGCGCGGGCGCGATCTGGACCATTCCGCTGACCATCGCCGGCCTGGCCCTGGCGCGCGGCGTGTTCCAGGTGATCCAGGCCAATGTCATCAACCGCATCGGCAACGGCGTCGTCGGCGACATGCAGGTGCGCCTGTTCGGCCGCCTGATCCGCTCGGACCTGCAGCGCCTGCGCGGGGCCCATTCCGGCTCCTATGTCGCCTCGGTGCTCTATGACGCCGGCCTGATCCGCGAGGCGGCGACCACCGGCGTGGTCAACTATGTGCGCGAAGCCCTGACCGTGGTCGGCGCCCTGCTGGCGATGTTCAGCCTGGAGCCGATCCTGGCCGCCGGCGTGCTGGTCGTCGCGCCGCTGGCCAGCCTGATCATTCGAGGTTTTTCCAAGCGCACCACCAAGGCCGCCAAGGGCGCCATGGGCGAGACCTCGAACCTCTCGACCGCGATCATGGAGAGCCTGGACGGGGTCAAGATCGTCAAGATGGAGAACCGCGAGGCCTATGAGGAGGCGCGCGTCGCCGCCGTGGTCGCGCGTCGCCAGCGCCACCTGATGAAGGGAAGCAACGCCCGCGCCATGGCCGCGCCGGCGACCGAGACCTTCACCACCTTCATCGTGGCCGTGGTCTTCGCCTATGCGGGCTGGCGCGCGACGACCGGCGCGCTGACCCTCGGCCCCTTCGCCCTGGCGCCGCTGACGGCCGGGGTGTTCTTCGCCTTCATGACCAGCCTCTTGATGGCCGCCCAGTCATTGCGCCAGGTCGCCAACCTGCAGACCGTGTTCGCCGAGGGCCTGACCGCCGGCCGCCGCCTTTTCGCCGCTCTCGACGTCGCGCCGGCCATCGTCGATCCCGCCGACGCCAGGGCCTTGCCGGCCGGCGACAGCGCCATCGCCTTCGACCATGTCAGCTTCGCCTATGGCGAGGACGCCCCGGCCCTGTCGGACGTCTCGCTGACCGTGCGGAAGGGCGAGACCGTGGCCCTGGTCGGCCCCTCGGGCGGGGGCAAGAGCTCGATCCTCAACCTGATCCCGCGCTTCCACGACGTGACGGAGGGCGCGGTGACCATAGGCGGCCACGACGTCCGGTCGGTCACCCTGGCCTCCCTGCGCGATCGCATCGCCCTGGTCACCCAGGAGCCGTTCCTGTTCGACGACAGCATCCGCGCCAACATCGCCTATGCCCGCCCCGGCGCCAGCCAGCTGGAGATCGAGGCCGCCGCGCGGCAGGCCGCCGCCCACGACTTCATCCTGGAGCTGCCCGAAGGCTACGACACCGTCGTCGGCGAGGCCGGCGCGCGGCTGTCGGGCGGTCAGCGCCAGCGCATCGCCATCGCCCGCGCCTTCCTGAAGGACGCCCCGATCCTGCTGCTGGACGAGGCCACCAGCGCGCTGGACACCGAGAGCGAGGCCCAGGTCCAGGCGGCGCTGGAGCGGCTGATGGCCGGCCGCGCCACGATCCTGATCGCCCACCGGCTGTCGACCGTGAAGAACGCCGACCGGATCTACGTCATCGACAAGGGCCGTGTCGTCGAGACCGGCGCCCACGCCGAGCTGGTCCGCGCCGGCGGCCTCTACGCCCGCCTCGCCAAGGCCCAGGACCTCGATCATCTTCCGGAGACCCCCGCCGCCCTGGAGAAGGACGCTTGAGGCCCCTGCGCTCGCCGTTCGTGATCTGGCTGCTATCCTCGCTGTTCGCCGGATATTCCAAGCTGGTTTTCGCCACCCTGCGGATGACCGAGGAGGGCCGCGAGCAGGCCGAGGCCGTCTGGGCCCAGGGCCGCGAGACCGGCGTCGGCGCGATCCTGTGCTTCTGGCACTCGCGCATCCCGATGTCGCCGCTCAGCTGGCCGCAGGCGCCCGGTCGGCGCCAGGACATGCGCGCGCTGATCTCGCGCTCCAACGACGGCGAGTTCATCGCCCGTACGGTCGAAAAGCTGGGCTTTCCGTCCATTCGCGGTTCGTCGGCCAAGAAGACCGACCTGGCCAAGAACAAGAACGGCGAGCAGGCCTTCCGCGACATGGTCCAATGGGTGAGAGGGGGAGGCGGCGTCGCCATCACCCCCGACGGCCCGCGCGGCCCGGCCGAGCACATGGAGAAGGGCACGCCCTCCCTGGCCCGGATCACCGGCGCGCCGGTGATCTTCGTCGGCCTGGCCGCCAGGCCCTGCGTCCGCCTGGGCTCGTGGGACCAGACCATGATCCCCCTGCCCTTCGCCAAGGCCGCCATGGTCTGGGACGGGCCGACCGGCGCCGCGCGGGGCGACGACGTCGACCAGCTGGTCGAAAGCTGGGCCGATCGTCTGTCGGCCGTCACCCGCCGCGCCGAACAGCTGGTGCAAGATTGATCCGGCCCGCCCTTGGTGGGATGTAGGACCCATGCCGCACGATCACTCCGGACACGCCCACGACCACGCTCATGATCACCACGATCATGCACACGAGCACGGCCACGGGCATGGGCACGCGCATCACGGCCATAGCCACGCGCCCAAGGACTTCGGCCGGGCCTTCGCGATCGGCACGGCGCTGAATCTCGGCTTCGTGCTGGTCGAGGCCGGGGCGGGCCTAATCACCCACTCGCTGGCCCTGCTGGCAGACGCCGGCCACAATCTTTCGGACGTTCTGGGCCTGCTGCTGGCCTGGGGCGCGGCGGTGCTGGCCAAGCGCGCCCCCAGCGCCCGCCGCACCTACGGCCTGCGCAAGGGCACGATCCTGGCCTCGCTGGGCAACGCCGCCCTGCTGCTGCTGGCTGTCGGCGCCATCGCCTGGGAAGCCGTCCGCCGCTTCGCCTCGCCCGAGCCGATCGAGACCGGCCCGGTGATGATCGTCGCCGCCATCGGCATCGTCATCAACACCGCCACGGCCCTGATGTTCATGAAGGGCGGCAAGGACGATCTGAACGTCCGCGGCGCCTTCCTGCACATGGCCGCCGACGCCGCCGTCTCGGCCGGCGTGGTGGTCGCCGCCCTGGCCATGACCTTGACCGGCTGGCTGTGGCTGGACCCCGTGGTCAGCCTGGCCATCGTCGTGGTCATCGTGCTGGGCACCTGGGGCCTGCTGCGCGACTCGCTGGACATGGCCCTGGACGCCACGCCGCGCGGGATCGACACCGGCAAGGTCCGCGCCTGGCTGGCCTCGCGTCCCGGCGTCAGCGAGGTTCACGACCTGCACATCTGGGCGATGAGCACGACCGAGACGGCCCTCACGGCCCATGTCGTCCGTCCGCTGGACGGGGACCACGACCAGTTCCTGCACGACGCCTGCGCGGAACTGGCCAGCCAGTTCAAGATCGGCCACGTGACCATCCAGGTCGAGTCCAGCGCCGGCGCCCACGGCTGCGCCCTGGCGCCTGAAGGCGTGGTGTGATCCGGCCGTCCGCCCTGGCGCTCTACCGAGCCGCCACGGGCCTTCTCGAACCGCTCGCGCCGTCGCTGCTGGCCAGCCGGGCCCGCAAGGGCAAGGAGGACCCGGCGCGGATCGCCGAACGCCTGGCCAAGGCTCCGACGACGCGTCCCGACGGACCGCTGGTCTGGCTGCACGGCGCCAGCGTCGGCGAGAGCCTGTCGATCCTGCCCCTGGTCGAGCGCCTGCGCGCCGAACGCCCCGAAGTCGTGGTCCTGGTCACCTCCGGTACCACCACCTCGGCGGCCCTGCTGGCCAAGCGCCTGCCGACCGGCGCGATCCATCAGTATGCCCCAGTCGACGCCCCCGGCGCAGCGCGGCGGTTCATCGCCCGCTGGAAGCCCAGCCTCGCGATCTTCGTCGAGAGCGAGCTTTGGCCGAACCTTTTGCTGGAGGCCAAGGCCGCCGGAACGCGCCTCGCTTTGGTCTCGGCCAAGCTGTCCGACCGCAGTTTCGCGAGCTGGCAAAGACGTCCCGACGCCGCCCGCCAACTGCTGTCGAACTTCGACCTGATCCTGGCCCAGGACGCGCGCGCCCACGAACGCTTCGAGACCCTGGGCGGCAAGGTGACCGGCGAGGCCGACCTGAAATTCGGCGCCGCGCCGCTGCCAGCGGACGAGACTACCCTGATCGCCGAACGCGCCCGCTTCACGCGTCCGCCCCTGCTGATCGCCAGCACCCATTCGGGCGAGGACGAGATCGTGCTGGACGCCATCGCCGGTCCTCCCGACCGGCCGTCCGTCGTCCTGGCGCCGCGCCATGTTGAGCGGGGTCCGGCCATCGTCGCCCTGGCCAAGGCCCGAGGCCTCACCGCCAGCCTGCGCAGCCAGTCGCGGGAGCCCGCCGACATCCTCGTGGCCGACACCCTGGGCGAAATGGGCCTGTGGTTCCGCCTGGCCGGAACCTCGGTCATCGCCGGTAGCATGGTTCCCGACATCGGCGGCCACAACCCGCTGGAGGCCGCGCGGCTGGACTGTCCGGCCATCAGCGGTCCGTTCGTCGACAACTGGGTCTCGGCCTTCGCCGGCCTGGAAGCTGCCGACGGCGTGGTCATGACCTCGCCCGAAGGTCTGCGCGACGCGATCGCCGCCGACCTCGCCGATCCCGGCGCCGCCAAGGCCCGCGCCGCCCGCGCTCGTAGCTTCGTCGACGCCCGCGACGCCGAGGCCCGCGCCGGCCTGTCCCTCATTCTCGAGCTGGTCCCCAAGATAGCCTCATGAAACTCGGCACGCCTCGCTGGTGGTACGTCAGGAGCGGCGGTCCCGCCCCGCTGACCCGCGCCCTGCTGACCCCGCTGTCGTGGATCTGGGCCGACGCCACGCGCCGCAGGATAGCCCGCACCACGCCCGCCATCGTCGGCGCGCCGGTGATCTGCGTCGGCAACGTCACCATGGGCGGGGCGGGCAAGACGCCGATCGTGCGCGAACTGCTGCTGATCCTGACCCGTCGGGGCGTCGCCGCCCACGGCCTGTCGCGCGGCTATGGCGGCAGGCTGAAGGGGCCGGTCCAGGTGGACACCGCCCGCCACACCGCCAGGGACGTCGGCGACGAACCGCTGATGCTGGCCCAGGACTTCCCGATGTGGGTGGCGGTCGACCGCGTCGCCGGGGCCCGCGCCGCCGCCCGGGCCGGCGCCCAGGCCGTGGTCATGGACGACGGACACCAGAACCCGACGGTTCGCAAGACCCTGTCCCTGGTCGTGGTCGACGGCGAGACGCGCGGCGGCGAATGGCCGTTCGGCGACGGCCGCGTCTTCCCCGCCGGGCCGATGCGCGAGCCGCTGAAGGTCGGCCTTTCGCGCGCCGACGCGGTGATCGTGCTGCTGCCAATCGACGTGGCCCAGCCCGACTTCGACCTGCTGGTCCAGTTCGGCGACATGCCGGTGCTGGTCGCCCGCCTGGAAGCCGCCGCCCCCGCGCCCAAGGGCCCGCAGGTCGGCTTCGCCGGGATCGGCAAGCCCTGGAAGGTCGAGAAGGCCCTGACCGCCGCCGGCTGCCAGCTGGTCGACTTCGCGCCATTCCCCGACCATGGCGAATATGACGAGGCGACGCTGAAGATGCTGGAGAGCCGCGCCCAAGCCTACGGCGCCGGCCTAGTCACCACCGAAAAGGACTGGGTGCGCCTGCCGGCCAAGTGGCGCGAGAAGGTCACGCCCTGGCCGGTCCGCGCCCGCTTCGATGACGAGGCGGCGCTAGAGGACCTGCTGGCGAAGGCGGGGTTGTAAAAATCAGCTCCTCCCCCGCGATGCGGGGGAGGTGGCCCAGAGGGCCGGAGGGGGCGAGCTGGATCGAGGCCGCATTAGCCCCCTCAGTCGCTCCGCGACAGCTCCCCCGTATCACGGGGGAGCATCTAATCGTCCCCTACCTGTAGACCACCCCGCCCTTGATCACCGACGTCACGTGCTGCAGCACCGTCACGTCGCTCAGGGGGTCGCCCTTCACCGCGATCAGGTCCGCGGCCTTGCCGGGGGCCAGGCTGCCGATTTCGCTGCTGAGCGAGAAGTGGTCGGCCGCGTTGACCGTCGCGGTCTGGATGGCTTCCAGCGGCGTCAGGCCCGCCTTGACCAGCAAAGCGAACTCGCCGGCGTTGTCGCCGTGGGCCGAGACGCCGGTGTCGGTGCCGAACGCGATCTTGACCCCGCCCTCGTGGGCCCGCTTGGCCATGGCCAGCATCTTCGGGCCGGCCTCCAGCGCCTTGGCCGTCTGGTTGGGCGTGAGGAAGTTGTTGGGCCCCGAGGCGATCCGATAGACGAAGTCGCCGGCCATCAGGGTGGGGATCAGATAGGCGCCGTTCTTCTTGAACAGGGCGATGCTGTCGCCATCCAGATAGGTGCCGTGCTCGATCGAATCGCCGCCGGCCCGCAGGAAGCTGTTGACGCCATCGAGGCCATGGGCGTGGGCCGTGACCTTGCGGCCCATGCGGTGGGCGGCGTCGACGATCGCCTTCAGCTCGTCGTCGGAGAACTGCTGGGAAAGACCCGCAGCGGTGTTGGACAGCACGCCGCCGGTGGCGGTGATCTTGATGATGTCGGCGCCCAGCCAGACCTGCTCGCGCGTAGCGCGGCGGCAGTCGTCGGCGCCCGAGCACACCGAGGTCGGCCGCAGCACGTGCATGACCTCGTCACTATAGCCGTTGACGTCGGCGTGGCCGCCATGGATCGACACGGCCGAGCCGGCCGCGATGATCCGTGGACCGGGCACGTCGCCACGCTTGATCCCGTCGCGCAGGGCGAAGATCGCCTTGTTGTCGGCCCCGAGGTCCGCGACCGTCGTGAAGCCGGCCATCAGCGTCTTGCGCGCGAAGCCGGCCCCGACCATGGCCTCGTCGGCGGGGCCGCGGGTGACGGCGTTGAGCCGTGAATTGGGGCTCTGCTCATGGGTCAGGTGGACGTGGCTGTCGATCAGGCCCGGCAGGACGAAGCTGTCCTTCAGGTCGACGACCCGTCCGCCCGGTTCGGCGACATAGCCGTCGACGATCTTCGTGACCTTGCCGTTCTCCAGCACCAGGGTCTTGGCGGTCTCGACCTTGCCGGTGGCCGGGTCGGCCAGCAGCTTGCCGGCCTGCACGAACAGCGTCTCGGCGCAGGCGACGCCGGACAGCGCCCCGGCCAACGCCAGGGCGCAGACGCCCGTCAGCAGCTTCTTCATGTAACCCCTTAGGCCCCCGCCTTCTGCGCGAACGACCAGGCCCCCTTGGCCAGGATCGGCACGCGCGCCTCCATCAGCTGCGCATGGGCGCTGGCGGCGGTGCCGTCACGGACACGGCCGACGATGCCCTGGCAGATGCCGGCCAGTCTGAAGAGGTTGTAGCTGAAATACCAGTCCAGCTCGGGCAGGCCGTCGCGACCGGTGGCCTTGCAGTAGCGTTCGACCGCCTCGGGAATGGTCGGGACGCCATAGGCGGTCAGGTCGTCGATGCCGGAGAGGCCGCCGCGCTGGTCGGACGGCATCACCCAGTTCATCAGGAAATAGCTGAAGTCGGCCAGCGGATTGCCCAGGGTCGACAGCTCCCAGTCCAGCACGGCGATGACGCGCGGCTCGGTCGGGTGCAGGATCATGTTGTCGAGGCGGTAGTCGCCGTGGACGATCGAGGTCTTGTCATCGACCGGGCAGCTCTTGGGCAGCCAGTCGATCAGCTGGTCCATCTCGTCGATCTTGGTCGTCTCGCTGGCCCGGTACTGCTTGGTCCAGCGATCGATCTGGCGGGCGAAATAGTTGCCCGGCTTGCCGTAGTCGCCCAGGCCCACGGCCTCGTAGTCGACATTGTGCAGGGCCGCCAGGGTGTCGATCTGGGCCTCGTAGATCGCCCGGCGTTCGGCGGGTTGATAGTCCGGCAGGGTCCCATCCCACAGGATCCGGCCCTCGACGTTCTCCATCACGTAGAAGATCGTGCCGATGACGTCCTCGTCCATGCACAGGGCATAGGCCTTGGCGACTGGGAAGTGGGCCTTGTTCAGGCCCGAGATCACCTTGTACTCGCGGTCGACGGCGTGGGCGCTGGGCAGCAGCTTGCCCGGCGGCTTGCGGCGCAGGACGTATTTCTTGCCCGGCGTGACCAGCTGATAGGTCGGGTTCGACTGGCCGCCCTTGAACTGGCGGACCTCCAGAGGACCGGCATAGCCCTCGACATTCGCCTCCAGCCAGGCGGCCAGCCTGGCCTCGTCGATCGCATGGCGCGGGTCGACCGGCTTGGTGCCCGAGTTCAGGTCCTGGGCGGACTGTTCGGCGGCTTCGGCCATGGCGGTTCTCCCCAACGCTTGTTTGAACGGGGAGTTTAGAGCGCCATGCCGTCGACGCAACCCACCACTAGCGTGTCTTCAGCGCCCGCCAGCCGATGTCGCGGCGATAGAAGCCGCCCTCCAGGCTGATGGTCCCCAGCGCCGCATAGGCCACGTCGCGGGCCTCGCTCAGGGTCACGCCCAGGGCGCAGACGTTCAGCACCCGACCGCCCGAGGCGCGGAGGCTCCCCTCGGCGTCGCGGGTCGTGCCGGCCTGGAAGACGACCGCCTCATCGCCGAAATTCGCCTCGGCGCCCTGGATCAGGCCACCGGTCTTGGGGCCGTCGGGATAGCCCTCCGCGGCCAGCACCACGCAGATCGCCGCCTCGTCGCGCCACTTCGGCGGCTCGGCGCCAGCCAGCTCGCCCTTGGCCGCCGCCAGCAGGATCGGGACGATGTCGCTGTCCAGGCGCAGCATCAGGGTCTGGCACTCGGGGTCGCCGAAGCGGGCGTTGTATTCCACGAGCTTCGGCCCCGTGGGCGTCAGCATCAGGCCGGCATAGAGCACGCCGACATACGGATTGCCCTCGGCGGCCATGCCCTCGACCGTGGGGACGATCAGTTCGCGCCAGGCCTGGTCGATCAGGGCGTCGGTCAGGACGGGCGGCGGCGAATAGGTGCCCATGCCGCCGGTGTTGGGCCCCTCGTCGCCGTCATAGGCGCGCTTGTGGTCCTGGGCCGCGCCGAAGAAGACCGAAGTCTCGCCATCGCAGATCGCGAACAGCGAGGCCTCCTCGCCGTGCATGAACTCCTCGATCACCACCCGTGCGCCGGCCGAGCCGAAGCGACCGCCCAGCATGTCGAGCACGGCGGCGTCGGCCTCGGCCCGCGTCGCAGCGATGACCACGCCCTTGCCGGCCGCCAGGCCATCGGCCTTGATCACGAACGGCGCGTCCAGAGTGTCGAGGAAGGTCCCAGCCGAGGCCGCGTCCTCGAACACGCCATAGGCCGCCGTCGGCAGGCCGTGGCGCTGGCAGAAGTCCTTGGTGAAGGCCTTGGAGGTCTCCAGCTGGGCCGCGCGCTGGCTGCCGCCGAAACAGGGAATGCCGACCCCGGCGAGCTTGTCGGCCAGGCCGACCTCCAGCGCCGATTCCGGACCGACCACCACGAGGTCCGCGCTGATCTCCCGGGCTAGGGCCACCAGACCGTCGGCGTCCGTCACCTTCACCGCGCGCAGCTCGGCGACGGCTTCGATGCCGGGGTTGCCCGGGGCGGCGACAAGGCGACCGCACAGCGGCGACTGGGCGATCTTCCAGGCCAGGGCGTGCTCGCGCCCGCCGGACCCGACGAGGAGGATGGTCAGCTTTTCCATGAGCGCGGGGTGTGGCGTGGGCGAGGGCCTGGGTCAAGCGGTTCGCCCCTCCGCGCCGTCATTCGCCCCTCGCCGATGGCGCGGTCACCGTCGGCGCGTCTCCCATGGCCGCCATGGACACGCTCTTCTCCCCCACCCTCGCCCTGCATGTCGGCTGCGGCTTCGCCCTGGTCGCCATCGGTCTGGTCCCGATCCTGACGCGCAAGGGCTCACGCCTGCACCGCTGGTCGGGCCGGACCTTCGTCGTGCTGATGAGCCTGCTGCTGGCCGCCGCGTGGATCATGACGGCGTTGCGCTTCAACGCCTATTTCGCGGCCCTGTCGGCGACGGCGACGATCACGCTCTTCTCGGGGATCCGGGTTTTGGGACGCAAGCGGCCCGACCTCGACCCTCGCCAGCGCGCCGGGCCGCTGGACTGGGCCGTCACCTTGGGGCTGGTCGGGATCGGCGTCTGGGTGCTGGCGCTGGTCGTCACCGGCCGGACGGGAAACAAGGCGGCCGTCAGCGCGGCCCTGGTCTATGCGGCCTTCACCTATGGCGGCTGGGACCTTTGGCGGTTCGCCCGCCCGACAGCCTGGCCTTTTTCCGCCCATCTCTGGACCTATGAGCACCTGGTGAAGATGCTGAGCGCCTATGGCGCGGTGATCAGCGCCTTTTCAGGTAACTTCCTGACCTTCCTGCCCACGCCCTGGAGCCAGCTCTGGCCGACCTTGCTGTTTCAACCGATGGCCGCGATCTGGATCACGGTCCTGGTCCTGCGCCGACGCCGCCCCCGCCGCGCGCGCGCCTGAGCCGTCTCTCGACGGCGGCCTGGATGTGGGGGTTCACCGCCTATGCGTGGACGATGACCACGCTCTGCGCAGCCTGGTTCGCCCGGCGGTTCGCGTCGGACCGGGGGCATGCGGTCAGCGTGATCGACTCCCTCGTCTGGCAGGGCGGGATCTACGCCGCCTGGCTGCCGGCGGCGGGGATCGTCTGGTTGCTGATGCGTCGCTATGGCGTCGGCGCGATCGGCCTGCTGGTGCTGTACCAGGCCGGCGTGCTGGTCGTGCCGCTGGAGGCCCTGGTCTCCAGCCTGATCGACGGCGCGTTCTCGCCCGCCGCCAACCTGCCCGCCCGCGTCCTGGCGCGGATGCCGATCTGCCTGCTGCTCTACACCGCCATCATCGCCATCGGCCTGGCCGCCGCCAACCACCAGCGGGTCCGCGACGAACAGGCCCGCGCCCGCGCTCTGGAAACCGCGCTGTCGGAAGCCCGGGAAGCCCTGGCCCAGGCCGCCCTGGCCGCGCCCGAGCGCCCGGGCCGGCGGCTGATGGTCATGGCCGGGTCGCGCCGGGTGCCGGTGGCCCTGGACGAAATCGAATGGTTCGGCGCGGCCGACAACTATGTCGTCGTCCACTGGGCCGGCCGCGAGGGTCTGCTGCGCGCCACCCTGCAGAGCCTGGAAGGCTGGCTGGACCCGCGCGTCTTCGCCCGCTGCCACCGCTCGACCCTGGTCAATCTGGCCCGGGTGCGCGAGACGCAGCCGCTGTCGGACGGCTCCTGGCGCCTGACCCTGGACAGCGGCGCCGAGGTGGTGACCAGCCGCACCTACCGCGACGATCTCCTGGCGCGCCTTGGACGCTGAACGCAACGCTTCCGCCCGCGACGTTCGCGGACGGAAACGGGGCGTGGCGCGCGCGCGACCCGGCCGGTCAGGGCCGAACGGCGCGCGCCGCTTTAGGCGTACTCGCGAAAGTCGGCGTCGTCGGCGTCCGCCCCGCCCTGGGTCAGATCCAGGGCAAACCCGTTGGCGCGGGCCTGTTGGGCGGCTACCGAACGACCCGGGGCCTTGCGGACGGGCGCGGCCGGGCGCTTGGCGGCGGCGCGGCTCCGCGGCCGGCGTGCGCGCTCTTCGTCGCCGGTGCGGAAGAAAGCGATGGAGGTCTGCAGTTCCTCGGCCTGGGCCGCCAGTTCTTCCGATGTGGCCGACATCTCCTCGGAAGCCGAGGCGTTCTGCTGGGTGACCCTGTCCAGCTGCTGGATGGCCTCGTTGATCTGGCTGGCGCCGATGTCCTGCTCGCGGCAGGCGGCGCTGATCTCCGAGACCAGTTCGGCGGTCTTGCGGATGTTGGGCACCAGGGAGGTCAGCAGATCGCCGGCCGACTGGGCGGCCTTGACCGTTTCCGAAGACACCTCGCCGATCTCGGTGGCGGCGGTCTGAGAGCGCTCGGCCAGCTTGCGCACTTCCGAGGCGACGACGGCGAAGCCGCGACCGTGCTCGCCGGCCCGGGCGGCCTCGACGGCGGCATTGAGCGCCAGCAGGTCGGTCTGACGGGCGATCTCCTGCACGATGGTGATCTTCTCGGCGATCGTCTGCATGGCGCCGACCGCCTTGGCCACGGCCTGACCCGAGATTTCCGCGTCTTGGGCCGACTGGCGCGCGATCTTCTCGGTCTGGGCGGCGTTGTCGGCGTTCTGCTTGATGTTGGCGGCCATCTGTTCCATCGAGGCCGAAGCCTCTTCGGCGGAGGAGGCCTGTTCGGTCGCGCCCTGCGACACCTGCTCCGAGGCGGCCGAGAGCTCCTGGCTTCCGCTTGAAACGTTATCCGAGGCCGAGATGGCGTCGGAGACCACGCCGCGCAGACGCTCGATCATGCGCTCCAGCGCCAGGCCCATGACGTCCTTGTCCGACAGCGGCTTGACCTGGACGGTGAGATCGCCATCGGCGACCTGATCGGCGACGCTGGCGCTCTCGCGCAAGTTGGCGACCATGCCGCGCAGGGAATGACCCAGAATGTCCTTGTCCGATAGCGGCTTGACCTCGACCGACAGGTCGCCGGACGCTACCTGATCGGCGAGCGCGGCCGTGGCCCGCAGATTCTCGGTCATGCGGTTGATGGTCTCGACGAGGTCCTTGATCTCGTCATTGGTCTTGACCGTCACGGTCTGGTTGAGATCGCCGAGGGCCACCGCCTTGGCCAGGCCATCGATCTTCCAGAAGCCTTGAGCGATGGTGCGGCCGATCCAGATGGCCGCCGCCGCGCCCAGAAGGGTCGATGCGAGCACCACCGCGATCAAGGTGTTGCGCGAGACCGCATAGGCCTTGTCACTGGCGGCTTCCGCCGCGACCAGACGCGCCGCCTGCGTCTCGACCAGCTCATCGACGGTCCGGGTGATGCTGTTGGTGATCTTGCGTTGAGAGGTGTGCATCTGCTCGATGGCGCGATCACGACGTCCAGCCAGGATCTCGCCGCGCATGCCATCGTCGCTTTCGGCGAACAGCGCCCAGTCCCGCGCCAAGGCCTCCCACTTGGCTTTTCCCTCGATGGTGGCATGGCCAAGCCCCGCTTCCAGAAGGGTCCGGACCTTCTCCTTGTTGGCGTCAGCCTTGGCGTTCTGACTCCGCAGTTCGTCGGCGTCGTCCGTGAGAACCATGTTCTTCTGAGCGCGGACGAGTTGCAGCAGCGCGATGCTTATCGACTGGCTCCGCTGCAGCTGAGCGACTGGCCCTTCGACCATGGCCTTCTGGCCCGCGTTCAGGACCCACAGTTCGCGCATGCCGAACAGGGTCGCGCCCGCCATCATCAGAATGAGCGCCCCGATGGTCAGGGCAAGTTTGAGCTTGATCGTCATGCGCATGGGAGACTCCGGCCCGCGTTCAGGCTTGGGGGACGATTGGACAAATGACGACAAGAGGTCCGCGCACGCCTGAATCAGACACGATGAAAACCTCCCGAATACTGAAATCGCCCTCTCAAGACACAGAAATTCACGAGACGTTTACCCGCAAACATCAGTGAAACTTCAAACCGCGAAGGAGCGAAATACGCATTCTCACGTTAATCGCCGCCACAGGGTTTGAAATATCGGCCAACTTTCGGTCAGAGACAGCGATAAATACTTTCGCTAACCTCTTCCGGGCACGCTTAACGAACGGTGAATTCAACAACCCCCAGGATAGCGACATTCCGCCTCACCACCTTCAAGGGAAGGCGCGCACGAGAAACAGACGCGGCAAGGCGCGCGCCGACGAAACGGCGCGCGCCTTGGCCCAAAGGCGATGCGATAGGGCAGACCGATCCGCCGGAGCACAGCGGCTCGCGCGCGAAACGCGATAAGATCGGGGCTTCAGCAGCCCAGACCGCGCACGGACGAAATCAGGCCGCGTCGAGATCCAGCGAGTAGCCGGCTGAACGCACCGTTCTGATCGGGTCGCCGTCCGACGAGCCGTTCAGCGCCTTGCGCAGGCGGCCGATGTGGACGTCGACCGTGCGCGCCTCGACATAGACGTCCGAGCCCCAGACGGCGTCCAGCAGCTGCTCGCGGCTGAACACCCGGCCCGGGTGCTGCATCAGATAGTCCAGCAGGCGGAACTCGGTCGGGCCGAGATGGATCTCCTTGCCGTTCCGCTTCACGCGGTGGGCGACCCGATCGATGATGATGTCGCCGACCGTGATGCGATCGTCGGCCAGACCCGGGCGGATGCGACGCAGCACCGCACGGACGCGGGCGGTCAGCTCGACCATCGAGAACGGCTTGACGACATAGTCGTCGGCGCCGGTGTCGAGGCCGCGGATCCGGTCGCTCTCCTCGCCGCGCGCCGTCAGCATGATGATCGGCACGTTGCGGGTTTCCGACCGGCCGCGCAGGCGGCGGCAGACCTCGATGCCCGAGACCTTCGGCAGCATCCAGTCGAGGATGACCAGGTCCGGAGCCCGCTCGTTGGCCATGATCAGGGCTTCCTCGCCGTCTCCGGCCACGCCGACGCGATAGCCTTCCTTGTCGAGGTTGTAGTGCAGCAGGGTGGCCAGGGCGTCTTCGTCCTCGACCACCAGAACGTACGGAGTCACTTCAGGCCGCCTTTAGGAGTTATTGCGAGAGCACGTCCAGCTTCGGGCGCTGCGAGATCAGCTCGTCGCCCGTCAGCTCGAAGTGGATGATTTCGGCGATGTTGGTGGCGTGGTCGCCGATGCGCTCGAGGTTCTTGGCCACGAACAGCAGGTGGGCGCAGGCGTTGATCGTGCGCGGATCGCCCATCATGTAGGTGAGCAGTTCACGGAAGATCGAATTGTAGTGCTCGTCGACCTCTTCGTCGCGGCTCCACACGCCGATGGCGCGCTGCAGATCCGAGCTCGTATAGGCGTCCAGAACGTCCTTGAGGCGGCTCTGCACCAGACGGCCCATGCGCTCGATCGAGCGGGTCAGGGCTGTCATCGGGTCGGCTTCGGTCAGGATCAGCGCGCGCTTGGCGATGTTCTTGGCCATGTCGCCGCAGCGCTCGAGGCTCATCGAGATCTTGAGGGCGGCGACGGCGTGACGCAGGTCCACAGCCATCGGCTGGCGCAGGGCGATCAGCTTGAAGGCCTTGCGCTCGATCTCGGCCTGGAGGACGTCCAGGCGCTCGTCGCCGGCGACCACGGCCTGGGCCAGGGGCCCGTCGCGGCGAGCGATGGCGGCGATGCAGTCGGCCACCTGGGCCTCGACCAGGCCGCCCATGCGGGTGACCTCGGCCGTGAGGTGGGCCAGCTCTTCGCCGTACGACTTGACGGTATGTTCGGTCATCTGTGTGTCGCTCCCGCGCGCCTGGTCAGCCGAAGCGGCCGGTGATGTAGTCCTGGGTGCGGCTGTCGCGAGGATTGGTGAACATCTCCTCGGTCGGGCCGCTCTCCACCAGCTTGCCGAGGTGGAAGAAGGCCGTGCGCTGCGAGACGCGGGCCGCCTGGGCCATCGAGTGGGTGACGATGACGATGCAGAACTGGCTGCGCAGCTCGTCGATCAGCTCCTCGATCTTGGCGGTGGCGATCGGATCGAGGGCCGAGCAGGGCTCGTCCATCAGGATCACTTCCGGCGACACCGCGATGGCGCGGGCGATGACCAGGCGCTGCTGCTGGCCGCCCGACAGACCCGTGCCCGGTTGATGCAGGCGGTCGGCGACCTCGTTCCAGAGGCCGGCCTTCTTCAGGCTGCTCTCGACAATGGCTTCCAGCTCGGCCTTGCCGGTGGCCAGGCCATGGATCTTCGGGCCGTAGGCGACATTCTCGAAGATGGTTTTCGGGAACGGGTTCGGCTTCTGGAACACCATGCCGACGCGCGAGCGCAGGACCACCGGGTCGACGCTCTTGGCGTTGACGTCCGAACCATCGATCTCGATCACGCCTTCGACGCGGGCCGAGGGAATGGTGTCGTTCATGCGGTTGATGCAGCGCAGGAAGGTCGACTTGCCGCAGCCCGACGGGCCGATGAAGGCGGTGACCGACTTGGCCGGGATGTCGATGTTGACATCGAACAGGGCCTGCTTCTCGCCGTAGAAGACCCTGACGTCGCGCGCCTTGATCTTGGCCTCGCCGACCGAGGCGGCGGCCTGGGCGTGCGGGACGGTGGTGTGGATCACCGGCGTGTGGGCGTTGTCGTCGGGGCTTTGGACGGTCATGGCGTGTCCGCGAAGAAGGGGCGAGGCGTTGGGGTTCAGGATCTGGGTCATGTGAAACCTACCAGCGGCGTTCGAAGCGGCGGCGCAGGATGACGGCCGCGGCGTTCATGACGATCATGAAGACGAGCAGGACGATGATGGCGGCGGCCGTGCGTTCGTGGAAGGCCCGCTCGGACGCGTTCTCCCAGATGAACACCTGAACCGGCAGCACGGTGGCCGCGCCGGTGAAGCCTTCCGGCACGCCGGGCACGAACGAGACCA
Organism: Caulobacter sp. 602-1; assembly: GCF_003931565.1. Classification (GTDB taxonomy): domain Bacteria; phylum Pseudomonadota; class Alphaproteobacteria; order Caulobacterales; family Caulobacteraceae; genus Caulobacter. The sequence goes on from NZ_RRYI01000003.1 coordinate 392,172, forward strand.
TGCCGATCATCAGCAGCGGGGCGGTCTCGCCCAGGGCGTGGGCCAGCGACAGGATGGCGCCGGTCATCACGCCGGGCATGGCCAGCGGCAGCACGTGGTGGAAGACCGTCTGGGTCTTCGACGCGCCGACGCCGAGCGCGGCTTCGCGGATCGAGGGCGGCACGGCCTTCAGCGCCGATCGGGTGGCGATGATCACGGTGGGCAGGGCCATCAGGGCCAGCACCAGGCCGCCAACCAGCGGCGAGGAGCGCGGCACGTTCAGCCAGTTGATGAACAGAGCCAGGCCCAGCAGGCCGTAGACGATCGACGGAACGGCGGCCAGGTTGTTGATGTTGACCTCGATGATGTCCGTCCAGCGGTTCTTCGGGGCGAACTCTTCCAGGTAGGTGGCGGCCATCACGCCGACGGGCACGGCGATCAGGGCGGTGATGATCAGCATCATGGCCGAACCAACCACCGCGCCCAGCACGCCAGCCTGCTCGGGCTCGGTCGAGTCGGAGTTGGTGAAGAAGGCGAAGTTGAAGCCCGATTTGACCGAACCGTCCTTCTCGAGCTTGTCCAGCCAGTCCAGCTGCTGGTTGTCGAGCTTGCGGTCGCCCTCGGCGGTCGAACGCTTGATCTGGCCCTTGAAGTAGAGGTCGGCGTCGGCCTTCAGCGGGCCCGTGACGGTGATCGTCTTGCCGATCAGCGACTGGTCGGCCTTCAGCTTGTTCAGGAGCTGGAAGCCGAAGTCGCGCGACAGCAGGTCCTGGACCTTGGTCGAGGTGGTGCCCAGGTCGTCGTCCTGCACGCCCAGCTTCTTCATCATCGCCTCGGCGACGATGTAGTCGTAGTTGACGCCCGAGAGGTCCGAGCGGTCGATGCGCTCGGGGTTCAGGTAGACCGGCACGCTCAGCGTATGGGTCTCGAAGGTCGTGTAGCCCTGGGCCACGATACGGCCGACCAGCACCACCAGGAAGACCAGCGCGACGATGATCGCGGCCAGACCCTGGGCCTTGAAGGTGCGTTCGGCGGCATGGCGCTTCTTCAGCCGGGCTTGCATGGCTGTCGAGGCGGCGGAGCGCGAGGCGGTCGCGCCGAGGGTCGCGTCAGTCATATTGTTCCCGGTACTTCTGGACGATGCGCAGGGCGATGATGTTCAGGCAGAGCGTCACCACGAAGAGGGTGAGGCCCAGGCCGAAGGCCGACAGCGTCTTGGGGCTGTCGAATTCCTGGTCGCCGGTGAGCAGGGTGACGATCTGGACGGTGACCGTGGTCACGGTGTCGAGCGGGTTGACCGTCATCTTGGCCTGCAGGCCCGCGGCCATGGTCACGATCATGGTCTCGCCGACGGCGCGGGACACGGCCAGCAGCATGGCGGCCATGATGCCCGGCAGGGCGGCCGGCAGGACGACCTTCTTGACCGTCTCCGACTTGGTGGCGCCCATGGCGTAGCTGCCGTCACGCAGCGACTGCGGCACGGCGTTGATGATGTCGTCCGACAGCGAGGAGACGAACGGGATCAGCATGATCCCCATCACCACCCCGGCCACGAGGGCCATCTGGTTCTGGACTTCCATCAGGTAGGTGGCCAGCGGGCCGGCCGGCAGGGCCGCGCCGATGGCGTTGAAGCCGGCGCGGAACAGAGGGCCCACCGTCAGGGCGGCGAAGAAGCCGTAGACCACGGTCGGGACGCCGGCCAGGATTTCGAGCAGCGGCTTGACCACGCCGCGGACGGTCCGGCTGGCGTATTCCGAGAGGTAGATCGCCGAGTAGAGGCCGACCGGAGCCGCCACCAGCATGGCGATGAACATGATCAGGAAGGTGCCGGCGAACAGCGGCACGGCCCCGAAGGCGCCCGCCGAGGCGACCTGGTCGGCGCGCATGGCGATCTGCGGGCTCCACTCCGTGCCGAACAGGAACGACAGCGGGTTGACGCTCTGGAAGAAGCGCCAGCTTTCCCAGACCAGCGAGAGCACGATGCCCAGGGTGGTGAGGACGGCCGCGACCGAGCAGCCGATCAGCAGGATACTGGTCCAGCCCTCGACCCGGTTGCGGGCCCGGAAGTCGGGGTTGATGCGCGGGAAGGCCAGCAGGAAGCCGGCCAGGGCCAGCACGCCGGCGCCGGCCAGCATGCCGAAGTTCAACATCGTCCCGATGCGCTTGGCTTCGGCGACCTTGGCGTCTAGCGCCACCTTCAAGTCGCCTTCGTAGGCCACTTCCGACGGGGCCTGCTTGGCCGCGATCGCGTGGGCGTCGCTGAAGAAGACGTTCTGGCGGTCCGGGTCCAGGGCGGAGACCGCCGCTGGCCGGGTGGTCTGCAGCATCGCGTCCTCGACGCGGCCGCCGAAGGCGGTTCCCAGCAGCAGCAGAAGCGCGGCGGGAACGCCGGCCCACAGGGCCGCGTAGGTCCCGTAGTAGTCCGGCAAGGAGTGGAGGACGCGGGCGCGGCCTCCGGCGGCGGCCACGGCGCGACGACGCCCGGCGGCGAAAGCCAGGCCGGAGAATAGCGTCAGGACGATGAGCGAGAGCCAGGTCAGCATGCGTGAGGCTAATCTTGCGCGAAGTGTGTCGAAGGCCCCGCAGGATCGCGCGCCTTCCCCCGCCCCGATCTATGCCGGGCGGGCGCTGAGCTTATGCGACGAATATATGACAGTTTGACGACAGTGCGCGAGCCGTCACCGTCCTGGCCGCTAAACAACGGTCTGCGAACGTGGTTGGACGATATGCCGCAGAGCTCCCCGCTCGGCCAGAGCCCAAAATTTCTCCTTCTTATTCAAACCATTACCCCAAGTCATAATGGGCCGGGGCCGACGAGGGCTCAAAGTGGGGCTTGGCGGGGTCGCCCATTCAGGAGTTGTTGACCGCGTGATCGTCAGTTGCCCCTCTTCGCAACCAAAAGGAAGCGTGACGGCGTCATGTTCAAGCGTTCGCATGTCCTCGCCCAGGAAACTCTGGCCGCGCTCGACAAGTCACTGGCGACGATCGAATTCGATCCGAACGGTACGATCCTCTCCGCCAACGCCAATTTCTGCGCGGCCATGGGCTATCGGCTCGACGAGATCGTCGGGCGCCATCACAGCCTGTTCGTCGACCCGGCCCAAGTGGCCAGCGAAGACTACGCCGCCTTCTGGCGCAAGCTCGGCCGCGGCGAGTTCGAGTCCCGGGAATATCTGCGCGTGGGCAAGGGCGGGGTCGAGGTCTGGATCCAGGCCACCTACAATCCCATCTGCGACGGCCGCGGCAAGGTCGTGCGCATCCTCAAGGTCGCCTCGGTGATCACCGATCAGAAGCGCAAGGCCGCCGAGGAGCACGGCAAGATGGAAGCCATCAGCCGCGCCCAGGCGGTCATCGAGTTCACGCCAGACGGCGAGATCCTGACCGCCAACGAGAACTTCCTGACCGCCGTCGGCTATACGCTGAACGAGATCCAGGGCCGTCACCACCGGATATTCGTCGAACCGACCTATGCCGCCTCGTCCGACTACGTCGCGTTCTGGAAGCGCCTGAACAGCGGCGAATTCCTGGCCGACGAGTTCAAACGCATCGGCAAGGGCGGCCGCGAGGTGTGGATCCAGGCTTCGTACAACCCGATCTTCGACCACAAGGGCGGCATCGCCAAGGTCGTGAAATTCGCCACGGTGGTCACCGGCCGCGTCCACGCCGTGCGCGAGATCGCCGCCGGCCTGGAGCATCTGGCCAACAACGACCTGACCTATCGCATCGACGCCCCGGTCGCGCCGCAGTTCGACAAGGTGCGCGGCGACTTCAACAGCGCCATAGCCTCGCTGGACGAGGCCATGGGCGTGGTCGCCCAGGTCACCCAGGGCGTCGGGGCCGGGGCCCGCGAGATCTCCTTGGCCTCCGATGACCTGGCGCGCCGCACCGAGCAGCAGGCCGCCAGCCTGGAAGAGACCGCCGCGGCGCTCGATCAGATCACCGCCACGGTGAAGCGCGCCGCCGAAGGGGCCAGGCAGGCCTCCGGCGCGGCGACCGCGGCCCGCGCCGACGCCGCCCGCTCGGGCGAGATCGTCGGCGACGCCGTGGCCGCCATGGGCGAGATCGAGGCCAGCTCAAGCAGGATCACCAGCATCATCGGGGTGATCGACGAGATCGCCTTCCAGACCAACCTGCTGGCGCTCAACGCCGGGGTCGAGGCCGCGCGCGCGGGCGACGCCGGCAGGGGTTTCGCCGTGGTGGCGTCGGAAGTGCGGGCCCTGGCCCAGCGCTCGGCCGGGGCGGCCAAGGAGATCAAGGCCCTGATCGCCAGCAGCACCGCCCAGGTGGCGCGTGGCGTGCGCCTGGTGGGCGACACCGGCGAGGCCCTGTCGACCATCGTTGGCAAGGTCGGCCAGATCGACAACCTGATCTCGGAGATCGCCCAGTCGGCCCGCGAGCAGGCCGTTGGACTGTCCGAGGTAAACACGGCCGTCAATCAGATGGACCAGGTCACCCAGCAGAACGCGGCCATGGTCGAAGAGGCCAACGCCGCGTCGGCCAATCTGCGGACCGAAGCGGCCGAATTGGCCCGGCTGATCTCGCGGTTCTCGACGAGCGCCGGCGACGCCCGCTCTGAGGCGCGCTCGGAAGCGGTTCGGCGAGCGGGTTAGGCCTCGGCGATCATGGACGGGGGCGGCGCGATCTCGGCCCCGGCCTTGGCCATCGGCAGGTAGACTCCGAACGTGGCCCCCTCGCCCTGGACGCTCTCGACGGTCAGCCCGCCCCGGTGGCGGTTCATGATGTGCTTGACGATCGCCAGGCCCAGGCCCGTGCCCGAACGATCGCCGCTCTTCTGGCCCTCGACCCTGTAGAAGCGCTCGGTCAGGCGCGGCAGATGCTCGCGCGCCAGGCCCGGGCCCCGGTCGGTGACGCGCAGCGCGGCGTAACGCTCGGTCGTGTCGTGGTCCGGTGTCAGCAGCGACATCCGCGCCGCGGCCGGGTCGCGGGGGGCGGCGGCGGCCTCGGCGGACAGGCCGGGGAAGATCTCGACCCGCACCGTCCCGCCCTTGGGCGTGTACTTGATGGCGTTGTCGACCAGGTTCTGGATCACCTGGATGATCTGGTCGCGATCGCCGTCGACCACCGCGCCGCCGCGCGGCGGAAGGACTGGATCGAACGCGACCTGCTTGTCGCGGGCCTGCGGGGCCAGGGCGTCGATCACGTCGACCGCCGCCATGGCCAGGTCCACCCGGCCCAGCGGCGCGATGTGCTCGTTCAGCTCGATCCGCGACAGGCTCATCAGGTCGTCGATCAGGCGCGACATGCGCTCGGCCTGGGCCAGCATGATCCCCAGGAACTTATCGCGGGCGCCGGGGTCGTCCTTGGCGTGGCCACGCAGGGTCTCGATAAAGCCCGACAGCGAGGCCAGCGGCGTGCGCAGCTCGTGGCTGGCGTTGGCCAGGAAGTCGGCGCGCGTGCGTTCGCTGCGGCGGGCGTCCGTCTCGTCGCGCAGGGCCAGCACGGCCAGGCGCGAGCGGCCGCCGGTCTCGCGCAAGGGCCGGGCGTGGGCCAGCCAGGACCGCCCCTGGGTCCCGCCGGTCTCGAACTCGGCCACGCCCTCGACGCCGCCGAACAGCGCCTCGTCCACGGCCTCCAGCACGCGCGGATTGCGCACGGCCGTGACCAGCAGCCCGCCCTGGGGCTGAATCTTGAAAAGCTCGCGCGCGGCGGCGTTGGCGAACAGGAAGCGGCGGCCCGTCAGGTCGTCGGCCTCTTCGGCGGCGATGACCATCAAGGGGTCCGGCAGGCGGTCGAGGATGGCGGCGAACGGCGGCGCATCCTCGGCGGCGGCGAGCGACTGCGCCGCGCCGGAGGCCGGCGATTCCAGGGCCCTGCCCAGCCTTCGCAACATCATGAAGCCCGCCACGGCCGTGACCGCCGACGCCAGCACCGCCGGCCCTGGCTCGGCGACGCCCGTGAAGGCCAGGCTCAGTATGGCTAGCGGACCGACAATTACGGGCCAGAAGACGCGTAACGAGCCGCTAGGGTGTCCGTCCGGGGGCGTCTGCGCCAGCGGCATGAGGAAGACTCTTCGATTCAAGCGAGAGGCGATTCGTCGATCCAGATATGGCGCCCCGCCATGCCATGCGATAGACGGTTGGCGCCTTAGTACGTGTCGCGAGCGGGACTCACCGCAATTTCGCCGCATCATGACATGAATTAGTGGCGCCGGTTTCCATGGGGTGTCGTTCGTAATGCAGCGCAAGGTCCTGGTCGCGACGGTCGCGGCCGCTCCTCTCTTGGCCATGGGTTTCGCCGCGTCGGCCGAGACCACGGTCACCACCGCGCGGACGACGCCGATCGCCACCAGCACGGCTGCGGGCGCTACGACCGCCGACGACGTCCGGATCACCGCCGACGGCTCGATCAAGCCGACCACCGCGGGCGCGATCGTCACCCTGGACAGCAATAACAAGGTGACCAACGCCGGCACCCTGCAGACCACGGGCGTCAACGACAGCGTCGGCGTGCTGGTCATCGGCGGCAAGACCGGTTCGCTGACCAACTCGCTGGCGATCACCCTGGACGAGGACTACACGCCGACCGACAGCGATTCGGACGGCGACCTGGACGGGGCCTTCGCCCAGGGGAACAATCGCTTCGGCATCCGGCTGACCAACGCCGGGACCTTCACCGGCGACATCATCAACGACGCCACCGGCACGATCACGATCGAGGGCAACAACTCGGCCGGCATCCTGCTGGAAGGCCCGGTGGTCGGCAACGTCACCCACCTGGGCGCCTTGGGCGTGGTCGGCGACAACAGCTATGGCGTGAGGATCGCCGCGCCGGTCACCGGCAAGGTGACCATCGGCGGCACGTCCAACGTCCAGGGCACCAATTCCGTCGGCGTGGCGCTGGACTCGAACATCACCGGCGCGGTGAGTCTGCAGGGCAGCGTCTCGGCCACCGGCTATCGCTACACCTCGCGCCCGACGACGACGGACGCGCTGGGCAAGCTGGACGCCGACGACCTGCTGCAGGGCGGCCCGGCCGTCCGGATCGCCGGCGACGTGACCGGCGGCGTGCTGCTGCAAGGCGCCAACTACTCGTCCAAGGTCGGCGCGGACGGCAACACCGTCACGACAACGATCACCTCCAGCAACACCGGCTCTTCCAGCATCAGCGTCTTCGGCGCGGCTCCGGCCCTGCAGATCGGCTCGGCCACGCAGGACGTCACCCTGGGCGCGGTCGGCGCCGGCGACCTGGCCTACGGCCTGGTGGCCAAGGGGGCGATCGCCGCGGGGGGCGTCTATGACAAGGTCACCGCTACCGGCGTTTCGATCGGCGCGGGCGGCGGCAAGACCACCACCCTGACCAACGGCCTGCGCAACGACGGCACCGTCACGGCCACGACCTACGAAGCCGACGCCACCGGCCTGATCCTGAACTCGGGCGCCAGCGTCGGGGAAATCCGGAACCGCGGCTCGATCACGGCCACGGCGGGCTCGTACGCCGGCTCGGGCGTCACCGCCACGGCGCGGGCCGTGGTGCTGGGCGCGGGATCGAACACCACCGCCATCAACAACAGCGGCGCGCTGATCGCCACGCGCACCGGCGAGACCGGGGACGCGGTCGTCATCCTCGACCAGGCCGGCACGCTGAAGACCGTCACCAACACCGGCTCGCTGCGCGCGACCCTGTCGGCCCCGGCCTACAAGGCCGACGGCACGGCCGTGACCGTCACCGCCGGCGGCCAGGCGATCGCCCTGGACCTGCGCGCCAACAATTCGGGCGTGACCTTCACCCAGAAGGGTCCCACCGATTACACTTCGACCTCGACCTTCCCCAGCACCGACACCGTCACCAGCACCGACGCCACCAACACCACCCAGGCGCCGGTGACCATCGGCGACGTGCTGTTCGGCGGCGGCGATGACACCCTGAACCTGTGGAGCGGCACCCTGGTGGGCGCCATGTCGTTCGGGGCTGGCCAGGACCGCCTTTCGATCGACGGCGGCGGCGTGGCCCTGGGCAAGCTGACGGACAGCGACGGCAAGCTCGACATCGCCGTGGCCAACGGCAGCCTGGGCATCGTCAACACCGACACGATCAACGTCAGCAGCCTGACGGTCGGCGACAAGGGCAAGATCCTGTTCTCGGCCGATCCGGCCGCCGGCCTGAACACCAAGCTGGTGGTTTCGGGCGCGACCAACATCGCCACCGGCGCCGAGCTGGGCATCCGCCTGGCCAATCTGGTCAAGCAGCCCACCACCTTCACGGTGATCGAGGGCAGCAACGTCAATGTCGGCACGATCGGCAACGGCCTGCTGGCCCAGTCGCCGTTCATGTACGTGGCCACCAGCCGCGCCGACACCAACAACGTCTATATCGACGTCCGCCAGAAGACGGCCGCCGAGATCGGCCTGAATCGGGCCGAGACCGCGGCCTATGACGCCGTCTACCAGGCGCTGGGCAAGGATTCGGCCCTGGCCGGCACGTTCCTGAACCAGACGACGCGAGACGCCTACCGCGACCTCTACGACCAGATGCTGCCCGACCAGGGCGAGGGCCTGTTCTCGGCCCTGCAGTCGGTCAACCAGCAGATCTCGCAGGCCACCATGTTCCGCCCCGATCCGGGCGACCGCTATGGCCCCGACAGTGTCTGGGTGCAGGAAATCACCTCGCTGACCCGGCGCGACACCAGCCAGACCTTGGGTTCGGACACCCAGGCGTTCGGCTTCGTGGCCGGCTATGAGGCCATGGGCGACGCCGGCGGCGCGCTGGGCCTGACCCTGGCCTATACCAGCGTCGAGGAACACGACACGGTCGCCAAGGTCGGCGAGCAGACCACCGCCTCGTTCGTCCAGACGGGGGCCTACTGGCGTCGTTCGGTCGGCGGCTGGCGCATGAACGCCGGCGGCGGCCTGGGCTACGGCTTCTTCAAGGGCGACCGCCGTTTCATCGCGCCGGACGGCAACGCCGACGGGGTCGCCGACCTGATCCTGAAAAACACCGCCGACTGGAAGGGCCTGACGGCCAACGCGTTCGCTGGCGTCGCCTACGAGCAGAAGTTCGGCCGCTTCTTCGCCCGCCCCGAAGGCCGCCTGGACTATGTCTGGCTGCGCGAGGGCAAACGCGCCGAGGCCGGCGGCGGCGACGGATTCGACCTGACCGTCAACAAGCGCACCTCCAGCAACCTCAGCGGCGAGCTGGGCGTGGTGGTCGGCGCCGACTTCGGCAAGAATGTCTGGTGGCGTCCGGAATTGCGGGTCGGCTACCGCCAGACCCTGGCCGGTTCGGTCGGCGACACGGTCGCGGCCTTCAAGGGCGGCAACCCGTTCACCCTGGCCGCGCTGAACGACAAGGACGGCGCGGTGACCGCCGGCTTCGCCCTGCGGGCCGGCACGCCGATGTCGTACCTGGGCATCGAAGGCGGCGTCGAGGCCACCAAGAAGCAGAAGCGCTACAATCTGCGTCTGGCCGGCCGGGCGATGTTCTAGGGTCCAGCGGCCCCTCGCCATTCTCCGAGAAATGCCGAAAAGCCGTCACGGGAAACCGTGGCGGCTTTTTCCGTGAACGGAACTTTTACGGTTTAAACGTCTGATAAGGCTGAAGATTCGCAGCTTATTTCGCGACACTTTGCCGCGCCTGCAGAAAAACTCATGGCCGGTTTTCCTAAATCTCTATTCCAGAGCTAGGGATAATAATCTTCCCTGGCTCGGCAGGTCGGCCCGCCCCGCGGCGCCGAGAGGGGACAGACACGATGACCAAGACCTGTATCGCATTTCGCGTGGCGCTGATCGCCGGCGCGTCTCTGCTGGCCACGGCCGGCGCCGCATCCGCTCAGGACGCCGCGCCGCGCTCGCCCGCCGAGGCCGAGGCGCGCATCGCCGCGCTGGAAGCCCAGCTGGCGACCCTGGCCCAGCAAGTCGCCGACCTGAAGGCCGCGACCGCCGCCAGCCTCAAGGACGTTCGCGCCGCCCAGAGCGCCACCACCGTCAGCATCGCCGCCGGCAAGCCGACCATCGCCTCCGGCGACGGCGCCTTCAGCGCCACGATCCACGCGGTGATGCAGCTCGACGCCGCCCAGTACTATCAGGACAAGGGCCTGCCCGCCGTGCTGGGCAACGCCCGCGACCTCAACAGCGGGACCAACTTCCGCCGCGCCCGCATCGGCGTCGACGGCAAGTTCTACAAGAACTTCGAATACAACGCCCTGCTCGACTTCGGCGGCGCCGGCACGGATGGCCAGGGCGCGCTGCAGGAGCTGTGGGTCCAGTACAACTACGCCCCGTTCAAGGTCCGCGCCGGCGCCTTCGCCCCGAACCTTGGCCTCGAGGACGCGGCCTCGACCAACGGCTCGCTGTTCCCCGAACGCCCGTCGGGCTCGGAACTGGCCCGCGGCCTGGCCGGCGCCGACAGGCGCATCGCCCTGCAGGGTCAAGCCCTGGGCGAGCGCTGGCTGCTGTCGGGCGCGATCACCGGCGCCAAGGCCGGCGACGGCCAGACTTTCGACGAGCAGTTGGGCTATCTGGGCCGCGTCGCCTTCGTGCCGTTCAAGGGTCCCGACTGGCTGGTCCATGTCGGCGCCAACGCCAGCAAGGTCGTGACCCCGGCCCAGACCGCCGTCGGCGGCGCCTATAACGTCGCCGTCAGCGACCGTCCTGAACTGCGCGTCGATGGGACGCAGCTGATCACGACCGGCGCGATCGACTCAACCGGCGCCCGCCACTACGGATTCGAGGCCGCCGCCCAGAAGAAGAACCTTCTGATCCAGGGCGAATATTTCGATATCGCCATCGACCGCCGCAACCCGGCGAGCGGAGCCACCGATCCGAAGTTCAAGGCCTGGTACGTCGAAGGCTCGTGGGTGCTGACCGGCGAGGCCCGCCGGTACAACGCCAACAACTTCGCGTTCGACGCCCCGGCCATCGCCCACCCGTTCGACCCGAAGAAGCGCCAGTGGGGCGCCTGGGAACTGGCGGCGCGCTACTCGGTCGCCGACCTGAACTATCACGAGCGGGCCACCCTGGCCGCCGACCGCGTCCGCGGCGGCGAGCAGAAGATCACCACCATCGGGATCAACTGGTTCCCCAACCCGGTGACCAAGTTCTCGCTGGGCTACTACGACGTCTCGATCGATCGCCTCGACCCGGCCGGCGGCGCCGTTCCGCTGAGCCAGGACTACCAGGTCGTCAACCTCCGAAGCCAGTACGCGTTCTAACCCGGTCGGCGCGGCCTCTTCGGGGCCGCGCCGGCTCCTCCTATACTTGGAAGACCTCCAGAAAGGATCGTCTCGATGAGCGACTTCACCCAGGCTCCGACTCGCAGAGGTCTTCTGGCCGGCGCCGGCGCGAGCGCCGCCGCGCTGGCGATGGGTGGTGGTTCGGCCTTCGCCCAGGCCAAGCCCGTCACCCTGCTGAACGTCAGCTACGATCCGACGCGCGAGCTCTACAAGGACGTCAACGCGGCCTACGCCAAATACTGGAAAGAGAGAGTCGGCCAGACCCTGGTGATCAACCAGAGCCACGGCGGTTCGGGCAAGCAGGCCCGCTCGGTGATCGACGGCCTGCAGGCCGACGTCGTCACGCTGGCGCTGGCCTACGACATCGACGAGATCGCCGCGAGGGCCAGGCTGCTGCCCGCCAACTGGCAGTCGCGCCTGCCGCAGAACTCCACGCCCTACACCTCGACCATCGTGTTCCTGGTACGCAAGGGCAATCCCTGGAAGATCAAGGACTGGGGCGACCTGGTGAAGCCGGGCATCGACGTGATCACCCCCAACCCGAAGACCTCGGGCGGCGCGCGCTGGAACTACCTCGCCGCCTGGGCCTGGGCCCTGAAGCAGCCGGGCGGCAATCCCGCCAAGGCCGAGGCCTTCGTAAAGACCCTGTTCGAGCACGTGCCCGTCCTGGACACCGGCGCCCGCGGCGCCACCACCAGCTTCACCCAGCGCGGCCTGGGCGACGTGCTGCTGGCCTGGGAAAACGAGGCCTACCTCGCCCAGGACGAACTGCCCGGCAAGTTCGACATCGTCTATCCCAGCCTGTCGATCCTGGCCGAACCCCCGGTCGCCCTGGTCGACAAGAACGTCGATCGCCACAAGACCCGCACTGTCGCAGAAGGCTATCTGAACTTCCTGTACAGCCCGCTGGCGCAGGAGCTGATCGCCAAAAACTACTACCGTCCGCGCAACGCCGACGTGGCGGCCAAGTACGCAGCCCGCTTCAGGAAGATCCCGCTGGTCACGATCGACGACACCTTCGGCGGCTGGAAGAAGGCCCAGGCCACGCATTTCGCCGACGGCGGCGTGTTCGACCGCATCTATCAGCCGAAGTAACGCCCTTCGACGGCCCCGCCGCTCCGGGAAGCGCGAAGGGGGCGTCGGATCGCGCGGCGACTATCCTCCCCAGTTCGCCGCGCTCGACGGCGGAGATCCAGCCATCGGATCTCCGCCGTTCACGTTTCCGGCGCGACCTATGTTGGGAACTCGACACGATCGGGTACGTTGAGCGTCCACGGGGCGGTGGGAGCTTGGCCTTAGGCATGAACGACATTTCGGAACCGGCGCGCGACACAGGCCAGGGCGCGGCCCGCAGTCCCGAGGACCTCGAAGCGATCATCGAGGCCCGCACCCGCGCGCTGACCGAGGCGCTGGAACAGAAGACCGCCCTGCTCCACGAGGTGGACCATCGGGTCAAGAACAACCTCCAGCTCATCTCCAGTCTGCTGCTTTTGCAGAACCGCCGGGTGACCGACCCCGCGCTGAAGGCTTCGCTGCGCGGCATGCTGGGTCGGGTCAACGCCATAGCCACCGTCCATCGACGCCTGTTCCAGAGCGAGGATGTCGAGCGCTTCGACGTCTCGGCCTTCATCCGCGACATGGTCGCCGACCTGATGGGTTCGGCCGGCCGCGACGACATCCGCATCGAACTGGATCTGGAGCGCGTCGAGATCCCCGCCGCCAAGGCCGCGCCGTTCGCCCTGGTGGTCAACGAGTTGCTGACAAACGCGCTGCGGCACGGCTTCCCCGAGGGCCGCGGCGGCCGAATCTTCGTCGGCGTTCGCCGCCAGGAGGGCGAATTCCGGATCGAAATCGCCGACGACGGCGTTGGGCTCGATAAGGACACCACGCCATCCGGCTTCGGCCTCACCATCGTCCAGCTGCTTTGCCAGCAGCTCAAGGCCAAGAGTGAGACCACCGACGCCGAACCCGGCGCCCGCATAATCGTTTCGCTGCCGGTTAACGGCGCGCACTAGAAGGACAGTTTCAGTATGACCGGGCGTGCGCTCGACGTGTTGATCGTGGAGGACGAGATGCTCCTCGCGATCGAGCTCGAACATCTTGTCGAGGAGGTGGGTTGCCACTCGCTCGGCTGCGCCATGAGCTCCGAGGAAGCCGTCGATCTCGCCAAGAAACTGAACCCCGACCTCGCCCTCGTCGACGTCCACCTCAGCGACGGCCCGACCGGGGTCGAGGTGGCCCGCAAGATCTCGAGCGACTGCGGCGGCGTGGCTTTGTTCATGACCGCCAACGTCAAGCGCCTGCCCGAAGACTACGCCGGCGCCTGCGGCGTGATCGGCAAGCCCTATTCCGAGCATGGCGTGAGGACGGCGCTGTCTTACCTCACCTACTGCCTGACCGAGGGCCACGCGCCCGGCCCCGTGCCCGTGGGCCTGACCCTGGCCCCGGCCTATGCCGAACTCTGGGGCCTGACCGACCTGACGCCGAAAAGCGCCTGATGGCCGCGCCGCCCGTCGCCGCCGTCGTCGGCACGGCGGCCGCCCTGTTGTCGATCACCAGCTTCGCCCCGCAGATCATCAAGATCTGGAGGGAGAAGGACGCCTCGTCCGTTTCGCTGCGCACCTACGTCGTCACCGTGACCGGCTTCGCCTGCTGGATCGCGTACGGACTCCTGCTCAAGGCCTGGCCGGTGATCGCCTCCAACACCGCCTGCCTGCTGATGTCCGGCGCGGTGCTGGCCATGAAGTGGCGGTTCGACCACAAGACCTGAGGCCCCCCTTTTTGGTGACAGGGGGGGCGGGGTCCGCTATCGAGGCGCGCCTATTTCCGCATCCCAACTTGCTTGAGGGACAGTCGCCTTGACCGAAGCCGCCGAGGAAGCCGGCTGGGCCACCGCCAAGACCCTGGCCGAGGCCCTGCCCTACATCCAGATCTACGACCGCGAGACGGTGGTGATCAAATACGGCGGTCACGCCATGGGCCAGGAAGAGGTGGCCAAGGTCTTCGCCGCCGACGCGGTGCTGCTGAAGCTGCTGGGCGTCCATCCGGTGGTGGTGCACGGCGGCGGTCCGCAGATCAGCCGCATGCTGGACAAGGCCGGCGTCAAGTCGACCTTCGTGGACGGCCTGCGCGTCACGGACGAAGCCACCATGGAAGTGGCCGAGATGGTCCTGTCGGGCGCGATCAACAAGGAAATCGCCAACTGGATCACCCTGGCCGGCGCCGAGGCCGACGTGCGCGGCGTGGGCCTGTCGGGCAAGGACGCCCGGATGATCACCGCCGAGAAGGTGACCCGCACCAAGCGCGATCCCGACAGCAACATCGAGCAGGTCGTCGACCTGGGCTTCGTGGGCGAGCCGACCAAGATCGATCCGCACATCATCCAGGCGCTGCTGACCTCGGAAACCGACTACATCCCGGTCATCGCCCCGATCGGCGTCTCGACCGACGGCCAGACCTACAACATCAACGCCGACACCGTCGCCGGCGCCCTGGCCGGGGCGCTGAAGGCCAAGCGGATGCTGATGCTGACCGACATCGCCGGCGTGCTGGATGGTGAAGGCCAGTTGATCCGTCAGATGACCATCGACGAGGCGCGCGGCCTGATCGAGAGCGGCGTGGCCAGCGGCGGCATGATCCCCAAGCTGGAAAACGCCATCCACGCCGTGGAATCGGGCGTCGAAGCCGTCGTCATCCTGGACGGTCGCCGCCCGCACGCCATGCTGGTCGAACTGTTCAGCGAACACGGCGCGGGAACGCTGATCTCGCGCTGATGTCGGCTGACCTCTCCCACGTCGACACCTGGCTGTTCGACCTCGACAACACCCTGTACCCGCTGGAAAGCGAGTTCATGGGCCTGATCGAGGCCAGGATGACCGACTTCGTCGCGCGTATGACCGGCCTTCCGCGCGAGGAGGCCCGGGCGCTGCAGAAGCGGTACTTCACCGAACACGGCACCACCCTGTCCGGACTGATGATCAATCACGGCATGGAGCCCAAGGCGTTCCTGGACGAGGTGCACGACGTCTCGATGGATCGCCTGGTCCCGGACGCCGCCCTGCGCCAGGCGATCGCCCGGTTGCCGGGGCGGCGACTGATCTTCACCAACGGCTCGCTGGGCCACGCGGAGCGCGTGCTGCGTCATTTGAACCTGCACGACCTGTTCGACGACCTGTTCGCGATCGAGACCGCCGACTACCTGCCCAAGCCAGCCCTGGCGACGTTCGACAAGATCACCAAGCTGCACGCCGTGCGCCCGCCCCAGGCGGCCTTCTTCGAGGACAGCGAGAAGAATCTGGTCCCGGCCGCCCGGCTGGGCATGTCGACCATCCTGGTCGGGCCGCACGCCAAGGACTCCACCTCCGAACACGTCCATTTCCGCACCAACGACCTCGCCGGGTTCCTGAGCTCGGCGCGCCTGCAAGGAATCCCGCAATGACCGCCGTGAGCCCCCCTTCCATTTCTTTGGCCGACCTCCAGACCGAGATCGAAGCCGCCTGGGAAGCCCGCGCCGACGTCTCGCCCGCCACCACCGGCCCGGTCCGCACCGCCGTCGACGAAGCCCTGCTGCTGCTCGACAGCGGCAAGGCCCGCGTCTCGGAAAAGGTCGACGGCGAGTGGGTGACCCACCAGTGGCTGAAGAAGGCCGTGCTGCTGTCGTTCCGCCTGAACCCCAACACCGTCATGCGCGCCGGCACGCTGGGCGGCGCCGTCGGTCCGTGGTGGGACAAGGTGGCCAACAAGTTCGACGGCTGGGACGCCCCGCAGTTCGAGGCCGGCGGCTTCCGCGCCGTACCCGGCGCCATCGTCCGTCGCGGCGCCCACATCGGCAAGAACGTCATCCTGATGCCGTCGTTCGTGAACATCGGCGGCTATGTCGACGAGGGCACGATGGTCGACACCTGGGTCACGGTCGGCTCCTGCGCCCAGATCGGCAAGAACGTCCACCTGTCGGGCGGCGTCGGCATCGGCGGCGTGCTGGAGCCCCTGCAGGCCAACCCCACCATCATCGAGGACAACTGTTTCATCGGCGCCCGCTCGGAAGTCGTCGAGGGCGTGGTCGTCGGCGAAGGCTCGGTCCTGTCGATGGGCGTGTTTATCAGCGCCTCGACCAAGATCGTCGATCGCAAGACCGGCCAGATCCACATCGGCAAGGTCCCGCCCTACAGCGTCGTGGTCCCGGGCAACCTGCCCGACCCGAACGGCGGCCCGGGTCTCTACTGCGCGGTGATCGTCAAGACGGTGGACGCCCAAACACGCTCGAAGACATCGATCAACGATCTCCTGCGGGATTAAGCGTCCTTGGATCCTCCCCCGGATCGCGGGGGAGGATCCATACAACCCTACTTCGTCGCCTCGTGGACCTCACGCTTGGTGTCCGCGGCGCCGTCCTTGACGTCCTTCTTCAGGTCCGAGCCGGCTTCCTTGGCCTTATCACCGGCCTTTTCGCCCAGTTCCTGAGCCTTGTCGGTGGCCTCGCCGGCGGCTTCCTTGAGCTCCGCGCCGGTCTCCTTGGCGCTTTCCTTGATCGCCGTGCCGGCTTCCTTGACGTCCGGGTCGTTGGCGATGTTGTGAGCCGCGTCCTTGATGTCGGAGGCGGCGGCTTTCGCGCCTTCCTTCACCTCTTGGGCGTGCTGGTCCGAGCAGGCGGAAAGGGCCAGGGCGGCGCCGGCGGCCGCGATCAGCAGCAGTTTCGAACGCATGGTCTTGCTCCTCTTGAGTCGGCTGCATAACGAAGGCCCAAGGCCAAGGTTCCGACTCGGCTTTGCGCGAAGCCGCTTAGACCGCTAAACCCCCCGCCATGCGCATCGCCTTCCTCGGCACCCCAGACTTCGCCGTCACGTGCCTCGCCGAACTCGTCGCCGCGGGCCACGAGATCGCCTGTGTCTATTCCCAGCCGCCGGCCCCGCGCGGGCGCGGCCATGAGCTGAAGCCCTCGCCGGTCCACGCCTTCGCCGAGGGCCTGGGCCTGCCGGTCCGCACGCCGGTCTCGATGAAGACCGCCGAGGAGATCGAGGCCTTCCAGGCCCTGGGCCTGGACGCCGCCGTCGTGGTCGCCTTCGGCCAGATCCTGGTCAAGGCCGTGCTCGACGCGCCGACGCATGGCTGCTTCAACCTGCACGCCAGCCTGTTGCCCCGCTGGCGCGGCGCCGCCCCGATCCAGCGGGCGATCATGGCCGGCGATCAGGTCACCGGCGTCCAGGTCATGCGGATGAGCGAGGGCCTGGACGAGGGTCCGATCCTGATGTCCGAGCAGGTGCGGATCGACAAGCTGGAGACCGCCGGCTCGCTGCACGACAAGCTGGCCGCCGTCGGCGCCCGCCTGCTGCCGGTGGCCCTGGCCGCCGTCGAGCGCGGCGGGGCGATCGAGACCCCGCAGGCCGAAGAGGGCGTCACCTACGCCAAGAAGATCAAGTCGGCCGAGGCCCGCATCGACTGGACCCGCCCCGCCGCCGAGGTCGACGCCCACATCCGCGGCCTGTCGCCGTTCCCCGGCGCCTGGTTCGAAGCGCCGTCGGACAAAGGCCCCGTCCGCGTCAAGGCCCTGCTGTCGCGCCAGGAAGACCAGGATGGCGCCCCGGGCGTGGCCCTGGACGACAGCCTGCTCATCGCCTGCGGAGAGGGGGCCGTCCGCCTGCTCAAGGCCCAGCGCGAGGGCAAGGGCGTCCAGGACGCCGAGACCTTCACGCGCGGTTTCCCGATTCCGGCCGGGACGACGCTGGCCTGATGCCCCGCTATCGCCTCCTCGTCGAGTATGACGGCCGACCCTATAACGGCTTCCAGGCCCAGGCCGTGTTGCCGTCGGTGCAGGGCGCGATCGAGGCGGCGGTGACGGCCTTCAGCGGCGAGACGGTACGCATCGCCGCCGCCGGCCGCACCGACACGGGCGTCCACGCCACTGGCCAGGTCGTGCATGTCGACCTCGAGAAGGACTGGCCGGCCCAGACCGTGTTCAACGCGCTCAACGCCCACCTGACCCGGGAAGCGGTGTCCATCCTCTCCGCCGAGCTCGCCGAGGAAGGCTGGCACGCCCGCTTCTCGGCCAACGAACGGCGCTACCTCTACCGGATCCTCAACCGCCGCGCCCCGCCGGCGCTCGACAAGGGCAAGGTCTGGCACGTGAAGAAGGACCTGGACGCCGACGCCATGCACGCGGCCGCCCAGCATCTGGTCGGCCTGCACGACTTCACGACCTTCCGCGACATGCACTGCCAGGCCAAGAGCCCGGTGAAGACGCTCGACGTCACTCGCGTGCGCCAGGTCGGCGAGGAGATCCATCTGGACTTCGAGGCCCGCAGCTTCCTGCATCGGCAGGTGCGCTCGATGACCGGGACGCTGGTCGAGGTCGGCGCCGGGCGCTGGACGCCGGACGACGTCAAGGCCGCGCTGGAGGCCAGGGATCGGCGCGAATGCGGGCCCGTGGCCCCGGCGGATGGCCTGTATCTGGTGGGCGTGGGGTACGGCGCCTAGGCAGCCTTCGCGCCCAGCGCCCGCATCCTGGCCAGCCATCGCGCCCGACCGGCCGGTCCGATCGACTCGACCCCGCCGATGATCGAGCTGCGGATGGGGCGCACGCCGGCCAGCATCAGGACGCCTTTCTCGATCGCCTTCAGGCCATGGGCGCCGAAGACCAGGCGGAACACCGGGCCAGGCATGCCCATGGTGACGACCAGGCGCGCCGAACGGCCCTTGAGCTTGGAGATCCAGCCTCGCTCGCCGATGGAAAAGCCGAAGCCGCCGCGAAACACCTGCTCCAGGAGCGCCTTCAGCTTGGCCGGAACGCCGCCCAGCCATAGGGGAAACAACAGCACGATGTGCTCGGCCCACTCGATATTCTGTTGCAGGGCGCGAATTTCGGCCGGCGGCTGTCCCTGTTCGAATTCCGACTGGCGCAGCAGGTAGGGGACATCCATCGCCCCCAGGTCGACGCGCTTCACGGTGTGGCCGGCCTTCACCGCGGCGTCGGCATAGGCGCTCGCCAAGGCGCCGCCGAAACGATCGGGGCTGGGGTCGGGGTGCCCGACCAGGATGAGAATACGCCGGCTCATGACGATCAGGGTGGCCCAGGCGCGGCCCGGCGCCCTTGAGCCGCGTCAAAGTCGCTACAGCACCGAGCAGTTGGTGATCTGGCTGAACGCTTCCAACGCCGCCGTGCCGACGACCGAGGTGCCGAACCGATCCAGCTCCGGCGACCACACCGCCACCGTCGCCTTGCCCGGGATCACCGCGACGATGCCGCCGCCCACCCCGCTCTTGGCCGGCAGGCCGACGCGGTAGGCGAAGCTGCCGACGCTGTCATAGATCCCGCAGGTCAGCAGCAGAGCGTTCAGCCGCCGGGTCAGGCGCTCGGGAAACACCGTCTCCTGGGCGATCGGCGAAAACCCGTCGGCCGCCAGGGGCAGGAAGGCCCGGGCCAGCTGGCGGCAGCTCATGGTCAGGGCGCACTGGCGGCAATAGGCGGCGACCACCGCCTCGGGATCGTGGATGATCGTGCCCTTGGCCCGCATCAAGCTGGCGATGGCCCGGTTCTGCCAGGCGTTGGCGAGCTCCGACGCGGCCACGGTCGGATCGATCTCGATCCTTTCGTCGGCCAGAAAGCCGGCGAAGTCGCGGACCAGGGCCGCGGGATCGCGGGTGACCTTCATCAGGACGTCGGTGACCGCCAGGGCGCCGGCGTTGATGAACGGGTTGCGCGGCACGCCCTGCTCGGCCTCCAGCAGCGACAGGTGGTTGAACGGCGTGCCCGAGGGCTCCTTGCCGACGCGCGTCCAGATCTCGTCGCCCAGGCGGTTCAAGGCCAGGCCCAGGGCGAAGACCTTGGTGATGCTCTGGACCGAAAAGCCCTCGTCGGCGTCGCCGATCACATGCTCGCCGCCGTCGACCGTGCGCACGGCCATGCCGAACTTGCCGCCCGGCACGGTGGCCAGCTCCGGGATGTAGTCGGCCGTCCGGCCCCTGCCGAAGTGCGGCTTCACCAGCACCGCCACCTCGGCCAGCACGTCGGGGATCGAGAGCGCCTTCATGGTCGACGCTCCGTCTCTTAAGCGAAGGCCGCGAAGTAGCGGTTGATCAGCGCCTCGTAGGCGCCCGCCAGCTGGCGGATCTCCTCGACCGGAACCCGCTCGTCGACCTGGTGCATGGTCGAGCCGACCAAGCCGAACTCGACCACCGGGCACAGGGCGCGGATGAAGCGGGCGTCGCTGGTGCCGCCGGTGGTCGACAGCTCCGGTACGCGGCCGGTGGCGTCGCCGACGGCGGCCACGATCACGTCGGTGAAGGCGCCCGGCTCGGTCAGGAAGGCCTCGCCGCTGATCTTGCACAGCGCCTCGACCCGTCCCGAGAATCCCTCGGCCGCCTCGCGGCACTCTGCCTCGATCCACGCTGCCAGGTCCTTGCCCTGGTGGGCCGGGTTGAAGCGGATGTTGATCCGGGCCTTGGCCGAGGCCGGGATGACGTTGGTGGCGGTGTTGCCGACGTCGACCGTGGTCACCTCCAGGTTCGACGGCTGGAAGCCCGTATAGCCCTCGTCCAGCACCCGGCTCTGCAGGCGCGAGAGGATGTCGACCATCACCGGGATCGGGTTGGCGGCCCGGTGCGGATAGGCCACGTGGCCCTGCACGCCGTCCACGGCGATCCAGGCGTTGATGCTGCCGCGCCGGCCGATCTTGACCATGTCGCCCAGCAGGTTCGCCGAGGTCGGCTCCCCGACGATGCAATGGTCGATGACCTCGCCCTCGGCGGCCAGGGCCTCGACGACCCTGACGGTGCCGTCCTCTGCCACGCCCTCCTCGTCGCCGGTGATCAGGAAGCTGATCGAGCCGGCGTGCTCGGGGACCTTCCCCACGGCGGCGACGAAGGCGGCGATGGCGGACTTCATGTCGACCGCGCCGCGACCGTACAGCACCCCGTCCTTGATCTCGGCCTCGAACGGTCCCGCTGTCCAGGCCGCGTCGTCGCCGACCGGCACCACGTCGGTGTGGCCGGCGAAGCAGAGGTTCGGCCGCGCCGTTCCGCGCCGGGCGTAGAGGTTCTCGATCTCGCCGAACGTCATCCGCCGGCAGGTAAAGCCCAGCGCCTCCAGCTGACGCTGTAGCGTGTCCATCGCGCCCGCGTCGGCCGGGGTCACCGACGGGCGACGGATCAGGGCCTGGGCGAGTTCGACGGGGTCGATGCTGACGGAAACGGGCGCGGGGCTGGTCATGATCCTGGCTTTAGGCTTCCCTCCGACGGGACGCAAACCCGACAAGCTTCTTCCAAGGTCCTCGATGCCCAAGATCGATATCGCCTCGGCCCCGACCCGCGTCGGCACGGCCTATCCCGCGCCGTTCAACGCGCCCTGCCTTGAGCGCCATCGCACCAAGCTGGGCGATGCGGTCGGGCTCGACCAGTTCGGCGTCAACCTGCTGCGCCTGCCGCCGGGCGCGTGGTCCAGCCAGCGCCATTGGCACACGGCCGAGGACGAGTTCACCTGGGTGGTCGAGGGCGAGGTCGTGCTGGTCGACAATGACGGCGAGACGGTGCTGCGGGCCGGCGACTGCGCGGGCTTCAAGGCCGGAGTCGCGAACGGCCACCACTTCCAGAACCGCTCGGACAGGGACGTGCTGCTGCTGGAGATCGGTTCGCGCAGGCCGGATACGGATGGCTGCGACTACCCTGACATCGACCTGATTTTGCGGGAGGGGGAGGATGCCTACCGCCATCGCGACGGAACGCCGTATGAGACGGATCAGGGGCGGAAACGGTAGCCTCTTGGAACCTTCACCGCGCCGATGGTGTATTCACCGGCAAGTTGTCGTCGCCGGGGATGTTCATGACACGATCACACTGGGCCGCCTGCCTGGGCATGGCCTTGGCGCTGGCGATGGCGAGCGGTCCCGTCCTGGCCCAGGACATCTTTATCGGCACGGTCGGCGTCGAGAAGGCGCAGGTCGTTCTGACCCGCTGCGATCTGGCGGGTAACCGCTACATCCTGCGCGACCGGCCGGGAGAGCGTGAGAAGCCGGTCGCCGATCTGCGCGAGCGCCTGAAGACGCTGACGGCCCCCGTCTATGTCGAGGTGCTGGGACAGTATGTCGAGCAGGGCGAGGACAACGCCCTCGACGTGATCGGCCTGGAAAACCTCCAGGCCGGCAAGTCCTGCCATTTGGCGGATGCGTTCAACCGCCCCTAGAGCATTTGAAATAGAGCCGGTCTCGTTAGATGGGACCATCTAACGCCAAAGGGCCTAAGCCGCTCGGCGGGCCTTCTTCACCTTGGTGATGGCGCGGTCGCGGCGCAGGCGCGACAGGTGGTCGATGAACAACACGCCTTCCAGGTGGTCCATCTCGTGCTGGATGCAGACGGCGAACAGGCCCTCGGCTTCCTCGACGACGGTCTCGCCCTGGTAGTTCATATAGCGGATGGTGACCTTGGCCGGACGCTCGACCTCGTCGAAATATTCCGGCACCGACAGGCAGCCTTCCTCGTAGCCGAGGGTCTCCTCCGAGCTCGACAGGATCTCGGGATTGACGAAGTAGCGCGGGGCCGGCTCCTCGCCCTCGCGGGCCAGGTCCATGGTGATGACGCGCACGGGCTCGCCCACCTGCACGGCGGCCAGGCCGATGCCGGGGGCGTCGTACATGGTCTCCAGCATGTCATCCATCAGCGCGCGCAGCTCGTCGGTGACGGCCTCCACCGGGGCGGAGATCTTCTTCAGCGTCGCCAGATCGGCGGCGTTATCGACTGTGAGGATACGACGGATAGCCATGATGCCACTCAGGTAGTAGGGTCATTTCCGAGCGTCAAGGTGGGAGATTGCCCCACCCCGGCCTGAGCGGCCAGCTTGGTCAGGGGCCGGACGCTCTGCTCCACCAGGGCCGGTTCGGCGATATCCTTGCCCTCGTGGTCGACGGAAAGCTCCTCGAAGCGGCGGGCCTGGGTCAGAACCTGGCTCTCCAGCGAGCCCACGAACTGGTTGTACTTGCCGACCGCGCTTTCCAGCGCCTTGCCCACGGCGCCGGCGTGGGCGCCCATGACCGAGACGCGCTTGTACAGCTCGCGGCCGACCTCGACGATGCGGGCGGCGTTCTTCGCCTGGTCCTCGGCGCGCCAGCCATAGGCCACGGCCTTGCAGAGAGCGAACAGGGTCGTCGGGGTGACCAGCACCACCCGGCGGTCCATGGCCTCGGTCATCAACTCGGGCAGACGGTCGAGCGCGGCGGCCAGGAAGCCGTCGCCGGGTACGAACATGGCCACGAAGTCGGGCGAGCCTTCGCCGGCGAACTGGTCCCAATAGGCCTTCGCCGACAGCCCCTGCATGTGGGCGCGGACGCTGGCGGCGTGGCGGGCCAGGGCGCTTTCCCGCAGATGCTCCTCGGTCGCCTCCTGGGCCTCGAGGAAGGCGTTCAGCGAGCATTTGGCGTCGATGACGAACACCCCGCCGCCTGGCATCTTGACCTTGACGTCGGGCCGGCGTCGGCCTTCGTCGCTGTCGACGCTGAACTGCTCCTCGAAGTCGAAGCGGTTGGTGAGACCCGCGGCCTCGAGAACGTTGCGGAGAGTCTGCTCGCCCCAGCGGCCCTGGACCCCGGCGCCGCGGCGCAGGGCGGCCGACAGCTTGCGCGCCTCGAACTGAGTGGCGGTCGAGGCCTCCAGCAGCGCGGCGATCTGGGCCTTCAGGCCGCCGGTCTCTTCCGCCCGCGCCTTCTCGACGGCGGTGACCTGGGCCTCGAACTTGGCCAGGGTCTCGGCCACCGGCTTCAGCTGGGCCTCCAGGCGCTGCTGGCTCAGCAGCTCGCGACTCTTGAAATTCTCCTCGGTGCGCTTGATCAGCGCCTCGGCCACCGAGTTGGCGGTCATGGTCGCCTGCTTGTCGGCCTGGGCGCGGATCAGCTCGGCCTGGGTGGCGGCCTGGTCCTCGAGGAGGCGCGCACGCTCGCCGGCCTGGACGAGCTGTTCGTTCAACTGCCAGGCCTTCGCCTCGGCCTTCGCCGCGCGGGTCATGGCCCAGACGGCCACTACGCTGGCGACAACGGCCACGACCAACAAGACGATGGCCAGGATCAGGAACGGGTCTGAAAAGTTCATGCTCCGTTCTTAGCCGGAGTCGACCCGGAACGGAAGGCGGCCGGGCTCTTCGCCCGGCCGCCGCCTGGATCAGTCGTCGCCGTCGGCGAGATCGGCGATCATGCCGCTGATCGGTTCGCCGGCGAAGCCGGTGACGTTGTGGCCGCGGTCCACCACGCCGACCTTGGCCGGGTGCGGCGCTTCGGCTTCGGTTTCCGGAGCCTTGTCCTCGGGCGTGCTCATGTAATCAGTCCCTCCACTGGCGCGCGCCGGCGACCGGCCGAACGCGGCTTGGCGGAGATTGGCGCGGGAAGGTCAAGCTGTCAGCCGGATTCCAGGGCGATCCCCAGGATTTCGCTCAAGCCGGGCGCCGAGCGCGCAGGGCTTGGGCGATGGTGCCGTCATCCAGCCAGTCGAGGTCGCCGCCGACCGGCACGCCGCGCGCCAGCATGGTCACCGGCACGTTGGTCCGAGCCAGGCGGTCGGCGATGTAGTGGGCGGTCGTCTGGCCGTCGACCGTGGCCGGCAGGGCCAGGATCACCTCGGCCACCTCGCCATCCGCGACCCGGGCCGCCAGTTCGCCGATCCGCAGGGCTTCCGGACCGATCCCATCCAGAGCCGACAGCAGGCCGCCCAGCACGTGATAGCGCCCCTTGAACGAGCCGCCGCGCTCCATGGCCCAGACCGAACCGACCTCCTCGACGACGCACAGCAGGCGCCCGTCGCGGGTGGCGTCGGCGCAGATCGCGCACGGATCGGTGACGTCCAGCGAGCCGCAAACCGAGCAGGCGCGGACCTTGGCCTGGGCCTCGGCCATGGCCTGCGCCAGGGGCGCCAGCAGCGTGTCGCGCTTCTTCAGCAAGGCCAACGCCGCGCGCCGGCCCGAGCGCGGACCCAGCCCCGGCAGCTTGGACAGCAGGGCGATCAGGCGCTCGATCTCAGGTCCGGCGGAAGCGGCCAAGTTCCTAGAACTTCATCCCGGGCATGCCGCCCATCAGGCCCGCCATCGGGCCGGCGGCCTCCTGCATCATCTGGGCCTGCTTGGCGTCGAGCTTCTTCTTGGCGTCGGCGTGGGCGGCGACGATCAGGTCGGCGATGACCTCGCCCTCGCCCGGCTCGATCAGGCTCTCGTCCAGCACCACCTTGGCCAGTTCGCCGGTGCCCTTGAGGGTGACGGTGACCATGCCGCCGCCCGAGGTCCCCTCGACGGTGCTCTCGGCCAGACGCGCCTGGGCGTCCGCCAGTTTCTGCTGCATGGCCTGAGCCTGCTTCATCAGGCCGCCGAGGTCTTTCATCTCAGAACTCCAAATTCAAAACAACGGGCCGCTCAGCCCTCTTCCTCGTCCGGCTCCAGAGGCGGGGCCTCGGGGGTGAGGAGCTTGCGGATCTCGACGATCTCGGCGCCGGGGAAGGCCGACAGCACCGAGGCGACGAACGGATCCTTCTTGATCTCCGCCAGCGCCTCGCGCTCCTCGCGCTTCTGGCGCTCCATCAGGCTCTCCGCCCCGCCGCCGCCCTCGGCGGCCACCAGCCAGGGCTGGCCGGTCGCTTCCTTCAGGAAACGGACCAGGCGGCCGGCCAGATTGGCGGGCGCGCCGGGCGCGGCCTCGAAGGTGATGGCGCCGGGCCGGAAATTGATCGGACGAACATATTGCTCGACGTCCAGCCGCAGGCCGATGTCGCGCCGCGCGGCGATCAGGGCCATGACGTCGTCGAACGAGGCCACCACAGGCATGGCCAGGGCCCCGGGCGCGGCCATGGTCATGGGCGCATGGGCGGCCGAGGTCGCGCCGCCGGCCGAGCCGCCGCCCATCGAGCCCCCCCCGCCCGGACCGCCGCCAATTCCACCGGGCGGCGCGCCGTCGCGCAGGGCCTTCAGCGCTTCCTCCGGACCAGGGAGGTCGGCGGCGTAGCACAGGCGGATCAGCGCCATCTCGGCCGCGGCCATGGCGTCGGGCGCGCGGCGCACCTCCTCGTGGGCCTTCAGCAGCATCTGCCACAGGCGCGACAGCGTGCCGGCCGAGGTATGGGCCCCGATGGCGGCCAGGCGCGCGGCCTGCTCCTTGGGCATCGACAGGGCGTCCGGCCCGAGCGCCTTGGCCACCGCCGCGCCGTGGCAGTGGTCCAGCACATCCAGCATCACCACCGTCGGATCGGCCCCGAAGCCCCAGAGGGCGCGGAAGCCCTCCAGCGCGTCCTTGGTCTTGCCGGCCATGACGTTTTCGAACAGGGCGATGGTCTGGCCGCGATCGGCCAGACCCAGCATGTCGCGGACCACCGTGGCGGTGACCGTGGCCCCGCGATCGCTCTGCACGATGGCCTGGTCCAGCAGCGACAGGCCGTCGCGCACCGAGCCCTCGGCCGCGCGGGCGATCAGGGCCAGGGCGTCCATCTCGATCCGCGCGCCTTCCTTGGCCGAGATCTTGTCGAAGTGCTTGACCAGCACGTCCGGCTCGACCCGGCGCAGGTCGAAGCGCTGGGTCCGCGACAGGATCGTCACCGGCACCTTGCGGATCTCGGTGGTGGCGAAGATGAACTTGGCGTGCGGCGGCGGCTCTTCCAGCGTCTTCAGCAGGGCGTTGAACGCCGCCGTCGACAGCATGTGCACTTCGTCGATGATGTAGACCTTGTAGCGCGCCTCGACCGGGGCGTAGCGCACCCCGTCCAGCAGCTCGCGCATCTCGTCGACCTTGGTGCGGCTGGCGGCGTCCAGCTCCAGCACGTCCATGTGCCGGCCCTCGATGATGGCGCGGCAGTGATAGCCTTCGGTGGTCAGGTCGACCGAGGGTCCCTTGACGGTTTCGGTCTCGTAGTTGAGCGCGCGGGCCAGCAGGCGCGCGGTCGTGGTCTTGCCGACGCCCCGCACGCCGGTGAGCATGAAGGCGTGGGCGATGCGGCCCGTGGAGAAGGCGTTGGCCAGGGTGCGGACCATGGCCTCCTGGCCGATCAGGTCCTCGAAGGTGCGCGGGCGGTACTTCCGCGCCAGCACGGTATAGGCGTCGCCCTTCTCGTTTTCCGGCGGGGACTCGACGACGGGGCGCGCCTCCGCGAGGGGCGCGGGCGTCGGCGCTTCGCCGAAGATGTCGGCGGTGTTCTCGTCGCGCTCGGCGGGCGCTTCGTCCCACGGCGCGGAATCAGGCGAGAGATCGTCGAGGTCGGCCATGGGCTGAGTGTAGTGGGGCGAAGGGCGCGGCAAAAGGCCCGGCCCGGGCGGACCAGACATCTGCTGACAGATTTCGCCGATTTGGGGGAAGGTGGAGACCGGACAGCGACCCAGAGGTGATCTCGTTGTGGCTGCTGCCTCTCGGCCCTGACCAGGTTGGCGAGGCTTCCGTCCGCGCCGATCTCCGAGGCCTATATCGCGACTCATCGCGACGGATGCAAGCCACATGACGCATTCGCGACGTCGTGACGAGCGTTCATACTCGCGCTAGAGACGACGCATGGCCCTGTCGATCATCACCAACACCTTCGCCGGCAACCCCCTGAACCGCGACAGCGAGCGGCGGGGAGACGAAGCGTGGCTGGCCGAAAGGCTGGCCGACCCCGAGTCGCTCGCCGTGGCCCTGTGGAACGGCAAGCCGCTGGTCGAGGACGTGCTCGGCGAGGACGGCAAGCCGACCGGGGTTCAGATCGCCTATCTGCGCGCCGACATGGCCCAGGACCTGGCCGGCGGAAACGAGAGACTGCTGTATCTGGGCCTGTGGAAGGACATCGCCGTCTTCGCGGTCGATATCGACACCACCGCCGACCCCGCCGAGGGCCCGCTGCAGGGCCTGGGCCGGTTCGAGGAGCTGCGCGGCGCGGCCGCGACCCTGCCGCCGGCCGACGCCGGCATCCTGGCCACCGCCAAGTCGATGTTCGAATGGCGTCGCCGCCACCGCTGGTGCAGCAACTGCGGCCAGAAGAGCGAGGTCGCCGATGGCGGCTGGAAGCGCGTCTGCCCCGCCTGCGACGCCGAGCACTTCCCCCGCACCGACCCGGTGGCGATCATGCTGGCGGTCCATGACGGCAAGTGCCTTTTGGGCCGCCAGGCGGCCTGGCCCAAGGGCATGTTCTCGGCTCTGGCCGGCTTCCTGGAGCCGGGCGAGACCATCGAGGAGGCCTGCGCCCGCGAGCTGAAGGAAGAGGCCGGCCTGACCGCCACCGCCGTCCGCTACCATTCCAGCCAGCCCTGGCCGTGGCCGGGCTCGCTGATGATCGGCCTGATCGCCGAGGTCGACAGCGCCGAAGCCGCGCCCGACCAGACCGAGCTGGAGGAAGTCCGCTGGTTCAGCAAGGACGAGGCCGTTCGGCTGATCAAGGGCGAGATCGAGGGCGTGTTCTGCCCGCCATCGCTGGCGATCGCCCATCAACTGATCAAGGCGTGGAGCGAGGCGTGACGCTCCAGATGCTCCCCCGGACGACGGGGGAGCATCGTCCAAGATCGCCCCTATCGGAACGGCGGCTCGTCGAAGGCCCGCAGCTTGCGCGAATGCAGGTTGGGGCCTTCGGCGTGCAGCAGCTTGCAGGCCAGGATCCCGATCTGCAGGTGCTGGCTGATCGCCCGCTCGTAGAAGGCGTTGGCCTGGCCGGGCAGCTTGATCTCGCCGTGCAGCGGCTTGTCCGACACGCACAGCAGCGTCCCGTACGGCACCCGGAAGCGATAGCCCTGGGCCGAGATGGTGGCGCTTTCCATGTCGATGGCCACGGCGCGGCTCTGGTTGAAGCGCAGGGCCGAGAGGCTGTGGCGCAGCTCCCAGTTGCGGTCGTCGGTGGTGACGACGGTGCCGGTGCGCAGGCGCTTCTTCAGCTGGTCGCCGCTGTCGCCGCTGATCGCCTTGGCCGCGTCGTAGAGGGCGCGCTGCACCTCGGCGATCGACGGCACCGGGATCTCGGGGGGCAGCACCGCGTCCAGCACGTGGTCGTCGCGCAGATAGGCGTGGGCCAGGACGTAGTCGCCGATGGTCTGGGTGTCGCGCAGGCCGCCGCAGTGGCCGATCATCAGCCAGGCCTGCGGGCGCAGCACCGCCAGGTGGTCGCAGATCGTCTTGGCGTTGGACGGACCGACGCCGATATTGACCAGGGTCACGCCCGAACCGCCCGGGGCCATCAGGTGGTAGGCCGGCATCTGGTGCTTGCGCCAGGTCGACTCCGCCACCGCCAGCTCCGGATTCACCGTGTTGGCGGTGATGGTCAGGCCGCCCGAGCACGACAGACCCGTATAGGGGCTGTCAGGCTGCTGCAGCTGGTCGATGCCCCAGCGGACGAACTCGTCGACATAGCGATGATAGTTCGTGAACAGGATGAACTGCTGCACGTCCTCGGCCGGGGCGCCGGTGTAGTGCTTCAGGCGGGCCAGCGAGAAGTCCGTGCGCAGGCCGTCGAACAGCGACAGCGGATGGGTCTCCTCCAGCGCCGGGTTCCACACGCCGTCGGCGATCTCGTCGCCGATGAAGGCCAGATCCGTGGTCGGGAAGAAACGGGCGATGTCCTCGCTGCGCACGTCGGCCTGGTTCAGGTCGATGGTGGCGTCCAGCACATAGGGATAGGGGATTTCCTGGCTGGAGCGGTCGACCTCGATCTCGACGTCGAAGTCGTCCATCAGCAGGCTGAGCTGCTCGACCAGATAGTCCTTGAACTGGGCCGGCTTGGTGATGGTCGTCGAATAGACGCCGGGGCGGCTGACGCGGGCGTACGAGCGGGCCAGCTTGGGCGGCAGGGCCTCAGGGTCGTAGGTCAGGCGCAGCTCGGGATAGGCGAAAGTGCCGTCGAACCGCGTCTGCGGGTCCGGACGGGTTCCGTTTTCGAGATAGGCGCGCAGGGCGGTCCGCAGGGCGTCGACGGCGCGTTCGTATTCGTCATTCAGCCGTTCGACGACGGCGATTGCTTTTTCTTGGTTTGACATGGGTCCTTATAGCGACGTTTTGCGACGTTGGCGAGACGCCGCCCCGACCAAATGGGAATGATTTATTACTTATCCGGGATGAGGAAGTCGGGCGGACGTCCGTCTTTAGGATGAGCCTGTTTCTTCAGCTTGGCTCGCCGGAAGCCGGGCCCCGCCGTCGCAAGGGCATGGACGAACCGGCGCCGGTCGGCCACAAGGGCTGAAATGCTCAAGGAAGGGGCGAATGGCGGCGCGGGCCTTCTCGCGCGTCGTTTCTTCCGAACACCAGAACAAGGCCGTCGACGTCGATACGGACGCCAGGGGGATTCATGAACAAACGCTTCGCCTATCTGATCATCGCGTCCATGATCCTGGGGGTCATGGTCGGCTGGGCCTGTAATCAGTTCCTCGATCCGGCGCAGACCGAGGAAGCGGTCAAGTGGTTCAAGATGGGAACCGACCTCTTCCTGCGGCTGATCAAGATGATCATCGCCCCTCTGGTGCTGACGACGCTCGTCGCGGGCATCGCCCACATGGAGGACGCCGCCGCCGTCGGCCGGATCGGCGCCAAGACCATGGCCTGGTTCGTCAGCGCCTCGGCCGTATCGCTGCTGCTGGGCCTGCTGATGGTGCACCTGCTGCACCCGGGCTCGGGCCTGAACCTGACCGAGGTCGCCAGCGCGGCCAACGCCCCGGCGGCCTCGACCGAGACCTTCACCCTGCAGGGCTTCCTGACCCATCTGGTGCCGGCCTCGATCTTCGACGCCATGGCCAAGAACGAGATCCTGCAGATCGTGGTCTTCAGCCTGTTCGTCGGCACCGCCGTCGCCTCGCTGGACAACAAGGCCCCGCACATCCTGGAAATGGCCGAGCAAGGCGCCCAGGTGATGCTGAAGGTCACCGGCTTCGTCATGAAGCTGGCCCCGCTGGCGATCTTCTGCGCCCTGGCCTCGACCATCGCCACCCAGGGCCTGTCGATGCTGGCCGTCTATGGCAAGTTCGTGCTGGGCTTCTACGCCACCATGGGCACGCTGTGGCTGCTGCTGTTCGTCGCTGGCTTCCTGGTGCTGGGCAAGCGGGTGATCCCGCTGTTCGGCGTGATCCGCGAGCCGGCCCTGCTGGCCTTCTCGACCGCCTCGTCGGAAGCCGCCTATCCGCGCATCCTCGACAGCCTGCCCAAGATCGGCGTGCGCCGCCGCATCGTCTCGTTCGTGCTGCCGCTGGGCTACTCGTTCAACCTCGACGGCTCGATGCTGTACTGCACCTTCGCCACCATGTTCATCATGCAGGCGCACGGCGTGCACCTGTCGGTCCAGCAGCAGATCTTCATGCTGCTGCTGCTGATGGTGACGTCGAAGGGCATCGCCGGCGTGCCGCGCGCCTCGCTGGTGGTGATCATGGCCACCCTGACCTATTTCGGCCTGCCCGAGGCCTGGATCGCTCTCGTGCTGGGCGTCGACCACCTGCTGGACATGGGCCGCTCGGCCACCAATGTCGTCGGCAACAGCGTCGCCGCCGCCGTGGTCGCCAAGTGGGAAGGCGAGCTGGACGAGATCCAGCCCGACACCGAACCCGCCAAGGCTTAACCCCTCGGCCAGCAAGGCTTCGATCAGAGCCCCGAGCCAGTCAGGTTTCCAGCCTGACTGGCTCTTTCTTTTTGGGCCAAGCCCCCTCCCCGGCGCGCTGGGGAGGGGGGCGTTTTCGTGTACAGTTTCAAATGTACAGTAAAAACTTGACAAGCCCCGGACGAGGTCCAATCTCTTGAGACGAGGGGCTTTTGAGGACGACGTCATGAGCAGCATCAGCCACATCGCGCGCTCGGCGCTGATCGGGCTCGCTCTGGCCGGCATGGGCGCCTCGGCCGCTTCGGCGGCGCAGGGCGACGCTCCGGTCAAGGCGGCCAAGCCCGCCCGCCAGTGCTTCTATCTCTCGGACTGGCGCGGCTGGACCGCCCCGGACAAGAACACCCTGTACATGAAGGTCCGCGGTCGCGACGTCTATCGCGTCGACCTGGCGTGGGGCTCCAACCAGCTGACCTGGCCGGGCACGCACCTCGTCTCGGTCGTACGCGGCCCCGACAGCGTCTGCGGCCCGCTGGATCTGGACCTGCGCGTCGGCGACGGCCTGGGCATGGCCATCCCGATCCGGGCCAAGACCATCACCAAGCTGACCCCGGAAGAGATCAAGGCGATCCCGAAGAAGTACCAGCCGTAAGGCCGCCGGGCGCGCCTTTCGCCGGCGGTGACCCGGGGTGACAAAAAGATCCCTGGGGACAAACGACAAAGGGCGGAGCCTCGCGGCCCCGCCCTCTGCCCACGCCCCTCGTGAAGCGATCACTGCGTCGGCGACAGGTCCGTGCGCTTCTTCATCATCTCGTCGAAGCTTGTCCAGACCCCCTCGGCGCCATGCCACTGGCCCTTGGTCGCGGCCTTGGAATATTCCGTGGCGCGGGCCTCGAAGAAGTTGGCGTGCTCGACGCCCGACAGCAGCGACTGCAGCCAGGGCAGCGGGTTTTCCTTCACGCCGTAAACTTCCGGCAGCTGCAGCTGGCGCAGGCGCCAGTCGGCGATGAAGCGGATGTACGACTTGATGTCGTCGGGGGTCATGCCCTGGACGTCGCCAGCCTCGAAGGCCAGGTCGATGAACTTGTCTTCCAAGCCGACCACGTGCTTGCAGCAGTCGACGATGTCGTCGGCCACGGCCTTGGTCACCGCGTTCGTTTCCTTGTTGAACGCATGGTACAGCTTGATGATGCCGTCGCAGTGCAGGCTCTCGTCGCGGATCGACCACGAGACGATCTGGCCCATGCCCTTCATCTTGTTGAAGCGCGGGAAGTTCATCAGCATCGCGAACGAGGCGAACAGCTGCAGGCCTTCGGTGAAGCCGCCGAACATGGCCAGCGTGCGGCAGATGTCGGCGTTGGAGTCGACGCCGAAGGTCTGCATGTAGTCGTGCTTGGCCTTCATGGCCTCGTATTCCATGAACGCCGAGAACTCGGTCTCAGGCATGCCGATGGTCTCGAGCAGCAGGGCGTAGGCCGCGATATGGATCGTCTCCATGTTCGCGAACGAGGCCAGCATCATCTTCACTTCGGTCGGCTTAAAGACCCGACCGTAGCGCTCCATGTAGTTGTCCTGCACCTCGACGTCGGACTGGGTGAAGAAGCGGAAGATCTGGGTCAGCAGATTCCGTTCCTTGTCGTTCAGCTTGACGGCCCAATCCTTGAGGTCCTCGCCCAGCGGCACCTCTTCGGGCATCCAGTGGACCTGCTGTTGCTTCTTCCAGAAATCGTAGGCCCACGGATAGCGGAACGGCTTGTAGCCGCCCGAAGGGGTCATCAGGCCGGGCAGGATAAGCGATGACGGAACGGACATGGCGGGCCTCGGAAGCGAGAATCGAGCGGACGGGGTAGGCTCAGGCTACGGCAGGCCGACGCCCGACGCACCCTGATAGTGACCCACTACATCTAGTGTGACAATGGGTCACGCCCACAACATAGGGGATGATTTGTGGAGAAACCGTTCACGATTTTCAGCGCCCTCGGCTCGGGCGGCGTGCCCGTCGAGGCGGCCATGACCTTGATCGGCTTGCCTTTTGAGGTGATCGAGGCCCCGACCTGGGAGGGCGAGGCGCAAGCCGCCAAGGTCGCCGCGATCAATCCCCTTAAGCAGATTCCGGCCCTCGTCACCCCGGCGGGTGAAACGATCACCGAGAGCGCCGCCATCCTGATCTGGCTGGCCGATCGCTATCCGGAGGCGCGGCTCGCGCCCAAGGTCGACGATCCCGCGCGCGCCCAGTTCCTGCGCTGGATGACGTTCATTCCGGCGTCGATCTATTCGCTGTTCTGGGTGCGGGATGATCCGTCACGCCTGGGCGGACCGGACCCGGAAATCCAGGCGCGGATCAAGGCCGCGACGGCCGAGCGGATCCTGGACTGCTGGCGGATGATGGAGAGCCAGATCACGCCCTTCAGCGAGAAGATTGGGGGGCGCTACCTGCTGGGCGACGCGCTGAGCGTGCTCGACCTCTACGTCACGGTGGTCAGCCGCTGGGGGCCGAGGCGCGTGCGCTTCTACGAGGCCGCGCCGCGGATGAGCGAGGTGGTCAGGCGGGTGGACGCGGATCCGAGGCTGGCGGCGTTCTGGGAGCGGCGGTTCCCGTTCTTCGACGGGTGGGAGCGGCTGGGGCAGCAGGGGTGAGGGCTGGCAAGCGTAGTAGAAATCTCCGAGCGTTTAGGCATAGTTGAACC
This sequence comes from Caulobacter sp. 602-1, assembly GCF_003931565.1. Lineage (GTDB taxonomy): Bacteria > Pseudomonadota > Alphaproteobacteria > Caulobacterales > Caulobacteraceae > Caulobacter. The sequence continues at coordinate 426,498 of NZ_RRYI01000003.1, forward strand.
ATGACTTCGCCCCCCACGCTCTGGAAATCTGGCTTTAGCTGTCCGAACTGTGGCGTCGAGGCGCACCAGAGCTGGTTCAACTGCTACGCTGCGAACCGGACCTCATCGCGATCAGATATTCATAAACAGCAGCCTTCACCCGCAAGCGACGCCGCCTTCGCAGTAACGCCCAGCGTCACACTCGGCCCCCCTAGCCAAAACATTCATAGCCAGGGAAATATACCCGTTCACAACATAAGCATATCGAGATGCTATAGCTGCAGCGAAGCCGCAGTTTGGATCGGAACGCGCTTAATTTGGCCGAGATTTACGCCTGATATTAAGCCGCACGTTCATATGCCTGCGGCGATAAAGGCCGACTTTGTTGAGGCATGCTCTATTTTGCAACTCTCGCCGCGCGGCGCAGCAGCTCTCGTCAGAGTCGCCCTAGAGAAGTTGATCAATCATCTGGTCGGCGAAGCGGTGAAGCCGAACGATGGCATTCAAAAGCTTGTCGATCGAGGAATGCCAGAACGCGTCCAAAAGATGTGCGACGCGGTACGCATAATCACGAACGATAGCGTGCACCTAGGCACCATTAACTCTAACGATGATCTGGCAAGTGCGACAAAGTTATTCCATCTTGTCAACGTGATTGTCGATCAAACTATCGGCCTCGATATGTTAGCCGACGAAGTATACGGCGACCTGCCGCACGATAAAATACAGTTTATCGAAGACAGAAAACGTGGAGCCGTCAGAAAGTCAGCAACCTCGATCAACTCCAATAAATAGTTCAGCGGTACGGCAACAGATAGAATTTCACCTTTCACCACCCGACCACCGGTCGGGTGCGATCCTTAAATCTCTTGGAGGCTGCAGCGTGCAGGGCAGGGCGGGTTGGTCAAGGACCGGCCTCCGGCCGGCCGCCGCGCGGCGGCGCTGCGCGCCGTCCTTGAGCAACCCGCCCTGCCCTGCGATCGTCTCGCCGTGAGATGTAAGGAGGGCTCCTTCTCCGGGGGAGAAGGACGCTCACGCGCGAACTCCCCAAAAGGCCGGAGTATCTGCGGCGCGTCCCTGGCGGAGCGCCACCGGAAAGCTCTAAAAACCTCTCACCCTCCCGCCGCTTCGCGGCGGGCCCCTCCCTCTCTCACGGAGAGAGGGACTTCACGCTTCGGAGCCCCATGGACCTCAGCCAGCTGGACGTGATCACGCGAGTGGCGGGGGCCACCCTGCTGCTGGCGCTGGGCGCGCTGCTGGCGCGGGAGCCGCGCACGCGGCGGCTGGCCGTCTATTTCGCGCCGATGGCCCTGTGCCTGGCGGGCTTCCTGGCCGGCAATACGCCCGACCCGGCGTTGCGCCTCTCCGGGCCTCTAAGCCACGCCGGGGCGCTGGTCGCCGGCTATGCCGCCGTCTGCATGTGGTGGTTCTGCCTGGCCAGTTTCGACGAGACCTTCCGGCCGCGCGGCGCGGTGCTGGCGGCGGGCCTGGCCTGGATCGCGATCGCCAGCGCCGATCGCGGCCTGCTGGGTCCGGCGGTCGAGGGCAAGGGCCTGTCCTGGCTGCTGATCGCGCTGGGCCTGTCGATGATCGCCTATCTGGCCTGGCGGCTGGTCCGTGACCGCGAGGGCGATCTGGTCGAGGAGAGCCGCCGCGCCCGGGTGCTGGTCGTCGCGCTGCTGGCCGGACAGCTGCTGGCCGACTTTCTGGTGGATCTGGTCATGGGTCTGGACTGGGGACCGCCGGCCTTCACCATCGCCCAGAACACGGCCTTGCTGGCCTTCAGCGCCTGGCTGGGCCTGCGCCTGCTGCCGGTCTCGCCGCCCCTCGCCGCGCCCAACCCCGTCCTCGTCCCCGCCGCCCCGCCCGCTGCCGGGGAAGAGGCGCGGCTGGCTGAGCGGCTGCGGGTTATGGTCGAGGTCGAGCGGGTCCATCTGGAACCCGACCTGACCTTCGCCGCCTTCGCCCGCCGCATGGGCGCGCCGGAGAAGACGGTGCGGGCCTTCATCAACCACCGCCTGGGCCACGACCACTTCCGCGCCTTCCTCAACGCCTGCCGCGTCGCCGAGGCCCGCCGGCGCCTGGCCGATCCCGCCCACGCCGGCGACAAGCTGATCACCATCGCGCTCGACAGCGGCTTTGCATCCCTGGCCTCGTTCAACCGCGCCTTCCAGGCCGTCGAGGGCCGGCCGCCCAGTGCTTTCCGTCTTCTGAGAAACGATCCGCCGCCTTCCGAGGAGCCGGCCTGAGCCGCCGCCGCTAGAGCCCCCTCATCATCTTCGGAGGGGTTTCATGGACGGACTGTTGGGGATCGGCCTGGTGCTGGCGCTGCTGCTGGGCGCCGGCGGCGTGATCGGGCTCTTGAGCGGCCGCGAGGCGTTCTCGCCGCGCTGGCTGCTGGCGGCGGCGGGCCTTGTCCTGCTGAACGACGCGCTGCTGACGCGGCTCTATGGCCGCCTGCCCGATCTGATCCCCGGCCATTGGAACTGGGAAGGCAAGGTCCTGGCCCTGCTGGCCACCCTGGCCGTCGCCGCCCTGCCCGCCCTCGGCTGGACCCGCAGCGGCCTGACTCTTCGCCAAGCCGACCTCAAGGCCCCGCTGATCGTCGCCAGCCTGTACGGCCTGCTGTTCGTCGGCCTGGCCCTGGCCTTCCCCAACGAGCCCAGCACCGTCGAGACCCTGGCCTTCCAGCTGACCATGCCGGGCCTGGAGGAAGAGGCCTTCTATCGCGGCGTCCTGCTGCTGGTCCTGGGCGAGGCTTTCACCGGCCGTGTCCGCTTTCTGGGCGTCGACTGGGGCTGGGGCGCGCTGCTGTCCTGCGCCCTGTTCGGCCTGGCCCACGCGCTGGGCGTCTCGCACGGCAAGGCCTCGTTCGAGCCGATGGTCTTCGCCCTGACCGCCGGGCCGTCGCTGATCGGCGTCTGGGTGAGGCTGCGCACAGGAAGCATTTTATTGCCGGTCCTGATGCACAATGTCGGTAACGCGGCATCATTGTTCCTCTAAAGCCGCTTTACGCGACGGCGCTTCCTCGCTAGAAGCGCCGCCGATGCAAGTCCGCGCGACCAAAATTACCACCCCGAAAACGACCCGCTGCGGCGGGGCGTGGTCGGGCGTGCGCGCGAACTAGCGAGCATCCCACCAGCCCCGCCGATGCGCGGGGCGGCTCTCATCCAACGAGACCCTAGAGCTCCCCGCGCCTCCGCACTTTCAGGAGACGTAGACCCGTGAGCTTCAAGTTTTCCCGAGCCAACCCGCCCCGCGTCGGCGTCGTGGGCGCCACCGGCCTGGTCGGCGGCATGATGCGCGAGCTGCTGGCCGAGCGCGACTTCCCGCTGGCGTCCTTACGCCTGTTCGCCTCGGCCCGCTCGGCCGGGACCAAGGTCGACTTCAAGGGCCAGGAGATCGTGGTCGAGGACGCCGCGACCGCCGACTTCGCCGGCCTGGACATCGTGTTCTTCTCGGCCGGCGGCTCGACCTCGCGCGACCTGGCGCCGAAGGCCGCCGCGGCGGGCGCCGTGGTGATCGACAACAGCTCGGCCTGGCGCTCTGACCCGGACGTCCCGCTGGTGGTGGCCGAAGTCAATCCGCACGCGCTGGCCAATATCCCCAAGGGCATCGTCGCCAACCCCAACTGCACCACCATGGCCGCCATGCCGGTGCTGAAGCCCCTGCATGACAAGGCGGGCCTCAAGCGCCTGACCGTCAGCACCTACCAGGCCGCCTCGGGCGGCGGCATGGAGGGCATCGAGGTGCTGTCCGAGCAGCTGCGCGCCGGCGCGGCCGGGGACCTGGACGGCCTGGCCCAGTCGCCGGACGCCGCCCCCCTGCCCGCCCCGCGCAAGTGGGCGGTTCCGCTGGCCTATAACGTCGTGCCGCTGAACTACGTGCTGAGCGAGGACGGCTACACCGAGGAAGAGCTGAAGCTGCGCGACGAGAGCCGCAAGATCCTCGAGATCCCCGGCCTGCCGGTGTCGGGCACCTGCGTGCGCGTGCCGGTGTTCACCGGCCACTCGCTGTCGATCAACGCCGAGTTCGAGCGTCCACTGTCGGTGGCCGAGGCCACGGCCCTGCTGGCCGCCGCGCCGGGCGTGGTGCTGGACGACGTGCCGAACCCGCTGGCGGCGACCGGCCAGGATCCGGTGTTCGTCGGCCGCATCCGGCCGGACCCGACCGTCGAGCATGGCCTGGTGCTGTTCGTGGTCGGCGACAACCTCCGCAAGGGCGCGGCCCTGAACGCGGTGCAGATCGCCGAGGTGATGCTGGGGGCGTAGAACGCGCCGAGGGGCGGGCGCTAAATCGCTCGCCCCATCGGCCAGTCGACATCGACCTCCGCCGCCAGGAAGTCGATGAACGCCCGCACGCGGGCCGGCAGCGGCCCTGCGTGGCCGACATAGACGGCGCTGACCGTCTCCAGCTCGCCGGAATTGAAGTCGTCCAGCACCGGGACCAGCCGGCCGGCCCGGATCTGGTCGACGATATGGAAGATGCCCAGCTTGGTGATCCCCTGCCCGGCCAGGGCCAGGTGGGTGGCGCTCTCACCGTCTCCGACCATGGCCCGGCCGTGCGCCGGATAGCACACCCGCTCGCCCGCGATCCGAAACGGCCACTCGTCGCACTGGCGCGAGAAGTTGAAGGTGATCAGGTCGTGATCGGCCAGGTCGTCGGGATGCCGCGGCGTCCCGCGTCGCGCCAGATAGTCGGGCGAGGCGACCAGGACGGTGCGGCTGTCGCCCAGCTTCCTGGCCACCAGCTGCGAGGGCCGCATCGGCCCCACCCGGATCGCCAGCTCGGTCCGCTCGTCCAGCAGGTCGATGATCTGGTCGGTCAGGGTCACATCGACCTGCACCTCGGGGTTCAGGGCCATGAACTTCGGAACCAGGGGCAGCAGGTGGTGCAGGCCGAACGGCACGTTGGCGTTGATCCGCAGCCGGCCCTTGGGGACGGCGCAGGCGGCGACCGAACGCTCGGCCTCGTCCAGGTCGGCCAGCACCCGCAGGGTGCGCTCGTGGAAGGTCAGGCCCTCGGCGGTCAGCTGCAGCTTGCGGGTCGAGCGGTTGATCAGCCGCGAGCCGAGCCGCGCCTCCAGCCGCGCCACCAGCTTGCTGACCGCCGACGGGGTCATCGACATCGCCTTGGCGGCGGCCGTGAAGCCGCCCTCCTCGACGACGCGGGCGAAGACCTCCATCTCCCCCGAACGATTGATCTCCGAGCGCGCCATTGTGCCCTCATTTCACAAGTAAAGTTCCTTCATCCAATCTAATTCATCGAACATGCCGGCGCTATCTGGGGGTCCGAACCCAATACGAGAGCCGTCATGCCCCTCGCCCTCTATGCCCTGACCGTCGGCGCCTTCGGCATCGGCGTCACCGAATTCATCATCATGGGCCTGCTGATGCAGGTCTCCGCCGATCTCGGCGTGTCGATCCCCACCGCCGGCCTCTTGATGACCGGCTACGCCCTGGGCGTCTTCGTCGGCGCGCCGATCCTGACCATCGCCACGCGCCGCCTGCCGAAGAAGACGACGCTGCTGGTGCTGATGGCGATCTTCACCCTGGGCAATATCCTGGCCGCCATCGCCCCGACCTACGGGATCCTGATGGGCGCGCGGCTGGTCACGGCCCTGGCCCATGGCACGTTCTTCGGCGTCGGCGCCCTGGTCGCCGTCTCCCTGGTGGCGCCCGAGCGCAAGGCCTCAGCGATCTCGATCATGTTCACCGGTCTGACCCTCGCCACCCTGCTGGGCGTGCCGTTCGGCGCGTGGCTGGGCCTGGCCTTTGGCTGGCGGATGGCCTTCTGGGCCGTGGCCGGCGTCGGCGCCCTGGCGTTCGTGGTCCTCGCCGCCCTGGTGCCGAGCGCCCAGGAGACGGCCGAGCCCGCGCCGCTGCGCGAGGAGTTCGCCGTGCTGGCCCGACCGCAGGTGCAGCTGGGCCTGGCCATGACCGTGCTGGGCTTTGGCGGGGTGTTCGCGGTCTTCACCTACATCCAGCCGATCCTGACCCAGCTGGCCGGCTTCTCGCAGGCCGCCGTCTCGCCGATCCTGCTGGTGTTCGGCGCGGGCCTGGTGGCCGGCAACCTCGCCGGCGGCCGCTGGGCCGACAAGAGCCTGAACGCGGCCCTGGCCGGCACGCTGATCCTGCTGACGCTCGTGATGGGCGCCTCGGCCTTCGCCTTCCACAGCCAGGTCGGCGCGGTGATCGCCGCCTTCCTGCTGGGCGCGGCCGCCTTCGCCACCGTCGCGCCGTTGCAGATGCGGGTGCTGAGCCAGGCCGGCGGCGCGGGCCAGGGCCTGGCCTCCAGCCTGAACATCGCCGCCTTCAACCTGGGCAACGCCTTCGGGGCCTGGCTGGGCGGAGCGGTGATCGACCACGGCCCGGGCCTCTCGGCCGTCCCCCTGGTCGCCGCTGTGGTGCCGCTGTCGGCCCTGGCCCTGGCCGCCTTCAGCCTCCGCCTGGAGCACCGGACGGGACTGGCCGCAGCCTGAATAGGCACGGGCCGGGCTTGCTGCTAAGCACCGGCCCATGCTGACCGATCCGTTCTTCTACGCGGTGGCGATTCCCGCCGTGATCCTGCTGGGCCTGGCCAAGGGCGGGTTCGCCGGGATCGGCGTGGTGGCGGTGCCGCTGATGGCGCTGGCGGTGTCGCCGGTCATGGCCGCCTCGATCACCCTGCCCATCCTGCTGGTCCAGGACGTGGTCAGCGTCTGGGCCTTCCGGAAGAGCTGGGACAAGGGCCTGCTGATCCTGATGCTGCCCGCCGCGGCCGTGGGGATCTTCCTGGGCTGGGCCCTGGCCGCCTTCGTCAAGGAGGCCGCCGTCGAGCTGGCCGTGGGCCTGATCTCGGTGGCCTTCGCCCTGCAGCGCCTGTGGGCCGAGCGCGCCGTCAAGGCCGCCGCCCAGGTCGAGGCGACCCCAGGCCGGCCGTGGCTGGGCGCGATCTGCGGCGCGGCGGCCGGCTTCACCAGCCAGATCGCCCACGCCGGCGGCCCGCCATTCCAGATCTACGTCCTGCCCCGCCGCCTGCCCCGTGACGCCTTCATCGGCACCAGCGCCATCTTCTTCGCGGTCGTGAACTGGATGAAGGTGCCGGCCTACATCGCCCTGGGCCAGTTCACGCCCAAGGTGCTGGCCACCGCCGGGGTGCTGCTGCCCCTGGCCATCGCCTCGACCTGGGGCGGGGTCTGGGTGGTGCGCCGCGTGCCGGCCGAGGGCTTCTACAAGGTCATCTACGTGCTGCTCGTCGCGGTCGGCGGCAAGCTGGTGTTCGACGGCGCCAGAGGCCTGTTCTTTTAGGGGGACGGGCGGCCCAGAAGCCGCCTTTTCTTTCCAGCGTGTCGCCCACGCCCTTTCGCCGCCACGATGATCGACGCTTATATGTCACGGAACGAACCTAGCGTTCGGACGTACTGCATTTCGCATCGAGCGGGGCCATGACGACCACCACGACCGACATCGTCGCTTCCGAGGTCGCGACGCACTATCCCACGGCTGGCGCCAAGTGCGCCGACCTTGTGGTGCACCTGGCGGGCCTGGCCTGCGCCCTGCTGGGCGGCGGCATCCTGCTGGGCCTGGCCTTCGGGATCGGCGACCTGCGGCAGGTGGCCGCCGTCAGCGTCTACACCGTCGGACTGATCCTGATGCTGTCGCTGTCGACCGCCTACAACTTCGCCAAGGCCCGCTGGCGCCCGCTGCTGCGCCGCTTCGACCACGCCGGCATCTTCGTGATGATCGCCGCCTCGTACACGCCCTTCACCACCCAGAACCTGCACGGCTGGTGGGCCATCGGCATGACCACGGCGGTGTGGACCGTCGCCGGCGCGGGCGTGCTGGCCAAGCTGTTCCTGCCGGGCCTGGACAAGCGCTTCTGGGTCGGCCTCTACCTCGCCCTTGGCTGGCTGGTGCTGGTCGCCATCAAGCCGATGATCGACGGCCTGTCCTGGGTGGCCCTGCTGCTGCTCGCCATCGGCGGCCTGGTCTATTCCACCGGAACCATCTTCTACCTGATGCGTCGCCTGAAGTTCCGCCGCGCCATCTGGCACGGCCACGTGATCGGCGGCGCCGGCCTGCACTACGCGGCCGTCCTGGTGGGCGTGGTGCTGGCCAGCGCGCGCTAGACACCCCTGGAGAACTTCCTTGGATAAGGATCCCGCCGGCAAGATCAGCCTCCAGGGCTTCTTCAAGGACAGGAAGGCCACCGATCCGCTTCGCGGCAAGCGCCTGTCCGCGCCCACCTCGGAGCGGCATGTGGAAGCCCTGGGCTTCCCGGGCGTGCGCCTCTCGGTCGACCAGGCCGACGACGCCCTGAGAAGCGCGGCCGACCGCCTGGCGCCGGCGCGCTCGCTGATCGGCCGCGACGAGTTCAACATCCTGGCCCTGTCCGGCGGCGCGTCCGGCGGCGCCTATGGCGCGGGCGTGCTGACGGGCCTGACCAAGGCCGGCCGCCGTCCGGACTTCGCCATCGTCACCGGGGTCAGCACCGGGGCCCTGATCGCGCCCCTTGCCTTCCTCGGCCCGGCCTGGGACGAGCGCCTGACCGACGCCTATGTCGGCGGCCACGCGGCCGAGCTGCTCAGCTTCCGCCGCCTGGGAACGGCGCTGGGCCCCAGCATCTTCAAGGGCGAGAGCCTGGACGCCCTGGTCGAGACCTTCGTCGACCAGGAGATGGTCGACGCGGTCGCCGTCGAGCACCTGAAGGGCCGTCGCCTGCTGATCGCCACCACCAATCTCGACAGCCAGAGGGCCGTCGTCTGGGACATGGGCGAGATCGCCAACCATGGCGGCGACGCGGCGCTGAAGCTGTTCCGCACCCTGCTGGTCGCCTCGTCCTCGGTGCCGGGGATCTTTCCGCCCAAGCTGATCGACGTCGAGGTCGACGGCCAGCATTATCAGGAAATGCACGTCGACGGCGGGGTGGCCGCGCCGCTGTTCCTGATGCCCGACGCCCTGCTGCACTGGCGCAACCTGGGGCCCCGCTTCCGACGCGGCCGGGTGCATGTGATCGTCAACACCGTGCTGGATCCGTCGACCCAGTCGACCCCGCCGGGCGTAGCCTCGATCATGGCCCGCAGCTTCGACACCATGCTGCGGTTCTCCTACCGGCAGGCGCTGAGCCTGGCCGCCGGCTTCTGCTCGCGCCATAACCTGCCGCTCAGCGTCGCCTCGATCCCGAGCAGCTTCGAGGGCTTCAACCTGCTGAAGTTCGAGACCGACCTGATGCGCCGCATCTATGACGCCGGCGTCGAGCAGGCGATGCAGGGCACGGTCTGGACCAGCGCGGTCGAGGAACAGAGCCTCTGGCGCGGTCTCTTCAAGAAGCAGGTTCCGTCCCACGCGGCCGGCACGGGCGTCATCATCCGCGACGAACCCGGGCCGGTCGGCATCGAGGTGCCGCTGGAGCCTTGAGGCTCCCTCGCCCTTCCGGAACGCCGGGCGAAAAGCTTCAAGCCGGGCCTAGGCCCTCGCGCGCTCAGCCCGTCGACGGCTCGCCCTCGGTGGGGATCGGGGCCTCCCCCGCCGTCTCGTCCTCCGGCCCCAGGCTGGGCAACGGTGTCGGATTCTCGATGCGGGCCCGGATCTCGGGATCCTTCAGCAGGGCCACGCGCATCACCTCGCGGGCCCGGGGCGCGGCGGCGCTGGAGCCGAACAGGCCGCCATGCTCGACCAGCACCGACATCGCGTAGCGCGGATTGTCGTAGGGGGCGAAGGCGATGAACAGATTGTGGTCCTTCAGCCGCCAGGGGACGCCCTGGTTGCTGCGCGATCCCGTCTGGGAATACTGGCGCACCTGGGCCGTGCCGGTCTTGCCCGCCATCAGCACGTCGCCAAGACCCAGCTGGCTCTGCTTGTAGGCGCCGCCGGTCGGATCGTTGGCGACCGCCGCCATGCCGTCGCGGACGATGGCCAGGTGCTCGGGCGGAATAGGCAGGTCCGCCACGGCGTCGCCATGCGGCTGGTCGACCCCGCCGATCGACTTGACGAGGCGCGGGTTCAGCGCCCGCTTGCCGTTGGCGAGACGCGCGCACATCACCGCCAGTTGCAGGGCGTTGACGTTGATATAGCCCTGGCCGATCCCGTACGGCACGGAGTCGCCGGGGTGCCAGACCGGGTCCTTCTTGAAGGCTTTCTTCTTCCACTCGCGCGAGCCGACCAGGCCCTTGCGCTGACCGGGTATGCCGAGGTCGAAGGTCTGGCCGAAGCCCATGGCGGTCGCCGTCGTGTGGATCGGATCCGGCCCGATGCGCAGCGCCATCTGATAGAAATAGACGTCGCAGGAGTTCTTGATGGCGTCATGCATGTTCTGCGAACCATGCCCGCCCTTCTTGTGGCAGTGCCAGGTGCGGCCGCCGAAGTACCAGCCGCCGGTGCACACGACCCGCTCGGTCGGATCGATCCCCGCGCTCAACGCCGCCAGCGCCACGGTCGGCTTGAAGGTCGAGCCCGGCGGGTAGACGCCGGTCATGGTCTTGTCGAGCAGCGGCTTGCGCTCGTATTCGGCCAGGGCCCGATACTCGGAGCCTGACAGACCCTTGACCAGCTGGTTGGCGTCGAAACTGGGCGTGGAGGCCATGCACAGCAGGTCGCCGTTGCGGCAATCGACCATCACGATCGCGCCGCTTTCCTCGCCCATCACCTCCAGGGCGCGGTTCTGGATGTCGGCGTCCAGGGTGAGGCGGATCTCCTTGCCGGCCGTCGCGGCGATGTCGCCGGTCGGATCCAGGCGCACGACGCGACCTTGGGCGTCCACCTCGGTCTTGGTGGCGCCGGCGCGGCCGCGCAGGTCCTTGTCGAAGGCCTTCTCCACACCCTGCTTGCCGATCCGGAAGCCGGGATTGTGCAGCAGCACCTGATCCTGGGTGCTGTCGCCTTCGGCGGCCTTGAGATCCCGGTCCGACGCCTTGGCGACGTAGCCGATCACGTGGGCGAAGGCGCCGCCGAAGGGATAGACCCGCACCTCGCCCATGTCGGCGGTGACGTTGGGCAGCTCCGGCTCGCGGATATTGATCCGCGAGAACTCCTCCCACGAGAGGTCTTCCATCACCACGACGGGCGCCTTGCGCGGGGCGCGGGCCAGCTCCTTCAGAACCCGCGCGCGGCGGGCCTCGTCGATCGGCACCAGCTTCTGGAGGTCGGTCATCACCGCCTCGGCGTCCAGGTCCTTGTCCTTGTTGACGATCAGCCGGAAGTTCGGCCGGTTGGACGCCAGCGACACGCCGTTGCGGTCGAGGATCAGGCCGCGCGGCGGCGGCGCCAAGCGGTAGTTGAACTGGTTGCCCGCGGAGAGCTTCTGATAGCGCTTGGCCTCGACCAGCTGCAGCTGGGCCAGCCGGCCGCCCAGCGCCAGCAAACCCATGCCCGTCAGGCCGCCCAGCAGGAACGCGCGCCGGTGGAACATCCCCTGGCGTTCGTTGACCTCGAAGAAGAAGATGGAAGGTTCGCTCATTCCCGACTCAACCGTTCCTTGTCGAGACACCATCACGCCGCCAAACGGCGTCAAGGATTTTCCGGCGAGCGGGTCCTAGGCCTTCTTGAGCCAGCGTGCGCGCAGCTTGGCCACGTTCGGCGGGTCGGCGCGGAAGTCCGCGGCAAGGCCCAGACGGGCGTTGCACGACGGGCAGCGGACCGAGTCTTCGTCGGGAATGTCGGTCGGCGGGTCGAAGCGCGTGCCGCACGGCTTGCACTTCCAGTCCCCCGTCGGCGCGGGGGCCGGCGGCGGCGGCGGGGCGGCGTGGGGCGTGAACACGGTGGCGCGGGCCGACGGCTTGACCATGCGCTCGAGCGGCGGCGGCCCTCCGGGGGCGGCGACCGGGCTCTTGAGGCTCAGGGTCTTGCGGCGCGGGGGCTCGCTATCGCTCATGATCTCGCTGGACGGCTGGTGGACGGAACGGCGCTAGCTGCATGAAAGCGGCCCGGAACACAAGCTTAATAGGCCTTTGGCCTGCCCGCCAGCGCCTGGCGCCGGCCTACCACTGGGGCTTGAGGCTGAACGACAGGGCCACCACGTCGTCCTTCTGGGTGGCCAGGCCCATGATGCCTTCCTTGGCCCTGATCTCGCGGTGGATATAGCCCAGCGAGGCCTGCATCGGGCCGCGGCGCCAGGCGACGCCGGCCTGGCTGTCGCCGATCAGCTTGCTGGTGGCGTCCTGGGTCAGGCCCGCGCGGCTCCAGTCGCCGTTCTGGCCGCGCAGCATGTTCAGGCCCACGGCCCGGCCGCTGGCGGCGGCGAAGATGTACCAGCGCCCGCGTGTCCCGAAGGTCGCGTTGCCGTCCTGGACGCCCAGAGCGTCGTTCACCCGCGAGCCCATGTTCTTCTTCTTGCCCATGCGCAGGGTGGCCCCGGCCTCGGCCGAACCGCCGGCCGCGCCATAGCCCAGCCCGGCGTGCGGGGTGACGTCGAGGGCGAACCTGCGGCCGTTCAGCGCCAGGGCCGAGGGCCAGCCGCGCGTCACGGTCACGTCGACCTCGCGCAGGGCGTAGCTGTCCGCGTTTTCGGGACGGGCCAAGGTCAGCGGCGCATAGGCGGCGGTCGGGGCCATGCCGGCCATCGAGACGCGGACCGAGTCGATCGGACCGCCGGCCTGGGCCTGGTGGCTGAAGGCGTTGGAGCGCCAGGTCACGGGACCCGCGCCGCCGTAGAAACGGTCGACGTCGAGAATGCGAGCGTCGCCGGCCAGGGCGGCGGCGGGCGACAGGGCGAACCCGCCCTCGACCTTGCCCTGGGGGGCGTCGAGGTCACGGGCCGCAAAGCCCGTGGCGCTTTCGGGATCGAGCGGACGCAGGCTCTCGGGCTTTACCTGGAAGGAAATCGGCGTCGTGGGCTCGGGCTTGGCCTCGCCAGCCTGAGGGGCCTTTCCGGCCTTCGCGGCCGCGCAGGCGACGCCGGCATGGCCAGTCGCCACGGCGGCGATCATCGCCATCAGGCAGAAAACGGTACGCTCCCCAGCGACCCGCATCACGGATTCCCCAATCCAGTCGGACACCCAGCCTACGCTCGTTTCACAGCGTGTCCATCGCGGCGAAAACGCACAGGGTCTGAACCCGTTGTGACAGATTAGGGTTCCGGGAACGTGAAACGGCGGCGCGATTTCCCGCGCCGCCGTCACTTTTTCGGATCGTCGCCGTCAGAGGCGCGGCAAGCCTTACTGGCAGGCCAGGCACTCGTCGTAGTCGGTCTTGTCCGGCACGTCGAAGCCTGGAGCCGCCGCGACCTTGTCCTCGGCGCCGGCATAGGCCGCGCGCTGCACCGACTTGGAGCGCAGGTAGTACAGCGACTTCACGCCGCGCTCCCAGGCCATCCAGTGCAGCATGTGCAGGTCCCACTTGTCGACGTCGCCCGGCAGGAAGACGTTGACCGACTGGCTCTGGCAGATTTCCGGCGTCCGGTCGGCGGCCAGTTCGATCACCCAGCGCTGGTCCAGCTCGAAGGCGGTCTTGTAGACGTCCTTCTCGTCCTGGCTCAGGAAGTCCAGGTGCTGGACCGAGCCTTCCTCTTCCAGGATCGAACCCCACACCGCGTCGGTGTTCTGGCCCTTTTCCTCGAGCAGCTTCTCCAGATAGGGGTTCTTCACCGCGAACGAACCCGACAGGGTCTTGTGGGTGTAGATATTGGCCGGGATCGGCTCGATGCCCGCCGAGGTGCCGCCGCAGATGATCGAGATCGAGGCGGTCGGGGCGATGGCCAGCTTGTGCGAGAAGCGCTCCTTGGAGCCGCGGTCGGCGGCGTCGGGGCACGGGCCCTTCTCTTCGCCCAGCGCGATCGAGGCCTTGTCGGCCTCGCGGCGCAGGTGCTTGAACATCCGCATGTTCCAGCTCTTGGCCAGGGCGCTTTCGAACGGCACGTTCTGGCTCTGCAGGAAGCTGTGGAAGCCCATCAGGCCCAGGCCCACCGAACGCTCGCGCATGGCGGCGTAGGCGGCGGTCGAGGCCGCGTCCGGGGCGCGGTCGATGAAGTCCTGCAGGACGTTGTCGAGGAAGCGCATGACGTCCTCGATGAACGTCGGGTGATCGCGCCACTCCAGATAGGTCTCGGCGTTGACCGACGACAGGCAGCAGACGGCGGTGCGTTCCTGGCCCAGGTGGTCGGTGCCGGTGTGCAGCATGATCTCGCTGCACAGGTTCGACTGGCGCACCTTCAGGCCCAGCTCGCGCTGGAACGAGGGCATGGCGCGGTTCACCGTGTCGGAGAAGATCAGGTAGGGCTCGCCGGTCTGCAGGCGCAGCTCCAGAACCTTCTGCCACAGGGCGCGGGCGTCGACCTCACGCAGGACTTCGTTGGTCTTGGGCGAGCGCAGGCCGAACTTGGTCCCGTCGCGCACGGCGTGCATGAACTCGTCGGTGATCGACAGGCCGTGGTGCAGGTTCAGCGACTTGCGGTTGAAGTCGCCCGAGGGCTTACGGATCTCAAGGAACTCCTCGATCTCCGGGTGGTGGATGTCGAGATAGACGGCGGCCGAGCCGCGACGCAGCGAGCCTTGGCTGATCGCGAGGGTCAGCGAGTCCATGACGCGGATGAAGGGGATGATGCCCGAGGTCTGGCCCTGGCCCTTGACCTTCTCGCCGATCGAGCGGACGCCGCCCCAGTAGGTGCCGATGCCCCCGCCGTTGGCCGCCAGCCAGACGTTCTCGTTCCAGACGCCCAGGATGCCGTCCAGGCTGTCGTTGACGGCGTTGAGGAAGCAGCTGATCGGCAGGCCGCGATCGGCGCCGCCGTTCGACAGCACCGGGGTGGCCGGCATGAACCACAGGCGGCTCATATAGTCGTAGACGCGCTGGGCGTGGTCGGCGTCGTCGGCGAAGGCCGTCGACACGCGCGCGAACATGTCCTGGTAGGACTCGCCCGGCAGCAGGTAGCGGTCTTCCAGCGTGGTCTTGCCGAAGTCGGTCAGCAGGGCGTCGCGCGAGCGATCGACCTGCACCTTCTGCACCAGCGCCAGTTGCGGGCGCTTGGCGGGCTTGATCGCGGCCAGACGGGCCTCGTTCCGGATGTTCGTCTTCGCCGCTTCACTGCCGTTCATGACCAAATCCATTGCTCAATCAGCGTGTTCCGGAGAAGGGACATGCCCCGGTCAGCCGCTATATCTTGTGGCTGAGGAGCCCCCTCAACCCACATATGGGGCCACAGTGGTGAATGACTCGTCAACGGCTCGGGCCCCAGTTTTTCGTTAACAACCTGTGAACGGCGCGAACTTGCGTAGGCGGGACAAGGGGTTGCCTGGCCGAACTTTTTTCACCCGCGACAGGACGCCGCAAGGCGCCCCAGGACATCCGCCCCCGGACAACGTCGTTCGTTAACAGGAGGGCCACAAGGGATGGTGGTCGGCGGTGGACGGCGCCCTCGGACGAGGGGGCGGAGGGGGCCAGGCGAAAGGCCCGGAAACCGGGGGTTCCGGGCTTCCAGGCGCGTCGGAAGGGCTCTGGACAAAGAGAAAGGGCCCGGCGTTTCCGCCGGGCCCTCCCGATAGTCAGTTCGATTCGATCTTAGAAGTTGATCGAGATCGTGGAACGGCGGTTCAGCGGTTCCTTCACACCGTCGCCGGTGGCGACGGCCGGAGCGCTTTCGCCCTTCCAGTCGACGCCGAGCACGGCGGCCGGGACGCCTTGCGAGACCAGGGCGTCAGCGACGGCCTTGGCGCGGCGTTCCGAGAGCTTCACGTTGTACTTCGGCGAACCCGACGTGTCGGTGTGGCCGACGACGACGATCTTCGTCGCGTGACCGTCGTTCGAGTACTTCGCGGCTTCCGTGACCACCGATTGCGCTTCCGGCGTCAGGACCGATTGGTCGAACGGGAAGTACACGATGAACTCGCGGGCCTCATACTGCGGCGGCGGCGGAGGCGGCGGCGGCGGGGGAGGCGGCGGAGGCGGGGGCGGAGGGGGCGGGGGCGGCGGCGGGGGCGGCGGCGGCGGGGGCGGCGACGCGAACGAGTAGCGGAGACCCACGGTCACCGACTGGTCCTTGTACTGACCCTTGAAGGCGCCCGGCTGGATGAAGTTCGAGCCGGTCGACGACCAGGTGTGATCCGCGCCGGTGATGTAGCGGTAGGTGAAGTCGATCTTCAGCTTGTCGGTCGCCTTGATCGAGGCGCCAGCCAGAGCTTGATAGGCGAAGGCGACATCGTCGTCATCGACCGTCAGGTTCTGGATCGACGGGTTGGTCACGCCGTTGATGGGCGTCAGACCCGGAACGACCGGAACGTCCGAGAATTGGCCCAGGGCCTTGACGTCCAGACGGTTGATGCCGACGCCGAGACCGACGAAGGGGTTCAGCCAGGCGTCCGGAGCGAAGTCATAAATGACGTTCGCCATCAGGGTCCACGAGTCGATCGAGCCGCTCGGGCTGCCGCAGGTCGGGGCGGCCGGGGTGCGGGTCACGCCGGGGGTGCAGAGACCGATCGGGTGACGCACGGCCGGGCCGCGGGCGCTCAGCAGGTCGCCGGGGCGATAGCCGCCTTCGACTTCAGCGCGGACGTGCGGGTTGAATTGGTAGCCAAGGCGCACGAAGCCGGTCCAGTCCTTCTCGGACTTCCACGACCAGTGAGCGAATTCGCCGTCCGGCAGGGTCTGGTTCGATTGCGTCTTGATGGCTTGCGGCCAGTGATAGCCGAGGTCGACCGCGCCGTACCAGCCGGTCTCTTGGGCCGAAACGCCCGACGCGGCGAACACCGCGACCAGAGCAGCTCCTGCCAGGAGGTTGAGTTTCATCGTTGAAGAGCCCTCTATTGCCCTGCCCAGGCCGGAGACCGACCGAGCACTGTTATACCAAGGCGAACGCCACGGGAAAGTGTCAGCAAAGACACACTCGTCAGGTTTCGCCCCCCTGCCCTTTGCTCAGGAAAGCCAAACAAGACCGCCCCTCAGAAATCAACTTCCGAGCGTGCCCGCCGACATCCACTGCAGATAAGCGTCAGCTTCGTTGGGTTCGCACGTGAACCGTCCGCGCGCAAGAGCTTGAAGGCAGGAAACAGTCAAGCATTCGCGGATCGTCGCCTAAAAACCGCACATTCTAACCGCTTCAGTCAGGTCCTCGACGAACCTGCGCCTAGTCCAGAGTGGTCCGGTAACGCGCCATGGCCAGACCGGAGATCGCGACGACAAACAATCCGAGTGCGAAGAGACTTGGCCACAGCTCGGCGGCGTCCAGCCCCTTGAGCAAGGCGCCGCGCACGACTCTGAGAAAGTGCGTCACCGGGATCACGCCGCCCAGGGCCTGGGCCCATTGCGGCATTCCCCGAAAGGGGAACATGAAGCCCGACAGCAGGATCGAGGGCATGATGTAGAAGAACGACATCTGCATCGCCTGCAGCTGGGTCCGGGCCACGGTCGAGATCAGGAACCCCAGGGCCAGCGATCCGATGATGAACAGCAGGACGCCGAGGCTCAGCGCCAGCCAGCCCCCCGCCATCGGCACGGCGAACAAGGCCCTGGCCAGAACCAGGATCACCACCGTCTGGATCACGCCGACGGCGACATAGGGCGTCAGCTTGCCGATCATCACCTCGATCGGCCGGGCCGGCGTGGCCAGCAGGCTCTCCATGGTGCCGCGCTCATATTCCCGCGTGACGCCCAGCGCCGTCATCATCACCAGCGTCATCGACAGGATCACGCCCAGCAGGCCCGGCACGATGTTGTAGGCGGTGATGGCTTCCGGATTGTAGCGGCGGTGGATCACCACCTCGAACGGGTCGCCGCCGGGTTTCGCGGTCGCCCCCACGAGATCGCGCGTCAGGGCCGTCCGGGGCAGGCTGGACAGGGCCGCGATCGCCCCGCCGGTGGCGGCCGGATCCGAGGCGTCGGCCTCGACCAGGATCTGGGCGCCGTCGCCGCGCACCACGCGACGGGTGAAGTCGGCCGGGATGGTCAGGGCGAACTGCACCTCGCCGCGCGCCACGGCTTCGTCCAGCTCCTGGGGAGACGTCGCCGTGCGGACGATCTCGAAATAGCCGCTGTTGACCAGGGCCGAGAGGGTCGAGCGCGCCATCGGCCCCTGGTCCTGCGCCAGCACCGCGGTCGGCAGGTTCCGCGGGTCGTTGTTGATGGCGTAGCCGAACAGCAGCAACTGCACGATCGGCATGACCAGGATCATGGCGTAGGTGAGCCGGTCCCGCGTGAGCTGGATGAACTCCTTGATCAGCACCGCCAGGATGCGGGCGCCGGACAGGCCTGTCGCGCTCATTGAAAATTGTCCGACGACTGGTCCATCAGTCGGATGAAGACATCCTCCAGGGTAGGCTTCACCTCGGTCCACACCAGCGGCGGCGCGCGGTAGGGCGCGATGGCGGCCTCCAGCGCCGCGCGATCCGTGCCGCTGACATGCAGGGCCGCGCCGAACGGGGCGGCCATCAGGACGCCCGGCTGGCCGGCCAGGACGGGCGCCAGGCGGTCGGCCTCCATGCCTTCGGCGGTTTGACCCTCGGCCAGGAAGGTCACCAGACCGCTCTCGGCGATCACCTCATCGGCCGCGCCGCGCGCCATCAACTTGCCATAGGCGATATAGGCGATGTCGTGGCAGCGCTCGGCCTCGTCCATGTAGTGGGTCGAGACCATGACGGTCAGCCCACCGGCCGACAGGGCGTGGATCTCGTCCCAGAACTCCCGCCGCGCCTTGGGATCGACGCCGGCGGTCGGCTCGTCGAGCAGCAGCAGCTTGGGCTCGTGCATGACGCTGGCCGCCAGGGCCAGGCGCTGCTTCCAGCCGCCGGAAAGACTGCCGGCCAGCTGCTTCCTGCGCGCCGCCAGGCCCAGGCGTTCGAGGCTGTCCTTCACCCGCTCGCGGCGGCGGTCCAGCTCGTGGACGCGCGCCACGAAGTCGAGATTCTCCTCGATCGACAGGTCTTCGTAGAGCGAGAACTTCTGGGTCATGTAGCCGGTCTGGCGCTTGACCGCCTCGGCGTCCTTGCGGAAGTCGAGACCCAGCACCTCCCCCTCGCCGCTGTCGGGAGTCAGCAGGCCGCACAGCATCCGCAGGGTCGTGGTCTTTCCCGAGCCGTTGGGGCCGAGGAAGCCGGTGATCTTGCCCGTTCCGACCTGGATCGCCAGGTCCCGCACCACGTGGCGCGGGCCGAAGCTCTTGTTCAGTCCCCGGACATCGACGGCCAGGCCGCTCACGGCTTCGCGTCCAGGGGAACGATGTCGACCGGCTGACCCGGCGCCAGGGCCGGACCGGGGTCGGGCCTGGCCTCGACCAGGAACACCAGCCGCTGCCGGGCCTCGCGGCTGTAGATCACCGGCGGGGTGAACTCCGACCGGGGGCTGACATAGTTGATCCGCGCCGAGCGCTCGGCCCCGCAGCCGTCGCACGAGAAGCGGATGGTCGTTCCCGGCCGATAGCGCGCCACCTCGGCCTCGGGGACGAAGAAGCGCAGCCGCACGCGGTCGTCGGACAGCAGGGCCACGACCGGCTGGTTGGCGGCCGCCCACTCGCCGGGCTGGTAGAAGACGTCCTGCACCCGCGCCGCCGCCGGGGCCTTGGGGCTGATCTGATCCAGCCGCGACTGGGCGGCGGCCAGGGCCTCGCGGGCCGAGGCGACGGCGGACCGCGCCGCGCTCACCGCGTCGGGGCGCGCGCCCAGGGTTCCGACGTCCTTGCGCCGGGCCACGGCGGCGGCGTTGGCGCGGGCGGAGTCCAGGGCGGCCTTCACCTGGTCCAGCTTGGCCGGGGCGTAGATCCCCTTGGCCACCAGCGGCGCGACGCGGTCATAGTCCGACCGGGCCTGCCGGACCTGGGCCTCGGCGGCCGCGCGTTCGGCGTCATAGACGGCCAGCTCCTGCGGGCGCTGGCCCTTTTCGGCGTCGCGCAGCTGGGCCTCCGCGATGGCCGTCTGGGCGGCGGCCTGGTCGCGGGCGGCGGTCAGCTGGGCCGCGTCCAGGGCGAACAACGGCTGGCCGGCCTCGACCCGATCGCCGCGCTGGACGGCCACCGTGCTGACCAGCCCCGCGTTCGCGGCCCCGACATAGAGCGTCTCGCCCTCGACATAGCCCGACAGCCGGTGCGGCCGATGGGCGTCAGGCCCCAGCAGCCGCCAACCCAGGAAGCCGGCCAGGCCGACCCCGGCCACGACGGCGGCGATGCGGACGGCGGGCTTCAAGACCTGTCCTCCGGCCACGGCGCGAGGCCCAGCAGCACCGTGTCGGCGTGCTGCGCGATCAGCGCCTCGAGATCGACGGCCGGCGCGCCGACGGGGGTGAAGGTCTCGCGCCAGATCACGCCCGTCAGGAGAGGACCGACAATGCTGAAGGCGTGCAGGCGCGGGTCGCCCGGCCTGACCTCCCCGCGCTCCTGGCCCCGCCGGATCGCGGCGCTGACCGCCGTCAGGGCGCGGCTGACCACCTCATCATGCCAGACGCGAGCCAGCTCCGGAAAGTTTCGCGACTCGCCGATGACCAGCTTGGCCACCGATCCCAGACGGGAGGTCGTGATCACCTGGCCAATCCGAGCGAACAGCAGGCGCAGCAGGTCGGGGAACGGAAGCGTGGCCTGGGCCAGCGCCGCCTCGACCATGTCCAGGTTTGGCGCCACCGCCTCGCGGACCACCGCGCCGAAGAGGTCCTGCTTGGTCTCGAAATAGAGATAGAGCGCGCCCTTCGAGACGCCCGCCCGGGCGGCGATCTCGTCCAGCTTGGCGGCGGCGAAGCCCTTCTCGGCGAACACCTCGAACGCCGCCTGGACGATCTCGCCCGGCCGCGCCTCGGCGCGTCGACGCCATTTGGGATGTCCGGCCTGCATGACTGTTCGCCTTTAATGACCCGGAAGTCATTAAAGGCGAACAGGCCGAAACTCAAGCCTTCGCGGTCACCCGCCAGCAGGCCGAGTTCATCTCGGCGACGCCATTCGTCACGTAAGGCTCCAGCGCCTTCGTCACCGCTTCGCGAACCTTCTCGCGCACGGTTTCGTCCTGGCCCGTGAGGATGGGGTTCAGCGGGCCGACGCGCAGGCTCATGGTCAACAGCTCCTCGGCGCTGACCGGCGTCGGATCGTCCAGGGGATCAATGACCACGTCGCGCCAGCCGCTCGCCGCCAGAATGGCGCGCACGCGGTCGGGGTCGGCGAAGCCGAAGCGGCCCGGCGCGTCCTTCTCGAACTTCGGCAGGCTGGGCAGGAACGGGGCGGCGGCGGCCAGCGGAACCGTCGCGATGGCGTTGTCCTCGGGCCCGCGCCAGCAGGCGAAGGCCAGGCGGCCGCCAGGCTTCTCGGCCGTGCGCAGGTTGGCGAAGGCCGCGACGGGATCGGGGAAGAACATCACCCCGAACCGCGAGACGATGGCGTCGAATTCAGCCCTGAAGACGTGAGTCTGGGCGTCGGCCTGCAGAAACTCGACGCCTTCCAGACCCGCCTCGCCCACCCGGCGACGCGCCAGTTCCAGCAGCGCCGGCGAGATGTCGACGCCGACCGCCCGACCTTCCGGCCCAACCCGCCAAGCCGCCTCGAAGGTGGTCGCGCCCGCGCCGCAACCGACGTCCAGCACCGCCTCGCCGGCGCGCGGGTCGGCGGCATCGACCACCGCCCGGGCGATCGGCTGGTACATCCGGTCCAGCAGCCCCTGCTGCTCGACCCAGACCCTCCCCGCCCGGTCCCAATAGGCCGCCATGTCCTGGTCGCTCACGCGCGTCTCCTTCGTTGCGATGGTCATCGTCCCCGCGCATCCTGCGAGTTGAAGCGCACTTGAGGTCAAGCCGTGTTCGACATTGATATTTCTGAATTGGCCAAACGGACCGGCGTGCGCGCCTCGGCCCTGCGATTCTACGAGGAAAAGGGCCTGATCGCCTCGACCGGCCGGCGCGGCCTCAAGCGGCTGTTCGCCCCGTCCGAGATCGAGCGGCTGTCGCTGATCGCCCTGGGTCGCGCCTGCGGTTTCTCGCTGGACGAGATCGGCGCGATGCTGGACGACTCGAAGCGAACCGGCCGGGACATCGACCGCGGAGCCCTGCGCGCCAAGGTCGCCGACCTGGACCGCCGCATCGAACAACTGACCCGCCTGCGCGAGGGTCTGGCCCACGCCGCCGACTGCGAGGTCCCGCGACTGATGGACTGCCCGCGCTTCCTGCGCCTCGTAAAGGCGGCGGGCCATCACCGCCGACGGTATCGGGCCGAAGCGGTCTAGCGCCCCGTCACAGCGCGGCGTCGCGCAGTCGGCGGCGGCGTCCGCCCAGGGCGTCGGGGCGGTTCAGCTTCTTGCGGTACTCGTCGCGGCGCTCGTGGATCGAGGCGATGACCAGGCCCATCGGCACGCCGATATCGACCAGCACGGCTTCGGACAGCTGCAGGCTGGCCTCGATGGTCTCGGGCACCGCGTCGGTGGCGCCCAGCTCATAGAGCCGCGCGGCATGGTGGGCGTCGCGGGCGCGGACCACGATCGGCACGTCCGGCCGGGCCCCGCGCGCGGCGGCGACCACGGCCTCGGCCACCTCGAAAGCGTCCATGGTCACCACCACCGCCTTGGCCGTGGCCAGGCCGCAGCGCTCCAGAAGCTCGATCCGCGAGGCGTCGCCATAGTAGATGCGGTCGCCGTTGCGCCGTCCCTGCTCGACCAGACGCGCGTCGCGCTCGACGGCGATCCACGTCAGGGCGTGGCGGCCCAGCATGTCGCCGACCAGCTTGCCGACCCGGCCATAGCCGATGACCAGCACCTGGCCGGCCGGCTCGGGACCCACGCGGTCCGGCTCGCGCGGCGTGGACGGCGGGGCCTCGCTGATCGGCAGCGGCGCGCTCTTACGGCCCAGATACCCGCCCAGCGCCGCCAGGGCCGGAATCAGGAACATGGTGAGGGTGGCCGACACCAGCACCGCCTGGCCCAGCGGCCGCGACACCACCTCGGCGTCGATGGCCTTGTCCAGCAGCACGAAGGCGAACTCGCCCCCGGCCGCCAGGATCAGGCCGGCCTCGATCGCGGCGCGCCGGTTCAGGCCCATGGCCAGGCCGCCGACGAACACCACGGCCGTCTTCAGCAGCATCAGGCCGACCGCCGTGGCCAGGATCGCCACGGGCTGGGCGGCCAGCAGGGACAGATCCAGGCGGATGCCCAGCGAGACGAAGAACAGGCTCAGCAACAGGCCCTTGAACGGCTCGATCTTGACCTCGACCTCGTGGCGATACTCGGTCTCGGCCAGCAGGATGCCGGCGACGAAGGCGCCCAGCGCCATCGAGAGGCCCGAGAGCGCGCTGACCAGACCCGCGCCGATGATCACCAGCAGGCAGGCGGCCATGAACATCTCTTCGCTCTTGGCCTTGGCGACGGACTTCAGCATCGGCCGCAGCGCCAGACGCCCGACCAGCACGATCGCGCCCAGGCCCAGGGCCGCGGGGGCCAGGGCCAGCAGGTCCTTGACCTGGAACGATCCATGGCCGCGGCCGAGAATGGCCAGGGTGATCAGGATCGGGGCCACGGCCAGGTCCTGGAACAGCAGCACCGAGAAGGTGGCGCGGCCGGCTTCGGAATGCAGGCGGCGGCGCTCAGCCAGGACGGGCACGGCGATGGCGGTCGAGGACAGGGTCAGGGCCGCGCCGATGGTCAGGGCCGCCACCGGCTCCTGTCCGAGCAGCATGGCCCCGCCGCCCAAGGCCAGGGAGCAGCCGATCACCTGCACCGCGCCGAGGCCGAACACCCACTTGCGCATCAGCCTCAGGCGCTCCCACGAGAGCTCCAACCCGATCATGAACAGCAGGAACACGACCCCGAACTCGGCCAGCTGGGCGATTTCGTCGGGATTGTCGACTGTGACGTAGTCCAGCCACGGGGCGTAAGGGATGAACCGCCCCAGGCCGAACGGCCCCAGAATGACTCCGGCCAGCAGATAGCCCAGGATCGGATTGATTTTCAGGCGCTTGAAGAGCGGCGCGACGATACCGGCGGTCGCCAGGAACAGGACCAGGTCCTTGTAGCTCTCTGGTGAAACCTCGTGCTGCACGCGCCCTCCTCGTTGATCCTAGTCAGCTCTCTTCAGACGCACGCCCGCCCCAGCTTCATCCGCCGCGATCAGCGACACCCCGCCGGCCTCGATCGCGTCGATCAGGAGGCGCTCGGTGCTATGGTGCAACGCATGGCGCTCGGTCTCGAAGTCCTTGACCGTGCTCCGTGACACGCCCGCCTTGTCGGCAAGCTCGCCCTGGGACCAATTAATCAGCCCGCGAGCGGCCCGGCATTGCGCCGGAAGGAGAATTTTTGCGTGCGGCATCTGGCGTACCTGGGTTTTATCACCCATATTGGTTGAGTACGCCCGAAAAAGCTGATCGTCAAGGAGAGCCTTTGCACCACACCTCGCTGATCGCCACCATCGTCGCGGGTCTCGGTCTCGCTTTCATCTTCGGCGCCATCGCCAACCGGCTGAAACTGCCGGTGCTGGTCGGCTACCTGCTGGCCGGCGTGCTGGTCGGCCCGTTCACGCCCGGCTATGTCGCCGACCAGGAGCTGGCTCCGCAGTTGGCCGAGATCGGCGTGATCCTGCTGATGTTCGGCGTCGGCCTGCACTTCTCGCTGAAGGACCTGATGGCGGTGAAGAACATCGCCATCCCCGGCGCGGTCGTGCAGATCGGCGCGGCGACGGCGATGGGCCTTGGCCTGGCGGTCGTTCTGGGCTGGAGCATCGGGGCGGGGATCGTCTTCGGCCTGGCCCTGTCGGTCGCCTCGACCGTCGTGCTGCTGCGCGCGCTGCAGGAGCGACGGCTGATCGAGACCGGACGCGGCAAGATCGCGGTCGGCTGGCTGATCGTCGAGGACCTGGCCATGGTGCTGGCGCTGGTCCTGTTGCCCGCCCTGTCCGGCATGCTGGGCGGCGAGGCCCCGGCCAACCAGGCCGCTTCCGGGTTCCTGGGCGGCGGCGTCCTGGGCGCCTTCGCCATCACCATCGGCAAGGTCGTGGCCTTCGTGGCCCTGATGCTGATCGTCGGTCGCCGCGTGATCCCGTGGATCCTGCACCGCGTCGCCCACACCGGCTCGCGCGAGCTGTTCCGCCTGGGCGTGCTGGCCATCGCCCTGGGCGTCGCCTTCGGCTCGGCCGCGCTGTTCGGCGTGTCGTTCGCCCTGGGGGCCTTCTTCGCCGGCATGATCATGGCCGAGAGCGAGCTCTCCCAGCAGGCCGCCAACGAGACCCTGCCGTTGCGCGACGCCTTCGCCGTGCTGTTCTTCGTCTCGATCGGCATGCTGTTCAACTATCAGGTCCTGCTGGAGCAGCCGCTGGCCGTGCTGGCCACCGTGGCGATCATCATCATCGGCAAGTCGATCTTCGCGCTGGGCATCGTCCTGGCCTTCCGCCGCCCGATGAGCACGGCCCTGACCATCTCGGCCAGCCTGGCCCAGATCGGCGAGTTCTCGTTCATCCTGGCGGGCCTGGGCGTGTCGCTGAAGCTGCTGCCGCCCGAGGGGCGCGACCTGATCCTGGCCGGGGCCATCCTGTCGATCCTGCTCAACCCGCTGCTGTTCGCCATCCTCGATCGCGTGCTGCCCAAGATGATCGCCAAGGAACGCAAGGCCGCCGGCGAACCCCCGATCCTGGCCGCCGCCAAGCCGCACGCCCTGCTGGTCGGCTACGGCCGCGTCGGCAAGCTGGTGGCCGAGGGCCTGAAGGCCAAGACCCCGCTGGTCGTCATCGAGGACGATCCCGAGCGCGCCGAGGAGCTGCGCAAGGCCGGCTACGAGACGATCGGCGGCAACGCGGTCAAGCCCGAGGTGCTGCTGAAGGCCGGTCTCGACAAGGCCACCCACCTGTTCGTCGCCGTGCCCAGCCCGTTCGAGGCCAGCCGCATCATCGAACAGGCCCGCGCCGCCAACCCCAGCTGCGAGATCGTCGCCCGGGCCTATACCGACGCCGACGTCGCGCTTCTCAAGCAGATGGGCGCCACCCACGCCCTGATCGGCGAGGAAGAGATCGCGCGCGGCATGCTGGCGCGCGCGCCGAAGAAGAAGCCGGCGGTCCAGGCGGGGGGTCATTAGCCCCCTTAAGTAGCGACGGGCGATCATGGCGAGACGCGGTCGCGTTGACCGCGTAGCGGCCAGCTTCTAGGTCTGCCCGCATCATGACCACCCGTCCGGGACAGTTCCGAGTCTTGCTCGCCGCGCTCGCGGCGATGCTGGCCGTGTTCGTCCAGGCGCTGACGCCGGCCGCGGCCATGGCCCACGACCTGCGCGAAAGCGGCTCGGTCATGGTCATCTGCTCGGCCGAGGGCTCCAAGGTCGTCATCCTCGAGAAGGACGGCAAGGTCAGCACGGCCCCAGCCAAGGGCTTCATGGGGCTGAAATGCTCCAACTGCGTGGGCCCGACCCTGGCGGTCACCGTTGATGCGCCGGTCCCGGCCATCACCCCCGTCCAGTACGCGGACTATCTCGAGACGCCGGTCCAGCGCGTCCTCGGCGTTCGCGGTCACGCCCGCGCCCCGCCACGTCCGCCCAGCCAGGGCCCGCCCGCCAACCTGAACGCCTGACCCTTTTGCCGCCGCGCCGCGCTTGAAGACGCCGCGCGCCTCGTCACGCCTTCAGGATACCTCTTGTCATGTCGACCTTCCGTCGCGCCCTGCTGGGCGCCCCCGCGCCCGCCTGCCTTTCGCTCGCCTGTCTTTCGCTCGCCTGTCTTTCGCTCGCCGTCCTCGCGCCGGCCGCCGCCCAAGCCCACGGATGGGACGGCGAAGGCCCCAACGAAGACCGGACCGACGTCTCCTCGGTCATCGTCACCGCCCGCCCCAATCCCGAGGATCCGCCCGTCGTCGCCAACGCCCGCAAGCGGCTGTCGGAGACCCCCGGCGCGGTGTCGGTGATCTCCCAGGAAAGCTACATCAATCGCCAGACCCTGGCCCTGGACGACATGCTGCGCGACGCCCCCGGCGTCTACGCCCAGCGCAAGTGGGGCGGCGACATCCGCATCTCGATCCGGGGCTCGGGCATCGGCAACGCCAATCACAACCGCGGCCTGCTGATCGCCCAGGACGGCGTGCCGCTGAACGAGGCCGACGGCTATGGCGACAGCCAGGTGGCCGATCCGCTGAACACCCGCTACGCCGAGGTCTATCGCGGCGGCAACGCCCTGCGGTTCGGCGGCGCCCTGCTGGGCGGGGCGATCAACATGGTCACGCCGACGGGCGAGGACGCCGGCTTCGCCAATCAGGTCCGCGTCGACGGCGGTTCCTACGGCCTGCTCCGCGAGCACGTCGCCATCGCCCGCCAGTCGGGCGACTGGGATGTCTATGCGGCCGCCACCAACCAGACCGGCCAGGGCTGGCGCTCGCAGAGCCAGCAGAACATCCAGTTCGGCAGCCTGAATATCGGCCGGTCGTTCGGCCAGGACCGCGAGGTCCGCTTCATCGTCAACGGCTCGAACATCAACCAGGAGATCCCCGGCTCGCTGACCCTGGCCCAGTTCAACGCCAATCCGCGCCAGTCGGCGGCGGGCAACCTGGCCGGCGACCAGGGCCGCAACCAGCGCGGCGCGCGCGGTTCGCTGCGAACCACCTGGCGGCTGAACGACCAGCTGGTCTTCGAAGGCGCCGTCTATGGCGTATGGAAGGAGCTGGATCACCCGATCTTCCAGGTCATCGACCAGGAAAGCCGCAACTACGGCGCCTTCGGCCGCTTCGACTGGGACGGGCAGATCGGCGGCAAGCGGGCCGACGCCTTCTTCGGCGCGTGGTACCGCCAGGGCGACCTCGACTCGCACTTCTACCTCAACAACCGGGGCGCCCACGGGGCGCTGCAGTCGGTCTCGTACCAGAACGCCAAGGCTGTGGACGTGTTCGGCGAGGGCCGGCTGTTCGTCACCGATCGCCTGGCCATCGTCGGCGGCGCGACCTGGGGGCAGGCCGAGCGCGACTATGTCAGCGTCGCGGTTCCGGGCGTGAAGAGCACGTTCAACCTGGACGCCGCCAAGACCTACAACTGGATCTCGCCGCGCGTCGGCCTGCTGTGGCAGAACGAGCTGGGCGACCAGCTGTTCGCCAACCTGACCCGCTCGGTCGAGCCGCCGAACTTCAGTTCGATGAGCCCGACCAATACCGGCTTCGCCCCCGTGAAGGCCCAGAAGGCCTGGACGGGCGAGGTCGGGGCGCGCGGCCATCGCGGCCCGTTCACCTATGACCTGACCCTCTATCGCGCCGCGCTGAAGGACGAGATGCTGCAGTACGCGGTGACCGCGTCGATCCCGGCCTCGACCTTCAACGCCGACAGGACCGTCCACCAGGGGATCGAAGCGGCGCTGGACTGGGCCGTGGCCCCGCATTGGCGGATCCGCCAGACCTGGACCCTGTCGGACTTCCGCTTCAAGGACGACGTCCAGTTCGGCGACAACCGCCTGCCGATCGCGCCGAAGAGCTTCTACCGCTCGGAGGTCCGCTATGACGATCCGCGCGGCTGGTTCGTGGCCCCGTCGCTGGAGTGGTCGGCGACCGACCAGTGGATCGACTACAAGAACACGAAGAAGGCCCCGGGCTATGCGATCGTCAATCTCAACGCGGGCTGGAAGGTCACCCCGGCCGTGTCGCTGTTCGTCGACGCGCGGAACCTGACCGACAAGGCCCATGTCTCCAACACCCAGGCGGCCGTCGCCTGGACCGCCGCCACCGCCACCCTCTGGCCCGGCGACGGCCGCTCGGTGTTCGGCGGCGTCACCGTGACCTTCTGAGGAGAATGCAGATGAAGACCCCGCTGATCGCTCTTCTCGCGCTCGTGGCGACACCGGCCGCCGCCCACGTCGTGGCCGCGCCCGACACCGCCAGGGCCGGCGCCTACGCCGCCATCGCCTTCCGCGTCGGCCATGCCTGCGCGACCGGCGACGCGACCCTGAAGGTCCGCATCGAGATCCCGGACGGCGTCGCCTCGGCCCGGCCGCAGGTGAAGCCGGGCTGGACCTACACGCTCGAGCGCGGCCCCGATCCGAAAGCCGCGCCGACGGCGATCACCTTCGAGGGCCGCCTGCCCGACGAGGCCTTCGACGACTTCGCCGTGCTGATGAAACTCCCCGTCGCCGGCGAGCGCCTGGTCTTCCCGGTCGTCCAGACCTGCGAGAAGGGCGAGAGCCAGTGGACGGAAGTGGCCGACCCCGCCCGGCCCGACGAAAAGCTGAGCCGGCCCGCCCCGGTGGTCACCCTGATCCCCGCCCCGATTTCCGCCGATGCGGCCCCCGCCGCCCACCATCACTGACAAGGAGCGCCCCATGTCACGTCCGTTCGCCATCGCCCTGACCGCCATCCTGGCCGCCGCCGTCGCCGCCCCGCTCGCGCGGGCCGGCGACTACAAGCTCGGCGCCCTGACCATCCGCCAGCCCTGGAGCCGCCCGGCCCAGGCTGGCATGAACGGGGTGGGCTTCATGACCATCGACAACGCCGGCAAGACGCCGGTGACCCTCAAGCGCGTGGAGACCCCGGCCGCCGCCTCGGTCGAGATCCACCAGTCGGCCATGGCCGGCGGCGTCATGACCATGCGCGAACTGGACAAGGGCGTGGTGATCCCGGCCGGCGGCCAGGTCGCCTTCGCCCCCGGCGGCTACCACCTGATGATCCTGTCGCTGAAGGCGGCGCAGACCGTGGGGCAAAAAGTTCCTGTAACCCTGGTCTTCGACAACGGCCGCAAGGCGCAGGTCGACCTGGTCGTGCAACTGACCCCGCCGTCCGGCGGGCAGGCTCCGGCCGCGTCCGGACACCAGCACTGACGACTGTGAAAATGGGCCACATGAACTTTTTTTAAGGGAGCAAATATTCCGCGCCCGTGCAGATTGCCGGCCAGAGCCTGTCCGTTTCCGATGAAAATCGGAAACGGATAGACAGGCTCTGCCTCAAACACCTGGAGCGTGGCGGCCGCCGAAACCGCTCACACTTTCGGCCGCCACGCTCCAGCCCACACCAACGGATGCGACTTCCATGAAACGAGTTTGGTTCGGCGCCGCGGCGATCGCGGCGCTGTCTCTGTCGGCCTTCGGGGCGCAAGCCCACGAGGAGCACCCCTGCGTCAACGACGCCTGCACGGTGCAATCGCTTCTCCCGGCCCTCCTTTCCGGTGGCGGGGCGGAAGGCGTGGCCTCGGGCGACGTCACCTCGCTGGAGTCGCCGCGCTACGGGACCTGGGGCTTCGACCTCTCGGGCATGGACACCTCGGTGAAGCCCGGCGACGACTTCTACAAGTTCGCCAACGGTAACTGGGACGCCAAGACGGTGATCCCGTCGGACCGCACCCGCTACGGCAATTTCGACAAGCTGGCCGAACTGTCGGAAGCCCGCACCAAGGCGCTGATCGAAGCCGCGGCCGCCGACAAGGCCGCCACCGGCGACAAGGCCAAGATCGGCGCCGCCTACCGCGCGTTCATGGACGAGGCGACGATCGAGAAGCTCGACGCCGCCCCGATCAAGCCCTGGCTGGCCGGCGTGCAGAAGGTCAAGACCAAGGACGAGTTCACCGCCCTGATGGGCAAGAGCGCGACCACGCCCTATTCGGCCCTGATCGGCCTGGGCGTCTCGACCGACGCCAAGAGCCCCAACGCCTACGCCGTCTACGCCTCGACCGGCGGCCTCAGCCTTCCCGACCGCGACTATTATCTGGACGCCAAGTTCGCCGACAAGAAGACGGCGTACCTGGCCTATGTCGAGAAGATGCTGACCCTGGGCGGCTGGGAGAAGCCGGCGCAGAACGCCAAGGCCGTGGTCGACTTCGAGACCAAGCTGGCCGAGGCCTCCTGGAGCCGGGTCGAGCGCCGCAACCGCGACAAGACCTACAACCCGGCCACCCTGGCCGAGCTGCAGGCCCAGACGCCGGGCTACGACTGGAACCGCTACCTGGTCGGCACGGAACTGCCGAAGATCGACCGCGTCATCGTGACGACCAACACCTCGTTCCCGAAATACGCCAAGATCTACGCCGACACCCCGATCGAGACCCTGAAGGCCTGGCAGGCGTTCAAGGTGATCGACGGCGCGGCCCCGATGCTGTCCAAGCGCTTCGTCGACGCCAGCTTCGAGTTCCGCAACAAGACCCTGGCCGGCCAGCCCGAGCAGAAGCCCCGCTGGAAGCGCGGCGTGGCCGAGGTCAACGGCCTGCTGGGCGAGGCGGTCGGCAAGGAATATGTCGCGGCCTATTTCCCGCCGGACTCCAAGGCCAAGATGGTCGCCCTGGTCGGCGACATCCGCACCGTCCTGAAGACCCGCATCGACGCGTCGGACTGGATGGGCGCCGAGACCAAGGCCAAGGCCCAGGACAAGCTGGCCAAGTTCACCGTCAAGATCGGCTATCCCGACAAGTGGCGTGACTATTCCAAGCTGGAGATCAAGGAAGGCGACGCCTACGGCAATTCCCTGCGCGAGGCCGCCTGGGACTACCGCCACGACGTCGAGCGCCTGAACCAGCCGGTCGACAAGACCGAGTGGGGTATGACCCCGCAGACGGTCAACGCCTACTACAACTCGGTCAACAACGAGATCGTGTTCCCGGCCGCCATCCTGCAGGCCCCGTTCTTCCATCCGGACGCGGATCCGGCCGTCAACTACGGCGGCATCGGCGGCGTGATCGGCCACGAGATCGGCCACGGCTTCGACGACCAAGGCCGCAAGTCCGACGGCGACGGCGTGCTGCGCGACTGGTGGACGGCCGAGGACGCCGCCAAGTTCGAGGTCCAGAAGGTCAAGCTGGGCAAGCAGTACTCGGCGTTCGAGCCCTTCCCGGGCATGCACGTCAACGGCGACCTGACCATGGGCGAGAACATCGGCGACATGTCGGGCCTGGGTTTCGCGCTCGACGCCTACCATGTCTCGCTGCAGGGCAAGCCCTCGCCGGTGCTGGACGGCTTCACCGGCGACCAGCGCGTCTATCTGGGCTGGGCCCAGGTCTGGCGCCAGAAGTCGCGCGACGACGCGCTGAAGCAGCAGATCGCCAGCGACCCGCACTCGCCGGCCGTCTACCGCGTCAACGGCACGGTCCGGAACCAGCCGGGCTGGTACGCCGCCTTCGACGTCAAGCCGGGCGACAAGCTGTACGTCGCCCCGGCGGACCGCGTGAAGATCTGGTAGGTCCCGCGATCCAGCGGAAATGGAAAGGGCCGGCGGAAACGCCGGCCCTTTTTCGTGAGCGAAGCAGACGACCGCCCAAAACCGGAAAGCTGTCGTTCCAGGTGGCGGCGAAGGGGGGATGGAAGACGCGCCTCACCCAACATTGCGTCGTGCCAATAAGCCCGGCTTGCGGAACCAGGCGTGACCAAACTTCTGGCTAGATGAGGCAGGCGATGGCGACGCCAAATTCACAACTTGCATCAGCCCCCAACGAGATCACAATCTTGAATTGATTGTGCGGGAGTCGGCGTGTGGTGACGATGAAGGCGGTGCTAGCTTTGGCGTTGGCCGTGACGGCTGGCCTGGGACCGACCGACTTCCCCCTGCAGCGGCTACTAAAGGATCCGGACGCCGCCCGCACCTTTGACTATTGGCGACTGCGGGAGCGCCGGGGTCCCGAAGCCATCCCGCCGTTGCGCACCCTCTCCTATGCGGCCATGGGACTGAAGGAGAACGTCCCCGAGACGCGTTGTTTCACCGACGCCGAGACCGAGGTCCAGGCGGGCTTGAAGGGCGTCGAGAGCGCTATCTCCTCCATGCAGTGGCGAGAGGATCGCGACGCCGCCGCCGGCGCGGTCCGCCGGCTGGACCAAGCCCTAGCCGCCCTGATGGCTGGCCACTCCAGTGGCGATGTCGCGCTGGATCGCGCGATCCAGCCCTTTCTCAACCGCGCCAGGACAGACAAGACGGCTCGCGGTCGCGAACTAGCCCTTCGCGTCGCCAAGGATCAGGCCATTCGCCGGGCATACGGAAATCAGGCATTGCTAGGTCCGCTTTCGCCGTTAGCCGCGCGCCTGACGAACCAAAGGATAGCCGTTCGCGCCTGCCGGATCGACGCCGACAATGTCGCCTGGATCAAGCGCGAGGTGCGAAGCCGTGGCTGGTTCGAGATCTCGCGCTACGGACGCGAGGCCGAGAAGGACGCCTGGCTGCTGGCGCAGCACGCCGACGGCGACGTCACCTTCCAGACTGAAATCTTGACCCGGCTCGACGCACTGCAGACAAAGGGCGAGACCGATCCAAAGAACTACGCCTACCTCTATGACCGGGTCGCCACCAATACTGGGCGCCCTCAGCGCTACGGCACCCAGGGCGGATGTCGCGACGGCAGGCGCTTCACGTTTCCACTCGAAGATTCCGCTAAGGTCGATCAACTACGGGCCGAGGTCGGCTTGACCACCCTCGCCGAATACAATGCTCGCTTCACATGCCGCGACTGACTATCGTCTAGCGAAGCTCGTGCGCCTTTTAGAAGGCGGGCGACTATTTAGGGGGAGGGCATCGTCCGGGCCCCGGTCGGCTTCGCCGCGCGGGATGGAATGGGGATGTCCACACAGGGTCGGGAACGCCGCGCCCGGCGCCGGACATTGGGCGCCGTGCTGGCAAGCGGACTTGGCGACGGTCTGTTCGGGGTGGTGAACTGACGCGGGCCCCAAAGACATCCCAGCAGCCAAGTGCGCGGTTCAGGAAAGCTAGGTTCGGATCCGAAGACGAGTGTCCACGGCCCCTAACCCAAGCTCCGGACGGCAAGGTACCGCTCTTGGACGGCGACGTCCTGGCTGGTGACGAAAAGCTCTGGCCAAGGACCTGGCTCGTACCCTCCCCAACCATGCCACTCGTTGTTGATCTGCCCCGCCTCAATGTCTGATTTGGCGCGAAACGTGTGACGAAGCACGGAATTGGGGGAGACTTTCTTTCTCAGTTCATCGCCATGTTCGCTGACCGCAGACCACTCGAAGGAGTGGCTGTCAGGATCTTCCCAAATCTCGAACAGTAGCGTGTAGATCATCCTCCTATCTTGCCCGCCGACAGCAACGGCAGCAACGGGGCGGAAAATGCTCTAGGTCAGCGTCCCCCAGGCGTGGCCGTCGCCGTAGACGCCCACAAGGTCGACATTGAGCTTGGCGTCGCCGTCGGCGAAGTCGTTGAGGAAGGCGGTGTTGGCCGCGGCGTAGCGGCCGGTGTTCTCCAGCACCGCGGCGGCCAGCAGCCAGCCGATGATCCCGGCCTTGGCGCCTTCCGCCGAGCCCGCCACGAGCTCGAAATAGCGCAGGCGGGTCATGTCCTGACCGACCTGATCGTAGAGCAGGTGCTGCGTCTTGTCGTCCGTCAGGGTGACGCCGAAGATCTCCTTATAGGCCTTGGTCAGGGTCTGTTCGGGGTTCAGCGCGCCATAGTTCGCCTCGAACCAGTCATGGGCCTGGCCCTGGGGCGAGGCCAGGTTGACCGCGAAGTTGATGTAGCGGTTGTCGACGTTGAACGCCTGATAATAGGCGTCGCTCAGGTCGCTGGCGTTGACGGTCTCCGGGGCGTGCAGCAGGTACTCCAGCCCTGCCGCCGTCGGCGTCTTGCCGGTGAAGAACGCGTAGGTCATCACCGCCACCGACGTCGTCCCGGCCACCAGCTTGTTGAGGTCTGTGATCGTCGAGCCGTCGACCATCTTCAGCGTCTCGACGTTGCGGATGGTGTCGTCGCCCTCAAAGCTGGTGGCCAGCAGGCCGGCGCCGTTGTGGGTGAAGATGTAGTCCTTGAGGTCGCCGCCCATCAGCACGGTGTCGGCGCCCACGCCGCCGTCCATCAGGTCGTCGCCCTCGCCGCCGAACAGCGTGTCGTCGCCGGCGTCGCCATAAAGCTTGTCGTTGCCGCCCTTCGACCCAACGGTGTCGTCACCGCCGCCGCCGTGCAGGACATCGTCGTCGGCGCCCAGCACGATGTACTGGTTTTGGTTGTCGCCGAAGACCACCTGGGATCCCTCGCCGCCGCCGACCTTGGTGGCGCCGACGATGGTCACGAAGTCGATGTTGTTGAGATTGATGATCGTGCCGGACGGCAGCTTGGTGACGTCGAGCACCAGGGCCGTCAAGACACCGTCCGTGGGCGCGCCGCCGTCGAAGGTGAGGGGCGTGTTCGACGGGGCTCCCGGCGACACGGTCGGGGTCACGGACTGCACCAGGATGCGCGAGTCGTTGGTCAGGCTGGAAAGGAAATCGCCGCCCGCCCCGGTCTGGCTGCTGTTTCCGCCCGCGGCCACGATGGCGGTGACCAGGTTGTCGAGGGAACTTCCCGCCGTTTCCGGCCTGTCGCCGCCAGTGACGGTCATGCTGAAGCCCACCGGCGCCGACACCGACAACAGCGACTGGCCGTTCTCGGTAAATAGCGGAATGTCGGCGGTCTGGTCGGTGGCCGAGGGGGTGACCGGCGCGATGGTCGTCGTCTGGGTGACCGAGCCGTCGGCGTTGGTGGTCTTGGTCACCTCCACCGGCGCGCCGTCGATCACCGTGCCGGTCGTGGTCGATGGCGGGGTGCTGCTGCCGACCGTGACCGTCGTCGAGGCGACGACCTCGGCCGCCCCGCGCCCATCGGTATAGCTGGCCACGACGCTGATCGCCTTGCCGACGTCGGCGCCGGTGAGCGCGAGGGTGGCGTTCGTCGCGCCGACGATGTCGGCCCCGTCCGCCTTCCACTGATAGCTGATCGTCCCCAGGCCATCGGCGTCGGCCAGGGTGTTGCCGGCCGTCAGGGTCTGACCGTCGACCGCCGCGCCGGTGATCACCACCGCGCCGGTCGGAAGGTCGTTGACGTTGGCGATCGTCGCGGTGGCGGCGCTGGTCGCCGATTCCGAGAAGCCCTGTCCGTCGGTGTAGCTGACCACCACCCGCACCGTGGCGCCGACATCGGCGTCGCCCAGCGTATAGGTCGCCTGGTCGGTCGCGCCGATGCTGACATAGCCGCCGCCCGTGTCGCGCTGCCAGTCGTAGTGCAGCGTCCCCAGACCGTCGACGTCGGCCAGGGTCGAGACCGCCGTCAGGACCTGGTCCTCGGTCGCCGCACCCGTGATCGACGCTCCGCCGGTGTGCGGATCATTGACCCCGGCGATGTTCGCGGTCGCGACGCCGTTGACCGTCTCGGCCGTTCCCTTGGCGTCGGTGTAGCTGACCACCACACGGATGGCCTTGCCGACGTCCGCGTCGCCCAGGGCATAGGTCGCCTGGTCGGTCCCGACATCGTCGTAGCCGGCGCCATTGGACCTTTGCCACTGATAGTGCAGCGTCCCCAGGCCATCGCCGTCGACCAGGGCCGTGGTGTTGGCCGTCAGCACCTGGTCCTCGGTCGTCGCGCCGGTGATCGTGACCGCGCCGGTCGGGAGGTCGTTGACGTTGGCGATGTTGACGATCACCGCGCCGCCGCCCTGGGCCGTGGGACCCGAGCCCTGACCGCCGCCGGGCGAGCCGTCGTCGAGCAGATAGTTGAGCGTCACGCTGGCAGGCGGGGCGTCGCTGCCGTTGGCGTAGGTAATATGGTTGATGACGTCATTGACCAGCGCCGTGGTGGCGGATGCGCCCGAGCTGGTGAAGCTGATCGTCAGCACGCCGCCGCTATTGGTGAACGTGGCGAACGTCAGCCCGCCGACCTGAAGGTCGCCGCCGGAGACCGTGAACGATCCGCCGCTGGCGAAGGCGAAGCTGTCGGCGGCGTTGGCCGAGGCGCGCTGCACCGTGAAGCTGGCGCCGCCATAGTCGCCATCGCCGCCGTTGCGGGCGTCCAGGTCCAGGTCGGACACCGCCAGCGCGCCCAGCAGCGTCGCCGCCGTCTGCTCGGTCGCGCCGACCGCGGTCGCCGTGGCCGGCGCGACGGGGCTGTCGTTGACCGGCGTGATGGTGGTGGTCAGGGTCAGGCTGGCGTCGCTGAAGCGGGTCTGGGCGCCGTTGACGCTGACGTCCAGGAGCGCGCCGGCCGTCACCGCGCCGCCCGAGCTGTCGATCAGATAGGCGGTCAGGGCGGGCGTCGTCCCGTTGTAGTCGGCGGCGGGCAGGAAGCGGACCAGCGTGCCGGCCGCCAGCGCCAGGGCGGCGTTCTCGGTGGGCGCGCCGATCGTGACCCAGGCGCCGTTGAAATATTGCCAGACGCCTTCGCTGGCGGCGGCGTTGCCGGTGATGGCCACGCCGGCCAGGGTGTCGCCGCCGTCGATGTCGGTGAAGTGCGCGGCGAAGATCGTCGCGACGCTCTGGCCGCCGGGGTCTGCGGTGTCCTCGTCGACGGCGGCCAGGGTGGCCGAGCCGGTCGGGATCGGGGCGTCGTTGGTCCCGGTGACCGTGACGCCCAGCGTCATGGCCGAGCCATACGGGCTCGAACCGCCCGTGATGGTCAGATCGGCCGTCGCGCCGGTGGTCACCGCGCCCGCCGAGTCCTCGATCATGTGGACGGTCAGGCTGGGCGGCGCGCCCGCATAGTCGGCCGCCGGCGCGAAACGCACCAGGGCGCTGGCGTCGAGGATCAAGGCCGAGGCGGTCGAGACGGCCGGCAGGTCATGCCAGACCGCGCCGTCATAGTACTGGTAGACCCCCTGCGCCGCGGACGCCGTGTTGGCCGTCACCGCCACGCCCGCGAAGGCGTTGGCCGAACTGCCGCCCGACACCGTGTCCTTGGCGTCCGAGAAGTGGCCGCTGAACAGCGAGCTCACCGTCTGGCCCGCGCCCGGGGCGGAGTCCTCGACGATGCTGGTCAGGGTGACGGCCGCGCCGCCGGTGGTGACCGGCGCGTCGTTGACCGCCGTGACGCCATGGTCCAGCACCACCGTTCCGGCGCTGTAGACCGTCGAGCCGCCGTTGGTGGTGGTGTCGACGGTCGCGCCGTTGGTCAGCGCGCCGCCGCTGGCGTCGACGACCCGCGCCGTCAGGGTCGGGGCCGGACCGTTGAAGTCGACGGCCGGCGCGAAGCGGATCGCCGTCGAGGCGGCCAGCAGCACCGACGCCGAGCTCGAGGCCGCGCCGACGTTCACCCAGGTCGCGCCGTTCCAGTACTGCCACTGGCCCGCGCCGGCGGCGGAGCCGTTGGCGACGATGGCGACGCCGGCGAAGGCGTCCAGATCGGTGTCGCTGTACTGGCCGCCGAACAGGGACGTAACCGTGTTGACCAGGGTCGTGGGCGAGACGTCCTCGTCGGTCGCTCCCAGGGTTTCGCCGCCGTCTCCGCCGACGGTCGGGGCGTCGTTCACGCCGACGACGGTGATCGCGTAGCTGTCGCTGTCGCTCTTCACGCCGCCCGTGCCGGAGCCGCCGCCATCGCTGGTGACGACGGACAGGGAATCCGTCCCGCTGAAGCCGTTGTCGCCGAGATAGACGAGGCCGTTCGACGCCGCCAGGGTGGCGTTGATCGCCGCCTGCGTGCCGGTGATCGTAACGCTGGCCGTGCCGTTGCCGGCAATGTCGCCCGCGGTCAGGCCGCTGGCGACATTGGTCCGCAGGGTGAGCACGCCGTCCGACACGCCGAGCGTCATCGTCATCGTCTGCGACGCCGGGGCGTCGACATCGCTGATCTGCAGGCCGGTGATGGCGATGTTCGCGCCCTCGGCGCCCGTGGCGCTGGTGACCGCGCTGTTGACCGGCGCGTCGTTGACGCCGCTGATGTTGAGCGTGGTCGCGCCGGTGTTGACCGTCGAGCCGGCCATGTCGGGCGTGCCGTCGTTCAGCGTCCAGGTGATGGTGCGGCTGGTGTTGGCGCCGTGGTTGGTCGGGTCGTCTCCCGTGGCCCAATAGCTGACGCCGGCCAGGGCCGTCTGGTAGTGCGCCAGGGTGTCGTAGCCCGACAAGGTCAGGGTCTCGGTCGCCGCGTTCCACGACACGGTGATGCTGGTGCCGCTGATCGTGCCGGTGATCTGGCCCGACGATCCGTAGCCCAGGTGGTCGTCGGCGGCGCTGGTCTCGCCGGTCGCGAACGTGCCGCCGGTGATCTGCACCGTGGCGCCGGTCAGGTAGCCCCCGTCGCTGTCGGAGACGGTCGGCGCGCCAGCCAGCAGCGTGGTCTTGGTCGCCGCCTGCTCGACCGCCGCCACGCCCGCGCCGGTCAGGCCGCTCAGCACCGGCAGCTGCGCGAAGGTCAGGCCTTCGATATTGGCGCCGGAATGGGTGAAGCCCGGCGAGAGGCTGTCGATCAGGGTGGCCGTCGTACCCGCGCCGTCCAGCTGGAAAACGTAGATGACGTCGTCCGCGTCCGAACCGTTGGTTTCCTCGCTCTCGATATAGAGCTGGCGCAGGTTGGGATCGAACGTCATGTCGCCGGGATAGAAGGCGCCACCGCCCGGCATGCCGACCAGGGTCACCTGCGTGGCCGTGCCGCTGGAGGCGTTCTCGCTGATGTACCAGAGCGCGTTCTCGGCGGCCGTGTAGTTGCCGCCGCCGGACGGGTTCTGGGAGTGGGTCACGAAGTAGACGAGGTCGGTGCTCTCATCGACCTCGATGTCACCGAAATAGCTGCCCCCGTCCGGGAACTGCGACTGGGCGACCAGCTGGGTATGGATGTTCGGGTTCGACAGATCGAGACGGAAGACGCCCGCCGCCAGGCCGTCGACCCGCTCGGTATAGAACAGGCGGCCGATCGAGGAATCGAGCGCGAAGTCCTGCGGATCGAGGACATAGTAGCCACTCTCATCGGCGCGGTTGTCGCTCACCGCCGTGGTCAGGAAGCCGTTGTCCGTCACCGCGCCGGCCGCGTCATAGCTGTAGACGCGGATGCCGCTCTGACTGCCGTCCGGCGGGATCGTGCCGTCCTGATAGCCGGCGTAGATCTTCCGGTTGACCGCATCGACCTCGATCGTGTTGACGATGATATTGGTGGGGAAGGTCACGACGACGGTCGGCGCCGCGGCGCTGCCGATCTGGCCGCGCACCAGGACGGCGTTGTCGTTGTTCTGGCTGCCGATTACCGCGAAGTAGAAGCCCGCCGCCGTATCGACGCCGATGTCCGACGTGAACGACGAGCTGAACTGGTCGTCGCCCGCGCCGCCCACGCCATTGCTGGCGACCGTGGTCTGGCTGGTTCCGTCGCTGTTGATCCGGTACAGGCGGGTGTCGGAGTCGCCGCCCTCGGTGAACACCCAAAGCTGACCCGTCAGGGCCGCGCCACCCGACCGTTGCGGGCCATTGTCGGTGTTGTCGTCACCGTTGGTGTCTAGCTGCGCCATGGATTCAGCCTCGAATTTGAGCAGGCGCACGGCACGGCGCCTTGAAAACTATCGGGCTGTCCTGGATGGCGAAGATTCTCGGGGGCAGCCGCTAAACGCGCTTGCCCCAAGAACAATGTTCACTTCGTCACGCGAATCTCCGGGCCGATGTACTGTTCAACCTTGGGTTTTCGTTTGCCGCGACTTACGTAACCCAAGATATTCACCACACTTAATTGGCGAATGTTTGATACTGATACCAGATCGGCGCCGTTCTTTCCGTTCGCGATTCCAAAGGTCCTTGGCTCTTCCCACCCATGTGTCGTGATTTCGACACCCGGCTTTCCATTCTCAATCGCAATTTCGCTTTCTTGCGCGCGGAATGTTCTTGCCATAGTCAAAGCACGTCTGAGACTTTTGCCCAGCCACGCGCATTTTGGCTACGAAACTACATCGGCGTCTTTGACTGAACGTGCCACGAATCTTGCACCAGCGTGCCAGACTGCCGGTTGATGATATATTGGATGCAACCATGGCGATATATTCTCCTCCGACGCCGTATCCCGGCCCCGCCGCGCGCCTTGAGACGGACACGCCGTCCGAGACCTCCGCGCGGCGCGTGGAGTGGATGCTGTCGGGTCATCAGGCCGCGGAGCGCTACCGGACCGGCATGGCGCCGCTGACCGACGTGGCGCTGCCCGACGACGGGGGCTTCCACGATCATCTGCGGGGCTATCACCTGGGCTCGGCCGTGATCGTCCGCCGTCGGTCGTCGGCGCGCATTCTGACCCGCACGCGCGCGCTGGCCCGGCTGGACGGCGTCGACGCCATGCACGTCGCCCTGCAGCTGTCCGGGACATTCCAGGGCGATTTCGACGGGCGCGAGATCGGCGGCGGCCCGGGCGCGATCCGGATGCTGGACATGGGCCGGCCCTTCTGCGTGACCGAGAGCGACGGCGAGGTGATCGAGCTGAGCCTGGCCCGCGAGCGGCTGGACGCGGCGGCGGGCGGCCGCGACGCCCACGGCCTGGTCTTTCCCGACGGCGCCGCCATTACCCGGCTGCTGGTCGCCCACCTGGAGGGTCTGGCCCGGGCCGCGCCCGAACTGACCCCGAACGAGGCGGCGGCCGCCGCCGACGCGGCCTGCGCCCTGGCCGCCGGCCTGATCGGCGGCCGGACCGACCTGGATCCAGCCCAACACGGTCCCGTCGAGGGCCGGCTGTTCGCCATCGCCCGCCGCTATATCGACGCCCAACTGGACAGCCGCGACCTGACCCCGACCGCGGTCGGCGCGCATCTGGGCGTCTCGCGCCGGACGCTCTACCGCCTGTTCGACGGCAAGCACGGCGTCGCGGGCTACATCCAGCAACGTCGCCTCGACCGCGCCTTCAGCGCCATCGCCCAGCATGCGCCCCCCGCGGCCTCGCTGGCCGAGATCGCCTACGCCCACGGCTTCCAGTCCGAGGCCCATTTCAGCCGCGCCTTCCGCGCCCGCTTCGACATGCGCCCGGGCGAGGCCCGCAGCTTCGGCCAGGACGGCCGCCGCCCGGTCGAGGTCGCCGGCCAGTCCGAGGTCGACAAGCTGCTGTCCTGGCTGCGCGGGCTCTAGCGGCGACATGACCGGCGCCCCGACGCCCACCCCGGTCGAGCCGCTGCCCGTGGAACAGGCCGCCGTCCTCGACCGCGACGGCTATCTGCTGCTGCGCGGCGCCGTGCCCGAGGCCTGGCGCCAAGGCCTGCGCGACGCGTTCGACGCCGGGGTCGGTCCCCCGGACCAATGGGGCGCGCCCAAGGGGCCGGGCTGGCGCCACGCCCTGGTCGATCTCGATCCCCGGGTGCGACGGGCGTGCCGCGCGCCGGCCCTGCTGGCGGCGGCCGGGCGGCTGGTGGGCGGCCCCTTCTATTTCAGCCAGGTCGAGGGCCGCGAGCCCCTGCCCGGCTCCGGCCACCAGCCCCTGCACCGCGACGGCCTGGGCAAGCACTGCGTCGCCGCCCTGATCTTCCTGGACGCCTACGGCCCGGACAACGGCGCGACCCGCGTGGTCCCGCGCCCGCTCGACCTCGGCGCGCCGGATGAGTCCCTGGCCCAGATCCTGGCCGGCGAGGCGGGGGACATTCTGGTGTTCGACGCCGACCTGCCGCACGGGGCCACCCGCAACCAGGTCGGCGCGCGACGCCGCTCCCTGCTGCTGAGTTTCCGGCCGGAGGCCGACCGGGCCGCCGACACGGCCACCCGCGTCCTGCGCACCGTGCGGATGGACACCGCCGAAGTGTTCGTTCCGTAGCGGCCGGCGGCGTCAGTCGGTCGCACCCTGGAGACGCCGCCCGCAACCCTCGATTAACCATCGTGGCGCTTACTCGGTCATTCCGGCAACCTTGAGCGATCCGCTTCTCGTGCATTCGTCCGCTCTCCTCTCGGCCCACGTTCCGTCGCCCCTGGACGCTCCGGTTCCGGTGGCGCGGCCGTTCATGCCGGCGGCGGAGGCGATCCTGCCCTACCTGCAAAGGATCGACGCCAAGCGCTGGTATTCCAATTTCGGCCCCTTGCTGATCGAGCTGGAAGCGCGCCTGGCGGCGCGGTTCGCGCGTCCGACCCTGGCCTGCACCGCCGCCAACGGCACCCAGGCCCTGACCCTGGCGCTGGCGGCGCTGGACGCCAAGCCGGGCGGCCTGTGCGTCATGCCGGCCTGGACCTTCGTGGCCACGGCCCACGCCGCCCTCCAGGCGGGACTGGTTCCCTGGTTCGTCGACGTCGATCCCGTCACCGGCGTGCTGGACGCCGACCATGTCCGCGAGCGCCTGGCGCACGCGCCGGGCCCCGTCTCGGCGGTGATCCCGGTGGCTTCGTTCGGCCGGCCGCTGGACCCCGCGCCGTGGGCCAGGCTGCGGGAAGACACCGGCCTGCCGGTCGTCATCGACGCGGCCGCTTCGTTCGACAGCGTCAGCGCCGCCCCGGTCCCAACCATGGTCAGCCTGCACGCCACCAAGTCACTGGGCGTCGGCGAGGGCGGCTTCATCGCTTCCGAAGATCCGGCCTTCATCACCCGCTTCCGGGCCCTGACCAGCTTCGGCTTCATGGGCGACCGCGAGGCGCGGTTCCCGGCCAACAACGCCAAGCTCAGCGAGTACACCTGCGCGGTCGGCCTGGCCGCCCTGGATCAGTGGCCGTCGACCCGCACGGCCTACGCCGCCACCGCCCAGCGCCTGCGCATGGCTCTGCTGCACACGCCCCAGGTCATCTTCCAGCCGGGCTGGGGCCCGGAGTGGGTGTCCAGCACCTGCGTGGTCGAGCTGCCGGCAGGTTCCGCCGACGCCGTCGAGGCGGCGCTGCGCGCGCAGGGCGTCGACACCCGCCGCTGGTGGGGCGCGGGCTGTCACACCAGCCGGGCCTTCGCGTCCTGCCCGGCCGATCCGCTGCCCGTCACCGCCCGCCTGG
The DNA here is from genome assembly GCF_003931565.1 of Caulobacter sp. 602-1. Classification (GTDB taxonomy): domain Bacteria; phylum Pseudomonadota; class Alphaproteobacteria; order Caulobacterales; family Caulobacteraceae; genus Caulobacter. The sequence continues at coordinate 469,850 of NZ_RRYI01000003.1, forward strand.
CGTCGGCGACCCTGGGCCTGCCCTATTTCGCCGACATGGCGCTGGACCAGGTCAACCGCGTCGGCCTCAGCCTCGCGCAAGCCCTGGCCTGAGCCCGCTCTGCGACGCCGCGCCGCATCGGCGGGATGCTTATGGTTAACCGGTCTTTAGAACTTGGAACCCTAGTCTCAGCCGTCGGTTGAGGAGCGTCCGAGTCAGGTGGGCACCAGCGGAAAAATCGTCGCGATCGCCAGCCACCTGCCCGAGCGGGTGCTGAGCAACGACGACCTGGCCGCGCTGTATCCCAGCTGGCCCGCCGACAAGATCCTCGACAAGACCGGCGTCCAGACCCGCCATATCGCCGCCCCCGACGAGACCGCCGTCGACCTGGCGGAGGCCGCCGCCAAGGCTCTGTTCGCCCAGGGCCGCGTCGCGCCCGGCGACATCGACTACCTGCTGTTCTGCACCCAGGCGCCGGACCACATCCTGCCGACCTCGGCCTGCATTCTGCAGCGACGCCTGGGGCTGCGGACCGACATCGGCGCCCTGGATTTCAACCTCGGCTGTTCAGGCTTCGTCTACGGCCTGTCCATGGCTCAGGCCCTGATCGCCAGCGGCCAGGCCCGGCGCGTGCTGCTGCTGACCGCCGACACCTATTCCAAGCTGATCCACCCGATGGACCGCGGCGTGCGCAGCCTGTTCGGCGACGGCGCGGCCGCGACGCTGATCGAGGCGGTCGAGACCGATGCGCCGGCCCTGGGCCCCTTCGTGTTCGGCACCGACGGATCGGGAGCCGAGAACCTGATCGTGCCGGCCGGAGGGTTCCGCCAGCCGCGCACGGCGGAGACGGCCGTCGTCACCGAAGACGCCTCGGGCAATCTGCGCTCGGCCGATCATCTCTATATGAACGGCGCGGCGATCATGACCTTCACCCTGGGCGCGGTCCCGGCGGCGATCGACAAGCTGCTGGCCCGCGCCGGCGTCGCGCTGGACGACTACGACGCCGTCGTGCTGCACCAGGCCAGCGCCTTCATCCTCGACCGCCTGCGCCGCAAGCTAGCCGTGCCCGAGGACCGCTTCGTGATCGCCCTGCGCGAGTGGGGCAACACCGTCTCGTCCACCATTCCCATGGCGCTGGAGCCGCTGGTCAGGGACGGGCGTCCGCGCCGCGTCCTGCTGGTCGGTTTCGGCGTCGGCTATTCCTGGGCCGCCGCCCAGGCCTTTCTCTAGGAGCACCGTGATGCAAGAGCTGTACGCCGGCCTGGCCGAGATCTTCGAGACCGACACCGCCGAGGTGAACGCCGACACCGTCCTGGCCAACCACAACTGGGACTCGCTGGCCATCGTCTCGACCATCGCCCTGGTCGACGAGATCCGCGGCGAACTGCTGGACGGCGCGGCCCTGGCCGAGTGCGTGACGGTGGCCGACATCGTCGCCCTGATCCCGCAGGCCCAGGCGGCCTGAGCATGACGACGGCCACGTCCGCCGCCGGTGAGCGTCCGCGTCGGGGCGGCTACGCCCTGTCCGGCGTCGCCTTGCGCGGCGTGGTCTGCGCCGTACCCGGCGCGCCGGTGCCCAACGCCGTGATCGCCGAGACCCTGGGCGATCAGGCCGTGGCCGACGTCGTCAAGATGATCGGGGTCGAGACCCGCCACTGGTCCGCCCCGGACCAGACCACCGCCGACCTCTGCTTCGCGGCCGCCCGGCATCTGCTCCAGAAGCTGGACTGGGACCCCGACAGCGTCGACGCCGTGATCTTCGTCACCCAGACCCCGGACCATCCGCTGCCGGCCAGCGCCTGCCTGCTGCACGGACGCCTGGGCCTGGCGACCGACTGCCAGGCCTTCGACGTCAATCTGGGCTGTTCGGGCTATGTCTACGGCCTGTGGCTGGCGGCCAGCCTGATCCAGTCCGGCTGCCGGCGCGTGCTGTTGCTGGCGGGCGAGACCATGAGCCGCCTGGTCGATCCCAACGATCGCGGCACGGCCGTCCTGTTCGGCGACGCCGGTTCGGCCTCGGCTATCGAGCACGATCCCGCCGCGCCGGTGATGCGCTTCCGCCTGGGCTCCGACGGCTCGGGGGCCGGCGCGCTGATGGTGCCCCAAGGCGGCTTCCGCCCCGTCGATCCCGACCGCGCCTTCACCCTGGACCCGAGCCGCCTGCACATGGACGGCGGCGAGGTCTTCACCTTCACCCTGCGCGAGGTGCCCAAGCTGGTGGCCGACACCCTGGCCGACGCGGGCATGACCGGCGACAGCGTCGACGCCTACCTGCTGCACCAGGCCAACCGCTTCATGCTGCGCCACATCGGCAAGAAGATCGGCGCCACCGACCCTGAGCGCCTGCCGATCAACATCGACCGCTATGGCAACACCAGTTCGGCGACCATTCCGCTGCTGCTGGCCGACGACATGGCCCAGCGCCTGACCACGGGCTCGGTTCGGCTGATGCTGGTCGGTTTCGGGGTCGGCCTCTCCTGGGGCGCGGTGCTGGCCGAGTTCGGGCCGCTGGCCTGCGCCGAGGTGATCGCCGCATGACCTTCTCGGCTGACGCGCTGAAGGATCGCGCCATCCTGGTCACGGGCGCCTCCTCGGGCCTGGGCCGGGCCACGGCCGCCCTGATCGCCCGGTGCGGCGGCCGGGTGATCGCCACCGGTCGCGACGAGGCCCGCCTGGCCGCCACCCTCGAGGTCCTGCCCGGTGAGGGCCACACCGCCTTCGCCGCCGAGCTCGACGACGCCGACGCGGTCGCCGACCGCATCAGCGCCATCGCCGCGGAGGCCGGCGGACTCGACGGCATGTTCCACTCGGCCGGCAGCGAGCTGGTCCTGCCGGCCCGTCTGACCAAGTCCAAGCAGATCGACGGCGTGTTCGGGGCGGCGGTGCACGGCGCCCTGGGCCTCGGCCGCGCGGCCGGCAAGGCCAATGTGATGAAGGCCGGCGCGTCGATCGTGCTGATGTCCTCGGCCGCCGCCCACCGCGGTCGCGCCGGCATGATGGCCTATTCCGCCGCCAAGGCCGCGATCGAGGGCCTGACCCGCTCCCTGGCCTGCGAGCTGGCCCCGAAGGCGGTCCGCGTCAACGCCATCGCCGCCGGCGGGGTCGAGACCGAGATGCACGCGCGCCTGGCCCGGGGCCTCTCCGACGCCGGCATGAGCGCCTACGAGGCCCAGCACCCGCTCGGCTTCGGCCAGCCCGACGACGTCGCGGGCGCCGCCGTGTTCCTGCTGTCGCCCGCCGCCCGCTGGGTGACCGGCGCGGTGTGGGCCGTCGACGGCGGCTACCTGGCCAGCTGAGGGGAAGGCGCGCGATGACGGACTATGTGCTGGTCGGCGGCGGGGCCTTCGCCCGCGAGATCCACGACTGGTTCGCGCCGGATCTGCCCGAGGGCGACCGCTTCGTTGGCTATCTGGACGACGGCGACCGGCCGATGGCCGCCTTCGGCCGCGACTTGCCGCAGCTGGGCGACACCAGGGCCTACGCGCTCGCCCCCAACCAGCGCCTGGTGATGGCGGTCGCCGGTCCGGCCGGCAAGGTCGCCCTGGCCGGACGGTTGGGCGGCCCCGACGCCTTCGCCACCCTGCTGCATCCGCGCGCCTGGGTCTCGGCCTCGGCCAGGCTCGGACGCGGCGTGGTCGTGGGTCCGTTCGCGGATGTCTCGGCCGACAGCCGGGCCGGCGACCTCGTCACCATCAACGCCCATTCGGGCCTGGGCCACGACGCCAGCCTCGGCGACTTCGTCACCCTCAGCGGCTATGTCGACCTGACCGGCGGCGTCACGGTCGGCCCGCGCTCGTTCTTCGGCTCGGGCGCGCGGGTGTTGCCGCGCCTGTCGATCGGCGCCGACTGCACGGTCGGGGCCGGCGCGGTCGTGGTGCGCGGCTGCGAGGACGGGGTGACCCTCTACGCGGCGCCGGCGAGGCGGCTTTGAGTCCCCTCGACACCACCCTTCTGAACGGCTTCTGGCACCTCGTCGCCCACCGCAGCGAGCTGGCCGAGCCGGGCGCCTTCCTGCGGCTGGACTGGGCCCTGGGCGACCTCGTCCTGCACAATGACGAGGGCCAGATCGTCGCCTTCGACAATGTCTGCCCGCATCGCGGCGGGCGGTTCTTCGTCGAGGACCACGGCGTCGGCCGGGCCGTCTGCCCCTATCACGGCTGGAGCTATCGCGGCGGCCAGGTGCGCGTGCCTCTGGCCAAGACCTTCCCGCCCGGCGCTTTGGACAAGGTGGCCTTGCGCCGCTTCCAGACCGCCTGGTGCGGCGACTTTCTCTTTGTCGGGATCGCGCCCACGCAGACCCTGGAAGCCCAGCTGGCCGGCGCCTTCGCGCCGCTGGCCAAGGTCTCGGGCCATATCGCCGGCCGCCGCGACTTCAACGCCTTCGCGTTCCAGGCCGACTGGCGCGTGGCGGTCGAGAACGCCCTGGAGACCGACCACGTCAACGCCGTCCACCCTCACACCCTGGCGCAGCTGGGGCTGAAGGAGGAGGCTACCGTCCATGACGGCCTCAACGTCACCTATAAGGGCCACGTCACCGACAGCCGCACGCTGCGCGGCCTCAAGACCCTGAGCCGCTTCTTCGACGTCGACGGCGCCTATCCGGGCTATTGGACGATCTATGTCTTCCCGTTCGCCATGGTCTCCTCGACTTTCGGCTATTCCTATTCGCTGCAGACCTTCCTGCCGTCGGCCGCGCCGCGCCGGTCGCACTTCTGCAGCCGCCTGCTGGCCAGCAAGATCAAGCCCGGCTACGAGGCCGCCGTCGCGGCGTTCCTCGACTCCAGCGCCCGGGTCAATCGCCAGATCTTCGACGAGGACCACGCGATCTGCGCCCGCGTCAGCCCCCACTATGACTTGACCTCCGCCGACCGGGTGTTCGCGCCCGGCGAGGCCCGCGTCGCGCGTCTGCACGCGATCCTGACGGCGATGACCCAGCAAGAGGACCTGCCCTGATGGCCTTGTTCGATTTCCTCCAGGAGGGCGCCCAAGAGCGGTACCTGCCCTCGATCAAGATCATCGCCGAGCGTTGGGACATCATGCTGGGCGAGGACGCCCTGGACGGCGTCAACGACTATACCTTCGCCGAGAGGGTGATCAGCCTGCTGGAGAGCGGCAAATACCGGGCCGACTTCATCCTGCAGGTGATCTCCGACCTCGGCTCGATCGCCTGGTGGCGCGGCCCGCATCTGAGCGATGGCCACGCCGGGCGCGTGGCGGCCCTGGCGCGCCGCCTGCACCTGAGCGGGGCCGACGCCCTGACCTTGCCGCCCCGCGACATTCCGCTCAGCGCCGCTCGGCGCGCCCACGTGGTTTTCGCCGGCGACCTGGCCGGTCCGTTTCACTCGCCGTCGCGCGGGGCGATCGACTATGTCGCCGCCCTGGCCATGGACCCGACGGTCGAGCGGATCGACCTGCACCATGGCGGCGAGATCAAGAACAATATGCAGGCCTATATCGACGAGCGCCTGGGCGACGTCCCGCCCGAGCGGGGCCTCAATCTGATCTCCACCCAGGAGAACCCCGACTACCTGGTCGACGCGATCCGCAAGGGGCCTTGCACCTATCACTTCTGGTGCGAGCCGATCATGGCCCCGCAGATCACCATCGCCAGCCGCCTGGGCCCGACGGTGATGTTCACCTGCGGCGACGAGCCGCCGCCCCAGTATGCCGACGTCTTCTGGTACTTCCACGAGCCCCAGCACATGGCGCCGATCTGGAAGCGCCGCGGCGCGCCGGCCAGCTACATCCGCAACTACGTCCAGAGCCTGTCCGGGCCGTTCTACGACGAGGGTCCGCCCGCCCCGCGCGCCCGCGCCGAGGTCCATCTGCCGCAGGACGCCTTCGTCATCGCCACGGTCGGCAACCGCCTGGCGGTGGACCTGGACGAGACCTTCGTCACCGGGATCGAGAAGATCCTGCGCGACCGTCCCAACTGCATCTGGCTGGTGGTCGGCGGCCTGCCCGACAATCTGCTGGACGCCTGCCAGGCGATTCTGGGCGATCAGTTCCGCTACATCTACCAGGACCTGGAGCTGGCCCGGCTGATGACCACGGTCGACGTGTTCGCCAATCCGTTCCGCCAGGGCGGCGGCAACAGCGCCATGATCGCCCTGACGGCGGGCGCGGTGCTGCTGACCACGAAGGACGGCGACGTCGCCTCCATGGCCCCGCCCGAGCATCGGGCCAAGGATCCCGAGGACTACTTCGCGCGCCTGGCGATGCTGATCGACACGCCCGGAGCCTTGGACGCCTGGCGCGAACCGCAGCGGGAACGCTGTCGAGTGATGACCGACCAGACCCACTTCCTCAGCGCGCTGAAGGCCATGGTCGACCTGGCCCACCAGCGCTTCGAGGCCCGCCAGGGCCGCACCCTGACCTCGGTGGTCGAGGAAGACTAAGGGGCTCAGGCCGCGGCGACAGGAACAGCAGCCGCGGCGTCACGGCCGCCGCTCGCCGTGGACGAATCCGTCGACCGCGCGCCGCCCGTCTTGTGTTATATTATATCACCACTAGATAGGAGCCATCGGGCGGGACCCGGCGTCGGCGGAGGTCGCGCCTGATTGTCCCGCGACGCGTAGATTCAGGAGCGCCTTGATGACCCCCACCCTCGCCAGGGCGCTCGACGCGTCCGCCGTCGGGCTGTCGGCCCTGTGCCTGGTCCACTGCCTGGCCCTGCCGGCGCTGGCCTTGCTGCTGCCGGTGCTGGGCCTGTGGGCGCAGGCCGAGTGGGTGCACGTGGCCTTCGTGCTGGTCGCCGCCCCGGTCGCGGCGCTGTCGTTCGTCGACCTGTCCAAGCGTCGGCCGCGCTCCTGGCGCCTGGCGACGGTGGCGATCCTGGGCCTGGCCCTGATGATCGCCGGCGCCCTGGAGTTTCCATCGGCCGCCGACGAGCGCGCGCTGACCGTGGTGGGCGGGATCCTTCTGGCCGGCGCGCACCTGGCCAACTGGCGCCGCCGACACGACGACGCGCGCTGCGCGGCCTGCGAATAGGATCGCGAGGCCTAGGGTCGCGAGGCCAGAGCCGGGCGAGGTTCGGAGGGGCGACTTGACCTGAAACGCCAGAGCCGCCCTTGGCCCCTTTGGCGTTCGAGCCGGGGTTTCCACCGATCCTGGCGGGATCGGCGTCAATCCAGACCGGTCTTGCCCGGCGCCCAATAGGCCTTGGTGGCGATACGGCCCGGCGGGACTCCCTCAAGCTTCAGGCCCTGGCGCAGCTTCTGGATCGCGCCGGCCCTTCCCGTCAGAATAAAGGACGCGCCGGAGGCGGCTCGTGACGCGAACCCAGCGGCGATCGCCTCCAGATGCGCGTCATCGGGGGTTCTTTTGAACAGCGCGGCGTCGGGCAGGTCCAGGCGCGTGGCGACCGCCCTGGCGTGATCGACGTCGCCGACCTCGAAGACGCATGAAAGCGTTCCGGCGCCGTCCCGCGCGGCCAGCGCGTGAGCCAGGCCCATCGAGGTCTCGTCGCCGAAGACGACAATCGGCCCCGCCAGACCCGCGACATCCAGCGAGGGGCGAGGACCAAAGATGTCGCATTCGGCCCCGGGTTCGAGCGCTTCGAGCCAGGCGCTTCCCGGCCCGTCGCCATGCGCGTAGCCCAGAAGCCGGGCGCGCCCATGCGAGCCGTCCCAGGTCATCGGGGTATAGGTGCGCGCCACGAACGCCGAGCCCATGGCGATCTGGATCTTCTGTCCCGGCGTCCAGGTCACGCCCGCCAGGGCCGGCCCCTCCAGCGTGATCAGCCGGAAGCGAGGGGCCAGCGGCTCGACGGCGCTGACGGTCGCGCGCTTCATCAGAAGGCGGGTCAGCGCCTGGCTCAGCCGCCCGGGCGGCTTGGGCTTCGGGCGCAGGGACAAGACCATCTTGGCCATCAGCCCACCCTCACGGCGAGCTCGTTGCCGCGACCTTCGTCGAGCGGCAGGGTCTGGGCGAGGTAGCCGTTGGCGGGGTCGCGGACATAGGCGAGATAGTCCGGGTCGAAGGCGTTCTCGCCCAGGACGACGGCGCCGGGCCGCAGGTAAGGCTCGACCAGCCTGAGGACCGGCAGGTAGAGCGAGAACGCGCCGTCCACCAGCAGCAGGTCGACCTCGCCGCCGGCGTCCTTAAGCGTCTCGCGCGCATCGCCTTCGCGGATCTCGACCAGGTCGCCGAGGCCTGCGGCCTCGAGGTTGGCGCGGGCGCGCGCCACCTTGCCGGGCTCGAATTCCGACCCGACGAGCCGTCCGCCGCCGTTGTCGCGCAGGGCGGCGGCCAGATAGATCGTCGAAATCCCCATCGAGGTGCCGAACTCGACGATGCGGGTCGCCTTACACACGCGCGCCATCGCGTAGAGAAACCGCCCGTAGGTGGGGGTGACCGCCAGATAGTTGCCGGCATAGCGATGATAGACCGCCCGGTAGTCGGAGCGCTCTTCGGCCAGCAGGCCGGCGATCAGGTCCTCCATCGAGGCGCCCGGCGCCCCGAGGGTCGTCATCATGGCTTCGAGATGTTCGCGGTCGGAAGCCTCGGCGTCCCCATGCAGCTGGGTCAACAGCTTGGCGACCCGTTCGCTGGCCAGTGTGGTCACGATGATTCCCTTGCGATCCGCGAAGCCGACGTGGTCTCGACTTCTCCTGGCTGATCGGATAGCCGGGAGCGGGTCTGGCGTCATTCCGAAGGATGGACAGAATGTTATCCAATCCCGCCATCGGCGATATTCGCTCCGGACGCGCGACATGCCGATCCTGAACATCGCGGACGCGGACGCGGAAGATGACTGGATCGAGCCTGACGACGTGCCGCGTCCCATCGTGGCCTTTGGCGCGGCGATGGAAGGCGTTGGCGAGGTCGAGATCGACCATCATCGCCACCGGAAGGGACAGATCATCCTGGTGCAGCAGGGCGCGCTCAGCTGCGAGGTCGAGGGCGGCCTGTGGATCGTGCCGCCGCGCAGCGCCATCTGGATCCCCGGCGATGCGCTGCACGCCATCAAGGCCAGCGGCGCCCTCGTCGGCTACAACGCCTTCATCGATCCGGACGTCGGCGCGGCCTTGCCCAAGACATGCTGCACGGTGTCGGTGACGCCCCTGCTGCGCGAACTGCTGACCCGCGCGGCGCATCTGCCGTACCTGTACGAGGAAGGCGGCGCCAATTCGCGACTGGTGGCCGTGCTGCTCGACGAGCTGGCCGACGCCAGGGTCGAGGACCTACACCTGCCGATGCCGACCGACCCTCGCCTGCGCAAGATCGTCGACGCGATGATGGCCGCGCCGGCCGCGCGCGGAACCCTGGACAGCTGGGCCAGACGCGCCGGCCTGAGCGGCCGAACCTTGATGCGCCTGATCGCCCGGGAAACCGGCATGAGCTTTGGCCGCTGGCGCCAGCAGCTCGGCGTCGTGCTGGCCGTGAAGTGGCTGGCCGAGGGCGCTTCGATCCAGGCGGTGGCCGCCGACCTTGGCTATGAGAGCACGCCCAGCTTCGTGACCATGTTTCGAAAGGCGCTTGGCGCGTCACCGGGCCGCTACATGGCCGAACGGCATCCGGCGCGCGGTTGACCCCTTGATCCGTGCAAGGCGGGGCTGCTGGGTGGGGCATTGACGCTTCCCGCGTCCGGAGCATCTGGAAGCGCTTTCAGGCTTTCGAATAAGTTTTAACTCTTGCGTCAAAACTTATAACCGGGGCCCAGATACACCAAACCCGCCGCGGGGGATAATCGCGACGGGCTGGCTATTTTCTCGATCATTCGATCTAGGCGGGCGTTTCCTCCCCGAAACGCCGAAGAACGGGAGCTCTCTGTTGGGCTCGTTTCGTCCTTGCATCGTCTAGAAACGTCAAATTCATGACGGTGTCAACGCGGCAAATCCCTTTTTCGCAAAGGTTTCGCCGAATTTTTGACGCGAGCGACGTAGTTTGGACCGGAAAGTCGATTTTACGCCGTGAATCGATGTTCTATTTTTACAGTTTCGTCAAAACTGACTTTTGAGTACGTCAACGAACCGATCCAGCACGGCCGAGCGCGACTCGAACACATAGTCCGGACGCGACACGGTGACCGGCTCGACCCCGGCGGCGGCCAGAGCGGCGGCGGCGTCGAACAGGTCGGCGGTCGCCAGCAGGGCGCCGTTGGCCCGGCGCGAACCGCCCCTGGCGACGAAGTCGGCCACGGCCGCCTGGCCCGCCGCGTCCTGCTCGGCCGGCCACACCAGCGCGGCCAGCTTGCCGGCCCGGCCCTTGGCCTCGACCACGGCCAGCAGCCGCTTCAGGCTGTCCAGCTGCGACGGCGACCACGCCGCGATCAGCGAGGCGGTCAGCTGGGCCTGGCTCTTGAGGATCACGCCGTCCGACAGGATCTTCAGGCCGTTGGCGGCCAGGGTCGCGCCGGTGGTGGTGATGTCGACCACCAGCTCGGCCGCGCCGGCGGCGGGCGCCCCCTCGGTGGCGCCGCTGCTCTCGACGATGCGGTAGTCGGCGACGCCGTGGCGGGCGAAGAAGGCGCGGGTCTGGGTGACGTACTTGGTCGCCACGCGCAGGCGGCGGCCGGTCTTGGCCAGGTGCAGGTGCCCGACCTCGTCGACATCGGCCATGGTGTCGACGTCCAGCCAGTTCTTGGGCGCGGTCACGACGAGGTCGGCGCGGCCGAAGCCCAGGGCCCGCAGCAGCATGACCCGGCTGTCCATGTCGTCGCCGCGCTCGCGCAGCAGGTCCTCGCCCGTGACGCCCAGGTGCAGGTCGCCGCTGTCGAGGCCGGCGGCGATGTCGCCCGCCGACAGCAGACGCACCGAGACGCCCGGCAGGCCGGCCAGCTCGGCCGAATAGCCGCGCGCGCCGCCGGTCATCTCCAGCCGGAAACCGCAGTCGGCCAGCCAGGCCTCGACCTGGTCCTTCAGGCGGCCTTTCGAAGGGATGGCGAAGATCATCGGCTCGTTCTTCTCTTGGGGGGCGCTCATTCGCCGCCTCCCGCATAGGCGCGCGCCGGACGGACCATGCAGCCCACCGCGCCGGTGTTGGTGGAGACGCCCAGCTTGGCCATTCCTAGTTTTAGGGGCAGTCCGTCATAGCGGCCGCCAGCGGCTACGGGCCGCTCGGCGCCCAGCGCGGCCGAATGCACCTCGAACAGATAGCCGTCGTAATAGCCGAAGGCCCGGCCGAAGGCGGCGGCCAGGGTGACCCGGTCCAGCGGGACGCCGCGTTCGACCATGCCCGACAGGCGCGCGCGCCAGGCGGCGATAGCGGCCTTCAGGCTCCCGTCATGGGGCCCCGCCAGGGACGCGATGGCGTCCAGCGCCGCGTCCGGACGATCCGAGACGGCCAGGAAGGCGCGGACCTTGTCGGCCTGCGCCGCGTCCAGACGACCGGCCTTGGCGGCCTCGGCGCGCTCGACCAGGCGGTGGGCGATCTCCGCCGGACGCCGACCGCCGACGGGCTCGATCCCGGCCAGGGACCACAGCTCCTGCAGCACGGCCGACGCCTCGGTCTCGGGCAGGCCGGCCAGCAGGGAGGCGATGCGCGATTGCTCGCTGGAGAGGGCCGACGAGTCGCCGTCCAGCTCGGCCTTCAGCTGGCGCGGCTTGGCGAAGGCGCGCTTGAGCCGGGCGGCCAGGGGCGGCGCCAGGTCCAGGCTGTCGACGAAGGCGGCGAACAGCGACACGTCGCCGAGGATCAGGGACAGGTCCGAGCGTCCGCCAGCGGCGGAAGACGCCCAGGCCAAGGCGGCGATCTCGGCGTCGGCGGCCACGGGGTCGCCGGTCTCGAAGGCCTCGACGCCGATCTGCAGGAACTCTTCGGCCCGGTCCGAGCCGCGCGGGGCGACGCGGAAGGCCTTGCCCTCGTAGCGGCGACGCGCGGGCTGGCCGCCGTTCTCGAAGTGCTGGCGGGCCACGGCGACGGTGAAGTCCGGGCGCAGGCAGGCCTCCTCGCCGCCGTCGCCGGAAACGACGAACAGCCGCGAGCGCATGGCCTCGCCGGTCAGGTCCAGCAGCAGGCCCAGGGGCTGCAGCACCGGGGCGTCGGTCAGGGCCGCGCCGGCGGCCAGCAGCGGCGCGCGGATGGCGTCGAGCGCCTCCGCCGGAATGGAACGCTCGAGCCTCATCACTAGCCCTCGATGATCTTGCGGACCGCGGCGACCAGCTGATCGCGCGGAATGGTCTGCTGGCCCGGACGCTCGGCCTTCCAGGCGGCGTTGTCGGCCAGGCCCTGGGCGGCTTGGCGGCCGGCGTCGAGGTCCTTGATGGTCACGGTGCCGGCGGCGATCTCGTCCCCGCCCAGCATGACCACGGCCGGCGCGCCCCGGCGGTCGGCGTATTTCATCTGCGGCTTCATGCCCGAGGTCCCCAGATAGACCTCGGCCGCAATGCCCGCCCCGCGCAACTGTCCGACCACGGAGAAGTACTCGCCCATGTGCGCCTGGTCGAACGCGATCACCACCACCGGGCCGCGCGCCGCGCCGCCCGGCTCGCGTCCGGCCGCCCGCAGCGCCGCCGCCAGGCGGGTGACGCCGAACGAGAAGCCCGTCGCCGGCGTCACGGCGCCGGTGAACCGCGCCACCAGGTCGTCATAGCGTCCGCCGCCGCCGATCGAGCCGAACGAGACCTTGTTGCCCTTCTCGTCCGTGGTCTGCAGCAAGAGCTCGGCCTCGAACACCGCGCCGGTATAGTATTCCAGCCCCCGGACGATCGACGGATCGATGAAGGCCTGGTCGTCGGCGATCCCCAGGCTGGTCAGGGCCGCGTCGATCCGCGACAGCTCCAGGAGGCCCTCGTCGCCCTCGGCCGAGCCGCCGATCACCTTGGCGATATTGTCCAGGGTCGCCGAACGACCGCCCGCCCCGGCCTGGACGAAGTCCAGCACCGAGTCGACCGCCTTGCCCTTCAGCCCCGCGCCCTTGGTGAAGTCGCCGCTCTCGTCCAGGCGTCCCTCGCCCAGCAGCAGGCGCACGCCCTCGACGCCCAGGCGGTCCAGCTTGTCGACCGCGCGCAGCACGGCCAGCTTCTGGCCGGCGCTTTCCGCCCCCGCGGAGGTCAGCAGGCCGTTCAGCAGCTTGCGATTGTTGATCTTCAGCACCGCCGCCCCGCGCGGCAGGCCGGCCGCCTCCAGCCCCTCGACCGCCATGGCGATGATCTCGGCGTCGGCCTCCGGACGGGCCGAGCCCACCGTGTCGGCGTCGCACTGGATGAACTGGCGGAAGCGCCCCGGCCCCGGCTTCTCGTTGCGCCACACCGGCCCGAAGGCGTAGCGGCGGAACGGCTTGGGCAGGGTCTCCCAGTGCTGGGCCGCGAACCGGGCCAGCGGCGCGGTCAGATCATACCGCAGCGCCATCCACTGATCGTCGTCGTCCTGCAGCGCGAACACGCCCTCGTTGGGTCGGTCGCTGTCGGGCAGGAACTTGCCCAGGGCGTCGGCATATTCGAACGCCCCGGTGTCCAGGGCCTCGAAGCCGTAGCGCTCATAGACCGCCGACACCGCCTCCAGGATCGCCCGCTCGGCCCGCAGGTCCCGGGCGCGCTTGTCGGCGAAGCCGCGCGGCGCGCGGGCCTCGGGGCGGAAGTCTTGCGGGGTGTTCACAGAGTCGTCGGTCATCGTCGGTCCTTAGTCTTCAAGGCTTCGACGGATGGCGCTTGCGCTTAAGCCCCATCCGCTAGGCGGGGCTCTGGCTGGGTCGCTCGGCTTAGAGCGCGCGGACCCGGCCGATCCCGCGAGGCGAGGTCGGATGGTGGTGGCGGCCGTGATGGTGCGGCGGGCGGGTCATTGCGGGTGGGGGTGTAGCGGATGAGGGGCGGTGGGGGAAGGGGTATGCACGCCTTCACAACGCTCAGCTCAAAGCAACAAGCTCTTGCACGTCAAACCGACGGGCAACTTGAGCATAACAACGATTTTTGGTAAGGTTTTCAGGATGCCAGAGTCGCAACCTTGCAACCCCTGCATCCTGAACTGGGCAGTCGTATTTCGCAAGCCCAACCTATCGTCGGGTTATACCCTCGTCCAGTTCAGTTGAACACCACCTCAAGCAACTGAATTCAAAGGACAATATGACAAATTTTTCATCACTCAACACCGGCGAGACGCAGCTCGAGCTTCGTCTTGAGGTCGCCGTAGAGCAGGAAATTAATGGCGTAGGTATGGGAGTGCTTTCCGATGGCACACCATACCTCAATCTTCGCGGCCTAGCCGCGATGTGTGGCGTCGATCACTCACAGATCGTTCGCATCACAAATGATTGGGACGCCTCCCCGCTTAAGCCACGCGAAGCAAAAATCCGCGAACTCGTCCGCGTTCAAGGCGTAGATGACAGCGTAGCCTTTCATGCCGTTTCCCGAGCCGGAACGATCCATCACATCGTTCCCGGACCGGTCTGCATGGCAGTACTAGAGTATTACGCCTTCGAGGCCCGAGGCGAGAACGACCATGCAGCAAATAGTTACCGCGTTTTGGCCCGCAAAGGGTTCAACGATTTTGTATACGCTCAAGTAGGCTACAATCCGGATGGCACCTCGAAAGTTGCCTGGAAACAATTCCACGACCGAGTAACACTAAATTACCATCAGGTTCCCGATGGGTATTTCAGCGTATTCAAAGAGATTTCCGACATTATCGTAGTGCTCATCAAGCAAGGCGTTGAGCTCGGCGACAAGTTTATCCCAGATATTAGCCTTGGCCAGCATTGGGGGCGACATTGGTCAAATGGAAATCTAGATAACGTCTATGGGCCGCGCACAAAAGTACCACACTATTATCCTTCAAATTTCCCACAAGCCCTATCAAATCCACAAGATGCCTGGGTATATCCCGATGAGGCTTTACCTGAATTTCGCTCCTGGGTTCGCAAGACATATCTACCCGAAAAGCTGCCGAAATATCTGAGTTCAAAATTTTCCGATGGATCAGTCGGCGGCTTGAAAGCCCAACAGGCCATTGCAGCACTCGTTCCGAAACAAATTGCCCCCCACATCGAGGCAAAATAACGAATTCTTATAAAGGTGCGGCGAGAAAATCGCCGCACCAACTTCAAGCTCTGCGGCGTAACGGAACAATAATTACGCAGCTTCAGAAGCTCTATTTACGATGACAGCCGGGACACTCCATCCCCGCATTCGCTAGCGCCGCTTTCACACGCTCTTCAGCCTCATCACGCCCGCGCTCTTCCGCAAACTCCTCGACAACTTCCTCGGCGGCACCCGAGTCTTCCCTGTCCAGAAGATACCCGTGAACTTCACAACGCTTCGCCGCGCCAGCATTCACAAGCAGGCCTGTGCCATAGGACTCGTCTTCCTCGCGCTCTTCCATCAGTCGCTTGGTACCACCCATTGGGTTTCCTCCTATGGTTAACCAGCCTCTGAGATGACAATGCCAAAACGTGTCCGTAGGTAGCCCCCCTCCCCCCCCTTGTGGCGGGAACCTCTGGTTGAGCTGACACGTGAGACGCCTTGGCGGGCTGGCCCGCCACATCTCCGCACCTGCGGCGGACAGAGGGGTTCCCGCCACGAGGGCGGGAATGACGAGGGTGGGGTGGCGAGGCGGCGCGGGGCGCCAGCCCCCTCCACCGGCGTTCGCCGGTCCCCCTCCCCCAAGAGGGGGAGGAGCGCGGAGACTTCCGGCGGCTTTCCGCGCCCGTCGCCAGCCGACCTTGGTCGGGGCGATCCTTAAATCTCTTGGAGGCTGCAGCGTGCAGGGCTGTAGGGGTTGGTCAAGGACCGCCTCCGGCGGCCGCGCGCGGCGACGCGCAGCGTCGTCCTTGAGCAACCCCTACAGCCCTGCGATCGTCTCGCCGTGAGATGTAAGGATGGCTCCGACCTCGGGGGTCGGGCGGCGGCGAGGGGCGGAAGAGGGCGGGCACCCCAGATGCTCCCCCGCGATGCGGGGGAGCTGTCGCGAAGCGACTGAGGGGGCTAGCGCGGCATAGGTCCAGCTGGCCCCCTCCGGCCCTCTGGGCCACCTCCCCCGCAACGCGGGGGAGGATCTACGGGGATTGAGGGGGCTCTATCCCCGGCGTTCGCGACATCGAACCCCACGAAATCAAAGACTTGTCGATTTTACGCGCCGCTGAATGATCCGCGTTGAATCCACCGCGATAATCAAAGCCATCCCCGTCGCGGGGGAGGGCGTTTGGATCCGGCCCAATACGGCGGCGGGGGTAGGTTGAGCGGGGCCGCTGGCGGTTCCCGGAGGCTCGAAAGTCGCCCCGTCCGTACTCTTTAGGCGGATCGGCTGGCGAACGGGCAGTCTCCGCGGCCAAAGCCATCAGCGGATCGACAGGGCGGTGATCGTATAAGCCGCCTATCGTGGATCGTCGGGGTCGAGACGGATGTAGCCGATCGACTTGGTCCGCGCCCGTCCGGGGGTAAACGGGGACCCGAGCAGACAACGCTCACGCCTCCCGACCTCACGGGCAAGAACAGCCTGGCGGAGCGGTCAGCGAGCCGAAACAAAAACAAACCTCACGGTCCCCGGGTTCGCCCGGCCGCTCCGTCGCCTCCCCACACGCCTTCAGCGGCCCGGCCGCGTGAAGCCGATCCCCCTTGCCCCCACCTGACCGCCGCGCGGTCGTCCGCCCCCGCAAGGGGCGGAGCAGCAAGAGACAGGAGAACCCCATGCCCAAGTCCAAGCCCCCGCGTCGCAAGCGCCCCCGTCACGTCGTCTCGCGCACCCGGTCGCTGCTCGACTTCTATGACGACCTGGAGCGGATCACGGCCCAGGCCGAGCGCGAGACCGAGGCGCTGGCCGACAAGGTCCCGCCGGCGGAGCTGGCGATCATGCGGGCGACCTGCGCCGAGAACCGGCGGATCTTCGCCGAGGGCCGGGCCGAGCTGCTGGCCCCCAGCCGCACGCCGGTGCTGGATCGCCTGGCGACCGAGGCGCGCCAACGGGCCAAGTAATCGCCGTTCAGTCTCGAGCCGCCCCCGTCCTGTAAATGATTTCTTAAGTGGAACACGGGGCGCGGCCAGATTTATCCCCACGGGCCGCCGGTATAGAAAGATGAACGCGCTGTAATATAACCGCGAAGTAATGCACCTTTCGGTCTTGTAACTTGAGATGAAGATCCTACGCCGTCACAGCTTCCCGTACTGAGGGGAACCGTTGATGACCAAGACCATGCTGATGGCCACCGCGGCCATGCTGTGCATCGCCAGTGCGGCTCACGCCGGCGACGCCGACAAGGCGACCACCGCGCCCACCGGCCCCACGGCGACACAGGAAGCCGCCCAGAACCCGGTCCCGACGGGCCCGACCGACAAGGCGCCGCTGGACGACGCCAGCCAGCGCGGGGTGCTGGTGTTCCAGCCGGAGTTCTTCGCCGCCCAGCGTCCGAACACCGCCCAGGACATGGTCAACCGGGTGCCGGGCTTCATCATCAACGACGGCGCCGGGACGCGCGGCTTCGAGGGCGCGGTCGGCAATATCCTGATCAACGGCGACCGCCCGGCCTCGAAGAACGACACCAGCTCCAACGTGCTGGGCCGCATCCCGGCCAACCGGGTCGAGCGCATCGAGCTGATCCGCGGCGGCGCCCCGGGCGTCGACATGCAGGGCTATTCGGTGATCGTGAACGTGATCCTGAAGAAGGGCGTCAGCCGGCAGTCGATCCTGACCTGGAACGCCATGCTGTTCGACGGCGGCCACGACATCTACGGCGGCAGCTACCAGTTCACCGCCACCAATGGCGACAAGACCTGGAGCGTGACGCTCAGCGACGGCATGGGCAGCAGCGACAGCAACGGCCCGGGCACCAATGTGCGCCACGACGGGACCGGCAAGCTGATCCGCGACGAGAAATTCCTCAACGACGGCTATGGCGGCGGGCGCTCGGTGCGCGGCAACCTGTCGACCCCGTTCAAGGGCGGCAAGCTGGAGACCACGGCCCGCTTCGGCGTCAACGACTGGCAGCAGTGGCAGCAGCTGAGCTCGCCCGTCGCCCTGCGCCGCAGCGACTATGCCGAGGAGAGCCATTCGGGCGAGCTGGGCCTGACCTACACCCGCCCCCTGGCGCCCCGCTGGATCCTCGAGACCCGGGCGATGTACTCGTTCGAGAACTTCGACAACGCCTCGACCAGCGACGAGACCCTGAACGGCGCGGCCAATCCGCAGCAGCGCTTCACCGCCGACGGCGACGACTCCGAGTCGATCCTGCGCGGCCTGCTGCGCCACGACTACAACAAGGCCATCACGATCGAGGCCGGGGCGGAAGTCGCTTACAACATGCTGGACGTGAAGCAGGCCTATTCGGTCGGCGGAACCCCGGTGCCCCTGCCCAGCGCCTCGGTCAAGGTCGAGGAGCTGCGCGGCGAGGCCTTCACCAAGGCCACCTGGCGGGTGAACCCCAAGCTGACGCTGGAAGGCGGCCTGCGGCTGGAGAAGTCGACGATCAAGCAGTCGGGCGACGCCAGCAACGAGAAGAGCTTCTTCTACGCCAAGCCCCGCTTCCTGGCGACCTGGACGCCGGTGGCCAACAACCAGTTGCGCGTGCGGTTCGAGCGCGAGCTGGGCCAGCTGGACTTCGAGGACTTCGCCGCCTCGTCGGACCTGGAGGACGAGACCGTCTATGGCGGCAATGTCGACCTCAAGCCCGAGCAGCGCTGGATCAGCGAGATCGGCTACGAGCGCCGCTTCTGGGGCGAGGGCGTCGTCTCGATCACCTATCGCCACGACGAGATCATCGGCGTGATCGACCGCCTGCCGCTGCCGGACAACCTGTCGGCCACCGGCAATATCGGCGACGGCACCCTGGACCGCCTGTCGCTGAACATCGTGGTGCCGACCGACAAGCTGGGTATCAAAGGCGGCCGGTTCACGTTCAAGAACGACTGGAACGAGACCCATGTGAAGGATCCGACGACCGGCAAGGATCGTCCGATCACCCAGGTGCGCCCGACCCAGGCCAATATCGGCTTCCAGCAGGACCTGCCCAGGCATCGCATCCAGTGGGGGATCAACTGGCTGCCGCTGCTGGGCCAGGGCACCTACGACGTCGACCAGACCAACGTCTGGCGCGGCGCGAACTACTACGAGCTCTTCACCGAATACAAGCCGACCCCGACCCTGGCGATCCGCGCCCAGCTGAACCTCTGGGACGACTTCACCATCCGTCGCACGGTGTTCGCCAACCGCGCGCCGGAACGGGCCGTGGCCTATGTCGAGGACCGCGCCATCAACCCGCGGACCTTCGTCAGCCTGCGGGTGAGGAAGACGTTCTAGCGGCGGCGGCTACTTCTTCAGCCGCCGGATCAAGGCCGTGGTCGACGGGTCGTGCTGGCCCGTCGTTCCGCTCTCCAGCTCGGGCAGGATGCGGTTCGCCATCACCTTGCCCAGCTCGACGCCCCACTGGTCGAAGCTGTTGATCCCCCAGATCACGCCTTCGACGAAGGTCTTGTGCTCGTAGAGGGCGATCAGGGCGCCGAAGGTCTGGGGCGTCAGGCGCTCCAGCAGCAGCAGGGTCGAGGGCCGGTTGCCGGCGAAGGTCCGCTGCGGGGCCAGGGTGGCGATCTGCGCCTCCGGCACGCCCTTGGCCGTCAGCTCGGCGACGACATCCTCCGTGGTCCGACCGACCATGAAGGCCTCGGCCTGGGCCAGCAGGTTCGACAGCAGCTTCTCGTGCATGCCGGCCGGCCCCTCGTCGGACCTTGCGACGCCGATCAGCTCCATCGGCGTGATGTCGGTCCCCTGGTGCATGCACTGGAAATAGGCGTGCTGGACGTTCGTCCCCTCGTCGCCGAACACCACCGTGGCCGTGCCGCGTCGGGCGGGCTGGCCATCGGGACCGACCGACTTGCCGTTCGACTCCATCTCCAGCTGCTGCAGGAACGACGCCAGGCGGCGCAGGCGGTGCGAATAGGGCACGACAGAGCGGGCGCGGCGGTCCAGGCCATTGCGATTGAAGATCTGGGCCAGGGCCACCAGCACCGGCGCGTTCCTGTCCAGCGGCGCGGAACGGAAGTGGGCGTCCATGGCCGCGCCGCCGTCCAGGAAGCCCTGGAACGCGTCCCATCCGGCCGCGACGGCCACCGACAGGCTGACCGACGACCACAGCGAATAGCGGCCGCCGACCCAGTCCCAGAAGCCGAACACCCGCTCGTCGGGAACGCCGAAGGCGGCGGTCTTGTCCAGCGCGGTCGAGATGGCGGCCAGGTGCTGATTGGCGCCCTGTTCGCCCAGGGCCTCGACCAGCCAGGCGCGCGCGGCGCCGGCGTTGGCCAGGGTCTCCTGCGTCGTGAAGGTCTTGGAGACCACGATGACCAGGGTCTCTTCCGGGTCCATGTCGGCCGTGGTCAGGGCGAACTCGGCGCCGTCGACATTGGCGATGAAGCGCAGGTCGATGCTCGGCTTGACGGGCCGCAGGGCGTCCCACAGCAGCCGCGGCCCCAGGTCCGACCCGCCGATGCCGATATGCAGGATCGCCTTGAACGGCTTGCCGGTCGCGCCCTTGATCTGGCCCGAGCGGACGGCCTCGGCGAAGGCCTTCATCCGCTGGCGGACGGCCTCGACCTCGGCCATCACCGGCTGGCCCAGGGCCTTGAAGTCGGAGTCGGCCGGAGCCCGCAAGGCGGTGTGCAGCACGGCGCGCCCCTCCGACGAATTGATCGCCTCGCCGCCGAACATCCGAGCCCGGGCGCCTTCGACATCGGCCGCGTGGGCCAGATCGAGGGCGGCCTCCAGACCGGCCTCGTCCCAGGCCTGCTTGGACAGATCCAGGTGCAGGCCGGCGACGTCCAGGGTCAGGAGATCCAGGCGGTCCGGCTCGGCCGCGAAGAAGTCGACGATGCGCTGTTCGCCAGCGGCCTTGGCGGCGGTTTCCAGGCGGGTCCAGGCGGCGTCGAGATCGGCCATGAGCAGTCCTTCTTTCGAACGTGGTAAATCGGCGTTTACGAAACCGGGCTTATCAAACGCCTGCCGCCACGTCATGGCAGACCAATGACGTTTTTTGCGGGAGTCCCCATGTCCTGTGACGCCGTCGCCTTTTCCGCCATGCTCTGGATGGCTTCGTTCAATCCGGGGCAGGCCGCTGGACCGACTCCGGCGGTGCTGCAGCAGCCGGCCGCCCCGCAGTCCGTGGCCGGCGAGCCGCTGTTCCTCGACATCGTCAAGCGCGCCAGGCAGCTGAAGGCCGAGACCGAGGCCTATCGCCAGGCGCTGGCCAAGGCCGACCCGGCGGGGAACGCCCCGAAACTGAAGCGCTTCGACGCCTTTTCCACCCGGATCGCCGACCTCTCGGCGCTGGACATGAAGGGCCATGTGACCCTCAAGGAACGCGGCGCGGTCGACGATCTCAAATGCATCCTGCGCGGCATCAGCCAGGATCTGCCCGAGAAGCTCGCCGCCGTCGGCGCGGCCACGACGATCAAGGCCCAGGACCTGGCCCTGCGCGACATGGTCTATCTGCTGAACGACAATGTCGAAGTGATCACCGCCCCGCCCCAACCCGCCGCCTAGGAGCTGGCGGCCCAAGGGTCGAAACTTCGCCACGGTCGCTTGATAGTTGACCGCCGGGCGCTCAGAAGTCGCCCTGATCCTCCCTGCTCTCCCCGGCTCGATGTCCCGCACCAAGACCCTCGCCGCCGTCCTCGGCTCCGGACTGCTCCTCGCCGCCTGCGCCAGCGAGACGAACACCACCGTTTTCGTGCCGGTCGTAGCGCCGGTGCTTCCCAGCTCGCTGACGCCGCAGCCGATCATGCTGTTCAACCAGACCAAGGACGGCCGCAAGCTGTTCACCCTGGACGCCGAGTTCCCCTATTGCGACGTCGAGACGGGCAAGGTGATCGTGGTGCCGCGCTGGTACGTCACCGACTTCGCCAGCGTGCCCTGGTACGGCCAGGGCTTCGTCGATCCGCAGGGACCGACGGCCCGCGCCGCCATCGTCCACGACTGGCTCTACACGATCGGCGAGCCGGGCAAGCGCGAGGAGGCCGACCAGATCTTCCTGCGGGCGATGCTGAAATACGGCGTCACGCCCTTCCAGGCCAATCTCGCCTATCAGGCGGTGCGGCTGGGCGGCGAAAAGGGCTACGGCCTGCCGACCGACTGGCGCTTTGTCGATCCCAAGCGCCAGGATCTCGTGCAGCCGGCCCCGTTCGCCAAGCCGCGCACCGGCATGGTCCGATACCTGCCCAAGTGCCAGGGGTTCGGCGCCCTGATCCAGACCGGCTGGCGCGCCTACCCGATCAAGACCGCCGCGCCGGTGATCCCGCCGCCGGTGGTCGTCACCAAGACCCCGCTGGACAAGGTCAAGGACAGGCTGCCGTTCGGAAACGACAAGAAGAAGTAGGACGCTTCAGGCCCCCGCCTTCTCGATCGCCTCGATCACCAGGCCCTCGGTCAGCAACTGGGGCAGGATGACCGGCGCGCCGCCCCCCTTTGGATAGACCACGTAGAGCGGCACGCCGACCCGGTCGAACTCGGCCAGGGCCTTGGCGATGATCGGGTCGCGATTGGTCCAGTCGGCCTTCAGATAGACGGCGTTCCGAGCCTTGAAGGCCTCGGCGACCTTCGAACCGGAGAGGGCGACCTTTTCGTTGACCTGACAGGTCACGCACCAGGCGGCGGTGAAGTCGACCAGGATCGGCCGCCCCTCGGCCTGCAGCGCCTTCACCTTCTCCGGCGACCAGGCTTCCGCGGTCAGGCCAGGCCCCGAGGGCGCGGCCTCACCGGCGCCGGCGGCGCGCGGCGGCTGGGCGGCCAGAGCGCCGGAAGCGGCCAGGGCGATGGCGCCGGCCACGGCGAGCAAGGCGATGATCGTCGAGACCATTCCCCCCTTGCCCGCCGCGCGGCGGTTCTGGGCGACGCCATGGAGCCAGGCGCCGAAGGCGGCCAGGACGCCGGCGGCCAGCAGTTGGCCCAGGGCGATCGGACCCGACTGCTGGGCGAACACCCAGGCCAGCCACAGGGCCGCGCCGTACATCGGGAACGCCAGCCCCTTCTTCAGCACGTCCATCCAGGCGCCGGGACGCGGCAGCAGCTTCAGGAGACCCGGGATGAAGGCCACCGCCACGAACGGGGCGGCGAAGCCCAGAGCCAGGGCCAGGAACACCGCCAGCGCCACGACCGGCGGCTGGGTCAGGGCGTAGCCCAGGGCGCCGGCCATGAACGGCGCGGTGCAGGGCGCGGCCACGACGACGGCCAGGGCGCCGGTGAAGAACGCCCCGGTGGCCCCGCCCTGGGCCGAGGCGCTCGAGCCGACGTTCTGCACCGAGGTCCCGATCTCGAAGACGCCCGACATGTTCAGGGCGACCAGCAGCATCAGCAGGCTCAAGCCCGCGATGACCAACGGCGACTGCAGCTGGAAGCCCCAGCCCACCGCCGCGCCGCCGGCCCGCACCACCAGCAGCAGGCCGGCCAGGGCCAGGAAGGTCGAGACGACGCCCAGCAGGAACACCAGCCCCTGCAGGCGGGCCTTGCCGGCGTCGTGGGCATGGCCGGCCAGGCTGGCCGCCTTCATCGACAGCACCGGGAAGACGCACGGCATCAGGTTCAGGATCAGCCCGCCGACGAAGGCGAACAGCAGCGCGCCCGCCAGTCCGCCCGAGGCCTTGCCGTCGGCGGCGGCCTTCTCGGCGGGGGGCGGCCCCATCCCCGCGGCGGTCGCCGGCGGCTCGCCCGGCGTCGCGGTGATCTCCCAGGCCCCGGCCTGGGTCGCGATGACCCCGGCCATCTCGGTCGGCGCGGTCCCGCCGCCGACGAAGTCGTAGCCCGGCTTCAGCGACAGGGTCAGGCCCTCCGGACCGCGATCGACGACCTGGTCGGCGGCGTGCTCGATGACCTTGGGCGAATAGGGAAAGAAATAGGCCCCGGCCATGTCGGCGCCCCTCAGCGGGCCGCCGGTGACAGCCAGTTTCAGGGTCTGACCATCCAGCTTGAACACCGCCTTCAGGCCCGCCGGCTTGGGGGCCTTGGCCAGCACCTCGCCGACGACCGGCCCCCACTTGGGATCTGCGGCGGGCGCCGCCACCACCGGCAACAACAGGGATAGCTTGGCCTCCTCCGGGACGCAGACCTGCTCGCAGACCAGATAGAAGACGTCGGCGGTCAGGCTGATCGTCGTCCCGACCTGGGCGTTCGCCGCCGCGGTGATTGGCACGGGTATAAAGACCTCGCCCTCATAGGCGTAGTCCAGCAACGGACCCAGCCTGGCGGTCTTCGGAGTCGGCCAGACCATGTCGCCGGCCTTCCAGCCGGCCGGAAGGGTCCAGGTGATCTTGGTCGCCTCGCCCGCGTCGCCCGGATTGCGCCAATAGGTGTGCCAGCCGGGAATGATCTTCTGGCGCAGGGCCACATAGACCGTGCCACCCGGCGCGATTCCCGTCTCCTGGGCGACCAGCTCGGACTGGATATGCCCGGAATTGACCACCGGCCCGGCCAGGGCGGCGCCGGCCAGAAGACTCGCGGCCAGCAAGGCTTGCAGGGCGAGGACGGCTCTCTTGAGGAACATGCGCGGGTCCGGGAGGAAAAGTCTGCGGACGAACACATGGCCCGGCCTAGCCGGCTCGACAATGGCGAAGACGCAGCCGACAGTCGAATACGGAATCACCCGGAGAGACCCATGCCCGCCGCGTTCGACGACATCGAGATCGGCCAGGTCGTGAACCTGGGCTCGCGGGCCGTGGACGGCAAGGCGCTGGACGCCTTCATCGCCGCCTTCACCCCCGGCTGGCCGGTCGAGAATGGCGCGCCGGACGGCATGGTCTTCGCGATCTGGACGCGACTCGACACCGAGGCCAGCGCCGCCTGGCCGCAGACCAAGCGCCTGGGCGTCGACGCGCTGCGCTGGATGCGTAACCCGCCGGTCGGCGAGCTGCTGCGCGGTCGCATGACCGTGATGGGCAAGGACCCTGTCGGCGAGGGCAAGGGCATCGTCATCGCCCAGCACGACCTGCTCGACGAGGCCGGCCGCCTGGTCTTTTCCTGCCTGACCCGCAGCATCTTCGCGCGGTAGTTTCAGCCAAGAAAAAGGGCGGCGGAGCCGAAGCCCCGCCGCCCTCTTGTCTTCAGCGTTCGCCGAACCTTAGTTCAGGTTCGCGGCGGCCGCGGCGGCGGTCTCGGCTTCGACCTGACGCATCATGGTCTTGTTGACCAGACGGTCCCAGCCGAGCAGCGACACCAGATGCGCGTAGATCTGGGCCAGCGCGCCGTTTTCCTGCAGCTCCTTCAGCTTTTCAGCCGACAGCTTGTTCAGCTTCTCTTCCGAGACGCCGTAGTATTCGGCGACGGTGACCGGTTCGCCGGCGGCGGCGCCGGTTTCATCCTGCGGCTGGAAGGTGGCCTTCTTCAGCTCGAACAGGTCCAGCTCCTTCAGCAGGGCGATGAACGAGTCGGTGCGGCGACGCTCCAGCTCGAAATCATCGCAGAATTTGATGCACTGCTGGGTGTATTCGGTCGGCTCGCCCTTGGCGTCGAACAGGGGGGTCTGGCCTTGCTCGCTCAGCAGCTCCGAACCACGGTCGATGCAGACGATCAGGCGGTCCTGCGTGTCGTCATTGGCCAGGACGAACGGATAGCGGCGGATATAGGCCGGGATATAGACGTTCGGCTCGACCGAACCGTCGGCGCTGATGAACAGGTTCTCGGCGTTGTTCAGGCCCATCACGGCCAGCGGCACGCGGTCCTCGCCGGCGAAGATCACCGGGAAGGTCAGGGCGGCCGGACCGAATTCCGAGACGGTCAGCGGCACGGCGGTGCCGGCGGCGGCGAAGGCGTACGGCTTGTCCTTATGGACCAGGGCCAGCTTGGCGTGCTGTTCGCGGTTCAGCGGCTCCGGCGAATTGTAGAACAGGACGTTGCCGGAGATCTGGCCGGCGGACTGGGTCGTTTCCATGAAGAGCTCTGCGACAAAATAAGAAACGGACGCTCGAACGCTTCAAGACGACCGCAAAGGGTCCGGCGTTCTAGCCGATCCGAGGAGAACCGGCAATCTGGACCGCGGTCATGGCGACACGCGACGACCGTTATTCACCGGGCGCGGGAGCGGTTAAGCTTGATATCCGCCTCGCGGAGCGAGACGCTATCCGGAGCCCGGCGCAAGGCGCCAGGCTCCGGACCACGGCGGAACCTCTCTGGGGGCTGGCTGAGAGGCCCGCTCTTCGGCTGGGCTGGAAGCGCCAGGCGAACGTGTGAGCGGCTTCGCCGCCCGGGACGCTTCGAGGATCAGAAGCGCCAGGCGAAACCGGCGCGAACCGATCGGCCCGGCGAGGGCGCGAAGTCCTTCAGGAACGAGACGTGCTCGCGGATGGTCTCGTTGGTCAGGTTGCGGCCGTCGATGAACACGCGAAGGCCGGAGTCGGCGATCGGCTTGTAGGTCACCATGGCGTTGACCTGGGTGTAGCTGTCGGTAGGCAGCTCGAAGACGGCGACGCGGTTCTGGCTGGCCACGCGGCGGACCTCGCCCTGAACCTCGAGACGCGCGGTGCTCCAGATGGCGCGGCCGGTGACGGCCCACGGCGGCACGCGGGCCGGCACGCCCAGATCGGTCGAGCCGCGCACCCAGTCGTAAGAGCCTTCCAGCTTCAGCGACCGCTCGCCGCTACGCCAGGCGACGTAGGAGGCCTCGGCCTCGGCGCCGTGGAACTTGGCGTCGGTCTGGCTGTACTGGAACACCGGCAGGCCGTCCTCGACGGCGCCCGTGCGGGCTTCCTCGATGAAGCCGTCGTACTGGGCGCCCCACAGGTGGGCTTCGGCGCGCAGGCGATCGCCGGTGTAGCGATATGTCGCCTCGACCGAGACCACCTTCTCGGACTTCAGGTCGGCGTCGCCGACCTCATAGCCGCCGGTGCCCGGGTGCGGGCCGTCGGCGAACAGCTCGGCCTCGGTCGGCGCGCGGCCGTTGCGCGACACGGTCAGGGCCACGAACTGGTGCTCGGCCGGCTTGTAGAACACGCCCAGCGAGGCCGAGACATTGTCGAAGGTCTTGTCGGCGAAGCTGGTCTTCAGTTGCCGGCTGTCGAAGCGCAGCCCCGCGTCGACGCCCCAGGCGCCCTTGTCCAGGCGCTGCAGGGTGAAGACGCCGTATTCCTTGATGTCGGTCGAGGGCACGAAGGCCTCGTCGCCGATGGCCTCGAAGTGGCGCTTCAGGGCCTGGAAGCCCACCGCGCCCTGCCAGCCGTCGCGCTCCTTCTGCACCAGCTCGACTCGGCCTTCGGTGCCGTCGGACAGGAAGCGGGTGCCGACCTCGCCGCTGTCGACGCCGATCTCGGCGTGCTCGTACTTGGCGTGGCCGACCGACAGCCGGACCTTGTCGAACGGGCCCAGATCGACGTCTTGCTCCCCGCGCACGTCATAGCGGGTCTGCTGCAGGTGGATGGACACCGGGCCTTCGGCGTCCGGATCGATCGGGGCCAGGATCTGCTCGTAGGGCACGCCGTAGGTCGTATCGATCTTCTTGACCGAGACGCCGAAAAAGCCGCTGTCGTGAACATAGCTGACACCGGCGCCATAGGCGTCGACCTCGACGTCGCTGTTCTTGACCGTCTTGTCGGGATCGACGGTCAGGCCTTCGGCCTTGGCCAGACGGGCCGAGACCGGGGCGGTCGGGACGTCGTAGTCGCTGCTCTCCCGGTGATCGGCGTCGATGGCGAACACCAGCGGGCCCTTGCCGAACTTGGCCGAGCCGTTGATCGACTTGCCGTCATCGACCGAAGAGACCGAGCCGGCCAGGCGCCCTTCGAAGCCGTTGGCCGGGGCCGACGACGGCACCCGGTCGTCGATGATATTCACGACGCCGCCGATGCCCGAGCCGCCATAGGCCAGGGTCGAGGGACCGCGCAGCACCTCAACCCGCGAGGCCTCGCCCGGATCGGAGGCCACCGCGTGGTCGGGCGACAGGGACGAGGCGTCGACCTGGCCGACGCCGTTCTGCAGCACCATCACGCGCGGGCCCGACAGGCCACGGATCACCGGGCGGCTGGCGCCGGGGCCGTAGAAGGTCGAGCGCAGGCCCGGCTGGCCGTTCAGCATGTCGCCCAGGCCGGCGGGCGGGGCGACGTCCAGCTGGTCGCGGGTGACGATGTTGACGCTGCTGGTCACCGTGTCCAGCGACACCGCATAGGGCGCGGCGGTGATGACGACCTTGTCGACCTGATTGGCCGCCTGGTCGCTTTCCGAAGGCGGCGTCGCGGCGGCCGGAGCCTCGGCGTGGGCGGAAACGGCGGCGGCGAGCGCGATGAGGCTCGCGGCGGAGAAGGCGACGCGACGGAGCATGGGCGGTCCTGAAACGACTGAAACTTGGCCGGGGGAGCGGCCGCAAGAAGTGTTATGAAATAACATATCTATTCGTCAATCCGCTTTCGCTTGACGCGCGACTTTCCCGCCGCTCTGTGGGCGAATGACCATACGGATGCACCCGATGACCCGTTTTTCGCTCATCGTCGCCGCCGCCCTGGGCCTGGCCCTGGCGGGTTGTTCGGCCATCGACGGCCTGCCCAATCCCTTCCCGCACGGCGCGGCGGCGGCGACGCCAGGGTCGGCGCAAGTCGCCACCACCGCGCCCTCGGCCGGCTGGGTGAAGCCGCCCCCCGGCTACCTGCCCGCCGGCGCGATCGACGCGGCGACCATCATCGGCCCGCCGCCGGCCCCTGACAGCGCGCGCGCCAAGGCCGAGCGCGCCCAGTTCGACGAGACCCGCAAGCTGGCCAATACCGATGCCTGGAGCCAGGCGATCGCCGACGCGGATCTATCGGGCAAGAACGGCATGAAGGCCTTCTCATGCGCGGCCGGCGTCACGCTCAGCGCCGAAGCGACCCCGACCCTGGCCAACATGCTGCTGCGCCTCACCGACGATGCGGCCAAGATCTACCAGCCGGCCAAGTCGATCTATCAGCGTCCCCGCCCGCCGGTCGGCAACACCGCGCCGATCTGCGCGCCGCGCGAGGCCTGGATCAACACGGACGGCTCCTACCCCTCGGGCCATGGCCTGATCGGCTGGGCCTGGGCCTCGGTGATCGCCGAGCTCGTGCCGGAAAAGGCCAGCCCGATCCTGGCGCGCGGCAAGGCGTTCGGCGACAGCCGCATTGTCTGCGGCGTCCACTTCCAGAGCGATGTCGAGGCCGGGCGCTACCTGGGCTCGGCGCTGGTGACGCGCCTGCACGACGATCCGGGCTTCATGGACGATCTGGCCAAGGCGCGGGCGGAAGTGGCGGCGTCGAAGGCCAAGGGCGCGCCGACGGGCTGCGTGGGCTAGGGTCTGGCGACGTAGACGACGTGCGGACGGAGGGGGTGGTCCTCCGCCAGGCCGGGATGATCGAAGTCGCGCGTCGGATCATGGCTCATGCCGATCCGACGCATGACGCTCTGGGACGCCAGGTTCGCGCGCGCGGTGAAGGCGATGATCTCGGGCAGCCCCAAGGCCTCGAAGCCGTGGGCGAGCGCCCCCTTGGCCGCCTCGGTGGCGTAGCCTTGGCCCCAGGCGTCTGGAAGAAACCGCCAGCCGATCTCGACGATCCGGCCCATGGCCATCTCTTCCGGAACCCACCAGATGCCCGTCATGCCCACGACGCGCGCGTCCGCCGGGCGTTCGACCACCCAGAAGCCGAAGCCGTGCTCGGCCTGATGCGCCTGGACGCGGTCGACGAAGGCGTCGCTCTCGGCGCGGTCGCGCACGCCGCCCAGCCACTCTCCCACCCGAGGATGGGCGTTGAGCGCGGCGATGGCGTCGCGGTCGGCGTCGACCGCCGGGCGCAGGACCAGGCGGTCGGTCGCGATCACGCCGGGCGGCCGGTGGCCAGGGCGGCATAGAACTCCGGGCGACGATCACGGAAGAAGCCCCAGGCGGCGCGGTGGGTCGTCAGGAAGTCCAGGTCGAAGGTGGCGTTGACCAGGCCCTCGTCGGCGCGTCCCAGTTCCGAGACCAGGTCGCCGCGATGGTCGGCGATGAACGACGAGCCGTAGAAGGTCTGGCCGCCGTTCGGATAGCCGTCCCACGGCTCGAAGCCGATGCGGTTGGCGCCGACCACCGGGATCACGTTTGAGACCGCGTGGCCCTGCATGGCCCGCCGCCAAGGCAGGGCGGTGTCCAGGCTCGCGTCATGCGGCTCGCTGCCGATGGCGGTCGGATAGAACAGGGCCTCGGCGCCCATCAGGGCCATGGCCCGGGCGGCCTCCGGATACCACTGGTCCCAGCAGATGCCGACGCCAAGCCGGCCGAAGCGCGTGTCCCAGACCTTGAAGCCGGTGTCGCCGGGCCGGAAGTAGTACTTCTCCATATAGCCCGGACCGTCGGGGATATGGCTCTTGCGATAGACGCCCAGCAGCGAACCGTCAGCGTCGGCCATGACCAGGCTGTTGAAATAGTGCGGCCCCTCGCGCTCGAAGATCGAGATCGGAATCACCACGCCCAGCTCGCCGGCCAGCGGCGCGATGGCCTTCACCACCGGGTGCTCGCGCCACGGATGCGCCTCGGCGAACCAGCGCTCCTCCTGGGCGACGCAGAAGTACGGGCCCTGGAACAGCTCGGACGGCAGGATGACCTGCGCGCCCTTGGCGGCGGCTTCCCGGATGAAGGCTTCCGTCTTCCTGATATTGGCCTGCAGGTCCATGCCGTAGGCGGTCTGGATCGCGGCGACGCTGAGCGTGCGGGCCATTAGACGGGCTCCTGCTGGCTGATGCAGTGGAACGAACCGCCGCCGGTCAAGATGGCGGTGGACGGCAGGCCGATGACCTGACGCTCCGGGAACACGCCCTTGATCACCTCGACGGCGAAGGCGCCCGACTCCTCGGCGTAGATCGGCACGATGACCGCCTCGTTGGCGATCAGGAAGTTCATGTGCGAGGCCGGGATGGGCTCGCCATCCTCGTCCAGGATCAGGCCGGGCGACGGGATGCGGACGACCTGCAGCGGCGAGCCGCGGCTGTCGGTCATGCCGGCCAGCAGCCTGGCGGTCTCGGCATAGACCTCGGCGTTCGGATCGTTGGCGCCGTACGCCATCGGGCAGGCGACGACGCCCGGCGCGACGAAGCGGGCCAGGTTGTCGACGTGGCCGTCGGTGTGGTCGTTCAGCAGGCCATCGCCCAGCCACAGCACCTTCTTGGCGCCGAGCGCGTCGGCGAGCGCGGTCGTCGCCGAGGCCTCGCTCCAGCCGGTGTTGCGGTTGGCGTTCAGCAGACACTGGCGCGTGGTCAGGATCGTGCCCAGGCCGTCGTGGTCGAGGGCGCCGCCCTCGAGGATGAAGGTGTTGCGGACCAGCGGCGCGCCCGAGGCGGCGGCGATCTGCTCGGCGACAATGTCGTCGCCCTCCAGGCTGTACTTGCCGCCCCACCCGTTGAACTGGAAGCCGGCCGCGGAAGCCGAGCCGTTGCGGTCGACGAAGATCGGACCGGTGTCGCGCAGCCAGATGTCGCCGAACTGACCGCGGACGATCTCGACCGTGGTGTCGGAGAGCAGGGCGCGGGCGGCGGCCTCGGCCTCGTCGCCGACGACCATCAGGCGCACGCGCTCGCCGCCCGGGCCGGCCAGGGCGCGGGCCAGGTCGGCCACTTCCTGCTGGGCCTGCTCCAGGTCTTCCTGCCACAGCTCGGCGTGGCTGGGAAAACCCACCCACATGGCGCGGTGCGGAGCCCATTCGGCGGGGACGGTGACGGTCATTCGAAGGCCCAATGGAGACGGGGAAAAACGAAAGGGGGCGCAGATGGCCCCTCGGAAGCCCGAGGTCAAGCGCCGCCTAGTTAGCAAACCTACGTGACAAAGAAAAAGGGCGGCCCGATCGGGCCGCCCTCGTCCAATCTTTCGCTGTTCCCAGCGCCTAGTCCCTAGAACTCGGTGCGCAGGGTGAACTGCACGGTACGCGGCGAGCCGATATAGTAGGTCGGAGCGCCGGTGCCGGTCACGCCGGCGATCGGCAGCGCGTTGGTGCGCGAGCTGATCGAACCGAAGTAGGTTTCATTGAACAGGTTGTTCACGTTCAGCTGAGCGTACGTGCTCTTGGCGAACGGCAGATCGTAACGCAGTTCGAGGTCCCACACAGTGTAGCGCGGAGCAACTTCGTCATTCACGTCGGTCGAGAAGCGCTGACCGGTGTACTTGCCTTGAACGCCAACGCTCAGAGCCTCGGTGATGTCCCAATCGACGCGGCCACCGAAGGTGTACTTCGGGGTTTCGACGATCTGCTTGCCCTTCAGCGGGATCACGTTGCCGGCGGCGGCGCCATTCACGAGGTCCTGCTGAATTTCGCTCTTGTTGTACGAGAACGAAGCGGTGACCGTCAGATACTCTTCCGGTTGCCAGGCGGCTTGAGAGTCAAAGCCATAGGCCTTCACTGCGCCGACGTTGCGGTCGATGCTGATGCCAAGGTCCGGATCGTACGATTGCACGATGCGGTTGGCGTAGTCCGTCTTCCACAGAGCGGCCGTGGCCATCAGGGTCGGGCTGGAGAAGCGATAGCCCAGATCGTAGGTCTTGGTGGTTTCCGGGCGGGTGTCGGCCGGCTCGCCCTTACCGTTCACCAGAGTGGCGGTGTATAGGTTGTCGGTACGCGGCGAGGAGAAGCCCTCCGCGTAGCTGGCGTAGACGGTGCTGCCGGCGCCGAGATCGTAGCTGACACCCGCGTTCGGCAGAACTTTGTCGTACTTCAGGGTGGAGCTGTACGGCTTGATGTACTTCAGGTTCGCAGCCGTGCCGGTGACGAACTGGACGCTGCCGTCGGCGTTGGTGACGACCGGCGTTTGGGTGGTGCAGCTGACGTTGAAGCCCGAGACCACACCAGCCAGCGAAGAGGCGTTCAGAGTGTAGCAGTACTGGTTCAGCTCGCGCTTGAAGAAGGGCGCGCGGACGCCGAGGTTCACGATCAGGCGGCTATCCATGAACTTGCCGCGATATTCTGCCGCGGCCTGATTCAGCTGGGCGATCGAGAAGCGGTCGCGGTTGCGCAGGAAGCTGCCGTCAGCCGTGGCGACCTTGACGCCGTGGCCGTCCTTGCCGCCGAACACGTTGGTCGTGTTGCCTTGGGCGTCCAGCGTCGTGAACTCGCCGGTTTGACGGTGACGACCGTAGTCGCCGGTGTAGGCCACGCGGATACGGTGATCGTCATTCAGATCCCAGATCAGCGAGCTGGTGACGCTGTAGCGGCGGGTGTTGGTGACGCTCGGCGCGAAGAACGCGACCGTGTCGGCGATATCGCCGTCGCCATTCAGGTCCTTGCCGGCAAGCCCACTCGTCCCGCGCACGCGACCGTCGGTCTCCGAGATCGTGCCCAACTGCGATCCGCCGTCGGCCAGGGTATATTGGAACGAGGGGTCGACGGTCAGGCGAACGTTGTCGGCCAGGTGGAACAAGGCCGAGCCACGGATGCTGCCGGTGTTCGACGGGTTGACCTGACGACCATAGTAGTTGGAGCAGTTGCCTGGAACGACGACGCCGCTGACGGCGGCCGGGTTACAAACGCTGTCGAAGTCGTAGTTCTTGCCGAAGTTGCGGAAGTCGGCCAGCGTCAGCGAACGGATGTTGTTGTTGCGGTTCTCGTTGTAGTTCGCGGCGAGGCTGATGAAGTCGCCGCGGTCGCCGAGGTCCTGCATGATACGGGCATTGAACTGCTTCTTTTCAAGCGTGCCCTTGCCCTTCCACTTGTCGTACTTCTGCCAGGAGCCGGCCACGAAGGCCTTGGTGCCCCACGGGCCGAAGCGACCCGAGTCCAGCATCAGGAAGCCGCGACGATAGTTATTCTCGCCGATCGACACGTCGGCGATCCCGCCGAACTCGTTGCCCGGCTTGCGGGTCACGTAGTTGATCGTGCCGCCGGTGGCCGAAGCGGTCGGGCTGTCGACGTCGGTCGTGCCCAGGTTCACGCTGGCGCGGTCGATCAGCTCGGCGTCCAGTTGCTGATTGGGGTACACGGCGTAGTTGCCGGTATCATTTAGCGGGACGCCGTCGAAGGTGACCGAGACGCGGTTGCCGTCGAAGCCACGCAGGCGCAGGTTGCCGCCCGACGAGCCGTACGGGTCGTTGTTGGTAAAGCTGACGCCGGGGAGCAGGTTCAGCGATTGGAAGACGTTCTGGCCGGTCGATTGCGAAGCCAGGAAAGCGGCGTCCACCGAGGCGCGCGACTTCGGCAGCGTCTCGACGATCTGGCCGGCGATAGCGCGTTGGCCAGCGGCGGTGACGACGACGTTTTCGACTTCGTTAGCTTGCGAGCCCGTCGACTGGGCCATGGCGCCATTGGCGGCCACCAGGCAACCGACCAGGGCGGTCGTCGCCAGGGCGAAATTTCTCATATTCATCTTGAAGATCCCCTCATTATTCGACACGCCTGCCGCGGACGGCATGGATGAGCATCGTTGAGGGCCGTTTAGCGAAAGTTTTAGAAGGTTTGGTGACGGAAAGGCCACGCCCTCTCCCAAACTGTCATAAAGGACGGATATCGCGGAAGAATTGGTCATATTTTTCTTACTTGGCTAATTAGGCGTCATGGCAACCGCACACGAATCTTCGAGAATTTCGATCGAGTCCCGCGCCTGGCGCCTGACGCTGATGATGGTCGCCGCGCTCACGCTGGCGCGACTGATCGCCCTGTTTTCGACGCCGCTTGAGCTGTACCCGGACGAAGCTCAGTACTGGCTGTGGTCGCGCGAGCTGGCGTTCGGCTACTTCTCCAAGCCGCCGATGATCGCCTGGCTGATCTGGGCCACGACCCATGTCGGCGGCGACGCCGAAGCCTGGGTGCGGCTGTCCGCGCCGCTCCTGCACGGCGCGACCGCCCTGGTGGTCCACCGCATCGCCCGCAAGCTCTACGGCGGCTGGGCAGGCCTGGTCGCGGCGGCGATCTACAGCCTGATGCCGGGCGTGGTGCTATCGTCGGGCCTGATGGCCACCGACGCGCCGCTGCTGTTCTTCCTGTCGCTGACGATCTGGGCCTATGTCGCCCTGGCCGAGGAGACCGCGCCGCGCCGCTACTTCGTCGCCGCGGGCATGGGCGTGGCCCTGGGCCTGGCCTTCCTGTCGAAATACGCGGCGGTCTACGCCCTGGGCAGCATCGTGATCCACTTCGCCATCTCGAAGGAGGCCCGCAAGCGCTGGTGCCCGGCCGCGGCGGTGCTGTTCGTCACGGCCTTCGTCCTGACCCTGGCCCCGAACTTCGCCTGGAACGCCAGCCACCATTTCGCGACGGTCAAGCACACGGCCTCGAACGCCAACTGGGGTTCGCACCAGCTGTTCAATTTCCGTGAGCTGATCGAGTTCGTGGCCTCCCAGTTCGGCGTGTTCGGTCCCGTGCCGTTCGCCGTGCTGCTGGGCGGTTCGGTCTGGCTGGGCGTGAAGAAGAAGCTTCAGTCGCCGGATCTTCTGCTGCTGTGCTTCTGCGCCCCGCCGCTGATCATCGTGGCCGGCGAGGCCTTCGTCTCGCGCGCCAACGCCAACTGGGCCGGAGCCGCCTTCGTCTCCGGCTCCGTGCTGTCGGCCGGTTGGCTGCTGCGCTGGAACGCCCGCCGCTGGCTGATCGCGGGCCTGGTCTTCGAGGCCCTGTTCGCCGTTTTCTTCATGGTCTGCATGGTCAACCCCAAGGCCGCCGACGCCGTGGGCCTGTCGAACGGCTTCAAGCGCGTGCGCGGCTGGGATCAGACCGTTCAGGCGATCATCGAGCGCTCGCGCGAGGAGCAGGCCCTGCGCGGCCCGCTCAGCGCCGTCGCGATGGACGACCGCTTCGTCTACAACGCCGCCGCCTATTACGGCCGCGACTATTTCGGCCAGCCCGGCGCGCCGCCGCTGCGCATGTGGGTGCACGAGGCCCAGCCGCAGAACCAGGCCGAGACCGAGGCGCCGCTCGACGCATCTTACGGCCGTCGCGCCCTGATCGTCAGCCTGGAAGGCGGCTACCGGCCCGAGATCGAGCAGGACTTCAAGGCGACCTCCGGCATGCAGATCAGCCGCGTGCGCCTCGACAAGAAGCGCTCGCGGCGCATCGACCTGTTCATCGCGGAGGGCTTCGCGCCCCTGCCCCGGGATCCCGTGACGGGCCTGCCGCCGGAGCCGAAGAAGCCTCGGTAGCGGCTACGCCCCCCTTGGCGGGGATGGGGATCTCAGAGCGACTAGACCGCGACCTCGAACGCCGCCTCGGTCTTGGCCTTGACCTCGTCCACGGTGACGCCTGGGGCCAGTTCGATCAGCTTCACCGGCGTCTTGCCGCGGTTGATCTCGAAGACGCCCAGCTCGGTGATCAGCAGATCCACGACACCCGCGCCGGTCAGCGGCAGCGAGCACTGCTTGAGAAGCTTCGGCGCGCCGGACTTCTCGCAGTGGTCCATGACCACCACCACGCGCTTGACGCCGGCGACCAGGTCCATGGCTCCGCCCATGCCCTTGACCATCTTGCCGGGCACCATCCAGTTGGCCAGGTCGCCGGTCTCGGACACCTGCATGCCGCCCAGGATCGACAGGGCGATGTGGCCGCCGCGGATCATGGCGAAGCTGTCGGCCGAGCTGAAATACGAACTCGAGTCCAGCTCGGTGATCGTCTGCTTGCCGGCGTTGATCAGGTCGGCGTCCTCCTCGCCCTCGTAGGGGAAGGGGCCCATGCCCAGCATGCCGTTCTCGCTCTGCAGCGTCACCGACATGCCCTCGGGAATGTAGTTGGCCACCAGGGTCGGGATGCCGATCCCCAGGTTCACGTAGAAGCCGTCCTGCAGCTCCTTGGCGGCGCGGGCCGCCATTTCGTCACGGGTCCAGGCCATCAGACTTCAACTCCAGCGGCGGCGGTTTCCTTGGGGCGGGTGGTCACCCGCTCGATGCGCTTCTCGAACCTAGCGCCCGTGACGATGAAATCGACATAGATGCCGGGGGTATGGATGGCGTCCTTGTCCAAGGCGCCGATCTCGACCAGCTGCTCGACCTCGACGACGGTCTTCCGGCCGGCCGTGGCCATCATCGGATTGAAGTTGCGGGCGGTCTTCCGGTAGATCAGGTTGCCCTCGGCGTCGCCTTTCCAGGCCTTAACGATCGCGAGGTCGGCGGTCAGGCCGCGCTCCATCACATACATCTCGCCGTCGAACTCGCGCACTTCCTTGCCCTCGGCCACCAGGGTGCCGTAGCCGGTGCGCGTGAAGAAGGCCGGGATGCCCGCCCCGCCCGCACGGATGCGTTCGGCCAGCGTGCCCTGCGGATTGAACTCCAGTTCCAGTTCGCCGCTGAGGTAGAGCTGTTCGAACAGCTTGTTCTCACCCACATAGGACGAGACCATCTTCTTGATCTGACGGTTTTCGAGGAGAATCCCCAGGCCGAAGCCGTCGACGCCGCAATTATTGGAGATGACCGTGAGATCCTTCGTCCCCGCCTCGCGGATCGCCGCGATCAGGTTCTCCGGAATGCCGCAGAGGCCAAAGCCCCCGGCCATGATGGTCATGCCGTCGAACAACAGCCCGGCGAGGGCCTCGACGGCGTCCTTCTTCACCTTGTCGACCATGGTGTCTCCCTATTCCCGAGCTCGCGGGCTATCCCGAACGGGGTCGGCCTGTTTATCCGTAGCGGATGAAAAGGCTGCCTCGCCGCACCTGTTTGGCTCTTGGCGAACCGTGTCGCCCGAGCCGCGAAAAAATTCAACCCTTGATGAATTATTTTCCGGAAGGGTCGCCTGATGACCGACGCTAGCACCGGCTCGATGACGCCCGCCACCTCTGGCGTGCTCCTCGTGCTGGCCCACCCGGCGCTTGAACGGTCTCGCGCCAATCGCGCCCTGGCCAAGGCGGCCAAGGGCCTCTCGGGCGTCACCTTCAAGGATCTCTACGAGATCTATCCGGACTTCGCGGTCGACATCGAGGCCGAGCAGGCGGCCCTGCTGGCCCACGACGTCATCGCCCTGCAGTTTCCGCTCTACTGGTACTCGACCCCGGCCCTGATGAAGGAGTGGCTGGACCTGGTCTGGCTGCACGGCTTCGCCTATGGCGAGGACGGCGTCGCGCTGAAGGGCAAGAAGCTGTTCGTGGCCTGCTCCACCGGCGCCAGCGCCAAGGCCTACCACATGCATGGCTACAACCGGTTCAGCATGGACGAGTTCCTGCGACCGCTGGAGCAGACCGCCCACCTGTGCGGCATGGAATGGGAGACGCCGTTCGTCGTGCACGGCGCCTCCGTGAAGGACGACGCGGCCCTGAAGGCCGAGGCCGAGCGCTACAAGGCGCGGGTGGCCTCGCTGCTGCCGGCGCCGCGGGTTTCGGGCAAGGCGGAGGCGTAAGGCGCATGGAGAACTTCCTCACCCAGACTCTCGTCTATCTGGGCGCGGCCGTCGTCTCGGTGCCGATCGCCAAGCGGCTGGGGCTGGGCTCGGTGCTGGGCTACCTGATCGCCGGCGTGGTCATCGGCCCGTTCGCGCTGTCCCTGGTCGGCGACCAGGCCGACGTCATGAAGTTCGCCGAGTTCGGCGTCGTCATCCTGCTGTTCCTGATCGGCCTTGAGGTGCAGCCCTCGATGCTGTGGGACATGCGCAAGGCCATCTTCGGGCTGGGCGGGGCGCAGGTGCTGGGCACGGCCCTGGCCATCGCCGCCGCCGCCTACGCCCTGGGCCTGCCCTGGCAGACGGCCCTGGCGGTGGGCCTGGTCCTGGCCATGTCCTCGACCGCGATCGTACTCCAGACCCTGGACGAGAAGGGGCTCCGGCAAGGCCCCGTCGGGCGCGCCGCCTTCGGGGTGCTGCTGCTGCAGGACCTGGCGGTCATTCCGATGTTCGCCCTGCTGCCACTGCTGGCCACGGGCGCGGCGAGCCACGCGGCGGGCGGCGGCGGCCATGGCGAGGGCAGCCTGGTGGCTCACCTGCCGATCTGGGCCCAGACCCTGTCGGTGTTCGCCGCCGTGGCCGGGGTGATCGGCGGCGGCCGCTATCTGGTCCAGCCGCTGTTCCGCTTCATCGCCAAGGCCCGCCTGCGCGAGATCTTCGTCGCCGCCGCCCTGCTGATCGTGGTCGCGGTCGCCAGCCTGATGCAGATCGTCGGCCTGTCTCCCGCGCTCGGGGCCTTCCTGGCCGGGGTGGTGCTGGCCGAGAGCGAGTTCCGCCGCGAGCTGGAAAGCGACATCGAGCCGTTCCGGGGGCTGCTGCTGGGCCTCTTCTTCATCACCGTCGGGGCCGGCGTGAACCTGCCGCTGGTGGCCAGTCAGCCCCTGAAGCTGCTGGGCGTCGTCATTGGCCTGATGGTGCTGAAATTCATCGTCATGTACGGCATCGCCCGCCTGTTCGGGGCGCCCAAGCGCGGGGCGATGGCGGTGGCCACGGCCCTGGCCCAGGGCGGCGAGTTCGCCTTCGTGCTGCTCAGCTTCACGGTCGGCGCGGGCGTGATCGGCGTGCAACTGGCGGCCCTGCTGACCGCCGCCGTGGCCCTCTCCATGGCCCTGACGCCGGTCGCCATGATCCTCTACGAGCGCGTGGCCGCCCTGATGGACGCGGCCATTCCCGACATCGCGCCCGACACCGGCGCCTTCGACGAGGGCGAGCCGGACATCATCATCGCCGGCTTCGGCCGCTTCGGGCAGATCACAGGCCGCCTGCTGCAGGCCAGCGGCTTCAAGTCGACGGTTCTCGACAGCGACATCGAGCAGATCGAGCTGCTGCAGCGCTTCGGCCGCCGGGTGCACTATGGCGACGCCACGCGTCTGGACCTTCTGCGCGCCGCCGGCGCCGAGCGGGCCCGGATGCTGATCGTCGCCTTGGATGATCGCGAAAAGACCGTCGAACTGGTCGAGACGGCTCGCAAGGCCTTCCCGGACCTGGTCATCCTGGCGCGCGCCTGGGACCGCCGACACGCCTATGACCTGCTGGCCAACGGCGCCGACGCGGTCGAGCGCGAGACCTTCGAGTCGGCCCTCGCCCTGGGGACCACCGCCCTGCAGAAGCTGGGCTTCCGCGCGCACCGGGCGCACCGCGCCGCCGCCTTCTTCCGTCGCCACGATCGGCGAGTGTTCGAGGAACTGCGCCCGATGTGGGGCCAGGAAGAGGCCTATATCCTGGCCTCGCGCGACGCGGCCAAGACCATGGACCGCCTGCTGGACGCCGACCTCCACCGCATGCGGCCCGGCGACGCCGGCGGGGCCTGGGACACGGCCAGCCTGGACGAGGAACTGCGCGAGCGCGCGGAACAGGAAGGGGCGGAGTAGGCTCTAGGCCGCGTCCAGCGCCCTCAGCCAGTCGGGCAGCGCGCCGGCCGAGGCTTGCATCGCGCTGGCCCGCGCCGCGGCCATCACGCCCTGTCCACGCGCCTCGCCCGGCGTCATGCCGAAGCGGCTCTTGAACGCCCGGCTGAAGCTGGACCAGACGGTGAAGCCATGGCGCTCGGCCACCTGGGCCATGGCCAGGGGCTGGATCGGATCGGACAGCGCCTCGAACACCCGACGCAGGCGTCGGTTGCGGATGTGTTCGCTGACCCCGCCCAGCGGCGCGAACAGCCGATAGAGCGAGGCGCGCGAGACGCCGAACTGGCGGCACAGCATCTCGACCCCAAGGTCGGGGTCGTGCAGGTTGGCGTCGATGAACCGGCGCATCCGCGCGCGCTGGGTGTCGGCCGAGGCCCGCCGAGCCGCGTCGCTCCGCTGGCCCAGCGTCAGGCCGGCCAGCAGGTCGGTCGTGGCGCGCCCGACGCCATACGCCTCCTCGGGCCGCAGGTTGGTCGCCACGCGCATCAGGCTCTCGGCGTGCGATTTCAGCAGCTGCGCGCCCGCGCTCTCGCGGCGCAGGACGAGGCCGTGCAGCGGATCCAGGTCGATGTCGCGCGCATCGAAGGCCGCGCGCGGCAAGGCCAGGTTCAGGTTCACGCAGTCGCCCGCCTGGGACTGGAAGGTGCGGGTCAGATCCAGAATGCAGACGTCGCCAGGTCGCGCGGTCGTTTCGCCGCGCCCCGCCTGACGGCTGTCACCGCCCTCGAGGATGATCTGCACCAGGATCAGCTCCAGCCCGGTCGCGGCGACCTTCCGCGTATCGCGACCATAGGCGAAAGCGCCGCCCGTCATGTGCGCCGCGCCCAGCAGCATCGGCCCGATATTGAAGGTGTCGACCCAGAGGTCGGTGCCCGCGGCGTCGACGTCGCCCAACCGCATGTCGAAGATCGGCGCGATCGCCTCGGCGTAGGCTTCCACGCCCTGGCGGCCGGGCGTGACGCGGGTGCCCGCCTGATAGTGGGGAAGCATCGAGGCTTGCGACATGAAAAACTCGACCCCGGAAACGCGAACCGACGATAGACGGACAGCCGAGCCAAAGCCAGAAAGCCGTCCGTCGTCAACGGCTGGGCCGGGCGCTCGCGCCGCGTCTCAGATTCATGACCCGCCGTCTCAAACCCCTGGCGCGCCGTTGCCAGGCGACGGGCCCTGGCTCTACGGGAACGGCCGGCGCGAAATCGTCCGATCCATTCCCTTGGTGACGAGCTCGCGCCGAGCGGTTTGGTCCGGTCCGTCCAGGGTGGGGAACTTTTGGAAGGTCCGGACCGCCGCGTGAACAACCCAAACTACCGCGACGCGGACTCCCGCCGAGTCCGCGTCGCTCTTTTAGGTCGCGGGTTGTTTCTGGCCCACCCGGCGGAAGAGATCGCCCAGAGCCTCGAACAGGCCCTTCTCCGAGGCCTGGTGATAGATCGAGTCCGTCGCGAGGGCCGCCGTCAGGCGGGCGTGGGCCTTGCCCAGATTGTGATACGGCAGGCGCGGCAGCAGGTGATGCAGGGCGTGGTAACGCAGGCCGACCGGGGCCCACAGCTCCGAGGCCAGGTTCGGCGGCGGCACGTTGACCGAGTCGAGGAACTGCTCGTCGAGCGTCATCTTGTCCCCCTCGTTATCCCAGTGGTGGGCGACCAGGGTGCGGGCCTGGTTGAGGAAGGTGGCCAGCGAGAAGATCAGGAGGCCGGTCAGCACGGCGCGGAGCGGCAGCCAGCCGGCGACGGTGGCGGCGATCACCGCCCAGGACCACAGCCAGCAGGCGACGTCCTGAACCACCCAGGCGGCGCGCCAGCGGTTGAGGTCGTCGCGCACGAAGTCGGGATTGATGATCAGGGCCGACAGCTTGGTCTTCAGGTAGCGGCGCAGCGGCGGGACCACGAACGACAGCGGGATCAGGATCGCCGAGCGCAGGATCACGCCGAGCGGGGCCAGCAACGCCACGAACAGGAAGCCGGCCAGGCCCAGCGGCGTAAAGCGCGACAGCGGCATGTATTCCGGATCCAGCGCCGTGCCGAAGCGGTCCTTGATATGGTGGATGTTATGCACGCCCTCGTACATCAGCGAGGGGGTCATCAGCGGCACGCCGACCAGGATGTTCCAGCCGACGCGGAAGCCCGGGGCCTCGTCGTCGCGGATGTGGGTCAGTTCGTGGATGAAGCTCAGGGCGCGATAGAGGGCCAGCACGCTGACCAGGCCCGCGACCAGACCGATCGCCAGGGCGCCCGTCGTCGCGGCGACATAGAGACCGCCCCACATCAGGACGACCGAGACGATCATGTCGACCCAGTAGACCGCCGCGTTCGGCGTCATAAGGTCGTCGGTCAGGGCATAGGCCTGCTTGGTCAGACTGACGCCCTGGCTCGTCAACTTGTTCACTTCGACCTCGCGCCGCCTACAAACCCGTAACAGGCATGACGAATTGGCGACGACGCGAGGGAAAAGCAACCGTTTGGATCAAAGGCGCGACAATTCCGCGCCCTTAGGTGTTCACTGGGTCAGCGGCCGCAGGATGATCTCCACCCGGCGGTTCTGGGCGCGGCCGGCGGCGGTGGCGTTGTCGGCGATCGGCTGGCGCGAGCCCATGCCGGCCACGAACACGCGGTCCGACAACACCCGGCCCTGGCGCACAAGGTAGTCGGCCACCGCGCTGGCGCGGCGCTCGGAAAGCCCCTGGTTGTAGTCGGCGCCGCCGCTGCTGTCGGCGTGGCCCACCACGTCGATCGTGGTCTGCGGATAGGCGTTCAGCGTGCGGGCCACGTCGTCGAGCACGCGGGTGAACTGCGGCTGCACGTCCGACTTGTCGACGGCGAAGGTCACGTCGCTGGGCATGACCAGCACGATCTGATCGCCGTTGCGGCGGATCATCACGCCCGAGGTCTCGAGGCTGCGGCGCAGGTCGGCCTGCTGGCGGTCCATGTAGTTGCCGACCGCGCCGCCGGCCAGCGCGCCGATGCCCGCGCCGATCAGCGCGTTCTTGCGGCCCTGCTCGCCCTTGTTGGTGTTGGTCAGATAGCCCAGCAGGGCGCCGCCCGCCGCGCCGGCCAAAACGCCCGTGCCGGTGTTGTTGCGCACCGGCATGCCGGTATAGGGGTCGGTGGTGGTGCAGGCGACCAGGGCGGTAGCGCCCATCAGTACAGCGACCAAGGCAATCTTGCGCATTCTCGCAACCCTCACGGCTTTGTTGTAGATCAACGTCAGACGGGCAAACGCCCTTCTTATGGTCAAGTTCCAATATCGCACCTGACGCCAGGATGAACGGGTCTTCGTTTCGCCCCTGGCCCGGTGTAGTAAGAAGGAACTTACTCATCTCCCATTCCGCTGTCTCAGGGCTCGAAGAAGTGTCTACCTCCGCCATCGAACCGATCTCGTTCTCCCTCTACAGCAAGGACTTCCCGCGCTTCGCCCAGGAGCTGGGCGCGTCGTTCGAACGCTACGGCTTCGCCGTGCTGTCGGAGTACGACATCCCGCAGGAC
Organism: Caulobacter sp. 602-1; assembly: GCF_003931565.1. Classification (GTDB taxonomy): domain Bacteria; phylum Pseudomonadota; class Alphaproteobacteria; order Caulobacterales; family Caulobacteraceae; genus Caulobacter. Next base: position 513,353 of record NZ_RRYI01000003.1, read on the forward strand.
CGCATCGACGCGGCGATCGCCGACACCAAGGCCTTCTTCGCCCTGCCGGAAGAGACCAAGAAGCAATATGCCGGGGTCAAGGGCGGCGCGCGCGGCTACATCCCGTTCGGGGTCGAGACCGCCAAGGGCGCCACGCACCACGACCTGAAGGAATTCTGGCACATGGGCCGCGACCTGCCGCCCGGCCACCGCTTCCGCGCCACCATGGCCGACAATGTCTGGCCGGCCGAGATCCCGGCCTTCAAGCATGACGTCAGCTGGTTCTACAACGCGCTCGACAGCATGGGCGGCAAGGTGCTGGAGGCGATCGCCACCTACCTGAAGCTGGACCGCGATTTCTTCTATCCGACCATCGAGAACGGCAATTCGGTGCTGCGCCTGCTGCACTATCCGCCGATCCCGCTGGACGCCACCGGCGTGCGCGCCGGCGCCCACGGCGACATCAACACCATCACCCTGCTGATGGGCGCCGAGGAAGGCGGTCTTGAGCTGCTGGACCGCAACGGCGAGTGGCTGCCGATCAACCCGCCCCCGGGCTGCATCGTCATCAATATCGGCGACATGCTGGAGCGGCTGACCAACCACGTCCTGCCCTCGACCATCCACCGCGTGCAGAACCCGCCGCCCGAGCGCCGCCACATCCCGCGCTACTCGACGCCGTTCTTCCTGCACTTCGCGTCGGACTACGAGATCAAGACGCTGCCCAACTGCATCACGCCCGACAACCCGGACCGCTATCCGGAGTCGATCACGGCGGACGAGTTCCTCCAGCAGCGCCTGCGCGAGATCAAGCTGGCCTAGAAGCCGCGCCGTATCCCGGACAGGACAAAGCCCCGCCGGTCGCTCGGCGGGGCTTTTTCGTTGCGCGACAGCCGGGTCGCTACTTGGCGATCCGCAGGTTCTGGATCGAGCCGGCGATGGCGTTGAACACCGTGGTCAACTGCGAGGCGTCGGTGACGTCGTAGTACATGTCGGTCGTCGTCGCACAGCTTTGCAGGATGCTCTTGGAGTGGGACGAGACGCCGACGCCGATCGAATAGACCAGAATCTTCTTGTCCCGCAGATTGGCGCAGATCTTGGTCTGGCGGCTGTCGATGGCGTCGCGGCGGTTGTCGCCGGTCGAGCCGACGTCGAGCGCCGTCCCGCTCGAATTCTTCAGGCGCTTTTGCCAGATATAGCCGTAGCCCGAATAGACGGAGTCGTTGGGGTTGCTGACCTCGTTGTTGACGTTGTCGCCGTCGGTCAGCAGGACGATGATCTTCGAGACCTTGTCCGTGCCGTAGGCCTTTCCGTCCGCGAACGGCGCGTTGGGCGACACGGTATGCCAGCCCCACATCAGCCCCATGGCGACGTTGGTGTTGCCATTGGCGACCATTTTATCAAGCTTGTCGGTGACGGTGGTCGCGCCGGCGGATGTCTTGACATTCGTCAGGCGCAGCAGGCTCGTTAGGCCGCAGCCGGCGTTGGGGCCGTAGGCCGTCCCCGTCTTGGCCTGACTGATAACATTGCCCCGGTTGGTGCTGTTATTGGCGTATTTGCTGGTCTCGTTCTGGCGGGTGAACCAACTGTTCGAGCTGGACCGGTCGCTTGTGATCCAGTTGTTCTGGATCTCGCCATTAGTATATGTGCGCTTATCGCGATATTTCCCGCCACCCTTCGACACTGAATTGTCGTCCGGCTCGTCGGGCGCGAAGAACGGGACGAACATGGTGGCGCCCGAGCCCGGGGCCGTGTCGGTGATGTCGTAGGGGTCGGGCCGGCTCTCGATGCAGCCGCCCCACGACAGATTCAGGTTGGACAGCAGCGTGAAGCGGTCCTGGCTGCTGGCGAACAGGTCCGCGCCATAGGCGGTCGGCATGGTCCCGGTGATCCATGACGCGCTCTGGTAGGTCGAGCCGACATTCACCGTCATCGAAAACGGCACGACCGAGATCTTCACGGAATCCGGGTCCGACGACCGCTGGGCGGCGGCGGCCAGCGTCGCCACCAGCGACTTCGAGGCGGTGATCAGGGCGGTGATCTTCTTGCCGCCCGATCCTAGATTGCTGTCCATCGAGCCGGTGTTGTCGAGCACCAGGGCCACTTCCAGCTTGTTGACCGAACGCACCACGTCCGAGGAGGCAGTGATCGTGATGTCGCTGTTCGTCCACAGATTGGCGATAATCGGCTTCAGCGTACCGCTGGCGGTCGCAACAACCCTGTTGTTGGTCCCGGCCTTGAACGTCGAGCTGGCGCCGGTGAGACCCAGGTTCAGGCCATTGATCTCGGCCAGGAAGGCGGGGTCCCCCACCGCGTCGAGTTGGGCGTCGGTCACCGCCGTCGAGCGCGCGGCGATCAGGGTGGCGGCGTCCAGGGCGTCCTGCATCTGCCGGCGCTGCAGGCTGACGCGGCTGATATCCACCAGGCCGAACACCAGCACCGCCAGCGGCAGGGCCAGCAGGGCGAACTGCACGGCGATCGCGCCGCGTTCGTCGCGCCGCAGACGGCGAGCGAAGGCGGCGAAGCCTTCGGTCAGGCGTCGGAGGAAGCGGCTCTCGGTCGGCATGGTCGGGTCCCGGGCGTGATTTTCCGCGTGACCTTCGCCGATGAGGGTGAACAAGCCGAAAACGCCGTTGATGAACGCCCCTTCGACTCCGAGCCCGCCTGCGGCTAAAGAGCGCCCATGCCGTTCACCGCCACCGTCCTGACCATGTTCCCCGAGGCCTTTCCCGGCCCGCTCGGCGTCTCGATGATCGGGACCGCCTGGAAGGAGCAGGACCTGTGGCGTCTCGAAACGCTGGACATTCGGGCCTTTTCCAAGGATAAGCGCGGCTTCCTCGACGACACCCCCGCGGGTGGCGGCGCGGGAGCCGTGCTCAAAGCGGACGTCATCGCCTCTGCGCTCGACAGTGTGGAGCTGAATGGTCGGCCGCTTTTGTACATGAGCGCCCGGGGCAGGCCCCTGACCCAGGCGCGCGTTCGAGAGTGGTCCAAGGCGCCCGGCATCGTGGTGCTGTGCGGCCGCTTCGAGGGGGTGGATCAGCGGGTGCTCGACGCCCGCGGGTTCGAGGAGGTCTCGGTCGGAGACGCGGTGCTCGCCGGTGGCGAGGCGGCGGCGATGGTCGTGATCGAGGCGTGCGTTCGACTGGCCCCGGGTGTGCTGGGGAACATCGAGAGCACGCTGGAAGAAAGCTTCGAGGACGGCCTCCTCGAGCATCCGCAGTACACGCGACCGCGGACGTTCGAAGGGCTCGACATCCCCGAGGTGCTGCTGTCGGGCGATCACAAGCGGATCGACCAATGGCGCAAGCGTATGCGTGAAGAAACGACCCGCGAGCGGCGTCCAGATCTCTGGGAAGCGCATCTCGCCAATCAACAGGCAAAAGGCGGCCCGAAAACGGGTAAGCCCAAGGAGAAATGATCATGGCGATCAACATCATCGCTCAGCTCGAGCAAGAAGAATCGGCCCGTCTGCTGGCCGCCCGCGCGATCCCGGAATTCCGTCCCGGCGACACCCTGCGCGTCAACGTGAAGATCAAGGAAGGCGAGCGCGAGCGCGTTCAGGCCTATGAAGGCGTCTGCATCGCTCGTCAGGGCGCGGGCGTCCACGAGAGCTTCACGGTCCGCAAGATCTCGTTCGGCGAAGGCGTGGAGCGTCTGTTCCCGCTGCTGTCGCCGAGCATCGAAAGCATCGAAGTCAAGCGTCGCGGCGTCGTCCGTCGCGCCAAGCTGTACTACCTGCGCGACCGTCGCGGGAAGTCGGCCCGTATCGCCGAGCGCGCCGGTGGCAACACCAAGGCTGCCGCCGCGGCTTCGTCGGAAGACTAAACCTCCGCGACCGGACGTGAACGAGGCCCTGGCGGAAACGCCGGGGCCTTTTTCTTTGCGCGGCGTGACGGCGTCGCTGGCGTGGCCGCTCCGGCCAAGCTTTCGTGCGATCGCACGCGACTTGACAAACCCGCGTTCCGTGACATGGTTAAGGCACCCCCGGCCTCGGCCGGGCTTCCAGACCGTCTCCTTTCTAGTGGACGGCCCTTTCCGGGCGGAGCCATCGGCCCCCGGAAGCAAGGAATGATGCTAGGGCGCGCCGCAACACAGGCGCGCCCTATGTCGTTCTAGGAAACCTTTCGAGCGCCGCGCCGCCCGCCGCGGCGGGTCCTTTCCGCATCGCGTTCGGCCCGGCTCTCCCGCGCCCGGCGCAGCCGCAGCTGCACGCGCGCGTCACGCAGCAGGGCGGCGGGAACGTCGGTCAACAGCTTCAGGCCGGCGATCGGCGACAGGTTGCGCACGTCGCGTCGGGCCTGGGCGATGACCTCGCCGACCATGGCCTTGCTGTCGACCTCTCCGGCCTCCTTGACCAACGCCAAGCGGTGCAAGGCATAGAGGCCCAGAACGAACGCGATCAGGAAGTAGAAGTCCCAGCTCGACACCCGCAGGGGCATCAGGGTCAGCACATCGCCGGGACTGGTCCAGCGCAGCAGGATCTCCAGCCGGCGGGCGGCGAAGAAGTCGGCGAACACCCCGCCCAGCACGGGGGCCAGGCCCGCCGCCGCCGAACTGATGAGGGCGTTGGCGGCGATATAGGCCGTGGCCGAACCGCGGGGCGACAGCTTCATGGCGATATTGCCCGAGGACAGGGTTACGCCCGCGGTGGCCAGGCCCATCAGGGCGTGCAGCCCCACCAGATAGGCCATGACCCAGGGCTTCGACGCGATCTGCGAGGCGCCGACCATGGCGGCGATGCACAGGATGAACAGCGGCGCGGCCACCGCCAGCACCGACTTGTTGGCGAAACGGTCGGACAGCAGGCCCCAGCTGCGCAACGCCAGCACATTGGTCGCCTGGCTGACCACGCCCAGGATGACCACGAAGGTGATGTCGAGACCCAATTGCTTGACGAAGAACACCGTGAAGAACGGCGTGGCCAGGTTCACCGCGAACTGCCAGCTGGCCAGGAACATGATCAGCCGCCGGAAATTCTGGTCCTTCAACGGCGCCTTCAGCAGCGGCAGCAGGCGGATGGTTTCGGTCGCCGGCGGCATCTTCGGCTCCGGCGTCAGGGCCAGCTCGCGGCAGCTGAGCAGGCCGGCCAGGAACCCGAAGGCGTAGAGTCCGGCGAAGGCGATCGGTCGCCAGGTCGAGCCCTCTGGCGCGCGATCCAGGGCGAAGGCGGCGGCGAGGCTGGCGATCAGGGCCACGATGGTGGCGTTGATCGTCCGCTTGGCGAAGATCTGGCCCAGCCGCTGCTCGGGCGCGAGATCGCGCACCCAGGCGTTCCAGGCGCAGCCGCCGAAGGTGGCGATCCCGCAATAGAAGACCTGCAGCACGACCAGCAAGGCCAGGGTCGCGCCCCCCGCGCGCGGCGCGACGGCCAGCACCGCCATGCCGGCCAGGGCGCAGCGGCTGATCAGGCTGGCCAGGATGGCGATGCGCTTGCGGGCGCGGAGCTTCTCGACCAGCAGCACGCCCGGCGCCTGGAGCAGCTGAACCCAGAAGGTGATGGCCGCCAGCAGGCCGATGGTGGTGTTCGAGGCCCCCAGGTGCATGGCGAAGGCCGTCAGGATCACGCCGCTCGTCACGGCGGTGCAGGCGTTGGAGAAGCCCGCCTCGAGAACCAGGTGGCGCAGGCCGCGTTCGCGGTCGTCATCGCTCAATTGCGACGTCGGTGAAAAAAACATGCGCGACACCAGCCTGAGGCGTGACCAAAGGGGCACGAACGGTCGCCGTTGGGCGATCGAACAAAGGATTCTGGGCGTTTCCTCGCTTTACGCGCCCTTCGCGAAGGCCTAGATGCGGGGCGCTATGACCCGCACATCCAAGACGCTCTACGACAAGATCTGGGACGCTCACGTCGTCAACGAACAGGACGGCGAAGCGATCCTCTATATCGACCTGCACCTGATCCACGAGGTGACCACCCCGCAGGCCTTCGCCGGCCTTCGCGCGGCGGGTCGCAAGGTGCGCCGTCCCGACCGCACGCTCGCCGTGGCGGACCATAATATCCCGACCGAGGGTCAGGCGCTCGGCGTCGACGCGGTGGCGGACGAGGAAGCGCGCCTGCAGCTCAAGACCCTGGCCCGCAACGTCGCCGACAACGGCATCGAGTTCTTCCCGATGGGCGACATCCGCAACGGCATCGTCCACGTGGTCGGGCCTGAGCAGGGCCGCACCCAGCCGGGCATGACCATCGTCTGCGGCGACAGCCACACCTCGACCCACGGCGCCTTCGGGGCCCTGGCCCACGGCATCGGCACGTCCGAGGTCGAGCACGTCCTGGCCACCCAGACCCTGCGCCAGAAGAAGGCCAGGAACATGCTGGTCCGCGTGGACGGCAGCCTCGGCCCCGGCGTCACCGGCAAGGACATCGCCCTGGCCGTGATCGGCGAGATCGGCACGGCCGGCGGCACCGGCTACGTCATCGAGTTCGCCGGCCAGGCCGTGCGCGAACTGTCGATGGAGGGCCGCATGACCCTCTGCAACCTGACCATCGAGGGCGGCGCCAAGGCCGGCCTGATCGCGCCGGACGACAAGACCTTCGCCTATATCCAGGGCAAGCCCGCCGCTCCCAAGGGCGCGGCCTGGGACATGGCGGTCAGCCACTGGAAGACCTTCTTCACCGACGAGGACGCCGTCTTCGACCGCACCGTGGTCATCGACGGCTCGGCCCTGGTCCCGATGGTCACCTGGGGCACCTCCCCCGAGGACGTCATCCCGGTGACCGGCAACGTCCCGGATCCGGAGAGCTTCGCCACGCCCGACAAGCGCGCGGCCGCCCACCGGGCTCTGGACTATATGGGCCTGACCGCCGGCCAGCCGATCTCGGAAGCCCGCATCGACCGCGTGTTCATCGGGTCGTGCACCAACAGCCGCATCGAGGACATGCGCGCCGCCGCCGCCGTGGTGCAGGAAGCCTTCCTGCACGGCCGCCTCGTCGCGCCGCACGTCAAGGCCATGGTCGTCCCCGGCTCGGGCCTGGTGAAGGAACAGGCCGAGGAAGAAGGCCTGGACGCCATCTTCAAGGCCGCCGGCTTCGACTGGCGCGAGCCGGGCTGCTCGATGTGCCTGGCCATGAACCCCGACAAGCTGCAACCGCACGAGCGCTGCGCCTCGACCAGCAACCGCAACTTCGAAGGCCGCCAGGGCCGCGCCGGCCGCACCCATCTGGTCTCGCCAGCCATGGCGGCGGCGGCGGCCATCGCGGGACATCTGACCGACGTGCGCACCCTGCTCTCGGAGACCGCCCAATGAAGGCCTTTACCCGCCTCGACGGCCGCGCGGCTCCGCTGGAGCTGGCCAATATCGACACCGACCAGATCATCCCCAAGCAGTTCCTCAAGACCGTCGAGCGCGAGGGCCTGGCCAAGGGCCTGTTCTACGACTTCCGGTTCGACGGCGAGGGCGACGAGATCAAGGACTTCGTGCTCAACAAGCCGGAGTACAAAGGCGCCTCGGTGCTGATCGCCGGCGACAATTTCGGCTGCGGCAGCTCGCGCGAGCACGCCCCTTGGGCGTTGATGGACTTCGGGATCATGTGCGTGATCTCGACCAGCTTCGCCGACATCTTCTACAACAACTGCTTCAACAACGGCCTGCTGCCGGTGGTGGTGAAGCCCGACGAACTGGCGCTCCTGATGGAGGAGGCCAAGGGCGGCAACCACATGGTCAGCGTCGACCTCGAGGCCCAGACCGTGATCTCGCCGTCGGGCAAGACGATCGCCTTCGACATCGATCCGGTGCGCAAGGAGAAGATGCTCAAGGGCCTCGACGCCATCGGCGAGACCCTGATGCACGGCGGCGACATCGACGTCTACGAGAGCAAACGCGCGATCAGCCAGCCCTGGCTGGAGATCTGATTTCAGCAATGGCTTGTCATCCCGGCCGTAGCGCAGCGGAGAGCCGGGACCCATGGGCCGCCGCACCGCGCTTGGCCCCTGGGTCCCGGATCGGCCTTCGGCCGTCTGGGATGACAAGATGTTTTGGCTCGGGACGACCAGCATGACCATCATCCTCGCCGGCACGATCCGCATCGCGCCCGACCGCCTGGCCGAGCTGCGCCCCCACCTCCGCGCCCAGGTCGAGAACAGCCGGGCCGAACCCGGGTGCCTGGACTACGCCCTGACCGAAGACCCGCTCGACCCCGGCCTGATCCGGGTCTACGAGCATTTCGTCGACGAAGAGGCCCTGGCCTTCCACCGCGCCAGCCCGCACATGGCCGCCTGGCGCGCCTGCTGGCCGGAACTCGGCGTCGGCGAGCGCCGCATGTCGTCGTTCGACGTCTCCGCCTACCGCGAAATCTGATCCAAGAGAGAGCCTCACATGTCCACCCTGCTCCTCCTGCCCGGCGACGGCATCGGCCCGGAAGTCTGCGCGCAGGTGCGCCGCGTGGCGGCCGCCCTCACCCCGGATCTCGAGGTCTCCGAAGCCCCCTATGGCGGCTCCAGCTACGACGCCCACGGGACGCCCCTGCTCGACGAGGTCCGCGACCAGGCCATCGCCAGCGACGCGGTGCTGATGGGCGCCGTCGGCGGTCCGCAATGGGCCAACGCCCCGCGCCATCTGCGCCCCGAGGCGGGCCTGCTGAACCTGCGCAAGGCCATGGACGTCTACGCCAACCTGCGCCCCGCCTACTGCTTCGAGGCCCTGGCCGACGCCTCCAGCCTGAAGCGCGATCTGGTCTCGGGCCTGGACATCATGTTCGTGCGCGAACTGGTCGGCGGCGTCTATTTCGGCCAGCCGCGCGGCATCGAGGACCTGCCGGACGGCCAGAAGAAGGGCTTCGACACCCAGGTCTACACGACCAGCGAGATCGAGCGGGTCGGCCGCGTGGCCTTCGAACTGGCCCGGGGCCGGACCAACAAGGTCCACTCGGCCGAGAAGTCGAACGTCATGGAGTCGGGCCTGTTGTGGAAGCAGGTGATCACCGAGCTGCACGCCCGCGAATATCCGGATGTTCAGCTGGAGCACATCCTGGCCGACAACTGCGCCATGCAGCTGGTCCGCGCGCCCAAGCAGTTCGACGTCATCGTCACCGACAACCTGTTCGGCGACATCCTGTCGGACGCCGCGGCCATGCTGACCGGCTCGCTGGGCATGCTGCCCTCGGCCGCCCTGGGCGCGCCCGGCAAGCCCGGCCTCTACGAGCCGATCCACGGCTCGGCGCCCGACATCGCCGGCAAGGGCCTGGCCAATCCGCTGGCCGCCATCCTGTCGTTCGAAATGGCCCTGCGCTGGTCGCTGGGTCAGGTCGAGGCGGCCGACGCGTTGCTGGCGGCGGTCAAGAAGGCTCTCGACGCCGGCGCGCGCACCCGGGACCTGGGCGGGTCGCTGACCACCGCCCAGATGGGCGACGCGGTTCTGGCGGCGCTCTAACCCCTTCCCCAACAACCGTTTCAGGCCCTAGGCTCCTCCCAACAAGACATGTTGGGAGGGACCGATGATCGCGGGCCTGATGCAGACGACGCCGCTGATGATCAGCGGCATTCTGACCTATGCGGCCCAGGCCCACGGGACGCGCGAGGTTGTCTCCAAGCTGATCGACGAGCCGCTGTGGCGGTACGACTATGCGGGTCTGGGTCGTCGCTCGGCCCAGCTGGCCCACGCTCTCCAGCGCCTGGGCGTGAAGCCTGGCGACCGGGTCACCTCCCTGGCCTGGAACACCCACCGGCACCTGGAGCTGTTCTACGCCGTCCCCGGCCTCGGCGCGGTGCTGCACACGGCCAATCCGCGCCTGTTCGACGAGCAGATCGTCTACACGATCAATCACGCGGAAAGCGGCGTGCTGTTCTACGAACGGAGCTTCGCGGCCCTGGTCGAGCGGATCGCCCCCCAGCTAACCACGGTGCGGACCTTCGTCATGCTGTCGGATCCCGAGCGGACGATCCCCGGCGACGTCGGCGCGACCAGCTACGAGGCCCTGATCGCCGGCCAGCCCGAGCGCTTCGACTGGCCGGTCTTCGACGAGAACGCCGGGGCCTTTCTCTGCTACACCTCGGGCACGACGGGCGATCCCAAGGGCGTGCTCTATTCGCACCGCGCCGTGGTGCTGCACGCCATGGCCGGCGGGCTGAACAGCGCGTTCGGCTTCACCGCCTTCGACGTGGTCATGCCCTGTTCCAGCCTCTACCACGCCACCGCCTGGGGCCTGCCGTTCAGCGCCCCGCTGTGCGGCGCCAAGCTAGTCCTGCCGGCCGACAAGATGGACGGCGCCAGCCTGCACGCGCTGATCGAGGGCGAGGGCGTCACCTTCACCGGCGGCGTGCCGACCATCTGGACGATGTATCTGGACTGGCTGGAACGGAACGACGCCTCGCCCACGACGCTGAAGCGCGTCGTCATCGGCGGCAGCGCCGTGCCGCGCGCCATGGCCGAGGCGTTCAAGCGGCTCTACGGCGTCCAGACCCTGCAGATCTGGGGCATGACCGAGACCTGCCCGATCGGGGTCGTCTCCACCCCCACCCCCGCCCTCGCGGCCCTGGGCGAAGAGGCGATGGACGAGGCGATCTGGACCCGCCAGGGCCGCCTTCAGTTCGGCGTCGAGCTGCGCGTCGAACTGGAGGACGGGACCGAGGCCCCGCGCGACGGCGAGACTTCCGGCGCCCTGCTGGTGCGCGGCCCCTGGGTGGTGCGTCGCTACTTCCGCAAGGACGAGGACGCCGCGCGGGCGGACGGCTGGTTCGACACCGGCGACATCGCCACGCTGGACGCCCACGGCTTCATGCGCATCACCGACCGCCAGAAGGACGTCATCAAGTCGGGCGGCGAGTGGATCAGCTCGATCGACCTGGAGAACGTCGCTGTCGGCTGCCCCGGCGTGCGGATCGCCGCCGTCGTCGGCGTGCCGCATCCGAAGTGGGAGGAACGCCCGCTGCTGGTCATCGAGGCCCACGAGGGCTCGGTGATCAGCAAGGCGGATGTGCTCGACTACCTGGCGCCCCGGATCGTCAAATGGTGGACGCCCGACGATGTGGTCTTCGCCGTCGTGCCGCTGACCGCCACGGGCAAGATCGACAAGAAGGTCCTGCGCGAAGCCTGGAAGGCTCACCTCATCGGCTAGCGCTAGGCGCGCGGGAAGCCGTCACGCCTCGAGCAGCGCCTTCAGCCTGGCCAGGTCCCTGGCCACGGCCGCCGCGTCGCGATCGTAGGCGGCGTCGTCGTACAGGGTGGGCGGCCGGTAAAGGACCATGCCGACCTCGGCCCCCTCGCCGTTGGCCACCACCCGCAGCGGCATGTAGAGCTCGGTCCCGTCCGGCTGGGTCACCCAGTGATCGAGCACGCCATAGGGGTTATCCGGCGAGAACCGCACGCGGACGTCGCCGCCCGGACCGTGGGCGACCCACCGCTCGCCGTCCCGGGTCAGACCCGAGGCCAGACCCGCCGCCCATTTGGGGAAGCTCTCGGGATCCTTGGCGAAGGCGTAGACCGCCTCCGCCGGCTTGTGGATGCGGATGCTGATGTAGCGCGACTCGAACATGGGTCTCTACTCCACAGTCACCTGGGCCTGGGCTGGGGTCACTTTCGTTAAAGCGGCGCGGCTGTCCAGAGTGTGAGCTTGGGGGGGTTATCGGACTTCCGGAATGAAGCTTTAAGTAATGTTGCCCGAAGATGCATCCATGACGAATGAGATGCGAAACCGGGTCCGGGCCGGATTGCTTTCTGTCGGTACGTTTCTCGCGGCTTTCTTTGGCGCGGGTTTGGCAGTTCGCGCCATCAGCACCGGTACCTACCAACAACACGGACACCTATCTCACGACCGCGTAGGCTTGATCCTATATGTCGGGATGATGAGCCTTGGTGCGCTTGTCGCAGCCGGCATTGGTGTTGCGTTCGCTTATTCTGCTTGGTCGGCCCGGGGAGAAAGCGCTCGCATTGACGCCTATCTCAAAAAGCGCCGGCCTCACTAGCCGGCGACCTAGGTCAAACTCGTCCCTATAAGGAACGCAAACGGGCCGGGCGCAGAAACGGGCGCCGCGCCCGAAACCAGAACTTGGGCGTCATTCCGGAAAGCGGGCCGGGCCGAGGTCTGTTCGGGGTGGAAAGCGGCTGTTGATCTACGACCATTCGACCTTCCAACCGGACTCGATGAAGTACCCGACAAGGCCATCGTGATCCGCTACCCAGCCATCGAAGCCTGTCTCGAACGTCGGCACAGGAGAGGTAAAGATTAGGAAGCCGCCGGTGCTGCCGTTGTCGTCGAGAACCTTGACGAACCATCCAGCCTCATCGCCGGCCAAAATCCTGCCAACCCGATCGATCGGAACACTCATGGCCTCATACTAGCTGGTCTGAGTTCGAATGTCTGACTTGGGTCGAAAGCCGACCTTCCTGGTTGGTGCGATCCTTAAATCTCTTGGAGGCTGCAGCGTGCAGGGCTGTAGGGGTTGGTCAAGGACCGCCTCCGGCGGCCGCGCGCGGCGACGCGGAGCGTCGGCCTTGAGTGACCTGGACAGCCCGGCGATCGTCTCGCCGTGAGATGTAAGGCGGGCGCTCTTCCGGGCGGAAGGCGGCTTGGACGGGAAGAGGGCGGGCACCCCAGATGCTCCCCCGCGATGCGGGGGAGCTGTCGCGAAGCGACTGAGGGGGCTAGCGCGGCATAGGTCCAGCTGGCCCCCTCCGGCCCTCTGGGCCACCTCCCCCGCGACGCGGGGGAGGATCTATGGGGATTGAGGGCCCTCTATCCCCGGCGTTCGCGGAACAGAACCCCACGAAATCAACCACTTGTCGATTTTTCGCGCCGCTGAATGATCCGCGTTGAATCCGCCGCGATACTCAATGCGTCCCCGTCGCGGGGGAGGGCGTTTGGATCCGGCCCAATACGGCGGCGGGGGTAGGTTGAACGGGGCCGCTGGCGGTTCCTGGAGGTGTCGTCAGGTCGTGCGGCTTACTCTTTAGGAGCGCGTACGGGTGACGGGATCGTTGGGATCAAAGCCGACAGCGGATCGACAGGGCGGTGATCGTACAAGCCGCCTATCGTGGATCGTCGGGGTCGAGACGGATGTAGCCGATCGACTTGGTCCGCGCCCGTCCGGGGGTAAACGGGGACCTGAGCAGACAACGCTCACGCCTCCCGACCTCACGGGCAAGAACAGCCTGGCGGAGCGGTCAGCGAGCCGAAACAAAACAAACCTCACGGTCTCCGGGTTCGCCCGGCCGCTCCGTCGCCTCCCCACACGCCTTCAGCGGCCGCGCCGCGTGAAGCGGTTCACGCCTGTCTGAATCAGCACTGCCCCCGATCCGAACTGGGCGGAGAGCCTATGAGCGGCTTATGCGCCCGAAGCGCCCTAAACCGGCAGCGGCCTCGGCTTGCGGTCGTCGCCGATGGCCACGAAGGTGAAGACGCCCTCGGTCACCTTGTGGGCCTGCTCGCCGTCGCGGCGGCGGCGCCAGGCCTCGACCTGGACCCTCAGAGAGGTGCGGCCCGTGTGGATCAGGCGTGCGAACAGGCTGACCTCGTCGCCGACGAACACGGGGCTGATGAAGGTCATGCCGTCGATGGCGATTGTGGCGCAGCGGCCGGCGGCGCGGTGGAAGGCCACCGAGGCGGCCGCCAGGTCCATCTGCGACAGCAGCCAGCCGCCGAAGATGTCGCCCTCGGGGTTGGTGTCGGACGGCATGGCGATTGCGCGCAGCACCGGCGCCTCGTGCGGCCATTCCAGCGCCTCCCAGGCCTTGGCCAGGGTCTCGGCGCGGTTCGAGGCGGATTCGTCGGTCAAGGGGTCAGTGCCCGCCGGCGCCTTCATAGACCCCCGGGGCCAGGATTTCGTCCTCGTCGCCCACGGCCGTCGAGGCCACGAAGCGGCGGTCGCAATAGGAGCAGTCGACGAAGCCCGCCGCGCCCATCTCCAGCCACACGCGCGGATGGCCCAGCGCCCCGCCGACGCCGTCGCAGGCGATGCGGTGCGAGCGGACCATGATCGTCTCCGGCGCGGGACCGACCTGGGCCAGGGTGTCCATGGCGGTCGGGACCGTCGCCGGCTCGGTCGTCGCCGATCCGGGCAGGGCGTCGAGAGCGGAAGTGGACGGGGTCTTGGCCATATTGGGAAATCCCTGATTTCGAGCGCGACAGACGAAAGTGGCCGCCGGTTTCGGCGTCCGTCGCGCGCCAAACGATAGACAGGAGCCTTTCTCGCGAGAATGGCTCCGGACGCGGCCTTGGCGCGGCGGCGAACGAGGCATACCTATGCGACGCTCAAAGGCGCCGTCAATCGACGCGCGCCTCAAACGACATTTCCCGGCCTTCCCGCCACCCGATCCGCCCATCTTCTATCTGGACGCTCCATGGACCTGCCCGCCTACGCCATCGAAGCCGAGGGCCTGTACAAGACCTATGCCGCCACCAAGACCTCGCCGGAAAAGCGGGCGCTGAACGGCATCGACCTGAAGATTCCACGCGGCTCGATCTTCGGCCTGCTGGGTCCCAACGGCGCGGGCAAGTCGACCTTCATCAACATCCTGGCCGGCCTGGTGCGCAAGAGCTCGGGCACGGTCCGAATCTGGGGCCGCGACATCGACCAGCGTCCGCGCGACGCCCGCGCCGCGATCGGCGTGGTGCCGCAGGAACTGGCCGCCGACGTCTTCTTCACCCCGCGCGAGTCGATGGAGGTGCAGGCCGGCTTCTACGGCGTGCCCAAGAACGAGCGCCGCACCGACGAGCTGCTCAACGCCCTGGGCCTGGGCGACAAGGCCAACGCCTATGTCCGCCAGCTGTCGGGCGGCATGAAGCGCCGCCTGATGGTGGCCAAGGCCATGGTCCACCAGCCGCCGGTGCTGATCCTCGACGAACCGACCGCCGGGGTCGATGTCGAGCTGCGCCGCCAGCTCTGGCACTATGTGAAGGGCCTCAACAAGCTGGGCGTCACCATCGTGCTGACCACCCACTACCTGGAAGAGGCCCAGGAGCTGTGCGACGAGATCGCCATCATCAACCGCGGCGAGGTGGTGGCCTGCGAGCCCACCGCGACCCTGCTCAGCCGGATGGACAGTCGCAACGTCGTGGTCACGCCCGAGGAGCCGGTTCTGGCCGCCCCGGCCCTGGCGGGCTTCGACACCAAGCTGCGGGCCAACGGCGCTTTCCAGGTCAGCTATCGCACCGGTCAGTCCAGCGTCGAGCAGGTGCTGGCGGCGGTCCGCGCCAGCGGCCTGAAGATCAAGGACATCGCCACCGAGGACCCGGATCTGGAAGATGTCTTCCTGGCCCTGACCTATGGCGACCCGAACGCGGCCGATCCGACCAAGGACTGACGGTAGACGCTTGCCTTCCCGGGAACACGCCGCCAACACTCCCGCTTCGAATGGGACGGGGGTCGCGGCGATGAGTTTCCTGGAGAAGCGGTTCGGGCTGGAGGCCCACGGCACGTCGTTGCGCACCGAGGCGCTGGCCGGCTTCACCACCTTCCTGACCATGGCCTATATCGTGATCGTCAATCCGGCGATCCTGGGCCAGGCCGGCATGCCCGTCGCCGCCGTCGCCGCCGCCACCTGCCTGGCCGCCGGCTTCGGCTCGATCCTGATGGGGCTGATCGCCAACTACCCGATCGCCCTGGCCCCCGGCATGGGCCTCAACGCCTATTTCACCTTCACGGTCGTCAAGGGCATGGGCCTGCCGTGGGAGACCGCCCTGGGCTGCGTCTTCCTGTCGGGGATCGCCTTCCTGGTTCTGACCGTGGCCGGCGTTCGCCAGCTGATCGTCGGGGCCATTCCGCGTCCGCTGTTCTCGGCCATCGCGGCGGGCATCGGCCTGTTCATCGCCTTTATCGGCCTGAAGGAGGCCGGCATCATCGTCCCCAATCCGGCCACCACGGTGGCCCTGGGCGACCTGACCCAGCCGACGGCGATCCTGGCCATACTCGGCCTCGCCGTCATGGGCGGGCTGATGGTCTGGCGGGTCAAGGGCGCGATCCTGATCGGCATCCTGGCGGCCGCCGCCGCGGGCTGGGCCCTGGGCCTGGCGAAGGTGACGCCCGGCGAGTACGGCCTGGCGGCGCTGACCGCCACGGCCTTCAAGCTGGACGTGCCGGCCGCCCTGCGCCTGAACGGCGGCGCCGGCATGGCGATCGCCGAGGTGATCTTCGTCTTCCTGTTCGTCGACCTGTTCGACAATGTCGGCACCCTGGTCGCGGTCACCAAGAAGGCGGGTCTGATCCAGCCCGACGGGACCATCCCGCGCCTGAACCGCATCCTCACGGCCGACAGTATCGCCACGATCGGCGGCTCGCTGGCCGGCACCTCGACCGTGGTCAGCTATATCGAGAGCGCCTCGGGCGTCGCGGCCGGCGGCCGAACGGGCCTGACCGCGATCGTCGTGGGCGTCCTGTTCCTATTGACCCTGTTCTTCGCGCCCTGGGTCCAGGCCATCCCGGCCGCCGCCACGGCCCCGGCCCTGATCATCGTCGGCTCGATGATGGTCGGCGCCCTGGCCGACATCGACTGGGACGATCCGGGCGTGGCGATCCCCGCCTTCCTGACGGTGATCGCCATCCCGCTGACCTTCTCGATCGCCAACGGCCTGGCGTTCGGCATCACCGCCTTCGCCATCCTAAAACTGGCGCGCGGCCAGGCCAAGCCCGGCGACTGGCTGCTGTTCGTCCTGGCGGCGCTGTTCGTGGCCCGCTTCATCTACATGGGAGCGGCGTGATCGCGTTGCGTACGCGCCGCCTTTCGGCTAAGACCCGCTTCCCGCAAGGGATGCACCCGTAGCTCAGCTGGATAGAGCGTTGCCCTCCGAAGGCAAAGGTCACACGTTCGAATCGTGTCGGGTGCGCCATTTTCTCCCTTATAAATCAATCACTTAGGTCGCATTTTGCGCACCTCTGCGTTGACCCGAAATCGGAACAAAACCGGTCAAATCGGGTAGTTCGGGACTCGATTCCCCGGAATAGTCCCGGATAACGTTCCGGCTCTGTTCACCCCGGAGACATCTCGATGCCGGCCCAACGCTCAAAACAGAGCGCGACGACGCGCGTGCCTACACTACCCCGCGTCTATCTGCGATCGGTCGAGCTGCTGACGCGGATCAGGGCGAACCATGGTGATCCGACGTCTCGGACGCTTCACTTCACGTTCGCCTGCAGAACCGGTGGTTCGCGGCGGTCGGCAACAGAGTTCGTCAACGTCGAAGACGTGCCGGCCTTCGAAGGCGAGAGCGCCTGGTTCGAAATGGAGAAGGTGCAGCGGGGTAATGGTCGGCGCTGGCCTTGGTGGCGCGCTGTTCGCCAGATCGAGCCGCCGGCCGCCTCCTCTAAGCCGACGCTGCTCTAGCCGCGCGGCTCAAGGTCGAAGTACGGCCCGCCCTGGCCGCCATCCTCGGCGCGGTTCAAGACCTTGTCCTCGCGCGTGCTGCTGATCAGTACCTGGATCCCGCGAAAGCGGATGCCAACGCCGATGCTCACGCACGTTGTGGGCAAGTCGTTCTTCGACATCTTCACCCAGGTGTCGGAGTTGAAGGTGATCGCCCCCGGTAGGTAGGCGGAATCGCTCTTCTCCGCCGCCTCCTTGGCCATGATGTCGAGCAGATGGTCGATGTCTTCGCGCTTCATGGCGGGGGTCTAGGGCGATTCCTGGGATCGGAACGCCGAAAGGCCGCCGCCCGGGTTAGGGCGGCGGCCTCGTTGTGGCTCTAACCCGACAGGCGAGCAGTCAGACGTCAGATGTACCGCGTCAGGTGCCGCCCGGCGGTGCGGCGGGCTCGGCGGGCGGCGCGGCCCTCGAGGGGACCGGTTCGCAGATGATCCGGAACGATCCGGTCACGCCCGCGCCCAGGGCGCCGCTGTACTCGCGATGACAGCCTTCGAGGTTGGTCAGAACCTTCTCGCCGACACCGCCGGGTTGGAGGGCGGCGTCCAGGCTCGAACAGGCAGGTAGCGACAGGCACGCGAGTGCGACGCCCGCCAGAAAGATGGCGCGCTTCATGATGAGGCTCCATGTGGGAAAGCCGGAACGAACCCTCCGGCGGGGTGTTCTTCAACTGATCGCTGTCCGTCCCCCCTGACTTAGCGATCGCCAGGCCCCGGCTCTCCGCAGAGCCGGGGCTTTTCATTTCCGCATGTCGGGAACCGGACACGACCTTTGCGCTTTTAGCCGGCGACCTAGCTTAGCTGTGGGGCTGACTCGAAGGAGTCCTGGAGCCTGGTCAGGCCCCCGGCGCCGGAGAGCGTCGGGGGCTTAAAGCTTCAAGCGACGACGGTGAGGTCGCGGTCCCCCGACTTCCAGATCAGCTCGCGGATCGCGCGAGGTAGGATGATGCAGCCGTTCGAGGCGGAGCCCGGGGCGCGAACGCTGTCGCCGTGCACTCTAAACGCTCCCCGGCCCGTCCGCTGGTCAACGTCATCGCCGGGCTTGGCGTCTACCGCGTCGAGCTTCAGGGCGTAGGGGCCCACTCGTGCGCTGTTGTAGGGGGCTCCAATCTTCCAGCGCCCGGCCGGGATTGGCCCGACGCCCACGACGCCCTCCAGCGCCAGGTTGTTCTTGCCCCGCCCCTTGCCGCTATAGCCGCGCGAGATCAGCGCGCCGTCGCGCGACAGCGTCCCGGCCGATTGGTCCCAGGTCCACATGGTTCAGCCCTTCGGTTCAACGGTGGAGGTTAGGGTTGCCCCGGCCGGCGAGTTGACCGGCGCCTGGCTCTCGGCTTCGCTGGTCGGCTTCTTGTTGCCCCAGCGAGCGCCGACGTAGGCGCCCAGCGCACCGCCGATCACGCCCGAGGCTAAGCCCGCCAGGATCGGCAGGTTCTCTTGTGGGATCTTGACGAAGACCAGTGCGGCGCCCACCAGCGTGAGGTCGACAAGGCACGCAGTAACGACGATTGCGTCGAGGGTGCGGTAGTCGCGGGTCATAGCTTGCTCCTCGTCCGCGCCGGGGGCCGTGGAGCGTCCATCGGCGCCGGCTCCCTCATCCACCGGACGCTGGCATTCAGCTCTTTCAGCTGCTCGATCCAGATGTCCTGGCGCTCCCCGATCTTGCCGACCTGGATCCGCAGCTCAGTCAGAGCGCCGATCTCGACCTCGAGCGCCTCCACGCGCTTGCCCAAGGCCTGAACGGTCCCCCGCAACACGCCGTAGCCGATGGCCAGCGTGAGCAGGTTCAGGACCAGCGACGTCAGGCCTATGGCCAGCGCGATCCAAGATGCAGGCGTCATTGAGCGGCCGCCGTGGTGCGGTCGGGATCAAAGTCCATGCGGACCTCCAAGCTTTCGAAAGAAGTTTAGAACTGGTCCTGGTGGTGGATGGCGTTGAAGCGATCCGCCACGGTGCGCCCGGCGTTGATGGTGTGCGCGTAGGTCTCGAGGAAGATGCTCGACGACTTCCAGCCGCCGGCGTCCATGGCCACCCGGACGCTGACGCCGGCGTTGAGCGCGTTGGTCGCGAAGGCATGTCGGCCCACGGTGTGCGACGACTTGTAGGGCAGGCCCGCCCGCCGGCAGACGGCGGCGATCCGCTCGTTGACCGAGAACCGCGAGGTGAAACGAAACACCCTCTCGCCCGGGCGCGGACCCAGGTCGCGGATCCGCTCGGCCAGGTGGTCGGGCAGGTAGCGCAGGCTGTTGACGTCGGTCTTGGTCTTGACCAATAGCGCCGTCCTGGCCCGCAGGTCGACATGCTCGCCCAGCAGCGCGACCGCCTCGCTGACCCGGGCGCCGGTCAGATTCATGAACAGGACACAAGCGGCCAGGTGCGGCAGCTGGTCGAGGTCGCAGCGGTCGATAAAGGTCTCAAGCCACCGGCGGCCGGCCGGCACGGTCTTGCGGATCTTCGGCGCCGGGAACAAGCGGATCCGCGCAGGCATCCGCCAGCCCAGCTCATGGGCGTGATAGAGCACCGCCCGGGCCGGACAGATGGCCTGGCGGTTGCGGGTCGACGGCGCGGCGCCGGGGTAGAGGGCGATCGCCGCCTCGCGGACGGCCAGCGGCGTGATGGTGGTCACGTCCCGCGCACCGAAGTGCGCGATCAGCCGCGGAAGGTAGCGGCCTTCGCCGCCGTGCTCGAGGTAGGCGGCGGCTGCTTCCTGGAAGGTGTGCATTTTTGGGACCTCGTTGGTGAAACGAGGTCCCGCAAGCAACTTCCGGACTCAAATTTTGGGCCAGTTGGCCCAGGTCGCACCCCCACCTTCGATACTGAGGTGGGGGCTAGGCCCTAAGATTGCGACGGGCGACCAATGACAACCTCGTACGTGGGAGCATTACTCATAAAGGAGAATAGCTTTAGCCTGACTAGCCAATATTCTGTCTCCAGCCACGAGATTGCTTTTACGATCTGAATGTCGTGCAAGCTCAGCAAGGACTCGGAACTTTTGAGTGCGCCGAACACATTAAGTATGTCTTGCCCCGGCTTCTTCAGTATATGGTGAGAGAGGCTTGTGTCGATTTCTTCTGGCGGCAGAACTGCATACGCATATGCATAAGCGATCTTCATGACCATTCTGATTATGGGATTGACATCTCCAGAACCGTTCCAGCCGTAGATGAATTTTCCATCGATAACACCGTCCCTCGCCTCCACGTCATCAGGAGCAACGATCGTATAAATCAACTGAGGCGGGGTGAGGGCTTGGCCCTGAAGGAGAGACGGGTGAGAGTCTGTATTTACGGCATGGAGCATAAAGAGAGAGCGCTCTGAGGCTGGGACGATATCAAGTTCGCGCTTCTCACTCGCGACATGAACTGTATGGATAAAATCTTTCAGCTTTTCCGTGGATTTCTTTGATCTTATACCAAGAGCTCCACGAATATTGTGGAGATATTTTCGCAGCACAACCTGTTCCGTCTGGCCGGTTATCCGCGCGCAATCGACACAACTGCTTTCCGCGAGGATTAGATTTCCGCCGAGCCCGTCTGGAATGATGTGCTCGTCAGTGAGCTTCCCATCACACTTGCCGCAATAAATACAGAATCCAACTGGGCCAAACCGAACCTCAGCTTCGTGCGCCGTCCGAATTCTATGGTCCATTGTCAACTCCAATCGATCCCGAGAACCTCAGTCCTCAATATCGACTGTACCCGACCGTCAACCATAGGCGCCATTCCACAGCTTCGCAGACCGTTGTCCGCGACTGGCGCACTAAGCCTGTCGATTAAACTATAGGTTAGGCGGCACAGCTTGCCCGCCTGACCAGTTAAATTGTCGCCAGTTCGGCCATCACCCGCGCCGCCCAAACGTCCGGATTAATGAAGCCCACGGCGCCGCCAATGTTCACTTTGCCGAACAGCGTCGGGCCTGTGCTGCGATGCTCCGCTCCCAGACACCAGTTCTGGGTCGTGAGGTAGGCAATGGTCGTCGTGAGAGTCTTGGTCTCCTGAAGCGCGCCGTCCAGGTAGTAGGCCATGGTCTTGGCCGTGAGGTCGGTGATCAGGCAATGCACATGCCAGCCGAGAAGGTCCGTGGCGAAATCGTAGTTCTGGTTTTGGAGTTGGGCGCGCTGAACGGTACTACTGTTGGCTGGGGCCAACACGTCGAAGCCCGAGGTATTGGCCGAGGTCAGGCTTCCCTGTCCGCCAGCGAGGATCGCGCCCGTGCTGGCTTTGGTCGACGGGATCTGTCCGACCCAGGCGATCCCGAACTTCGAACCCGGCGCCGCTCCGGTCGGGAACGGCGTCTCATCGAAGATCATGAGCTCGTTCAGTCCGCTTGCGCCTAAATGGAAGCCCCCGTCGTTATTTATGGCTCTTTGGCTTCCACGCCTCGCGCTTCCCTCAATGCAATCGGCAACGGTTGATGTCTTCACTCCAACCAGTGCGTTATTGTAAAGCGCAAACGCAGCGACGTTACCAGACACAACATCCGTGCCATAGGTGAACTCTAGCCACCTCTTGAGCGCATTGAATTCAAGCTGGTCAGGGGTCTGAGGTAGGGTGACCGTCTTCACGACGGTCTTGTCGGACTTCCGGACCCAATTGATCACGCCGGAGTTGTTGAGGCCAACAACCAGGCAGTCCGGATAGCTCGGGTCACCCGTGAGCCCATTTCCAGCAAGGCTGAAGCCGGTCAGCTTTTCGATAAGCGAGCCATCAGCCCGCAGATGGATGACGATGCCGGTGCCGTAGCACATCGCGTAGATGGTGTTGTCGATCGGATCGACCCAGACGCCTTGCACGCTGGCGGTGGAGGCGACCCCAACCGACGCGAGCGTGACCTGCCAACGGAGCACCAAAACGCCGCCGATGAGATCGTAGACCCGGACGCCAGGAGTCGGCGAGGGTTCGCCTCCCGTCAACCTGCCATGGTCGCCGCTCACCACCCCGCCGTCGGCCAAGTATGCAAGGCCCGTATTGGTATTATCGATGGTGTATCGCGATGCGAGCGTCAGCGTTCCTCGGTCATTGCCCTGGGTCAGGTGATCGTCCACGCCGTCGAACTGAGCATAACGGGTCTGAGCCAAGGGGCGCGCGCCCGCCGTCGCTTGAGCTGCCGGATTGAAGCCCGCCCCGGTGCTCGGGATCGACGAGACCGCGCCCGACGAAACTTCCCGCGCCCCTTTGTTGTCAGCGCGAAACGCAAACATGAGATCGCCGGCCGCCGCGATCTGGTCGAAGAGCGGCAGCACCCCACCACCCTTTCCAGGGGTGAGGCCGAGGCCGAGGCCGAGAGAGATCGCGACCACGGGTCAGATCACGTCCAGCGCGACGATGTCCGCAGCCGTCGTCGCCTGCTTCACCTTGTACGCATAGATCGGCAGCACGGCGCCCGCGGGGACGTTCTTGAACGTGACGTCATTGCCCTCCAGCGTGGTGATGACGAGATCACCGGCGGTACCGACGTAGAGGCCCCGCGCGTTCAGCTCGGCCGTGTCGGATTTCGTGACGGCCGAGACGCGGATGCCGGGGTCGATGTTCTTTGGGTTACCGGCATAGGGGATTTGCGCGCTCATAGCGGCGCTCCTTTCGACTGCGTTGGATGGAGGGGGGGTCAGGCCAGGCTGGCGGCGAAGCTGATTAGCTCGTCGCGCTGGGCATCCGGCATCGCCGCGAGAGCGTTCTTGATCATGTCCAGAGCGACCAGTTGAGCGACCGCGCGGCTAGCTTCGAACTCAGCGATCTCCTCGGCGGTCATCGGGACCACCTGACCGTTGATCATCTGGTCCATCAGCGCACCCATGTCTCGAAGGTGCCGGCGTCGATGCTCCCGGCCAGATAGGACCAGCGCAGAGCATTCATCCCGCCGACGTGCGCCATAGAAGCGGCCTGAGTGATCGGCGCCGGACCGACGGCGGCCGTGACCACCTCGTAGTCAGCGCGATAGTGGGGGAAGTGTGCAGCGCCGCTGATGGATGCGGACGCCCCGTCCGGCTGGGTCACGGACTGGGCAGTTCCATAGCTGCTGCCATTGTTGGAAGACGTCGCTACCGTAAGAGTGGTGTCGCTGCCGTTGTTATGGCTGGCGCCCTTCACGATCCCCATGACACTGGCGTAGCTCTGAGGGATGTTCGTCACGGCGACGCTGCTCACAGGCGTCGATACGGTCTGGGTATTGTAGAGGGTCCAGCCCGCTTTCTTGAGGGTCAGACCGTGGAACGCCGAGCCATCCGCCTCGACCAGCACTTCGTCGCCCGGGCCTAGCGTCAAGGTCGAACCATCAACCGTGGGGCCGGTGATGATGCCGGTCGTGGAGTTCTTCAGGTAGGCATAGAAGCCGTTGCCCAGGGTAGCGGCCGAGGTGAACGACACCGTGAACCCGCCAGATCCGGTGCAGTCGATGATCTTTCCCCAGTCCGCGGAAATGACCGTGTAGGCGCCAGTCTTGGCGGCATAGCCAACCGAAGCCGTGGCGCCGACGTCGCCGTTCGGAGCGAAGGAGAGGCCTAGGCGCTCGGTGTTCGTGAATGCGCCGGAACTCGACGCAAGGCTGACAGGCACCTTGCGATAGCCCGACGCCGCCACCACTGCGCCCGTGACCGCGAAGACCTTGAGCGAGTCCGAAGTCCCGCCTCGGAGGTAGATATAACCCTTCGTGGGCGAGGTGCTGTTGTCGTAGGTGTCGACGACCGCGCCAGCAGCTTGGCCATCCGCGTCGAGGTCATCTATGTACAGGAAATCGTTTGCGGCGCTGATGCGCAGGCCACCGTTGCCGGGATCGGAGTCCGTGGTCGTGCTAGAGAACGTGAAGCCAAGGCCGGCCAAATAGCTTTTGGCCTGAACTGCCGAGGCCGCAGCGTTGGTCGCGCTGGCCGCCGCCGCCGTGGCGGACCCTGACGCGGCCGTCGCTGCCCCCGAAGCTCCAGCTGCAGACCCCGCCGCAGCCGTAGCGCTACCGGCCGCCGCCGTCGCCGAGGCTTGAGCTGCCGTCTTGGCCGCATCGACAGCCGCCAGGCTACCGTACAGCGCCACGGCGTCGTCATAGACGCCTTGCGTGTCCGTCTTCAGCTGCGCGGTCTCGTCGCGAAGATCCTGGGCCTCTTCCTTCAGCGCCAGGGTGGCGTCGTAGATGCCCTGGTTCGCCGCAGTGCTGGCCGACAGGTCGTCATAGGTCTTGCTCTGGCCGTCGTCGGTCGACCACACAGCCGTGTAGAGCTCGGCGATGTCGGCGTAGATCGCCGGGAAATTCCCATAGGCGTCGCTGTGCACCGGGTTGACCAGCGGCGTGGTCAGGCCGACGTCGGCGTAGACCGTCTTGGGCGTACCCGGTGCGCCGTTCTCATAGAAAGCGATCTGCGCCGCGATCCGGTCCGCATTGTTCCACGCCCGCGATGGGAAGGCGCCGGGGAAGATGAGCAAGCCAGCGGCCATGGGGTCTCCATGCGAAAGCGCGCGCTCACGAGGCGCGGGCGTGGTAAAGGTGCGGGATGGGAAAGAAGATCGGCGGGCTGAGCCCGAAGGACATTCGCCGCCTGCGTGGCGACTACCTGCAGCGTCCCGGCGAGGACGAGTTCGACGTCTTGTTCCGATCTTCCAACGCGACGATCGGCCTATTCATCTTCTGGGCCGCTTTTGTGCGCAGCGGCCGATGGTTCAGTAAGCGGGTGCGGTCGGTTGTGCGCCGACCCGAACCGCTCCTTCGGCTCCCACCGCCCTTGAAAGCCTTGCCGCCGCCTGCTGATACAGCTCTCTGACAGCAGGCTCTTGGCCGGCCAGGCGGCGAAGCTCGGCGAGCGCCGCAACCTGGCCCTCTCGCCCGATGCGTTCGTCCAGGGCTTGGTTGAACCGCTCGATCGCGCGAGGACTGTAGGCGCCCGACGCCAGCTTCAGTCCGCCGAGCGTACCGCCCACCCCACCAGCCGCCGTAAGGCCGCCAGCCACGCCGCCGGTCGCGAAGCCAGCCGCCACCGTCGCCGGAGCTGTCGCCAGAGCCCCGACCATCCCTCGCCCGGCCGTGCCGCTGTCCGGCACCTTCGACGGCAGGACATCCTTGGCGGCGCCCGCGAAATCCTGACCCAGCGCCGCACCACGCGCGAACTGGCGCTTGCCGACCGTCTTGTCTCCGGCGCGAACCGCGCTCTGGTACTGAGCGGGCGTGAACACGCCACCGTCCGCGGCGACGGCTGACGCCGCCCCCTCGACGCGCTTGAACTCAGCGTAGGCGCGGTCGAGCCGCTTCAGCTGACCGCCGAAGGAAGGGTTTTGACGGCCGGCCGCGTCGCGAAGCGCACCAGAGATCCCAGTGATCGCATCACCGATCGCTCTCTGATCCGCGTCGGTGCTGCCACTGAAGCGGCCGGCAAGGGTCTTCAGTTCGCTCTGAACGCGCTGATAGGTCTGGCCATCCATGCCGCCGGCCGTGTTCATGCGGCTGTTGACGCGGGACTCGACGATGCCGAGCAGCTGGTCGCGCGCCTGAGGCGTGAGCGTCTCGGCGACAGGCACGACGTTTCGGGCCACGTCATCGGCGAAGCCAGGGTCCGCCCGAACACCACCCTTGGGCAGCAGGGCATCATATTTCGACGACAGCAGATCGCCGACATAAGCGATCGTGTCATTGCCGGGCTTCACGCCCTCCGGCACCTTGGCGTTCACATGGCTGAGCGCTCGGTTCGCGGCGGCCGTGTTGAACCGTTCGAGACCGCTGCGTCGAGCATCCTGGATGGCCGTCCCCAGGATAGGGGTCGACGTCATGGCGTCTTCGGTCATCTTCGCAGCGCCGCCATAGGCCTGGCCGGGCGTGAGGGGCACGCCCTCGGCCCGGAGCGCTTTGACGTTGTCCGAGACGGGTTTCGTCCGTGGTTGGCCGGCGCGCGCCGGGGCTAGGGCTCCGCCGACCGCCCCGAGGCCCAGCGTCACCGGGTCGATCGCCGCCTTCGAGGCCGTCGCCAGACGCTCTTGCGCCGTGCCGCGATCCGCCACCCCGGCCGCTGCACTCTGCACTCCGGCTGCAACCGCGCCCCGAGCCGCGTTCAACAGGCGCGGCGACTGAGCGTAGATGTTTGCGGCGTTGCCGGCCGGGATGGCCAACGTCGCCGCCGCGCCCGTCCCGCGGGCCAGAGCCGCCGCGTTCGGACGACGCTCGGCGAAATCGTCCTCGATACCGCGCTGGGTCTTCATGTTCCGGGCGTAGATGTTGGGTATGTCGCCCAGGCTCTTCGCCTTGCCGGAAACGACGTCAATGGCCGTACCCAGACCGGCGACCAGTTCGTCCCCGACCAGCAAGCCGCGATTGACGTTCGCCAGAGCGCCGGCGGCTTCCTCGAGCAGCGTGCGCTTCGGTGCAGCCTTCGGCTTGGCCGGCGCCTTCGCGGCCGGTTTGGCGTCGGCGAACTCCGACCAAGGGTCAGCGCCCTTCGCGGGCCTGGCGTCCTGAAATTCGCCCCATGGATCGGCCATCAGCGCACCTTCTCCCGGCCATCAGGGGTGATGAACCGGGTCCCAGGAGGCAGTCGCCGAGCCTCGTCGGGGGTGTTCACACGGACCGTAGCACTACCCGAAGCGCCGCCGCCGCGCGGCAAGGCGCGATAGCCGCTACCCTCGCCGTAAGCGACTTCAATCCCGTTGTTCTCGTTCACGTACTGGCTTCGCAGGGTCTCAAGCTTCTTGATCGCCGCGCGCGCGCCATCGGTTACGCCCGGCACGAAGGGCGTCAGGCGTTTGGTCTCGTTCACGGTCTGAGACGCGCCCGCGCGGTCGTGGATGATGAGGCTGCCGATGTTGGCCAACTTGGCGCGAGCATCGACCCCGCGCGGGTCCACCCGCTGGTTCACACCGTCGCCAGCGCCGCGCACCAGTCCGACCGACTGCGGATAGGCCTTGAGCGCGGCGATCGCTTCGTCGATCTGCTTGATCGACTGCTGGTTCCCGAGATAGCCGGTTTGAATGGGGGCCGGGAGCGGCTTGCCGTTGGCGGTCAGCGCCGCCTTTCCGCGCTCGATCTCGACCCGCTGCCCTTCAAGACCCAGGCGCTGGCGATCTATGCCGACCCGCTCGCCCTCATAGCCCAGGCGGGTGGCGTCGTTGTGCTCCCCGACCTGATTGTGGCGCTTGGTCTCGCCGAACTGCTCGTCGGCCAACGTGTTGTCGTGCTCGGTGTCCGACTTGCGCAGACCGAAGTCGCGATCGGCGTTGGCCTTGGCAATCGCCTCCCCCACCGACATGCCCAGCGCCAAGCTGCGCTGAAGCCCACCGGTGCTGTAGTCGCTAGCCGCGACCTCTTCAGGCGTCACGCCATACTGGGCAAGCTGTGGCGCCATGGCGATCGCAGCGGCCTTGCGTTGCTCGACCATCTCGTCGCCCGGGAACTGGCCGAGGAGCTGCTGAGCCACCTTGGCGCCGATCTCGGCTTTGCGGCCGATCTCCTCGCGCTTGGTGACGTCCAGCTTTGAAAATTGCTCGGCAAGATCGAAGTCTCCGGCGGCCACGGCCTCTTGCCGGGCCTGCGTTGGATTGGCGCTATACCCGGCCGTGATTTGGCTTCGACGCTTCTGGCGCTCCAGATCGGTTTGGTATTTCGCCTCCTCGCGGTCGGCCTGGCGCTGCACCAGAGCCAGCCTTTGCCGCTGAGCGACCGCCTGCTGGCCGGCTTGATAGCCTTCCAGGCCCATCGCGAAGACGTTGGGGGCGTTGTTGATGATCCCCCAGTCGATCTCGGCCATGCGTTGGTCTCCTAGGCCTGCGGTCCGAAGATGTTGCCGGTGCGAACCGTCGACGCCGACGTGGTGTTGGAACGGTTGCCGAGCGCGTAGCCCAGGGCGCTAAGGCCCGTGCCGATCAACTGGTTCGTCTGGGCGGCCGAGGTCAGCGCCGCATTGCCTTGGTTGGCCGCGTTGCTGAACAGGGCGTTGCCCTGGTTGTTGGCCGAGGCCTGCGCGGCGCCGGTGTACGAAGCCGCCGCCCCCTGCCCCAGGTTGGCCAGGTTGAACAGGTTGCCGGTCTGGGTGTCGTAGCGGCTGGTCTCGTAGGCGCGGTTACCCAACGCCAAGTCGGTGCCGTAAGCCCGGTCGAGGTTGAAGATGTTGTCGGCGCGGTTCTGGCCGTACTGGTAGTCCGAGCGCGCGAGGTTGGCGGCCTGGAATGCGTTGCCGCTGTTGAGCGAGTCGTAGGCCTGCGCGAGCGACGCCTTGAGGCTGGTGTCGTAATTGTAGTTGGTGTCGAAGCGCGACCGGTCGACGTTGTACTGGTTGGTGTTGTAGTTTCGGAAGTCGCCGTAATACTTGACCTTGTTGTCCTGGCCGATGCGCTGCAGCGCCTTCAGCGCCGCGCCGCTCTTGCCGGCTCCCGCCGCCGCAGCTGCGGAAGACGCCGCTCCCGATTGCTGCGAGATATCGTAGTTGGCCGCCAGGGCCTCGGGAGAGGCCTCATAGGCGTCGTAGCTGACGTCCAGGGTCTTGTCGTATTCCGGGCGGGTGTAGGTCGGCGCCTCGTAGACGTTCGGCACATAGGCGGCCGGAGCCTGTTGCGCCGTCGGACGGGTGTAGGTCGGCACCTGGGCGGCGCTGGACAGCTGGACGTCGGTCGCCGGCGCGGCGGATTGGCTCGCGGAGACCGTCGGAAGATCCCAACCGGCGGCCTGGCCATAGCGCGCATAGTGGTTTGCGGCCTTCTCCTCCGGCGTCGAGCCTACAAAGCCGCCGTTCGGATCGTTGATCGCCGCCTGAAGGTCGGGATGGGCCGCGATATACGCGCTCCAGTCCGGCGAGCCCGCGGCGGGCGGCGAATACGGGGTGGCGCTCGCATAGATGTTGCCGGCCGCGCCTTGAGCCGGCGTCTGGGCCCCGGCGCCGCTGGCGTAGATGTTGCCAGATCCCAGCGTCGAGCCGGTTGGGATCAGGCCAAAACGGGCGGCCAGCGCGTTCGTGGACAGATCGCCTGCGGCTCGGCTTGTCGCCGTGTTCTGCTGGGCGATCTGCATCGCTTCGCGCTGCAATGCGGTGTTCTGGTCGGTGGCGTACTGCGATGCCTGGGCGGCCGTCTTGGCGGCGGATTTCGCGGCGCCTCCGCCAAGAAGGCTTCCCGCCGCAGAAATGCCGGCCGCGACCAGAATGTCGTCGATCCCGAACAGCCGAACGATCCCGGACGTGTCCTTGCTCGTGACGGCGCGAAGGTCACGCATGAAGCTCTCCTTGATCATGGACCGGGATCCTCGCCAGGGTCCCACGGCGGCGTGGGCGGCTCGCCGGGCCAGGTGGGGAAGTCGAGCGGGTCACCGCACCCGCTGATGTCGGTCATGGTCGCGCCGGCGACGGTGGCGACGGCGCACTGGGTGAAGACCAGCCGGGCGTTCGAGGCGTTCGAAAGCTCGATCAGGTATTCCGACAGGTTGTTGAGGTAGACGACGTTCTGGGTGACCGTCAGGAGCAACTGCAGGATCAGGGTCTGCTGCTGTTGGAGCTGCTGGGTTAGCGTGTCCTGCGCTTCTTCCTGATCCTGGATCTGCCTCGACACCCGCTGCCAGAACAGCATGAACTGCGGTGTCGGATTGCCCTTCTTGTCGACGATCGCGACGCCGGCGGCGAGTGTGGGAAGCTCGAAGGCCATCAGCGAACGACCTCGTTGTAGCGTGCCGCCCGCAGGGTGAACTCGATGGGGTCGCTGACCCGAAACTCGAAGAGGTGGGACGGCGGATCCATGCGACCCAAGCCCTTGAAAGCCGGCCGCTGGGTGTAATCACCCTGCAGGCCGAGGCTGGCGTAGGTCCAGTCGAGCCAGGTCTTGCCATTGTCGCGGCTGACGCGCGCGCCAACCTTGGGATTGTCGACCGGGTAGTGGAGCGAGGCCGACCCGACCGAACACTCCAGGATCACATTGAAGCAGCTGTCCGTATCGCGGACCGGCAGGAGCGCCGGATAGACCCGCACCAGCGGATCGCCGTCATCGTCCAGGGCGTCGGGCGAGAGGACGCGGAGCTTGCCATCAAACGTCCCGCCGATGACCCAGCGGCCCTCCGAGAGCTTGGCGCCGCAACTGGCGTTGAACAGCGAACGTCCCAGCGAGGCGAACTCGCACCATTGACTGGTCGTGAAGTCGAAGGCGTGCGTCCCAAAACCCGGCACGTCGAGCACATAGAAGCTGTGGCCGTCGGCGCTGAACATCCAGCCGCCAAGCGTTTTGGCGGGATCAGCAGCATCCAGGCCAGGCCGCGAGCGTCGGATGATCTCGACCATACCAGCGTCGCTTATGGGGATCGGTAGGGCCTCGCCCGAGCGATAGACCTGGTTGTCGTCGCCGACCCACGCCGCGAGGTCGCCCATCGCGATCGAATGGACGCTGGCGCATCCCACCTTGGATGCTCGGCCAAGCACGCGCTGGGCCGGAAGGTCTGGATCGGCGACCGGGGTCCAGTATTCGATCGACGAACGACCCAAGAGGATCAGCTCGTCTCCCGAGACAGCCAGGCCCTCAAGCTTGTCAGGCGAGCTCTCGGCGCTGAAGTAGTTCAGGGCGTCGACAGTGGTCTCGCCCGGCACGGTGAAATAGACGCGCCCGTCGAGCACGGTGGCGATCCAGAACCGCCCGGCAAGGAAGACGACGTCCAGAACCTCGATGTTATCCGGCATCTCGACGACCGACACCGTCGTATCGAGGTGGAGATAAAGCACGCCCGCCCGGACGATCATCGTGTTCGCGCCGTCGGTGGCCATGCGAACCCGACCCGTGCCGGCCACGCCGGTCCCGGCCGTCGTGATCAGGCCAGCGGTCGAGACGGCGTAGGCAGAGGTCCCGGAGACGCAAAGCATGCCGTCGGCGTCATCCTCGCGGCGGATCACGCCCGCCACCGATGACCCGGCCAGGGTCGCGAACGGTTTGAGGCCCGGACGTCCGATCATCGAAACCTGATCGCGGACGTTGGTCGGATCCTGCTCGAAGAAGGCGTTGACCAGGCGGATCGGCGAATTGTCCCGGCGACGATAAGCGCCTCTGGCGATGGGCAGCGACGACATCAGCAGAAGATGCCGGGAGTTGCGTCGCGCCGGCCGTCCGCGCCTTGGCGGATCCGCGTCTCGAAGGCTTGGGCCCGGCGGCGAGTTTCGTCCCCCAGCTTCTGACCGGTGTCGTCGCTGAGAGCACGGGCCAGGCAGCACGCCAGGCCGTCGGCGCCCAGAGCCGCAAGCGGCGCCTCGTCAGCTTCGATCAGAGCTTCGATGTGGACCCACTGGCCGCGCCAGGCGTCCCAGAGGTTGGTGGTCCGCTCGCCGGTCGCCGGGTTGATCACCACGATCAGCGCGCGGTTGCGTGGGCGGTCGTCGCGGCAGAACCCGAAGCCGTAGTCGTCGCTGTAGGTCAGACCGTCGACCTGGGTGTAGTCCGGTAGCGTCACGGCGGCGGTCGAGCGAACGCGCTCACCGGCGCGCGCCGTGTAGGCGCTGTCCTTGTAGACGTCGCGCAGCGGACCGAACGAGCCGCCCGAGGCCCATTCGTCGAACATCGACTGAAGGGCCGCCATTCCCATGCGAGCGTCGGCGTCACTGGGATTTTCGGTGCGGCCGATGTGGCCGACCTTGCGCAAGGCGCGTGTGATGATGTCCCGGCAATTGGGCATCGGATCACCTCACGATGAAAGGGGTGCGCCCCACCCGGGGGATGGCAGGCGGGGCGCTGGGACGAGGAGGGATCAGGCCTCGTCAGGCGCGGTGGCGGCGTCGAGAACCGCTTCCAACGCTTCGATGTCCGCGTTCGGGTCGAACTCGACGCCCAGGCCTTCCAGCTGTGCGATCAGTTCGGCGCGGATTGGGTCGACGGCGGCGATGAACTGCGCTTTCGCCTTGCGGGCCTTGGCGCCGCCCTTCTTGCCGTTGCCGTCATGGTCGAGGGGATCGGCCTCGACGAAGAACGGATTGCTCTTCAGCGTTGCCTTGTGCTGCTCCGGCAGGTGGCCGACGTCGACCGGCTCATCGCCGACGACGACGCCAAACACCTCGACGAAGCGCGGATTGTCGGCCTGGGCCAGAAGCTCCAGGTCGTCAGTGAGGCGGATGAACATGTCAGCGCCTCCTAGTTGGTCACATAGTCGATCAGGACCTTGATGGTCCCGGCCGCCGCCGTGGCCGGCGCCGTGGTCACCTTCACCTGAACCAGGGTGTCGGCGGTGTACTGGTAGCCGAAGCCGGTAAGCGGCGCGATGGCGGCGGTGTGGCCGCCGGCCTGGCCGATCGTGGCGCCGGTGATCAGGCGATCGTCATCGCCAGCGTCGCCGACGGCCAGGACAACCGCAGGCGAACCGCCGGTGTCGATGTCCGTCGACGAGAGCTGGCAGCCGACGATCTCGGCGCCCTTCGGGATCATGATCCCGCCGAGCAGCGCGCCCAAGGTCAGTTGGCCGGCCGTGACCGCGATGGTTTGGCCGACGCTGATCCGGTCGTTCGAGGACGTGCTGGTCTTGGCCGGCGGCGTCGGGTTGGTGGCGACGTAGGTTGGGAAAGCCTTAGCCATGGGTCAGGCGTCCTTAGGCGCTGCGAGCAGCGTAGATCGAGACGATCCCGTGCTGCTGGTTGTTGAAGAAGGTCTTGTCGACCGAGCGGAGTTCTTCGGTGCCGACGCCCTTGATGAACCCGTAGTCGTCATCCTTGCGCTGGGTGCCGATCGGGTCCTGCCCCCAGCCGACGACCATGGCCTGGGCGCCGCAGAGATAGCCGGGGTCAATGTTGGCCGAGGAGCCGCCCACGGGGCCCAGGCTCGGAAGCTCGGGGATCTCGTGGATGATGACGCCGCGATAGACCAGGTCGCCGTCTTGGAAGTACGGGTTGCTCTCGACCTCACGCGGACGGGCGTCCTTGTTGTAGGCCTTGATGTCCGTGTCGTTGCGCAGGTCCGTCATCGCGTCGGTCGAGACGAACAGGAGGTAGAACTCCTTGCCGTCCGAGCCATTGCGATAGGGGCGGATCGCGCGCTGGCCGGTCGCCTTGTTACGGGTCCTGGCCAGCTTCTTGGCCGCATCGATGGTGGCCGCCGACCACTTGCCGGTCGAGGTGTTCACGTTGCCCAGGCCGGTGGCGAAAGTGGCCGAGTAGTTCGAAGCCGAGTTGCCGAACTGGATCCGGAACTGGTTGGCCGCGGCGAAGGCGTTGCGTTGGCTGGCGGTGGCCTCGATGTACGGGACCTGGCGGCCGATGCCTTCGTCCTCGTCATAGCGGTTGTCGTCTTCCGCCACGACCGACAGGGCGTCGATCATGCGATCGCGCATGTCGTCCGAAGACCAGATCTTCAGCACGTCCTTCTGGGCGCGGAAGAGGTCGATGGCCGCCTTCTGCTGCTGCGACTTCTTCACCGTGACGGCGTTACGGCGCCAGACCGGACGAGTCCGGAAGGCGAAGTTGTCGATCGGCTCTTCGTTGCCGGTCAGCTTGCCCGCACCGGTGCCCTTGCCGCGCAGAGCGCCGACCAGGGGAATGATGAGATCCTTGCCGCCGTCGATCAGCTCACGCTTGGTCTGGATGACCGCGTTCACGGACGACGACATGTAGGGGTTGAAGCCCGACTCGCGGACGTATTCGGTCCAGTAGTCCGACTGCCATTTGACCAGTTCGAGGTCAGCGGTGACGACGGTATCAGCCATCGTGGGTTCCTTTATCGATCGAACATCGCGGCGTAGGTGGCTTCGCCATCACGCACTTGCGGCGCGGCGACACGGCCGGCCGAAGGGGTGGCGGCAAGGCTGGGCCTCGGCGCGACAGGACGTTGTGGGGTGATCGGCGCCGGCGCGGGCTGAGCCGCGGGGGCCGGGTTCGACGGTTGGGAGGGCAGCACGAAGCCGAGTTCGGCGGCGCGCTTGCGAACGAACTCGTCGGGGTCGTCGCCGACCAGGGTCATCGCCTTGTGGCGTTTGAACTCCTGGAGCGCGAAGCCGACGGGGTGGTGATGGTTGAACGACTGGTGCCTGAAACCAGGGTCTTGCTCCGCACGCTGCTGAGCCCAGGCCAAGGCCTCAGGGATCATGGCGGCGTCCGGGCTGCTCTCCGCGATCAGCTTCGAATTGTTGAAGGCTTGGACCTTCAGTTCGTGTTGGATCGTGGCGGCCTGGTGGGCTGCAAAGCCTTCAGGATCCTCAAAGGGGTCCGGGATTTGCGGCGGGTTGATCTGCGCTTCGAGGGCGCGGGCGCGGGCCTCGGCCTCCTTGGCGCGGTCCCGGGTGTCCAGCAGGGCGGACAGCGGCACGTAGCCAGGCGGCGGCGCATTCGGCGTGGGCTGGGCTTGCGGCTCGACCGGAGCGACAGGCGCTTCGGGTTCGGCGGCTTCCGGCGGCGCGGCCTCCGGTTCCGGCGCGGCGAGAGCCGGCGCGGCTTCGGCGGTCACGGGCGCTTCGCCCAGGTCGGAGGGTTCATCCGACAGGAAGTCAGGCAGGTCAGTCATATTTCACCTTGGAGCGCCCGATCAGCGGCGGCCTGTTCGCACCCTCTCAGCCGGCGCGTAGCTGCGATCGCCCGTTGGCCCCGGCGGCGGGCATGGGATCAGCCGGCTTGTTGAAGCCAGCTTTCCAGCATGGGGTTCTGGGCCTGCTGCGCCTTGATGGCGGCTTCGGCCTGGGTCTCGGCGGTCTCGGCCTGGGTCTTGCCGACCTTGGCTTCCGTCTCGGCGGTTTCGGCGGCGGCCTTGCGTAGGGCCAACTGCTGCACCGGATTGGGGTTCTGAGCGGCCTGGGCGGCCTGCTCCTGGCGAGCCTTACGACGGTCCATGATCTGGGCCTTGTGCGGCAGCGCCGACAGCGCCAGCAGGTCGTCGAACGGCACCTCCTGCGGACCGTAAGCGCGGGCCAGTTCCGACAGGATCTGGAATTGCTCCTGCTGGACGTTGGTGGTGTCCGGCACGCTGTCGAGGATGATGTCGATCTCCATCTTGGCGATGGCGTTCTCGACGCCGACCTGAACAGGTACGCCCTGGACGATCGGCTCACCGCTCCACGTGTCGTAACCGACGACCTGGTCCTGCACCTCGATCACCGGCCGGTTCAGGTGCAGGAAGCGCCAGGAGTTCTCGTCGTCCGTGATCCGCTTGACCATCGGCTCGGTCCAGAACTGGCGGACGCGCTCCCACGCCTTGACGAGGGTCGACTCCTCCCACTTCTTCAGGGCCTTGAAGACTATCGCCAGCTCGGTCAGCCCGGCTTGCTGGCGCACGAGGTTGGCGCGGCCGCTCTGGTTCTCCCCTTCCCTGCCGAGCACCGCCGGATTGACGCCGGCGCGCTGGATGGCCTGCTTGTCCTCCTGCAGCAGACGGTAGTTGCCCTCGAACATGTCGGTGGTCGGCACCACCTCCCAGCCCGCCGGAAGCACACCGTCAGGGCGCGCGGCCTCGCGACGGGCGGTCTCGGCGTCGACCTCGGCCGCGTCGGGCTCACGCTGTTGGATCTGGCGCGCGCTCGTCAGATAGAGGAGCTTGGACTTGCGCTTGTTGATGCCGTCCTGGTTCGATCGCCAGTCCGACACGACGCCGTAGCGGTTGTTGTCGTCGTCGACGTAGATCGCCGCGGCGCTGATCGGGTTGGCCGGCTGCTTGTCGTCGTCGAGATAGGGGCTATCGCCCGCCTCCAGCAGCAGAGAGCCGGTGAAGACCACCTTCTTCCAGCCGCCGTCCTGACGGTACATCTCGACCACCAACAGGCGCTTCAGCTTGGGGTCGGTCCAGAGCAACGCCATGTTGTTCTGCGGCCGGTCGTCGAAGGTGGCGTTGGTGTCGCCCATGCTGCACTGGGTGCGCAGCTCGGCGGCGAACTCCGGGTAGATCTTGGCGACGTCCTGGACGTAGGACCACTTGGCGATGCCCATGAACGCCGCGTCCGAGAAGTCGGTCTCGCGGCTGAACGGGTCGTAGAAGAATTCCTCGAACCGGATCCGGCGGACGACGACGTTCATCCGCTCGTCAACTTCGGTGATCGAGGCGCCAATGCCCTCGATCAGCATGTTCTCGAACACCTTGAGCTTGATGTCGTGGAGCTTGGTGTCGTCGTAGACCAGCTGCAGGACGTCCGTCGCCGCGTCGGCGGCGTTCTCACGGTCCGGGGTGCGCGGCGCGGCCTTTGGGTCCGTCTCGCCCCGCTCGACAACGCCGATCATGCCGTTGATCGCCGGCTTGATGACGTTGTCGACCTGGGGCGGCTGCCGACGATCGGCCAGCACCTTCAGGTCAGCCGGGCTGATCTGCTTGCTGTCGTAGTAGCGGCGGTTGGTCCGCGCCTCCTCGCGGGCCTTCTGCTGGGCATCGCAGGCGTTTTGGAAGTCGCGCTTGAGATCGCCAAGCTGGGGCGCGTAAGCAGGCTGAGCCTCTTGGGCCTGGTCGGTCATGCTGACATCCATGTTGGCCCTCCCTGGCTGCGGCTGGCGGCGTAGTCGTCACGCTTGGGCTTGGCGCGCTCGGCTGGGCGCTTCGCCGCCTTGCGCACTCCCTCGTGGGCGTAGCGAAGGGCGTCGATGACGTGGTTGTTCTTGTCGTCGAGGATCGGGAGGACTTCCTCGGTGTCCGGGTCGACCTTGAACGAGTAGGTCGCCAGTTCGCGGGCCGTGTTCACGCAGCGCTCGTGCACCACGATGTCGAAGGTCTTCAGGAACTCGATGCCGTCTTCCACCGAGCCGGCCCCCTTCACGGCGGGCAGGATCTTGAAGCCTCGCCGGCGCATGTAGCGGATGGTCTCAGGCCGGGCGCTGTCGGCGGTGATCCGCCACTTCAGCGCCCCGGTGACGCCCTTGCGCCGGTTCGGATTGGTCCAGCGTTCAGCCGTATGGTCCTTCGGACAGTCGCCAGCGAACAGGGCCGGCGTGTCGTCGATCTCGCACCCGATCTCCCAGGCCTCCTCGTCCACGAACAGGACGCGGCCGCTCGGGTCGTCGATCGCCTCGCCATTCGGACCCCACCGGCCAATGAACGCGGCCGCCAGAGTGGTCGGGTCCTGGGCAAAGCCCCAGTCGGCCCCGAACCGTCGGTTGGCGTTCCTGGGCGTGTCGAACTTGGCGACCCGCCAGTTCGTGAACACCAGCGCGTTCGTGCGCTTGAGGTATTGCCCAAGCCAGACGTGGTTGAACTTGTCCGGGTCGCGGAGGCGGTCGACCTCCATCTCGTCCCGCAGCTCCTGGGGGAACCACGGGTTGTCGGTGTAGTTGGCCGTGACGACCACGGTCCCTTTCGGCGGGTGCGGTCCGCACAGCAGAGCCTCGATCGGATCGTCGGGCTTCTCCGGGTTCCAGCTGGCCCAGATCTCCGAGCCAGGCTTGCGGAAAGTCGGGCGAAGCAGGTCCAACGATCGCTGGCTGAGCGACTGGGCCTCCTCGATCCAGCAGACGTCGTAGCCTTCCAGCGACTTGATGCTGTCGGCCGTGTGGTTCTGCATCCCCTGGAAGTCGATGCGACCGCCCTTCCCGGCGCCGGCGATGACTTCGATGTGGGTCTCAAGGACGCGGAAGAGGTGGGACAGCCCGCGCGAGCGGATCTTGTCCTCGATGAGCTGCTTGACCGACTTGGCGATCGACTTCTGGACTTCACGGACGCAGACGGCGCGCGTCTCGGCGCCAACGCATCGCGTAACCAGCAGGTCGGCGAAGAAGTGGGACTTGGCCGAGCCCCGCCCGCCCTTCGCGCCCTTGTATCGGCTCTTGGCGAGAAGCGGGACGAAGACCCTAGCTACCGGAACCCGGAGCCGCATCGACCACGACGTATTCCACGGCGGTGACGGTCTGGTTCACGTCGACCTCGCCTTCTAGCTCGACCGACTGCTTGGGCTTGCCGTGCGCCCTATCGAGGATCGCATTGGCCGCAGCGACGCGAGCCGCCGCCGGTGACTGGGCGTTGCCCATGATCTCGGCCAGGGTCGTCAGCGCCGACTGGCTGTACTCGCTCGCGGCCGCCTTGATGTCGGCCGTCGCCTTACTGACCGCGCCCTTCGGCCGGCCCGCGCCTTCGCGCTTCCCGCCTCGGGTGGGCATGGTTTGATTTCCTTTGATTGTTTTTCAGATAAGCGAGCACCTGCTCGAGAGACGGCCCGATATGGGGAATTGCGCCTCGACAGGCCCTGAGTTGCAGCTAAGCTTATGCACACTCATGGAGGGCGAAATGACGATTACGTTTGGCACGGCTTTTCGTCGACGCAGCAGCAGAGAGATTGCCGACGGCACGTTTGTTGTCGCGGAGCTGGGAGATGCCTTTTTGCTTTGCCTGAAAGGCGGAACACAGCACGAGGCGCTCTATGCTGTGCTGGCCCAGCAGGGATCCGAGTTGAAGGGCGCTGTGCCTACGTGGGTCAACGCTTTGGGGATGGGAAGTGAAGTTTGTCCCTTAGAGGGGCTTCACCTCGAATTTGGGCCGGGCGCTTTCCAACTCCCTGTTGCGACAACGGCACCGAAGAACGGCGCTATCGCGATCGACGAAAATGGCGGGCACTGGCTCTATCTGAAGGACCAGAACACACCCGGCGTGCAGTATGTGAACCTCGCGACTGGGGAGTTCCGCGCCCAGATCGGACCAAATCGCAGCTTCTTCCAAGAATGGCGGATTGTCTGGCGGGAGAGCCCCGACCACGATCCGGTAACGGTCGCCAGCATGGGCTCCGCGCCTCATTGGCACGTTGCCTAACACCTTCCCGCCGCCAGCCTTCGCCGGTGCGACGTGCGACGTGCGACTAATCGGGCTCGGGCCGGCAATGCGGCTCGATATCAGCAAGCATCTGGCGGATGCCTGCGGTGACCTCCGGAGGGCGGTCGGCTCGCGCGCTGCGCTCATGCATCGCGATCATCTCGCGAAAGAGCAGCAGGGAAATCGCCGGGTCTGCGCCTTCCGGGGCCATAAGGTGGAAGGCTCTGTACTTTGGCCCGAGCTGGTCGGCGATCGACCAGGGAGTATAGCGAACCCAGGGTGCGGGCCGGCGCCTATGTGGGCGATCCCAGCCGCCGATCTCGAATCCCGCGGCGATGTCTTCGCGCAGGACCGGCTCATCGTTGACGACCTCGACAATCTCGCCGTGGCTGGGTCCACCGATGAGCATGTAGCTGGCCATGGTCGAAGCCTAGCCCACATGCCAGGCACGAAAAAGCCCCGGCCGATGGGTCGGGGCTGGCGGCGCAACTGCGCTGTTTGAACTTTCGGTAAATCTCAGGCTGTTCGGCGCGCCTGTCAAGCGACCACGGGTCAAGGAGTTGCATTCGGCAATGTCGCCCGCCATGGTGGTTTTCACACATGGCTTAGAAGGGACTTCCGATGTTCAAGTCTGTCGCAGTAGCCCTGATAGCATTTGGACTAGCTCTCACTCCGGTAGCTCAAGCGGTTGGCCAAACTGGGCCTGACTACATTGGCGTATTCGAAGCGGTGAACGAAAAGGGTTCGCGCTTGGAGTTGGAGCGGAAGACCCCCCAAGCGAAAACGAAGCTGAAGGCGCTGGGTTTTGCTGGCGGCGCGTCGGAATACGTCATTAGCGGCGGCACGTCGCCAGTGCGTTTCAACGCTGGACAACGGCTTGAGTTCGTCGTTCGGGTTCAAAGGCAGGACATCGATCCATACTCGACAGTGCAATTCTTTACCCTGGTGCCCAAGCAGAGTACGCGCCATTTGCCGATAATGTCCGCTGGAGCTCTTGGTATCGGCTCCTCTCGGCAGCTAGAAAGCCGCATAGTAGAGTTTACCGCTTCAAAATATGGGCAGAATTTTTTCAAAATCCGCCCGAAGATTAACCTGCCGCCTGGCGAATATGCTCTCAGTACATCCGACGGAAAGGACGCATTCCTTTTCGGGGTCGACTAGCACCGTACGCTCCCTCGGGGCTTCAAGCACCCTTGGGACGCTGCGGAATGGCTTGCCGCCGTGTAGCGTCTTTCCGCGCCTCGCTCTGATCCGGTCTTGGCGGCTTTCTCATCAAGCCCTTTGATCACGATGCCGCCCAATCACGGCGATTGCATCGCGGGCAAACACCTCTCTATGGTGGCGCTTCACTGCAGCCTTGGGAGGGGCACATGGGAAGCTTAGGCCCGGTCCACTGGATCATCGTGCTCGTGGTCGTCGCCACGTATATCATACCCGTCGCGCAGATCCTCAGGCGCACCGGCTTCTCCGGGTGGCTTGCCGTCCTCGCGCTCATCCCGCTCGTGAACCTCGTCCTCTTCTGGATCTTTGCGTTCGCGCCTTGGCCGCGCGATCACAGCGCCGCCTAGCGGCTGGGAGAGGGGAATGCTTAGGCGCTTATCAATCGTCGCCGGCATGGCGATGGCACTGTCTACCCCAGCGGCGGCGTCTGAGTACCGCCAGACCTTCAAGCGGCCCGCTTCGGAGGTCTACGCAGCGTTAGTCAAAGCGCTGCCTGGCCTTCGGTACAAGGTCAAATCGCAGAACGACGAGCTGATGCGGGTATCGCTGTCAGCGGGAATGTCCGGATTCTCGATGGGGGAGAACATGACGGTGGCCATCGTCGAAGAGGGCGAGGGGCGCTCAGCCCTCGAGCTTGATGGCGAGCTGAAGATGTCGACCAACATCTTGGCGAAGGGGCGCGTGATGAAGCACTTCAACACGATCGTCGATGCCGTTAGCGCCGAGCTTAAATCACCGGCTCAGCCATAGCCCCTTACCCCTTGGAGGGGGAATGAGACACAACAAGCTGATCGCTTCGATCGTGTTGTCGCTGACCCTGGCATCGTGCGGCCCGCGTGCCGATCCAGCCATTTGCTCAACACCCCCACCAGTCTCTACAACGACCCCCGGGCCTAGACCCTGGCCTAATGCGCAGGGATGTGTCCACCGATGGGCTTACCGCTTGGCGGGGAGCAGTGAGCCGGCCGATCGCGTTGCAGAAGCCGTCATCGGTGGATGCCGCGACGCAATCGACAAGATCGTAATCGAGCATCTAGCCGATGGCGGCGCCGTGCCCGCACGCGATCCGATATCCGGCAGGCCGATGGACGAAAGAGCAACGGTTTTCCAGGAAATGCGGACGCTTGCTCTATTTCACGTAATCCAGGCGCGGACGGGCCATTGCGCAGTTCCGTAAGGATCCGGCCGCCGATCTCCACAGCAGCCCCCCCTTACCGGTGGGGCTTTTCAATTGGCTCCCAGCGACCCAGATCCGCCACCTACTCAATCGGCACTTCGTAATTCCAAGCGTCTTCGAGCTTGGACTGAACTTCGTCGATGTCGCCCTGCACGTAGATCTGATCGGTCTGCCCACGGATCAACAGTCTCGTTGTTTCGCCAGGTTTGGCTACCGAGATAGTTTGGACCTCTTGCGGGTTCACCCGGATCGGATGACCGCCGATTACAGCAAAGCCAGCGTAGCGAGGCATCATGGAGACCTGTGGTTGAATGGCGCGATTTGGAACAGCCTTGAAGCGTTTTTTGCACCGCTAAGCTGCTCCGACAAGGTCTCGCTGCCGAAATCTCGACCGCTCATTTCCGCTTACAATCGTTTCGAGCCCATCGATCAGCAGCCGCTGACGGCGCCTCGCCGGGCCGGGAACAACCTCCCCCCTCGCCTGCCAGATGACCCACTGCGGCCAGTGGCCCAGGATCGCCACCGAGAACAGCTCGCGCGCCTGCTCCGGCTTGAGGACGGCCCAGATCTCGCGAAGCTGGCCGGGCACGACGGGGAGCGGGTCGGCCTGGCGCGGCGCCGGCGTCGACGGACGTGCCGCCATGACCACGGCGTCGAACAGTCGGTTGACGTCCGCCGACGGCATGTTCGCCCAGTTCAGCTTCTCGCCGATCAGCGCTCGATCTTCCTTGGACAGGACGCCGAGGTCCGACGGGTCGCGGGACACCGCCATTACCGGGAAGCGGATCCCACGGTAGAGGCGGATGAACAGCTGGGCGGCGTCGTAGCGCTCCTGGGTCAGCCAACCGCGGGCCAGGGCCAGGTCGAGGGGGTGTTCGGTCTTGGTCAGGTCGACCGCCTCGCCATCCTTGGCGCCCAGGAGAGCCCGGCGCATGGCGACCACCCGGCTGTTGGGCTTCACGTCGGGCTTGAGCTTTCCGGAGGGGTAGCGGTCGCCGGACTTGCGGGGGCGGCCGTTCTTGAAACTACGCATGTGATGTTCCCCGACTTTTTACGATCAGCGGCCGCGGCCACCGGGCGCGATGCCGGCGCGGCGCATGTGTTCGGCGATGGGCAATCCGTCGACCGTGCAGGCAGCGATGACCCGGTCGTATGATTGGGTCTGCCCGTTGTGGCCGCGCTCCACGGTGCAGGTTGCGCGCCGGCCGACGAGGCGATCCATCGCGCGCTTCGCCTCGCGGCCGCCCAGGTCGTGCAGTTCAGGCGCGAACCAGCGCGCTTCTCGGATCTCCAGCCATTGGGACGGGTCGCGACCCAGTGCCAAGCAGAAGCTGTCCCCGTCGCCGACGTAGATGATCGGCGCTGAGACGCGCTGGCCGGGCCGATAGCCCGACACAGGCGCCTCACAAGGGTCTGCAGCCGCCACGCCGGCGATCAGGGTAAAGGCGGCTGCGGCACCGAGGCGCGCGATCAGACCTATGGTTGACATGGTGATTTCCCCGACTTGAACAGACGCTTCAGGATTGATCTTCGGCCGCAGGAAGCGGCGGTTGGTCTACGCACTCGCGCTCGTCCAGGCCGGTCATGGCGCGGTAGATCACCAGCTTGCGAAGAGCCGACATCCGCAGATCGTGGGTGGTTGTCGGCGAATGGCCGATCCGCATCGGGACGCGGTCGCTCCTCGCGCTCTCGGCCAGGACTGCGAACTCTTCCATGGTCAGCTCGGCGCGGATTTTCCTGATCAACTCCCGAGCTTCCGGCGCTGCAGCGTGGACGAGCCCCTCGAACCATTCCTCCGCCCGTTCTTGCTTGGGCGTGCGGCTGAAGTAATGGTCGCCTTCTTCGCGTCGCCTCTCGAGCTCTCTCTCGCGCCGCTTGGCTGCGGCGGCTGCACGGGCGGCTTGGCCGACAGCGAATGGCGGCAGATAAGGCGGAGCTTTTCGCTGGGCGATCTTGCGGCGCTTTCGGTCGGCCTTTGAGGTCATCGTTGGGTCTCGCTTCCAAAAATGAGATTCGTGGTTTGTTCTATTGTAGCGCGAGGGCGCCTCTACACGAATGCCGAGCGCTCTGGCGCCAACGGCGGGATCATCGTGGGATCCAACGGAATCGGGAGCGCGGGTACATTGCCCGTCTCGGCCGCCGTCATCTCCGCAAGGCTCGTCTCCAGCGCGACGCGGCCTTCCAGGGTCATCCAGGCATGCCGATGAACAGTACGGAGCTCGTCGTGCTGCTTCTTGCAGGCGGCGAGGAAGACGGCCGGCGCTGGGAGAAACTCGTTGGTTGGGTCGCGCATGATCGCGTCGCAGGCCAGCGCGACAACAGCGGGCGAGTAGCCATCCACCTCGCACAGGTGGACGAGGTTTTCGCGGTAGGTCACCGCGCTGTGCGGCCGCGCATTGGGGAAGCTGTCGATCAGCCGGCCGATGATCACGCCGCTTTGGTTTCGGCTGGGCTTCGCGCTGCAGGCTGCCTTCATCGTGATGAGGACCTGCTCGGCTTGCTCTCGCGACACGATCTGCGCCAGGTTCGCCTCCAGATATTCCCGCTGCTTCGCGCAGCGTTCCGGCGGGTTGTTGGCCACAAATCCCGCTGCGTCCCAGCGCGCGTTCCTGGCGGCAAGAGCGATGCTGAAACTGTCCGACTTGGTGCCGAACCAGGCCTCGCGCGCCCGGCGAACCGGAGCGACGCAAAGGCGGTCGATTTCGGCGATCTGGTGGGCCTTCTTCTCGGCCTCGGATTGATTGGCGGCGACAGGCGCCAGGGCCCGGGCCGCGCCGCTGCGTGCGACGTGGTTCATCTGATCAGTCCTCAAGGGTCATGCTGCCCATGGCGTCGTCCATCGACGACCACTGGTGGCGGGGTTGGTGGGATTGGCGGGGGCTGAAATCGAGGTCGTCTTCCCAGCGGCGGCCGTT
Organism: Caulobacter sp. 602-1; assembly: GCF_003931565.1. Lineage (GTDB taxonomy): Bacteria > Pseudomonadota > Alphaproteobacteria > Caulobacterales > Caulobacteraceae > Caulobacter. The sequence goes on from NZ_RRYI01000003.1 coordinate 557,538, forward strand.
CAGCCAGGTCGCGCCGTTCGCTGGGAGCGTTCCGGTGTGGCGGAGCCATTCGCCGTAAAGCTGAGCCCGCTCGGAAAGGTGCGGAGCCGCGACGCCGGCGAACCGCAGCACGTTGGCGAACGCCAGGAGCGCCGCCTGTTTCGAGACCTTGTGGGGGTAGACCGCCCACCAGCTCTCGAACTCGCCGCGCTCGTCGGCGGTGATGTTCGAGGGCGTCGGCTTGGCTGGCCTGCTCCGCCTGGGCCCAGCTTCGGCCGGGACCAGCGAGCAGCCCGCCCCGTCGAGCGCCAGCGTCGGAGCCAGGATCGGATCGCTGGCGCGCACGTCAGGTTCTGAACGAAGTGAAGAACCTTCTTCTTTTAGTTCCCTTTCCCTTTCCCTTTCCCTTGGGATTGCTGAGGGATCGGAATTCCCGGCTTTTTCGGTCCCAGTAGGAATCCCAGTGGGATCGTCAGGCGTCCCAGTGGGATCGCTGAGGGAAGGCAACGGCGATCCCAGAGGGATGCCCGCGAGGCACTTCATCACCGTGTCCTTGGCCAGGACGGGCGCGAGCGGATTGCGCGCAGACAGCATTGCGGCCGCGTCGCGGATCTGCTGCTCAAGTGCCGCGCCATCGAACGCGACCTTCCATCGCTTGGCGTTGCCGAGGCCGCTCTTGACCCGCTGAAGCAGCTTCTCAAGCCACGAGATCAGCGCCGCTTCTGCGATCACGGGATGATAGAGGCGACCGTCGTCGGCCTTGATCCAGCCGCGCATCGCGACGGCCTTCACCTTCCTGAAGGTCTTCACGTCGAAGCCCAACTCGGCGAGATGGCATAGCTCGTCGTCGTCATCTGGCAACGACGCGGCCGGCACCTGATGCCAGGCCCGGTACCAGAGCTTGTGGCCGATCATCCAGGCGATCGGGTTGCGAGACGCCGTCGCGTTGAAGCTGGAGGCGAACAGGCGCGGGACATCGATCGACATCCTCGGGAAGTCGCGCAGATCGCAGTCAGATGGTGTGAAGGGGGCGGTCATAGGGCGTCAGCGCCATCGACCACGAGCCTACGCACTCGCTTGGCGCCGATCTCGGCGATCCGAGCGGCTTGTTCCGGACCTGCCATCTCGGCGGCTAGATCGATCGCAAGCGTCGCGACCTCCAGGAAAGGATCGTCGAACGAGGCATAGCCGTCCGTCCAAATGTCGCGCTGATAGCCGTACTCGTAACTCAGGGCGACGACGAGCGCCTTCAAGCGCTCCTTCGTCCCTGCCCAGCGGCGGAAGTACGCAGCCATGATCGGGTCTTCCGCTTCAGCAGCCTGGCGCGGCGCGAAGGCGATGACGTTGTCGCTCATCGTTCCAGTTCTTTCATGCGGCGCTCGGCACGGATGCGCAGCGCGCGGCCATAGTTCGCGACAGGATCAGCGGCCCGGCTGAGAAGGCTCCCGACGCGGGCCTGGACGCCCAGGAGCGCCAGCAGCAAGACCTTCTTCCAGCTCGGTGAATTCACGCTCGCGCTCCATCGCTTTCAGTTGTTCCCGGCGCGCGTCGTCAGCTTGGGCGACGATGAAATCTCGGAGCGTCGTGCCGGTAACCGCGGCGCCCACGTCGATCAGAAATCCGAGCCCGTAGACCATCGACAGGCGGGCGATCGATCTCCCGCTGAGATGGCCCGCCAAGATGTTCTCGGCGGTCTTGGGCGTGCAGTTGAGGTCCCGCGCCACGTTCTTGGCGGTGTGGACCGGATGCCTGGCCCGGAGCCGCTTTGCGACCTCCTCGGCGAAGCACCCATCGTCGAAACTTCTGGCTTGGGGGAGAACTCCCACGAACGCATCCCTCATCGCTGGCATGACTGTCTCGTCGGCCAGGGATTGGCCCCGCCGGCGGATGCGCGGGAGGGTTCATGAAGGACGATCGGACTTGCCGGTCCGAGCAGTATTGGGATGAAGATCTGGAGCGGTCGGGCGGACAGGCCCGGCCGTTCTGTGTTTCTGGCCCCGAGGAATTGCTCGCCGAAGCTGTCGACCACGCCATCGGCGCCGGCGCCTGCCGTCTGGCGGGACGGCTGAACCCCAGCGCCCAGGCCACGTGGAACGCCGTCGCCGAGGCGAAGCGTCGCCAGGCCAAGACGGCGCTGGCCGACTACCTTCGCGCGATCGGCGCTCGTCGCCGTGGTCGGTAAGGAGACCTCGCGCCAGCGGCTCGACAGAATAGAAGCCGCCCTCCCCCCGATCTTCGTAGAGATCGAAGCATTGAGGATCCTGTTCCAGCTGCTGATCGACTTCGACCTCCACCGGACCAACGGGACAGAGGTCGAGCCCCTGCTCTTCGAAATCCAAGGCGCCCTGGAGGACATGCTCGACGAGCTGGACCCGGACACCGAGGAGATCGCCGAGCAGATCCGGTTGGCGGCCATCGCGTCGGCCATGCTCATCGCCGATCGAGGCGAGAGCGAAGTGGTCGACATCGAGGTCGATGACGCGCCCCATGGCGGGCCGGCGAACGATGACTGAACCGGATGACTCGACAGCAATGGATCGCGCGGCGAAGCTGCACTACGATGAGTGGACAACCCGACCCGCCGAACTGGGCGGAAATAGCGAGCGCGATCGGCACCATTGCTGGTGTCGTGGTCGGTATTCCAGCGGCCGCACTCTATCTGCTCGACCGGCGAGCCGCGAAGCTGCGCACCTTGACGGTCCAGCCCGCGGACTTCGACGAAGCGCAGAATGCCGGTGTCTTTGTGGTTCGCTTCGTGCCGCCCGATCCGTTGACCCGCTACCAGGCCACCATCGACCTGGGCTTGGGCACCAAGCGAGTGCTCGCTATGGCCGAAGACATCCCTGGGCCACTCGGTCATCCGTTGCCGCCGCTCGACCATACGCCGTCGACGGGGACGCGCCGCATTACTGCCCAGCTCTACGAGAGTGGCTACGATCCTCAAGCCAGGAAGGCGAAGTTCTACGTCATTGGCCCGTCGCTCGCCGCACCCTTCAAAGTGAAAATAACCGTTCGCTCGTGGCCGGATGGTGTCCTCGAGGTCAAGAAGACCGTGGCACTCCGGGCAGGTTAGCCGAGCGAAAAAGTCTGTCAGATGGACTTCCATCAGATCCTCAGAGCTCGCGCCGAGAAGGCAAAGGCGAGAATGACGGAGCCGATGGCCATGGCCGACCAACCCAGGGCGCGCAGGGAGTTCCCGTCGCGAAGCGCGGCGGTCATGTTGACCCAAGCGCCCAGCGCGAAGGCGCCATCACCGAGAGCCGTCAGCATGTAGAGCGTATAAGCCGACATCAGGCGGCTCCTTCACGGCCAAGACCGGCCAATGACGATTGAGCTGGCATCAGGCGGCGACTCCAGCTTCGTCGTCCGGCGCCTGCCGTTCGGCCTTGATCAGCTGCAATCTTTCTTGGGCGCGCTCAAGCACGCGGACCGTTATGCCGCAACCCCTGCGGAGGCGATCCAGGGTGGCCCCTGAACCGAAGACAATGGTGCTGAGGCGAGCCGGACTGATGCCGATTAGCACTGCCGCCGCGTCGCACTCGTCAATGAAGGCTTGAACGCTCATGGGCAAACAGATGCGTAATATTTTCCGCCCAGTCAACGGCTATGCGTAATTTCTTCCGCTGGCCGTCGCCCTACACGCGCGTAATATCTCCCGCATGTTCGAATTGAAGCCCAAAGCCGCAGAGACCGACAGCCTGCTCCAAGAGCGGATCCGGGAGAGGCTAGAAGCGCTGCGCCGCAACCCGCGCGAAGTTTCCCTCTCCGCCGGGCTCGGCCCAGATGCCCTCAGAACGATACTTCACGGGCGGAGCAAATCGCCACGCAGTGACACGCTTCTTGCAATATCGAAAGAGCTTCAGTGCGATATCAACTATCTACTAGGTGTTACTAACAAAATTTGGCCCAGTGAATCGATAGAAAAACGGGACAATGGACTTTTAACTGGGGTCAGAAAGCTTGAAATATCAAACAATCTCTCCGAAAAGTGGCAAGACATAACTTCAGACATATCCTCCAGTGAGGAGGATAAATGTTACGTCGTATTCAATTCCGACATCTTCGGAATTCCTGAATTCTTACCTGGCTATCAACATCTTGAATATGTTGTTGATGGGCACGCTTCTAGCGTGGCCCCGAGGGGGTCGTATGTTCACTGCGTTGCATTCTTTGACCACAACCTTGCGCTTAAAGATAATGACCTGGTTATATTGGAGCGACAGCGGATATCTGAAGGCAATAATTCTATAAACATTGCAGAAAATCAGCGAACTATACGTCGACTGCGTATATTTGGCGATAACTTGGTTTTACAGCTACCAAACCCGTCAAGCTTAGCCGATAGTGAGGTTGTTCTTCCAAATTACCTGCCATCCGGCGAGCCGCAGATTTTTAAGTCACGAGAAGAAGCGCTCTCTATCCCTTCCCGAGTTCTGCGCTCTATCAACGTCATCTCCGGACCCACCATCGTGCGGAGCGCCACACCCGACGCTTAGCGGAAAATATTACGCATCGACCGTTGACGCGTAATTTTTTCCGCGCAATAAATTACTCCATCGACACCCGATGGAGCGCCCGCCCATGGCCGGCACGATCAGTCCGAAGCGCGTCCTTGCTGAAGGCCTAGAGCCTCGGCGTACCCGGAATTTGTTCCCGGCCACCTACGAGCGTGACGCCTCGATCGTCGCCGCCATGCTGGCCCGCAACGAAGCCCAGGCCGCCACGGCGCGCCGCGTCCTCCAAGCCGCGCTGAAGTCGGGCGACAAGGTCGTTGCCCGCTCCCAGCGTCGGCAGCTCGACCGCTTCGAGACCTATTCCCGCAATTGCCGCGAGCGCCTGAACCGGCTCGCGCGCCCCGCCACGCCCGTCGTCGCCGACGACCTGGCGCCCTTTCTCATGGCCGCATGAGTGAGAAGACCCATGCAACAGCAACAGGACCACGCTCCGACCGCGCCCGCCATCGGTGCTGCCGCCGAACCCACCATGTCGTCCCGCGAGATCGCGGATCTGGTGGAAAGCCGCCACGACAGTGTGAAGCGCACTGTAGAACGGCTCGTAGAGCGCGGCGTGATTGTCCAACCACCAATGGTGGACGAACCCGACACCGACGCCATGGGCCGATCGCGGTCGACCCAGGTCTACCGACTCTGCAAGCGCGACAGCTACATCGTGGTCGCCCAGCTCTCGCCAGAGTTCACCGCGCGGCTGGTCGATCGGTGGGAAGAGCTTGAACGTCAAGTCCGGCAGCCGGTCCAGGAGACGCCTGAGGCGCTGGCCTTCCGAGCGATGCAGGTCATGTACGCCACGATGGAGCAGCAGAAGGCTCAGCTCCTCGAGGCGATGCCGAAGGTCGCCTTCGCCGACAGCGTGACCGAGGCTCCAGACGCGATCAGCCTGGCCCAGGCGGCCAAGATCCTCGACACAGGCCGCAATCGCCTCTGCGCCGTGCTGCGCAAGGAAGGCTGGATCACCCGCACCAACGAGCCCTACCAGCGCCGGATCACCGAAGGCCTGATGGACGTGAAGATCGGGAGCTGGGAGCACCCGGAGAAGGGCCTTCAGCGCAGCGTCACGGCCCTGGTCACCGGCAAAGGCCTGCAACGCCTCCGCGCCATGCTCGACCACGGGACGATTCAATGACCGCCCGCGCCGTGGTCCGCCACCTTCCTGATTTCATCGTGCTGATCGCAGTCGTCGGCGCTGTCGCCAGCTGCGCCTGGAGCATCTGACCGATGGTCGGCCTTCGCACCGCTTTTCAATCCGCCAGTAGACGCGCCCCCTCCTACAGCGGCGCGCCCACTGGCTCGTCCGATCAACCTTGGGAGACTGAAATGGACATGCATATCGATACGACCTCGCACCTGGCCGCTCAAGCGGTTGAGACCCCGGCGCGAGCCGCCACCGACAAGGCCGCCGCGATGGCGGGCCCAGCCGACAATCCTGTCTCGCTGGCTACCCTGTTGGCCAAGCGCAACGCCATGATGGACGCGATCAATCTTCGCGCGCCCGGCGACGACGCCCCAGACGAGGAGGTGACGCAGGCCAACGAGGCGGCCTTTGCCGTCGAGCAGGAAATCCTGACGACGCCCTGCAGGACGGCCGACGACGCCGTCGCGAAGGTCGCCGCGCTGGTCGAGTTCATCAGGGAGGCTGGGTGCCCGGACGAGAGCGACGTCGAGAACGTCCTGGCGGACATCGGCCGGGTCCTGCGCGGCTCCAGCTATCCCGTTCGCGCCACGAAGGTGGACCGCCGGGATGCCCACTGGGCGCTGGCGCCGCATCAGACCATCACGTCCGCCGCCCTTAAGCTGACCGGCGATCTCGCCACCATCGTGGCCGCCGCCGAGGAGTACGACGTCAAGTTCGTGAAGCCGGCCAACGAGCGTCACAACATCCTAGACGAAGCGGAGGTCGTCGGAGACGAGAAGTCGCGGAGGGCGTCGGAGCTCGCCGAGGCGGATTGGCAAAGCCACCGCGATGCCTACCGCGCCATCGTCGATGCGATCTTCGACCAGAATCCGACCACGACCAAGCAGTTGGTGGCCCAGGTCGATACCTGGGGAGCGTTGCTGGCCCATGGCTTCTACCGAAACCACAAGGCCGACACCCTGATCGGCAAGCTCTACGAGGAGGACGCCATCAAGGTCGGCGAGCACATGCTGGCCAGCCTGAAGGGCATGACCGGTACCGATGGAGAGTGCCCGAAGCTGTCCGGCGCATCGATCATGCCGCTGGCCTGCAACACCGCCGACATCGACGCGATCGTCGCTGAGGCGAAGGAGCTCGCGAAAAACATCGGCCCAGCTCAGGACGCTTTCAACGAGGCCAACGAGGCTTGGACCGCTACCAAAGGGGAAGGCGAGGAAGGACTGCTCGCTCGCCAGAATGAGGCCGAAAGCGTCTGGTGGCATCACCTGGACCGGTTCTCTGAGGCCGCCGAACGCCTCTTCGACCTGCCGGCGCCGACTGCGGCCGACCGAGCCCGCATCGTCCGCGCCTATGCCGACCTCATGGCGCCGGTTTTCGGCGTTCCTGAGGGCGACGACACCCTGGCCAGCCTGCCGACGGAGAACCTGCTGCAGGTGATCTCCTATCTGGACGGCACTCGCCCCAAGGCGAAGGCCAATCCCGAACTCCTCGCCGCTGAATAGCCGCCACCTAGCCGCCGGTCACACGGCCGGCGGCGCCCTCTCCTGAGGAAGTGCCAGTGACGCGTTCCTTCCGCCCTCCCCCGCCCTTCATCCTGCTGCTCGCCGCCCTGGCCGCGCTCAGCGCCTCCCATGTGGTGACGCTATGACCGACCCCCGCATCAAGCGCCCCTGCCCCTTCTGCGGCGAGACCGTCCACCTGACGATCCAGGACGGGGCATGGCCATTTCCTATTGTCGTTGGCAAGGACACCGTCCGCCGGGCCGACGGCCTGGAAGAGTATGAAGAGGTCGATGCTGTCTATTGCGAGGTCTGCACCGCCGGAGCGCCGATAGCTACCTGGAACGGCGAACAGCCCGACCACATCCTAGCTGTCATGCGTGACTTCGACCCGACCGAGGACGGTAGCTGCGGTTGCGGCCACGACCGTCACCTGTTCCTCGCCAAGCAGGAGGCCGCGTAGATGGCCGACGTTCTGCAGTTCGCGCCCCGCCGCACTACTCAGAAGCTGGACCCAAACGCCAGCGGCCCAGCCGATGACGGATCACTGATTATCTCGCGCCCCTGCCCCTTTTGCGGCGAAGGTGAACAGCTGACTCTCGGCGAGTACGAGCGCCCCAACTTCAAGGACCCGGCCATCAACGAAGCCGGCACGTGCGTCTTCTGCGAAGTGTGCGATGGCAGCGCCCCCATCGACGCATGGAACGGCCTCATCCTCTCGCCGAGTGTCGCCTGATGAGCAAGCACCGTGTCCCTGACATGCCGTGCCTCCCCAAGAGGGCAGAGGGCACGCGTCGAGAGGGCAAGTCAGCCGGATGCGGCAACCAGACCAAGCTCTTGCTCGAGGTTCGCCAAGCGCTCAAGCGCAAGGGCGCGAAGTCCGTCAACGGCGGCAGCGCTGTTCTTCGACGTTGCGACAGGGCCATTCCCGGCCTTGAGCATCTCAAGGTGCAGATCAAGATAGTCCTCTGCGTGCGCCAGAGCGCCAGGAAACGCGTCGAAGATAAGGATGGCGCGATCAGTGGGAAGATCCATGCTTCTGAACTGCCTAATAGTTGTTTTTGTAACTTCGATCGTTCGCCGCATTGCGGCCACGTCCCAAGACTGCTTCGCGCTTTCCCGGAGCTCTTCGGAAAGGGATTGGAGTCGTTGACAGGTCAAGACGCCGGCAGCTCGAGCGGCCATCCGCATTCTGGCGTCCTCTTTTTCAGCGACCTGCCGCCGCATTTCGATTTCGTGCGCCCTTTGCCGCCTTGCCATCCTGCTAGCCCAGTAGATTGCTCCGATCGAGCCAATTGCCTGGATCCAGGCCGCCACTGTCTGGCCGAACAGGCTACTGTCCTTCGCGGTCGCACCTCCCACGAAGAAGCCTGCTGCCAGCGCAGCGATCACGGGCACAGCCCACTTCGGAATCTTCATGCGCCCCTCCCAGAACGGAGGGCAGGATGGAACACCAAGCCGCCACAAGTCGAGCGTGCAGTGAGGCTCGCGCGCTACCTACGCCTCTGCCTACCGATGGAGTTGATCTATGACCGAGAAGACCGTCCGCGCCCTGAGCGTCACGCCCGTCGACATCCACGTCGGCAAGATGCTGCGCTCTATTCGCAAGGCGATGGGCGTGAGCCAGGAGACCTTGGCCGACGCGCTGGGGATCAGCTTCCAGCAGGTTCAGAAGTACGAGAACGGCGCCAACCGCGTGTCGGCGTCCAAGATGTTCGAAGCGGCCGTGTTCCTGGGCGTGACGCCGGGCGCGTTCTTCGAGGGGCTGGAGGGCGCATCGGAGGCGGGAGTGCCGGCGCCATTGGCCGACTTCTTCACGCACGATGGCGCCATGCAGATCGCGGAAGCTTTTCCCAAGCTCTCGCCCAGCGAGCGCCGCAGCGTTACGAACTTGGTCGTCAGCATGGCGAACGACTAGCAGCGTCCGCCGGCCACCGCGCCGACGCGCCGCTCGCCGGATTGATCAGGGGGACGGCATGACCGCCTCCCTTGGTCCGGTGACGGAACAACGCTTCTTCGAGGCTTTCAGCGACACCGCCCTGGTTCCGGCAAAGATCGCCGCGCGCCTCGTCGGCCTTGACACAGACACCCTCTCGGAAATGACTGACGAGGGCCTGATCAGGGCCGTCCGGAAGGGCCGCCTGCGCAGCTACACCGAACACGACCTCCGCGCCTATCTCCTAGAGGGACCCGATGCGCCGCCGCGCGAACGAAAGCCAAAGCAAGTCGTCGCCGCGTCACGCGGTCGCGTCGTGCCGTTTTCCAAGCGCGCCGCCGCCGGCAAGCGCTAGGACGGCGCCATGAGCGTCTACAAGCCCGCCACCAGCCGGTTCTATCAGTACGACTTCCAGTACAAGGGGAAGCGCTACACCGGGTCGACGGGCGTGGAGACGGTGCGCAAGGCCGAGGATGTGGAGCGCAAGGTGCGCGCCGACGTCGCCCTGGGCCTCTACGACGACCAAGCCGGCATGACGCTCGACGAAGGCGCCGGACGCTGGTGGCAGGAGGTCGGCAAGCATCGCGCCTCGGCCCGCCAGCTGGAGCACCGCCTAGAGATCCTATGTCGGCTCGTCGGTCCGAAGACGCGGCTGGTCGACATCACGACCAAGGTCGTCGGCCGCGCGATCGAGAAGCGCCGCGGCGAGGGCTACACCCGCGCGCCGGGCAAGGACGCCAAGCGCTACGACCTGTCGAACGCCACGGTGAACGCCGACATCGTCAAGCCGCTGCGGCGGATCCTGAACCGGGCCCGGCGTACCTGGGAGGTCAAAGGCCTTCCCGAGATCGACTGGGAGGCCCTGATCCTGCCGGAGAAGGAAACCGACATCATCATCTACACGGCCGACCAGCAGCGCGCCTGGCTGGCCGAGTGCGACACCAACGCGGCGATGGTGCTGACCCTGTTGCTGACCTACGGCTTCCGCTTTGGCGAGGTCTTCTTCCCGCCGGCGGCCTATATCCCTGACGGCCCCAGCCTGGTCCTGAACAACCGCAAGAAGGGCTCGCACCTCGTGCCGTTGCGCGCGGTCGACGCTCGCCAGATCGCCGCCCGGGCCGGCCGGGCCCAGGCCGCCGAACTGGACACGATATGGTTCGAGGAAGACGCCAAGGGCGACCTGCATCCGATCACCTATCAGGCCATGCAGTCGCGCCTTCGAAAGGCCGCCAAGCGGGCCGGCCTGACGGCGCCGCGCCTGATCCACGGCACGCGCCACCACGTCGGGACAAGCCTCCTGGCCGAGACGGGCAATCTCAAGCTCACCCAGAAAGCGCTCGGTCACCGCGACATCAAGTCGACGCTGATCTATGCCCACGCCCTGGATGAAGGCTTACGCGCAGCTTTGGAGGCCCGGAGTAGCCCGACGCCTGCAGAGCTTACGGAGGCCTATGAGCCCCAGCGCCAGCTTCCGCGTGGTCGGCGCCGCCGGCCTACTAGTTGACCTCATCGCGAAATCGCGCGCGTAGCTTCGCCGGACGTCCAATAGCGGCCAGTTCGTCATGATCGTGGATGCAACGATGGCCGCGCCGGTGTCGCGTCAGTGGAAGGGCTATTGGCAGCGATAGGACTGAAAACCAACGTATTTAAGCCAGCATTGAGCCATTGAACTAGCCGAGTTTATAGCCAAATAAGTTGTCGAAACGGACTTGGAACAAGCACCATCATGTAAGCAAATTAACCAAGGCGATGACCAACGGCCTTGCCAAATATGCAAACGCATGGCGTAAGATCGATCCTATGGACAAAGGGCGATGTTCACACTCCTAAAACCTGGGCCAACCCACCCTCGTTTCAGCGGGCGTTAATCCTTGGCGTCGCTACATGTCCAGACGAACATTCCGCCCCGGCGGAACCCATTCATCCAACCAACGGTTTTCTCCGTAGGTTTTTAGAGGAGCGAAGCCCGCATGCACCTCAAACTTGACGGCTGGGGCGGCACAAGCTGAATCCCAGCACTTCACAACTATCCCAAGAAATGTAGGATGGCCCTCGTGAGAACGGGGGCCATTCTTTTTGCTGGGCTAGCCAGCGTGGTCGGCGGCGTCATTGGCGCCGCTGCCTTTTCATATGTCCAGGCGCACTGGCCTAAAAGCATCACCGACACAGAAGCGACGTTGATAACGGGCCTGCTGGGCTCGTTCGTTGGCTTCCTCGCTGTTGTCATCGCGGTGTGGGGGGTTGTGAGTTCGCGGGCTATTTCACGACGCCAAGCCACCCTGGATCATCTAGCTAGACTTGAGGCTGACGGCACGGTTCAAAAAAACCGCCAGGAGTTCAATAGGCTGGTGAAGGAAAAGGGCGACCTTGCGGAATTTGCCGCCAAGGACAAAGAGGGGACGCCAGAGCAGCAGGCTATTCTCTCAGTGCTGAACGATTTTGAGCTTATCTCCATTGGTATTCAGCGCGGCATTATCGAACCGGCCCTCTACAAGCGTTGGCAGCACTCGAATGTCGCTCAGACCTGGAAAAATTCTCAGCAGTTCGTAGTTGCCCTTAGAGCTCGCGTGGACCGCCCGACGCTCTATCATGAGTTCGAAGAGATGGCCCGATGGATGAGCCAGAACAAAATCCCCCGCCGACGCTTCTGGTGGGCCGCGATCATCTGATGTGGTCGAAGGTGCTGGCTAACGCCCGCACCTTGTACTCCCCCGCCGTCCCGACGTCCCTGGCGAGCCCTGACCACGCATGGCGATGAGGCACGCGCCGATCCGCTTCATTCCGCGCGTCGTTGGCTCTGAGGTCATGCCGTCTTTTCCGGACGCGGCCGGCACCACCTCCCGGAATAGCCCCGAACCCATCGGCGGCGCAGCAGATTTTCTCTTTCTAAAACAACTGACTAAGGGTCGCCGAACGTGATCCTCCGAAGGCAAAGGTCACACGTTCGAATCGTGTCGGGTGCGCCATTTCGGTTTAAGGATGCGAACGCCGAGAACCGCCGATTGTTCGCCTGCCGAGGCGGCCATGGTTCTCAGCAAATCAGTCCTATTTCCCATGATCCGCATCTCGCTTGGCGAGATGACTTCGACGCGCTGAGCCACCGCGCGAACATGCTCGCGACGGTATTTGCCGTGTTCGTCGCGTAGCCGCTCCTTCGTCGCCTCGGCGAACCGCGCGAGAACCTCCGGCGTCAGCATCGGCCCCAACTTCTCGATGGCCGCTTCGGCGCGATCGGCGTCCGCCCTGGATTCATCGCGGATGATCGCCAGTTCCCGCATCCGGTCCTTGAGGTCCTGGTCGTCAGTCGAGGCCAGGCCGTCCTCTACGGCCTCATAGAGCCGCTTGAGTTTGCTGGCCGCCTGGGTCGCTCGCTGCCTCAACTCGACGACGTGAGATCGGCGACGGTCGATCCAGTCGGTTCGCTTGTCGATGACATTGCCCAACAGCACCTCCAGGCGCTCGGGGTGCAGGAGCCTGCGCTCCAGATGATCGACGACGGCGGCCTCCAGCTTGTCCACGCGGACCGTGATGCCTTCGCAGCCGGTCGGCCCCTGCCGGGCCTTGGTCGAGCAGGTGTAATAGCGATAGCGCAAGCCAGTGGAGCTACAGCCGGTGCGCAGGGTCATGGCCCCGCCGCACTTGGCGCAGAAGCATATGCCGGCCAGCAGCAGGCCGCAGTTCACATGATTGGGGCGCATCTGCTTCCAGTGGCGCAGGTGCAAGGAGTCCTGCACCGCCTGGAACTCCTCGCGGGTGACGATGGCTGGCACTTCGCAGATGGCGTGTTCGGACTCGGGCTTGCGCTTCTTCAGCTTGGCGCTGGTCCGGTTGAAATGATGCTCGCCCATATAAGAGGGCCGATGAAGGATCTGATGGATCGCATCGAGCCCGAACTTGCCGCCGTCTCGGGTGCGAATCTCGCGGTCGTTCAGATAGGCGGCGATGGCCTTGAAGCCCATTGGTCCGTAGCCGTCGGCGCCGACCAGCGCCAAGCGGTAGATGAGCCGAATCTTCTCAGCGTTGACCGGGTCGATCTCCAGCTTCTTCTTGAGTTTGGGGCCGCGCTGCTCGGCGACGTACACCCGATAGCCTAGCGGCGGCCGTGAGCCGTTCCAGAAGCCCTGACGGGCGTTCTCCTTCATGGCCCGCAGGGTGTGCTTGGCGTTCTCCCGCGACTGGTACTCGTCGAACAGCGCCATGATCTTGCGCATCATCTCGCTCATGGGATCGTCGCCCAGCTCCTGGGTGATCGAGACCAGCCGCACGCCGTTCTTGGCCATCTTGCGGAAGTAGAACTCGAACTGGAACTGATCGCGGAAGAACCGCGAGAACGAGTGGACGATGATCACGTCAAAGGGTGCGGGCTTGGTCAGCGCCGCGTCCATCATCGCTTGAAAGGCTGGCCGCTTGTCATCGGTGGCCGTGTTGCCCGGCTCAACAAACTCCTCGCCCGTCGTCCAGCCCTTGCCGGCGCAATAGGCCTGCATCTGCCGCCGCTGGTCGGGGATCGACAGGTCGCTCTCGGCCTGGCGGCCGGTCGAGACGCGAAGATAGAGCGCCGCCCTCGACGCCATCGAGGTGGGTTCAGGCGCGATCAAGCGGCCCATGAGATAGCTCCAGATGTTTTAGGGGATGGGGCCGAACAGCTCGTCCAGCAGGTCGGCGAAGAAGGCTGTGATGATCCGCGTCTCTTGATCTGTGACGGGCACGAACTCGGGCCAGTCGTCGGTGACGGTGATAGGGGGAGAGACGGGCGCGGGCGGCCTCTCGGATTGAACGACCAGGGGCGCTTGCAGGTAGTCGTGAAGGTCTGTCGGCGGCTGGGCCTGCCGGGAGCGACGTCGAGCCATCGGGCGACGATGGCCCTGCGCGGCGGGCGATCAACGCCGACATGGGGACGGTCGTAGCCTGGCGAAGAAAGACAGGGAAACGGCGGGTCCGCGTTCGCCGCGTCAGGCCGTGGGCAGGCTCGGGGGCACATAGGGCTCTCCACAGCCGGGGCACTTGGCCGACGCCAGGAACTCGATGGCTTTGCGCACCAGGGGCGCGGTCTCGCCTGGGTCATGCACGTCCATGCGGGCGGCGATGACGAGGAGGCTGGCGACCTCGTGGATGTTGCAGGGGACCAGCTGCGTGATGGACTGGTAGCCGCGCTTACGCTCCTTCCAGAGTTCATCCATCTGGACCTCCAGGGCGGCCATCTCGGGCGCCATGGGAAGCTGGCCGCGCTGCCGTTCGGTCATGCGGAAGTAGTCGTATCCAGAGGCCGCGAGGATCTCCAAGGCGCCCCAGCGTCGGGCCAGGCGATCGGACTCGAAATCTACCGTCAGCCATTGGGCGCATTGGGCGAGGAGGCTGTCAGCGGCGGGCGCCGCCGCCACGGCTCCACCAGCCTTGCAGGCCAGAGGCGCGGCCGGCGCCGCACCTAGCAGGGTGCGACGGGAAACGGTGGTGGGATCGTCCTTGCGTTCAGACATGCGGGGGCTCCCGGCGCAGGCGCTCGGTCCGATCAGCACGCTAATCGGTGGAGTTTGAGTGGTTTGAAGCTACATTCAAACGAATTACGGTGACTTAGTCAACGCAATTCGTTCACTTGTGGAGCAAAACGTTGACTATTCTGGCCCCGCCCCAAGTTCGAATGGCCCGAGCGGCTCTTGGGATTAGCGTTCGTGAGCTGGCGAAAAGCTCGGGTGTCGCTGAATCCACGATCCTGCGCTTTGAGACAGGGCGCGGAGGAATTCTCGCTACCAACCTCGACAAGGTTCAGACGACCCTGGAGGAAGGTGGAGTGATCTTCATCAGCGCTGACGCCAGCGGCGGGCCTGGTGTTCGGCTGCGCTCGTAAGAGCCCGGACCTGAAAGGTCGGTGCTCGCCCTGAAGCGCTTGCCGAGCCTCTGCCGGGCGGGTTGCTGAGGGTCAAGGGCGGCTTCGCCGTCGCTCCGCGATGGCGCCGAAGGCGCCACCCTTGACGCTCAGCAGCCCGTCCGGCCTTTCGTTCCACCAAGCGCTTCACGGCGGAGATTGGCCGCCACTACGGCTTCGTACCGCCAAGCTTAGCTGTGGCTACTCCTCCGATAAGGGCGCCCACACACAGCTTGAATGTGTCTAGGAAAGCGTTGGCTAGACTGCCGTATCGCTCATAGCCGCTGTCAGGAGCGGCAAAAGTTATGATTGTCGCTGCAATGGCGCACGAGACGGCCAACGCGAAGACTACGATAACTAGCAGCCGCAGGTCGGATGAAAGCATACCCTTTGGAGAGCGCCTAGGCGCTCGCCCGGTTCGGCTTGCAGGCTCACTCACGACGCTCCCCTTCTCGTAGCGCCTCGAAGGTTCTTCACCTGCTCGATCGACATCGACAAGTCCGCCTTGGCGAGAAACTGACTCACGATTGTTTGAGTCAGCTCCGATCGACTGATGCCGAGATACCGCGCGATCTCGCTCAGCTTCAGAAGCTCGTCGTCGTCAATGCGTAGCGAAAGGACAGATTTGCTCACGCCGCGTCTCGCAGATCGATCTCGTTAACAACGTATACGTCGGTAACGGTTACCGCATCGTCAACGCGCCGCAGGAGTGGAAGGCGCTTTCACTCCACCGCACGTCGCCAGGTTGGAAAGGTCACGCCCACCCGAAATGAAATGCTGCGACGAGCCATTTTGTTCGCGTTTCAGATCACGAATGGAAGGGTGCTGGCTTTCCGGAAATCGCGCTAAATCTAAGCGAAGGTCCAATGGGTCCCGGATAAGCATCTGAAATATAAGAAGAATGGCAAAATGCCGGGACCTTGGCCGCTTGGCGGGTCCCGGAAATTCTTCAACACCACCAAGGACATGGACCTGAAAGGTCCCGGTCCTTTTATCTCGCCGTCGTCGAAAACAGGCAAACGTCCGCCCATTAGCACCCTCTCCGCGACGCTCTGGCACCGCGCCAACTTGACCTTAGTGGGGGGGGGCATAGAGCATAGGCAATGGCCGCGCTGACCGTCTTCTATTCCTGGCAAAGTGACCGGCCGTCAAAGGTCTGCCGTGACTTCATTTCACGGGCGTTGGACGACGCCGTTGCCCGTCTCTCGGTGCGGCGCGGCTTCGAAATCAAGGTTGATTCTGACACGCGCGGGGTGCCCGGCACGCCGCCGGTCAATCAGACCATCCTCGACAAGATTGAAGCCTGCGACATCTTTCTCGCTGACATGACGTTCGTCGCGGTTACAGACGGTGGCAAACGTACGCCCAATCCCAACGTCATGGCGGAATACGGTTACGCTTTGAAGGGCAAGGGGACGAAGCGGATTATCCTGGCGATGAATACGGCGTTTGGGCCGGCCGCTGAATTGCCGTTCGACCTCCACCATTTGCGACACCCCGCTGGGTATGCTGTCGACGACGTCATGGCCGACGGCGCCCGTCGCGATACTCGGGCGCGCTTCAGCGCTCAGCTTGAGCTGGCGATTGAAGTGGTGGTCGACGACATCATGGCTTCTCCACCAGAACCGTCGGTCGATGTTAAGGCCCGGCTTTGGCAACTCGCTATCGAGACCCAAAACGCCAGGATCGCGAATAGACCACCTGTCATCGTTTCCCAGCCTTCAGCGACCGTCTATCTCGTTCCAGCGGCGGCACTCGAGGGACCGCGCCTTGACCTCAAGGCTGTGGCGTTGGCTCGCCGACTCTTGATCCCAGACATCCAGGCGCGGGCGATTGAGGGACAAGATCACACCCAGTGGTGGGCGCATGCGCCGACGCGGGTTGTAGGCAACGCACCCAATCAGGAGGCGAAGTGGTGTTCGCGGCTGCTTCGTCCGGGTGTTGTCGAAACGGTGTTCACCATCGGCGAACGTATCGATGACGATCCCGATATAGGCGTCGAAGGACTACAACTTGAAGCGATGCTCGTGGCCTCCGTTGACCGTGGCCTAGAGCTGCTGGAGACAGTTGGACTAAACGGTCCGACCCTGGTGGCTATCGCCCTCTATGACTTGATG
Source organism: Caulobacter sp. 602-1 (assembly GCF_003931565.1). Taxonomy (GTDB): domain Bacteria; phylum Pseudomonadota; class Alphaproteobacteria; order Caulobacterales; family Caulobacteraceae; genus Caulobacter. The sequence continues at coordinate 574,581 of NZ_RRYI01000003.1, forward strand.
GACGTCGATCTCTACGGCGGGCGTGGGCGTGGACGTATTCGACTGCCGAGTTTGGGCCTCACTCCGGTGTTGGTGCCGACCGGAGAACGGCGGGCGGGCAATAGCCTTCATCATGCTTTCGATGAGTTGTGGCTGGCCTCCGGTCGGGCGGATGGATCCCCATCCTTCCCGGGGTCGGGGGCTTGGGCTGGCTATGGCGGCGGCCCGGCCTACGTTGTCTAGCGCATCCAATGAACTCACCGCGGCCGGTCCAGACGAAACTCAACGTGGGGCACCTCGACTCGCCACACGTTCGGCACGTATGCGATGAACTCGTCGTCGTAGTGATTGAGGCGGCAGTAGATATCTTCGGCCGATACCGTCGCTGCATAGACCGCGCAATCGGCGAGGTCGTTGTAGGCCGCATGCTTGGCGGCATACCAGATCGCTTTGTCCAGCGACGAGGTCCAAGATAGTCCGGGGGTGTGCGAAGGTCCTGCACAGCCACGGAAGAGGCTATATCGGTGCTGACGGACTAGGCCTTGGTTCACCGGCCTGAGCGCATGTAACCGCTGGCGATCACAGGCATCGAAAATGGCCTTGATTGTCGCCAGCCCATGTCCATCAAAATGGGACGCGTGGACATAGGCGTCGAGCCAAGCCTCTTCCAGCACGCCCCATGCGGCAAGGCTCCGATAGTTGCGAATGATGAAGCTCAATCCGGCCGACGGAATGTAGCCGTAGAAGTTCTCAAGGCGGGCGATTGCGGCTCTTACCGCCGCAGAGTCCTCCACCGAAAGCCCGGAAAAATCCAACTGCTCGAAATCGAAGGCGGCCCCACGTTCAAGAGCGACCCGCTTAGCCTCTGCATTCACGCCGTTAGCGTTTGTCATCTTCATCCTTATTGCTAAGGTTGCGATCCAGGGTGAGCGAGGCGAGCAATTGACGTTAGCAGAGCTACTGATCAGTGAGCCTCAACGCGAGAAGGGCGGCGAGACCGCGAACGAGCGGTATGACTACCAAGCATTGTGGGGCTTGGCGCTGATATTCAAACACCATGCAAGCGGGCAGGATTACGCCCTGGCGTTCGAGTTTCACGACGACATTCTCCAAATGAATAGCTCGTCTGACCCAACGCTCGTGAAATTCTACCAGGTGAAGACAAAAGACAAAGGTCATTGGACGCTGACCGATTTGACCTACCGAAAGCTGAAAAAACCTCCGGCAAATACCGATGGGGGTGACGCCGTTGAGGTTAAGCCCGTCGTTGATAACTCAGCACCGAAGGAACGGCTTCCCTCGTTTATCGGGCGGCTCTTCGCCAACTACCTAGCGTTTCCGGATCATACGGAAAGCCTTCACTTTGCTTCCAACTTACCTTGCGAGTTTATCTCCGAGACGACGGAGGAATGCACCTTCAGCGAATGCGAGCCCAAAACTTTTGCTAAGTTTCTGAAGAAGCTCCAGTCGGAACATCCGGAAGCGACGGAAGAGAACGCAAAGATAATTCACTACACCAGGGCCGACCTAAGCCTCCACGACGCTTCCACTCACCTCAAAGGGAAGCTAAATGAATTTGTCACCGAGCATATTGGATCGGTAATGTACAATCCAGATGCATTGTACACGACTGTCGTTGAGGAATGCAGGTCGAAATCCAAGTATGTCGGAGCAATTCCGAACTTCGGCGAACTGATTAGGCGAAAGTCTATCACGAGGTCACATGTCGAAGGCTGGCTGGATACGGTTCGCAGCGCGCGCGCCGTCCCAGCTTGGGAGGCCGTCTCCGCAGGATTGGCCTTGGATGGGCTGGAGCTGGCTAAGTGGAGCCGCCTGTGGGCGAAATATAGGGCGTCGGCGCTGGACCCAGGAAATGAAGGTGTGAGCCGAATAAGAGCCCGCATTCGCTCGGAAATTCTCGCGCTTTCCTCGGAAAAATTGGCGATGATGGATCTTGTATCCGAAATATCAAAGCGAACTATTAGTTTTGCTCTGTCTAACATGTCGCCAATGGACGAGTCTACATTGAAGGTGATGGCGCTATACGAGGTTTATGCCTATGACCCGGCAGGAGATGTACAAGAAGTTGATCCGCAGCCTAAGGACTCGCAGGCATGAAAAACTTGCGCTTGCAAAAATTGCATCTTCTCTCTCGGATCGAGAAATCAGCCAGAACGGAAGCGTTCGACAGTCGAATGACAGTGGTTCTGGGGGAGAATGACACAGGCAAGTCGTGCCTGATAAAGTCAATCTATGCCGCTTTTGGAGCGGACGCCTACAAAGTAAACCCCAGCTGGCAGGCCGCTCAGGCCGACCTGATGGTCGAATTTACGGTCAACGGCGCACCATACAAAATGGTTCGCACCGGCTCTATGTTTGGCCTCTTCGACGGTGACGACGAACTTGTTTGGCAAACATCAGGGATTACGTCTGGGGTCGCGACTCATGTCGCAGAGCTTCTCGGCTTCAAGCTGCAACTTCAAAATCGCCAGAACGAACTTCAAGTCCCTCCGCCCGCGTTTTGCTTCCTGCCCTTCTACGCCGATCAAGATGTGAGCTGGAACTCATCTTGGAGTGGGTTCGCCGGTCTTAAGATGTTCGATAAATACAAGCCTGACGCCGTTTATTTTCATACAGGCTTGCGACCAAATGAATACTACGCGGCCAAAGCCGAAAAGCTATCCGCGCAAAAGGTGCGGGAAGAGCATAGGACTGAGAGAAGGGCATTAGATCGAGCCACAAAGCGGCTACGGGCTGGTCGCCTTAATATCAAATTTGACCTGGCCCCGGAGGCATTTGGCGACAGGATTGAGAGTCTTGTTGATCAATGCCGCGCCTTGCAGGCCGATCAGGAAAAAATACAACGATCTTTGACGGACTTGCACACTAAGCGGGCCTTGCTTCTTGAGCAGGTGGCAGTTGTCAGCGGCGCCGCAGATGACCTTGCGAGCGACTTCACCTACATGCGCGCAATCCCTGATGCGGACCTGATATGCCCAACCTGCGGAACGCACCATGACAATGACTTTGCGAACAAATTCGGCCTGATCGGGGACCTTGATTCTTGCCGGATGTTTTTGATCGAAGCGCGCAGCGAGCTTGCGCAGATCGATGAGAAGATTGGAGCCGAGAAGCTAAAGTTCGGCGAGTTCGAGGGGCAGGTCGCCTCGATCAATGCCATTCTGGATGAGCAACGCGGCGAGATTAAGCTGCGCGATATTATCCAAGGGGAGAGCGAGAGGCTTGTCGATGTCGCACTAGACGGAGAGGCGAAGTCCATAGACGGCTCCATCGGTGAGCAGGATCGCCTAATTGACGAGGCCTCTCTCACCATGTCGTCTTTCGAGGACAAATCTTTCCAAAAGAAAGTTAAGCTCGATTACCTTACGTTTATGAAGAAATTCGTATTCGATCTAAACGTTCCCGGCCTTAACGAAGCGAATTACAAAAAGATAGATTGCAGCATTAGTGAAACCGGGAGCGACCTTCCAAGAGCGCTCTTAGCGTACTACTACGCCATATTTCACACCATGCGAAAGCACTCAACCTCTATAATGTGCCCAATCGTTATTGATTCACCTGTTCAGCAAGATCAGGACCCCGATAATGCTGCTCGAATGATTCAGTTCGCGCTCAACAATGTCCCTGACGATATGCAGTTAATTCTTGGAACCGTTCAACTACATGGCGTCGACTATAAGGGGCACAGGATTGAAACTAAAGACGATCATGCATTGCTCGATAAGACGCAATTCAACACTGCCTCGGAATTGTTTGAGCCATTCTATCGAAAGCTATTCTGATACGGTGATTTAGGTCGAGGATATTTCGGAGTTTCAGAAATGTTGAAGGCCAGCAAGGGGGAAATAGAAGAGGTTCGCGAATATTTCGAGTGGCAAGCGCCAGATTTGGAAGTGACCTTCATGCAGAAGGTCTATTCAGAATCCGTTATAAACACCCGCCACGATGTTTGGGATATACATACCAATAAAGATCGTTGGTGGGTCATCACGGGCGGAACGAACCTTTACTCTCAGGAGCAATTTCCAAATATGGATCTTGCCCTAACCTTCCATATTGGCCTAATCCTCCGCATCCCGCGTACGGAGAGGCAGCAAGTAGACGATCTACGCGTTTTGCCGTTCGGTTCCGTCTTCGAGAAGATGGAGGAATCCAACACCGCCCTAGCGCAGGCGCAAAACCTCTCAGACTATCAGGCTGTTGGCGTTCGCTGCCGCGAGGCTTTGCTCGAATTGGTTGGTATCGCGCAGGACGCAGCAATGTGGACTGAAGCGCCGCCCCAGCGCGCCAACTACCGCGCATGGACAGAGATCATCTGCAACAGCCTCCTGCCTGGTGAGTCCAACAAGGAGCGTCGCGGGGTTCTCAAGAGCGCCCTTGAGTCCGCATGGACGTTCTCAAACTGGCTGACACATTCAAAGTCAGCGACTTGGGTTGACGCAGAAACGGCCCAGTCGTTGATCCAGCATGCGGTCGGCATGGCCACATCATTGATCGTTCGCGAACTGCGCGGCGTACCGAACGAATGCCCTAGCTGCAGTTCGCCTCATCTCGAGCCCGAGCAGGGCGAGAACACTGAAGCCCCTGGTGTCTTGTGGGAGCGTCCCCGATGCGCCGACTGCGGATGGGCCGGGAGGCCCGTGCCAATACTCGAACTTGAAGACGGGCGTACCATCATCACACGTGAAGGCGAAGAAACCGACGAGTGCAGCATAATGACGGTGCCGTTACGCACGATTGTGAAGCCGGGAAATCCCATGATCGAGCCGCTAAAAGACACGGAGGTCGGCGCTCCAGAGCACGTCGTGTATTTTGCCTACGGCTCAAATATGTCGACCGCCAGGCTGCGTGAGCGCATGCCGAGTTGCGAGGCGATTGGCACCGCTACCTTGCCGGGTCATGCACTCCGTTTCCACAAGCGTAGCGTGGACAAGTCCGGGAAGTGCAACGCATTTTCTACAGGTGACGGGGATAGCGTGATCGGCGTTCTTTTCAGTTTCGATCCTGTCGAGCGTGCCGAGCTAGATAAGGCCGAGGGCGTCGGAAACGGATACGAACACGCGACAGTCACGGTCATCAACAGCGAGGGTCGCCGACGGAAAGTACTCACCTACTTAGCTACCCCCGACTACATCGACGACAGTCTGAAGCCGTACAGCTGGTATAAGGAGTTTGTTCTCGCCGGTGGCGTAGAGCACGGCCTGCCGCTGGAGTATATTGCCGAATACATTCAATCGGTTGAGGCGATCGAAGACCCAGACAGCACCCGTGACCTGAAGCAGCGGGCCACGCTTCGGGATTCCAAGTAGGCGCTGTGCTGCCTATACCGCGACCGTGAGCAATTGTCGGTTTCGGGTGACACCCGCCCGTGAGCCGGGACCCCGACTAAGTCCCGGGGCTCAAGGGCGGGTGTCATCCGGGAACAACAATTCCTGGCCGTTTCCATCTAGAGACGGGTGTGTTCGTTTGACGTTCTCGCCATCGCCGATCTTGTACGGCTGCCGCAGGCAAAAAGACTGCAATGAATTCAAGCGCCACTTGCCTTGTCGAAATAAGCCATAGCGGCGAGCGCGCCGACCGGCGCTACGGCTGGAGCGTCGGCGAAGTTAAAGGGGCAATTCAAAAGCGACGCCTTCCTGGCTGCGCAGTCGCTCAACCATCTCAATCAACGGTGCCCGTGGTCCGGGTGACGCTGCATCTATCCAACGGGCAATCGTCTCCCGCCGTTGGTTGATCCAGTTTCGGCCCTCGTCCAACACGACCAAACGGTGCAGTATCTTCGAAACGAACTCGTCCGCGTCCGATGGGAAGTTGAAGGTCGAGAGTAGCGCATCGCTTCCGAGGCTAAAGAGCTCCGCATAATGTTCGGCGTTTGAGGCGGTAAGAACCGCAGCTTTTAGCGCCTCAAGCGCAGCCGTGCGCTCTGGCGTGGGAAGACGGGCCACAATTTCAAACCAGCGCATGCGCTGGACACTCTCACTGCTATCGATCACTTGGCCTACGAACGCGTGCAATGCATCAACCATTGCCGGCGGCACTACAGCTGTATCGGAATAGCTGAGCAATTCATACGCCGGTGAATCCGACAGCAGGCCGTGCTGCCACCCCTCCTTGGAAACAGCATTCAGCCGCTCCTGAATTTGCTCAGCGATACTGGCGCGCTTTATCGTCGCCGCTGCGTCTTGGCCCCGAAACGCGATCAATTGTCGCGCAACTGCTGTGAACTCTGTGTCTCCACGTTTCGCAAAGGCTTCGTAGAACCCGTCGACCACAGCCAAGCGGTTCCAGAAAAGTGGCCGCACATTTTCCTCGATTAAATTTTCGTATTCGAGACGATTGTCGAAGAACTCATCGAGATCCGCTGCCTCTAGCGAAGAGGACTCGAGCCATGCTGTAAATACCGCCCGTATTAGCTCAATCTCTTGCGGACGCTGTTGTTGCCGGAGACGAAAATTGCTCGGGCGCACACCTTTGCGACTTGCCAGAAGCTTCGCAACGTCAAGGCCAAGCTCTGGGCGCTCGATAAGTACCTGCGACCAAGTCATCCCTGGCAACGGCATGCCCAGCACGAACGCGGCGGCCAAGCCGACTACAAACCCCTCAAGCTCGCCCTCGGCGTACATCCGCTCCTGCGCACGCTGAAGCGTACCGGTACTGCCAAGCGGGATCAAAGTATCTAGAAATGGATTTCCAGAGGCCTGGTCGAGAACCCACAGGGCTCGAAGCGAGCGAGCAATCCACCAGCCATTGCCGCTATGAGCTGCCTCGGAAACGGCCTCAAGGACGGGGGTCCAGTTAAAATCGGTTTCCGTATGCCGGAAAAGAGCTTCTATCGCACGTGCCGGATCTAGAGCATCGAGCTCGTTATTTGAAATTTGCGCCGACAACACCGACACGAGGGCAGAGGGCGACTCCCTAGTGTTGAGCCAACCTTTCAAGAGGCCGGCGTCGTCATTCATGATCAGGTCAAGGAATACGTAGATGCTCGGCGCGCTGATAGGTGTGGGCGACAGGCCGAGGGCATCCGACGTCTGGCGCAGCAGCCCGATGGTTTCGGCGAAGGCCCGCGTCTGTCCTTGCACGACCGCCGGGGCGAGTAACGATAGGGCGGCCGCTAGTTCTGCAATCAGAACTCTCTGTTCCGACGGGTTGGCCGCGTTTAAGGCCGCACCCAACCCTTCAACATTCAACGGATGAACCGCCACGGCACCGGCGAGCGCACGGTGGATATAGCGCCACGCCGCTTGGTGTGGAGAAACTTTCGATCGGATCGCAAGGGTCGATACCAAGCGCGCTGCGCGCTGGGGATCTAGCCCGTCAGGACCGGCACCAGGCGTTTGGAGAACGTTGAGCAGATAGCGCTCAAATCCGGGGCGCCCGGAAAGAGTTTGAAAAGAGACCGTGTCAACGGTGCGGATCGCTGCTCTAATGGGTTCTTCCATGAACAGCTCTTGCGCGTCTGCTTTAGAGACTCCGTAGTAGAGGGCGGCGACGCCGCGTCTCCAATCCTCGTCGTATGGTTCCACCAGCGCGCCGCGCGCATCCGCCAACACCATGTTGAAGTCGGGGGTGCTTTCTACATTGGCCAGTACAAACCAAGCGATCGTTTCGAGCGGAACCTCTAAACCTCGGGCCTGCACCCAGAGGGCGGCGATCGCGTTTACGAAAACGTTCATCTCACGCGGGGCTAGACGTGGGGTTAGCCCTGGCGACAGAGTCTTTTTACGCGCGAACGCCTCATAGAGAGCTGGAATCGTGTCGCGCCATTCACTTTTGAACTGCTTCCCGAAGACCTCCCGCAACCGGTGACGAAGATAGGCATGCCATTTGGAGAGCACCGGCGGGGGCACATAGAACACAAGGTCGAAGGTCTTGTCAGCGAAAGCTTGAGCGTTGGAGGAACGTGACGCTGGAGCTATTTGCAACAGCGTATCGCCGATAGACGCCGGCGCTGAATCCTTCATGCCGCTGAGGCGATCCAAAGCGCTCGCATCGACCGGAACCAGAATCGTGGGGAGTCGGTCGCGTGTCAGAGGCCTGCCGGAATAGTCTGCTCCGAGGAAAAAGCTGCGCACAGTGGACCAAAGCGCGAGCCGATCGGCATCGGGAACGCGGTCGAGGTTGTCGATGACAATTAATAGTCGCCGCTGATCGGCTTGAACCGCCGCTGCGATTTTTCGGAACATATCCTGGAACTGAGGTGTAGAAGGCTCCGAGCTTTTTGTCTTCTGCTCGTGCTTAAATTCGGCGGGCTTGTTGGCAAATACCGCGAGTATCGATTGCTTCGCCAGCGTCCCTCGATGCTTCAGCCAGAACTGTGCAGAATTTTTGCCGAACATGGGGGCGGATTTATCCGACCATGGCCTCCAAGCAGCGTAGAGGATTGCCGCCATAACTGCGGGGCCAAGTGCAAGAAGCCACCCTATCCAAAACATGGTCGCTGCCGCAGGGTCGCGTTGGCTCTCAAGCGAGAGCATACCATCTCCGAGCAGCTTCACTCCGAGCGGGACGAGAAACAGCGTAGGCAGAATGAGCTTGGCGGAAAAAGCCAGTTCAGGATTCGTAACTACTTGGCTCGTTTCAACCTGCAGATGGAGAGCCTGCAACTCCTCTTCCCAACCAGCGGCGGCTTCGCGAAGTGGAGCCAGCTTCGGCTCTTCTCGTACAAAGCGTACGAGCGCCTCGAGGAAAGATCGTTTTGGCGGATCGCTTTGATGTAGCCAGACGTCATAATTGAAGCAGAGAACATCAGCGTCATTCCGTGACTTCAATTTGCGCTCAAGCAGGTTGACGACCGTGGATTTTCCGCTCCCCCATTCACCCAGCAAGCCTACAAACTTGATGCGCGGATCCCCGATAAGGGTCTCTGCAATCGTGCTGGCCAGGCGGTCGCGGCCATTCAATGCATCGGTTTCGGCCGGCGCATCGAGGATAAATTGCGGAACGAAAGCTGAAGGTTCGGTCACGCAGCCGGAGCCTCCACTTGAGGGGCGGAAAAGTTGATCCGAGTGCGTGGAGTTGGCTCTTGCGCTTCGTCGACCGCGTCGTCGTCAGCTCGGCAGCTTCCTAGACGAGCCTGAACCAACGCTAGCTTGGCCTGCTCGCTCATCCCCTCTCTGAGTTCATCCTCGGTTTGGCAATTAGCGCAGCCGCCCGGAGCCTGGGCCGGCACGCTGGCTGCTGCGGCAATCTCCTGCCTGCACGCGGCCAAAGCCAGTTTGGAGAGGACATCAAGCGACTCCTTTGATGGCGCTAAGCGATAAGACCAGCGGCGCACGCATCGCTCGGCGTAGACGCTCAGAGCCGTCTGAGCCTCGCCTGCCTTGACGTCGGGCTTGGACAGCGCAGTATTTCGCGCCGCGATCGCGGAGGCGACCGGGCTAGCTGGGATGCAGATTCTGGTGTCCGGTCTTGGATTGCTACACGCGGCTAATGCGACGCCGATGGTGAGTCCTAGTAAACACTTCAAGTCGCCCATATCGTCCTGCGCCGATCAGCCAGACGTTGCGTATCGTCAAGTTTGACGAGGGTAGGTAGAACCCGCGTCATGAACAAGGCTGCTGCCGGCCCGCTTTCTCCCAAGTACGAAGTTAATGCAGGTCAACAGGACTCGCGAGCGAGAACAGATGCTGAGGCAAGATTGAAGCGTCCGGGGCCAAGCACCCCTCACGCGGTTGTCTGCACACTGGAATTTCCAAGACCATCAGCGGCGGGAGTGGTCTCGCCGCGAGGCTGGAGTCTTTCTTTTTCTGCGCCATAGGCGCCCCTAGTCCAAGCCACGCTTGCCGCTGGAGGCCATGAGCGCAAGCTGGCGCCATGGACGACCACCTCTTGGATTTCGAGATCCGGCCGGGCCGCATCCGCAGCGACGGAGGCCAAGCGGTAGGTCGTGGACAGCGCCTCTCGCGCCTCGTCGCCAAGCCTGCGCGGACGACGTCGCGATCGAGCGGCCGAGGCCTGGCCAGACGCTCAGGCTCGCCCGGCCGATGCTCTCGGATCGGCCGAGGCCAGGACGCCGCTAACGCGATGAAGTTTCGCAGCGGCGGCGTCGGCTATCGCCGCGTCGTCATCAAGACCCGCATGGCCGCCTTGAAGCTCGGGAGCCAGGCGGCCGGCGCGCATCTGCGCTACCTCGTGCGCGATGGCGTCACCCGCGATGGCCAGCCCGCCAGCCTCTACGGTCGCGACGGCGAAGGCGTTGACGGCGCGGCCTTCACCGCGCGCGGCGCCGGCGACCGCCGCCAGTTCCGGTTCATCATCGCGCCCGAGGACGGCGCGGACCTCTCTGACATGCGCGCCTTCACGCGCGATCTCATGGGGCAGATGGAGCGAGACCTAGGGACGAAGCTCGATTGGGTGGCGGTCGATCACTTCAACACCGGCCATCCGCACAGCCATGTCGTGGTCCTAGGCAAGGACGAGTTCGGCAAAGACCTGATCATCGCCCAGGACTACCTGACCCACGGCCTTCGCCATCGCGCCCAGGAACTGGCGACCCTGGAGCTAGGCTTGCAGACCGAGCAGGAGATTGCCCGCAAGCGCGAGACGGAGATAACCGCCGAGCGCTTCACCGATATTGACCGCGGCCTCGTCGCCGACATGACCGCGGCGCGCACTATTGACGTGCGGCCAGGCGCCGGTCAGGTCCGCGCCGATCACGAGGCGACCTTGCGCCAATGCCGCTTAAGAACCCTGGAGCGCATGGACCTCGCCGAACAGGTCTCTCCGGGCGTCTGGCGGCTTTCCGAGGGTATGGAATCGACCTTGCGTGGCCTTGGCGAGCGCGGCGACATCATCCGCGCCATGAGCCGGGCCGTCAGCAGGCGCGGTCGCGAGGCCAACCCCGAGGCCTTCGTCATTGACCCGGCCAATGAGGCATCGACGCCCAAGGCCGGGCGGGTGATCGACAAGCGCCTGACCGACGAGTTGGGCGATCGGGTCGGCTTGGTCGTCGATGGGATCGATGGCCGCGTCCGGCATGTTGAGGTCGATGGCGACACCGCCGCCGAGATCCGTATCGGCGCTGTTGTCGAGACCGGCGCCAGACCCGCCAGCCGCGCAGCGGACAGAACCATCGCCGCCCTTGCCGAGGATGACGTCTATCGCCCCAGCGATCACCGACAGCGGCTGCTAAGCGGCGAGATGAAGCTCCCGCCCGGCGCCCGCGCCGACGATCTCGTCGAGGCGCATGTTCGAAGGTTGGAGGCGCTACGCCGGGCCGGTGTGGTGGAGCGCTGGAGCGAGGACGCCTGGAGCATTCCCAAGGACTTCGCGGCTCGCGCCGAGGCCTTTGAACAGGGCCGGCGATCACAGGTCCGCCTGTTGTCGGCTTTCGACCTGGAGAGCCAGATCCGAAGCGATGGCGCGACCTGGCTCGATCGTCAGCTCGTCCGTGGGGAACGATTTGAAGCCTCACCGCAGGGCTTTGGCGCTGAGGTCGAGCGTGCTCTTGATCGACGGCGCGAGACGTTGGTTCGGCAAGGCCACGCCGCGCTCGGCGCCAATGGCGATTGGCGCGCCAAGCCAGACTTGCTCGCGACGCTGGAGCGTCAGGAGATCAGCCGGCGCGGCGAAGCCATGGCCAAGGACAGGGGCTTGCCGCTCCGTATGCCCGAGCCCGGCGAGAGTGTGCGCGGCAAGTTGGTCGATAGCGTGCAACTGGCGTCAGGCAAGTTCGCGGTGATCGAAGGTCACATGGATTTCGCGCTCGTGCCCTGGCGGCCGGTGATGGAGCGCTATCGGGGCCAGGACATCGCCGGAACGGTGGAGATGGGCGGCAACATCTCCTGGCAGCTCGGTCGCAGCCGGGGCCTTGGTATCTAGCGCCCGGTCGGCTCGTCTCCGTTGAGCCCAAGACCGCCCGGCTCGAACGCTTGGTCGGAGAGCGAGGCACCGCTGCTGAGACGCCGGTTCAAGGCTTGGATGAAGTTGCCATAGCGCTTTTGGCCCAGGGCTCGCGTGGCCGGCTCATCGGCGGCTGAGACGACGGGCGTTGCGCCAAGCCAGGTGCGGATGAAGATCGCGAGGGCTTCGTTGCCGACCTGGGCTTCGCGCTCCAGCCGCTCCATGTGTTTGTTCATCCGATCCAGGCGACGCAGCAGAGCCGCCTCCGTGCGCTCGGCGCCGTCTGGCGACATGAACGAGGCCAGGGCCGCGCGAACGATCTCCGACTTGGGCCGGCGAGTGCGGATCGACAGTTGATGGAGCGCCTTGGCCAGATCGGCTGGCAGATAGACCTTGGTCTCGACCTTCATGCGGCGTCCTCGTCGATCAAGCCCAGGCGCTTGCGCGACAGCCAGGCGCGGTGGCGGACGCGGGTGTAGGGTGATGGCGGTTCAGCGACGGCGATCCGACCGCCGACATGGCGCCAATGATCGAGACAGACGCGCTCGGGATTGATGCCGAGCGCCTCGATGGCGTCGATGGCGTCCAGGCCGGCGCGGACCTTCACCCAGGTCTTCAGGTCGAGAAGAACTTCGGCGCCGGGATTGACGAAAGGAACGCGGTCGAAGCGCTCGCCCGCTTCGACCGCACGGAGAACCCAGAGGCGCGAGAGCGTGGTGCCATAGTCGCCAGCCTCCCAATGGATCAGGGCGAAGACGGCGCCGGGGGCGAAGGTAACGGCGCGGCGGCGGCGATCGTGGGCGATCTCATCAACTGGCTGGCCGAAACGAAGCCAGCGCTGGAAGCGGTCCTTGAGCCAGATCAGCTCGACCTCGATCGAAGATGATGAGAAACGCGGTTGCATGGCGCGCCAGGGGCCACCCAACTGTGCGCCAGTTCAAGGGGAGAAGAACCTTCGTCGAAGAAAGACAGGCTGTGGGAAAGAAACGGCGGCTATGTTTCTCGATGAACGTCACATATCCACGGACGGAAGATCGACCGGTGCGGTGTCCGAGAGTAGCCGCACGCCCAGGGCGCGACGGTATCGATCGGCTTCATATCCATGCACCGCGCGATCGAACCACGTTTCGAACGACAGGATCATCTCGTCTATGCGCCTATCTAGGTCGACAAAGCTCTGGACGCTGCGCGAGTATTGATATGCCCCCGCCCAGCCACGTAGCGTGTCGTCTATCTGGGAAAGCGTCTGGATATAGCACTGCGTTCGCTTCGTCCTCGGCTGCCCGTCACTTAGCGATTGATTTACCCATTTCTTACCCTCAGCGATCTGTTCAGAAATTTTCCCGAGCAGCTTTTCTCGCGCTAATGCCGAGGGCGGATTAAGGCCCCGAACGACTCGATATCCAAGGAAGTCAAAGCCTCCATTGATTGGCCCAGCTTCAGCCTTGTGGGGAGCCGACTGCGGATCATAAGCTTCGAGGTTCAAGTTTTTAAGGATTGAGCGGCCAGCCTCAAGCGCCTTTCCGGCCGCCTTCCCGCTTTTCGCTAATATTAGAAAGTCATCGATATACCTGACGCAAACGACATCGCGACGGTTTAGTTCAGCGTCGAAGTCCTTGAGGAGTAGATTGCCCGCCAAAACCGACAGCGGCGAGCCCTGAGCGACGCCATCAGCGCCTAGCGGGAACAGTTCTGCATCGGGGCCGAGTTGAGCTCGATTAGACAACTCGACATTTATCGCGCTCTCGAAGAGGTCCACGAAATCCCCATCATCCAGCGCCTTCCTTAGCTGCTCAATGACGTTGGCTTTGGGGAAAGACGGGAAGAAGTCGCGGATGTCGGACCGGATGAAATATCGCGCTCCGACGTCTTCAGCTTTCTCTATGAGCGCCAACGCATGGCCGATACCACGCCCCGGCACCCCTCCGACGGACGTCGGCGTCCGTAACGCGGCCTGTAGATCACCTGACCCGCAATGACGGTATAGAACATCTAGGATGGCCCGTTGGACCACGCGGTCGCTAACCGGGGCGACGATGATCGCCCTTTTGCCGACCTTGCCTTTTCCCTTTGGAATGGCGACGCCAAGCGCTGGCTTAAACTTGAATGTTTTCTTTTGCAGGCGACGCTGGATGTTCTCGATGTTCGCGAACAGGTTCTCTTCGAACTGTTGCGCATCGAGCCGCGATTGCTTGTTGCCCGACCGTTCAGCGTTGGCCTTGATCACACGCCAAGCCTTCAAAAGAACCTGGCGCTCTCTCACTCGGCTATAGAGGCTCGGCTCGACCTTCAACTATTGACCTCTGGGCTACCGGCAAGTCCCCCGGCCACTAGGGAGTTTGACTCGATCCAGGGCCGGTCACGCTGACACCGTCAACACGCCCGACGACCCGCACCCCAGGGTGAACCCCAAGGTCCCCGACCCCATCCGCCTCGACGCTCACATGGAGCCCGAACCGCACATCGCCGGAAATCTCGCCCGTCATCGCGACCACAAGGGCGAACGCCCCCGCCACCGCCAGACCCGCTTTTTCATCCGCGCCGACATCCTATTGCCCCTCTTCAGCGTAACAGTTTTTGCGCGCTGTCAAGGTGACCGCCGGGCCTCCCGCCAGCGCCAGAATAATGCTCTTCGACCGTCCGGTAGGCGCATCGCGCGACGCCGGTCGTGGGCTTCTGGGCCGAGGGAGTTTGACTCGATCCAGGGCCGGTCACGCTGACACCGTCAACACGCCCGACGACCCGCACCCCAGGGTGAACCCCAAGGTCCCCGACCCCATCCGCCTCGACGCTCACATGGAGCCCGAACCGCACATCGCCGGAAATCTCGCGCGCCAAGCGTACACGATTCGTTCCGCTTGAGAAGGCCAAGCTAATTTTCCGTTATGACGCTTGCGGCCAGTCGGTGATCGTCCCCTCAAGGGCGGCGCTGCCGCCGCCTACGGCGGTGCGCTCCGCGCACCCTTGACCGGCCGCTCACCGCCCGGCTTGGGCTCGGCAAGCGGTTTAAGCCTAGCTAGGCGCTTCGCGCCTGCGGCTTAACCGCAGCCTTCTACAGCTTTATGCGAACACCTGGGCCGACCCCGTTGGCGTCATCGGCATCTAGGAAAACCACTCCAGCATCCTCCAACGCCCGGCGGACAGCCTGAATATTGGCTTGAGAACTCCGGCCGGTTCCGACCTCTCCCTCCATCCGTCGGATCGTTTGCAGAGACACGCCAGAAGCTTCGGAGAGCCTTGCCCCGGTCCAGTCAACGAGAGCCCGCCCGGCTCTGATTTGCGCGCCTGTTAGCATTGTGTGATATATTTTGAGCCGTATGGCACTTTTTGTTTGATATGGAGGCTGAGGATTGATAGAGTCACGATAACCACTGAATCAGGACCTACGCTATGGGCCAGCGTCGAAAGACGGGCGACGGCGCTCGCCTGCCTGCCATCTCACGTCGTGCTGTCATCGGCGCAACCGCCGTTCCGTTCGCGGAGACTGTGCGGGGACTTCCAGCGCCGGGCGCTGTCGATATCCCCGCACAGTGCGCGGCCTGGGTGGCGGTGGATATGGAGATCACCCGCCTCTGCAATCGGTGGTCCGAGCTGGAAGTCCAGGCCGTCAAGCAGTTCGACTATTTCAACCTGACCGACGCCCAGATCAGCGCCCTGCCGATGGGGCCTGAGATGGACGCCGTGGACGCCGAGTGCCGACGCCTTGGCGATGTCTGCGAAGAGGCCCTGGAGCCGCTGGGCAAGCTGACGCCGCGCACGATCGAAGACGCCACGGCCATGCTCGCAATCGCCTATCGCCTGCTGCGTTTGCAGGAGGACACGCCTTGGCCGTTCGTGAACAAGGCCTGGACCTTCCTATCACGGGCCCACTGTCCCGGATGCGGCGCCGCCTACGCCCCCAAATCGTTGCCGGTTTCCGCGCAATGAATCGGGAGGGGAGGCCCAAATCGTTGCGTGTCGTTGGCGCCCTTGCTGCGGGTTTCCGTCGTCTAGGGACCGTGATGAGCAAAAATCTTGGTCTTCTCCAATCTATCCCAAAGGCACCGCCCTTATCCGGCGAGGTTTCCGGCGTTTCCCGCAGTACGCCCGTCACACACGGGCGCCTCTTGGCGCCTGCGTTGACCGAGACCGCCAGTCTCCGAACGCTTTTGGCTCCTGTCCCCAAGGAGCCAAGAATGGACGAGCCCCCACGTCCCGCAGTTGGGACGATCACCCCCGCCAACGACGCACCTTCCCCGCATCCCGAGTTCGACGCCGTGGTCATGACCCTGGCGAGCCTTCTGGGGCGGCAGATGGCGCGCGAGCACTTCCTCGCCAGCCTGGAGGCGGCCAACGCCAAAGGCGGCGAGCATGAAGCCTGAGAGCCTGGAGGTTAGGACCATGACCCGCGTTGCGCTCTACGCCCGTTATTCCGACGACAAGCAGTCGGCCAACTCGATCGAGGATCAGTTCCGCATCTGTCGGATGCACGCCGACAAGCAGGGCTGGAAGATCGTGGAGACCTATTCCGACGCGGCGATTTCCGGATCGACAGTGATCTTCCGCCCCGGTGTCCAAGCCCTGATCCGCGACGCCTTGGCCGGCAAGTTCGAGATGGTGTTGGCCGAGGCGCTGGACCGGCTCAGCCGCGATCAGGAGGACATCGCCGCCGCCTTCAAGCGGTTGCGGTTCGCGGGCGTGCCGATCGTCACCCTATCCGAGGGCGAGATCACCGAGCTTCATGTCGGCCTCAAGGGCACGATGAACGCGCTGTTCTTGAAGGATCTGGCGGCCAAGACCCATCGCGGCATCCGGGGGCGGGTGGAGTCGGGCAAGGTCGGATGCGGTAACGCCTACGGCTACCGGGTCGTGCGGACGGTCGACGCAGCGGGGCGCGTCTCGACCGGCGAGCGCGAGATCATCCCCGAGGAGGCGGAGGTCATCCGGCGCATCTTCCGCGACTACGCCGCCGGCAAGAGCCCGCGCCGTATCGCCATCGAGCTGAATGAGGAGGGCGTCGTCTCGCCATGGGGCGGGCGGTGGAGCGACACCTCTATCCGGGGCAACCGGGCCTTGGGGTCAGGGATCATCAACAACGAGTTCTATGTTGGCGAGATGATCTGGAACCGGCGTCGCCGGCTCAAGAACCCTGACACCGGCCGCATCACGTTGCGGTTCAATCCCGAGAGCGAATGGGTCCATGTGAAGGCCCCGCATCTTCAGATCGTCAGCGACGAGCTTTGGGCCGCCGCACGCGCCAAGCAGGCGAGCCTTGTCCATGTCTACGAAGAGAACATGTCTAAGCGCGGCAAGGCCCTGGCCGCCATGCATCGGCCAAAGACGCTTCTATCGGGTTTGATCGTCTGCGGAGTCTGTGGCGGTTCAGTCGCCAAGCGGTCGAACAACCGGTTTGGCTGCTCCAACAACGCTCTTGGCAATGGTTGCTCCAATGGTCGAACGATCATTCGCGACCGGCTGGAGGAGCGGGTTCTCAAGGGCCTCAAGGAAAGTCTGGTGACCGGCGAGGCCATCGCTCAGGCGATGCGCTCCTACATCGAAGAAACCAACCGACTGAACCACCAACGCCGCGCCACGCGCGGCGGCGACGTGTTGCGGCTGGAGAAGGCCCACAAGGCCATCGACGGCATCGTCAGCGCCATCGAGGACGGTGGCTATACCCGGCCGCTCATGGAGCGGTTGAAGGGGCTAGAAACCGAGGTCGAAGCTCTGGAGGCCAAGCTCGCCGAACCGACGATCGACATGCCCGACCTGCACCCGAACATGGCCGAGCTATATCGGCGCAAGGTCCAGCGGCTCAGTGAAGCGCTCAGCCAGCCCGAGGAGCGCGACGAAGCCGCCCAAGCGTTGCGGGCGTTGATCAAAGAGATCATTCTCACGCCCGGCCCTAACCGGGGCGAGATTTTCGCCGAGCTGCGCAGCGAATTCGAGACCGTCCTCCAGTGGTCGCAGGACGAGGGAGGCCAACGGTTTAGCGCCGTTGGCCGGTTTCTCGGCGGCCCGTTAGCCGTGACGGCGGACTCTCGGGCGTGTGTCGAGGACCCCGACATCGTGCTCTAGAGGGCAGCTGCGTAGGCGTAGCTCTCCTCGTCATTCGATTCTGCGCACCTACGCCAATCTGCGATTTTGTATCCAGCGGTACGCCAGAGCCGCCGAGAGTACGCCCGCTTCCTGGCGCGGCTGACGTCCGCGAAGGCGCGACTACACTTACGCAGTCGCGCCAAAACTGTGACACTGATCTCCATTCGACGCGGAGAGGTGGTGATGTGGCCGAAGCTTGAGGAGTGGCGTCGTTGGAGCGCACTCGATAGGGCCAGCTATGTGGCGCAGTTGCTGGCACCGGTCGCGCTTGTCGTAAGCAGTGCCTTTTCGTTCCTGGGTTGGCAGGAGGCGAGACGGGCACTTGAGATCCAGCAGCAGATGTTCGCTTCACAGAACGGGCCTCTCCTTGAATTGGTAGGAGCCGAGTTCAGAAGCGATGTGAGAGGCAACCTTGTCATGCAGGTGAAGAATATCGGTGCTTCCGATGCCCTGTCAGTCTGCTCGTCGCTGGTGCATTGGGGACACGAATGGGCGGACAATAGCTGCGGTCCAAACTTCACGCCCACTGGCGCAATTTCCATAAAACGCGGCCGATCGCTCGGTCTTGTGGAAGAGGTTGGGATCTTAGAGTCGGCGATAGGCTTCAAGCCTGTGAGCGCTCGGCTTGTTCCCCCCATGACATTGGATGTGTCCTGCCCAGAGGGGCAATCATCAGCCGTTTTAGTGCTTCATCTCGCCTACGCCGACTTCTTGAACAATGCCTCTCAAGGCGGCGGTCAGATTGTCGTGTGCGGTCCAAAACGACAGTAGTCTAGACGGAGGGGATCACTTTTATGAGCAAACCAGTTCGCTCGGGCATGATCGAGGCGATCCTGGCCGGAGAGTGATCTTGAGCGAGCTAGGCGCGGTGACATCGCGCCGTCCGTCCCGTCGCTTGGATTTGCGCGGCCAGGCTAGACTGCCCGCGTTGACGTCGTGGCCGGGATTCGTGCGATGCAGTTTCGACATGAGGCGCGCCAAGCGCTGGCGCGGGCCAAGGCGCTCTTGGCCCAAGGCGACGACCACGCCCTGCGCTATGCCGCCCTGGAGCTGCGGCTGACCCTTGAAGCGGGCGTCTATGACCGGTTGCACGACTACCGCCGCGACGTTCCGCCGAGCGTTTACGAGGTTTGGCCGCCGCCCAAGGTGCTTCGCCTGCTGCTTGAGGTCGATCCGGATGCCGACCAGCCATCGACGGTGCGCATCACACGCCGGGGCGGAGGCGGCGACACCCCGGCCTCCGTAACCTTCTCCGAGACGCCGATCGACCGGTTCATGCTCAAGGGCAACTACGACGCCCTGGGCTCCTACCTTCATATGCCCACCCTCAAGCAGATCACCAAGGACGGCGGCCCCGACTTCGCCAAGCTCCGCAAGCGGTGCGAGGCGTTGGTGGCCCTGCTCGACCCGATGGTGACGCCGCTCAAGCAGACCTTCATCGGCGGGCGTTTCAGCCATTGCGGCTGCACACGCTGCGGGGCCGACATGCGCAAGCGCGTGCCACCCGGGGTTACAGGCGAGCTGGCGGCGGTCTGCCAGGGTTGCGAGGCGCCGTATCGCCTCTTCGTCGGCGATGACGACCCCGACCGATGGTCCGCCGTCAAATACGGCGCGCCTTGCCACCATGAGGGATGTGCGGGCGAGCACGGGATCTTCCCTGACGAACTGAAACAAGGTCATCGCTGGACCTGCGACCAATGTGGCGGCGACAACGCGATCGACCTTGTTATCCTCGCCGTGTCGGACCCCGCCAAGGGCGACGACGGCGCGGGGGATCGCTAGACCCTCACGCCCCATCCGCTATACGCCAAAGCAGGACGTTGACAGCGCGCCGGCGCAGTCGGTCTAACAAGCTTGACCATCGCCCTAGCGGGGATCAGCTCGCGAGATGTCCGCCTCACGGGGTGGTGTCAGCCGGAGGATGAAACGTTGCTGACAGCGCAGGAGTGGCAAGTCATCAGTAGCCAAGTTACCGACGCGATGAACGTGCATGTGAAGCCGTTCGTCGCGCCTATCTCCGCGAGCATGGGCGCTGGCGGCCGTCACGTCGGCACGGGAACATATGTGACGCAGGGCGGGCGTCGTACCCTGCTGTCCTGCGAGCACGTCCTGGCGGTTGGCCGCCACTACCGCTTTTCTGGGTCGGAAAAAGTTTGGGGTCATCAAGCCGAATGGTCCTACGACAAAGCCCTGGATGTCGCTTTCCTCGATGTCCCAGACGAGCCCTGGGACGCTTTCCCACACGACGCGCAGGCGGTTCCCTATCAGCGCTTCGCAGAGCGCCACCACACGATCGGGAACGAGGAAATCCTGTTCTTTCGGGGCTACGCTGGGGAGAACAGCCAGTTCCTCGTCGACACCCTCGAAGCGAACGCCTCGGGCTACGGCACGCAGGAGGTCAGGGACACCGGCGATGGCGACCATTTCGAGATCTTTTGGGAGCCAACTTCGACCCGGTTGACGGCTGGGACCTCCGAGGAAGCTCGCCAGCGCGTGAAGTATCGTGATCCGCACGGTTTCAGCGGATCGCTCGTCTGGAACACCCGCTACTGCGAGGTGACCCGGGCAGGCGAAACCTGGGCGCCTGCCGAAGCCGTTGTCGTGGGGATGGTCCAGCAATGGCTACCCGGCGCAAAACGCCTGCGCGTGCTTCGTGTCGAGCATGTCCGAAATTGGCTGGATCTCCAGACGCCTGGATAACCACCCCGTACAGACCTTCCCTCTGACCGCTTTCCGGCGTGGTGTCCGCGTCGGTTTAGGGCCTCACCGGACCGTGTCCGGGTCCGGTGAGGGAGCCAGTTCAAGTGCTGGCGAAATGACGCCTCTTTGCCGGCGGTGGACCCGTGCGAGGGTCGGACGTTGAGTCCTTGGCGCCGGTTTCAGCCCAACCGATTAAATCGCTGGCTGCATACACCACTTTGCCTCCTAACTTTCGATAGCTAGGGCCTGACCCATAGGTGCGATATTTCTCCAAGGTGCGCGCCGAAAGGCGCAGCAGATGCGCTGCCTCAACCGTCGTCAAATAGACGGGAAGAGGTTCAGTTTGGATGGGATCCATAATTTCCCCTCACACTGAGCGTCGGCCGTTAAGCGCAATCGACGCTGGTTGAGGGCTTGGAAGGTCTTCCCGCATACGAAGCCCCGGCGAATGCGGGAAATCGTACGTTAGAGGGTGATAGCGTAGGCGTAGTGATCGAGACCTACCGATTCTGCGCGCCATTTTCCCGAATTAAACGAGACCGACAAAGCGTCCCACAGGTCCAGCTTGGCTGGAAACACGACACAATCGTCGACTTGGATCTCGTGAGCGAACCGAAATAGCTGGCCGGCGGCGACAGGCACAAGGCCTGCTGTGCGCTCGGGATAGGTCTTGCTGTATTTTTCGCGGTTCGCCTTGAGAGCGCTGAGATCTCCCGCTTCGGGCCATCCGATCGCGATGCAGCTTCGATCAGCGAAAAGAGCCTCGGCGTCGCCGGTCTTCCCGGCGTGAATGCCCCAAACGGCCTGCTCCGCCATAGGTGCGCCCCCTTACACCGCATCCTATAGATGAGCGAATTTGAGGCGCCAGCGGATAAGGCGCGGCCTGCTGCCATGGGCTGGCCTGTTTACCGGGTCCAGATGGCGGAGGTCAGCTTCCACGGCGGCGCTGCGCCAGTTGCAGACATTCAGAACCGCGCGGAACCCGACATAGATCCGCGTTGAGGAGCCGGGTCCGAACCGGGTGAACGATCCGGACCGGCATCCCCCTAGAACCGCTTGGCCGCTCCTATCCGGGCGGTCGCGGACGACTGGCGCTTGGCCAGTTCGCCGCCGAGATCGAGATCCAGCGACCAGCCGTTCTCGAAGCCCAGGCCGCTGCCGACGCCCAGGGTCACGCGATCCGTGGCCCACGCATCGCCCACCAGCTGATAGGACGCCCCATCCAGCCAGTCCGCATAGCGGATGCGCTGCGGATCCACCGCGGCGAACTCGTGCGAGTACTCGATCCGCACGCGCGGCGTGACCCTGACCTCGCCCATTTCGCGGTCGAACTGGACGCGGCCGCCGATGACGCCGACCAGCGAGTTCAGGCGACGCTTGTCGTAAGCCAGGGCATAGACATCCGATCCGCGCTCGGCATAGGCGTCCAGCGTGGCGTCCAGCGCCTTGGCCCTCAGATACAGGGACCAGGTCACGTGGCGCGCCGCGCCGTCATAGCCGACCGTCAACGAACCGAACCGCAGGGAGGCGTCGCGCTCGCCGGTGACGATCGCCTGGCTGGCCGCGGTCGCGCGACGCGTATCAAAGGTCAGCCGGCCGACGCCCGCCACCGCGTCGACGAAGACGCCGGAAGCCGGATGGAGGCTGGCGTAGGTCGCCGCCGTCCAGCCATCGGCGTCTACCCGGCCCTTGCCGCCCGACAGCTTGGTGACGTCCGAGGCGTAGCCGCCGCCCACGCCGACGGTGATCGCCGGCGACAGTCGCACATCGCCGCCGCCGCTCACGCCCGAGGTCTGGACCGTCAGCTTCGCCAGTCGCGTGTCGGCGTCGCGGCGGCCGACCGTGATCGCCCCGCCCGCCCAGACCTCGACCTGGCCGATGGGGCGCTGAGCCGGCCCCGCGCCTGGCTCGGCGGGACTTGCCGGACGCTCCCGGCAGGCGCGATCTTCTTCCGGCGTATGGGCGCGCTGGCGACACGCGTCCGCCTGGCCGACGCCCGAGACCAGGTTCAGGCCAAAGCCATCGCCGGACTGGCCGCCGTGCAGACTTTCAAGACGCCGTCCAAAATTGTCGAGCTGCGTCCCCGCGAAGCGACGAGCGGTCTCGGTCTGGGCGTCGTTGATCGCGCGAATGCTGGCGTCGGTGGTCAGATCGGGCCGCGCCTCGACCGTCAGGATCACGGTCAGCGGGTCCGACACGCCCGAGCTATTGGTCAGGGTGTAGGTGAAGGTGATGTCGCCGGTGAACGCGCCTTTCGACGTGAACTCCAGCGCATAGGTGTGGGCCTCCGCCGAGCCGCCCTCGATCAGGCGGGCCGTACCGATCGCGGCCGCCGGCGTGGCGACCAGCGCCGCAGCCAGGAACGGACCGTCGGTCGCCGAGGCTGTCAGGTCGACGGTGACCTTGCGGCCGCCCATCGCGGTGACCTTCAGGATCGGAGCGGTCGGGGTCGATTTGATCACCTCGATATTGACGGTGGCGGGCGCCGAGACACCGCCAGGCCCGATGGCGATGAAGGTGAAGCTGTCACGGCCCACATAGCCCTTGTCGGCGGTATAGACGGCGGTGACCTCCGGGACGGCGGGCGCCGCCACCGCGCACAGACGCGCTCCGGCGTCACGCGCGGCCACCCGCGCCGCGGTGCGCACCAGCTCGACCTTGCCGTGTCGGGGCTGGGTGGCGATCTGGACGTCGGTGACGATGCCCTTAACCAGGCTGGCCAGGTTGAAATTGACCTTGTCCACGACGATGGCCGCATCGCCGTTGGCGCCGGTTCCGCCCAGGCCACCGGTGACGCCGGTGTCGAGGGTCGCGGTAGGCGGCGGCTCGGCCGTGGGCGGCGGCGGGGGCAGGACGTTGAGCTTGACCGAGGCGGGGCTCGACTCACCCCAGGCGCCGGTGATTTTGAAGCTGAAACCGTCCGCGCCGATATAGCCGACCTCGGGCGTGTATTCCACGATCGGGCCGATCAGCGACACCGCGCCATGGGCCGGTTCGGACTGCAGCGCCACGGCGTCGCCCGCGTTCAGGCTCGCCAGGGTAATGGTCGTGGCGGTGTTGTACGGCACGTCGATGGACTGATCCCTGGCCGCGACCGCCGAAGCGACCGTGAGGGCGAGCGTCTGGCCGGCCTTGGCGCCGTTGGCGTCGGTCACCTGAACCGTCACGGTGTAGGCGCCCACGGCTGTCGGCTTCCCCTTGATCGCGCCGCTCGCGTCCATCGTAAGGCCGGGCGGAAGCCCGCTGGCGGTGAAGGCATAGGGCGCCTTGCCGCCCTGGGCGGCGACGCTCCCGGCGAAGGTCTGGCCGACTGTCGCCGGACCAAGTGCGGTCGTGGTGATCGTCAGCGTCGCGGCGACATCGCCTTGATAGGACTGGCTAGCCGTCGTGTTTCGCGCGTCTGTCGCTTGAACCGTAAAGGCGTAGGGCCCTGCAGTGGTCGGAGTCCCGCTGATCGCGCCGGTCTGGCCATTGAGGCTGAGACCGGCAGGCAGGGCGCCGCTTGAGATCGAGAAGGTCACGGGCGCAGTCCCGCCCGTGGCGCCCACCGTCGCGGCATAGGGCGCGCCCATCACGGGGGTTGGCAGGCTGCCTGTGGTGATCGCGAGGGACTCGGCGATAGCGCCGCTATAGGCCCGGGTGGCGGTGACGCTATTGGCGTCGCTGGCCTGGATCGTGAAGCTGTATGCGCCGGCCGCGGTCGGTGCGCCGGTGATCGCGCCCGTCGAGGTGTTCAGCGACAAGCCCGCTGGCAAGCTCCCGGCCGAGACCGAGAAGGTCACCGGCGCCGTCCCGCCGGTCGAGGCGATTGCCTGGCTGTAGGGCTGGGTGAGGACCGGGGTGACGATCGCCGCAGTGGTGATCGAGATGCTGTTGCCGATCGCGCCGCTGTAGGCCTGGGTGGCGGTGACGCTGGCGCCGTCGCTGGCCTGGATCGTGAAGCTGTAAGCGCCCGCAGCCGTCGGCGTGCCGGTGATCGCGCCCGTCGAGGCATTCAGCAAAAGGCCCGCCGGCAAGCTTCCGGCCGAGACCGAGAAGGTCACCGGCGCCGTCCCGCCCAAGGTCGACACCGTCTGGCTATAGGCGACGCCGAGCAGCGGCGTCGGCAGGGTCGTCGTGGCGATCGACAGGGCGCTGGCGATCGCGCCGCTATAGGCGCGGACATCCGTCGCGCTGTTGTTGTCCGTCGCCTGGATTGTGAAGCTGTAGGCGCCCGCGGCCGTCGGCGCGCCGGTGATCGCGCCCGTCGAGGCATTCAGCGACAGGCCCGCCGGCAAGCTCCCGGCCGAAACCGAGAAGGTCACCGGCGCGGCCCCGTTGGAGGTCGAGACGGTTTGGCTGTACGCTACGCTCAGCAAAGGCGTGGGCAGGCTGGCCGTCGTGATCACGACGCCGCTGGAGATCGAACCGCTATAGGCTTCGGTGGCGATGATGCTGTTGGCGTCGGTCGCCTGGACCGTGAAGCCGTAGGCGCCGGCCGCGGTGGGCGTGCCCGTGATCGCGCCCGTCGAGGCATTCAGCGACAGGCCCGTCGGCAAGCTGCCGGCCGAAACCGCGAAGCTGATCGGAGCCGCGCCGCCCGACGTGGCGACGGTCTGGCTATAGGCCTGGGTCAGAACCGGCGTCGGCAGGGTCGCCGTGATGATCGCCAGGGTCGAGGCGATCGTTCCGCTGTAGGCGTGGGTGGCCGCTACGGCGTTGGCGTCGGTCGCCTGGACCGTGAAGCTGTAGGCGCCGGCCGCGGTCGGCGTGCCCGTGATCGCGCCCGTCGACGTATTCAGCGACAGGCCCGCCGGCAAGCTGCCGGCCGAGATCGAGAAGCTCACCGGAGCCGTGCCGCCCGAGGTGGCGATCGTCTGGCTATAGGCCTGGGTCAGAACCGGCGTCGGCAGGGTGGCGGTCGTAATCGACAGGGCCGCGATAATCGTGCCGGAGTAGCTGCGCGAGTTGCTCTGGCTGGCGGAGTCCGTGGCGCGGATCGTGAAGCTGTAAGCGCCCGCTGTGGTCGGCGTACCGCTGATCACGCCGGTCGAAGCGTTGAGGGACAAGCCCGCGGGCAGCGTCCCCGCACTGACGGCGAAGGTGTAGGGCGCCGTGCCGCCGCTGCCCGAAGCGGTCTGGCTGTAGGCCGTGTTCAGTACCGGGGTTGGCAGGCTGGTGGGGCTGACCGCCACCGAGGAGGCTGCCGCCACCGTCATCGTGTATTGCGTGTAGCCCGTATTACCGCCCGAATCTGCTGACTGGATCTGGAAGTCGAAGCTGCCGGCCGTCGTCGGCGTGCCGCTGATCGTGCCCGACGTGCTCAGGCTAAGGCCCGTCGGCAGGGAGCCGGTAGCAACGGTGTAAGTGTAGGGCGCCGCTCCGCCGGAAGCCGAGATGGTGGCGGAATAGTATTCGCCGACCTGCGGGGTAGAGCCGCCGGAGCTGATGGCCCCGCCCGTCAGCGCGCAGCTGTTGGCCGGGCCGGCGGTCATGTTGATAGACACCGCCTGGTTGCTGACAAAGTCAGCGTACTGACCATCGGCGCTCGTCACTCGCACCGCCACGTTGTAGCTGCCATTGGTGCTGACGCAGTTGACCCCTGTGACCAGGCCCGAGCTGGACATCGTGAAGGCCGCAGGCAGCGCTCCCGACAGGATCTGGAAGGTGTAGGGCGCGGTCCTCCCGCTGGGCGCCAGTTGGTAGGAATATTGCACGCCGCGCTGGGCCTGCGGCATGTTGATGTCCAGTGAGATGCTATTGACCGTCTTGGTCACCGCCAAAGCCGGCCCTGCGGACAGTGTCACCGCCACAAGGATCAGCGCCGCCCAGGCGCGCACGACCCGCCGCCAGATCGCCGATGCAGCGGACTGGGTGGTCGGAGAAACAAAAGACGAAACGGTCATCTACGGGCCTGGCTGTGCGCTTTGCGTGCGCGCAGACAGCGGCCTCGACCTTTAATTTAGACGTTACCAAAACCCCGTTCGGCGAGCGGCAAAACGCCCCACCATAGGCCGTGCTCGAATTGAGTACTCGCCTGAAAGCTGCATGAAACGAAACGTTTGCAGGCCTAGGCCGCGCGCTGCCTGGACTAGCTCCCCGGCGACGCGCTCGCCGGCTTCAGGAGCCCGTGCATTCCCATCCAGCGGGCGAAAGCGTCGAACCAGCCGGTGCTGGTGGTTGTCTTCTGATACATGCCAAAGCCGTGACCGCCCTGTTCGTAGAGGTGGAACTCGACCGGCCGCTTGGCCGACCGCCAGCTCTCGATCAGGCCAAATCCGCCATTCGCGAAGAAGGGATCGTCGGCCGCCAGCGCGACGAACAGCGGCGGCGCGTCAGCCGGAACGGTGACGGGCGCCAGCGAGCCATAGATCGTCCCGATGAAGGCGGGCTTGGCGTCCTGCCCCGCGAGCGTGGTGGCCATGGTCAGCATCGCGCCCGCCGAGAACCCGACCATCCCGATGCGGTCCGGATCGACATGCCATTCGGCCGCGCGCCCGCGGACCAGGGCGAACGCGGCGCGGGCGTCGGCGATCTGCGGGGCCAGACCCGCGATGGCCTGCTCGGGATTTGGCCGGGGGTTTCGCGCCGTATTGGCGAACATCTCGGTCATGGAGCGCTCGAAGCCGGCCATGTCGGCGGGCGTCTGATTCAGGCGATACTTGAGCACGAAGGCGGCCACGCCCCGGTCGGCCAGGGCCTGGGCGACCTGCCAGCCTTCATTTTCCATGGACAGGGTGCGAAACCCGCCGCCGGGCGCGACGATGACCGCGGCGCCCGTGGCCTTGGCCGGGTCGGGCAGAAACGGGGTCAAGGTCGCGACGGTGACGTTGCGGGCGAAGACGCTGCCATACTGGCTGTGCCAGGACTCAGCGGCGGTCGCGCCCGGCAGCGCCCCCGTGCCCAGCTCGATCGCCTTCGGCTGCGCCGGGATCGCGATCGGCGTCATCTTGTCGGCCTGGGCCTGGGCGGGCGCGGCGATCGCGCACGTTACGGCCAGGGCACCCGCGGCGAGGCCCGCGCGCATCGCCCTCATCCACGCCGAACGGCGATCGTTGTTGATCCACTCCATGGCGCAACCTCCCATTATAACTTTGTGACCGGTATCACTCCGGCTTTTAACTCCTACAAATATGCTGAGAGCTTGTCACGCCCCGATGACGGCCGAGTTTGGCCGGCGCCGCGCGCTAAAGGGATAAAAAAAGCCGCCCGAGCCTGGCGATTTGCGTCGGACTCGGGCGGGCCGCCCAGGAGGGGGAGAGCGGGCAGTCGAAAGCTCGCGACCAAGGGGACGAAGCGCTAGGTGGCCTCGACACGCGTCAAAGGCCGCGCCATGCCCCCAATCTGTAAGACAGATTACGGAATGGTTGCGTTAACGTAAGCGTATTTACTTGAACCTGTCCAACCAATAACGGTGCAATACCGATAAACGTGACGCCGCCGGCAGGTCAGCGCGTCCCGCGGCGCCAGTTTTGAGTCGAGCCGACAATCGACTAGGTAGGACTGCAACGACAGTGGCGGGGTAGACGATTGGCCAGAAACACCGAGGGCGTCCGCGGCCCAACAATCGTCGATGTCGCGGCCGCGGCCGGTGTTTCCCCCATGACCGTGTCGCGCGTGATCAACGCTCGCCCGGGCGTCGGCCCTGACACACGACTTGTCGTCACCGAAGCGATCCATCGCCTGGGCTATACGCCGAACGTCGCCGCGCGAAGCCTCGTGACCTCGGCCGAGCTGCGGATCGGCGTCATCTATTCCAATCCCAGCGCCGCCTTCATGAGCGAGTTCCTGACCGGGGTCTACGAAGAGGCCTCCACGCGCGGCGCCCGCCTGATCCTGCTCAGGGGCGGGGAGGGCGGACGCCCGCCCCAGGACGCCGAGTTGAAGAACCTGATCGCCGCGGGCGTGCGCGGCGTGATCCTGGCCCCTCCCCTAGGCGAATCCTCCACGGTCCTGCGGGTGTTGCGCAAGGCGCGACTGCCGCTGGCGGCGGTCGGCGCCTATGGCGTGGCGGGAGCCATCTGCGTCCGGATCGACGATCGCCGGGCCGCCTACGAGATGACGCGGGATCTGATCGCCGAAGGGCATCGCCGCCTGGGCTTCATCCTGGGCAATCCCGACCAGGCGGCGAGCGCCGAGCGGCTTGCGGGGTTCTACGCGGCGGTTCGGGAGGCCGACGACGTGCAGACGACGATCGCGCAGGGCGATTTCAGCTTCACCTCGGGCCTCGCGGCCGCGGAACTCCTGCTGGATGCGTCACCCGCGCCGACGGCGATCTTCGCCAGCAACGACGACATGGCCGCGGCGGTGGTGTCGGTCGCGCACCGCCGACACCTTGATGTGCCCGGCGCGCTGACGGTCGCCGGGTTCGATGACACCGCCGCGGCGGTCACCCTGTGGCCCCCGCTCACCACGGTGCGCCAGCCCGTTCGCGAGCTGGCCGCCGAAGCGCTTGGCCTGCTGGCGGCCCAGATCTCCGGGGCCGAGACACATCTCGCCGATCGCCGCGACCGGGTGCTCGATCACCAGGTCGTGCGCCGGCTCTCGACCTCGCCGCCGTGAGAAATTCGGGCGTGGAGCTCATCTAGAGGGCCACGCCGATCGTCTTGCCTGCAGGGCCTCACCCGCCGCTCCGAACGCCGGCGCGCCCGATAACGTTATCGCTCCCGATCACCAGAACCGTTCTCAGGCTTGCCCGCGCCCTGGCTGGGTTTGACTGACCAGCACCAGCCCGGCGCGGCGACGCCGAGCGGCCGCAAGAATGATAATATGTCGGAGTATTGACACGGCGCCGGCGACCATACCAAGATCAACGATAACGTTACCATCGCGATCCGCCGTGGCGACGATCAAGCACGCGGCGCCGGTGAGCCCGCGGATAGGGAGGGATGAGAATGAACGCCAACGGCATGACGTCCGTGGAGGACGGCGGCGCGCCCAGTCACGCCCGGATCAAGGCTCGGAACAGCGCGGCGCAGCTTCGGAACCGCGTTCTGCGGTCCGCCAGCGCCGGCGCGGTGACCGCGGCCCTGTTCGCCGCCGCGCCGGCTTTGGCTCAGACAGCCTCGACTCCGGCGGCGGCCAATGACTCGGCCACCGTCACCGAGGTCGTCGTCACCGGCACGCGCATCCAGACCACGGGCTTCACGGCCCCGACGCCGACCTCGGTGATCGGCGAAGCTCAGATCCAGAACAACGCCCAGCCGAACGTCTTCGCCACCATCGTCCAACTGCCGTCGCTGCAGGGCTCGAGCGGTTCGGCGACCAACACCTTCAGCACGTCCAGCGGCCAGCAGGGCCTGAGCTCGTTCTCGCTGCGCGGCCTGGGCACGATCCGCACCCTGACCCTGCTGGACGGCCAGCGCGTGGTCGGGGCCTATTATACGGGCGTCACCGACGTCAGCCTGTTCCCGCAACTGCTGATCCAGCGCGTCGACGTCGTGAACGGCGGCGCCTCGGCCTCCTATGGCTCGGACGCGGTGGGCGGCGTCGTCAACTTCATCACCGACACGCGCTTCGAGGGCCTGAAAAGCAATGTCCAGGCGGGCATCTCGAAGTACAATGACAACGAGCAAGGCCTGGTGCAGCTGGCTGGCGGCCGCAGCTTCGCGGGCGACCGCGTGCACGTGGTCGGCAGCGTCGAATGGGCCAAGGAGAACGGCGTCGGTCCGGGCGACTTCGGCCTGGACCTGGCGGGTGACCGTCACTGGTTCACCCAGACGACCATGATCGATCGCAACGTCCTCAATGACGGCTCGCCGCGGTACGTGATGCGCGACAACGCCCAGCCGTACGCCTACACCAAGTACGGCTTGATCACGGCCGGTCCGCTGCAAGGCATCGCCTTCGACCAGGCTGGCAACCCGTTCCAGTTCCAATACGGCTCGAACGGCGTTCCGTCCAAGACCGCTGGCGGCGCCGTCACCGGCTGCTTCCCGGGCTTCTGCGTCGGCGGCGACCTGTCCGGTAACGTCGACTCGGGCCGCACGCTGCAGTCGAAGATCGAGCGCAAGGTCGCCTATGGCCGCGTTGGCTACGACTTCGCCGAGGGCAATGAGGCCTACGTCTCGTTCAATCTGGGCCAGGTCAAGACCAGCAACCAGCCCGTCAACGGCATGAATCGGACGGGCCTGACGCTGCAGTGCTCCAACCCTTACCTGCCGACCTCGGTGCGGGACGCCTGCGCGACCGCCGGCATCACCAGCTTCCAGTACGGCGTCAGCAACGCGGTGCTGCCCAATACCAAGGTCCATACAGACCGTCGTCAGTATCGCGTCGTCGCCGGCCTGAAGGGCAAGTTCGCCGCGGTGGGCTCGGATTGGACCTACGACGCCTACTACCAGCACGGTGAAAACAAGACCGCTATCGACGTCGACCACATCATCCTGACGCCGCGCTTCAACCAGGCGATCCAGGCCACCACGTTGAACGGGGCGATCGTCTGCGCCGATCCCGTGGCGCGCGCCAACGGCTGCCAGCCGCTCAACATCTTCGGCGGCAAGCCGCCCTCCGCCGCGGCCCTGGAATATGTCCAACCCGCCGCCGGCCCGTTCCAGCGCCTGCTCATGAAACAGGACGTGGCCAGCCTGAACTTCTCGGGCGCCCCGATCGACCTGTGGGCCGGTCCGCTTTCGGTGGCCTTCGGCGCTGAATATCGCCGGGAATATTACACCGTCCGCGCGGACCCATATGGCGCCGGCGTCGCCGATCGCAGCCCCTACGGCGGCAGCTATCCGGCGGATCCGCTGCTCAACACCCTCGGCAACAACTGGCACGCGGGCAACTACAAGAACGGCGACGGCGTCTACAACGTCAAGGAAGCCTTCCTCGAGGTCGACCTGCCGCTGTTCAACAACGACTCCGCCGGCCGCGCCAACTTCAACGCCGCGGCGCGGGTCACCGACTACAGCACCTCGGGCACCATCTGGACCTGGAAGGCGGGCGGAACCTGGGACACGCCGATCGACGGCCTGCGCTTCCGTGGCGTGACCTCGCGCGACGTCCGCGCGCCCAACCTGTCGGAGCTATTCGCCGCACCGGTCACCACGACCCTGCCGAACTTCTTCGATCGGGCGAACAATCGGAACGTGGTGGCGATCCAGAACGCCGTCGGCAACCCGAACCTGACGCCGGAAATCGCGCGCAATTCGCAGATCGGCGTCGTGTTGGCCAATCCGGCCTGGCTGCCAGGCTTCAGCGCGTCGTTCGACTACTACAAGATCAAGGTCGACGACGTCGTCTCCAGCCTGGGCGCGGCCCAGATCGTCGACTACTGCATCGACAAGGTCCTGCCCCAGACCTGTAGCGCCTATAACCTCAACAACCCCAACGGCCCGAACTACATCAACGTCCAGTCCTTCAACCTGGCGTCAATCAAGACCAGCGGCTTCGACATCGAGGCCAGCTATCGCTGGCAGCAACCGCTGGGCCTGTCGGGCGCCTTCACCCTGCGCGCCCTGGCCACCCACATCCGCGACTTCTGGACCGACACGGGCCTGCCCGGCACCGTTCCGGTCGACTCCGCGGGCGTGAACCAGGGCAATACGCCCAACTGGAAATGGCTCGCGATCCAGAGCTACGAGACCGACCGCTTCTCCCTGACGCTGCAGGAGCGTTGGTTCACCGACGGCAACTACGGCAACCAGTATGCGGTCTGCGCCCCGGGAACCTGCCCCGCCTCGACGCCCAACGCGCCGACCATCGACAAGAACTTCATGCCCGGCGCGTTCTACATGGACGTCGGCGGGACCTACAACATCCGCAAGGACGTGAGCGCCTACTTCAAGGTCGACAACCTGTTCGACCGCGATCCGGCCAAGTCGCCGAACTACGCCAACCCGGCCCTCTACGACATCGTCGGCCGGATGTACCGCGCGGGCGTTCGCTTCCGCTTCTAGATCCCCCCGACTACGGAGGTCAGGCGTCCGCGCCTGACCTCCTTATTTTTGCTTCAGGTCTCGCGCCGCGGCGCTTCGATCAGCTCGAGCCCGTAGAGGACACTCGTCCCCTTGCGACCGATCAGCCTGACCTTCGAGCGCTTCTGGTCGCTGGGCGGCAGGGGATAGTCGACGATGACCCAGTCGTTGCGCTTGGGTCCGGACCGACGCTCCACGGCGACTTGCCGCCCATCGAACTCGATCGCCATCTCGCGGTCGGCGTCGTTGCCCCAATAGGTGGCGCGCAGGAACGCGGCGCCGGGTCGACGGGCCATCGTGAACGACACCTCCGCGCCCTCGGGGATCGACCGGCTGTGACGGCCATAGAAGGTCCCCGGCTGTCCGGCCGTGGCCGTCAGCCCGTGATCCCGCTCGGGCTGCATCTCGCCGATATGGAACACGTCGATCGTGCGCCGCGCCAAGTCGGCCCGGCGAGCCTCGGACGCCAGATAGTCCTGGCGCTGCGTTTTCCAGTCCGTCGGCGTGAAGGTCTGGAAGTAGACCGCCGCGCGCCGGTCATAGAGGGCGTTGAACGGCCGCAGGGTTTGGCTCCGCCCCAGGACATCGACCGTGGCGTAGCGATGCGCGGCGCTGGGAACGAGGGCGTCGGTCGGCGCGGCCTTGGCCAGAAGCGCCGGCGCGGGCCCGTCGAACGCCTTGCTCGCGGGGCCAAGGTCCGCCGCCAGGACCAGGGGGCCGCTGAGGAAGGCATAGGTCGTCGGCGCGCCCTTCAGCGGCTCGGCGCGCAGGGTCATCGGCAAGGTTACGGTGATCGTGTCCCCTTCCCGCCACGCGCGCGTCACGCGCCAGTAGTTGTCCGAGACCGGCGCGGCGAGCGCCTGACCGTTCAGCGCGATCCGCGCGTCCCGCGCCCAGCCGGGTCGGCGAATGGCCAGGGTGGTGACGGCCTTCGAGGGACGGGCGACCCGAACGGTGACCGTCCCCTGCTCGGGATAGCGGGTCCGCAGCTCGAGCCTGGCGTCGCCCGGCAGATCCAGCGTGGAGGGCGTGAAGAGATTGACGTAAAGCGCCTCCGGCCCGCGCCAGAAGATGCTGTCGGCGTGCTTGGCGTGGCTTTCCATGCCCGAGCCCACGCAACACCAGAAACTGTCCTCCGCCGTGGAGTAGTCGCGCTTGGCGCCCGCCTGAAGCGGCATGAAATAGACGAACTGTCCGGTGTCGGGCCGCTGGTGCGCCAGGATGTGATTGAGCTGCGCCCGCTCGTAGTAGTCGAACAGGGCGCCGTCGGGCTTCCAGGCATAGAGATGCCGCGTCAGCTTCAGCATGTTGTAGGTATTGCAGGCCTCGCAGGTGCCCGTCGTCAGCGTGCCGCCCAGCTGGTCCGGCGGGCCGAAGTGCTCCCGCTCCGAATTGCCGCCCAGCACATAGCTGTGGTGATCGACGACCGTCTGGTGAAAGAACGCCGCCGCCTCGCCGTGGTCGGCCTGGCCGGTCGTTTCGTAGAAGCGCGCCAGGCCGACGGCCTTGGGAATCTGGGTGTTGGCGTGCAGCCCGGCGAGGGCGTCGCGGCGGGCCAGCAGCGGATCGACGAAGGCGCGGTGGCGCAGCCGCTCGGCGGTTCGCAGCCAGCGCGCGTCGCCGGTGATCGCATGGAGCTCGGCGTAGGATTCCAGGATGCCGCCGTGCTCGACCGACAGGACCTTCTGAACCTGCTCCTCCGAGAGGGGCGCCAGAACCCCGGCCAGATAGTCGGCGAGGCCGAGCGCGATGGGCAAGGCCCGGTCATTGCCAGCCAGCAGATGCGCGTCGATCACCCCCGCCAGCACCTTGTGGTAGGCGTAGATCGGGACCCAGCCGCCGTTCAGCGTCCAGGTGACCTCGATCTGGCCGCGCCGGACTTCCTCGAAGATGACCTTTCCCGGAACCTCCTTGCCGCCCCGCTCGGCGGTCGTGCCGCCGACATAGCCGTCGCCCTCGGCGGCCTGGATTTTCGCCATCTCCGCGAGCGCGCGGTCGAGAGCGGCGGCGACGGCGGGATCGCCGGTATTGGCCACCGTCAGGCTGCAGGCCGATAGCCAATGGCCCAGGGAGTGACCGGCGATGCTCTCGCTCTCCCATCCGCCGTAGCGCGGCTTGTTCGCCGGCAGGCCGGCCGACCAGTAGAAGTTGTGAAGCAAGCGCTCTGGGTCCAACGACAGCAGGTAGCGACGGTTGGCCGCCATGGCGTCGGCGAACGGCGACGGCTCCAGCGTCACGTACCGGGCGGGTATCGGCTCGACCTTGCGCAACGGGTTGCTCGCCTGGGCCGAGGCCCTGGCGGCGAACGTGACGGACAGAGCGGCGCCGGCCAGAAGCACCGACCGCCGGCTGGGAGTGAGAGCCTGGCCGCTCATGCGCGCACCAGGACGCCGTCGCGGGCCGCGAGGCGGACGCTCTGACCTTGCTTCATCTCGATCTCCAGGGTCGATTTCCCGTGAACCACCGTGTGGCGGCCGTCGGCCTTGGCGGTCAGCACCGCTTCGGAAAGCTTGCCCCCCGCCCAGCGCACGTCGACCCCGACCGCGCCCCTCGCTCTCAGGCCGGTGATGTGGCCGGTCGGCCAGGCCGATGGCAGGGCCGGCAGCAGGTAGATCCGGTCGTCGCGACTTTGCAGGATCATCTCGGTCATGCCCGAGGTTCCGCCGAAATTGCCGTCGATCTGGAACGGTGGGTGAGCGTCGAACATGTTCGGATAGGTTCGCTCGGGGCCGAGCAACAGCCTGAGCACCTCGTGGGCGTGGTCCCCGTCGCCCAGTCGCGCCCAGAGGTTCAGCCGCCAGGCGATGGCCCAGCCGGTGGTGAGGTCGCCGCGCTTCAGCAGGGAGGTCCTGGCCGCCGCCGCGAGCTTCGGCGTGGTGTCGATCCCGATCTGATCGGACGGAAACAGGCCATAGAGGTGCGAGACGTGCCGGTGCTGGGGCTCCTTGGCGTCGGCGTCCCAATCCTCCTGCCATTCCTGCAACTGGCCGTCCTTGCCGATCCTGTAGGGCGCCAGCTTGCCGCGTGTCGCCGTCAGCTCGGCGACGAAGGCCGGATCCGCGCCAAGGACGCCTTCGGCCTTCAGGCAGTTGTCGAACAGGTCCCAAATGATCGCCTGGTCCATGGTCGGACCGGCGACCAGCGAGGAGCCATGGCCATGATCGTTCTCCGGCGAGATCGACGGACTGGTGACCAGCACGCCGAACTTCGGATCGACGACCAGGGTGTCGAGGAAGAACCGCGCCGAGCCCTTCATCAGCGGATAGACGCGGGCCAGATAGGCCTTGTCGCGGCTGTAGTCGTAGTGGTCGAAGACGTGCTTGCAGAGCCAGGCGCCGCCCGTGGGCCAGACGCCGTAGATCGCGCCATCGATCGGCGCGGTGGCGCGCCACAGGTCGGTGTTGTGGTGGGCGACCCAGCCGCGCGCGCCGTACATGACCTTGGCGGTGCGGGCGCCGGTCACGGCCAGGTCCTGGACCAGGGCGATCAACGGCTCGACGCAGGGCGCGAGATGGGTCGGCTCGGCCGGCCAGTAGTTCATCTCGGTATTGATGTTGATCGTGTACTTGCTCTCCCAGGGGGGCGAGGTCTTGTCGTTCCAGATCCCCTGCAGGTTGGCCGGCTGGCCGCCTGGGCGCGAACAGGCGATCAGCAGGTAGCGGCCGTACTGATAGTACAGCGCCGCAAGCGAAGGATCGTCCGTGGTCGGAGATTGTCGGATGCGCTCGTCGGTCGGCTGCAGCTCAGCGCGGGTGCGACCGAAATCCACGTCCACCCGGCGGAAAAGCGCCCGATGGTCGGCCTGATGATCGGCCAGGATCTTCGCCCAAGGCTTGCCGGCGAGCGTGGCCAGCGTGGCCTTGTTCAGCGCCGCCGGATCGCCCGAGACGTCGTCATAGCGGCGGTAGCTGGTCGCCGCCGCGATCAGCAGCACGACCTCGTCGGCGCCCCTGATCGACAGCATCCCGCCCCGCCCCGTCACCGTCCCGCCCTTGGCCTGGACCTCGACACGACACTCGAAGGTCAAGGCGGCCGGGATCCCCTCCCGACTCTCATTGGCGCCGGTCAGGACCAGGGCGCCGCCCTCGACCGTTGCGACGGGTTTGGACTTCAGCGGGCTGGCGAAGGACAGGTCGAGGCTGATCGCCCCCTTGCGGCTGGCGCTGAGGCGCACGGCGATGACCCCGTCCGGATGACTGCCGATCACCTCGCGGCGATACCGTAGGCCGTCGGCGGTGAAGGTCGTGGCGGCGATCGCCCCGTCGATGTCGAGGTCGCGGACATAGTCGCCGCTCGCCTCGCCCAGCCCCGGGAAGTCGAGCTTCAGGTCGCCGATCGTCTGGTAGGCCATCTGCCTTTTGGGCGCGCCCAGGAACCTGGCGTCGGCCAGCTTGGTGGCCTGGGCGTAGTCGCCGGCGTCGATCAGGCGGCGGATCTCCGGCAGGGCCGACAGCGCCTCGGGATTGGCCGGATCGTATGGACCGCCGGCCCACAGGGTATCTTCGTTCAGTTGCAATCGTTCGGACGCGACGCCGCCGAACACCATCGCGCCCAGCTTGCCGGAGCCGACCGGCAGGGCCTCGACCCATTCCTTGGCCGGTTGGCGATACCAGAGGCGCGGCGGCGAGGTCTTGGTCCGCGTGGCGCGCGCGGGCGCCGCGGTCAGGGCCGAGGCGGCGCCGAGGACGGCGAGCGTGGAGCGGCGAGTCAGCGTCATAATACTCCGACAAAAGCACACTCGCCCGCCAGCCTACAAGCTGGATCACGACAACCGACTCGCTCCCAAAAGTTAGCGCTACCATTACTTCATTTCGCGCGTTAGGGTTGGCTAAGCCATGACGCATGGCGATCCGGACGGGCGACTTGCCCGACATAATAACGACCGCGCGCCGACGCGGCAGGGAGAGACGAAACGTCATGTCTGCGCACGCTTCGCCAGGTCGTCAATCGCGACAATCGCTCCATGGACGGATGCTGAGCCTGGCCGCCGCCCTGGCCTTGCTCGCCGGAACGGCCCATGCGCAGGCGCTCAATCCGGCCTCGAGGGCCGCGCCGACGGCGGCGTTCGATTGGTTCGAATACGAAGGCGCGGATCCGTCGGACGCGGCCTTCAAGCCGACCGCCGGCCAGTACGCCAATCCTATCCTCAAGGGCACCTATCCCGACCCGGCGGTCATGCGTGTCGGCAAGGACTTCTATTTCGTCAGCTCGACCTTCGCCTGGTTCCCGGGCCTGCCGATCTTCCATTCGACGGATCTCGTGCACTGGAAGCAGATCGGCAACGCCATCGACCGCCCAGGCATGCTCGACTTCGGGCGTCTGGGCCTCTCGCGCGCGGTGTTCGCGCCGACGCTGAGCCACCACGACGGCACGTTCTACCTCCTCAACACCTGTGTCGACTGCAAGGGCAACTTCCTGATCACGGCGAAGGACCCCAAAGGCCCATGGTCGGACCCGGTCTGGCTGCCGAAGGTCGAGGGCATCGATCCGTATCTCTTCTTCGACGACGACGGCGCCGCCCTGATCGTCTTCAATGGCGAGCCCCCGGGGCCGCCTGAATACAGCGGCCACCGCGCCATCTGGGCGATCGCCTATGACATCAAGACCGGAAAGACCGTCGGCGAACGCAAGCTGCTGCTGGACAAGGGCGTCAATCCCGCCGCCAAGCCGATCTGGCCCGAAGGCCCGCACATCCTGAAGAAGGACGGCTGGTACTACCTCATCGCGGCCGAGGGCGGCACGGCCGAAGGCCACAGCCAGGTCGCCCTGCGCTCCAAGAGCGCCTGGGGGCCGTACGTTCCGTACCCGAACAATCCGATCCTGACCCAGCGCGGCCTGCCGAAGGACCGTCCCCTGCCGATCACCTCGGCCGGCCACGCCAACCTGGTCGACACGCCGGACGGAAAGTGGTGGGCGACCTTCCTAGCGGTGCGCCCCTATGGCGACGACCTCTACAACACCGGCCGGGAGACCTTCCTGCTGCCCGTGGAATGGAAGGACGGCTGGCCGATCATTCTCGAGAACGGCAAGACCATTCCCTACGTCCACGCCAAGCCGGATCTGCCGGAGACGACGCCAAAGCCGCCGCCGACGGCCGGCGCCTTCAAGGTTCGCGACGAGTTCGATGGCAAGGCCTTGCCGCTCAACTGGGTGACCATGCGGATCCCTCGGGAGCGCTGGTGGCGACTGGACGGCGGCAAGCTGATCCTGACCGCGCGGCCCGAGACCATCGGCGGCATGACCCAGCCCTCCTTCTGGGGGCGACGCCAGCAGCATCAGAACGCCAGCGCCGCCACGGAGATGCGCTTCCGCCCGACCAAGGTCGGCGACAAGGCCGGCATGGTCGCGGTGCAGAACGACAGCCACTTCTTCTTCCTCGGTCTGGAGCGGAACGCCCAGGGGCGGGACGAGATCGTGCTCGAACGCCGCGCCGGCCCCAACGACCCGGAAAGCGGCGTGAAGATCGCCAGCGCGCCGGTCACCCCGAAGGCGGGCGCGCCCGTGTGGCTGAAGATCACCGCCCGGGGCGGCGCCTACGATTTCTCGTACGCCCTGGCCGCCGGACAGTGGAAGACCCTGAAGGCCGAAGAGGATGGATCGATCCTCTCGACCAAGAAGGCCGGCGGCTTCGTGGGCGCTCTGCTGGGCGTCTACGCCCACGACGGCGGCGCCCAGGGCCAGTGAACACCGACGCGGACTTTTGACCAACGGAAGACGGCGCCGAGGCGACCGTCAGCGATGCGCCCAGAGGCGCCGAGGGGAGACAAGATGACCAGAATGACGTGGCCGATGGCCGCCTGCGCCCTGACGCTCGCCGCGACCGCGCCGGCGCTGGCCCAGACCAAGACGGATGCGCCGATCGCGGTCCGCATCGAGGCCGGCGCGCCCGGCGCCAAGATCGATCGCAACATCTTCGGCCAGTTCGCCGAGCACCTGGGCAGCGGCATCTATGGCGGCGTCTGGGTCGGCAAGGACTCGACCATCCCCAACGTCCGCGGCATCCGCACCGACGTCGTCAAGGCGCTGCGCGACATCAAGGTGCCCAATGTGCGCTGGCCGGGCGGCTGCTTCGCCGACGAATACCATTGGCGCCACGGAATCGGCCCGATCGAGAGCCGCCGCAAGACCATCAACTCCAACTGGGGCGGCGCGGTCGAACCCAACACCTTCGGGACCGACGAGTTCATGGACTTCGTCGGCCAGATCGGGAGCGACGCCTATATCTCCGTCAATGTCGGCTCGGGCACGGTGCAAGAGGCGGCAGAGTGGGTCGAGTACATGACCGCCGATCCGGAGACGACGGCCGGCAAGGAGCGCGCCGCCAACGGCCACCGCGAGCCCTACAAGATCAAGTATCTGGGCCTGGGCAACGAAAGCTGGAGCTGCGGCGGCGCCATGCGGCCGGAATACTATGCCGACCTGATGAAGCGCTACGCCCGCTTCGTGCGGAACTACAATCCCAAGCAGACCGGCGCCGACGCCATGCAGCGCATCGCCGTGGGCCCCGACCAGGGCAAGCCGGCCTATACCGAGGCGGTGATGGCCGCCCAGAAGGGGCACGACTGGGCCTGGAATATCGAAGGCCTGTCGCTGCACTCGTACACGACCGGCGGATGGCCGCCGTCCTATTCCAGCACCAAGTTCGACGAGACCGCCTACGCCAAGCTGCTGAAGGAAACGCTCGGCATGGACGGGCTGATCACCAAGCACGCCGCGATCATGGACAAGTATGACCCGGAGAAGAAGGTGCCGCTGGCCGTCGACGAATGGGGCGTCTGGCTGGCGCCGCTGGAGGGCACCAATCCGGGCTTCCTGGTCCAGCAGAACTCGATGCGGGACGCGCTTGTCGCCGCCCTCAACCTGAACATCTTCGCGCGTCACGCCGACCGCGTGCGGATCACCAACATCGCCCAGATGATCAACGTCCTGCAGGCGATGATCCTGACCGACAAGGACAAGATGGTCCTGACGCCGACCTATCACGTCTACAAGATGTATCTGCCCTTCCAGGACGCGACCTTCGTGCCGGTGAAGCTCGACGCGGGGATCTACACGCAGGGCGACATCACCCTGCCGCGCATCGACGCCATCGCCGCGCGCGACACCCAGGGCAAGCTGTGGCTGGCGGTCTCCAACCTCGACCCCGTCAAGTCCGCCAGCATCCGGGCCGACATCGCCGGCGTCAAAGCCGGGTCCGCCACGGGCCAGGTCATGACGGCGCCGCGCGTCGACAGCGTCAACACCTTCGACGCCCCCAACGCGGTCGTGCCCAAGCCCTATACGGCGAAGGCTGGCGCTGGCGGCCTGACGCTGGAGGCGCCGCCCAAGTCGATCATGGTCGTCCGCCTGGACTGACGACGTCTGGTGATTTCCCGCATGATGGCGAGGGCTCCCATCGCATCATGCGGGCAGGACCCCTTCGCCGTACGACCCCGGCGATCATGCGCGGCGGCAAACTTGCCTGACAACTTGCCAACGGCCGCGGGCTTGCGCTTATAGAAACGAGCGCATCCCCGCAGGAGCCCGAGCCCATGTCCACCGACGAACCAGACGACAAGTCGATCCCCCGATCGGCGAGAGGGTCTGGTCGGCGGCTGCGGGGCGCGGTGGCGCACTATCTGGGCAGCGCCATCGTCTCGGGTCAGATCGCGCCCGGCGAGACGCTGACCGGCGAAATCGCCAACGCCGAGGCCCTGGATGTCTCGCGCAGCGCCTACCGGGAAGCCGTTCAGGTCCTCACAGCCAAGGGCCTGGTCGAGAGTCGCCCCAAGGCGGGCACCCGGGTCCTGCCGCGTAGCCGCTGGAACATCCTGGATCCGCAGGTGTTGGCCTGGGCGTTCTCGGCCGAACCCGACGTCAGCTTCGTGCGCGACCTGTTCGAGCTTCGGGCGATCGTCGAGCCCGCCGCGGCGCGCCTCGCCGCCGAGCGACGCGACAAGGACGACCTCAAGGCCATGAAGGACGCCCTGGCCAAGATGCGGCGTCACACCCTGGCGACCGAGGCCGGCCGCGCCGCCGACCGCGCCTTTCACGACGCCCTCCTGGGCGCCACGCACAACAGCGCGATGATGGCGCTCAGCGCCAGCATCAGCGCCGCTGTCAGCTGGACCACCGAGTTCAAGCAGCGCTCGCGCGCCCTGCCGCGCGATCCGGTGCCCGACCACGCCAAGGTCTTCGACGCCATCGCGGCGGGCGATCCCGACGCGGCGAGCGCGGCCATGCGCGCCCTTGTCGACCTGGCGCTGGATGACACCCGATCGGCGATGTAGAGCGCCGGTCTAGGGTTTGCTCAGCGTGAAGCTGTCGACATCCAGGCGACCCGGGCCGCCAGCGGGATTGTAGCAGAAGAGACCGTACTGCTGACCCTGGAAGGTCCCGGTCCGCCAGTCGAAGGCCAGCGGAAAGTCGCCCGGCATGGCCGTCCAGACCTTGCCGTCCAGGCTATAGGCCAGTGCGGCCTTGTCGGTCGTAAAGTCCATCTCCGCCGAGAGCCAAAGGTCCTTCAACGGGATCGGCCGCGCGTCTGCAGCCGCCGTCGTCTTCGGTCCGTCCTCGGTGCTTTCGATCAGGCGCGCGC
Organism: Caulobacter sp. 602-1; assembly: GCF_003931565.1. Classification (GTDB taxonomy): domain Bacteria; phylum Pseudomonadota; class Alphaproteobacteria; order Caulobacterales; family Caulobacteraceae; genus Caulobacter. The sequence goes on from NZ_RRYI01000003.1 coordinate 616,674, forward strand.
TGAGTTCGCCGCGCCCCTGGGCCGTGCGGGTGACCACCAGCTGGCTCGAGAACTTGCCGAAGGTCCCGAAGCCGCAGGCGTCGCCCTTGGCGATCCCGCGCGCATCCAGCTTGACGACGGCGCGGCCGCGCGGCCCCTGCCCTTTCTGCAGCAGCGTGTTGCGAGCCGTCCAGAAGCTGTTGCTGGTCGTCGCCTTCAGCCGCAGAAAGCCGGGCCGTTCGGCGAGCGACCAGCGGCTGTCGTCGGGATTGTGGTTCCACTGCCATTGGCGACCCAACGCCTTGCCGCCGAAATCGTCGGAGCTGGGCGGCTCGACGAAGGCCCCGCCGGCGATGGGCTTGGCGGCGACGTCGGGCACGCGGCCGGGCGCCTCGGGCGTGCCCCAGACCGGCCAGTCGTCTTGCCAGAACACGGGGCTGATGTTGGTCACCCGCCCGATAGCGCCGGCGTCGCGCATGACGAAACCGTACCAGCCGCCGTCCGGCAGATCGACCAGCGCGCCCTGGTGCCCGCCGGTGGTGTCGTCGATCTGGTCGCGGGTCTCCCAAGGCCCGGTCAGGCTGCGAGCGCGCGAGACGGTCAGCGCCAGGCGTCTCGGGATGGCGTTGAACAGGTAGTACCAGTCGCCGCGCTTGATCAGCTTGGAGCCCTCGGCGCCCCGGTAGTAGTGGATCTTCTGCGCGCTGGTGACGGCGGTCAGGTCGGCGTTGAGGCTGAGCAGGGTGATCGTGCCGTCCGCGCTGCTGGCGGTGGCGATATAGCCTTTGCCGTCGTCGTCGAAGAACAGGGCGGGGTCGAAGGCTTCGCGATCGAGCTCGCGCACGCTCCAGGGCCCGCGGATGTCGGCGGCGGAATAGATCCGGGTGTTCCGTCCCACCGGCGTGACGGCGATGTAGAAGCGCCCGCCATGACGGCGCAGGCTGGGGGCGTAGACGCCGTGGCGATAGTCGCCGCCGTCGGCCAGGTCGTATTTGGGATTGCCCGTCAGCTTCGGCATCACGTGGCTGACGATGTCCCAGTTCACCAGGTCTCGGGAGTGCAGGATCGTCAGGCCCGGCGCGTTCACGAAGGTGGTCGAGGCGAAATAGAAGTCCTCGCCGACCCGGATGATGTCGGGATCGGGGTAATCCGCGTAGAGCGGCGGATTGTGATAGGTTCCCTGCCCGCTATCGGAACGCCAGACCTGGGCCTGGACGCTTGCGGCGGCGCAGGCCAGGCCCAGGGCTAAGGCCGACACGATCAGCTTGGATGGCTTTGACATGAGGCCCTCGGATGGTCGCCGCGGCGACTAGTGGTTGTCGCGCGGCAGGCCCTTGGTCTGGGCGATGCGCTGGTACTTGACGGCCGGTTCGAGGACCGCGCCCGTCTCCATCTGGCCGACCACCGCGCGCTGCATTTCCTGCCACGGCGTCTGGCTTTCCGGATAGGCGAAGCCGCCGGCCGCCTCGAGGGCCTTGCGGCGCTCGACGATCTCGGCGGCCGAGACCAGAATATCGACCCGCGACTTGCGCAGGTCGAAGCGCACGCGGTCGCCGGTCTTCAGCAGCGCCAGGCCGCCGCCCACCGCCGCCTCGGGCGAGGCGTTGAGGATGGAGGGCGAGCCGGACGTGCCCGACTGGCGCCCGTCGCCGACGCAAGGCAACTGGTGGACGCCCTGTTTGATCAGGTAGTCGGGCGCGCGCATGTTCACGACCTCGGCCGCGCCGGGATAGCCGACCGGCCCTGCGCCGCGCATGAACAGGATCGAGTTGGACGTGATCCCGACCGCCGGGTCGTCGATGCGGCGGTGATAGTCCTCCGGTCCGTCGAACACGACTGCATCGCCCTCGAAAGCGTCCGGATCGTCGGGATTTGACAGATAGCGGTCGCGGAACTCCTGGCTGACCACGCTGGTCTTCATGATCGCCGAGTTGAACAGGTTTCCGCGCATGACCACGAAGCCGGCCCGTTCGACCAGCGGCCGCGAGAAGGGACGGATGACGTCCTCGTCCTCGATCGCGACCCCGCGGTACTGCTCGCCGATGGTCTGGCCGGAGACGCACCTGGCGTCCTCGCGGATCAGCCCCTGCTCGATCAGCTGGCCGAACACCGCCGGCACGCCGCCGGCGCGGTAGTAGTCCTCGCCGAGATATTCGCCGGCGGGCTGCAGGTTGACCAGCAACGGCACCTCTTCGCCGGTCTGTTGCCAGTCGTCGATCGACAGCTCGACGCCGATGTGGCGGGCCAGGGCGTTCAGGTGGATCGGGGCGTTGGTCGAGCCGCCGATCGCCGAGTTGACGACCACGGCGTTCAGGAACGCGTCGCGGGTCAGGATGTCGGACGGCTTGAGGTCCTCATGCACCATGTCGACGATACGCAGGCCGGTCCGGTAGGCGTTCTCCTGGCGGTCGCGATAGGGCGCGGGGATCGCCGCCGAGCCCGGCAGCGACATGCCCAGGGCCTCGGTCAGCGAGTTCATGGTCGTGGCCGTGCCCATGGTGTTGCAGTAGCCGGTCGACGGCGCGGAACTGGCCACCAGCTTGATGAAGCCCGCATTGTCGATCTCGCCGGCCGCCAGCATTTCGCGGGCCTGCCAGACGATAGTGCCCGAGCCGGTCCGCTTGCCCTTGTGCCAGCCGTTCAGCATGGGCCCGACCGACAGGGCGATGGCCGGAATGTTTACCGTCGCCGCCGCCATCAGGCAGGCTGGCGTGGTCTTGTCGCAGCCGATGGTCAGCACCACGCCGTCGATCGGATAGCCGTAGAGCAGCTCGACGAGACCCAGATAGGACAGGTTGCGGTCCAGTCCGGCGGTGGGACGCTTGCCGGTCTCCTGAATCGGGTGGACGGGGAACTCCAGGACAATCCCGCCGGCCGAACGAACGCCTTCGCGCACCCGCTCGGCCAGGACCAGATGATGCCGGTTGCAGGGCGACAGATCCGAGCCGGTCTGGGCGATGCCAATGATCGGCTTGCCCGACTGCAGCTCTTCCAACGACAGGCCAAAGTTCATGTAGCGCTCGAGATAAAGCGCGGTCATGTCGGTGTTGTCGGGGTTATCGAACCAGGCGCGCGAACGGAGCTTGGGTGCGTCGCTTGTGGAGGAAACCATGAAGAGCCTTGTCGTTGCTTAGTCCGGCTCGGCCGCCGGTCGCTTTGCCAAACTCCATCAGAGTGGCAAATCACCGCGTGTCGCGCTCGTATTTGTCTGACTATAATTTCAACGAAACACGGTCAATCGACCAGGCCGAGCCTTGGCCGCGCGCGCAACCGCATTGCACGCACGGCGGAGCCGAATTCAGGCCGTGTCGCCGACCTTGTCCGTGGCCGGCGCGTCCCCGGTCGGCTTGCAGCCCCAGAGCGCGTAGAACAGCACATACAGCTCACACACCGCCGTCAGCAGGAACGACACCTGCAGGCCATAGGCGTCGGCGATCTGCCCCTGAACCACCACGAGCGCGCCGCCGGCGATGGCCATGACCAGGAGCCCAGAGCCCTCCTCGGTCAGCGGCCCCAGGTTCTTGATGCCCAGCGTGAAGATGGTGGGGAACATGATCGAGTGGAAAAGGCCCACGGCGATCAGGCTCCACATGGCCAGGGGCCCATGGGCCAGGACCGTGACGATCATCACGATGAACGCCAGCAGGCTGGCTATCGCCAGGATCTTCTCCGCAGCGACCTTGCGCATCAGCTGACTGCCGACGAAGCGGCCGACCATCATCCCGCCCCAGAGCAGGAAGAGGTACCGCGAGGCCTGGGCATGGGTGACGCCGCCGATCTCGGGCGCGGAGATGAAGTTGATGAAGAGGTTGCTGACGCCGATTTCGGCGATCAGGTAGATGAAGATGGCCGGCACGCCGAGCACCAGATTGCGGTGGCGCCACAGCGAGTGCTTCTTGCGCTCCTCCGCGCCGGCGCGCTGGGCGGCCAGGCCCAGCTCTGGCAACTTGTAGAAAGCGATCACCACCGCCAGCCCAACCAGCACTAGCGCCACGATCAAATAGGGCAATTGCACCGACTGGGCGTCGGCCAGGCGCTGGGCCGGGGTGAGCACCGCCCCGGCCTGGCTGTTGCCCGAGGCTGAACGCGACAGGATCAGCCAACCGCCGAACAGCGGCGCCAGCGTCGTGCCCATGGAGTTGAAGGCCTGCACGAGATTGAGACGCGAGGACGCCGTCTCGGGCGGTCCGATCACCGCCACATAGGGGTTGGCGGCGACCTGCAGCAGCGTGATCCCCGAGGCGATGATGAACAGCGCCGTCAGCACCACGCCGTAGGACGGGATCCGCGCGGCTGGGATCATCAGCAGCGCGCCCAGCGCCATGATCAGCAGGCCCGTCACCATGGCGCGCTTGTAACCGATCTTCTCGATCAGCTTGGCCGAAGGCAACGAGGCGAAGAAATAGGCGATGAACCAGGTCGATTCGATCAGGGTGGTCTGGGTGTAGTTGAGATCGAACACCGAGCGCAGATGCGGCAGCAGGGTGTTGTTGATCACCGTGATGAAGCCCCACATGAAGAACAGGCTGGCCAGCAGGGTCAGGGCCGATTTCTGCGTCACCGCGGAGCCGCCTTCCGACCGCGCGGCCGACGTCGTGGGCGCTGGCGCCATTGGATAGTCTCCCGAATGTGATGCTCGACGCGACGTCGGTTGCGCGCCTTTGTTTTGTCGGAGTATATGACCATCACCATGACCGTCAATCGAGAGCGGTCAAGACGATCGGGGAGAAGGTTCGAATGCGCATCGCAAACCTGTCGGCTGGAGCAGCGGTCCTGCTGACGCTCGCCGGCCCGATCGCCGGTCATGCCGCAACCCTGTCGCGCGCCGCCTTCGGCCAGACGCCTTCGGGCGAAGCGGTGGAAGCCTTCACCCTGACGAACGGCCATGGGGTCAGCGCCACCGTGATCACCTACGGCGCCACCCTCCAATCGCTGGTGGCGCCGGGCCGCGATGGAACCAAGGCCGACATCGTGCTCGGTTTCTCCGACGCCGGCGCCTATGCGCGCAACGCCAGCTATTTCGGCGCGACGGTCGGACGCGTGGCCAACCGCATCGGCAAGGGCCGTTTCACGCTCGACGACAAGAGCTACCAGCTGGCCCTGAACAACAATGGTGTCGCCGCCCTGCACGGCGGGGTGAAGGGCTTCGACAAGGTCGTCTGGAAGGTTCTGGACGCCAAGTCGGACGCCGCCGGGGCGTCCGTGACCCTGGGCTATGTCAGCCCGGACGGCGACCAGGGCTATCCGGGAACCCTGACCGCCACGGCGACCTACGCCCTGGACGAGAAGAACCAGCTGACGGTGACCTACGGCGCGACGACCGACAAGCCGACCATCGTCAACATGAGCAATCACGCCCTATTCAACCTCGCGGGCGAAGGCTCGGCCGACGGCGCGATGGGCAATGTCCTCACGCTGCTCGCCGACGGCTACACGCCCGTCGACGCCGAACTGATCCCGACCGGCGAGATCAAGCCGGTGGCCGGCACGCCCTTCGACTTCCGCAAGCCGACCGCCGTCGGCGATCGGATCCGGGACGCGCGCGATCCGCAGATGGTCATCGGCCGGGGCTACGACCACAACTACGTCCTGAATGGCAAGTCCGGCGCCCTGCGTCTGGCCGCGCGCCTGTCGGATCCCAAGAGCGGCCGCACGCTGGACGTCCTGTCGGATCAGCCCGGCATCCAGTTCTACGCCGGCAATTTCATCGACGGCACGATGGTGGGCAAGAGCGGCAAGATCTATCGCCAGGGCGATGGCATCGCGCTGGAGCCGCAGCACTTCCCCGACGCCCCGAACAAGCCGGCCTTCGCCTCGATCCGCCTGAACCCGGGCGAGCGCTACAGCAACCGCATGGTCTTCAAGCTCTCCATCGCGAAGTAGACCGTAAGGACATTCCCAGATGACGTTTGTACAATTTGTCGACGACTCCGGTCGGCGCGGCCTGGCGATGCTCGACGACGAGGGAACCGCCCGTCAGGTCGGCGTCGCGGACACCCTGCTGGACCTGGCCCACAAGGCGATGGCCGCGCGCTCGACCCTGGTCGAGACCGCGCGATTGGCGCTTGGCGAGACGGTCGACATCGCCGCAGCGCTGGCCGAGGGCCGCGTACTGGCGCCGATCGACCATCCCGATCCCGCCCACCTGTTCCTGACCGGCACCGGCCTGACCCATCTCGGCTCGGCCGAGGGCCGAGACAAGATGCACAAGGCCGCCCAGTCGGGAGAACAGCTGACCGATTCCATGCGGATGTTCCTGATGGGCGTCGAAAGCGGAAAGCCCGCCCCCGGCCAGACCGGCGTACAGCCCGAGTGGTTCTACAAGGGCGACGGCTCCCAGTTGGTCGGCCCCGGCCAGCCGCTGACCTCGCCCAGCTTCGCCCAGGACGGCGGCGAGGAGCCCGAGATCGCCGGCGTCTACCTGATCGGTCCCGACGGCGCGCCGTATCGGTTGGGCTTCTGCCTGGCCAACGAGTTCTCCGACCACGTGATCGAACGCGGCAACTACCTGTGGCTGGCCCACTCCAAGCTGCGCAACGCAGCGCTCGGTCCCGAGCTGCTGCCGGGCGCCCTGCCCACCGACGTGCGCGGGACCAGCCGCATCGTCCGCGACGGCGAGACCGTCTGGGAAAAGCCCTTCCTGTCGGGGGAGGCGAACATGTCCCACGCCATCGCCAATCTCGAGCACCACCACTTCAAGTACGACCTGTTCCGCCGCCCAGGCGACGTGCACGTCCACTTCTTCGGCACCGCCACCCTGTCCTTCTCCGAGGGCTTCCAGACCCAGGAAGGCGATGTGTTCGAGATCGAGGCCGCGCCGTTCCGCTATCCGGTCAGCAACCCGCTGGCCCAAGCGGTCGACCAGCCCGTGACCGTGAAGGCGCTGTGACCCCGATCCGCCTCGCTCTCGTTGGCCTGGGCAAGATCGCCCACGACCAGCACGCGCCGGCCATCGCCGCCGATCCGCGGTTCGAGCTGACCGCCGTCGTCAGCCGTCACGCCGGTCTCGACGGCGTGGCCCACTTCGCCAGGCTGGATGACCTTCTGGCCGACGGCCTGGCGATCGACGCCGTGGCCCTGTGCACCCCGCCCCAGCCGCGTCACGCCCTGGCGCATCTGGCGCTGGCCGCCGGCAAGCACGTCATGCTGGAAAAGCCGCCGGGCGCGACACTGAGCGAGGTCGAGGACCTGCGCCAGGTCGCGGCCGCCCGGGGCCTGACCCTGCAGGCGACCTGGCACTCGCGCCACGCCGCCGCGGTCGAGCCGGCGCGCGCCTGGCTGGCCGAACGGACGGTCCAGGCCGTGCGGATCAATTGGAAAGAGGACGTCCGCGTCTGGCATCCGGGCCAGGACTGGATCTGGGAAGCGGGCGGCCTGGGCGTCTTCGACCCCGCCATCAACGCCCTGTCGATCGCCACGCGCGTCCTGCCCCGCCCGTTCTTCCTGTCGCGCGGCCTGCTGCACGTGCCGGCCAATCGCCAGTCGCCGATCCAGGCCGAGCTGGACTTCCGCGACACGGCCGGCGCGCCGATCCGCGTCGAACTGGATTTCCTCCAGACCGGTCCGCAAAGCTGGGACATCGAGGTCGACACCGACGAGGGCGCGCTGAAGCTGACGGACGGCGGCGCCAAGCTGTGGATCGACGGCAAGCTGCTGCACGAAGGACCCGACCGCGAATATCCGGGCCTCTACGACGCCTTCGCCCGGCTCATCGCCGACGGGGCCAGCGACGTGGACACCTCGCCGCTGCGCCATGTCGCCGACGCGTTTCTGCTCGCCGAGCGCCGCGTCGCGCCAGCCTTCGACTGGTAAGGCCGCGAGGCCTTACCAGCGCCGAGCAGGCTAACGAGCCTCGAAGGCCAGGTTGCGGCTGAAGAACGGCAGCACGTGATCCTGGAAGCGGGTCGGAACGTCGCTGGTATGGTCGCCGGGATAGATCTCGAAGCTGTTGGCCAGGCCGTAGCGATCCATCACCGCGTGAAGCTTGGCCGCGTCGTCCTTCAACCCGTCCCGGTCGCCGACATCGATGGCGATCGCCTTGTAGCGCTTCAGGGCGCCGACATATTGGTCGATGAAGGCCAGGGGCGCGTTGGCGGCCCACTTGGCCACCACGTCCGGCCGGGTCACGCCGTTCTCGACCGGCAGGTCCAGATAGAGCGGCGGCTTCTGCGGATTGGGCGACCAGGCCGCGGCCGTGGCCAGTTGGGCGCGCAACCCCCAGGGCAGCTTGGTCGCATCCTGCAACGTCTTGACCTCGGCCAGAGCGGCGGCCGCGCCAGGAGGGGCCTGGGCCGGGTCACGCGGCGACAGGCAGCAGGGGCTCATCATGTAGAGTGCGCCGAACACGTCGGCATGGCGCATGCCGATCCGGCTGGCGCCGTATCCGCCCATCGAGTGGCCCACCAGGCCGCGACTCTCGCGCCGGGCCAGGGTGCGATAGTGCTGGTCGACATAGGCGACCAGGTCCCGGGACACGAAGGTCTCGAAGTCGCCCGTGGTCTGGGAGCTGGAATACATCGAGCCGTTGTGCACGGTCTTGCTGTCGGGCAGCACGACGATCACCTCGCCCGCGCCCTTGGCGAAGGCCCCCGCGATCGTCTGGGACGCGTGGATCTCGCCGCTCCATTGCTCGGCGCCAATCGAATAGCCGTGCAGGGCGTAGACGACCGGGTAGCGCCGCTTGGGGTGGCTGGCATAGCCCGGCGGCAGGAACACCAGCACGTCACGGTCGGCGGTCTCGCCCTCGAGGTTGCCCTCGATCGCCGACGAATGGACCTTGATGCGCTGGAGCGTGACCGGCTTGGCGCCGGCGACGACCGGGGGCGCCTTGGTGGCCACCTGGGCCTCCGCCACGGGCGCGACCGAAAGCGCGAGCGCCACCGCGCAGGCCACCTTGATCCAGCCCAGGCGACGCCCGGCTTTGATGTTCGACCTCTTCATTCCAACCCTCCCTCTTCACTTTTGCGATCTTGCGTCGCGCGCTTTGTTAGCGTTACCATTTGTCGGTCTAAAATATTTCGACGTCAACCAGCGCCGTCTGGGCTGCAGGCCGTCCCGGGAAGTCGCCATCCAGCGCCATAACGAACATTTAAACGAGAAAATCGACGAGGACGGATGCCACGAAGATGGCGCTGCGCGTCGCGCTCATAAGTGAAAAAGACTGAGTAGTTAGGGAGAAGACAATGCGATACGGACTGATGCTGGGCGCGTGCCTGGCTGGGTCGATGGCGGTCGCCACCATGACCTGGGCGGCGACGCCGGTCACCGTGACCATCGACGGCGCCCAGCGCGCCGCGCCGATCACCAAGTACGAATACGGCATGTTCATCGAGCCGATCGGCGGGCTGGTGGCCCGCACGCTGTGGGCCGAGATGCTGGACGACCGCAAGTTCTACTACCCCGTCGTCGCGCCCGCTCTCGATCAACCTCCGCCGCTGAACGCCGAGGGCCGCCCCGGGGTGACCTATCGCAAGTGGCGCCCCATCGGCGCGGACGACGCGGTGACCATGGACGCCAAGGCGCCCTATGTCGGGAAGCAGAGTCCCATGATCCGCGTGAACGCGACGACGCCCAAGGGCCTGTCGCAGGCCGGCATCGGCCTGGCGAAGGGCAAGCGCTACGACGGCTACCTCCAGCTGGCCGGCGATCCGGGCGCCAGGATCGAAGTGACCCTGATCTGGGGCGATGGTCCTGAAGCACGCCAGACCGTGACCCTGCCCGCGCCGGGCGCGGACTGGAAGCGCGTCGACTTCAGCTTCACCCCGACGGCCGACGCCACCGACGCCCGCCTGGAGATCACCGGCCTGGGCTCGGGATCGTTCCGCGTTGGCGCGGTGTCCCTGATGCCTTCCGACAATATCCGGGGCTGGCGCGCCGACACCACCGCCATCGCGCGATCGCTCAATTCGGGCATGTGGCGGCTGCCCGGGGGCAACTTCCTGTCGGACTGGGATTGGCACAGCGCCATCGGACCGCGCGACAAGCGGCCGCCGATGTTCGATCATGCCTGGAGCGCCATGCAGCCCGACGACATCGGCATGGACGAGTGGATGGATCTGACCAGGATCATCGGCGTCGAACCCTATGTCACCGTCAACACCGGCCTGGGCGACGCCAATTCGGCCGCCGAGGAGGTCGAGTATCTCAATGGCCCGGCCACCAGCACCTGGGGCGCCCGGCGGGCCGCCAACGGCCACCCCGAGCCCTATGGCGTCAAGTTCTGGAACATCGGCAACGAGCCCTACGGCTGGTGGCAGATCGGCAAGACCTCGCTCGACTATTTCATGATCAAGCACAACGCCTTCGCCGAGGCGATGCGGGCGGTCGATCCGACCATCACCCTGATCGGCTCGGGCGCCATGCCCGATCAGATGCATCCGAAAGACACCAAGGAGAACGCCTCCCTGGAAAGCATCGCCCCCAAGTTCGGGACCGAGTGGGACTGGACCGGCGGCCTCCTGGCCAAGGCCTGGGGCAATTTCGACGGCATTTCCGAGCACTGGTACGACCGCCCCGAGGAACGGCCGAACGCGCCCAAGGACGCCGAACTGATCGAATATGTCCGCGCGCCTTCGAACCAGGTGCGGATGAAGGCCGAGGAGTGGAAGATCTACCAGAAGCGCTTCCCGGCGATGGAGGCCAAGAAGATCTTCCTGTCGATCGACGAGTACGCTTATTTCGGCGAGGTCAATCTCAAGTCGGCCCTCGCCTACGCCATGGTGCTGCAGGAGATGCTGCGCCACACCGACTTCCTGACCATGGGCGCCTTCACGACCGGCGCCTCGACCATGGACATCACACCTACCGACGCCAAGCTCAACACGACGGGCCTGATCTTCAAGCTCTATGGCGAGCGCTTCGGGACCGGCGTCACGCCGCTGGCCGTTCAAGGCCAGGTCCCGCAACCGGCGCCGCGCTATCCCGTCGGCTTCGCTCACCCCCAGGTGCGCGCCGGCAGCCCGACCTACCCCCTCGACGTGATCGCCGGCCTGACGCCGGACGGCAAGGCCCTGCGGGTCGGCGTCGTCAACGCCACCTTCGACAGCCAGACCGTGAAGCTCGATCTGAAAGCGCTCGCCGTCGGCGGGGCGGGTCGCAAGTGGGTGCTGAGCGGCCCGGACCTGAAGGCTCAGAACAAGGTCGGCGCACCGAATGGCGTCACCGTTACTGAGAGCTCGGCCACCAAGCCCGCCAAGGGCCTTTCGGTCTCGCCCACCTCGGTGACGATCTTCGAGTTCCCGATCGCCCGGCGCTGACGTCAGCGGGCGCCGGTCTTGGGGCCGGCGCCTAGCCGCCGCGGAGGGCGCGCATGACAAGGGCCCGGATGCGGCCATGGGCGCCCTTGTCGAGCAGGCCGTGGCGCTCGACCGGCAGATGGGCCAGCGGATGACCGTCGGGTCGGAAGACGTAGTGATCGAAGAACGCCCGCCACGCCGCGCGCTCGGCCGGCGGCCGCTCGGCGATCGCGGTCATGGCCAGCATCATTGTCAGGTAGGGCGCGTCGGGACCGACCGCGGCAGCGTCCCACCAGTAGTTGACCAGCATGTTGACGGGCTCCAGCGCCTCGACCTGGTGCCACCAGAGCTTCGGAAGAAACAGCGCGTCGCCGGGCTGGAGCTCGACCACCCAGGCGCGGGACGCGGCGGTCGCGAAGCGCGGATACCGCGGATCACCGTCCGGGGCGTTGGCCGCCATGGAGATGGGCTGGCCCGCCAGGGTGTGATCGATCGGCCCGACATAGAGATCGCCGACCGCGTCGGGCGGATAGAGGGTGAAGCGTCGTCGCCCCGCCACGACGCAGGCGATGTTGTCGTAGGTGTCGTAGTGGCAGGCCACGCGGCCGGCGTTGCCGAGCCAGACGCGCGGCCGGATCGCCGGCGCCAGCAGGTCGAGCCGGTTGTCCTCGTCGAAGCCCGGAACATAGTCGTCGACCGGGAGCGAGCCCATGTAGTGGGTGGCGAGGCGGGCGTCGGCGGCGGCCCGCCCCATGCGATCCAGCCCCTGGGCCAGGGTCATGGATACGCGATCGAAATTGAACCCTTCCGGCCCGTCGCCATAGTCGTAGCGCCCGGCGATGGCTGGCGCGCCGACGAAGGTCTCGCCCATGCGGTCCGTCGCGTAGCCGAGGAGATAGGCCGCCAAGGTCGGCCAGCCTTCGTTGGCGGCCCGCACGGCGGGCCAGGCGCGGCATAGCCCCGCGAGCACGACCGGCTCGCAGCCGGCGGCCAGTTCGGCGAAGGCCTCCGCTCCGCCTGGGGCAAGATCTCCAGGTTCGATCCGCCGGGGCCCCGAAGAGGAGGGCGGCTTCATGCGGCGAGCTTGTCGTTCCGCAGCTTGGCCAGGGCCGAAACCTGCCTGAGCGATCCGCTCATCGCGTAGATGAGTTGCAGATTCCCGCGCCGGAAAAGCCCCAGCGCGGCCGCGTCATCGAGCTCGCTCAAGGCGTCGAGGCTGACCGTATAGAGCCCGTTCAGCGAGAGGCGCCGGCCGTCATCGAAGGAGAGATCGATGTCGATCGGCTCGATGAGCTTCAGCGACAGCAGTCCCTGTATGAAGCCTTCACTCTCAGCGACGCCCGCCCGCAGTTGAGCCAGAACATGCTGCAGCCGGCGGGTGGCGGCGGTGGGCTCGCCCTGCGCGTCGAAAAGCGGCGCGCCCTGGCCGGCGGCGAACCTGGGATGATCAAGGTCGACGGCGATCGCGCCGCCGTCCGTCAGGAAGACCCCCTGGCGCTCGAGGTCCAGGGGCGTGAACGAGGCCCGGGTCGTTTCCCCGACGCCGACAAGACTCTCGCCGGGCTCGAAGCCAAACATGGCGCCCGCGTAGAATTGGCCCGTGTCCGCGTTCTTGGTCAGGAAGATGGGGCACACGGCCGCCGCCGCGACGAATTCCGACGGCACGATCTGGACGAAGTGCGGGCCAGCCGCTGGAAGCTGGCCAAGCCGCAAGCGGCCGTGATCCTGGGCGTTCAACAACTGCAGATCCATCGTCCCTCCCCGCCGCTCATGTTGATCCGAGCGGCCTTGGCGACCCTTAACGCGTCCAGCGACAGACGTCTAACGCGACGATAATTACACCGACAAATAGATATTGATACCGGTACCTTTTCGGACTACCGTTCGCCCATAAGCATAAAAATGCATGTGGGAGGATATGATGCGCTACCGACGCCATGCTTTGGCGAAGCTCCCTCATACCCAGTGAATTCGCGAGCTTACAACGCTCTCGGATAAGGCCGGCCACACGTGCCGGTAACAAGTCATCCCATGACACCTGGAGGGGGAAATGAAGCTATCCAACTTTTCTTATCAGAGTAAATCCGCGCGCGGATTGGGCGGCAAGCTCGCCCTGGTCGGCGCGTCGAGTCTGCTGGTCCTCAGCCTCTGCGGCGCCGCCAACGCGGCGGAAAACGCCGACGAGGTGATCGCGACCGCCTCGCCCATGGCCGCTCCAGCGGCGGAACCGGCCGCGGCGCCGCAGGCCTCCGATCAAAGCGTGGTCGAGGAAGTCATCGTCACGGGCCTGCGCGGCTCGCTGCAACGCAACCTCGACATCAAGCGCAGTTCGGCCGGCGTCGTCGACGCCATCTCGGCCGAGGACATCGGCAAGTTCCCCGACTCGAACGTGGCCGCCTCGCTGCAGCGCCTGCCGGGCGTATCGATCCAGCGCTCCGGCGCGCGCGGCGAGCCGCAAGGCATCACCGTCCGCGGCTTCGGCGGCGACTTCAACGAGACCCTGTACGACGGCCGCCGGATCTCGACGGCGACCGGCGGTCGCTCGGTCGATTTCAGCACCGTCGGCGCCGACTTCGTCGGCGGCCTGAGCGTCCTGAAGACTCCGGACGTGTCGCTGTCGAGCAGCTCGATCGGCGCCACGGTCAACGTCTCCTTCCCCAAGCCTTTCGATAAGCCGGGCCGCCGCATGGCCCTGACCGCATCGGGCTCAGTTCAGGACGACGCCGGCAAGTTCGTGCCCACGGTCGGCGCGCTGTTCAGCGACACCTTCGCCGACAACAAGTTCGGGGTGCTGGTCGACGCGATGTACACGCGACACGACACCCAGACCAACCGCGTCTATGTCAGCGGCTGGCCGGGCGGCTACTATGCGCCGTGCCAGCTGACGGCGGCCTGCACGCCCGCCCAGCTGTCCGCGGGCAAGACGGTCCTGGGCTGGTTCGAGCAACAGGCCGGCGCGACCCAGATCTACACCAAGGATGAACGCCTCGACGGCCGCATCGCCCTGCAATGGGCGCCGGTCGAGGGCGTGACGATCACCCTGGACGACAACTATTCGCGCCAGAGCATCCGCGCGGACAACTTCGGCTACGGCATCTGGTTCAACCAGGACGGCCTTCGGAACGTCAAGCTTGACGAGAACGGGACGACCGTCGACTTCACCCAGGCCGGCTCGCAGACCGACTTCACGGCCGGCACCGACCGTTCGGTCCTGAGGACGAACCAGACAGGCCTGAACCTACAGTGGGAAGTCTCCGAGAACCTGAAGTTCGAGGCCGATGGCAGCTACGCCAAGAGCTGGCTGAACCCGGGCGGCGAGATCACCAGCGACAACGCCGACGTCGGCTATGGCTTCGGCATCGGCCCGGCTCTGGGCATCAGCATCGGCGGCAGCAGCGACAACACGCTGCCAGTCCTGCACGGCTACGGCCCCAATGGCGACGGCAGTCGCTGGGCGGACACCTCGGTGATCGGCTCCCACGTGGTGGTGCGCCAGGCCCAGCAGAACACCGACGTCGTCAAGCAACTGCGCTTCGCCGGATCCTGGGAACAGGACGGCTTCAAGATCAAGGCCGGCGGCACCTATCTGGAAGACCACTACCAGTTCCAGCAAAGCAACACGTTCGTGAACAACTTCTGGCAGGCCTATCCCGGCTACGGTCCCGCCTCGGGTCCGAACGGCGGGGTCATGGTCCCGGCCAGCCTGTTCACCGAAAAGGTCAGCACCAAGAACTTCATCCCCGGCTTCGACGGCGCCCTGCCGCCCTACCTGCTGAAGTTCGACGCCCGGGAGTATCAGAAGTTCCTGACCGGTCTGGGCAACCCGCAAGCCAAGAACATCCCCGGCTTCAATTACGGCGGCAGCGGCGTCGGCACCCAGTTCACCGGCGCGTTCGACATGGCGCTCGACAACGGCAGCATCCGCGACATCACCGAGAAGACGTGGTCGCTGTTCGTGAAGGCCAATTTCGACATCGAGGTGGCCGGCATGCCGTTCCACTTCAACGCCGGCGTCCGTGAGGAAAACACCCACGTGACCTCGGCCGGCTTCGGTCAGGTCCCGACCGCGATCACGCGCAGCGCCGGGGATCCCACCCTGCTGACCGTGTCGCTGAGCGCGCCTCAGAGCGTGTCGACCAAGAGCAACTACTCGTACCTGTTGCCCAGCCTCGACATGAAGCTGGAGCTGACGGACAGCATCCACCTGCGTCTGGACGCCTCGCGCACCCTGACCCGCCCGGGCCTCAACCTGCTGACCCCCGTGGCCAGCGTGGGCACCGGCCAGCGCGTCGGCGCCCTGACGGCCAGTGGCGGCAGCCCCTCGCTGAAGCCCTATCTGGCCGACAACTTCGACGCCGCGGTCGAGTGGTACTACAAGCCCAACTCGTATGCGGCGGTGAACTTCTTCATCAAGGACGTCAGCAACTTCATCGTCGGCGGCACCCAGCGGCAGACGATCAACGGCGTGATCGACCCGACGACCGGCCAGCCGGCGATCTTCAGCGTCACCCAGCAGGTGAACGGACCGGAAGCCACCGTGCGCGGGGTCGAGCTGGCCTGGCAGCACGTGTTCGGCGACAGCGGCTTCGGCTTCAACGCCAACGCCACCTTCGTCGACACCAACAAGCCCTACGATCCCAAGGACATCTCCCAGAGCGGCTTCGCGATCACGGGCCTGGCCAATTCGGCCAACCTCGTGGCCTTCTATGACAAGAACGGTCTGGAGGCGCGCGTGGCGGTCAACTACCGCAAGGAGTATCTGCGCGCTTTCGGCCAGAACCAGAACACCGGCGCATTCGGCTCCGAGCCGACCTTCGAGAACCCGAACCTGCAGATCGACTTCAGCACCAGCTATGCGATCACCAAGCAGATCACCGGGTTCTTCGAGGCTCTTAACCTGACCAACGAAGTCCAGAGCACGCACGGGCGGTTCGACAACCAACTGCTCGACGTGTTCGCCTACGGTCGACGCTACACGGCCGGGGTCCGCTTCCGCTTCTAGTATTCCCCTCCCCTAGACTGGGAACGTCGAGCCGTCGTTCCCAGTCGCTTTTTCTTCGATAGGCCATGGTCCGTCCCGTCAAGAATATCGTCATCGTCGGCGGCGGGACCGCGGGCTGGCTCACCGCCGGGGTCATCGCAGCCAAGCATCGAGCGCGGCAGTCGACCGGCTTCACGGTCACCCTGGTGGAGTCCCCGACCACGCCGATCATCGGCGTCGGCGAGGGCACCTGGCCAACCCTGCGCACGACCCTGGCCAAGATCGGGGTGTCCGAAACCGACTTCTTCCGCGAGTGCGACGCCGCGTTCAAACAGGGCGCCAAGTTCGCGCGCTGGACCACGGGCGAGCCCGACGACGCCTATTATCACCCGCTGGTGCTGCCCCAGAGCTTCGGGCAGATCAACCTGGCCCCCCACTGGCTGGCCGGCGACGCGTCTGGCAGCTTCTGCGACGCCGTCTGTCCGCAGGGCCGCCTCTGCGACGAGGGCCTGGGGCCCAAGACCATCACCGCCCCGCCCTATCAAGGCGCGGCCAACTACGCCTACCACCTGGACGCGGGCAAGTTCGCGCCGTTCCTGCAACGCCACTGTTGCGACAAGCTGGGCGTCCGCCATGTCCTGGCCGACGTGCGCGGCGTGGCTCTCGCCGAGAACGGCGACATCCGCGCGGTCGTCACCGAACAGGCCGGCGAGATCGAGGGCGACCTCTTCGTGGACTGCACCGGCTTCAGGTCTCTGCTGCTGGGCGAAACGCTTGGCGTGAAGTTCCGCGACTGCGGCGACATCCTGTTCTGCGACACGGCGTTGGCCGTGCAGATCCCGTACGAACGTCCCGACAGCCCCATCGCCACCCACACCATCTCGACCGCTCAATCGGCGGGCTGGATCTGGGACATCGGCCTGCCGAGCCGGCGCGGGACCGGACACGTCTATTCCAGTCGCCATATCTCCGACGACGAGGCCGAGCGCGAGCTGCGGGCCTATCTCGGTCCGGCCGGCAAGGACCTGACGGTCCGCAAGATCGCCATCCGCTCGGGCCACCGCGAAACCTTCTGGAAGCGCAACTGCGTGGCCGTGGGCCTGGCGGCGGGCTTCCTGGAGCCGCTGGAAGCCTCGGCCATCGTGCTGATCGAACTGTCGGCCAAGCTCATCGCCGAGCAGATGCCCACCTGCCGCGAGGTGATGGACATCGTGGCCTCACGCTTCAACGCCACGACCCACTACCGCTGGGGCCGGATCATCGACTTCCTCAAGCTGCACTATGTGCTCAGCCAGAGGACCGACACCGCCTTCTGGCGCGACAACCGCGACCCGGCGACCATCCCCGAGCGCCTGTCGGACCTGCTGCTTCTGTGGCGTCACCAGCCGCCGTGGCTGCACGAGGAGTTCGACCGGGCCGACGAGGTGTTTCCCTCGGCCAGCTACCAGTATGTGCTCTACGGCATGGGCTTCCGCACCGAGGTCGAGGCCGCCGCGCTCGCCGACGAGGCGGCCCTGGCCCAACGCGCCCTGCGCGAGAACGCCCTGCAAAGCGAACGTCTGCTGTCCAGCCTGCCGAAACACCGCGACCTCATCCGCAAGATCGTCGAGCACGGCCTGCAGCCTGTATGACGCGCGATACATCGCTCTTCCATCGCGGTCGCGCGGCCGTCCTGTTGTCCGCTGTCCTGGCGAGCGGAGCGGCCCATGGCGCGCAGCTACCGCCGGCGCCCAACATCCCCGTCACGACGGCCACCGACCGTCCCAACTCGGAAAAGGCGTTCTCCTCGGTCGAGATCCACGAACGCCCCGCGCCCGTTCCCATCGTCTTCGAGGTCGCGCCGGGCGGCTCGGATAGCGCCGACGGCGCGCCCGGCCGCCCCTTCGCGACCCTGGCCCGCGCCCAGGCCGCGGTGCGGTCGGTCAACAAGACCCACTCGGTCACGGTGCGGCTCGCGGACGGGGTCTACCGCCTGACCAAGCCGCTGCGCTTCTCGGTCGAGGATGGCGGCCAGAACGGCTATGTGGTCCGCTGGGAAGCGGCGAAGGGCGCGCGGCCCATCCTCTCGGGCGGCCAGCCGATCCAAGGCTGGCGCCAGGCGGACGCCGCGCGCGACATCTGGGTGGCCGACATTCCTCGCGGCGCCGATCCGCGCCAGATCTGGGTCAACGACCGGCTGGCGCGCCGCGCGGCGGTCGAGGCCCCTCGCAAGGCCTTCGCCTTCCACGACTGGGGCATCCAGATCGTCGATCCGGCCTGGCGCTTCCTCGCCGACCTGCCCGATCAGACACGGCTCGAGGTGGAGAACACCGGCTTCTTCACCGACCGTCGCGCGAGGGTCGAGCGCATCCAGGGCGACCGCATCCTTCTGGCCCAGCCGGGCTGGCGCAACAACCTGATCGGCTACGACACCTTCGCCCGGCCGGTCTCGGGGGATCGCGCGCGCTTCTTCATCGGCAACGCCCTGGCCTTTGTCCGGGCTGGCGGCGACTGGTGGGCCGATCCCGCCCAAGGCAAGCTCTACTACAAGCCGCGCGACGGCGAGATCATGGCCTCGAGCCAGGTGGTCATGCCGCGCCTGGAAGCCCTGGTCTCGATCGCCGGCCGTCCTGGCCAGCCCGTGCGCGACCTGCAATTCGCGGGCGTCGGCTTCGCCCACACCAGCTGGCTTGGCCCCTCCAGCGCCGAGGGCTACGCCAGCCAGCAGAGCGGCGCCTTCCTGTCGGGCCAGGTCCCGAACTATCCCAGCGATCCGATCCGCGACTGCAGCTGGGGATGCTGGGCCTTCGAGGGGATGCGGAACCAATGGCGGCAGCAACCGGCGGCGGTTCAGGTCGCCGCGGCCGCGCGCGTCGTCTTCGAGGACGCCGAGTTCGCCCACCTTGGCCAGATCGCGCTCGGCATCGGCAATGACGCCGGCGCCAATCTGAGCGGGGCGGGCCTGGAGACACGCTCGGTCGAGGTCGTCCGCAGCCGCTTCCGCGACCTGGCCGGCGGCGCGATCATGGTCGGCGGCGTCTCGCCCGACGCGCACCACCCGGCGCGCCCGGAACAGGCCGTGCGCGACATCATCATTCGCGACAACACCATCCAGGGCGTCTCGCAGGTCTATCGGGAACAGGCCGCGATCCTGGTCACCTATGCGAGCGCCGCCGTGATCCTGCACAACGAGGTCTCGGACGCGCCCTATGACGGCATCGACGTGGGCTGGGGCTGGGGCGTCAACGACCCGGGCGGCAACACCGCCTACATGACCCTGGGACGCGGCTACTACGACCAGCCCGGCAACCGCGTCTACGACACGCCGACCACCCTGCGCGACACCGTGATCGTCGGCAATCGCGTCCATGGCGTGAAGCGGTGGTTTCCCGACGGCGGCGCCATCTATCACCTGTCGGCCGATCCCGGCGCCCTGATCGCGGAGAACCACGTCTACGACGTCCCCGGCGGCATCGGCGTCTATCTCGACGAAGGGTCGCGATACGTCACCGTGCGCGACAACGTCTTCGACGGGCTCGGCCTGTGGGTCAATCTGAACGCGCTGGACGGCGCCTATCCGCGCCGCACGGCGGCAGACAACGTCGCGCGCGGCAACTGGCATAGTGGCGGCAAGGCCAACGGATCCTGGTCCGACTACGCCAACAACCGCCTGATCGACAACGTCGCCGTCGAGGGACAGGCCTGGCCCGCGCCCGCCCGCGAGGTGATCGCACGCGCCGGTCCCCGCCCCGCCAAGCCCTGAACACAGCCTGGACGCCCATCATGAGGTCTTCTTCCATGCCCAAGTCATCCTGGCTTCAATGCGCCGCCAGCGCGGCGCTCTGCGCCAGCCTGGCCTTGAGCGCGCCCGCTCCCGCCCTCTCCGCGCCCGCCGCCCCGGCCAAGCCCGAAACGTCGGTCGCACGCGCCAAGGCCGACCGGCTGGCCGCCGAGCTGGTCGGCAGGATGACCACCGAAGAGAAGCTCGACCAGCTGCTCAATACCGCCCCGGCCATCCCCAGGCTTGGGATCCCGGCCTATAACTGGTGGACGGAGTCGCTGCACGGCGCGCTGGGGACCCTGCCGACCACCAACTTCCCCGAACCGATCGGCCTGGCCGCCAGCTTCGACACCGGCCTTGTCCAGGACGTCGCCGCCGCGATCAGCGCCGAGGTCCGCGATTTGCACATCCTGTCGCGGCAGACCGGCCGGATGGGACGCATCGGCACAGGCCTCGACACCTGGTCGCCGAACATCAACATCTTCCGCGATCCGCGCTGGGGCCGCGGCCAGGAAACCTATGGCGAGGACCCGTTCCTGACCGCGCGCATCGGCGTGGCCTTCGTGGAGGGCATCCAGGGCCCCGACCCCGACCTGCCGCGCGTCATCGCCACGCCCAAGCACTTCGCGGTCCATAGCGGGCCGGAGTCGACCCGACACGGCGCCAACGTCTTCGTCTCGCGCCACGATCTGGAAGACACCTATCTGCCCGCGTTCCGCGCCGCGATCACCGAAGGCCAGGCCGGATCGGTGATGTGCGCCTACAACCGCATCGACGGCCAGCCGGCCTGCGCGAGCGACCTGCTGCTGAAGGACCATCTACGCGGTGCGTGGAAGTTCGACGGCTACGTCGTTTCCGACTGCGACGCGGTCAAGGACATCGCCGACAATCACAAATATTCGCCCGACGCGGCCACCGCCGTCGCGGCGGCGATGCGGGCCGGCGTCGACAACGAGTGCAACGGCGCGACCCTGACCGACACCGCCGGTCTGGCCCGGCCTTACGCGGACGCGCTGAAGCGCGGATTGATCACCGAAGCCGATGTCGACCAGGCGCTGGTGCGGCTCTATTCGGCGCGCCTGCGGGTCGGCGACCTGCCCGGCGTGCGAGCGGTCGAAACCCGCCCGGCGCCGGTGACTTCGGTCATGACGCCCCAGCACGAGGCCCTGGCGCTGGCCGCCAGCGAGAAGAGCCTGGTGCTGCTGAAGAACGACGGCCTGCTGCCGCTGAAGCCCGGCCTGCGCATCGCGGTTATCGGCCCGCTGGCCGACGCCACCCGCGTCCTGCGCGGCAACTATTCCTCGGCCCTGTCGGCGCCGCCGATCTCGGTGCTGGACGGCCTGCGCCGCGCCATGCCGTCGGCCAGGATCGTCCACGCCCCGTTCGGCCCGTCCTTCACCGACGGTGATCGCGTGCCCAGCACGGCCCTGGTCGCGCCGGACGGCAAGCCCGGCCTGCTGGCCCGCTACTACAATACGGTCGAGCCGCCGCCGGCTCGCTTCGAGCCAGGGACCTTCGGCGATGCTGTGGCCAAGATGCGCTACGTCGACAAGCCGGTGGTCACCCGCGTCGAGCCGGACATCGCCTCGCGAAGCCTGGACCTGGCCGCCGTCTCCGACCACCACCGCGTGGTCTGGACAGGCTTCCTGGTTCCCCCGGAGAGCGGGACCTATCGCCTGGGCCTGACGGGCTTCAACGGTGAGCTCAAGCTCGACGGCAAACCTTTCGCCGACCTGCGAAAGGCCGGCTGGGCCAGCCTGCCGACGCTCAAGACCATCCGCCTGGAGAAGGGCCATCGCTATCCGATCGAGATCGTTTCGGAGTCCCACGCCCTGTCCGGCGTCAATCTCGTCTGGAAGCGCGTGACCGACGACCCGACCGCCGAGCTGAAGAAGGCGGCCGCCCAGGCCGACGTACTGGTCGCCGTGGTCGGCCTGACCTCCGACCTGGAGGCCGAGGAGTCGCCGGTCGAGGTGCCCGGCTTCAAGGGCGGCGACAAGACGACCCTGGACTTGCCGCCGGATCAGCAAAAGCTGCTGGAGCAGGCCAAGGCCCTGGGCAAGCCGCTGGTGGTGGTGACGATGAACGGCAGCCCGGTGAACCTGGCCTGGGCCAAGGACAACGCCTCGGCCATCGTCGAAGCCTGGTACCCGGGCCAGTCCGGTGGGCTGGCGGTCGCCAACGTTCTTTCCGGCAAGACCAATCCCTCGGGCCGTCTGCCGTTGACCTTTTACCGCTCGATCGACGACCTTCCGCCCTTCGGCGACTACGCCATGGCCGGCCGCACCTATCGCTACTTCACGGGCGAGCCGGTCTATCCATTTGGCTTTGGCCTCAGCTACACCCGCTACGACTATGCGCCGGTCACGGTCGAGCGCACCGACCAGAGCGTCCGCGTGACGACCACCGTGCGCAATGTCGGCGCGCGTGCGGGCGAGGAGGTCGCCCAGCTCTATCTGAACTTCCCCGACACCCCCGGCGCGCCGCGCGTCGCCCTGCGCGGCTTCCAGCGCGTGGCGCTCAAGCCCGGCGAGGCCCGGAAGGTGACCTTCACCCTGTCGCCCCGCGATCTCAGCTCGGTGACCCCGGAGGGCGATCGCCGCGTGGCGGCCGGAGCCTATCGCGTCAGCATCGGATCGGGCCAACCGGGCACGGGCGTTCCGAGCCAGTCGGCCCCGTTCACGATCGGCGCCGCCATGGCGCTGGCGAAATAGACCGGCCTAGGCGGATCAGGAGAAGAGCGTGAAAACCATCGCGACCATCACCGGGGCCCTCGCCCTCCTTTTCCCGTCGGTGGCCGGCGCCGCGCCCAGGCTCGACGGCGCGATCGGCGACCACGCCGTGCTGCAGAGGGGCAAGCCCATCATCGTCACAGGCCGGTCCACGCCCGGCGAAAAGGTCATGGTCAATCTGGCGGGGCGCTCGGCCACGGGACAGGCCGATCGCGAGGGCCGCTTTCGCGTCGCCCTGCCGCCGCTCGCCGCCGGCGGTCCCTACCAGATGCTGGTCGACGCGCCGAGCGGCCAGACCTTCGTCAACGACCTGCTGATCGGCGACGTCTTCCTCTGTTCGGGCCAGAGCAACATGGAGCTGTCGGCCGAGCAGTCGCAGAACAGCTTCCAGATCGGCGGCGCCGCCGATCCCCAGATGCGACTGATGACGGTGGGCAAGCAGCTGGCGGAAACGCCCAAGGAGCGCTTCGACGTCCCGCCGGCCTGGGCGGCGGCCACGCCCGGGACGATCGCCAAGTTCTCCGCCGTCTGCTTCTACGCGGGCCAGGACTTGCGTCGGACCATCAAGGCGCCGATCGGCCTGATCCATTCCAGCTGGGGCGGCTCGCGGATTTCCGCCTGGATGGCGCCCGAGGGCCTGCGCGCCGGCGGCCTGGACCTGGAAGCCAAGGCGCTAGCGCTCCACGCGCGCGACGCGGCGGCGGCCGAGGCCATGGTCGCGCGTCAGTGGGAGACCTGGTGGCGCGACCAATCCGGCCTTTCGGGCGCCGAGCAGCCCTGGCGCGCCGAGCATCCCGACTGGTCGCCCGTTCCCGCGATCAGCTTTTTCGGGCGCTGGGGCGCGCCCGAGATGGCCAAATATCTCGGCATGGTCTGGTTCGAGAAGACCGTGGACCTCACGCCCGCCCAGGCCGCGCAAGGCGCCGTCCTGTCACTCGGCCTGATCGACGACGCCGACCGCACCTGGGTCAATGGCAAGGCGGTCGGCGGATCCAGCATCGGCGCCCCACGCCGCTACCGACTGGCGCCGGGAACGCTGGTCGCCGGGCGCAACCGGATCACGGTCAACGATGACAACGTCTATGCCGACGGCGGCCTGGCGGGTCCCGCCGAGCTCATGCGCCTTCAGCTGGACGACGGGACGTCCATCCCCCTCGACGCCGGCTGGCGCTACGCCCTGGCGGGCCGCCCGAAGACCAACGCCCCCCGCGCGCCGTGGGACGACATCAACGGCGCGGGCGTCCTCTACAACGCGATGATCTCGCCGCTCAGTCCCGTCGGGCTGGCCGGGGCGCTCTGGTACCAGGGCGAGTCCGACACGGGACTTCCCGGCTATGAGCGCCGCCTCGCGGCGATGATGGCCGACTGGCGTCGCCAGTTCGAGGCCCCGACGCTGCCCTTCGCGATCATCCAGCTGTCGGCCTACGGCGCCGGCGCGAGCAGGCCCGTCGAGAGCGGCTGGGCCGGCGTGCGCGACGCCCAGAGACGCGCCGCGGAGACCGACGGCCACGCGGCCGTGGTCGTCACCCTGGACCTCGGCGACCCCTACGATATCCATCCTGGCGAGAAGCAGGAGGTCGGCCGTCGCGCGGCGGACGCGCTGCGGGTCCTCGCCTATGGAGAAGCCGTCGCCGCCGGCCCCCGGATCGCGACCAGCGCGCGCGCGCCCGAAGGCGGCGTCGTCCTGACATTCGTCGGCGCGGCCGGAGGCCTGGTCGCCCGCGGCGCGGACACCGCCATCGGCTTCGAGCTTTGCGGCGGGGACGGCGCCTGCCGCTACGCCCCCGGCCATGTCGCCGGCGACAAGGTCACGCTGAAGGGCGACGGCGGGACCATCGGGCGCGTGCGCTACGCCTGGGCGGACAGTCCGACGGTGAACCTGTTCGACCAGGCCGGCCGCCCCGTCGGTTCGTTCGAGATCAAGGTTCCCTAGTCCCGGCAAGGCGGGTGACGACGGCGGACAAGTTGGCTAGATTTATGTGACCGGTAACATTGAACATGGACCAACGACCCGGGAGCATGGGGTAAGGACGAGATGGATAGCCGTCGGGATCATCCGCTCAGGGTGGCGCTGAGCGAACTGATGCACCTGCGCGCCCTGCCGCTGGAGCAAGCGCCAGTCAGGCTGCGCCAGTGGGTGTTCCTGGTCGACGCCGACCAGCGGGCGTCCGAGGCGGCCTTCGTGGCCTTGTTCGCCCCAGGCCAGAACGCCGCCGGCGGCAGGATTCTGGTGACCAGCCCGGCCGGCGGCTGGCTGTGGGAGCGGCATCAGGAATTTTCGACCTGGACCCGGTTCACCTACGGCCCGCTGGGCCCGGAGCTTGGCTTCGAGACCAACGTCGGCGAGGACTGCTTCTGGCTGGACGGCGCGCCGGGTCAGGTGTTCAGGGGCGTCGAGATCTCTGTCTCCGCACCGGGCGCCGAGCCGCCGGCCGAGGCGATCCTGAACCGGCATATCGACCTGGCCCATTGCGTTTCGTGCGAGGTCTTCGACGGCGCCGCGCGGATCTGGACGGACTTTCGCCTGCGCGAAGGCGGCACGGGGCGCATCCACGTCCACAACATCGCCCTGGCCAATGACGAGGTCTCGCGGCTGGTCCAGACGCTCCTGGAGATCGGCAACTATCGCAAGCTAGCGCTGATCGGCTTTCCACCCGCCCGGGAGCTTCTGGCCTGGCTGGACGGCGCCGAAGCCCGACTTTCGGCGATCGCCAGCGGCCTGGCGAACGGCGAAGACAGCCAGGCGGTGCTGGACAGCCTCCTCGCACTCTCGGCCGAGGTGGAGCTGCGCGCGGCTGACAGCCGTTTTCGGCGCGGCGCCACGGAGTCGTACCACCGCCTGACGCTCGACAGGCTGGAGGCGCTTCGCGAGCGCCATGTTCCCGGCTATTCGACCATGAGCGAGTTCATCGCGCGGCGCCTGCAACCGGCCATGCGCACCCGCGAGGCGGCCGACCGGCGACTGGACGACCTTTCCGTGCGCGTCGCGCGCTGTGGCGATCTCCTGCAGGCCCGGCTGGGCATCGTGCTGGACCGCCAGAACCAGGAAACCCTGCGCGGCATGGGCGCCAGCCTCGAATTGCAAGCCAAGCTGCAGGGGCTGGTCGAGGGACTGTCGATCTTCGCGGTCGGCTACTACGTGCTGGGCCTGCTCGGCTATCTCCTGAAGCCGTGGCTGCATGGCTGGCCGGGCGCGAGCGAACAGGTTCTCTCGGCTCTGGTTCCCCTGGTGCTGCTCGCCGTCGCCGCCAGCCTGCACCGGCGCAAGAAGCGGCTGATCGATCGGGGCGGCGGATGACGCGCCCGAACGGAGCGCCGCCAGAGCACTCCTGACGACGCCCAGTCTCCACGTCCTCGGAAAATGCTCTAGCGGGCCGGGACCGAAACCCCGGCCTCGGTCTGCACGACCGGCTGCATCGCGCCGTCGGCATTGTAGCGAAGGCGTTCGACGGTCACGGCGCGGCGACCGATCGCCCCGCTCTGGTCGCCGACCGCGAGGGTCGCGTTGTGCAGGAAGATATACCACTCGCCCTTGAAACGGACGATGCCGGGATGGATCGTGAAGCTGTACTTGCCCGAGCCGGTCAGGAGGCCCCGAGGGGTCCAGGGACCGGTGATGGCGGGCGCGGTGGCGTAGGACACATGCTCGTCGCGCTGGGTGCTTCGGTCGAGCGAGGCATAGGTCAGGTAGTAGGTCCCGTCGCGCTTGTGCAGCCACGGGCCTTCCTCGAAATGCGGCGGCGTGATCTCGGTGATCGGACCGTCGATCTCGATCATGTTGGGTTTGAGCTTGGCGATGTAGCAGGAGCGATTGCCCCAGGCGATCCAGGTGGTTCCATCATCGTCGGTGAACACCGTCGGATCGATGTCCTCCCAGCTGTGCGGCCCCTTCGGGGTCATCTCGTTGGTGATCAGCGCCGACCCGCGCGCATCGACGAACGGGCCGGTGGGCGAGTCGGAGACCGCCACGCCGATCGCCTTGCCCGGGTGCGTGTTGTCATGCTCGACGGCGGCGTAGAAATAGAACTTGCCGTTCTTCTCGATCGCCTGCGAGGCCCAGGCGTCCTTCTTGGCCCACTTGAAGTCCGTGGCCTTCATGATCGGTGGGTAGGCCGTCCACGTCTTCATGTCCGTGGTCGAGTAGACCAGCCACTCGCGCATGTTGAACATCTCGTCGCGCTGGGCTTCGTCGTGGCCCACGTAGAGAAAGAGGCGATCTCCGACAACCAGGGGCGCGGGATCGGCGGTGAACCGGTCCCGGAAGATGGGGTTCGAGCCTGGCGCCGGCGCCTTTTCATCGCCGGCCGCGCCTGGCGTCGCCATGCCCAGGGCCGCCATCAACGCGAGCGCCGCAATTTTCGAAACCATCCGACCGCCTCCCCAACGCCTAATATTTCTCTGATAAACATGCCGCCCAGGCGCGGCGCGAACCGTCATCGCCTGGGTTTCCCGCCGGGTTAATCAGCGCTCGAGAAGCGCGGCCTCGCCCCAGGTCACCGGCAAGCGCTGATTGGCGCCGCGAGGGCCGCGCGCCACCAGTTCGATCAACTTCACGCCGGCGACCGGGGCCGAGATCGGCTGAGCCGCCATGCCCCATTTGACCGGCTTGCTGGTCGCCAGCAGCTTGCCATCCCCGTAGACGGCGAAGGTCACGGCGCCGGCCTTGTCGCTGGCGCTGTCATCGACACCAACCATCGCGGTGAAGCGCTTGGCCCCGGCGTTACGCACCTCGAGCCGCGAGTTGGCGAGGATCCCGATCCCCGCCGCGAACGGCTTCCCGGCGACATGCAGCACCTGGCCGTAGGGCGCGCTGTCGGCCCGCGCGCCGCCCCAGCCGGCATAGGACGGCCGGTCGCCCGCGCCGCTCGTGCCGCCCCAGCCCGCCGCGGTGCGGAAGATGGAGGGATCGGGCGTGGGTTCCAGAACGCCGTCGACCGCCGGGTTCACGCTGCCCGGCTGTTCCGACAGGTAGTAGCCTCCTTGCAACGCGCGCGCGCCGTGGGCGCGGAAGATCAGGGTCTGGCGCGGCTTGACATGCAGCTTGGCGCGCTTGGTGAAGCTCGTCCGCTGCTGGCTCCACAGGTCGGTCAGCTCGATCGGCGCGTCGTCGCGGAACTTCAGGTGGGCGGCGCTCAGGTCGACGTCATAGTCGACCGAGCCCCGGTTGAAGATCGCCACGGCCTTGTCGCCCGAGGCCAGGGTCTTGACGAGGATCTGCAGGTCGCTGGAGTCGTGCGCCAGCGTCGCCTGGTTGCCGGCGGGATCCTGGTTCAGCGCGATGATGTCGGCGTTGCCGAAGATGTCGAGCAGCGCCTTGGGCGTCTTACGCAGGTCGGTCCCGATCAACAGCGGCGCATTGAGCATCGCCCAAAGCGCGAAGTGCGAGCGGGCTTCGGTCAAGTGGTCCGCGTCGAAGTCACCGGCCCCGATGTGCAGCATGTCCGGGTCGTTCCAGGACCCGGGGTGCGCGTAGAGCGACCGCGTCACGGTCGTATCGTAGTTGACCAGCAACCGCCCCCAGGCCGGCGAGATATCGTCGCTGGTGCGCGAGATGCCGCCATAGTCCTTGCCCCAGGCGCGGACGTTGGCCGCCCCCCAGACGCAGAGCGACAGCAGATAGTCGCCATCCGGGTTTTCCCGAGCCAGCGCGACATTGATCTGGCGGAACATAGCCTGGATCGTCGGGATGTCGGTTCGCGTCACCGCTCCGGAGTCCAGGAATGGTCCCAGCGCCCGGAACTTGCCCGAACGCACCCGCTCGCTTTGCGGGCCGTAGT
Organism: Caulobacter sp. 602-1; assembly: GCF_003931565.1. Lineage (GTDB taxonomy): Bacteria > Pseudomonadota > Alphaproteobacteria > Caulobacterales > Caulobacteraceae > Caulobacter. The sequence goes on from NZ_RRYI01000003.1 coordinate 645,137, forward strand.
CGCGCAGGCCGCAGCCATCGACCTTGATGAAGTCGAAGCCCCAATCCTTGAAATAAAGCGCGATGTCCTGGTCGATGCGGCCGTAGATGCCGACCTCGCGCTCCAGGACCGTGCCCTTGGGCAGGTCGTCATCGGTCGGGGAATAGGCTTCGGAGCAGGTGTTGCGACCCAGGTCGGAATAGATGCCGGCCTTCAGCCCCATGGCGTGAAGTTTGTCGGTGAACGGCTTGAAGCTGGGGGCGTCGCCGCCGGTGCGCGCCGACGGGAATTTGTCGTCGCGGATGATCATCCGCCCGTCGGGCATCCGCCGCCTTAGCGCCCAGCCATCGTCGATGTTGATGTAGCGATAGCCCTTGGCCGCCAGGCCGCTGTCGACGATCTGCTTCGCCGAGCCGAGGATCTTGTCCTCGTCGATGTCGGTGGCGAAGGCGTTCCAGGTGCTCCACCCCATGGGCGGCGTGGCCGCGCGGCCGGCGGTATAGGCCGTCCAGCGTCCGGTCGGCGCCAACGGATCGTTCTGCGCCGCGGCGACGGACGGCCCAAGAAGCGCGGCGATCACCCCCGCGGTCAGCAGCTTCCTCATCGTTTCCCGCGCCGTTTTTTATCGGTTGCTGAACGGCTCGGCTGTCGCAGCCCAAACGCTCACTGTGAGCGCGATGTTTACTCCGACAAAACCTGCCGTCAACATACGCTCCATCGCCCGTCTGGCCGGCCAAGCGTTCCCCATGCCTGGCGCTTCACCTCGCACCCAAGACGCCAGGGCTTTCTGGCGACGTGAACGCCGCCCCGCGATAGACGCCAATAACACCGACAAAATGGATTGTCGCAGAGGCGCGCCTGGGCCTAAATCCCTCCCACGGGCGGGCTTTCCCCTCGGTAGGGCCCGCGCGATACGCAACGGCCGGAAGACCCTACCCAGATCGGCGACGTCAAGATCACCGCTGGGCGATACATAAAAAATTGTTACCGGTAACAAGGGAGGAATTGGAATGCCAAGGATCGTCGCCGCCCCGCTGTCCCTAGCCGCGTGTTCGATGTTCGCGATCGCGACCGCCCACGCCCAAACGCCGCGGCTGAGCCCGGACCAGACGCTCGAGGCCCCGGGCCTCAGCGTGATCGTCGAGCAAAATCACTTCAGCCCGATCTTCTTCGACGAGAAGAACGCCGGCATCCAGATCGTCCTGCACGGCGAGCGGATCGCCACCGACGGCGAGGTCCGACTCAATCCGACGCCCGAACAATGGGACCCGGTGCCGATCTTCGGCGAACGCACGCCCGGCGAGACGCCGGGTCAGCTGGTCGTGAGATCGAGCTATCCGAAGGAAAAACTGAACTATCGCGTGAAGGTGACCCCCGAGGACGGCGGTTTCCGCATCGCGGTGGATCTCGACGCCCCGCTGCCGCCGGAACTCGTCGGCAAGGCCGGCTTCAATCTCGATTTCCTGCCGACCGCCTATTTCGGCAAGACCTATCTGATGGGCGACCGGCCAGGACTGTTTCCGCGCAATCCCAACGGCCCCATGGCGACCGACGGCTCGGGCGATCCCCAGCCGATGGCCTCCGGCGCCCGCAGCGTGACCCTTTCGCCGGAAGACCCCAAGACCCGGGTCACGATCACCGCCAACGCGCCGCTCGCCCTCTATGACGCGCGCAATCGGGCGCAGAACGGCTGGTTCGTCGTGCGGTCCATGATCGCCGCCGGAGCCAAGGAAGACGCCGTCGTCTGGCATGTGCGACCCAATGTCATCCCGGGCTGGACACGGGCGCCCGTCGTCTCCTTCAACCAGGCCGGCTACACCCCGCAACGCGGCAAGGTCGCGCTGATCGAGCTGGATCCGAACTTCAAGGCGCCGGCCGAGGCCACGCTGGTCAAGCTGACCGACAGCGGCGAGAAGGCCGTGTTCAGCGCGCCGGTTCAGCCGCGCGGCAAGTTCCTGCGCTACAACTACGCCGCGTTCGACTTCTCCAGCGTGCGCGAGCCCGGCGTCTACGCGATCTCCTACGCCGGGCAGACGACCAACCCCTTTCCGATCGCCGCCGACGCCTATTCGCGGATCTGGCAGCCTTCGCTCGACACCTATCTTCCCGTCCAGATGGACCACATGACCGTGCGGGAACAGTACCGGGTGTGGCAGCGCGCCTCGCACCTCGACGACGCCGTTCAGGCTCCACCCAATCACGTCCACTTCGACGGCTATCGCATGGGGCCGAACCTCGACTCTCCCTTCAAGCCGGGCGAGCACATCCCGGGCCTGGCGGTCGGCGGCTTCCAGGACGCCGGCGACTACGACATCCAGACTCCGCAGAACGCGCAGGTGGTGCGTGATCTCGTCTGGACGCGCGAGCTCTTCGGGCTCGACTGGGACGAAACCAGCGTCGACGAGAAGGCGCGCGAGGTGGAAATCCGCAAGCCGGACGGCGCGCCCGACGCGCTCCAGCAGGTCCGCCACGGCGTCGTGCAGCTGCTCGCGCAGTACAAGGTCTTCGGCCATTCGATCGTCGGCATCATCGACCCGAAGCTGCGCCAGTACGCGCACCTCGGCGACGCCGCCTCCCAGACCGACAGCAAGCTCTACGACGCCGCGCTGGGGCCGAACGAGGTCCGGGGCGACCACTCGGGCGTCCCCGACGATCGCTGGGCGTTCACCACCGCCTATCCGGCCAACGACCTGATGGTGGCCGGAAGCCTGGCCGCGGCCAGCCGCGCGCTCAAGGACTTCGATCCGGCGATGTCGGCCGAAGCCCTGTCCGCCGCCAAGGCGCTGTGGACCAAGCGTGAGGGCGAGGCCGCCAACGGCAGCGACGGTCGTGACGACAGCGGAAACATGTCCAGGTTCCTCGACCTGGCCAAGGTCGCCGCGACGGTGGAGCTGATCCTCACCACCAAGGGCGACGCGGTCTATACGGCGCGGCTGCGCGCCCTGACGCCGGCGATCGAGGCGAACTTCGATCGCGTCAGCGGCGTGGCCGTGCGCGCCCTTCCCTATATGGATGCGAACTACAAGGCGCGGATCAGGACCCTGGTGAGCGCCGCCAAGTCGCGGGCCGACACCGGACTGGCGGGCAACCCCTTCGGCGTCCCGGTCGGCATGGGCTCATGGGCGGGGTCCGGCGAAGTCGCCGGCTTCGGGATCAACATGTACCTTATGCACAAGGCGTTCCCGGACCTGATCGGACCGGAATACACCCTGCACGCCCTGGACTACATGCTCGGCCGCCACCCCGCGAACAACCTGTCCCTGGTCTCGACCGTCGGGACCCGTTCGAAGCTGAACGGCTACGGGCATAACCGCGCGGACTACGGCTTCATCCCTGGCGGGATGGCGCCGGGCGTGCTGGTCATCAAGCCGGACTTCCCCGAAATGATGACCGAATGGCCGTTCCTGTGGTTCGAGAGCGAATACACGGTGAGCTCAACCACCGCCTATATCCTCGCGGCCAAGGCGGCGATCGCGGCCACCGAGGACTCTCGCTAGAAGTCAGACCCAGGTCGCCACGGAGAAGGCTCCGTGGCGACCTTCGATGTCGGGCTGCTACGATTTTGGAACCGCGACTTCCTGCGGAAACCGCGTGACGCCCGCCGAGCTCAGGCTTCGGAGAAGTCTCCCGCCTCGTTCAATACGGCCTCCAAAGCCTGCAACAGCCTCGAACGGGCCTCTTCGCTGGGGGCTTCTTGGATCCTGGCGTTGAGCCGGGCGAACAGGTCCGCGCGCTGGTTGTGCCAGTCCAGGGCCGCGGCTTTTCCGGGCTGAAGTCGCGGCGGGCCGCCGGGGACCTGATGCGCCTCGGACCGGGTCAGTTCGAAGGTCTCATCGAGAACGGGGATGGCGATGCGCGCGGCCGGAAAGCCCGCCTGCTCCAGGCGTTCGGCCAGACCGGTCAGAGCGCCCGGCTCTCCGTGCGCCAGGAACACCTGCCCCTTGATCGGCTGACGCTCCAAAGCCCAGCGCACCAGGCCCTTGGCGTCGGCATGGGCCGAATAGACGTCCAGCACCCGGATCCGCGCCTTGACCTGAAAATCGTCGCCCTGGATCCGCACCAGCTTCTTGCCGTCGACCAGCAGGCGGCCAAGCGTGCCCGCCGCCTGGAAGCCCGTGATCAGCACGGTCACCTCGGATCGCCACAGCAGGCGCTTGAGATGTCGGCGGATGCGACCGGCGTCGCACATGCCGCTGCCCGCCAGGATGATGTGCCAGTCGCGCACCTTCTCCAGCTGATCGCTTTCCTCGGGCTTCATCAGATAGTGCAGGTTGGGGGCGTGGCGAAGCGGACTGAACGGATTGGCCTCGGTGTCCCGGTTCCACCCGCGCTCGAGGAAGACGTCGGTGGCCTCGATGGCCAGGGGCGAATCCAGGAAGATCTCGCCCTGCGGCGCCTCGCCCGATTCCATCACCGCCAGCAGATCCAGCAGCAGCTCCTGGGCGCGCCCAACCGCGAAGGTCGGCATCAGCAAGGGTCCGCCGGCGGCGTGGGCCTGACGCAGTTCCTCGGCCAGCAGCCGGCGCCGTTCGGCGGTGTCGGCCAGATCCCGCTCGCGGTCGCCGTAGGTCGACTCCAGCACCAGGTGATCGACGCCCGTCGGTCCGGTCGGCTCGGGGAGGTAGGCCTGACCTCCGGCGCCCAGGTCGCCGGAGAACAGGATCCGTTCGGCGTCTTCGTCGGGCCCGACGATCACCTCGATCGAGGTGGCGCCCAGCATGTGCCCCGCGTTCCAGAAGCGGGCCCTCACGCCGGGGACGATCTCTACGATCTCGTCGAGCTTGACCTTCTCGAACAGCTCGATCGTCCGGGCCGCGTCCTTGGCCGTATAGACCGGCTCGACCAGCGGGCGACCGCGCCGCTGGTTGCGTCGATTGAGGTGGAAGACCTCGCTTTCCTGGATCTCCCCGGCGTCGGCCAGCATCACCTCGCACAGGGCGCGGGTCGGGGCGGTTGCGTAGATGGGACCCTTGTAGCCCGCGCGCATCAGCTTCGGCAGCATGCCCGAATGGTCGATATGGGCGTGGGTCAGCAGGACCGCGTCGATGGCGTCCACCTCGAAGGGAAACGGATCGTAGTTGAGGGCCTTGAGGGTCTTGGAGCCCTGGAACATGCCGCAGTCGATCAGGAGGGTGAAACCTTCGCCGCTGAGGCGGGCGCAGAAGCCCGTCACGCATTCGGCGGCGCCGTGAAAGGTCAGGCTCAAGCTCATGGGACTACTTTCTTCTGGTCTGCTCGAAGGAACGAAGCCGCGACAGGCCCGCCGTCCAGCCGCCGCTCAGCATCGCGGTGACCAGCACGACGATCGTGAGGATCGGGTCCGGCGCCGCCACCTTGAAGACCGCGGCCACCGGAGCGACGCTCAGGATCACGGCCAGCAGGGCCGCGATCGCCGACGCGATGATCCAATAGGCGCGCCGATGGGGCGACAGCAGCTTGCCCGACGCGGCCGCGTCGGCCAGGGCCAGGATCAGGTTGCCCAGCACCAGGGTCGTGAAGGCCGCGCCCCGCGCCTGGGCCTCGGGATAGTTCCGCAGGGCCCAGATGTAGACGCCCAGAACCCCGCCCAGAACCGCCAGTCCCTGGAGGAGGGCCAGGCCGATTTGCTTCCAGCCGAACAGCGGCTCGTCACGACGGCGGGGCGGACGCTTCATCGCCCGCGCCTCGCTGGGCTCGGCCTCGAACACCAGGGCGCAGATCGGGTCGATGGCCAGCTCCATCAGAACGACATGCATGGGAAACAGCAGGGACGGCAGACCCAGCAGGATGGGGGCCAGCGCCAGGCCCGCGATCGGCACGTGGATGGCGGTGACATAGGTCAGGGCGCGGCGCAGATTGGTGAAGATCCGCCGCCCCAGGCGCACGCCGCCGACGATGGAGGCGAAGCTGTCGTCCAGCAGGACGAGATCGGCCGCCTCGCGCGCGACATCCGTGCCCTTCTTGCCCATGGCGATGCCAATGTGCGCGGCCTCCAGCGCCGGAGCGTCGTTGACGCCGTCGCCGGTCATGGCCACGACCTCTCCGTTCGCCTTCAGGGCCTCGACCAGTCGCAGTTTCTGGGCGGGCGCGATGCGGGCGAAGACCCGCACGCCGCGCAGGCGCTCGCGGAGGGCGGCGAACGACAGTTCCTCGATCTCGGATCCCAGCAGGACGCCGGCCGAGGTGTCCAGGCCCGCCGCCTTGGCGATGGCCAGGGCCGTGGCGGGATGGTCGCCGGTGATCATCACGACGGCGACGCCCGCCGCGCGCGCCTCGGCCAGGGCTTGCGGCACGTCCCGGCGCAGGGGATCGATGAAGCCGATCAGCCCTCCGAACGTAAAGGCCACGGCGCGAGGATCATCCGCGAAATCGCCCTCCACCCGGGCCGAGGCCACGCCCAGGACCCGCAGCCCCTGCCGCGCATAGTCCTCGACCACGGCCTGCAGGCGCGCGATCTCGGCGGCGGGCAGCCGGCATAGATTGAAGATCGCCTCGGGCGCCCCCTTGGCCGCGGCGATCCGCGCCTCGCCGGCGCGACGCCACACCTGGACGACCGCCAGCAACTCAGGCCGCAGGGGCCACGCGCGCTCGGGCTCGCCCTGGGTCGCCGCCCCATCGACCATGGCGTCCATCGAGAGATGACGCACCGCCTTGTCCATAGGGTCGACAGGACGCACGGCCGAGGCCAGGGCGGCCAGCTCCAGCAGGTCCCCGGCCGCGCCGTCGATCGGGCGCGCCGCGTCGACGCCTACGTCGCCGGCCTCTGTCCACAAGCGGGCGACCCGCATCTGGTTTTCGGTCAGCGTCCCGGTCTTGTCGACGCACAGCACCGTGGCGCCGCCCAGGGTCTCGATGACCGCACTTCGGCGCGTGAGCACCTGGTGGGTCGCCAGCCGCCAGGCGCCCAGCGCCAGGAACACGGCCAGCACCATGGGAAACTCTTCGGGGATCAGCGAGATCGCCACCGTCACCCCCGCCAGGACGCCGCCGATCCAATCGTCGCGCAACCACCCGTAGGCGACCGCGACGAGCGCGCAGAATCCCAAGGCCAGGGCGCCCAGTATGGCGACGAGGCGTCCGGCGGTCTTCTGCAGCGGCGTCGGCTCGTGATCGATCGCCGCCAGCGATGCGCCGATCTGGCCCAGCGCCGAGCGCGGCCCGGTGCGGGTGATCCGGGCGACGCCCTGTCCGCGGACCACGAGCGTGCCGGCGAAGAGATCGGGCGAGCCATCCGCCCCCGGGGCCGGATTGGGCGCGCCGACGTCGTCGGGCGCGGCGGGCGGCTTGGTCACCGGCGCCGACTCGCCGGTCAGGGCGGATTCGTCGACGGTGAGCACCTCGCCCGCGACAAGCCGCGCGTCCGCCGGCAGCCGTTCGCCCTCGCCGATCAGCAGCAGGTCGTCGGGAACGAGGTCGCGCGCGGCGACCTGGCGCTCGACGCCGCCGCGAATGATCCGGGCCAGGGGCTGGGCCAGATCGCGCAAGGCGCTCAACGCGCGTTCGCTGCGCGCCTCCTGCAGGACCACCAGCCCGACAGAAGCCAGGGCTCCAGCGGTCAGAAAGAGTCCTTCGCCCAGGTCGCCGAGCACCAGATAGAGGACCGCCGCCCCGACCAGCAGCAGGAACATCGGCTCGCGCAAAGTTTCGCCGAGGATGCCGGCCAGACCGCGCCGGCTCGCGTGCGGCAGTTCATTGGGACCGACGGCGACCAGACGCGCGGCCGCCTCCGCCTCGTCCAGGCCGCGCAACAGTTCGACGGTCATGCAACCACCCTCCTCGAAAGGCCCGGCGAGCGGCTCAGTGCGAGAGGAAGAGCGGAACCCTCGGCGCGTGCAGCATGTACTCGGTGGCCCCGCCGAGAATGAACTCCTGCAGGCGCGATCGACCATAGGCGCCCATCACCAGGATGTCGGGAAGGGTCTTGGCCAGATAGGCCTCCAGGCTTTCGCCAATCGATGCGCCCTTTCCGTCGACCTCTTCGGCGACGGCGTCGACGCCATGAGCCTTCAGATGACGGACGGCTTCGGCGGCGAGACCGGCGACGGCGGCCGGCTTCTCGTTGATCACCGTGAGCACGCGAACCTCGCCGGCGCGCGCCAGGATGGGCAGGGCGTCGGCCAGGGCGCGCGCGGCGCACCGGCTTCCATCCCAGGCCACCACGACCAGGCCGAGCTTGGCGGCCGGCAAGCCCCCGCGATAGACCAGAACCGGTCGTCCCGAGCCGAAGACGGCGCTGGTCGCGACCTCGGCCTGGCCATCCAGCGGCCCGCCCAGCGGCACCAGGCACAGGTCGCGGGTCCGGGCGCGCCCGGCCACATGGTCGGCCACGGCGTAATATTCCACGGTCTCGAACAGGGCCTGCCCGAGCACCCCGGCGTCTCGGGCCTGAGCGGTGAAGGCCGCCAGGCTGGCTTGGCCGTTGGCCAGGCTCTTGGCCTGCTCGTCGACCGCCATGCTGCTCAGCCCGATCAGGTAGTCGGCGACCCGATTGCTCTGGACCGGAAACCTCACCCCCACCGCCAGGGCCGAAACCCGACCGCCGATCAGCCGGACAAAGCCCACCGCGCCCTCGATCGCCTCGGGCGGCGTCGCGTCAGGATAGGTGTCGACGTGGAGCAGAATGTCGTTGAGGCTCATCTGTGAACTCCATTTTGGCCGAGCCGATCGGATCGACGAGCCCATCACCGACACAGGGTCGGGCGGGCGGGCCATCGTCACCTTGACGCAGATCAATTCGCGTCGTCGCGGCTTCGAAGCCAGGGAGGGACGGTCCGTCCCTCGTCGTCATGACGCGGGTGTGAGGAGGGCGCCGAGCCAGGCCGCGCCAGCGACCAGGAACAGGCCCGGCGCGACCCGCCAGGCGAAGCCGCGCTGGCCGCCCGAAAAGGCGAAGACCAGCTTGGTCAGGGTGTTGGTCGAAAGCCCGGCGAGAATGGGCAGCACGGCCTGTTCAGGGGCCATCCGGCCCGACCCGACCAGGGACGCGATCGAGACCGCAGCGGCATGGGTGTCGACAAGGCCCGCCAGGGCCGCCCCGGCGACGGCGCCGGCCGCCCCGAACCGCTCGCGCAGCGCGGCGGAGACGACGAGGATCGCCGCCAGGGTCACGGCGAAGGTCAGGGCCGTCGAAAGGCTGAAGGCCTGGCCGGGATCGGGGTCGTCACGGGCGGGCTGGCGCAACGCCAGGCGCGTGAACGCCGCGCCGTAGACCACCGCCGCCAGACCCGCGCACAATAGCGGCCCGGCCATGACCCGCAGGGTCGGCAGGCTGGTGACGCCGATCACGAGCGCCATCTGGATGATGGTGGCCACCGTCGACAGCACCGCGCCCGCCACCGCCGCCGACAGCGCCGTGGGCGTCGCCGCCGCTCGTCCGGCCATGGCGCCGATCGTCGCCGTGCTCGAGATGAAGCCGGAGGCCAGTCCGGCCAGGGGCAGCCCCCACCGGGCGCCGAGCGCCCTCACCGCGACGTGGCCGGCGGCGCCGATGGCCAGCACCAGGACGACGACGATCCAGATCGAACGAGGGTTGAGCGCCAGGAACGGCCCCATCGCGCGATCTGGCAACAGGGGCAGGACGACCAGGGTCGCGCCCGCCAGGATCAGGGCGTCGCGAACCTCGTCCGGGGTCAGGACCTGGCTGACGAAATGGTGCAGCGGGGTGCGAGCGGCCAGCAGGATCGCGACGACGACCCCGACACAGGCGGCGACACCGGGTGAAAGGAACGCTAGCCCGCCCACCAGGGCCGTCAGGATCAGGGCGACTTCGGTGGTCAAGCCGGCGTCAGGCTCGGCGCGGGCCCTCCAATAGCTCAGGGCCGCCAGGACGGCGACCGCGGCCGTGACGACCGCCAGCAGCGTCGGACCGCCGACCGCGAAGCTGACCGCTCCGGCCAGGGAGGTGACCGAGAAGGTGCGGATTCCGGCCGCCGAGGACGAAGCGCGCGCCTGCTTGCGGCGTTCGCGCTCGGCGCCGATCAGCAGGCCGACGCCCAGGGCAACGGCCAGGTTCAGGATGGGGACATCAGGAATGGCCGGCTCCGATGGCGCGCTTTCGAGACGAGGGTTCGCCCATTGCTAGACCCTGTCCCGTCGTTTTGCACGGCTTCCGCGTCTGGGTCGCCGCGCAAGTCGGCCAGCGCCGTTGAAATGACGAAGGCCCGACGGGGGTGTCCCGCCGGGCCTTGTCTCGTTCGGAGCGGCTCGGATCAGAAGAAGCGTTCGCCGATCCGGATCGTGTCGCCCGGCGCCACCTGGGTCGAAGGCTCGAGCGCGCTCTTGGCTTCCGACGTTTCGCCATTGTGCTTGATGTAGACGCTCTTCTTATCGGCGCGGTAGGTGAAGCCGCCCGCGGTGGCCACCGCGTTCAGCACCGTCAGGCCGGCCGTGTAGGGATAGGTGCCGGGCTTCACGACTTCGCCCAGGATATAAAAGGGGCGGAAGGTCAGGACTTCGGCGCTGACGCGCGGCTCCTTCAGATAGCCGTCGCTAAGCGATTTCTGCACGGCGTCCTGGAACTGGCCGACGGTCAGACCACCCGCCTTGATCTCGCCGATCAGCGGCAGCGACATCAGCCCGCTGCCGGTGACGAAGAATTCGCCCGACAGGTCGGGCTCGCCGTAGACGGTCACCCGGACCTTGTCACCGGCGCCGAGCAGGTAATCCATCGACTGGGCCGCCGGAACCGGCGCATCGCTGATCACGGGCTGCTGGGCGCGGGCCGCGCCACTCCAGCCGCCAGCGGCGATACAGACGACCAGCGCCAGCATCGAAAGGAGGCGCGAGAGTTTCGAAACACCGATCATCGCGAAGCATCTCACCTTGGACGTTTAGAACCTGGGGACTTCTCAGGCTTGGAAATCTAAATGCCACATCGCACGTGACCGTCACATGAACAAGATCAAGCCTCAGGCCGCTCGCGCTTTACTGAACTGAATGATCTTGGGTTCGCCGCCATCAAGTCTAACGGCGGTCAGGACGCCGGTCGCATAGGCGCCTGTGTCGACATTGATCCGCTGGCGTCCGACGAAGGCCTCCTCGACCGGCGTGTGGCCGTGGACGACGGTGGCCTTCAGCCCGTGCGGGTTGTCGAGGAATTCGTTGCGGATCCACAGCAGATCGGCGGCGACCTGGCGCTCCAGCGGCAAGCCCGGGCGCACGCCCGCGTGGACGAAGACATAGTCGCCATAGACAGCCATCAGCTCCAGCTGGCGCAGAAAGGTCTCGTGGGCCGGGGGGAAGGCGGCGCGGAAGGCCTGGCGGGCCTGCTCCCAGACCTCCGGCTCGGCGCGGCCGACCGGGCGCTGCACGCCATAGGACGTCAAGGTCTCGCCGCCGCCGTATTCGATCCAGGACGGCCCCGCCATCGGGTCGTCGAGGAAGTGCAGCAGCGTCTCCTCATGGTTTCCCATCAGGGCGCGGAACTCGAAGCGTCCCTCGGCGGCCTGCGCCTTCAGCAGGATCAACCGGTCGATCACCGCCGAGGACTGAGCGCCGCGGTCGACATAGTCGCCCAGCATGACCAGCACGGGCGGGTCCTGGCGGCCCGTGGCGCGATAGTCCTCGGTCACCGCCCCGATCAGGCCGTCCAGCAGGTCGAGCCGCCCGTGCACATCCCCCACGGCGTAAACCATTCGACCGCCCGTGGACGACGCGCCGCGCGGCTGGGACTTGGAACGAAAGAGGGACTTGAACATCACACTCGCCAGGACGGCGACAAGCGCCAGAACCAAGAACCTGGATTTTGCCCCAGGCGACGGCTTAGTTCAACGGCGCATGAAGCAGTTAACTCGCAATTCAGCATGCTCATTTCCGCTCAATTTACCAAGTATATTTCCCCTTCATTGTAGTTAATTTTAAAATTACCACAGTTAAACATCAGGATTATACCATCTAAATTCAGCTCAAATTTGCGCCGCGAATGAATACTGACCTCACGAACACAGCGAGGTCAGCATGTTCAAGGCACGTAACATTGTTCTAGGACTCGTAAGCGCCATCGCCATGATGGCCGGCGCCAGCGCTCAGGCCGGTTCGATGCCGTTCATGCCGCGCGGCGAAGGCGTCGGCGCTCCGATGGGCTTCGCCGACCTGTGCCGCCGCGACGCCGACGCCTGCGGCGCGCCAGCGGACCAGTTGGCCTTCTTGGGCGGCGCGGTCAGCCTGACGGCGACATCTTCGGTGGGCGCGCCTTCGCAACATCATTTCGAGGCCGTCGCGCCGACCGCGTCGGCCGTCGAGGACGGGGCGAACCTGATCGCGGTGGAGGTCATTAAGGCCTGGACGCCCGCGGCGGTCGAAGACTTCGTCGCCGCCGGCCAGTTGCGCCCGTCCGCGGTCGCGGTCGCCGCGGCGCCCGCCGCCGCCGCGACAAAGTCCGACAATCTGGCCTGGACCACTCGCACCGACCGCGAACAGGTCAAGCTGCTGAATCAAGTCAACCAGCTGGTCAATCGCACGGTCAAGAAGGCCACGGACCTGGAACTCTACGGCCAGCCTGAATACTGGTCCCTGCCGCGCCAAGTGAACGGGAAGCTCTACGGCGACTGCGAGGACTATGCGCTGGAAAAACGCCGTCAGCTGATCGCGGCCGGCGTGCCGGAAACGGCCTTGTCCATGGCCGTCGCCTTCACGGCCCGCGGCGAGAGCCACGCCGTGCTGATGGTCTCGCTGGAAAGCGGCGACTGGGTGCTGGACAATCTGACCCCCTGGGCGACCCCGTGGGAAGACCTGAACTATCGCTGGGTCGAGCGCCAGATCCCTGGCACGGCCCTGTGGACCACCATCGCCTGAGCGATCGGCCGGTCAGAACGCGAAAACCCCCGGACCAGCAGGTCCGGGGGTTTTTCGTCGGGCCCTTCGCGCAAACGAAAACGCCCGCTCGGTGATGAGCGGGCGTGCGGACCGATCTTCGGATCGGCCGGCGTGGATGGAGAGCTTAGAAGATGCGCGAGATCGTCAGCGCCAGAGCGCCCCAGAGCCCCGCCGAAATGATCGCGCCCATGCCCAGCCCCAGCAGCGGGGGGAGACGCTTGGCGCGAGTCGGCGCGACGGCGTCGACTTGGGCAAACGAGATCTTGGCTTCAATCATCGATCACACTCCTGATGCGATGACTGTAATAGGGCGCGGCTAATCGCCGGTGAATGAACAGAGTCTACGCGCGTTAAGCATATGTGCCAGCCCTGCGGATTTTCCCGGGGACGCTGTGAAGCGTTTGCGCTAGCTTGGGGTCGTCGGAACTGGAAACCAGTCGCGACGCGGTGGGGAACTCAGAGGGTTATCTGGTGGACGGGGGAGGCTATATCGAATTTCTCTCGCCAGAATTGCATGGGCCGCTGCCGCGGGTCGCCGTGGATCCCTGTAAGCGCGCGCTGGACGTCGTGGCTTCGGCCCTGCTGTTGCTGCTGTTCGCGCCCCTGCTTCTGCTTGCGGCCTCGCTGATCAAGCTCGAATCTCCAGGCCCGGCCCTCTTCCGACAGACGCGGGGCGGCCTCGGCGGCGCGCGCTTCCAGATTCTCAAGCTGCGCACCATGCACTGTCGCGAGGACGGGCCCGAGCTGACCCAGGCGCGGCGCGGCGACAATCGGATCACCCGGATCGGCCGCCTCCTGCGCGCCAGCAGCATCGACGAGTTGCCTCAGCTGTTGAACGTTCTGCGCGGCGACATGTCCCTGGTCGGTCCCCGCCCCCATGCCGCGGCCCATGACGAGTACTATGGCGCGCGCATTCCGGACTATTACGCCCGCTACCAGGCGCGGCCGGGGCTCACAGGCTGGGCCCAGGTCAAGGGCCTGCGCGGCGGCACCGAGACGGTGGAGGCCATGCGTCGCCGGGTCGAGGCCGATATCGATTACATCCGGACCTGGTCGATCCTGAAGGACGCCCAGATCGTCCTTCTCACCATTCCCAGCCTGCTGATCGCCGACAACGCCTACTGAGCCTTGGCTTGGGCCTGGGACAGGCGTTCGGCGACGATCAGGAACGCCAGCGCGAGCCGGCCAGAAGGGCTGTTGATGCTGCCGACCACGCTCCTGAGGCGCCCCTCGCCGCCAGACCGGCCAAATTCGGTCCGCGCCTGATAGACGACCTGTTCGCGCACGGCCTCCGACAGCTCGGGCCAGTGCTCATAGGCCAAACGGGTTCGGCTCCTGAAGAGGCTGGTCTGCAGCGGAGCGACCGCGAACGAACAGCCCAGCGCGATATTGGCCGCGGCGATGTCGCCTCGCTGGAAATCGACGGCGGCCTTCCGGAGCCACGCGGCGCCGGATCCGGGACGTAGGGCCACTTCCCGATGGCTCAGGTCTTCGAGACGCGCCCGCGCCTTCGAGTCCGCCGGGGAAGCAAGACCGGCCTCGATGCTGCTCGCCAGCACCTCCGCCGAAGCCGTCGGCATGGCGGAGAGGTCGCCGCCGAACCGTGACGCCGCCAGGGGAACGGCGAACAGCAGGGAGACCACGAGGGCGACGGCCGCGAAAGCGCTCGTTCCCCAGTCCGCCTTTCGCTCGCCCCCCCGCGCGCGACGCGGCGCTGACGTCGCCGTCATCGCGCCGAGCCCCACGGCGAAGACCGCCTGCAGAGCCGGGACCTGAATGGCGAAATCCGAGAGGCCATGCAGCAGGACGACCACCGTGGCGGCGATCGTGGCGCGCGCCAGCGCTCCGATCGTGCCCGGCCTGACCGCGTCTCGCCCGACACGCCAGAGCGCGGCGAGCAGCCAGGCCAGCATGACGATGGAGCCGACGATACCGGCCTCCTCCAGCCATTGGAGGTAGAGGTTGTGGGTGGCGCGCACGTCGAACAGGACGTTCAGGTTCTCGGTGGTGGTGATCAGCTGATTGACGATCGGAAAGGACCCGAGACCGAACCCGAACCAAGGTGAAGCCAAGAAAGCTTGCCAGTGGGCGTCGAAGATCGCCTTTCGGGTGGCGACGTCGCCGTCGAGATGCTCCAGCCGCGCGGCGGTCAGGTCGGCGCTGCGCATGGCCACGCCGATGACGACCAGCAGGGCCGCTGCGCCGCCAACGATCGCGATGGCCCGAACCCGTCGCCCCTGGGCCAGCACCTGCCATGTCAACAGCACGGCCAGACCGACCACGGTGGCGAAGATCCCGCCCCGCGAGGCGGTCAGCGCCAGGGCGACGGCGAACACGGCCGCCGCGGCCAGGCTCAGGCTGGCGTTCAGATCCATCCGGTCGAGACGCGGGGCGCCGCCCGCGCGCTGGATCGCTTGTGAGAAGAACATCACCGCGAAGACCGCGCCGACGCCCATCAGGGTGGCGACGGAATTGGGGCTGAACAGGGTCGCCGTCAGACGTCGCCCGGCGCGCAGGCCGACATGGTCGATAATCGCGATCGCCGCGAAGGCCGCGAGCGCGAGCAGCAGCCACCAGACCAGCGTTCTGCGCCGCGTTTCCGATGCGCCGACAATGCGGGCGGCCAGGAACAGGCAGGCCAGGTTCACCAGGCTAACGAGATTGAGCATGAGGGCGGAGCGGTCGACGGTGATCGCACCGTCATGCCCGTCCAGATAGTTCCAGACGGGATGCGCGCCGCCGGGCCCGAACGGCGTCAGCGACCAGGCCGTGGCGACCAGCAAGCCGATGAACAAGAGGCCGGGCCAGGGCGCGATCAGGACGCCAGGGACTTTTCGCGCCCAGCCGCAGGTGCTCAGCAAGATCAGCAGATAGGCGGCTTGCAGTACGCCGAAAACAGAGGCCATAGCCACGTCGCTGGCGCCGAACGCGACGATCTCGGCCAGGACCAGGGCGACAAGGGCGCCGATCGCGACGCCCTCGGAAGTCTGCAATTTTCGCGGCCTGGCCGCTCCGGGCGAGGACGCTCCCCCGCCCGAGCGGGTCCTAGTCCGCATAGTACTTTCGATAGTTCGCGTAATAATAATAGGAGTCGCCATAGCCGTAGCGGGACTGGGCCTTCAGATCCATCTGGGTCAGGGCCACGCCGGCGATGAAGGCGCGCGTGCCCTGCAGCAGGGCCAGCGCCGACTGCACGGCTTTCACCGGCGTCTTCTTCCAGCGGACCAGCATCACCACCGCGTCGGCGTGCGGCGCCAGGATGCGGGTGTCGGCGATGGCCAGCAGCGGCGCGGTGTCCAGCAGTACGATCTCGTAGCGATCGCGCAGGTCCTGCAGCAGCTTGTGCATGGCCGACGAACCGAGCACGTCGCGCGGCGTGTAGGCCGACTTGGCCAACGGCAGGATGTGCGCGCCGCTCTCATCCGTGATCACGGCCTGATCCAGGGTGGCGACACCGTTGAGCACCTCCAGCAGACCGATCGAGGCCGGCTCCTTGAGGAACTGGCTGATCGCGCTCTGGCGCAGGTCGCAGTCGACCACCACCACCTTGGCTCCCGAGGTCGCCAGGGTGCGCGCCAGGGAGAAGGTCGTCGTGGTCTTGCCTTCGCCGGGCAGGGACGAGGTGACCGCGATGACCTTTACGGGCTCGCCCACCTTCGAGAACAGGATCGAGGCGCGCAGCTTGCGCAGGCTTTCGGCGAAGCTGGAGAGCGGCTTGGCCAGAAGATAGTCGGCCGGCGTCATGCCCTTCAGAATCTTGGCGTCGTCGACCGTGGTGCCCAGGGTCGGGACGGCGCCGAGATAGGGCAGGCCCAGACGACGCTCGACCTCGTCCTCGGTGAACAGGCCCGCCATCAGGATCTCGGCCAGGACGATCGCGGCCACGCCCGCGCCCAAGGCCAGAACCAGACCGAGCGCCAGGTTCAGCGAAGGTTTCGGATAGCTGGGGCCGGTCGGGATCTTGGCCGGCGACACCACCCGGGCGTCGGCCTGCTCGATGCCATCCGAGGCGGTGGTCTGCTTGAAGCGGGCCAGCAGGCTCTCATAAAGGGTCTTGACCGACTGCGCCTTACGCTCGAGTTCGGACAGGCCGATGCTGGCGCGGTTGTTGCCGGCCAGCGTCCCCTTCGAGGCGGACACGCTGGACGCCACCGAACCGGTCCGCTGACGCGCGACCTGGGCCTGGGCTTCCAGGTTGGAGATGATGCGGCGGATTTCGGCCTGGATCTGGCTATCGATGTCGGCCAGCTCGCGTTTGGCCTTCAGCAGATCCGGGTGACGATCGCCGTAGCGGCCGCTGAGATCCGCCACCTGGGCGCTCTTCTCGGCTCGCTGCTTGCGCAGCTGCTGCACGACCGGCGAGTTCAGGGACTCGCCGACGTCCTCGCCGGTGCTCCCTCGCGCCAGCTGCTGGCGAGCGATGTTCAGACGCGCGTCCGTCTCGGCCTGTGCAGCGCGGCTCAGGGCCAGTTGCTGGTTCAGGCCGGAGATTTCCTGCTCGGTGAGGGTCGCGCCTTCGGCGCTGAGCAGGTTGTTGGCGATCTTGTACTGCTGAACCGCCGCGTCGGCCTGTTGGACCTGGTCACGAAGCTCGGCGACGCGCGTGTCCAGCCACTCATTGGCCTTCTTGGTCGCGTCGAACTTGGCCTCGAGCTGTTCGGTCAGATAGAGGTTGGCGAAGGCGTTGGCCAGTTCGGCCGCCCGCTTCGGATCGGTGTGGGTATAGTCGATCGAGATGAGGTAGGTCAGGCCCGCGCGGCGAACCTTCAGCCCCCCCAGGACATTGTCGACGATGCGCTCGCGTCGGCGCTGCAGCTCGATCGGATCCGTCGGCGTGGCCGTCGTCGGCGCGGCCGCCTTCTTCAACGACGAGAACCAGGCCTTCGCGCCCTTGGCCTGCGCGAGGTAGGGATTGAAGTAGGGATCTTCCTCGAGTTTCAGATCCTTGACGACGCGCCCCGCCAGGGAGCGCGACTTCAGGACCTCGACCTCGGTGTCGACGACGGACGAATCCGCCGGCAGGCCCGAGAGCACCGCGCTCATGTCGGTGACCTGTTCCTGGCGGACATCCAGCATCACCTGCGCCGTTGCGGTATAGCGCGGTGTCTGTTGCAGGGTGAACAACACCACCGCCGCGAACACCACCACTGCCACCGCCGCGAAGAGTCGGAAGCGTCGCCTGAACGTCGCGATCACGATGTTCAGATCAAAAGACAACGCTCCGGTGTCATTCACCGGAGCGTTCGAAGTTTCAAAACCGGAGCCGTCCATGGGTACTCTCAGTAATCGGCAAACCTTGCCGTTTTGTGGACGTCGCTAGAACTGCAGCGCCACGGACGCGATCAGCTTGTTGTCCTTGAACGACGAAGCCTTGGCCGCGCCGCTCGAGTCCTGCTTCAGATAGTTATAGGTCAGGAACAGGCCCACGCGGCGGTTCAGCAGGTAGGCCGCCGTCGCCGAGAAGTTGTCGCGCTTGTCGCTGCGATCCACGCCCTTGTAGTTGTCCTTGCCGTGGGTGTAGGCGCCGGACAGCAGCACATTGCGTAGCAGCTCGTGGTCGATCGTCGCGCCAACATTATTGGAGATGAAGCCGGCCGAACCGATCGCGGTCGACTCCTCGATCGTCCGCGAGCCGGTCAGGCCTACAGTCGTCAGCTGGGTCGGGAACCATTCCAGGCGCCCCGCGGCGTTGAAACCGCTGATGCTCTTGTAGAGGGCGCTATTGTCGTAGGACTGCTTCATGTAGCCGACCTGGATATCGCCGCGCACCAGATCGGACGCTTCGAAGTTGGCGCCGACGCCGAGGACATAGCCGTCCGACGAACGGTCGGTCGTGCCGCTGAGGTCATAGTCCTTCTTGTTGCCCGTAGCCGTCGCATAGACCGCCGTGTCGGGACTGACCGCGTATTCCGCCTTCGCGCCGTAGTACAGTTCGTTGCGGTCGCGGGTGTTCTGGTTATACGCCGCGCCCTGGTCCTTGAAGTTGAAATCCTTGTCGTCGAGGCGGCCGGTCAGGCGCAAACGATTGAATTCCTTCACCGCGGTCAGGTTGGTGGTGGTGAGGTCATACTCGACAGGCTTGGGCGTCGCGCCGGCGGGCGTACCGGCCGTGACCGCGGTGCGCGGTTCGATCAGACGCTGATACTGGGCCGAGCCGGAGATGTTCGTCCCGCGCACCACATCGATACGACCATTGGCCGCGAGCGTATATTCTTCGGCGTTCTCGGTCTTCTCGTCCGCATAGCGGATCATGTTGCCGCCGGCGAAGAAATTGAGCGCATTGCGCGACCAGTTCGAACGGACGGCCAGTTCCGGCTTCACGCGCCAGATGTTGTCGTCGATCTTGCCCGCCGCCACGGCGTAGATGTTGTCGTTGTGCTCGAGGTCGACGGTCACGCGCGGATAGAGGGTGAAGCCGCCAGCCCTCTGGCCGGTCGCCTCATAGTCCGGTCGCGGGCGCTGACGAACCGAGACGTTCTTGTCGCGCTTGAAATTCGAACCGAGATCCTGCGCCTGAACAGCGTGTGGCGCGGTCAACGCGATACAGGCCGCAATGGCCGAGCACGTTAGAAGTCGCATAGCTTAATCCCCACCAAGGGTCGGTCGCCGCGCGTCGTGGCGCGCCAATCCGCCCGAATTTAAATCTTAGCCGCAGTAGGTCGCGATCACGCCCGCGCAGGGGTCGAACGTCGCGCCGTTCCCCGTCGGCGCGCTCGAACCGGGAGGATTCGCGTTCGGCGGGTTGACGAGGCTGGGCGTGTCGCCCGCCGCGGTCGACGCGGTAATGATGGCGTTGACCTGCTGGGCGACGGCGATCCCGACCGCCGACGGCACGGCGCCCGCAGCAACCGCGTCGTTGAGGGCGGCGCTGACGATGGCCGCCGACGCTCCCGCCGTGATCGCGGCCTGCATGGCGGCGGCGACGGCTTTTTGAAGGATTAATGACTGCTTGGCCTTGGCGGCGTCAACCTTGTCCTGCGCCGCCTTTTTCTCGGTCGCGGTGGCGGTCTCCGGAAGCGCGTTTAGCTCGACCTGAGCGGCTGCTCCTTCAGCCTGGGCGGCCAAGAATTCCGGAGACTTGGTCGCGTCGGTCACGGCCTTGGCGATCTGCGCGCGCACTTCCGCCCGCGTCGGCGCGGCGGCGTTCGCGACCGACAACAGGGTCGTCGGGCCCACGGAAAGCGGGGCAATCGCCATGATGGCGCCCAGGGTCAAGGCGCGTATGCGGTTAGAAGCCATGATTGCTCCCTCCAATTGAACGGCGTCCCTTTAGGACAACGTAAAGAAATGCTCTAGCCCAGATAACGCGGTATCGCCTTTTCCTGGCGACACCGTTCCCAGAAGATCACACCCGCGATGCAATCTATGCGAGATAGGACAATCTGGTCGGCGGTTTTAACTAAGACTACGACGCGCTTACCGCCGTCCAGCAGACGCACAGATATCTGCTGAGTGCATGGTTAGGCTTAAACAACCATGCGGCGCCGAGAATGGCAATGCTGCACCGCAAGAATCTACGCCGGGCGCCGAGAATCTGATCGCTTTCCCGTCTGGAGCGATTAATTCGTCCGAATATTCCGCAATGGATCTGGTTAAGATCAGGCGGCCGCGACAGTCACGCCGGGATTTTGCCGCCGCTGCACAAGACATCCGTACCAGCCGAGACCGGCATAGGTCTCGTAGCCCGGCGTCAACGCATAGCCGACAGTGATGTCGCCATCGGCATAGCTGCCCATCGCGCCGCTGGACACATCCAGGGGAAAGACCTCGGTCAGGACGCCCTGATTGTCGGACGAGGCCAGGACGCGACCCTTCTGGTCCAGCAGCATGACGCGCGAGCGCTCGCGCTCCTCCGGGGTCAGGCGAACGCCATCCACCACGGCCTGGGCCTGAGGCCGCCAGTCGAAATGAACGCCCAGCACGCCCAGGATTTTGCCCTTGGCCTGGCCGCCCTCGCGGATGGCCGTGGCGTAGGTGGCCACCGGCGCGTCGCCGAGGGCGCGAGCCTTCTCGATGTCACAGGCCACGAAGTCGTCACCGGTCGCGGTGCGCATGCCGTCGCGGAACCACTTGGCGTCGGCGACCGACTGGCCGACGACGCCAGGATACTTTCCGGGCCGGCCATTGGCGACCACCCGCCCCTTGGCGTCGCAGATCCACAGATCGAGATAGACGGTGTAGGCGTCGAGGATGACCCCCAAGCGCTCGCTGGCGTAGCGGCTGGCGGCGGGATCGGCGTCCGCCAGGCAAGCGACCACGGCGGAGTCCGTGGCCCACCAGCGGACGTCGCAGGTGCGCTCATAGAGATTGCGGTCGACGATCTCGATGGCGTTCAAGGCGAGGTCGGCCAGACGCTGACCGCGCATATGACCCAGGATCGCCCCGCCGATCGCCGAGAGCTCGTCGAGGTCGGCCCGCACCTGGCTTTCCAGGGCCGCGGCCACGGCGTCGATCTCCGTGGAGATCTTCTTGAATTCCTCGGCGACGATGGCGAAGCCCTTGCCGGCCTCGCCAGCGCGCGCCGCCACGATCAGGGCGTTGATCGACAACATCTTGGCCGCGCGGTTGACCCGGGCGATCTCGCCGATCTTGGCGCCCGCCACACTGGACAGGCGTTCCGACAAATCCAGGATCCGTTCAGGACGAAGACTAGTGTCTTGTTCCATCACAGGCAGGCCCCCACGCAATACTTCCGTCTAATCGACTCACCGTACGCAAGATGACGCCCTCGTCATCGCCGCGCGATGACACCGTTCGCCACACCCAAGCCGAGAGCGGCTTCGTTAACGAAAAAACGTCGGAACGCCCCTGATTTGGGCGCCGAACGGCTAGAAAGACATCGTTTTACTACAGAGACTTAGACATCCACCTCGGCGTCCAGAGCGTTTTCCTGGATGAACTCCCGGCGAGGCTCGACCAGATCGCCCATCAGGCGACTGAACATCTCGTCGGCGTCGTCGGCGTGATTGACGCGAACCTGCAGCAGGGTGCGGGCCTCGACATCCAGCGTCGTCTCCCAGAGCTGATCCGGGTTCATCTCGCCCAGACCCTTGTAGCGCTGGATGCTCAGCCCCTTGCGCCCGGCGTCCATCACAGCGGCGATCAGATCCATCGGCCCCCGGACGGTGGTCGACTTGTCCTTGCGGCGGAACACGGCCCGTCCCGAGAAGATCTCGGCCAGGGCCCCGGCCCGCTCGGCCAGACGACGGGCGTCGGCGGCGTGCAGCAGACCATCGTCCAGCACCACGTTCTCGGTGACGCCGCGGCGGACGCGCTTGAAGACATAGGCCGTGTCATTGCGCTCGCCGGTCCACGGGCCGTCGCCTTCCTCGGCGTAGAGATCGAGACGGGCCGCCGCCGCGGCGATGTCGGGGGTTTCGCCCAGCAGGCCGGCCAAGGCCGATTGCTCGATGGCGAATGACGGCGCGCGGGCGGCGAGGCGGTCGATATTGCCCTTGGCCTGGCGGCACAGCTGCACCAGAGCCAGAAGGTCCTGGCCGGTGCGGCGCTCGCCCGACGGCAGGTCAAGCTCGGCCCCATCGACGCCTTCGTCGATCAGGAAGGCGTCCATCTCGCTGTCGTCCTTCAGATAGCGCGAGGACTTGCCCTTGGCGGCTTTATAGAGCGGCGGCTGGGCGATGTAGATGTAGCCGCGCTCGATCAGCTCGGGCATCTGCCGGTAGAAGAAGGTCAGCAACAGGGTGCGGATGTGGGCGCCGTCGACGTCGGCGTCGGTCATCAGCACGATCTTGTGGTAGCGCACCTTGTCCGGGTTGAAGTCGTCGCGACCGATGCCGGCGCCCAGCGCCGTGATCAGCGTGCCGATCTGGTCGGACGACAGCATCTTGTCGAAACGCGCGCGCTCGACGTTCAGGATCTTGCCGCGCAGCGGCAGAACGGCCTGGTTGTCGCGGTTGCGGGCCTGCTTGGCCGAGCCGCCAGCCGAGTCGCCCTCGACGATGAAGATCTCGGACTTGGCCGGATCGCGCTCGGAGCAGTCGGCCAGCTTGCCGGGCAGCGAGGTGATGTCGAGCGCGCTCTTGCGGCGGGTCAGTTCGCGGGCCTTGCGGGCGGCTTCGCGCGCCGCGGCGGCCTCGGCGATCTTGCTGACGATCGCTCGCGCCTCGTTCGGGTGCTCCTCGAACCAGGTCGCCAGCCCCTCCTGCACCAGGCCTTCGACGGCCGGGCGCACCTCGGACGAGACCAGCTTGTCCTTGGTCTGCGAGCTGAACTTGGGGTCGGGCACCTTGACCGACAGCACGCAGGTCAGGCCTTCGCGGGCGTCTTCGCCGCCGACGCTGACCTTTTCCTTCTTGGTGATGCCCGAGCTCTCGGCATAGCCGGTGATGATCCGGGTCAGGGCGGCGCGGAAGGCTGACAAGTGCGTGCCGCCATCCCGCTGCGGGATGTTGTTGGTGAAGCACAGCATCTGCTCGTGGTAGCTGTCGTTCCACCACAGGGCCAGATCGACCTCGACCTTGTCCTTGACGCCACGCACCGAGATCGGGGCCTTCAGCAGCGGGGTCTTGACCTTGTCCAGGTGGCGGACGAAGGCCTCGATGCCGCCGTCATAGTGCAGCTTTTCTTCCCACGGCTCGGCGTCGCGATGGTCCTTGAACCAGATCGTCACGCCCGAGTTCAGGAACGCCAACTCGCGCAGGCGGTGCTCCAGGGTCTTCCGGTCGAACTCGATGAACGCGAAGGTGGACCGCGACGGGAAGAAGGTCACTTCCGTGCCCGTCAGGGTCTCGCCCGCCTTGGGTCCCTCCTCGCGCACCGGGGAGTCGCCGGTGACCGCCAGCGACGTCACCGCGTCACCGCGCTCGAAGCGCATCTGGTGGACCTTGCCATTGCGGTGGATCAGCAGCTCCAGCCAGTCCGACAGGGCGTTGACGACCGAGACGCCGACGCCGTGCAGGCCGCCCGAGACCTTGTAGCTGTTCTGGTCGAACTTACCGCCGGCGTGCAGCTGGGTCATGATGACCTCGGCCGCCGAGACGCCCTCGCCCTCGTGCATGTCGACCGGGATGCCGCGGCCGTCGTCGGTGACCGTCACCGAACCATCGGCGTTGAGGATCACCTGGACCTTGGTCGCGTGGCCGGCCAGAGCCTCGTCGATGGCGTTGTCGACCACCTCATAGACCATGTGGTGCAGGCCCGAACCGTCGTCGGTGTCGCCGATATACATGCCGGGGCGCTTGCGGACGGCGTCCAGGCCCTTCAGCACCTTGATCGAGTCCGCGCCGTACTGGGCGGCGGCTTCCTCGGTGGTCATTTCGGGGGCCGGCGCTTCGGGAACTTGGTCTTCGGTGTTCTCGGTCATTCGTCTTCCAGAGTGGTCAGGCCGGCGTCGCACACGCGAACGCCTAGCGCCCGACCCTTGAGATGGTCGAACAGCGACTCGTCCGTGCCGGTGAGGAAGGCCTGGAGCTTGAGCGCCGTGAGTTCGTCGGCCAAGGCGGCCCGACGGGTAAGGTCGAGATGCGCGGCGACTTCGTCGAGCAATATTACAGGATTCGGCGCTGATTCCGCACGCGAAAGTCGCGCCGCCTGGGCCAAAACCAGGTTCAATATCAGGGCTTTTTGCTCGCCCGTGGAGCATTCCGCCGCCGGACGGTCCTTGTCGACGTGGAAGATGGCCAGGTCTCCGCGATGCGGACCGGTCAGGGCGCGTCCGGCGGCCCCGTCGCGAGGGCGCGCGGCGGCCAGGGCGGCGGCCAACCGCGCCTCGATCTCGGCGAAAGGAACCTCGTCCAGCGCCATCCTTTCCCATTCGCCGGTCAGGGTCAGACGCGCCCGCGGGAACGGCCGGTCGCCGCGTCCGTCGATCTCGTTCTGCAGAGCCAGCAGCGTGCGGGCGCGAGCCTGGGACATAAGGGCGCCAGATTCCGCCAGTCGGGCCTCAAGCGCGTTCAGCCAGGTCGCGTCCGGCGCGCTCCCGGCCTCGGCCGCGTCGGTCAGCAGGCGCATCCGCTCCCGCTGGGCCTTGTCATAGGCGTTGGCGTTGGACGCGTGGCTGGGCTCGCCGGCGAAGACCAGGCGGTCGAAGAAGCGGCGGCGCTCGGACGCGGCCTCCAGGAACAGGCGGTCCTGGGCGGGCGTCAGCCAGATCGGCCGGACGTGATCGGCCAGGCGGCCGGGCGAGACGGTCTCGCCCTCGATGCGAACGGCGCGGCGGGCGGCGCCGCCCTGCTCGACGCCAGTGCCGATGCGAACAGGGGCGTCCCGCCCGCTCTCGACTTCGGCGGCGACGGCCCAGGCCCGGCCCACCGCTTCACCGGGCAAGCGCCGGCCGACCTCGGCCATGCTGGCGCCGCGCAGGCCCTTGCCGGGGGTCAGCAGGCTGATCGCCTCGAGCAGATTGGTCTTCCCCGCCCCATTGGCCCCAAACAGGTAGACGCTGCGCCCCTCGGTCTCGAGGCGAGCGCGCGCGTAGGAGCGAAAGTCCGTCAAGGTCAGGGAAAGCAGTGCGGCCGACGCCATGGGGCGTTCTTAAGCGCTGTCGCCGGCCGGCGCTACTCAGGCCGTCAGCCCAGCTTGTAGCCGCAGAGCTTGTTGCCATCGAGATCGCGGAAATAGGCGAAATAGGCCTTCGGCATCCGCGCGCCCGGCTGGCCTTCGTCCTTGCCGCCCAGTTCCAGGGCCTTGGCGTGGAAGGCGTCGACCTCCTCGACCGTGTCGAACGCGAAGCCGCCCATCATGCCGTTGCCGACGCAGGCCGGATTGCCGTCGTATGGACCCAGAACCCCGAACATGCAGCCATCGCCGCGATAGAGACGGCCGCCCGACGGGTGGTCGAACAAGGGCTTCATGCCGATCGAGCCCAGCAGGCTGTCATAAAAGGCCTTGGCCTTTTCGAGGTCGTTCGAACCGACCGTCACGTAGTTCAGCTTGGCCATGGGCCGCCTCCCGTTTTCTTACGAAACGGACCTTAACGCGCTTATGGGCATTCGCAACATGGCCCTTGCGTCAGGGCGGCCGGGCCGCGCGCAACCACGCCGCGGCGCCCCAGACAGCGGAACGGGCGCCGAAGCGCCCGCCCTATCGTCTTCAGAGCCTGTCGCGAGATCAGACCCGCAGCGGCATCAGCACGTATTTCACGCCCGGATCGACCGGATCGACCACCAGGGTCGGGCTGGCCGGGTCGGCGAAGCGGAACTCGGCCTGAGGGCCGGCGATCTGGCCGCAGACGTCCAGCAGGTAGCGGGCGTTGAAGCCGATCTCGAAGGGCTCGCCGTCATAATCGACCTCGACCTCTTCGACGGCCTGGCCGGCTTCCATGTTGCGGACGGTCAGGGTGATGCGGCCCGGCTCGATGGCCAGCTTCACCGAGCGGCTCTTTTCGGCCGAGATGGTGGCCACGCGGTCGACGGCCTTGGCGAACAGGTCGTTGTCCAGGGTCAGGATCTTGGCGTTGTCGCGCGGAATGACGCGCAGATAGTCGGGGAAGGCCCCGTCGATGACCTTGGACGTCAGGGCGGCCTGACCGAACTCGAAGCGGACCTTCTGGGGCGAGACCTGCAGGTCGACCGTCTCGCCGGCCGATTCCATCAGGCGGCGGGCCTCGGCGATGGTCTTGCGCGGCACGATCACGCCCGGCAGGCCGACAGCGCCTTCCGGAGCGGGCATCTCGGCGAGAGCCAGGCGGTGACCGTCGGTGGCCACGGCGCGCAGCTTGGTCTCGCCGCCCTCGTTGACCGTGTGGACGTAAAGGCCGTTCAGATAGTAGCGGGTCTCTTCGGTCGAGATCGCGAAGCGGGTCTTGTCGATCAGTCGGATCAGCTCGTTGGTGTCGACCGCGATGCGGCTGGAGAGGCCGTCGCTGCTCATCACCGGGAAGTCGCCGGCCGGCAGCACCGGCAGGTTGAAGCGCGAGCGACCGGCCTGGATCACCAGGCGCGGATCATCGCCGCTGAAGCTCAGCGAGACGTCGGCGCCGTCCGGCAGCTTGCGGACGATTTCATAGAGGGTGTGGGCCGGCGCGGTGATCTGGCCAGGCACGTCGATCTGGGCGAAGCCCTCGTCGATGATCTCCATGTCCAGGTCGGTGGCCGAGAAGGACAGGCGATCCCCTTCGGCCGACAGCAGGATATTCGACAGGATCGGGATGGTGTTGCGGCGCTCGACGACGCTCTGCACGTGACCCAGCGCCTTCAGGAGCGCCGCCCGTTCGATTGTAAGCTTCATAGTCCGGTCCAGATCGTGCGGGCGGAATGCAAGGAATCGCCCGCTACCCCCGTTGAGAATGGACCGCCGACATTATCGCAAAGCGCGGAGGGGGAAAGGGGGCGCGCCCGTCATTCGCGCGCCCCGGAGTCCGAAAAACGAAGCTTTCCGCCCCGTCAGGCCTTCTGATCGAACGAACCGCCCGAGTTATCGCCGTCCGTGGCGCTGGCATAGGGATTGGCGGCCGCCGCCGACTCGCCCGTCGAAGGTCCCGTCGAGCCCTTGGCCGCCACGGCGACCATGGCCGGACGCACCAGGCGCCCCATCAGTTCGTAACCGGCCTGCAGCACGGTGATCACGCCGCCGGCGGCGACGTCGGTCGCCGGCTGCTCCATCACCGCTTGGTGCAGGTGCGGGTCGAACTTCTCACCCTTGGCCGGGTCGATCTTCTTCAGGCCATTGCGTTCGAAGGCGCCTTGCAGCTCCTTCTCGGTCATCTCGACGCCGATGATGAAGTTCTTCACCGCCGCGTCAGTCGAGTCCTTGGGGCTGTGGGCCGTGGCGCGCGACAGGTTGTCGGCGACGCCCAGCAGGTCGCGGCCGAACTTCTGGATCGCATAGGCGCGGGCGTCATTCATTTCGCGCTCGGCGCGGCGCTTGGTGTTCTCGGCCTCGGCGGCGTAGCGCAGGGCCTGCTCCTTCAGAGCGGCCACTTCCAGCTTCAGCGCCTCGATCTCCTGCGACGCGTCGTCAGCTTCGAAGGCGACGTCTTCAGCCGGCGTTTGCTCGTCGGTCATCTCGTACAGTCCTTATCCATCCATCATCCGCCCGAGCACCCGGGCGGTATAGTCCACCAACGGGATGACGCGAGCGTAGTTCAAGCGGGCGGGCCCGATCACGCCGATCGCGCCCAGCACCTTCTGCCGGCCCGTCATATAAGGCGCCGCGATCACCGAGGAACCCGAAAGCGAAAAGAGCCGCGTTTCGGCCCCGATATAGATGCGCACGCCCTCGGCGTCACGGACGTCGTCCAGCAGGCCGATCAGCTGGCCTTTCTGCTCCAGGTCGTCGAACAGCTGGCGCACGCGGTCGATGTCCTCGCGGGCCCGGGCGTCGGCCAGCAAGTTGGCCTGCCCGCGCACGATCAGCGAGCGGGCGTCGCCCTCGCCGCCGCTCCAGGCGGCCAGGCCATCCTCGACGAGGCGGGCGGCGGTCTCGTCCAGCTGGCGGCGGGCGATGTCCAGCTCGCCGCCCATCTCGGTCCGCGCCTCGGACAGGGTGCGGCCGCGCAGGCGGGCGTTGAGGAAGTTGCCGGCCTCCTGCAGCGCCGAGGGGGTGACGCCTGGGGCCTGACGCATCAGCCGGTTCTCGACCTGACCGTCCTCGAACACCATGACCGCCAGCACCTGGCCGCCGCCCAGCGGCACGAACTCCACGTGCTTGACCCCGCCCTCGCGGACGGGCGTGACGACGATGCCCGCCCCGCCGGCCAGCCCCGACAGCACCGACGAGGCTTCCGACAGGGCCTCCTCGAACGAGCGCCCCTTCACGGCCAGCCGCGCCTCGATGGCGCGCTTTTCCTCTTCGCCGATGTCGCCGACCTCCAGAAAGCCGTCGACGAACATCCTCAGGCCCGCATGGGTCGGCATACGGCCGGCGCTGGTGTGAGGGGCGTCCAGCAGGCCCAGCTGCGCCAGGTCCTGCATGGTGTTGCGGATCGAGGCGGGCGACAGGGCCAGGCCGCCCTTGGAAATGGTGCGCGACCCCACCGGCTCGCCGGTCTCCAGGTACGACTCCACGACCCGACGGAAGATGTCGCGGGCGCGGGAATCCAGCTCGCCCAGACCCGGGGCGCGGACGATCGGTCCTGGAAACAGGTGGGTCATGCCAGCGTGTCGTTTGTGACCCGGTCAGCGGACAAAAGCGGTCGGCCTCTTTCAACTACGGCTATCAATAGGATAAGCGGCCCCTCACACACATTCAAATATCCCTGAGATCAGGAGTTTCCTCATGCGTCCGTCCGAACGCGCCCCCGACCAGCTGCGCGCCGTCACGCTGGAAACCGGCGTCAACCGCTACGCCGAGGGCTCCTGCCTGATCAGCTTCGGCCACACCAAGGTGCTGGTCACCGCCACGGTCGAGGAGAACGTTCCCGGCTGGATGCGCAACAAGGGCGCCGGCTGGGTCACGGCCGAGTACGGCATGCTGCCGCGCGCGACCCACACCCGCGGCCGCCGCGAGGCCGCCGTCGGCAAGCAGACCGGCCGCACCCAGGAAATCCAGCGCCTGATCGGCCGTTCCCTGCGCGCCGTCGTCGACCTCAAGGCCTTGGGCGAGCGCCAGATCAGCCTGGACTGCGACGTCATCCAGGCCGATGGCGGCACCCGCACCGCGGCGATCACCGGCGCCTGGGTCGCCCTGCGCCTGGCCGTCAACTACCTGCTGGAAGAGGGCGTGCTGAAGGCCGACCCTATCCTGGGACAGGTGGCGGCCGTCTCGTGCGGCGTCTTCAAGGACACGCCCGTCCTCGACCTCGACTACGAAGAGGACAGCAGCGCCGAGGCCGACAGCAACTTCGTCCTGACCGACGTGGGCGACATCGTCGAGATCCAGGCCACCGGCGAAAAGCGCGGCTTCACCAAGTCCGAGTTCCAGAGCCTGTTCGATCTGGCCGAGAAGGGCATCAACGAGCTGTTCGCCATGCAACGGGCGGCGATCGGGGCATAAGGACGTCCCCATTTCGGATAGGCTTCCGAAAGGGAAGGGGCGGCTTGTCTTGCTTCCAGTCGCCGTCGCCCTTGCCCGGACGGGGCGTCGGTCCCAGATTCCAATCCCAAGGATCAGGAGTTTCGCGTGACCACCCCGTTCGAAGGCCATGAAGTCGAAGCCCGCCTGCGCCCTTCGGCGGAGGCCTATCGCTTCGACCTGGACCAGGCGCTGTCCTCCATGGTGGCGCTGGAAGCCACCGTGCCGCCCGACGCCTATACGGCCGGGATCCTGGGAACCGAGCGCGTCGGCAACGGCGTGGTCATCGGCCCCGGCGGCCTCGTGCTGACCATGGCCTATCTGATCACCGAGGCCGAAGAAGTCATGCTCACGCGCAACGACGGCCGCCGCGTGCCGGCCCACGTACTGGGCCTGGATGTCCGCTCGGGCCTGGGCCTGGTCCAGGCGCTGGAGCCGCTGGACCTGCCGGTCATGACCATCGGCAGCGCCAAGGACCTGAACGTCGGCGCGCCGATCATCGCCGCCGGCGCGGGCGGCCGCGCCCACGCCGTGGCCGGCAAGGTCCTGGCCCGCATGCCGTTCGCCGGCTACTGGGAATATCTGCTGGACGACGCCATCATCACCGGCCCGGCCCATCCGCACTGGAGCGGCGCGGCCCTGATCGGCCCCAAGGGCGACCTTGTCGGCCTCGGCTCCCTGACCCTGGAAGGTCGCGACAACGAAGGACAGGCCCGGCCGATCAACATGTTCGTGCCCGCCGAGCTGTTGCCGCCGATCCTGGACGAGCTGGCGCGCGGCCGCAGCCCGCACCCGCCGCGACCGTGGCTGGGCGTCTTCGCCCAGGAGATGGAGAACCACGTGGTCATCGTCGGCATCTCGCCCAAGGGCCCGGCCGCCCGCGCCGAGCTGAAGGCCGGCGACCTGATCCTGGCCGTCGACGGCATGCCGGTCTCGGATCTCGCCGAGTTCTACGACAGGCTCTGGAACCTGGGCGACGCGGGCGTCAGCGTGCCCTTGAAAATCCTGCGCGAGGGCGACGCCTTCGAGGTCGAGATCCGCTCGATGGACCGCGCCAGCCTGCTGAAGAAGCGACGCCTGAATTGACCAAGGGCCCCTGGGACCAGCCCGAGAGGCCGCCGCCGGCGCGATCCGCGCGGCCGGCGGTTCCGCGCCATCGGCTCTGGCTGTGGCTGGGCCTGTTGGCCGCCATCGGCGTCCTGGCCTTGGCGCTGTGGCGCGCTTTTCCGGAGGCGATGCGGACCGGCGACGACAAGGCCGACCTTGTCTACCAGATCGGCGTGATCGTTCTGGTCTCGACGGCGCTGCTGCGCGGCCTGCAAGGCTCGATCGGCCAACACCTCAAATATGTCGCCCTGTGGAGCGGGATCATCGCGGTGCTGGCGCTGGGCTACGCCTATCGCGCGGAGCTGGCCGAGGTCCCGCAGCGATTGAAGCTGGCCTTCAATGTCGGCACGCCCGTGGCGGTCGGCGAGCGCACCCTGGTGGTGCCGCAGGGCGATGACGGCCACTATGTCGTCGACGGCCTGGTCAACGGCCAGCGCGTGCGGTTCATGGTCGACACCGGCGCGACCGAGACGGTGCTGAGTCCCGACGACGCCCGCCGCCTCGGCGTGCCCGTCGACACGCTGAACTACGGCTACGAGACCGAAACGGCCAACGGCAAGGGCTATAGCGCCGCCTACGACGCGACGAGCCTGGAGATCGGCTCGATCAAGCTCGAGGGCTTCCGGGTGATGGTCAACAAGGCCCCGATGAACGGCTCGCTGCTGGGGATGAGCTTCCTCAAGCGCCTGGACGCGTTCGAATTTCGCGACCGCCAGATGATCCTGAAGTGGCGCGAGGACGAGAAAGGACGCGCCTACTAGGCGCGCCCTTTCCGGTGAAGCCGCTTAACGCGGCTGTGGCGGCGCGACCCAGCCGTCGGCGTTGTCGATATAGGCTTTCCGGCTGGCCTTGTCGTACAGGCAGAGCTTGGCGTTGTTGGAGCCGCGCGAGCGGTCGGAGACCAGAACGGCGACCTTACCGACACGATCGTCGAAGCCGATAATCGGCGACGGCCGGGCGTTGCGGTAGCCCGAGGCGGCGACGCAGCTGCGGGTGACCCGCTGGTTGAACTCGGCCCAGGCGCCCGGACTGGAGGCTTGGGCGGAGACGGCGGACGCCAGGGCGCCGACGGCGAAGACAGAAGCGAAGATTACGCGAGTCACGGTCAATTTCGATTTTCCCAGGATGGCGAGGCGCCCCCGCCTCCCCGTTGAAACGCCTTGCCCGGTCTGCGGTTTCGTCGCGCGGCCCGACCTAGCCGTCGTCTTCGTCGTCGTCATGCCCGCCGGCCGGGCCGTATTCGAAGGTCAGCAGGTCGCCGGGCTGGCATTGCAGCTCGCGGCACAGGGCGTCGAGGGTCGAGAACCGGACGGCGCGGGCCTTGCCGGTCTTCAGGATCGACAGGTTGGCGATCGTCACCCCTACCCGGTCGGAGAGCTCCGTCAGCGACATTCGTCGGTCGAGCAGCACGCGGTCGAGGTTCACGCGGACGGGCATGCGGGGATCGCTCCGGTTCAGATCGTGAGTTCGGCTTCGCGACGAAGGCGGGCGCCCTCGCGGAAGACCTCGGCCAGGACGAAGACGACCAGCACCGAGAACCAGGCGGTCAGGGTGAAGCTGTCGTCGATGACCTTGGCCTTGGGAGCCAGCCAGCGGGCCATGCCCGAGAAGACGTACCGCCCGACCTCCAGCCCGGCCAGGACGAGGCCGATCAGGCGCAGGCGCACCACGTTGTCGGGATGGAAGGGGTCGCCGGCGGTGAGGGTGGCGAAGATCTTGCGCAGGCGCTCGACGATGACCATCCAGCCGCCCAGCAGCAGCGCCCAGGCGGCCAGGGCGCCGGCGAACAGCGGTCCGTCGCGGCTGATGGCCTCGACGGCGTCGCTAATCGGCAACATCGAGGCCAGAAGTTCGGGATTGAAGCTGAACAGCAGGGCGACCAGCGTGAACAGCGACAGAAGACTCACAAAGATCCACAGCCCGACATAGATCACGTCGAGAATGATCTTCAGAAAACTCGATACGGAGCCTGGGCCCAAGGCGCGCATGGCTACTTCCCCCCGACGGCGACGCCAAGCAAATTGCCCCGCGTCGCGGCGGGCGTCAAAAAACCAAGTCTCGGCTCCGGAAACCCTTACGCCGCCTAGAGCGTCCGCACCACGAAGGCCACGGCCGACACCGGCACGGCCACGATGAGCGCGGCGGTGATGACGGTCATGAGAACCTTGTCGGCGATGCGGAACAGGCGGGCGGCGGACATCGTGTTTTCCAGTTTGAGAGACGTGGACGGGGTCGAGCCATTCGGCCTCTATCCACAGGTCAACAGATAGAGCGCGATTCCGGTTCCGCCAATGTTGTTTATCGAGAAACGATATTAAACTCTGGTAATGATGCACGCTCGCGCGGAACAGTTGCCGTTGGGTCACAGTGGTGTCGACGGCGGTCCGCAAGGCGGGGTAAGGAAGCGCCGGAGTGCGTTAGGGAGACATCGGATGGCGCTGAAGCTTGAACCGGGCGCGAGGCTCGTGCTGGCCACCCACAATCCCGGCAAGGCGCCCGAGATCGCCGCCCTGCTGGACGGCCGCTTCGAGATCGTCACGGCCGGCGCGCTTGGACTGCCCGAACCGGACGAGACCGAGAGCACCTTTGTCGGCAACGCCTTGCTGAAGGCCCGTCACGCCGCCGACCGCTCGGGTCTGCCGGCCCTGGCCGACGACAGCGGCCTGTCGGTCAAGGCGCTGGACGGCGCGCCGGGCATCTTCTCCGCCCGCTGGGCCGGCCCCTCCAAGGATTTCGTGGCGGCCATGAAGAAGGTCGAGGCCCGGCTGGAGGAGACGGGTTCCGACGACCGCTCGGCCTGGTTCACCTCCGCCCTGGCGGTGGCCTGGCCGAACGGACCGGCCGCGGTGGTCGAGGGCCGCGTCGACGGGATCCTGGTGTTCCCCGGCCGTGGGACGCGCGGCTTCGGCTACGATCCGATCTTCCAGCCCGAGGGCCAGACCCAGACCTTCGGCGAGATGGAGCCGGCCGCCAAGGACGCCATGAGCCACCGCGCCCGCGCCTTCGCCAAGCTGAAGGCGGCGCTGATTGACTGATCCCTCCAGGGCCTCGCTGGGCGTCTATGTCCACTGGCCGTACTGCGCGCGCATCTGCCCCTATTGCGACTTCAACGTCGTGCGCGACCGGGGCAAGACGGACGAGCAGGCGGCGCTGGCCGACGCCATCGTGGCAGACCTGGAGGCCCAGCGGGCCCTGACCGGCGAGCGGGATCTGTTGTCGATCTTCTTCGGCGGCGGCACGCCCTCGCTGATGGATCCCACCCAGGTGGCCCGGGTGATCGACGCCGCCAGGCGCCTGTGGTCGCCGGTCGCCGACCTGGAGATCAGCCTCGAAGCCAATCCGACCGACGCCGAGGCCGACCGCTTCGCCGCCCTGGCCGACGCCGGCGTCCAGCGCCTGTCCCTGGGCGTCCAGGCGCTGGACGACGCCTCGCTGAAGGCGCTCGGCCGCAACCACGACGCGGGCGCGGCGCGGCGGGCGATCACGGCGGCGACCGGAGCCTTTCCGCGCCTCTCGATCGACCTGATCTACGCCCGCCCCGGCCAGACCGACGCGGCCTGGCGCGCCGAGCTCAGCGAAGCCATCGCCCTGGGCCCCGAGCACGTCTCGCCCTACCAGCTGACCATCGAGGCGGGCACCGCCTTCGACCGGGCGGTCGGACGCGGAACCCTGGTCGTCCCCGACGAGGACCTGGCCGCCACCCTGTTCGAGACGACGCAGGAGATCCTGGAGGCCGCCGGCTTCGACGCCTACGAGGTGTCCAACCACGCCAGGGGCGCCGCCGCCCGCTCGCGGCACAATCTCGTCTACTGGCGGGGCGTCGACTATGTCGGGGTCGGACCCGGCGCGCATGGACGCCTGGCCTTGCCCGAAGGCCGCGCCGCGACGATCGCCCACCGCGCCATCAAGGACTACATCGCCGCCGTGGCCGAGACCGGCCTCGGCTTCGCGCGCGAGACGCTCACCCCCGAGGAAGCGGCCGAGGAACGCCTGGTCCTGGGCCTGCGAATCGATGACGGCGTCCTTTTCGACGAAATGGCCCCTCTGGGCCTGACCCCCGACCTGCCCAAGGTCCGCGATCTGGTCGAGGCCGGCCTGCTGGTCGATGATCGCAACCGATTGCGCGCCACCCGCGCCGGCCGCCTTGTGCTGGATCGGCTGACAGGCGCGCTCGCGACCTGATATGGGTTCTCTCCGCGACCGAAGGACACCCGCACGTTGAGCCGTCAGCTTCCCCCGCCAGCCCTGTCCGACGCGCCCCTGGCGCCCGGCCTCTATCTGGTGGCGACGCCGATCGGCAACCTGCGGGATATCACCCTGCGGGCGCTGGACGTGCTGGCCGCCTGCGACATCCTGCTGGCCGAGGACACCCGCGTCACCGGCAAGCTGCTGGCGGCCTATGGGATCAAGACCAGGCTGGAGCGCCACGACGAGCATGTGGCCGAGCGCGCCATCCCGCGCATCCTGGAACGGCTGGAGGCCGGCGAGCGCGTGGCCCTGGTCTCGGACGCCGGCACGCCGATGGTCTCCGACCCCGGCTACCGTCTGGCCCGCGAGGCGATCGCCGCCGGCCATCCGGTGATCCCGATCCCCGGCGCCTCGGCCGCCCTGGCCGCGCTGACCCTGGCCGGCCTGCCCACCGACCGCTTCCTGTTCGCCGGCTTCCCGCCGCCCAAGAGCGCCGCGCGGCGGACCTTCTTCGAGGAATTCGCCAACACCCGCGCCACCCTGATCTTCTACGAGGGCGCCTCGCGGGTCGACGACTGCCTGGCCGACATGGCCGCCGTGTTCGGCGGGACCCGGCAGGCCGCCGTGTGCCGCGAGCTGACCAAGCTCTACGAGACGTGCGTGCGCGGCCCGCTCGCCGAACTCGCCGCGGATCCGCGCTTCGAGGCGCCCAAGGGCGAGATCGTCATCCTGGTCGGTCCCGGGACCGAGGAACTGGCCACCGCCGACGACGCCGAGGCCGCCCTGCGCGAGGCCATGGCCCGCCTGCCCCTGGGCGAAGCGGCCGCCGAGGTCGCCAAGGCGCTGGGCCTGTCGCGCAAGGACCTCTATCGCCAGGCCCTGGCCATGAAGGAACAGGCCTGATGATCGCCGGCGGCCGCCAGACGCGTGTTCGGCAAGAGCGGGGCGCGGCGGCGCGCAAGCTCGGACGGCGGGCCGAGGTGGTCGCG
Source organism: Caulobacter sp. 602-1 (assembly GCF_003931565.1). Taxonomy (GTDB): domain Bacteria; phylum Pseudomonadota; class Alphaproteobacteria; order Caulobacterales; family Caulobacteraceae; genus Caulobacter. The sequence goes on from NZ_RRYI01000003.1 coordinate 681,103, forward strand.
GCGCTCTGGCTGATGATGAAGGGCTATCGGATCCTGGGCTTCCGCCTGGCCACGCCGCTCGGCGAAATCGACCTGCTGGCGCAACGCGGCAAGGTGCTGGCCGTTGTGGAGGTCAAGCAACGCGCCACGATCGAGGACGCCCTGGACGCCGTGACGCCCACTCAGCGCGACCGCCTGCGGCGCGCCGCCGCCCATGTCAGCGCGCACCGCATGGCCCTGCGCGATCTCTTCGTACGCCTGGACCTCATCGCCCTGGCCCCCGGTCGCGCGCCGCGCCACCTTCCCAACGCCTGGGGGGCCGCATGACGCGCGAAGAGGCCGAAGCCATCCTGACCAGGGCCGGCGAAGGCCCCGACGAAGGCTTCCCGCTGTTCGAGGCGGCTCTGGCCTGCGCCGTCCACGACGATCCCAGCCGCGACACCCAACCGGCGATGGACATGGCGCGCGACGCCGTCGAACGCCTTCGCCGCCGGGCCGAGGCCGAGTCGCCCGAGGAGGCCGTGGCCGAGACCCTGGCCGGGGATCTCCGCCTGACCGGCGACGTGCTGACCTATGACCATCCCGACAACGCCGATGTCATCGCCATCGCCGAGCGCCGCAAGGGCCTTCCGGTGGCGCTCGGCGTCTTCTACCTGCACGCCGCCCGGCAGGTCGGGCTGGAGCTCTACGGCGTCGACTTCCCTGGCCACTTCCTGCTGCGGATCGAGACCGAGGAGGGCCCGCTGGCCCTGGACCCGTTCAGCGAGGGCCGGGTGGTGCTGCCGTCGGAGCTGTCGCGCCGGGCGCTGCGAACGGGCCTGATGCCCGACGTCGCCTCGCGGCTGGAGCTTCTGATGGCGCCGATCTCCGACCGCGCCGTGCTGATCCGCCTGCAGAACAACATCTTCGCCCGCGCCCAGCAGGCCAAGGACTGGGTGCGCGCCGAGCGCTCGGCCCTGCGCCGCGCCCTGCTCAACCCCGCCGACCACCGCCCCTGGCTCGACGTCGCCGCCGCGCGCGAAGGCCAGGGCGCCCTGGCCGGCGCCCTGCAGGCCCTCTCGCGCGCCCAGATCCTGGACGGCGGCGCCGCCATCGCCGCCCGAGCCGCGCGCGAACGGATGCGGCTAAGGCTGAACTAGAACGCGTCCGCCGTTGGACCTGGGCGCGAGAACGCCTAACTAAGCCGTCGCGTCCAAACGCCAGGAAGAACCCCAGGAGCCCCCATGTCGCTGCGAGTCGCCGTCCAGATGGATCCCGTCCTGGGGATCAACATCGAAACCGACACGACCTTCCTGATGATGATGGAAGCCCAGGCCCGGGGCCACAAGCTGTGGTTCTACACGCCCGACAAGCTGTCGCAGGAAGATGGACGGGTGTTCGCCCGCGCCCAGTCCCTGGAGCTTTCGGCCGTCCACGGCGCGCACGCTAAGCTGGGCGAGCTGACGGTCCTCGACATGAAGGACGACATCGACGTGGTGCTGATGCGCCAGGATCCGCCGTTCGACATGGCCTACATCACGGCCACCCACTTCCTGGAGAAGGTCCACCCCCACACCCTGGTGGTGAACAACCCCGCCGAGGTGCGCAACGCGCCGGAGAAGCTGTTCGTCACCGACTTCCCGGGCGTGCAGCCGCCGACCCTGATCACCTCGGACCACGAGGCGATCTACGACTTCCGCGCCCGTCACGGCGACATCGTGCTGAAGCCCCTCTATGGCGGCGGCGGCTCGGGCGTGGCCCGTCTGCTGGCGGACGATCCGAACCTCGACGCCCTGCTGGAACTGCACGCCATGATCGGTCGCGAGCAGGTCATCGCCCAGAAGTTCGTGCCGGCCGTCAGCAAGGGCGACAAGCGCGTTCTGCTGGTCGACGGCGAACCCGTCGGGGCCATCAACCGGGTGCCGGCCGACGGCCAGGTGCGCTCCAACCTTCGGGTCGGCGGCCGCGCCGAGGCCGTCGAACTGACCCCGCGCGACCTCGAGCTCTGTCGGATCATCGGTCCCGAGCTGAAGCGCCGTGGACTGATCTTTGTCGGCATCGACGTCATTGGCGAGTACCTCACCGAAATCAACGTCACGTCACCGACCGGCGCCCAACAGCTGAAGCGTTTTACCGGGATCGACGCGGCGTCTGTACTTTGGGACCGTATCGAGGACATTCGCCGAAACGGTGGGTAACTCTGCGGAAACGTGGCGATTTCGCGAAACGTTCGTTTTTCGTTCTTGCTCCATTTCACGAGCTATGCTGTGACTTGTGGATAAAGTTGTTATCCATGAGGGACTTGGATGGCCGCCAAGGTGGTCACCGTCGCGTTCGAGGGCGTGGAGGCCCGACGCGTCGATGTCGAGGTGCAGCTGACGACGGGACTGCCATCCTTCGTGGTGGTGGGACTGGCCGACAAGGCGGTGGCCGAAAGCCGGGAACGGGTGCGCGGCGCGTTCGCCGGCCTGGGGCTTTCCATGCCGGGCAAGCGCATCGTCGCCAATCTGGCGCCGGCCGACATGCCCAAGGAAGGCACGCACTTCGACTTGCCGATCGCCCTGGCGGTGATGTCGGCCATCGGCGTGATCCCGATGGACGCGCTGGACGGCTGGGCGGCCATGGGCGAGCTGTCGCTGGACGGCCGCATCGTACCGGCGGCGGGCGCCCTGCCGGCGGCGATGGCGGCCGGGGCCATGGGGCTTGGCCTGATCTGTCCGGAGGCCTCCGGCCCCGAGGCGGCCTGGGCCGGCGAGACCCGGATCCTGGCGCCGCGCTCGCTGGTCGCCCTGATCAATCACTTTCGGGGCAGCCAGATCCTGTCGGCCCCGGCGCCCGGCCCGATCGTCGAGGGCGAGCGGCCCAAGGACCTGCGCGACGTCAAGGGCCAGGAGCACGCCAAGCGGGCCCTGGAGATCGCCGCGGCCGGCGGCCACAACCTGCTGTTCGTCGGCCCGCCCGGATCGGGCAAGTCGATGCTGGCCCAGCGCCTGCCGGGCCTGCTGCCGCCGCTGAGCTCCAGCGAACTGCTGGAGACCTCGATGGTCCACTCGGTGGCCGGGCTGATCGCGCGCGGCGCCCTGACCCGCGACCGCCCCTTTCGCGCGCCGCATCACAGCGCCAGCATGGCCGCCCTGACCGGCGGCGGGCTGAAGGCCAAGCCGGGCGAGGTGTCGCTGGCGCATAACGGCGTACTGTTCCTCGACGAGTTGCCCGAGTTCGGCGTCCAGGCCCTGGACAGCCTGCGCGCGCCGCTGGAGACCGGCGAGGTGATGGTGGCTCGCGCCAACGCCCACATCCGCTACCCGGCCCGGGTGCAGCTGGTGGCGGCCATGAACCCCTGCCGCTGCGGCCACGGCGGGGCCGGGCGCGGCGCGTGCGGCAAGGCGCCCCGGTGCCAGCGCGACTACCAGGGCCGGGTCTCCGGCCCGCTGATGGACCGCATCGACCTGGCCGTCGACATGCCCGCCGTCACCGCCGCCGACCTTTCCCTGCCGCCGCCCGCGGAAGGCTCGGCCGAGGCCGCCGCGCGGGTGGCGCGGGCCCGGGCGCTGCAGCGGGACCGCGCCTACGCCCTGGAGGTCGCCGACGGCCTCAACGGCCGCGCGGAAGGCGCCTTCCTGGAGAAGATCACCGCCCTCGACGCCCCCGGCCGCGCCTTGCTGGCCCAGGCCGCCGAGGCCGGTCGGATCAGCGCCCGGGGCTGGACCCGGACCCTGCGACTGGCCCGCACCATCGCCGATCTGGAGAGCGCCGACGCCGTTCGCCGGGTCCACGTGGCCGAGGCCCTGGCCTATCGGCGGACGACGACGCCGGGTGAAGAAGCGGTTCGCGTTTGACCGCCCGTTAAGCCGCGGCGGGTAAGCTTGATCCCCATGAGCGATCCGAAACCCGGCGTCACGCCCGAGCAGCTGGCCACCCTGAGCCACGAGTTCCGCACCCCGCTGAACGGCGTGCTGGGCATGGCGCGCCTGTTGGAAAACACCAAGCTGACGGCCGAGCAGCGGTCCTACGTCACCGCCCTGCGCGAAAGTGGCGACCACCTGCTGTCGCTGGTCAATGACGTGCTGCACTTCGCCCGCCTCGGCGCGGCCTCGATCGAACTGTCGCTGGCCCCGGTCGATATCGAGGGTCTGCTGCGCCAGGTCGCCGAGCTGATGAGCCCGCGCGCCCACGAGAAAGGCGTCGAAATCGCCTGGGCCGTACCCACGCCGCTGCCGACCATCCAGGCCGACGAAGGGCGCCTCCGCCAGATCCTGCTGAACTTCGCCGGCAACGCCGTGAAATTCACCGAGGCCGGCGGCGTGCTGCTGACGGCGACGGCCACCACGCCCCCCCAAGGAGAAGAGGGCGGCCGCATCCGCTTCTCGGTCGCCGACACCGGCCCCGGCGTCGCGCCGGACGCCCGCCGGCGGATCTTCGACGCCTTCGTCCAGACCGACATCACCCACGCCACCCAGCTGGGCGGCGCGGGCCTGGGCCTGGCCATCGTCTCCACGCTTGCCAAGGCCATGAACGGCGAGGTCGGGGTCGGCGGCGAGCTGGGCCAGGGCGCCGAGTTCTGGTTCGAGGCGCCCTTTGAGGTGGCTGCTCCCGCGCTCCGCGCCAGCCCGCTCGAGGGCCGCGCCGTCGCCATCGCCTCGCCCAACGCCATCGTCCGCGCCGCCACGGCGCGTCAGATCGAGGCCGCCGGGGGCCGCGCCTTCGCCGCCGTCGACATCGCCTCGGCCCTGTCGGGCGCGCCGGCCGACGCCGTGCTGCTGATCGACGCGGCGCTGTCGGGTCCGCGCGGCGCCCTGAAACCGCCCGTCGGCCGCAAGGCCGTGGTGCTGCTGACGCCCGAGCAGCGCGACCGCATCGAGCCGCTGAAGACCGCCGGCTTCTCGGGCTATCTGATCAAGCCGCTGCGCGCCGCCTCGCTGGTGGTCCAGGTGCTGCAGGCCGGCGAACCCGAAGCGACGCCCGCCGCCGAGACGCCCCATGACGACCGCGTCGCCGGCGCGGTGGCCCATGGCGTCCGCGTGCTGCTGGCCGAGGACAATCCGATCAACGCCCTGCTGGCCCGCACCCTGCTGGAGCGCGAGGGTTGCAAGGTCGACCGCGTCGCCGACGGCGAGCAGGCCGTGGCCGCCGCCTCGGCCGGGGCCTACGACCTGATCCTGATGGACCTGCGGATGCCCGGCCTGTCCGGCGTCGAGGCCGCCAAGGCCCTGCGCGCCAAGGGCGTGGCCTCGCCGATCGCCGCCCTGACCGCCGACGCCTTCGACGAGGACAAGCGCACCTGCCTGGCCGCCGGCATGGACGACTTCCTGGTCAAGCCCCTCACCCAGGAAGCCCTGCGCGACGCCCTCAAGCGCTGGACGACCTCGGGCGTCGCGAATGGACTTGGCGGCGGCTGGACGAAAACCGCGACGCGAGCCAAGGTCGCCGGCTAGATCCGGGCGCGCCCCGGACAGGGGATCGCCGCGATGACTGACGAAACGAAGGCGCAGGCCGCGCCCGAGAAGAAGAAGACTCTTCTCCAGACCCTCGCCTTTTTCGGCGAGCGGCGCAGTCTGGTGATGCTGGGCCTCGGCTTCGCCTCGGGCCTGCCCTACATGCTGATCTTCGACACCCTGTCGCTGTGGCTTCGGGACGCGGGTCTGTCCCTGGCGGTGATCGGCTTCTTCAGCCTGGCCACCCTGTCGTTCTCGTTCAAGTTCCTGTGGGCCCCGCTAATCGACCGCACCAGGATCCCGGTGCTGCACAGCCTGCTGGGCCATCGCCGCGCCTGGATGCTGGCCTGCCAGGCCGTGATCATCCTGGGCCTCCTGGCGATCTCCGGCATCAATCCCGCGACGAACCTGCCGCTGATGGCGCTGGTCGCGGTGATCGTCGGCTTCACCACCGCCACCCAGGACATCGTCATCGACGCCTGGCGCATCGAGGTGGTCGACACCGAGCGCCAGGGCCAGATGGCCGTCGCCGTGCAGTGGGGCTATCGCGGCGCGATGATCATGGCCGGCGCCGTACCGCTGCTGCTGGCCGAGCGCTTCGGCTGGAACATCTCGTACCTGGCCATGGCGGTGGCCATGAGCGTCGGGGTGATCGCCACGCTCATGGCGCCGCGCGAGCAGGCCCACACCATCCGCGAGATCCACACTGACGGCGTCGTCCAGCCCAAGGCCCTGGAGATCGGCGAGTGGCTGGTCCGCCTGGTCATCCTGCTGATCGGCGCCCTGCTGGTCGGCTCGGGCCTGTCCGGCGACGCCAGCCTGCTGTCGAAATTCGCGGGCGGCGAGGCGCTGGAGGCGGCCTGGAAGGCCAAGCCCAACGGAGTCTGGCTGCAGCTGGCCGGGGTACTGGCGGGCCTGGTCGTAGTGACCATCGCCGCCTGGCCGATTCCCAAGGTCCCGACCAAGCCCGGCGTCTATCTGTCGACCGCGCTCGGGGCGCCGCTGAAAGAGTTCCTGACCCGGTTCGCGGGCGTGGCCGGCCTGATCCTGGCGACCATCTGCGTCTATCGGGTTTCGGACTTCGTGCTCAACATCATGAATCCGTTCTACCGCGACATGGGTTTCTCGCTGACCGAGATCGCCGAGATCCGGAAGGTGTTCGGCATCGTCGCCTCGATGATCGGCGTGTTCCTGGGCGGGGTGATCGTCGCGCGCTTCGGCCTGATGAAGGCCCTGATCATCGGCGCCTTCGCGCAGCCGATCAGCAACCTGATGTTCGCGGTGCTGGCCATGAGCGGTCACAACACCGGCATGCTGTTCGCCTCGATCTGCATCGACAACCTGGCGGGCGGCATCGCCGGCACGGCCCTGATCACCTACATGTCCAGCCTGACCACGGCGGGCTTCACGGCCACCCAGTACGCCTTGTTCGCCTCGCTCTATTCCCTCCCCGGCAAGCTGATCGCCTCGCAATCGGGGCGCATCGTCGAAGGCTCGGCGCTGGCGGCCGAGCACGGCGGGGTCACCGCGCCGCTAAAGGCCCTCTTCACCCGCCTGCCGCCCGAGAGCTTCACCGCCGCCGGCGCCAAGCTGGGCGTCAGCGGCCCGGCCATGGCGGCGGGCTATACGGCCTTCTTCATCTACACGGCCCTGATCGGCGTCGTGGCGATCGTGCTGTCCTTCCTGGTGGCGGCGCGGCAGAAGCCGGCCGAGGCCGAGCCGGAAACAGAGGCGGCGGTCGCCTAGACCTTCAGGCACACCACCTGGGCCACGCGCAGGTCGCGGCGCAGGCCGTCGGCGACGCGGCCGTAGTTCTCGGTGGTGATCGGCTCGCTGGGCGCGAACTCGGAAGGGCTGGGTCGGCGGTGCGGGCCCAGCAGGGTCTTCAGGGTCTCGGGCGCGGTCGTGTAGATCCGGCCGCGACGCGGGGCCTCGGCCACCGTCACTCCGATCACCCGCCCCGCGCTGTCGAGGGCCGGCGAGCCCGAGAGACCGGCCAGGGTGCCCTTCAGCGTGTCGGTGCGACCGACCTCGGCCCAGACCAGCACGGGCTCGGTGCGGGCGCCGCGACCGTGGACGACCAGATTCTCACGGCCCAGCAGGCGCGAGGCGGCCTCGCCCGGATGGCCCTGCGGAAAGCCCGGATGATAGGCGCGCGCCCCCCGGCGCAGCGGGGCGTCCAGGCCCAGAGGCACCGACGGCGCCCCGCCCTCGGTGGTCAGGATAGCGGCGTCGGCCTTGGGATCGACATGGACCTTGGCGGCCACGCCGCGGCCATCCGCGACGACGATCGCGGCTTGCTTACAGCCGTCGACCACGTGGCGGGCGGTCAGCCAGGTGCCGTCGTCGCCGACCGAGAAGGCCGTGCCCGAGCCCGGCTCGGGCCTGTCGGGCACCTGGACCACGATCGACGGGTCGAACGGCGAGGACGGCCCTAGGGGCAGCCCCTCCTCGCCCGGCACCGGCGGCGGCGGCGGCGGCGCGTCCGAACGCTCCTGCCGGCCGACGGCGACGATCAGCAGGGCGCTGACCGCCACGGCATAGACCAGCCAATCGGGAAGCTTGGGGAAATGCACTGGGAGGTCCCCCGACCGCGTCGGCTCAGCCGGCCACGGCGGCGGCGAGGATCAGGGCGGTGGCCAGCTTGGCGCCGACCAGCAGGGCGGCGGCGGCGACCTCGCCCTCGTGGATCCGCTCGGGCAGGCCCTGCAGCACCATGTCGGTGACGCGGAACACCAGGAGCTGCACGGCGATGGTCGCCGCGCCCCAGATCAGGATCTCGATCACCGAGGTCGAGGCGGTCAGCGAGATGGCCAGCGGAATGGCCAGGCCGACCATCACCCCGCCCAGCGACAGGGCCGCGGCCGAGTTGCCCTCGCGGATCAAGGTGATTTCCTTGTGCGGGGTCAGCAGGGCGTAGAGCGCCGTGCCCAGGATCAGCATGACCAGGGTCACGCTGGCGTGCAGCAGGGTGACCGGGAAGCCGGTGGCGAAGGCCTGGACCTCGGGCGACTGGAGCTGGGACGGCATGGACGCGAACTACCCCGATGAACTTGCGGTCCACTGACTAACACGGGTCGACAAGTTTTGCGTAGGGGGCGCCCGCGTCGGGGGAGTCGCCGCTTACTTGTAGAACCCCTGCCGCAGGTTCAGGCCGTGCTCGACGAAGGCCTTCATGGCGCACAGCATCCCGGTCCAGCCCTCGCAATTGCCGAAAGCCGCCTTCTCCCCCGCCGGGGTGTCGCTCCAGCCGGCCTCGTGGATCTTGACGTGCGTGCGGCCGTCGCCGGTGTCGGCGAAGGTCATGGTCACGGTGGTCTGGTGGGTGGCGCCCGGCTCGGCCGAACCCCATCGCAGCACGATCTTCTCGTTCTGGACGACCTCGACCACCTCGACCGGGAACGCGCCCGGGAAGTCGTGGAAGTCCCAGGTCACGGTCGCGCCGGTCTCGAGCCGACCCTGCGCCCCGCCGGTGGTGAAGTAGCCGGACAGTTTCTTCGGATCGACGACGGCCTCGAAGACCTCGGCCACGGGCTTGGCGATGCGGCCGCCGACGGTGAATTCATGGGACATGGATCATCTCCATCCTTGATGGGCGCGACAATATGTTATAATTTTATAACATGTCAAGCGAGGACGAATCGGACCTGATCTTCAAGGCCCTGGGTCACCGGGTGCGGCGACGCATTCTGGATCTGCTGAAGGAAGAGCCCCGCACCACGGGGATGCTGTGCGCCCTGTTTCCGGAGCTGGATCGCTGCACGGTGATGCAGCACCTGGGCGTGCTGGAAGAGGCCGGCCTGCTGGTGGCCGAACGGCGCGGGCGCGAGCGGTGGAACCACCTGGACGCCCTGCCGATACACGGCATTCACGAACGCTGGATCGGGCCCTACGCGGCCTATGCGGCAGGGATACTCAGCCGACTAAAGAAGGGAGTTGAGGAAGAGGCCTAAGCCGCCTCGTCCTCGTCGTCGCCGAGCATTCCGGCCATGGCCGCCATCGACAGCTTGCGCATCGCCGAGGCGCGGACCTTTTCGCTCTCGCTCTTCAGCTGGCCGCAGGCGGCGAGGATATCGCGGCCGCGCGGGGTGCGGATCGGCGAGGAATAGCCGGCCTTGTTGAGGATCGCGGCGAAGGCCTCGATCGTCGACCAGTCCGAGCACAGATAGTCGCTGCCCGGCCAGGGATTGAACGGGATCAGGTTGATCTTGGCGGGGATGCCCTTGATCAGCTTGACCAGGGCGCGGGCCTCGTCGGGGCTGTCGTTGACGCCCTTCAGCATCACGTACTCGAACGTCACGCGGCGGGCGTTGCTCAGGCCAGGATAGGCGCGGATGCCGGCCATCAGCTCGGCGATCGGGTATTTCTTGTTCAGCGGCACCAGCACGTCGCGCAGGGCGTCATTGGTGGCGTGCAGGCTGATCGCCAGCATGGCCTGGGTCGTCTCGCCCAGCTTCTGCAGCTGCGGGACCACGCCCGAGGTCGAGACCGTGATCCGGCGGCGCGAGATGCCGATGCCCTCGTTGTCGCTGATGATCTCGATGGCGTCGGCCACCTGGCCCAGATTGTACAGCGGCTCGCCCATGCCCATGAACACGATGTTCGAGAGCACGCGGTCTTCCTTGTCCGACGGCCATTCGGCCAGGTCGTCCTTGGCCACCTGCACCTGGGCGACGATCTCGGCGGCGGTCAGGTTGCGGACCAGCGGCTGGGTGCCGGTGTGGCAGAAGCTGCAGTTGAGGGTGCAGCCGACCTGGCTGGAGACGCACAGGGCGCCGGCGCGGCCGACGCCGGGGATGTAGACGCTCTCGACCTCGATGCCCGGGGCCATGCGGATCAGCCACTTGCGGGTGCCGTCCTTGCTGACCTGGCGCTCGACGATCTCCGGGCGGTTCAGCGTGAAGGCCTCGGCCAGGCGCGCGCGGGTCTCCTTGGCGACGTCGCTCATCAGCGCGAAGTCGGTGACGCCGCGATGGTGCATCCAGCGGAAGATCTGGGTGGCGCGCATCTTGGCCTTGCCGTGCTCGACCACGCCGCTCTCGACCAGGGCCGCGACCAGCTGCGGGCGCGTTAGGCCCGAGAGGTTGACCAGGGGTTTGGCGACGGGGGCGCCAGAAGCACTATGGGAAGGCGCGGCGTCGGTGGAGACGCGCGACAGGTCGAGGGTGACGCTCAAGGGGGTGTCCGGATGCTCGGGGGTCGAGGCGGACATATAGCAGGTCCGGAGCGGTTTTCCAAAAACCGCCCGATCGGCGCGTTGTCACACCTTCCGGAAGCGGCTTCCCTGGCTGGCCATCAGGGCCAGGGCCCAGTCGTCCGGCACGATCTTGGCGATGGCCGCGATCGCCTTGTTCGGCGCGCCGGGGACGCAGATCGAGCGGTTGGCCTCGGCGGCCTCGTAGCCGGCGGCGGCCACCTCGTCGGCGCCCAGCCACATCCATTCGGGCACGCCCTGACTGACCTGGCCGCGGGTGCCGTTGACGTCGTGGAATTCCGAATAGGTGAAGCCGGGGCACAGCGCCGAAACATGCACGCCGGTCGCCAGGTTCTCCAGGTGCAGGCTCTGGGAGAACTTCACGAGAAAGCCCTTGGTCGCCGCGTAGAGCGTATGGCCGGCCGCGCCGGGAACCAGGCCCGCCAGCGAGGCGACATTGACGATGCGGCCGAACTTCCGCTCGACCATGCCCGGCAGCACCTTGTGGGTCATCTCGCAGACGCCGGTCAGCATCAGCTGCAGGAAGGCGGCCTGGTCGGCCCAGGTGGTGCTGTCATAGGTCCCGGGCAAGCCGTATCCGGCGTTGTTGACCAGGGCGTCGACTACCCGGCCCTGCTCGGCGACGGCGGCCAGGACGGTGTCGACGCCGGTCGGCTCGGCCAGGTCGGCGGGGATGGCGTAGGCCTCGACGCCCGAGCGCAGCTTGATCTCGGCGGCCAGACCCTCCAGGCGATCGGCCCGGCGCGCGGTCAGGGCCACGTCATAGCCATGGCTGGCGTAGATGCGGGCGGAGGCGGCCCCGATCCCGGCGGAGGCGCCGGTGATCAGGGCGAGGCGGCGGGCCATGGCGCGGATTTTCCAGTCAAAGCGAAACTTCGCCGGAGACGAGCACGGCCTGTGATTTGGTTCAAGCAGCCCTGGAACCTGAGGGGCGGAAGAGGCGCGCCAGCTCGGCTGGGGGCGCGCCTCTTCCGGGCCGCGGTCGGGGAGGGGGACCACCGCGGCCTTGGGGACCGTAAAGGTTAGGCCGCCTTGCCGAGGCTGGCCGAAGCCTCCGCGCCGGCGGTCCAGCGGACGGCGGCCTTGGCCACGCGTTCACCCAGCAGGCGGGCGGTCTCGCGGTCGCCGGCCGGCGGCGTGATCTCGGTCGAGGCGTTGTCCGACTGGGCGGCGACGCCGAGGAACGAGCCGACGCGGTTGATCGTGTCGGGGCCGCGTTCGGCGGCGGTCACGTTCGGCGGGGCCAGGCCCAGGTTCACCCAGTTCATGCCATGCTGGGCGGCCAGGATGGTCAGGCTCTCCAGGGCGTGGCCCTTGTCGCCGGCGAAGCTGTGCGAGTTGGTGAAGCCGGCGGCCAGCTTGTCCTTCCAGGCGCCGGTGAAGAACACCGAGGCGGTGGCGTCGGCGAACACTTTGAACACGCCGGAGACGTCGCCCATGTAGGTCGGCGCGCCGAACACCACGGCGTCGGCCTGAGTGATCTTCTCGATCAGCGGGGCGAAGTCCTGAGCAGCGCTTTCGATCTGCAGCAGCACCGGGGTCTGGCCGGCGTCGCGAACGCCCTGGGCGACCTTGTCGGCGAGGACGGCCGTGTGGCCGTAACCGGAATGATAGACGATGGCGACAGTGGTCATTGGAAATCCCCGGATCTGAAATCTGGCTTGAATGGCGGCCATTTCGAAACTGAAACGGTAGCGATTACGTAATGCCGCCAGGCGGGCTCGCCAGCCCGATCAGCAACAAGATTGGGTGCAATTTTTCTACAGGTCGGATTCAGCGGCGCTAATGGCGCGCGACAGCCCGGAAATGTTCCGATCCCGATTGCGACAACGCTGTCGTTTGCTTATTTGCAAGGGACTTCTTCCCAGCAGCACGATCCCGGGACACCGCGCCCTTCCCAGGCGTCAGCGCGTCGCGTCCGTGTTGCGCCGCGTGTGTGCAAGGCGCCGACATGAGCACCGAACATCCCAAGGTCCATCCCGGCCTCGTCCTGGCGGCGCTCGCTCTGGGCGGCTTCGCGATCGGTACGACCGAGTTCGCCTCGATGAGCCTGCTGCCCTATTTCGCCAAGGACCTCGGGGTGGACGCGCCGACGGCCGGTCACGCGATCAGCGCCTACGCGCTCGGCGTCGTGGTCGGGGCGCCGGTGATCGCGGTGGCGGCGGCCCGGCTGCCGCGCCGGGTGATCCTGACGGCGCTGATGGCGGTGTTCGCGGTCGGCAACCTGCTCAGCGCCTTCTCGCCCAGCTTCGGCTGGATGATCGCCTTCCGGTTCTTCTCGGGCCTGCCGCACGGCGCCTATTTCGGCGTCGCCGCCCTGGTCGCCGCCAGCGTCGCGCCGGCGGAGAAGCGGGCCCAGGCCGTGGCCATGGTCCTGATCGGCCTGACCGTGGCGACCATCGTCGGCGTGCCGCTGGCCAATCTGGTCGGTCAGGTGATCGGCTGGCGCTGGGGCTTCGTGATCGTCTCGGTGCTGGCCAGCCTGACGGCGACCAGCGTCTGGCTCTACGCCCCGCGCGTTCCGGCCGACGCGGACGCCAGTCCGCTGCGCGAACTGGGCGCCCTGGGGCGCGGCCGGGTGTGGCTGACCCTGGCGATCGGCGCCATCGGCTTTGGCGGCATGTTCTGCGTCTACACCTATCTGGCCGACACCATGCTGGCCGTGACCCACGCCTCGCCCGCCGCCCTGCCGGTGGTGCTGATGGTGTTCGGGGCCGGCATGACCGTCGGCACGCTGGCGTGCGCCTGGGCGGCCGACCGCGCCCCGATGCCGGCCATCGGCGGCGTCCTGCTGTGGAGCGCTGCGGCGCTGGCGCTCTATCCGCTGGCGGTCGGCAGCCTGTGGACCCTGATCCCGGTCGTGTTCCTGATCGGCTGCGGCGGCGGCCTGGGCGCGGTGCTGCAGACCCGGCTGATGGATGTGGCCGGCGACGCCCAGACCCTGGCGGCGGCGCTGAACCACTCGGCGTTCAACACGGCCAACGCCCTGGGCCCCTGGCTGGGCGGCATGGCCATCGCGGCGGGATGGGGATGGGCCTCGACCGGCTGGGTCGGCGTGGCTCTGGCCCTGGGCGGCTTCGCGATCTGGATCGTGGCGGCGATCGACGCGCGCCAGCAGCAGCGGCTAGCGCTGGCCGAATAAAGTCAGCAGGGCTCGGGCTCGACGGCCGCGTGGGCGCCGTGCAGCAGGTCGGCGACGGTGATCTGGCCAAGCCGGTCGTGCGCGGCGCGATCGGCGGCGGTGATGGCGGCGCGGACGGCGTCGGGGATCCTTTCGCCGACCGGGCAGCCCTTGACGCCCTTGGGCGCGACGCCGAGGTGGGCGCAGCCGTTGACCGCCTTCAGCACGATGTCGAGCGTGATGCTGTCGGCCGGCTTCAGCAGCCAGGCTCCGCCATTGGCCCCGGCACGCGCGCCGATCAGCCCGGCCTTGCCCAGCATGGCCGTGACGCGGCGGACCACGACCGGATTGGTCGGGACCGAGGCGGCCAGTTCGGCGCTGGCCACGGCGCGGTCAGCCGAAAACGCCTCCTTGTGGGCCAAGTAGGCGAGGGCGTGCGCCGCGACGGGAAATTTCTGGCTGTCAGACATCTCTACAGGGGAACGTAAGGTGGCCGCCCGCGCGTTCAACTGAAAACTGTTTCAGCTCCGAAGCAAAATCTCCTTAGGGGAGTCCTCAGGACGACGTCGGGTGATGATTGTATCGGCCGCGGTTTGGGTGTATCGCGCCGCGCTTGATCGCGATATGGGTCGGCTCCTGGCGTTTTGCGAGGGCGCCCGGAGGGATTGAATGGCTTCCGAGGCCCCCGGCGCTTCCAACTCCGATTGCGCGCCAACGTCTACCGACATCCCTCACCAGGACGGCGGTCCGCCCAACGGCGCGGGTCACGGCCACGACGCGAAGGGCCATGGCTTCCTGGCCATGGCGCTGGGCTCGATCGGCGTCGTCTTCGGCGATATCGGCACCAGTCCGCTTTACGCCCTGCGCGAGGCCCTGGCCCATTCGCGCAGCACGACGGCGACCGAGCACGCGGTGCTGGGCGTGGTGTCGCTGGTCCTGTGGACCATGACGCTGTTTGTGACGATCAAGTACGTCATCTTCTTCATGCGCGCCGACAACAAGGGCGAGGGCGGCACCCTGGCCCTGATGGCCCTGGCCCAGAAGGCGCTCGGCAAGACCGGCGGCAAGCGCTCGATGGTGGTCTTCTTCCTCGGCGTGGTCGGGGCGGCGCTGTTCTATGGCGACGGCATCATCACCCCGGCCATCTCGGTGCTGTCGGCGGTGGAGGGCCTGAAGGACGCGCCCGGCGTGGGCCACGCCCTGACGCCCTACATCCTGCCGATCTCGGCCGGCATCCTCATCCTGCTGTTCGCCGTCCAGGCCAAGGGCACCCACCGGATGGCCTCGCTGTTCGGGCCGTTCACCGCCGTGTGGTTCCTGATCCTGGGCGCCCTGGGGGCCTACCACCTGGCCGACGATCTTTCGATCCTGCGCGCCTTCAATCCCTGGTACGGCCTGCGCTTCCTGCTGGAGAACGGCTTCCTGGGCTTCGTGATCCTGGGCAGCGTGTTCCTGGTCGTGACCGGCGCCGAAGCGCTCTATGCCGACATGGGCCACTTCGGGAAGAAGCCGATCCAGGCCGCCTGGCTGTGCCTGGTGTTCCCGTGCCTGGCCCTGAACTATCTGGGCCAGGGCTCGCTGGTCCTCGACCACCCCGCCGCCCGCCACAATCCGTTCTGGGAGATGGTGCCCAGCTTCGCCTACTGGCCCGTGCTGCTGATGGCCACCGTCGCCACCGTCATCGCCAGCCAGGCGGTGATCACCGGCGCCTTCTCTATGACCCAGCAGGCCGTGCAGCTGGGCCTGCTGCCGCGCATCGAGATCAAGCGGACGTCCGAGACCCAGGCCGGCCAGATCTTCGTGCCGGCGGTCAATCAGTTCCTGCTGATCGGCGTCCTGGTGCTGCTGTTCGCCTTCCGCAGCTCGCACAAGCTGGCCTCGGCCTACGGCATCGCCGTGACCGGCGCGATGTTCGTCGACACCCTGCTGGCCTATGTCGTCATCCGCCGGGTGTGGAAGTGGTCGCTGTGGCAGACCGGCCTGCTGCTGATCCCGCTGGTGGCGCTGGACTGCGTGTTCATCGCCTCGAACATGCTGAAGATCCCCGACGGCGCCTGGCTGCCGCTGGTGTTCGGCGCGGCCCTCGTCCTGATCATGGCCACCTGGACGCGAGGGGCCAACATCCTCACCGCCAAGACCCGCCGCGACAGCGTCCCGCTGATCGACCTCATGGAGATCCTGCGCGCCCGCGCCCCGCACCGCGCGCCCGGCACCGCGATCTTCCTGACCTCCGATCCGGACATGACCCCGGTCGCGCTGATGCACAACCTCAAGCACAACAAGGTGCTGCACGAGCGCAACGTCATCCTGACCGTCCGCACCACCGAGACGCCTCGCGTCCGCGAGGAGGACCGGGTGACGATCGAGAAGGTCAACGACGACTTCAAGAAGGTCATCGTCAACTACGGCTTCATGGAAAGCCCGAACATTCCCAAGGCCTTGGCGGTCTGCCGCAAGCAGGGGCTGAAGTTCGACATCATGGCCACCAGCTTCTTCCTGGGCCGCCGCTCGATCGTGCCGTCGGCCAACAGCGGCATGCCGCTGTGGCAGGACCGCCTGTTCATCTACCTGATGAAGAACGCCGCCAACCCGACGGACTTCTTCAAGATCCCGCCGGGTCGCGTGGTCGAGCTGGGCGCCCAGGTCACCGTTTAAGAGATACAGTCCGGCATGGAAACGACCCTGCGCGTGCTGGGCGACGGCCTCTCGATCGCCGCCCTGGCCATCATCGCCGCCACCGCCCAGGGCGCGTGGAAGCGGATCCCCAAGGACGTCCTCGTCCCCATGCTGTGGGGGCGCGACGGCAAGCCCTCCGTCCGCGCGCCCAAGGGCGTGGGCCTGCTGAGCATCCCGCTGTTGTCGACCGTCGTCCTGCTGTCGTTCACCGCGACCCAGGCGACGTTCACCGACGATCCGATCCAGGCGATCCTCATCTTCCTGGTCCGCGCCACGCTCGCCGCCAGCCTGGGGCTGAGTCAGCTGTTTCACCTGCGGTTCGTCATCAGGACGTTGCAGGACGAAGGTCAGCTTTAAACTCTTGACCAGCGCGTCCTTTCGCCGTTGAAGGCGCGCGACTTTGTGTTTCTCTCCGAAAGGACCCCGCCCATGGCCGACAAGTCCGTGAAGAAGGTCGTGCTCGCCTATTCGGGCGGGCTCGACACCTCGATCATCCTGAAGTGGCTGCAAACCGAATACGGCGCGGAGGTCATCACCTTCACGGCCGACCTGGGCCAGGGCGAGGAGATCGAACCGGCGCGCGCCAAGGCGCTGGCCGCCGGCGTCAAGCCCGAGAACATCTTCATCGAGGACGTGCGCGAGGAGTTCGTCCGCGACTTCGTGTTCCCGATGTTCCGCGCCAACACGGTTTATGAAGGCCAGTACCTGCTGGGCACCTCGATCGCGCGTCCGCTGATCGCCAAGAAGCAGATCGAGATCGCCCGCAAGATGGGCGCCGACGCCGTCAGCCACGGCGCGACCGGCAAGGGCAACGACCAGGTCCGCTTCGAGCTCGGCTACTACGGCCTGGAGCCCGACATCACCGTGATCGCCCCCTGGCGCGAATGGGACTTCAAGTCCCGCGAGGCCCTGCTGGACTTCGCCGAGAAGCACCAGATCCAGATCACCAAGGACAAGCGCGGCGAAGCCCCGTTCAGCGTCGACGCCAACCTGCTGCACTCCTCCTCGGAAGGTAAGGTCCTGGAAGACCCGGCGGTCGAGGCCCCCGAGTTCGTCCACATGCGCACGATCTCGCCCGAGGACGCGCCGGACAAGGCCACCGTCATCACCATCGACTTCGAGAAGGGCGACCCGGTCGCCATCGACGGCGTGAAGATGAGCCCGGCGACCCTGCTGACCAGGCTGAACGAGCTGGGCCGCGACAACGGCATCGGCCGCCTGGACCTGGTCGAGAACCGCTTCGTCGGCATGAAGTCGCGCGGCGTCTACGAGACCCCGGGCGGCACCATCCTGCTGGCCGCCCACCGCGGCATCGAGAGCATCACGCTGGACCGCGGCGCCATGCACCTCAAGGACGAGCTGATGCCGAAGTACGCCGAGCTGGTCTACAACGGCTTCTGGTTCTCGCCCGAGCGCGAGATGCTGCAGGCCGCCATCGACTACAGCCAGGACAAGGTCGCCGGCCAGGTCCGCGTGAAGCTCTACAAGGGCAATGTCACCGTCATCGGCCGCACCAGCCCCTACTCGCTGTACGACCAGGACCTGGTCACCTTCGAGGAAGGCAAGGTCGCCTACGACCACCGCGACGCCGGCGGCTTCATCAAGCTGAACGCCCTGCGCCTGCGCGTGCTGGCCAAGCGCGACCGGCGCGGCTAGGGACTTCCGACTTCGGAAAACGAGAACGCCCCGGCCGTCGGTCGGGGCGTTTTTCGTTTCACACCCGATTGTACGGATACCGGTCCCGGATGATCCGCTGGAAGAACCGGCCTTTCGACGGGGCCCGCAGGAAGGCCTGGCTGATCCGCTCGGGGACGCCGACATAGACGTACGCGTCGCCATCGCGGAACGTGACGAACAGCTTGCCGTGTTCGGGGGTGTAGTCGATTTCGGCGATCGCCGTGGAGTCCACACGCATGGCTTCAAGCCTCCGCGAATGAGGATCGTCAGCCTTAGGAGCGAATGAGCGCCGGGAGGGTTCCCCCAGCGCCGCGCGCGGCGAAGGCGACGCCCGTGCTCTAAGGGGTGGCGGGACGCGTGCAAAGTCAGGACGAATACGGCTAGGGTTTCCCCCGAGGCGGCATGAGTCCGCGGGAGGAACCCAAGAAATGCATCAGTCGCACGCGCTCGTGGCCATCGTCACCCTGGTCTCGCTGCTGGTCTATGTCTGGATGATCCTGCGCATCCCCGGCGCGCGCCGCCGGACGGGGATCGACGCCCCCGCCATGACGGGTCATCCCGAACTGGAGCGCCACCTGCGCATCCAGGCCAACACCGTCGAATGGCTGGTCATCTACCTGCCCTCGCTGTGGCTGTTCGCCATCTACTGGAACGACCTGTTCGCGGCGGCCATGGGCGTGGTCTGGATCATCGGCCGGATCGTCTACGCCCTGGGCTACGCCGCCGATCCGAAGAAGCGCGAACTCGGCTTCACCATCCAGGCGCTGGCGACCGCCGTCCTGCTGTTCGGCGCCCTAGGTCGGGCGATCTACATTTTCGCCGTCATCGGCGCCTAGCTCGGCCGTGGCGCGGGACGCTATACCCGCGCCATGGACCACCTGCCCGTCGATCCCGCCCGCTACGGCGCCTTCCTGGTCGCCATGTTCGTCATGGCCATCACGCCGGGACCGGCCAACCTGTTCGCCATCGCCACCGGCATGGAGCGCGGCAAGGGCGCGGCGCTCGTATCGGTCGTCGGCATGAACACCGCCACCCTGGTCTGGTTCACCGGCTCGGCCCTCGGTCTGGGCGCGCTGATCCTGGCCTTCCCCAAGGCCTTCCACGTCCTGGCCTGGGCCGGGGCGGCCTATCTGGTCTGGCTGGGCCTGAAATCGCTATGGGCCGGGATCAGGAACCTCGAGAGCCACGCCAGCGCCACCTTGCGGGCGGGACGCTCGGCCTTCCTCGACGGCTTCATGGTCCAGATCGCCAATCCGAAGATCCTGCTGTTCTTCTCGGGCGTGCTGCCGCCCTTCCTGGACATCAAGCGGCCGCTGGCCCCGCAATTGGTCATGTTCGCCTGCGCCACCATCGGCATGGACCTGATCAGCATGTCGTCCTACGGCCTGGGCGGCGCGGCCCTGTCGACGCGCATGAACGAGCCGGGATTTCGGCGGGGATTCGCGATCCTGGTCGGCGTCCTTCTGATCACGGCGGCCGTACTTATCGTGTCGAGAGGCTGAAAGATTTCCGTGGCGACGCAAACTTCGCCTTGGCGAAACCACAAAGCCTCGCCAGAGTTGTCTTAAGTACCGAGGACTCCGCTTGAAGGAGCAGATCATGTCCATGAAAAAGGTCGCCATCGCCGCGGCGCTGGTCATCGCGGCCGGCTTGTCGGCCTGCGCCACGCCGACGCCGTACCAGCCGAAGATGTCCGCCAGCTCGTCCGCCGGCGGCTTCTCCGAGCAGAAGCTGGAAGGCGACCGCTACCGCGTGTCGTTCGCCGGCAACAGCCTGACCTCGCGCGAAACGGTCGAGCGCTATCTGCTGTATCGGTCGGCCGAGCTGACCGTGCAGCAGGGCTATGACTGGTTCGAGACCGCCGACCACCGCACCGACCGCACCTCGCGCTCCTATGTCGAGCCCGATCCGTTCATGCGGCCGGGCTTCGGCTACGGCTATCCGTACGGCTACTGGCGCCCGGCCTGGCGCTACTACGGCGGCGCCTATGGCTGGCGCAGCTGGGACCCCTTCTGGGGCGACCCCTTCTTCGCCGACCGTGCCCAGATCCGCACCGTCGAGCGGTTCGAGGCCGGCGCCGAGATCGTGATGCACAAGGGCAAGAAGCCGGAAGGCGACCCGCGCGCCTACGACGCCCGCGAGATCATGGCCAACCTGGCCAGCAGCATCCAGCGGCCGGCTCCGGGCAAGTAAAGCCAGAGATGCTCCCCCGCGATGCGGGGGAGCTGTCGCGAAGCGACTGAGGGGGCGAGCTGGGCGTAAGCCGGATTGGCCCCCTCCGGCCCTCTGGGCCACCTCCCCCGCATCGCGGGGGAGGATCTGGCCGGCTTACCGCGGCGCCATGCGGATGCCGCCGTCCAGGCGCACGTCCTCGCCGTTGAAGTAGCCGCAGGTGATCATGGTCACCGCCAACTGGGCGTACTCCTCCGGATTGCCCAGGCGCTTGGGGAACGGCACCGAGGCGGCCAGACCCGCCTTCACCGCTTCTGGCGCCCCGTTCATCAGCGGGGTGTTGAAGATGCCCGGCAGAATGGTGTTGACGCGGATGCCCTCGCCCATCAGGTCGCGGGCGATCGGCAGGGTCATGCCGACCACGCCGCCCTTCGACGCCGAATAGGCCGCCTGGCCCATCTGGCCGTCCTCGGCCGCGACGCTGGCGGTGTTGACGATCGCGCCGCGCTCGCCGTCTTCCAGCGGCGTGAGGTCCAGCATGCCCTTGGCCGACTTGGCGATGCAGCGGAACGTGCCGACCAGGTTGATCTGGATGATGCGGTCGAAGGCGTCGAGCGGGAAGTGCTTGGTCTCGCCGGTGGCCTTGTCGCGGCTGGCGGTCTTGGCCGCGTTGCCGGTGCCGGCGCAGTTGACCAGGATCCGCTCCTGGCCGTGGGCGGCGCGGGCCTTTTCGAACCCGGCGTCGACATCGGCGTCGCTGGTCACGTTGACCTTGCAGAACACGCCGCCGATCTCCTTGGCGACTTCTTCGCCGCGGGCTTCGTTCATGTCGAAGATGGCGACCTTCACGCCTTGCGCCGCCAGGGCGCGGGCGGTGGCCTCGCCGAGGCCCGAAGCGCCTCCGGTGACGACGGCGGCGACGGTGTTGTCGAGTTTCATGGACGTTTCCTGAAGGTTTGCGTTTAGGATCGACTTTGAGTGAGGGTTTAAACCGATGAGCCGCGACGCCAAACCGTCCCCCGACGTAAACGTCAACGACGTGCTGGATCCAAAGAAGGCGCTCGCGCCCATCACGGTGCGCGTCAACGAAGAGCGGGTCGAGAAGGGCTTCCTGCCCAAGATCCGCAAGATGGCGACCAAGGTGCCCTTCGCCGCCGACGCCCTGTCGGTCTGGTGGGCCGCCCGCGATCCCGAAACCCCGACGGCGGCCAAGGGCATGATGCTGGCGGCCCTGGCCTATTTCGTCCTGCCGACCGACGCCATTCCCGACATCCTGCCGGTGATCGGCTTCACCGACGACGCCGCCGTGATCGCGGCCCTGGTCGCCATCCTCGGCAAGACCGTCAAGCCGCGCCACAAGGAGGCGGCCCAAGCCTTCCTGCAGCGCCTGTCCCACGACGCCTGAGCCAAGGTTCCGCCATGCCCCTGCTGCCCGCCCTGATGCTCGCCGCCGCCTTAGCCCAGAACCCCGCCCCGCCGCCTTCGGCCGACGCCGAGGACCGGGCGGTGCTGGCCACGGCCCAGGCCTTCTTCGACGGGCTGGAGGCTGGCGACGCGGCGGCCATGCGCGCCACCTTGCTGCCCGAGGCCCGCCTGATGTCGCTGACCAGCAAGCCCGATGGCGGCGTCGTGATGCGGCGCTTCAGCTTCGAGGACAGCTTCGGCAAGCGGACCCCGACCGGGTTCAAGGAATGGATGTGGTCGCCGGTGATCATCCGCCGCGGCGCCCTGGCCACCGTCACCGCTCCCTACGAGGCCAGCAAGGACGGCAAGACCGTCCACTGCGGCGTCGACATCTTCACGCTCGCCAAGGCCGACGGCGCCTGGAAGATCGACAGCATCAGCTGGACCGCCGAACCCGACGCCTGCCCGGAGCTGAGGAAGCTCTAGCCTACCCGGAACCGCAGGATCGCGCCGTTCCACAGCGCGTCGTCGTGATCCTCCTCGACCACGTCGCGCACGCCGGGGTAGCTCTGGGCGGCGCGGCGCCAGAAGGCCAGCGCCCCGACATTGCGGCGGACCACCGCCGCCTCCCAGACGCCCCAGGCCGTGCCGAACAGGGCGTGGGCGGCCGCCAGCCCCACCCCGCGCCGGCGGTGCTTGCGGACGATGAAGAACTCGGCCACCGCGCGGTCGACGGGCGTGCGCGAATGGGCGACGTCGTTGACCAGGGCGAAACCGACCGGCCGGCCCTTGATCCGGAACAGCCAGGCCTCGCGCGTCGGGTCGCTCCAGTAGGCGTCGAGCCCCGGATAGTCCGAGAAGCGACCGTCCGGCTCCAGCTCGCCCTCGATGGCGCGGTCGAACCACAGCTCCGAAAAGTCGTGGATGTAGAACTGCATCAGGTTGGCGACGATCGGCGCCTCCTCGGGCGCCGCGCGGCTGACAGCGAGGTCGGCGCCGCTCACCGGTTCCTCTCCTGGATCTCCGTCGCCCCATCGCCCTGGACCTGCCTGATCGGCGTCATCACGATCGACAAGGCGCTTCCTCCGTGTGCGACAGGTTGTCGCGGCCGAACTTGAGCTTAAGTTGGTCCCATGATCGAAGCCCTGCTCTCCAAAATGATCAAGACCGGCGATTTCACGGCGCACCTGCCGGGAGGTCGCGTCGTCAAGGCGGGGGACGGGACCGGGCCGCCCGTGGCCATCCGGATCAACAGCCGGGGTCTGCGCCGGCTGGCCAATCCCAGCCTCGGCCTCGGCGAAGGCTATATGGAAGGCGACATCGTCTTCGAACAGGGCTCGATCTCGGACCTCCTGACCATCGTCGGCGAGAGCGGCGGCCGCAAACCCAAGCGCGGCTCGGCCTTCACCCGCTTCCGCAAGGCCTTGAAGCGGCGCATCCAGCAGGTCAACGACCGCGTGGCCTCGCGCCGCAACGTCTCGCACCACTACGACCTGTCGAACGATCTCTATCGCCGGTTCCTCGACACCGACATGCAGTACAGCTGCGCCTATTTCGAGCGTCCGGACATGACGCTGGAAGAGGCCCAGGCCGCCAAGAAGGCCCTGATCGGCCGCAAGCTGCTGATCAAGCCGGGCATGAAGACGCTGGACATCGGCTCGGGCTGGGGCGGCCTGTCCATGACCCTGGCCAAGGACTTCGGGGCCCAGATGACGGGCGTGACCCTGTCGACCGAGCAGCTGGCCCTGGCCAAGGAACGCGCCGAGAAGGCGGGCCTGGCCGACAAGACCGACTTCCGCCTGACCGACTATCGCGACCTCGACGAAAAGTTCGACCGCATCGTCTCGGTCGGCATGCTGGAGCATGTCGGGGCGCCGAATTTCCGCACCTATTTCGAGACCATCGCCAAGCTGCTGGACGACGACGGCGTGGCCCTGGTCCACTCGATCGGCAAGATGCATGGACCGGGCGCGACCAACGCCTTCACCCAGAAGTACATCTTCCCGGGCGGCTATATTCCCGGCCTGTCGGAGATCGTCGCGGCCATCGAGCACGCGGGCCTGTGGATCACCGACATCGAGATCCTGCGCCTGCACTACGCCGAGACCTGCCGCATCTGGCGCGAGCGGTTCATGGCCGATCCGGACATCCCGACGATGTTCGACGCCCGCTTCCGGCGGATGTGGGAGTTCTACCTGGCCGGCGCCGAACTGGGCTTCCGGCACGGCGGCCACATGGTCTTCCAGATCCAACTGGCCAAGAAGCGCGACGCCACGCCGCTGACGCGGGACTACCTGCTGAAAGCCTGATCCTCCCCACCGGGGAGGACTAGCCTCACTCCACCGTCACCGACTTGGCGAGGTTGCGCGGCTGGTCGACATCCGCGCCCTTCACCACCGCCACGTGGTAGGCCAGCAGCTGGATCGGGGCCGACATCACCAGGGTCGAGACCAGCGGGTCCGAGGCCGGGGCCGTCACCACCACTTTCGCCCCCGCCGGCGCGTGCTTCACGCCTTCGGTGTCGGTGATGAAGATCACCTGGCCGCCGCGGGCCATCACCTCGCTCATGTTCGAGGCCGACTTCTCGAAATAGCTGTCGTGGGGCGCCAGGATGACGATCGGGGTCTGGTCGTCGACCAGGGCGATCGGGCCGTGCTTCAGCTCGCCGGCGGCGTAGCCCTCGGCGTGGATATAGCTGATCTCCTTCAGCTTCAGCGCGCCTTCCAGCGCCAGGGCCGACATCGGGCCACGGCCGAGATAGAGCACGTCCCGCGCCTTGGCGACGTCGGCGGCGATCTCCTTGATGGCGTCTTCCAGGCCGATGGCCTCGGCGATCAGGCGCGGGGCTTCCAGCAGCACCTTGACCAGGCGCTGCTCCTCGGCGTCGCCGATCGTCCCGCGCGCCTTGGCCGCGGCGATGGCCAGGGCGATCATCACGCTGACCTGGGCGGTGAAGGCCTTGGTCGAGGCGACCCCGATCTCGGGACCGCAGTGGATCGGCCAGACCACGTCGACCTCGCGGGCCATGGTCGATTCCTGGGCGTTGACCACCACCGCGCTCTTCATGCCCTTGGCCTTGCAGTAGCGCAGGGCCGCCAGGGTGTCGGCGGTCTCGCCCGACTGCGACATGGCGATGACCAGCGAGCCCGGCCGCAGGGCCGGGGTGCGGTAGCGGAACTCCGAGGCGATCTCGACATCGACCGGCAGGTCGGCCAGCTGCTCGATCAGATACTTGCCCACGACGCCGGCGATATAGGAGGTGCCGCAGGCGACGATCTGGATGCGCTCGAGCTTGGCGAAGTCGATGTCGCCCGGGACGGCCGCCTTCGAGGTCAGGGTGTCGACATAGGCCGCGATCGTGCGCTGGCAACCCTCGGGCTGATCATGGATCTCCTTCTCCATGAAGTGCCGGTAGTTGCCCTTCTCCAGCATGACCGACGAGGTCGGCACCACGCGCACGGGCCGCGTCACGGCCGCGCCGCTGGCGTCGAAGATCCGATGGCTGTCGTGGTCGAGGGCCACGTAGTCGCCCTCGTCCAGATAGATCACCCGGTTGGTGAAGGGACCGACGGCCAGGGCGTCCGAGCCCAGGAACATCTCGCCCTGGCCCTCGCCGACGACCAGCGGGCTGCCGCGGCGGGCGCCCAGGATCAGGTTGTCCTCGCCCTCGATCAGCACGGCCAGGGCGTAGGCGCCGGTCAGGCGGTCCAGGGTCGCCTTGAAGGCTTCGAGCGGCGGCAGGCCGGTCGCCAGCTCGGCGTCGATCAGGTGGGCGATGACCTCGGTGTCGGTGTCGCTGGAAAACGCGCGGCCGGCGGCGGCCAGCTCGGCCTTCAGCTCGGCGAAATTCTCGATGATGCCGTTGTGGACCAGGGTGACGCGACCGGCGGTCTGCGGGTGGGCGTTCTGAACGTTGGGCGCGCCGTGGGTCGCCCAGCGCGTGTGGCCGATGCCGACGGAGGCGACCAGCGGGTCTTCCGCGAGCAGGGCTTCCAGCGCCTTGATCTTGCCCTTGGCCCGGCGGCGCTCGACCCTCGTTTCGCCATTGGAGCCGCCGACGACGCCCGCGACGCCCGCGGAGTCATAGCCCCGATATTCAAGGCGTTTGAGGCTCTCGATCAGACGGTCGGCGACGGGTTGTTTTCCGACGATGCCGATAATGCCGCACATGGGCCATGATCCCTTGTAGAACGCGCCGACAGGATTATCCCTAGCCGCACGAGGATTTCGAAGTCGGCCTTTAGCACTCGCTCAAGGCCGTCTCCCGTAAATCTGCATTTCGGATCGTTTCGCGGTCCGACGATGGCTTCAAAGAGACGACAAAGCGACCATGAGCAAGCGCGCCTATTTCGGCACCGACGGCATCCGGGGCCAGGCCAACAAGCATCCGATGACGGCCGAGGTGGCACTGCGCGTCGGCCTCGCCGCTGGCAAGCTGTTCCGCTCGCAGGATGAGCGTCGGCACCTGGTGGTGATCGGCAAGGACACCCGCCTGTCGGGCTACATGATCGAGCCGGCCCTCGTCGCCGGCCTGACCAGCGTCGGCCTGGACGTGCGGCTCTTCGGTCCCCTGCCGACGCCGGCCGTGGCGATGATGACCCGCTCGATGCGCGCCGATCTCGGGATCATGATCTCGGCCAGCCACAACGACTTCGCCGACAACGGCATCAAGCTGTTCGGCCCCGACGGTTACAAGCTCTCCGACGAGCAGGAGCTGAAGATCGAGGCCCTGATGGACGAGGGCCTGCAGGAAGGCCTGGCCGCCCCGCGCGACCTGGGTCGCGTCAAGCGCATCGACGACGCCCAGGCCCGCTACATCGAGATCGTCAAGGCGACCTTCCCGCGCCACATGAACCTGTCGGGCCTGCGCGTCGTCATCGATTGCGCCCACGGCGCGGCCTACAAGGTGGCGCCCGAGGCCCTGTACGAACTGGGCGCCGAGGTGTTCCCGGTCGGGGTGGCCCCGAACGGCACCAATATCAACGCCGAGTGCGGCTCGACCCATCCCGAGGCCATGGCCCGGATGGTCCGCGAATATCGCGCCGACATCGGCATCGCCCTGGACGGCGACGCCGATCGCCTGGTGATCTGCGACGAGAAGGGGGTCGTCGTCGACGGCGACCAGATCATGGCGATCATCGCCTCGGCCCTGGCCAGCGCCGGAACCCTGAAGGGCGGCGGCGTCGTGGCCACCGTCATGTCCAACCTCGGCCTCGAGCGCCAGCTGAACGCCCTGGGCCTGAGCCTGGAGCGCACCGCCGTCGGCGACCGCTACGTCATGCAGCGCATGCGCGAGGGCGGGTTCAACCTCGGCGGCGAGCAGTCGGGCCACGTGATCCTGTCCGACCTGTCGACCACGGGCGACGGCCTGATCGCCGCCCTGCAGGTGCTGGCGGTGATGGTCCAGACCGGCCGGCCGATGAGCGCGCTCGGCCGCCAGTTCGAGCCCGTGCCGCAACTCCTGGAAAACGTCCGCTTCGCCGGCGGCAAGCCGCTGGAAGCCAAGGCGGTGAAGGAGGCCATCGCCGACGGCGAGAGCCAGCTGAACGGCGCCGGCCGCATCGTCGTGCGCGCCTCCGGCACCGAACCGCTGATCCGCATCATGGCCGAGGGGGATGACCCGGCCCTGGTCAAGAAGGTCGTGAAGTCGATCGTGACGGCCGTGAAGGCGGCTTAGCGCCGCCTTCTACACCCCCACCTTCGGGGCCTTCATGCGCCGCTTGTTGACGTGGTGGCTGGGGGCCTCGGCGGCGATCTCCTCGGGATATTCGCCCTTGAAGTAGAAGCGCTGCCAGGCCTCCTTGGTGGCCTCGGGGTCGCGCTTGAAAATCAGCTTGTTGAACTCGCTGCGCTTTTCGGCCCAGACGTCGTACTGGCGGCGCAGCTCGGGATTGGCGTTCATCGACTTGATCACCGGCTGGAAGGCCTCCATCGGCTTGTCCTGGATCAGCATGATGAAGCAGAAGGTCTCGCCCTTCTCGAACCGCACCGTGCCGGGGCGGGTGAACATCCAGTTCATCGTGAACGGAAAGGGCAGCCAGTCGGTCTCGATCACGCCGGCCAGGGGCTGGATGCCGTCCTTGATGTGGTTGGGCGGCCCCATGGTCATCAGCGACCAGCCTGGCGGCGTGCGGAACAGATAGCCGGTGTGGAAGGTCACGACCCCGCGCGTGAAGTGCGACTTCACGAAATCGGTGAAGCCCGGATACGGATGGTCGGGCTGGAACTTGATGCAATCCTGGTGCGCCCCGCCGTCCCAGGTCATCGAGAAGCCCACCGGGCAGAGGATGTCCCAGCCGGTGGTGTTGGCCATGGTCAGCGGCAGGCAGCGATAGGGATGGCGATCGGCGAACCGGTCCATCCAGGCGCGCTGCGGCCGCCCCGGCACGATCTCCGGCGGACGGTTCTCGGTGGGATAGCACTCCAGTTCCATGCCGGCCTTCGTCCTTGTTTTCCTACCCTGATCGTCTGGTCTAGCGCTCGCGCCCTCTGGCCGTCTAGTAGAGCCGCATGAAGACCCGTTCCGACCTGTTCGCCTTCTTCGACGCGCATGGCGTCGCGCACGCCACGCTCGACCATCCGCCGGTGTTCCGCGTCGAGGAGGGGCTGGAGATCAAGCAGGCCCTCCCCGGCGGCCACACCAAGAACCTGTTCCTCAAGGACGCCAAGGGCCAGCTGTGGCTGATCTCGGCCCTGGGCGAGACGACGATCGACCTGAAGAAGCTGCACCACGTGATCGGCTCGGCCCGGCTGTCGTTCGGACCCGAGGCGATGATGCTCGAGACCCTGGGCGTGCGGCCCGGCTCGGTCACCGCCTTCGGCCTGATCAACGACACCGACCGGCGGGTGCGGTTCGTGCTCGACAAGGCCCTGGCGGCCAGCGACCCGGTCAACTTCCATCCCTTAAGCAACGACGCCACCACGGCGGTGTCCCAGGCCGACTTCCGCAAGTTCCTGACCGCGCTGGGCGTCGAGCCGATGATCGTCGACTTCGAAGCCATGGAAGTGGTCGCCTGATACGCGAACGGGACATTGCGCCACGGCGCTTGAAGGACCATCTTGCGGCTTCGAGCGTTCCCACCTTGAGTACACGAGAGACCCGATGTCCCTGATCGGCGAAAAGCCCGCTGCCCCCTCCTCGGGGAATTTGGCCAAGAGCGCGCACATCAAGGACGGCACGGACGCCAGCTTCATGGCCGACGTCATCGAGGCCTCCAAGACCCAGCCCGTCATCGTCGACTTCTGGGCCACCTGGTGCGGCCCCTGCCGCCAGCTGACCCCGGCGCTTGAAAAGGTCGTCGGCGCCGCCAACGGCGCGGTGAAGCTGGTCAAGATCGACGTCGACGCCAATCCGGGCTTCGCCGGCCAGCTGCGCGTGCAGTCGATCCCGACCGTCTACGCCTTCGTCGACGGCCGCCCGGTGGACGCCTTCCAGGGCGCCCTGCCCGAGAGCCAGGTCAAGGCCTTCGTCGAGAAGCTGGCCGGTCCGGCCGGCCCCAGCGCCATCGACGACCTGATCGCCCTGGGCAAGGAATCGCTGGAGATCGGCGACATCGGCGGCGCGGCCCAGGCCTTCGCCCAGGCCCTGCAGACCGATCCGGAGAACATCAAGGCCCTGGGCGGCATGGCGCGCGCCTATCTGCTGGGCGGCGACCTGGAGGGCGCGGCCGAGGTGGTGGCCATGGCCCCGGCCGACGCCAAGGATCCCGACCTGGACGCCGCCCGCGCGGCGCTGGCGCTCGCCGAGGACGCCCCGTCGGAGACGTCCGAGTTCGAGAAGCGCCTGGCCGCCGATCCCGACGACCACGAGGCTCGCCTGGAGCTGGCCAAGGCCCTGGCCGGGACCGGACGCCTGCAGGACGCGGCCGACCACCTTCTGGCCATCATCGCGCGCGACCGTACGTGGAACGACGATGCGGCCCGCAAGCAGCTCCTGACGGTGTTCGAAGCCGCGGGACCGACCTCCGAGGTCGCCAAGCAGGGTCGACGCAAGCTGTCGTCGATCCTGTTCAGCTAGAGAAGAAGGGAGCGCTGAATGGCGGTGGCCTACCGAAAGCTCAGCGACCTGCCCCTGGTGGTCCCGGTGTTTCCGCTGGATGGCGTTCTGCTGCTGCCCGGCGGTCAGCTGCCGCTGAACATCTTCGAACCGCGCTATCTGAACATGCTGGACGACGCCATGTCGGGCGAGCGGATCATCGGCATGATCCAGACCCGCCCGCGGACGCCCGGCCAGGACGCCGACCCTCAACGCCCGCCCCTGGCGCCCGTCGGCTGCGCCGGCCGGGTGACCAGCTTCGCCGAGACTAGCGATGGCCGCTACCTGATCACCCTGACGGGGGTCTGCCGCTTCCGGGCCGGCGACGAGCTGCCGGTGCGAACGCCCTATCGTCAGGTTCGCGCCGACTTCGCGCCCTACGAACCTGACCTGCGCGAGGACACCCCCGGCGGCACGCGCACCGCCGCCGATATCGACCGCCTGCTGTCGGCCCTGCGCCGCTATCTCGACCACCGCGGCCTGGCCATCGACTGGGGCGACGCCGAGAGCGCGCCCTCCGACGCCCTGATCAACAGCCTGGCCATGGCCCTGCCGTTCGACCCGATGGAAAAACAGGCCCTGCTGGAGGCCGAGACCATCTTCGAGCGCAAGGCGACCCTGACGGCGCTGCTGGAGATCGACGCCGCCGCCGGGGACGATGACGAACCGCACTCTATCCAATAGGCGAGAGGGCCAGTAGACACAGCCCATGACCCAAGACGCTCCCACCCCGACCATCGATGTCGATCCGCGCCTGCTGGAAGTGCTGGTGTGCCCCGTGACCCGCGGCCCGCTGGAATATGACCGCGCCAAGGGCGAACTGATCAGCCGCTCGGCCAAGCTGGCCTATCCGATCCGCGACGGCGTGCCGATCATGCTGCCGGAAGAGGCGCGGGAACTGAGCGAGTAGGGGTTACTTGCCCCCACCTGACCTCGCTTCGCGAGGTCGTCCGCCCCCAGAGGGGGCGGCAGGTTCGCGATATCCTTCTTCCCCCTATGGGGGAGGAGCGCCGAAGGCGCGGAGGGGGCCTTACAGGCTCTGCCCCCGCAGCAGCTTCGGCAGGTCGCCCACCCCGCCGCCGGCTTCGTGCATGAAGAACCGCCTGGCCGGCGCGATGCGGTTGACCACCGCCAGGCCCGCCCCGCGCGCGACGCGCAGCAGCGGATTGTCGTTCGAGAAGATCCGCACGAAGGCGTCGAAGGCCAGGGCGTTGGTGACGGTGTCGAACCGCCGCCAGCGGGCGTAGCGCTCCAGCACCGCCTCGGCGCCGATGTCCTCGCCGTTGCGCACGGCCTCGACCAGCACCTCGGCCAGCGCCGCGGCGTCCTTCAGACCCAGGTTCAGTCCCTGCCCCGCGATCGGGTGCACGCCGTGGGCCGCGTCGCCGATCAGGGCCAGGCGCGGGGCGGTCATCCGCTCGGCCAGCAGCAGCGACAACGGATAGACGAAGGTCGGCCCCTCGACGGTCACCGCGCCCAGGAAGTCGCCGAACCGCCGCATCAGGTGGGCGTGGAAAATCTCGGGCGAGGCGTTGCGCAGGGCCTCGCCGCGCGCGGTGCTCTCGGTCCAGACCAGGCTGGCGCGGTTGCCCGTCAGCGGCAGGATGGCGAACGGGCCGCTGGGCAGGAAATATTCGTGGGCCACCCCCTCGTGAGGCCTTTCCATCCGCACGGTGGCGACGACGCCGCTCTGGCCGTAGCCCCAGGCGATCTCGCCGATGCCGGCCGACCGGCGCAGGACCGAACCACGGCCCTCGGCGCTGACCGCCAGCGGGGCCGACAGCACCCGGCCGTCCGACAGGGTCAGCTTCGCGGCGCCGGCGTCGACCGCCAGGGCCTTGGCCGCCATCGGGGCGATGACGGGGATGGCCTTGTCGATCACCGCCTGGGACAGCGCCGCGCGGATCTGGCGATTCTCGATCAGATAGCCCAGCGGCTCGCCGTCGATGCGGCCGGAGATCTCGCTGCTGTCGAACCGCAGGAAGGCCGGCGAGGCCTTGCGGGCCGCGGCGCCCGGCGTGCGGCCGTCGGTGACCAGGATCTGCTCTATGCGCTGGGCGTGGGGCGCGAGCGCCTCGCCCGCCCCGATCGCGCGCCACTGGCGGAACGAGGAATAGGCGATGGCCGAGCTGCGCCCGTCGAAGGCGGGGGCCAGCTGGGCCTCGAACGGCTGGGGGTCGACCAGGAGCGGCCGGAGGCCGCCCGACGCCAGGGCCAGAGCCAGGGTGGAGCCGGCCATGCCGGCGCCGGCGATGATCACGTCGGCATCGTGAGCGGAAGCGCGCATGGCGGGATATGGGCGCGTGCGGCCGAGGCTGTCCAGACCGCGCGGCTACTTAGCGGTCGCGTAGGGCGTCTGGGCGTCCGGACGCACCAGGCCGCGCGTGGCGTCGCCCACGCCGATCAGCACGAACTGCACCGCCAGGGCGCAGAGGATCAGGCCCAGGACCCGCACCACGATGCTCATGCCGATGCGGCCCAGGATCCGGCTGATCAGCGGCGCGGCCCAGAACACCGCCACCATCACCAGCGACACCGCCGAGATCACCGCCACGCCCAGGCCCAGGCCCGCCCAGCCGAACGGCTTGGCCTCGGCGGCGTAGATGATGACGGTCGAGATCGCGCCCGGACCGATCAGCAAGGGCATGGCGAACGGCACGATCAGGCGCTCGAAGCGCTTGCGGGCGTAGACCCGCGCCGACTGGCCCTCGACGCCCTCGGCCGCGTCGGCGAACATGGTGGTGAAGTCGTCGCGCAGCATGTCCAGCCCGAGAATGAACAGGATGACGCCGCCGGCGATCCGGAACGCCGGCATCGAGATGCCGAAGAACGCTAGCAGACCCACGCCCGTGAAGAAGAAGAAGATCAGGAACGCCGCGACGAACAGGCCGATATAGACGGC
Source organism: Caulobacter sp. 602-1 (assembly GCF_003931565.1). Lineage (GTDB taxonomy): Bacteria > Pseudomonadota > Alphaproteobacteria > Caulobacterales > Caulobacteraceae > Caulobacter. The sequence continues at coordinate 713,698 of NZ_RRYI01000003.1, forward strand.
CACCATCCGCCGCCCCGCGGCGGCCGCGCCCAGGGTGGCGGCGGCGAACAAGGGCACGTTGCCGATCGGGTCGATCAGGGCGAACAACGCGACGAAGAAGTTGACGGCGAGTTTGGCCTCGGTCATTCGACGTCCTTACCTTTATCAAAGCGCCCGGTTCTCGTCCTGTCCTAGGGCGAACGCTCCCGCGCGCCAACCCCTGGGGGCAAGACATGACCGCCGATCCGCGCCTGATCGTTCCGCTGGACCTGCCCACCGTCGACGACGCCCGCGACATGGTCGAGCGCCTTGGCGACGCGGTGTCGTTCTACAAGATCGGCCTGGAGCTGCTGGCCAGCGACGGCATGACCCTGGCCCGCGACCTCAAGGCTTCGGGCAAGTCGATCTTCCTCGATTGGAAGCTGCACGACATCGGCGCGACCGTCGAGCGCTCGGCCCGCGTCCTGGCCCAGAGCGGCTGCGACCTGCTGACCGTCCACGCCGAGCCGCAGGTGATGAACGCGGCCGTCAAGGCGCGCGGCGACTCCTCGCTGAAGATCCTGGCGGTGACGGTGCTGACCAGCCTGACCGACGCCGACCTGATCGAGATGGGCTACGCCTTCGGGGCCCGCGACCTGGTCGAGCGCCGCGTGCGCCAGGCCATCGAATGCGGCGTCGACGGCATCGTCTCCAGCCCGCACGAAGCCGCCCTGGCCCGCGAGATCGCCAAGGAGGCCGGGCGCCCGGACTTCCTGATCGTCACCCCCGGCGTGCGCCCCTTCTGGTCGGCCAAGAACGACCAGGCCCGCGCCGCCACCCCCGAGGCCGCCATCCGCGCCGGCGCCAGCCACCTGGTCTGCGGCCGTCCGATCACCGCGGCCAACGACCCGCGCGAAGCGGCGCTGAAGGTGGTCGCGGAGATCGCGGGGCTGTAGATGCTCCCCCGCGATGCGGGGGAGCTGTCGCGGAGCGACTGAGGGGGCAAACGCGGCCTCGATCCAGTTAGCCCCCTCCGGCCCTTTGGGCCACCTCCCCCGCATCGCGGGGGAGGATCATTTCACCACCAGCGCCACGCCGCGGGCCCGGGGATCCGCCTCCGGAACCGGCGTCCTGCCCACCACCTGGATCGCCTCCATGTCGCCGCTGAAGTCCTCGACCCACTTGTAGCCACGCGCCTCCAGCGCCGTCTTCAGGGCGGCGGAGGGCGGAGCGGACGGCTCGTAGAAGATCACATTCTCGGGCAGCAGCTGGTGGTGGAAGCGCGGCGCCTTCTGGGCGGCCTTCAGGGTCAGGCCGTGGTCATAGACATTGGCCAGCACCTGGAACACCCAGGTGAAGATCCGCGAGCCGCCGGGCGTGCCGATGACCATGGCCGGCTTGCCGTCCTTGACCAGGATCGTCGGGGTCATCGACGACAGGGGTCGCTTGTGGGGCGCGATCGCGTTGGCGGCCCCGCCGACCACGCCGAACATGTTGGGCGCGCCGGGCTTGGCCGAGAAGTCGTCCATCTCGTCGTTGAGGATGAAGCCCGCCCCCTCGACCACCACGCCCGACCCGAACCAGCCGTTCAGCGTGTAGGTGTTGGAGACGGCGTTGCCCCACTTGTCGACGATCGAATAGTGGGTGGTCTGCGGCTTCTCCAGGCCCGGGACCACCGCCTTGGTCGGCGAGGGCCTGTCCGGATCGACCTCGCGGGCGCGCCGGGCGACATAGGCGGGGTCGATCAGGTTGGACACCGGGACCTTCACGAAGTCGGGGTCGCCCAGATATTCCGCGCGGTCGGCGTAGACGCGCTTTTCGATCTCCGCCAGCAGGTGGACGTACTGGGGATCATTGAGGCCCACGCCCTTGAAGCTCGGGGCCAGGTCCTGCTTCATCAACAGCATTTGCATCAGCGCGATCCCGCCCGAGCTGGGCGGCGGGGCGGTGATGACGTCATAGCCGCGCCACTTGGCGGTCACCGGCGCGCGCCAGACGGCCTTGTAGCCGGCGAGGTCGGCCTTGGTGATCAGGCCCTTGACCGGACCGCGCCCCATCTGGGCGACGATCAGGTCGGCGGTCTCGCCCTCGTAGAACGCCTTGTCGCCGCCTCGGGCGATCCGCTCCAGGGTGGCGGCCAGGTCCGGCTGCTTGAACAGCGTCCCGGCCTTGTGCGAGCCGAAATAGGTCCGGAAGTTCGTGCCCTTGAACTGCGGCGGGACCTCGCCGGCCAGCATTCCGGAGAACCGGGCGTTCACCGTGAAGCCGTCGCGGGCGTAGCGGATGGCCGGGGCCAGGACCCGCGCCCAGGACAGCTTGCCGAACCGCTTGTGGGCCATGGCCAGACCCCGCACCGTGCCGGGCGTGCCGGACGCGAGATTGCCGTACAGGGACAGGCCTTCGACCGGTTCGCCATCCTTGCCCAGATACATGTCGGCCGAAGCCGCCGCCGGCGCCGTCTCCCGATAGTCGAGGAAGTAGGGCTTGCCGCCCACATACAGCGTCATGAACCCGCCGCCGCCCAGGTTGCCGGCCTCGGGATAGGTGACGGCCAGGGCGAAGCCGGTCGCCACCGCCGCGTCGACCGCGTTGCCGCCCGCCTTGAGGATCTCCTCCGCCGCCAGCGCCCCGTAGCGGTCCGGCGCGGCCACGGCCCCGGCGGCGAGCACGGCGACGGGCTTGGCGGGCTTGGCGAGCGCGGGCGGGGCCAGCAGCAGCAGGGCGATCGCGACGATCTTGGCGAGCAGGCGCAAGGGATGTCTCCGGCGATGATCAGGCCACGCTAGCCGATACCGTTCGGGGAACAATGGCCCTTAACTAGGTCTCCAGGTCCTCCGCCGGACGACGCCCGGCGTTCAGGCGCCGCGCCAGCAGGGCGCCGCCCACGAACAGCGCCCCGACGGCCAGGAACGAGGCCGCCCGCGTGACGCCTTCCAGCCGCGCCAGGTCGAACAGCACGACCTTGGCCGCCGTGAACAGCAGGGCCGCCAGGCCCGCCCACCGAAGGACGATGTCCTTGCGCGCCGCGCCCAGGCTGAGGACGGCCAGACCGAACACCGCCCAGAGCGCCGAAAAGGTCCAGGTCTCCAGGCCCTCGCCGCCCGTGGGCGCGCGCATGTCGGCGCCGTGGAAGGCGTAGCGGATCAGCAGGGTCAGCAGCACGAACAGGGTTCCGACCGCGCCGGCCAGGGCGGTCCGGTCGAACGGTCCGTCTCCGCGCCGCAGGCGGAGCATCGCCGCCGCGCCCAGGCCATAGAGGCCGAACAGCAGCAGCGCGGCGCCGACCGGCGCCAACGGTTCGACCATCGGTCCCCACCAGGGACTGGCGCGGACGCCGAACACCAGGCCGGCGATGATCAACGCCAGCCAGCCGAACACCGGCGCGATCCCCGCCAGCCAGGCCGTGCTGGAGCGTCCGGCCAGGCTGGGCGAGCGCAATTGATAGGCGGCGACCAGGGCGAGGACCGCATAGGTCGCGCCCTCGGCCCGGCCGATCGCCGCGGAGCCCATGGCGGCGCCGTGAAAGAGGTGGCGCAGCGCCAGCAGGGCCCACAGGAAAGCAAAGAGCGGGGCGGCCAGGACCCAGGTCTTCGTCCAGCGATCATCGGTCGGCCTACGCCGCCAGACGATGGCCGCCAGCAGACCCGCCGGCGCCAGATAGGACAGGATCAGGGTGTTCAGCACCGGCGGTCCCACGACCGGCTCGCCCGCGCCCCACCACGGGTTCCAGGCCAGGCCTTGCAGCAGAACGCCGTGCGCGACGCCCAGGCTGACCACGATCAGCGCGCGCCAGCGCGCGATCGGGCCCTCGTCGGGGCGCTGGCGCAGCACCAGCAGCAGACCCGTGCTCAGCAGCATCAGGGTTCGCAGCGAGGCTTCCAGCAGGCTGTCGACACCCCGGTCTCGCGGTCCCGACAGCACGACGTGCAGGGCCGCGAACAGCGCCAGCAGCACGATCAGCAGGCTGGTCGCGCTTTGGGCCTCGACCTCGTTGCGGACGCTCTCGCCGCCGCCCTTCCAGATCAGAGCGGAGGAGACCGCCAGCAGTCCGGCCGCCACGGCGCTGACGGCCAGCAGGGTCGCCAGCGGCAAGCGGCCGTCCAGGGTCGCGCCTATGACCTCCGGCCGCAGCATGGCGATGAAGGCGATCAGGCCGCCCACCACGCTGGCGGGGGCCAGGCCTCGCCAGGGCAGACGCCAGGCGGCGACGGCGAGGGCGAGCGCCGCCAGGCCGAAGGCGGCGGGCTCGAAGCGCGGCGCGACGGCGGCGTGCGCGGCCAGGAAGGCCATCTCGGCCGCCGCCGCCAGCCAAAGCGCCAGGCCTCGATCCGTCGAGGCCTGTTCCACCCGGCGCGCGATCAGGGCCGCCGCGCCGAACAGGGCCGCCGCCAGGATCGCGGCCGGCGCCCAGCCGAAGCCGATCTTCGCCGCATGCAGGATCGGCCAGGTCAGGCTGGCCAGGACGGCCACGCCGATGCCGCCGATGGCCAGGACGCGGGTGCGCTCCACGGCGGGCAGGCCCAGCGCCAGCCAGAGCGTGACCGCCGGGATCAGGGCGGTCAGAGCGTGCTGCCACGGCAGCTGCGCGGCGAAGGCGGGGGCGCGAACGGCGATGGCCATGGCCACGAGCTGGCAGAAGATCGCCATGCCGACGGGCAAGGCGAACAGGCCAGGCCGGATCATGTTGCGGCTCGCCATGACCGCCGCCAGGACGATCAGAAACCCCGACAGCAGGATGGCGGTCGGCAGGTGTCCCGTCCCGACCGGGGCCGAGAACCAGGGGCCGAACGACGCCAGGCTGACCAGCGCCAGCGCCAGGGCGGGCAAACCTCGGAAGTCGCTTCCAGCGGTGTCCCCCGCGTCGTCGCGACGGAAGCGGCGTCGCCACAGCGTCGCGGCGAACGGCCCGGCGGCGGCCAGGATCTGGATGATCACCGCCGGAAGGGTCTGGTGTTGGCCCACCGGGACCCCGCTGAGCAGCAGCAGGCCGATGATCGTGGCGGCGCCCGCCTTGCCCCAGCGGCGCAGCGCAGAGATCGAAAAGCCCGTCGCGCCGATCAGCGCCGCGTAAAGCGTCAAGGCCAGCGGCGACCAGCCGGGCAGGCCGGTGAAGGCCGGCGTCAGCACGGCGCCGACGATCGCCACAAGGGCCAGGGGCTCGCCGTGTCGCGGGGACAGGGCCAGCAGGCCCAGGGAGACGCCCGCGGCCAGGACGGCGGCCACGCCGAGCGGGATCAGGTGATACAGCCCGTGGGCCGCGCAGACGGCGCCGTAAAGGGTGACCGCCCCGGCCCCGGCCGAGACGGCGGCGGCCAGCAGGTGGCGACCGCCGGCGATCGACGGCCTCTGGCGCAGGATCCACTCGCTGGCCCCCAGCATCGCCGCGCCCAGGATGACGGCCAGGGCGATGCGGAGCTCGGGAACGAACAGTCCGCGCTGCGCGGCATAGGCCACCAGCAGCAGACCGCCCAGCGCCAGCCCGCCGCCGCCGATCCAGGCCAGGCCGTTCTCCGACAGCCAGGTCGACACCGACTCGCGGTTGATCGCCGGTGGCGGCGGAACGCGAGGGCGCGGCGGCGAGGGCGAAGCGAAAGCCGGTTCCGGCGCGCGCGCGGCCGCCGCGGGCTCGGGGACGTAGACCGGGACGGGGTCCGGCGCGAGCTCGGGCGGGCGCGCCGCGATCGGCTCGGCGATCACCGCGCTTTCCGGGAACGGCGGGGCGAGCTCGGGGGCCATGCGTCGCGGCGCGTCGGCCGCGTCCAGCCGTCGCTCGAGCTTCCGGATCTTCTGGCCCTGTCGATAGACCCAGACTCCCAGAGCCAGGATCACCAGCCATTCCATGTCGTGCGTCCCGTCCGGCGAATTTCAGCGGCCCCGCCTTGGTATGCGAGGATGGCGCGCAATGAAACCTTAAGTCGCAGGCCGCGCCGTCATCCCAGCTCCAGCGCTCGCAGCACCGCGAACTGGTCGTAATAGGGCCGCTCGCAGACGATCTTGTCGCTGCCCGGCGCGAACTCGAAGCTGGCGGCCATGCGGATGCGGAAGGCCTTGCCGGTCGGTTCGACCGTGCGCCCGGGGATCTTCAGCGGTCCCAGATGGGTGCCGGTCAGCCAGAACTCGACCAGCACCGTGTCGCCGGCGTGCGCGATGGCGATGATCTCGTTGCCCTGGTCGGGGAACGGCGTGCGCGAGGCGGCGAAATAGCCGCGTACGGCGGCCTCGCCGTCGAACACCGCGCCGCCGCCGTGCATCTCGTAGCGCGGATGCTCGAAGGTGGCGATCACCCCGTCCCAGTCATGGACGCACTCCAGCGCCATGTGGTCGCGCACCACCTGGATGCGGCGTTCGGCAAGGTCTTCCAAGACTTTCGCTCCCTTTGTTTCGGAGGAGCCTGCCAGCCTCAGAAGTCGACCGCCACGCCCTTCTTCTCCCAGTCGCCGAAACGGGTCGGCTCGGGGCCTTCGCGACCGCCCTTTTCCGGCGGCAGGGCGGCGGCGTGTTCGGCGGCGCGGCGCTCGGCGGCCTCCTCCAGCGCGCGGCGGGCGGCGGGGCTCAGAGCCTTGCCCGGCGCGGCGCCGGGGACGTCCGAGGGGGCGATTTCAGGCGATGGGGACGCGTCAACGGGCTCTGACATGGGCGGATTCTAGCATTTTTCGTCCGCATCGCCGCGCGATTTTTCCGCAAGACGCTTGCGCTCGCCCTCGCCTTTGGGGCACGGCGAGACGGTGACTCAAGAACTGAACGACGGCCTCCCCGCCCGGGAAGCCGCCCTGAACCTTATCGACGCGGCCCTCTCGCGCCGCGGCGGCATCGACGAAGCCGCCTCCGCCAACGGTTTCCGCTTCCTGGAGCCGCGTGAGCGAGCCTTCGCGCGCGCCCTGGCCATGGCCGTGCTGCGCCACCTCGGCCCCATCGACCGCGCCCTGGCCGCCAAGCTGCAGAAGGCGCCGCCGGACCGGGTTATGCATCTGCTGCGCCTCGGCGCGGCCCAGGCCTTCTATCTGGAGGTCCCGGCCTTCGCCGCCGTGGCCACCTCGGTCGAGCTGGCCGGGGCCAACAAGACCAGCCGCCCGTTCAAGGGCCTGGTCAACGCCGTTTTGCGCGGCCTGCTGCGCGACGGCGAGCCGGCCAAGGACCCGATCCTGCTGGCCCCGCCCTGGCTCTATTCGCGCTGGGTGGCCGCGTTCGGCGAGGCCACGGCCCGCGAGATCGCCGCCCAGATCGCCATCGAGCCGGCCACCGACCTGTCCCTGAAGCCCTCCGCCGACGCGGCCGCCCTGGCCGAGGCGCTGGAGGCCGAGCTCCTGGACGGCGGGACCCTGCGCGTGCGCCGCAAGGGCGATGTCGCCGCCTGGCCGGGTTTCGACGACGGGACCTGGTGGGTGCAGGACGCCGCCGCCGCCGTTCCCGCTCGCCTGCTGGACGTCAAGGCCGGCGACCGCGTGCTCGACCTCTGCGCCGCGCCCGGCGGCAAGACCCTGCAGCTGGCCGCGGCCGGAGCAAGCGTCGTGGCCCTGGACCGCTCGGCCGCGAGGCTCAAGCGCGTGGCCGAGAACCTGGAGCGGATGGGCCTGACCGCCGAGATCGTCGCCGCCGACGCGGCCGCCTGGGCGGACGACAGAACCTTCGACGCCATCCTGCTGGACGCCCCGTGCAGCGCAACCGGCACGTTCCGCCGCCATCCGGACGTGCTGTGGGCCGCCCGCCCCGGCGACGTCGCCAGCCTGGCCGGCGTGCAGGCGAAGATTCTCGACAGCGCCGCCGACCGCCTCGCGCCCGGCGGGCGCCTGGTCTACACCGTCTGCTCGCTGGAGCCGGAGGAGGGCGAGGCCCAGGTCGAGGCCTTCCTGGCGCGCCGCCAGGACATGGTTCTGGAGCCAATCCAGCCCGGCGAGGGCGGCTCCCCGGAGGCCAGCCTGACCGCGCGCGGGACCCTGCGCCTGCTGCCGCATCACCGCGACGGCGGCCAGGACGGCTTCTTCGCCGCAAGGTTCAGGAAGCTCTAGGGCTGACAGGACGGCGCGACGCGGTTATCCCAGGACCATGACCGCGCCGCTGATCGCCCCCTCCATCCTCGCCTCCGACTTCGCCAAGCTGGGCGAGGAAGTCGCCGCCATCGAGGCGGCCGGCGCCGACTGGGTGCATGTCGACGTGATGGACGGCCACTTCGTGCCCAACATCACGCTGGGCCCCGACATCGTCAAAGCCATCCGGCCGCACGCGACGATCCCGTTCGACGTCCACCTGATGATCAGCCCGGCGGACCCTTATCTTGAAGCCTTCCGCGCCGCTGGCGCGGACCTGATCAGCATCCACCCGGAAGCCGGCCCGCACCTGCACCGCTCCCTGAAGCGCATCCGCGAGCTGGGGGCCAAGGCCGGCGTGGTGTTCAACCCGTCGACCGGCCTCGACCACGTCGAGTGGATCCTGGAGGACGTCGATCTCCTCCTCGTCATGTCGGTCAATCCCGGCTTCGGCGGCCAGAGCTTCATTCCCGGCCAGCTGCGCAAGGTCGAGGCGCTGCGCAAGCTGGTGGACAAGGCCGGCCTGGACGTCATCATCGAGGTCGACGGCGGCGTCACCCCGGTCACCGCCCCGCAATGCGTCGCGGCGGGGGCCACCGCCCTGGTCGCCGGCTCGGCGGTGTTCAAGGGCGGCCCCGGCGCCTATGCCGACAACATCCGCGCGCTGAAGGGCGGCTGACCCCAGACCATGGCCGTCAAGCGTTCCGCCAGCGGCTTGAAGTTCCCCGCCTCTTCACGCGGCGGCGGCGTCCTGTGGAAAGCCGTCGGCGCGGAGCTAGCCAGCCATGTCGCCCGCGAGTGGTACGGCTCGGGCCCGCATCGCCTGCTGATCGCCTTCCCGCGCCCCGAGGGCCTGGCCGCCCGACCGCACGACCCGCGCCCGGTCGATCCCGAGCATGGCCGCAAGATTCTGACCGGCGCCCTGGCCCTGGACGGGGGCGCCCTGCGCCTGGCCCTCGACGGCGACCCGTTCGACACCGCCAGCCCCTCGCGCCGTTTCGCCGTCAGCCTGCACCGCTTCGATTGGCTGCCGGACCTGGCCGCCGTCGGCTCGGACGGCGCCCGCCGGTCCCTGCGCCTGATCGACGACTGGCGCCGCGTGTTCGGCAAGTGGAACGCCTTCTCGTGGTCGCCCGAGTGCCTGGAGCGCCGGGTCTTCCACCTGGCCTGCGCCGCCAAGACCCTGGCCGCCGAGGGCAGCGACGCCGAGATCGCCGACCTGACCCGCGACCTGGCCCGCCAGGCCCGCCACCTAGTCGAGTTGAACAGCGCCCCCGAACGGGCCCTGGAGCGCGCCGCCGTCGCCACCGTCGCCGGCTGCGTCCTGGCCGGCAAGTCCGGCGAGCGGCTGATCGACAAGGGCCTCAAGGCCCTGTCCCGCCACCTCGACCGCATGGTGCTGGCCGACGGCGGCCACGCCACGCGCTCGCCCGAGGCCGGGGTCGAGCTGCTGTTCGACCTGCTGACCCTGGACGACGCCCTGGGCCAGCGCGGCCGGCCCAGCCCCGAGGCCCTGTCCCGCGCCATCGACCGCCTGTCGACCGCCACGCGGTTCTTCACCCTGGGCGACGGCCATCTGGCGGCCTTCCACGGCGGCGAGGCGATCGCGCCCGCCCGCATCGCCGCCGCCCTGGCCCATGACGACGCCGGCCCGCGCCCGCTGAACGCCGCGCCACACAGCGGCTATCACCGGATGGTGGGGGGCAGCATCGAGCTGATCGCCGACTGCGGCCCGCCCCCGGCCGGACCCTTGAGCGTCGCGGCCTGCGCCCAGCCGGCCGCCGTCGAGATCGTCTGCGCCAAGGACCGCCTGATCACCAGCTGCGGCTGGAGCCCCGAGGCCGCCGGCGCCAACGCCTTCCGTCTTTCCGACGCGGCCTCCACCGTCTCGGTCGGCGACGGCTCGGCCGGCCGGCCGCTGTCGGGCTTCCGCGCCCGCGCGCTCGGCCCCTGGCTGGTCGACGGCGCCAGGCAGGTCGAGGCCAAGCGCCACGACGACGTCGGCGGGGTGTGGCTGGACATCGTCCATGACGGCTGGCGCCATGTGGGCCTGCAACACGCCCGCCGCCTGTTCCTCGACGCGGTCAATGACGAGCTGCGCGGCGAGGACAGCCTGACCCCCTTCGCCGCCGCCCCCGGCGCGGCGGATGGCCCGCGCCGCTACCTGCCGTTCGCGGTGCGCTTCCACCTGCACCCCGAGGCCCGCGCCTCGATCGCCCGCGACGGCAAGAGCGTGCTGATCCGGGGCCCCAGCAACATCGGCTGGTGGCTGCGCAACGACGCCGTCGACGTCGAGATCGCCCCCACCGCCCACTTCGACCACGGCCTGGCCCGCAAGGCCGGCCAGATCGTGCTGAAGAGCCAGGTGCGCCCGGAAGTCGGGGCCAAGATCCGCTGGAAACTGACCCGGGCGGAGGGCTAGGGCCGATGGGCTTCGAGCGTCGGCCGCCGCTGGATCCGGGTCGGGCGCGGCAGGCGCCGGAGTACACGGCCGACGAGGTGTCCGAGGTTATCGCCGCCCTGACGGCGGACGCGCCGGAGGTCCTGGCCGTGCTGGAACGGGAGGCGCTTGTGCCCGGGAGCGTGGCGTCGGGGGACTATGACGACGCCTACGACCGGATGCTGACGTACCTGTTCGAGCGGGGGTACGTGCACACGCATATCGAGATGGCGATGGTGTTTCGGGCGGTGCGGGAGCGGGTTGGGGGTTAACAGAGCCAGGAGGGAGGGAGCAAAGATTGCATAAGTTGACACAATCGCGGAGGTGTCAGATCTCCAACCAACGTCGCAAAAATATTCTTCTTCAGAGCGGCATATGAGCAAAAAATTTCAAGTCTTCGTGTCCTCGACTTATCAAGATTTAATTGATGAGCGGCAAGATACAATTAAATCAGTCCTAGATCTTGGACATATACCGTCCGGCATGGAGGCTTTTCATGCTGTAGATTTCGAACAATTTACCTATATCAAAAAGATAATCGACGAGTGCGACTATTATGTTTTGATTATAGGTGGTCGATATGGCTCAATGAATGATGATGGCACAAGTTATACGGAACTTGAGTATGACTATGCAGTCTCAACTGGAAAGACAGTTTTGGCCTTCCTGCATAGCGACCCATCCAGCTTGCCCACCAACAAATGCGATGCTGATCCGCACGCGCTCGCAAAATTGGAGGCCTTTAGAGGCAAGGTATCAACACGGAGACTAGTAAGCTTTTGGTCATCCCCGCACGATCTGAAAGCAACAGTCATTATATCGCTTTCGAAAGCCTTCAGCGAGCTACCTGGTACCGGCTGGATGAGAGCAGACACCGCTCCAAACGAAGAAATTCTTCGACAAATAAATCAGCTCAGGGGTGAGAATGAAAAACTAAAGGAAAAGATATCATCACAGTCTCCAAAAATAGAAATATCAAATTTGGCAGACCTTGATGATTCCTTTGAATTTCCATACACAGCTGTCTCCCGACTTGGAGAGTCTAAGTCCAGCGGAAAGTCCAGAAAGACCTGGCGAGAAATACTATCTATAACCGGCCCAAATTTGAGGACGATATCTTGGGCCTCGGAAATAAAATCGAGCCTTGAAAGCCATATAAAGAGAGCAAGAGGCTCGTACAGCGTATCAATAGATCCTGACTACGCAGCGAGAATTAGAACACAACTTGAGCTTCTGGGGTTGGTCAAATTCGCTTCTGGATCGAATAGCAAGACCGGCTATGCGGGTGAGACTGCAATTCTAACGGAACGGGGCCGATCTACCCTATCGGAAATATTGGCAGTCCGAAGATCTGATTAGTTCTAGGTTTCCGCCCCCCCGGGCAGAGCCCTCCTTAAATCTCTTGGAGGCTGCAGCGTGCAGGGCTGTCCAGGTCAGTCTAGGCTCGCCTCCGGCGACCGCGCGCGGCGACGCGGAGCGTCGGCCTTGAGTGACCTGGACAGCCCTGCGATCGTCTCGCCGTGAGATGTAAGGCGGGCGCTCTTCCGGGGCGGAAGGCGTCTTGGACGGGAAGAGGTCGCACGCCCCAGATGCTCCCCCGCGATGCGGGGGAGCTGTCGCGGAGCGACTGAGGGGGCTAGCGCGGCATGGGTCCAGCTGGCCCCCTCCGGCCCTCTGGGCCACCTCCCCCGCATCGCGGGGGAGGATCTATGGGGATTGGGCGCGCTCCATCCCCGGCGTTCGCGACATCGAACCCCACGAAATCAACAGCTTGTCGATTTTACGCGCCGCTGAATGATCCGCGTTGAATCCGCCGCGATACTCAATGCGTCCCCGTCGCGGGGGAGGGCGTTTGGATCCGGCCCAAAACGGCGGCGGGGGTAGGTTGAGCGGGGCCGCTGGCGGTTTCCGGCGCTGTCGTCAGGTCGTGCGGCTTACTCTTTAGGAGCGCGTACGGGTGACGGGATCGTTGGGATCAAACCCTCAGCGGATCGACAGGGCGGTGATCGTATAAACCGCCTATCGTGGATCGTCGGGGTCGAGACGGATGTAGCCGATCGACTTGGTCCGCGCCCGTCCGGGGGTAAACGGGGACCCGAGCAGACAACGCTCACGCCTCCCGACCTCACGGGCAAGAACAGCCTGGCGGAGCGGTCAGCGAGCCGAAACAAAAACAAACCCTACGGTCTCCGGGTTCGCCCGGCCGCTCCGTCGCCTCCCCACATGCCTTCAGCGGCCGCGCCGCGTGAAGCCGATCCCCCTTGCCCCCACCTGACCGCTGCGCGGTCGTCCGGGCGCGGAAGGCGATCCGCGATCCTTCTTTCCCCTTCGGGGGAGGAGCGCGTCAGCGCGGAGGGGGCAAGTACGCCGCCGCATTGACTCCCCCGCCGTCCCTCGTATTTTCCGCGCGTTCGCGTGACTGGCGTTGAAGGTGGGAAACCACCGGGGAGCGCGAACCTCATAAGCCGCGCGCCTGGGCTCCAGATCTGCAACACACCAGAGGAGTCCGCCGTGCCCGCAGCGCCCGATTATCCGTCCGCCCCCGATCTCGTCGCCCCCAAGCGCGCCCTGCTGTCGGTCTCCGACAAGACCGGCCTGGTCGAGGCCGCCCAGGTCCTGCACGCCGCCGGCGTCGAGCTGGTCTCGACCGGCGGCACCAAGGCCGCGATCGCCGCGGCCGGGATCCCCGTCAAGGACGTCTCGGACCTGACGGGCTTCCCCGAGATGATGGACGGTCGGGTCAAGACCCTGCACCCGGTGGTGCACGGCGGCCTGCTGGGCGTGCGCGACGCGGCCGAGCACGCCAAGGCGATGGCCGATCACGGCATCGGCGGCATCGATATCCTCTATGTGAACCTCTATCCGTTCGAGGCCACGGTCGCGAAGGGCGGCAGCTACGCCGAGTGCGTCGAGAACATCGACATCGGCGGCCCGGCCATGATCCGCTCGGCGGCCAAGAACCACGGCTATGTCGCCGTCTGCACCGACCCGGCGGATCTCTCCGAAGTGCTGGAGGCCCTGAAGGCCGGCGGGACGACGCTTGAGCTGCGCCAGCGGCTGGCGGCCCGCGCCTATGCCCGCACGGCGGCCTATGACGCGGCGATCTCGGCCTGGTTCGCGGAAGCGCTGGGCCAGGACTTCCCGGCCCGCAAGGCCATCGCCGGCGAACTTCGCCAGACCATGCGCTATGGCGAGAACCCGCACCAGAAGGCGGCCTTCTACACCTTCCCGAACCCGCGTCCGGGCGTGGCCACGGCCCGCCAGCTGCAGGGCAAGGAGCTCAGCTACAACAACATCAACGACACCGACGCGGCCTTCGAGCTGATCGCCGAGTTCGACCCGGCGGCCGGTCCGGCCGTGGCGATCATCAAGCACGCCAATCCGTGCGGCGTGGCGGTCGGCGGCAGCCAGCGCGAGGCCTATGAGCGGGCCCTGGCCTGCGACCCGACCTCGGCCTTCGGCGGCATCGTGGCGGTGAACTCGCGCCTGACCCGCGAGGCGGCCGAGGCCATGGTCGAGATCTTCACCGAGGTGGTCATTGCTCCCGAGGCCGACGACGACGCCGTCGCCGTCTTCGCGGCCAAGAAGAACCTGCGCCTGCTGGTGACCGGCGGCCTGCCCGACCCGCTGTCGACCGGCGACACGTTCAAGAGCGTGGCCGGCGGCTTCCTGGTGCAGTCCCGCGACGACGCGCGCATCAAGGCCTCGGACCTGAAGATCGTGACCCAGCGCCAGCCGACCGAGGACGAGATCCGCGACATGCTGTTCGCCTTCACGGTGGGCAAGCACGTCAAGTCCAACGCCATCGTCTACGCCCGCGCCGGCCAGACCCTGGGCGTCGGGGCCGGCCAGATGAACCGCAAGGACTCGGCCCGGATCGCGGCGCTGCGAGCCGCCGATTTCGGCCTGGACCTCCGTGGGTGCGCCTGCGCCTCGGAGGCCTTCTTCCCGTTCGCCGACGGCCTGATCCAGGCGGCGGAAGCCGGGGCGACGGCGATCATCCAGCCGGGCGGCTCGATGCGCGATGGCGAAGTGATCGAGGCGGCCAACAAGCTTGGCCTCACTATGGCCTTCACCGGCGTGCGAGTGTTCCGGCACTAACGACGGATGAGGCTTTGATGGACAGCGCCGCCTGGGGCGAGAAGGTCGCCAAGCACTCGCGGGTGTTCAAGCCCGCCGGTCCGGGACCGTTTCCGGTGGCGCTGATCCTGCACGGCTGCGGCGGCAAGACGCCGTTCCTCGAGACCTACGCCCGGGCCGCCGTGGCGGCGGGCTGGGCGGCGGTCGTGGTCGACAGCCTGAAGCCGCGCGGCATGTCCTCGCTGGACGCCAAGCTGTTCGTCTGCACCGGCGTGGCGCTGCGCGGCATCACCCGCGCGGCCGACATCTTCGCCATGCTGGCCTGGCTGGAGACGCAGAGCTGGGCCGATCCGGCGCACGTCTTCCTGGCCGGCTGGAGCCATGGCGGCTGGACGATCATGGACAGCTACGCGATCGGCGACAATGCGGCGCGGGCGACGAAACTGGCGGACGCCGATCCGGCCCGGCTGCGCCAGCGGGTGCGCGGGGCGCTGCTGGTCTATCCTTACGCCGGCTATCCCTCCCTGACCTCGCGGCACGGCTGGGGCGAGGGCGCGCCGCCGGTCTGGTCGGTGCTGGCCGGCAAGGACGCCGTGGTCGGCTGGAAGCTGCCGGCCCGGGCGCTGGACCGCCTGGCCCAGGACGGTCTCAGCGTGGATCGCGTGATGTTCGACGACGCCACCCACGCCTTCGACGACGACAAGGCCAACGATCCCCGGGCCCGCTACCGGCCCGACCTCTTTCAGGAGATGCAGACCTATTTCGCCAGAGCGCTGACGGCCTGCGGCTGAGCCCGACGCAGGCGGGTCGGACCGCGATAGAGGCGCCGCCAGACCCACTCCAGCGGCCCCATCTCGAACCGGTCCATCCACCAGCGCGACCACAGGATCTGGACGGTCCAGGTCGCCACGGTCAGGGCCGCCAACAGGGGCCGGTCGACCTTGCCGTGCAAAGCCAGGCCCCGGCCGCCGTAGAAGATGGAGGTCATGATCAGCGACTGGGCCAGATAGTTGGTGAACGCCATCTGCCCGACCGGCGCCAGCGCCTTGGGGATGGCGCTCCAGACGCCGTTGGACCGGGCGGCGAACACCATCAGGCCGACATAGGCCAGGGTCGTCAGCGGCGCGGTCATCCACTGCACGGCCTGGAAGATCATCGACAGCGGCCTCGGCAGGCCGAGCGCGATCTGGGCGACCACCATGCCGCCGACCGCCGCCGAGGCGGCCAGGCCGACGGCGACCAGGGTCGCATAGGTCCGCTTGCTCGCCTCCCCGGTCAGCACGCCCAGCTTGAAGCAGCCCAGGCCGATCATCATCAGGGCCGAGGTCATGACGAAGATGAACGGCTCGCCCGACAGGTAGCCCAGCCGGTCCTTGGCGTTCTGGATCAGCGACTGCAGGAAGGTCCCGCCGTACTGGACCTCGGCGGCCTTCGACTTGGCGACAGCCTTGGCGGTCTCCAGCGTGGCCTGGGCGGGATCGTGCTGCATGACGATGGCGGCGGTCATGCCGGCCACCATCAGCAGCGAGAAGACGACCCAGATGGTGACCCCGGTGCGGATCAGCTTCCGGGGCGCCCAGGACCGGGCCAGCATCACCGCGAAGCCGGCCAGGGCGTAGCTCAGCAGCACGTCGCCGAACCAGATCGCGAAGCCGTGCAGAAGGCCGAAGACGACCATCCAGGCCAGGCGCTTCCTCAGGATCGCGCCGCGCTCGAGGTCCGACCGCTCGCCGCCGACGAGGAAGATCGACACGCCGAACAGCATGGCGAACAAGGTGACGAACTTGCGCTGGAACAGCCACTGGGTCACGGCCCAGACGCCCAGCGTGGCCGGCCCCGTCCCGTGCGGCCAGTTGACCACCGACTCCGACAGCGGCGGAGCCACGGCGAAGTCCGGCATGTTGCACAGCAGGATGCCCAGAACGCCGAGGCCTCTCAGCGAGTCGAGCAGAACGATGCGATCCTTGGTCATGAGCTCCCCCTCGGGCAGGAGCGTGCCGTGTTCCGCGTCAGCCGACAACCGGGGCGCGTCTGGGGGCGCTGGCGAGAACGACGGCGCCCAGCGCCATGAACCCCGCCGAGACCACGACGGCGATCCGCTGGTCGCCGGCCAAGCGGGTGCCGACGGCGATGACCAGCGGGGCCAGGAACGCCGTGGCCTTGCCCGAAAGCGCATAGAGCCCGAACCACCGCCCGGTCTCGCCGGACGGAGCCAGCTCGGCCATCCAGGCGCGGAGGCTGGACTGCGCGGGGCCGAAGGTGAGGCCGACGAACAGGCTGAAGAACAGGAACATCCGCTCTGGCGCGCTGGAGAACAGAGCCTCATCGGCCTGGGCCGGCGTGACCGGAAAGAGGAAGAAGATCGTCTCCCGGCCGACCATCCCCACGCCCGTGGCGCCGAACAGGATCACGCCAGTGGCGATCAGCACGGTGGCCTTGGACCCGATCTTCTGGTCGACCCGCCCGCCGATGAAGGTGCCGACGCCGGCCGCGACCGACAGCATGATCGCGTAGAGCCCCAGCTGCGTCGTCGTCCACCCGAACAGGCCCGCCGCCAGCACTCCGCCGAAGGCGATGAAGCTGGAGATGCCGTCGCCCAGCAGCATGCGGCCGATCAGGAACTTCAGCATGTGCGGCCGGCGGGGCAGGCCGCGGATCGTCGCCCACAGCTCGGCCAGAGGCTTCTCGCCAGCGCCTTCCGACGGCTTGGGCGCGGTCAGCATCAGGGGCCAGGCGAAGGCCAGGAACCATACGGCCACCAGCGGTCCGACGATGCGATCCGGCTCATGCAGGGCCTTCGACAAGCCCAGCATCGGGACCTTGGGCAGGGAGAAGCAGAGGAGCACGATGAACAGCGTGATCAGCGCCCCGACATAGGCCATGGCCCAGGCGGTGCCGGACAGCCGTCCGATCTGGCCTGGCTTGGCCACCACCGGCAGCAGGGCGTTCATCACCGTCACGCCCAGTTCGGCCGCGACGCCGGCGATGACCAGGCAGGCCAGGATCAGCGGGACGCGGGCCGTCTCGCCGGGCGCGGCCCACCACAGGGCGGCGCTGGCGATCACGAACGGAAAGGCCAGCCCCACCAGCCAGGCGCGCGGATTGCGGCGGGCGTCCAGCGTCGCCCCGAGCAGAGGGCTCAGGATGGCGATGGCCAGGCCCGACACCACCCCGGCATAGCCCAGCAGGCTCTGCCCCCGGACGGCGTCGCCGACGAAGCCGGACGCGAAATAGGGCGTGAAGATGAAGGTCGCGATCAGCGCCCAATAGGGTTGCTGCGCCCACTCATAGAGGGTCCAGGCCAAACGCCGACGATCGCCCTGATCCATTCGGAGTCCCTTCTCCACCCCTCCCTCGTAAGGGAGAGGCGGAGGATGAGCCAGCGCTTAAGCGGCGGTCGAGAGTTCGCGCAGGGCGGCGTTGGCGATGGTCAGCTTGGCGAAGGTCCAGCCGCCGCCGGCCTGCTCGATGTCCTCGATCGTACGCTTGACCGCGCGGGGACGATCGCCGCGTAGGGCGGCCCAGGACGCGATGGCGGACTTGGCCGCGCTCTCGTCCTCGCCGGCCTGGGCGTTGGCGGCGAACTTCAGCACCGATTGAGTGATCGAGGTCTGCTCGGTCAGCATGTCCTCGATCAGGCGACGGACCGCCAGGCGCTCGAAGGCGTCCCCGCCCACGAAGGCGCCGGCCGCGCCGCGCAGGCGGTCGAAACCGAAGGCCGCGCCCACCTGATGGTACAGACGGGCGACATTCTCGACGCTCCAGCTGGAGGCGTTGGCCAGGTC
The DNA here is from genome assembly GCF_003931565.1 of Caulobacter sp. 602-1. Taxonomy (GTDB): domain Bacteria; phylum Pseudomonadota; class Alphaproteobacteria; order Caulobacterales; family Caulobacteraceae; genus Caulobacter. The sequence goes on from NZ_RRYI01000003.1 coordinate 731,985, forward strand.
GACGAGATCGGCGGCCGTGGTCAAGGGCTGCAGGGCCGCGACGGACTGGGCCAGGGCTTCGGGCGCGCCGTCGGCGATATAGGCCTTCACCCGCTTGGCGACGGTCTTCTGCTCGAACGGCGACAGGATCGCCGGCGCCATGCCGGTCAGGGCCTTCACCGCTGGGCCGTAGGCCTCGACCAGTTGCTGCACGGTCGCCTTGTCGCGGACCGCGCGGCGAGCCAGCCAGAAGCTGAGGCTGCGCAGGGCGTAGGCCAGGGCCTTGTAGAGCGCCGTCTGGCCGTTGGCCGAGGCCTTGTTGTCCAGCGCGTTGACCTGGTCCCACAGGCCGTCGATCCCGAGGATCTCGCGCGCGGCCGTGAAGCCCACGACCACCGCGCCGACATCGGCGACGGCGGCGGCCTTCAGGCGGCTGGCGAAGGTCGGGCCGCACATGTTGACCATCTGGTTGCCGACCACCGTGGCGATGATCTCCCGCTTCAGGCGGTGCTTCTGCATGGCGTCGGCGTACCGATCGAGCGCCTTGGGGAAGTAGCTTCGCAGGGTGGCCTCGAACCACGGATCGTCCGGAGCCGGGCTGGCGACGATGTCGTCGAACAGGTCCAGCTTGCCATAAGCCAGCAGCACCGCCAGCTCCGGCCGGGTCAGGCCCTTGCCGGCGGCCTTGCGTTCCAGCAGCGCCGTATTGGTCGGCAGACCCTCGACCTTGCGATCCAGGCGTCCGCGCTGTTCGAGGTCGACCATGTAGCGGATCTGGGCGTCGACTTCGGAGACCGCGTCGCTTTCGAGCAGCGTCAGCGCCAGGGTCTGGTCGTAATTGTGCTCCAGCACATGGTGGCCGACATCGTCGGTCATCGAGGCCAGCAGCGTGTTGCGGCTTTCGCGGGTCAGTTCGCCGCCGCGCTCCAGGATCCCGGTCAGGATCTTGATATTGACCTCGTGGTCGGAGCTGTCGACACCCGCCGAGTTGTCGATGGCGTCGGTGTTGATGTGGCCGCCGCTCTGCGCGAACTCGATCCGACCGGCCTGGGTGAGGCCGAGGTTGGCGCCCTCGCCGACCACTTTCACGCGCAGATCCGAACCGTTGATGCGGATGGCGTCGTTGGCCTTGTCGCCGGCGTCGGCGTTGCTCTCGCCCTTGGCCTTCACATAGGTGCCGATGCCGCCGAGATAGAGCAGCTCGGCCTTCGACTTCAGGATCGCGGTCATCAGCTCGGCCGGCGAGACGGCCTCGGCCTTGATCTCGAACAGCTCGCGCACCTCCTTCGACAGCGGGATGCTCTTCAGGCCGCGGGCGAACACGCCGCCGCCGGCCGAGATCTTCGACTTGTCGTAGTCATCCCACGACGAGCGCGGCAGCTTGAACATCCGCTCGCGCTCGGCCCAGGAGACGGCGGGATCCGGGTTCGGGTCGAGGAAGATGTGGCGGTGGTCGAAGGCGGCCAGCAGCTTGGTCTGCTTGGACAGCAGCATGCCGTTGCCGAACACGTCGCCCGACATGTCGCCCACGCCGACCACGGTGAAGGGCTCGGTCTGGATGTCCTTGCCCAGCTCGCGGAAGTGGCGCTTGACCGCTTCCCAGGCGCCGCGGGCGGTGATGCCCATGACCTTGTGGTCATAGCCGACCGAACCGCCGGACGCGAAGGCGTCGCCCAGCCAGAAGCCGTAGCTCTCGGCCACGCCGTTGGCGATGTCGGAGAAAGTGGCCGTGCCCTTGTCGGCGGCGACGACCAAGTAAGGGTCGTGGCCGTCATGCACGACCACCGAGGGCGGCGGCACGACCTGGTTGTCGGCGTCGATGTTGTCGGTCAGGTCCAGCAAGCCCGACAGGAAGGTCTTGTAGGCGCGGATCGCCTCGGCCTGGATCGCGTCGCGATCGCCGCCGCGCGGCAGGTGCTTCGGATAGAAGCCGCCCTTCGAACCGACCGGCACGATGACCGCGTTCTTGACCTGCTGAGCCTTCACCAAGCCGAGCACCTCGGTGCGGAAGTCGTCGCGGCGATCCGACCAGCGCAGACCGCCGCGGGCGACGGGACCAAAGCGCAGGTGAACGCCCTCGACATGCGGGGCCGAAACGTAGATCTCGCGATAGGGCTTGGGGGCCGGCAGGTCTTCCAGCTCGCGCGAGGCGATCTTGAAGCTGATATAGGGCTTGGGGCTTCCGTCGGCGGCCGGCTGATAGAAGTTGGTGCGCTGGATGGCGCCGACCAGGGCGGCCAGACGGCGCAGCACACGGTCGGCGTCGAGGCTTTCGACGGCCTGCAGGGCCTCGGTGATCTTGCCCTCGACCGCCTTGGCCTGCTCTTCGCGGGTCTTGAGATCAGCGCGAACGGCCGGATCAAACTTGGTCTGGAAGAGATCCAGGATCAGGCGCGCGACGCCCGGATGATCCGCCAGGGCCCGCTCCTGCACGCCCTGGCTGGGATCCAGGCCCGACTGCTGGCGATAGCGGGCGAGCGCGCGGATCAGGGCCGCCTCGCGCCAGCCGATGCCGAGTTCCAGCACCAGACGGTTGAAGCCGTCGCTCTCGGCGCGACCCGTCCAGATGGCGACGAAGGCGGCCTCGAAGGCCTGCTTGATGTCGCCGAAGACCAGATGCTCGCCGGCCTCGTCTCGCAGGACAAATTCATGGACCCAGACCGGCTTGCCGTCCGGCGAGACCTTGAAGCCGTCCTCGATCAAGGCCTTGAGGCCCATGTGCTCCAGGATCGGCAGCACGTCGGCCAGCGGGGCGGCGGCGCCCGGGCGATAGAGCTTGAAGCGGAACGTCACCGCGCTGTCGCCGTCGCGACGGAAGGCGCGGACCCGGACGGCCTCGTCCTCGGCCAGATCGTCGATCACCTGGATGTCCGCCAAGGCCTCGCCGGCGTCATACTGGTCGCGATAGCCGGGCGGGAAGGCGCCGGCATAGCGGGCCAGCAGGTGGGCGACGCGTCCCGTGGAGCCCTCGCGAACGGCGGCCTCGAAGCGGTCGTCCCAGGTGCGGGCGGTCTCGGCGATGGCGGCCTCCACGGCGGCCATGTCCGGCTCGGCGTGATCGCCTGGCGTCACGCCCAGAATGTAGTGAACGCGAGCCAGCGGAGCGTCGGAGAAGCTCGGATAATAGGCCGACACCCGGCCCCGGAACGCCTCGGCCAGGATTTGGCCGGCCCGGGCGCGGACGCCGGAGTCGTAACGATCGCGCGGCACGAACATCAGGACGGAGATGAAGCGGTCGAAGGGATCGCGGCGGGCGAACAGCTTGACGCGGGGACGGTCATAAAGGTGCAGCACGCCCATGGCCGTGGCCAGCAACTGGGCCTCGTCGGTCTGGAACAGCTCATCGCGCGGCCAGGTCTCGAGGATGTTGCGCAGGCGCTTTCCGTTGTGGCTCTCGGGATCCTTTCCGGCGCGCTCCAGGATGTGGCCGACCTTGCGACGGATCAGCGGCACCTCGTGGGCGGGCGTCTCATAGGCCTCGGCGGTGAACAGGCCCACGAAGCGGACCTCGCCCGAGGCCTTGCCATCGGCGCCGTAGCGGCGGACGCCGACATAGTCGGTGTAGCCGCGGCGGTGGACGCGCGAGCGAAGGTTCGACTTGGCCACCACGATCGGGTCGCCGATGTCGATATGGCTGCGGATCTGGGCCGACAGAATGGCCGGCTCGCTGCTCCGGCGCAGGACCGTGCGAGCCTGATCGCGCAGGACGCCCAGGCTGCCTTCCGGCTGATAGAGGGGCTCCTCGGCCGCGTAACCGCCATCGGCGGTGCGGGGATATTCATAGAGACGGGCGCCGAGGAACACGAAGTGATCGCGCTCCAGCCAATCGAGGAAGGCCAGGTCCTCGGCCTTTTCGTCCGCAGAGACCGGCGCCTTGGCGGCCTTGAGCTCGTCGATCGTGCGGCGCATCAGCCCGCGCATGGCTTCGAAATCCTGCACGGCCAGCTGGACGTCGGAGAGCGCTTCGCGAACGCTTTGCAGCAGGGCCGCTTCTCGGTCCTCGCCGACCGGGGCTAGCCAGATCTGAATCATCGAGCGGCGGACGCCGCCGCAGTCGGCGACGGGGTGGAACATGGCGCGGACCGAGAAGCCGGCCTCGGTCACCTCGCCCATGATGCTGTCGACCAGGAACGGTCGGTCGGCCTGCACGATCTCGAGCAGATCGGACGGGGGCTCTCCACCCTCGGTGCGGCGCAGGCGGATGACGGGTTCGGAGACGTCCTTGGCGCTTTCGCCGAAACGCCAGAAATCGGCAAGGGCGCGGGCCACATCGGCGACGTCCAGACCGGGCAGCTCCTCGGCCGACCAGTCATCCTGAGCCTGGGTGACGAAGCCGCGCGCGGCGGGTGACAAGGCCTGGGTCGACTGGCCCAGGGCCTGAGCGAAGGCGCTTACCAGCGGACCGATCGGAGCCTCAGCGGACATGAGGTCATTTCTTTCACCGATCATAGGATTCCCTCGCGAATTTTTGGTCGGAACCTAGCCCTTCCGGGCGTTACTTCAACCGCTACGTCTGAAATTGAAAATAATTCCTGTGTTTTCAGCCGAGCGCGGCTGAAAACGGAAGCGCCGCCGGCTGGGGGGAAGCCGGCGGCGCGGGCCCGCTCCGGGGGGAGAGACGGGCGTTTTCCGCTTCGGTCGCGGCGGCCTTGCCAGCCGGAACCTGCGGGGCGTCCGGGTGGGGGGAGCCGGACAAGGCATAGATAGGAACCAGCCCATTCATTTTAAGGGGCGCATTCATTTCTTTCGTGCTGACCACGACCCCGTGTCGGGCGCCGGCCCGTGACCCTGCCCCGACAGCGTTCGCTCGCCCTGCGGGTCGCCGTCCTCGGATAGCAGGATGGCGATCCATCGCGAGCCCTCGAACTGGGCCAGAATCACCATGGCCGCCACGGTCAGGGGCGTGGAGAGGAACATGCCCGGCACGCCCCACAGCGCGCCCCAGACCGCCAGCGAGAGCAGGATCACTGTCGGATCCATGTTCAGGCTGTCGCCCTGCATGCGTGGATAGATGACGTTGCCGACCACGAAGAAGATTCCCTGCAGAGCCGCGAACAGGATGATCGCCGGCCACAGGGTGTCGGGGAACTGGACCAGCGCGAACAAGGGCGGCAAGAAGCAGCCGATCGCCCCGCCCAGGATCGGGATGTAGGCGGCCAGGAAGATCAGGAACGCCCAGAAGAAGGCGTTGTCCAAGCGGACCAGCATCATCACCACCCAGGCGGCGGCGGCGATCATCAGGCCCGTGACGGTCTGGATCCAGAGATACTGCTCCACCCCGTCGCGAATGCGCTGGAACATGGTCATGTTCGACTCGCGCTCGGCATGGTGCGGGAACAGGGCGACGATCTTTCGGCTGAAGCCCCGGCGCGAGGCGAGGATGAAGCCGAGATAGATCAGCACCAGCACGGCGCTGGTGCCGAAATTCTTGAACGATTGGGCCACATCGCCGATGTAGCTCTGCAGGTTCAAAAGCTTGGCCAGGTCGGTGATGGTGGGAACGCCATGCAACTGCAGGCCTGGAAACAGCCTGCCGGCCAACGGCGTGAACTTGGCGATGATCGCGTTCAGGCTGGCGACATACTCCGACGAGTGGTCGAAGAACGTCTTGCTGTTCACCACGACGATCCAGATAGAGACCCCGAACAACGCCAGGGACAGCACCACCGCGGTCGGCAGAGCCAGCTTGCGCGGGAAGCCCGGCGTGCGCAGGGTCAGCACGCGAGCGAAGCTGTCGATCATCACCGCCAGGAACACGGCCAGGGCCAGGGGAGTCAGGATGTCCTGCATCCACTTCAGCGTCGCGCCGCCGGCGATGACAGCCAGGAAGACCACCGCATTGCGCGTCGTGACCGGCGGCGGAGCGCGGGGCGGGTCAGTGGCCGTCATTTGTAAAATATCTCCAGAGGCGAGCCCGACATTGACCGCGCCGATTGGCGCGGCGCAAGGCCCCGGTTAGGGTCAACGCGTTCGAAGGAGTTTGGTTATGCCGCTGTCGATTGGCGAAAATGAGATCCTGGTCGGTTTGGGCGAAGGTCCGGTGACGCAGCGGCTCGATCGCTCCAACCGCCACGGCGTGGTGGCCGGGGCGACAGGCACCGGCAAGACCGTGACCCTGCAGGTTCTGGCGCAGGCCTTTTCCGACGCCGGCGTGCCCGTCTTCGCCGCCGACGTGAAGGGCGACCTCTCCGGCGTGGCCATGCCCGGAACGCCGAACGAGAAGATGCAGGCCCGCGCCGACCAGATGGGCCTGGTGCTCTCGCCGGCCGCGCCGCCGGTCATGTTCTGGGACCTTTTCGGCCAGAAGGGCCACCCGATTCGCACGACCATCTCGGAGATGGGGCCGCTGTTGCTTTCGCGTCTCCTGGAACTGAACGACGTGCAGGAAGGCGTGCTGACCATCGTCTTCCACGTCGCCGACCAGGACGGCCTGCTGCTGCTGGACCTTAAGGACCTGCAGGCTGCGCTGAAATATGTCGCCGACCATGCCGACGAGATCGGCACGCAGTACGGCAATGTTTCAGACGCCACGGTGGGCGCGATTCAGCGCAAACTGCTGACCTTGCAGACGCAAGGCGCCGAGCACTTCTTCGGCGAGCCGGCCCTCGATCTCTCCGACATCATGCGCACCGACGCGGCTGGCCGCGGTTACGTCAACCTGCTGGCCGCCGACCGCCTGATCCAGTCGCCCAAGCTCTATTCGACCTTCCTGCTGTGGCTGCTGTCCGAACTGTTCGAGGTGCTGCCCGAGGTCGGCGATCCGGAAAAGCCCAAACTGGTGTTCTTCTTCGACGAAGCCCACCTCCTCTTCAACGATGCGCCCAAGCCGCTGCTTGAGAAGATCGAGCAGGTCGTGCGCCTGATTCGTTCCAAGGGCGTCGGGATCTACTTCGTCACCCAGAACCCGGCCGATATTCCCGACGCGGTATTGGGCCAGTTGGGCGCCCGCGTGCAGCACGCCCTGCGCGCCTATACCCCCGCCGACCAGAAGGGCCTGAAAGCCGCCGCCCAGTCGTTCCGGGTCAATCCGAACTTCGACACCGCCGAGACCATCCAGGCCTTGGGCGTCGGCGAGGCCCTGGTCTCGACCCTCGACGAGAAGGGCGCCCCGCGCGTCGTGCAGAAGACCCTGATCCGCCCGCCGGCCTCGCGCCTGGGGCCGCTGACGCCGCCGGAGCGCGCGGTCCTTCAGGCCCAAAGCCCCGTGGCCGGAGTCTACGACACCACCGAAGATCGAGACTCCGCCTACGAGATCCTGCAGGGCCGCGCCAAAAAGGCCCAACAGGACGCCGACGCCGCCCGCGAGCAGGCCGAAGAGGATAGGCGCGAGGCCGCCGAGGCCAAGGTCCGCGAGCGCGAGGAAGCGCGGCGCGAACGCGAGAGCCGCCCTCGCGCGTCGGGCCGCCAGACCATGACCGAGGCCTTCGCCGTCACCCTGGTCCGTACGGTGGCGTCCACCGCCGGACGTGAGCTGATCCGGGGCCTGCTGGGCGGCCTGGTCGGCGGATCGACTACTCGCCGGCGGCGCTAAGGCCTGTCCCGCGCCTACGAGGCGCTCGCGTCTTTTCCGGCGCGGGCGCGCGGGCGCCGAGCAGGGCCGAGGCGATATCGGCCAGCTGGTCGATCTGGAACGGCTTGCGCAGCACCGGCCATAGCAGGTCGGCGGGAGCCGCGCCCATGCGGTCCCCGGCATAGCCGGTGGTCAGCAGCACGGCCATGTCCGGCCGACCGACCGAGACCGATCGCGCCAGATCCACGCCGCTGACGCCGCCAGGCATAATCACGTCGGACATCAGAAGGTCGAACGCCACGCCCTCCGCCAGCGCCTCCAGCGCGGAGGCCCCGTTCTCGGCGGTGGCGACCTCGCAACCCAGATCGCGCAGCAGACCGCTGGCGATCTCGCGCACGGCCGCGTCATCCTCGACCAGCAACACCCGCACGCCCTTCAGGCGGTCGCGCGCCGGCGGCTGGACCGGAATCACGGCCGGCGTCGCGGCTTCGTCCGCCGCCGGCAGGTAGAGCGTGACGGTCGTGCCGCGGCCCTCGACGCTGTCGATGGCCACCCCGCCGCCACACTGCCGCAGGAAGCCGTAGACCTGGGCCAGGCCCAGACCCGTGCCCTTGCCGACCTCCTTGGTCGTGAAGAACGGCTCGAACACCCGGGCTAGAACCTCGGGCGGCATACCCGCGCCGGTGTCGCCGACCGCCACCCGGACGTAGTCGCCGGGGGCGGTGTCGGCGACCTCGTCCTCGGCCAGGGTCACAGGCGCGACGGCGATGCTGATCTCACCGCCGAACGCCGTGGCGTCGGCGGCGTTGACCACCAGGTTCAGCAGCGCCGCCTCGAACTGGGCCGCGTCGACCCGCGCGCCGGACGCGGCCGGATCACGGCGCAGCGTCAGAGTCACGCCTTCCCCCACCGCCCGACGGAGCAGCGGTTCGGCCTGATCGAGCAAGGCCCCGATCTCGACAACCTCGAGCTTCAGCTCCTGGTGCCGCGAGAAGGCGAGCAACTGTCGGGTCAAACGTTCGCCGCGTTGACCGGCCGCCAGGGCCGCCTCGGCCAGGCGGGTGACGCGCGGCGTGTCGTCGGGTCTGCGCAGGATCATGTCCAGGCCGCCGACGATCACGGTCAGCAGGTTGTTGAAGTCATGCGCCACCCCGCCGGTCAACCGGCCGACGGTTTCCAGCCGCTGGGCCTGGGCCAGAGCCGCCTGGGCGTGAGCGGTCTCGGCCATGCTGGCCTGCAAGGCCGCGGTGCGCTCGGCGACCCGATCCTCCAGGTCCTTGCGCGCCTCGACCGTCTCGGTGAAGTCGAAGCAACTGCCTATATAGCCGCGATAGACCCCGGCCTCATCGAAGCGTGGCGCGCCGACGCTGTTGATCCAGCGCCAGGCGCCGTCCGCGCGGCGCAGCCGGAAGACGACATTGAAAGGTTCCCGTCGACTGGCCGCGGCGTTGGCGATTTCGAACCCGGCTTGGCGATCGTCGGGATGCAGGCCCTCCAGCCAACCGGCGCCCAGTTCGGCCTCAAGGGAGCGTCCGCGAAAATCGAGCCAGGCCTGGTTGAACCAGTCCGCTCGACCGTTCTCAGCCGTCGCCCAGATCAGCACCGGCGCCGTATTGGCGACGCCTCGGAACAGCTCCTCGCTGCCGCGCAGGGCCGCCGCCGCGCGGCGCTCCTGGGTCACGTCGCGAAAGGTCACGGCCAGGTCGTCGCCCAGCCTCACGCCGCTGGAGCGGATCCAGCGCTCCTCGCCGTCGATGACCCGCCGCACGTCGATGTCGTCGGGGCCGCCGCTCTCCAGCAGGCGCGCCAGGCGATCGACCATGTCGCGGCCCGTCTCGTCGGAAAAGACATCCAAGGCCCGCCTGCCCAGCAAGGTCGAAGTCCCCTTCGGCCTCATGGTCTCGGCCATCGGATTGGCGTAGGTCCAGCGGAAGTCGATCACCCGTCCGGCCTCGCGGACCGGCTCAAGGATCACGAAGGCGTCCAGCGACACCTCCTGCGCCGAACGGAAGCGCGCCTCGGCCGCCAGGCCCGACCGCACGGCCAGGCGCAGAGCCTCGACGAGCACCACGATCAGCCCGCCGCACAGCAGGAACATGATCAATTGCGCCGTTTCGCGGGACGGCAGGGCCCACGCGCCGTCGGGGGTCATCCAGAACCGCCAAGCGGTCAGCGCGCAGACGATCAGGGCCAGAAACCCCGGCCCCAGCCCGCCGACCATCGCCGCGGCCATGACGGCGACGAAGAAGGTGGGGAAATAGATCGGAACGCCGAAGGCGGCGACGGCGACGAAGCGGGCGACGATGGCGACGCCCACCGCCAGCAGCGCGAAGCCATAGCGCAGTTCGCGCCGATCGGCCGCAGTTACGAACTTGATGGCGGTCCGTCCCAGCACGCGCTCGCCCCGATGTCGGCTCTACGGCCCCGCTTGGGACCGTCTAACGGCTCAAGGCATAGGAGGTTCCAGGCGCCGTGCAAAGCGCTCGACACCTGGCTGATCGCATCAGGCCGAGCGCTTGACCTCGCCCGGCGCCTGGCCCAGGTCGACGGGACCTTCAAGGCGGGCTGGCGCCGCGCCGGCCAGGGTCCAGGCCGACAGGGTGTCGATCGGGGCCGGGCGACCGATGGCGTAGCCCTGGAGCTCCGTGCAGTTCTCGCCCCGCAGGAAGACGATCTGCTCTTCGGTCTCGACACCCTCGGCGACGACCGGGATCTCCAGGCTGCGGCCCAGGCCCAGCACGGCGCGCACGATGACGGTGGCGCGGTCGTGACGATGGATATTCTCGACGAAGCTCTTGTCGATCTTGATCTTGTCGAACGGGAACGACTGCAGGGTCGACAGCGACGAGAAGCCGGTGCCGAAGTCGTCCATGGCGATCCGCACGCCCAGGGCCTTCAGCCGGCGCAGATTGTCCAGCGCGCGCTGATAGTCCTTGAAGAGCGCGCTCTCGGTGATCTCGAGTTCAAGGCGCGAGGGTGAAAGGCCCGTGGAGATAAGGACCTCGTGCACCAGGCTTGGCAGGGCCGGGTTGTGCAATTGGATCGGCGAGAGATTGACCGCGATGCGCAGCGGCTTCTCCCACGACGCGGCGTCGGCGCAGGCGCGACGCAAGACCCAGTCGCCCAGGGCGCCGATCAGGCCGTTCTCTTCGGCGACCGGAATGAATTCCAGCGGCGGGATCATGCCGCGCGTCGGGTGCTGCCAACGGACCAGGGCCTCGAAGCCGCAGACCTCGCCATCGCTGGCGCGGGCCAGGGGCTGGTAGTGGACCACCAGTTCGTCCTCGGCGATGCCCTGGCGCAGGTCGCGGGCCAGGTTGCGGCGCTCGCGGATCGTGTCGTCCATCTCGCGCTTAAAGAAGCGGTAGACGCCGCGGCCGCTTTCCTTGGCGCGGTACAGGGCCATGTCGGCGTTGGCCATCAAGGCTTCGGTCGTGCGGCCGTCGTCGGGATAGAGACTGACGCCCAGGCTGGAACCGAGCGCCAGCTCCTGGCCCTCATAGACCACGGGGGCCGACAGGAGTTCGAGCAGACTGCCCGAAAGTTCGGCGGCCGCGGTCGGCTGATCGCCGCCGGCCACCTGGACGATGATGAACTCGTCGCCGCCCAGACGCGCGGCGAAAGAAGGAGCCTGGACCGCCGACTGCAGGCGGCGGGCGGTCTCCACCAGGATGGCGTCGCCGGCCAGGTGACCGTGCTGGTCGTTGGCTTCCTTGAAGTGGTCCAGGTCAATGCAGATCACCGACAAGGTCTCGCCCGAGGCCTCGACGCGATCCAGCGCCGCGCCCAGTCGGACTTGCAACGAATTGCGGTTCGGCAGGCCGGTCAGGCCGTCATGCTCGGCCAGATAGCGGATCTTCTCCTCGGCGGCGCGACGCTCGCGCAAGTCGCGAACGGCCAGAACGGTCAGGCCCGAGGTCTCGATGCGGGCGCCATCGTCCATCAGGCGCGAGAACACCTCGACCGGGATTTCGCGACCGCCGGAGATCGGCTGGATCTTGCCTTCGCGGCGAACGCCCTCGCGGGTCGGACCGGCCTCGTCGAAGGTCAGGATCGATCCGACCAGCGAGCGGCCGACCAATTCCGGGAGGTCGGCGCCGACCAGTTCGCAAAAGGCGGCGTTGGCGTCGTTGATCTTGCCCGACTGAACCACGACCAGACCTTCATAGGCGGCGTTGGCCAGCCGGCGGATGCGCTCTAGGGCCGAACGCGAGGTCTGGGATTCGATGGCGACCGCGCCGAGGCCGCCCAGGATGATCATGGCCGTGATCGAGCCGACGGCCAGGGTCAGGATGCCGCCCGACAGCAGCTGGTCCGGCACCTGGATCGAGGCGTCGGGAATGATGGTGATCGCGGACATGCCGGTAAAATGCAGGGCGACGATGCCCAGGCACAGCAGGCCGCCGCCGATGGCCTGCTTCCTGACGGTGCGGGCCTGGCCGGCCAGCACCAAGGCGGCGGTCGCGCCGAAGACGCCGAGGATCGCCGACATGCCGACGGTGGCGTGTTCCCAGACCAGGTGGCCCTGGGTCACGAAGGCCGACATGCCGGTATAGTGCATGGCCGCCACGCCGAGGCCGATCAGGACGCCGCCGGCGAAGTCATTGGTGGTCGAGCGCTGGGCGGAGGCCACGGCGAAGCCGCTCGCCATGAACAGGGCGGCGATCATCAGCGATAGCAGGGTGCCCGTCGGGCTGTAGCCGGTCTTCAGGCCTGGCGTGAAGGCGACCATGGCGATGAAGTGGGTGGCCCAGACGCTGGAGCCGGCGACCAGGCCGGTCAGCAGCAGCCACGCGGCGCGCACGACGCCCCGGGCGCCGCGCATCCGCGAATAGAGGCGGAACGTGGTGAAGCAGCCAGCGATGCAGACGAGGCCGGCGACGAGCACCAGGCGCAGGTCGTGTTGCGTCGTCAGACAGGTCAGGAACTTGAGCACGCACGCCCCCCGCGGGTCACATCCCTCTAGAGCTACAGCGAGAGTTGCAAATAAAGCGTTTCATGCGCGTTCGCCGCGACATCCGGTCCGAAGGTCACGGCGATGAGGGTGAGATTTGCCCCGGCCCGATCAGGCCTTGGCGCGCGCCCGATGCCAGCGCCAGGCGCTGGACAGGATGGCGTCGAGATCGCGCGATGGGTTCCAGCCCAGTTGCGCACGGGCCTTGGCGTTGTCGCCGACCAGGATCGGGGCGTCGCCCGGACGACGCGGCGCCATCTGCACCGCCAGCGGTTTGCCGACCGCGCGCCCGACGCCGTCAACCAACTCGCGCACCGTCGTCCCCGTACCGGTGCCCAGGTTGTAGGCTTCCGACGATCCGCCGGCCAGAAGACGCTTGAGCGCCGAGACGTGGGCGTCGGCGAGGTCCAGCACGTGGACGTAGTCGCGCACCGCCGTGCCGTCGCGGGTGTCGTAGTCGTCGCCAAAGATCGTGAAGTGCGAGCGCTTGCCCAGCGCCACGTCGATCGCCAGCGGGATGGCGTGGGTCTCCGGCTCGTGCCACTCGCCGATGCGGCCCTCGGGGTCGGCGCCGGCGGCGTTGAAGTAGCGCATCACGGCGCTCTTGAAGCCAACATAGCGGTCGTAGTCGGCCAGGGCCTGCTCGACCATCAGCTTGCTGCGGCCATAGGGATTGAGCGGCGCCTGCGGGTGATTTTCCGGCATCGGCAGGGTCACCGGATCGCCGAAGGTGGCGCAGGTCGAGGAGAACACCAGGGCGTTCACCCCAGCCCGTCGCGCGGCTTCGACCAGGGTGATGGTCCCACCGACATTGTTATCAAAGAAAGCGCCGGGGTTCTTGACCGACTCCCCGACCTCGATGCGGGCGGCGAAGTGCAGGACGGCGACGGGCTTATGCTGGGCGAAGACCGTGTCCAGCCGGGCGGCGTCGCGTATATCGCCGACTTCCAGCGGCCCCCACTGGACGTGCTCGCGATGCCCGTTCGACAGATCGTCGAACACCACCGGCCGGAAACCCGCCGCGGCCAGCGCCAGGCAGCAGTGCGAGCCGACATATCCGGCGCCGCCGGCCACAAGTACGTTTTGCATCCAGATCTCCCGAGGCCGCTCCTCGCTATCGACTTTGCGCGACACAGGGAAGACGCCACCCCGTCAAGGGTCATCAAGATGTCACGGGACTGAGCGTTTTGACGTTCGGCGCCGGGGCGGCTTGCCTCGGCGTCGCGATTGCTGGATTAGGCGGAAGCGCCACGCGAGGCGCTCGTTCGGATCGGGAAGAGTCCATGCGCGTAGCGATGATTGGCACGGGTTATGTGGGCCTGGTGTCTGGGGCGTGTTTCGCCGACTTCGGCCACGTGGTGACGTGCATCGACAAGGATCCGAGCAAGATCGAGCGGCTGGAGAAGGGCGAGATCCCGATCTTCGAGCCGGGCCTGGATGACCTGGTGGCCCGCAACGTCCGTGAAGGCCGGCTGTTCTTCACGCTGGACGGCGCTCAGGCGATCAAGGACGCTGACGCGGTGTTCATCGCCGTGGGCACGCCCACCCGCCGCGGCGACGGCCATGCGGATCTCTCCTACGTCTACGCCGCGGCCGAGGAGATCGCCGGCCTGATCGAGGACTTCACGGTGGTGGTCACCAAGTCGACCGTGCCGGTCGGCACCGGCGACGAGGTCGAGGCGATCATCAAGAAGACGCGGCCCGACGCCCAGTTCGCGGTCGTGTCGAACCCGGAGTTCCTGCGCGAGGGCGCGGCGATCGAGGACTTCAAGCGTCCCGACCGCGTGGTCGTGGGCACCGACGACGAACGCGCCCAGGCGGTGATGCGCGAGCTCTATCGCCCGCTGAGCCTCAACGAGACGCCGATCGTCTTCACCGGCCGGCGGACCAGCGAGCTGATCAAGTACGCGGCCAACGCGTTCCTGGCCATGAAGATCACCTTCATCAACGAGATGGCCGACCTCTGCGAGAAGGTCGGCGCGGACGTCCAGCAAGTGGCCAAGGGCATCGGCCTGGACAAGCGGATCGGCGGCAAGTTCCTCAACGCGGGTCCTGGCTACGGCGGCAGCTGCTTCCCGAAGGACACCATCGCCCTGGTGCGCACGGCCCAGCAGTACGGCGCGCCCGTGCGGCTGATCGAGACCACCGTCGAGGTCAATGACGCCCGCAAGAAGGCCATGGCCGACAAGGTGGCCAAGGCCATCGGGGCCGACGACCTGAGCGGCAAGACGATCGGCGTGCTGGGCCTGACCTTCAAGCCCAACACCGACGACATGCGCGACGCTCCCAGCCTGGACATCGTCCCGGCCCTGCAGGCCCTGGGCGCCAAGGTCCAGGCCTTCGACCCGGAAGGGGCCAAGGAAGCGGCCCACATGCTCAAGGACGTCGACTTCAAGGCCGGCGCCTACGAGGTCGCCGAGGGCGCCGACGCCCTGGTGATCATCACCGAGTGGGACCAGTTCCGGGCCCTGGATCTCGACCGCCTGAAGCTTCTGATGACCGCCCCGGTCGTGGTCGACCTGCGCAATGTCTACAAGCCCGGCGAGATGGTCCGCCACGGCTTCACCTACGCCTCCATCGGACGAGGCTGAGCCATGACGACGCCAATCATCGTCACGGGCGCGGCGGGCTTTATTGGAATGCATGTCGCCGAGCGCCTGCTGGATCGCGGCGAGACGGTGATCGGCGTCGACGTGTTCAACGCCTATTACGACCCCGCGCTGAAAGAGGCCCGGGCCGCGCGGCTGGACGGCCGGGACGGCTTCTCGATGGTCCGCATGGACATCGCCGAGCACGAGGCCTTCGCCGCTCTGGTGAAAACCTCGGGCGCCAAGCAGATCGTCCACCTGGCCGCCCAGGCCGGGGTGCGCTACTCGATCGAGAACCCGTTCGCCTACGAGCGCAGCAACCTGGCCGGCCACCTGTCGGTGCTGGAGGCCTGTCGCCATGCCGGAGCCGAGCACCTGGTCTACGCCTCCTCGTCCAGCGTCTATGGCGACCGGCCGCTGAACGGCGACGGCTTCCGCGAGACCGACCCGGCCGAGACCCCGGTGTCGCTCTACGCCGCCACCAAGCGTTCGTGCGAGCTGCTCAGCCAGAGCTACGCCCGGCTCTACGGCTTCCCGCAGTCGGGCCTGCGGTTCTTCACCGTCTACGGTCCCTGGGGCCGGCCGGACATGGCCTATTACGGCTTCACCGAGAAGATGCTGAAGGGGCAATCGATCGAGGTCTATGGCCAGGGCCAGATGGCCCGCGACTTCACCTATATCGACGACATCGTCGACGGCATAATCGGCGTGCTCGACCACCCGCCGGCTCAAGGCGGGCACGAGGTCTACAACATCGGCGACAACGATCCAGTCGGGCTGATGGACATGATCTCGACCCTCGAGGCCGCGCTGGGGATCGAGGCCCAGAAGATCTTCCTGCCGATGCAGCCCGGCGATGTGCCGGCGACCTTCGCCAATATCGACAAGCTCCAGGCGCTCTGCGGTTACAAGCCCAGGGTCAAGCTGGCCGAGGGCCTGGCCAGGTTCGTCGAATGGCGGAGAAGCTACGCCGGCTGAGCCATCGCCCGCTTCGACAGCTGGTGCTCGCGCCACGAGATGAACAGGGTCGAGGCGACCACGATCGCGGCGCCGAGCAGGACAGCCGGCTTTGGAACCTCGTGGAACAGCAGGAAGCCCGCGCCAACCGCGAAGACCAGCCGCGTATAGTCGATCGGGGCCATGACCGCCGCCTCGCCGGCCTCCATGCCCTTGATATAGGCCCCCTGGGTGAAGGTGCCGATCACGCCCATGGCGGCCAGAAGGCCCAGGTCCGGCAAGGTCGGCCATCTCCAGACGAACAGGGCCGGCGGGATGGCGAACACCAGCCCCAGCACGGCGGCGTAGACCAGCAGCACGAACGGGCTGTGGTCTCGGGTCATGACCTTCATGCCAGTGATGGTCAGGGCGAACAGGAAGGCCGAGATCAAGGCGCAGGCCTGGGGCCAGCCGATCCAGGCCACCGCGCCACCAGCGCCAGGCCGCAGCATGATCAGCACGCCCAGGAAGCCGACCAGCGCGGCGCCGATCCGCAAGGGTCCGATCGGCTCGCGCAGCACGAAGGCGGCCAGCGGGACCAGCCACAGGGTCCGGGTGAACGACAGGGCGTTGGCGTCGGCCAGGGGCAGCTTCTGGTAGGCATAGAAACCCATGATCAGCGCCAGCACCCCGGCGCTGGATCGGAAGATCAGGATGCCCGGCCGGGTCGTCCGGAACGCCGCGCGCCAGTCGCGGGCCATCAGCGGCAGGAGGACGAGCACCCCCGCCAGCTGCCGGTAGAAGGTCTGCAGCGCGGCCGGATAGCCGGGCCCCAGGAACTTGATCAGGGTGGTCATCGCCGTGAAGCCGACCGCCGAGGCCAGCATCCACAGCGCGCCGCGCAGGTTGGGGGTGAGGGTCACCCCGCCGCGCCGGAGGCGACCAGCTGGGCCCGCATCGCCTCGGCCTGTTCGGGCGTGATGCCCATGGCCGCCAGGATGGGCGAGGGCGTGTTCTTGTCCCAAGCACTGCGCGGACCGACCGTGATGCCCCCGTCGACGACGATGTGGGTTCCGGTGACGAACTGTGAGTCGTCGCTGGCCAGGTAGAGAGCGGCCGCGGCGATGTCCTCGGGCAGACCTGACTTGGGGATCGGCTGAATCTTGGGACCGATCGACGCGACCTGAGCCGCCATCTGGTCGGCGACCTCGCGCGGCAGGCCCATCGAGGCGCCGAAGATCGAGGTGGCGATCAGGCCGGGGCAGATGGCGTTGACCCGGATCTTGAGCGGCGACAACTCCGCCGCCGCGCACCGGCTCATGTGGATCACCGCGGCCTTGGCCGCCGAATAGGCCAGCGGCCCGAAACCCGCCTGCAGGCCGGCGATCGAGGCGGTATTGATGATCGAGCCGCCGCCACGCTTCAGCATCAACGGCAGGGCGTGCTTCATGCCGATGGCCGGACCGCGAACCAGGAGGGCGAAGGTCTTGTCCCATCCCTCGACGGTCAGCTCCGCCACTCCGGCGGGCGTGCCGCCGTGTCCGGCGTTGTTGAACAGGATGTCGAGACCGCCGAAGCTCTCCTCGGCCACGACCATGGTCCTGGCCAGGTCATCTTCCGAGGTGACGTCGCAAAGCGAGAAGCGAACGCGGTCGGGGAAACGCTTCTCCAGCATCTCGCCCTTCTCGGCCTGAAGATCGGCGGCGATCACGCTCGCCCCCTCGGCCACGAACAGCTCGACCGCGCCGAGCCCGATGCCCGAGCAGCCCCCGGTGACGACGGCGACCTTGCCGTCCAGACGTCCGACCATGGAAATTTCCTCCGCGTCCCCGACCTCTTCGCGGGTCAGTGATCAATGATCATATTCGCGGAGCAAACGGTCGTTGACTAGGGGTCTTGGACCCGGACGGGAGACGAAATCAGGCCGGGCGACGGACCAGCGGCTGAAGGCGACGCCCCAGATGGCTGGCGGCCAGCCAGATCATGCACGGGACCAGCAGAACGGCCCAAGCCAGGCCCAGCCCGGCCAGACCCACGCCGGCGACGGCGCGGTGAGCGAAGCCGGAGCGCTCCTTGGCCTCCAGCGTCATGACGCGAATATCCAGGCCCATTATCCCCCAAGCCCCTCTTTCGAGATCACCGTCACGATGATCCCGGCCCCCACAGACCGTTTCATCCTAGCGCGCACCCTCGTTGCGCGCACGCATTTGCTCCCAGCGGGCGTTTTCCGCCGCGCGGGGATCGCTCGCCGCGCGCCTGCCCAGCGCCCGGACCACGTCGTGACAGGCCAGGCCGACCAGCGACCAGGGTTCGACGCAGTAGCGCGAGAACAGGCGCTGCGGATCGACCATAAGCCGGAACAGCCATTCCATGCCCATCGGACCCATCCACCGCGGCGCGGCCTTCTGGACGCCGGCTTCGTAGTCGAAGGCGCCGCCCACGGTGAAGGTCGCGGCCGGGCCGTAGGCCTTGTGGTTCTCCAGCGTCCAGATTTCCTGACGCGGCATGCCCATGCCCACCAGCACGATGTCCGGCGCGTAATCGCGGATGGCCTCGACCACCGCGTCGTTGTCGGCCGAGCCGGGCTTGACGTCGAAATAGCCGTGATGGCTGGCGATCTGGGCGGTCGGATAGTCCCGGTGGATGCGTTCGATGGCCTTCTCGGCGACGCCTGGGGCGCCGCCGACGAAGAAGACCTTCCAGTTCTTCCGCGTGGCCAGGGACCAGAAGTCGTCGCGCCAGTCCAGATAGGTGCAGCGGTGAAAGCGCCGGCTGGCGCGCCCCACCAGCCGCGCCCAGAAGATCAGCGGCACGCTGTCGACCTCGATCAGGTCGGCTTCCTTGTAGAACGCGCCGACCTGGTGATCCTTGCCGATCAGATAGAGGCTGTGAAGGTTGTGGTTGGCGACGATGACGCTCTGGCGCGCTTCCAGCTTGCCGGTGACGAAATGGAACACCTCTTCGGGGCGCACCAGGTCCATGACCCCGCCAAGCACGCGCACGCGCTCCTCGGGGCGCCGCGTCAGGCGATAGGGGCGGCGCGGCGCGGCGGGCGCCGCGTCGTTCATTCCGCTCTGTTCCTGGGGGACGAACATCGCCACAGAGTCTCCTAGTCTTGAGGAGCACTCTGCGGGAATGTCGTGTTTCCTTTGCTAAAAAGGATACTTAGCGAGATTTAACCACGATGATGTTCACCATTCCAGGCAACCATCCTATTCAACCGTGATCACCACCTTGCCCATGGCCTTGCGGCTGGAGAGATGGGCGATCGCCTCACCGGCCCGGGCCAGCGGGAAGCGCTCGGAGACGTAGGGCTTGATCTTGCCCTCGGCGTAGAGGCCCATCAGATCCTTGAGGTTCTGGGCGTGCCCCTTGGGGTCGCGCGCCACTGCCGCGCCCCAGAACACCCCGACGATGTCGCAAGACTTCAACAGCGTGAGATTCAACGGGATTTTCGGAATCCCCGACGGGAAACCGATGACCAGGAAGCGGCCATTCCAGCCGGCGGCGCGGATTGTCGCTTCCGAATAGTCGCCGCCGACGGCGTCATAGGCGACATCCCAGCCATTGGGCCCACAAGCGTCCTTGATCAGGTTGGCCAGCGCCTTCTGGCCGTCCTTGTCGAACGGACCGCGCGGATAGACGACGCCGCTGTCGGCGCCGTGCTTGATGGCCAGATCGACCTTCTCCTGGCTGGAGGCTGCGGCAATAACACGCGCCCCCGCCGCCTTACCCAATTCGACGGCGGCCAGGCCCACGCCCCCGGCGGCGCCCAGAACCAGCAGGGTCTCGCCGGCCTTCAGCGCGCCGCGATCCTTCAGGGCGTAGTAGGAGGTGCCATAGGTGAGGACGAAGGCGGCGGCCTCGTCGAACGGCATGTTGTCGGGAATGGGGGTGCAGCGCTGCTCTTCCAGAGCCAGTTTCTCGGCGAAACCGCCCCAGCCGGTCGAGGCCAGAACCCGATCTCCGACCTTGAAGCGGGTGACGCCGTCACCGACGGCGGCGATCACGCCCGACACTTCGCCGCCTGGCGCGAACGGCCGCGTCGGCTTGAACTGGTATTTGTCCTCGATGATCAGGACGTCGGGATAGTTGACCCCGCAGGCCTTGACGTCGATCAGCACCTGGCCGGGGCCGGCGACGGGATCTGGCAGCTCCTCCAGCACCAAGGTCTCGGGACCGCCGACTTCCTTGCTGAGCACCGCCTTCATATCGCCTCTCCCAGGTTTCTTGATTAAGAGGGCCGGACGCTAGCGCGGGACGCCGGGCCAAGGAAGCAGAATGTCAAACAAACGTTTTAGCCTCGCCCTGCACGGTGGCGCCGGGGCCAAGCGCGGCCACGACTACACCGTCGAGATCGCCCACATGCGTGGCTTGGTCGAGACGGCCCGCGACCGGCTGGCCGGCGGGGCCAGCGCCCTGGACGTCGCGGTCGAGACCGTCATCGCCCTGGAGGCCAGCGGCCTCTACATCGCCGGCAAGGGCGCCTCGCCCAACGCCGACGGCGAATACGAACTGGACGCCAGCCTGATGGACGGCCCCACCCTGCGGGCCGGTTCGGTGGCCGCCCTGCAGGGCTTCAAGAGCCCCATCCTGGCCGCCCGAGCGGTGATGGAAGAAACGCCCAATGTGATGCTGGCCGGCCAGGGCGCGATCGACTTCGCCCGCGACCGGGGACTGGAAAGGGTCGAGGATCCGGAAGCCTGGTTCACCCGCGCCGGGGCGTTCGAGGACAATCATCCGCCGGACGTCTTGCCGACCGGCACTGTCGGCTGCGTGGTTCGCGACGCAGAAGGCCGGCTGGCGGCCGCGACCTCGACGGCCGGGGTGTTCGGCAAGCGGCCGGGCCGGGTCGGGGACTCGCCGATCATCGGCGCCGGCGCTTGGGCCGATGGCTATGCAGCGGTCTCCTGCACCGGCCAGGGCGAGTATTTCATCCGCACGGCCGTCGCCGCGCAGATCGCCCACCGGATCCGGTTCGGCGGCGAGAGCCTGGAGAGCGCGGCGCGGGCGGCGATCCAGGGCGTGGCGGACTTGGGCGGCCATGGCGGACTGGTCTCCGTGGATCGGGATGGCGAGATCGCGATGCCGTTCGCGTCGAGCGGCCTGAAGCGGGCGGCGCTGCTGCCGGACGGGAGCATCGTGAGCGCGGCGTTCTAAGGACCGCGAAGGATCGCCCTCACGCCGCCCGGAGGTGTGGGTAGTAATCCCGCCGGGACGGAACGGCGACTCTCGTCCGGCGTTGCCGCCCTATGGCGTCGGCTCCCAAGACCAGCGGTTCGCACAGGGTGGTGCTCGCGGCCCTGGCCGGGAACCTGGCGATCGCCGCGACCAAGTTCGTGGCCGCCTTCCTGACCGGCTCTTCGGCCATGCTGACCGAGGCCATCCATTCCAGCGTCGACACCGGCAACCAGGGCCTTCTGCTGCTGGGCCTCGCCCGCGCCAGTCGCCCGCCCAGCCAGACCCATCCGTTCGGCTACGGCATGGAGCTCTATTTCTGGTCCTTCGTTGTCGCCCTGCTGATCTTCGCTCTAGGTGGGGCGGTGTCCGTCTATCAAGGCGTCCACAAGATCCTGGCGCCCGAGCCGATCGACCAGGCCTGGATCAATTTCCTGGTCATCGGCCTGGCCGCGGTCTTCGAGGGCGGCTCGTTTCTGGTCGCCTGGCGCGAGTTCAAGACCGTGCGCGGCGACACGCCATTCTTCCGCGCCTTGAAGGGCAGCAAGGACCCGTCGATCTTCGCGGTGCTGCTGGAGGACGGCGCGGCCCTGCTGGGCCTGGTCCTGGCCGCGCTCGGCGTGGCGGGTTCGGCGGCGGGCCTGGCCTGGGCAGACGGCGCGGCCTCGGCGGCGATCGGGGTGCTGCTGATCCTGGTGGCGATCTTCCTGGCTAACGAGACCCGTAGCCTGCTGACCGGCGAGGCCGCCTCGCCGCGCATCGTCGAGAATGTCCGCAAGGTCCTTGCCGCCGATCCGCGCGTCGAGACCGTGACCGAGGTGCTCTCCATGCATCTGGGACCCAGCGAGATCCTGCTGGGCGTGACCCTGGACTTCCAGGACCAGTTGACCGCCGTCGAGATCGAGGACGCCGCCGACGACTTCCACGCCCTGATCCAGGGCGTCGACAGGCGCATCACCCGGGTCTTCGTGCGTTCGGGGCGGGCAAGAGCGGCCTATGCGCGGTCCGGGCCAAATACTTAGTGAAACCGTCTCCAAGCGCCTCTAGGGAAATGACCCTTCGCGTTTCGACGACAAGACCTCAGGAGTCTCGATGCACAGCCGCGCCGGCCTTCGCGCTCTTCCCGAAGATCTGATCGACCTCGACGCGCTGATCGGCGCCTATTTCGAGATCAAGCCCGACGTCGCCAACCCCGCCCAGAAGGTGGTGTTCGGCACCTCGGGTCATCGCGGCTCCAGTCTGGACGGGGGCTTCAACGAGAACCACATCCTGGCCGTCACCCAGGCCGTGGTCGAGCATCGCGCCGCCCAGGGGATCACCGGCCCCATCTTCGTCGGCCGCGACACCCACGGGCTTTCGGAGCCGGCCTTCCGCTCGGTGCTGGAAGTCCTGGCCGGCAACGGCGTCACCACGCTGATCGACAGCCGCGACGGCTTCACCCCGACTCCGGCGGTCTCGCACGCCATCCTGACTCACAACCGCGATAACGCAGCGCAGGCCGACGGCCTGCTGCTGACGCCGTCGCACAACCCGCCCCGCGACGGCGGCATCAAGTACAATCCGCCGAGCGGCGGCCCGGCCGACAGCGACGCGACCTCGGCCATCGCCGCTCGCGCCAACGACCTGCTGGCCCAGGGTCTGGCGGGCGTGAAACGCGTCAGCTTCGACGTGGCCCACAAGGCCGCCGGCCGCTACGACTTCCTCGGCTTCTATGTCGACGACCTGCCCAGCGTCATCGACATGGAAATCATCCGCGCGGCCGGGGTGCGCATCGGCGCCGATCCGCTGGGCGGGGCGGCCGTGGCCTACTGGGGCGCGATCGCCGAGCGCCACGGGCTGAACCTCACGGTGGTCAACGCCGCGGTCGATCCGCGCTGGGCGTTCATGCCACTCGACACCGATGGCAAGATCCGCATGGACTGCTCTTCGCCCTCGGCCATGGCCAACCTGATCGAGATCATGAAGGGCGGCGCGGCCTATGACGTCGCCACCGGCAACGACGCCGACGCCGACCGCCATGGCATCGTCACCCCCGACGGCGGACTGATGAACCCCAACCATTACCTGGCCGCGGCGATCTCGTACCTGTTCACCCATCGTCCAGCCTGGGGCGCCGACGTGGCGGTCGGCAAGACCCTGGTCTCGTCTTCGATGATCGATCGCGTGGTGGCCGGGCTCGGCCGCCGCCTGCTCGAGGTGCCGGTCGGCTTTAAGTACTTCGTGCCCGGCCTGCTGGACGGCTCGGTCGGCTTCGGCGGCGAGGAGTCGGCCGGCGCGGCCTTCCTGCGTCACGACGGCGGTGTGTGGACCACCGACAAGGACGGCATCCAGCTGGCCCTGCTGGCCGCCGAGATCCAGGCCCGTACGGGCAAGAGCGCCAGCCAGCTCTATGCCGACCTGACCAAGAAGTACGACGCTCCATCCTACGCCCGCGTAGACGCCCCGGCGACTCGCGAGGAGAAGGCGCGCCTGTCCAAGCTCAGCCCCAGTGACGTCAGCGCCAAGACCCTGGCCGGCGAACCGATCACCGACATCCTCACCAACGCCCCCGGCAACGGCGAGGCGATCGGCGGCCTGAAGGTCGTGACGCAAAACGCCTGGTTCGCCGCGCGCCCCTCGGGCACCGAGGACGTCTACAAGATCTACGCGGAGTCGTTCCTGGGACCGGACCACCTGAAGCAGGTCCAGGCCGAGGCGCGCGAGGTGGTGGCCGGGGCGCTGAAGGGCTGACGCAAAGCTGGCCCTTCGCCGCGTCAGCGCTTATACCGCCCCGCATGTTTGAAGGCCTCTCCCCCCTCGCCCGCGAAGCCCGCTCCTGGCCGTTCGAGCAGGCGCGCACCACCATCGCCCGCGTTCTGCGCGTGCGCCTTCCCGACCGCGCCGACCAGGAGGCCGCAAAGGCCCTGATCGACGCCGGCAAGACCGACGAGGCGGTGAAGGCCTATCCGGCCCTGGCCAAGGCCGTGATCTTCGAGACCGGCTACGGTCCCTCAGGCCTGCCGCACCTGGGCACCTTCGGCGAGGTGGCGCGCACGACCATGGTGCGCCAGGCCTTCCGCGCGCTGGTGGACGACCACATCCCGACCCGCCTGATCGCCTTCAGCGACGACATGGACGGCCTGCGCAAGGTTCCCGACAATATCGAGAACAAGCAGCCGCTGATCGAGGACCTGGGCAAGCCGCTGACCGTTGTCCGCGACCCGTTCGGCACCCATGACAGCTTCGGCGCCCACAACAACGCCCGCCTGCGCGCGTTTCTGGACGGCTTCGGCTTCGAGTACGAGTTCGTCTCGTCGACCGAGTGCTACAAGAGCGGCCTGTTCGACGCGACCCTGCTGACCGCCCTGGAACGCTTCGACGCCATCCAGAAGGTCATGCTGCCGACCCTGGGCGAGGAGCGCCGGGCCACCTATTCGCCGTTCCTCCCGGTCAGCCCGACCACCGGCAAGGTGCTGCAGGTCCCGACCCTGGAGCGCAACGTCGAGAAGGGCACAATCGTCTTCGAGGACGAGGACGGCTCCAAGGTCGAGGTCCCGGTCACGGGCGGCCACGTGAAGATGCAGTGGAAGCCCGACTGGGCCATGCGCTGGACCGCTCTGGGCGTCGACTACGAGATGTCGGGCAAGGACCTTATCGACTCGGTCAAGGCCTCGGGCGCGATCTGCAGGGCCCTGGGCGGCGTGCCTCCGGAAGGCTTCAACTACGAGCTCTTCTTGGACGAGAACAACCAGAAGATCTCCAAGTCCAAGGGCAACGGCCTCTCGATGGAGGACTGGCTGCGCTACGGCGCGCCCGAGAGCCTGTCGTACTACATGTTCCAGAGCCCCAAGTCGGCCAAGAAGCTCTATTTCGACGTCATCCCCAAGGCGACCGACGAATACCTGCAGCAGCTGGACGCGTTCGGCCGCCAGGAGCCGGCCAAGCAGCTGGACAACCCGGTCTGGCACATCCACTCGGGTCGCCCGCCGCAACACGGCTCGCCGGTGTCGTTCAGCCTGATGCTGAACCTGGTGTCGGCCGCCGACGCCTCGACCAAGGAGATCCTCTGGGGCTTCCTGTCGCGCTACATCCCCGGCGCCTCGCCGGAAACCCAGCCGCTGCTGGACCGCCTGGCCGGCTACGCGATCAACTACTACGAGGACTTCGTCAAACCGACGAAGACCTTCCGCGCCCCGACCGACCAGGAGCGCGCCGCGATGCTGGATCTGCTAGCCAAGCTGAAGGCCATGCCGGCCGACGCGCCGGACGCCGAGCTGATCCAGAACGAGGTGTTCGAGGTCGGCAAGACCCACGGCTTCGACCCTCTGCGCGCCTGGTTCCAGGCCCTGTACGAAGTGCTGCTGGGCCAGAGCCAGGGACCTCGCTTCGGCTCGTTCGCGGCGATCTTCGGAATCGACCGGACAATCGCGCTGATCGAAGAGAAGCTGGGCTAACCCCATTTTCCTAACGCGCGGGGTTGGCGGCGCCGCTTGCGCGCAACCGGTGAATCCGCGCCCCCTGCGACACCATGTCCTTGAAAATGAACGAAGTCTGAAAACGCGGTTAAGGGTCCGCCCACCTTTCGGAGTCTAGGTTCGGACCATCAGAACCAAGATCAGTCATCAAGGTTTAGGACCATGGCTTCGTTCACCCTCCGCCCCGCCGACCGTCAGGAATTCGATTCCCTTCTGGGCGGGATCATCCAGCAGTTCCCCGACGCCCATGTCGAGGCCGCGCACAACGACACCTGGGCGTCGTACCGCCTGGACGTGTCGTGCGAGGATCCCTCGGCTGGTCCGCTGATCGCCTGGCTGCTCGACAGCCACGCCGGCTGCCCGCGCACCTAGGAGCCCGTTCGGTTCGGCCCTACTGGCTGACCCAGACGATCCGCGCGACCCAGGCGACCTCATCCCGCGACAGCAGGCGTGACTCGCCGATGTGGTCCAGGGCGACAAGTTCGAGGGTTCGGGCTGTCACCCGTCCCAACTCCCGCACCAGCACCTCGCCGGCGGTCGTTCGCGCCACCACGCGGTCGCCTTTCCGGGGCTCCTGGCTGGGCGAGACCAAAAGTCGGTCGCCGTCGCGATAGACCGGCGCCAGGTCGCCGCCCGTGACTTCCAGCGCGAACAGGCCCTCTCCCAGATCCGGGGCGGCGACCTCGTCCCAGCCGGCCCCGATCGGCATCCCCGCCTCGTCGAAGAATCCGTCCTGCCCAGCCTGGGCGAGGCCGATCAATGGCGCGCCGCGCCCGCCCCCGATCATTCCATTGGGCGTCCGCGCCGGCGCGCGCTCGGTGAGGGCCGCGAATTCCGAGAAATTGACCCCCGTCGCTTCCAGAAGTTTGGCCAGGCTCTCGGTCGAGGGCCAGCGCGCGCGGCCGTCCGCCTCGGCCGAGCCGCGCTTGGAGCGATTGAAGCTGGTGGGATCCAGGCCTGCCATCCGGGCCATGGCCGAAGGCGTCATGTCGAAGCGCTCGGCCAGGGCGTCGATCGCCCGCCAGATTTCGCCGTGAGAGAGGGTCGCCAATGACGCCTCCTTGAGCGCTGCCGCGCGAGGAAAATACGCCTCGCGAGCTAGGAAAGTAAACCTATCGCCGACCCTTAGATTGACGTTTACGTAAGCGTTGACGTCCGCCCGGGATCGGGTTTAGGGTGATCAACGATAACAAAGCGGCCCGGCCGCGGTAGCCAGGCCCTCTTCATTGGGAGGTTTCCATCCATGGCCGACCTGCGACGCCCCGAGCGGACCTTCACGATCCGTCAGCTCTGCAACGAATTCAAAGCCACGCCGCGCGCCCTGCGCTTCTACGAGGACAAGGGCCTGCTGAATCCGGCCCGCGAAGGGTTGAACCGAGTCTATTCTCACAAGGATCGCGTCCGCCTGCAGCTGATCCTGCGCGGCAAGCGCGTGGGCCTGTCGCTCACCGAGATCCGCGAACTGCTCGATCTCTATGACGAGAACGACGAGGGCGCGGCGCAGATGGCCCGCTCGCTGAAGAAGTTCCGTGAGCGCGCCAACGCACTGGAGCAACAGCGCGAAGACATCGACAACGCCCTGATCGAGCTACGCGAAGCCTGCAACCGCCTGGAACGTCGCCTCGCCGAGATCCGACCCGACCTGCTGCCCCGCGCGGCCGACTACGAGCAGGTGCTGCGCGCCCGCCTCGACGGTCATGCCGAAGCCATGCTGGGCAAGTAAGACCTCCCGCGACGCCGCCTCCGTGCAGATGCGCGCGAGACGGCGACCGCACACCCGTTTTTCCTCCCGATCCTAGCCAGGACCGTTTCATGACTTACCAGCCGCCCGTTCGCGACCACGCCTTCATCCTGCGTGACGTGCTCAACATCGATCAGCACGGCGACCTGCCCGGCTTCTCCGACGCGCCGTTCGAGACCGTCGAGCAGATCCTCGAGGCCGCCGCCCAATTCACCGGCGAGGTCCTGGCCCCGTTGAACACGGTCGGCGACAAGACCGGCTGCAAGCTGGATCCGGCCACCAACGTCGTCACGACGCCGCCGGGCTTCAAGGACGCCTACAAGCAGCTGTGCGAAGGCGGCTGGACCGGCCTGGGCTCGGATCCGGCCTATGGCGGCCAGGGCCTGCCGCACGTCGTCAACCTGGCCTTCAGCGAGATGTCGAGCTCGGCCAACATGGCTTTCTCGATGTATCCGGGCCTGGCCCACGGCGCCTATTCGGCCATCCACACGGGCGGCACCGACGAACAGAAGCAGACCTACCTGCCCAAGATGGTCACCGGCGAATGGACCGGCACCATGAACCTGACCGAGCCGCACTGCGGCACGGATCTGGGCCTTCTGCGCACCAAGGCGGTTCCGCAGGCCGACGGCACTTACCGCATCACCGGCCAGAAGATCTGGATCTCGGCCGGCGAGCACGACATGTCGGACAACATCGTCCACCTGGTCCTGGCCCGCATCGAGGGCGCCCCGGCGGGCGTTAAGGGCATCAGCCTGTTCATCGTGCCGAAGTTCTTCCCCAAGGCCGACGGCTCGGTGGGCGAGCGTAACCAGGGCGTCAAGTGCGTCGGCCTGGAAGAGAAGATGGGCATCCACGGCAACGCCACCTGCGTGATGCAGTACGACGACGCCGAGGGCTATCTGATCGGCGAGGAAAACGCCGGCCTGAAGATCATGTTCGTGATGATGAACGAGGCCCGCCTGGGCGTCGGCATGCAGGGCGTGGCCCAGGGCGAGGCCGCCTATCAGGCCGCCGTCGCCT
This sequence comes from Caulobacter sp. 602-1, assembly GCF_003931565.1. GTDB lineage: Bacteria > Pseudomonadota > Alphaproteobacteria > Caulobacterales > Caulobacteraceae > Caulobacter. The sequence goes on from NZ_RRYI01000003.1 coordinate 760,348, forward strand.
TCGCCAAGGATCGTCTGCAGGGCCGCTCGCTGACGGGTCCGAAGAACGCCGACGGCCCGGCCGACCCGATCATCGTCCACCCGGACGTCCGCCGCATGCTGCTGGAGAGCAAGGCCCTGATCGAGGGCGGCCGCGCCTTCCTGTTCTGGACCGCCCTGCATGGCGATCTGTCGCACGTCCATCCGGACGCGGCGGTGCGCGAAAAGTCGTCGGACTATATGGGCCTGATGACGCCGGTGCTGAAAGGCTATCTGACCGACAAGGGTTTCGAGGTCTGCTCGAACGCGGTGCAGGTGCACGGCGGCAGCGGCTTCACCGAGCACTTCCCGGTCAGCCAGTTCATGCGCGATTGCCGCATCGCCCTGATCTACGAAGGGACCAACGGCGTGCAGGCGCTGGACCTGGTGGGCCGCAAGCTGGCGGCCAAGGGCGGCCGCGCGGTCATGACCTTCTTCCAGGAGATCGACCAGTTCATCGGCGAGAACGACAGCGACGAAAGCCTGAAGCCGTTCATCGAGGCCCTGGCCGGCGTGAAGGCCCAGTTGCAGGACGGCACCATGTGGCTGATGCAGAACGGCCTGCAGAACCCAGACAACGCCGGCGCGGCCTCGACCGACTACATGCACCTCTTCGGCCTGACCGGCCTGGCGTACATGTGGGCGCTGATGGCCAAGGCCGCCAACGCCAAGATCTCGGCCGGCTCGTCCGACCCGTTCTTCACGACCAAGCTGACCACGGGCCGCTATTTCATCGAACGCATCTTGCCTGACGCTGGGGCGCATCTGGCCAAGCTGAAGACCGGTTCGGCGACCCTGATGGCGCTGCCCGCGGAGGCCTTCTGATCATGAGCGTGCTCAACGTCGAAAAACCCGCCTTCATGGCCGAAGAGGACATCGCGATCTTCGAGGACGCGGTGGGCAAGTTCTTCGACGAGCACGCGCCGGAAGCCACGGTCGCGAAATGGCGCAAGAACCATTGCGTCGACCGCGACATGTGGACCAAGGCGGGGGAGGCCGGCTTGCTCGGCCTCTCCACGCCCGAACAGTACGGCGGGGCCGGCGGCGACTATCGCCACGAGGTCGTGCTGATGGACATGCTGGGGCGCAAGGGCGTCGACGGCTTCGGCATCAGCCTGCACAACGCCATCGTCATGCCGTACATCTTCCACTACGGCACCGAAGAGCAGAAGCAGCGCTGGCTGCCGCGCCTGGCCACCGGCGAACTGGTCGGCGCCATCGCCATGACCGAGCCGGGCGCCGGTTCGGACCTGCAAGGCGTCAAGACCACCGCCAAACAGGTGGGCAATCAGTACGTCATTAACGGCTCCAAGACCTTCATCACCAATGGCCAGACGGCCAATCTGATCATCGTGGTGGCCAAGACCGATCCAGCCGGCGGGGCGCGCGGGACCAGCCTGGTGATCGTCGAAACCGATGGGGCCGAGGGCTTCGAGCGCGGTCGCAACTTGGACAAGCTGGGTCACGAGGCCCAGGACACCTCGGAGCTGTTCTTCAACGACGTGAAGGTCCCGACCGAGAATCTGCTGGGGGCCGACGAGGGCCAGGGCTTCTTCCAGCTGATGGGCCAACTGCCGCAGGAACGCCTGAACATCGCCGTGCAGGGCATGGCGACGATCGAACGCGCGCTGGAGCTGACCATCGCCTACGTCAAGGACCGCAAGGCGTTCGGCAAGGCGATCATCGACTTCCAGAACACCCAGTTCGTCCTCGCCGAGTGCAAGACCGAGGCGACCGTGGCGCGGGTCTTCACCAACCACTGCATCGAGCAGCACCTGGCGGGCAAACTGGACGCGGCCACCGCCTCGATGGCCAAGTACTGGGTCTCGGACCTGGAAAACAAGATCGTCGACCGCTGCCTTCAGCTGTTCGGCGGCTACGGCTTCATGAACGAGTATCCGATCGCTCGCATGTACAAGGACAGCCGCATCCAGCGCATCTACGGCGGCACCAACGAGATCATGAAACTCCTGATCGCGAGGACGCTATGATCGTACTGCCCCTCATCGCGTTGCTGGCCGGCCCCGCCGCCGCGCCGGCTCCCGCTCAAGCCGACGCCCGCTCGGCCGTGGTCTGCGTGCGCGCCGCCCCCGGTCCGCGCCCCCTGACCTTCTCCGGCGAACTGGTCGGCAAGCGCCCGCAACCGGGCGCCTTCAAGCTGCCGTTGACCCCGCCCGGCAAGGACGTCTGCAACACGCTGCTGCGCTCGAAGATCGCCGAGTGGAAGCTGGAGGTCACGACCTCGGGCTTCACCGCTTGCTCGCTGCCCCCGCCAGAGTTCGGTTCGCGCCTCTACTACCGGGCCAAGGCCGGCGCCAGCGGCCTCAAGTGCGAGCCCATCGGCAAGTACCCGATCGGCAACTGGAAACCCTAAGGCCGGTCCCCGACGACCGCGCTTTCAACGACACGAACACCACTTCGCAGGAAGGAGCCATTCCATGGCTGACGCTTACATTTTCGACGCCGTGCGCACCCCGCGCGGCAAGGGCAAGAAGGACGGGTCTCTGCACGAGATCACGTCCCTGTCGCTGGCCACCCAGGTGCTGGAAGCCCTGCGTGACCGCAACAACCTGGACACCAGCAAGGTCGACGACGTCATCCTGGGCTGCGTCGCGCCCGTCGGCGAACAGGGCAGCGACATCGCCCGCACCGCCGTCCTGACCGCCGACTACGCCGAAAGCGTCGCCGGCGTGCAGATCAACCGCTTCTGCGCCTCGGGCCTGGAAGCCGTGAATATGGCCGCGGCCAAGGTCGCCTCGGGCGAAGCCCAGATGGCCATCGGCGGCGGCGTCGAGAGCATGAGCCGCGTGCCGATGGGCAGCGACGGCGGCGCCTGGCCGACCGACCCGTCCTCGGCCTTCAAGACCTATTTCGCGCCGCAAGGCGTCTCGGCCGACCTGATCGCCTCGCTGTACGGCTTTTCGCGCGATGACGTCGACGCCTACGCCGTCGAGAGCCAGAAGCGCGCCGCCGCCTCTTGGGCTGACGGCCGCTTCAAGAAGTCGGTGATCGGCGTGAAGGACCAGTTGGGCCTGACCATCCTCGACCACGACGAGACCGTGCGCGGCTCGACCACCATGCAGACCCTGGCCTCGCTGAACCCGTCGTTCACGGGCATGGGCGAGATGGCTTTCGACGCCGTGGTCACCCAGCGCTATCCGCAGGTCGAAAAGATCAACCACGTCCACCACGCCGGCAACAGCTCGGGCATCGTCGACGGCGCCGCCGGCGTGCTGATCGGCACCAAGGAAATGGGCGAGGCCCTGGGCCTGAAGGCCCGCGGCCGCATCAAGGGCGCGGCCTCGATCGGCTCGGAGCCCTCGATCATGCTGACCGGCCCCTCGCTGGTCACCGAGAAGCTGCTCAAGAAGCTGAAGATGGAGGTCAAGGACATCGACCTCTACGAGCTGAACGAGGCCTTCGCCGCCGTCGTCCTGCGGATGATGCAGGCGCTCGACATCCCCCACGACAAGATGAACGTGAACGGCGGCGCCATCGCCATGGGCCACCCGCTGGGCGCCACCGGCGCCATGATCCTGGGGACCATGCTCGACGAGCTGGAACGCTCGGACAAGGAAACCGCCCTGATCACCCTGTGCGTCGGCGCCGGCATGGGCACCGCCACCGTCATCGAACGCGTCTAAGACTTAAGGACCTGACACCTATGGAAAACTTCAAGATCGAGGTCGATTCCGACGGCGTGGCCCTGGTCACCTTCGACGTGCCCGGCCGCTCGATGAACACCCTGACCGCTTCGGTCATCAAGGAAATCGGCGACGTCGTCGAGCGCATCAAGAGCGACGAGGCCATCAAGGGCGCCGTCATCACCTCGGGCAAGACGACCGGCTTCTGCGCCGGCGCCGACCTGGGTGAGCTTGGCGGCTCGGGCGGTCTGGGCGGCGGCAAGCCGGGCGAAGAGGGCCTGAAGGCCGCCTTCGAGGCGGGCTTTGCGCTGAACAAGGCGTTCCGCGCCCTGGAAACCTGCGGCAAGCCGGTGGCGGCGGCCATCAACGGCCTGGCCATGGGCGGCGGCCTGGAGATCACCCTGGCCTGCCACTACCGCGTGGTGGCCGACAATCCGAAGATCCAGCTCTCCCTGCCGGAAGCCAAGGTCGGCCTGCTGCCGGGCGCCGGCGGCACCCAGCGCCTGCCGCGCCTGATGGGCGTGATGGCCGCCGCGCCGTACCTGCTGGAAGGCAAGTCGATGAAGCCGGCCGAGGCCCTGGCCAACAAGGTCGTGCACGAGGTCGTTCCGGCCGACCAGGTGGTGGAAGCCGCCAAGACCTGGGTCAAGACCAAGGGCGATCCCGTCGCCCCGTGGGACAAGAAGGACTTCAAGCTTCCGGGCGGCGGTCCCTACACCCCGACCGGCAGCCAGGTCTTCGTGATGGGCAACGCCATGCTGCGCAAGCAGACCTATGGCAACTACCCGGCCCAGCTGAACATCATGAAGGCGGTCTATGAGGGCACGCAGGTGCCGTTCGACGCCGCCCTGCGGATCGAGACCCGCTACTTCCTGAAGACCATGATGACGCCCCAGGCCAAGGGCATGATCCGCACCCTGTTCCTCTCCCTGCAGGAGCTGGGCAAGGGTTCGGGCCGTCCGGCCAACGTCCCGCACTATGACGTCAAGAAGGTCGCCGTCCTCGGCGCCGGCATGATGGGCGCGGGCATCGCCTATGTCCAAGCCATGGCCGGCATCGAGACCGTCCTGATCGACCAGTCGCAGGAAGCCGCCGAGAAGGGCAAGGGCTACGCCGAGGGCCTGGTCAAGAAGGCCGTCTCGCGTGGCAAGATGACGGCCGAGAAGGGCGAGGCCATCCTGGCCCTGATCCACCCGACCGCCGACTACGCGCAGGTCAAGGGCAGTGACCTCGTCGTCGAGGCCGTGTTCGAGAACCGCGACGTCAAGGCCGAGGTCACCAAGAAGGCCGAGGCCCAGCTGGCCGAAACCGCAATCTTCGGCTCCAACACTTCGACCCTGCCGATCACCGGTCTGGCCAAGGCCAGCGTCCGCCCGGCCTCGTTCATCGGCATCCACTTCTTCTCGCCGGTCGACAAGATGGGTCTGGTCGAGATCATCATGGGCGAGCAGACCAGCCAGGAAGCCCTGGCCAAGTCGATCGACTACGTCCTGAAGATCAAGAAGACCCCGATCGTCGTCAATGACAGCCGCGGCTTCTACACCAGCCGCTGCTTCGGCACCTTCGTGCAGGAAGGCCTGGAAATGATGGCCGAGGGCATCGCCCCCGCCATCATCGACAATGTCGGCCGCGCCACCGGCATGCCCCGCGGCCCGCTGGAGATGAACGACGACGTCGCGCTCGACCTCTCCTACAAGATCGGCGAACAGACCAAGAAGGACCTCGGCGACAAGTACGAGGAGCGTCCGTTCGCCCCGGTTCTGGAAAAGATGGTCGTCGAACTGGGCCGCCTCGGCCGCAAGAACGGCAAGGGCTTCTACGACTATCCGGAAGGCGGCCAGAAGAAGCTGTGGCCGGGTCTGGCCGAACTGGCGCCGGTGACCACCAAGGACGCCGACGCCAAGCTGATCGAAGAGATCCGCACCCGCCTGCTGTATCGCCAAGCCGTCGAAGCGGCCCGCTGCTTCGAGGAAGGCGTCATCGTCGACCCGCGCGAGGCCGATGTCGGCGCCATCCTGGGCTGGGGTTTTGCGCCCTGGACCGGCGGCCCGATCAGCCTGATCGACGGCGTCGGCGCCAAGGCCTTCGTCGAGACCTGCGACCGCCTGGCCCAGCAGTACGGGAAGCGCTTCGCGCCGCCGGCCCTGCTGCGCGAGATGGCCGAAAAGGGCGAGACCTTCTACGGGCGCTTCGGCGTCAAGGCGAAGGTGGCGGCGTAACCCTCCATCGCTGAAACAGGCAAAGGCCCGGTGGAAACATCGGGCCTTTTTCTTGTCCCGTACGGCCACGCTCGCGCCGCATCGCGCGCATACCCATATCCAGCGCCGCAGCGCCTGGAGACATCATGAGTACGGCGATCGCCATCGGAACCTGGCGGCGCCCCTCACGACGGGATCTGCGGCGCAACCTCACGGCCCTGGGCGCGGTTCTGACCGCTCACGTCCTGGTGCTGCTGGCCCTGGTTTCCGGGGCGCGCTGGCTGCCCCAACTGGTCGAACCGCCGGTCATCGAGGCGCAACTGCTGGACGCGCCGTCTCGCCCCGTCGATACGCCCGCGCAGGCTTCGGTCCCGCCGGCCCAAGTCCGGCCAAGCGCCGCCTCGCCCTTGCCGGCCTCGCCCACGATCATTTCGGCCCCGTCCGTGGCGGCCAGGCCCTCCGGCCCGCCGGCCATCGTCGCCCCGCCCGGCTTCACCGCCCGCAAGCTGGTCGAGCAGAGCGACCAGACCCGCGACAGCCTGCGCGAAAGCCTGGGTTGCCGCCATGAGAAGACCGTCGCCCTGAACCGCGACCAGAAGGCCGCCTGCGCCGAGGCCGATGGCCAGCGCTCGCGCACCGCGCCGATGTACGCCGCCATAGACCCGGACAAGAAGGCCGCGTTCGACGGCGACTGCGCCAAGGACGACGACTGGTGCCTCTACCGCGTCGGCAAGGGCCCGTATCCGGGGATCTTCGCCCTGGGCAAGAAGAAAAAGCGCAAGGGCTGGGACGACTGAGCGCCGCCTAGGACTTGCTCACGTCCATGCCCAGTGTCGGACCTATGCCGTCCGGATGGTCGCCAAAATAGTGGTTACCGCCCCGCTTCTTCGCCAGGGCCTCCAGCCGACCGCGCAGATCGTCGTCCAGCTGCAGGGTCGGCCCATCCGCCGGATCTTCGCTCTCATCCAACGGAATCGCCGCCGCGATCACCTGCCGCAGCCGCGCTCCGAACCGCTCGTCGTCGGCGGAGCCTTCCTCCGGCGGCGAGTCGAGAAAACGCATGACTTCCTCGAGGGCGGTATCGTCGTCAACGCGATCGGACATGGGGAACTCCTTCGAGACACGAACGGAGCCGTCGCCACGAGAGTTCCGGATTTCAGAAGGGAAAGAAGGAGTGGTGCCGCCTAGGTGACTCGAACACCTGACCTACGCATTACGAATGCGCCGCTCTACCGGCTGAGCTAAGGCGGCCCACGCACCCCGAAGCAAGGCTCCAGGGCGAAGGGAGCGCCTATTTAGCGGCGCGCGAGCCACTTGCCAAGCGCCGTCTTGCACCAGAATTGCGGCGGGGCGCCGGACCGCCTTCCGGCGGGTCGGAAATCGGCGGGGCGTCGAACACGCCGGGGTCGTCCGGGACGGGCATCAGGGCGCCGCCGGTCTCGGCCGCGCGGATGAACGGCGTCGACGCCGCGTAGTCAGCATAGGCCGAGGGCAGCTCGGGCAGGTCGCTCATCGTCCGCTCGCGGCGTTCGTGGCGCGGATGGATCAATTGACCGGTCTCGCCGTAGCTGCCGACCAGCCTGGCCCAGTCCTCCGGGCGATAGGCGAAGGCGCGGCCCTCGGGGTCGAGGTCGGACCAGTCCGGCTCCTGCGGCGCCTCGACGCCGCGGGCGATCCAGGCGCGGGCCTCGTCGGCCTCGCCGTTGGCGGCGGCGACGCGGGCCATCAGGCCGGCGAAACGAGCGGTCGGAGCCTCGGCGTCCAGCAGGCGGGCGGCGGCGCGGGCGGCGACGGGGTCACCGCCGATCAGGGCGCTCTCGACGCGCAGGATACGGCTCTCGCGCGGCTCGGGCTTCATCGCGGCCAGGGCGGCCAGGCGCTGGCCGCGGGCCTTGGGAGTCTCGTTGGTCTTCAGGTCGCGATAGGCCAGCCACAGCGCCGGATGCGGCTCCGCCTTCCAGGCCGTCTCGATCAGTTGGCCGGCCTTGGCGACCTTGCCGTCGTCGGCCAGCAGGCGGGCGGCCATCACCACGCCGGGGGCGAAGTCGGGCTTCAGCTTCACCGACTGGGTGGCGAAGTCCAGCGCCTGGGCGCGGGCCTTGGGCTCGGGGCTATCTTCCAGACTGGCGGCCGAAGCGGCCAGAAGCGCGGCGCGGCTGCGGTCGGCGACGACCGGCGAGACGATCTTGCGCTCCAGGGCGCCCTGGACGAGATCCAGCGCCGCGGCCCAGTCGCCGACCTCCAGCCGAGCCTCCAGCAGGGCGCGCCAGGCCCAGCGGGCGGTGCGCGTGAGGCCGTAGGCCGTCTCGGCGTGACGAATGGCCGTGAGGCGGTCGCCCTCGGCCTGGGCCGCCAGCATCAGGCCGCGCAGACCGGCCAGGCGCATCTCGGGGAAGCCGAGCATGGCGTTGTAGGCGTTCTTGGCCGCGGTGAGGTCGCCAGCCGCCTCCGCCGCCTGGGCCGCCAGCACGCGGACCAGGGCCGGGGCGTCCTCGGCCAGTTCGGCCGACTTCTGGGCCAGGCGGCGGGCCTCTGAGCCGTCGCCGGCGGCGACCGCCAGGAAACCGCGCGACAGGGCCTCGATCGCCGACTTGCGCTTGGCCTCCGCGCGAGCGCGGGCGGCGCGGCGGGGGGCCTCGACAATCCAGATCACGCCGCGCCACAGCAGGGTGAAGGCCAAAGCCGAGAATAGGGTCAGCAGGGCCGCGGCGGCGGCGGTCATCTCGATCCGCCAGCCCATCCAGTCCAGCGCGGCGCGGCCCGGCTCGCCGGTCAGGGCCAGAACGGTGACCGCGACGGCGGCGACCAGGAAGAGAGCGAAGGCGACGCGGGTCATGGCTGCCCCTGGGGGCCCATCCCCGTGACACGAGACAGGTCGGTCAGGGCGTCGGCGCGAATGGCGGCGACGTGTCGGTCGATCTCGATGCGGCGGTTGGCGGCGTTGATCCACGGGGCCAGCACGACGCGGGCGGCGTCGGGCAGCGGGTCCAGCGCCTGGACCGCGCCCTCGACATCGCCGTCGTCCAGCAGGGCCTGGGCGCGGGCCAGCATGGCGTCGGGCGTCGAGCCGGTCGTCGAGCCGACATGACGGATCGAGACGATGCTGGAGAGGGCGTAGCGGATGCGCGAGAACAGATCGGCGTCCGGTCCGGGATCGCGCGAGGCGCTGGCGGCGCGGCCGGCCAGGGCCCCGAACTGCACGGCCAGTCCGGCGCGGGTCGGGGCGCCCTTGTCGGCCAGCTCGCTAAGCGCCCGCAGGTCGGGCGAGGGCGGCAACACCCGCTGCAAGCCGGCCAGTTCCTGGCCGAATGGTCGCGAGGTCTCGGTGGCCTCCGCGAGCGCGGAAACCGCCAAGGCGGCGGTCGCCGCCTCGGTCACGCCCCTTTGGCTGGATTCTAGGGCGGCGATTCGGCCGTCCAGGCGCTCGAGATCGGCGGCCGGCGGGCCCGGGGCGCTGGTCCCGCCGTCGACCGGCAGGGCCGAGCCTATGGCGACGCGATCGACCACCGCGCGCGGACTGGGCGCGGCCGAGACTTCGCCGCCGATCGGCGCGGCCTTGGACTTGAACAGGGTGGGACCGTAGTGCGCGACACCGGCGCCGAGGGCGATGCAGAGCACGCAGAGGATCAACCAGATCCAGACGCCGGGTCCCATCACGCGGCGGCGGGCATATAGCGCCGGGTCGCTGGGGGCGACGATTTCAGCGGGATCGGGAGCGGCGTTCATGAGGTCCATTCGTGCCCCAGGCCGCGATGCTTCGCAACGTCGTGCTTAGCTATTGAGCAGGTCCAGGAGGGCGGATTCGTCCGGACGCGGCGCGAAGGTCACAGACCCGGGTTCGGCGATGTCGCGCAGAGGGGCGGCGACGGCCTCTGAGAGACACAGGAATCGCGCGGTCGGCGCGGGTCGCTGGCGCAGGATCGCCGCCAGGACGCGGGCCGCGCGGGGCGAGTGCAACAGGACCGCCGCTGGCGCGTCCAACCGCGCCAGGGTGTCCTCGGACGGAGCCCGCTCGAGCGTCTCGTAGACGGCAACGCCCGTGGCCATCAGCCCGCGGCCGCGCAGCATGCCGACGAGATCGCCGGCCGGCTCCCTGGCCCCAGCCCACAGCACCGATCCGTGAGCCCCGGCGGCGATCAGCGCGCAGAGATCCTCGACGTCCCCGTCGGCGCTGGAGACCGACGCGAAGCCCTCGCCCCGCGCCGCCTTGGCCGTGGCCCGGCCGACGGCGAACACCGGCAGGCCGCGTTCGTCCGACAGCCGCGCGAAGGCCTCGACCCCGTTCGCGCTGGTGAAGGCGAGGGCGGCGATGTGCGAGAGATCGAGCTGGACGTCCAGGCTCTCGACCGCCAGCAGGGGATCGACGATGGCCGTGAAGCCCAGGCCCCGAACACGCTCGGCGGTGGCCAGGGCGCCGGGACGGGCGCGGGTGATCCAGACCGGCGCGCCCACGGTCATTCCGCTATTCCGGCTGCAGGATGGCGTCGCCGCCCTCGACGCGAACCTGTGCGCCTAGCTCCAGGCCCAGGGCGCGGGCCTCAACGATGTCGTCCGCCCCCGAGAGGGTGGTTTCGCCCCGCCGGCGGAACCGCTGGGCGCCGTCCGGGGTCAAGGCTTCGACGATCAGGGTCAGGCGCGAACCATCAAGCGCCGCGCGGGCGCCGATGGCCGTCCGGCATGAGCCTTCCAGGGCGTAGAGCGCCCCGCGCTCGGCGGCGACGGCGACGGTCGTCTCCCTGCAGCTGACGGCCTGAAGCCAGGGCGCATGGGCGTCTTCGAGGCGGGTCTCTATGACGAGCGCGCCTTGGCCCGGGGCCGGCGGCGCGGCGTCCGGGTCGAGCCAGCTGCGGGTCAGGTGACCCAGGCCCAGACGGTTCAGGCCCGATTGAGCCAGCAGGATGGCGTCGGCCTCGCCGCGCTCCAGCTTGGCCAGGCGGGTGTCGACATTGCCGCGCAGCATGACGATCTCGAGATCGGGCCGCACATGCAGAGCCTGAGCCTGGCGACGCAGGGACGCGGTGCCCAGGCGCGCGCCCTTCGGCAGGTCTTCCAGCCGCTCGGCGACATGGCTGATGAAGGCGTCGCGCGGATCCTCGCGCTCGGGCGTCGCGGCGAGGATCAGGCCCGGCGGCAGCTCGGCCGGCATGTCCTTCAGCGAATGCACCGCACAGTCGATCCGACCGTCCAGCAGGGCCTCCTCGATCTCCTTGGTGAAGAGCCCCTTGCCGCCGATCTCCATCAGGCGGCGGTCCTGGATGCGGTCGCCGCTGGTGACGATCGGGATCAGCGGGGCGGCGGCCTCGATCTCTTCCTGGGAAGCGCCGACGGGGACGCCCAGCGCATGCGCGATCCGCGCCTGCATCAGCCCCGACTGGGCCAGGGAGAGCTTGGAGCCACGCGCGCCGATACGGATGGGAGGTTGCCGGGACACGGTCGGAACGTTACCTGCGGAGACAAGATTTCATCTTCGCTGCTACAGGAGCGGCGGGAAGCCCGCAACGAATGACTGTCCTTACGGATTCGACCCTCACCATCCTCGGCCTGGAAACCAGCTGCGACGAGACCGCGGCCTCGGTCGTGCGCCGCGCGCCGGACGGGGCGGTGACGGTGCTGTCCTCGGTCATCGGCACCCAGTTCGAGCAACACGCTCCATTCGGCGGCGTGGTGCCCGAGATCGCCGCCCGCGCCCATGTGGAGTCGATCGACGCCATCGCCGCCGAGGCCATGCGCGCCTCGGGCCTTACCTTCGACGATCTCGACGGCGTGGCCGCCACGGCCGGGCCGGGCCTGGTCGGCGGGGTCATGGTCGGTCTGGCGTTCGGCAAGGCCGTGTCGCTGGCGTGCGGCGTGCCGCTCGTCGCCGTCAACCATCTGGAAGGTCACGCGGTCTCGGCCCGCCTGGGCGCCGCCATCGCCTATCCGTTCCTGCTGCTGCTGGTCTCGGGCGGGCACTGCCAGTTGCTGGAGGTCTCCGGCGTCGGAGCCTGCAAGCGCCTGGGCACCACGATCGACGACGCTGCCGGCGAGGCCTTCGACAAGATCGCCAAGAGCCTGGGCCTGCCCTATCCAGGCGGTCCGGCGTTGGAAAAGCTGGCGGTCGGCGGCGACGCCACGCGCTACACGCTGCCCCGCGCACTGCTGGGCCGCAAGGACTGCGACTTCTCGTTCTCGGGCCTGAAGACCGCCGCCGCGCGAATCGCCGAGACCCTGAACACCGACGACGAGCGCCGCGATCTGGCCGCCGCCGTCCAGGCCGCGATCGCCCGCCAACTGTCCGAGCGGGTCGACCGAGCCATGAAGCTCTACAGGGACGGTCACAACGCGGACGACCTGCGTTTCGTCGTCGCCGGCGGTGTGGCCGCCAATGGCGCGGTGCGCGCGGCCCTGCTGGCCGACTGCGAGAGGAACGGCTTTTCCTTCGCCGCACCGCCGCTAGCCTATTGCACCGACAACGCCGCCATGATCGCCCTGGCGGGGGCCGAGCGGCTGGCGCTGGGGATCTTCGACGACCTCGACGCGGTCGCCCGACCGCGCTGGCCGCTGGACGAGGCCGCGGCGCTGGCCAACCCCGCCAACGCCTACGGACGCAAGGGAGCCAAGGCATGACCTTCAAGCACGTGGGCGTCATCGGTGCCGGCGCCTGGGGCACCGCCCTGGCCCAGGTCTGCGCCCGCGCCGGTCTCCAGGTCACCCTGCAGGCCCGCGAGCCGGAGGTCGTGACGGCCGTCAATGAGCGCCACGAGAACGTGGTGTTCCTGCCCGGTGTCGGGCTCGAACCCGGGATCACGGCCGTGACGGAGCTGGCGGCCCTCGCCGACTGCGACCTGATCCTGGCCGTGGCCCCGGCCCAGCACCTGCGCGCCGCGCTGGCGGCCTTCGCCCCGCATCGGCAGGCCGGCGCGCCGATCGTGCTGTGCGCCAAGGGCGTCGAGCAGGGCACGCTGAAACTGATGACGGAGGTCGCCGCCGAGGCCCTGCCGGACGCGCCGATCGCCGTGCTGTCGGGTCCCAGCTTCGCCGGCGAAGTGGCCCGAAATCTTCCGGCCGCGGTCACCCTGGCCTGCGCGGACGAGGCTCTGGGCCGCGCCATCGCCGAGGCCATCGCCACCCCGACCTTCCGTCCCTATACGGCCAGCGACCTGATCGGCGCCGAGGCCGGAGGGGCGGTCAAGAACGTCCTGGCGATCGCCTGCGGCGTGGTCGAGGGCAAGGGCCTGGGTCGTAACGCCCACGCCTCGGTGATCACCCGCGGCTTCGCCGAGCTGACCCGCCTGGCTGTGGCCCTGGGCGCCAAGCCTGAGACCCTCTCGGGTCTGTGCGGTCTGGGCGACCTCGTCTTGACCTGCTCCAGCCCGCAATCGCGCAACATGAGCGTCGGCCTGGCGCTCGGCCAGGGCCTGACCCTGGAGCAAGCCCTGGCGGGCAAGGTGTCCGTAGCCGAAGGCGTCGCCTCGGCCCCGGCCGTCCGCGCCCTGGCCCGCAAGGTCGGGGTCGAGGTTCCGATCTGCGAGGCCGTCGCCGCCATCCTGGCTGGCGAGATCGGGGTCGACGCCGCCATAGCGCGCCTGCTGTCGCGCCCTCTCAAATCCGAAGCCTAGTCAGTAAGGAACGACCGCATGGCCCTCTTCGCCATCATCTGCAAGGACAAGCCCGGCGCGCTTGAAACCCGCCTGACGACCCGCCCGACACACCTGGACTATCTGAACCAGTCCCAGGGCCTGAAGCTGGCGGGCGCTCTGCTGGGCGACGACGGCGATCCGATCGGCTCTCTGCTGATCGTCGAGGCCGAGGACCTGGCCGCCGCCCAGGCCCAGGCGGACAATGACCCGTTCACCGCCGCCGGCGTGTTCGAAAGCGTCGAGGTTCGTCCCTGGCGCGTGGCGATCGGCTCGCTCTGATCCCTTGCGAACGGACCCGGACAATGCCGCCCGCCCCGCGCCCGGGACGGTGCTCTGCGCGCTGGACGAGATCCCCTCGCCGGGCGCGAAGGGCTTCCGCTGGCGCGAGGGCGACGCGATGTTCGCCGGGTTCGTGGTCCGCAAGGACGAACAGGTGGTCGGCTATCTGGACAGCTGCCCCCACGCCGGCTGGCCGCTGGCCGGCTTCGCGGGCCGCTACCTGACCCGCGAGAACGACCTGATCCTGTGCGCGGGCCACGCGGCCCTGTTCAAGATCGAGGACGGAGTCTGCGTGGCGGGCCCCTGTTCTGGCGACAAGCTGTTCCCCTGGCCGGTCGAGGTCCGCGAAGGCCAGATCATCGTCGCTTAAGACCTTTCCCGTACGGTCCCGCCAAAGATCGCGAGGAACCGGACCATGACCGCCGCCGACATGCACTTCGACGCCGAGACGGTCACCCACCGCGCCGGGCTCGCCAAGCTGCGCTCGCTGACCAAGATCAATCCGCGCCTGGCCTCGAACCTGGCCAGGACCATGCTGGGCGGCCAGCGCGACCCGGCCGTGGTCGACGCGTTCAACGCCCACGCCGAACAGGCGGGCTTCGAGTTCACCTCGACCTGGGCCAGCAACAACATCCCGTTCGTGACCCCGCTGCTGCGCGATTTCGCGGCCAAGCGCCCCGAGGGCGAGACGATCCGCTATATGGAGATCGGCGCCTATGAGGGCCGCAACCTCGCCTTCATGGACTGGCTGCTGCCGCAACGCCTGGCGGTCACCGTCATCGACCCCTGGTTCGACGAGGCCCTGAACCCGGAAGAGAAGTACCACGCCGTCGAGCCGCGCTTCGCCCGCAACATGGCCAAATGCGGCTTCAAGAGCCTCGACACCCACAAGGGCTTTTCCACCTACATCCTGCCCCAGATGCTGGAGCGGAACGAACAGTTCGACCTGATCTATGTCGACGGCAGCCACACGGCCCTGGCCGTGCTGATCGATCTCTGCTTCTGCGCCAGCCTGCTGAGCGTCGGCGGGATGATGGTGCTGGACGATTACTGGCACGACATCAGCGAGATCGGCGGACCGGGCGTGAAGCAGGCCGTCGATCAGTTCCACGCCGCCTTTGGCCGCTATTTCGAGGTCGCCGCCGTCTATCGGCAGGTCGCCCTGGTCAAGACCGCCGAGATCCCGCGCTAGATATCACTGATACGCGACATTATGTCGCCGGCCCGACCTCGCCAAGGTTAAGGACCGCTAGATATCTGTCCCCGCATCCTGCCTCGCGAAATCGCGATCGTCGTGGGGAGATATCGATATGGCGTCCTTGGGTCAGAAGGTCATGGGAGCGGCCGCCGGCGCGGCGCTGCTGTGCGCGGCCACGGCCGGCACGGGCTTCTGGGTGGCGATAAGCCTCGACTCGGCCCTCACCCGCTCCGAGACCTCCGCCAAGATCCTGCGGCTGCACATGCATGCCGACATGATGCACGACGCCCTGCGCGCGGACGTCATGGGCGGGATCATGTCCTCCGACCCGGCTCTGGGCGTCGACCTGAAGGCCGTCCGCGCGGATCTCACCGAGCACATCCAGGCGTTCAAGACCGACATCGCCATGAGCGCCCAGCTGGCCCGCGATCCGGCGGTCAAGGCCGCCCTCGCGGATGTCGAGACCCCCTTGACGACCTACATCGCCTCGGCCGACGCGATCGTCGGCCAGGCCGGCGCCGACGCGGCCGGCGCGCGCGCCGGACTACCCGGCTTCTCCAGGCAGTTCTCCGCCCTCGAGACCAAGATGGAAGAGGCCTCGACCAAGATCGAGGCCGCCGCCACCCGCGACGCCAAGGCCGCCAAGACGATGAGCCTGCTGGGCCAGCTGGTGATGGGCGCGCTGCTGCTGATCGCCGCCGCCTTCGCCGCCATCCTGATGATCGCCGCCAAGAAAGGTCTGGTCGCGCCTCTGGTCGAGATTACCCGCGCCCTGCGCCGTCTGGCGGCCGGCGACCTTTCGGTGAAGCTGCCCGAAATGCGCGGCCGGGACGAGATCGGCCAGATGGCCGAGGCCCTTCAGACCTTCCACGAAACCGTCGAGGCCCGCCGCAAGGAGCTGGAAGCCGCCGACGTCCGCGACGCTCTGGAAATCGAGCGCGCCGAAGCCGAAGCGCGCCGCGACGAGGCCGAAGCCACCCAGAAGGCCGTGGTCGAGAGCCTGGCCAGCGCGTTGAGGTCGATGTCGGAGGGCGACCTGACCCAGCGGCTGGAGCGTCCGTTTCCGGCCGGCTACGAGCGGTTACGGGTCGATTTCAACATCGCCGTCGAGAAGCTGTCGGGCGTGATCGCGGCGGCCCTGGAAGCCACCGGCATGATCCACGGCGGCGCGCGGGAGATCACCGACGCGGCCGACGACCTGTCCCGCCGGACCGAGCAGCAGGCCGCCAGCCTGGAAGAAACGGCCGCCGCCCTCGACGAGATCACCTCCACCGTGCGCCAGACCGCCGAGGGCGCCGACCGCGCCCGCGCCGTAGTCCAGCGCGCCCGGGAGGCGGCCGGGGCCAGCGGCGACATCGTCGACCAGGCCGTCGGAGCCATGGGCGCGATCGAGAAGTCCTCCAGCCAGATCGGCCAGATCATCGGGGTGATCGACGAGATCGCCTTCCAGACCAACCTTCTGGCCCTGAACGCCGGCGTCGAGGCCGCGCGCGCGGGCGAAGCCGGTCGCGGCTTCGCGGTCGTCGCCCAAGAAGTGCGGGCCCTGGCTCAACGCTCGGCCGACGCCGCCAAGGAGATCAAGAGCCTGATCGCCGCCAGCGCCGCCGAGGTCGATCAGGGCGTCGACTTCGTCGGCAAGGCCGGCGAGGCCCTGCGCGCCATCGCGGCCGAGGTCGAGCAGATCGACGGCCTGGTTCGCGCCATCGCCGCCTCGGCTCAGGAACAGGCCCGGGGCCTGGCGGAGGTCAACGGGGCCGTGAACCAGATGGATCAGGTGACCCAGCAGAACGCGGCCATGGTGGAAGAGACGACGGCGGCTAGCCACGCGCTGTCGCAGGAAGCCACGCGCCTGACGCAGCGGATGGGCGAACTCCGGATCGCGGATGAGACGGCGCGGCGTCGGGCGGCTTAGGCCGGCGAGTCCGCCGCCCAGTCTCCCGACTTGCCGCCGGTCTTTTCAAGCAGTCGCACGGCCTCGATGACCATGCCCTTCTCGGCGGCCTTCAGCATGTCGTAGATCGTCAGGCAGGCCACCGACGCCGCCGTCAGGGCTTCCATCTCGACGCCCGTCGGTCCCGTGGTCTTGACCCGCGCCGTCACCGACAGCCCGCCTTCGGCCGGTTCGACCTCGACCACCACCTTCGACAGCGCCAGCGGATGGCACAGCGGTATCAGGTCCGAGGTCTTCTTCGCGGCCATCACGCCGGCCAGCTCGGCCACCGCGCGGACGTCGCCCTTGCGGCCCGAGCCCGACACCGCCAGGGCCAGGGTCTCGGCGCGCATCCGCACGAAACCGCTCGCCACCGCCTCGCGCGCCGTCGCCGGCTTGTCGGAGACGTCGACCATGCGGGCTCGGCCCTGCTCGTCGATGTGGGTGAGCTTGCTCACTGCTCGAGAAGCCTCGGCATCAGCTCGACCATGTTGCAGGGCTTGTGACGGCTGTCCAATTGCGCGGAGATGACCTTGTCCCAGCCATCGCGCACCGCTCCGTTGCTGCCCGGCAGACAGAAGACGAAGACGCCGTCGATCAACCCGGCCGTGGCCCGCGACTGCAAGGTCGACAGACCCACCGATGCGTAGCTGACCAGGTGGAAGATCACCGAGAAGCCGTCGATCTTCTTGTCGAACAACGGCTCCAGGGCCTGGGGGGTGACGTCCCGGCCGGTCAGGCCGGTGCCGCCGGTGGTGACGATGGCGTCGACGGCCTTGGCGTCTATCCAGTCGCGGACCTGGCGACGGATCTGCTCGACGTCGTCGCGGACCACCGCCCGACCGCCCAGTTCGTGGCCAGCGGCCTTGACCCGGTCCACCAGGATCTGGCCCGAGGTGTCGCTCTCCTCGTCGCGGGTGTCGGAGATGGTCAGCACGGCCACGCGAACCGGCTTGAACGGAAGGTCCGGCTTGATCCCGCCGCCCGGCTTCAGCGCTTCGGTCATTCCGTCTCTCCTATCGGTCCCAACGTTCGGCGTCGGTCCTATCGCGGTCCGTCGGCTCGATCCAGCGCACGCCGTCCGGGCCATGTTCCTTCTTCCAGAAGGGCGCGCGGCTCTTCAGATAGTCCATCAAGAAGTCGCAGGCCTCGAAGGCCGCGCGGCGATGGCCGGCGGCGGTGGCGACGAAGACGATGGCCTCGCCCGGCGCGATACGGCCGGTGCGGTGGACGATGTGGACGTCGTGCAGATTGAACCGGTCAATCGCCGCCTGGGCGATCTCACCGATCGCCGCGTCGGTGAAGCCGGGATAGGCCTCCAGCTCCAACGCGGCCGCCGCGCCCCGCTCGGCGCGGGCCAGGCCGACGAAGGTGGCGATCGCGCCGGTCTCCTGGCGATCGGTGCAGAAGGCGGTGACGAGCAAGCCGGGCTCGAACGGCTGGTCGGTCAAAGTGATCGTGGGCGTGGCGATCATCCGCCGCTCATGGGGGGCAGGAAGGCCACCTCGGTCGCGGCGGTCAGCACGCGCTCACCACGCACGATGGCCTTGTCGACAGCGACCTGCACGCCGGGACCGGAGAGGGCCTCGCCCAGCTCCGGGTCAGCGGCCGAAAGCGTCGCGCGCAAGCTCGCCAGATCGCCGGCCTCGACCACGCGATCGCGCCAGCCGGCCTGGTCGGCCAGGCGTCCGAACAGCAGCACCCGCGCCATCTTAGCCGCCCGTCGTGGACATGTGACGCGCCACCGCGGGACGTGCGATCTGGAAATCGTGGCCCTTCGGCTTGGACCCGATCGCCGCGAAAACCGCCGCGCGCAGGTCCGCATCCGTGGCGCCGCCCCGGATCACGGCCCGCAGGTCGCTGGCGTCGTCGCGGCCCAGGCATGTATGCAGGGTGCCGGTGCAGGTCAGGCGCACCCGGTTGCAGGTGTCGCAGAAATGGTTGCTGAGCGGGGTGATCAGGCCCAACCGTCCGCCGGTCTCGGCGACCCGCACATAGCGCGCGGGGCCGCCCGTGGCGTGGTGACTGTCCTCCAGCGCCCAGAACGACGACAGGTCGCGGCGGACGTCCTGCAGCGACAGATACTGGTCGGTGCGGTCCTGATCGACCTCGCCCATCGGCATGGTCTCGATCAGGGTGATGTCGCAGCCGCGCGCATGGGCCCACTGGATCAGGCTGGGCAGCTCGGCGGCGTTGTCGGCCTTCAGAGCCACGGCGTTGATCTTCACCGCGATCCCGGCCGCCAGGGCCGCGTCGACACCGGCGATGACGCGCTCCAGATCGCCGCCACGCGTCAGCTTCCGGAAGAGATCGGGCTTGAGCGTGTCGAGTGAAACGTTGATCCGCCGCACGCCATGGCGAGCCAGGTCGTCGGCGTAGCGCTCCAGCTGGGTGCCATTGGTGGTCAGCGTCAGCTCGTCCAGCGCTCCAGAGCGCAGGTGGCGCGAAAGGCCGGCGACCAGATCCATGAAGCCCCTGCGCACCAGCGGCTCGCCGCCGGTCAGGCGCAGCTTGCGCACGCCCAAGGCCACGAAGGTCGAGGCCAGACGGTCCAGCTCTTCCAGGGTCAGCACCTGCGCCTTCGGCAGGAAGGTCATGTGCTCGGACATGCAGTAGAGGCAGCGCAGATCGCAGCGATCGGTGACCGAGACGCGCAGATAGGTGACGGCGCGGCCAAACCCATCGATCAGGGGAGCCGTGTGAACCGCTTGCGCGGGACTGTCGTCATAGGGCGTCATGTCTATCGGTGAGAATAGGCGCTGGAGTTCATGACGCAAAGCGATACGAACGGATTGGAGGCCGTCGTGCTGGCTGCCGGCCGCGGCGTACGCTTTGGCGGCGGCAAATTGCTGGCCCTGCTGGACGACGCGCCTCTGGTGGCCCACGCTCTGCGCACCGCCTTGCTGTCGCCCGTGCGGCGGGTGTTCGTCGCCGTCGCCGATCCGGCCGTGCGCGCGGCGGTCGAGACGACGGCCCGGCGGCTCAAGGCTTCGGAGCGGCTGGTGGTGGTCCCGGTGGAGAGCGCGGACGAGGGCATGGGCGCCTCGTTGCGGACGGCGGCGGCGGCCCTCCCCGATGACACGACGGCAGTCTTCGTGTTCTTGGGCGACATGCCGGCCATCGATCCGGCCACGCCGACGCTGCTGGCCCGGGCCCTGAAGAGTCCGCACGACATTGTCGCGCCGCTGCATCTGGGCCGTCGCGGCCATCCGGTGCTGTTCGGCGCGACCTGGCTGCCGGCCCTGCGGACGCTATCCGGAGACGAAGGCGCCCGCGCCCTCCTGGAGAACGCGGGCGCCCGGTTGGCGCGGATTCCCGTGCATGATCCGGGGATCCACCTCGACGTGGATCGACCCGAGGATCTTGCCCGCGCCATCGAAGGTCGTTGAGGCCGGGCTCTCCCCCCGAGGCCCGGGGCGGCGACCTTCGCCCGTCCGGTTTCAATGCGGCGACCGTTCCTCGCTGACGACGATGTGTTTGATCTCGGCGATCAGCCGCAGAGCGGCGGCGGAGTCGCCGCGCTCCTGGAGGGCCGCCAGCCTGGGCAGCAGCACCTGCAGCACCCTTCGATGATCGGCGCTGACGCCCACCAGCGCGCGCTTGAACTCGGCGGCGTTCTCAGCGTCGGCGACCGAGTCGAGATCAGGATCGAACTGCTCCCTCATCGACCCGTCCCCGCGCGCGCACCGTCAGAACGGTGGCGACGACCATGACAGCGAGGAGCAGGTAGCCCAGCACATTGTAAGCGCTCTGCCAGTAGAACCGGTGGAAATGCGCCGGGTAGGCGACAAACGGCGTCAACACCTGCAGGAAGCTCAGAGCGACCATCACGGTGCTCCACAATCGCCGCCACCGTAGCGAGATCCAGGCTAGGGCAAGCGTAGCGTTCAGGTCGACGACGATCACGGGCATGTTCCAGCCCTGCCACCAGTGGCTGACCAGCGGCGTGATGCTCCAGAAGAAGATGCTGACCACGGCCGTCGCCTTGAGCGGCCGGTCGCCCAGCCAGAAGGCCATGCCGCAGATCGCCCACATGAAGACGTAGGTGACTGACGCGAGATATTCGAACAAACGCTGATCCCGAAGAGCACCACGCCCCGTGGTCGCGGAGTGCCGATGATCTGGCGCTAGACCGTTTCATGCAAAGGAAATCCTGTCGCGCGGCGCCGGCCGGGCGTTGGGGACGCTGGGATTTCGGAGAGACGAGCGGGGCTGGGCCTAGCTGTAGTGCGGCGCCATGATCCGTTCGACCGCCTTGATGAACTGGTGCAGCCCGATGGTGGTCACCGCCAGCAGCACCGCGGTCACGGCCGTCACCACGAGGATCAGGCCGAGCCACTGGACGTTGGTCAACTCATGGCGCCAATCCCGCCCATTGCCCCCCCGAGCGGCCGGTCGTCCGTCAGGAACGCCGTCGCCGCCAGGACCCTCAACAAGGTCCGCGAAGATGGCTCGCCAGTCGCCTGGGCCTTGCGCAGCGCCGACACCGTCTCCGGCACCAGGGCGCCTCGCTCCGGCGTGACCGCCAGCAAGGTCAGGCAGTCCTCCAGCGAGGCCCAACTGGCCGCGAAGCCGGTCGAGTTCGCCGAGCGCCGTGGGGTTTGAAAGTCCTGCTCGTGCATCGTCGCTTCCAATCTCCCGCTCAGGAGGGGGCAAGTTCGGAAGCGCCGCCACGGCGCCTGGCTGCTTACGGTAGCCATTACCGGGGTCGCCGCCCTCCCACGCCACGAAGGCCAGGGCGGCGTCGCGACGGCTCAGGCCCGACAGGCGCCGACGGGCGCTGAGCACGTGCATCTCGACGGTCTTGGGCGACAAACCCAGGGCGCGGGCGATCTCCTTGGACTGGAGATGCGCCGCGATCAGTCGCAGGATCTCCCGCTCACGCGGGGTAAGCTTTTCGAACGCGTTACTGACGCCCTGAACCATGCGCCCAGGATGATCGGTGAAATTGTTCCCGTCTAGCGAGCGGAACGGGAACTTTCAGGCGTCAGGCTTCCGAGCGCACGAAAGGCAGCCGCGTGGTCGCCGTCTTGTTCAGGGAGAACAGGGCGTTGGCCACCGCCGGACCAATCACCGGCGTGCCGGGCTCGCCAACCCCGCTGGGAGGATTGCCGGACGGCACGATGTTGGTCTCGACCATCGGCGCCTCGTTGATACGCAGCACGCGGTAGCGGTCGAAATTGCTCTGGTCGACCTGGCCGTCGGTCAGGGTCACCTCCCCGAACAGCGCCGCCGAGAGGCCGTAGCAGGTCCCGCCCTCCATCTGAGCCGCGATCTGGTCGGGCGAGACGGCGACGCCGCAGTCGATGGCGGTGACCACCCGGCCGACGCGCGGAACCCCGTCCTCCAGCTTGACCTCCGCGACCTGAGCGACGACCGAGCCAAAGCTCTCGTGCACCGCCACACCGCGCGTCCAGCCGACCGTGGGCGCCGAAGCCTTCTCGACGGCCAGGTTCAGCGCGGCCAGATGCCGATCGGCGCCGGCCTTGGTGTAGAGCGCCCGGCGATATTCGATCGGGTCCTTGCCGGCCTTGGCGGCCAACTGATCGATGGTGTGCTCCATGGCGAAGGCGGTGTGGGTCGCGCCGACGGAACGCCACCACAGCACCGGCACGCCGACATCGGGCAGGGCCACCTGGGCGTCGACGATCGGCGTGGCCTTCAGATAGGGCGAGCCGGCCGTGCCCTCGATCGCGGTCTGGTCAGGACCTTTGCCGCCCATGGGCGAGCCCTTCATGATCGACTGGCTGACGATCCGATGACGCCAGGCGGCCGGATAGCCGTCCTTGTCCAGCTGGACCTTGACGGCGTGGATGGTCAGCGGCCGGAAATAGCCGGCCCGCATATCATCCTCGCGGGTCCAGACCAGCTTCACCGGCCGACCCTTGCCGATCTTCTTGGCGATGTGGACGCATTCGGCCACGTAGTCGGACTGGAAGTTGGCGCGGCGGCCGAACGAACCGCCGGCGAACAGGGTCTCGATCTCGACCGAGCCCGGCAGGCAGCCGACGATCTTGGCGGCGGCCAGCTGGTCCAGGGTCTGGCCCTGCGAGCCGAAGGTCAGCTTGACCTTGCTTCCGTCCACAGCCGCGACGCAGTTCATCGGCTCCATGGTGGCATGGGCCAGGTAGGGAAACTCATAGGTGGTCTCGAACACCCTGTCCCCCTTGGCGGACGCGAGCGCCGTGGCGTCGCCGCGCTGGTCGAAGGCGTCCCATTTGGTCTCGGTGTTCTTGCCGGCCGCGACGTCCTTAAAGAGCTGGGCGATGGCGGCCGAGCCGCGCTTCTCGGCCTTGTCCTCGTCCCACTCGAGCTTCAGCGCCTCGCGGCCCATGCGGGCGGCGTAGGTGGTCTGGGCCACCACCGCCACGCCGGTCGGGATTTCGAAGACGTCGACCACGCCAGGGACCTTCTTGGCCTCCGTAGCGTCGAGGCTCTTCACCTTGGCGCCGAAGCGCGGGCCGTGGGCGACCACCGCCGTCAACATGTCGGGCAGGCGGACGTCCTGGGTATATCGGGCCGTGCCGTCGCTCTTGATCTGGGCGTCCTTGCGGCGCACCCGGTCGGTGCCGATCAGGGTGAAGGTCTTGGGATCCTTCAGCCTGACGTCGGCCGGGGGCGGAACCTTGGCGGCGTCGGCCAGCAGCTCGCCGAAGCCGGCGGTCTTGCCGGAGGTGTGGGTGAGGACGCTGTCCTTGACCGTGATCTCGCCGACCGCGACGTTCCACCTGTTGGCGGCGGCCTGGACGAACATGGCGCGCGCGCCCGCGCCGGCCTTGCGCAGCTGGTCCCAGGAGTTGGAGATCGCCGACGAGCCGCCGGTCAGCTGCGCGCCCAGGGTGCCGTTGGCGTACAGCTTGGCGTTGGCCGGGGCCTGCTCGACCTGGACCTTGCTCCAGTCGGCGTCCAGCTCCTCGGCGACGATGGCCGCGAGGCCGGCGTGATTGCCCTGGCCAAACTCGATGTGCTTGGAGATCACCGTCACCGCGCCGTCCGGCGCGATCTTGATGAACGGCCCGAAGGCCCCGACCTCGACTTTGGAGCCCGCGCTCATGATGTCGGCCGGCGAACAGCCGACCAGCAGCGTTCCCCCGACGAGGGCCGAAGCCACGACCACGTCGCGGCGGCTGGGCTGAGCCTGGGCGAGGTCCTTGGGATTGACGGGCGCGTTCATCGGCCGGCTCCGCGATTGGTCGCGCCCGAGGCGGCGACGATGGCCTCGTCGATGTCGGCGTGCTTGTCGCCTTGCGGCGGGCCGAAGTCGGCCGCGTCCTTGATCGCCGCGCGGATGCGTTGATAGGCGCCGCAGCGGCAGATGTTCCCGGCCATGGCGTTGTCGATGTCCTCGTCGGAGGGCTTGGGCTTCTGGGCCAAGAGGGCGCAGGCCGACATGATCTGGCCGGACTGGCAGTAGCCGCACTGCGGCACGTCATGGCGCACCCAGGCCTGTTGCACCGGATGCTGCCCCCCGAGACCTTCGATGGTGGTGATCTTGGCCGATCCGACCGCCTCGATCGGCGTCACGCACGAGCGGATCGGCTGACCGTCCAGATGCACCGTGCAAGCCCCGCACTGGGCCATGCCGCAGCCGAACTTGGTGCCGGTCATGCCCAGTTCATCGCGCAGGACCCACAGCAGCGGGGTCTCCGGCGCCGCCTGGACCGCGGTCGGCTTGCCATTGATATCGAGCGTCACGGCCATGCGTCTTCGTCTCCAACGATAAGGTCTCGCCGATATCGAAACCTAACACCGTTCACTCCGGGCTTGGCCAGAGGATTTCGCCACGAGGTTTCGGACGGCGGTTCGGGCGGAGAACGCACGACATTGTAAAAACGCTTCCGCAGGTACGAAGGCGGGCGGGCGCCGTCTTCGAAACCCGCTATGCTTTGATCCGCACCGTGTGGAGATCTCCGTCTTGCGCCGCGTCCTCGTTTTCTTCGCCGTCCTGGCCGTCACCCTGGCCGGCTGCGCCACCGTGGCTCCGATGGACTCCACGGACGCGCCGATCCGTTACAGCTGCAAGGCCGGCAAGCGGTTCACCAGCGCCTACGCTCTGCAGGGCAAGACGGTAGTGGTCACCGCTGGCGGCGCGACCAGGACCCTGAAGCTGGCCCGCTCGGCGTCCGGCGCGCGCTACGCGGCCGGCGACGCGGAGCTGTGGAGCAAGGGCTCGAACGCCATACTCAAAGGCTTTCCCGGCGGTCCGTACGCCGATTGCCGCTCGCAATAGTTCCGAGGTTCGCGTTGGATTCCTTCCCCGCCTATTTCCCCCTGAACGGCCGTAAGGTGGTGATCGCCGGTTCGGGCGACGCCGCCGACGCCAAGGCCCGCCTGTTCGACGGCTCGCCCGCCACGGTGATCCGGCTGGACGGCCACGAGGCCTATCTGCCCGGCGCCTATACCGGCGCGATCCTGGCCTTCGTCGCCAGCCAGGACGAGGTGTTCGTCCAGGCCGCCGCCGGCGCGGCGCGGGCGGCGCGGGTTCTGGTCAATGTCGTCGACCGGCCCGAACTCTGCGACTTCAACACCCCCGCCGTGATCGACCGCGGCGAGGTGGTGGCCGCGGTCGGCACCGGCGGTTCGGCTCCGGTGCTGGCGACCATGCTGCGCAATGACATCGAGGCCCAGGTCCCCGAGGGCATGGGCCGTGTCGCCGCCCTGCTGCGGAAGTTCCAGAGCGAGGTGCGCGGGGCGCTGCCGGCCCTGCACGAGCGCCGGGCCTTCCTGCGCGACGCGGTGCTGGGCGAGGCGGCCCAGGCCGCCCGCGACGGCGACATGGAAAAGGCCGGCCAGCTGTTCCGCGAGGCCCTGGCCAAGGGCTCGGCCCGCAAGGGCGTTGTGCGCTTCATCGCCGGCAAGGGCCCGGCCGACCTGCTGACCTTGCGCGCCAGCCGGGCCCTGGGCGCGGCCGACGTGCTCGTGCTGGACGGCGACGCCGAACCGGAGGTCGTCAGGATGGCCCGCCGCGACGTCGAGCGGCTGGACCCGTCGCAGGCCGGCGCCGATCACCTGGTGCAGCTGGCGCGCGAAGGCCGTCAGATCGTCCGGCTGATCACTCACGCCATCGACCCGGCCCTGGTCCACGCCCTGACCCAGGCCGGCGTCGCGGTCGAGGTGCTGCCGTCCGCTTCGGAGTAAGCGCCTCAGCCTAGTCGAGCGATCGCCCTTTGGTCTCCGGCAGCAGGAAGGCCGTGGTCAGCACGCTGATCAGGGTGAAGGCGATCGGGTACCAGAGGCCCGCATAGATATTGCCCACCGCCGTGACGATGGCGAAGGCGAAGAACGGCACGAAGCCGCCGACCCAGCCCGTGCCGATGTGATAGGGCAGCGACAGGGCCGTGTAGCGCACCCGCGTTGGAAACAACTCGACCAGGCAGGCCGCCAGCGGGCCGAACAGGGCCGTGGCCCCGATCACGAACACGAACAGCACGCCTAGCATCAGCGGCTTGTTCATCCGCGCGGGGTCGGCCTTGGCCGGATAGCCGGCCGCGGCCAGGGCGGCCTTGATCCGGGTTTCGACGCCGGTCTTCACCGCTTTCACCTCGGCCTTGGACAAGCCCTTGGCGCTTTGGGAGACGATTTCGGCCCCGCCGATCTTCATTACGGCCACGGAGCCGGCCGGGGCCTTCTGGTTGGCGTAGGAGACGCCGGCGTTGGCCAGGGCGCTCTTGATGATGTCGCATGAGGTTACAAAGGCGGTCTTGCCCACCGGATCGAACTGCAACGAGCAGTCCTTGGGATCGGCCACGACCACGACGGGCGACTTCGCCGACGCCTCGGCCAGGGCCGGGTTGGCGGCCTTTTCCAGCAGGTGGAAGCCGGGGAAATAGAACAGCAGCGCCAGGGTCATGCCGCCCAGCATCACCGGCTTGCGGCCGATCCGGTCCGACAGCCAGCCGAAGACGACATAGAACACCGCGCTGATCGCCGTGGCGGTCATCATCACGCCGTTGATCGTCGCGGCGTCGACCTTCAGGAACTTCTCCATGAACGTCTGGACGTAGAAGAAGCTGGTGTACCAGACCGCTCCCTGCGCGCACATCATCGACAGGAAGGCCAGGATGACAAGTTTAAGGTTCTTCCACTGGCCGAACGCCTCGGCATAGGGCGCCTTGGAAGCCTGGCCCTCTTCCTTCATGGCGACGAAGGCGGGGCTCTCGGTCAGCTTCATCCGCATCCACACCGACACGCCCAAGAGGCCGATCGAGACGGCGAAGGGGATGCGCCAGCCCCAGGCGTCGAAGGCTTCCACGCCGACGGCGGCGCGCGCGCCCATGATCACCAGCAGGGCCCCGAACAGACCGAAGGCGGCGGAGGTCTGCACCCACGATGTCGACCAGCCGCGCTTGTTCACCGGCGAGTGCTCGGCGACGTAGATCGCCGCCCCGCCATACTCGCCGCCCAAGGCGAAGCCCTGCACGCAGCGCATGAGGATCAGCAGGATCGGCGAAATGATCCCGGCCTGCTGATAGGTCGGCAGGAAGGCGATGGCGAAGGTCGCGCCGCCCATCAGCAGCACCGTGGCCAGGAATGCGCCTTTGCGGCCCGCCTGGTCGCCGATCTTGCCGAACACCAGAGCGCCGAGCGGCCGGAAGGCGAAGCCGACCCCGAACAGGGCGAGCGCCGCGATATAGCCGGCGGTGTCGTTGAGCCCCGCGAAGAAGGTCTTGGAAATGACCTGGGTCAGGCTGCCGAAGATGAAGAAGTCGTACCATTCGAAGGCCGTGCCGGCCGACGAGGCCGCCACCACAGTGCGCATCGAGGCGCGTTCCCGATCGGCTTCGGCCATCTGTATTCCCCCGCATTTTTACCCTGCTTAGCGTGGTTCAGGGCCCAGGGAAAAGGGGGCGGGGAAAGAGCTTCGGAAACGGAGGCTGGAGCCTGTCCGTTCAACAGGCTCTATCTCAAACACTTAGAGCGTGGCAGGCGCCGAAACCGCTCACACTTCGGCTGCCACGCTCTAGGCGACAGCGCCCCGGCTGTCGTCGCCCGCCTGGGACAGGCGGAGGATCTCGGCGACCAGGGCCGCCGGAGCGATGGGCTTGGCGGCGACCCCGTCCATGCCGGCCGCGCGGTAGGCGGCGCGTTGGTGGGCCATGACATTGGCGGTCAGGGCGATGATCGGCGCGCGCGCCGCGGCCCCTGGCAGGGCCCTGATGCGTCGGGCGGCTTCCAGACCGTCCATGCCCGGCATCTGGACGTCCATCAGGATCAGGTCGAACGCGCCGATCCGCGCGGCCTCGACGCCCGCCGCGCCATCGTCGGCGACGCTGACGCGGGCGCCCAACTGCTCGAGGATCCGGCAAGCGACCAATTGGTTGGTCGGGTTGTCCTCAACCACCAGGACCTTGAGGCCCGCCAAGAGGTCGTCGGCCGCCGCCTCGATTGCGGCGGGCGCGACGGCCGGCGGAGCGGCGATGGTCAGGGTGAAGGTCGAGCCCTCGCCCGGCGTCGAGCGGAACGACACCTCGCCCCCCAGCATCTGGGCCAGCTTTCGGGTGATGGCCAGGCCGAGGCCCGAGCCGCCGAAACGGCGGGTGGTGCTGGCGTCGGCCTGCTGGAAACGTTCGAACAGGCTGGCCTGAGCCTCCAACGGCACGCCGATGCCGGTGTCGATGACGTCGAAGACGAGGCGCTGGCCCTCCGGGGTCATGACCTTGCGGGCCCGAACGGTCACCGAGCCCTTCAGGGTGAACTTCACGGCGTTGCCGATCAGGTTGAACAGGGCCTGGCGGACGCGGGTCGGGTCGGTCTCGACCCAGCCCAGATCGTCTGCGAGATCGAGCTCCAGTCGCAAGCCCTTGTGCGAGGCCTGGCCGGCCAGCAGCCGGGCCACGCCTCGCGCGAGCTCGCGCGGATCGACCGGCTCCCGGTTCAGATCGAGGCGCCCGGCCTCGATGCGCGAGATGTCGATCACGTCGTCCAGCAGGGTCGACAGCATTTGGCCCGCCGCCAAGGCCTCTCGCAGGAGATCGGCGCTGTCGCCGGCCGGCAGTTCGCGGCGGAGCACGTGCATCACCCCCAGCACCCCGTTCATCGGCGTGCGGATCTCGTGGCTCATATTGGCCAGGAACTGGGCCTTGGCCTCGTTGGCGGCCTGGGCGGCGCGCTCGGCGGCCACCAGGGCCAGTTCGGCCTTCTTCTTCTCGTCGATGTCGAGGACGAGACCCACCGCCTTGCGGGCGATGCCGCGAGCGTCGCGGCGCACGTCGTGGAAGATCCGCACCCAGCGCGTCTCGCCATCCGGTGACAGTACGCGGACGTCGTATTCCTGGGTTCCGCCAAGACCGTCGCGCCACCATTCCGCCGCGGCCTTGTAGACGTGGGCGCGGTCCTCGGGATGGACCATCGGCAAGATGGCCTCGCGAACATCGTCATAGACGACCCGGCGCCCCATGATGCGGTGGAACTCCGGCGAGCCCCAGAAGCTCTCGGCCTCGTGGTCGATCTCGTAGACGCCGGCCCGCGCCGCGCCCAGGGCGAGCTTCAAGCGGCGGGCGTTGATCCGCGCCTCGCGCCGCGCCGCCGTCAGGGCGGTGATATCGTCCATATAGGTGATGACGCCCACGATCTCGCCGGTCGCGTCAAGCCAGGGCCGGGCCTCCCACCGGAAGGCGCGCTCCACGCCCTCGGCGTCGAACAGGCGGTCCTCGCGGCGGGCGACAACCTCGCCGGACAGGGCCCGGGCGACCCCGGCCACGAAGCGGCGGCGTCCGCCATTGGTCAGTTCGGACAGGGTCTTGCCGATGACCCGGGCCTCGGTGGACCGGAAGATCTCCAGGAAGCGCGGGCTGACCAGGCGCAGGCGCATGTCCAGGTCATAGACGGCGACCGCGAACGGAGCGTCCTCGACCAGACGGCGGGCCTGGCGCTCGTTCCAGATGGCCTTGTCGCGGCTGCTGGCCACGTCGGTGATGTTCTGGGTGATACCCTTCAGAGCGAACTGCGCGCCGCGCCGCTCGGCGGCGCGATAGGTGCTGCGGAAGGTCTGCCAGCGGCCGTCATCGCCGCGCAGGCGAAACTCGATCACGCCGCCTTCGCCCGTTCGCGTGGCGTGACCGAAGGCCCCGCGCACAGTCTCGCGCTGGTCGTCGGGCAGGCGGGCCAGGAACAGGTCCGCCGTGGCCACGTCGGCCGGCGACAAGCCCAGCAAGGCCAGCGCGTCGGGCGACCAGTCGATGCGATCGCCCACGGGCTCATAGCTCCAGATGCCGACGCCGGCCTCCTCGGCGAGGATCTGGCGCGTGCGGCGCGCCGACTCCAGCTCGGCCCGGGCCGCCACCTCGGCCGAGATGTCGTGCATCAGCCCGATCATTTCGCCGTTAGGGCCCAGGCGCGAACGGCCCTGAAGCCAGATCGCGCGGCCGTCCTTGCAGAGGATCTTCAGTTCGTTGATCGCCTCGCCCGTCGCGCGCATGCGATCGCCGCTGCTGATTAGCTCGGCCTGACTGTCAGGGTGGGCGAACTTCAGGGTGGGCTGGCCGATCAGCTCCTCGGCGCTCCAGCCCGTCAAGGTAGTCCAGGCGCGGTTGACGCTGACGAAGCGGCCCTCCGGCGAGACCACGGCGAAGA
The DNA here is from genome assembly GCF_003931565.1 of Caulobacter sp. 602-1. Taxonomy (GTDB): domain Bacteria; phylum Pseudomonadota; class Alphaproteobacteria; order Caulobacterales; family Caulobacteraceae; genus Caulobacter. The sequence continues at coordinate 790,805 of NZ_RRYI01000003.1, forward strand.
GATCGCTGGCGTTCTCGAACAGCCAGCGCGCGGCCTCGGCCTCGCCGAATGGCGACGGCGCGTCCACGACCCCTTCGTTATCTCGCCCCTGGGACATCAGGTCTCCGCCAAGTTGGGCGGATCGTGGGACGCAACCGTAAACTTATGGTTCTCAAAAAGGACCCGCGTTCCGCGAACATGCTATTTCGTCCGGTTTTCACACCTCGGCCCATTGGCGCAGCAGGTTGTGATAGACGCCGGTCAGCGACAGGACGCCCTCGTCGTCCGCCTCGACCTTGCGGGCCAGACGCTGGATAGCGACGTCCATCTCCAACAGCATCGTGCGCTTGGCGTCGTCGCGGACCAGGCTCTGGATCCAGAAGAAGCTGGCCGTCCGCCGGCCGCGTGTCACCGGGGTGACGTGGTGCAGGCTGGAGCTGGGATAGAGGATCATGTCCCCGGCCGAGAGCTTGACGACGTGATCGCCATAGAGGTCGTTCACCACCAACTCGCCGCCGTCGTAGTTCTCCGGCTCCTCCAGGAAGAGGGTGGCCGACAGGTCGGTGCGCAGGCGCCGGCCGCTGACCGGGTCACGACGGATGGCGTTGTCGACATGGTCCTTGAAGCCCATGCCCTCGCCATAGCGGTTGAACATCGGCGGCAGGATGACCTGCGGCAGGGCGGCCGAGACGAACAGCGGATTGGCCTCCAGCGCCTGGAGGATCGCCTCGCCGACCCGGAGGGCGGCATCGCAGTCCTGTGGCAGCTGCTCGTTGGTCTTGGCCCGCGCGGCCTGGAAGCCCGAGGTCAGATTGCCGTCCACCCACGGGCCCGCGTCCAGGATCGCCCGGCATTCGGCGACCTGGGCCTTGGTCAGCACCTCGGGAATCTGCAGCATCATGGGGATGTCCTTGTTGCGACTCGTTCCTATCACGCTGCGCCGCGTCTTGTTTGATCCGGATCAGGCCGAAACAAAATCGCCCCGCCCGGCCAGGGGAGGCCGGACGGGGCTTTGCGCGAGCGCGCGTCGGCAGCTCTTTGGAAAGGCCTAGTACTTCATGTTGACGGTCAGGATCGCCTGACGGCCCGGCGCCGGATCGGCGTGGTGCACGCCGTTGGTGCGCGCGATGTAGCGTTCATCCGTCAGGTTCTGGACGTTCAGCTGCAGGTCGACCTTCGGGTTGATGCTCCACGAAGCGAAGGCGTCGTAGCGCCAGTACGACGGGGCGTAGATGCGATTGGCGCCGCCGCCCGCGCCGCCCTGGTTGCCGCCAAAGCTCCGCGACACGTAGTAGGCGCCGCCGCCCAGAGCGAGCTGGCGGGTGATCTTGTACGTGGTGAAGGTCGAGAAGCTGTGCTTGGGCGTGTTGGCCAGCGGATCGCCCTGGTTGACGTTGGTATAGGCGCCGCGGACCAGCTCGCTGTCCATATAGGTGTAACCGCCGAACACCTGCCACTTCGGTGTGACATTGCCCGAGACGCCGAGCTCGAAGCCCTTGACCTCGACCTCGCCGACCTGGGCGTAGGTGTTGGCGTCGATCTGGATCTGGGCGTTCTTGCGGGTGGTCTTGAAGGCGGCCGCAGACAGGGCCAGCGTGTCGTGGAACACATTGGCCTTGGCGCCCAGTTCGAAGCTTTCGCTGTCTTCCGGCTCCAGCTGGACCGTGGCCAGGTTGCCCGAACCGGTCGAGGTGTTGCTGTTCTGGTCGCCGCCCGAAATGCCCGGAGGCGTCGAGGAGGTGCCGTACGAGATGTACAGGCTGGAACTGGCGGTCGGCTTGTAGACCAGGCCGGCCTGGTAGTTGGTGAAGTCCCACGAGCCGCCGCGCGGGGTGTAGGTCACCGAGGTGACGACGCCGTTGGCGCTGGTCGAGGACGCGTCGACGCCGCGGCTCTCGTAGCTGTCGTGGCGCAGGCCCAGGTTCAGCAGGATCTTCTCGCCGAACTTGATGGTGTCGAAGCCGTAGATGGCCGCCGTCTTGGTCAGGTTGCGCGTGAACGGCCCCTTGTTCAGCGTCCCAACCCAGACGTCGTCGGCGTTGGGCTTGTAGACGAGCGTGCAGTCGCCGCCGCCGACGCTGTTCAAGGTCGTCGCGGAGATCACGAAGCCGGTCGGACAGGCCGAGGTCGTCGTGCCGTAGGGCAGATAACTGGCGTTGCGGTTTTCCTCGCGGCTCAGCTCCACGCCGATGTCGAAGCTGTGCTCCAGGCCGGCGAAAATCTTCTTGCCGTGCAGGTCGGTGACCGCGGCGACCGTCTCGGTCGGGTTCCAGCGGCTCTTCGTGCCGCGTTTCATCCACCACTGGCCCTGGACGAACTGGGCCGCGCCGCCGTCGCCGGGGTTGGTGACCAGATAGTCGTTCACGCTCTTGGAATAGCGGACCACCTGGCGGACGTTCAGGTCGTCATTGATCTTGTGGTCGATGGCGAAGGTGGCGATATCCGATTGGGTCTTCTGGAAGTCGCGGCTCTTGATGCCGTAGAAGCTGCGGCGATCGACGGCCAGGATGCCCGAGGCCGTGCGCGGCTCGGTGGTCTTGGTGATCAGCGGGATGCCGTAGTCGGGCGTCTGGTTGGTGTCGAGGTGGTAGTAGGCGATGGTGATCTGGGTGTCGCCATTGAGGCCGATGGCCAGCGAGGGCGCCACGCCCCAACGGTCGAAATCGACGGCCTTGCGGCCCGGCGTATTGCCCTGCGTGCCCAGCACGTTAAGGCGCACCGCGACGCTGTCGTTGATCGCGTAGTTCAAATCGGCCGTGGCGCGAACATAGGCGTCCGTGCCCATGCCGACCGAGCCGCGCGCGAAGTTGTCGGCCTTCGGGGTCTTGGACGACAGGTTGATGCTGCCGCCGCCCGAGCCGCGACCGCTGTAGGCGCTGTCGGGACCCTTCACGACCTCGACCTGTTCGAGATTGAAGATCTCGCGCGTCTGCCCGCCGCTGTCGCGGACGCCGTCGACGAAGATGTTGTTGGCCGAGCTGGAGCCGCGAATGAACGGACGGTCGGCCAGCGGCTGGCCGCCTTCGCCGGCCCCGAAGGTGATGCCCGGCGAGGTGCGCAGGATGTCGGTCAGCGAGGTGGCGGCGGTCTGCTCGATGATCTTCGAGGTGATGACCGTCACCGATTTCGGCGTGTCGACCAGTGGGGCGGTGAACTTGCTCGACGAAGGGTCGGCGACGCGGCGGGCGTCGATCTTGACGGTCGAGACCTCGGTGTTGTCGTCCTTCGTCGGAGCCGCGGCGGCCGGGGCGGTCGCGATCGGGGCGGCGGCGTCTGCTTCGCCGGCGCCGGCGGCATGAGCCAGTCCCAGGCCTGCCAAGCCGGCGACGGCGGCGGCGCCCAAGGCGCGACGAGGCCGGCTGACAACGCCGACGGAATTCATATTACGCATGATCGTCCCTATTCCCCGAGGGCTCGTCACCAGAGCCCCTCCTGAAATTGCGAGGCGTTCTTAGCGATCCTGCGTTGCAGTCGCAATGATAATCGTTCTCAATTGCGGCGAATGTGCGAAATGGCGCCGCTTTGGCCGGTGCGTGTCCGGGACGGCCAGCGCGCGCGGGCTTATCATGCTAGAGCTCGGCCCCTCGATAGCCGGAGCGCGCGCCCATGCCCGACGCCAAGACCTGGATCGCCTTCACACTGGTCTGCCTGGGAATGGCGCTGACCCCCGGCCCGAACATGCTCTATCTGGTCAGCCGTTCGATCTGCCAGGGGCGCTGGGCCGGGATCGTTTCGCTGATCGGCACGGCGGCGGGCTTCGTGGTCTATCTGGTCTGCGCGGCGCTGGGCATCACGGCCCTCCTGATGGCCGCCCCGATCGCCTACGACGTCCTGCGGTTCGGCGGGGCCCTTTATCTGGCCTGGCTGGCCTGGCAGGCGATCCGGCCAGGCGGCGCCTCGCCGTTCCAGGTCCGCCAACTGCCCAAGGACAGCCCGGCCAAGCTGATCACCATGGGCTTCGTCACCAACATCCTGAACCCCAAGGCGGCGATGCTGTACCTGTCGCTGCTGCCGCAGTTCATCAAGCCCGAACACGGCGGGGTCTTCACCCAGTCTCTGATGCTGGGCCTGACCCAGATCGGCGTCAGCCTGACCGTGAACGGAACCATCTGCCTGGCCGCCGGGACCATCGCCGCCTTCCTGGCCACACGCCCCAGCTTCGCCCTCATCCAGCGCTGGCTTATGGCCACGGTGCTGGGCGGCCTGGCCGTGCGGATGGCCACCGAGGCGCGGCGCTAGCGGTCGCCAAAGGGTTTCTTGACGTCGGCGCCGGCGCGAGTCCCTATCCGCGCCGCTGTTCCGGAGTTCACGATGAAGACCGCCCTCGCCACCGCTTTCGCCGCCCTCACGCTTGCGACCGGCGCCCAGGCTTCCAGCCTGAAGGCCTGCGCGGTCCCGCCCGTCGTGACCCCCGCCCCGGCCGAGGTTCCGCCGGCCGACGAGATCCACGCCAACGTGCCGATCGCCGCCTATCTGCTGGCGCTGTTCTGGTCGCCCGAGGCCTGCCGCGCCGGCATTCCGGAGTCGGACAAGGTCATCCAGTGCCAGAACAACCACTTCGGCTTCACCGTGCACGGCTTGTGGCCGAACGGGCCGGACAAGGTCCACCCGCGCTACTGCAAGCCCAGCCCGCCGATGAGCCCGGCGACGGTGAAGGCCAATCTGTGCATGACCCCTTCGCCCTGGCTGCTGCAGCACGAGTGGCAGGCGCACGGGACCTGCAGGTGGGACAGCCCCGAGGCCTATTTCAAGAAGGCCCAGAAGGTCCGCAAGAGCCTGAACGTCCCCGACCTGGCGCCCGTCGGCGAGACCATGACCGCCGGCCAGATCCGCGACGCCTTCCTCAGGCGCAACCGGGGCATGACCCGCGAGGGCCTGAATGTCCGCGTCAAGGAAGGCCGCCTGACCGAGGTCTGGGTCTGCCTGGACCTGAAGTTCAAGCCCGCCGCCTGCCGCGGCGGCAATGGCGCGCCGGACGCCTTGCCGGTGCGGGTGACGCCGCGGGGCTAGAGCCTGCCCCGTCTCGAGGGAGCCGTCCAAGCCAAGGACGCTAGGCCAGCGCCTCGATCTCCGCGTCGGTCAGGTCGCCCGGCACCACGGTGACCGGCAGCTTCCGCCCCGCGAAGCCGACGCCTTCCTTGGCGATGGCCGAGATCAGCGGGCCGGGGCCCCGCCCCGCGGTGGACGTCGCCAGGATCAGGATCTTGATGGCCGGGTCTGCGGCGATGACCTGCTTCAACGCCGCGCGAACGCTGTCGGCGTGCTTGATGATGAACTCGGGCGGCAGGCCCGTGGCGGCGACCACCTGGCTGGCGAGGCTCTGCAGCAGGGCCTCGGCCTCCTCGCGCTCCTGGCGTTCGATCTCTTCGCGCACGCCGCTCCAGTGCTCGAACTCGGCGGGCGAGATCACCTTCAGCAGCGCCACGTAACCGCCGGTCGAGCGGGCGCGGCGGCAGGCGTATTTCAGCGCCGCCGCGAATTCCGGAGAGTCGTCGGCGACGACCAGGAACTTGCGGCGGCTGCCCAAGGCGTTGGATGAAGCGGCGTCGGTCATTGCGCGAGATGACGCCGCTTCAATCCGAACCTCAAGCCCCCCAGAAGCCGACCAGCTTCTTGACCTCGGCCAGGGTCGGGGCGGCGGCCTCGGAGGCCCTGGCCGCGCCCTTGGCCAGGATGGCGTCCAGCACCGCCGGATCGCCCAGCAGGCCGCGCATTCTGTCGCCGACCGGGGCCAGCTTCTCGACCGCCAGCTCGGCCAGGGCCGGCTTGAACGTCCCGAAGCCCTTGCCGGCGTACTCGGCGAGCACCTCGGCTTTGGTCCGACCGGCCAGGGCCGCGAAGATACCGACCAGGTTGTCGGCCTCGGCGCGGGCGGTCAGCTCCTCCAGGGTCTCCGGCAACGGTTCAGGATCGGTGCGGGCCTTCTTGATCTTGGCGGCGATGGTGTCGGCGTCGTCGGTCAGGTTGATACGCGAATAGTCCGACGGGTCGGATTTGCTCATCTTGGCCGCGCCGTCGCGCAGGCTCATCACCCGCGCGCCCGGGCCCTGGATCAGGGGATCAGGCAGCGGAAAATAGCCAGGCGCGCCAAAGTCGTGATTGAACTTCTGGGCGATGTCGCGGGTCAGCTCCAGGTGCTGCTTCTGGTCCTCGCCGACCGGCACGTGGGTGGCCTTGTAGACCAGGATGTCGGCCGCCTGCAGCACCGGATAGGTGTAGAGGCCCACCGAGCTGCGCTCCTTGTGCTTGCCGCTCTTTTCCTTGAACTGGGTCATGCGGTCCAGCCAGCCGAGGCGGGCGACGCATTGGAAGATCCAGGCCAGCTCGGCGTGCTCGCGCACCGCCGACTGGGGGAAGATCGTCGCCTTGTCCGGATCGAGGCCCGCGGCGATGTAGGCCGCGGCGATCTCGCGGGTCTGCTGGGCCAGGGCCGCCGGATCCTGCCAGACGGTGATGGCGTGCAGGTCGGCCACGAAGATGAAGGTGTCGATCTCGTGCTGCAGGCGGGCGAACTTCACCAGCGCGCCGAGATAGTTGCCCAGGTGCAGGGCGCCGGAGGGCTGGACGCCCGAGAGCACGCGGGCGGGGCCCGCATAGACGACGGGGGCTTGATCGGTCATGGCTTCAGCCTTGGCTGCGGAATTCGAAGGATGTGGCTAGGGCGCGGTCGCGCGCTCGCGCCGAAGCGCGGGGATCGAGATCAGAAAGAGCCGCGCCATCGCGGCGCGAGGGGACCGATCGGAGCCATGCCCCGCTGGTTAGCCTCCTCGCGGGCATGGATCAAGCCTTGCCGCGCCGCAGCACCGCCTTCAGCTCGGCCGGCTTCACCCCGCCGAACAGGAACAGCAGCGGCGGATAGACCGTCACGCCGGCCAGGCAGGTCAGGGCCAGGGCGAACTCCTTGGCGCCGATCGCATGGCCGGTCAGGCCCAGGCCCCGCAGCGGCGCCTCGATCAGGTCGCGATAGTGCGAGGCGGCGGCCAGCAACAGGCCCATGCCCAGGCTGGCGGCCAGGATCCGCGCCAGGCGCGACCAGGTCCGCGACGAGGGGCCATAGTGCTTCTTGGCCGAGAGCGCCCAGGCCATCTGGCCGACATTGATCCAGGAAGCGATCGCGGTGGCCGCCGCGATGCCCTTGACCCCGACCAGTTGGAACAGCACCACGCCGAAGGCGATGTTCACCGCCACCGAGATCAGGGCGAACCGCATCGGGCTCTTGGTGTCGCCGCGCGCGAAGAAGGCCCGCGAATAGAGCTGCTGCAGCACGAAGGCCGGGGTGCCCAGGCCGTAGAAGAACAGCGCCGCCGCCGTCTGGCTGGCGTCGAAGGCGGTGAACTGGCCACGCGTATAGAGGCCGTCCGACAGGAAGCCGGGCATGGCGATCAGGGCCGCCGCGGCCGGCAGGGTCAGAGCCATGGCCAGGGTGATCCCCTGGTCCATGGCGCTCTGGGCGTCCTCGCGGTCGCCCGAATGCACGGCGCGCGACAGACGCGGCAACAGGGCCACGCCGATGGCCACGCCCACCAGGCCAAGGGGCAGCTGGTAGAGTCGGTCGGCCGTCGCCAGCCAGGTGCGGCCGCCCGGCACGTGGCTGGCCAGGTTGCCGGAAATGAAGATGTTGACCTGGGTGGCGCTGGCCGCCAGGGCGCCGGGGATGGCCTTGCCGATCAGCTCGCGCACCTCCGGCGTCAGGCGCGGCAGTCGCCAATGGACCTTGGCGCCGGATTTGTTGACGCCCCAGGTCAGCAGGGCGGCTTGCGCGACGCCGGCGACCACGACGCCGATCGAGCCCCAGCGGGCCGCGTCGATCGCGGTGCTCTGGGGCAGGATGAAGGCCAGGGTGCAGAGGTTCAGCAGGATCGGCGCGCCGGCCGACAGGATGAAGCGGTCGCGGGCGTTCAGCACCCCCGACAGGTGCGCGACGATCGCCATGCAGGGCAGGTAGGGCATGGTGATCTGGGTCAGCAGCACCGCCAGCTTGTACTTCTCGGTGCCCCAGCCGAAGCCTGGGCTGATCAGCATCATCAGCCATGGCATGGCCAACTGGCAGACGACGGTGATGAGGATGGTCGAGGCGGCCAGGGTGGCCATGGCGTCGGCGGCCAGGATGTCGGCCTTCTCCTCGCCGTCGCGTTGCAGCGACTTGGCGTAGGCCGGCACGAAGGCGGCCGCGAAGGCGCCCTCGGCGAAGAACCGGCGGAACAGGTTCGGGAACGCCAGGGCCGCGTTATAGGCGTCGGCCGCCGGGGTGGCGCTGGCCCCCATGCGGTACGAGACGGCCAGATCGCGCGCGAAGCCCATGAACCGGCTGACCAGGGTCAGGCCGGAATAGATCGCCGACGACTTGAGCAGGCCAGCCTTCTTGGGCGCCGGGGGGGGCGCGGGCGGGATGTCTTCGGCGGGAGCGGCGGGGATGGTGTCGGTCACCTGCGGCTTCTGGGGTCTCGGACGAAGGGCGTCAAGGGTGGCGCTGCCCCCTCCACCGGCTTCGCCGGTCCCCCTCCCCCAACAGGGGGAGGAGAGAAGGGGTCCCGGCTCTCTTCTGCGCCCCGCTTGGGGGCGGACAGACCTGCGTGAGCAGGTCAGGTGGGGGCCTGTGCTGAGCCGGCGCGGCTTCGCCGCTTCACGCGGCGCGGCCGCTGAAGGCAGGTGGGGAGGCGACGGAGCGGCCGGGCGAACCCGGAGACCGTGAGGTTTGTTGTGTTTCGGCTCGCTGACCGCTCCGCCAGGCTGTTCTTGCCCGTGAGGTCGGGAGGCGTGAGCGTTGTCTGCTCGGGTCCCCGTTTACCCCCGGACGGGCGCGGACCAAGTCGATCGG
>NZ_RRYI01000040.1 GCF_003931565.1 Caulobacter sp. 602-1
ATCAAGTCTTATTTCAAAGCTTATGCACGTCTTTTCAAACGGAGTCTGGGCATCGGAGTGTTTTACTGGTTCCTGGTGTTCTGCTTCGGATACGACATACTCATCGTTCTGCAGCTGAGCGGGGGAGGGTTTGTCGTCCCGATGCTGGTGATATGCATATTGATGGCATGGCAGTCCATGATGGTTTCACTCGTGCTGGCTGTAGAATACCCTAAGGCCAAGTATGTGCAGCTACTGAAGAACGGTTTCCTCCTATCCGTGCGCCGTATCCCTGTGCTGTTGCTCACTTTGGTTGCGCTGGGCGGTTATGCGTGGGCGCTGTTCACATGGACTATTCCCGTGCTGGTATTCGCCTCTGGCATCGCCGCCTACGTGGTATGGG
>NZ_RRYI01000041.1 GCF_003931565.1 Caulobacter sp. 602-1
CAGCGCGTGCTGTTCAATTCGGCCGTAATCTGTTCCGGCAACGTGCTGTCCATACATGGTAAGAAATACGCGCCGCCGTTCACCATCTCCGCCATCGGAGATCAGGCGTCCATGCGCAAGGCGCTGAACGATTCCGAAGCCATCACCATTCTTAAGCAGTATGTGACCGCATTCGGCATCGGCTACAAAGTGGAGAACAAGGACGATCTCAATTTTCCGTCCACCGCGGCCTTGCTGCAGCAGCTGAAATATGCCACGGTGAATGAGACGCAGTCCAAGGACGAGGAGAACACCCAACAATGAGGCACGGCAACCACAGCAGCGACGCCAGCATCGCGACGGATAATGTGCCTGCATACGCAGCGGGCGCAGGCAGTG
>NZ_RRYI01000042.1 GCF_003931565.1 Caulobacter sp. 602-1
GAGCTTGATCTGCTTGAAGCCCTTGACCTGCGTCTCCTCCTTGGCGAGGGCCACCATCTTCTCATCCGAGTAGCCGAGCCAACCGGGAGCGGTTGAATAGCCGGGGTAACCGACCTCCAGCAGGTGCTTGATACGCTCGGCCTTGCCCTTCTGACCCTCTTTGAGAATCGCAACGGCTTCCTCAGGGCGCAGGGCGTCGGTCATGTAGCGGAAATCGAGCGTGGAGACCAGCTCCTCCGGCTCCATCTCGCCCAGCAGCAGCCACAACGGCTTGCCCGCACGCTTGGCCTTGATATCCCACAACGCGGAGAGCACCGCGCCGATGGCCATATGCTCCACGCCCTTTTCAGGGCCAAGCCAACGCAGCTGGG
>NZ_RRYI01000043.1 GCF_003931565.1 Caulobacter sp. 602-1
CTCGCCGACCTTCACGACGCCCTTTTCGATACGGCCCGTGACCACGGTGCCGCGGCCCGAGATCGAGAACACGTCTTCGACCGGCATCAGGAACGGCAGGTCAACCGGACGTTCCGGCTGCGGGATGTAGGCGTCGACCGAAGCCATCAGCGCCAGGATCGCCTCTTCGCCGATCTTGGCGTCGCGGCCTTCCACGGCGGCCAGGGCCGAACCCTTGGTGATCGGAATGTCGTCGCCCGGGAACTGGTACGAGCTGAGCAGCTCGCGCACTTCCATTTCGACGAGCTCCAGCAGCTCTTCGTCGTCGACCATGTCGACCTTGTTCATGAACACGACCAGGGCCGGCACGCCGACCTGACGGGCCAGCAG
>NZ_RRYI01000044.1 GCF_003931565.1 Caulobacter sp. 602-1
CGGGACTGCGCACGGTGTTCGAGCACATAGGCGCGGTCCCCCTGACGCTGGTGCTCGACAACGCCACCGGCGCCGGTCACCGGGTCGCGTGGGACAGGGTCAGCATCGTCAAGGTGTTCGAACTGTTCGTGGAGCATTACCGGCTGGAGACCAGGTTCTGCAATCCGAACTCGGGCAATGAGAAGGGCAGCGTGGAGAACGCGGTCGGGTTCCTGCGCCGCAACATCATGGTGCCCCTGCTCAACGCGGAGTCCTACGCCCAGTTGACCCGGTACATGCTGGAGCGGTGCGACGCGATGGCCAAGGAGACGCATTACCGCAAGGGCGCGCCGATCGGCGGACTGTTCGCCGAGGAGAAGGCGGAGATG
>NZ_RRYI01000045.1 GCF_003931565.1 Caulobacter sp. 602-1
CGGCAGCGCCCGCCTCGGTAAGCATCGCCGAGATGAAGCGTTTGCGGGACTGGCCGATCAGCACCGGATATCCAGTGGCGCGGAAGGTCTCGAGTCCGGTCAGCAGCGGCAGGTTGTGCTCGATGCCGGGCTTGGAGAAACCCAGGCCCGGGTCGATGATAATGCGCTCAGGCTTTACGCCGGCGGCCAGCACACCGTCGACTTGGCGCATGAGTTCGTCGTGTACGTCGGTCAATACACCGTGCTCGTAGACGGAGGTGTCTTGATCGGGGTTCGCGCCCTTGGAGCCGGCGAGCCAGCCGCGCCAATGCTGCACGATGTACAGGCAGTCGTGGTCGGCGACCACATGCGGCAGTTCGGCAT
>NZ_RRYI01000046.1 GCF_003931565.1 Caulobacter sp. 602-1
TTCGCGGTAATTGCCCTGTTCGTGGGCTCGTTCATCATCGCGAACACGTTCTCGATGATCGTGCGCGAATCAATGCGCGGCTACGCAGTGCTGCGATCAATAGGAGCCTCCCCCGCCCAAGTGTTCACCACGGTGATCGTGCAGGCGATTGTGCTCGGTGTGGTCGGTTCCGGCATCGGTATCGGGCTCGGCTGGGGCATGGTCAAAGGCATCGTCGCGATGATGGGTCAGATGGGCACGCCGATGACCGGATCCTCGAATCCGAGCGTCTCGGACATGCTGGTTGGTCTCGCGGTAGGCCTGATCGTCACGCTGATCGGCGCGGCGTTACCGGCCAGTCGTGCCGCAATGGCCCCGCCCA
>NZ_RRYI01000047.1 GCF_003931565.1 Caulobacter sp. 602-1
GGTGATGTTGCGGGTAACCATAAAGGACACTCCTTTGCGTCTGTCTGAAATGGAAGTCATGCGGCCAATTGCGGCAGCTGCTTGATATCGAGTATACCGAGACGTAGAATAAAATCCAGAAAACGATTACCGTTGGCGTGTTGCAGATAATAAACCACCATAATAAGGGAACTAACAAAGAAGAACTTGCCGGCAATGGCTGCGGCTGCATACTCCGAAGTAGGCATCGAGGCCACTGCTCCAAAGAACTACTACCCTACGAACAAAGGAGAACCATTATGGAAATCAAGGGTGTTGGCATTGGCCGTGGCGTGGCGGTCGGCTCGGTTATTCGTATGGCGGCCCCGCTACCGGAGCCTT
>NZ_RRYI01000048.1 GCF_003931565.1 Caulobacter sp. 602-1
AACACAGAGGACATTAAATGATGTTGCAATATCATAAACTAAATATTTTATAAGTTCATATCTACACAAAGCAGTTAGTCTTATGATTGACTGCTTTTTTCTTGCCAAAATTTCAGATTGGAGTGATGACATGGTGTCTGTTAGAGCTGTTCAATAAGATTATCGGAGCATAAAGTTTTATTGTAGTGCTGATATGAGAATGTTATAATGTGGATATGAAAAACGATAAACGGTAATTTAAAAAGGGGAAATGAAAAAGTGGCAATTTCAAATATAAATACAATTATTAGTAATGATATTCAAGAAGTTTGGAACATTGTTTTAGCTGTTGATAAATATAACTCATGGCGAAGTGAT
>NZ_RRYI01000049.1 GCF_003931565.1 Caulobacter sp. 602-1
CGTTCTCCATCATGACCGTGATGCAGGCGCTCGGCTTCTTCTTCGGCAACGGCGCGGGCAATTCGATGAGTCGCGAACTTGGCAAACAGAACAACGAACGTGCCTCCCGACTGTTGGCCGTGGGCTTCGCGGGCGCGGTGATTTCCGGTTTGGTAATTGCCGCGATCGGGCTGCTGATCCTGCGGCCGTTGGTCGTCATGCTGGGTTCGACCTCCACGATCGCCCCATACGCCGTGCAATATCTGACACCGCTGCTGGTCGCCGCACCCTGCGTATGCGGTTCGTTTGCGCTCAACGGATTGCTGCGATACCAAGGCCAGTCGGCATTCGGCATGATCGGGCTGGTGTCGGGCGCAC
>NZ_RRYI01000004.1 GCF_003931565.1 Caulobacter sp. 602-1
GCCCTCGTCCAGCAGCAAGTCGATCCGCTCGCGCGCCGTCAGCTTGCCCTTGGCGTGCTGGGCGGCCACCCGCGCCTCCCCGCCGCCAGCCCTGGCCTGCTCGCGACGACGGTCGAGAATTTCAAGAATGTGCTGCAACTTGCACCCCGAGAAGGAAGATGGTCGCCTCTGGCGGGAAGGTGCGACCGAGACGTGAGCGGCGAGGCCATTCACAGATTGCAATTTGGCGAAGTTGAGAAAGTCGTCCAGACTGACCCTCATAGTTTCGGGCGTTGGCGGAGGGGCTGTGATGGCGAATTCTGCAAAGTTGCAAAGTTGCGAAGGTGCGTGAGAAGCTCTTCATCGGTCCTCGGCTGAGGCTGCTGCGCCAGGCGCGGGCCTGGACGCTGGAGACCTGCGCCATCCGGCTGGGTCTGTCGCCAAGCTACCTTTCCCAGATTGAAGCCAATCAACGGCCGGTCACGGCGCGGGTGCTGATCGACGCCATGCGCGTGTTCGAGGTCGACGCCACGGCCCTGGACGCCGCCGATGATCAGCGTCTGATCGCCGACCTGCGCGAAGCGGTCGCCGATCCGGTCAGCGGCGGCGACCCGCCGGGCCTGGGCGAGATCAAGCAGGTCGTGACCAACGCCCCGCAGTTCGCGCGGACCTATCTGGCGCTGCATCGCGCCTACAGACAGCTGGACGAGCGCCTGAAGCAGACCGAGGAGGCCGTGTCGCTGGATGAGCGTGTCGTCGCCAGCGCCCTGCTTCCCTATGAGGAGGTGCGCGACTTCTTCCACTACAAGGACAATTACGTTCACGCCCTGGATGTCGCCGCCGAAGCCCTGGCCGGTGAGCTGGGCCTGGAGGAGGGCGACGGCGAGCGGACCCTGGAGCGTCATCTGGCCCAGCGCCTGGGCGTGACGGTGGAGCGCTCGCGCGAGTTCGACCTCCTGCGCCGGTTCGAGCCGGAGACAGGGCGGTTGCTGCTGGGCGCGGCGCAGCCAGCGGCGACGCGCAGTTTCCAGATGGCCTACCAGATCGCGGCCATGACCCTGGCGGATGTCGTCGAAGCCGAGCTGAAGGCCGCGTCGTTCCGCAGCGAGAGCGCCGCCCGGGTCTGCCGCACCGGGCTGCTGAACTATGCCGCGGGCGCGCTGCTATTGCCCTATGGTCGCTTCCGCGAGGCCGCGCGGCGCGAGCGCCACGATGTCGAACAACTGAGCCTCATCTTCCAGACGAGCCTGGAGCAGGTGTTTCATCGCCTCAGCACCCTTCAGCGGCCGGGCGCGCGGGGCGTGCCGTTCTACTTCGTGCGGCTGGACCGCGCGGGTAACATCACCAAGCGCCACAGCGCCACCCGCTTTCAGTTCGCCCGGTTCGGCGGGACCTGTCCGATGTGGAACGTCCATGACGCCTTCAGCCGGCCCGACGCCTGGATGGTGCAACTGGCCGAGATGCCGGACGGGCTGCGCTATGTCTGCGTCGCCAAGGGCGTGGTGAAGTCGTCCGGCGCCTATCTGCAGGCCGATCGCCGCTACGCTCTGGGTCTGGGGTGCGAGGCGCAGTACGCCGATCAGCTGGTCTATGCCGACGGCCTGGACCTGACGGGCCCCTCGGCGCCGATCGGCGTCAGTTGCCGGATCTGCGAGCGGACCGATTGTGCGCAGCGCGCGTTTCCGCCGGTCGATCGGGCTTTCGAGGTTCTCGAGAACGACCGCCGCTGGGTGCCCTTCTCGCTGAAGTGAGCGGACGGGCCGCCCTCCGCGACGGGCTTCGTCGAGGGGGCGGCTGACTTATCCTCCAGGATGGAGGGGGCGAGAGGTTACATCGGTCCGACGCCGCCCGGGCTGGTCTGGAAGTCGAAGGCCGGTTCGCGGCGGCGGCGCGGGTCGGGAGCGCCGGTTCCGCCGAAATTGTAGGTGACGCCGACGAATATGGCCCGCAGGTCCAGGTCGAGGGCGCGGCGGTCCTTCAGGGCCGGCGTGTCGATGACCAGCTTGTCGCCGAAGGTCTTCAGCGCGTCCTGCACCGTCACCACGCCCAAGACGCGGTCGTTGAACTTGTGGCGATAGCCCAGCAGCAACATGCCGGTCGGTTCCTTGTAGCCTTGCGGCGTCAGGCGCTTGCCCGTGGCGAAGCCGCTGATCTGCAGGAAATCCTTGGGCGTGGCCTGGACGTTCAGGGCCGCGTAGCCCGAGACGGTCCAGGCCGAGCGCTTGTCGGGGAAGCCGAGGTCGGTGGCGCCGATCTGGTTCCAGAAGGCGTTGCCGCTGATCGTGTACGAGATCTTGGGCGTCAGGCGGGCGTTGGCCACCAGTTCCAGGCCGCCGCTGCGGCTCTTGGCCAGGTTGGCCTTGGTGGTCAGCAGCACGCCGTCGCCGATGTCGCGGATCACGTCGGTGACGCCGTCGCGGGCCTCGCGATAGTAGAGCGTACCCTGGTAGTAGTTGTAGCCCTTGCGCAGCTGGTAGCCGACCTCGAACGCGTCCGTGGTCTGCGGCTTCAGGCGCGGGTCGCCCTGACGGTAGTTATAGGGGTCCTGATAGATCCGATACGGGTTCAGGTCCTGAGCCGTCGGGCGCTGGATGCGGCGGCTATAGCTGGCGTTGACCTGGCGTGTGTCGTCGAGCTTGTACTGCACGTGCAGCGAGGGATAGGCGCGCAGGTAGTCGTAGCTGTCCTTCAGGTTCGACGTGACCTGGTTGGTGTCGACCGTGACCTCCTCGATCCGCAGGCCCGGCATGATGGTCAGGTCGCCGATCGGCCGGCTTACCGTGGCGTAGACCGCGTGGACGACCTGATCGTACTTGAACTGGTTGGTCAGGGCCGGATCGACGACCAGGGCGGCGCCCGTCGGGCCGCGGGCCCCGTAGTTGTCATAGTCGTTGTTGTCGACCTGCAGCTCGTAGCCCGCCACAAGCTTGGCGCCGCCGGCCAGGGGGCGCTTGTATTCGGCCTTCAGGCGGCTCTGGACCAGTTCGTCGCCGATGCTGACGTGTTCGACATAGTTCGAGACGGCCGGCAGCTGGTTGAAGCCGTTGGCGTCGGTGATCTGGCGGTCACGGGTGCGCTCGACGCTGGTGTGCAGCGTGAATTCGTGCTCGTCGCCGGAGAACTTCCGGCGCAGGTCGCCGGTCAGGCCCGCGGCCGACTTCTTCATGTGGCCGTCGCTGAGGCGCTGGTAGCGAACGATGGGCGCCCCGTTGACGTCCTTGCCCTCGTAGGACGAGCCGGCCTTGGAGTCGTAGGAGGTGTCGGTGTAGCGGGCCTCGGCGCTGAGGCGGGTCTGTTTGTCGAGGTCATAGTCGACGCCGGCGCGGGCGTTATGCGACTGGCCGTGGCTGTTGAAGCCCACCTTCTGATGGCTGTCGGCGTAGCGGCCGGTGACGGGATCCAGGCGCGAGCGATCGTCCTGGATGCGCCCCTTGGCCTTGTCGCGCCGCCAGCCGGCGTCGGCCGAGAGGGTCAGCCGCTTGGTGTTGCGGGCCAGGCTGATGCTGGCGTTCTTGCGGCCTTCGGTGCCCATGTTGGCGCGGACCGAACCGGTCGTGCCGACGCCGCGCTGCTGCTTGGTGACGAGGTTGATGATCCCGGCCGAGCCCTCGGGGCTGAAGGCGGCCGAGGGGGTGGTCATCACTTCGACGCGCTCGAACTGGCTGGCGGGGATCTGCTGCAGCACCTGGCCGCGATTGTCGCCTCGGAACATGCCGGAAGGCTTGCCGTCGATCATGATGGTGACATTGGGATCGCCGCGCAGGCTGACATTGCCCTGCACGTCGACCTGCACCGAGGGGACGTTGCGCAGCACGTCGGCGACCGAGCCGGTCGTCGCCTGCAGGTCCTTGCCCAGGCTGTAGCTGCGGCGGTCGATCGCGGTCTTGATGTCCTGGGCCGAGGGGGCGGTGATGGTCACGCCCTGGACCTGGGTCGATTGCTCCTTCTTGGCCGGAGCGGGCGTCGTCGCCGTGGGCGGAGTCTGGGCGAAGGCGTCGGTCGCCAGCGCGGAAGCGCTGATCGCGGCCAGTCCCGTGGCGGCCAGAAGGGCGGCGCGGCGGGTCGTGAAGGTCATGGAAGGTCTCCTCTGTCGCGAGGACCCTGCCGGAACGACTCAAAGCGTTGCAGTGCCGGGCGTCAGGCGCGCGAGGTGACGTTTGTCATGTCAGGCCTCAGTTGGCCGCGTCGACCGCATCCAGCGTCTGGGGGAGGGCTGCTTCGGCGCCGTTGAACACCAGGGTGCGGGTCACGCCGAGGCGACGGATGTTCACCTGATTGACCTCGTCGCCATAGACGTCGGCGAACATGGCGGCCTTGACGGTCACGGCCGCGGCTACGTCGGCCGGCGCGATCTTGCCGGCATATTCGAAGCGGACCTCGTCCGCCCCGAGGGTCATGTCCTTAAGCGTGAGAGCGATCGGCGCTTCGTTCACGGCGACGCCGAAGTGTTCGAGCATGTAGGTCTTGAGGGCCTCGACCGCCTCGGGATCGTCGAGGCTGGCCTGGGCGTCCGGGGCGATCAGGGCCAGGGCCGGTTCGGCGTCGTGCGCCGGAATCCGATGGCTGACCCTGACCGCGCCGGTCTTGGCGTCGATCTCCACGACGCTCAGCGCGCCGTGGCCGCGATGCGCGGCCGCCGGGAGCGGGGCGAGCGCGAGGCCCGCCGCCGCGATAAGGGCGACCGCGCGCGCTATCACTTCGGACCTTCGTCCTTCTTGTCGCCGTCCTTCTTCGGATCGGGGGCCGGGAAGGTGCCCAGACCGCCGGGTTCCACCTTCAGATTGGCGTCCTTCATCCGGTTCGACGCGTCCGGGAACTTCATGATCTTCAGCGTCGTCGGCGTGATGGCGCCGTCATAGACGTTGTTGCCGCGATCGGCGTCGGCGGTTTCCCACAGCGGGTCGAGTTCGGCGCCCTTCAGCTCCTTGCCGGACACGTATTGCCACGTGACCTGCTTGGAATTCTTGCGCCAGATTTCGGCCGGGATACGGACCGTTTCCGTCGTGCCGTCGGTGAAGTCCATTTTCAGGATCACCGGCATCACCAGGCCGCCGATGTTGCGGAAGGTGAAGCGGTAGAGGTTGTCCTTGAAGTCCTGGGCGGCCAGCTCTTCCGGAGTCATGTCCTCGCGGGCCGACTTGGCCTTCTTGCGGGCGCTTTCGAACACGGTGAACTCGTCGGTCTGGTCATAGAAGTCGCGGACCTTGGGGTCGCGATCGATGACCGTCGGCGCCTTGTTGTTGGCGGCCGTGCGCGATTCCGGCTCCGTGCCCTGGCGAGCCTTGCGGACGGCGGCTTCGGCGTCCGGATCGCCGCTGTCGAGGCGGGCCTTGACGATCTTGTCCAGCGAGATGTCGACGTGGTCGGTCGAGTAGAACCAGCCGCGCCAGAACCAGTCGAGATCGATGCCCGACGACTCTTCCATGGTGCGGAAGAAGTCGTACGGCGTCGGGTGCTTGAAGCGCCAGCGGGTGGCGTACTCCTTGAACGCGCGGTCGAAGAGTTCGCGGCCCATCACCGTCTCGCGCAGGATGACCAGGGCGGTGGCGGGCTTGGAGTAGCCGTTCGGACCGAACTGGATGACCGAGTCCGACTGGGTCATCAGCGGCACCTGGTCCTGGCTGACCATGTACTCGACGATGTCCTTGGGCTCGCCGCGCCGCGACGGGAACTTCTTGTCCCACTGCACCTCGGCCTGGAACTCGAGGAAGCTGTTGAGGCCCTCGTCCATCCAGGTCCACTGGCGCTCGTCCGAATTGACGATCATCGGGAAGTAGTTGTGGCCCACTTCGTGGATGACCACGCCGATCAGGCCGTATTTGGCGCGTTCGGTATAGGTGAGGGCACCGGTCTTCTTGTCCTTCGTCGGCCGCGGGCCGTTGAAGGAGATCATCGGATATTCCATCCCGCCGACCGGGCCGTTGACCGACTGGGCCACCGGGTAGGGATAGGAGAAGGTGAAGTCCGAATAGACCTTCAGGGTGTGAGCGATCGACTTGGTCGAATAGGCGTCCCACAGCGGGCGCGCTTCCTTCGGGAAGAACGACATGGCCATGACCACCGGATGGGCGGCGTCGCCCTCCTGCTTCACGCCCAGGGCGTCCCAGACGAACTTGCGCGAGCTGGCCCAGCCGAAGTCGCGGACGTTGCTGGCCGAAAACACCCAGGTCTTCTCGGTCGTGGCCTTGCCCTTCTCGGCGGCGAGGGCCTCCTCAGGGGTGACGACATAGACCGGTTCGGCGGCGGTGCGGGCCTTGGTCAGGCGGTCGCGCTGGGCGGGGCTGAGCACGGCGGCGGGGTTCTGCAGCACGCCGGTGGCCGAAACCACGTGGTCGGACGGCACGGTCAGGGCGACGCGGTAGTCGCCGAACTCAAGCGTGAATTCGCCCGAGCCCAGGAAGGCCTTGTTGTGCCAGCCTTCATAGTCCGAATAGACGGCCAGACGCGGGAACCACTGGGCGCCCTCGTAGATGCAGTTGCCGTCCTCGCCCTTGCCGGTGAAGCACTCATAGCCGCTGCGGCCGCCGACGACCTTGTTCTCGACCATGGGCAGCGACCATTCGATGGTGATCTTGGTCTCGCCGCCATTGCCGCGCACGGCGGTGGGCAGGTCGACGCGCAGCAGGGTGTCGACGACGGTGAACTTCAGCGGACGGCCCGAGGCGTCCTTCACCGACTTGATGGTGAAGCCGCCTTCCCATTCCTTCATGCGCTGAATGCGGCGCACCTGGCCCAGGCTGATGGAGTCGCCCGAGACGGTCTCGGTGAGCTTGCTGATCGAGTCGCGCTTGTAGTCCTGGTCCAGCAACAGCCACAGATAGGGCAGGCTGTCCGGCGAGTTGTTCTTATAGGTGATCGTCTCCTTGCCGGTCAGCAGCTTGGTGTCTTCGTTCAGGCGAACGGCGACATCGTAGTCGACCTTCTGCTGCCAGTAGCGATAGCCCGGCGCGCCCGCAGCGTTGCGGTAGTCGGTCGGCGTCGGCCAGTCCTCGCCCTCGAGCTGGCGGAACTTGTCGTCGAACGGCGCCTTGGTCTGCTTGATGGCGTCGGCGTGAGCGCCAGAAACGAACGACGTGGAAGCAAGCGCGGCGGCGAGCACGCCAGCCACGACGTAGCGAATAGAACGCTTGGACATTCAGCCCCTCAGAACCCTGACAAAACCCCGCGGAGACCTTGCCAGGGCTCGGGCGAAAATCACCCCATTTTCGCGTGAATGTGTCAGAAATTTATCTTGATGCCGGCGCGGACCGTGCGGGGCTCGACCGGGTGGAAGTGGATATCCTCCACGCCATCCGCCGGCTCGCCGGGCAGACGCGAGGCATAGGCATAGGCGATGTCGTCTTTCTTGCTGTTGGTCAGGTTCAGAACCTCGACCATCAGGCTGGCCTTGCCGAAATCCTGAACGAACAGCGCGTTGACCAAGCTGGTCGGCCGCGAGCGCACGGAATTGTCCTCGATCAGCGGCGCGGCGCCGAGGCGGCGCCAGGTCAGAGAGAGGGTCGAGGCCTGGCCCAGCTTCCAGCTGGCGCCGGCGCTGAGCACCGAACCGACGGCGTTGGGGATGCGGTCGCCATTCGTGAAGCGGGCGTGGGTTCCGGCGTACGACGCCGTCAGGTTCAGACGCGCGGTTGGTCGCCAGTCGGCCAACAGCTCGATCCCCTTGCGTCGGGTCGCGCCGGCGGCCTCGGTAAAGCCGGCGTCGCCGACATAGACCAGCTCTGAATCGACGCGCAGCGCCCAGGCGGCCGCCGTCAGGGTCAGGCCGTCGTGCTTCCAGCGCAGACCCAGCTCAGCGCCGTCGGACGGCGACAACAGCGGCGCGTGCTCGGCCGGATCGCCGGTGACCGGATCGACCGTGATCACCGCCCCGCGAGCATCGTTGGAATGGAAGCCGCGTCCGGCGTCGGCGTAGAGCTCGAAGGTCTTCGAAAGGCGCCAGGCCAGGGCCAGCTTGGGACTGACCAGCAGGTCGCTGACGTCGCCGGCGTTGCGGGGATCGCCGGCCTTGACGTCCGCGCCCATGGCGTCGGCGCGCAGGCCGAAGGTGGCGTCCAGCTTGCCGAAGGATCGAGAGGTCTCGCCCCACAGGGCCGTCGACCATTCGGTCAACGCGTCTTGGCGCACCGTCTCGCGACGGATGCGGGCGGTGGTGCGGTAGAGGCCGACCTTGCCGATGTCGTCGATGCGGACCGAGGCGCCGGTGCGGGCGCTCCAGCCGTCGCCCAGGCTCCAGCGCTTGGTCAGCGCGCCGCCATAGATCCAGCGCCGGTCGACCTGCTCGAACTGGTCGCCATGGACCGGGTCGTCGAGGAAGTAGGTGAAGTTCGAATAGAGATCGAGCCTGTAGCGCTGGACATAGAGCACGCTGTCCAGGCCGCGCAGCAGGTCGCGGCGGCGGGCGGACAGGATGTAGCGCGAGGTGTTCCCGCCATCGGTCTTGTCGACCGCGTCGAGATAGCCCAGCCGCCCATCCTCGACCGCGCGGCGCGGGATCTGGTCGGTGGCGTTCCAGTCGGCGTCGTAGGCCAGGGTGGTGATCGACCAGCCCCCGACGAGGGCGCGCCCGAGGAGGTTGATCTTCTTCAGGTCCTCCGGCGTCGACCAGGCGCCGCGCGCGGTCGAGACGTCGGCGGCGACCAGTACGTTCTGGCTCAGGGCCTTGGAGCCTACGGCGCGGTAGTAGTCGTTCTCGCCGACCCAGGCCTGCAGCCCGTCGCC
Source organism: Caulobacter sp. 602-1 (assembly GCF_003931565.1). GTDB lineage: Bacteria > Pseudomonadota > Alphaproteobacteria > Caulobacterales > Caulobacteraceae > Caulobacter. The sequence continues at coordinate 8,698 of NZ_RRYI01000004.1, forward strand.
GTGCAGGTGGTCGGCGGTCTCGAAGGCGACGGCGCCGGCGGTGGCGAAGTCGCCGTTCTCGGCGGAATAGGGTCCCTTCTTGAAGCCGATGTCGTGGACGAACTCCGGCGTTAGGACATTGAGGTCGAGATAACCCTGGCCGTGACCGTGGCTGGGCAGGTTCAGCGGCACGCCGTCCAGCGAGGCCGACAGGTCCGTGCCGTGGTCAAGGTTGAAGCCGCGCAGGAAATACTGGTTGGCCTTGCCTGCGCCCGAATGCTGGGTGGCGGCCAGGCCGGGCACGGCTTCGATCAACTCGCCCGGGCGCAGCAGCGGACGCACGGCGAAGTCGGCGTAGGCGATGCGGCCCTCGCTGGCCGACGTCGCGCGGCCGAAGTCGTTGGCGCGGCGACCCCAGACCGAGATCGCCTCGACCTCCTGGGCCTGGGCGAGAACCGGCGTCGAGGCGACGGAGAGCAGGGCGATCAGAAACGCGGAACGGACCATGCCCGGCTGTTAGGCGAGCGAGACGCTTTGGACAAGTTCCGCCCGTTCTCGACCGAACGTTGCGCCGCCACACCAAGTTTTAACGGCGCCGCGTCATGAATGGCCGCCTGAAAGTTCAGGGGAACGGGACGTTTGAAACCTGCAGTGCTGCAAGCCGCCGCCGAGATCGGCGTCGACACCCCGTCGCGTCAGGGCCTCGGTCGCGCCGCGTTGGTCGCCGGTTTTGTGGCCTATGCCGCCGTCGCGGGCGCGGCCTGGTGGCTGTCGCTGCGCCTGATCCCCGCCGAACTGAGCCTGACGATCCTGGGCAAGACCTTGCATACGGCGTCGGTTCACGACCATCTGAACAATGTCTTCCTGGTCTTTTTGCTGCTGCCGACGGCGCTGTGGATCGAGTGCGTGGTGGTGGGCTGGCGCGACAGCTCGCTACGCCAGCTGCTGTTCGCCCGCACGCCGTCGCTGAACACCGACCTGGCGGTCTTCATCCTGGGGCAGGGCCACGTGCTCGACATCGTCGGCCGGGTGCTGATGCTGGGCGCCTCGATGATCTCGGGGGCTTGGCTGCATGATGCGATCGCCGCCCATACGGGGGTGAACCTGGGCCCGCCGCCGCTGCCTTTCGCGCTGCAACTCCCGCTCTATCTCGCGCTCTACAGCTTCTTCGACTACTGGACCCATCGGATCGACCACACCAAGTTCATGTGGCCGCTGCACCGTTATCACCACTCGGCCGAGGATTTTGGCGTGGTGACCTCGGTGCGCCAGCATCCGGTGACCTTCACCGCCACCTTCGTCGTCAACCTGCCGTTGGCCGTGCTGGGCGCGCCCGGCGAGGTGATGATCTACGTCAATGTGCTGGTCGTGGCCCTGGGCTTCATCATCCATTCCAAGATCGAGTCCGACTGGGGCTGGATTGGCCGCTGGCTGCTCCAGTCGCCGAACCATCACCGCGAGCACCACAAGCTGGACATGAGCCGGCCCACCGGCCACTTCGGCATCGCGCCGATCTGGGACCACCTGTTCGGCAGCTGGTACGAGGACAAGCCGGACCCGAAGCTGGCGATCGGCGTCGACACGCCCTACAGCCATGGCTTCTTCGTGCCGCGCGACATGTTGCGCGACTATGTCCACTTCTGGTCGGGCTGGTTCGGCGGCCGCAATGATGGGCCGGACGCCGACCTGCGCTGGCTGAGCCGGAAGCGCTAAGCCGCCTTCAGCAGTCCGTCGAAATACTCGATCGTCCGCATCAGGCCGACCTTCAGCGGGGCGGTCGGGGTCCAGTCCAGCACCTGCTTGGCCAGGGTGATGTCGGGCTGGCGCTGGCGCGGGTCGTCCGAGGGCAGGGGGCGGTGGACGAGGTCCGACTTGCTGCCCGTGAGCTCCACGACCAGCTCCGCCAACTGCTTCATCGTGAACTCGACCGGGTTGCCCAGATTGATCGGGCCGGTCACCTCGTCGCCGGTGTTCATCAGGCGGATCAGGCCGTCGACCAGGTCGTCGACATAGCAGAAAGAGCGCGTCTGGGCGCCGTCGCCATAGAGGGTGATGTCCTCGCCCTTCAGGGCCTGGACGATGAAGTTGGACACCACGCGCCCGTCGTTCGGATGCATGCGTGGGCCGTAGGTGTTGAAGATCCGCGCCACCTTGATGCGCAGCCTGTGCTGGCGCCAGTAGTCGAAGAACAGGGTCTCGGCGCAGCGCTTGCCCTCGTCGTAGCAGGAGCGAATGCCGATCGGATTGACGTTGCCCCAGTAGCTCTCGACCTGCGGGTGGATGGTCGGGTCGCCATACACCTCCGAGGTCGAGGCCTGCAGGATCTTGGCCTTCACCCGCTTGGCCAGGCCCAGCATGTTGATGGCCCCGTGGACGCTGGTTTTGGTCGTCTGCACGGGATCGAACTGGTAGTGCACCGGACTGGCCGGGCAGGCCAGATTGTAGATCTGGTCGACCTCGACATAGAGCGGCATGGTCACGTCGTGGCGTAGCAACTCGAAGCGCGGATTGGTCAGGTTCTGGGCCACGTTCTGGCGCGAGCCTGTGTAGTAGTTGTCCACGCAGAGCACTTCGGCCCCGGTCTCCAACAGTCGGTCGCACAGGTGCGAGCCGACGAAGCCGGCGCCGCCGGTCACCAGGATTCTCTGCGTGTGCATGGACCGGCCGACCTTTCAGGGACTCACGGAGAGTCGTCCCTGACGTTGTACCGCTCGGTTTTCTAGGCCGTCGAGCCCTCGCCGAAGGAGCGGGGCTCGGTGACGACCGAGGGCTCCGCGATGGGCTTTGGTCGCTTGGCGGGCTGGGCCGTTTCCACCGGACGGGGCGAGAGTTGGTCGGGCGCGAAGTCGTCGACCGCGACGACGGCCGCCACCGCCTGGTCGGCGGCGTCGAGGGCGGAGATCTCATCCGGCGTCAGCAGGTTCTTGGCCAGGCCGTCCTTCCAGTGGCGGACGCCCTGGTCCTTCAGGCGGTCATGGATCGGCTGGGTGGCCACCACGCGCTCGAAGGCGTCGATCAACTGACCGATCGCCTCGTCCTTGCCGCCGACATAAACGCCCTCGACCAGGCGGTCGCGGGTGGCGGACGGGTGCAGGATCAGGTCGGCGCAGGCGCGGGTGACGTGGTCCGACGGACCCCGGCGGCGGGCGCCAAAGGGCAGCACAGCCGCGCGCAGCAGCCAGCCGGCCAGGCGATTGGGCAGGTTGGCGAACACCTCGTCCAGCCGCTGCTCGATCGTGGCGAAGGCCGTCTCGGCGCACCATTGCAGCAGCGGGAAGTCGGCGTCCGGTCGGCCGTCGTCCTCCCAGCGCTTCAGGGCGCCGGACAGGAAGTACATCTCGGAAAGAATGTCGCCCAGACGCGCCGACAGCATCTCCTTGCGCTTCAATTCGCCGCCCAGGGTCAGCAGGGCGATGTCAGAGGTGAGGGCGAAGGCGGCGCTGTAGCGGCCCAGCTTGCGGTAGAAGCGGGCGGCGCGGCTGGCGTCCGGCGCGGGCGCCAGGGCGCCGTCGGTCCAGGCGCGGGCCGTGGCGCGGATGCCGTTGCGCAGGGCGTGGACGACATGTTTCCAGAACGTCTCGTCGAACTGCGCGAGGCCCCTGGCGTCGTCCTGATCGCCCAGGGCCAGGATCTCCTTCAGCATGTAGGGATGGGCGCGGATCGCGCCCTGGCCGAACACCATCAGGCTGCGGGTCAGGATGTTGGCGCCCTCGACCGTGATGCCGACCGGCAGGGCGCGGTACTGGCCGCCCATGTAGTTGCGCGGGCCCTCCATGATCGCCTTGCCGCCGTGGACGTCCATGGCGTCGTTGACCACGACGCGCATCCGCTCGGTCGCGCCCGACTTCATCATCGCCGAGATCACCGACGGATGCCTGCCGAGGTCCAGGCCCGCGCAGGTCAGCCGCCTCGCGCCATCGACCAGGTAGGCGTTGCCGGCGATGCGGGCCAGACGCTCCTGCACGCCCTCGAACTTGCCGATGGCGATGCCGAACTGGCTGCGCACCCGTGCATAGGCGCCGGTGGTCAGCGCGCTGTAGGCGGCCGCCGCGCCGGCCATGGCGGGCAGGGAGATGCCGCGCCCGGCCGCCAGGGCGGTCATCAGCATCTTCCAGCCCTGGCCGGCGCGCTCGGCGCCGCCGATGATCAGGTCCAGCGGGATGAAGACGTCCTGGCCCCAGTTCGGACCGTTCTGGAAGGTCTGGAAGGCCGGCAGGTGGCGACGGCCGATACTGACCCCCGGCGTGTCGGTCGGCACCAGGGCGCAGGTGATGCCGATGTCCTCCTCGCCGCCCAGCAGGCGATCGGGGTCGCGCAGCTTGAAGGCCAGGCCCAGCACCGTGCAGACGGGGCCGAGGGTGATGTAACGCTTGTGCCAGTTCAGGCGGATGCCCAGGACGTTCTCGCCCTTCCACGTTCCGCGAACGACCACGCCCTCGTCGACCATGGCGCCGGCGTCGGAGCCGGCCTCGGGGCTGGTCAGGCCGAAGGCGGGGACTTCACGGCCGTCAGCGAGGCGCGGCAGCCAATAGTCCTGCTGTTCCTTCGTCCCGAACTTCACCAGCAGCTCGCCCGGGCCGAGCGAATTGGGCACCATCGCCGTCACCGCCGCCGAGGTCGAGCGGGTGGCGATCTTGCGGACGATCTCGGCGTGACCAAAGGCCGAGAAGCCCAGGCCCCCGAACGCTTTCGGGATGATCATGCCGAAGAACTTCTCGCGCTTCAGGAAGTCCCAGACCTCGGGCGGCAGATCGCGCGTCTCCCAGGTCATGCGCCAGTCGTCGAGCATGGCGCACAGCGTGTTCACGGGGCCATCGAAGAACGCCTGCTCCTCTGGGCTGAGCATCGGCTTGGGGTAGGAGAGCAGCTCGTTCCAGTCCGGATCGCCGGTGAACAGGTTCGCGTCCCACCAGGTGTCGCCGGCCTCGATCGCGTCGCGCTCGGTTTCGGACAGGGCGGGCAGCACGCCCTTGGCCCACTGGTAGATCGGCCGGGTGATGGTGTCCCGACGGAAGGAAGAGCTGATCATGACGCTGCCTCTCGGATACTCGCTGTCAAAACGCGAGGGCGGCGAGGCGGCTCCGCGAAAACTCGGCCTTGGATGACTTAAGGGTGACGTTTGTCATGCGACATCCGTGACGCGCGGCACTGATGGACCGCGTCGGGCGACGGCATGGTGGCTTCACAACGAGGGAGCCACCCATGTCATCCAGACCTTCCGAACCGATCGCGATGCTGCGCCAAGCGGTCAAGCGTCGCGGCGCCGCCTTGGCCCTGAACGGCCTGGATCTCGACATCCGTCCCGGTCAGTGCGTCGCCCTGCTGGGGCCGAACGGCGCCGGCAAGAGCACCAGCGTCGCCCTGCTGACAGGTCGCCTTCGTCCCGACGCGGGGACCGCCAGCCTGTTCGGCGGCGACCCGCGTGACGTCGCCGCTCGAGGCCGCATGGGGGTCATGCTGCAGGAAGCCGGTCTGCCGCGCACCCTGACGGTTCGCGAGCAGGTCGAGCTGTTCCGGGGCTACTATCGCCAGCCCCGTCCTCTGGACGAGACCCTCCGTCTGGCCGGTCTCGAGGGGCTGGAGCGTCGTCGATGCGGCGCGCTGTCCGGCGGCCAGCAGCGCCGCGTGCAGTTCGCCCTGGCCATCGCCGGCCGCCCGGACTTCCTGGTGCTGGATGAGCCGACCACCGGCATGGACATCGACGCCCGTCGCGGTCTGTGGATCGCCGTTCGCGCCGAGATCGCCCGGGGCGCGGCCGTGCTGCTGACCACCCACCACCTGGACGAGGCCGAGGCCCTGGCCGATCGCATCGTGGTCATCGACCACGGCCAGGTTATCGCCGACGGCACGCCGGAAGCGATCAAGAGCCGCGTTTCGGGCGTAGCCATTCGCTGTCGCACGCGCCTGTCGGACGCCGAACTCTCGAACCTGGCCCGGGTCACCGGCGTCAGCCGCGATGGCGGCCGGGTCATGCTGCTGACCCCCTCGGCCCCTGCCACCCTGCGCGAACTGCTGGCCCGCGATGAGACTGTCGATGATCTGACCGTCGCCGGCGCCTCGCTGGAGGACGCCGTCACCCGTCTCGTGCAGGCCGGCGCGCCTGCCCCAACCCGTCAAGCCGAGGCCGCCTGAAATGCACACCCTGTCCGTCTACATCCGTGAAGCTCGCGCCCAGATCGTCTCCACCTGGCGCACCCCGCAGTTCATCATCCCCAGCGTGGCCCTGCCGCTGCTGTTCTACGGGATGATGGGCCTTGGTCTCAGCAAGGGGCGCGAGGAGATCGCCCATATGATGCTGGCCAACTACGTGATCTTCGCGTCCATCGCCCCGGCCATGTTCGGCTTCGGCGCCGCCGTGGCCGCCGAGCGCGAGGCCAAGCTGATCGAGCTGAAGCAGATCGCGCCGCTGCCCGCCGGCGGCTACCTGGCCGGTCGCCTGATCGCCGCCCTCGTTTTGGTCGGCGTCGCGATCGGCCTGCTCGGCGCCCTGGCCTGGTTGGGCGGCGTGAGGATGGTCCCGTGGCGCTGGGCCGCGACCCTGGGCTTGGGTCTGGCTTCGGCCATCCCGTTCGCCCTGATCGGCCTGAACGTCGGGTTGCGGTTCGGCTCGCAGGGCGCCACCGCCGTCGCCAACCTGCTGTTCCTGAGCCTCTGCCTGTTCGGCGGCCTGTGGGTCCCGCTCAGCATCATGCCGAAGTGGGCCGGCGACATCGCCGAGGTCACGCCGTCCTATCACCTGGGACAGCTGTCGCAGATGTTGTCGGGCATGCAACCGATGGCGGACGTCCCGCATCACCTCTCGATCCTGGCCGCGATCAGCATCGCCGCCATGATCGGCGCCTGGTCGGCCTGGCGGCGGCAAGCGGCTTGACCGTGACGAGCCCGCCGCGCGACATCGCCGCCATGGATCAGGGAACACGAGGCAAGGATGCGACCCCGGCGGCGACCGCCGGGGTTGGGATGCGGCGTAACGGAAGCCTGATCTTCCTGTCCTACCTGCCGTTCTACTTCATCTCCTGGCTCAATCACCGGCCCGGGACGCTGGAGCTGGTCGCCTCGATTGGCGGCCTGCTGGTCTTCATCGGCCTGTTCTGGGCCATCTGGAGAAACCGGGGCCGCCCGGCGCTGTGGCAGGTACTGGCGATTTACGGCATCGGCCTGGCGCTCTCGCCCTTCAACGCCGGCTGGAGCGTCTACACGATCTACGCCATGTCGTTCGCCTCGCGTCTGCCGTCGCGGCGGATGTCGATCCGGGTGATGATCGCCCTGGAGATCGCGCTGCTGGCGGTGGGGCTGGCTTTCTACCGTCACGTCTGGCCGATCTGGGCCTCCGGCCTGTTGTTCGGCGGCATCACCGGCTTCGCCACGCTGATGCAGACGGATGTCGAACGGAAGAACCAGGAACTGGCCGTCGCCCACGAGGAGGTCCGGGCCCTGGCCACCACGGCCGAGCGCGAGCGGATTTCCCGCGACCTGCACGACCTCCTGGGCCACACCCTGACCCTGGTGGCCGTCAAGGCCGAACTGGCCGCTCGTCTGGTCACCCGCGACGCCGAGGCCGCCGAGCGAGAGATGCAGGCCGTCGCCGCAGCCGCCCGCGAGGCCCTCTCCGAGGTGCGCACGGCGGTGGTCGGGATGAGGGGCGCCTCCCTGGCGTTCGAGATCGACAAGGCCCGCCAGGCCCTGACCGCCGCCGACATCCAGGCCGAGATCTCGGCCCTGACCACCGATGGCTTTCCGGCCCAGGAGGCCGTGCTGGCCATGGCCCTGCGCGAGGGGGTGACCAACGTCATCCGCCACGCCGGCGCCAAGCGATGCGACATCACGCTGGAGCCCAGCGCCAAGGCGCTCACGCTCACCATCGCCGACAATGGTCCGGGCAGCGGCCGGCTGGTCGAGGGCTCGGGTCTGAAAGGCATGCGCGCGCGTCTGGCCGCCATCGGCGGGGCCCTGGACATCAAGTCCGGCAAGACGGGGACCCGCCTCGTCGCCACCGCGCCCCTGAGCAACGCGAATGGGGAGACCGTCTCGTGATCCGCGTCGTCATCGCCGAAGACCAGAAGATGGTGCTGGGGGCGCTCAGCGCGCTGCTCGAGATGGAAGGCGACATCCAGGTCGTCGGCCGCGCGCCCGACGGCGCCGTCGCCCTGGAGCTGGTCAAGGCCGAGAAGCCGGACGTGCTGATCTCCGACATCGAGATGCCCAGCCTGACCGGTATCGACGTCGCCGCCCGGCTGAAGGCCGAAGGCTCGACGACGCGGGTGCTGATCGTGACCACCTTCGGTCGGCCGGGCTATCTGCGCCGGGCCATGGAAGCGGGGGTGAGGGGCTACCTCCTCAAGGATGGCCCCAGCAGCGTGCTGGCCGCCGCCGTCCGCACCGTCGCCGCCGGTGGGCGGGCCATAGCGCCGGAGCTGTCCGAGGCGATCTGGGACGCCGAGCCCGATCCGTTGACCGACCGCGAGCGCGCGATCCTGCGTCTGGCCGAGGAGGGGCGTTCGAACAAGGAGATCGCCGACGTGCTGGACCTATCACCGGGCACGATCCGCAACTACCTGTCCGAAGCGGCCCAGAAGCTGGGCGCGGCCAACCGGGTCGAGGCCGGCCGGATCGCCCGCTCCAACGGCTGGCTTTAGGCCGTCACGGGTTCGGGGTCGGCCGCCGGCGCTCGCGTCGTCCGCCACAGCACCAGGCCGATCACGCCGAGCGTCAGCTCGCGCAGGCGGCGCAGCAGCGAAAGGGCCAGGGCCTGGTCTGGGGTCAGGCCCAGCGCGCCGCCCAGCAGCAGGTAGCCGCCTTCCTGCACGCCCAGCGCCCCGGGGATGGCGAAGCCGACGACCTTGGCCGTCTGAGCGAGGCCCTCGACGATCAGGGCCTGAAGCAGGGTGGGATTGAGGCCCAGGGCCCACATCGAGACATAGGTTTCGAACGCGCCGGCGAGCCAGGCGGCCATGTGCCAGGCCCAGGAGGCGAACAGGTTTCCGCGCCGGCGGCCGATGAGGCGGAAGGCGTCGCCCAACTCGCCGGCTCGGCCGGCGATGGCGGTCCAGCGCTGCGAGAACTGACCCAGGCGCCGGTGCAGGCCGACCTTGTGGGCCAGATAGGCGCTCAACGCGACGCCCAGGACGATGGCGACCAGGGTCAGGCCGGCTTGCGCCAGGCGTGGGTCGTGCAGCGTGGCGATGGCCACGAGCAGGCTGGCCAGGACGAACAGCACCAGACCCACCGTTCCGGCCAGGACATCGACGACGCAACTCGCCGTGGCCTCGGCCAGGGTCAGGCCGTTGCGGGCCGACAGCTTGGCTCGCACGACATCGCCGCCGACCTGGGCGACCGGAAGAAGGGCGTTGACTGCCTCCTTGATCAGGCGGACGCGAAACAGGAAGGTCAGGGGCGGGCGACGATCGGGCGGCAGCAGGACCTGCCAGCTCACGGTGGCCAGGAAGGTCACGGGCAGGTGGGCGGCGATGACGATCACCGCCTGCCAGCCGACCTGAGCCAGGATTTCGCGGACGGCGCCGACCCCGTGCGTCGCCAGCAGGATCGCCAGAAGGGCGATCCCGATCGTCAGCAACCAGCCTCGCCAAAGCGAAGGTTTGCCTTGCGCTTGCCCCCCCGTATCCGCCGTCATGCGGCGGAGCGCGCGCGTCGGTCGGCGGTTACGCCCAGTTCGCGATAGACGTCCAGCACCTCGCCGCAAATGGCGTTCCAGTCATAGCGGGCGCTGGTCCGGCGGGCGGCGCGGCCCAGGCGCACCCGGCGCAGGGGTTCGGAGATCAGGCTCTGGATCGCCGCGGCATAGGTCTGCGCGTCGGCGCTGGCGGCCAGTACGCCGTCCTGACCATCGGCGATCAGGGCGCTGGTGCTGGGCGCGCGGGGGCAGACCACGGCCAGGCCCGCGGCCATGCCCTCCAGGCTGGCGTTGCCGAAAGCTTCGGTCAGGCTGGGGTTGAACAGGATGTCAGCGCTGGAGACCGCGCGGCCCAGCGCGGCGCCGTCCAGGTGGCCGGTCAGGATAGCCTCGGGCAGGCGTTCTTCCACGAAGGCGCGGGCCGGGCCTTCGCCGATGATCAGGGGGCGGATCGGTTGACCGCGCAGCCGGACGAGCGTCTCGCAGAGGACGTCCAGGCCCTTCTCCATGACCAGGCGGCCCAGGAACGCGACGACGATCTCGTTGTCGTCGACACCCATCGAGCGACGCCAGTCCAGGTCGCGGCGCGCGGGCGAGAACCGGTCACGGTCGACGCCCCGGCCCCAGACGCGCACGCGCTCGCCCAGGCCCTGCTCGCGAAGCAGCTCCGCGATCGGCGCGTTGGGGGCCAACACGCGGTCGCACCCGCGATAGAACCTGTCCAGATAGCGCTCGGCGGTGGGGCGTAGCCAATCGAGGCCGTAGTACGACAGGTAGGTCTCGAACCGGGTGTGCAGGCTGGCCACGACCGGCAGGCCCATCTTGCGGCCCCATTTTCCGGCCTGGTTACCCAGGAGGTCGGGCGCGGACAGATGGACGGCGGTCGGGCGGAAGTCGGCCAGATCGGCGCGCAGCGCGCGGTTCAGGCCCAGCGCCAGGCGATACTCGCCGCGTCCCGGAATCGCGATCGATGGCGCGGACACAAGTTCACCGGCCGGTTCGAACGCTGGCGTATCGGTGGTGGGCGAGTAGACGCGAACCTCGGCGCCGTGACTGATCAGATAGGCGGACAAGCGGTTGAGGGCCTGGTTCGAGCCGTCACGCGTGTAATTGTAGTTCCCGGAAAACAGCGCCAGACGCAGGCCTTCGGCGGATTTTTCCTCTGCGGGCTGATGAAAAGGTCTTTCCGCGAGCAGCACGACGCCTCCGTTGGTTACATCTTCGAAGCCCCGCCCGCCTCCGAATATGACAATGGTCATATGGTGGAATGGTTCAGTTTCCGGAAGGGGCGAAAGACGTCCTTTTCCGTGCACGGTAGGTTCACTGTAGCGTCTGGGTTACACCTCCCAAGGCGTGTCCTTGGGAGCGCGGTCTTGGAAAAACGCGCGGGGGGGCTTGCGCCGCGACGCCATGATCGGCTTTTGGCGGTCCGCTCGGACTTGCCGTGGGGCTGGTTCGTGCTCAGTTATGCGCCCGGGGCCGCGAGGTGGGCGGTCCAACGATTCCTAAAGGGGCCGCCCCGCCCCGATTTCCAGCGAGATCCCGAAACGTCATGCAGCCGGTCAAGACCCTCATTCTCAGCGCCGGTCAGGGCAAGCGCCTGTCGCCCCTGACCGACGACCGGCCCAAGTGCCTGGTCGAGCTGGCCGGCCGTACGGTGCTGGAATGGCAGCTGCGCCACCTGCATCGGGCGGGCGTCACCGAGGCGGTGGTCGTCACCGGTTTCCGCGCCGATCTGGTCGAGGCCGAGGTCGCGCGCTTGCGGTTCCCGGGCATGAGCGTTCGTACGCTCTACAACCCCTTCTACAGCGTGACCGACAACCTCGCGACCTGCTGGCTGGCGCGCGAGGAGATGCGCGGCGGGCCGTTCATGATCCTCAATGGCGACACCCTGTTCGAGCCGGCCATCGCCGAGCGTCTGATCAGCGCGCCGGCCGCCCCGATCACCGTGACGGTCGATCGCAAGGCCGACGGCGTCTATGACAGCGACGACATGAAGGTCCTGACCGAGGGCGACGCCCTGCGCGCCATCGGAAAGACGATCACCGCGTACGATGCTGAATCGATCGGCTTCCTGCGCTTCGACGCCGAGGGCTCGGCCCTTTTCATCGAGACGCTGGAAAGGATCATGCGCACGCCGGAAGGCCTGAAGCGCTGGTATCTCAGCGTGATCAACGAGATCGCCCAGGCCCACGATGTGGTCCGCGTGCGCTCGATCCAGGGCCTGGAGTGGGCCGAGATGGACTTCCCCGAAGACCTGGTGCGCAACCGCGCCCTGACCGCCGAGTGGGCGGCGAAGGAAACGGTTTCGGCTTAGGCCTCGGCCGTGGTGGGCGAGGTTTCGCCCACCAGCTCGCGCACCAAGTCCAGATCCGACGGCTTGTCGACATCGACCGCCGCTAGGCCGTCGTGGGCGCGCACGGCGGCCGCCTTGACGTGGGCCAGCTTGCCTAGCTTCAGCACGGCCTCGTCCAGGGTCAGCCAGTTCAGCAGGTAGCGGATCAGGAAGCCGGGCCCCAGCATGGCGGCGATCTTCCAGGGCTGCTTGCGCAGCGCCTCGACCTTGCGCCAGACGTGGACGACGTTGAGAGCGTTCTCGTTACGCAGCAGGAAGAGATTGCAGCCCGAATAGCGACCGTCCTGGAAGCGCAGATAGGTCCGCTTGGTCCGCGGCGCGGCGGCCCGCACGCGGTCCTCGGGGGCCAGCAGCACGGCGACGTCGGCCCAGTCCGGGGTATCGGCCAGGAACTGGGTGATCCACTCGGGCTTGAGCAGGGCGTGGTCGACCGTGGTCACCACCAACGGGAAGCCGAGCCGATGCGCGGCGTTCTCGACGCTCTGGCTGGGCCCCGCGGCGGTGGGCAGCACCACGACACTGGCGCCCGCCAAGGCCGTCTTGATCGCCTCGTCATTGGCCGCGACGCCGACGCTTTCGGGGCCGGCGGCCTCGATCGCGCCCAGCACGCGGCTCAGCAGGGTCTTGCCCTCCAGCGTGATCAGGGCCTTGTGGCCGACGCCGGCATAGGCGGCGACCGGATCGACCTCGCCGCCGCGCGAGCCGGCCAGGACCAGGACCTTGAAGCCGCCGCCAGGAGCCGGGTTCACAGCGCTTTCTCGTAGACGCGATAGGTCTTGTAGTGCGTGCCGCCGACGTTCTCGGCGATGTGGGTCATGGCCTTGTTGGCCTCCAGCACCCACGAGATCTCGTAGCGATTGTAGCCAAGGCTCATCGCCATATCGCGGCTGGCCTTCATCATCCAGAAGGGCAGCATGCGGCCACGCTGGGTGCTGGCGAACTTTCTCTTCACGCCCATCAGCGGGATGCGCGCCGACTTCACGCCCTTGACCTTCAGTCGCCAGAGGAGCTTGGCCCAGCCGAACGGCAAGAGCTTGCCGCCCAGGTCGGCGATGGCCTCGTTGATGTTGGGCAGGAAGACCACGACGCCGGCGGCCTCGCCGTCGATCTCGGCGAACCAGATCAGGCGCTTGTCGATCACTTGCTTGAGCGCCTTGCCCAGCTGAGCGGTCTCGGCCTCCGTGGTGGGGGTGAAGCCCCAGTTGTCCGACCACGCGTCGTTGAGGATGTCCGTCAGGGTCTGGACCTCCGCGTCGTAGCGCTTCATGTCCAGTTGGCGCAGCACGACTCCGGCGGGCAGGCCGCGCTTGACGCGACGCTGGGCGATCTCGGGAATATCGCCGCTCTCGTCGGCGCGATAGGCGAACAGGTCCTGAGCCTTGGCGTAGCCCTGTTCCTCCACGCGCTTGCCGGCATAGGCCGGGTCGTGGCCCATCAGGATCATCGGCGGGGTGTCGAAGCCCTCGACCAGCAGGCCGACTTCCTCGTTGATCGACAGGTTGAACGGGCCGACCGCGTGAGTGCGGCCACGCGCGCGCAGCCAGTCCTCGGCGGCGCGGAACAGCACCTCGAACACCGCCGAGTCGTCCTCGGCCGCGATCATGCCGAAGTGGCCGTCCAGGCGGCCCGGCGTCGGCTGCGGCGTCAGGTGGTCGATCTGGGCGCTGATCCGGCCCACGTCGCGACCGCCGCGCGTGGCCAGGAACAGCTGGACCTCGGCGTGGGCGAAGAAGGGATTGGTCTTCGGCGTCAGGGCCTCGGTGCGCTCCATGAACAGCGGCGTGATCCAGTTGGGATCCTTGGCGTTCAGGCGGGCGGGCAGGGCGATGAAGCGCTTCAGCTCCCGGGGCGTCTTGACCGGAATGACGGTGAGGTCGGCGTTGGCGGAATCGAAAGGCATCACCCCTCCAGGGCCAGGAATGTGCGGATGGCGAGGGCGCCGAAGATCGCCGGCGCGGCCCAGACGGCCAGGAACGGGGCCAGCGCGCCGGATTCGCCCAGAGCGGTCAGCATGCCGTTGGCCACCAGGAAGAAGAGGCCCGCGCCCAGACCGGCGGTCAGCAGGACGGCCCCCTGGCCGCTGCGGAAATTGGCCAGGGCGACGGGCGCGCTCAGCAGCAGCATGACCAGCGTCACGAACGGGCCGGCGAAGGCCGCGTGGAAGTGGGTGCGGTAGAAGCTCTCGGGCCGGTCCGAGCCGCCGTTCTGCAAGGCCCGCTTGGCGGAGGCGGCGGTGGGCACGGCGTCGTCGCCGAACAGGCTCTGGACGTCGCGCGGCTTCAGCGCGGCGGGCCACGTGGTCGAGGCCGCGGTCGAGGTCTGGGCCAGATCACCGGAGAAGCGCGTGGTTTTCGGCTGTTCCAGCGTCCAGCGATCGTTGGCGTAGAGGGCTTTCTGAGCCTCGACCTTCTCGACCAGGATGCCCTTGGGATCGCGGCGGAAGATGGTGACATTGTCCATCTCGCGGCCGTCGGCGGTGGCCGTGGCCCCGATGACCAGGTCGGACCCCGCGCGGAAGGTGCGCGGGGCGGGAACCTTGCGCTCCGCCACGGGGGTCGTGTTCTTCCACCAGTCGGCCAGGGCCGGATCGGCGCGGGGCGCCAGGTATTGGCCGCAGAGAGCGTCCAGCAGCATCACGAAGATGGCCGCGGGCATGGCCATGCCGATGATGCGGTAACCCGAGACGCCCGTGGCGCGCATGGCGACGATGGCGCTTTCACGGGCCAGCTGCGAGAAGGCGAACAGGCCGCCGGCCAGCACGGCGATCGGGGCGATCTGCTCGAACAGGCGCGGCAGGCGCATGAAGGCGTAGTAGGCCACGCCCGACATCCCCAGGCCGCGGTCGAGGATGTCGTTGGTTACGTCCAGCAGATCCAGGATCTGCAGGATCGACATCAGGATCAGGGCCGCGCCGAGGATACGGGTGGCGACCGTCTTCAGGACGTAGAGCTGCAGTCTCATGCGGCTTGTCGCTTTTTCGGCAGGGGGAGGAGGCGGACGACGCGCGTGACCAGCTTGTTGATGCGGCGCACGGTGCGCGAGACCGGCGTGTCGCCCGGACGGGTGCGGCTGCCCATGAACAGCCAGACGCCGAGGCCCGCGAAGATCGCAAACGGAACCCAGATGGCTGGGATGGTCGGCAACTTGCCGGACGAGGCCATGCTCTGGCCCAGGAGCAGCGAATGCTGGAAGGCCAGCAGCAGGACGCCGGCCATGACAAGGCCCGGCGCGCGGTTGCCGCGCTTGGAGGCCAGGCCCAGCGGGAATGCCAGCATCGGCAGGAACGGCAGGAACGCCGCGCGGGCCAGGCGGCCGTAGAGTTCGCTCAGCAGCGTGGCCTTGGGAACGATCGGATTGGGCAGTTTGGACTGTCTGTAGAGCTCGCCCAGGGTCAGCTCGCGCTCGTCGCCGCCTCGGGCGCGCAGCAGCACCGCCGCGGCGCTGAGGGGGGTCTGGGTGGTCAGGCTGCTGAAAGCCAGGTTGCGGTAGTCGCCAGCGGAGTCACGCGCGATACGGCGGCCGTCCTTCAGGTCCATGGTGATGGTCTTGCCGCCCGGATCCATCTTCAGGTCGGCCTGGGCGGCGGTGATGATCTCCTCCTGGCCGCGCGCGTCCAGGCGGCGGATGAAGACCCGCGTCAGGCGCTGGCCGGCGACGTCGGCGCTGTCGGCGGTCATCAGCGAGCCCTTGTCGTCGATGAAGGCCCCGCCCGCCAGGCGTCCGTTCCAGCCGGCGTTGATCGCCGCGTGCATCACCGCGCGATAGGCGTAGCGGCTATAGGGCTGCATGTAGCCGAACACGATCAGGCTGAAGACGCTGAGGAACAGGCCGACGGCCAGGAACGGCGCGGCGATGCGCTCCAGCGACTGGCCGCTGGCCAGCAGGGCGTCGATCTCAGAGCCGTCCGACAGCTTGGTGATGACGATGAACAACGCCACGAAGAACGCGACCGGCAGGGCCAGGCCCAGATAGTGCGGCACAAGGTTGGCGGCCAATTGGGCGACATAGCCGAAGCGGGCGCTGCTTTGAGACAGGGCGTCCAGCAGGCGCAGGACGCGCTCCAGCAGCAGCGCCACGACCGTGACGCCCAGGCACCCGACCAGCGGCCAGAACAGCAGGCGCAAGAGATAGCGGTCGATCAGCCTCACCGGGCCGATGGTCAATTCCTTGGCGCTCACGCTTGGACCCACGCCTCGGCGAAGCGCTGCGCCAGGCGCTCGACGCCCTCGCTCGAAAGCGCCACGGCGGTTCCCAGGGCCGGGGCTGCGGGCCAGCCGGCGTCGGGGAAGCTCTGTCCCTCGTGCTCGCGCGCGCCCTCATAGCGGGGCAGCACGTGGAAGTGGACGTCCTTGTCGACCATCATCAGCATCAGGTAGTTGATCTTCTCGTAGTCGACTTGCGCCTTCAGAAGGCGCTCAATGCCCGCCACGGCGACTTGCAGGTCGGCGAAGGCGGCGGGACTCACCTCGGAGAACGCCTGGACTGTTTCCTTGCACACCAGGACCAAAGACCCAAATGTCGGTTGCTTCGGACGGACCAGAATCAACCAGTGATCGGTCTCCGCGATCTTGGAGCCGGGATAGCCGAACGCCAGAGCTGTGGGATTGGTCATGAGAAAGCCGGAACTTCGGGCTGATGTCGCCCGCACGTAACAATAGGGATGCGGCGTTTTAGATGAAAGCATGTTCCGTTCTCGTCGGCGCGATGTTGTTGGCGTCCGCGACGGCGGGGATCGTTCGGGCCGAAGGCGTGGCTCGGCCCCTGACGGACAAGGAGTGCGTCGGCCGCAAGAGCGCCACGCGCCTGAACGTGCAGGTCGGGGCGTTGCGGTCGAACGCCGGCGAGGTGGTGATCACGGTCTATCCGGGCGATCCGAGCCGTTTCCTGGCCCCGCGCGGCAAGGTGGAGCGGGCGCGGGTCAGAACCTCGGCGCCAATGAGCCAAGCCTGTTTCTGGCTGCCGTCGCCCAGCGACGCCTATGCGGTGGAGGTCTATCACGACGCCAACGCCAACAAGGAGCTGGACCGCAGCCCGCAGGGCATGCCGCTGGAAGGCTACGGCTTTTCCAACGACGCCCCGACGAAGTTCGCCTTTCCCTCGTTCGACGCGGTGCGCTTCGGCGTGAAGACGGGCGAGACGACGATCCGGGTCAAGGTGCGCTACCCGCGCTAGGCGACATCGGCCAGGCTGTAGCGACCCAGCTCCGAAAGCCCGTCGCCGTCGGCCTCCACGCCTCGCACGACGATCCGGGCGTTGTGGCCGCCCTGGGGCTTGGCTTCGACCTCGATCACATGCCAGCGGGCCGGCGAATGGCCGCCCCGTCCCGATGAGGCCGAGGGAACGCCCAGAACAGGGATCGCCGAGCCCCTTGGGCCGGGCACCGATCCGATGATCGTCTCGTGGGCATGGCCGTGCAGGATGAGGTCGGCCCCATGCTTGGCCAGCAGCGCGCGCAGGGCCTCCTGGTCGTCCAGCGACTTGCGCTTGGACACCGCGCCCTTGTGCGGCGGGTGGTGCAGGACGACGAGGCGGAAGAGATCCTTGTAGGCCGGATCGGCCAGGGCCTTGTCCAACCGCTGAAGCTGATCCTCGCCCAGGCGGCCAGTGGCCAGGTGCGGCGCGGTCGGCACGGCCGAGCACAGATTGAAGATCGCCACGGGGCCGCGCACGCGCACCTGCGGGAATTGAACCTCGTCCGCGTCGCCCAGCCAGGGCGTCCAGGGCGCGAAGCGTTCGCCGCCGCCCGCGCCGGCCCGGCCTTTGTCGGAGAGGGCGTCGTGATTGCCGGGGCTGACGGTGCAGTCGCTGGCCGGTCCCAGGGATTCCAGCCACTTCGTCGCCGCCGCGATCTCCGTATGCGAAGCAAAGTTGGTGAGATCGCCGCTGATCACCACATGATCGGGGCCGGCGGCCTTCACGTCGGCGACCAGGGCCGCCAGCACTTCGGGCCGGTGGACCTTGCGCTTCTTGCGCCAGGCGATGCGGCTCAGCAGCCGCTTGGTGAAGACGTCCTTCCACCCGAACGCGCCTCGCGGCGGCGGCAGGTGGGGGTCGGAGAGGTGGGCGATGCGATATATGGACAAGACGGTTCGGGTCGTTCTGGTCGAAGCAGCCGAAGCTGCTTATCAATCGGCTCGAGATTCAAGGGGTATATCTGTCTTTGACCGGTGAAATGCAAAACGGAGCTGGCGCGGGGCCGCGCGCTCTGACCGTCGGTGAAAGCGGCGGGCGCATCTGGGGCATGACCTCGGCCGAGCGCCTGTCGCGGATCTATCGGCGCCTCGGATTGGTCGAGACGCCGGTCGTCGACCTCTCGAGCGCCGTCGTGGCGGTCGACGCGGGCTGGGTGTTCGATGAGTCGCTGATCAAGGCGCTGGCGGGCCGCGAGGGCGCGGTGCTGGTCGACGATTCCGGTCGCGCCGTCGCCGTCCACGCCCCGGCCGAGCTGGGCTATGCCGCCACCGAGGCTTTGGCGGCCGGGCAGGACCCTACCGGCCTGGATCCGCGCCTGACGCGCTTGACCGCGTTGGAACTGGGTTCAGCCTACAACAGCGCCCTGCGCAAGCGTGAGCCGCCGGTGCTGGAGCGCCTGACGCCGCAAACCGTGCGCGCCGTCGAGAAGCGCCTGTTCCAGGGCTCGTACAAGGGCGTCACAGACCTCGTCACCAAGTACGTCTGGCCCACGCCGGCCCGTATCGTCACCCGCTGGGCCGCCATCGCCAAGATGACCCCCAACCAGGTGACCGGCATCGGCTTCCTGCTGGTGCTGGCGGCCATGTACCTGTTCTGGACCGGCCACTTCGGCTGGGGCCTGGTCTGCGCCTGGATCATGACCTTCCTCGACACCGTCGACGGCAAGCTGGCCCGGGTCACCCTGACCTCGTCCAAGTGGGGCAACGTCTTCGATCACGGCATCGACCTGCTGCACCCGCCGTTCTGGTGGTGGGCCTGGTTCGTCGGCGTCTACGCGATCGGCCAGGAGATTCCCTATGCGGGCCTGAGCCTGGCCATTGTCATCGCCGGCTATGTGCTGCAGCGCGTGGAGGAGGGGATCTTTCTCGCCCTCTTCAAGCTCGAGGTGCACGCTTGGCGCCCGTTCGACAGCTTCTTCCGCCTGATCACCGCGCGTCGGAACCCCAACCTGATCCTGCTGACGGCCTGCGCCCTCGTGGGCAGGCCGGACATCGGCTTCACCCTTGTGGCTATCTGGACCGCGGTGTGCTTGATCGTGCACGCCGTTCAGATTCTGCAGGGTCTGGCCGCGCCGAAGGGCTCAATCCAGTCTTGGCTGTCGAAATGACGCGCATCGGGGTTGTTCGCAATCCAAAGAGCCACGGCAACCGGGCGCATCCGCCCGGTCCGCCGCCCGAGGGCGTGCGGCTGGTCGAGCCCCTTGGCCGTGACGCCCTGAGAGCGGAACTCGAAAACTTCGCCCGCGAGGGCCTCGACCTGCTGATCATCGACGGCGGCGACGGCACGGTTCGCGACGTCATCAGCCTGCTGCCGCACACCTTTGGCGAGGATTTGCCGCTGCTGGCGGTGTTGCCGTCGGGCAAGACCAACGTCCTGGCCATCGACCTGGGCGCCCCCAGCGACTGGCGGCTCGAGGAAGTCCTGATCGCGGCCCGCCAGGCCGACCCGCGCATCAAGGAGCGGCCGCCGCTGCGGGTCAGCTGGGCCGACGGCCGGCCGTGCCTGCAGGGCTTCTTTTTCGGGGTCGGGGCCATGGTCAAGGCGACCAACCTGGCCCAGAAGGCCCACAAGGTCGGCTTCTTCCATAATCTGGCCGTGGCCGTGACCATCCTGAGCGCCACCCTGGGCGCGCTGTTCGGCGGGGCCAAGGACGAGTGGCGCGAGGGCGTGCCGGCCAGGCTGGCCATCGACGGCCAGGACCAGCCGGGCGACGAGCGGTTCGCCATCGTGGCCACGGCCCTCAAGCGACTGCCGTTCGGCCTCAAGCCCTTTGGCGCGCCGCGCGAGGGCCTGAAGCTCCTGGACGTCGACGCCCCGCCGCGACGGCTCATGAAAGCCCTGCCGATGGTGCTGAGCGGCAAGGCCGAACCGGCCCTGGAAGGCCTGGGCTATCGCCGCCGCGACCCGCGCCTGATCAGCCTGGCCGGCGGCGCGCCCTTCGTGCTGGACGGCGAGGTCTACGAAGGCGGCGACCTGACCATTGGCCTCGGGCCATCCTTGCGGTTCCTCGTCGGATGAGCAGCCTTCGCGACCTCGTCGCGGCCGAGCTCTCCACGCCGACCCCCGCGCCGATCACCGCCTTCGCCGAGAGCCTGACGACGATTTTTCCGGGCGCCCAAGCCGTGCTGTTCTACGGCTCCATCCTGCGGACGGGCGATCTCTCGGGCGTGCTCGACTACTACGTCCTGACCGAGCGGCCGCCGGCCGGATGGCGCGGCCTCTTCACCCGCATCCTGTGGCCGGACGTCAGCTATCACGAGTTCGAGCACGAGGGGCGGGTTCTGCGAGCCAAGGTGGCCTCGATGACCCTGAACCAATTCCGCAGGGCCGCCAGCGGCGGGGGCCACGACACCACCATCTGGGCCCGCTTCGTGCAGCCCTGCGCGCTGATCTGGGCGGGGGAAGGCGCGCGCGAGACGGTGATCGACGCAGTGACCGACGCCTGCCGTACGGCGGCTCGCTACGCCCGCGCCCTGGGGCCGGTCGACGGGACGCCGCGCGACCTGTGGACCGCCTTGTTCCGCGAGACCTACAAGGCCGAACTGCGGGTCGAGAAGGCCGGCCGGGAGGTCTCGATCCTGACCTTCGACCCCCAGCGCTACGACCACGTCATGGAAGCCGTCTGGCGTGACGAGGGCCGGGCGATGGATGAGGCCGAGCGCGCTCGCGTGCGTCGCGACTGGCGGCCGCGCAAGCTGTTGGGCAAGCCGCTGAACGCCGCGCGGCTGATGAAGGCGTCCTTCACCTTCCAGGGCGCGGCGCGCTACGCCGCCTGGAAGATCGAGCGTCACACCGGCGTGCCCATCGAGGTCACGCCCTGGCGCGAGCGCCATCCCATCCTGGCCGCGCCCGGCGTGCTGCTGAAGGTCTGGAAAAGCCGTCGCAGGGCGACCTGAGGCCACAAACAAAAACGCCCGGGTGTGAGCCCGGGCGTCTTCGTTCAGCGATGCAGCAATCTTAGGCGCGAGCGCGCTTCAGAGGCTCGATGACGCCAAGGGCCGCGCCGATTTCGGCGAAGGCGCCCAGGACGGCGTCGATCTGCTCGTCGGTGTGGGCGGCGCTGACGCTGGCGCGCAGCAGCGGACGGCTGTCCGGCGTGGCGGGCGGCAGGGCCAGGTTCAGGTAGACGCCAGCCTGCAGCAGGGCGTTCCACATGGCGATGGCGCGTTCCTGATCCGGGATGGTCGTGGCGACCACCGGGCTGGCCGTCGGGCCGGTGTGGAAGCCCATGGCGGTCAGGCCGTCGTACAAGCGCTTGGCGTTGCGGTTCAGGCGGTCGCGCAGCTCCGGCTGCTCGATCATGCGACGCAGGGCGGTGATGGTCGAGGCGACCACGGCTGGCGGCAGCGAGGCGGTGAACATGTATGGACGGCAGACGACGCGCATGACGTCGAAGTCGTCCAGGTTCGAGACGCAGAAGCCGCCGATGGCGCCCAGGCTCTTGGAGAAGGTGCCGACGATGAAGTCGACGTCGTCTTCCACGCCAGCCGCCTCGGCCAGGCCGCGGCCCGTCGCGCCCAGCACGCCCATCGAGTGGGCCTCGTCGACCAGCAGATAGCCGCCCAGCTCGCGCTTCACGGCGGCGATTTCCTTCAGCGGCGCGACGTCGCCGATCATCGAATAGACGCCTTCGACCACGATCAGGCGCTCGCCCGGCGCATCGCCCAGGCGACGCAGGCGCTTGGCCAGGTCCTCGGGGTCGTTGTGGCGGAAGCGGATGACCTCGGCGTGGCCCAGACGCGAGCCGTCATAGATCGAGGCGTGGCTGTCGGCGTCGAGGATCAGGTGGTCGCCGCGACCCACCAGGGTCGACAGCACGCCCAGATTGGCCTGGTAGCCAGTCGTGAAGACCATGGCGTGCTTGCGGCCGTAGAACTTGGCCAGTTCCTGCTCGAGCTCGACGTGCGCCTCGAACGAACCATTGGCGATGCGGGAACCGGTGGTGCCCGTGCCGCGTTCCTGCACAGCTTTGACCGAAGCGGCGATCGCCTCCTCGTCGAAGGTCAGGCCCAGATAGTTGTTGGTGCCCAGCAGGATCGTCGGACGCCCCTCGACGACGCCCTCGGTCGGCGAGGTCACGGCGTCGAAGCGAACCTTGAACGGGTCGGCGCCGGCGCTCTGGATGGCCTTGTACGCATCGCGATAGGCCAGGTGCTTATCGAATAGCCCCATTAGTTAAGCCCTAGTCCGGAGATCATTGATCAGTTTGGAAAGGTCGCCGGCGGTCTCGACAGAGGCCAGGCGATCGAGAGGAATGGAGATGTCGAAGGTGTCTTCCAGCTCCATGATGATGTTCATCAGGGCCAGGGAATCCACGGCGAGATCGCGACCGATATGCGACTCTGCACGAACCTCTACGGGCCGTCCCAGAACCTTGCTCGCCGCCACCCCGATCTCGCGCAAGCTGAGATCCGTAACCGTTTCCATTCTAAACCAAACCTCCGGGAGCCCCACCCGTGACACTACTGTAACGGCGAGTCTGTCAGATTTCCGCCATATTTGAACTAGGCGGCGACGTTTTTAGGTAACCACCCCTGTTCTCGATACCAAGCGACGGTGTGCAAGAAGCCGTCGATCAGGCCGAATACGCTGGGTACTCCCTCCGCCATCGGAGCGCTAGATAGGGACCAATCGTTGTGAAGCAACTCCCTGGCCTTGCCTAAACCGAACACCGAGGGGTTGTTTGAGGCGAAAGACCAAGCATCCGCTAGGGTTCCAGCCAGCAGGAGCGCGTTATCGGGCAACCTGACCAGTCGGGGCGCGCGGTTCATCACCCGGGCGGCGGCGGTCATGATTTCTGACCAAGTGTAACCGTCGCGCCGCACATCCGAGAGCTCTACAAGGCCCGAAACGGGCCTGCGGCAGAAGGCGACGAGCTTGGCCGCGGCGTCCTGGACGTGGATCATGGCGATCCGTGAGTCTGGCGACAGCACCGGCAGCACCGGGCTCTTGGCCGCCAGTTCGAACAGCGCCAGGGTCTCGGTGTCGCCCGGGCCATAGATGGCCGGCGGACGCACGATCAGGGCGCTGGGGCTGGCCTCGCGCACCGCGTCCTCGCCCGCGCGCTTGCTGGCGCCGTAGTTCGACAGACGTGGTTCGCGCGCGGCGAGGCTGGAGACCAGGATGAACCGGGCTCCGGCGGCCTGGGCTGCCTGGGCGGCGGCGCGGGCTCCGTCGCGATTGACCACGTTGAAGCCGTCCAGCGAGGCGGCCTTGATCAGGCCGGCCACGTGGATCACGACCTCGGCGCCCCGGCACAGGCGGTCGAGCGCCCCGGGGGTCTTCAGGTCGCCGACGACAATCTCGACATCGAGATCGCGCCAGAGCGGATGGATCGGGTCGCGGCGGACAAGGACGCGGGGCGTCCAGCCGTCCTGGGCCAGGGCGCGGACCAGGTGACGGCCCAGGAAACCCGTGGCGCCGGTGACCGCGACGACGGATCTAGTCACCGTAAGCGCCGGCCAGGTACGCGGTCTTGGCCTTCGAGCGGCTCAGCTTGCCCGACGAGGTCTGGGGCAGCGCGTGGGCGCCGACCAGTTTCACCTTGGCCTCGACGCCGTGGCGGGTGCGCAGCAGGGTGGAGACCTGCTCGACCAGGGCGGCGCGGGTGTCGCCGTCGCCGCCGCGGGCCTGGACCAGCACTACGATCTGATCTTCCGGCTCGGCGGGAATCGAGAAGGCGCAGACGTCGCCGCTGCGCAGACCGTCGATCTCGTGATCCGCCGTCCATTCGAGATCTTGCGGCCAGATGTTGCGGCCGTTGAGGATGATCAGGTCCTTGGCGCGGCCCGTGATGACGATCTCGCCCTCGATCTTGAAGCCGATGTCGCCGGTGTCCAGCCAGCCGTCGGCCGACAGTACGCGGGCGGTCTCTTCCGGATTGGCGAAGTAGCCGCTCATCACCGATGGGCCTTTGGCGAAGATACGGCCAACGCCGCGCTCGGGCAGGACGGCGCCGGCCTCGTCACGGACCTCCAGGAAGTGATCGGGCAGGGCGGGGCCGCAGCGGGCGAAGTCGCGGGCGCGGTCCGAGCCTTCCGGGGCGTCGACGGCCAGGTTGTCACGTTCCAGGCGCTCGACATCCAGGGTCTCGGCGCGCAGTCCCTTGCCCAGCGGGGCCATCGACAGGGCGAGGGTCGCCTCGGCCATGCCATAGCTGGCCACGAACGCCTTGGGCGAGAAGCCGGCCGGGCCGAACGCCTCGACGAAGGCCTTCAGCGGCGGCATGCGGATCATGTCGCCGCCCAGACCGGCGCTGCGCCAGTGGCTGAGGTCGTAGGCGTCGAGCGGCTGGCCCTGCACGCGGCGCGCACACAGCTCGTAGCCGAAGGTCGGGCTATAGGCGATCGTCGCCTTGTTGCGACCGATCAGGTCGATCCACAGCAGCGGACGGCGCACGAACGCGCCGGTCGGCAACAGGTCTACCGACATCTGGCAGCTGAGCGGGCTGAGCAGGAAGCCGATCAGGCCCATGTCGTGATACAGCGGCAGCCACGAGATGGCGCGGTCTTCCGGCCTGACCTGCAGGCCATCGCGGGTGATGGCCACGCAGTTGGCCATCAGGGCCTTATGACGGACCAGGACGCCCGTCGGCGTGCGGGTGCTGCCCGACGAGAACTGCAGATAGCAGGGATCTTCCGGGGTGATGGTCGGCAGCGCCGCGCCGCCGTCATCGGGCAGGTCGGCCAGGACGCCGGCGAATTCGAGGCCCGCGCGTTCGCCGATCTCGGCCACCCAGTCCTTCAGGCCGTTCGGGCCGATCAGGATCTTGGCCTTGGCCGACAGGGCCAGGTTCTTGATCTGCTCGATATAGGCCTCGCGGCCGCCCAGCGGGGTTGGCAGCGCCATCGGCGCGGGCAGCAGGCCCGCGTACTGGCAGGCGAAAAAGGCGCGCACGAAGTCGGCGTCGGTCTCGGCCAGCAGGGCCACGCTGTCGCCGACCTTGGCGCCCGTGGCCAGCAGGCGTCGGGCCAGGACCAGCGCGTCCTCGCGCAGCTTGGCGTAGGGGATCGCCTCGACCAGTTCGCCGCGCAGCGAATACAGGTTGACCCCGGTCTCGCCGGTCGCGGCGAAATCGAGGGCCTGGGTCAGGGTCGGGAAGTCGGCGAACCGGACAGTACGCTCAGACGCCGTGGGGGTGATCATAAGATAGTCTTTCATCGTCTTTGTCGGTGCGCGCGGAGCCTTCCTCCGCCGCGAGTCGGGCGAGCCTGTGACGCGCCATGAAATACATGCCCACGGCCATCGCCAAAGCGGACGCAACCAGAGCGGCGCCCGCGCCGGTCAGGCCGAAGGTCTTGATCAGCGGTCCGAGCGCCGCGAGGTAAGCGATAACAACCACGAGGCGTACGGCCAAGGCCGCGCCGGCGGCGCGCATGGACACGAGCATCGGCTCCAGAGGCAGGGACAGGATGGCGATGGCCGCCGCGGCCACCT
This sequence comes from Caulobacter sp. 602-1, assembly GCF_003931565.1. Classification (GTDB taxonomy): domain Bacteria; phylum Pseudomonadota; class Alphaproteobacteria; order Caulobacterales; family Caulobacteraceae; genus Caulobacter. Next base: position 34,293 of record NZ_RRYI01000004.1, read on the forward strand.
GCCAGTTCATGACCCCCGCGGCCGCGCCGAACGCCTTGCCCATCACGACCTCGAGAATCCACCTGCCGGCGACCAGGCTGACCAGGAGCAGCGCGGCGGCCGCGCCGCCGCCGATCAGGCCGATCTGCAGCGCCAGCTTGGTCATGGCCTGCCGCCCGCCGGTGGCGCGCATCTTGGCCAGCTCGGGATAGAGGGCCGGGACCATCAGGCGCGCCGGCTTGGCCATGCCGTCGGCCACCTGCTTGCCGATCCGCCAGTAGGCCGCCTGGACCGGGCCCAGCATGGCGCCGACGACCAGGGTCAGCACGTGGGTGAATCCGACGTCGATCGTGCTCGAGAAGTTGGTGGCGATGGCGAAGCGCCAGACGCCCGGCAGGCCCCTTGAGGTCGGTCCCATCATCTTGAAGCCCTTCAGCAGGCCGCGCTGGTTCAGGTCCCAGGCCGCGATGGCGGCGATGTAGAAGAACGAGACGAAGGTGCCGGCCGCCCAGGCCGCCAGGAACCATTGAATCTCGGCGCCGGCCAGGGCGCAGATCCCGCAGCCGATCATCCGAACGAACGAACTCACCGCCTGTTGGCCCGCCAGGTAGCGGAAGCGATCGAACAGGCGGAGCAGGCCAACGCCCGTGGCCGAGGTCATCACCCCGATCGACAGGGCGTACAGCGCGCCATAGCCGCTCATGCCCGCCGGCCAGTTCAGTTCGCGCCAGAAGAACCAGGAGCCCAGAACGCCGAGGACGACGCCCAGCATGCCGCTGATCAGGTCCAGCAGCAGCGACAGACGCAGCACCTGGTGAAACTTGGGTCGATCGTTCTCCAGGGCCGGTGTCGTGCCGTAGGTGATCAGGGTCTGCCACGACTGGAAGTGCGCCACCTCGCCCAGGAACTGCGCGAAGGCGTTGATCAGCACGACCACGCCCATCGCCTCCTTGCCCAGGCTCCGGGCGGTGAGGGCGATATAGGCCAGGCCGACGATGGCGTTGACGATCCGACCGCTCAGCAGTTCGCCGGCGTTGCGCAGGACATGCTTCAGCGGATTCGGGGCGGCGGGAGGCGCGTCGGTCATGCCTTGCGCTCCAGCTTGTCGACGATGGCGCGCGCGGCCCGGACCGAGGCCGGAACGTTCGTGATGTCGAACGTCTCCTCGATGCCCCACACCTGGGCTTCGCGATAGTTTTCGTGGGTGGCGAAGGCCTGGTCGAGCGCCTCGCCCAGCCGTTCGACGTTCTCCAGTACTGGCCCGTACAGCCAGTGATGGAAGCTGGGATCGCCGCACCAGGTTGCCTGGCTGGAATTGAGGAACAGACACGGCTTGGGCGTGCGCAGGAACTCGTAGACCTGGCTGGAGACGTCGCCCAGATAGAGGTCGGCCGCCTTGGTGTAGGTCATGTCCGCCGCGGCCGGACCACCCAGGTCGACGTGGATGCGCGGATGCTCGGCGAAGGCCTTGAACGCGGCGCGCTCCTCGGTCGAGGCGGTCTCGAACAGGCGGATATGCGGCGCGAAGATCAGGTTGTAGCGGTCGTTGGCCGCGAAGAATTCCATCACCTGCCGGCCCCACTTGGGCCAGGAGCCCAGTGTGGCGTGGAAGTGCGGATTGTACAGCACCACCGGACCCGGCTGGTCGAACCGCGGGGCCGCGCGCTGGGGCAGATCATCGACCAGATCGAACTTGGGGTAACCGACCATGACGCACGTGTCTTCGGTGACCCAGCCCTCCTGCAGCATGCGGTCGCGCTGCTTGCGACCGGCCGCCATGACCAGGTCGAACAGCTTCAGGCGCGGCTCGAACGGGCCTTCCCGGTCGCCGGCGCCGTGCTGGGTGTAGACCAGCAGCGGGTGGCGCACGCCCAGCCGACGAAGCAGGGCGGTGGTGCGTTCGGGGGTGATCACCGCGTCGTAGCGGGACAGGCGCCGGGCGTTGGCGATCAGCATCAGCGCCTTGGGCGGTGCGCCGCCGCCGCCGAAGCGGCGCAACCAGGCCGGAGGCAGCAGGACGAGCTCGATCGCGGCGCCGCCCAACTCGGCGAGCAGGCCGGAGACATAGTCGAGCAGCTCGGGCGTGGTCGCGGCGATCTCCACCTTGATGGCCGGCCAGCGCCTGGCCATGGCGACGGCCACCGACAGGCTGTGCCAGACCTGATGGTGTTGCGCGATGTAGAGAAAGCAGACGCGTTTGGCGGCGGCCACGTCAGCGCTGACGCTCCAGCCGGGTATGGACGCGGCCCTTCAGCACCACGCGGTCGCCCTTGTCGGTGACGTTGTAGGCGTTGGCCTGCGTGCTGCCCTTGGGTCCGCTGCCCGAGATGCCGGCGTCGCCGCTGACCTCGCCCGTCTTCATGTTGATCAAGGCGCGAGGGGCGTCGAAGTCATATCCCTCGGCGCTGGTGATCTTGACGTCGTCGGTCAGCAGCAGGGTGTTCTCGGCCTCGCGATAGAGGCCGGTCCTGGCCACCGCCTGGCTGGGATTGGGCTGGCCGTAGCCACGCACCAGGACGGGCGAGACCAGGTGGACCAGATTCTCGTCCTTGGGGTCGCGCTCGGCGCTCGCCGCGGTGATCAGGAACGGACGGCCGTCCTTGAGCACGCCGGTAAAGCGTGGCTTGTCCAGCACCAGGGGCGAGGCGGCGGTCTGGGTCTGCAGCTTGCTTGAGGCGAAGGTGTTCCACGACGCCTGGACGATCACGGCGACGGCGACGCCGATGGCGAACACGGCCAAGGCGAAGCGCAGCCGCCGGACCGGCTTGCGGCGGCGGTTGCGGGCGCGTTCAGCCGCGCTTTCGGTGGGAGGGACGGCGGAAACGCCATCGGTCTGGGTGAGCATTTGGGAGAATGGATAGTCCCACGTTGTCATTCGCCCAAGACCTTTGTTTTCCGGTGCGCGGTCCTGGCGCGGGTAAGCGCCGTGCAGATGGCGTCGGCGGACGTTGCGTCAAGTGCGTTGTCGGGGCGGCGAAGCCCGGGATGACAGCCCGCCGGTGGCTGATGGGGATTGGATCGCGTCTCGCGCACGTCGGTTCTGGACCGCCTCCACGCCTAGAATCGCACTTCCGACATGGCGGCCGACCAGTCGGTGTTGGGTTTCGTGGTATGGCCGCCGTCGCCGACGCGGTGACGAACGTCTGCGGCTGGATCACGGCGTACGCGCTGCCGCAAAACCCGGCGCCCGCCGCCAAGATGATCGCCGCGTTGAATCACATCAGCGGCGGCCGGGGCGGACTGAACATCGTGGTCGAGGCCTGCAAGGTCGAGTTCGAGCAGATTGGCGCCTGGAACGATTCGCTGTTCCACGATGATCGGGCGCTCAGAATCTTGGACCTGAACACCGCGATCCTGACCAATTCGGCCAGTGTGGCCGCCGCCTGGAGCGCTTGAGATCCGCGGCCGGAGCGAGCTTGGCGAGTCGCGAAGAGGCCTTCGATCTATCCGGACGATCCGTTCGACGCATGGGCCTTTGTCGGCGCAGTCGCCGCGCGGAGATCGTCTTCCAGCATCCAGAGCCGGTCCTGGCCCCAGTGCGCCTCGCACCCCCGCACCCGGAAGGTTGGCGCGCCCCAGAGACCGGCGTCCAGCAGCGCGGCGCGGTTGACCTCGGCGCGGTCGCGCCAGCTGTCGTCGGCCAGGGCCGTCGCGGTCTGGGCGTCGTTGAGGCCAGCCCGGCGGGCGGCGGCGTAGAGGCCGCGATCCTCGGCCAGGGCCAGGCCGTCGGCGAAGGCGGCCTTCAGGCCTGACTCGGCGAATTCCTCGCCTAGTCCGAGGTCGATCGCGTGGTGCAGCACCGCCAGCGCCCGCTCGGCGCCGGCCCCGACGGGATCGACGATCTTGCCGAAGGGCAGGCCCAGGCGCTCGGCTTCGCGCTTGCAGTCCAGGGTGATGTACAGGGTCTTCTCGCGGGGCACGGCCAGACCGCGCATCACCATCGGCAGGATCGGCCGCAGCTGCAGATCCGCGCCATGGGCCCGGGCCAGGTCGCGGATGCGCGGCAGGACCAGCCAGGAATAGGGACTGCGGAACGAGAACCAGGCCTCGATCGTCGGCCTGATCGCGCCGGGCGCCGCCAGCAGGGTCGGCTCCAGGGCTGGGGCCAGCCGCGGGGTTCCGGGTTCGCGATCGAGGCCGCGCGCCGCGAGCCGGGCCTCGAGGTGACCCAGGCGATCGACGCCCCAGAACCACTCGCCCTCGAAGTGGAACATGCCGCCCAGATAATGCCCCAGCTGCGTGCGTCGCCGCTGGCTGAAGGTCAGGAGGTCGTCGCAGAGGTCCGGGTCCTGGCCGCTGGCCCAGGCGGCCATGCCGGCCAGGGTCTTGGTGTCGCCCGACCACAGGGCGGCGCCGGCCGCCGAGGCGATCTCCTCGAACGCTCCGCGCTCGATCGCGTCAGCCAGAACAGTCTGTAACTGGCGCACGTCCTCGGCCGAGGGCAGTTGAGCGTCGGCGGGGAAGCCCATGCCCCTGGCCCGCGCCAGGCGGGCGGCGTCGCGCAGGCCGTAGGCGCGCAGGCGCTCGCGGTCGGGCGCGGCCGAGTCCTCCGGCGGCGGGACCAGATAGGGATCGATCTCCACGCCATAACGAGCGCGCAGGCGCGGCAGCATCTGCACGGCCAGGTGGGAATAGGGATCGTCGGCCTGGTGGAAATAGCGGACGGTCGGGCGCTCGCCGCGCAGGCGGGCGGATGCGGCGGCTAGGTCGCGCGCCATTCGGCGACGCGCCGGGCTGGTCAGGGCGGTGGTCACGCTTCGCATGATCAGGGTGCGCATGGACATGGCGACGGCCTCCCAACTGTCGGGCGCATGACATCTAGCGGCACGGTGAATGTCAATATATGCTCCGACGAACGATAAGAGGGAGGCGTTGATGAAGGCCTGGAAGGTGTTCTCGGGGATTGTCGTTCTGCTGGTCGCGGCCGGCGCGGCGGCCTGGCATTTCCGCTTCGACCTGATCATCATGCTCGCGCGCGCCAAGCAGCCGAAGATCGAGGCCAATCACGCGGTGACCTGGGCGCAAGGCCCTATCGCGCCGCCGGCGGGCCAGCGGCCGCCGAACGTGGTGTTCATCCTGGCCGACGACCTTGGCTACAACGACGTCACTCTGAATGGCGGCGGCGTCGCGAACGGCGCCGTGCCGACCCCGGCCATCGACTCGATCGCCCATCAGGGCGTCACCTTCGCCAACGGCTACAGCGGCAACGCCACCTGCGCCCCGTCGCGCGCGGCGATCATGACCGGCCGGTACGCCACCCGCTTCGGCTTCGAGTTCACGCCCACGCCCGTGGCCTTCTCGCGCGTCGTCGGCGGCCATCAAGGCGACTCGCTGCACCCCTCGCACTTCAACAAGGACGAGGTGAAGAACACGCCGAAGGACGACAGCACCGAGGCCGTGCCCTCCACCGAGATCACCATCGCCGAAGCGCTGAAGACCCGCGGCTATCATACCGTCCACCTGGGCAAGTGGCACCTGGGCGGGGTCAAGGGCTCACGACCCGAGGACCAGGGCTTCGACGAGAGCCTGGGCTTCATGGCCGGCGCCTCTCTGTTCGCGCCGGTCGGCGACCCGTCCGTCGAGGAGTCGCGCCAGGACTGGGATCCGATCGACAAGTTCCTGTGGGGCGCCCTGCCGTTCGCCGTGCAGTACAACGGCTCGAAGATGTTCCACCCGTCGACCTACATGACCGACTACCTGACGGATGAGGCGATCAAGTCGATCGACGCCAACAAGAACCGGCCGTTCTTCATGTACCTGGCCTACAACGCGGTCCACACGCCCCTGCAGGCGCCCAAGGCCGACTACGACGCCCTGCCGCAGATCAAGGATCATCGCCTGCGCGTCTATGGCGCCATGGTCCGCAACCTGGACCGCAACATCGGCCGGGTGTTGCAGGCGCTGAAGGACAAGGGGCTGGACGACAACACCCTGGTGATCTTCACCTCCGACAACGGCGGGGCGAACTATATCGGCCTGCCCGACATCAACCGGCCGTATCGCGGCTGGAAGGCGACTTTCTTCGAAGGCGGCATCCACGTGCCGTTCCTGCTGCGTTGGCCGGGCCAACTGCCGGCGGGCGCGGTCTATCGCAGCCCGGTGGGCCACGTGGACATCTTCGCCACGGCCGCGGGCGCGGCCGGCGCGACTCCGCCGAAAGACCGCGTGATCGACGGCGTCGACCTCGTGCCGTTCGTCAAGGGCAAGGCCAGCGGCGACCCGCACAAGGCCATGTATTGGCGCTCGGGCCGCTACAAGACGGTGATGGCCGGCGGCTGGAAGCTGCAGGTGGCCCAGGAGCCGAACAAGGCCTGGCTGTTCGACCTCAACACCGACCCGACCGAGCGACACGACCTGTCAAAGACCCGGCCGGACAAGCTCAAGGAGATGCAGGCGACGCTGGCCCAACTGGACAGTCAGATGGTCAAGCCCGCCTGGCCCTCGCTGGTCTCGGGCGCCTTCTATATCGACCATCCGGGCGGCCAGAAGGCCAAGGCCAGCGACGAGTACGTTTATTGGGACAATTGAGGGCCGTTCCTTTCCTCATGCTCCTGGCGCTGGCGGGCTGCGGCAAGCCGGCGCCGAAGGCCTGCCTGACCGACCCGCCCATCGCCGACCCCGCGCACCGCACGGCCGGCATGGTCCGCATCGCGGGCGGCGACTTCGCCATGGGCGCGGCGCCGCTGCGGCCGGAGGAGGGGCCTCCGCGGACGGTCAAGGTCGCGCCGTTCTGGATCGACCGCACGGAAGTCACCAACGCCGCCTTCGCGCGGTTCGTCGACGCCACGGGCTACCGCACCCTGGCCGAACGACCGCTCGATCCCGCGCGCTACGCCCAGCTGTCGGCGGCGCAGCGGCGTCCGGCCTCGCTCGTCTTCGTGGGGGCGAAGGGGGCGAGGTCGGACGATCCCTCGCAATGGTGGCGGGTCATTCCCGGCGCGGACTGGCGGCATCCGGAGGGACCGCGCTCGACCATCAAGGGCCGCGAGGCCTGGCCCGTGGTCCATATCGCGTGGGAAGACGCCATGGCCTACGCCCGGTGGCTGGGGCGCGATCTGCTGACCGAGGCCGAATGGGAATACGCCGCGCGCGGCGGCCTCGTGGGCAAACGCTATGCCTGGGGCGACCAGCCGGCTGATCCGCGGCGTCCGCGCGCCAATACCTGGCAGGGCGTCTTCCCGGCCCAGGATCTGGGCAGCGACGGCTACAAGGCGCGGGCCGCGCCGGTCGGCTGCTATCCGCCCAATGGCTATGGACTCGTCGACATGGCGGGCAATGTCTGGGAGTGGACCGGGGACTGGTTCAGGCCGGGCCTGGAGGTCGCCAGCGTCATCGAGGCCGGCGGTCCGCCCGAAATCCGCGCCCTCGACCCCGACGAGCCGAACACGCCCAAGCACGTGATAAAGGGCGGTTCGTTCCTGTGCGCCGACGACTACTGCTTCCGCTACCGCCCGGCGGCCCGCACATCCGGACCGCCGGACGGCGGGGCGTCTCACATCGGGTTCAGGACGGTTTACCGCGAGCCCTAGACGCCTGGACCCGGCTTGGTGCGGATGTTCAGCTGTCCCGCCAGGCCCGCCTTGCGGTGGTGTTCGATGGCGTGCATCTCTGGCGAAAGGGCCATCTTCTGGAAGGCGGCCAGGGACGGGTATTCGGCCAGGGCCACGGCGTCCCACATTTCCTCGATCTCGCCGATCATCAGGCCGGTGACCGCGCCGCTGTAGCGGATCTGGCCGCCCAGCGCCTTGACCAGCTTGGCGACCTCGACGCCATAGCGGTTATAGGCCTCGCGGCCGCTCAGCTCGGGCTCGGAGCCGTCCTCGTAGGCGGCCTTATCGCGGAACTTCAGCAGGTTGACCATCACGAATGGTCCGTCCTCGGCGCTGCCGAAGAACGCCTGGAATTGTTCCGGCGAGGGAAAGACGTGATTGACGACGTTCATTCGGCGAACTCCTTTCGCGGCAGGCTGGCGACAAGGCCATCGAGCAGGGCGGCGATCTCGCCGGGGCTGTCTTCCTGCACGAAGTGGCCGCCCTTCAGCGTGGTGTGGGCGGCGGTCTTGGCCCCCGGCACGCGGGACTGGAACACCGCCTCGCCGCCGCGGGTGATCGGGTCGGCGTCGCTGAAGGCGGTGATGAAGGGTTTGTCGAAGGTTTCCAGCACCGCCCAGGCGGCTTTGTTCTCGGCCACCGAGGCGTGCTCGGGCGTGATCGGCACCAGGGCTGGAAAGATCCGCGCGCCTTCCTTGTAGGTCTCGTCGGGGAAGGGGGCGTCATAGGCCGCGCGCTCGGCGTCGGAGAGATCGCGCGCCGTGCCGCCGTTGAGGATGAAGCCGATCGGCAGTTCCGGAACGTTCTGGCTGAAGTTCAGCCAGGCCTCGAAACCCTCGCTCTTGCCCGAACCGACCGGCAGGCCCGTGTTGGAGACGACGACGGCGGCGAACCGCTCGGGGAAGGCCGCCACCAGGCGCAGGCCGATCAGCCCGCCCCAGTCCTGGCAGAACAGGACGATGTCGGTCAGTTCGTTGCGGACCAGCCAGTCGCTCATCCAGGCCACGTGCCGTTCATAGGTGTAGTCCTCGCGCGAGGCCGGCTTGTCCGAGCGGCCAAAGCCCACCAGGTCCGGCGCGATCGCCCGGCGCCCGCGCGCCGACAGGTCGGCGATGACCTTGCGGTACAGATAGGCCCAAGACGGCTCGCCATGCATCAGCAGGATCGGCCTCTGGTCCTTGGGGCCTTCGTCGACATGGTGGATGCGTAGCGGCGTGCCGTCGGCGTCGACCACCGGCGTGTAACGGGGCGCGTAGGGCCAGTCGACCAAGCCCTCGAACCGTTCGTCCGGCGTGCGCAACACGTCCATTCCGTTCTCCCTCGATACCGCCTTGCGGATTTCTATTGACACTATGAGTGCCATTATGGCGCTACTGGGTCAAGTTCTGGGAGGAACATATGCGCAAGGTTTGGATCGGGTTGGGCGCCGTGGCGGGCGTCGTCGCCATCGCCCTGGGCCTGGCGTGGCTGTTCCGAGAACGCATCGCCGAGGCGGGCATGCGCAGGCTCTATGAAACGGCCCTGGCGACCGATCCGCTGGCCGAACTGCCGGACGGCCTGCACGTCGGGCTCTGCGGCTCGGGCGCGCCGATGCCGGATCCGACGCGAGCGGGACCTTGCGTGGCGGTGGTGGCGGGCCGAGACCTGTTCGTCGTCGACTCCGGCTCGGGCTCGACCCGCAACCTGCTGCTGATGAACCTGCCGCCGCCCCGCCTGAGCGCGGCCTTCGTCACCCACTATCATTCCGACCACATCGCCGACCTGGGCGAGCTGATGCTGCAGCGCTGGGGCGGGGGGGCCGCGCACGCGCCGCTGCCGATCTACGGACCGACGGGCCTTGATCAGGTGGTGAAGGGTTTCCAGGACGCCTACACCCTGGATCGTGGCTATCGCGTCGCCCACCACGGCGAGGCCGTCATGCCGCCCTCGGGCTTTGGCGCGGTCACGCACGTCTTCACCGCCGATCCGAGCGGACCCGACGTGCTGGTGCTGGAAAAGCCGGGCCTGAAGGTCTGGGCCTTCCCGGTCAAGCACGACCCGGTCCATCCGGCCGTCGCCTATCGCTTCGAGTACAAGGGCCGCACCGCCGTGATCAGCGGCGACACCGGTCCGTCCGAGCGGCTGGTCAAGGCGGCCAAGGGCGTCGACCTGCTGGTCCACGAAGGCCTGTCGCCAAATCTCGTGGCGATCCAGAAGGATGTCGCCGAGAAGGCTGGGCGGACGAACTACGTCCACATCTTCCACGATATCCTGGACTACCACACCGCGCCCGAGACCGTGGCCGCGGAGGCCAAGGCGGCCGGGGTGAGGGAAGTATTGTTCTACCACATCATCCCGCCGCTGCCGGTCCGGGCGCTGGAAGGGCCGTTCCTGGGCCGCTCGCGCGCGATCTTCGGCGGACCGATGAAGGTGGGCCGCGACGGCGACTTCGCCAGCTTGCCGGCTGGCTCCACCGAGATCAAATGGTCCAACCGGCTCGACCTTCTGAAGCTTTAGGTGGTCGTCCGCGTTCCGCGGGTCTAAGCAAGGGCCATCAGTGGGAGGGCCCAGGGCCGTGAGTTCCGCCGCGCGCAATCTTCGTCCGGGAGCCGACGTCGCGTCCGAGACCGCGATCGATGGTCGCCGCAAGCGCTCTCAGGACAGCCGCGCCCGCATCGTCCAGGCCATGCTGGAGCTCGTGCGCGAAGGCGACGTCTCGCCGTCGGCCGAACTGGTCGCCGCCCGCGCCGACGTCGGCCTTCGCACGGTCTTTCGCCATTTCAACGACCTCGACAGCCTGTATCGCGAGATGTCGGCGGTGATCGAGAGCGAGCTGATGGCCCTGGTCCATACGCCGTTCAAGGGCGAGAGCTGGCGCGAACGGGTGCTGGAGCTGGTCGAGCGTCGCGGCTGGGCCTACGAGAAGATCGCGCCGTTCAAGCGCGCCTCGGAAGTCCACCGCCACCAGTCACCGGCCCTGGCCGTCGACAACGCCAAGATGGTGCAGATCGCGCGTGAGATCCTGCGCGCCCAGCTGCCGCCCGAGCTGGCCAAGGACCGGGTGCGGTTCGAGGCCATGGACCTGCTGCTGAGCTTCGACGCCTGGCATCGGCTGCGCCGCGACCAGGACCTGTCGCCCAAGCGCGCCACCGAGGTGCTCCAGGGCGTTCTCGGCGGGCTGCTGGATGCGCCGATCGGCGACTGAAACCTCGGGGACGGAGGTAACGCCGGTCGAGGCTGCTCAATTCCCCGACCGGCAGGTCCGCCAGCCGTAAGGGGCGTGCTGGCGTCCTCCGTCTGGTAGACGTTCCCGGGGGGACTAACCCTCAAGTCTGGCCGCAAAAAAATCGTGTTGTTGGAGCGTGGCGTTCGGCTTGTGGAAGACCTGCTGCCATGAAGTGGCAACAGCGCGAGGCGCGCGCGGTTGTCACGGCGAAGCGGAACACCGAAGTTCTCGGAACGTTGTCATCGACTTGGGCCTTGGCCCAGCGCCGCTTTAGCTCGCAGGAGCCACCATGATCCCGGACGAAATGCCCGTGACGGATCTCGCCGATACTTCGGCGGATGTCCTGATCGACCTCTACCGCCGCGTGCGACGTCGCACCGAGGTTCTGGCTGCGCCGCTGTCGCCCGAGGACCAGTCGGCCCAGTCGATGCCCGACGCCAGCCCGACCAAGTGGCATCGTGGCCATACGACTTGGTTCTTCGAGACCTTCCTGCTTACGCCGTTCCTGACCGGCTACGCGGTTCACGATCCGCGGTTCAGCTACATCTTCAATTCGTACTACGAAGCCGTCGGTCCCCGGCAGCCGCGGCCACAGCGCGGTCTGCTGACCCGGCCGTCGGCCCAGGAGGTCAGCGCCTATCGCGCCCATGTCGACGCGGCCATGGTGCGCCTGCTGGCCGGTGCGCTGACGCCCGAGATCCGCGAGCGGCTGGAACTGGGCTTGAACCACGAGGAGCAGCATCAGGAGCTGATCCTGATGGATATCCTGCATCTGTTCGCCCAGTCGCCGCTCAGTCCAGCCTATCAGCCCGGCGCCGCGACCCCGCGTCCGGATCCGGGCCCGCAGCGCTTCCACCGCTTCGCCGGCGGCCTGGTCGAGATCGGGGCCTGCGAGAACGGCTTCGCGTTCGACAACGAGCGGCCTCGCCACAAGACCTATGTCGCGCCGTTCCGCCTGTCCGATCGCCTGGTGACCAATGGCGAGTGGCTGGCCTTCATCGAGGCTGGCGGCTACGGCCGCGCCGAGCTTTGGCTCTCCGAGGGCTGGGCCAAGGTCAATGAGGAAGGCTGGGAGGCTCCGGGTTACTGGCGCCGCGACGAGACCGGCGACTGGACCACCATGACGCTGCGCGGCCGTCATCCGGTCGATCCGAACGCACCCGTCATGCATGTCAGCTACTACGAGGCCGCGGCCTACGCCGCCTGGGCCGGCCGCCGCCTGCCGACCGAGGCCGAATGGGAAGCCGCCGCCACGGCCACCGGCGCTCCGTCAGCGCTTCGCCAACTGTGCGGCGCGGCCTGGCAGTGGACCGCCAGCGCCTACAGCGCCTATCCGGGCTTCCGCCCCGGTCCGGGCGCGCTGGGCGAATACAACGGCAAGTTCATGGTCAGCCAGATGGTGCTGCGCGGCGGCTGCGAGGCCACCCCGCCCGGCCATTCGCGCGCGACCTATCGCAACTTCTTCCATCCGGGCAGCCGCTGGATGTTCGGTGGCGTGCGTCTGGCCGACGATGATCGCCTGAGCGAGGTCAAGCCGGGCGACCGTTTCCGCGACGAGGTCGTGGCCGGCCTGTCGGCCACGCCCAAGACCCTTTCGGCCAAATACTTCTATGACGCCGAGGGCTCGCGCCTGTTCGAGGCGATCTGCGAGCTCCCGGAGTACTACCTGACCCGCGCCGAGACGGCGCTGTTGCGCCGGATCGCGCCGGAACTGGCCGCTCGCATCCCCGACGACGCCGTGCTGGTGGAGTTCGGCAGCGGGGCCAGCACCAAGACCCGCATCGTGCTGGACGCGGCGCCTCAGATCGCCGTCTACGCGCCGATCGACATCAGCCCTTCGGCCCTCGATGAGGCCGCGGCGAGCCTGCGACAGGACTATCCGAGCCTGGCCGTCGCCCCGTTGGTCGATGACTTCACTCAGGCCATGACCCTGCCTGACGGCGCCAAGGGCCATACGCCCGTCGGCTTCTTCCCCGGCTCGACGATCGGCAACTTCGCGCCGGACGAGGCCGAGGCCCTGCTGCGTCAGGCTCGAGCCCTGTTGGGCGAGGGTTCGCTGTTCATCGTCGGGGCCGATGTGGCCAAGGATCCGGCCGTGCTGATCCCGGCCTATGACGACGCCCAGGGCGTGACCGCAGCGTTCAACCGCAATGTCCTGGTTCACATCAATCGCGAGCTGGGCGGCAACTTCGACCCCGCCGCCTTCGCGCACAAGGCGGTATGGAACGCCCGGGAGAGCCGCATCGAGATGCATCTGGAAAGTACGCGCGACCAGATCGTCATGGTCGGCGATTACGGCTTCCGGTTCGCCGCCGGCGAGACCATCCACACCGAGAATTCGTACAAGTATCCGTCCGAGGTCTTCGAAAATATCGCCCGCCGCGCCGGCTGGACCGTGACCCAGCGCTGGATCAGCGAGAGCCCGACCTTCGCGGTTTATGCGCTGACCGCCTGATTGGGCGATGGGGGCGCGCCATCCAGACACACGAAGACGCGCCGGTTTCGAGAAATCGAGACCGGCGCGTCAAGGTCGTTGGTCTATCGTCTTCTAAAGCGCGCGCTCGCCGGGGCGACCGCCGCGTGAAGAAGATCCGCCTTTTCGGCCGGCGTTGGCCGCCAGATCACGGTCCTTGGCGAAGCTGCGTTTCTCACTGGGCACGCTAGCTCCGCCCTTCCTGGCGATCTCACGGCGGCGTTCCGGGTCCATGGCGGCGAAACCGCGACGACCGCGGGGACGTTCGCTATCGGTGTCCATGTGGGGCTCCTAGTCTGGTCACAGGCGGCACGAGCAAGGATCAGGCGTCATAGGGACGGTCGTCCCCTGGATCGACCGGCGGCGAGGTTGGGGGCTCCTCGACGGGGACGACACCCGGCTCATACTCGGGCGGTTTGGGCTCGGGCGGGGGCGGGGCGTCTGGGTCGGTCACTGGCGTCGTTTCCTGCGCGTTCCGGTGAAGTAACCAGCGAAGACGCTTTCGGTTCACCGTGAGTTCGCACTAATTACGCCGCACAGGGACAAGCGCCCGTTCGAGGAGTCGCCGGAGAATGGCCCGCAAGCCCAAACAGTTGGTGAGCCGCGCCGCGTCGCACTGGCGTCTAGCCGCCGCCCAAGGCGTCGGGATCGCTGTGTGGCTGACGGCGAAATATTTGGGCGCGCCGCATGCCGCGCACCTTCTTCTGGGCTGGGACGCCGCGGCGGCCGTGTATCTGCTGACGACATGGACGCTTTTTCTGAAGGCCGACGAGGCCAAGGTGCGCTCGCGCGCCGCCCAGGAGGACGAGGGCGTCCCCATTCTGCTGCTGATCGTCCTGGCCGCCATCGCCGCCAGCCTGTGGGCGGTGGTCGACGCCATGATCGCGGCCAAACACGCCTCGGGCGACACAAAGGCCTTCGTGACCGCCTGCGCCGGCGCGACCCTGGTGCTGTCGTGGCTGGTGCTGCAGTCGGCCTTCGTTCTGCACTACGCCCACCGCAATTTCGGCGACGGGTCCGGCAAGCCGGGCATTGAGTTCCCAGGAGAACAACCGACCGGCTACATGGACTTCGCCTATCTGGCTTTCAGCGTCGGGGCCACGTTCCAGGTGTCGGACAACAGCATCCTGACCTCGAAGCTGCGCAAGCTGGTGACGGCCCACGCGGCCGCCGCCTATTTCTACAACACCGCCATCCTGGCGCTGGGGATCAACATCATCGCCAGCCTGGTCGGAAGCTAGCCGCGCCGGCCGCCGCCCGGACCGCCTCGGCCGCCGCCGCGTCCGCCCATCGGGCCGCCCTTGCCGCCGCCCGGACCCGCGCCGGGGCGCAGGCCGCCCTGGACCGGCGTCTTGGGCAGTTCGGCCAGCTTCAGCAGGCCGTCCTTGTCGGTGTCGAGCAGGGCGAAGCGGGTCTTGGCCGCCTTGGTCGCCTCGTCCTTGGTGATCCGTCGGTCGAAATTGCCGTCGGCGGCCATGACCGGCTCGGGTTCGGCGATCAGGCCGAACAGCGAGGCGCCTTGCAGGACGTTCGTCCTCTGCGGACGGCGGCGGCCGGGCGCCATGTCGTCGTCGCTCGGACCGTCTTGCTGACCCTCGGCAACGCCCAGGCCGCGCGGACCGCGCCGCATCCCGCCGGGGGCCGCGCCGCCGATGATCTCGGGCGCGATGTGTTGCTCGTAGGCCGCCACCTCGAACCCGTCGATGACGCCATTGTGGTCGGTGTCGACCACACCGAAGAAGCGCAAGGAGTCGGCCACGAACTCGTCGCGGCTCAGGGCGCCGTCATGGTTGGCGTCGGCGCCTTCGAACCAAACGGAGACTGGGTAGGGCGCGCCGGGCGGGGCGCGAAAGGGCTCGCCGGCCGGGCTGATGAACAGTTGCGGACCGGCCATCGGCGCGCCGTCTCCCTCGCCGGTCGGGCCGCCGCGTCCGCCAGGACCACGATGGCCTTCCGAACGTTCCGGCGGCGCGCTGGCGCAGGCGGCCAGGGTGGCGACGAGGACGGCCGTCAGGCCAAGCGAGCGAAATGTCATCCGGCAAATCTCCATCCAGCCAAGCTTTGAAGCCTGTTGGGATGTCGCCGTGATGTCAGGCGCGCGCTCGGCCTTGCGCCGCCGCAACAAAGCCGTCCGTTTCCGCCGTATTTGCTAGGCTGGAAGCCGCACGCTGGCCCGCAGGCCGCCGCCTGGACGGTTGACCAGCATGACGTCGCCGCCGTGGGCGCGGGCCAGGGAGCGGACGACCGCCAGACCCAGCCCGTTGCCGCCCGTCTCGCGGTTGCGCGAGGGTTCGCCGCGATAGAAGGGCTCGAACACCCGCTCCAGCTCGCCTTGCGGCACGCCCGGACCGTCGTCGTCGATCTCGATGATCGCCATGCCGTCCTCGGCATAGACCCGTCCGCGGGCTCGCACACCGTATTTCAGGGCGTTCTCGACCAGATTAGCGACCAGGCGCTTGAGAGCCACCGGATCGCCCTCGATGACGGTCTTCTCGGTCCGTTCGACCGTGGCGTCGCCGCCTGTCTCGGCGGCCTCGTCGATGACGCTCTCGACCAGGGAGGACAGCTCCAGCTTGGTGCGTTCGGCTGGGCGCTGGGTGTCGCGCACGAAGCCCAGGGTGGCGGCGATCATCGCCTCCATCTGGTCGATGTCGGCGGCCAGCTTGGGCCGGATGTCGTCGGGAACGGCCTCGATGCGGAACTTCAGGCGGGTGAGGGGGGTGCGCAGATCGTGGGCGATGGCCCCGACCATGGCGGTGCGGTCCTCGACATAGCGGCGCAGGCGCTCCTGCATCATGTTGAAGGCCGTGGCGGCGGCGACCACCTCGCCCGAGCCGGAGATGCTCAGCGGCGGGGTGCGCGGATCCTTGCCCAGGCGCTCGGCGGCGTCGGCGAAGGCGGTGATCGGCTGGGCCAGGCGGCGGGCGAACAGCCAGGCCAGCGGCGTCACGGCGATCACCGACAGCAACAGGATCAGCAGCACGCGCTGCTGCCAGCTGTCGAAGCGGAAGGTCGGCTTGGGCTCGACCACCAGCCAGCGACCGTCGCTCTGGCGCACGCCCAGCTTGAAGTCGCCAAAGATCAGGGGCTCGTCGACGCCCTTGCCGCGCGCGCCTGGCGGACCACCAGGCCCCCCGGGGCCGCCGCCCTCGCGGGCGAACGGTTCGCGGGCGCCGGGACCGCGAGGCGGCTCATCGGGCTTGGGCGGCGTCACGGGCGTGCGGCGCACGAAGAAGCGCGGACCATTGTCGATCTGCAGCTCGATACGGTTCACCGGCACGTCGACGGCGCGGCTGATATCGGTCTTGAAGTCGATCCGGCGCGGCGTGTCCTGGCCCATCGGGTGCAGGGTGACGCGCTGTTTGATCACCAGCAGACGGCCGTCGCGCGGTTGCACCGGCTGGCCGGTCTTCAGGGCGCGCGCTATCTCGCTGGACCGATAGAACTCCGGCGGCGGCGGCGGCAGGGTGAAGATGACCGCGATCGCGATCAGCTGGGCCGCCACCAGGGTGACGATCACCAGCCCCAGGGCCTGGACGAACAGCGGCGCGCCGCGCCGGAAGAGGGTCATGGGGTGCGGACGACCTTGGCGGTGAACATATAGCCTTCGCTGCGGATGGTGCGGATCAGCTCGCTGCCGCCGCCGTCGTCCAGTTTCCGGCGCAGGCGGCTGATCTGGACGTCTATGGCGCGGTCATAGGCGTCGCTGTCACGGCCGCGCGCCAGGTCCAGCAGCTGGTCGCGGGTCAGGACCCGCTGGGGCCGCTCGACGAAGGCGCGCAGCAACGAGAACTCGCCGCTGGACAGATTGACCACCACCGACTGCGGCGAGCGCAGTTCGCGGCGGACGAGGTCCAGGCGCCAGCCGGCGAACTCGCAGGCCGCGCCCATGGCGTCGTCGACCGCGCGCGGCTCCTGCCGGCGGCGCAGCACGGCGCGGACGCGGGCCAGCAGCTCGCGCGGATTGCAGGGCTTGGGCAGATAGTCGTCTGCGCCCAGCTCCAGGCCGACGATGCGGTCGGTGTCCTCGCCCATGGCCGACAGCATGATGATCGCGGGGCCGTCACTGGTCGAGGACAGGCGGCGGCAGATGGCCAGGCCGTCCTCGCCGGGCAGCATGATGTCCAGCACGACGAGGTCGACTGGCCCGCGCGCCAGGACCTGCTCCATGGTGCGGGCGTCCTGGGCCGTCTCGACGGCGTAACCGTGACGGCTGAGAAAATCGGACACGACGTCGCGGATGCCGGGATCGTCGTCGACGATGAGGATGCGCGGCGCCGCCCCGCGCTGGGCGTCGGCGTCGCTCTGGGCGGTGCTTTGGACGTTTTCCATGCGATTTCCTGTCACGCCCCCGTCACGTTCAGATTTCACGGCTGAAACAGCGACGCAACCCGGTCATGCGATCCAATGTCGCACCGGCGGCGCGTCATCCCCCACCCGACGCGCCGGCGGCAAGAGATCCGGCCCGTCCTTCCCCCCTTGAACGGGTCGGATCTCCTCAGCCCGGCGAATGGTTCTTTGGAGCCTGGTAGGCCGCGCCCTGCGCCTGCATCGCCGCCACCACCCGATCGCCCACGAACGGATTGTTCCGCCGCTCGGCCCCGAAGGTCGACATCGGTCCATGGCCAGGCACGAACCGCACGTCCTCGCCCAGCGGCCAGAGCTTATGGGTGATCGAGTCGATCAGATCCTGGTGATTGCCCAGCGGGAAGTCCGTCCGGCCGATCGAGCCCTGGAACAGCACGTCGCCGACCTGGGCGAATTTGGTGTCGCGATGGAAAAACACCACGTGCCCCGGCGTGTGACCCGGGCAGTGGAAGACCTCGAACTCGGTCTCGCCCAGCGTGACCTTGTCGCCGTCGTCCAGCCATCGGTCGGTGACGAAGATCCGCGCCTCGGGCATGCCGTACTGCTCGCCGGACTGCTGGATGCGGTCGATCCAGAACTGGTCGTCCTTGTGCGGGCCCTCGATCGGAACGCCCGTGCGGGCCTTGAGCTCGGCCGCGCCGCCAGCGTGGTCCATGTGACCGTGGGTGATCCAGATCTTCTCCAGGGTCAGGCCTTTATCGGCGATGGCCTTGAGCAGGCGGTCGACTTCGCCGCCCGGATCGATCACCGCGGCCTTCAGCGTCTTCGTGCACCAGACGATCGTGCAGTTCTGCTGCAGCGGCGTGACCGGGGCGATCACGGCGGCGATGGGCATGGACGCTTGGGTCATCGAGGCGACCTCCAAAAGAAAAGGGCGGGAGCCGAAGCGCCCGCCCTTCCTGACCTAAAGCCTAGCGGCCGAAGATCAAGAACGCTCTTCCTTCGAACCGGGGGCCGGAGCGCCCGGCATCGGGGCGACGCCCGTGGCCGGCGCGTTCGGATCCAGTTCCGGAACGTCGAACAGGCCGCGGCCGACATGGCTCTTGCGATAGCCGTAGGCGAAGTAGATCACCAGGCCCAGAGCGCCCCAGACGGGCAGCACCATCATCGCCTCGAACGGCAGGTTGAAGTACAGCACGGCGCAGCCGATCAGGGCGATCGGCGCGACGACCCAGACGAACGGGGTGCGGAACGGACGGTGACGGGTCGGATCCTTCTTGCGCAGGACCATCACCGCGATCGCCACCATGAAGAAGGCGAACAGCGTGCCCGAGTTCGAGATGTCGGCCAGCTGACCGACCGGGAAGAACGCGGCGGCCAGGGCCACGAACAGGCCCGTGAAGATGGTCACGATGTGAGGTGTCTTGAACTTGGGATGGATGGCGGCCAGCTTTTCCGGCAACAGGCCGTCGCGCGCCATGACGAAGAAGATCCGGGTCTGACCGTAGATCATCATCAGGATGACCGAGGGCAGGGCGAGGTTGGCCGCCAGGCCCAGCAGGTTGCCGACGAGCGGGAAGTTGATCTGGCGCAGCACATGGGCCAAGGCCTCGTTGGAGCAGACCAGCACTTCCTTGTTGGCGGGCAGGGCGCAGGCGGCGACGAAGGCGGCCGAGCCGGGCTGCACGGCCGAGCCGTCAGCGCCGAGCACGGGCTGAGCGCCCATGGCGCCGATCGCGCCGGCGGCGACCAGCAGATAGAAGATCGTGCAGATGGCCAGCGAGCCGATCAGGCCAATCGGGACGTTGCGCTGCGGGTTCTTGGTCTCCTCGGCGGCGGTCGACACCGCGTCGAAGCCCACATAGGCGAAGAAGATCGACGCGGCCGCGCCGACGATGCCCATGCCGGTGGTGCCGGCCGGGCCGAACCAACCGTTCGGGGCGAAGGGCGAGAAGTTGCCGGTCTTGAGGACCGGCAGGGCGAGGGCGATGAACACCGTCAGGGCGGTCACCTTGATGGCCACCAGGGCGGCGTTCACGGTGGCGCTTTCGGTCGTGCCGACGACCAGCAGGGACGTCACGGCCAGCGCCACGACGATGGCGGGAACATTGACGATGCCGTGGCTGAAGTCGGCGACCGGCATCCAGCCGTTCATCGACCACGCGGGGCCTTGCCTTAGGAGCTCGGGCCACTGGAAGCCGAGCGCGTTTTCAATCAAGCCGAGGAAATATCCTGACCAACCGGCGGAGACGGCGCTGGCGGCGACCGCGTATTCCAGGATCAGCGCCCAGCCGACCATCCAGGCCAGCAGTTCGCCCATGACGGCGTAGGAATAGGTGTAGGCCGAGCCCGAGACGGGCACCATCGAGGCCAGTTCGGAATAGCAGAGCGCGGCGAAGGCGCAGACGGCGCCGGCGATCACGAAGGACCACATCATGCCCGGGCCGGCCTTCTGGGCGGCGGCGGCGGTCAGAACGAAGATGCCCGTACCGATAATCGCGCCCACACCCAGCAGCGTCAGCTGCACGGGACCAAGCGAGCGGTGAAGGGATTTTTTCTCAGCCGTCGCTAGGATCGCATCAAGCGATTTTACGCGCCACATAGTTCCTCCTGATAGGCAAGACTCCCCCCGGGGGTCGCCTTTAGAAAATTTTGCGGACCGTGACCCGTTTATGAGCATGGGGTCAAGGTCGAGCAACGGAAGCGCGTAAATGTTCTCCGCGAGCCTGGCTAGTCCAGCCCTGCTTGGCGACGGGGGCCGCGCCAGCTAAAGCGGGCGCAATGTTGCCCATTTTCGAGGCCCTTCCCGCGCTGAAAGGCGCCCTCGCCGAACGGGAGACCGCCGTTCTCGTCGCGCCGCCCGGCGCGGGCAAGACCACGGCCGTTCCTCTTGCGCTACTGGACGAGCCCTGGACGCAAGGCCGCAAGATCATCGTCCTGGAGCCTCGCCGCCTGGCCGCGCGCGCCGCCGCCGCGCGCATGGCCGCGAACCTCGGCGAATCCGTGGGCGAGACGGTCGGCTTCCGGGTGCGCCTGCAGTCCAAGGTCTCGGCCAGGACGCGGGTCGAGGTCGTCACCGAAGGCGTCTTTACCCGGATGATTCTCGACGACCCGGGCCTGGACGGCGTCGCGGCCGTGCTGTTCGACGAGTTCCACGAACGCAGCCTGGACGCCGACCTTGGCCTGGCCTTCGCGCGCGACGTCCAGAGCGTGCTGCGCGACGACCTGCGCCTGCTGGTCATGTCGGCGACCCTCGACGGCGCGCGAATCTCGGCTCTGCTGGGCGACGCGCCGGTGATCGAGAGCCAGGGGCGGATGTTCCCGGTCGACACGCGCTATCTCGGGCGCGACGAGCGCCAGCGGCTGGAGGAACGTGTCGGCCGCGCCGTCGAGCGGGCCTTGGCGGAGGAGACCGGCTCGATCCTGGTCTTCCTGCCCGGCCAGGGCGAAATCCGCCGCGCCGAGAGCTGGTTGAACGAGCGCCTCCGTCGGCCGGATGTCGACGTCGCGCCGCTTTACGGCGCGCTGGAGCCGGCCGTGCAGGACCGCGCCATCGCCGCCGCGCCAGCGGGACGCCGCAAGGTGGTGCTGGCGACCTCGATCGCCGAGACCAGCCTGACCATCGAGGGCGTCCGGGTTGTCATCGACGCCGGCCTGGCCCGCGTGCCGCGCTACGATCCGGCCTCGGGCATCACCCGCCTGGACACCGTTCGCGTCAGCCGCGCCGCCGCCGACCAGCGCCGGGGCCGCGCCGGACGGACCGAGCCGGGCGTCTGCTACCGCCTTTGGGACGAGCCGGAGACCCGCTCGCTGCCGGCCTTCGCGCGTCCCGAGATCCTGGAGGCCGACCTGTCGCGCCTAGCCTTGGACCTGGCCCGCTGGGGCGCGCGCGACCCTTCTGGTCTCACATTTCTGGATCCCCCGCCCGCCGCCGCCTTCGCCGAAGCGCGAACCTTGCTGAACCGCATCCAGGCGCTGGACGGGCAGGGGGATCTGACCGCTCACGGCAAGGCCTTGGCCGAGATGCCGCTGCCGCCCCGCCTGGCGCATATGGTCGTCCGCGCCGCCGCCTCGGGCCAGGCGCGCGAGGCCGCCGAGATCGCCGCCGTGCTCACCGAACAGGGTCTTGGCGGCAAGGACGTCGACCTGCGTCGGCGGCTGGAAAACCTGCATCGCGACCGCTCGCCGCGCGCCCGCGACGCCATGGCCCTGGTCGAGCGGTGGAGCCGCGCGGCGGGCCGGCCGTCAAAGGCGCCCGACCTGGAGATCGGCCTGATGCTGGCCGAGGCCTATCCCGAGCGGGTGGCCAAGGCGCGCGGCAAGCCGGGCGAGTTCCAGCTAGCCAGCGGGCGCGGCGTCCATCTGGAACCGACCGATCCTCTGGCCCGCGAGGCCTGGCTGGCCGTGGGCGAGCTGGGCGGCGGCGACAGCCGCGACCGCATCCTGCTGGCCGCCGCCGTTTCCGAGACCGGCCTGCGCGAGACCTTCTCCGACCGGCTCGCAGCCGAGGATCGCCTGGAAACCGCCGGCGGCAAGGTCCGCGCCAAGCGCCTGCTGCGCCTGGGCCGGCTGGTGCTGGAAGAGCGGCTGATCGAGAATCCCGACCCGGCCCTGATCGCCGGCGCCCTGATGGATCAGGTCCGGGCCGACGGACTATCGGGCCTGCGGTTGGGGCAGGGCGTCGAGAGCTTCCGCAGTCGCGTGGCCTTCCTGCGCGCCCTGGACAGCGAGGCCTGGCCCGACCTGTCGGACGCCGCCCTGGTCGCCCGCCTCGACGAATGGCTGGCGCCGCTGCTGCACGGCCGCTCGTCCCTGGCCAGCGTTGATGAGAGCAGCCTGGACGGCGCGATCCGGTCGCTGGTCCCCTGGGACCAGCAACAGAAGGTCGACCAGATGCTGCCGGCCCGCTTCAAGGCTCCGACCGGCACCACCGTGGCCATCGACTACGCCGCCGAGGCCGGCCCGCGCATCGACATCCGGGTGCAGGAGCTGTTCGGCCTGACCGAGCACCCCAGCATCGCCGGCGGCAAGGTCCCGCTGGTGCTGTCGCTGCTGTCTCCCGGCCACAAGCCGATCCAGATCACCCGCGACCTGCCCGGCTTCTGGAAGGGCTCTTGGCGCGAGGTGAAGGTCGAGATGAAGGGGCGCTACCCTCGCCACGTCTGGCCAGACGATCCGGCGGCCGCCGCCCCGACGACGCGGGCCAAGCCGCGCGGGACTTAATCGTCGGATCTCTTGCTGGAACTTTTACCGAGCGCCACTCCGGCGACAAAAAGGAAGGCGCTTCCGAGCCAACCAAAACACTTGTCTGCCCAGGCGGCGTTTTCCACGTGGAAGCCAGCGACGACGATACCTAGCAGTGCAATCAATAGGATTAGCGCGAAGACAAGGGCCGCAGCGTGCGACTTGTCGTCTGTGCCGTATTTGAAAATACCCAGATTTATGTGCAGCACCCGCTTATTCGCGGAGCCGCCCGTGTAGTCCGACAGACCAGTTTTCGTCGCTTCGTCGGGTGTGGGAGACAGGTTCTCAGGCGGCGGGATTTTCACGGCCACCATCCAATTTCTTCTTGAAGATGGTCGCGATGACATCGTTTGGAATCTTGGGTTTCGAATCCAAGCTTCCATACCGATCTTTGATTATCGTCCAGGGTTCTCCGGCAGCGTGCGTGGAGTTAGACAGCTGAACGCCTGAGTAGTTCTTGTGGCTGTCCCAAACCTGTCGGACGAACTCCTTCAATTCTTTGTCTTCGACACCCTTTGGAGTTGAGAATCTCCAATCCAGAAGGTTGCCGCCTACTTTCTGCAGTTCCGATAGGCGGCCAGTTATAGGTGCGCGGCCATAGCCTCGGGTTTGCGAGTATATGTCTCGGACAACTGGACCCCAGGGCCAAGCCTCGAAGTCGTCCTCGAACAGCGGGCGATCGTTCATCGCCAGATGCCAAGCGTGGGCGTAGAAAAGAAGCTTCTGCAGCTTCATCTGATCAATAGCTGTCGCTTCGCTGGCGGCTAGATCAAGGAATTCGTTAGCGACGGCCGCCGCGGACGTCGCGGGGCCAGCGATCGATGGGTTCGTCGCGAAGGCGTTCATCGACTCTCCAGTTCCGACTTTGTTCTATGGGTAGCATAGATCGGAATCGGAGGCGAGGCCGCAAGACCTATCCCGTGACCGTGTAGATCATGATCCCCGTCGCCACCGACAGGTTCAGGCTGTCGGCGCGGCCGCGCATGGGGATCTTGACGTTGACGTCGCAGGCGGCGGCCAGTTCGGGCGGCAGGCCCTGTTGTTCGTTGCCCATCAGGATCAGCGACGGCTTCACATAGTCGGCTGACTTGTGGTCGACGGTGGCGGTCAGCAGGGTGCCGACCACGCTGCCGGGCCAGGTTTCGCGCCAGGCCAGGAACTCGGGGATGGTGGCCTTGGCGATCTTCACGGCGAAGATCGAGCCCATGGTCGCCCGCACGCCCTCGACCGAATAGGGGTCGACGCAGTCGCCGACCAGAATCACACCGCCGCAGCCGGCCGCGTCGGCGGTGCGGATGACGGTGCCCAGATTGCCGGGATCGCGGACGGCCTGCATGGCCACCCAGCAGGGGGCGCTTTCGGGCACGATTGCCGATAGCGAGGTGAAGACTTGGCGGAAGACGGCGACGACCGCTTGGGGATTGTCGCGGCGCGAGACCTTCTCAAGGATTTCGCGATTGACCTCAATGACTTCGCCGCCAGCCTTCAGGCACGCGGCGACCGCCTTCTTCAGCATCGGATGGTCTGCGGCGTCCGGGCCGTACATGACGATCTTGGGCGCGTGGCCGCAGTCGATCGCCTCGATGACGATCTTCAGACCCTCGGCCAGGAACAGGCCGCTCTCTTCCCGCTCCTTGCGCATGTGCAGGGCGCGGACGGCCTTGACGGTGTTGTTGGTCAGGGAGGTGACGGTCTTGGCGTTCATGTCCCTTATCCCTCGGACGACCAGCGGGCGAAGAACGACAGGCCGATCTGGCGGTCGCCCTTCTCCTCGACCAGGGACAGCTCGCCCCAGTCGATGACGCCGCCGCGCCCCTCCAACTCCTGGGCCAGCAGGCCCGACATGGCCGCGCCCGACACGCGGGCGGCATAGGCGTTCATCAACAGGAACGAGGCGTCCTCGCTGAGCAGCTGTGCGCAGTCCCTGGTCAGGGCGGCCAGGTCCTCGAACAGCCGCCAGACTTCGCCATCGGCGCCACGCCCGAACTTGGGCGGGTCCAGGATGATGCCGTCGTACTTGTTGCCGCGTCTGACCTCGCGGGCCACGAACTTGCGGGCGTCCTCGACGATCCAGCGGATCGGCTTGTCGGCGAGGCCGGCGAAGGCGGCGTTCTCGCGGGCGAAGCCGACCGACTTCTTGGAAGCGTCGACATGGGTGACGGCCGCGCCGGCGGCGGCGCAGACCAGCGAGGCCACGCCGGTATAGCCGAACAGATTCAGCACCTTGGGCTGAGGTCCCGAGCCTTTTGAGAGCGCGCGGACGCGTTCGTCCTGCCAGGCCCAGTTGGCGGCCTGTTCGGGAAAGAAGGCCAGGTGCCGGAAGGGCGTGAACTGGCCGTGGAACTTCGCTTCGCCCCAGGCCAGGTCGAACTTCTCGATCGGCTTGCCCTTGAAGCGCCAGCGACCGGCCTCGTCCTCGTCGGTGGGGTCGAAGACGGCGTCTGCGTTTTCCCAGACCCTGGCCGGCAGGCGCGGCTCCCAGAAGCACTGCGGCTCGGGACGCACGACCGTGTAGCGGCCATAGCGCTCCAGCTTCTTGCCGTGACCGCTGTCCAGCAGGGCGTAGTCGGCCCAGCCGGTGGTGCGCATGACGATGGGGGCGGGAGCAATCTTCGGAGCCATCGCCCGCCCATACCGCCTTACGGCCCCAAAGGTCCAGTGTGGTGGGGGGCGGAGTGGCCGCCGGAACGCGGGGCGTGCAGGGTCTTGTCCCAGCGATGCGGCGCCGTGACGAACTGGTAGAGCGCTTTCATTCCCGCCAGGCTCTGCAGCGGCCAATAGAACACCATGCCGAACAGATGCAGCGACTTGGGCCTCGCCCGCGTCCGCATGACTCCGCGCGCGCCGGCGATGGCGGACGCGCCCCAGCCCAGGGCGTAGAGCGTCAGGTCCGCCGACGCTATGGTGAGGCGGGCGTCCGGCCAGAAGTCGATCGCGGCCAGCACGACCATCGCCGCCATGATCGGGCCGTGCAGGTGCGAGGAGGCGACCGACTGAGCCAGGGTCAGCGCCAGGGCCACGGCGTTGCGCGGTTGGCCGGGGACGGGGCCGCGCAGGCAGACGGCGATGGTCTGCATGTGTCCCTTGATCCAGCGCGCCCGCTGCGGGAGCCATTGTCCCCAGGTGGTCGGAGCCGTCTCCCAGGTGGGCCGGTCGATCACGCCGAGCCGGTAGCCGGCGGCGGCCAGGCGAAAGCCGATGTCGGCGTCCTCGGTCACGTTGTACGGGTCCCACCCGCCCTGGTCGCGCAGGATGGCGGTCCTGAAGTGGTTGCTGGTGCCGCCCAGCGGAAAGGGCAGGCCCCATCGGACCAGGGCCGGCAGCAGCACCTCGAAATGGGCGGCGTATTCCAACCGGAACTGCGAGGGCAGGAACAGCGAAAAGCCGGGGTCCTCGATCCTCAAGGGGGCCTGCAGGCAGGCCAGGTTCATGTCCGACGCGGCGAAGCGGGCGGCGGCTTCCCGAAGTTGGCCGGCGTCGGGCATGTCCTCGGCGTCGTAGATCACCACCAGCTCGCCGCGCGCCCGTTCGAGGGCGTGGTTGCAGGCGCGCGGCTTGGTCTGGGGCGTTCCGCGCGGGACGACCAGCACCTGGATGAACGCGGGGAGCGACAGGGACCGGACCGCGGCCAGGGTCAGGTCGTCGTCAGCCTCCAGCACGATCAGGGCCTGCAGGCGCTCGCGCGGATAGTCCAGCGCCTGAAGACTCTGGACCAGTTCGACGACCACCTCGGCCTCGCGATAGAGTGGGCAGATGATCGTGTAGGTCGGCAGGTCCGCGTCGGCCAGCGGCGGGGCGACGGTCGGCGGCAATGGCGTGCAGGCCGCGGCCAGACGGGTCAACGCGCCGAGCAGGAAGACGGCGAAGAACAGATGGTGCGCTACTATCAATGCGGCATGCGGGCTCAGCGCCACGCCGATCGCCGTCAGCAGGCCGGCCAGGCCAATGCAGGCCGCCTGGCCCCGGGACAGTGTCTGGTGCGCGCCGTCGCGCCCGATCGAGGCGTCTACTCGCTCGATCCACTCAACGGACACAGGTCCGCATGCCGGCGCGAGCGCCGGTTCAAGCCGTCTGTCTTCGCGCGCCATGGATGCCCCTGGATACGCTTGTCGCCCCAACGACGCAGATAAACGAATCTCAACCTTAAAGTGTCAAATGGTAAAAATGCTCGTTTTGGGATGTTGTTTCGCGCGCGCGAGGCCGGTTTCTCCTTCCACGCACGTTCTTGCGACGACTGGGTGATTCCCGTTTAGTGTCGGTCGGAGGAAACGCAGGGAAAGCCAAGTCCGTGACGGTCGTTCTGAAGAAGCCTCACAAGTCCGCCCGAAAGCCCAAGGGCGACGGGCACTTGCGTCGGGGCGAGATCCTGGCGGCGGCCGAGACGATCTTCATCGCCGAAGGGTATTCGGGCGCGACGATCCGCAAGATCGCTGACGCCGTGGGGGTGTCGTCCACCGCGCTCTATATGCACTTCCGCGACAAGGACCAGATTCTGTTGGAGATCAGCAATGACGCCATCGAGCGTCTGCTGGAACTCAACACGGAAATCGCGGCCCAACCGATCGACCCGGTCTCGCGCGTGCGGGTGATGATGGAGGCGTACATGAAGTTCGCCCTCGACAATCCCAATACGTACCAGCTGGTGTTCTGCAGCAGTGGCGATCTCGTCTCTCAGGACAAGATCACCGACGTGCTGGCGCTGGGCGACCGCTGCTTCGAGAAGTTCAGCGAGCCGGTGCACCAGATCGCCGCCCAGGGCCGCCTGCGCGCGGGCTCGGCGGTGCAGGCCGCCGAAGTACTGTGGAGCGGCTGCCATGGCCTGGTGTCGCTGCTGATCACCAAGCCTTCGCGTAACTGGTCCGATGCTGATCAGCTGATGAAGATCATGCTGGACGGTCTGCTGTACGGCCTGGTCACGGACTGAGTTCATGAACGCCGCCAAGGCCCTGTGCGCGCTTCTGGCGGCGATGGCGCTTGTCCCAGAGGCGGCGACCGCGGCTCCGCGCGTGATGTCGCTGGACTCCTGCGCCGATCAGTACGTGCTGGCCTTGGCGCCGCGCGAGACCATCGTCGGCCTCTCGCATCGCGCCGTCTCGCCCGACAGCTACATGCGCGCTTCAGCCAAAGGCCTTCCGCTGAGGCGGGCGACTTTCGAGAGCCTGGTGGCCGCCAAGCCCGATGTCGTGGTGCGCCTGTGGGGCGGCGACGCGCGCCTCTCCAAGGCCTTGCTGGGCAAGGGCGTGACGACCGTGGCGCTCGAGGACGCGTCCGACTTCGCCGGCGTGCGCGCCAATATCCGCAAGGTCGCGGTCGCCTTGGAGCGTCGGCCGCAGGGCGAGGCGCTGGTCGCGACGATGGACGCCAAGCTGGCCCGCGCGGCCGAGGCGGGACGGGGGCGCTCGGCGCTTTACCTGACTCCCGGCGGCTACACGGCGGGGTCCAGCACCCTGATCGACGCCATGCTGAAGGCCGCCGGCTATTCGAACGCCACGACCTCTCCCTACTTCGCGCCGGTGTCGCTGGAGCGGATAGTCATGACCCCGCCGGCCGCCGTGGTGCTGGGCCTGTTCGACATGGCCCGCGCCGGCTCCGACCGCTGGGGACCGGGGCGCCATGCGGCGCTGCAGGGCGCGATCAGGACCCGGACGGTGGCGTCGCTGCCGGCGGCGGTGGTCGGCTGCGGCGCCTGGTTCGCGGCCGACGGCTCGCTCGCCCTGGCCGAGGCGGCGCGATGAGCCTGGTGCGCCTCTGTCTCCTGATGCTGCTGGTCCTGGCGCTCGCGGCGGTCCTGGCCGTGTCGCTGGGCGAGACGCCGTTCTCGCTGGCGCAATACGCCCAGGCGCTGGGCCATCCTGCTTCGCCGCCGGGCGAGGTGCTGTGGACCGTCCGCGCGCCGCGCGTGGCCGTCGCCGCCCTGATCGGCGCGGCTCTGGGCCTGTCGGGCGCGACCATGCAGGGTCTGCTGCGCAATCCGCTGGCCGATCCGGGCGTGCTGGGCGTGTCGGCGGTGTCGGGCCTGGGCGCGGCCGTCGCCATCTCGGCGGGCCTGGCCGTGCTGCCGGGCGCGATCGAGCTCTCGGCCCTGGCCGGGGCCCTGGTCGCCGGCGCCATGGTCGTGGCGCTGGCCGCGCGGTTCCGCGAGCCCGAGGCGTTGATCCTGTTCGGTGTCGCTCTGTCGGCGTTCGGCGGCGCCCTGACGGCGCTGGTGTTCAACCTCTCGCCCTCGCCGGTGGCGACGGCGGAGATCCTGGCCTGGTTGATGGGCTCGGTCGAGAACCGGGACTGGCATGACGCCTTGCGGGCGCTGATCCCGATGATGATCGGCGCCGCGCTCTGCATCCGGGCCGGCAAGGGGCTGCGGATGCTGACCCTGGGCGAGGAGGCCGCGCGGATGTCGGGCCTGCCGATGGCGCGCTTGCGAATCCATGCCGTGGCCGGCTCGGCCTTGCTGACGGGCGCGGGCGTGGCGGCGGCGGGGGTGATCGGCTTTGTCGGTCTGGCCGCGCCGCACCTGGTGCGGGCCCTGGTCAAGGACGACCCCAGGCGCATCCTGTGGCCCTCGGCCCTGGCCGGGGCGCTGCTGCTGGTGCTGGCCGATCTGGCCGCCCGTCTGATCCCGACCGAGCAGGAATTGAAGCTGGGCGTCGTCACCGCCCTGTTCGGCGCGCCGGCTTTCGCCCTGCTGGCCTGGCGGGCCTCGCGGAGCTGGCGGTCGTGAGCGCGCTCTGGACCCTGAGCGCGGTCACCGCCCGGCAAGGCCGCAAGACGGTGCTGGAGGCCGCGTCCCTGACCGTCACGGCTGGCGAGGTGGTCGGCGTTGTCGGCCCCAACGGCGCGGGCAAGACCAGCCTGCTGCGCGCGGGCCTGGGTCTGCTGCCGCTGACGATCGGCGAGGCGCGACTTTCGGGGCGCATCCTGGCCGAACTGAAGCCTGACGCGCGCGCCAGACTGGTCGGCTACCTGCCGCAGGATCGGCGCGTGGCCTGGAACCTGCCTGCGCGGATGGTCGCGGCCCTGGGCGCGACCGACCTCGCCGACGAGGCCGCCGACGCCTTGGCGATCGATTGCCTGGCCCGCGTCGGTGCGGCCGACCTGGCCGATCGCGGCGTGCTGGACATGTCCGGCGGCGAACGGGCCAGGGTGCTGCTGGCGCGCCTTCTGGCCACCCGCGCGCCGCTGCTGATCGCCGACGAACCGGTGGCGGGCCTGGATCCCGACGCCCAACTGCTGACGCTCGATCTGCTGCGCGTCGAAGCGTCGAAAGGCGCTGGGGTGGTGGTGACGCTGCACGACCTGGGGCTGGCCGCCCGGTCGTGCGATCGCATCGTCGTCGTCGATCATGGCCGGCTCGTCGCCGACGGGCCGCCGCGCGAGGCGCTGTCGCGGGCCATTCTTAGCCGGGTGTTCCGGCTGGACGGCGAACTGATCGAGACCCAGGCCGGGCCGGTTCTGGCGGCCCGGCGCGCCTAGAGCGTGACAGCCGAAAGTGCGAGCGGTTTCGGCTGTCACGCTCTAAGTGTTTGAGATAGAGCCTATTTATCCGTTTCTGATGGTTCCATCAGAAACGGACAGGCTCTAAGGCTGGGTGACCGCGGTATCCGCCGAAGCCACCGACGGTGAATAGACATAGCCGCCGCGCTTCAGGTCAGACGACAGGGTCAGCGGGCTGACGCCGCCATTCAGGCGGGCGCGGTAGACCATGGTCGTCTCCAGGGTCCGCATCACGTAATTGCGGGTCTCGGAGAACGGGATGCACTCGATGAAGTCGAGCGGGTCGGTGCTGGCGCCGCGCGGGTCGCCGCACAGGCCCGCCCACTGGGCCGGACGGCCGGGACCGGCGTTATAGGCCGCCGCGGCCATGATGTACGAGCCGCTGAAGCTGCGGACCATGTCGCCCAGATACACCGAGCCCAGGCGCATGTTGTACGGCGCGTCCGACAGGCGATCGAGGCTGTGGGCCTCGCCCAGCTTGCGCGCGACGATCGAGGCGGTGGCCGGCATCAGCTGCATCATGCCGCGCGCGCCGACGCCCGAACGGGCCGACGGGTCGAAATTGCTTTCCTGGCGCGAGATTGAATAGACAAAAGCCGTTTCGGCCGCGCCCGGACCCGGCGTGAAATGGTGGTCCAGCAGCGGATAGCCGCGCTCGGTCAGGATGAAGCCGCGCTGGGCGGCCGTGCGCACGGCGCGCATGGCCAGGTCCTGGTCGCCATAGCCGCGGGCGAAGTCGACCAGCAGGGCGCTTTCCTCGGCGTTGGGCAGGGTGTCGTCGATGTAGAGCACGAGGCTGCGGAACTGATCGCGCGCGCCGATGTCGGCCAGGATCCGGGCGGCGCGGATCTGCTCGCGGCCGTAGAAGCGGGCGCGGTCGGCCTGGGTGATGACCGGGTCGCGGTCAAGGCGCAGCTCCTTCAGCCCCGCCTTCTCGGCGGCCAGTTGCCCGTAGAAGGTGGTGATGTAGCGCGCGCCCTCGGCGTAGAAGGCCTGTGCGGCGATCGGGTCGCCCTGCGCCTCGGCGGCGCGGCCCTGCCAGTAGAGGGCGCGGCCGCGCGTGATCGGCGAGGCGCCGACGGCTGCGATCTGGGCGAAGTGGGCGGCGGCCGCGTCCGGGTTCTTCAGGCGGGTCAGGGCGATCCAGCCGGCGTAGAACTCGCTCTCGGCGATGTCGGCCGGGGCCAGGGCCTGGGTGTTGTCGGCGGCGGCGTAGGCAGCGGCGCTGTTGCCCGACTTCAGCGCCGAGACGATCAGCTGCTTGCGTTCCTTCCAGATGGCGGTCGAGGCCTCCTCGGTCGGCGGGACCGGGAAGTTGACCACCATCGGAAGGGCCAGGGCGTCCATGCCGGCGCGGCGCAGATAGGCCGCACGCTCGAACACCACGCCAGGCGAGGTCTGCTGGTCGGGCGTCAGGTTGTTGTAGAGCGTGTTGGCGTTCGCCGCGTTCGAGCGATAGGCCATCCGCACCCGGGCCATGGCCGCCTGCGTATCGGACAGCATGGCGACCAGCTCGCGCGTGGCCGGACCCTGTTGGCCGTATAGCATGATATCGGCGCGGCGATTGTAGTCGTCAGGCGTCAGCATGGCGCCGAAGCGGGCGATCATGCCGCGCTGGGCGTCGGCCTCGAACACCTTGTCGCGGAAGGTTCGTCGGATCAGGTTGGCGGCGTCCTGGTTCTTGCCGGTCGCTTGATAGGCCGAGGCAAGGGCCATGGCGCCCTCGGCCGTCGCCGGCTGGGCGCCGCCGAACCAGGCGATGACGCGGGCCGGATCCAGACCCGAGGTCGACAGGGCCTTCTCGGCGGCGGCGTCGCGCCGCGCGCCCCGCGGCCAGCCGGCCAGGTCGCGACGGGCGGCGTCCAGCTCGAAGAAGCTCATCGCCTCGGCGTTGCTGTCGACCAACTGCCACTGAGCGATTTTTTTGGCGATCGGGTCCTGCAGGCTGTCCATGGCCATGCGCGCGCCGGAGATGTCGCCGCGCTTGGCGGCGGCCAGGGCGCTCTGCAGGTTGGCGCTATCGGTGTCGGACAGCGCGCCGGGGACGGCGGTCGGCGGGGTGGTGATCAGGCCGGGCTGGCTCGCATACGAGGTCGCATAGCCGGACGTCGTCTGGGCGTCCGCGGCCCCGACCACGGCCACGATGCAAGCTCCCCCGAGCAGAATCCGACGCACCACTGAAGCCAAGACGCTCTCCATCAACCGGCCCCGAAGAGCCTTGTACTCGAATACTCTGCCTGCCCCTATGCGACGATTCAGGCCTCAATAGGGTTTAAAGTCCGGTTCCAAGGGCTTGACCGCGCAGGCTTCGCCCCTCAAATCCGCACCTGCTCCCAACGAACCGCATGGCGCGCCATTGCGGGACGATGGGGCAGGGACATATTGTCCGCCCCCATCGTCCTGCCGCAACACACGCGGCGCCATCCTCACGGCAATTTGCAAGTCATGGTCCAGTCTCACTTCAAGGGCGTCATTCCGGCCCTCGTCACGCCGTTCCGCGACGGTGAGGTGGACGAAAAAGCGTTCGTGTCGCTGGTCGAACGCCAGATCGCCGGCGGCGTGCACGGCTTGGTGCCGGTCGGCACCACGGGCGAGACCTCGACCCTGTCGCATGACGAGCACAAGCGCGTCGTCGAACTGTGCGTGAAGACCGCCGCCGGCCGCGTGCCGGTGATCGCGGGCGCGGGCAGCAACTCGACCGACGAGGCCATCGAGCTGGCCGCTCACGCCAAGACCGTCGGCGCCGACGCGGCCCTGGTGGTCACGCCCTACTACAATCGCCCGAGCCAGGAGGGGATGTATCAGCACTACAAGGCGATCAACGACGCCGTGGAACTGCCGATCTTCGTCTACAACGTGCCGGGCCGCACTGGCGTCGACATCTCCAACGAGACCCTGGCCCGCCTCGCCAAGCTGCCCAATATCGTCGGCGTCAAGGACGCCACTGGCGACCTGAGCCGCATCAGCATGCAGCGTCTGCTGTGCGGCCCCGACTGGGTGCTGCTGACCGGCGACGACCCCTCGGCCCTCGGCTACATGGCCCATGGCGGCCACGGCGTGATCTCGGTCACCTCGAACGTCGCGCCCGAAGCCTGCGCCGCCTTCATGAACGCCTGCATGCAGGGTCAGTGGGAGACGGGTCTCTACTGGCAGGACCGCCTGGTGCGCCTGCACAAGGCCCTGTTCCTGGATTCCTCGCCGGCCCCGACCAAGTTCGCCCTGGCCCAACTGGGCCTGTGCGCCGAGGACGTTCGCCTGCCGATCGTCGCCTGCGCCGAAGCCGTGCGTCCGACGATCCTGGAGGCCATGCGCGAGGCCGGTCTGCGGTAATGACCAAGCCGATCGCGGAAAACCGGCGCGCCCGGTACGACTACTTCATCGAAGAGACCTTCGAGGCCGGCATCATGCTGACCGGCACCGAGGTCAAGTCGCTGCGCGTCGGCCGGGCCAATATCGCCGAGTCCTACGCCTCGGTGGAAGGGCGTGAGATCAAGCTGATCAACGCCGATATTCCGCCCTACGGCCACGCCAATCGCTTCAACCACGAGCCGCGCCGGCACCGGAAGCTGCTGCTGCATCGCAAGCAGATCGACAAGTTGATCGGCGCCGTGCAACGCGACGGCCGGACGATGATTCCGCTGAAGCTCTACTGGAACGACAAGGGCCTGGCCAAGCTGGAGATCGGCCTGGCCAAGGGCAAGAAGAACCACGACAAGCGCGAGACCGAGGCGGCCCGCGACTGGGCGCGCGACAAGGCGCGCCTGATGAAGGGCGACCGGGGCGACTGATCGCGTCTAACTGTTTGATCATAGGGGCTGTTTGTCGCCTTTAGGTGGTTTCATCCAAAGGGGGCAGGTCTAGGGCAGGCCCATCGCGGCGAAGCCGATGGCGAGGCCCAGCGCGAAGGCGCTCGCGCTGATAATCAGGAAGATCCTGACCTCTGTCCGCAGGTGGTTGCGTGTCGTCTGG
Organism: Caulobacter sp. 602-1; assembly: GCF_003931565.1. GTDB lineage: Bacteria > Pseudomonadota > Alphaproteobacteria > Caulobacterales > Caulobacteraceae > Caulobacter. The sequence goes on from NZ_RRYI01000004.1 coordinate 68,512, forward strand.
ACCATTGAATGGCTCCGCGGGCCGCGCCGCCGAAGGCGCGACAAATCAGTCCCCGATCAAGGTGATAGCCCCTGACAGGGTTTGAACATTGTCCAGGATCACAAAACTCGCCGGAACGAGCCTCAGCGCGCTTTGAGCTAGCCGTCCACGCACAATCGCTGTCCGTGTTCCTCGCCAGAGATCGACAGGCCGGGCGCTATCCGGCCACGATCCGGCAAGTTGCGTCGCGCGCTCAGGCTACCGCCGGCAATTCGTAGACCCGTGATCGCACGCCGCGTTCGAACAGGGCCCCGCATATGGCGAGGGCCTGCTTGTAGGCGGTTTCGACGTTGTCAAAGTGGCCGGCTAGGCGACCGTCTTCGGTAACGACCCAACCTTCGGAGACATGGGCGATTTCTATACGCGGGCACTGCGCGACGTCGGGCATGACGACGAGCTCCTCGGACTAGAATCGCGCCCCCTGAACACGAGCGCGCGAACATCCTTACCGCGAACCCGGTTCCTTGCATTGTCAAGGATTGTAAACCGTATGCGGACATTCGTGCAAGTGAGATAATCGCCTTGGTTGTGTCGTCGCGTTCGCCGACTTCAGCCGTTCTCCAACGCCAGCAGGGCGAAGGTCGCCAGCCAGTGCTCGCCCATATAGTCGCCGGCGATATGGGGGATGGCCGCCGCCAGGTGGTTGAGGGCCGCGTTGATGGCCAGGGGCTTGGCGGGATCCTCTTCAGGCATGGCCGCGGCGAGCAGCCGCCAGCACCAGGCGCGCGACAGGTTCAGGCCGTCCAGATGGGCGATCTTGCCGTCGCTGCGGTCACTGACCCGGGCCGGCGAGAACAGCGTGACCGGTTGCTTGTCGGCCAGGTTGGGCAGGAAGCGTGGGAACCAGGTGTCGAAACTCTCGCGCGGCAGCAGGCGGCGCATGGCCTCCGCCTCGATCAGGGCGGGCGAAAGGAAGTCGTCGCCGGACGGCTCCCAGCCCTGGCAGGCGGCGTCCTGGCCGTACCAGAGCAGGGCGCGGTTCTGCAGCAGGTCGAAGAAGCCCTGGTCATCGGTCATCACCGCGTATTCGGTCGCCAGAACGAGCGCGAAGGCGGTGTTGAAATGGGTGCCGGCGCGAACCGGATAGTCGGCGATCGGCAGGAAGCTCTCGAACCGCTGGCGGAACGCGGCGGCCAATGGCGCATGCGCGGCCGCCCATGGGCGATCCTTGTGGCGCAGCAGTTCGGCCTGCAGCATCAGGCTCCAGGCCCAGCCATAGGGGCGTTCGAAGCCCCGGCTTTCGGGGCGGGCCAGATAGGCGGTCTCGACGCCGACCTTCTCGGGCGTGAAGGCGTCGTCGAACAGGGTGATGATCGTTTCGGCCTCGGGCATCTCCGGGCGCAGGCGCAGCAGGGTCGCCAGCAGCCAGTAGCCGTGCACGCAGGAGTGCCAGTCGAAGCTGCCGTAGAAGATCGGATGCAGGTCTCGCGGCGAGCGGACGTCGCCCGCGTCGGCCATCACGTGGTCCAGCTTGTTCGGGTACTCGCGGGTGAGGTGGCCCAGGGCGATCTTGGCGAAGCGCGAGGCGGTGGAGCGGGCGAGGCTCATTTGTGAAAGGCCAGGGCGTTCATCAGGACCACATTGACGACCAGCATCAGGACCGCGGTCGGCGCCTGGGCGCGGATCACGGCGTAGCGGTCCTTCAACTGCAGCAGCGCGGCCGGCACAAGGTTGAAATTGGCGGCCAGCGGGGTGAGCAGCGTGCCGCAGAAGCCCGACAGCATGCCGATGGCGCAGACCACGGCCGGATCGCCGCCAAAACGGCCGATGACCAGGGGCAGGGCGATGCCGCCGGTCATGACGGGGAAGGCGGCGAAGGCGTTGCCCATCATCACCGTGAACACGGCCATGCCCAGACAGTAGGCGGCGACGGCGGCGAAGCGGCTGTCGACCGGGGTGATCATCACCGCCAGCTCGCCGATGGTCTTGCCGACGCCGGCGAGCGCGAAGACCGCGCCCAGGGCCGCCAGCATCTGAGGCAGCAGGGCGGCCCAGCCGACCAGATCCATCAGCCGGCGACCTTCCTGCAGCGGCGCGGCGGCCGGCTGGCGGAACATCACCTGGGCCAGCACCGCCGCGACCAGGGCGGCCAGGGCCAGCGAGACCAGCGTCGCCTGCTTGGGATCGACCAGCGGCGCGCCCTGCACCGTCAGGCGCTTGAACACCAGGGTCCCGACCAGCACCAGCACGGGGATGACCAGGGCGGGGATGAACAGGCGCGCGCCGTAGGTCTCCGCCAGGGTCTCGCGCTCGGCGGGCGAGGTGGTCCTCGGCGCGCCGACGCCCAACTGGCCGGTCCCGGCGATCAGGGCCAGGGCCAACGCCAGCACGCCGTTGCCCAGATCGCCAAAATAATCGCCGAACAGGAAGCTCAGCGCGAAGAGACCCCAGAAGGCGGCGTTGCCGAAGCGCTTGCGGTTCTCGCGGTCGAGGGCGCTGAACACGGCGAAGGCGCCGAACATCAGGCCGGCCAGCAGATAGACGAGCGGCAGGCCGATCATTGCTCGGCCTCCGGCCCGGAACGCGCCTTGGACAGCGCGCGGTCGAACAGCAGCAGCCGCGCGCCATGGATGAAGAAGGCGGCGATCGCCGTCGGGATGGCCCACATCGACAGGTGCAGCGGTTCGACCGTGATTCCGCTCTGGTCCAGGAAGCCGACGATCAGCAGGATCGAGCCGATGGCCAGGAAGATGTCCTCGCCAAAGAACAGGCCGACATTGTCCGTGGCCGCGCTCATCGCCTTGACCTTCTCGCGGCGGTCATCGGACAGCGGCTCGGACGCCGCTTCCGCCATCGGGGCGAGCAGCGGGCGGACGGTCTGGGCCTGGCCGGCGATCGACACCAGGCCCAGGGCCGCGCTCAGCTGGCGCAGGATCAGGTAGACCAGCAGGATCCGCCCGGCGCTGGCGGCGCGGATCGAACGGATGGTGGCGCGGGCCTTCTCCTGCAGGCCGGCCCGTTCCAGCAGGCCGATAGCCGGCAGCACCAGCCAGGCGACCGTCACATAGCGGTTGGTGTTGAAGGCCTTGCCGAAGGCGGCCAGCACCTCCAACGGCGCGAGACCGGCCGCCAGCCCCGAGGTCAGGGCGGCGACGACGACGACCATCAGCGGATTGAAGCGCAGGGCGAAGCCCAGCACGATCACCGCCACACCCAGCAGCGTCAGCATCCGTCTCGATTCCCCCGTGTTCGCGGGGACGGTCCGGCGCCGGCGCGCGGTTGGCAAGCGAGGAGGGTTTGATCGCGGCTCTTGACGGCCATCCGTCCCGGCGCGACGCTCTAACTCAACAATGATAACCTATATGGGAGGCCCACGATGGCCGACGGTGCTCTGCCGATTTCATCCTTGAAGGGCAAGGTCAGCGACGCGGAATGGCAAGCGCGCGTCGATCTGGCCGCCCTCTATCGTCTCGTGGCCCTGCACGGCTGGGACGACATGATCTTCACGCATATCTCCGCCCGGGTGCCGGGCCCCGAGCATCACTTCCTGATCAATCCGTATGGCATGTTCTTCGGGGAGATGACCGCCTCGTGCCTAGTCAAGGTCGACCTGGATGGCAACGTCGTCGACAAGACGCCCTACTTCATCAATCCGGCGGGCTTCACGATCCACTCGGCCATCCACGCCGCGCGCGAGGACGCCCAGTTCGTCATGCACCTGCACAGCGACCAGGGCGTGGCGGTGTCGGCGCATGCCGAAGGCCTGCTACCGCTGAGCCAGCACGCGCTAATCGTCTTGCCTCAGCTCGCCTATCACGACTATGAAGGCATTGCTCTCAACTTGGACGAGCGAGAACGGCTGGTGGCCGATCTGGGCGAGACCAAGAGGCTGATGATGCTGCGCAACCACGGCACGCTGTCGGTGGGGAGCTCGGCGGCCGAGTGCTGGTTGGGGATGTTCTTCCTGGAGCGGGCGTGCGCGCAGCAGGTAATGGCTCTATCGATCGGTCGCGACAACGTCCTTCTGGCGCCCGAAGCGGCCCAGGCGGAGGTCCGCAAGCAGACCGGCATGGGCATGGGCATGATCGGCGGCCTGGCCTGGCCGGGTTGTCTGCGAAAACTGGACCGCGAGCTGCCCGGCTACGCGGACTAGGCGCTTATTCCGTATTCACGAGAGCCGCCGTGGTCCTGGCGATCGCGGCGGCTTTTTCGTGCCTGACGGCCAGCGTCACGCGGGCGGGGGCTTGGCCGATGGCGCCCGGCCGCACCCAGGCGATCACCAAGTACGAGCGGTCCGACGCCAAGCAAGGTTACGGCCCGGACGCTGTTCTCGTCGACATCGACCCTCGCCGCGACGAGAGCTTGTCGGTGTTCGTCGAGCACGGCCTGACGCCGCGCCTGACCCTGCAGGCCAAGGCCGGCGTCACGCGGGGCCATGACCGGTGGGCGGGCTACTCCGGACGCGGACCGATCGAGCTGGGTCTGCGCTGGGCGGCCCATCGCGACGACCGTTCGTCCCTGGCCCTCTATGTGGGCGCGGGCGAGGCGGGGGCGGGACGCAACGCCGGCTACGCCGCGCCTGGGCAGGGCAGTCTGGATCTGGAAGCGCGGGTGCTCTACGGCCGTTCGGCCGCTTGGAAGGGCAGGGAAGTGTTCGTCGACCTGGAGGCCGCGCGGCTGCGGCGCCAGGGCCTTGCCGACGAAACGCGCATCGACGCCACGCTAGGCGTCAGGCCCGCGAAAAACTGGCTGATCCTGGCCCAGACCTATGCCGGTCAGGCCGATCGCAATCCGGTCCGTTCACGCTGGGTGAAGAGCGAGCTGTCCGTCGTCCGCGCGTTCGGGGACTGGAGTATTCAGGCCGGCTGGCGTGACACGCCCCTAGGGCGCGAGACCTCCCGGGATCGCGGGCTCGTCCTCGCCGTGTGGCGGAAGCTATAGGTTGTTTCAGGATTGCAACAGTCGGTCATCCGGCTGTCACTGGACGCCGCTTTAGGCTGCGGTCATATCTTCGCCGAATTTCGCCGACTCCTCCCGGCGTGCTGGAGCCGTTTCTTGATCCGTAGGCATTTCTTCCTCGTGGCGGCCCTGATCGCCGTCGTCCTGATGCTTGTGGTCGGGGGGCTGAAGCTGGCCTTCGGCGCCAAGGACGCCAGTCAGGCCGGCGGCGCGGGCGGTCGTGCCACCAGCGTCTCGCAGATGGTGGTTGGCGAGCGTCCGTTCACCGATCGTATCGAGGTGCTGGGCGTGGCCAAGGGGCGGCAGTCGGTGACGATCACCTCCAACACGCCAGAACTGATCACCGCCGTGCATTTTTCGGACGGCGAGACGGTGCGCAAGGGCCAGGTGCTGGTCGAGCTGAAGGCCGACCAGGAAGACGCCGGCGTTTCGGAAGCCAGGGCTCGCCTGGCCCAGGCCGAGCGTGACTACACCCGCTGGAAGACCCTGGCCGACAAGGGCATCGCCCCGCGCGCCACGGCCGAGCAGTACCTGTCGGCGCTCGACGTCGCCAGGGCTTCGGTCGGCACCGCCCAGGCCCAGAAGCTGGACCGCGTGCTGCGCGCGCCGTTCTCGGGTCGCGTCGGCATCTCGGACGTCGCGCCGGGCATGCTGATCGCCGCCGGCACGCCGATCGTCAGCCTGGACGACGCCTCGGTCATTCGTGTCGATTTCTCGGTTCCGGACCGCTACCTGCGGACCCTGCGCGTCGGCCTGCCGATCGCCGCGCGTCCCGACGCCCTGCCGGGCGAGACCTTCCAGGGCAAGATCGCCCAGATCGACACCCGCATCGATCCCGCTACCCGCGCCATCAAGGCCCGCGCCGAGTTTCCGAACGCTGGCGCTCGCCTGAAGCCTGGCATGCTGGTCAAGGTCTCCATCGACCAGGGCGTGCGCGACGGCGTGGCCGTGCCGGAGGCGGCCGTGCAGTTCGAAGGGACACAGGCCTCGGTCTACCGCATCGCCAAGGGCCCGAAGGGCATGATCGCCCGCCGCACCGAGGTCGACACCGGCATCAGCGAGGGCGGCTTCATCGAGATCCGCGCGGGCCTGAAGACGGGTGACAAGATCGTCGCCGACGGCCTCAATCGCATCCAGGACGGCGCCCCGATCGGCGGCGGCCAGGGTGGCAAAAAGGGCGAAAAGGGCGGCGCCGACCGCAAGGCCGGCTGATGCTGTCCGACCTTTCCGTCCGTCGTCCCGTATTCGCCGCCGTCGCGGCGATCATCCTCTGCGTCATCGGCCTGGCGGCCTATACCTCGCTGCCGATCCGCGAGCTGCCCAGCGTCGATCCGCCCGTCGTGTCGGTCTCGACCACCTATCGCGGCGCTTCGGCCGAAGTCATCGAGGAGCGCATCACTCAGGTGATCGAGCGCCAGGTGGCCGGCATCCAGGGCATCGATCGCGTGAACTCCAGCAGCCGCGACGGCCGCTCGCAGATCACCATCACGTTCAACCTCGACCGCGACCTCGACGCGGCCGCCAACGACGTGCGCGACGCCGTCAGCCGGGTGACCGCCAACCTGCCCGACCAGGCCGACCCGCCGCAGATCGCCAAGGCCAACGCCGACGCCTCGCCGATCATCATCCTGAACCTGACCTCGACCACGCTGGATCCGCTTCAGCTGGCCGACTATGCCGACCGCTATCTGGTCGAGCGGATGTCGACCATCGACGGGGTGGCCCAGGCCAACCTGTTCGGGGCCAAGATCTACGCCATGCGGATCTGGCTGGACGCCAACCAGATGGCCGCCCGCGGCGTGTCGGTGGACGACGTCGAGAACGCCCTGAACGCCCAGAACCTGGAGCTGCCCGCCGGCTCGCTGGAGAGCGCGTCCAAGGACTTCACGATCCGCGTGGCCCGCAGCTACGCCAAGCCCGAGGACTTCGCCCGCCTGCCGTTGCGGCCCGCCGACGCATCCGGCTTCGTGCTGCGCCTGGGCGACGTGGCCCGCATCGAGGAGGGCGCGGACGAGCGCCGACGCCTGTTCCGCGGCAACGGCGTGGACCAGGTCGGCATCGGCCTGACCCGTCAATCCCAGGCCAACGACGTCGCCATTTCCGAGGCCGTCCGCAAGGAGGTCGCCACGATCAACGAAAGCCTGCCGCCCGGCACCAAGATGGTCGTGGCGGTGGACAACTCGGTGTTCACGGCCGAGGCCATCCACGAAGTGTGGATCACCATGGCCCTGTCGATCAGCTTGGTCGTGCTGGTCAACCTGATCTTCCTGGGCAGCTGGCGTTCGGCGCTGATCCCCTCGGTCGTCGCGCCGATCTGCATCCTGTCGACCTTCATCGTGCTGGCGCCGCTGGGCTTCTCGCTGAACCTGCTGACCCTGTTGGCCCTGGTGCTGGCCGTCGGCCTGGTCGTCGACGACGCCATCGTCGTGGTCGAGAACATCCAGCGTCGGGTGGACGAGGGCGAGCCCGCCCTGGTCGCCGCCGAGCGCGGCACCCGCCAGGTGTTCTTCGCGGTCGTGGCCACGACCATCGTGCTGATCTCGGTGTTCGCGCCGTTGATGTTCCTGCCCGGCTATATCGGCCGCCTGTTCGTCGAGCTGGCCGTGGCCATCGCCGCCGCCGTCGCCTTCTCGGCCCTCTTGGCTCTGACGCTCTCGCCGATGATGGCCTCCAAGCTGCTGAAGCCGGCGCACGGCGAAGGGTGGCTGGCCAAGCGCGTCGACCGGGCCATGGACGCCCTGAAGAACTCGTACCGCGCCTCGCTGGAAAGCATACTGGGCGGTTGGTCGGCGGCGATCGCCGGCGTGATGGTGCTCGTCCTGGCGGGCTTCGCGGGTCTGCTGTTCGTCAGCCTGCCCAAGGAACTGGTGCCGCCGGAAGACCGCGGCCGGGTCGATGTGGCCATCAATGGACCGGAAGGCGCGGGCTACGACTATACGGTGGGGATCGGTCTGAACGTCGAGAAGATCGTCGACAGATATCGGCGCGAAGGCGTGGCCGAGCGCGTGCTGCTGACCGTCCCCCGTTTTGGCGGCACCTCGTTCAACAGCGGCAGCAGCGTCATTGTCATGAAGCCCTGGGGCGAGCGCCAGAAGACCGCCGACCAGGTGGCGGCCGAGCTGAACAAGGACCTCTCGAAGGTGACCAGCGTGCGGGCCATCGCCAGCGTGCGCGGTCCCTTCCAGCGTGGGGGCGGCGGTGGCGGGGGCGGCGGCACCAATGTCGACCTGATCGCCGTCGGCAACGACTATGTCCAGCTGGCCGAGTGGCTGAAGCCGATCCTGGCCGACGCGCAGGGCAATCCAGGCTTCGCGCGTCCGCGCCTTGACTACGAGCCGACCTCGCCGCGCCTGTCGGTGCAGATCGACCAGGACAAGGCCGCCACGCTGGGCGTCTCGGCCCAGTCGATCGGCCGGGCGCTGGAGACCATGTTCGGCTCGCGCAAGGCCACCACCTACATCAAGAACGGCCAGGAATACGACGTCATCCTGCAGACCAATCTCGATCAGCGTCGCAGCGTCGCGGACCTGAACCAGCTGCAGGTGCGCACCAATTCCGGCGCGCTGGTGCCGCTGTCGACCGTGGTGACCACGCAGCTGCGTGGCGATACCCCGGACCGTCCGCGCGTCGACCGGCTGCGCTCCGTCACCCTGACCACCCAGCTGAATCCCGGCTACACCGTCGAGGACGCCGTGCGCTTCCTGCGGGAGGAGGCCGACCAGCGCCCGACGCCCGGGATCAGCATCAAGTGGGGCGGCCAGGCCAAGGACTATCTGGAAGGCTCGGGCGGCATCGCCGTCGCTTTCGGCTTGGCTCTGCTGCTGGTGTTCCTGGTGCTGGCGGCGCAGTTCGAGAGCTGGATCCACCCGGCGGTGATCATGCTGACCGTGCCGCTGGCGGCGCTGGGCGGCCTGTTCGGCCTGCTGGTCATGGGCTCGACCATCAACACCTACAGCCAGATCGGTCTGATCATCCTGATCGGCATCGCCACCAAGAACGGCATCCTGATCGTCGAGTTCGCCAACCAGCTGCGCGACGAGGGCCTGACCGTGCGGGAGGCGGTGATCGAGGCGGCGGCCCTGCGCCTGCGTCCGATCATCATGACCTCGATCTCGGCGGCCATGGGCGCCCTGCCGCTGATGCTGTGGGCGGGCGCCGGCGCGGGCAGTCGCAAGACGATCGGTGCGGTGATCTTCACCGGCTCGATCTTCGCGACCATGCTGACGCTGTTCATCGTCCCGGTTTTCTATGACCTTCTGGCGCGCTTCACGAAGTCGCCGGAGTGGACGGCCCGGCAGATCGAAGAGTATGAAGCCCGGGAAAAGAGCGGTGAGGGGCAAACCTCACCGGCATAAACCGGTGAGGAAGCATGGCTGACGGCTCTCTGACGGCGAAGCGGCAGGAAATCGCTCTGCTGCGCCGTCTCGAGGAACGGATTCTCTGGTTGGCGGCGTGGACCATCCACAACGCCAACCACATCCGCGAAAGCCGCGACGGCCTGAAGGTCGGCGGCCACCAGGCGTCCAGCGCTTCGTTGGCCACCATCATGACCGCCCTCTACATGAAGGCGCTGCGACCGCAGGACCGCGTGGCGGTCAAGCCGCACGCCAGTCCGGTCTTCCACGCTATCCAGCACCTGTTCGGCCGCCAGAGCCTGGACAATCTGAAGCGCTTCCGGGCGCTGGGCGGGGCTCAGTCCTACCCCTCGCGCACCAAGGACGTGGACAACGTCGACTTCTCGACGGGTTCGGTCGGCCTGGGCGTGGCCATGACCGCCTTCGCCTCGCTGGCCCAGGACTATCTGGCCGCGCGCGGCTCGGTGAAGCCGGAGAAGATGGGGCGGATGATCTCGCTGCTGGGCGACGCCGAGCTGGACGAGGGCAATATCTACGAGGCCCTGATCGAGGCCTGCAAGCACGACATCCGCAACACCTGGTGGATCGTCGACTACAATCGCCAGAGCCTGGACGCGACCACCCAGGACCGGATGTTCACCCGCTATGGCGAGATCTTCGAGGCCGCCGGCTGGACGGTCGAGACGCTGAAATGGTCCAGGCGCCAGCGCGAGGCCTTCGCCAAGCCGGGCGGGGAAAGACTGCGCGCGTGGATCGAGACCGCGCCCAACGACCTGTTCTCGGCCCTGACCTACCAGGGCGGCGCGGCCTGGCGCGAACGGCTGAACGCCGACCTGGCCGACAGCCCCGATGCCCTGGCCCTGATCGCCGGCTACAAGGATGTCGATCTGGCCGAGCTGATGACCGAGCTGGGCGGTCACTGCCTGGAGACCCTGCTGGAGGCCTTCGAGAAGGCCGGGCTGGACGACCGGCCACGCTTCTTCATCGCCTATACGGTCAAGGGCCTGCGCCTGCCGTTCCAGGGTCACAAGGACAACCACGCCGGCCTGATGACCCCGGCCCAGATCGCCGAGCTTCGTGAGCGCCTCGGCGTCGTCGAGGGCGAGGAGTGGGACGCGCTGTCGGGTCTCTCGGCCGCCGAGCGCACGGCGCTGAAGGGCCTGGTCGCCCGCGCCCCGTTCGCCGCCGAGGTCGGGCGCAACCACGTCGCGCCGATCATCCCGACTCCAAGCGCCGACGACCTCCTCGCGGCCGTGACCGGGGGCAAGACCGATGGCGAGCAGTCGACCCAGGCCGCCTTCGGCAAGGTGATGTTCGAGATCGCCGCCCGCAAGGACGAGTTCGCCGGACACGTCGTCACCACCTCGCCGGACGTGACGGTGTCGACCAATCTCGGCGGCTTCGTGAACCGCCGGGGCGTGTTCCAGCGCCGCGCCCACGAGGATGTCTTCAAGCGCCGCCGCATTCCTTCGGCCCAGGTTTGGTCCAAGGCTGAGACCGGTCAGCACGTCGAGCTGGGCATCGCCGAGAACAACCTGTTCATCGCCCTGGCGGCGCTGGGCCTGACCGGCCCGCTGTTCGGCGAGCGTCTGTTCCCGGTCGGGACGCTTTACGACCCCTTCATCGCCCGCGGCCTCGATGCCCTGAACTACGCCTGCTACCAGGACGCCCGGTTCCTGTTAGTCGCCACGCCCTCGGGCCTGACGCTCGCGCCCGAGGGCGGGGCGCACCAGTCGATTAACGCCCCGGTCATCGGCATGGCCCAGCCAGGTCTCGACACCTACGAGCCAGCCTTCGCCGACGAGACGGCGGTGCTAATGGCTCACGCCTTCGACCGCATCCAGGCCAAGGACGGCGCGTCGACCTATCTGCGTCTGTCGACCCGCGCCATCGCCCAGCCCGAGCGGACGGACGACGCCTGGCGCCAGGGCGTGGTCGACGGAGCCTATTGGCTGAAAATGCCGGCGCCCGGCGCGCGCCTGGCCCTGGTCTATAGCGGCGCCCTGGCGCCCGAGGCCCTGGCGGCCTTCGAGGCCTTGGCCGACGACGTGCCGGAAGCTGGCTTGCTGGCCGTGACCTCGGCGGATGTGCTGCACCGCGACTGGACCGCCTCGGGCCGCGCCCGCTGGACGGGGGAGCGGCGCCGGACGTCGACCATCGAGACCCTGCTGGCGCCGCTGGATCGCGACGCCGGCCTGGTCACCCTGACCGACGGCGCGCCGCTGGCCCTGTCCTGGCTGGGCTCGGTGCGCGGGCAGCGCGTGCGCGCCCTGGGCCTGGAAACCTTCGGCCAGTCCGGCGACCTGCCGGATCTCTACAGCAAGTACCGCCTGGACGCCGAGGCCATCCTCGACGCCTGCGCGGACCTGCTGATCTAGAATCCGGCGACGATCGTCATCCCGCTGAGCAGCCCGTCCTTGAAGTGATAGGTCAGGGCCGCGCGCGTGTCGGTCCAGATGCGCCCGTCGGGACTTTCCACCGAGTACTGAGCCTCGACCGCCAGGCTGTTCGGGGTTTCGTCGAGGATCCGGATAAGCTGGACGTTCGCCAGGATGGTCGCGAACATGCGGGCGAAGTGGCCGAGGACGGCTTCCTTGCCGACGAGCGGCTTCTCGTCGTTGTCCAGCGTGTCGGGCCAGACGATGTCGTCGTGGAACAGCGGGCGCAGGCGTGACAGGTCGCGCGCGTTGAAGGCCTCGAAAGCCTCGTTCAGCGTCGCTTCAAGCGCGTGCGGCTTGGCGACGCCATTTTCGTCCGGCGTCATGGACCTGGATCCGTGTCCCCTTTGGGAACGATATCCATGCGCCGGATCAGGCCGTCGCGAAGCGTGTAACAATGCCGCACACAGAGGTCCGACCATAGCTGGCCGGTGCGGTTCCAGATCACCTGGTTGGCGTCGACCACGATGCGGCCGTCGTCGGCGACGCTCACCTCGACCGGGGTGATCTCCACGCGGATCGCGGCGTCGTTGTAGGCCCAATAGTCGCGCACCTGCTCGGGGCTTGTCAGCCATCCGCCGCGCGTCACGTCCGGCCACTCCAGCCGAGGCGAGACCAAGGCGCGGAAGGCCTCGAAGTCGCGCCTTCCGTTGGCGTCGTAGAGGCGCTGGATCAACGCCTCCACCTCTGGCGGGGCCGGGCGCATCGCTATGGCGCGGGCTTGTAGCCCGTCTCGACCTTCAGATAGGCGATCAGGTCGATGCGGTCCTTGGGGTCGTGCAGGCCCGCGAAGGTCATCTTGGTGCCCGGCATGAAGCCGCGCGGGTCGGTCAGCCATTTGTCCAGGTGCTCGGCGTCCCAGATGAAGCCGGCGTTCTTGACCGCTTCCGAATAGGTGTAGCCGGGCTTGGAGCCGGCCTTGCGGCCGAACACGCCATAAAGGTTGGGGCCGGTCAGGTCCGGGCCGCCCTCGGTGGCGGTGTGGCAGGATCGGCAGAAGGCGAACTTGCTCTGGCCATTCGACAGGTCGCCGGTGTTGTAGGGCGCGGGGAGGGCGGCCAGAGCCGCGGCCTTGGCCGCGTCGGTCGGCGGCGCGGCGGCGGCCGGAGCGTCCGCGGGCGCCGAGGCCGGCGCCTCGGCGGAACTGCCGCCGTCCTTCGAGCAGGCCGCAACGGCGATGCAGAGCGCCGCGATAGCGGCCAGTTTCTCGATGCGCATGATAATCCCCGACTGACGTTTCGCCGCAGGTCCTGCGACGGCGCGACGCATTCCAAACCCTTATAAAATCAGGGCCGTGGCTCTGTCACGGAACAATGTTCCTTAAGGCCAGCTTGAGCACGCCCCTGCGACAATTGTCGGTATCTACGTGATTCTTTTTGGGAAAAGTGAAATCGCAAACCGTGGGTCTGCACATAAACGTTTGACGTGCGTTAACCATAAAATCTACCAATTTCCTCACGGAGCGGGCTGGCTCCGGGCTGGGCTGGGAACAAGATCATGGACTGGAGCGAAGAACGCACCGCGACACTGAAGAAGCTCTGGCTTGAGGGCCTCAGCGCGAGCCAGGTGGCGCGCCAGCTGGGCGGCGTCAGCCGCAGCGCGGTGATCGGCAAGGTGCATCGCCTGGGTATCACCGTCCGCGAAACGCCCGTCCGTCCGCGGACGACCGTCCGGTCCCCGTCGCGGATCGCGGTCCGTCGCCCGACCCGCGAGACCACGGCCGCCCCCCACATCGCCCCGCGCTTCGAACGCACCGAGGAAGACCTGCTGCCGACCTCGGGCATCCTGGAGCTGGGCGCCCACTCGTGCCGCTGGCCGATCGGCAATCCGGAAGGCGACGACTTCGGCTTCTGCGGCCGTCCCAAGCTGACCGCCCGAGGCTCCTATTGCGAACAGCACAACGCCGGCGCCTTCCGCCGCCTGGGCGGCGGGCAAGCCGTCGAGGCCTGGGCCCTCAAGGGTCTCAAGGAGCGCGTGCGGCCTAGCCAGGTGTAGGGCAGGTCTGGTCCCTTTTTTCCGTCGACTTTTCTTTCTCCCTCGAGATCGCCGAGCAGAACCCCATGAACATGGTCCTCATCGAGAACGCCGCCGGCAGCAGCCAAGTGATCACCATCATCGAGGAGTTCGCCGGCCACTCGGTCTCGCGCGATCTCAACCCCGGCGACCACGCCAGCATCCCGGTCACCCAGTTCAAGTCGATCACCGTCCGTGAGACCTATCCCGACGATTGGCTGACGCGCGGCGTGAGCCGAAATCGCGCCGCCGCGGCGTGAAATTCCCGTCTAAATTGAAAGAGATGACCCCGCGAAGCCATTCGCGGGGTTTTTCGTTTGCCCCATGGGGCCGCGGATTGCGTGGCCGTTAACCTTGTGAGACACAGAGCGCCGTTTTGTGGGGCGGAAAACGAAGATGTACGAGGGGGATGAGCGCGCCGACGTGGTTCAGGACCACGCACTGCCGTTGCCGAGCTATCTGAGCTATCTTCTCTATCAGACCGAACAGCATCGCCGCGCCATGGCGACCGATCTCCTGGCCCGGCACGGCCTGACGTTCGCCAAGTGGGTGGCGATGATCTCGCTGCGCCGGTTCGGTAATCTCTCCATGACCCGGCTGGCCAAGCTGGCGGCCACCGACCGCACGACCCTGACGCGTTCTATAGACGGCCTGATCGCCGACGGCCTGGTGGAGCGCAAGGCTTCGTCCGCCGACCGCCGCATCGTGGTCATCTGCCTGACCGACACGGGTCGCACGCTGCTCGAGAAAATCCGCGCCGAGATCCGTCCGCTGAACCGCGACATCTGCGCCAATCTGACCACGGAAGAGCAGGCGGCCATGACCCGCTACCTGCAGAAGATGCTGTCGGGCCTGATCGTCGAGCCGGACTGGAAGCAGGACGTGATCGCGTTCAGCACCCCAGCTCCGCCGGAAACGGCTTAGTCGTCGAACTTCACCCGTCCGCGGCCCGACTTCACCGTCCCGCGCTTGGCCTTGCCGTCCAGCCGCTTGAGCTTGCTGGAATAGGTCGGCTTGGTCGCCTTGCGGGGCTTGGGCTTCTCGGTGGCGCGGCGGATCAGGTCGACGAGGCGCTCCTGGGCGTCCTGGCGGTTCATCTCCTGCGAGCGCGAGCCCTGCGAGAACAGGATCAGCACCCCGTCCTGGGTCAGGCGGCTGCCGGCCAGGGTCTCCAGCCGCGCCTTGACGTCCTCGGGCAGGGACGGGGAGTTCCTGACGTCGAACCGCAGCTCGATCGCCGTGCTGGTCTTGTTGACGTGCTGGCCGCCCGGACCGGAGGCGCGGGCAGCCCTCCAGACCAGCTCGTCCTCGTCGATCCGCAGCCAGGACGTGATCTCGATCATCGCGGCCGCTGGATCATTGGGGCGCCGCCTTCTTGGCCTTGACCACCAGCTGATCCAGCGCCTGGAGGAACCGCGAGCGGTCAGCGTTGGCGAAGGCGGCGGGACCCTTGGTGACCTCGCCCATCGAGCGCAGGTGCTCGCCGATCGAGCGCGAGGCCAGGGCCGAGCCGATCATGTCGGCCGAGAACACCCGGCCGTTCGGGGCCACGGCCGCGCCGCCGGCCTTCAGCACGCGGTCGGCCAGCGGGATGTCGTTGGTCACCACCACGTCGCCGGGACCGCAGCGCTCGGCGATCCAGTCGTCGGCGACGTCGGGACCGGCGTCGACCACGATCTGCTCGATCACCGGCGTCATCGGCACGCGGATCCAGCTGTTGGACACCACGAAGGTCTTGAAGCCGTGGCGGGCGGCGACCTTGTAGGCCTCGTCCTTCACGGGGCAGGCGTCGGCGTCGATGAAGAGGAGGGCGGTCATCGACCTGAAGCCTACCGGAAAGGGGACCTAGAGAAGAGTGGTGCCGGATGCAGGGATCGAACCCGCGACCTTCGGTTTACAAAACCGCTGCACTACCGCTGTGCTAATCCGGCGTGGGTCCGTGACCCGAGGTCAGGGCTTATGCCGTCTGCGCGCGCGGACGGCAAGGGCGTGCTACAGATCGAACCGCACCCCCTGGGCCAGCGGCAGGGCGCCGGAATAGTTCACCGTCGCCGTTTGTCGGCGCATGTACTGCTTCCAGCTGTCAGAGCCGCTTTCGCGGCCGCCGCCGGTCTCCTTCTCACCGCCGAACGCGCCGCCGATCTCGGCGCCCGAGGGGCCGATATTGACGTTGGCGATGCCGCAGTCGCTGCCCGCGGCCGACAGGAAGCCCTCGGCCTCGCGGACGTCGTTGGTCATGACGCAGGACGAGAGCCCCTGGGGGACGTCGTTCTGGATCGCGATGGCTTCCTCGAAATCCGCATAGGGCGCGACGTGCAGCAGCGGTGCGAAGGTCTCGCGCTGCATGCAGGCGGTCGCGGCCGGCAGGCGGGCCAGCGCAGGGCGGACATAGTAGGCGTCCGGAAGCTCGTCGATCAGCAGGCGCTCGCCGCCGGCGACGCTCCCGCCCTCGGCGCGGACCTGGTTCATGGCCTCGACGAAGGCGTCGTAGGCGGCCTTGTCGATCAGCGGGCCGAGCAGTGTCGCGGGCTGGCGCGGGTCGCCGACCGGCAGGCGCTGGAAGGCGGTCTCGACCGCGTCGGCGACCTTGTCGACCAGGCTTTCGTGGACGATCAGCCGGCGCAGGGAGGTGCAGCGCTGGCCCGCCGTGCCCGCCGCCGAGAAAACGATGGCGCGCAGGGCCAGCGACAGATCCGCCGAGGGCGTGACGATCATGGCGTTGTTGCCGCCCAGCTCCAGGATCGAGCGGCCGAAGCGTTCGGCGACCATCGGCGCCACGGCGCGGCCCATGCGGGTCGAGCCGGTGGCGCTGACCAGGGCGATGCGCGGGTCGCGGGCCAGGCGCTCGCCGGCGTCACGGCCGCCCAGAACGACGGCGCAGAGCCCGTCCGGCGCATCCTCGAACCGGGCCAGGGCGCGCTCCAGGACGGCATGGGTCGCGAGGGCCGTCAGGGGCGTCTTCTCGGACGGCTTCCAGATCACCGGATCGCCGCAGACCAGGGCCAGGCACGCGTTCCAGGCCCAGACGGCGACCGGGAAGTTGAAGGCGCTGATCACCGCCACCGGTCCCAGCGGATGCCAGGTCTCGCGCATGGCGTGGCCGGGACGTTCGGAGGCGATCGTCAGGCCGTGCAGCTGGCGCGACAGGCCGACGGCGAAGTCGCAGATGTCGATCATCTCCTGAACCTCGCCGGCCGCCTCGGAGGCGATCTTGCCGGCTTCCAGCGTGACCAGGGCGGCCAGGTCCGCCTTGGCGGCGCGCAGTTCCTCGCCCAGCAACCGCACCAGTTCGCCGCGGCGCGGGGCCGGGACGACGCGCCAGGCGGCGAAGGCGTGGCAGGCGGCCGAGACCTTGCTCCCGATCTCGCGGGCGTCGTCGAACGCCACATGGGTCATGACCTGGCCGTCGATCGGGCTACGCACGGGGTGGCCGGCGTCGGCGGGAAGCGCGGGAACGCCCAGCTTGGCCAGCAGTTCGCGGGCGTGGGCGGCGGGAGTTGGAAAAGACTGGGTCATGGCCGGAGCACACGCCGCGGCCGAACCTTGGTCAAGCCCTTGGCGTTGCGAGTCTCGCCTCCAGCGTTTAGGGACGGGCCAGGCAGGAGAAGCACCATGGCGCAGGGCAAACTCATCGACGGCAAGGCGTTCGCGGCCGATCTGCGGGCGAAGATCGCCGTGGAGGTCGCCGAGTTGAAGGCCAAGCACGGGATCACCCCGGGCCTTGCCGTGGTGCTGGTCGGCGAGGACCCGGCCAGCCAGGTCTATGTCCGCAACAAGGGCGAACAGACCCTGGCGGCGGGCATGCATTCCGAGACCGTCCGCCTGCCGGCCGAGGTCAGCCAGGACGACCTGCTGGCCGTGGTCGCCAGGCTGAACGCCGACCCGAAGATCCACGGCGTGCTGGTCCAGTTCCCGGTGCCGGACCACATCAGCCAGATGGACGTCGTGGCGGCCCTGTCGCCGGACAAGGATGTCGACGGCCTGACCGTGACCAACGCCGGCCGCCTGGCCAGCGGCCTGCCGGCCCTGACGCCCTGCACGCCGCTGGGCTGCATGATGCTGCTGAAGGACGTGGTCGGTGATCTGACCGGCAAGAACGCCGTGGTCATCGGCCGCTCGAACCTGATGGGCAAGCCGATGGCCCAGATGCTGCTCGCCGCCGACTGCACGGTGACCATCGCTCACTCGCGCTCCAAGGACCTGCCGGGCATCGTCCGCCAGGCCGACATCGTGGTCGCCGCCGTCGGCCGGGCCGAGATGGTCAAGGCCGACTGGATCAAGCCGGGTGCTACCGTGATCGACGTCGGCATCACCCGCTATCCGGCCCGCGATCCGGAAGCCGCTGCGGCGGGCAAGACCCGGCTTGTCGGCGACGTCGCCTTCGACGAAGTGCGCGCGGTCGCCGGCGCGATCACGCCGGTTCCCGGGGGCGTGGGGCCCATGACCATCGCCTGCCTGCTGGCCAACACCGTGACGGCGGCCAAGCGCCTGTCGGGGATCGCCTGATGCGCCGCCTGGCGCTGCTGGCCGCGCTGGGCCTGACCTTGGCGGCTTGCGGCGCCAGGACCCCGCCGCCGCCGCCGCCGGAGCAGGCCCTGGCCCTGCGCCCGGCCGACGCGCGCCTGTCGAGCCTGTACGAGACGTCTTGCCACGCCTGCCACGCCGTCCCCGGCACGGGCGCGCCGCTGGTCCACGACCGCGCCGCCTGGGATGTCCGCTGGAAGCAGGGCGAGGCGACGCTGCTGGACCACGCCGTCCAGGGCTACAACGCCATGCCGGCGACGGGGCAGTGCGCGACTTGCACCCCGGCCGATTTCCAGGCCCTCATACGATTCATGGCGGGGCGTGAAGACTCCGCGAAATAGAGGCGGGGAAGCCATGATCTCGAGGCGCGGAGCCCTGATCGCGGGTGGAACGGGCGTGGCGGTGGTCGCCGGCGGCGGTGTCGCCGCTTACAAGGTCGCCACCGGAGACAAGCCCGAGCCGCCGTCGCCGCCCTCGGTCGACGCCCAGGGCAAGCTGCTGTGGCGCAATTGGTCGGGCCTGCAGCACGCCTATCCCGCCGCCCGCCTGGCTCCCAAGGACGAGGGCGAGCTGGCCACGGCGCTGAAGGTCGCCCAGGCGCCGATCCGGCCCGTCGGCGCGGGCCACTCGTTCACCGCCCTGGCCCCGACCAACGGCACGCTGATCTCGCTGGATTCGCTGTCGGGCGTGATCGGCTGGGAAGGCGACGAGGCGATCGTCCGCGCCGGCACGCGGCTGGGCGCCCTGGGGCCCATGCTGGCCGAGAAGGGGCGGGCGCTGCCCAACCTGCCCGACATCAACAAGCAGTCGCTGGGCGGGGCGCTGAGCACCGCCACCCACGGCACGGGCGCCGGCATCCAGGCCATGCACGGCAGCGTCACGGGGCTGCGGCTGGTCACGCCTTCCGGCGAGGTCATCGAGGCCGATGCGACCCGGAACCCCGAGGTGTTCCAGGCCGCCCGCGTCTCGCTGGGGGCGCTGGGCGTCATCACTCAGGTGCGGATCAAGACCAGCGCCAACCGCCGCCTGCGTCGCCGCGTCTGGCTGGAGCCTCTGGAGGATGCGCTCGCCAAGGCCGAGGCGCGCTGGGCCCAGCACCGCAATTTCGAGTTCTACGCCGTACCGTTCACGGGCCTGGCGGCCAATATCAGCCATGACGAGACCGACGATCCGGCCCTGCCGCGCGGTCCGGACCAGGACACCGAGTTCCTTCAGGCGCTGCGGGGACTGCGCAACCTGCTGGGCTTCGCCACACCGCTGCGCAAGGCCGCCGCCCACGCGCTGCTGTCGACCGCCAAGCCGGAGACCGCCGTCGACGAGGGCTGGAAGCTGCTGTCGACCGAACGGCCGGTGCGCTTCAACGAGATGGAGTTCCACCTGCCCGTGGAGCACCAGCTGAAGGCGCTCGAAGAGGTGGTTCGCACCATCGAGAAGGAGCGTCCGGACGTCTTCTTCCCGATCGAGGCGCGTCGTATCGCGCCGGACGACGCCTGGCTGTCGCCGTTCCAGGGCGGGGCGCGCGGCTCGGTGGCCGTGCACGCCTATTACCGCGACGACTTCACGTTCCTGTACGAGCTGATCGAACCGATCTTCCGCCGCTACGACGGCCGACCGCACTGGGGCAAGCTGCACACGCTGAACGGCGGCCAGCTGGAGGCGATCTATCCGCGCTGGAAGGACTTCCTGGCGGTCAGGCGGGAGCTGGACCCGGACGGCCGGATGCTCAATCCGTATCTCAAGGGCCTGTTCGGCCTTAGCTAGGTCTTGGTCTGGCGGGGCTGTTCGCCGTTTCGGGCAGGGGTCCGAAACGGACGGGGCTTAAGCCGCGGCGGTCCCGAGATATTCGGCCACGCGGGCTTCCAGCTCGGTCACCAGGGCCTTGCCGACCGGGTGGGTGTCGACCTTGATGTCATCGCGCACGCAGGCCTTGATCGCGTCGATATGGGCGTCGACCAGGAACATCGGCGCCGACAGGCGGGTGTCCGGATCGTCGATCAGCTTGCAGAGCGACGCGGCCAGGCGGGTGATCAGCGGGAATTCGTAGGTGGCGCCCAGGCCTTTCAGGTCATGAGCGCGCAGATAGAGGGTCTCGACCGTCTGGGCGTTGAGGCCCTCGGTGCGGACGCCCTGGCGGGCGGCCTCCAGCTTGACGATCTCGTCGTTCAGCCATTGGGCGAAGTTGCCGGACAGGCTCTTCAGAGCCGCCTCGGCCTTGGCGATGGCGGCCATGTCGATGCCGCCCCGACCGCCCACCTTGAGCTTGAGCATGTTCGGCACCTGGATCACTTCAGCGGTCTTATTCGTCACGGGCGCCTCTCCCGGCGGCGGATAGTTGGGTATCCACTAACATAGCAGGCGTTAATATTGGATGAGACGAAACTTTCTGCGACCCAACGTCTCACGCCCTTGAGCCTGTCCATTTTCTGATGAACATCAGAAATGGATGAACAGGCTCAATCTCTAGAGTTGGAGCGTGGCGGGCGCCGAAACCGGCATCCGCTTTCGGCTGCCACGCGCCAGACTTAGGCAGAGAACTGCTCGGCCAGAACTCTTTCCTCGAGGCTGCGGCCGGCGTCGAAGAGCATCGACAGCGAAGTGCCGCGGTCCTCGGATATGTGCACCTCCAGGACGTCGCGCACCTCGAAGTTGTCGGCCACGGCGCTGACCGGCCGTTTGTCGGCTTCCAGGATTTCGAACGTCACCCGCGCCGACTGCGGCAGCAGGGCGCCGCGCCAGCGGCGGGGGCGGAAGGCGGAAATGGGCGTCAGGGCCAGGACCTGACCGTCGATCGGGATGATCGGGCCGTGGGCCGAGAGGTTGTAGGCCGTCGAGCCGGCGGGGGTGGCCAGCAGAGCGCCGTCGCAAACCAGCTCGCCCATCCGCACCTTGCCGTCGATCGAGATGCGCAGCTTGGCGGTCTGGCGCGTCTGGCGCAGCAGCGAGACCTCGTTGATGGCCAAGGCGCGGTGCTGTTTCCGGTTCGAATCGATGGCGACCATGGCCAGCGGATGGATGACGGCGCGCTCGGCGGCGTTGATCCGCTCCAGCAGGCTGTCCTCGCTGTACTCGTTCATCAGGAAACCGACCGAGCCGCGGTTCATGCCGTAGATCGGCGTCTGGGTGGCGATCGCCTCGTGCAGGGTCTCCAGCATGAAGCCGTCGCCGCCCAGCGCCACGATGACCTGGGCGTTCTGGTCGCCGACATCGCCATAGCGGGCCATCAGCCGTTCCCGCGCCTCCTGAGCTTCGGGGCGGTCGCTGGCCTTGAAAGACAGGCGAGTCACGAAGGGTTGCGCTTGGTACATGCGGCCAAGTGGCGGGAAGCCCGCGAGCTTGTCAAACGACCGATGAGACCGCCGCGTCAGACCTGGCCGACGGCCTGGCGGAAGGCCATGCCGGCGATATCCGGCGTGAAGGGGCCAAAGGCGCTGGCGGCGCGGCGGACGCCCTCTTCACCGCCGCCGGGACGACCGCCATTCAGTTGGCGGACGTGCTCCAGGATGGTCGGGAAAACGCTGCGGTCGATGCCCACGGCCGAGCAGGCCAGGGCCAGAAGCTCGGGGCGACCGCTGTCGATGGCGCGGCGGATCTGAGGGGGCTCGAACTTGCCCAGGCGCGCCAAGGCCATGACGAACAGTTGCAGCCGGCCCTCGCGCAGCACGCGTAGCAGGTAGCCGGGTCGCAGCTGGCCGGCGGAATCCAGCTTCTCGATCAGCGAGCGCTCCATCTCCTCGCGATCCTCGTCGACCTCGACCGGGCCGACGTCCTCGCCCGCGGATTCGCCACGATGGGCCGCGTGCAGAGCCTCGTCGACGGCGGCCTGCATCTTGGTCGGATCCAGCTGGAACCGCGTCGTCAGGGCGTCGCGCAGGGCGCGGCCGACCAGCAGATAGAGCTGCTCGGCCAGATCGGCGGAGAGCTTCGGGTGTTGGGCCAGGGGCGAGCGCAGGGCGACGACCTCGCGCGAGCGGTTCACCAGCCGGCTCATGGCGTCCGGTGAGATGTGGGCGGTGTCGTTCGCGGCCAGGGCGGTCAGCACGGCCGGCTCGTCGCGGCTGATGATCGCCTCGACCACCTGCGCCTGCAGGTGCGGACGGCGGGCGATCTCGATCTGGTGCTCCAGCGTCGCCTGAACCAGCAGCCGGATCAGGTCGTGATCCTGCAGCACCGGGCTGCGGGCGATGATCGGGCGGGCGATGTCGATCTCGTCCAGCGCCATGATGTTGATCAGGGCCGAGGGGGCCCAGTCGGCGTCGGCCAGGCGCTCGGACAGCCGGTGGCGGATGTCGCGCTCGGCCTCGACCACCAGGGTCATGAAGATGGAATTGAGCAGGGCCTGGATGTCGGGATGGGTCGGCTCGCCGCTGGCCTGACCGGCCTCGCAGAGGTCGATGATCCCGGTGAGCAGGCGTTCACGATCGCCAGGCTCGCGACTGCGGGCCAGCTTCATGAGCGATGCGATCTCGACGGCTTGGATGGCCCGCCTCCTTCGAATCCGGAAGACCCGATCAGGATGACCTTGCGGCCCCCAAATGAAAACATGCTTAAACAGGCCAAGGACGCCGACGCGCCACATCGCGTCGAGATGTCGCAAGCTCGAGCGGAGGATATGTGACTCAAGACCTGATCCTGGCCCTGGACCAGGGCACGACCAGCACCCGGGCCATCCTGTTCGACCGCGCGGGCCAGTCCCTGGGCGAGGCCTCGCGCCCGCTGCGCCAGAGCTATCCGCGCGACGGCTGGGTCGAGCATGACGCCGAGGAGATCTACGCCGCCTGCCTGGCGGTGCTGCGTGAGGTGGCCGAGACCTCGGGCCGGACGGACGCCATCGCCGCCATCGGCATCACCAACCAGCGCGAGACGGTGGTGGTCTGGGATCGCGCCACCGGCCGTCCGATCCATCCGGCGATCGTCTGGCAGGACCGCCGCACGGCCGAGGTCTGCGCCGCGCTGAAGACGGCGGGCCACGAACCGCGCGTCACCGAGGTCACGGGGCTGCTGCTGGATCCCTATTTTTCGGCCACCAAGATCGCCTGGATCCTCGACAGGGTTCCGGGCGCGCGGGCCCGGGCCGAGGCGGGCGGCTTGCTGTGCGGCACCATGGACTGCTGGGTGATCTGGCGGCTGACGGGCGGGGCGGTCCACGCGACCGACGCCACCAACGCCTCGCGCACCCTGCTGTTCGACATCGGCGCCCAGGACTGGTCGCCCGAGATGCTCGACCTGTTCAAGGTCCCCGCGCCGCTGCTGCCCAAGGTGCTGGACTGTGTCGACGACTATGGCGAGACGAGCGCCGAGCTGCTGGGGCGCCCCGTTCCGATCCGCGGCGTGGCCGGCGACCAGCAGGCCGCGCTGATGGGGCAGGGCTGCGTCGCGCCGGGCCAGATGAAGGCCACTTACGGCACCGGTTGCTTCATGCTGATCAACACCGGCGAGGCGCGGCCGATCTCGCGTTCGCGCCTGCTGACCACCGTGGCGGCGCGGGTCGGCGGCAAGACGACCTACGCCCTGGAAGGCTCGATCTTCGTGGCCGGGGCGGCGATCCAGTGGCTGGGCGAGGGGCTGGGCGTCACCGGCGGCCCGCGCGCGGCCGAGGCCCTGGCCCGGGCGGCCAAGGCCGACCACGGCGTCGTGGTGGTGCCGGCCTTCACCGGCCTGGGCGCGCCCTGGTGGGACGCCAAGGCGCGCGGTGGGATCTTCGGCCTGACCCGCGACGCTGGCCTGCCGGAGATCGCCGCGGCGACCTTCGATGCGTGCGCCCTGCAGAGCCGCGACCTGATCGAGGCCATGCGCGCCGACGCGCCCTCGGCTTTCGGGGAAGCCGCGCAGATGCGCATCGACGGTGGCATGTCCAAGAGCGCCTGGTTCTCGCAGCGACTGGCCGACCTGACCGGAATGTCGGTGCGGCGCGCCAGCTACCAGGAGACCACGGCGCTGGGCGCGGCCCTGTTCGCGGGCGTGGGGGCGGGGCTCTACGCCTCGGTCGAGGAGGCCGCCGAGGCCAGCCCGGCCGCCGAGACCCTGTCGCCGTCGATCAAGGAGCACGCGCGCGAAGCGGCCTACGCCCGCTGGCTGGACGCGGTGCCCAGGGTGAGACTTTAGTCGAACCTTGGTTGCGGTAACATCGACGTCGCCCCATAACGATCTGACAAGAAGAAGCGGAGATCGCCATGACCACCCGTCGCGCCGTGCTGGGCGCAGGAGCCGCCCTGATCGCTGGCGGGCAGGCCCTGGCCGCTTCGCCCGCCTATCCGAAGATCGGCAAGATCCGCCGCCTTTCGCCGGAGCTGGACGCGATCCTCGACGTCAATGCGCCGATCGAGCAGATCGCCGATGGCGTCACCTGGGCCGAGGGGCCGGCCTGGCACTGGGAGAGCAAGTCCCTGCTGTTCTCGGACGTGCCCGGCAACGTCATGTATCGCTGGACCCCCAAGACCGGAAAGACCGAGTTCCTCAAGCCCTCGGGCTATGACGGTCCGCCAACCAAGATCTTCCGCGAGGCCGGCTCGAACGGCGCGATCATCACCCTGGCCGGTGACCTGGTGATCGCCGACTGCGGCAATCGCGGCCTGGCCAAGGTGGATCTGGCGACCAAGCAGAAGACGGTCCTGGCCAGCACGTACAAGGGCAAGAAATTCAACAGTCCCAACGATCTGGTCGAGGTCCGCGACGGTCCGCTGAAAGGTTCGCTCTACTTCACCGATCCGCCCTACGGCCTGGAGGGGCTGGACGCCTCGCCGGCCAAGGAACTGTCGTTCAACGGCGTCTACCTGCTGCGCCTGAACGGCGATGTGGCGCTGATCGACGACACGCTGTCGTTCCCGAATGGCGTGGGGCTGTCGCCCGACGGCAGGCGGCTTTACGTCTCGATCTCGGACCCCAAGCGGCCGGTGATCATGGCCTACGAGCTTGGCGGGGACGGCCTGCCCAAGTCGTCAAAAGTGTTCTTCGACGCTTCCGAGCTGCTGAAGGCCGGTGGGCCCGGCCTGCCGGACGGCATGAAGGTCGACGCCAAGGGCAACCTGTTCGCCAGCGGGCCGGGCGGGATCATGATCCTGACGCCGGAGGCCAAGCTGCTGGGCGTCATCGAGACCGGCGGTCCGGCCGCCAACTGCGCGTTCGGCGAGGACGGCAAGACGCTGTTCCTGACCTCTAGTCACATTGTGGCGCGCGTGCGCACCAAGACTTCCGGCCTGGCCTGGTAGGAGAGAGCGACATGGACGAGATCAGCAAGCGGACATTCCTGGCGGCTGGTCTCGCCGCCACTCTGCCCCTGAGCGCCCCATCTCTCGAGGCCAGGGCGGCGGAGTCCGGCCGCAAGCTGGGCTATGCGATCCTGGGGCTGGGCTACTACGCCACCCAGATCATCATGCCGCGCTTCGCCGAGTGCGAGCATTCGAAGCTGGTGGCCCTGGTCAGCGGCACGCCGGAGAAGCTGACCAAGTTCGGCGAGCAGTACGGCATTCCCGAAAGCCATCGCTACAGCTACGAGACCTTCGACAGGATCGCCGACAATCCCGACGTCGACATCGTCTACGTCATCACGCCCAACAGCCTGCACCGCGTTTTCACCGAGCGTGCGGCCAAGGCGGGCAAGCACGTGATGTGCGAGAAGCCGATGGCGACGACGTCAGCTGACGCCGAGGCTATGATCGCCGCGTGCAAGAAGGCCGGCCGCAAGCTGATGATCGGCTATCGCAGCCGGTTCCAGGCCCACAATATCGAGGCCATCAAGCTGGCGCGGGAAGGGGCTTTCGGACCGGTGCGGACGGTGACGACCGACCACGGCTTCACGATCGGCGACCCGACCCAGTGGCGGCTGAAGCGGGCGCTGTCCGGCGGCGGTAGCCTGATGGACATCGGAATCTACAGCCTGAACGCCGCCCGCTACCTGACGGGCGAGGAGCCCGTGGCCGTCAACGCCATGGAGTCCACGGACCGTTCCGACATCCGCTTCAAGGAGGTGGAGGACATCATCAGCTTCCAGCTGCTGTTCCCGTCGGGCGCGGTGGCCAACTGCTTTTCCACCTACAGCACCAACTTCAACCGCTATCGCGTCAGCGGTCCCAAGGGCTGGGTCGAGCTGGAGCCGGCCACCAGCTACCAGGGCCAGACGATGCGGGCGCAACTGAACCGTCAGACGGGCCCGCGCGAGCCCGCCGCGCAGCCGAAGAACCAGTTCTCCGCTCAGCTGGACCACCTGTCGGAATGCATCCTCACCGGCCGCGAGCCGATCGTCCCCGGCGAGGAGGGCCTCAAGGACATGCGCCTGATCGAGGCCGTCTACCGCGCGGCCCGCGAGGGGCGCACGGTGAAGGTCTAGGCGGTCTCGTCCAGATAGGCCTTAACCCGCGCGAACAGGTCCTCGAACATCGGCGTCGTCAGGCGGCCGGTGTTCGTGTTGAGCCGTGAGCAGTGATAGCTGTTGAAGATCCGATAGGGACCGGCCTGGAACTCCGAGCCATGGCCGGGAACGCCGGCCGAAGCCTTGAGGCCCAGGGCCTTCAGCACATTGCGCCGCGAGACGTCGCCCAGGGTGACGATGGCCTTCAGATTGGGGAACATCTCCAGCCGCGCGGTGAGGAACGGGCGGCAGTTGTTCTCTTCCGAGGTCTCGGGCTTGTTGCCGGGCGGCGCGCAGCGGACGGCGTTGGTCACGGCCGCGCCGACCAGCTGGAGCGAGTCATCGGGGCGCGCCTCGAACTTGCCGGTGGCGAAGCCGAACTTGATCATCGTGTCGTAGAGCAGGGTCCCGGCGTAGTCGCCGGTGAACGGCCGGCCCGTGCGGTTGGCGCCCTTGCGGCCGGGGGCCAGGCCCGCGACCAGCAGGCGCGCGTCCTTGTCGCCGAACGAGGGGGCGGGGCCGTTGAACCAGTCGGGATAGAGGTCCTGGTTCTCGCGGCGATAGGCCACCAGGCGCGGGCACAGCGGGCAGTCGCGCGGCGGCTCGGCGGGGTTGGGGACGGTCTCGCCGACGATGTTGGAACGCTGGCTCATCTCAGTACTCGTCGTCGGCTTCGCGTTCTGCCGGGGTGCGGTTGTCCGAGACCGGACGCGGCTGGACCCGCTGCGGGCGGCCGATGATGCTGCCGAGGTCGGCGAGGTCGACGAAGTTGTCGGCCTGGCGGCGCAGGTCGTCGCTGGTCATCGGCGGCTGGCTCTTCATGGTCGAGACCACGGTGACCCGGCGGCCCTTGCGCTGGACGGCCTCGACCACGGCGCGGAAATCGCCGTCGCCGGAGAACAGCACCAGATGGTCGGCGGTTTCGGCGATCTGCAACATGTCGACCGCGATCTCGATGTCCATGTCGCCGCGCCAGCGCTTGCGGCCCTGGCTGTCGGTGAACTCGCGGGCCGGCTTGGTCACCAGGGTGAAGCCGTTGTAGTCCAGCCAGTCCACGAGGGGGCGGATCGGCGAATAATCGTCGTTCTCGGCGATCGCGGTATAGTAGTAGGCTCGGATCAGGACGCCGCGCTTTCTGAACTCGTCGAGCAGCTTGCGGTAGTCAATGTCAAAGCCCAGGGCCCTGGCGGCGGAATAGAGATTGGCCCCGTCGATGAACAGCGCCAGGCGGTCGGTCGGATAGAAGGTCACGATAATCCCTTGAAAAATCAGGTCGCTCGAAATGACTTGGACGAGGCCGTGATCGTGGCGCTCGGCAGCAATCTGCCCGGACCCTATACGAGTCGCGAGGCGCTGTTGGAAGCCGCGCTGGCCGCCTTGCCGGAGGTCGGGTTGACCGTGGTGACGCGCTCGACCTGGTGGGCTTCGGCGGCCTGGCCCGATCCGGCCGGACCCGACTATCTGAACGGCGTGGCCATCGTCGCCACCGACCTGTCCCCGGCCGACACCCTGGCGGCGCTGCACACGATCGAGGAACGCTTCGGAAGGACGAGGGGAAAGGCCAACGCCCCGCGAACCCTGGACCTGGATCTCATCGCCCACGGCCGGACGGTCCTGGACGGCGACCTCGTCGTGCCGCATCCACGCGCCCACGACCGGCTGTTCGTGATGGGACCGCTGGCCGAACTGGCCTCGGCCTGGGTGCATCCGGTGAGCGGTGAGTCGGCCTTCCGCCTGGCGGCCAACGCCAGCGTCGGGCGCGACGCGCGCTCCACCAAGTCCGTCTAGCGCCTACGGGGTGGACATTGACGAGCGAAGCGGGCATAAGCGCCCGCTCGCAAAAGCTGACATTCATGCGCGACATTGCTTGTCGCCGCACGGAAGCCTATTTTGCGATAGCTAATCGGCAGCCCGAGGAACTCATGGCCCGCGTCACCGTCGAAGATTGCGTCGAGAAGGTTCCGAACCGCTTCTCGCTGGTTCTGCTCTCCGCGCACCGCGCCCGCGCCATCTCGGCCGGCGCCGCCCTGATGGTCGACCGCGACAACGACAAGAACCCGGTCGTCGCCCTGCGCGAGATCGCCGACGACGTGATCGATCACGAAGGCCTGAAGGAGCACCTCATCAGCACGCTGCAACGCGTCGATGAGCACACCGAGGCCGAGGAAGAGGCCGAGACCCTGGCCCTGCTGGCCGATCCGAGCCACATGCAGATGAGCGAACTGGAACTGGTCCGCGCGCTGCAGAGCGACCGTGACGGCGGTCAGGAGGAGCGGTACTGAGCCCCGAAGGCGCAGACCCTCTAACCCTGCAGGCGGTCACGCCGACCGCTCTGTCCGAACGCGCGCCCGATGTCGAATCGGGCGCGTCTTCGTCTCAAGCTCCGGCCGCGGCGGTCGAGCCGCCGGCGCCCAAGCCGCGCCCCAAGTTTCTTCGCCAGTACGAGCTGATCGAGCGGGTCCACGCCTACGACCCGACGGCCGACGAGGCGCTGCTGAACCGCGCCTATGTCTACGCCATGCGGATGCACGGCTCGCAGACCCGGGCCAGCGGCGACCCCTACTACGCCCATCCGATCGAGGTGGCGGGCATCCTCACCGAATACCGGCTGGACACCGCCACCATCGTCACCGCGCTCCTGCACGACGTGATCGAGGACACCCCGGTCACCAAGGAAGAGATCGCCAAGCTGTTCGGCGACGAGATCGCCGAGCTGGTCGAAGGCGTCACCAAGCTCAGCAAGCTCGAACTGCAGGCCGAGCACATGCGGCAGGCCGAGAACCTGCGCAAATTCATCCTGGCCATCTCCAAGGACGTCCGCGTCCTACTGGTCAAGCTGGCCGACCGTCTGCACAACATGCGGACGCTGCACTTCATCAAGAACCAGGCGAAACGCGAGCGGATCGCCCGCGAGACGCGCGACATCTACGCGCCGCTGGCCCGCAACATCGGCTGTCACCGCATCTGCGTGGAGCTGGAGGAGCTGTCCTTCCAGCACACCAATCCGGTGGCGCGCGACGCCATCATCCGCCGCCTGGACGCGCTGCGCGAAGAGCAGGGCGGGGCGGTGGCCCTGGTCAGCCAGGAGATCGCCGCGCGCCTGGAATCGTCGAACATGCCGGCCCGCGTCTTCGGCCGCGAGAAGTCGCCCTATTCGATCTGGCGCAAGCTGCAGCGCAAATCGATCGGCTTCTCGCAGATGTCGGACATCTATGCGTTTCGCGTGATCGTCGACAGCGAGGAAGACTGCTACCGCGCCCTGGGCGTGGTCCACCGGGCCTGGTCCAGCGTGCCCGACCGCTTCAAGGACTACATCTCGACGCCGAAGCGGAACAACTACCGCTCGCTGCACACCACGGTCGTGGGCCCGCGCGGGATGCGGATCGAGATGCAGATCCGCACCGAGGCCATGGACCGGGTCAACGAAGAGGGCGTCGCCGCCCACTTCCGCTACAAGGACGCCTCGTACGGGCTCGACCTGGAAGGCATGGAAGCCGCCGGCGGCCGCGACCCGCTGGCCAACCTGCGCCAGCTGGTCCAGGTGCTGGAGCACGGCGGGGACTCCGAGGAACTGGTCGAGCACGCCAAGCTCGAGATGTTCCTCGACCAGGTGTTCGTCTTCACGCCCAAGGGCAAGCTGGTCAGCCTGCCGCGGGGCGCGATGCCGCTTGACTTCGCCTACGCCGTCCACACCAGCGTCGGCGACACCTGCATCGGCGTGAAGATCAACGGCGAGCTGAAGCCGCTGCGCACGCCGCTGGTCAATGGCGACGTGGTCGAGGTGGTGCGGGGCTCCAAGCCCGTGGTGCCGCCGGACTGGCGCTCGCTGACGGTCACGGGCCGGGCGAGATCCGCCATCCGGCGTCATATCCGCCAGACCGAGAAGGAAGAGTTCCTGCGCCTGGGCAAGGCGTCGCTGGAGCAGGTCTTCGAGCGCGCCGGCAAGAAGCTGAAGGACGTCTCGCTGCGGCCGATCCTTGAGCGCTTCGCCCTGGAGAGCGACGAGGCGCTGTTCGACGCCGTCGGGCGGGGTCGGGTTTCGCCCAGCCAGGTGCTGGAGACGGCCTATCCGGGCATGAAGGACTCCGATCGGGAGGCCGCCACGGCCCGCCGCAAGATCGAAGGCGGCCAGGACGCGACGCTCTACGTGCGCGGCGGCGGCCTGACCCCGGGCGTTTCCCTGCACTTCGCCCACTGCTGCAGCCCTGTGCCGGGCGACCGCATCGTCGGCATCCTGCGCGAGGACGGTGAGGGCCTTGACGTCCACACCATCGACTGCCCGCGCCTGGCCGAATACGAGGACCGCGAGGAGCTGTGGCGCGACCTGAACTGGACGCCCGAGGCCGAGCGCTCGACCATCTCGCTGACCCGCCTGCACGCCACCATCCAGAACGCGCCCGGCGTGCTGGGCCTGGTCTGCACGATCATCGGCGAGGCCGGCGGCAACATCGTCAATTTGCGGATGCACCATCGGCAGAGCGACTTCTTCGACACCGACATCGATGTCGAGGTCCGCGACGCCAAGCACCTGACCAACATCCAGGCCGCGCTGCGGGCGTGTCCTTCGGTCGAGACCGTGGATCGGACGCGCGGCTAAGCTCCAAGCTGAACGGTTGCCGAATTCCCGTTAAGGGCGCATCGTCCTGGCCAAGACCGGGGAGGCGATCATGGGTGCTGTACGCGTCTATTTCGCGACCAATCGCAACGAGCAGCCCGACAACAAGAAGCTGGTCTTCGGACCGCGCTTCAATCCCGACGGGGTGGCGGCGCTGCGGTTCGGCTATGTCGACTTCCCAGAGGGAGTCGAGACGCTGCAGGGCGGGTCGGTCGTCGTCTATCCGGACGTGAAAGGCGAGACCGACGTGGCCAAGACCGGCGGCGGCCGGTTCCTGGACGACATTCGCAAGGCGATGCTGGACGGCCAGGACACCCTGGTTTTCATCCACGGCTTCAACGTCACCTTCAACGGCGCGATCGAGGCGGGCGCGCGGCTGGCGCGCGACGTGCGGATCCGGGCCGGGGCGACCGATGACGGCCGGCCGGTGAACGTGGTGGTGTTCAGCTGGCCCTCGGACGGCGAGGCCGTGCCGTTCATGTCCTACTACAGCGACCGCGAGGACGCGCGGGCGTCCGGCCCCGCCCTGGCGCGGACCTATCTGAAACTGCGCGACTTCCTGGAGCAGCTGCGCAACGCGGATCGCTGTGATCGCAGCATCCACCTGATGGCCCACAGCATGGGCGCCTACGTCCTGCGCCAGGGCCTGCAGGCGGCGCTCGCCAAGGACCCCGACGGCTTGGTCCGCATCTTCGACCAGATCCTCCTGGCCGCCCCCGACGAGGACGACGACACCTTCGAGCAGGACAGCAAGCTGAAGCCCCTGCCGAGGATCGGGCGTCAGGTGACGGTCTATTTCAACCCATCCGATCGGGCGCTGGTCATCTCGGACAAGACCAAGGGCAATCCTGACCGCCTCGGGTCGGACGGCCCCCGGCTGATCGACATGCTGCCCAAGAAGGTGGTGCTGGTCGATTGCCGCAACGTGGCCGGCGACGCCGACGCCCTGGTCCAGCACAGCTACTATGCGCGCAGCCGCGCCATGACCTTCGATATCGGCGCGGTGCTGGCGGGCATGGACGCCGAGGCGATCGGCAACCGGGACTATGTGCTGCCGCTGCGGGCGTGGCGGATCGTCAAGGAGCTGGCTTAGCGCCCCCGCAGCGCCGCCACCGCGTCGCGCGTGCCCGCCGTCATCGGCGAGGGCAGGGCGTCCAGGGCGAACCAGCCCCATTCGTGGATGGCGTGGGCCTCCTGGATCGCCGGCTCGCCCGCGAAGCTTTCGACCGCGTAGGTGATGGCCACCCAGTGATAGTCGGGGGCGACCATGTCGGTGACGGCCAGGACGCGGCCGGCCTTGATGGTGATCCCCAGTTCCTCGCGGATCTCGCGTTCGGCGCAGACGTGGGCGGCCTCGCCCCAGTCCAGCTTGCCGCCGGGCACGCCCCAGTGATCGGCCTCGGGGTTCTTGACCCGCTTGACCAGCAGCAGCCGGCCTTGGCTGTCGAGGATGGCCGCGCCGCAGCCGACGCGAGGACGTTGCACTTCTTCGGTCATGCGCGCCGTAAAGCCTGAAACGGCGCGGTCAGGCAAGCCGGCGTTTGAAGACTCGCCCGCTTGGTTCTATAGGCAGCGTTCATGACCAACGATGACGTCCTCGACGAATTCCGCGCCGCAGGGGCTCTGCGCGAAGGCCACTTCGTGCTGTCCAGCGGCCTGCACAGCCCGGTCTTCCTGCAGAAGAACCTGGTGTTCATGCGCCCCGAGCGCTGCGAGCGGCTCTGCAAGGCCCTGGCGGAGAAGATCCTCGCCACGGTCGGCGCGGTCGACGTCGCTGTCTCGCCGGCCGTCGGCGGCATCATCCCCGGCTATGAGACCGCCCGTCACCTGAACGTGCCGTCGATCTATGTCGAGCGCGAGGGCGGCAGCTTCAAGTTCCGCCGCGGCTTCCACCTGGAGCCCGGCCAGAAGGTCGTGATGGTCGAGGACATCGTCACCACCGGCCTGTCGTCGCGCGAATGCATCCAGGCCATCCAGGAGGCTGGCGGCGACGTCGTGGCCGCCGCCTGCATCGTCGACCGCTCGGGCGGCAAGGTCGATGTCGGCGTGCCGCTCATCTCGCTGTGCAGCCTGGAAGTCCCCGCCTATCCGGCCGACGCCCTGCCGCCGGAGCTGGCCGCGATCCCCATCGAGGATCCCGGCAGCCGCCGGCTGCGGTAGAGCGGTCTAGTCGGCCGCCTTGGCCGGCGGCGGCGTCAGCTGCTTGACCGGCCAGGCGATGCCCAACTGCTCCAGATAGGTCCCGTACTTGTCGGGGTCGTAGTAGTACTTCTTCATCTCGGGCCGATAGGTCGCCATGATATTGGCGTTGATCTGGGTCTGCGGCTTGTCCGTCGCGGCCAGCATCGGCACGTACTTCTGCGTCTTGGTCTGGACGTCGGTGAAGTAGGTCTTGGCTTCGGCCAGCAGCTTGGGCTGGGTCAAGAGGTCCAGCGCCGTCATCGCCACCACCTTCGAGCCGGCCACCACGCCCTTGTGGGCGATCGGCGTGGCCATCGAGATGGCGTTGGCCCAGTGGTGGCCCGGCAGGTCGGGGATGTTCGACGGATAGTTGATCGTGATCGTGGGCATGATCCACGAGATGTCGCCGATGTCGTCCGAGCCGCCGCTTTCGGGCTTTTCCTCCGGGGGCTTGAGGCCCTTCAGCTTGACGTCGAGGCCGTCCTGCTTGGTCGAGCCGACGTTCTTCTGCACGGCCTTGGCGAAGGCCTGCTCGTCGTCGGTCCACTTGGGCAGGCCGACGGCGTCGATGTTCTTCTGGGCCGCCTCGGCGATCGGTTTGTTGAAGTGGCGCGGGGCGGCCGTGCCGACGATGGCGTAGTCCATCTTCGTGTCGGTCATGTCGGCCGCCGCCTTGGCGATCCGGTTGCCGATGTCCCAGTTCTTCTTGATCGCGTCGAAGGTCTGTTCGCGGAAATAGTACCAGACGGTGGCTTCGGACGGCACGACGTTGGGCTGGTCGCCGCCGTCGGTGATCACATAGTGCGAGCGCTGCTCGGGCTTGAGATGCTCGCGGCGCATGTTCCAGCCCATGTCCATCAGCTCGACGGCGTCCAGGGCGCTGCGGCCACGCCACGGCGCGCCGGCCGAGTGGGCGGACTCGCCATGGAAATTGTACTTGATCGAGACCAGGCCCGTGCCCGAGGGCTGACCCCAGGCGGTCTGCAGGTTCGAGCCGACGTGGGTGAAGATGGTGGCGTCGACGCCGTTGAACACGCCATCGCGGACCATGTAGGCCTTGCCGGCCACCAGCTCCTCGGCCACGCCGGGCCACAGGACCAGGGTCCCGGCGATGTTCTGCTTGGTCATCACGTCCTTGACCGCCAGGGCGGCGACGACGTTCAGGGCCTGGCCGGAGTTGTGGCCCTCGCCGTGGCCCGGCGCGCCGGGAACGATCGGATCATGCCAGGGCACGCCCGGCTTCTGCGAGGCCTTGGGGATGCAGTCGATGTCGCTGCCGAAGGCGATGGTCGGGCCGCCGCTCCCGTTCGTCCAGGTCGCGGTCCAGGCCGTCGGGATGCCCGAGACGCCGCGCTTGATGGTGAAGCCGTTCTGCTCCAGCACCTTGGTGATGTAGGCCGAGGTCTCGACCTCCTGGAAACCCAGCTCGCCGAACGAGAAGATCTCGTCGTTCATCACCTGGGCCAGCTTGGCGCGGCTCTCGACGCCCGCCACGGCCTCGGCTTTCAGGCTCTTGAGCTTGCCGGCCGAAATGTCGGCGGCGCTCGCCCCACTCGCCAAGGTGATCGCCAGAACGCCCGCCGTCGCGGCCAGCCAGGTCTTGTTCGAAATCATCACGCCCCTCCCAAAGGTAGAGCGTATACGATTAGGCGCCGGCGCGGCTTTGTCCATGCGCCAGCCCTGGCGCCGGCCCGCGAAATTCCCACCTGCACAGGCGGGCGGCTGGGCTTATAGACTCCAGCCGAGTCCTTGGGTTTCGACGGGAAGAGCGGATGAGCTTGCGACTGGGCGTCAATATCGACCACGTGGCCACGATCCGGAACGCGCGCGGTTCGTCCTATCCCGAGCCGGTGCGCGCGGCGGAGCTGGCCCTGGCCGCCGGCGCCGACGGCATCACCGCCCACCTGCGCGAGGATCGCCGCCACATCAGCGACGCCGACATCGCCGTGCTGACCGACCTCTGCCACAAGCGCGGCAAGCCGCTGAACTTCGAGATGGCCGTGACCGACGAGATGGTCGGCATCGCCATCGGCGCGCGCCCGCACGCCGCCTGCCTGGTGCCCGAGCGCCGCGAGGAGGTCACCACCGAGGGCGGCCTGGATGTGATCAAGGGCCAGAACCGCATCGCCGACGCCACCGCCCGCCTGCGCACCGTCGGGGCGCGGGTGTCGCTGTTCATCGAAGCCGATCCCGAGCAGATCCGCGCCTCGGCCGCCGCCGGCGCCCAGGTCATCGAGCTGCACACCGGCGCCTATTGCGACGCCTATCGCGAGGGCCACCTTGAACGCGCCGAAGCCATTCTCGAGCGGCTGAAGGCCGGCGCGGCCCTGGCCGCGAACCTCGGCCTCGAAGTCCACGCCGGCCACGGCATCGACTACGCCACCGTCAAGCCGATCGCCGCGATCCCGGAGATCGCCGAGCTGAACATCGGCCACTTCCTGATCGGCGAGGCGATCTTCGTGGGCCTGCCGCAGGCGATCCAGCGGATGCGCCTGCTGATGGACGCCGCCCGGGTCGAGCATCCCGTGAAAGTGGAGGCCGGTTTTGCGTAAGGATGCTCGACAGCTAGAAGATGCCGAGCGCGAAACGCGCTCGGTGGAAGCGGAGCAGGCGGCGTGATCATCGGCATCGGCTCGGACCTCTGTGATATCCGCCGCATCGAGAAGTCACTGGAACGCTTCGGCGAGCGCTTCACCAACAAGGTCTTCACCGAGAT
Source organism: Caulobacter sp. 602-1 (assembly GCF_003931565.1). Taxonomy (GTDB): domain Bacteria; phylum Pseudomonadota; class Alphaproteobacteria; order Caulobacterales; family Caulobacteraceae; genus Caulobacter. The sequence continues at coordinate 104,636 of NZ_RRYI01000004.1, forward strand.
CGAGCGCAAGCGGTCCGAGCGCAAGCCCGACCGCGCTTCCAGCTACGCCAAGCGGTTCGCGGCCAAGGAGGCCTGCTCCAAGGCCCTGGGCACGGGGCTCAAGCGCGGCGTGCATCTGGCCGGCATGGGCGTGGTCAACCTGCCGTCGGGCAAGCCGACCATGGCCCTGACCGGCGGCGCGCTGGAAAGGCTGAAGGAACTGACGCCAGAGGGCATGGAGGCGGTGATCCACCTCTCCCTCACCGACGACCATCCCTACGCCCAGGCTTTCGTGATCATCGAGGCCGTGCCCAGGGCCTGACGCACTCGCCTCCTGCCCGAGCGCGTTTGACGAGACGGCCCAACCGTCGCCATGAAGTGCGGCTAACGGCCCGCCCACTTGCCCCTCCAACTCTTGCTCATGGGGGCAAGCCCGTCTAGCAAAGCCGAACCGGTTCGCCGGCCAATCATCTTCGAAGAGCTCCGCGCCCGCATGACCGACGCCGCCGACGACCTCACGCCGCCCGAAGAGAAGGGCGTCGTCGCCGAGTTCATCGAGATCATCAAGACCGTCGCCTACGCCCTGGGCATCGCCCTCGTGCTGCGGGTCCTTCTGTTCCAGCCCTTCACCATTCCGTCGGCCTCGATGGAGCCCAACCTCTATCAGGGCGACTACATCATCGTGTCGAAGTTCAGCTACGGCTGGAGCAAGCACTCGATCCCGTTCAGTCCGCCGATCATCAAGGGCCGCATCCTGGGTCACGCCCCGACGCGCGGCGACATCATCGTCTTCAAGCTGCCGCGCGACAACCGCACTGACTACATCAAGCGCCTGATCGGTCTGCCGGGCGACAAGGTCCAGATCCGCGGCGGCCAGGTGTTCATCAACGGCAAGGCCCTGCCGCGCAAGGAACAGGCCCCGGCCCTGGTCGACACCGGCTACGGCTTCACTCAGCAGGTGCAGCGCTTCCAGGAGACCAACCCGGAAGGCCGCCAGTACAACACCCAGGACTTCGGCCCCGACAGCCGCGGCGACAACACCGGCGTCTACACCGTGCCGGCCGGCTGCTACTTCTTCATGGGCGACAACCGCGACAACTCGGCCGACAGTCGCTTCGACCCGGGCGTCTCGCCTTACGCGGAGAGCGCTTGCAAGTGGGACTACGAGCTGGACCAGTATATCGGTGACGAGATCGGCGTCGGCTTCGTGCCCGCCGAGAACCTGGTGGGCCGCGCCCAGATCATCCTGCTGTCGTGGAACGCCGAGGCCAGCCTGTTCAAGCCGTGGACGTGGTTCCTGAACGCCCGTCCCAGCCGCTTCTTCCACGTGCTGAAGTGATGCAGAACCATGGATAGACGGGTCGCCGCCGTCGGCGACCTCGAGCGCCGGATCGGCCATCGGTTCAACGACCGCGAACTGCTCGAACGCGCCTTGACGCACGCCAGCGTCGGGGATGGGGCCAAGAAGGTCCGCGACAACGAGGTGCTGGAGTTCATCGGCGACCGGGTGCTGGGCCTGTTGGCCGCCGAGGCCCTGGCCGATCGCTTCCCGAAGGCCAAGGAGGGCGAGCTGGCTCCGCGCCTGAACGCCCTGGTCAGCCGCGAGACCTGCGCCCGCGTCGCGCGCCTGGCCGAACTGGGCCCGGCCCTGCGTCTGTCGGCCTCGTCCAGCAAGATCGGCGGCCGCGAGACCGACTCGATCCTGGCCGGCGCCACCGAAGCCCTGATGGCCGCCCTCTACCAGGACGGCGGCCTGGACGCGGCCCGCAAGGTGTTCCTCGACCTGTGGGCCGACGAGTTCGACAAGGCCGGCGAGGGCCGTCCGCGCGACCCCAAGACCGCGCTGCAGGAATGGGCCCAGGGCAAGGGCCGCCCGTTGCCGACCTACCGCGTCCTGGACCGTACGGGACCCGACCACGCGCCGGTGTTCACGGTCGAGGCGGTGGTGGTCGGGGTGGATCCGGCTATCGCCAAAGGCAAGTCCCGGCAGGAGGCCGAGAAGGCCGCCGCCAAGGCGTTGCTGGAGCGCGAAGGGGCGGGGTAACGAACCCCTCTAGAGGGGATTGGGCGGCGTCTATCCTCGGAATTCGCGGGATCGAACCCAGTGAAATCAACCACTTCCCACTTTTTCGCGCCGCTGAATGATCCGCGTTGAATCCGCCGCGATAATCAAAGCCATCCCCGTCGCGGGGGAGGGCGTTTGGATCCGGCCCAAAACGGCGGCGGGGGTAGGTTGAGCGGGGCCGCTGGCGGTTCCCGGAGGCTCGAAAGTCGCCCCGTCCGTACTCTTTAGGCGGATCGGCAGGCGAACGGGCAGTCTCCGGGGCCAAACCCTCAGCGGATCGACAGGGCGGTGATCGTACAAGCCGCCTATCGTGGATCGTCGGGGTCGAGACGGATGTAGCCGATCGACTTGGTCCGCGCCCGTCCGGGGGTAAACGGGGACCCGAGCAGACAACGCTCACGCCTCCCGACCTCACGGGCAAGAACAGCCTGGCGGAGCGGAGTCGCGAGCCGAAACAAAAACAAACCCTACGGTCTCCGGGTTCGCCCGGCCGCTCCGTCGCCTCCCCACGCCTTCAGCGGCCGCGCCGCGTGAAGCCGCGGCGCTGTGCGTCCTTCCAAGCCCGCACCTTGACCGCCGTCACGCCGAGCCCCTTTCATGCCGTCTCGCGTCCGCGATTCCCGGAGACCTTCCCCATGCGCCATCTCGCCGTCGCCTTGCTGCTGACCCTCGGCCTGGCCGCCTGCGGCAAGGGCCAGTCCTATCAGGCGTTGCCCGACGACATGAGCCTGGGAAACAAGGACGCCAAGGTGACGGTGGTCGAGTACGCCTCGGTCGGCTGCCCGATCTGCGCGCGCTGGGACCAGGAGGTCTTCCCGGCCTTCAAGGCCAAGTACATCGACAGCGGCAAGGTCCACTACGTGTTCCGCGAGATGCTGGTGGGCGGCGGCTCTGAAGTCACCGTGGCTTCGGCCGGGTTCCTGCTGGCCCGCTGCGCTGGCAAGGACAAGTACTTCCAGGTCAATGAAGCGATCTTCGCCAGCCAGCCGGGCGTCTTCGAGACGCCGCGCGAGACCCTGTTGGACATCGCCAAGTCGGTCGGCATGAACGAGGAGCAGTTCAACACGTGCGTCACCGACGAGGCGGCGATCAAGGCCCTGAACGAGCGGGTCGAGAAGAACGCCAAGGCGCACGACATCAACGCCACCCCGACCTTCGAGATCAACGGTCGCAAGATGGAGCCGGGCTACCACGCCCTGGCCGAGATCGACGCGGCGATCGAGAACGCCGGGCGCTGATCGGCCGTTCGCTACCCCCGGGGGGCCATTGGTGCTACACGCACGCGCAATGACTGACACCACCCCCCAAGCACCCGCCCAGACTCGCGCCGGTTTCGTGGCGATCATCGGCGCGCCGAACGCCGGCAAGTCCACCCTGGTCAACCACATGGTCGGGGCCAAGGTCTCGATCGTGACCCAGAAGGTCCAGACCACCCGCTTCCCCGTACGCGGCGTCGCCATCGAGGGCGACACCCAGATCGTGCTCGTCGACACCCCCGGGATCTTCAGCCCGCGCCGCCGCCTGGACCGCGCCATGGTCCGCTCGGCCTGGGCCGGCTCGGAAGACGCCGAGGCCACCGTCCACCTGGTCGATGTGCAGGCCGAGCTGGCCAGCCGCGCCGACAAGGCCACGCCGGGCGAGTTCCGCTCGGCCCAGGACGTCCAGACCATCATCGAGGGGCTGAAGGCCGCCAATCGCAAGGTCATCCTGGCCCTGAACAAGATCGACGGCGTCAAGCGCGACACCCTGCTGGCCGTGGCCAAGGACTTCTTCGACACCGGCGTCTATTCGGACGTCTTCATGATCAGCGCCACGACCGGCGCGGGCGTCGAGGACCTGACCGCCAAGCTCGTTTCGATGATGCCGGAGGGGCCCTGGCTCTATCCGGAGGACCAGACCGCCGATCTGCCGGCCCGCCTGCTGGCCGCCGAGATCACCCGCGAGAAGGTCTATCTGCGCGTCCACGAGGAGCTGCCTTACGCGGCCACCGTCGAAACGACCGCCTTCGAGGAGCGCAAGGACGGCAGCGTCCGCATCGAGCAGACCATCCTGGTCGAGCGCGAGGGCCAGCGGATCATCGTGATCGGCAAGGGCGGCCAGACCCTGAAATGGATCGGCCAGGCTTCGCGCGAGGAGCTGTGCGAGATCCTCGATCGCAAGGTTCACCTGTTCCTGCACGTGAAGGTCAAGGAGAACTGGGCCGAGGAGCGGGGGCTGTTCAGCGATATCGGACTCGACTTCGATGTTTGACGCGCCCGCGTTGACCGTCGATCTGGACGCCTATTTCCGGCGCATCGACTATGACGGTCCGCGCGAGCCGACCTTGGCGACCTTGCGCGCCATCACGCTGAAGCACCCGGACGCCATTCCGTTCGAGAATCTCGACGTTCTCCTCGGGCGCGGAATCAGCATCGTCCCGGCCGACATCGACGCCAAGCTGATCGGCGCCGGGCGGGGCGGCTACTGCTACGAGCAGAACGGTCTCCTCAAGCGCGTGCTGACCGCGCTAGGCTTCCAGGTCGAGGGCCTGATGGCCCGCGTGCAGTGGATGCAGGCCGAGGGCGCGCCGGCCCGGCCACGCTCGCACATGGTGCTGGGCGTCTCGATCGATGGCGAAACCTGGCTGGCCGACAGCGGCTTTGGCGGCTGCGTGCTGACCGGGCCGCTGCGGCTATTCTCGGGCGACGTGCAGGACACGCCGCACGGCGCGTTCCGCATTGTCGATGTCGAGCACGGCGGGGTGGCCGAACGCCAGGTTCAGGCCAATCTCTCGGGCAAGTGGGCGCCGCTCTACCAGGTGGCCAAGGGCGCCTGGGCCGACATCGACTACGAGCAGGTCAATTTCTACACCTATACGCATCCGAGTTCGCACTTCACCTGGAGCATGACGGTGGGCCGCTCGACGCCGACCGCCCGTTACGCCCTGAAGAACAACCGCTTCACCCATCGCGACGTCACCGGCGCCGTGGTCGAGCAGCGGGATCTCTCGGCCGGCGAACTGGAAGCGGTCCTGCGCGACGTGATCGGCCTGCCGGTCGCGCCGGACTGGACGCCGGTGCTGGAAAAGGTCGTGGCCTGGGGGACGCCCGCTTGAGCCAGGAATGGGAGGACGAAGCCTACGTCCTCTCGGCCCGCTCGCACGGCGAGACGGGGGCCATCGTCGAGCTCCTGACCCAGGATCGCGGCAAGTTCGCCGCCCACGTGGCGGGCGCGGCCTCGCGGCGGATGAAGCCGTTCCTGCAGCCCGGCGCCCGGGTCATCGCCCGCTATCGCGCCCGGGTCGCGGACCAGCTGGGCTCGGCGACCCTGGAGCCGATGGGCGAGGGGCCTTCCAGCCTGTTCGACGACCGCCTGGCGCTGGCGGGCCTGTCCGCCGCCGCCTCGGTCGCCGCCTCGGCCCTGCCGGAGCGAGAGGCCCATCCCGGCGCCTTTCACGCGCTGGAAGCCCTGATCCGCGTGCTGGAAATCCCCGACATCTGGCCGGCGGTCTATGTGCGCTACGAGGCGGGCCTCTTGCAGGAGCTGGGCTTTGGCCTGGATCTCTCCAAGTGCGCGGCCACCGGAAGCTTCGACGATCTGGTCTATGTCAGCCCGCGCACCGGTCGCGCCGTCAGCCGAGGGGCCGGCGCGCCGTATCATGACAAGCTGCTGCCGCTGCCGCCGTTCATGCTGTCCTCGCAGGGCGGCCTGGCCGAGGGCGACGTGAAGGCGGGCCTGGACATCACCGGCCACTTTCTCGAACAGTTCGTCTTCGGTCCGCTGAACCGGCCGCTTCCCGCGCCGCGGATGTGGCTGATCGACCGACTGACCGAAGCGGGGCGACTGTGAGCGCCGCTCCGACGCTTTCCGCGCATTCGGTCGCCATCCGCCCTGGAAGCCGGAAAACCGGGGATCGTTCAGGCCTAACCGGTCGAATCATCGCGGCGATGTCTGCTAGGATCGTTGCCCGGAGTAACGAATCCCCTCGATGAACAAGCCTGTCCTTCCTCCCGGCGGTCCCGACGACGGCGACCGCATCCTCGACGAGCCGCTGACGGAAGCCCTGTCGCGCCGCTATCTGGCCTATGCGCTCTCGACCATCGGTTCGCGGGCGCTGCCCGACGTCCGCGACGGCCTAAAGCCCGTGCACCGTCGCGTGCTGTACGCGATGAGCAACATGCGCCTGAACCCCGACGCCGCGGCGCGCAAATGCGCCAAGGTGGTCGGCGAGGTCATGGGTAACTTCCACCCGCACGGCGACCAGTCGATCTACGACGCCCTGGTCCGTCTGGCCCAGGACTTCGCCCAGCGCATCCCGCTGGTCGAGGGGCAGGGGAATTTCGGCAATATCGACGGCGATAACGCCGCGGCCATGCGCTACACCGAGTGCAAGATGACGGAAGCGGCGACGCTTCTGCTGGACGGCATCGACGAGGACGCGGTCGACTTCAAGCCGACCTATGACGGCCAGGACGAGGAGCCTCTGGTCCTGCCGTCGGGCTTCCCGAACCTGTTGGCCAACGGCTCGTCGGGCATCGCGGTCGGCATGGCCACCTCGATTCCGCCGCACAACGCCGCCGAGTTGATCGACGCCTGCCAACTGCTGCTGGCCAATCCCGACGCGACGACCGAGGACATCCTGGAAAAGGTGCCGGGGCCGGACTTCCCGACCGGCGGCGTCATCGTCGAACCGCGCGCGTCCTTGCTTGAGACCTACGAGACCGGTCGCGGCGGCGTGCGCATCCGCGCCAAGTGGGAAAAGGAAGACACGGGTCGCGGCACCTACCAGATCGTCGTCACCGAGATTCCGTACCAGGTGAAGAAGTCGGATCTGGTCGAGCAGCTGGCCGACCTGATCGACAGCAAGAAGGCCGCCCTGCTGGGCGACGTCCGCGACGAGAGCGCCGAGGACATCCGTCTGGTCCTCGAGCCCAAGTCCAAGAACGTCGAGCCCGAAGTGCTGATGGAGAGCCTGTTCAAGCTCTCGGCGCTGGAGGCCCGCTTCCCGGTCAACATCAACGTGCTGGACGCGCGGGGCACGCCGGGCGTGATGGGCATCAAGCAGGCGCTGATGGCCTTCCTGGCCCACCGCCGCGAGGTGCTTACCCGCCGGGCCCGTCACCGCCTGGCCAAGATCGAAGCCCGTCTGCACATCCTGGACGGTCTGCTGATTGCCTATCTGAACCTCGACGAGGTCATTCGGATCGTCCGCTATGAGGACAAGCCGAAGGAAAAGCTGATCGAGACCTTCGGGCTCTCGGAGATCCAGGCCGACGCCATCCTCAACACCCGCCTGCGCCAACTGGCCAAGCTGGAGGAGATGGAGATCCGTCGCGAGCACGCAGAACTGGTCGAGGAACGCGACGGCATCCTGGCCATGCTGGCCAGCGAAACCAAGCAGTGGAAGCTGGTCGGCGTGGGCCTGTCGGAAGTCCGCGCCACCCTGTTGAAGATCAAGCACCCGCTGGACAAGCCGCGCCCGACGGGCGTGAAGGGCCGCTCGATCTTCGCCGACGCTCCGGTCGTCGACGCCGACGCCGCCATCGAGGCGATGATCGTCCGCGAGCCGATCACGATCATCCTGTCGGAGCGCGGCTGGATCCGCGCCGCCAAGGGCAAGATCGACGATCCGTCCGAGCTGAAGTTCAAGGAAGGCGACAAGCTGGGCTTCCTGGTCCCGGCCGAGACCACCGACAAGCTGCTGATCTTCTCCAGCGATGGCCGCTTCTTCACCCTGGGCTGCGACAAGCTTCCCAGCGCGCGGGGCCATGGCGAGCCGGTGCGGATGATGATCGAGCTGGACGACAAGGTGAAGATCATCGACGTCTTCCCGTTCAAGGCCGGTCGCAAACGCATTCTGGCCTCGAAGCTGGGCTACGGCTTCCTGATGCCCGAGGAAGAAGCGCTCGCGAATCGCAAGGCCGGCAAGCAGGTCCTGAACGTCGACGCCGCCGGCGCGGCGTTCTGCCTGGAAGCCGTGGGCGACCAGTTCGCGGTGATCGGCGACAACGGCAAGATCCTGATTTTCCCGATCGAGGAACTGCCGGAAATGCCGCGCGGCAAGGGCGTGAAGCTGCAGGCCTACCGCGAGGGCGGCTTGCGCGACGGCCTGTCGTTCAACGCCGAGACCGGGGCCTACTGGATCGACACCGCCGGCCGGCGCCGCGACTGGGCGGAATGGAAGGAATGGATCGGTCGCCGGGCCGGAGCTGGCAAGCTCGCGCCCAAGGGCTTCGCGACCAACAAGCGGTTCAGGCCGAAATGAGCAGGGGACGGCTGCGTCGCCGCGCGCTGAGCTTGTTGGCCAGCGTCTTCGGTTGCGCGGCCGTCGCCGCGACCCCGGCCCAGGCCTTGCCCCTGCCCAGGGGCAAGCCGGAAGAGCAGGGTTTCAGCGCCGAGCGGCTGAAGAGGCTCGACGATCACATGCAGGCCATGGTCGACCGCGGCCAGATCGCCGGCGGCGTGACCCTGCTGGCCCGCCACGGCCGGGTCGTCCACGCCAGGGCCTTCGGCCATCGCGCCCTGGGCGGCGATCCGATGCCGATCAACGCCATCTTCCGCATCCGTTCGGAAACCAAGCCGGTCACCGGCGTGGCGATGATGATCCTGTACGAACAGGGTCTGTGGAACCTCGACGACCCGATCAGCAAGTTCGTGCCGGAGTTCGCCAATCTCCGCATCGCCACGGGCGTCGACGCGGCGGGCGAGCCCATCCTGGCGCCGATCACCCGCCCGCCGACCATGCGCGAGCTGATGACCCACACGGCCGGCTTCGCCTACGGTATCGCCGACGATCCCAGCAGTCCGGCCGACCAGGCCTATTACCGCGCCGGCGTGTTGCAGTCCGGCTCGCTGAGCGAACTGGTTCAGAAGGTCTCGGGCCTGCCGCTGTTCTCCGAGCCGGGACGGTTGTGGCGCTACAGCGTGGCGGCCGACATCCAGGGCTACATCGTCGAGAAGCTGTCGGGCGAGACCCTGCCGGTCTTCATGGAAGAGCACATCTTCGCGCCGCTCAAGATGAAGGACACCGCCTTCTACGTGCCGGCCCAGAAGCAGCCCCGCCTGGCCGCGCTCTATGACGGAGATCCGGCGACGGGTGCGCTGGCGCCGGCCATGGAAGGCGCGTGGCGTGACGTCAGCAAGCCGCCGGCAACGCCGTTGGGCGGGGGCGGCCTCGTCTCGACCGCCGGCGACTTCGCCCGCTTCGCCCAGATGATCCTGAACAAGGGCGTGCTGGACGGCGTGCGGATCTTGCGGCCGGAGACCGTGGCGCTGATGACCCAGAACCATCTGCCGCCCGGCTTCGTGGTCACGACCAACGGCACGACGGGCGTGCTCAATCCCGGACCCAAGCCGTTCCCGTTCGCCGCCGGCATGGGCTACGGCATCGACATGGCCGTGGCCGTCGATCCGGCCGCCTCGGGCGCGCCGGTCGGGCCGGGGACGGTCAGCTGGGGCGGCAGCGCCGGAACCTGGTTCTGGATCGACCCGGCCAACGACCTGTTCTTCGTCGGCATGATCCAGCGTCTGGGCGGGGTGGGGCCGGGCCTCGACGCCCAGTCTCGGACCCTCGTCTATCAGGCGATCGAACGGCCGCCGCTCGTGGCCGCGCCCTCCGGTCAGCAGCCGGCCAAGCCGGGTGTCAGGACAACCGCGGCGCGGTAGCCTGGAAAAAAAGAAAACTCCCCCCGCCGTCCGGCGAGGGGAGCTCCGTCACGACCTGGGGGGCTGAATTCCTAGGCCGCGAACAGGATGTCGGCGAGCTCGCTGGCCTTGCCGACGGTCAGGCCGGTGACGCCGGCCAGCTTGATCAGGCCGTCGCCCGCATCGACCCCGGCCATGCCGTTCTGGTGGAAGACATAGGTGTCGCCATTCCACTCGAAGACGGTGTTGCTATTGGCGGCCGTGAGGCCGGCATAGGCGGTCAGCGCGTCGTCGAAGGTGGCGGTGGCGACGAAGTAGAGCTGCTTCTTCTCGCCCGCGCCGACCGAGCCCGCGAACGTCAGGGAATCGAAGCCCTTCTGGAAATCCTCGATCACGGCGATGTCCGTGGCCTTGCCGTTCGCCAGGTGCAGCCCGGCGAATGAGCCGAGGTCGACATTGTCGTAGCCGTCACCGGTAGTGACCCGACCGTCGAATTTCTCGAGGAAGATGGTGTCGTTGCCGGTTCCGGCGTCGATCAGGCCGCGCATCACGCCGTTGTCGACGAAGATCGTGTCGTTGCCCCCGCCTGTCCGGATGTGACGGCCGGCGTCGAGGCCGCCCGGCCCATCGGTGATGATCGGCTTGATCACATCATTGCCGTCGCTGGCCAGGAGGTGGGTGTTGTCGTCCGGTTCGCGGTTGTAGGCGTCGACGTTCCAGTCGTGGGCGAAACGCGCGTTTTCGCCGGGGCGTCCCGGATCGTCGGGGCCGCCGGCCGCGTGGTCGCCGCCCTCGCCATAGACCGAGAAGAAGACCGACAGGGCGTTCACCTTGCCGTCCAACGCGACGTCGGCAAGGAAAGCGCGGACGGCGTCCGCATAGGGGCCTTGGTTGCTGTTCATGGCCTCGGCCATCAGCGCGCCGACCATGGCCGCGCGTGTCCCGACGCCGTTGCCGCCGTCGCCGCCCAACTCGGCGAAATATTCGCCCCGCGTGTAGGTCCCCCCGCGACCGTTCGGCACCTCGGCGTCGAGATAGGTCAGGATCTCATCATAGGTGCGCTCGACGCCGAAAAGCTTCAGATAGGCTTTCTGGAACGTCGAAAACATCGTTCCGTTCTCGCCGTAGGTCTTGATGAAGGTCTCGCGACCTTCGCCGACCTTGGCCAGGTTGACCGCGAAGTTGATGTAGCGGTTCACAAGATTGAACTGGGCGTAGTAGGCGCTGTTCAGGTTGTTTGGATTCCCGCCGACCGGCGAGATCAGGTAGTCCAGCCCCGGCGCGCCCAGGCTCACGTCGGTAAGGAAGCCATAGACCATCACCGCCACCTGGGTGGTCGCCTTGGCGCTGTCCTGGATCCAGCGCACGGCGGACTCGTAGCTCCACAGGTCGCCGACCATGCCGCCTCGCGCGGCGTCGATGCCTTGCGCCATCAGAGTCAGTTGGGTCGAGGCCGAGGCGGGGAGGTCTGCCTGCGTCGGCAGGCGGTGGATGTTGCGGTAGATCGTGATCAGGTTGTCCAGAGTGGCCATGGCCCGTGTCGCCTTGAATATCGTAATCCCTCGTGCAGTAAAAAATATACATGAACGACGTTCGGACAACCGGGTTCTTCATGAAATAAGCTTAACCTTGGCCGCGAGGGAGCGCCTGTCGTCCGGACGTCGAAAAAGCGGGTTTCAACGCGGAGGCGCCCGCTCTAAGGTCGTGTCAAACATCTGTTCGGGAGGGCGCCTTGGCGTTTCGGAAGTTCATCGCGGCCACGCTGGTCGCGACGCTGCTCGGCGGCGGCTCCACCGCGACGCTGGCTGCTCCGGTCGCGTCCAGCGCGCCCGCCATCGTCCCCGCCACGCCGGAAAGCGCCGGCTTCTCGGCCGAGGGCCTGAAGAAGCTGGACGCCCACATGCAGAGCCTGGTCGACACCGGCCACCTGCCGGGCGTCACAACCATGCTGGTCCGTCACGGCAAGGTCGTGAACTACGAGGTTCACGGCAAGAAGGGCTTCGATGGCCCGCCGATGACCAAGGACACGGTCTTCCGCATCTATTCGCAGTCCAAGCCCGTGACGGGCGTGGCCATGATGATCCTCTTCGAAGAGGGCAAGTGGAAACTGGACGACCCGGTCAGCAAGTACATCCCCGAGTTCGCGTCCCTGCGCGTCTTCAAGGGCGTCAACGCCGACGGCTCGTTCGACACCGTCCCCGCCGATCGCCCGCCGACCATGCGCGAGCTGATGAGTCATTCGGGCGGCTTCGCCTACGGCCTGGTCCCCGATAACCCCATCGACAAGGCCTATGTCTCGACCGGCGTCCTGAGCGCCAGGACGCGCGAGGAGTTCGTTCAGAAGGTCGCCGCCCTGCCGCTGGTGGCCCAACCGGGCGCGCGCTGGAAGTACAGCGTTTCGGTCGATATCCAGGGCCTGATCATCGAGAAGCTGACTGGCATGTCGCTGGGCGACTTCATGCAGCAGCGGATCTTCGGGCCCCTGAAGATGGTCGACACCGCCTTCTGGCTGCCCCCGGAGAAGATGGATCGCCTGGCCTCGCTCTATCTCTGGGGGCCCAAGGAACAGAAGCTTGTTCCGGCGACCGGCTTCATGGTGCTGGACATCACCAAGCCGCCGGTCGCGGCCTCGGGCGGCGGCGGCCTGGTCTCGACCAACGCCGACTACGCCCGCTTCGCCCAGATGCTGCTGAACGGCGGTGAACTCGAAGGCAAGCGCATCATCAAGCCGGAGACCGTGAAGCTGATGCGCACCAACATGCTCAGCGACACGATCATGAATTCCAATGATCCGCCGTTCAATACGGCCGCGGGCAAGGGCTTTGGCCTCGATTTCGCGGTGGTGCTGGATAGCGCCAAGGCGGGGCCGTACGGGCAGGGGACCTATAGCTGGGGCGGCGCCGCCGGCACCTGGTTCTGGATCGACCCGACCAACGACCTCTTCTTTCTGGGCATGATCCACATCCTCAACAAGGGCGGCGATCCGGCCATCAAGGACATCGACGACGACAGCGCCAAGCTGGTCTACGACGCTCTGATCGATCCCAAGAAATAGCGCCCGACACGGGCCGACAAGAACAACAGGGAGAACGCCATGAAGGCCGCCGTCTACTACGAGACCGGAGCGCCGGACGTCTTTCGCTACGAGGACGTGCCCGACCCCGTCTGCCATCCGCAGGGCGTGGTGATCCGCGTCGAGGCCGTCAGCATCGAGGGCGGCGACACCCTCAATCGCGGCGGCGGCCAGATGGCGGGCAGCCCGCACATCGTCGGCTACCAGGCCGCAGGCGAGATCATCGAGGTCGGCGCAGAGGTCTCTCACCTGAAGGTCGGGACGAGGGTGGTCACCGTGAACGCCTTCGGTTCGCACGCCGAGCTGCGCGCCGTTCCGGCCCGCAACGCCTGGCCGATCCCGGACGGCTTCGACATCCAGAAGGCCTCGGCCATTCCGGTGCCGTTCGGCACGGCGCACGAGTGCCTGTTCGGCGCGGGCCGTCTGAAGGCGGGCGAAACCGTCCTGGTCCAGGCCGGGGCGGGCGCCGTGGGCCTGGCCGCCATCCAGCTGGCCAAACAGGCCGGCGCGACGGTGCTGGCCTCGGCCTCCAGCGACGAGCGACTGGAGCGCCTGAAGGCCTTCGGCATGGATCACGGCGTCAACTACCGCCGAGACGACCTCGTCGAGCAGGTGATGAAGCTGACCGGCGGCAAGGGCGTCGACCTGGTGGTCGACCCCGTCGGCGGCGCGACCCTGCAGGGCAGCCTTGGCGCCCTGGGCTATCGCGGCCGGATCTCGCTGGTCGGCAATGCCGGGCGCGAGCCGATGAAGGTGGACGTGTCGTCGCTGATGGGCGGAAATCGCTCGCTGACCGGCGTCTTCCTTGGCGCGGAGATCATGACCGACCGTGTCCACGACATGATCCAGGAAATGATCGATCGGGCCACCAAGGGCGAGCTCGAGGTCGTGATCGACAGGACCTTCCCGTTGTCCGAGGCCGCCGCCGCCCACGCCTATATCGAAAGCCGCCAGGCTGTCGGCCGCGTGCTGTTGATCCCCTGATGACCAGAATGACCAACCGTGTCCTGGCCCACACGGGCGCGAAGTATCCGATCATCCAGGCCCCGATGGGCTGGATCGCCCGCTATCCCCTGGCGTCAGCGGTCTCCAGGGCCGGCGGGCTTGGCGTCATCGAGACCTCTTCCGGCGAGACCGAAAACTGCAAGGCCGAGATCACCAAGATGGCCGCCAGCGGCCTGCCGTTCGGGGTGAACCTGCCGATCCTGTTCCTGCGCGACGACGCCATGCTGCGCTTTGTCTGCGAGAGCGGGGTCAAGTTCGTCACCACCTCGGCCGGCAGCCCGGCCAAGTTCGTCGGCCCGCTGAAGGACGCCGGCATCGTCGTCTATCACGCCGTCCCCACCGTTGACGCGGCGGTCAAGTGCGTCGAGGCGGGCGTCGACGGCCTGGTGGTCGAGGGCGCCGAGGGCGGCGGCTTCAAGAACCCGGAGGAGGTGTCCACCCTCGTCCTGCTGCAAGCGATCCGCGCGCGGGTCGACGTGCCCATTGTCGCCGCCGGCGGCGTCTGCGATGGGCGCGGCATGGCGGCGGCCTTCGCCCTGGGCGCCGAGGCGGTCCAGATGGGCACGCGTTTCGTCAGTTCGGCCGAGAGCCCGGTCCACGCCAACTACAAGGCGGCGATTACCGGGGCCAAGGAGACCGGCACCTGGGTCCTGAACAAGAAGGCCAGCCCCTGCATCCGCGCCATCAAATCGGAGCTGACCAAGGAAATCCATGAGGCCGGCGTCATGCCGCCCGACGTGCTGAAGAACATCCTCGACGTCTATTTCGGCGGCGACATGGAGGCCGCGCCCGCCTTGGCCGGCCAGACCGTGGGTCTGATCGACGAGGTCAAGACCGCCCAGCAGATCATCGACGAGACCGTCGCCCAATTCCACGACATCACTGGCCGGCTGGGGGCTTTGGCCGCCAGCCGCGCCTTCTAGGAGCTAAAAATGCAAGACCTGTTTTCCCTCGAAGGCCGCGTGGCCCTGGTCACCGGCGGTTCGCGCGGCATCGGCGCGATGATCGTCAAGGGCTTCCTGACCTACGGCGCCAAGCGCGTCTACATCACCGCCCGCAAGGCCGCCGCCTGCGACGCCGCCGCCGAAGAGCTGAGCCAGTACGGCGAGTGCGTCTCGTTGCCGGGCGATGTCTCGACCATGGAAGGCATTCAGGGCCTGGCCGATCGGATCAAGGAGCGCGAGGACAAGCTCGACATCCTGGTCAACAACGCCGGCGCGGCCTGGGGCGCGGCCTTCGACGAATTCCCGGAAAGCGGCTGGGACAAGACCGTCGACCTCAACATGAAGACGCCGTTCTTCCTGACCCAGGCCTTGATCGGCCAACTCCGGGCGGCGGCTCAGGATCGGGTGGCCAAGGTCATCAATATCGCCTCGATCGACGGTCAGTCGGTGACCAAGGACGAGACCTATCCCTACGGCGCGTCCAAGGCCGGCCTGCTGCACATGACCAAGCGCATGGCCCTGCGCCTGGCGGCCGACAACATCGCCGTCAGCTGCATCGCCCCGGGGGCCTTCGCCTCGGACATGAACAAGGTCGCCCGAGACCACGCCGACGCGGTGTCGAAGGCCATCCCGGCCGGCCGTATCGGCTCGGAAGAAGACATGGCCGGCGCGGCCATCTACCTGGCTTCGCGGGCAGGGGATTATGTGATGGGCGGCGCCGTCACGGTGGACGGCGGGGTCAGCTTCGCGCGGTAAGGAGACCGCCGTCGGAAACACTCCAGGCAGGTCGTCCTTGCCGAGGTGAAGCAGTGCGACGGGACCTGGGAGCCGGGCCGGCTCCCAGGTCCCGGGAGAGTCTCCGCGAGGCTTCCGGGATGGGGCGTTGGCGGGAGGTCAGGCCGCCCGGCTGACTGACAGGGTCTGGTCGTCTCCAACACGGAAACGGCCGACCAGTCGCGTCAGTTCATTGGCCTCGCCGCGCAGGTTGCTGGCCGCGGCGGTGGCTTCCTCGACCATGGCGGCGTTTTGCTGGGTGACTTGGTCCATCTGATTGACCGCGGTGTTGACCTGGTTGAGACCGGTGGCCTGTTCGCGCGACGAGCGGGCGATTTCGGTGATCTGGTCGGTAATCTCGCTCACCTTGCCCACGATGCCGCTGAGGGCCTCGCCGGTCTGGCCGACCAGCTTCACGCCGCGCTCGACCTGGGCGGTGCTGCTGGCGATCAGTGTCTTGATCTCCTTGGCGGCGTCGGCTGAGCGTTGAGCCAGAGCCCGCACCTCTTGGGCCACGACCGCGAAGCCCCGACCAGCCTCGCCGGCCCGAGCCGCTTCGACCCCGGCGTTCAGGGCCAGAAGGTTTGTCTGGAAGGCGATCTCGTCGATGACGCCGATGATCTGGGTGATCTGGCCCGAGCTCTGTTCGATCTCGCCCATGGCCGCGACCGCGTCGCGCACCACTTCGCCCGAACGCTCGGCGTCGATTTTAGCCGAGGTGGCCGCGTTCGAGGCCTGGATGGCGCCCTCCGCGCTGCGATTGACCGTCGAGGTGATTTGGTCGAGGGCCGCGGCGGTCTCCTCCAGGCTGGCGGCCTGTTGTTCCGTGCGATGCGACAGGTCGTCAGAGGCGCTGGCGATTTCGGCCGAGCCCCCGCGGATGGAGTCGGCGGTCGAGGCGATATTGACGAGCGCGTCGCGCAGCCGGTTCACGGAGTGATTGAAGTTGTCCTTGACCGGCTGGGCCTTGGCCGAGAAGGGCGCATCGATCTTGTAGGTCAGGTCTCCCTCGGCCAGGGCCTTCAGGCCGTCCGCCAGGGCGTCCAGCGCGATCTGGTTCTCGGCGGCTTCGTCGCGCGCCTTTTGCTCGATCAGCGTCTGCTCGTGAATATCGGTCAGCGAGCCGCATGCGCGGATCAGACCGCCTTCTGTGTGAATGCACCCACCGGTGGCGCGGTACCAGCGATAGACGCCCTGCCGAGTCATCAGGCGATAGGTGACATTGTATCGCGCGGCGCCGGTCTTGTCGGTCAGGTGGGCGGCGAAGGCGGCGAACGTGGGTTCTACATCGTCGGGGTGCAGCTTGTCCGACCAGGAGCGGCAGGCATTCGGAAAGTCGGCCTCGCTGGTGTAGCCGATCAGCCGGCGAAATTCCGGCGACCAGGTCCAGACGCTGTTGGGGTGCAGGGCGTCGGCGTCATGCAGCACGGCTTCCCAGAGGCCGATGCCACAGGCCTGATCCAGCAGTTCGGATCGTTCCTTCAGGTCCGCCAGTTGCTTTTTGAGACGATCGATCTCGCCCGTCTTGCGTTCCGGGAAAAACATAATCCACATCCCCCTAACTGTCGCCGCGTTCGTCGAAGCATGTGACTAGATTTGGGGATGAAACGGTTTCTTGGGTGTTAACCAAGGTGTAGATTCAATTCCTGTGACCGCGACCTTTTAAGGGTGTTCGCCCTATTCGCGCGGTCCTCCTTCCGCGCGCCCTAAGGTTACTGATCTTTTGGGAGAATGCGCGTCTCGAGGTGTTCTAGAGATAGGCCATCATGGCATGTCGTCCAGCAAAGCCGGCTCGGCGTCGCTGAGGTCCAGGTCGCAGGTGTCTTGCGAGTTGGGTCGCGAGCTAGGCGGACGAGCCCCGCGCTCGCGGGCCGACATCAGCGACCAACCGCCAGGCTTGAGGATCTCCAGCGGCGAGAAGCGCGCCTTGTAGGCCATCTTCTCGCTGCCTGGGACCCAGTAGCCCAGATAGACATAGGGGAGGCCGCCCTGCTGAGCTTGGACAATATGGTCCAGGATGACGAAAGAGCCCAGGCTCCGGCGGTCGAGATCGGGATTGTAGAAGCTGTAGACCAGCGACAGGCCGTCGGCGAGCACGTCAACCAGCACGCAGGCGATCAGGTCGCCCGGGCCGCGGTCCTGGGACTTGCGACGATATTCGATCAGGTGGGTGCGGACCGCGGTGTCCTCGACCATGGCCACGTAGTCGGGCCAGGTCATCTCGGCCATGCCGCCGTCGGCGTGGCGAGCCAGCAGATAGCGGCGCAGCAGTTCGAACTGCTCCAGCGTCGCCTCGGCCTCGACCAGGTGGCGCTCGAGGTCGTCGTTGCGGTTCAGGACCTTTCGCTCCGAACGCGACAGCACGTAGTCGGCGGCGGGCGCGCGCGCCGACTGGCAGGCGCGGCAGGTCTCGCAGGCGGGGCGGTAGGCGATGTTCTGCGAGCGACGGAAGCCGACCTGGGTCAGGCTGTCATTGACCGTCGGGCCGTCGGACAGGGGCAGGTGGGCGAAAACCTTGCGCTCCTCGCGGCCGGGCAGGTACGGGCAAGGCGTGGGCGCCGTCAGAAAAAACCGAAGCTGTCGCGTCGGAAAATGCTGCGTCACGTTAGGCCCTGTCCCCTTCAGCGTGTCTGCCGCCCATAACGGGATTAGGGAGCATAGCGTTCAGTTGCGCAAGCTTCACGAAGCGCTCGCGCGTCGAACGGTCACAGGTTATCCGGTAGCACCGGCTTTTCACGCAGCAGGATGATCGAGATCCGTCGGTTGCCCGCCAAGGTCGGGTCATCGGCGTACAGCGGTTCCGAATTGGCCTTGCCCGACACTTGGTAGATCCGGTCGTCGTCGACTCCGGCGCCGCGCAGCACCTGGCGCGAGGCGTCGGCGCGGGCCGCCGAGAGCGCCCAATCGCCGTCCTGCTTCTTGCCATAGGCGTTGGCGCTGGTGTGGCCCGAAATGGTCACGCGGTTGGGCAGCTGGTTGATCACCTTGGCCACCGCGCGCAGCAGGATCTTGGCGCGATCATTCGGCTCGCGGGAGTTCTCCTTGAACATCGATCGGCCTTCCTGGTCGACCAGCTGGATACGCAGGCCTTCCGGGGTCTGGTCGATCATGATCTGTTTCGACAGCTCAGCCAGTTCCGGCATGTCCTGCAACGATTGGCGCAAGGATTGGGCGGCCGAGGCGAAGGCGTCCTGTTCCTTCTTGGCCAGGGCGTCGCGCAGGGCCTGTTCGCTGGCGGAGGCGAGGGAGGCCTGTTCCGAACTTTGGCCATCCTTGCTGACATTGTCGGGGGCTTCGGGAGCCATTTGCTGGATGACCGACATCTTGCCGTCGGCCTTGGCGCCGTCGTCGCCCAGCGACGTGCCGCCCAGGATGCCGCCCGACCCGCTGGTCGTGGACGAGATCGAGGCCGGCGCGAAATAGTCGGCGATGCCCTGCTTCTGCTCCGGGCTGGTCGTGTTCAGCAGCCACATCAGCAGGAAGAAGGCCATCATGGCCGTCACGAAGTCGGCATAGGCGACCTTCCAGGCGCCGCCATGGTGACCATGACCGCCGCCCTTCTTGACCTTCTTGATGATGATCGGCTGTTCGCTGTTGACCGCCATCGTGCTTAAGCCTGCTTAACCATGCCCCGCAACCTGCCCAAAGGACGTTAAGATGGGGTTGCCGAAGGTGTCGCCGGGCGCGTAATCCCGGGCTCTCTAAAGGGAGCAGCGGCATGAAGACGGCGTTTATCGGCCTGGGCGTGATGGGCTTTCCGATGGCGGGTCACCTGAAGGCCGCCGGCCATGAGGTCGCCGTCTACAATCGCACCGCCGAAAAGGCCCGCAGATGGGTCGAAAAGCATGGCGGCGTGGCCTTCGACACCATTTCCGAAACCGTGGCCGGCGCGGAGATCGTGCTGCTGTGCGTCGGCAATGACGACGACGTCCGCGACGTCGTGGCGCAGGCCCTGCCGGCCTTGGCGAAGGGCGCGACGGTCGTCGACCACACCACCACCTCGGCCAAGGTCGCCCGCGAGATGGCCGAACTGCTCGCGCGGCAGGGCTGCGCCTTCGTCGACGCTCCTGTGTCGGGCGGCCAGGCGGGAGCTGAGAACGGCCAGCTGACCATCATGGTCGGCGCGGACCAGGCGTCCTACGACCACGTGCTGCCGGTGATCGAGGTCTACGCCAAGGCCGTGCGTCGGATGGGCGAGGTCGGTTCGGGGCAGTTGACCAAGATGTGCAACCAGATCGCCATCGCCGGCGTCGTCCAGGGCGTGGCCGAGGCGCTGCACTTCGCCAAGCGCTCGGGCCTGCCGACCGAGGACGTGCTGGCCGCGATCTCCAAGGGCGCGGCCCAGTCTTGGCAGATGGAGAACCGCTGGCCGACCATGGCGCAGGGCAAGTTCGATTTCGGTTTCGCGGTCGACTGGATGCGCAAGGACCTCGGCATCGCCCTGGACGAGGCCCGCTCGAACGGCGCCCAGCTGCCCGCCACGGCCCTGATCGACCAGTTCTACGCCGAGGTGCAGGCCATGGGCGGCAATCGCTGGGACACGTCCAGCCTGGTCGCGCGGCTAGAGAAGTAGGGCCGCGAGTTCCGCCGCGCTCCAGTCCGGATCGCGGGGAGCGACGACGATCGGCGTCTCGTGCTCGAAGGTCCGCAGCATCTCGACGGTCTGATCGAGGTCGGGGGCGTCGAGGCTCTCGCTGACGACGATCGCGGCGGTCGTCAGACCCCGCGCCCGCAGAACCTCTAGCGCTGTCAGCAGGTGGCTGGCCGTGCCGAGATAGCTGCCGGCGACCAGCAGGACGGGCAGGGCGAGCGCCGTCATCAGGTCGAGATTGGTGGCGTCGTCGGTCATCGGCGACATCACGCCGCCGGCGCCTTCGATCAGCGCGAGATCGACATCGCGGCCCTCGAGCCAGGTCCGGCAGTCGGCGACCAGGTCAACCATGGCCAGGGTCTGGCCCTCGAGCCGAGCGGCGAGGTTCGGGGCCAGGGGCGCGCGATAGCGGCGGGGCGAGATCTCGGCCCAGCCCTCGGGGCGGCCCATGGCGGTGGCGAGACGGGCGGGATCGCTGGTTTCCGGCGCGTCGGGATCGAAGCCGCTGACCACAGGCTTGAAGGCGTCGACGCTCAGGCCGCGCGCCTGGGCGGCGCGGAGCAGGGCGCAGGCGATGTGGGTCTTGCCCAGATCGGTGCCGGTTCCGGCGACGAAGAAACGCTTCATCGCAGCGCCGCAACGGCGTCGGCCAGGCGCATGACGTCCGCGTCGGCGTGCTCGGCGCTGAAGGCCACGCGCAGGCGAGCCGTGCCCTCGGGCACCGTCGGCGGACGTATGGCGACGACCAGGAACCCTTGCGCCTCCAGCGCGGCCGAGGCGGCGAGGGCCGTGCCGGCCTCACCCATGATCACAGGCACGATGGGGCTCTGGGCGTCGGGCAGGCCCAGGCGCTGAGTGAATAGGCGCGCCTTGGCCAATGGCCGCTCGGTCAGTTCGGGCTCGGCTTCGATGATGTCCAGCGCCGCCAGGGCCGCGGCGGCCGAGGCCGGCGGCAGGCCGGTGGCGTAGACCAGTGTGCGGGCGCGGGTCTTCAGAAGATCGATCGCAGCCTGAGAGCCGCATACATAGCCGCCGTACGAGCCCAGGGCCTTTGACAGGGTGCCCATCTGCAAGGGGATGTCGGCGTCCGGGAAGAGGGCGGCCGAACCCTTGCCTTGCGCCAGCACGCCCACCCCGTGGGCGTCGTCGCTCAGCAGCCAGGCGTCGTGCTCGGCGCACAGCGCGGACAGCCGATCGAGCGGCGCGATGTCGCCGTCCATCGAGAACACGCCGTCGGTGGCGACCAGGACGCGGCGGGCGAGGGGACGTTCGGCCTCCAGCAGGCGCGTCAGGTCCTCGACGTCGTTGTGGGCGAACTTGACGATCCTGGCGCCGGACAGCTGCGCGCCGCTCCAGATGCAGGCGTGGGCCAGGGCGTCGACGAAGACCGCGTCACCGGGACCGACCAGGGTCGGGATCGTGCCGGTATTGGCCAGATAGCCCGAGCCGAACACGCAGGCGGCCTCGGTTCCCTTCAGGCGGGCCAGGCGCTTTTCAAGGTCACTCAGCAGCGGATGGTCGCCCGTCACCAGCCGCGAGGCGGCCGCGCCCGCGCCGTAGTTCAGCGCCGCCTCGGCGGCCGCCGCGCGAACGACGTGATGGTGCGACAGGCCCAGATAGTCGTTGCAAGAGAACGAGATCAGCCGCTTGCCGTCGCGCTCGACCACGGCGCCGTCATGGCGGCGGGTGGGCTTGAGGCGGCGGCGCAGGCTCTTGGCGTCCAGGGCCGCCAGCTTCTCGCCAGCGAAGGCGTCAAGGCTCTGCATGTCGTTTCCCTTTGCCGTGGCTGGTGGGCGGGAATAGGCAGAGCGCCCCGAGTCCGCAAACGGAAACCGTCATGTCCGATCCAGCCTGGCTGACCGCTGGCGCGCCCCATGTCTGGCGGCCCTACTGCCAAATGAAGACGGCGCGCCCGCCGCTGCCCGTCGTGGCGACGCGGGGCTCGCGGTTGATCCTGGCCGATGGGCGAGAGCTGGTCGACGGCCTGGCTTCCTGGTGGACGGCCTGCCACGGCTACAACCATCCGCATATCGCCGACGCCTTGCGGGCGCAGGTCGAAACCATGCCGCACGTGATGTTCGGAGGCCTGGCGCATGAGCCGGCCTATCGCCTGGCGGCGCGGCTGGCGAAGAGGCTGCCGGGCGACCTGGACCACGTGTTTTTCGCCGAGAGCGGCTCGGTCTCGGTCGAGATCGCCATGAAGATGGCCCTGCAGTTCCAGATCAATCGCGGGGTCGAAGGACGCACGAAGTTCCTAGCCTTCCGGGGCGGCTATCATGGCGACACCCTGGCGACGATGACGGTCTGCGACCCGGAGGAGGGGATGCACAGCCTGTTCGCCGGCGTCATGCCCGAACAGGTGATCGCCGACCTGCCGCGCGATGCGGCGAGCGAGGCGGCGCTCGACGCGTTGCTGACCGCGCGCGGCCACGAGATCGCGGCGATCCTGATCGAGCCGCTGGTCCAGGGCGCGGGCGGCATGCTGCTGCATTCGCCGGAGGTGCTGCGAACCTTGCGCCGTCTCGCGGACAAGCATGGCGTACTGCTGATTTTCGACGAGATCTTCACGGGTTTCGGTCGCACCGGAACCCTGTTCGCCATGCAGGCAGCGGGGATCGAGCCCGATATCGTCACCCTGTCCAAGGCCCTGACCGGCGGGACCCTGCCGTTGTCGGCGGCCGTGGCCTCGCGCAGGGTGTTCGAGGCCTTCTGGTCCGATGATCCGGGCGCGGCCCTGATGCACGGTCCGACCTACATGGCCAATCCGCTGGCCTGCGCGGCGGCCAACGCCTCGCTGGACCTGTTCGAGGATGGGTCCTGGGCGGCCAATGTAGCGCGGGTTTCCGCAGCCCTGGCCGACGGGCTGGAACTTTGCCGGGCGGGACGTGGCGTCGTCGATATCCGAACCCTTGGGGCGCTCGGCGTCGTCGAGTTCGATGCGCCCGTGGCGGTGGGCGCGCTTTGCGCGCGCTTCGCCGAGCTGGGCGTCTGGATCCGGCCGATGGGCAAGGTCGTCTATCTCACGCCGGCCTTCAACACGCCGGACGAGGATCTCGAGCGGTTGACCGCGGCCATCCGCCAGGTGGTCGGCGTTTATTGACCCGGAGAGCCTGGTCTGGTCCAAGCCCCTCATGTCCTCCAAGTCGTCTCCACTGACCGGTCTGGAATACCTCGCGATATTGGGGATCATCCTGACCTGGGGGATCAATAACGCCGCCGCCAAGGTGGCGACGCACTATCTGCCGCCGATGCTGATGGGCGGGCTGAGGTTCGCCTCGGCTCTGGCCTTCCTGTTCCCGTTCATCAGGCCGCCGTTTCCCGAGCCGAGGAAGCTGCTGACCATCGTACTGCTGACCGGGCCGATCCATTTCGGCGTGATCTATATCGCCTTCAGCATGGCCGATGCTCTGAGCCCGCTCGTGGTTGCCAGTCAGCTTTGGATCCCGTTCACCGCCATCTTCGCCTGGCGGATGCTCGGCGAGACGATGCGAGCGCCGGCGGTTGTCGGATTGGTGGTCGCCTTCGTCGGCGTGGCGTGGATGAGCCTGGACCCGCACGGAGCGCGCGACCTGCCGGCGATCCTGCTGATTGTCTTCGCCAGCGCCTGTTGGGCCGTGGCCACGGTGCTGGTGCGCAAGACGCCCGGCATCAAGCCGCTGAAGCTGCAGGGCATGACGGCGCTGGTCGCCGCGCCGGTGCTGCTGACCATGTCGGCCGTGTTCGAGACAAACCAGGTCGAGAAGATGCAGGCCGCTCCGCCGATCGCCTGGCTGTGCGTGCTGTTCGCCGGCGTGGTCTCGACCATCGGGGCCAGCGCCCTGCTGTTCTGGCTGGTCCAGCGCCGCGAGGCCGGGCGGGTGACGCCTTACTTCCTGCTTACACCGCTGGTCTCGTGCACGATCGGCGTGCTGCTCCTGGGCGACAGGCTGACGGCTCAGTTGCTGATCGGCGGCGGCGCGACCATGGTCGGCGTGGCGCTGGTGGCCCTGACCGAAAAGCGCGCCAAGACCGCCGTGGCGGTGGCCGAGACCGCTAACCCTTAGGCGGCGGACATTCGACGGCGGGCTCGCGCCGGAGGAGGGCGGGCGTCGCCGCCAGTTCGCTTTGACCGCCGTCGTCGGCGTAGACGCCCGTCAGCAGCTTGCCGCTGACCCCTAGGGGCTGGCCAGCTTTGGTCTGAATCAGGAAGAGGCCGTCGAGGTCGTCCAGATGCTCGACGCCGACGAAGCCCGCGCCGACCGTGGCGTAGCCTTTGATCTTGTCACCCGCGCCCTCGACGATCCAGCCGGGCGGCTTGTTGCAGAGCGAGACGATCTCGGCGCCGGTCAGGCGCAGCTCGAAGGACTGAAGGTTCTGGTCGCCGCTCGTCGGCTTCCAGGCGAGCGAGACGAGTTCCGTCGACGGAGGACTGACCGCCGGCCTTTCTGGCGGCTTGGCGTCCTTAGGCGTCTTGGCGTCGTGGCAGGCGGCCGTCGCGGCCAGCAGAACGGCGAGAAGCGACAGCCGCCAGGTACGCATGGGATCCCCGCCACGAACAGAACCGTGGCGGGAACCTAGAGCCTTACTTGAACACGCCGCAAGCGGCGCGCGCGCCGGCGTCGCCGATCGGCTGGCTCTTGTGGTCGTCGGGGCTGGCGTGGACGACGATCGACGAGCCGTCGGCGTCCAGCAGGGCGGGGCGGCCGCCCGCGCCCTTCAGCGACACCAGGGTCGAATAGGCCTCGGCCGTGGCCGAACCGTCAGCGCCGGCGAAGACGTTGGGCAGGTCGCCACTGTCGTTGGCCTCGGGGTTCAGCAGGCCGTGGATGGTGGTGGCGGCGGTGTGGACGTGGGCGCCGGCCGACTTGAAGTCCGGCGCGCCGCAGTCACCCTTTTCGTGGAAGTGCACCGCGTGCCAGCCCGGCGTCAGGCCCTTCAGTTCCAGCTTCAGCAGCACCCCATGAGGGGCCTCGGTCAGCGTGACCACGCCGGCGTCCTTGCCGTCGCCAGTCTTCACCACGGCGGTCGCGGAGGTCTGGGCCCAAGCGGCGCCGGCGCCGGACGAAGCGGCGATCAGAGCGGCGAGGGCGAGCGTGGTCGCGGTGGGGAGGCGGATCATGCGTTTTTCCTTCGGATTCAAGCAAACGGACGGGATGCAGCGGCCGGAAAGGTGGCGCCTTCCCCATCCGAATGCTAACTGTTTTCGACGGTTCCGTGTCCGATTCTGACGGCGAAAAATCCCCTTGAGCGACGATCAAAACACTCTCCCCCCTGATGCTCCGGGCGGGGACGTAGCGCCCATCAACATCGAGGACGAACTGCGTCGTTCGTATCTCGACTACGCGATGAGCGTGATCGTCAGTCGCGCCTTGCCAGACGCGCGCGATGGCCTGAAGCCAGTGCACCGGCGGGTGCTGTTCTCGATGCACGAGCAGGGGCAGACGCCTGAGCGTCCGTACGTCAAGTCGGCCCGCGTGGTCGGTGACGTGATGGGTAAGTATCACCCGCACGGCGACGCCTCGATCTACTTCACCCTGGTCCGCATGACCCAGTCGTTCTCGATGGGCCTGGTGCTGATCGACGGTCAGGGCAACTTCGGCTCGGTCGACGGCGATATGCCGGCCGCCATGCGTTACACGGAATGCCGCATGGCCCCGCCGGCCATGTCGCTGCTGGCCGATCTGGACAAGGACACGGTCGATTTCGCCGACAACTACGACGGCAAGGAGCAGGAACCGACCGTCCTGCCGTCGCGGATCCCGAACCTGCTGGTCAATGGGGCAGGCGGCATCGCCGTCGGCATGGCGACCAACATCCCGCCGCACAACCTCGGCGAAATCATCGACGCCTGCCTGCTGCTGATCGATGAGCCGGACGTCACCACCGACCAACTGCTGGACCTGGTGCCCGGTCCCGACTTCCCGACGGGCGGCGAGATCATCGGCCGCGCGGGTCCGCGCCAGGCGCTGCTGACGGGCCGCGGCTCGGTCATCATGCGCGGCGTGGCCGCCGTCGATGAGATCCGCGCCGGTCGCGAAGCCATCATCATCACCGAGATCCCGTATCAGGTGAACAAGGCCAATCTGGTCGAGCACATCGCCGAACTGGTCCGCGAAAAGAAGATCGAGGGCGTCGCCGACATCCGCGACGAGTCGAACCGCGACGGCATGCGCATCGTGGTCGAGCTGAAGCGCGACGCCTCGGGCGAGGTGATCCTGAACCAGCTGTACCGCTTCACGGCGCTGCAGAGCTCGTTCGGCGTCAACATGCTGGCCCTGAACCGCGGCCGCCCCGAGCAGATGGGCCTGCACAAGCTGCTGCAGCTGTTCGTGACGTTCCGCGAGGAAGTCGTCGTCCGCCGGACCAAGTTCGAACTGGGCAAGGCCCGCGATCGCGGCCACGTGCTGGTCGGCCTGACCATCGCCGTCGCCAACATCGACGAGTTCATCCACATCATCCGCTCGTCCAAGGACCCGACCGAGGCCCGCGAGCGCCTGGTGGCCAAGTCCTGGCCGGCCGGCGACATGCTGCCGCTGGTCGAACTGATCGCGGATCCTCGCACCCTGCAGGAAGACGGCGGCCTGATCCGCCTGACCGACGAGCAGGCCCGCGCCATCCTGGCCCTGACCCTGTCGCGCCTGACGGGCCTGGGGCGCGACGAGATCGGCAGCGAAGCGGCCGCCCTGGCCGACGCCATCCGCGGCTATCTCGATCTGCTGTCCGACCGCGCCAACATCATGGCCGTTGTCCGCGAGGAACTGGTCGAGGTTCGCGAGAAGTTCGCCATTCCGCGCCGCTGCCAGATCGTCGACGGCGACGCCGACATGGAAGACGAGGACCTGATCGTCCGCGAGGACATGGTCATCACCGTCACCATGAGCGGCTACGTCAAGCGCACGCCGCTGGCCAACTACCGCACGCAGCATCGGGGCGGCAAAGGCAAGTCGGGCATGGCGACCAAGACCGAGGACGCCGTCACCCGCGTGTTCTCGGCCTCGACCCACGCGCCGCTGCTGTTCTTCACCTCGGGCGGCAAGGTCTACAAGATGAAGGTGTGGCGCCTGCCGCAAGGCGCCGCCAACTCGCGCGGCAAGGCGTTCGTCAATCTGCTGCCGATCGAGCCGGGCGAGACGATCACCTCGATCCTGACCCTGCCGGAGGACGAGGCCACCTGGGGCGGCCTGGACGTGATGTTCGCCACCCGCTCGGGCAGCGTGCGTCGCAACAAGCTCAGCGATTTCGTCGATGTCCGCCGCAACGGCAAGATCGCCATGAAGCTGGACGAAGGCGACGGCATCGTCGGCGTCGCCGTCTGCAACAGCGATCAGGACGTGCTGCTGACCACGGCGGCCGGCCGCTGCATTCGCTTCTCGGTCGACGAGGTGCGGGTGTTCGCCAGCCGCGATTCGACCGGCGTTCGCGGCGTGAGGCTGGCCGAGGGCGACACGGTCATCTCGATGGCCGTCCTGCGTAGCGTCGACGCCACGCCGGCCGAACGCGCCGCCTATCTCAAGCACCAGCGCGCCATGCTGCGCGCCACGGACGGCGACGAGGGCGAAGACGCCTCGGCGCCTGTCGAGGAGGGCGAGGACGAGGTCGGGGAAGCCTCCCTGACGCCGGAACGCATCGCCGAACTGGGCGCGGCCGAAGAGATCCTGCTGACCGTGTCGTCCGAAGGCTTCGGCAAGCGCACCAGCGCCTACGACTTCCGCCGCACGGGCCGTGGCGGCCAGGGTCTGGCGGCGCAGGATCTCAGCAAGCGTGGCGGCCGTCTGGTGGGTTCGTTCCCGGTCGACGATAGCGACCAGATCCTGCTGGTGACCGACCAGGGCCAGCTCATCCGGGTGCCGGTCTCGCAAATTCGTGTTGCAGCGCGGAATACTCAGGGCGTAACCATCTTCCGCACCGCGCAGGACGAGCATGTCGTCAGCGTCGAACGCCTCGCCGATTCCGGCGGAGACGACAACCAGGGCGAGGACAGCGGGGCGGACGAGACCCCGTAAACCCTCGAACCCTTAGAGGAAGGGGGCTGCATGCGGGTTGGGCTTTATCCGGGGACTTTCGATCCGGTCACCAACGGTCATCTCGACATCATCGGTCGGGCCGTGAAGCTGGTCGACAAGCTGGTGATCGGCGTGGCGGTGAACATCGGCAAGGGGCCGCTGTTCTCGCTGGATGAGCGGGTCGCCATTCTTGAGAAGGAAACGGCCCACCTGACCAAGATCGCCCAGATCGAGGTTCGGCCGTTCGAGAGCCTGCTGATGCACTTCGCTCGCGACGTGCATGCTCAGATGATCGTGCGCGGCCTGCGGGCCGTGGCCGACTTCGAATACGAATTCCAGATGACGGCGATGAACCAGCAGCTGGATCGCGAGATCGAGACGGTCTTCCTGATGGCCGATCCGCGCCACCAGGCGATCGCCTCGCGCCTGGTCAAGGAGATCGCGGCTCTGGGCGGCGATATCACCAAGTTCGTGCCGGCAGGCGTCGCCGAGCAACTGCTGGCCAAGGTTGGCAGGGCCTGATCGAAGATTTTTCGACCGGGCGGCGTCGGAACGCCGCCCGGTCGTTCGTTCTTCGGGACAGCGACAGCCCGGAGGCCGCTTCATGAGCCCGACCATCACCGCCTTCAAGCAATCGCCCGATCGCGGCCGCGGTTTGGCGCGGGACATGGCCGTCCGCTGGGCGCTGGAGGAAGTGGGTCAGCCCTACGACGTTCGCCTGGTCGCCTTCTCCGAAATGAAGGCCCCCGCGCACTTGGCGTTGCAGCCGTTCGGCCAGATCCCGACCTATGAGCACGGCGACCTGGTTCTGTTCGAGTCCGGCGCCATCGTTTTCCACATCGCCGAGCGCCATGCCGGCTTGCTGCCGGACGACGCCAACGCTCGGGCGCGAGCGCTGACCTGGATGTTCGCGGCCGTCAGCACCGTTCAGCCGCCGATCGTGGAATTCGGCATGGCCACGATCCTGGAGCGTGACAAGCCCTGGTTCGCGGCGCGTCAACCGATGCTGGAGCAGTCGGTCCGCGCGCGGTTGGATCAACTGGCCGAGCGCCTGGGCGACGCGGACTGGCTGGACGGCGACTTCAGCGCCGGCGACCTGATGATGGTCGTGGTGTTGCGTCGGCTGGGTTCCTCCGGGATCTTGGGAGACTATCCGAGCCTCTCGGCCTATGTCGCGCGCGCCGAGGCTCGCCCGGCTTTCCGACGCGCCTTCGACGATCAACTGGCGGTCTTCAAGGCCGCATCGGAAGCGTAGCCGTCGCCCCGTTCCAGCCGGAATCGTGCGGTTGAAAGGTCGTCGCACTTGTCGGGGCGACCGTGGCGTTCTACGCCGACGCCCGACTATTCTGTTCGGGGATTTCCATGAAGCTCGCCATGACCGCCGCCGCCCTGGCGCTTGTCGCTACGACGGCCACGGCTCAGACCGCCTCTCCTGCGGGCTCGGACTGGCGCACGCCTGATCCGAACAACGTCATTGTCGTCGAGACCAACAAGGGCCGGATCATCGCCGAACTGGATCCTGTCGCCGCGCCCAACCATGTCGAGCGCGTGCGCGGCCTGGTGAAGAGCGGGTTCTATGACGGCCTGACCTTCTTCCGGGTCATCGGCGACTTCATGGCTCAGACCGGCGACCCGAAGAACACCGGCGAGGGCGGTTCGGACCTGCCCAACCTGACGGCCGAGTTCACCTTCCGCCGTGGCATGGACCTGCCGCTGAGCGCGGGCTTCAAGGTCGGCAGCAGCGAGCTCGGCTGGATCGGCGCAATGCCGATGACCAGTCAGAACTCGGCCTTGGCCGTAATGACCGCGGATCGCAAGGTGGCCAGCTGGGGCAATTTCTGCTCGGGCGTGCTGGGCATGGCCCGCGCCGGCGATCCCAACAGCGCCAACAGCCAGTTCTTCTTCATGCGCCAGCCCAATGCCTCGCTGGACAAGACCTACACCGCCTTCGGTCGCGTGCTGTCGGGTCTGGACGTCGTGCGCAACATCAAAACCGGCGAGCCCGTGCCCGATCCGCAGGACAAGATGATCAGCGTGAAGATGCTGGCCGATCTGCCAGCCGACAAGCGTCCCTCGATCCAGGTGATGGATACCCGCGGCGCCGCCTTCAAGGCTCTGGTGACCAAACGCCAGGCCGAGATGGGCCCCAGCTTCACCAATTGCGACGTCGACGTCCCCGTGCAAATTAAGTGACATGATCTTCTCGCGCGCGCTCCTGGCCGGGCTCTGCCTGGCGGTCATCACCGGTCCTGCCCTCGCGGCGACGCCCTCGACCCCGGCCAAGCCCGCCGAGCAGGACTGGCGGACGCCGGCTCCAGACACGGTGATGGTGATCGACACCAACAAGGGGCGGGTGCTGGTCGAGCTGATCCCGGAGGTCGCGCCCAATCACGTGGCGCGGCTGCAGGACCTGACCCGCGCGGGCGTTTATGACGGCCGCACCTTTTTCCGGGTCATCGACAGGTTCATGGCCCAGACGGGCGATCCGACCAATACGGGCGAAGGCGGCTCCGACAAGCCAAACCTCAAGGCCGAGTTCACCTTCCGACGCGGCGCCGAGACGCCATTCGTGGCCATGGCCGCGCCGGCCGGCCTGGAGGTCGGCTACCTGAAATCATTGCCGGTCTTCAGTCAGGCCTGGACCTGGAGCGACATGACCGCCGACAAGAAGGTCTCGGCCTGGGGAACCTACTGCCCCGGCGTGATCGGTATGGCCCGCGACGAGGACAACAACTCGGCCAACAGCCAGTTCTTCCTGATGCGCCAGCCCTATCCATCGCTGGACAAACGCTACACCGCCTTTGGCCGCGTGATCAGCGGGCTGGACGCCGTGCGCGCCATCAAGACCGGCGAGCCCGTTCCGGCCCCGCAGGACCAGATGCAAAAGGTTCGTCTGCTGTCGGACATTCCCGAAAGCCAGCGTCCGAAGGTGCGGGTAATCGACCCGAAGGGCGCCTGGTTCGCCGCCGAAACCCAGCGCCTTCGTAAGCTGAAAGGCGCCGATTTCTCGGTCTGCGATCTCGATCTTCCGGTCGAGGTTCGCTGAGACCGAACGGTTTCGGGCCTCAACTTGGTTCACACGGGGGCGTGAACCGCGCTAGAAGCGCGTTCACAACACTTGTCACCCAAGGGAAGACCATGTCGGCCGATCTCGAAAACACCCTGATCCTGACCCTCGAGAGCGGTCCGGTCACGATCAAGCTTCGTCCCGACCTGGCTCCAGGCCACGTGGCGCGGATCAAGGAACTGGTGCGCGAAGGTTTCTATGACGGCGTCGTCTTCCACCGCGTGATCCCGGGCTTCATGGCCCAAGGCGGCGATCCGTCGGGCACCGGCCGTGGCGGTTCGGACAAGCCGGACCTGAAAGCCGAGTTCAACGACGAGCCGCACGTGCGTGGCGTGGTGTCGATGGCCCGCACCCCGAACCCGGACTCGGCCAACAGCCAGTTCTTCATCGTGTTCGACGACGCCACCTTCCTGGACAAGCAATACACCGTCTGGGGCCAGGTGACCGAGGGCATGGAACATGTCGACGCCCTGCCGAAGGGCGAGCCGCCGCGCGCGCCGGGCAAGATCATCAGCGCCAAGATCGCCGCCGACGCCTAAGCGTTCGCGCGCATTGATCTGGAAACGGCCTCGGACTTGGTCCGGGGCCGTTTCTATTTGCGGCGCAGCGTCACGACCATCGGCCGGTGGTCCGAGCCTAGCGACGGACCGCGCTCGACGCTGACCGCGTGCCACTCGCTGCCGGCATAGACGTGGTCGATCGGCAGGAAAGGGGCGGGGGCGGCCATCACGCGCGAGAACTTGCCGGCTGGCCACGAGGGCAGGGCGCGGGTCCAGCGGCGCAGGCCCAGCGCCTTGTCCTGGCGCTTGAGGGTCCACGACCAGGGCGTGGAGTTGAAATCGCCGCTCAGGATGGTGCTCTTCTGCCCGAACGGCGCCAGGGTTTGGGCCAGCTTGCGGCTCTGGGCCTGTTGAAGGCCGGCCGGCAGGGGCCAGGTATAGTGCGTGGCGACGACGGTGAAGGCGCCCTTGGGATCGGCCAGGGTCGCCCAGGCGCCGGCCAGATAGGGCTGCGGCGTCGGCATGCCGCCGCGCGCGAGCATCTTCTTGCGCGAGAAGATCCAAGTCTCGCAGCGGGTGATCTTGTCACAGGAGGCGAACGGATAGGCGTCACGCAGGCCCTTCACGATTGGCCAGGAGTCGCCGCCGCCTTCCTCGATCTGCACGACATCGGCGTCCTGCGACAGGATCCAGGCCAGGCTCTTCTCGGGCGTGCGGTTGTCGTGCCAGACGTTGAACTGAATGATCTTCAGGTCGCTGGCGGCGGGCGTCGTCGGCTTAAAGCGCCAGGCGGCCCAGTATTCCGGCAGCATCAGAACGGCGCAGGCCAGGATCGTCGTCGCGCCCAGCCCGACCATCACCCAGCGCTCGCCGCCGCGCGCGAAGACGCCGCCCAGCGCCAGCGCGCCGACGCCCATCATCAGCCACAACGGGGCGACGTGGGTGAAGGCGTCCAGCCGATCGCTCCAGGCTCCGCCCAGGCAGGCGATAGCCAGGCCCGCGCCGACCAGACCCAGCATCAAGGCCGTGCCGCGAACAAGGAGACTCAGGAGCTGGACGATCAGGCGCATGCGCCGCCCATACCATGCCTTCCGTAAAGGATGCGTCGCCTTGCGCGCCGGACGGCGGAAGAAGTCGAGGTTGCGGCTCCGCTGAGCGGGTTGTCGTGGCGCGGAGTGTCACCTGCTTGCCATCGATCGAGGACCTATGTCTTGACGTCCTTGGCCCATCGTGCGCTTGAAGCCCGCCCATGCGCCTTTCCGACTTCGATTTCGACCTACCCGAGGATCATATCGCCCTGCGCCCGGCCGAGCCGCGCGACGCCGCGCGCCTGCTGGTGGTCCGTCCGGGGGAAGAACTCGCCGACCACATTGTCCGCGAATTGCCCGACTTCCTGCGCCCGGGCGACGCCCTGGTGTTCAATGATACGCGCGTGATCCCCGCGCGCCTGTCCGGCCTGCGCGAGGGCCGCACGACCGGCGGGGCGGACGGCACGCCCGTGGCCGTCGAGGCGACCCTGCACCGCCGCGTCTCGCCCAGCCGCTGGAGCGCCTTCATGCGCCCGGGCAAGCGGCTGAAGGTCGGCGACCGTGTGGCGTTCGGTTCTCGTGAAGACCGCGCCTGCGAGGGTGATCGGCTCGACGCCACCGTCGCTGAAAAGCACGACGGCGGCGAGGTCGTACTGGCCTTCGACGTCTCCGGCCCGGACCTCGATGTCGGCATCGCCAGGCACGGCGACATGCCGCTGCCGCCCTATATCGCCGCCAAGCGGGGTGAGGACGAGCGCGATCGCGCCGACTACCAGACCGTCTACGCCCGCGAGGACGGGTCGGTGGCCGCCCCGACCGCCGGCCTGCACTTCACGCCGCAGTTGCTCGAAGCTCTGAAGGCCAAGGGTGTCTCCCTGCACTTCGTGACGCTGCACGTCGGCGCGGGAACCTTCCTGCCGGTCAAGACCGACGACGTTTCCGAGCACAAGATGCACGCCGAGTTCGGCGAGGTGACGGCCGACGTCGCCAACGCCCTGAACACCGTCCGCGCCGCTGGCGGCCGCATCGTCTGCGTCGGCACCACGTCCCTGCGCCTGCTGGAGAGCGCCACGGGGGAAGACGGGATCGTGCGGCCGTTCGCCGACGAGACGGCCATCTTCATTACGCCGGGCTATCGCTTCCGCGCCGCCGATGTGCTGATGACCAATTTCCACCTGCCCAAGTCGACCCTGTTCATGCTGGTCAGCGCCTTCGCCGGATCGGCGACCATGCGCGCGGCCTACGAACACGCCATATCGACGGGCTACCGCTTCTATTCCTACGGGGATGGCAGCCTATTGTTCAGGAACGAGACTTGAGCATGGCGTTTCCCTTCGAGATCAAAGCCACCGAAGGCAAGGCCCGCACCGGCGTCCTGAAGACCCCGCGCGGCGACATCCGCACGCCGGCCTTCATGCCCGTGGGCACTGCCGCCACCGTGAAGGCCCTCACCGTTGACCAGGTTAAGGACACCGGGGCGGACATCATCCTGGGCAATACCTACCACCTGATGCTGCGACCATCGGCCGAGCGGGTGGCGCGCCTGGGCGGGCTGCACAAGTTCATGCGCTGGGACAAGCCGATCCTGACCGACAGCGGCGGCTTCCAGGTCATGTCGCTGTCTGGGATCAGCAAGCTGACCGAGGAGGCGGTGACCTTCTCCAGCCACGTCGACGGCTCCAAGCACGTGCTGACCCCCGAACGCTCGATCGAGATCCAGGCCGATCTGCTCGGCAGCGACATCGTCATGCAGTTGGACGAGTGCGTCGCCTGGCCGGCCGAGGAGGCGAGGGCGCGCAAGGGCATGGAACTGTCCGCCCGCTGGGCCCAGCGCTCGAAGGACGCCTTCGGGACGCGCGACAGCCAGGTGCTGTTCGGCATCCAGCAGGGCTCGACGTTCGAGAATCTGCGCCGCGAGTCTTCCGATCGCCTGCGGGAGATCGGCTTCGACGGCTACGCCATCGGTGGTCTGGCGGTGGGCGAGGGGCACGAGGCGATGTGCGATGTGCTGGACTACGCGCCAGGCCTGCTGCCCGAGGATCGTCCGCGCTACCTGATGGGCGTCGGCAAGCCGATCGACCTGGTCGAGGCCGTGGCGCGCGGTGTCGACATGTTCGACTGCGTGCTACCGACCCGCTCGGGCCGTCACGGCCAGGCCTGGACCTGGGACGGCGCCATCAACCTGAAGAACGCCAAGTTCGCCGAGGATGAGACGCCGCTGGATCCGGACAGCGATTGCCCGGCCAGCCGCGACTACTCGAAGGCGTATCTGCGCCACCTGTTCAAGGCCGAGGAGATCCTGGGACAGGTGCTGCTGTCCTGGCACAACATCGCCTTCTTCCAGGCGCTGACGGCGGCGATGCGCGCGGCGATCGCCGAGGGGCGGTTCGAACAATTCCGCCGCGACTTCCGCGCCCGGCACCTGAACGAAGGCTAGTTCCTCGGTCCCTGAGGCACTGTCGGCGCCTCCTCCTTCACGATCGGGAAACGGGGCTTGCGCGGGCCGTAGGGATCGCGTGGCGGCGGCATGCCCGGGTCGACGACCACGGGGGCGGCCGGCGGCTTATGCTGCGGCGTGGCCGGCGGATTGCAGCCGCGCGCCTCGCCCAGACCCTTCAGATAGGCCCGGCGGACATTGCCAGAGGTGATGGCGCTCTGCACCAGACGGTCGTGCCGCTCGGCCCCGGTCAGCTTCCGCACCCAGCCGCGCATCGGGATCATGTCCTGGGCGGTGCTGGCGAGCGCGCCGAGCGCCGCCTGACCAGCCGCCCTGCGTCCGCGATCCATCAGATCCTCGCCGTCGACCGGTGGATTACGATCGATATCCTCGCCCAGGGCGCTGTCGAGCGGCGCGACCAGGGCGATCAGGCTCACGCAGTCGGCGCGGGCGGGGCGCTGATAGGGATCGTCCATCGCCTCCAGCAGCACGCGCGGGATCTTAGTGCGGACGATGTTCACATCGCGCAGCGGCGCGCTCATGGCGCCCGAGATGCCCTCTCGGTTCGCCTCGGAGGTCGACTTGATTCGTCCGTCGTCGACCGGCTCGACCGGGGTTTCCTGCCGTGGGGGAGCCGCGCCTAGCAGCGGCGGCGTTTCTTGTCGCTGGCGCGCGCCGGCCGTTCCAGCCAGCGCCGCGCCGCAAAAGACCGCCAAAAGCAAGGTTCCACGCATGACTCACCCTAACCCGCTCACAGCTTTGCCGTCATCCACCGGAAAAACGGCGAAACCATGCTTGCGACCGCGAAGACCCCCGACTATGGTCCGCGCCGCTTCCACCGGTCCCCGCCGGATCGTGAGCGGGCCGGTAGCTCAGTGGTAGAGCATTCGACTTTTAATCGAATGGTCGTGGGTTCGAACCCCACCCGGCCTACCAATTCAAGCTTCTGATGTTCTGGAGCTTTCGTCGCGCGCAAGGCGCGGATCCCTGACAATCTCGGCCTTTCGCTCATGCGGACCTGTGGTTCGCGCGCCAGTTTTTCTCCACGTCCATGCCCGCTTTTCTCGTTTGCCCTATTGTCGAGGTAGAGATTTAAGCGGCCTAGTTTCAACGACGTCGCGGGACCCGGATGGGGCTCTGCGCGTTCAGCCTTTGCCTAGAGCCATGTGGCGAGCCCGGACCCTGGACGACGATCAGACGATGACCGCCGAGACCGCCGCCCGCCGGCCGCCCGCGCCGCCGAGCAAGCGGACATTGTTCCGGCGACGGTCCGCCATTCCGGGCTTCGGCCTGACCATGGGCGTGACGTTGACCGTGCTGTCTCTGATCGTCCTGATTCCGTTGAGCGCCGTTGTGCTGAAGGCCGCGCAACAGTCGCCAGCCGAGTTCTGGGCCGTGGCGACGTCGCAGCGGTCATTGGCCGCCTATCGCCTGAGCTTCGGCGCGGCGTTCGTAGCGGCGGTGATCAACGGCGTGTTCGGCGTGCTGACCGCCTGGGCGCTGGTGCGCTATGACTTTCCGGGCAAGACTCTGGTCAACGCCTTGGTCGATCTGCCGTTCGCCCTGCCAACCGCCGTGGCCGGCATAGCCCTGGCGACGCTCTACGCGCCGACCGGCTGGGTCGGGCAGTTCCTGACGCCCCTGGGCATAAAGGCGGCCTACAACCCGGTGGGCGTGACCATCGCCCTGATCTTCATCGGCCTGCCGTTCGTGGTCCGAACCATAGAGCCGGTTCTGCGCGACGCCGCCGAGGACGTGGAAGAGGCCGCCGCCAGCCTGGGCGCCAACCGGATCGACACCATCCTGCGGATCGTCCTTCCGGCCTTGGCCCCCGCGTGGCTGACGGGCTTCGCCATGGCCTTCGCGCGTGGTGTCGGGGAGTACGGTTCGGTGATCTTCATCGCCGGCAACATGCCCTACAAGTCCGAGATCGCGCCGCTGCTGATCATCATCCAGTTGGAGCAGTTCGAGTACGCGCGCGCCGCCACGATCGCGGTGGTGATGCTGACGGTCTCGTTCACGATGCTCTTGGTCATCAACGCCATTCAGGCCTGGGCGCGGAGGTTCGACTGATGGCGGCCGCTTCCCACCGTCGCGCCACCGAGGATCCGCTCTGGGCCAAGGTCCTGGTGATCGGGACGGTCATGGCCTTCCTGGCCCTCGTTCTGATCCTGCCGCTGGCCGCCGTGTTCGCCGAGGCCCTGCGTAAGGGTCTCGACGCGGCGCTGCTCGCGATCAACAACGCCGACGCCCTGGCGGCCGTGAAGCTGACCCTGATCACCGCGGCGATCGCCGTGCCGTTCAACGCCGCCTTCGGCCTGTGCGCGAGCTGGGCGATCGCCAAGCACGACTTCAAGGGCAAGCCGCTGCTGATCACGCTGATCGACCTGCCGTTCTCGGTGTCGCCAGTGGTGGCGGGTCTTATCTACGTGCTGATCTTCGGTCTGCAGGGCTGGTTTGGCGACTATCTTGTCGACAACGACATCAAGATCATCTTCGCCGTGCCCGGCATCGTGCTGGCGACCGTCTTCGTCACCTTCCCCTTCGTAGCCCGCGAGCTGATCCCACTAATGCAGGAGCAGGGGACGGCGGAGGAGGAAGCCGCCGTGTCCATGGGAGCGAGCGGGTTGACGACCTTCTGGCGGGTGACCGCGCCGAACGTCCGCTGGGGGCTGATGTACGGCGTGCTGCTGTGCAACGCCCGCGCCATGGGCGAGTTTGGCGCGGTATCGGTGGTCAGTGGCCACATTCGCGGCCTCACCAACACCATGCCGCTGCACGTCGAGATCCTCTACAACGAGTACGATTTCGTCGGCGCCTTCGCCGTCGCGGCCTTGCTTTGCCTGCTGGCCGTGGTGACCCTGGTGCTGAAGACGGCGCTGGAAATCGTCCAACCCGGCGTGCGCGGGCGCGGCGGACACTGAACGGACCTAGCAGTCAAATGACCATCTCCATCCGCTCCGTCGACAAGCAGTTCGGTCGTTATCCTGCCCTGAGCAAGGTCGATCTCGAGATCGCCGACGGCGAACTTCTGGCGCTGCTGGGACCTTCGGGCTCGGGCAAGACCACGCTGCTGCGGACGATCGCCGGCCTGGAGTTCCCCGACGCCGGCCAAGTGCTGTTCGATGGCGAGGACGTGACCTTCGCTTCGGCGGCCGATCGCCGCGTGGGTTTCGTCTTCCAGCAGTACGCGCTGTTCAAGCATATGACCGTGGCCAAGAACATCGCGTTCGGCCTGGACGTGCGGAAGGGCAAGGACAAGCCGTCCAAGGCCGAGATCGCTCAACGGGTCGAGGATCTGCTGAAGCTGGTCGAGCTGGACGGCCTGGGGAAGCGCTACCCCTCGCAGCTTTCGGGTGGTCAGCGCCAGCGCGTGGCCCTGTCGCGAGCCCTCGCGGTGCAGCCTAGCGTGCTATTGCTCGACGAGCCGTTCGGCGCTCTGGACGCCACGGTCCGCAAGTCTCTGCGCAAGGAACTGCGCCGCGTCCACGACGCCACGGGCGTCACCACCATCTTCGTGACCCACGACCAGGAGGAGGCGTTGGAGCTGGCCGATCGCGTGGCCATCCTGAACAAGGGTTCGATCGAGCAGATCGGCACGCCCGATCAGGTCCACGACCAGCCCGAAACGGCCTTCGTCTGCGGCTTCGTCGGCGAGGCCAACTGCTTCGAGGGGCAGGTCGGCGGCGGTGAATTCAAGGCCGGCGCGCTGCGTCTGCCGGCCGGCGGCGTTCGCGACGGCTCGGCCACGGCCTATGTCCGGCCGCACGACTTCGTGCTGGACGATGGCGGCTTCGCGGTGAGGGTCGACCGCGCCCATGTGCAGGGCGCCCTGACCACGGTCAACGCCACCGCCGCCGATGGTCGCCCCATCGAGATCAGCGCCTCGCGCGCCGAAGCGCCCCGGTTCCAGGGCACGGTGAAGATCGCCGCCCGCAAGGCCCACGTTTACGCTGCCTAAGTTTATACCCGTTACACAGGGATCGGACGAACGGCGTTCAAGGTTGGCGCGTGGAACCGTCGTTCGCGCTAAGGTCGTCGACGACTCGACGGGAGTTCTAAGGTCGCATGGTCATGGTCGAGCCCTCGGGCGCTGAACGCCGCGCGCATCCTCGGATGCCGGCGGCGCGCAAGATCTACATCGTCGACGATCCGCGCTCGTGGAAATGCTCGCTGCTGGACGTGGCCGAGAAGGGCGCGCGACTGTCGACGGCCGGCATCGCCTCGCCGCCGGACAAGTTCATCTTCGTCGACGCCGGCGGGCGCCGGGTGCATCTGGCGCATGTCGTCTGGCGTTCGGGCGCCGAGGTGGGCGTGCAGTTTCTGCAGACCGAGCGCATGGGGCCTCGCGCGGGCGGCGCGGCCGGCGCTCTCGATATCGCCCGCCGGTTCGCGGCCAACCTGCCGCCGGAGATCCTTCAGTAGGGCGCTATTGCTGCTGTTGCTGTTGTTGGTGAAGTTCTTCCCTCAACGCCGCGTCGGGTCGGCGACGCCCGCCGGCGAAGCTCGGGCGGGCCATGCGCAGGAATTCCGGCTCGGCAAGGGCGGCCCTCGCGCGGCGGACCGTGACCCCCACGGCCAGCTGGCTCTCCGCATCCCCCTTGTAGACCCCGCGTGAGGGGGTGACGTCGGCATAGTCGCGGCCGACCGCCACGCCGACATGGCGTTCGCTGGTCATCATGTTGTTCGTCGGGTCCAGGCCCACCCAGCGCAGGCTGGGCAGGAACACCTCGACCCACGCGTGGGTGGCGTCCGGGTCGGAACGGTCGCCGGCGTCGCGATCGGTGAACAGGTAGCCGGACACGTAGCGAGCCGGTATGCCCCACTCGCGGCAGATGGCCAGCATGATATGCGCGAAGTCCTGACAGACCCCGCGCCCGGCGCTCAGG
Organism: Caulobacter sp. 602-1; assembly: GCF_003931565.1. Classification (GTDB taxonomy): domain Bacteria; phylum Pseudomonadota; class Alphaproteobacteria; order Caulobacterales; family Caulobacteraceae; genus Caulobacter. The sequence goes on from NZ_RRYI01000004.1 coordinate 144,593, forward strand.
GCCAGGTCGATCGGGCTGTCGGCGTCGGTGACGCCCGGTTGGTATTCGAACGCCCTGTAGATGGTTTCGGACAGCGTGCGGACCGCTGTCAGCGGGTCCTTGCGCCTTAGGGTGTCCAGGTTGTGCTCGTAAATGAAGGTCCGCAGGGCTTCCGTGGTCCGGACAAAGCCATGGGGGCGCAGGAAGTCGAAGCACTCGCCACGCACGAACTCGCTGCGCAGGCGGTCCCACTCGCCCATGTCCAGATAGTCTGGACGCTCGCCGGTCGGCTCGGTCTCGACGGCCGAGCGGGCGACGATGGTCAGCTTGTCGTGGGGCTGGGGCACGTCGAAGTGGTAGACGGCGTTGCCGAAGCTGTCGGCGTACGAGAACACCTGGGCGGCCGGCTCCAGGTCCAGCTCGAAGCTGACCAGGCGCTGGCGGGCGGTCTTCTGAGGCTGCATCCACAGCTCCATCAGGCTTTCCCGCACGGGCTTCTCGTAATGGTACTGGGTGACGTGGCGGATTTCGAGCAGCACGGGTTCGGTCCTATGCGGGCAAGCGCGTTTCGAGCGGATAAGCCACGAAGGTCTCGTAGATCGCTTCGTGGATGCGCGCGCATTCGTTGACGACGGTGGTCAGCAGCGGTCCGGCCCCGACGGCTTCCAGCTCGTCGACATCGGCGAACTGCAGGCGGGCCTTGAGGCGGCCCGCGAGGCGCTCGGGACCCGGGCGTTCGCCGATGAAGGCGTTGCGGGCCATGGCCGACAGGTGCTGTTCGATCTGGGCGGTGGCGAAGCGGATCGAGCGCGGGAAGTCCTCGTCGAAGACCAGGAATTCGAGGATGTGTCGTGGTTCGATCTCGGCGGTGTAGACCCGCAGATAGGGCTCCAGCGCGCAGGCCATCCGAAGCACGCTGACCAGGGCCACGTGGTCGTCGACGTGGCCGTGCACGGGGCTCTCGGCGAAGCACACTTCGAGCAGGCGCGAGACCAGCTGCGCGCGCTCCATATAGATGCCCAGCATCATGAACCGCCAGCTCTCGCCGTGGCTCATGGTGGTGTCGGCTGCGCCCTTGAACAGGTGCAGGTCGGCGATGACGTCGTGCAGGAAGTTGGCCGAGCCGTCCGAGAATTCCTTGGCGGCCTTGTCGTCCGTGACCTTCAGATAGAGCAGGTTCAGGCGCTCCCAGGTCTCGGTGGTGATCTGGTCGCGGACCTGGCGGGCGTTCTCGCGCGCCCGGGCCAGGGACGAGACCACCGAATTGGTGTCGCTGCGATCCAGGACCAGGGCCTCGGCGGCCTCGAAAGAGCCGACGTCCACACCGTCGGCGGGATCGCCCACCGCGGCCATGGCGATCCGCACCGCGTGGGCGCCGGAGTCAGTCTGGTCCAGGGTCGCGTTCAACATGACGCTGGAGAGGCGCGAAAGGTGCTCGGCCCGTTCGATGTATCGACCCAGCCAGTAGAGGCTGTCAGCCACGCGCGCGAGCATCATGGGCGGGCGCTCCCATTGGCGTGGCCATTGGTCTGGCTGTTCTCCTCGGCCAGAACCCAGGTGTCCTTGGAGCCGCCGCCCTGGCTGGAATTGACCACCAGCGAGCCTCGCTTCAACGCCACGCGGGTAAGGGCGCCGGGCGTGACGATGGTCTTCTCGCCCGACAGGATGAAGGGACGCAGGTCGACGTGACGGGGCTCGATGCGGCCGTCCACCAGGCACGGCGCGGTCGACAGCTGGATGGTCGGCTGGGCGATGTAGTTGTCCGGATCGGCCTTGATCGCCTGGGCGAACTCCTCGCGCTCCTTCTGGCTGGCGTGCGGGCCGACCAGCATGCCGTAGCCGCCCGAGGCGCCCACCGCCTTGACCACGTACTTGTCGAGATTGTCGAGCACGTGACCCAGCTGGCGCGGTTCGCGGCAGAGGAAGGTCTCGATATTGGGCAGGATGGCGTCCTCGCCCAGATAGTAGCGGATGATGTCGGGAACATAGGCGTAGACGGCCTTGTCGTCGGCGACGCCGGTGCCCGGCGCGTTGCAGATCACCACATTGCCGGCGCGATAGGCGTTGAACAGACCGGCCGCGCCCAGCGAGCTGTCGCGCCGGAAGGTGAGGGGATCGATGAAGTCGTCGTCGACCCGACGATAGATCACGTCCACCCGGCGGATGCCGGTTGTGGTGCGCATATAGACCATGTTCTCGTGCACCACGAGGTCACGGCCCTCGACCAGCGGCACGCCCATCAGCCGAGCCAGATAGGCGTGCTCGTAATAGGCGCTGTTATAGACGCCGGGCGTCAGCACCACGACCTGCGGGTCGCCGCGCCAGTCCGCGGCCATGCTCTTCAGCGTGGCCAGCAGCAGGTCGGGGTAGCGCTCGACCGGCCGCACGCCAGCGGCCCGATAGGTGCCGGGGAAGGTCCGCTTGGCCGCGTCGCGATTGGCCAGCATGTACGAGACGCCGGACGGGACCCGAAGATTGTCCTCCAGCACCGCGAACTGGCCGTCCTGGCAGCGGATCAGGTCGCTGCCGCAGACATTGGCGTAGGCCTTGTGCGGCACATAGACGTGCTGCATCTCGCGGCGATACGACGGCGCGCCCAGCACGAGCTCGCGCGGAACCACGCCGTCCATCAGGATCTGCTGGTCGCCATAGATATCGGCCAGGAACAGGTTCAGCGCCTGCAGCCGCTGGGCCAGGCCCGCCTCGATCTTCGACCATTCCGCCGCCGGGATGATGCGTGGGAACAGGTCGGTCGGCATGACCCGCTCGGTGGTGTTGTCGGCTCCATAGACGGTGAAGGTGATGCCCTGGAGCAGGAACGAACGTTCCAGCGTCCGCTGACGCCCCGCCAGTTCCTCGGCGCCGAGGGTCGACATGCGGCCATGCAGCGGATCGTAGTGCGGCCGGACCTCGCCTTCGGGCGTGAACATCTCGTCGTAGGCGATCCCCGGCAGGTACGCCGCCTCCGTCATCGGCAGGGTCGGTGCGTCCACGAGGGTTTGGGTCTTCGCCGCCACGCTTTTATCCACGTTTCTCATAACCTTGGGCGCGGACCGGTGAGCCCGCGCCGTCCCCGACTCTAGAGTGTAGCGACCACCATGCGCGCCGGATTCGACGTCCGCCACGTGGATGCGCATGACTGCTTATCATTTGGGCGCCATTCGCCCGCTTTGAGAAGCGCCGCTCGGGCAAGGTTCGTTGCATTTCCTGTCGTGACAGCGGCGCCACCCCGGACTACAGCAGGGCCCGGGGGCGCTTCGCGCGGGGAACGTGATTTGGTGCTTGGGCGGACTACCCTCGCGTTGACGGCGGCGACTTGGCTTATCGCCTCGGCTGCGCTTGCCGACGAGCCGATGGCCCAGATTCAAGGTGTCGAAGACAGATACCTGCGTGACGCCATCCAGCGCGCCCTCACCCAATCCAAGACGTCCGCCCAAAGCCGGGCCGAAGCCCGTCGACGCGCCCGCCAGGCTGGCGAGGACGCCATCGCCGTCCTGAGGGCCGAGGGCTACTACGGCTACACCGTCGAGCCCGATGTCCTGGACGGCGAGCCGCCGCGCGCCGTGGTCAAGATCACGCCCGGTCCCGTGTTCCTGATCGCCGACCCGCGGATCGACTGGTCCGGTGCGCCGCCGGATGAAGGCACCCGCCAGCGCGCCGCCGCCGCCATGCGCCTGACCGAGGGCGAGCCCGGCCGTTCCGCGGATGTCGTGGGCGCCGAGGGGCGTGTCGTCGCCCAGGTGGCCAAGCTCGGCTATGCCGACGCGGCCGCCGAGCCGCGCGAGGTCATTGTCGACCACGCCGACCACACGGTCCGGCCGGCCTTCAAGATCGCGGCCGGTGAACTGGTCCATCTCGACGGCATCGAGCTTGTGACCAAGGGGCGCACCAACGCCGCCTGGGTTGGTCGCTTGGCTCCCTGGGTGTCTGGCGACGTCTACGATCCAGAGGACGTGGCCGAGCTGGAGCGTCGCCTGCGCGACACCAGCGTCTATGATTCGATCTCAGTCTCGCTGGCGGGGACGGACAAGGCCACGGCCGAGGGCTATCGCCCCGTCGTTGTCACCCTGGCGGATCGCAAGTCGCGCACCATCGAGCTGGGCGCCGGCTATTCGACCAGCGAAGGCGCGGGCATCGACGCGCGCTGGATCCGTTACAACCGGTTGAAGCGCGCCGACACCACGACCTACGCCCTAAGATTCGCCAAACTGGAGCAGCGCCTGGGGGCCGAGATCTCGTTGCCGCACTGGCGGCGGCCTCAGCAGACGCTAAAGCTGAACAGCGCCATATTCCGCAACGACACCGACGCCTACAACGAAACCGGCGCCACGGTCGGTGTGGACCTGACCAAGCGACGGCAGACGACCGCCTATCGCACCTTCGGCGTCTCGCTGGATATCTCCCAGACCAAGGAGCAGGTGAACCGAAACGGCCTGGTGGCGGGTCGCAAGCTGAATCTGGCGACCTTCGCTGGCTTGGCGGCCTATGCCTGGGACTTCTCGGACAACATTCTGGATCCCAAGCGCGGCTGGCGTCTGGAGGCCCGGGGCGAGCCGACCTACGTGGTCGGCGACACGACCGTTCCCTACCTGAAGCTGGCCACCCAGGGCTCGGCCTATATCCCGTTCGGTCGGCAGGCCAGCACCGTGATCGCCGGCCGTGTGAAGCTGGGCGCCATTGTCGGTGGCGGCGTCCAGGACGTTCCGGCTTCGCGGCGTTTCTATGCCGGCGGCGGCGGCTCGGTGCGAGGCTATTCCTACCAGGCCATCGGGCCACGCCTGACCGACAACACCCCGCAGGGCGGCATCTCGCTGGTCGAGACCTCTGTCGAGCTGCGCCAGAAGATCACCTCGAAATGGAGCGGCGTGGTCTTTATCGACACCGGCGCCATCGGCACGCACAATACGCCGCAACGCGAGGACTTCCGGGCTGGCGCTGGTCTTGGCGTCCGCTATGACCTGGGTTTTGGCCCTATTCGCGCCGACGTCGCCGTGCCCATGGGGCGCCGCAAGGGCGATCCCGCCTTCCAAGTCTATCTCAGCATCGGTCAAAGCTTTTGAGCACGGAGCGCGACAAGCCTGACCTGGCGGAGACCGTCGCCAACGCCGCCGAGGCCACCGGCGAGGCCGCCGTGAAGGTCTCTAAGAAGATCGGCTGGGGCGGCGCGGTGCTGATCGCCGCGGCGATCCTGGCCGGCATCCTGATCGTCATGGCTGGAGGCCTGCGCCTGGCCCCGATCACGCCGCAGGGCCGGATGTTCCTGGAGGCTCGCGCGTCGGGACTCAAGCTGGGCCGCATCGGCAGGCTGCATATCGAAGGCCTGTCGGGCGACATCTGGAAGAGCTTTGGCGTCAGCCGTCTGACCATCTCCGACGAGAAGGGGATCTGGCTGGAGGCGCACGACCTGCGCGTGGCCTGGCGGCCCCCCGAGCTCTTCGGCCGCCGTTTCCACGCCGAGAGCATCGATGCGCGGGATGTCATCGTCCTGCGTCGTCCGACGATGGAGCCCAAGGGGCCGAAGTCCAGCGCCGCGCCGGTGTCGGTCGATCTCGACGCCTTCCGGTTCCGGCTGATCACCCGCCCGGCCTTCAGCGGCAAGGATGGCGACTTCGACGTCGCGGGCGCCTACGAAATGGCGCGACAAGGGGGACAGAAGGGCAAGCTGGGCGTGGCCTCGCGCCTCCACGTCGGGGATCACCTGAACCTCGATTTCGACCTGGGGCGCTCCAAGAGCCTGCGCCTGGTCGCCGACGCGACCGAGGCCAATGGGGGCGCGATCGCCGGCGCGCTGGGTCTGCCGGCGGATCGAACCTTCGATCTCAAGGCCAAGGCCGATGGCACGACCAGCCGAGCGGCGTTCAACGTCACGGCGCGTTCGGGCCAGACGACGCCGCTTGAGGCTAAGGGCGCCTGGACAGAGCAGGGCGGTTCGGCGGGAGGCCGCATCGATCTCACGGCCTCGACCCTGACCAAACGTCTGGCCCAGATGTTCGGGCCGGAAGCCAACTTCACGATCGATGGCAGGAAGACGGCCCAGGACGGCCTGTCGGACCTGAACCTGGCGATCATCGCTCAAAACCTGACCCTGCGTGGCCATGGCCTGGCGGACCTCGCCAAGAAGCGGACCGGTCCGGACGGCGTCGCCTTCAGTGCCCAGGTCGGCGCCCTGAAGCGGATCGTCACCATCCCGCAGATGGGGCGCGGTCTGGCCGACGGCGTCTTCCGGCTTGAGGAGGGCGGCTTCTCGGTCGAGGGCGATGTCGACGTCGCCGACCTGGAACTGCTGGGCTACCATCTCAAGCGCGCCAAGGGGCCAGCCAAGGTGCGCTGGGCCAAGGGCGAGCTGGAGATCAAGGCTGCGGCGACCTCGTCGGGCGGCGGCGGCGCGGGCATTCTGGCCCTGCTCGGCCCCAGCCCCAAGGCGACGTTCGAGGGCGCGCGGATCAAGGGTGGCCGCTTCCTGATCAAATCGGCCCGCATCGATGCTCCGAACCTCATCGTCACCGGCAAGGGCGAACGCGGCCCGCTGGGCGGCCTGTCGTTTGATGGCGACATGAAGGTGGCCAGCATGGGCCCAGTGCGGCCGGGCGCGAAGGGTTCGGTCACCGCCAAATGGACGGCCAACAGCTTCGCCAACCGGCCCTGGAGCTTCACGGTCGACGGTCGCGCGGCGGGTTTCGCCACTGGCTATCCCGAGATCGACCGCCTGCTGGGCGCAACGCCCCGCCTGAACGGCAAGGCCAGCTGGAACGACGGCGTCCTGGCCGTCGCGGACGCCAAGCTGGAGGGGACCAACGCCAGCTTGCAGTCCTCCGGAAAGATGACGGTCGCCAAGGCCCTGGAACTCGACTTCAAGCTGGATTGGACCGCGACGGGTCCGTTCCGCGCCGGTCCGGTCGAGGTCGCCGGCAAGGCGGCGGGGGACGGCCACGTCGGCGGCACACTGGCCGCCCCGAAGGCCGAGCTGAACGCCGACTTCGACCGCATTGACCTGCCCATGTTGCCCCTGACCAAGGCGCATCTGACCCTGACCTTCGCGCGTGGCCCCAACGCCACCGATGGTGTCGCGGCGCTGCAAGCCGACAGTGGCTATGGTCCGGCTCGCGGCCGCACGGCCTTCCGCTTCTCGCCGGGCGGCATCGAGCTCAGCGAACTGGACGTCGACGCCGGGGGCGCCAAGGCCAAGGGGGCGATGAGCCTGCGTGACGGCCTGCCGGCCACGGCCGACCTGACCGTCGCCATTGGCCCGGGCGCCTTCCTGCCTCAGGGCCAGGTCAGGGGCGCGGCCAAGCTGGTCGACGCGCCCGGCGGCGGCGGCGCCAGCGCGACCCTGGACCTGACCGCCGAGGACGTCGCGACCGGAGCCTGGAAGGTCCGTTCGGCGCGCATCAAGGCAGACGGCCCGCTGGCGCGCCTGCCGCTGTCGATCGATGCGCGCGGCGAGGCTCCCGGTGGCCGCTGGCGCATCGGCGGCACGGGGGACCTGGCGCAGAACGGCAAGATCTACGACCTCAGCCTCGACGCCGCCGGCCGCATGGGCCGCACCGAGGTCAAGACCCGCGAGACGGCCAAGGTGCGTTTCGGCGACGGCCCGACCCAGGCCCGTTTGCGCTTGGCCATCGACAAGGGACGCGCCGATATCGACGCCGACCTGGGCGGCGCCACGGCGATGCTGAAGGCGGAACTGGCCGGCGTGGCGATCACCGCCTTCAACCCCGATCTCGACGGCGACATCGACGGCTCCTTCAATCTGCGCGGCCAGGGCGAGACCCTGGGCGGCGACTTCACCATGCGGCTGTCGAACGCCCGCGAGCGCGGCGCGAAGATCGAACAGTCGCTCAACGCCAAGGTCCATGGCGACCTGACCGACAGCCACCTGACCATTGTCGCCGACGGCGACAACAGCCAGGGCCTGAAGGCCGACGCCAACCTCGTCCTGCCGGTCGAGGCCTCGGCCCGGCCGCTGCGTCTGGTGATCGACAAGAAGCGCGGCGTGCAGGGGCAATTCTCGGCAAAGGGCGAGATCAAGCCGCTGTGGAACCTGCTGATGGGCGCCGACCGCTCGCTGTCGGGGCGCATCAATCTGCAGGGCAGCATCGGCGGCACGCTCGCCGATCCGCGCCTGCTGGGCTCGGCGACCCTGGACAATGGCGGCTTCGAGGACGGCCAGACTGGCCTGCGCCTGCGCAACGTCGTCCTTCGAACGGCTCTGGCCGACAACGCCATCGACGTCAGTCAGGCCATCGGCGAGGACGGGCAGGGCGGTACGATCTCCGGTCAGGGGCGGATCAGCCTGGCGCGCGACGGCGTCGGCAACTTCAAGCTGGACATGAAGAGCTTCCGCCTGATCGACAACGATCTGGCCTCGGCGGTCGCCAGCGGGCAGGCCGCGGTGAACCGCTCGGCCGACGGCAAGATCAAGCTGACGGGCGCGGTGACCCTCGATCGCGCCGATGTCTCGGCCCAGAGCAAGACGCCGGTCGGCGTCGTGGCCATGGACGTCATCGAGCGCAACCGCCCGCAGGACCTGGACCAGGGCCTGCAGCGCCGCCCGACCACCGGCGGCATGATCCTGGACCTGGACCTGAAAGCGCCGCGCCGGGTGTTCGTGCGCGGTCGCGGCCTGGATGTCGAGTTGTCGCTGGACGCCCACGTCGGCGGCACGTCCCTGGCCCCGCAACTCTCGGGCGTGGCGCGCATGGTGCGGGGCGAGTACGACTTCGCCGGCAAGCGGTTCGAATTCGACGACGACGGCGTGGTCTATCTGTCCAGCCAGTTGGACCGCATCCGCCTGGACCTGTCGGCGACCCGCGAGGATACGTCCCTGACGGCGGTGGTTCGCATTCAGGGCACGGCGGCCAAGCCCGAGATCACCCTGACCTCCAAGCCCGAGCTCCCCAGCGACGAGGTGCTCAGCCAGGTGCTGTTCGGCGCCTCGGCCGCGCAGCTGTCACCGATCGAGGCCGCACAGCTGGCGTCCGCGCTCGCCTCGCTGGCGGGCGGCGGCGGCTTCGACGTGATCGGCAACCTGCGCAGCTTCGCGCGCCTCGATCGACTGGCGTTCGCCGAGAGCGCCACGGGCATGACGGTGTCGGGCGGCAAGTACGTGACCGACGATGTCTATGTCGAGATCATCGGCGGCGGCCGGGAGGGACCCGCCGCTCAGGTCGAATGGCGTATCCGCCGGACGCTGTCGCTGGTTTCGCGCATTGGCGGCCAAAACGACGCCAAGCTTTCCGTTCGCTGGCGAAAGGACTACTAAGCAAGCAAGGCTGTTGCGCGGGTGACCGGTTTCCTCTGTCGAGGTGACAACGTTTTACCCGCGGCCCTTGGTTATCGTGACTGAGGGAGGGCCGTCTTTTCATGCGACTCAATTCAGAAGATCGCGCGGTTCTGGATCACATCGCGCGCGATGGCGGTCTGATCGTCGACCGCGCCGTGGACTGGTGCGCCATCAACTCCGGCAGCCGGCATCTGGCCGGGCTGGAGCGCCAGAGGCAAATCCTGCTCGATGCGGCCGCGCGCCTGCCCGCCGCGCCGATCGAGATACCGCTATCGCCCTCGCGCGAGATCGCCGCCGACGGTCGCGAGACCGAGTTTCACCACCCGCCATCCCTGGCTGTCGTGGTGCGTCCCGAGGCCCCGGTCCAGGTCGTGCTGACCGGTCACTACGACACCGTCTACCCCGAGACGAGTCCGTTCCAGGTCGTGCGAACGCGTCCCGATGGCGCGCTGCACGGTCCGGGCATCGCCGACATGAAGGGCGGCATCTCGGTCATGCTGGCGGCGCTGGAAGGGTTCGAAGCCCACCCTGCCTCGCGCAATATCGGCTACCGCGTGCTGCTGTCGCCGGACGAAGAGATTGGCTCGATCGCCTCCGGGCCCGCGCTGGCGGATTTCGCGCGGCGCGGTCATGTCGGCCTGACCTATGAGCCGGCTCTCGCCGACGGGGCCCTGGCCTCGGCTCGCAAGGGCTCGGGCAACTTCCACATCGTCATCCACGGCCGCGCGGCCCATGCCGGCCGCGACTTCGCCGCTGGCCGCAACGCCATCATCGGCGCGGCGCGCGTGGCCGAGAAGCTGCACAGGCTGAACGGCCATCGCGACGGCGTCACGGTCAATGTCGCACGCATCGATGGTGGCGCGCCGCTGAACATGGTGCCGGACGTGGCGGTGGTCCGCTTCAACGTCCGCTTCCCTGAAGCGCAGGCCGCCGCCTGGTTCGAGGGCGAGGTGGCCCGCATCGTCGGCGAGATTGGCGACGACCTGCACGCGCACCTGCATGGCATGATCACCCGCGGCGCCAAGCCGTTCAACGCCGCCCAGCAGCAGCTCTTCGGGGTGGTGAAGGACGTCGGCGCGCTGCTCGGACAGGACATCGTCTGGAAGCCATCCGGCGGCGTCTGCGAGGGCAACAACCTGTTCGCTTCGGGGTTGCCGAACGTCGACACCCTGGGTGTGCGGGGCGGCGACATTCATAGCGAGGCCGAGCATGCCTTTCCCGAGAGCTTCGTCGAGCGCGCCCAGCTCTCGGCCCTGATCCTGATGAAATTGGCCAGCGGCGAGATCGACGCCAGGGCGATCCACGCGGCCATGGGGAGTATCTGAATGCTTGTCGTCCGTCCCGCCGGCCCCGCCGACTTCGACGCCCTGATGGAGCTGGCCGTCTTGTCCGGTCGCGGCTTCACCAGCCTGCCCGAGGATGAGCCGACCCTGCGTGCGCGCCTGGCGCTGTCGGAGGCCAGCTTCCAGTCCGGGGTCGCGCCGCCCGAGGCCTGGTACACCTTGATGCTGGAGGACTTGGAGGCCAATGACGTGATCGGCGTCGCCGGGGTCAAGGCGGGGGTGGGGCTGAAGCGGCCGCACTTTTCGTTCCGGGTGGTCACCCTGGCCCAGTCGTCGCCGACCCTGGAGAAGCGCTTCGATCACCGGGCCCTGGTGCTGGTCAATGAATGCGCCGGATGGTCGGAGGTCGGTTCGCTGTTCCTGCGGCCCGAGCGCCGCAAGGGCGGGGCGGGGCGCCTGCTGGCCCAGTCGCGCTACATGCTGATCGGCCTGGAGCCCCAGCGTTTCGCCGAGATGGTGCTGGCCGAGCTGCGCGGCTGGTTCGACGAGGATGGCGGTTGCCCGTTCTGGGAGCACGTGGCCAGCAAGTTCTTCCGCCTGGAGTTCGACGAGGCCGACATGATGAGCGCCTCGACCGACGGCCAGTTCATCCTCGACCTGGCGCCGCGTCATCCGATCTACGCCGAGCTGCTGCCCAAGGAGGCCAGCGAGGTGCTGGGCCGCGTCCACCGGGAAGGCGAGGCGGCGCGGGCCATGCTGGAGACCGAGGGCTTTCGCTATCAGGGCCTGATCGACATCTTCGACGCCGGGCCAACCGTCGCCGCGCGGCGCGACGACATCAAGACGGTCCGCGAGGCGCGCAGCCTGTGGGTGAAGATCGGCGAGGACGCCTTCGGCGAGGAGGCCCTGATCTCCACCGGCGCGCTTGCCCGGTTCCGGGCGGTGCGAGCGCCTGCGCTGATCGACGGCGAGACCGCGATCCTGGGGCGGGAGACGGCGCAAGCCTTGGGCGTGCATGAAGGCGACATGGTGCGGGTGAAGGCATGAGCGGCTTGTTCATCGACGGGAAGTGGCGTTCGGGACGTGGTCCGGAGCTGGTCTCGACCAACCCGGCGACCGGCGAGGCGGTGTGGCGCGAGGCGGCCGCCAATGAGGCCGACGTCGCCGAGGCCGTGGCCGCGGCGCACCGGGCCTTCCCCGCCTGGGCCGACCAGCCGCGCGAGGCGCGCATAGCTGTCCTTCGCCGCTACAAGGAGATCCTGGTCGAGCGCGCCGCCGCCTTCGCCGAGGCCCTGAGCCGCGAGACTGGCAAGGCTCTTTGGGAAACCAAGGCCGAACTGGGCTCGATGGCCGGCAAGGTCGACCTGTCGATCAAGGCCTATGACGAGCGCACGGGCGTCACCGAGAACGCCATGCCGTTCGGCCGCGCCGTGCTGCGCCATCGGGCCCATGGCGTCATGGCGGTGTTGGGACCGTTCAACTTTCCCGGCCACCTGCCCAACGGCCATATCGTGCCGGCGCTGCTGGCGGGCGACACCGTGGTGTTCAAGCCGTCGGAAGAGACCCCCCTGGCCGGTCAGCTGATGGTCGAGGCTTTCGAGGCGGCTGGCGCGCCGGCGGGCGTCGTCAATCTCGTTCAAGGGGGGCGGGAGACCGGCCAGGCGCTGATCAACCAGGAGATCGATGGCCTGCTGTTCACGGGCTCGGCCGCCGCTGGAACCTTCTTCCGCCGCCACTTCGCCGACCGACCCGATGTGATCCTGGCCCTTGAGCTTGGCGGCAACAATCCGCTGGTGGTCTGGGACGCGGATGACCCGGAGGCCGTCGCGGCGCTGGTCGTGCAGTCGGCCTTCATCACCACGGGCCAGCGCTGTTCGTGCGCCCGGCGTCTGATCTTGCCGGACGACGCCTTCGGCCGGAAGGTGATCGAGGCGACAGCGGTCCTGGCCGACCGGCTCTCGATCGGACCCTGGAACGGGGAAGGCGAAGCGTTCATGGGGCCGCTGATCTCGGCTCGCGCCGCCGAGGCCGCTCGCGCCATCGCTGACACCATGGGCGGCGAGCGCATCCGTTCTCTAAGGTCAGTCGAGGGGCTCAGCGAGGCCTTCGTGACGCCTGGGATCGTCGACGTCACCGGCGTTGACACGCCCGACGAGGAGCTATTCGCGCCGTGGCTGCAGGTGCGCCGCGTGGCCACCTACGACGAGGCGCTGAAAGCCGCCAACGCCACACGCTATGGTCTGTCGGCGGGGCTTATCTCCAACGAGTCAAAGCGTTGGGATCAGTTCCTGAACCGAATTCGCGCCGGGGTGGTGAACTGGAACCGGCCGACGACGGGCGCGGCGGGGTCGATGCCGTTCGGCGGCCTGGGCGCCTCCGGCAACCACCGGCCCAGCGCCTATTACGCCGCCGACTACTGCGCCTATCCGGTCGCCAGTTTCGAGGCGCCGTCCATCACTGACACCTTGAAGGACATCAAGGGGCTGCGCGGATGAGCAGTGCGGTCGAGGCCAATTGCGACGGCCTGGTCGGGCCGACCCACTCCTACGTCGGTCTCTCGCCGGGGAACCTGGCCAGCCAGAAGAACGCCGGCGAGGTATCGAACCCTCAGGCCGCGGCGCTGGAAGGGCTTGGCAAGATGCGCCGCCTGGCGGATCTGGGCATCCCGCAGTTTGTGTTGCCGCCGCATGAGCGACCGGCTGTAAGCCTCTTGAAGTCGCTGGGCTTTTCCGGTTCGGAAGCGGCGGTGATTGAGCAGGCGTGGAAGGACGCGCCGGCGCTGGCCGCCGCCGCCTGTTCGGCCTCGCCGATGTGGGCCGCCAACGCCGCTACGGTGACCCCCAGCGCCGATACGGCCGACGGCCGAGTCCACTTCACGCCGGCCAATCTGCTGACCAACCTGCATCGCAGCCTGGAAGGTCCGCAGACCACGCGCGCCCTGCGTCGGCTGTTTCCCGACGAAGCCCGCTTCGCCGTCCACGACCCGCTGCCGGCCCAGCCGCACTTCGCCGACGAAGGCGCGGCAAACCATGTCCGGCTTTGCGCCGATCATGGCGCGCCGGGCGTCAACCTGTTCGTCTGGGGGCGCGAGGCCTGGGGCCATTGGGACGGCAAGTTCCCGGCCCGCCAGACTCGCGAGGCCTTCGAGGCCATCCAGCGTCGTCACGGCGCGGCGCGGTCGGTGTTTCCGCGGCAGGGCCGCGCGGCGATCGAGGGCGGGGCGTTCCACAACGACGTGGTCTGCGTCGGGACGCGGGAGTGCCTGTTCTTCCACGAACGCGCCTTCGAGGACCGCGCCGGGATGGAGCGAGCTGTTCGCGCCGCCGCCGAGGGCCTGTTCGAGCCGGCCTTCGTCGAGGTCTCGGAGGCTGACCTGCCGATGGCCGATCTCGTGGCCAGCTATCTGTTCAATTCGCAGCTGCTGGTGATTCCGGGCGAGGGCCGTCTGGTGCTGCTGGCCCCGGCCGAGACGCGCGACAACCCGCGCGCTTTCGCGGTGGCTGAGAGCCTGGCTTCTTCCAACGGTGCGATCGGGCGTGTGGAGTATGTCGATGTGCGCCAGAGCATGCGCAACGGCGGCGGACCGGCCTGCCTGCGTTTGCGGGTGGTCCTGACCGACGCCGAGTTGGCGGCGACGAATTCCGCTCAGCGGTTCACGCCGGGTCTGCACGCCGTCTTGGCCGACTGGGTGCGGCGCCGCTATCGCGACCGCCTGGCGCCGGCGGACCTGGCCGATCCCGACCTGCTGATCGAGAGCCGGGAGGCTCTGGACGAACTCAGCCAGATCCTGGACCTTGGCGGAGACTTCTATCCATTCCAGAGGGCGTCATGAGCGTCACTATCCGGCAGGCGAGCCTCGACGACCTTTCCGGGATCTTGGCCACGCACAAGGCCGCGGCGGTTCAGCCGGGGCGGCTGGCGCGCACGCCCGAGGAAATCACGGAGGCCTATGTTCGCGGCGTGATCGAGACGCCAGGCGGCGTTTGTCTCGTGGCGGTCGATCAGGAGGGGAGCATCTGCGGCGAGATCCATGCGCGCCGTGAGCATATCGCCCTCTTCGCCCACGTGCTGGGCGGGGTGACGGTCGCGGTCCAGCCGGATCACCAAGGACGGGGCATCGGCTCCAAGCTCTTCATGGCCCTGATCGCCGAGGCGCGCACCATGAGTCCTCCGGTGCTGCGCATCGAGCTGGCGGCTGGGGCCGGAAACCCGGACGCCATCCGGCTCTACGAGCGCCTGGGCTTTCAGCAGGAGGGGCGTCAGGCCAAGCGCGGTCTCTACCCCGACGGCCATTTCGAGGATGACATCCTGATGGGGATGCTGCTTTAGCGCCGTAGCGCCGCCAAGGCCTCGGGGAAGCGCCGCGACAGCGGAGCCTCCAGGCCATCGAGCTCGACGGCGTAGTCGCCAGAGCCTTCCGGCTTTAGACCCGTCACGCGGGCCGTGTTGACCAGCCAGGACTTGTGGGTGCGCACGAAGCCCCGCGGGGCCAGTTCCTCCAGCACGGCGCTCAGCGACGAGCGCATCAGCGGTCGTCGGTCGTGGGCGAGGACGAATTCAACATAGTTGCCCGCCGAACGCACGGCCAGGATCTCGGCGACGGGAACGCGGATCAGCCGCGCGCCCGCCTGTATGTCGAACGTGGCGGGCGGGGCGGGGACATAAGCCTCCGGGGGCCTCTGGGCGCTGCGCCGCAGAGCCAGCCAGTAGATGATCGTCGCCAGACCGTACGACATCATGTCCTTGCGGAACTCGTACGGGAACTCGGTCGAGATCGGCCCGAAGTCGTAGCCCTCGTGCAGGATCACCGCGTGACCGAGCTTGCGCAGGGCCACGAAACTGGAGACGTGCAGGACCGAATAGACGAACACGGCGACGAGGTGGGCCGGGACCGCTCGCCACCAGCGCGGCTGCTTGCGCACCATCCAGAGGGCCATGGCCGCCGGAATGCCGAAGATGACCATGGTGACCAGCGCGCTGCTCACCTCCCAGATCGCCGGCCGGATCACGCCCAGTCTAGGCGCGTCGTGCTGGATGGTTAGGACGTTGACCACCGTGATCGCCGCGATCAGACAGGCTCCAAGAATCCAGGCGCGGGTTAGCCACAGGCGTTCTTCGCCGATCATCCCGAAAAGCCCGCCGCTGGTCCCTGAAGCCTTTCCGGTCGTCCCAGCCAGCGACCGCTGATCCCCGGACGCTTGGCTGGCCGGGGCGCGCTGCGTCAGGTCCTTGGCATCGCTTTTCAAGCCGGACGCCTCTTCATGACCACGACAGTCCTACCCCTCGACCGGCGCTACGACCTCGACTGGATTCGGGTCGGCGCGTTCTTCCTGCTGATCCTCTACCACACCGGCATGTTTTACGTGCCGTGGGAATGGCATGTGAAGTCGCCGCACATCGTCGAGGGCCTGATGCCCTTCATGCTGCTGACCAATCCCTGGCGGCTGACCCTGCTGTTCCTGGTCTCGGGCGCGGCGACGCGGTTCATGGCCGACAAGACATCGGTCGGGAAACTGACCTGGGCGCGGATCGCACGGCTGCTGCCGCCGCTGCTGTTCGCCATGTTCGTGATCGTGCCGCCGCAGTCCTACTATCAGGTGGTCGAGTACATCGCCCTGCATCCGAACAGCGGTCTGACGGTCGACAACTTCTGGATCCGCTACGCCACGGCCTCGGGCCACTGGTGCGGGACCGACGGCGAGTGCCTGACCACACCGACCTGGAACCACATGTGGTTCGTGGCCTATCTGCTCTTCTACACCCTGGTCCTGGCCGTCATGCTGCTGGTCTGGAAGAAGGCAGGCCAGCACATCCAGAAGGCCGCCGAGTGGACGCTGAAGGGCGTGGGTCTGTTCGTCTGGCCGATCCTGTTCCTGGGGATGCTGCGCGCCACGCTCTACGCCAAGTATGGCGAGACCCACGCCCTGGTCGGCGACCACTATGTCCACGCCGTCTCGTTCAGCGCCTTCCTGCTGGGCTTCGGCCTGGCCAAGTCCGAGGTTCTGCGCGATCGCCTGACCGCCATGCGCTGGGTGGCTCTGGCGCTGGCTGTCGCCGCCTGGGCGGGCTGGAGCGTCTATGTCTGGACCTATCGCAGCGACACGGCCGTCCCGCCGCCGCAACTGAAGCTGCTGATGCGTTTCGTCTTCGCCGCCGATACCTGGTGCGCCATCGTCGCTATCCTGGGCTTCGGCGCCAAGCACCTGACCAACAAGGGCGGACCGGCGCTGCGCTACCTGACCCTGGGCGTTTTCCCGTTCTACCTGGTGCACCAGACCCTGATCGTGGTCATGGCCTACCATCTGGCCAAGCTGGGCCTGCCTCAGGGGCTGGAGGGCGCGATCCTGGTCGTGGCGACCTTCGCTGGCTGCTTCGCCACCTACGAGATCGTCCGGCGCATCCCCGGCGTGCGGATCCTGTTCGGCCTGAAAGGTCAGCCGGCTGGAGCAGAGGCCAAGCGCCCGCCGGCCTTCGCATAGGCCTGGGTGCCGCGCGTGATGACGGTGTCGCCGGGAAGGATCTCGGCGACACCGATTTCGCTGGCGCCCGCCAGGCGCTCATAAAGGGCGCTGAAGTCGCGCAGCGTCACCTCCTGCAGGGTCTGGATCGAGTCGATCACGAAATAGGCCTGCTGGAAGTCGTCGATCCGGTAGTTGGTGCGCATCACACGTTCCAGGTCGAAGCCGATGCGGTTGGGCGAAGGGTCATCCAGGGCGAAGATCGACTCCGCGCGCGACGAGACGATTCCTGCCCCGTAGATCCGTAGCCCAGCGGGTGTCTTCATCAGGCCAAACTCCACCGTGTACCAGTAGAGGCGGGCGAGGTTGGTCAGGCGCCCCAGTCCCACCGCGCGCTGGCCGCCTTGGCCATAGGCCTGCATGTAGTCGGCGAAGACCGGGTCGGTCAGCATCGGCACGTGGCCGAAGACATCGTGGAAGATGTCCGGCTCCTGCAGATAGTCCAACTCGTGGGGCTTGCGGATGAATTGGCCGGCCGGGAAGCGCCGATTGGCTAGGTGATCGAAGAACACGTCGTCGGGCACCAGGCCTGGCACGGCGACCACGCTCCAACCGGTCAGGCGTTGGAGTTCCTCGTTGATGCGATTGAAGTCGGGAATGCCGGTGCGGTGCAGGTCCAGCGCGTCGAGACCGCGCATGAACGCGTCGCAGGCGCGGCCGTGCAACATGTCGGCCTGGCGCTCGTACAGGGTGATCCAGACGTCGTGCTCGGCCGGGGAATAGGTTTCCCAGCCCTGATCGATCGTCCAGTCGGGGCGGGCGCCCGGGGGCGGTCCGTTGCTAAAGCCATTTCCGCTCATGGAGGGACGCTACGCCCGGATTTTCGCAAGTGCTGTTCGGAGTTTGCGACGAAAGCGGGGTTCGGCGGAGAAACCTTGTTCTCAGTGCGAGATCCGGGGACGAAGCTTGTAAAGCCCGTGATCGAAGGACTCGAAGATCACCGCGGTCTGGGGATGCCCCACGGGCTCGCCGCTATCGTCGGGCAGCAAGTTCTGCTCGGACACATAGGCGACGTAGCTGTTGTCCTCGTTCTCGGCCAGCAGGTGATAGAAGGGCTGGTCCTTGGTCGGCCGGATGTCTTCCGGGATGGACTGCCACCATTCCTCGGTATTGGCGAACACAGGGTCGACGTCGAACACCACGCCCCGGAACGGGAAGATGCGGTGCCTGACGACCTGTCCGATCGCGAATTTGGCGAGTCTCGAGTTCATGGCGTTAAGGATAGCCGGGCGGACCTGACTGAATCCTGAACGTAGAGGTCAGAACGCGGAACACAAGCGGGCGCCTTTCGAGAGGCGAGCGCCGTGCTATGGTCGACTCGAAGTGAGGCTTCGCGACCGTTCGCGAAGGCCTGCGAGACAGGTAGTAGAGACCATGTCGGAGGCGCCGCGCGCGCCCGGCGCGCCACACGGCCGGCGCCGGAGGTCTCAGGAGGAGTCCGTCGCTTGCTACGCGGCGCTCGACCTGGGGACCAACAACTGCCGCCTTCTGGTGGCCACGCCCACGCCGCGCGGGTTCCGCGTCGTCGAGGCCTATTCCCGCATCGTGCGTCTTGGCGAAGGGCTGTCGCAGACCGGCCAGCTGTCCGAGGCGGCCATGGAGCGCTCGCTGGCGGCCCTGAAGGTCTGCGCCGAGAAGATCCGTCGTCGCAAGGCGATCCGGGTGAAGGCCGTGGCCACCCAGGCCTGTCGGGGTGCGACCAATGGCCCCGACTTCGTCCGGCGCGTGCAGGAAGAGACCGGCCTCAAGCTGCAGATCATCAGCCCGCGCGAGGAGGCTCAGCTCTCGGTCGCCGGCTGCATGAGCCTGTTCGACCGCGCACAGGACGCGGCCCTGGTGGTCGATGTCGGCGGCGGCTCGACGGAGCTGTCCTGGGTCGATCTGAAGGGCGGCGGTCTCGACGCCAAGCCGCGCCAGTTCGCCGCCTGGAAGCTGCCGATCAAGGCCTGGCTGTCGATCCCCGTCGGCGTCGTCACCCTGGCCGAGCGCTTCCCCGAGGGCGAGCGCGCCGAGGAAGGCTGGTTTCGGGCCATGGTCGAAGACGTCAAGGCCCGGATCGAGGCCTTCCCGCACGCCGAGCCGATGCGCGAGATCTTCGCGGAGGGCAGGGCGCACCTGATCGGCACGTCCGGGGCGATCACCAGCCTGGCGGGTCTGCATCTGGGCCTGCCGCGCTATGACCGCAACATCGTCGACGGCCTCTGGATGGATCGCGCCGACTGCGACGCGGCGTCCGAACGCCTGCAGGGGCTGACGGCGGCCGAGCGGGCCCTGGAGCCGTGCATCGGCGCGGATCGGGCCGATCTCGTCCTCGCCGGCGCGGCCATTCTCCAGGCCGTTCAGGAGCTGTGGCCATGTTCGCGCGTGCGTGTCGCCGACCGAGGGCTTAGAGAGGGGCTTCTGATGTCCCTGATGTCCGACCAGCAGAAGCGCCCGCGTCGGCGTCGTCGCGGCGGATCGTCCAAGAAGCCGGTAGCCGCATGAGCGATGAAGAGCCTCCCCGCAAGCGCATGGTCAAGCCGCCGGCCGGAGGCACCGAAGGCGGCCGCGCCAAGCCCGCGCGCCTGAAGACCGCCTATGGTCGCACGCCCAGCCAGCAGGCCTGGCTGGAGCGCCAGATCAACGATCCGTTCTCGGCCAAGGCCCGCGCCTTGGGCTATCGCAGCCGCGCGGCCTTCAAGATCAGCGAGATCGACGACAAGTTCCGCTTCTTCCACAAGGGCGCGAAGGTCATCGATCTGGGCTGCGCGCCGGGCGGCTGGCTGCAGATCGCCGTCGAGCGCGGGGTGACTCAACTGGCGGGGATCGATCTTCTGCCCGTCGACCCGGTGGCGCCGGCCCACATCCTGGAGATGGACTTCACCGCCGACGACGCGCCGGGCAAGCTTCTGGAGCTGCTGGACGGCCCGCCGGACATCGTGCTGTCCGACATGGCGCCCAACACCGTCGGCCACCGCGAGACCGATCACCTGCGCATCGTCGGCCTGATCGAGATCGCGGCGGAGTTCGCCATCGACGTGCTGAAGCCGGGCGGCGCTTTCGTCGCCAAGGCCTTCCAGGGCGGCGAGACCGCCGAGGTCATTGGTCGCCTCAAGCGCCACTTTGACAAGGTCCAGCACTTCAAGCCCAAGGCCAGCCGCGCCGACAGCTCGGAGGTCTTCCTGGTCGCGACGGGGTTCAAGGGACGGTGAACGGCCAGAGCGGCGTGATTGAGAAGCTGATCGCGCGGCCCTTCCGCAATCTGGGTCTGGCGGTAGTTTTCGTCCTGATCGTCGCCGCGTGCGCGATAATGGCCTACATGCGAGCGGGCTGGTCGTTCGATGAAGCCCTCTACATGGTGACCCTGACCATCTTCACGGTGGGTTATGGCGAGGTCAGGCCGATCAACACTGATTACTTGCACGGCGTCACCATGGCCACGATGGTGTTCGGGTGCACCGGAGTCATCATCGTCACTGGCGCCCTGGTTCAGGCCCTGACCCAATCGCAACTCGAACATTTCTTTGGAAAGCGCGTGGAACGCGACATCGACAAGCTGGAGGGTCACATCGTCATCTGCGGCTTCGGTCGCATTGGGCTGATGCTGGCCAGCGAACTGAGCGCCGCGGGCGAAACTTTCGTGATCGTGGAGCGCGACGAAGAGCGCTGCCGTGAGGCGAGGGCGTTGGACTTCCTCTGTCGCCACGCCGACGCCACCGACGAGGACGTGCTGCGGGCCATGCATGTGGAGCGGGCCAAGGTCCTGGCGACCGTGCTGCCCGACGACGCGGCCAACGTCTACATCACCCTGTCGGCGCGCAGTCTGAATCCCAAGCTGGAGATCATCGCCCGCGGCGAGCGGCCAAGCACCGAGCGCAAGCTGATCCAGGCGGGCGCGGACAAGGTGGTCATGCCGGCCCATATCGGCGCCGAGCGGATCGCCGAGATCATCCTCTACCCCCGGCTGGCCAATTTCCTGCGCGAGGGACGGTCCGACACGCGCGCGCGCGAGGAGGACCTCGCCGCGCTCGGTCTGGACCTCAGCGTGGTCACCGCCCCGGCGTCGTTCGCGGCGCGCCGCGTAACGGTCGGCGATTTCGAACGACGGGGGGGAGGCCTGCTCGTCGTCCGCCTCGATCGAAGCGATGGCCGGGTCATCGATGGGCCAAAGCCCGACGAGGTGATTCACGCTGGCGATGGCGTGGCGGTCGTCTCGAAGCTGGGGCGGCTGGGACTGCCGACGATGGAAACCTGACATCGACGACGTCCTGGGGCGCCAGAGGCCCCGTTGGGCGGGTCTGGCGCGAGGGTTCGCCCGACCTTGGAAAAAATGATCCCCATTTCGCCTTCGCGGCGGGTCGACAACGCCCGGCCTCACGGCTATATCCGCGCCGCAAAATGGAGACTCCGATGGAGATTCGCGAAGGGCTTACCTTCGACGACGTTTTGCTCGAACCCGGCCCGTCCGACGTCATGCCCACCCAGGTGACGACCGAGACCCGGTTCACGCGTGAAATCAGTCTGAACATTCCGCTTGTGTCCGCGGCCATGGACACGGTGACCGAAAGCCGCCTCGCCATCGCCATGGCGCAGGCCGGCGGTCTGGGCATCCTGCACCGCAACCTCACCAACGAGGAGCAGGCGGATCAGGTGCGCGAGGTCAAGCGCTACGAAAGCGGCATGGTCATCAATCCGCTGACCATCCATCCCGACACCACCCTGGCCGAGATCCGCGAGATCACGGCCCGCCGCAAGATCTCGGGTTTCCCCGTGGTGGAGCGCGGCACGGGCAAGCTGGTCGGCATCGTCACCAATCGCGATATGCGCTTCGAGGGCGACGCCAATGTCCCGGCCTCGGCGATCATGACCCGTGAGGGCCTGATCACGGTGGGCGAGGGCGTCGACCAGATCGAAGCGCGCGAGTTGCTTCGCAAGCACAAGATCGAACGCCTGATCGTCGTCGACGAGGCCTATCGCGCCGTCGGCCTGATCACGGTGAAGGACATCGAGAAGGCCCAGGCTCACCCCCTGGCCGCGAAGGACGACAAGGGCCGCCTGCTGGTCGGCGCGGCCTCGACCGTCGGCGACGCCGGTTTCGAGCGCTCGATGGGTCTGGTGGACGCTGGCGTCGACGTCGTCGTCATCGACACGGCCCACGGCCATTCCAGCCAGGTCGCCCAGGCTGTCAGCCGCCTGAAGCGCGAAGCCAACCGCGTCCAGATCGTCGCCGGCAACATCGCTACCTATGACGCCGCCCGCGCCCTGATCGACGCCGGCGCCGACGCGGTGAAGGTCGGTATCGGCCCCGGCTCGATCTGCACCACCCGCATCGTCGCGGGCGTGGGCGTGCCGCAGCTGACCGCCATCATGGAAGCCGTGCGCGCCGGTCGCGAGAGCAACACCCCGATCATCGCCGACGGCGGCATCAAGTACTCGGGCGATCTGGCCAAGGCCATCGCGGCCGGGGCCTCGACCGCCATGATGGGCTCCATGTTCGCCGGCACCGAAGAGGCGCCGGGCGAGGTGTTCCTGTACCAGGGCCGCTCGTACAAGAGCTATCGCGGCATGGGGTCTGTGGGCGCCATGGCTCGCGGCTCGGCCGACCGCTACTTCCAGAAGGAAGTGACGGACAGCTTCAAGCTGGTGCCGGAAGGCATCGAGGGGCAGACCCCGTTCAAGGGCCCGATCTCGCCGGTTCTGCACCAGCTGGTCGGCGGCCTTCGCGCGGCCATGGGCTATGTCGGCGCGCCGACCATCCCCGAGCTGCAGGCGCGCGCCAAGTTCGTGCGCATCACGGGCGCGGGCCTGCGTGAAAGCCACGTTCACGACGTGATGATCACGCGCGAAGCCCCGAACTATCCGAGCGCGGTCTAGGCGATGCGGATGGCCTTCGAGCTGCAGATGCTGGCGGCGGCGGTCCTGATCGGGATCGTCCACCTTTTGTGGGCGGCCGTGGCCGCCCAGCCCCAGCGCGGCTTGAAGTGGAACGCGGGTCCCCGTGACGAGCCGGTCGTGCTGACCGGCGTCGCGGGGCGTCTGGAACGCGCCTTCGCCAATTTCCGCGAGACGTTTCCGTTCTTCGCGGCCCTGGTGTTAGTCGACTATCTGGGCGGCCGCCTGGGCGAGCTCACCTCGGTGGGCGCGCTGATCTATGTGGCGGCCCGGGCCGTCTATATTCCGCTCTATGCCTTCGGCGTGCCCTATGTGCGCAGCTTGACCTGGGTCGCCTCGATGGTCGGGATCTTGATGCTGCTCGCGGCCCTGGTGGTCTGATGCGCGACGGCGGACGGGTTTCGGCGGCGATCGAGGTTTTGACCGAGATCGAGACACGGCATTTCCCCTCGAAAATGGCCTTGAAGCGCTGGGGCGAGACGGCGCGGTACGCCGGTTCGAAGGACCGCGCCTTCGTCTCGGGCCTGGTGCTGGACGCCCTGCGCCGCAAGCGCTCGCTGGGCTGGATGATGGCCGATGCGAGCGCACGCGGCGTCGTGCTGGGCGTGCTGGCCTTCGTCTGGAACTGGACGCCAGAGCGGATCGCCGAGGCCGCCTCGGAAGAACACGGCTTCGGCGCGTTGACTGACGCCGAGCGAGAACGCCTCGCGAACCCGGTTTCGCTGGACGGCGCACCAGCGCCGGTCGCTGGCGACTATCCCGACTGGCTGGAGCCGCGCCTGGTCCGGGCTTTCGGCGCCGACCAGGCCGTCGAGATGCGGGCGCTGTCCGAGCGCGCGCCGGTCGACTTGCGGGTCAACACGCTGAAGACCGACGCCGAGCGCGCCGCCAAGGCTCTGGCCCCCATCCACGCCACGCCGGCGGGGATCCTGCCAAACGCCTTCCGCATCCCGCCTCCGGCCGCCGCAGACCGCACGCCATCGGTGGAAGCCGTGCCGGCCTTCTCCAAGGGCTGGTTCGAGGTGCAGGACCTGGGCTCCCAGATCGCCGCCGCCGTGGCCGGCGAGGTCAAGGGCAAGCAGGTGCTGGACTTTTGCGCTGGCGGGGGCGGCAAGACGCTCGCGCTCGCCGCCGCCATGGGCAACACCGGCCAGATCTTCGCCCATGACAGCGACGCTCGCCGTCTGGCCGACTGTATCCGGCGGGGCCAGAGGGCAGGGGTCCGCAACCTGCAGATCCGCTCGCCGATCGAAGCCACGCCGCTGAAGGGCCTGGAAGGCAAGATCGACGTTGTGTTCGTCGACGCCCCCTGCACCGGCGCTGGCACCTGGCGTCGCCATCCCGACGCCAAGTGGCGCCTGTCGCCGGACCAGCTGGCCAAGCGCCAGATCGAGCAGGACAGCGTGCTGGAGGACGCCTCGACCTTCGTGAAGGCTGGCGGCCGCATGGTGTACGTGACCTGCTCGCTGCTGACCGATGAGAACGAGGACCGCGTCGCCGGATTCCTCGAGCGCCACCCGGAATTCACCGTAAAGCCGATCGCTCTGGAGGGCGTCGAGCACGTCACGCCCGAAGGCTATCTGCGCCTGACTCCTTACCGCGCCGGAACGGACGGCTTCTTCGCCGCCGTGCTGGAGCGATCCTCGTATACGCCCTGATCCGCCCGATAGACCGCTGGAGACCCGCCGATGACCACCGAAACCCACCACCAGCGCGTCCTGATCGTCGACTTCGGCAGCCAGGTGACCCAGCTGATCGCGCGCCGGGTGCGGGAAGCCGGCGTCTATTGCGAGATCCATCCGTTCGACAAGGCCGAGGATCTGGTCGACGGCTACAAGCCGTCGGCCATCATCCTGTCGGGCGGCCCCGCCAGCGTGCTGGAGGATGACAGCCCCCGCATCGGCAAGAAACTCTTCGAGCTGGGCGTGCCGCTCATGGCGGTCTGCTACGGCCAGCAGTTGCTGTGCGACGTGATGGGCGGCCGGGTCGAGGGCGGACATGCCGGCGAGTTTGGCCGCGCCGAACTGACCATCGGCAAGGTCAGCCCGCTATTCCAGGGTCTGGCCGACATCGGCGGGCTGGAAACCGTCTGGATGAGCCATGGCGACCGCGTCACCGCCATCCCCGAAGGTTTCGAGGTCATCGCCACCTCGACCGGCGCGCCATTCGCGGCGATCGCCAATGACGAGAAGAAGATCTACGCCGTGCAGTTCCACCCCGAGGTGGTCCACACGGTCAACGGCGCCAAGATCTACCGCAACTTCCTGTTCAACATCGCCGGCCTTAAGGGCGACTGGACCATGGCGGCCTTCCGTCAGGAGATGGTCCAGAAGATCCGCGACCAGGTCGGGACCGGCAAGGTGATCTGCGGCCTGTCGGGCGGCGTCGACAGCTCGGTGGCCGCCGTCCTGATCCACGAGGCGATCGGCGATCAGCTGACCTGCGTGTTCGTCGACACGGGCCTCTTGCGAAAGAACGAGGCCGAGCAGGTCGTGACGCTGTTCCGCGACCATTACAACATCCCGCTGGTCCACGTGGACGCCGGCGAGCTGTTCCTGGGCGAACTGGCCGGCGTCACTGACCCGGAGACCAAGCGCAAAACCATCGGCCGTCTGTTCATCGACGTCTTCGACAAGGAAGCCGCCAAGATAGACGGCGCACAGTTCCTGGCCCAGGGCACGCTCTATCCTGATGTCGTCGAAAGCGTCTCGGCCCGGGGCGGCCCCTCGGCGGTGATCAAGAGCCACCACAATGTGGGTGGCCTGCCGGACTATATGAAGCTGAAGCTGGTCGAGCCGCTGCGCGAGCTGTTCAAGGACGAGGTTCGCGCCCTGGGCGTCGAGCTGGGTCTGGCCCCGGCCTTCGTGGGGCGCCATCCGTTCCCCGGTCCGGGCCTGGCCATCCGCATCCCCGGCGAGATCACGCCCGAGAAGGTCAAGGTCCTGCAGGACGCCGACGCCATCTATCTGGAGGAGATCCGCAACGCCGGTCTCTACGACCAGATCTGGCAGGCCTTCGCCGTGCTGCTGCCGGTGAAGACCGTCGGCGTCATGGGCGACGCCCGCACCTATGAGAACGTCCTGGCCCTGCGCGCCGTCACCTCGACCGATGGCATGACCGCCGACTTCTTCGAGTTCCCCTGGCCGATCCTGGGCAAGACCGCCACGCGGATCATCAATGAAGTCCGAGGCGTCAACCGGGTAGTCTACGACGTGACGTCCAAGCCGCCCGGCACGATCGAGTGGGAGTGATTTAGGGCCTTTTGGGGACCTTCGCGGACCATCGCGAATATCGATTAACTCATTGAAATAATAAGTGTTCTGGCTCTCCAACGATCGGCGACGATCGAGGGGAGCCAGTTCAAATTTCGTGCGATTGACGGTACGCCCGCGACCTTGCTCGCGAGGGTGAGCGGCTGATACCGTCAGGCAAGTCAGGCCTGACGGTATTTTTTCTCACATCAAGCCCCTGAATTTCCTCAGAAAAGGTGCTCCCGACATGCCGTTTTTGGCGTGACGGTATTTTGCGGCCTTTTCGTCGGTTTTCGGGGCAAGAAGGAGGCCGTTCATGCTCACCGATGCCGCACTCAAGTTTTTGAAACCAAAGAAGAAACCGTACAAGGTCGCGGACCGTGACGGTATTTACGTCGTGGTCTCTCCCGCCGGCTCCATCACCTTCCGTCTCGACTACCGGATCAACAACCGCCGGGAGACCCTGACGCTTGGTCGCTACGGGCGCGATGGCGTCAGTTTGCTAAAGGCGCGAGAGCTTGGAATGGAAGCTCGGCGCAAGGTGAGGGAAGGGGTCTCGCCGGCGATCGAAAAGCAGCGCGACAAGGCGCGCATCAAGGCGGCCAAGACCTTCGCCGACTTCGGGCGCAAGTGGATCGAGGAAGGTCGCATGGCCGACAGCACTCGCGCCATGCGTCGCGCGATCTACGAGCGCGACGTCGAGCCGGCCTTCAAGAACCGGATGCTGACGGAGATCGAACCGGGCGATGTTCGCGCGCTCTGCCAACTGGTGAAGGATCGCGGGGCGCCCGCGACCGCCATCCACATCCGAGATCAGATCAACCTGATCTTCGCCTTCGCGCGCCTGCACGGCGAGAAGGTGGAAAACCCCGCCAAGGACGTCAGCCCGTCGTCGATCTGGTCTTTCACGCCGCGCGAGCGGGCGTTGTCGCCCAAGGAGATCCGGCTGCTCTATCCGCTTCTTGAGCAGGTCCCCACCTTGCCGACGATCCGGCTTGGCATGAAGCTCATCCTGCTGACCCTGGTGCGCAAGAGCGAGCTGCAGGACGCCACCTGGGACGAGGTCGACTTCGTCAACGCGATCTGGAGCATTCCCGCTGCCCGGATGAAGGCCAGCCGGGCCCACAACATCTACCTGTCGACCCAGGCCCTCGACATCATGATCGCGCTGAAGACCTGCGCAGGAAACTCGCCGTACCTCCTGCCTTCGCGCTATGAGGCCGACCAGCCCATGTCGCGGGCTACGTTCAACCGCGTGACCATGAGCATTGCCGAGCGGGCCAAGGCGCAGGGGCTCCCGCTCGCGCCGTTCACGGTCCACGACCTGCGCCGGACGGGCTCGACTCTGCTCAACGAGATCGGGTTCGAAAGCGACTGGATCGAGAAGTGCCTGGCCCACGTCGATCGGCGAACCTCCCGTCGCGTCTACAATGTCGCCGAGTACGCCCAGCAGCGCCGGCACATGCTTCAGGAGTGGGCGGACATGATCGACGCCTGGGTGCGGGGCGAGCGGCATATCCCGACCTTGAAACCGGCGGACATCCACGGGGTCACGCTGGATCCACGGACCTGAACAGCGCCCGCGACCCTCTCGGTGTAAACGAGACGCTCTACCGGCTGATCGACCGGCTCGGCGCCGACCGTTCAGTAGCGCAGTCAGGTCCAGCCACCGCGCCGGGGCAGGACTGCGCCCCGGCCTGGACCCAGCCCGAGGCGTCATCCCCGAGAGCTGTCGTGCCGCGCTGCTCGACTATCGGTTCCTGACCGGTCGGATCTTGCGGTCGCGGACATCGGGCAGGGGCGCGCGCTCTTGGGTCCCTTCCTGAGCTTGCCGCTTGCGCTCGGCCAGCCAGGTCTCGACCTCCGTCAGATCCCAGACGACGCAGCGGCGGGTCAGGGCGAAGCGGCGGGGGAATTCGCCGCGACGCTCCATCTCATAGATGGTCGTGTCGGCTAGCGGGACGATCTTGTGGAGCTGGGCGCGGCGGATCGCACGCAGGGGCGGGCCGTCGGCGGTCCGGGCTTTGTCAGGGGATGGGATTTGGGTCATGGCGTCCTCACGCCGTGACCCTGCTGCGCTGCCGATAGAGCGCGCAACCGACAAGCGGCCATCGGCGCGGGCCGGAAATCAAAGACAACAAGACGGCGGGGCGACGCGACCGCGGTCCGTTCGGGACCTGGGTCGCGCCGCCGTATCGTCAGCCGTTGACGGCGTCCTTCAGTTGCTTGGCCGGGGTGAAGGCGACCTTCTTGCTGGCGGCGATCTCGATCGTCGCGCCGGTCGAGGGATTGCGGCCGGTGCGGGCGGGCTTGGCCTGGACCTTGAACTTGCCAAAGCCCGGGATCGAGACTTCCTCGCCCTTCACGGCGGCGTCGGTCAGCGCCTTGAAGACGCCGTCGATCATGGCCTTGGCCTGGGTCTTGGTGAGCTTGGGCTCGGCGGCCACGGCGGCGTCGACGAGGTCTGAAACGTTCATGGAGAAGCTCCTACGCTGTTGGGCCGGCCAAACTGGCCGCGCGGCGCTGGCTTGTCATCCCTGTATTGGACTCGCCCGCTGGGGCGGCGACCGGCGCTCAGCCTCAGTCCTGGCCCAATGGGCGTCCGCCGTAGATCGCGGCCGGATCGGCGCCGTCCCGGATGGCGATGCGGTTGCGGATGCCCTGGGCCATCTTCTCGTCGAGTTTGGGCGTGTTCCAGCCGGCCGCGCCGCCCAGTTGGATAGGCTGGTCGGGGAAGCTGAGGAAGGTGAAAACCCGATTGGTGACCTCGATCATCCAGGCCTTCATCTCGGGGTCGGAAATTCGCGAGGCTTCAAGATAGGGGATCTCGCCCGTCGGGGTGACGATCTTCACGTCGCTGAAGTCGCCGGCCGGGCTGACGACCTCGCGACCGGCGTGCCAATCCTCGATCTTGGTGTTGCGTACGCAAGTCTCGACCAGCGCCAGCGTCGCGCGGGTCAGCGCCCGGCGTTCGGTTTCAGTCCACGGAGCCTCGGTCATGCGCGATCCTCTTCAGGGACGATCTGTTGTCCGCCAGGGCCGATCGGAGGTCAAACGTCGCGACAGGGTTGGGCGCCTCGCGCGGAACACGCGCGACTGGGCTCTACGTCGCCATGCGCGGCGCGAATGGTCGCCGACGAGCCCCTTCGGGTCTCGTCCCATGCGGGTCACGATCCCGGGCGCGGACTTCAGGCCTGGATCGGTTGGAAGTTGCCGGGGTCCAGGCCTTCTGGGATGCCGCGCACATAGAGGCCTTCGGCGTGATGGCGGGCGAAATCCTCCACCTCGTAGACCTGTCCGTTAAAGATCCCCAGGTGCGGAAGGTCGGGGCCCGTGCGCATCACCGGCTGGCCGGGTTCGAAGGCATGCTCGATCATTGGAGGTCTCCCGTCCTGGTCCCCGGTATTGTTGAGGGGAGTGGAGGCGCGGTTCAAAACACGTGTTCGTCAGAGAGGTGAATGCGTTCGGGCGCTCGCGTGGGCACGGTGCGGAACGTTACCGAGTAGCGCAGGGCCTCCACCGGCGGGATGCTGTGCTGCCATTGGCTGCGCGAGGGACCGCTCATCAGATAGACCGAGCGCGGCTGGGCCTCGATCGAGGCCCGGTCCCAGGCTTGGCCCGACCGACGACGCAGGCGGAAGGTGCAGGGGGACAGCAGCGAGACCCCGGCGATGGCGATGGCCGGTGGCCGGTCGCGATGCCAGCCGATCCCCGCGCCTGGCGCGTATTCGGTGACCAGGGCGTGGGCGAAGGTGGTGCGAGCAA
Source organism: Caulobacter sp. 602-1 (assembly GCF_003931565.1). Lineage (GTDB taxonomy): Bacteria > Pseudomonadota > Alphaproteobacteria > Caulobacterales > Caulobacteraceae > Caulobacter. The sequence continues at coordinate 174,543 of NZ_RRYI01000004.1, forward strand.
ACCCCGTGAAGGCCGCGACCTTGTCCAGCAGCGGAGCGAGGAAATCGGGCAGAGGCTCGCCGGTCTCCACCAGCGCGCCGTCCGGTCCGCGTCGCCAGCCGAACCCAGCGACCCGCCGGTGGCCCTGATAGCCCTTGTGCTCATAGGGCTGAAAATCCAGGTCCGCGAACCGCGCGACCAGGGCTTGCTCCTCGGCCAGCGTGATCAGCTCGGTCTGGTGGCGAAAACCCTCAGGCAGGGGCGTCTTGGGGGCGATCGGCAGGTCAAAGAGGCTGGGCTGGAAATCGATTGCGCGCGAGGGGCGGGGGCTCACAGGCCGACCTCCTCGGGCAGAACCCCGGCGTCGAGCAGCATCGTCACAACATGTGCGCGCTGGGTGGCGGGGGTGTCGGCCTGGGCGTCCTGGTAGCCGCCCCGCATCAGGCGGACGATGGGCCAATGGCCGCCGCAGCCGCGCTGGGGGCAGAACACTCCGGCCTGGACCTGGGCGATGGTGCGGGCCAGGCGCTTGCGCAGGCGCTGGCCGAGAAACTCGCGACGCCCCCAGGTCCGCTCCATGCCACAGTACTGGCAACGGAACTGGACGTCCCAGCCACGCTCCAGGCAGTCGACCAGGCGCATGGCGGCCATGGCCGGCTGCAATCGGGCGGCCTTGCGCCGGTCGCTTTCGCTGGGTTCAGGCATCGGCCGGCGGCTCCACCTGCCGCACCGCCCGCCACCAGGGCCAGCGGTGATCGCCGCCGCGCTCGATCTTCTCAACCTCGAACCAGGCAACGTCGCCGTCGAAGTCCGGCACGTGCTGCGGATCGACGTAGTCGGCGCGGCTGCTCAGGCCCCGATCCGTGTGCAACAGGAAATGTAATGTGCGACGGGTCTGCGTCGACCCATAGCCCTCGGTGACGGCGATCCGCGTCAAGCGGGCGATGGTCCTCTGGTAGACCCGCGGCGATCGTGGGACATGTGGGCGCGCGCGCGGATCGGCGCGTTTGGGCGGCATGATAGGGCTCCAGATGTTCCCTAATTGTTCCCATTTATCGTGAGCGAGAGTCAATCATCCGCAGGTTGGCCGATCGCTGTTCAAGCTGTCGCTGACCGCTAGGTCGTTGGAATAAGCGACACGGCCCCCGATATTATTCGGGAGTGAGCAGACAGATCATCATGGTTAAGAACGAAGACATGGCCGCCGATCCATTTTTCGGCGGCCTGGAGAATACCGAGTGGAACGCCTGCATTGGCACGCAGGCCACCGAGGAGAACTATGTCGACGGCTACATCGAAGCCGCGATCGAACTGGCGAGCGCGGCGATCGACAAGAACCTCGTCGGCAGCCGCGACACCCTGGCGATGCCAATCCTCTACAACGCGCGCCACGGTCTGGAGCTGTCGCTCAAATACGCGATCGGCCAGCTGGTGGACCAAGGCGTTTTGCCGTCCAGGCATGAGGTGAACCATGATGTGATGTCCCACTGGCGGTTGCTGGACCGGGCCCAACTGGGCGACGAGGCCCTATGCAAGATCGTGCGGGTTCTTGGGCCGTTCGTGACCAGCCTGGCGCAGATCGACGACGACGGGCAGGCGCTGCGCTACCCGGAGGATCGGGAGGGCAACAAAAGCCTGGAGGACCGCTCGCTCGCTAACATCGTCCGGATCCGCAACGGCGTGACGATCATGGGCAAAATCCTTGAGCAGATGAAGTACCGGATCAAGGACCTCGGTGAGGAGCGGGCGACTGGCAGTTATACCGCCGAGTGTTCTCGCAAGGACCTGCTGGCGATCGCCGACATGCTTCCGCCCGTCAGTGAGTGGGGAGAGGCGCCGTTCCTGGCCGCCAAGGCCGCGGTGATGGAGCGTTTCTCGATCGGCAGCCGTAAGTTTTCCGCCGCCGCCGACGTGATCAAGAAAAGCCCGGAGATGCGCCTGAAGATCGGACTTCAAAGCGATCTGGCCTATCTGACCGACGCCCACGCGGTGTTCGCTATCAAGCAGTGGGCGCTACGTCATCCGCCGAAGGCGCCTGGTAACCCGCTGGGCCTGGATTATTTCGCCAGTCGTGCTCAGCTGAGGACGATGCTGGACAGGACGGACGTGGCCGGACCGGTCAATGGCGCGATCATCGCGACGCTGTCGCCAGATGAGATCGCCGACCTAGCGACGATTTTCCAGATCGGCCGGGAAAAGTGGTTCGGGGAGCACTACGCCGAAGATTTGGAGCGCACGAGAAAACGCCACGCCCTGGGCGACAGCCTCTGGGAGCCGGTGAACTATCTCACCGAAAAGACCAATCTTCGCGACGCGGTCGTTCGCGGCATGACCATTCTGGGGCGGCCAGACTTGGCGGCGACGATTGCGGCCATTCCGCAGTGACGACGCCTTGGTACGGCTGGCGCGACGGCCGCGCCGCCTAGGGCGAGCAGGGCACGACCGCGGCGACGCGCCTGCAGCCAATCATCTCAAGCGCAAGGGTGGACCCTTGGCCGGCGCCTTGCAGACCCATAGGTCTAACGGCGGTCAGGGCGCTTCCAGGCGACCTCGATCTGGCCCGCGTCGAACAGCACTTCCTCGGCGATCTCGCCGAGCACCATTTCGATGGTGTCCGTGCACCGTTCGGTGTCGGCCAGGACGTCGAGCGCGCTGAACGAAATGACCTTGATGCCGCGCGCCAAGAGCGCGTTCTCGGCCTGCACTTTCTCCGGAAGGCGCTCGCCCGGCCGGTGAATATCGATGAACACCGCCAACTGCTTGGCGACATTGTCAAAGCGGGTTTCAAATCCGATCGTCGGACGCGCGGCCTGGAAGTCGGGGCGAAACGCGAAGGTCGTGTGCCAGCCGCTCTTGGGCCGCTGAGACCAATCATCGTAGAGCTGGGTCCACTGATAGCCGTCGCTGACGTGGATCATGTGCGCCAAGATCAGCATTTCGGCTGGTGTGGCGTCGTCGCGCAGCGCGCGCGCAAAGTCGTCCTCGTGTCGCGCGACCTCGTCATCGCCCAAGAGCTGGAAGCGGCGCGTGGCCGCCTCGCGAATGTCGGCGGGGCTCGAGTCGGGCCCGATCGGCGTGGGAAGCCGCCAGGGCTCAAGCTTGCGCTCAATCGCCGCCAGCACAAGACGAAGGAGGGGCGGGGGCTGGCGTCGGCCAGCTTCCCAATCTTCGATGGTGCGCACCGCGCCGCCGATCCGATCGGCGAGGTCCAGACGGCTCAACTCGTGCGCTTCCCGAAAGGCTTTCACGTCGTCGCCGGTGATCGCGTCAACCATGTATGCCTCCACGCATAATGTATTATTCCCACGCATTGCGTGGAGTGTCCATGCTTTCGTAGGGCTCTCGTTGAGACGTTGAGGATCGCTGGCGAGACGCCATCGTCACGGCGGGCCGCTGGCCCGCATAAGGCCATCGCGCGGCGCGCGATGACTCTCTTGAAGATCCTTTCTCCAAAAAGGGGGGTGGGCGACGCGCCCTTCTAGGCCCGCCACGGACGGCGGCAACCGGCCTTCGGCCGGTCCTCCACTCACGTTGCGGCCCTTCGGGTGCCGCCGCCCGCTGCGGCGGGCCTCTCCGGTCGCTCATCGCCGCCCACCCCCCTTTCCGGCGAAAGGACGCGGGGTTTGGGGCGGGGATGGAGGCCACCTCATGCGCTCTTCCCGGAAAGGCCGTCAGGGAACGGTCAAGCTTGCGTCAAGGACGTCCGCCGTCGGTTCGGCGGCCCGGCCGGGGGGCGCTGCCCCGGCCTGCGGTGGGGAGGGCGACGGTTCGGGCGACCCGGATGAAACCCGCCGAGAGGGCGAGCCGGAGCGTTCGCGCGCCAGCCTCTATGACGAAGTCACCGGCCGGATCATCGGCGAACTGGAGGCCGGGCGCCTGCCCTGGGTCAAGCCGTGGGGCAAGGTCGGCGGGACCGGGCCGGGCCTGCCGCGCAACGCCACCACGGGGCGCAGCTACTCGGGGGTCAACATCCTGCTGCTGTGGGGCGCGGTCATCGAGCATGGCTATGAAACCCAGGGCTGGCTGACCTTCCGCCAAGCCCAGAAGGCGGGCGGACAGGTGCGGCGGGGCGAGCGTGGGACCACCGTGGTCTTCGCCGACAAGTTCACGCCCAAGGCCGAGCAGGAACGAGCGGCGCGCGCGGGCGACGCGCCCGGCGCCGTGCCCTTCCTCAAGCGCTTCACCGTCTTCAATGTCGATCAATGCGAGGGCCTGGAGACCTTGGCGGCGGCGCCCGCGCCCTTGCCCGAGCGTCAGGTCATCCCCCACGTCGAGGCCTTGATCGCCGCGACGCGGGCGGATTTTCGGATCGGCGGCCATGAGGCCTATTACGCCCCGGCGCTCGACTATATTCGCGTTCCCCCTCAACCGGCCTTCCGCCAGCAGATCGACTATTACCGCACCGCCCTGCATGAGCTGTCGCACTGGACGGGCCATCCCACGCGCCTGAACCGCGACCAGAGCGGGCGGTTCGGCTCCAAGCCCTACGGTTTCGAGGAACTGGTCGCCGAACTGTCGGCCGCCTTCGCCTGCGCCGCCTTGGGCGTTGTTCCCACCGTGCGCCATGCCGACTACCTGGGCGCATGGCTGGCGATCCTGAAGGAGGACAACCGCGCGATCTTCCGCGCCGCCTCCAAGGCCAGCAAGGCGGCCGACTACCTGCTGGCCTTCGCGCCCAACCGGGCGGGCGAGGGCCAAGGCAGAGGTGAGGGCGAGGCGCGGGACACCGCGCCGGTCTCGGAGGTCGCGGCATGAAAACGCCCCTGATCCCCGACGCGATCATGGCCCAGCTGATCGCCAATGGGGCCGCCGAGGAGGAACGCGACCCGGTCCCGCCGCTCAAACTCTTCAATCCGGTCGGGCCGGGGCGCTGGCTGATCACCGAGATCCTGGGCGACGCCGACACCCTGTTTGGCCTGTGCGACCTGGACCAGGGCTTTCCCGAGCTGCGCTACGTCAGTCTCGACGAGATCGAGGCCATCGCCTTGCCGCACGGCTTTCGGATCGAGCGCGACCGCTTCTTTGTCGGGCGCGTCCCGCTGTCGATGTGGGCTGAGCTCGCCCGTCGCCTGGGCTCGATCGTCGCGGCCGAGGGCATGGTCCGCCTGATGTCCCATCACGCCAAGGACGGCCCGTCCTGAACCGGTTTTCGCCCTTCCGCGCGCCGGGTCCGCCCGGCGTCGGATCGCCCGCGCCAATCCCGGCGCATCCCCGGTCCCGCCCTTCGCCTTGGACAGCATCACGGGCGGGACCGGTTCACCCCTGAAAACAGGAGCCGACCCATGAGACTCTCCCACGCCGACCCGCGCAAGCTGGTCATCTCACCGCTCAACATGCACCATGACGAGCCCGCGCCCGACGTCTCCGACATCATCGGCTCGGTGCGCCAGCACGGCGTCCTGGAAACCCTCCTCGTGCGCGAGACCTTCCAGGACGGCGTCCTGGTTCCCGAGCATTTCGAGGTGGTGGCCGGGCGGCGGCGCTGCTTCGCCGCCCAGGCCGTGGCGGGCGAGGGGATCGACATCGATCCCGTCCCCATCGGCATCCTGGAGGCGGGCGACGACGCCGCCGCCCTGGAAATCTCGCTGATCGAGAACATGGCTCGGCTGCCGCCGAACGAGGTGGCCTGCTGGGAAACCTTCGCGAAGTTGATCCGCGAAGGCCGCACGCCCCAGGACTTGGCCGCCACCTTCGGCAAGACCGAGGTGGTCATTCACCGGGTTCTGGCCCTGGGCGCCCTCCTGCCGCGCATCCGCAAGCTCTATCGCAAGGAGGCCATCGACGTGGCCACGGTCCGCCAGCTGACCCTGGCCAGCAAGAGCCAGCAGAAGGACTGGCTCAAGCTCTACGACGATCCCGCCCAGCGCGAACCGCGCGGCGCCAGTCTCAAGGCTTGGCTGTTCGGCGGCGAGGCGATCCCGACCAGCTTGGCGCTCTTCGCCCTGGACGACTATCCCGGCGCGATCATCGCCGACCTGTTCGGCGAGGAGGCCTACTTCACCGACGCGGCGCTGTTCTGGACCCACCAGAACCAGGCCGTGGCCGCCAAGGCCGAGGCCTTGCGGGCCGAAGGCTGGAGCGATGTCGAGGTGCTGGAGGTCGGCCAGATGTTCCATGGCTACCAGCACGTCTCGACCTCCAAAGCCAAGGGCGGCAAGGCCTTCATCACCGTAAGTCGCCGGGGCGAGGTCACGGTGCATGAAGGCTGGCTGACGGCCAAGGAGGCCCGCCGCGCCGAGGCCGCCGAGCGGGCCGCTGCGCGCGGCGACGGCAAGGAGGGTTCCGTCGCCAGCGGCGAGGCGCCCAAGGCCGAGCGCTCGGAGGTCACCGCCAACCAGCAGGCCTATATAGACCTGCACCGGCGGGCCGCCGTGCGCGCGGTGCTCACCGACCACTTGGACGTCGCTTTGCGGCTGCTGGTCGCCCACGCCGTGGCCGGGTCGCGCTACTGGCGAGTGGAGACCGATCCGCTGGGCGCCGGGTCTCAGATGGCCGCCGACAGTCTCAAGACCAGCCCCGGCGAGACGACCTTCGCGGCCAAGCAGTCGCAAGTTCTGCGTCTGCTGGGTCTGACGGCGGGCGGTGATCTGGTCGGTCGGGGGCACGCGGGCGGGGCGGCGGCGGTGTTCGTCCGGCTGCTGTCGCTCAGCGACGCCGAGGTCCTGGCCGTCGCGGCGGTGGTCATCGGCGAGACCCTGGCGGCCGGGAGCGCCGAGGTCGAGGCGGCGGGGACCTATCTCCAGGTCGACATGAGCGACTTCTGGCGGCCCGACGAGGCGTTCTTCGACGGCATCAAGGACCGCGAGACCATAAACGCCATGCTCAGGGAGGTGGGCGGCAAGAAGGTCGCCGACGGCAACCTCGCTGAGAAGGTCCGCACCCAGAAGGGCATCTTGCGCGACTTCCTGGCCGGGACCAACGACCGGCCCAAGGTCGAGCGCTGGACGCCCCGCTGGCTGACCTTCCCCGCCCAGGCCTATACCCGCAGGCCCTTCGCCACGGCCCAGAGGTCCAAGGCGGTGGCGCCGCTATTGCGCCGCGTGCGCTCGCCCCTGGACGAGGCGGGCTCCCCGGAGACCGTCGCGCCCGACGCGGTCGCGCGCCAGACCCGCGCGGCGGCTCCGGCGGTGGCGGCTGACGCCGAGGCCTTCGCCGCCGAGTAGCCCGGCGTCTTGCCGAACCCGCCTCCAGGCCCCCGCGCTCGCGCGGGGGCTCTTCTTTTGGGGCTTCGGCGAGACGAGACGAGACGAGACGGGGCGGGGCGCGGCCTGTGCGCGGCGTGAACCCAGGCCTAGCCTTTGCCCTTTCCTTGCCGCGCCAAAGCCCCCGCGCCTCGCGGCGCCGGGGACGGCGAGCCCCCGTCCTCGGGGTTCCAGACCAGGGCGAAGACGTCGCCGTCGTCCTGAGCGGCGGCCCGGCCTAGCATGACCGTGACGGCGCGCGGGCCAAGGTCGCGGTGGGCCAGGAACCAGCCGACAAAGTCTCGACCCGAGACCTGGCCGACATCGAGCCAGCCGGCCCCAAGGTCCACGCCGTTCGAATAGACGCGACGGCCGGGAGGGGCGGGCGAGGCGCTTGTCCGGCTTCGGCGGGGTCTCGACGCCCGCGCGGCAGCGGGTGGGCGCAGCCGACCTTTGAAGACACCGGTTCGACGCCGCGCGCGACGTCGCCCAGAGGCCATGACGGCGTCCTCGCCCGTCATCCGCCCGCGTGTCGATCCCCCGACTATGGCTTGAACCCTATGGGCGGCCGCCCCGCCCACAAACCCTCGCGCCCAGCTTTTTTCCCCGCCGCCTTCGCAGAAGGACGGCTCCTCGCGGCGCTGCGCTTCAAAAAAGACCGTGCGCTCGGGTCCTTCGCTGGCGCTGCGGCCCTGCCGGGTTGGGGGCGGCGCGGCCCGCCCATCACGGGGCGCCTGTCGCCGGGGATCGGCCCCGACAGATCACAGGATAAGGAACACCATCATGGCTTCTCTGGGCAACGTCACTCGCGGCGCCGAAACTGGCGCCTTCAAGGGCGAGCTGCGCACCACCCGCTTCCGCGCCGACATCGAGATCGTGCCGGCGCCGGACAAGCCCTCGGCCGCCCATCCCGACTACCGCGTCTATTCGAACGGCGTGGACCTTGGGGCCGGTTGGCTCAACGTCGGCCAGATCTCGGGCCGCGAATATATCGGCCTGACCCTGGCTCACCCCGACCTTGGCCCGCGCGCCATCAAGGTGACGCTGGGCCGGGCCGCCGGCCAGGACGACGACGACGTCTTCGCCCTGATCTGGAACCCCGAGGACTGAGGGTTCGCCGCCCCCGCGCCGCAAGGCGCGGGGGCTTTGGCGCGTCGGGGAAAGGGCAAGGCCAGGCCCCAAACCGGAGGCCGACCGGATCGATCAGGCCGCGTGGCCGGCGGCGGGCGCGGCCGGCTCGGCGAGCGCCTCGCTCTCCTCAAGCAAGGCGTAGCGGATCGGCGGCCAGGTCGCGCCCGGCTCGACCTCGCCGGGCGTCTGCTGCGATCCAGCCAGGTGGACCAGCAATTCATTCATCCCGTGGGAAACCGCGTGCGCCCAGGCGGCGTGACCGCAGTCGGCCTGGCGGCTGATGTCCTGGGCCAGGTCCAGGCAGAAGATCGTGCGCCCGCCGTCAGGATCGCGGCGGGCGAAGGCGAACAGGCCGCCGCCGCGCACGAAGCGGCCATCATGATGGTAGAGGCTCATGAACTGGACGCCGCCGATCACCACGCTGTCGTCCGTCGTCATGTCGCGTCTCCCAAGGCGTCTGAGGAATAAGAACAAAAATAGAACGAACTTCGGCCGCGAGTCGAATCCGTTCGGCGCCGAGGCTAGGGCAGGGCGCCGAGTCTTTCCCACAGGGTCTCTCTGATCGATCGCCTTTCCCTGTGGATTGAGGGTCTCAACGCCCTGATCCACAACGTTTTGGCGCGATCCGGACAGACGCCTCCACCGCCCGCCAGGCGTCGTTGAAAAGATCCGCGCAGGCCAGACCGGCCAAGCGCCTCGTCCCCCGGGCGCGGCCGGTCGCGGCGGCCCGGCCCGACGGTCTCCCCCGCCGTCGCCCGGGCCGCCGTTCCTAGCGCTTTCCTTGGCACGGCGGGCCGGAGCACCATCATGTCGGTCATTGGTCATTTCCGCCGCGAGGGCGACGGGTTCACCGGGCGCATCGCGACCCTGGCGCTGGACGTCACCCTGCGGCTGGCGCCGGCGACCCGCGTCTCCGCCAAGGGGCCGGATTACATCGCCCTGGTCGGAGAGAACGAGGTTGGGGCCGCCTGGAGGGCGCGAGACGAGACGGGCGCCATCCTGAACCTCAAGCTCGACGATCCAGCTTGGCCCGAACCGGTCAACACCCGATTGATGGCCGCCGAGGACGGCGTGCTGCCTCTGACCTGGATCCGCAGGAGCGAGACCCCCGACAAGCCACCGCCGCCAGAATAGCAGCGTTGCGCCGAGGCCGGATCGCTAACGAAGGCCAGCCCCATCGCTTTTGGGCGGACCAGACTCGGAGGTCGCGTCGGCATCGTCCGGCGTCTCGTATGTCTCGTTGATGGCGCGCTCGATATAGTCTTCCGCCGAGGCGTCCTGGCGCGCGAAGAGCTTGAGCACCTCGTCGCGAATGAACCGGAAGCCCGTCACCAATAGGCCCGCCGGCACCCGCGACAGGCGCGGCCCGACCTCGGTGAAGAGGTCGCGCATCACAATGAAGAACGCGGTCGCCATCTTGTTGTCGATCAGCAGCAAGGCCAGGTCCGGCCAGTTGAAATAGATGGCCAGCAAGATGGCGACCGCGTCGGACCGGGTGGCCTTGGCGAACAGGCGGACCTTGTTGAAATCGAACGCGCGGCGGCCCGCCTCGAAGTCCTGGTAGGTCCGCAGCGACACGCCCATGCCGACGGCGACCTGCGCTCCGGTCATGTTCCGCTCCTTGCGGATGGCCTTGACGATCTGGGACAGCAGTCTCGCCTGACGCGCCAAAGGCGCTTTGGGTGAGGCGGCCATGATACGCTCCGGACCGAGAACAACTACAGGTACAGTAGGCCAGCGCCGCCTCGACCTCGCAACCGTTTTGCGCGAATGGCTTCGTCTGTGGTCGGACAGATTGCACCTGAGAAGTCTTGCGATCGCAAAGCCCGCGCCAGCTTTGCGGTGGGATGTGCAACGATCCGGGAAATCGTGCGCAACGATCAGGGAGCGGCGTCCCGAAACGTTGCCGGTCGATTCGCTTATCCACAGGCATGGACCGGTGCGCGCGACTTAATGGCCGCGAGGCGTCGACCGACTGGGGGCCAGCACCAAGAGTCCCGGCTTTGCCGGAGACACATCATGGCCCGAGATCGCGACCCGTTTGACCGGACCTTGGAGACCCTGCGCCGCCGCCTGGTTGACGGCGCGCCCCTCCAGGGCGTCGCCTTGCCTGTCAAGGCGCTGGCCGCCGAACTTGGGGTCAGTCCCACGCCCGTGCGCGAGGCGCTGTCGCGCCTGGCCGGCGAAGGCTTGGTCGCGCGGACGGCGGCGGGCTATGCCGGCGTGATCCACGACGCCCGAAGCCTGGCCGAACTCTACCATCTTGCCGGCGTGCTGCTGGGCGGCCTGGTGAGCGTCTCACCGGCGCCGGCGGCCTCGGCGTCCATATCGGAAGCCCTGGACTGGCTGGAGGCCGAGGCGGGCGATCAAACCTTGGCGACGGCGTTTCGCCGGGTCCGCGCCCAGATTTCGCCCTTCGCCGCAGCCGAACGCAAGTGTCTCTCACCGGAGCGTTGGCCCCCCGCGAGCGCCGACCTGGCCGCGTCTCTGCGTCGGTACTACGCGCGCCGCGCACACCGCAGCGGCGACATCCTCGGTGCGGCGATCGCCGAGCAGATCGGGTCGCGAATATAGATTTGAATATAGGCGCCCGCCGTCGCCTGCTGGTCGGGCCGCATCTGTGCGGCGAACCCGTACCGAAAGGAACGACGATGCAAACCACCTTCAAACTGATCGCGGTCGGATCGGCCAAGGCGCTGACCCAGGCCGGCGAGATCCAGCTCGTGCCGGAAAACATGACCCCCCGGCTCTACGAGGGTTCGTGAACCGAGGGCGGCGGGCGGTTTCCGCCCGCCGCCGATCGCGGCGAATATAGATTTGAATATCAATCACGCCGGTCGCTTCCTGATTGTCACCGCAAGTCGCGGTTGAACGAAAGGAGAGACCAAGATGACCCAGAGACTGATCCGCGTCGGCTCCGCGTCGAGCCTGACCCACGGCACCGAAGGCGTGTTCCCTGAGGACATTTCGCCCCGGCCGCATGAAGGCATCTGAGCCTTGCCGGCGGCGGCCGGCCAGGTCGCCGCCGGTCTTCACTTCCCTGGCTTTCCGTTCCAAGCGAGCTGACCGTGCAACTTGAACTGCCCCCGGCGGTGCATGCGGTGATGATCGACGATGACCTCGTCCTTCTCGACGCGGACGCCGACATCTATTTCTGCCTGCCCTTGCCAAACGGTCTGGCGCGACTGGAGGGGCGGGGCCTGCACACGGCTGACGCCATGCTCGGCGCGGAATTGATCGGCGCGGGTCTGGCGCGGCCGGCGAGCGGGCAGGGCCCAGATCTGCCGGCGCTGCCCGCGACGCCGACCCGCACAGCCCGTGCGGTGCTGGAGGACCATCCCGATCTCCACGTCCGGTTTCGCCCGATCCACCTGGTCGCCCTGATCGCCGCCGTCCGCGCGGCGCTGGCGAGCCGGCGCGAGACGTTCGGCGACCTGATCGCGTCCACGCCGCGGCGAGTGGGGCAGGGGCGAGGTCAGGCCGCGCTGCTGGCCGACCTCGCCGTCTGGCGGCGCATCACGCCCTGGCTGCCGCTGGATGGCCTCTGCCTCTTCCGCAGCCGCATGCTCCTGGCCTTCCTGCACGCTCTGGGCCACCGGCCCGGTTGGGTCTTCGGCGTCAGGACCTGGCCGTTCCGCGCCCACTGCTGGCTGCAGGCCGGCGACATGGTCTTGGATGACGAGGCCGAGCGGGTGAGCGCCTTCGCGCCGATCCTGGCGGCCTGAGCCATGGCCTACCTGATCCTGTCCTGTCTCGGCGGCGCCAGCGCCCAGCCGTTCGAAACGATGATCCTCGACCTGCGGGCGCGCGGCTGGACTCAGGCCCTTGGGACCCATGGCCTGGCGGTCATGGTGCGGGGTCAGGCGAATACGCCCGTCCGGGCCTTGGGCGATTGGCGGGGGACCGTCGGCGCGGTTGTCGGCGAAGTCTTCGATCGCGCCGCGCTCGACGAGGATGGCGCGGCCCTGTTCGATCTTGAGCCGCTGGGCCAGAGCGCCCGCGAGGATCCGCCCCAGGTGGCCCGGGCCTTGGCGCGCGAAGCGTTCGGCGACTATGTCGGCCTGATCCGCCGCTTCCATGGCGGCGCGCCGGTGGTGTTCACCGACCCGCTCGGCGGCCGGCCGGCCTTCGCCTGGGGAGGGGACGGGGTCACCGTCGTCGGCGACGCCCCGCCCGAAGGCTTGGCCGGGCCGCGCGACGTGGCCATCGACTGGGAGGGCGTGCGGGACCTGATGGCGGACCGGCGCCGCATGGGCGGCGCGCCGCCGCTCAAGGGCGTGACCTGGATCGAACCGGGCGTCTGTCGCCAGGGACCAGAGCTGTCCTTGCGCGAGACCCTATGGACGCCGGCGAGGGCGGCGCGACCGGGGTGGCGAGCGGGTTATCCGGCGCGCCTGCGACGGGCGGTCGATGGCGCGGTGCGGGCCTTCCTGCTCGGCAGGCGGCGGGTGCTCTGCGAGATTTCGGGCGGCCTGGACTCTGCGATCGTCGCCACCAGCCTCAAGGCGGTCGGGCGCCCGGCCGATCAGGCGCTGAACTTCTATCGCGCTCAGGTCGAAGCCGACGAAAGGGTCTATGCCGAGGCCGCCGCCGAGCGGGCCTCCACGCCCCTGCGCTGCGTGGAGCGGCCGCTGTTGGCCCTTACCGAAGCGGGGCTGATGCGCGGGGCCGGGGCCTTTCGGCCCAATTTCGAGGTTCTCGACACCGACTATGACGACTTCACCTTGGCCGCGATCGCCGAGACGCGGGCCGACATCGTCTTCACAGGCCACGGCGGGGACGTGGTCTTCTATCAGCTCCAAGCGGCGGCATTGGCGGGGGATCTCTTGCGCGGTGTCCCTTGTGAAGGCTCACGCCTGGCGCGGCTGGTCGAAGTGTCGTTGCGCACCCGACGCTCGATCTGGAGCCTTGCCGCCCAGGCGGTGCGGGGGCGGCCCAACGCCAGCGTCGTGGCCGCCACGACCGCGCCCCGGATGATCGCGCCGCCCATCCGGCCCGGGCTTTGGCATCCATGGATGGCGGGACTGGGCGCGATGCCGCCGGCCAAGCGCGCCCAGATCTCCGGCCTGGCGTTGACGCAAGGAGTGTTCGCCGACACCCGGCGCGGCGCGGCCGCGCGCCAATGCCACCCGCTGCTCAGCCAGCCGGTGGTCGAAGCATGCTTGGCGATCCCCGCGCCGATCCTCAGCCAGGGCGAAGGCGAGCGCAGCTTCGCCCGCGCGACCTTCGCCGATCGGTTGCCGGACAGTATCGTGCGGCGCCGCTCGAAGGGTGACATCAGCGTCTTCCTCGGCAGGACCCTGGCGCTCAACGTCGACCTGTTGCGCGCCTTCCTGCTCGATGGGCGACTGGCCGCCGAACGCGTGGTCGACCGGGCCGCCCTGGAGGCGGTGCTACATCCCGAAGCCCTGATCTTCCAAAACGCCTATGGCGAGCTCCTCGCGGCCGTCGTCCTGGAGGCCTACGTGCGCTACTGGGAAACGCGCCCGCCGCTCGAAGCTCTCGTCCCGGGGCCCACGACCGTTGCGGACGCGCCCGTCGACAGCGTGTCCTGAAGGAACCGGAAGGCGTTCTGGTAGAGGTCGCGCACATTGGCCGGCGACAGAACCACATGGCCTTCGCCGAGGTAGTAGCGCAGCTCGACGGCCTTTCCCTGCCGGTAGAGCGCGGCGAACATCTCTTCGGCCTGGGTGCTGGCGCCGTCGCGGTCCCCTTCGATCAGCATCACCGGCGCGGTCACCTTGTCGGCGTGAAGCAAGGGGCTGGCGCGGACGTAGCGCTCGACATTGGACCATGGCGGGCCGGCCAGGCGCGCCTGGCCGCTCTCCGACCAGCCGAACATGTTCGAGACCTGCAACCACACCTCCGGTACGACCAGCGCATGCGCGCCTTGGGCGCCGTACTTGGAGAACATGTCGGCGGTGGCGGACGAGGCGATCACCGCCTTGAACCGGGAGCTTTGCGTCGCCGCCGCCAGGGCGCCAAAGCCGCCGAAGCTCTGGCCCCAGACAGCCAGGCGGGTTTTCGACAGGCCCGGCACGCGCGCCTGGGCGGCGTCGACCGCCGACAGCATCGCATCAGCCAGGCCCTGGGCCGGTTCGGCGTCGCGCGCCAGAGGTAGGCTGGGTGTAAGCACCGCATAGCCGGCCCCGACCATCGCGCGGACGTTGGCGGCCAGGACGAACGCGTCAGGCGCGCCGGCCGGTGGCGCGGGGTAGGACGCGCCAGGGTAGGGGACGATGATCACGGGTCGATCGTCGGCGGGACCGTGGCTGGCCGGCAGATAGAGCCAGCTGGTCACGGCCTGGCCGTCGGGCGTCAGATGGGGGATGGGAACAGGTGGGGCGGCGTCGACCTCGGCGAGGCCTGCGTTCATGGTCGCCAAGGACTGGGCGGGGCGATTCCGCGTCGCCAGGACAAGGCGCGAGACGCCCTGCGGGGTCCGGACCAGGCCCAGGGCCGCGCCGGACGTCGGGGAGAGTGCGAGCAGACTGGCGCCGTCGGGCAGGGGCGCAGCGGGGCGTGCGTCACCGCCGGACGACAGGACCTCAGACCACAGGGTCCCAGCTTGTCCGGCGCGGGCAATCAGAAGGGTCTCGGGCAAGTCCCCGGCTGGCGCCGGAGGAGACTGGACCCTCGCCGCGGCGTCAGCCAAGCGGCGACGCCCATGCTCATCGAACGCGGTCACGCCGTCCGGCGCGCGGAGGGTGAAGCCGACCTCCAGCGTCGACAGCCGCGCGCCCGCGCCGCTGGCGAGGCCAGCGACGAGGGGTTTGGGGCCACGGGCCTGGATGCGCCACCAGGCCGAACCCGTCTCGCTCGCCGCCAGGACGGCCGGCGTCTGGCCCAGCCAGGCGGCGTCGGCGACCAGCCGGGCGGTCGTCCCGCCGCCTTCCTCGCGAACTTGGTCCGGGGCCAGGGTAGTCGACAATAGCTGGGCCTGGCCGGTGACGCTGATCCGCCAATAGCGATAGCGCCGCCAGTCCCCAGCGTCGTCGTCGGGGCGGGCGCAGATGATCAAGGCGCGGCCGTCGGGTGACCAGCTTTTGAGCTGACCGAGCACGTCGCAGGTTGGGCAGGGGCGGATCTGCCGGCCGCTGCCCAGATCGACCAGGACGAGGCGACGCCGTCGATCGGCCGCGTAGTTCTCCACGGGGCTTGCGCCGCGGATCGAAACGGGCTCGGCGTTGGCGACCAAGGCGGCGCGGGCCGCGCCCGGCGCCAGCGAGAAATCGCTGAACGGGCCGCGCGCCAGGTGGCGCACGGTCCCGCTCTCGACGTTCATCGCCACCAAGTCCACGTCCGGCCAGGCTGGGTTCGTCGCCGCGCCGGGGCCGCCGCGCACCACGCTGACCGAACGCTCGCCTCTAGCCATGGCCGACCAGGCCGAGATCGTGCGCGCCTGGCTCTGCCATACCCGGCCCATCTGCAAGGAGGGCGTCTCGGGGGTGGTCACCAGCAGGACGATCTCATGATCGTCGCGCCAGCGCGCCTGGACCGAGAACGTCTCCGCCTCGACCGTCAGACCCGACCATCGCACCGTCCCGCGCTCGACCTCGACGACGCCCAGCTCACGCACGCGGCCACGGACCCGAAAGACGATCAGGCGCCGGCCGTCGGGCGAGGCCGCGCCCAGAGTCTGGCCAGCGTCCTCTTCGGTGGGCAGCAAGGGCTCTGGCGCACCGCCGCTCGCGACGTTGACGACGAACAGTCGGCTGGTCCGTTGCGGCGTCCAGGCGTCGAGATCGAACGATCTCGCCGTCTTCCAGGGCCGTTGCAGTTCGAACACCAGGCGGGTGCCGTCGGCGAGGAAGGCGGCGCGGCCGACCTTCTCCAGCGAAAGCACGTCCTCGATGGTGTAGGGGCGCAAGGGCGTGGCCCCGGCGTCGGCGGCGGCCAAGGCGCAGGCAAGCGCCAGCCATGCGGTGCCACGCATTGCTTGAGACTCCTAGGACTTGAGGGTTGGGGCCGCTACCAGGCCTTGGTCAGCTGCAGGGCCACGACGCGACCGCTCGGGTCGTAGTTGGCCGCGTCGTAGCCCACGTACTGAGGGGCGTCGTAGAATGGCGGGTCCTTGTCGAAGAGGTTTTGGACCGTCAGCGACACGGTCGTTCCGCGCCAACGACCGGACTTCACTTCCGGCGACCACTGGACCTGGAGGTCGGCGGTGGTCAGCGGCGCCATGCGGCGCGCGCCTTGTTCGGTGTGGAGATCACCGGTGTGGTTGAGCGCGGCGGTCGTGTTGAAGTCGCCATGTGTCCAGGTCGCCGATACCCGGACCCGTAGATCGGCTGGATAGCCGGCCAAGCCCGCCAGTTCCACGGGCGTAGAGGTCGTGGTGATCTTGCGCTTGTAGTGCATGAGCCACGACAGGTTGCCGCTGAACGCTAGCGGGTCAGGTCCCAGCCGCGCGCGATAGCTGCCCGTCAGGTCCAAGCCCTGGACCGAGAACACCCCGGCGTTGACGTAGCGCGCGTCGCCGACCGCGCCGAAGGCCTCGGCGGGATAGAGCGCCTGTGCCGCCGCCGAGGCGTTGGCCAGATAGCCCTTGATCAGCGCGAGGTCGGTAGCGTTGGAAGCCGGGCTGACGAAGGTGCGGAACGGCCCCAGGTCGGCGGCGGTCAGGATCGTCGACAGGTAGTTCACCGCCGGGCGACCGATGCGGTTCTCAAACCGCGTCTTGAACACGGTGCCCGACAGCTTCAGATCGGGGTGGGCCAGCGGCGCGTACTCGAAGCCGGTGGTCCAGGACTTGGCGGTCTCAGGCTTGAGGTTCGGATTGCCGCCCGTCAGGATCAGGGTGAGCACGGTTGTCGAACCGTTGCTCAGGCGAACGGGCGAGGCGCCTTGCGGGTCGGTCACCTCGCCGATGGACGGCGCCCGGAACGACTCCCCGTAGGTGGCCCGGAAGGTCAGATCCTCGACCGGCGCCCAGGCCACGCCGAACTTGGGCGTCGTCGCCTCCAACCCGCCTTCGTAGCGTTCGCGTCGAACGGCGGCCGAAAGTTCGAGCCGCGCCAGGCCCGGGCGCTGAAAGTCGCTGCCGAACAGCGGCGCGCGCAGTTCGGCGAAGACCGCCGAGACAGTGCGTTCGCCTGATCGGGAAAAGCCGGCCACCGGCGTGAAGGAATTGGCGGTCGTCACGCCGTTCGTCTTCAAGGTCTCCTTACGGATCTGGGCGCCAGCCGCCATGCGGACCGCGCCGGCGGGCAGATGGAAGAGGACGCCGTCCGCCGTCGCGCTGGCGATGTCGAGCTTGCCGATGGTGCGGCGGCGATCCCAGCCCGACGTGACGAAATCCAGCACGCCCTGGCTGTTGCGGCCTTGGCCGATATAGGGATTGAAATAGCCGTCGCGGGCGGCGCTGAAGGCGCTGATCGGGCTGTCGGCGGTTGTGCCAAGCGCCTCATTTAAGGCCGGGGCGCTCACTAGGTTGGTGTTGCGGTTCCGGCTCAGCTCCTCGCCATGGGCGACGTAGCTGTCCAGCCGCCAGCCGGCGGGCAGATCGACCTTGGCGCCGAAGGCGAAGTTGCTGCTTTCGACCGAGCCGGTGTTGCGCGACGCGCCGGTCTCGTTCTGGAAGGAATAGGCGATGGTGTTCGACGCCGCGCCGTTGGGCGAGACGAAATAGGGATTGGCCCGTGTGACCGTCAGCGTGGCGATTGGGGCGAGGTTGAGCATCGTGTAGCGGCGGTTGCTGTAGCGAACCTCGCCGTCGAGGGTCACGCGCGAGGTCAAATGCTGGGTCGCCGAGACGTAGAGGCTGGAGCGCTCCTGCGTGGGCAGGATATCCATCACGGCGTTTTCGTTCTCGTAGTTCACCTGGCCGGCGAGGAAGGCGGCCGGGGTAAGCGCCAAGCCGTTCTGTCCGCCGGGGATCGCGTAGGCCGGCGCCAGGCTGCTGCTGAGGATATTGCCGGGCTGGCTGTAGAAGAGACGGTGGTCAGCCCCGCCGAACTCCCGAAGGTCGGCGTTGGCGGTATAGGCCCGATCGCGGCCAAGCACGTGGTCGCGGCGCTGATATTCGGCGCTCAACAGCAACGACCCGGACGTCCAGGCCGTGCCGAAGGTTTGCGCGAGCTGGCGTTGCTCAAGGCCGCCTTGGGTCGCCCCGCCGATCCGTGCACGTGTCTCCAGACCTTCGTAGCGGTCGCGCATGACGACGTTGACCACGCCGCCCACCGCGTCCGAGCCGTAGAGCGCCGAAGCGCCGTCGAGCAGGATGTCCACGCGTTCGACGGCCGAAAGCGGCAGGCTGGAGATGTCGGCGAAGTCGGCCATGATCCCGGCGCCCGCCATGCGTCGGCCGTTGACCAGGACGAGCGTGGCGTCCGCGCCCAGGCCGCGCAGATTGACCCCGGTCGCACGGCCGGCGTTGGTCCCCGTGGTGTCGGCGCCGATCGCGCCGGTCTTGTCGCTGGCCGTGCCGGCGAAGGTCTGTGGGAGCGCGGCCAGCGCGTCGGCGATGCTGCCGTAGCCGCCGCGATCTATTTCTTCGCGGCCGACGAGCAGGACGGGCGCCGTGCGGTCGCGGCCACCCCGGATGTGCGTGCCGACGACGACCTCCTCGACCATGACCGCGTCCTGGGCTGTGACCAGGGGCGCGGCGCTGGCCAGGCCTTCGGCGCCGTCGAAGGTCGGTTGCGTGCTCACCGGCGAGCGGAGCGTTCGCAACACCAGCAGGCCGGGCCGAACCTGTTCGACCGAAATGCGCGTGCCGTTCAGCAACCGCTCCGCCGCTTCACGCGCGGTAAAACGCCCCTGCAGCGCCGGGGCGTTGAGCCCGGCGACGAGTTCAGTTTCGAACAGGATCTTGACGTCGGCCTGGGTCGCCAGCGCCACGAGCGACGATTGCATCGGCCCGGCCGGCAAAGTGATCGGCACGACAGGTTCGGCCGCAAGAGCGCTCGAAGGCGCGCTGGCCAGGGCCAGCACGGCGACACAGGCGCCGCTCAACAAGCCACCAAAGGTACGCGTCATCTCTCAGTTTCCCCCGCCATCGGCGGGCGCGCTCGAGATGATGCGCCGTGGCCCCGTCGATGGATCGCGGGTGAGACGACCGAGATGACGTCGCAGGACAGCGTCCTCGTGAAAAAATTATGACGTCAGCCGGATGTGGGTCCTTGAGGTTGCAGTTCCAGATCGCCGTTCGACTTCCGGACGCTCTTCAGGTCGAAAATCGACGAGACCGCCGCGATGAAGTCTCCCTGTTCCCCGGCCGGGAAGACGCCGGTGACCAGGCGGTCGGCCGGAACGCCCGGTGCCAGGACGATCTTGTCGCGGCTGTAGCGATTCAGTTCGGCGACCGCCTCCGACAGGGGCACGCCCTGGAAGGTGAGGTTTCCGGTCGTCCAACTCGTGGCGGAAGGCGTGTCGACGGTTGTCGGCGTTGTCGCCCCGCTGGCCGTGCGCGGCAAGGCCAGCGATTGGCCAGCCTTCAGCCGCCAGGGCGCTGGCCGCACGGCGGGGTCGGAAACCTCGACACTGCCTTGCACGAGCACGACCCGGACATCATCGCCGATCTTCCTGACATCGAAACGGGTGCCCAGGGCGCGCACCTGGGTGTTGCCGGCCGAGACGATGAAGGGCCGCTGAGCATTGTGCGCGACCTGGAAGAGGGCTTGGCCGCGCAGGAGTTCGATGCGGCGCTGGCCGGCCGAATAACGAACGCGCACGGCGCTGTCGGTGTTGAGCTGGACGTGTGAGCCGTCTTCGAGCGTGGCGCTGAACGTCTCGCCCACGCGCGTCGAATAGGTCGGCATCCGTAGGGCGAAAGCGCCGATCGTCGCGACGAGGCAGGCAGCCACCAGTCCGCCGACCAGCCACCGTGGACGTCGCGCCAGGGGAGAATAGCGTTTGCGGCGTGTGACGCCGCGCTGAAGCGCCTCGGCCGCGGCCTCGCGCATGTCGGGATCGTCCCGCATCGTCGCCATGGCGCGCTTGATGTCTTCCAGCCGTTCGTACTCGGCGCGGTTTTCGGGATCCGCGCGCCAGGCCGAGAACGCTTCCAGTTCCTCGGTCTCGTGCGGAGGCGTGTCCAAGCGGTCCAGCCAGTCCGCCGCTTCGCGCGTCGTGCGCGCGGAACTCTTACGGTCTTTGATCATGACGAGCGCCGCCCTAGTCCCGCATGGCCGCCGCCACCCGAAGTGTGGCTCGGCGCATCCGGTCCTTCACAGTGCGCTCGGTGAGTCCCAGCTGCAACGCGCTCTCCCGATGCGTCAGGCCGTTGATGTGGCTCAACACGAAAACATCGCGCAACTCTGGCGGTAGGGCCAGCACGATCTGCTTGAGGATCAACTGATACTCTTGCGGCGCGACCGTGGACGAGAAGGTCAGGGCGCTGCTGTAGGCGATATGATCGTCCTCGCGCTTCTGTCGGCGAAACTGGTCTGTCGCCAGATTGTTGGCGACGTTGAGCAGGAAGGCCTTGGGATGGCGAACCTTGCCCTCGGTCTCGTGGGCGGCGGTGCGCAGATAGGCCTCGTGGGCGAGGTCATCAGCCATGTCGCCATAGCGTTTGCGAAGCGTGCGGCGGAACCACGTGTCGTAGCGCCGAAACAACGCATCGACGGCGACCGCGAGACTGGCGCGCGCGGGCGCGGGGGAGAAGAAGCCATCCATGGGACGATCCACTAGAGATTGCCCCACAGAATCTCTCATCCAATTTAACATTGAAAGGCAAAACTTCTTCGTTGATAACATTCAGAGATATGTGCGCTGGAGTGACCTTCGCTCACCATTGCCTCGTAGTTTTCGACGGGTGCGGTTGGGCGTATGGCCACGTTACAAGAGCAGGTTGGCGCGTTAGTTCGCCACCATCGTGTGCGCTCCGGCTTATCGCAGCAGGAGGTGGCCGACCGTATCGGTCGGACCAACGTTCAACTGAGCCGCATCGAGAACGGTAAGTCTGCGCCCGAGTTTGAAAGTCTGTCGCTTCTGGCAGATGCGCTCGGCGTTGAAGTGCGGGATTTGTTCGAGCTTGGCGATTTCGCGGCCCGTGAAGGGCGGGAAGATCCGCTCGTAGATATCATCAGTTTGCTTTCGCCGCTGACTGACGGCGAGCTTCAGAATGTTCGCGATCTGATCGCCATCGCCTTGAAGATGCGGAAATAGCGCCACGCATTTCTGCGCAACAATTCGAGCGTCCTCAGGTCCTTCGTCGCCGGACTGCTCCAGAATCGTTGCGCCAAGGTCCTTGTTCGCTCGCACATTGAGCGTCTGCGAGATCGCAAACACGACCTTTTTGATGCGCCGTCAAAATCCCTCTGCCGCCAATGTGGCATGGCCACACCGAACGCCACGTCGGGCTCGGATTGGCCGTCGGGCGGCGGTCGCGACGGTGGTTGGCGCGCGCTTCTTCCTCTGACCGTGCCCAGCATGTGCTGGGAGTTCTTGCGCCGAAACCAGACGTATCAAGAGCATTTCAGGACCCTAAAACACGGCGCGGCGACTCTGGATCGCCGCTGGGGCCTCGCCGCGCCCGCCGACCCCGGACTTCCGTCTGAAGAGGCGCGTGTCGTTTGGCGCGCCGACGTCGCGCCTGCCTTGGTGGTGCCAATGGAAGCGCGATCATTCGGCCGAGCGAAGGCGTTGCCCGACAGTGTTGATGGTCCCGTTGCCGCCGAGGACGGGCGTTACCTTCGATTGCCCAGCGGCCTGCAAGTCCAGCTTCGTGGCGATGCGACGCCCACCGGTCCGCTGGTGGTCGTCCTGTCCTACGACAGTGATTTCAACCTGCGTGTTCGCGCGGTCGATGCCTTGCGCCGCGCGGAAACGACGGACACGCCGCCTAGATCTCGCTTCTCAATCGAGCAGCGCGCGCGCCTGGCCCGCACACTCTTCGCGCTCGATGCGTCGCTTCGGGCGCAAAGCTACCGGCAGATCGCTACCGGTCTATTCGGTGAGGACAGCGGCGCTGAGGACGACTTCAAGGCCTCGCCCCGGCGCGACGTCACCATCCGTCTCGTAAGACGCGGCAAGGCTCTCATGGCGGGCGGCTACTTGAAGCTGCTGCGAGCGGGCTTCTGAGGATGGCGAAGACAACCCTGGGCCGCCTTCGCCATCCCTGATCCTGCCGATCGGGCGCCAGGCTTTTCCTCGACCGCCGCCCGATGTCCGGGGCTTGCCGGCGGTTTCGTGAGGATCAAGAGCATGTCGCCGAACGAGCTTTCGGCCGCCGAGCGCCTGTTGGTGGCGCCCGAGGCGGCCAAACACCTCCGCATCTCGGAGCGGACCCTGGCCAAGCATCGCTGCTATGGCACCGGTCCGGTCTACCGCAAGAACGGCGGACGGATCGTCTACACACTCGCCGATCTGGAGGCGTGGTCGCGCCGTGGCGAGCGGCGTTCGACAAGCGACCAGGCCGCCGTGGTGACGCCACCGGCCAAGCAGCACGCCGCCCTTGCGCCGGCGTACGCGCGGCGTCACGGCGATGACTGAGCGTCCAACAAGCGGCGTCACCCGCGTGGAGCTGGTCTTCCTCAAGGACCGGATCGAGCGCTGGATTCGCTTTGGCCGGCCGATCGCCGAGCAGGTCCATGACCGCCGACGGCGCGCGGTGATGTTCGCGCCCGGCGCGATCTTCGCCTTCGTGCGATGGCGAGCAGGGGATTACGGCACGGTCGATTCCCGCATCGCCATCCTGCAGGCCGTCGCGCCGGGAGCGCCGTTCACCACCTATCCAGAGGTGTCGCCGGGCGCGGAAATCCTGCTCGACGTGGCGGGCTGGACCAGGGTCCAGAGCGTGCTCGAAGCGATCGATGGCGTGGAGCGGGTCGGCGTCCGGCCGGACCTCGCGGCGCCAGACTATTGGCGCCATGTGGGCGCGCGCGTGGGTGTCGGCCTGCCGCCGCGGGTCTATTCGCGACATCGTCATCGCGCCTGGTTGCTGCGGCGGATGTTCCTGTCATGAGGGCCGACCGGAAGCTTCCTCTCATCGCGGTCGCCGCCACCGGATGTCTGTTGATCGGCATGGGAGGGGGCGATCGCTTTGCGCCTCGCCTGTTGTTCAACACCACGGCCAGCGCCCCCTTGGGCTTCTATGTCTTGCGTCCTGGAGCGCCCGTGGTCGGCGAGTGGGTGGCCATCAAGCCGCCGCCGGACCTGGCGCGATGGTTGGCGATCCGTCGCTATCTCCCCCTGAACGTGCCGCTGCTCAAGCAGGTGGCCGCGCTTCCTGGGCAGGACGTCTGCGGACGGGGCGGCGTCCTGTCGATCGACGGCGAGCCGGTGGCGCGCGCGGGGGCGAATGATCGGCGGGGCAGGGCGCTGACCCCGTTCCAGGAATGCCGCCGTCTTGTCGCCGGCGAGATCATGCTCGTCAATGCGCAGCCCGATAGCCTCGACAGCCGCTACTTCGGGCCTCTTCCGCGCGTTGGGCTCGTCGGTCGGGCGCGCCCGCTGTGGACCTGGGAGGCGCGGAGATGAGGCGATCTTCCATCCTTTCCTTGTTCGGTCGGTTTGCCGGTTCTTTCCTCGTCCCGGTCAAGATCGTGTCAGCGGCTGGGCGCGGGCGGGGTCAAGGGCGGCCGCCAGGCCGGCGCCTCTCGCGCCTTGCCCTTGATGCCGACAAGCCCGGCTGCACGGTTGTTACGACCGAGACGACAGGGAAAACCCCGCGCGCTTTGCGCGCGTCCGCAGCCTTGATTGCGGCCTTGAGCGTCTTCGCGACAGCCGCGCCCGCCGCCGCTCGGCAAGCCGCTTCCCCCGTTGGCGTCCAGGCGGAATCCGGCTCCTCCATCGCGCAGGCCGTGTCGGAAGCGGCGTCGCGCTTTGGGCTGCCTGAAGCTTGGATCTACGCGGTGATGCGCCAGGAAAGCGGCGGTCGAGCCGACGCGGTCTCGCAGAAGGGCGCGATGGGCCTGCTGCAACTGATGCCGGCGACGTGGCGTGAACTGACGCTCGAACTTGGCCTTGGAAACGACCCCTACGATGTTCGGGCCAATGTTCTGGCTGGCGCGGCCTACCTGCGCCGCATGTATGACCGGTTCGGATCGCCGGGCTTCCTGGCCGCCTATAATGCTGGCCCCCAACGCTACGCCGACCACCTGACTGGCGCGCAATCCTTGCCGCTGGAGACGAGGATCTATGTCCAGCGGCTGGCTCCCTTGCTGCTCGGACAGTCCAGCAGGCATCGGCCTGCCAGGACGAGAGACCCGCGCGGCGCGAGTCTCTTCGTTCAGCCTAGTCATTTGGACGAGGGGCTGCCTGGCTGGGACGGTGCGCAATCTCCGCACAAGGGTCTGTGGCCATGATCATGCGTGGCTGCCGGGCAGGCGCGGGCGTCGAAAAGTGGTGCTGGAAGGGTGCTGGGGCAGGCTCAGTCCTAGGGCCAGATAAAAGGACAGGGACCTTTGGGTCCCATGTCATTGATGGTGTTGAGGATTTACAGGAACCTGGCCAAGGGCGCAGGTTCCTCTTCGGGCAGATTGTTCTGATTTATCAGAGGTTTGACCGGGACCTTTTGGTCAGAGCGGCCTCATGAAGCGGGAAAACGATTTTCGCCTCCGGATCGGCCGGCCTCGCGATCGGGGCGCCGGAGCTGGAGGCAAGGTTCGAGGCTTCGTCGGCGAGGTTCTGACCGCCGCCCGTCGTTCGGGTCTTGGAACGCTGGACCATGGCGCGCGCGGCCGCGCCGGGCGGTTCGGCCGCGGCGCTGGAGCGCGGGGGCGCCTGGCGTCCCGGCGCGTGATCATCAAGGCCCGCATCGTCCAGCACCGGGGCGCGCGCTATCGCGCGGCGCCGATGAAGATGCACCTGAGCTACCTGCGTCGGCAGGGCGCCACGCGCGATGGCGAGCGGGCTGAGATGTTCGATCGCGACGGCATCGCCGATCATGACGCGTTCACCAAGCGGTGCGAGGAGGATCGCCATCATTTCCGCTTCATCGTCTCACCCGAGGACGCGGCCCGACTAGAGGACCTGCGGGCCACGACCCGCCAACTGATGGAGCGCGCCGAGCGGGAACTGGGCACGCGCCTGGACTGGATCGCTGTCGATCACTGGAACACCGATCACCCCCACGTCCACGTCCTGGTCCGTGGCGTCGCCGATGACGGACGCGACCTGGTCATCAATCCCGAGTTCATGAAGCATGGCTTTCGGGAATTGGCCGAAGGCCTGGTTTCGCTGGAGCTTGGGCCCAGGACCGAAGCGGAGATCGCCGCCAGTCTCAATCGCGAGATGACCGCCGATCGCTGGACCCAACTCGACCGACGGCTTCGTGATCTGGCTGGGGAAGCGGGCGTCGTTGATCTGCGGCCCGACGCCGAGCGCCCAAAAGCGGGCGACCTTCGCTTGGTCGGACGCGTCCAGCATCTCGAACGGCTCGGGTTGGCCGAGGCCCAGTCGCCAGGCCGGTGGAGGCTGTCGGAAGACCTGGAGACGCAGTTGCGCGCACTGGGTATCCGCGGCGACATCATCAAGACGCTGCACGCCACGATGCGCGGGCAGGATCGCGATCCAAACGCCATTGTCATCCAGGAGCGTGAGCTCGCCGCGCCTGTGGTCGGGAAACTAGCCGACCGGGGCCTTCACGACGAACTGAGCGGCCAGGCCTATGTGGTTGTCGATGCGGTCGATGGCCGGATCCACCACTTCCGGTTCGGGGACCTGATCCAGACGGGCGACACCCCGATAGGCGGCCTGGTGGAGGTTCGATCGCGGGCGCTGGACGATGGCTCCGCGCGCTTGGAGTTGATCCATCGATCGGACCTGGATCTGGCAGGCCAGGTCAAGGCATCGGGGGCGACTTGGCTAGATCGGCAGATGGTTGCGCGGGACCCGCAGGTGCTCGCTCAGGCGGGTTTCGGCCTGGAAGCGCGCGCCGCGCTCGATCAACGGCGGGCGCACCTGGAGAAGGTGGGCCTTGCCAACCGGCAGAACGGGACGTTGACGCCGGCGCGCGATCTCATCGGCGCCTTGCGCGGCCAGGAGTTGGCGCGAGTGGCGGTCAATATCCGGGCCGAGACGGGCGCCACGTTCGTCGAGACCGGGAAGGGCGACGTAGTCTCCGGCCTCTACAGCCGGCGGCTGGATCTGGTCTCGGGCCGCTTCGCGATGATCGAGGACGGTCTGGGGTTTCAGCTGGTGCCGTGGACGCGGTCGCTCGACGCCCAGCTCGGACGAGAGGTGAGGGGAATGATGTCGCCCAGCGGCGGCATGGACTGGTCGCTGGGCAAGAAGCGCGGGCTTGGACTCTGAGAGGTGCAAGCAATGAACGGTACGAAAATCCTGTGGGGCCAGATCCTGCTGATCGCCGCCTTGGCGCTTGGCGGCGTCTGGGCCGCTACGCAATGGGTCGCGTGGCAACTGGGCTATCAGGCGGGCCTTGGACCACCCTGGTTTCGACTCGGCGCCTGGCCGCTCTATCCACCGCCAGCCTTCTTCTTCTGGTGGTTTGTCTATGACGCCTACGCGCCGTCGGTGTTCGTGCGCGGCGCATTCATCGCCGCCTCAGGCGCCATGATCGGCGTTGCCGTCGCGATTGTCATGTCGGTCTGGCGCGCGCGGGAAGCCAAGAAGGTGACGACCTATGGTTCGGCGCGGTGGGCGGATACCGCCGACATCAAGGCCACTGGCCTGCTTGGTGACGACGGGGTGATGCTGGGCCGGCACGGCGACCACTACTTGCGCCACAGTGGCCCCGAGCACGTCCTATGCTTTGCACCCACGCGGAGTGGCAAAGGAGTGGGCCTCGTCGTGCCTAGCCTCCTGGTCTGGCCGGGCTCGGCGGTGATCCATGACATCAAGGGCGAGAACTGGATGCTGACCGCCGGAGCGCGCGCCAAGTTCGGCCATGTCCTGCGGTTCGATCCCACCGACGTCTCTAGCAGCGCCTACAACCCGTTGCTGGAAGTGCGGCGCGGGCCGACCGAGGTCCGTGACGTTCAGAATATCGCCGACATATTGGTCGACCCGGAAGGTGCGCTCGAGCGCCGAAATCACTGGGAGAAAACCTCCCACAGCCTGCTCGTCGGCGTGATCCTGCACGTACTCTACGCCGAACCCGACAAGACGCTAGCCGGGGTGGCCAACTTCCTGGCCGATCCGTCCCGGCCCATCGAGACCACCCTGCGGGCGATGATGACGACTCGCCATCTCGGCGACAGCGTTCATCCCGTCGTGGCGAGCGCCGCGCGCGAGCTACTGAACAAGAGCGACAATGAACGCAGCGGCGTGCTTTCGACCGCTATGAGCTTCCTGGGGCTCTACCGTGATCCCGTCGTCGCCGAAGTCACCTCGCGCTGCGACTGGCGCATCGCCGATCTGGTGGAGTCGGACAAGCCGGTCAGCCTCTACCTCGTCGTCCCACCATCCGACATCAGCCGCACCAAGCCGCTGATCCGCCTGGTGCTCAACCAGATCGGCCGACGACTGACCGAAGGCTTGGAGGCCTCACGGAGCCGTCGGCCGCTCTTGCTGATGCTTGACGAGTTTCCCGCGCTGGGCCGGCTGGATTTCTTCGAGGCCGCCTTGGCCTTCATGGCTGGGTACAGGATCAAGGCCTTCCTGATCGCGCAAAGTTTGAACCAGATTGAGCGCGCCTACGGGTCCAACCATTCGATCTTGGACAATTGTCACGTCCGCGTGGCGTTCGCGACCAACGATGAGCGCACCGCGCGCCGGATCAGCGACACGTTGGGCACCGCGACGGAGATGAGGGCGATGGCCAACTATGCGGGCCACCGGCTATCTCCCTGGCTTGGACACCTGATGGTCTCGCGCCAGGAAACCGCGCGTCCGCTGCTCACGCCCGGCGAGGTCATGCAGCTGCCGCCGCACGAAGCCATCGTCCTGGTGGCTGGCGCGCCGCCGATCCGGGCGACCAAGATCCGCTACTACGCCGATCCACGTCTCGCTGGCCGGGTCTGTGTGCTGGACACTGCGGCGGGCGTCCCGAACGCGCGCATTGCGGCCGATTGGTGTGGCGTGGTCTCGGCGATGGCCACAAGCACGGCTGGGCGCTCGACGGCGGAAGATGACGGCGGGCTTAAGCGAGAACCTGACCTGGATAGTCTCGAAGTCCCACCGCCGCAGTACCGCGATGATGACGTCCATCTGGGCGTGGATCAGGAAGGTGACGAAGCCCAGCAGGGGCGAGAACTGCAGCGCCGGTTTACGGGCGTGGCGCGCCAGGCGGCGCTGGATCGTGACGACGGCATCCCGCTGGGGAGCGACGCATGAAGATCCCCACCAAGGTGTTCCTGACCAGCGATACCATCCGCGTCCTGGACGACCGCGCCCGCCGGACGAAACGGCAGAAGTCTGAGATCGTCCGGGCGGCCGTCGAGACCTATCTGTCGCCCGACAGCGCCGAAGCCGGGGAGGCGGCATTGTTTCGCCGGCTCGATCGGATGTCTCGGCAGCTCGATCGGCTCGAGCGCGACGTCACGATCGCCAATGAGGCCATCGGGCTCTTCGTGAAGACCTGGCTGAAGGTGACGCCGGCGATGTCGGCGGTGGAAGATCGGGCGGCGAGCGCGAAGGGGCAGGAGCGATATGCGGCGTTCATCGACTTGCTATCGCGACGGATTTCAGAAGGACGTCTCTTGCGCGAGGAGGTGTTGAACGACGTCCTCGGAGAGGGGCAAACATGACTCATCGCTTCCGTTGCGAACGTCCGCTTCCTGCACGAGGTCTTGAGCGGTAGCGGCCCGGCTGTTTCATCCCATTAGCCGACATTGGGAATGTCTGCATTTCGCTGGCGAGATTATTCCGCAATCGAGCGCGAAATCTTTGCTGCCGCCGAGCGCAGGTTCAGGCCGTATCTTTGTGTGAAGTCAGCACCGTAGCTCCGACGTCGGCTTTTTAGGTGGCGCGCTTGGCCCCGTTGCTGCGCTCCCATATCGTGAGGCACGGAGAGGTCGACGCTCGGTTGGCGGCCTAGGCTCCGCCGGCGCGCTGGCGCGCTGGCAGCTTGAACGTCTCGTTTCTGGAGGTCACCTGAACGTCGTGTTCTTGGAGGTGAGCCAACGTCACCTCTTGGCGCACCCTGGCTTTGGGCGGTCTGGCGCGGACCGGTACCCCGCGCACCTACGCTTTTTTGCGCTGGCGTTTCCCTCAGCTACCAGTCTCGACCGCTAGCGGGCGCGCGCGCAGACATCGCCGCAAGTTCGCCCGGTGTGCGCCACCCTGCGGCGATCCTCCGAACAGATAAGGGCAGGACTTCCAGCTCCCAACGTTGGGTGCGCTGCGCAAGGCGATGCGACGATCAGACGCTCCCGCCAGGGTGTAATCCTCACGACGGCATTAACCTCGCGCGACCTAAGCAGATCGGAGTTATTCCAGAACGAGCCTCAAAATGTCCGCCCACAAAGCCCAGCCGAATGTCGTGTTGCAAACGGTTGCGGCGCTTTTGCTGTTCGTTGTGTCTCTGCTGGCCGTGGCGCAGCCTTCACTGGCGGCGGACCTGACGTTCAGTCGCGCCTACCAGGGCAGCATCTCGGGCCAAACCTTCACCACCACCACAGCGCTGAACGCTGATGCTGGCTCGATCCGGTTCTCGGACGGCGGCGCGCAGCGCGCATTCCAAAACACCAGCGGCACGCTTTATTACAAGATCGGCGGTGTTCAGTTCTCGGAAACTGGGGTGCTCAATTCCCGCTATCCGAACGGCAACACCTTGATGGATGCCGTGGCTTTTAGTGGCACTGGCGGCGATCGCCTTCTGGTGCTTGGTGGATCCTACACCACGTCAGGCTCTTATAGCGGCAGCTCCAACGCCATCGTCGCCAAGCTCAACGAATATGTTGACGCGACCGCGCCCGACCCGGCCCAGACCACCCTTCTGGTCAATGGAGGATCCAGCGCTTCGGCGGCGGTCGGTGGGACGGCGACGATCGTTGTTACGACCAAGCTGACGTCGGGCGCGGCCCTGACCGGCGCAACCGTGACGCTATCCGGCAGCCCTAGCAACGCCTCGTCGATCTCGCCCAGCTCGGCGACCTCGGACGGCACCGGTAAGGCCACCTTCACGGTCACGGGCCTGCAGTCGGGCATGGTGAGCTACAGCGCCACTGCTTCGGCGAACGGCACGTCCACCACCAGCGCCGGCACGGTGTCGGTGACCTATACGGGCGTGCGCAGCGCGGCCCAGTCGACGGCTTCCGTTCCCAACGGCACGGCGGGCGCGACGACCACCGTCGTCATTACTGTGCGTGACTCCGGCGGGGCGGTCGTGACCGGCGCTGCGAGCGGGCTGGCCGCTACCATCGGCGGGACCAATGCCGGCGCGACGGTGAGCGCCATCACCGACAACGGCAACGGCACTTACAGCTTCACCTACACGCCGGCCTCGGCCGGCGTGGACAGCGTCGCCATTACTCTGGATAGCACCGCGATTTCGGGCTCCCCATACTCCAGCACGGTTTCTGCGCCGGCCATCGCGATCACGACCACGACCCTGCCGACACCGGTGATCGGCGTGGCCTACAGCCAGACGGTGGCGACCTCGGGCGGCACGGCCCCCGTGACCTTCTCGGTCTCGGCGGGATCGCTGCCGGCCGGCCTGTCGCTGGCTGCCTCGACGGGCGTGATCAGTGGAACGGCCACGACCGCAGGCGCATATAGCTTCACGATCACGGCCACCGACAACAACAGCGTGACCGCGACTCGTACCTATACAGGCACGATCGGCGCGGCCCTGACGATCACGACCGCTACCTTGCCGACGCCGGTCGTCGGCGTCGTTTACAGCCAAACGGTCGCCACCTCGGGCGGCGCCGCCCCGGTGACCTTCTCAATCTCGGCTGGCGCGCTGCCGGCGGGCCTGTCGCTCTCCGCCTCGACCGGCGTTGTCAGCGGCACGGCCACCACCCCGGGCGCCTACAGCTTCACGATCACCGCGACGGACAACAACAGCATCACGGACGCCAAGACCTATACCGGAACGATCGGATCGGGCCTAGCCATCACGACCGCGACCGTGCCCACGCCGCTGATCGGCGTCGCCTACAGCCAGACGGTCGCCACGTCGGGCGGCACGGCCCCCGTGACCTTCTCGGTCTCGGCTGGCGCGTTGCCGGCGGGCCTGTCGCTCGCCGCCTCGACCGGCGTTATCAGCGGCACGGCCACCACCCCGGGCGCCTACAGCTTCACGATCACCGCGACGGACAACAACAGCATCACGGACGCCAAGACCTATACCGGAACGATCGGATCGGGCCTGGCCATCACGACCGCGACCCTGCCGACACCGGTGATCAGCGTCGCCTACAGCCAGACGGTCGCCACCTCGGGCGGCACGGCCCCCGTGACCTTCTCGGTCTCGGCTGGCGCGCTGCCGGCGGGTCTGTCGCTCGCCGCCTCGACCGGCGTTATCAGCGGCACGGCCACCACCCCGGGCGCCTACAGCTTCACGATCACCGCGACGGACAACAACAGCATCACCGACGCCAAGACCTATACCGGAACGATCGGATCGGGCCTGGCTATCACGACCGCGACCTTGCCCACACCGGTGATCAGCGTCGCCTACAGCCAGACGGTGGCGACCTCGGGCGGCACGGCTCCGGTGACCTTCTCGGTTTCAGCCGGTTCGCTGCCGGCGGGCCTGTCGCTCGCCGCCTCGACCGGCGTGATCAGCGGCACGGCAACCACGCCGGGCGCCTACAGCTTCACGATCACCGCGACCGATAACAACAGCATCACGGCGAGCCAGGCCTATTCGGGAACGATCAGCGCGGGCCTGTCCATCACCACGACCAGCCTGCCCACGCCGGTGGCTGCCGTCGCCTACAGCCAAGCTGTCGCCACGTCGGGTGGGACGGCGCCGGTGACCTTCTCGACCTCGGGAGGGAGTTTGCCGGCAGGCTTGTCGCTCAACACGTCGACCGGTGTGATCAGCGGAACGCCGACGACGCCGGGTGCATATAGCTTCACCCTGACCGCCACCGACAGCAATGGCATTTCCGACGCCCAGGCCTATTCCGGCACGATTGGCGCGCGCCTGGCGATCACGACCGCGACCCTGCCCACCCCGGTGATCGGCGTGACCTACAGCCAGGCGATTGCGACCGTGGGCGGCACGGCGCCGGTGACCTTCTCGGTCTCGGTGGGTTCTCTGCCGGCCGGCCTGTCGCTCAACCCGTCGACAGGCGCAGTCAGCGGCACGGCAACGACCTCGGGTCCCTTCAGCTTCACCATCACCGCAACCGACGCCAACAACATCATGGACGCCAAAGGCTATTCGGGCGCCATCAACGAGCGCGTCTCGATCTCGTCGGGCGGTCTGGCGACGCCCATCGTCGGCCAAGCCTTGGACGTCGCCGTGACCGCCTCCGGCGGAACCGGCCCCTACGCCTTCGCTGTGTTCAGCGGCGCGCTGCCCGCAGGCCTGTCGCTTTCGCCGACGGGCCAAATTTCCGGCACGCCGACGACGGCCGGACCTTTCAGCGTCACGATTGAGGTCACCGACGCCAATGGTCAGAAAGCCTCGCTGACCTTGAGCGGTACGGTCGGTCAGGCGCTCGTTGCCGAAGATCAGAGCATCGAAGTCGCCTACAACGGTTCGGTCTCGATCACGCTGGCCAGCCTCGGCGCGGACGACACGATCGCCATGCAATCGGGCGTTTCCAACGGCAAGCTCACTGTTTCGGGCGTTGTGGCGACGTATGAGCCGGCTCAAGGCTATATCGGCTCGGACGGTTTCAGCTTCAGCGTCAAGCGGGGAGACGGCGCCTCCCGCGTTGCGACGGTCAAAATCAAAGTCCTGCCCCCGCCGCCGCCGACCGCCGAGTCGCCCACCGATCAGACCCTGGACACGACGGCGGAAGACGACGCGGCTGTGGTCGTCGATCAGCT
Source organism: Caulobacter sp. 602-1 (assembly GCF_003931565.1). GTDB lineage: Bacteria > Pseudomonadota > Alphaproteobacteria > Caulobacterales > Caulobacteraceae > Caulobacter. Next base: position 207,635 of record NZ_RRYI01000004.1, read on the forward strand.
ATCGTTCGATCTTGCGAGCCTGGTGAAGGGTATCGTTACCGACGTGCGGATCGAGACGCTGCCCAAGCACGGGAAGGTCGAGATGGTGCGAGCAGCTGCGGCCTCGGTGGTCACCACGGCGGCTACACGTGCCAAATCCGCGTCAGCTGCCTTGGCCGCCCCAGCCCCCGCCTTCACCGCCGTCTACACCGCGGACAAGGGCTATGTCGGCCGCGACAGCTTCACGTTCGTCGCGATCGGTCCGGGGGGCGTGTCCGCGCCGGCCCTGGTCAACATCGAGGTGGTCAAGTCCAAGCCTACGGCGCCGGTCCTCAAGGTCTCGGCCCTGGGCGGACGCAAGGTCGTCATCGACCTGACCGCGGCCGCTCTGGACGGCCCCTTCATCGGCGCCGCCCTGGTCTCGAAGCCCGCGGAAAGCGTTGGCACGTCGCGCTTGGTCGAGGGTGGGACGGCTGACGACCGTCGCTACACTCTTGAGTTCACGTCCAAGGGCGCGACGACGGGCGAGGTGCGCTTCACATACACCCTGACCAACAGCTCGGGCGTTTCGGACCCGCTGACGGTTATCCTGACGATCGAAGCGCGCCCGGATCCCACTTTGGACACCGGTGTGCGCGCGATCAGCGATGCGCAAACCGAGGCGGCCCGCCGCTTCGCCAGCACCCAGATGGACAACTTCTCCCGGCGCCTGGAACGCCTGCACGGCGATCAGCGCGCCGGCGGCCTGGGCGTCACGCTAGGGTCGGGTGTCGCCGGTACCGGCGCCTGTGCGCCGACGGCGCGCACGCCGGAAGAACAGCGCCTGTGCCGTGAAGGCGGCGTGGCCGGCGGCTCGACCGCCGGTTCGCAGGGCCCTCGTGGTGTTGGCGAAGTCGAGGTCTGGTCCGGCGGCGCCATCATCGTGGGCCGACGCGATGCCGACAGCGGTCGCGCCAAGCTTAGCGTCCAGACCTCGGGCGTGAGCGGCGGCGCCGATATGCGTGTCTCGCCGACCCTCACCGTGGGTCTGGGAGGTGGGTACGCCTCCGACGTCAGCAAGCTGGGTCAAGGCCTGGGGCGGGTCGAGGCCAAGGGCTGGACCGCGGCGAGCTATGCCAGCTTTCACCCTTCGTCGGGCGCGTTCATCGACGCGGTCGCCGGGATCGGCGACCTGACCTTCGACACCCGTCGGACGGTCGCTGCCACCGGAGAGGTCGCTCTGGGTCAACGCGATGCGACGCTGCGCTTTGGCGCGCTCACCGCAGGGTACGACGGCCAAAAGGGTCGAGCTTTATGGTCGCTCTATCTTCGCGCCAAAAGCATCGACGGCAAGCTCAAGGCCTATGCCGAGAACGGTTCGGAGATCTACAGCCTGGCCTTCGATCGGCGCGATCTTCGCTCCCGTGTTGGCGTGGTCGGCGGGCGGCTTGGCCTCAGCTACAAAGTTGGCGACCTGGTCTTCGCGCCCCGCGTTCGTCTCGAGTACTCGCGGGAGTTTGCCGGTATCGATCCGCAGCGGATTCGTTACGCCGACTGGCTGGATGGCGCGGTGTACGAGCTTGGCGGCGTCGGCTGGAAGGGAGAGCGTGTCAGCCTAGAACTCGGCGCCGGCGCCGAGCTGGGGTCCGGCTGGACACTCGACGTGGATGTCGGCGGAGAGAAGGCTGCCGGCCTAAGCTCAACAACAGGCCGGGTCAGCGCCGCTAAACGCTTCTGACAAAGCTATTCGGGAAGGTGGACCAATTCCACCTTCCCGGACTCTCAAGCCTGTAAGAAGGCGCGAGCGGCGAGGCCAATTCGCCTCGCGAACGTCGCGTTCCCGAAGTGGCGTCAGAGTCCGCTGATGGCGCGGGGCAGGCGTTCGACAAAGTGCGTGAGGGCGAGCTGTCGCGGCGTCCAAGGACGACAGACCTGGAGCCGGCAAGATGGGTTCCAGGTCCGCACCCCTAGCGTACAGTCCGCCTAAGGGGCAGGTCGCGCGAAGAGGGACCGACAAACACCTCCCGCTCGCCGGTCGCATTTCGCCAGCTGCGGTCGGTTTCGCTCCAATACTGTAGTCGACGCGGCGTCAGGTGGATGCTCAGGGTCCGCGTTTCGTTGGGGTGAAGGGTGATCCGGTCGAACCCCGCCAAGGCTCGAGTGGCGAAGTCGACGCCGGCCGGCGGCGCCTTGGGTGCGCCCAGATAGACTTGGGCGACCTCGTCGGAGGTGACCTTGCCGACATTCTTGACCTTGAAGCGCACGTCTAGACCGCCGTCCCTGGCCTTGGCGACGTTCAGGTCCGAATAGGCGAAGCGGCTGTAGGAGAGGCCGTAGCCGAACGGGTAGAGCGGCTCGATTTTGTTCTTGTCGAACCAGCGATAGCCGACGTGCAGGCCTTCGGAGTAGACGACCTCGCCGGAGGCGTCGAGGCCGCGTTCGGGGTGGCGCGCGTCGTGGGTGGGATAGTCCTCCAGGCGCTTGGCCCAGGTGAAGGGCAGGCGGCCCGCCGGACTGGCGCGGCCCTGGAGAATGTCGGCGGTGGCTTGGGCGCCCTGATCGCCGGGCCACCACATGTTGACCACGGCCTTGACCTTCGTCAGCCAGGGCATGGCCACTGGCAGACTGGTGTTGAGAACCACAACGGTGTTGGGGTTGCGGGCGGCGATGTCCGAGATCAGGCGATCCTGGTCGCCGGGCAGGCCGAAAACCGGCAGACGGCGAGCCCAGGCGAAAACCACCACCTTCTTGGCGTTGGCCGCGGTTTCGACGGCCTGGCGATAGGTCGCCTCGCGCGCCTGCGGCGTCACCCAGTTCAGGCGCAGCTGAACTGGCGCGCGCGAGGTGTCATCGCTCGTGGTGATCTCCAGCGCGTGCTCGCCAGCCGTCAGCTCGACGTCACGGCGCACGTTGTTGAGACCATCGGTAGTGGGTAGGAGATTGTCTTGGCCGGCTTGGACGGTGTCGCCGTGCCGCGCCCCGATCATCGAACTCGTGCGGCCCACCAGCTTGCCGTCGACGCTTAACTCGGCGTTCGCGCCCAACACCTGAAGATAGAGCCCATAGCGCCCGTCCGCCGGGATGTTGATCTTGGTCTTCCAGACACCCGTGGTTCCGGCCGGCAGACGCCTTGCGCCGGTGAAGTCGATCGCGGCGTCTCGCCCGACCTGTCGGCCGTCGACGAAACGCGCGACGCCGGGCGCGCCGTCGTAGGACAGCAGCGCGGCCGGCGCCGGAACACCCGTCATGTCGTTGGCGAGCGCCAAGCTCACCTTCGCGCCCGGCGTCTTGGCCAAGCGCGCCGCAAGAACCTCGTACACGCCCTTCTGGTCTCCGACGACGCCCAGGGCGTGTTCGGCGTTGATGCCGAGCGCCACGACCTGGCCCGCGCCGGGCCCGATCAAGGCCAGATCCGCATAGTCGGCGGCCTTGAGCGGCAAGGCCGCATCGTCGTTCTTCAGCAGCACCGCCGCGTCGGTGCTGGTTTGACGGATCACCGCCGCGATCCGGGGATCCGGCGCCTGGCCGGTCGGCTGGTGGGTTCCACCGTCGAGATAGCCAAAGCGCGCCATCTGGCGCAGCACGCGAGCGGCCGCGCGGTCGATGGCGGCCATGTCGATCGCGCCGTCGGCGAGGCCGGCGGCGATGTTGGTCGGGTGCGGGTCGTCGGGGAACTGGCCGGCGAAGACGTCGGCCGAGGGCGGCCGGGGGGCGGCGTCTTCCTCGGGCATGGTGCGGGTGAAGACCTTGGCCAAGACGTCCTTGCTCATCTTCAGCGGCGCGATCGGCGCCGGATCGTTGTCGAAGTAGGAGCGCGTGATCGTCAGCCAGGGACTGCCCTTGGCCATCAGGCCGGGCATTTCCATGTCGAGGCCAGCCTTGAGGTCCGTCGGCTTGTGGGCGCCGCCCCAGTCGGAAGTCACAAAGCCCTTGAAGCCGAGGTCGCCTCTGAGAATCGTGTTGAGCAGCTTGTCATTGCCGCAAGCGAAGGCCCCGTTGACCTGGTTGTAGGCGCACATCACCGAGGAGACGCCCGCGTCGACCGCGTCGGCGAACGGCGCCAGATAGACCTCGTGCAGGGTCTGGGGATCGATCACCGCCTTGAAGCCGACGTTGTCATAACCGACGAAGTGCTTGGCCTGGGCCATGACGCCTTGGCCCTGGATGCCCTCCACCTGTTCGGCGCCCATGACGCCCGACAGGACCGGATCCTCGCCGAAGGTGTTCCAGCCGCGACTGGTGGAGATGTCGCGCAGGATGTTGATGAACGGCTCCAGGGCCACATCGACGCCGAGACGGCGCGCCTCCAGGCCGATGATGGCGCCGTTCTTCTGGGCGTCGAGGCGGCTGAAGGTGGCCGCAAGGCCCATGGTGGCGGTCGGCGCGGGGGAGGGCTCGCGCGTCAGAATTCCGGGAGGGCCGTCGGCGAAGCGCATCGCGGGCACGCCCAGGCGCGGAACGCCGGCCAGATAGCCAGCGACGGCCTGGTCGGTGGCCGCCGGCTCCTGGGCGCCGCGGATCAGGGCGATCTTGTCGTCCAGCGTCATCTTCGCCAGCAGCGCCGCAACCCGAGCGTCGTGGCCCGCACTGGTGTCGGGCCCCATCTTGGCCAGAAGGTCGGCTGCGGGCCCGGGGGGCGCTTTGGGGGCGGCCATCGCGAGGGGGACGCCGCCCTGCAGGCCCAGGGCGAGCGTCAGGGTCGCCAGACCGGCTGTTCGGCCCAGGCTGGATTGGCGTCGAGGCGAGGCGGCGGAAATTCGGGACATCGGGACAGCGGCCTTTGTTGTTCGCATGGGGTGACGGCGACGTCGCGCCGCCCGGAAAGCTAGCGTTCGGGCTCGGGGATCTTGGCGGCGGTGACAAAGCGCGCGAACGGGCCAGCGCCCGCCGACAGGATCAGGGCGGCCAGGGCTCCGGCCCCGGACATGACGATCGCCATGGACAGCCCCACGGCCTTGGGGCTGTGGAAGACGTGATCGTTGAGGTAGCCGATGAGGCCGTTGCCGACGGCCAGGCCGATCAGAGAGTTGAAGAAGATGAAGATCGCCGCCACGCGCGAACGCAGACGGGGCGGGGCGGCGATCTGAATCACGGCCGTGGAGGGCGGCATCGGAAACGAGGCGAAGAACATGGCCAGGCCCACGAGCGCGAAGGCGGCCGGCGCGTTGGGCGCGAAGGGGACGGGCAGGGCGGCCAGGGCCGTGCCTGTCGCGCCGACGATGCCGGTCAGGAAGGGGGCGTTGGCCCTTCCCGCTCGCGTCATCGCATCCATCAGCCAGCCGCTGGCCAGGCAGCCGCCGCCGCCGGCGAACACCGCCACCAGCCCAAGCCAGACGCCGCTCTCGGCGGGGGAGAGCCCGTAGCGGCGCATGATGAAGGCGGGCGACCAGCCCAGCACCGCAAACAGCGCCATGGCCGCCAGCATGAAGCCGGCGATATGGGGAACGAAGATCCGACGTTGGCGGCCCAGCAGCGCCAGGACCGCCGAGAAGGGCGGCGTGTCCTGGGACGGGCGGCGGCCATCGCCAAAAGGTTCGCGGATGGTCTGGCGGACCAGCAGGGCGACGGGCAAGCCCGGAAGGCCCACGAGGATGAAGACCAGTTGCCAGGGCGAGAGGCTGATCGCGCCGATCTGGGTGACGCCATGGGCGCTGACCAGGGCGATTACCGCCCCGCCCACCAGGAAGGCTATGCCCGCGCCCAGGAAGGAGCCCAGCGAATAGACCGCCACGGCGCGTCCAAGTCTGTCCTTGGGGAACAGGTCGCTGATCAGGGAATAGGTGGCCGGCGTCAGCGCCGCCTCGCCCGCGCCAACGCAAACCCGGGCCAGGAAGAGTTGGGCGAAGTTGCGGGCCAAGCCGCACCCGACCGTCGCCAGGCTCCAGAAAGCCACCCCCGCGGCGATGATCAGCGGCCGAGATTTGCTGTCCGAGAGGCTTGCGATCGGAAGGCCCATGAGCGCGTAGAACAGGGCGAAAGCCAGACCGCTCAGCAGGCCGAACTGGGTGTCGGAAATGCGCAGATCGGCTTGGATCGGCGCGATCAGAAGGCTGAGGATCTGTCGGTCGATGAAGGACAGGACGTAGGCGACCATGCACACGGTCACGACGTACCACCCTTGCGGATGGGTCTTCTGGATCGACGGCGCCATCGTGGCCTTGTCGTGCATCTTGAGCCCCTGTTCTGGCCGGCCCTGCTGAGCGCGGGCCTCGGCGCGATCGACGTGATTGCCCGTGATCGGGATTGCAAAGCGTCCGGTCCGGTCGGCCCCGCGGATCGCTTCGTTATGGCGACTTGGCGGATTTATTACTTGAAAAGTCAACTAATAAATCTCGACTTCGCGTCACCTTGGCCTGGCGGTGCGGGCGCCTGGCGGCGGCGCGGGCAAATGCCCGGTTTTTGAACTTCGCCCCTTCGGGTCCCGTGACGATCCCGGCACGAGAAGCGGTGTCGGAACAGGCTCTAGCGCCCCGTGGTCGGCTTGAACCGGCGGCGCGAGCGGTCAGATCCGCAGACGTTGCAGGTATCCGTAGGACTTGCGGATCTCCGCAAGCGGATCGTTCGACCGGTCGTACTCGACATAGAAGTGTCGCACGCCGCTGCGCCGGGCCGCGCTGATCAGCGCGGCGATCGGCAGCACGCCGTCCCCGACCGCGGCGAAGTCCCGGTCAGGTTTCATGTCCTTGACGTGGCAGGCCCGAAAGCGGTCGGCGTAGCGGGTGAAATAGGCCACGGGATCGACGCCCGCCTTGCTGGCCCAATAGAAGTCGAGCTCGAACTTGACCAGGGCCGGATCGGTTCCCTTCAGGATCAGGTCGAGGATGACGTCGTCTCCAAACCGCCTGAACTCGCGATCGTGGTTGTGAAAGGCGAAGACCAGCCCTTCGCGCCGGCAGAGCGCGCCGGCCTGGTTGAAGAGGGCAATGAAGGTGTCCAGCCTGGCGCGATCGGCAAGATGCGCCTCCAAGAGGATGGGCCAGATCACATAGGTCTGCCCGAGCGCCTTGGCGCTGACGACGGCTTGCTCGACGAGCGGCATCACGGTCTGGGGCGTGAAGGCCGCGCTATAGGCGGCCCTGACGCCCTCGGTCGTGGTTTCGCGCCGGGCCCAGGCCGAGAAGGCCGCGTAGAGCGAGGGCGGCGCCAAATGCTGGGAGGGCGACCTGAGGCCGTACTTTTCGAAGGTCGCGCGCACGGCGGCCGGATCGCGACCGAAGCTGCCAATGGTCTCGACCTCCTTGTAGCCGATCGCGGCGACCTCCCTGAGGGCGCCGTCGAAATCGCGCTCCAGAGGTTCAAGCACGGTGAACAGCTGCACGCCCCAGGGCTGGGCCGGCCAGGCGGCTTCAGCCAAGGACGCAACGCCCATGGCGCCGGCGCCCAGGAGCTTGCCGAAGGTTCTGCGATCCATGCTCTTCCTCCTCGATTCCAGACTTGGCGGGCAAGTCCTGGTCGGCGTGTTCATCGGCCTGGCGCGGACCAGGGCGCAAGCGGGCGGGCGAGGGCCTGGATCTCGCCCGCCCCGCCAAAGCGAGCCGTCAGGCGCTGGCCGGCGGACACCGGATGGATGCCGGTCGTCGCGCCGGTCGAGATCAGCGCGCCGCGCCGAAGAGGGCGTCCCAGGTCGTTGGTCTTGTTGATGGCGAACGCCAAGGCCGCGGCCACGCCGCCCGGAAGTTTCCCCGCGCCGCCCGCGCCGACTCTGACGCCATCGATCAGGGCCTCGCAGACAATGGCGTCAAGATCGGCGCGGGCGGCGACAGCGGGGCCCAGGATCAGACCCAGGTTGTTGCCGAAGGCGGCGATCGACAGCAGGGGCGAGCGCGCGTTCAGGTTCGGCGCGGGGCTTCCGGCGATCTCGACGCCCAGATGAATCTGGTCAACCAGCTCCAGAACGTCTTGCGGCGCATGGACGCTGTGCGGAGCGACATCCTGGGCCAGCCTGACGACAAACTCGACTTCGAGGGCCGCCTCACCGCCCTCGATCACATCGAAGCCCATGACCTCCTGGTCGCTTTGGGCGGTCTGGACGCTGGAAGCGAAGATGGGCCCAACGAAGCGGTCGTCCTCGACGCCGAGCCCGGCTGGATCAGCGATGCGGCCAACCTTCCAGCCGGCGACCTCCTCACCCCAGGCGCCGATGGCCGCGGCTTGGCCCGCATAGGCCTGGGCCAGCGTCGCCGGTTGACCGGCCTCGAACGGCTCGAAGGCCAGGCCGCGGCGTCGGGCCTGGGCGAGGCGCGCGCCGAACGTGATGGGTGACCACGGCAAATCCGCTGGTCGGGTCTCTAGAGGCATCGGCGGTCTCCCTTGGGTGGATAACTTGAACATTCAATTATTCATGAAGCAAGTTCCGAGAGGCGGTGGCGCGAGATTGCTTGAAAATTCATCAAAACCGATTGCCAGGGCCGGCGCGACGTTCGATAGTTGACATTTCACGTATGTCCGAAGCCTTCTGAGATTGCCGCCCGCCGCCAAAAGGTTGCGTTGGTTGGGGTTTCTCCGGATACCTTGCGAAAAAATAGTTGAATGTTCATCTAAATTGCGACACGTTTCCATCCCAATCGCGGCCTTGAAACCAAGGCGCGTGAACGCGCCGAGGATCTTGTGACATCTCCGTTTCTCGACATGATGACGATCGGCGGCCAGGGGCCGACCTTCGCGATCAAGGACAGCATCGACGTGGCGGGCCACCCCACGCGGCTGGGCAGCCTGGCGCTCGAACACGTCGCGCCCGCCGGCCGCCACGCCGATGTCGTCGAGGCCATCCTGGCGGCCGGCGGGCGGATTGTCGCCAAGGCCAAGATGCATGAGCTGGCCTATGGCGTGACCGGCGTCAACGCGGGCCACGGAACGCCGATCAATCCGCGCTGGCCCGATCTGATCCCAGGCGGATCCTCGAGCGGCTCGGCGGCCGCCGTGGCGGGCGGCGAGGTCGATCTAGCGCTGGGCACCGACACGGGCGGCTCCATTCGCGTTCCCGCCGCCTGCTGCGGCGTCTTCGGCCTCAAGCCGTCCTTGGGGCGGATCGCGCGGGGCGGCGTCACGCCAGAACGCTCGGACCTGGACAGTGTGGGGCCGATCGCGCCTTCGATGGCCGGTATTCAGCTGGCCATGACCATGATCGATCCCAGCTTCGATCCCTGCGCCCGGCTGGAAGCCCCGACGCTGGGACGGGTGGTGGTCGACGCCGATGACGAGGTGCTCGAAATCGTCGAGGCCGCGCTCGCTTGGACGGGCCTGCCGATGCGCACGGTCGTTCTGCCCGATCTCGAGCGGGCGTTCCAGGCCGGTCTCACCCTCATGGCTGGCGAAGCGTGGTCGGCCTACGGCCACCTGGTCGATGACCCGAGATTGGGCGCCGATGTCGCGGCGCGGTTGCGTCGCGCCGCGACGGTGACCCCGGATCAATTGGCGGAGGCGCGCGCCGCCGGCGAGGCGTTCGCCCGGCAGGTCGACGACGCGCTGAAGGGCGTCGAGGCCCTGGTCTTGCCCACCTTGCCGTTCACGCCGCTCTCCCTGGCCGCCGCGACGGATGCGGCCGCGGCCCTGGCCATCACCCGCCTGGTGCGACCGTTCAATGTCAGCGGCCATCCGGCGCTGACCATCCCGCTGCTCTCGACGACGGGTCTGCCCGTGGGCCTGCAGATCATCGGGCGCCGTCAGGGCGACGACCACCTCTGCGCCATCGGCGAACGGATCGCCGAGCGCCTTGCCGATCTCACTCCGACCCCGATCCAACGAGACCCCGCCCGATGAGCGCCATGCCTTCCCTCTCTCCCGTCACGCCGCAGAGCTTGGCCTCGTTCGAAGCATTGCTCGCCGATATTCGCGCCCGGCGGGCCGAGATCGAGGCGCGCCAGGCGATGCCGGGCGACATCGTCGCGGCCTTCCAGGCCCATGGCGTCTATCGCGCCTTGGTGTCGCGCCAATTCGGCGGCGACGCCCGCTCGCCGGCGGAGTTCTGCCGGATGATCGAGGCGATCTCCCGCGCCGACGGCTCGGCCGGCTGGGTCGCCAGCTTCGGCGCGGCGGCGACCTACCTGGCCAGCCTGCCGCTGGACACGCTCAAGACCATCTACGCCGACGGTCCCGATGTCGTGTTCGCCGGCGGTCTGTTTCCGCCGCAGCCGGCGGCGCGCACGCCCGAAGGATTGCGGGTGTCGGGGCGCTGGCGGTTTGGCAGCGGCAGTCCCGGAGCCAGCTTGATCGGCGTGGGCGTGGTCATCAAGGACGACGAGACCGGCGGCCTGCCGCGCATGGCCGTCCTGCCCGCCGACAAGGTGACGATCGAGCCCAACTGGAACGTGATCGGCATGCAGGGCACGGGCAGTCACGACCTGGTGGTCGAGGACGTCCTGGTGCCCGAGGACTGGACCTTCATCCGCGGCGGCGCGCCCACGCTGGACGAACCCCTCTATCGCTATCCGGCCATGGCCCTGGCGGCCCAGGTCCTGGCCGTCGTCGGCCTGGGCGTGGCCCGCGCCGCGCTCGACGAGATCGTCGAGATGGCGTCGGTGAAGACCTCGATCACCGGCGGGCCGCGCCTGGGCGATCGACCCTGGACCCAGATCGAGGTCGCGCGCCAGGAGGCGTCCCTCAACGCCGCGCGGTCCTGGTTCTACGAGGCCACCGAGGCGCTGTGGGCCAGGGTCCAGGCCGGCCAAGCCCTGACGGCCGCCGACGTCACGCCGATGCGTCTGGCGTCGATCCATGCCGCCCAGGTCGCCGCACAAGTGGCTCAGGCGGTCTTCAGGCTGGCCGGCACGACGGCGATCTTCGTCGATCACCCGCTGTCGCGGCATGTGCGCGACGCCATGGTCGTCTCCCAGCACGCCTTCCTGTCCGAAGGTCATCAGCAGGCGGCCGGGCGCATCCTGCTGGGGGGCGAGGGCGCCCCGAGCTTTCCCTGATCCCCGCTGTCTCCTCCTGTCCAAGGCCTGATTTCATGTCCGAGATCCAACCCAAGATCCGCACCCTGTTTTGCATGGCGGTGCTGCAGACCTTCTTCGACCTTCCCGCCAGCGAGATCGGCGGCGTCTGGCAGGCGACCGGTCGGATGTTGCGCGGCATCGCCGACATTCCCGGGGCCGAGATCCTCGGCACGCTCGACGATGACCAGACCATGGTGGGAACCTCGCCCGCGGGCTGGCCCTGGACGTTCTACATCCTGGCCGACATGCCCGATCGCGACAGCGTCGTGGCCGCCTGCAACCTCTTTCGCACGATCGAGGTGGGCGAGCATCGTCTCTGGAAATACATCCGCGTCGAGGCCCGCCTGGGCCGCGAGCTGGTGATCCCGGCCGCCGCGCGCGACTGAGCCGGACCATGAGCGCCCTGACTCTGCTCGAACGGCTCCAGGCCCTGGAAGATCAGGCCGCCATCCGGCGGCTGATGGCCCGCTACATGGAGCTGTGCGACCACCTCGACGCGGACACGCCCATGGACGAGCTCGGCGACCTTTTCACCGAGGACGCGGAGTGGGCGGGCAAGGGCGAGCGATATGGCCAGGCTTTCGGCGGTCATCACGGGCGGGCCGCTATCGTGGCCATGCTCGACGCGTATCGCGGTCGCCCGCCTCACTTCGCGTTCAACGCCCACTTCCTGACCTCCGAGGTGATCGAGGCAAGCGGCGATCAGGCGAGCGGCGCCTGGATGATGCTGCAGACCTCGACCTTCGCGAGCGGCGCCTCGTTTCTGACGGCCGCGCGTCTGTCGGTTCAGTTCCGGCGCGAAACCGCGCGCTGGCGCATCCACCGCTTCGCCACCGCCAATCTCTTCAGCCGGCCCGTGGACGCCTGGAACACCGCCGATGCGCTTCCCACGCCCGGTCTCCACCTCCAATCAACGGACATGACCACATGACGAGCCAGACCTCGCCCGAGGCGACCCCCACGCCTGGGGGCCTCGCCGACCTGGTGCGCCCCGATCGCGTGCACAGCCAGCTCTATCGCGACCCGGCGCTCTTCGATCAGGAGATGGACAAGATCTTCGACAAGACCTGGGTGTGGGTCGCCCACGCCAGCGAACTGCCCGAGGCGGGCAGCTACAAGACCGCCTTCGTTGGCCGCCACCCGGTGATCGTCAACCGCGACCGCCAGGGCAAGATCAACGTCCTGCTCAACCGCTGCCGTCACCGCGCCGCCACGGTCTGCGAAGCGCGTCGCGGCAAGGCCAACAGCTATGTCTGCCCCTACCACGGCTGGAGCTATGCGCTCGACGGCTCGCTGCGAGGCGTGCCCTATGCCGAAGGCTATGAAGACACGCTCGACAAGAGCCAGTTCCCGCTCGTGGCCCTGAAGGTCGACCAATACCAGGGCCTGATCTTCGCCTCGCTCAATCACGACATCGAGCCGCTCGAGGACTTCCTGGGCGAGGCCAAGCCGTGGATCGATCTCTTCATGAAGCAGGACGCCGGCTTTGGCGTGAAGACCGCCGGCGAGCACAAGTTCCGCTTCCCGGGCAACTGGAAGATCCAGCTGGAGAACACCACCGACGCCTACCACTTCCCGCTGGTCCACAAGTCGTTCCTGACCTCTTTGGACGACGACACCGAAGAGCTGTTCGACGTCCTCAACCAGGGCGGTTTCGTCCAGGATCTGGGCAACGGCCATAGCGTCATGGTGATGATCCCCGACCTCGTCGATCTCGACGAGAACCTGGAGGCGCCCATCCCCGAGCGCTTCGAGGCCTTGGCCCAAGAGCTGGCGCGCGACTATCCCGACGACGTGGTTCGCAAGGTGGTGCGCGCCGTCGGCGGCACGGGCTTCAACCTGAACCTCTTCCCGAACCTGGCCTGCTCGATGGCCTTCTTCCGGGTCCTGCGCCCGGTCGCGGTCGACGAGACCGAGATCAGCCACATCGCCATCACGATGGACGGCGGTCCGGCGGCGGGCAATCGGGCGCGGCTGCGCCTGCATGAGCACTTCCAGGGGCCCATGGGCTTTGGCAGCCCCGACGACGCCGAGGCCTGGGCCCGGGTGCAACGCGGCTCGGCCGCCGGCTCGGACGTCTGGATCATGCTCAATCGCGGCCTGGACGCGCAGGGCGTCGACAACCGCGGCGCTGGAACCGGCGACGTGAGCGCCGAGACGGGGATGCGCTCGGCCTATCGGATGTGGAAGAGGATGATGACGGCATGACCGGCCAGACCAACACCGCCGCCTCGAGCCTGCTCGACGCCATGAGCTTCATCTGGCGCGAAGCCGAACTGCTCGATCGTCGAGAGTATCCGGCCTGGCTGACGCTGTGGCGGACCGAAGGGATCTATGTGATCCCGATCGACCCCGACACCGAGGACTTCGACAACAGTCTCAACTACGTGCTCGACAACGACGAGATGCGCCGAGCGCGTGTCGCGCGCCTGATGAGCGCCCATTCCATGTCGGCGACCGCGGCGGCGCGCACGGCTCGGACCGTGTCGCGGTTCGTCGTGGTCGCCGATACGGCCCACGCCATGACCGTGCGCTGCGTCCAGCATCTGGTGGAGACCAAGCGCGACGTCCAGCGGACCTACGCGGCCGAGATCACCTATGACCTGGCGCGCGGCGTCGAAGGCCTGCTGATCGAACGCAAGGTCGTGCGCCTGATCAACTCGACCGACGCCTTGGGCGGCGTCGCCTATCTGTTCTAGGCGCGCCCATGACCCAAACAGCGATTGTGACCGGCGCGGCCCAGGGATTGGGGGCCGCCATCGCCGCCGACCTGGCGGCCGAGGGCTACAACGTCGCGCTCGCCGACATCGACCTGGACGGCGCGTGCGCCTTGGCCAGCGAACTTGATCCGACCGGCGTTCGCGTCCTGGCGCTGGCCCTCGATGTCCGCGATCCCGCCGCCTTCGAGGCGGCGGCGGCGGCGGTCGAAGCCCGTTGGGGCGCGTTCCAGGTCCTGGTCAACAACGCCGTGGTCACGGTCGCCAAGCCGGTGCTGGAAATCACCGCCGACGAGTTCGACGCGGTCCTGGCCGTCAACCTGCGCGGCGTGTTCATCGGCAGCCAGATCGCCGGGCGGCGGTTCAAGGCGGCCGGCTACGGCCGCATCGTCAACCTGGCCTCGCTGGCGGGGCAGAACGGCGGCGCGGCCACCGGCGCCCACTACGCCGCCTCCAAGGGGGCGATCATCACCTTGACCAAGGTCTTCGCCCGCGACCTGGCGGCCCATGGCGTCACGGTCAACGCGGTCGCGCCTGGTCCGTTGGACCTGCCCTCCGTCCGTCGGACCGTGCCCGCCGACAAACTGGCGGCCATCGTCGAGACCATTCCCGTCGGGCGGCTGGGCGCGCCAGCGTTCGTCGCCCGGATGGTCAGCCTGTTGGCCTCGCCCGAAGCCGCCTCCGTGACGGGGGCGACCTGGGACGTCAACGGCGGCCTCTACATGCGCTAGCTGCGAGATCCCCTGATGAGCGACACCGTTCTGAACCTGAAAGTCGCCCGGCGGGTCGAGCATCCGGGCGACATCGTCGCCGTGGACCTCGTCGCCGAGGATGGGGCGGCGCTGCCGGCCTTCACCGCTGGCGCCCATGTCGACCTGCATGTCGCGCCCGGGCTTGTGCGGCAATACTCGCTGCTGGGCGATCCGGCCGTGCCGGACCGCTATCGCCTGGCCATACTGCTCGACCCGGCCTCGCGGGGCGGTTCGCGCGCCGCCCATCGGCTGCTGACGCCCGGCGCGTACGTCAAGGTTGGCGCCCCGCGCAACCACTTCCCCTTGGCCGAGGCGGCCACCCGATCGGTCCTGGTCGGCGGTGGAATCGGGATCACGCCGATGCTGGCCATGGCCCATGCCTTGGCGCGGCGGGGCGACGCCTTCGAGCTTCGCTACTGCACCCGCTCGGCGGCCCGCACGGCCTTCCTGGACGAACTGGCGAAGGCGCCGTTCGCGAACCAGGTGCGGGTGCATCATGACGATGCCGAGCCCGCCCAGCGCTTCTCGCCGGCGCAGGATTTGCCGTCCCCGGCCGCGGGCCTGCATCTCTATGTCTGCGGTCCCGCCGGCTTCATGGATTGGGTGATCGAGCAGGCTCGCGCCCTCGGCTATCCCGAGGGGGCCATCCATCGCGAGTACTTCAGCGCCGAGGTCGACACCAGCGGCGGCGCCTTCGAGGTGGTCGCCGCCCGTTCAGGCAAGACCCTCAGGGTGGGGGAGGGGGTCTCCATCGTGGCCGCCTTGGCCGCCCAGGGCGTCGACATCGAGGTCTCGTGTGAGGAAGGGGTCTGCGGAACCTGCCTCGTCAATGTCCTCGAAGGCGAGGTCGACCATCGCGACGTCTACCTGACCGACGCGGAAAAGGCCGCCCATGACCAGATGCTCGTCTGCTGCTCGCGCGCCAAGTCCGCGCGCCTCGTCCTGGACGTGTGAGCCTGGACTCTTCGTTCCCCAATCCCGGAAAGATCCCATGATCGATCAGAAGACTTACCGCGATGCGATGGCCAGGCTTGGTGCGGCCGTGAACGTCGTCACCACCGACGGCTCTGCTGGACGCCATGGCCTGACGGTTTCGGCCGTCTGCAGCATCACCGACGAGCCGCCCAGTCTGATGGTCTGCGTCAACCGTCGCTCGCGCAGCCACGCCATGATGACCGAGAACGGCGTGCTCTGCGTCAATGTCCTGGCCGGACGGCACGAGGCGCTGTCCATGGCGTTCGCCGGGCGCGCCGAGGTCGACGCGGACCGGTTTGCCGGGGGCGCCTGGACGAGCCTCGCCACGGGATGTCCCGTCCTCGAAGACGCCGTCGTGGCCTTTGATTGCAAGATCACCCTGTCGCGTTACATCGGCACGCACAGCGCCTTTCTTTGCGAGGTGCAAGCGATCCGGACGAGCGACGGCGCCGAAGGTCTGATCTATTTCGATCGGGCCTTCCATCGGATCGGCGCGCCGAGCCTGCAGGCCCTCTAAAGTCTAGATCTTCTGAAGGTTGTCGAAGACCCGGGCGAGAATCTGGTTGAGTTTGGTGACGTCCCGGTTGGCGATCGAGCCGAAGGCGCGGCCATAGACCCGCTCGGCCTCATGCCAGGCCTGCTCGCGCGCCTTCAAGCCCGCGGGCGTCAGCAGAACCTCGGTCACGCGCGCGTCGGTCGCCCGCGGCCGGCAGTGGACCAGACCATCCGACTGCATGCGCTGGATGATCTTGGTCATCGTCGGCAATTTGACGATCGCCTGTTCGGCGATTTCGCCGACGCTGGCGCAGCCGCTTTCGTGAATCGACATCAGCACTCGCCAGCGCGGCACATCCAGGCCGATCTTCTTGAGCGCGCTCTCGATGTTGGCCAGATAGAGCGCACTGGCGCGCGTCAGCCAGTAGAACGGCCAGTCGGCTTTGCGGAACGAGGTTTCGCTGTCGTCGGACGCCGTCATCGAGCCCCTGGGATCACTACGCGGTTTGGACGTTCAATAGCGAGTTCAACCTACCGCGTCACGCTGAGATCGACGCGGGGCGGGCTTGGCCGCCGCCGCCAAGGCGGCCGACCAGATTTGCTCCGTACGCCGATAGGGGCCAAGGGGCCGCAAGACCCTGGACAGTCGCGACCCAGGGCCAATCCCGGACCGGGGGTGAGCGTCTGCGAAGGGCGCGCGCCGCTCAAGGATCAGGGATGCTCGACGCCGGTCTGCAGCAGGATGACCTGGAGCGCGGTGGCGATGTTGAGGGGGTCGTGCGCGGGATCGAGCGTGAGGCTTTCCTCGGGCGAGTGGCCGTCCTTGGCGCTGAAGCCCGGCCCGATCACGATGGCCGGAAGACCCAGGCTCATCGGCAGGTTGGCGTCCGTACTGGCCGAGTCGTAGCGCGGCGTCAGGCCCGCCGAGCGCATGGCCGCTTCGGCTCTCTGGACGAGAGGATCCTCCTTGCCGGTGCGGCCGGCGGGGCGGTCGCCCAGAACCTCGGTTTCCAGACGGATCGATCCCTTGAGGGTTGACCGGGCGGCGTTTTCTCCCGCGACCGCCTGGTCGAGGGCGTCGCGCAAACGCGCCTCGAGAGCCTCGAGCGCCCGGGGGTCTTCGGAACGCATGTCGATGCTCATCGACATCTGGGTCGGAATGACATTGGGCGAGGTCCCGCCGGACACGACCCCGACATTGTAGGTCGTGCGCGTGGCCGGATCGGTGGTGATCCGGCTGATCGCGGTCATGGCGCCGGCCATGGCGTAACCTGGATTGACGATGCCGAAATCGCTGAAACTATGACCGCCGGGTCCCGTGAAGGTGACCTTGTAGCGCCGGGCCCCCACGGCGACATTGATCAGTTGGCCGGCGGCGGCCGGCTCGAAAACGATCACGCTGGCGATCTTGCCGGCATAGGGACCATGCTGGAAAAGATGCCGGACCCCGCGCAGGTCCCCCAGACCTTCCTCGCCGACGCTGCCCACGAACAGAATATCGGCGCGGGTGCGAACCTTGGCGGCGGCCAGGGCGCGGGCGTAGGTCGCCAATACGGCAAGCGGGAAGGTGTCGTCGCCCACGCCCGGCGCATGGAGGGTCAGGCCCTCGCGGCGAACCTTCACCGGGACGCCTTCGGGAAAGACAGTGTCCAGATGAGCGATCACCGCGACCAGGGGGCCCTTGCCCTCGCCCTTGCGCAAGGCCGTCACATTGCCGACCGCGTCAATCTCGACGTTCTGGAGTCCCGCATCCTGAAGCAACTGGGCGAAAGCCTTGGCGCGGGCCTCCTCCTTGAAGGTCGGCGCGGGGATCTCGGTGAGCGTCACGCCTTCGCGCACGGTGCGTTCGTAGTCGTTGGTGATCGCCGTCTGGAGCGCGACGAACGTCCGGCTCTTGCGCAGGGCTTGGGCCTGTTTGTCGATCGTCGGGGAAGGTTGAGCCAGCGCGACGCTTGCCGTGCTGAACGCGAGGCTCAGGATGAGCGCTGGGGTGAGCCTGGTCTTGACGTGCATGCCTGGGGTGTTCCGTCTGATTGAGGATGGCGCGGCGCCGCGATCGTCACTCAATTACGTGAAATTTCAACTTTTTTGTTTCGGATGTCGTGAGTGTTCATAGTCATCTCCCTGGTTCCTCCCTTCATGGAGGGGTATCGGGTTCTCGCGGAATTACAGTGATTTAGGTATCTTGGCCGCGCGCATCGCTCGGGGGCTGCAACCATCGGGCGCGGCATCGGGCGCATCGCGAAACTTCCGCGTGCTCGGCGGCGCCCATTTGGTGAGCGGCCACCTCTACAACGCGCGTGACAGCTGTGCAAAAACGTGATTATTCAACTATCGAAAGATGAACATTCAAATAAATGAGTGACTGACGTCCTGCCTTGCCCGCTACCTCGGCTTCACGGTTTGCGGAGGCGGCGGCGGCAGAAATCGGCCGCCAGAGCCTTCGATAAAAAGGGGAGAACCAAGATGAAGTGGAATCTGTTGAACACCGTTGGCCTGATCGCGATCAGCACCAGCGGCGTCCTGATCGCCCCGGCGATCGCCTTCGCCCAGGCCGGGCCGGGCGCGGCGACCGAGCCGAGCCAGGACGTCCAGCTGGAGGAGGTGGTCGTCACCGCCGAGAAGCGGACGAGCACCGAACAGAAAACGGCGATCTCGATGAGCGTCATTGATGCGTCGGTGCTCAAGCGCGAAGGCGTGGGCAACCTGCAGGACATCACCACCATCGCGCCGGCGGTCAGTTTCGCGACCCAGAACGCCTCCGTCGTCGTCGGCATCCGCGGCGTCTCGAGCCGCGACACCAACGAGATCGGCGATCCGGCCGTGTCGATCAGCGTCGATGGCTTCTACACCCAGCGATCGGTGGGCTTGAACTCGACCGTGTTTGATCTGGAGCGGGTTGAAGTGCTGCGGGGTCCGCAAGGAACGCTGCTGGGCCGCAACGCCACGGGCGGCGCGATCAACATGATCACCGCCAAGCCGGGCGAAGAATTCTCCGCCTACGCCTCGGCCGAAGCGGGCAGCTACAACGCCTTCAACACCACGGGGATGGTCAATATTCCGCTCAGCGACGCGGTCAAGCTGCGTGTGGCGTTCCAGACCCGCGACCGCGACGGCTATCGCAAGAACCCAGTCGGCGAGGCCGGCGACGACGAGCACTCCAAGGCCGCCCGCGTCCACTTGGCGTTTGAACCCAACGAGCGCTGGTCGAGCTTGGTGACGGCGGAATACGCCACGGTCGACGGGGTGGGCCCGGTGGTCCAGGCCGTCCCCCAGCGCAATACCTCCGCAGGCGTGCTGGACCTGTCACGCCCCACCATCCCGGGCGATGGCAAGACCTTCGCGGTTCCGGCCGGCGGCTTCATGGACATCGACACGACCGGGGTGCGCTGGACCACCACCTACAAGTTCGACGGGGCGAGCCTGACCTATCTGGGCGGCTATCGCCACCAGGACTACAAGCGGCTGAACACGCTGGGCGGCCAGTACGGCACCAACCGCGCGAACTTCACCTACAACGAAGCAAATATCGCCGACACCTGGAACAACGAGCTGCGACTGACCTCGGACAACGACAGTCGGCTCAAATGGCAGGTCGGCGCCTATGCCTTCCACGAGAAGAACGACGTCTCGACGGTGTTTCAGGACTATCGCAACAGCCTGACGCTGTTGGAGACGGCGACCCCGCTTCAGACCTATGTCTATCCCGACGTGATCGCCAAATCCTGGGCGCTGTTTGGCCAGGGCTCGTACGATCTGACCGATACGCTGAAGGTTGAAGCGGGTCTGCGCTACTCGTCGGATGACAAGAGCCGCACCGGTTTCAATCGCGTGGCCAACATTGGCGCCTATCTGGCCAGCGGAGCGCTCAACTACGTCACCACGCCGCAGAACTCGAAAGTGAGCTCGGAGAAGACCACCGTCCACGCGGCGCTGAACTGGCAGGCGACGCCGCGCAACCTCCTCTACGCCAAGTTCGACACCGGCTATAAGGCCGGCGGTTTCACCGATCTCAACATCTACGGCCCCGAGACGATCAAGGCCTACGAGATCGGTTCGAAGAACCGCTTCTTCGACAACCGCCTGCAGATCAACCTCGACGCCTACTACTACGACTACGCCAACCAGCAAGTCTCCCAGGCCGCGCTCACCTCGGCCGGGTCGCTGGGCACCCTGATCCTCAACGCCGGCAGCACCAAGTACTATGGCGTCGAGGTCGAGGGCGTGGCCAAGCTCACGGCGGCCGATCGTCTCAACTTCTTCCTAGGCTACAACCACGGGCGCTATGAGGACTTCGCCGTCCTGACCAGCGGCGCGAACCTACAAATGAAGGGGCATCGCCCGCCGCAGTCGCCGGACTGGAGCGCCAATCTCGGCTACCAGCATCAGTGGAATGTCCTGGGCGGGGCGCTGACGGCGCGGGCTCAGACCCACTACGAAAGCAAGAGCTATTTCACCTTCTACAACTATGGCGCCGACAGCCAGCCAGCCTACTTCCGATCGGACGCGGTCATTACCTACGCGCCCGACAGCGGCAAGTGGCAGCTAGAAGGCTATGTGCGCAACATCGAGGATCGGCTGATCCTGGCCAACGCGCAGAATCCCGCCAGCACCACCTACCTGGCGTACCGGTATCAATATCAACCGCCGCGCACCTACGGTGTGAAGTTGACCGTCAACTGGTAGGCCGACACAAGAATGCCAGGGCGATCCGGTCGAGAGATCGGATCGCCGCCGTTTGTGCAAGCCGGCCCTGGCGGCCATGACGTGATCGCGGCGCACCGGGAGCTTTGCCGGCGCTCCTGGTGATCGATGTCGGCATCGCGGCTTTTGGGCCCATTTCGTGGCCGTCACCGTGAGCACGCGGTTTGCGGAACGTCGCTTGACGCCGCGTCGACGCCGTCCAGGGCCAGACGCCGCTCGGAGCGACCAACGCTCGGGTTTTGCGGCGACCAATCGCCCAGTATCGGCAGGGGGGGCGCCGTACGGTTGTCTGTCCACTGTTCGTCGTATCCTGGGAGGCAGGACGAGCTGGCCATCAACGGCTGGGCCATGCGCCAGGCGGGTTGATCAGGGCGCGTGCGACGATCATTCAGCAGAAGACGGGTCAACCCGTCCCTTCGAGATCACCGAGCCCACGCGAGATGCTCTGGCCGCATGGATCAAGGTTCGCGGCCGTCGATACGACGACTGGCTGTTTCCAAGCCGCAGTCGCTCGGGACAGCACGTCAGCACCCGGCAATACGCCCGACTGGTCGATAAGTGGGTTTCGGTGATCGAGCTCGAGCCGCGGGCGTACGGGACGCACAGCCTCAGACGAACCAAGGTCGCCATGATCTACAAGAAGACAGGCAACCTGTGAGCCTGCCAGCTTCTCCTCGGGCATCGGAAGCTGGAAAGTACGGTTCGATATCTCGGCATCGAGGTCGACGACGCCCTTGAGGTGTCTGAGGCGATCGATCTGTAGGTCGCGCTCCGCTCCAGATCGTGCTGCGGCGGCCGACGGTCACGAGATGGTCTGGTTGGCGAAGGTCGTGTTCTCGGAGCCGGCCCAATGGCGGCTCTTGGCGCTTCCTGGATACTCGACGTCAGCCGAGCTGCGCTGCGCAGGCGGCGGCGGAATATCGCGCTTGTCCTAGTACCTCAGTTTGACCTCGATCAAGCCGCGCGCGCCAAAGCTCGTGCGTGATGGACCCGGTCCGAACAGACGGACCTGCTGAACGTCCTTTTGCCGAGGCTGTGGTGTCGGATCACAAGTTTGACTGGGCTTTCGACGAATTCTGGTCCCGCCGCTTGCCCGCGCCGCTATCGTCGAAGGCCCAGCCCTCCGGCTTCGCCGGCGTGCGGCTGAGCTTCGAGGAGGCGGAAGCTTCACTCGAGGCCGCCGCCGAGCGTCTGGCCCTGCCCCGTCCGCACGGCGGGGAGCAATTCAACGTTCTGGCGATCTCCGGCGGCGCTGCGGGCGGCGCATACGGCGCCGGAGTCCTCCTGGGCCTGGGTTTGGCGGGAAGTCGTCCCCGGTTCGATATCGTGACCGGAGTCAGCACGGGGGCCCTGATCGCGCCCTTCGCCTTCCTGGGCGCCGCGTGGGATGATCGGCTGAAGGAGGCCTATACCGGCGGACGCGCCGCCGAGCAGTTCCGGTGGACGGCGCTCGCGGGCGTGTTCCAGGGCGGTCTGCTGGCCGCCGAGAGCCTTGACGGCCTCATCGCCCCGTTCATCGACGAACCGATGCTCGACGCGATCGCCGCCGAGCATCGCCGCGGTCGACGCCTATTGATCGCCACGACCGATCTCGACAGCCAGACGCCCGCCATCTGGGATATGGGCGAGATCGCGTGCCGAGGCGGCCCTTCAGCCGTGGAGATGTTCCGGTTGATCCTCGCTGCCTCCGCCAGCCTGCCGGGCCTGTTTCCGCCGCGCCTGATCCGTTGCGAAGCAGACGGCCAGGCCTTCGACGAGCTGCACGTCGACGGCGGCGTCACCGCTCCGCTGTTCGTGCTACCCGAAGCCTTGTTGCGGTGGCGCAGGGTCGGACGGCGATTGCGGCGGGGACGTGTCTACGTGCTCGTCAACACGGTGATCGACCCCTCGCCCCGCACGACCTCTCCAAGCCTGGCCGCCGTTCTCATCCGTAGCTTCGACACCATGCTGCGGGTTTCCTATCGGCAGGCGTTGAATGTCGCGACCGCCTTCTGCATCGGCAACAACATCCCCCTGAGCGTCGCTTCGATCCCCGACACACCGGCCGCGACAGCCAACGGCGCGATGCTCGACTTCGACACCGAGGCCATGAAGTCCACCTTCGAGGCCGGCTGCGCCGCTGCCATGGGCGAAGGCTTCTGGCAGGCCCCGGCGGTGCGGCTGGAGCCGTGGGAGGAGCTGGTGAACCGGTTATGACGCTCCTCCGCCCGGGCGAAACCTGCTGGCGCGTGGAGACGGCCCGGCGGCTGGCCTTCCTGATCGACGCCCAGGCGTACTACGCCGCCCTGCTGGAGGCGCTCGAACGGGCCACGCAGTCGATCTGGATCCTGGGATGGGCCTTTGACCCGCGTACGCGGCTGGCGCCCGACGGCCACGAGGGGTCAAGCGACCCCGACGAGATCGGGCAGGTGCTCATTCGCCTCGCCAAAGCCAACCCGTCGCTCGACGTCCGCGTACTGATCTGGAAGTCGACACTCTCGGTCAACGGCAGCCACACGATGCTGGAGCACAGGGCGCGCAAGGCGTTCCGCGACACGCCGGTTCGGTATCGCGAGGATGGCGAGGTCCCGTTCGGCGCATGCCACCACCAGAAGGTCGTGGTCGTCGATGGCGAGATCGCCTTCTGCGGCGGCGCCGATATCACCGTGAACCGCTGGGACACGGTCGGGCATCGCGACGACGATCCGCGCCGGATCCTCCCGCACAGGGCTCGCCACGCGCCGCGGCACGACGTGATGGTGCTGGTCGAGGGCAGGGCGGCGGCGGTGCTGGCCGATCTCTTCAGGACCCGATGGGCGCGCGCCTGGGGCGACGACTTCGTCCCCGACCAAAGCGGGGCCAACTGGCCCAGGGCCCAGTCGCCCCACCTGTCGGACACGCCGGTCGCCATAGCCCGGACGGAACCAGCCTACCGCGGGCGGCCGCTGGTCGACGAGATCCTTCGGTTGCACTTGGCCTGCATCGCAGATGCGCGGGAGATGATCTATCTGGAGAACCAGTATTTCACCTCGCATCTGCTGACCGACGCGCTGGCGCGGCGGCTGGCCGAGCCCGAAGGGCCCGAGGTGATCCTGGTTCTCACCGGGCGGGCCCCGAGCTGGTTCGACCGTCTCACCATGGATCCGGCTCGCGCGCCGCTGGTCCGACGGCTGATTGCGGCGGACAGGCATGACCGCTTCCGCGCCTATGCGCCGAGGACGGCCCAGGGACGGCCGATCGTCGTGCACTCCAAGGTCAGCCTGTTCGATGATCGTGTGGCCCGAATTGGCTCGGCGAACCTCAACAATCGCGCCGAGGGATTCGACACCGAGTGCGAGGTCGCGCTCGAGGCGTGCGATCCGAGAACGCGGCGCGAGATCGCCCAGTTGCGAGATGTTCTCCTGGCGCACTATCTCGGCGTTCCCGAAGCGAGGCTCGCTGCGGCCCTGTCCGAGCACCGTAGGCTCATCGGCGCGATCGAGGCGCTCAACGGGCCGGGGCGCCTGCGGCCGATCAGACCGGGGCGGCTTGGGTGGTGGAGCGCCGTCGTGTCGGCCTGCCGGCTCGGCGATCCGGCGCATGCGGGCGAAAGCTGGCGCCTGGTCAAGGACCGCCGCCATCTCCCCGGCCCGCCGGACACATCTGGTCGACAGGGCTGGGCGGTGCGGGCAGCGCCCGGAAAGGCCGGCGATGCGTCGCGATCAGGGGGCGACGACCGTTGATGAACCCACGACACAGAGGCGCTCGTCCGTCGGACCGGGGGCTCCGATCCCGGCCTCGAGAGCAAAAAGGATGCGGCCGGGGCCCGCTGCAGAGGCGACCCGCCGTCTCGCAGCGCCCGGCGTCGGCCCATCGACAAGCCATCGGGAGCCGCCGCGCCCCGGATCAGCAAACGCTTACGATCGGTGGGATCAGCGTAACGTCAATGGTCGCCAGGGTCAGGCGACGCTCTTGTGGCGGCGCGAAATGAACTTGTTCGGGACGGCCCGTCGATCGGAGCCTTCCCGCCAGCCTGGGAAAGAGCCATGAACGGAGTCGTCACCAAGCCGCGTCGCTGGGATCCGATCGTCCGGATCACCCACTGGGCTATCGCCGCGGCGATCGTCGTCAATCGGCTGATCACTGAAGGCGGCTCGCAGGCGCACATCTGGATCGGCTTGGCCTTGGCCGGACTGCTCATCCTGCGATGGGTGTGGGGGCTGATCGGCCCGGCAGAGGCGCGCTTCTCGTCGTTTCCGCCCAGCCTGCGCGGCGCCCTGAGCCATATCGGCGACATTCGCCATGGTCGCCATACCCGCCATCGCTCGCACAATCCGCTCGGGGCTTTGATGGTCTACGCGCTTTGGGCGACGATGGCGATCGTCATCGCCAGCGGTGTGGCCATGACCGGCTTCCCGCCGAAGGTTCATCACGAGGCCGCCCCGACAGGCGCCACACACACGGTCGCGACGCGGGAGGCCGAGGGACCCGAGGCTGAAGCTCAGGACGCCGAAGTCCGAGAGGAAGGCAGCCATCAGGCGACCGGCGAGGGCGGTGAGCGCGGGGAAGGCGAAGGCCCGGCCGAGGAAATCCACGAGATCGCGGCCAATCTTCTCCTCGTCCTGGCCGCGCTGCATCTGGCTGGCGTCGTCTTCGAGGTGCGGCGCAGCGGTCGTCAGGTCGTCACGGCGATGATAGACGGGGGCGAGCGCGCCAAGGAATCGTGATGGCCAAGTCCGCCTTCCGCAGCGGAGATCGCCTGACGCCCGCCGAAGCGGACGTCGCGATTTTCGCCCTCAAGGGCATCGAGGTCGCCCAGATCGCTCGCCTGCGAGGCTCGGCCGCCAGCACGGTGCGCGCGCAGTTGGCGCGGGTCTATGAAAAGTCCGGTGTTAACTCCCGCGCTGGCCTGGCTTGTCTGTTTCTCGAGGACCTGATGATCGATCCCGTCGTCGCCCCGGCCACCGAGCAGGAGGTAGACCAGGAGGCGCGGGACGAGGCTCGACGTCGCACAGGGCGCTGGCGTGATGTTCGCGAGCCGATGCGATGACCCATGACCTGTCGGTCGATGCGCCTCCCACCGTGATGGCGCGCCGCCTTGGCCTGTTCACCCAGGACGAGGCGGTCGTGCTGATGCGCACCGACTGCCACGTCTGCCGTTCCGAGGGCTTGTCGCCCCGCGCCCAGGTGCTGCTGGTCGCCGGCCGCCGCGAAGTCATGGCCACGCTGTACCAGATCGAGGGCGATTTCCTCGGCGAACACGAGGCCGGGCTTTCCGAAGCGGCCTGGCTGCGACTGGGGGTCTCCGACGGCGACGAGGTCCTGGTCCGCCATCCGCCAGCGCTGGCTTCGATGTCGAGCGTCCGGCGACGGATCTTCGGCAAACGGCTCGACGGGCCGGCGATGTCGGCGATCATCGGCGACGTCGTGGCCGGACGCTACACCGAAGCGCACCTGGCCGCCTTCCTGACCGCCTGCTCAACCCCGCCGCTGGACGTCGCCGAAGTGGTCGGCCTGACCAGGGCGATGGTCGAGACCGGCAGCCGCCTTGCCTGGGACGCCCCCCTAGTCATCGACAAGCATTCGGTCGGGGGGCTGCCGGGCAATCGCACCACGCCCATCGTGGTGGCGATCATCGCCGCCTGCGGGCTGACCATTCCCAAGACCTCCTCGCGGGCGATAACATCGCCGGCGGGCACGGCGGATGTCATGGAGACCCTCACCCGCGTCGACCTTGACGCGGCGGCCATGCGTCGCGTGGTGAAGGCTGAGGGCGGTTGCCTGGCCTGGGGTGGGGCGGTGGATCTGAGCCCGGCCGACGACATTCTGATCCGGGTCGAGCGCGTACTCGACATCGACACCGAAGGCCAACTGGTCGCCTCCGTGATCTCCAAGAAGCTCGCCGCCGGATCGACCCATGTCGTGATCGACATTCCCGTGGGGCCAACCGCCAAGGTTCGCTCGGACGACGCGGCCGCCGCCCTGGCCGACCGGCTGGGGACGGTGGGCGAACAATGCGGACTCCAGGTCCGATCCCTCCTGACCGACGGCGCCCAGCCGGTCGGCCGGGGCGTCGGCCCGGCCCTGGAAGCGCGCGACGTCCTGGCAGTGCTGCAGGGCGATCCCGGCGCCCCGCTCGATCTGCGGCGCCGAGCCTGCCAGCTGGCCGGCGCGGCCCTGGAACTCGCGGGCCATACGCCGCCCGGCCAGGGGGAAGCCCTGGCCGGGCAGGTCCTTGCCGACGGCCGCGCCTGGGCGAAGTTCCAGCGCATCTGCGAAGCACAGGGCGGAATGCGCATGCCGCCGCGCTCGGCCTTCAGCGCTCCGCTGCTGGCGACGTGCTCAGGGAGGGTGACGCAGATCAACAACCGCACCCTGGCCAGGCTCGCCAAGCTCGCCGGCGCCCCCGACGCCAAGGCCGCGGGGCTTGAGCTCCACTGCCGGCTGGGTGACGAAATCGAGGCCGGCGAACCGCTAGTGACGGTCCACGCCGAAGCGGCCGGAGAGCTGGCCTACGCGCTGGAGTTCGCGGCGGCCAACACCGACTATGTCAGCCTGGAGGCCTGAGATGCGCCTTCTTCTGCCGCTCCCCGACAACGAAGGGTTCGCCGAGCGCCTCGCAAGAGTAGGGGGCGGCATTGTCGGCGCCTTGCGGACCCGGCAGTTCGTCGACGGCGAAAGCTATGTTCGGATCGAGGCCGATGTCGCCGGGCGGGTTGTGGACCTGGTCTGCACCCTGGCCCGTCCAGACGCGGCGTTCCTGCGTCTGGCCTTCGCCGCCGACGCCCTGCGCGACCTGGGCGCGACGCAGGTCAATTTGATCGCCCCCTATCTCGGCTACCTGCGCCAGGACACGCGCTTCCTGCCGGGCGAGGCAGTCACGTCCAGAACCTTCGCGCGGTTGCTCGGCGGCGTCGTCGACCGGATCGTCACTGTCGATCCCCATCTCCATCGCTATGCCGACTTGGAGAGCCTCTACGCCATACCCTGCCGAACGTTGCATGCCGCGCCTCTGCTGGCGGCCTGGATCAGGGCCAGGGTCCCAGCGCCTCTGATCGTCGGTCCCGACATCGAAAGCCGGCAATGGGTCGCCGCCGTCGCCCAACGCGTCGGCGCGCCCTATGTCGTACTCGCCAAGCAAAGGCTCGGCGACCGCGAGGTCCGCGTGGAATTGCCCGACCTGGCGGTGCATCGCGGGCGCCGGGCGGTGTTGATCGACGACATCGCCGCCTCCGGGCGCACCCTGGCGGCCGCGGCCGAAGCGCTCAAGCTTCAAGGTTTTACCCCGCCGGTCTGCGTGGTCGTCCACGCGGTGTTCGGCGAGGACGCCCTGACGCGACTCCAGGCGGTGACCGAGCTGATCGTCTCGACCGACTCCATTGAACATCCGACAAACGCCATCGCGTTGGCGGAGCTGTTCGTCGACGCCTAGCCGGCAACAAGGCGAGGAATTGCGGAGGATCAAGGCCCAGGCCATTCTCCCCCAGAAGATGGCGTCAGGCGGTGGATCGGGGAGGGTCGGCCATGTCCGTCAACGATCCGTCGCCGCCGTCGGGATCGGCTTTCCGGATCAGCGGCCTGTGCAAGGTCTATCCGACAGGGGCCGGCGACGTTCACGCGCTGCGGGGCGTTGATCTGGTGGTCGCGCCCGGCGAGACGCTGGTGCTGCTGGGACCTTCGGGCTCGGGAAAGTCGACGCTCCTCAACATCCTCGGCGGCCTCGACCACGCCACTTCCGGTTCGGTCCGGTTCGGCGAGGCCGAACTCGCTGGCGCCAGCGCCGCGGCCCTGACCCGTTATCGACGCGAGAGCGTCGGCTTCATCTTCCAGTTCTTCAATCTCGTCCCCAGCCTGACGGCGCGGGAGAACGTCGCCCTGATCACCGAAATCGCCAGCGATCCGATGAGCCCGGAAGAAGCCTTGGCGCGCGTCGGTCTGGCCGACCGCATGGACCACTTCCCCGCCCAGCTTTCCGGCGGCCAGCAACAGCGCGTGGCGGTGGCGCGAGCTATCGCCAAAAGGCCGGCGCTGCTGCTCTGCGACGAGCCGACCGGCTCGCTCGACAGCGAGAGCGGCGTCCAGGTGCTCGAAGCCATTGCCGAGGTGGCCGGGGACGTCGGCGCAACGACGCTGATCGTGTCGCATAACGCGTCCATCGCCGCGATGGCCGACCGGGTCATCCGCTTTCGCGATGGCCAGATTACCGAGATCGCGACCAACGCGCGCCGGACCCCGCCGCGGGAGATGCGCTGGTGAGACCCGCCCCGCTAGACCGCAAGCTGCTGCGCGATCTTTGGCGCATGCGCTGGCAAGTGGCGGCCATCGCGCTGCTGATCGCCTGCGGCGTCGCTGTCGCAGTGATGGCGTTTTCGGCCCAGCGCGCCCTGGCCGAGGCCCAGCAGGCGTTCTACGCCGGGACACGTTTCGCCGACGTCTTCGCCAGCGCCAAGCGCGCGCCGATCTCCCGCGCGCGTGACCTGGCCGCCATTGATGGGGTGGTCGCCGCCGACGCCCGGATCGTTCAGTCAGGCCTGATGGACGTGCCCGGTCTCCAACGCCCGGCGACGGCGAGGCTGATTTCCCTGCCGGACGATCCGGAGCGGAGCCTGAACCAGGTTCGTCTGGTGCAAGGCCGCATGCCGGATCCGACGCGGATGGGCGAGGCGGTGGCGCTCAAGACCTTCATGGACGCCGCTGGGGTGCGACTGGGCGAGCCCCTGAAGGCCACCATCAATGGCCGCGAGATCAACCTGATCATCGTTGGGGCGGTCTTGTCGCCCGAATATGTCTACGTGCCGTCTTCCGAGTCCTTCATGCCCGACGACGCTCACCAAGGGGTGATGTGGGCGCCGCGCCGGACGGTCGAACGCGCGGGCGGGATGAGCGGGGCGTTCAATTCCGCGAGCCTGATCCTGGCGTCGGGCGCGTCCCTACCGGCCGTATTGGCGGAGGTCGATCGCTTGCTCGCACCCTACGGCGGGCGCGCCGCCTACGCCCGCGCCGACCAGCCCTCGCACGCCTTCCTGGACGCGGAGCTGAAGGAGCTGTCCACCTCGGCCTCGATCCTGCCGCCAGTCTTCCTGATCGTCGCCGCCAGTCTCGTGCATCTGGTCGTCAGCCGCCTGGTGGACGCCGAGCGAGAGCAGATCGGTTTACTCAAGGCTTTCGGCTACCGCGACCGGGACGTGGCCTGGGTCTATCTGCGAATGGCGGCCGCGATCGGCTTGGCCGGAGCCTTGGCGGGCGGGGTGGCCGGCGGGGCGCTCGGGGCCGCCATGGTCGACATTTACCGGGCCTTCTTCCGGTTTCCCGTGTTGAACATCCAATTCCACTGGACCGCCTTCCTGACGGCTTCCGGGGTCGCCGTGGCGGCGGCCGGGGTCGGCTCGCTGGCGGCCGTCCGTCGCGTGGTGGCCGTGTCGCCGACCGTAGCCATGCAGCCGCCAAGACCCGCCGCCTACGCCGTCACCCCGCTCGACCGCTTGACGGCAGGAGAGGCGTTCGACCAGGGCAGCCGCATGATCGTGCGCAGCCTGGAGCGCTTTCCGGGGCGAGCCCTGCTGACGGCCAGCGGCCTGGCCGCCAGCCTGGCCTTGCTGGTTGGGACGCAGTTCCTGTTCGACGGCATCGATCAGGTCGTCGATGCGACCTACTACCGGGTCCAGCGCTGGAGCGACGCCATCAGCTTCGTCGAGCCGAGGGACGCGGGCGCCGTCCGCGACGCGGCCCGAGGACCCGGCGTCTATGCCGCCGAGCCGACCCGCGTCGTGGCTGCTCGCCTGAAGGCCGGCGGCCAGCAGGAGACTGTCCGCATCCTCGGGCTCGAGCCAACATCCGACCTCCATCGTCCCCTCGACGCGGCCGGGCGGCGCGTGCCGTTCGAAGGACGCGGCCTGGTGCTCAGCGAGGCCCTGGCCACCCGCCTTGGCCTGGGGCCCGGCGACGCCGTTTGGACGGAGATCCTCGACGGTTCCGGCCCACGCGTCCTGTTGCCCATCACCGGCCTGGCCCGGGATTACAGCGGGCTGACCGCCTATATGAACCGTGCGGCCCTCAATAGGGTGATGGGCGAGGGGAACCTGGCCAGCGGCGCGGATCTGCTGGTCGCGGCCGACGCCCGGCCGGACTTCTATCGCGCCATCGAGCAAACGCCCCAGATCGTCGGCGCCTCGTCTCGCGACGACACCGTGGCCAGCTGGCGCCTGGTGATGGCGCAATCGTTTCGGACCGCGATCATCTTCTATCTCGGCTTCGCCGGAGCGATCGCGTTCGGCGTGGCCTACAACACCTGTCGCATCGCCCTTTCCGAACGCGGGCGCGACCTGGCGACCTTGCAGGTGCTCGGCTTCGGGCCGGTAACCTGCGCCTATGTCCTGGTCGGCGAATTGATCATCCTGAGCCTCCTGGCCATTCCGATCGGGGCGCTAGGGGGCCAGGCGCTGGCGCGCGGACTGGTCGCGGCCTATTCGCGCGAGGAGCTTCGCCTGCCGGCCGTCATCAACGCCGACAGCTACGCGATGGCGGTCGCCGTCTACCTGGCGATCGTGGTCGTCGCCTGCGGCCTGGTCGCCCGCCGAGTCTGGGCGCTCGACCTCGTGGCCGTTCTGAAAACGCGGGAGTAGAGATGGGCAAGATAGCTTGGCCTCGTTTGGCGCTGGTGGTGGTCTTGCTGGCCGTGGTGGCGGCCGTCGTTGCCGTCTGGGTCGCGCCGCGCTCCGTATCGGTGACGGTCGCTCCGGTCACCATGGGACCCATCGCCGACAGCGTCGCCGATCAGGGCTATGCGCGCGTGCGGGAGGCTTATGTCGTCTCGGCCCCGGTTTCGGGGCGGCTGCAGCGCCTGGACCTGCATGTCGGCGACCGGGTCGAAAAGAGCGTGACCACCATCGCGCGCATTCTGCCGTCCGGGGCCGAGCTGCTCGATCCCAGGACCCGGGCCCAGGCCGAGGCGAGCGTCGCGGCCGCGACGGCGGCCGTCGCCAGCACCCGCGCGCAACTGGACCAGTTGGCCGCCGGCGCCCGGCAGCTCGAAGGCGATCTCGCCCGCCAGCGTGAATTGGCCGCCAAGGGTTTCGCCTCACCCCAGGCTCTGGAGACCGCCGAGAACAAGGCGCGCGCCGCGCGCGCCGGCGTCCGCGCCGCCGAGGCCGAACTTGGCGTGCGCCGTTCCCAACTCAGCGTTGCGCGGGCGGCCCTGATCGGACCCGAGAAAGAAGGCTATGGTGCGGTTGCGGTCAGCGCCCCGGCCTCCGGCTATGTCACCCGAGTGCTGCAGGAGAGCGAGCGCACCGTCGCCGTCGGCGCGCCGCTGGTCGAGGTCAGCGACAAGGGCGGGCTGGAGGCGGCGATCGAGTTCCTCTCCCAAGATGCGGTGAAGGTCCGCGAGGGCATGGCCGCGGACGTGTTCGACTGGGGCGGTCCGGCGCTGCCCGCCGTCGTTCGCCGCATCGAGCCGCAGGGCTTCACCAAGGTCTCGGCGCTCGGCGTCGAGGAGCAAAGGGTTCTCGTCTTCCTGCAGATGAGCGGCGACCCGGCGGGCTGGGCCAGGCTCGGCCCCGGCTACCGCCTGTGGGGCAGGGTGTTCCTGCGACGCCAGCCCAGCGCGCTCAAGGTCCCCCTCGGCGCCCTGGTGCGTCACGGCGACGGTTGGGCTGTGTTCAAGGCCGATGGGGGCCGGGCGCGTCTGACGTCCGTGGACGTCGGGGTGATGACCGACCGCGAGGCCGAGATCCTCAAGGGTCTGCGCGCGCGGGAACGAGTCATCCTGTTCCCGTCCGACCAGGTCCGCGAGGGCGTCCGCCTCAAACCTCGAGCGAACTAGGCGCTTCCGAGCGCCTAGGATTGATGAGCATCAAGGCGGGTGCACGCTAGCCCATTGCTAATTCCACGAACCCGATTGGAAGCGTCTCGTAGATGAGCCTCAGCGACATCCTGCTTCAGATCGACACCTATCCCGATCCGACGCCGCCCGAAGCGATCGAGGAGGCCGTCGGGTTCGTGCGGCTGATCGGCGGCAAGGTTTCGGGTCTCGCCGTCGGCGTGAGCTTTCCGATCCACAGCAATCGCATCGCCGACTACCTCATCGGCCTGAGCAGCATGGCGGACGACGAGCAGGCCCGAAGTCTGGTCAATGGGCGCGCCAGCCTGGCGGCCTTCACCGCGGCGGCCGAAGGGGCCGGCGTGTTCGGACAGGCTCCGCTGGAACGTGCGGACTACTATGCCGTGGCCGAGCACGTAGCCCTGCGCGCCCGCACGCGCGACCTCTGCATGACGCCGCTCGGCAAGCCGCTGGACGGCCAGACCGAGGTGGCGACCAGCGTGGTCTTCGACTCCGGACGGCCCGTCCTCTTGTATCGTCCGGGATACTTGCCGGCGACCAAGCTCGGCCCCGCGGTCGTCGCCTGGGATGGCGGCCGGTGCGCGGCGCGGGCTTTGGCCGACGCGCTGCCGATCCTTGCCCGGGCCGAGACGGTTCGGGTGCTCGCGGTGGTCAACGAAAAGCCCGCCGCCGTGGCGGGTCTCGCCGCCGAGGCCGCCCGCCACCTGCAGGCCCACGGTATCGATGCGGCCATCGACGAGGTTGACGGACGCGACGCACCCATCGGCGAAAGCCTGGACGCCTACCTTGCCAAGGCAGCCTGCGATCTCCTGATCATGGGCGCCTATGGTCGATCGCGGGCGCGCGAGTTCATTCTGGGCGGGGCCACGCAACACATGTTGCGCGATCCCAAGGTTCCGCTGTTCCTGGCGCACTAAGCTTCTGTCGTTCGGGGATGTTGCGCCATGACGGTTGAGCTGGTGAGCGGCCTGGACGAAGCGGAGGCGGCCGCGCGCCTCGCCGCCGTGGGGCCCAACGAACTGCCGCGTATGCGGGAGCGCAGCTTCTTTCGCATCATCGGTGAGACGTTGCGCGAGCCGATGTTCCTGCTGCTGGTAGGGGCGGCGATCGTTTACCTGGCGCTCGGTGACCTGGGCGAGGGGCTCTTTCTGACCGCCGGAGCCCTGGCCTCGGTCGGTCTGGTCGTCATGCAGGAGGCCCGCAGCGAGCATGCCCTGAGCGCCCTGCGTGATCTGTCCCAGCCCTTGGCCCGGGTGCTCCGGAGCGGCGAGGAACGCCAGATTGCGGCCCGTGATCTGGTCCCCGACGACCTGCTGCTGATCGGCGAGGGCGAGCGCCTGCCGGCCGACGCCCGGCTGATCGCCGGCGAAGTTCTCGCCGTCGACGAGTCCGCCCTGACTGGCGAGTCCGCCCCGGTAATCAAGCCCCCGGCGATAGACAGCGAGCCTCCGGACAATCCGGCGCCCGGGGTCGATGGCGCGCCGGATCTCTTCGCCGGCACGCTCGTCGTCCGTGGCCAGGGCGTCGCGCGGATCACCCGGACGGGCCCGCGCTCGGCGCTCGGCCAGATCGGCGCGTCCTTGGCCGCGATTGAGCATCAACCGACGCCGCTTCAGAAGACCGCCGGACACCTCGTCGGTTGGCTGGGGGCATTGGCCATAGGGTTCTGCGTTCTGGTCGCCGCGGCCTATGGCTGGTTGCGCGACGACTGGGTGGGCGGCGTTCTGGCCGGGATCACGGTGGCGATCTCCTTGATTCCGGAAGAGTTTCCCATGGTGCTGGCCGTCTTCCTGGCGCTCGGCGCCTGGCGGCTGGCCACCCATCACGTGCTCACCCGCCGAAGCGCGGTCATCGAAACCCTGGGCGGCACCACGGTGCTCTGTGTCGACAAGACCGGAACCCTGACCGAGAACCAGATGCGGGTCGCCCGCCTGTGGACCGAAGCCGGGGATATTCTGGTCGAGGAGGGACGCCCGATCGACGGCCCCGCGGGCGCGCTGCTGGAACGCGCCGCCCTGGCCTCGGCCGTGCGGCCGATCGATCCGATGGACCGGGCCGTCCGCCATCTCTCGGCCCATGCCGTCGCGGACGGGGAGGTCACGGGCGTCGAACCGGAACGGGCCTGGCCCCTGCGTCCCGACCTGCTGGCCGTGGTTCAGGTCTGGCGCGGCGCCGGCGAGCAACGGATCGCCGCAGCCAAGGGCGCGCCGGAGGCGATCTTCGAGCTCTGCCGGCTGCCCGCTGCCGAGATCGCCCGGCTTCACGCCGTGGTCGAGGACTTTGCGCGGCAGGGACTGCGCGTGCTGGGCGTCGCCTCGGCCCGCGTCGACGGCGATTTCGCCGACGATCCCAGATCCGAAGTCTTCGCGTTCGCGGGGCTGATCGGCTTCGTCGATCCCTTGCGTCGGGATGTCCCGGCGGCCCTGGCCGAGGCGCGGGCGGCGGGCGTGGCCGTCATCATGATCACCGGCGATCACCCGGCGACGGCCCTGGCGACGGCCAGGGCCGCGGGACTGGATGTCTCGGCGGGAGTCCTGCTCGGGTCCGAGATCGAGAACCTGCCCTTCGCGACGCTCTGCGAGCGCCTGCGCAGCGTCCGGGTGTTCGCCCGGGTCGCCCCCGCCCAGAAGCTGCGCCTGGTCGAGGCGCTGAAGGCCGACGGCGAGGTGGTCGCCATGACCGGAGACGGGGTGAACGACGCCCCGGCCCTGGAGGCGGCCCACATCGGCGTCGCCATGGGCAAGAAGGGAACGGACGTCGCGCGCGAGGCGGCCGATCTCGTGCTGCTCGACGACAGCTTCGCCTCCATCGTCGGCGGCGTGCGTCTGGGACGGCGGATCTTCACCAACCTGCGGCGCGCCCTCACCTATGTGACCGCCATCCACGTGCCGATCGCCGGTCTGGCGCTCGCGCCGATCCTGCTGGGCTTGCCGCCTTTGCTGTTTCCGATGCACGTCGTCCTGATGGAACTGGCCATCGACCCGATCTGCGCCCTGGTCTTCGAGGCCGAGCCCAGCGACGCCCTGGCGATGAAGCGGCCGCCCCGCCGCCCCGACGAGCCGCTGTTCGGCCCGGCCCAGGTCGGCCAGGCCCTGTTGCAAGGTCTGGTGGTGCTCGCCGCGGTGCTCGGCGTCTATGTCTGGGCCTTGCACGGCCATACGGAGGCGCAGGCGCGGGGCGCGGCCTTCGGGACCCTCGTGCTGGCCAACTTGATCCTGGCCCTGGCCGACGCCGCGGCGTCGGGCAAGCTGCTGGCGCCGCATCGGCGCGCGTTCTGGACCATCGCGCTGACGATCACCGCGCTTCTGGCGGCGATCGTCAGCCTCCCGCCGCTCGCCGCGGTCTTCAAGGTGGCGACTCCGGACCCGCTGCTTCTGGTCGTCGTCCTGACGACGGCGTTGGTCAGCGGCAGCTGGACGACGATCGCTTTAAGGCTCCGCAGCGAGAGATATTGAACGCGGTAAGATGAGATGAGGGCAGTAGCCAATTCGCGGGAGGCGAACGTGGCGCGAAATTGACCTCGTCCCATCGCCGAAACGACCTTGGAACAACGGCCGCATCATCGGGCCCGTTCAAGCCGAGATATATCTGGGGAAGCGGAAGCAGCTCAAGGCGAACGGGCGTGTGCGCGAGCTCGCCATGTTCAATTGCGCCATCGACGCCAAACCCAGAGACTGCGTTCTGGTCCGCTGCTTGTCAGCGACGTGGCGCCCAATGGATCGACTACAAGTCCTTGAACTGGAGCACCACCCGAAGCTGTCCTGTCCGCGGCGCGATGAACGCTGAAGAGCGAGGGGCGGCGTCCGGCATGGTCGCTTCGACCGAGTACCGGCCTGGCGACAGCCGCAACAGCAGCCACGGCGCATCGCACTGAGCGCTAAGCACCGCTCGGCCGGAGGCGTCCCGCACCGTGACCGTGCCGCCAGTGAGGTATTCGCTGCGCGAATTAGCGAGCTCAACCCGCACGCCGTAGCTTTTCCAACGGGGGTCCGAGCGCGCTTCCAGGCCAATGCCCGTGCAGGCAACCTCGACGCCGTTCAGCCTAGTCTCAACGTCCACCGGGGTGATCGGCGGTGACGCAGGGAGGGACTGGGCGCTGACGAAAAGGACGGCGGCAACGGCGTGCGTGAGCATGACAACCCTCTCTCAAGGCTGGGCTGAAGCGTGTCCCAAGAACGGCGTGAAGGTTTTGACCTGCCTCAACCGCTGCGACGCCGTGTGAAGCGCTATCGGTCGTGCCGCCTTTAGGCTCTACCGAGCCCAGGGCTAGTCCTTGATTCATGTGTGAGACCCCTGCGTCGGGAGAAAGGGTCGTCATCGCCTTCACGATCTCAGTGCTGAATGTCGTCTTCCTGGAGGTGGGACAACGTCAGCAAATGGCGCGGAGCGGTTTGGCTTCGAAAGACCTAACGCGGCAGATTGCGTCGCCGGCTCCATGTCTTAAGAGAAACGGTTAGACTTTTTTGGTGGCTCTCTCCTTAGGGCTAGGCTTTTTTACTGCACCGGGAGGCTTGCGCGGAGCACCTTTGGCGGTCGGCTTGCCGCCGGCGATGGCGGCTGCGGTCTTCTGGATCTCTTGGTTGAGGTCGAGCACCATGAAGGTGACCTCAACCTCTTCTTCATCGCGCAAGTAGCGCGCGATGAAGCCTGGGGGCTGGTTGCCTTCAAGGGGAAGGCGTTGGTGGCCCTGATAGGTGAATCTGGGTGGGGCGTGGGAGCGAGCGATGTCTTCTAGGGTCGTCACGATCGAACCGATGTCGGGAACGATCGCGTATGTAAGGTGCGCGAAAACGCGGCAGGTCGAATAGCCGACCAGCTTCTGGAAGTGACCGCGCAACAGCTGCACCTGAGCGGAATTGGTCACCGGCGCGCGACAAACGATAGCCTCGACGACGGCTACGTCGGTTGTCGCATAGCGGATCGTTAGATCCCGCTCGCCCATATTACCGGCCGCCGAGAAGCCACCTTTAGATTGGTCGCCGACTTGCCAGCCAAGGTCGTGAACGCGAGTCTGCAACAGCTCCCGAAGGATTACGCTGACGTTGTCTTCCCAGTTGGGAAGGCCAAAGTAGCGGAGCGCCGAACGCAGGCCAACAAGACTCGCCGCGCCGTGCGAGAGATAATCCCGAACCAATTCGCCCGAGGTCCTGCGACCGAGGATCTTGGCTTGCCGCTCGACACCCGAGACGCGGAAATCGTTCAGTGCAGCCTTCACCGGTCCAATCTGGTCTTCGTTGAAGATGAAGGTTGCAGCCGCGTCGTAGCGAGCATTGGTGTTGATATGCTCGAGCGCAGCAGCCAGGGCAGGATCGCTCGCATGAGTCTGACGTCCCGCTTCGATCATCGCCAAAGCTTGTCGACCGTTGCCGAGGCGGTTCATCGCCACGGCCCGATAGGCCAGTTGCCGCGGGGACGAGGCGATCGCGTCGTTACGATCAAGGGTTTGGATCGCATCCCCGGCCTCACCGACGGCTAATTGCAGAAGGGCCAGGTTCTCGACCATGGTCTCGCGAACTGACGGGCCGACGACATCATCCAGAGCTTTGGACTCATCGATGAGCGCTCGCGCCTCACCGACACTTTCCTCGCCTAACCGCTCAAAAAGGTCCGTCCCGAGTAACAGGCTAATTCGGCTAGCCAGATGGTTAAGTCGATAGACGGGGATATGCGGACGTTGCCTGGCCAGGTTGC
This sequence comes from Caulobacter sp. 602-1, assembly GCF_003931565.1. Classification (GTDB taxonomy): domain Bacteria; phylum Pseudomonadota; class Alphaproteobacteria; order Caulobacterales; family Caulobacteraceae; genus Caulobacter. Next base: position 245,658 of record NZ_RRYI01000004.1, read on the forward strand.
CGAAGAGGCGCTCGGCTTCTCCCATTTCAGCCTTGTTGGGCTGATCATAGGCAAGCAGGGCCTTATGGAACGAGAGGCTGTCCTCGGCTTCGTTGACTTCGAACGGTTTTAGCCCTTCAGGAGGCCGCAGCGCCGCCAACGCCGTGGGATCGCGCCGCACCCAGGCAAGACGGACCTCCACCTTGAAGTCCTGAAGCAAGGTCGCTGAGCGACTACGGCGACGCCCCGCCTTGGAATGGTTCAGAAAGTCCTCGGCCTGTGTGGCCAGCCCAGCCGAGACGAGCGCTTCGATCCGCGCATGGTCGCCGTCAAACCCTTCCTCGCCGATGGCGTCGGGTTCGATCTGTTCGATGCGTTTAATTATCGGCGACTTCTGCCCTGGTGGAACGAGGGTCGAAAGTTGAGCGAGGACATAGGGCTCCTCGACCCTAAGGATGGCGGCGAGGATGTCGTCTCGATCCGGCGGCGCCAGCACATTAAGGACCATCGACAGATCCTTGGCCAAGGGTTGATCGTCCGGTCCGAACGGCGAACTGGTCTCGAGATGGGGGGAGAATGCCCTTATCCGGCCAAGCACCGGATTGTAGTCGCGCCCGCTATCGATGGCTTGTTGCAGGGCTTTGATCAGGTCTGGCGAAGCAGGTTTCGGAACGCCCGCGATCGCCCGACAAAGCACGCGAATGTGCGCACGCAGCGCACGCGCGGCTTGAGACTCTAACCATAGCGGGCTCTGAGAGCGGCCATGCATAAGGGCTTTCAAATCAAGCGGTTTGAGGAAGAGCGCCCGTGTGGCTTTGTCCGCCTTGCTGGCTTGATCGAGGGCGGCGCAAGCACGCGGCGTCAGACGGCGTGTCGAGATCGTCAGATCGTCAGGCTTCAGCGCCAAAGCATAGGCGCGAATAAGCGCGCTCGCGTCATCCAGCACCGCGGCCGGACCAATAGACAGGAGGTCCAGCGCCGCATCCAAGATCCATGGCGCCGAGCCGGGGACGACAAGCGCCTGGATCAAATGGTTGAGCATTGCCGAGAGGGTCTCGGCGGCCTGGCCTTGTAAGGCTTCGCGCAGGATCGGGAGATAGGGCGATGGCGCCACGAGGTTTTGCACAACCTCACGGCGGGTCGGGCGGTGCAGGGCCGCCATCAGATCCGCGATTTCGCTTGCCCCATTCTGCGGCGGCTTCGCGGCGGCGAGCTGACGGGCCAGCGTCTCAGCGCAGTCGGAGAAGATCGCGATCTTGCCCGATCGTTCATCCTCCTCGTAGGACTTGCGGGCCCAGCCGCCTGGATTGTCCTCCCGTCGCGTGACCACGAGCCAAGCGGCCAAGGGAGCCGTTTTCGAATGAACGATCAGGTCGGCTAGCAGGATCGGATGACGGTTCACGTGCCAAAGCACCAGCACCAGCAGCGTGGGGTGCTCGACGGCTTGCTCGATCAGTTTCCAGCCGGCGTCGCGATGAGGGCCGTTGAATGGCTCACTGGCGAGATCGTCCAGAAGAAGGCGAACGAAATCGTATAGCGGCCCATCGATCACGCTCTCAACGAGCAGGTCGTCCATCGGCGGGTCGCCCAGCCAACGGGCTCGCTCAACCAAGGTGTTGGGCACGGGCGGCAGCGTTCTGCCCTGGCCCGATCCCCGAGCGTGCAGGGCTATCGTTTGGGAAAGCTCAGCGTGGAATGTCGGCCAGTCGGCGGCCGTAGCCTGCGCCAAGTAAGCGCGCGCGAGATCGCGAAAGGTTTCGGCGTCGGCGCTATTCCAGCAGAGATGCGGGATCACCTCGGGCGCTTGCAGCACGCGCCAGCGATCGCGCCACTGTTCGAGCCTGTCGGGACCAGACGCTATTTCCCAAAGTCGCGCCGCGACCCACTCGGGCCTCTGGCAGCGCAGGTCGCGTAAGCTCAGCGCCCCGCCTTCCAGCCCGTCGATTACCTCGCTCAGCGCGGGGTCATTTTTAAGCGCTGGATCGAACGACCACGTCATTTTGTAACGGGTGCGGATCACCGACCCGAGGGTCGCAAGCGCCGGGTCAGTCGAGTCCTCGATAGAGCGCGCCAGGGATGACGACGCCCATACGCGAGACCCTATAATTCGTATCCATCCGCCGGCGATCACCTGTTTGAACGGAAGAGAGGTCTTGGTCTGAGCTGCCTGATAGGCGGCCTCGAAAACGGAGAGATCGCCCTCGTGGTGCAGTGTCGCGCCGCTCAGCAGGCGAAGCATGGCTTCGTCCGAGAGCACGGTGTCGCCGCTCGGGGCCATAGGTATGCTGCGTTCAGGTAGATGGCGCGTCAAACGCTGCCGCAGGGCCTCACGCAACTGGTAGATGGTTGGCGCGGGGTGGCGATTCAGCGGCACTGGCTTGCGTCCAATGATAAGGCGGTTATGGGGCCATCGAGGTGAATGTGGTCACGCCGCCGGCCGGCGGCTTGATCGAGATCGATGACACGCCGCCTGCCCCGAAACCAGGCTGAAGTTAGTGATATTCCCGCTGGAATTGCAAGATTGCCGGGCTAAACCGAAGGGCATCATGCGCGCCACCTTGAAAGCGGCGCCAGTGAGACGGAGTGCCGCGGAATTTGCCCGCACAAGCGGTCGCATACGAAGTCTCTCGGCACGCCTAGCTCATGAATGTCGTATTCCTGGAGGCAAGCTAACGGCGGCTCCTGGCGCGCAGAAGCCGATGACGATGCCCCTCTGTAACAGCGGCCCCTAGGTCGGTTTCCCTCAGCTTCTGACGATGTGAGGTTCTGACCGCGCCGCCATGCCAATATGGCCGCCTTTCCACCTGGAATGAAATCCTCTCAGGCCTTCAGTTGTTTGCGTTTGAGAAGCCCCGAGAAGGCGGATTGCTTTGCGCGCAGGCCGATCAATCACCGTTGTTGGCGTCGCCGCCAACGCACGACGCCAACCAGCAGAAGCTGGCCTGGCGCTAGGCCGACGATCAAGGCTAGCACCCTTCCCGGCAAGCCGCCGGCTGATCCGTCGTGCAGCGGATGGATCCAGTTGAGCACCCGGTCATGGGGATTGGCCTGGCGCGCGTCGGTGATCGCGAGCACGCGGCCGCTGTCGGGGGACACCCATACGAAGCTGTGCGGGAAGCGGGGGCTCGGGTCGCCGTTCTGCCGCATCCTCAGGCGGTAGGTCCCATGATCGACGGCGGGCGTCTCGATCCAGACGAGGTCGGCGCAAGGGAGCGCCCCGTGCGCGATCGCAACGGCGCGATCCACGCTGATCCGCGCCTCTGGCCTGAAGGCGACCGACTGGGCGATCTTCGGCGACGGCGACGCCGAGCCGAGGACGGGCCTCAGCATCATCAAGCAGTCCTTGGGCATGGCCAGCAGGACGCCCGTCGCCGTCAGCAGCACCAGAAGCCCCATCGAGGCCAACCCCACCAGCTTGTGGGCGTCGTACAGCCGGCGGATCGGCGAGGCGTTGCGCTTGATCCGTAGCGCCTTGCCCAGCGTGCCCGGACGCGGCCACCACGCCACGAGACCGCTCAGCAGCAAAACCAACATCGCGATCCCGGACCACCCCAGGATCCTGGCGCCGACTTCTCCCACCAGCAGCCTGTGGTGCAGGTCGTAGATCCAGGTGACGGCGTACTCGCCCCAATAGTCCTTGCGCAGCACCCGCGCTCCGTCGGCCGAGAACCACACCATCATCGGGGCGAAGGCGCGGCCCGCGCGCTCGGGCGGCGCGTAGTAGCGGGCGGGGATGTCGCCACCGCGGCCGGTGACCTCGAAACGCCAGGGCCCCTTCTTGTCGGGATAGGTCGCCCGCGCCGTCTGGAGGACATGCTCCCAGCAAGGGGGGGCGGCTGCGCCTGACAAGCTGATCTCGGGATGCAGCGCGTCATCGAGCGCGGTGTAGACCACCAGGATCGAACCGGTTAGCCCGACCACGGCGAACAGGACGCCGAGCGACAGGCCCAGCCAGAGATGGACCTGCCGCGCGAGCGCGCGAACGGAGATCGGCGCGCGCGACGTCACGTTCAGTACCGGACGCGGGCCGAGACATAGGCCGCGCGGCCCTCGCCTGGGCTATGCAGGGTCTGGGCGCCATCCCACCAGACGTATTCGCGGCTGGCGTCCGCCAGGTTCTTGACCTGCAGGCGCAGCTCCAGCCGAGCATTGACCTGATAGGCTGCGTCCAGGTCGACCGACACGTAGTCGCCGTAGCGTCCATGGTCGTTGCTGGTCGTCAGCTCATAGGCGCTCTGGCCCGAGGCGGAGGCCGACAGGGTCAGGCGCTGGGACGCCTTGAAGTCCACGCCGCCGGAGAACATCCGTTCCGGAACGTGGTCGATCTTCTTGCCGGCCAGGTTGGGCGTGGCGGGATCGGGCGTACGGATGCGCGCGCGCTGCCAGGCGGCCGCGCCCCAGATCGCCAGGCGCGGCGTCAGCTTGGCGTCGACCTGCAGGTCCACGCCCTCGCGCTTGGTGGCGCCGAGGTTGTCGAAGTCGCCGCCGGGATCATTCAGCTTGCGCTTGAGCTCGCCGGTCGCCGTCTGGCCCCAGACCGACAGGCGGGTGGTGAAGGCGTCGGTCGGCGCGTAGCGGGCGCCAGCCTCCCAGCCCTCGTTGATCGAGGGATCGAGGTCCGTGGTGCGTGGCGGGATCAGATAGGCGCCGGAGCCGACACCGATCTGGAAGCTCTTGCCCCAGTTGCCGTAGACGGTGACGCCTTCGGCCGGGCGCAGGGCCAGGCTGAACTTCGGCTGCTGGATGGCGCCGTAGTCGTTCACCGGCGAGGCCTTGCCGGTCAGGCGGTTGAGGAACTGGCCGTCGACCCAGTCGATCCGCCAGGCCGGCGTCAGGGTCAGCCAGGAGGTCGGCTCGATGACGCTCTGAACATAGACGCCGCCCACCGTCAGGTTGAATTTCTGGTCGCGGGTCTGGGACGTCACGACGCGCTCGATGGTGTTGTAGCGCAGCGAGATGTTGTCCTGCCGCTGCACGTCGCCGCCGACCTCGAAGACCAGGCGCGACAGGGCCGCGACCTGGGGCTCGTAGCGCAGCGCGGTCATCGCGCCCCAGTGCTCTTCGTCGGCGTAGCGGCGCTGCTGGCTGGCGCCTGCGGAGTACTTCACATAGCGGTCGTCGCGCAGCGTGTTCAGGTACAGCGAGTTCGACCATGAAAGGGCGCTCGTCGGCGTCCAGTCGAGGTGCAGGCTGTACTGGCCCATCTTCCGCGTATCGCCGTCGGTGCGGTTGTAGTCGTTGGTCGAGCGCGGCGCGGCGACCGCCTGGGTCTCGGTCAGGTAACCCGGCTCGTCGGCGTTGCCCTTGTAGTAGCGGGCGATGACGCCCGCGCGCAGGGCGTCGTTGGGCTGATAGAACCACTTACCCGCCAGGCTCACTCGGTCCAGGGCGGCATGGTCGCGATAGCCGTCCGACTGGCGATAGGCCACCAGGTAGTTCTGGCTGATGTCGCCGCGCTCGTAGCCAGCCGAAACCTGGCCGTCATAGGTGGCGTAGGCGCCGGCCAGGACCTTGGCGTCCAGGTAGGTTCCGCCGACGCGGGTCAGGATATTGGTCGAGCCGGCGATGGCGTGCAGGCCGTAACGCGGATCGCTGGTGCCGCGCACCACCTCGACTCCGGCGATGTCCAGCGGGAACACCATGTCGAGATAGGGCATGTTGCCGTCGTTGCCGTTCGACGGAACGCCGTCGATCAGCAGCTTGACCGCATTGATCTCGCCCTCGCCGTTGAAGCCCCGGAACGAGAACTTGCCGCTGGTTGTCCCCTGGTTGAAGTCGGTGACGAGGACGCCAGGCATCTTGCCGATCAGCTCCCAGGCGTAGTCGACATTGGCGGCCTGGGCGACGTCGCCGCCAAGGCGGTCGACCGAGGTGAGCAGCGACTTGGCCGAGCCGGCCGCGCCGGCGGCGGTGATCAGCACCTCGCCGACCGTGAAGGACACGCCGTCGCGTGCGCTGGAGGCGTCCTCGACGGCGGCGGAGGGGGCGGCGGGCGGTGGCGCGGAGGCCGTGGTTTCGGCCAGTGCGGGGGCGGCCAACAGCAGGGCGGCGGTGCTCAGGAGCGTAAGGCGGAAGGACATGGAAGCGAGCCTTGTCGTATTGATCTGGGCCTAGTCTGGACAGGCGCGGGCGCTCGTCTTTGCCCGTGGACAAGTCGACGGCGCACGCGCGCGGATGGCCTCGGAAGAGGCCTGGTCAGATCAGGACGACAGGCGGACCCGTGGGGGGCGGAGGCGGCGCGGCGAAGCCGCGCCCGGGTGCGATCGCCGGGGACGCCGGGGTAGGGAGGACCACATAGCGAACCGCGCCGGCGCCCGTGGTGACGACGAGGCTGGGCGGCGGAGCCCCGGCGGCGTGGGCGGCGAAGGGGCAGGGGGCGTCATGAACGGATTTGCCGTCATGATTCTCGCCCTGCCGCTGGCCCAGCGCCTCGCCCGGCCGGACGACCTTGGCGCCCTCGCCGGTGCAGAGCACCAAGGCGAAGGGCAGGCCGTTGTGCGGCTGGACCTCCGGCATGAAGCCGGCGGGGACCAGGATCTTCAGCGTGACCGCCAGCATCGCAAGCGCCAGAAGGGCGTCGCGCTTCAGCTGTTTGGCGATGGGGCTCCGGAAGGTCACGGCGGCGCTTTAGGACAAATGCGTCGCTGTGTCTTCCAAAGGGACGGTCCTTAAGGGCTCGGCGCTCAGGCGCGGGCAGGGCGCGGCCCGATCAGCATCGGACCGTAGGCGAGCGCGAAGCCGCCGTAGGCCAAGGTCCAGCACGAGGCGGCCAGCACCAGAAGGCCGGCCTGATAGTCTGGGATGAAGGCGGCGACGACGCGCAGCAAGGCCGCCAGGTTGATCGCGGCGAAGATCGCCACCGTGGCCCGGTCGGCGGTCAACGGACGGCCGGTGTGGCCTCGGCTGGCCCTGCACATGACCGCCAGGCAGGTGACGCCGATCGCGCCGGCCGACAGGGCGTGGATGCCGGCCGGGCGCGGGACCAGGGGCGTCAGGACACTCGCGCCCAACAGCAGCAGAGCAAGGCCCAGCCACACATAGCCGAGGTGGAGGATCGACAGCAGGGGCTCGGTGGTCGTCCTGTTTCCGCGCCAGCGGGTGAGGCGCGCCAGGTTCACGCCCCCGGCCGCGACCAGCAGCCCGCCCGCCAACGCTTGTCCGGGCGCGAACGCCCAGCTCGCTGCCGCGACGGCGGCGCTGATCACGGCGACCTTGTCGAAGGTTCCGAACGGCGGGGGCAGCTTGGTCTCGCCGCGCTGACGAAGCCAGTTCTGGGTGAAGCTGGGCGTGATGCGGCCGCCGATGAGGGCCAGCATGACGGCCGCCACGGCCAGGGCGACACGCGTTCCCAAGCCTTGCAGGCCCAGGGCGGCGTCCAGGTGGAAGGCGATGTTGGCGGCGGCCATCAGGGCGGTGAGCAAGCAGATCGGCAGGTTGCGCCAGTTCTTGCCCGACAGCACCTCGCGCCAGACGACCGCCGCGAAGACGACTAGAAAGGCCGCATCGATCCAGGCGGCGGCCGGCCCGATGAACACCTGGAAGAGCATGGCCAGTCGACCGGCTAGCCAGAGCGACCAGAGCGCCGCCAGTTTCGCGCCGATCACCGGCATGCGGCCTGTCCAGTTGGGAATGGCGGTTGTCAGGAAACCCGCCAGGATCGCGCCGAGCATGCCGAACAGCATCTCGTGGACGTGCCAGTCGAGGTGTCCGCCGACCGTCTGGCCGCCAAACAGCGACCAGATCCACAGTGGGATCGACAGGGCCGACCAGATCGCGCCGGACAGGAAGAACGGCCGAAAGCCGTAGCTGAACAGGGCGGGGCCGGCATAGGCGCGGCGTTGTTGGGCGGTGCTCATGGCGAAACTCTGGTTAGCGGTCGAGGCCGGGTCGTTGTGCGTCGACAACTCCACGCAGAGCCGCCTCGAGCGCCTGCGGCAGGGCGTCGCCCATCAGCGGCTTTTCGATCAGCGACACGCCGTCTCGGCGGGCCGCGCGGCGCAGATCGGCGGCGGGATGGGTCGCGGTCATCAGGATCGCAATGGCCTCACCGGCGTATCGGGCGGCCTTGGCCATGGGCGGTCCGGCGATCGCCGGCGGGGCATGGCCGATGATCACGGCGTCCACCCCGCCGGCCTGCAGCCGGTTGACGAAGCTATCGGCGTCGCCGAACGGCTCGACGCCGTAACCCTCCAGGCCCAGCGAGAAGCAAAGCGCCTGGCGAACCGCCGCGTCCTGGTCGAGCACAAGGACGCGGGGCGCGCGGACGGGAGGGGCTTTGGACACGATCGTCGTCCTTGTGGGCCGCGGGTTTAGGCGGCGGCCTTCCAGTTCGGTTCCAGCACGACGTGCGGCGGGCAGGGGGCGATCTCGCCCGACGGCAGGCCGCACAATTCGTTGGCGAAGCCGTGGTTCACGTCGCGGTGGTGGGCTTCGTCGGCGCGGACCACCTCGACCACGTCGCGCAGCGTGGCGCCGGCCGGCAGCTTCCAGTAGTCGAGGGCGATCTGGGGCGCGGCGACGTTGGCGCTGCGGCCCTCGTCGATCTCGGCGAGGTAATGGGTGTAGCTGATCACCGCCTCTTCCTCGAAATAGCCGACGACGCGGTGGGCGGTCTTCGAGGAGACCAGGTAGAGGCCGAAGAAGAAGAGATAGAAGACCCACTGGGCGGCGACGACCACGAAGCGTTCGAACAGGGTCGGCTTGGCCACCTCGATGAAGGTCATCAGGTGCATCCGTTCGTTCTCGGCCTCGTCCATCAGGGTCTTTATCCAGCCCTTGTCGCCTTCCATCCGGCGCAGGCACCTCAGATGGTTCAGCGTAGCGCCGACCATCCCTGGGACGGCGGCGACGGTCTCGAGAACCACGGCACGGTGGCCGTAGCGCTTGGCGAAGAAGGTGTCGGCGCAGAAGCGCAGGGCCTTCACGAAGCCGAAGGCGACGACGTCCGAAGCGCCCTTCGGCTGGTGGTGGACGTCGAGATCGATATGCGGAGCGGTCATGGCTTTTCGCCTTCATCCTGTGGCGACCCCCTGGCCGCCGATGAGACGCTTGATACCGCCGCCTGCCTGACCCAGACATTCTGGTCTGATCCTAAGGAGAATCCCTGAGTGGCCGGAGGCGACGGAGGGGACTAGCGCGGAGCGATGACCATCGACGAGTTCCTCACGGCCCGGCCGAACCCCAGGCGGGAATGGGGCATGGCCGTGGGCATCGCGGTCGGGCTGGTGGCCATCGGCACGGCCACCCGCCTTTTGTTTGAGCCGTTGCTTGGCGATCGCGGTCTCTATCTCTTCTTTTTCCCCGCCGTCGTCGCCGCCGCCGCGTTTCGCGGCCTGTACGGGGGGCTCGTCGCTTGCGCGCTGGGTCTTGTTAGCCTGCTGGCGCTGAGCGCGCGCGGCGATGGCCTGGACCTCGGCGACTGGGCCGGCGCGGCGCTCTACGTCGCCGTTTGCGGCGCGATTAGCTTCGGCGGCGAGCGCTTCCGGATCGCGCGTCAACGCACCGAGGCGGTGACCGAGGACCTCCTGGTCCGCGAGGCGCATCTGGCGTCGATCCTTGACACGGTGCCGGACGCGATGGTGCTGATCGACGACGCCGGACGCGTGGTTTCGTTCAGTTCGACCGCCGAACGGCTGTTCGGCTGGACGGCGGCGGAGATTACCGGTCAGAACGTCAGCCGCCTGATGCCCGAGCCCTACCGTTCGGCGCACGACGGCTATCTGAGCCGCTACTATGAGACCGGGGAACGCCGCATCATCGGCCTGGGCCGTGTGGTGATCGGCGAGCGCAAGGACGGCTCGACCTTTCCGATGGAGCTTTCGGTCGGCGAAATCCGCGCGCGTCATGGTCGGTTCTTCACCGGCTTCGTTCGCGACCTGACGGAAGCTCAGCGCAGCCAGGCGCGGCTGCAGGAATTGCAGAACGAGCTGGTGCACATCGCGCGCCTGACCTCGATGGGCGAGATGGCCTCGGCCCTCGCCCACGAGATCAACCAGCCCCTCTCGGCCCTGACCAACTACCTGAAGGGCGGGCGGCGGTTGCTGGAAGCCGCTGAGATCGACCGCGATCTGCTGGGCGCGGCCCTGGAGCGGGCGGGCGAACAGGCGTTGCGCGCGGGCGCGATCATCCGCCGGCTCCGTGACTTCGTCGCGCGCGGCGAGACCGAAAAGCAGGTCGAGGACCTCAGCCGCATGGTCGAGGAAGCGGTGGCCCTGGCCCTGATCGGCGTGCGCGAGGTGGGCGTCGATGTGCGTCTCGACCATGGCGCGGGCGGTGAACGGGTGCTGGCCGACCGCGTTCAGGTCCAACAGGTCATCGTCAACCTCGTCCGCAACGCCGTCGACGCCATGGAAGCCAGTCCGCGCCGCGACTTGACCATCAGCGTCGGGCGCCTGGACGATCAGGCGCTGATGACCGTCGCCGACACCGGTCCCGGCATCGCGCCCGAGATCGCCGATAATCTCTTCGCGCCGTTCATGACGACCAAGCGGGACGGCATGGGCGTGGGCCTGTCGATCTCGCGCACCATCATCGAGGCCCATGGCGGCCGACTTTGGGTCGAGCCGACGCCGGGCGGCGGCGCGACGTTCAAGTTCACCCTGAAGCTCGTCGAAGGAGATATGGACCTTGAGTGAGGCTGTCGTTCACATCATCGACGACGACGCGGCCATGCGGGACTCCCTGGCCTTCCTGCTGCAGGTGAATCGGATCCCCTATCGCATCTTCGAGTCGGCGGTCGCCTTCCTGGAGGACCTGCCCGAGGACGGCGGATGCGTCCTGTCGGACGTGCGCATGCCCCAGATGAACGGCATCGAGATGGTCCGGAAGCTCAAGGAGCTGGACTATCGCGCCCCCATCATCGTCATGACCGGCCACGCAGACGTGCCGCTGGCCATCGAGGCGATGAAGGCGGGCGTGTTCGACTTCATCGAAAAGCCGTTCGACGAGGACCTGCTGCTCCAGGCGCTGCGCGCCGCGCTCGAGAGGGGCAAGGCCCAGAGCGAGCAGGACGAGGCGCTGGCGAAGACCCGCCGCAGCATCGCCGCCTTGTCGCCCCGCGAGAGCGAGGTCCTCGACGGGCTGGTCGATGGCAAGGCCAACAAGGTGATCGCCTTCGACCTGGGGATCAGTCCGCGCACCGTCGAAATCTACCGCGCCAACCTGATGACCAAGATGCAAGCTCGCAGCCTGTCCGAACTGGTGCGCATGGCGCTCTCCGTGCGCTAACCGAACCGTCGGAACAGCACGTTGTTCTCCAGGTGCATGTGGTCGCGCAGGTCGGCGTCGATCTCCTGGCAGAGGGCGTAGAGCGCGCGCCAGGTTCCGCAGGCGTTTTCGGGCGGCGTGAAGTCGTGGGTCAGGCGCGCCAGCCCCTTTAACTGCTCGATGACGTCCTCATGCTCGGACTCCATCCGGGCGATCGGGCCACTGAGCGGGTTGGCGCCGCGCCGCATCAGCGGGAACAGCATCAGCTCTTCCTTCTGGTGGTGGGCCTCCAGGTCGTCGAACATGAAAGCCAGATGCTGGGAGACACCGGTCGGGCAGTCGGGCCGGTCGCCATGCACGCTCTCCACCCGCGCGGCCAGGAAGATGGCCTCGGGGAACTGGCGGCGATGGACCTCGTGATAGCGCTCCAGCAGATGGTCGATCAGCGCGTCGGTCTCGTCTGGCGCCAGGGCCGCCTCCGAGCGGTCCAGGGCGTCCAACTGAGCGACCAGGCCGGCGAGATCGACCCCGCGATCCCCGGCGGCCTCCGCGAGCGATGCGTCGCCGCCGCAGCAGTAGTTGATCTTGTGGCGGCGGAAGATCGCGGTCGATCCGGGGCGGTTGACGGCGATATCGCGGACGGTCTGGTCCCGGAGGGAAGGGGCGGCGGCGGTGTCCATGGCAAGGTCTCCTCTGCCGCCTGACTAGGTCGGTCCTGGGCGGAGAACGTTGCGCCGCGCCAAGTTCGCACGGACACCGAGGCGGCCGACCGACATCGCGCGCCTACTTAAGGAAGCGTGGCCATGGCGGCCGGACGCGGACTTGCGATGCGCCCAAAGGCCAGCGCCGCCTGGGATTCTCGACCATTTCCGAAGATCCGCCGGGCGATCCGGCGCAGCCGTCGCAGTTTGTCCACGCACAAAGATCGCGGCGCGGGGAGGTCTACCCCTCCCGTCCATCGGCGCCGTTCGGGCGTCGGAGGATAGGAATATGAAAGCCCTCGCTCTCTTCGCCACCGCCGCGGCCTTCGCCCTGATCGGGACCGCCGCCATTGGCGCCACGCCGGACGCCCCGGCCCCCGCCGTCGCCGACACCGTCCGCCTGGCGACCGACCTGCCCCCGCCGATCGCGCGCCGCGCCCCCGCGACCGTGAAGGTCGACCTGGTCACCCAGGAAGTGGTGGGCAAGCTGGCGGACGGCGCGAACTTCAAGTTCTGGACCTTCAACGGCAAGGTGCCGGGACCCATGGTCCGCGTCCGCGTCGGCGACACGGTCGAGGTCTCGCTGAAGAACGCCGCCGACAGCGAGCACATGCACAATGTCGACTTCCACGCCGTGACCGGCCCCGGCGGCGGCGGCGTCGCCACTATGGCCGCGCCGGGAGAGACGCAGACCTTCACCTTCAAGGCGATGGCGCCGGGTCTCTATGTCTATCACTGCGCGACCCCGATGGTGGCCGAGCACATCGCCAACGGCATGTACGGCGCGATCCTGGTCGAGCCCGAGGAGGGCCTGCCCAAGGTCGACCACGAGTTCTACGTGATGCAGGGCGAGGTCTACACCGACGAGGCCATGGGCTCGAAGGGGCTGCTGAACGAGAGCATCGAGAAGCTCCTGAACGAGCAGCCGGAGTTCTACATCTTCAACGGCGGCTTCAAGGCGCTGACCGGCGACAAGGCGTTGCACGCGAAGGTCGGCGAGACGGTCCGGATCTTCTTCGGCGTCGGCGGTCCCAACAAGACCTCCAGCTTCCACGTGATCGGCGAGATCTTCGACCACGTCTATCCATACGGCTCGCTGACCAGCACGCCGATCAAGGACGTCCAGACGGTCACGGTCGCTCCAGGCGGCGCGACGGTTGTCGATTTCAAGCTGGAAGTCCCCGGCAACTACATCCTGGTCGATCACGCCCTGAGCCGCCTGGAGCGTGGCGGCGCCGGCATCCTGACCGTCGAGGGGGCCGCCAATCCCGAGGTCTTCAATGCTCCGCCGAACCCGCATAAGGGCGGCGGCCACTAAGACGATGTCCCCTGGGGCGGCGCGCGTTCGCCGCCCCTTTTTCTTCTCGGACAGACAGTAGATTGATCCATGAGACAGCATGTCCTGCTGGCGCTGGCGGGCGTGAGCGCGCTCGCCTTCGCCGCGTCCGCGCGGGCCGAAGCGCCCGCGCAAACCGGTCAGCTCCTGCTCGAGGCGCGCACGCGCTATGAGCTCTATGATCCCGATGGCCCGGACGCCGAGGCTGTCACGACGCGGCTGCGCCTCGGCTGGCGTCAGCCCCTGGCCAAGACCCTGACCGCCCTGATCGAGATGGAAGCCGTCGGCGCCCTGGTCGACGACTACGCCGACGGGGTCCACGCCAAGCCCGGAAAGGCGACCATAACCGACCCCGAGACGGTCGAGCTGAACCGCGCCGCTCTGGAATGGCGGCCGACCGCCGTCCTGGGCGTCGATGTCGGCCGGCAGCGGATTGTTCTGGGCAACGCCCGCTTCGTCGGCAACAGCGGCTGGCGGCAGAACGAGCAGACCTTCGACGCGGTCAAGTTGACCGCCAAGCCGGCCAAGAGCGTGACCCTGACCTATGCCTATGCCGATCGCGTGCGCCGGCCGCTGGGTCGCAAGTCGTCGCAAGGCGTCTGGCGGGGCGACGCGCACATGCTGCAGGCCGAGGCCGATCTGGGCGCGGTTGGCAAGGCGAGCGCCTATGCCTTCATGCTCGATTTCAACAACGCCCCGACCCAGTCCTCGAAGACCTTCGGCGCCCGGCTGGCCGGTGCTCGCGTCCTGCGGTCGGGCCTGAGCGGGACCTGGGAGCTGGAGCACGCCCACCAGGTCGACTGGAAGAGCAACCCGCGGGACTTCTCGCTGGACTACGACGCCGCGTCCCTGGGCCTGAAGACCGCCAGGTCGGCGATCTCGGCGAACCTGGAGCGTCTGCAAGGCGATGGCGTCAACGCCTTCCAGACGCCGCTGGCGTCGCTGCACGGCTTCCAGGGTCTGTCGGACGTGATCGGCGCGACACCGGTCAAGGGCGTGCGCGACGTCTTCCTGCGCGGAACGACGACGGTCGGCGGCAAGCAGCCGCTGAAGCTGACCGGCGAAGCCCACGACTTCGACACCACTGTCGGGTCCCAAAACCTGGGGCGCGAGATCGACGCGGTGGTCTCGACGCCGATCGCCAAGGGCTGGACGTTCGAGCTGGGCGTGGCCCGGTTCGAGACGCAAAGCCGGACCTATCCCGACGCCACCCGGGCCTGGGCCAGTCTCGACTTCAAACTCTGATCGCATTGTCCCTGGAAAGAGGAAGGGCCCGCGAAAGCGGGCCCTTTTTCGTGGGCTCTAGCCGCACTTGGAGTAGCCGCAATCGGTGCAGGTATCGCAGCCTTCCTTGCGGATAAGGGCCGGGCTGGCGCAGCGCGGGCAGACGGCGGGCCGCGGCGCGTCTGCCTGGGGCTCGACCGCCTCCGCGACTCTTGGCGTGGGCGCCGCATGACCATGCCGCAGGTGCCGCTCGACCACGCCGCCGATCGCGGCCGGCAGCGAGGGCACATAGCGGCCCGAGAGCCAGGCGCCGCCCTGCGGATCGAACACGGCTTTCAACTCCTCGGCCACGAAGCCGACATCGCCCCCGCGCCGGAACACCGCCGAGATCATCCGGGTCAGGGCCAGGGTCCAGGCGTAGTGCTCCATGTTCTTGGAGTTGACGAAGATCTCGAACGGCCGCCGCTGGCCGTCGATCTCGGCGTCGTTGACTGTCACGTAAACGGCGTGGGCGCTGTGCGGCCACTTGATCTTGTAGGTCACCCCGCTCAGGGCCTCTTCGCGCGCGATCAGCGGCGTATCTTCGTGGGAGGCTGCGGGAGCCGACGGTTGTTCCGCTGGCGGCGCGTCCACCGAGAGGACAGACCCGGTGACGGCGTTGGGCCGATAGGTCGTCAGGCCTTTGCACCCCATCCGCCAGCCTTCAAGATAGACGTCGCAGAAGGCGTCGAAGGCGATGTCGGCGGGGCAGTTGACGGTCTTGGAGATCGAGCTGTCGATCATCCACTGGGCGGCCGCCTGCATGACCAGATGCTCGCGCGGCGTCAGGGTCTGGGCCGAAACGAAGACGTCCTGCGGCGGCTCGGCCTCGCCATGCAGCCGCTTCCAGACGGTCAGGGCGTAGTCCTCGACAGCCTCCTGGCGGCTCGAGCCGTCGGGTTGCCGAACCTTGCGGTTATAGGCGTAGGCGAAGACCGGCTCGACGCCGGACGAGACGTTGCCGGCCACCAGCGAGGTGGTGCCCGTCGGTGCAATCGAGGTCAGGCAGCCGTTGCGCAATCCATGCTTCGCGATCAGCGCGCGCGTATCGTCGTCCAGGTCGAGCAGGTTGGGCCGGTCCAGCACGCGCGGATCCCAGAGCGGGTAGGGGCCCTTTTCGGCGGCCAGGGCGGCCGAGGCGCGATAGGCCTCGCGCTTGATGATCCCCAGCCAACGCCGGGTGGTCTCCGCCGCCTCTTCCGAGCCATAGCGCTGGCCGCAGAAGATCAGGGCGTCAGCGAGCCCCGTAACGCCCAGACCCAGGCGCCGCTTGGCGCGCGCTTCCTCCGCCTGGGCCTCCAGCGGGAAGCGCGAGACGTCGATCACGTCGTCCAGGAACCGGATCGCGACATGGGTCAGTTCCGCCAGCTTCTCCTCGTCCAGGACCGCGCCCTCCGTGAAGGGGGCGGCGACCAGGCGAGCCAGGTTGATCGAGCCGAGCAGACAGGCGCCGTAGGGCGGCAGCATCTGCTCGCCGCAGGGGTTGGAGGCGGCGATCGTCTCACAGTCAGCCAGATTGTTCCGGGCGTTGACCCGGTCGACGAAGATCACGCCCGGCTCTGCGTAAGCGTAGGTGGCCGTCATCAGCCGCCGCCACAGATCGCTGGCGCGGACGGTCTTGAAGACCTCGCCGCCGAACACCAGCGGCCAATCCGCGTCGGCGGCCAGCGCCTCCAGGAAGGCGTCGGTGACCAGGACCGAGAGGTTGAAGTTGCGCAGGCGCGTGGGCTCGCGCTTGGCGTCGATGAAGGCCTCGATGTCGGGATGGTCGATGCGCAGGCAGCCCATCATAGCCCCGCGCCGCTGCCCGGCCGACAGGATCGTGCGACACATCGAGTCCCAGACGTCCATGAAGCTCAGAGGACCCGAGGCGTCCGCTCCCACGCCACGCACCGGCGCGCCGGCGGGGCGGATGGTCGAGAAGTCCATGCCGACGCCGCCGCCCTGCTGCAGCGTCACCGCCGCCTCGCGCAGGTGCTCGAAGATGCCCGGCAGGTCGTCGGGCAAGGTCCCCATGACGAAGCAGTTGAACAGGGTCACCGCCCGCCCGGTGCCGGCCCCGGCGAAGATGCGGCCGGCGGGCATGAACTGGAAGTCGCCTAGGGCGTCGAGGAACTTCTCGCGCCAAGCCTCACGGGCCTCGGCGGGCTCAGCCTGCGCGATCGCCTCGGCCACCCGTCGCCAGCTGTCCTCGACGCCGACGTCGCCGTCGCCGACGTCCGGTGCGAACCGATATTTCGCGGCCCATATCTCCGCGGCCAAGGGAATGTCGAAGGCCATGATCCTGCTCCCGTTGCAAAGACCAGGAGGCTGGCGGATTCGCGCTGGCCGGGGATTGTCGCTCGACAAGGAGGCCTGAGGAGGGGGGGCGGGCGAATTCATCTCGGCTTGCTCTGGAGCAAGGTTCACCGCGCTCGCCAGGTCTATCGGTGACCGCGAGCGGGCGGTTCGCCCGCGCCCAGACAAAGGTGAGTGAAGATGTTGAAGTCCGTTCTCGTCGCCGGCGCCATGATCGGCGCGGTGGCGATCGCCGGAACCGCTGGCGCGGCCGAGCTGCAGGTCAAGATGCTGAACCAGGGCTCGCAAGGCATGATGGTGTTCGAGCCGGCGAGCGCCAAGCTGAAGGTGGGCGACACCATCCGCTTCATCCCGACCGACGTCGGCCACAACGCCGAGACGATCCCTGGCATGTGGCCGGCGGGTGTCGCGCCCGTAAAGGGCGTGCTCGGCAAGGAAGTCGTCGTGAAGGTCGCCAAGCCGGGCGTCTACGGCTTCAAATGCATGCCGCACTGGGCGATGGGCATGACCTTCGTGGCCAAGGTCGGCGACGGCAAGCCCAACGCCGCCGAGGCCGAGGCCGCCATCGCCACCGCGCCGAGCATGGCCAAGAAGCGCCTGACGGCCGACTTCGCCGCGATCAAGTGAGCACGCCAAAGCGCCGCCGCTCCCCGAGCGGCGGCGTTCTTGTCTTTCCAGCGTCGAAAAGCTCAGCCCGCCTCGGCCAGGTTCGTCAGCACGTCCAGGCGGCGGACGACGATGCGGCGCCGGGCGCTGGCGGTGACGCCCCGCTCGTCCCAGGCCGCCAGGGTGCGGCTGACGGTATGCAGGGTCGAGCCCGCCATCTCGGCCAACTCCTGCCGGGTGACCGGGAAGTCGATCTCGATGCCGACGTCGGTCTCGCGACCCGCCTGCTGAACAAGGCGCAAAAGGGTGCGGGCGATGCGCTGCTCGACCTTCTCGCCGGCCATTTCGCCGACCCGGTCCTGCAGTTCGAACAGCCGATGCCCGGCCGAGGCGGCCGATCCCATGGCGATCTCGGGATAGCGCGCCATCAGTTGGCGCATGGCCGCAACCGTCCAGTAGATCTCTACGCTGTCGACCACCGCCACGGCGTCGGCCGGGAACGGCTTGCCCATCAGGGCCGCCACCGTGCCGTACATCTCGCCCGGCCCGATGAAGCGGATCAACGACTGGCTGCCCTCGGGGCGCGCCTGCACGATCTTGATCCGGCCCTCCAGCAGGGTGTGGCAGGTCGCGCCGGGATCGCCCTGGCTGAAGACCACGCGCCCGGCGGCCAGCGGCCGCACGGTCCCGGCGCCGAGCACATCGGCGGCGGCGACGTCGTCCAGATGGCCGAACATGTCCGCGCCACGGAGATTATGAGGAGCGATGCTGGCGACCATGGGGGGCGTTGACCTTGCGTGAATTGCTGGCGCCTGCCCTAAGCCCGCCCGCGCTCCAGCTTAATCCCGGAATTCTACCTAGGGCGATTTCCCGAATAACGGCGGGACCGGCGCGGTTGCTAAGGCTGAGCTCGACACAAGCCATAGCCGTCGGGCTGCCCATGACCCTCGCCTTCGCCAAGTTCGATCCGCCGCTCGCCCAGACCCTGGTCCCCGCCGGTGTGAGCCTTCGCCGGGCGCCGGGCGAGGAGATCTTCGCCCAGGGCGAGGCGGTCGAAACCGTCTACCAACTGCTGTCCGGCGCGGTGCGGACCTACCGCCTGCTGGGCGATGGCCGCCGTCATGTCTGCGACTTTCACGTTCCCGGCGATGTCCTCGGGCTGGAGGCCGGCGGCGAGTACGGCTGCTGCGCCGAGGGCATGACCGACGTGATCCTGCTGGCCATTCCGCTCGCGACGCTGCGCCGCCTGTCGGCCCACGATCCGCTGCTGGGCCAGCGCCTGCTGTCGATCGCCTCAAGGGGGCTGCAACGCAGTCAGAACCACGCGGCCATGCTGGCGCGGCTGGGCGCGGTCGAGCGCGTCGCCGCCTTCCTGATCGACTTCGCTCAGCGCTTTGACGCCGACGACGAGTTCGACCTGCCGATGACCCGCCAGGACATCGCCGACTATCTGGGCCTGACCATCCACACCGTCTCTCGCACGCTGTCGCAGCTCCAGGAGCAGGGCCTGATCGACGCGCGCGCCTCCCGCCGCGTGCGTCTGCGGCGGCAGGATGAGCTTCTAGGACTTTGCGCATGACCCCTTCGGTCCTGACCCCCGCCCAGCGCCAGCACGCTGAACGGAACCTGCCGCGCTACACCAGTTATCCGACGTCTCTGGCTTTCGACGCGGGGCAAGCGCACCAGGCTCAGGATTGGTTCGCCCGCACCCGCGCCGAGGACCGGCTCTCGGTCTATGTCCACGTGCCGTTCTGCCGGCGCCTGTGCTGGTACTGCGGTTGCCACACCTCGATCGCCCACACCTACGAGCGGGTCGGGACCTTCTTCGAGACCCTGATGCGCGAGGGCGACCTGGTCGCCGCGCGACTGGGCGAGCACGATGGCCTCGCCCACCTGCACTTCGGAGGCGGCAGCCCGAACGCGCTCAGCCCCGAGGACTTCGCCGCCTTGGTCACGCGGCTTAAGACCGTCTTCCGTCCGCGTCCTGGCGCCGAGATCGCCGCCGAACTGGATCCGGGCATGTTGTCCGAGGCCTTTGTCGACGCGGCTGGCGCGGTGGGCGTCAACCGGGCCAGCCTGGGGGTCCAGACCTTCGACCCAACCGTCCAGGCCCTGGTCAATCGCATTCAACCCTACGACCACGTCGCCCGCGCGACCGAGCGCCTGCGCGCCGTGGGCGTCAAAGGCCTTAACTTCGACCTGATGTACGGCCTGCCAGGCCAGACGCCCGAGAACGTCCACGACTCCGCGCGCCTCGCGGTCCAGCTGCGGCCCGACCGGGTGGCCGTGTTCGGCTACGCCCATGTGCCGTGGATGAAGAAGCATCAGACCATGATCCGCGAGGCCGACCTCGCCGACCTGGACGGCCGCTGGGCCCAGGCGGAGGCGGCCGACGCGGCGCTGACCGAGGCGGGCTATGTCCGCATCGGCCTCGACCACTACGCCCTGCCGGGCGACGCCCTGACCCGCGCGGCGGCCGAGGGACGGCTGCGCCGGAATTTCCAGGGATATACGGACGATCCCGCCCCGGTGCTGGTTCCGATCGGCCCCTCGTCCATCGGCCAGTTCCGGGAAGGCTTCGTCGGCAATCACGTGCCGACCGACCAGTGGTCGGCCGCCATTTCGCGCGGCGAGCTTCCGCTGAACCGCGCGCTCGCCGTCGACGCAGAGGATCGGCTCCGGGCGGCGGTGATCGAGCGGCTGATGTGCGACATGTGCGTGGATGTCGCCGGCGTCTGCCGCCAGCACGGCTTCGCCGAGGATCATCTGGACGCCGAGTTCTCGGCGGTCGACGCCTTGCAGCTGGCCGGCCTCTGCGTCCGCGACGGCGCGGTGGTGTCGATCCCCGAGCGGACCCGCCGGCTGATGCGGGTGGTCGCCGCCGCCTTCGACGCGCGTCTGCCGACGACCGCCACGCGTCACGCCAAGGCGATCTGATCGGGCGAGGTTGCTCCTGAGCAACGTCGGCGGTCTTGCCGATCGTCATGCTGATCCCCGAACGCCGAATGGGAGTGTCCCGACAGGCGAGGGGAAGCGAGATGAACACCCGAAGACTATGGTTCGTCCTCGCCCTGGTGATGGCGGTGTCCTTCACCGTCCTGGGGCTGATGGGACGCGAAATCCACCGGCAAGCGCCGCCGATCCCGACCCGCGTGGTCGATGCGTCGGGGCGGGTGCTGCTCACCAAGAGCGATATCGAGACGGGCCAGCTGGCTTGGCAATCGATGGGCGGCCAGCAGGTCGGCTCCATCTGGGGCCACGGCGGCTATGTCGCGCCGGACTGGTCCGCCGATCAGCTCCACCGCGAGGCCACGGCCCTGCTCGACCTCTGGGCCCAGCGCGACTTCAAGGCGCTCTACGACGCCGTGACGCCCGAGCGCCAAGCGGCCCTGCGCGAGCGCCTGAAGCGCGAGATGCGGACCAACACCTATGACGCCAAGACCGGCGTCGTCACGGTCAGCGCCGATCGCGCCCAGGCCATGCGCCAGGTGCGCGCTCACTACGAGACCCTTCTGGGCTCGGACCCGGCCTTGGAAAAGCTGCGCGAGCAGTACGCGATCGCCAATGGCGCGGTGAAGGATCCGGCGCGCCGGACCGCCATCGCCGCGTTCTATTGGTGGACCAGCTGGGCGGCGAGCACGAACCGCCCCGGCGAGGTGATCACCTATACAGCCAACTGGCCGCATGAGGTCCTGATCGGCAATACGCCGACCGCCCCGACCATCGTCTGGTCGGTGGCCAGCGTGATCCTGCTGATCTTCGCCGTCGGCGCCCTGGCCTTCTGGCACGCCAAGACCAAGGCCGAGGACCATCTGGTCGCGCCGGACAAGGATCCGCTGGCGGCCATGAAGCCGACGCCCTCGATGAAGGCGACCGGCAAGTACTTCCTGACCGTGATCGGCCTCTTCCTGCTGCAGGTGGGCCTGGGCGCCGTCACCGCCCACTATTCGGTCGAGGGCCACGCCTTCTTCGGCGTGCCGATCTCCGACATCATTCCTTACGCGGTCACCCGCACCTGGCACACCCAGCTGGCCGTCTTCTGGATCGCCACCGCGTGGCTCGCCACCGGTCTCTACGTCGCGCCGATGATCTCGGGCCACGAGCCCAAGGGCCAGAAGCTGGGCGTCGACCTCTTGTGGGTCGCCCTCGTTATCGTCGTCCTCGGCTCGATGGCCGGCGAGTGGCTTGGCGTGCAGCAGGTCTTCGACCTGAACGCCAACTGGTGGTTCGGCCACCAGGGCTGGGAATATGTCGACCTGGGCCGCTTCTGGCAGATCCTGCTGTTCGTAGGCCTGATGAAGTGGCTGGTGCTGGTGGGCCGGGCTCTGTGGCCCGCCCTCAAGGCGCCGTCGGAAAGCAAGCCCGTCCTCTGGATCCTCTTCCTGTCGACGGTCGCCATCGGCCTGTTCTACGGGGCGGGCTTCATGTGGGGCAAGCACACCCACATCAGCATGGTCGAGTACTGGCGCTGGTGGGTGGTCCACCTGTGGGTGGAGGGCTTCTTCGAAGTGTTCGCCACGGCGGTCATCAGCCTGCTGATGGTCAAGCTGGGACTCGTGCGGGCCAAGTCGGCCAACGGCGCGGTGCTGTTCGGAACCATCGTGTTCCTGTTCGGCGGCGTTCTGGGCACGGCCCACCACTGGTACTTCGCCGGCACGCCGGTCTCGGTGATCGCCATCGGTTCGGTGTTCTCGGCCCTTGAGGTGGTGCCGCTGGCCCTGATCGGCGCCGAGGCCTTCGAGACCTTCAGTCACACCAAGGCCGCGCCCTGGGTCGCGACCTATCGCTGGCCGATCTTCTTCTTCGTCGCGGTTTCGTTCTGGAACCTGCTGGGGGCGGGGGTCTTCGGCTTCATGATCAACCCGCCGATCAGCCTCTATTTCATCCAAGGTCTGAACACGACGGCCACCCACGGCCACGCCGCCCTGTTCGGCGTCTATGGGATGCTGGGCATCGGGCTTCTGCTGTTCTGCTTCCGCGGCCTGGCCCGACGCGAAGCCTGGGACGATCGGCTGCTGGCCGCGACCTTCTGGATGCTGAACGGCGGCCTTGCGATGATGCTGTTCCTGTCGCTGCTGCCGGTGGGGGTGATCCAGGCGATCGCCAGCATCGAGCACGGCCTGTGGTTCGCCCGCTCTCCGGCGGTAATCCACTCGCCGTTGGTCCAGGCCCTGGTCTGGATGCGCGTGCCGGGAGACATCGTCTTCGCCGGCGGCGCCTTCACCCTGGCGATCTTCGCCGCCAAGCTGCTGCTGGGCGCCCGCCGCCCCGCCCTCGGCAAGGCCGCGAGCCCGATCGCCGCGGAATAGTCAGTCACACATCTTGCACGGAGCCGGCGCGCGTCAATGCGCGCCGGCTTCTGATTTGTAGCCAGTTGCAAGTGCCGCGGAGTCGTCAAGGCCAGCATTCTCGTGGCCGCAAGTGGCGAGTTCGCCGAATTATTCAGTTTTAAGGGATTGGGTGGACGGCGTTAGCAGTCACTGGCGCGCGACGGAATGTTCAGGCTGTCGAGGAAGCGTTGTTCTCGGACGGGGCGCTGACCTGATGATGTAAGTGCCGCCGACGAAGTCGATCACTGCCGCACGGGAGGATAACGCCTGGACCGGTGTCCTACCGGGAAACGTTTGACCGGTGCCCACCTTGGCATTGCTCAACCTCTAGCATCAGCCCAACAGGATTGGCGCGGTCTGATTCTAGTAGACGCCTTCCGCGAACGTCGGGTTCCTGGAGGTACGCCAACGGCAGCTATTGGCGCCACGTGACCGCTGGTCAAGCCTTCGATCTCTTTCCGATCTGCATTGTCACCTGCCTTCATCGGGGGAGGTGTTCTCGATCGAGAGGGACTTGTGAAATCTCTTCCAAAATTCTGGGACAGGAGACCGGCTACAGAGGAGAAATCGAAGGCCTTATTCCAGACGTCGAGCCGGGCGCGCCCCGCAAGACATCAACTGGAAGAACGACGATGACACTTAAGACCATACTGCCTGGCAAGCTCGGCTTCGGCACCGCGCCGCTCGGGAACATGTTCCGCGACATCCCCGAGGACGAAGCCCTGGCGACAGTCGAGGCGGCCTGGGACGACGGCATCCGCTATTTCGACAACGCCCCGTTCTACGGAGCGGGCCTGGCCGAGATCCGCATGGGTCGGGCTCTGGCCAGTAAAGCGCGCGACCAATACGTGATCAGCACCAAGGTCGGCCGCGTGATCCTGGACGAGGTCGAGGACGTCAGCGCCCGGGACCTGGGCGAAAAGGGCGACGTCTTCAAGTATGGCCGCCCCAACAAGATCGTGAACGACTACTCCGAGGACGCCACCTATCGCTCGATCGAGGGCAGCCTTAAGCGCTTGAAGACCGACCACATCGACATCGCCTTCGTCCACGACGTCGCCCAGGACTTCTACGGCGACGAATGGCTGAGCATGTTCGAGAGCGCCCGCAAGGGAGCGTTCAAGGCCTTGGATCGGATGCGCGACGAGGGCGTGATCAAGGCCTGGGGTCTGGGCGTCAACCGGGTCGAGCCGATTGAGCTGCTGCTGCACCTCGACGAGCCGCGCCCCGACGCCTTCCTTCTGGCTGGCCGCTACACGCTGCTCGACCATGATCGCGCCCTGCAGCGCGTGACCGGCAAGGTCGACGAGCGCGGGCTGGGCATCATCGTCGGCGGCCCGTACAGCTCCGGCGCCCTGGTCGGTGGCCCAAACTTCGAATACGCCCCGGCGACCCCGGCTGTCCTCGACAAGGTCGCTCGCATCAAGGCGATCGCCGACCGCCATGGGATCAGCATGAAGGCCGCCGGCCTGCAGTTCGTCCTGGCCAACCCGGCCGTGGCGGCCGTCATCCCCGGCGCCAGTCGTCCGGGCCGCATAGCCGAGGACCGCGCCGCCCTGGGCGAAACCGTCCCGGCCGATTTCTGGCGCGAGCTACGCGACGCGGGCTTGGTCAACCCGGCCGCGCCGCTGCCGCAGGCCGTTTAGACCCAATCCCTTCAAACCAAACCGTCGCTCGACGGCCGAGGCTCGCTTCGGCCGAAAGCCTTCGCACGCCTCGAGCATCCCCCCGAGAACAGGAGAAAGTCATGCGTAAATCTCAGAAGACCAGCGTCGCGGCTCCCGATCGTCGCGACATGCTTCGCACCGCCGGCGCGGTCCTGGCCGCCGCCGGGGCCGCCGTCGCCGCGCCCGTCGCCGCCGAGACCACCGGCGGCTTGTCGACCGCCGCCCGCAATAGTGGTCCGCTGGGTGCTCGCCTGCAGGGCGTCCAGCACTTTGGCCTGACCGTCCAGAACATGGAACGGGCCTACGAGTTTTACACCGAGGTTCTAGGCGGCGCCGAGGTGTTCCGCCATGGCGACTTCCAGGGAGACACCGTCCACAACACGCTTCTGGCCGACCAGGACATCCAGGCCCACGAACTGGGCGTCAATCCCGCCACCATCGGCGTGCCGGACCTACGCGGCGGCGCCCAGCGGCTCGACGTCCGCTTCATCCAGTTCGACAATGTGGTGATCGAGCTCCTGCAATACCGCGACGCCGATCAGCCAATGGGCGGACCGCGCGCTTTCGCCGAGCCGGTCGAGCACATGAGCCCCGCGTTCCCGCGGATGATGCACATCTGCTTCTATGTTCGCGACGACGTCGACTTCAACAAGTTCATCACCGACCTTGAAGCCGAGTCCGCTCGCCGCGGCATGACCCAGGTCCGGGCCAACCGCACCATCCGCGTCAACACCGAGGCCGAACGCAAGGCCGCGCCGAAAAGCGCCAACACCAACAAGGTGACCGTCGCGCCGTCGGACGGTTGGGAGCTGATCTACTGCAAGGGCCCGGAGGGCGAGCAGCTGGAATTCGTAAAGGCCCTGGGTCCGGTGAAGCAGCGTTTCGCCAATGCGCTGGCCGCCCGCCAACGCGCCACGCGCTAAGACCCGCAAGTTGAGGAGAGATCACGATGCGCAAGACCTTTACGGCCCTGCTGGCGCTGGCCGCCTTCGGCGCCTTGGCGACCCCGGCCCTGGCTCGCGACCCGGCCGGTGTCCGCTACAGTCGGATCCCGGCCGGCGCCTATTCGATCGTCGCCGAGGTCCAGGCCAAGCCTGGCCAGGAAGCAGCCCTCCGCGCGGCGACCTTGCCGCTGGTGCAATTGGTCCGGAGCGATCCCAAGAACCTCGTCTACTTCCTACAGGAAGACCGAGCCAAGCCGGGTCACTTCATCTTCTACGAGGTCTTCGCGACCGTGGAGGACTTCGAGGCTCACAACGCCATGCCGTATGTAAAGGACTGGTTCGCCAAGTTGCCGACGCTTGCAGAGGGCGGGGTGCAGGTCATGCGGATGGAAGTCCTGGGACATGGACATTAGCCAAGGCGCACGCGGCGCGTCCTTAGCCTTCGGCGAGGAAACGCTGCATGCGTGGCGCGGTGAAGTCCAAGAATGCCCGCACTCGCGCCGGCAGGAACTGGGCGCCGCGGAACAGGGCGTTGATCTCGTCGGTTTCGCCGATGTCGCTGTCTGGCAAGAGCTCGATCAGTTCGCCGCGCGCGATCGGGCCCCGCAGGTGGTAGTCGGCGATCCGCGCGATCCCGACGCCCGCCATGGCCATGCGCCGCAGGGTTTCGCCATTGTTCGCCAATAGGCTTCCGCTGAGCATCCGCTCGACGATCCGCCCACCTTCGCGCATCGGCCAGACTGGATTGGCGCGGCGGAAGTTGAAACCGAGGCAATTGTGATGAACCAGGTCCTCGGGCGTTTGTGGCGTCCCGTGCTTGGCCAGATAGGTGGGGGAGGCGACGATGCGTCGGCGCGTCTCGCCGATTTTGCGGGCCATCAGGTTGGAGTCCTGCAGCTTGCCGACCCGGATCGCGATGTCGGTGCGGTCCAGATAGAGATCGACCACGTCGTCGGACAGCGATAGGTCGACGACGATCTTGGGATAGGCTTCCAGGAACTCGGGCAGGATTGGCTCCAGAGCCGCGACGCCGAAAGTTACTGACGAGGTGACGCGGATGACGCCCTCGGCCTCGGCCCCACCCAGGGCGATCTGCTGCTCGGTTGCTTCAAGCTGACCCAGCAGCGCCTGGCTGCGCTCGTAATAGAACTGGCCCTCGCCAGTCAGGGCGAGGCGCCGAGTAGACCGCTCGATCAGCCGCACGCCCAGCCGCGCCTCGAGCCGGGCGATCAGCTTCGACACTGTCGAAGGCGTCATCAGCAGCAGCCGTGCGGCTTCGGAGAAGCTGCCCGCCTCGACCACACGCACGAAGACCATCATCTCGCCCGCGCGATTGTCCATGCCTCGCCTGTGACCTGGTTTCGGAAATCGAGGTCGAAGCTAGCCCGATATGGCCAGCAAGTCGCCTCATCTGTGAACTGGATGCTCAGATCGCATGGACCGTGCACGGAAGGCCGATGAAGGGGGCGTGCGGATTGGCGGGTCCATCGGCGCGGCGGCGCGATCCGGCGTCGAGATCAGGCCGTCCCGCTCGCGGCGGCCCTCGGAGCTCGTCGGCAATGAGGCTGGCGCAGCCGCGTGGGTCTGCGGCCTGCGAGCGTTCAAAGGTGTGCGCTGCGGGTCCTTCGAGCGATGGCGACGTCCTCACCTTTTTTAACCTCGTCTCACACCGTTTGACGACCGGCCCCTCAAAGACTGGCCTATCCATTTTCAAGAGCCGCGAAGGGCGGAGACGTCCGGGAAACCGCCATGAGGAGACACAAGGTGTTCATGGCGGGCCCGAACGCGGCCTGCATCGATACCCAGGGCGATGCGCCTCCCTGGCCCTCTCACCGCCGCCCCAAGCGCGGCCCCTCACACGATGGGGGCGCGCGATGAAAGCGTTATTCCAGGAGCAATCGCCGCCATGACCTTCTCTGCTTCCGCGCCGCCGACCAAGCCTGTCTCGATCGTTCTGGTGCACGGCGCCTTCGTCGATGGATCCGGCTGGAAACAGGTCTACGATATCCTGACGCAAGACGGTTACGAGGTGCTGGTCGTTCAGAACCCCACCGTCACGCTCGAAGGCGATGTCGCCACGACACGCCAAGTGATCGCCAGAGCGACCAACCCCGTCCTGCTCGTCGGTCACAGCTATGGCGGCGCGGTGATCACCGAGGCGGGGGCCGATCCGAAGGTGAGAAGCCTTGCCTATATCTCGGCCCTCGCGCCGGATGTCGGCGAGTCTGTGTTGGAACTGGCGACCCGGCCTGTACCGGGCGAGTCCGGGCCGCCGCTGCTGCCGCCGACCGACGGGTTCGTCATCGTCGATCCCGCCAAGTTCCCGACCGCCTTCGCCGCGGACGTCGACATCTCGATCACCGGGTTCATGGCCGTAGCGCAGGTTCCCTGGGGCCTCGGCGCGCTGCAGCCCAAGCTCACCAAGGCGGCGTGGAGGGACAAGCCCGTTAGCTGGATGCTGACGACGCAGGACCACATGGTCTCCCCGACCACCCAGCGCTTCATGGCGACCCGCGCCAAGGCGAACTTGACGGAAATTCACAGCAGCCACGCTGTGATGCTGTCCCATCCGCAAGAGGTCGCCCGCTTCATAGAAGAGGCTGCTGCTCAAGCAGAATAGTCGCGGCGATCGGGCCGTGGCCAGGTCGCGGTCCGCAGTGAGTTAACCAGGCCTGGTCGGCCGGGGCGGGGATCAATGCTAAGTCAGTCGTCACGTTCAGCCACGCGGCGCGTACGCGTGCTGTGTGCCCTCGCCGCACTGCTGGCGCTCTTCTTCGCCATGCCGGGTGTCACCTTCGCACAGTCGGGTGTGGACGGGTTCGGGCCCTACATGCACACGCGATGGACGGCGGCGGATGGCGCGCCGATCGGCGTCGCATCGATCGCCCAGACCCCGGACGGCTGGATCTGGCTGGGAAGCGCGCGCGGCCTTTATCGCTTCGACGGCGTCACATTCGAGCGGGCGCCGACGCCGCCTGGAAGCCGGTTCGAGCGCGCCAGCGTGCGTACGTTGCTGGTCAGTCGGGCGGGCGAGCTATGGGTCGGCTTCAACAAGGCGGCCGGGGTGGCCGTGTTCCGCGGCGGGCGGCTGGTCGACACCGGCATGACCAACCCGCCCGACGCGATCAACCGCCTCGTGGAACTCGCCGACGGGACCGTTCTGGCGATCAAGAGCCAGGATGCTCTCGATAATCGCACCTTCCTCTGGCGGGGCGGGCGCTGGACGCCGGCCGACAAGCAGCTGAATGTCCCCCGCGGCAACATATCCGCGGCCTGCCAGTCGCGTGACGGGACCTACTGGATCGGGATCGGCCTGCCGTCGACGGCCGCGCTTTACCACTTCTCGCCCCGCGACCCCCGTTTCGTGTCCGCGAACCGGCAGCTCGATACCGTCATGTCATGTGCGTCCGACCGCGACGGTCGGGTGTGGCTGCGGGACCGGCAGGGTCTGCGTCTGCTGGTCGACGCCGCGGGCAGGCTGGTCTCCAACGCGCCGACGCTGCTGCCGCCGACGCCAGGATTTGCACTTGCGCCAGCGATCTTCGACGCACACGGCGGCGTATGGCAGGCGACCGGCGCCGCCGGCATCGTCTGGTCGCCCGCCGCGCCGGTTTCGCGCCCCGCGATCGCGCCGCAGGGCCTGCGCTTTACCGCCGCCCAGGGGCTGAGCGATGATCTGACCATCTTCGTCCTGGCCGACAGCGAGAACAATATCTGGGTCGGCACCGACATGGGGCTGGACCGCTTCAAACGGTCGATCGCGCAGTCGGACCCGCTGATTTCGGGCGATCCGGCCGAGGGGTACATGCTGGCCCAGACCGGGCCTGAACTCTACATTGCCTCAAGTAACGGGGTCTTTCAGGTCGCCCCGGGCGCGACGCGCAAGATCATCGACGATTCCCTGGGCGGCATCTGCGGCGGCGCCACGACCGGCTTCTGGGCCGTCAACCTGGCGAATTACTTTCGCTTCGACAGCGCGCGGCGTCCCCCTTTTGCGCCCCCGCCCGCCGGAACGATGGGCCGGTGCGCCGAAGACCGCACGGGGCGCCTTTGGTCGATCGATGCGCGCCGGCGGCCCGTGTGGCACGACGCCAGCGGATGGCATGACGTATCCGACAAAATCCCCGGCGCCGGCCATAGCAACCTCGTCACCACCCCTCAGGGCGAGGCGGCCTACACCAGCAAGGACCGGCTGATCCGCCTCGTGGGCGATCAAGCGCGCGTGACCCCTTTCCCAGGCGCTTCGATCGGCGCGGTGACCATGGTCGCGCCGGGGCGGCGCGACATGTTCGTGGCCGGCGAGGACGCGCTGTTGCGGATACGCGGCGACGCCGTCGCTCGAATCGACTGGCGGCGCATTCCCTGGATCGTGGGGGTTCGCGCGCTCGTTCAGGCCGACGACGGCTTCACATGGATCCGGAGCGACAGGGCGCTGACACGGCTGTCGACCTCGGCGCTCGACCGGGCGTTCGACGACCCGAAGGCGACGCTCGCCCGAACCAGCTTCGACGAGCGCGATGGGCTGCGAGCCTTCCTACAGCCGTTCTTTGTCGGTCCGTCGATGGCGATGGCGAGCGATGGCCGCCTCTGGGAGCTCGATCGCAATGGGCCCTCGTTCATAGATCCGGCTTCGCTGGTCGCCGATCGTCGCCCGCCGCCGGTCGTCATCCGATCGATCGCGGCGGGCGGAGCGACCTATCTCGACCCGGCCAACCTGGTGTTCGCGCCCGGCACCCGATCGCTCGACATCGCCTTCACCGCCTTGCGCCAGAAGGTGCCCGAGCGCGCGCGCTTCCGATATCAACTGGAGGGTGTCGATGACGGCTGGGTCGACGCCGGCGCCAAGCGCACCGTGTCCTATTCCAATCTGGGGCCCGGCGCCTACCGGTTCCGGGTGATCGCCGCGAACGGCGATGGGGTGTGGAACAAGGATGGCGCGACGCTGTCGTTCCGGATCAAGCCCACCTTCGTGCAAAGTTGGCCCTTCTACGCGCTCTGCGCGCTGGCGTTCGCCGCCGTCCTCTATGGCGTCTACGCGCTGCGAGTTCGCGCGGTGGCCAACAGCATCCGCAGCCACATGGCCGAGCGCCTGAGCGAACGCGAGCGCATCGCGCGCGAACTGCACGATACGCTGCTGCAGTCGGTCCAGTCGCTGACGCTCCGCTTCCAGCTCGCCGTCGACGACCTACCCAAGAACGAGCCGGCGCGTCCCGCGCTCGAGCAGGCGATCGACCGCGCCGACGACCTGATCGTCCAAGGACGCGACCGCGTACGGGATCTGCGGTCCTTGCACGGCGCCGCGGACGCCGCGCAGATCGTCGCCGACGTCTATGCCCAGCAGGGCTTCG
Organism: Caulobacter sp. 602-1; assembly: GCF_003931565.1. Lineage (GTDB taxonomy): Bacteria > Pseudomonadota > Alphaproteobacteria > Caulobacterales > Caulobacteraceae > Caulobacter. The sequence goes on from NZ_RRYI01000004.1 coordinate 276,335, forward strand.
GCCCCGATGTCAGCCTCGACATCACGACGCAGGGCGCGTCTAGGCCGCTGGCCGCGCTCGTCGCCGAAGAGCTGAGCGCGATCGCGAACGAAGCGCTGTTTAACACGCGGCGACACGCCGGCGCGAGCCGTGTCGACGTTCTGATCGACTATGGCCGCGCCTTTACTTTGCGAATTGCCGACGACGGCCGGGGCATTCCAGAAGACGTCCTCGCCCAGGGCGGCAGGGACGGGCATTACGGCCTTTCGGGCATGCACGAGCGCGGCCGGAAGCTGGGCGGTTCGCTCGCGCTGGCGCGCCGGCCGACAGGGGGAACGGAATTGACGCTGATCGTTCCAGGCTCGATCGCCTACGCGGCCAGCGGGCGAGGTCTCCTTGCGCGCTTCGGGAAGCGCTGACGATGGGCCCGATCCGCGTGCTGATTGTCGACGACCACCCGATGGTGCGGGACGGCGTGGCGATGCTGCTCGAACGCCAGCCGGACATGGTTGCGGTAGGCGAGGCCGAAGACGGCGCGCAGGCGCTCGAGTTGTTCCGCCAGCTCAGACCGGACGTGACCTTGATGGACCTGCAGATGCCAGGGATGGGGGGGCTTGAGGCGGTCGCGGCGATCCGCGCGGCGGCGCCGGATGCGCGCATCCTCGTGCTGACGACCTATCCTGGCGATGAGCAGATCACCCGCGCGTTGCGCGCCGGCGCGGCCGGCTATCTGCTCAAGAGCTGCATTCGCAAGGAACTGATCGACGCCATCCGCGCCGTCGCTGGTGGACGCCGCGCGATCAGCGCCGATGTCGCTCATGAATTGGCGCTGCACACTGCCGACGAACGTCTGAGCGAGCGCGAGCTGGCGGTCCTGCGGCTGGTCGCCGAGGGGTATGCCAACAAGCAGATCGCCCAGCAGCTCGATCTCTCGGGCGACACCGTAAAGGCGCACTTGAAGAGCATTTTCGCCAAGTTGAACGTCGATGACCGAACCCACGCGGTGACCGTCGCCGTGCGGCGCGGCTATCTGGAGCGTTGAAACCCAGGGGCCGCCGCTAACCGCGCGTCAGAGGACGCCGATGAACGGATCGGAAGCCGCCGCTGGCCACGCCATGGCGGGATGGGACCACGGTGAAGGGGTCTCGGGGCGACGCGGTGTTCGCCTGAACATGGTCACGGGCGCGACGAAGCGATAGCCCCGCCCCACCACCGTGGCGATGTAGCGAGGGTTTGCGACATCTTCGCCCAGGGCCCGCCGCAGGATCGCCATGTGCACTTTCAGGTTCGAGTCCTCAACGAAGACGCCGGGCCAGACGCGAGCGATCAGATCCTCCTTGCGCACGATCTCGCCAGCGCGCTCGACCAGGGCCGTGAGGATGTCGAAGGCGCGGCCGCCGACCTTGAGCGGCGTCTCGCCTTTCAGCACCAACTGGCGCTCTGGATGAAGACTGAAGCTGCCGAACACGAACGAGCGCAACGCGCTGTTGAGGACGGCGTCCTCTGGAAACACCCCGCGGGCGTCGGAGGCCAAGGCCTCTGAGTTCAAAGCCAGATCGGGAACAGTCGTCATCGGTCAACTCCCCAAAGTCTTGCGATCGGCTCGACCCATGTCGTTGCGATCGACCTCTAGGGGTTTAGATGTGATCCAGGATGGCGACATCGCCCGACGGGGACAATTGGCCTACCCAAATGGGTAGCCGGCGACAGGATCTCAGAGAACCAGGGGCTTGCAGCAAATCTCTTGGTGTTTGGTGACGCTCGTGAGGTCAGACAGGAAGCGGCTGTAGATTTCGGAGGCTTGATAGGCTTCGGCGGCGGGTTCGTCGACATAGAGCTGATCGACGACATAGCGTTCGGGCGCACCGAGATCTTGCCAGGCGTCCCAACGTAAGACGCCTGGATAGGCCCGAGCCAAACGCGCGTGACGGGCCATCAAGCCTTCCAGTTCAGAGGCCATTCCAGGCGAGGCGACGAGGGTGGTGACGATCTTGACGCGATGAGACATGGCAGAGGGTTTCCGGATCTCGTGGATCGAACGGGCAACGCGAACTGCGGCGGTGATACCCTTTCGATCTGGAGCTTGGTTGACGACCCGCTGTTTAGACGCCGCGCTTGAAGCACACAGGTTAAGCCGCGTGAATCATTATGCGAGGGCTCGCCGCCCTCGTCGGCATGGATCACGCCGAGCCCTCATGATCTAATATCGATCAAGGGCGAGGCCCTGGGGAACCATTGACGGTGGGGCGCCATTGGCCAAGCGTCGAAAAGTGCTGCTGGCATGGGCCATCACAGCCGCGACCCTAGGACTGTCTGGACGGGTGCAGGCCGCGCCGAACATGGCGCTGGATCTCAAGTCCGGGACGCTCTCGGATACATTACGCGACCTGGCCGGGCGGTACCGCGTCGGTATTCTCTTCACGCCGCAGATCGTCCAGGGGCGCAAGGGCGCCGCGCTGACCGGCGCGATGAGCGTGGAGCAAGCGCTCGAGCGCGCGCTGCAGGGAACTGGCTTGATTTACCGGCGCCTGTCGGAAGACCGCTTTGTCATTGTCCAGGCGGCGGACGAGGCCCAGGCCTTGCCCGAAATCCTCGTCGTTGGGCGGCGATCGCAGAACGCCGACATCCGTCGCACGCTTTCGGATATCCAGCCCTATCAGATCCAAACCGCCCAGGATCTGGCCGCGGCCAAGGGTGACGGCCTGGGAGCCTTCATCCGGGAGAGGTTCACCGTGGACGCGAACGGCGCGGTCCCCGACCCCAGCAGCAATCGCTCGTCCTTCAACATCCACGGTCTCAGCCCCAACGAGACCCTCGTCCTCGTCGACGGCGCGCGCATGCCGCAGGTTCCCGTCAGCGCCGGTGCGGGACGCCTCAGCCAGGCCGACATCAACGGCCTGCCGATGCTGGCCGTGTCTCGCATCGAAGCCCTGACCGCGACCGCCGGCGGGATCTATGGGCCCGGCGCGACGGGCGGGGTGATCAACATCGTGCTCGACCGTGACTATCGCGGCGCCGATCTCATCGCGCTCCAAGGGCGCTCGCAGGAAGGCGACGCGGCGACCCGACGGATCGAGGGGCGCATCGGCGCATCGTCGGCCAGCGGCGCGACCGACCTGATGGTGCTGCTGGGCTACGCCGCCGCAGACGGACTACGCCAGGGCGACCGCGACTACCTGACGCGCGCCACGACCGCGCGATGGGCCGCCAAATACCGCTCCGTACCCGGACCGCCGACCTCCGAGGCGATCGTCGTGCGAAGCGCGACCGGCGCCAATCTTGCCTTGAAGCCCGCGCTTGGCGGTCAAGGCCTGGCGGGGCCCTATGTCTGGCTGCCGCTGGATCATGGGAATCTCTTCTCGGATGGGGGCGCGCTGCTCGCCGCCAGTGTTCGCACCAACGACCAGGCGATCCTGGCGGGCAACCCGCACGATCGCCAGAGTCTGACGCCGTCCATCCGGACCGGCTCGGCGATCGTGAGCCTGCGCCATAGGTTCACGGCGGACGTCGAAGGGTTCGTCGACCTCATCCATATCCGCAACGACGCTAAGACCTTTTCGCCGGTCAGCGTGACGGTGTTGTCGCCGGCCTCGGCCGTCGAAAACCCTTTCCGCCAGGATGTGCGAGCCGCCTTCGTGGCCCCGGGCCTGGCCATCAACGGCCACAATCACTTAACCACCTATCGCCTCACCACCGGGCTGATCACCCAGATACGGGCGGGCTGGAAGCTCGAGGCGGCCTACGCGCAGGGCGAGGTCCGGACCCGCGCCAGCCAGAGGGGCCTGGAGCCGAGCGCCGCGTTGACCCAGGCGCTGCTCACCGGCCAGCCGCTCGACGCGAGCGGCCAGACCGCGAACGTCTTCGGCGACTGGTCGCGCCTGGTCGAGACGCTGCAGGCCCACAGCATCGCCACCTCCGGCGACCGGCGCCTGGGGCTGCGCATGCAGGACGCCACCTTGCGTCTGGCCGGTCCGGTGGGCGCTACGGCTGCGGGACCGAGCTTCCTCACCGTGGTCGGCGAATGGCGGCGCGAAAGAAGCAAGCCGGTCCGCACGGTCTGGAACACCGCCTACGCCAGCGGCCAGAGCGTCGATCCCGGATTTACCCAAGGCGCGCTCTCGCTCCACGGCGAGATCCGCGCGCCGCTGGTCGCGCGCCGCGCCCGCGCCGGCCCCCTGCGCGGCCTCGAACTCCAGGCCGCCCTGCGCTACGACCGAAGCCTTGTCGACCTGCCGCCTCAATCTGGCCGAGCCTTGCAAAAGAGCCTTTCGAGCAATGGCATGGCCACGGTCCTGGGCGCGCGAGCGTTTCCGTTCGAGCGCCTCATGCTGCGGGCGAGCTACGCGACCGGCGCCTTGCCGCCCTGGCCCGAGGTGCTGGTCGCCAGTTCCACGGCGCCCAGCTTCAACACGGCAGACCCGCGTCGCGGCGGCGAACATGTCGATCCCGCCGTCGCCAACCTCAGCCAGACCGGACCCATTCGCATCGGGCCAGAAACCGCGCGGACGACCGCGATCGGGCTCGTTTACAATCCAGACGGCGCGGCTGGCCCCCGCGTCTCGCTGGACTATACGCGCATCGATAAGCGCCACGAGATTTCCGCCAAGCTCAATGGCGACATCCAATTCTTCCTGGACCACGAGGATCTTTTTCCCGATCGGGTCACCCGCGCGCCGCTGACCTCGGCCGACGCCGCGCGCGGGTTCACGGGCGGAGCGATCACCGGGATCGACGCCAGCGCCGCCAATGCCGGGCGCGCCGATCTGCGAACCATCGACCTTAAGGTCGATCAGGTCGTCGGCCTTGGACGGCGCGCGTCGCTGCGTCTCGACGGCGCCGCCACCTGGACCCTGCGTTTCGACCGTTCCGACCGGCCTGACCGCAAGGCCGTATCCTATCTCAACGCCTTGAGCGGTCCGCTGGCCTTTCGCGGCCGCCTGGGCGTCAGTCTCGAGCAGGAGAACTGGACGCTTGGCCTCAGCGGACAGATCTACGGGGCGCACAAGGACCAGACCATCGACGCCCTGTCATTCGGCGCCGCTGCGCGACGGGTCCCGCCCCAGGCCTATCTCGACGTTTCCGGTTCCTATCGCCTTGACCCGGACTGGCTGGGCTTGCGCGCCGTGCGCCTCGTCGGCGTCGTGGCGAACCTGTTCGACAAGGCGCCGCCCGGCGCGCTGGGTCTGAACCCCGCCAGCGCCTACAGCCCGTTCGGCGATCCGCGCGGCCGGCGCTTCGAGATCGGGGTGAGGGCAAGCTTCTGAACACGCCGGCCAAGCGCCCTGACCACGGGATCACGCCATCGTCTGGTCGGCGGTCTAGACCTGCGCCGGCGCCCGCCAGACCATGACCATGGCCGAAGCCCCGGCCGCGCCGCGGATGCTCGACCAGCCGTCCGTCGCACTCGGCTTCTGGACCAGCGCCCGAAGGCCGCGGAGCGCCGCGACCGCCTCGGGATCTGCGGTCATGACGACAGGCGGCCTGGCTATCGTCGCGCGCGGGCGGGGCGCCTCGGCCAGGTTCAGGAGATAACCCCGCCCCGGCACGGTCTTCACGCGCCAGGCGTGGTCACCGAGGGCGCGCCGAAGATAGCGCAGTTGGGCCCGTAGATTGGCCTCCTCGACGATCATCAGCGGCCAGACCCCGCGCATCAGGTCTTCCTTGAGGACGACAGAGCCGGGCGCGCGCGCCAGGGTCAGCAGCAGGTCCAGCGCCCGTCCGCCGATCGGAATTGGAACGCCATGCCGCAGCAGCGCGCGGGCGTTGGGCCGGATCTCGAAAGGGCCAAAGGCGATCCAGGCCGGGGGGGTGGTCTGCGGAAAAAAAGGCGCGCAGGGGACGGACATGAAATGCTCCGCTTTCAGGGCTCAGGGCTGAAGACGCAGCCGCGCCGATAATCTCCATCCCGTCGACGCGCTTAATCGTTCTCAACATGCAATTACCTTCCTTAACCCCACGGCCCACGGAGACTGGGCTAGGCCTTGGGAGACGGACGCCACGCGGCTTCTTCGTCGTTGAGCATCAAGCTCCCAGGAGACCTGACCATGAGCAATCTCGCCGCCGTCGCCGCTGCTGCTGCGATGATGACCCTCGCCGCCGTTCCGGCGATGGCCCAGACCGAAAAGCAGACTTCCATCGTCCTCGTCCACGGCGCCTTCGTCGACGCCTCCGGCTGGAAGCCCGTCTACGATCAGCTGACCAAGGCCGGCTACGAAGTTCTAATGGTCCAGAACCCGACCATCACCCTCGACGGCGACGCGGCCGCGACCGAGCAGGTCATCGCCGCGGCCAAGCATCCGGTCGTGCTGGTCGGACACTCCTACGGCGGCGCGGTGGTCACCCAGGCCGGCGCCAACCCCAAGGTCCGCAGCGTCGTTTACATCGCCGCCTTCGCCCCGGATGTCGGCGAGACCGTGCTACAGCTGGCCAGCGCCGAAACGCCCGGTGAACCCCACGCGCCGCTGCTGCCGCCCAACAACGGCTTCCTGATGGTTGATCAGGCCAAGTTCCCGGCCGCGTTCGCCGCCGGCGTCGATCCCTCGCTCACGCACTTCATGGCCGCCTCGCAGGTCCCCTGGGGACTGGGCGCGGTACAGACCAAGCTCACCCAGGCTGCCTGGAAGGACCGCCCGACCTACTTCATGGTCACCACGAAAGACTTCATGGTCCCGCCAAGCTCGCAGCGCATGATGGCCAAGCGGGCCAACGCCATCACCACCGAGATCGACAGCCCCCACGCGGTGATGCTCGCCCATCCCCGCGAGGTCGTGGCGTTCATCGAAAAGGCCGCCGAAGGCGTCAAGGCGGCGAAGTAACCCTCTCATCGGTCGCGGCCGGAGGCGTGGATCGCCTTCGTGCCGCGTCTTGATGTTTTTGCATGCGCGCTTGGCGAGAAAATGCCGGGAGTTCGCGCGAGTTGATGTCGGCTTTTCACCAAGCTTGCGCCTGAATCTCTGAGCGTTACGGGCAAAGATCATCATCGAGTGCGCCCTAGGGTGGAAATCGACTCCTTGGTGGTTAAACATTGTTCTATGGCGGGCGGAGGCTCAGAAGCAGATCGCGATGAACCAGGACCAGACCGGTTCCGTGACTTGCGCGGGGCCCTGGTCGCCTGGTTCCGACGCCGCGTTTCAGACCCTTCCGAAGCCGAGGATCTCGCCCAGGAGAGTTTCCTCAGGATCTCTCAGCGCGCGCGGCCTGACTCGCTCCTTCACTTCGAGGCCTACCTCTTTCGTACGGCCCGCAGTGTGCTGGCCGATCGCCATCGTCGTCGCGCCGTGCGCCGCGCCGACGCCCATTTTGGCTTGGATGGCCAGCTTGAGCCCACCGACGGAACCGACGCCCTGCGCATCCTTCTGGCGCGCGAGCAATTGCAAAAGGTGTCGACCGTGTTGACAAACTTGCCCGAGCGTACGCGGCTGGTCTTCGTGCTCTCGCGTTTTGAAGGCCTGCGCTACGCCGAGATCGCCAAGCGGCTGAACATCTCCGTCAGCGCGGTTCAGAAACACATGCTTCGCGCGATCGAAGCCTTGGTCTTGGATGGGACGGATTTGCTGTGAACGAGCAGGCTCCCTCGGACGCCGAACTCGAACGGCTCGGACCGCACCGCGCCGCGGCCCTCTGGCTCGAGCGCCTGCAGCGCGACGTCGGCGAGCGCGATGGAGCCCGGTTCCAGAAGTGGCACGACGCCAGCCCCGCCCACAGCGCGGCTTGGTCGCGGGCGACGGCGATGTGGAACGCCCTGGACGACGCCAACACCCCCGACCTCGTCGCCATGCGCCGCGAGGCTCTGACCTATCGGCCAAGGTCCAGGACGCCGGCCTGGGCGCCGTACGCCCTGGCCGCCTCCATTGTCGTGGCCGTGGGGCTGGCCGGACTCGCGGCTTGGCGGCCTCTCAGCCAACAAGACGGCCGGCCGGGGGCCAGCACTGCGCCGCTCGCCGACGCCGGCGGCCATTACGCCACGGCGGTGGGCCAGCGCTCCACGGTCGCCCTGGCCGACGGCAGCAAGGTCATGCTCGATAGCGACAGCGCCGTCGACGTGACCTATGGCGCGGGTCAAAGAGTGGCGCGGCTGGTGCGCGGCCAGGCTTATTTCGAGGTCGCCCATGACGGCGTCCACCCCTTCCGGGTCGGCGCCGGCGACCGCGTCGTCACGGTCCTGGGGACGCGCTTCAATATCCGGCTCTCCAGCGCCGAGACCCGGATCGTACTGGCCGAGGGATCCATCGGGGTGCGCCGCGGCGCCGATCCGGCGCATCCGCAGGGCCCTGAGACGGCGCGCCTTGCGCCAGGCCAGGCGCTCGTCGTTCGTCCAGGGCGAGCCGACCTGGTTGTTCGCGTCGACGCCGATCGGCAGCTGAGCTGGCGCGAGGGCTTCGTGCAGTTCGACGACGAACCGCTGTCGGTCGCGGTGGAGCAGATGAACCGGTCTTCCGAAACCAAGCTGATCCTTGGCGACCCCGCCTTGGGAGACCTTCGGGTGAGCGGCGGCTTCAAGGCCGGCGACATCGAAGGCTTCGCCGAAACCCTTTCGGCGATCTATCCGGTCCGTGTCCTAGCCGATGGACGGGGGGACAGGACGATCGTTCGCCGCTGAGCCGTCGCCGGCCACGCGCTCCTGGAGAACCGCGTTCGTCGATGTGTTGTAGATTCTCGACGGCGCTGCGTCTGTGCATCCATGGCGCATGTTCGGGAGGACGCTATGGGCGCGAGTTTGGAGATCCAGGCGTTTTGCGAGCCGCATGACACGGGCGCCCCCGAACCCGATCCTGCCGACGCGACGGCGCGATCCATCCGGTTTGGTGAATTCGAGATTGTCCCGGCGGCCCGCGCCCTGGTGCGCAACGGCGTATCGATCGAGATCGGCAGTCGCGCCTTTGACATCCTGATGGTCTTGCTCGCGGCGCGAGGCCGGATCGTCTGCAAGGAACGCCTGATCCGAGAAGTCTGGCCGACCACGACCGTGGTGGACAGCAATCTCAAGGTTCAGTTGAGCCTGTTACGCCGGGTCCTGGGGACCGAACGCTGGCGCATTAAGACCGTCTCCGGACGAGGCTATCTCATCGTCGTCGACGAGGCCGCCGAGCTTGCTCCCTTCGAAAGTCGAGAGCCCGGCGCCGCGGCGGGCGAGGGGCCGCTCATCATCGTGATCGAGGCCCAACCCGGCACGCGAGAACTGATGGCCCAGGCGATCCTCGACCTGACGCGCAGCTTCTTCGCGGAAGGAGGCCCTTCCGCTCCGGTTTCGGCCGTTCCCTGATCCGCCGGGGGGCTCGCTAAAGGACCTGCGGGGGAACGCGCGACGGTCAGGGCGCGGACTGCGCGCGCAGCTTGGCGACGTCCTTGGCCGTCAGGCTCGAGGCCTTGGCGCCAAACCGCGCGGTCACATAGTTGGACACCGCGGCGATCTCCGCGTCACTATAGGCGCGGGCGAAAGCCGGCATCGATAGCGACGGCGCGGGCCGTTGGACGCCGCTCAACACGGCCAGCGCCACGTTGGCGGCGGCCGCGTCGTTGACCGAGCGCGCGCCTACTAAGGTCGCGTCGGGCGTGATCAGGCTCTGACCCGACCAGCCGTGACAACTGACGCAGGCCCCCTCGAACATCTGCTTGCCCAAGGCCGCGCCGAGCGGGGCGGCCGTCGCCATCGTCCGGTGCGAGTCGGCGGCCGGGGCTGTCTTGACCGCCGCCTGTCGGCGGTCGCGGACAGGCGGAATGGCGCGCAGATAGGCGACCATGGCGTCGATGTCGCCGGGGCTCAGCTTGCTGAGGCTCAGGTCGATAGCCTCGGCCATTGGGCCGCCGGCCGAACCGCGCCCTACCGTATGGCCGCGCCGCAGGTAGTCGGCGATCTGCGCGTCGGTCCAGTCGCCCAGCCCTGCGGTTCGGTCCTGGGTGATGTTGTAGGCCCGCCAGCCGTCGACGACCCCGCCAGCGAACTTTCGCCGGTTATCGAGCGCCTGGGCGAGGTTGCGCGGCGTATGGCAGTCGCCGCAGTGGCCTAGCGCCTCAACCAGATAGGCGCCGCGATTCCATTGCGGCGACCGTTCGGGTAGGGGCGCAAAGCGCCGATCCGAATTGTAGAACAGCGACCAGAAGCCCATCAGCCAGCGTTGATCGAACGGGAACTTCATCCGGTTCGGCGGGGAGGGTGCGTGGCGGGGCGGCAAGCTGAAGAGGTAGGCCCGAATGGCCTTGACGTCCTCGTCGGCGATCAGCGTGTAGGACTCGTAAGGGAAGGCCGGATAGAGCCGCTGTCCGTTCCTGGCGATCCCCTTGTGCAGCGCGCGCAGGAAGTCCGCGTCGCTCCAGGCGCCGATGCCCGTCTCGACATCGGCGGTGATATTGGGGGCGTAGAGCGTGCCGAACGGCGTGATGAACGCCCGCCCGCCCGCATAGGGCGTTCCGCCGGTGGCCGTGTGGCAGGCCTCGCAGTCGGCGGCCTCGGTCAGGTACTTGCCGCGCGCGACCAAGCTCGCGCCGGCCAGCTCGGCGGGGACCCCGACCGGCGAGGGGCCGCGATAATCGGCCAGGGCGACAGCGCCGTCGCCCGCGAAGTCCATGGCGCGCGGCGGCAGCATCCACCAGGCCAGGGCCCCGCCCAGCGCGACGAGGGCCGCGGCGGCCCCCGCCAGAAGTCGCCGCCGGCCGGTCATAGGCGGACGCCCTTGGCGATAGCCTTGGCCTTCACCGGCATCTGGCGGAGCGCTACGCCCGTGGCCGCATAGACAGCGTTGCGAAGCGCCGCCACCGAGGCTGTCGTGCCGGTCTCACCAATGCCGCCGGGCGCCTCGCCGCTCGGGATCAGATGGACCTCGATCGGCGGCGTCTGGTCGATGCGCAAGGCGCGATAGTCGTGGAAGTTCGATTGCTGGACACGGCCGTCCTTGAGCGTGATCTCCCCATAGAGCCCCGCGCTCAAGCCATAGATGAGCCCGCCTTGCAATTGGGCGATCACCGAGTTGGGATTGATGACCACGCCGGCGTCGACGCAACTGGTGACCCGGCGCAGGCGCACCTCGCCGTGATCGTCCACCGCCACCTCGACAACGGTGGCGATGAAGCTGCCGAACGCGCCTTGCACCGCCACGCCGCGCCCGCACCGCGCCGGCAGGGGCTGGTCCCAGCCGGACTTCTCGCGCGCCAGGGCGAGGGCCGATCGCAGCCGCGGCGCCCTGTCCAGATGGGCCAGGCGAAAAGCGATGGGATCCTGGCGCGCGCGACGCGCCAGCTCCTCGATGAAGCTCTCGATGGCGAAAACATTGTTGTTGGGACCAACCCCGCGCCACCAGCCGGTGTGGATGCCGGGCGGCTCCTCGCGCACGAACTCCACGCGCGCGTCGGCGATGTTGTAGGGCATGTCCCTGGCGCTATCGACGCCGTCGGGGTCGATGCCGGCCTTGTACGCCACCGGCGCATAGCGCGCGGCGATCGCCGAGCCTGTGACGCGGTGTTTCCAGGCCGTGATGCGGCCCTTGCGCACCCGGGCCCAGAGGATGTCGTGATAGGCGGGCCGGTAATAGTCCTGGCGTACGTCCTCCTCGCGCGTCCACACCACCTTGACCGGTCCCTTAACCTGCATGGCGATACGCGCGGCCCAACCGGCCATGTCGGCTTCCAGGCGCCGACCGAAGCCGCCGCCGATCAGGTGCTGGTTGATCTTGACCTTCTCGATCGGCACACTCGTCGTTTCGGCGACGATGGCCCGCACGCGGGTCATGACCTGGGTGCCGATCCATACCTCGACGCCGTCGGCCCGAACGTCCACGGTGCAGTTCAGAGGCTCCATGCAGGTATGGGCCAGGAGGGGCATCTCGTATTCGGCCGTGAACGCTCGCCCCGGCCCCTTGGCCAAGGCCGTCTCGGCGTCGCCATCATCGCGGGCGATCGCGCCGGTGCGGCGACTGGCCTCGCGCAGCCGCCGCCAGATGAGATCGGTGTCGACCCGCGCGTTGGGACCATCGTCCCAGACGATGTCCAAGGCGTCCAAGCCGCGCTTGGCCGCCCACATGTGATCGCCCACGACCGCCACCACATCTTCCAGCACCACCACTTGGCGCACGCCGGGGGTCGCCAGGGCCGGGGCGGGATCGACTCGCGCCACCCGCCCGCCGAGCACGGGGCTGATGCGCAAGGTTGCGAACTTCACCCCCTCGGGCAGGGCGTCGATGCCGTACCGGGCCTTGCCGTCGGTCTTGGTGGGCGTGTCGAGGCGGCGAAGCGGCTTGCCGATCAGGCGGAAGTCGCGGGGGGACTTCACAGACGGCGCCGACGGCGGGGATAGGGTGGCCGCATGCGCCGCCAGCGCGCCATAGGTTAGCCGCCGGCCGCTGGCTGGGTGGATGACCACGCCGGCCTCGGTTCGCAGCGCCTGGGGCGGCGCGCCCCACCGCTCGGCGGCCGCCTTGACCAGGCAGGCCCGGGCCCGCGCCCCGGCCTGGCGCATGGGCGTCCAGAAGGCGCGCACGGACGAGGATCCCCCCGTGATCTGCTCTCCCAGCAGCGGGTTTCCGTAGAGACGGCCGTTCTCGGGCGCGTGGGCCACCGAGACGCGTGACCAGTCGGCGTCGAGTTCCTCGGCCAGGACCATGGCCAGCGCCGTATAGATGCCCTGACCCATCTCGACCTGTGGAATGATCAGGGTCACCGCGCCGTCGCGATCGATGCGGATGAAGGCGTTGAAGGCGCTGTCGGCGTCTTGGGCCTGGACCGATCGGCCCAGCGGCGCGTGGAAGCCGAGAAGGAAGGCGCCGCTCGCCGCGGCGCCGAGCACGGCGCGGCGCGTAGCCTTCGGAGCGGATGATGGGGGGCGGCGCGGCGCGAGCGGGGTCACCATCAGACCTCAGCGGCCGCGTGCTTGATCGCCTGGCGTACGCGAACATAGGTGCCGCATCGACACAGGTTGCCGGCCATGGCCGCGTCGATGTCGCTGTCGTCGGGAACGGGGGTTTGGTTGAGCAACGCCGTGGCGGCCATGATCTGCCCGGACTGGCAGTAGCCGCACTGGATAACCTCCAGGTCGAGCCAGGCTTTCTGGATCTTGGCGCCATTGGGCTGCTCGCCGATCGCCTCGATGGTCACCACCTCGCGCTGCCCGACAGCGCCGATCGGCAAGACGCAGGATCGAACCGGCTTGCCCGCGACATGGACGGTGCACACCCCGCATTGGGCGACGCCACAGCCAAATTTCGTACCGGTCAGGCCTAGCACGTCGCGCAAGACCCAGAGGAGGGGCGTGTCGGCCGTGACGTCGGCGTGCTTGATCTCGCCGTTGACCTTGATCGTCATCATTGCGCTGACCTCTCCCGTCGGACGACGTCTTGACGATACGAGTTCGCGCTCGCGGCGCGGGGTAAAAGAGGTCAATTCCCGTAAAGCGGTCGAGCCCGCTGGAGCCGGACCGAGGCCGTGCGCCCGGCGATCGGGCGCAGGTCCCCGGGCGTCTCGTCTATCGCGATGCGGACCGTCACGCGCTGGACGGGGCGCACCCAGGAAAGGCCTGGGCGCGCCTGGTCTTTCCCGGCCTCCTGGGTCTGGGCGGCCAGGCTCTCGACATGTCCCCAGAGCGGGCGCGGTTCGCCCAACACGTCGATGCGCGCGGTGTCGCCGACCTTGATCGCCCTCAGCTTGGTCTCCTCGAAGGGGGCCATGACATGAAAGCTGTCGACCGCCACCAACGTGAACTGAGCCTCGCCGCGCGAGGTCCAGCGACCAGGGCGCAGGGTGAGTCCCTCGACATAGCCATCGACGGGCGCGCGCACGCTCGAACGTTCGAAATCAAGTTGCGCCAGCGTGCGCTCGGCCAGGGCCAGACGCAGCTGCGCCGCGGCGCGCGGCCCACGCTCGAGACGCGCGCGGGCGACCTCGGCCCTCGCGCGCTCCAGCCGGGCGCCATAGCGTTCGCGGTCGACCAAGAACAGCACCGCGCCGGCCCGAACGAACTGATTGTCGGTCACCAGCACCCGCGTGACCAGGCCGGGTGCGTCGGTCGAGACCGGGACGCTGTCGGCGGCGAGCCGCGCCTCGCGCGTCCAGGGCTCGCCCCCATAGCGCCGCCAGAGAAGCGTGATCGCGGCTATCGCGGCGATGGCCAGGACGAGGGTGAGCAGCACCCGGCATAGGTTGCTGTTGACGCGCCTCATGGACGCCAATGACCGCTGAGAGCGGTGTCGAAGGCCGCGACCAGGACACAGAAGAGCGAGAGTTCGACCAGCGGCCGACGCCATAGCCAGCGATAGGCGCCCAGGCGCGCCAAGGCGGCCGACAGCGCCAGGCTCGCCGCGAGCCCGAGCCCCACGCTGAGCGGCAGGGGCGAGACGATGACGTCGCCGAGGATCCATCCCGCCTTCATGCGTGGCTCACCATCGGCGGATCGTCTAGGCCGCCGCGCAGCGCGGCTAGCGCTTGGGCCGCCGTGGCCGACGCTAGGTCGGCCGGGCTGTCGGCCAGGGCGGTCAGCGTTTCCTCGGCCAGGGCTCGTGACAGCATCGGTGAAAAATCGTCTCCGAGTTCGAAGGCCATGGCCCCGCGAAGGTCGGCGACCAGCGCGCGCGTCTCCGCCGGCAGCTTGGTCTCCACGGTGCGCAAGGCGGCTAGGTCCAGCGTAAGCCAAAGGCTGTCCAGCGCCCTGCCAGGCGGGGGAGCGCCCGGAAGACCCGTGCGGATGACGGCCCGATCGACACCCAAGGCCACGAGGCGCTCGAGAGACGGCGGACGATGGGCGACGGCCACGCCGCAGAGGTCTCGCCGCGCCGCCTTGTCCAGCCGCCGCGCTCGAAGATGCTCGCGATCAATGGGCGACAGGCCAACCACGGCCAGGGCTATCAGGCAGCCAACAAGGGCTCCAGCGGCGATCTCGGCGGTCTGGGCGCTGTTCGTCGCGTGGCTGTTGCGCAGCGCCAGAATGGCGAAGAAATTGGCCAGGACGACCACGCCGACCGGCGACATGGCCGCTAGCAGGCCCAGGGGAAGCACGGCCAGGGACAGCAGGGCGGCGAGGGCGAAGAAGGATCTCGCCGCGGGCAAGAGGCCGAGCTGGTAGATCAAGGCCAGGGCGGCGGCGATGGCTATCCACGCCAGCACGCCGACCGCCGTGGACCTCGCGCCGGGCGAGCCCAGGGAGAAGGACAGGGACAGGAAGACGAACACGATCGCGCTCGGCCCTGACACCCAGCCCGTCAGTCCCCACAAGGCGACACAGGCGGCCAGTCCAACCGCCATGGGCACGGTGTCGAGGGCCGCGACGGCGAAGTCCAAGCTTCGGGGCAGCCGCGCGCCGTCTCCCGGCGCGGCCTTGGGCGGCGCCACGCCTTGGCTGACGGCCTCCAGCACCAAGCAAAAGCGCCGCCAACGCTCGACAAAGGCGGCCAGGCGCTCGGCGCCGGGCGCCGCGAGCGCCAGCGCCAGGGTGCGATGGTCATCGTTGGGCGGTTGGCCCGCTGGCGTCACCGTCCGCTGAACAAAGGTGCGGACCGCGCCGCGCAGAGATGGCGGGACGGCGCGCCAGCGGCCCGCTGCGGCCAATTCCACCGCTAGCCAGGTCGTCGCTCGATGCAGGGTGTGTAGGTCGCGCGTCTGTGGAGGAGCCGCCACGACATCGTAGGGCAAGTGGGCCTCGGCGGCGTCGAACCGGGACAGGATCGTCAGGTCAGGGGCCGCGGACGCGGCGGGCGTGGCCAGCGCGTCGGCGGCGACCTTTGCCATGCGGTCACGCCAATCAATCATCGCCGCGACGAAGGCCGGCGTCTCGGCCCGAGGTGCGATCAGGCTGTCGACCAAGGCGGTCGCCAACACCGCCAGACCGATCTCGGCCATCCGGGTCATGGCCGTCTCCAGGATCGCGCCGCGCGCGGCGACCTGCTCAAGGGTCACGACGCCGACCGTCAGTGCGGTGGTGAACCAGGTGTAGCTTCGCGGCGTGCGATCAAGGTTCTTGGCGAAGCTGGCGAGAAGGATGCACGCGATCGCCCCGCCCAGCAGCACGGTGGGATCATCACCCAGCAAAGCGGAGAGAAGGATGGCGCTCGCCGCGCCCAGCGCGGTCCCAGCGAGGCGAAAGAGCGACCGCGACCGAACCGCGCCAGCCTGGGGCTCGGCGAGCAGCACGAAGACGGTCAGGGCCGACCAGTACGGGTTTTGCAGGTCGAGGCTGAACGCCGTCCAAAGCGCGAGCGTCACCGCGGCCATGGCCTTAATCGCCAGCAGCGCGTCTTGCCGGTTGGGCGGGCGAAGCGCCGCCCACGCGCCGCGCAGGCTGAGCGGCGGGGCGGGATTGACGATGCTGGTCATCGGGCCTCCTCGAAAGGCTCCAATCAGCTAATCACGACCGTTGTGTCCCGCCCGGTAAATTGCCGTGAAGTCTGGTCTTTAGAATCGCGCCCGTAGACTGAGCTCGAAACGCCGCCGGCGCGGTCCCCATAGAAGCTGCAGCCAAGCTCCGTGCTGGTGACTGTGGGCGGCCGGTGGTCGAGCAGATTCTGCGCCCAGACACGCTTCTAGGGCGTCTAGGAACGGCCCGCGCCGCCTGAAGACATCGTCGATCCAGGCGTCGAGATAGATTTGCGCAGGAATGTCCACGCGCGGCCGGTCAGGCGGACTAGGCGATCACGGAGGGGCATGGTTGGTGGGCGCGCCACGGCCTTGTAGCCGCCGACGCACTGGCCATTGGCGTCACGAAGAGGAAGCTCCAAGCCATGAACAGGCTCGCATTTCTCCGCCAGCGGACAAGACCATCGCCATAGCGAGGCGCCTACACCCAGGCCCGCCGCGCGCCACCGGTAAGGCGAAGGCCGGTTTCGATCGCTTCGAACCAGATCAAGCGCGGTAGGCCGGTGTCAGGCGATCCATGGTCAGGTCGAGGGCCTCGCGCCGCCACTGCCCCGGCGTCGCGCCGGTTATCTCGCGAAACGCGCGGGTGAAGTGCGATTGGTCCGCAAAACCCGTCGCGCAGGCGACGTCACAGAGCCGAAGCCGGGTGCCCGTCATCAACGCCTGCGCCCGCTCGACGCGTTTGCGGGTCAGGAACAGGTGGAAGCGCTCGCCGAAAGTGCGCTTGAAGCCCCGGCCGAAGTGACCCCTGCTGAGCCGGGCCATCCGCGCCAGATCGCTCAGACAGATCGCCCCGCCCAGATTGCTGTCGATATAGGCGCTCACGCGCTTTGCTTGCCACGGGGCCAGGCCCGACGGCTGGACCGTCGGGGCCGCCGGCGGCGTGGAGGGCGCTAGCAACGTCTCGGCGTTGAGGAGATATTGGCGGGCCGAGTTGGGGTCGGCGTCCAGCTTGGTGATCGCGTGACGAACAAGGCTCGCGACGGCTCGCGTGTTGCACGCCGCCTCGGCCGAAATACATTCCAAGTTGTCCATGACCAAGCTCCTGTCTCCGCGTCTGAAGGTGCTCCCAGTCAGACGTGTTCGATGGCTCTGGCCAAGTGAAGCGAGGTAAAACGCCGTGTGAGCCACGACAAGCAGGCCGTCGGACCGGTTGCTCGTCGTGGATGCGCAGCGCCTTGGGTCAGGCCTGGTTCAGGAACTCCCTAAGCAAGCGATTATACTCATCGGGCCTCTCGACCATGGTCATGTGCGAGCATCCGCTCATCACCGCCAACCGGGCCGGCCCCGCCACGCCGTCGCGGATCGTCTGGTGGCAGTCGAGCGTCACCTCGTCGAACTGGCCGGTCGTGATCAGGCAAGGCTGGGTGATCGCCTTGAGGTCCGCGCGACGATCCCAATCCTTGATCTTACCGATGATCGTGAACTCGTTGGGGCCGTTGAGAACCCGATAGGCGATCGACTTGGCCAAGGCCTCGAAGGAGACCGCCGCGTCCGGGCTGGGCGGCGTGCGAAGCAGGAAGTTATCGTAGAATTGCTGGGCCAGGGCGGCGTATTCAGGCGTCCCGGTCTTGCCGGCCGTTTCGAGGGCGTGGATGCGGCTGGCATAGTCGTCGGGCAACGACGCCATCAGGCGCTGGAAGCCCGCGACGGCCTGGGGAATGCTCGCCATGGCCCCGCTGAGAATGAGCCTGTCCACGCCCCGGCCGCGGCCCTGGCAGAGATACTCGATAGCCAAGAGCGCCCCCCAGGAGTGGCCGAGCAACACGACCTTATCCAGACCGAGCGCGGCGCGGACGGCGTCCACTTCCTCAACCGAGCGATCGATAGTGTAGAGGGCCTCGTTCGTCGGGGCGTCGGCCTTGCCGCATCCCAGCTGGTCGTAAAAGATCACCGGCCGCTCGTCGGCCAGGGCCTTGAGCGACAGGAGGTAGTTGTGAGCCGCCCCGGGACCGCCGTGCAGGGTCAGGAGCGGGGTCTTCGGACCCGCGCCGAACCGGCGCCAGTAGACGCGGCCGCCCGGCGCCGAGACGTAACCTTCCGCCTGCGGGATAGCCGCCCCCGCGCTGTCGCCCAAAAGCGAGGCGCCGACCCCTGCGCCCGCGAGGGCCGCCCCGGCCGCAAGGGCGTTGCGACGCGTGAAGGAGCGGGTGGTTCTCATGGGCATCATCCTGCTGCTGCCGAGCGACGACGGCGGCGGCTCTACCGCAAGTCGCGGGGCCATGCGATGGCGCAGCCTGCGGATTCACCAAATTTAACCGCGGCCGCCAACGGTTCGCGACAGACTGGCCCGCACGAGGATTCACGCCAATTGACTGGCTAGGCTTTGGGGGAGGGCGCATCTCGGCGGCGATGCTCGACGTAGCGCTACGTTCTGCACCGTGTGGATGCCGTTCGCCGGGCGTCCGATTAGTGGGCATTGCCTTCACCATGGCCATGGCGCGGAAAAGATGACCGTCTTCAAGGTTGAACCATCTCCAACATCGATCGGTGAGTAGAACACCATGACCGGCCCGGCGCTGTTTCAACCGCTTGAGATCCGCAGGCTCGCCCTGAGGAACCGCATCATCATCGCGCCGATGTGCCAGTATTCGGCGCGGGACGGCTGCATGACCGACTGGCATCTGATCCATCTGGGCCATCTGGCGATGTCGGGGGCCGCGCTGCTGACCATAGAAGCCACCGCGGTCCTGCCCGAAGGCCGGATCAGCTACGCCGACGCTGGCCTTTGGGACGACGAGACCGAGGCGGCGTTGGCCCGCACCCTTGAGGGGGGTCGCCGCTGGTCCGACATGCCCGTGCTCATCCAGCTCTCCCATGCCGGCCGCAAGGCCTCGAGCGAAAAGCCCTGGCTCGGCGGCCAGCAGTTGCCGCCGCATCACCCCCACGGTTGGCAAACCGTGGCGCCGTCGCCGCTAGGCGCCGCGGCGGGGGTGACCGTGCCGGCCGCGATGGACGGCCAGGAATTGCGGCGGGTCGCCGACGCCTTCGCCGCTGCCGCGGCGCGCGCCGCGCGCGTCGGACTGGACGGCGTCCAGCTCCATGCCGCCCACGGCTATCTCCTGCATCAGTTCCTGTCGCCGCTGTCGAACCAGCGGACCGACGCCTATGGCGGTTCGCTGGCAAATCGCATGCGGTTTCCGCTGGAGGTCTTCGACAGGGTGCGGGCGATCTTTCCGGCCGAGCGACCGGTGTCGATGCGCGTCTCCGCCACCGACTGGATCGACGGCGGCTGGAATCTCGATCAGACCCTGGCCTTCGCCCAGGCCCTCGAAGCGCGCGGCTGCGACGCCATCCACGTCTCGAGCGGCGGCCTGGACGCGCGCCAGGCGATCGCGGTGGGACCCAACTATCAGGTCCCCTTCGCCCGGGCGGTCAAGGCCGCGGTCGACATCCCGGTGGTGGCGGTCGGATTGATCACCGAACCCCAGCAGGCCGAGGCCATCGTCTCGACCGGCGACGCCGACCTGGTGGCCTTGGCCAGAGCCATGCTGTTCGACCCGCGCTGGCCCTGGCGCGCGGCCGCCGAACTGGGCGCCAAGGTGGCGCCGCCGGCGCAATACCAGCGCGCCGAGCCGCGTCGCTATCGCGGCCTCTTCGAGGCGTAAGGCGACTTCACGCGGTTTGACGCGGCTTTACTGTCACGCGCGCCGCCGCCGCCGCACGCTGCCTGGATCTCCAGCGACCTCGAGGCCCTGATGACCCGCGATTCTGTCCGTTACGAGATCACCCTTCGCCGCGCCGAGGTCGACGGTGTGTCGGTCTTCTATCGCGAAGCCGGCGATCCCAGGCGACCCACGATCCTCCTGCTGCACGGTTTTCCGTCCTCCTCGCACCAGTTCCGCGATCTCATGCCGCGACTGGCCGACCGATACCACCTGGTCGCGCCCGACCTTCCTGGTTTTGGCTTCACGACCGCGCCGCTGAACTTCGACTACACCTTCGCCGGCCTTAGCCGGACCCTGGGCGCTTTCGTGGACGCCCTGGGTCTCAAGCGCTATGCGCTCTACATCTTCGACTACGGCGCCCCGGTGGGGCTGCGCCTGGCCCTGGAGCGGCCAGAGGCGATCAGCGCCATCGTCTCGCAGAACGGCAACGCCTATGAGGAGGGACTGAGCGAAGGCTGGGGGCCGACCCGCGCCTTCTGGGCCGATCCCTCATCGGCGCATCGCGAGGTCATGCGCGGCATGCTGACGCTGGAGACGACCCAGTGGCAGTACACGCACGGCGCGCCGCAAGACGCGCTGCTGGCTCCGGAGGCCTACTGGCTGGACGCGGCGCTGATGGCGCGCCCCGGCAACGACGAGATTCAGCTGGCCCTGATCGCCGATTATGCCAGCAATATCGCGCTCTACCCGCGCTTCCACGCCTATTTCCGGGATCGCCAGCCGCCGCTCCTGGCGGTCTGGGGGGCCAAGGATCCGTTTTTCCGGCCCGAAGGCGCGCGAGCCTTTCGCCGCGACCTTCCCAAAGCCGAGGTCCATCTGCTTGAAGCCGGTCATTTCGCCCTGGAAACCCATGCGCGCGCCATCGCCGGCCTCATGGTCGACTTCTTGAGCCGCCATGGCGGCGGCTAGTCTTCCTCGATGTGACGCTGGGCGTCGTCGCCGAGGGCGACTTCGGTGAAGTCCAGCTCCTCCTGAAGGATCAGGAAGGCGTCCGGTCCGATCGCATGGCTTCGACGCAGCGCCTCCAGCGCCACGCGCTGGCGACGCATGGCGGCCAGGCCCATGCATCGCCAGGTCTCGAAGGGCAGGTTGGGCGGCGGTCCGATCGCGTCCAGGGACGGCTCGGTCACACGGCGGGTCTGCAGGGCGTAACGCCAATAGTTGGCGGCTGGACCGCGTGCGGTCTCCAGGTCCGCCAGCGCCGCCTCGGCCATCGCCGCCCGCGTCGCGCCCAGTTCGGCCTTTAGATCCGTCTCGCCGTCGAGCCGCAGCAGACGGATTAGCGGCGCGAGGCTCAAGCCCTGGATGACGAGGGTGGCCAGAACCACCGCGAAGGCGGCGAGCACGATGAGATCACGCTGCGGAAAGTCGCGGGGGAGGGCAAAGGCGGTGGCCAACGTCACCAGGCCCCGCATGCCACACCAGCCGATCAAGATCCCTTGACGCAGGGTGGCCGGCTCTAGATTGCCGCGGGCGAACCGAAAGCGCGCCGCGACCCGGTTGTAGACCAGCAGCCAAGCCATGCGCACAACGATCACGCAGGCGACGACGCAGGCGGAAAACTGCAGAGCCTCGATCAGTCGCGCTTGCGGCATAGCGGTCACGATGGTGCGCGCCTGGAGACCCATCAGCAGGAAGGCCAGGACGTTGAGCAGGAAAACCGCCGTGTCCCAGACCGCGAAGCTATGGATGCGCGCACGGGGCGGGGTGGTCGCCTCGGTCATGCGGGCGATGGCCATGCCGAAAGCGACCAGACAGAGGATGGGCGAAAGCTTCAGGCGCTCGGCGATGATCCAGACGCCCAGGCTGGAGACGAATTCCAGTAGATTGCCGCCCAGGGTCCCGGTGACATGAGGCGTCAGCCAGCCGAAGACGTGGGCCAGGACGATGCCCAGCACGATGCCGCCTGGCGCGGCGAGGCCGATCTGGAGGACCAGGGGCGGGTCCAGCGCGCCGCGCGCGTGGATCGCCGTGGCCGCGCTGAACAGCAGCAGCGCCGAGGCGTCGTTGAGTAGGCTCTCGCCCTTCAGCACCATCACCGACCGGCGTGGCATGCGCACTTGGCTGAGAACCGCGGTCGCGGCCGCCGCGTCCGGCGGCGCGACGATGGCGCCCAGCGCCAGGGCCGCATAGACGGGCAGTCCGGCCATCGCCACGCCGAGTATCGCCACCGCGCCCGTCGTCAGGAGCACGGCGATCACGACCAGCGCCACGAGCGGCCGCCAGAACCTGCGGATGGCGTCCAGCGGAAAATCGAAGGCCGCGTCGACCAGGACGGGCGCGATGAACAGCGCTAAGGCGGTATGCGGATCCAGCCTGATGCTGGGCGCGCCCGGGATCAGGGCAAGGCCGACGCCGGCCGCGGCCAACATCGCCGGATATGGCGCGGCGGCGCGGCGAGAGATCTGTAGCAGGATGATCGCTAGCGCGAGCAACGCCACCAGGCTCTCAAAGAAGGTCATGTCGCGCCCCTTGCCTCCGGCGCCGGCGCGCCGCGGCGATCCCCCGCGCCCCCACGGGGCCTAGCGGTGTTGACGCGCGCCGTCATCGGCGTTCAGGCCACGTCGATCGGATGGGCGACGACAGCCTGACGGTCGGCCAGATCACCGATGCGGGAGAGATAGTCCTGGAAGTGGGGGGTGGCGCGATGGGCCGTGATCGCCTCGTCGCCGGTGTAGAGCTCATCCAGAACGAAACGTCGCGGCTCGTCGCGATCGCGCCAGACCTCGTAACTGACATTCCCAGGCTCTGAGCGACTGGCCGCCGCCAGATCCCGCAACAGGCTTTGCAGCGCCGCCTCCTGGCCTGGCTTGGCGACGAGGAAGGCGATGGTCTTGGCTTGCACGCCCATGGCGGTCTCCCTTTTAGGATCGATCGAGCTTATCTGGGGCGATCGCGTTTGGCGGCCTTAAGCGCGGTTAAATTGCGTGAAGCCCAGGCCGAGGCGTGCTTGCCCGTCGCGTTCAGGGGGACCAGGGATCGGAGCCGGCTTACGATCGCGCGACGTCGCGCGACGGACTTGACGGTTCTTGACGTCGTTTAACCAGCGCGATCAGCCAGCGCCGACAATAGTGGCGTATCAAAGGACGCCGCAACGGACCCCCATCATGTCGCTCGACCTCATCCTGTCCAACATGTCGCTCGACCTTATCCTGCCCAGCAGGCTGGGGTTTGGCACCGCTCCGCTCGGCAACATGTTCCGGGATATTCCCGAAGCCGAAGGGCTGGCCACCGTGACCGCGGCCTGGGACGACGGAATCCGCTATTTCGACACCGCGCCGCTCTATGGGGCCGGGCTCGCCGAATTGCGGCTGGGCAAGGCCCTGGAGGGCAAGCCGCGCGACGCCTACGTCATCAGCACCAAGGTCGGGCGGCTGGTCCTCGACGAGATCGAGGACGTCAGGGCCCGGAATCTCGGCGAGAAGGGCGATGTCTTCAGATATGGCCGCCCAAACCGGATTGTGAATGACTACTCGGCCGACGCCACCTTGCGCTCGATCGAGGCCAGCCTCGAGCGTCTCCGCACCGACCGTATCGATGTCGTCTGGGTGCACGACGTCGCCCAGGATTTCTACGGCGACGATTGGCTGATCCATTTCGAAAGCGCCCGCCAGGGCGCGTTCAAGGTGCTGGATCGATTGCGCGACGAGGGGGTGATCAAGGCTTGGGGTCTTGGCGTCAACCGCGTCGAGCCGATCGAGATCCTCCTGGCGTTGGAACACAATCGCCCGGACGGCTTCCTGCTCGCCGGCCGCTATAGCCTGTTGGATCATCGCCTTGCCCTGCAGCGCGTCATGCCGACCTGCGCCGAGCGGGGCCTGGGTATTGTCGTCGGCGGTCCCTACAGTTCCGGGGCCCTGGTGGGCGGCCCGAACTTCGAATACGCGCCGGCGCCACCGGCCATTCTGGAAAAGGTCGCCCAGATCAAGGCGCTGGCCGACGACTACGGGGTCAGCATGAAGGCCGCCGGCCTGCAGTTTTGCCTGGCCAACCCAGCCGTCGCGGCGGTCATTCCTGGCGCAAGCCATCCTGGCCGCATCGCCGAGGACCGCGCGGCGCTGGAGGAGGCCGTGCCTGACCCGTTCTGGCTGGAGCTGCGCGCGGCGGGCCTTGTGGATCCGGCCGCGCCGCTTCCAGGCCTCGCCTGATCCGGCGAGGTCCAGCGTTCACTTAATTTTACGCCTTATAACGCTGCGGCGCGAGACTTTGGGACATCATAGGCGGGACCTGAGGGCGGAAAGGCCTTCGAGCGGAAAGGCGATGGAGGCGATGGGATGACCAAGAAGCACACGGCGCGATGCGCCTGCGGATCGGTGACGTTCGAGTTCGACACAGATCCGGACTTCATCGCCGTCTGCCATTGTCTCGACTGCAAGAAAGCCTCGGGCGGCGAGGCCGCCGTCTGGTTCGGCGTTCCCAACGACGATTTCACCCTGACCGGCGGCGAGACGCGGGCTTTCGGCTATGTCGCCGACTCCGGCGGCAAGCTGGACCGCAACTTTTGCCCGACCTGCGCGGCTCGGCTCTACACGAGCAACCTGACGAGCTTTCCTGGCCTGACCTTCGTCCAGCTCGGCAGCCTCGATGACCCGACCGGCATCGCGCCAAAGCTCGAAATGTTCGTCAAGCGGCGGCTGCCCTGGGTGAAGCCCTTGGATCTTCCCCAATTCGAGGGCATGCCCAGCTGAGCGCCTGCGGCGTTGGCCCAATAAGGTCGGCGGCGCTGCCTCGCGGGCCCGCCGCGTGCTCAAACGGACCTCGCCAACCTTGATCACCGCCGCCGAAAGCGGACGAAGCCCAGGAGGGTCAAGGCGACTAAGGCTGGCCACGCCGGTCAAGCTCGAGAGCGTCGCGCCTTGGGCCTTTCGCACGGTAAATTTTGGTTAAACGCCGCCGAGCATCCGCGGGTCATCGACCCGAAAGTCATGGCGCAAGTTGGCCCGCCGCCGGCCGACTTGGCGCCTTCACGGCAATTTGCCGGTTTTAACCCGCCCAACATCCTTGGCCGCCGTAGCGTGGGCGAAGAGATCGACGGAGGCGAGATCCCATGCCCAGACGTCTGGAGAGCCTGACCTTGTCGGACGCCAAGCTCATGCTGGCCGCGGGGGAAGCCAAGGCCCAGGCCCTGGGGCTGCCCTACAACATCGCCATAGTCGATGCGGGCGGGAGTCTCATCGCCTTCGTTCGCCAGGATCAGGCCTTGATCGGCTGCATCGACTTGGCGATCAGCAAGGCTACGACCGCGCGCCTCTTCGACAAGCCCACGAGCCTGATCGGTGAGCTGGCGGCCCCGGGCCATCCGCTGTTCGGCATCGGCCTGAGTAACGGCGGCAAGGTCGTCACCTTCGGCGGCGGACTGACGGTGGTCTCCGAAGGCGCCGTCATCGGCGCGGTCGGGGCCAGCGCGGGGACGGTCGAGGAGGATGTCGCCGTCGCCCAGGCCGCCGTCGAGGCGCTGAGCGCGCGTAGTCCAGGCTAGCGCCCCACGCGAATAGACCGGATTTAACCGCCGTACCTTGGGGAATGATCCTAAGGTTCCGGACATGGGGCGGCTTCGAGCTCGAAGTCATCGCAGGCATCCCGGCCTGTGTTCCCCTGTCGTTTTTCGCTCGGTGAGACGACCCCGGACATCGGCTTGATTTGGCGAAACATCCGCTTCGAAGGGAACCGCCTTGGCCAGGGCCGGAGTGCTGATCACCGGGATCCTGGCGCGGGGGCGTCGACCCCCGCACGCGATCCCACGCCCACGCCCGACGGCCGGGCGCCCGGAGCCCACCACCGCCGCGCGGGGCCGACCGATCGCCGGCGCGCTTCTCCAACCCGCCGCCACGACCTCGTGGCGCGCCCAACGCACAAGGACACCCTCATGATCCGATCGATCCTCGCCGCCGCGTTCGCCGCCAGCCTCCTGGCTTCGCCGGCCGCGTCGCGCGCCGCGCCCCCCGCCTCGACCATTTCGGTTCCCGTGGTCCACTATCGCACCGCCACCATCGACGGTGTGAAGGTGTTCTACCGTGAGGCGGGCCCTGCCGACGGCCCGGTCGTGCTGCTGCTGCACGGCTTTCCGTCCTCGTCACACATGTTCCGTAACCTCATCCCGCTGCTCGCCGACAAGTATCACGTCATCGCCCCGGACTATCCGGGCTTTGGGCAAAGCGATGCGCCGGACCATACGCAGTTCGCCTACACCTTCGCCCATGAGACCGACATCGTGGACGCGTTGGCCGCCAAGCTCGGCGCGCGGCGCTACGCGATCTACGTCATGGATTACGGCGCCCCGATCGGCTATCGCTTGGCGCTGAAGCACCCTGAGCGGATCAGCGGCCTGATCGTCCAGAACGGCAACGCCTACGACGAGGGGCTCAAGGAGGCCTGGGCGCCGATCAAGGCCTATTGGGCCGACGGCTCTCAGGCCAAGCGAGACGCGCTCGGCTTCCTGGTG
This sequence comes from Caulobacter sp. 602-1, assembly GCF_003931565.1. Lineage (GTDB taxonomy): Bacteria > Pseudomonadota > Alphaproteobacteria > Caulobacterales > Caulobacteraceae > Caulobacter. The sequence continues at coordinate 302,753 of NZ_RRYI01000004.1, forward strand.
ACGCCGGAGAACACCAAGTTCCTGTATACCGACGGCATGGGCGATGTTTCGCGCATCAGCCCGGACAATTGGGTGGTTGATCAGGCCGCGCTCGACCGTCCCGGCAACCGCGACATCCAGCTGGACCTCCTCAAGGACCACGCCAGCAACGTGCCGCTCTATCCGGCCTTCCAGAAGTTCTTCCGGGATCGTCAGCCCCCGACCTTGATCGTCTGGGGCAAGAACGACAAGGTCTTCGCCGAGGCTGGCGCCCAAGCCTATCTGCGCGATCTGCCCAAGGCCGAGGTGCATCTCCTCGACAGCGGCCATTTTGCGCTGGAAGACCGCTTGTCAGAAATGGCCCCGCTGATCCGCGACTTCCTCGACCGCAAGGTTCGATAGCCGGCGACCCTAGGGGCCGAGCGCGCCAGTCTACGCCCCGAAGCCATCGCGGCGCTGAAGCGTTCTGGTCGAGACGGCCGTGGTCCAGAGGAGACTGATGATGAAGCTTGCGACCCTAGCGGTGCTGTCGGCCGTGCTCTCGAGCGCCGCCCAAGCCCAGACAAATGTCGGCGCCAAGGCGCCTGAGGCCAGCCTGCCCTTCAAGCTTACCCAGGTCGCAACCTTCAACAAGCCTTGGCGCATCGCGTTTCTGCCGGACGGCAGGATGCTCGTCACCGAAAAGCCGGGCGCGCTGTGGCTGGTCACACAGACAGGCGAGAAGACGGTGGTCGCCAACCCGCCGCCGGTGGTCGCCGACGGCCAGGGCGGACTGCTGGGGGTTTTCCTATCGCCTCGCTATGCGACCGACCATAGCGTCTACCTCACCTATTCCGCGCCCGGAGAGGGCGGCTCGAGCCTCGCCCTGGCCCGAGCAAGGCTTGAGCTTGGTCAGGGGCGGGCGAGCCTCGAAGACCTCAAAGTCATCTGGCGCGACGGCGCGGGCGGCCAGGGCGGCCAGTTCGGGGCTCAGGTCGCCTTTTCGCCGGACGGTCGGCTGCTCTACCTCACCGTCGGCGAGCGCCAGCGCATGACGCCGGCCCAGGATCCCAACCAGCCGCTGGGCAAAATCCTGCGCCTGACGCTGGATGGCGCCCCGGCCCCCGGCAACCCGATGGCGGGAAAGACCGGCGCGGCCAGCGTTCCGATCATCGACCCGCCCGAGGACACCGAGAAGGCCAGGACCGCGCCGGTGATCCGCACCTACACGTTCGCGGGCCCCAACCTCTCGCCGGCCGAAACCTGGAGCGTCGGGCACCGCACGCCCTACGGCCTGGCCTTCGCCCCCGATGGGCGGCTGTGGGAGATCGAGCATGGGCCCAAGGGCGGGGACGAGCTCAACCTGATCGAGCCAGGCAAAAACTACGGCTGGCCGCTGGTGTCCTACGCTGTCAACTACAATGGCGTACCGATCCCGAGCCCGGACACGCGCCCAGACCTTCAGAAGCCCGTGCTTTACTGGACGCCGGTCATCGCGCCGGGAAACCTCGTCTTCTATCGCGGCGCGATGTTCCCGCAGTGGCGGGGATCGGCTTTCACCGGGGGCCTAATCAGCAAGTCCCTCAACCGGATCGTCATAGACGGCGCCGGCGCGACGGCGGCCGAGCGATGGGAGGTGGGGCGCCGGATCCGCGATGTCGAGATCGCGCCCGACGGCGCGCTTTGGCTGCTGGAGGACGAGAGCGCCGGCGGGCTTATCCGCGTGACGCCCAACTAGGCCTTACCAGCGGCGCGTTGGCGCGCGCGAAGGCCATTGGAGCACCGACGCTGTGACGGCATCGGCTGGAGCGCCCCGGCCCGTTGCAGGGCGGGGCGCGCCGGCGTGTTCGAGAGGCGACCTAGCCGCCGAGCGCGGCGAGCAGCGCCTTGCCGAGCGGCTCGGCCGAGTTCGGATTTTGGCCGGTGATCAGGCGACCGTCGACGACGACATGGGGCTGCCAGTTGTCCGCCGACGAATAGTCGGCGCCTTCCGCCCTCAGGGCTTCCTCCAGTTCATAAGGGACGTCCTCGCGGGCGTAGTCGAATTCTTCCTTCGTCGAAAAGCCGGTGACCTTCTTGCCGCGCACGAACGGCGCTCCGTCGCCCAGATCGACGCCCAGCAGGCCGCACGGGCCGTGGCAGACGGCGCTGACGATCTTGCCGGTGGTCCAGGCGCGCACCACGGCCTTCTTGACGTGGGCGTTGCGCTGGATGTCCACCATCGGGCCCAGGCCGCCGGGGATCAGGATCGCGTCGTAGTCGGCGGCGTCCACCTCGGAAAGCTTGCGGCTGCGGTTGAGACGGCGAAAGGCCTTGCTCTCGAAGAACGCCTTCTGGGCGGGATCGGCCTCGTCATAGGCGTCGTAGGGGGTCCAGCCGCCCATGGGCGAGGCGAACTCAATGGCCACGCCGGCCGTGTCCAGGACGCCGAACGGGTGGGCGACCTCGGCGAAAAAGAAGCCGGTCTTGCGATTGTGTGGCCCGATCACCGGGGCATTCGTGACGATGAACAACACGTGCTTGGTCATGATGACGCTCCATGGTCGAGAGAAGAGGCTCTCGGCCAGATCGTAGGCGCGGGGCTTTCGGCTCGGCGGTAAAGAGAGGTTAAGTGATTTGAATCGCTGTATCTTTTGAAAGGTCGCGCCCCAATCCGGGTCAATCGCACGCGATCTCACTATGCCTCGCGACGCGTCAGGACTGGGGGCGGTGTCGGCTTTGGATGTCGGGCGCCGACGCCGCTGCGGGTCTCCGTGCGGCCGCGACCGGCGATGGCGGAGGGCCATTTGGGGGCCTTTTGACCGCCGGTTCGAGACAACGATCAGCGCCGGCTTTAGGCCTTTGTCAGATGGCCTCAGCGCCTGACGGTGATCCAGATGGCCGCGGCGTTGATCTCAGGATTGGGGCCGGGCTGGAAGGTTGTCTGCCTAAGGTAGCCGGGTTCGATCGCAACGCCGCGCGCGAAGGGCACATGCACGCCGACGAAATTCAGCATCAGCCCCGGCCCGGCGCCGCCGGCCCACCGCGTATCGCGCAGTTCGTGGAAGTACTCGTTCCACAACACGACGCCGACGCCGGCCTTGCCGATCGGCGCATCAAGGCGGGTCAGTTGCCGAAGCCGCAAGGACATCCCGCGCTGGCCGCCGCGATAGCGCTCCTCGAGTTGCGTCCGCGAGGTGACAGCGCCGCCGCGCCATTTGAGCGGCTGCTGAAAATCGAGCTGCTCCACGGCGCGATGCTCGGTGAAGTCGGATCCGCCCGAGTCCACGTGGGTCCAAACGTAGCCGCCGCCGAGCATCATCTGGTCGCCGAGCCTGGTCCGCGCCACGATCCGAACCAGCTCGCGCGCGGGCGATGAGGTCCCGGTAAGCTGCGTGAAGCCGTCGACCTTCAACTCGGATCGGGGCGCAAGCGGCGTGATCAGCGAGAGGTTGACCCAGGCCTGGTCGTCATGGTCCGCGGCGCGGGCTGAGCGCCCGGGGGTCAAGGTCAGCAACACACAGCCGGCCAGACAACCGGCCGCGCGTCTCAGCGCCGCCCTCCGCGCCAGTCGATGTGAAAAGGTTGGCGAAGCGTTTCGACTGGAGCTCATGGCCGGTTCCCATCGGTGGCGACACCCATGGCTTACCGGGTTCTGTCCGGAACCCGCGGTTAAACGAGGTCAAGCGTCGGCCTTGGCGTCTGGGGTTGCGAAGGTCGCGCTCGTCGTGGGCGATTGAGGATCTCGCCGATCGCGTCGACGCCGAACCGGACAGCGGCCATGGCGCGAAAGTCGTTGTCGTCACGGTGGTCGCCGATGGCCTTCAGGCCCTTGGACCACGGCTATCGAGGTCAGGAAGGGCGCGCTTGCGGATCCGCTCAGCCCAGACCTTAGGCGGGAGGATCCAAGTCTTGGTGGTAAAAAGAGGTAAAGCGTTTGGCTGGGCTGAGCGAACGGGATGTTTTCAAAGGTTGGCTTGAAGTAACGTCACGGGTGGGGACGTTGGGCGGCCTTAGGCTAGGCATCCGCCTGTCGGGACACAACTTCATTTGCGGGCTCGCTGGGAGCGGTTCCTGCAGCTCGGCGCTGGCCCAACCGGGAGGCGCCTCACGACGGAGGTCGCTTTGGGGGAGCGGTGGCGTTGGATATCCGCTCTTGTCGCGGCGACCGGTCTTGGCGACAGCGGCGGCCGCCCCCTTGCTCGAGAGGCGATCGCGCGGACGATCGCCAGCTTTTTCTTGGCGTCACTGGCTTTGATACCTTCGCCCGCGTGGTGTGGGCGGCAAGTCGACTTCGTCATTCCGCCCGGTCCGCTTGACCAAGCGCTGATCCGCTTCTCCCACCAGGCCGATATCGCTCTCGCCTTCGACCCAAAGATCGCCGACGGACGCCTTAGCCCAGGCCTTGCGCGGCGCTTCGACGCTGAAAACGGGCTGCGACGGCTGCTTCGTGGTTCAGGCCTTGTCTTTCGGCGGCTTCCACACGGCGGTTACGCCATTGTCGACTCCCATCAGGACGTCGCGGCGCCGTTGTCCAAGGACGGGAGAGGGGAGGCGCCCACCACGGTGCCCGAACTTCTGGTCATCGCCCGCAGAAGTCTGAACGCGGACATTCCCCGCAGTCGAGACGATATCCAGCCCTACCAGGTGACGACGGGAGATGATGTCGCCAACGCCCAGGCGGCGACGATCGAAGACTTCATGCGCTCGCGCTTGACCGATAACACCCAGGCTGTCGCGCAGTCTCAGACGCCGACGCTGAATTTTGGCTCTTCTCGCTCCACGATCGACCTTGGCGGCTTTGGCGAAAGCCAGACCCTTGTCCTGGTCGACGGCCGCCGATTGCCAAGCGTTCCAAATCTTGGCGCATTTCTACAAGCGGACCTGAACGCCATCGCGCCCGAAATGATCGAACGCATCGAGGTGCTCACCTCCAGCGCTGGCGGCATCTACGGCCCCGGCGCCATCGGCGGGGTGGTCAATGTCGTGCTCAAGCGCCGGTTCGAGGGCCTCGACCTGACCTCGACGATCGGGCTCAGCGATCACGGCGACAGCGGCCGCTGGCGGCTCAACGCGCGGTGGGGCGGCGCGTCGGCGTCGGGTGCGACCCGCGTGACGGTCAATCTCGACCATGCCCAAGACCAGGGCCTGAGGATAGGCCAGCGGTCTTTCATTCACTCCGCTCTGGACGGACTGCAACCGGTCGCTGCGAACATCAACATCACCCCTTTCTTCGCCAATCTTGCGTTCGTCAACGGCCCGACCTTGACGTCCGACATCACGTTCCTGCCGCTGTCGACCGGTCTGGGCGCAGGCGGGCGCGAGGCCCTAATCGCCAATGCGGGGAAATACGACAGGACGATCCCTCCCGACGGGAGCGGCGCCCTCAAGAGCATGCTGCCGCGAACCAAGACGACCGCGGCCCTTCTAAGCGTCCATCACGATTTCACCTCCCGGCTCGAAGGGTTTGTTGATGTCCTCTATCTGGCGAACAAGGGCGTGACTTCCGTTCCTTGGTTCTCGTCGCAGGACCGGGTCGCCGTCGCGCAGGGCGCCAATGGCAATCCCTTCGCCCAAACCATCTATGTCGCTTTCCCCACCCCGGGGTTCGCGGGGACCTCGAGTACGGAAAATCAGACCTTCCGCGCCACCGTGGGCGCAATTGCCCATATCGGACGCGGATGGAGCACGGACCTGGACTTGACCGCCGCGCGATCGCGCGTTCGGACCGTAGCCTTCAATCCCGCCACGCCGGAAAGCTTCCTCTCGGTGACCAAGGTCAATCTCTTCGAAGGGGCGAACGCGCTCGAGGCGGCCCTGGCCAGCTACAAGCCACTACCTCCCTCGATCGACGTCAAAGAGAACAGCATGGTGGATGCTAACCTGCGGCTGGCCGGCCCGGTGTTCCGGACCGCCGCCGGGGCCACCACCTTAAGCCTGCTCCTCGAGGCGCGGCGCCAGGCCACCCCCACCAACTTCTATGGCACCTTGAGCGACCAGATCGAGCGGGTCTATTCCGGATACGCCGAACTCCGAGCGCCAATCTTTCCCCTGGATGGTCGCTTTGGGCTCGTAAGCGGCCTGGAGCTTCAATTGGCTGGTCGCACCGACTATTTCGACCTGACGATCCCGACCCTGGCCTCGCAGAGCGCGCCGCCCACGCTGCGCCGGACGCAGGACACGAGCACCTTTACGGCGGGTTTCAAGGTCTTTCCCCTTGAAGACCTCATGGTGCGCGCCAGCTATTCGACGGGCTACCTGCCGCCCAATGCGGATCAGTTCCGTCAGGGCGCGGATGGTCCGGTGAGAGATGCGATCTTCTCGGGAAGAACCCAGGACCCGAAGCGACCTGGAGAGCGTCTGCCCAGGTACCTGGTTCGCGAGGGCGGTTCGCCGCTCGGTCCCGAACGCGCCAAGACCCTCTCGACGGGCTTCGTCCTGAAGCCGGCCCGACTTCCTGGTCTGCGCGTGTCAATGGACTATTCGCGAACCGAAAAGACCGATGTGATCGGAGAAATACCCTATGCCTACTACAACAGGCTCTTTAGCCTCGAGGATCAATTTCCCGGCCTGATACAGCGTGGTCCACTAACCGCGGAGGACAGCGCCAAGGGCTACACAGCCGGCCCACTCGTGCTGGTGGATCTGTCTCCGAAGAATTTGGGCTCGTCGCGCACCGACATTCTCGATGTGAACCTCGATCACCAGCAAGAAACGCCTCTTGGAGGCGTTCATCTCTACGTTCACGCGACCTGGCTTATGAATAGCACGCAGCGGGCCTGGGCCTACAGCAAGCCGTATCAGACGATCGGTCGTCTGGAGGGCCCGCTTCCCTTTCGCGCCAACGGGGGCGTTGACTTCAGAAGAGGCGCGTGGATGACGAGCCTGAACGCCCAATTCTATAGCGACTACCGAACGAGCTATCCTGACATCGACGGCGATAATGCTATCCGCAGTGAAATCGCACGCCGATATCAAGGCGCCGACAAGATCGCCTCTCAAACCTTCATCGATGTCTCCCTGGGACGCGTGGCGGAGCCTGGCTCGGCCTGGCCATCAATCCGGCTGGGCGTCAGGAACCTGCTCGGTCAACGTCCGCCTCGGGTGGTGATTCCGTTCGACATGACAGGCTTGGACGTCATCAACGGCATCATCTACGAGGTGGACCAGGGCATGGGCTATAGCTCGTATGGAGACCCGCGAGGCCGCCGGTTCGAGCTTTCGATTTCCAGGCGCTTCTAGGGACGCTGCGGCCCGCCGCCTCGGGGGGAGCTGCCGGAACGAACAGGCTTCCCCTGCGTCGTCAGCTTCCCTCGTTCTCCATCGTGACATCGCGCGCACTTTGAATGAAAAGATGGAGGTATGTCGCTCGCTGGGAAGCGCCTTCTGCTGGGGATTTTGGCGTCGCTCCTGGCGAGCTCGTGCGAAACGCGCGCGGAGGATTCGCAGCGTAGCCTTCAGCAACTGCGGCATACCGCCTGGACTTCCAGAGACGGAGCTCCGCCTGAGATCTGGGCGCTCGCCCAGTCCAGCGACGGCTACCTTTGGCTAGGCACGGGCGGCGGGCTCTACCGGTTTGACGGCGCGAGTTTCGAGAAGTTCCAGCCAGTCAAAGGTGAGAGCCTTCCAACGCTCAACGTCAATTCGCTGCTCGCCGCTCGCTCTGGTGACCTTTGGATTGGCTTTGCATCCGGCGCCCTAGCGCGACTGCGCGCGGGCCACCTGACCACCTTCAACCTGGGCCTCCCGCCAGTCCCTGTGCTGGAGCTCGCCGAGGATCGCGCGGGCGGCGTCTGGGCGGCGCTAGGGGGGGATGGCAGGGGCGGGGTCGCGCGCTTCAGCCAGGGAAGATGGGAGATTTTCGGTCCATCCCGCGGGGTAGCCGCGGGCGCGACGACCAGCGTTCTTGGAGCGGCCGACGGATCGGTCTGGATAGCGGCCGGCGATGAACTCCAGGTGCTGCGGCCGGGCGCCAATCGCTTTTCGCGCGTCGCCGCCTCGGCTTCGGACAGACCAAAGCTGAAGCAGTCGCCGGATGGAGCGATATGGCTGACCACCGGCGCCCGCCCAGGGCTTCAGCGCATCGCCGCGTCATCCGCCCCAGCCGCGCCGACATGGATCGCGCCGCCGACAACGGCCAATCCGCGCGCGGAGAGCATCCTGTTCGATCGCCACGGCGGTCTCTGGGGAACTTATGGGAGTGGCGGCGTCTTCCGCCTCGGCGGCCTCGGCGGCCTCGGCTTTGGAGGCGGCGCGCCCGGCGTCGTAGGCGCCGGAGAGCGGTTCGGGTTGGAGCACGGCCTTACGTCCAACCTCGCCAATCCAATCCTGGAGGATCGCGAAGGCAACATTTGGGTGGGGACGAATCTTGGCCTCGACCAGTTTCGCGAGACGAGCGCGGTGGTGGCCACCGGCCTGCCTACGGCTTCGCGGAGTGGTTTTCGGATTGCGCCGGGTCCCGCCGGGTCGATGTATATAACATCAAGCGACGCCCTCTTTAGGGCAGGGCCGGGGCGCGTCGCCCGGAAGCTGGCGAGGCTTTCGCGGCGCCCCTTGATACTGCACACGGACGCGCTGTCTCGCACTTGGATCGGCACGGACCGAACGCTGGGCATTCTATCCGGCGCCGCGGTGCGGGATGTACCTCTGCCATGGGCGCAAAACAGGTCATTTGCTCTCGTCGAGGAAGCGGCGGGCCGGATCTGCGTCTCTTCCGTGGAGGGCGCCTTTTGTCGGGAGGGGCGTGGATGGTCGCCCGAACCACGCCTTGCTACCCCAGGCGTCCTGCCGATGCAGATTCTCCGCGACGCGGCCGGTCGCGTTTGGATTTCGCTAGGCGACCGTATCGAGATGGTCGATGGACCAACCCGTCGGATATTCTCGGCGGGTAGCGATCTTGGGCTGGGAACGGTCGTGGTCATGGCGGTCCGGGGACGGAACGTCTACGCGGGCGGGGACTTCGGGTTGGCTCGGTTCGATGGCCAACGCTTCGTCACCCTAAAGTCGGACCTAAATCCGTTTTTGAGCCGGACCGCTGGCATCGTCGAAACCTCCAACGGCGACGTCTGGCTCAACACCGTATCTGGCGTGGTCAAGATTGAGCGCGCCGACTTGAACGATGCATTCGCGCACACCGGTCGTTTAGCGAAGGCCCGCGTGTTCGATGGCGACGATGGCATGCCGGGCGTGGCGCAGCAGGACTCTCGCTCGCAGACCGCGATGGAGGCCTCCGACGGGCGTCTGTGGTTCGTGACCAGGCTTGGCGTCGCCTGGATCGACCCCAAGGGGCTTTCCTTCAATTCGCGCCCTCCGCCTGTGATCATCAAATCCTTGGTTTCCAGCGGTCGCGTCTACAGTTCCGGCGCTACGCCCATTCAGCTGCCTAAGGGTACATCCAACCTTCAGATCGAATATACCGCCACAAGCCTATCTGTGCCCTCGCGCGTGCGGTTCCGCTATCAGCTGGAGGGCGTCGATGATGGCTGGGTCGACCCAGGCCCGCGGCGACAAGCCTTCTATACGGGGCTAAGGCCCGGCAGCTACAGGTTCCGCCTCATCGCGGCTAACGATGACAACGTATGGAACAGGGGGGGCGCGACACTCGAGTTCGAGATCCCGCCGACCTTCTTCCAAAGCTGGCCGTTCTACCTCCTCTGCGCAACCCTGACCTTGGGGCTGCTGTGGCTCGGCTATTCGATGCGGCTACGCGCCGTCGCCGAGCGTATCCGGGCGCGGATGAACGAGCGGCTGGACGAGCGCGAGCGCATCGCCCGTGAGCTGCATGATACGCTGCTGCAGAGCGTGCAGGGTCTGATCATGCGCTTCAGCAACATCGCGCAGGACATGGTCACGATTCAGCCGGCGCACCGCGACATGCTGGACGCTTTGGACAGCGCGGACGCCGTCGTGGTGGAAGGGCGCGACCGCATTCACGAGTTGCGGCAATGGAGCGAGACGCGCGGTCTGGCCGAGCTTGTCGGGCGAACCGCCGAACGGCTGCTGCGGCCCGAGAAGATAGAGACCTGTGTGATCATCGAGGGCTCACAACGAGACGTCTATCCGGCGGTCGCCGACGAGGTGCTGCGGATAACCGACGAGGCGCTGTTCAATATTGCCCGCCATGCGCGCGCGCATAGTGTCACGATCGCGATCATATTCGGCGCCAAGACATTGACTCTACGGATCATCGACGATGGCGTAGGCATCGCGCCGGTGATCGTCACGCAGGGCGGCGTTACTGGTCACTTTGGCCTGGTCGGCATGCGCGAACGAGCGGCGAAGATCGGCGGACAACTGACGATCACCCCGGAGGCCATTCGCGGCACGCGGGTCGAAGTGAGGGTTGGGGCTGACATTGCCTATGCCGATAAATCGCGTCCAATCTGGCTGGCCTGGCGGCGTAGGTTCGAGGGAGCGCGGCGATGGACAATTCGATGACCGCCAATCCCATCCGTGTGATGATCGTCGACGATCACCCAATGCTGCGTGATGGGGTCGTGGGGTCGATCAAGCGGCAGCCCGATATGATCGTGGCGGCTGAAGTTGGCGACGGCGCTGCTGCGATCGCCGCGATCGATCAAGCCAATCCAGACGTCGTGCTGATGGATCTCCAGATGCCAGGCATTGATGGCGTCGAGGCGATCCAGACGATCAGCAGAAAGCATCCGAAGGTCCGTATCCTGGTGCTCACGACCTATTTCGGAGATGCGAAAGCGTTGCGAGCGCTTAAGGCGGGCGCAAGCGGCTACTTGCTCAAGAGCGCGATGCGAACGGATCTGATCGAGGCGATCCGCTCCGTGCATAGCGGCGGACGCCATATTCCCCCAGAGGTCGCGGCGCAAATAGCGGTGCACGCGATCGGCGAAGCCCCGACCGAGCGCGAGATTGAGATTTTGGCTCTCGTGGCCGCCGGCAATCCGAACAAGCAGATCGCCCGGAGACTAGGCATATCGGAGGACACGGTGAAGGCGCATCTCAAGCGCATCTTCGCCAAGCTTGGGGTCGCGGACCGAACACACGCCGTCACCGTGGCCGCCAAGCGAGGCATTATCGAGCTTTAGCTGCGCCATCGACGGTTTGATCGACGAGAAACGCCTTGGCCTGTCCGCACGATCTGGTGCGCTAGGGGTGTTGTCACTGAAACGGGTATTTTGGTGTCCCCGGTTTGGGGCCATGGACCGAGGGTTGAGCTGAAGCTTATTCTGCCGCCGTCGGATAGGACGACACTGCCGATGCGCTCCAGGGATTGGCCGGACGCCGACTGGTAAGGCCTATGCGCCAAGCTTGGAGGAGTGTCGAAATGCCGACTGCCGCCGCTGCCGAACCGCTTCTTGGGACGACTTATTCACAAGAGCATGCGTCCAGTTTTGGCCAAGCTGCGCCTGGTCAGCGCTGCTTTGCGTTTGGCCAATTCCTTCTAAGGCCGGAACAGCAATTGCTGCTGAAGAAAGAGGCGCCTATCAAAATTGGCGGGCGCGCGCTCGACATCCTGACGGCTCTGGTCGAGAGACCTGGCGAACTGGTGGACAAGCGCTGGCTGATCGCGCAGGTCTGGCCCAACACCTACGTCGAAGAGACCAATCTCAAGGTGAATGTGGCTGGCCTGCGACGAGCCTTGGAGGACGATCCTTGCTCGCCGCGGTTCATCGCCACGGTCGTCGGTAGAGGCTATCGCTTCATCGCGCCGGTAATTGCGACTGGATCGCCCGCGCCAACTTCAGATCACCACCTCTTGGGAGAGGCGCCAAACCTAGTCGAGTTGATCGAGGCCATCGATCTCGTTCGGAGACAGCTCGCGCAAATCTCGTCATCCAGAGAATGAGGGCCACTGCGTGAGTGGGTCCGTGTCGCGCGAGGGCCCACATCCGGATCAGAACGAGACCGGGCGCGAGAACGCAAAGGTGACCGTCGCGAGGGCTTAGCCCCTCCGGTGTTCGAACCGATGCGCCCTACAGCAACCAGAGAACCTTACGGATGCGGCTCTCGCAGGTCCGAACGCATATCGACAGAATGGCTCGCGGGCCGACAGACGGCGGCGGCGGATTTTGTAGATCACGAACGTCGCGATTATCCGGAGCTTTACGCCAAGCTCACGGTCGAACGGAATCGCGCCTGGGTTCCGCACTTCGAGGCGATGTTGAACGCGCCGAAGCCGACGCTGGTCGTTGTTGGCCTCTATCACCTCGTCGGCTCGGAAAGCATGCTGGTTCAGTTACGGCGCGCCGGATTTGAGGTCTATTGACGGTCGATCTCGTCCCTGCGCACGGGCCGCTGAACGTCGTGTGTCGGGACGTGCGCCAACGTCAGCAATTGGCGCACGTTGCCCAGTTATGTCTGGGTTGTTGAAGGCAACAGGCGGTGCTGCACGGCCGACACCGTGAACGACGCCTTGGACCGGTCGATGGCTGCATGGACCGGAGAGGCCGCCAGCCCGTCCATCAGCCGGGCCGCGGCGGTCTCGCCGTCCCGGACCCTGGCCCAGATCAGCAGGTCGATCACCACGCCGTCGCCACGCTGGACGATGCGCCGGGAGATGAAGCCCGGCTGCTTGAGCAGCCAGGCGTCCACGTCGGCATTGGCGGCGACGAAATCGTCGATCGTCAGGCCGGACGTGAGTTTGAAGGTCGTGACCTCGATGGCGTCCATGAGGGTCTGCTCCGACTAGAGGTCGATGATCCGCGTGCCGGGAATGGACGCGGCGAAGTCGGGTCCAAACACCGTCGCTGGCGTCTGGAAGCCGGCGCGATATTCACCGCCTAGGACCCGCAACGCGGCCTGGGCGGCGGCGAGCGGCGTGTAGGAATAGCCGTTGACGGTCTCGATCATCGCGCTGGCCAGCGACCCGTCCGCGCCCAAGACCTCGACGACAACCCGGGCCCGGTTCTCGTCCCGCTCCTGGGCGCTCGGTCCGTCGGGAAGGCTTGAGAGGTCGCCTTGCGGAAACGCCGCCCCGGTCACGTGGACGAACATTTCGATATTGGGAACGCTGGTTGAGCGCCAGGCCGTCACCAGGTCGCCGAACGACAGCGGAAAGCATTCGACATAGCCTTCACCGAAGTTGAATTCCGCGCTCGCGGCGTCCGGCTTGGCGACGATCTTGCCGTCCTGGCGCACCAGCAGCCCGACGGCGACGATCTCGCCGGCGCTGATGGCCGAGCCGCGTGACATCGAGCCGGCCACCTGCAAGGCGATACGAAGGCGCTGGGGATCGCCCACTTGAGCGACGGTGCGGACGGCCAGGGCGTCGCTGGGCACGACGTCCCAGCCGACGCCCGGCAGCAGCATCGCGCCGGCCTTCGTGGCGGCGTCCGACAAAGCCTCCGCCAGGGCGTAGACGTTGAACTCGGCGGTGATGTCCAAGTAGTGCGCGCCGGTGGCGAGGCACGCTTCGATGATCGGCCTGGCGGTCGCCGCGAACGGGCCCGCGCAGTTGAGCACCGCAGCGCAGTCTCCGAGCGCCTCGTGCAGGGCGGGCGCGTCATCGACGGCGAAGGCGCGAGAGGGCGCGTCGAGCTTGAGGGCCAGCTTGGCCAGTTTACCAGCGCCGCGGCCGGCCAACACGATGTCGAGGCCGGCGTCCTTGGCCGCCTGCGCCACCATCTGGCCGGTATAGCCGGTCGCGCCATAGATCAGCAGTCGCCCGCTCATGGGGTGTCCTTGCAAAGTCGATTGTGGGGAGGAAAGGCGAGGCTTAGCGCGCCGGGTGCTGCCAGCTCTTGTAGACGGCCTCGAGGGTGTAGCCGTCGGGATCGACGACCCCGGCGGCGTAATAGCGCGGGTCGTAATAGAGCCGCGCGCCGGGCGGGCCATTGTCGCCCGCCCCGGCGGCGATGGCCGCCGCGTAGAAGGCGTCGACCTCCGCCTGGCCATCGGCGACGAAGCCGACATGGGTGGCCCGGGCGTCGGCCTGGCCGGCACGCAGCCAGAAGAACACCCGGCCGCCGCGCCCGAACCCCTTGAGGTCGGGATGGCCTTCTGGGCCGTCCTTGCCTTCATAGTCGACGACGTGGGCGATCCCCAGCGGGGCCAGGGCCTGCTCATAGAAGGCGATCGAGCGTTCGATGTCGCCGACGGTAATGAAGACGTGGTCGAGCATGATGTTCTCCTGGCGCGCTCTCGCCTAGGACTTGCTTTGGCAAACCACCTCAATGTTGTTGCCGTCCGGGTCCAGGACATAAGCGGCATAATAGGCGTCGTGGTAGCGCGTCCGGACGCCAGGCGCGCCGTTGTCCCGGGCGCCTGCTGCGAGGGCCGCTGCAAAGAAACTATCCACAAGGACCCGGTCCTCCACCGCCAAGGCGATGTGGAGGGGGGCGATCGGCGTTTCGCCGTCGTGGAACCAGATCGACGGGTACCCATCGCGTCCCAGGCCGTGACGGTGTCCGCCGGAAGCGGTTCGCTCCGGCGGGACGCTGATCACCAACTCAATGCCGAGCGGTCTCAGCGCCGCCTGATAGAAGCGCAGGCTTTTGGACGCGTTCGCGACGCGGAATTCGATATGGTCGAGCAACATGGAAGCTCCGAACTGAAAAGGGGTTATTCGAGATCGGCGTCGATGCGGACGATCAAGCCCGCGTCGTTCACGGTAATGTCCAGGCGACCGATCTCGTGGCCGAAGTCGCCCGTGAAATCTACGCGCGCCCGAGCCCGGTGTTCGCCTAGAGGCTCGTGGGAAAGCAATGCGGTCACGGTGTGATAGCCCGCGAAATAGCGTTCGACGTAGTCGCGGATGCCGTCATGACCGTCGAACCTGTGACCCGTCGAAGGGTCGTCGATGATCGTCTCCCGGGTGAACAGGGCGAGCGCGGCCTCGACATCGAAAGCGTTGAGCGCGGCAATGAGCGCATCGGTCGTATTGCGGATTTGGTCCAGCATATCGGAGCTCCTCAGATGACGTAGCCGCCGGAGACTTCGATGGTCTGGGCGTTGACCCAGCGGTTGTCTTCCGAGAGCAGGCCAGCGATCAAACAGCCGACGTCGTCCGGCTCGCCCACGCGGCCCAAGGCCGTCTGACCGGCCAGCATAGCCTCGAACGCGTCGTCCAGGCCACCGCCCAGGTCGGTGCGGATGGGGCCTGGCGCGATGGCGTTGGCGCGGACCTGGCGCTCGCCGAACTCCTTGGCCATGTAGCGGGTTAGCACCTCCAGGCCGCCCTTGAATGCCGCGTAGGGGGCTACGCCGGAGAAGGCGACGCGGGTGGTGGCGCTGGTCACATTGACGATGTGACCGCCGTGGGTCATCAGCGGCAGCAGGGCTTGGGTCAGGAAGAACGGACCCTTCAGGTGGACCCGGAACAGGCCGTCGAAGTCCTCTTCGGTCACCGAAGCGATCGGAGCGTAGAGTCCGTAGCCGGCGTTGTTGACCAGGGCGTCGAATTCGTTGCGTCCCCAGGTCTTGTCCAGCGCCTCGGCCACGGCGGCCCGGAAGCCGGCGAAGCCGGCGGTATCACTGACGTCGAGAGGCAGGGCGACGGCTTTGCCGCCTGCCGCCTCGATCTCGGCGACCACCTTGGCCGCGGCGGCGGGGTTGCTGTTGTAGGTCAGGATGACGCCCATGCCGCGCTTGGCGCATTGAAAGGCAGCGCTGGCGCCCAGGCCTCGGCTGCCGCCGGTGATGATGACGATGCTCATGTCTCGGTTCCCCGTTGATCGCCCCGTTGAGCGAATGACCAAAGAGGTAGGCCGAGCCGTTCGGAGGCGCGCTCACGATCCTCCCCGAAGTTTGCCTATTCCTGCTCCATCATTGAGTGGGCTCGCACGCCGTGTGAGAACCAGGGACATGGAAACCCAGTTGCAGGAACTCAGAGCCCTGGCGTCGCGAGCCGAGAGCCGGCCCACCGACACGGGCATCCCGCGCGTCATCATGGTCCAGGGCGAAATCCCGGAGCACCGGATGTCGACCGTCTACGAGCCGATGATCAACCTGATCCTGACGGGCTTCAAGACCATGACCGTCGGCGATCGCACCTTCCGCTACGACCCGGCGACCTATTTCGTGATGTCGGTGGGCCTGCCGGCGGTGGGGTCGGTGCATGCAGCAGAGACGGGCGAGCCATACCTGGCCGTCGCGCTGACCCTGGAGCCGGCCAACGTCGCCAACCTGCTGGCCGACCTGCCCAAACCTGCCGGAGGTCAGTTGTATAGCCCTGGTTTCTCGGTGGCGCCGGTGACGGCGGACCTGCTCGATGCGTGGGTGCGGATGCTGCGGCTGATGGAACGACCGGGTGAGATCACCGCCCTGGGGCCGGCCTATGAGCGGGAAATTCTCTTCCGGGTGTTGCAGGGGCCGCTGGGCTGGATGCTACGCGACATCGCCATGCCCGACACGGCGCTCTCCCGCGTCGGTATCGCCATCCGCTGGATTCGCGAGAACTTCGCCAGACCGCTGCGGATCGAGGCCCTGGCCGAGATGGCCGCTCTCAGCGTTTCGGCGTTCCATCGCCACTTCAAAGCGGTGACGGCGCTCAGCCCGCTGCAGTACCAGAAACACGTGCGCCTGCTCCACGCGCGCTCGCTGCTCATCGCCGGCGAGGGCAACGCCACCTCCATCGCCTTCGGCGTCGGGTATGCAAGCCCCAATCAGTTCAGCCGCGAATACGCTCGTCAGTTCGGACTGCCGCCGTCCAAGGACGCCGCACGGTGGAGAGACGGATAGTCGCTAGTGTGTCCGGTTTCTGGAGGTATACGAAGGTCGGCTCATGGCGCCTGCACGACTTTCCCGTGTCGGTCGGCTATTCGCGCCGATCAGCTGCGGGCCGATAGGCCAACTGTCCCTTGGTGGCCAACGCCAGAATTATGGCCAACCCGCCAAGCGCCACCAGAATAGCCACCACCCCATCGGCGCCCTCGCGAACGTCGGCCGTCCCTAGAAAGCCCCCGAGCACCCTGGAGGATGCATTGAACGTTGCGTGGAGGATGATCGCTACAATGATGCTCATGCCGGACAGGTTGAAGCCCCAGGCGATGATGACTGCAAGCGCGGAGACCATTGCGAAATAGGCCGGAGGCGAGGCGCTCGACCAAGTTGGGATCAAAAAGAGTGGAAGATGCCAGAGCGCCTGTCCAAGCCCCACCAGAAGGGCGGCCCAAAGAGGTCGGATATGCTGTTGAAGCCTCGCCTGCGCAAAGCCGCGCCAGCCCCACTCCTCGAAAAGAGGCCCGGCAGCAAAGGTGGAGAGGAGATGAAAGCCGTAAAGACGGGCTGCGCTCGGATCCCATCCCTTCGGTGGGTCATTCGTCAGGATCGCTGCCGCGCCAACAACGAAGACTGCCGCGAGCACGACCACAGACGCGATCCCGCCTAGGACGGTACGTGGCCAGGACGCCCCGATAAGGCCAAGGTTCAGATTTCGGCAGGTCTTCCACTGGACGATCGCCGCCGCGATCAGCGGTCCCAGCGTTCCGACAATCACCCATGGCATTGGAATGACGAACGGCGCCCAGCCGAGGCCGGCGCGGCTGACGACCAGCGGCGCCCACGCGATCCACGAGATGAGCAGAGCCAGTGCATAGTAGAGGGCGACCGCACCCCAGACGGAGTGAGACGCCGTTCCTAACGCGGGCGAAGCTCGCTGAACCATGATCGTTGAGTAGCCTCATCGTGAAAGGCGATCAAGGTAGGGGCTAATGTCGCCTTTCTGGAGGTGGCCCGAGGACCGCTTCTGGCGCCGCCCGGCCGTAGCTTTCACGGCGCCGTCACAGTCAAGAAGCTGACGGTTTAAACAGCCGGTGAGGATGGTTATGGGCCGTTGAGCCCAGACGCCGCGCGCCGGGGCTTATATCGTTTGACAGAAAGTTTTTTCTGATTGAGCATGGCCGCATGGAGGACGCCATGGCCACGGTCGTGAAGTTGCAGCCGCATGTTCGCAAGCCCGTCAAGCCGCCGGAAAGCGCCGCCCAGCGCCGGGTGCGGATCGGCAGCGGCTGGATCGCGGGCCTCTTCACCGGCCTGTTGTCGCTGTCGGCGTTGATCCTGATCGCCGCGATCGGTGCCATGCTGTTCTATCGCGGCGAGTGGGTCCGGATCGGGCCGGACAACTGCTATATCGGCGAGGCGCCGGCCAATACCGTGGCGTTCGGCTCGCTGCCCCTGGTCCATCGGCTGGTCTATGTGGTGGTCGGCATCGTGCGGGCCACCCCGATCCTGATGATCTTCTGGAGCCTGCGGGCGCTGTTCCTACACTATGCCGGCGGCGAGGTGTTTTCCCGCGCCGCCGCCGTACGCTTTGGCGCGATCGGCGCTTGGCTTTGCGCCTATGCGGTCTCGCCGTTCCTGTGCCATCTGGCGCTCAGCGCCACCCGCTACGAGATCGACAAGAACTGGGCCCACATGGCCAGCCTGCAGGCTTTCGTGCTGGGCCTGCTGGTGCTGGTGATCGGCCAGGTCATGCAGGTCGGCCGCGAGATCGAGGAAGATCGCGAGGCGTTCGTCTGATGCCCATCGTCCTACGCCTCGACGTCATCCTGGCCCACCGCAAGGTACGCTCCAACGTGCTGGCCCGCGCCATCGGGATTACCGACGCTAACCTATCCTTGCTGAAGTCGGGCAAGGTAAAGGGCGTCAAGTTCGAGACCCTGGAAGCGATCTGCACGTATCTGCGCTGCCAACCTGGCGACATCCTCGAATACCAACCCGAGCAACCGCCAGACGTGCATAGCGACGAGCTGAAACGCGCCGGCTGACGGCGCTCTAACCGGAGATCATCAATGCAGTTTTCAACGTCCGTCCGGGCGATCGCGGCCGGCTGCCTGCTGTTCTGCGCCCCGAGCGCCAGCGCGGCGCCCAGAATGCTGAACGTCGACGGCGGCAAGATCGCCTACGAGACTTGCGGATCCAGCGGCGAGGCCGTGGTGCTGCTGCATGACGGCATCTTGCACTCGGCTGCCTATGACGATGTCTGGCCGCTGCTGTGCCAGCGCTATCGCGTGGTGCGCTACGATCGGCGCGGCTATGGCGCGTCGCCAGCCGCGACCGCGCCGTACAGCCCGGCGAACGATCTGGCCGCGCTGATGAAGATCGTCGACATGCCGCACGCCACCCTGATCGGTTCGTCCTCGGGCGGCGGCGTGGCGGTGGACTTCGCTCTGGCGCATCCCGAAGCGGTCGACCGCTTGGTGCTGGTCGGCCCCTGGGTCAGCGGCTTTGACGCCTCGTTCGGCTTCCTGGCGCGAACGATGAAGCTGCTGGTGCTGTTCAAGTTTGGCGCGGTCAACAGCGCGGTGAAGGACCCGTACATTCTGACAAAAGGCGCCAGCGCCGAACGCAAGCGCCTGGCGGACCTGCTGCGGGCCCATCCAGGCAATGTCACCGCAGGGACCAAGGAACAACCGATCGCCGTGGCCAGGCCCCGCCTGGGCGAGATCCGCGCGCCTACGCTGATCCTGGTCGGCGCGGTTGACATCAAGGACGTACAGGACCAGGCCAAGGCGATCGAGGCCGCCATCCCCGGCGCGCGCCGGATTGTTGTGCCGGCCAGCGGGCACCTGATGTATCTGGAGCGTCCCAAGGCCTTCGCCGGCTATGTCATAGACTTCCTCGCCAAGCCCCCCAACTAATGGACGGCCTGAGCTGTCCGAGTCCGGTCGAAGGTCCGCCACGGGTCGACAGCCGACCTGCCCCAGCTAACGTATTGAAAATGATCCTTGAGCTTCTCGCCACAACCAGCATTGCCGCCTCCGCGGTCGAAGTCTGGACGGCCGGCGATGACGGGCTAACCCAGCGCTTCGCCGAGAACTTTCGGGCCGCAACGCGAGAGATCACTGGCCAGCCACTCAAGGCGACCGTCGCCCAAATAACCCCTGCTCCAGGCCGACAATGGCTCACAATGGTGACCTTCAGTCGCGGGGGCAAAGACATATACGCGGCCAAATGCGCTCGAGACGAAATCGAGCTCCAGCAGTGCGTGATAGAAGCCGTGTCGGCGGCCAAGCGCCTCGCGCAACAGGTCCGCTAAGGGGCGAAAGCGGCCGAAGGCGCCGACGATGCAATGTCTGGAATCTGGCACCGCCCGATGTCGGCAATGCGTAACCGGAGCCGCGGACGGCTGAACGTGGTAGGATGAGTAGAGGGGAGTAGCCAATTCGCAGGAGGCGGACATGGCTCAATTTGACCTCTTCCTTCCACCCAAGCGTCCTTGGAACACTGGCCGCATCATCGGCCCAAAGCCGCCGTTCAAGCCGCGGCACATCTGGGGAATCCGACAGCAGCTCAAGGCGAACGGGCGAGTCCGCGACCTTGCCATGTTCAATTGCGCCATAGACGCCAAGCTCAGGGGCTGTGACTTGGTGAGATTGCGCGTCAGCGACGTGGCGCCGGGCGGCGCGCTACGAGCACGCGCCACGATCATCCAGCAGAAAACCGGACAGCCCGTCCCGTTCGAGATCACCGAGCCCACAAGAGACGCTTTGGCGGTTTGGCTGAAGGCGCGTGGACGGCGTAACGACGACTGGCTGTTTCCAAGCCGCAGTCGACCAGGCGATCACGTCAGTACGCGGCAGTACG
Source organism: Caulobacter sp. 602-1 (assembly GCF_003931565.1). Taxonomy (GTDB): domain Bacteria; phylum Pseudomonadota; class Alphaproteobacteria; order Caulobacterales; family Caulobacteraceae; genus Caulobacter. The sequence goes on from NZ_RRYI01000004.1 coordinate 323,189, forward strand.
CTAGACTGGTCGATAAGTGGGTGTCGATGATTGAACTCGAACCTCGGGCTTACGGCACGCATAGCCTGCGCCGAACAAAGGTGGCGCTGATCTACAAGAAGACCGGCAACTTGCGCGCATGCCAACTGCTACTCGGGCACCGGAAATTAGAGAGCACGGTCCGATACCTTGGCATCGAGGTCGATGACGCGCTGGAGATGTCTGAGCAGATCGATCTCTAGCTCATCGGCCAGTCAGCTCTGGCGCCGCACCAGCGCCTCACGGAACGTCGCGTTCCTGGAGCCGCGCCAATGTCAGAAAATGGCGCTGCACCGCCTACGGTGCCGAATCCTTTTGGGCATTGTTTGGGCCTAGATGCGCGGCGTTTTGTGCAAGTCGGATAATGGGCGTGAAGCCGCTGGCGCGCAGGCTGGCGCCGCCGACCAGGACCCCATCGACATTCGGAAGCCTTAGAATCTCGCTGGCATTTGCCGCTGAGACCGATCCGCCATAGAGCAGGCGCACGGTCAGGCTGGGATCGCCCAGGCGCTCGACGCAAGCGCGCCGCAGGGCCGCGTGTATGTCGGCGATCTCATCGGTGGACGGCGTGCGTCCCGTCCCGATCGCCCAGATCGGTTCATAGGCGATGACCAGCCACGACGGGGCGGCGCCCTCGGGCAGGCTGTCGAGCAGCTGTGCGCTGACGGCGCGCTCTGCCTGGCCGTCGGCACGCGTGGCGGCGTCCTCGCCGACGCAGACGATGGCCGAAAGGCCTTCCTGGCGAGCGGCCTCGGCCTTGGCCTTGATCGTGGTGTTGCTCTCTTGCCCGGCGGCGCGCCGCTCGCTGTGTCCGATCAGGGTGAAGCGGCCGCCAGCGTCGCGGATCATCGTCGCCGACACCTCGCCGGTGAAGGCGCCGCTTGGTCGGGAATGCACGTCCTGGGCGCCGATCCAGAGCGCTGGCGCGGCGTCGGCAGCCGGCAGGATCAAGGTCGCCGGCAGCGCGATCCCCACGTCCACGGCGGGGCAGGCCGCGGCCGCCTCGCCGATGCCTGCTAGCTCGCTGAGATCGCGCCGCAGGCCGTGCATTTTCCAGTTGCCGACGACGAGGCGCCGCTGCGGCTTGGGTTCCATGGATCGTCCAGCGGCGAAGAGGGTTGAAGGCGTCGCGTTCGTTAAATCGAAAGTGAACGAAAATAAACAACGATATTTATCGATGCGCTGCGCGGGTGGGCGTGGTAAGCCGCCTCAAACCAAAAACGAAGGGAGAGGCTATGGGGAGAGGCTCGAAGGCCGCCGCGTTCGCCGTGATCGGCGCCTGCATGGCGCTGGCGGCGGGTCCGTCCCGGGCCGCCGCCGGCAAGGTCGCGCCGCCGCGCTATCTGGAGACCCCGCCGGGCGCCAAGCCGCGCGTGGTGATCACCGCCGACCCCGAGCTGGACGATTCCAACTCCCTGGTCCGCTACCTGCTCTATGCGCCCAGCTTCCGCACCGAGGGCCTGATCTATGCCAGCAGCCAGTTCCACTGGAAGGGCGATGGCAAGGGGACCAAAGGGTATGTAGCCGGCCGCGAATATACCCGCGTCGGCCGCGAGATCTGCCCCTGCACATCCTGGCGCTGGGATCCCAAGGAGCGCTTCATCGATGCGGCGCTGGACGCCTACGCCAAGGCCTATCCGAACCTGCGCGTCCACGATCCGGCCTATCCGACGCCGACCGCGCTGCGGTCCAAGGTGCGCTGGGGCAATGTCGATTTCGACGGCGAGATGGACAAGGACACGCCGGGCTCGAACCTGATCAAGGCCTTGCTGCTGGATAAGGAGGAGGCCCCGATCTACCTGCACGCCTGGGGCGGCCAGAGCACGATCGCCCGAGCCCTGAAGTCGATCGAAGAGCAGTACAAGGGCACGCCCCAGTGGGCGGCGATCCGGGCCAAGGTGATCCGCAAGGCGGTCATCCATCCGTCCGGCGACCAGGACGACACCTACGCCAAGTATATCAAGCCCAGCTGGCCCGAGATCCGCTACGTCGAGACCAAGGGCGGGGTCATGATCAGCTACATGTCCCAGCGCACGCTGAGCGTCGACGACACGGCCTATATGAGCGCCGACTGGACCAAGGCCAACATCGCCGACAAGGGCCCGCTGGGCGCCTTCTACCGGACCTGGGGCGACGGCCGGCAGATGGTGAAGGGCGACATCTTCGACTATTTCGGCGAGGCGGGAAAAACGGCTGAGCAGCTGCGGGCCAAGGGCTACATCGTCTGGTCGCCGGTCGAGGCCAAGGGCTCGGCGATCGGCGAGGGCGACACCGTCACCTATCTGAACCTGATCGACAACGGCCTGGAGGGCTATCGCGCCAGTTCGTTCGGCGGCTGGGGCGGCTATCACGATGGTGGTCGCTCGGCGATGTCGGGCGAGATGACCGCGAACCTGGCGGCCGTGGCGTCCGGCAAGGCGCCGGAGTTCAAACGCCAGCCGACCCATCCGTTCCTGGCCCAGTCGCAGCGCGACTTCGCCGCGCGGTTCGTCTGGGCCACGACGCCGCGCTACGCCGACGCCAACCACGCACCGAAGATCGTCCTCAAGGGCGCGCGCCTGATCTCGGCGAAGCCCGGTCAGACGGTCGCTCTGGCGGCGACGGTGAGCGATCCGGACCACGACCAGGTCGCGGTGCGCTGGCGGACCTGGCCCGAGGCCGGGACCTATGCCGGCGAGGCGGCGCTGGGCGCGTTGGACGGCCTCTCGACCAAGCTGGTCGTGCCGGCCGACGCCAAGCCTGGCGACACCCTGCACATCGTGGCCGAGGCGAGCGACGACGGCGCGCCGGCCCTGACCCGCTATGCCCACATCGTCGTGACGGTCGCGAAATGAAAAAAGGCGGGAGGTGGCTTGGCCGTCTCCCGCCCGCTTCGAGGGCATCTTCGGACTAGGCGCCGATCGCGCGGCGCAGGTCGCCTTGCGGGTCGCTTTCCACCTTGCTGTCCAGATTGAAGATCATGGTCTGGCGCTTGGCCAGGTCATAGCGCGGCCAGGCCGGCAGGTTGGTGGTCTGGGGATTGCCGGTCTTGGCGAAGGCGACCCAGGCCGGGTGCATGTGCGCTGCCATCCGCGTCGGGCCATCGCCAGGGCCGACGAAGTCGCGGATGTTCTCCTGGGTGCCGAACACGAAGGACAGCTCCATGGCGTGGGCCGCCTTCAGCTTGCCGCCCAGGGCCGGGGACTGGTCCCAGTCCATGCGGTACATCCACACCGGCGCGGGCTGTTTCAGCTTGCGCTCGGCCAGGGTGACGGAGTCGCTCCAGAGGGTCTTGGTCGTCTGCAAGGCGATGGTCAGGTCGCCGGGCGAGGCGCCGGGATGGGCCGCGCGCAGGGCGGCGATGACGGCGTCGGCCTTGGCCGGATAGGCCCCGCGAGCGCTCTTTTCGAAGCCTTCGTCGGTCTGGTTGGCGATGGCGGGCGAGGAGGCCAGAAACAGGGTCATCTCGTCCCGGTTAGTGCCGATCAGCAGCGGCACGTCGCTGATCCAGGGCTGGGCGCTCGGCGTGAACGGGCCGCGCGGCAGGGCCTGGCCGTCGATGCTGGGCACGAAGCCGTCGATCAGGAAGCCCTTGCTGGCCGCGCCCTTGGCCTTGTCGATCGCCGCCTTCTGGCTGTCGAAGATGGTCTTGGCGTCGACAGCGGCCAGGGCGGCGACGTCGCCGGGTTTGACGCCGAGGGTTTCGACTAGCGCGCCGCCCAGGGTCTGGGCGTAGGCGCGCGGGGCGGCGTTGAGGCCCGCGCCGCTTTGAATGATGGCGCGGTGGAACAGTCCCTTGGCCGGGACCATGCCCAGCAGCAGCGACACCTTGGCCCCGCCGCCGCTCTCGCCGAAGATCGTCACATTGTTCGGATCGCCGCCGAACCGGGCGATATTGGCCTTCACCCACTGCAGCGCCAGGACGATGTCCAGCATGCCGGCTAGGCCCGAGGACTTGTAGGCCGGGCCCCAGCTGTCGGGCAGCTGGGTGAAGCCGAAGACGTTCAGGCGGTGGTTGACCGAGACCAGCACCACGCCGTCGCGGGCGAAGTGGTCGCCGTAATAGGTCGGACGGCCCGCCGCGCCCTCGGCGAAGGCTCCGCCGTGCAACCAGACCATGACCGGGCGCTTCTTGGCGTCCAGGCCGGCGGTCCAGATGTTCAGGAACAGGCAGTCTTCGTTGTGGGTCTCGGTCTTGGGCGCGTCGGGGCCGGGCGACTGCATGGCGGCGGCGCCGAACGCATCAGCCTCCACGACCTTCGACCACGGCTTGGGCGGTTGCGGCGGGCGGAAGCGCAGGCCGCCGACCGGCGGCGCGCCATAGCGGACGCCTCGGAACGCATGCACGCCGTCCTCGATGCGTCCCCGCACGGGGCCATGGCTGGTCCGGACGATCGGGCCGGCGCCGTCGGTCCCGGCCGCCAGAGCCTTGCCGGACACGATCAGCGCGCCGCCGGCGGCTGCCGCGGACGTCATCCATTGTCGCCGTGAAAGGCTGGCCTTCTCGGTCATCGGTTCTTCCTCTCCCTGTGGTCAGGCCCGTGATGGCCACGCGCTGGCGCGATACATGCGTGCGCGTTTCTTCTTCGAATTGATTTTGAGATACGAAGGTATTCGAAAGTAGTCAATTGTCATTCGTAGATTCCTAAGCTACGGATTGTGCGTCCAAAGTGACCGAAGGGCCGAAACGAGCCTGCGGCGTAGGGAGAGGAGAGGGGACATGTCAGCGAATATTTTCGAAAGGCGCCGTGCGGGGCTAGTATCGGTCAGCTTGATGACGATGACGATCGCCCTCGCCGGTCCGGCCATGGCGCAGACCACGACCGCCAATCCGCCACCCGCCAAGGATGACAAGACGGACGCCAGCGAGGTGTCCGAGATCGTCGTCACCGGCACCCTGTTGCGGGGCGTCGCGCCGGTCGGCACCAATGTCATCGGTGTGGGCAAGGACGAGGTGATCGCCAGCGGGGCGGCCAACACCAACGACCTCTTGGCCACCATCCCGCAGATCAGCAACTTCAACGGCTTCCCGGCGGTCTCGGCCAGCTTCGGCCAGCCGATCGCCCAAACCAACCTGCGCGGTCTCGGGGCCTCGGGCGGCACCACCACCCTGGTGCTGCTGAACGGCCACCGCGTGGTCGGGGCCGGCATCCTGCAGACCTATGTCGATCCCACCGTGATCCCGCCGGGCATCATCGATCGCGTCGAGGTCATTCCGGATGGCGGCTCGTCGATCTACGGCTCGGACGCCATCGGCGGGGTCGTCAACTTCATCACCCGCAAGCGCGTCACCGGTGCGGAGGTGTCGGGCAAGTACGGCGTGGCCGACGGCTATCACACCTTCGACTCCAACCTTACGATCGGCAAGGACTGGGGCAGCGGCTCGCTGTCGGCCTCGTACGCCTATGCCTGGCATGACGACATCCAGGGCCGCGAGCGGGCCTATGTCACCCAGGACAATCGCGGCACGGGCGGCACCGACCGTCGCGCCACCACCTGCGCTCAGGCCAACATCTCGGTCGCCGGCGTGTCCTATGCCCTGCCGGGCCTGGTCGCCGGCTCGCAGAACCGGTGCGACACCACCGACTACGCCGACGTCTATCCGCGTGAGCGCCGCCACACGGTCTTTGTGACCCTGGACCAGGAGATCAGCGACGACCTGACGGTCAACGTCACCGGCTACTACTCGATCCGCAACACCAACATGAAGACCGCGGCGCTGTCGACGAACTCGACCATCACCTCGGCCAACCCCTATTTCCGCGCGATCGGGACCGAGACCAGCCAGTCGGTGCTGTTCAACTACGCCTCGGTGTTCGGCGACAGCACCGACAACCCGGCCAAGTTCAGCTCGGAAGGCCTGACCCCGACCTTCGACCTGAACCTGGGTCACGGCTGGAAGCTGCGCGGCCTGGCCAACTTCGGTCATAGCTATAGCGAGACCAATGAGGCCTCTATCAACAGCACCTATGTCGATCAGGCCTTGCGCGCGACCACGACGGCCACGGCGCTGAACCCCTATGACCTGACCCAGACCAACGGGGCGGTGCTGGCGGCGATCCGCGACTACACCAACATCTCCAAGGCCAAGCAGGATCTGGGCGAAGGCCGTCTGGTCGCCGACGGGACCTTGTTCAGCCTGCCCGGCGGCGACGTCCGCCTGGCCGTGGGCGCAGAGTACCATCACGAGAGCATCGACGCGGCCATCGCCTTCGGGCCCAAGGCCACGCCCAAGCGCAACGCGGTCTCGTCGTCGCGGAACGTCAAGTCGGTGTTTGGCGAAATCCTCGTGCCGCTGGTCGGCGCGGGCAACGCCCGGCCGTTCCTGCAGGCGCTGGATCTGACCGGGTCGGTTCGCTACGACGACTATAACGACGTCGGCAGCACGACAAATCCGAAGGTCGGCTTCAACTACACCCCGTTCGACGGCGTCCGCATTCGCGGCAACTGGGGCACCTCGTTCCACGCGCCCAGCCTTGCCGACACCAACGGCGCGGTCGACGCGCGGGTGACCTCGTTCCCGATCGCGCTGAACGTTCGTCCCGGTGATCCAGCCGGCAGCGCCCTGCGTCCGATCCTCTACATCTCCGGCGGCAGCCCCACCTTGCGTCCCGAGACCGCCGACACCTGGTCGCTGGGCGCGGACTTCAAGCCGAAGTTCCTGCCAGGCGTGACGGCGAGCGTGACCTACTACAACGTCGACTTCTCCGACGTGATCAGCGTCAATGCCGGCGGCTTCAACGGCGGTGCGGCCTTCTATGCCGACGCTTCCAACGCGCCATACTACATCCTCAACCCGACCCTGGCGCAGGCCCAGGCCTTTTCGCGCGGCGCGCGGGCCGACAACTTCGACTCCCTGGCCGCGTTCTTTGCGACCAACAGCCCGTACGCGATCTATGACCTGCGTCGCTACAACCGCGGCCGGGTCAAGCAGGATGGTATCGACTTCGACGTCCGGGCCTATCGCGCCACCAGCTTCGGCTCGCTATCGGCCAGCTTCGGCGGCACCTACACGCTGAACCGCAAGACCAGCGACGCCAACAACGGCGTCTATGTCGATCGCCTGAAGAACGGCGTCGGCCACTTCAACTATGTCGCCACCCTGGGCGGGACGTACGGCAAGGTCACCGGCCGGGCGACCCTGATCCACAGCGGCGGCTATCCGATCGTGGGCGAGGCGGTGCAGTCGAAGGTTGGCGCCTACGACACCGTCGACCTCTATGCCGGCCTCGATCTGGGCGATTTCGGCCCGATGCAGGGCGCGCAGCTGACCCTCAATGTCGACAACCTGTTCGACAAGGCCCCGCCCTGGCGCAACGCCAACAGCGGCTATGCCAACGGCTCGACCCTGGGCCGCCTGGTGTCGGTCGGCGTGCGCACGAAGTTCTAGAGTCCACCCCGAAACTGCTCGCCGAGGGGCCTTGTCCTGCCTCCTCGGCGAGCTTCTTTCGTCTTCCCACGACAAGATGAGTCATCGAGCGCGCACCGTCAGGCGTCGCTTGAAGCGTCATATCTTGCTGGGGCTCAGGCGTGCGAGCGGGCCCGGGCGATGGCCTGGCGCCAGTCGCGCTGGATCTGGCTTCGACGCGCGTCGGCCATGCGCGGCGTGAAGCGCAGCAGCGGGGCTTCCTCGGCCTGCATCGGGGCGTCCAGGGCCAGAGCGGCCATGCGCGCCACACCAAGAGCGCTGGCCTCGGGGCTGTCCTGCCGCGCGACGTCCTTGCTCAAGAGATCCGACAGCAGTTGCAGCAGAAAGGTGTTGCGCGTCGCGCCGCCGTCGACCCGGATCTCGCTCAGCGGATGGGCCAGGTCGGCCTGCATGGCCTCGATCACATCGACAATCTGCAAGGCGATGGCCTCGAAGGTCGCGCGGGCCACATGGGCGGGGCGTGTGCCCAGGGTCATGCCGGAGATCGCGCCGCGCGCGCGGTCATCCCAATGCGGCGCGCCCAGCCCGGCCAGGGCGGGCACGAAGACGACGCCGTCGCTGGTCTCGACCGAGGTCGCCAGATCCGTCAGGGCTTGCTCATCGGCCGCGCCCAGCAGCTGGGTCGCGAAGGCTGCAGCCTGACCGGAGACGGTGATGTTGCCCTCCAGCGCATAGACCGTCTCGCCGCCCTGACTCCAGGCGATGGTCGAGGACAGGCCGTGCGTCGAGCGCACCAGGCTGTCGGTCGCCGCCATGATCGAGGAGCCGGTGCCGATGGTGGCCTTCACGGCGCCCGGCGCGGCCTGGACGTGGCCGAACAGGGCGGCGTGGGAGTCGCCCATGATGGCGCGCACGGGGATGTCGGCGGGCAGGGCGCAAACGCCGGCGGCGACGCGGCCGAAGTCGGCGTCGGAATCCTGGAGACGGGGCAGAGCGGCCAGCGGCACGCCGAACAGCGCCGCCAGCTCCGGATCCCAGTCGCGGGCGCGCAGATTCAGGAGCTGGGTGCGCGAGGCGTTGCTGAGGTCGGTCGCATGGACCTTGCCGCCGGTCAGGTTCCACAGCAGCCAGCTGTCGATCGTGCCGACCCGCAGGTCGCCGGAGGTCGCCAGCGCCGCCGCCTCGGGGACCGCCTCCAGCAGCCAGGCCAGCTTGGCGGCCGGGAACAGCGGATCCAGGCCCAGGCCGCTGCGCTCGGAGACGAAGGCCTCCAGGCCCTCGGCCCGAAGGCGCGCGCATCGCTCGGACGAGCGCCGGCACTGCCAGCTGATCGCGGGGGCGATGGGGCGTCCGGTGCGGGCGTCCCAGGCGACGATGGTCTCGCGCTGATTGCTTATGGCGACGGCGGTGATGCGATGGCCGGGCGCGGCGACGACCAGGTCCTCGATCACGGCCGCGACGCTGGCCCAGATGTGCTCGGCGTTCTGTTCGGTCCAGCCCGGACGCGGATGGGCCAGGGTCATGGGCCGGCTGGCGCGCGCGACGATCTCGGCGTGGGGGCCGACCAGCAACGCCTTGGTGTTGGTGGTGCCCTGGTCGATGGCCAGGATCACGTCGCCGGCCATCAGTCGCGCTTTCGCGAGACGAGGTCGCGGGCGGCGGCGGCGACGCCGGCGGCGGTCAGACCTGCGCGCTCCATCAGCCACTCGGCCGAGCCGGTGGGCTGGAAGCCGTCGAAGCCCAGGATGCGCATCGGCGTCGGGCGCTGGGTGGCCAAGACCTCGGCCACGGCGCCGCCCAGGCCCCCGCGCACGACGTGCTCCTCGGCGGTGACGATCGCGCCGCAGTCGGCGGCGGCCGCCAGGATCGCGGCCTCGTCCAGGGGCGCGATGGTCGCCATGTTGATGACCCGCGCCTCGATCCCTCCGGCGGCCAGCGCCTCGGCGGCCGCCAGCGCGCGGTGCACCAGGGTGCCGGCGGCGATGATCGCCACGTCGGCGCCGTCGCGCAGGATCTCGGCCTTGCCGATCGCGAAGGGCGCGCGGTGCTCCAGTTCGGGCACCGGCATGCGGCTGATGCGGATGAAGATCGGCTGATCGGAGGCGGCGGCGGCCTTGACGGCCTCGGCGGTCTCCCAGGGATCGGAGGGGACGATCACCGTCAGACCGCGCATCGGGCGCAGCCAGGCCAGGTCCTCGATCGAATGGTGGGTCGCGCCCAGCTCGCCATAGGCCACGCCGCTGGAAATGCCGCACAGCTTCACATTGGCGGCGGAATAGGCGACGTCGGCCTTGATCTGCTCCAACGCGCGAGCGGTCAGGAAGCAGGCCGCGCCGCTGACGAACGGGATCTTGCCGCCGTTGGCCAGGCCCGCGCCGACCCCGACCATGTTCTGCTCGGCGATGCCGACATTGATCAGGCGCTCGGGGAAGCGATCACGGAACTTGCCCAGCTTGCTGGAGCCGACGCTGTCATTGACCACCGCGACGATGCGCGGGTCCTCGGCGGCCAGGGCTTCCAAGGTCCGGGCATAGGCGTCCCGGCAATCGAACAGGCCGGGGGCGAAAGGAGCCGCGGCGCTCATGCTTGATCCTCGCTACCGGCCAGCTCGGCCAGGGCCTGGGCGTATTGTTCGGCGTTGGGGACGCCGTGGTGCCAGCCAGCCTTGTCCTGCATGTACGAGACACCATAGCCCTTGATGGTCTCGGCGATCACGCACAGCGGTCGCTCGCGCGGCGTGGTCGGCGCATCCAGGATGGCCAGCAGCCGGGCGTGGTCGTGGCCGTCGACCCCGACGACCTCCCAGCCGAACGCGCGCCACTTGTCGGCCAGGGGCTCCAGGGCGTTGGTGTCCTCGGTCCGCGCGCCCTGTTGCAGGCGGTTGCGATCGATGATGGCGGTCAGGTTCGAGAGCTTGCGGTGGCCGGCCAGCATGGCCGCTTCCCACATGCTGCCTTCCTGCAGCTCGCCGTCGCCGGTCAGCACGAAGGTGCGGTAGCCGGCGCTGTCGATCTGCTCGGCGATGGCGATGCCGACGGCCACGGGCAGGCCGTGACCCAGGGGGCCGGTATTGGTCTCCACCCCCGGCAGATAGGTGCGGTTGGGGTGGCCGTTCAGCCGCGAATTGGGTTGCAGATAGGTCGACAGCTCGGCCTCTGGAAAGAAGCCGGCGCCAGCCAGGGCCGTGTAGAGCGCCCCCGTGCAGTGGCCCTTGCTCATCACGAACCGGTCGCGGCCGGGCGCGTTCGGGGTGGCGGGATCATAGCGCAGCACGCCGAAATAAAGCGCCGCCAGGACGTCGGTCGCCGACAGGTCGCCGCCAGGGTGGCCCTGGCCGGCCTCGTAGATCATCTGAAGGCTGCGTCTGCGCATCCAATTCGCGCGCTCGCGAACGCGCTCGACGCGTTCGTCGCCTCGCCTTGCGTCCAGGGCTTTCACCAATCCGCTCTCCCTAACATGAGGGTGGAGTATCCGCACCGTTGTGACCAGACAAGAGAAACTTTCGATTATCTTCGAATGTCGTCACTTGGTCGCAAGCCTTACGTCATGTTTTCCGGGAAAATTGCCGAGACCGGTTTGACAGCGCCGAGTCGGCTGGGCATGTTGGCCTTCGAAAAGAAAATAAACGAAAACCATTCGACGAAACCGTCGAGCAGGGAGTGAAGCGTGAGGCGGATCGGTTTGCGACAGCGCGGCATGACAGTCGCCCTCCAGGCCGTCCTGCTGGCCAGCGCCGTGACGCTGAGCGGCTGCAAGGTCGTGACCATCGCGCAGGACCAGGCGATCCGCGCCAAGCGCAGTCTCAACTTCAACGCCGACGCCTATGTCGCCAAGATCTGGGACGCCCAGGCGCTGCCTGAACTTCAACACCGCGCGACGCCGGCCAAGGACCTGTTCGTCGCGATCGACGCCAATGCCGACGAGGCCGGCGCCCGGCTGGGCCGCCGCGCCAGCGAAGGCGGGGCCTGGACGTTCGTGGTCTCGGGCGAGGGTGTCGTCGACGCCGTGGACGACAGCTCGCGCCGCCGCACGGTCGTGGTGTCGGTCGGTTCTCAGGTCGTGCGGCTGGAGACCGGGCCCGTGGTGGTCGGAACGGCCCTGCGCGACGCCCTGCCGTTCATCGCCTTCGACGATTTTTCGGATCAGCTGGCCTATGCCGATGTCGGTCGGGCCCTGACCACGACCGCGTTGTCGCGGACCAAGCCGGCGCTGGACGGACTGCGCCCCGGCGATCGGGTCCAGTTCGTCGGCGCGTTCAATCTGCCGGCGGCGGGGCAGCCCGTCTTCGTCACGCCGATCTCGGTGAGCAAGGTCGCGTCGTGATCGTCCAGCCGATCCTTCTCAGCGCGCGGACCGTCGCCAAGTCGTATGGCGCCACGGCGGCCCTGCGCGGCGTCGACTTCGACGTGCGCGGCGGGGCGGTCAATGTGCTGATCGGCGAGAACGGGGCCGGCAAGTCGACCCTGATGCGCCTGTTGGCCGGCGTCGAGCAGCCTGACAGTGGCGAGATCCTGCTGGACGGCTTTCCGACCAAGCTCCGTTCGGTGCGCGACGCCGCCCGGCAGGGCGTGGGCATTGTCTTTCAGGAGCTGAACCTCTGCGCCAACCTCACGGTGGTTGAGAACATCTTCCTGGGCCGCAATCTCGGCCGGGGCGGGGTGATCGACCATGCCGCCGAGCGTCGCCGCGCCGATGAAGCCCTGGCCCGGCTGGGCGCGACCTTCACCGCCGACACCCGCGTCTCGGCGCTCAGCATCGGCCAGCAGCAGATCGTCGAGATCGCCCGAGTGCTGGTCGAGGACGTCCGGGTGCTGATCCTGGATGAACCGACCTCGGCCCTCAGCGAAGAAGAGGTCGTGCACCTGTTTGCGGTGATCGGCGAGTTGAAGCGCCAGGGCGTCGGCATCGTCTACATCTCCCACCGGCTGGAAGAGCTGATGCGGATCGGCGACCACATCACGGTGATGCGCGACGGCGCCGTCGTGGCGTCCGTGCCGATCGCGGAGGCTTCGGTCCCCTGGATCGTTGAGACCATGCTGGGCGAAGCGGCCGCCGCGCCTGTTGGCGGCGCGCCACGCGAAGGTGGTGAGATCGTGCTGGCCCTGGAGGACGTGATCGTCCGACGCGGCGACGGTGCGCGTCTGGTCGATACGGTGTCGGCGGCGTTTCGGGCGGGCGAGGTCGTGGCGATCTACGGCCTGCTGGGCGCGGGGCGGACCGAGCTCTTCGAATACGCCTTCGGTTTGCGGCGCGGCGAAGGCGGCGTGCGGCTGCAGGGCGAGGCGATCGAGCGCCTTTCCGCCGCCGACCGCGTGGCCCGACGCCTGCTGATGGTCCCCGAGGATCGCCAGCGCGAGGGCCTGTTCCAGAACCTCTCGGTCGGCGGCAATCTGGGCCTTTCCAGCCTGCCCCGTTTCGCGCGGCGGGGCTTCATCGCCAAGGCTGTGGAGGACCGCTCGGTCGACGCGATGATCGCGCGGCTGGGCGTGAAGACCCCGTCGGCCAAGACCCCGATCGGGGCGCTGTCGGGCGGCAATCAGCAGAAGGTCGTCATCGGCCGCTGCCTGCTGCGCGATCCCGTCGCCCTGCTGCTGGACGAGCCGACGCGCGGTATCGACATCGGCGCCCGCGCCGAGGTGTTCGCCGCCATGCGCGCCCTGGCCGGTGAGGGGCTGGCCGTGGTGTTCACCACCTCCGACATGCTGGAGGCGCTGTCGATCGCCGACCGGATCTTGGTGCTGTCGAAGGGCCGGCTGACCGCCGACCTGCCGGCCGCCGAGGCCAACGAGGGCCTGTTGGTCCGGGCCGCCAATGGCGCGGCCGTTTCCCCATCCGCCGGGCGCGCTTCACGCGCCGCGCTCGCGCACTGAAGGTCCGCATGACGTCTCTGGCTTCCGATCCCGTTGCACTGCTCGCCAAGCCGCCCACGCCGGCCTGGGTCGCGCTGCTGTTCAAGGCGCGCGCGCTGATCGCGCTCGCGCTGGTCACCGCCTTCTTCTCGGTCCTGGCGCCGAACTTCCTGTCGGTGGCCAGCTTCCTGATCACCGCCAAGCACATCGCCACGATCGCCATCCTGGGGATCGGCATGACCTATGTGATCCTGACTGGCGGCATCGATCTCTCCGTCGGTTCGATCGCGGGCCTGGCGGGCATGATCGGCGGCGCGCTGATCCTGAATGGCGTCACGGCCGGGCCGCTGGGCGTGGTGATCTATCCCTCGACCCTGGCGGTGATCGGCATCGTGGTGGCGATCGGCGGTCTGATCGGCCTGCTGAACGGGACGCTGATCACGCGCTTCGGCGTCGCGCCTTTCATCGCCACCCTGGGGGTTCTGTACGTCGCGCGGGGCGCGGCCCTGCTGTGCTCGAACGGCGCGACCTTCCCGAACCTGACCGGCAGCGCCGACTACGGCAACGAGGGCTTTCCGCTGCTGGGCGCGGGGCGACTGGCGGGAATCCCGGTCCCGGTGCTGATCATGATCGTCCTGGCCGCGGTCGCCGCCTGGGTCGCGGTCAACACGCCGTTCGGCCGTCGGGTCTACGCCGTCGGCGGCAGCGAGCGGGCGGCGCTGCTGTCGGGGGTGCGAGTCGGGCGGATCAAGACGCTGGTCTATGTGATCTCGGGCATGTGCGCGGCCCTGGTCGGCCTGATCGTCGCCTCCGACCTGGTCGCGGCCCACCCGGCCTCGGGCGAAACCTTCGAGCTCAGCGCCATCGCGGCGGTCGTTTTGGGCGGGGCGTCCTTAAGCGGTGGGCGCGGAACGATCGGCGGAACCATCATCGGCGCCTGCGTGATCGGCGTCCTGGGCGATGGGATGGTGATGATCGGCGTCAGTGAGTTCTGGCAAATGGTGATCAAGGGTACGGTAATCGTCACGGCCGTTGTACTCGATCAGTTGCAGGGCCGGATCATCGGCGCGCGAGACTGAGAGCGGATATGGCCAAGGGCACCTCCACCAAGAGCGAAACCAAGACTGCACGCGGCAAGACGATCGCGGTCGCCAAGCCGCCGCGCGCCAAGTCCAAGGTCGGTGGCATCGCGGTCGGCGCCAGTTCGCTGCTTGGCGAGCCGCGCCGCATGAAGATGCTGGCCTGGTTCCAGGAAGTCGGCAGCGCCCGCGTGCGCGACCTGGCCGAGGCCTTCGCGGTGTCCGAGGTGACGGTCCGCCAGGACCTGGAGCGCCTGGAAGCCGACGGCCACATCGTGCGCGAGCACGGCGGGGCGTACCTGAAATCTGCGCCCCAGCAGGTGCGCGCCATGGCGCTGCATCACCTGGTCAACATGGAGGCCAAGAAGCGGATTGGCCAAGCCGCCGCCGCTCTGGTCGGAGACCATGAGACCATCATCATGGACGCCGGCTCGACCATCACCGAGATCGCTATGAACCTGGGCGACCGCGAAGGCCTGAACGTCGTCACCAACGCCCTGAACATCGCCCTGATCCTGGGGGCGATCCCGACCTATACCGTCCATATGCCGGGCGGGCAGTTCAAGGCCCCGACCCTGTCGCTGTCGGGCGAGCGCTCGGCCGACTATTTCGAGGGGCTGTTCGCCCAGAAACTGTTCCTGGCCACGGCCGCAGTCTCGTTCGAGGCCGGCCTGACCTTCCCCGCCATCGCCGACATCGCCGTCAAGCGCGCGATGATCAAGTCGGCGTCGAAGATCTACCTGGCGGCGGACTCCACCAAGATCGGCAAGACCTCCTTCTCGTCGCTGGGCGGGATCGAAAACATCCACTGCCTGATCACCGACAGCGGCATTCGCGACGAGGACCACCGTGCGTTCCTCGACGCCGGCATAGAGGTCATCATCGCATGAAGCTTGGGCGTCCACGTCTCTGGCTCGCCGCTCTGGCGGTGATCGTCGTCGCGGTGGCGGCGGTCGTCCTGCTGGCCCCCCGCGCCGGCCGCTCCAGCCTGATCGTGATCATCACGCCCTCGCTCGACAATCCGTTCTTCGGCCAGGAGGCCATCGGCGCCGAGGCGCGCGCCCAGGCCCTGGGCTATCGCACCCTGAAGTTCTCCCACGATGACGACGCCTTCAAGCAGAGCCAGCTGATCGACACCGCGATCGCTCGCAACGCCTCGGCGATCATTCTGGACAATGCCGGCGCCGACGCCAGCGTCGCGGCCGTGCTGCGGGCCAAGGCGGCCGGCGTGCCGGTGTTCCTGATCGACCGCGAGATCTCCAGCCGCGGCGCGGCGGCGGTGCAGATCGTTTCCAACAACTATCAGGGCGCGGCCCTGGGCGGGCAGGCCTTCGCCGAGGCGCTGGGCGAGAAGGGCGACTATGCCGAGCTGGTCGGCAAGGAGTCTGACACCAACGCCTCGATCCGCTCGCGCGGCTTCCACGATGTCCTTGACCAGTATCCCGACCTGAAGATGGTTTCGCGCCAGAGCGCCAACTGGGACCAGGCCCAGGCCTTCTCGGTCATGCAGTCGATCCTGCAGGCCCATCCGACCCTGAAGGGCGTGATCGCCGGCAACGACACCATGGCCCTGGGCGCGAGCGCAGCATTGGAAAGCGCTGGGCGACGGGACGTGATCGTGGTCGGCTTTGACGGCTCCAACGACGCCCGCGACGCCATCGCGGCGGGCAAGATGCGCGCGACCGTGCTGCAGCCGGCGCTGCGCCAGGCCCAGTACGCCGTCGAGCTGGCCGACCGCTACCTGAAGACCGGCAAGACAGGCGAGCGCGAGAAGCTCTTGATGGACTGCTTCTTGGTCGACCGCGCCAACGCCCCGCGCCTGAACAACTTCGCGCTGGCCCAGCGCTAGCCTCTTTCAAGCCTTCAAAATCGAGAGCCTCCCCCATGACCGCCAAGCAACGATACGGCGCCGGCATCTGGCATTTTGCGACCTATGTCGACCGCTACGCCACCGACGGGTATGGCCCTCAGCGCGACCTCTTGGAGATGATCGACCTGGCCGGCCAGGTCGAGGACCTGTCGGTGGTCGACATCAACTTCCCCTTCGTGGGCAAGGACGTCTCGCTGTCGGCGATCGAGCAGGCGCTAGGCCGCAACGGCCTCAGCGTCATCGGCATCACGCCCGAGATCTATACCCGCCGCTTCGTCAAGGGCGCCTTCACCAATCCCGATCCGGGCGTGCGGCGCCTAGCCAACGAGATGTGCAACGAGGCGGCCAAGATGGTCCGTCACTTCGGCGCTGACTACGTCAAGCTGTGGCCGGGACAGGACGGCTGGGACTATCCGTTCCAGGTCGACCACAAGGCGCTGTGGACGGCCTCGGTCGAGGGCGTGGCCGAGCTGGCCGCTCAGAACCCCGACCTGAAGTTCGTGATCGAGTACAAGCCGCGCGAGCCGCGCGTGCACATGAGCTACGACTCGGTGGCCCGCACCCTGCTGGCGATCGAGCGCATGGGCGCGCCCAATGTCGGGATCCTGCTGGACTTCGGCCACTCGCTGTACGGCGGGGAGTCGCCCGCCGACGCCGCCCAGCTGGCCATCGACCACGGCCGCCTGTTTGGCATGGACGTCAACGACAACATGCGCGGCTGGGACGACGACCTGATCGCCGGCTCGGTGCACCCGATCGAGCTGTTCGAGTTCTTCTGGACTCTGCGCAAGAACGGCTGGGACGGCGTCTGGCAGCTGGACCAGTTCCCGTTCCGCGAGGACTGCGTGGCCGCCGCCAATAGCGCCATCCGCTTCTTGAAACGCATCGAGGCGGCGTTGGATCGCCTGGACGTCGAGGGGCTGAAGGCCGCTCAGGCGCGTCAGGACGCGGTGGCGGCCCTGGATATCGCGCGCGCGGCCCTGTTCGGCGGCGCCTAGAGCCTCTCTAGGCTATGGTTTGAGTTGAACGCGACGTCCGCGAGTCGCCTCCTCTCCATGAGAGGCGGCTGGCGGGCTCGCCGCCCGAGCCATTTCCGGAGAAGACCATGACCGACGAGGCCGACGCCGAGTCCCCCGCGCGGCGCCGAGGCATCCAGTCCGTCGAGATCGGGCTGGGCATCCTGGAAGCCCTGGCCGGGCTGGGGCAGGCCTCGACGCTGAGCGCGATCGCCCAGGCCAGCGGCATGGCTCCGCCCCAGGTACACCGCTATCTGCAGAGTCTGATCATCGCCGGCATGGCCCACCAGGACCCGGCCACCGGCCGCTATGACCTGGGTCCCAAGGCGCTGAAGCTGGGCATGGCGGCGCTGTCGCGGATCGACGCCTTCCGGCTGGTCGACGCGGCGATCGGCGAGTTCACCCAGCGGACCGGCCAGACGGTGCAGATCGCCGCCCTGGGGCCCTTGGGACCGACCATCGTCCGCTGGAACATGGGCCGGCCGGCGGTGATGACCTCGTTCAATGTCGGCTCGGTGCTGCCGCTGCTCTATTCGGCGACGGGGCAGGCGTTCCTGGCGTTCACGCCGCCGATCGAGACCGAGCATCTGCTGGAGCGTGAGCTGGCGAGCGGCCCCATGACCCGCGCCCAGGCCGAGGCTCTGCGCCTGGCTGTGCGCGCGCAGGGCCACGCCCATGTCGAAGGCACGATGGTGCCGGGGCTGCGCGCCACCGCCTTTCCGATCTTCGACCTGCAAGGGCGGGCGGTGCTGACCGCGACGGCGCTGCTGCCCGAGGCGTTTGCCGGCGGCCGTCACGAGGAGGCGCTGGGCGAGCTGAAGGGGCTGTGCCGCGAGGTCAGCGCCCAGCTGGGCTGGTTCGCCTGAGGTAATTCTACATTGCGCAAGTGATTGCGTAGTGTCAAAAACGTATCTGCGCCATGTCTCGCGATGTGGGCGATGAAGGATGCGTGATGACCCTCCCCAACGACCAGCGCGCCCAGCTCGAAGCGCTGTATGCCGAGATGGCGCCGGAGCACCTGACGCCGCTGTGGGAGGCGCTGGCCCAGCTGGTGCCCAAGCAACCCCAATCGCCGGCCAAGGTTCATCTTTGGTCGTACGATCAGGCGCGCGACTACCTGATGCGGGCGGGCGATCTGATCAGCGCCGAGCAGGCCGAGCGGCGGGTGCTGATCCTGGAAAACCCCGGCCTGCAGGGGCAGTCGGCGATCATTCCCAGCCTCTATGCGGGCTTGCAGTTGATCCTGCCGGGCGAGGTCGCGCCGGCTCACCGCCACGCCCAGTGCGCGCTGCGCTTCGTGCTGGAAGGCGAGGGCGCCTTCACCGCGCTGGACGGCGAAAAGGCGATCATGCGGCCGTTCGATCTGGTGCTGACGCCCAGCTGGCAATGGCACGACCACGGCAATCCGACCGACCAGCCGATGATCTGGCTGGACGGCCTGGACATCCCGACCGTCCGCCATTTCGACGCCGGCTTCGCCGAGGGCTATCCCGAGAAGGCCCATCCGGAGACCGCGCCGGCTGGCGACACGCTCGCGAGGTATGGCCGCAACCTGCGACCGTTGCGCGGCTCGGCGGCCGATCGGCGGCCGGCCCATCAGCCGCTGTTCCACTATCCCTATTCTGACTGGCGTCCCGCGCTCGCGGCCCTGGCGGTCGGCGCGGACATCGATCCGCACCTGGGCCACGCCCTGGAATTCCTCAACCCGGCCGACGGCGGTCCGGTCATGCCGACCATCGCCGCCCATGTGCGCCTGCTGCCGGCGGGCTTCGAGACCCGCGCCCGCCGCGCGACCGACGGCACGGTGTTCGTCGTGGTCGAGGGAAGGGGTTGGGCGATGGTCGAGGGGCGCGAGATCGCGCTGAAGCCGCGCGACGTCCTGGTCGTGCCGTCCTGGCATGAGCTGCGCCTGGGCGCGGCCGACGACCTGGTGCTGTTCGGCTATTCCGACAAGGCGGCCCAGGAAAAGCTCAATCTGTACAAGGAACAATGCGCGTGACCCTGGTGTTCGAACCCCAAGCGCCCACGATCGCCGCGACCAGCGCGGGCGATGGCTTCCCGGTCCGCCGGGTCTTCTGCATCGGCCGCAACTACGCTGCCCACGCCCGCGAGATGGGCCGCGATCCCGACCGCGAGGCGCCGTTCTTCTTCACCAAGTGGGCCGAGACGGTCGTGCCGACCGGCGCGACGGTGGCCTATCCGTCCGAGACGGCCAACTTCCACTATGAGGCCGAGCTGGTCGTGGCGATCGGCAAGGGCGGTCGCGACATCGCCGCGGGCGAGGCGCTGGACCACGTCTATGGCTACGCCACGGGCCTGGACATGACCCGTCGCGACCTGCAGTTGGAAGCCCGCGAGAAGGGCCGTCCCTGGGACACCGGAAAGAACGTCGAACAGTCCTCGCCGCTGGGTCTGATCCATCCGGTCGATGAGGTCGGCCATCCGGAGGCGGGCCGCATCATGCTGACGGTGAACGGCGAGGTCCGGCAGGACGCCGACCTGACCGAGCTGATCTGGCCGGTCGCCGACGTGATCGCCTATGTCTCGCGCTTCTATCGGCTGGAGCCGGGCGATCTGATCTATACCGGCACCCCGGCGGGCGTCGGGGCGGTGGTCGAGGGCGAGGCGGTCGTGGTCTCGGTCGCGGGTCTCAGCGACTGCGCGATCACGGTCGGGCCGCCGCTGCGCGACTGATCCGGTGGCGCTGCCCGGCTATCGCCGCGCCTCCTAGGCGGGGTCAGGTCCGGCGCAGCGCGAACACCGCCAGGGCCGCGACCAGCGCCGGCGCGATGGCGGTTAGCAGCAGGCTCTGCGGCGTCCAGCCCAGGGCCAGCAGGGCGCCGCCGATGGTCGGGCCCAGGATCGAGCCGATCCGCCCAACGCCCAGCGCCCAGCCGATGCCCGTCGAGCGGATCGCGGTCGGATAGGCGTTGGCGGTCACCGCGTTCAGGCCGATCTGCGCGCCCGACACCCCGAACCCGCAGGCCGTGGCCGCCGCCAGCAGCAGGGCGGTGTTGGGGCCGGCCAGGGCGATGACGGCGATGAACAGCGCGGCGGCGAAATAGGCCGCACTGAGGATCAGATAGGGATCGCGGCGGTCGATCAGCCGGCCCAGCACGACACCGCCCACCACCCCGCCCAGGTTCAGCAGGGCGGTCGACAGGATCGCCGTCTTCAGGGGCAGGCCCAGGCTCTTCAGCAGCGACGGCAGCCAGTTGACCAGGAAGTACATGACGAGAAGGTTCATGAAGAATGCCGTCCAGACCAAGATGGTCCGCCCGGCGCGGCCCTCGGCGAACAGGGCGGCGACCGGGAAGCGCGGGGTCTGGCTGCCCTGGCTTTCGGCCCGCACCGAGGCGACGAAGGCCTCGACCGACAGCTCCGGCGAGGCCTTGCGCAGGATGGCCGCGATGCGCGGCTCCTGTCCGGGGCGCAGGGCCAGGAAACGCGCCGACTCCGGCAATAGCCACGCCAGCACGGGCAGCAGCGCCAGCGGCATGGCGCCGCCCAGCAGGAACACCCACGTCCAGCCGTGGTCGGCGATCAAGGGCGCTGTGACCAGGCCGCCGATCGTCGAGCCCAGCGGGAAGCCGCAGAACATCACCGTCACCAGCGTCGCCTTATAGCGCGCGGGCGCGTACTCGTTGGTCAGGGCGATGATGTTGGGCATGGCCCCGCCCAGGCCGATCCCGGTCAGGACCCTTAAGGCCAGCAGCTCGTCCATCGTCCTGACGCGCGCGGTCAGCAGGGCGAAGATCCCGAAGATCGCGACCGACAGCAGGATGATGATCTTGCGACCGAACCGGTCGGCGGCCGAGCTCAGCACGAAGGCGCCGATGGTCAGGCCCAGCAGGCCCGCGCCGAAGATCGGACCGAAGGCCGACGGCGCCAAATGCCAGTCCTCGGCTATGCGCGGCGCGACATAGGCGATCGACTGGGTGTCGAAACCGTCCAGCATGGCGACCAGGGCGCATAGGGCGGCGATGCCGACCTGGAAGGGGCCGAACCGAACGGGATCGATCCCGGCGCCGGGCTCCGACTGCATGCCTGCCATCACGTCTCCTCCGCGCTTGGAAAGGGTCCCGCCGTTGGCTGCTAGGCGCGCGATCCGTCTCGCGACGGCGGGGGATTATGCGCCGGCCAAGGTTGATTGGCTTGTTGCCTATAGTCAAATTCATTTCTCATGATAAAATCCGATGTAGGGATCGCGTTTTGGAGTCCGTTGGATTCAGCGTGCTGGCGGCGTCCAGGCTGACCCGTTGAAAGCCTTCGAATTTCGACCCTGCCGTGAAGGCGGTCGGAAGCGAGGCGGCACCCTCCTTTCGATCCCATAAACATATGATTTTGAAGTAGAATTGTCGAATTTCCGCTCTGCGGATAACCCGGATCGCTGTGGTTGATTGACATGGCTTCGAAGCATGGCTAGGTCTTCTGTCAAATTCGAAGAAATTCGAAAGTGAATGAAAAAGTCCGGTGATCGAACCGGGTTTCGCGAAAGGGGAGGTCGATGAAGCGTCAAGCTCGACTGTGGTTGGTCGCGATCGCTGGGCTGGGCGCCTTGGCTGCTGGCGCGACCGGTCAGGCGGCCGAGAAGCCGCGGGTCATCGTCCTGTCCGACATCGGCAATGAGCCCGACGATTCCGAGTCCCTGGTCCGCCTGCTGCTATACGCCAACGACCTGGATCTCGAAGGCCTGATCGCCACGACCTCGACCTGGCAGCGCGACAAGGTCCAGCCCCAGATGATGCATGCGCGGATCGCGGCCTATGGCCAGGTCCTGCCCAATCTTCGCCAGCATGCGGAAGGCTATCCCGACGCCGCCAAGTTGGACGCGCTGGTCCGCTCGGGCAGCAGCGCCTACGGCATGCGGGGCGTCGGCAAGGGGCTGGATACGGACGGCTCGCGCCTGATCATCGAGGCCGTCGACCGCCCCGATCCCCGGCCGGTCTATGTGTCGGTTTGGGGCGGCGCGCTGGACCTGGCCCAGGCCCTGTCGACGGTTCGCGCCACCCGCACGCCCGAGCAACTGAAGGCCTTCGTCGCCAAGCTGCGGGTCTATTCGATCTCCGACCAGGACGACGCCGGCGCCTGGCTGCGCCAGCAGTTTCCGGACCTCTTCTGGGTCGCCAGCGTGCATGGCTGGAGCCAATACGGCATGGCGACCTGGACCGGCATTTCCGGCGACGTGCGCCGACCGGTCAAATGGCCGGCGGCTGAGATGGTCACCAACGCCTGGCTAGAGACCAACGTCCGCCGTGGCCCGCTGGGCGCGCTCTATCCGCCGCACCTGTTCATCATGGAAGGCGACACCCCGGCCTTCCTGTGGCTGATCCCCAACGGCCTGAACGTCCCCGCGCATCCTGAATACGGCGGCTGGGGCGGTCGCTACGTCCCGACCTACGAAGGCGGGGTCCAGTATGGCGACACCCAAGACACGGTGACGGGCGAGGGCGGCGCGAGCTGGACCAGCAACCAGGCGACGGTGTTCCGCTGGCGCGCGGCTTTCCAGAACGACTTTGCCGCCCGGATCGGTTGGACCCTGACGTCCGACCGGACCAAGGCCAACCACGCCCCCGCGCTGGTGCTGAACGGCATCCCCGGCGACGCCCCGGCAGTGCTGGGCGCCAAGGCTGGCGAGACGATCAAGCTGAGCGCGCTGGGGTCCAAGGACCCGGACGGCGACGCCCTGACCTATCGCTGGTGGCAATATGCCGAGGTCAGCGGGCGGCCGGGCCTGTCGCCGCCGAAGCTGGACGTGGTCGACGCCGATCAGCCGCAGGCCCGCTTCGTGGTCCCGACCGTGGTCGAGCCCACCACCTACCAAGTCATTCTCGAAGTCCGCGACTCCGGCGCGCCCGCGATCACGCGCTATCGCCGGGTCTTGGTGAACGTCCGTCCCTAGCGCTCGCCGGCCCGTCGGCCGACCCGCGCCCCACCCATAAAAGCACTCCCCAGGAGAGGAACCATGAAGCACAGAACCGTCTTGTGTTCGGTCGCCGGTCTTCAAGCGCTGATCGTCGGTCTCGCCGCCAGCAGCGCCTACGCCCAAGAGGCGGCGGCCCCCCCGGCCACGCCGGATAATCAGATCGGCGAGGTCGTGGTCACGGCTCAGAAGCGGACGGAAAACCTGCGCGACACGCCCGTGTCCGTGGCCGTCGTGGCGCCCAAGCAGCTGGAAGCGGCCGGCGTGGCGACCCTGGATGATCTGGGCAAGGCTGTGCCGTCGCTGGTGGCCTCGCCGGCGACCACGACGCTGCGGCCCTTCTACACCCTACGTGGGGTCAGCACGAACGTGATCACCGTCGGCTCGCCCAGCGGCGTGGCCGTGATGCTGGACGGCGTGACCCTGGCCCCGGAATCGCTGGCCGCCCGCCAGCTGACCGACATCGCCAGCGCCGAGGTGCTGCGCGGCCCGCAGTCGACCCTGGGCGGCCGCACCGCCTCGATCGGCGTGATCAACATCGTCACCCGCAAGCCCAGCAACGTGTTCGAAGGCCGCGCCTCGATCAGCGCCACGACCGATAGCGAAGTGCGCGCCCAAGCCTTCGTGGCGGGCCCGATCAGCGACGCCGTCGGCTTCTCGCTGTCGGGTTTCCGCAATCGCACCGAGTTCGTGACCCGCAACCTGGCCACCGGCGACAACGACGTCTCCAAGGCGGCCGGCGTGCGCGGCAAGCTGCTGTTCAAGCCCAAGGACGGCTTGGACGTCACCCTGTCGGCCAACTATGTCGACGCGCGCGACATCGGCCAGTTCCAGGCCTTCGTGCAGATCGACCCGACGGCCCGCTTCCGCGGCTCCTTCGCCCAGAGCGAGGCCCTGGTCGGCGTCACGCCCAGCCGCAGCAACACCGACTACAACACCATCACCACGCCGGGTCAGCACACCAAGGACCAGCTCTATAGCGCCGTGGTGAACTACGAGGTCGGCGACTTCATCTTCAGCTCGATCACCGCCAAGTCGCACGAGGATCGCGACCTGCGCTACGACGTCTATGGCCAGAAGATCGACTGGGCCTCGCGCCTGTCGGGCGGGACCTATTCCTGGAACAATATCCAGCGCTCGCAGCTCAAGCTCGACGGCTTCAGCCAGGAATTCCGCGTCGCCTCGCACGATCTGAGCTTCGGTCGCGTGCTGGCCGGCCTCTATTACGACCACAGCAAGACCGGCTTCCAGTTCGACCGTCCGGCCTTCGGCACGCCCATTCCCCTGGGCGCCTATCGCGAGGCCAACAACAAGAGCTACGCGGCCTATGTCCGCGCAGACTTCAAGCTGACCGACAGTACGACCCTGATCACCGGGCTACGCTACAACCGCGACAAGATCGGCTACGTCTATAACCTGCAGTACAACACCACCCCGGCCAGCAACACGACGCCGTTCACCCGCAAGGGCTCGGACAGCTTCAACACGGTGGTCGGCGACGTCACCCTGAAGCAGGACATCGGCGCGCGGGCCAACGTCTATGTGACCTATTCGCGGGGCTACAAGCCCAAGGTCTACAACCTCGACGCCACGGTCACGGCGACCAACACCTTCAACCCGGTCAACAAGGAGCAGGTCGACAATTTCGAGGGCGGCCTGAAGGGCGACTATTTCGATCGCCGCGTCAGCCTCAGCCTGGCGACCTTCTATACGACCTACAAGAACTTCCAGGTCCAGGCGGTCGACCCGACCACCACCGTGCCGACCTTCCAGCTGACCAATGCGGGCAAGGCCAGCACGCGCGGCGTCGAGCTGGACACCACGGTCCGCCCGACCCACAGCCTGACGCTGAACGGCTCGCTGGCCTATGTCGACGCCAAGTATGACAGCTTCGTCGGCGCGACCTGCTATTCGGGCCAGACGGCGGCTACCGGCTGCACCACCTTGAACGGCGCCAGCTTCCAGAACCTGTCGGGCGCGCGCCTGTCGAACTCGCCGCGTTTCAAATTCAATGCCGGGGCCGAGCAGCGCTTTGATCTGTTCAGCGACCTGGAGCTGACCTTGGGCGGCGTCGTCAACTATCAGAGCAAGATCAACTTCGATCCGAACAAGAACCCGCTGGCCACCCAGGACGGCTATGCCATCGTCAATCTGTCGGCTTCGGTGGGGCGTCCGGACCAGAGCTGGTCGGTCACCGCCTTCGTCAACAATGTCGGCGACAAGCTCTATCTGTCGAACATCTCCGACGTCGGCGGCCGCTGGGGCAACAAGGCGGCGCTGGCCGGCTGGTACGGCCGCGACGCACGTCGCTACGCCGGGGTGCGCCTCGACGCCAAGTTCTGATCCTTCCCATAGCGCTTCCCCCCTTGCGCCTGGGCCGCTGGTCGGCCCGGGCGATTTTTCGTTCGGCTGGAGACTGATCCGCATGCCCTCCCGTTCGCGTTTCCCGACCAAGGCCGCCAGCATGGCCGTCCTCGCCTGGACCTTGACGGCGGCCCCGGCGGCCCTGGCGAACAGCGCCAAGGTCGAGGCCCTGATCGGGCGCATGACCCTGGACGAGAAGATCGGCTTTCTGCATGGCCAGGACGATCCGGAGCACCTGGCCGGCGGCGGTTATATTCCCGGCGTCGCGCGGCTGAACATTCCGCCGCTGCGGCTGGCCGATGGTCCGGCCGGCGTGCGGACCTCGCGGACGGCGACGGCGTTTCCCGCGCCCGTGGCTCTGACGTCGACCTTCTCGCCGGACCTGGCCAAGGCCTGGGGCGCGGCGGTGGCCAGCGAGGCCCTGGCCCGCGACCAGCACGTGCTGCTGGCCCCGATGACCAACAATGTCCGCGTGCCCACGGCGGGGCGCAACTTCGAGACCTTCGGTGAGGATCCGCTGCTGGCTTCGCGACTGGTGGCGGCCAGTGTGGCGGGATTGCAGGGCGGCGGGGTGATCGCCACCGTCAAGCACTTCGCGGCCAACAACCAGGAGACCGACCGCAAGACCATCGACGTCCAGGTCGACGAGCGGACTTTGCGCGAAATCGAGTTCCCGCCGTTCCAGGCCGCGGTCGACGCCGGCGTGGGGGCGGTGATGTGCGCCTATAACAAGGTCGGCGGCCTGGCCGCCTGCGAGAACCCGTTCCTGCTGGAAAAGGTGCTGCGCCAGGAGTGGGGCTATGGCGGCTTCGTGATGTCCGACTGGGGCGCCACGCACAGCGCCGCGCCCTCGGTGAAGGCGGGCCTCGACATGGAGATGCCGCGCGGCAAGTTCCTGGGTGAAGCCCTCAAGGACGCCGTGGCCAAGGGCGAACTGACCGAGGCGGACATCGACCGCTCGGTGCGTCGCATCCTGACCCAGATGAACCGCATCGGCATGCTGGGCGAAGCCGTCCAGCGCCCGTTCGAGGACGGCGCCCAACGCAAGGCCCATGCCGACTTGGCGCTGGAGATCGCTCTTGAAGGCGCGGTGCTGCTGAAGAACGACGGCGGCGTCCTGCCGCTGAGCGCGGCGACCCTGCAGAAGGTCGCCGTCATCGGCCCGACCGCCAAGCGCGCCCTGTATGGCGGCGGCGGCAGCGCCGAGGTCAAGCCGACGGCTCTGGACAATCCCTACGAGGCCTTGGGCGCGCAAGCCGGCGCGCCGCTGGTCTTCGCCGAGGGCCTGCGCTTGGAGGGCGAGCCCATTGCGGCGACGGCGCTCGGTTCCGACTCGGGTCCGGGCCTGGCGGGCGCTACGGGTCCGTTCATCGGCGCGGCCAGTCTCGACAAGAGCCAGTCGGCCAGCTGGGAGGGCTGGATTACGGTCCCCGAAACCGGCGACTACGAGCTGATGTTGCAGTTCACGCCGGTCGGGGGTCTGGCCCTGGCCGAGGCTGATCGCGGCATGGCCGATGTCGAGCTGGACGGCAAACGCATCATCGAGGGCGGCCGGCTGTTTGGCGGCGCGCGCCTGATTAAGACCTCGGACGGCCTGCTCAACCAGGGCCAGGTCGTGCATCTGGAGGCCGGCGTGCGTCACCGGCTGAAGCTGAGCGTCAAAGCCTCGGCTGTCGAACCGCTGCGCCTGCGCCTGGCCTGGACGACGCCGGCCCTGCGCCGCCAGCTGCTGGACGCCGCCGCGGCGGCCGCCAAGGCCGCGCCGGTCGCCATCGTCTTCGCCCATGTCGAAGGCACCGAGGGCGAGGACAACCGCTCGCTGGCCTTGCCCTATCGCCAGGACGAACTGATCGAGGCGGTGGCCCGCGCCAACCCCAACACTGTGGTCGTGCTCAACACCGGCGCGCCGGTGCTGATGCCGTGGCTGGGTCAGGTCAAGGCGGTGCTGCAGATGTGGTATCCCGGCCAGCGGGGCGGGGAGGCGACCGCCGACCTCCTGACCGGCAAGGCCAATCCGTCGGGCCGACTGCCGGTGACCTTCCCGGCCAGCGATAGCCAAACCGCCGTCGCCCAACCCGAGCGCTTCCCCGGCATCGATGGCCATCAGACCTATTCCGAGGGCGTGCTGGTCGGCTACCGCTGGTACGACGCCCTTGGCGCTAAGCCGCTGTTCCCGTTCGGTTACGGCCTTTCGTACACGCGATTCCAGTATGGCGAGCTGAAGGTCACGCCGGCAGCTGACGGGTTGGACGTGGCCTTCACCCTGCGCAACGCCGGTCCGGCGGACGGCGCCGAGGTGGCCCAGGTCTATATCGATGGACCCACCGCGCCTCCGGAGGGCCTGACCTTCGCCCCGCGCATCCTGGCCGGGTTCCAGCGTGTGACCCTGCGCGCCGGCGAGAGCCGCGAGATCCACGTAAAGGTCGAGCGGCGCGCGCTGTCCTATTGGTCGCCGCAGGCCAAAGCCTGGCGCCAGCCGCCAGGGCCGCGCCGCGTGCGGGTGGGCGGCTCGTCGCGCGACCTACCCTTGTCAAGGACGGTGGAGGCGCATCCCTAAAGTCTAATGTTGTCGTCCAACCGGCCAATTCTCGGCGCGTCTCAGGTGCGCTGAGGCTGGTTGCCGGTGGGATAGTCGGGGCGGTTGAGCGTCCAGTTTCTGGCGATGCGCCAGCGGCAGCTCTTGGCGCTAGCCGGTCACCAAGGTTATCGACGTGACCGGCCGAGAGCGGAGCGCCGTTAGGGTTAGTTCGTCCTCACTTTGGCTGACGGGTTTCGGCAGCGCGTTTCGCTTCCCAAGTCGCCTTCAACATCCCCCAACGCTCTGCCTGTTCTGGCGATATGAACGCCGACTGGGTGATGTCGCGCAGCCAGAAGTCGAACCAGGCGATATTTTCCGCCATGGCCCGCTCCCGATTGCTGGGCTTGGCGAAGATGTGGCTCTCGTCGGGATAGACCACGGTTTCCGAGGGCACGCCCACCTCGCGCAAAGCCACGTGAAGCTGGATAAAGGGCGCCCGACTGTCGGCGACCTGCTGCAGGATCGGACCCGCCGCCTGGCCGGCGCGGAAGGTCGGCGAGAGTTGCTGATAGTTCGGCGCGGCGGCGGGGTCGTAGGGCGAGCCGCCGAAGATGATCTTGTAGGGCTCCACCCAGAAGTAGCCGGCGGGCTCGAGATAGCCGCCGTCGCCGCTGGACGCGGCCTTGAAGAGCTTGGATTGGGTCATGGTCACGTTGGTGACCTGGGAACCGCGGCTGTAGCCGGCGATCCCGACACGGCCAAGATCCACCAGACCCTCCTTGGCGAGCGCCTCTATCGCGTCCTCGAACGCATGGGTGGAGCTCAGCCAGAGGAGGTCTCTGAGCCGCGCCTTGTCATGGGGGCCGCTCGAGCCCGACCATTGCTTGTAGGCCTGGTCGATCGCCTCGCTCTCGCGCCGCGAGGGATCATTGACCGCCACCACCAGATAGCCGCGCTCGGCCAGGACCTGGACGGGATACTGCCACTGGAAAGCCGCGTCGGCGAAGCGATCGAGGCCATCGCCGCCGTGGGTGACAAGGATGGTTGGATAGCGAACGCCCGGACGATAGTCGCGCGGATAGACGACAAATCCCGAAGCCTTGAAGCCGTCGCGCGTCGTCCAGACCCGCGCCGAGCTTTTCAGCGGTGAGATCGCCTCCAGATCGGGCGCTAGGTGGTCGACGGGCGTGATCTGGCCGGTCGCCGGATTGAGCCTCACCAGGACGGGCGGCCTTTCCCGCGATTGCAGGATGCAGGCGGCTTTGGTGAAGGTCTGATCGACCGCGCATCCCGTCAGGCTGCCATCGGCGGTGATCCGTTCCACGCGGCCGCCGCGGTGAACCCGCAAGAGCCCCGCGCGTCCGGTTTGTCGATCAAGGTAGCCGACCAGGGCCGTCTTTTTATCCGGCGCGACAAAGACGCCTGAGGACCAATAGACGTTCAGCACGACGTTCATCGGGCCATAGTCGACCTGACGGCCGTCCGGGGTCTTTTCCACCAGCCGCATGGCGTCGCCATAGCCGACGGTCACGAACTCGCCGCCGTCGAGCCCCAGGGGGATGCTGTAGAGACGGTCGATCTCCGAGGCGCTTGTCCGCTGGGCCTTCTCGCCATTCGACCATCGCCAGGTTGACCAAACACCCTCCTTCCACAGGAGCCGACTGTAGGTCAGGGACCTTGAACCCTGATCCCAGATGGGGTTGGCGAACAGACCGTCCGGCGCCGAGATCTGATCGACCAAGGCGTCCTGGCCGTCCGCCAAGCGGAGGCGCAACTGCAGTTGGCCCGACCCATAGATCCGCAGCAGCGGCGAGAACTGCGGATTGACCACCACGGCTTCGGGGTCTGGCGCCGAGCGCTGCTCGTACCAAAAGCCCGCCCCCTCGCTCAGCGGGCCATAGGCCGAGACGCCGACGGGGCGAAGCCGCTCCATGGCGCCGCCAACCTGATCGACCGAGGGGCTGACGATCAGGGGCTCCAGGCGCCCGGCGCGATCAAGGATGTAAAGCTGGGTTCCGGCGCCCACGTCGGCCAGCAGCATCCATCGCTGGCTGCCTGGCTGAAGGCGGACATCGCTGATCCAGCGGGCCTTGAGCAGATCGCGGCCTTGACCGGTCTCCAGGTCCACAAGCCGCAGGCGGGAGACCTTTTCGTTCGTCGCCAGGTCCCCGCGACGCACGACATAAAGCGCCTCGCGGCCGTCGGCCGACAGGGCCAGGCTGACGACCTCGGGCGCCTGGGCGACGTCGGCGATCGCCCAGGGACGCGCGACCGGGGCGGGCGCCGGGGCGGCTCGGGCTGGAGAAGAGGGCGCGGCCGCCAGGGCCAGCGGCAGCGCGAACATGGCGAGGGGAAGCCGACGCATCCGGATCACCACGACTTGCGCAGTTCGAGCGAGACATAGCGGCCCCGCGGATCGGCGTTGGCCGCGTCATACTGGACGCCCTTGGTCATCACGTTGCTGGCGTTAACGTACGGCGGCTCGCGGTCGAAGAGGTTGATCGCCGACAGAGTGACGCTCACGCCATGCAAAAGCGCGTCCCGGGCCGCGTCCGGCCTAAAGCCGATCACAATGTCCGCCGTGGTCCAGGCCTTGACCCGTTCGGTGGGGATCACGAAGCTGTTGTGATAGGGGCCGACGTGGTTGATCAGCCCGTTCACCCACCACGCGCCGCGCGTCCAGCGAAGATTGCCCTGCAGCCGTAAGCGATTGGGCTCGCCCAGATTGTTCAGAACGTCCTGCGGGTCCGAGCCCTTGGCCAGGCGAGAGGTGATCTTGAGGATGTAGGTCGCGTTGAGGCCTAGATCGTAGGCGTCGGCGCCCCGCGCGAAGCGATAGGTCGCCGAGCCGTCCAGCCCCCTCTGTCGGACCAAGGCCGCGTTGAGCGTGCTGGCGCGGTAGAGGTAGCGCACGCCGGCGCCGGTGGTGCCTCCGTAGTCATAGAGCCGAAGGCCATCGGCCTCGCGCGTCTTCCAATAGGCGATCGCCGCGGCGTCGTTTGCGAACCTGCTGATCAGGGCGCCGTAGGTGCTGGGGTGGAGGAGGGCGGTGGTGTCGAACGGCGGGGTGACGATGCGGTTTCGGTAGTCGACGTCATAATAGTTGAACTGCAGGCGCGCGCCGGGCAGCCGCTGGCTCTGATAGTCGAGGCCAAGACTGAGGGTGTCGGCCGTCTCTGGCCCAAGGTCGGCGCTCTGGCCCTGTTCGATGAAGATCGGGATCGTGCCGGGGCCATTGGGGTTGGTGAAGGGATAGCTGGCGAGCAGCAGGCCAGAGCCCTGGTTGAGCACCTCATCGGCGGCCGGCGCGCGGAAGGACGTGCCCCACGCCCCGCGCACCGCCAGGCCCTTCGCGGGCTCCCAGCGCAGGCCGATCCTGGGATTGGTCGTCCCGCCAAACGCCGAGTAGCGGTCGTAGCGAATGGCGGCGGATAGATCGAGGGATCGCACGAGCGGCAGGGCGTTGGCGTCCCCTACCAGCGGCGCGGCGAGCTCGGCATAGACCGCTCGCACGGTGCGGTTCATGGCCCGCAGGCGGCTCGTCGGGACGGTGGAATAGGGCAGGAGGCTTCGGAACTCCTCTTGCCGGTAGCCCGCGCCGACGGCCAGCCGAACGGTTCCGGCCGGCAGGTCGAACAGCGGGCCATCGAAGTTCAGGTCGACCGACCTGACGTCCTGCACGTTCTTGATGGAAACCTCGCCCAGGGTGTAGCCGACGCGCGGCGGCGTGAGCACCGAGTTGCGTTTCCAGAGCACCTGTTTGCTGAGCGTGCCCGAGAGATCACCGCGCCAAGCGCCAAACTCGGCGCGCACCCCGGCATGGACGTTGGTGTTCTCGATCCTGGCCTTGTTGACGTCGCGCGAGGTCGGGCCAAACGTGATCTGACGCCATTGAAGATTTTGCCCCGCCAACACGTCGCCATAGACCGTCACCCGATCGGTCAGGTCCTGATGGGCGCTGACGATCGCGGTGAGCTTCTGATAGGTCGGCATGATGTCGGTGGGGCTGGGCGAGGCTTGGGTGAAGCTGCGCTCGGTCACCGACAGGCGATGCTGATGCTCGTATTGCAGATTGGCCATCGCCGCGCCGCCCGACCAGCTCGCGCCGACCAGCTGGCTGATCGTCTGCTGGCGCAATCCTCCGTTGGTCACCGATCCGATGCGGGCCGAGGTCTCCGCGCCCTCGTAATCCTTGCGCAGGATCAGGTTCACCACCCCGCCCACGGCGTCGGCGCCGTAGATCGAGGAGGCGCCGTCCGTCAGCACGTCGATCCGGTCGACCGCCGCGAGGGGAACCGCCGAGATGTCGACGAAGGCGCCGAAGGCCGAGGGGGCCATCCGGTGGCCATCGAGCAGCACCAGGGTGGCCTTGTTGCCCAGGCCACGCAGGTTCACGCCGCTGGCGGCTTCGTTGTTGGTGTTGCGCAACGCGCCCGAGCCCAGCACGCCATCCTGGCTCGCACCGCTCGGCCCACCGATGAAGTTCTGCGGCAGGGTCCGCATGAAGTCCTGCACGGTGCCGGCGCCCGTGGCCGCGATCGCGCCTCGGTCAAACACCAGAACCGGACTGGTGGGGTTCTTCAGGCCCCGAATATTGGAGCCCGTCACGACGATTTCGCTGACGGCTTCGGGCTCAGCGGCGGCCGCGACGACCGCCGTTTGGGCCTGGGGGCGCGACACCACGAGCGCTCCGGAGCGATCCTTCGTTACGGTCAAGCCGGCGGCTTCGGCCAGTCTGCGCAGGCCGTCCTCTGGCGTGTAGGCTCCCTTTAGCCCGGCCGTCTTCAAGCCCGCCACGTCCTGCGGACGATAGATCAAAGGCGTGCCGCTGGCGCGGGCGAAGGCGTCCAGCCCCGCCGACATCTCGCCGGCCGGCACGTTGAAGGTGGTGGTCTGCGCCCAGGCCGCGCTGGTCAGCGCCATGGCCGCCGCGCCCGCGATGAGCGCCGTCTTAAGTCCCCGATGCATTCGGTCCCCCTCTGATACGGCCTCCCATGGCCGCATCGAGCTGAGACGAGCCGATCACGCGAACTGGTAACGGAAAAATTCTGTTCGGGGTTTGCGGGGCCCTGTCGTCTTAATCCCCTAGCATGAACACGGATGCGGCGATCAAAGCTTGGTTTCAGCGCGAGGTCCTGCCTCTCGCGCCAGGGCTGACGCGCTTCATTCGCCGCAAGTGGCCCAATGAATCCGACGTCGCCGACCTGCGTCAGGAAGTGTTCGCCCGCGTCTATCTCGCCGCGCGCGACGCCTTGCCCGTCCAAGCCAAGGCGTTCGTCTACGCGGTGGCGCGCAATCACATGATCGACATCGCCAAGAGCGCCCATGTCGTGTCCATGCGCCACGTGACCGATCTGGAGAGTGCGCCGGTTCCGGCCGATTACATAACCCCCGACCGGACCTTGCTGGCGCGCGACGAGCTGCGGCGGCTGGAGCAGGGGCTTGGCCGCCTGCCGCCCCGCTGCCGCGAGGTGGTCTATTTGCGCAAGGTCGAGGGTCTTTCCACCCGCGAGGTCGCCGAGAAGCTCGGCGTCACCGTCAATACCGTGGAGCAGCAGACGCTCTATGGCATTCGCGCCCTCAACGACTTCATGCGCGGCGGGTCGGGCAAGATCCAGCGCGCCGCCTCGGTCACGACGATCAGCCCCAAGGTGGTTCGCCGATGAGCCAGGCCGGCGAGATCGAAGAGGCCGCGGCCCTCTGGGTCATGCGGCGCGAGGAGCCCGACTGGGGGCTCGAGGACGAGGCCCGGCTGCAGGCCTGGCTGGCCCTCGACCCAAGGCATAAGGTGGCCTTCTGGGAGCTGGAGCACAGTTGGGGTCAAGTGGGGCGACTGCGGCGACATTCCACCCGGCATTGGCCCTTGGCCGCCGCGGGGGCTTTGCTCGCCGCCAGCCTTGTGCTGGTGATCGCGGGGCCGGCCTCTTTGGCCCTGAGCGTCCAGACCTATAGCACCGACAAGGGCGGACGGCAGACCACGCCGCTGAAGGACGGCAGCAAGCTTGATCTGGACACCGCCACGCGCCTGCGCGCCAAGATCGGCGCGGAGCGGCGCGAGGTCTGGCTCGAGACCGGCCAGGTCTATTTCGACGTCGCTCACGACGCCTCGCGTCCCTTCGTGGTGCATGCGGGGCCTAAGACCATCACCGTGCTTGGCACCAAGTTCTCGGTTCGCCGCGACGGCGAGCGGGTCGAGGTGGCGGTGGTCGAGGGGCGGGTTCGCGTGGACGGGGCGATCGCGTTGCCGGGCGACATCATGCTCAGCGAAGGTGAGCAGACCCGCTTGTCTTTGAACGCTCCGCAGAAGGTCGCCAACGACTTGGCCTGGCGCGACGGCATGCTGGCGTTCGATCACGCGACCCTGGCCGACGCGGCGGCCGAGTTCAATCGCTACAATCAGCGTCAACTGGTCGTCGAGGGAGCGAGCACGGCCGCCATGCAGGTCAGCGGCCGCTTCAGGGCGGACGAACCTGAGGCGTTTGGGCGCATCATGAACGAGGTCTTCCACCTCGCTCTACGGCAGGAGGAAGACAGGATCGTCATCTCCGCCTCGCCGCGCTGACGCAGCGGGCGCCTATCTCCGGCATAAGGACGAATTATTGGTGTCCCTCGGAGTGTGGCCGCTCCCGACCGGATCCATTCGCAGAGCGAGAGACCGTAGCCTTTTGGCTACATCTCAACCCCGCGCCTTGAACGCTGAATGTCCGCTTGCTGGAGGCGCGCCAACGGCAGCAACTTGCGTGGCCTCGACTAAGACGCGGAAATATCAATCGGCTAGGACGGATAGGACAAGGAGCTAACGCCTCCTGCGGCCCGCGAAGACAGCAATGAGTCCTCCGCTGATCGCCACGAAGATCGCGAGCCAGCTGGCGGGTGCGAATTCTGACATCGGAGGCTCCAGCGCAGGTGGCGGGAAGGTGCGGCTTTCCATCTCACTACGCAAGAGTAGAGGCCGCCCGGCGCCCCCGACGCCGGGGAGGGCGCTCCCTTTCGGTCAAGCGACTCTGTCAGACCAGGAGGGCTGTGGGCGGTGCGACCTTATTGGCCGCTCCGGCCGGCGTCTGCCGACGTCGGGCGAGAGCTTGTTTTCCGCAATGCCGTCGAACGAGATTTCCGGACTGCGGCAAGAAGGTCGCGAAACCCGGCTCAAACCGGCCGTTTGCCGTCTCGGATTGGAAAATCGGCTGTTTACTCTGGATGATCGCTTCTCCGCCGCCGACCCAGTGTCGTAACCTTCGCCTCCTGGAGGCGAGATGACCGGAGCGCCCAAGAACGGCGATACCGACGTGGAGGCGAGGGGGCGAGCTGACCGCGCGACGGTTTATCGTGAACGCGCCCAATGGATCGCTCGCCACGTTCTGCCGCACGAACCTGAGTTGCGTCGCATGCTAACGCGAAGGGCTCCGGTCGGCTTCGAAGTCGATGACATCGTGCAGGAAATCTACGCTCGGCTAGCGGGACTGGCGTCGGTCGACCACATCCACAATCCACGCTCTTACATCTTTCGCATGGCCAGTGGCATCGCCATGGATTTCATGCGGCGCCTCAAGGTCGTGCCGATCACAAACGTGGAGGATGTGGACGCTGCCGGCGCCGTCGACCAAGAGCCGAGTCCCGAGGTCGTCACTGTAGCCCGTGATCAGCTGCGGCGTCTCGCCAGAGTCTTCGCGGCTCTTCCGCCCCGCGTGGCCGAGGTTTTCCGACTTCGTCGTGTGCAAGGGCTATCGCAACGCGAGGTCGCCGCGCGCCTTGGCATCACGGAGAGCACCGTCGAAAAGCATATGGCGCGAGGTGTCTATTTGATCGCCCAAGGCTTTGAGGTGGTGAACACGACTGGTGAAAGCGTGTCGGTCGAGATGACTAGAAGGGGGCCTCGAGGTTGAGCCCGCATCATGTTCCGATGAGCCCTGACGATATCAACCAGATGGCTGCAGCCTGGGCCGCGCGCTCCGACCGCGGGCTCACCGCAGCCGAAGAAATCGCGTTGGAAGCTTGGTTGAACGCTGATCGGCGTCACGCCGGCGCCTATCTTCGGATGAACGCGGTTATGGTCAGTGGGGAGGTGGCTGCGGCCGGCGCCGGGCCTGCGCCTTTGCGCCTGCCGAACCGTCGACAAGGCCTGCTTGCCGGCGCTGGACTGCTGGCCGCTTCAGTCGCCGCTGCTAGCGTTTTCGCAGCGTTCCGGCAACCGAAGCGGTTCAACACCGCCAAAGGGCAAAAACAGGTTGTCACGCTGGAAGACGGTTCGGTCGTGACCCTTAATACAGCCACCAGACTTGAGATCAGCTTCTCAAGGGATAGGCGACTCGTCCGTCTGGAAGATGGCGAGGCTCTGTTCGATGTCGCGAAGGATGAAACGCGGCCGTTCATCGTGCGGGCGGCCGATACCGACGTGCGCGCGGTTGGCACCAGCTTTACGGTAAGCCGCCTCGCAGGAAGTCCCATCGAAGTCTTGGTCCGCGAGGGCGTTGTCGAGGTGAAGAGGCCAAGGATCGCGACCAACGCGCCGATGCGGGTCGCCGCCAACACCCGCGCCGTGATC
The DNA here is from genome assembly GCF_003931565.1 of Caulobacter sp. 602-1. GTDB lineage: Bacteria > Pseudomonadota > Alphaproteobacteria > Caulobacterales > Caulobacteraceae > Caulobacter. The sequence goes on from NZ_RRYI01000004.1 coordinate 359,716, forward strand.
GCCGAGGCCTCCGCGACCCCTTTGATCGTCGCCAAGGTCGAGCCCGACCAGATCAGCCGTGAACTCGCCTGGCAGCAGGGACGACTGGTCTTTGCAGGGGAAAGCCTTTCTGCCGCCGTCGCGCAGTTCGCGCGATATAGTGACACCCAGATCGTGGTCACCGATGCTGATCTGGCGGGCAGGGGGGTGGCGGGTGTCTTCGACGCTTCCGATCCCGTCGGCTTTGCCCAGGCCGTCGCGCTCAGCCTCAACGCGCATGCGGAAATCGGCCGTGACCAAGTGCGGATCAGCCGCTGAGTGCGGGAAACAGCCAACTGCGGAATTTGTAGAGTTTTTGCGACAAGAGCGTGGTGGATTTGCGAACCTGGCTCGACTTCATCCCTGAGGGCCCACGGGAGGCCCGTCCTGGGGACATCGAGATGACCGCAAATTCGCGTAAAATCGGCCTGACTTATGGGGCTGGCGTTGTGGCGCTGCTTTTGGCCACCAGTGCTTTCGCGCAACAGCGGACCTTCAATATCCCTGCTCAAGACGCCGCAAACGCCATCGCCCAATACGGGCTACAGGCGGGAGTGCAGATTACGGCCCCGACCGACGCTCTAAAGGGGGTCAAGACAACGGCCTTGAGCGGATCGCTCGACGCCCGTGAAGCCCTGCAGACCCTTTTGAAGGGCACCGGCCTCGTGGTGGCCAAGGACGATGGCCGCACCATCGTACTCCAAATGCGCCCCCAGTCGGTCGTCGCCGCTGAGGCTCAGGTCGTTGATGAGGTCGTCGTCACGGGCACGCGCCTGCGCGGTGGAGCGATCATCTCGCAAGTGCAAACCCTAAACGCCAGCGATATGCGACGTAGGGGTTACGCCTCGGTTCAGGAAATAATCTCGACCCTGCCAGCCAACGCCGGCGGCGACTACGATTCCGAAACGACCGGCTCGCGCGGTTCGTCGGGCGGCGGCTTCAACGACACCCTCAACAACCGGTCGCGATCCGGGTCGGCCAATCTTCGGGGCTTGGGCGCCAGCGCGACCCTGGTCGCGCTTGACGGGCACCGTCTGCCCGTGGGTGGCAATGGCTACTCGATCGATCTGTCCTTGATCCCCCTGGCCGCCGTCGAACGGCTCGAAGTCTTGCCGGACGGCGCGTCTTCCATCTATGGCGCGGACGCAATCGGCGGCGTGATCAATCTAATCAGCCGCAAGTCCGCCGACCAATGGGAAAGCTCGGCGCGCTACGCGGTTGCAAAAGGCTACGAAAAGGTTCAGGCGAGCCAGACGCTCGGCAAGTCCTGGGCGTCGGGTTCTCTGTTCGCCGCCTACCAGTACGACAGCACCACGTCCCTGGCTTACGGCGAGCGCGCCGCCACCCGGGTCATGCTGACCGGCGCGTCGCAGCTGAACGGCCTCATTCTGCCCGAGAGCCGTCAGAACTCGCTCTACGCGACGCTGCGCCAGAGCCTGTCGGATCGTCTCGACGCCACCGTAACAGCGCTCTACAGCCGCAGCATCTACGACGACACGATCATCAATGACGTCACCACCCTGTCTCGGTCGCGCAGCGACAACGAACAGGATATGCTGAGCGTCAATCTTGACTACCGGCTGGGCGGAACCTGGAAGCTCAACACCTACGCCCAAGTGGCGAACGCCTACAGCAAGCCGACGCTCGGCCGGATCTCTCGTGTCGACGGCGCGGCCGCGCCCCTGCTGGTCGACAACACCTACAAGGGCCGCGAAACCGCCCTGGAGGCCTCGCTCACGGGCGAGCTTCTGCAATTGCCAGGGGGCGGGGTGCAGACGGCGTTCGGGGCGGCGGTCCGGCGCGAGCGCAGGTCGTATCAAGGGTTCGGCGATGGCTTGCCCCTGTTCGACGCCGCGCGCGATATCCGGTCGGTCTATGCCGAAGCCGTCGCGCCGCTTGTGTCGGAGGCCATGGACGTTCCGGGCGTGCGGGCCCTCACCTTGGCGCCCTCGATACGCTACGATGACTACTCGGACTTTGGTCACACCCTAAACCCGAAGATCGGGCTGGCCTGGTCGCCGATCGCAGATCTTCTCCTGCGCGGCGCCTATTCCACGTCCTTCCGCGCGCCCTCGCTGCGCGACCAGTTCGGGCGCGTCACCTCCGTCCTCGGCCGCCGCGTCACCAGCACGTCCATCCCGGGCGGGTTCGGCGTCGGCCTGTTCATCAACGGCAATCCATTGCCGGGCCTCAAGCCTGAAACCTCGAAGAATTACACCACGGGCTTCGACTACACGCCCGCCTGGGCCCATGGCCTTAAGGTCTCGGCGGGCTATTTCCGCGTGGATTTCACGAACCGTCTTGGTCGGCCAAACCAGACCGTGGCCAACACCGACAACCTCGATGCGGCCGACGTGCAGCCGTTCATTCGCCGCAACCCCACGCTCGCTGAAGTCCAGGCCGTCCTGGCCCTCACGCCGACGTTCGGTAATCTCAGCGGCCTTCCGTTCGATCCGACCCGCGTCTTCTCGATCTTCGACAATCGCACGATCAACCTCGCCACCTTCAAGACAGACGGCCTGGACGTGGACGTGAACTACAGCCGCGACACCCGCCTGGGCCGCGTCTACCTTGCCAGTCAGAGCACCATCACCCTGAGCTACGACGTCCAGACCCGCCCCGGCGGACCGGTCCGCAGCTACGAGGGACAGGTCTACTTCCGCCCGCGCTTGCGCGAGCGTCTAAGCGTGGACCTGCTGCATGGCGCTTGGCGTGGGGGTCTGGCCATGAGCTATCGCAGCGGTCTGGATGATCTCCGGTCGCCGGCGAGGCCCAGACGGGAAGCGTCATGGACCACCTTCGACGGCAACCTGTCGACGGACCTCACCTCGGTCGCCCCGATCTTGCAGGGTGTGTCGGTGGAACTCTCGATCACCAACCTGTTCGATAAGCTTGCGCCTTATCTGCTCCCGGCCACGAGCACCGAACCAGCCTATGACGCCGCCAACGGCTCCATCCTGGGCCGAATGATGCAAATCCGCCTGGTGAAGCGATGGTAGCCCTTGCTTTGGTCGCCGCACTCCTTGTGGCGGCGACCGCACCGCCGGATGCGGCGGCATCCCAGCCTGCCACGAGCTTCGATCTTGTCACGGCCGTCCTAGAGCAGCCGAAACTTTCCTTCTACACGCGTCATGACCTCTCCGCCGATGGCCGCTGGGCCGTCTACGCGGTTGCATTGGCGAATGTCGCCGCGGGCACGGTGACCACTGAAGTCCGGTTGTTAGATCTGAGCGCTCCCTCGGCGCCCTACCGAGTGATTAGCGCCAAGACCAACGCCGGCGCGCCGCTTTGGCCGATCGCGCGCTTTTCCCCCGACGGTCTCAGCCTTGCCGTGCTCGACGGCGCGGTTGGCGAAGTCCGTGTCGTCGGGGTGGCGGACGGTCAGGCGCGCAGTATAAATGTCCCTGGCGCCCAAGTCAGAGTTTCCGACCTCCGCTGGTCGCCTGATGGGCGCAAGCTCGCGCTGCTCGCGACGACGCCGTTGAACCCCGCGCCGCTGCGGGGCGGCGTGCTTGTCGACGACAATTGGCGTAAGCCCATGGGTCTGCAGCGCAGTTCAGCGACCCATATTCTGGTGGTCGACTCCGGTGACGGGCGCCTATTGGCACGGACGAGCGACGAGCTCAGTCCGCGGGACCTAGACTGGTCGCCCGACGGATCGGCGATCGTACTGGCCGCGGTTCGTGAGACGGATACGGGACCTGTCGGCGGCAGTGGTTGGACGGGGCAGGGCATCTACCTCTTCGACCTGGCCAGTCAGTCCGTGCGCCGTGTGAACAAGGTGGTCGGTCTGGACTATGCGGCCAGCCCCCGCTTTTCGCCCGATGGGCGGCGGATCGTCTTTACTCAGCCAGTGAATGGCGACGTCTACAAGACGGGACAGATCGTGGTGCAGGACATCACGACCGGCCACGCGACGACTTTCGGCGCGAAATGGGAGCGAGGCTACAGTGATCTTGCTTGGCTCGATGGCGATCGACTGATCGCGGCGACCTATGAGGGCGTGGGGTGCCGCCTTCAGGTGATCTCTGTTTCAGCGCAAACCCTGAGCGCTGTGGACGAGGGCGACGAGACGGCCTGCGCCCGATCGCCGGTTGTGGGCAAGAACGGCCAGGTTCTGTATGTTCGTGATCGCTTCGTCGGCGCTAGCGAGCTTTTCCTTCGAGCCGCTGTAGCCAACCCTAAGTCCGCCGCCGAGACCTGGCGGCCGCGCGCCGTGACTGCGCTGGATCGACACCTCGGCCCGAACGTGGACATCCGAGTGGTCTCTTGGCCGAGCGCTGATGGCGCCTTCCAAATTCCCGGCGTGCTTATGACGCCCATCGGCTCAGACGGTCGTCGCCCGCTCGTAATCTCGGTTACCGGCGGCCCCAGCCCCGTCAATGCTCGGGTAATGGGGGATACGCTTGGCCAGCATCTGAACTTGCCGATGATCGCCAAGGGCTATGCGGTGCTATTGCCGGTCACCCGTGGTCGTGGCGGCTATGGCGACCGTTTCGCCGCCGCGATCCGGCGGAGCGGTGATTACATGCCTGGTCCGTATACGGATATCATGGGCGCGCTCGATTACGCCGTGAAGGCCGGTATTGCCGATCCCAAGCGGGTGGGGCTCATCGGCTTCAGCTACGGGGCCAGCCTTAGCGCCTACGCCATCGGTCAGGGCGATCAGTTCAAGGCCGCCGTGCTTGGCGACCCAGGCGTTGCTGACTACCTCCACAACGCATACCAGAAGGTCACTGGCTACAACCTGCACATCGCTCGTTCGGTGTCGGGCTTCGGCAACATTTACGATCCTGGCGTCTTCCAGCAGATCAAGCGAAATTCGCCGCTGACCTACATGAGCCGAACGCGTACGCCAGCTATGCTTCAGTGCGGCGTCCTTCATGTGTCCGTCGAACAGGGTTGCTTGGACCTCTACCAAGGCTACACCCACTACAGAATTCCAAGCCAATTCGTGGTCATGCCTCGCACAGGTCACGGTATCGCCGAACCCACGTTGCAGGCAGACGCTGAACACAGGCGGCTGGACTGGTTGAATTATTGGGTGCAGCGGGAACCCGTGCCTGACCTAGTCGCGATCTACGGGCGACGATCACCCTGAGGCGAAATTCTGGCGCGAGTCTAAGACGTCTCGAGCGGTCGTGCGCTCTCTGGCGCGACGATGCTCAACGAATGTCGTGTTTCGAGAGGTGCGCCAACGGCAGCAATTGGCGCTCGCAGGACCGTCAAGCGGTTGGCCCCTGCCGCTTTGGAGTTGCGGATTTCAATCAAAGAAAGAGGGGCCCGAAGGCCCCTCGAAGTTTTGGTGCGCCAGGGCGATGGTCAGTAGTCCATCGCCGGAACCGGCGTGGGCGCGACGTCCTTGGGCGCCTCGGCGATCAACGCCTCGGTGGTGATCAGCAGCGAGGCGACCGAAGCAGCGTCCTGCAGGGCGGTGCGCACCACCTTGGCCGGATCGATGACGCCAGCCTTCACCAAGTCCTGATACTCGCCGGTCGCGGCGTTGAAGCCCCAGCTATAGTCGGTCTTCTCCAGGAGCTTGCCGACCACGTAGGAGGCGTCCTCGCCCGCGTTGGCGACGATCTGGCGGGCCGGCGCCTGCAGGGCGCGGCGCACGATGTCCAGGCCAGCTTTCTGGTCATCATTGGCGGTCTTGACGCCGTCAAGCGCCTTCAGGGCGCGCAGCAGGGCCACGCCGCCGCCGGGCAGGATGCCTTCCTCCACCGCCGCCCGAGTGGCGTGCAGGGCGTCGTCGACGCGGTCCTTCTTTTCCTTCACCTCGACCTCAGTCGCCCCGCCGACGCGCACGACCGCGACCCCGCCGGCCAGCTTGGCCAGCCGTTCCTGCAGCTTCTCGCGGTCGTAGTCGGACGTGGTGTCCTCGATCTGGCGCCGGATCTGGGCGACGCGAGCATCGATCTCGCCGCGTTGGCCGGCGCCGTCGACAATGGTGGTGTTGTCCTTGTCGATCGTGACCTTCTTGGCCCGGCCGAGCATCTCGACGGTGACGGTCTCCAGCTTGGTCCCGAGCTCTTCGGAGACCACATTGCCGGCGGTCAGCACCGCGATGTCCTCGAGCATGGCCTTGCGGCGATCGCCAAAGCCTGGCGCCTTGACCGCCGCCACCTTCAGGCCGCCGCGCAGCTTGTTGACCACCAGGGTCGCCAGCGCCTCGCCCTCGACGTCCTCGGCGATGATCAGCAGCGGGCGACCCGACTGCACGACCTTCTCCAGCAGCGGCACCAGCGCGGCCAGGTTCGACAGCTTCTTCTCGTGGATCAGGATGTAAGGGTCGTCCAGCTCGACGCGGAGCTTGTCGTTGTTGGTCACGAAATAGGGGCTGATATAGCCGCGGTCGAACTGCATGCCCTCGACCACCTCCAGTTCGGTGGCCAGGCTCTTGGCTTCCTCGACGGTGATCACGCCCTCGTTGCCGACCTTTTCCATGGCCTCGGCGAGGATGCGCCCGATCTCCTCGTCACCGTTGGCCGAAATGGTGCCGACCTGGGCGATCTCGGTGTTAGCGCTGATCTTTCGTGCGTGGCTCTTCAGATCGGCCACCACGGCGCTAACCCCCAGGTCGATGCCGCGCTTGAGGTCCATCGGGTTCATGCCGGCGGCCACGGCCTTGGAGCCTTCTCGCACGATGGCCTGGGCCAGGACCGTGGCGGTCGTGGTGCCGTCGCCGGCCAGGTCGTTGGTCTTGGAGGCCACTTCACGCAGCATTTGCGCGCCCATGTTCTCGAACTTGTCCTTCAGTTCGATTTCCTTGGCGACGCTGACGCCGTCCTTGGTGATGCGCGGGGCGCCGAAGCTCTTGTCGATGACGACGTTGCGGCCCTTGGGGCCCAGGGTGACCTTCACCGCATCGGCCAGGATGTCGACGCCGCGCAGCATGCGGTCGCGCGCGTCGGACGAGAACTTCACTTCCTTGGCAGCCATGGTTCCTACTCCTCTCGGTTGGGCTGTCAGTGGATGGACTTGCGATGGCGAATTAGGCCGCCTTCTTGAGCGTCGCCTCCGTGGTCAGAACGCCGAGAATATCGCTCTCCTTCATGATCAGCAGGTCCTCGCCGTCGATCTTGACCTCCGTGCCGGACCATTTGCCGAACAGGATGCGATCGCCGGCCTTGAGGTCCAGCGCGACCAGCTTGCCGGCGTCATCGCGGACGCCGGGGCCGACGGCGACCACCTCGCCCTGCTGCGGTTTTTCCTTGGCGGTGTCGGGGATGATGATGCCGCCCGAGGTCTTCTCCTCGGCTTCGATGCGGCGGACGACCACACGGTCGTGCAAGGGGCGGAAATGCATGCATAACCTCCAGATGCAAAACAGAATGGGATGGATCCGCCAGGCTCGCACCCGGCGGACGGACGTCAAGCTAGGCGGCGCGTGAACCGCTTCAAGAGGCTGCGCTCAAAATTTTTTGACGGGGTCGCAACCCCTCCCAAAAGCCCCCTGCGTCACAGCCTTTTGGCGGCTTGACGCTTCCGGCGTCGGCGCGAAAAATCAGGTCACGCGGACGGCCCTCATCGGCGTTCGCCAATGCGAAAGGATCGAAGAAGAGGAGGTCATTTTGCCCCGCGCCCGTGTCTCTATCGCCAAGCGCTTCGGCGCCGACGCCTGAGGACGCCGCCCATGGACAGGGATTTTCTCAAGCAGCTCGACGGCTATGGTCTGGCGACCGCCCAGATCCACTACTATCGACTCGACTATCCGGCCGTGCTCCAGCTCTACGTCTGGCAGGAATACGACCTGGCGCCACGCTTTCCCGTGCTGCAGGCCTTTCTTGACCATTGGCGTCGCGAGATCGAGGCGGCGCTGCACTCGGTCCAGGTCGCCCACCATCGATTGATCGGTCCTTCGGAGTGGCGGGCCGTCAATGGCGTGATCTCGCTGCATTAGGGTCCAGTCCGCGATGCGCAAAGGCGAGGTTCAGCCTTGGCTTCGGGCTCGGTCACGCCTGGGTTCAGGGATCAAAAAATTTCTGATGCGAGCGTCTTGACGCGTTTCGGCCCCGCCCTAATTCATCGCCTGCTTGCCGGGCGCCGACAGGGCCTGGCCCTGGGGCGCAGAGCGCTTGGCTCGGCGCCCTTCATGTCCAACTTGCTTTCGAGGAGATGGAAATGAGCACCGCATTTGATTTCACCCCCCTCTATAGCTCCATGATCGGCGTGGATCGCATGGTCGATCTCGTCGAGACGGCGCTGCGCACCGAGGCGAGCGCCAGCTATCCCCCGTACGACATCGAAAAGACCGGCGAGGCCGCATATCGAATTTCGCTGGCGGTGGCGGGCTTTGCGCCGACGGATCTGCAGGTCGTGGCCGAGCCCAATCTCCTGGTGATCAAGGGAAGGCGAGCGGCGAGCGAAGGGCAGGGGACGCGAACCTTCCTGCACCAAGGCTTGGCCCAACGCGCTTTCGAGCGTCGGTTCGAGCTGGCCGACTATGTCGTCGTCAAGGATGCCGTTCATGCCCATGGGGTCTTGTCGATCGATCTTGCCCGCGAAGTGCCTGAGGCCTTGAAGCCCAAGCAAATTCCAATTGGCATGGGCGCGCGGGAGCCGATGCTGGAGCTCAAGCCCGCCAAGACACGCAAGGCCGCGTAAGGAGCTTGCCATGCGCACGGACACCAATGCGGTCGACCGGGTTCGTCCATGGCCCGTTCGACCGGCGGTCGGCTTCCTCCACCCTTTGGAGGTGCTGAAGGATCAGGATCTCGATCTCGCCGAAAAGCGCGAAATCCTGGCGGCCTGGGCTTCCGACGCGAGCGCGGTCGAGCATCGGCCCAGTCAAAGATGGCTCTTGGGAACACCCGCGCCTGTTCCGCTCAGCGAGGTCCTGTCCGCGCTGCGCCGCCTGGACCGCGACATGTTCTCTTGAGTTGGGGCGGGCGGCCGGCCAGCAGAGGGCCGGCCGCTACTTCGTCCAACTCGCCGTTCTGCGTTATGACCATGCCTTGTTTCATCTTTGTCGAGCCGTCGGGTGACGGCTGGATCGTTCGTGGCGACTTTCGCGACAGTCCCCTGAAGTTCCCTACCGGCGCGCGCGCCGAGCAGGCCGCGCGCGACTGGGCGCATCGCCTGGCGGACGCCGGCGAGCCTGTGGTCTTGGATATTCGTTTGCGCGATGGCGCGCGCGCCGGACGCTTCCTGTTTCCACCGCACGCGACGGGGACGGAAGCGGCCTTGGCGCTGCGCGCTTAGCTAGGCCGCAAGCGATCCCGCCGTCGCCCGCATTCGCCTCAAGGCGGCGGATAAGTCCGCGAGCGCCTGGGCGAAGGGCGACCCCTGGCGGAGCGATCTCTGCGCCTCGGTCCATTGCCCGCGATTGACTTGGTCGGCAACCAAACCCGCCTGCTGGTGGAAGTCGCGATGGCTTTCCAGCAAGCCTAGGAAGGCATGGTTGCCGGCCCAGCGCCTGGCGCCCTCGCCATGGAGCCAGCAGCCGAGGGGGCAATGACGATCCGATCGCAAGGCGGTGGGATCGACGGGGCGGCGCTCGTTAAGGGCGGTGACGAGCGCTTCGCGCATATGATGATGGTGGTGTGCGTGTTCCTGAAAATCCATGACCAAACCTCTCGGCTTAATCCAATGCCCAGTTCTCACGCAGGATGGTTTCCGGTTGGTTTTCGATGGATCGCTGTCCACAGTTTTGATCGTCTGATGCGCGGCTTTTCATGCGTTCGCGCCGCGCTTCTTGCTTGCGAACCATCCCGCCGTCAGATGTGGGCGGAATGTCCAGTTCCTGGAAATCCGCCAACGTCAGCAAATGGCGCGATCCGGCCAGCCATTCGGACTTTTGGATCAGCAGTGAGAGGTAGTTTGCGGTTGTCGCGCTTCGGCAGCCATCCTAACAAGTCATATCGTTTGACAGAAACTTTTTTCTGATTGAACGTAGCGCCATGGAGAACACCATGGCCACGGTCGTGAAGCTGCAACCGGTCGTTCGTGCGCCCGCGAAGCTACAAGAGAGCGCCGCTCAGCGTCGGGTGCGGATCGGCAGCGGGTGGATCGCCGGCTTGTTCACGGGCCTCTTCTCTCTCTCGGCGCTGATCTTGGCGACTGCGATCGGCGTCATGCTGTTCTATCGCGGCGAGTGGGTGCGGATTGGGCCGGACAACTGCTACATCGGCGAGGCGCCCGCCAATACCGTGGCGTTCGGTTCGCTGCCTCTGGTCCACCGGCTTGTCTATGTGCTGGTCGGCATCGTACGGGCGACGCCGATCCTGATGATCTTCTGGAGCCTCCGGGCGCTGTTTCGGCTCTACGCCGGCGGCGAGGTATTTTCCCAGGCCGCCGCCGTGCGCTTTGGCGGGATCGGCGGCTGGCTTTGCGCCTATGCGGTCTCACCATTCCTTTGCCACCTGGCGCTCAGCGCTACCGGCTACGAGATCGACAAGAACTGGGCGCACATGGCCAGCCTGCAGGCGTTCGTGCTGGGCCTGCTTGTGCTGGTAATCGGTCAGGTCATGCAGGTCGGTCGCGAGATCGAGGAAGATCGGGAGGCTTTCGTCTGATGCCGATCATCCTTCGGCTTGATGTGATGCTGGCTCGCCGCAAGGTGCGTTCCAATGTTCTGGCCCGCGCCATCGGCATCACCGACGCCAATCTTTCCCTGCTGAAGTCCGGCAAGGTGAAGGGCGTGAAGTTCGAGACCCTGGAAGCGATCTGCGCGTATCTGCGCTGCCAGCCCGGCGACATCCTCGAATACCACCCTGAGCAACCTCCAGACGTCCAACACGACGCGCTGAAACGCGCCGGCTGACGGCGCTCCAATCGGAGATCATCGATGAGATTTTCAACGTCCGCCCGGGCGATTGCGGCCGGCTGCCTGTTGTTCTGCGCCACGAACGCGACCTCGGCGCCACGGATGCTCGCCGTCGATGGCGGCAAGCTCGCTTACGAGACCTGCGGCGCGGGACCCGAGGCGATCGTGTTGCTGCATGACGGCATCCTGCACTCGGCCGCCTTTGACGACGCCTGGCCGATCCTATGCCAGCGCTATCGGGTCGTGCGCTACGACCGCCGCGGATATGGCGCCTCGCCCCCGGCCGTGGGGGCCTACAAGCCAGCCGAGGATCTAGCCGCCGTGATGAAGGCCGCCGACATGCCGCACGCCACCCTGGTCGGTTCATCCTCCGGCAGCGGCGTGGCCGTGGACTTCGCTCTGGCCCATCCCGAAGCCGTTGACCGTCTGGTGCTGGTCGGCCCTTGGGTCAGCGGCTTCGACGCCTCCTACGGGTTTCTGGCGCGGACGCTGAAGTTGCTGGTCCTGTTCAAGCTGGGCGCGGTCAACAGCGCCGTGAAGGACCCCTACATCCTGACCAAGGGCGCGACCGCCGAGCGCAAGCGGGTGGCGGATCTGCTACGGGCCTATCCCGGCAATGTCACCGCCGGGACCAAGGAGCAGCCGCTGGGGGTGGCCAAGCCGCGCCTGGGCGAGATCCGCGCGCCGACGCTGGTGCTGGTGGGCGCGGTCGATATCAAGGACGTGCAGGAGCAAGCCAGGGCGATCGAAGCGGCTGTCCCGGGCGCGCGCCGGATCATCGTGCCGGCGAGCGGACACCTGATGTATCTAGAACGCCCAAAGGTGTTCGCCGACCATGTCATCGGCTTCATCGGCGAGCATCCAAGATGATGCGCGATCGGGGACAATCATCCGATCAAAGGCCCGCAACGAGGCGATCTCGCCTCTGCACCTAGCGAGCTGAATGTCCGGTTTCCGGAGGTGCGCTGAGGTCAGCAACTGGCGCATCCTGACCGCAGGGTCCGATAGCCAAGGCGCCCCGCTCACGGATCTAGCGCAGAATCCGCCGCTCGCCATGCAGCGAGGTTCTCTCTCGTAGCCGTTGTTTTCCCAGACCATTTGGCTGTTGAGGCCGGCCCGACGCGGTCTTCTTACTCATCCCCGTCAACAACGGGGATGCGCCGTGGAGCCTTCCAAGCCTGATCTGGAGATGTCGCGCAGTCATCGCATGCTGCGCACGGCCCTGGGCCCGTTGCTGCTCGCGCGGCTGGAAGATCCCGGCGTCGCCGAGGTCATGCTCAACCCCGATGGGACGGTCTGGATCGACCGGTTCGACGTGGGGCTGCGGCCCGCCGACCTGTCCCTGAGCCCCGCCGACGGCGAGCGGATTATTCGGCTGGTCGCCCATCACGTCGGGGTCGAGGTCCATGCCGGCCGGCCGCGCCTGGCCGCTGAACTGCCGGGCGGCGGCGAGCGCTTCGAGGGTCTGCTACCGCCGCTGGTCTCTGGGCCGACGTTTTCCCTGCGCAAGCCGGCCAGCGTGGTCTTCCCCCTCGGCGTCTATGTCGAGCAGGGCGTGATGCGCGCGGAGGAGGCGAGGGCGCTCGCCGATGCGGTGTCCGAGCGCCGCAACATCCTGGTCGTAGGGCCCACCTCCAGCGGCAAGACCACCCTGGTCAACGCGCTGCTGGCCGAGATCGCCGCCCTGGACGAGCGCGTGGTCCTGATCGAGGACGTGCGCGAGCTGCAATGTCCGGCCCGCAACCTGGTGGCCCTGCGCACCAAGGAGGGCGTGGCCTCGCTTGCCGACCTCGTGCGCTCGTCCCTGCGCCTGCGGCCCGACCGCATCATCATCGGCGAGGTCCGGGGCGCCGAGGCGCTCGACCTGATCAAGGCCTGGGGCACCGGCCATCCGGGGGGCGTCGCCACCCTGCACGCTGGATCGGCGTTGGGCGCGCTGCTGCGCCTTGAACAGCTGATCCAGGAGGCGGTGGTCACCGTGCCCCGCGCCTTGATCGCCGAAACCATCGATCTGGTGGCCGTCATCTCCGGCCGCGGCCGGCAGCGGCGCCTTGTCGATCTGGCGCGCCTGAAGGGCCTTGGCCCCGACGGCGCCTACCAGCTCACCCCCGCCCTGACCTCGAAGGAGATGCCCCATGTCTCGTAGCCTCGTCGCGCCCGGATCCCCGTTTGAACCACCCCGCTGGCGCTTCTCGCGCCTGACCCTGCGGTCGATCGCCGCCGGGCTTTCCGGGATGGCGATCCTGGCCGCCAGCCACGCCCAGGCGGCCGGCTCGTCCATGCCCTGGGAGGAGCCGTTGCAGCGGATCCTGGAGTCGATCGAAGGGCCCGTCGCCAAGATCATCGCGGTGATCATCATCATCGTCACCGGCCTGACCCTGGCCTTTGGCGACACCTCCGGCGGCTCGCGCAAGCTGATCCAGATCGTCTTCGGGCTGTCGATCGCGTTTGCCGCCTCCAGCTTCTTCCTGTCGTTCTTCTCGTTCGGCGGCGGGGCGGTGATCTGATGGCCAGCGATCGCGCTTTGGGGTTCGCCGCGCCCGTGCATCGGGCCCTGCTTGAGCCGATGTTGCTCGCCGGGGCCCCGCGCGCGATCGCCCTGGTCAACGGCACCCTGGCCGCCGCCTTGGGCCTGGGCCTGCGGCTCTGGCTGGTCGGCGTCGGGGTCTGGCTGGTCGGCCATGGCCTGGCGGTCTGGGCCGCGCGCCACGACCCGCTGATCTTCGAGGTGGGCCGCCGGCACGTGCGCGTGCCCACGCGTCTGGAGGTCTAGCCATGCTGGACCTTCGCGAATATGCCCGCCGGCCCAAGCGCCTCTGTGACTACCTGCCCTGGGCGGCCCTGGTCGCGCCGGGCGTGGTGCTCAACAAGGACGGCGCCTTCCAGCGCACGGCTGGCTTCCGGGGTCCTGACCTCGACTCCGTCGGCGACGCCGAGGTCGCCGCCGTCGCCGCGCGGCTGAACAACGCCTTGCGTCGGCTGGGTTCGGGTTGGGCGATCTTTATCGAGGCCCGCCGCGACCCGGCCATGGCCTACCCGGACAGCATCTTCCCCGACCCGGTCTCGGCCCTGGTCGATATCGAGCGCCGCCAGGCCTTTTTGGAGGAGGGGGCGCATTTCGAGAGCCGCTACTTCCTGACGCTCGTCTATCTGCCGCCGGCCGAGCGGACGGGGCGGATGGAGAACCTCTTCGTCGAGGGACGCGCTCGCGCCGACATCGACTGGCGCGCTCAACTGGCCGGCTTCATCGACCGGTCCGATCGCCTGCTGGCCTTGATCCAGGGGTTGACCCGCGAGGCGGCCTGGCTGTCAGACGCGGCCACCTTGGGCTTTCTGCACGGGGCGGTGACCACCCAGCGCCAAGGCGTGCGCGTGCCTGAGACGCCCATGCATCTGGACGTCCTGCTGGCGACGCAGCCGCTGGACGGTGGGCTGGAGCCACGGGTCGGCGATGCGCATCTGCGTGTCCTCACCATCGTCGGCTTTCCCAGCCAGACCGTGCCGGGCGTCCTCGATGAGCTTAACCGCTTGGCCTTCGCCTATCGCTGGTCGACCCGCGCCCTGTGCCTGGACAAGGCCGACGCCAACCGCCTGATCGGCAAGATCCGGCGCCAATGGTTCGCCAAGCGCAAGTCGATCGGTGTCCTCTTGCAGGAGGCCCTGTCCCAGCAGCCCTCGGCCCTGGTCGACAACGACGCCGTCAACAAGGCCGATGAGGCCGACCAGGCGCTGCAGGACCTCGGCGGCGACGCCGTGGCCTATGCCTATGTCACCGCCAGCCTCGTGGTCTGGGACGAGGATCCCGACCGCGCCGACGCCAAGCTGGCCCTGGCCGAGAAGGTCATCGCCGGCCGGGATTTCACGATCATCAAGGAGCGGATCAACGCGGTCGAGGCGTGGCTCGGAACGCTGCCAGGCCAGACCTACGCCAATGTCCGCCAGCCGCCGCTGTCGACCCTGAACCTGGCCCATATCGCGCCGCTGTCGGCCGTCTGGGCCGGGCCGTCCTCCAACCCACACCTGGGCGGTCCGCCGCTGCTGATGGCCAAGACCGAGGGCTCGACGCCGTTTCGGCTTTCGCTGCACGTCGGCGATGTCGGCCACGCCCTGGTGGTCGGGCCGACGGGGGCGGGCAAGAGCGTGCTCCTGGCGCTGCTGACCCTGCAGTTTCGGCGCTATGCGGGCGCGCGGATCGTCGCCTTCGACTTCGGCGGCTCGATCCGGGCCGCGGCCCTGGGCATGGGCGGGGTCTTTCATGACCTGGGCGGCGTGCTGCTCGACGCCGAGCGTCCGGCGGTGGCCTTGCAGCCTCTGGCGGGCGTGGACGATCCGGCCGAGCGGGTCTGGGCCGCCGAGTGGATCGCGGTCCTGCTCTCGGCGCAGGGCGTGCCGGTCACCCCGACGGTGCGCGACCACATCTGGTCGGCCTTGGCCAGCCTGGCCTCCGCCCCGGTCGATGAGCGGACCTTGACGGGGCTTGCGGCCCTGCTGCCGACCCTGGACCTGAAGAGCGCCCTGACGCCCTACACCCTGGCCGGGCCCTGGGGGCGACTGCTCGACGCCGACCACGAAGCCCTGGCCGCCGGCGCCATCCAGGCGTTCGAGACAGAGGGGCTGCTGGGCACGGCCGCCGCACCGGCGGTGCTGGCCTATCTCTTTCATCGCGTCGAACTTGAGCTGGACGGTCGGCCGACCCTGATCCTGATCGACGAGGGCTGGCTGGCGCTCGATGACCCGGCCTTTGGCGCCCAGCTGCGCGAATGGCTCAAGACCCTGCGCAAGAAGAACGCCTCGGTGGTGTTCGCCACCCAGTCGCTGACCGACATCGACGCCAGCCCGATCGCCCCGGTGATCGTCGAGAGCTGCCCGACGCGGATCTTCCTGCCCAACCCGCGCGCCCTGGAGCCGCAGAGCGCGGCGATCTACGCCCGCTTCGGGCTCAGCGCCCGCCAGGTCGAGATCCTCAGCCGCTCCGCGCCCAAGCGCGACTACTACGTCCAGTCCCGGGCGGGCGAGCGCCTGTTCGACCTGGGCCTGGGGCCCGTCGCTCTGGCCTTCTGCGCGGCCTCCTCGAAAGCCGACCAGGCCGACATCGCCGCCGTCCTCGCGGCCCAGGGTCCCGAGGACTTCGCCGCCGGCTGGCTGCGCCATCGGGGCCTCTTCTGGGCCGCCGACCTCCTGCCGTCCATCACACTCCCGGAGTCCTCGCGATGAGTGTTTCCCGACGCCTCTCCCGTCGCCGCATGGCGGCGCTGCTGTGCGGCGCGGTCGCCCTGGCGGCCACGCCGGCCTTGGTCACCACGGCCGTGGCCCAGGTCGCCGTCTACGATCCCAGCAACTACGCTCAGAACGTGCTGCAGGCGGCGCGAGCCTTGCAGCAGATCAACAACCAGATCAGCAGCTTGCAGAACCAAGCTCAGATGCTGATCGGCCAGGCGCGCAATCTGGCCAGCTTGCCGTATTCGTCGCTGTCGGCGTTGCAGCAGCAGGTCGCCGAGACCCAGGCGCTGCTCGGCGAGGCCCGGGCCCTGGCCTACAATGTCCAGGACATCCAGGACGCCTTTCATCGCCACTATGACGTGGCCGATCTTCTCGCCACGGATGCCGACCTGACCGCCCGGGCCGAGGCCCGCTGGACCACCTCGGTGGCCGGGTTCGAGGACGCCTTGAAGGTCCAGGCCGGTGTGGTCGGCGGTCTTGAGACCAGCCGTGGCGAGATGCAGAGCCTGGTGTCGGCCAGCCAGGGCGCCAGCGGCGCGCTGCAGGCGGCCCAGGCCGGCAACCAACTCCTGGCCTTGCAGGCCCAACAGCTCTCGGCCCTGACCGCCGTGGTGGTGGCCAATGGCCGGGCGCAGGCCCTGGAGGCGGCCGATCGCGCCGCCGCGCGCGCCGACGCCAAGGCCCGCTTCTCCAAGTTCATGGGAGCCGCGCCCCAGCCATGAAACAGTCCGCCGGCTTTCGGGCCCTCGTCTGGGGGACCGCGCTGATCATCTTGCTTGGGGCCGCTGTCTTGGCGGGCAGGGCGTCCCAAGCGCCAATTGTGACCCCAGCGCCGACAAGGTCGGCCGGGGCCCAGAGCGAGCTTGCGCGCTGCAGGACGGCGGGGGAGGGCGATGAAGCCTGCCGCGCAGCCTGGGCCGCGGCCCGGGAGCACTTCTTCAGGCGGCCGGCGTCATGAGCGACACCGGCGTCATCGACCGGATGCTGGACGTCTACACCCAGCACATCGACAGCGGGTTTGGCCTGCTGGGCGGGGAGGTGGCGTTCCTGTCCACCACCCTGGTGGCCATCGACATGACCCTGGCGGCGCTGTTCTGGGCCTGGGCCCAGGACGACGTCACCGCGCGCCTGGTCAAGAAGACGCTCTATGTCGGTTTTTTCGCCTTCCTGATCGGCAACTTCCACGCGCTCAGCCTGATCGTTCTGAAGAGCTTTTCGGGTCTAGGCCTGAAGGCCTCGGGCGCGGGAATTTCGGCCGACGACTTCCTGCGGCCCGGCAAGCTGGCGGCCCTGGGGATCTCGTCGTGCAAGCCGATCCTGCAGGCGGCCAGCGAGCTGGGCGGCTTTCCCGGCTTCTTCGAAAACATCGTCCAGATCGTGATCCTGCTGGCCGTGGCCCTGCTCGTCATCGTCGCCTTCTTCGTGATCGCGGTGCAAATTTTCGTGGTCCTCATAGAGTTCAAGTTGGCCACCCTGGCCGGCTTCGTCCTCGTCCCGTTCGGCCTTTTTGGCCGCACCGCGTTCCTGGCCGAGCGTGTTCTCGGCGCGGTTATCGCCTCCGGCGTCAAGGTGATGGTCCTGGCGGTGATCGTCGGGATCGGCTCGACGCTGTTTTCGGAATTCAACAGCGCCGCCTCCGGTCAGCCGACCCTGGAAGAGGTCCTGGCCATGGCCTTGGCGGCCCTGACGCTCCTGGGCCTGTCGATCTTCGGGCCGGGCATCGCCTCGGGCTTGGTGTCGGGCGCGCCGCAACTGGGCGCCGGAGCGGCGGTCGGCACGGGCCTGACCGTGGCGGGCATGGCCATGGTCGGGGCGGGCGCGGCGCAGATGGCCGCGCGCGGCGGGGCGGGCTTGGCCGCGGCGGCTTCGACCGCCGGCGGCTCCGGCGGACCGCGGCCGGGTCCCGATACGCCGGCTCCCAGCGGCGCCGGCGGAGGACCTGGCCCGGGTCCTGGATCGGGCGGCGGGTCGGCGCAGCCGGCCGGCGGAGCCGCGCCCAGCAGGCCCGCGACCTCGGGCGGCGGCGAGCCCGGCGCGGGCGCCGCGTCGTCCGGCGCGGGCGAGGCCCCGGCCGCCGAGGCGCCGGCCTGGGCGCGCGATCTCAAGCAACAGCAGGCCCTGGCCCATGGCGCGAGCCTGGCCGCCCACGGCCTGGCCAGCGGCGACGACCACAGCGGCGGCGCCAGTCCCTCTCTCTCGGAGCAAAGCTGATGAACCCCTTCAAGGGTCCCTCGCGCCTGGGCGCGACCCCCGTCCCTGAAACCCCTTACCAGCGCGCCGGCCAGGCCTGGGACCAGCGCATCGGTTCGGCCCGGGTCCAGGCCGCCAACTGGCGGCTGATCGCCCTGGGCCTGCTGGCCAGCAACATCGTCCAGTCCGGCGGCATGATCTGGCAGGCCGCGCGCGGCACGGTCACGCCGTGGGTCGTCGAGGTCGATCGCCTCGGCCAGACCCTCGCGGTCGGCCCTGCGGTTCGCGGCTATCGTCCGCCCGATCCGGTCATTGCCTGGACCCTGTCGCGCTTCATCGAGAACACCCGCGCCCTGCCGGCCGACCCGGTGGTGCTGGGCCAGAACTGGCGGCGCGCCTACGACTTCACCGACGCGGCGGGCGCGGCGGCCCTGTCGGACTATGCGCGGGGCGCTGATCCCTTCGTAGAGGTCGGCAAGGCGCAGGTCTCCGTCGACGTCACCAATGTCGTGCGCGCCTCGCCCGACAGCTTCCGCCTGGCCTGGACGGAGCGGCGCTATGTCGATGGCCAGCTGGTCTCGACCCAGCGTTGGAGCGCCATCCTGACCCTGGTGATCGCCGCGCCGACCTCGCCGGAGGCCTTCGTCAAGAACCCGTTCGGGATCTTCGTGCGGGCGATTTCGTGGTCCCGGGAGTACGGCGCATGACCCGCTCGATGCTGATGATCGCGCTGGCGGGGCTCGCGACGCCGGCGGCCGGCTTGGCGGCGCCGGCCCACAAGGCCGCCGACCGGACTGTGCAGGCGGTGGCGGCCACGGAGTATCTCTTCGTCGAGCGCGGGGTGTTCGAGCTGGTCGCCGCGCCAGGCCGGATCACCGACATCGTCCTGGAGCCGGGCGAAGCCCTGGTCGAGACCAATCCGATCGCCGCCGGCGACACCGCCCGCTGGGTGATCGGCGACACCACGAGCGGGGAGGGGGAGAGCCGCCGCGTCCATGTCCTGGTCAAGCCCGTTGAGGCGGGCCTTTCGACCAACCTGATCATCAACACCAGTCGGCGCAGCTATCACCTGTCGATGCGCGCCTCGCCGCGCGCCTATCTTTCGCAGGTGGCCTGGCGGTATCCGCAAGCGCCGAACCTGGCGTCGACGGTCCCGGTCAAGCCGGTCGTCTTGGTGTCACCGCCGGCTCCGCCAGCGCCGGTGACGTTCAATCTCGGCTATCGCATCACGGGCGAGGCGCGCTGGCGGCCAGCGCGGGTCTATGACGACGGCGCACGGACCTATGTCGAGTTTGGTCCCGCGATCGCCCTGTCCGACCTGCCGCCGCTCTACGGTCTGGGACCCGACGGCAAGACCTCGGAACTGATCAACTATCGCCTCGAAGGTCGTCGGCTGGTGGTCGATCGGCTGTTCGACCGCGCCGAGCTGCGCTTTGGCCTGAAACGATGGGAACGCCGCATCCGCATCGAGCGAACGGCGTCTGGGCGGGAGGTCGGCCAATGACCCCGCCTGTCGATCAAGAACAGCAGGCCATCGCCAAGAGTTTGCGCCTGCGAGGCGCGGCCAAGCCCGTGGCGCGCGTCTCGCGCAAGGCCCTGATCATCACCGCTAGCGTTGTGGCGATCGGCGTGGCCGCCGCCGTGGCGTGGTCGCTGCGCGAAAAGGAGCGTTCCGCCGCCCAGCCGGTGTTCCAGCCTGCCGCCTCGCCGCCCGAAGCGGTCACCGGCTTGCCGCGCGACTACCTGCAACGTCGGCAGGTTCCGGTGCTGGGGCCGCCGCTGCCGGGCGATCTTGGCCGGCCCATGCTCAGCGCCCAGCGCGCTCGCGGGCTTGACGCTACAGCCGCGCCGTCGGAGCAGGCGACCTCTTTGCCGCCGCCAGTGACCCCGCGTCCGGTCGAGAGGCCCGTGGCGGTGGACCCGGCGGTCCAGGCCCGTCAGGCGGCGCGCAAAGCCGGTCTGTTCGCGGCGGCGACGGTGAAGGGCGGTGAGCAGACGTCGCCCGCCACTTCGACGGGCGTGGCAGTCGCCAGCATCGCCGACGAGCGGGCGACCAGCCCCGAGCGGCTGCAGCCGCCGGCCTCGCCCTATCTGCTGCAGGCCGGATCGATCATTCCGGCGGCGCTGGTGACCGGAATTCGATCGGATGCGGCGGGCTTGGCTATCGCCCAGGTCAGTCAGGATGTCTTCGACAGTTTGGGCCGCCATGTGCGTCTGATCCCGGCCGGGTCCCGACTGATCGGGCAGTATGAGGCCGCCACCCGCGTCGGCCAGAGCCGTCTGTCGGTGGTCTGGACGCGTCTGATCCTGCCGACGGGCCGCTCGATCATTCTCGACAAGCTGCCGGCGGCGGACGCCCAGGGCATGGCCGGACTGGAGGACGGCGTCGATCGGCACGGCAAGGCGGTGCTCGCCGCCGCCGCGCTCAGCACGGTGCTGGCGATCGGCGCGGAGGCCGGCCAGTCGAGCGGCGGCGATGACTTGGAGCGGGCGATCCGTCGCGGCGCCAGCCAGTCGATCAGCGACGTCGGCCAGCAGGCCGTGGGGCGCAGCCTGTCCCTGACCCCGACCCTGACGATCCGACCAGGCGCGCCCCTGCGCGTCTTGCTGTCGCGTGACCTAGTGCTCGAACCCTATGGCGAGGAGGCGCGCCCATGAGCAAACTGAAGCTTGGACCGCTGGAGGACGACACGCCGGTCAAAGTCACCGTCGACCTGCCAGCAGCGATCCATCGTGATCTCGTCGACTATGCCAAGGCCCTGGCCGCAGAGAGCGGCGCTAAGCCAGCCGAGCCGGTTAAGCTGATCGCGCCGATGTTGTCCCGCTTCATGGCCAGCGACCGCGGGTTCGTGCGGGGGCGAAAGCGCCCTACGTAAGGGCCGGCCTGACCCAAGCGCTTGGCCTTGTCTCCTCTATTTCCGGGTGGAGGGGACGCCGTCCGCCCATTGGCCGCGACCCGTCGCCTTGGCCTCCTCCTCGGCCTTGGCGTATGCGCCCTTGCTGTAGCGCCGATACTCCGTGGCGAACCCGGATCGGATGAGCGCGGCGTTGACGTCTGGGCTGGCGCTGGACCAGCATTTGCCGACGAACCGGCCGTAGCGGTCGCGCTCGACGAAACGGCAGGCCACGCGGCCGCGGGTCAGTTGGATCAACGCGTCACGGGCCTCGTAGGCGAAAGGCTCGGCCGGGGTCTGGCCGCGACGCACCTCGGGCGCGTCGACGCCAAAGAGCCGCACCCGTTCGGGGCCGCAGCGAAGCGTGTCGCCGTCGTGAACCGTCGGCGCGGTACAGACAATGAGGGTGGCGGCGAGGACGGCGGGGGAGGGCATCGGACGGCTCTAGCCCGCTTCGGCCCGCCTGGGTAAGCGTGATAATCGCACTCTGGAGCACCGCGGTGAATGGGTCCGCCCAGGCGCTGGCGTTCGATTTGGCCAAGCTACGTCAGCCGACAGCGATGACATGGTGGCGTCAGACGTTCGAGCCGACACCCGTCGGCCAATCGTGCAGATTGTCGAACAGCCGCCTCTTACCTTGAAGTCCCCGGCAGGTTTTGGCGCTGGCCGGCCCCATCAGCCGGAGCCAACCTCGAGGATGATCTTTCCGAATCCGCCGCCACGTTCGAGCCGCCGGTGGGCGTCTGCGGCGCGGGCCAGCGGCAGCGCTTGATCGATCACCGGCTTCAGGTCGCCGGTCGCAAGCAGCGGCAAGGCGTTGGCGGCGAAACGCGCGACCATTGCGCGCTTTTCCGCCGAGGTTCGCGACTTCATCACCGTGCCGAAGAGGCGCAGATGATTATGCAGCAGCAAGTCGAGCGGGATGGTGGCGTCGGCGTCGCCGCTGAGCACGCCGACCTGCACCAGGACGCCGCCGGGCGCCAGGCTGCGGAGATTGCGCGCCAGATAATCGCCACCGACGAAATCGATTACGACATGAACGCCCGCACCCTGCGTGATCTGGTTTAGCGCCGTCTCGAAGTCGTGGTTGCGATAGTCAATGACCTCATCGGCGCCTAGGCCGCGTACATCGCTCGCTCGTTCGGCCGACGCCGTCCCGTAGACCGTAGCGCCCAGGGCCTTGGCGATCTGCACCGCCGCCGAGCCGATGCCGCCGGCTGCGGCATGGATGAGAACGCGGTCGCCCGCTCGTACCCCGGCCAGATGCGCCACGGCCTCCCAGGCTGTGACGAAGGCTTCCATGACGCCCGCCGCCTGCGTCGGCGGCAGGCCTTCCGGAACCTTGACCGCCATGCCGTGATCGACGCGGGCCAACTCTGCATAGGCGCCGCCGCCGACGATCGCCATCACGCGGTCGCCAATGGCGAAGCCCGTGACCTCGGCGCCGACCGACACCACTTCGCCAGCCAGCTCGAGGCCGAGCAAAGGGCTCTCGCCAAAGCTCCGGTCGCCGTAGAAGCCCGTACGCTGCATCAGGTCGGCGCGATTGACGCCCGCGGCGGCCACGCGGACCAGCAGGTCGGTGGCCCTGGGTTGCGGGGTTGGCGCCTCGACCAGCCGAAGCACGTCCGGCGGGCCGAAGCGATCATAGGCGATCGCCCTCACGACACGGCTCCGCTGGCGCGGGCCAGGGCGCGGCGCGCGATGCTTTCGGCGAACATCGGCGTTTCGCGGCGGTTATGATCGCCGCCAGCAGCCTGGCGAGCGGCGGCGGCGGCTTCGTAGTCCAGGCCGTGCTCGGCCAGGAAATCCATGAAGACGTCCGTCGGATGGGCGGTGACGCGATTGGTGTAGCGCGTGCGGTTGTCGTCGATCGGCTCGGCGATCAGTTCCCAGACGACATTGACTTGGGTGCGGCCGTTGGCGGTGAAGACGTCGGAGATGGAGTTCATACGGCAATAGGTCGGACCGGCCTCGTCGGCCACATAGTGCTGAACCACCAGGCCCGTACCGATCTGCTCGACATTGATCGACATCCGCCGGCCATCGTCGGTGATGGTGACGCCCGCGGCGATGTGGTCGGGCGCGCAGCAGCGCTGATATTCCGCCTCGGGCAGGGTGAACAGCCAGTCGGCGATGTCGATCTTTTTGATCGGGATGTCGATGTCGTGGCTGTAGGCCGATTGGGAGAGGATGCGATCGAGAACGGCGACCATGATGGCGGCTCCTGGCTTTGAGTGGATCGGCGCGACAAGGCCGCGTCCGATGACCTGGACCATGAAGTCAGGAGCGCCGCGTGATAACGCAGCCATTCGCCGTAACCGTTTTGCCTGTGGAGCAAAGATGAGGGATCCAAGGTTCGCCGAGTTCGTGGCCGTCTTCGTCGATGTCGTCCGGGCCGGAAGCTTTTCGGGCGCGGCCCGTCGGCGCGGCGTGACGCCCTCGGCGATCGTCCGGCAGATCGATGCGCTGGAGCACGATCTGGGCGTGCGTGTGCTGGTGCGTTCGACGCGCGCCCTGGCCACGACGGACGCGGGCCAGAGGCTGTTCGAGCGCGGGCAAAGGCTCGTCGACGACCTCGTGGATGTCCATGCCGAGGTCGCCGCCTTCGATGGCGCGGTGGCCGGAACCTTGCGGATCGCGTGTTTTCCGACCTTCGGCAAGCGCTACGTTCTCCCGGTGGCGGGCGCGTTGATGCGCGAGCATCCGCGCCTGAAAGTCGAGTTGGATCTGACCGAGCGGCTGGCCGATCCCGTTCTCGACCGTCTGGACGCGGTCATCCGCATCGGGCAGCTGACCGATAGCGCCCTGATCGCCAGCAAACTGGCGGACCAGATGCGGTTGGCGGTGGCCGCGCCGGACTATCTGGCCCGCAACGGAACGCCAGGTTGCATCGACGACCTCCGTGGCCACCGATTGCTCGACAAGCTGCATGGCGCGGACCTTCTGGGATGGGCGGACCTCCTGGGCGGTGCGGCTGGCCATCCCGATTGCGGAGAGGTCGTCTTCCGATCCGACGACTTCGAGGCGCTGCGGCTCGCGGCCGGGGAGGGCGCCGGCGTGGCCTTCCTGCCCAGCTGGGTGGCGGGACCGGACGTTCGAGAGGGCAAGCTCGTGCGGCTTCAGCTGGATGGCGAGCCCTGGAATGCGCGGCCGAGCGGCATCTACCTGCTCAGGGCGCTGCCTGAGCCTTCAGCCAAGTTCCGGGCTTTCACCTACGCCCTGCGCACCGCCATAGGGTCTCCGCCGGTCTGGACGCCTTAGCGCTCCGGGAGCGTCCGGATCTTCGCCAATTTGAATTGGCTGAAGGTCGCCTTTCTGCAGGCGCGCTAATGTCGGCTCATGGCGCTTGCGTGCTGAAACACTTCTGCGGCGCAAGCCCAACGCTCGTTCAGCGACTGATAGGGGCTTGTGGAACCGCAACCTTGGCGCGCCATCAATCTCCGCGTAGCGACGAGCATCGATGTTCAAGCCTCGGAGGCGGAAGGAGCATAGCTCATGCCTGGGCAGCCAGACTGACCATTCGGTTGCACCGGTAGCCAAACCCGATCGCGTACCAGGCGGTCCGCAAGCCAGGGAGCAGCCATGCCCGCCGCTCGAGACGATGGTCCAAGCCGGCGCCAAGTACTCGGCGCAACACCCCTGGCGTTCCCCGTCGCCAGCTCTGTGAGGCACGCGCCGGCGGCGAGGCGGGTTCCGGCGGCTTTCGGCGCGATCAGGCAAGTCGAGGCTGGCCCGCTGGACGTCGCCTACGTCGAGATGGGGCCGAGCGAAGGGCCCGCAGTGCTTCTGCTGCACGGCTGGCCCTACGACATCCACGCTTTCGCCGAGGTCGCGCCCCGTCTGGCCGCCGCAGGCCATCGGGTGGTGATTCCATATCTGCGCGGCTACGGTCCGACGCGTTTCCGGTCCTCGCGGACCCCGCGCAACGGCCAGCAGGCCGCCCTCTCCATGGACGCGATCGCCTTTCTCGACGCCTTGCAGATCCAGCGCGCCATCGTCGCCGGCTTCGACTGGGGTGCGCGGACGGCCGACATCCTGGCCGCGATCTGGCCCGAGCGTTGCAAGGCGCTGGTCAGCGTCAGCGGCTACCTGATCGGCAGCCAGCAAGCCAGTCGCGCCCCTTTGCCGCCGAGCGCTGAGCTGCAGTGGTGGTACCAATTCTATTTCGCCACCGAGCGCGGTCGGGCCGGCTACGCCGCCAACACCGAGGCGTTCAACCGGCTGATCTGGACCCTCGCCTCGCCGAAATGGGCATTCGATGATGCGACCTTCGCCCGGACGGCCAAGTCCTTCGCCAATCCCGACCACGTCGACATCGTCATCCATAACTACCGTTGGCGCCTTGGTCTGGCCGACGGCGAGAGCAAGTACGATGCGCTGGAGGCGCAGCTGGCCGCCAGTCCGCCGATCACCATTCCGGCCATCACTTTGGAAGGCGACGCCAACGGCGCGCCCCACCCGATGCCCCTAGCATACGCCGGGAAGTTCGACGGCCCCTACGCCCACCGCTTGGTCACGGGCGGTGTCGGCCACAACTTGCCGCAGGAGGCTCCGATGGCTTTCGTACAGGCGATCCTCGACGTCGCGAGGCTTTAGCGCCCCATGGCAGGCCGGGCCTGCAAAGCGACCTCTCACCGCATTCGGTTCAAGCGCGCCCGTGACCGCGATCGTCCATGAGAAAGGCTTCCCAACGCCCGGCGACGTCAGGCGTACAACAGCGTCAGGGCCGCCAGAGCGGCGAGCACGCCGCCCAGCAACAGCAGGCTAGTCCAGCCGGCAGGGGTCAGGAGGCGGGCGGTCGGACGCGAACGAGCGGGCATGGCTCATGGTACAGCCCCGGTCATTGCGGCGCTAGGGTGTGGCCAAGGCATACCAAAGGTCAGGATCGCTCGGCCTAAAGGCCATCTGTGCTACCGCCCGGCCGCGTCGTAGCTCCTCTTCCCAAGTTCAGGCCTTGGACGATGGAGACGCGAATGCCCAAGGCCCGCCTTGAAGCTTTCAGCGATGGCGTGATCGCCATCATCATCACGATCATGGTGCTGGAGCTACGGCCGCCTCAAGGCCCGGAGCTATCGGCGCTCAAGCCGCTGCTGCCGACACTCTTCGGCTATGCGCTGAGCTTCATCTACATCGGCATCTACTGGAACAACCACCACCACATCATGCGCGCGGTGAGCGGCATCAGCGGATCGGTGATGTGGGCCAATTCGCACCTGCTCTTCTGGATGTCGCTGATCCCGTTCGCCACGGCCTGGATGGAGCAAAGCCATTTCGCGCGCGGACCAGTCGCGGTCTACGGCCTCTCGCTTTCGATGACTGGTTTCGGCTTCCGGATCTTCGCTGCGAGCCTGGTTCGTCGCGAAGGTCGGCAATCGGCGCTGGCCGAAGCCCTGAACGGGGATCGCAAGACCGATCTATCGATCGCCGCCTATGCCGCCGGCGTCGCGATCGCGTTCTTCGCGCCGGTCATCTCCCTGGCGCTCTACGCCCTCGTCGCGGCGATGTGGATCTTGCCCGACCGCCGCGTGGCCCATCTGGCCGACGGCGTGCGCCACGGCCAACCCAAGTAACAGTGAGGTTCTGATGGATTTCGAAGGTGTGCATGACGGGAAGGTCGCCGTGGTGCTGGGTGGTTCGCGCGGAATCGGCGCGGCGATCGTCGAGCGGCTGGCGATGGACGGCGCTACGGTGGCCTTCACCTACGCCGCCTCATCTGAGCCGGCGCAGACCCTGGAGGCGCGGTTGAAGGGAGCCGGCTGTGAGGCTGTTGCGCTCGAGGCCGACAGCGGGGATGTCGATCAGGTGGCGGCGGCGATTGAGGCGGCCATCGCCATCTTCGGCCGACTCGACATCCTGGTGGTCAATGCCGGGATTCTGCGCAACGCGCCGATCGACCAGGTCTCTCTCGAAGACTTCGACCGCGTCCTGGCGGTGAACGTGCGCGGCGTGTTCGCGGCCCTGCGCCATGCCGCGCCGCGCATGACGGCCGGCGGGCGGATCATCACGATCGGCAGTAACATCGCCATGCGGGTCGGTTTCCCACAAGCCAGCGTCTACGCCATGACCAAGGCCGCCGTGGCGGCGCTCGTCCGGGGCGCGGCGATCGACCTGGGGCCCCGTGGCATCACCGTCAACAACATCCAGCCAGGTCCCACGGCAACGGACCTGACCGAGGGAAGCCACGAGATGATCCTGCCCTTGATCCCGCTTGGACGCCTGGGTCGCCCGGGCGAGATCGCGGGCCTGGTCTCCTACCTCGCGGGCGAAGAGGCGGGTTTCATCACCGGCGCCAGCCTGACCATCGATGGCGGCGCCTCGGCCTGATCGCCGGCCGCCGTGGGTCGACTGGAACGATCCCGCCGCTGGTAGCGGCGGGGAGGCATATCCGGCATGTGAAGGCGATCTGATCCGACAATCTTCTGGGACGGGGCTGGCGCACTCTGACGCGGACTTCAGGAGCCAGCTCATGCCCCGAGACCACAGCCTGGCCTATGACGCCGGCGCCGACCCGCGGATCGACCTCTTCGCCGCTCTGTCGAAGCGCATGATCGGCGAGATCACGGCGGCGGTGGCGATGCTCCGGCTGGCCGCCGCCGGCGAGCCGACCGGCGCGGCTCGGCAGGCGCTGAACGACGCGGCTGATCACCTGCGCGACCAAGCCCGGCTTCAGCACGCGCTCGAAGTGCCCGCATGGGGCCAAACGATCGACTTGTCCGATAACCTCGAGGCGCTGTGCGCCGCGCTCACTCACGCCAAGCTCCAACGCTATGGAATCCGCCTGGGCCTGGTGTGCGATCCCGTCGCGATCGATGCGCGGCGTTGCTGGCTGGTCAGCCTCATTGTGGCCGAGCTCGTCGGCAGCGCGACCTCGCACGCGCCGCGGGGAGAGGGGCGCCAGATCGTGATCCGCGTCGGCGTCGCCGACGGAGAGGTCTTCTGTGAAGTGGTTCGCGTCGGCCGCGGCTGGGGCTGGGGCTCCGGTCTCTGCCGGGTCATCAATCTCGTGAGCCTGCTGCATGGCCGGATCGAATGGTCGATGGGGCCGCATGGCGAGGGCGCCCGGCTGACCTTCCCGGCCGATTGCGATCCGGTGCCGACCACCCGCCACTAGGCCCCCTCAGATAAGTGGCGCCTCGGCGGCGGTCAGCCGCCGTTGGCGACCCGGCGCTCATGGCGCTGGAGGCGCACGCCGTAGGATCGTAATCCAGGCGAAGCCGGCCGCGTCCGAACGGGATTCGACGGAGCTCTGGGGCGACTGGCCGCGGGTTCGTGGCCTCTAGCAGGGCGGGGTTTGACCCCTCCGTTTGTGGGTCCGCGTCGAGGTCGCGCCGCCAAGGGCGGATCGTTGATCCGCCCCCGGCCAGCGCCTAGTCGATCAGGCCATCAGTAATCCCAGACCGCCGCGACCCAGCGGAAGCGATCGCCGTTGAGCGCGATCCGGCCGACGGACGGGAACGGCAGGTGCGAGGCCACCACGATTTCGCTGCTGGCCGCCGCGTCCTTCATGAGGCGCAGGCGCACGCGGGTGGCCTCCTCCGGGTCATGCTCGAAGCCATTCTGCCAATCGGGGTGATCGAAGGCGACCGGGAAGAGGGCGTCGCCCGCGAACGTCAGCTGGTCGTCGCCGGACGTAACGCGCACCACGCTGTGACCAGGCGTATGCCCACCGATGCGCCGGGCGACCACGCCCGGCGCGATCTCCTTCTCGTCCACGAACGTCTGGATCTTGTCGGCGAACTGCGCGGCGAACTGCTGGGCCGTCGCGCGCAGGACGTCCGGGATCGGCGGCGGCATGGCCGTCCGGGAGAAGTCGGGCGCTTTCCAGAACTCGAGCTCGGCGGCGGCGACGTGGATCCGCACGTCGGGGCGAAGTTGCGCCTTCACCTCGTCGATCAGGAGGCCGCCGACGTGATCCATGTGCATGTGGGTGATCACGATGTCGGTCAGCGAGGCCAGGTCGATGCCGGCGGCCTTCAGGCGCTGCGGAAACTGGCCCGCCCGGGGGAAGCCGTCGAATTGCCCGCCGAGGCCCGCGTCCACGAGGATGGTCTGGTCGCCGGCGCGGATCACCACCACGTTGAGGGGCCAGTCGAACGCGTCCGGACCCAGGAACATGTCGTTGAACCATGCCTTGCGTTCGGCGGGATCGACATTGCTGGACATCACCTCGGTCGCGATCGGCAGGATCCCGTCGCTGATCACCAGGACGTCGATCTCACCAATCCGCACCGCATAACGCGACGGAACCAGGTCTGCTGAGCCCGTTCCCAGCACGGGCGAGATATTGCCTACGGTCATGTACCTATCCTTCTCGAGGCCGCTCAAACGCGGCGTCGAAACCTAGGAGGCGATAGGCCGTAGGGTCGATTTGGGCCGAGGCATAGGACGCGCCATACCAGGGCATAGGTCTTGCGATCGTGCGTCTAGCCGTGGGCGCTGCAGCGCTTGAACAGCTTGGCGGCTTCGGCGCTGGGGAGGCGCCCGCCGGCAGGCGAGCGCCTCCGCGCGAACGTCGCTAGGCCTTGATGTAGGCCAGCAGGTCGGCGTTGATGATGTCGGCGTGGGTCGTGGCCATGCCGTGCGGCAAGCCCTTGTAGACCTTCAGCGTGCCCTTCTTCAGCAGCTTGATGCCGATCAGAGCGGCGTCGGCGATCGGCACGATCTGGTCGTCGTCGCCGTGCATCAGCAGGACCGGCGCGTCGATGGTCTTCAGGTCGTTGGTGAAGTCCGTGGCCGAGAAGGCGGCGATGCAGTCGTACTGCGGCTTGGCGCCGCCCATCATCGCCTGGCGCCACCAGTTGTCGACCACCGCCTGACGGAGCTTCACGCCGGGGCGATTGAAGCCGTAGAAGGGCCCCGAGGCCAGGTCGCGGTAGAACTCGGCGCGATTGGCGGCCAGGGCGCTGCGGAGCCCGTCGAACGCCTCGATCGGCATGCCGCCCGGATTGGCCGGCGTCTTGACCATGATCGGCGGCACCGCACCGATCAGCACCACCTTGGCCACTCGGCCGGCGCCGCCGTAGCGGGCGACATAGTGCGCCGCCTCGCCGCCGCCGGTGGAGTGGCCGACGTGAATGGCGTTCTTCAGGTCCAGGTGGGTGGTCAGCACCGCCAGGTCGGCGGCGTAGGTGTCCATGTCGTTGCCCGTGTCCGTCTGGCTCGAACGACCATGCCCGCGGCGGTCATGGGCGATGACGCGGTAGCCCTGGGACAGGAAGAACAGCATCTGGTTGTCCCAGTCGTCGGCCGAGAGCGGCCAGCCATGGTGGAACACGATCGGCTGGGCGTCCTTGGGGCCCCAATCCTTGTAGAAGATATGGACGCCGTCCTTGGCGGTGACGAAGTTGCTGCCCATGGTCGTGGTTCCTGACTTGCTGTG
Source organism: Caulobacter sp. 602-1 (assembly GCF_003931565.1). Taxonomy (GTDB): domain Bacteria; phylum Pseudomonadota; class Alphaproteobacteria; order Caulobacterales; family Caulobacteraceae; genus Caulobacter. The sequence goes on from NZ_RRYI01000004.1 coordinate 390,188, forward strand.
GGAGGAGGAGGGGGTGGTCTGAGCTGCGCCCTGGACCGGCGCGGCGGCGATCGCGGCGGCCGCGGCCAAGCCAGCGGTCATGACGCCGCGCCGCGAGGCGTTTTGGCTTTCATGGTTCATCGAGTTTTCTTCCGTTGAGGGGACAGTCCGCCGCCGTGGCCGAGGGGGCCCTCGACGGCCTTCCGAAAACAGCCGCGAAAAGTGGGTCGGTCGGCGACGCTCCGAGCCGCGGCGACTTGGCCGAGGCGCAGGCCTTCGATCGTCTCCACCGAGCCCGTGTCTCGGCCGCTCCGTCAGGCCTTAACTCTACGGTTCGGGGTTCGGCGCCCCCACCTGTCCCGTGGTCTTGGCGGATAAGGCGGAGGTTGGGTGAGCCTATCCCGCCGCATAGGTGCCAGGCGCCGTAAGGGCCAGGCCGGTCCGAAAAGCTGCTTCCCAAGGGGTTCGGGACCGACACGTCGGCTCGGCCGCAGCGCGGGCGGATGGCTCGGTCGGCGCGCAACCGACCCCATTGTCCGCCGGGGAGCGGGGGCCGGGGAAGCGGGAGCCGCCCCGGCCCGCACGGGTCACTCTTCGAACGGTCCGTTGGCGATGACGTCGACCCAGGACGGCGCCTTGTAGCCGGGGACCAGCCGCTCGCCGAAATCGCGGATGAAGTTGGCGTAGGTCGTTTCGGGCCGCGAGCGGGCCAATTGGCAGACGCAGGCGGTGAACTGGCGCTTCATGTCGAGACGCGGCGCGGCGGCGAGGGCCAGGGCGATGGGCGATGGGCCCAGGAGGTCGTTGTCGGGGGTCCCGAAGTCGACGCCGATACCGCGCGCGCACAACGCGACCTCCGGCTCCTTGAACGCGCTGATCGACGGCGTCGCATGCAGGGCGATGCTGTCCCACACTAATTGGGCGCGGCGGTCGTCGAAACCCTGCTCGCGAACGAAGGCGGCCGCCAGGTTCGCGCCATTTACCTCGAAACGGTTGGGACCAGGGGCGTGGTCGGTCAGGCCCAGGTCGTGCAGCAACGTCGACACGGCCAGGACCTCGGCGTCGTGCGCCAGGTTGTCTTGGACCGCCAGCTTGCTCGCGAACGCCCAGGAGCGCGCGACGTGATTGAACAGGAAGGCCGGACAGCGCTCGCGGGCATAGTCGAACGCCCTGGAGATCAGGGGTGATTGCGGGAGGCTCGGAAAGTGCGCCCGCAAATGGGCTTCGGTGGTGGGAACCGCATCGGTCATGGTCAGGTGTCTCGAAAATGAGGGGAACGGGGAGGTGCGGATGCGTGGGACCGGCCGGGCGGTCGGGCGCCCGGGTGTCGGGCCGTCGCTCCCCGCATCGCGGCCGGTCGGCGCGGCGGGGCCACTGGGCCGACACGCGCCGCAGCGAAGGTCGCCTAGTCGAAATGATCCGCCGCAGGCGGGTCGCTGGCGGGGAAGCTCTCTTCCAGCGCCTCGTCCAGGAGCTCGTCCTCCTCGCCGGGCGCGACCGCTTGCGTCGGGGTCTGGTCTTCGGTGTCCTTGGTCGTCATGGTCTTCTCCTTGCCCGGTTTGGGCCCGGCAAATCGTCGACCGCGCCTCGGGGCCGGGTCTTGTCGGCCCATGCTCGTTCGGCCTCGGCGGGCGCCATACCAAGGGTCAGGTCGGGCGAGCCTTAGGGCCATCTGGGCGCGGCCGCGCCCCGCTGGCTTTACTCCCGTGCTCAACGCTGCAGGGAGAAGGGCATGTCCAAGACGCGGCTGGAGGCCTTCAGTGACGGCGTCATCGCCATCATCATCACCATCATGGTGCTGGAACTGCGCCCGCCGCAGGGCGTCGGTCTATCGGACCTGGCGCCCTTGCTGCCGACGGCCTTGGGCTATGCCCTGAGCTTCGTCTATGTCGGCATCTACTGGAACAGCCACCACCACATCATGCGGGCCTCGAGCGGCATCTGCGGCTCGGTGATGTGGGCCAATTCGCACCTGCTGTTCTGGATGTCGCTGATCCCGTTCACGACGGCGTGGATGGAGCAGAGCCATTTCTCGCACGGGCCGGTGGCGGTCTACGGCCTGATCCTGCTGCTGACGGGCGCGGCGTTCCGGATCTTTTCGGCCTGCCTCGTGCGGCGCGAGGGGGCGCAGTCAGAGTTGGCGACAGCCCTCAACGGGGATCGAAAGACCGATCTTTCCATCGCGATCTATGCCGTGGGGGTGGCGATCGCGTTCGTGGCGCCGTGGGTTTCCCTTGGCCTCTACGCCGTGGTGGCGTGCATGTGGATCCTGCCCGATCGGCGCGTGGCGCATCTTTCCAACGGCGAGCGACACCATCCGGGGCGATAGGCGCGGCGCCGGGGGGCAAGGGCCCGGCGCCGCCGCCGTCTAGGACGCTGGCTTCTGACGGCAGGCCCAGATCGTGGCGACCCAGCCGAGGATCGCCGGCAGGGTGACGGCCGGGAAGTCCCGGGGCAGGACCGAGGCCGAGCAGATGCCCACGGCCACTTCCCAGAAGTGGAACAGCGCGTGGCCCGAAAGCCAGATGGTCGGGGCCGCCCAGAAGAACAGCCTGTATTCCGGCTTGCGCGCACCGATCAGGAAGGCCGCGCCGATCAGCATGAAGATCAGGCCGATGTCGCGGATGAAGTGTTGGTTGAACGGGCCGGTGGTCGTCACGCCGGGCACGGCGAAGTACCACCCTTCAGGCGAGACGAGCATGAAAAGGCCGTTGGCGACGGCGGCGATCCCCAGCACGACGGCCAGGGTGATGGAGATGGATTTCCACATCAGACGGATCCTTGAAAAGAGAAAAGCCACGCCCCGGCGCTATGGAGCCGGGGCGTGGCCGTAACGACGCGACATCCGCGGGGAGGGATGGTCGTCGTGGCGCATCGACCTTGGGGGGAGGGGCGTCGATGCGCCTCAGGCCGGCGGCGGCCTGATCGGTTAGGCCGCGGGCGCGGCGGGAGCGGGGTGGGTCGCGCCGGCGCCGATCTGCAGCCGGTTCCAGGCGTTGATCATGCTGATCAGCGCGGTCAGGGCCGCGATCTCGGTCTCGTTGAACTGGCTCTTGACCAGGCTGTAGTCGGCGTCGGAGGCGTGGGTCTTGGCCACGCGGGTCAAGGACTCGGTCCAGGCGAGCGCCGCACGCTCGCGTTCGGTGTACAGCGGGGACTCGCGCCAGGCGTCCAGCAGCTGCAGGCGCAGGTCCGTCTCGCCGTGCTTCTTGGCGTCCTGCACATGCATGTAGATGCAGAAGGCGCACCCGTTGATCTGCGAGGCGCGCAGGCGGACCAACTCGGCGAGGCCGATCTCGATGCCGCTGTCGCCCAGGGCGGCTTCGACGGCCATCATCGCCTTGGTGACGTCCGGCAGGAGCTTGAACGGGGCGAAGCGCGGGGTGGAGGTCATCGTCGTTTCCTCTGTGACGGTGAAGACCTGCCGACAGTGCGCTTTCGACCGGCAAGGCCGCCATTGTGCGCCCAGCGCGCGGGACTACGCCGTTGGCGCAGGCGGCTACGCCGCTGGTCTCGCCAGGCGGTGCGTCAACCTATGCGAAGGACGTATCGTGGGCGGAGGCGGCGTCGCGGGCCCTACGTCTTTGGTCTATACGCGCTCAGCCCAGGTCACCATGCCGCCCGACCCTTGGAGGCGATCCTCCCGCGCCCGCGCGCGCGCGATGCTGCGCCGGCCATTTTCCAACCGAGGAGACGCCTCATGAAGATCGTCGTCATCGGCGGCACCGGCCTGATCGGGTCCCGTGTCGTCACCAATCTCGCCGCCCTAGGTCACGAGGCGGTCGCGGCGGCGCCCAATACCGGCGTCAACACCCTGACCGGCGAAGGGCTGGACGCGGCCCTGGCGGGCGCCGACGTCGTCGTCGACGTCGCCAACTCCCCGCAGTTCGACGCTGCGCCGGCCCTGGACTTCTTCATCACCTCGGGACGCAACGTCCTGGCCGCCGGCCAGAAGGCGGGCGTCAAGCACCACGTCGCCCTGTCGGTGGTGGGGACCGAACGCCTTCAGGACAGCGGCTACTTCCGCGCCAAGATCGTCCAGGAGGCGCTGATCCGGGCCTCCCCGATCCCCTTCTCGATCTTGCGCTCGACGCAGTTCTTCCCGTTCGTCCAAGGCATCATCCAGGCCGGCCAGGTCGGCGAGGAGATCCACGTCTCTCCAGCCCTTGTCCAGCCGATCGCCGCGCCCGACGTCGCCGGCGCCCTGACCGACGTGGTGGTGGGCGAGCCGGTCAACGGGCTTCTCGAGGTCGCTGGGCCAGAGGCGTTCGGCCTGGACAAGTTCGTCACCCGTTACCTGCAAGCGACGGGCGACGCCCGCAAGGTCGTGGCCGATCACAAGGCGCTCTACTTTGGCGTCCAGCTCGAGGATCGTTCGCTGACGCCCACGGACGCCCACATCCATGGCCTGACGACCTTCGAGGACTGGCTCAAGGCCAATGTTCCGGCCGCAGCCTGACGCCCAGCCTGTCGAAGAAATGAAAAAGGCGGGCGGTCCTTAAAGGGCCGCCCGCCGCGTTTGGAAGGGGCGCGGGGCTTTAGGCCGCCGCCTGAGCCGTGCGCCGAATCCATAGGTCGAACTCGGTGTGCCCGAAGCGTGGCGCCGGCCCGGCGATCAGGGTCTGGTCGTCCAGAATCGCGCCGAAATAGAGCGCGTCGGGGTCGGCGACCACCGACCTCTCGTCCCGCCGGGCCGCCAGGAAGCGCTTGACGAGGTCGTCGAGGCGCAGCGGGTCGGGACCCGCCACCTCCATCGTGTCGTTGGCCGCCGCGCGGCCGGTGATGTCGGCCAGGGCGGCCGCGACATCCTCTGCGGCGATGAACTGGACCCGCGCCGGAGCCAGGCGCACGACGTCGCCGTCGAGGCTGTCGTTCACCACGGCTTGGAGGAACTCGAAGAACTGCGTCGAGCGCAGGATCGAGTAGGGCAAACCGGCCTCGCGGATCAGCCGCTCCTGCGCCAGCTTGGCCCGGAAGTAGCCGCTGGCCTGCAGCCGGTCGGCGCCGACGATGGACAGGGCCAGGTAGTGCTTCACGCCCTCGGCCGCCGCGGCGTCCAGGATATTGCGCGTGGAGGTCTCGAAGAACTCCAGGGCGGGCGCGTCGTCGAACGACGGCGAGTTGAGGACGTCGACCACGACGTCGGCGCCGACCATAACCTCGTCCAGGCCCTGGCGGGTCAGGACGTCGACCCCCGCAGAACGGGCCGCGATGCGGACCTCATGGCCCTGGCGCCGGAGAATGTCCACGAGCTTGGCGCCCACGACGCCGGTCCCGCCGGCAACGACGATGTTCATGATGCTCACCCTTGCCTGCGCTTCTGGACGATCGGCGAGGCCTGCAGGCTGGCGCTCAGCCAATCGTGGAACCGGGTCTCGGCGATCAGCGGTACGTCCTGCGGCAGCAGGGACGTGTCGCCGAGCAGTGCGCCGAAATAGCGCGCGCCGCAGTCGGGGGTGACCTGGCGCGGATCCTCGTAGGCAGTCAGCACCTCCCGGGCCACCTCGTCGAGCTGGAAGCGATCGGGCCCGGCCACCTCGACCATGCCGTTCAAAGGCGCGCTGAGCGCGATGTCGGCGAGGGTCTCGGCGACGTCCTCGGCCGCGATCGGCTGGACGCGTGCTGGCGAAATGACCACGTCGCGACCCGTGCCGTCCTGGACCAGCCCGCTGATGAATTCGAAGAACTGGGTGGAGCGCAGGATGCTGAAGGGAAGGCCGGAGTCCCTGGCCAGGTCCTCCTGCAGCTTCTTGGCCTGGAAGTAGCCGCTCGCCTGCAGTCGCTCGGTGCCGACGATCGACAGCACCACGTGGTGGCGAACGCCGGCGGCCTTGGCCGCGGCCAGCAGGTTTTTGCCGGAGGTGTCGAAGAATTCGAGCGCAGGCGGTCCGTCCAGGCTCGGCGACTGGGTGACGTCGACGACCACGTCCGCGCCGGCCAGGGCAGCGTCCAGGCCCTGCTGGGTGATGGTGTTGACCCCGAACGACGGAGACGCCTCCAGGACCTTGTAGTCGTCCTGGCGCAGATTGTAGACGAGCTTTTCTCCGATGCGGCCGCTGCCGCCAACCACCACGATCTTCATCTCTATCGCCTCCGTCCTGAGGTCATTCGACCAGCGACGGAGGCTAGGACCGCGGGGCGGCCGAATGCGATTGGGCGAAAGGACGTGCGGGACCTATACCGGCGCATAGGTCCCGGTCGTCGAACGTCGGCCTAGGCGTAGAGGCCTTCGCCGGCTAGGGCCGCGGCGACCGTCGGACGGGCCTTCATCCGCTCGTAAAAGGCGGCCAGGGGCGGGGGCAGGACGACGCCATTGGGCTTGGCCCAGCGCAGCATCACGAAGAGATAGGCGTCGGCCACGGTCAGCTGCGGTCCGAGGAGGAACGCGTCGGAGAGGCCGGCCGCCAGATAGTCCAGCCGGCGGCCGACCAACTCGCGGGCCGCCTGTTTTTCGTCCTCGGTGACGCCGGGCGTGAAGAAGGGGTGGAAGCTCTTGTGCACCTCGGTCGAGATGTAGGCGAGGGCTTCGAGAAGCCGGAACCACCCTAGCGGGCCCTCGGGCCGCAGCTTGGGCGACTGTTCGGCGATCCAGGACAGGATGGCGACGTTCTCGGTGATCATCTCCCCGCCGTCCAGAATCAGGGCCGGGACGTAACCCTTGGGATTGATGGCGGCATAGTCGGCGCCGGTTTCCGTGACGCGCTCGGGCAGCTCCACGCGCTCGAAGTCGCAAGGCATCTCGGCTTCCGCCAGAGCAATCTTGTCGGCGAGGCTGCAGGCGCCGATAGCGTAATAGAGTTTCATCAGGATCTCCCGGAGGTGGGCCGGCGGGAGAAGCCCGCCTAGGCGTTCGGGCGACCCTAGGGTGTCGGGGCGTCGGCCACGATTTGGCCAAAGGGGCAGGGCGCCCCATACCAGCGTACAGGCTGTCAGCTTTGTCTGGCGGCGGCAGCCAGGTGCACCAGCAGCATCTCGTCGCTGATCGGCTTGGTCAGGTAGGCGATGGCCCCCGCCGCCAGGCACCGGGCGCGGACGCCAGGGTCCGACTGCGCCGAGATGACGATGACCGGCAGGCCAGGGTCGACGCACCGCAGATGGTGCTGCAGTTGCAAGCCGCTTTGCCCCGGCAGGTTGAGGTCGGTCACAACCGCCGCGAAGCGTCCGGGCGCATGAGCGGCGATGAAGGCTGGAGCGTTCGAGAAGGTCAGGCAGCGCCAGGCCGAGACCTCGAGCAGTTCGGACAGCGCCTGTCGCACGGCCTCGTCATCGTCGACGATCGCGAAAAGAGGCTCGGTGGACAAGCTTAGGGCCCTTTACGCGGCAGGACTTTGTCGTTGGGACAATTCATCCGCGCAATCCGGCTCAGGTCCTACCTATACAAAGGTCTAGCCGCCGGCCTCCTCGCGCAGCTCCGCGGGCAAGGACTGCCAGGCGCGCACCAGGTGGGTCACGAAGGGCGCGCGCATCTTCCTCATCAAGCTGCTCCGGTGCAGCTTGACTGTGACCTCGGTGATCCCGAGCTCGTAGGCGATCTGCTTGTTCAACGCGCCTTGCACCACCGCGCGCATAACCTGGCGCTCCCGGGGCGTGAGCCGCTGGAAGAGCGCGATGTTCTCGCGCGCCATGCGCGCGTCGCCGCGCTTGGCCAGGTCCGCGGCGATGGCGCGGTTGACCGCGTCCAGGAGGGTCTGGTCGCGAGCCGGCTTTGTCAGGAATTCCACGGCGCCGGCCTTCATCGCCTGCACCGTCATGGGGATGTCGCCATGGCCGGTGAGGAAGATGATCGAGGTGGGTATGCCATGCGTGGCCAGGTGGCTCTGGAAGTCCAGTCCACTGAGACCGGGCATGCGCACATCGAGGATCATGCAGCCGGGACGGTCCAGGACGCTGGCCTCCATCAGCTCCCGGGCGGAGGCGAACGCCAGCGAAGCGATGCCCACCGACTCCAGCAACTCGCAGATCGACAGGCGCACCGCATCGTCGTCATCGACCACGATCACGACGGGGGCTAGGTCATCGTCGCGGCGCCTGGAGATCTCCAGGTCGGTGCGCGCTTCACGGGCGGCGTTGGTCATCGAACAGACTCCCTGCGCTTGATGCCGGCGACCCGCGCCTGTTCGCGAACCTCGATGCGATCGTCCAACCAGTGTCCGACCTGGACGCCGAACTCGGGCGGCGCGGGCACGCCCTGGACGATCTGCATCAAACTGGTTTTGGCCATCTCGTCGCGCATCGTCTTCTGCGCGCGCAGCATGACCGCATGGATTCCGCACACCTTGCGGGTCGCCCAGTTCGGCGGATCGGCCTCGAACAGGGCGCAGCTGCGCCGGATCTCTCTGCATTCGAAGAGCGGCCTGCGGCCGTCGATGGCGTCGGCCACCTGCAGCACGGAAATGGTCTCCGGCGAGCGGGCCAGGCTGTAGCCGCCGCGCACGCCCCCGCTGGCGACGACGAGGCCCGCCTTCTCCAGCTTGGTCATGATCTTGGCGACCATCGCCGCAGGCGCGCCCTGGAGGGCGGCCAAGTCGCGGCTGCTGGCGGGACGCTCGCGGCCCACGAGCCAGGTGAGGCAGTGCAGGCCGTACTCGAGCGCCGCGCCGTAGAGGCCCGCGCCGCGCTTGTCCCGCTCAGGACCGATGTCGTCCGCAGTCTTGCTCATAACGCGACCCTTCTAGGTCCGCGTTATAAACTTCGCGGCGCTGTGGCGGACGCCCCGAATTGGGGATCTTCGCCCCCCCCGATCAGGCGGGGCCGGCCTCTTGGTCATCGTCTTCCTGGGCGTCCGCCGTCGAATGGCCCTCGACCTGGAAGTCGACATGGGCCGGCTGGAAGGCGATGCGGCCGGCGATGGCCGCGAAGGCGGGCGGCGGCGCTTCGTAGGACCAGGCGACGTTGTCGACGATGTGCTGGTCGCGATAGATCGTGAAGTAGCGCGCCTCGCCCTTGTCGGCGTTGTGGGTGACCTTGTCGGTCTCGCGCAGGAAGACCATGAACACGTCCTTGCGCGGGAAGTAGTAGGCGGGCGGATGACCCGGATCGCGCACGACGACCACGTCGGCGCTGTCTGCGATGTCGTGGCCTTCGAAGAGGGCGCGCGCCCGAACGCCCTGGGTGATGGAGCTTTCCGGAGTAATCATGGTCTCACCTGTTTGCCGCCCGGGCGCCGAGAACCCGCGTCGAATGGAATAGGATGAGCCGGACAGGTTGGGCGCTCGCCTACCGTTTCGTTGGTCGCAGAGGGAAACCGGAAAAACCCCTGCATCCACCATCCCTGGCGCGTCCGATTAACACGGCTCGACCTATTGCTACCGAAGCGCCCGTTGGGCCGACACTGTACGCTCGGCGGCTTTTGGGTCGCCAAGATCGGCGACGGGCTCGCACAAGGTCGAAGGCGGCCTAGACCAACGGATAGGGCCGCCGTACCGGGGGCGCGGGCCGCGCGGTCCGCTGTGAGACCGGCGAACGGGCTTCGCTGCGCCTCTTGCCGTCGTCAAAACGACCGTCCACGCGAAAGAGGGGCGCCCAGGGGGCTCGTTCGTGGGAGGAGAAGGCGGACGGTGCGCGATAAAACTCCGCCTATGACGTTCTGCTGCGCCTCCCGTACCGACCGCACCGTCCTCGCCGCATGGGCCGAGGCCTCATGACCGTACTTTTTCGCGCCCTGGGGCAGGATGATTGCGGGGACCTAGTCGACTTGGCCGCGGAAGCGGTGGTCGTCACCGACCCCGCAGGGGTGATCCGCTACTGGAACCCGGCGGCCGAGGCGCTGTACGGATGGCCGGCCATGGCCATGGTCGGGCTGCCGTTGCGCGAGATGGCCGACGATCCCGTGCGCGACGCCGAGCAATGGGCGCTCCTGGTCCAGGAAGGCGCCTGGGCCGGTGAGGTCGCGCGCCGCAGCGCCGCCGGCCGGATCGTCGGCGCGCGGGTGCGGCGAACGCTCAGGCGCCATCCTGACGGTAGCTTGAGGGATGTGGTGGAGTACGGCCAGCCCGTCCGCTTGTCTGCGCACGAAACCGCCCTGGACCCCATCGCCGACCTCCGGCGGACGACGGCGGCCTGCTGGGAACTGGATACGCTGGCCAGCACCCAGGCCCAGGGCCTGACCCTGCTCGACGCGTGCCGCATCATAGACGCCAACGCCCGTACCGTGCGCCTGTTCGGCGGCATGGCCGACCGCGACCAGATGATCGGTCGCCCGCTGACCGACTATTGGCCGGCCGAGAGTCGCGACGACATTGCCCGACTGATCGCTGAGGTCCGGCTGCGCCCGATCGGCTCGCCCCTGGTCCGTACGCTTGGACCCTACGGGCGCCTGGCGGGTGCGACCGCGACGGCCTGGCGATCAGTCGAACCCGGTCGCTCCAACAGCCTGTTCCTGATGATCAACGGCGCGGTCAGCGACGACCGCACCGCCTGGGAGCTGCAGGCGAGCGAGGATCGCTACAGGAAGCTCATCCATTTCACGCCGGTGCCGTTGCTCTATGTCGACGCCCGCCACTCGGGCGAGGCGCTCGAACGGCTTCGCGCGCAGGGCGTGACCGACATCGCCGCCTATCTCGACGACCATCCCGAGCTTGTCGAACACGCCAAGGACATCGTCCTCGTCACCGAGGTCAACGAAGCGGCCGTGCGGTTGTTCGGAGCCAGCAGCGCCGCCGAGCTGGTCCAGTCGGTGCGCTATCTCTTCTCGGCCACCCCCAAGATGGCCAACCGCGTGATGCGCGCCCATTTCGAGGGCCGCCGGAACTATTTTGAGCAGGCCAAGCTGCGGACGTTCGATGGGCGCCTGCGCGATGTCGTGCTGTCGGTGACCTATCCCGCACCGCCGGAATACCTCGACACGACCTTCATCACGCTCGAAGACGTGACCGAGCGCCTTCGAACCGAAGCCGAGCTGCGCAGGCTCCAGGCCAACTTCGCCCATGCGGCGCGACTTTCGACCCTGGGGGAACTGGCGGCTTCGATCGCCCACGAGGTCAACCAGCCGCTTTCGGCGATCATGACCAATGCCGACACCAGCCTGCGATGGCTGGGCCAGCAGGAGCCCAACCTGGAAAAGGCCCGTCTGCTGACCGAGCGCATCGCCGCCAGCGCCGGACGCGCGAGCCAGATCATCGAGCGGATCCGCGGCATGGCGATGAAGCGCGAGCCGCAGCGGACGCGACTGGACGTCCGCGCGACGATCGAGGAGGCCGTGATGATCGTCCGGCACGAGATCGAGGCCAAGGGCATCACGCTGATGATGGCGCTCCAGCACGACCTGCCCGCCATCCACGGCGACCGGATCCAGTTGCAGCAGGTCGTCGTCAACCTGCTGGTCAACAGCGTGCAGGCGATCGATCTTTACGGCTCCGAACGGCGCGAGATTCATCTCTCGGCTTCTCCGGCGCCAACGGGCGTGGCGATCGCCATCCACGACAGCGGGCCCGGCATCGCGGCCGAACACCTGGCCAGCGTCTTCGACGGCTTCTTCACGACCAAGGACAGCGGTATCGGCATTGGCCTGGCCATCTGCCAGTCGATCATCACCGAGCACGCCGGGACCATCTCGGCCGCCAACCACGCCGCGGGCGGGGCCATGTTCACGATCTTACTGCCGCTAGATCATCCTTCGGCCTGATCGACCGTCCCGGGCCAGCCGTGCGCCCGTCGCCAGGCGTGCGGCGGCGCGCCGAAGCGGCGGTGGAAGAGCCGGGTCAGATGCGACTGGTCGGTCATCCCGCATGCCAGCGCGATGTCGCTGATCGGCTGGCGGGTGCTCCGCAGGAGCGTGCGGGCGCGTTCGAGCCTGGTGGCGGTGACATATTGCGAGAACGGGCGCCCGAACGTCTTCTTGAACGCGCGGGAAAAATGGCTGGTGCTGACGCTGACGAGGGCGGCCATTTCCTGGAGACGCAAAGGGGCGTCCAGGCTTTGCGCCAGGTGGATTTCAAGGCGCTTGACCTGCCAGGGCGCAAGTCCCCCAGTGTAGACGATCGTCGCTGGAGGCTGCACGCTCTTCGTCAGAGCGCCGCTGAGCGTGTTTCCGGCGCCGTCCTGCCCTGTCGACACGCCGCCGAGCGCGTGCGCCATAAGGGCGGTGAGGTTGGGCAGGGGCAGGCTGGATGTCTCGTTGAAGTCGGTCGCTGGCATGGCGGCGGTTCCGTGGCTCTCTTCAGTCCACCGGCCAATGGCGACGGCGGGTTCAAGCAAACGGTAGGCGCGGCGCGGACCTGCATCGATCCGGCGAAAAGGCAGGCCGATCCTATGCCTGCGGATAGGGTTGGATGTCGCCGCGTCTAATGCGCCAACCGGTCAACCTGCTCGGCGACGAAATCTGAGAACAGGCGCGCCCTGAGCGGCTGAAAGCGGCCGAAGGCGTGCAGGATCCTCAAGGGCACGATCGGAAGGGAACTGTTGGCCATGACGACCTCGAGCCGCCCGGCCCGAAGATCCTCGTCGACGGTCCAGCGCAGCAATTGGGCCACGCCCACGCCGTTGATCGCAGCCGACCTCAGCGCAAAGCCGCTGTCGCAGTCGAGGACGCCTTCCGGGCGCAGCGTGACGCCGTTGGCGAACCGGATTGGGAAGAGCTCGCCGTGGAGGCGGTAGCGGACGTGCCGGGCGGCCGCCAGGTCCGCGAGGGTTTCGGGCCGGCCATGGCGGTCGAGATGCTCGGGCGAGGCCACCAGAACCAGGGGCGCGGCGCCAAGCGGGCGTGCGACGAGATCGGGATCGGGCGCGACGCCCGCCCTGAGCGCCAAGTCGTAGCCTTCGCGGACGAGGTCGACGTGGCGGTCGCTCAGGTCCACCTCCAACCTGACGCCCGGATTGCGCGGGATGAAGATCCGGGTCAACGGATCGAGCAGCAGTCGGCCAAGGTCCGTGGGAAGGGAAACCCTTAGCCGCCCCTCGGCCGAGCGCGTGCGAACCACGTCCTGCGCCTCGGCCAAGGCGCGTAGCAGCGGGGCGACGCGCTCGAAATAGGCCGCGCCCTCGACGGTCGTGGCGACGCTGCGTGTCGACCGCACGAACAGGCGCACGCCAAGCCGGCGCTCCAGCCGCCCGATGCTCTTGGACACCGACGAGGGCGTCGTTCCGGCCCGCCGCGCCGCCGCGCTGAACGAGCCGGTCTCCACGGCGTCGATGAAGGCCGACAGGCCTGCGGCATGGTCCAGGGGATCGATCATCTGGGCCAGGATGGAACAGGCCCTGTGCCGCCGGCTTGTCTTATCCGATCCACATTCACGGCCATCTGGGACGGTGCAATCAACCCATCGCCTGGAGGCGTAAGAACAGTGGACACCCTCAAGAACAAGGTCGCCGTGATCACCGGCGGCGCCAGCGGCATCGGCCTGGCCTCGGCCAAGCTCTTCGCGGCGGAAGGCGCGCAGGTCGTCGTCACCGGACGTCGCGCCGAGGCGGTCGAGGCCGCGGTCGCCCAGATTGGTCCCGCCGCCCTGGGCCTGGTCGGCGACGTGGCCGACATCGGCCACCATAAGGCGGTCGCCCAGGCCGTCCGCGAGCGGTTCGGCGGTCTGGACGTCTACATGGCCAATGCCGGCGTCAACACGATCATGCCGTCGCCAGAGGTCACCGAGGCCGAATACGACGCCCAGTTCGCGGTCAATGCGCGGGGCGTGTTCTTTGGCGTCCAGAAGATCGAACCGCTGCTGCGCGACGGGGGCGCGATCCTGCTGACCGGGTCGATCGCCAGCCAAAAGGCGCTGCATGGCCATGCCGCCTATGCCGGCTCCAAGGCCGCGCTGGAGGCCTTCGCCCGAGTCTGGGCGCTCGAGCTGAAGGACCGCGGCGTTCGGGTTAACGTGCTAAGCCCTGGTCCGACGGACACCGCCATCCTGGGCAAGCTGGGCGTGGGGCCTGAGCAACGCGACGCCTTCGAGGCCGGCATGGCCGAGCGCATACCGCTCGGGCGTCTGGCGCGCCCCGAGGAGTTGGCGCGCGCGGCCCTGTTCCTGGTTTCAGACGCGGGCAGCTTCATCACGGGCGTCAACCTGGCGGTCGACGGCGGCATGACCATGCTCTGACTAAGATGTGGCGGCCGCCTAGACCTTGGGAGGGGGCGACCTCTCCCTTCCGCGAGATGGGCGGCCGCCGCCGGACGCCGCATGGTCGGGACGACGAGGCGTTGGCCTCGAACCCACGGAGTTCTCCATGCGCAATTCCCTCAAGGCCGCAATGCTCGGCCTGGCCCTGCTCCTGCCGGCCGCGGGCCAGGCGGCGCCCCCCGCCGTCAAGCCCACCATCGTGCTGGTGCACGGCGCCTTCGCCGACGCCTCGGGGTGGAACGACGTCGTGACCAAGCTCAGCCGGGACGGCTATACGGTCATCGCCGCCGCCAATCCGCTCCGCGACCTGAAGTCGGACGCCCAGTCGGTGTCGGCCCTGGTCAAGTCGATCAACGGCCCGGTGGTGCTCGTCGGCCATTCCTATGGCGGCGAGGTGATCACCGAGGCGGCGAACGGCCAATCCAACGTCACGGCCCTGGTCTATGTCGCCGCCTTCCTGCCGGAAGCGGGGGAATCGGCCAAGTCGTTGTCGGCAAAGTTCCCGGGCGCCACCCTGGGCGAAGCGCTGTCCACGGTGACCCTGCCCGACGGCGACGAAGACCTCTATATCCAACCGGCCAAGTTCCACGCCCAGTTCGCCGCGGACGTTCCGGCCGCGAAGGCGGCGCTGATGGCGGCCAGCCAGCGCCCGATCACCGGACGGGCGCTTTCGGACATGGCCACCGCCCCGACCTGGAAACGCCTGCCGTCCTACGTCATCTACGGCACCGCCGACCGCAACGTCCCGGCGCAGGTCGAAGCGTTCATGGCCGCTCGGGCCCAGGCCCGCAAGACCGTGGTCGTCGAGGGCGGCTCCCACGCCCTGCTCGTGTCGCAGCCGGCCAAGGTCGCCGCCTTGATCGAAGACGCGGCCTCGGCGCGCTGAAGCTGGGAACGAGGCCATGACCATGGATCAAGCCGGCGCCCGCCAACGGGAGGTCATGGCCTATGACGTCGTGATCGTCGGGGCGGGCCCCTCGGGGCTCGCCGCGGCGATACGCCTGAAGCACCTGGCCAAGACCGCCGGTGTCGACCTCTCGGTGGCGGTGATCGAGAAGGGCTCCGAGGTCGGGGCCCACACAATCTCGGGCGCGGTGATCGACCCGGTCGGCCTCTCCGAGCTTTTCCCCGACTGGAAGCTCCTGGGCGCGCCGCTGGAGACGCCGGTATCGTCCGACCGCTTCCTGCTGCTGGGACGCAGGGGGTCGTTCAAGATCCCGATTTGGCTGATGCCGCCCTACGTCCACAACCGTGGAAACTACATCGCGTCGCTGGGCGTGCTGTGCCGCTGGTTGGCGACCCAGGCCGAAGCCCTGGGCGTCGAGATCTATCCCGGCATGGCCGCCTCGGACCTCGTCCTCGACACGAGCGGCGCCGTCAAGGGCGTGGTCGCCGGCGTCTTCGGCGTCGGCCGCGATGGAAAGCCCGGGCCTGCGTTCGAGCCGGGCGTCGAGCTCCACGGGCGTTACGTGATGATCGCCGAAGGCGCGCGCGGGTCGCTCGCCAAGCAGCTCATCGCCCGCTTCGGCCTGGACAGGGCAAGCCAACCGCAGAAGTACGGCATCGGGCTGAAGGAGCTCTGGCAGGTGCCCGAGGCGGTCTTCCGGCCCGGCTTCGTCCAGCATACGCTGGGCTGGCCGCTGGACGACAAGACCGGCGGCGGCAGCTTCCTCTACCATTTCGGCGACCGATACGTGTCCGTCGGCTTCATCGTCCACCTCGACTACAAGAACCCCTGGCTGTCGCCCTTCGACGAGTTCCAGCGCGCCAAGCAGCACCCGGCGATCGCCAAGCACCTGGCGGGCGGCCGCCGGATCGCCTATGGCGCGCGAGCCGTGATCGAAGGCGGCTTCCAGTCGACGCCGCGGCTCTATTTCCCCGGCGGGGTTCTGCTCGGTGATGCGGCGGGATTGCTGAATTTCCCGAGGATCAAGGGGAGCCACAACGCCATCACCAGCGGAAGGCTCGCGGCGGAAGCGGCGTTCGCGGCGCTGCGCGCAGGCCGGGGCCGTGACACGCTGGTCGAATACGAGGAAGCTTACGAGGGCTCCAGGATCTGGCGGGAGCTGCATACGGTGCGCAACGTCAAACCGCTATGGTCGCGGTTCGGGACGATATTTGGCAACCTTCTGGGCCTGATCGAGATGTTCACCACCCGCTTCGACGGCTTCTCGTTCTTCGGCACGCTCAAGCACGGCGGGACGGATGCCGCCGCGACGGGACTGGCCGCCGACCACCGGCCCATCGCCTATCCCAAGCCCGACGGGGTGCTGTCGTTCGACAAGCTCTCGAGCGTGTTCCTCTCGAACACCCATCACGCCGACGACCAGCCGTCGCACCTGAAGCTGAAGGATCCCTCGATCCCCATTGGCGTAAACCTGCCGAAATATGGGGAACCGGCTAGGCTCTACTGCCCGGCGGGCGTCTACGAGGTGCTCTACGACGAGCAGGGCGCCAATCCGCGCTTCCAGGTCAATTTCCAAAATTGCGTGCATTGCAAGACCTGCGACATCAAGGATCCGTCGCAGAACATCACCTGGACGACGCCCCAGGGCGGCGACGGGCCCAACTATCCGAACATGTGAGGGACCATGAACGCGCGGCCGACCCGGATTTTGCTCCAGACCACGATCGCCAAAACCGAAGACGACTGGTCCATCGCGCGGTTTGGCCTGCTCCGCGACCTCCTGGCGGCCGCGACCGACGACGCTGGCCGGCCGCTCTACGCGGTCGAGGCCCGCGACCGGGCGGCCATGGGCGAGCCCGACCCGGTGCTGTCGCGCCTGGACGAGAGCGACTTCGATCAACTCTGGCTGTTTGCGGTCGATGTCGGCGATGGCCTGACGGAGGCCGATTGCGGCGCCATCTCGCGGTTCCGCGCCGCCAGCGGCGGCATGATGGTGACGCGCGACCATATGGACCTTGGATCCTCGGTCTGCACCCTGGGCGGCGTCGGCGCCGCGCACCACTTCCACACGCGCAATCCCGAGCCGGATACCGGCCGGCATATCCGCGACGATGAAGAGACGCAGGCGATCTCCTGGCCCAACTACAGGTCCGGCGCCAACGGCGACTACCAGCTCATCCGACCCCTGGAGCCGCTACATCCCGTGCTGGCCGACCCCGCTTCGCCGACAGGGGCCCTCCGCTACCTGCCGGCCCATCCCCACGAGGGCGCGGTGATGGCGCCGAAGGACGCCGATGCCCGGGTGATCATGACCGGGCGCAGCCAGAGCACCGGCCGGGACTTCAACCTCGCGGTCGCGTTCGAGGGGGACGCGCAGGGCGGACGCGCGATCGCCCAGAGCACCTTCCACCACTTCACCGACTACAACTGGGACCTGTCGCGGGGCTGCCCCAGCTTCGTCTCCGAAACCCCGGGCGAGGGCATGGCCCGCGAGCCGCAAGCCCTGCGCGACACGCACCGTTACGTCCTCAACATCGCCGCGTGGCTGGGCCGGCGGCCTTGAGGCTTGCCGGCCCGTGGCTAAAGACGCCTAGAGCTGGATGATCCCGCGCCGCGCCGCGATGGTGACGGCGTGGGTGCGGTCGGCGACGTTGAGCTTGGTGAAGATGGCCTTCAGGTAGCCCTTCACCGTCTCCTCGGAGATGCCCAGCTCGAAGGCGATCTGCTTGTTGGCCTTGCCGATCGCCACCAGCTGCAAGACCGCGACCTCCCTCTCGCTCAACCCGTCGTCCAGGATGTGCAAGGCGATCTCGTCGGCGATGTTTCGATGCAGGTAACGCCGCCCCTGGCTAACGCTGTGGATGGCGTCGAGCATCTCGGTGCGCAGGCTGCTCTTGAGCAGATATCCCATGGCGCCGGCCTTGAGGGCCCGGACCGCCTGGACGTCGCCGTCGTAGGTGGTGAGGACCACGATGCAGGCGTTCGGCTGTTCGTCGCGGATCGCCTTGATGGCCTCCACCCCGCCCATTCCGGGCATCTGGAGATCCATGAGGGTCACGTCGGGCTGCAGGACGCGGTACTGCTCGATGGCCTCGGCGCCGTCCCGCGCCTCGCCCACCAGCTGCATGTCGTCGCGGTCTTCCAGGATCGCGGCCACGCCCTCCCGAAGGATGGGATGATCGTCGACCACGAGGATACGGATGGGACGCGCACTGAGCTCAGACAACGGGGGATCTCCCGAAAAGGCGGAGGAGGGACGAAAGCCGCGACCTGGCGGACGCCTTGTCGGCGTAGGCTAGTTTCGCGGGGATCTTGACGGTGATTTCGGCGCCGGCGCCGGCGCAATTGGCGATCGACAGTCGACCGCCGATCCGCTGGGCGCGCTCGCGCAGGCCCACGAGGCCGAAGTGCCCGGGCTTGTGGCCCCGCGCGACGACATCGGCCGGAATGCCCACCCCGTCGTCGCAGATGCGCACGGTCAGCTGCTGATCGGTGAAATGGATAGTCACGTCGACGGTCTGGGCCTTGGCGTGACGCGCGATGTTGAACAGCGCCTCGCCGGCGATCCGGCCGAGTTCGGCGGCCACCAACGGGTGGACCGCGCGCGAAGCGCCTTCGGTGACGACATGCACCGGAATAGGCGGATCGAACCCGGCGGCCGCCCCGCGTTCCTCCAGGATGGCGGCCAGGTCGCTGGGACTTTCGGCCACGCGCAGGTCCCGCACCCGATTACGCCCGTCGATGATCACGTCGTCCGCGCGCTTCAAGGCCGACTCCAGCAACTCGCGGGATCTGGTGTCCGGCGGCATCTTGTTGGCGACGGACTGGAAGCGAAGGACCAGGCCCTGCACGCTCTGCAGCAGGGTGTCGTGCAGTTCGCGGGCGATGCGCTCGCGCTCGCTCAGCCGGGCTTCGTGGCCGACGTGGATCCGCTGTTCCATCTGCGCCAGCCGCAGCCGGTAGAAGAGCCAAAGCAGTGTCGCCGCCGCGAGGACGCAAAGGGCGATGAACCACGGCGACTGAAGGAACGTCGGCGGTATCTCGATGGCGACCGTCGCGCCCTCCCGGTTCCAGACCCCCTCGTTGCTGGCGGCGATCACCTGGAAGCGGTACTTGCCCGGCTTGAGGTTCGTATAGAAGGCTTGGCGCCGGGGACCCGGGTCGATCCAGTCCTTGTCGAAGCCCTCGAGCCGGTAGCGCACGCTCACCTGGCGCGGATCGGCGAAGCTGAGGACGGCGTAGTCGATCTCCAGGCTCGAGATTCCCTTCACGAGCCGAAGCGCCGTCGGGTCGCGGACCAGGCGGCCGCCACCGACCACCGAGCGCACCGCGACGCCAGGGGGCAGGTTGGTGCGCGTGATACGCCGTGGGTCCATCCACATCGTCCCCGTTTCGGTCGCGACCCAAAGGCGGCCGTCGCCGCCCTGGACGAGAGTTCGCTGGCTATGGGAATGGGGGCGGCCCGTCAGGCCGTCGCCGAAGCCGAGCGACAAGCTGGGCGGGGGCAGGGCATGGTTGGCGAACGCACGCTCCAGATCCGGCGAGGCGATGCGCACCAAGGCGCGAGGATAGGCCAGCCACGTGCCGCCCTCGGTCTGGACCACGCCGCTGATGCGCCCGCCCGGACCCTTGTCCGACGCGATCGTATCGACGCGCTCGTCCTTGAACCGCGAAAGTCCGAAGGCCCCGGCGGCCAGAACCTCGCCGTCGGCCGTAGGGTAGAGGGTCACCGCGGTCGGATCTCGGCCTTGCGCCAGGGGAGAGAAGCGCGGCGCTGGACCATCCAGCCAGGCCAGGCGCCGCAACGACCACTGCACGACGACCCGGCCGCGAGCGTCGCGCACCATGGTCATGGGATGGAAGCCCTCGCCGTCAGGCTGCTGGAACATCGTGCTCCACCGCCCGTCGCTATAGCGAAGCAGCCCGCCCGCCGCGGCGGAGATCCAATAGTCCCCGCGCAGGTCGAAGGCGCAGTCATAGACGATGCTGTCGGTGTCGGGACGGCTGAAGGTCCGGATCGTACGACCGTCCCGCAGGACGACGATGCGGGTCGCGAACGCCACCCACACCGCGCCGTCGGGCGCTTCGCACAGGCTCTGCGGTTCTTGGCCGCGCAGGATCACCCTGGGCTCGCCGCCGAGGGGGACGCGATAAATCGCGTCGGCCTCGCCGATGTAGACGCTGCCGTCGGAGGCCGACAGCAGTTTGTCCCCGAAGGCGGCGGGCCGCGCCAGCAGGGGCTCGGACCTGAGGGTCGCCGGCCGCAGCTTGTCCAAGCCCTTTTCGGACCCGACCCAGATATTGCCCTCCCGGTCTTCGAACACCTGGTTGGTCAGGTCGGACGAGAGACCGTCCCTTCCGTGCCGCGCCTCGATCGGGGGCGGGGCGCGCGCCCCCCAGGCGGACGCGGCGGCGGCCACGCGCTGGACTCCGTCGTAGCGGGTGGCGATCCACAAGTTTCCGCCGCGGTCGAACAGCGGCGCACCGCGGATTTGCGCGCCGTCGGTGCGGTACGGCGGCCCCGGAGCGGGCTGGCCCCGTCCGCCGGGGCCGGTCAGCGGGTAGCTGCCGCCGCGTTCCGACAGCCAGACGCGCCCCTGGAAGTCCTGCGACAGCATGCCGTTGGCGCGGGGCGTGGCGCGCACGACCTCGAAACGGCGTCCGCCGAAAGGCAGGCGGACGACGGCGTTGGTGAGGGAAACCCAGACCGCGCCGTCCGCGGCTGTCAGGAGGCTCAGCGCGTCATCGCGCGGTAGGCCCTGGCGGCTGTCGAACGCCTCCCAGCGCCCGTTCTGAACCCGGAGGACCTGGGCGTCGAAGCGGGCGGTCAGCGCCCAGACGGCGCCGTCGCGGCCCTCGGCCATCGACACCACGCGGTCGGGCGCGGGGGGCATCGCGGAGGGGCGGAGCGATCCGTCGCGATAGACCGCGAAACGGCGCGAGCCCGCGAAGCTGACCCAGATGTCGCCATTGCGCGCCGCCAGGATCGCGCTGGGAAGGTCGTCCTGGTCGGCGCGGCCATCGAGGGCGATGGGCTCGAAGGTGATCCCGTCGAAGCGGAACAGGCCCATGCCCGTGGCGAGCCAAAGATAGCCGTCCCGTCCCTGGGCGATCGCCGAGACCGGAGCGGGCGCCTCGGCCTCCTCCGTCCACCTTTGGTGCGTATAGTGGGTCAGCCGCCGGACTTGCTCGGCCGCAGGCGCCATCGCGGGATGGAGGGTCAGAACCGCGATGAGGACGGCCATGATCGATCGCACAATCGGATTCCGCAGCTTTCCTGACTCCGAGCGCCGGAGCAGGCCGTAGTTGCCGCTGTTCCTGGGGCCCCTGGCAAGCCCCAGTTGGGGGGGCGCAGCCCCCTCGGACAGGGCGGCCCTTGCGCCTGGTCCTGGCGTAGGGTCGACCACGTCTTGGCAAACCACCTCGTTCGAACCGCCGTACGCGCGACCCTGGCCGTCGCCCTCGCAACCGCGCCGTCGGCGTGGGCGGCCACGGTCGGTTCGGTCGACGTGCGCGCGGGCGATCTGGCGGTCGCCCTGGCCGACCTTGCGCGGCAGACCCGAATGGAGCTCTTCTTCGACCGCGAGCTCCTGCGCGGGCGAAGCGCGCCATCGGTGCGCGGTCGCCTGAGTGGCGAAACCGCCCTCTCCCGACTGCTGGCGGGCAGCGGACTTGCCTGGCGCAGGACCCCCGACGGCGTCCTTGTCATTTTCGCGCTCCCGCCTCCTGCGCCCCCGAAGATCGACCCGGGCGACGGCGCCGTGGCCGAGTTGCTGGTGGTCGGTCGCCGAACCCAGAACGCCGACATCCGCCGCACCGAAAACGACATCCAGCCCTACAAGGTCCTGGGATCGGACGCGCTTGCGACGGCCGCTCGCGGCACGCTGGACGAGGTTTTGCGCGTGGACGAGCCAGCCAACGCCCAGGCGGGTCCGTTGGCCCTGGGCGGCGGCGACGTCCGCTCAACGATCGACCTGCGGGGGTTTGGCGAGGCGTCGACCCTCGTGCTCGTCGATGGCCGACGCATGCCGTTCGTGCCTTCGCCGATCGGCGACTTCAGCCAGCCGGACGTCAACGCGATCCCGCCCGGCGCCGTCGACCGCATCGAGGTGCTCGCCAGCACGGCGGGCGGCATTTTCGGTCCGGGCGCGATCGGCGGCGTCGTCAACATCGTGCTTCGGCGGGACTATCGCGGCCTCTCCTTGACCGCCCAAGGCGGCGTCAGCGATCGCGGCGACGCAACCCAGTCCCGCCTCGAAGGCTGGCTGGGGTTCACGCCGGACGGTGGGCGCACCGACATCATGCTCTTCGTCTCGCACGGGCGGGCCGGCCCGCTCGAGACCGGGCGCAGGGGCTATGTCGAGGACGCCGCTAGCCTGCGCTTCGACAACAATCCGGCCGCCTACGCCGTTTCGCTGCCGATCCGAAACGGCGTCTCGGTCGCCAGCCTCGCCGGCGATCTCGTGCTGAAGACGGCCCAGGGCCCAAGGGCGCTCGGCTCGGCCTTCACCTTCCTGCCGCTGGGCTTTGAAGGCGCGCCCGCGCAGGCCGAGGCGGCGCTGGCCGCGAACGCCGGAAAGTTACCGGCGGACATCTCCGACGACCTCTCCGGCAAGCGCCGCTATATCGCCACCGCGCCAATCGCCACGTCCGGGCTTTTCAATGTCCGCCGCTGCCTGGGGGCTCGGGCCGAGTTCTTTGCGGACGGCCTCTACCTGCGCGACGCCGGTCGATGGGCCGGCGCCCGATCCGACGGAACCTTCCTCCTGTCGTCGGACGCCCCCGGCAATCCCTTCGCTCAGCCGATCGCGCTCAGTTTCCCCATCGGCGTCGTCAACGACCAGACCGCCTATACGATCGAGACCTCGCGCTGGACCCTGGGCGCGATCGTCGACCTGCCGGGCGGATGGAAGACGGCGATGGACTATACCGCCGGGCGGACCCGCTACCGGCGAGACGCCGCAAGCATCGGGGCGGAGCTCCTGACGGTGGTCTCCACGGGTCGGCCTGGGCCGGGCGGCGAGCCGCCGATCGCGCCGTTCGCAAGCTGGGCGGCGGTGGTCGCGGCGCTCCCGGCCTACTCGACCCCGAGCGAGCAACGACTCCGGCTCGACGGAAGGCTTCTCGACGCCTCGTTGCGCCTGTCGGGACCGCTGACGATCCTGCCGGGCGGGCCGCTGACCACCACCGTCGTGGTCGAGGCGAGGCGCGAACGCGTCGCCGACGCCGAAACGGTCCTGTTTGGACAGACCGTCCCCCTGCCGAGGCGCGTCGAGAAGGCGGGTTCGGCCTATCTGGAGCTGCGGGCGCCGCTTGGCTCTCTGGAAGCCGCCAACCCGCTGGTCAGGGGACTTGAAGCGCAGCTGGCGGTGCGACACGAACGGACGGTCCAGGAAGGCGCTGCGCAGATCCTGCCGTCCGGCGCCAACGCTTCCCGGTTCTCGAAGCGGCAGGACACGACCATGTTCACCCTGGGCGCACGGGTGGCGCCGACACGGCGGCTGCTCCTGCGCGCCAGCCTGGCGACCGGCGGTCGACCGCCCACGTTGGCCGACTTCCAGGGCGCCACGCTGTCAAAGCCGGCAGGCTCCGCGGCCGTGCCCGATCCGCGCCGGCCGGGCCGGACCCTTGGCGGCGAGGGATCCTGGGAACTCCTCACCGCCGGGTCGACGCGCGTCGGCCCCGCCAAGGCCACGAGCCTTTCGGTTGGATTCGTCGTCAATCCCGAGACACCCGACGCGCCGCGCCTCTCCGTCGACTATACGCGGATCTTGGCGTCCCACGAACCGGTGCGCTTCCTGCTGGATCCGGCCGGACTCCTGGCGGCCGAGCATCGCTATCCCGACCGGGTGATCCGCGCGCCCTTGACCGACGCCGATCGGGCGGCCGGCTACACCGTCGGACGGATCACCGTGCTCGACATGACCTTGATCAACACCGGCCGAACCAAGGTCGAGGCCGTCGACGTCAAGCTGGACTGGCCGCTTCCGGCCTGGCGCGAGGTCGAGACGCGCCTCTATGGCGCGGCGACCTGGGAGCCTCGTTTCACCACCGGCGGATCGCCCGGCGGGCGGGTCTACGACAAGGTGGGCTTTGCCGATGGTCCGCTGCGGTGGCGCGGCAACGTCGGCGCGGTTTGGCGCCGCGGGTCGGTGTCGGTCGATCTCAACGTCCAGTACTACGCCAGTTACCGCGTGAGCCTGGCCGACCCGTCGACGGTCGGGAACGCCCAGAACATCCTGGATCAGGGGCGTGATCGGGTTGCGGCCCAGGCCTATGCCGACCTCAGCCTGCACCGGCGGTTCAGCTCCTCGTCAAAGGCTTTCGGTTCGCCGGTCCTGGACGCGAGCCTCTCGATCCAGAACCTCTTCGACAAAAGTCCGCCGATCATGGCGTCGTTGCCCGATCTCGGCTTCAGCCCGTACGGCGATCCCCGTCGCCGGCGGATCGTGGCCTCGCTGTCGACGCGCTTCTAGCCGACGGCCTCGAACGGTGAGACCTCCGCTGCCTGGATGTGAAGCGGCAGCGACTGCCAGGCGCGCAGCAGATCCGCCACCGTCCGCACGCACATCTTGCGCATCATGCTGCTGCGGTGGAGTTTCACCGTCACCTCGCTGATCCCCAG
The DNA here is from genome assembly GCF_003931565.1 of Caulobacter sp. 602-1. GTDB lineage: Bacteria > Pseudomonadota > Alphaproteobacteria > Caulobacterales > Caulobacteraceae > Caulobacter. Next base: position 414,750 of record NZ_RRYI01000004.1, read on the forward strand.
CTCATAGGCGATGCACTTGTTAAGGCCGCCCTGCACGACGGCGGCCATCACCTGTCGTTCGCGAGGCGTCAACGCCGCATAGAGGTCGAGGGTCCGTCGCCGGGAAAGGCATTCGGCCCGCTGGCGGACATCGACAGCCAGCGCCAGCGACACCGCGTCGAGCAGGGTCTGGTCGCGAAAGGGCTTGGTCAGGAAGTCGATGGCCCCAGCCTTCATCGCCTTGGCCGTCATTGGGATGTCGCCGTGGCCGGTGAGGAAGATGATCGGCTTGCCCTCGCCACGGGCGATCAGCTGCTCCTGCAGCGCCAGGCCGCTGACGCCCGGCATCCGGACATCCAGGATCAGGCAACCGGGTTTGCCCAGCAGGTCGCCGTCGAACAATCGCTCGGCGGAGCCGAGGCCCAGCGCCAAGATCCCGACGGAGGCGAGCAGTTCGCATATCGAGGCGCGTACCTCATCGTCATCGTCGACGATGACCACGATCGGCTCCTCCTCATCCGCCGGCGACGCTGGCGCGGGCAGGGAAAGGCGACCGGCGTAGGCGATCACGTCGGGGCGCGACGCGTTGCCGTAGATGTTCTGGTCAAGCAGTGCAGGCATTACAGGGACCTCCTGCGCACCAAGAACGCAGCCCGTGGCCAAGCTCACACCGACGTGAAGAAAAAATCCGTCGTTCGTCGCCTGTACCGCAGCCGTCAGCGCGCGACGATCTCTGCGGCGCCGTCGGCGGCCATGCGCACCTTCAGGCCGTAGGCGTCGGCGACGGAGCGGGCGAAACGGACCGGATCGCCGGCTCGATACTGCCCGCTGATCCGGATCGCCGCCACGCTGGGGTCGAGGATCCCGACGCGGCCGCCGCCATAGCGGTTCACGGCGGCGGCGGCCTCGGAGAGCGGGGTCGAGGAGAAATCCAGGAGGGGCTTGCGCCACGCCAAGGCTTCGGCCAGGTCCGCTTGGCCGACCCTGTCTGCCCGCCCGGGCGCCGCGGTCACCTGCTGCCCCGGGCGGACGAGCAAGAGCGCCTGGCCGCTGCCCCCGGCGGGCGGCAAGGCGACCGCGCCCTTGGCGAGCGTGACCGTGATGGCGCCATCGTCGAGCCGAACGTCGAATTCGGTGCCGAGGTCTGTGATCGTGCGTCCGCCGGCCGCGACCTCGAACGGCCGTCCAGCATCGTGGACGACGCTGAAATAGGCCTCCCCGCGCAGGAGGCGCACGGCGCGACGTCCGGTCTGGTCGTCAACGGCGATGGCGGCGTTCGCCGCCAAGGTCACGCGGCTGCCGTCCGCCAAGGCGATGGTCTCCGGGACCTCGCCGCTGGCGTAGGTCGACGCCGAACTTGGCTGCGGGGCGACAAGCGATCGCCCGTCGAACATGTCCCGTATCCAGGGAACCGCCACCAGGGCGACGCCCACCACGACCGCGGCCGCGATCGCAGCGATGGTCCAGGCCGGCCGCTGGGGCCGCGCCTGGAGCGCATCCCGCCTCAGCGCCGCAAAGAGCGGATCATCCGCGACCGGTCCGTCGACCAGGTCCCAGAGCGCTGTGGCGTGGCCCCAGGCCTTTGCGTGCTCCACGGCCCCGTCGCGCCAGGCGACGAAGCCCGGGTCGCGTTCGATGTCGTGGCCGGCCTCGCGCCGCAGCAGCCATTCGGCGGCCGCGTCCTCCGCGGTCAAGGGATCCGTTCGAACGATGGCGCGGATCATCGGGCGTCCCTCGTGCGCGCCAGGATCCAGGCCATGGCTTTGAGCATGTGCTTGTCCACGGAGCTTGGCGATATGCCGAGCCGGCGGCCGACCTCGGGAGAAGACAGGCCCTCTATCCGCCGAAGTACGAACACCTGGCGGGTTCGCTCGGGAAGTTGCAGCAGGGCGACGCCGACGGCCTGCAGCGCCTCCTGTTCAAGGAGGGTCCGTTCGGGGCCCGGCGTCTGGCCGGCATGGATTTCGGGTTCGAAGGCGACGTGTAGCGCGGCGTGGCGCACCTTTCGCCGGCGTGCGCGGTCGGCGAGCACGCTCGCGGCGGTCTTGAAGACATAGCCCTCGAACTTCTCCAGTTCGCTGGCCGCTCCGCGCCTGACGATGCGAAGGAAGACGTCTTGCACCAGGTCGTCGACCTCGCTGAGGTTCCCGACCCGCCGAAAGAAGTACCGCACGAGGGCGCCGCGCAGGGACTCCGAGCGGCCGGCCAGGAAAAAGTCAGGGGTCGGTACGTCTTCGGCCGTGGGCCTGGGAGCGACGCGCCTGGAAGGCGGGTTCATCCTGGACGAGACGCCTCCATGCGCCGACGCAAACCTCAAGGCGGCTCTCTCGGCACGGCCGACGCCGAGCTCGATACGTCACCGCTAAGGTCTGAAAGCTAGCACCGGGGCTGACCGTCAGCGATCGGACCAAGGGCGGGCTGCGCCTATACTTTAGTATTGAGCCAAGGGTCTGGCGACGGCGCGCGGAACCTCGTCGGCCAGCGGCAACGCGCCCAGATTTCCGTTTCAGTCCAGTGCCTTGCCGTCCTCTGGCTTGGACGGGGCGGAGGACGCGCGTCGCTCCAGAGCCATTCTTGGTACAGCCCTTCGGGCGCCAAACGGTCCTACACGTCGCTCTCTTCAGCGGTCATGGAGCAATCGCGCCTCGGCGCCCAATCTCGGGCCGGGCCGCGAAGGGAATGCAGAGATGATGGCCGTGACCCGCGAGAAGATTGTGCATGCGCTCTACGAGGCGGCTGAACTCGAGCACTGCCTGATGTGCGCCTACCTCTACGCCATGTTCAGCCTGCGTGACGGAGAGGGCGAGGGGCTGAATGCCGAGGAAGCCGAAGCGGTCGCCAACTGGCGGCGCGCGATCCTGGGGATCTCGGTCGGGGAGATGAGCCATCTGATCGCCGTGTGGAACATCACGGCCGCCTTGGGCGCGGCGCCGCGCTTCGGTCGCGACAATCTCCCCCTAGCGCCAGGTGTCTTGCCGGCCAACCTGGTCGTCAGGCTCGCGCCTTTCAGCGACGCGGTGATCCAGCACTTCGTCTATCTCGAACGCCCCGAAGGCGCGGCTGAGCACGACGATCCGAGCTTCGAATCGGCCGAGGTCTTCTCCCGTCATGCGCCAGGGGTGCGCCTGACCCCGACCGGATATCAATACCGCAGCGTTGGCGAGTTCTATGAGGAGATCGCCGCCGACCTGCGCCGCCTGACGGCCCAGATCGGCGAGGAAGCCGTGTTCTGCGGCGATCCCCGGCTGCAGCTGACCCAAGCCGAATCCAAGCTTCCCGGCGCCACGCCCGTGACCAACCTTGAAAGCGCCCTGGCGGCGATTGAGCATATCGTCGTGGAAGGCGAGGGCGCGCCGCGGCACCGCGAAAACTCGCACTACGAGCGCTTCCGCCAGATCCGCGCCGAGATGCGGTCGCTGAAGGCGAAGAACCCGTCATTCTCTGCGGCCCATCCCAGCGCCGAAAATCCCGTCCTGCGCCGGCCGCCGGAGCCGCAAGGCCATGTCTGGCTCCATGACCGCGATGCGATCGCCACGGTCGATCTCGCCAACGCGACCTATGCCCTGATGATGAGACTGCTGGCCGCCGCCTACGGCCTGCCGGCCGGCTCGGACGAAAAGCTGCTGTATGTGCACAGCGCGGTGGGGCTGATGCAGGCCATGACGCCGCTGGCCGAGCGGGCCGCGCGCCTGCCGGCCGGACCCTCGTTCCCGGGGATCAATGCCGGCATGTCCTTCACGGCGCAGCGCAACGCCGCGGCGCTTCCTTCGGGCCCCAGCGCACGCCGCTTCTTCGCCGAGCGCATCCAGGAACTAAACGCCGCCGCGACCGCGCTCGACCGGAAAGACCCGCGCTGCGTGACGGCGTCCAACGTGCTGGACGCGCTCCGGTCCAAACTCCTCGCCGCTTTCGATGCGGACGCAAAGGCGGTGCAGACGTCCGCCTGAGGTCGCGCGGACGTCCCACCGGGGTGGACGATGCCAAGGTCGAGGTCAGCCCTTCCCTTTGTATGATCCGACCTCGTCTCGACCCTCCGGCGTCGGACCCATAGCTCTAGCGGCGGCCTGCGCTCCGGCAGGCAGCCGTGAGCTGACGTCATGACTTCATCGGCCGCGATCAGGACTATCCTGCCCCGGATTGACCGGTCGCCGGTGAGCTCGATCTCCGGGCAGATCACGGCGGCCCTGCGCGAGGCAATACTCGAGGGCCGCTTGGCGCAAGGCGCCCGGCTCCCCAGCTGGAACGACCTGGCCGACCAGCTGGGGGTCGCACGCGGGACCGTTCGCGCCGCTTACGACGCCTTGGCGGACGAACTGCTGGTGGTTCCGGCGGGAGCCTCGGGCACCCGCGTCCGCCTGGCTGGACCGTCACCCGTCCGGGCTGCGGACATAGAGCCTTCGCCGCTGGACGGCGTCTCGCCAGAGCCGCTTCCCTTCAAACCCGGAATGCCGGCTCAAGACGCGCTCCCGGCGAAACTCTGGGCGCGTCTTTGCGCCAGGGCCGCTCGTCGCGACGCCGCCAGTCTCGTCGCCGAGCCCGATCCGCGTGGCAGCGCAGCGCTTCGCCGCCAGATCGCCGCCATGCTGGGCATTACCCGTTCGGTCCGGTGCACGCCGGACCAGATCGTCCTGACGAGCGGCTACAGGATCGGCCTGTGGCTGACGATGCAGGTGCTGGAGGCCGCCGGGAAGAAGGCTTGGCACGAGAATCCGGGTTGCCCGGTCACGAGGGAGGCCTTGCGCCTTACCGGCGTCGACCTAGTCCCCGTTGCCGTCGATGAACACGGCCTTGTCTTCGACCGAGGCGTGGCGCTTGCGCCGTCGGCGAGGCTCGCGATCGTCTCGCCGACGATACAGGCGCCGACGGGAGCCACACTTTCCGAGGGGAGGCGCAGGGATCTCCTCGATTGGGCAGAGCGCGACGGCGCCTGGATCGTCGAGGACGACAGACTCGGCGGCCTGCAGCTGGCACGTCCCTCCGCGCCGGCCCTCGCCGCCGCCGACAAAGCTGGCAGGGTGATCCTCATCGGCGCCTTCGACGAAGCGCTGGGCCCGCGCGCCGGGCTTGGCTACGTGGCCGCGCCCGCGGCGCTGGCGGATCGGTTCGCCCAAGCCGCCGCCGTCCTCAACCCGGCGCCCGATACGATCACGCAGTCGGCGCTGGCCACGTTTATCGCTGACGGACATTACCTGCGCCACCTGCGCCAGATGCGGCGCCTGTACCGGGAACGGAAAGGCGCGCTCGACGCGTCGCTGCGGCACAGGATCGCGATAGAGGATGCCGCGCCCTTGGCCCTAGCGGCCCCGCTTGCGGGCGAGGTGGACGACGTCGCCTTGGCGCGTCGGGCGCTGGACCTTGGGATGGCCCCGCTTCCGCTCTCGCCCTGGTATCACGACCGCTCGACGGCCCGACCTGGCCTGCTGCTCGGCGTCACCAACTTGCATGCGGGAAATATCGGCTTCGCGTGCGACCGCTTGCTCGAGCTCCTGTCCTAGCCGCGTCGCCGCGCCGCCGGCCAAGCCGTGATCACGCGCTCCGATAGGGGGCGTTAGGCTCGTGCCTAACGCCAGAGAGCATAGCGAGAAGACGCGGCATCGCTGCCGAAAACGCGTTTGGGGCATAGCTCACCCATAAGCGAGCGGTGCTTCGCGCAAGGTCCGCCATGAGTCGAAAGCCGTCTTTGTCGGTCGCTAGGTGAACGTCCAGTTCCTGGAGCCATGCCAGAGTCCGCTCATGGCGCTCTTACACCCTGGATGCAGCGGCGGCTGCTCCCCGCCAAATTTGATCCCTGACATTCCGCCAAGCGAAGGGTGGGCTAGCCGAGTGCAGACAGCGCGGGATCGCCGCGCCGTTATTTAAACAATGCAATGAGGCGCCGTTACCTCGCGCGAGAAATGAAGGCGAAGATCGGGTTCTACGGCGGTGACACGATCTAGGCGGCCCAAACCTTGTTGAGCACGCCCGCCGCCATCGCTGCCTTGTCCTGGGGGAGGAAACGACCGTAGTGCTGCGCGATGGTGTCGGGGGTATCCTGGATCGCGTAACTGGCCTGCTCGTATGAGCCGGTCTGCTTGAGAACGTGGGTGGCCAGGACATCGCGCACATTGTGCGGGCCGTGGGGCAGGAGCCCCTCGATCGCGCCGCGGCCGGTGTAGGGGTTGTAGATGCCGTAGCGCTGGATGGTCACCCGCCAGGCCTCGTAGAAGGTGTTCTGGTCGTAGGCGGCCTCGCGGCTTCTAGATTTCATCGTCTTGACGAAGAACTCGCCCGGATCCGTCGCGCCGCGCAGGAGGACGGCTCGGTCGGTCGCGATGTACTGGGCGATCTCCTCGTAAAGGCCGCCGAGATCGGGCAGCACCAGTCTGAACGGGTTCTTGCGGAAGTAGCTTGAACCGGCGTTCTTGAACGCGGCGGCCGGGACAAGCACCTCCCAGCCGTTGTCTCGAGCGCTCCAACGGAGCTCTCCGCGTTTGAGAGCTTCCAGCTGACGTTCGGGTGTGGCTGGCCAGCCCCTGGGCTTGAAGAGGAGTTGGCGCAGGTTCTTCTGGCGCAGGCCCAGATGCAGTCCAAAGCGGAGCATCAAAAACGCGCGGGTCGATTCCGCTGCGGAGATCGGATGACGCCGCCGACTGGGGCGATAGCGAAGCACTTCCTCGGTGATCTTGCGGTACTCGCCCACCGGACTGTCGGCTTCCAAGATTGGCAGAATGGGCTCGAACGGGTCGCGATGGACCCGGCTGACGCGCGCGATCTCCTTGGCGCGGATCAGGGCATGACGGTGCTGTTCGTCGCAAACCGCGTTCCAGTCGGCATGGGCGGCGGCCACGTCGGCGGCGGTGATCAGCCCTTCAATCGGCGTCAAACGCTCGGCCAGGGCTGGGGTCTGTCGCAGCCAGCCCGTCTCGCGCCGGCACAGCGATGCGCCAAGGATCAGCATCTCGGACTCCCACTGCGTGAAGAACCCGCGGCGCTTTTGTCGCCAGCCAAGGTACCAGTCCCAAACCGCCGGGAACGCAAGCAGGCCGAACGTAACGTCCGCGAGGGCGACCCCGAATCCACCGACGTCGCCGTCGGGGGAGGCGACCAGCGCTCCGAGCATCAAGCCAAGATGTTCCATCTTCTGATCGGCCGTGTCGGGGCCCCAGACGCCGGCGCGTTGGCGCCCGCGACTGGTCAGGGTCGCGCATTTGAACTCGAGAAGGTCCTTGGCTTCGGCGTCGAGAGCCGGTGGTGCGGCGACGGGACGTGTCCTGCCATCGTCAGGCCAGTACTTCCCCGCGTTTGGTCTGATTGTTCCTGTCGCAGAGAACTGCATCGCGAACCGCTGCTTCATGGCCGTGGCCTGGAAGCGGCGATAGTCGGTCGCGCCGGTGATGATCACCGACTTCACCCAGGCCACGATCTCATCCCGCTTGGCTTGGGGGAGCCGCGCGAAGTCGTCGGGCAGGTGCCAGGCCATCCGCCGGCGTTCCGGCTCGGGAAGAGGGATCAGAGCCTCGTTGGAGATCATCCTGCCCGGGTGGTGCAGCTTGGCGCGGAAATATCCGGGCGGCAGCCGCCAGCGCCGCTCGAGCGCGGCCAGGATCCTAAAGCTGGTGGCGCTGCGCGGCGCCTTGTCGCCGCGTCGCCAGGCCGTGAAGGTCGTGCTCTCCACCTTGTCGTCGCGACCGCACACCGCCCGGCGAAGGCCATAACCCGTGTCCTTGTGTCGGCGCATGTGGAGGTCGAGCGCTTCGGCGAAGTCCTCGGGATCGTCCCAGTCCTCCCAGAGCGGGGACGGGAAGGGAACGATGGGGCGGGGCGCGCGGCCGCGCTTCTTCTGGGGCGCTGGCGTTCGGTTTGGCGAGTTGTCCAGGGATTGTCGACCGTCGGCGGGCGGCGTGGGCTTGCGGGGCATTGAGGTCATTTTGAATTCGCCGCGCGGAAGTGCGTGGCGAAGTCTCAGACGTCCTGATGCATGATGCTGGGTAGCGGGGCAGATCGCGGAACCTGTGGATGACCGCCGTTCCTGGCGCGACGCTGCCAAGAAAGCCTCCGCCGGTGATGGCGGTGAAGTGTGGCGAATGTGCTGTTGCCTTTACGCCGGCAACTCCCATCTCGGCTGAACGGTCGCTTCAACGCTCAAATTGGAATGCCATGGTTGTCTTCATCAACGTGTTCTATGTCGATCAGCCCAATCAGCAGCGGTTAATAGACATACTGACCAAAGTCACGGGCGAGATCGTTATTAAAGCGCCCGGATTCATTTCATCAACACTTCACCGGAGCACTGATGGCGGCAAGGTGACCATGTATGCTCGATGGGCCAGTCTCGCTGACTACGAAGCTATGCGCCAAGACCCGGCTCCACGCCCATTTCTCGAAGAGGCCCTGTCTTTTGCCCGATTTGAGCCGGGCGTGTACGAAGTGGTTGGCGAGTTCCGTTCCTGTCCGGATCCAAACAGCTAACCGCGCTGGCTGGACGGTCGGCTAAAAGGGGGGAGGGGGCCGCGGCGAGGTGGGAGCGGTATGCCCAGTCGACACGCTCACCGGTCGTTGTCCGCCCCTTCGCCGGCGATGCTTCGCAAACACCAAGCCGCCCGGTGGGCTCAGAGGCCTTCGACGATGAACGCCCGATAGTCGGCTGAGAGGTTCCGGTACCGACGGGCTTCGCTATAGGCGTCGCTATGATACCAGTCTTGCGCCGCTTCGATCGTTGGGAACTCAAGCACCACGACGCTCTCGATTGCCGGGCCTTCGAGGACCAACGGGGTGGCTTGGTTGGCCCGTCTCACGACGTCTCGACCGTCGAAACTGTGCGGAAGCTTCTCGTAGTACTTCTTGATGGTTTCCGGGTCGCGCAGGCGCTCACGGATGAAAATGGCGTATGCGGTCATGGCAATAGGCCCTGCTTGAGAACAACCGAGCCAGATCTGGGGAGCACCGCCTGAAGGTTCGATGAGACCTTGGTATCGAGCCCTCGCGACACCAAGGTCCAATGGTGGCCAAGACCGGGAAGGCGCATCTGCAGGTCTGCATCGCCGTTCGGGAAGCTCGCCATGTCCGCCGCCCATCAACCTGGCCAGGACCATTTTCATTTCGTGCGGCCCGAGGATGTCGCCTGGCGGCAGTTCGCGGCCTTTCCGCCCGAGGCCCGCCTGGCGGTGCTGCTCGGAGACCCCGGCCAGGCCGGGATCTACGTGATCCGGGTCCGGTTGCCCGCCGGCGCAAGGATCGCTCCGCACCGGCATCCCGAGGACCGGACCTACACTGTGCTCTCGGGGATCTTCTACATCGGTCTTGGGGAGACCTTCGTCACAGACAAGCTGCAGGCCTTTGGGCCTGGCAGCCTCGTCGTGCTGCCCGGTGGCCAACCTCATTTCCATTGGGCTAGGGACGGCGAATACATCACCCAGGTGACGGCGATGGGGCCGCTTGGGCTCGACTACGTCGCGTCGGAAGACGATCCGCGCCGCCGGGGCGGCCTCCGATGAGGCTCAGGGCGCCATTGCGTCCCTGACGATCGTTGTACCGCTCGGCGTAAGGCTGTCGTGCGGATGGCGAGTGTTCACGGCGCGCAATGTCGGTCCCACCTCAAGCTCGCGTCCGGAACGCCTTCGGCGGGCGAGGGGCGCTTGCGACTCTCGTCGAGATTGGAAGTCCCATGCCACGCACCGTCGCCATCGATTTTGTCTCCGACGTTTCCTGCCCTTGGTGCGTCATCGGTCTTGGAAATCTCGATGTCGCCCTGAAGAGGCTGGACGGCCTGGTCGAGGCCGACATCCGTTTCCACCCTTTCGAGCTCAATCCGGACCTGCCGCCCGAGGGCGAGGACCGTTACGCCAACGTCGCGCGCAAGTATGGCACGGGGCGCGACCAAGCGAGGGCGAACCGCGAACGCCAACGCGCTCTCGCCGCAGCCCTGGGCTTCGACATGGTGACGGCCGAGGATAGCCGGTTCTTCAACACCTTCGACGCGCACCGCCTGCTGTACTGGGCGTATGGCCAAGGTCGCCAGCCGGCGCTGAAGCGCGCCTTGCTGGCGGCCTATCATAGCCACATGCAGCCTCCCAGCGACCATTCAGTGCTGGAGGCCGCGGCCGCCTCCGTCGGATTGGATCGCGCCGCCGTGCGCGAAGTACTTGTCTCCGGACGCTATGCCGATGAGGTACGCAAGGCCGAACACGACTGGCTGCAAGCGGGCGTCACGGGTGTGCCCGCCGTGGTGGTCGAAGGCCGCTACCTGATCTCCGGCGCCCAGCCGCCCGAGGTTTACGAGCGGATCATCCGCCAGGCTCTTTCCGAACGGCCTGACCCCGGGGCGGACGGGTTAGACCTTGGGATTGGCGACACCTAGGTGCAATGGCCGCTGATCCACGCAACCCGTAACGTCGCGTCACGTCCCGGATCTTGTCCCGAGACGGCCGCCCTACGCCCCCTTTGGGACCAAGCGCCTTTCGATGGAGACACTTGATGAAGATCCTCATGGTCATCACTTCCCACGACCAGCTTGGCGATACCGGCCGCAAGACCGGGTTCTGGCTCGAGGAGTTCGCCGCGCCCTACTATGTTTTCAAGGACGCTGGCGCGGCCGTGACGCTGGCCTCGCCGAAAGGCGGCCAACCGCCAATCGATCCCAAGAGCGATGAGCCCGGCAATCAGACCGACGCCATGACGCGCTTCAAGAACGACACGGCTACGCAACAGGTTTTGGCCAACACGGATCGGCTGGACACCGTTTCGGCTACGGATTTCGACGCGGTCTTTTATCCGGGCGGCCACGGTCCGATGTGGGACCTCGCTGATGATCCGGTCTCCATCGCGCTGATCAGCGCCTTCTGGGAGGCCGGCAAACCGGTCGCGGCGGTCTGTCATGCTCCTGCCGTGCTCCACAAGGTGATGCACGACGGCAAGCCTCTGGTGAGCGGCAAGCGGGTTACCGGCTTCACCAATACCGAGGAGGAAGCCGTCGAATTGACCCATGTCGTGCCCTTCCTCGTGGAGGATGAACTCCAGCGCCTCGGCGGTCTCTACGAGAAGACCGACAATTGGCTCCCGTTCGCTGTCGTCGACGGCCGCCTGGTCACCGGGCAGAACCCCGCGTCGTCCACCTATGGGGCCTTGGAGCTCTTGAGGCTGCTCGGGGGCTAGGAGACTTGCCGCGCCCGAAATGATCCTAGCCGGCCGCGACCGGTTCGGGCCCCGGAATGCAAAATGAGAAAATGGCTCCGCCGTCAGGGTTGGAAGCGGCCCAAAGGCGTCCGCCATGGCTCTCAATGATGGACCTGCTGACTGAAAGACCGATGCCCATGCCGTTGGCTTTCGTCGTGAAAAACGGTTGGAACACCTCGTCGGGGTCGTGTGACCTGATGCCAGGGCCAAGATCATGGACGCTGAGGACGATGGCTGCCGCGTCATCTCTCGCCGTCCGGATGGTGACTCGTCGCTGTCGCCCGCGAACCTGCGACATGGCGTCTGCTGCGTTCGTCAGCAGGTTCAGGATCACCTGTTGCAGCTGGACGCGATCAGCGGCGATGACAGGCAGGTTCTTGGCGAAATCGGTCTCCACCGTAACCTGCGCGCGTTGCAGGTCGCTGGCCAGCAGGGCCACGACCTCGGCGGCCGCGTCGTTGAGATCGACCCTGTCGCCACGTTCGGTGTCCTTCGAATAGAGCTTGCGAAGGCGCAGAACGATGTCCGTCGCCCGAGCGCCATCGCGGATCGTGCGACGCGCCGTCTCAAGGGCGCCTTCGATGTTGGGCGGATCAGCGGCCAGCATGCGCAGGCAGGTGTTGGCGTTGGTGATGATGCCCGAAAGCGGCTGATTGATCTCGTGCGCGATCGAGGCGGTGAGCGCGCCAAAGCTCAAGACCCGCGTCACATGGGCGAGCTCGGCGCGCACCCTGTGCAAACCGTCTTCGGCGAGCTTGCGCTGGGTCACGTCCTGGACGGCGCCGAGGCACTCAAGGCCGCGCTCCGGATGTCGGACCAGACGGCCGAACACGCGCACATACTTGATACGCTGGCCCGGGGTCCGCAGCCTGATTTCGTAATCGGGATTGTCGCGGCCCGAGCGGATCTCCGCCATCTTGGCGGCGAGCAGATCATGATCTTCAGGATGAACCCGCTCCCGAATGCGGTCGAACGTCACCCTCATGCCCGGGTCGAATTCGAAGATGCGGTAGAGTTCGTCGGAAAAGTTCAGTTCGTCCGAATCCACGCGCCAGGAGAAGCTGCCGGTGGAGCTGATGCGCTGGCCTTCAGCCAGAAAAGTCTCGCTGCGCCTCAGGGCCGCCTCGGCGCGTTTGCGGTCTTCGATGTCGGTGTTGACGCCATACCATTTGACGATCTCGCCCGCCCCATCGCGCAGTGGATCGACGCGGAATAGGAACCATCGATAGACGCCGTCGCGGCGCCTGATCCGCGCTTCGGCCTCACCGCCGGTTCCCCTCGTCAGGAAGCCGGACCAAGCCGCGGTGAGGGCGGGCAGGTCGTCGGGATGGACGAAATGGCTCCACTGCCAGTCTGCCAGGCCTTCGAGCGACTGGCCGACGTAGTCGAGATAATGCTGATTGAGGAAGTCGGCCGCTCCGTCGGTTGTCGCCGACCAGGCCAGGGCCGGGATGGTGTCGATCGTCAGTCGAAGATTGCGCTCGCTGGCTTCGAGCGCCCGCTCGGCCCGTTTGCGATCGTCTATGTCGATCAGCAGGCTGTACCAGCGCACGAGCCGTCCTTCGTCGTCCCGATGGGGCCGACCCAGGACCTGAAACCAGCGATAGACGCCGTCATGGCACCTGGCCCTGGACTCGTACTCGAAAGGCTCGCCGGTGATCATGGCCTGCCTGAACGCGGCGATGGCGACTTCGACGTCGTCGGGATGGGCGGGCCCTTTGCTCGCCCAGGCCTCGGCGCTTGTCCGGTCGATGTCGAGGTAGTCGTAGAAGCGCTGGTTGCCGCCTTCGAACCGGCCATCCGCGGTGAACGTGCAGATCAGGCCCGGAAGGCTGTTGATGGTCAGACGAAGGTCAACTTCGCTGGCGCGCAGGGCTTCTTCGGCGCGCTTGCGATCGTCGATGTCGGTGAGCAGGCCATACCAGCGCACGATCTGACCGTCCGCGTCACGAAGCGGTTGTCCACGGATCTGAAACCAACGGAACGCCCCGTCGAACCGCCGGAAGCGCGTCTCGAAATCGTAGGGCTCGCCCGAGGCCAGCGACGCGTTGAAACTGGCGATGCAATGGTCAAGGTCTTCGGGATGCGTCGTGCCGTTCGTCGCCCATTGGCCGACTTCCCTAAGCGGCTGCTTGAAGTAGTCCAGCAGCTGCTGGTTGCCGCCGATCAGCTCGCCTTGAGGTGAGAACACGCAGATCATCCCGGCGACGCTCTGCACGATCAGCCGCAGCTCGCGCTCACTCTCGCGGACTTCGTCGTCGGTCCGATCGCCCGCGCCGTCGAGGAGCACATGGTCTTGGCGCGTCGGGGCGAAGTCCGACGCTGAATGCGCCCCCGGCGCCCTGGTCTCTTCCATCATGATTTCCGCGCCTTCAGAGCGTCTCCTCGGGAGCCGCGCGGGCGCGGTTCACCGAATGCCTGAAGGTCATCAAGCTGAGCGCAATCGACACCGGACACAAGGCGTTGCGGCGCACTCGTCCGCCCGTCAGCGAGCCGGCCCCCGGAGGCCGACACGCCAGCGGTGGGGCGACAGTCCGACCAAATGGTGGAAGGCGCGTGTGAAGTGCGCTTGATCGCAAAACCCGCAGTCCTGAGCCACCTGAGCCAGTCCAGCGGAAGTCTCGGCCATGAGCACCTTGGCGCGTTCTATCCGCCGACGTCGAATGAAGCTCAGCGGCGTATCGCCGACGCTGTTCTTGAAGGTGCGGCTGAAATGGCCGGTCGACAGCCCGGTCAGCGCCGCCAACTCCGATAGCTTGATCCGCTGGTCAAGTCCGGCCTCGATCCGGCCGAGAATCTTGCGCAGACGCCACGGCGGCAAGGGCGATGCTTCGGCGTGCGCCGGCGAGGGTTCATCGTCGACGAGGCGCGGCTTCTTCCCCGCGCATGAACCGGTGGAGTCCATGGTCCTAGCGCTCCGCACCGGACGGTCGCGCTCCACCCACGAGCGCTACCCAGTTCACAAACGCCGCAACCAGGCGGGTGAGGAAGGCCTGAGCCTCGGCCGTAAGCTCGCCAACGTCGTCGAAGAGCTCGCCAACCTGCGGAATGTAGGCCTCCGGTTGCTGAAGCACCGGCATGTTCAGGAACACCAGGCTCTGACGAATGTGATGGTTCGCGCCGAAGCCGCCCAGCTTGTAGGGCGACTGGCTGACGACCGCGGCTGGCAGCCCGTCCCAGACGCTTTGCTGCGGCGGGCGCGAGCCGACGTCGATGGCGTTCTTGAGACCGCCCGGGACGGAGCGGTTGTATTCGGGCGTGACGAAGAGCACAGCGTCGGCCCGGCTGATGTCCTGCCGAAATCGCGTCCAGGCCGCTGGCGGCGCCGCGTCGAGGTCCTCGGTGTAGAGCGGCAGGTCGCCGATCTCGACGATGTGGCAGTCTAGGCTGGCGGGCGCTAGCGCCATCAAGGCCTTGGCCAGCCTTCGCGTGTAGGAATCCTTCCGCAGGCTGCCGACGATCACGGCCACCCTGTATTTTGCGGTCATGGCGACACCGTCTTTCTGCGCCGCAGGCCAGTCCCGCGGCGTTCGGTCTGGATACCGACCCGCGCCAGCCGGCGACATTGAACGGAGGTATCGGCGAGACCAAGGTATCGGTCAGGCGCGCCGCGTTCTTGGCCTCACGACCGCCTCACCCACGACGTCGATCAGGAACGCCAGAAGCAGGGCTCCCGCGCCGAGCGCGAAGATCAGGCCGTAAGCGCCTTGCGAGGCGGAGAGCACGAAGGCGAGGCCATAGGCGGCGACAGCCTGCGCCGCGGCGAAGCCGGTAGTGGCTATCCGCCACGCCGCGCGCTGGTCCGCCAGCCCCGAACCAGCCAACTCGTGCGCGCGTCCCAGGACAACGGGCACGATGCCAGGTGTGGCCGCGCCCATGAACAAGCTCGAGCAGGCCAACGCCGCGGGCGCGTTCCAGACCGCCGGCGCCAAGGTCGCGGCGGCTTCGAGCAGCAGCACGAGCCGCAGCGCCCGGTCATGTCCGGCGCGGTCGGCGAGGTGCCCAAAGACCAGCGGGCCAACGAGCGCGCCCAACCCGAACAGCACCCAGTAGAACCCCGCGGCATCCACACCTTGGTTGAGACCATGGGCGACGAACACCGCCAGGAACACCATGTGCGGCACAAGCCCCACGGCGTTCAGGGCATATTCGAAGTGCAGCAATGTGAGCCGGTGGCGAGGAGGCCGACGGCTGTGGCGCTCGGCCTTGGCTGGGGCTGGGGCTGGGGCAGGGGGATTGGGCCATCCGCCCCAGGCCACCGCCGTGAGCATGGCCGTGGTGACAGCGAGACCGATCCAGGCCTGACCGACACCCTGGCGCAGAAGCAGGGGAACGAGCGTTCCTGACGCGGCGATACCAAGACCGATACCCATGAAGATAAATCCGCCGATCAAGCCCCTGCGTGCCGGCGGCGCATGGGCCAGGATGAGCGGAGCGGCCAGGACCATGATGACGCCGCCCGCGACGCCAGATGCGAAGCGCCAGAGGAAAAACCAGTTGAAACCCGCCTGGAAGGCGCAGGCCAGCAAACTTCCGGTGCTAATGACCATCGCGGCGCGCAACGTCGTCACGGCCGACAGCCGGGCCGCGAACCTCTCCGCCAGCAACACGCCGGCCAGGTAGCCGCCAAGATTGGCGGCGGCCAGATAGGCGGCCGCCTCGCTGCTGAACCAGCCGGCGCTGACCACGGCCGGCAGGAGCGGGGTGTAGGCAAAGCGCGCGACCCCGATGCCGATCAGGGCGGCGCAGGCGCCCGAGAGCACCGCCCGCCAGAGGGAGGGCTGGCCTGCGGGGGTCATGGTCCCACCCCCGCGAGGAAGTCCAGGATCACCGTCGCCGCCTCGTCCAGAGCTTCGTCGAAGGCGAAATGTCCAGCGTCGAGCAGGTGGATGCGGGCGTCGGGCAGGTCGCGTCGGTAGGCCTCGGCGCCCGCGGTGACGAAAGACGGGTCGTATCGTCCCCACAGCACAAGGGTCGGCGGCCGGCGCGCGCGCAACCACGCCTGCCATTGGGGATAGGCCGCCACGTTGGTCTGGTAATCAAAAAGCAGGGACGCTTGGATCTCGCGCTGGCCGGGGCGCGAAAGCCCGGCGAACTCGTCGGTCCAGCTGTCTGGATCGTACCGGTCCAGGTTGGGGCTGTCGCCGATATGGCGCCGCCGCGCGCCCTCGAACGAGAGAAAGGTGTCCAGTTGCTCGGCGTGGCTTTCCGGATCGCGCCAGTAGTCGGCGATACCCGCCCACTTGGCGCCGAGGCCCTCGTGGTAGGCGTTGGCGTTCTGGATAATCAGGCCTTGGACGCGGTCGGGGCGGGACATGGCCAAGCGGAAGCCGACGGGACCGCCATAGTCCTGCATCAGGAAGACGCAGCGCGTGACGCCGAGATGATCCAGAAGGCCGTCCACGGTCCTCGCCAGCTGGTCGAACGAATAGGCGTAGCGGTCCGGAGGAGGCGCGTCGCTGTGTCCGAACCCAGGATAGTCCGGCGCGATGACCCGGTGGTTGACGGCGAGCAGGGGGATCACGCCGCCGAACATCCGCGATGACGAGGGGAAGCCATGCAGCAGCACAACGACGGGAGCGTCTTTGGGGCCCGCTTGGCGATAGAAGACATCGACGCCGTCGATTTCGGCGCGATGGTAGGTGACCGTCGCGGTCGTCGACCGCAAGATCGGAGAGGCGGCCATCCCGATCAGTTCCGCGCGTCGCTGTAGTCGGCCGTACGCGTGTTGAGATTGTCCTCCAGGTCGCCGGGCTTCTGCAGGCCACGCTTGACCAGGGCGCCCACGCGGGCCTGGGCGCCCGGGCGCTGGACGGAGGTGATGAACGCGTCCCAACCCTGGCGCATCTCCGCGTCCGGCGGCAAGCTGGCCACGTCGACCAGGTGTTTGGTGTCGATGATGGCCTGCTGGTCGAACGAGGCGATCCGCCTGGCGAGGCTGTCGACGAAGCCGTCGAGCTGAGCGTCCGGCAAGGCGCGGTTGACGTAGCCATAGCGCTCGGCCAGGGCGCCGTCGAAACCGTCGGCGCCGAGCAGGATCTCCAGCGCCCGTCCCCGACCGACCAGGCGCGGCAGGCGCGCCATCGGCCCGCCGCCGGGCGCGAAGCCGGCCCCGACCTCGAACTGCGAAAGCCTGGCCTTCTCGCGGCTGGCGAACCGCATGTCGGTGGCCAGGACGAGTTCGCTGCCGATGCCGCTGGTGCGTCCGCGGATCGAGGAGATGGTCACGGCCTTCAGGCGCGCCAGCCGCACCATGAAGTCGGGCACGGGATGCATGCCGGTGGGGCCTGGCGCCATGCTCGTGGAGTCCTCGAGCGGCTTGAGCAGGTCGTAGTGGGCCATGAAGTAGCCTGGCACGGCGCTGTCGAAGACCACCACCTTCACGCGCGGATCGGCTTCGATCTCGTCCAGGATCTCGACGAGGCGGCGCACCTCGACCGGTCCGACGATGTTGAGCGGTGGGTTGGCGAAGGTCACGCGCCAGTAGGCCGGCGTGAGCTTGGTCAGGAGGATGGTTTGGCTCGCCGGGCGCTCGCCGGCGGCCGCGGCGTGCTGGTCTTCAGCGCTGACGGCTTGCGGCGTCGCCAGAGCGGCGGCCGAGGCCAAGGCGGCCAGGAGAAGGGCTTTCATGAGAGTTCCCGCTGTTAAGGGTGAACTTTTAGGCGGTGGGGGACGGCGCCGGTCGGTCCCCGACGCCGTAACGAGCCGCCGGGCGGGTGCGCGAGATGACCGGGATCAGGGCCTGGCGGGCGTCTTCGTAGATCTGCCAGGCTGCGAGATCGGCCAGGGCTGGCAGGGTGACCAGCTCGCCTTGATCCAGTCCAGCCAAGGCCGCGTCGACCGCGTCCTGCGGACTCATGACAATCGCGGGCGGAAGCTGGTCCAGCGGCGTTCCGGCCAGCGCCCAGAAGTCCGTCCCGACGGCCCCCGGGCACACGGCCTGGACCCTTAGACCTCGTCCGGCCAGTTCGTGGTGCAGCGACTGGGTCAAGGCGACCACGAAAGCCTTCGTCCCACCGTAGACCCCGTTCAGGATCTCCGGCCCGATGGCGACGATCGACGCCATGTTGACGATGGTCCCGCCGCCGCGGCCCACGAAAGCGGGGGCGGCGGCGTAGGTCAGCCGCATCAAGGCCTCGACATTCAGAGCGATCATCTCGCTCATCGCCTCCACGTCGCTGTCGAGCAACGGCGTCGAGGCGCCGACCCCGGCGTTGTTGACCAGCATCGTGATGGCCGGGTCGGCGCGCAGCCGATCGGCGACGCTCGCGAGGTCGGCCGCGCGGCGCAGGTCGGCGGTCAGGGTCTCGACGTGTCGGCCGGTGTCCCGTGCGATCTGGTCGGCGATGGCGTTCAGCTTGTCGCCGTTACGGGCCACCAGGATCAGATCATGACCGCGACGCGCCAGGCGGTCGGCATAGATCGCGCCCATGCCCGTCGAGGCGCCGGTGATCAGGGCAAGGCTGTGGGTGTTGTTGCTCATGGGGGGAGGTCTCCGTCGGCGCCGGTCAGTCGATCCGGAGGCTCTGTTCCATCGCGTAGCACTGGTCCCAGATGTAGACGTCGTACCCGGCCAGACGGGACTGCCACTTGGGCGTCACGGCGTCGACGCACTGGACCACCACGCGGTCGATGTAGTTGTCGAACACCGCCCAGGGGTTGGCCTTGTCGTTGTCGGCCATCTCGCCGCCCAGCGCGGTGGTCTTAAGCGCCGTCGCGGCCGCCGCCTTCACGTCGTTCATGAACTCCAGCTGGGCGCGGACGTCGTCGTGCGTTCCCACACGGTTGACGTGGCCGCCGACCAGCGTCTCGAACGGTACGCGATCGATCTCGGCGACCTGGGCGAAGTAGCCGGGGACATCCTTGGCCAGGGCCCATCGCCGCCACGGCATCCAGCCCGGGAACACGACGTCGATGATCATCAAGGTCTTCTGGCGGGGGGCGTAGATGAAGATGTTGCCAGGCTCGTGAGCGACCCCCGGATAGCTCAGCTCAAGCGTCTGGCTACCGACCTTCAGGACGTAACGATCCTTGAACACCACCGTCGGGAGAGGGCGCTTGGGGTCATTGGCCCGCGCCAGGAGACGGCGGGTCTCCTCGTGGGCGATGATCGTCGGATGGCCGCCCAGGTCGGTCACGCCGCCGATGTGGTCGGTGTGCGCGTGGCTGTAGACGACGTGGGTGATCGGCCGGTCGGTGACCTCGGCGATGGCCTGGCGGATCTTGGCCGAGTAACCGGGCGGCGCGTCGATCACCACGACGCCGGTCTCGTAGACCATGAACATCGACTGATAGGCGTTGTCGGTGACCATGTAGAGGCCCGTTCCCAGGTCCTGGATGCGGTAGCCCTTGGCCGGGTCGACGGGCGGGGCGGCGGGGCCGGGGACCGGAAGGTAGTGGTCGACTCGAACGCCGATCGGGGCGAGCGCCGGCATGCCCTTGTACGGAACGCCGGCCTGGCCGGGTTGGGCCACAACCTCAGCCCGGACCGGCGCCGGCGCGGCGAAGGGCAGGGCCGCGATCGTCGCCGCGCCCAGCACGGCCAGAACGCTGTCGCGGGCCCGCGTTTTCGCCCGGTTTTGCTCTTGCGTCATAAGGGTGCTCCGTCGGTTCAGGCCGGGCGTCGGCCCGGTTTCTGAAACCTGGGCCGGCGGAGCGCGGATCGGTATTGGACCTTGGTGTCGCCGACACCTTCGTCTTGCTCGCCGCTTCCGCCAGAGCGACGCGCGGGCGGTCGGCCGCGAAATGACCAACGTCATGCGCGCGCCAGCAGGCCTTCAAACAATGGCTTGGGGGCTTGGGGCCTAGGACGGGCGCCGGGCCAGCTCGAGTTCGCGCTCGAGGGCGGCCATCAGCGCCGCAGCCGGCAGGGCGCGCGCTAGCGGGGCGCCCTGGCCGGCCCATTGCGCACCGTATCGGCCGTCGCCCCGAGCCCGCGCGGCCGCCGCCAGCGCTTTGCCGGCGTCGTAGGCGATCGGATAGTCGGGGCGCGGCGTCGCCTGGAGGGTTTCCGAAAGCGCCGTGAAGGCGTTGGGCAGGCACCGGGCCGGACGCCCCGAGATCAGGTCGGTCATTTCGGTCGCGACGGCCCCGGGGCCCATCAAGGCGTCCCGGTGATAGCTGTCGGCGCTGGACTCCGGGCAGGCCACGAATGCGGTTCCGAGCTGAGCGGCCTGTGCCCCAAGAGCCAGGACGCCGGCCACGGCGGCTCCGTCCATGAGCCCCCCAGCGGCGATGATCGGGACCGGAACCTGCTTGACCAGCAACCGCGTCAGGACTGCCACGCCCAGCCGCCCATCCGGCGCGCCGGGCTCGAAGACGCCCCGATGGCCGCCCGCTTCCCATCCCTGGGCGACAACGGCGTCGACGCCGGCGGCGACCGACGCCTGGGCCTCGGCCAGTGATGTGGCGGTGGCGAGCAGGAGAGCGCCGGTCGATTTCAGACGCGCGATCGCCGCCGCGGGCGGCAGGCCGAAATGGAAGCTGACCACCGGTGGCCGGGTTTCCTCGAGCATGGCCAGCATCTCCGCATCGGCGGCGAAGCTCGTGTAGATCTCGCTGATGGCGGCTGGTGGGGCGGCGCCGAAGCTTGCGAAGGTGGGCGCAAGCGCCGCCAGCCAGCCCGCGTTCAGGGTCGGATCGCTCCGCGCCGGTCGATGGCAGAAGAGATTGACATTGAACGGGCCGTTCGTGCCGCGGCGCACCGCCGCGATCATCTCGCGGCCCGCCGCCGCATCGACCGCGCCGAGCGCGATGGAGCCAAGGCCGCCGGCCTCGGTGACCGCCGCGGCCAGTTGCGGCGTCGACGTGCCCGCCATCGGCGCCTGGATGATCGGCAGCCTGACGCCGAGCCGCGAGAGGAGCCCGCTCATGCGCCCGCCTCCGCCGGAATACGTAGGCACGCTAAGCAGCCGGGCTCTCCGGTGCGCCATTCCACCGTTCCCCCCAACTCGCCGGCCAGGGCCTGGACCAGGGCCGTGCCCCGGCCGGGCGCGCGACGCGCGGGGACGGCGCCGTCGTCGTTGACCAGGCAGATCACGTCGCCGCAGGACCGCATGACCTGCACCCAAATGACGCCGCCGCGCCCCTGGAGGCCATGGCGCGCGGCGTTGCGGATCAGTTCCACCGCGGCCAGGCCGAGCCTCCAGGCGCGGTCGGAGGCAATCCAGATCTCGTCGGCCTCAAGCACCAGCCCGACACGACGCTGGGCCAGCGTCGCGCGGGAGAACGCCGCGCATACCGTGCCGATATAATCGGCGAGATTGACCTGGGCGTTCCTGGGCGGCAGCAGCGCCCGGTGGCTTTCGGCGTGAGCCTGGAGGCGTTCGGCGGCCCGGCGAAGGGCTTGCCGCAGCTCGCCGCCCACAGGCCCCGTCGCCGCCAGCGAAAGCCCGCAGATCGCCTCGGCGTACTCGTTCACGACCCGGTGGCTGATCTCCTCAACCAGGTGCAATGGCAGGCTCGCGCGACCGTCGGAAGCCAGTTGGAATTCCCGTGACATGCCCGATCTCCCGATGCCCGCCGGCGTCATCCGCGCCGCGGCGATGGTTCCGATCAGAGCGCCAATCGCGGTAGCCGGCCATTGAACCTAGGTATCGCCGAGACTTTCGTATCGTGTGCGTCCGGTGCGCAGTCCCAGCCGCTCGCTCATCCGCACCAGGTCGGCCAGCGAGCGGGCCTGCATCTTCTCCATCACCCGGCCTCGGTGAGCCTTCACGGTGATCTCGCTGATACCGAGCTCGCCGCCCACCTGCTTGTTGAGCAGTCCCGATGCGACGAGATCCATGACCTCGCACTCTCGGCGACTGAGCGAGGCGCGCCGCTCTCGCAGGCTTTGCAGCGCCGCCCGCTCGTCAACGGCGCCAGCGCTGCGCTCCAAGGCTGCGCTGATGGCGCTGAGCAGCACCTCATCGCCGAACGGCTTGGTGAGGAATTCGGCGGCGCCGGCCTTCATCGCCCGGACGCTCGTGGGAACGTCCCCGTAGCCGGTGATGAAGATGATCGGCATTTCGGCGCGCTCGTCGGCGATCCTGGCCTGGAGGTCCAGGCCGTTCAGGTCGGGCAGGCTGACATCGAGCACCAGACAGCTCGGGCCGGGCGGAGGGCGGCTTTCCAGAAAGTCGGTGGCCGACGCAAAGGTGCGGGCCTCCCAGCCGCAGACCTGGATCAAGGCTTCCAGCGACTCCCGGATGGAGATGTCGTCGTCGACCACCATGACCGTCGCCGCAGGCGGCGCGGTGGTCTTCTTCGGGGCGGTTGAAGGCGCATATTGCATGGGAAGGTCCCTTACTCTTTGCCAAGCGCAGCGTTGACGGCGTCGATGATCAGGGTCTCATCGAAGGGTTTGAGCAGAAAGGCGGTGGCGCCGCGGCGCATGGCGTCGACCTCGACGCGGTCGTCCGACTGGGCGGTGATGAAGACGATGCCGACCTTGATTTGTCGGCGGGCGAGTTCGCGTTGCAACTCAGGGCCCGTCATGCCGGGCATGGCGACGTCAAGCACCAGGCAGCCCGTGCCCTCCAAGGCGTCCGACGCCAGGAAAGCCTCCGCGGAGTCGAACGCCCGCGTGTCAAAACCAAAGGACCGCAGCAGTTCTGGCAGGGCCTCACGCACCGACTCGTCGTCGTCGACTACTGAGACGAGGCTTGGGTTGGTCATTACGCGTGCCCTGTGCGAAGGCCTGCGCTCGGCGGATCGCAGGGGATTGAGAACGAGAAGGTGGCGCCCGAACCATCGGGGTTGGGCGACGCCGTGAGCCGGCCGCCGTGGGCCTCGACGATGGACCGGCTGATGGAGAGGCCAATGCCCATGCCCTCGGGCTTGGTCGTATGGAAGGCGTCGAAGAGCTGGTCGATGTTGTCGGTTTCGATTCCCGCGCCCACGTCCTGCATCTCGAGCACCAGTTGGCCGTCCGAACGTCGCGAGGCGATATGCAACTCGCGCGGACGGTCATCCACCGCCTCCATGGCGTCGACGGCGTTGAGGAGAAGGTTCAAGATCACCTGCTGCATCTGAATTCTGTCGGCCTGCACCAGCGGCAGCCCCTCGTCGAAATCGGTGCGCACGAGCACGCGTCGGCGCTGAAGTTCGCTCGCCGAAAGGGCCAGCACCTCGCGCGCGGCTTCTTGCAGGTCCACTGGCTCGAAGCTGGGCGGTCGCCGGACGAACATGGCGCGCAGGCGCTTGATGACCTCGGAGGCGCGCTGACCATCTCGGATCGTGCGCTGGATCGCGGCGCGGGCGCCGTCGAGGTTGGGGGGGACCTGCGCCAGCATTCGACCCGAGGTGCTGCCATTCGCCAGGATCCCGGCCAGCGGCTGGCTGACCTCGTGAGCGATCGAAGCGGTCAGGGTGCTGAGCGCGGCGGCTCGGGACATGTGAGCCAGTTCGGCGCGCGCCCGGTTCAGATCGTCCTCGGCCAGCTTGCGGGCGGTGATGTCCTGCAGCGCGCCCATGAACACCGGGTGGTCGGGGACCTGGTCGATGCGATGGCCCATGACGTGGGCGTAGCGCAGGTCGCCGCTCGCCTGGACGATACGGAAGACGAGCTCGAAATTCTCGCCGTTCGACGCCTCGCCGATCAGCGCCTGAACATCGGCTATGTCCTCGGGATGAATGGCGGCCAACATCATGCCCACCGAGACCCTGCTCCCCGGTTCGAAGCCGAACACCTGATAGATGACGTCGGACCAATGATGGTCGTCCGCCAGCACGTCCCAGGTGAAACTACCGGTGTTGCTGAGGCGTTGGGCGGCTGTCAGGTGCGCGTTGGCGCGGACGAGCTCGGCTTGGCTGGCGCGCAGCGTCTCCTCGGCAAGCTTGTCCTCGGTGACATCCTGGCTGCTCCCAAAGAAGACAAGATGATCCTCGATGTCGGGAACCCGCACGGCCACCGTGCGCAGATACTTGAGGGCGCCGCTACGGGTGACGATACGGTAGGAGACTTCGAAGTCCTCGCCCTCCTGTGTCGCCGCGCCGAGCGTCTCTAGGGCGCGGTCGCGGTCGTCGGGGTGAATCGCTGCGGCGACCATCTCCATCGTCGGCGGCGTCTGGGGATCGAACTCCCAGATCCGGTAGTTTTCCTCGGACCAGTCCTGGACGCCAGTGGCGGTGTCCAGCGTGAAGCTGCCGATCCGGCTGAGGGTCTGGGCGGCGGCGAGATAACGGTTCACCCGCGTCAGCTCGGCCTTGCGCGCCCTCAACGCTTCCTCGGCTCGCCGGCTGGCCGTCATGTCCTGGGTCGCGCCGACATAGACGAGCTTGTCGGTGATGTCGGTCAGGCGCTGGTTGACGGTATGCAGGTGCTTGATCGCTCCGCTCGGCGTGATGATGCGATAGGAGACTTCGTAGTCCGCTCCGGCGGCGACCGCCGGCCCCATGATCCTCTCGACGCCCGACACATCGTCGGGATGCAGGCGGGTTGACTTGAGAGTCGAGACCGTGCGGTCGTCCCCCGGATGCATCTCCCAGATCCGGAAGAGCTCCTCGGACCAGTCCTGTTCATCGGTCTCCACGACCCATGTGAAACTGCCCGTCTTGCTGAGGCGCTGGGCGCCGGCGAGATAGCGGTTGGCGCGCCGCAAATCGGCCTCGCTCGCCTTGAGGGCCTCTTCGGAGAACTTGCTCTCGGTCACATCCTGGATGGAGCCCATGAACATGGGAGATGCGCCGGCCTCGACGTGCTTGGCGACAGCGTGGAGGTACTTCAGGGCCCCCTTGGGCGTGGTGAGGCGGAAGATGACATCGAAGTCGACGCCCGTGTTCAGGGTCGCGCCAAGACCGGCGTTGAACGCCTCCAGATCGTCCGGATGGATCAGGGATCGAAGCGCGCCAAGCGAGACCGCCGCGCCCGGCTCGAACTCGAGGATACGATAGAGCTCATCGGACCAGACGTGGGTGTCGGCGGCCAGGTCCGTCGTGAAGCTTCCCGTGTGGGTGAGTTCCTGGGCCTGAGCCAGATGGTCATGGGCGCGGCGCAGCCGCGCGGCGTGCGCCTTCACGGCCTCGTCGGCCCGGGCGCGTTCGATCGCCACGCCGACAATCCGGGCGAACCGGTCGATCAACTCCTCTTCCTGGTCGGTCGGGCCCTTGGGCGCGCGCTTGTAGATGGCGAAGATCCCCAGCACCTCGCCATGGCTGCCCAGTATCGGGGCCGACCAGCAGGAGGCCAAGCCAAACCCGGTGACGAGACCGGGCCAGGCCGACGCGCTCCAGCGCGGATCACGAGGCGGATCGGCGGCGATGATCGTCGATCGGGTTTCCACCGCCAGTGAGCAGGGGCCGTAGTGGGGATCGACCCGCAGGCCATCGAGGGCGGCGTTGTAGGCTTCGGGAAGCTTGGGACCGGCGGCGACCCGGAACCGACGCCGCCCGTCATCGCCATCTTCCTCGACGAACAGGATGCTGCAGAGGGAGTCGGGGCTGAGGCCCTCGACCTCGGCGCACAGCGTTTCGAAGATGCTGGGCAGATCCACGCCGCGCGCCACGAGTTCGAGCAGGCGCTTTTCGGCCGCAAGCTGCGCCTCGGCGCGAGTCCGATCCTCGATGTCGGTGTTGACGCCGCACCAGCCCGTGAGCGTCCCGCCCGTGTCATAGAGCGGCCGGGTCTGCAGGCTCAAACGCCGATAGACGCCGTCGGCGCGCCGGATCCGGGCCACGATGTTGATCTCTCGCGGCCTTGCCTCCGCCTGCGCCGCGGCCCAGGTGCTCAACGCGCCGGGGACGTCCTCGGGGTGGAACAAGGAAATCCACCCTTGATCGGCCAGCGCCTCAAGTCCGACCCCGGTGAAGTCACGCCAGCGTTCGTTGACGAAGTCGCACGCGCCATCCGGCGTGGCGGTCCAGACCATCCCGGGGAGCGCGTCCAGCAGTCGGCGAAGGTCGGTGTCCATTCTTGGCTTTCATGGCCCGCCAGTCGGTGACGATGCGGACCAACGCGACCCGCCGTCCATTGTACTTTGGTCTTGGTTGGAGGTGACGTCCACGGTCGAATGCTCAGAAGCGTGCGGCCAGTGTCACGCCATAGGTCGCGGGTTGGCCGACAAAACGGGCGACCGCGTTGGCGTTCAGGAAGACGTTCGTCCAGTAGTATTCGTTGGTGACGTTGCGCCCCCAGGCCCAGGCGCGCAGGCGGCCGTCGGCCCGCTCGATCCCGACGCGCAGGTCAAGCAGCGCGTAGGCGGCGATGCGGAAGCTTTCGGGGGCGCCCACCCCGGCGTAGGTGGCGCTGCGGTAGGTCAGCGAGCCGCCGGCGAAGCCGCGCAACTGGTCGTTCAGCGGGAAGGCGTAATCGACATTGGCCACCGCCTGCCACGGGGGAGAGAAGGGGAATGGCGTGCCGGACTGGTCGCCAAAGACCGCAGTGGCGTCGAAGCCCTCGAACCGGTCGATGCGGGTGTGGCCGTAGGTGAGGGCGGCGTCCAGCACCAAGCCCTCGGTCGGGCGCGCGACCAGCTGGGCCTCCGCCCCCAGCACATGTGACCTTGGGATCGAGACCAGCGCCTCGAGGGGGCCGAACGCCACGTCCTGGACCGCGCCGCGCAACTGCTTGTCGCGATAGTCGTAGTAGTAAGCCGCGCCGTTGAGCTGGACGCGTCGGTCGAGGAGGCTTGCCTTGACGCCGGCCTCGTAGGCGATGACCGACTCCTGCGGGATCGGGGCATATTGCGGAACGGCCGAGACCGAAGCCACGGGAACCGTGCCCGCCTTGAGGCCTTTGCTGACATTGGCGTAGGCGAGCAAACCGGGTCGAACGTTCCAGTTGAGCCCTGCGCGCCAGGACAGGCTGTCCTGGTCAAGGTCACTGTGGACGTTCTCGACGGGGCGCAAGCCGTTTGCTGGGTCGAGGACGATGCAGTCACCAACGCGCGTGGGCGGCGCGGCACCGCCACGGAAGAAGTTCCAGAAGCGGGCGAAGTGGTCGGTCACCGCCAGCACGCAGCTGTCGAAGCTGCGCCGGTCGCTGTTGTAGCGCAGCGCTCCTTCCACCATCAGCGTGTCGGTAAGCCCATACTCGAGGCGACCAAACACGGCGGCGGTGTCGACACGGACGCGGCTGGTCATCTGGTTGAGGTCAGCATAGGCCAGCGGATCGAGAGCCTCGAACATGTGCGACAGGTCGACGTCGCGGAAGATCTGCCGCGGCTGGTCCTTGACCTTGTCATGAGCGTAGTTGCCGCCAACCAGCCAGGTCAGCCGCCGCTTGTGTCCCGATAGCCGAAGCTCTTGGAAATAGGAGGCGATCACGCCGTCCTCGTCGATGACCTCGTTCAGATTGAACGGCGTGCCGTTCGGATCCTGACCGTAGGCTAGGTCCAGGGACGTGAACGCTGTCAGCGACGTGAGGGTGAGCTCGCTCCGCAGCCGGTAGTCCGTGCGCCAGAGCGCCTGGAAGAAGCTGGTGTCGCTGGCGTACGGAAACGGCTGATCCGCGCCGACGGCCCTTGCGCTCCAATCCGCCGCGCGCGGCTTGGCGACGACGGGAAAGGCGAGCAGTCCAGGGATGACCAGCGCCGGCACGATCGGCGCGGCGGCATGGAACTGACCCGCCAGGCTGTCGGACCCGTCATGCGTCAGCGTCGCGGTCAGGCGGCTGGTGAGCGCGTCCGTCGGCCGCCATTCCACGGTCGCCCGGCCTTGCAACTCGCGAACCCGGCCGAGGCGGTCTCCTGGTCGGCTGATGCTCTTTTGCCAACCCTCGCCCCAGCGGCCTTGCACGGCGATCCGGCCCGTCAGGGTGTCGGAGATCGGGCCCGCGACGTAGCCGCTCAGGCGGGCGCGGTTGAAGCGGCCATAGGTCGCCTCCGCCCCCGCCTCGAAGACCTCGCCAGGCTTTCCGGCGATGTAGTTGACCGCGCCGCCCGTGGCGTTCTGGCCAAAGAGTGTGCCTTGTGGTCCCTTGAGTACTTCCACCCTCGCCAGGTCGAAGGCGACGAGCTTGCTCATCGCGGGGTAGGGGAGGGGCGCTTCGTCGAGATAGATGGACACCGCCGGCGGCGTGGCCAGGTCGCTGTTGAAAAAGCCAACACCACGCAGGGTGATCGAGGTCGAGGCGAAGTTGCTCTCCTGGAGGGTCAAGCCCGGCACGAGGCGCGGCAGGTCTGAGACGGCGTCGATCCCTCGGAGGCGGAGGGTCTCGCCCGAGGCGGCGGTGATGGCCATGCTCACGCTGTCAGCCGTCTGCTGGCGCTTCTGCGCCGTGACGATGACCGGCTCGATCGATGGCCCGCCGTCGTCGTCCGCCAGCGCTGGTCCCGCGGCGAGACCAACCACCATCGCAAGGCCCAAAGCCCGCCAACCTCGGTGCATGCCACTCTCCCCAAAGCGCGCGCGAGCATCGCGTGGGGCGGCGGGGGCGTCGATTGCACCAAGGTATCGGCGACACCAAGGTCCAATCGACTTGCCGCGCGCATCGTCGATGGTGGCCAGGCCGGATCGTCCGGCCAAGGGAGCTACACATGATCCGCAAGGCGCAGGCGGTTTGGCGAGGTTCGGGCCGCGATGGCGAAGGCGTCCTCTCGACCGGCTCGAGGGCGTTGCACGACACCCCCTATTCATTCAGGACCCGGTTCGAGGCTCAGCCTGGCACGAACCCCGAGGAACTCATCGCGGCCGCCCACGCCGGCTGTTTCACCATGGCCCTGGCCTTCGCCTTGCAAGCGGCGGACCTGACGCCCACCGAACTGAACACCGAAGCGGCGGTTTCGCTGGAGCGGGACGGAGAGGGCTTCACGATCACCCGCTCGGCGCTGAGCGTGCGCGCCTCGGTTCCGGGGATAGACGGCGAGCACTTCGAGCGTATCGCGCGCGAGGCCGAAAAGAGCTGCCCCGTCTCCAAGGCGCTGAACGCCGAGATCACGCTCTCTGTCAGTCTGGTTTGAAGGGTTGGTCACGCGGGCGATCGTCGCTGGTCAGGCCGGCGACGGTCGTTGCCATTTCTGACCCTGTCTTGTCCTTCACATACCAAGGTATCGCCAATACCAACGTCTGATGGAGCGCCTGCAAAGTCTCAATACATGCTGTCTTCGAAATTGAAGTTCTCGAAGAACTCCAGACAAAGTCGAGGAGAGCAGCCATGAAATCCGAACTCTATCCGTCCACCCGCCGGCACTTCCTCGCCGCGTCGGCGACCGTCGCCGGGGCGATCGGCCTTGCCGGTTCGGCGGCCGCCGAGATCGCCGGGCTCTCGGCCGAGCCGGCGGGCGGCGTCGGCGTCCGGCCCTACAAGATCCAGATCCCCCAAGCCGCGCTCGACGACACCAAGCGCCGGATCCTGGCGACCCGGTGGCCGGAGAAGGAGACCGTCGGGGACGACAGCCAGGGCGTGCAACTGGCCACCATGCGGGCTTTGGCCGACTACTGGGCCAATCGCTACGACTGGCGTAGCTGCGAGGCCTATCTGAACAATCTTCCCAATTTCGTGACGGAGATCGACGGCCTCGACATCCATTTCCTGCACATCAGGTCCAAGCACGCGGACGCCCTGCCGATCATCGTCACGCACGGCTGGCCCGGCTCCATCATCGAGCAGTTGAAGATCATCGGTCCGTTGACCGACCCGACGGCGCATGGCGGTTCGGCTTCGGACGCGTTCCACATCGTGATCCCGTCACTGCCAGGCCATGGCTTTTCGGCCAAGCCGACAACGCCGGGATGGGATCCGATCCGGATCGCCCGGGCCTGGGTCGTGCTGATGCAGCGCCTTGGCTACACCCGCTACGTCGCCCAGGGCGGGGACTGGGGCAACGCCGTCACCGAGCAGATGGCCTTGCTCAAGCCCAAGGGCCTGATCGGCATTCACACCAACATGCCCGCCACCGTGCCCGCCGATGTGGCCAGGGCCTTGCAGTATGGCGAGCCCGCCCCGGCCGGCCTGACCCCCGACGAGCGCCGCGCCTTCGACCAGCTCGACACCTTCTACAAGCACGGCCTGGGCTACGCCAACGAGATGGCCAACCGGCCGCAGACGCTCTACGCCCTGGCCGACTCGCCCATCGGCCTGGCCGCCTGGATGTTGGACCACGACGCCAAGAGCCAGCAGCTGATCGCGCGGGTGTTCGCCGGCCAACAGGAAGGCCTCTCGCAGGAAGACGTCGTCGACAACGTCGCGCTCTACTGGCTGACCAATACGGCCGTTTCGTCCGCGCGACTCTACTGGGAAAGCAAGCTCGCCTTCTTCGCGCCGAAGGGCGTGACGATCCCAGTGGCGGTCAGCGCCTTCGCCGACGAGCTTTACCAGGCCCCCGAGAGCTGGGCGCGCAAGGCCTATCCCAACCTCGTCTTCTACAAGCGGCACGACCAGGGCGGGCACTTCGCCGCCTGGGAGCAGCCACAGCGGCTGACCGAGGATCTCCGGGCCGCCTTCCGGCCGCTGCGGCGCGCTTAAGCCGCGGCCGGCGGGGCGGATCGGCGTCCTCCCCCCAAAGTCCGATCCGCCCCGAAACTTAACTCGTCGCCAGAGGATGCGCGATGCCTGCTGTTTCCCGCCCGTCAACCGTCTCGCCGACCCGCAGAGGCGCCGCCCTCGGACTGATGGCCGCGCCGGCCGCCGGTGCGTTGCTGGCCACCTGCGGCGTCAGCCAGGCCCAGTCACTCAAGGCGCTGTCCCCCGGCATGGCCTGGCTCAACACCGAGCCTCTGCTCGCCGGCGACCTGGCGGGCAAGGTCGTTCTGGTCAACTTCTGGACCTACACCTGCATCAACAGCCTACGGCCGCTACCCTACCTACGCGCTTGGGCGGACCGGTACGCTGATCGCGGACTGGTCGTGCTTGGCGTCCACACTCCCGAATTCAGCTTCGAACGCGAGCTGCCCCGGGTGCGGCGGGCGGTGGCTGAGCAGGGCGTGCGCTATCCGGTCGTGCTCGACAACGACTTCGCGATCTGGCGCTCGTTCGACAACACAGCCTGGCCGGCATTCTATTTCATCGATGCGTCTGGGCGCATTCGGCACCGACGGCTGGGTGAGGAAGACTATGCTCGCTCAGAACGCGTCATTCAGGATCTGCTGGGCGAGGTCCGGGGGCAACGCGTTACGGAGCCGCTCTCACCTGTGGTCGGGGAGCGGGCTCAGGCGGCGCCCGACTGGGGCGACTTGGCCAGCCCCGAGACCTATACCGGCTACGCCAAGGCCGAGAACTTCGCGGGGCGGGGCGGCCTGCGCCGTGGGAGCGCGGCCGACTATGCGGCGCCCGGGCGCCTGGCGCTGAACGCCTGGGGCTTCTCGGGACGGTGGGATGTCCAGCCGGAATTCGCCGCCGTGGAACAGGCCGGCGGATCGATCGTCTTCCGCTTCCATGCTCGCGATCTGCATCTGGTGATGAGCCCGGGGGCGGATGAGCGCGCCACGCGCTTTCGCGTGCGGATCGACGGCGCCGAGCCTGGCGCGGACCACGGCGTCGACATCGACGCCGCCGGCTGGGGCGAGCTTGGCGAGGCCCGAATGCACCAGCTGATCCGTCAGGCCGGAGTGGTCCGCGATCGAACCTTCGAAATCGAGTTCCAGGACGCGGGACCACGCGCCTACTGCTTCACCTTCGGCTAGCGGAGCAACCGGATGTCCCAGACGATTGATCCCGTTCGCCGCACCCTCCTGGGCGCCGCCGTGGTCTCGGCGGCGACGGCGAGCCTGCCCCCCACCAGCCTGGCCGCGTCGCCATCGAATCTTGGCTCCCCGGTCGCGCCTCTTCCATCGCTCAAGCGGGTCAGGACAGCCGATCTGGAGATCGCCTACGCCGAATGGGGGCCGCCCAATGGCTCGCCGGTCATCTTGCTGCACGGCTGGCCCTATGACGTCCACGCCTTCGCCGAGGTCGCGCCCCGGCTCGCCGCCGATGGACTCCGTGTCATCGCGCCGTACCTGAGAGGCTTCGGTGCGACCCGCTTTGTCTCCGCCGACGCCCTCCGCAACGGGCAGCCCTCGGCAGTCGCCCTGGACACCGTGGCTATGATGGACGCGCTGGGTGTCGAGCGCGCCGTTCTCGCCGGCTTCGACTGGGGCGCGCGGAGCGCCGACATCATCGCCGCGCTGTGGCCACAGCGCTGCCGGGGCCTGGTGTCGGTCAGCGGCTATCTGATCGGCGGGCAGGCGGCCGGAGCGCGGCCACTGCCGCCCGAGGCGGAGCTGCAGTGGTGGTACCAATTCTACTTCGCGACCGAGCGCGGTCGCGCCGGCTATGACGCCAATCGCCGGGCCTTCGCCCGACTGATCTGGCGGCTGGCCTCGCCGAAATGGACCTTCGACGACGCCACGTTCGAGCGCTCGGCGGCCGCTTTGGACAATCCCGATCACGTCGCCGTTGTGATCCACAACTATCGCTGGCGGCTGGGCCTGGCGGAGGGCGAGGGGCGCTACGAGCCGCTGGAACAACGCCTGGCGCGCGCCCCAACGATCGGCGTCCCGACCATCACCCTGGAGGGCGACGCCAATGGCGCCCCGCATCCGGAGCCCGCGACCTACGCGGCAAAGTTCACCGGACCCTACGCCCACCGAACCGTCGAAGGCGGCGTCGGCCATAACCTGCCTCAGGAGGCGCCCGAGGCCTTCGCTCTGGCGATCCTCGACACCGCCCGCGGCTGATTTCAGAAGGATTGGACCCATGGAAGACAATGTCATCGTCGACTCCAGCTTCACGGCCGTGATCAACGCGCCGATCGGGGCTATCGACATCCCGGCGTGGTGCTTCAGCCTGCCGGACAAGGAATACCAAGGGTGCTCGCCTGCCCACGTCGCGGCCGGCGCGACCACGGCGCCGGACGGCCGGAGGATGTCGATCAACGTCGAGGTGATCGGCGGCACGCCGATGGTCCAGCACTACGTCGAGAAGCACGCAGAGCCGCACCACCTGGTTCTGGAGTCCGTCTCGGACCTCTTCACCGCCGCGGGACGCACGACCATGGTGGTGATGTGGGAACTGAGCGTGGCGCCGCTCGACGATGGTCGCTGCGAGTTCACCAATCACGTGCGGACCTGGGCCACTGAAGAGTTCACGGCCTATCTCGACCGGCAGGGCATCCCGTTCGACGTCTTCCGGGCTCAGCGTCAGCCGTTCAGCCGCGCCCACAACGCCGGAGAGACACCGCTCTTCGCCGCCAGCCTGGAGCGCTACGCCCTGCGCCAGGCCGCGAAAGGTTGAACCATGACCTACGATCCCAAGACCACCGCCGTTCTGCTCGTCGACCCCTACAACGACTTCCTGAGCGAGGGCGGCAAGACCTGGCCGCGCCTCAGGGCGATCGCCGAGGAGGTGAGCCTGCTTGACCACCTGCGCACGGTCGTCGCCGAAGCCCGGGCGGCCGGGCTGCAGATCGTCTTTGTGCCGCACCACCGATGGGAGCCAGGCGACTACGAGGACTGGCGCCACGCCACACCCTACCAGCGGGCCGGCGCACAGCGCCAGATTTTCGCCCGCGGCTCGTGGGGCGGCGCGTTCCACGACGACTTCCAGCCGCGGGAGGGCGATATCGTCGCCAAGGAGCACTGGGGCTCCAGCGGCTTTGCCAATACCGATCTGGATCTGAGACTCCGACAAGCGGGCATCCAGAGCCTGATCCTGGTCGGACTGATCGCCAACACCTGTATCGAAGCCACCGGCCGCTTCGCCATGGAGCTAGGCTACGACGTCACCCTGGTGCGTGACGCGACGGCCGCCTTCAGCGCCGAGGCGATGCATGCCGCCCACGAGATCAATGGTCCGACCTACACCCGCGAAATCCTCACGACCGCAGTCCTGGTGGGCCGGTTGCGGGAGATCCCGCGATGAGCGCCGAGCGTCACCTGACGGTCGATCGATCTCAGCCGGGTGTCTGGCGGATCACGTTCGACAATCCGCCGATCAACATGCTGGCGCCCGAGGGCATCATCGCGTTGCAGAGGGTGGTCACCGAGATCGAGGCCGATCCCCAGGCCAAGGTCATGATCTTCCAATCCGCGGATCCGGACTTCTTCATCGCCCACTTCGACACGGCCCGAGCCGCCGATCTCCCGCGGACAGCCGGACCCAGTGGCCATTCGCCTTGGATCGACGTCGTCGTCCGAATGGCCCGTTCGCCGGTCGTGAGCATCGCCAAGATCCGCGGCCGCACGCGCGGTGTTGGAAGCGAGTTCGTGCTCGCCTGCGACATGCGCTTCGCCAGCCGCCAGAGCGCGATCCTTGGCAATCCGGAAGTAGGCGTTGGCCTCCCACCCGGAGGCGGGGCGCTGGAATGGCTGCCGCGCCTGGCCGGTCGATCGCGGGCGCTTGAAATCGTGCTGAGCGGCGACGACTTCGACGCTGACCTGGCCGAGCGCTACGGCTGGATAAACCGCGCCCTCGACGACGATGCGCTCGACGAGTTCGTGGACGCGCTGGCCGGACGACTGGCCACGTTCGACCGTCAGACGCTCGGTGACCTCAAGGCGCAGGTCAACCGCGTGGGCGTACCGACGGGCGACGAACTGGAGTCCAGCAACCGGATGTTCTTCGACGCCCTGCGCCACCCCGACACGCAGGCCCGGCGCGCCCGGCTCGGCAGGTTCGACTACGGCCGACGCAGCGACTTCGAGCTGAACTTCGGTCGCTATCTCCGCGGGCTTGCTCCGGACTGAGCGCGCGGCCGCAGGCTGAACAAGAGGAGGCGAGAATGTCTGACTACAAGCTCGAGGTGGTCGTCGTACCGGTGTCGGACGTCGACCGCGCGGCAGCGTTCTATCGCCGCCTGGGCTGGCGCGTGGACGCCGACATCACGACCGACGCGGGCGGTCGGATCCTGCAGTTCACGCCGCCAGGCTCGCCCGCCTCCATCCTGATCGGCACGGGACTGACCCCGTCCGCGCCAGGCACGGCGCAGTTCCTGCATCTGATCGTCACCGACATCGAAGCCGCGCGGGCCGAACTGGTCAGCAAGGGCGTGCAGGCCAGCGCCGTCTTCCATGACGCGGCAGGGGGCTACAACCGCTTTGATCCGGCCGCCCGCGCCGAGGGACCAGACCCTCAGCGGCGAAGCTACGCCTCGTTCGTGACGTTCGACGATCCTGACGGCAACGGCTGGGTGTTGCAGGAAATCACGTCGCGTTTCCCGGGCCGCATCGACCCCGGCGTGACCAGCTTCAGCTCGGTCGCCGACTTGGCCGAGGCTCTGCGACGCGCGGCCGCCGCTCACGGCGAGCACGAGAAGCTCACCGGCGCGGCCGACCCCGCCTGGGCCGATTGGTACGCGGCCCATATGGCTGCCGCCCAGGCCGGCGGTTGAGACGTGGCCGGTCCCCCGAAGGTCGTGAGCTGGCTCATGGCCGGTCTGGTCGTGCTGGCGCTCGCCCCTCCTGGATGGGCGCAAGCTCCCGACCCGGCGCCCTATGCGCTCGGCGACTGGAAGGGCGTGCGCCAGACACTCCACGATCGGGGCGTGGACCTGCAGGTCACCTACGTCAACGAAATCGCCAGCAACGCGCGGGGCGGGGAAAGCCGTGAGGCGAGCTACGCCGACCAGATCATGTTGGACGCCAACTTCGATCTTGAGCGGATCGGCGCGCCGGAGGGCGCCAGTCTGCACGCGACGCTCACCAACCGGAACGGCGTGGACCTCAACGAAAAGGGAAGCCTGGGCCTCCTGCTCAGCCCGCAGGAGATTTACGGCTATGGTCGCACAACGCGCCTGGCTCAGCTCTACTACCAACAGACGCTGATGGCTGGCCGGGTTACGGTCAAACTGGGCCGTCTGCCGATGAGCGGCGACATCTTTCCGTTCTCCTGCGAGTTCCAGAATCTGGGATTCTGCGGGGCGGTCCCGGGCTACATCACACCCAATTGGCACACTTGGCCCGCCAGCCAGTGGGCGGCCGCGATCAAGAGCCGGTTGGCCGAAAAGCTGTGGCTTCAGACGGCGGTCTATCAGGTCAATCCGACCTTCACCCGGCCGGACCAAGGATTGGAGCTTGGCAATCCGTCCGGAACCACCGGGGCGCACGCCGTTGCGGAACTGACGTGGACACCGCACTTGGCGGGCCTAGGTGGGGCCTACCGGATCGGTGTCTGGCGCAATACGGGCAAGTTCGAGGATCTCTATTTCAACGAGGCCGGATCGCCGATCGGACAAGACGGCGGACGGCCCCGTCGCCTCAACCATGCCAGCGGTTACTATCTGATGGCCGAGCAGCCGCTTCATCCAGCGCCGGGCGATCCACGTCGCGGTCCGACGGTGTTCGCCAACTTCATCCAGTCCGACGAGGATGTCTCCGTCGTCGGTTCGGTGCGCGAGGTCGGCGTGTTCTGGCGCGGACCGCTGGCGTCGCGGCCGCAAGACACACTCGGGCTCGCCCTGGGGCGGCTGGGCGTCAACCGCAAGGTCCGGCGACGCATAGCGCAGGAGAATCGAGGGGCGTCCCGGGCCGCGCCAACCCCTCATGCCGAGTACCCGCTGGAGCTGTTCTACGGCTGGGCGGCGACGCCGACGCTCACGGTCCGTCCGAACCTCCAGTACATCCATAACCCGGGCGGCCTGGCGGCGAAACGGGACGTCATCGTTCTCGGCCTGAAGACGAGCGCAAGTTTCTGACCGTTCGTGGCCCGCCTGCGACGAATGGATCGCTGCACCGCTTGGAGGTATCGCTTGGTGCGGATTGAAGTTGATCCTCAGGAAGGGCGTCATGGACCGTATTGAGGCGATGCGGGTGTTCGTCGCGGCGCTGGACGAGGGCAGCCTGGCGGCGGCGGGAAGAAAGCTTGGGCGCTCGCCGGCCGCCGTCAGCCGAGCGATCGCATCCCTCGAACAGCACGTCGGAGTCGAGCTCATTCATCGGACGACGCGCTCGCTGAGGCTCAGCGAGGCCGGCGAGCGCTATGCGGCCGCTTGCCGGCGCATCCTCGTCGATCTGGAGGAGGCCGATCTCGTCGTTCTCGGCGAACGGTCCGCGCCCCGCGGCACTCTGACCATCACCGCGCCACCGATCAGCGGCGAGGAAATCCTTCGGCCGGTGATCGACGCCTTCCTGGACGCCTTTCCAGCCGTGGCCGTCAATCTGCTGCTTCTCGACCGGCACGCCAGCTTGGTCGAGGAGGGGATCGATGTCGCGCTACGGGTGGGGCAGTTGCCCGACTCCTCCATGCTGGCGGTAAAGGTCGGCGGTGGCGTGAGAAGGGTGGTCGCCGCCGCGCCGCGATACTTGGCCGAGCACCCACGCATTGAGGAGCCGTCCGACCTTGTCCGGCACCGGATCGTCACCACCACGCACTTCGGACACGACATTTGGGTGTTTCCGCCGGCCTCGCCGGGCGGGAGCGCGCGATCGGTCCAGTTCAAGCCCCGGTTGGTGGTCAACAGCGTCCGGGCGGCTCTGGCGGCCGCGGTCGCTGGTGTCGGAGTGACCCGGCTCTACACCTATCATGTGGCCGAGCGTGTGCTTGACGGCAGCTTGCGCCTGCTTCTCCGGGATGCTGAGCCGCCGCCGCTCCCGGTGCACCTGGTGACGCCGCAGGGGCGGACGGCCACGCCGAAGGTCCGCGCTTTCCTGGACTTCGCCGCGCCACGTTTGAGGGCCGAGTTTGCGCGCTTGTCGGCCGACGCCGAGGCGCTTGCATCCGACCACGCCACGATCCGGGGTTAATCCCACCCACCGGGTCCAATTGTACCGGTTCGCGCAACACTGCCGATACCAAAGTGTCCATTCTCTCGGTGGTCGGTCGACCCGACATTGCACTCATCCGGTGGCGATCCACGCCTCCGTCACATGAGGCAAACCATGAGCAACGAACAGAAGGTGGCCATCGTCACCGGCGCTTCCCAGGGTATTGGCGCTGAACTGGTCAAGGCCTATCGAAGCCGAAACTACCGCGTAGTGGCGACATCGCGCTCGATCAAGCAGGGCGGCGACCCCGACATCCTGGCCGTCGCAGGCGACATCGCCGACCCCGCGACCGCCGAGCGCGTCATTGGCCAAGCCCTGGATCGCTTCGGCCGGATCGACACCCTGGTCAATAATGCGGGCATCTTCACGGCCAAGCCGTTCACCGCCTTCACGCCGGAAGACTTCGACGCGAACCTCGCAACAAACCTGATCGGCTTCTTCCATATTACCCAGTGGGCGGCGGCGGGGATGCTCAAGCAGGGCTCCGGCCACATCGTCAGCATCACCACCAGCCTGACCGATCACGCCAACACCAACGTGCCTTCGGTACTGGCCAGCCTGACCAAGGGCGGCATTAACTCGGCGACGAAATCCCTCGCCATCGAGTTCGCCGACAAGGGGGTCCGGGTCAACGCTGTCTCGCCCGGGGTGATCAAGACGCCGATGCACGCCCCCGAAACCCATGCGTTCCTGGCCGGGCTGCATCCGGTCGGGCGTCTTGGTGAGATCCGAGATGTCGTCGAGGCCGTGCTCTACCTGGAGAGCGCCGGTTTCGTGACAGGTGAAATCCTGCACGTCGACGGCGGTCAAAGCGCCGGCCACTAGGAGAGATCGTCGTGCCGATCGTCAACATCCAGATCACGCGGGAAGGCTCCGGTCCTAATCGCGTGGCCGCAACGCCCGAGGAGAAGGCGGCCCTGATCGCCGGGGTGAGTCAGTTGCTCCTCGACGTACTCCACAAGCCCCTCGACTCGACGTTCGTGGTCATCGAGGAGGTCGAGTTGGAGAACTGGGGCTGGGGCGGCTTGCCCGTCCCCGAATACCGCAAGCGACGAGCTTCCGGTCAGACCTGACTGATCCCGCCGACACCGGGCCGTCGCGCCGCGACGGCCCACGTTCCGACAATCGAGGCTCACATGGCCCACCAAATCGATGATGACCTGCTCGTCCGCTTTGAAGTCGGGCGGCCCGCCTCGCAAGCCACTGGCCCGATCTCGCTCCGGACGTCCGGGGAGGCAATCAGCGCGCGGCCCCCCACGGCCGCCGACGTGGTGCACATTGTCGAGCCGGACGAAGATTTCCGGCAACGGGTCGCCAGGCTCGCGAAGGCGGATGGAATGACGGTTCGACTGCACCGGGGGATAGAAGCTTTCCATGCCGCTACATCTCATCGCGATGGCGGTTGCCTGGTGATCGCCGCCGAACTCGTTGGACCGCTGTCCGCGATGTATCAGCCAGAGTGGGGCGCCGTGCGGCTGGCCTATCCCGTCGTCGCGACGGCCGAGCCTGACCAGCTTCCGGCCGCGGTCCGGGCGATCAGGGCCGGAGTCAGCAATATCCTTGAAAAGCCGATCGATGATGAAAGCGCGATCACGGTCATCCGCGCGGCGGTCCGGTTGGCGCGCCTGCGACATCTCCAGGCCGAACGCCTCGCGATTCTCCAAGGGCGTTTTGCGACCCTCTCGCCTCGCGAGCGCCAAGTCATGGCCTTGGTCACCGCCGGCAAGCTCAACAAGCAGGTTGGCGCCGACCTGGGCTTGAGCGAGATCACGGTGAAAGCTCATCGTGGAGCCGTGATGCGAAAGATGATGGCCGCGTCGTTGGCCGAACTCGTGCGAATGACGGATATCCTGGCTCTGGCCGCTGGATCGCATGAGCAGTTCGCGCTTGGCGGGCTCGGCACATCGGAAGGCGGCTTCTGGACTGCAGCTGCGCTCGGCGTCAGGGCCTTGTCGCCGCTGGCAGGGTGAACTGGAATACCGCGCCGTTGGGGTTGTTGGGCGACGCCCAGATGCGCCCACCATGGGCCTCGATGATCGAGCGACAGATCGAAAGACCCATGCCCATGCCGCTAGGTTTGGTCGTGTAAAGCGGGTCGAAGATTCGCTCGAGGTGCTGCTCGCTGACTCCGGCCCCGAAGTCAGCGACTGACACTAGAACCTTGCCGTCCTCACGGGCGTGAGCTCGGAGCTCGAGAGGCGGGGCCGCGCCCGCGACCGACGTGGCTTCGGCCGCATTGGTGATCAAGTTAACGAGCACCTGCTGCAACTGTGTGGGGTTGCCCGGCGCTGCGAGCCCGAGCGTCTCGAGCCGCGTGCGTACCCGGATCCTCCGCTTGCGCAGGTCGGCTTGCATCAAGGACACCGTGTCGGCGATCAACTTGTTGATGTCGACTACGGTGCTGGGGCGCTGGCCCTGCTTGAAGTTCGCGCGGATGCTGTCAATGACCTCCGCCGCGCGCAGGCCATCGGCCGCGATCCTATCCAGGCTATCTCTAGCCTTCGCTAGATCGGGCGCCGGAGCGGACAGTGTTCGCGCGCTGGTCCGGGCGCGCATGATCATCGCCGCCAGTGGCTGTTTGACTTCATGTGCGATCATCGCCGCTACGGCGTCGCCGGTGAAAAGGCGCGCTTGCCGCTCGGCCCGCTGAGCTCGCACCGCCTCCAGGAGGCGGCTGTACAGGTTCGATACCTCGACCAGCAAAACCACGAGAACCAGACTGTTAGCGACGAGATTGATAATGACGACCGTGTACCAGCCAATGCTGAAGCGGCTTGAAGGGCCGAAGAACGCGATGGGGACGCCGGCGAGGTGCACGCTCGCTACGAGCCACAGCCACAGTCCGAGGATCGTGGTTCGCTGCGGCCAGAGTAGCGATACAGCCAAGCCATAAAGCACGCTTATCGGCACGCCCGCGTACAATATCCAGTTGGCGCTAAAACGTCGTCCATCCGTCGCCACTATGGGCAACAGTCCGTGGCCGGCAATGCACAGCGTTCCCAGCGCCGCAACGAGTACAGCCGTTGCTGCGATACTCAAGAAAATGGGTGGAAAGCGCCCGTCGCGCTCGGCTGCTCTCGGTGCGCGATGGCTCAGGAGGGCAAAGCCCGTCATGGACGCCGCCAGCCCGCAATGCTTGAGGATGTAGAGCCACGCCGTGCTCTGCAAGCCTCCCATCAATGCCCCGTCTGGCGTGAAAAGACCAGGGAAGGCCAGCAGGTAGGGAATGAGGATCAGTGCGGCGAAGAGATAGCCATTGGCGATCATCAGCAAGGCGCGGCTGCGCAGGATCGAGCACTGTGAGAAGAGGATCACCGCCGTGATCAAATCGATCACGAAGAGCGCCGAGGTCTCGATGGGCACGAATGCCGGCACCCGAGGCCACTGAGTGGTGGCGAAAGGGCGTGTGACGGCGAACAGCAGCAGCAAAACGCCAGGGACAACGACGAGCGCCAGGAGCCTTTGCGTCGAGCTTGGCGCTGCCCCCGTGAGGACAACGACCTCGTCGTCGCGCGAACTACGCTCACCATCACTCTGCATAACGGCCTACGAAGTTGTGACGCCGTGCGGTGAAGTGTGCGCGAACGGCCCTGGTGCGTAGCTCCATAATAGGAGAGCTCGAGCAGAAATCGAGATTTCTCTACCGATAGCGCCAGTCTGTTGCCTCCCTGGACCGGGTCCTTATCACATGTCGAAAGTAAATCCGCAGCCGGAAGCTTGGCTAGGAACTGGCGGGCTCACAGAAATGACGTCATGTCAAACTTTGGGTTTTCCTTTTGAAATCAAAACTCTAGATTTCTGTCGTATCGATCACGGGTAGACACAAGCGCGTTATTAAAAAAGCTCAGTGAATTCAATTCACTGAGCTTGAAATCACAATTGAGTGGGAGTGATTCAGGGTC
Organism: Caulobacter sp. 602-1; assembly: GCF_003931565.1. Classification (GTDB taxonomy): domain Bacteria; phylum Pseudomonadota; class Alphaproteobacteria; order Caulobacterales; family Caulobacteraceae; genus Caulobacter. The sequence continues at coordinate 456,380 of NZ_RRYI01000004.1, forward strand.
CTTTCGGGACCTTCGCGGACCATCGCGAATATAGCATAAATTATTGAAATAATTTGTATTTTGGATCTCCAATGATCGGCGGCGATCGGTGGAGCCAGTTCACATTTCGTGCGTCTGACGGTGTCGCCGCGACCTTGCTCGCGAGGCCGGGCGGCTGACACCGTCACGGCAAGTCAGGCCTGACGGTGCTTTTCCAGTATCAAGCCCCTGAATTCTCTCAGGAAAAGTCGCTTCCGCCGTGCCGTTTTAGGCGTGACGGTATTTTGCGGCCTTTTTCGCGGTTTTCGGAGTGCGCAGGAGGCCGTTCATGCTCACTGACGCCACACTCAAGTTTTTGAAACCAAAGGAGAAACCATACCACGTCGCAATCATGCTTTGGCTCAAATAGCTCGATCGTCACCACCACCTAGCGCCCAACGCTCCACAGGGTGACGGGGCCGATAAGGCCCGAGGGCGAAAGTGGGCTATCCTTGCTGATGCCCTTACCGAGCATCGCAAAGCCGCCGCCCTCGGCGGCGTTGGTGAAGGCCTGCTTGGTCGCGCCGGGCTGGCGATCGCCGATGAAGCGGTTGAGCCAGACATTTCCCACCTTCACCACCAGCTGATTGTCGCCGGGCTTGGCCGCTTCGGTGACGTCGATCTGGTAGGGCGCCTTCCAGAGGCCGCCAACGCGCTTGCCGTTGAGCCAGACTTCGGCGACGTCGCCAACCCGGCCCAGGTCAAGGGTCAGTCGCTGGCCGCCCTTGAGCCAGTTCGGATCGACCTTGATCGCATGGCTGTAGGTCCCAACGCCCGAATAGTACTTGATGTCGGCGCTGGCGTTGTCAGTCCAGGAACCGAGGGCGGTCTTCTCGACCTTGGCCGGAGCGCCCCTGTTGGCTTCGAAGCTGAGCGACCACGGCCCTGACACCGTCGCGACCTTTCGCTCGACTGGCTCGGCCACCGTGGCCGCCGGCGCGGTCGCCGGCTTGCGGAAGACCACGAAGACCGCGTCGTAGGGCGCCAGCTTCAGGGGCACGGTGGTGCGGCCGTTGTCGAACTGGTAGCCGGCGTCGCGGGCCCCGCCGGTGTCGGCGCGCCAGATTTCCGGCGCCTTGCCGCTGGTGCGGAAGATCGCGTCGAGCGTCTCGGTCCGGTCGGTCTGGTTGGTGACGAAATAGAGTTCGGCGCCGTTGGCCAAGCGTCGATGTGCGAACATCAGCTTGGTCTCCACGCTCGGCCGGGTATAGTCGAAGTCGGCCACGACCTTGAGGTCGGCCAGGACTTCGGCCGGGGTCTTACCCCAGTAGACCCGGCCCTTGCCGAAATCGGCGCGGGTGGCCATGCGGCCGTCGGTTTGGCCCCAGAGCTTGCGGGCCGCGGCCTGTACGGCCGCATCGTCCGACGCCAGGCTCGGCGAGCCCTGCGGCCGCGGTCCGACCAGAACGCCGCCGGCCTCGACCAGGGCGGTGAGCTTCTCGAGCAGCGGCAAGGTCATGCGATCGAGGGTGTCGGGCAGCACCAAGGCCGAATAGGCCGCCCCGCCTGGAAAGACGATCTTGCCGTCCTCCACCTTGGCCAGCCGCAAGAGCGCGTCGGCATTGACGTAGTCGTAGCCATGGCCCTCGACCGGTCCCGGTTTGGCCGCTTCTCGATAGGGAACCCCCGACGGCGCGCCCTCACCACAGAAATAGAGCAGGTCGGCGACGGGCGCGCCCTGCTGGAGCATGAAGGAACTGCGGGAGAGATAATCGACCCAGGGCTTGGCCAGCGGTCCCCAGGCTTCGTTGCGGGTGAAGGTCTGGCCGAACGGACCGAGCGTCAGGCCGGGTTTTTCGACCGTATCGGGCTGGTGGGGCGAGGTGTGGATCACCAGGCGATTCACGCCCATGGCCATGTAGCGGTCGGCGATCCACTTCAAGGTCCAGGGGGTCCGGGTCCACAGGGGTTGGGACGAGGTGAAGGACTCGGCCGCCACCAGCGACTTGCCGTACACGTGCGCGGTCGAGGCGGTCTCGACGATATCGGCCGGGAACTCGTCGCTGCGCACGCCCTGGAACGCGGCCGCCTCGCCGCCGAACGGCATGTCCCAGAACTCGCCCATCGGAATGTCGGTCAGGCTCTTGGCGAGCATGCCGTCGGCCACTGTGGGCCAAGCCGCGCCGGTCGCCTCGCCGTAGTAGCCCAGCCCATGTTCCTTGGCGTAGCGGGTGATGGTCCCGTAGTGGCTCTCGGCCAGCAGGTCGGCGAGGGTGCGACGGAAGTCCCAGAGGAAGGCGTCACTGACCTCGGCGCTGTCGACGACCCTGCCAGCCAGGACCGGCAGGAACGGCGTCATGTCATAACCGCGACGGGCCTTGAACTCCTTGGCCATCGCCTCAGTCCAGTTCTCGTCGCCCGCCTCCCAGCTGTCGGTGATGATGTATCTGAGGCCCTTGGCCCCGACCAGGTCATTCAGCGACTTGGCCACTGGGCCGAGATAGGCGTCCAGGTGGTCGCGCACGTGGGCGGGATTGAACTTGTCGACCTCCAGGCCGGTGGCTTCCGGCGTGGCAGGGTGGTTGACCTCGCCGGTCAGCGAGTAGCCGAGCCAGAGGATCGACCACTCGCCCTTCGGCGGCGTCCAGTCGAGCGTACCGTCAGGCCTGAGCTTGCTGGTCAGGTCGAGGATGTCCTTGGAGGCGATGGCCGCGCCCGGCGTGACCGCCGGCGTGCGCAGGGTCTCGTCCTCGGGAGCGACGCCGAAGCCGGCCTTGTCCTCGAAGTGATTGACCCGGGCTCCGGGCGTCAGAGCCAGTTCGGCGACCTTCACCGGGCCACGCGGCCAGGGGTTCTCGGTGGTAGCCGGCTGGTCGAAGATGACGCGGAAATGCCGCGCGGTCGTTTCGGGAAAGGCGAAGGTGCGTTGGGGCGCGGGATTGTGCCCGGCTCCGGTCAAGGCGGCGACCACCGTCCAAGCCTTACCGTCGGCGCTCGCCTCCAGGCGACCGCCAGGACCGGTGTTGAAGCGATCGCCGACCGGACCGGCATAGGTGAGGGCGCGGATGATCTGGGGCTTGTCGAAATCGAAGCTGATGATGACCGGCGCGCCCGGCTTGGGATCGGTCAGGATCACCGACTGGTCGAGCTTGCCGTCGACGAGCAGGCTTGCCGCGCCCTCAACGCCCTGGGTCGAAATTTTTGGCGCCAGGGCGCTCAGCGGTATGTCCCCGGTCGGACGGCGATAGGCTAGCACCGAAATGGTGTCGAAATGTTCGGGGCCGACGAGCGGCTTACCGGTGAAGTCGACGTGGGGCGCGTCCTGGAAAGGCCCGGACTGACGCGGTGGCGAGGTCAGGGGCGCGGCCAGACGCTTGCCGCCCGTGACCTGGGTCTCGGCCCAGACGACCTTCTTCATGCCGGCCTCGGGCTTGACCCAAGGACCGCCGGTCTCGCTCCATCCCGGCGCGGCCGCCATGCCGAATTCCAGGTCCAGGCGATCGGCTTCGGCGGCGGCGAATTTCAGATGATCACGCCATTCGGGCGTCAGGGCGGCGATGCGGTGGTCGACGACCTTGGGCGCGCCGAGGTCGCCGTCGAACATCTGCATGCCCCCCAGGCCGATGCGTTTCATCCATTCAAGATCGGCTGTGATGCCGGCCTTGGACACGTTGCCTGAAAGCCAATGCCACCAGACGCGGGGCTTGGCCGATTCCGGCGGCGACTGAAACCCGGCCGCCAGCGGATCGGCGGCGCCCTGAGCCAAGCCAAGGGCGGGCGCGCTCAGCGCGCTGGATGCCAGGAGCAGGGCGCAGGCGAAGCTGGCGCGGCGGCGCGGGGAGGGCTGGGTCATCGGGACGCTTTCGTCGAGGGCCAACGAGTCGGCGCTGAAGGCCCCACGGGATCTGGAGAAAAGCGATCCCTTTCGTCCCATCCCATGAGATTATTGTTTATAAGTTGATACTGTTCAGCGGGGCTCCCTTTGTCAAGTCTACGGCCGGTCTCCAGCGAGCCTTCAAAGAGATGACGCGTAAATCCATTGGTTGATCAATTGGATGCGCCCGTCGGATTCGCCGTCACGGTGATCGATCCGGGGCGGCGACGCTGCGCACCTTGTAGGCGTTTTCCTCGACGTCGAACGCCGCGCCGGTGTTCTGGCAGTCGCGCATTCGGCGGTCCAGTCGCCGGACGCGTCGATGGCGGCCTGCATGAAGGACTGGGCGGTTTCGACTTGGGCGGCGGTGTCAGCGGCGTCGGCCTCGTCATAATGGCAGTTGATCGCCACATACGCGCCGTGCCGAGCATAACTGATCGGCGGCGTGATCCCTGCGAGGCGCCGGTCACCGGCATTCAGCAGCCTCAATGTTTCTTACGCCGGCCCGCGTTTGCGGCTCGCGGTTGTTGAAGGGCCGGCGATATTGGCTTGGGCGGCACGCCATCCAAGATCGCGGCTGATGGCCTCGGCCGCCGCCTTGACGTCAGCCGTCAAGCGCTCCATGCGCGTGTCGTCCATGTACTGTCCCGCGCTCGACAGACTGATCGCCGCGACGATCTTACTGCTGACGTCGCGAATGGGGGCGGCGACGCACCGAACCCTGTCTTCGTTCTCTTCCAAGTCGAAAGCCACGCCCGAGGCGCGATAGTCCTTCATCCGCCGCAGCCATTCGGACAGCTCCACGGAGTAGCGGAATCCTTCGCGCTGCTCGGCTTCGTAGATGTCGCGCAGGCGCGCGGTCGGCTCGTCGAGCAACAGAGCCTTACCCAGGCCCGTCGACCGCAGCGGCTGACGCTCGCCGATCCGCGAGCTGATATCGACGCGCCGGCTGCCGGGGATCTTGTCCAGGTAGAGGACCTTGCCCCCCTCGAGTACGCCCAGATGGACGGTGTCGCCAGAGCCGCTCGACAGCAGCTCGAGGTGTTCGCGTGCGGCCTTGGTGACGTTCATCTGACGGCCGGCGATAAAGCCCAGCTCGAGGAGCTTGGGGCCGAGCGAATAGCCCACGCGCGGTGTGAAGCTCAGATAGCGGTGCTCGACGAGGGTGGAGGCCAGGCGATGCGTCGTGCTGCGGGTCAGGCCAAGCGTGGTCGCCAGATCTCCCAATTCGGCGTGCCCGCAACTGACCGCATGCAGCACCTCCAGGCCGCGCACGAGCGTGCGGCTGGCCGCGCCGCCTTTGGTTTCGTCGCCATCCGCCTCGATCACCGCTGGAGATTCCATCTTGCAGCTATCCTATTTACGCGATGGGACGCTTTCAAGCGCTCGCGCCGACGTTCGGGGGGGGGGCTTCCGCGCGGGCGGAAACACCTGTGAACGCGCAGGCATAGTGGGGTTCAGCGCAGCGCTCGGTTAATTTCTCGGTTTCATCCTATCGGCTGCGCGGTCATCCCAAGCCGCGCCATAGCTTTCCTGGAGATCAACGCGCGCGTTTGTGGTTCGGGGGCGGGCTGCGCGACCAGGGCAGTGGTCACTGATGGACGGCCTCTCGACCAGCGCGGGCCCGCTATGGATCGGTCCGTCCGCCCTGTGCCTGGCGATGTTCGGAGGACTCATCCGCAACGGCGTGTGGTGAGCAAGCTTGGTCGCTCCAGCTAGACTCCTCACGGTCCGCTCGAAAATCCCATTTATTGAGATCAAGTCTCGTCTCCAGCCCTCCGGTTGCGCTTGAAGAGGGCTCGTCGTTTCGGACAATGCGGCCCCAAACTGGGTAGAAGTTGCAGATCTGCAACGCACAACAATATCATTTGTTGGGCATGCTTGCCAAAAAATGGGATTACGATAACGTTGTCGTAACCGGAGGTTCAGCCGGTCGGGGAGGGCGCGCGCCGCTCTGCATCCCCGAAAAAACAAATCGGGCGCTTTTCGCCCGAACAATGGGAGCAACGTCCATGTCGTCGTCATTCGTTCGCGGAACTCTGCGTAACCGCCTGCTCGCCGGCTCGGCGGTCCTGGCTGGCGTGCTGGCGTTAAGCGCTCAGGCTCAGGCGCAGACTCAGACGACGTCTCAGGACGAGTCGGTCGCGGTCGAGGAAGTCGTCGTCACCGGCAGCTCGATCCGCGGCGTCGCGCCGGTCGGCTCGCCGTTGAGCGCAGTGACCCGAGAAGACATCAAGCAGGTGCCGGCCACCAACGCCACCGAACTGTTGCGCTCGACGCCCACGGTCAGCAACTTCAACGCCACCGGCGGCAACCGCGGCGCCAATCAGGCCAACATCGTCGATCAGCCCACGATCCACGGTATTGGTGCGGGCAATGGCGGCGGCGGCCTGACCCTGGTGCTGTTCAACGGTCACCGTCTGCCGGGCGCGGGTATCAATCAGAGCGCGCCCGACCCCAGCTCCATCCCCCCTGGCGCTATCGAACGCGTGGAAGTGGTCGCCGACGGCGCCTCGTCGGTCTACGGCTCGGACGCCGTCGCCGGCGTCATCAACTTCATCACCCGCAAGAACTTCAACGGCGCGGAGACCTCGGCCAACTACGGGGTCGCCGACGGCTACACAAGCAAGAGCTTTAACCAGCTGTTCGGCAAGACCTGGGACGGTGGCTCGCTGCTGGTCGACTATGCTTATTCGGCCAACAGTCACCTGAGTGGTCTCGAACGCAGCTACATCACCGACAATCAGGTCTCCATCGGCGGGACGGACAACCGCTCGACGATCTGCGCGCCCGCCAACGTCATGGTCGGCGGCGCGACCTACGCCCTGTCGGGCGCGGGCGCGATAGCCGGCCCTCCCAACAAGTGTGAGAGCAACCAGGCCAGCGATCTCTATCCCAAGCAGCATCGCCACCAGGGCCTGATCTCGGTAACCCAGGATTTGAGCGACAGGCTTTCGGTCTATGGCTCGGCCCTGTATTCACGTCGCGAGGTCTATACCGACGTCGGCGTCAACAGCCGCGACAACTCCAAAGCTGGTCTGGCGGTCACGGTCACCCAAGGCCCGGCCTATAACTACGTCACCGGCAACCTGGGCGTTCCGGCCGGTGCGCATACCGTGACCTATAATCCCGTCGGCGACTTTGGCGACACCTTCACCAATCGCACGCAGACCCGGACGGTCTCTAGCCTGCTGGGCGCTGAGTACAAGCTTGGTGGCGACTGGGTAGCCTCGGCCGAGATTAACCACGGCTTCGAGCGCGACATCGTGCGCCAGTACGGCATCAACCAGAGCCTGGTGACGAGCTCGGCGGCCAACGGTTCGCTCAATCCCTATGGTGTCGGCCCCGCGACCAGCCAGGCCCTGCTGCGCCAGGTCGGCGACTATGAGAGCCGCTACTCGGTCCGCCAGACCCTGCTCGAGGGACTGGCAAAGGTCCAGGGCACGCTGTTCGACCTGCCAGCCGGCGGAGTGAAGGGCGCCTTTGGCGTCACCCGCCGCCAGGAGACCTTCGCGGCCACCTATCGCGAAGGGCCCCAGGCCGGCGCGCCGGTCACCGCGCCGGTCTCGGTCCGTGGCGAGCGCAAGGTGACCTCGGTCTACGGCGAGGTGTTCATTCCGGTGATTGGTGAGGCTCAGAACATCGCTCTGGCTCGCAGCATCGATGTGTCGCTATCGCTGCGCTATGACGACTTCGACGACGTCGGCTCGACCACCAACCCGAAGATCGGCGTCAACTGGGAGCTGTTTCACGGCTTTAAGCTGCGCGGCAGCTACGGCACCTCGTTCCATGCGCCCAGCATGGCCGACTCCTCGACGGCGATCGACACCCGCGCGATCCGCTTCGCCGACTTCACCGGCAGCACGACCCCGGGCGCTTATTCGATCATCCTGGCCGGCGGCAACACGCTGAAGCCCGAAACGGCGGACACCTACTCGCTGGGCTTCGACTTCAAGCCCGACGCCTTGCCGGGCCTGTCGGCCAGCCTCGGCTTCTTCAAGATCGACTACAAGAACGTCATCACCTTCCCCGGCTTCAACGTCGTCACCGAGCCGAACAATCCGCTCTATGACCGCTATCGGATCTACAACCCGACGGCGGCCCAGGTGACCACGGCCGTGGGTTCGATGCGTCACGATGGCCTGGTCTATCCGGACGTGACGGCCCTGCCGACGGCGGTCTACGACCTGCGGCGCCAGAACTTCGCGACCCAGAATATCGAAGGCCTCGACTACGACGTGCGCTATCGCGTGACCACCGACGTCGGCAATCTGGGTTTCGGGGTCGGCGGCACGCGCCTGACCAAGTTCCGCCAGACCATCAATGGCGACACCCGCACCAGCTCGCGTCTGGACACCAACTACGCGGTCAAGTGGCTGGGGCGCGGCAATGCCAGCTGGAGCCACGGAGCGTGGACGGCCGTGCTATTCGGCAACTACACCGGCAGCTACGTCAATACCTCGACCAATAAGCGGATCAAGGCCTTCAAGACCGTCGATCTGCACCTGGGCTATGCGCCGGAAGGCGAGGGGCTGTTGTCGGGCATCGAGCTCTCGCTCGACGTGTCGAACCTGACCGATCAAGATCCGCCGACCTTCGCCGACACCAATGCCAGCAATATCGACTTCACCCGATCCAACCCGATCGGGCGGATGTGGACGGTCGGCCTGCGCAAGCGCTGGTAGGACTTCCATAAAGCCAACGTCACACCTCCCGACGTAAAGCTTCCTGCTGCTAGGCCTCCGGCGAATAAACGCCGGGGGCCGCTTTTTCGGAGATGGGGAGGGCAATCCTCGGCGCGGGGCATCGCGCCCTCTATCCGACCTCGATCTTAGAAGGTGAGAGTTCGGGGAAAAGCGCGTCGAGTGATGCACCAGCCGTCCAGAGAGCTAGCCGAACAGATCGCGCCTGGCCTCGGCGCGGGTGGCGTAGATCCGGTGATGAACGTGCTCGGTCTTGGGTGATCCCCGACTGAGCCAGGGCCAGGTAGAGCCAGCCTTCGCCGATCGGGATGATGTAGGTCAGATCAGCGAGCCAGACCTGGCCTGGGGCGCGGACTGGAAGTTGCGGGCGAGCCTGTTGGGGGCGATCCGTAGGTTCCGCAGCTCTCGGCTGGATCAGGCGGATGTCCTCGATCATATCGTCTGCCATCTTGGCCCCGGCTGCGGCAACGGCGGTGTCGGAAGGATGACGGGGTCAATCACGCGCCGATGAGCCGAGTCGCTTCAGGGCATCGCTGGCGTAGCTGTTGGTCGGGTCGAGAGCCAAAGACTGTCGGAACAGGGCGATCGCCTGCTTCGGATCACCTTCGGCGACTGCGATGTCCGCAAGCCCATCATGGCTGTAAGCGGACTTGGGATAGATCGTCAGATTGAAGCGGAAGATCGCCTTGGCGTCCGCATAACGGCGGGCCTCGTACAAATCATATCCCAACCCGACGAGCGCGTCGTCGCCGAAGTCCAGCTTGGCCCCAGACCGTTTCAGTTCGCCATAGTGAGCAATCGCCCCGGCGACGCCGTCGCGATCGATCCGCTCCCATAGGATTTCGCGCAGCTGCGCCGTCGGCAGCGTCACTGGTTGACCGAAGGCGATCGCCGCCATCGCATTGCCGACCTTGCCCGCCGACGCACGATCGCTGTTGCTCAGCACGATCGCGGTCAGGCCATCAGCGGGGAAGCGGATGATGTAGGTTGAGTAGCCGTTGTCGCTGCCCGAATGATCCATCTCGCGTCGGCCGAAACGTTCGCCGATCCGCCAGCCGAAACCGTAGCCGCTTTTGGCCGGCGTAAACATCGCATCAAGCGAGACCTGGCCGAGCAACTTGCCTGGGGCGAGAGCCCGGTCCCACAGGAGCAGATCCCCGACCGTGGAATACAGCCCACCCGCGGCATAGCCGACCGTCCGGCTGATGATCGGCGCGTTGATGAAGGTGGCGCCAAGCGAATAGTAGCCGGATGCGCGATGCGGCACCAACGCGCGAGTATTGTCGTCCCCGCTGTGCGTCATGCCCAGCGGGTTGAAAATACGCTGCTGCACATACTCGCCCCAGCCAATTCCCGATGCGCGTTCGATGATGAGGCCGAGCAGGTGGTAGCCGGAATTGGAATAGTCGTACTTCTCGCCCGGCGTGAACTTCAGCGGCAGGTCACGGAACAGCGAGACCAGCTCGGCCGGCGTATAGTCGCGCCGTGACAGCACTTCGTCCCAGTCGGGCAGGCTGGAGAAGTTGGGGATGCCCGACGTATGGTTCAGCAACTCGCGGATCGTGATCGGCCGCCATGCAGCCGGGCAGTCCGCCAGATAGCGGCAGATCGGGTCATCGACCTTGAGGCGGCCCTGCTCTTGAAGCTGCATGACCGCCAGTGCGGTGAACTGCTTGGTGACCGATGCGAGGCGAAACACCGTGTCCGCGCTGTTGGGCACGCCCAGTTCGTAATTCGCCATGCCGTAGCTGCGCACGAACACCGGCTTGCCATCTCGCGCCAACAGCACCGTGCCTGAAAACTGCTCGTTTTTGGTCGCTGCGGCGAGATAGGCGTCCAGCGCTGTATCGAGCGCTTTTCCAGCAGGGGCGGTAGTGGATGGCGCCAGCGCCGCCTGCGTACGCGCCGCGACGGGTGTCGCGCTGACAGCCAGCGCAGCGCTCCAGGCCGTCATGCCGATCATCGCCCAGCGCCATGCTCGTCTGCGTTCGACTATCGATACCGCCAAGCCCCGTCTCCCGGTCTGCTTCATCTCGCCTCAGTTCGACGTAGATTACTTTATATGAAGATACTTCATGTCAAGGCTGTTGCCGGTCGAGATTCCCGGCTACCGTATCGCGATGGCTCAGCGCGACGACGCCGACATGATCGATATGCTCGTGGACGAGTGGCGACGGACCCGGCCCAATACCCGGCCCGAGCCCATGCAGGTTGTCGGCCGGGTCATCCGCCTGGGCCGCGCGTATGAAGAGCACGTGACGCGGCTGCTGCGTCCTCATGGCCTGTCCTATTCGGACTTCGACGTTCTGGCGACGCTGTGCCGGATCGGTCCGCCCCATGAAATGTCGCCGACCCAACTGCGGCATAATGTTCTGCTGACCTCCGGGGCGATGACTGCATGCCTGCGCCGGCTGGAGACGCTGAAGCTGATCGAACGGCGCTCCGCCTTTGCCGACCGACGCCGGCTCACGGCGCGGCTTACGGACGTGGGTGTGAAAAAGGTCGAAGCGCTGATCGATGCGAGATTTGCACTGGCGAACGACGCCTTGGCCGAATTGGACACCGACCAGAGGGACGCCCTGGCGATGATCTTGCGCCGGTTGGGCAGAGCGCCGGCCCCGCCTGCATCGGAGGTACATCGAGAATGAGACCGGTATCGGTCCTGGCCTTATGTCTGGCGATGTCTTTCTCAACGACCGCCATGGCCGAAGCGCCTGGTGAGGATCATCCGCTGCTGCCTCGCTACGAAGGCGCTGAGATCCGCGCCTATCGCGCGTCGTCGCAGGATACCCTCATCATTCCGGTCAGTCGTATTGGCGACGAGAAGGCCGCTTCGCTGGCGCGGCAGATGACCGGCGACGTCACGCATATCGATTATGTTCTGACCCCCGCCACAGCGACCGCTCAGGTCGGCCGTTACTATGAAGGCCTATTACAGTCTGCCGGCTTCCGTACGGTCTTTTCATGCGTGGGCGAAAGGGCGTGTGGCTCGGGCATGGGCGCGCTGATCTTCAATTCGGGCAAGGTCGCACCCATCGGCTTCGCGGACGGTCTGTTCGGCGATCGAATGCGCATGATCGTGGCGCAGCGCGGCGGCACGTGGACGCTACTTCACATATATGAGGGGCCGGATCGCACGACCATCTACGAGGCTGTCGTGGACGAGGCCGGCTGATCCGCTCCCGTGGATCGCCGACGCCGCCGCCGAACCTGAACGTCGGGCGCGCCACCCGACGCTCGTTTGATTCCTGTTATTTGCTCTCAGACAGGAAGCCCGAGCGCTTCATGCTCATCAGACACTCCTCTCCACCTCCGAAAAGCTAGCATGGGTGTCCGCTCAAACGAGGGAGGACCAGCGTCGGCGAGTGGGGGCCATCAAGTTAAATGCTTGAACGGTGGGCGGCTCGCTCGAAGCCCGAGCCCCTTGTCGGCTCAAGGCGTAATCCGCGTTCCGCTGCTGCCGGCCAGTACGCCCGTGACGTCGTCGAGCGAGCCGATAAACGCTTCGCGTCCAGTCGCTAAAGCGAACTGTCGGGCGGCCCGCACCTTTGGGCCCATCGAGCCTTCGGCATAGGTCTGTCCCGCGGGATCGTCGGCGCGGATCGTCCTCAGGGGCGTCGCGTAGGGGCCGCCCCAGTCGCGATAGACCGCCTCCACGTCCGTCAGGATGACAAGTCGGTCGACGTTCAGCTGGATCGCCAGAAGGGCCGCGGCCAAATCCTTGTCGATCACCGCCTCCAGGCCGATCAACCGGCCGGCCGCGTCTTTGGCCACCGGAACGCCGCCGCCGCCCGCGCAGATCACCAGCGTTCCGTCTCTCATAAGGCGCTCGATGATTGATTGTTCGATGACCTCGATGGGTGCGGGCGAGGCGACGACGCGGCGTTGACCGGCGCCGTCCTTGGCGAAGGACCAGCCGCGTGTCTCGCCCAAGGCCAGGACCTGCTCGGCAGTATAAACCGGCCCTATCGGCTTGGTGGGCCGCTGAAAGGCCGGATCACGGCGATCGACCAGGGTCTGGGTCAGCAAGGTCGCGACCTGCCGTTCGGGCCGCGCGTTGCGCAACTCCTGGGCTAGCACATAGCCGATCATGCCCTGCGACTCCGCGCCCAGCATGTCGAGGGGATAGGCTGGCGCGGCCGCATAGGCTTCCGCTTGCAGGGCGAGCAGGCCGATCTGTGGGCCGTTGCCGTGGACGAGCGCGGTCTCAACGCCGTCACAGGCCGTCGCGAGGCTGGCGGCCGCTCGCGCCACGTTGTGGCGTTGATTGTCCGCCGAGGCGACCTCCCCGCGCTTGAGCAGGGCGTTGCCGCCGAGGGCGATGACTTGGCGCATCAGGCCTGCCGCCGGATCGCCGCCGGCCGTTGCCCCAACGGCTCCTGCTGAGTGATGCAGTGGATGTTGCCGCCGCCCAGGAGAATTTCGCGAGCCGGAACCGGCAGGATTTTTCGGCCGGGAAAGCACTCAGCCAGCAGCGCCTGGGCGGGCGCGTCCATCGGGTCGTCGAAGGCGGGGACGACCACCACGCCGTTGCCGATATAGAAATTGACGTAGGAGGCGGCCATCCGGTCGCCGGGCTCGCGGGGCAGGGTGCCCGGGACCTTGTCGACGCCTGCGGCCTCCGCGGCCGTGATCAGGACGGGCGCCGGCTGATAGACCTTGTGGACTCGCAAGGGGCGACCCCGTGCGTCACGCGCCATGGAAAGTCGCTCGAGCGCGGCTGCCGAGCGTGCGTACTGTGGGTCGGCCTGGTCATCGGTCCAGGTCAGCACGACCTCGCCGGGCGCCACGAAGCGGCACATGTTGTCGACGTGGCCGTCGGTCTCGTCGAGATAGACTCCCTGATCGAGCCAGATCACGGTCTCGACCCCGAGATAGTCGCGTAGCCTTTGCTCGATCTCGTCCTGATGGAGGCCGGGGTTGCGATTGGGGTTGAGCAGACACTCCTTGGTCGCCAGGACGGCGCCCTGACCATCGACATCGATCGAGCCCCCTTCGAGAATGAAATCCGGGCCGTAGCGGTCGTCGCCCTCCAGCTCGACGACTTTCTCGCCGACCAGGTCATCCTGATCCCATGGGAAATAAAGGCCCCCGACAAGACCGCCCCAGGCGTTGAACTTCCAGTCGACGCCGCGAACCTCTCCGGCGGCGTTGACGACGAAGGTCGGCCCGCAATCCCGGATCCAGCTGTCGTTGCTGGTCATCTCGACCACGCGCACGGTCGGGTCGAGCATTTCACGGGCGATGATGTACTGCGCCGGCGAGGCGCAGACGGTGACCGGTTCGCCCTGAGCGATGGCGGCGGCGACGGCGGCGAAGGCGTGCTGGGCCGGCTTGGCGCCGCCGCGCCAGTTGTCTGAGCGTTCGGGCCAAAGCATCCAACATCCGGCGTGGGGCTCCCATTCGGCGGGCATGCGGAAGCCGTCGGCGCGCGGCGTGGTGGTCAGGAGGCGGCTCATGGCGGGACCTTCCGAATGTGATTGAGCGGCGAGTGGAGAAATCAGCGTGGACGGGCGGGTTCGGCGGGCGGGTCAGACTCCGGCGTGTTCGCGCGCCGATTGGCTTTCATGGTCCCGATCACCAGTTCGCCCAGCACCAGGGTGACAATGACGCCGCCCAGGATCGGCCCGGTCTTGCTCCAGTCGATCGCCACCCCCGGAACCCACAGGAAGAAGATGATCGCCTGGGCGATGAACAGGGTGCAGACGCCCGCCAGGACTCCGGCGCCAAGCGCGCCGCCCGGAACCCGGTATGGGCGAGGCGTGGTCGGATCCTTGCGTCGCAGGGTCAGGAAGGCCGGAAAGAGCACCAGATAGGGCAGCAGGAAGATCACCGAGCTGAAGGCGAACAGCGACCAGAACAGATCCTCGGCGCTGCGGGCGAAGACGCCATAGGCGATGATCACCACCGTCGAGACCAGACCGGTGAGCAGGTAGGCGCCGACCGGGGTCTGGTTGGACTTGCGTTGCCAGCCAAACACCTTGGGCAGTTCGCCGTCGGCGGCGGCGGACTGGGCCGCGCGGTTGGCGCCCATCGACCAGGTCACCAGATTGGCGAGGATCGTGAACACCGCGCCGACGCCGACGACGATGATGATTACGTCGAGGCCCGGCGCTCCGGCCAGCAGCGAGCTCAGGGTGTCCAGAAGACCCTTGATCAGGCCGATATCCTTGACGGGCAGGGCGACCAGAATGCCGAACGTGGCCAGGAGATAGAAGGCTGAGATCAGCAGGCCGGCGGTGATGACCGCGATGGGCACGTCCCGGGCGGGATTGCGCATCTCTTCGCCCGCGCCGGAGACTAGTTCAAAGCCCATGAAGTTGTAGACGATGACCGGAAGGAAACCCAAACCCGCGCTCCAATGCGGCATCAGGCTGGCCCACGACAGGTCGTTGGCCGCGCCGCGGGTGACCAGGACGTAGATGCCGCCACCGCCGATCAGCAGCATGATGCCGGCCTTGATGAAGGCGCCGACATTGGGCACCCACTTGGCCGCGGCCAGGCTGGTGACGCCGATCAGCACGGTCAGCCAGGTCGCGCCCACGCCGATCAGGATTTTCGACCACAGGCCCATCTCGACGCCGGTGATCTGCGCGATCAGACCCGCCAGCAGGATGTAGCCCGAGGGCATCCACAGCGCGACGTTGACCCAATAGTACCAGGTGGCGCGCGCGGCCCAACGGTCGCCGAAGGCGCGACGGATCCAGGTCTGGATGCCGCCTTCGCCGGGATAGGCCGCGCCGAGTTCAGCGGTGATCAGGCCATAGGGAATGAAGAACAGGGCGAATGTGATCACCCACCAACTCAGGGCCGAGGGGCCGATCGCCGCCGAGGCGGCCAGGGTGTCGATGACCAGGATCGCGCAGACCGTGAACAGGGTTACGTCGAGCAGACCCATGACGCGGGCGAAGCGCGCGCGGGTCGGGGCGGCGGGAGATTTGGCCATGACTCAAGCCTCCAGAGCGGCGGCGGGCGTCGCCGCGCCGTCCAGTTGATGATCGTCGAGGAAGGCGCCGATCGCGTGCGCGTGGCGGGCCGAGCGCTTGGCGCTGGGAAGTCTCAGGTGCGGCCGCACGAAGGCGACGAGAATGGCCTTTTCGGCGTGCAGCCGGTTTTCAGCTTGATCGTAGATGATGGCCCGAGGCCCATCCATGACGGCGTCGGTGACCTCGACGCCCCGCGAGGCCGGCAGGCAGTGCATGAACTTGGCGTGAGGCGGGGCGTTGGCCAACAGGGCGTCGTTGACCTGGTAGCGCGGCATGAAGGCGGCCTGCCGCTCGGGAATCTCGGCCTCCTGGCCCACCCACCACCAGAGATCGGTGTAGATGAAGTCGGCGTCGGCGACCGCCTGGACCGGGTCGTCGGTCACGGAGAACCGCCCTCCGGACTGGACGCAATTGGCCCGCGCGATCAATTGCCAGGCTTTGGGCGCCTGATAGCGCGGCGGCGCGCAGTGGACGAACTCCATGCCCATCTGGGTGCAGATCATCATCAACGAGGAGCAGACATTGGTCGCGTCGCCGATGAAGGCGACCTTGAGCGCCTCGAGCGGCTTACCGGCGGGCCGATGCTCTCGCATGGTGAAGACGTCGCAGAGCACCTGGGTGGGGTGGTTGTAGTCGGTCAGGCCGTTGATCACCGGCACGTTGGCGTAGCGGGCGAGTTCCGTGACCGTGGCGTGCTTGAGGGTGCGCGCCTCGATGGCGTCGACCATGCGGCTGATCACGCGCGCGGAGTCCTTGATGCTCTCGCGCACGCCCAGGTGGATTTCGCCTGGCTTGAGATAGAGCGCGTGCCCGCCAAGCTTGGTCATCGCCACCTCGAACGAAATCCGCGTCCGGGTCGAGGGCTCCTCGAAGATCATTCCCAGCGATGCGCCTGCCAGCAGCGGAGGCAGGGCGCGGTCGCGGTCGGCCGTCTTCAGGAGCCCGATGAGGTCCATGAGCCAGACGAGCTCGGTCTTGGTGAAATCCTGGGTATCGATGAAATGGCGCACGGCGAACCTCGCGACGAAGACGCCCAAACCTAGGCCGGCCCGCGCGCGCGAAACTGATCTGCGTCAAGCGGCCGGCGGAGGCGTCCCGTCGACGCTCGGCAGGACGGTGGTTCGGCGGACCACAGCGTCCAGCCCGCCGAGCATCAGGTCCGCATTGGCGGCCATCAGATCTTCAGGGCCACGCGCCTTGGCCAGGCTGGCGAAATAGCGCGCATACCGTTCGCAGCCTTGCGACCAGTCGCGGGCCATCTGGGTTTGGCCGTTTTGCGCTGCGGCGATCACGGTGTCGAAGACGGACTCCGCGACCTTGGGCGTATCGGTCTTGGCCATTGAACTATCTCCGGGTTGAGGCGACCAGGATGCGCCGCCCAAAACGGACCGTTTTGACGGGGATCAACCCACACGGACCAGCCAGCGCGATCATCCGCGCGCGCCGATTGGGCGTGTCTTGCGCAAGGAACTTCCAATGTCCCAGCCTGAGATCAAATCCACTCTGCCGACCATCGGACAACAGGCCACCCATATCTTCGCGCCGCTTCAGCGCGAGATCGATCGCGTGTTCAGCGAGTTCGGCCGCGGCTTCGGCATGACCGAGACTTTCGCCGTTCCCAGTCTCGACTTCAGCGAGACCGCCCAGGGCATCGAGCTGAAGCTCGATGTGCCAGGCTATACTGAAAGCGAATTGACCGTGACGGTCGAAGACGACCGCCTGATCGTCCATGGCCACAAGACGGATCAGACCGAGAGCGGCGACAAGACCTATCGCGTGCTCGAACGGCGCTCGGGCGAATTCACGCGTCAGGTCACCTTGCCGCGAACGGTCGACGCCGAGGGGTTCACCGCCAATCTCAAGGACGGCGTGCTGACGATCGTCGCGTCAAAAACCAACGAGAGCGTCGGTCGCACCATTCCCATCCAAGCCGCGTCGCCGGCCGCCTGACCATGCTGGCCATGGTCCTCGAGGACGGTCGGCTGACAGCCACCCTGCGCCCGGTTCCCGAGCCTGGCGCGGGGCAGGTGCGGCTGGAGATCCGCGCGTGCGGGGTCTGCCGCACGGATCTGCATCTGCTGGATGGCGATCTCTCCACCCCGGGCCCGATCGTGCCGGGCCATCAGGTCGTCGGGACCGTCGCCGCGCTGGGCGAGGGCGTCACAACCCTGGCGCTCGGTCAGCGCGTCGGCGTGTCCTGGCTGGGTCGGGCCTGCGGCCGCTGCGACCTTTGCCGCGAAGGCCTGGAGAACCTCTGCAAGCGCGCCGAGTTCACCGGATGGACCCGGGACGGCGGCTATGCCGATCAGGTCTTGGCCGACGCCGCCTTCTGCCTCCCGCTGCCCGAAGCGTTCAGCGACCTGGAAGCCGCGCCTCTGCTTTGCGCCGGCGCGATTGGCTTCCGGGCTTGGCGCATGGCCGCCCAGGGGCGCGTGGTCCGGCGCCTTGGTCTCTATGGCTTCGGCGCGGCGGCGCATCTCCTGGCGCAGTTGGCCATCTTCGAAGGCCAGGACGTTTACGCCTTCACGCGGCCCGGGGACACCGCCGCGCAGGCTCTGGCGCGCTCGCTCGGCTGTGTCTGGGCCGGCTCTTCCGCCGAACGGCCGCCACAGCCGCTGGACGCGGCGATCATCTTCGCCGCAGACGGAGCCCTCGTCCCCTTGGCGCTGCGCGCGGTCGACCGAGGGCGCGCTGTGGTGTGCGCCGGCATCCACATGAGCGCCATTCCGGCCCTCGACTATAGCGACCTGTGGGAAGAGCGTCGGGTCCTGTCGGTGGCCAATCTCACTCGCGCCGATGGCGCCGACTATCTGAAGCGCGCCGCCGCGGCGGGCGTACGCGCGCACATCACGACTTATGGATTGCGCCAGGCCGGAAAGGCCCTGGCCGACTTGCGCGCCGGCGCCTTCACCGGCGCGGCCGTCCTCGCGATCAAGGGGCGCTAGCCGGGCTGTTGGTGAACGCGGGCAGTCCTGTCAGGCGATGATAAAGTTGGGTGAGGTGTTCGAACGTCGTGTCCCAACGATAGCGCTCGACGGCCCGTGCCCTGGCGCGGGCTCCTAGCACCGACAGATCGCGATCAAACAGCGCCGCGATCGCCTCGGCCATGGCCTCGGGCGTTGCCCGCGCGGCCAGTTGGCCGAACGTCTCGTCGACCGTTTCGCCGACGCCTCCATGGGCGACCCCCACCACCGGCACGCCGCAAGCCATGGCTTCGAGCACCACCAAGCCGAGGGTTTCGAAGGGATTGGCATGGACCAGGGCGTCGCAACCCGAGAGGATCCTGGCCAGCCTGGCGGGGTCGTTCTGGAACGGCAGGGTTAGCACCTGCCGCGAGCGCGATGCGCCTCCGCCGATCAGCAGCAGGCGGTAGTCCGGACCTAGGCGCTCCACCGCCTCGACGAGCACGTCCAGTCGCTTCTCCGGCGCGGGCCGCCCGGCGAAGACGACCAACCGCTCCCGCGCGCCAAGGCCAAGGGCCGCGCGCAGCGGCGCGCGAGCCTGCGGATAGGGATGGAAGATGTCGGTATCGACGCCGAGCGAGACGTCTTGGACATTTTCCACGCCAGCCTCGCCCAGGATTTCGGCCATGTAGCGGCTCGGCGCCAGCACTTGGTCGAAGCGACGAAAGCGGTGCGCCCAAAGCTTGCGAAACGCGACGGCTCCACGGCCGTCGAGAAGTCGCCGGGTCAGGGCCGCCACGTCGCTATGGCAGAAGCCGACCACCGGGACGCCGAGAGCTTGGCCGGCCCGCAAAGCCGCCTTGCCGGGCAGGTAGGGATCCTCAGCTTCGATCAGGGCGGGGCTCTCGCGCAGGATGCGCTCGGTCCAGGCCGCCAAGTTCATCGGCCAGCGATAGCCGTGCGTGAAGGGCAGGATGGCCGACTGAACAAAGGCGATCTGAGCCTCGTCACGATCAGTGGGCCCGGGCAGCACCTGCCGATGGCGCAGGCTGGGTCGGCGTCGGGCCACCCAGTCGGCCTTGGCCTTCAGATAGCGCCGCACGCCGCCGCTGGCCGGCGCGTAGAGCATGGTCGTGTCAACCAGCCCGACTGAGCCAGCCGGCGAGGGAGCGGGCAGGCCGATCGCGGCGATGGAGAGCGAAGCATCACGCCACATGGCGCCTCCGTTCGGCGCCGACGACCAGCGCGCGGCAGACATGGGATGTATCGGTCGCCGGTGGAGTCGCCCTGCGTAGAACGCGATCTTGACCCAATCTAGCGATCCTCAACGATCCGGCCGTCCAGCATGCGGATGCGGCGATCGGCGGCTTCGGCGAAACTCTCGTCGTGGGTCACGCACACCACCGCGCGTTGTTCGGCATGGGCCAGGCGCTGGAACTCCTCGATCACCAGGCGGGTGTTGACGCTGTCGAGATTACCGGTCGGCTCATCGCATAGCACGATGGCCGGGTCGTTGGCCAAGGCGCGGGCGATCGCCACGCGTTGCCGTTGACCGCCGGAGAGGCGGTCAGGCCGCCGCCCGGCCTGTTGGGCCAAGCCGAGCTTCTCAAGCAGGGTATGGACGGCCTGATCGATCTCTAGAGGACTGCGACGTCCCAGGCGTCGCATTGGCAGGGCGACGTTGGCGTGGGCCGTCAGCTCCGGCAGCAGGAAGTGGAACTGGAAGACATAGCCGATCCGCTCCAGGCGCAGCCGCGTGCGGGCCGCTTCGCCGAGATCGGTCGTTGGCTGTCCGGCGATCAGCACCTCGCCCTGGTCGGGTCGATCCAGGAGGCCCAGCAGGTAAAGCAACGAGGACTTGCCGCACCCGGACGGCCCCACGATCGCCACCAGGGCGCCGGCCTCGATCTTCAGGGTCGCCGCGTCGACCAGGGTGAAGGGCTCGGGATCCACGAGAACCCGCGTAACCGCGCGCGCTTCGATCAGAGCGCTCACGTCGCCCCCCGCAGAATGTCGACCGGGTCCACCCGCGCGGCCTTGCGCGCCGGAAGCCAGGCGGCGATCAGGGCCGCGGCGAGCGACGCGCCGCCGGCCAGGAGATATTGCGGCAGGCTGCGGTCGAGCGGCAGCACCAGCGGCTTGCCGCCCATGGTCAAAGGCAGGCTGGCCAGGATCTGCAGAAGACCGGTACCGACGGCGAAGCCGACGAGCGCGCCCAACACGCCCACCAGCAGGCCCTCCATCAGGAAGATCGCCTGGATGTCGCCGGCCGTGAAACCCATCGCACGAAGGATGGCGATGTCGCGGCGCTTGTCGGCGACGCTGTTGGAGACGGCGGTATAGATGCCGAAACTGGCTACGACCAGGATCGCCAGGATCACCGCGTACATGATGATGTTCCGCACGACCAGCAGGTTGAGAATGTCGGCCGAACGCTCCTGCCAGGACTCCCATTTGTAGCCCCACCGGCTCTCGAGGCGCTCGGCCTGCGCCTTGGCGTCGTCGGACCGGGCCAGCCGGATATGGAGCTGGTTGACGATGTCTGGCCGCGAGAACAGGACCTGGGCGGTGCGCAGCAGGCCATAGGCTACCGTGTCGCCGGCATAGAAGCCGGCCTGGGCGTCGGGCTCGATCAGCGCCAGGATCCGCATGCGCTGCAGGGTCCCGCTTGAGGCGGTCACGACCAGGGTGTCGCCTAAGCGCGCACCCAGGCGTTCGGCCAGGGGGCGGCTGATGATGATCCCGTCGGGGCGCGCCTCCAGGTCCGTCAGCGCGCCGCCGACCAGAGTTTCGCCGATCTTGGCCAGGCGTCCTTCCAGCCGTGGGTCGACGCCATTGAGCGCCACCGCCGCCGTCCTGCCCGCGTAGGCTATGGTCACCGCGCCGCTGAGCGACGGGGCGGCCAGGGCCCCGGGGATCGCGCGGGCGTCGGCGAGCATGGCGGGCCAATCCTTCAATCCGCGCACCTCCTCCTGAGGCCGCAGGCCGTGGATGGCGACCGCGGCGTTCGGAAAGGCGTCCAGGGCGGGCTGGCGAACCGGCTTGCGCTGCTCGTCGCGCACGATGATGTGGGGCGCGGAGTCCACCAGAGTCTTGATGAAGTCCTTCTGGGAGCCGACCATCATGCCCGAGACGGCCAGGAAGAACCCGACGCCGATCGCCACGCCCAAGGTGGCCACCAGGGTTTGGCGGGCTCGTACTCGGAGATGCGCCAGGGCCACCCCGGCCAGAACGCCGGCGACCGAGTTCATGGGCGCGCGGCGCTTACGCGTTGACCGTCCCGAAGGCGGCCGGGCGCAATGATGACGGTCTCACCGGCGGCCATGCCCGACTTGAGCTCGGTCTGG
Organism: Caulobacter sp. 602-1; assembly: GCF_003931565.1. Taxonomy (GTDB): domain Bacteria; phylum Pseudomonadota; class Alphaproteobacteria; order Caulobacterales; family Caulobacteraceae; genus Caulobacter. The sequence continues at coordinate 478,151 of NZ_RRYI01000004.1, forward strand.
GTCGCGCCAATCGCGCCGACCTGCACCGGAACTTGGCGGGCGCGCCCATTTTCCACGCGCCACACCTGGCCGTTCTGGACCGCCGTGGCGGGGACGAGGATCGCCTGCTCGCGCCGCGCGGCGACGAGGTTGGTCTCGACGGTCATGCCGGGCGAGAGTGGGCAGTCGGCGGGCAGGGCGATGCGGACACGAAACACCCGGCCCGTGGCGTCGCCGGCCGGGGTGATCCGGGCGATGGATCCCTGGAATGTCCGCCCGGGAAAGGCGTCGGCGCGGATCAGGGCCTGGGCGCCGAGCTTCAGGCGGGCGATATCACGCTCATCGACGTCGGCGGTGATGCGCAGGGTGCGTGGATCGGCCAGCAGGAACAGCATCGTTCCCACAGTCGCCAGATCGCCGGGTTCGGCCTCGCGCCGCAGGATCTGGCCGGCGAACGGCGCGGTCAGGCGATAGTCGCGCAGGTGGGCCAGGGCGCCTTCTGCGGCCGCCCCCGCGGCGCGGGCCTGCGCCTGGGCGTCGTCATCGGCGGCGCGCGCGGCGAATCCCGCCTCCAGCAGGCGTCGCGTGCGACCGGCGACAACGCGGGCCTGCGCCGCCTGGGCGGCCAACTGCAGGGCCGTGCCTTGCGCCGGACCATCCTCGAGCTGAGCCAGCAGTTGGCCCGCCTTGACCCACTGGCCTTCGGCGACCGCGACCTCGCGTATTGGCGCGCTGACGATCGGCGCGACATGGGCCTGGCGCACATAGTCGACCACGCCGGACGCGTAGACGACATCGACCGCCTGCCCCACGACGGCTTGAGCGACGACGACCCGTGGCGGCCTCAGATAGAGCGCCCCGGCGGCGAGCGCCGCGATCAGCACGAGCAGGCCCGCGCCAAAGACCCATAGCCGGCGCGATCCCGCCCTGGCGGATATCGGCGCGGCCGCCGGCGTGGGATTGGCCGTCTTTGGCGCCGCGGCGGAGCGGGGGAGGGGCGTGTCCATCGTGCCAGGGGCCAATCCAGAAGGCCGCCGGACGCCGGCCTTGCATGGTGATGACACGGGCTGGGGCGGCCGGGATTGATCAAGATCATGCGATTGAGCGCCGAGCGGCGCGACCTTGGCCATCCCCGCCGCGCCCTGGAGAAGCTCCGCCATGCCTCGATATCTCAACCGTAGAACCTTGATGACCTTGGCCGCGGCCATGCCGCTGGCGCCAATGGCCGCGTTCGGCCAGGGCCGTTCCGATACGGCGCAAGCCACGTTCAGGGGAGAAAACCTGGCCTTGGTCGTCGGCTACCAGTCGGGCGCTGGTCGCCTGACTTTCCAGGGGCGACGCTATGACTTCCGCGTCAACGGCCTGGCCGCGGTCGGCGTCGGCGCCGAGCGCCTCGAAGGAACGGCCGAGGTTCGCCACTTGAAGTCCCTCGCCGACTTCGAAGGAGTCTATTGGGGCGCGGGCGCGAGCGGCGCCTTGGTCCTGGGCCGCGGCGCGGCGATCTTGCGCAACGGCAAGGGCGTGGAGATCCGCCTAAACCTCGAAGGTCGAGGACTGGCCCTGATGATCGCCGCCGGAGGCGCGAGAATCGTCTTCGGCTAGGCGTCTGGTCTCGAACCGCGTGGGGCTCGGTCTCGCTGAGGGCCCACACGGCGCGAGGATCTAGAAGATCCTCCCGTCGTGCGCTTGACCTAGCGCCAGGCGCTTTAGACCCTCCGCGCAGACGAGATAGGTCCCCACCAGCCCGGCGATCGCCGCCAGGGTCGCCCCGGTCGGGGGCGCGAAGCCCAGCACCGCGCCCCATGGCAGGAGCGGCAAGGCCAGGGCGAGGGCCAGACCGGCGAGCGCCGTGGCGGTCAGGGCCGGATGCGCGCGGCTGGCCAAGGCCGGACCCGCCGTCCGGATCACGAAGATCACCAGGATCTGGCTGGCCATGGATTCAATGAACCAGGCGGCGCGAAACTGGGCCACATCGGCGTGGAACACCCACAGCAGCAGGGCGAAGGTGGCGACATCGAACACCGATGACAGCGGTCCCATGATCGCTGTGAAGCGCATCAGGCCGCGCATGTCCCAGGCTCTGGGACGCGACAGGTCCGAAGCGTCCGCCCCATCGAGCGGAATGCCGACCTGCGCAAGATCGTAGATCAGGTTGTTGAGCAGCACCTGGACGGCGGTCAGCGGCAGGAAGGGCAGGGCCAGCGAGGCCAGCGCCATGGTCAGCATGTTGCCGAAGTTGGAGCTGGTGCCCATCCGCACGTATTTCATGATGTTGGCGTAGGTGCGCCGTCCCTCGGCCACCCCGTCGGCCAAGACGGAAAGGTCCTGATCTAGCAGGATCATGTCGGCCGCCTCGCGCGCCACGTCCGTGGCGCCGTCGACCGACAGGCCGACATCGGCGGCCCTGATCGCCGGGGCGTCGTTGATCCCATCGCCGAGGAAACCGACCGTATGACCACGCGCGCGCAAGGCGTGGACGATCCGGGTCTTCTGGTCAGGCGTGACGCGGGCGAAGAGATCGGTGTGTTCGACCCGGACGGCCAGAGCCTGGTCGTTGAGCTTGTCGATCATCTCCCCGGTCAACAGGCCCTCGACCGGCAAGTTCAGCGTGGTGACCAGATGCTGCACGACGGCCGCGGCGTCGCCCGAGATCACCTTGACCCGTACGCCGGCCGCCTGAAGCCGGGAGATCGCCTGGGTGGCGCTGGCCTTGGGCGGGTCCACGAAGACGCAGAAGCCCAGGAACACAAGACCTGCGTCGTCATCCTGGCCGATGGTTTGGCGGCCGGCGGCGGATCTGAACGCCACGCCCAGGAGACGCAGCCCTTGGGCGGCGCGGTCGGCCTGGAGGTCGGCCAGGCGCTGACGAAGCGCCGCGTCGAGCGGTCTGACCGCTCCCGAGCGGTCCTGAGCGTTCGCGCAAAGGGTCAGCAGGGTTTCGGGGGCGCCCTTGACGATCTCGAGCCGGACGCCGTCGGCGGCGCGCTCGACGAGGACCGAGACCCGCCGTCGTTCGAAATCGAAGGGGCGCTCGTCGAGCTTGCGCCAGCCGTTGAGGTCGCGGTCGGACATGTGCTGGAGCAACGCCTCGTCGAGGGGACTCCTCAGACCGGTCTCGAAGCGCGCGTTGATCGCCGCCCATTCGGCCACCTGGTCATCGTCTTCGCCGTCGATCCCGGGATGGGCGACCAGCGCTATGCGCGCCTGGGTCAACGTGCCCGTCTTGTCGGTGCAAAGGATGTCCATCTGACCCAGGTCGTGGATCGCCGACAGGCGCTTGACCACCACCTTGGCGGCGGCCATGCGCTGGGCGCCGCGCGACAGGGCCACGGTCATGATCATCGGCAGGAGTTCGGGCGTCAGCCCGACCGCCAGGGCCATGGCGAACAGGAACGACTGAAGGGCCGGTCGACCCAGCGCCAAGTGGGCCAGCAGCACGAAGAGCACCAGGAACAGGGTCAGGCGAACGATCAGGACCCCCAGCTGGTGAACGCCGCGCTCGAACGCGGTGGGCGGCTGCGCCTTGCCCAAGGCTCGGGCGATGGCGCCAAGCCGGGTGCGCGGGCCGGTGGCGGCCACCAGCATTCTGGCCGTGCCGGCGACCACCGAGGCGCCCTCGAACAGGGCGTTGCGCGCGTCCGCCAAGGTGGCTTCCGTCGCGGCGGGCTCGACGGCTTTCTCCACCGGATAGGGCTCGCCGGTCAGCAGGGCTTGGTTGACCTGGACATTGTTGGCGGCCAGCACCACGCCGTCGGCCGGCACAAGGTCGCCTGCCGCCAAGTCGACGACGTCGCCAGCCACCAACTGGGCGGCGGGAACTTCGCCGGCCTTGCCGTCTCGCCAGGCGCGAGCGCGCAACGCGATCGTTTGGCGCAAGGCCTCCGCGCTCGCCCGCGCGCGATGTTCCTGGATCATGTCCAGCCCGGTGGACGCCAGGACGACGGCGACGATGATCACGAAACTGGGCGCGTCTCCCGTGGCCCCGGCGATCGCGGCGGCCACCAGCAGGATGGCTACCAAGGGGTTCGCCAGGCGCCGCAGCAGATCCGCCAGGGGATGGCTGTGCGTGCTCGGGGCGAGGCTGTTGGGGCCATCCACGGCCAGTCGGCGCACGGCTTCCTGCGTCGAAAGACCCTGGAGATCGCTCCCCAGGGTCTTGAGCAGGACGTCGGCGCCTTGCCGCCAGAACGGCGGGAGCTTGGCGCTCACCGCCGGCGCCCGGTCAGGCGAAGCGCGAACAGGAAGAGGTTCAGCAGATCAAGATAGAGCGTCAGGCCGCCCATGACCGCCGGCCGCGGGGCGCCATTCCAGCCTTCGGCGGCGAGGCGCCGCAAGCGCTGGACATCGAAGGCGGTCAGACCGGCGAATATCAGGGCGCCCATCGCGCAAATCGCGAGGTCCAGAGGCGAGGATCGCAGAAAGAGGTTGGCCACCATGGCCAGGAGCAAGGTCACGACGCTCATGGTCATGAAGACTCCCAGGCCGCCAAGATCGATCCGTGTCACCGCGCCGAGCGCGGCCATGACGCCGAAGCCAGCCGCGACGCACACCAGGGCCAGGGCCAGGTCATGGCCGGAATAGGCCATCACCAGCCCGCCCAGGGATAGTCCGACCAGCGCGGCGTAGCTCAGAAACATCATCGCCGCGACGGCGGGAGAGAGGCGGGTGATCGAGGCGCTGAGGGGCAGCACGATCAGCAGGGGCGCCAGGGTCACCATCCAGCCGACGCCCGTCAGACCCTGGTCGGTGAACAGGGCCCGCGAAACGGCCGGCAGATAGGCCGCGCTCCAGGCCGCGGCCGCCGAGATCAACACGCCGCCAGCCATCCAGGCCCAGACCGAGGCCATGAAATCCGTCGCCCGATCGGGCGGGACCGATAGGGCCGCGCCAAGGTCAAGGTCGTCTCCGCGCCTAGGCATCGCTTTCTCCTCCGCCGTCGCTCTCGGCGCCGGGAACCAGACGCGCGGAGGGTGGTCGGGGCGACCGCCGCGCCCAATTGGGAAAGCTACGTAGATTTGCGAGGTTCGCCCGCGCCGACGTCGCGGTAGGTCAAGCGCACGCCGCCTTGGTGGAGGAGAGCCCGCCGTGACCGCCGCTCTTGCGATCGACAGCCGCCAGCCGCCAGCCGCCAAGGCCGACGATCCCGGCGATGCGTGGGCTGAACGTCTGGATCGCCTGGCCAGCGCGGGGCTGGCGCGGATGACCGGCGGGCTCTCGCCGCTTTCGATCCTCTCCGCCTATGCCGACTGGGCCACTCACCTGGCTCTTTCGCCCGGCCGCCAGTGGCGCCTGGGCGTCAAGGCCGGACGCAAGATGTCGCGCTTGGCCGACTTCACCGGGCGCGCCCTTCTGGAAGGCTCGGCCGCCGCGCCGGCGATCACACCCTTGCCCCAGGACCACCGGTTCGATGATCCGGCTTGGCGAACCTGGCCCTTCAATCTGCTTGAGCAGGGCTTCCTGCTGCAGCAACAATGGTGGGATGCGGCCTTGACTGGCGTGCCGGGCGTCACCGCGCCGCATCAGGCCATGGCGCGCTTCGCCGCGCGCCAGATGCTGGATGTCCTGGCGCCGTCGAACTTCGTGCTCACCAATCCCGTCGTCCAGGCCAAGGTCGCCAAGACAGGCGGCGTCTGCCTGGCCCAAGGCGCGGCCAATCTCCTCGATGATGTCCGCCGCGGGCTCTCCGGTGAGCCGCCGGCCGGGGCGGAAGCCTTTCGTCCTGGCCATGAGGTGGCGATCACGCCGGGGCAGGTGGTGTTTCGCAACGATCTGATCGAGCTGATCCGCTATGCGCCCGCCACCGCGCAGGTCCGGCCCGAGCCTGTGCTGATCACCCCGGCCTGGATCATGAAGTTCTACATCCTGGACCTGTCGCCCGAGAACTCCCTGGTGCGTTGGCTGGTGGACCAAGGGTTTTGCGTCTTCATGATCTCCTGGCGCAATCCAGGCCCGGCGGATCGGGGCCTGGACCTGGAGGATTACCGGCGTCAGGGTTTCCTGGCGGCGCTGGACGCGGTGGTCGCGGAGACCGGAGCCAGCGCCGTTCACGCGGTGGGATACTGCCTGGGCGGAACCTTGCTGGCCATCGCCGCCGCGGCCATGGCGCGCGACGGCGATGAGCGACTGGCGAGCGTGACGCTGCTGGCCGCGCAGACGGAGTTCAGCGAGCCAGGGGAACTGGGCCTGTTCATCGATGCGGGTCAGGTGCGCTTCCTGGAGGACCTGATGTGGTCCAGGGGCTATCTCGACCCGCGTCAGATGAGCGGGGCTTTCCAGATTCTGCGTTCCAACGACCTTGTCTGGTCGCGCCTGGTGCGGGACTACCTGATGGGCGAGCGCGCGCCCATGAGCGATCTGATGGCCTGGAACAGCGATGGCACCAGACTGCCCTACGCCATGCACAGCCAATATCTTCATTCATTGTTCTTGAACGATGATCTGGCCGAGGGGCGGTTCCTGGTCGAGGGGCGGCCCATCGCCCTGGAGGATATCCGGGTCCCGATCTTCGCCGTCGGCGCCGAATGGGACCACGTCGCGCCATGGCGTTCGGTCTTCAAGATCCATCTGCTGACTGGCGCCGAGGTCACCTTCCTGCTGACCAGTGGCGGGCATAACGCCGGCATCATCTCCGAACCGCGTCGTCCGGGCCGGCGATGGCGTCGCCGGACGCGGCCGGCCGACGGCCGCTATGTCGACCCCGAGGCCTGGCTCGGCCAGGCCGAGCAGGGAGAGGGATCCTGGTGGCCGCAATGGGCGAAATGGCTGGCCGATCGCTCGGGTCCGTCCGTTCCGGCCCGGACGCTGGAACCGGCCGACCAGCCCGGGAAAGGCAGTCGCGCGCCCGCGCCGGGGCGCTATGTTCTCGAACGCTGACTCGCGGGAAACAGCACAAGCCAAGCCCGCGCCGACCACGAGCTTCATCGCGCTGATCATGGCTTCGATCGTCGCCACCTTGGGGCTGGTCTTCGCCTCGACGGTCCTGCTGCGACTGTTGACCCTGTGGACGCCGATGGCGCCCCGGCATGGCTCTGCTGCACCTTGGCGCGCACGGCGGTAAGAACGCGGGACCGCCTCGGGCCATAGGCCCACGGACACCGCCTAGGGCGCGGCGCGGGCGGCCAGCCTGGCGGGGGAGGCGACGCGGAAGCGACGGCAGCCCTCCAGGGCGATGAGGCCTTCGCTCTGCAGCTGGCTGAACATGCGCGAGACGGTCTCGATGCTCAGGCCCAGGTGATCGGCGATGTCCTGGCGGCTCATCGCCAACTCGCTCCAGACCGACCGCTGTCGCTTGGCCACGTCGGACAGGAAGCCGGCGACCTTCTCCAAGGCGCTCTTGCGGGCCAGGAGCATCATGTGCTCGTGCGCCCGTTCCAGCTCCGAGCCGGTGGCCTGCCAGATGGCCCGTTCCAGGCCGTGGCCGGCCTCGCCGCGATGGCGCATGGTCGAGCGCCGGGCGACCAGGACGCGGGTGGGGCCCAGCGCCTCGGCCGAGGACAGGTGCGCGGGCCCGGTCTCCAGGCCGAAGAGATCGCCCGGATAATAGAAGCCGGCGATCTGGCGGCGGCCGTCGCTGGTCAGGCGCGAGGCGCGCACCGCGCCGCTCTGGACCTGATAGACGAGATCGGTCTCTTCGCCCTGGGCGTAGATTTCTTCGTCGCTGGCGTAGGCGATGCTGACGCCCATGTCGCCGAACATGTCGGCCATGGGCGGATAAAGCGACGTCATCGCTGGAGCGGCGGCGGATCTCGGTAAGGCGTACATCGACATCGTGGCTCTCCCTGCGGCGCGATGACAGGGATAGTGCCGCACGCCCCAACCACACCATTGGGAACAATACTTAACCCTGGCGTGCAGACCTCCGTGGACGTGTGCGTCGGTGCCGCTGTCGGACCGTCCAGTGCGGTCGATCGGACGCGGGTTACCAGATCGTCATGGCCCTTTGGGTCCAGGTCCATCGCGACTCCCAGCCGGTTTGGCCGTTGTTGATCGCCTGGGTGATCTTCCTGCTCGCGCTTTCGTCGTTGCTGTCGGCCTGCAGGATCGCCGACAGGTGGTTCTTGTCCCAGAACCAGGCCGCGGCGAGGGACCCGATATCCGGGCCGGCGACCAGCTCCGGCTTCAGGCGGATATCGCCGACATCGGGTCGTCGAGACGCCAACCACGCGCCAAAGAGCGTATAGTTGTCGCGTCCGGTCAGTTGCTTGGGCCCCCCGGCCTCGGAAGTAATAGCCGTCGTCCGAGCCCTCGCGGTTGCCCATGCGGCCGTTGTAGACCTTGTTGGCGAGCGCCTTTGGATTTCCGGCGAACGGCGTGGGGTCGACGGTCTTGAAGCGTCCAGGCCAGGTCTTGCGAATTTGCGCGGCCGAGTACCACAGATCTTCCTCGAACGTTCGAAATCCCATGGACTCATGGGCCATCTGGCCAAGCCAGTGAACGGTCGCGCGCCGGCCGGTGATGCCGCACATATCGCCCGCCCGCGCCAGCGCGGCGCACCAGGCCTCCGCGCTCTGAGGTCCGATCTTCGGTACGAATTTCCGGAAGGTGTCGTAGGTGATCAGAGACATGCGCCCGCTATCTCCTGAAGCGCCGTTAGCTCGGTATTGCCATTATGGCGTGTGCGCGGCCAAAGTTCGCGTCGCCACCATGAGCGATTGAGCTGGACCGTCAAGAGCGGCGTTCTATCGCGATCGCCGCGGATAGACCGCCGTCAGTGGCGAGCGTTCGGGAAGCGGCCGGCTACGGCGCGACGCGACGCATGCGGAGCGCCCGTGCGACGGCGGCGAAGGCGGCGGCGACGTGCTCGGTCAGCCAACTGACGGGATTCTCGCCGGGGCGTCGGCGGCTGGTCACCCAGGTGGCGACGCAGATAATCGCGAAGAGCGCGGCCGGCCCGCCGACCGTCACGGCCGCCGGAAGGCGAGCCGCCGAGACCATGGCCTGGCCGAGGATCATGGAGGTCTCGAAGAGGAACAGCAGAACCCCGCCAGTGGCCATGGCCGACCCCGAGCCCGCGCGCTTGGCGCTCAGGCCGAACGGAACGGCCAGGAGCGGCAGCAGGGGCAGGATCAGCGCCCGCGAGGACCGAGCATAGAGTTCGGCCAGCAAGGTCTGCCGGGGAAGGGCGGGTCGCGCGGCGCCAAAGCCCTGTTGGGCCAGTTCGACCAGAGTCAGCTCGCTGACCTCGTCGCCCCGCAGCCGCAGCAGCTTGGCCGACTGCGACAGGGGCAGATCGAAGGCGAAGCGCGAGAATCGGGCGACATAGACCCGGGCGTCGCGGGTCGTGCTGACCTGTCGACCGTCGCGCAGCTCCAGCTTCACGCTTTGATCGCCCGCGTCCTTGCTGACCTCGGCCGAGACCGCCGTCAGGACGTCCTCGCGTCCGTCGGGACCGATCTTGCGGATGAAGACATGTTGGAGACGACGTCCGCTGGCGTCGGCGTCATCGGCGGTCAGGAAGACGTCGGGCCCGGCGTTGAGCAAGGCCTTGGGCCTGACGTCGCCGTTCCATCCGGCGTTCTCGGCCGCGTGCAGGACCGCGTGATAGGCGTAGCGGCTATAGGGCTGGATGAAGCCGAACAACACCACGCTAAAGACCATCAGCAGGAGGCCAAGGCCGACGAAGGGCGCGGCGAACCGGCCCAGCGATATGCCGCTGGCCAGGATCGCGTCGATCTCCGAACTCTTGTTGAGGCCGTTCACGACCACGAACAAGCCGATGAAAAAGCCGCCGGGCAGGGTCAGGCCCACATAGTGCGGGACGAGATTGACCAGCAGCTCGGTCAGGAACTTGAAGCCTTCCGTCGTCTGAGAGAGCAGTTGGAAGGACCGCATCAGACGCTCCATCAGGAACGCCACCATCGTGCTGATCAGCACGGCGGCCATCGGCGTCAAAGTCCGCCGCAGCAGGTAGCGGTCAAGTATGGTCGGGAACATGGGCGATACGCGCGGGGCTTCAAAGCGCCGGCAGGCCGGCGGCCTGCGGCTCGACCTTGGCCGGTGAGCGCCACACGCGCACGGCGGGGGCTTGCGGAGCGGGGCGCGCGTCCAGGGCCTCGGCGTAGACGTCCAGCACCGCGTCCAGAACCTCCGTCCAGCGATAGGCGGCGCTGCGCTCGAGCGCGGCGGCGCCCAGGCGCCGTCGTTCCTCCGGGTGGACGAGCAGACCCGACAGGGCGCCGGCATAGGCTGAAGGATGATCCGCGCAGAGGAGGGCGTTGCGACCGTGGCGCAGCAGCGCGCGCGTGTTGGGCGCATCGGCGCAGACCATCGCCAGGCCGCAGGCCATCGCTTCCAGATTGACGTTGCCGAAGGTCTCGGTGGTGCTGGGATTGAGGAAGATGTCGCCGCTGGCCAGGGCCGTGGCCAGAGTCTCTCCGGTCAGGAAGCCGGTGAAGACGGCCGAGGGCATCCGCTCCTGGAACCAGGATCGGCCGGGTCCGTCGCCGATCACCACCACCTGCGGGGCGTGGCCCGCCGCCTCCAGTTGACCGATGGTCTCGGCGAATGCCGCCAGGCCTTTCTCCATGACGATCCGCCCGAGAAAGACGATCACCGGACGATCAGGGGCGAAACCCTGGCTCAGTCGCCAGGCCTCGCTGCGGCGTCCGGGATGGAAGAGTTCGGGATCGACGCCGCGCGCCCAGGTCCGGATGCGGACCGGCAGGTTATGGGCGCGAAGCTCGTCGCCGATCGCTTCGGTCGGGGCCAGGACATAATCGCAAGCCCCATAGAAGTTCCAGAGATGGCGACGCACCAACGGGCGCAGTCGGCCCAGGCCATAGTAGTCGAGATAGGTGTCGAACAGCGTGTGCAGGCTGGCGACCACCGGGACCTTCAGGGCGCGCGCGAACTTCAAGGCCGCCGAGCCCAGAAGGTCCGGCGCGGACAGATGGATGAGGTCGGGCTTGAAGGCCTGGATATCGCGTCGCAAGGCGCGCGGGAGGCCCAGGGCCAGGCGGTAGTCCCGCCGGAACGGGATCTTCACGGACGGCACGGAGATCAGCTGTCCCATAGGCTCGAAGGCAGGGTTCGGGCCGGTCGGGGAATAGACCCGCACCTCCGCGCCCACGGTGCGCTGCAGGTGGTCGACCAACCGGTTCAGCGACTTGTTCGCGCCATCGAGGGTGTAGTTGTAGTTCCCCGAGAACAAGGCAATCCGCAACGGGCGCACACCATCGGTGCGCGTCAACGCCTTGATGTCCATATCAGTCCTTCCACGAGCGCGGCCCCTGGCCCCCCGGCCACTACGACGACGCGCTTGCCCCACCACCACACGGAATCTCGAACTCGATGAGACCTACACCCGCTAACGTCGTCTTTTTGTGAAGGCGGCCCGCCGCGCCACCGTCACGGTGATGGTCTACGGGTGCCGGCGGGGTAATTTCAGGAAGCACGATGCGGGTAGTGGATGTCGCCGAGTTCTATTCGCCCACTGGCGGGGGCGTGCGAACCTATATCGATCGCAAGTTCGAGGCGGCGGCCCAGTTGGGCCACGAACTCTTCGTCATCGCGCCGGGGCCGGAGGACGGATTCGAACCGCGCGCCTCGGGAGGCCTGATCCAGGTTCGCGCTCCCCGGCTGCCGTTCGACGCGAACTATCACATGTTCTGGGAAGCGGGACCTGTGCATCGCTGGCTCGATTCACTGTCGCCGGATCTGGTCGAGGCGTCCTCGCCTTGGCGCGGGGCCTGGATCGTCGCCAACTGGTCCGCGCCCGTCGCCCGCGCCATGTTCATGCACGCCGACCCGGTGGCGATCTATCCCCAGAGGTGGTTGGCCTCCGTCGCCAGCCCCGAGAGGATCGATCAGCTCTTCGACTGGTTCTGGAACTATCTTCGAAAGCTGACGGGGCGTTTCGCCTCCGTCGTGACCGGCGGGCACTGGCTGGGTCGCCGCTTCGAGCATCACGGCCTGGAGGCCGTGACGAGCATCCCGCTCGGCGTGGATCGTGGCTCTTTCTCGCCGCGACTGCGGGACGAACGTCTGAGGTCGGAGCTGCTGGAGGCCTGTTCCTGCCCGAACGATGCGAAATTGGCCCTGGCGGTCGGACGTTTCCACCCTGAAAAGCGCTGGCCCATGGTGATCGAGGCCACGACAAGAGCCCGCGCTGATGTCCCGATCGGCCTCGTCGTGGTGGGCGACGGCATCGACCGCGCGAGGGTTCGGCGAGCGGCCGCCGGAAAGGTTCACGTCCATCTGATCCCGCCGATCCGCGACAGAGGCTTGCTGGCCGCTCACCTGGCCAGCGCGGATGTCCTGGTGCACGGCTGCGACTCGGAGACCTTCGGCCTGCTTCCGGCCGAGGCGATGGCTAGCGGCCTTCCACTGGTGGGGCCCGATCGCGGCGGTTTCGCCGACCTCGCCCAACCGTCGACCTCGGAAGTCTATCGCTCCGGCGACACCCAGGCGGCCGCGGCGGCCATCCGTCGCCTGTTCTCGCGCGACCCGGGCGCATTGAAGGCTGCGGCGATCGAGGCGGCCGCCGGGGTCAGGCGCGACACCGACCACTTCGCGGACCTGTTCGAGCACTATCAACGTGTCGCGGATAGGGGGCGGTCAGTCGAGCCGCGGCCCGCGGCCCGGCGGCCGCCGGCGGGCGCGAGCGTTTGACTCGCGTGACGCAAGCCGATGCCGCCCCCTCCGACGACAAGCCAGAGGTCGCGACAAAAAAGGCGTCGCCATGGTGGAACGTGCTGGGCGGCGCCCTGTCGGTTGGCCTGGTCGTGGCCATCGTTCTCCAGCTGGACGACGCGACCTCGGACGTCCTGAAGACGATCAACCGGCTTCCGCTCCTTGTTTGGCCGGTCTTGGTGCTGCTCTACCTGACGCAGCCGATCTGTGATTTCGCGGTTTTCCGGCGGCTCTGGAACCTGCCCCTGGCGGGCTTCGAGGCTCTGTTGCGCAAGACCGTGATCAACGAGGTCGTGCTCGGTTACAGCGGCGAGGCCTATCTCTACGTCTGGGCGCGGCGCGCGGTCGGCGCCGCCGCGCCTTTCGGCGCCATCAAGGACGTCAACATCGTCTCGGCGCTGCTCGGCAATCTCCTGACCCTGGCGCTGGCGGCGATCAGCGCCACCCGGCTCCAGGATCTCGACTTCGCCCAGCGGCTGGGGCCCGCGATGTGGTCTGGGCTCATTCCCGTGGCGATCTCGGTCGGCCTTCTGGTCTTCGGGCGCCGGGTGTTCTCGCTGCGCCTGGGGCAACTGGCCTATGTCGCCGTCGCGCACGCGTTTCGGCTCGTGGCGTCGACGGCCCTGATCGTTCTGATCTGGAGGATCGCGTTGCCGGACGTCGCTCCAGGCCTGTGGCTGGTCGTGCTGGCGATCCGCTATCTCGTTTCACGCCTCCCGCTGATCTCGAACAAGGATCTGGTGTTCGGAAACCTGATGCTTCTGCTGCTGGGCGCGCAGTCCTCGGTGGCGGTGTTGCTGGCGGCGCTGGCGCTCATGACGCTTGGCCTGCACTTGGCGGTGATCATCGGGCTTTTCGCTGTCGATCTGGTCCGTGGTGTCGCGCGCGGACCCACGACGAGCGCCTGACCGCGCCCAGCCGCGCGAACGCGAGGCGGCTAGGTCTTCCCCGACAGGATCGCGCCCAGCGACGGGGCCAGGGCCGATCCCAAGGCGCAAGCCGCGGGATGCTCTTCGCGCAACTTGGCGCGTTGGAAGAGCATCAGCTTGCGCCGGATGGTCGGCGCGGTCAGAGGGATGAGCCTGATCTTGTCCGTGTCGTAGCCTCGCGCGTAGAGCCAGGGGATGACGCCCAGGGCCATGCCGGCGCCGACCAGCCCGAACAGCGAGCCGACCTGATCCACGCGGAAACGCTGGGAGGGCGAGAGGTTGTTCTGGCGCATGGCCGCCGAACTCAGCTCGCCGATGCTGCCGCCGGTGAAGTGGACGATCTCGTCGCCTTCCAGGGCGCTCCAGGGCAGGACGTCATGCGAGGCGAGGGGGTGGTCGACCGGCGCGGCCAGCATCATCTCGTCCTCGGTGATCAGGCTGGCCTCGACATCGTCCTCGACCCGCCCCAGCACGCCGACGACGAGGTCCAGCGCGCCGGACCGCAAGTCGGCCATCAGGCTGTCGTTCTTGCCGTCGCGCAGGTGGAAGCAGATGTCGGGGCGCTCCTGACCCAGGCGCGCGATGGCTTCGGCCGCGGCCGGCACCACCGAGGGAATGACGCCGACGCGCACGACCGCCCGGCCGCGCGTGGCCACGTCGGTCATGTCGACGAAGGCGTTCTCGGCGGTGGTCAGCAGGCGGCGAGCATGGGGCAGGAAGGCCGCGCCCGCCTCGGTCAGGGCGACATGGTGGGTGCTGCGGTCGAACAGGCGCAGGCCCATATGGTCCTCGACCTGTCGGATCGCGGCGCTCAGCGCGGGCTGCGACACCATCATCCGCTCGGCGGCGCGGCTGAAGTTCGCCGACTCGGCCAGGGCCGTGAAGAACCTCAGTTGGCGGAGCGAAATGGCCTGGGTGCGGGCCGCGGGACGGGGGAGCGTAGCGGTCGATGAAGGCGGCACGGCGGATTTCCAGCAAGACTGGATCGCGCCTCCGGGTTGGTTATAAGCGCGATCGATAGCGAGATAATTACAAAGAATTTCCCTTTCTAAGGGGGCTCGCTAGCGTTCCCTCATCGCGCTTCCACCCAGCAGTATAAATAGAGGGCAGGGAAGATCGAAGTCGTGCTCAGGGGAGCGCGAATTTTGATCATCTCTACTTATCGGGGTGAACAACAATAAAGAGAAAATGCTGGGAGGGCTGTCGGCGGAGCGCGCCAACAACCAAGGGGGTTCTTCGATGTCGTCCTTTCCCGGTCTCGCGTTCGACGCGATCCACATCCGCCGCAAGCGCGCGTCGTGGCTTGGACTAGCCTCCACCGCCGTGCTGGCCGCCGTGGCCTGCGGTTCCGTCGCCAGCGCTCAGGAAGCGTCGTCCGATCAGGTCGAGGCGATCGTCGTCACCGGCTCGCGCATCAAGAGCCCCGACGCCACCAGCGTCAGCCCGGTCAGCACGATCGGTGACAAGGAAATCGCCCGACGCGGCGTCGTGCGCGTCGAGGACCTGATCAACACCCTGCCGCAGGCCTTTGCGGACCAAGGCAGCGGCAACCGCGGCGGCACGGTCGGCGCCAGCGGCACGGCCACCATCAACCTGCGCAACCTCGGCAACCAGCGGACCCTCGTCCTGATCGACGGGCGTCGCCTTATGCAGGGCGATCCGGCCCGCTCGGCGGCCCAGGCGGCCGACATCAACAACATCCCGGCGGCTCTGATCCAGCGCATCGACGTGGTCACGGGCGGCGCCTCGGCCGTCTACGGCTCGGACGCCCTGGCCGGTGTCGTCAACTTCATGCTCAAGCGCGACTTCGACGGCGTGCAGGTGGACGCACAGGGCGGCCTTTACATGCACTCGAACGGCAATCGGATCGCCTCGGCGGCGCGGGCGGCCGGCCAGTTGCCGGCCTTCGGCCGCAGCTTCGACGGCGAGCAGCAGAGCTATTCGATCACCGCGGGCAAGAACTTCGCCGAGGGGCGCGGCAATGTCACCGGCTTCTTCAGCTACAAGCACATCTCCGGCGTCGGCACCAAGGATCGGGACTTCTCGACCTGTAACCTGTCGGCCACGGCGACTGGTTATGCCTGCTCGCTGTCCAGCGCCACCTATCCGGTGCAGTTCCAGCTGACCAACCCGACCACGGGCGCGACCCGCGGCAGCTACGCCCTGGAAGGCAATACGCTGCGCACCTATCGCAGCACGGACGGCTTCAACAACGGCAACACCTACGACCTGCAATCGCCCGACAAGCGCTACAACGCCGACCTGTTCGCCCGCTACCGGTTCTCCGACAAGGTCGAGGCCTATGGCGAGCTGATGTACATGCGCGACGAGGCCGACATTAAACTGTCGCCCACCGCCGTGTTCACGGTCTCCGAGAAGATCAACTGCAACAATCCGCTGATGTCGGCTCAGGAAAAGAACCTGATCTGCACCTCGGTCGGCCTGACCGACGCGCAGAGCGCCAATGTCATCGTCTCGCAGCGCAACGCCCTGGGCGGCTCGCGTCACGACTACACGAACCACACCTCTTATCGCGGCGTGGCGGGCCTGCGCGGCGACCTCTCCTCGCACTGGCGCTATGACGTCTACGCCCAGTACGGCCGCACCGACTACAGCTCGCGCCTGACCGGCGACTACTCGTTGGCCAAGTTCGCCAAGGCTCTGCGCGCGGTGACCAACAGCAGCGGCCAGATCGTCTGCGAATCCGTGGTCAACGGGACCGATCCGTCGTGCGTGCCGATCAACCTGTTCCAGGCCGACGGCATCACGCCCGCGGCGCTGAACTACGTGCAGAACGTCGTCCACCGGGATGGCTACACCGAGGAGAGCATCCTCAGCGGCTCTTTGACCGGCGACCTGGGCGTGACCAGCCCGCTGGCCTCCTATCCGATCGGGGTGGCCATCGGCGCCGAATACCGCAAGGAAAAGATCAGCTTCCAGCCCGACAGCTTCTACAGCAGCCGCGACGTGGCCGGGAACTCGGGCGGTGAATTCCCGATCGCCGGTTCGTTCGACGTCAAGGAAGTCTATGGCGAGATCCGGATCCCGCTGGTCGAGAACAAGCCGTTCTTCAAGAGCCTGTCGGTCGAGGGCGGCGTCCGCTATTCCGACTATAGCACCGCTGGCGACACCTGGGCCTACAAGGGCGGCGGCGAGTGGGCCCCGATCAGCGACGTGCGCCTGCGCGCCAGCTATCAGCGCGCCGTTCGGGCCCCCAACCTGGTCGAGCTGTTCGGTCCCCAGCGGGTCGTGACGGCCGCGATCAGCGACCCCTGCGAAGGCGCGACGCCCAAGGCGACCGCCGCCCAATGCGCGCTGTCCGGTGTGACTGCGCTGCAGTACGGCTCGATCGCTCCGGCGGCCGGCCAGCAGTCGGGCGCGATGGTCGGAGGCAATCCGAACCTGGATCCCGAGACCTCGAACACCAAGTCGTTCGGCGTCCAGTTCACCCCGCGTTTCGTGCAGGGCCTGAGCCTCTCGATCGACTATTTCGACATCGACGTGAAGAAGCTGATCACCACGGTGCCGGCCAGCATCGAGCTGAACCAGTGCATCAATTCCGGCGTCTCGTGCGAACTGATCAAGCGTAACCCCGCCACCGGCTCGCTGGTGACCAGCGGCTATGTCGTCACCACCAGCATCAACGCCGGCTACCTGAAGACCAAGGGCCTGGATTTCGCGGCCAGCTACGCCCACGATCTGCCGGAACTGTTTGGCGCGAACCTGGGCCGTCTGGGCCTGAACTTCGCGGGCACCAGGACCGACAAGTACGAGGTCCAGATTCTGCCGGGCCTGGCGCCGTACCGTTGCGACGGCTATTTCGGCGTCACCTGCGGTCAGCCGATCCCGGAATGGCGTCACCGCCTGGTGGCCGACTGGACCCTGCCCAGCGGCGTCAACCTGTCGACCACGTGGCGCTATATCGGCGGTACGAAGAACGACAAGTCGAGCACCTCGATCTACCTGACCGGGACCTACCAGCCCTACGACCTGAAGATGCCCAGCGTCAGCTATGTCGACTTCGCGGCTTCGGCCAATGTCACCGAGAAGGTCACCCTGCGCCTGGGCGTCAACAACGCCTTCGACAAGGATCCGCCTGTGACCGCCAGCACGGGCGGCCAGACCTCGAACGGCGCCTTCTTTGCGGGGATGTACGACTCGCTGGGTCGCTACATCTTCGTCGGCGCCACCGCCCGCTTCTGATCAAGTCCCTTTTCGATCCAGACGGGGGAGGGGCGTTCTTCCTCCCGCGTCCAGGCCAAGGATCTCCCATGCTGCCCTGTCGCTTCTCCCCTTATTTGCGCCACGCAGCCCTTGGCCTGGCGGCGCTGCTCGCGAGCCAGTCGCTCGCGAGCAGCGCGCTCGCCCAGACCACGTCGCCGGCCGCCGCCAGGGACAAGGTCGCGATCTTCTTCGACAACGATTTTCTCGGTCCGGGCCAGAGCAACATCCAGTCGCTGATCCCGCTGCTGCGCGACGATCGGGTCAAGCTGCTGGGCATCGGCGTCGTCACGGGCGACGCCTGGCTGAAGGAGGAAGCCGCTCACGCCTTGCGCTTCCTCGAAATCGCCAAGCGTCCCGAGCCTCCCGTCCACCTGGGGGCGCAGATGCCGCTGATCCGCACCCAGGTCGAGATGGCCAACTGGGAGGCGCGCTACGGCAAGGTGCCGTTCAAGGGCGCCTGGAGCACGCCGCGTCCGGGCCGCACCTACCATCCCCAGGATCCCGACCTGATCCCGCCGATGCCGGAGGGAGAGCCGAAGCTCAAGGCCTCCGAGGAGGACGCCGTCCACGCCCTGATCCGCAACGTCCGCGCTCATCCGGGCGAGGTGACGATCGTCAGCGCCGGCCCGTTGACCAATATCGCCCTGGCGCTGCGCATCGCGCCCGACATCGCGACCCTGGCCAAGGAGATCGTCATCGAGCCGGGCAAGCTGGACACCGCCGTGGCGCGGGTGACCGGCAATACCGACTACGCCACCGACTTCAACTTCATCTTCGACCCCGAGGCGGCGCATATCGTGCTGACCGCGCCGTGGAAGAAGATCACCGTGATGGGAAACGTCACCGCCGCCGCCAAGGCGACGCAGGAAGTGGTCGACCGTATCGGCGCGGCCGGCACGCCGGTGGCGACCTACGTCAAGACCTACGCCCGGATCGGCCAGCCTCTGTGGGACGAGATCACCGTCGCCGTGGCCATCGACCGTTCGCTGGTCACCGAGGAACTGGTGGCGCGCATGGACGTCGACACCTTCGCCGGGCCCTCCTATGGCCAGCCCGTCGTGTGGAAGTCGGACATGGCGCCGAACGCCGGCGAGCGTGAAGTCCACATCGTGCGGGCCATCGACGTGCCGCGCTTCCTTGAGACCTTCGTGGCGCAGGCCTCCAAATGACCAGGCTGCATACGCTGCTAGATCGCCGTTTCGCTCTGAGCGCGCGCGAGACCACGATCGGCCGCGAGATGATGGCGGGCCTGACCAGCTTCCTGGCGGCCGCCTATCTGATCGTCGTGATCCCGTCGCTGCTGTCGACGGGCGGCATGGATCGGGGCGCGGCCACCACGGCGGCGATCCTGGTGATGGCCTTGGGCAGCATCGCCATGGGCGTCTACGCCAACCTGCCCTTCATCGTCGGACCCGGGATCGGCGGTTCGGTGATCCTGGGCGTGACCCTGGCGCACACCGAGCATGTCCCCCTGGCCACCGGTCTGGCCATCGCCATGACTTCCGGCGTGCTGTTCCTGGTTCTGACCCTGACCGGTGCGCGCGAGCTGGTGGTCAAGATGATCCCGCCCCAGATCAAGCTCGGCCTGGGCGCGTCGATTGGCCTGTTCATCGCCATGCTGGGCTGCCGCGACGCGGGCATGGTGGCGGTCAACGCCAAGACCATGGCCCTGAAGCTGGGCGATTTCTCCCAGCCCGGACCGGTGGTGGCCCTGATCGGCCTGGCCGTCGCCCTGGCCCTGCAAGCCCGCAAGATCCCTGGCGCGGTGCTGGCCGGCATCGCCGCCGCCGCCCTCGCGGGCATTCCTTTGGGCCTGACCAAGCTGCCGCCCAGCCTGTTTTCGTTGCCGCATGGCCTTGGACCGGTGGCCCTGCAGGTCGACTTCGCGGGGGCGTTCAGCCTGGCGGCTCTGCCCTATGTCTTCGCCTTCTTCGCGGGCGAGTTCTTCTCGACCCTGGGCACGACCCTGGCGATCGGCGCCAAGGCCGGACTGACCGACGCGCAGGGCAATCTGCCAGGGATCGAGCGGCCATTCCTGGTCGACTCCCTCGCCGCCGCAGTTGGGCCGCTGATCGGCATTCCCGCGGGCACCGCCCTGGTCGAGTCGGCCGCGGGCGTCGAGGCCGGCGGCCGCACGGGCCTGACGCCGGTCACCGCCGCGGCGCTATTCCTGGGCGCCCTGTGCCTGCTGCCGCTGGCCATGGCCATCCCCAAGCAGGCCACCGCCCCGGCCCTGATCCTGATCGGCGTCTCGATGCTGGGCACGATCCGCCACCTGCGCGGCGAAGACGTCACGGACCTTTTCCCCGCCATCGCCATGGTGCTGCTGACCCTGATCTCCAACAGTTTCGGCACGGGCATCGCCGGCGGTCTGCTGGTCCATGTCATCGTCCAGGTGCTGGCTGGCAAGGCCCGCGAGATCCCGCTCGGCCTGTTCATTCTGGCCATTCCGCTCGGCTACTACTTCTACACGGCCGCCACGCACTGATGACCGACACCACCGCATCCATCGGAGCCGTCCCGGCCTCCACGCTGGGACGCCGGACGACCGACGTCCAGCGCGCCGTCTTCCGCGCCATCCCCAAGGTCGAGTTGCACTGCCACCTGCTGGGTTCAGTGCGGCGCAAGACCTTCACGGACATGGTCCGTCGAAGGGGCGCGCCGATCACCGAGGCCGAGATCGCCGCGTTCTACGAGCGCGGGTCCAAGCCGGTCGGCGTGCTGCGCGTGCTGCGGGCGCTGGAGCGTCACCTGCTGCTGGAACCCGACGACTTCCGCCGGATCACCTACGAGTACCTCCAGGACGCGGCGGCCGAGGGCGTGCGTCACGCCGAGTTCTTCTGGAACCCGACCGCGACGGTTCGCGATACGGGCCTGGCCTACCGCGAGGCCCAGGCCGGGATCCTGGCGGGCGTCCGCGAGGCGCGGGCGGATGTCGGCGTCAGCGGGCTGCTCATCCCCAGCATCGATCGCGAAGCCGAGGCTTCCAGCGCGCTCGAGATGGTCGAACTTATGCTCGGCTGCCGCGATCCCGCCGTACCCGGCATCGGCATCGACTATCGCGAGAACGACCGCCCGCCCGAGCTCTTCCATGAGGCCTACGCCCTGGCGCGTCGCCATGGCCTGAAGGCCACAGCCCATGCGGGCGAGTTCGGCATGCCCTGGACCAACGTCCAGACGGCCGTCGAGAGGCTGAAGGTCGATCGGATCGACCACGGCTACACCATCGTCGACAACCCGGATCTGGCCCGGCGCTATGCCGAGCGGGGCCTGGTGTTCACCATCGTGCCGACCAACTCCTACTATCTGCGCACGCTGGAGCCCGAGTGCTGGGCGATCGATCATCCGATCCGCGCCATGTCCGCCCTGGGGCTGAAGTTGCACCCCAACACCGACGACCCGACCTTGCACAACGTCACGCCCGGCGGCGCCTGGGAGCTGATGCACAGCCATCTCGGCTACGACATGGCCGACCTTCGCGCGATGATGCTGAACGGCGTGGACGGTTCCTGGACCGATGACGACCAGAAGGCCGAATGGCGCGCGCGCTGGCCGGCCGAGTTCGACGCCCTGGTCGCGACGACAAGCTGGCCCGGTCCGGCGGTCTTCCCCCAGTGAGCAGGCCTCAGTGAGCGGGCTGACGACGGCGATCATTCGGCGGAGCCGCGCGGCGGCGGCCGATGTTCCGTCCGCCACGCTCGACATGGCGCGACTCTGCGTCCTCGACTGGTTCGGCCTGGCGATCGGGGGGGGCGGGGAACCTGCGACGCGGTTGATCCGCCAGGTCGTGGAGGCTGAAGGCGCTGCTCCCGTGGCCTCGGTGGTAGGCTTGGGGAGTGGGTTCAGCGCTCGTCAGGCGGCCCTGGTCAATGGGGTGGCCGGACACGCGCTGGACTATGACGATGTCAATCTGGCGATGCGCGTCCACCCGACGGCGGTGATCCTGCCCGGATTGCTGGCCCTGGCCGAGGCCGAGGGCCTGTCGGGACGCGCGGTGATCGAGGCCTTCGTCGCCGGCTACGAAGCCGCCGGCATGATCGGGACCCTGATCAGCGCCAGCCACTATGCGCGGGGCTTTCACGCGACCGGGACGATCGGCGCGTTCGGCGCGGCGGCGGCCTGCGCCCATCTGCTGGGCCTCGACGAAGAGGAGACGGCGCGGGCCTATGGCCTGGCCGGCTCTCAGGCGGCGGGGCTGAAGGCGCAGTTCGGCACCATGGCCAAGCCGCTGCACGCGGGGCGAGCCGCCGAGGCCGGCGTGATGGCGGCGCTGTGGGCGCGCGCGGGCGTGAGCGCTCGCGCCGACATCCTGGAGCATCCGCGCGGCTTCGCCGCCACCCAGAGCGACGGCCCGCTGGCGGAGGAACCGCGCTGGGACGGCTACGCCTTGGACAACAACCTCTTCAAGCACCACGCCGCCTGTTTCGGCGCGCACGGGACCCTGGAGGCGGTTGGAGTCCTGCGTCGCGAGGGCTTGGCACCCGAGGCCGTTCGCGCGATCTGCCTGAAGGTCGACGCCGGGGCCGACGCCATGTGCAACATCGCCGAACCGCGGACGGGGCTGGAGGCCAAGTTCAGCCTGCGCCTCAACGCGGCCCTGGCCCTGCACGGCGTCGATACCTCGGATGTCGCCGCCTATGCGGACTCCGTCGTTCAGCGCGCCGATCTGCAGGCTGTTCGGGCCATCACCGAGGTTGAGCTGGCGCCGGCGGGATGGCCCGAGGATGTCACCGAGGTCAGCATCGAGACCCTCGACGGCCGGAGGTTCGTGGCGCGTCACGACGTCTCCAGACCCGCCGGCGATCTGAACGTCCTGAGAGGGAGGTTGCGGACAAAGTTCCTGAATCTGGTCGAGCCTCGCCTTGGAGCGGCGCATTCCAAGGACCTGATGAGCCGCGTAGAGACCCTGGCGTCGACGGAGGATCTCGTCGGGTTGCTCGCGGCCGCATGCGGCGGCGACGGCGCCTAGCTGATGGGGGGCTGTCGCCGCGTGCGGCTGGCTTCGAAGACGTCGAGATAGGCGTTTGCCACCGGGGTGATCCGGTAGGCCTGAACCGCGGCGATCAGGGCGGAGGGCTCGGGCGGGGCGGCGGCCAGTTCGGCTTCGAGCGCCCTGGCGAGGCCGTCCACATCGCCCGCTGCCGCAACGCGCCCGCGCCCGGGCGTGTCCAGGAGGTCCCACACCGCTGGCGTGCAGTCCGTGGCGACGACAGGACGGCCGCGCCCCAGGGCCTCGACGATGACCGCGCCGAAGCCCTCGTGCCAGGAACTGAGCAGCAGGAGCCGCGCGCGATCGAGCCAGGGTGCGATGTCCGGCGCGTAGCCGGCGAGGGTCACGCGCTCCCGGACGCCGAGGCTCTCGGCCAGCGCTTCCAGGTCCGCCCGCAGCGGCCCGTCGCCGATGAAGGCCAGGCGGGCTTCGGCATCGGCGATCCTGGCGAAGGCCTTCAGGGCGATGTCATAACCCTTTTCCGGCGCCAGGCGCCCCGCCGCGACGATCAGCTTGCCGGAGGCGATCTTCGCCGGATGGAGGGTGTCGTCGAGCGCGGGCAGGGGGATCGCGGTGGCGATGCGGCGGCCCAACAATCTATCCGTCTCGGGCACGGTCCGAGGCGACAGCGTCACCATCGCGTCGACATCCCGCAGGCGGCGGCGCGCGCCGGCCTCGAACATCCGTTGTTTCAAGCCCTTGCGGCCATGTTTGAAGATCGGGGAGCTGACCTGGGCGACGATGGCCGGACGGTCGTCGCCCAGGCTCTTGGCCACGGAGCGGCAGACCGACCAGTGGAAGTTCCCGGGCGCGAACAGCACGTCGGCGGGATGGCGGCGCAAATGCTCGGCCACCGCGCGGCCCAGTCGGATGCGGGAGCCGAAGCCGCGTGGGATCGGCGGGGCGCACTCGACCAACTCCACGGCCTCCGACACCAAACCTGCCTGGGCGCCTGTCGCCGAGCCGCACAGTAAGGTGACCTGATGACCCACCTTGGCCCAGGCGTCGGTCAGGCGCAGGGCGACGCGCTCGGTGCCGCCCAGGGGCAGGTCGTGCAGCACGACGAGGATTTTCATGCCAGGCGTTTCAAGCGCTGGACGATCGCCGCGCCGCGGGCCGCGAACTGTTCGGCCCCGAACCGCGCCTCGATCCGGCCCCGGGCGGCCTGACCCATGGACCCCAGGCGCTCCGGATTCGATAGCGCTTCAGCCAGAGCGGCGGCCAGCGCGGCGGGATCGCGCGGCGGAACGAGGAAACCCGTCTCGCCGTCCACGATACTGTAGGGGAGCTCGCCGACCGCCGAGGCCAGCACCGGCAAGCCGGCCTGCATCGCTTCGTGGGCCGCGACGCACAGGCCCTCCGAGCGCGAGGGCTGCAGATAGAGATGCAAGGTCGCCAGGAAGCTCCGCGGGTCCTGGCTGAAACCGACGAACCGGACATTGTCGAGACTGGCTTCCGCCTTCTGGGCCTCGAGCCGCTCCAGCTCGCCGCCATCGCCAGCGATCAGCACCTCGAACGGCGTGGCGGGCGCGAAGCCCTGAGCCTTCAACTGGGCCAGAGCCTCGAGCAGGACGTCATAGCCTTTCACGGGGTGCAGTCTGCCCAGCGCGCCGAGCCGCAGGGTCTGGCCCGGGCGCCACGGCTTGGCCTGGGGCGCGTCGGCGTCCATAGAGAAGATCGGCCAGCAGACCAGCTTGTCCGGATCGGGGGCGATCCGTTCGGCGGTCAGGGCGGTGACGCTTTCTGAATCGCCGATCCACAGGGCCGACGCCGCGCGCCGCCAGCGCAGCAGGGCGCGGTTGGCGGGCTTGAGAAAGGCGGCGTGCTGCCAGCTGACCACCGGCTTGCCCAGCCAGCCGCCGACGATCTGGCCCATCAGGGTGGCGCGGGTCAGGGAGGTCCAGACCACATCGGGCTTCCAGGCCTTCAGCTCGGCGTGGAGCCAGCGAAGGGCGGCGATCTGCTGCTTTTCGCTGGCCGGACAGACGCGTACGTCCAAGCCGGCGGCCTCCATGGCGACGGCGCCTCGGCCGTCGCGGCGGCTGAGCGCGAACACCGCGACCTCCGCGCCTTCGTCGCGCAGCACCCGGGCGATGGCGGGAACAGGCGATTGAGCGCCGCCGCCTTCGACGGAGTTGATCACATAGGCGATACGCATGTCAGGCGGCCATACTACGCGGTTTGGGGCGTGCTCGCGGACGGACGAGCCTGGGTGGCCAACGCCGCGGCCAGCAGCGCCATGGTCAGCACCGCCTGCGCGACGATGCAAGGACCGATCGCGCCCTGGCCCCAGTCGGGCAGGGCGATCGACAACAGGGCGACCAGGCTGAAACTGCCCATCAGATTCATGGTGGCCGACAGGCCGGGACGACCGAGGGCGGTCAGGGCCGCGCTCAGCGGCGGGGCGCAGAGCAGCAGGGTGCGGGCGATGGCCAGCCAAAGCATCAGCCCGCCGGCTGCGGCGAACCCATCACCGCCCATCAGCCGGGCGAACGTGTCTCCGAACAGGCCGAAAAGGACGCAGACCGGGATCGCGATAGCCATGGTCACGCCGCTGGCGCGGGCGATCGTCGAGATGACCAGCGCCGTCTCCCCCCTGGCGGCCAGCTTGGCCAATTCGGCGTAGGCCGCCTGGCCAAGGCTCTGGGCGGGTTGGGCGATCACGGTGGTGGCGCGCTGGGCGATGGCGAAGAGGCCGGCGGCGGCCGGGCCGCCCAGCCAGCCGATGGCCAGCGGCGTCACGCGCGCAGCCAGTTCAGCCAAGGTCACATCGGCGTTGGCGCCCAGCATGAAGCGGACAATGCCGGGGTTCTCGGCGCGCACGCCGCGGGGATCTGCAGCCAGGGCAAGCCCGCGTAGCGACCGAGGCATGACGGCGAAGGCCATGATCCACATCACGGCCCATTCCAGCACGGCCGCGGCCAGCCAGGCCCAAAGGAAACCGACCAGCCCCCAGCCGCCAATCCAGACGACGACGGCGCCAATCAGGCGCACGACGGGCGGAACCAGGCTGTGGACGCCCAGCAGGCCGAAGCGTCCAATGACCTGCAGATAGCCAGCGGCCGTGGCGCGCACGGTGGCCAGCACCGCCAGGCTGTAGGGCAGACTCAGTTCGATGGCGCGCGCCGACCAGCCGAGCTTGGCGCCGATCCACGGCGCGAGCAGCGCCGAGATCACGACGGCGACGACACCGCAGGCCAGCTCCAACGCGGCGGCGCATTTGAGCAGGCGGGCAAGCCTTCGCTCGTCTCCGGCCAGCAGGGCCTGGGCGCCATAGCGCACCACCGCGTGCCAGCCCGGGAACTCGATGACGCCGCCGACGGCGAGCACATAGGTGTGGACCAGAACCAGAATGCCGTAGTCCTTCGGGCCCAGGGCGTGGGCGGCCAGGGCGATATAGACGAGGCTGATGATCCCGGCCCCGGCCTTGCCGCTCAGGAGACGCAAGGTGTTGCCGAAGATGCCGCGCAGCGCGCCGCGATCCTCAGCCATTCGCGACACGGACGAACTCGGCGATCGGCTGGAGCAAAGGCGCGGTCAGGCCCGCGAACGCCGCCACGGCCCGCGCCGCGCGACGGGCCGAGGGCTCCTCGGTCAGGTCGAAGCTGTTCTCGAACTGCTCGCGCTGGACATGGCAGTAGCCGGCGGCGTGGTCGGTCGAGGCTGTTTCGAGCGCGCTGCCCAACTGATCCACGCCGTTGATCACGCGGCCCATCTTCCAGTGTCCGAAGTTCTTGTCGTTCTGCCAGTCATGGCCCTGCGGGTTCAGGAAGATGCAGGGACGCGAGCGCAGCAGGAACTCGTAGACCTGGCTGCTGGCGTCGCCAAGATAGATGTCGGCGGCCTGGGTGTAGGTCATGGTCGTCGAGGCGCGGCTGCCCAGGTCGATATGGATGTTCGGCGCGTTCAGGTGTCGCGCCGCCAGGCGACCGGGCCGGTCGATGCGTAGCTTGTCGACGCTGATCGTGAACGGGCGCTCGAACAGCATGACGTGCGGCGCGAAGATCAGTTGGTATTCGGGGTGGTCGACGAACCAGTCCAGGACCTCGCGGCCGACGGTGAACCACGACGACAGGTGCGGCGAGACGTGGGGGTTGTACAGCACCAGCGGACGACCGTCGTTCGGCAGCGGCCGCGTGGGGGTGGCCGAGGCCAGGTCGAATTTCGGATAGCCGACCACCGAGATCGCCTCGGGACTCACGCCGGTGTCGCTGACCAGTCGCTCGCGGATCTTCGGACCCGAAACCAGCACATGGTCGAAGAGGGCGCTGGCGGGGTCGAAGCCGACCGCCCGGTCCCCCGCGCCGTGACGCGTGTGGACGATCCTGAGGTTGTCCAGACCGAACTTGGTCTTGAGGATCAGCGAGGTCTTCTCGGCGACCACCAGCACGTCCACCGAGCGGAAGAAGTCGAGATTGTCGCGGTAGAACAGCAGCTTGCCGGCGGGGAGCAATCGCTCCAGCAACTGGTTCGCAAGCTGGCTGGACCGGCGTGTCAGGCCCAGTTCCACGACGGGCAGGCCGGCCCGGCCTCCGCTCAATCGCGTCACTTCGGCCGTCAGTCGGGCGTTCGACGTCGCGATGATGATCTCGGCGTCGAGATTGGCGTCCAGCATCGCCAGGGCGATCGGCAGGCTGTGCGCCACCTGATGGACTTGGTCGTGATTGAAGAGGAAACAAATCCGCATACCAGTCTGACGACACCGATCGAGCGGAGCCGTACTGGTTCGTGAAAAAAGCGCGACCGTGACGCCGCGCCGCGCGGCGGGACGTCAGGCGGAGCGCCCAGCCTTCGCCCCGCGCGCGCGGATCTTGCGGGCGATGTCGATCGCCAGGCCACGTGGCGAGACCTTCTGTTGCTTGGCGTCGAACAGGGTCACGGGCCCGCAGGCGGCCAGGGTATGGCGTCCGCCCGTATAGCGGCCGGCGTCGACGGGGGGCTTGAGGATCGCCGTCGCCTCGGCCTCGAAGCGGTTGGGGGTCAGGACGTTGACGACGAGCAGGCGCAGGTCGCCGCCGTAGGTGCGGGTGCAGTCCTGAACCGGCAGATGAAGGCGATTTTCGTGGATGAAGGGCGTGCCGCCCGGTCGGCTGCTGGCCAGATCGATCCGCACCGGATTGCCCGGATGGGGCGTCCAGGGGCCTTCGAGGCGATCGGCGTGCGCCAGGTGCATCTTGCCCTGCTTGTCACGCTGCGCGCCGTCCGGCGAATAGGCGCACCACCAGCGTCCCTCCCACTGGAAGAAGGTCGGGTCTATGGCGGGGGTGTCGAAGGCGATCTTCGCCACTGGCTCCCAGACGTCCGGGAAGCGCTCGGCGCGATAGAGGGTGAAGGTCCCCGATCGAAAGGCCTCCGGCGTCATCCAGGTCTCGCCGTCGGCCTCGAACACGACGGGATAGGAGAGGTGCCAGGGCTCGCGGATCACCGTCTCGCGGCGGACCGGCCGATAGTCGGAGTCCAGCTCAAGATAGTCGATGACGCCATGCCGCGTGCGGTAGTCGTAGGCCTCGGCGAACAGGTGTATCCGGCCGTCGCGCCACAGGCCGAACGGGTCCGCCAGAAATCTGTAGGACGGCTCCTCCGGTAGCCAACGCACGGGGGCGGCGTGCAGGCCCCCAGCCGCGGCGACGGCCTGGATGGAACTCTCGATCACGCCGACGCGCCAGATATCCGCGAATAGGGGCATGGCTCTGCGCTAGCGCGAGGGCGCCCCTATTGGCAAGCGCGGGCTTAGCGTCCGGCGGACCGCAGGCCTTGAGCCAGGGACTGTGCGGCGATGGCGGCTTGGGTGCGATTGTGGACGTTGAGCTTGCGCATCAGCGCGGTCATGTGCGCCTTCACCGTGGCCTCGGCGATGCCGAGATCGTGGGCGATCTGCTTGTTCAGCAGCCCCAGATTGACGCCCTCAAGGACCTTCATCTGGGTCGGCGTCAAAGCGCCCAGCCCGGTCTCGAAGCCTTGGTCCGCGCCGCGGATGTCCATCGTGGTCATGCGTCAACCCCTCTGTCTCGTCCCGGCGCCTCCGTGTTCGGAGGCGCGGCGACCGGCTTCTCGCTGCCGCTGTGAGTCGGCTGGGCCCGGTTCGCTGATTTCGGATGTTAGCGTTATCTGTTGGACCAATTCAAGCGATTTTAGAAATGTGAGCGTGAACATCGCGTCGGTGTCGTTATATCTCCGAAATCTGTCATACAGGTTTTTGGGTGGCGCACGGTTGCGGAGCGTGGGGGTTGGCCTCGCGACGCGAATGGCCCGATGGTGGCGTCAACGAAGGGGAGAGCGATGAGCGAAGGCCGCCTGGCTGATCGGGCCTATACGGGCATCGTCGAGATGATCAACAGCGATGGCCTGGAGGTTGGCGACCGCCTGCCGTCCGAGGCGCGGCTGGCCGAGATGTTCGGCATGTCGCGCACCGTCGTGCGCGAGGCCCTGGTGCGCCTCGCCGCCGACAGCATCACCGAGGCGCGGCGCGGGGCGGGCTCGTTCATCAAGAACCGGCCGTCGGACAAGCTGAGCGCCTACATGCCGCTGTCCGAGCTGCCGTCGACCATGGGCAGCTACGAGGTGCGCTTCGTGCTGGAAGCCGAGGCCGCGCGGCTGGCGGCGGTGCGACGCTCGGCGGAGGAAATGGTGGCGATCGAGGCGGCGCTATCGAGGCTGCGCACCGCCTTGATGTCGAGCGCGCCGGCCCACGCGGAGGATATGGCGCTGCATCGCGAGATCGTGCTGGCGACCGCCAACCCGGCCTTCCTGGCCGCCTTCGAGGCGCTGGAGGCCGATGTCGACCGCATCATGCGCGCCGGCGTCGACATCTCGCGGTCAAGGCCGCCGGAAGCGATCGCCGAGATGATGCGCGAGCACGAGATGATCGTGGAAGCGATCCGAGCGCAGGACGGCGACGGCGCCGCTCTGGCCATGCGCTGGCATCTATCCAGGGGGCGGAAGCGGCTCATGCCCTAGGCGCGTGGCGCTGGCTGGCCGAGCGATGGTCTCGAGCCAGGTCTGCGCCAGGTCCCGCAGACGCTCGGGCGAGGCGGCGGCGTCGAGCGTGAGGATGGCCTCGTCGCTGTCCGGACGCTCCAGGGTGGCCAACTGGCTGTTCAATAGGCTGGCCGGCATATAGTGGCCCGCGCGCTGGGTGAGGCGGCGCATGAGTTCGTCTGGTTGTGCGTCAAGAAAGACGAACCGCGTGGGCGCCCCTATGGCCTCGCGCAGTCGCTCGCGATAGCTGCGTTTCAGCGCCGAGCAGGCCGCCACGACGCCGCCCTGCGTTGTCAGGGACTCCCCGGTGGCCGCGCCCAGTCGATCGAGCCATGGCCAGCGGTCGTCGTCAGCCAGGGGCTGGCCCGCACGCATCTTGGCGACGGCGCCGCTGTCGTGAAACTCGTCGCCTTCCAGGAACGGGCAGTCCAGCGCGCCGGCCAGCAGGGCGCCCAGGGTCGACTTTCCGCAACCGCTGACGCCCATGACGACGACGGCGAAACTGGTGGAGCGTGCTGGGCGCGATGGCGGCAAGCGGAGTCCTCGACCGGAAGGTGTCGGAGATCGACACGTCGAGGTTGGGGTTCTAGCGGCGTGTCGACGAGCCGTAACTACGACCATGGTCGCGGTGGGCGCCCACGCTGACCGCTCTATCACTAGTCCCAAAGTAGATTTGGGGAGCAGCATGAGAGCGATCCTGTTGTCGGCGATCCTGGTGGCTGCGTGCCCCGTCGTGGCGGAAGCCGCGGCTTCGAATTCGTATCTGCCCAAGGCGCCTGACGATCCTCGGGCGATCACGGTCAAGGGTGTCGGGGACGGCAAGGCCGACGACACCGACGCCGTCCAGAAGGCCATCGACGCCGCCCGAGACGGCGCGGGTCATGGCCTGGTCTTCCTGCCGTCGGGTCGCTATCGCATCAGCCGAAGCCTGCTGGTGCCGCCGGGCGTTCGCGTCTTCGGCGTGGGCGCGACCCGGCCTGTGTTCGTGCTGGGCGCCAACACGCCAGGCTTCCAGGACGGCGTGGGCACGATGGTCGTGTTCACCGGCGGCGACCAGTACCAGGTCGGCGACATCCCCGTGCCGGTGCCGACCGTGCGGCCCGCCACCGCCAAGGTGCGCGACGCCAATTCCGGCACCTTCTATTCGTCGATGAGCAATGTCGACATCGAGATCGGCGACGGCAATCCGGCCGCGGCCGGGGTTCGCTTCCGGATGGCCCAGCACGCCTTCCTCAGCCACATGGACTTCCGCCTGGGCTCGGGTTTCGCGGGCGTGTACCAGGCCGGCAACATCATGGAGGACGTCCACTTCCACGGCGGCCGCTATGGCATCGTCACCGAGAAGACCTCGCCCGCCTGGCAGTTCACCCTGGTGGACTCCACCTTCGACGGCCAGCGCGACGCGGCGATCCGCGAGCACGAGGTCGACCTGACCCTGGTCAATGTCGCGATCAAGAATACGCCGGTCGGGATCGAGATCGATCGCGGCTACAGCGACAGCCTGTGGGGCAAGAACGTCCGGTTCGAGAACGTCTCCAAGGCCGGCGTGGTCATCTCCGCCGAGGACAACGTCTTCACCCAGGTTGGCTTCGACAACGCGGTGGCCTCCAACACCCCGGTGTTCGCGCGCTTCCGCGACAGCGGCAAGACGGTGACGGGCAAGGGCAAGGTCTATCGGGTCGCCAACTTCACCTACGGCCTGACCCTGCCGGGCCTGGGCCAAGTGGGCGAGTACAAGACGATCTCCGACATCGCGCCGCTCAAGGCGCTGCCCAACGCCGGCGCGCCGGCGCTGCGTTCCACGCCCCCGATCGGCGAGTGGACCAACGTCAAGACGCTGGGCGTCAAGGGGGATGGCGCGACGGACGACACCGTCGCCCTGCAGAAGGCGATCGACAGCCATCGCGTGCTCTATCTGCCGATCGGCTTCTACATGGTCAGCGACACCCTGAAGCTCAAAGCCGACACCGTGCTGATCGGCCTGCACCCAGCCCTGACCCAGTTGGTCATTCCGGATGGCAATTCCCGTCACGCCGGCGTCGGGGCGGTGAAGCCGATCCTGGAGACGCCGAAGGGGGGCGACAACATCCTGTCCGGCATCGGGCTGTTCACAGGCCGCATCAACCCGCGCGCCTCGGCGCTGCTGTGGCGGTCGGGCGAAAAATCGCTGGTCACGGACGTCAAGATCATGGGCGGCGGCGGCACGCCCACCGCCGACGGCAAGCCGCTGGGCGCGGCCCAGGCCCGCAGCGGCGATCCCGTGGCCGACGGTCGCTGGGACGCTCAGTACCCCAGCATCTGGGTGACCGACGGTGGCGGCGGGACCTTCGCCAATGTCTGGAGCCCGAACACCTTCGCCTCCGCGGGGTTCTACATCAGCGACACCAAGACGCCGGGCCACATCTACGAGGTTTCGGTCGAGCACCACGTGCGCAACGAGTTCGTGCTCGACAATGTCGAGAACTGGGAATTCCTGGCGCCTCAGACCGAGCAGGAGGTCGGTGACGGCCCCGATGCGGTGTCTCTGGAGATCCGCAACTCCAAGAACATCCTGTTCGCCAACTATCACGGCTACCGGGTCACGCGCTCGTACCATCCGGCCGAGACGGCGGTGAAGCTGTTCAACTCGACCGACATCCGCTTCCGCAATGTCCACATCAACGCCGAGAGCGGCGTGGCCCTTTGCGACACAATAGGCTGCGGCACCTACCTGCGGGCCAGCAAGTATCCGTTCGAGAACGCCATCCAGGACAAGACCCGCAAGCTGGAGGTGCGCGAGCGCGAGTTCGCGGTGCTGGATGTGAAGGATGACCAGCCGGCGCCGCCTCCAGCCAATCCGAACGTCAAGAAGCTGGAGACCGGCTTCTGGTCGATCTCGGGCGCGACGGTCGGCGTGGACGGGGCGCTCTATTTCGTCGAGAAGCGCTTCCAGCGGATCTATCGCTGGACGGCGGCCAAGGGCCTGGAGATCGTCCGCGACAGCTCGCTGGACCCGACCAACCTGGCCGTCGACCGTTCGGGCAACCTGCTGGTGGTGTCATCGCTGGGGCCGCAAGGCGCGGTCTATTCGATCGATCCGAACGGCCCCAAGGACCAGATGACGATGATCGCGCCGACGGCCGTCTCCTCGCGCGCCGGGACCAAGACGCTGCTGCCGGTCAACTGGTGGAACAATGGCGAATTCCGCGACCAGTACGACCCGGCCAAGGGCGAGTTCACGACCCTGGCCGAAATGTTCGCCCGCGACGTCGGGACACCCAAGGCCCAGGAATACGTCTCGCCCGACGGCAGCGTGGCGCTTCCGGCCTTCCGGGTTTGGCAACAAGGCCCGCCGGACCATGTCGGCTGGCGCTGGGCAGACAGCCTGCAGACCCACGGCCTGATCGGCGGCGCGGTCGGCGAACGATTGTTCTTCACCAACGGCTCGGAGAACAAGACCTATAGCGGCCAGGTGGGGCCCGGCGGGACCCTGACCGACCTGAAGGTGTTCGCCAATCGCGGCGGCGAGAGCGTCGCGGTGGACGGCCAGGGCCGGGTGTTCGTCGCCAACGGTCAGATCTTCCAGTACGGCGCCGATGGCCAGCCGGCCGGTCGCATCGACGTGCCCGAGCGGCCGCTGCAACTGATCTTCGGCGGGGAGGGCGGCAAGACGCTATTCGTCCTGACCCACCATTCGCTCTACGCTGTGAACCCGTAGGTCGCGGGTGAGGGAGGCTGCCATGAAGCATTGGCTTGTGTTGGGTGCGGCTTCGATCGCGTTGAGCTTGGCGACCGATCCCGCCTGGGCCTCGACCTCGGTCCTGGCGACGGTCCCCGACGACCCGGCCGCCATCGTGGTCAAGGCCAAGGGTGACGGGAAGACCGACGACGGCGCGGCGATCCAGGCGGCGATCGACGCCGCGGCCGCCAAGCCGGGCGGCGGTTTGGTCTTCCTGCCATCGGGGCGCTACCGGATCACCAAGACCCTGTTCTTGTGGCCGGGCGTGCGGGTGTTCGGCGTCGGCGCGACGCGGCCGCTGATCGAGCTTCCCGACGCCACGCCGGGCTTCCAGAAGGGCGTCGCCAACATGGTGATCTTCGCCGGCGCCAAGCGCGATCCGGCGGGCCGTCCGGTGGCCTTCCCGCCGCCCGGCAGCGTGCCGTTCGACAAGACCGTGCCCGACGCCAATCCCGGCACCTTCTACAGCGCGATGAGCAACATCGACTTCAAGATCGGCAAGGGCAATCCGGCGGCCACGGCGATCCGTTTCCACGCCGCCCAGCACGCCGTGCTGACCCACATGGAGTTCGACATCGGCTCGGGCCTGGCGGGTCTCTACCACGTCGCCAACGAGGCTGAGGACCTGCATTTCAAGGGGGGGCGCTACGGCATTCTGGCCGAGAAGCCGTCGCCGGCCTGGGGCTTCGTGCTGCTGGACTCGACCTTCGAAGGCCAGCGCGACGCGGCGATCCGCGAGCACGAGGCGGGGCTCACCCTGGTCAATGTCGCGATGAAGGACACGCCAGTCGGGATCGAGATCGACAGGGGCTATGGCGACTGGCTGTGGGGCAAGGACGTCCGCTTCGAGAACATCTCCAGGGCCGGCGTCGTCATTTCCAACGAGCGCAACGTCTATACCCAGGTCGGCTTCGAGAACGCGGTGGCGTCCAACACCCCGGTGTTCGCCCGCTTCCGCGACAGCGGCAAGACGGTCGCCGGCAAGGGAGCGACCTACCACGTTTCGGCCTTCAATCACGGCCTCACCGTGCCAGCCCCCGGCCAGATGGGCGAGTACCGTACGAACCTCCAGGCCGAACCCTTGAAGGCCTTTCCCAAGCCCGACGCGCCCGCGATCCGGCCGCTGCCGGCGACCGTCGACTGGACCAATGTCCGCACGCTAGGCGCCAAGGGCGACAACGTCACCGACGACACGGCCGCCATCCAGAAGGCGATCGACGGCCATCGCGTGGTCTATTTCCCGACCGGATTCTATCGCGTCACTGACACCCTGAAGCTCAAGCCCGACACGGTGCTGATCGGCCTGCATCCCAGCCTGACCCAGATCGTGTTGCCCCACGGGACACCCGCCTATCAGGGTGTGGGCGCGCCCAAGGCGCTGGTGGAGTCGGCCAAGGGCGGCGACAACATCGTCTTCGGCCTGGGTCTCTACACCGACGGCGCCAATCCGCGCGCCACGGCCCTGTTGTGGACGGCCGGCGCGACCTCGATGGTCAACGACGTCAAGTTCCAGGGCGGCCACGGCACCAACCTGTTCGATGGGACGCGGGTCATTCCCTACAACGCCAACGGCACGGGCGACGCCGATCCGGCCAAGCGCTGGGCGGGGCAGTATCCCAGCCTTTGGGTGACCAACGGCGGCGGCGGCACATTCGCGAATGTCTGGAGCCCCAATACCTACGCCTATACGGGGATCTACGTCTCCGACACCACGACGCCCGGCCATGTGTACCAGACGTCGGTCGAGCACCACGTGCGCACCGAGATCACCCTCAACCGCGTCGCCAACTGGGAGTTCCTGGCGCCCCAGACCGAGGAGGAGGCCGGAGAGGGAGAGGACACCGTCTCGCTGGAGATCCGCGACTCCCACAACATCCTGCTGGCCAACTATCACGGCTACCGCGTCACCCGGACGCGCAAGCCGGCGCCGGCGGCGGTGCGGGTCTATAACTCGCACGACATCCGGTTCCGCAACGTGGCCGTCAATGGCGAGAGCGGTCTGGGAACGTGCGACGAGAACGGATGCGCGACCTTCCTGCGCCTGACCAAGTATCCTTACGAGAACGCCATCCAGGACGTCACCAACGGCCTGGAGGTGCGCGAGCGCCAGTTCGCGGTGCTGGACCTGCCGGCCGTCTCGAAGCCGGTCGCGCCCTCTGTTTTCCCGGTTGGCGCGACGGTGGAGAAGCTGGCCGACGGTTTCTACTCGCTGGGCGGCGGGGCCGTCGACGCGACCGGGACTCTATACTTCGCCGACCGCAAGCATCAGCGCATCTACAGCTGGTCGGACGCCCGCAAGCTGTCGATCGTGCGCGACAACACCCTGGATCCGGTCAACCTGGCGGTCGACGCCTCGGGCAGTCTTCTGGTGCTGTCGTCGGACGGCCGCAACGGCTCGGTCTACAGCTTCAAGCCCGGAAGCCCGGACACCGAGGTGACGGTGATCGCCGCGACGCCGACCGCCGACCATGCCGGCGCGGCGACCGTGTTGCCGGTCAACTGGTGGAACAACGGCGAGTTCAAGGACCAGATCGATCCCGAGACCTACCAGTACCCGACCCTGGCGGATTTCTTCCTGCGCGACATGGCCTTGTCGAAGTCGCGTGAATACGTCTCGCCTGACGGCAGCCTGGTGCTGCCGGCCTACCGCGTCTTTCAGCAGGGGCCGCCGGACTATCGCGGCCTGCGGTTCTCCGACTCGCTGGACACCTACGGCTTCACGACGGCGAAGCCAGGGCAGCGGGTGTTCCTGGCCAACAGCTCCGAGAACAAGACCTACAGCGGCGTGGTGGGGAAGGGCGGGGCGATCACCGACCTGAAACCCTTCGCCGACCGGGGCGGCGAGAGCGTCGCGACGGACGGCCAGGGCCGGGTCTATGTCGCCAATGGCCAGGTGTTCGTCTACGCGCCGAACGGCCAGGAACTGGGGCGTGTCGACGTCCCCGAACGGCCGCTGCAGCTGCTGTTCGGCGGCCCCGACAAGCAGACCCTGTTCGTGCTGACCCACCACGCGCTCTACGCGGTTCGTCCGCGATAAGACGCCGAGGACGGACGGCGAAACAGCCCCGGGCGCGCCGCGTCCGGGGCTGTTGGCGTTGGCCGGAAGCTCCAGCCCGCGGGGCATACGACCATGGTCGTATAGTTAGCGGTCCCATCGTCTGAGATAGTCCGATCAGGCCATCGAACGAGGGTCTCAATGAAAAATGGGAGGGTGTAGGATGAGCGCTGTCGGTAGCCTGCGGGGGCGATCGCCCGTTTTGAGCATGTTGCTCGCGACCAGCGCGGTCGCGATGGTCATGGCGGCCGGAGCGGCCAACGCCCAGACGGCGCCGGCTCCTGCCACAGGATCGTCCGACTCGACGGCGCTGACCGAAATCATCGTCACGGGCACGCGGATCCGGTCGACCGGGTTCACCGCGCCGACCCCGACCCAGGTCTTGGGTCAGGCCGATCTCGAGCGCGCCGCCCAGCCGAACATCTTCACCGCCATCACTCAGCTGCCGTCCCTGCAGGGCTCCAGCGGCGCCACTACCGGCACGTTCAGCACCTCGAGCGGCCAGCAGGGCCTGTCCTCGTTCTCGCTGCGGGGCCTTGGCACCATCCGCACCCTGACCCTGCTGGACGGCCAGCGGGTCGTGCCGGCCAATGTCACCGGCGTGCCGGACATCAGCCTGTTCCCCCAGCTGCTGGTCGAGCGGGTCGACGTGGTCACCGGCGGCGCCTCGGCCTCCTATGGCTCGGACGCCGTTGGCGGCGTGGTCAACTTCATCACCAACAAGAAGTTCGTGGGCTTCAAGGCCAACGTCATGGGGGGCGTCACCAAGTATGGCGACAACCACCAATGGTTGGCCCAGGTCGCCGCCGGGAAGAACTTCCTGAATGACCGCCTGCATGTCCAGGTCAGCGGCGAATATGACTGGGAAGAGGGCGTCCCGGCGGGTGGCTTCGGCGAGGACGCGCCGGGCAGCCGCGACTGGTATACGACCGCCACCCTGGTCAATCGCGGGGTCACCAACGACGGTTCGCCTCAGTACCTCTATCGCGAGCACGCCCAAGCCTATCAGTACACCAAATACGGCCTGATCAGTAACGGGCCGCTGCAAGGCACAGCCTTCGACCAGGCCGGCAATCCGTTCCAGTTCCAGTATGGTGGCGGCGGCGTGCCGTCCAAGGCGGCCAACGGCGCGGTCAGCGGCTGCTATACGAACGGCGGCTTCTGCGTTGGCGGCGACCTGTCGGGCAATGTCGGCGTCGGCACCTCGCTGCAATCCCGGATCAAGCGGATGGGCAGCTATGGCCGCATCGGTTACGACCTGGACGACAACAACGAGATCTACGCGACCCTGAACGTCGCCCGTGTGGAAAGCAGCAACCAGCCCAATCCGGGCGCGGCGACCACCGGCCTGACGATGTCGTGCTCGAACCCGTTCCTGCCGGCGTCGATCGTGGCGGCCTGCGCGGCCAACAACATCACGTCCTTCAGCTTTGGCACCAGCAACGCGCTGCTGCCGCGGAATATCTCGGTCCATCCGACGCGGACCCAGGTCCGGGCGGTCATCGGCGCCGACGGCAAGTTCAACGCCATGGGCAAGGAGTGGCGCTACGACGCCTATTACACCCACGGCCAGAACACGACGAACATCCACGTTCGCGACATCCTGCTGATGCCGCGCTATCGCGCGGCCATCCAGGCCACGACCGTCGGTGGTCAGATCGTCTGCGCCGACCCGATCGCCCGCGCCAACGGCTGCGTGCCGATCAACATC
The DNA here is from genome assembly GCF_003931565.1 of Caulobacter sp. 602-1. Lineage (GTDB taxonomy): Bacteria > Pseudomonadota > Alphaproteobacteria > Caulobacterales > Caulobacteraceae > Caulobacter. The sequence goes on from NZ_RRYI01000004.1 coordinate 516,365, forward strand.
TTCGGCGGTAAGCCGCCGAGCGAAGCCGCCCTGGCCTACATCACGCCCAAGAACGGCCCGTATCAGCATTCCGTGCAGAAGCAGGATGTGGCCAGCATCAATTTCAGCGGCGAACCCTTCTCGTCTTGGGCAGGTCCGGTCTCGCTGGCGTTTGGCGGCGAGTGGCGCAAGGAGCAGTACCACGTCCAAGGCGACCCCTACGGCGATGGCAATACGGACTCGCCCAATACCGCCGACTACCCTGCCGACCCGGTCCTGAATGCGTCGGGCTCCAACTGGTTCGCGGGCAACTACCACTCCGGCGCCGGCGAGTATTCGGTCAAGGAAGCCTATGCCGAAGTGAACATCCCGCTGGTCAATTCGGAAGCGGCGGGTCGGGCCAATCTCAACATGGCCGGCCGCTGGACCGACTACAGCACCTCCGGCACCGTCTACACCTGGAAGGTCGGGGCCACCTGGGACACGCCGATCGACGGCGTCCGCCTGAGGGCCGTCACCTCGCGGGACGTCCGCGCGCCGAACCTGTCGGAACTGTTCGCCGCACCGGTGACGACCACCCTGCCGAACTTCACCATTCCCACGACCAACAACCCCCCGCCAGGCCAGCCTTCCGGCGGCGCGGTGACGGCGTTCCAGAACGTGGTGGGGAACCCGGACCTGAAGCCGGAAATCGCCAAGAACGTGACCATCGGCGCGGTGCTGTCGAACCCGCAATGGCTGCCGGGCTTCAGCGTTTCGGTCGACTGGTACAACATCGTCCTCAATGGCGGCATCTCCAGCCTGGGCGCCCAGCAGATCGTCAATTTCTGCTATGCTGGCCTCAGCCAGTTCTGCGGCGCCTTCAATCTTGCCCCCTCGGGCGGCGTGACGCCGTTCATTAACTCGCAGACGTTCAATCTGGCCTCGATCAAGACCAGCGGCTTCGACATCGAGAGCAGCTATCGCTTCGAGCTGCCCAGCGTTCCGGGGCGCTTCACTGTCCGTGGCCTGGCCACGAACACCCACAAGTTCGTCACCAATCCGGGCATCCCCGGCGCGGTCGCCGTCGACTCGGCTGGCCAGAACTCCGGCGCGACGCCGGACTGGAAGTTCCTGGCCATCCAGTCGTGGGACACCGACCGCTTCGCCTTCAGCGTCCAGGAGCGCTGGTTCAGCAATGGCCGGTTCGGCGGCACGACCACCGACTATATCGAATGCAAGCCGGGCAGCTGCCCCGTCTCGACCGGCGTCAACCCGACCATCGACTACAACCATATGAAGGGCGCGACCTATGTCGACATCAGCGCCTCGTACAAGTTCGGCAAGGGTCTGCAGCTCTATGGCAAGGTCGACAACCTGCTGAACCGCGATCCGACGCCGTCGCCGCAGACCAACACCGGTCTGGACGCCAATCCGGCGCTCTATGACCTGCTGGGCCGCTTCTACCACGTTGGTCTGCGTTACAGCTTCTAGTCCGGTTCCTCCGCCTTTCCTTCCCCTGGGCGGTCCCGCCCGGGCCCGAATCCGGCCAAGCGCCGGATCGTGGCTCGGGCGTCTTTCTTTGCGCTACACACTGAAGCCGGCCGGCGCCGCCAGAGGCGGCCTTGGGCGGGGAGATCGAGTTGAGGATTCTGGTGACGAGAGCGATCAGCCGAGGGGGCGCCCGTTGAGCAGGCCGGACCGCCTCCGCGACGCCACCATGGCCGACGTCGCCGAGCGGGCGGGCGTCTCGCGGATGACCGTGTCACGCGTCATCAACGACGGCGCCAAGGTCCGCGAGGCCACTCGGCGGGCCGTGCTCGAAGCCATCCGCGACCTCAATTTCCAACCCAACCTGGCGGCCCGCAATCTCGTCACGGCCGGGGAACTGCGGATCGGCGTCGTCTATTCCAATCCTAGCGCCGCGTTCATGAGCGACTTCCTGGTTGGCGTGTTCGAGGAGGCCACCAACGCCGGCGCGCGGCTGATCCTGGTGCGCGGCGAGAACGGCGCGGCCCCTTCGCTCCAGGAGTTGCGGCCCCTGTTGAACGGCGGCGTTCACGGCGTGGTCCTAGCGCCCCCGCTCGGCGAGTCCGCCGCGGTGCTGGATATCCTCCGCGCCGCCAATCTGCCCGTCGCCGTGGTCGCCGCGGGGCGTCCTCCGGCGGACGCGATCAATGTCCGGATCGATGACCGTCAGGCCAGCCAAGCCATGACCCGGCATCTGCTGGATCTGGGTCATCGCCGGATCGGCTTCATCGTTGGCAACCCCAACCAGACCGCCAGCGCCGCGCGCCTGGACGGCGCCCGGGCGGCCGTCGCAGCCGTCGAAGACGCCGAGCTTGTCCTGGCGCACGGCGCGTTCACCTACGACTCCGGTCTGCGCGCCGCCGAGGTGTTGCTGGACGGCGAGCGCCTGCCAACCGCGATCTTCGCCAGCAACGACGACATGGCCGCCGCCGCCGTCTCGGTCGCTCATCGCAGACACCTGGACGTGCCGGGCGACCTGACCATCGTCGGGTTTGACGACACGACCGTGGCCACCACGCTGTGGCCGCCGCTGACCACCATTCACCAGCCTGTCCGCCAGATGGCCGCGGTGGCCCTCGACCTTCTGCTGCGCGCGTTGCGTTCGCCCAAGCCCTCGGCGGAGGTCTATGCGGATCACGTGCTGGACCATGTGCTTATCCAGCGGGACTCTACCGCTCCACCCCGACGTCCCGACAAGAGGCCCTCGAATGTCTGATCCGTCTCCCAATCTGGAAGTCGCGACCGTCCGGCGGGTCACCGCACGGCTGATGCCGCTGTTCTGCCTGATGTACCTGATCGCCTATATCGACCGGCAGAACGTCTCTTACGCCAAGCTCGACATGGTCCAGGCCCTTGGCCTCAGCGAAGCCTCCTATGGTCTTGGCGCGTCCCTGTTCTTCATCGGCTACTTCCTGTTCGAGGCGCCGTCGAACCTGATCCTGGCCAAGGTGGGCGCGCGGGTCTGGTTCGCGCGGATCATGTTCACCTGGGGTCTGGTCACCCTGGCCCTGGGCTTCACCCAGAACACCACGATGTTCTACGTCCTGCGCTTCCTGCTCGGCGTCACCGAGGCCGGGTTCTTCCCCGGCGTGCTCTATGTCCTCACGCTCTGGTATCCGCAGTCGCACCGGGCGCGCATGGTGGGGCTGTTCATGATCGCCAGCGCCATCGCCAACGCGGTGGGCGCGGCCTTGGGCGGCCTGCTGCTGGACCTGGACGGCCTGCTGGGGCTGGCCGGCTGGCAATGGGTGTTCCTGGCCACCGGCGCGCCGGCGATCCTGCTGACGCCCTATGTGCTGTGGAAGCTGCCCAATGGCCCGGCCCATGCGCGTTGGCTGCCGGACGATCAGAAGGCCTGGCTGGCCAAGATGCTGGACACCGAGCGCGGCGGCGCGGTGGACGACCATCGCGGCGCCTGGAAGGCGATCTTCGATCCGCGCGTGCTTCTGCTGGCGGGCCTCTACATCGGCATGCCGCTGGGGGCCTACGGTCTGAGCTACTGGCTGCCGACCATCGTCAAGTCGTTCGGCGTCTCCAATACGACAAACGGCCTGATCAACGTCATCCCCTGGCTGATGGTCGCCGTGGCGCTTTGGGCGGTGCCGCGCCATGCCGCGCGCCATGGGGCCAGCGCCTGGCATATCGCCGGACCGGTTCTGCTGGGGGCGCTCTGTCTCGTCCTCAGCGTGGTCCTGCCGGGGCCGGTGCTCAAGTTCGCCGCGTTGTGCATCGCCGCGCCGGCCATTTTCGCCGCCCAGCCGGTGTTCTGGAGCCTGCCGCCGAGCTTCCTCAGCGGCCCCAGAGCGGCGGCCGGGATCGCGGCGATCAACGCGATCGGCAATCTGGGCGGCTTCATCGCCCAGAACATGGTGCCGATGGTGCGCGACGCCACCGGCAGCAACCTGGCGCCCATGCTGGCCCTGGCCGCCGTCTTGCTGGTGACCAGCCTGCTGATCTTCTACGCCATGCGGAAGTTGGGCCGGCGGGACCTGGCTTGATCCGCACGCCATTCGCCGCCGTCCCATCGCCCGCAGCCGGCGCCGCAAGGCGCTGGTGATCCGGATCGATTCGACGACGTCTTCCAGCCAGGCCGCGGGGCGAACGCTCAAACGGCGCGTTGACCCCGCGCGGCCCTTATCCGCCTTGGCCGCGGTCGGCCGTCTGTCCCCGATCGACGACGCTGGTCGTGGATGGGCTCCCTGAACCGCTTTTGGTATAGTCCAAAAGTAGAGTCCTATCTGGAGCGCGGCCGCCATGCGCCTGCGAGCATGTCTGGCGGAAGCAACATCGCCTAGCGCCTGGGGATGCGGCTCGGCGTTCATCCGTATGCGATGAAATTCGCTCGGAAGGGTTCGATCGATGAGATTATGGGCTTCAACCTGAGCTTGCGACGAGGGGGTTCGCTGACGCTTTGGCAGGGCAAGCCGATTTTCTAGTTCATCGACGCCGACTGTCACGCTGATGTCGTGGCAAGCTGCTTAAAGCGCTCTGGTCCATACCAGTTGGGGCAGGGGAGCCACCTATGTCGACGCTATATCCCGTTCGAGCCGCGCGCCCGAACCTGAAGACCATTCTGTTGGCGACCGTCGCGGCGCTGGCCGTTGGCGCTCATTCATCGGCCGTGTTCGCGCAACAGACCGCCAATGAATCGGCCGCGGCCGACACGGTCGACGCGGTCGTGGTCACCGGCTTCCGCAAGTCGCTGAGCGACGCGCGCGCCATCAAGCGCGACTCGGTCATCCAGAAGGACGTGATCGTCGCCGAAGACATGGCGAAGTTCCCGGAACTGAACCTGGCCGAGTCGCTGCAGCGCCTGCCGGGCGTGCAGATCACCCGCGAGGCCGGCGAAGGTCGCCGCATTTCGCTGCGGGGCCTGGGTCCCGACTTCGCCCGCGTGCAGCTGAACGGCATGGAAGTGCTGGGCAATGTCGACTCGGCGCAGGACAGCCGCGGCCAGCGCTCGCGCGACCGCGCCTTCGACTTCAACATCTTCGCCTCGGAACTGTTCTCGAAGGTCGAGGTCGAGAAGACCTTCCAGGCCGCCCAGAACGAGGGCGGCATGGCCGGCACGGTCGGCCTGTTCACCGGCAAGCCGTTCGACTACGCGCCCGGCGCCAAAGGCGCCATCTCGGTCAAGGCCGGCACCAACCAATATACCAAGGACACCCAGCCGCGCGTCGCCGGCCTGTTCAGCTACAACTGGGACAACAGGTTCGGCGTGGCGGTGTCGGTCGCCTACAGCAAGCGCGAGACCACCGAGCAGGGTCACAACACCTATAACTACGACAAGCTGAGCGCCTCGGACATGGGCAAGCTGGTCGCCAACGGCTTGGACATCTCCCACCTGTCCGCCGCGCAGCAGGCCAAGTTCCTGTCCGGCGACCTGTATATCGCGGACGGCAACCGCATCTCCTCCTGGAACTCGAAGGCCGAGCGCCTGGGTCTGACGGGCGCCGTGCAGTGGAAGCCGGCGGACAATCTCCTCCTGACGCTGGACGTGTTGCACGGCGAGTTCACGACCCACCGCAACGAATATCACCTGGCCACGCGGCCGCTGGGGTCGGGGACGAAGTCCTTCGCGTTCGACACCCCGGCCGGGGGGGTCTGGCCGTCGCAGTTCCAGAAGGGTTCGGTGCTCAACAACCTGGCGTGGGACAGCAGCAACTACGTCACCATGACCGATGTCACGGGCACGACCTTCGGCAGCGAGCATCGCCGGTCGTTGAACGAAAACCGCTTCAACCAGGTCGCGCTGACCGGCAAGTGGGACCTGTCCGATCGCCTCAAGATCGATGGTCACGTCGGCTACGAGAAGTCGACCTACAAGACCCCCTATGACGACAAGCTGTATATGCGCGCCAAGGGCAATATGGTCGCCAACTATGGCGCTGATGGCCAATCGGCGACGTTCTCCTACCCGAATTTCGACGCCACCAACCCGGCGAACTACGCGTTGGATTCCTTCTACTATCGTGGCTTCAACAACCAGTCGGAACTGAAGGAAGGCGTGCTGAACGCCCAGTATGCGCTGAACGACACGTGGACCCTGCGCGCTGGCGTGGCCTACCACAAGTTCACGCAAGGCGGCCGGGACCTGTTCTATGACGACAACGTCAATGGCACCCGATCCAAGATGCGCGGCGCGTCGGTCACCGGCCTGGTCTCCGTGTTCACCAACGCGTTCGGTTCGTGGCTGGTCGGCGACTACGACAAGACCTTCGCCAAGTTCAACGAGTACCACCGCTTCGGTCCGAACAAGGACGGCACGGGCGGCGCGCTGCAGGACATCGAGAACGTCTACGAGACCTCGGAAGAGACCGTGTCCGAGTATGTGCAGGCGGACTGGGACAGCGACCTCTTCGGCAAGCGCTTCCGCGGTAATATCGGCCTGCGCGGCTATCAGACCGACACGCACGGCACCGGCTGGATTCAGGGGGACGCTTACGCCTATCTGGGCACGACGGACGTGAAGGGCAGCTATGACGGCGTACTGCCGGCCATGAACTCGGTGCTGGAACTGACGCCGCAGGTGCTGGTGCGCTTCTCCGCCACGCAAAATCTGAACCGTCCGGGTCTGGGCTCGATGGCGGCCAAGGGCAGCGCCTTCCAGTCCGACAGCGGCGACATCACGGCCTCGCGCGGCAACCCCAACCTGAAGCCCTATAAGGACAGCACGCTGGACCTGGCGGCGGAATACTACTTCGGCCAGGACGGGCTGCTGTCGGCCAGCGTGTTCCACAAGAGCCTGAAGAACTTCATCGGTACGCAGACGCTCGAGAACGTGCCGTTCAGTCAGACCGGCGTGCCCTACACCACGATCCCGGGCGCGACGGCTACTTCGATCGTCAAAGAGTTCGAGATGCCGATCAACATCGCCGGCACGAAGCAGTTGACTGGCGTGGAACTGGCTGCGCAAGGCCAGTTCTCGTTCCTGCCGGCGCCGTTCGACAAGCTGGGCGCGGTGGTGAACTATACCTATGTGGACGCCGACGAGGCGCTCACCGGCATTTCGAACACCAGCTATAACGCCACGCTCTACTATGAAACCGAGCGCTGGGGACTGCGGGGCTCCTTGAGCCATCGCAACAAGTGGTTCACCGGCCATAGCGACAGCCTGATGAGCGCCAGCACGCGAGGGTTCCAGGGTTCCACCTATGTGGACGCCTCGGCCTTCGTCAACGTCTCCAGCGCGCTGCAGCTGACGCTGAATGCGATCAACCTGACGAACCAGAAGGACACCCAGTTCTGGGGGCAGAACGAGTATCTCTATAACCAGACCCAGAGCGGTTCGACCTACATGGTCGGTCTTCGCTACAAGTTCTAAGACGACCGAACTCGATCAATACCGCGCCCCGACCCGCCTTTCCGGCGGGGAGGGGCGCCCCCTTTTGCGTGGGCTCGAACGTGATTGTCTCCCATCGCCATCGCTTCATTTTCGCCGCGGTGCCCAAGACGGGCACCCATTCGGTGCGACGCGCCCTGCGCGATCAGCTTGGCGACGAGGATGTCGAACAGGTCGGGCTGTTCCTCAACAAGCGCTTCCCCTGGCAGGACCTGGCTGAGATCCAGCATGGCCATCTGTCACTGCAGCAGGTCAGGCCGTATCTGGGAGAGGACGCTTTCGGCGGCTATTTCAAGTTCGCCTTCGTCCGCAACCCGTTCGACCGTTTCGTGTCCTATTGCGCCTTCATGCTGCGCGGCGGCGATGCCTTCCAGCAGCGCCCGCGCGATGTGATGCGCCACTTTCTCTTCGCCGAGCCACCGGAGCAGCACATCCTGTTCAAGCCGCAGGCCTCGCTACTGGTCGACGACGACGGCGCGACCCTGCTGACCGACGCGATCGGCCGGGTCGAGGACATGCAGGGATCCTACGAGACCATCTGCGCCCGCATCGGCATTCCCTCCCAGCCGCTCGAGCGCGTCAACGGCAGTCAGCACGGCGACTATCGCCAGTACTACGATCAGGCCCTGATCGACGGCGTCGCGGCCCGCTACGCCCAGGATCTGGAGCTGTTCGGCTACACTTTCGACGGCCCGCGATGAGCGCCATGCCGGCCGCCAATCCGCGCAAGACCGCGGCGGTCCGCAAGCTCGGCCCCGTTGATATCGCCGACCTGCGGGCGGCCGTGCTGGCGATCCCCGAGGATATCTGGGCGGCGGAGAACGCCGGCAAGCCCAACCGGTTCGAGGCGCTGGGCGCGACCCGTCACATCGTCTTCCGTTTCATCGACAGTCCGCGCGACTGGCGCGGGTCGCACGATCGTCCGGCCTGGGCCGCATGGCGCGATCGGCTGGAGCCGGTGCTCGCCCAGGCAGTGCGCGACTACGGCTATGCGCGCGGACTGTTTCCGCGGGTGATGCTGGCCAGCATGCCGCCGGGCGGGGTGATCCATCCGCACATCGACGCCAACCCCGCCGCGAAATGGCCGCACAAGATCCACGTGCCGCTGACGACCAATCCGGGTGTGGTGTCGTTCTTCGGCGGCGAAGAGCGCCATTTCCCCGTGGGCGAGGCGGTGGAGGTCGACAACCTCGGTCCGCACTGGGTGCGCAACGACGGCGACACCGACCGCATCCACCTGATCTTCGAATATTACGACGCCGACCAGCCAGATCCGGACTGGCTGGCGCCGTTCCTGGCGGCGAGCGTGGCGCGGTGAAGGAACGCGACGCCTTGCTGCGCGAGGCCCAGGGCCTGCGCGCCAGCCAGCGTGTCCCGGACGCCCTGGCCACGTTGGCGCGGCTGGAGGCGCTGAATCCCGGGTTCGGCCGCCTTCACCAGGAACGGGGGCACTGCCACATCCTGCTGCGCGATGGGCCGGCGGCGATCGAGGCGCTGCGTGAGGCCGTGCGTCTCAACCCGAGCCTGCCGGCCAGCTGGGATATGCTGGAACAGCTCTACCGCATGGCGGGCGACGCCGCTCAGGCGGCGACGGCGGCTCAGCATCTGGCGATCCTGAAGCAGCTGCCGCCAGCGGTGGTGATGGCCAACAGCCTGTTGGCCGATGGCGACCTGGAACCGGCGGAGGCGGTCCTGCGCGACTACCTGCGCCAGGACCATCTCAATGTCGGCGCCTTGCGCCTGTTCGCCCGGATTCGTCTGGAGCGTGGCGATCTCGCCGAGGCGGAAGCGCTGCTGCTGTCGGTGGTCGAACGCGCGCCGGACTATCATGCGGCCCGCTTCGACTACGGGATGGTGCTGTTGCAGCGGCAGAAGCCGGCACAGGCGCGGCGGGAAGCCGAGCGGCTGCTGCGAGACGATCCCGACAACCGCGACTACCTCAAGCAGTACGGCGCGGCCTGCGTCGCGCTGGGCGACCACGAGCCGGTCATCGACGTCTATGCGCGGCTGCTGGACGGTCTGCCCCCGACGGGACCGGAGGTCGCCGACCTGCGCCTGTGGCGAGCCAACGCCTTGAAGGTCACAGGGCGGCAGGCCGAGGCCATCGCCGACTACCAGGCCTCGCTGGCGGCGCGGCCGGATAACGGCGTGGCCTGGTTCAGTCTCGCCAACCTCAAGACCTATCGCTTCTCCGACGACGAGGTCGCGCGGATGAGCGTTCTGGAGGCTCGGAACGATCTCCAGGACATGGACCGCGTCTATCTGGGGTTCGCCCTGGGCAAGGCGCTGGAAGACCGGGGCGACCATGAGGCCTCGTGGCGATCCTACGCGCGCGGCAACGCGGTGCGCCGCGGTCTCGGTCGCTGGCGGCCGGAGGTGGCGGAAGCTCACGCGGCCCGGCTGAAACAGGTTTTCACCGCCAAGGTCTTCGCCGAACGCGCCGGCTGGGGCCTGGAGGATCCGGCGCCCATCTTCATCCTGGGCCTGCCGCGGTCGGGTTCGACCCTGATCGAGCAGATCCTGGCCTCCCATTCCCAGGTTGAGGGGACGCAGGAGCTGACCGAGATCGGCCGTTATGCCGCCGAGCTGTGCGGCAGCGATGCGGACTGCGGCTTGCCGCTGGACCCCGAGGCGCTGCTGGATCTGACGGCCGAAGGGGCGAGGGCGCTGGGCGAACGCTTTCTGACCGAGACGCGGACCTATCGCCGGCTGGGCCGGCCTTTCTTCGTCGACAAGATGCCGAACAATTTCTGGCACATCGGACTGATCCACCTGATCCTGCCGAGCGCGACGATCCTCGACGTCCGGCGCGAGCCGATGGCCTGCGGTTTCAGCAACCTCAAGCAACTTTTCGGGACGACGAACCAGGAATTCACCTATGGCGTCGACGATATCGCCCGCTACTACCGGACCTATCTCGACGTCATGCGGCACTGGAACGCGGTGCTGCCGGGGCGAGTGCTGAGGGTCGCGTACGAAGACATGGTCGAGGATCTCGAGGGCGGCGTGCGCCGGATGGTGGACCATGCCGGATTGCCGTTCGAACCGGCCTGCCTGACCTTCCACGAAACGCGCCGTAGCGTGCGCACGCCAAGCTCCGAACAGGTGCGTCAGCCTCTCGGGAGAGACGGACTGACCCAGTGGCGGAACTACGCCCCGTGGCTGGAACCGCTTCGACAGGCGCTGGGCGGCGCCGTGACCGACTACAAGGACTAACCGATGCGGCTGTCGCGGCCCTTCTTCCAGATTCCCGTGCTCTTCGACGTGGCGCGCCTGCAGGCCGAGGTCGCCGCGTTGCCGGGCGAGGCCTGGGTTGCGCATCCGGATCGCCTGCCGGGCAACAGCGCGGCGCGCCTGATCAGCGCCGGCGGGGGCGAGACCGACGCCGTGCACGGACAGATGCTGGCGACACGCTGGCTGCAGAGCATGCCCTACCTTCAACAGGTCCTGGCGGGCTTCGGCGTAGTCTGGAGCCGCTCGCGACTGATGCGCCTGGCGGCAGGCGCCGACGTGCCCGAGCACGCCGACATCAACTACCACTGGCACACGCGGGTGCGGGTCCACATTCCGGTCTTCACCCAGCCGGCGGTGCGCTTCCATTGCGATGGCGAGGCGGTGCACATGGCCGCCGGCGAGGCCTGGATCTTCGACAACTGGCGCCGGCACCATGTCGAGAACAGAGCCAGCGCCGAGCGTATCCATCTGGTCGCGGACACCACGGGCACGGCGGCGTTCTGGCGGCTCGCCTGCGGGCCGACGCCGCCGCGCGCGCAATGGCGGACGTTGGCCTGGGATCCCGGCGCCAGCCCGGAGCTGCTCACCGAGGATGGCCAGCGCTCGCCCGTGATGCCCGCCGCCGAGGCTCAGTGGCTGATCGACGACCTGTGCGCGGAACTGGCGATCACCGACGACACGGCCGCCGCCAGGGCGCGCGCGGCGCGGTTCGGCAAGCTGCTGGAGAGCTTCCTGTTCGACTGGCGCCAGCTGTGCGCGCTCCACGGCGTCGGCGGGCGGGGGCTCGAGGACTTTCGGCGGCTGGCCGGCGCCGTGCGCGAAGCCGCCGGACCGTTGGCCGAGGGACTGGTGATGCGCACCAACGACGCCAGCGCGCTGCTGGTGCTGGAAAAGCGCGTGCTGCAACACCTGGTCGTGGATTAGGTCCCGTCCGCGCGGTCGATCAGGTCGCGGAGGAGGTCGTGATAGGTCGCCAGGCCCGCCACCTCGGCGTCGGGCGCCTTGCCGGCCTCGTCGTAGCCGCGCAATCGCAGGGCGCTGTGCGCCGCCGGATCGGCCAGGAAGTCGTCGATCTCGGCCGCCGACATCGGGCCGCCCTGCAGGGCCAGGCTCTGCAGCGAAGCGGGGCTAAGACGTTCCAGATAGGCCGGATCGACCGAGACCCGATAGCGCTTGGCCGCCACGTGCAGGCGGATCGGTTCGGTGACCGCCGGACTGAAAACGCGGGCCAGATAGCCGGCGCCGATGTGTTCGTGGCGGGTGTCGATGCCCAGGTCGGCGGCGTTCTCGCCGATCTTCTGCATCAGGTGGCCGACGTCGTGCAGCAGGGCGGCGGCGACCAGTTCGGGCGGGGCGTTTTCCAGCTTGGCGTGGTGCGCGGTCTGCAGCGCGTGCTCCAGTTGGCTGACGCCTTCACCGTAGTGCAGATCGCCCAGACGGGTGAACAGGTCTGTCAGTTCGGCCAGAAAGGCGTCGGCGGCGGGACGAGTGGTCATGGACTATCCGTGTACTGAAGGCTTAGAGGCGCATCCGGCCGATACCGGGATCGGTGCGGCTGGCGCGGCCGGTTTCCAGGTGTCCGGCCAGGCGCTGGATGAACGAGGGATCGTCGGCCGAGGTCAGGGTCAGATCGTACCAGTGGTCGCTGCCGCGCAGGTCCCAGACCGAGCGGACGACGCCCTTGGGCTTCAACACGACGGTCTGGCGGGCCTCGCCCTCGGCCAGCGGATAGTCCTCGGCCATGCGCAGGGTCGCCAGGCCGACGCCCTGCAGGCTGACGACCAGACGTGAGCGGGCGTCGGCGGCGACCGTGACGATCGGCTGTGATCGTGACGTGTCGCCGGCGAAGCGACGGTAAAAGCCGTTCGGGCCGTGGACGGTCAGGTCATAGGGACCCGGCGCGCGGCCGTCCTTGTTCCAGTGACCGGCGGCGTATTTCCGGCCCGCCGCCAGGGTGAAGCGCCAGGGGCCGTCGCGGTCGGTGTTGTCGAACACCTGGAACACCGCGCCCGCGCGGCCGGCGTTGACCAGGTCGATCCACAGCGCGCCGTCCAAGACGCGGGCGTCGGCCGACAGAACGTAGGGCAGGGCGCGCGCGCCGCGCTGCGGGCCGTCCTGGGCCGATGGACTTTGCGTGACGGGGATCTTCAGGCTTGCCGCGGCCTTGGAGCGGGCCACGCGCTGCATGTAGTCGGCGGTGGCGGGCAGGGTCAGGGCCGTCCAGTCCTGGTTCGGCGTGGCGAAGTCGAAGGCCGAGGTCAGGTCGCCGCAGACCGTCCTGCGCCAGTCGCTGATATTGTCCTCGCGGACCCCGAAGCGCTTCTCCAGGAACTTCAGCGTCGAGGTGTGGTCGAACACCTCCGAGCAGACGAAGCCGCCCCGGCTCCAGGGCGAGACGACGATGGCCGGCACGCGGATGCCCAGGCCCAGGGGATGGGCGCCCTTGTTTGGGCCTTCGGCGTCGGGACCATAGGTCTTGGCCTCGCCGGCCACCGACACCGAACTCCAGCCTTGTTCGGGCGTCAGAGGCGGCATCGGCGGCTGCATGTGGTCATAGAAGCCGCCGGCTTCGTCGTAATTGACGATGAAGACGGTCTTGGCGAACACCTCGGGGTGGTCGACCAGGGCCTTGATCAGTTCGGCGCAGACATGTTCGCCCTTAGAGGGCTCGGCTTGGGGATGTTCGGAGAGGTCGGCGGCGGTGACGATCCACGAGACCTGCGGCAGCCGGTCGGCGGCGACGTCGGCGCGGAAGGCCTCGACCAATTGTTCTCCGTCCGAGCGGCTGCGGTCGGCGCCCGACTTGTCTTCACTCACCCAAGAGCGGCCGCGCGCGTAGAGCTCGGAGTCCTTGGCGCAGGGGCGGAAGGGCTTGAACACCGACAGGATGTTGTCGCCGAAATTGTCGTACTCTTGATAGACCTTCCAACTGACCCCGGCCGCCTGCAGACGCTCTGCATAGGTCGTCCAGTCGTGCGGCCCCTTGGCCATGACCTTGTCTTCGGCCATGTCGGCGCTGGGCGTCTCGTCCTCGCCGTAGTTGCTCATTTCCGGATCGCCGCCAACCTTGCCGCCGCCGTTGCAGCCTGTCCAAAGGTGCAGGCGGTTCGGGTAGGTCTGGGTCAGGGTCGAGCAGTGATAGGCGTCGCAGACCGTGAAGGCGCTGGCCAAGGCGTGGTAGAAGGGTAGGTCGGAGGCCTTGTAGTAGACCATCCGCTTGTGCAGTTCGCCCGAGTGGCCCCACTGGTCGTAGCGCCCGCCGTTGACGATGGTGATCGCCGCCTGATGGCCCTGGTCTGAGCCGTCGACGGTGTAGGCGTTGGTCGCCGAGGCGTCGCCGTGGAACGGGGCGACGAAGCCGTCCGGGTGTTCCTTGCTCGGCTGTCGCCACACCGATGCGCCGCCGGGCAGGCGCTGCGGACGCGGGTCGCCCAGGCCGCGCACGCCGTTCAGCACCCCGAAATAATGGTCGAACGACCGGTTCTCCTGCATGAAGATCACGACGTGCTCGACATCCATGATCGTGCCGGTGCGATGGCGCGCGGGGATGGCCATGGCCCTGGCGACGGTGGCTGGCAACAGGCCGGCCGCAGCGCTGGCCGTGGCGGCGGCGCGCAGGAAAGAGCGGCGGTCGGTCGTCATCGGCCCATCTCCCGAAATTCTTGTTTGGTATAGACCAGATTGTTTGGGGCGTCGGCGAAAGTTTCGTGACAGCGCGACGCGGATCAGGCCATTCCGCTGCCGGACCGATCCAGTTCCTTGACCCTGGGGGAGCGCCCTCCCATCCTCGCGCCATGGCGGGATTCGACCGCTGGCCAGGTCGCTCGATGCAGCATCCCGAAAGCCTTCAGTATCTCGGCGTGCGCGATGACATCGCCGCGCGCATCGCTGGCGGCGAGTTCAAGCCGGGCGAGCGCCTTCCGTCAGAGCGCCAGTTGCAGATCGGCGGCGGCGTCGCCCGCGGCACGGTTCGCGAAGCCCTGTTCCAGCTCGAGGCCGAAGGCGTCATCTACCGCAAGGACCGCAGCGGCTGGTATGTCTCGCCACCGCCCGTGGTCTACGACCCGACCCGCTGGGAAGGCTTCATGTCCTATGTCGAGGCGCAGGGGCGGCGGCCGGCGACGGAGACGCTCAGCAAGACCGACATCGTCTGCGACGGCATGCTGGCCGAGATCTTCTCGCGCCCGATCGGGTCGCCCATGTACTGGATCCGCCGCCGGCGTTCGGTCGATGGCCGGGCGGTGCTGTTCGAGAGCATCGTCGTCGACGCATCCTTGGCGCCGGGTCTGATAGACCACGATCTGAATGGCTCGCTGACCAGTGTGCTGAAGTCGGTCTATGGCATCGGCGTGGCGCGCAACAAGGTCGACATGAGGCCCTGCGCCCTCACGGGCGAGGAGGCCGAGGCCCTCCGCGTCAAGTCCGGCCTGCCGGGGCTCAATCTGGTTCGCACCTGCTATGACGCGCAGGGTCGCGTGGTCGAGTTCGACCGTGAACACTGGCGCCACGACTCCCTTAAAATCAGCGTCGATATCCGCGTACGCTGACTTGAGAAGGGGTGCGTCCCGGGCATACGCGGCCGTCATCCAAGTGTCTTAGACTTGGTCTAGACCAGTGCGCTCCAAAGAGGGCGTCGCATGACAACTGGTCCAAAGCGCTGGCTGGAGCGCGCCAACCCGCTGGCCTTCACCCTATTCGCGGGCCTTGCCGGCTTCTGCGCCTATTTCTCGATGTACGCCTTCCGCAAGCCGTTCGCGGCGGCGACGTTCGGCGTGGTCGAGGGCTGGAATTTCGCGGTCGACTACAAGATCGCGCTCGTGCTGGCCCAGGTCGCCGGCTACGCCCTGTCCAAGATGATCGGCGTCAAGGTGATCTCGGAGATCGCGCCTCGCCATCGCGGCGGCGCCATTCTGGGCCTGATCGGCCTCTCGTGGCTGGCGCTGCTGGCCTTCGCGGTCACGCCCGCGCCATGGAATGTCGCGGCGCTGTTCCTGAACGGCCTGCCGCTGGGCATGATCTGGGGCCTGGTGTTTGGCTTCATGGAAGGCCGCCGCACGTCGGAGGTGCTGGGCGCCATCCTCTGCGCCAGCTTCATCCTTTCGTCGGGCGTGGTGAAGTCGGTCGGCAAATGGCTGATGGTCGACTTGCACGTTTCGCCGTTCTGGATGCCGGCCGCCACCGGCGCGATCTTCATGCCGCTGCTGGCCGTCTCGGTCTGGGCGCTGGTCCAGATGCCGCCGCCGAGCGCCGCCGACGAGGCCGCTCGCGTGCGCCGGGAGCCGATGGACAAGGCCCAGCGCCGCGCCTTCCTGGGATCCTACGCGCCGGGCGTCGTGCTGCTGGTGCTGGCCTACATCCTGCTGACGGCCCTGCGCGACTTCCGTGACAATTTCGCCGCCGAGATCTGGACCGCCCTGGGCTTCGGCGAGGCCTCGGGCGTGTTCACCGCCAGCGAACTGCCGGTTGCGGTCGTCTCGTTGGCCGTGATGGGCGCGGTGATGCTGGTGCGCGACAACCTGCGGGCCTTGCTGGTCATGCACGGCGTGATCCTGGCCGGCTTCCTGGTGCTGGGCGGCTCGACCCTGGCGTTTCAGGCGCACATGCTGACTCCCCTGACCTGGATGGTCCTGACCGGCGCGGGGCTGTACATGGCCTACACCCCGTTCAACGCCATGCTGTTCGACCGCATGATCGCCTTCAGCGGTCAGGTCGGCACGGCCGGCTTCCTGATCTATGTGGCCGACGCCTCGGGGTATCTGGGCAGCGTGGCGCTGCTGGTCTGGCGCAACTTCGCCATGGTCGACCTCGACTGGCTGAGCTTTTTCGTCAACAGCGCCTACGCGACCAGCGTCGTTGGCGCGATCTGCACGCTGTTCGCGGGGCTCTATTTCCTGCGTCGGCGGAAGACGTCCGACAGCGGGCAGGGCGCGGTGGCCTTTGCGGCCCCCGGCCAGATCGTCGAGCCGTGATGTCGGAGCGCCCCTTCGATCTCGCCATTGTCGGCGCGGGCATTGTCGGTCTGGCCCATGCCCTGGCCGCCGCGCGCCTCGGCAAGCGTGTCGTGGTGATCGACCGCGACGCCCAGGCCAACGGCGCCTCGGTGCGCAATTTCGGCTTCGTGACGGTCACGGGCCAGGCGCGAGGCGAGGTCTGGCGACGGGCGCGGCGCTCGGCCCGGGTCTGGGCCGAGATCGCCGGGCCGGCCGGAATCGAGGTCGTGCAGCGCGGCCTGACCATGGTCGCCCGCCGGACCGAGGCCAAGGCCGTGCTGGAAGCCTTTCTCGAAACCGAGATGGCCGAGGGCTGCGCCTGGCGCGACGCCGGCGACCTCGGCGACCGACTGCCGGTTCAGGGCGAGGTGCTGGGCGCCCTGACCAGTTCGGTCGATCTGCGGGTCGAATCCCGCACCGCCATTCCGCGCCTGGCCGCCTGGCTGGAGGCCGCGCACGGCGTGACCTTCCTGCGAGGCGTCGCCGTTCGTGGCGTCGAGACCGGTCGCCTGGAGACCTCCGTCGGGGCCGTTTCGGCGGAGACCGTCGTGGTCTGCCCGGGGGACGATCTCGTCACCCTGTTCCCCGACGCCTTCGCCCAGGCCGAGGTGACGCGCTGCAAGCTGCAGATGCTGCGTCTGGCCGCGCCGGGCTGGCGTCTGCCCGGGCCGGTGATGTCTGACCTCGGTCTGGTTCGCTACCTCGGCTATGCCGCCTTGCCCCAGGCGACAGCCCTGCGCGCGCGGCTGGAGGCCGAGCAGCCGTCGCATCTGGAGCACGGCGTCCACCTGATCGTGGCGCAGAGCGCGGACGGCTCGCTGGTGGTCGGCGACAGTCACCACTATGGCGCCACGCCCGACCCCTTCGCCCGCGACGACGTCGACGCCCTGATCCTCGACGAATTCGCCAAGGTGTTCGGCCAGGCGCCGCCGCCGGTGCTGGAGCGATGGACCGGCACCTATGCGTCGGCGGTCGGTCACAGTCTGATCGAGGCCCCGATGCCGCGCGTGCGTCTGGTGACCGTGACCAGCGGCACCGGCGCCTCGACCGCCTTCGGCCTGGCCGAGGACGTGATCGCCGGCCTCTACGGCCTTCCTCGGCAAGGAGCCGCCGCATGAGCCCAATCCAGGCCGTCGTCTTCGACTGGGCCGGCACCATGATCGATTTTGGCTGCCGCGCGCCGGTCATGGCCTTGCGCGAGGTGTTCTCCGAGGCAGGGATCGAGATCTCGGAAGCGGAGGCTCGCGCCGACATGGGCAAGGCCAAGCGCGACCACGTGCGGGCCTTGCTGGCCATGCCGCGCGTCGCCAAGCTCTGGACCGAGCGACATGGCGCGGCCTCGACGGAGGCCGATGTCGATCGCCTGCACGACGCCGTCGAGCCGAGGATGCGCGCCGCCGCCCGCGATTGCGCCCAGCTGATCCCCGGCGCGGCCGAACTCGTCGCCGAGCTGCGGGCGCGAGGCGTGAAGATCGGCTCCACCACCGGCTACACCCGCCCGATGATGGCTGACATCCTGCCGCTGGCCGCCGAACAGGGCTATGCGCCGGAAGTGGTGGTCTGCGCTGGCGAGACGGCGGCGGGACGGCCTTCGCCCCTGATGATGTGGAAAGCCTTGGTCGAGCTGGGCGCCTGGCCGGCGCGGGCCTGCGTCAAGGTCGACGACGCGGTCGTCGGCATCAGCGAGGGGCTGGAGGTCGGCGCCTGGACCGTGGGCCTGTCGGCCTCTGGCAATGGGGTCGGTCTTTCGTTCGATGACCTGGCCCAACTGCCGGAAGCCGAGCGCGTTGCTCGGGTCGAGGCGTCCGCCCAGGCCCTGCGCGGGGCCGGCGCCCACTACGTGGTCGAGAGCGTCGCCGAGCTCGGGCCCGTCCTAGCCGAGATCGCGGCCCGGATCGAACACGGCGAGCGTCCGGCGGCTTAAGGCTTGCGCCGGCGTTACTCGGCCGCCACCGCCGCGCCGCCGAAGCGCTGGGCGCGGGCGGCGCTGGAGCGCAGGTCCGAGAAGCTCTGGGCCACCAGAGGATAGTCCGCGGGCAGACCCCACTTGGCGCGGTACTGGTCTTCGCTCAGCCCCAACTGGTTCAGATGCCGGCGCAGCGAACGATAGCGACGGCCGTTCTCGAAGCTGACGATAGCGTCGGGCGTGACGCTGGCGGCGATCTGGTCGGGCGTCGGCGGCTCGGTGGGCGGGGCGCCGGTCGCAGCGCCGGCGAACACGGCTTCGAGCGCGGCGTAGGTGCGCGCGCTCAGCGCCGGCAGGTCGTCCGCCGACACGGTGTTACGGCTGAGATAGGCGCACAGCACCTGGGCGGCGATCTCGGCGGCGCGTTCCTGGGCCTTGGTCATGGGGGTCTCGGGGATCCTGTGGGAAGAGACCCAGGGGCGCTGGGATCGCGCCCCTGGGCCAGTTGGCGGACGAACGGTGGGTCAGTGCGCGCCCGCGGCTCGAAGGCGGTCGCCGAAGGCGCAGGTCGGGGGCAACTCGACCTTCACCCCAGCGCGCGCCTTGCCCTTCAGCCAGTCGCTGAGAGCCTCGGCGACTGTGTGGTCCAGGCTGGTGAGGCCGCGCGTGTCCAGCGTCACCCGGCCGTTGTTCGGCGCGCCGTCCAGGACCTTGGCGATCTTGGGCAGCTGAATGAACGTGGCCGCGCCCTCCAGTCGGATCTCGCTCTCGTCGGGGCCCAGTTCGTGCTGGGAGACGTTGAGGCGCATCTTCTTGAGGTTGGGAACCAGCTCGAGCAGCGTCAGGGCCATGCCGACCAGCACGCCGGTCAGGAGGTCCGTCGCCACGACCATTACGAACGTCGCGGCCCAGATCATCGCCGGCAGGAGGCCGTAGCGGGCGAAGAGATGGCGGACGTGCTGCAGGCTGACCAGTTTCCAGCCCGTGACGACCAGCACGCCGGCGAGGGCGGCGCTGGGCACCATGCGCAGCAGCCAGGGCAGCAGGGCGACGAAGGCCAGGATCCAGACGCCGTGCAGGATGGCCGACAGGCGGGTCATGGCGCCGGCCTGGACGTTGGCCGAGCTGCGCACGATCACGCCGGTCATCGGCAGGGCGCCGACCAGGCCGCACAGCATGTTGCCGACGCCCTGCGCGCCCAGCTCCTTGTTGTACTTGGTGCGCTCACCGTCGTGCATCCGATCGACGGCGGCGGCCGACAACAGGGTCTCGGCCGAGGCGATGAAGGCCACCGCGATGGCGGTCACCAGCAGCATCGGATCGGCCATGCGGGCGAAGTCGGCGACGCCAGGAATGGCGATCGCCGCGGCGATCGATTCCGGCACGACGATCTTCTGGACGTCCAGGCCCAGGGCCGTGGCCAGCACGGTGCCGGCGACGACGCCCAGCAGGGCGCCCGGAACCAGCTTCAGGGCCTTGGGGCGGAATTTCTCCCACAGCAGGATCGAGCCGATGGTCACCACGCCGACCGCCAGGGCGGCTTCGACCTGGGTCAAGGTGGCGAACTGCACGCCGGCCAGGGCCGACGGGATGGCCGCCAGATTCTGCAGGCCGTGGGCCTTGGGCGAGTCGCCGAACAGCACATGGAACTGGCCCGCCACGATCAGCACGCCGATACCGGCCAGCATGCCGTGCACGACGGCGGGCGAGATGGCGCGGAACCAGTTGCCCAGCTTGGCCGCGCCGGCGATCAACTGGATCAGGCCGGCGACGACCAGGATCGGGCCCAGCATGGACAGGCCGTGCTTGGCGACGATCTCGAAGACGATGACCGCGAGGCCGGCGGCGGGCCCGCTGACCTGCAAGGGCGAGCCGGCGAGGGCGCCGACGATGACGCCGCCGATGATGCCGGTAACGAGACCGCGCTCGGCCGGGACGCCGGAGGCGACGGCGATGCCCATGCACAGCGGCATCGCCACGAGGAAGACGACGATCGACGCGATGAAGTCACGCGACAGGATCGTCGAGAAGCCAGGCTTCACGCCCTGGGGAGAGGAAGCGACAGCTTGGGTCATTCGGCGGCGATGCCCAGGTGATCGGCGGCGACCATGCGGCGCGAGGGGCGCTGCGCGACGGGGAGGGGCGCGCCCTCATAGACCTGCTCGAACTGGCCGGTGTCGCCGTTATAGGCCTGGATCTGGCCGGTCTCGATCTCGAAGAACCAGCCGTGCAGGGTCAGCTTGCCTTGGGCGATGGCCGACGCCACCGACGGGTGGGTGCGCAGGTGATTCAGCTGGACGACGACGTTTTCCAGCGACAGGGCGCGGGTCGTGCCATGCTCGTCGAGGCCGTGATAGGCGTTGCACACGACGCTGTGGGCGGCGTGGGCGTGGCGCAGCCAGGCGGCCACGTTCGGCATTTTTTCCAGGGCCGCCGGGTTCGAGAACGCCTTCATCGCGCCGCAGTCCGAGTGGCCGCAGACGACGATATCGCGAACGCCCAGGGCCATGACGGCGTATTCAACCGCCGACGAGACGCCGCCATTGGCTTGGCTGAACGGCGGAACGATGTTGCCGGCGTTGCGGCAGACGAACAGGTCGCCCGGCGCGGCCTGGGTGATCAGTTCGGGAACCACGCGCGAGTCGGCGCACGAGATCATCAGGGCCGACGGGCTCTGGCCGTGGCTGGCCAGGCGTTCGTAGAGGGCGCTCTGGGCGGGGAAGACCTGGCCGCGAAATAAGGCGGCGCGTTCGAGAAACTGTTCCAAGGGACCTCCGTAAACTGATCGCCGCGACGCCCAAAAGGGGGGCGGGCGCCGCGGCGAGCGCTACGGCGAGAAGCGCCGGACGCATTGATGAAGGTCGTTTGGGGTCTTTGCTGCGGTGCAGCGGCTTTGTGACAAAGGATGTCTTGGTGGGAGTTCGGTCGGCCTAAAGCGCGGGCAGGCGGATCTCGACGCGCAGACCGCCGCGCGGACGATTCTTGAGGACCAGGGTTCCGTTCTCGCGCTGCAGGATCTGCTGGACGATGGTCAGACCCAGACCCAGGCCGCCGGTGTTGCGGGCCCGGGCGTCGTCGAGGCGATGGAACGGCTGAAGCACATGGGTCAACTCCGCCTCGGGTATGCCCGGACCGTTGTCCTCGATGGCCAGCACCGCCGTGTCGCCGTCGCGCGTGAGCGTGAGGGCGGCGTCGCCGCCGTAGTGCAGGGCGTTCTCGACGATGTTGCTGATCGCCCGCTTCACGGAGAGCGGTCGGGCCAGCACGGGCAGGTGGTCGAGGCCGGCATAGGTCGCGGGCCGTTCGGCGTCGGCGGCGTCGTCGACTACCGTCATGGCGATTGCGGCCAGGTCTGTCCGTCGCCGGGGCTCGGGATCCTCCTGACCGCCCAGATAGGCCAGCAGGGAGTCTAGCATGGACGTCATCTCGTCGACGTCGGCCTCAAGGGCCTCGCGCGCGTCCGGGTCCGTCACGAAGCCCGCCCTCAGCCGCAGGCGGGCCAGGGGCGTGCGCAGATCGTGACCGACGGCGGCCAGGGCTTCGGTGCGGGCTTGCAGCAGGCCGGCTATGCGGTCCTGCATGGCGTTGAAAGCCTTGGCCACCAGCTTGAGGTCGCCGGCCCCGCTCTCGGCGATACGGACCTGTCCGCCCTTGCCGACCTTGTCGGCGGCCTCGGCCAAGGCCCGCAGCGGGCGGCTGAGATTGCGCAGCACCAGCGCCGCGGCGATGATCACGCCCAGGCCCAACGTAAAGGCGGAACCAAAGCCGCTCAGCAGCACCGCCCAGGGCGCGACGCGGATCTTGGTGCTCAACGCCATCCAGCTGCCGTCGCGCAACTTGACGGCCACCTTCAGGCGGGTGTCGCGCGGCAGGGCGCGGTCGATGTCGGCGTGGACGCGCAGATCGCGGTCGCGCAGGCTGGGCTCGGCGTCGAACAGTTCTTCGCGGTAGTCGTTCTCGACCGCCCGGCCGCCGTCGACCAACGTGGGCAGGACCGACCAGGTCAGGTGGGTGGCGCGATTGGAAATCACCGCCGCCCGCACCCCGCGCTCGCCTGGAGACGACGACTCCAGAATCTCCGTCGCGGCCGCCAACTGCTCGGCCACGCGTCGGATCTGGTTCTCGCGGTCGGGATAGAGGCGGCTGTTCTCGAACAGGATCGAACTGCCGATGAACTCCAGGGCTACGGCCAGCATCAGGACCAGGGTGACCTGGCCGACAAGACGCTGCGGCCACAGCCGCCAGGACTTCATCGGCGCTCGACGGCGGCGGTGAAGATGTAGCCGACGCCGCGCACGGTGCGCAGCAGAGGTTCGGCCTGGCCGACAACGGCCAGCTTGCGGCGCAGGCGGCTGACCAGCACGTCGATGCTGCGGTCCGAGGCGTCGGAAAGGCGGGCGCGGGACATCTCGAGCAGTCGCTCGCGGCCGATCACCCGCTGGGGCGAGCTGACGAAGGCTAGCAGCAGGTCGAACTCGGCGCCCGACAGGTCGACGAAGGCGCCGTCCGGCGACAGGAGTTCGCGGCGGCCGGGGTCCAGGCTCCAGCCGGAGAAGGTCATCCGCTGGTGGCCGCGCGGCTGGCTGGACTGCGATCCGGTCTGGGTCCGACGCAGGATGGCGCGGATGCGGGCGATCAGCTCCTTCTTGCTGAAGGGCTTGCCGATATAGTCGTCGGCGCCGAGCTCCAGGCCGATCAGGCGGTCGGTCTCGTCGTGGCGGGCGCTGAGCATGACGATCGGCACATCGCTCTCGCGGCGCACCAGGCGACAGAGATCGAAGCCATTGCTGCCCGGCAGCATGACATCCAAGAGGATAAGGTCGACCGTATTGGTCTCAAGAACGCGCGCCATTTCCGCGCCATGAGCGGCGCTGAGCGGCTGGAAGCCTTCCTCGCGCAGCAGGCGCATCAGCAGGGTGCGAAGGGCCGGATCGTCCTCTACGACGAGCACTGTGGAGGCGAGCGGCGCGGTCGCCAAGTCGCGCGGCAGCGCGATCATTCCGTGGCCTGAAGAATCCATATGCTCGGGCTAGTTAGGCGCCGTAGCGCCGGGAACAAGGCCGGAGCCGACGATTTCTCGCCAGCTCCGGACAAAAAGGCGGGGATACTTTCAGCATCCCACGAAACTGGGCCCTCGCGCGCATTTTGCAGGTAGGGGAGCGCGCGAGGGCTGGCCGCCGTTGACGATGAAGCTACGGCGACCGTCCGGACGCCGCGCTAGCCGGCGCGGCAGGTGTCGACGGCGGCGTCCGCTGGCGCGGCGTCGGTTGTCTGGGCCTTGGGCGTGGCGCAGGCGATGGCTGCCTGGGCCTTGGCGTCGCGCTTCTGCTGGTTCTTCTTGGCGACCTCCTCGGTGAAGGTCAGGCCGGTGCCGGCGGGACCCGCGATGGCCGGGGAGGCCAGCAGGCAGGCGGCGAGGCCGAGGGACGCGAGGACTTTCATACGAAACAGACTCCGGGAAATTGAACGAGGAAACTCAGCCGCCTGCGGCGGTGTCGGCTTGCGCCTGAGTGGCGGGCAGGGTGCGGCGGTAGGTGTCGACAGCCTTCAACAGGCCCTCGATCTCGGCATGGGTGATGGCGGCGCGATGCTCGTAGCCCTTGGCCGAGGTGAACTTGAAGGCCCAGGCGCCGGGGGTCGCGGCGGCGCGGCGCAATTCGCTCTCGGCGACGCCGAACGAGACCTCCTCGCGGCAGACTTCCGGCGCCTCGAACAGGAAGCAGTGGCTCGCGTTGTCGCGAATCTTGGTCAGCGGCGCGGCGACCGGCCATTGGCCCGTCTGATGCGAGACCTCGCTATAACCGCGGATAGAGCCAGGGTAGGTCAGGGTCTGCCGGACCTCGAAGCGCGTGGCGCCCGAGCGCTTGTCGACGACCGCCCGCAGGTGGTTGTCGTTACGGGGCGACTTGAAGACGCCCTTGCCGGTCTGGAAGCCGCGCTCGGTGCTGATCACCGTCTCGATGTCCAACGGATCGTCGATGACTTGGGCGCGGGCATGGAAGTGGTCGGCGGTCAGGGCGGTCTGCTTGGCGGGCAGGCGGACGGTCTCGGCGATCGCGGCGCCGCTCACGGCGAGTCCGGCTACGACGGCCAGGGCCGCCAGGCCGGTATGGGTCTTGCGCATCCATGTTCTCCCGAACAGGGGCCGCGCCATCGGGGGCGGCCTTTCAACGGTTCGAGAGTGGCGAGCCCGCCTTGCGGCTCTGCATCGCGATTGTGACAAAGCATGACAGGCGACGCTGCTCGGCAAGAACGCCCGAGGCTACGCCGGCAGGCGCACTGCCCCGGCCTCGCGCAGGGCCTTGATCGTCGGGAAGCCGTCGACGGCCATCAGCAGGTCCGCTTCGGCCAGCAGCGAGCGCAAGACGTGGACCGCGCCTTCGGTCCCGCCCAGGGCCAAGCCGTAGGAATAGGGACGTCCGACGCCCACCGCCGTCGCGCCGATCGCCAGGGCCTTGGCGACGTCGCTGCCCGAGCGGACGCCAGAGTCGAACAGCACCGGCGTCTCGCCCGCCGCCTCGACTACGCCCGGCAGCATGTCGATGGCCGCGACGCCGCCATTGGCCTGCCGACCGCCGTGGTTTGAGCAGTAGATT
Organism: Caulobacter sp. 602-1; assembly: GCF_003931565.1. Classification (GTDB taxonomy): domain Bacteria; phylum Pseudomonadota; class Alphaproteobacteria; order Caulobacterales; family Caulobacteraceae; genus Caulobacter. The sequence continues at coordinate 541,421 of NZ_RRYI01000004.1, forward strand.
CCGTCGACGCCCTCGTCCTTGGCCCGGCGCACGTCGTCGGGATGGCAGATCCCCTTCAGCACGATCGGCAGCTTGGTCAGCGACCGCAGCCACGGCAGGTCGGCCCAGGTCAGCACCTTGCCGAAGGTCGCCGCCCAGGTCATCACCGAGGTCTGGAGGTCCGACTTCGGGTCCTTTCCGCCGACCATGGCGCGAAAGCGCGGGTCCGAGAAATAGTTGGCCAGCACGGCGCCGCGCAGCTGTGGGAAGTTGGAGTCGTTGAGGTCGCGCGGCCGCCAGCCGGTGACCCAGGTGTCCAGGGTCACGACGATGGCCTTGTAGCCGGCCGCTTCTGCGCGACTGACCAGACTGGCGGCCAGTTCTGGGTCCCTGGGTGTGTACAGCTGAAACATCCCTGGCGTGTCGCCCATGGCCGCGGCGACGTCCTCCAGCGGATCGTTGGTCAGGGTTGAGACCACCATGGGCACGCCCGTCGCGGCGGCGGCGCGGGCGGCGGCAAGGTCGCCGTGGCCGTCCTGGGTGCAGAGGCCGGTCACGCCGATCGGGGCCATGAACAGCGGGCTGGGCAGCTTCATGCCGAACAGGTCGATGGAGAGGTCGCGCGTGGAGCAGTCGACCATCATCCGCGGGATCAGCCCCCAGTGCTTGAAGGCCGCGGCGTTGCCGTCCTGGGTGTGTTCGTCGCCACAACCGCCCTGCACGTATTTCAGGGTCGAGGGTGGCATGGCCGCCTGGGCGCGCGCCACGAGGCCGGCAAAGTCGACGGGGTATTTCGGCAGCACCCCGTGCAGGCCCTGGAAATAGATCTCGGTCTGGTAGTCGCCGTAGTGCGGCATGGTTTGCTCCCTGGGCTGCTCGACAGTCTGGGCGTCGATGCGTCGATCCGATTTGACGCGATCGCGCCGCCGGCCGCCAGTCCTTCAAGAGCGTGATCGGCGCTCCAGCCACCACAGAAGGCCAAGCACGGCCAGCAGGCCGGCGGCCCAGGGCCAGGACGAACCCGGCGCGGTGCGGATGGCGCGGGCGCCGCGCGTGACGCTGGCGGCCACCGCGTCGAGCGTCGCCTGACGGTCGGCGGCCCAGGCCAGCGAGGGCGCGGCGTCGGCGGGATGGACGTAGAAGCGCGCGCCGTCAGAGACCCTGTGCCAGCCGGCGCGGCGGGGCCAGTAGGCGGCGCGGGCGGCGGGGCCGGCCGCCGGATCGACGACGGGCCGGCTTTCGACGCCATCCGGGTCGACAACCCGGATCGGCCCCCTGACGCCGCGGAGCGTCGCGCGTTGGCCCAACCTGGCGATACCGTCCACCCACACACCGGGGCCGTCGCTGGGCCGGGCCAGGATGGAGAAGAGTTCGCTCCACATTTCGCCGTAGCGATCCGTGTGGCCGGCCAGGGCGAGGCCGTAGCTGTCGACCACGATCCAGAGTCCCACGCGCCCCTGGCCGCGCGGCCGCCAGGCGGCTAGAGGCGCGCCCGCCTTGTCGCGGATCATCGGAACGCCGTCGCGACCGGCTTGAGCGAGGTCGTAGCGGCTGAGCTCAAGGTTGGTCGGGCCGTCGAGCCTGAAGGCGTGGACCTCGCCATCGCCCGATGTCGCCATCCCCATATTGGTCCAATCGCGCCGCGTGGCGGCCGAGAGCGGGCCGGTTGGGCGCAGCAGCAGGCCCAGGCCCTCGCCCGTCGCCGCGGCCAGGGCGGTCCGCGCGCCGGGCGAGAGGCTTTCCCAACGGCGATCGTCGACCACGACGAGATCGATCTCGGCCAGGGTCGCGCGGGTGATCGGTATCGGAGGATCGCCCAGGGCCACGCCAGCGCCCACGTCGATGTCGAGGTTGAGCGCGATGCCGGCGTCCTGGGCCCAGCGGCGCAGGTACTTGGTCTCCGCGCTCGGCGCGCCGGCCAGGACCAGCACGCGCGGCTGGCGCTGGGCGCGGGTCTCGATCGGGATCTCGATCTGTTCGACCGTGCGGCCGGCGGCGTCCTTCAGGCGCAGGTCGAACAGGGCCAGACCGGGCGCGCGGGCGGCGGCCGACAGCTGGAAGCGTCCGTCGGCGGCGACGGCGGCCTGATCGACCACGGCGCCGGCTGGATCGATCAGCTCGACGCCGCCCCCGCCTCCGACCTGGCCGGCGACCGTGAAGCATCCGCCCGGGGCGAGCGGCTTCGGCGGCGTCAGCGCGATCAGGCCGCGGGGCGCGGGCGAGGGGGCGAACTCGGCGGGGCGGTCGAGCGGAATCTGGTCGCGCGGCGTCAGGCCGTCACCCTCGATCCGCAGGCGCCCGGGTTCCGGATAGAGGCGCAAGGCCGAGCCAAGGTCGGGCGCGCGGACCGCCCCCGGCAGCGGCCCGGCCTCCGGCAGAGCGACCAGGACGTCCCCCGAGGCGCGTAGCGCCGGTTTCGCGCCATGCGTGGCGACTACGAGGCGACCAGGCGGCGTAGCGACCGAAGGCGGGAAGAGCGTCGGATGGAGCAGCGCTCCGCCCAGGATCTGCAGAGCGATCAGCGCGGCGAACCGCCAGGCGGGCCCGCGCACGTCGGCCGATCGTCGCCGCAGAACCGTCCGCGCGATCCCGCCGATCGTGACGATCGCGATCAGGATCGCCGTCCAGAGTTCCAAGGAACCGCTCATCGCAAAGCGTCCAGATAGCGCCGGCCGCGTGCGTCGGCCGGATCGCGGCGACTGACGGCGGCGGGCGGGCGCTCCAGCGCGGTCCAGAGCAGGGCGCGCAGCTTGCGGCGGCAGTCCTGGCACCGGGGTTCGTTGCGGACCGTGTCGATCGCGGCCGACAGGGCCAGCGGATCGGCCAGGCGCTTTTGGTTGGCGTTCACCCAGCGGGCCAAGGCGTCGAGCTGGAGCGGGGCGTCGGGCCGATCGCCCAGCGCGCGCCAGACCTCGACGGCCGGCGTGTCGGCGGGATCGCGCGTCGCCGGCGCGAGGTGACCCGGCGCGATGCCCTCGCGCTTGCCGGTCAGGCGGCGGGACAGGTCGACCGGCGGCAGCTTCGGCGGCGTGCGCGCCAGGAAGATGCGTCCGGCCTGCTGGGCGGTCTTCAGCAGGTTCAGGGCCTTGTAGGCGTGGGGCAGGGCGTCCTTCGGCTTGCCCTGGCGCAGGGCGCGCTCGGAATCCCACATGGCGTCCAGCGCCTGGGCCAGGGTCGAGCGCGTGCCCGGGTCGAACAGCGTCGCGGCGTCGCCGGTATCGTGGGCGTGACCGTATTTGGCGACGACGTCGGTCATGTCGTTGAGATTGGCCCCGCCCCCATGATCGTGGCCGTCATCGTCGTCGTGATGCGCCTCGGCCTTGGCGGGCGTGGCGGCGGGCGCATCGTCCGTCGGCAGGGCGGGCGCGTCGTTGGTCGGCAGGTCGAGGCCGCCGCCGCTTTCGCCTTCCGCCTTCTCGCCCATGAACTGACCATAGCGCAGCCGCAGCTGGGCCTGGTCGGCGCCCAGGCTGTTCGAGCGGCTCAGAAAGGCGTCGGGCGTGATCTTGCCGCGCTGGGCGATCAGGGCCTCGGCGTCGATGATGATCTGGCGCTGGCTGCGGAAATAGACGGGCATGACCTGCTTGGCCATGCCGTCCAGGCCGTCGGCCAGGCCCATGGCGGCGGGCCAGCGCAGGATGACGCTAGGACCCTCGACCGTGTGGCGTCGCGGGACGCGGTTATCGCCGACGACCAGCTGGACGATCATGTCGCCGCCCGGCGCCAGGCCTTCGCGCGCCAGGTCCAGCGCGGCGGTGAAGCGTTTGAGCCGCCCGGCGCCCTGGCCGCTCAGGGGCTGGGTCCGCTGGGCGGTGGTGATGTTCTCCCCTTCGCCCTTGGTGACGGTGATGCGCAGCTGGGCGGCGCCGTCGACGCCGTAGTCGTCGCGGACCTCGAACACCGGCGACCAGCGGGTTTGGCCGGGCGCGATCAGGGTCAGCGAACTGTCGGGCGTCACGACGCGGACGACGGGCGGTGCGTCGGGGATGATCTCAAGGCGGTGCAGGCGCTGGCGGGCCAGTCCAGGGGCTTCAACGCGATAGAGCGCCGACCGCTCGAACGCACGCCCCCCCAGCCAGCGTCCGCCGTCGCTGCGCAGCGACAGCGAGGCCTCGCCTGGGAAGTTGAGGCTGGCGGCGTCGGGATGCGGGCGGAAGCTCACCGTCCACTCGATGCGCGACCCCTCCGGAGCCCGCGCGTCCAGGCCGCCCTGATCGTAGGGGCGCTGGCCGGTATAGGCCGGCGGCGTGATCCGCAGCTTGGCGTTGGTGACCTTGGGCGCGCCGGGCGCCGCCGCGGTTTCGGCTTCCTCTGGGCCGAGAGCGACGCCCGATGCGGGCGGCCAGAACAAGGCGGCGAGGATCACGAGCGCGCCAAAGCCGGCGGTCCAGGGGATCCAGCGACGGGACCAGTCGGGCCGCAGGTCCACGGCGGCGGCTTCGGCGAGACGCGCCTCGAGGCGGGCGCGCTGCAGGGCGACCAGGCCGTCGACGGCGGGCCGAAACAGGAGGTCGCTGCTGTCCTCCAGACCTGGGGCGCGCGCGTCGAGGGCGGCGGTGAGCCAGGTCTGATCGAAACGGCTCGCGCGGCGCATCGCGATCCCGGCCAGGACGAGCGCGCCGACGACGAGCACGGCTATGGCCCCGACGCCCTGGAACCAGCGCAGGCCCAGCGCGGCGAGCGCCAGGACGACGGGCAGGCCGACGGCGACCGTGTCGAGAACAGCCCGCTGTCGAGCCGCGCGCGGATGGTGGGCGAGGGCGGCGATCATGCGGCCACCGGACGGTCACGCCGTGTCGCCAGCCAGCGCTCGACGGTGAAAATCAGGGCGATGATCAGGGCCAGCCAAGGCTTCAGGCTGACGGGATGCGGATTGTAAGCCAAGCCGCCCGCCGCCGGACGGACGCTCGGGGCATAGTCGGTCGCCGCGACCCGACTTGGCGCGGGCGGCGGGGCCAGCAGCGTCCACAGCTGCTCGGGGAAGTTCGGCTCGACCAAGCCCGGCATGGCGCTGGGTTCGAGCGGACGGGTCAGGCGCAACACGCGGCCCTTTCCGAAGCGGCCAGCCGTGGCCAGCGGCGCGCCGTCGGCGTCGCGCCAGATCGCGGGCTGCGCGCCTTCGACGGGCGAGGGGGCGTCTCGGGCCAGCAAGGCGACGCCGCCGGTCTCGATCCAGTCGAGAACGGGCGCGGGCATGGGCGCGTCGGAGAGCCAGATGAGATAGCGCGCCGTCCCCGGCACGGGACTGTCGGTCGGCGCGGCGTCGAAGGCGGGCGGCTTGCCGGCCTCGGCGAAGGCGGTCGCCGCCGCGCGGAAGTAGCCGACCGCGCGTTCGCTGGCCGGGGCGTAGCGGACGGTCAGCGCCGGGGGCGCTGGCGCGGTGACGGTCTTCGAGCGCGCAGCCGCCGCGCCGATCCGCCAATCCACTTTGCGCGACAGGTAAAGCCGTTCGGCATCGCCGCGCACTTCCGGCGGCGCGACAATCGTGATGGGTGCCTTGCCGGGCGTCTCGGCGTCCAATTGGCGCACGAGGCTGGCGAAGTCCGCCGACGGCGCGGGAGGTGGACGGTCGAGGCCGGGGTAGCCCGGCGCGAGCCACACGCGCCGCTCGCCATGGTCCGGGACGCTGCTGGCGTCGACCCCGGGCGAGACGGCGACCACGGGCCGGCCGTCGCTCGTCGGCCGTAGCACCGGCTCGGCCAGAGCCAACACGATCGCGGCGACCAGGGCGATGCGCGCCGCCAGCAGCAGCCGCTCGTCGAGGCGCAGTCGCTGGACGGGCTTGGGTTTCGGGTTCAGCCAGCGCAGGGCGGCGAAGTCGATGACTTGCGTCTCGGTGCGGCGGGCGATGTGGATCGCCAGCGGGACCAGGACCGCGAGCAGGGCGCCGAGCGCGGCGGGGGCGAGCAGGACGGGGATCATCCGCGCGTCGCCGGGCGGGAGAGATCCTGGATCGGCTGGTCAGGATCCCGATCGCTGAAGTGTTCGACGAACCGCGCGCCCTTGGCCTCCAGCCGCGCGCGCAGAGCGGCGCGAGCCTCGGCGAAGCGCGTCAGGAAGTCGGCGCGCAGGCCGCGGCCGTCGCCGGCCAGTGCGATGTCGCTCTCCGGATCGCGGAACAGCAGGCTCCGATCGAACGGGAAGTCGCGCTCGTCGCCGGTCAGGAGTTGGACGAACGAGACGTCGCGACCGGACGCGGCCAGCCGTTCGGCGGCCGCGACACAGGTGTCGTCGAAGCCGTCGGAGATGAAGATCGCCAGGTCGCCGGGCGCGATCCGTTCGCCCAGCAGCTTCAGGTCCCGCTCCCACTGGGGGACGCTCTCGGGCCGCAGGGGACCCAGCGCCAGGCGGATGCGGTCGCGATGGCGGCTGTCGCTGGAGGGCGGCAGAACGATCGCGCCCTCGGCCTGGGCGACGATCACCCCGAAGCGGTCGCCCTGCTGGAGCGCGACCTCGATGATCGCGGCGGTCAGGCGGCGGGCAGCGTCGAAGCGCGTCCAGCTAGGCTTGGCGAGATCGGTCTGGCCCATGGAGGCGCTGGCGTCCAGCACGACCCAGATCGCCACGGGGCTCTCACGCTCGGCGTCGCGGACGAAGAACTTGTCCGAGCGCGAATAGAGTTTCCAGTCGATGCGCCGCAGGTCGTCGCCACGCTCGTAGGCGCGGTACTGGGCGAACTCCATGGCCCCGCCGCGATTGCGGCTGGCGTGGTGGCCATCCCCGTTCAGCACCGCGGCCGCGCGCGGCGTCAGCGACAGACGTCGCAGACGGCTACGCAGGTCCGGGGGCAGGTCGAACGGGGACATTGTCTGCTAGTCGCGCGCCGGCGCGGGCAGGGCGGCCAGTAGGGCGGCGACCACGTCGTCGGTCGACTTGCGTTCGGCCTCCGCGGCGAAGGACAAGAGGATGCGGTGGCGCATGACCGGCGCGGCCAGGGCCTTGACGTCTTCACGCGTGGCGGCCAGGCGTCCGTGCAGCAGGGCGCGGGCCTTGGCGGCCAGCACCAGGGCCTGACCAGCGCGGGGGCCAGCGCCCCAGCGGACGTAGTCCTGGACGGCGGCGGGGGCGTACGGCCCGGGCCGGGTGCCGCGGACCAGCGCGGTGATCCAGGTCAGCAGGCCATCGCTGACATGGACCTGACGAACCCACGTCTGCAGCTCGACGATGTCGGCCCCCGTCATCACAGCCGCCGGCGCGGCGATCGCGCCGCCGGTGGTCAGGGTCAGGATGGCGCGCTCTTCCTCGGCGGTCGGATAGCCGACGCGGATGTTGAGGAGGAAGCGATCGAGCTGGGCCTCGGGCAGGGGGTACGTGCCGGCCTGCTCCAGAGGGTTCTGGGTGGCCAGCACGAAGAACGGCTCGGACAGCCGGTGGGTGACGCCGGCGTAGCTGACCTGGTGCTCCTGCATGGCCTCCAGCAGGGCGGCCTGGGTCTTGGGCGGCGTGCGGTTCAGTTCGTCGGCCAGCAGCAGGTGGGTGAAGACCGGCCCTGGCTGGAAGCGGAAGTGACGGTGGCCGGTGCCATGGTCCTCTTCCAGCACCTCGGTGCCCAGGATGTCGCTGGGCATCAGGTCGGGTGTGAACTGCACGCGGCGGAAGTCCAGCGACAGCGCCTGGCCCAGGGTGCGGACCAGCAGGGTCTTGCCCAGGCCCGGCACGCCCTCGATCAGGCAGTGACCACCGGCCAGCAGACCGATCAGCAACTGCTCGACGACCTCGTCCTGGCCGACGATGGCCTGACCGATGGCGGCGCGCAGCTGGCCCAGGCGCTCGAGCTTGGCCGCGATGTCGGCTTCGGTGGGGGTGACGCTCATCGGAACTCCGGACAGGTCGTAAAGCGGATCAGGCCGTTAGGGCGTAGAGGACGATGTTGACCGCGAACCTGGTGTTGTCCTCGGCCAGGAAGCGCTTGTTGCGCCAGTCGTAATCCCACTCGCAGCCGTAATCCTTGTTGCTGTAGAGCACCCCGAGGCGCCCGTTGATCTCGATGCCCTTGAGGTAGTCATGGACGAGATCGTCGCCCCATCCGTTCAGCTCGAAGCTGGTGGCGGGCGGGCCGTCGAACTTGAAGAAGCTGCGATAGATCGGATGGTCCTTGGCCAGCTTCTTCAGGGCGTCGCCGCCGAACAGCTTGGCCATCTGACGCTCGAACGACTTGGCGAACAGGCCGTCGATGTCGTGGTTGCAGTCGTCGACCAGGACGAAGCCGCCATTGCGGACGTAGCGCTGGAAGTTCGCGGCCTCGGCCGGGCTGAACTCGACCAGCTTGTGGCCGGCCAGATAGCAGAACGGCGCGGTCAGCATGGCCGGGTCCGAGAGGCGCACGACGCGCTCCTCGGTGTCCACGCGCAGGTTGGTGTAGTCGACCAGCGAGGTCAGGATGTTGGACGGCATCCGCTGGTCGACGTCCCAGTCGCCGGAATCGTAGCGCAGGCGCGTGAACCAGAAATCGTAGGTCGGCGCCGCCTGGACGGCCGACGGGCGGCTGGCGAGCCAGCTTCCCATCGCGCCGCCCGCCAGCAGACGCAGGCACTCGGTACGCGTTACGCTTCTACTCGGCATGTCGAACGTCAGACGGCGTCCGACAGTGAGGTGAAGGTGAAGTCCCGCAGGCGCATGGCGGGGATCATCATCTGCATGCGACCGCCTTCGCTGACGCGGACCGGGCGGCCCAGGTCATCGATGTTGTTCAGCATGATCACCGGCGACTCGTTGAAGCGGAAGTTCTTCACCGGATGCTTCAACTGGCCGTTCTCGATGTAGAAGGTGCCGTCGCGGGTCAGGCCGGTCAGCAGCACGGTCTGCGGGTCGACCATGCGGATATACCAGGTGCGGGTCACCAGGATGCCGCGCTCGGTCTCGCGCACCAGGTCGGCGGTCGATTTCGTGCCGCCCGACATGACGATATTGCCCGGTCGGCCGGTGACCTTCTTGCCCTGCTTCTGGGCCCAGTAGGGGCTGTAGAGCAGGTTGGCGATCTTGCCGTTCTCGACCAGAGGCATGCGCTCGCGCGGACGGCCCTGTTCGTCCCACGGAAACACCGGCAGTTCCTTGTCCCAGGGGTCGGCCATGAAGGTGACGCGCGGATCGAAGACCTGTTCGCCCAGCTTGTTGCCGCCGCCCTTCTTGGACAGGAAGCTGCGGCCCTCGTCGGCCTGACGGGCGTCGAAATAGTTGAACATGAACGAGATCAGGCCCGACGCCGCGTTCGGCTCCAGGATCACCGTGTACTTGCCCGGTTCCAGCGCCTGGGCCTCGGCCGAGGCGCTGGCCTTGCGCATGGCGATCTCGATGTCGCTGGCCGGCTTGAAGGCGCTGGAGTCTTGCAGGTTGCGGGCGACCCAGCCCGAGCCCTTGCCGTCGGCCGTCCGCACCGTGCAGGTGTAGTCCATCTGGGTGGCGCGCTGATAGCCGAACGCACCCTTGCTGTTGGCGAAGGCCACGAAGCTCTGCTCGTCCTGCAGGAAGCCGGCGGCGACCAGGTTCTGGGCGCGGCACGGGGCGATCGAGGCGCGAGCGACCTCGGCCCGCTGGTCGGGCGTGATCGCAGCGGTCGCGGCGCTGAAGGTGTCGCTCGGCTTGTAGGTCGTGGCCTCGACGGCGGGGACGAACTCGGGGTTCTCGGGCGCCAGCTTGGCCAGCTCCTCGGCGCGCTTGACCACGCGGGCCAAGGCCGAGTCCGAGAACTCGTTGATCGTCGCGGTGCCGACGCGGCGTCCGAAGGCGACGGTGACGGCCAGGTCGATATTGCTGACGACGCCACTGGTGGAGACGTTGTTCAGGGCGAAGCGGATATTGCCCTCGATCGAACCGGTCAGCTGCGCGGTGCACTCATCGGCCGTCGACAGCTTGATGACTTTCGCGAGGATCGTCTTGGCCTCGGCTTCGGTCATGATGCTCATTGGATAATCTTCCCCGAACCGATCAACCGAGCGAACGCGCGGTGTTGATGACGTTGATGCCGTTGAACCGCGTGGTCGACGAGCCGTGGCTCACGGCCGAGACCTGGCTGGGCTGGCCCTTGCCGTCGAAGAAGGAACCGAACAGGCGATAGTCGCGCTCGTCGCAGATCGCCGAGCAGGCGTTCCAGAACTCGGGCGTGCGCATCTGGTAGGCGACGTCTTCCAGAGGCTGGGTGATCTTGCCGTTCTTGATCTCGTAGAACAGCGTACCGCCGAACTGGGCGTTGTAGCGCTGCTGGTCGATCGAGAACGAGCCGCGGCCCAGAATGTAGATGCCGTCCTCGACGCCCGCGATCATGTCGTTGAGGCTGAGCGGCGTCTTGCCCGGCTGCAGCGAGACGTTGGGCATCCGCTGGAATTGCACCGTCGACCAGGAGTCGGCGTAGGAGCAGCCGTCGCTCTCGGTCTTGCCCAGGATATGGGCCTGGTCGCGGGTGGCCTGGTAGTCAACCAGCTTGCCGTCCTGGATCAGCGGCCATTGCTTGGTCTTGACGCCTTCGTCGTCGAAGCCGACGGCCCCCAGGCTGCCCGGTTGCAGCTTGTCGGCCATGATGTTGACGAGGTCGCTGCCGTACTTGAAGTGCGCGGCGCGCTTGTCCAGCGTGGCGAAGCTGGTGCCTGCGTAATTGGCCTCGTAGCCCAGCACGCGGTCGAGCTCCAGCGGGTGGCCGATCGACTCGTGGATGGTCAGGCCCAGGTGGTTGGGATCCAGGACCAGATCGTAGCGGCCCGGCTTGACCGACTTGGCGGTCAGCTTCTCGCGCGCCTGCACGGCGGCAGCCTGGGCGTCCTCGACCATGTCGTAGGACCGGCCGTAGCTGATGATGCCGTTGGGCGAGAGCGTCTTGTCCTTGGCCTGCGGGTCCAGATACTCGTAGCCCATGCCCATCGGGGCCGAGAGGCCCTCGCGCGAGCGGAACTTGCCGGTGGCCTTGTCGACGGCGGTGACCGTGAACGGCGACCAGATGCGGTGGACGTCCTGGTCGATGTACGAGCCGTCCGTGCTGGCGAAGTACTTCTGCTCGTTGATCAGGAACAGGCTGGAATTGACGAAGTTGGCGCCCGCCTTCAGGGCCGCGCCATTGACCCGCATCAGCAGGTCGACCTTTTCCTGCAGCGAGACCTCCATGCCGTTGCGGCGCAGCGGCGTCGCCCACTTCACCTCGCCGACGCCCTTGGTCGGGGCCAGCTGCACGGGAGCGGTCTGGTTCTTGGCGTTGGCCTTGGCGATGGCGACCGCCAGGCGGGCGGTGTCGGCCACCGCCTCCGCCGAGAGGCTGTTGGTGGCCGCGAAGCCCCAGGCGCCGCCGGCGATGACGCGCACGCCGACGCCGCTGGATTCGGTGTTGGTCACGCCCTGCACATTGGCTTCGCGCGTCTGAATGAACTGGCGCAGGTAGCGGCCCACGCGCACGTCGCAATAGCTGGCCCCGGCGGCCTTGGCGGCGCTCATGGCCGCGTCGGCCAGGCGCTTCTTGACCGCCACGTCGAGGGACTCGACCAGCTGTTCGGCGGCGATGGCGCGGCCGAAGCCGGGCAGCAGAACACCGCCGGCGCCGATCCCGCAGGCGGCAAGGAACTGACGTCTATCCAAGTTTCTTCTCCCCAACGGCCCAAAAACACAGGCGCTCGCGTGACCCCCCGCGCGCGGGAATCTCGCGCGAACGAAGTTCTGTAGCGCCCCGCCGCCGAGGTCAAATCTTTCCCGTATATTGTAGTCGATATGATCGGATTACGCGCATTGGCGACCAAGCGCGACGCAACGTCACCTCCCGCGTCCCGAACCGGGGCTGACCGCGAAGGCGTGGCCTAGGGTGTCGCGTCCCGGCTATAACGCCAGGGACTCGGGAACAGGGACGGGCGTCATGGATCGCTGGCAAGCGATGAAGGTGTTCGTGAAGGTCGCCGAGACCAAGGGCTTCGCCGAGGCGGCGCGGCAGTTGCACATGAGCCCGCCGGCCGTGACCCGCGCGGTCGCGGCGCTGGAAGAGGCGATCGGCGCGCGTCTGCTGGTGCGCACCACGCGCTCGGTGACCCTGACCGACGCCGGCGCGCGGTTCTTCGAGGACTGCTCGCGGATCCTGGCCGATCTGGCCGAGGCCGAGGCCAGCGCCGCCGGCAGTTTCGCCACGCCCAGTGGCACGCTGACCATCACCGCCTCGGTGATGTTCGGTCATCAGTACATCCTGCCGATCATCATGGACTACCTGGCCGAACATCCGCGGGTCAGCATCCGCACCCTGTTCGTCGACCGCATGGTCAACATCGTCGACGAAGGCGTGGATCTGGCCGTTCGGATCGGCAACCTGCCCAATTCCGGCTTCAGCGCCTTGCGCGTCGGCTCGGTCCGCCGGGTCGTCTGCGGCTCGCCCGGTTATTTCGAGAAGAATGGCGTCCCGACCACGCCGGCGGATCTGGCCAGCCACTCGGTGATCTCGGCGACCAGCGCCTGGGCCTCGACGGAGTGGCGCTTCGGCCAGGACCAGAAGACCGTCGTTCACGTCTATCCGCGGCTCTACTGCAACACCAACGACGCGGCCCTTCAGGCGGCGATCGACGGCTTCGGCCTGACGCGGGTGCTGTCCTACCAGGCGGCGCCGTCGCTGGCGTCCGGCGCGTTGCGGACGGTGCTTTCGGACTATGAAGAGCATCCGCTGCCGGTCCACATCGTCCACCCGGAGGGACGGCACGCGCCGGCCAAGGTCCGCACCTTCATCGACTTCGCGGCGGGGCGGCTACGGGCGGACCGCCGGATCAATTAGGCTAGAGCATTCCGCCGCGCGGAAGAGTGCCTTTCCCTCGTCGCGGCTTCAGCCCGTCCGTTGGATGGAGTGTCCTTGGCCCGTCGGATGGACGCTGTGTCCAGCCGCTCCGCGAAGGACATGACGATGCGCCTCTACCACCATCCGCTGTCGGGCCATGCCCACCGGGCCCACCTGTTCCTGTCGCTGATCGGCGCGGACTTCGAGCTGGTCGAGGTCGATCTGGCGTCGGGCGCGCACAAGACGCCGGAATTCCTGAAGCTGAACCCGTTCGGCCAGGTGCCCGTGCTGGACGACGACGGCGTCATCGTCTCGGATTCCAACGGCATCATGGTCTACCTGGCTCGCAAGTTCGACAAGACCGACTGGCTGCCGGAGGGCGTCATCGAGGCCGCCCAGGTCCAGCGCTGGCTGTCCGTGGCCGCCGGCGAACTGGCCTACGGCGCCGCCGCCGCTCGCCTGATCACCGTGTTCGGGGCCAAGCGCGACGCCGACGAAGTCATCGGGCGCGGCGCCGCGCTGCTGAATATCTTGGAAGGCCTTCTGACCCAGCAGGACTGGCTGGTCGCCGGCCGCCCGACGATCGCGGATGTGGCGCTCTATAGCTACACGGCCCGCGCGCCCGAGGGGAACGTCGACCTTCAGCCCTATCCGGCCGTCCGCCAATGGCTGGCGCGCATCGAGGCTCTGCCGGGCTTCGTGCCGTTCCGCCAGACGCCCGTCGGCCTGGCCGCGTAGCGTCGAGCGCCGGGGAGCGGGCCCATGACCACCACCGAAAAGCCCTCTCCCTGGCATCGCGGCGAGGTCGAGATCCAGCGCAGCGTCGGCGTCGAGGCGAGGATGGACGGGATCGGCCGTCGCGTCATCCGCGACTACCTGCTGGATCAGCACCGCGCGTTCTTTCCGCAACTGCCTTTCCTGGTGGTGGGCAGCGTCGATCCGGCGGGCGCGCCCTGGGCGACCATCGTCGCCGGCCAGCCGGGTTTCATCAGCTCGCCCGACATCTACACCCTCTCGATCGAGGCCGCGCGGCAACCCAGTGATCCCGCCGATGCGGGGATGGAGGACGGCGACCCCGTCGGCCTGCTGGGCGTCGAGCTGCATACGCGCCGTCGCAATCGCATGAACGGTGCGTTGCGCCGCACGGCTGGCGGCTTCGACGTGGTCGTGGACCAGAGCTATGGCAATTGCCCGCAATACATCCAGCTGCGCGACTTCGCGATCGTGGGCGACCCCGCCGCGCCCTATGCCGGCGAGGTCGAGACCTCTACGGATCTGGACGTCGACGCCCGCGCGCTGATCGCCGCCGCCGACACGTTTTTCGTGGCGTCCTACAGCGACGAGGGCGGGCGACGGGTCGACGTCTCGCACCGGGGCGGCAAGCCTGGCTTCGTGCGGATCGGCCAAGACGGCGTCCTGACCATTCCCGACTTCGCCGGCAACCTGTTCTTCAACACACTGGGCAATATCCGCCTGAACGGCAAGGCCGGCCTGGTCTTTGTCGACTTCTCGTCCGGTGACATGCTGCAGCTGACCGGCGAGGCCGAGGTGGTGCTGGACTCGCCCGAGATCGCCGCTTTCCAGGGCGCGGAGCGCCTGTGGCGCGTGCGTCCCACCAAGATCGTCCGTCGACGGAGCGTCTTACCGGTGCGCTGGGCCGACCGCGCCAACGGCGCTTCGCCCAACGCCCTGATCACCGGCGACTGGGATGCGACGGCGGCGCGGCTGAAGGCCGCCGAACTGGCCGATCGGTGGCGTCCGTTCCGGGTCAGGAAGATCACCCGGGAGAGCGCGGCGATCCGCTCGTTCGAGCTGGAGCCGGCAGATGGCGTGGCGACCATTCCGCACCTGGCCGGTCAGCATCTGCCGATCCGCGTCCTGTTGCCCGGCGACGAGCGGCCCGTCATCCGCACCTACACGCTCTCGGTCGCGCCGTCGGACCCGTTCTACCGGATCAGCGTCAAGCGCGAGGGCGGGGTCTCCCAATACCTCCACGACCAGATCCGCGAAGGCGACCTGATCGAGGCTCGCGCCCCGGCTGGCGGCTTCACGATCGACGCCGCGGAAAAGCGTCCGGCGGTGCTGCTGGCGGCTGGCGTTGGCATTACGCCCATGATCGCCATGGCGCGGCACATCCTGTTCGAGGGTTTCCGCACGCGCGGTGTCCGGCGCACGTACATCTTCCAGGCGGCGCGGACCAAGGCCGAGCGGGCGTTCGACGAGGAGCTCGCGGCGCTGGTCGAGGCGGGGCAGGGGGCGATCCGCCTCACGCGCATCCTCGGCGACACGGACGGCGCGGACCCGGATGACTACGATCTCCTGGGCCGGCTGGACATGGACGCCCTGCGCGCCGAGTTGCCGTTCGACGACTATGACTTCTATCTGTGCGGCCCGCCGGGGTTCATGCAGGCGATCTATGACGGCCTGCGGGGCCTGAACGTCGCCGATCGGCGCATCCATGCCGAGGCCTTTGGCCCCGCATCGCTGCAATGCACGCCGGACCTGGGCGGCGCGCCCGCCAAGGTCGGCCCGCCGCCCGCGACGACCTCGAAGCCGGTGTTGTTCATGGAGTCGTCCAAGGAAGCCCGCTGGGAGCCCGGCTCGGGCACGCTGCTGGAACTGGCCGAGGCGCGGGGACTGCAACCCGAATTCAGCTGCCGCGCCGGAACTTGCGGTTCCTGCAAGACAAAGGTGCTGCAAGGCGCCGTTTCCTATCTGACGCCGCCGACCGCTCCGGTCGCCGAGGACGAGGCGCTGATCTGCTGCGCCGTTCCGGCCGCCGACGGCGAGGCGCTGCATCTGGCCCTTTGATCCCCGAGGAGAAACCCATGTCCCGTCCGCCGCTGCCCCCGTTCACGCGCGAAACAGCCATAGAGAAGGTCCGCCTGGCCGAGGATGGCTGGAACAGCCGCGACGCCGCCAAGGTCGCCCTGGCCTATACGACCGACACCCATTGGCGGAACCGCGCCGAGTTCCTGAACGGCCGTGATCAGGCCCAGGCCTTCCTGGAGCGCAAATGGGCCAAGGAGCTGGACTATCGGCTGATCAAGGAGCTGTGGGCGTTCGAGGGCGATCGTATCGCCGTTCGCTACGCCTATGAATATCACGATGACAGCGGCAACTGGTTCCGCGCCTACGGCAACGAGAACTGGGAGTTCGACGCCGACGGCCTGATGCGCAATCGTCACGCCAGCATCAACGAACAGCCGATCGCCGAGGCCGACCGCAAGTTCCATTGGCCGCTGGGCCGCCGACCCGACGATCATCCCGGCTTGAGCGACTTCGACTTCTGACCGCAGTCTTCCCTCGGGAGGACGGAATCAGCCGTGACCACGGACGCGATCGATCTGGGCGAGTACGACTATATCGTGGTTGGGGCGGGATCCGCCGGATGCCTGCTGGCCAATCGGCTGACGACCGATCCTTCGGTTCGCGTGCTGCTGCTGGAGGCTGGCGGCCAGGACGACTGGATCTGGTTCCACATTCCGGTCGGCTACCTGTTCGCGATCGGCCATCCGCGCGCCGACTGGCTGTTCGAGACGACGGCCCAGCCTGGGCTCGACAATCGGGTCCTGGCCTATCCGCGCGGCAAGGTGATCGGCGGGTCGTCGGCGATCAACGCCATGATCTACATGCGCGGCCAGGCTCAGGATTATGACGGCTGGCGCCAGCGCGGCCTCGCCGGCTGGAGCTGGTCCGACGTGCTGCCCTACTTCCTGCGCCACGAGGACCACGTCGCCCCCCAGGGGGAGCACCACAGGTCTGGCGGCGAATATCGGGTCGAGCATCCGCGCGTGCGCTGGGACATTCTCGACGCGATCCGGCTGGCGGGCGAGCAGGCGGGCGTCCCGCAAATCGACGACTTCAACGGCGGCGACAACGCCGGTTCGTCCTATTTCCAGGTCAACCAGCGGGCCGGTCGGCGCTGGAGCACCGCCACGGCCTTCCTCAAGCCCATTCTCGGGCGCAGCAACCTGCGGCTGGAGAAGGGCGTCGAGGTCGAAAGCCTCGTGTTCGACGGCAAGCGCGTGATCGGCCTGCGCGCGCGACGGGGCGGGCAGGCGCTGAGCGCCCGCGCCAAGGGCGAGGTGATCCTGGCCGCCGGAGCGATCGGCTCTCCGGTGATCCTGCAACGCTCGGGCGTCGGCGACGCCGAGGTTCTGAAGCGGATCGGCGTCGCGCCTCGCCATCACCTGCCCGGCGTCGGGGCCAACCTGCAGGATCACCTGCAGATCCGGCCGGTCTACAAGGTGCGCGGCGTACGGACCCTGAACACCGACTACGCCAACCTGGCGCGGCGGTTGGGCATGGGCCTGGACTACGCCCTGCGTCGGTCCGGGCCGCTGACCATGGCCCCGTCGCAGTTGGGCATGTTCTGTCGGTCGGACCCGCGTCTGGCCACGCCGGACCTGGAGTTCCACTTCCAGCCGCTCAGCCTGGATCGCTGGGGCGAGGGCCTGCACCGGTTCGGCGCGATAACGGCCAGCGTCTGCAACCTGCGGCCCACCAGCCGGGGTAGCGTCACGCTCTCGGGCCCGGACCTCGCCGATCCCCCGCTGATCGATCCCCGCTACCTGACCACCGAGGCCGACCGGGACGTCGCCGTGGCCTCGCTGCGCTGGGCAAGGCGGATAATGGGACAACCGGCCCTGGCCGCCTATGCGCCCGAGGCGTTCCGGCCAGGGGCTGAGGTCGATACCGATCAGGGCCTGCTGGCGGCCGCCAAAGCCCTGGCCACGACCATCTTTCACCCCGTCGGCACGGCGGCCATGGGCGTGGCGGACGACCCGATGGCGGTGCTCGACGAACGGCTGAGAGTGCGCGGCCTCGAAGGCCTGCGGGTCGTCGACGCCTCGGTGATGCCGACGATCACCTCGGGCAACACCAACGCCCCCACCGTGATGATCGCCGAAAAGGGCGCGGCGATGATCCTGGAAGATCGCCGGGGCTAACGCCGCGCCGGCTCCTGCTCCTCATGGATGTCGAGGCGCGTCTTCGGCGATCGTCGAGCCCGGCGCTTCGGCCTCGTCCAGCAGGTTCAGGAGGTTGGCCAGGGTCGGGGCCTGATCGTCGCGTCGCCAGGCCAGGCCGGTCTCCAGCATCGGCGCGACCCCGGCCAGCGGGACATAGGTGACCCCCGCCCGCGCCAGGTTGCGCAGCGAAGCGGGCACGAGCGCGATCCCTAGGCCGCTGGAGACTAGGCTGATGATCGTCTGCATCTGGATGGCTTCCTGGATGATCCGCGCCGTCCCGCCCAGTGACGCGAAATAGCCGGTGACCAGGTCGTGAAAGGCCGGGGCCACGTGTTTGGGGAACAGGATCAGCGGCGACGCCAGCACCTCCGTGCTGGAGATCTCGGTCTCGTGGGCGATGCGGCCGTCCTCGATCCAGGCGCTGGGGACGGCGGCGACGAGAGGCTCGCGAAGCAGGCGTCGATAGGCGAGGGCAGGGGGCAAGGGATGATCGAGCGGCGGAATGATGATGCCGGCATGGCGCTCGCCGCCGACGATGGCCGGGATCTGCACGTCGCTGGTCGCCTCGAACAGACGGATCTCGACGCCCGGATAGGCCTGGGAATATCGCCGGACCAGAGAGGGCAGGACGCTGTAGTCGGCGGTGCTGACGAACGACAGCGCCAGATAGCCGGTCTGGCCGTCGCGCATCCGCTGGGCCAGGGCGGGCAGGCCGTCCAGCGTCGCCAAGGCTTCCAGCACATGCGGCAGCCATTGCTCGCCCAAGGCGGTCAGGCGGACGCTGCGCTTGGTGCGTTCGAACAGCGGCGCGCCCAGGTCGCGCTCGAGGTTCATGATCGACTGGCTGAGCGGCGGCTGGGTCATGCCCAGTCGTTCGGCGGCGCGTCCGAAGTGCAGGGTCCGGGCCACGGCGACGAAGTGGCGGAGCGGGCGAGCATCCATTGATATTCTCAGCGACCTAATGATGCTGAACTAATATATTTTGAGCGCGGACGAAACGGCCGTAAATAACCCCACCGCCGACATTGAGATTTGCCATGCCTCCCTATCGCTCACGCACCTCGACCCACGGCCGCAACATGGCGGGAGCCCGCGGCCTCTGGCGCGCGACGGGCATGAAGGACGAGGATTTCGGCAAGCCGATCATCGCCGTGGCCAACAGCTTCACCCAGTTCGTCCCGGGCCACGTGCACCTGAAGGACCTGGGCCAGCTGGTCGCCCGCGAGATCGAGGCGGCCGGCGGCGTGGCCAAGGAGTTCAACACCATCGCCGTCGACGACGGCATCGCCATGGGCCATGGCGGGATGCTGTACTCGCTGCCCAGCCGCGAGCTGATCGCCGACAGCGTCGAGTACATGGTCAACGCCCACTGCGCCGACGCCATCGTCTGCATCTCCAACTGCGACAAGATCACACCCGGCATGCTGATGGCCGCCATGCGGCTCAACATTCCGGTGGTCTTCGTCTCGGGCGGCCCGATGGAGGCCGGCAAGGTGCGGGTGAAGGGCGAGATCCGAGCGCTGGATCTGGTCGACGCCATGGTCGTCGCCGCCGACGACAAGTACACCGACGAAGAAGTCAACGCGATCGAGAAGGCCGCGTGCCCGACCTGCGGCTCGTGCTCGGGGATGTTCACCGCCAACTCGATGAACTGCCTGACCGAGGCCCTGGGCCTGTCGCTGCCGGGCAACGGCTCGGTCCTGGCCACTCACGCCGACCGCGAAGCGCTGTTCAAGGAAGCCGGCCGCCTGGTCGTCGACCTCTGCCAGCGCTGGTACGAGCAGGACGACGCCACGGCCCTGCCGCGTGGCATCGCCACGCGAGCGGCGTTCGAGAACGCCATGAGCCTGGACATCGCCATGGGCGGTTCGACCAACACCGTGCTGCACCTGCTGGCCGCCGCCCAGGAGGGCGGGGTCGACTTCAAGATGGAGGACATCGACCGCCTGTCGCGCCGGGTGCCGTGCCTGTCCAAGGTGGCCCCGGCCAAGGCCGACGTGCACATGGAGGACGTCCACCGCGCCGGCGGCGTCATGGCCATCCTGGGCGAACTGGAGCGGGGCGGCCTGATCGACACCAGCCAGCCTACCGTCCACGCCACGACCCTGGCCGAGGCCCTGGCGCGCTGGGACATCGGCCGCACCAACAGCGCCGTCGCTCACGAGCTGTTCCGCGCCGCGCCGGGCGGCAAGCCGACCCAGATCGCCTTCAGTCAGGCCGCCCGCTGGGAAAGCCTGGACCTGGACCGCGAGAAGGGCGTCATCCGCTCGGTCGAGCATCCGTTCTCGAAGGACGGCGGCCTGGCGGTGCTGTTTGGCAACCTGGCCCCCGAGGGCTGCATCGTGAAGACGGCCGGGGTCGACGACTCGATCCTGACCTTCCGAGGCTCGGCGCGTGTCTTCGAGAGCCAGGAGGCGGCGGTCAGCGGCATCCTGGGCGGCAAGGTCGTGGCCGGCGAGGTCGTGGTCATCCGCTACGAGGGGCCCAAGGGCGGTCCGGGCATGCAGGAGATGCTGTACCCGACCACCTATCTGAAATCGAAGGGCCTGGGCGCGGCCTGCGCCCTGATCACCGACGGCCGATTCTCGGGCGGCACCTCGGGCCTGTCGATCGGCCACGTCTCGCCGGAAGCGGGCGAGGGCGGCCTGATCGCCCTGGTCGAGACCGGCGACTCGATCCTGATCGACATCCCCAATCGCGGCATCACCCTCGAAGTCTCCGACGCGGTCCTGGCCGAGCGCCGCGCCGCCCAGGAAGCCCGGGGCGCCAAGGCCTGGAAGCCGCTGGATCGCAAGCGCGAGGTCAGCCCGGCCCTGCGCGCCTACGCGGCCATGACCACCAACGCCGCCCGCGGCGCGGTGCGCGACGTCAGCCAGGTCGAATAGAGGGTTATAGCTGGGCCGCTGCTTCCCGGCAGAGGTCCAGCAGCCAGCCATTGGGCGAGTCCGCCGCGTCGCTGGCCCGTAGCACCGCGCCGAACGGCATGGGGGGCGGGGCGTTCGGCGGCTCGACCATGAACACCTTGCCCCGGTCGGCGGCCAACTGGGCCAGGCGGCGCGGCAGGATGCAGGTCATGTCCGACCGGCCGACCATGTTCATGGCGCTGAATGAGTCCTGCACCGTGAACGGCTGATAGGGGCTCTCGCCCAGGGCGTAGGTGTCGCCCCAAGAGGTTACGCGCCGCAGGCCCAGGTGACCGGCCGAGGTGCGGTCGGGATCGTCGTTGCCGCCGCCCGATACGCCCAGGCGCGGCAGACGGGCCAGGGTGTCGTAGTCGACGCCGCTCGCGACCATGGGGTGGTCGGCGCGCAGCACCCACACGCCTGTCTCCTCGAACAGCGGACTGTAGGAGAAGCGTCCCGGGATCGCCTCGAAACAGCCGATGACCATGTCGAGCCGCCCCGTGTCGAGGTCCTCGGTCATGCCGGCATAGAGGTTGTGGAAGTGGATCTGGACGTTGGGCGCGGTGGCGATCACGCGCTCGGCGATCAAAGGGCCCAGGACGTAGGAAATGTAGGTCCCGGCCGCGATGTTGAAGGTGTGGGTGTCGAGCGCCGGGTCGAACCGCTGGTTAGTGACGGCGGTCTCCAGCAGCTTCAGGGCGGTGCGGGCGGTGTCGGCGATCTCCAGCGCGCGGGGCGTCGGCCGCAGACCGGTCTGTCCCCTGACGAAGAGGTCGTCACCGACCATTTCGCGCAGTCGCCGCAGCGAATGGCTCACGGCCGATTGCGACAGGCCCAGGCGCTCGCCGGCGCGTGTGGCGTTCTTCTCTTCCAGCAGGGTGACGAACACCCGGAAGAGGTTGAGATCGGCGTTTCGGAAATTCACGGCGTTCATGGCTGTCGTGAAGACATATCATTTCTCTCATGACGGGCCGAGCCCTATCTGAGCGCCAAGGTTCGCGAGCCGAACGAACCTCGACGATTCCCCAAAACCTATCGAGACGTGGAGCAGCGCGTGAGCGACGCTGAAGGTTACGACGCCATCGCCGAAGCCGAGGTCGGCGCGGCCGGCAGGCGGCGCCAGAAGACCCTGGGCCAGCGGCTGCGCTGGCCGTTGATGATCGGCGTGCCGGTCGTCGTTCTCGTGGGCATCGGCGCCTTCGTCGTGCTCACCGGCGGCAAGTCCGAAACCACCGACAACGCCTACGTCCAGGCCAGCCGCACGGCGATCAGCACCAGCATCGACGGCCGGGTGATCGAGATCGACGTGCGGGAGAACCAACGCGTGGCCAAGGGGCAGGTGCTGTTCCGCCTCGACCCGGCCGACTACCAGGTGGCGGTGTCGCAGGCCGAGGCGGCGCTTGCCCAGGCCCGCTTCGACGTCCAGGGCAAGCGCGCAGTCTATAGCCAGCGCCTGGCCGATCTGGCCGCCGTCCAGGAGACCGCCGGCTACGCCCAGCGCGAGGCCGCCCGTCAGCGGGATCTGGCCGCCGCCGGCGTCGCCACCAAGGCCCAGGCCGACGAGGCCCGCCACGCCGCCGACCAGGCCCAGCGCCAGGTCGCCGTCGTCCGGCAGCAGATCGCCACGGCCCTAGCCGACCTCGGCGGTCGCGCCGACCTCGCCACCGAGCAGCAGCCCGGGGTGCTGGAAGCCGCCGCCAAGCTGGAGCGCGCCAAGCTGGATCGCTCCTACGCCGCCGTGATCGCCCCGGCCGACGGCGTCATCGCAAAGGTCGAGCAGCTGCAGGTCGGCCAGCGGGTCGAGGCGTCCAGGCCCCTGTTCTTCCTGATCTCGGGCAAGCCCTGGATCGAGGCTAACTTCAAGGAAGACCAACTGGCCCACATGCGCGTCGGCCAGCCGGCCACGATCAAGGTCGACGCCTATGACAAGCCGCTGAAGGCCCATGTCGCCAGCTTCAGCCCGGGCACCGGCGCCAGCTTCGCCCTGCTGCCGGCCGAGAACGCCACCGGCAACTGGGTCAAGGTGGTCCAGCGCGTGCCCGTGCGCCTGACCCTGGACGACGCCGCGCCCAGCAACCTGTCGGCGGGGCTCAGCGCCAAGGCGAAGGTGGACATTCGCTCGGGCAAGCGCTGATGACCCCCAAGGCGCTCCAGGAGGGTCACGCCCGCGACGTCGCCAATCGCTTGCCGATCACCATCTCGGTGATGCTGGCGACGATCATGATCTCGCTGGACACCACGATCGCCAACGTCGCCCTGCCGCACATCCAGGGCAGCGTCTCGGCGTCGACCGACCAGATCACCTGGGTGCTGACCTCCTACATCGTGGCCTCGACGATCATGACGCCGCTGACCGGCTTCCTGACCGAGCGGATGGGCCGCAAGATGGTGCTGATCGTCTCGATCATCGGCTTCACCGCCGCCTCGATGCTGTGCGGCGTGGCCCAGAACCTGGTCGAGATCGTGCTGTTCCGCCTGCTGCAAGGCCTGTTCGGCGCGGCGCTGATCCCGCTGTCCCAGGCGGTGCTGCTGGACATCAACCCGCCCGAGCGCCACGGCCAGGCCATGGCCGTCTGGGGCGCCGGCGCGGTGCTGGGGCCGCTGCTGGGGCCCGGCCTGGGCGGCTGGCTGACGGACAATCTCGACTGGCGGTGGGTGTTCTTCATCAACCTGCCGATCGGCGTCCTGGCCTTCTGCGGCGTGTTCTTCTTTCTCTCCGAGAAGAAGAGCAGCGAGAAGCGCAAGTTCGACACCCTGGGCTTTCTGGCCCTAGCCATCGCCATCGGCGCCTTCCAGCTGATGCTTGACCGCGGCCCCAGCCAGGACTGGTTCGGCTCACGCGAGATCTGGGTCGAGCTGATCGTCGCCGTCATCGCCCTGTGGGTGTTCGGCGTTCAGCTGGCCACGGCCGAGAAGCCGTTCGTGGCGCGGGAACTGCTGGCCGACGGCAACTTCATCACCTGCTGCCTGTTCGGCTTCTTCATCGGCATCCTGCTGTACAGCACCCTGGCCTTGCTGCCGCCGCTGATGCAGACCCTGCTGGGCTATCCGGTCGCCTTCACGGGGCTGGTGTCGATGCCGCGCGGCCTGGGTTCGTTCATCGCCATGTTCGCGGTGGGCCAGCTGATGGGGCGGATGAACATCAAGCTGCTGCTCAGCATCGGCCTGGCGATCAGCGCGCTCTCGCTCTGGCAGATGAGCCACTATAATTTGGAGATGGACACGACCCTGCTCGTGACCTCGGGCTTCCTGTCGGGCGTCGGCACGGGCCTGATCTTCGTGCCGCTCAGCACCATCGCCTTCGCCAAGGTCATGCCGCAGCACCGGGCCGAGGGCGCGGGGCTGTTCACCCTGATCCGCAATATCGGCTCGGCGGCGGGCATCTCGATCATGCAGGCCCTGTTCGTCAGCGGCATCGAGAAGCACCACGCGGTGCTGGTCGAGCACGCCCGGCCCGACAACCCCCTGTACCAGGCCTACGCTCCGAACGTGTTCTCGACCGAGGCGGCCATGGCCGCGTTCAACGGCGTCATCGGCCGGCAGGCGGCGATGCTGTCCTATCTCGACGACTTCCGGCTGATGCTGGTGATCACCATCGCCTGCGCGCCGCTCATCCTTCTCATGCGTACCCCCAAGCCCGGGGCGAAGGCCGCCAATGTCTCCGACCACTAAGCTCCTGACCGCCTTGCTGGCGGCGACCAGCCTGTCCGCCTGCGCGACCGTGGGGCCGAACTTCCAGGCGCCGGACTCCCCCAAGACCGCGTCGGCCCTCGGCGCGGGCGAGACGGCCCCCGCCGCCGCGCGCCTCGACGCCGAGGCGGCTAACGCCGGCCCGTGGTGGACGGCCCTGAGCGCGCCCGAACTGGACGCCGTCATCCGCCAGGCGCTGAAGGACAGTCCCACGCTCGCCGAGGCAGACGCCACCCTGGCTCAGGCCCAATCGGCCCTGGCCCAGGCGCGCGGCGTGGCCGGACCTCAGGTCACAGGCAACGCCGGCGTGGCCCGCGAGCGCGCCAACCTGCAGGCGTTCGGCTTTACGGGCTTCGGCGACATCCAGCTCAGCAACCCGACCTTCAGCCTCTATTCCGTCGGCGGCGCGGTCAGCTACGACCTCGACCTGTGGGGCGGGAACAGGCGGCGGATCGAGAGCGCGACCGCCCGGGCCGAGGCCCAGGGGCGCCGCGCCGAGGCGGCCTATCTCAGCCTGACCGCCAATGTCGCCCTCCAGGCCGCGACCATCGCCACGCTGCGGGCCCAGATCGCCAGCGTCGAGCGGATGATCGCCGACGACCAGGCCAATATCGAGCTGATCCGCAAGGCCAACGCCCTGGGCGGCTCGACCAGCCTGGCCAAGGTCTCGGCGGCAAGCCAGTTGGAAGAGGACCGCGCCCAGCTGCCGGTCCTGCAGGGCGAACTGGCCGCCGCCCGCCACGCCCTGGCCGTTCTGGTCGGCAAGGCGCCGGCCGACTGGAACGCTCCGGCCTTCGATCTTTCGACCATGGTCCTGAACGCGCCCGTGCCGGTGACCCTGCCGTCGCAGCTGGTCCGCAAGCGTCCTGACATCCTGGCGGCCGAGGCCGAGCTGCACGCGGCGACGGCCGACATCGGCGTGGCGACGGCCGACCTTTATCCGAACCTGAAGCTGACGGCGTCGCTGACCCAGGGCGCGCTGAAGCCGGGCGACCTCTTCTCGTACGACGCCAGCGGCTGGGACCTCGGGGCCGGCCTGACCGCCCCGATCTTCGACGGCGGCGCCCTGAAGGCGCGCCGCCAGCAGGCCCGCGAGGCCGCCCGCGCCGCCAGCGCCCGCTACCAGCAGACCGTGCTGACCGCCTTCGGCCAGGTCGCGGACGCGCTGTCGGCTCTGTCGTCCGACGAGGCCGCGCTGGCCGCCCACGCCCGCACCGAGCAGCAGGCGACCGAACGCCTGCGTCTGGCCAGGGTCGCCTTCGACAAGGGCGGCGGCACGCTGCTGGAGGTCGTCGACGCTCAGCGTACGCTCAACGCCGCGCGCTCGGCCCAGGCCCGCGCGCAGGGCCAACGCCTGGTCGACGCCATCCGCCTGTTCGCGGCGACCGGGGCCGATTGGCGCACCGGCTGACCGAATAAGGGGACGCCTCAATTCTGACGGCTTCACCTCGTCTTTCCAAGCGGCTAGCTTCGCGCCCCGTCGGGGTGCGCGTTGGCGTAGCCGCTGAGAGAAGGACGGCCATGATGAGCCGAAGCATGTCGCGTGGACTGGCTGTGGCGTTAGCGCTGTGGGCCGGGGGCGGAGCCGCCCTCGCGCAGACCGGCGCCGCGCCGCGTCCGGGGGACATCTACGGCGTCTGGCGTAATCCCAAGGGCAGCGTCCATATCGAGATCAAGCCTTGCGAGGGCCGCACCTGCGGGGTTGTCGTCTGGGCCAATGACAACGCGCGCGCCGACGTGAAGAAGAAGAAAAACCAGGACCTGGTCGGCATGCAGCTGCTGCGTGACTTTTCCGCGTCGGATCCCAACGAGTGGAAGGGACGGGTCTATGTGCCTGACCTGGACATGACCTTTTCGGGCCAGGTCAAGCTGCTGGACCGCGCCTCGCTGAAGGCCAAGGGCTGTCTGCTGCCCAACTTCCTCTGCAAGTCGCAGACCTGGACGCGGGTGGACACCGCCAACGCCGGTATGGCCAAGGCGTCCTGATCCGGCTCAGGCGTGGCGACCCGAGCCGCCGGGTTTCTTGCCGCCGCCGTCCTGCTTGTTGACCGTGGCCCAGGCGCGGCGCTCGGCTTCCTTGTCCGAGACGCCCTTGGCCTCGTAGCCTTCGGCGATGTGATCGGCCTTGCGTTCCTGCTTGTCCGTGTACTTGCTCTTGTCGCCCTGGGGCATGGCGAAACTCCTCTGCTGAGGACCTAACCGGCCATGCTCGCTCGAGTTCCTGGGGCTAAGCTTCGAACGAGAGCAGCGCCAGCAGCGCCCCCTCGGTGTCCGACAGCCGCCAACCGCGATAGGTGAAAACCGCGCCCTTGCGGAAATCGGCGGCGGCCTGATCGCGCAGCCGGGGCAGGGCGGCGAGACCGCGTCCGGCCGGGAACAGGCGCTTGGCCAGCACGGCGGCAGTGACGTTCGGATGCAGTTCGCGCCAGGCCTTGCCGATCCGCTGCACGGCGGCGGCGTCGAGGCCGGCGACGACGTCGGGTGTGGCGGAGCGGGCCATGGCCGGTGTGGCGGCAAGCGCCACCAGGGCGGCCAGGAGGTCGCGGCGGCTGGTCATTGTGCAGTCTCGCTTTTCAGGTGGTCGGCCAGCCGCATGCACAGCGCCAGGATGGTCAGGGTCGGGTTGACGATGCCGGAGGTCGGGAAGACCGAGCTGCCGGCGACATAGAGGTTCCTGGCCTCATGCAGACGCAGATCGGCGTCGACCACGCCCTTGCTCGGATCAGTGTGCATCCGTGTCGTTCCCATGTGGTGGCGCGAGGCGCTGGAGGTCGCCAGCAACTTGTCGCGCGGGATCGACCAGCACAGTCGCCCCTGGCCAGAGGCGCCGAACGCGTCGGCCAGGCCCGCCACCGACCGCTCCAGGTCGGCATAGTCCTTCTCGCCATAGGTCCAGGTCAGGCGCACGCGCGGCATGCCCAAAGGATCCTTGTGCTCGGGGTCCAGGGTCACGCGGCTGTCGGGATTGGGAAAGTGCTCGGTCATGGCGAAGTAGCCCAGCAGTTGGGCCTCGTCCTGGCCGGCGATGCGGCCGCTGGTCCGACGGATCGCCTGCGTGTCGGCGCCGACCTTGGTGTCGGCCCCGGAGGGCGTGGCCTTGTAGAGCGTGGCGGTGAAATTGCCGGTCTTCATCCGCGCCTGGGCCTTCAGGCCCGAGCCGATCACGCAGTGGGGCGACAGCCGCTTGGTCGGCGCATAGAGCTCCAGCGGCGCCGTGCGCGTGACGGCGACGACCGAGCCTTCGGTCTCGGCGTCGCCGTCGTTCGAATAGGTGACGTGGCCCTGGAAGAACCGCCCGACCAGGTCGTGGCCGTTGCCCAGATCGTCGGAGGCCAGCAGCAGGCGGACATTCTCGATCCCGCCGGTCGCCAGGACGTAGCGCCTGGCCGTGGCGGTGTGGCGCGAACCTTTCAAGCAGGCGACGTCCAGGCCAGTGATTTCAGCGCCTTGTCGGCGGATCTTCACGACGTTGGCATGGAGATAGACAGTGATGTTCGGGGCGTCGGCGAACTTCGTGCGCCAGGCGTCGAAGGCCGCCTTGTCGCCACCGCCCGAGAGCTTCGAGAACACGCGCGGGGCCGGGAAGAAGCCGTCCGCCGGGTCCAGCGCCAGGGGCTGGCGGTCCGGTTCGGTCGGTTTGGGCATCTCCAGCGGGAACCGCGGGATCTCCAGCAGGTCGCAGGCCCGGTCGTAATAGGCGTGCATCTGCGCGCGGGTGACCGGCCAGCCGCTGTAGGGGATCCAGGACCGCTCGGCGAAGTCGGCGGGGTCCAGTGGTCCGCACTTGCCGCCCCAGACGTGGCCAGAGCCGCCCAGGGCCCGGACGCGTGACTGAGCCGGATAGGTGTCGAACGGTCGATCGGGATTGCCGGGGGCTTTCTGGACGCCGGAGCCGGCGTAGAGGGCCTGGTTCTCCATGTCGATCTCGAGGCCGCCGCTTTCGAGGATGGCGACCTTCAGCGGGCCGCCAGCCAGCTCCTTGGCCAGGGTGATGCCAGCCAGACCGCCGCCGATGATCACGAGATCGGCCTCGATCCGGCTGGCGTCAGGCAAAGTCCGGGCGTCGATGATCGCCATCGTTGAAAAACTCGCTGATTTTATTGGGGAAAGTGCGGGGCGGTCCCTTAGGACCGCGCGCCCCGGCTCTTCAGATAGTCGACGACGGCGCCGTGGCCGTTCCTGCGGGCCTGGCCGAGCGGCGATCGCATCTCGCCCGGATTGGCTTGGACCGCGCGGTTCACGTCGGCGCCGTGCTCGACCAGGTAGGCGACGATGGGCAGGCTTCCGGCCTGGGCGGCGTTGATCAGCGGAGTCTCGTCGCCGGGAACGAAGATCTCAACGTTCGCGCCGCGCTCGACCAGGGCCTGGACGATATCGAGGTGACCCGACAGCGAGGCCTGGATCAGCGGGGCGCCGTCGCCGCGCACGGCCAGGTTCGGATCCGCGCCGGCCGCCAGCAGGGCCTGGACGATGTCCATGCGGCCCCGGCGCGCGGCCTCGATCAGCGGTGAACCGTCGCCGGGCAGCACCGTGTTCGCGTCGGCCCCCAGGGCGATCAGTTCCCGCACGGCGCCGATGTCTCTGGCGCGGACGGCCTCGAACAGCGGCTGGCCCAGGTGGCGAGCGGCGGCGGACTTGGCGCGGGCGGGGGGCTGCTGGACGACCTGCGCGGGTTGGGCGGCCCAGGCGGCGACGCCGGCCGAGAGGCTCAGGATCGCGACGGCGGCCGCGCCGGCCAGGTGGCGGCCGCGATGGGCATGGTGACGGCTAAGCAAGGTGAAGCGCTCCTTCAGTTGGTTGTTGGCCGAGGCGGGCCAATGGCAGCCCAGCGGCGGGGCGAAGGCGGCCAACTGGGTCTTCAGCATGGCTTCGCCATAGGCGCGGCGGGTCTTGGGGTGACGCGCCAGCACGGCGGCGTCGCAGGCGATTTCCTGATCGATCCGCAGCACGGCCGCGCCCAGATGGATGAACGGGTTGAACCAGAACAGGCACCGCAGGCCGGTGACCACGGCGTTGATCTGCGCGTCGCCGACGGCCAGGTGGTTGCGCTCGTGGGCCAGGATCAAGGCCTGCTCCTCGGGCGTGAAGCGCTCGGCGAAGTCAGCGGGCAGCACCACGCACGGGGCCAGGGCTCCGATCACGGCAGGACCGACGCCGGGGCGCTCGGCGAGCAACAGGCTGGTGTCGTCGGTGACGCTGAGCCGGCCCAGCGACCGGACGAAGCGGCGCTGGCGTTCGGCCTGGACGATCAGGCTGGCCACGGCGACGAGACCCCAGAGGCCCAACACGATCTCGGTGATCGGCAGGGCGCGGACTTGGTTTGGGGCGGACGGCGAAGACGGCGCGGTCGTGGGCCGCGACGGCGCCTCCGCCCTGGCGGTCGCGACGGCCGTTCCGGCGACGACGGGTGCGGGCAGGACGACGGTGCGGGCCGGGATCAGCAGGGCCAGGATCGACAGCGGTATGACCAGCCAAAGCGCATAGGCGCTGCGGGCCCCGAACGCGGCGCGGACCGGCTTGCGCAGGGCCAGCGCCAGCAGCACGGCCGCCGCTAGGGCCAGGTTGGCCTTGGCCAGGAAGAGGATCAGGTCACTGGTCATCGTCGATCTTGTCCAGCAGGCGGCGCAGTTCCGCGATGTCCTCGGGGTTCAGTTTCTCGCGCTTGGAGAAGTGGCTGACGAGCGGCGCCAGGCGGCCGTCGAACAGGCGGTCCAGCAGGCCCTGGCTCTCGGAATCCACGTAGTCCTCGCGGCCGACCAGCGGACGGTAGAGGAAGCGGCGGCCGTCCTTGTCGGCGGCGATCGCGCCCTTCTTCAACAGGCGGTTCAGCAAGGTCTTCACCGTGCCTTCGGCCCAACCGTGGTCCTTGGCCAGGATGGCCAGGACGTCCTCGGCGGGCTTGGGGCTGTCGGCCCAGAGCACCTTCATGACTTCGCTCTCGGCGGCGCTGATGCGTTGCGGGTTCGTATCCATGTCCTAACGATTACGCACGTAAACGTTCCAGTCAAGCCAACGATTACGCGTGTAAACGAATTGTAATGCGATGGTTGGATGCAAAGCCGAAGCGGCCTAATCCTGGCGGCGAGACAGGAGGCGCCGGATGGCCGAGACATTGCAGATGGGCCTGCCGGGCTTCGACCCGCCGACGCCGACCGACCGGCTGATGTTTCTGCTGTATCCCGACCCGGCGACCGCCGAGCGGATCGCCGCCGAGGCGCGCCGGCTGAAGGAGGCGCTTGGCCTGCGCGGCCAGCCGCTGCTGACAGACCGCTTCCACATCACCCTGCATCACCTGGGCGACTATGTGGGCCTGCCCAATGACATCGTGGCGAAAGGCAAGGACGCCGGGGCGGCTCTGAAGGCCGCGCCCTTCGAGGTCGCGTTCGATCAGGCCGTCAGCTTCGCCAACCGGCCGGGCAATAATCCCTTCACGCTGCAGGGCGGCGAGGGCGTGCATGAGCTGATCGCGTTTCAGAAGGCGCTTGGCGAGGCGATGGCGTGGGTCAGGTTGAAGCCAGACAGCAGCTTCACGCCCCACATTACGCTGCTCTACGACGGCCAGGTGGTCCCGGCCCAGGCCATCGCCCCGATCCGCTGGACGGTCGATCGCTTCGTGCTGGTGCAGAGCAAGCTGGGCCAGACCCAGCACATCGTGCTCCAGGCCTGGGACCTGACCGGCTAGGATCAAGGGGATTCGCGCCAGGAGACCCGGCCATGACCCCGACGATGTACGGCATCAAGAACTGCGACACGGTCGCCAAGGCGCGCAAATGGCTGGAGGCGCGCGGCCAGGCCTATGACTTCCACGACTACAAGACGGCCGGTGTCGATCGCGCGACGCTGGAGGGTTGGGTCCAGGAGCACGGCTGGGAGACGATCCTCAATCGCGCCGGCACAACCTTCCGCAAGCTGGCCGAGGTCGATCGCCAGAACCTGGACGCCGACAAGGCCGTCGCCCTGATGCTGGCCCAGCCGTCGATGATCAAGCGGCCCATTCTGGACCTGGGTGACCGCCGCATCGTTGGCTTCAAGCCGGAGATCTATGAAGCCGCCATGGTCTGAGCCGCCCGATCACCGATGCTGTCTCTCGCGTCGTGAGCGAAGTTTAGGACGACAACTTCCCGGGGATCGGTCTATCACTGGACGGAAGGTTCCGCGTCGTCGCGGGCCATGAGGGGGTTTTGGACGCGTGGGGGACGCTGTCTCGCGGTACGAACTGGTCATCTTCGATTTCGACGGCACGCTGGCCGACAGCGCGGCCTGGATGATGCGGGCTGTCAATCCGATGGCGCGCCGGTACGGCTTCAAGACCGTCACCGACGAGGAGATCGAGATGCTGCGCGGCCGCAGCACCCGCGAGGTCATCCGCTATCTGGGCGTTTCGCCCTGGAAGCTGCCGCTCATCGCTCGGGCCGGCAAGAAGCTGATGGCCGCCGACGCCCATACGATCCCACTGTTTCCCGAGACGGCCCGCATGTTGCGCGCCCTGCACGCGGCCGGCGTGAAGATCGCGGTGGTCAGTTCCAACAGCGAGGCGGTGATCCGCCGCGTGCTGGGCGAGGAGCTGGGCGAGCTGATCAGTCTCTACGCCTGCGGGGCCTCGCTGTTCGGCAAGGCCCGCAAGTTCAAGCAGGTCACCCGCCGCGGCGTGGCGCGCGACAAGATCATCTGCATCGGCGACGAGACCCGCGACATCGAGGCCGCCCGGGCGGTGGGGCTGGATTGCGGCGCCGTCGGCTGGGGCTACGCCAAGCCCTCGATCCTGGCCGAGCACCGGCCCACGGTGTCGTTCGCCACGATGTCCGAAATTATTTCGTACGTCGGCGCATCCAGACCGGCGCTCGGCGGCGACTAACCTTCGAGGGCGCCTGCCGCGCCTCTTGGGGTTTTCGTCGCGGCGATCCTGATGGTCGGCGGCCCTTCGGTGTGGCGCAGCCTTGGACCGCCGATCCAGTAGCGTCCTGGCTTTTGTCGGCCTTACGAAAGTTTCATCCCGGCGGGCGCCTCCAAACGGGACCGTGAACGCCTCTTACTAGTGAAGGCGGCGCGGGGGCGTCGTCCAAACAACTCGTTGGAGGATTTAAAATGGGTCCTGAAATCATCGTTCCGATCGGCGCCTTCGCCATGATCGTCGCCATCGTCTGCCTGCCGTTCTACTTCAGAAGCCGCGAGCGTCGCGAGATGCAGCGCACCCTGCGCGTGGCCATCGAAAAGGGCCAGCCGGTCCCGCCCGAGGTGATCGAGGCCATGAGCCGCAGTGTGAAGACCCCGCCGACCCGCCTGCGCGACCTGCGCACCGGGGTGATCTGGCTGGCCGTCGGCATCGGCATCGCCGGCGCCACCTACTTCGGCGACTTCATCCACGGCGGAAACGACTTCGACGGCTTCGGCTTCGCATGCATCCCGGTCGTGATCGGCGTGGCCTTCATCGTCCTCAGCTTCTTCAATCCCAACAAGGAAGAGCGAGTCTAGGACGGCTCGCGAGCCTTGGGAGGGGCTTGATCCAATGGGCATGGAACGCCCACCAACTGGCCACGATGTCGAGCTCGCCGCGCAAGCGGCGGCGGGCGACCGACGGGCCTATGGGGAGCTGGTGCGCAGGCACGGCTCGGCCGTCCGGGGTCTCTTGAGACGCATGGGCGCCGACTCGGCCACCGCCGACGACCTGGCCCAGGACGCCTTCATGACCGGTTTCGAACAGGTGGCCGAGTTTCGCGGGGAAGGGACCTTCGGGGCCTGGATCAAGAAGATCGCCGCGCGGCTCTACCTGAAGAAGGTCAAGCGCGAGGCGCGGCTGATCTTCTCCGACACCGTCGAGCCGGTCGAGGATGTCATGGTGCGCGACGCGTCGAAGGACGCGGCCAGCCGCATCGACCTCGACGAGGCCCTGAAGTCGCTGTCACGCGGGGAGCGCCTTTGCGTTTCCCTGTGCTACGGCGCCGACTGGTCTCACGCCGAAGCGGCCGAGGCCTTGAATATCCCGATCGGCACGGTCAAATCCCATGTCAAACGTGGTTTGGATAAACTCCGGGCGAAGCTCGCCCGGCCAGAGGAAGGGGCGAGGAGGGAAGCGCATGGCTGAACCCGATTTCGAAGCCCAACTGAGCCGCATGTTCGCCGAGCCGCCGTCGTTTCCCGACGCGGCTCTGTTCAACGCCGAGGTCGCGGCCAAGCTGGACCGCGGCTGGGCGATGCGGCGCATGTTCATCGCCGTGGCGGGCGGCGCGGCGGGTCTGGTTGCGGCCTTCCAGCTGCTGTCGACGCGCTTTTCCAACGAGGTCGCGCAGCTGTCTAAGAATGGCAGCCACACGCTGGAGAACGAGATCAGCGCTAGCGTGGCCAAGTTCAACGCGGTGCTGACGACTCCGTCCAGCGCCGAAGCGGTCTGGCTGGCCGCGGGTCTGGCGGTGGTGGCGCTGGCGTTCTTCGTGACTCGCGCGGTCGAGGACTTCTGACGCCACGGGCTGAAGGTCCGTCGCGCCGCGCCGCCTTGACGGTGTTATCGCCGTTCATGTTGCGGCGCGGCGCGATCCGGCCCACAAACGGCGCCTCAAAAAACGCCGCTTAGGGAGCGCTCGCCGTGTCCGCCCATCGTGAAGAGACGGTCCGCCGTCTGGCCGCCCCCGACATCACCGCCCGCAAGGGCGGCGTGCCCATCGTCTGCCTGACGGCCTACACCGCCCCGGTCGCCGCCGCGCTCGACGATGCCTGCGACCTGCTGCTGGTGGGAGATTCGCTGGGCATGGTGGTCCACGGCCTGCCCAACACCGTCGGCGTGACCCTCGACATGATGATCCTGCACGGCCAAGCGGTCATGCGGGGCTCCAAGAAGGCCATGGTCGTGGTCGACATGCCGTTCGGCTCCTACGAGAACTCGCACGAAGAGGCCTATGCCAACGCCGTGCGGATCATGAAGGAAACCGGCGCCCAGGCCGTGAAGGTCGAGAGCGGCCTGACCGTGCCGGCGACCATCGCCTACCTGACCCAGCGCGGCGTGCCGGTCATGGGCCATGTCGGCCTGCGCCCCCAGGCCGTGCTGCTGGAAGGCGGCTTCAAGGCCAAGGGCAAGGACGAGGCCGGCCGCGCCAAGGTGCTGGAGGAGGCCCGTCTGACGGCGGAGGCCGGCGCCTTCGCGATCGTCGTCGAGGGCGTGGCCGAGAGCCTGGCCCGCGAGGTGACCGAAGCGGTATCTGTCCCCACCATCGGCATCGGCGCCTCGGCCGGCTGCGATGGCCAGGTGCTGGTCGTCGACGACATGCTGGGCCTGTTCGACTGGACCCCGAAGTTCGTCCGCCGCTACGCCGACCTCAAGGGCGAGATCGAGCGCGCCGCCGCCGAATTCGCCCGTGACGTGAGGGATCGCAGCTTCCCGGGCGACGCCGAGACCTATTACGCCAAGAAGTCCTAGGCGCTTTCGCGGCGAGCCTGGAGCGACGATCGAGATCGCCGTTCCAGCGGGCGTTGCGGCCCGGCGCGGCACGCTATAGGTTCGCCGCCTCGGTGAGCGGCCCTCCGCCCGCCACAATCTGTCTTCAACCCAGCGGCGTCGCCCCAGTGCGGGCGGCGTGCCTGGGTTAGCGCCTGTTTCGGAGCCTCGTTTCGTGGTCGATGTTTTTGACGAAGTCGAAGAACAGCTTCGCTCGGAGCGCTATCGTACGCTGGCGGTGAAATCGCTGCCGTTGGTGGCGGCGGCGGTGGCGGCCGTGGTGATCGGCGTCGGCGGCTACTGGGGCTGGACCTCGTACCAGACGACCCAGGCCAACAAGGCCTCGGAAGGCTATCAGGCCGCGCTGGAAACCGCCCAGAAGCAGGGGCCGGCGGCCGCCTTCAGCCAGTTCAAGACCGTCGCCGATGGCGGCGCGGCGGGGTATAAGGCCCTGGCCCTGCTGCAGATGGGCGACATCCGCCTGGAAGAAAACAAGACCAAGGAGGCGGTCGGCTATTTCGACGAGGCCGCCAAGGCCGCGCCGAACGCCTTGCTGGGCGATCTGGCCCGCCTCAAATCCGCCTTCGCCCTGATGGACACGGCTCCCTACAAGGATCTTGAGTCGAGGTTGACGCCGTTGGCGGGGGAAAAGAGTCCGTACCGCGTGTACGCCAAGGAAGCCCTGGCCTTCGCCAAGCTGCAGGCCGGCGACCTCAAGGGCGCGCGGGGAGATTTCGTGATCCTGGCCAATTCGCTGGACACCAGCACCTCCGAAGAGGTGCGTCAGCGCGCTCAGGCGGCCATGCAGCTGATCGACTCGGGCACCGCCAAGGACCTGGCCGCCGCCGTGAAGGCCGCCGCCGCCCTGCCGCCGACGCCGCCGATCAGCCAACTGCCCGCGGGTCTCGCTCCGCAAGCCGCCCCTAACGCCCAATGAGCCGCCTGATGATCTCCAAGCGTTCCGTCGCCCTGGTCGCGCTGATGTCGGCGTCCATGGCCGTCACCGGCTGCTCGACGGTTTCGAAACTCAATCCGTTCCACGGCAAGGACAAGAACAAGTCCACGGCCAGCCAGGGACAGCGCATCTCGATCATCGCCTTTGACCAGAAGGTCGAGGCCAACGAGGCGCTGAAGGGCGCCGACTTCTTCCTGCCCGAGCCGGTCGTCCAGACCGAATGGCGACTGCCGGGCGGCAACGCCGAACAGTCGATCGAGCACGTCAACGCCGGCAAGGACTTCCAGATCGCCTGGAAGCGGGGCTTCGGAAAGAAGAGCGGCAAGACCTTCCACGTCACCGCGCCGCCGGTCTCGGCCGAGGGCCGCATCTTCGTGATGGACGGCGAGGCCGACGTCGTGGCGATCGACGCCAAGTCGGGCTCGCAGATCTGGCGCAGGGACATGCGTCCGGCCGCCGGTTCGATCAAGAAGGCCGGCTTCATGGGGCTGCTGCCCAAGAAGAACGACCGCACGGGCTTCGGAGGCGGCCTGGCCATCGGCGCCGACAACAAGCTCTATGTCGCGTCGGGCTTCCGCTTCGTGGCCCAGATCGACGCCGCTTCGGGCGCCGTGAACTGGACGCAACAGTCCGCGACCCCGATCCACGCCGCGCCGACCGTCGCCGACGGCCGCCTGTTCGTGGTCTCGACCGACAACGAACTGCTGACCTTCGACGCCGCGACCGGCGCGCCGGGCTGGACCTACCAGGCGCTCAGCGAACCGGCCCGCATCCTGGCCGCCTCCACCCCCGCCGTCAGCGGCGACACCGTTGTGGCCGGCTTCGCCTCGGGCGAACTGGTGGCCCTGCGCGCGACCAACGGCAACGACCTGTGGAGCGAGGCCCTCAGCCGCGCCAGCCGCACCAACGCGCTGTCGGAAATCCGCGACATTCCGGGCCGCCCGGTGATCTACAAGGGCGACGTCTTCGCCGTCAGCCACTCGGGCGTTTTCGCCGCCACCGACCTGCGCTCGGGCCAGGCCCGCTGGAGCCTGCCGGTCACCGCCATCACCACCCCGTGGGCCGCCGGCGACGTGGTCTATGTCGTCGACAAGGCCGGCCAGGTGATCTGCGTTTCGCGGGAGAACGGCTCAGTCTACTGGATCCAGGACCTCAACAACACCGAGGCCCTGTCCAAGAAGCAGAAGAAGAAGCGCGCCAAGCACCCGATCCTGTGGTCGACGCCGATCCTGGCCAATGGCCGCCTGATCACGGTGTCCAGCGCCGGCGAGGCGGTCGCCCTGAACGCCAAGACCGGCGCCAAGGAAAAGACGCTCAAGGTCGGCGCCTCGGTGCTGATCAATCCGATCGCGGTCGGCGACATGATCTACCTCGTCACGGACGACGCGGAACTGATCGCCATCCGCTGACTTTCGGCTCCAGCCGGAGCCGAAAAGACAATCAAAGCGCCTTCGGGCCCGGGGCGGTGAAAGCCGTCCCGGGCCGTTGCTTTTGCGAGAAGGCGCAAAATCGACTACTGGACGCCTATGCCTTTGAAACTCGCCATCGTCGGCCGCCCCAATGTGGGCAAGTCCACGCTGTTCAACCGTCTGGCCGGCAAGAAGCTGGCCATCGTCGACGACCAGCCGGGGGTGACCCGCGACCGTCGCTACGCCGACGGCCGCCTGGGCGACCTCGACCTGCAACTGATCGACACCGCCGGCTTCGAGGACGTCGCCGACGAGAGCCTGGAAGCCCGCATGCGCGCCCAGACCGAACTGGCGATCGAGGAAGCCGACCTCTCGCTGTTCATCTACGACGCCCGCGAAGGCGTTACGCCGCTGGACGAGGTGTTCGCCGCCCTGCTGCGCCGTCGCGGCAAGCCGGTGATCATCGCCGCCAACAAGGCCGAGGGCAAAGCCGGCCAGTCGGGCATCGGCGAGGCCTACAAGCTGGGCCTGGGCGAGCCGATCCCGATCTCGGGCGAGCACGGCGAGGGCATGGCCGAGCTGTACGCCGCCATGCTGGAAGCCGTTCCCGAGGACCAGTATTCCGACGACGAGGATGACGAGGACAAGCCGATCCGGCTGGCCATCGTCGGCCGTCCGAACGCCGGCAAGTCCACCCTGATCAACCGCCTGATCGGCGAGCAGCGGCTGCTGACCGGACCCGAGGCCGGCATCACCCGCGACTCGATCTCGGTCGACTGGATCTGGGGCGACAAGAAGGTCCGCCTGGTCGACACCGCCGGCCTGCGCAAGAAGGCCAAGGTCCAGGAGAAGCTGGAGAAGCTCTCCACCCAGGACACCATCCGCGCCATCACCTTCGCCGAGGTCGTGGTGCTGGTGATGGACGCCACCCACCCCTTTGAGATCCAGGACCTGCAGATCGCCGACCTGACCGAGCGGGAAGGGCGGGCCCTGGTGTTCGTGCTGGCCAAGTGGGACCTGGTCGAGGACCAGGCCGCGACCCTGGCCGCCTTCCGCGAGCACGCCGAGCGCATGCTGCCCCAGGTGCGCGGCGCGCCGGTGGTGGCGCTGTCGGGCGAGACCGGCAGCGGGGTCAACAAGCTGATGCCGGCCGTGCTGAAGATCCACAAGGACTGGTCGACCAAGGTCAAGACGCGCGACCTGAACGACTGGCTGCAGATGGCCATGCAGCGCCACCCGCCGCCCGCCGTCAGCGGCCGCCGTGTGAAGCCCAAGTACATGGCCCAGACCAAGGCCCGTCCGCCGACCTTCGTGCTGTTCTCCAGCCGCGCCGACCAGATGCCCGACCACTATCGGCGCTATCTGATCAATTCCTTGCGTGAGAGCTTCGACCTGCCGGGGGTGCCGCTGCGCATCACCATCAAGTCGGGCGCCAACCCCTATGCCGACGGCGAGGCCAAGGGCCACAGCGGCCGGGGCAAGCGCGAGTTCGAACGCCGCGAGCGCGAGGAGGAACGCATCCGCGCCTCCCGCAACACGGTCAAGAAGTCCAAGCGCCTGGCCGACGAAGCCGCCGCCAAGGCCGCGATCGAGGCGGGCCTGCCCGACCCCCGCGAGGCCAAGCCGGTCAAGAAGAAGCCGCCCGCCGCCGCCAAGGCCTCGCCGTCCGTCGAGAGCGCCGCGGCCGCCGAACCGGGCAAGGCCGCGGTCAAGTCGGTCAAGAAGCTGGGCCCCAAGGTCCAGAAGAAGGTCTCGACCGCGCCCAGCTACAAGGTCGGCGCCAAGTCGGCCGGCGGCAAGGCGGCGGGACCCAAGCGTCCGGTGTCCGGCGCGCGCACCGTGCGGGGCAACACCGGGCCCGGCAAGCCGAAGGGGCGCTGAGCCTAAACTTCGCCATACGCGTTCAGCCTTGGGGGCTGAACGTGGAAGGACGGCGATGCGAGGCTTGGGACTGGCTTTGATCGTGATGGCGCTGCCTGTGGCGGCGTCGGCGGCCGACTACAAGCCCGTGGTCTGCACCAGCGCGGTGAGCTATGCCGGCCCGCCGCTGCATCCGGCCGTCGCGCCGCCGCTGCTAGCCGAGGTCCCCAAGGCTGAGCTCGATCCGGAAACAGTCGCGCGGTTGGAGGCGGCGTTCGTCCAGGCCAAGGCCGCGACCAAGGCGCCGGCCATGACCACCGCCGTGCTGATCCCCGGCAGGGGCGGCTGGAGTCGCACCGACAGCGGTGAGCAGCCGCCGATGCTGTTCTGGGCCAGCGCGGGCAAGAGCCTGGTCGCCATCGTCGTCCTGCAGCTGGCCGAGGCCGGCAAGCTCAAGCTGGAAGATCCGATCTCGAAGTACGTGGCCGGCGCGCCCAACGGCGACGTGGTGACTCTCCGCGACCTGCTGGCCCACACCGGCGGCCTGTTCAGCGCCAACGAGGATCTCAAGGCCCGCGCCGAGCACCGCGCCCACACTCTGGACGAGGATGTGAAGATCATCGCCCGCCATGGCGCCATGTCGTGTCCCGGCGAGCGCTGGCGCTATTCCAACACCGGCTACGCCCTGCTGGGCAAGGTGATCGAGACGGTCGATGGTCAGACGTGGCAGGCCGCCGTCGAGGCGCGGATCGTCAAGCCGCTGGGCCTGAAGTCGCTGCGGATGTTGGCCTACGGCGACAGGGCCGAGGACGTCGCCAAGCTGGTTTCGGCCAAGGAAACCCCGATCGAGCCCGCCTGGGCCGGCGCAGCGGGCGGCGCCGTGGGCTCGGCCGAGGACATGGCCCGGGTGTGGGCGGCGCTGCTGGGCGGCAAGCTGCTGAAGCAGGAGACGCTGACGGCGATGTTCGGCCAGCTCTATCCGATGTTCGACGCCGGCAGCTTCTACGGCCTGGGCGCGATGGTCATCGAGGTTCCAGAGGCCGACGGCTCGAAAAGTCTGTGGCTGGGCCATCTGGGTGGCGCGCCGGGCGCGAGCGCCGTCGTGGCGTATTCGGTCAGGGACAAGGCGGTCGTGGCCGCCGCCGTGACCGGAGACGGCTCGGCGACGGCCACGGCGAACCTGCTGCTAAAGCAGCTTCGCCGTTAGAAGGCTTCCCGTGCGCCCTGCGGGGCTCGGGCCCTAGGCGTCGATGCTGGGCGCTTCCTGGCCGCGATCCTTGAAGCGGGCCACGCCCTTGGGCGGCTGGCGGTCCGGGCGCACCAGGTCGATGACGAACGGGACGATGGTCTCGGGCGCCGGAACGGTCTGGGGATCCTCGCCCGGGAACGCGCCGGAGCGCATCCGGGTGCGCATGGCGCCGGGATCGACGCACAGGGCGCGGACGGCGGTGTTCTCCATCTCGTCGGCATAGACGTCGACGATGGCCTCCAGGGCCGCCTTGGTGGCCGCGTAAGCGCCCCAGAAGGCCGGCCGGGTCTTGGCGACGCTGCTGGAGAAGAACAGGGCCCGGCCGGCGTCCGAGGCGCGCAGCAGCGGGTCCATGGCGCGGATCAGGCGCCAGTTGGCCGTCAGGTTGGTGGACAGGATCATGTCCCAGCCCTTGGGCTCCAGGTGGCTCACCGGCGTAAGCGGACCCAGCAGGCCGGCCGCGCCGACCAGGATGTCGAGCTTGCCCCAGCGCTGGTGGATGGCCGCGCCGAGATGGTCCAGGCCGTCGGGCTCGCGCAGGTCCAGCGGGACCAGGGTGGCGCGCTCGCCGGTGGCCTCCAGGATGGCGTCGTCCAGGGCCTCGAGGGCGCCTTGTGTGCGGCCCACCGCGATCACGTGGGCGCCGGCCTGGGCTAGGCCCAGGGCGACCGCCCCGCCGATGCCGCGCGTGGCGCCGGTGACGAGGGCGATGCGGCCGGCCAGCGGCTTTTGGGAGTCGGAAGTCATGGGCGGGTTCTAGAACAGGGAAGGGCGGACGGAAACCGGGGCAAGCCCTTAAGCTTCCATCTCCTGTTCGGCCGCCTTGCGCGCGTAGTGCTGGGCGATGACCGAGCAGGCCATCAGCTGGATCTGGTGGAAGATCATCAGGGGCAGGACGATGATCCCCGCGGTCGGGCCGGGGAACAGGATGCCCGCCATCGGCACGCCGGTGGCCAGGCTCTTCTTGGAGCCACAGAAGGTGATGGCCTTCTCGTCCTCGGGCGAGAAGCCCAGCGCCCGCGCCCCGAAGGTGGTGGCGGCCAGCACGACGGCCAGCAGCGCGCCGCACACGGCCAGCAGGGTCGCCAGCTGCAGCGGCGAGATCTTGTGCCAGATGCCGCCGACCACGGCCTCGCTGAAGGCGGCGTAGACGACCAGCAGGATCGAGCCGCGATCGACATAGCCGATCAGCGACTTGTGGCGCCCGATCCATTCGGCGACCAGCGGTCGGGCCAACTGGCCGGCGATGAACGGCAGCAGCAGCTGGACGACGATGTCCCGCACCGACTTCCAGCCGTCCGCCGCCCCGCCCTGGGTGTGCATCAGCAAGCCGACCAGAACCGGGGTGATGAAGATGCCGAACAGGTTGGAGGCGCTGGCCGCCACGACGGCGGCGGCGATATTGCCGCGTGCGATCGAGGTGAAGGCGATCGACGACTGCACGGTGGAGGGCAGGCAGCAGAGGAACAGGACGCCCGCCGCCAGGGTCGGCGGCAGCAAGCCAAGCTTGCTGGTCAGCAGGCCCAGGATCGGGAACATCACGAAGGTGAAGGCCAGGATCAGCAGGTGCAGACGCCAGTGCGTCAGACCCGCCACCACGTTGTCGCGCGACAGCTTGGCGCCGTGCAGGAAGAACAGCAGGGCGATGGCCAGCTTGACGACGATGTTCAGCCCATGCGCCGTCTCGCCGCGCACCGGCAGGATCGAGGCCAGCACGACCATGCCGAACAGGGCGAGGACATACGGCTCGAGCTTCAGCTTCTCGAGAACGCTCTTCAGGCTCATCGGGTCGGACGGGCTTAGGCGCTGACCAGCAGCGACAGCTGCTTGTCGTTGGTCTCGTTGCGGCCCTCGGCGATCTCGCGGTCCGTCAGGCGGGTCGGATAGTCGCCGGTGAAGTAGTGGTCGGTGAATTGCGGGGCGGCCGGATCGCGCGGACCGGCTTCCAGGGCGTCGTAGAGGCCCTCGACGGACAGGAAGCCCAGCGAGTCGACTTCCAGGAACTTGGCCATCTCTTCCAGCGACTTGTTGGCCGCCAGCAGCTGTTCGCGTTCCGGCATGTCGATGCCATAGAAATCGGGCCACTTGATCGGCGGGCTGGCGGAGCGGAGGTGGACCTCCTTCGCGCCGGCCTCGCGGACCATGCGGACGATCTTCAGCGAGGTGGTGCCGCGCACGATCGAGTCGTCGATCAGCACCACGCGCTTGCCGGCCAGGATGGCGCGGTTGGGGCTGTGCTTCATGCGGACGCCCAGCTCGCGGACGCCCTGGGTCGGCTGGATGAAGGTGCGGCCCACATAGTGGTTGCGGATGATGCCCATCTCGAACGGGATGCCGCTTTCCTGGGCGTAGCCCAGCGCTGCCGGCACGCCCGAGTCGGGCACCGGGACCACGACGTCGGCCTCGACGCCGGTTTCCTTCGCGAGGTTGCGGCCCATGCGCTTGCGCACGCCATAGACCGAGCGGCCGTTCACGACGCTGTCGGGGCGGGCGAAATAGACATATTCGAACACGCAGGGGCGCGCGGCCTGGGTCTGGAAGGGCTTGGTCGAGGTGATACCGGTCTCCTCGATCACCACCATCTCGCCGTGCTCGATGTCGCGGACGAAGCGGGCGCCGATCATGTCCAGCGCGCAGGTTTCCGAGGCCAGGACCGGCTTGCCGTCCAGGTCGCCCAGCACCAGCGGGCGGATGCC
The DNA here is from genome assembly GCF_003931565.1 of Caulobacter sp. 602-1. Classification (GTDB taxonomy): domain Bacteria; phylum Pseudomonadota; class Alphaproteobacteria; order Caulobacterales; family Caulobacteraceae; genus Caulobacter. The sequence continues at coordinate 584,285 of NZ_RRYI01000004.1, forward strand.
CAGCGGGTCGCGCAGGCCGATCATCTTCTTGTTGGTGATGGCCACCAGGGCGTAGCCGCCCTCGATCTGGCCGACAGCGTCGATGAAGCGGTCGACGATCTTGGCCTTCCGCGAGCGGGCGATCAGATGGAGGATCACTTCCGAGTCGGACGTCGACTGGAAGATCGCGCCTTCCTGCACCAGGCGCTCGCGCAGGGTCAGGAAGTTGGTCAGGTTGCCGTTGTGGGCGATGGCCACGCCGCCGGTCTCGAGATCGGCGAACATCGGCTGGACGTTGCGGATGCCGCTGCCGCCGGCGGTTGAATAGCGGGTGTGGCCGATGGCCAGGGCGCCCGGCAGGCGCTGGACGAGGTCGGCCCCGGTGAAGGCGTCGCCGACATGGCCCATATGGCGTTCGGTATGGAAGCGGTTGCCGTCGAAGGCGGCGATGCCGCAGGCCTCCTGGCCGCGGTGCTGCAGGGCGTGCAGGCCCAGCGCCGCGATGGCCGCCGCGTCACGGACGCCGAACACGCCGAACACGCCGCACTCCAGGCGCGGGGTGTCATCCTCGGGATCCCGCCACGGCGACGAGGAATAGCGGTCGGTCGATTGGCCCAGGAAGGTCATCGCGATTTCTCCACCAGGTCGTCGAGCTTCCGACGCTGGTCATCATCATAGCCTTTATCCGACGAGTTCTCGCCGGACGTATTGTCGCCGCCCTCATGGACGGCTTCCTTGATCGCGGGGGCCAGCTTGCCGGCCAGGGCCTTGCCCTTCGGGGCGAAGACCTTGAGCACCGCGCCGCTGGCCTGGGACAAGGGATAGAATATCGAATCCTGAACCCAATGCGGCATGCGGTCCGGCGGCGTCGCCAGGTGCAGCAGCAGGTTGAAGACGCCAAGGATAACCACGGCCCGGATCACCCCGAAGGTCGCGCCGACCGCGCGGTCCAGGGTTCCGGCCGAGGTCTCGTGCAGGCTGGCGGTCAGCTGGCCGCCGATCAGCCGGATGATCAGGAAGAAAACGACGAACACCACCACGATCGCGGCGGCCGTGGCGGCCCAGTCCGGGTCCATGAGGCTGCGGAAGATCGGCCCGGAAACGCGCAGGCCAAACAGCGAGATGGCGGCGGCGATGATGAACGACAGGGCCGAGGTCAGCTCGCGCGAGGCGCCGCGCACCCAGCCGGTGACGCCGGAGACCAGCAGCAGCAGCCCGGCGATGATGTCGAACGGCGTCACGTCAGGCTGCTCCAGATCTCGTCGCCGATCCGGCGGACGGCGTCCGCGACGCGGGCGACGCCCGCGACCGGCAAGGCTCCGCCGCCTTCGGGGAGGCCGGAGAGCGGTCCGAGCGCCCGGCCAAATCCCAGTTTCGCGGCTTCCTTCAAACGCGTCTCCATCCGGCTGACGGGCCGTACTTCACCCGACAGGCTGAGCTCGCCGAACACGACGCAGTCCTGGGGCAGGGCGACGTCCAGGGCGGAGGAGGCCAGGGCGGCCGCCGCGGCGAGATCCGCCGCCGGCTCCGTGATCCGGATGCCGCCAGCGACGTTCAGATAGACGTCCTTGTCGCCAAAACCAAGGCCGCATCGGGATTCCAGGATCGCCAAAACCATGGCGAGGCGTCCGGAGTCCCATCCGACCACGGCGCGGCGGGGCGTCCCGTACGCGGAAGGCGCGACCAGGGCCTGGAACTCCACCAGAACGGGCCGCGAGCCCTCGATGCCGGCGAACACCGCCGCGCCGGCCGAACGTTCGCCGCCCTCGTTGAGGAACAGGGCCGAGGGGTTCTTGACCTCGCGCAGACCGACATCGCCCATCTCGAAGACACCGATCTCGTCGGTGGCCCCAAAACGGTTCTTGGCCCCACGCAGGATGCGGAACGGATAGCCACGCTCGCCTTCGAAGGCCAGGACCGCGTCGACAAGGTGCTCGACCACGCGCGGGCCGGCGATCTGGCCGTCCTTGGTCACATGGCCGACCAGCAGGATCGCCACGCCCTTCTTCTTGGCCAGGCGCACCAGCTCGGTGGCGCAGGCGCGGACCTGGGTGACCGTGCCGGGCCCAGCCTCGTGGGCGTCGCTCCACATCGTCTGGATCGAGTCGATGACCACCAGGTCGAAATTGTCGCGCTTCAGACCGTCCAGGATGTCGCGCAGCGAGGTTTCGGCCGCCAGGCTGACATTGGCCTGGGCCAGGCCCATCCGGTCGGCGCGGCCGCGGATCTGCTCGACGGCTTCTTCGCCCGAGATGTAGGCGCAGGAGACGCCGCGTAGCGCGGCGCTGGCGCAGACCTGCAGCAGCAGGGTCGACTTGCCGACGCCCGGGTCGCCGCCGATCAGGATGGCCGAGCCGGGCACCACGCCGCCGCCGCAGACCCGGTCGAACTCGTCGACGCCCGTCATGATGCGCGGAGGCGGGGCGGTATCGCTTTGCAGGCCCGTGAACTGCAGGCCACGCACGCGGGTGGCCTTGGTCGACGACAGGGCGCCGGGCGGCTTGGCGCCGATTTCCTCGACCAGGGTGTTCCAGCTCTGGCAGGCTGGGCATTGTCCGGACCACTTGGTCTGGACCGCGCCGCAGGACTGGCAGGCGTAGACGGCGCCGTCGCGGGCCATGAGGTCTCCTGATTCTCGGATAGCGGGAGACTACAGGTTGACGAGGCTCTGCGCCAAAGCCGGACGCAGCCAAGCTGTGGGCCGATGCGTTTGAACGGGGGCGACTGTCGAGGAGCGAGACGATGCGGAACAAGACCTGGCGCGCGGCGATCCTGGCGACGGCCGCCCTGGCGGCCTTGGCGGCTTGTGGTCGCGCCCAGCCCAAGGACCCTGACGCCTCCACGCGCGTCGAGGTCAATGGCGGCGAGGTCACCGTCGGCCAACTGCAAAAGGACTCCGCCCGCGCCGAGACGGCGGCGGTGAAGGGAACCAAGCCCCTGGCGCCGGCCAGCCTGCCGGCCTTGCTGCCGGCCACGGTCGGCGGCTTCGCGCGCACCGATGTCCGGAGCCAGGCCGGGACCGAGCCGGGCATGACCAAGGTCAGCGCCCGCTACGTCAAGGATGGCGCGGCTTTCACGCTGGAGGTCGTGGACCTGGGCGCGATCGGTTCGGTCGGGGCCAGCGACAGCGCGGTCGGCGCGCACAGCACCCGGCGGACGGCCACAGGCTACGAGACCGTCACCACGGCCGGTGGTCGCACCGTCACCGAGCAGTGGGACGACACCGCCAAGTCCGGCCGCTACGCCGTGGTCGCCGCCGACCGCTACAGCATCGCGGCCGACGGCGCCGCCGACAGCGCGGCCGTGCTGAAGGCGGCCGTCGAGACGGTCAACGCCGCGCGGCTGCGGGCCCTGGCCGTCCCGTAGCGCGCGACGCCTACTGGCTGATGATCACCTTCTCGACGCCCAGGCCGATGCTGCGCGGGTCTTCCGGGGTCGAGGGCATCGGGGCGCCGATCGCATACTCCAGCGTCAGCGGCTCGCCAGGCTTGATCAGGTCCGCGGGGACGCTGACCCGGTAGGGACGCCAGTTGGCCTTTTCGACGTTCCAGGTGACCAGCTTGCGGCCCTTCACCGACACCTCGATCTTCTGCATCACCTCGGGCGGCTTGTTGAAGCTCATGGCGTGCAGTTCGACGATCAGCGGCGCGCCGGCCGTGATGTCGGGGACATTGATCGCCATCACCGAATGCGGGCCATTGGACCAGATCCCCTTGGGATCGGCGGCCGACCAGCCCGAGATCAGCTCCGGCGGACTGACACCCTGGTCGAAATTGACCTGCGCCAGCACGCGGCTGCCGTTCGGAACATAGGGCGCGATCTCGGTCAGGCCCGGAACCTTGTCCAGCCCCTGGCCGCAGATCAGACCGCGCAGGAAGCGGCGGCAGTCGGTGCGCTGGGTGAAGCGGCCGTATTCGGCGCCGGCGCTTTCCTCCATGACCACGGTGATGCGCGGATCGCTCGGCGCGGCGACCTTGAACAGGTCTTCCGGCGTCTGGCACGCGATGCCCTGGTCGCGGGCCGTCGAGGCGCTGTTCGACGTACCGCCGGTGCGCACCGCCGCAAGTGTCAGCTGCGAGATCTCCATCTGATCGATGACGTTGTTGGCGCAGAAATAGGTCGGCGCGAACACCCAGGGCCGATTGTGCAGCACCGTCGACTTCTCGAGGTCGACCGGGTGGTAAGACGGCGCGCCCTCGCTGAAGGTGTGGCGCACGCCGGCCCTCATCTCGTGGCTGTCGCCCCATTGCAGGCCGACGGCGATCGCGGCGATCGCCAGCAGGGTGACGGGGCGGGCGTAGCGGCCGATCTGCGCGATCGACACGGCGGTCAGCAGATAGCCGGCGGCCCAGAACAGGCGGCCGTGGGCGCGGAACAGGCTCAGCCACTCGAACACGCCCGACAGCTTCGGACCGGTGAACAGCAGGCGCTGGGCGAGGTACGGGTTGGGCCCGATGGCCCAGAGGGTCAGCACGACCATGGCCAGGGTCAGCGGCAGCCAGCGGCGGCTCCAGTCGCGAACCGGCGTCGGCAGCCAGCCGTGTCGCACCGACAGGAAGATTCCGGCGGCGATGGTGAAGAGGACGCCCGCGCCCAGATAGTTGTAGCCCTCGAACCACTGTCCGCCATTGGGGTCCAGGGTCTGCTTGAACCAGCCGCCCTCGAAGGTCTGCCCGAACAGAGCCGAGCCCTGGGGCAGGATCGGGCCCAGGATGTTCATCGAGTAGTAGCCGATGATCGGGCTCTTGCCGCCGCCGGCGCCCTGGCCGACGCCATAGCCCAGCACGAGGGCGGTGAGGGCCATGCCCAGCAGCACCATCGCCGACGCCTTGGCGCAGTTCAGCCAGGCCTTTGGACGCTTCTGGGCGATCTCCGAGGCCATGGCGGCGGCGAAGCAGAAGCCGATCGGCGGCAGGTGATAGGCGTGCACGCCCATGGCCAGCGCCGCCAGGCCGGCGAAGACGCCGGCGCGACGCAAGGTCAGGCCGTGGCGGATGCTGTCGACCGCCGCGGCTAGGGCGAAGATCACCACCCAGTGTCCGCTCAGGGCCACGTGGCCATGGCGCATCAGGAAGGCGGGCGTCAGCAGGGCCAGCAGGGCGCCGGCGGCCAGCAGCACGACCTGGCGCACGCCCAGCGCTCGTAGCAGGGTGATCATCGCCACCGGCTGCAGGATGTAGGAGATCAGGAAGAACAGGCCCAGGCCGTTCAGCCAACGCCACAGGCCCGTCGCCTTCAGGGCCACCGTCATCCAGGGGATGCTGTCCGTATAGACGGTCGACAGCAGGGCCGGGGACAGCAGGCGGTCGGTGACGACCAGCGGGAAGCGCCAGGCCTGGCGAAACACCGCCTCCTGCCCGGCCAGCATGGTGGCCATGTCGTTGTGCGGCGCGCGCCAGAAGTCGGCGTGGGCGCCGACCAGCTTGAAGCCGATCAGGTGGTGGAACAGGCCGATGGCGGCGACCACGACGGCCAGGGCGACCCAGCGCCAGCCGGCCTCCTGGCGCGCGGCTGTCTGCAAGGCGCGCTTGGCTTCTTCGTACAGCTCCGACATCACGCGCCCCCGGGCGAAACTCTATTGCAGGCTGAGCCTTACCCGCCCCGCAGCCCCACATAGCGGCGCGTCGCGCGGAGCGTCAATCGCGTCAGGCGTTCGTAGGCCGATGTGCCGGCGGCCTCGGCCGCGTCGTCGACAGGCAGGTTCGGACCGAACAGTTCGACCATGGCGCCGGGCCGGGCGGCGTCGCAGTCGGTGATGTCGATGGCGATCAGATCCATGGAGACGCGGCCCAGCATCGGCCGGCGCGCACCGTCGAACCACACCGCGCCGCGCGGGTAGGCGGCGCGTGGAATCCCGTCCGCATAGCCGGCGGCGACGATGGCGACACGGGTTGTCTGGCTGGCCGTCCAGCCGGCGCCGTAGCCGATGCTCTCGCCGCGCGGCACGACGCGGACCTGCAGGATCGGCGCCTCGACCGTCGCGACGGCGCGGATCTCCGGATGCGGACGCCCCTCCGGCCCGCCGCCGTAGAGGCTGATGCCCGGCCGCGCCTGATCGAAGCCATAGGCCGCGCCCAGGAACAGGCCCGCCGAGGCGGCCAGGCTGCGCCGGGCGTTCGGCAGCAGGGCGACGGCCTCCTGGAAGCGTTGCAGCTGGATGGCGTTCAGCGGATGGGTCGGTTCGTCGGCGCAGGCCAGGTGGCTGACGACGAGGTCGATCTCGACGCGCTTGAGGCGGTCGACGGCGCCGACCAGCACCTTCAGCTCTTCCGGGCGCAGGCCCAGGCGGTTCATGCCGGTGTCAACGTGCAGGGCGGCCTTCAGCCGACCCGCGCGGGCCTGGGCGTTCCAGGCCTCGACCTGGGGCAGGCTGTTGAGCACGGGCGTCAGCTTCGCGCCCTCCAGCGTGTCGCCGGAGCCTGGCGTGACGCCGTCCAGCACGTGGATGGTCGCCTCGCGGCCGCCCAGCGCCTGGCGCAGGGCCACGCCCTCGGACAGGCGGGCGACATAGAAGCTCCGCGCGCCTTCGGCCCACAGGCGGTCGGCGACCTGGGCCGCGCCCAGGCCATAGGCGTCGGCCTTGACCGCTGGCGCCACCTCGGCCCCGCCGGCGCGCGCGCGCAAGGCCGCGTGGTTGGCGGCCAGGGCGTCGAGGTCGATGGTGATGCGTGTGTCGGTGAGGTCGGTCACGAGGCCGACGTACCGGACGCGGGCGGGCGGTTCAACGCCTTAACCGTGATGAGTGGCCAGGAACCGCGCCACCAGGTTCTCCGCGCCCGAGGCGATGATCTGCACGCCGATGCACAGCAGCAGGAACGCCACCAGCCGCGACAGCACCCGCGCGCCGCCGGGGCCCAGCAGCCGCATGACCCGGCCCGAAGCGCTGTAGAGCAGCCAGACCAGGATCGCCACCAGGGCCGCGGCCAGGCTGGCGCCGATGAAGAAGGGCGCCACGCCGCTGCCCTCGGTCGGACGCTGGGACGACAGGGCGATAGCCACCGAGATCGAGCCGGGGCCGGTGGTGAACGGCATGGTCAGCGGGAAGAACGCCACGTCTTCGTGGCTTTGGGCCGGCTCGGTCTGGCTGGTCTTGCGGTCCTCGTGCTCCTGCGGGTCCATCAGCAGGCCCCAGGCGCGGATCGCCACGACGAGGCCGCCGGCCACCCGCAGCGCGCCCAGGCTGACGCCGAAGAAGTTGAGGATATAGCCGCCCAGCAGCAGCGACCCCAGCAGCACCAGGAAGGCGTACAAGCCGATCAGTCGCGCCAGTCGCAGCCGCTCGGACCGATCCCGGCCCGCCATCGCCTGGTCGAAGATCAGCGAGGCCCCGACCGGATTGACGATCGAGAACAGCGCCGGAAACGCCAGCAGGAAGGCGCCGACCAGGCTGGACGTGGGCAGGGGGCTGAAGTCCATGTGACTCGTCGGAACAGGGGAAGGCGAGGTGGGGACGGTGGCTTAGAGGGGCGGGTCTAGTCAAACGCCCCAGGTGCTGAACGCGCCTACTCGTCCGACGGAATGTTCCGCGCCTGGGCGAAGTAGTGGTCCTTGGCCAGGTTGCCGAAGCGGGTGGTGTCGCTGTTGAACGACAGGCGCACGGTGCCGATGGGGCCGTGACGTTGCTTGGCGATGATGACCTCGGCCAGACCGTGCAGGCGGTCCATCTCTTCCTGCCAGGTCAGGTGCTCGGGCGTGCCCTCGCGCGGCTCGGCGCGGCCCACGTAATAGGCCTCGCGATACACGAACCAGACCATGTCGGCGTCCTGCTCGATCGAGCCCGATTCCCGAAGGTCGGAGAGCTGGGGCCGCTTGTCGTCGCGGGCTTCCACCTGACGCGACAGCTGTGAGAGGGCGATGACCGGGCAGGCCAGTTCCTTGGCCAGGGCCTTGAGGCCCATGGTGATCTGCGAGACTTCCTGCACCCGGTTGGCGTTGGCGCCGAGGTCCGAGCCGGTGACGAGCTGAAGGTAGTCGACCACGACCAGGTCGAGGCCGACCTGGCGCTTCAGGCGACGGGCGCGGGCGGTCAGCTTGGCGATCGAGATGCCGCCGGTGGCGTCGATATAAAGCGGCGCTTCCTGCAGCTCCATGGCCGCGTCGCGAACCCGGCCGAACTCGCTGGCGTCGATCTCGCCTTTGCGCAGGCGGTCGCCCGACACGCCCGAGGCGTCGGCCAGCATACGCAGGGCCAGCTGCTCGGCGCTCATTTCCAGCGAGTAGAAGGCCACGACGCCGCCCTGGACGGTCTTCTTGGTGCCGTCGGGCTGGATCTCGTAGGCGTATTTCTTGGCGATGTTGAAGGCGATGTTGGTCGCCAGGGCGGTCTTGCCCATTGAGGGGCGGCCGGCCAGGACCACGAGGTCGGAAGGGTGCAGGCCGCCGATCTTCTGGTCGAGATCGATCAGGTCCGTCGCGACGCCCGACATGCCGCCGTCGCGGCTGTAGGCCTCGGCGGTCATCTCGACCGCGCCGCGCAGGGCGTCGCCGAAGCTGACGAAGCCCGACGAGGCCGCGCCGCTTTCGGCCAGGCTGTAGAGGCTCTGTTCGGCCGACTCGATCTGGTCGCGGGCGCTGCGCTTTTCCTCGTTGCCGCCTTGCGCGGCCGTGGCGATGTCGCCGCCGATGCGGATCAGTTCGCGGCGCAGCGACAGGTCGAAGATCACCCGGGCGTAGTCGCCGACATTGGCCGCCGGCGGGGCGCGGTCGACCAGGTCGGCCAGGTAGCGCAGGCCGCCCAGCTCCTCGAACGCCGGATCCTTCTTGAACTCGTCGGCCAGCAGGATCGGCTCGGCCAACTGGCCCTTGCGGACGTGGGTCTCGATCGACTGGAACAGCCGCTGGTGGAAGGGCTCGTAGAAACAGCGGGCCTGCAGGTTGTCGCTCAACCGCTCGTAGGCGGCGTTGTCGTAGAGCAGGATGCCCAGCAGCGCTTGCTCGGCCTCCATGTTGTGCGGCGCCACGTTGATCGTGGGCTCGGGAAGGCCGGGAGGAACAAGATCAAGCGCGGGTACGAGGGACATCGCCAGATATTAACGCGACAGGGCTCTGGACGCGCGGGTCGGATGGCCGCGCGGCTCCACATGAATGGGGATATTCTGTGTATGTTCTGATCGTGTTACGTCAGAAACGGACGCTCGCCCGAAGCCTGTGCGCTTGCACTTTCGCCATAAGAAAGGGCCCGGAGATCGCTCTCCGAGCCCAAACGTTTGCGCGATTTCGCGGCTTACCAGTTGATCGCCAGGCGGCCGTAGAGGTAGCGGCCGTTGAAGCCGAACGGCGAGAAGCTGGAGAACGGGTTGCCGCCGCTGGTGTTGAGGTTCGGCGGCACCTGGTCGGGATACTGGTCGAACAGGTTGTCCGCGCCCAGCGACACCGTGGTGTGCTCGCCGAAGCGGCGGCGCGCCTCCAGGTCGACGATGCCCTGCGAGCCCGTGTGCCAGTCGCCGCTGCCGTCGGCGGCGGTGCCGGGCGACAGGACGTTGCCATAGAGCGTGGTGCGCAGGGTGGCGCCCCAGGGGCCCTTGCTCCAGTCGCCTTGCAGCGAGACCTTGTTGCGCGGCGTGCCTTCCTCGAAGCGCAGCGTGGCCTGGCGGCCGAACAGCGTGGTCGGGGTCGGCAGCACGGTGGTGGTGGGCGTGCGGTTGACCTTGAAGTCGTTGACGTTAGCCGCCGCCGTCAGGTCGAACGTGCCGGCCTGTTCGTCGAGGATCCGATAGCGGGCCACGATGTCGACGCCCTTGGTCTTGGTGTCGACGCCGTTGGTGAAGAAGCGGCCGGCCGAGGCGCCGTATCGCGACAGCAGGTCGAAGATCACCCGGGCGTTGGTGCCCGCGGCCGCGGTGGCGCTGCCCGTCAGGGTCTCGCTGAGGACGATGCGGTTGTCGACATTGATCTGGTAGGCGTCGATCGTCAGCTCGAACGGACCCTTGTGGTAGACCGCGCCCAGCGAGAAGTTCTTGGACTTCTCTGGCTCCAGCGGCTTGCCGCCCAGGGCCTGGCCGACCGTGCTGACCGACGGATAGGTGCCGGTCTCGAACGGTACGGCCGTGGTCACGCCGCCGACCAGCTGGTTGATGTACAGGATCGAGGTCGAGGTAAAGTACTGCTGCTGCAGGCTCGGGGCGCGGAAGCCGGTCGAGACCGCGCCGCGGAGGGCGAAGGCGTCGGTGAAGTCGTAGCGGCCCGCCAGCTTCCAGCTCGTGTTGTTGCCGAAGTCCGAATAGTGTTCGCGACGGACGGCGGCCGAAGCGGTCAGCTTATCGGTCAGCTTGCCTTCCAGGTCCAGATAGGCGCCGACGGCGTCGCGATCGACGTCGATGACGTTGCTGGGTGTGAAGCCGGTGAAGCCGCGCGAACCAAAGGCCAGGGTCGGCGAGACCGTGCCGCGGGCGTAGGACGCCACTTCGCCGGCGTTGATCTTGTAGGTCTCGCGGCGGGCCTCCAGGCCGAAGGCGACGTTCAGCGGGCCGGCGAGGCCGACATCGAATTCCTGGCTGGCGTCGAGGCCGAAGACCAGTTGGTCATAGGTCAGGCCGCCGGCCTGGAAGTTGGTGGGCGAGGTCGGGCCATACGACGGGTTGAGGGTGTTCTTGACCCCGAAATCAAGGTCGTTCTTGCCGTAGACAAGGTTGGTGTCGATCTTCCAGCCGGCCAGGTCGCCGCGCAGGCCGATGGCGGCGGTGACGTCCTCTGTGTTGGTGGTGATCAGCGGCAGATAGCCGTTGGGATAGACGCTGGGGATGTTCTGGCTGGCGTCGGTCGGCAGGCGGTAGGTGGCCGAGGCCTCGCTGTCGCGCTGCTGATAGCCGTACCAGCCGTAGAGCTGCCAGTTGTCGCCGATCGGCTTGCCGGCGTTGGCGTAGAAGCTGACCTGCTCGACCTCGGGATCGCCGAAGCGCGAGGTGACGCGTTGCGGGGTGACGCGGGTGTCGGTGTCGCTTCGGTTGGTGAAGTCGCGGTCAACATACTCGGCCGACAGCGTGAGGAAGCCGTCCGAACCGAGCTTGAGGCCTTGCCAGCCCGCCACCGTCTTGGTCGCGCCGTCGCGACGCTTCTGCTTGGCGCCCGTCTGCAGGCCGTCGAAGCTGGTGATGTACTTGCCGGCCGTGACCGTGACGCCGCCGCCGTGGTCGGCTTCGCGCAGGCGCAGGTTGATGACGCCGGCGATGGCGTCCGAGCCGTACTGGGCCGCGGCGCCGTCACGCAGGACCTCGATGCGGTCCAGGGCGACCGACGGGATGGCGTTGAGGTCGACGGCGGCCGAGCCGCGGCCGACCGAACCGTTCAGGTTGACCAGGGCGGTCGTGTGGCGGCGCGTGCCGTTGACCAGAACCAGGGTCTGGTCGGGGCCCTGGCCGCGCAGCACGGCCGGACGAACCGAATCGGTGCCGTCGGTGTTCGACGGGCGCGGGAAGGTGATCGACGGAACCGTGGCGGCCAGGGCGGTGGCCAGCTCGGTGCTGCCGCGCTGCTGCAGGGTCTTGGCGGTGACGACGTCGACCGGGGCCAGGGTGTCCAGGCGCGAGCGGCCGGCGGTGCGGGTGCCGGTGACGACGATCTCGTCGACATTGGTGTTTTCGTCCGCCGGCGGCGTGGCCGTCTGGGCGTTGGCGGCCGCGGCGAAGGCCGTCAGCGAAGCGGCGGCCAGCAATAAGCTTCTGTAACGCATGAGAAATCCCCTCTCGTGGCCGGGGATGAGGCGCACGTCCTCAAGCCCCGAAGCGGGGGTCTTGATTGCCCCCACGGCGAACATGGGATTTCATCGGTGTGCGTACAAGCTGAACATTTCTACGCTTCGACGCAGAAAAAAACGGCGCGGATCGCTCCGCGCCGTTCTCTTGAAACGTTCAGAACCCAGACGGGTCTTAGGCTTCGTAGTGGTCGCCTTCGAACGAGCCGGCGCCGCCTTCCGCCATGTCTTGGGCGGCTTCGGCTTCGGCCGCGCGATCTTCCTCGAACTGCGAGTTGATCACGTTTTCGCCGCGCGCTTGGCGCTCGGCTTCGTCCTGGCTGCGCGCGATGTTGAGGGTGACCGTGATGGTCACTTCAGCATGCAGCTTCACCTTCACTTCGTGGACGCCCAGCGTCTTGATCGGCTTGTCCAGCACGATCATCGAGCGGTCGACCTTGCCGCCTTCGGCCTTGATGGCGTCGGCGACGTCGCGGCCCGCGACCGAACCGTACAGCTGGCCGCTTTCGCCAGCCTGACGGATCAGGATGTATTGTGTGCCGTCCAGCGCTTCACCGTTCTTGCCGGCGGCTTCACGGTTCTTGACGTTGCGGGCTTCGATCTCAGCGCGCTGAGCTTCGAAGGTGGCCAGGTTCGCCTTGGTGGCGCGCAGGGCCTTGCCGCGGGGCAGCAGGAAGTTACGGGCGAAGCCGTCCTTCACGGTGACTTCGTCACCCAGGACGCCGGTGCCTTCGACGCGTTCGAGCAGAATGACTTTCATCGTGGTGTCTCCCTTACTTCACGACGTAGGGGAGCAGAGCCAGGAAGCGGGCGCGCTTGATGGCCTTGGCCAGTTCGCGTTGCTTCTTGGCCGACACCGCGGTGATGCGCGACGGGACGATCTTGCCGCGTTCGGAAACGTAACGCTGCAGCAGCTTCACGTCCTTGTAGTCGATCTTCGGCGCGTTGGCGCCCGAGAACGGGCAAACCTTGCGGCGACGGAAGAACGGGCGGCGGGCGCCGCCAGCGGCGGCGGCCGGAGCGCCGGCTTCGGGAGCGGTCGTATCGGTCATGATCTATCTCTCCCTTACGCTTGAGCCTGGGGCGCGAAGTCTTCGCGCGGACGTTCCGGGCGATCGCCACGGTCACGACGGGCGAGAACCGGCGACAGTTCCAGGTCCAGCTCTTCCACGCGGATGGTCATGAAGCGCAGCACATCTTCGTTGATGAGCAGCTGACGTTCCATTTCCTTCACGGCCGGCGCCGGGGCGTCGATCGCGAGCAGGGAGTAGTGGCCCTTGCGGTTCTTCTTGATGCGGTAGGTGAGGTTGCGAAGGCCCCAGTACTCGATCTTGGCGATGTGGCCGCCATTCTCTTCGATGAGGGTCTTCAGTTGCTCGTTCAGAGCTTCGGCCTGTTGCGGCGAGATATCTTGCCGCGCGATGACCACGTGTTCGTAGAACGCCATGTTTTCCTTCTTCCGTTGGGGAAGGCGGCGCGGTCGTCGGCGGAAGTCCGACGTCCACGATGGATCCTGCACACCGAGCGGGGAAATCCCCGGTCCCGGATGGGTGCGTGCAAGACCGCTCTTCCGTGAGAACGCGCGCTCTTACAGAAGATGGGCTTGAAAGGCAAGCCGCATCGAGGTTTGCCGCCGAACCAGGCGATGCGGGGCGGTGTCCGATAAACGACATTGGCCGGGTTCATCCCGCCGCCCAACTATGCTAGCAGGCGAACATGAGGATCGGTGATCGTCTCTTGGTGGCATTCGCAGCGGCCTTGGCCGCCGGGACGGCGCATGCCGAGATCATCCAGAAGCCCGTCACCTCGGTCTCGGCGCGCGAAGGCCGGTTCGCTGGCTATTCCGCGGCCATCCCGCTGGATCTGTCCACCGACACCGAGAAGGTCGCCCTGACGGTCAGGTCCTCGGGCATGATCGAGAATCCGACCTACGACTTCGATCTCAACCTGACCCAGAAGCCCGACGACCAGCGCGTCGGCCAGCGGTCGGTGGCGCTCGGCGCCTCGTGGAACGAGAACGAGGCCAAGGTGCGCTCTTCGATGTCCAAGGCCTTCGGCTTCGGACTCCTGCCGCGCGCCAACTATATCCGCGTCTCGATGGACATGGACGCCAGCCAGGCGATCGCCGTGCCTGGCAAGATCCCCGTGGCCCGCGCCAATATCCGCTCGTCCCTGACCCTGGACGGCAAGCCGGTCGGCTCGATCGCCTTTGGCGGCGGCTCCACGGGCGACGAGGGCGTCGACCTGAGCCTGACCCGGCCGTTCGACATCCCCGCCGAATTCACCGTCAGCGTGCGGGGCGTCAGCAACGAGCGCGAAAGCTGGCGGCTGCAGGACGCCCGCGCCATGATCAAGCTGGTGAAGGTCGGCTGGTAGCCTCCAGCTCGCGATCCCCGTCGTTCTTCGGCTTTTTGGCGGTGACGGCCGCGAAGCGCTTCAGATACTCAGGGTGCTCGGTGCCCATGACCTTGTCCCAAAAGGTGAAGTAGAGGCCGTAGTTCCACCCCGCCTGGGCGTGGTGCAGGTCGTGGTGGGTCACGGTCGTCAGGAACGGGAGCAGCGGCCGGCCGTCCTTGCGGGCGGGAAACAGCTCGTAGCCCGAGTGGCCGATCGTGTTGCGGACGATCTGGTGCAGCATGAACAGGCCCACCACCGGCCATTGGGTGGGAACCACGATCATCCACAGCGGCACGAACACGCCGTTGATGAAGGCCTCGCCCAGGTCGAAGCTGTAGGCGGTGAACGGTGAGGGGTTGTTCGACCTGTGGTGCCGGCGGTGGAAGCGCCGGAACAGGCGGCGGTCGTGGATCAGCCGGTGGGTCCAGTAGAACCACGCGTCGTGGGCGACGATCATCAGGACGAGACTGGTCCAGAACCAGACCGGGCCCCAGCTCTTGGCGATATCGGGTCCCGGCAGCCAGCCGGCGCGGAACAGGCCGAAGGTCAGCAGGCCCACGGTCGAGAAGATGGCGATCGAACGGATCGAGGTCGCGAACTCGGTCAGCAGTTGGCGAGCGGGGGGCTTGCTGTCGCGGATCTTGCGGCCGGCAAGCGGGATCGCCAGGACGACCCACAGCACCAGCCAGAGGCCGACCGAGAAGATCGCATAACGGGTGACATCGACCCACATGGCGTCCAGCCAGTTGCGGGCGAAGGGGAGGAGAGTGTCGAGCATTTATCCGGGCTCCAGAGCGAAAGACCTCGCCAAGGAAGCGGCCGGTTCTTCGCCCGTCGCGCCGAACTTGAAATCAGGCCCGTTTGTCGCTTTTCGGCGGACCTTCGCCGGTTTCGATAAGCCGGAGACGCGGGTGCGTGGGCGTGACGTCCTGGCGCCAGGCGGTCGGGGTGACGCCGGTGGCGGCGCGGAAGGCGCGGTTGAACGGACCCAGCGAGGCGAAGCCCAGATCGTAGGCGATGGTCGACACCGACTTCAGCGCCTGCTCCGGATCGGCCAGGGCGACCTTGGCCGCCTCGATCCGCCGGCCGTTGACGTAGTCGGCGAAGTTGCGGTGGCCCAGGGTGCCGTTGATCAGCTTGCGCAGGCGGTGTTCGGGCGCGCCGACCAGGGCCGCCAGAGCGCCGATCGACAGGTCCTCGCCGCGCCAGACCTCGCTGTCGTTCATCGCCTTGTCCAGGCGGGCCAGCACCAGGCGGTCGGCGGGGGTCAGGTCGAGGGTCTCGGCGTGCTTGACCACGGGCGGCTCGCCGGCCGCGGGCCGGGCCTGGACCAGCACCGGCTCGGCGCGCAGCAGGGCCAGGGCCGAGCCGACGCCCAGGGCGGCCAGGGCGATGGCCTGGACCAGGCTGGGCAGCATGGGGCCCTTGCCCAAACCGAAGTCGCACAGGGTCTGGACCAGCATGTAGCCGGTCGCCGCCGCCGCGATCGGCGCGCGCAGATGTCGGCGGCGCTCCACCAGGTCGATCCGCCAGCCGCGCCAGGTCATCAACAGGATGTGCGCGTTGATCGCCAACGACACGGCCGCGAAGATCCACCAGGCGATGACGCGCGCCGGCGAGGGGGGCAGGAACGCGCCGGGTATCCAGAGCGCCAGCACCGCGGCGGGCAAGGCCAAGCGCCAGGTCGGGATCTTCGGCTCGTCCTCGAACAGCACCGAGCAGAACAACCAGAGCACCGCGGCCGCCATCGAACTCAGGAGCCAGGTCAGCAGGCTCAGGTGCAGGCGGGCCGTGTAGTAGAAATGGCTCTCAAAGCCGTGCGCCATGGCGCAAGCCATCAGCAGCACGCCGACCCAGCGCGTCGGCGTCATCTCGCGGCTGGCGGCCAGGGACACGCCCGTAGCGGCGAAGGCGCCGATGGCGACGCCGCGCAGCCCCAGCTCAAGGCCGGAGGGGTCGATATGGGCGGGATCGATCCCAATGTATGTCATGGGCCGATCATCTCCCGTCAGCCGCGCGCGCCTCAACCCGCGCGGCTAGCCGGAACCCGAAAAGGCTGGTTGCTTCTTGAAGCCGCTACTTCTTGGCCTTGTAGGCCTTCACCGCGTCCATGGTCTGGGTGACGTGGCCAGCGAAGTTCCCGTCGGTGTAGCTGAGCAGGATCTTGCCGTCGGGCGCGATCACGTAGGACGTGCGGTTCGACCATTCCGGCTTCATCGACAGCACCACGTCGTAGCTCTTGATCAGCGCCTTGTCGGCGGCGGCGACCGCGAACTTGTCGCGGCAGTGCTCCTTGGAGAAGTCCTTGATGCGGTCGACATTGCCAGCCGTGACGCCGATCACCGTGGCGCCCAGCTTTTCGAACTCGGGCGTGGCCTCGGCGAATTCGTGGGCCTCGGCGGTGCAGCCGGCGGTATAGGCGGCCGGGAAGAAGTACAGGACCACGGGGCCCTTCTTCAGCGCCTTGGCCAGCTTGAAGTCGAAGTCCTTGCCGGCCAGCGCGGCCTTGGCGGTGAAGTCGGGCGCCTTGTCGCCGACCTTGAGGGCGGCGAGGGCGGGCGAAGCGGCGGCGAGGGCGAACGCGGCGACGCCGGCGAGGATGAGTTTCATGGCGCGACTCCGAGGAAGGATGGCCCAGCTACGCTGGCGGGCGCACTTTGGATGTGGCCGCCCCGTAATTGCAAGCGTTGGGCGTCACGCGCCGCACTTGCCCCAATGGGGCCTTTCCCCTAACCCTCCCGGCCTTGAATTGACTTGAGAAGGAGCGGGCCGCCATGAGCATCGCCTTCATTTTCCCCGGCCAGGGCAGCCAGTCGGTCGGCATGGGCGTCGATCTCGCCGAGGCCTTCGCCAGCGCCCGCGAGGTCTTCCAGGAGGTCGACGACGCCCTGGGCCAGAAGCTGTTCGCGCTGATGAAGGACGGTCCGGAGGGCGACCTGACCCTGACCGAGAACGCTCAGCCAGCCCTGATGGCCGTTAGCCTGGCGGTCACCCGGACCCTGGAAAAGGAATTCGGCGTGGGCGTCGACCGCGCCGCCTTCGTCGCCGGCCACTCGCTGGGTGAGTACTCGGCCCTGGCCGCCGCCGGCGCCATCACCCTGGCCGACACCGCGCGCCTCTTGAAGCTGCGCGGCCAGGCCATGCAGCGCGCCGTGCCGGTGGGCGAGGGCGCCATGGCTTCGCTGATCGGGCCCAAGACCGACCTGGCCCTGGCCGAGGCCGCCGCCGCCGCCGGCTCGGAAGTCGGCGTCTGCGTCGTGGCCAACGACAACAACAACGGCAATGTCGTCATCTCCGGCGCCAAGGCCGCGGTCGACAAGGCCATCGAAAAGGCCAAGGAGCTGGGCGCGCGGGCCATCCCGCTGAACGTTTCGGCCCCGTTCCACTGCCCGCTGATGCGGCCGGCGGCCGACGAGATGGCGCAGGCCCTGTCCAAGACCACCATCATCGCCCCGCGCGCGCCGCTGGTGGCCAATGTCACCGCCGCCCCGGTCCACGATCCGGACGTCATCCGCAAGCTGCTGGTCGAGCAGGTCACCGGCCGCGTCCGCTGGCGCGAGAGCATGACCTGGCTGGCCACGGAAGGCGGCGTCACGCGTTTCGCCGAGGCCGGCGCCGGCAAGGTGCTGTCGGGCATGGCCAAGCGCATCGCGCCGGACTCCGAGGCGACCCCGCTGAACACGCCCGCCGATCTCGAAGCCTTCGCGGCCTCGCTCTAATCCATAAGGAAGACCGACACATGTTCGATCTGACCGGCAAGACCGCTCTTGTCACCGGCGCCACCGGCGGCATCGGCGGCGCCATCGCCAAGGCCCTGCACGAGCAGGGCGCGCACGTCGTGCTCTCGGGCACCCGCGAATCGGCTCTCTCGGAGCTGGCCGCCCAGTTCGGCGAGCGCGTGTCGTTCGTGGCGGCGAATCTCTCCGACTCCGCCGCCGTCGACGGGCTGGTCGCCAAGGCCGAGGAAGCCGCCGGCGCGCCGCTGGACATCGTGATCGCCAACGCCGGCGTGACCCGCGACGGCCTGCTTGTCCGCATGAAGGACGAGGACTGGGAAACCGTCATCAAGGTCAATCTGGAAGGCTATTTCCGCCTTTCGCGCGCCGCCGCCAAGGGCATGATGAAGCGCCGCGCCGGCCGCATCATCGGCATCACCTCGGTGGTCGGCGTGACCGGCAACCCCGGCCAGACCAACTACGCGGCCTCCAAGGCCGGCATGATCGGCTTCTCCAAGGCCCTGGCCCAGGAACTGGCCAGCCGCGGCGTGACGGTCAACTGCGTGGCCCCCGGCTTCATCGCCAGCCCGATGACCGACGCCCTCAACGAGCAGCAGAAAGCCGGCATCCTGTCGACGATTCCGGCGGGCAGGCTGGGCGAGGGGAGCGATATCGCCGCGGCGTGCGTTTTCCTGGCCAGCGACCAGGCCGGTTACGTCACCGGTCAGACCTTGCACGTCAACGGCGGCATGGCCATGATCTAAAACCGTTGTCGCTCCTTCGGTCTGCCCGCTAGCAAGCCGAAAAGGAACGTGATAGGCGGAGCCCGACAATTCCCGCAGATGGTGAGGCGCAACCTCATTGTCCGAGGGCCGAAATCTCATAACGAGGGACTGAACAGAATGTCCGACATTCTCGAGCGCGTGCGTAAGATCGTCATCGAACACCTGGATGCCGATCCCGAGAAGGTCACCGAGAAGGCCTCCTTCATCGATGACCTGGGCGCCGACAGCCTCGACAACGTTGAGCTGGTGATGGCGTTCGAAGAAGAGTTCGACATCGAAATCCCGGACGACGCCGCCGAGCACATCCAGACCGTTGGCGACGCCGTGAAGTTCATCACGGAAAAGACCGCCTAAAAGGCGTCGAGTTCGCTAGTCGAACCTGACCATTTCCGCCGCGTCGCACGGGCTCTTGCCATCGTGCGCGCGGCGGTTTTCGTTTGAGGCCAAGATTCGCGAGTGGCGCGGCCCTGGGGTTCTCCCCACATCCCGCGTCCCGCATCGAAGGTTTGGGAGTGATCCATGCGTAGAGTTGTCGTCACGGGTATCGGCCTGCTGACCCCTCTGGGCCACGGTGTTGACGTTACCTGGAAGAACATTCTGGCCGGCAAGTCCGGCGCCAACCGCATCACGGCCTTCGATCCGACCGACTATGCCTGCAAGGTCGCCTGCGAGGTTCCGCGCGTCGACGGACGCGGCGGCGGCGGCCCGGACGTCGAGGGCTCGTTCGATCCCGACCAGACCATGAGCCCGCGCGACCAGAAGCGCGTGGACGATTTCATCCTGTACGGCATCGCCGCGGCCGACGAGGCGATCAAGGATTCGGGCTGGGTTCCCGAGACCGACGAGGACAAGTGGCGCACGGGCGTCATCCTCGGTTCGGGCATCGGCGGCCTGTCGACGATCGCCGACACCGCGCTCGAGCTGGAAGCCAAGGGGCCCCGCCGGGTCAGCCCGTTCTTCATCTCCTCGGCCCTGATCAACCTGATCTCGGGTCAGGTCTCGATCAAGTACGGCTTCAAGGGCCCCAACCACGCGGTCGTCACGGCCTGCGCCACCGGCGCCCACGCCATCGGCGACGCCATGCGCCTGATCAAGTACGGCGACGCCGACGTGATGGTGGCCGGCGGCGCCGAGGCGGCCGTCTGCAAGGTCGGCATCGCCGGCTTTATCGCCTGCCGCGCCGTCTCCACCGACTGGAACGACACGCCTGAGAAAGCCTCGCGCCCCTATGACAAGGACCGCGACGGCTTCGTGATGGGCGAGGGCGCCGGCGCCCTGGTGCTGGAAGAGTACGAGCACGCCAAGGCGCGCGGGGCCAAGATCTACGCCGAGGTGGTCGGCTATGGCCTGTCGGGCGACGCCCACCACATCACCGCGCCGTCGGAAGACGGCGAAGGCGGCGGCCGCGCCCTGGCGTCGGCGATCAAGGACGCGGGCCTCAAGCCCTCGGACATCGACTACATCAACGCCCACGGCACCTCGACCATGGCCGACGGCCTGGAAGCCGGCGCCGTCGAGCGCTTCCTGGGCGATCACGCCAAGAACGTCGTCATGTCGTCGACCAAGTCGATGACGGGCCACCTGCTGGGCGCGGCCGGCGCGATCGAGGGGATCTTCTCGATCCTGGCGATCCGCGACCAGATCGCTCCGCCGACCATCAACCTCGACAATCCCGACGTCCACGTCGCCATGAACCTGGCGCCGAACAAGGCCGTGCCGATGAAGATCGACGTGGCGGTGTCCAACAGCTTCGGCTTCGGCGGCACCAACGCCACCGTGGTGTTCAAGAAGGTCTCGTGAGCAAGAAGCCGTCAGCCCCTCGGGCCCCTCGGGCCCCTCGCGCCCCGAAGCGTTCGTCCCCTCGGGCGAACCGTCGCGAAACCGCGTCCGTGGGGCGGCGGCTGATCCGCGCCGTCTTCGGCGCCGTCACGACCCTGGTCGTGATCGGCATGGTCGCCATTCTCGGCGCGGCCTGGGTCTATAACGGTCCCGGTCCCGCCGCGAAGGCCGGCGACAAGACCACCGTCGTCCTGCGCAAGGGCGCCAGCCTGCCGGAGATCGCCTCCAGCCTGGAGCGGGGCGGGGTGATCCGCTCCTCGTCGATCTTCATGACCGCCGCCAAGGCCACGGGGGCGGCCCGGACGCTGAAGGCCGGCGAATACGAATTCGCCAGCCGCGCCTCTATGGCCCAGGTGCTGGACGCCATCCGCCACGGCCGCATCGTCCGCCACTGGATCACCATTCCCGAGGGTCTGACCTCGGACATGGTCATGGACATCCTGGCCAAGTCGGACATCCTGGAAGGCAGCGCCGCGACCCCGCCCGAGGGCGCGATCCTGCCCGAGACCTACGAGGTCCAGCGCGGCGAGGACCGCGCCGCCGTCCTCAAGCGGATGATGGACGACCGCGACAAGCTGCTGAACCAGCTGTGGGCCAACCGCCAGTCGGGCCTGCCCTACCGGTCGAAGGAAGAGGCCGTGATCATGGCCTCGATCGTCGAGAAGGAGACGGGCGTGAAGGGCGAGCGCCCACAGGTGGCGGCCGTTTTCGTCAACCGTCTGCGCACCGGGATGCGTCTCGATACCGACCCGACCGTGATCTACGGCATCTCGCGTGGCCGTCCGCTGGGCCGCGGCCTGCGCCGGTCCGAGCTGGATGCGTTCACGCCCTACAACACCTACAAGATCGATGGCCTGCCGCCGACGCCGATCGCCAATCCGGGCCGCGCGGCCCTGGAGGCGGCGCTGAACCCGGCCAGGACCAACGACCTCTATTTCGTCGCCGATGGCACGGGCGGCCACGTGTTCGCCTCGACGCTGGAGCAGCACAACGCCAACGTCGCCAAGTGGCGCCAGATCGAGCGTGACCGGGCCGGGGCGGGCGTCCCCGTGGTTCCGGCTCCGCCAGCCGCCAAGCCGCTGGCGGGGGGCTAGACCATGTCGATCTCGGGGATGACCGGCTTCGCGCGGGTCGAGGGCGCCCACGGCGCCTGGACCTGGGCTGTCGAGGCGCGCAGCGTAAACGGCCGCAACCTCGAGACCCGCTTCCGCGGCCCACCGGGCTTCGAGGCCCTGGAGCGCGCCGCGCGCGAAGGCGCGCAAGCCCGTTTTCAGCGCGGGCAGTTGACGCTCAACGTCCAGGCCAAGCGCGCCGAGACCTCGGGCGAGACCCAGGTGAATATCGCGACCCTGGAGCGCTACCTGACCGCCGGCGGCCCCTATGTAGCCACCGGCATGGTCGCCAAGCCCAGCCTGGATGGCCTGCTGGCCCTCAAGGGCGTCATCGAGGCCCGCGAGGACGAGGACGACGCCGAGAACCGCGCCGCCGTCGAGGCCGGCATGGCCGGCTCGATCGGGCAGGCCCTCGACGGGCTGAAGACCACGCGCCTGGAGGAAGGCGCGGCTCTCGATCCGGTGCTGAACGGTCTGATCGACAGGATCGAGGCGCTCACGGGCCAGGCCGAAAGCGAGGCCGCCGGCCAGCCCGCGGTGCTGAAGGACCGCTTCGCCCGCCGCATGGCCGAACTGGTCGGGGAGGCGGCCAGCGAAGACCGCATCGTCCAGGAAGCCGCCGCCCAGGCCGTGAAGGCCGATGTGCGCGAGGAACTCGATCGCCTGGCGAGCCACGTCGTCGCCGCGCGCGCGCTCCTGTCCGGCGAGGGCGCGTCCGGCCGCAGGCTCGACTTCCTCTCCCAGGAATTCATGCGAGAATCCAATACCCTCTGCTCGAAATCGGCCCTGACCGCCCTGACCGCGATCGGTCTGGAGCTGAAGGCCGTGATCGAGCAGTTCCGCGAGCAGGTTCAGAACGTTGAATAAGCCCCACCATCCCCATCGCGGCCTGCTCTTGATGGTCGTCGCGCCCTCTGGCGTCGGCAAGACCTCGCTGACCCGCCGCCTGGTGGCCGACCACAACGACTTGCACCTGTCGATCAGCTACACCACGCGCGAGCCGCGTCCTGGCGAACACGATGGCCGCGACTATCACTTCGTCACGCGCGAAGCGTTCCAGGCCATGATCGACGATGACGCCTTCCTGGAATGGGCGGAGGTCTACGGAAATTTCTACGGCAGCCCCAAGCCGCCGATCATGCAGGCGCTCGAACGGGGCGAGAGCGCCCTGTTCGACATCGATTTCCAGGGCGCCATGAAGGTGCACGCCCAGGCGAAGGACGACAGCGTGCTGGTCTATATCCTGCCGCCGTCTCTGGCCGAGATGAGCCGGCGTCTGCACGCGCGCAGCCAGGACAGCGAGGAGGTGATCCACCGCCGTCTTTCGCGCGCCAAGGACGAGGTCGCCGACTGGGAGCGCTTCGACTACGTCATTCTCAATGAGGATTTCGATCGGGCCTATTCGGACCTGGCCCACATCTATCACGCCGAACGTCTGAAACGGGCGCGCAACCCGTGGATCGGCGGGTTGGTGAGCGATCTTCTCAAGGAAGAGATCTGAGACCTAACGGCGGGCTTTCGCCCGCCGCCGGGGCCGCCGCGCCTTAGAGCGCTCGACGGCCGAAGATCAGGTGATAGAGCGCCAGGATGACGACGGCGCCGATGGTGGCCACCAGCAGGCTGTAGAGATTGAAGCCGGACACGCCGGCGTTGCCGAACTGGTTGAACAGCCAGCCGCCGACGAACGCGCCGACGATGCCGAGGACGATATCGAGTAGCACGCCGCTGCCGGAACGGTTCACGAGCTTGCTGGCGATGAAGCCGGCGATCAGGCCCAGAAGGAGCCAGGCGAGAATGGACATCTTAGGGACTCCGTGAGCGGTCGCCCTGCGCGACCTTGCCCAATCAAGTCCTCGACCGTCCCGTTAGTTCCCGCGCATGCGTTCCTGCACGAGGGCGATCAGCTTTTCGGCCGGCGGTCGGCCGAAAACGATGAACAGGCCCGAGCCCAGAATGGCTCCGATCAGGAATGTGAGATCCATCGGTACTTTCCCTACGACTGGTAGGAGCTATTGCAGACGCGGTGTGGCCAAGCCAAGGCGACAACGGGGCGCTGCGACGATCGGTCTTGGCTTCGCCCGTTCAGGCGGCTTTCGGAGGCGCGATGATGCTCATCACGCAGGTCAGGCCCTCGGGGGCGTAGTCGAAGGTCGCCGAGCCGGCCAGGTCGCCCTTGAGGCTGGCGGCGATCAGGCGCGAACCGAAGCCGCCGCGCTCGGGCGGCCTGACCGGAGGTCCGCCGCGTTCGCGCCACTCGATGGTCAGCAGGGTGCGGCCGCCCAGGCTCCAGGAGACGGCCACGCGGCCGTTCTCGTTCGAGAGCGCGCCGTATTTCGAAGCGTTGGTGGCCAGTTCGTGGAAGATCATCGCCAGGGCCAGCGCGGCGTTCGGCGCCAACGGCAGTTGCGGACCATCAAGGGTCACCTGGCTGGCATAGGGCTTCAGCGCCTCGGCCAGCAGTTCGCCCAGGTCGGCGCCTTCCCAGTTGCGACGGGTGAGCAGGTCGTGGGCGGAGGCCAGGGTGTAGAGGCGATCGTTGAACTGGGCGAGGCCGTTCTGGTCGCCTGTACGGAGGCTGTGGCGGGCGAGGGACTGGACCACGACCAGGGTGTTCTTCACCCGGTGGTTCAGCTCGTTGATCATCAGTTGCTGCCGGTCGGCGGCGCGGCGTGCGTCGCCGTCGCGAGCCCGCAGGACATCGGCCGCGGCCCGCAGCGAACCGCGCACCTCGGCGATTTCCTGCAGGTGCGAGGGGGCCGGATCCAGCGGCTGGCCGGAGGCCAGGGCCTCGGCCTCGGACACCAGGCCCCGGACGTCGCGGGAGATGGGACGGGCGAAGGCGAACGCGGCCGCCACGCCCAGGGCGATCAGCAGAGCCGCGCCGGCGATGGCCGGGCCCAGCGAACTCAGCACCGTCCTGTTCAGTTCTTCGCGCGGCACCCCGACGATGAAGGTCCACCCATAGGTCGGCGAGCGGCTGAAGGCCGACAAGGTCTGGACGCCGTCGAGGGTGTGGGTCCGCACGACGCCGTCGTTCGCCCGCGCCATGGCCTGCCGCATGTCCAGGCTGGCGTGCTTGCCCAACATCCTTTCCTGATCGCGCGAACGGGCCACCAGGGCCGCATTGCGGTCGACGATGCTGGCGGTCCAGGTTTGGGGAAACGTCTGGGCGGTCATCAGGGCGTGGAAGGCCGCCGGTTTCTGCATATAGGCCAGCACCAGCAGCTTGCCGTTGACCAGGACGGGCATGTTCACGCCGATGATTGGGCCGGCCCCCCGGCGCGGGATCAGATTGCTGACGTTCGACTTGCCCGTGGTCATCTCGCGCCAGGACGTGGGCGAGAGGGGCGCGTAGGGTGTCGGCCGACCAGGGGCTATCCGCGTATTGATCAACTGGGCGTCGTGGGTCATCAGCACGATCCAGCCTTCGCGCCCCTCCACGGCCTCGCGCGCCTGTTTTTCGAAGGTGGCCAGGTCGCCTTGAGCCAGGGCCGGCGAGACGGCCAGGCCTTGCAGAATGCTCTGTCCCTGGCCGATCTGGCGATCGGTGGCCAGGGAGAGGGCCCGGGTCATGGCGATCAGCTGGGTGGAGAAGCGGCGCTGCCCCTCGGCATACTGCTGGGCCGCCAGCGCGCCCATCAGCAGGATGGCGGGGGCCGCGAGGGTCAGCGCCATGAAGAGCAAGCGCCGCGCAACCGTCGATGGCGCCTTCACCGCGCTTTTGATAGTCACATTCGCCCCACTTCGCCTGGCCAAGGCTCGAGAGCGCCGGCCCCACCGTCAATAGACTTCAGGGCAGATTAGCCGTGGTGACGGGTCAGCATCCAGAGGGCCATCGCCACCATCAGCAAATTTTCGGTCAGGGACACAAAGCCCAGCGGCACGTTGGTGTCTCCGCCAACGCAGGCGCATTTCAGCTCGCGCTTGTCGATATAGACGGCCTTGAACACCGAAACCGCGCCCACGCCGCCGATGAACAGGCCCAAGGGCGCGGCAAATCCCGTCAGCACGCCCGCCGCCATCAGCACCCCGGCCGTCAGCTCGGCGAAAGGATAGACATAGCCGTAGGGGATCCAGCGGCGGGCCAGCAGGTCGTAGTTCAGGAACATGGTCGAGAAGGCCTCGACGTCGCGCAGCTTGAGCATGGCCAGCAGGCTCATGGAGAAAGCCACGAACCACTCGGCGGCCTGCGCCGTCAGAGGCGTATGAAAGGCCGCCTGGCTGGCCGCCAGGGCGATCAGGGCGGCGACGGCGAAGACGGCGATCACCGGGGTGTAGGTCAGGGCCTTGGGATCGCGGACCCTCGCGCCGAAATGCCGGCGCAGATCGTCGTAACCGCCGATCCGCTGCCCGTCGATGAAGGCCTGGGGCGTGGTCCTGACGTCGTGCTCGGCCTTGAAGGCGTCGGTCTCGGCGCGAGTCTTCAGCCAATGATCCTCGACGACATAGCCTCTGGCCTTCAGCAGGTGCATCGCCTTCAGGCCATAGGGGCAGACGTGCCCGGGCATGACCATGCGGTACAGTACGGCGGTTTTCACGGGACTCATCGCTTGAACTCCTTGGCGCGCGACTGGGTCCGCCCCATGTAGGGTCCGTACCATGGTACGGAGTCAAGGCATGGCCAACACGATCGCGACCTTGGCGCGCGAAGGCGGAGTCGGGGTGGAGACGGTGCGCTACTATCAGCGGCGGGGTCTGTTGCGAACGCCCGACAAGTCCGGCGGTTCGGCGCTGTCCGGCGGCGTCCGGCGCTACGACGCCGAGGACCTGCGGCGGTTGAAGTTCATTCGCGCCGCGCAGGGCGCCGGGTTCACGCTTGAGCAGATCGGCGAGTTGCTGGCGCTGGACTCCGGCGAGGATCGCGCCCGCGCGAGGGCGCTGGCGCGGGAACGGATCATGGCGCTGGATGAGAAGATCGCCGAGCTGCGGGCGGCGCGGGCCTCCCTCGACAAGCTGGCGCGCGCCTGCGCGGCGTCCGACACCGGCCCGTGCCCGATCATCGCGGCGTTCGAGGGGGCCTAGACCAGGATCGCCAGGGCCGAGAAGCCGAGCAGGGCGCAGGCGATGGACAGGCGGACGAACATGGGAGCCTCCCTGGCGGTGTTGGGCCAGGAAGCGTCCGTCCAGATGAACCTAAGCTGAAGCTTGGGCCAGGCTCGCTAGGGCCAGCGCCAGGAAGCCGGCCAGGTCGATGACCTCCGCGCGGGCGTCGGGGCTGATGCCGGCCTTTTCGCACAACGCGCCGCCGCCCAGCCCCTTCAGACTCGATCGCAGCATCTTGCGGCGTTGGCCGAAGGCGGCGGCGGTGACGCGTTCGAGGGCGGCGATCAGGTCGGCGGGCGGCGGATCGGCCTTGGGCACGAGGCGGACCACGGCCGAGGCCACCTTGGGCGGCGGGGTGAAGGCCTTGGCCGGCAGGTCCATGACCGTCCTGGCGTCGCATAGGACCTGGGAGATCACCGCCAGGCGGCCGTAGGCGTCGTCATCGGTGTGGGCGACGATACGGTCGGCGACTTCCTTCTGGAACATCAGGGTCATGGACAGCGGCTTGAACGGCCCGGTCAGCCAGTTGATCAGCAGCTGGGTGCCGACATTGTAGGGCAGGTTGGAGACCACGTGGGCCGGTCCGCCGGCGGCCTTCAGGGCGTCGACCTTCAGGGCGTCGCCCTCGACCAGGTCCAGGCGCCCGTCGGCGACCTCGGCCAGTTCCGACAACAGGGGCAGGAAGCGGCTGTCCTTCTCGATGGCCACGACGCGGGCGCCGGTCTCCAGCAGGGCGCGGGTCAGGCCGCCGGGACCAGGACCGACCTCGACCACGATGTCGCCTTCGCCGACCTGAGCCATGCGGGCGATCTTGCGGGTGATGTTCAGGTCCAGCAGGAAGTGCTGGCCGAAGCTCTTGCGCGCCAGCAGGTCGTGGCGCTCCAGGGCCTCGCGCAAGGGCGGCAGGTCGGCCAGGCTCATGGTCGTTTCTCTCAGGCGCCGCGGCGGGCGGCGATGTCGGCCGCCAGCCTGATGGCGGCGATCAGGCTATCGGGCCGGGCCAGGCCGCGTCCAGCGATGTCGAAGCCGGTGCCGTGGTCGGGCGAGGTGCGCACGATCGGCAGGCCCAGGGTGATGTTCACGCCGCCCCAGAAGTCCAGCATCTTGACCGGGATCAGAGCCTGGTCGTGATACATGCACAGCACGCCGTCGTAGCGGACGCGGGCTTCCGGATGGAACAGGGTGTCGGCCGGGGCCGGACCGACGGCGTCGACCCCCAGGTCCTTCAGGGCGCGTACGGCGGGGGCGATGATCTCGATCTCCTCGCGCCCCAGGGCCCCGCCTTCGCCGGCGTGCGGGTTGAGGGCGGCGACGGCCAGACGAGGATTGGCGATCCCGAAGTCCTGGCGCAGGGCCTGGGCGGTGACGAGGCCGCTGTTGACGATGCTCTCGACGGTCAGGGCGGCCGGGACCTTGGCGAGGGCGGTGTGGATGGTCACCAGAGTCGCCCGCAGATCGCCGGCCGCCAGCATCATGACCGGACCGCGCGGACCGTCGAAGGTCGCCGCGGCGGTCAGCTCGGCCAGGAACTCGGTGTGGCCCGGGAACTTGAAACCAGCCTCGTAGAGCGGAGCCTTGGCGATCGGGGCGGTGACCAGGCCCGAAACGGCGCCGGACAAGGCCAGGCCCACGCCGGTCTCGATCCAGCGGATCACCTGTGGCGCATAGGTCGGCGAAGGCTGGCCGGAGACGACCGGAGAGAGCAGGGGGATGTCGATGACCGGCAGGGCCTCGGCGAAGACGCCGGCGGCCTCGTGAGGACCCGTGACGGCGCGCACCTTCACCCCGCCGCCGGCCGAGGCCAGCAGCTGGGCGTCGCCCACCACCACGAAGACCGGACCGTCCTGGCGCAGGGCGCCCCAGGCCTTGGCGATGATCTCCGCGCCGACGCCGGCGGGATCACCAGCGCTGAGGGCGAGGGGGCGGAGTGTCACCGGTTCTGGCCTATCGGGTCTCGATGGTCGCCTGGTTGCGCAGGTCGCGCAGGTAGCGCTTGGAGATCAGCGCCAGCTGCTGGCCGCGCAGGCGGTTCTCGATCTGGTCGTGCGACGGGGCGTTGGCGCCGCC
The DNA here is from genome assembly GCF_003931565.1 of Caulobacter sp. 602-1. Classification (GTDB taxonomy): domain Bacteria; phylum Pseudomonadota; class Alphaproteobacteria; order Caulobacterales; family Caulobacteraceae; genus Caulobacter. The sequence goes on from NZ_RRYI01000004.1 coordinate 612,912, forward strand.
CTGGCGCTTACCGCAGACCGCGATCAGGTGCATGCCGGCGTCGGTGCGGATCGGATCCGAGATCTGGCCGACGTCCAGCTTGTTGGCCGCTTCCTGGAAGGCGGGGGCCAGGTCGGTGATCTCGGCCTCGCCGAGGTCGCCGGCGACCAGGCCGTCCACCTTGCCGGCGACGCCTTCAAGGCTCGCGCAGTTGGTGATCTTGGGCTTCAGGTCGGTCAGCAGTTTCGTCGCCGCGGCGACCTGGGCCTCGGTGGCGTCGGCGGCCAGCGGCGCGGCGACCTGCTTGAGGTCGACGATAGCCGTCTTCGAGCCCGCGCGCTTGTCGCGCAGATAGACGATGTAGACGCCGTCCTTGACCTGGATCGGCTTGGACAGCTGGCCGGGGCGGAGCTCTTCGAGCGCGGCGTCGACTTCGGGCGGCATCTCGCCCGGGCTGACCCAGCCCACGTCGCCGCCGTTGGCGGCCGTGGCCGAGGCCGAGAACTGGCGGGCGACGGCGGCGAAGGGCGCGCCTTGCTGCATCTGGTTGATCAGCTGGGCGGCGCCGTTGGTCGCCACCTCCATGCCGCCGACGCGGGCGGCGTCGAGGAACACTTCGCTGACCTGGTACTGCGGCTTGGCCGCGGCGTCGGCGAGGCGCTTCTGGTAGGCCTTGACCTGATCGTCGCCGATGCGCAGGCGCGAGCCATAGCGCCCCTGGATCCAGCTCTGCCAAGACGAGTCGGCGCGCAGCTGGGCGCGCCAGGTGTCGAGGCCGATGCCCTGCTGGACCAGCGACTGCTTCAGCTGTTCGGCGGTCATCTTGTTGGACTGGGCGATATCGCTGATCTGCTCGTCGACTTCCTTGTCGGTTGAGATGATCGTGATCTTCTGCTGCTTCTCGAGGCGCTTCAGCTCCTGCATCTGCAGGTGCTCGTCGACCAGCGAGCGTAGGGCTTCCTGCTCGATCTGCGGCAGGTTCTCCGGGGTGGCCTGCATGCCCGACGTGGCCATCAGCAGGCGCATGCGCTGCATCAGGTCGTAGCTGGAGACGATCTCATCGTTGACCACCGCGGCCACGCTTTCGGACAGCGGGTTCGCTGGCGCTGGCGCTGGCGCTGGCGGCGCGGCCTGGGCGGGCGGCGCGGCCACCTCCGGCGGCGCGGCCGCCGGCTGTTGCGCCTGAAGGGCTTGAGCGGGCAGGCCGAGGCTCGCCACGGTCAGGGCGAGAATGGACGCGGCGCCGGCCGCGAAAGTCGTGACGCTACGCGCAGACCGCATGGATAGTGTCGTTCCTCTAGTCCCTGGCCGCACCCGGCGGGCGCGGTCGGTTATCACGTTTTCGGAAGTGACGAACGCCAAATCTGACGTTTCCCCTTGGCCGACCAGGCGGTCGTCGCCCCCGAGACACACTGGGCGGACGCGCGCGGACGCGGCACGCCCCCCCAAGACGTGTTCACTCATTTGGAGACGTATCCTGCTGCGCCCAATGTGGCGAACGAAAGGCTAAACACGATCGTATGGTCAGGTTGCAGGCGAAGGCCGGTGGCCGTCGAGGCGTAGCGGTCCTGCTGCTGGTAGATGACGTCGATGCGGATGCAGTCGTCCTGGTAAGCGATGCCCAGGTCGCGGCGACGCCACACGTCGGCCACCATGTCACGCGCGCCGTAGGTGGTCAGCGACCAGTGCTTGGTCACCTTCAGTTCGCCGCGGGCTTCGAAGCTCTCTTGGCGGCTGCCGTTGGAATCGAGCTCGTCCTTCAGGTAGCGGACCGAGGCGTAGCCGCGGGTGGTGAAGGCGTCGACGCCGGTTTCCAGGCGCTTGATCTCCTGGGTGTCCGAGTCGAGGCGCGTGCGGGCGAAGGCCGTGATGCCGCGGACCGGCGTGACCGTCGCGGCCACCACCCAATCGGACGACTTTTCCTGCAGGCCGGTGCGGGCCGGCAGGAGGGGATCGAACTTCGACCGGAAGCTGCGGCCCACCAGAATGCTGCCGCTACGGCCGCCGGGCAGGGTGTAGGTGGCGCGGCCGCCGACGTTCAGGCGCTGGCCGCCCTCATAGAGGTCGAAGCCCGGCGACTTGTTGGCCGAGAAAAGGTTGGTTTCGTCGAACTCCAGCGTCGCGCTGTCCTCGTTGTAGAGGTAGGTCGTGGTCCCGTTGCGGGCCACGATGGTGGGCACGCGCGAACTGTCCGAACCCACGGCCACCTGAGCCAGGGGCTCCAGCACGACGTTGCCGCCGTTTTTCAGCGGCTTGTAGAACGGCAGGCTCAGGTCCACGCCGCCCACGCCCAGGGCGCGGGTGTAGGTGTCGTTGTCGCTGTCGCCCAGGGCCGCCGCGGCCGGCGTGATGTACGACTTGATCGAATAGGCGTCGCCGCGGGCCTGGGCGAAGGGCGAGACCTTCAGGCCGTTGCCGACGATGGTGCTGGTGCGCCAGTCGGCCTTGAAGCTGGCGCGGCTGGAATCGACGCCGTTCTGGCCCTTGTAGTCAGGCAGGTAGTAGGGCGGTTCGCCGTATTGCGACTCCGAGCGGTTGAGCATGACGCCCGAGCCTTGCAGGCGCAGACGACCGCCCAGGACCGGCGTGTCGGGTTCCCAGCGGGCTTCGACCAGTGGGCCGATCAACGGGAAGGCGCCGCTGTTCTCGAAGGCGTTCGCCGAGTTGGTCGTCGGATTGATGCCCACGACGCGCAGGCCCTGGATCGAGACGGCCGTCACCGAGAACCACGACCGGGCGTCCTGGCGGGTGGCGTAGATCTGCGAGGTCAGACGGTGGTCGTCGCTCGTGAACAGGCCGCGCTGCACATAGACGTCGTTGATCTTGTACTTGTCGAACAGCAGGGCGTCGGAGACGCGCTCGGCCGTGAAACCCCACTTCCACTTCTCGTTGATGTCGAACTTGCCGTTGGCCAGGATGTAGCTGCGGGCGGTCGACTGACCGAAGCGGTCGCCGTGGATGTCGAAATCCTTGTCGTAGGTGAAGCCGCCGCGCGCCTCGATCGACCCCGAGTAGAAGCGCTTGCGGTAGTTCACGTTCAGGAACGGATTGACGCCCGTGCTGATCTGCGGCGCGATGATCACGTCCGACGACGGCGAGATCACGTAGTAGTAGGGCTGGTTGTACGAGGTGCCCCGGCCCTTGGAGAAGTCGATCTTCGGCGCCAGGAAGCCCGAGCTGCGCTTGGCCTGCGGATCCGGGTGCCAGAACAGCGGCATGTACAGGATCGGCGCGCCCCACAGACGGATGGTGGCGTTCTTGTAGTAGATCAGCTGCTTCTGCTTATCCTGGACGATCTTGTCGGCCGAGACCGACCAGGTCGGGGTCGGCTTTTCGGCGCAGACCTCGCACGGGGTGTAGATCGCCCGGTTCAGTTCCTGGATGTTGGCGTTGCGCCGCACGGCCGTGACCGACGCGATCTTCATGTTCTGGTCGAGACGGGCAGCGAAGTTCTGGGCGAAGCCCGCCTTCATGTCCTTGTCGACTTCCATGTGATCGGCGAACTCGGCGGTGCCGTCCGGATTGATCAGCTGGACGTGGCCGTTGGCCGTGATCTCGCCGGTCTTGGCGTTGTAGATCACCTCGTCGGCGCGCAGCGTGCGGCCCTGATAGCGGCTCTGCACCTTGCCGCGCGCCGTCATGATCTGGTTGACGTCGTCCCGGATCAGCAGGTCGGATTCCAGGTAATAGCCCTCGTCGGCCAGGCCGTCGGACGGCGGGGCGGGGACCACCGGCGTCGGCGGGATCGTGGCCAGGCTTTGCTGGGCGTGGGCCGCGCCCGCGCAGGCGAACGCCAGCCAGGCCGCGCCGCTGAGCAACAGCGCGCGGCAGGCGGACGGGACGCTGGGACGCGTTTCAGTCATGAATGACCCTGGCAGCAATGACTCACCCATCTTCCGTATAGCAAAGCAAAGTGAAGCCCGCCAAAAGCGCGACGGTCGGCGGTGTCCATGCGGCGATGAACGGGGCCAGAACATCGGCCTTGCCCAAGGTGCTGCATAGCTCGTTGAAGAAAAAGAACCCAAAGCCCAGAGCGACGCCGGAGCCCGCCAGGGCGGCCAGGCCGCCCAGCCGCATCAGGCGCAGCGAAAAGGCCGCGGCCAGCACCGACATGGCGGCGAACAGGATCGGCGTGGCCAGGTCCTGCTGCAGGCGCAGCTTGAACGGCGCGGCCGAGAAGCCGGCGTCCTCGGTCCGCTGGATCGTCGCCGGCAGCCGCCAGAGGGCCACGGCCTGGGGCGTGTTGAAGCGCTCCGAGGCGGTGCGGTCGTCGAGGTTGGAGGGGATCGACAGGCTGTCGGAGCGGATGGCTCCGGCGCCGGGCGTGGCCTCGCGCACGCCGGTCAGGCGCCAGAAGCCAGGCTCGAGCCGCGCCTCGTTGGCCTCGATGCGGCGGGTGAAGTCCATCACGCCCTTGTTGTTCAGGGTGTAGACGAACAGCGACACGCCCCGCAGGCGCACCGAGCCGTCGATCAGGTCGCGGCCACGGGCGCGGATGACGATCTGGGTCTTGTCGTCGCCCTGACGCAGCCAGGTGCCCTTGGGGGCCTCCTTGAGGTAGCCGTTCATGATCCGGTCGCGCTCGGTCTCGAACTTGGCGGTCATGGCCGTGGTCAGTGGGTTGAGCAGGGTGATGCTCAGAAGGCCGATGAAGAACGACGCCATCGCGGCGGGCATGATGAACCGCCACGCCGAGACCCCGGCGGCGCGCATGGCGATCAGCTCGCTGCGCCGGTTCAGCTCGACGAACGCCCACATGGTGCCGAACAGGAAGACGAACGGCGCCAGCACCAGAATGGTGGCGGGAGCCTGCAGAAGGGTCAGGTACAGAAGCTGGAAGAAGCTGGCGTCGGCGCGCGTGCCGACGTTGCGGGCGATGTCGACGAAGGCGATCAGCATCACCATCGCGCCCAGCACGGCCAGGGCCGCGACCAGCGCGCTCATGGTGCGCTTGAGGACATAGCGCTCCAGCATGCCCATGGTCAGCATCACGCGGCTCCCGACAGGGCGGGGGCGGCCTTGGCCATCCGGCCGGCGCGGCGCGGCGAGACCTTCTGCCGGAAGATCTGCGACAGGCCCCACCACGTGGCGGCCAGCGGCGCCAGGTACTGCAGGATGTTCAGCCAGGCGTTGTCCTCGCACGCGGCCTGTATGCCGAAGCCGACGATGCGGACCACGGCCGCGGCGGCGCCGACGGCGGCCATCCGCTTGCCATAGCCCATGCGGCTGAACGAGCCGCCCAGCACGGCGGCCAGGGCCATGGTCATCAGGGCGATGTTGTAGAGCGGGCTGGCGAAGCGCGAATGGCCCTCGGCCAGCAGCTTGCCCTTGTTCCGCTGCTCCCAGTCCTGGGTCAGGTCGGGGAAGAACAGCTCGTGCGGATAGCGGTCGGCGATCTTGTAGTGCAGCAGCTCGTCGGTGTGCGACAGGCTGGACAGGTCGAAGGTGTACTCGTCGAACGAGGTGTATTGCAGCACGCCCTGGCGCGAGAACTGCTGGTTGGAGCCGTGGCGCATGATCAGCACCGGCTCGCCCCGGCGGGTGGCGATCTCGGCTTCGCGCGACGAATAGGTTGAGGCGCCGCCGCTGGGCATTTCCTGGTGGATGAACAGGTTCTGGATCTTGTTGTCGCGGTCGATCGACTGGGCGTAGACCGTCAGGCCGGGGCCCGGCTCGGTGAACTGGCCCGGCTGGACCAGGGTCGAGGCGACGTCGGTCTTGATGTCGAAGGATGTCTCGCGGATCTGGCGGGCGCTCCACGGCTGCAGCCACAGGCCCGAAACCAGCGACACCAGGGCCGCGATCACCGCCAGGCGCATGGCCGGCGAGATGACGGCCCAGCGGCTCATGCCGCCAGCGAAGCAGACGACGATCTCCTGCTCGGTGTGCAGACGGTTCAAGGCCACCAGCGCGGCCACGAACAAGGCCAGCGGCATCATGATGCCGAGAAGCTGGGGCAGGGCCAGGAGGATGATCTTCAGGAACACCAGCGCGCTCTGGCGCTGTTCCACCAGGACGTCGAATTCCGACAGGCTGCGCGCCAGCAGCGCGAGCGCCACCAGGGCCGCCGTCGCCAGCAGCGTCGGGCCTAGCAACTGCCGAAAGAGATAGCGTTCTATGAGGCGCATCTAGTGGGGTTCGGGCGGATGGATTCGTGGGACGAACCCCGAAGATGGGTCGTTCTACACGGGGGCTTCGCGTCGACACAACGGGGGACCTGACTTAGCTGTGCCGAGTGGGGCCCAACGGAGCCTTTTCTATGGCGCGGCATTGGACTATGCCGCCTAGTTCAAGATTGAGTGGCGGCGCGTCGTGACGCGCCATCTAGAAGTCGCCCAGATGCAGGAGCGCGGCATGCGTATCGAGTTCGTCCCCGTCGACACCCAGGCCGGCGCCACGGCCGCCCTCGCGGTCCTGGCTCATGAGGGCGCGGCCCTGTCGCCGGAAGCCAAGGCCGCCAACGAGTCGACCGGCGGCGCCCTGGCGCGCGCCATCGCCGGCGGCCGCTTCACCGGCGCCAAGGGCCAGACGCTGGACGTCGTCGCGCCCCATGGCCTGGAAGCCGCTCGCCTGGTGCTGGTCGGCGTCGACGGCTCGGGCGCCGTTGAGCCGGAAGCGGTCGAGACCGCCGCCGCCTCGGCCTATCAGGCCATCAAGACCACGGGCGTCACCGAGCTGGTCCTGAAGCTGGGCGCCGACGCCGAGAGCGCCGCCCGCGCCGCCTTCGGCGCGCGTCTGGCCGCCTATCGCTTCGACAAGTACCGCACCACCGAGAAGGCCGAGAAGAAGCCCTCGGTCCAGGTCGTGAAGATCGCCGCCGCCGACCCGGTCAAGGCCCAGAAGGCCTACGCGCCGCTGGCCGCCCTGGCCGACGCCATCGTCTTCAGCCGCGATCTCGTCTCCGAGCCGGCCAACATCCTGCATCCGGAAGAGTTCGCCGCCCGCGCCAAGAGCCTGGAGAGCCTGGGCCTGGAGGTCGAGATCCTCGGCGAGGCCCAGATGGCCGAACTGGGCATGGGCAGCCTGCTGGGCGTGGGTCAGGGCAGCCGCCGCGAGAGCCAGCTGGTCATCATGAAGTGGACGGGCGCGGCCGACAAATCGGCCCAGCCCATCGCCTTCGTCGGCAAGGGCGTCACCTTCGACACCGGCGGCATCTCGATCAAGCCGGCCGACGGCATGGAAGACATGAAGTGGGACATGGGCGGCGCGGCCGCCGTGACCGGCGTCATGCACGCCCTGGCCGGCCGCAAGGCCAAGGTCAACGCCATTGGCGTCCTGGGCCTTGTGGAGAACATGCCCGACGGCAACGCCCAGCGTCCGGGCGACGTGGTCACCTCGATGTCGGGGCAGACAATCGAGGTCATCAACACCGACGCCGAAGGCCGGCTCGTGCTGGCCGACGCCCTCTGGTACTGCCAGGACCGCTTCAAGCCGCAGTTCATGATCGACCTGGCCACCCTGACCGGCGCGATCATCATCTCGCTGGGTCATGACTACGCCGGCTTGTTCAGCAATAACGACGGCTTGTCGGAAAAACTTCTCGCCGCCGGCAAGGCCGAGCGCGAGAGCCTGTGGCGCCTGCCGCTGCCCGCCGCCTACGAGAAGCAGATCGAAAGCCCGATCGCCGACATGAAGAACGTCGGCGGCCGTCCGGCCGGCTCGATCACGGCGGGCCTGTTCCTGCAGCGCTTCGTCAACAACACGCCCTGGGCTCACCTCGACATCGCCTCGGTGGCCTGGAAGAAGCCCTCGACGGATCCGACCGTGCCGGACGGCGCGGCCGGCTACGGCGTGCGTCTGCTCAACCGCCTTGTCGCCGACGCCTACGAAGGCTGAGCATGACCGCCGCGCCGTGCGAGGTCTGGTTCTATCACCTGGAGCGTTCGCCGCTCGAGGCGGTGCTGCCCGAGCTTCTGGAAAAGACGCTGGGCAGAGGCTGGAAGGCGCTGGTGCGCGGCGGCGATCCGCGGCGGCTGGAGGCGCTGGACCAGCACCTCTGGACCTGGCGGGAGGACAGCTTCCTGCCGCACGGCCTGGCCAGCGAGCCGATGGCCGAGCGTCAGCCGGTATTGCTGACGGCCGATGATGGCAACCCGAACGCCGGTGACGCGCTGTTCCTGATCGACGGGGCCGAGCCGGGCGATCTGGCCGGGGTGTCACGCTGCATCCTGCTGTTCGACGGCCGGGACGATCAGGCGCTGGCGGTGGCGCGCGGACGTTGGTCCGTTTTCAAGAAGGCCGGGCATCCGGTGTCCTACTGGCGCCAGGGCGCCGAACGCGGTTGGGAGAAGCAGGCATGAAGCGCGTAGTGTCGGCGGCGATCCTGGGTCTGATCCTGGCCGCGTGCTCCAGCGCGCCCGAGCCGGCCCCGCCGCCGCCGCCCAGCACGCCCACCGCGCCGCCGGCCATCGCTTTGCCGGCTAAACCTCCGGTCGCCGAGGCCGCCAAGGATCAATGCGGGCTGAAGGAGGCCCAGGCCTTCGTCGGCAAGCCGCGCACCAGCCTGCCGGCCCCGGTCGATCCATCCCGCTGGCGCGTGGCCTGCACGACCTGCCCGGTGACGATGGACTACCGCGCCGACCGCCTGAACATCCTGTTCAACGCCGACACCGGCGTCGTCCAGGAGGTCAAATGCGGCTAGAAACCATGGTATCCCAAGCTTTTCTGGCGTTTTAGCGGATCGGATGAAATAAAAGAATCAGCCGGAGATTCCTGACCGGCCGGTTCAGAGCATGGTCTATCAGCCAACGATCGAGCCCAAGACTCGCGATGACTTAGCGGCCACGCTTCTGGCCGCGTTGGGCGTCGCAATTGGCTTTGCCGGTCTGGCCTATCTCTGCGTCGAAATCCCCCGCGTCTATGGTCACGTCACGCCCATCTGGCTGTCGAACGGCTTCCTGGCCGCCTGTCTGCTGTCATCGCCCTCGCGGCGCTGGCCGGCGCTGGTGGTCGGCGGACTTGTGGGCGCCCTGGCGGCCGGCGCCCACGCGGGGGACAGCCCGACGATCAACGCCATACTGGTGACGCTGAATGTCTCCGAGGCGTTGCTGGCCGCGGTCGCCGTGCGCCGCGTGGCGGGCCAGGCGATCGACCTGGGGCGGCCACGCGACATGCTGGCCTTCGTGCTGCTGGGCGGATTCCTGGCGCCCCTGATCGCCGGCGGCGTCGCCTCGTCGATCCACACCTTTGTGCGTGGCGGCGACCTGCTGACCAATGTGACCGGCTGGGTGCTGAACGACATCCTGGGCATGCTGACCATCGGCCCGTGCCTGCTGGTTCTGTTCCGAGCCAAGCTCTATCTGCGCGAACAGCCGCTGACCCGCGACGGGATGCTGTCGATCCTGGCCTGCGGCGTGATGACCGCCGTGGTCTTCGGCCAGACCAAATATCCGCTGCTGTTCCTGGTGCCGCCGGTCATCTTGCTGGCGGCATGGCGCCAGGAGGTGTTGGGCGCGGTCCTGGGCGGGGTCCTGGTCGCGGCGATCGCGCTCGTCTTGACCATCGCGGGACGCGGACCCATCCACCTGATCCTGTCGGGCTCGGCCACGCAGTCGACGGTGCTGCAGCTGTTCCTGGCCGTCTCGACCTTCGTCGCCCTGCCGGTCGCCGCCTTCCAGCGCCAGCGCCGCGCGATCATGGCCGAACTGGTCGAGACCAGCGCCGCGGCCGAACGCAGCGAGGCCAAGTTCCGCCTGCTGGCCGAGAGCGCCCTGGACATCATCGCCCACAGCGACCTGCACGGGCAGATGACCTACATCTCGCCCGCGGCCCGTTCGATCATGGGCTATCCGCCCGAGGAACTGCTGGGCGTGGGCTATCTGAAGACCCTGCATCCCGACGATCTGGCCAAGATCAGCGAGGTGGTCCGCGTCCAGCGCGAGTGCTCCGACCCCGCCTTGGCCCCTCCGGCCGCCACGGTCGAGTACCGCGCCTTCCGCAAGGACGGCGACATGATCTGGCTGGAGTCGCGCCCGACCCTGGCCTTTGACCCGCTGACCAGCGTCCCCAACGGCATCACCGACATCATCCGCGACGTCACCGCCCGCAAGACGCTGGAGATGGACCTGCGCGCCGCCCGCGCGGAGGCCGAAGCGGCCGCCGCGGTGAAAGGCGAGTTCCTGGCCAATATGAGCCACGAGCTGCGCACGCCGCTGACCGCCGTGATCGGCTTCGCCAACCTGGCGGCCGAGGAAGCCGACCTGTCGCCGCGCGCCCGGCGCTATCTCGACCGCATCGCCGCCGGCGGCCAGACCCTGCTGACGACGATCAACGACATCCTCGACTTCTCGCGGCTGGAGGCCGGACGCATCGCGTTGAATGTCCGGCCCACCAACGTCGCCGACCTCGTCGCCGAGGTGCTCGAGCTGACGAGCGCCGGGGCGATGGCCAAGGGCCTGACCCTGGGCGCGGACGGCCTGGCGGCGCTGCCGGCCCAGGTGATGATCGATCCCGAGCGGGTGCGACAGGTGTTGGTCAATCTGGTCGGCAACGCGGTGAAGTTCACCGACGCCGGCAAGGTCAGCCTGGCCGTCGTTCACCAGGAGAACCGGCTGCGCATCGCCGTGGTCGACACCGGCCGCGGCGTGGCGGCCGAGGATCAGGCGCTGCTGTTCGCCCGTTTCTCGCAGATCGACGCGGCCCTCAATCGCCAGCACGGCGGCACGGGGCTGGGGCTGGCCATTTCGCGCGGGCTGGTCGAGCTGATGGGCGGCGAGATCGGGGTCGAGAGCGAGGAGGGCAAGGGCGCGCGCTTCTGGTTCGAGATCCCGGCCGATGTCGCCCAGACCGACGACAAGGCCTCCGACGAGGACGACCTTCCCCTGCCGCCGCCCGGCAGCCGCGTGCTGGTCGTCGACGACAACGCCGGCAACCGCGAACTGGTCCGCTCGGTGCTGGAGGCCGTCGGGGTCGAGGTCGCCGAGGCCCGGGACGGCGAGGAGGGCGTCGCCGCCGCGGCCGCCGAGACCTATGACGCCATTCTGATGGATCTGCGCATGCCGCGTCTGGACGGCGTCTCGGCCGCTCAGCGGATCCGGGCCGAGCAGGGGCCCAGCTCCGGCGCGCCGATCATCGCCTTCTCGGCCGATGTGCGGTTGGGGCCGCTGGACCCCGTGTTCGACGGCGCCACGCCCAAGCCGCTGACGGTGATGTCCCTGCTGTCCACCCTGGCCCAGGCCATGAGCGGACCCGCCCCCGTGACCGCCTAGACCTGGTTGTCCTGACGCGGCGCCCGACCGGCGTCTTGGGATCGTTAGGCGGCTAGCGCTTGCCGACGCCGGGGAACATCGCCACGCCGTCCTCGAAGACGCCCAGATAGCCCAGTTCGCCCAGCAGCGGCGTCAGATCCTCGACCAGGTCGCCGGAATGGGGCAGGTGGGCCGGGCGGCCGTTCTGGTCGTGCAGGCGATAGACCGTCCACATCTTGCCCTTCGGCGCGGCCGCGCCGGGCTGGATGAACTTGTGCTCCCAGCCGACCAGGGCCGGCTCGCGGCCGACCTCGATGTCGAACGGACGGTCGCGGAAGGCCAGGTCCATCTCGATCCGCATGGCCTCGCCGATCCGGGCGTTCACCCAGTCGGCGAACGCCTCCAGGACGACGGACGCGGACAAGCCTTCCGGATTGGCCACGACATGGTTGCGAGGATGGGCGGTGCTCATGGGGCGCACCCTGCGCCCCGAGGTATCGCGGAAGCGCTAAACTTCTTGGTTCACGCGGGTTTACCTTAAACTTTGGACACCCGCGGCCAAGCTCAGGCCTCCGCCGCCGCCAGCTCCTCGGCCAGCTCCATCCACGTCGCCTCGGCCTCGTCCAGCTTGGCTTTGGCGTTGTCGCGACGCTTGGTCAGCTCGGCCACCTTGGCGGGATTCTTGTAGAGCTCAGGGTCGGCCAACTGGGCTTCCAGTTCGTTCACCTGGCGGGTGGTGCGCATGACGACCTGCTCGGCGGCCTCGATCTTGCGCTTCAGGGGCTCGATGGCGACGGTCTTCTTCGGCGCGGCGGCGGAAGCGGCGGCGACCGGCTCGCGGGCCACCTGGGTTGGCTTCACCGCCTGCTTGGCGCGCTCCAGCACGAACTTGGCGTAGTCGTCCATGTCGCCGTCGAACGGCTTCACCGTGCCGTCGGCGGCCAGCCACAGGCGGTCGGCGACCAGCTCCATCAGCGAGCGGTCGTGGGTGATCAGGATCACCGCGCCGCTGTAGTCGTTCAGCGCGTCCAGCAGGGCGCGGCGGCTGTCGATGTCCAGGTGGTTGGTCGGTTCGTCGAGGATCAGCATGTGCGGCGCGTCCATCGCCACCATGTTGAGCAGCAGACGGGCCCGCTCGCCGCCCGAGAGGTTGGCGACCGTGGTCTCCTGCTTCTCGAAACCGAGGCCGAACTGCGCCAGTTTCGAGCGGCGCGAGCTTTCCGAGGCGTCCGGCATGGCCCGGCGGATGATCTCCAGCGGGGTGTCGGCCGGATCCATCGCCTCGATCTGGTGCTGGTGGAACCACCCGACCTTCATCTTCTTGTCGCGGTGCAACTCGCCCTTCTGAACGGTCAGGGCGCCGGCGATCATCTTGGCGAAGGTCGACTTGCCCGCGCCGTTGACGCCCAACAGGCCGATGCGGTCGTCCAGGTCCATGCGCAGGTTGAGGTTCTTGAGGATCGGGCGATCGGCCTCATAGCCTACGTTCGCCTTTTCCAGGCGGATCAGCGGCGGCGCCAGCGGGCGCGGCGGCGAGGGCAGGGTGAACGGCGCGACCCGTTCCTCGATCGTGGTGGCCACCGGCTCCATCTTGGCCAGGCGCTTCATCCGCGACTGCGCTTGCGCCGCCTTGGAGGCTTTGGCCTTGAAGCGGTCGACGAAGGCCTGCAGGTGGGCGCGCTCGGCGTCCTGCTTGGCCTTGGCCGACAGCTGCAGGCGGGCCTTCTCGGCGCGGCGCTTCTCGAAGTCGTCGTAGCCGCCGGTGTAGAGCTCCAGCTTGCCGCCGGCCAGGTGCAGCATGTGCGTGCAGCTGTTGTTGAGCAGTTCGCGGTCGTGGCTGACGATCAGGGCCGTGTGGGGGTACTTCTGGAGACGAGCCTCCAGCCAAAGGGCGCCTTCCAGGTCGAGATAGTTGGTCGGTTCGTCCAGCAGCAGCATGTCCGGCTCGGCGAACAGGGCCGCGGCCAGGGCCACGCGCATCCGCCAGCCGCCCGAGAACTCGCTCATCGGGCGCGCCAGGTCGTCCTGTGTGAAGCCAAGACCGACCAGGATTTCCGAGGCCTTGGCCGGGGCGGCGTCGGAATCGATCTCGATCAGCCGCGCCCAGATCTCGCCCATCGCCTCCGGATCGGCCGTCTCCAGCCGGGTCAGCAGGTCGTGACGCTCCTCGTCGGCCTCCAGCACCGTCTCCAGCAGCGTGACCGGCGTGGCCGGGTGCTCCTGGTCCACCGAACCGATCCGCGCGGCCTTGGGCAGGCTGATCTCGTCGTCGCCGGCGTGCAGCTGGCCCAGGATCAGCTTGAACAGGGTCGACTTGCCCACGCCGTTGCGCCCGATCAGGCCGACCTTGGCGCCTGGCGGCAGACTGACGCTGGCATGGTCGAAGAACTTCCGACCCCAGGCGTTGAAGGTCAGGTCACGGATCTGAAGCATTTTATGAAGGTTACGCGGCGGGGTTGGCGGGGAGGAGGCGCACGGCTATAAGCCCGCAACCTCCCAATCCACAACTTTTCTGTGAGATCACTCCGTGACCGAACGCACCTTCTCGATCATCAAGCCGGACGCCACCCGTCGTAACCTGACCGGTGCCATCAACGCGGTGATCGAGGCCGCTGGCCTGCGCATCGTCGCTCAGCGCCGCGTGCGCCTGACCGAAGAACAAGCCAAGAAGTTCTACGAAGTCCACGCCGAGCGCCCGTTCTACGGCGAACTCGTCGCCCAGATGACCGCCGAGCCGGTCGTCGTGCAGGTGCTGGAAGGCGATAACGCCGTGGCCAAGTACCGCGAAGTCATGGGCGCCACCAACCCGGCCAACGCCGACGAAGGCACCATCCGCAAGCAGTTCGCCCTGTCGATCGGCGAAAACTCGGTCCACGGTTCGGACAGCCTGGAGAACGCCGCGATCGAGATCGCCCAGTTCTTCACGGACGACCAGATCGTCGGCTAAGGCTTTCCGCCTTACCAATGCATCGAGGCCGGCGGGGCGACCCGCCGGCCTTTTTGTTTGGTCGACGCCGACGGTTGTCGGGCGCGCGAAGGTCGCTTTAGGGTGGATCGACGTGTTGGTGCGCTGAGCGAACCAGCAAGCTCTATCGCGCCGCCGCCGAGCCCGACCCCGCGCGCAAGGCCGCGCTGGTGGTCTTGGCGCAAGGCTATCTGCGGCGGGCGGTGCGGCGGGCGCCGGAGGTGGCGAAGATTCGTCTCGTGGCTGCGGTCGCCTTCCTGACAGCGGACGATTTCGAGACCACGTTCGCGCTGCTCAAGCCAATGTCGGCCGACCCCAATGGCGGCGCGGCAGGCCAAGTTGCTCTTGGACATGATGGCGAAGTCAGCCGGAACACCGTAGCGGCCTATGGCGCGACGCGGTCGGATCGGTGACGATCCGACCGGTTCTTTGCGTCGGGAGTCGCCGTGAAACACTACGAACGGAATGAGGTGGCGCTGGCGGTGACGCTGTCGGGCGTGGCCGGCTATGTGGATGCGATCGGCTTTTTGAAGCTGGGCGGGTTCTTCGTCTCGTTCATGAGCGGCAACTCCACACGTCTTGGCGTGGGTCTGGCCACGGCCCACTGGCCGGCGGTGCTGACCGTGCTGACCCTGGTGGCCTCGTTCGTCGCGGGCGTCGTGCTCGGGGCCCTGACCGCTCGGGCGCTGGGCGAGACCCGCCGTTCGCCGGTCCTGATGCTGGAGGCCACGCTGCTGGCCCTGGGCGCGGGCTTGCTGACTTTGGGCCACGACACCGCCGGGGTCACCGCCGTGGCCATGGCCATGGGGGCCGAGAACGCCGTGTTCCAGAGGAACGGCGACGTCGCCGTCGGCCTCACCTACATGACCGGCGCCCTGGTCAAGGCCGGCCAGCGCATCGCCGGGGCCCTGGTCGGCGGCGAGCCCTCCGACTGGCTGCGCTATGTGCTGCTGTGGACGGGTCTGGCGGGCGGCGGGGCCCTGGGCGCGCTGACCTATCTGCATATTGGGGCGGCCGCCCTGTGGGGCGCCGTGGCGGTCGTGCTGGCCGGCGGCCTGTGGGCCGAGCGGCGCTGGCGGTCGGTCTAGAGCCTGTTCAGGTCTTGAGCGCGTTCCGGCCGGTTTGACCGCTCACACTTAAACCTGAAGCGCCGTAGGGGACGGCCGAAACCGTTGGCGTGCTCAGACGCTTTGTCTCTTGGCGAGCCCCGCCGGTTGGTCGAGAGAGAACCCGATGCCCCTGACGAGAAGCAAAGACATCCTGGGCCAGGACCTTCTGGGCGAGCACGGCGGCAAGCTTGGCGCCATCGCGGAGACGTTCGTCGACCTGGATACCGGGCGGATCGAGTTCCTCGTGGTGGAAGGCGCCGGACTGCTGGGCGGGTCGGGCAGGTATCACCCCGTTCCCTGGTCGATCGTCCGCTACGATCCGATGGCCAAGACGTATCAGGTCGATGTGTCCAAGGACCGGTTCAAGGCCTCGCCAAGCTACGATCGCGCACAGATCGCCAGCGCCGACTATGCCTGGGACGAGCAGTCGATCCGATACTACGACGCGCCCGCGGACATCGTCGCTGCATCTTGAGGCGACAGGCGTGACGAGGCTATCGCCCCGGTGCGTCTGGTCTGCTTGAGCCACAGGGCGCCCGCGCCGATCAGCAGCAGGGCGCCCAGGGCGAGGCCGCTGGTCAGGGCGGGGTTGTTCCCGAACATCTGCAGGTTCCGCGCGGCCAGGTAGCTGGGCGCCAGCAGCGAGATCACCCAGATCGGAGCCGACAACACATTGGCGACCTGGAAACGCCAGCCGCGCGTGCGCGACATGCCGGCCAGGATCGGAATGAAAGGACGCGCGGGCCCCAGATAGCGGGCGGCGGCGATCGCCAGCACGCCGTGGCGGCGGGTCATCAGCTTGGCGCGCGCCAGCAGGCGGCGCTTGCCCCCGAACAGCAGGCGGCTCGCCCGGCGACCGCCCAGACCCCGGCCCATCAGATAGGAGAGGGCGTCGCCAACGGCCGCGCCGGCGCTGCACCACAGGATCGCTTCGACCGGATGCAGCGCGCCTTGCGCCACGAGGGCGCCTGCGGCCAGCATGACGCCGAGGATCGGAATCAGCAGGCCCACAAACACCAGGGCCTCCAGCAAGGTCATGGCGAACAGAACCGCGCCGACGAAACCGGCGTGGTCGGCGGCGACTTTGAAGAGATCGGTGATCCAGGCGTCCATGGCCGGCATGCTGACGCCATATGGTGACGAAGTTCTGACGCGACAGCCTTTACCGCCTGTGACACGCGGTCTCAGGGGGATCAGGCCCGGGCGAGACGCCCGGTGACGAAAGTGGCCAGGGTGTCGGCGTAGAGCCTGTGCTCCTGCTCCAGCACCCGGGCCGCCAGGCTGTGGTCGTCGTCGTCGGGCAGGATCGGCACGCGGGCCTGGCCCAGGATCGGGCCCTCGTCGACGCCGGCCGTGACCAGGTGGACGGTGCAGCCCGCCTCGACCTCGCCGGCCGCGATGGCGCGGGCGTGGGTGTCCAGGCCCGGATAGGCCGGCAGCAGGGACGGGTGGATGTTCAGCATCCGGCCTTCCCAGGCGTCGACCAGGAACGGGGTGAGGATCCGCATGTAGCCGGCGAGGGCGATGACCTCGATCCCGCGTTCGCGCAGGGCCGCGTCGATGGCGCGCTCGTGGGCCTCGCGGTCCTTGCCGAAGGGCTTGCTGTCGACGCACAGGGCCTCGACGCCCTCGGCCGCCGCCGTGGCCAGGCCGCCGGCGTCCGGCTTGTTGGCC
This sequence comes from Caulobacter sp. 602-1, assembly GCF_003931565.1. Taxonomy (GTDB): domain Bacteria; phylum Pseudomonadota; class Alphaproteobacteria; order Caulobacterales; family Caulobacteraceae; genus Caulobacter. The sequence continues at coordinate 629,825 of NZ_RRYI01000004.1, forward strand.
AAGACGAGGGCGATCTCGAACGGGCAGGCCGGCGATTTCGCCGCGCGGACCAGGGCCTCCATGTTGGAGCCCCGGCCCGAGATCAGCACGGCGACCTTGGTCTTCTTCAGCATCAAGCCTTGACCAGCTGGCCGCAGATGAAGGCGTCCTCGCCGGCGTTCAGCAGGGCGGCCAGGACGGGCTCGGCGTCGGCTTGCGCCACGATGATGATGAAGCCGATCCCGCAGTTGAAGGTGCGGCGCATCTCGTGCTCGGAGACCCCGCCGACCTGGGCCATCCACTCGAACACCGGGGGCAGGACCCAGGCGTTCCAGTCGAACTCGGCGGTCAGGCCCTCGGCGATGGCGCGCGGCGGGTTCTCGATCAGTCCGCCGCCGGTGATGTGGGCGCCGCCCTTGACGCGACCCGACTGCAGCAGCGGCAGCAGCGACTTCACATAGATGCGGGTCGGGGCCATCAGGGCCTCGGCCAGGGTCTTGCCCTCTTCGAACGGGCAGGGGGCGTCCCAGGCCAGGCCCGAGCGCTCGACCACGCGGCGCACCAGCGAATAGCCGTTGGAGTGCGGGCCCGAAGAGCCCAGGCCGATGATGATGTCGCCGGCCCGCTGCTTGTCCAGCTTGGGCAGGACGTCGTCGCGTTCGACGGCTCCAACGGAGAAGCCCGCGAGATCATACTCTCCGTCGCTGTACATGCCCGGCATTTCGGCGGTCTCGCCGCCGACCAGGGCCGCGCCGGCCAGCTTGCAGCCCTCGGCGATGCCGGCGACGACGCTCTTGGCGACCTCGATGTCCAGCTTGCCGGTGGCGAAGTAGTCGAGGAACATCAGCGGCTCGGCGCCTTGCGCCAGCAGGTCGTTGACGCACATGGCCACCAGATCGATGCCGACCGTGGCGTGCATGCCCGCGTCGATGGCGATGCGCAGCTTGGTGCCGACGCCGTCGGTGGTGGTGACCAGCAGGGCGTCCTCGTAGCCGGCCGCCTTGAGGTCGAACAGGGCTCCGAAGCCGCCCAGGCTGGCTTCCGCGCCGGGGCGACGGGTGGCCTTGGCCAGGGGCTTGATGGCGTCCACCAGGGCGTTGCCCGCGTCGATATCGACACCCGCCTGGGCGTAGGTAAGGCCGTTCGGCTGATCGCTCATGGTCGCTCTGGCGCTCGCTCTGGTCTATCGGAGGGCGGTAAACCCGTCCGAACACGCGGAAAATTTGCTTTCCCGAGACGCTGGGCGCGTCTTGACGCTTGCAGACTCGGGGGTGCGCGAGGCTATTAGCAGCCGATGAAGCCGATCACCACCACCGCCGCGCTGGCGGCGTTCTGTAATGCGCTCGCGGGCGAGCCTTTCGTCGCCGTCGACACAGAGTTCATGCGCGAGACGACCTACTGGCCCAAGTTGTGCCTGATCCAGGTCGCGTCTCCCACGCACGAAGCCGTCATCGATCCGCTGGCCGAGGGCATCGACCTCGAGCCGCTGCTGGCCGTCATGCGCGATACGAGCATCCTCAAGGTGTTCCACGCCGCCCGCCAGGACGTCGAGATCTTCAACAACCTGAAGGCCATGCCGAGGCCGTTGTTCGACACCCAAGTGGCGGGCATGGCGGCGGGCTTCGGCGAGCAGATCGCCTATGACGCCCTGGTCCGCCAGATGCTGCGGATCGAGCTCGACAAGTCCAGCCGGTTCACCGACTGGGCCCGCCGACCGCTGACCGACGCCCAGCTGACCTACGCCCTGGCCGACGTCACCCACCTGGCCGCCCTGTTCCCGACCCTGCGCGAGCGCCTCGAGACCTCGGGTCGCCTGGCCTGGGTCGAGGAGGAGATGACCGCCATCTCGGATCCGGCCGCCTACGATGTCGATCCGGAAAAGGCCTGGCGTCGCCTGCGCCCGCGCAAGACGGGGGCCAAGTATCTGGCCGTGTTCAAGGCCGTCGCGGCCTGGCGCGAGCGCACCGCCCAGAGCCGCGACCAGCCGCGCGGACGCATCCTCAAGGACGAGGCCATCGACGAGCTGGCCACCCAGACGCCGACGAGCCTGGAAGCCCTGAACAACCTGCGCGGCGTGCCCAAGGGCTTCGGCGGCAGCAAGTTCGGTCCCGACCTGCTGGCCGCGATCAAGGCCGCCCTGGCCGATCCGGAGGGCTACGCCCCGGTCGTCGACAAGCCCGGTCCGCCGCCGCCGCAGAACGCCGGCGCCGTGGTCGAGCTGCTCAAGGTGCTGCTGAAGGCGCGGGCGGAAGAGGCGGGCGTCGCCTCCAAGCTGATCGCCACGGTCTCGGACCTTGAGAAGATCGCCGCCGACGACAACGCCGCCACCCCGGCCCTGGTCGGCTGGCGCCGCGACGCCTTCGGGGCCGACGCCCTCAAGATCAAGCGCGGCGAACTGGCCCTGGTGCTGGACGGCGCCAAGGTCCGGGTCGTCGAGGTCCGTCGGGCTCCCAAGGCCGAGTAGTCCGCTCGACCTGAGCGAGCAAAGGGCGCGTCGACCGCTGAGGTTGTCGCGCCCTTTTGCTGCTCGGATCGAGCCATTTTCCCGTGCGTGCAAAGGATTGCTGGCGTACAACGCCGCGCCGCGTTGCTCCCTCGGGAGTAGAGCGCGCCGTGTACGGGGGTTGCGTTGAGTGCATTCTGGGACAACCTGGCGGACGCCTACCGCCCCGCCGCGGTGTCGCGGCGACGCCTGATCCCGCTTCGCCTCTTCGTCGTCCTGGTCCTCTGCGGGATGGCGCTGGTGTGGCCAAGCCTGCGTTTCCTGTTCGTGTGGTCGGGCGTTTTCGTCCTCATTCAGGGGGCGAAGTTTCTCGCTCTGAATCGTTTTCTCGACGCCCCGGTCCCCGGGCGGGCCGTGGCGCTGAACCTCTTCGGCGACTTCCTGATGGCGGCGACCTTCGGCTGGCTGGCCATCCCGCTGTGGGCCATGGACACGCGGATGGGCGCGGCCGGCGCCGTTCTGCTGCTGTCCGGATCGATCTTCACGGCGCTGATGGGCGCGGAAGGCTGCCTCGTCGCCTTCGTCGCGGCGGCGGCTCCGCATATCATCTACCTGTTCGTCACGCCGCTGGTCGCGGGCGACGCACATGATCCGGTCACGGTGTTTTTCCTGATCGGCTGCGGTCTCTTCTGCCTGACCCTGTCGATGGTCTTCCTGTGGTCGGAGCGGACCATGACCGCCGAGCGCGCCGCGCGCAGGGCGGCCGAGCGTCAGACCGCCGCCAAGTCGGCCTTCATCGCCATGGTCAGCCACGAACTGCGCACGCCGATCAACGCTATCCTCAATGGCGCGGCCGCCCTGGACCGCGACGGCGCGGCCGCTCTGGTCACCGACGCCGGGATGATGATGCGGACCCTGCTCAACGACCTGCTGGATCTCTCAAAGATCGAAGCCGGGCGGATGGGCGTCGAGGTGGTCGACTACGACCTGCCGGCCGTGGTCGGCGACGCGGTCGAGTTCTGGCGCTGCGCCGCCGGGGCCAAGGGCGTCATGCTGGTCCTGACCGGCGTCGAGACCCTGCCGCAGTGGGTGCGAGGCGATCCGATGCGCACGCGCCAGATCCTCAACAACCTGCTCAGCAACGCCATCAAGTTCACCCCTGAAGGTAAGGGGGATGGCCAGGGCCGGGTCAGCGTCGACGTCCGCGTCGAGCGCGAGCGGCCCCGCCAGGTGGCCATCGTCGTGCGCGACACCGGCCCGGGCCTGAAGGACGATCAGATCGAGCGCCTGTTCAGTCCCTACGAGCAGCTGAGCGCCGGGACCGCCCGCGCGTTCGGCGGCACGGGCCTTGGCCTGTCGATCAGCCGCGATCTCGCCCGCCTGATGGGCGGCGAGCTGACGGCGGCCAACGCTCCGGAAGGCGGCGCGCGCTTCACCCTGCGTCTGCCCGCGCCCGAGGGCGCCGCGCCGGTCGAACCAGCCGAGGACGAGGTCCAGGCCCTGGCCGTGCGCGACGAGGCGCCGGTGATCCTGGTGGTCGACGACCATGACATCAACCGCCGCGCCCTGCGCCAGATGCTGGAGGCGTTCGGCGCCCGGGTGGAGACCGCCGAGGACGCCCAGGCGGCGTTGCTGGCGGCCGAGCGTCAGATCTTCGACGCCATTCTGATGGACGTCCGCATGCCCGGCATGGACGGACTGGAGGCCTCGCGTCGCCTGCGCGAGGACGGCGCCAACCGCCAGACGCCGATCATCGCCGTCACCGGCGGCGCCTCGCCCGAGGAGGTCGCCGCCTGCCGCGAGGCGGGCATGACGGGCTGGGTGGAAAAGCCGGTGAACCCGCGCGATCTCTACAAGGCCCTGTTCGGCTAGAACCCGTCGCGCCCCTTTTTCGGCGCATATCGCGGGCGTTGTCGTTAGAAGAAAGCCGGACGCAACGAGTCGCCCCGCGCGCCTCGCTATGATCGGTTTCCAATCCAGTTCAAGAGTTTACGCGGCGTGTCGAGGATCTGGCAGAGCGAGTGGGAAAAGCGACGGCGCCTGAAATGGATCGCCGTCGGCGCCGCGGGGCTCGTCCTGGTCGGCGGCCTGGCGACCCTGCCGTTCCTCAAGAAAGCGCCCAAGGCGGTGTCCGAGGCGATCGAGCAGGCGGCGCTGAACACGCCCGAAAAGCCGTCCGCCTGGCATGGCGACATCGACTATGACGCCCTGAACGCCCGTATCAACGCCATGGCCGCCGACAAGACCATGGAGGGGCTGGCCGTGGCTGTCGTCGAGAAGGGGCGGTTGTCCTTCGTCCACGGCTATGGCCGCACGACCGAAGGCGGCGCGAAGGTCGACGCCCGCACCGTGTTCCGCTGGGCGTCGCTGTCCAAGACCGTGGCCTCGACCCTCAGCGCGCGAATGGCGGCCGACGGCGCCTTGTCGCTGACCGAGCCGCTGGTGGCCTTCAACACCAGCCTGCGCTTGCCGGGCGAGGCCCAGAACACCCTGACGGTCGAGGAGCTGCTCGCGCAGCGCACGGGCCTGGGCAAGAACGCCTATGACGGCCAGCTGGAGGACGGCGTCGATCCGGCCAAGATCCGGGCCTCCTATGGCGCGTTGAAGCCGGTCTGTCCGCCGGGCACCTGCCACAGCTACCAGAACGTCGCCTACGACACGATCACCGAGGTCATCCAGGGCAAGACCGGGGAGCCGTATGCCCAGACCGTGCAGCGCAAGCTGTTCGGCCCGCTGGGCATGACCGGGGCCTCGATCGGCATGGCCGGTCTGACCTCGGCTGCGCACTGGGCCCGGCCCCACGATCGCGCTCGCCGGGAGCTGAAGCTGTCGGACGCTTACTATCACGTGCCCGCCGCGGCCGGCGTCAACTCGACCATCGTGGATCTCGCCACCTGGATGCAGGCCCAGATGGGCCTGAAGCCCAACGTCCTGTCGTCGACCGTTCTGGACGAGGTGCAGCGTCCCCGCGTCGCCACCGGCCGGCCCTATGGCCGTCTGAACATCGCCCGCGAACTGAAGAACCCCGCCTATGGCCTGGGCATGCGCAGCTTTACCTACAAGGGCCATCGCCTGGTGGGCCACAGCGGCGGCGTCTCGGGCTACCGCTCGACCATGATGTTCGACCCGGCGACGAAGACGGGCATCGTCATGCTGTGGAACAGCGACGCCAACCTGCCTTTCCGCTTCCAGGGCGAATTCTTCGACCGGGTCTACCGGCTCCCGTTCACCGACTATCTGGACCTGGACAGCGGCCAGCCGGGCGCGGAGGCTTCGCTGTCGGATTGAGTGCTCGACTCGACCTGAGGTCGTGTTACGGTCGTCGCAAGATGCCCCGCACCGTCATTTTCGTCGTGGTGCTGAGTCTGATGCCGCCTCTCGCGGGATGCGAGCGGCAGACCCAGGCTGAGCGGTTCGTCGTGGATCAAGCCCTGGACCTCGTGCAGCGCGAGGAGCGCAGCCGGCTTCCCACGAAGATCGAGGTCGCTTCGCTCAGCAAGGATAAGCAGTCCATCTGTGGCTACGCGACGATCGGCGATCGCAAGCACGTGCCTTACATCATCCGCTACTCGAAACCGTTACCCGAAGCCGGCCTCTTCGCCACGGTAAGCGTCGTCCTGACCGTACCGCCCTACAAGGGCGCGCCGTATGAGAGCCAGGCCGATCAAGCCGCGCGGATCCTGGCGGAGTGCGCAGAGCGCGGCCATCACCTTCCGCAGCCCAAATAGAAGCCCTCTCTCTTAGAGAGAGGGCAATGGTCTCCGGGCGAAACCCTAGCGCTGCGCGAACTGGCTGAGCGCCCCGCCGGCGGCCAGGCCCAGGGCGCAGAAGACGCCGAGGTGGAAGACCACGCCGATGGCGACGGTGCGGCGGACCGACCAGGTGTTTTCCTGGGCGAAGACGCGGCCGATTTCCGATTGCAGGGTGCGGGCGGCGCTGGCCACGGGCGCGTCGTGATCATTGGCGATGTGCAGCTGGGGACGCTCGCGGGCCTCGGAAGACGGAGCGATGGCATCCAGGTAGTCGACCTTACGCTTCAACATCACTGACCTCCGTTTATTTCGTTGAGGTCACGCTACGGAAGCATTGCTAACAAAATATGCAGTGTCGGTGTCGTTAGTCTGCGACAACTTGTCGATTTCCCCGTATCGGGGAAGTTCAGGGCCGGTTAAGTATGTTGGCTGGCGCGCCTATACCTGAATTTACGCCGTGATAATCTTTGACTTCAGGTTCAGGTGTTGCGCCGCGGTATTGGCGCGCTTGCTGGTCTGTTCGCCCAGAAGAAGATTGGCGTAGCCGGGCTCGGCCGCCAGGGTCAGGTGCGACTTGTCCAGCGTCAGGCGCGAACGAGCCAGCAGGCTGGGGCTGCGCCCCGAGAGGTCGCAGGCCAGGCGGATCGTGGCCCCCAGGGCGCGGGCCCGCTTCATCTGGGCGGGGCTCAGCAGGCGCTCCAGGGTCGGCAGTTCGGGCGGGTGGAAGTTGGTGGCGTGACGCGCGTGCGAGGCGACCGCCACGAAGCAGCGCTCGGCGTGGTTCTGACCGGCGATCGGGGCGCGCAGCACCTGCTCGAACACCAGGTCGGCGCGATGATCGGGGTGCAGGCGCGCGCCGACGTCCGAAAGGCGGCAGGCGGCCGAAACCAGGATGCCGTCGCGTTCGCCGAACAGCGCGGGCAGGGTGCGGAAGGCGGGCGCGATCCAGGCGTCCAGGGCCGGGCCCAGGTCGTCGGCGACGCCCTGGCGGTGGCCCAGGGCGTAGCAGCCCTCGATCAGCGGGTCCAAGCCCCTTATGCGCGGCGGCATGGCCTCGAACAGCAGGCCCTCGCGCACGCCATAGGCCGAGATCTCGATGCGCTTGAGGTGCAGCTGCTCGATCAGGGCTTCCAGCACGACGGCGGCGTAGGGCAGGGTCTCCGAGCGCTTCTTGCTCATGCCCTCGATGCGCTCCAGCGAGCTCTTCGACTGGTGAGCGACCAGGCGGGCGGCGTCCAGGGCCTCGGCGGCGGTGATCTCGTACTGGTGGACGACGTGCAGCGGGTAGCCGGACAACCGCATGTGCAGCAAGGCGAGATTACGCCAGGCGCCGCCCACGGCGTGGAAGGTGTCGCTGCGGAAATCGGCGGCCACGGGGGCCAGGCGCTCGCGGGCCAGCCGGCGGACGCGGTCGCCGTCGAAGCCGCCGTTCAAGGCGCCGCTGGGGCCAGCCAGGCTGAACGGGCCCAGCGGCAGGGTCACGCCCCGGCCCGCGCCGGTGGACGACAGGCGGACCAGCTCCAGGCTGGCGCCGCCCAGGTCGCCGACCACGCCCTCGGCGTCGGGAGCGCCGGCCAGCACGCCGACGGCGGCGTAGTGGGCCTCTTCCTCGCCGGACAGCACGCGGACGACGAAGCCGGTCTCGTCGCGCACGCGGTCGATGAAGTCCTGGCCGTCCTTGGCCTCGCGGGCGGCGGCGGTGGCGACGACGAAGGTCTCGGCGGGATTGACCGCCTCCAGCACGGCGCGGAAGCGCTTCAGCGCCTGCAGGGTCTGGATGACGCCCTCGGGCGACAGGCGGCCGGTCTTGGCCAAGTCGCGGCCCAGGCCCGCCAGGACCTTTTCGTTGAAGACGGTCCAGATGGCGCGGCCTTCCAGCCGGTACACCACCAGGCGGACCGAGTTTGAACCGATATCGATCACGGCCGCGTCGCGCGGCGCCTGGAAGGGCATGGGGACGGTTTAGCGTATTCGCGGGTTGGGGGAAGCGGTCACGATCGTTTTCGATGGGGAAGAACGCGCGGAAAGGCTTGTCGGAAAACACCTTGATCGATTTCGATATTATTACCCGGATTATATTGACTCATATTCTATCCGGGTAAATAAGGCGACGGTCTCCACGAGGTTCCGCCGATGTCCGTTTCCCCCGACCAACGCCCCGCCGTTCGCAAGGCCCTGCGCGCCGCGTTCGGGACCGAGGGCCTCGACGGCTGGACGCCGGTGTCCGGCGGGCTGTCGGGGGCGGGGGTCTACAGGATCCGCGTCGGCGGGATCGCCTATCTGCTGCGGCTCGAGGTCGGGCGCGACGGGTTGCGCGACCCGCATCGCGGCTATGCCTGCCTGAAGCTGGCGGCGGAGGCCTGCCTGGCGCCGCGGGTGCGCTACGCCGATCCGGATGACGGGGTGATGATCTGCGACTTCATCAAGGCGCGCTCGCTGGTCCTCGACTATGCCGGGACCCGCGCCGACCTGGTGGTCGAACTGGCCCAGGCGGTGCGGGCGCTGCACGCGATCGAAGGCTTTCCGGCGCTGGTCGACTATCTGGACGGCCTCGACGCCCTGGTCGACGCCGCTGCGCGCGCGGGCGTGGTCCCCGTCGGGGCGTTCGACGCCTGGGCGCGGCTGCGCGAGGTCTGCAAGCGCCTGACGCCGCAACCGGTGTCCAGCCACAACGACCTCAATCCCGGCAACCTCGTCTATGACGGCCGGCGCATCTGGCTGGTCGACTGGGAGGCGGCGTTCCGGGCCGACCGCTATGTCGACCTGGCCGCGATCGCCAACGCCTACGCCGCCGCCCCGGAGAGCGAGGCCCTGCTGCTGCGGACCTATTTCGGGCGCGCGGCGACGGACGGCGAGCGGGCGCGGCTGTGGCTGTTCCGGCAGGTCAGCCACGTCTTCCACGCGGCGGTGTTCGTCGCCGGCGTGGCGGGGCGGGCGAGGGCGGAGCGGCTGGACGGTCCGGACCTCGACGCCCTCCACCAGCGCCTGGCGCTGGGCGAGCCGGTGCTGGCGACTGAGGAAGGGCGGCTGGCCTACGGGCTGGCGAGGCTGCGGGCGGCGGAGGCCAACCTGGCTTCGGGCGCTTTCATGCAAGCCGCGTCGATCGCGACCTAGGGATTGATCCGGCACGCCACCGTGCGCCAGCCGTCGTTCTCGCGCCGGTGATAGCAGGTGCCGTAGCTGACCTGGTGGCCGTGGGCGCGCTGGCCGCCCTTGGTCAGGGCCCAGGGCTCGGGACCCAGCAGCAGCATGTCGGTGGTGTCGGCCCTATGCCCGCACAGCCCCCACCAGCGGATGTGGTAGCCGCCGAGCACGCCGGGGCCGTAGACCTCGGCCACCGCCTGGGCCCTGCGCTCGACGCCCGGCGCGACGCCGAAGCGGTCGACGCCGGGACGGGCGGGCAGGGCCTGGACGGCGCAGATCTCGGCCTGCCTGGCGGGCGCGCAGGCCGACAGCATCAGCAGCGGGGCAAGGGCCCAGCCCCTCAACGCTTGCGCTTGGTGCCGACGTGGTCGAAGGCCCGGGGCATGTCGTTGGTCTTGTGCCCGCGGCCCGACAGGCTGGGATTGGTCATGAAGTAGTCGTGGGCCGAGAAGGCGCCCTTGGTCTTCCAGGCCGGGTCGCGGGCATAGTCGCCCTCGCTGTCGAGACGCCAGCTCTGGGCCTCGTCATTGAGGTTGGCGACCATGATCTGGTCCAGCACCTGCTGGTGCACGGTCGGGTTCTCGACCGGGACCAGGGTCTCCACGCGGCGGTCCAGGTTGCGCGGCATCCAGTCGGCCGAGCTGATGAACACCCGCGTCTGGGCGCCGGGCATGGCCGCGCCGTTGGCGAAGGCCACCACGCGCGAGTGCTCCAGGAAGCGGCCGACGATCGACTTGACCCGGATGTTCTCCGATAGCCCCTTGATCCCCGGACGCAGGCAGCAGATGCCGCGCACGACCAGCTCGATCTGCACCCCCGCCTGGCTGGCGGCATAGAGGGCGTCGATGATCTGCGGATCGACCACGGCGTTCATCTTGGCCCAGACGCCCGCGGGCTTGCCGGCCCGGGCGTTGTCGGCCTCGGCCGCGATCATCTTCAGCAGGTCCGGCTTCAGCGTCATCGGCGAGAAGGACAGCTTCTCCAGCCGCCCGGGCTGGGCGTAGCCGGTGATGAAGTTGAACAGCTTGCCCCCGTCGCGGCCCAGGGCCGGATCGCAGGTGAACAGCGACAGGTCCGTATAGATCCGCGCCGTCTGCGGGTGATAGTTGCCGGTGCCGAAGTGGCAGTAGGTGCGCAGGCCCTCGCCCTCGCGGCGCACCACCACCGACAGCTTGGCGTGGGTCTTCCAGTCGACGAAGCCGAACACCACGTGCACGCCCGCCCGCTCCAGGTCGCGCGCCCACTTCAGGTTATTTTCCTCGTCGAAGCGCGCCTTGATCTCGACCAGGGCCGTGACGTTCTTGCCGTTGTCGGCCGCCTCGATCAGGGCCGCCACGATCGGGCTGTCCTTGGAGGTGCGATAGAGCGTCTGCTTGATGGCCAGCACGTTCGGATCGCGCGCGGCCTGGCGGATGAACTGCACCACCACGTCGAAGCTCTCGAACGGGTGGTGGACGAGAATGTCCTTCTCGCGGATCGCCGCGAAGCAGTCGCCGCCGTGGTCGCGCACGCGCTCGGGGAAGCGGGCGTTGTAGGGCGGGAACTTCAGGTCCGGACGGTCCGGCGGGATCAGCTCCGACATCTGGGCCAGGCCCAGCTTGCCGTCGACCAGGATCACGTCCTCCGGCTCGGCGCGCAGGCCCTCGATGATGAAGTCGCGCAGGTCGGGCGGCATGGTGGTCTGGATCTTGACCCGCACCACCCGGCCCAGGCGACGCTTCTTCAGCCGCGCCTCGAACTCGCGCACCAGGTCCTCGGCCTCTTCCTCGATCTCCAGATCGCTGTCGCGGATCAGGCGGAACAGACCCCGGCCCTCGACCTCGTAGCCGGGGAACAGATGGTCCAGGAACAGGATGATGAAGCTTTCCAGCGCCATGATCTTGCGCTGGCGCTTCTTGCCGCGCGTCACCACCGACGACAGCTCCCAGAACCGCCGCACCTGCGAGGGGATCGGCGCCAGGGCGTAGAGGTGCTTGTCGTCGGCGATCCGCCGCAGCTTCAGCGCCAGGCAGAAGCCCAGGTTCGGGATGAACGGGAACGGATGGGCCGGGTCGATGGCCAGCGGCGTCATCACCGGGAAGATCTGGTTGAGGAAGATCTCCTCGGCCTTCACCCGGTCCTCGGCCTCGATATCCTTGGCGTCGAGCAGCTTCAGCCCCTCGTCCCACAGCTCGGTGCGGACCTGGCGCCAGATCTTCTGCTGCTCGCCCATCAGCTCGGCGGCCGAGGCGTTGATGCGCGCCAGCTGCTCGCCGGGGGTCAGACCGTCCTGGCTGATCACCCGCACGCCCTCGCGCACCTGGCCCTTCAGGCCGGCCACGCGGACCATGTAGAATTCGTCGAGGTTGTTGGCGCTGATCGACAGGAACCGCAGGCGCTCCAGCAACGGGTGGCGCGGATTGCCGCTCTCTTCCAGCACCCGCTGATTGAAGGCCAGCCACGAGGTCTCGCGGTTGAAGAACCGTTCGGGCGAGGCCATCAGCTCCGCGTCGAGCGCGAGGCCGGTCTGCGGAACGGGAATCTCGGGCGCGGCGGGCGCCAGCGGCGCCAGGGACGGAGTCGGGTTCGGAAGGGCGGCGGCGTCGGTCATGGGCCTCAGTCTAGCGCAGAGTTTTCCGCAGGGTGAACGCCCAATGGTGAAGGAATGGCGTGACGGGGTGACGACAGCGACCTTGAACCCTTCCTCCTCGATGGGGGAAGGGGGTCAGTCCTCCTCGCCCTCCAGATCGCCCAGCACCTCGCGCGCCAGCGCCTTGTTGACCGCGCGGTGCTGCTGCGAGGCCGCCTCGTCCAGCAGCTTGGCGGCGGCCAGGGCCTCGGCGGCCGAGCGGGGCAGGCGGGCGATCAGATAGGGATAGAGGTCGGGATCGGGCTTCAGGTGCTCGGCCCGGAAGGCGCGCTCCAGCACCGCCCGCAGCACCACGTCGTCGGGCTCGTCGATCTCCGCCACGGTCAGGGCGTTCAGCCGCGAGCGCAGGTCGGGCACGGACGAGCTCCAGGCGATCGGCGCGACGCGGGCGGTCAGCAGCACGCTCCCGCCGTCCACCCCGGCCATGTTGAGGATGTGGAACAGGTCCTCGTCGCTCAAGGCGGCGCTGGCCGACCGCTGGTCGGCGTCCTCGACCAGGATCGCCCGGCCGCGCAGGGCGGGCAGGTCGACGCCGCCCCCGTGCGGCGCGTCGATCACCACCGCGTCGGCGGCCCGCGCCCAGGTCCGCGCCAGGTGGGTCTTGCCGACGCCGACCGGCCCGACCAGGGCCAGCCGCCCCTCGGGCCAGTTCGGCCAGGCGTCCAGCCGCGCCACGGCGTCGGCGTTGCAGCCCGAGACGGCGAAGTCCTCCCGGCCGTAGCGCGGCGCGGCGGTCAGCGGCAGTCTGAACTGGGTCGACAATCCCTGGGGCCCGGCGTGGTGAATAGGTGGGTAGGGATATAGGGCGCGTCGGCGGTCAGGGCGAGGCGGGGCGGTTGGGGATAGTGGGGATAGGGCGGAAGGGGGTGTGGATGGGGGCAATTGTTTGCAAGCGACGGCAATGCGTCATCCAGGCTGGAAGTTGAGGCGAAGTTGTTTGTCAGAGTTTGCGCTGGCATCATGTCGAAGGGGCATGTCGATCTAAGTTAGAAGGCAGCGGTCCTTAATCTTCCAGATAGACGAAAGATGAGCGATCCGATCGGTCGAAAGCTGCGCGCCAACAATCTTCACCTCGCTCTCTACTTCGAGAAGGATGCGAGTCGGGTATGCGAGTGTAAGGTGTTCGGGTAGATATGTATAAATAAAATCGGTGTCGTCTCTGTAGGTTCGAAAACGTTTTGCTATATCGCCGTCGATTTTGTTCATGCTCTGGTGGAGCTCTGGGTCTTTAAAGCTGTGTTTGTAATTTACGTGTTCTCTGTGTTCTCGAATTATATCGTAGGTGTCTTGTGAGTCTTGAGATGAGAACCATTTATTTTTCGCGTCAGTCTTTCGAATTGAGGTCCAGTTCCAGTGATGGCTGGATCGGCCTCCTTTTAGAAAGCGATTGGTCGGAACGTCATAGAGCATCTCCCCTTCGTAATTGAAGGGAATGATCCCATTCAAAAGTAGAAGGGCTCGGATGCTGTAGAAGCTACTATAGTATAGCTTTATGACGGCCCAAGAGGTGGAGCCGCCGCGAAGCCCCGTTAGAGCCTCGGCGTATGACACGGCACCGGCATATGCTGCGTCAATCGCAGCTTCGATCCTGCGAGCTTCAATGCTGTCCGCTGTTGCTTGGGTGGGATTAAAGTTCGCGTAAGGCGTCCCGGCGGGCTTTCGCGAGAAGGCAAGGCGGGTAAGGCGGGCCGCGTCTGACACCGCTTGGCTTCTAAATTTTGAAGCCGTGCGACACTTCAATCGGACGGAATGCGCTCACCAGTCGATCGCGAATAGCGTTTGCCGCCTCCGCGCCGCCCAGGCCCTTCACGTCTTCTTGAAGTATTCGGCCAGTCTCTTCGATGTTCAGCGCATCTCGGATTGTAGCTATCTCAAATGAGCCCTTTCCCTTGCAGTAGTCGAACATATGTGTTCGGAAAAATTCCACCGCACCAATGAACCCGCTTGCATAAATGAACGCATTACTGCGATCATCCCACTTGTATCCGTAACTAGTTTTGATCGCGGAGAAGTAATTTGCGAAAATGGCCTTTTGCATTTCAAGCTCTGAAATGCCGACTTGCTCCATGATGCCTTTTGAATCAACCAAAGGTTTAATTGCGCTGACGGCCGTCGATAGTGCCACCCCACCGCGTTGCCGTTCCTGGTTCGGAAGTTTGATCCAGCCATAGTAGGGCTGATCTCCAGAGCCGAGGAAGCTGACAATATCACTTGCTCTGATGGCAGCCGGGTCCATCAAGTCGGACGCGCTAACGCCGTAAAGATCGAATACGAGGCTCTTGGGGGCTGGGCGCTGTTCCGTATTGATAGATATAAAAATTCGAGCGCTGTTTGCTGTATCTAATCCCTCGTATATGGCAACGGGTATCTCATAGTTTTCGGCTTGCGGATTTTCGTCGATGGCTTGCTTCAATCCAGCAACGCGGTGCTGACCATCAATGATTTGTGCAACTTTCGGCTTGTCTGGGATTTCGATGGTGCCGTTCTTTTCTTGAAGGGATCCGTCGACCCAATTGAGGACTATCGCAGCCGGAAAATCGCCCATCTTCAAAGCGAAATCTTTGATGCCGGCGATACGTGCGCTGTTCAGAATTCTCTGAACGGCCCCCTCTTCAGTGTCCTTTCGTCGTACGGCCGCGTAAGAAATGCGCGTCAACAACCCGGCTGGAAGCGATGTCAAGCGGAACGTGTGTTCCTTCTGCTTGACCAAGATGAAAGGAAACTGCGGCATAAAATCTCACCTGTTGTCGGTTTAGCTTAGTCAGGGGATTTAGTGCCGTCTAGCGAGCCGTGGGGCCCGCCCCCGCGCTGTCTCGTCCTTAAATCTCTTGGAGGCTGCAGCGTGCAGGACTGACCAAGTCAGTCAAGGATCGCCTCCGGCGACCGCGTGCGGCGACGCGGAGCGTCGTCCTTGAGTGACTTGGTCAGCCCTGCGATCGTCTCGCCGTGAGATGTAAGGAGGGCTCCTTCTCGGGCGAGAAGGGGCGGGAACTCCAACCCCTCTTCCGCGAGGGAAGAAGGCCCTGGGCTTGGCTGAACGCCCTAGCCCCTGACCACCCACCGCCAAACCAACAACGCCACCCCCACCAGAATCACCGGCCCGAACACCCGGAACGTGTGGCGCGTGCAGCGCTCTGGGAAGAAGGTGTCGTAGGGGCCGTCCTTGGTGGCGCCGTACTTCACGGCGACGGCGGTCAGGGGGCATTTGAAGCCGCAGGCGGCGAAGACGGCGCTCTCGATCGCCGTCAGGCCCAGCGCGACCCACAGCCAGGGACCGCGCGCCCCGGTGATCCCGGCGGCCAGCACGACCAGGGCGGCGCTGGCCATCACCACATAGATCACCGTGTGGACGGCGCGGACGAGGGTCAGGCGCTGGGCGTCGGTCATGGCGCAAGGGTAGCCGCTTCTCCCGCGAGGCGAGAAGGGCTACCTCAGGGCCATGGATCTCTCCCCCGACCTCCTCGCCTGGCGCGCCGAGCTGACCCGGCCCGCCGGTCCGCTGAACGGCCTGGCCCGCGCGACCCAGACGCGGATCAACCGGCTGATCCCCGAGAAAGTCCACGCCGTCCTCACCGCCGCCATCGAGGGGATGACGCGGGCGCTGCTGGTCGGGTCGGACTACGCGACGGGCTCGCCCTTGATCGGCCTGACCCTGGACGAGCGCCGGGCCCGGGCGGCCAAGGCGATCGACGGCTGGAAGAGGGCGGCGGCGGCCGAGGGCGGGGTCACCGGCCTGGGCGGCTTCCTGGCGGCGGCGGCCGACTTCCCGTTGCTGATGAGCTTCAAGATCAAGCTGCTGTTCGAGATCGCCGCCATCTTCGGCCACGACGGCACG
The DNA here is from genome assembly GCF_003931565.1 of Caulobacter sp. 602-1. GTDB lineage: Bacteria > Pseudomonadota > Alphaproteobacteria > Caulobacterales > Caulobacteraceae > Caulobacter. The sequence goes on from NZ_RRYI01000004.1 coordinate 645,607, forward strand.
GAACTGCCCGAGCGTCTGTATATCCTGCACATCTTCGAGTTGGCGTTTTCGGATGCTTCCCACCGCGCCCGGGTGCTGGCGGCCATGGACGACTGGGACGCGCGGCCGCATCCGGCCCACCTGGACGACTTCGACTGGCGGGCCTTCCAGCAGCAGTACCGCGACCACATCGATCTGGCGAAACTGGCCCAGTTCATCCCCGTGGTCGGCGCGCCGCTGGGGGCGATCGTCAACTGGCGGCTGGTCGAGCGCCTGGGCCACACGGCGGTGATGGCCTACCGGATGCGGGCCGAGCAGGGGGCTGTCAGGACTGAGCTAACCCCGATGACACCCTAACGTTCGTCATTCCCGCCCTTGTGGCGGGAACCTCTCTCTCCGCCGCAGGTGCGGGAGGGGCGGACTGCTGAGCAGTCCGCTTGCGTCTCACGGGTCAGCTGAACCAGGGGTTCCCGCCACAAGGGCGGGAATGACGGTTGTTTGTGGGGATTGAGGGCGCTGTATCCTCGGCGTTCGCGATCTTGAGGTCAACGAAATCAACGACTTCCAACTTTTTCACGCCGCTGAATGATCCGCGTTGAATCCGCCGCGATAATCAATGCATCCCCGTCGCGGGGGAGGGCGTTTGGATCCGGCCCAAGACGGCGGCGGGGGTAGGTTGAGCGGGGCCGCTGG
>NZ_RRYI01000050.1 GCF_003931565.1 Caulobacter sp. 602-1
GATGTCGGTCAGGCCGTTGACCTGGGAGGCGTACCGGTTGACGACTGCATCGAACCAACCACAGCGACGCGGGCGGCCGGTGGTCACACCGAATTCGTGGCCCTGCTGACGCAGCCATTCGCCGGACTCGTCCAGCAGTTCGGTGGGGAATGGGCCTTCGCCCACGCGGGTGACGTAGGCCTTGGCAACGCCGATCACGCGGGTGATCTTGGTGGGGCCCACGCCGGTGCCGGTGCAGGCGCCGCCGGCGGTCGGGTTGGAGGAGGTGACGAACGGGTAGGTGCCGTGATCCACATCGAGCATGGTGGCCTGAGCGCCTTCGAACAGCACGGTCTTGCCTTCGTCAAGCGCCTTGT
>NZ_RRYI01000051.1 GCF_003931565.1 Caulobacter sp. 602-1
GCCCAGGGTGGTCCACTTCTCGCTAGGCAATATCGGGGAAACTCGTATCACTAAGGAGTCAATGATGACATCCAAAAACACAACCGGTTCCAAGGCGACCATCGCCATTGTGCTGGTGACCTCACTGTTCTTTATCTGGGGTTTGACCATGAACCTCGTGAACGCGTTGAACTCGCCGTTCGCAAACTACATAGAACTCAGCAGCGCCGAAGCGTCATTACTGCAGGTGGCCTATTACGGCGCATACTTCGTCATGGCCATTCCGGCCGGCTTGATCGCCAAGCGTTTCGGTTATAAGGGCGGCGTCATCTCCGGTCTGCTCCTGTTCGCTCTGGGCGCGTTCATGGTGATCCC
>NZ_RRYI01000052.1 GCF_003931565.1 Caulobacter sp. 602-1
CTGAGGGAACCTTTGAGCGCCTCCGTTACTCTTTGGGAGGCAACCGCCCCAGTTAAACTACCCGCCAGGCACTGTCCCTGACCAGGATGACTGGTCGAGGTTAGACATCCAATGCGAACAGAGCGGTATTTCACCTTGCGGCTCCACCGCGGCTGGCGCCGTGGCTTCGAAGCCTTCCGCCTATGCTACACAATCCACACCGAATGCCAATACCAAGGTATAGTAAAGGTCCCGGGGTCTTTTCGTCCTTCTGCGCTTAACGAGCATCTTTACTCGTACTGCAATTTCGCCGAGCTCCTGGTCGAGACAGTGGGGAAGTCGTTACGCCATTCGTGCAGGTGGGAACTTACC
>NZ_RRYI01000053.1 GCF_003931565.1 Caulobacter sp. 602-1
CAGGTAGATGGCATGCGGCATCACCGTAGCACCCAGAATCGAAGCGGCCATCAACACCGAATCCGTACCCTTAAAGCGCGGAATCAGCCCCTTGGCCACTTCGACGGGATTCGGCGGGGCCACGAACAGACCCGCGATGAAGCCGAACGTGATAACCAGCAGCATCACGATGATGATGCGCTCGAATGTGGTTTGCGATTTGCCGCCTTGGAACCACAACATCACAGTGGAGACCGCACCGATGACCAGGCCGCCGAGGAACATCGGCAGACCGAAAAGCAGATTCAGCGCGATGGCGCCGCCAATCACCTCCGCCAAATCGGTGGCGATGGCGATAACCTCGGCCTGCAT
>NZ_RRYI01000054.1 GCF_003931565.1 Caulobacter sp. 602-1
TGCGCGGATTGCTCATTATTATGTGCGTCGATAATCTCCAACGCACGAGGTCCTTGCTGTTTTGCACCTACGAAATCGCTAAGTCTAACAAATGCGCTCTTCTTACTGCTGTATCCCTTTTCCAAAGTAAAGGTGCAGATTGGAACGGTGGCGCCTTCGAATCCGGAATATTCCAGTTGAATCAATGAACTGATGTGTTCCTGTCGGATAATCCGTTGACGCATCTGCTCATAGGAAGATATGAACATCCACACGTAAGGAGTCATGAAGCCAAGCTGCCCATGCTTAGGCACCAACTCAAACAGTCTATAAATGAATGCCGCAAAGAGATCAGCCTTGCCATCCT
>NZ_RRYI01000055.1 GCF_003931565.1 Caulobacter sp. 602-1
TCTGCGCGTAGGTGTCGGCATCAGCACGGGTCTTGTCGGAGTATGCATCCGCCTCGGAGCGCGTACGATCAGAATAGGCATCTGCTTCGGAGCGCGTACGGTCAGAATAGGTATCTGCTTCGGAGCGCGTACGGTCAGAGTAGCTGTTGGCCTTGTTCACCAGTTCGGTGTACTTGTTCTGGCTGGCCTCGGTGATTTCCTGCGCCTTGGTCTTGCCCTTCTCCACGTACTGATCGTGCAGCTGCATGGCCAGGGTGAGCATTGCGGTGGCACGTTCGGGCTCGGTGCCCGGCATGGAAGCTGCGCCTGCAATCTTCTGCAGAGAACCAGTTTCGGTGCTCGGC
>NZ_RRYI01000056.1 GCF_003931565.1 Caulobacter sp. 602-1
TGTCCGTTATCAAACGGACTGAGGGTGGTCAACACTATAAGGATAACCACCCTCAGTCTCGCTTACGCTCGACAGCTCCCGCCAGCGGGAGCGAGTATAAACCTTACTTAGCTTCCTCGAACCATTCGTGGGTGGTGCCGTCGTCCAGGGTCACGCGGCCAGTTTCGCCGCTCATGTGCTTGACACGGTGGGCAATCTCCTCGTGACGGCCGTGCACCATCGGGCGCTGGACCGGGCTGCCGAGGTAGCCGCAGGTACGCTTGGTGACATTGCACTTGTCCGGGTTGGAGTTGCCGCACTCCGGGCACTTGAAGCCTTCCTCGGTCGGCTCGAAATCACCCTG
>NZ_RRYI01000057.1 GCF_003931565.1 Caulobacter sp. 602-1
GGAGATTTTTACGGCATTCGCCTGGACTACGTCCTTGGAGCGTGGCAGAAACGGCAGAAATCGCACGGAGCGACGAATACCCCGCGAAGTTTCTGCCGTTTCGAGTCGGTCAAACGGCAGAAACTTCGCGTGCCCCTCGTTGAGACGCGAACATTCTACCACAAAGAGGGCACACTGCTCTGGTAGCAACACTTTCGAACGGCCGGCGCGCCCAGAAAGCTCTCAGAAAAGCTCCAGATAAGTGAAATCTAAGTTGCCGGCAGCTATCAGGCTCGCTTTAGTGCGCAATCATCGTGACGCACAGCCCCGAGGTCGCCGCCCAGTCCGACGAGGTGTTCCAGTT
>NZ_RRYI01000058.1 GCF_003931565.1 Caulobacter sp. 602-1
GGCGAAGCTACGCCTCGTTCGTGACGTTCGACGATCCTGACGGCGACGGCTGGGTGTTGCAGGAAATCACGTCGCGTTTCCCGGGCCGCATCGACCCCGGCGTGACCAGCTTCAGCTCGGTCGCCGACTCGGCCGAGGCTCTGCGACGCGCGGCCGCCGCTCACCGCGAGCACGAGAAGCTCACCGGCGCGGCCGACCCCGCCTGGGCCGATTGGTACGCGGCCCATATGGCTGCCGCCCAGGCCGGCGGTTGAGACGTGCCCGGTCCCCCGAAGGTCGTGAGCTGGCTCATGGCCGGTCTGGTCGTGCTGGCGCTCGCCCCTCCTGGATGGGCGCAAGCT
>NZ_RRYI01000059.1 GCF_003931565.1 Caulobacter sp. 602-1
CATGGGCAAAACCGACCCCGGAACCATCAAGCGCATCTTCAGCTACATCTTCCAGTACAAGTGGCGCGTCGTCGCCATCGTGGTGTGCATTCTGATCGGCGCCGCCGCACAGGCCGGATCCGCGCTGTTTCTCCAATCGCTGATTGACACTTACATTCTGCCGATGGTGGGGGAATCGAACCCCGACTGGGCTCCGTTGCTGCGCGCCATCAGTCTGATGGGCTGCCTGTATATGGCTGGTATCGTGACATCCTGGGCTTGGCAGTGGCTGATTATCACCGTTGAACAGGGCACGCTCAAGAAGATCCGTGACGACATGTTCGCCCACCAGCAGAAGCTG
>NZ_RRYI01000005.1 GCF_003931565.1 Caulobacter sp. 602-1
GGTCGGCCCTGGAACACAGAAACGACGTGGGATGTCGGGCCGAAGAGGCGACAGGCGGCTGGAAACAGCCGCATCCGGGATCGGGCCACGCGGCCTGACCCGCCCGTCGGAGGCTTCGAGGGTGTCGGGGTGCGAACAGCATCACGGCGTCACGCTTCCGGATAACGATCGCGCGGAGCGTCGGGCTTCGTCGAAACGGTATTTCTATTTTCCAACTCTGGACGCTGTCCGGCGCTCCGCGTCCCTTTCCACGCCTTCAGCGAGCGATCGCGTGAAGCGGCGGAGGTGTGGGCTGTCCGCAAACCTTTCCCTTCTGGCCCGAGCCTTCTATATGCGGACGCTTCTTTGCTTCGTCGATTTGCCCGAAAGGCCGCGCCCGCATGGCTCGCATCCTGATCACCTCGGCCCTGCCGTACATCAACGGCATCAAGCACCTGGGGAATCTGGCGGGGTCGATGCTGCCGGCCGACGTCTATGCGCGCTTCCAGCGGGCCCGCGGCCACGAGACCCTCTACATCTGCGCCACCGACGAACACGGCACGCCGGCCGAGCTGGCGGCCACCGCGGCCGGCCAGGACGTGGCCACCTACTGCGCCGAGCAGCACGTGCTGCAGCACGATGTGGGCCGCGCCTTCGGCCTGTCGTGGGATCATTTCGGCCGCTCGTCCTCGCCGCAGAACCATCGCCTGACCCAGCATTTCTGCCAGGCGCTGGAAGACCACGGCCTGATCGAGGAACGCGTCGACCAGATGGTCTATTCGGTCGACGACAAGCGCTTCCTGCCCGACCGCTATGTCGAGGGGACGTGCCCGCACTGCGGGTTCGAGAAGGCGCGCGGCGACCAGTGCGACAACTGCGGCAACCTGCTGGACCCCACCGACCTGATCAATCCGTACTCGGTGATCTCCGGCTCGCGGAACATCGAGGTGCGCGACACCCGCCACCTCTACCTGCTGCAGACTAAGATGGCCGACAAGATCCGCGCCTGGGTCGACAGCCACGCCGACTGGCCGCCGCTGGCCCGCTCGATCGCCTACAAGCACCTGGACGAGGGGCTGATCGACCGCGGCATCACCCGCGACCTGGCCTGGGGCATCCCGGTGGCCAAGGACGGGATCCCGCGCCCGGGCTTCGAGGACAAGGTCTTCTACGTCTGGTTCGACGCCCCCATCGAGTACATCGCCGCCACGCAAGAGTGGGCCGAGGGCGCGCCCGACCGTGACTGGAAGTGCTGGTGGCGCACCGATGAGGGCGCCGAGGATGTCCGCTACGTCCAGTTCATGGGCAAGGACAATGTCGCGTTCCACACGGTCAGCTTCCCGGCGACCATTCTGGGCTCCGAAGAGCCGTGGAAGAGCGTCGACATGCTCAAGGCCTTCAATTGGCTGAACTGGTACGGCGGCAAGTTCTCGACCTCCAACAAGCGCGGCGTTTTCATGGACGCGGCCCTGGAGATCCTGCCGCCCGACCTGTGGCGCTGGTACCTGACGGCCAATTCGCCGGAGAGCAGCGACACGGCCTTCACCTGGGAGCAGTTCGCCAGCGCTGTGAACCGCGACCTGGCCGACGTGCTGGGCAACTTCGTCAACCGCATCCTGAAGTTCAACGAGAGCAAGTTCGAGGGCGTGGTGCCGGCGGGCGGCGAGCCGGGGCCCCTGGAAGAGAAACTGTTCGCCGATGTCTCGGCGCGCCTGGCGGATCTGGCTGAGCAGATGGACGCCATCGAGATCCGCAAGAGCGCCCAGGCGTTGCGGGCCTTGTGGGTGGTCGGCAACGAGTACCTGCAGGAGGCCGCGCCGTGGACCGCGATCAAGACCGATCGCGACCGCGCCGCCGTCATCGTTCGCACGGCCCTGAACCTGGTGGCCCTCTACGCCAAGCTCTCGGCCCCGTTCATCCCGTTCGCCGCCGAGACGATCGGCAACGCCTTCGGGCTGGACTACCCGGCCGCATGGCCCTCGAACGACGCCAAGGCCGAGCTCGACAAGCTGCCCGTCGGTCAGGCGGTGACCGTGCCGGCCGTGCTGTTTAAGAAGATCGAGGACGAGCAGATCGCCGAATGGACAGCCCGCTTCGGCGGCGCGGAATAGGGCGAGCTTCGTGGAATGACCGGAGGGGCGGACAAGACGGAGGCGCCAAGGCTCCCGACGCTCGTCCGCCTCTGCCTGTTCTACGCCGCGATCTTTCTGAGCTCCGGCGTCAGCCTGCCGTATATCGGCACCTATCTGCGCTCGCGCGGCATGAGCGGCGGCGAGATCGGGCTGATCCTGGCCGTGCCGCTGCTGCTCAAGCCCTTCACCGGCGCCTCGCTTGCCGTGTGGGCCGACGGCTTCACCCTGCGGCGCACGCCGATGGTGCTGCTGCTGGCCGGGGCGGGGCTGGGTTATGCGGGCCTGCTGGCCGCTCCGAACCTGTGGTGGTTCATCCTGGCCTGGTTCGTCGGTCAGACCCTCCTGTCGACCGTCTCGCCGCTGATCGACATCATCACCCTGCGCCGGGCGCGGACCGAGGGCTTCAACTACGGGATCCCGCGCGGCACGGGCTCCAGCGCCTTTATCGCGGCGAACCTGGCCATGGGGTCGATCCTGACCTTCGCCGCGCCGACCATCATCGCCATCTGGATCACCTCGGCCTGCTTCATCGCGGCCCTGGCCGCCGCCCTGCTGGTTCCGCCCGAACGCGTGCACGCCGAAGGCGCCAAGCCCGACCGATCCGAACGCTGGAAAGGCCTCTCCGAGCTGCTGCGCAACCGCACCTTCGTGCTGGCGGTGGTTACGGCCGGCCTGATCCAGGGGGCGCACGCCTTCTACTACGGCTTCTCGGCCATCCTCTGGCGCAAGCAGGGGATCTCCGAGCCGATGATCGGCGTGCTGTGGGGCGTGGGCGTCGCGGCCGAGGTCGGCTTCATGTGGTTCCTGGAGCCGCTGCGTCGCCGCTGGGGCCCGGAACGGTTCCTGATCCTGGGCGCGTCCGCCGCCGTGCTGCGGTGGACGCTCTATGCCTTCGAGCCGCCGCTATGGGCTTTGTTCCCACTGCAGATGCTGCACGCCTTGACCTTCGCCGCCTCGTTCCTGGCCTCGCTGCGCCTGATCGAGAAACTGGCCCCGGCGTCGGCGGCGTCGCCAGCCCAGGCGATCAACTCGGCGCTGTCGTCCGGCTTCACCTTGGGGATCGCGACCTTGGCTTCGGGCCCGCTGTTCGACCACCTGGGGCCCTATGGCTATCTCGCCACCGCGCTCATGGCGCTGCTGGGTCTGGGCGGCGCGCTATGGCTATCGCGCCGCTCGAGACATCAGATCGTGTAGTCGATCTCCTGGCCTTCCAGCCAGGCCACGATCCGTTCCGCCGCTTCCACGGGATCGATCGCGGTGGTGTCGATCCGCAGTTCAGGCGCTTCCGGAGCCTCATACGGACTGTCGACGCCGGTGAAGTTCTTCAACTGACCCGAGCGGGCCTTCTTGTAGAGGCCCTTCACGTCCCGCGCCTCGGCCACGGCCAGGGGCGTGTCGACGAAGACCTCGATGAACTCGCCCGGCTCCAGGATGTCGCGCGCCAGCTGGCGCTCGGCCCGGAACGGCGAGATGAACGCGGTCAGCACGATCAGACCGGCGTCGACCATCAGCTTGGCGACCTCGGCCACCCGGCGGATGTTCTCGACGCGGTCCTCCTCGGTGAAGCCGAGGTCCTTGTTGAGGCCGTGGCGGACATTGTCGCCGTCCAGCAGATAGGTGTGACGACCCAGGGCGTGCAGACGCTTCTCGACGAGGTTGGCGATCGTCGACTTGCCGGCGCCCGACAGGCCCGTCAGCCAGACGACCTGGCCGCGCTGGCTCTTCAGCGCCGCTCGCGAGGCCTTGGTGACGTCGGTGTGCTGCCAGTGGATGTTGTCGGCCCGCCGCAGGGCGAAGTTGATCATCCCCGCGCCGACGGTGCGGTTGGACAGCCGGTCGACCAGGATGAAGCCGCCCATCTGGCGGTTGTCGGCATAGGCCTCGAACGGGATGGCCTGGTCGAGCGAGAGGTTCACGAGCCCGATCTCGTTCAGCTCCAGGCGCTTGGCGGCCGTATGCTCCAACGTGTTGACGTTCACCCGGTGCTTGATGTCGGTGACGCTGGCGCCGACCGTCCTCGCCCCCAGCTTCAGCAGATAGGTGCGGCCCGGGGGCAGGGGTTCGTCGTCCATCCAGACGACGGTGGCCTCGAACTGGTTGGCGACCGGGGCGGGCGCGTCGGCGGCGGCGATGACGTCGCCGCGCGAGATGTCGATCTCGTCTTCCAGCGTCAGGGTCACCGACTGGCCGGCGACGGCCTTGTCGAGATCGCCAGGCAGGGTGACGATCCGCGCCACCCGGCTCTCGCGACCGGAGGGCAGGGCGCGGATGCGGTCGCCCGGCTTGATGCCGCCCGAGGCGATCAGGCCCGAGAAGCCCCGGAAGTCGAGGTTCGGGCGGTTGACCCACTGCACCGGCATTCGGAACGGCTTGGCCTGGAGATCGTCCTCGACCTCGACGCCTTCAAGCCAGTCCATCAGGATCGGCCCCTTGAACCAGGGCGTATGTTCGCTGGCGGAGGCGATGTTGTCGCCGCCCAGGCCCGAGATCGGGATGGGGGTGAACACCGTCAGGCCGATCTGTTCGGCGAAGGCGCGATAGTCGGCGACGATGCGGTCGAAGACGGCCGGGTTCCAGCCGACCAGGTCCATCTTGTTCACCGCCAGCACCACGTGGCGGATGCCGAGCAAGGACACGAGATAGCTGTGGCGGCGCGTCTGGGTCAGCACGCCCTTGCGTGCGTCGATCAGGATCACGGCCGCGTCGGCGGTCGAGGCGCCGGTGACCATGTTGCGGGTATATTGCTCGTGGCCGGGGGTGTCGGCGACGATGAACTTGCGCTTCTCGGTCGAGAAGAAGCGGTAGGCGACGTCGATGGTGATGCCTTGCTCGCGCTCGGCGGCCAGGCCGTCGACCAGCAGGGCGAAGTCGATCGCCCCGCCCTGGGTGCCGACCTTCTTGGAATCCGCTTCGAGAGCGGCAAGCTGGTCCTCGAAGATCATCTTGCTGTCGTACAGCAGGCGACCGATCAGGGTGGACTTGCCGTCGTCGACGCTGCCACAGGTGATGAAGCGCAGCAGCGACTTGTGCTGATGCTGGTGCAGATAGGCGTCGATGTCCTCGGCGATCAGGGCGGACTGGTGCGCCATCAGAAGTAGCCCTCCTGCTTCTTCTTCTCCATCGAGGCGGACTGGTCGTGGTCGATGACCCGGCCCTGGCGCTCGCTGGTCGTGGTCAGCAGCATCTCCTGGATGACCTGGGGCAGGGTGGCGGCGGTGCTCTCGACCGCGCCGGTCAGCGGGTAGCAGCCCAGGGTGCGGAAGCGGACGCTCTTCATCTGGGGGACTTCGCCGTCCCGCAGGCGGAAGCGGTCGTCGTCGACCATGATCAGGGCCCCGTCGCGCTCGACCACCGGCCGTTCGGCCGCGAAGTACAGCGGCACGATCGGGATGTTCTCTAGGTGGATGTACTGCCAGACGTCCAGCTCGGTCCAATTGGAGATCGGGAAGACGCGCAGGCTTTCACCCGGGTGTTTGCGGGTGTTGTAGAGGTTCCAAAGCTCGGGGCGCTGGTTCTTCGGGTCCCACCGGTGCTCGGCGGTGCGGAACGAGAAGACCCGTTCCTTGGCCCGGCTCTTCTCCTCGTCGCGACGAGCGCCGCCGAAAGCCGCGTCGAAGCCGTACTTGGAAAGCGCCTGCTTGAGGCCCTCGGTCTTCCAAAGATCCGTGTGCAGGGCGCTGCCATGGTCGAACGGATTGACGCCGCGCGCCTCGGCGTCGGGGTTCTTGTGGACGATCAGGTCAAAGCCCAGTTCGGCCGCCACCTTGTCGCGCAGGGCGTACATGTCCCGGAACTTCCAGGTCGTATCGACGTGCAGCAGCGGAAAGGGCGGCTTGCTGGGATAGAAGGCCTTGGCGGCCAGGTGCAGCATCACCGCGCTGTCCTTGCCGATCGAGTACAGCATGACCGGCCGTTCGCACTCGGCCGCCACCTCGCGCAGGATGTGGATGCTCTCGGCCTCCAGGCGCTGGAGGTGGGTCAGGCGCGCCGGCGAGATTTCGGTCATTGCGGAGTCCGGCGGGTACGCGGCGGGTGCGAATTGGGTAAGGGCCAAGGCGAGGGTCCGCAAAGGAAAAACGTCTCAGCGGATCCGTCGAGGAGCGCGCTGCGTCACCTTGCGACCTAGGCCCGGGCGAGGCTGCGGACAACCGCCGGAATTCTGGGGGCGCTGTCAGCGGACATGGGGCCAAGGCCGGTCGGCGCCGACCTTCATGACCAAAAGTTCACTCGCCTCCGTCCAAGAACGCTAGCATAACGCCGGTATCGGTCCAGGGACGGGCTATGGGCTTTCTGACGGAAATGCTGGCTGTGGCGGTCGTCTGGCTGTCTTCGTTCGCGCTCTGCCAGTTCGGGGTGAGCGTCGAGCACGCCGTTTGCCCGCACGCCAAGAGCGCCTCGGCCAAGACGGTCGCCCGCTCTCCGCGTGGCGCGCCGATAGCGGTGAATGCGTCTTCTGGAACGGTCGAGGCGACGGCGCGCGACGCTTGAACGACCGCGCAAGGCGTCGAGACCCGCGAACACAACGGAAGTCGCTTTTCGCCAAGGCTTTTCGCCGTTAGGTTCATGTGACACGCGAAGGAGGGGTCCGGCGCGCGAAGGTTGTCTCTTGCGCCCCTCGCCGACGCCTTGGGACCCTGGCTGTGTATGAAGCCTAAGAAGCGCCAACCGCTCGATTTCTCCGCTACGCCGACGGATGCCCCTCCCGAGGAAACCAAGACCACGCCTGAACTCCCTCCGGAGGTTCCTGGGACGACGTCCTTCGCCGAGCCGAAAGGCGACGTTCCGACCGCCGAACCCTTGAGCCTGCAGGACACCCTGAACGATGACCTGGCTGTTCCGCCGCCGATGACCGTGCGCTCGCGCCGACGTCGGGAACCCGATCCCGAGCCGGTCGAGAGCTTCTCCGAACCCGAGCTGAAACTGGCCACCTCGCTGACCGCGACCGCTCAGCCGCCGGCGCCAGCCGTGGAGCCCGAACGCGCCGCCCCGGCCAAGGCCGAGAGCCGCGAGCCTACCCTGGACCTGCGCGGACCCGAAACGACTGTCCCGCTACGGACCGAGGACGTTCCGCGCCGCATGTCCGGCGTTCTGTTCTGGACCCTGGCCACCGCCATCGCCTTCCTGTGGGCCCTGGCGCCGATCGCCTTCGCCCTGGGCTATGCCCGTGGCGTGCCGGCCTTCAAGGTCGAGGGTTTCGCCCTGACGGTGTTCGCGGGTCTGGCCCTCGGTCCGGCTCTGTTGACTCTGTTGGGCGCCTATCTGCTGCGCCAGGCCACTGGCATCGCCGACGAACTGCGCCGAACCCGGACCCTGACCGACCGCATCGTCACCCCGGCCGCCCTGGCCGCCGTCGGCGCGTCCAGCGCCGTCGAGGCCATGCGCCAGGGCGTCGATGACGCCGCCAACGCCGCCCAGCGGGCTCGCGAGCACATCGTCTCGCTGCGTCAGGCGCTGGCCGAGGAGACCGGGCGTCTGGCGGAGGCCGCCGCAGAGTCCGCCAAGATGGCCAGCCAGCTAGCCCAGGGCCTGAGCCATGAGCGCACCGCCATGGAGACCCTGTCGCAGTCGCTGGACGCTCGCTCCACGGCGGTGGTTGACGCGATCGGCAGCCAGGCCCGCATGGTGGCCGAGGCTTCCGACCTGGCTGAGACCCAGCTCCGCGAGGCCGAGGCGGCTCTCGCCGCCCGCGCCGCCGATCTGGCCGCCGCAGCGGCCGAAGCCTCGGACGCCGCCCGTGTCGGGGCCGAGGACCTGTCGCGCCAGATCGCCCGCCTGGAAACCGCTGGCCACGGCGTCGGCGATCAGGTCTCGTCCGTCGAAAAGAGCCTGGCCGCTCAGCGCGCCGCCCTGGTCGAGATCAGCCAGGCCCTGCGCTCTGAGCAGGAGGACTTCGCAGCCGAGGCCGAGACCCGCACTGCCCAGCTCACCGAGTTCGTCGCCTATACCCGCGTCGGCGCCACCGAGCTGTCGGATACGGCCGCCATGGGCGCGGAGATCCTGCGCGGCCTGATCAGCGCGGCCGCCGACCAGTTCCGCGAAATGGCCGAGGGCGCGACCACCCAGCGCGAGGCTCTGGCCGAGGACGCCAAGAAGACGCTCGAGACGATCGGCGACGTCGCCGAGAACCAGCGCACCTTGCTGGAAGACGAGTTGAAGGCGGCGATGGAAGCCATGGCCGAGTCGGCGCTGAAGGCGGCCGAGGGCGTCGAGGCCCGGGTCGAAGCCGCCCGCAGCCGTGTCGACCAGCTGAACGAGATCGCCTTCGCCGCAGGTCAGAAGGCCGACGCGGTGTTCGAGTCCCGCATGGAAGAGGCGCGCGACATCATCGAGCACTCGGCCCAGATGGTCGAGCAGGCCGGGGCCCGCACCTCGCAGAAGCTGGCCGACTCGGTTCAGGCCGCGCGCGGCACGCTGGACGAACTGGAGGCGATGCTGGCCGAGATCGGCAAGCGCACCGCCGACCTGCCGGCCGAGGCGCTGCAGAAGGCCGCCGAGGTCCGGGTGTCCATCGAGCAGGGCGTCGAGCAACTGATGAACGCCGTCCGGCGCACCGCCGAGGAAACGGCCGCGATCGACCAGGCCTTCCAGGAGCGCGTCCGTCGCAACTACGAGATGCTGAGCGAGGCGGCCGGGGCCGTCACCGCATCCAGCGCCTCGACCATGGCCGCCCGCTCGACCTCGGCGCAGGCGCCGCTGAGCCGGCCGCGTCCGGCCGCTCCGCCGCCCCCGTCGGTGCAGCCCGAACCGCTGCCGATGGCCGTATTCGACGACGAGGACGAGGAGCCGCCGACCGACCGCCGCCGTCTGCGCCTGACGCCGACGGCGACCGACCAGGAGTTCCGCTCGGTGTTCGAGCAGGCCTCGGCCCGCAAGCAGACGCCGCCCCAGCCGGCGTCCGACCCGGACGGCGAGGGGGGCTGGAGCTGGCGCAACCTGCTGGCGGGCATCGAGAACAGCTCGCCGGGCGACGCCGGCCTGGGCGAGAAGCTGGCCGCCGAGATCACGGCCATGGGCATCGACCCGCACGCCCTTCTGCCGCGCGGCCGGATAGACGAGATCGCCGCCGCCCTGCAGACCCGCGACGACGTCGGGGCCCGCGAGGTGGTCAAGCGCCTGGCGCCGGCCGCCATCCGCCGCCTGGTGCGCCGCCTGTTCTCCGACGCGACGCTGAAGGCCAATACCGAGCGTTTCCTGAAGCGCTACTCCGGCATGATCGACGAGGCGGCGGGCCAGGACCGCGAGGGCTTCCTGTTGGCGGCCCTGCTGTCATCGGACGCGGGGCGAGCCTATCTCCTGCTCGACGCGGCGAGCGGCGATCTCGGCTAGGATCTCGTGAAGCGCGCGTTCGATTTCCTGGCGGCGGCGATCGGCCTGATCGTGCTGGCTCTGCCGCTCGCCCTGCTGTGGCTGCTGGTGCGCCTGACCTCGCCGGGCCCTGGGCTCTACTGGTCGCGGCGGGTGGGCAAGGGTTCGACGCTGTTTCCGATGCCCAAGTTCCGGACCATGCGGATCGACACCCCCGAGGTCGCCACGCACCTGCTGGAGGATCCCGACCGCTGGCTGACGCCGTTGGGTCCGATGATGCGCAAGCTCAGCCTGGACGAGCTGCCGCAGCTGTGGAGCGTGCTTGTCGGCCACATGAGCCTGGTCGGACCCCGCCCGGCGCTGTTCAATCAGGACGACCTGATCGCCGCCCGTCGGGCCGCTGGCGTCGACGTCCTGCGGCCCGGCGTCACCGGTTGGGCGCAGATCAATGGCCGCGACGAACTGGCCATTTCGGACAAGGTGGCGCTGGACGCCGAGTACCTGGCCCGGCGCTCATTCTTGTTCGACCTGGAGATCATGGTCAGCACCGTCGTGCCGGTGCTGACCGCCAAGGGCGTGACCCGCTAGGTCAGGCGAGGTCCGTATAGGCCTTCTCGATCGCCGCGATGAAGGTCGGGTTCGAGGCCAGAGCCGCCGGGAACACCGTGTCCAGGGTCATGAAGGCCGCCACGTCTGTCTTGGCGTCACCGGTGACGGCCACGCCGATCTCGGTCAGCTTGTCGGCCAGCGGGTCGGTGATCGCCTCGCCGGTCTTGGCGCGCAGGGCGATGAAGCGCATCCAGGCCGCCAGCGGGATCGCCAGGCGCTCGATCGAGCGGCCAGCCTCCAGGGTTTCCGTCAAGGTGCCGAGGATACGGAAGGGGAGCTTGGCCGAACCGTCCCAGGCGATCTGCGCCAGGTAGTGGCGGATCTCGGGATTGCGGAAGCGGGCCAGGATCGCCTCGGCGTAGTCGGCGAGATCCAGGCCGCGCGGCGCCTTCAGGGTCGGGATGATGTCCTTGGCCATCAGGTCGCGGGCCAGGGCTTCCAGCGTCGGATCGCTGACGGCCTCGAACACCGTCTCGTGTCCGCGCAGGATGCCGGCATAGGCCAGGGTCGAGTGGACGCCGTTCAGCAGGCGCAGCTTGGCGCGCTCGAAGCCGCGGACATCGTCGGTCAGGATAACCCCGACGCTGGCCAGATCCGGCGCCTCGGCCGGCAGCACGTCCTCGACGACCCACTGGGTGAAGGCTTCGCGCTGGATCGGCCAGGCGTCCTCCAGGCCGGTGGCCTCCTGGACGCGGACCCGCAGGGCGTCGTCGGTGGCCGGGGTGATGCTGTCGACCATGGTGCGCGGAAAGCTGCCCTCGGCCTCGATCCAGGCCGCCAGATCGGCGTCGATCTTGGCGGCGAAGGCGACGACCGCCGCCTTCAGGCGCCAGCCGTTGTCGGCGAGGTTGTCGCAGGCGACGACGGCGTAGGGCGCGAGGCCCGCGGAGAAGCGGCGGCGCAGGCCCTCGACGATGTAGCCGACGGCGCTCTTCGGTTCGCGCGGATTGGCCAGGTCGTGAACGATGTCCGGATGTTTCTCGTCCAGCCCGCCCTCGGCCGACAGGGTGTAGCCCTTCTCGGTGACGGTCAGGGTGACGAGGCGGGTGGTCGGCGCGGCGAGGCGGGCGAAGACCGATGGCGGATCCTCGGGCGCGACCAGAACCTCGACGATCGAACCGACGATGCGGAAGGTGGTTTCGGCGTCCAGCTGGGCCAGGGTGTAGAGGCCGTCCTGCGGTTGCAGGGCGTCGCGGACGCCGGGGCTCTTCAGCGAAACCGCGCAGATGCCCCAGCGCGGATCGCTGGCCAGCAACTGGTCGAAATAGAAGGCCTGGTGAGCGCGATGGAAGGCGCCGGGACCGAAGTGGACGACGCCGACCTGCACCTTATCGCGGTCATAGGCAGGCAGGGCCGTGCCCGGGATAGCGCCGGGATAGCTGGTCGCGCTCAGACGCAGGGCGGGGGTGGTCGCGGGAGAAGCCGTCACGGGAGCAAGCCTGGAGTTGGTGAGCAAAAGAAGCGGAGCGTTAAATGCGGTAGTCTGACAACTGTGGCAATTGGCTTGACCACTAAAGCGTGACGCCGGACTTCCAGATGGCGATCTCGCGCTCGCCGTTGAGCTCGGCCTTGGTGGCCTTGCCCGAGGCGGTGTCGACCACGAGGTCCATCAGCCGGTCGGCCGCGTCGTCCATCGAGACGCCCTCCAGCACCTGGCCGGCGTCGAAGTCGATCCAGCCAGGCTTGCGTTGGGCAAGGCCCGAGTTGGAGGCGATCTTCAGGGTTGGGGCGGGGAAGCCAAGCGGCGTGCCGCGGCCGGTGGTGAACAGGATGACCGTCGCGCCGGCGGCGGTCAGGGCCGTCGACGAGACCGCGTCGTTGCCGGGGGCCTCCAACAGAGTCAGGCCGTGCGGACCGACGCGCTCGCCGTAGCGCAGAACCTCGACCAACTGGGCCCGGCCGCCCTTCTGAACCGCGCCCAGGGACTTTTCCTCGAGCGTGGTGATGCCGCCGGCGATGTTGCCGGGGGAGGGATTTTCGTAGATCGGCTGCTTGTTGTCGATGAAGTAGCGCTTGAAGTCGTCGATCACGCCGACGGCCTGGTCGAAGATCTCGCGGCTGGCGGCGCGTTGCAGCAGCACGTTCTCGGCCCCGAACACCTCCGGGATCTCGGTCAGCACCGGCGTGCCGCCCGCGTCGGCGACCTTATCGGCGATGCGGCCGACCAGCGGGTTGGCGGTGACGCCCGAGAAGCCGTCCGAACCGCCGCACTTGAGGCCCACGACCAGCTCCGAGACCGGGATCGGCTCGCGCTTGTCCTGTTCGGCGATCTCGACCAGCGCTTCGACGGCGGACAGGCCGTCCTCCAGCTCGTCCTCGACCATCTGGGTCGTGAAGCTGCGCAGTCGCTCGCGGTCGATATCCGGCGCGCTCTCCAGCAGGGCCTTCAGCTGGTTGTTCTCGCAGCCCAGGCCCAGGATCAGCACGCCGCCGGCGTTGGGATGGGCGGCCAGGCCCGCGATCAGGCTGCGGGTGTGGGTCAGGTCGTCGCCCAGCTGCGAGCAGCCGAACGGGTGGGGGAAGGCGTAGATTCCGTCGACGCGGCCGGCGAAGCGGGCATTGGCCTTTTCGGCGATACGGCGGGCGGTGTTGGCCACGCAGCCGACGGTGCACAGCACCCAGATCTCGTTGCGCGTGCCGGCCCGGCCGTTCTTGCGGCGATAGCCGTCGAAGGTGCGCGCGGCGGGCTCGACATGCGGCTCCGGCGCGGTCGGGGCGAAGCTGTAGCCCTCGACGCCTTCCAGGCGAGTCTCGACATTGTGGATGTGGACATGGTCGCCGACGGCGATGTCGACGGTGGCCCGGCCGATCGGCCAGCCGTACTTCAGGACATCGGCGCCAGCGCTGGCATCGCGAATGGCGATCTTGTGGCCCTTGGGGATGTCGTTGCGGACGGTAATCGCTTGGCCCCGCAGGTTCAGCACCTCGCCGGCCGCGAGGTCGCGCAGGGCCGTGGCCACGTGGTCGCGCGGGTCGACGGGGTGAATCGATTCGCGAGGCGCCAAGGTCGTATCGGTCATGGGTTGGTCTTCGCCGCCGAGTTTCGTGTCGTCAATTTCAGTGCGTAGTGACATGGTAACCGGTGTCAGTCACCCTAAAAGCAGACGTTTCGTCCTAGGTTGGCGACGCCAGCGCGGCTAGAGTATGACAAAAGACACTGCTTAGCTGCTTGGAAACGCCGTGAACTCTTCAAAGACGCCTTCCTCGTCCCCGGAAGCCTCTATGGAGGGGGGGAGTGGCGTCGAAGGCGGCCGCAAGCGGGCCACGATCAACGACATTGCCAGGCTCGCCGGGGTGTCCAAGAAGACCGTTTCACGCGTCATCAACCAGTCTCCCTTCGTCCGCGACGAGACCCGCGAGCGCATCGAGGCGGTGATCGCCGAGTGGGGCTACGCGCCCGATCCCCAGGCCCGGGGCCTTGCGTTTCGCCGCTCGTTCCTGATCGGCATGATCTACGACAACCCCAACCCGCAGTACGTCGTGAACATGCAGCTTGGCCTGCTGGACGGCATGCGCGGCTCGGGCTTCGAGCTGGTCGTCCATCCCTGCGACCGCGCCAGCCCGACCTTTCTGACCGACATCCGGGCCTTCGTGGAGCGCCAGAAACTTTTCGGCGTCGTGCTGCCGCCGTCCGTGTCCGAGGACGAGCGCGTCGCCAAGCTGCTGAACGAGATCGGCTGCGCCTACATCCGCATCGCCTCGGTCGAGCTGGACAAGCCCGAGCACATGATCGTCGGTCACGACCGCATGGGCGCCGCGGAGGCCGCCCGGCACATCGTGGGCCTGGGCCACAGGACCATCGCCTTTATTTCGGGGCCGGACACCTTCCGTTCCTCGCACGAGCGGCGAGGGGGCTTCGAGGACGGTCTCGCCGAGGCGGGCCTGAAACTGGGCGAAGGCGATATCGTCCAGGGCGCCTATACCTTCGAGTCCGGCGTGGCGTGTGGCGACATCCTCTTGGCCCGCACCCCGCGTCCGACCGCCATCTTCTGCGGCAATGACGAAATGGCCGCTGGCGTCCTGCAATCGGCGCGCAAGGCCGGTCTTTCCGTGCCCGCCGACTTGAGCGTGGTGGGCTTCGACGACTTCCAGATCGCCCAGGCGGTCTGGCCGCCTCTGACCACGATCCGCACGCCGACTCGCGAGATCGGCCGCATGGCCGCCGAGAAGCTGATCGGCGTCGAGCGACGCGAACCGCGGGATATGACCAAGACCGAACCGACCCTGGTGGTGCGCGAGTCCTCCGGCCCGGTCCCGGCCTGAGGATTCGCAACCGCCGTTGGGTTGCATCCAATCATGACACCGGTTACCAAGCGGGCCTAAGCGGCCATCCGCGAAGCCGCCGGCCAAGAAGCGCTTAGTGAAGCAGGGAGCACACGCCAAGCCATGCCCAGGCCTCTGAATTTCCACGAAGATCGGCTCTTCCCGTCGGACGCGACGACGCGGTCCTACGCGCGCGGCCTGTACGCGCTGGTCAAGGATCTGCCGATCATCAGTCCGCACGGTCACACCGATCCGTCGTGGTTCGCCACCAACGCGCCCTTCCAGGACGCCACCGACCTGTTGCTGGCGCCGGACCACTATCTCTATCGGATGCTCTACAGCCAGGGCGTCAGCCTGGATGACCTGAAGGTGCGTTCCAAGGCCGGCGTCCCGGACACCGACCCACGCGCGGCGTGGAAGCTGTTCGCGTCGAACTTCCACCTGTTCCGCGGCACGCCGTCGTGGATCTGGCTGAACCACGTGTTCTCCAAGGTGTTCGGCTTCACCGAGTTCCTCGAGACCTCGAACGCCGACGACTATTTCGATCGCATCAACGAAGCCCTGGCGACGGACGCCTTCCGTCCGCGCGCTCTGTTCGACCGTTTCAACATCGAGACCCTGGCCACCACCGAAGGTCCGCACGAGAGCCTGAAGCATCACGCGGCCATTCGTGAGAGCGGGTGGGGCGGTCACGTCATCACCGCCTACCGTCCCGACGCGGTCATCGACTTCGAGGACGAGCGCAGCCCGCGCGCTTTCGAGCGCTTCGCCGAGACCTCGGGTCAGGACGTCTACAGCTGGAAGAGCTATCTGGAAGCGCATCGCCTGCGCCGCCAGGCCTTCATCGAAGCCGGCGCCACCTCGTCCGACCACGGCCACCCGACGGCCGCCACCGCCGACCTGTCGGACGCCGAGGCTGAGGCCCTGTTCCAAAGCCTGGTGAAGGGCGACGTCACGCCCGAGAAGGCCGAGCTGTTCCGCGCCCAGATGCTGACCGAAATGGCCAAGATGAGCCTGGACGACGGTCTGGTCATGCAGATCCATCCTGGCTCGCATCGCAATCACAACGCCAGCCTCTTAGCCTCCCACGGTCGCGACAAGGGCGCCGACATCCCGATGCGCACCGAGTATGTCTCGGCGCTGAAGCCGCTGCTTGGCCGTCTGGGCAATGATCCGCGCCTGTCGATCATCCTCTTCACGCTGGACGAGACGACCTACAGCCGCGAACTGGCCCCGCTCGCCGGTCACTATCCGGTGCTGAAGCTGGGTCCGTCCTGGTGGTTCCACGACAGCCCGGAAGGCATGATGCGTTTCCGCGAGCAGGTCACCGAGACCGCCGGCTTCTACAACACTGTCGGCTTCAACGACGACACCCGCGCCTTCCTGTCGATTCCGGCGCGCCACGACGTGGCCCGCCGCGTCGACAGCGCCTTCCTGGCCCGCATGGTCGCCGAGCACCGCATGGACCTCTGCGAGGCCGAGGCGCTGATCGTCGACCTGACCTACAACCTGCCCAAGAAGGCCTACAAACTCGATCAGCGCCCCGACTGGGCCCGTCCCGCGACGCTGCGCGCCGCCGCCGAATAAGAACACCCTTCCGGAGACTTCCCGATGTTCGCCAAGACCTACCACGCCACCCATCCGGACATGATGTTCGCGGTCAGCAACGACGACCTGCGCGACCGCTACCTGATGCAGGACCTGTTCCAGGACGGCCAGATCGTCCTGACCTACAACCACGCCGAACGCTTCGTCGTCGGCGGCGTCGTGGCCACCTCGGCCATCAAGCTGCCCGACCAGACCGAGCCTGCCTCGGCCGCTGGCCACCCGTTCCTGGAGCGCCGCGAGCTGGGCGTGATCAATGTCGGCGAGACCACCGGCAAGATCACCGTCGACGGCGTCGTCTACGAGATCGTTCCGCGTGATGGCCTGTATGTCACCATGGGCGCCAAGGACGTGACCTTCGAAGGCGTGAACGGCGAGGCCGCGCGCTTCTACCTGGTCAGCCTGCCGGCCCACGCCGCGTTCGAGACCAAGAAGCTGGCCTTCGCCGACGCCGTCGCCCTGGAGCGCGGCGCGCTGGAGACCAGCAACGAGCGCACGATCTACCAGTACATCGTGCCGACCACCTGCAAGTCGGCCCAGCTGCTGCTGGGCATGACCGTGTTGAAGCCGGGCAGCGTCTGGAATACCATGCCGCCCCACCTGCACGACCGCCGTTCGGAAGCCTATTTCTACTTCGGCCTGGGCGAGAACGACCGGGTCTTCCACTACATGGGCGAGCCTGACGAGATGCGTCACATCGTGATCGCCAACGAAGAGGCTGTGATGAGCCCGCCGTGGTCGATCCACATGGGTTCGGGCACCGCCAACTACACCTTCATCTGGGCGATGGGCGGCGAGAACCTCGACTACACCGACATGAACGTGCTGGACATCTGCCAGCTGAAGTAGGACCGCGAGGTCACCCGCTCTTAGCTTGTCATCCCGGGCGGAGCGAAGCGTAGACCCGGGACCCAGGGGCCACTGGCAGTGCGCCGGCCCCTGGGTCCCGGACAGCCTCTTGGAGGCTTCCGGGATGACAAGATTTTTGAACAGGAACTCGACATGGCCAATCCGTTCAGCCTTGAAGGCAAGGTCGCGCTCGTCACCGGCGCCAACACCGGGATCGGGCAGGGGATCGCCATCGCCCTGGCCGCCGCTGGCGCGGACATCGCCGCCGCGGGCCGCAGCGCGCCGACCGACACCCAGAAGGCCGTCGAGGCCCTGGGGCGCAAGTTCCTATCGATCAAGGCCGACTTCGGCTCCACCGAACCCGTCCAGCGCGTGGTCGACGAGACCGTGGCAGCGTTCGGCAAGATCGACATCCTGGTCAACAACGCCGGCATCATCCGTCGCGCCGACTCGATCGAGTTCTCGGAAGCCGACTGGGATGCGGTGATGGACACCAATCTGAAGGTGGTCTTCTTCCTGACCCAGGCCTTCGCCAAGCAGGCCCTGAAGCAGGGGCCCGTGAACGGTGTGACCGCGAAGGTGATCAATATCGCCTCCCTGCTCTCGTTCCAGGGCGGCATCCGCGTGCCGTCCTATACCGCAGCCAAGTCGGGCCTGGCCGGCCTGACCAAGATCCTGGCCAACGAGTGGGCGACCAAGGGGATCAACGTCAACGCCATCGCCCCGGGCTATTTCGACACCAACAACACCGAGGCTTTGCGCGCCGACCAGGACCGCAACGCCGCGATCCTGGCCCGCATCCCGGCCGGGCGCTGGGGCCGTCC
The DNA here is from genome assembly GCF_003931565.1 of Caulobacter sp. 602-1. Classification (GTDB taxonomy): domain Bacteria; phylum Pseudomonadota; class Alphaproteobacteria; order Caulobacterales; family Caulobacteraceae; genus Caulobacter. Next base: position 17,567 of record NZ_RRYI01000005.1, read on the forward strand.
GGAAGACATCGGCGGCGCCGCGGTGTTCCTGGCCTCGTCGGCGGCGGACTACGTCCAGGGCATTACCTTGCCCGTGGATGGTGGCTGGCTGGCGCGCTGACGAAACAAATCCACGCAAAAATATCATGGTAGCGCAACCATTGTGCCGGGCGGGTTTTCCCGCCCGGTGAAGCGCGCTAGAGGGCGCCGTAACGTCAGCGCCCGGGATCGATCCCGCGTCGCTGACGCTTTCTCGTGATCCATTCCCGTCCCGAACGGCTCCGGCCGATCCTGGAGTTCGCGCATGCGCAATCCGGCCCTGTCGATCGACGCCGACCGCCCCACCAGCCGTCACGTTCGCCAGAACGCCAATCTGCTGAGCGACCTCCTGATCGAGGCGATCACCTATCTCGAGGGCGAGGAGGCCGCGGCCCTGGTGGCCAAGGCCCGCAAAGCCGCCTCCCGCGAGGACGAGGCCACCGGCGATGCGCCGGTCCTCGATCACCTGTTCGCCGACCTCACCAACGACCAGGCCGTGTTCCTGGCTCGCGCCTTCGCCAGTCACTCGCTGCTGGCCAATATCGGCGAGGACGTCGCCGGACGCCGCCGCCACGCCGAGGCCGAGGCTCAGCCGGGCGACGAGCGGCCGCGGACCCTGATCGACGCCGTGAAGATCCTGAAGGGGCGCGGCAAGACCGACGCCGAGCTGGCCAGGGTCTTCGCCGCCATGAACGTGGTGCCGGTGCTGACCGCCCACCCCACGGAGGTTCGTCGCCGCAGCATGGTCGATCGCGAGACCGAGATCTCGCGCCTGATGGCCCTGCGCCGCCACCACCTGCCGGCGGACCTCGACGCCGAGATCCGCGAGAGCCTGTTCCGCGAGATCGCCCTGATGTGGCGGACCCGCCTCTACCGTCCCGAGCGGATCACCGTGAAGGACGAGATCCGCAACGCCCTGTCGATCGTCCGCACCTCGATCCTGCCGGCGATGATCGAGCTCTATGGCGACTGGACGCACAAGATCGGCTCGCATGGCCATATGGCGCCGCTGCTGAAGATGGGGTCGTGGCTGGGCGGCGACCGCGACGGTCACCCCGGCGTCAATGGCGAAACCCTGAAGCTGGCCTTCGCCTCTCAGTCCCGCGTGATCCTCGACTGGTACGCCGGCGAGGTGCGCAAGCTGTGGTCCAACCTCGCCGTCTCGACCGCCTACACGCCGGTGTCGAACGAGCTGCTGGCCCTGGCCGCCCAGACCCGCGATCCGTCGATCCACCGGCTGGACGAGCCCTATCGCCTGGCTCTGGAGCTGATCTTCGATCGCCTGACGGCCGTGTCGCAGAAGCTGACCGGCGCGCCCGTCGCCTACGCCACCGGCGCGACCGACGTCGAGCCCTACGGCCATCCGGACGCCTTCGTCGCGGACCTGACCGTCATTATCGACAGCCTGGAGCGCAATGGCGGCGAGCGCCTGGTCGGCTCGGCCCTGCGGACCCTCGTCGAGGTGGCCAGGGCCTGCGGCTTCCACCTGATGAGCCTGGACCTACGCCAGAACGCCGACGTTCACGAGCGGACGGTCGACGAGCTGTTCAAGCGGGCCGGCACGGGCGTGGCCTACCTCAAGCTCGACGAGGAGGCCCGCTGCAAGGTCCTGATCGAGGAGCTGTCGCACCAGCGGCCGCTGGTCTCGCCGTTCACCGCCTATGGCGAGGAGACGACCAAGGAGCTGGCCACCATGCGGGCCGCCGCCCAGGCGGTGCGCGACTACGGCCATGGCTGCCTCGGGGCGTACATCATTTCGAAGTCGGCGACCCTGTCCGACATCCTCGAGCCGCTCGTTCTGCTCAAGCAGGTCGGCCTGGTCTGGGGCGGCGCCGCGCCGCGCGCCTCGGTCAAGGTCGCGCCGCTGTTCGAGACCATCGGCGACCTGGAGAACGGCCCGGCCGTGCTGCGCCAGTGGCTGGAGCTGCCGTTGAGCCGCACCATCCTGGGCGACCGGCCGGTGCAGGAGATCATGCTCGGCTACTCCGACAGCAACAAGGACGGCGGGTACGTCGCCAGCCGGCGCGGCGTGGCGCGGGGCGCCTCGGCCCTGGCGTTCGAGGCCGACCGGATGGGCGTGGGCCTGCAGCTGTTCCATGGCCGGGGCGGCAGCGTCGGACGGGGCGGCGGACCGGCCGCCGAGGCGGTGCTGGCCCAGCCGGCCGGCACCGTGCAGGGCCGCATCCGGATGACCGAGCAGGGCGAGATGATCGCCCGCCGCTTCGGCGACCAGCCCACCGCCCGGCGCAACCTCGATGGCCTGGCCGCCGCCGTGCTGATGTCCAGCGAGCGCCCCGTCCACAAGCCCGACCCCAAGGTCGAGGCGGCCATGACCGCCCTGGCCGAGGCCTCTTTCCATGGCTTCCGGGCCCTGGTGTACGACGATCCGGCGTTCGAGGACTTCTTCTGGTCGGTCACCCCGATCAGCGAGATCGTGGGCCTCAACATCGGCAGCCGCCCGGCCAGCCGCACCGCCAGCCGCAAGATCGAGGATCTGCGGGCCATCCCGTGGGTGTTCTCCTGGTCACAGGCCCGCTTCATGCTGCCCGGCTGGTACGGCTTCGCCTCGGGCGTCGAGCGGGCCAAGCTGTCGGTCGAGCAACTGCGCGACCTTGCCGGAAGTTTCGACTTCTTCGCCTCGCTCCTGTCGAACATGGAGCTGGCCCTGGCCCAGAGTCATATGGGCATCGCCGCTCGGTACATGGCCCTGTCGCCGGACAAGGAAAACGCCGCGCGGATCTTCGCGACCATCCAGCGCGAGCACGACGCGGCCACGCGCATCGCCCTGGAGATCCGCGGCGGTTCGGCCCTGCTCGACAACCAGCCGGACCTGGCCGAGTCGGTGACCCTGGCCAGCCGCTCGGTGGATCCGTTGAACCACCTGCAGCTGGAACTACTGTCGCGCCGCCGGGCAGGGGAGACCGACGAGGAGCTGCGCCTGGCCATCCAGCTGACCGTGGCCGGCATCGCGGCGGGTCTGCGCAATACGGGCTGAACCAGGTCGGACCAAGGGCTTGCGAGACCGATGCGCCGCCAGCGCATGAAGTCGTATTTTTTCAAGCGCTTAACCTTGTTTGTTCGCGGCTTTTACGGCGCTTGCGCTCCTTCGCGGTTTCTGGTTATCTCCTCCATGACACCGGTGGCTAAGTGGCTTGGCCACTTTTCCGGGTTTCCGTGACACCGGTGTCATCACGTTTCGGTTCGGCGTCGTGGTCGGTCCGTCTCGTTTGCGGCTCTTTGAGCTCGCTCCTGCGCAAACTTCCGGGGCGTCGGGTCATACCGGCGCCCTCACTTTTGCGCCTGGAGCGGCGAGGAGCGCCGACGGAAAAGGTTCGGGGAAGGAAGCGACGACCAGAGAGCTTCGCGTGGGCGGACGGGAAGTCCGAAACACGCGTCCAGCGGTCCGAGAGTTTGACGTTACGGCAAGCCCGGTGTGGCGCTCGTCGGCAACGCGGTCTAAGGGATCGCCCTGAGCCAATTCCGGCGAAATCTTGCACGCGCGGCGGTCCGCAGGGGCCTCCGCGCAAGATCGATCCTTCGGGAAGGAGTCTAAGATGGTAAAAGACCGTATGGCGGTGCTGACCGCCCTGATGGACCAGGGCGTCATCCCGGTTTTCTATCACCCCGACGTCGAGGTCTGTAAGGCCGTGATCCAGGCCTGCGCCGACGGCGGCGCGCCCTGCATCGAGTTCACCAACCGCGGCGACTTCGCCAGCCACGTCTTCTACGAAGTGACCCGTTACTTCGCCGAGGCCGATCCGCGCGTGATCATGGGCGTGGGCTCGATCGTCGACGCGCCGACCGCCGGCATCTACATCGCCAACGGCGCCAAGTTCGTCGTCGGCCCGATCCTCAACGCCGACGTCGCCAAGGTCTGCAACCGTCGCAAGATCCCGTATTCGCCGGGCTGCGGTTCGGCCTCGGAAATCTCGTACGCCGAAGAACTGGGCTGCGAGATCGTCAAGGTGTTCCCCGGCTCGTCGGTCGGCGGCCCGGACTTCGTCAAGGCGGTGCTGGGCCCGATGCCCTGGACCCGCATCATGCCGACGGGCGGCGTCGATCCGGACGAAGCCTCGGTCAAGAAGTGGTTCGGCGCGGGCATCGTCGCCGCCGGCATGGGCTCCAAGCTGATCACGCAGGAACTGCTGGACGCCAAGGACTACGCGGGCATCACCAAGAAGGTCCGCGAGACTGTTGACCTGATCAAGAAGGTTCGTGGGAAGGCCTAAGACCAAATGACCGACAACATCCTCGACATCCGCCCGGCTTCGGAAACCAAGTGGGACTGCGCGTCCTTCGGTGAAGTGATGCTGCGCTTCGACCCGGGCTTCGGCCGGGTCCGCAACGCCCGCCAGTTCCAGGTCTGGGAAGGCGGCGGCGAATACAATGTCGCCCGCGCTTTCCGCAAGTGCTGGGGCAAGCGCTCGACGGCCGTGACGGCCCTGCCGGTCAACGACCTGGGCTGGCTGGTCGAGGACCTGATGATGCAGGGCGGCGTCGACACCTCGCACGTCATCTGGCGCGAGTTCGACGGCCTGGGCCGCAACACCCGTGTCGGCCTGAACTTCACCGAAAAGGGCTTCGGCGTCCGTCCGGCCCTGGGCTGCAGCGACCGGGGTCACTCGGCCGCCTCGCAGATCCGCCCCGGTGAAGTGAACTGGGAAAAGCTGTTCGGCGAGGAAGGCGTGCGCTGGTTCCATACCGGCGGCATCTTCGCGGCCCTGGCCTCGAACACGGCCGAAGCCGTGATCGAAGCCGTGGAAGTCGCCCGCAAGTACGGCACTGTCATCTCCTACGACCTGAACTACCGCGCCTCGCTGTGGAAGTCGCAGGGCGGCAAGGAAGGCGCTCAGAAGGTCAACCGTCACATCGCCCAGTATGTCGACGTGATGATCGGCAACGAAGAAGACTTCACCGCCTGCCTGGGCTTTGAAGTCGAAGGCCTGGACGAGCACATCAGCTCCATCGACCCGGCCAACTTCAAGAAGATGATCGAGACCGCTGTGAAGCAGTTCCCGAACTTCAAGGTCGCCGCCACCACGCTGCGCAACGCCAAGACCGCCTCGGTCAACGACTGGTCGGCGATCCTGTACGCCGGCGGCGAGTTCTACGCCTCGATGATGCGCGAGAACCTCGAGATCTATGACCGCGTCGGCGGCGGCGACGGCTTCGCCTCGGGCCTGGCGTTCGGCTTCATGGAAGGCAAGGGCCCCCAAGCCGCCGTCGAGTACGGCGCGGCCCACGGCGCCCTGGCCATGACCACCCCGGGCGACACCTCGATGGTGCGCCAGGCCGAAGTCGAGGCCGTGATGAAGGGCAAGGGCGCGCGGGTCATCCGCTAGGCCCTCAGTCCTCGGACAATGATGAGCCCCCGGTCGAAAGGCCGGGGGCTTTTTCTTTGGCGACCATCCGCGCGTATTCGGCCGAGGCGCGGAACTTCCGCATCTTCTTCCAGACGTTCCGCCGCAGCTGCGCCTTGCGGGCCGGCGGCCAGGCGATGTCAGGCGGAATGGGGCTGTGACGGCGCGGCATGAGTTCTTCTCCAGGCAGGTCGATGCGCTCCGGCGCGGCGCGCAGGAGGGAGTGGGGAGGGGAGCGGGGCGCCCGGACCTCGCCCGGAGCAGATGGAGAAAATACCGTTTCGACGAAGCAGCGCCCCGCGCGATCGTTATCCGGAAGCGTGGCGCGCCGACGCTGTTCGCGCCTGATCGCCCTTGAAGCCTCCGACGGGCGGGCCGGGCCGCGAAGCCCGGTCCCGGACAGGAGCCTTTCAACTCCCCCGTCGCGCCGTCGGTCCACATCCCACGTCGTTTCTGTGTTCCAGGGCCGACCGCCGCCAGAAGGATGCAGTTGCGGAGTTTCCCCCGCGCCGACGAGCGCGCCCGCTCGACCGCCCCCCGAAGCCGCGAAGGTCGCTGGCCGCGCGCCCTCCCCAGTGCTTCGAGGTGGATAGAGGATACGGCAGGTTTTGGAGGCGGGGATGGAGAGGGCTGGATGCCCGTGCTTCGCTCTGGAGCGTGACGCTCCGCTTCAATCAAAATCCCCGTCATCCCGCGCTTTATGCGCGGGATCCATGGTTCAGATTCCGCGTGAGCGCCATTTTCCGCTCTTCATTTGCCGCGGACAAATGGGTCCCGCGCATGAAGCGCGGGATGACGGTTGAGGCTTTCGCCGTCGCCAACGCGCTGAGAACCGCCGGCGCCCCCGATAGGCAGGATGTCCGCTTCGAGCGACGGATCCGATTTCCGTTCCCGACCCGATCATGACCTTGATGCCTCTGCTTATCGGACCAGCCGCAGCGATCCTTGTCGGATGCATTCTGGTGGCGTGCGCACGAGGTTCGACTCAACCGCTCAACCTCGTAAGCGCCTCGATGCGTCGATTTTAGCTTGAGCCGACTCAGCTAAGTTTCAACGACTGGCCTAACGACGGCCAGTTTCTGCAGATGCGAAGAGCGCATTGAAGAAAAACGTCCGCTAAACGGGGGAGAGACGGATGTGGCAGATCCATCCGCGCTACTGGCATCGTAACGCCCGCTCAGTAGAAGAGGAAATTGCGCGATACACGAGGTCTGAAGAGTACAAAAAAGGATTCGCCGGCGGGGTAACGGGCGTCGGTCTCGGCCTCATCTCTGCTGCAATTTTCAACCTAAGCGCATCGATCGATTGGATCGAGAAGCACAATGGCATGGCGAGCTGGGTGCAGGCTTTCGGGTCTATTTCCGCTATACTATGGGGTGTGTGGATATATCGCTCTTCAATCAGACAAAAAGAGAAGGACATGTCTGAGAGCCGGCGCAGCTCGATACGGACTGTTGTAAAGGTTTTAAGGCTCGCCGCAGAATTTACTGAAATGACTGGAGAAACAGTTACGGATTTTGGGGAGAGGGAAAGCTGGGTTGAGGCCACGAATATTTCGATAGATGAAATTCTCGCGGCGCTTAGCGATACTCCAATAACGTTTCAGTGGGCTGACGGAATGGTGGAGACGATTATATGGGCGCGTGGGCGCCTAAAACATTTAAAGATGCACATGAACAAAGTGGCCAAATACTCAGAAGATGAGTTTGCGAGATACCAAGTCAGGCTTCGCAATGGACATCCATTGTTTGAGGATCTGACAAATAAATTCAGAGATCAGGCGACAGCACTTCTCGAATATATGTAGGCATACGTAGTCGGTGCGGAATGGTAACCACCCAAGCCGGCTCCTGAGCGTGTCCGCTATGGGTGAAGGAGGTGCTATCCTAAGGTCATTTTCGATGTATTGGGAGGACATAGCTCCCAGCTACAATCTAACCCAAGAGCCGCGCGGAATAGCTGAAATGACTGCGGTAAACGCGCTCAGAACCATCTTCTTCTTGGGCTTCGTCGTCTACATAGTGTTGAGGTCGCATGTCGCCGCGATCGACGCGTTCGCCCCGCCCATTATCATAGCGCCGCTCTTTATTGGGGTATGGGCTCTCGTCCATTTGCTGCTCACGTGTTGGCAGCGCCGGTGGTAGCGGATGTCAATTTCCCACCCATCACTGACTCTGAATAGGTCCGGTTGCGGACCGTCTGTGTGGCGCCGCCATGGCGCTCAGGCCTCCGCCGATCACGTTCGCGCGCCTCGCGGAACGGCCGGGGCGATTCCTGGGTTGATGCGGTGTGGTTTAATCGTGCGAGCTCACGGACATGACGTCGCCAGTCCTCAGATCCACCCGAACGGTCGGCGCCGCCTTGCTGGCGCTCTGCATGGGTGTGGGCGCCGCTGACGCCGCTCTGGCCGGCAAGCGGCAGGAGACGCCCAAGACCTCCGCCGAGGCCAATACTGACAGTCTCGGCTCGGCCGTCGCCGCGCCGTTGCGCGACATCAATCTGGTGCGCTCGGAGATCCCCGACCTGCTGAAAAAGGCCCAGACCGATCCCTATGCCTCGCCGTCGCCCGGCTGCGCGCCGCTGAAGGCCGAGATCGCGCGGTTCGACGCGGTGCTGGGCGACGACTACGACGACCGCGACGACGACGACAAGAACGGGCAGGGCGGCATGGCCAGGCCGGTGCTGGGCGTGGTGGCCAGCACGATCACCGACGTGATCCCGATGCGTGGCTGGGTCCGCCGTCTGACCGGCGCCGAGCGCCACGACCAGATGGTCCGCGACGCCATCAAGGCCGGCTTCGTGCGGCGCGGCTATCTGAAGGGTCTCTACAACGCCGGGACCTGCAAGGGAAACCGCCTGGTGTTCGTGGCCGCAAAGCCCGCGCCGCCGCCGGTTCTGGTGGCCGCCGAGCCGGTTCCGGTCCTGGTCGCGGCCGAGCCGCCGGCCCCGACGCCGCGCGTCGACGCGCCGCTCGCGCCGTTCGCCACGACGGTGCGCGTGGCGGCGGCGACGGAGGTGGCGGGCGTCCAGTAGGACTCAGCCCCGGACGAAGATGTTCCGCAGCCACTGGGCGCCGGCCTTGGCGGCCTCGCCCCAGTCTTCCTCCTGTTCCTCGGGCTTGTAGCCCCAGGGATTGAACAGCTTCAGCCGGGGAACCCTGGCGAAGGCCGCCGTGTCGCGGGTGGCCAGGGTCAGGCCGTGTTCCAGGGCGGTGGCGGCCAGCAGGGCGTCGCGGCCGTCGGTCAACGGAACGTGGGCGCGGCGGCGGACCACGGCGGCGTCGATCGCCAGCACGCGGCCGTCGAAGGCGGGGAGGACGCGGCCGTCCAGCCAGTCGCGCAGGCGCGAACCCTGAACCTTGTCCTTGCGCTCGGCGCGGGCCGTCGCCGTCTCAAGCTCCAGCAGGGTGAGGGCCGAGATGAACAGGCTGGAGCGCGCGGCCGCGCCGGCCCACGCGGCCAGGCCCGGATCGGCGGCGCCGGCCTTGGCGTTGCGCAGCTCGAAGACGACGTCGGTATCCAGCAGATGCATCAGTCGCCGTCCTTCCCGTCCCAGGTCTGGCGGCTCCAGGTCTCGGTCGAGCGCGGCGGTTCGATCGGGGCCACACCGGGCATGGCCAGCAGGTCGACGATGGTCTCGGTCTGGCCGGTCAGGCGGCGATAGGTCTCGACGCTCATCAGCACGTGGGTGGGGCGGCCGCGATCGGTGACGAACACCGGCTCGAGTCGCGCCGCGCGCTTGGCCCGGCTGACATCCTGGTTGAATTCGCGGCTCGTCTGGACCTTCATGGGCTTGCTCACCGCGCTAAATGACAAGGCTGTCTGTAGGTACGTTACTACATAGTGGCGTTCCGGCAACAAAAAATAGGCAACGAAAACAATCGACTGACAGTGGCGTCAAAAACGCGGGATCCGGATTGCGCTCGCCCCCGATCTTAGCCTTGCATGGGGGAAAGGCGCGAAGCCAGCGGATCGCATTAGGGGCGTTTCAAAGTGTCGGACATTCTCGCGAGCACGCTCGCCACCCTGGCCGACGTCCTGTCGCCGCATGGCCCGGCCACTCCGGTCGCCGCCCACAGCTATGCCCCGGGCGACTTTTCGGTGCACTTCTTCCTGCAATTGACGGTGATCCTGCTGGCCTGCCGCGTGGTCGGCTGGCTGGGTCAGAAGTTCCTGGCCCAGCCCCAGGTCGTGGGCGAGATGATCGCCGGCGTGCTGCTGGGCCCCTCGCTGCTGGGCCTCGTATTCCCCGACTTCCAGCTGGCCCTGTTCCCCAAGGAGACCAAGAACGTCCTCTATGTCGGCTCCCAGCTGGGCGTGGGGCTCTACATGTTCCTGGTCGGCACGACCTTCAAGGTCGAGCATTTCCGGTCCAAGGCCCGGAGCGCGTTCAGCGTCTCGCTGGCCGGGATCGTCACGCCGTTCCTGGTGGCCGTGGCGATCACCCCGTTCCTGCTCAAGGTCCCGGGCCTGTTTGCGCCGACCATCAGCGTCGCCAACGCCACCCTGTTCATGGGCGCCTGCATCGCCCTGACCGCCTTTCCGATGCTGGCCCGGATCATCAATGAGCGGGGCCTGCAGAACACCTCGCTGGGCGCCCTGTCCCTGACGGCCGGAGCCTTCGACGACGCCTGCTCGTGGTGCGTGCTGGCCATCGTGCTGGCGACCTTCGGCGGCGGGCCTGGCGTGGCGGTGCTGGCGATCGGCGGCGGCGTGATCTACGCGCTGTTCCTGACCGTCTTCGGCCGCAAGCTGCTGGCGCCGCTGGGGCGCATGGTCGACAAGGCCGGCGAGATGACCCCGACGGTGATGGCCATCACCCTGATGCTGTTCTGCCTGTCGGCCTTCCTGATGGACGCCGTGGGCATCCACGCCATCTTCGGAGGGTTCATGCTGGGCGCGGTCATGCCGCGCGGCCTGTTCGTCGAGGAGCTGAAGAAGAAGGTCGAGCCGATCGCCGTCGTGCTGCTGCTGCCGATGTTCTTCACCTATTCGGGCCTCAACACCCGCATGGACATGGTCAACTCGCCTCAGCTGCTGCTGATCGCGCTGGGCGTTCTGGTCGCCTCGATCGTGGCCAAGTGGGGCGCCTGCTATGTCGCGGCCCGCGCCACGGGCGAGAACCACAGCACCGCCATGGGCATCGGCGCCCTGATGAACTCGCGCGGGCTGATGGAGCTGATCATCATCAATATCGGCCTGCAGAAGGGCATCATCGGTCCGCCCCTGTTCGCCATGCTGGTGCTGATGGCGATCGTCACCACGGTGATGGCCACCCCGCTGTTCGAGGCCGTCTACGGCCGCAAGGCCCGCGAGTCGGGCGAGCTGGGCGCGGCGCCGTCCGGCGCGGCGGCCTGATCTCGATCGGGGGTTGTGCAACCTTTAGTCGGCAGCATTTGCCGAAGGTTGCGTTTCTCGCGAGTGTGGGTCTGCTAAGTGATTGGAAAGAGGCGGCAAGCGTCTGGCACGACGCTTGCTGCTGCTTCCTGCGAAGTCGCCCCGTTTACCCGCAGGAGCCCCCATGTCGATCAATGCGGTTTCGTCCCAGCAGTCCGTCTACACGCCCCCGACCCAGGCGGAGTCGTCGTCGGCCCCGGCCTTCACCCTCGAATCTGACGTGACTTCGGCCGAGCGGCCGCAACTCGCCCCCAAGCCCCCCCTGAGCGTGGCGCCGCTGACCAGCGGCGAGATCCAGGCGCGCATGGCGCTGCTGGAGCAGCAGCGGCCGGAGATGGAGGCGCGCGCCAAGGCCTGGCACGAGATGCTGGAAGGCTGGGGTAATGCCGCAAAGGACGCCGCCGCCGCCCAGAACGACCAGCCTTATGGCCAGGTCACCAAGAACGGCGAGGTGATCGCCACGGTCTACAACAGCGGCGTGATGAGCGGTCCGGGCGCGACCCAGATCGACGGGGAGCATCCGCCCGGCATGAAGGGTCCCGAACTGGCCAAATGGCGCGCCGAACAAATCTTGAAGGCGACGGGCGGGACGTTCGCCAGCCTCGATACGGCGGTGACCCAGGAGGCCTGGGTCGCCCAGCAGGCCAACAACAAGCCCACCTTAGGGCTCATGGAGTGGGGGGCGGCCAACGGGTTCTCCAACTTCTTCGATGGGCGCTCGCATTTCAGCGACATCCGAGCCTGACAAATATAGCGTAAAAGAGAAATAAGGCTTTTAGCCCTGGGAGAATATACTTTTCCTCGGACTGGCCGCCGTATTCTTCGTATGTCTAGATATTTCCACCTGGAGTCGAGAAAATCGATGTGACCGGGCCGATCTTGTGACGGAAGTCAAGAAGATCGCGGAATATATTCTAGTGCTGGAGGGAAATATGGCGAGCTGGGTTGGCAATGCGAACAACAACACCATCGACTGGAGTTCCCACCCTATAGCCTTCAATGAGAGCGGACACTTCATGTCCGGGCTGGACGGCAACGACGACATCACCGGCGGCGACAAGTACCTGATCGGTGGCGCCTATATCGGCTCCACGCTCGATGGCGGGGCCGGCGACGATATTCTCCGGGCCCAGGCGGGGGACGACGTGCTGCTGGGCGGTACTGGCAACGACGTGCTGCTGGGTGGCTCCGGCACGGATCTGCTGCTCGGCGGCGCCGGCAATGACCAATTGGTCGGCGACTCGGGCAACAACGACCGGATGGCCGGCGGGACCGGCGACGACATCTACTACTTTACGCTGGGCGACGACGGCCGCGGGGACATCGTCAACGACGACATGTCGGCGACCTGGACGCCAGGCTCAGGCAACGGCAATGACCGCATCGAGTTGCTGAACACGACCCTGGATGGCGTCATCGTCGCCCGGGCCGGTGACGACCTGCTGCTGAGCCGCTTCGAGGACTTTTTCGACGACGGTCAGGTCAACTCCTACGTCACGGTCGAGGACTTCTTCGTCCACGGCCAGGGCTTCATTGAGGAGATCGGCCTGCAGGACACGATCATCGCCGGCGTTGATCTGCTGTCGATCGTGCCGAACGACGGCAACTTCTACTTCCTGACTTAGGAACTCGGGGAAGGGGGCGGCGCGCCGCTCCCTTCCTTTCCCGCCGTCCGTTCAGGGCAGCTCGGACGCCGACGCCCGCGCGTTGGCGATCCGGACCAGGTCCGGCAGGCGCTGGCGTTCCACCGTCAGGAGCCGGGTCAGGCGTCGCGAGGCGCGCTCACTGGCCCATTCGCCGCCGCGCGCGACGGGCCGCAGGCCATGGGGAATGAATCGGGGCCGCCGTTCCAGATGGATCGACCGGACGAAATGGGTGCGGACCAGGAAACGGTCGGCGATCACCGTCGCCTCGGCATTGCCCAGCGCGGTGCTGGCCGCGTGGATCAGATGCTCGACCTCCGGGGTGTCGTGATCCTCGACGCGGCGGGAGATCGGGCTCCGCCCGGCCAGGGCCTGCACGAAGATGACCCTCACGACGTCGTACAGGTCGTCGAGCTCCTTGGCGTCCAACATCTTGGCGAAGAAGCCGTGATATCGGCGCGCGGAGATAAGGCCCTCGGCCTCAAGGCGGATCAGCGCCTCGCGGATCGGGGTCCGGCTGACCCGCAGCGGATCGGCCAGCAGGTCCGGGTTGAGGCGGGCGCCCGGACGCACCCGCCCATCCATCAGGGCCTGCCGCAGGAAGACATAGGCGAGATGAGCGTCCGCGCCCGTGGAGCCTGGCGGCACGCTCCGCGTTTCCGCGGCCGATCGGGATGGAACCACGCTGCACTCTCCACCATCCGCGCGCGGTCGTTCGAAGCACGACCGCAGGCCACATAAAACCTATGGGCGATCAGATGAAAATGCAATCTTAGATTTAATTCGATCAAGCGGGCTCGGTCTCGAACCCCGATGCGTTGATCCGCGCGATCAGGTCGCGGTGGCTGGGCAGGTCCTGGGTCGCGCGATCGGCGAAGCCGCGGATCTTGGCGAACAGCCGGGCCGCGCCGGCCACGTCCGCGAACTCGCCCGCGCCGGCGGCGAGGTCGGTTTTGAAGCCCATGCCGTAGAGAATGTACTGGTAGTTGAAGAAGGCGAAGGTCTCGAGATCCAGGATGAAGTCGAACCGGGCCGGCGGGCGATAGCGCCACTGCTCCAGCAGTTCGGCCAGCCGTTCGGGGATCGAGGCCGGGTCGGCGTTCTGGCGCCAGAACGGCTCCTGGCGGCGGCTCAGGGCGTAGTGCAGCTTGAGAAACACGATGATGTTGTCGTAGCGCGCGGCCATCAGTTCGTTGAACCGGCGGGCCGGGGCGCTGACCGGGCCGTTGTGCGGGAGGAGCTCGGCGATCATCGCCACGGCCGCCTCGATCAGCACCACGCCCGTGGATTCCAGCGGCTCCAGGAAGCCGGCCGACAGGCCCACGGCGACGCAGTTGCCGATCCACTGCTTTGGGCGATAGCCCGCGTCGAAGCGGATCCTGCGGGTCTCCGCCTCGACCCCGCCCAGATAGTCGCGCAGCACCGCCTCGGCGCGGGCGTCGTCCATATGGTCGCTGGAATAGACGCAGCCGACGCCGCGCGCGCCCGCCAGGCCGATATCCCAGGTCCAGCCGGCCTCATGGGCGGTGGCGACGGTGTAGCTCTGGATCGGCGCGTCCGGGCGGTCATAGGGCGTATGGCAGGCCAGTGCCCGGTCGGCGAACAGGATCGGCCGGGCCGACTTGAACGGCGAGCCCAGGGCCTTGCCGATGAGCTCGGCCCGGAAGCCCGAGCAGTCGATATAGAGGTCGGCGGTCAGGTCGCCGTGCTCGGGGCTGACGACGCGCGCGATGGCGCCCGTCTCGTCCAGGACCGTCTCGGACAGGGCGCCGCGCAGGTGGCGCACGCCCAGCTCCCGGGCCCGTTCGGCCAGCACCTGGGCCAGCTTGGCGGCGTCGAAGTGATAGGCGTAGTTCAGCGGTCCGGCGAAATCGCTCTCGTGTGGCCGCTTGGGCGCGCGGGCCGCGTCGGCGACGCGGGCTTGGATGGTCACGGCCTCGGCGAACGGCGCGCGTCCGGCCTCGTCCTGCAGCAGCCAGTAGGGGGCCAGCGAGGCGCCCTCGGTCGAGAACGGCGCCTCGAACGGATGAAAGAAGCTGTGATGGCGACCGTCCGCCGGCGTCTCCGCCCAGTCGACGAAGCGGATGCCCTGCTTGAACGTCGCCGAGGTCTCGCGAATGAACCGCGCCTCGTCGACGCCCAGGAACCGCAGGGTGTTGCGGATGGTGGGGAAGGTGGCCTCGCCGACGCCGACGATGCCGATGTCGGGCGATTCCAGCAGGGTGATCGTCAGGTCGCCTTGGTCGGCCACGCGCAGGGCCTTGGCCAGGTAGGCGGCCGTCAGCCACCCCGCCGTCCCGCCGCCCACGATGAGGATGCTTCGCCTGCGCCGCATGGCGGATTGATAGCAGAGTTCGGGGCGGGGGAGGGAAGTTCGACGGAACGCGCTGGTGTCATCCAGCATCGGCGGTTCGCCCTACGGGATAACCCCGATTGTGGCCTCCTGGCGGGGTGATCACACTCAATGGATGAGCACACTCATCCATTAGGACACTCCACCGGCGCGCGTCCCGGCATGATCCCATGACCGGCCCGCGCGCCCGGACAGGCCAGATCGCGGCCGGCTGTTTCGCCGGTTTGGCCGCGAGCGATGCGCCGTGCCCTCCCTAGCGTCCCCTGAGCCTCCGGCTTCCGGAAAGGATCTCGCCATGTACTACAGCAGCGGAAATTACGAAGCCTTCGCCCGGCCCCGCAAACCAGCGGGCGTGGAGAACAAGACGGCGTTCTTCGTCGGCTCGGGGCTGGCCAGCCTGGCCGGGGCGGCCTTTCTGATCCGGGACGGACACATGTCGGGCGAGAAGATCACCATCCTCGAACGGCTGGCGCTTCCGGGCGGCGCCCTGGACGGCGTCAAGGATCCGGAGAAGGGCTTCGTGATCCGCGGCGGCCGCGAAATGGAAGAGCATTTCGAGTGTCTGTGGGATCTCTACCGCTCGATCCCGTCGCTCGAGGTCGAGGACGCCAGCGTGCTCGACGAGTTCTACTGGCTGGACAAGGACGACCCGAACTTCTCCCTGCAAAGGGCGACCCAGAACCGGGGCGAACCCATCGAGGACGTGGAGCGCCTGACCCTGAACGGCAAGGCCCAGAAGGACCTGATCTCGCTCTTCCTGGCGACCCGCGAGGAGATGGAGAACAAGCGGATCAACGAGGTGGTCGGCGAGGACTTCCTGAAGAGCAACTTCTGGCTCTACTGGCGCACCATGTTCGCCTTCGAGGAATGGCACTCTGCTCTGGAGATGAAGCTCTACGTCCATCGCTTCATCCACCATATCGGCGGCCTGGCCGACTTCAGCGCCCTGAAGTTCACGCGCCGCAACCAATACGAGTCGCTGGTGCTGCCGCTGTACAAGTGGTTGACCGATCGCGGCGTCACCTTCCGCTACGGCGTCGAGGTCACCGATGTCGACTTCGACATCACGGCGGAGCGCAAGCAGGCCACGCGCATCCACTGGCGCCAGGACGGCGTCGACGGCGGCGTCGACCTGGGTCCCGACGATCTGGTGTTCATGACCATCGGATCGCTGACCGAGAACTCCGACAACGGCGACCACCATACGCCCGCGAAGCTCAACGAGGGGCCCGCGCCCGCCTGGGACCTCTGGCGCAACATCGCGGCGAAGGACCCGGCCTTCGGGCGGCCCGACGTCTTCGGCGCGCATATTCCCGAGACCAAGTGGGAGTCGGCCACGATCACCACCCTGGACGCGCGAATTCCGCCCTACATCCAGAAGGTCGCCAAGCGCGACCCGTTCAGCGGCGCGGTGGTCACCGGCGGCATCGTCACCGTCAAGGACTCCAGCTGGCTGATGAGCTGGACGGTCAGCCGCCAGCCGCACTTCAAGCAGCAGCCGAAGGATCAGGTCATCGTCTGGGTCTATTCGCTGTTCGTCGATCGGCCCGGCGACTTCATCAAGAAGCCGATGCAGGACTGCACGGGCGAGGAAATCACCCAGGAGTGGCTCTACCACATGGGCGTTCCGGTCGAGGAGATCGCCGAGCTGGCCGCGACGGGCGCCAAGGCCGTGCCGGTGATGATGCCCTATATCACCGCCTTCTTCATGCCGCGCCAGGCGGGGGATAGGCCGGACGTCGTGCCCAAGGGCGCGGTCAATTTCGCCTTCATCGGCCAGTTCGCCGAGTCTGGCGAACGCGACTGCATCTTCACCACGGAGTATTCCGTCCGTACGCCGATGGAGGCGGTCTATACTTTGCTGAACGTCGAGCGGGGCGTGCCGGAGGTCTTCAACTCGACCTATGACGTGCGCAAGCTGCTCGCCGCGATGGGGCATGTTCGCGACGGCAAGGCCTTCGACGTGCCAGGGCCGGCGTTCCTTCGCGAGCTGCTGCTCAGCAAGATCGACGCCACCGAGGTCGGCGACCTGCTGCGCGACGCCCATCTGATCCCGGAGTAGTCAGGCGCTATTCCATGGCGTCACCCGGGACGCCAGCCCATGGCGCCCCGGGCGACGCCTCAGCCCTTCGGCGTCACCTTGATCAGCTTGCCGTCTTCCTCGTCGGTCAGGACGTAGATCGCGCCGTCCGGGCCGACCGCGACGTCGCGGACCCGGCCGCCGATGTCGGTGAACAGGCGCTCCTCGCCCACGACCTTGCCGTCCTTGAGGACCAGGCGGTCGACGTGCTTTTCCCGCAGCGAGCCGATCAGCAGGCTGTGCTTGAGCGCCGGGAAGAGATCGCTTTCGTAGAAAGCCATGCCGGACGGGGCGATCACCGGGTCCCAGTAATAGACCGGCTGCTCCATGCCGTCCTTCGCGGTGAGGCCGTCGCCGATCGGCTTGCCGGAATATTCCTCGCCATAGGTGATGGCGGCCCAGCCGTAGTTCTTGCCGGCCTCGGGGTGGTTCAGCTCGTCGCCGCCGCGCGCGCCGTGCTCGACGGTCCACAGCCGGCCGCTGGGATCGAGGGCGGCGGCCTGCAGGTTGCGGTGGCCCAGCGACCAGATCTCCGGCTTGGCGCCGGCCTTGCCCACGAAGGGGTTGTCCTTGGGGATCGAGCCGTCGGCGTTGATGCGGACCACCTTGCCCAGGGTGGCGTCCAGGTGCTGGGCCTGAACGCGGCCCTCCAGGATCGAGCGCTCGCCGGTGGTGATGAACAGCGCGCCATCCTTGGCGAAGACCAGGCGGCCGCCGAAGTGCAGGGCGCTGTCCATCTTCGGCGCCTGGCGCCACAGGACCTGGACGTTTTCCAGCTTCGGGGTCGGGCCCGTAATGAGTTTGCCGCGGGCGACGGCCGTGCCGTTCACGCCGCCATCGGCTTCGGCATAAGCCCAATAGACCAGGCCATTCTGGGCGTAGGCGGGATCCAGCGCCACCCCCAGCAGGCCGCCCTGGCCCTGCGCGAACACCGCCGGCAGGCCCTCGACGGCGGGCGACAGCTTGCCGTCCTTGCCGAAGATGCGCAGGCGGCCGGCCCGCTCGGTCAGCAGGATGTCGCCGCTGGGCAGGAAGGCCATGCCCCACGGGTGGGACAGGCCGCTAGCCAGGGTCGCGTACTGGCCGACCGTGTTCGAGTTCAGGCCTGGCGCGCGGGTCTGGCCCACGAAGGCCGGCTTCTGCTCGGGCGCGTTGGCCGGGCGGCTCTCGACGGGCGCTCCGGCTTGGGGCTGGGCGGGAGCGGGACCACAGGCGGCCAGAGCGGCGGCGAGGGCGGCGGAGGCGGTGAGCAGGGATGGGCGCATGGGCGGCAGGTTAAGCGGCTTTTCGGGGCGGGGGCTACCCGGTTTGAGCGGCTAAATCGGCAGCTCTCGCCGCTCGTCCGAGGCGCGCTGGGCCAGCTCCAGCAGCGTCATCGTCCGCAGGGCCTGCTCGAGCGGCACGGGCGAGGGCGCGCCGTGGAGGATGGCGTCGCGAACCCCGGCGTAGAAGGCTCGATAGTCCGACGGTTCGGGCGGGACGGGGGCGTGGACCTGGACCTCGTTCTCCACCGTGGTCAGCACGCCCGGGCGGGCGTCGACGCCATAGCCGGCCGCGCCCGGGGTCATGCCGGCCTTCAACTGGCCCTCCTGCGGGTCGAGGCCGTGCTTGACGAAGCTGGCCTTCGTTCCGTGGACGGCCAGGCGCGGGTCGGCGGCGGCGGTCAGCAGGCTGCCGTGCAGGATCACCCGCAGGATCGGGTAGCGCAGCGTGACGTGGAAATAGTCGTCCGCGCCCGCGCCATGACGCTGGACGCCGATATCGGCGGCGATGGCCAGGGGCGCGCCGAACAGGGCGAGGGCCTGGTCCAGCAGGTGGGGGCCAAGGTCCATCCAGGCGCCGGCGCCTGGGCCGGCCCGCTCGCGCCAGCGGTCGCGAACCTGGGGGCGGAAGCGGTCGAAATGGCTTTCGAACTGGACGATCTCGCCCAGGACGCCACCGGCCATCAGGCGCTGGAGGGTGAGAAAGTCGCTGTCCCAGCGGCGGTTGTGGAACACCGCCAGCAGCTTGCCGGCGGCCTTGGCGGCTTCGGCCATGGTCTCGGCCTCGGCGGCGGTGACGGCGAAGGGCTTGTCGACGACGACGGGCTTGCCGGCGTTCAGCGCGGCGATCGCCTGGGGCGCGTGCAGGGCGTTGGGCGTGGCGATGACCACCAGGTCGATGGCCGGATCGGTCAGGGCCGCCTCGAGTTCGGCGACGACGCGGACGTCCGGAAAGTCGGCGGCGACCTTGGCCGGATCGCTGGACACCACCGTGTGCAACAGAAGGCCCGGCGTCGCGGCGATCAGCAGGGCGTGGAAGGTCTTGCCGACATAGCCGTAGCCGACCAAAGCGACGTGGAGAGTGGGGGAGGAGGCCATGACCGCCTTCTAACGAAAAAGGCCGGGGATTGCTCCCCGGCCTTCGTCATTGTGGCGCGGTGCCGTCAGATCTTCACCGGCTCCATCTTGGGCGTCAGCAGGTGGATGACCAGCAGGGCGACCAGATAGGCGCTGCCGGCGACGATGAAGATCGGGGTGTAGCTGCCGATCCGCTCCAGCACCTGGCCGATATACTTCGAGAAGGCCATGCCGCCGAAGGCGCCCAGCATACCGCCGATGCCGACGACCGAGCCGACCGCGGCGCGCGGGAACACGTCCGAGGGCAGGGTGTAGAGATTGGCCGAGAAGCCTTGGTGGGCGGCGGTGGCGACGCCGATGATCAGCACGGCCAACCAGACGCTGTCGGCCTTGGCGGCGAACATCACCGGCACGGCCAGCAGGGCGCAGACCAGCATGGTCAGCTTGCGGGCCCTGTTGATGCTCGCGCCGTTCTTCATCAGGGTCGAGGACATCCAGCCGCCGGCGACCGAGCCGACGTCGCTCAGCAGGTAGATAGCGATCAGCGGTGGGCCGAACGACTTCAGGTCCAGGCCGTAGCGCTTGCCCAGGAAGTCCGGCAGCCAGAACAGGAACATCCACCAGATCGGGTCGATTAGGAACTTGCCCAGGGCGAAGGCCCAGGTTTCCTTCTTGGTCAGCAGCCTGGCCCAGCCGATCTTCTCGACGGGGTCGGCCGGGTCCTGCTCGATATAGGCCAGCTCGGCCGCGCCCAGGCGCTTCTGTTCGCGCGGGCGGCGGTAGACCAGCAGCCAGATCGGCAGCCAGACCAGGCCGGCGATCCCCGTCACGATGAAGGCCATCTGCCAGCCAAACGCCAGGACGATGCCGGGAACGACCAGGGGCGTGACGATGGCGCCGATATTGGTGCCGGCGTTGAACAGGCCGGTGGCGAAGGCGCGTTCCTTCTTGGGGAACCACTCGGCCACGGCCTTGATGCCGCCGGGGAAGCCGCCGGCCTCGCCGATGCCCAGCCCCATGCGGGCGGCCACGAAGCCGCCGAAGCCGGCCGCGGCGGCGTGGGCGATGTGGGCGATCTGCCAGATCGCGAACGCGACGCCGAAGCCCCAGCGGGCTCCGATCCGGTCCATGATCCTGCCCCAGGCCAGGTACGCGACCGCGTAGGCCAGCTGGAAGTAGAACACCAGGTCGGCGTAGTGGGTCTCGTTCCAGCCGAATTCCTTCGACAGGTCCGCTTTCAGCAGGCCGATCGTCTGGCGATCGACGTAGTTGATGACCATCGCCGCGAACAGCAGGCTGACGATCACCCAACGGTACCGTCCGATCTTCTCGGATGGCTCGGGCGCTTTCGAAACGTCCATGGACACGCGTCCTTCCCCTTATGGTCTTCTTATTTGGCCGGGACGGCGATGCAGTCCACGGTTCCGTACGGGCCGAAGCTCACATGGGCGACATCACCGGCGACCACGTCGTGAATGCCCGTGGTGGCGCCGGTGGTGACGATCATGCCCTTCTTCAGCGGCTTGCCGCGCGCGGCGACGGTTCCGAGCAGGAAGGCCAGGGCGGCCAGCGGAGAGCCCGGGATGGTCGCGGCCGTGGCCTTGCCCAGCGACTTGCCATTGAGGAAGGTCTCGACCGGCATATCCTCCCAGGCGATGTCGCGCCAGTTGGAAATGGCCTGACCAATGATCTGACCATCGTTGTTGCCGAAGTCTGACGCCACGACGGTCGGGCCCAGGGCGTTGATGGTGGCCAGCGGGCTGCCGGCGATCTCGACGCCGACCAGCAGTTCGCCGACATATTCGGCGGCTTCCTCGGCGGTCCATTCGGTCTTGTCAGCCGGGGCGTCCTTGCCCAGGCGGACGATGAACTCGGCCTCGACGGCGCAGAAGCCGCCTTCGATGGCGCGGAACTTGTTGGGCTGGCCGTCGGTCGAGGCGTCCTGGACCTTGGACTTGAAGATGCAGCCGGCCAGGCGGTCGACGCCCAGGCGCTCGCGGTGCTGCGGCGGCACCAGACCGACCTTCCAGCCGACCAGCTCATCCGGCCAGGCGGCGATGGCCAGATCCTGGACGGCGTAGCCTTCGGCCATGGTCGCGGGAATCACGCCGCCCGGATAGCCGGGAACGCTGACGCCCTCCTGACGAGCCTTGACGAATTGGGGAGCGATGGCCGCGGGGGCGAAAACCTCGCTATCGGCCTCAGAAACGGTCACGCCGCTAATCCTCCCTCGAATATTCGGCACAGGTCCCGCTTGGCGGGCCATGTTCACAGGTTTGGGGAGTCTCTAGTGGAAACCGGTGTCATTGACAATGAGTCCATGGACGCGCGTTCGGATCTCACGGCCTGGATCGATGGTCCGCTCGGCGCCGGTCGCCGATGACAAAGCCGCCAATCGTATTCGGCGCGGGGCGCTTGACACCCGTAATAGCGGGTATAGCGTCCTGCGTGAATTACGGATGTAAGTGTCATGCACATCACCGCCGCCGAAGCGCATGTCATGGAAGCCCTCTGGCGTCGCGAGCCGATGTCGGCCGACGATCTGGTCGCCGAGGTGGGCGCGTCCCAGCAGTGGGGCGAGGCCACGGTCAAGACGCTGATCAATCGCCTGCTGAAGAAGAAGGCGATCAAGTCGGAGCGCGCCGACGGCAAGCACGGCTACCGCCCGCTGATCGACCGCAGCGCCTATGTCCATTCCGAGAGCCAGGGCCTGCTGGACCGTCTGTTCGAAGGCCAGCTGGCACCGCTGATCAGCCACTTCGCCCAGCACCGACCGCTGCGAGCGGACGAGGTGGAGAAGCTGAAGAAGCTGATCGACGGGATGGCGGAGAAGGGCTGAAGCTCCTCCCCAACGCCAAACCCTGCCATCCCGGACAGCCTGCGCGAGGCTTCCAGGATGACAGTTTTGGGCGCCTTCGGGCGTAACGCCTAGGCCCGCATCGCCTTGGCTTCAGGCCCGGCCTTCAGCGCCTTGGCCGCCACGTCCAGCGACCGCACCGTGGCCTGCCGTTCCAGGGCCGGCTTTTCCGGTTCATCGCCGTCCGACCCGGGCCGCGCGCGCAGGGCCGCGACGAAGTTGTCGCGCCAGGCGGTGACGTCCTCGCGGCTGACATTGTCGAACAGGGCCTCCCAGCGGCGCTTTCGCTCCGGCAACTCCATGGACAGGGCCCGCTCCAGCGCGTCGGAGATTTCCTCGGGGCTGTTGGGATTGACGATTAGGGCGTCCTTCATCTGCCGGGCCGCGCCGGCGAAGCGCGACAGGATCAGCACGCCGGGATCGTCCGGGTTCTGGGCGGCGACATATTCCTTGGCCACCAGGTTCATGCCGTCGCGCAGAGGCGTGACCAGCGCCGCGCGGCTGGCGCGGTAGATCCCGGCCAGCTCGTCGCGGCGATAGGAGCGGTTCACGTAGCGGATCGGCGTGAAGTCCATCTCGGCATAGGCGCCGTTGATGCGGCCGATCAGCCCGTCGAGCCGGGCGCGCAGGTCCTGATAGGCCTCGACCTCGTCGCGCGAGATCGGGGCGATCTGCAGCAGCATGACGTCGCGGACCATGTCCGGGTGGTCGTGCAGGAACCGCTCGAAGCCGATCAGCCGCTCCTCCAGGCCCTTGGAGTAGTCGAGGCGGTCGACGCCGACGATCATCTTGCGGAAGACGCTGTGGGCCATCATCCGATCGTAGACCTTGCGGGCGTTCTCGCCCTGGACGATCTGGGCGAAGTCCGCCGCGTCGACGCCGATCGGGAAGGCGGCCGCGCGGGTGCGCTGGCCGAAGGCGACCAGCTCGCCGCGCTCGTTCTTGCCGCCGTCCACCTCGGAGAAGACATAGCCCTCGAAGGCCTGCAGCGACTCCTCGGTCTGGAAGCCGATCAGATCGTAGTGGAACAGCGCTTCCACCAGCGCCTTGTGGCGGGGCAGGGTGGTGACCAGCTGGTGAGCCGGCCAGGGGATATGCAGGAAAAAGCCGATCCGGTTGGTCACGCCCATCCGCCGCAGCTCGCGGGCGACCGGGATCAGGTGATAGTCGTGAACCCAGACGATGTCGTCGGGCTCGATCAGCGGCAGCAGGGTCTCGGCGAAGCGCTTGTTGACCCGGTCATAGCCCTCGCCGAACGAACGATCATAGGCGGTCAGGTCGACGCGGTAGTGGAACAGCGGCCACAGCGTCTTGTTGGCGTAGCCGTTGTAGTACTCTTGGTAGTCGGTCTCCTCGAGGTCGACGGTGGCGACCGTCACCCCCTCGATCCGCTGCATGTTCAGCTGACCGGTGAACTCCGGAATGGTCTTGCCGCTCCAGCCGAACCAGATGCCGGAATATTCGCGCAGGGCCGCGGCCAGGGCCATGGCCAGGCCCCCGACGCTGCCTTCGCCGCCCTCCGCCGGATTGGGCGGATTGACGCGGTTGGAAACGACGATCAACCGGCTCATGCGGTGACCTCGACAACACTCTGGGGCGTCGAAAGGCCCTCCAGCCAGCGGAAGACCGCTTCCGTGTCCTTGAGGTGATAGCGGGCCTCGGTCGGGCGGGGTTCGCCGACCAGGACGCCGAACCCGCCCAGATGGTTGGCGGCGGAAAAGCCGTCCTCGTCGGTGAGGTCGTCGCCCACGAACACGGGCGTGGCGCCCAGGAACGGGGCCTCGCGCAGGAAGGCGGTGACGGCCGCGCCCTTGTCGGCGCCGGGCGTGCGCAGTTCGGCGACCATGTCGCCCAGTTGCAGAACCAGGCCGGTGGACTGTGACAGGCGCTCGCCGGCCTCGATCACCGCGTCGGCGCAGCCGGGGGCGTTGCGGTAGTGCAGGGCGACCGACAGGCCCTTGTCCTCGAACAGCAGGCCGCGCTCGCAGTGCGCCAGCTCGACCAGGATGCGGCGGGCGTCGGCCAGGCCGGGGTGGGGCTCGCGCTCGATCACCTGGCCGTCGGCGGTGCGACGCACCAGGCCGTGCACGGCGCCGATCGCGGGGATGGCGCCGCCCAGGATGTAGTCGAGATTGGTCAGGGCCCGGCCGCTGACCACGGCGACGCGTCCCTCGAAGGCCTCGCGAAGGCGGGCCAGCGCCCGCGCGCGGCGCGGGTCAGGACCCACGTCGTCGGGACGCGGCATGATGGGCGCCAGCGTGCCGTCGAGGTCAAGAAACACCGCCGATCGGCGCGGCAGATCGAGAGGCGGGGGCGCGAGATCGATGGATTTCGGGCGCGAGACCGTGTGAGCCGCGGTCATGGCGATAACCCCCTCATCAGTAAGCAACATGCGCCAAGAACGTCGGACGGCCCGGTTCGATCCCGCAACGTACTGAAGCGCACGGCAATTTTAGCGGGCGCCTGAAACTTGGGCGTCGCTAGAACAGCAGCTTGCGGATGTTGAACGACACGACGCGGCCGCGCGGATTCAGGTAGTCCGGCTGGTAGGTCAGCGGGACTGCTCCGGTGGCGTCGCGCACGGTCTGGCTCTGGTCGAACAGGTTGTTGACCGAGAAGGTCAGGCGCGTTCCCCGCAGGATCGGATGGGCCTGGACCAGCTCGCGCCGCACGCCCAGATCGGCGAACAGGCGCAGGTTGATCGTCGCCAGGTCCGAGAAGTCCAGGTCCGTCGACGCACCGCCCAGGCCCGCGTGGACGTGGCTGGCGCTCTGCCAGTTGGCCGACAGGCGCGCGCCCAGGCCGTAACGGGTGACCCCCGCCTGGGCCTCGACCTCGTGGCGCGGCTGGCCGCCGCCCGAGCCCAGGACGTCGCCGTCCAGCAGATCGAGCGCCGGAACGCCATCGGCGATCGTCACCCGCTCGCGCAGGTGGACGGTGTGGAAGAGGGCCAGCTGCAGCCGCGTGGCGCGCGGATTGCCGCCGCCGCCTCGACCACCGAAGCCGCCGCCGCCGCCGCGTCCGCCGCCGCCGCCACCGCCGAAGCGAGGGCCATCGCCGCCGCCACGGTCGCCGAAGTTCGGGCGCGGCGGCTCCTCGCCGGTCTGGGGGGGCTGGTTCTGTTGTGTTTGATTCTGCGCCGGGTCGTCAGGCTGCGGCGCGCGGGTAGGTTCGCCCGTGGCGCCGCCAGGCGAGCGACGCAGGAGTTCAGCGCCCGGGACGCTCGCGCCGTCCTGCCGCTGGCCGCCCACGCCCTGGCGCCCGCGCCAGCCGCCCGGCGGCGGCGGCGGGGTCCTGCCGATCTGGCGGGAGAAGTTCAGGCCCCAACGGATCTGCTCGCTCTCGCGCTTGGCGAAGTTCACCGGGCGGCTGTCGATGCGGGTCAGATTGCCGTCGGCGTCACGGGTGAAGCGGTCGGCGAAGGCCGCCTCGACCGCCGCCGTCGCGGCCGGGAAGCCCGCCACCGGGTTGTCGATGCGGACCCGGGTGTAGTTGGCGGTCAGGGACAGGCCCTGGATCTTCTCGGGCTTGAAGCTGGCGCCCAGTTTCAGGACGTTGCGCTCCTCGGCCTTCAGGTTGGGGTTGCCGCCGCTGATCCGGGTGACGTCGACGGTCGCGCCGCGCACATAGTCGAAGACGCGGGCGTCGGGCGTGGTGACCAGCGGATTGCCCAGCTGGGCGATGCTCGGGGCGTTCTCCTGGCGGGTCATCGAGACGATGAAGCTGACCGGCTTGACCGGCGACCAGTTGAGGCCGCCGCCGATCGTGGTCAGGGTGCCGAAGTCCGAGATCTGGCGGGCGGCCAGGTTCAGATTGGCCGACAGGTCGCCGATCCCGGCCCGCACGCCCTTGCGGCGACTGGCCAGCGGCAGGTCGAAGCTGACCTGGGTGTTGATGTCGCCGCGCGACTGGTCGCTGTCGGCCTCGACGCCGCCCCGGAAGGACTTGGCCTCCAGCTTCGTGCCGGTGACGCCCAGCTTGAAGGTGGTCGACAGATCCCCGGCCTTGAACTTGGCCAGGGCGCCGTTGGCCACGAACTGCAGATCGGCCGTGTCGGTGGTCGAGCGGGCGCGGTCCCGCGTCAAGGACAGGCCCGACAGCGGGGCGAACGGGTTAAGGGTCGGGTCCAGCGCGGTAAGTCGCGTCTGGACGCTCGTCAGGTCGACGCCGCGATCGGTCTGGGTCTTGCTGATCGCGTGGTCGTAATTGCCGGTCAGCGACAGGCGCAGGGTCTCGGTGTCGCGGTTCAGGGTGA
Source organism: Caulobacter sp. 602-1 (assembly GCF_003931565.1). Lineage (GTDB taxonomy): Bacteria > Pseudomonadota > Alphaproteobacteria > Caulobacterales > Caulobacteraceae > Caulobacter. The sequence continues at coordinate 43,868 of NZ_RRYI01000005.1, forward strand.
AGCCGGCGTGGCCCGCCAGGTTGCGGCTGGTCTGCTCCAGCGGCGCAAGTTCTCCCAGATAGCGGTACAGCGCCACGGGCTGGCTGAACGGCGAGAACGGGTCGCCGGCGGGGATGACCAGCCGCGCCCGCGCCGGGCCCAGCAGCGAATTGTTGCGCGAAGCGGTCAGGCCCAGGTTCAGGGTCGCCGAGACATTGTCGAGGATGTAGCGGTTGGTGACGCTGTTGATGCTCAGTTGCTGGTTTTCGGGCAGCAGGGTGCGGCTGTCCGAAAGGTCGCTGGTGTTGGCGAGGTTCGGCGTGAAGGCCGACAGGGCGGGGCGACCGCTGGCGGCCGAGCTGGGCGCGCCGGCCACCGCGACCGGCAGGGCCGGATCGATCTGGCTCGCGCCGGGCAGGGCGGGGCCGATATTGCCCACCAGGTCATAGAGGCCGCTGTCGTTGCGGCTGATCAGGTCGCGGTCGCTTTCCAGCAGCCGGTCGCTGTTCTGAACCTTCACCGCGATGTTGGTGCGGCCCTGGCGGTTGAGCTGCAGACGGCTGTAGTTGGCCATTTCACTGAGCTGGCCGCCGGCCGTGGAGCCGCCGACCTGGCCCTCGACCGTGGCGGCGCGGAAGCGCTGGCGCAGCACCACGTTCACGACCTTCTGGTCGGCCGAATAGCCGTACTTCAGGGCCACTTCCTCGGGCAGGATCTCGACGCGCTGGATGGCCTCGGTCGGGATGTCGCGGATCTCGCCCATGCCAGAGATGCGGCGACCGTTCAGCAGCACGACGGGGTCGCCGCCCAGGCCGCTGGTGGTCTGGGGCGTCAGCTCGGTCAGCAGGTCGGTGATCGACGAGACCCCGAAGGAGCGCACGTCGGCGGCGCTGAAGGTCTCCTCCGGCGGAATGTCGCCCATCACCGCGCCATAGGGCTTGCCGCTGGCGGTGATGGTGATCGCCTCGACCTCGGTGTCGAGGTCCTCGGGCGTGACCGGCTTCTCCGCGGCGGGCTTGGGGGCCTGCTCGGCGGAGGCCGGGACAGCGGGCCTGGTCGCCTGGGCGTGGGCGCTCGTCGCGACACAGCTCAGGACGCCGGCCAGGGCCAGTTTGCGGCTCACCAAAGAGCTTCTCCGATTTACGAGCGTCCCAACGTCGCCGTTGCCCGCGCGATGTGACACGAGGATTTCAGAATCTTCCCGCGCCGCAATATCGCGCACCAAAGGTCTTCGAGGTCTACCGCACCGACGTCCAGGGCCGGCTCAGCAGCACCGCGCAATTGATCAGGCCGACCAGGGAATAGGTCTGAGGATAGTTGCCCCACAGTTCCCCGTCCGCGAAGCCGATGTCCTCGGAGAGCAGGCCCGCGCCCGTGCGGCGCGACAGCATCTCTTCGAACAGCGCGCGCGCCTCGTCCGAGCGGCCCGACAGGTGCAGGGCCTCGATCAGCCAGAAGGTGCAGATGTTGAACGCCGTCTGGGGCGAGCCGAAGTCGTCTGGGGTGGCGTAGCGCAGCAGATAGGCCCCGCGCCGCAGGCCCTCCTCGATCGCCTTCAGGGTGGCGACGTTGCGCGGATCGTCGGGCTTGTGGAAGCGCAGGTCCACGAGCTGGAGGAGGGAGGCGTCCAGCTCGTCGCCCTCGAAGGTGGCGGCGAAGCGACCCAGCTCATCGTTCCAGGCGCGGTCTTCGATCACCTTGCGCACGTGGGCGGCGCGGCTGTTCCAGAAGGCGGCCTTGTCGGTCAGCCCCAGCTTCTCGGCGGCGTTGCCCAGGCGGTCGCAGGCGGCCCAGCACATGGCCGAGGAATAGGTGTGGACATTGGCCCGTCCCCGGAACTCCCACAGGCTGGCGTCGGGCTGGTCGTGCAGTTGGAAGGCCCGCTCGCCGACCGGCTCCAGCGCCTCGAAGTCCTCGACCGTCGCCGGCCGCAGCAGGCGCTCGTCGAAAAAGGCTTGCACCGTCGACAGGACGATCTGGCCGTAGACGTCATTCTGGATGTGCTCATAGGCCTGGTTGCCAACGCGGACCGGGCCCATGCCGCGATAGCCGGGCAGGTCGGGCGCGAAGCGCTCGGTGAGCACCTCCTCGAAGCCCACACCGAACAGCGGCTGGATGTGGCCGCCGCCGGCCCGGTCGACGATGTTGCGCAGATAGCCCAGATAGTTTTCCAGGATGTCGACCGCGCCCAGCCGGTTCAGGGCCTGGACCACGTAATAGGCGTCCCGCAGCCAGCAGTAGCGGTAGTCCCAGTTGCGGCCGCTGTCGGCGTGCTCGGGGATCGAGGTGGTCAGGGCCGCGACGATCGCGCCCGTCTCCTCGTGCATGCACAGCTTCAGGGTGATGGCGGCGCGGATCACCGCGGTCTGCCAGTCCAGCGGGATGGCCAGGCCGCGGACCCACTGTTTCCAGTAGTTGTCGGTCTCGCGAAGCATCCGCTCGCACGTCGCGCCGATCGGGGCGTCGAAACCCTCGTCGGCGCCCAGATACATGGCGATCGGCCGCTCCAGCCGGAACGTGCGCTCCTCCAGGATGTGCGAGACCGGCGCGTCGGTGCTCAGGCGCATCGTCATGTCCGAACACAGGTAGCGGATGTGGTTCGAGCCCGAGGTGTGCTCGGCGACCTGGGCGCCCCAGCCTGCTGTGGGCTTCAGGCGCAGGGTGATGCGCGCGACGCCGATGATCGGCCGGATCAGGCGGATGAAGGCGGTGGGACGGAACGTGCGACCGAACTGCTGGTAGCGCGGGGCGAAGTCGAGGATTTCGAACCGCGCCCCGTCCTCGTCGGCGATCTCGGTGCGCAGGATCGGCGTGTTGCGCAGATACCCCTGGCGGGTCTCGGCCCGGCGCTCGACCTGCACGTCCCAGACGCCCTTGGCGTCGTCGCCGTCGATATCGGCGTCGTCGAGGAGGGCGCTGAACACCGGATCGGAATCGACGCGCGGCGCGCAGCCCCAGACGAAGCGGCCGCTGGTGTCGATCAGGGCGCTGACCGCGCAATTGCCGATCGGATAGAGGTCGAGAGTCTTCTGATGCAAAGCTTTGTCCATCGCCTTTACCGCCCGGTTTTTTCCGACGGTCCCCGTTTGGGATGAAACCGACGGTGTGGCTTGCGGGTTCCTGTTATCGGAAAACGTTCGCCGAAGATGCTGGGAAGGCTCGCCTTTCGCGCTACCTTTGTTGACGCGGAGGGCCGACGCCGGCCATCTGGAAACCTTAACGCGGTCAGGCCGCGAGTATGTACGGGCGGGCTGTTCGACGGTGATGCGAGTTTCGAGATCCTGCGGCGTCCTGGCGGCGACGATCAGTCTGCTGTCCCTGGAAGCGGCCCAAGCTCAACCGTCGATGGTCCAATCGCAGCGTCCGCCCCTGGCCGGCGCTCGCCCCGTTCAATCCGCCCCGCAAAACGCTCCGCTGATCCAGGCGCCCCGGGCCTCGGTGATGCAGCCGGACTATTCCAGCGTCCAACTGCGCTCGGAGCAGATCGACCTGCTGCGCCAGGTGCTGGGCGACGCCTATCTGCACGGTTTCGAGTTGAGGGCCTTTTCGCCGGATCAGGCCATCGCCCAGCTGCAGTCGCGCGACGCCATGACCCGGGTCGTCGGCCAAACCCAGCTGATCAGCCTGACCCTGGCCTATGCCAAGGCCGTGCGCACGGGACGGCTGCCGGTCAGCGGCTTCATGAACGCGTGGGGCCTGCGCCCGGCCGCCTACGATCCGACGCCGGAGTTCTACGCCGCCGTCCAGCAAGACCGGCTGGCCGATTGGCTGGCGACGCTGCCGCCGCCCTATACCGGCTATCAGACCCTGCAGCAGGGCCTGGTCACCTATCGCGACATCGCCGCCAGGGGCGGCTGGTCGCCGCTGGTGGCCGGTCCCGAGCTGAAGGAAGGCGCGACCGGTTCGCGCGTGGTCGCGCTGGAGGCCCGTCTGGCCGTCGAGGACCCGACCGTCGCCGTCGACGCCGCGCCGGTCTTCGACGCCGCCCTGACCCAGGCCGTGCAGCGCGCCCAGAAGCGTTTCGGCCTCAATCCCACCGGGACCCTCAACAAGGCCACGCTGGACGCCCTGAACGTCCCGGTCGAACGGCGCCTGGACCAGATCACCGCCAATATGGAGCGCTGGCGCTGGCTGCCGCAGGTGCTGCCGGCCGATCGGATCCAGGTGAACATCGCCGCCGCCATCCTGTCGGTGTTCAGCCACGACACCCCGACCCTGACCATGCGGGCGGTCACCGGTCGTCCGGGCGACGAGACGCCGATGCTGTCGTCGATGATCCACTCGATCGTGCTGAACCCGCCGTGGAACGTGCCGTCGTCGATCGCCGCCAAGGAGCTGTGGCCCAAGGAGCGCAAGAGCCCGGGCTATCTGCGCCGCAACGACTTCATCGTCATCCCCACCGGCGACGGCGGCTCGCGCCTGCAGCAGAAGGCCGGCCCCAAGGCCGCCCTCGGTCAGGTGAAGTTCGACTTCAACAACCCCTACGGGGTCTATCTGCACGACACGCCCAGCCGATCGAAGTTCGACAGCTTCAGCCGGCTGGCCAGCCACGGCTGCGTGCGCCTGCAAAAGCCGATCGAGCTGGCCAAGGCGCTGCTGGCCGGCGACGCCACCTGGACGCCGGAAAAGATCGACGCGACCCTGGCCTCGGGCGACACCGTGCGCGCCAAGCTGCCCCAGCAGATCGCGGTTTTCCTGCTGTACTGGACGGCCTATGTGACCCCGGACGGGCAGGTCAACTTCCGCGACGATCCCTACGGCTGGGATCGCGAGCTGGTGCAGCGGATTGCCGCACTTCGCTCTGGCCCAGCTTGATTTCCTGAAGTTTTTGGGCTGTCCTCCCGGCATTGGTGTCGGGTAAGGCGTACCTATGGATCGACGGAAGCTGCTTCGAATGGGGCTCGGCGTGCTCGGCGCCGGCCTGCTGCCGGTCGCGGACGCCCGCGCCGATGACGATATCATCGGCCAGATCCTGGAAGGAAAAATCCCTCCGGCCGCTTCGGTTCCGCCGGTGGGCCTGCGGCCCGCGCCGGTCGAGACGTTCGCCGCCAAGGCGGTGGTCGAGCCGCGCTGGGTCCATCTGCGCAACATCCACACCGACGAGAAGCTCGAAGCGGTCTACTGGGAGAACGGCGCGTACGTTCCCGACGCCGTCCAGGCCCTGAACAAGGTGCTTCGCGACTATCGCAACGACGAGACCCATCCCATGGACACGGGTCTCTACGACATCCTCGACCAGATCCGGGCCAAGACCCAGAGCAAGTCGCCGTTCCAGATCATCTCCGGCTACCGTTCCCCGGCCACCAACAAGATGCTGTCCGAGCGCAGCGGCGAGGTCGCCAAGCGCAGCCTGCACATGGACGGCAAGGCGATGGACGTCTTCCTGGAAGACGTCGACCTGCGCTACGTGCGGGCCGCGGCCCTGGAGCTGGGGCGCGGCGGCGTGGGCTATTATCCGACCAGCAATTTCGTGCATGTCGACGTTGGCCCGGTCCGCAAGTGGTCCGGAACCTGACGCCTTCTTTCGTCGGCCCCCTTTTCACCCAAGGGCGGAAACGGGTAACCAAGCTCTAGTTGAAGCGTTAGAGCATGGTAGCCGGCTGTATCGGCGTCAGGGAATTCCAGTCCAATGAGTGAGCGTCGCAGCAATCCCTTTGGTTGGGTGATCCTCGGCTTCATCATCGGGGTTATGGCGACGTTTGGCGCGATCCTGTTCCTGACCGCCGGCGACGGCGGGTACGAGGACGGCCCGTCCGAGACGCGCACCGCCGCCGATGACGCGGCCGCAGCGGCCATGGCCGCCAAGTCGACCGCCTCCCAGCCCGCGCCTCACAAGGTCGAGACTTCGGCCCCAGTCGCCGAAGCCCCGGCGAGCGCCATGCCCGCCGACCGTCAGACCAGCCCCGCGCCGACGCTCGACCCGCAAGTGGCGGATGACGCGGCGGCTGCGGGCATGACCTCGCGGACGCGCTAGAGGCCTACACGGAACCCTTAGAAGTCGATCACCACCGACGGCGCGCTGCGCCGCGCCTCGCCATGGTGCACGGCTTCGACGTTGTTGCCGTCGGGATCGAGCACGAAGGCGGCGTAGTAGCCTGGATGATAGGCCCGCTCGCCCGGCGCGCCATTGTCGCGCCCGCCATGGGCCAACGCCGCCCGATAGAAAGCATCGACTGTCGCGCGATCCTTGGCCTGAAAGGCCAGGTGATGCCGGCCTGTCGCGACGCCCTGGCTCGCCGCGCTTTCTGGCGAGGACACGACGAGTTCATCGGCCCAGAAATAGCCGTCGGCCGTATCGACGATCGGAATCTCCAGAACATTCAGGACAGCCCCATAGAATTCCCGGCTAGCCTTGAGGTCCCGGACGACAAGTTGCAGGTGATCGAGGAGTCGTCCGCGATGCAGTCGTGTCGTTTCCATGATCGTCGAGTCCATCGAATGTGCGTGTCACGAAATCCTGGAATTTCGTCCGGCGTTCGCGCCGATATGCCTGGCGCTGAAAACTGGAGGGCTCCGCCAATATTGCATTGATTATGCTCAAAGCACTGTTTGCACGGCTTTCCCGGAAATTCCGCTCTTCGCCGTCGTGGAGCGTCAAACCAAAGGCTTTGCGGCTTCGGATCGAAACGCCCGCGGCGCGGGCTGACGCATGCGACAACCTGGCTCAACCGCCCGATCACCCTGCTGACACCAAGCTGGCGGCAGAGGAGGCGCAGTTTCCCGAGATCACTCAGAGGATTGGGTGGTCAAGGAGACGCCTATTGTCGATCAAGGGTAGCTGCTGCTGCGGCGGCGTGCGCTTCGAGCTGTTCGAGCCGCCGCTGCTGATGGGAACCTGTCACTGCTCGCGGTGTCGCAAGGCTGGTTCGGGCGTCTACGCCTATGTCCGGGCCGAGGCGTTCCACTGGCTGGCGGGGGAGGCGCTGTTGACCCGCTACCGCCCCAAGCCGCCGTTCCGGTTCACGCGGAGCTTCTGCAGGCGCTGCGGAACCTCGCTGGGCGATCCCGACAGCGGCCGGATCCTGGCCATCGCCGCCAGCTGCCTGGACGACGATCCCGGCGTGCGTCCGAGCTTCGACGAGTTTCTTCCGGACAGGCCGCCTTGGGAGAAGCCGGAATAGAAAAAGGCGGCCGCCGGAGCGACCGCCTTTCCCAAGCTCGGGTTCAAGGAGACCCTTAGTCCTTCGGCATCGGCATGGCCGGCAGGGCGGTCGCCTTGGTCTTCATCTGGGCGTGCGCCGCCGGCGGCAGCGGGATCAGACCGCGGCCTTGCAGGTAGCCGCCGCGACCCGTGGCGGAGTCCGACACGAACTCGGCGACGAACTCCTTCAGGCCCGGCGTCACGCCGACCTGCGACTTCTTCACGTAGATGTAGAGCGAGCGCGACAGCGGATACTGGCCGCTGGCGATCGCGGCCGGCGTGGGCTTCACGCCGTTGATCGCGGCGCCCTTGATGCGCGAGGCGTTCTCTTCCAGGAACGAGAAGCCGAACACGCCCAGGGCGTTCGGGGTCTTCTCGATGGTGCCGACGATGGCGTTGTCGTTCTCGCCCGCGTCGACCCAGCCGCCGTCGGTGCGCGTCGGCGAGACGATGGCCTTGAACTTCTTCTCGTCCGACTTCTTCAGCGCGGCCAGGAACGGGATCTTCGACGCGCCGCCTTCCATGGCCAGCTCGACGAAGGCGTCACGGGTGCCCGAGGTCGGCGGCGGCCCATAGACCAGAATACGGTTGGCCGGCAGGGCGGGGTTGACGTCCTTCCAGGTCTTGTAGGGGTTCTTGACGGTCGCGTTACCCTTCGCGCTCTGGTCGGCCAGGCCCATATAGAGCTGCTCGAGCTTGAAGTTATAGTCCGGCGACTTCTTGTCGACGGCCACGACGATGCCGTCGAAGCCGATCTTGATCTCGACGATGTCCTTCACGCCGGCCTTCTGGCAGGCTTGGAACTCGGACTTCTTCATCGGGCGCGAGGCGTTGGCGATGTCGGGGAACTTCTCGCCGGCGCCGCCGCAGAACATCTTGATGCCGCCGCCGGTGCCCAGGCTTTCGACCTTGGGCGACTTCTTGCCGGTCTTCTTGGAGAAGTTCTCGGCGACGCGGGTGGAGAACGGGAACACGGTCGAGGAGCCGGCGGCCCAGACATAGTCGCGGGCGGCGTGCGCCTGGTCGGCGACCGCGAGCAGGGCGATCGTCGCGACCGCGCCAAGGAGCTTGTTCATGTCGTCAAATCCTGTGTGGTCCGGAGGACGGGGGGACCCTGCCGGAGCAATGCAAGGGCTTTTGTCACGGTTCCGCGACAGTTTTACGACGTAGCGTCCGTGGGCTGACAATTGTGTCGGGATTTAGCCCTTGGGCAAGGGCGTCATGCTCTCAGGCGCGACCAACCCACGGCAGTCCTCAGGGAGCCGGGGTCCAGCCGCCGCCCAGGGCGCGGGCCAGGTCGATGGCGGCGACCGCGCGGGCCTCGCGGGCCTGGATCACCGCCTGGTCGGCGGCCAGCAGGCCGCGCTCGGCGTCGATCTGCTCCAGGTACGAGGCGTAGCCGGCGCGGTAGCGGTCTTTGGCGCGGCGGGCGGCCTCGGCGATGGCGGCGCGCTGGGCGGCGATCTCGGTCTCCTGGCGTTGCAGGGCGTCGACGGCGCGCAGGGCGGTTTCCGTCTCGGCGAAGGCGTTCAGGACGACGCCGCGATAGCTGGCCGCCGCCTGGGCCTTGCGAGCCTCCGAGGCCTGGACCTGAGCCTTCAGCCGGCCGCCGTTGAAGATCGGCTGGGCCAGGCCCGCCCCGATGGTCCACAGCGCCACCGGATCGGGCAGGGCGTCGGTGAACACCCGGTCGGCCGAGACTGACAGGCGCAGTTGCGGCAGCAGCTGGGCGCGCGAGGCGGCCAGGCTGGCGTCGGCGGCGATCAGGCTGTCCTGAGCTTGAGCGATGTCCGGCCGGTGGGCCAGCAGGCTCGCGGGGGCCTCGACGGGGATCGGCGTCTTCAGCAGGGCGAGAAGGTCATCGCCGCGCGCGACGGGGCCGGGCGGATCGCCGGTCAAGGCGCTGACAGAGGCTTCCAGGCGGGCGATGGCCAGCTCGAGAGCCGGAATCTGGCGGCGGACCCCGGCCAGCTCGGCCTGGGCCTGGTCGCGTTCCAGCTTGGTGGAGTAGCCGGCGCCTTCGCGGCGCGCGATCACGCGCAGCCCGGCTTCGCGGGCGGCGATGGTCTGCCGGGCGACGGTCAGTTGGCCATCCAGCGACAGCAGGCCCACATAGGCCCGCGCCACGGTGGCGGCGACGGCCAGGCGGACGCTGTCGCGGGCGGCGGCGCTGGCCTGCAAACTGGCCCGGCCGGCGGCGTCCAGATCGCGCACCCGGCCCCACAGGTCCACTTCGTAGGCGACGCGCAGGCCGACCTGTTCGGCGGTCGACTCGTAGGACCTGCCAAAGGCGTCCAGCTGGCGCGAGCCCTGCAGGCCGGCCACGGCGTCGACGGTGGGCAGCAGGGCCGAATGGGCGGCGCGGGACAGGGCGCGGGCCTCGTCGACCCGAGCCGTGGCCAGGGCGATGTCGGCGTTGCGGGCAAGGGCCTTGTCGACCAGGGCGTTCAGATGCGCGTCGCCCAGCAGTGTCCACCAGTCGGCGGCGAGCGCGCCCTGAGCGCCTTGGGAATTTGGCGGCGCGGTCCGCCAGGCGGCCGGCGGCGGAACGGGCGAAGCCGGACGCTCGGGCGCGGCGGTGGTCGCGCAGGCCGACAGCGCCGCGCCAACCAGCAGCAGGGGCAGCGAGCGGCGCATCAGCGACCGCCCTTGGTGTCGACCTTGGTCACCACCGACATGCCCGGCCGCAGGCGGGCGGCCAGGGGCTGGTTCGGGCTGATGGCGATCTTGACCGGGATGCGCTGGGCGACCTTGACGAAGTTGCCGGTGGCGTTTTCGGGCTTCAGCACCGCGAACTCCGAGCCGGTGGCCGGGGCCAGATCCTCGACCACGCCGCGCAGCTTCTTCTTGCCCAGGGCGTCGACGGTGAAGGTCACCGGCTGTCCGACGGCCATGTGGGCGGTCTGGGCTTCCTTGTAGTTGGCCGTCACCCACAGGCGGGCGGGGACCAGGGCCAGCAGCTGCGTTCCCGCCGAGACGTATTGGCCCAGCCGCACCGAGACTTCGCCCAGCTGGCCGTCGCGCGGGGCGCGGATGACGGTGTTGTCGAGATCGATCTGGGCCAAGCGCAGGGCGGCGCGGGCGGCTTCGACGGCGGCCCTCAGGCCATCGCGGGAGACGGCGACCGAGCGGATGTCCTGGCGGGCGATCTCGCCGCCGGCGGCGGTCTGGCGCACGGCCGCCTCGGTCTGGCGCAGGGTGGCTACGGCCTGGTCGCGTTCGCGCAGCGACACAGAGCCGTCCGAGGCCAGGTCGTTGATGCGGGCCAGGTCGGCGCGGGCCCGGGCGGCCTGGGCCTGGGCCGAGGCCTGCTCGGCCTCGCGGCCCAGGAGCGCGGCGGCCCGGGCCCGCTGGGCCTGGTCGGCGTTGGCCAGATCGGCCTCGCGGGCGGCAAGGGTCGCCTTGGCCTGCTCGACGCGGGCCCGGTAGATGCGGTCGTCGATGCGGGCCAGCACCTGGCCCCGCTTGACGTGTTCGAAGTCCTGCACGGCCACCTCGACGACATAGCCGTTGACCTGCGGCGCCATCACCGTGACCTGGCCCCGGACATAGGCGTTCTCGGTCACCTGCAGCGTGGTGACGAATGGGGGCAGCCGCCAGACGAACAGGATGACCAGCACGGCCGCGACGGCGGCGGTGACGGCGATGGCCAGGGTCCCCGGGCTGACGCGGGGCGGGTGGCGCAGAGCCTCGGCCGCTTCAGGCGAGGGAGCGGGAGCGGCGGCGTCGGTCATTGAGCGGCCCTTTGCGCGGCTTTCATCTTGGCGATGGCGCGGAGCGTGAAGATCGCAGTGCCGATCAGGGTCAGCATGGCGATGACGAGGAGGAGCAGGAAAAGGTCGTTATAGGCCAGGATGCCGGCCTCGCGCGTCGCCTGGCCGGCGACCGCGGCGACCGCCACGGGGCCGGTCCGCAGGCGGTCGGCGACGAACGGGATCGAGGCGTCCAGCTGGCCGACCAGGTGGGCGTAGTGGAACCGCATCCGGTCGTACTGGAAGGTCTGGGACAGGGCGGTGGCGAACAGCGCGCCCAGGTTCTGGGCGACGCTGAACGAGACGATCAGGGTGGGGAACGAGCGCCAGCCGCGCTGCAGCACCTGGACGAAACCGATCAGCAGGGTGGGCGCCAGGACGAGGGCCGTGGCGAAACCCAGCATGGCCTGGCTGACATACAGCTGGGCCGGGCGGGTCAGGTCGTTGGAATGGCTGTCGAGAAAGGCGGCCGCGCCGATCAGCACCACGGCGATCATGATCTGGAAGAGCACGGTCTGCGGCGTGATCGTCAGGGCGCCGACGATCGCGCCGGCCAGGGTGGCCAGCATGATCACGAAATATAGGCTCCGGGTCTGTTCTTGGCCCATGCCGAGCACTGCCAGGAGACCGGCGGCCCCGCCGTTCTGCTCGACCAGCAACACCCGGGTCAGGAAGGCGATGGCGATGAAGCCGAGGAAGTCCGGCGTGATCGCCCAGCGCAGGTCGAGCAGCGGATTGGTCCGATGCCACTCCAGCACCAGGGCGATGGTGATCAGCACGACCGCGACGGCCAGGGCCACGCCGATCCACGGGGCGGCGAACCACCATTCCAGCCGGCCCTGGCCCAGCACCGCGCAGATCAGGGCCAGGCCGACGGCCATCAGCGGATAGGTGACGAAGTCGGCCCATTCGAACACCTTCAGCCGCTCCGACGGCGGCAGGCGCAGCGCCAGCACGGCGGCCAGGGTGGCCAGCACCATCGCCAGCTCGATCAGGTAGAGCGTCCGCCACTGACCCAGCTCCAGGACGTCCGGCGAGAAGCAGCGGGCCAGGGGCGTGGCGACCAGCGGCAGGCCGAAGGCCAGCACGAAGGCCGCCAGGCGCTTGGGCTGGGGCAGGGCCTGCAGCATGTAGAAGACCGCCAGGGTGGTCAGGGGCGCGGCCGCGACGCCGCTGGCCGCGCGCACGACCAGGGCCGAGGCGAAGTCGTTGACGAACAGGTGGGCCACGACCGCGGCCAGATACGTCCCCAGCGCCAGCTGAACGAACAGGCGCAGGCCGTACTGCTGGCGGAACTTGACCAGCAGCAGGTTCATCGAGATCGACGTCATCACATAGGCGGTGGGCAGCCAGGAGACCTGGGCCGGATCCAGCCCCAGCGCGCCTTGGAGGGCGGGGAGGTTGACCGTGATCAGCGCCGTGCCCATGGCGCTGGTGAAGGCCAGCAGCAGGCCGACGCAGCCATAGGCGATACGGACGCGCCGGGAAAAGTCGGGCGTCGCCGGCGAGCCGGGAAACAGGGGCCGCTCATGGGGCTGCAGGCTGTCGATACCGGGATGACTCATGCCACCGTCCTTGCCGGCCAAGCTGTAACGCGCGAGCGCGGCTTGGGCGAGGGGCCGGGAAGCGGGGTGGGCGAACGCCGTGTCATGGGGCCGGCTTAAAGGGCGTTCGGCGCGCATCGCTTGAACAAATCAATCGCCGTCTAGGCTGGAACCGATTCCTTCCGCGCGAGGGGCCGCCTCGTCGCGCGAAAAACTTTCGCGGAGATCGGTGTGCGTTCGGGGGCGTTGTGCGTCATGACTGTCGTGAGCAGTCATGAGGGTTTCGCCGTGCGGCAGGTCGCGCCACACGATCTCCGGGGGTTGGATCGGCGCTACAGGCCAGCGCTGATGGCCTTCTTCATGCGCCGCGCGGCGACGCACAGCGACGCCGAGGACATGACCCAGGAGCTGTTCGCCAAGCTGGCGCGGGTCGAGGACCCGGCCATGGAGAACGCCGACGCCTACATCTTCCAGATGGCGGCCAACCTGCTGCGCGACCGTCAGCGGCGCGAGCGGGTGCGGGCCAGCTATCGCGCCGCCGTTGCGGGCGAGGTCTTCGACCAGGAGCCGCTGGATCCGGCCCGTATCCTGCAGGGTCGCGAGGATCTGGGCGCGGTGCAACGGGCCCTGCGCGAGCTGCCCGACCGGACCCGCGCCATCTTCCTGCTCTACCGCCTGGAAGGCATGAAGCAGGCCGAGCTCGCCACGCTGTACGGCATGACCACCAGCGGCGTGCAGAAACACATCCTCAAGGCCATGGGCCACCTGACGCGCAAGCTGAGGGCGGGCGAATGAGCTCCCCCATGGACGACAAGATGGATCAGGCCCTCGACCAAGCCGCCGAATGGTGCGTGCGGCTGTCGGAAGGCGAGCTGCCGCCGGCGGAGCAAGCCGCGCTGGACGCCTGGTTCGCCGCCGATCCGGAGCACCGCGAGTTGCTGGACGACGCCGTCGCCGCCTGGCGGGCGGTGGACGAGCAGGCCGCGCACCCCGGCATGATCGCCCTGCGCGGCGAGGCCCTCAACGACCTGCGCCGCGCCCAGCGCCGGCAATGGGCCCGCAAGCCCGGCCCGCGCGTCGCGATCTGGAGCGCCGCGGCCGCCGTGGTCGCCGCCGTCGCCCTGGGCGGGGGCCTGGCCTGGCGATCCAGCCTGCCGGACGTCTATCGCACCACCGAGGGCGAGCGGCGCATCGTCGAGCTGGCCGACGGCTCGCGCGTGTCGCTGGACGCCGCTACGGTGCTGAGGGTCCGCTACGACGGCGACCGCCGTCGGCTGTGGCTGGACCAGGGTCGGGCCAAGTTCGCGGTCGCCAAGGATCCGCTGCGGCCGTTCTCGGTCGCGGCCGGCGGCAAGCTGGTGGTCGCCACCGGCACCACCTTCAGCGTCGAACGCGTCGCCGACCAGATGCGGGTGGTGCTCTACGAGGGCCACGTCGCGGTGCTGGACGGGGAGGGCGCGAAGGGGCGTCCGCCGCCGCTGCTGAGGGTCAATGGCGCGCCGACCGAGAAGTCGCTGACGCCCGATCACGAGCTGGTCGCCCAGGTCAATTCCGAAGCCGCCTCGGTCGCTCCGGCCGACCCGAACCGCGCGGCCGCGTGGGAGAGCGGCCAGCTGGTCTTCCAGGACGAGCCGATGAGCCTCGCCGTCGAGCGGGTCAATCGCTACGCCCGCGAGAAGCTGCGGATCGGCGACCCCAGCGTGGCCAATCTGCGGATCAGCGGCGTCTTCACCTCGGGCGACACCCGCGCCTTCGTCGACGGCGTCACCGCGGTGCTGCCCGTGCGGGCCGTCAGCGGCCAGGGCGGCGAGACCGTATTGCGCGCGTTCCAGCGCCAGCCAAAAAACTTCACCGCCGGTGGTGAGTCCTCGGTGGAGTGAGGCGTCTAACTGACCAAAAGCGCCGATACACAGAACAAGCGGCGCGAGGGAGGGACGTATGAGCAAGTCTTTCGAGCAACGCTGGCTGCTAGGCGCTTCGGCGGCCGTGCTGATGGTCCTGGCTGCGCCGGTCACGGCGCAGGCCCGCGTTGAACAAGCCCCGGAGCGGACTTTCGACATTCCGGCCCAGGACCTGTCGGGCGCCCTGCGCGCCTTCGGCCGGGCCTCGGGCAAGCAGCTGGCCTTCGACGAGAACCTGACGCGGGGCAAGCGCGCGCCGAAGCTGAAGGGCGCCTATTCGGCCGACGAGGGCCTGACGCGGCTGCTGGCCGGCTCGAACCTGGTGGCCCAGCCCACCGCCAGCGGCGTCTACGCCATTCGCGAGCGGCCGCTGCTGGTCTCGGCCAGCGCCGCCGGCCAGTCGGCCGCGCCGGCCGCCGCCGTAGAACAAAGCCGTCCGGAAGAGCCCGCCCAGGTCGAGGAGGTGATCGTGGTGGGCACGCCCGGCGGCGCCGGCATCGACAAGCTGTCGGCCAGCTTCGCCGTCACCACGGTCGGCGCCCAGGACATCCTCAAGGCCTCGCCCAAGAGCAGCGCCGAGCTGCTGAGCCTGGTGCCCGGCGTCTGGGTCGAGACCTCGGGCGGCGTGGCCGGGGCCAACGTCTTCGTGCGCGGCTTTCCCGCCACCGGCGACGCCGAATTCCTGACCATCCAGCTGCAGGGCGCGCCGATCTATCCGCCCTCGACCCTGTCGTTCCTGGAGAACTCGTCGATCTTCCGCGTCGACGAGACGATCTCGCGGATGGAGGCCCTGCGCGGCGGTCCCAACCCGATCTTCTCGAACGGCCAGCCGGGCCTGACCACCAACTTCATGCTCAAGGAAGGCGGAGAGGAGACCAAGGGCCTGATCAAGGCCACCACTTCCGACTACGGCCTGCGCCGCGTCGACGGGGTGATGAGCGGCAAGCTGGCCGACGACCTCTATTTCATGATGGGCGGCTACGTGACCCGCTCCCCCGGCGTGCGCGACACCCAGTTCGACAACGAGAAGGGCCAGCAGTTCACGGTCAACCTGACCAAGCGGCTGGAGCACGGCAAGGTCAATCTCTACGCCCGCTTCACCGACGACCACGGGGCCTGGTACCTGCCGTTCGCGGTCAATGTGCCCGGCATCGACAAGGGCGAATATACCCAACTGGGCGAGCTCTCGCGCCAGCAAACCCTGCAGGTCCACGCCGACGGCCGCACCCGCGACTTCGACCTGGCCGACGGCCGGGGCTGGAAGGGCTATGTGGCCGGCGGCAGCTTCGAGCACGATTTCGGCGAGGGCTGGACGGTGCGCGACCGCTTCAGCTTCACCAAGGGCGACGCCAACACCTATGGCCTGGTGCCCGACGGCGGGGCGGTGACGGCCGCCTCGGTGGCGACGGCGATCGGCGGCCCGGTCCGCACGCGCGGCGGGACGGCCCTGGGGACCGGCGACTACGTCCAGAACTGGGGCGCGTGGATCGTCGAGAAACAGATCCAGGCCTTCGTCAACGACTTCAGCGTCAACAAAACGCTCGGCGACCACTCGATCTCGGCCGGCTACTACGCCTCCAGCTTCTCGTCGGACGACTTCTGGACCATCGGCAACTTCAGGCCGATGCAGGTGAAGGCCAATGGCGACTATCTGGCCGCCAACGTCTCGTGCGCCAACCTGGCGACGGCGGGCAGCGGTTCGGGCTGCTGGGCCTATGGTCTGCTGTCGAACGGCGACGGCAAGGTCAACGCCGTCTACCTGGCCGACAGCTGGCGGATCATCGAGCCCCTGCGCCTGGACGTCGGCGTGCGCCGCGAGAAGTTCGAGACCGACTATGTGGTCGACGACGGCAACGGCTATCCGGACGGCCTGGCCATCCGCACGGTCGACTACGAACAGTCCAAGACCTCGTACACGGTCGGCCTGAACTATGACCTCAACGAAATGTCCGGCGTGTTCGCCCGCTACTCGAAGGGCTACAAGTTCCCCAGCTTCGACAACTTCCGCGAAAACCTGACCGACACCCTGAGCGTCAAGCAGTACGAGCTGGGCTACAAGCTGCGTTCGGGCCCGTTCGAGCTCTACGCCACCGGCTTCGCCAACACCTTTGACGGGGCCAAGTTCGCCGACGTCGGGGGCACGCTGGAGACCAACTCCAACAAGGCCCACGGCCTGGAGCTGGACGGCCGCTGGCGCTCGGACTTCGGCCTGTCGCTGGCCCTGAATGGCACCCTGCAGAAGACCGAGATCAAGAAATCCTCGATCCCCGGCAACCAGGGCAAGAGCGCCCAGCGCCAGCCCGACTGGCAGATCCGCTTCACGCCCAGCTACGACGTCCAGCTGGGGTCGGTGGCGACCACGTTCTACGGCACGGTCAGCGCGGTCGACGACCGCTGGGGCGACAACGCCAACACCCAGAAGCTCAAGGGCTACACCAAGGTCGACCTGGGCGCGATCTTCAATGTCGGCGACTTCAGCGTCCAGGTGGCCGCCGACAATCTGACCGACAGCCATGGCCTGACCGAGGGCGATCCGCGTTCCACCAGCGGCGCCAACGCCCGTCCGATCCTGGGCCGGTCGGTGAGGCTGTCGGTGGGGTACAACTTCTGATCCTCGTCCTTATCCCCTAAGACTCCCTGCGCGCGGGCCGGTTCGCCGGTCCGCGTCTTTCTGTTCCGAGAGGCTTTCCATGGTCCGCCCGTTCGCCGCGACGCTCGCGGCCTTGACGTTCGCCTCGGCCGTCCATGCGCAGGACGCCGCCAAGATCCCAACGCCGGCGGACACTTACCAGGAGCTGTTTCACCAGGTTCAGACGCGGCGGATCTTCCCGGACGGCAAGACCTTCGTCGATGCGGTCCCCAGGCGCGCTCCGGCGAAGATCCTGGCCGATTATCGCGCCCATTCAAGGCTCAGCGACGCCGAGCTGAAGCGCTTTGTCACCGCCAACTTCGTGGTCCCGCAAGCGGGCGCCGCGCCCAAGCCCAGCGCCGCGCGGCCGCCGCTCAAGGATCACATCGCCGCGCTCTGGCCCCATCTGACCCGGCCGCCGGTCAAGCCGGTGGCCGGCGGTTCGGCCCTGGCCATGGACAAGCCGTTCGTCGTGCCCGGCGGGCGCTTCCGCGAGATCTACTACTGGGACAGCTATTTCACGATGCTGGGCCTGAAGGCCGACGGCCGCGACGATCTGGTCGAGAGCATGATCGACGATTTCGGCGGCCTGATAACGGCTTACGGACATATCCCCAACGGCGCGCGGACCTATTATCTGAGCCGCTCGCAGCCGCCGTTCTTCTTCGCCATGGTCTGGCTGTCCAGCGCCACGGACCCCAAGGTGATCAAGGCCCGCGTCGAGCTGATGCGCCGCGAGCACGCCTTCTGGATGGAGGGCGAGAAGAACCTGAAGCCAGGCCAGGCGCACCGCCGCGTGGTCGCCGTCGCCAAGGGCGTGGTTCTCAACCGCTACTGGGACGATCGCGAGACGCCGCGCGATGAGTCCTACCGCGAGGATATCGAGACCGCCCTCAAGAGCGGCCGTCCGCCGGCCGAGGTCTTCCGCGACCTGCGGGCCGGCGCCGAGAGCGGCTGGGACTATTCCTCGCGCTGGATGGCCGACGGTCAGAGCCTGTCGACGATCCAGACCACGGCCATCGTCCCGGTCGATCTCAACAGCCTGATGTACGGCCTGGAGAAGGCGATCGCCAAGGGCTGCGCTCAGCTGGCCGACACCGCCTGCGAGCGCGACTTCGACCGTCGCGCCCGCGACCGGGGCGAAGCCATCGATTTCTATCTCTGGGACAACGCCAAGGGCGGCTATGTCGACTACCAGTGGAAGACCGGCCGGCGCCTGGACGACATCAGCGCGGCGACCTTCTACCCGCTGTTCACCGGCGCGACGGACGAGCGGCGGGCCCACACCGTCGCCCAGAAGGCCTGGGACGTGCTGCTGGCGCCCGGCGGGCTGCGCACCACCACCGTCCGCACCGGTCAGCAGTGGGACACGCCCAACGGCTGGGCGCCCTTGCAATGGGTGGCCGTCTCCGGACTGCGCCGCTACGGCGAGGACGCCCTGGCCGCGGAGATTTCCAAGCGCTGGCTGGCCACGGTCGAGCGCGAGTACCAGGCCAGCGGCAAGATGCTGGAGAAGTACGACGTCGAGGAGGCCAAGGCCGGCGGGGGCGGGGAGTATCCCACCCAGGACGGCTTCGGCTGGACCAACGGCGTGGCGCGGGCGTTGATGGAGCCGGCGAAGTAGTCAGCGCACAATTCCTGTCATCCCGGCTCTCCGCTTCGCTGCGGCCGGGATGACAAGGTTTTTATGGCCCTTAGAACTCGAAGCCGATCGTGCCGAACACCTGGCGCGGGGCGGACGAGTGAAACACCAGAATGGTCCCCGCCGCGTCGTCCGGCGCGAACACGCTGCTGTCGAAGTTCGAGGCGTAGCGCTTGTTCGTCAGGTTGGTGACGTTCAGCGACGCCTTGGCCCCCTTCATGAAGCCGACCGGGCTGAACCTGTAGCTGACGCCCAGGTCGAAGGTGGTGACGCCGGCGAAGCTCTGGTCGTTGGTGTAGGTGTAGTAGCGGCGGCCGGTGTACTTGCCCTGCAGCGAGGCCGAGAAGCCGCCTTGCTTCACGCTCAGCACGCTGGCCAGCATTTCCTTCGGCGTATCGACCTGCTGCTTGCCGGCCGTCTGCTTGATCACGCAGGTGGTCGTGCACCAGTTCAGGTCTTCGTCGTAGGTCGACTTGTTGTAGGAGGCCGAATTGTACCAGTTCAGCCACGACGTCGCCTTCCACAGCACGCCGATCTCGGCGCCCTTGCTGGTGACGCCTCCGGCGTTGTGGAAGGAGTTGCCGCAACCCGGGTTCTGCTGCTGGTTGGTCGGGCAGGGGTTGTACTGCAGCAGGCGGTTGTTGAACTTCACGTCGTAGGCGGCGATCGAGACCTGAAGATTATCGCCGACATAGCGGTAACCGGCGTCGAAGCTCTTGGAGGTTTCCGGCTTCAGGTACTGGCCCTGGGCGTCCCAGACCGCTTGCGACACCGACTGTGGGCCCAGCTTAAAGCCGCCCTGGAACATGGCCATGTTCTCGGCGTAGCTGGCGAACACCTCGTGGCCCGGGGCGATACGGTAACGCGCGCCGATTTCCGGCAGGAAGTCGTCCTTGGCGTACAGCGTGCCGCTGGCGAACTGGCTGGACGCCGTCACCGGCGCCTTGGCGATCCCGCGCTGGGCCTCGGCGGCCGACTTGGCGTGGGTGCTCTTGAAGCCGAAGTCGATGCTGAGCGCGTCGTCCAGCAGGGTGACCGTGTCCTGGACGTAGAACTGCTGGGTCGTCCAGTTGGTCTGCTGAACCCACTGGGCGGTGTCGGGCTGACCCTTCAGGAACTTCGCCAGGCTGAACGGGCCGGTGACGTTGGTCCAGATGTAACGCGCGGCGCTGCTGGTGTTGTCTTCCAGCCAAAGGCCGGCCTGAATGTGGTTGAAGCCCAGCGTCCAGCCCACGTTCGCCACCACGCCGGAGCGGTCGATGGTGTAGCGGGTGTCGCGGATCTGCACCGGCAGGTCGTCGGCGGTTGAGGTCGTGCCCTGGTTCGACAGGCCGGTGATGAAGTTGTTGCCCGCGCCCTCGTCGGTGTGGCGATAGACCTGCACGTGGCTGGTGAGGTTCTCGCGGATCTTGAAGTCGCCCGACAGGTAGTAGACCTCGTCGTTGCGCAGGATCTGGCCGTTGGTGAAGGTGACATCGGCCAGCTTCTCGGGCGCGGTCGAGGGGACGCATTTGGCCGCCAGCGAGGCCACCGAACAGGCGGCGCGGCCGACATAGGCGTCCCAGTTCGGCGCATAGCCGGCCCAGTCCCAGCCCAGGCGCGAGAGCATGTCCTTGGAGAGATAGGTGTCGTCGGCCTGGTTCGTGCGCGACACGTCCGCGAAGGCGGTGATGACGTTGTCGCCAAAGCGGTACTGGGCCTTGGCGTTCAGCTGCTTGCCGGTCGACTTGTTGTAGGCGCCCTGGTTCACGAACAGGTCCTGCTGGGCGTAGTGGCCCGAGACATAGGCCGAGAAGCCGCCGTGCTCGCCGGTGTCGAAGCGCATGAAGGTGCGGGCGGTGTCCTCGCTGCCCACGGTCCCGTTGATCGAGAAGCCCATGGTCTTCTTCGGATCGCTGGACGTGTAGATCAGCGCGCCGCCCAGGTTGCTGGTCGAGGGGATGGACAGGCCGGCGATGCCGGTGGCCAGGTCGGCCCGGCCCAGGTTTTCCGAGATCAGGGCGCGGCTGATGGTCAGGCCGTTGTAGTTGTTGTAGGCGCCGTCGCCCAGCGGCATGCCGTCCAGCGAATAGCCGAGGTGGGTGGTGTTGAAGCCGCGCACCTGCAGCGACAGCGACTGCTCGTTGACGCCCAGGGCGTCGATCGACTGGGCGCTGACGCCCGGCAGGAAGTTCAGGGCCTTCTGAATGCTCGTGCCCGGGGGCAGGACCTCCAGGCTCGACGGCGTCAGGGTGTTGACCGAGCGGGTCTGGCCGCTGCCAACGATGACGACCGCGTCGATCTCGTTGGCGTCGGCGGGTGCGTCCGCGACCTTCGGAGCGGGCGCACCGGCGGCCTGGACCTGGGTGGCGAACATCAGGCAGGCGGCGATAGCCACCACGCTGGCGGATCGGAGCAGCATTTCGGATATCCCCCTAGATATCGCGCGCCACGCGGATTTTCGTCTACGGCGCCGATTGGTGTTGAGCGCCGCGTCTATTCCACAGCTTGATGACGGTTCTGCTGCGGTTGCGCGACGGTCTCTGTCACAAAACCTATGCAGACCCTCCCTAAGAGCGCGGCGAGTTCCACCGAACACTTCCGTGTCCTTTTCAGGAGCCCTCGATGTCGCGCCGTCGCCTTGCCGGAACCCTCGTGGGTCTCGCCGCCCTGGCCCTGGCGGCCGACGCCGGCGCCCAGTCGCGGACTTATGTCGCGCCGCATTGGGACAACACCCCCGGCGACGTCACCGTGGCGTTCGGCGGCAGGACCTATGTCAATCACGGCCTGGTGGCCGTGGGCTGGCTGCCCGCGGCGACGCGCGACTTCAACGGCGAGACCCTGGGCTCGTTCTCCAGCATGGCGCTGTCGAACTGGAAGAAGGCCGCCGACGGGTCCTATACCGGGACCTTGCGCACCCTGCCGGATCGCGGACCCAACAATGTCGGACCGTTCAAGAGCACGACCGACTACGCCAACCGCGTCCACGAGCACGCGATCAAGCTGGTTCCCGGCAAGGGCCTGACCATCACGCCCACGGGCGGCTTCCTGTTGAAGGACCAGACCGGCCAGCCGTTCACCGGCATGGACCCGGGCGCCAACGTCGTCGAGCGGGGCGGCGTGCGCTATCCGTCGCCGGCCGGCGGCGAGGGGGCGGGCAAGCTCAGCCTGGACAGCGAGGCGATCGCCTACCTGCCGGACGGGAGCTTCTACGTCTCGGACGAATATGCGGCGGGCGTCTATCTGTTCGACAGGACCGGCACGCTGACCGGCGCGATCCAGACCGTCCCGGCGCTGCTGCCGATCAAGAAGGGCCAACTGAACTTCGGCGCCGAGAAGGCGCCCGAACAGGGCCGCCGCAACAACCAGGGCCTGGAAGCGCTGACCATCAGCCCCGACGGCAAGCGCCTGATCGCCGTGCTGCAGAGCGCGACCGTGCAGGACTCCGCGTCGAACAACGCCACCCGCAACAACACCCGCGTGCTGGTCTATGACATCAGCAAGACCCGGCTGCCTAAGGCCCCGATCGGCCACTACGCGCTGCAGCTGCCGACCGTACGCGAGAACGGCGACGGCCAGGCCGCCGACGTTACCGCCGCCCAGTCCGAGGCCGTGGCGCTCAGCGAGGACCGCCTGCTGGTCCTGGCGCGCGACGGCAATGGACGCGGCAAGGGCGCGCCCAATGCGCCGGTCTATAAGAGCATCCTGCTGGTCGATCTCGCCGGCGCCACCAACCTGGCCGGCACGCCCTACGAGCAGGGCGGCCAGCCGATCGCCAGGGACGGCGCGTTGAACCCCGACATCAAACCGGCCGCCCAGGCCGAGCTGGTCGACATCCTCAACCCCGTCCAGCTGGCCAGGTTCGGGATCAATCTGTCGGTCTCGCCCTCGACCCCGACCAGCCTGCCCGAGAAGATCGAGGCCATGGCCATCGGTTCGACGTTCGACAAGACCGGCGACGTCTTCCTGCTGGTCGGGTCGGACAACGACTTCGCCACGGCCAGGGGCCACGTGAACGGCCAGGACTTCGACGCCTCGCTGCATGGCGACACCGGGACCGGCGACAACGACAACCTGGTGCTGGTCTACCGCCTGTCCCTGCCGAAGTGAGCTTGACCCTCCGGGCGGGCGCGCCTACCCCGGACGGCGAAGGCATGGAGGTCGAAAGACCTCCGGGAACGCGGTGACCAATCCGCGGCTGCCCCCGCAACTGTGATCGTCCGTCGATCGTCGCGGCACGCGCCACTGGGAGTGATCCTGGGAAGGCGCCGCGACGGGAGGGCGTAAGCCAGGAGACCGGCCTTCGTCATATCAACGCGGCCGGCGGGGTGTCCGGCGAGGGCAGGGTGATGAACGAAGAAGTCCCGGACGGCGAGGCCGGCCAAGAGGCTGCGAAGAACGCGCGCCACAACGCCAGGATGAAGGTGATCCAGGCGGCGCGGGCCAAGATGATGGCCGAGCGCCAGATCGAGAAGGGCCTGTTGATCGTCCATACGGGCGCGGGCAAGGGCAAGACGACGGCGGCCCTGGGCATGGTCTGCCGCGCCATCGGCCACGGCCAGCGCGTCAGCGTCATCCAGTTCATCAAGGGCGCGATGCAGACCGGCGAGAAGGTCGTGTTCGACGCCTTCCCGGACCAGGTCGAGTTCCGGCCGATGGGCGAGGGCTTCACCTGGGACACCCAGGACCGCGCCCGCGACATCGCCGTGGCCCGCGAGGCCTGGGAGGCCATCAAGGCCCGCATCGCCGATCCCGACTGGGACATGGTCGTCGCCGACGAGCTGAACATCATCCTGCGCTACGACTATCTGCCGCTCGATGAGGTGCTGGAGGTCCTGGTCAATCGGCCGGAGGGCAAGCACGTGGTCGTCACCGGCCGCAACGCGCCGGACGCCCTGATCGAGGCCGCCGACCTCGTCACCGAGATGGCCCAGGTCAAGCACCCGTTCCGCGCCGGGGTGAAGGCCCAGGCGGGGATCGAGTTTTGACCGTTCTGCGCGCGGCCGACGACGGCCCGGCGGTGGTGGTCTGCAACACCTGCCGCGTTTCGGCCGAAGAGCGCGAAACGCCCGAAGGCGTGCGCGGCGGGGCGCTGCTGGCGACGGCCCTGCGCGCGGCGGCGGCGGGCAGCGATGTGGCGATCCAGGAAATGCCCTGCCTGTTCAACTGCGCCCAGCACTGCTCGATCCACCTGCGGGCGCCGGGCAAGATCGGCTATGTGCTGGGCCGGTTCGAACCGACCGCCGAGGCCGCGCGCGCGATCGTCGACTACGCCGTGGCCTATGCCGCCAGCGACGAGGGCGTGGTGCCGTACCGCCAGTGGCCGGAGGGCGTGAAGGGCCACTTCATCGTCCGGGTGCCCCCGGCCGGGAGGCTGGTGGGGGATTGAGACCCCCGGACAGGTGGGTTTCTACCTCGCGGCCTAGCGAACCGGTCGGCGCACCGTCCAGACCAGCAGCGCCGCCGACAGCAGGACGCCGCTCACCACCACGCCGAAGGTGACCAGGCCGGCGCGGGTGGCGCGGGCCTCGGCGCGGGCGTGGAAGGGGCCGGCCTGGGCCTCGGCGAGGGCCGACAGGTCTTCACGCGCCAGGTCGTCGGACATGTCGGTCTCCTCGCGGGGGCTAGGGGCGCGGCTCGGGCGGCGGCGGCGCGATGGGGGCGACCGGCGCGACGGGCGGCGGCGGGAGCGAGTCGGTGGGGACCGTCAGCGGGACCACCGGCAGGCCGTCGGGGCCGATCTCGCCTTCCAGCGGCAGGCCCAGGTCGTCCAGCGGGTCCTCGACGACCGCCGGGGCGGCGCTACGGCCCAGGGCCGACAACATGAAGGCCTTCCAGATCTTGGCGGGCTCGCCGCCGCCGACCACGCCGTTCATCGAGCTGTTGTCGTCGTTGCCGACCCAGACCCCGACCACCAGGTCGTCGACGTAACCGACGAATAGGGCGTCGTGATAGTCCTGGGTGGTGCCGGTCTTGCCGTAGGCCCCGTCGATCGCCGCTTCCAGGCCCGTGCCGCGATGGGTGGCCGAGCGCAGCAGGTCGCGCATGCCGGCCAGCACCTTGGGATCGTAGGCGGTGGTCTTGCCCTTCTGGAAGGTCTCCAGGGCGTGCGGGACGATCGGATATTCGCCGGCCGCGATGGAGGCGTAGGCTGCCGTCAGGCGCGTCAGGCTCATCGAACCGGTGCCCAGCGCCATGGTCAGGTCGTCGGGGATCTTCTCGGTGACGCCCAGCTGGCGGGCGACCTTGATCACCTTGGCGGGGCCGAGGTCGTGGGCCAGGCGCACGGCCGCGACGTTCGAAGACGCGGCGAAGGCGCTGATCAGCGGGATCTCGCGGTCGCGGTACTTGCCCTCGTGGTTCTTGGGCGTGTAGCCGCTGACCTGCACCGGGGTGTCGAGGATCGGGCTGGTCGTGGTCATGCCCGACTGCAGGGCGGCCAGGTAGACGAACAGCTTGAACGACGAGCCCGGCTGGCGCGCGCCATCGGCGCGGTTGAACTGGCTGGCGCCGTAGTCGCGGCCGCCGACCATGGCCACGACGCGGCCGTCCTTGCGCATGGCCACCAGGGCGCCCTGGGTGATGTTCAGGACCTTGCCGTCGCGGGCGATGAAGTCGTTGAGGATCTTCTCGGCCTTAGCCTGCAGCGCGGGATCCAGGGTCGTCTTGACGATGGTCTCGCCATAGCGGGCGCCGATGGCGGCGCGGGCCTGGGGCAGGGCCCAGTCGGCGAAGTAGGAGCCGGTTGGCAGCTTGTCGGGGTTCTCGATGGCCGAGACCTCACCGACCGCGTCGGCCTGGGCCTGGGTGATGGTCTTGGTCTCGACCATGGCGCCCAGCACGACGCGCATCCGCTCGCGGGCGCCTTCGATGTTGTTGGTCGGGGCCAGGCGGGACGGGGCCTTGACCAGGCCGGCCAGCATGGCGGCCTCGCCGATCGACAGCTGCTCGGGCGGCTTGCCGAAATAGTGCCGGGCCGCGGCGCGCAGGCCAAAGGCCCCGTCGCCGAAATAGACCGACGACAGGTAGCGCGACAGGATCTCGTCCTTGGAGAGGCGGGCCTCAAGATAGACCGCGATCAACGCCTCCTGCGCCTTGCGGCGCAGGTTGCGGTCACTGCTCAGGAAGGCGTTCTTGGCCAGCTGCTGGGTGATGGTCGAGCCGCCTTCCGAGACGCCGCCGGCCTGGGCGTTCTTGCCCAGCGCCCGCGCGATCGCCTTCGGGTCGACGCCCATGTGGCTGTAGAAACGACGGTCCTCGATGGCGATGAAGGCGCCGGGCACGTATTTCGGCAGCTTGGCGACGTCGATCGGGGCTTCCTTGTAGGAGCCGCGGCGGGCGATCGGCGAGCCGTCATCAGCGACCAGAACGATGGCGGAATTGTTCAGCGGCTCGAGGGCGCGGCTCAGCGGCAGCGACCAGAACAGCGAGGCGACCAGCACGACCGCCAGCACCACGGCGGCGGCCGCGCCGATCAGCCAGGCGGGACGCTTCCAGATCGGCGGCTTGGCGGTCTTGACGGGCTCGGCCGGGGAGAGGGCGGCTTCCGGGATCGCCTCGACGGCTTCCGGCAGCTCGGTCTCGGCTTCGGGAGGGGGCGCTTCCTCGGGCGGGACCTCGGGTTCGGGCTCGACGACTGGCGCGGGGGCCGGGGTCTCTTCGACGATGTCCGGGGTTTCGGCGACCGCCTCGACCGCCTCGACCGGCGGCTTGGGTGCGCGCGGCTTGCGCGGACGAGGCGGCTTGGGCGCGACGGGTTCGGACGAACTCTCGGGCAGGACAGCCGCCGAGGTCATCGCGGCCTTGGCGCGCGGCTTCCGGGGCTTGCGCGGCTTCGGCGCCGGCGGGATGTCTTTGGGATCGGCGGGGTCGGACATGGACTGGCGCTCGCTTCGGGCCAGGCCCTCACTCGTCGAGCGCGCTCATTACCACACGGCCCCGGCAAGCCAAGCGCGTTGAAACCGAAGTTTCTTCCGCTCCGCCCTTGAATGGCGTTCGGCCAGGCATAGATGACCTCCGTGAGGCTGAGGCCTCTGCCCTTCCTGGGCGTTTCCTCCCCTACTTCTCAAGCCCGGCTTTCGCCGGGCTTTTTCTTTGCGGTCATGCGTTCGGTTGGATCAGGCGGTTGGCTAGATCAGTTCGTAGGCCGGCAGGGTCAGGAATTCTTCCAGGTTGTCGGACAGCACCATGCGGGTGAAGAGCTCGGCGGCCGTCTCCAGGCGCGGCGAAGCGAAGTCGCGGCGTAGGTCGGCCATCTCCTGGGTGAACAGGCTGATGAACAGTTCCGAGGTCAGCACGCGGCCGTCGTCCAGCGCCGCGGCCAGGCGGACCCACTGCCACAGCTGCGTGCGGCAGATCTCGGCCGTCGCGGCGTCCTCCATCAGGTTGTAGAGCGGCACCGCGCCCCGGCCTTCCAGCCAGGCCTGGGTATAGCGGACGCCGACGCGGATGTTCTCGCGCACGCCGGCCTCGGTGCGGACGCCCTCGTGCAGCTCCAGCATCTGGGCGGCGGTGATGTCGAGATCGGCGAGCAGCTTGTCGCGCTGATTGGCCGCCGGCATCAGGCGGTCGAAGACCTCCATGGCCACGGGCACCAGGTCGGGGTGGGCGACCCAGGTGCCGTCGTGGCCGGCCCCGGCTTCGCGTTCCTTGTCGGCCTTGACCTTGGCGAAGGCGGCCTGGTTGGCGGCGTCGTCGCCCTTGACCGGGATCTGGGCCGCCATGCCGCCCATGGCGAAGGCGCCCCGGCGATGGCAGGTCTGGATCAGCTTCAGCGAATAGGCGCCCAGGAAGGCCTTGCCCATGACCATGGCCGAGCGGTCCGGGGTCAGGAACTCGGGGCGGCGGCCCAGGCGCTTGATGAACGAGAAGATGTAGTCCCAGCGGCCGCAGTTCAGGCCGACGATATGGTCCTTCAGCTCGAACAGGATCTCGTCCATCTCGAAGGCGGCGGGGATGGTCTCGATCAGCACCGTGGCCTTGATCGTGCCGACGGGCAGGCCCAGCGCCTCCTGGGCGCGGACGAACACCTCGTTCCAGAGGCGAGCCTCCAGATGGCTCTCCAGCTTGGGCAGGTAGAAATAGGGACCCGAGCCTTGCGCCAGAGTCGCCTTGGCGTTGTGGAAGGCGTAGAGGCCGAAGTCGAACAGCGCCCCGGCCACGGCCTGGCCGTCGACCTCCAGGTGGCGCTCCATCAGGTGCCAGCCGCGCGGGCGGATCTTCAGCACCGCCGGGGTCGGACCCATGGCGTAGGACTTGCCGGACTTGGCGTCGACGTGCGTGAGGTCGCCCGACCAGCGGTCCTTCAGATTGATCTGGCCCTCGACGACATTGGCCCAGGTCGGCGCCGTGGCGTCCTCGAAGTCGGCCATGAACACCTTGGCCCCGCAGTTCAGGGCGTTGATGATCATCTTGCGGTCGACCGGGCCGGTGATCTCGACGCGGCGGTCCAGCAGGTCGGCGGGGACGGGGGCGACGGTCCAGTCGGCGGCCCGGATGTCGGCGGTCTGCGGCAGGAAGTCGGGCAGTTCGCCGGCGTCGAAGCGGGCCTGCCGCGCCTGGCGGGCGGCCAGCAGCTCGCGGCGGCGGGCGTCGAACCGGCGGTGCAGGTCGGCCACGAAGGCCAGGGCTTCCGGGGTGAGTACTTCCGCAGCTCGGCCTTCAACGGGACCGGTGACCTGGATGTTGGCGGCGATGTCGAGCGGCATGGGAAGCTTTCCGTGGCGGTGGGATCGGCTCCCCGGGAGGTCCGGGGAGCCATCTTCGGGACTCTGGTCGGTTATCTTTAGTTAGGCGCTCTTTTCGGCGCCCTTGTCACGGACGGTGGGGACGATCTGGTCGCCCCAGTTGCCCGAGCCGTCGTGGTGGCGCGAGGCGCGCACCAGCTCGACCGAGTAGCCGGCCTCGATGGCGCGGCGCACGGCCTCGTTGAGGCGGTGAGAGGCCTCGGCCACGCGGTCGACGGCGCGCTCCTTGGCGTCCGAGTTCGGCATGGCGGCGGGGGCGAAACGCGTGGCGGTCATGGCTTTGGCTCCTCGATCGAAGGGAAGGGGTTCGCGGCTATTCGGCCGCGAACTGGTTCATGGTGTTGGCGTGGCCGCCGGCCTTCAGGGCGCGCTCGCCGGCGACCATCTCCTTGAAGGTGTCGCCGAGGTCCGAGCCGACCTCGTGCTGGTGCTTCACGGCCGAGACGCCGCGGCGGATCTCCTCGCGCTGCACCGTGTTGACATAGGCCTGCATCCGCTCCTCGCCGAAATAGCCGCGCGACAGCTCGTCGACGCTCTTGGCGGTCAGGTGGAAGGTCGGCAGGGTGATCAGGTTGTGGAACACCCCGGCGCGGGCGGCGATGTCGACCTGGAAGCGGGCCAGGCGCTCGTCGGCCTCGCGGCCCAGGTCGCTCTTGTCGTACTCGGCCGACATCAGCGCGTTGCCTTCCGGGTAGCTGTCCTTGTGGATCTTGCCCTCGGCGATCCACTGGTCGCGCACCTGCTTGCGCAGATTGAGCGTCCAGTTGAACGACGGCGAGTTGTTGTAGGTCAGCTTGGCGTTGGGCACGACCTTGCGGATCTCGTTCACCATCGAGGCGATCTCGTCGACATTGGGGGTGTCGGTCTCGATCCACAGCAGGTCGGCGCCGCCTTGCGTCAGGTTGGCGATGCAGTCCTCGATGACGCGCTGGCGGCCGGTGCCGTCCTGGAAGGCGAACAGGCCGTTGGGCATGCGGACCGGCTTGACGAAGGCGCCGTCCTTCATGATCGCCAGCTCGCCGTCCTTCAGCGGGTTCTCCGGCGTGACGGGCTCGGTCTTCAGCCACTTGATGTAGTCGCTGGCCAGATCGCCCGGCTCCTGGCTGACCGGGATCTTCTGGGTCAGGCCCGCGCCCAAGCTGTCGGTGCGGGCGACGATGACGCCCTGGTCGACGCCCAGTTCCTCGAAGGCCAGGCGGCAGGCGCGCAGCTTCTCGATGAAGTCCTCGCGCGGCACGGTGACTTTGCCGTCCTGGTGGCCGCACTGCTTGGCGTCGCTGACCTGGTTCTCGATCTGCAGGCAGCAGGCGCCGGCCTTGATCATCTCCTTGGCCAGCAGGTAGGTCGCGTGCTCGTTGCCGAAGCCGGCGTCGATGTCGGCGATGATCGGCACCACGTGGGTCTCGAAGTTGTCGATCGCCTTGATCGCGGCCTGCTCGGCGACCTGGTCGCCGGCCTTGCGGGCGGCGCTGAGGGTCTTGAAGAGGTCGTTGATGGCGACTTCATCGGCCTGGCGCAGCGAGACGTAGATCTCCTCGATCAGGTCGACGACCGAGGTCTTCTCGTGCATCGACTGGTCGGGCAGGTGGCCAAAGCGATTGCGCAGGCCCGCGACCATCCAGCCCGAGAGATAGACATAGGCGCCCTTCGTCGTGCCGCGCAGGCGCTTGACCGACTTGATCATCTGCTGGGCGTGGAAGCCCGACCAGCAACCCAGCGACTGGGTGAACTTGCTGCTGTCGGCGTCGTAGGCGGCCATGTCGGCGCGCATGACCGGGGCCATGGCGCGGGCGATGTCCAGGTGGGTCGGGAAGGTGTTCTGCAGCTTCAGCTGGATGACGTCGTCGATGCCGACGCCGCCCGGCAGAACGCCATCGGGATAGCGCGCCAGCAGGGCGTCGCGGTGTTCGGCATAGGTCTTGCGCTGCGTCATGGTCGTTCGATCCCACTACGGGGCCCGGGCTGGTAAGCCTTGCGGGCCAAGGAAAACTCGTCCTGGCGAGCTAACGCCGCGCCGCGGGATCGGTCGAACCTATTGAAGGCAATTTGTCACGGAATGACTTTGTAAAATCTGTAAAGTCGTGACAGATTGACCGAATGGCGGTGCTGGAAAAGAAGCAAAACGACAAGAAGCTGTTCCTCGGGGGACGGCTGAAGCGGCTGCGGCGCGACCTGGGCGTGACCCAGGCGCGGATGGCCGAGGAGCTGGGCGTCTCGGCCAGCTACCTCAACCTGCTGGAGCGCAACCAGCGGCCGGTCACCGCGCAGATCCTGCTGCGGCTGGCCGACGCCTATGACCTGGACCTGCGCAGCCTGTCGGCCGACGACCCGGGCGGCGGGGCGGGACTGGAAGAGGTGCTGGCCGACAAGATGTTCGCGGATCTCGGCGTCTCGCGTCATGAGGCCGCCGAGGTCGCCGAGCTGTCGCCGGGCCTGGCCGAGGCCATGACGCGGCTCTATCGCGCCTATCTGGATCGCGGCCGGATGATCGACCTGGGCGCCTTCGAGCGCCCGGACGGGACGGGGCCGGCCTCGGAGCAATCGTCGCCGACGGATTGGGTCCGCGACCTGGTCGGCGCCCAGCGCAACCACTTCGCCGAGCTGGAGACCCTGGCCGAGAAGATCGTCGCCCAGCTGAAGGCCGACCCGCAGGACCTGGCGCCGGCGGTCCGCGAGCGCCTGCAGAGCCGGTTCGGCATCCAGACCCGGATCATGCCGGTCGAGGTGATGACCGGCTCGCTGCGCCGCTACGACCATCACCGCAAGCGCCTGATGCTGTCGGAGACCCTGGCCCACGCCAGCCGCACCTTCGGCATGTGCTATCAGTTGGGGCTGATGGAGGGCGGGGAGGTGCTGTCGGACCTGACCGACCGCTTCAAGGCCCCCGACCGGGCCACGCGCCAGCTGCTCAAGGTGTTTCTCGACAGCTACCTGGCCGCCGCGATCATGATGCCCTACGAGCCGTTCCTGGCCGCCATGGAGGCCAGCGGCTACGACATCGAGCGGGTGCGGCCGCGCTTTGGCATCAGCTACGAGCAGGCCGCCCAGCGGCTGACCACCCTGGGGCGTTCGGGCTCGCGCGGCGTGCCGTTCTTCATGATGCGGCTGGACGCGGCGGGGAACATCTCCAAGCGCTTCGCGGCCGGGCCCTTTCCGTTCTCGCGCTTCGGCGGGGCCTGTCCGCGCTGGAACGTCCACGACAGCTTCAAGACCCCGGGGCGCATCGTCACCCAGGTGATCGAGACCCCGGACGGCGAGCGCTACTTCACCCTGTCGCGGACGGTGCGGCGGACCTCCGGCCTGCAGGCGGGACTGGAGGACGAACTGGTCGTCGGCCTGGGCTGCGAGCTGAAATACGCGTCGAAGCTGGTCCATGCGCGGGGCCTGGACATGGCCGCGCCGATCACCGTCGAGATCGGGCCCTCGTGCCGGATCTGCGAACGCCCGGCCTGTCCCCAGCGTGCGGCGGCGCCGATCAATCGCACTCTGCTGGTCGAGGAGACCAGCAAGTCGCTATCGCCATTTCCTTTCGCTCGCTAGACGTTCTGAACCGAAGCCATCCTGGCGGATTGTTAGGCGGCGCGACCGGTTCTCGGTCGCCCCATTTCCGGGATCACCATGCGTTTCGACGTCGAAGCCTCGCTCACCTATGACTTCGCGACCCCGTGCGAGGTGCTGCTGCTGGTCGAGGCCGCCCATGGGCCCGACCAGGTGGTGGGGCTGGAAGCCCTGACCTTCTGGCCTAATGTCGACGCCGTGCGGGTCGACGATCCGGTGACGTTCGAGCGGCGCACGGTGTTCACGGCCACGGGAACGGTCAACGCCCTCTACCGCGCCCAGGTGGAGGTCATGCGACGCGACCACGACCTGGCCGACGCGCCGGCCATGGCCATCCGCGACCTGCCCAGCGAGGTGCTGCCCTTCCTGCGCGCCAGCCGCTACAGCCCGTCCGACCGGCTTGAGCCGTTCGTCGAGCGCGAGTTCGGCCAGCTCCAGGGCGGGGCCAAGGTCCAGGCGATGCTGGACTGGATCGGCGAGCACATCGACTATCTGGGCGGGGTCAGCAACTCGGGCACGACGGCGATCGACACCCTGGTCGACCGGGCCGGCGTCTGCCGCGACTTCACGCACCTGATCATCGGCCTGTGCCGCGCCGCCGACATCCCCGCGCGAGCGGTCAGCGCCTATGCCTGGAAGCTGGAGCCGCCGGACCTGCACGCCATCGCCGAGGTCTATCTGGGCGGCCGCTGGCGCCTGGTCGACGCCACGGGCAAGGCGCCGATCGACGGCCTGGTGCGGGTCGCCACGGGGCGTGACGCGGCCGACATCGCCTTCATGACCATCTTCGGCCGCGCCGCCCTGATCGAGCAGAGCTTCTCGATCCGAGAGGCGCCCTGAGCTCGACCCTCGACGCCGAACTGTCATCAAGCTGTCGCCAAGACGCCCTAGGTCCGCCCGCCAACGCTGGGTTGGGGTCTTCGCCATGTCCGTTCGTCATCGCCTGGCCGTGGCCGCTTCGATCCTAGCCTTGTGCATCGGCGGTCCGGCGCTCGCCGAGGGGGGCCTGGCCAACCTGCCGCTGACCCAGAACGGCGGGACCTGGAAGGCCGGCCACGTGCAGGGCGTCGCCGTCGATGTGCGGGGCGGCTTCATCTACTACTCGTTCACGACCCTGCTGGCGAAGTACGACTTCAGCGGCAAGCTGATCGGCACGCTGGTCGGCTGGACCGGACACCTCGGCGACCTCGACTTCAACCCGGCCGACGGCAAGGTCTACGGCTCGCTGGAGTACAAGGAAGACAAGGCCTTCTACATCGCCGTGATCGACGTGGCCCGGCTGGACCGCGTCGGCGTCGAGGCGTCCGGCAGCGCGCTTTTCCGCACCGTCTACCTGCCCGAGGTGGTCAAGGATTACAGCGCCGACCTGAACGGCGACGGCGTGTTCGAGGGCGATGACGGCAAGTTCAAGGGCGACGTCGTGGCCTCGCCCGATCACCGTTACGACGCCTCGGGCGTCGACGGCGTGTCGTTCGGTCCGGCGTTCGGCCACACGGATGGCAGGCGCTACCTGACGGTAGCCTACGGCGTCTATGGCAATACCACCCGGACCGACAACGACCAGCAGGTGCTGCTGCAGTACGACGTCACGGACTGGGACCGCTACGCCAGTCCGCTGACCGAGGCCGCGCCGCATCACAATGGCCCGGCGACGGCGGACGCCAAGGTCTTCATCCGCACCGGCAACACCCGCTACGGCGTCCAGAACCTGGCCTATGACGACGCCTCCAAGCGCTGGTTCATGGGCGTCTATCCGGGCCAGAAGCCCAATTGGCCGAACTATGGGCTCTACGCCTTCGACGCCGCCGCGCAGCCGAAGACCGGCGACCTGATCGGCGTGAAGGCGGGGCGGGGCTGGGAGCAGGGGAGGGTTCTGCCGCTCGCCGACGACGGCCTGAAGGATCCCGCCACCGGCGTGCGCGGCTGGAACCAGAAGGCCGATGTCGGGCTGCAGCCGGTCGGCGACGGCCTGTTCTATCTGGCGGTCAACGCCAAGACGCCCGACGGCCAGACGGCCGACCTGACGCTCAATCGCTGGACCGGCGACGCCCACAAGCCGTTCGTTCCCGTCACCGCCGACGAGTTGCGAAAGCTGGCGGACAACCCTGCCGCGCGGTGAGGTCTGACTGTCACAATAGGGCTCTAGGCGAAGGCTCCGTGGTGAGACGAATCCAGTCAGCGGGTGGACGATGAGCGGCGCCGACAGGGAAAGAACACGGTGGTTCCTGCGCAACATCCTGCCGCACGAATCCGCTCTGCGGGGCTGGCTGTCGCGCGGCGTTCCGGTCGGGATCGATCCCGACGACGTCATCCAGGAGGCCTATGCGGTCCTGGCCGAACAGGAGAGCGTCGAGGGCATCCGCCATCCGCGCGCCTATCTCTTCCAAGTGGCCCGCTCGATCGTGGTGCGCCACGTGCGCCGGGCCCGCATCGTCTCGATCCAGACGGTCGAGGACCTGGAGCGGCTGGAGCATCCCGACGAGGCGGCCTCGCCGGAGCGCCTGGCCATCGATCGGGACGAACTTCGACGGTTGGCCCAGGCGATCGCGGCCATGCCGGCCAAGACCCGAGAGGCCTTCGTGCTCAGGCGGGTCAAGGGCCTGCCCCAGCGCGAGATCGCCGCGCGGATGCGAATTTCGGAGAATACGGTCGAGACTCACATATCCCGGGGCGTCCTATTCCTGATTGATTGGTTCGGGCGTAGCGGAAACAGGCGGTCCCAAACCTCTAGGACCTTGGAAGCGGAGATTGCCCCGGTCGATGGCCCAGCGAGAATCCAGTCGAGACATTGATCAGACGGCGTCCGACTGGACGGCGCGGCTGGATCGCGGACCGTTGTCCGTGGAGGAAGAACACGCTTTCCAGGCCTGGCTGGCGGGGGATCCGCGCCGCAAGGGCGCGATGCTGCGCGCCCGGGCGATGGCGATGATGAGCGAGTCCGCCCAGGCGCTGGGCGACGACTTCGACCCCGCCGACTTCGCCGCGCCGAAGGTCGCGCGCCTGTCGCGCCGCCAGGCCCTGATCTGGGGCGGCGGCGCGGCGGCGGCGTCGCTGGCCGCCCTGGCCGTCGGCCTGCCGGCCGCCGCGGGAACGGTGATCAGCACCGAGCGCGGCGAGATCCGCCTGGCGCCGCTGAAGGACGGCTCGACCGTCCTGCTCAACACCGAGACCAGGATCCGGGTCCGCTACGACAAGGGACGGCGGATCGTCGCCCTGCTGGAGGGCGAGGCCTATTTCTCGGTCGCGCGCGACGACCGTAGACCGTTCATCGTCGAGGTCGACGGCCGGCGGCTGAGCACGGCCCAGGCCAATTTCCGCGTCCGCAAGCTGGAGCGGGCGCCGGTCGACGTGCTGGTCAACCAGGGTTTGGTCGAGGTCGCGCCGACCTCGGTCTCGGCACAGGCGGTCCGGCTGGCCGACAACACGCGGCTGATGCTGTCGGATCGTCCCGGGGGCGAACGCCCGCGGGCGGTCGCGCCGGAGGTTGTCACCCGCGAGCTGGCCTGGCGCGAAGGCAAGCTGGCCTTCGAGGGCGAGACGCTGAGTCAGGCGGCGGAGGTTTTCGCCCGCTACAGCGACACTCGCATCCAGATCGGCGACCCCGTTCTGGCGCGCGAACCGGTCACCGGCCTGTTCGCCGCCAATGATCCCGTGGGCTTCAGCCGCGCCATCGCGCGGGTGTTCGACGCCAGGCTGGAGCAGCGCGGCGACACGGTGGTGCTGAGCCCCCGATCCGTCGCCGAATAAGAAGTTTTTATTACCGTTAGCGGAAGGCCTCGGCCGGTTCCTCTCAATCGCGAAGGTCGCGACCAACGCGATGACCTTGGGGGTGCTTGCCTATGATTTCCCGTTACTCCGTCCTCGCCTGCGGGACGTCGATCGTGGCGCTCGCGATCGCCGCGCCCTCCTTCGCGCAGGAGCGCGTCTTTGACGTTCCGGCCCAGGCGGCCGTCCGCGCCATTCCCGAGCTGGCCCGTCAGGGCCAGGTGCAGATCGTGGCTCCGGCCCGCGACCTCGGCGGCATTCAGACCCCGGCCGTGAAGGGCACGATGGACGTCCGCGCGGCGCTGCGTCGCCTGATCGCGGGCACGCCGCTGCGGATCGACACCGACGACGGCCAGGTCATTACCCTGAAGGCCGCGTCCGCCGTGGGCGTCGCGCGCCCCCAGGCCGGCGCGGGCGCGGTGCGCGGCCGGGTCTTCAACACCGCGACCCATGAGTACGTCCGCAACGCCGAGATCCGCGTCGAGGGCACGCCGATCGTCGCCCTGTCCGAGAACGGCGGCGACTTTCGACTGACCGGCGTGCCGGCCGGCGACGTCACCGTCGTGGTCAAGTACGCCGGCCTGCAGGAGTCCAGACAGATCGTCACGGTCGCCCCGGACCAGACGACCACCGTCGAGTTCTCGCTGCAGCCGCCGGCCTCGGCCCTGGCCAGCGAAGGCGTCGAGGCGGTGACGATCACCGCCAAGCGCGAAGGCCAGGCCGCCGCCATCATGGAGCGCCGCGCCTCGACCAACGCCAAGACCGTCGTGGCCGCCGACAACTTCGGCGCCCTGACCATGGGCGACGTCGGCGAGTTCATGAAGAACATGCCCGGCCTGTCGCTGGACTATACCGAGGTCGACGCCACCGCCGTCCGCATCGGCGGCCTCGATCCCAAGTACTCGACCTTCACCACCGACGGCGCACGCATGGCCACGGCCACGTCGAACAACAACGCCGGCCGCCAGAACTCCTTCGAGCAGATGTCGATCACCGGCATCGACTCGATCGAGCTGAACAACACCCTGCAGGCCAATATGGACGCCGACAGCCCCGGCGGGTCCATCAACCTGCGCAGCAAGTACGCCTTCCAGCGCAATGGCCGCCTGCTGCGCTTCCAGGTCGGCGGCGTCGGCACGTCCGACTCCACGCTGTCGCGCCAGTATCTGCCGGACGACAAGAAGCACTCGACGATCTTCCCGTCCGCCCAGGTCGGCTACGCCGACGTGTTCCTGGACGGTCGTCTCGGCGTCGCCTTCAACGCCAGCTACAACGCCAACTTCGTCCAGCAGGACCGCATCCAGACCGACTGGTCTTATCTGGCCAATGGCCGGATCATTCCGTACCAACTGATGTACCGCCCGGGTCCGAAGCTGACCCACCGCAAGGCGGCCAATCTCAGCGTCGACTACAAGATCACCGACCAGCTGGCGCTGTCGCTGCGCAGCACCTACTCGTTCTACGACGTCGAGTACTTCAATCAGTACACCTACCTGATCTTCGGCACGACGACGGCCACCCAGGCCACGGCGGACTCGACCGGCACGCACATCGTCGTCAATCCGAACGGGACCAACACGCGGCTGCACACCCAGTATTCGCACCGCTACGCCGGCACCCCGGCCTGGCTGTTCGCGCCGAAGCTGGAATATCGCGGCGACACCTTCGAGGCTTTGCTGAGAGCAAGCTATTCCAGCTCGGAATTCAATTTCGAGGACAACGACCGGGGCTTCTTCGTCCGCACCGACAGCTACCTGACCCGGATCGGCTTCACCCTGGACCGCGCGTCGGAGGACACCAACGCCTGGACGCTGAAGCAGACGGCGGGCCGGCCGTGGGGCGACCCGGCCAGCTTCAACCGCGACGACGACATCGGCAACAACATCCGTACGTCGCAGTCGAACGCCAACAACCAGATGTACGGCGCCAATCTGGACCTGAAGAAGAAGCTCGCCTTCGGTCAGGTCCAGCTCAAGGTGCTGGCGGGCGCGGGCTATCGCACCAACGCTTGGAAGACCGTCGAGGGCTCGTACAAGCAGTTCCAGTACGTCGGCCCGACCGGCGACCTGAGCCAGAAGGCGCCGGAAGCCATGATCCCGGCCACCCAGCACTACGCGTTCAAGATCCACGGCTTCGACGCCGGCAACCTGAACGACCAGCACTGGCGCGCCGACAGCAACTACGGCGTCTACGACATCTACGCTCAGCACCCCGACTACTTCGTGCCCGACACCGTCGGCAACCTGAAGCGCCAGCTGGATAACAACAAGAAGATCGGCGAGGAGGTCAGCGCGGCCTATGCCGAGGTGCAGCCGCGCGTCGGCAAGGCCCAGTTCGACCTTGGCCTGCGCTACGAAAAGAC
The DNA here is from genome assembly GCF_003931565.1 of Caulobacter sp. 602-1. GTDB lineage: Bacteria > Pseudomonadota > Alphaproteobacteria > Caulobacterales > Caulobacteraceae > Caulobacter. The sequence continues at coordinate 81,866 of NZ_RRYI01000005.1, forward strand.
CAAGACCCAGGCGCGCGTCGCCGACATCCGCTCGGCCAAGGAGGTGACGGCCGCGGGCCTGTCGACCAGCACCGTCGCCGGCCTGCTGTACCAGTATCGCAACGGGACCTACACGACCCGCGAGGGTGAGTATGACGACTGGTTCTGGAGCGGCGGCGTCAAGTACGACCTGACCAAGAAGCTTGTCGGCCAACTGGCCTTCAGCCAGTCGATCCTGCGCCCGGACTACGGCAACCTGGGCGGCGTGGTGGCCGTGGACGACAACAACCTGATCGTCACCGTGCCCAACCCGCTGCTGAAGCCGGAGCATTCGACCAAGACCTTCGCCAGCCTGCAGTACTATCTCGAGCCGTCGGGCGTCATCGCCCTCTCGGCCTATCAGCTGGACGTGAAGGACATGCAGGTGACGGGGATCACCGTCGATCCCGCCGACGTCGGCTACAATCCCGCCGACTACGCCGGCTACACTTTCCGCAGCGCCCAGAACCTGCCGGGCACCAGCACCAACAAGGGCGTCACGCTGGAATACGACCAGCAGCTGACCTTCCTGCCGGGCGCGTTGCGCGGCCTGGGCCTGCGGGCCTCGGTGACCAAGGTCGATCCGGACGGCGAGCGCGTGAACCTGCCCAAGACCTCGGCCAACTGGGGTCTGCGCTACAGCTACGGCAAGTTCGACATTCAGCTGACCGGCAACTACCAGTCGTCGGCCCGCACCAGCGCGCTGAGCAACACGCCGACCACCGCCAACAACGGCATCCTCTACCGCGCGTCGCGCGAGCTGTGGAACGTCAGCGCCAGCTACAAGATCAATCGTCAGTTCGAAGTGATGCTGGCCGGCCGCAACATCTTCAACGCGCCGGACATCGTCTACTCGAACGACCGCAGCCGGGTGCAGCAGTACAGCATCTACGGCTCGATGTGGAACGTGGGGATCAAGGGCACCTTCTAGGTCGCCGATCCCTTCCATGGCCGCGCCTCTCCCCTGGGCGCGGCCATCTCCTTTCCCAAATCCACAGCCCGAGGATCGCGTCATGGTTCTGAAAATCGATCGCCGCCGCCTGGTCCTGGCCGGCGGCCTGGGCGCCGCCGCCTTCCTGTCGCCGCTGGGCCGCGCGCTGGCCGCCGAGGTGCTGGGCGCCACGGGTTTCACCCACGGCGTCGCCAGCGGCGAGCCGGGCGCGGACTCCATGCTGCTGTGGACCCGCTATGTCCCGGCGGCGGGCGAGAGCACGCCGACCCTGCAGGTCGAGGTCGCCCAGGACCCGAACTTCGCCAAGGTGGTGGCCGGCGGCGTCGTCCGCACGGGCGCCTATCGCGACTGGACGGCCAAGATCACGGTCGATGGGCTGAAGCCCGGCGCGATCCACTGGTATCGCTTCATCGCCCCGAACGGCGCCAAGTCCCCGGTCGGCCGCACCAAGACCCTGCCATTGGGGCCGGTGGATCGCTTCAATCTGGCGGTCTTCTCATGCGCCAACCTGCCCGTGGGCTGGTTCAACGCCTATGGCCACGCCGCCGCGCGCGACGATCTGGATCTGTGGCTGCACACCGGCGACTACATCTATGAATACGGCGTGGCCTCGACCCGCGACAGCGACTGGGCCGATGGCCGCAAGGCGATGCTGCAACCGGTCACCGAGATCCTGAGCCTGGCCGACTACCGCCTCCGCTATGCCTGCTATCGCGCGGACCCGGACCTGCAACGGCTGCACCAGATGGCCCCGATGGTCGGCTTCTGGGACGACCACGAGTCGGCCAATGACAGCTGGGAGGGCGGGGCGCAGAACCACCAGGCCGCCACCGAGGGCGACTGGGGCGTCCGCAAGGCCGCCGCCATGCAGGTCTATCGCGAGTGGATGCCGGTCTCCGAGGAGCCGTGGAAGGCCTACCAGATCGGCGCGCTGGCCACGCTCTACCGCACCGAGTCGCGCCTGCTGGGTCGCACCCAGCAGATCAGCATGGGCGCGGCGTTCAAGGCCGAGAACCCGGACGCGGCGCTGAAGGCGTTCCGCGACGGGCCCTGGAGGGATCCCTCGGCGACCATGCTGGGCTCGACCCAGGAGAGCTGGCTGAACCACGCCCTGAAAACCAATAAGGGCTGGCAGATGGTCGGCATGGGCACGATCCTGGGCCGCACCGTCATGCCCAAGGACGCCGTCGACTGGCTGCGCCCCGACGCGACCGAGAAGAGCATCAACAGCTTCCGCGACAATGTCCGCGCCGCCCAGGCGGGCCTGCCGATGTGGATGGACCGCTGGGACGGCTATCCGGCGGCGCGCTCGCGGCTACTGAAGGCGGCGCAGGGCGCCGACGCCGACCTGGTCATGCTGTCGGGCGACAGCCACAACGCCTGGGCCTATGGCCTGGTGGAGGACGGCCGCCCGGCGGGGGTCGAGTTCGCCGGCCATAGCGTCACCTCGAATGGGATGGAGCGCACCTTCGCGTCCGATCCGAAGGCGGTGGCGGCGGGCTTCATGGCCGCCAATCCCGAGATGAAGTGGGCCGACACCAGCCAGCGCGGCTACATGATGCTGCGGATCACGCCCAAGCGCGTGACCGGCGAGTGGCTGTTCATGCAAACCATCAAGGCGCGGAGCCTCGCGGTCGCGGGCTCGCACCGGATGACGGTGGAACGCGGGCGGAAGGTGTTCGCGGGCTAGAGCATTTTCCGATCCAACTGGATCGGTGAAATGCTCCAGCGTTCTGTTTTGGCGCATTTTCTGACGACGAACCGGCATCCACTTCGTCGGAAAATGCTCTAACCCTCGACCGCGATCGGCACGCGCACCGTGAAGGTGCTGCCCTGGTCCTGACCGGCGCTTTCCACGCTCAGCGTGCCGCCGTGCAGGGCCACCAGCTGCTTGGCCAGGGCCAGGCCGATGCCAAGGCCCCCCTGGGCCTTGGTCAGGTGGTCCTCGACCTGGGCGAAGATCTCGAAGATCCGCGACTGCATGTCAGGCGGGACGCCGACGCCGGTGTCGGCGACGCGGATCTCGGCCATGATCCCGTTCGCGCCGGCGCTCAGCGTCACCGTTCCACCCTCGGGGGTGTATTTGGCGGCGTTGTTGAGCAGGTTGGAGACCACCTGGGCCAGGCGCGTGTGATCGGCGTCCAGCCAGATCGGCTCGGCCGGCATCTCGGCCACGAACTGGTGTTTTCCGGCGTCGAGATTGTGCTGGCTGGCCTCGATGGCCGAACGCAGCACCTCCGTCAGTTCGATCCGCTGCTTGCGCAGAGAGATCTTACCCTGGCTGACGCGCGAGACGTCCAGCAGGTCGTCGACCAGGTGCGACAGGTGGGTCAGCATCCGGTCCATGCGGGTGCGGATGTCGTTGGCGCGTTCGGGCGCGATGTCCTTGCCCAGCAGGTGCAGGCCGCCGCTTAAGGCCGCGACCGGGTTGCGCAGCTCATGAGCCAGGACGGCCAGGAAGCTGTCCTTGTGCCGGTCGGCGCGGCGCAGGGCCTGGGCGGCGGCCTCCAATTCGTCGCGCTGGGCCTCGATCTGCTGACGCTGGCGATAGAGGTCGAAGAAAACCGCCGCCTTGCTGCGCAGGATGTCGGCCTCGATCGGCTTCTGGATGAAGTCGACCGCGCCCGCTTCATAGCCTCGGAACCGGCGCGTGGCGTCGGCCACGCCGGCGGTGACGAAGATGATCGGCACGTGGCTGGTGCGAGCGGCGCCGCGCATGAACTCGGCCAGTTCGAACCCGTTCATGTCCGGCATCTGCACGTCCAGCAGGGCCAGGGCCACGTCATGGACCAACAGCAGTTCCAGGGCCTGCTCGCCCGAGCGCGCCTTCAGGCAGGTGAGGCCCTCGCGCTGCAGCAGGGCTTCCAGCGCCAGCAGGTTCTCTTCCAGGTCATCGACCAGCAGGAAGTTGATCGGTTTGTCCGCCGTCATCGCGCGGTCCCCAGACTCGACAAAAAGAATACGATTTGGTCGTGGCTCATGATCCTCGCCGAGGGGGTGGCCTCCAGCGCCGCTGTCGGCATGGCCGAGGCGTAGGCCCCGTCCGGGTTCTCGACGATCGCCACGCCGCCGACGTCCGCCACGGCCTTGAGCCCTGCGGCCCCGTCGTGATTGGCGCCGGTGAGGATGACGCCCGCGAGGGCGGATCCATAATAGTCCGCCGCGCTTTCGAACAACACGTCGATCGAGGGGCGGGAATAGTTCACCGGCTCGTCGGTCGACAGGGCCACGCACCCGTCGGTCTCGACCAGCATGTGATAGTCCGAGGGGGCGAAATAGGCGACGCCGTTCTCGACGGGCTCCTTGTCCTCGGCTTCCTTGACCTTGATCCGGCACTTGGACTGGAACAGCGGCACCAGCATGTTGGAGCGGTCGGGCGGCACGTGCACGACCACCAGCACGGGCAGCGAGAAGCTGGCGGGCAGGGCGGGCAGGATGGCCAGCAGCGCCTGCACCGCGCCGGCCGAGGCCCCGATCGCGACGGCCTGGATCGGCGTCCCGCTCATGGCTCGCGCCTCTGGTAGATCTTCTCGCCCGGCACGAAATCGGTGAAGGCGCCGGCGTGGCTGGAAAAGCGCAGGCTCTCCTTCGAGCCCAGGCCCAGGAAGCCCTTGCGGGTGAGGGAGTCGCGGAACAGGCCGATGGCGCGGTCCTGCAACGGACGATCGAAATAGATCATCACGTTGCGGCACGAGATCAGGTGCATCTCGGCGAACACCGCGTCGGTGACCAGGCTGTGGTCCGAGAACACCACCCGGTCGCGCAGGCTCTTGTCGAACGCGGCCCGGCCATAGGCGGCGGTGTAGTAGTCCGAGAGCGAGGACTTGCCGCCGGACTTCTGGTGGTTCTCGGTGAACTTGCGGATGCGGTCGATCGTGTAGACGCCGGCCTCGGCGGCGGCCAGCGCCTCGGGATTGATGTCGGTCGCGTAGAAGATCGTCCGGTCGTAGAGGCCTTCCTCCTTGAAGAGGATGGCCAGCGAATAGACCTCCTCGCCGGTGCTGCTGCCCGCGATCCAGATCTTCAGCGACGGATAGGTCCGCAGGTGCGGCAGCACCTTCTCGCGCAGGGCCTTGAAGTAGGTCGGGTCGCGGAACATCTCGCTGACCTGCACGGTCAGGAAGTCCAGCAGGCGCGGCAGCATCGAGGCGTCGTGCAGCACGCGATCCTGCATCGCCGAGATGGTCGCGAAGCCCAGATGCAGGCGCGCCTGGATCAGTCGCCGCTTGATCGACGCCCGCGCGTAGTGGCGGAAGTCGTAGTGGTAGCGCTGGAACAGCGCCTCCAGCAGCAGCTGGATTTCAAGGTCTTCGATCTCGGACACCGGCTACCTCGGCATCCAGACCCGGACCAGCGACAGCAGCTTGTCCACGTCGATCGGCTTGGCCATGTAGTCGCTGGCGCCGGCGGCGATGCAGCGCGCCTGGTCGTCGGGCATGGCCTTGGCGGTCAGCATCAGGATGGGCAGCTTGGCCCAGCGAGCGTCCTCGCGGATCTCGCGGGTGGCGGTCAGGCCGTCCTTGACCGGCATCATCACGTCCATCAGCACCAGGTCGATGGCGTTGGCCGGGTCGCCCTGGGCCGAGCGGTCGAGGGCTTCGATGGCCTCCTTGCCGTTGCGGGCGATCTCGACGACGGCGCCGCGCGGCTCCAGCACATTGGTCAGCGAATACACGTTGCGGATGTCGTCCTCGACGATCAGCACGCGGCGGCCTTCCAGCACCGCGTCGCGGTTGCGGGCCTTCTTGATCATCTTCTGCTGCTCGGGCGGCAGCTCCGACACGACCTGGTGCAGGAACAGCGAGACCTCGTCCAGCAGGCGCTCGGGCGACTTGGCGCCCTTGATGATGATCGAGCTGGAATAGCGGCGCAGGCGCTGTTCGTCGTCGGCCGACAGATCGTGGCCGGTATAGACGATGACCGGCGGGAAGGCGTGATCGCCGTCCTGGCTGAGCGTCTCCAGCAGGCTGAAACCCGAGGCGTCCGGCAGGGACAGGTCCAGCACCATGCAGTCGAAGGTCTGGGTCTTGAGGGCTTCCAGGCACTCGGCGGCGGTGCCGACGCCGACGGTCTCGACATCGCCCGAGGACAGCAGCTTGCCGACGGCGTCGCGCTGCACGTCGTCGTCCTCGACGATCAGCACGCGACGCACCGTGCTGGACAGCTTCGATTGCAGGTTGGTCAAGACCTGGGCCAGGTCGTCGCGCTTGACGGGCTTGACCATGTAGCCGATCGCACCCAGCGACAGGGCGGTCTGGCTGTGGTCGGCGCCCGAGATCACGTGGATCGGGATATGACGCGTGGCGTCATCGCGCTTGAGGCGATCCAGCACCATCAGGCCGGACTCGTCGGGCAGGCCGACGTCCAGGACCACGGCGCTGGGCTTGAACTGGCGGGCCAGCTTCAGGGCGTCCTCGGCGGTGCCGGCGACCAGGCACTGGAAACCCAGCTCGCGCGACAGGTCGCGGACGATGCTGGCGAACTTGTCGTCGTCCTCGATGACCAGCAGCACGCGGCGGCCGTTGGCCAGCTGGTCGCGGTCGTCCTCGATCGTGCGGGTCATGGGCGCGGCGGCGCGCGCGCGGGCCGGGGCCGCCGGGACCGCGGGAGCGGGCGCGGGAGAGGCCGAAGGTTCAGGACGCGGCGCGACGCGGGCCGGATCGTAGGATCGCGGGATGGTGACGGTGAAGGTGCTGCCTTCGCCCGGCGTGCTCTCCAGCGCGATCTTGCCGCCCAGCAGGCGCGACAGCTCCCGGCTGATCGACAGGCCCAGGCCCGTGCCGCCATACTTGCGGCTGATGGTGCCGTCAGCCTGGCGGAAGGCCTCGAAGATGCTCTCCTGCTGCTCGCGGGCGACGCCGATGCCGGTGTCGGTAACGGCGAAGGCGATCTCGTTGTCGCCAGTCGGGGTGATGGCCAGCGTCACACGGCCGGCCTGAGTGAACTTGAAGGCGTTCGACAGCAGGTTCTTGAGGATCTGCTCCAGGCGTTGGCGGTCGGTTTCCAGCAGGGTCGGGGTGTCGGTCGCGACCTTGATCTCGAAGCCCAGCTGGCGCTCGTCGGCCAGCGGCTGGAACAGTGACCGCAGGTCGTTGGTCAGGCGCTGCAGCGGCACGCTCTCGGGGCGCACCTCGATGTGGCCGGCCTCGATCTTCGACAGATCCAGGATGTCGTTGATCAGCGTCAGGAGGTCGTTGCCCGAGGATTCGATCGTCTGGGCGAACTTGACCTGCTCGCTGGACAGATTGCCGGCCGGGTTGTCGCTGAGCAGCTTCGACAGGATCAGCAGCGAGTTGAGCGGCGTCCGCAGCTCGTGCGACATGTTGGCCAGGAAGTCGGACTTGTACTGGCTGGCCTGGGCCAGTTCGCGCGCCTTCAGCTGCACGGCCGCGCCGGTGCGCTCCAGTTCGTCGCGCTGGGCCTCCAGGGTCTGGGCCTGTTCCTCCAGTTGGCTGTTGGTCTGTTCCAGCTCGACCTGCTGCTGCTCGAGGCGGATCTGGGATTCCTTCAGGGCGCGGCCTTGTTCTTCCAGCTCCTCGTTGGAGACGCGCAGCTCCTCGCTCTGGACTTGCAGTTCCTCGGACTGGCGCTGGGTTTCCTCCAGGGCGCTCTGCAGTTGCGAGCGGTAGCGAGCCGAGCGCAGGGAAACGCCGATCGAGGTCGAGACCTGGTTCAGCAGCTCCAGGACCTGGTCATCGACCGCGTGCAGGAAGCCCAGTTCGATGACGGCGTTGACGATGTCGTCGGCGTGGGTCGGCACCAGCACGAGGTGCTTGGGCTTGTCGTGGCCCAGGGCCGAGCCGATGGTCAGATAGCCGTCGGGCACGTCGCGGACGACGGTGGCGTGGCCTTCGGCCGCCACCTTGCCCAGCAAGCCCTCCTTGATGTTGAAATGCAGCGGCGTGTCGGCGTCGGCCGGAATGCCCAGGGCGGCGGCGCGGTAGAAGCGGCCGTTCTCGCCCTTGAACAGCGCGCCCGCCTGGAAGCCGACATAGCGCGACAGGAAGTGAAGGATGCTGTCGCTCAGCTCCTCGACCGTCTTGTCGCCCATCATCACTTCCGAGAGGCCGACCTGGCCGGCCTGCAGCCACTGCTGACGGGCGCGGGCCTGGCTGCTGCGGCGGATCAGGGCGAAGACGGCGAAGGTCAGCGCCGCGCCCAGCACGGCCGACAACACGCTGCTGATCAAGGCCGTGCGATGGGCGATGTCCATCTCGGTCAGACGGATGTCGCGCAGGCGGTTTTCCTCCGCGCGCATGACGTCGATCTGCTGGCGGATGGCGTCCATCTCGGCCTTGCCGCGATCGGTGTTGACGACGGCCAGAGCGGCCTGCGGACCCTGGCTGCCGCGCAGGGCGACGGTTTCGGCCAGCTCGGACAGCTTGGCGTCGATGTGGCGCCTGAGCTGGGCGTGATTGGCCTGCTGGATGGGATTGTCCTTGGTCAGCGAGCCGACCGCCTCGGTTCGCGTGGCGACGTCGGTCACCGCGCGCTGGTAAGGGGCGAGATAGCGGTCGTTGCCGGTCAGCAGATAGCCTCGCTGTCCGGTCTCGGCGTCCTGGGTGGTGGACAGCAGGTCGTCCAGCGCGATCAGCACCTCGTGGGTGTGCCAGATCTTCTCGCTGTTGATCCGCAGCGTCTCGATGTTGCGATAGGCGATCGTGCCGCTGATCAGGAAGAAGGCCAGGGCCAGACCCATGCCCAGCGCCGACCATAGCTCCGTTCGGGCGCCGGTCTTGGACGCGTTGCGCGGTTCGATCAGGGACATGCGATTCTCGACGTGGGAGCTGTGCGGCGGGGTCCGCCCGAGACGACGGACGATGGCGGGATGAACGATCTTGCGGAAATCAGCAAGCGCGCGGGAGGGGCAGGGGCGGTCCCGCCCCGACAGGCCGGTAGCCGTGTTCGCGCGCGGGGACCGTCGGCCCGTCGACGCAAAGCTGCCTGATACGCTTGAAACTCACTGGATATCCCCGACCGCGCGCCCCTGAACGCGAGCCTCTAACGGCGCAAGGCGGTTAAGGTTCCCTCCGATCGGCGAGAAGCTTGGCCGAAGCAGGGGGCGCGGCGAACCGCTGGCGCATCCCACATCCCGCGGCCGCTGTCGCGGCCTTGGGCTCGCTCCATTCTTCAATCTGGACCTTGCCAGAATACATAACGTATACGATCAATCCAAACGCAAGCCACGCAAGGAGAGGCGCATGAGGATCCTGGCCACCGCGTTCACCGCGCTCATCCTGGCGTCTCCCTTCCTGGCCATGGGCGGTTCGGCCGGCGCGGCGACGCCCTATGAGCGGCAGGTCACCCAGGGCGACTATGTCGTCCCCAACTTCACGTTCAAATCCGGCGAGACCCTGCCCAGCCTCAGGCTGCACTATCGTACGCTGGGTCAGCCGAAGCGCGACGCCCAGGGGCGCGTGACCAACGCGGTGATGGTGCTGCATGGCACCGGCGGCACGGGCGCGCAGTTCCTGCAGCCGCAGTTCGCCGACGAGCTGTATGGCCCGGGCCAGCCGCTGGACATCACCCGCTACTACATCATTCTGCCCGACGGCATCGGCCACGGCGGCTCGTCGAAGCCCAGCAACGGCCTGCGCGCCAAGTTTCCCCACTACGGCTACGCCGACATGGTCGAGGCCCAGCGCTTGCTGCTGGTGGATGGTCTGAAGGTCGACCGCCTGCGCCTGCTGATGGGCACCTCGATGGGCTGCATGCACGGCTTCATGTGGGGCGAGCTGCATCCGCAATTCGCGCAGGCGATCATGCCCATGGCCTGCCTGCCCGTGCAGATCGCCGGCCTGAACCGCGTCTGGCGCAAGGCGGCGATGGAGTCGATCAAGGCCGACCCGGCCTGGCGCGGCGGCGACTACGACCAGCAGCCGGTGCTGGGCCTGCGCGGGGCGGTCAACCTGATGATCGTCGCGGGCTCGGCCCCGCCGGCCTGGCAGCAACAGGCGCCCACGCGCGACGCGGCCGACGCCTTCTTCGAGGATCGCTTCGCCAAGGACCTGCCCACGCGCGACGCCAACGACATGCTCTATCAGGTGGCCGCGTCCAGCGACTACGATCCGTCGGCGGATCTGGAGAAGATCACCGCGCCCATGACCTGGGTGAATTCCAGCGACGACTTCATCAACCCACCCAGCCTGGGCATCGCCGAGCCGGCGGCCAAACGGCTGAAGAACGGCAAGTTCATCCTGATCCAAGCCACGCCCGAAACGCGCGGCCACGGCACGCACACCTGGGCCAAGTTCTGGAAAAAGGATCTGGTCGAGCTGCTGGCGCGCTCCGAGGCGCCATAGGGATCAGGCCGGGGAGGGGCCTTCCTCGGCCGAGACGTGGTTCAGGGCGATCACCCATCGCCCGGCCACCTTGCGCATCAGCCGCGTGTTGATACCGCGTTGGGCCTGCTTGGGGCGGGTGAGTTCGTAGCGGCTGATCAGCTGGGCGGCGTCGGGCCCCAGAATCTCGACCTTGATGTCGTGGAACCGCACCTGGCCGCGGGTGTCGGCCGAGGCGCCGTAGTCGCGGACATAGTGGTCCAGCGTGCCTTGCCAGCCGTTCTGGAACCGGCCTTTCGACACGAACACCACCCCCGGATTGAGAAAGCCGGCCATGTAGCCGGGGAAGTCGCCGCGGTTCCACGCCGCCTGCATGTCGGTGATGACCTTGAGGATCGCGGCGGTCTCGGCCGCTTCGTCCATCACGCGGGAACATGTCCTGGGCGCGGCCAAGGCCGGCGCCGCCGTCATGGCCAGAGCCAGCGCCGCCAGGCCACGCCGGCTGGCGCCTTTGATCGATGCGTCCATCAGCTTTGAACTCCCTGTTGTCTTGCCACCATAACGTATACGATATTATAAATATCGACGTATGGGGAAGCTGGAAATGCCAACTGTCCAGCCCGCAACGGCGCGCGGTTGGCTCCATGTGGCGTTCACCGAGGCCCGGGAACGCGCCGCCGTCCGTCAAGGCGGCGTCGGCGTCGCGGCCTGCCTGGCCTTGAAGCAAGCTCTGTCGCGCCGGTCGTCGCCGGTCGTTCGCGAGAAGAGGCGCCGGACGAAGGCCGGATCGTGAGCGCGACCTGACCATAAGAGCGGCAGGTCGGCGGCCAGCCTTCCAACCGTTCACAAATCGGAAACATGGGCTTGACCAATTTCCGATCCAATATACCGTATTCTGTATACGGTATGGATCGAGAAGAGCTCTTGGTCCTGAACCCGTCCTAGACGGTGCTTGTCTTCAAGGGATGAGTATCGAGCACTCTCGCGTGTCCTGTCGGTGATGTGCGCTGCGTGCTTGCATTTGTTTGGTGAGAACTAACGGTCCGAAAACACCTACGAAATCGATCAAAATTGGGGGATGAGCATGAGAAGTGGTGATCAGAATACGGGCGAGGCTCGGAAAAATCTTCGCTCTATCGTTCTATGTTCCAGCATGATCGGCGGGTTCCTGGCGATCGGAGCGCCAGCGCTGGCCCAGACGACGCCGGGCGACGCGCCCGCGACGGTCGAGGAGATCGTCGTCACCGGCTCCCGCCTGACGCGGACGGACCTGACGGCGCCCAGCCCGACCACGGTGGTCGGTGAGATGGAGATCAAGCAGTCGGGCAACGTCACGCTCGAAAAGACCCTGAACCAGTTTCCGCAGTTGGCCGCGGGCAACACCTCGACCGTAAACAACGGCGGCGGCTCGGGCGTACTGACGGCCAACCTGCGCGGCCTGGGTTCGACCCGGACCCTGGTGCTGGTGAACGGCCGGCGCTTCATCCCGGCCAACTCTGCGGCCGACGTCGACTTGGCCAGCATCCCGGATACGCTGATCAAGCGGACCGAAATCATCACCGGCGGCGCCTCGGCTGTCTACGGCTCGGACGCCATCGCTGGCGCGGTCAATTTCATTCTCAAGGACAATTTCGAGGGCCTGGAAGCCTCGGGTCAGTATGGGGTCACCGATCGCGGCGACGCCAAGTCCAAGAAGCTGGACCTGACGATGGGCGCCAACCTGGACGGCGGACGCGGCAATGTCGCCATGTCGCTGTCCTACACCAAGCAGGACCCGATCACCCAGAACGACCGCGACTTCTCCAAGATCCCGCTGGGCGAGGTGAACGGCGCCCTGGTCTATTCGGGTTCGGGCAGCATTCCCGGCACCCGCGTGCCGCTCAGCGCCACGCAACGCGCCCAGCTGGTGGGCGTCAACCTCACCCCCAGCGGCACGTGCACCTCGGTCACCGGCATCCGCTTCGGCGCGAACGGCGTGGTCCTGCCGTACTGCCAGCCGGAGGACACCTATAACTACGCGCCGTTCAACCTGCTGCAGCGGCCGCTCGAGCGTTACAACGTCTCGACCATCGGCCACTATAACCTCACAGACCACGTCACGGCCTATGCCGAGGCGTTCTTCGTCAACTCGCGCAACAACTCGATCCTGGCCCCGGACTCGTTCACGCCGGTGACGCCGGGCGCGGCGTCCTCGACCCTGCTGGTGCCCAACTACGCCAGCAACGCGGCGCTGACGCCGGCGCTGCGGCAGTTCTTCGTCGACAACGCCGCGATCTTCGACCCGAACCGCACCGGCACGGCCTCGGTGGTCGGCGGCGGGCGGCGCGCCGACGAGCTGGGCACCCGCAACTCGTTCTACGAGCGCCAGTCCTACGAGATCACCACCGGCCTGCGTGGCGATTTCGAGGTGATGGACCACACCTGGCGGTGGGACGCCTTCTACCAGTACATGCGCAACCGCACCGACACCCACAACGAAGGCACGATCAACCAGACGCGCCTCAGCCAGGGCCTGGACGCCATCGTTAATTCGGCCGGCCAGGTGGTGTGCCGCAGCGGCGCCCAGGGCTGCGTTCCGGTGTCGATCTTCGGCCTGGGCTCGATCAGCGCCGCGGCCGGCAAGTTCCTGACTCCCGATCGCGAATCTCACGACATCTTCGAGCGTCAGGTCGGCGGCGGCTCGCTCAGCGGTACGCTGTTCACCCTGCCGGCCGGTCCGGTCGCCGTCGCCGCCGGCGCCGAATATCGCAAGGACCAGTACGCCTCGACTCCCAGCGCCTTCGACCTGAACGGCGAGTACGGCGCGGCGTCCTCCAACGCCCTGAAGGGCTCGTTCGACGTCAAGGAAGTCTTCGGCGAGCTGCGCGTGCCGATCCTGGCCGACCTGCCGTTCGTCAAGACCCTGGCCGTCGAGGGCGCGGCTCGCTACTCGGACTATTCGTCGATCGGCGGCGTGTTTGCGTGGAAGGCTGGCGGCGAGTACGCGCCAATCGAGTGGGTCCGGTTCCGCGGCGCCTATAACCGCGCGATCCGCGCGCCCAATATCGCCGAGCTCTACGCGGCGCGGGCGCAGGGCTTCACCGGCGGCACCGACCCCTGCGCCACGGCCCAGAAGCCGACGGCCGCCCAGAAGCAGCTCTGCATCGCCCAGGGCGTTCCGGCCGCCGACATCGAGACCTTCACCCAGGCCACGCTGGGCCTCACCCAGGAAAGCGGCGGCAATCCGAACCTGACCGAGGAGAAGTCCAGCACCTTCACGATCGGCGCGGTCATCTCGCCGCCGATCATCCCGCGCCTGAACATCACGGTCGACTACTTCAACGTCGAGGTGAAGAACGCGATCACGACGATCAACGCCCAGCAGACGCTGAACGACTGCTTCACCAACCTCAACCTCAGCAGCGTCACCTGTCAGGCGATCAAGCGCCTGCCGAGCGGCCAGATCGACTTCGTCCGCACCAGCAACAGCAATATCGGCCAGTTGAAGGTTCGCGGCGTCGACGCCCAGGTCGACTACCGCCTGCCCCTGCCGTCGATGCTGGAGCTGGGCGGGCCGGCCAACCTGTCGCTGACCGCGGTGGCCAGCTGGCTGTTCGAGCGTTCGACCCAGGTTCTGGCCAACCAGAAGCCGCAGGACTGCGCCGGCTTCTACGGCGCGGGCTGCTCCAGCGGCACCGGCGGTTTCATCACCCCGGACTTCAAGCTGAACCTCAGCGCCAACTACGCCAGCGGCGACGTCACCCTGCGCCTGGCGGCCCGGATGATCGGCGACCTGGAGCTGTACCCGACCGCGACCAACGTCGTGAAGAAGGTCGATCCCACCTGGTACGTCGACGGCTCGTTCGCGGTGAACGTGACCAAGCAGGTGAGCCTGTTCGGCGGGGTCAACAACCTGTTCGACAAGCAGCCGCCGATCCTGGGCACCACCCTGGTCGGCGACGCCAACACCGACGTGTCGCTCTTCGACACGCTGGGCCGGCGCTACTTCATGGGGGCGCGACTGCGCTTCTAGGCGAGTGTCGAGGGCCGCGGGCGAAACGCTCGCGGCCTTTCGATCCTGGGGAGGGGAAACGATGAAGAGACTGGCTCAAGTGCTGCTGACCTCGGTCGCGGCCGTGATGATGGCGACCACGCCCCTAAACGCATCTGGGGCCGCGCCGCTCGACGACGCGCCGGCCGCCAAGGCGGGCAAGGTCGCCGATCCGATCCCCAAGCGGACGGAAGGGATCGGCCCGTTCAACCGCGTGGTGCTGCGCAACGTCACCATGATCGACGGCACCGGCGCGCCCGCCCAGGGGCCGGTCGACATCGTCCTGGTCAACGACCGCATCGCCGAGATCCGCACGATCGGCGCGCCCAAGGCGATCGATCCCTCGGCCCGCGCCGCCAAGGGCGACTACGAGCTGGACCTGACCGGCTACTACGTGATGCCGGGCTTCGTGGACGCCCACGTCCACCTGCACGACCTGAACGACGCCCAGCATGTGCCGTCGGATTACATCCTCAAGCTCTGGATCGCCAACGGTGTCACCTCGGTTCGAGAGCTCGGCAGCAGCCGGCCGATCGAATGGCTGGCCGACATCAAGGCCCGCAGCGCCCGCAACGAGATCGTCGCGCCGCGCATCGACATCTATCCGTTCTTCCACAAGATCAGGACCACGCCGGTCAATGATCCGGTCCAGGCGCGCCTGGCCGTGCAGGAGGCCAAGGCGCGCGGCGCCGACGGCATCAAGTTCATCGGCGGCTCCGAGGACGTGCTGTTCGCCGCCATCGAGGAGGCCCACAAGATTGGTCTCCACACCACCATGCACCACGCCCAGCCCAGCGTGGCCTTCGCCAACGTGCTGACCACCTCGGCCCACGGCCTGGAGTCGATGGAGCACTGGTACGGCCTGCCCGAGGCGATGTTCACCGACAAGCGCCTGCAGCGCTGGCCCACCGACTTCGTCAACAACGACGAGCAGGACCGGTTCGGCGAGTCCGGCCGGCTGTGGGCGCAGACCGCCGCGCCTGGCTCGGCGAAGTGGGAAGAGGTCATGCAGACCCTGCTGGACCGCAAGTTCACCCTGGACCCGACCTTCACCGCCTACTTGGCCAGCCGCGACCTGATGCGCATGAGCCGCGCCACCTGGCACGACGACTACACCATGCCGGCGCTGTGGGACTACTACCGCCCCAGCCGCGTCAATCACGGCTCGTACTGGTTTGACTGGACCACCGAGGACGAGGTCGCCTGGAAGGACAACTACCGCCTCTGGATGCGGTTCGTGAACGAGTACAAGAACCGCGGCGGGCGCGTCACGGTCGGCAGCGACAGCGGCTACATCTACAACCTCTATGGCTTCGGCTACGTCCAGGAGATGGAGTTGCTGCGCGAGGCTGGCTTCTCGTCGCTGGAGGTCATCCATTCGGCGACCCAGGAAGGCGCGCGGCTGCTGGGCCACGAGGACCAGGTCGGCACGATCCGCGTGGGCCGCAAGGCCGATCTCGTCATCGTCCAGGGCAACCCGCTGGCCAATCTGAAGCTGCTGTTCGGCACGGGCTCGCTGCGTCTGAACGACGACACCGGCAAGGTCGAGCGCGTCGGCGGCGTGGCTTGGACCATCAAGGACGGCATCCTCTACGACGCGCGCAAGCTGCGCGAGGAGATCCGCCAGTCGGTGCTCAAGGACAAGACGGCGCGGGGACTGCCCGCCGGACCGATGCCGATCGAGGCGGTCGATCTGACTCACTGATTTTCGTTGGTTCGCGTGACGTGGGAGTAGGGGCATGAGCAAGGTTTCGATGGGACGGGCGATCGCGGCGGCCTTGCTGGCCGCGACTGTCATGGCGAGCGCCGGACAGGCCTCCGCTCAGGCCGGCGCCGCCGACGCGCGGCTGAAGGCGCTGTACGAGCGGGAGTGGGCCTGGCGGCAGGGCGAGCTGGGCCGGGTCCGCGACGAAAACGGCCGCTGGGGCGACGGCGCCGACCATCTTCCGCGCGTCGACGCCAAGAGCCAGGCCGCGCGCCTGGCCTACTGGACCGCCGTCCTGGCCGAGCTGGACAAGATCCCGGTCGACCAGCTGTCGTCGGAGGAGAAGATCAACGCCGAGATCTTCCGCGCCTCGGTGAAGTCCCTGGCCGACAACGCCCGCTTCAAGACCTATGAGGCGCCGTTCAACGCCGACACCTTCTTCTGGTCGGGCCTGGCCCCGCGCGGCGCGCTGAAGACGGCCAAGGACTACCGCAACTACATCGCCCGGATGCGCGACATCCCGCGCTATTTCGACGAACAGACCGCCAATATGCGCAGCGGCCTCAAGCGCGGCTTCAGCGTGCCGCGCGTGGTGGTCACCGGCCGCGACAAGACCATCGAACCCAACCTGTCGACCGGCGCGGACAATCCGTTCCTGGCCCCGTTCGAGACCATGCCGGCCTCGATCCCGGCCGAGGAGCAGGCCGCCCTCAAGGCCGAGGCCCAGCAAGTGGTCACCGGGACGGTGATCCCGGCCTACGCCAAGCTGCTGGCCTTCATCCGCGACGAGTACATGAAGCAGGCCCGCACCAGTCTGGCGGCCGAGGTCGAGCCGGACGGCAAGGCCTTCTACCAGGCCCAGATCCAGGGCTTCACGACGCTCGATCTAACGCCCGAGCAGATCCACAAGATCGGCCTCGAGGAGGTCGCGCGGATCAGCGCCGAGATGGAGACGGTGAAGGCCCAGACCGGCTTCAAGGGTACGATGCCGGAGTTCCTGAAGTTCCTGCGCACCGACCCGCAGTTCTATCCGAAGACGCCCAAGGAGCTGCTGTCGTTCTCGGCCTATGTGGCCAAGCGCGTCGACGGCAAGCTGGCCGACACCATCGGCTTCCTGCCGCGCCGGCGCTTCGCGATCCTGCCCGTGCCGCCGGCCCTGGCGCCGATCTACACCGGCGGTCGCGGCGGCCTCGACAGCTGCCTGATGAACACCTACGACCTGCCGTCGCGGCCGCTGTACACCCTGACCGCCCTGACCCTGCACGAGTGTAATCCGGGCCACGCCTTCCAGGCGGCGGTGGCGGCCGAGGCCAAGAACCGCCCCGACTTCCGCCGCCAGACCTCGTTCTCGGGCTATGGCGAGGGCTGGGCGCTCTACATGGAGTGGCTGGGCACGAAGATGGGCGTCTACGACACGCCCTATGAGAATTTCGGCCGGCTGTCCTACGAGATCTGGCGGGCCAGCCGCCTGGTGATCGACACGGGCATCCACCACTACGGCTGGACCCGCGCGCAAGCCCAACAGTACCTGCGCGACCACACCGCGCTGTCCGAGCACGAGATCGAGACCGAGATCGACCGCTACATCGCCTGGCCCGGCCAGGCCGTGGCCTACAAGCTGGGCGAGATGGTGATCCGCAGGAAGCGGGCAGAGGCCGAGGCCAAGCTGGGGCCCAAGTTCGACCAGCGCAACTTCCACGACGCGATCCTGGCGCTGGGGTCCGTGCCGCTGTCGACGCTCGAGGCGCGGCTGGACCAGTTCATCGCCGACGGCGGGGTCAATCCGCCGGGCTTCAATCCGGCCCTGCCCGAAACCAAGTAGGGAGCAGGCGCCGTGGAGTCGATCGATCGACGCATGTTGCTGGCCATGGCCGGCTTGGCCGCCTCGGCGCCGTCGCTGCTGAGCGCCGCGCCGCTGGCCCCGCTCGGTCCGGCCAGCCCGTTGCCGCTGGCCGACGTGCGGCTGCTGGATTCGCCGTGGCTGACGGCGGTGGAGGCCAATCGGCGCTACCTCCACGCCCTGGAGCCCGACCGGCTGCTGCACAACTTCCGCACCAGCGCGGGGCTGCCGGCCAAGGGCGCGGTCTATGGCGGGTGGGAGAGCGACACCATCGCTGGCCACACCCTGGGCCACTACCTGACGGCCCTGTCGCTGATGTACGCCCAGACCGGCGACTTCGAGTGTAGGCGGCGGGTCGACTACATCGTCGGCGAACTGGCGGTGGTCCAGGCCGCCCATGGCGACGGTTATGTCGCCGGCTTCACGCGCAAGCGCGGCGACGTGGTCGAGGACGGCAAGGCGATCTTCCCCGAGCTGATCGCCGGCGACATCCGCTCGATGGGCTTCGATCTCAACGGCAGCTGGGTGCCGCTTTACAACTGGCACAAGCTGTTCGCCGGTCTGTTCGACGCCCAGCTCCATTGCGACAATCAACAGGCCCTGAACGTCGCCGTCGCCCTGGGCGGCTACATCGACGCCGTCTTCGTCCAGCTGAACGACGCCCAGGTCCAGACGGTCCTCGACTGCGAGCACGGCGGCATCAACGAGAGCTTCGCCGAGCTCTACGCCCGCACCCGGGATCCGCGCTGGCTGGACCTGGCCGAGCGCCTGCGCCACGCCAAGGTCCTGGACCCGCTGAGCCAGCGCCGCGACTCCCTGCCGTGGATCCACGCCAACACCCAGATCCCCAAGGTCATCGGCCTGGCGCGGCTGCATGAGCTGACCGGCAAGGCCGACCAGGCCGTGGCGGCGCACTTCTTCTGGGAGACGGTGACCCGCGACTACAGCTACGTGATCGGCGGCAACGCCGACCGGGAATACTTCACCGCGCCCCGCACCATCTCGCGCCACATCACCGAGCAGACCTGCGAGAGCTGCAACACCTACAACATGCTGAAGCTGACCCGGCATCTCTATGGCTGGCGGCCCCGGGCGGCGCTGTTCGACTATTACGAGCGCGCGCACATCAACCACATCCTGGCCCATCAGGACCCGTCGACCGGCATGTTCGCCTACATGGTCCCGCTGATGTCGGGCTCGGCGCGCCGGTTCTCGCGGCCGTTCGACGACTTCTGGTGCTGCGTCGGCTCGGGCATGGAAAGCCACGCCAAGCACGGCGACTCCATCTGGTGGCGCAGCGGCGACACCCTGCTGGTCAATCTCTACATCCCCTCGACCGCCCGCTGGGCCGAGCAGGGGGCGACCTTCCGGATGGAGACCGCCTATCCGTTCGGCGAGCGGGTCGAGATCGTGGTCGAGGACTTGGGCGGTCCAAGGGAGGGGAAGGACTTCGGCCTGGCCCTGCGCGTCCCCGGCTGGTGCCAGGGCGCGCGGGTCAGCGTCAACGGCGAGGCGATGTCGGCGGGACCGGCCGGCGACTACACGGTCCTGCGCCGCGCCTGGCGCAAGGGCGACCGGGTCACGCTGGACCTGCCCATGACGCTGCGCACCGAGGCGACGGTCGACGACTCCTCCGTGCTGGCCGTGCTGAAAGGGCCCGTGGTCCTGGCCGCCGACCTTGGACCCTCCAGCCAGCCCTATGACGGACCCGCGCCGGCGCTGGTCGCCCGCGATCCTCTGACGGGCTTCGTTCCCGTCGAGCCGACGCTGGGCCGGTACCGGACAAAGGGGATCGGCAAACCCGCCGACCTGTCGTTCGCGCCGTTCTTCCAGCAGCGCGACCGCCGCACCGCGGTCTATTTCGCCACTTTCGACGAGGCTGGCTGGAAGAAGCAGCAGGTCGCCTACGCGGCCGAGCAGGCGCGCTTGCAGGACCTGGCGCGGCGCTCGGTCGACGTCATGCACCTGGGCGAGATGCAGGCCGAACGCGATCACGGGCTGGTCGCCAAGAACAGCTACGCCGTCACCTATCGCGGCCGCCATGGGCGCGATGCGCGCACCTTCGGCTTCTTCGAATACAGGGCTGCGGTGAAGCCGGGGCCGCTGATCCTGCAAGCCACTTTTTGGGGCGAGGAGCGCAATAAGCGCTTCGACATCCTGATCGATGGCGTCCGCATCGCGACCCAGGCGCTGACCGGTCAGCATCCGGGCGATTTCTTCGATGTGGACTATCCGATCCCGCAAGAATTGACCCGGGGCAAGGGAAGCGTGACCGTGCGCTTCCAGCCCGCCGATGACACGACCCGCTGTGGTCCGGTCTTCGGCGTGCGGATCTATGCGCCGGCGGGGTCTTCGAGAACAACCTGACCAGGGCATGGGGAGGAGGGGCGTTATGAAACGAGTTTCGGGATTGGCGATCGCGCTGGGCATGGCGCTGGTCGCTCAGCCGGCGCTGGCGCAGACCAAGCCGGCAAAGCCCGCCATGAGCGCCGCCACCAGCGCCGACGCGCGCCTGAAGGCGCTCTATGACGCCGAGTGGAACTGGCGCGCCCAGGAGTTCGGCCGCGACGCCGACGACGAGGGCGGCGGCCTGGGCGATCGCCTGCCGCATGTCGATCCCGTCAGCCAGCAGCGCCGGCTCACCTATTGGACGAACGCCCTGGCGCAGCTGGACAAGATCCCCGTCGACCAGCTGTCGCCCGAGGAGAAGGTCAACGCCGCGGTGTTCCGCACCGCACTGGAAGCCTTCGTCAGCCAGATCAAGTTCAAGGAATACGAGGACCCGTTCGGCTTCTGGACCTGGATGGCGCCGCGAACGGGCTTCGGGACCGTCGCCGAGTACCGCGCCTATCTGGGCCGGCTGCGCGACATGCCGCGCTATGTCGACGAGCAGATCGCCAACATGAAGTCCGGGCAGGCGCGCGGCTTCACCAAGGCCAGGGCGTCGATCGAGGGCCGCCACACCACCATCGCCCCGCTGGCGTCGAGCGACCCGGCGGCAAATCCGTTCTTCGGCCCGTTCGCCAACATGCCGTCGTCCATCCCGGCCGGTGAGCGCGACAAGCTGATGGAAGAGGGCAGGGCCGCCGTTACCGGCGCCGCCGCGCCGGCCTTCGGCAAGCTGCTGGCCTATGTGCGCGACGACTACATTCCGCACGCCCGGACCAATACCGCCGCCGAGAGCCTGCCGGACGGCAAGGCCTTCTACCAGGCCAAGATCCGCGAATACACGACCACCGACCTGACGGCCGAGCAGATCCACCAGATCGGCCTGAAAGAGGTGGCGCGCATCGACGCCGACATGCAGGCGACGATGAAGCAGGCGGGCTGGACCGGCGACTTCCAGGGCTTCCTCAAGTACCTGAAGACCGACCCGCAGTTCTACGCCAAGACGCCCTACGAGCTGATCGCCAAGTCTGCCTATGTGGCCAACAAGGCCAATGGCCAGCTGAAGTTCACCATTGGCCTGCTGCCGCGCTATCGCTTCACCATCGTGCCGACGCCGGCGGCGATCGCGCCGTTCGGGACGGGCGGCAATGGCGGCCTCGAGAGCTGCCTGATGAACACCTACAACCTGCCGGCCCGGCCGCTCTACACCATCCCGCCCTTGACCCTGCACGAATGCGTGCCGGGCCACAGCTTCCAGGCCGCCCTGGCGCTGGAAGGCCCCAACCGCCCGGCGATCCGCAAGCGCACTTACTTCTCGGGCTATGGCGAGGGCTGGGCGCTCTACATGGAGTGGCTCGGGACCAAGATGGGCGTCTACGAGACGCCCTATGACGAGTTCGGCCGCGAGACCTACGAGATGTGGCGCGCCGCCCGCTTGGTCGTCGACACCGGCCTGCATCACATGGGCTGGTCGCGCCAGCAGGCGCTGGACTACCTGTCCAGCCACACCGCCCTGTCCGATCACGAGGTGACCATCGAGGTCGACCGCTACATCAACGATCCCGGTCAGGCCCTGGCCTACAAGCTGGGCGAGATGCTGATCCGCCGCAAGCGCGCGGAGGCCGAGGCCAAGCTGGGCGCCAACTTCGACCAGCGCTGGTTCCACGACGTCATCCTGGGCCTGGGCTCGGTGCCGCTGCCGACCCTGGAAAAGGCCATCGACGACTGGATCGCCGGCGGCGGCAAGAATCCCAACCCCGCGACCGTTTCCTGACCCTAGTCCCTGAACATTTCCCGCCCGCTCTGGATGGAGACTTCCCTTGTTCGTTCGCTCCCTGATGCTTGTCTCCGCCCTGGCCTTGATGGCCGGCGCTCCGGCGGTCGCCCTGGCCCAGACCGCCGCGCCGGCCGCCGCTTCGGCCAGCGACGCCGACAGCCGCCTGAAGGCGCTCTATGACACCGAGTGGGCCTGGCGGCAGAAGGAGTTCGGGCGACTGGCCAGTGACGCGCCGTTCAGCGGCGGCGCCGGCCAGCTGCAGCATGTCGATGCGGCCACCCAGGAGGCCCGCCTGGCCTACTGGACCAAGACCCTGGCCGAGCTGAACAAGATCCCGGTCGACCAGCTGTCGCCCGAGGAGAAGATCAACGCGGCGGTGTTCCGCACCAGCCTCGAGGCCTTCGTCGCCCAGGGCAAGTACCGGACCTGGGAAGCGCCGTTCAACGCCGACAGTCAGTTTTGGTCCGGCCTGTCCGCGCGCAGCGGCTATTCCAGCGCCGAAGGCTATCGCCGCTACATCGGCCGCATGCGCGACGTCCCGCGCTATTTCGACGAGCAGATCGCCAACATGAAGGCCGGCGTGGCGCGCGGTTTCACCGTCCCGCGCGAGGCCCTGAGCGGCCGAGACGCCACGATCGCCGCCTTCACCGATCCCGACCCGGCCAAGAACGGCTTCTACGAGGCCTTCGCCAACATGCCCTCGTCGATCCCGGCCGAAGACCAGGAGAAACTGCGCGCCGAGGCCCGGCAGGTGATCGCCCAGTCGGTGGCGCCGGCCTACCAGAAACTGCTGGCCTATTATCGCGACGAGTACCTGCCCAAGGCCCGCAAGACGATCGCCGCCGAGGCCTTGCCGGACGGCAAGGCCTACTATCAGGCGCAGATCAAGGAGTTCACGACCACCGACCTGACCGCCGAACAGATCCACCAGATCGGCCTGTCGGAGGTGGCGCGGATCTCGGCCGAGATGGAGAAGGTCAAGGAACAGAGCGGCTTCAAGGGCGACATGCCCGCCTTCCTGAAGTTCCTGCGCACCGACCCGCAGTTCTACGCCAAGACCCCGGACGAACTGCTGGGCGTGTCGGCCTATGTGGCCAAGCGCGTGGACGGCAAGCTGAAGGACACCATCGGCCTGTTGCCGCGCTACCGCTTCACCATCGTGCCGGTGCCGGCCGCCATCGCGCCGTACTACACGTCCGGCCGGGGCGGGCTGGAATCCTGCCAGATGAACACCTACGACCTGCCGTCGCGGCCGCTGTACCAGATCCCGGCCCTGACCCTGCACGAGTGCAATCCGGGCCACAGCTTCCAGGCCGCCGTGGCCCTGGAGCAGACCGGTCGGCCGGCTTTCCGCAAGCAGACCTACTTCTCGGGCTATGGCGAGGGCTGGGCGCTCTACATGGAGTGGCTGGGGACCAAGATGGGCATCTACCGGACGCCCTATGAGGACTTTGGCCGCCTGTCGTTCGAGATGTGGCGCGCCGCGCGCCTGGTGATCGACACCGGCATCCACCATTACGGCTGGACCCGCCAGCAGGCCATCGACTACCTGGCCAGCCACACGGCGCTGGCCCAGCACGACATCGAGACCGAGGTCGACCGCTACATCAGCTGGCCGGGCCAGGCCCTGGCCTACAAGCTGGGCGAACTGAGCATCCGCAAGAAGCGCGCCGAGGCCGAGGCCAAGCTGGGTCCCAAGTTCGACCAGCGCAAGTTCCACGACGTCATCCTGGCGCTCGGCTCCGTGCCGCTGCCGGTGCTGGAGGCGCGGATCGACAAGTACATCGCCGACGGCGGCGCCAGCCCGACGACGCCAGCCCCCTAGGACCTTCCCGAAGACCAGACCAAGACTTCCATCCGGAGATTTCCATGCGTGCGTATCCCCTCATAGCCGCCCTGGGCCTGGCCGCCCTCGCGGCGCAGCCCGTCCTGGCCCAGGAAAAGCCGCCGGCCGTCGAGGCCCCGGCCAAGGGTTCCGAAAAGGCCGCCAAGGCCGACGCCCCCGACCTGGCCCAGGCCAGCGCCGAGGAGGACGCCCAGCCCAGGCGCGGTTCGGTGACGGTCGGCGGCAAGGTCATCGGCTATACCGTCACCCCCGGCACCGTCGTCATCCGCAACGACGACGGCGAGGCGGTGGCCAGCATGTTCTACGTCGCCTACGTGGCCGACCGTCCCAAGGGCTCGGCGCCGCGTCCTGTGACCTTCACCTATAACGGCGGCCCGGGCTCCTCGAGCATGTGGCTGCACATGGGCTCGATCGGTCCCGTGCACGTCGAGACGCCGCTGGTCGAGGTCGCCGCGCCGGCGCCCTACAAGATCACCGAGAACCACGAGACGATGCTGGACAAGACCGACATCGTCTTCATCGACGCCATCGGCACGGGCCTGTCGCGGCCGATCGGCAAGTCGAAGGGACCGGAGTTCTATGGCGTCGACCAGGACATCGACGCCTTCGCGCGCGGGGTCATGCGCTACCTGACGATCAACGACCGCTGGGACAGCCCCAAGTTCCTGTTCGGCGAGAGCTACGGCACCCTGCGCTCGGCCGGCCTGGTCCACGCCCTGCAGGAGCGCGGCGTGCAGGTCAACGGCGTCGTCCTGCTGTCGTCGATCCTGAACTACGGCATCCGCCAGCCGGGCTTCGACCAGATCTTCGTCACCTACCTGCCCAGCTACGCGGCCACGGCCTGGTACCACAACCGCCTGCAAAACCGCCCGGCGGCGCTGGAGCCGTTCCTTACCGAGGTGCGCGAATGGGCCCGCGGGCCCTATGCCACGGCCATGGCCAAGGGCTCGGACCTCAGCGACGCCGAACGCTCGGCCATCGCCAAGCAGATGAGCGCCTATACGGGTCTGTCCGAGAAGTTCCTGCTCAGCGTCGACTTGCGTGTCGAGCTCGGCCGGTTCCGCAAGGAGCTGTTGCGTGACCAGTCGCGCACCGTTGGCCGCCTGGACTCGCGCTTCAAGGGCATCGACGTCGATGATGGCGGCGACGGTCCCGAGTTCGACGCCACCGACACCTCGATCAGCGGGGCCTATATCGGCGCGCTGAACAAGTATCTGTTCGGCACCCTGGGCTATAAGACCAAGCTCAGCTACCGCCCGAACTACTACGCCCAGATCGGCGGCGGAAAGTGGGACCAGAAGCACAGGGCGCCGGGCGGACGCGGAGGCGGCGCTCAGATGGCCCTGGCCGACACCGCGCTCGACCTGTCGATGGCCATGCGCCAGAACCCGAAGCTGAAGGTGCTGTCGCAGAACGGCTATTACGACATGGCCACGCCGTTCTTCGGGGCGGAGTATGACCTGAAGCACATGCAGATCGATCCGAGCCTGCAGAAGAACCTGACCTACAAGTACTACGAGTCCGGGCACATGGTTTACATCAACCCGGCGGTCACCACGCAGTTCAAGAAGGACCTCGACGCCTTCTACGACAGCGCGACACAAGGCAACTGAACGGGCCGCTCGGCTGACTGAAGACGCTCCCGATCTCACCGATCGGGAGCGTTTTTCCTCTCAGCGCGCCGCCACCGGCGTGACCATCGCGCGCGCGTTCCAGTTCGGCGGCTCCTGGCCGGCCAGGTGGCGCAGGAAGAACTCGAATTCCTTGCGCTGGCCGTAGTCGATCGGGCCGGTGGAGCGGCCGACGGAATGGCCTTCGCCCGGCACGACCAGCAGGTCGAATTCCTTGTCGGCCTTGATCAGGGCGTCGGCGAACTGCAGGGTCGAGGCGGGGTCGACGTTCTTGTCCTGCTCGCCGACGATCATCAGCAGCTTGCCCTGCAGGCGCCAGGCGTTGTCGATCGCCGAGGCGTCCGAATAGCTCTGGTCGACGGGCCAGCCCAGCCACTGCTCGTTCCAGCTGATCTTGTCCATGCGGTTGTCGAAGCAGCCGGCGAAGGCCACCCCGACCTTGTAGAACTCCGGATGGTAGAGCAGGGCCAGGGCCGTCGACTGGCCGCCGGCCGAGCCGCCGTAGATGCCGACGCGACTGATGTCGTACCCGGGATACTTGGCCGCCACGGCCTTGTGCCAGAGGATCCGGTCGGGGAAGCCGGAGTCGGCCAGGTTCTTCCAGGCCACGTCGTGGAAGGCCTTCGAGCGGTTCAGCGTGCCCATGCCGTCGATCTGCACGACGATGAAGCCCAGATCCGCCAGGGACTGCATGCCCACCACCTTGTCGCCGCCCGCGTGATAGCCGAACGGCCACCAGGTCTTGGGCACGAAGCTGGAATGCGGGCCGGCATAGATGTTCTCGATCACCGGATAGCGCTTGGTGGGATCGAAATTCCGTGGGCGGACGATCAGGCCGTGGATGTCGGTTTTCCCGTCGCGGCCCTTGGCGACGAACGGCTCTGGCGGCTTGAAACCGGCGGCGACCAGCTGGCTGATGTCGGGTTTCTCGAGCATGGCGACCAGGCCGCCGTCACTCGTGCGGCGCAGCTCCGAGACCGGCGGCAGGTCGACGCGGGAATAGGTGTCGACATAGAGGCTGGCGTCCGGCGACAGGGCCACGTCGTGATAGGCGTCGGCGCTGGTCAGGGCCGTCAGCCCCTTGCCGTCGAAGCCGATGCGATAGACGTGCTGGAAGTAGGGATCCTGACCGGCGACCATGCCGCTGGCGGCGAAGTAGATCTGGCGCTTGGCCTCGTCGACCTTCAGCACTTGGCGCACCACCCAGGGGCCCTTGGTGATCTGGGTCTTCACAGCGCCGGTCTTGCCGTCGAACAGGTAAAGGTGGTTCCAGCCGTCGCGCTCGGACATCCAAAGGACCTCGCGGCCGTTGTCGATGTCCTGCCGGAAGCGGCGGCCCTCATTGATGAAGGTCTTGGCCGTCTCGGTGACCACGGCGCGCGGCTGGCCGGTTCTGGCGTCGATCTCGATCACGCGGGCCAACTGGTGGCCGCGCTGCTCGTAGATGAAGGACACCGTGGCGCTGTCCTTGCGCCATTCCAGCTTGGAGAGGTCGTAAGGGTTGGCGAACAGGTCGTCCGGCGTCGGCAACTGCTTGCCTTCGGCCGCCAGGAAGACGACCGGCCGCTCGATGTCCACCGCGTCGCCGGGCTTCGGATAGAGCTGGGTCTGGAGCTTGGGCTGCACCTGATCGGCGGGACGGGCCTCGACGCGATAGACGATGCGCCGGAAGCCGGGGCGCACGCGATAGGCGGCCAGCTTGGCCGAGTCCGGCGACCAGACGATCGACTCCGGATCGTAGAAGTTGGCCTCCGAGCCGTCGGTGCTGATCCGTTTCCAGGCTCCGCCGACCGGGCGCACGGCGATGTTGAAGTTCTCGACACGCGCCTCCCACTGGCCGTCGGGCGAGCGGCGCGGATGGTTGTCGGCCGGGACGGACAGGTCGCGCACCACGCCGAAGCCGCTGGGCCGACCTGGCCGGGGCGCCTCGGCGCAGCTGTAGTCGGTCAGCGTACAGCGCCAACCGGCTTCATTGAACGCGAAACGGATCGCCGCGCCCTTGTCGGCGAAGGTGAAGGTCTCGAACGGCAGCCGCAGCGGGTCGAAGGTCGTGTTGGCGGCCTTGCCGAGGCCGGCGGCGATGCGGGCCTGGTCGAAGCTGGGCGTCTTGGCGCCGGTCTTGACGTCGTAGGTGACGAAGGCGAAGCCGCCCTCGACCGTCTTGCGGTAGAATAGCTTGTCGTCGCCCGACCACCCGGCCGGATCGGCGACGTCGCGGGTCAGGTACATCTGCGTCTCGCGCAGCCGCAGCGAGCGCGTCATGTCCTGAGCCGTCACCTGCGCAAGGACCGGTGTCGCCTGCAGGGTCAACGCCAGTACGATCAATCCGCCAGTCCGCATGTACAGTCCCCAGGACGCTCGTCGAGTTATCGTATTATGTATACGGTGAGGCTTGGCGAGGTGAAGCCCAAAGGGGAGGGAAGCATGTCGGTATTTCGCAAGGCGCTGGCCGGGACGGCCCTGACGCTGCTGCTGGCGGGGCCGCTCCAAGCGCAGACGGCCGCCACGCCGCCGCAACAGACCGAGTCCGACGGCTACACGCGCTATGAACTGCTGGGCCCGGGCAGTCACAAGTTCCGGATCGTCTACGAGATCACCGCCAGCACGCCAGGGGCGAGCGCCTACTACAATCCCATCCGGCCCGGCAGCGTGGCCACCGACGAAAGCGTCAGCGACCGCGCCACCGGCAAGCCGCTGAAGTTCGACGTGGTCGGCGGCGATGTCGCCAAGGCCGGCGGGGTGCGCGGGGCCAGTCCCGACGGCAGCTACATCCGCGTCGAGCTGGCCCATCCGGTGCCGGCCGACGGCGGCGAGGGCCGGGTGCTGATCGACAAGACCTATGAGGACGCCAAGAGCTACTATCAGGAGGGCGAGCTGATCGTCTTCGACCGGCCGCTGGGCGTGAAGCGCAACGCGGTGGTTCTGCCGGCGGGCTACGAGCTGGTGTCCTGCAACTATCCGGCCCAGGTGCTGCAGGAGGCCGACGGCCGCCTCAAGATCGCCTTCTGGAACAACACCCCGGCCCAGGCGCCGCTAGTGGTCAAGGCGCGGCCTTCGCCGAACCTGAAATCTGGCGCCTCGTCACAGGCCAAGGCGCTGGACGAGCGCGCCCACCAGAGCCGCGAGATCGCGTACTTCCTGCAGCCGCCGGAAACCCACAGCTTCGATCTCTATCACGACTACACCGAGACCCGGCCGGGCGTGGGCGTCTATGTCAATATCGTCCGGGCCGGCAGCGCCGCCTCCAAGCCATCGGCGCGCAACCTCGACACCGGCGCGGCCCTGAAGTGGGAGATGCTGAAGGGCGCCGACATCCTGAAGGCCGCGCCCGACCAGAAGGGCGTCACGCCCGAGACCGAGGCTATCGTTTTCCACTTCGATCCCGTGAAGCCGGGCCAGAGCGCTCGCCTGCGCTTCAGCGAGACCTATACCGACGCCGAGCGCTACACGCTGGTCGGCGACGAGCTGGTCTGGCGGCGGTCATTCGGCCGGCCGCTGAACACCGTGGTGCTGCCCGCCGGCTGGGTGCTGACCAACAGCTCCGTCCCGGCCACGGTCAAGACCTTGCAAGACGGCCGCGTCCAGCTGGAGTTCATCAACCCCCGCACCGACGAGATCGACACCATCATCACGGCGCGACGGCGCTAGGTTTTTTATAGAACACCGGCCGCTCGGGCAGGGCGGCCGGGTCGACCCAGTGGCCCTGGGCGATGACCCCGTCGATCCTCTCGATGTTGCGGATGTCTGCCAGCGGATCGGCGGACAGCAGCACCAGATCGGCGATCCTGCCGGGCGCGATGGTTCCGAGGTCTGGCATGGCCGCCGCGGCCGCGCCGGTCTTGGTCGCCGCGACGATCGCCTGCATCGGCGTCAGGCCCAGCTCCACGAAGCCTTCGATGGCGCGCAGCGTGGCGATGCCAGGCTCGGCCGCGTCGGGCTTCGGGGCGCGGCGAAACTCCGGCGCGTCGCCGAAGAAGGCGTCGGTGGCGGGCGTCACCCGGCAACCGGCCTTGATCAGGCGCTCGGCGTTGCGGCGCTGGATGTCCTCGTTGTCGCCCAGCATGTCCAGCCGCCGCCAGCGTTCGGCGCTGGTGGTCGCGGCCGGCAGCTTGTCGATCTGTCCTTGCGCCTCGGTGCGCTTGGCCAGGTGCTTTTCCCGCGCGGCGCCGGTGATCATGTTGGCGCGCACGCCGCATAGCACGTTCTTGTCGACGATCAGCCGGATCAGGTCGTCGGGCAGGTCGCGGCTCATCAGTTCGGGATGCTGGATCAGGTCGATGCCGGCCTCGACGGCGAGGCGCAGGCCTTCGGAGCTGGTGGCGTGGGTCTCGACCAGCTTGCCGCGCTTGTGAGCTTCTCCGACGATCACCGCCTGCTGGCGCGGCGAGAAGCCGATCAGCGAGGGGCGGACGAAATGGCTGGTGCCGCCGTATTTGATGAAGTCGACGCCCTTGTCGAGATAGCGGTTCATGGCGACCCGCAGCTCGTCCGGGGTCATGTCCATGATCTCCTCACCCATGTCCTGGGCCAGCAGGTCGTTCCATTGCTCTTGAAAGACCGACAGGTCGGAATCCTTGGTCAGCGAGAACGACAGCGAGAACGGACCGCTCCAGCCCAGGATATTGCCGGCGGCCTTGATGCGCGCGCCGACCGCTTCGCCCCGGTCGATGCGGTCGCGGACCGCCAGGGTCGGTGGCAGGACGCCATAGCTGTCGCGCACCGTGGTGACGCCGTACTTGAGGGCGCGCTGGGCGAACTCCAGCGCCAGCTCCTCGCCCCGATCGGCGTATTTCAGCGAGGTGTCGCGGCGCGCCGGCGTGCCGTAGACAGAGACGTGGGCGTTGCTGTCGATGAAGCCGGGCAGCAGATAGCGGCCTCGGCCGTCAATGACGCGGACCTTCCTCGGCGGCTTGGCCGGCGTGTCGCCGATCGAGACGATGCGGCCGTTCTCGATCCGCACGGCGGCGTTGGGCCGAGGCGGGGCGCCTGTGCCGTCGATCACCGTGACGCCGGTGATGAGAAGAGGCTCTTGCGGCCTAGGCGCGGCCTGCGCGCAGAACCCCGACAGCCAGAGGACCAATCCTGAGGCGGCGGCGATCGCCGACCGTTGCGTCAATCCGCGCGCCATGGCTCATCCCCAAGCTTCTCAAGCTGGGGACTGTATACGGTATCATATCGTACGCAATAAGCGCGGCGCCTAGGCCGACAGCTGCTGCTTCAGGTCCTTCATCGTGCCGCGGATGTGGGCGGCGGTCAGGGACTCGACCTTGGCGGCGTCGCCCTTCAGCCAGGCGTCGAGAAGCTCGCGATGCTCCTCGGCCGCACGGGCTTCCCGGCCATAGGGCTCCAGGTGGACGCGCACATAGCGCTCGGCCAGGACCTGAAGGCGTTCCAGCAGCTGATAGGTGACCAGGCCGCCCGAAGGCCGGATCATGGCCATGTGGAAGGCGCGGTTCATCGACACGTGATCGCCCGGGGCGCCGCTCTGCTGGGCCGTCTCGAGGGCGGCCAGGGCGGCCTTGACCACCTGCTGATCCTCGGGCGTGGCCTTCTTGCAGCCCGCGGCCGTCGCGCCGGGCTCCAGCTTGAGGCGCAGATCGAACACCTCGTGCGCCTCGTCGACCGACAGCGGCCGAACGACATAGCCGCGGTTCGGGTAGGAGCTGAGCAGGCCGTCCTGCTCCAGCCGGCTCAGGGCCTCGCGCAGCGGGATCTTGCTGACCCCCAGCTCCTCGGCGATCGTGTCCTGTCGCACCGGCGTCCCAGGGGCCATCTGGCCCAGCAGGATACGCTTGCGGACCAGCTCATAGGTCTGGTCGGAGAGGGTGCGGACGACGATGGTCATCGGGTGGGCGTGTCTCTCAAGAAGCGCAAAGGCTTGGCGGCGCGAAGCGCGCCCTCAACGGTCATAGGTCCCTGTAACCGGCCAGTGCAAACAAGAAATCGTCGACCGCGCCCTAAACGACTTGAAAACCTCGCCAGAACTGGTCTGCCTGATCGATCCAGATCGTATTGAAGCCGGTCGAGATCGCCGAGCCCTCGACGGAGGGAATGATCGCGGCCTGATCCCCGATTGCGGTTTCCGCCTCGACCTTGCCGATGAAGCGGCTGCGAATGAAGCTTTCATGCACGAAGGTCTCGCCGACCTTGAGCCTGTTCTTGGCGTGGAGATGGGCCAGGCGGGCCGAGGTGCCGGTGCCGCAGGGGCTGCGATCGATGGCCTTGTCGCCGTAGAACACCGCGTTGCGCCCATCGGCTTTGCCGTCTGCGCCTTCCGTGCTGGGACCGTCGGCCCACAAGACGTGGCTGACCCCGCGAATGGTCGGATCCAGCGGGTGGATGGGCGTGGTCTTCTCGCGCACCAATTCGCGGACGATGGGGCTGTAGCGCAGGATGTCCTGAGCGCTGAACGCGTCCAGGCCCTTGTACGCGCCCTGCGGCTCGACGATGGCGTAGAAGTTGCCGCCATAGGCGACGTCCAGCTTCAGCGGACCCAGGCCCGGAACGTCGATCTCGATGTCGGTCACCGCCAGATAGGCCGGCACATTGACGATCTTCACCGCCGTGACCTTGTCGCCCGCCGTCTTGTATTCGATGTCGATGACGCCGGCCGGCACTTCCAGCTTCAGGCGGCCCGGGACGCGCGGGGTGATCAGGCCGTTCTCCAGGGCGAAGGTGACCATGCCGATCGTGCCATGGCCGCACATCGGCAGGCAGCCGCTGGTCTCGACGAACAGGATGCCGGCCTCGGTGTCGTCGCGGGTGGGGGGATAGAGGAAGCCGCCGGACATCATGTCGTGGCCTCGCGGCTCGAACATGAGGCCCGTGCGGATCCAGTCGAAGCGCTCCAGGAAGTCCTGGCGGCGCTCGCTCATCGACGCGCCCCGGAGCAGGGGCGCGCCGCCGACGATCAGCCGTACGGGATTGCCGGCGGTGTGGCCGTCAATGCAGAAGAAGGTGTGACGCATGGCTGATCGACAGTCCTGGTTGATCGGGGCCTAGCCGACGGGACGGGTGGCGGCGGCCTTCTCGACCATGGCCGTCACCTCGGCGCGACGGGCCCCGGCCAGCGGCAGGCGCGGCGTGCGGACGCGCTCGGAGCCCCGGCCCATGATCTGCTCGGCCAGCTTGATAGACTGGACGAGATCATGTTCGGCGTCGAGGTGCAGCAGCGGCATGAACCAGCGGTAGATTCGCAGGGCTTCGGCCAGGTCGCCCCGGTCGATGGCGGCCACCAGGGCCACCGATTCCTGCGGGAAGGCGCTGGTCAGGCCCGAGACCCAGCCGTGGGCGCCCAGCAGCAGACCCTCCAGCGCGACGTCGTCGAGACCGGCCATCAGGATGTAGCGATCGCCGAAGACGTTGAGCAGGTCGGTGAAGCGGCGGGTGTCGGGCGCGCTTTCCTTGACCGCCACGATATTGGGCACGTCCGCCAGGCGCTGCAGCACGCTGGTGGTAATCGAGACGCGATAGGCCGGCGGGTTGTTGTAGAGCATCATCGGCAGGCTGGTGGCCGCCGCGACCGTGCGGAAGTGGTGCTCCAGCTCCAGCTCGGTCGGCACATAGACCATGGCCGGCAGCACCATGAGGGCGTCGGCGCCGAGGGCTTCGGCGTCCTTGGCGAACTTGGCGGCGCGGTCGGTGGTCATTTCCGAGACACCGACCACCACCGGAACGCGCCCCGCGACCACTTCGACGGCGGCTTTCAGCGCCGCGCGCTTCTCATCGGCTTCAAGCGAGTTGTTTTCGCCGCAGGTGCCGAGCACGATGAGCCCATGGACGCCGTCCTTGATCAGGGCGTCGAGGACGCCCTGGCTCGCCTCGAAGTCGATGGACGAGTCCGCATTGAATTGAGTGGTCGCCGCTGGATAGACGCCGCGCCAGGAGATCGAATTCATACCGCTTGCACCTCTGTGATGTTCGTCTACCATATACGATATGAGATCTCGAGGTAAAGGCCTGGTGGCTGTCCAATGAGTATAGTCGTTGTCGGCGGAGGCGTGGTGGGGCTTGCCTGCGCGTTGGATCTCCGACGCGCGGGCGCTGACGTGCTGCTCATCGACGAGGGCGCCGGTCCATCGGCGTCCTGGGGCAATGCCGGCCATATCGCCATCGAACAGGTCGAACCGATCGCCTCGATGAAGGCGTTGAGATCGGCGCCGACGCGCTGGTTCCCGCGCGGCGGGGCCCTGGACTTCAGATTCGCGGACATTCTCTCATGGGGCGGCTGGGCGGGGCGGTATGTCCAGGCCTGCGCGCCGGACGCCTTCGATCACGGAAAGGCGGCGCTGGGCGCCTTGCTCGCCGACGCGATCCCGGCCTGGCGACGTCTCGCCGCGGCGGCCGGCCGGCCCGACCTGCTGAGCGAGCGCGGCCACATCGTGGTCTGGGAGAGCCTGGCCAGCGCCGAAAAGGGCAGGGCGGCCTGGGGCGCGGCCGACATCGGCCAGGCGCGAACGCGCGACCTGCGAGGCGTCGAGCTGCTGGAGGTCGCCAGCCGTCTGGCCGTCGCTCCGGCGGGCGGCCTGCGTTTCGAGAACAGCGGGCAGATCAGCGATCCTGGCCTGGCCCTGCGGACCCTGCGCGACGCCTTCGTGGCCCTGGGCGGCACGATTCGTTCGGCCAGGGTCACGGCGCTGAGGCTCGAGGGCGGTCGCGCGGTCGTGGCCCTGGACGACGGCGAGGCGCCGCGAGCGGACCAGATCGTCCTGGCCGCCGGAGTCGGCAGCGGGCGGCTGATGCGAGGCCTGGGCCATGTCGCGCCCATCGTCGCCGAGCGCGGCTATCACATCGAGGGCGAGGTCCTCGAAGGCGATGGACGCGCGTGGGGTGACCTGCCGCCGGTGGTCTTCGAGGACCGGTCGATGATCGTCACCCGGTTCGGCGACCGGCTGAGGGCGGCCAGCTTCGTCGAGTTCGCCCGCCAGGATTCTCCGGCCGATCCACGCAAATGGGCGCGCCTGCATCGGCATGTGGGCGCGCTGGGCCTGCCGATGGCGGCGTCGCGCAGCCAGTGGATGGGCGCGCGGCCGACCTTGCCCGACTACCTGCCGGCCATCGGCGTCAGCCGCCGTGCGTCCAACCTGATCTACGCCTTCGGCCACCAGCATCTGGGTCTGACCCTGGCGGCGACGACCGGCGAGATCGTCACCGCCCTGGCCGGCGGCGGCGCGGCGGCGGTTGACCTGGCGCCGTTCGACCTGGACCGTTTCGCCCCCGGCGCCGCGCGCCGCGCCAAGGAGATCGCCGCATGACGACCGGCATTGGCGGATCTTCCGCCGAACAGGAACTCGCTGACCTCGCGCCGCCGCCCGGCCGGCCCGCGCCGATCGACGCTGCCGAGCGCCGGGCGCGCCTGGCCAAGGCGCGGGGCCTGACGCGGGCGCTGGGCGCCCAGGCGCTGCTGATCGGCGCCGGCGCCAGCCTGCGCTATTTCACCGGCGTGACCTGGGGTGCGACCGAGCGACTGGTCGCCATGCTGCTGCCCGTCGAGGGCGAGCCGATGATGATCTGCCCGGCCTTCGAGCTGGGCTCGCTGGAAGCCAGCCTGGGCGTCGAGGCCGAGATCCGTCTCTGGCAGGAGGACGAGCCGCCGGGCGCGCTGGTCGCCGAGATGCTGAAGGCGCTGGGCGTCACGACCCTGGCCTTCGACCCGGCCCTGTCCTTCCAGGCCTTCGACGACGTCCGCCGGGCCGCGCCCGACCTCACCGTGCTGAACGCCGCGCCCGTCGTCGACGGCTGCCGCGGGATCAAGTCGCCGGCCGAGCTCGCTTTGCTGCAATACGCCAAGAGCCTGACCCTGGAGGTCCATCGCCGCGCCGCCGCGATCCTGCGCCCCGGGATCACCACCGGCGAGGTCAAGCGCTTCATCGACACGGCCCACCGCGCCTGCGGGGCCGACAACGGCTCGACCTTCTGCGCGGTGCAGTTCGGCGTCGCCAGCGCCTATCCGCATGGCGTGCCGGGCGAGCAGAGCCTGGCGGACGGCGATCTCGTGCTGATCGACACCGGCTGTCAGATCGACGGCTACCATTCCGACATCACCCGCACCTACGTCTTCGGGACGCCCAGCGCCGAGCACCGGCGGATCTGGGACATCGAGCACGAGGCCCAGGCCGCAGCCTTCGCGGCCGTGCGGCCCGGCGTGCCGTGCGAAGTGATCGACCAGACGGCGCGCGAGGTGCTGCAACGCCATGGCCTGGGCCCCGACTACGCCTTGCCCGGCCTGCCGCATCGCACCGGCCACGGCATCGGCCTCTCCATCCATGAAGGCCCGTAT
The DNA here is from genome assembly GCF_003931565.1 of Caulobacter sp. 602-1. Classification (GTDB taxonomy): domain Bacteria; phylum Pseudomonadota; class Alphaproteobacteria; order Caulobacterales; family Caulobacteraceae; genus Caulobacter. The sequence goes on from NZ_RRYI01000005.1 coordinate 117,613, forward strand.
CTGGTACGCGGCGACACGACCCCGCTGGCGGTCGGCATGTGCTTTTCCAACGAGCCGATGATCGTGCTGCCCGACCAGTTCGGCGTCCGGCTCGAAGACCATTTCCATGTCACGCCCGACGGCGCGGCCTGGTTCACCAAGCCTTCGGCCGCGATCGACAGGCCGTTTTCGTAAAGCGCGGACCGGCGAGGGGGCCGGGCGCGACAACAACAGGGGACTGGGACTGATGACCTTCTGGACGCGCCGCAAGGCGCTGGACGCGGTGCTCCGCGTCGAGGAAAGCCGCCGCCTCAAGCCGACGCTGAGTTGGCCGCACCTGATCGCCCTGGGCATCGGCGCGATCATCGGCACGGGCATCTACACCCTGACCGGCATCGGCGCGGAACGGGCCGGTCCCGCCGTGATCCTGGCCTTCGCGGCCTGCGGCGTGCTCTGCGTGTTCGCCGCCCTGACCTATGCCGAGATGGCCACCATGATCCCGGCGGCCGGCAGCGCCTACACCTACGCCTACGCCGTGCTGGGCGAGGGGCTGGCCTGGATCGTCGGCTGGAGCCTCGTCCTGGAATATTCGGTGACCTGCAGCGCCGTGGCGGTGGGCTGGTCGGGCTACATGGTCGGGCTTCTGAAGAGCGCGGGCGTAACCCTGCCGGCGGCCCTGCTGGCCGGACCGCACGGCGGCGGCGTCGTCAACCTGCCGGCGGTGCTGATCGTGCTGGCGGTCACCGCCCTGCTGATCCGCGGCGCCAAGGAGAGCGCGGTGGTCAACATCGCCCTGGTGGCCATCAAGATCCTGGCCCTGGCCGTGTTCGTGATGCTGACCATCACCGCGCTGAAGCCCGAGAACTTCACCCCCTTCATGCCCTACGGCTTCGCGTCCGAGACCGTGAACGGCCACACCCGCGGCGTCATGGCGGCGGCGGCCATCGTGTTCTTCGCCTTCTTCGGCTTCGACGCGGTCTCGACCTCGGCCGAGGAGGTGAAGAACCCCAAGCGCGACCTGACCATCGGCATCGTCGGCTCGATGGTCGTCAGCACCCTGATCTACATGCTGGTCGCCACCTGCGCGGTCGGGGCCTGGGCCTATAGCGAGTTCGCCCGCAGCGGCGAGCCGCTGGCCTTCATCCTGCGCAGCCTGAACCACCCCTGGGCGGCGGTGGCCATCGCGGCGGCGGCCGTCATCGCCCTGCCCAGCGTCATCCTGGTGATGATGTTCGGCCAGACGCGGGTATTCTTCGTGATGTCGCGCGACGGCCTGCTGCCGCACGGCCTGAGCCGTCTGCACGAGCGTCGCGGCACGCCGGTGAAGCTGACCCTGATGGTCGGCGCCTTCGTGGCTGTGGTCGCGGGCCTGTTCCGACTGGACGAGATCGCCGAGCTGTCGAACGCCGGCACCCTGCTGGCCTTCATCTGCGTGGCCGTCTGCGTGATGGTTCTGCGCGTGACCAAGCCCGACCTGCCGCGCCTGTTCCGCTGCCCGGCCGTGTGGGTGGTCGGTCCGCTGGCGGTGGTCGGCTGCCTCTACTTCATGATCAGCCTGCCGCCGGCGACGCTTGGCCGCTTCCTGGCGTGGAACGTGGTCGGGATCGTCGTCTACCTGCTCTACGGCCGTCGCAAGAGCTTCCTCAACACGCCTTCGACGGCGAGCTGAGGTCGGTATCACGTCGGCGGCGGACGCCGCCGACGCGCTACTGGTTCTTGAACCTGTCCCAGTGCTCGAAGTCGAAGGTCGGCTTCGGACGGGTCGGCCGAACCTCGAACACCAGGGTGTCGCGGGACGGCGCGCCCTGGTCACGGGTGACCGTGACGACCGCCGTGTGCATCCCTTCGGCCATGTCCCTGGGCAGGTCGTAGCGCCAGATGTGCGGAGAGTGGTCGGCGCGCGAGCCGCGCGGCTGGGGCGGCATCGGGGGCAGGCGCTTCTGGCGGCCTTGGACGTAGCCTTGAGTCTCGGGATCGCCCGAGCGGCTCTGGATCGCCGCGCGGGCCATGGTCAGCTGGCGCTGCAGGGCGAACGGATCCGACCAGGTCGCGCCGCTGTGGACGGTTTCGCCCTTCATCTCCTGGGTGCGGGTCATCGGCCGGGGCGCGCCGCCGTCGATGGCGACCAGGACCTTGGTCGTGGAGTCGCCCATCCACACGTCGGCGGTCAGCCAGCTCTGGCCAGCCAAGTCGGTCGGGGTCAGCAGCTTGACGTCCGGCAGGTCCTGGACACTGAGCGGCGGCACGGGGTCGCGCTTGTCCTCCGGCGCGTCGCGCCAGGCGAAGATCTTGTCGGCCCAGTCGCGGAAGGCCGGAGTGCTGACCGACAGCCACATGGCCCGGTCGCGCGGCAGGCCGCTGGCGCGGTAGTCGAGCGTGTAGGTCGTCCCTTTGACCACGAAGTCGACATAGCCGCGCGGCGAGCCGTCGCCCTGGATGCTCATCGGCGCGCCGTCGATGTCGTAGTCGCCGCCCCACCAGTCGCCGGCGACGGCGCCGGCCACCAGGTGGCGGAACGGGATGGTCGAGACGCCGACGTTTTCCTTCCAGCCGGCCATCGAGTCGCCGGGCGCCATGTTCTCCAGCGTGTGGCTATGGCCGGTCAGGGACAGGGCCGGTCGCCCCTTCACCAGGGCGTAGAGCTCGTCAAGATTGGCCGTCTGGTGGGGCTGTGACTCGCTGTTGTCGAAGCCGACGAACGGGATGTGGGCGGCGAACACGACCAGCTTCTTCGGATCGGTGGTCTTCAGCACGTTCTCGATGAAGGTCATCTGGTCCGGCAGCAGGCGGCCGGCATAGGTCTTCCAGTACTGCTTGCAGAACGGCCGCTCGCGCGCCTCGCGGGGATCCTCGCCGCAGGGGAACGAGACGTTGTCCAGCACGATGAACACCGCCTGGCCCATCTCGAACGCGTAGTTGTTGGGGCCATACAGCCGCCGCCACGTGTCGGAGCTGTCGATGTCGTGGTCGGCGTCGTGGTCGTAGTCGTGATTGCCCTGCACCCACCATTGCGGGACGCCGATCGCGCCCATCACCTCGGCCGTGCGCGGAATCAGGTGCAGGTCGTCGCTGACGATGTCGCCCAGGGCCAGCAGGCAGGCCGGCTTCTTGGGCGCGTTGACCAGTTCGCGGACCAGGGAGTCGCGGACATAGCCGACCTCGATATTGGACGCCGGCTGGACGTCGCCCAGCACCGCGCAGTCGAAGGTCTGACCGGATTCTGTGGGAATGATCGGAAAGTTGATCGCCGAGGGCAGGGGGCCGGTCGGCGGCAGGCCGCCATAGCGCAGGGCCTTGGGCGTGCCGGCCGGCTTGTGCTGATAGGCGAACCGGGGAACCCAGCGCGTGTCGGTGGGCACGCGCCAGCCGCTGGGCTGGATCACGAACACCGCCATGTCCGGGCGGACCGGGAGAACGTAGCGGCCCGCCTTGTCGGTCAGCACGACCTCGCGGCTGTTGGAGACCTTCACCCCGGCCACGCCGCGTTCACTCGCGTCCAGGCGGCCGTTGCGGTTGACGTCATCGAATACGACGCCGGCGATCGTCCTGTCGTCCGTCCGCGCGTCGCGGCGCACGTCGATGTCGGCGAAATAGGGTGTCGTCGGGTTCGCCGGCGCGGCCAGGGCGGCGCTGGCGCATCCGCCGAGGATCGTTGCGCACAGCAGGGCGATCGGCAGGGAAGTCTTGGTCACGACAAGCCTCTTGGCTGAAGACGCCCCTGTTTGGCGGACGTCTGACACATCCCGATGAAGGTCCGCGCGCTGGCGGCGATCTGACTGCCGGCGAGGCCTTCCGTGTGGGGATTTGAGAGGTTTGTGGCCAAGGTGCTCGCAAATCGCAAGCCAATCTCGCGTGACATGAACATGAAATCAACAAATGTCACATCACATCCACAAATCGCGCCTAAGGGAGACCGTGGCGAGGGGGCGGCGGCCGGCAGGACGGTCGCAACGCTCGTCGGGCACAAATTTCTCTTTGGGAGAGTCGGTCGTGAGGCAACACACTCGAGCCGGGCGGCGCCTGAGCGGCGTCATGGCGCTGCGGGCGCTGGCCCTGGTCAGCACGAGCATTACGGCGGTCGCGCTGATGACGGCGCCGGCCTTCGCCGAGGACTACACCAACGTCCAGGCTTCGGGCCGCGTGCAGTCGGCCGAAGGCAAGCCGATCGCCGGAGCGGTGGTGCAACTGACCTCGGAAAGCCTGGGCGTGAAGCGTGCGGCGACCACCAACGCCAGCGGCGCCTATGTCATCCCGCAGCTGGCCCCGGGGGGCTATGCGGTGTCGGTGTCCGCCGACGGCTATGACGCCTACACGGAAAGCGGCGTGCTGATCAGCCGCGCGGGGGCGTCCAACCTCTTCACCCTGGCGCCCGTCGGCTCGGTCGAGGCCATCGTGGTCAAGGCCGGGCGCATGCGCACGCCGGACTTCGAGATCACCACCACCGGCGCGGCGATCGAGATCGGCGAACTGGTCGAGCGCGTGCCGGTCGGCCGCTCGCTGCGCGACATCGCCTTGATGTCGCCGGGCGTCGTGCAGGGCTCGTCCTCGGCCAACGGCAGCTTCGCCAACCAGATCTCGATCTCGGGCGCCAGCTTCATCGAGAACGCCTTCTTCGTGAACGGCCTGAACATCACCAACTTCCGCATGGGCCTGTTGCCCGTGGAAGTGCCGTTCGACTTCTACAAGTCGGTGGAAGTGAAGACCGGCGGCTATCCGGCCGAGTTCGGCCGCTCGACCGGCGGCTTCGTCAACGCCGTCACCAAGTCGGGCACCAACGTCTTCCACGGCGGCGTGACGGCGACCTGGGAGCCAGGCGACCTGCGCGACAGCGCGCCTAACACCTTCCGCAACAATTTCCAGGACTCCACGTCCAGCCGCGAGGAGTGGGTGGCCGAGCTGGGCGGGCCGATCATCAAGGATCGCCTGTTCTTCTACGGCCTCTACAACCAGCGCAAGCTGAAGAGTTTCACGCCCCAGGCTACCGGCGCCAACGCCACCCGGGTCAGCGACGACGCGCCGTTCTGGGGCGGCAAGCTGGACGGCTGGCTGACCTCCAAGCAGCACCTGGAGTTCACCTATTTCGACACCACCAAGGACGTGCGTAACCGCAGCCTGAACTACGATCCGACGACCAAGACGGTCGGCGCGGAGACGGGCGGCACCAATCAGCGCTCGGGCGGCGAGAACTATATCGGCCGCTACACCGGCACCTTCACGCCCTGGTTCACCCTGTCGGCGGCCTATGGCGTCAACAAGTTCCGCGACGGCCAACTGCCGCTGGATACGACCCACGAGCAGGTCGTCGACTACCGGACCAACACCGCCGGGGTGAATATCGGCCTGAACAAGGTCACCGACGCCCAGTCGTTCAATGACGACAAGCGCACGTTCTATCGCGCCGACGCCGACTTCAACTTCGACCTGTTCGGCGCCCACCACCTGCGCATCGGCTACGACCACGAAAAGAATACGGCGACCCAGTTCTTCGAGACGATCGGACGGGGGGCCTTCAAGCTGTACCGCTCGAACGGTTCGGACCAGAGCAATCTGCCCGCCGGCGTCGAGTACGTGACGACCCGCGTCTATCGCAACAGCGGCAGCTTCGGCACCGTCAACCAGGCCTTCTACGCCCAGGATCAATGGTCGCTGTTCAACGACCGCCTGCAGGTCGAGGCGGGCGTCCGCAACGACCGCTTCGACAACCGTAACGCCGAGAACAAGAGCTTCTACGATCCGGGCGACCAGTGGGCGCCGCGCCTGTCGGTCTCCGGCGATCCCTTCGGCGACGGCAAGTCAAAGCTGTACGGTTTCTTCGGCCGCTACTACCTGCCGCTGCCCAGCGACCTGTCGCTGAAGTTCGCCGGCTCGCTGGTCACCTACACCCGCTACAATCTGCTCAACGGCGTCGGCGCCAATGGCGACCCGTCCATCGGCGCGGCGATCACCACGGCTAACGGCGTCTCGGCCTGCCCGGATACGGGCGTGTCGAACTGCCTGGTCTCGGCCTCGGGCCTAGTGGCCGACACCGCCGAGTCGATCGCCCATAACCTCAAGCCCCAGTCGGCCGACGAGTTCGTGCTGGGCTATGAGCGCCGGGTCGGCGACCTGATCAAGGTAGGCGCCTATTTCACCCATCGCGAGCTGAACAACATCGTCGAGGACGTGGCCATCGACACCGGCGCGCGCGCCTATTGCGTGAAAGCCGGCTTCAGCGCCGCCCAGTGCCAGTCGAGCTTCGGCGGCGGTCGCCAGTGGGTGATCGTCAACCCGGGCGAGGACGTGAAGATCCGCCTCAACAGCCTGCCCGACGGCTCAAAGCCGGTCGTCACCCTGTCGGCGGCGGACCTGACCTATCCCAAGCCCAAGCGCGACTACAACGCCATGACCTTCACCTTCGACCGGGCTTACGACGGCCAGTGGTCGGTGTCGGGCTCGTACACCTGGGCCAGCCTGAAGGGGAACTACGAGGGCGGCGTGCGCTCGGAGAACGGCCAGCTGGCGATCAACACCACGGCCGACTTCGACTCGCCGGGCTTCCTGAACGGCGCCGACGGCTACCTGCCCAACCATCGCCGCCACACGTTCAAGGCCTATGGCAGCTACAAGGTCAACGACTGGCTGACCCTGGGCGGCAACGGCCTGGTCCAGTCGCCGCGCAAGTACAGCTGCATCGGCATCGTGCCCAAGGCCGTCGACGCCACCGCCTATGGCTATCAGGGCTACGGCTTCTACTGCCAGGGCAAGGTGGTCGAGCGCGGCTCGGCCTTCGAGGGCGACTGGGTGACCCAGTTCAACGCCTCGGCGGTGGTGACCTTGCCGACGCCGGGCGACCGGTTCGACGCCTCGCTGCGGCTGGACGTCTTCAACCTGTTCAACTCGCACGCGGTGACCGCCTATCACGAGTTCGGCGACGTGGGCGGCAGCGGCGCGGCGGACACCAACTTCCGCAAGCCGGTCGATTACCAGACCCCGCGCTACGCGCGGATCCAGTTGCGCGTCGCCTTCTAGGACGCGCGCGTCCCCGGCCGGTCTCCCCAATCCCCGCCGGCCGGGGGCGCACTTCATCTATCGGGACTCACGGCATAGTGTCGCGCGGCCCGCGGAGACGGACAGAGAATGCTCAAACGCTACGATCGTCAGCGCGATATCCTGAATCTGCTGGAGCCGAACCAGACGCGCGCCATCACCGACATCGCCAAGGCGCTGTCGGTCTCGGAAGAGACGATCCGGCGCGAGCTGCGGGTGATGGAGGAGGCCGGGACGATCGTGCGCCTGCACGGCGCCGTCCGCCTGCCGCCGCAGGAGATCGAAGGCCCGTTCGATCTGCGCATGCAGAAGAACGTCGCCGGCAAGACCCGCATCGCCGAGGCGGTCGTCAAGTTCATCTCGGACGGCGACACCCTGTTCCTCGACAGCGGCTCGACGTCCTGCTTCGTGGCCAAGGCCCTGGGCGAGCATCGCCAGCTGAAGATCATCACCAATTCCCTGGCCGTGGCCCAGGCGGTGCGCAAGGATCGCGGCCACACCCTGTTCCTGGCCGGCGGCGAGCTGAACGCGGCCTACCAGTCGTTCTCCGATCGTTACGCCCAGGACTTCCTGGCGGGCTTCCGGCCCAGCCTGTCGGTGCTGACCGTCGGCGCGGTCAGTCTGGAGCATGGCCTGATGGACCACTCGCCCAGCGAGGCGATCATGAGCCGCATCGCCTATTCGACGGCCAGCCGCGTGCTGCTGGCGGTGGATGAGGGCAAGTTCGGCCGCATCGGCCTGGTCCACACCGCCTCGTTGAAGGATGTCGACATCCTGGTCACGGACGCCGCGCTGAGCCCGGCGTTCCAGGACGCCTTTTCCCATGCCGAGGTCGTGGTGGCCTAGGGACCGCCGCCGGGCCTGTCGCCATCGGGCCTCAGGTCGACGGCGCGGCGCTTTGACGCCAGGCGCGCGTAGCGAATTCGACGCTCCACAGCGCCGCCAGGATCGTCGAGACGACGAGCAGGGCGTTGAAGCCGCGCTCCCAGATCAGGCGTTGGTCCACGGCCTTGATGGCGGGGAGGGTGGTGCAGCGGCCTTCCGCCTTCACGGGGGACGGACCCTTGAGCGCTTCAAGACGGGCCAGGCGCTCGCTGGTGGCGCGCACTTCGACGCACCGCGTCCAATCCCCCCCGAGGGCGATGGCGTAGGACTTCAAGGGCGGGTCGCGCAGGAGGTCCGTGACGGAAAAGCCTACGGCGCCGACATAGGCCATCGCGCACAGCGCCATCAGAAGCTTTCGGCTGACCACGTCGACATTCCAATTCTGGCGGAGGCGGAAAACCGCGGAGAGCGTCGGTCCGAACCCTTGGGCCGCCCGGCAATTTGCTGGTGGTGTGGTGGGCGTCCCCGGCTTCGGGACCTTGGACCGTTCGCGGAGGAACCTGTCCGAATGGCGTGACTTCGCGCCTCGGGGAGCTCGTAGCACGGACAGCCCCGAAGCGGGGAAATGATTGCGATCTCGGGGGTTCCGGATCGCGCGATCATCTCAGAGCCGAGGACCACCCCCGCGCCAATCCCATCCGCCGTCGTTGAAGCGAAGTCTCCCGGCGCGGATGAAAAACGCACAGCGCTTTCAGGAGGCGGGCCGTGCGATGCGAGCGGGCTTTGATCTTCGTCATGGAGTCGGTGAATGTCGGGGCCAAGCTCGTCCATCCGGCGAGTCGACGTCCGGGGGGACTCGGCCAGGAGGCCTAGAATGCGCGCTGTCTATCGCCATGTTGAGCGTCACCGCGTGTCGCGGATCGGCTGGCTGCGCGCCGCCGTGCTTGGCGCCAACGACGGTCTGGTGTCCACCGCGAGCCTGATTGTCGGCGTGGCGTCGGCCGCGAAGTCTCCGGGGGAGGTGGTCGTCGCGGGCGTCGCCGCTGTTGTGGCCGGCGCGATGTCGATGGCCGCGGGCGAATATGTGTCGGTGAGCTCGCAGGCCGATACGGAAAAGGCGGAGCTGGCCCGTGAGGTCGCCGAACTCCGTGATCTGCCCGAAGCCGAGCACGAGGAACTGGCCCAGATCTATATCAGCCGCGGCGTCGAACCGGAAACCGCGCGCCTGGTCGCGACGCAGCTGATGGCCAAGGACGCGCTCGCGGCGCACGCCCGCGACGAGCTGGGCCTTTCGGACTTGACCGGCGCCCGGCCGGTCCAGGCGGCGTTCTCGTCCGCCGCCAGTTTCGCCGCCGGGGCGGTTTTGCCCCTCGTGGTCGCGGTGGCGGCGCCGCGCGCGATGCTGAGCGGCGCGGTGACGATCGCCTCGCTCTGCGGCCTGGCGATCCTCGGCTATGTCGGCGCCAAGGCCGGCGATGCGTCGCCTTGGCGGGGCGTCGTTCGTGTCACGCTGTGGGGCGCGGTGGCGATGGCCGTGACGGCCGTCATAGGGCGCTTCGTGGGCGCGGCGATCTGATCGCCACGCCCACGCTATCTAGCGCAGCTTGGCCTGGGCCTGGCTGAGAAGGGCCGACGCCTGGGCCTTGCGGCCCTTGTCGGCGATCTCCCGGCCCGGACGCGGCGGCGCGGCCAGCGCCTTCTGCAGCGCCTTGCTGGCGCCGGCATAGTCGTTCTGGCGCATCAGGAAATCGCCGTAGAAGAAGTTGGAGTCCACGCCGTTGGGATTGGCCGCGAGGGCCTTCTGCAGATAGCTCCGCGCCTTGGCGGGATCGCCGAAGCCGATCGGGAAGCCCGGCACCTGGGCGTAGAGCGAGCCCAGGCTGGTGTAAACGGAGCCGTCCCCCAGCGCGTTGGGATTGATCTTCTCGGCGCGTTCCAGAAGGGACCTCGACTCCTTGGCAAGGGCCAGTCCGCCGAGCCCGCCCTTGGCGCCGGCCTGGGTGGCCTTGGCGATGGCTTCCCAGACGAGGGGCTCGGCGCGGCCGGGGATCTGCTTGGCCAGGGCGTCGGCGTCGGCGGCCACCTGCGCGGCGGCCGCGCCCTGGGCGCCCTTGTCGGCGATCTCATAGTTGGCGTGGGCCCAGGCGCGGGCGAGGCCGTCCAGGCGGGGGTCGAGCGCATCGGCCCGGGCGGCGCCGGCCGCCAGCGAGAGGGCCAGGCCGAAGGCGACGAGGGATTTCTGAATCATGGCGATGTCCTGGAGTGATCAGCGCGCGAACAGCTGCGCGGCCTTGCGGTCGTTGGCGGAGAGGGCGCGGTCGACGAGACCGGGCAGCAGGGCGTTCAGGCGAACGAAGAAGGCTTCGGGGAAGCCCAGATACACGTCGCGGCGTCGCGCCCGGATGGCCGAGACGATCCGTCTGGCCGTGGCGTCGGGCCGGTCGATCTGCATCTGGGTGAGCTTGGCGAACTCCAGCACCCGATCCGACACCATCGCCGTCCGCACCGCGCGGGGCGCGATGTAGGTCACATCCACGCCCGTCCCAGCCACCTCGCGCCGAAGGGCCTGGCTGAACCCGCGCAGTCCGGCCTTGGCGCTGGAATAGCTGGCGAAGTGGGCGAAGTTGATCGAGCCGAAGATCGAGCCGATGTTGACGATCTGCCCCGCCCCGCGCGCCTTCATGCCGGGCAGCACGGCCTGAGTCAGCCGGACGGGCGCAACCAGGTTGACCATGTAGCCGGCCACCAGGCTCTCAGAATCCTCCGTCTCGACCGGGCCGAAATGCTGGACGCCGGCGAGGTTCACGAGGATGTCCCAACGGCGCTGGCCAACGTCCTTGGCGGCCGCTTCAATGCTGGCGGGCGTCGAAAGGTCATGGGGCAGAAAGTCCACGTCGGCGTCCGGGCGGTTTCGTCCGAGCGCCGTGACACGCGCGCCTTCGTCGACCAGTTGCCGGGCCACCAAGGCGCCGAGGCCGCCCGAGGCCCCGGTGACGAGAACGGTCTTGTTCTCAAGCATGGGCCGTTTCCCGGACGTGCGGGATCGAGCGGAACACCGCGGCGAAGCGCTGGAAGATCGCCTTGGCGACCTCGATGATCGCGGCCTGGTCGGCGGGATCGTCGACCTGGTTCATCAGCGTCTCGAAGAAGCTCAGGTGCTCGATGTCCAGCGCTCCGTGTGAGGTGAGGTAGCTGAAGCACTCCGGACCCAGGCCAAGGTTCTTGGCGACCGCCTCGGCGCCCTGCGTCGCGAGCCGAACGCTGGTGCCTTCCAGCACGAAGACCATGCCAAAGAAGCCCATCGGGTTGGCGTTGCGGATATAGTCGTAGGCGTAGTCGGTCATCGCCAGCGTCGCCGGACGTGGCGCGCCGGCGCGAACGGCTTCCGGATCGCCGCCGCAGTTCTTGATGTCGCTGAGGATCCAGTGTTCGTGGCCGGTCTCTTCGGCGATATATTCGTCCAGGGCCTCCACGAAGCGTCGGTGAGCCTCGTCCATGCCGGCGCGGGCCTCGCGCATCAGCGGCACGGTGTGCTTCACGTGATGATAGGCCTCGGTCAGGTAGGCGATGTAGGTCTCGCGCGAGATGCGGCCCGTCAGGCCGTCCTGAATCTGCGGCGTCGAGGCGAGCTCCATCTGTCCGTCGACCGTTTCGGTCACGAGGCGTTGATAGAAATTCACGCGAGATCTCCTGTCGTGGAAGCTTCCATGAAGTCCCGGTAGCGGGCGCCGAGCACCGCGCGTCGAGGACGTCCGTTGTTGGTCAATTCGCCAGCGGCGGGGTCGAAGGCGTCGCGTGCGAGCCAGCGGCCGATCCGGGCGTAGGGCGGAAGGTTGGCGTTGGCGCGGGCGACGGCGCCCGCGATCGCCGCTTCGTCCATGCCTGGGATGAGGGGCACGATCAGCGCCGAGAGCTCGGCCTGGGCCTCGCCCAGCACCACGGCCTGGCGGATCTCGGGCTGGGCGGTCAGCTCGCTCTCGACCCATTCGGGCGCGACGTTGCGGCCGTGGCTGGTGATGATCGTGTTCAGGCGTCGGCCGGAAATGCGCAGGAAGCCGTCCTCGTCGATCTCGCCGAGATCGCCCGTGAAAACCGGGCCGTCGTGCGTAGAGCCGCCCGCGTAACCGAGGAAGCCGGAGTTCTCGACGACGATCTCGCCCTCGCGGATGGCGACGCCCAGGTGGGGCAGGGGGCGTCCGACCGTTCCCGCCTTGCGCGCCGACGGCGTATTGAGCGCGACGACGGAGGCGCATTCGCTGAGGCCGTAGCCCTCGTAGACCGGCAGACCCAGCTCATCGGCCCGGGCCAGCAGCGACGGCGCGACCTTGGCGCCGCCGACGGCGACCAGGGTCAGGTCGGGCAGGCGTACGCCGGTGAAGGTCATGACCATCATCAGGGCGCGCAGCAGTTCGGGCACGAGGATCAGGCTGTTGGCCCGCTGTTCGGCGATCGCGCCGGCCAGCTTGGGCAGGTCCGGACGGAAGGGGTCGGCCAAGCCCAGTTGGTCGGGCGGCAATATGTGATAGCGGCCGCCGGCCAGCAGGGTGGTGTAGAGACCGGCCACGTTCTCCAGCAGGATCGACAGCGGCAGCAGAGGCAGGTGCAGGCCGGCATAGTTCGCGCCGATGGCCTGAACCAGGGAGCTGGCGACCGCCTCCATGTGCTGGCGCGACAGGCAGACGCCCTTCGGCTGGCCGGTGGAACCGGATGTGTAGGTGATCTTGGCGGTTCCGGCGGGCAGTCGCCGGTCCGGCAGGGACAGCGGCGTCACGCGCAGCGGCGACCCGGCGATGCTCAGGTCGCCATTGGCGGCGTCGGAAAGCTCGACCAGCAGGCTGGCGCCCGCGTCGGCCATGGCGTGCTGGCGCTGGGCGTCGGTGAAGAAGCCCGGCAGCGGAAGACTGGCCCAGCCCAGGCGGGCCAGGGCGAGGTCCAGAATGACCCAGGCCGCCCCGTTCGGCAGGCGTACGGCGATCGGCGAGCCTGGCCTGACGAGCGGAGCCCAAAGGAAGAGATCCCGCGCCGCGGCGGCGATGGCGGTCTCGAGCGCGCCGTAGCTGAAGGCGCTGGTCTGGTCGCTGAGCGCGATGGCGCCGTCACCGAGACGCGCGCGCTGAGCGATGGCGGCGAGGACGAGGCTCATGGACGATCTCCCAGGCGGGGATGCAAACGGGAGCAGGCGCCTTGGATCGGCGGCGGCTGGGTCATCAGCAGTTGAGCGAGCGGTTCGAGTGTGGGGGCGATGGCGCCGGCCAACACCTCCGGATCGCGTTCGTAGTAGCCGCCCCAGTCCTTGACCTCCGGGCCCAGTCGCGCGGGGTCAGCCGGCGTCAGCCGCCGGGTTGGAAAGCCGACGCGACTGAAGGTCCGGCGCAGCTGTCGCGTCGCGGTGGCCACGGCGTGCTCGCATCCCGCGTGGTGCAGATGGCGCGCCAGGGCCATGAAGAGGAACAGGGACGCACCGGCGCTCTGGGACGCCAGGCTGCCGATCTCGGCCACTTCGTCGCGACGGGCGGCCGCGCCGGTCGCCGCGCGAAGGGCCGTCTCGATCGGCTCGTCCAGATAGCGTTCGAGGAACAACGGCGCCTCGCTCGCGAGCCGAAAGCCGACGGCGGCGTGGATCCGGCCCGCGGCGTCCTGCACGCTCATCAGGGTCGGATAGTGGGATCGGATCCGGCTGCCGAACGCCTCGGCGTAGGTCGCCTCGATATAGGCTTCCACCCGCAGACGCTCGGGACGGAAATGGTTGTGGATCGAGATGATCCGCGGCTCGACGGACGTGAACCGGCGCACGCGGTCGGCGTCGAAGCACAGGCTGCCGACGCGGGCGCCGTCGTTCATCATCATCACTTCCAGCAAGGGGATCTCCTGTCCGGCGCATGATCGAGCGCTTCGACCGGCAAGGACGACGTCCTTCGAGGGGCGCCTCAAAGCTTTCGACGGTTGCGCGGCGTCCGCGGTTCGGAAAGATTGTCGCAGGCGCGGATTCTGCGCTGACCCCTCGAGGAGCGCGACCGCGCCTTGGACGACACAGACGTCCATCCCCTGCTTTCCGCCTATCTGGAGCGGCGCGAGAGCCTGCTGCGGTATTTCCGCGTGCGTCTGCGGTCGGACGAGGCCGCCGAGGATCTGGTGCAGGACATCTATCTCAAGATCGTCGATCGGCGCGCCGAGACCATCGACAACCCCGTGGCCTATCTCTACCGCCTGGGGACGAACCTGATGCTGGATCGGATCAAGGTCCGGCGAAGGGCCGAGGCGCGCGACGCCCAATGGCGCGGAGCGCATGTGTCGGACATCGGCGGCGACCAGGTCGTTGACGAGGTTCCCGCGGACCAGGCCACCGCCGCCAAGCAGCAGCTTTCCCGGGTCCTGGAGGCGGTCGAGGCGATGCCGCCGGCCGCGCGGGAGGCGTTCCGCCTGCACAAGCTGGAGGGCTTGAGCCATGCCGAGACCGCGGCGGCGATGGGGGTCTCGCGGTCCAGCATCGAGAAATACATGATGGCCAGTCTCAAGCTGATCGTCGCCAAGGTCGGGCGATGGCCATGAGATCGACGCGCGAGATTTCTTTGAGGCGCCGGCCGCTTTATGGCGTCTTTGGGGCGAACGGGAAGGCTGACGGCCTTCCAAGACACGGCGAAGTCCTATGAACGGTCAGGATCGAGAGACGAAGGAGGCGCTGCGCGACGAAGCCGTCGCGTGGCTGCTCCGCGTCCAGTCCGACGCGGCGACGGCCGAGGACTGGATGGCTCTGACCGACTGGCTCGAGGGCTCCGAAGCGCGGCTTGCCGCCTTCGAGGACGCCGAACTGATCATGGCCGATGTCGATCTCAGGAAGGCCGAGATCGCGGCGGGGCTCGCGCCCGAGGGACCGAACGTCATCGCGTTTCCAAGACGGTCGGCGCGGCCGGCCCGGCGCGTCTGGATCGGCGGCGCGATCGCCGCCTCGCTGGCGGTCCTGGTCGGCGGCCCGGCGCTCTGGCAATCCGCGCGGGGCGAGCAGGTCACCTACGAGACCAGGCCGGGCGAGATGCGTCGGATCGACCTTTCGGACGGCACCCGGATCACGCTGGACGGCGGCTCCCGGCTCAGCGTTCGACTGGGGTGGCGAACCCGCCGAGTCGAAATGGGCCTGGCGCAGGCCAGTTTCGACGTCGCGAAGGATCCCTCCCGGCCGTTCGTGATCGGGGTGGGCGACCAGCGCGTGCGGGTGGTCGGCACCGAATTCAACATCCGCCACGATGTCGGCGGCGTCCGGGTCACCGTGCGCCGCGGCGTCGTCGAGGTCGCCCAGCGGGACGGACGGGGAGGGCCGCCGAGCCGTCTCACCGTGGGTCAGGAACTGCGTCACGATCAGGGCGCGGCGCGATCGGAGGTGCGGCGCGTGGAGCCCGATGGCGCGTTCGCCTGGACCCAGGGGCAGCTGATCGCCGACAATGAGACGCTGGGCGATATCGTCGCCGACCTCAATCGTCGTTTCGCGACGCCGGTGCGTATCTCGCCAGGGGCGGCGACCCGGCGCTTCTCCGGCGTGATCGCCCTGGACGACCAGGAGACCGCGATCCGGGCGATCGCCGCCTATGCAGGCTTGAGCATTGATCGCGCGAACGGGGAAATCATCCTAAGGTGACCTCCTGACCGTCTTGGAGGGGCGTGACTTTGCGTAACCGCGCGTGGCGCCGCCTAGGGATGGCGTCGGCGATCGGCCTGACCGTCGCGCCGCCGCTATGCGCCCACGCAGGCGAAAAGGTGGTCTTCTCGGCGCCCGCGGGGCCCTTCAGGGCGGCGGCCACGGCGTTCGCGTTGCAAGCGCATGTTTCGATCGATCTGAGCGCGGCCGAGGGATGCGGGCCCTCGCCGGGCTTTTCGGGACGCGCGTCTCCCGACACGGCGCTGAGAGCGCTGTTGCGCGGCACCGGGTGCGATGCTCGCCGGATCGCGCCGAGGACCTACAGGGTCGTACTCTTGCCGCCGGCGCCGACAGCGACACGGTCGCGCGTCACGGCGGTGGTCGAGGCGTCGACCGAGACGCCGCTTCCGCTGTCCGAACTGGTGATCGTCGCCACCCGTCGACTGGCGGTCGCCGACCGTCTGGCCTATTCGGTCAGCGTCCTCGACGCGCGCGCCGCGGCGGCCCGGGGCGTGCGCGACGCCACCGATCTGGCGCTGACCGTTCCCTCCATGACGGTGACCAACCTGGGCCCCGGACGGGACAAGGTCATCCTGCGCGGCCTGTCCGACGGACCGTTGACCGGCCAGACCCAGTCGATGGTCGGCATCTATCTCGATGACGTGCGGCTGACCTACAACGCTCCCGACCCCGATCTGCTGATGGTCGATATCGGGCAGGTCGAGGTGCTTCGCGGTCCCCAGGGCGCTCTCTACGGCGCGGGTTCGCTGGGGGGCGTCCTGCATCTGACGACGCATCGTCCGGACCCCGGGGCCTTCGACGCCTGGGCCTCCGTCTCGGCTTCGACCACCCGCGGCGGCGAGGCGGGGGGGCTGGCGTCGGCGATGATCAACATGCCGCTGCTGCATGGCCGCGCCGCGGTCCGGCTTGTCGGCTACGCCGAACGCCAGGGGGGCTATGTCGACGATCTCGGCCAGGGGCGCGCCGATGTGAACGCCACGCGTCGCACGGGCGTCCGCCTGACCGCGCGGACGATGCTCGGCCCCGACTGGAGCGCCGAGGCCGGTCTGGCCGCTCAGGCGATCGATTCCGAAGACACGCAGTACGCCGATCGGGGGGGTGGGGCCTATGCGCGCCGCAATCGGATCGCCGAGCCGCACGACAACGATTTTGTCGAGGTTCATGTCGGCGCCCAAGGTCTTCTTTTCGGACAGGACGCGAAGTTCACCCTCGCCGCCGTGCGGCATGATCTGTCCAGCCGCTACGACGCCAGCGCCGCGCCGCCCGTCGCGGTTCCCGCCGGCGCGGCGATAGCCTTCGACGAGGACAACCATGTCGGCGCGGTCGTGGCCGAGGCGTCGCTGGCGTCGCGGCCGGAGGGGCGGATCCAATGGCAGGTCGGCGCCTTCCTCGCCCGTACGCGACAGGGACGCGATGGCCTGATCCTCCTGGCCGATCGGCCTTCCGCGCCGCTGGTCCGCGAAAAGCGCCGTGACGTGCTGGGCGAGGGCGCGCTCTTCGGCGAGGCGATCGGCGATCTCGGCGGCGGCTGGAGCCTGACGTTGGGCGGTCGACTGTTCGCGACGCGGTCGGAGGCGTCCAGTCGCGCGGCGATGACAACGACGGGCGCCGAGGCCACGTTCCGCGACGCACGGAGCTATGTCGGCTTCGCGCCCAAGGCGGTGATGTCGTTCGCGCCGAGCGCCGCGACGCTGATCTATGTCCAGGCGGCCGAAGGCTATCGCTCGGGCGGCTTCAACACGGCGGTGATCCCGAGCCAGACCTTCGATAGCGCCGGCGGCGAACCGCAGCGACAATACGACGGCGACGAGCTGTGGAGCTACGAGGCCGGGGCGAAGGGCGTGTGGCTGGACGGCCGGTTGCGCCTGCGGGCCGCCGCGTTCCTGGCGTCGTGGAAGAACATCCAGAGCGATCAGCTCTTGCCCTCGGGGCTGCCGTACACGGCGAACCTGGGCGACGGCCGCAACGTCGGGCTGGAGTTCGAGGGGAGTTATGTCCACGAGGGGCTGCGGCTGGACGCCAGCTTCCTGCTGAACCATCCGGAACTCGAAACCGTCAACGCCGCCTTTCCCGGCCGCAAGGACCTCGGGCTGGCGGGCGTGCCGCAAGGCTCGGTTTCGCTCGCGGCGAACTATGAGCGACCCGTGGGCGAGGGGTGGCGCGCGAGCCTTGACGTCCGGGCGGCCTATATCGGCCGTTCGCGCCTGAGCTTCGACGGGGCGACCGCGCCGTCCATGGGGGGCTACGCCACCACCCGCGTCGCCGCGCGGCTTCGCTCGGAACGCCTGAGCCTGGGCCTGGCGGTCGACAATCTCTTCGACGGCGCGGGCGATACGTTCGCCTATGGCAATCCATTCACCTTGAAGCTGTCGCCGCAGAGCACGCCGCAGAGGCCAAGGACGATCTCTCTTGAGATCCGCGCGCAATACTGACGATCGACGGTCCAGCGCGGAGACCGGCGTGGGAAAATGGCGATTCGCTCGAGCCGAAAGTGTCCGCCGCCGGGTGGTTTCGACCGATGCTACGCTCTGAAGAAGAACCTTGCTACGATCAGGAGCGATTCAAGATTGTCAGCAATGTCCAAAGCGCCACCCCCACACCTGCAGCAGAAGCGAAATCGATCCGTGGCCGACCGGGTCGCGCTGGATCTGGCGTACCTGATCGAAACGGGCGTCTACAAGCCGGGCGATCGCCTTCGAGAAGTCGAGCTTTCGGAACGGTTCAAGGTCAGCCGCGCGCCCGTGCGCGAGGCGCTGCGCATCCTCGCCACGCGCTCGGTGGTGCATATCGAGCCGATGAAGGGCGCGGCGGTCGCCCGCCTCTCCGACCAGGAGGCGCGCGAGAGCGTCGAAATCAGCGCGGTGCTTTTCGGTCTGGCCGCGCGCAAGGCCGCCGCCGCCAGAAATGATGAAGATATAACAGCGCTTTGGCGGCAGGTGGAGCGCCTGGAGGCGATGACGGGCGAGGGCGTCGAGCCTCAGGAATTCTTTCGCCAGACCCTGCGAGCCGGTCTTGTCGTGCTCGACGCCGCGAGGGGCAGCCGGCTTCGGTCCCTGATCCTGGATGTCCGGACCGGCGCCGCCCATAACTTCGGCCCCTATGGCTTCACCACCGAGGCCTTGCGGGTTCGCGCCGCCCAGCGCTGGCGGGATCTCATCGAGGCGATTGCGCGCGGCGATCAGGACGAGGCCGATCGACAGGCGCAGCTGACCCACGATGACTCCTTAACCGCTGCCCTGAAGGTCACGGCATAAATTGTCGACAATCTGTAGACAATGACGATCGTCTCGGCATAGCCTCCCCCTGACAAAAGGCGCGCAGACGCCGTGAGGGAGGGTAACGATGGGACGAGCTTTGACGGCTACGACCGGCAAGAGCGCGCGCCGCCAGCGCGCGGCGAACAGACTGGCCATGATGGGCGGTGTCGCCATCGCCGTGCTGGCGGAGCTCATGGCGGCGGGCGCGGCCCGCGCTCAGGCGGCGGGCGATGTCGGCGAGGTGGTGGTCACCGCGCGCCGCCGGGCCGAGCAGCTGCGCGATGTCCCCGCGGCGGTGACTGCGATCACCGAGGCCGACCGCCAGGGCCTCGTGCTCGACCGGATGGAGGACTACCTGCGCCAGATCCAGGGCGTGACCCTGGTGACCTCTGGTCCGGAATATCTGAACGACATCTCGATCCGGGGGCAGGGCAGCGGCCGGGTCGGGTTCACCGAGACCGCGACCGGGCTCTATCGTGACGGGCTGTACAGCTCGGGCGGCGGCTTCGGCGGCCGGTCGCTGACGCGCATGGACCTGTTCGACAATTCTCGGGTCGAGGTGCTGCGCGGTCCGCAGGGCGCGCTGTTCGGACGCAACGCGGTCGGCGGCGCCGTGAACGTGATCTCAAACACGCCCAAGCCCGATTTCGGCGGGACGGCGACGGTCCGCCGGTCCGATCCGGATCGCACCGACCTGGAGGCGATCGTCAACCTGCCGCTGACCGACAAGGTCGCCGCGCGGCTGGGCGGGTTCATCAGCGACCAGCACGACGGCTTCATCGTCAACACGACGACCGGAAACTTCACCGACACCCAGGACTCCAAGGGCGCGCGGCTGACGATCGAGGCTCGTCCCTCGTCCAAGGTCACGCTGGGCGCCATGGCCGAATATTACGACAGCAGCGCCGCGGGCTTCACCGGCCTGGCCCGGAGTCCGACGCTCGATCCCGGACCCGACACGCGCGCCAACCAGAACCGGGAAGGGCGGACCGACATCAAGGAGAAGGGCTTGTCGCTGCGCGCCGATGTCGACCTGGGCTGGGCCGATATGGCTCTGCGCGCTTCGCATCGCGAGCGCGACGGCGCGCGCACGAACGAAGATGACGATCACTTCGTGGGCTTGTCGCTGTCGGACGTGGCCCCCGGCGCGGCGGTCGCCTATCCGGACTATTCGCGCCCACAGTTCGAGGACTACCGCCGAGAGGTGCTTCAGGCGACCTTCGCGTCGAAGCCCGGTGGACGCGTCTCCTGGCTGTTCGGGGCGGAGTACCTCAATTCCAGGGACAAGGTCGTCACCGAACCGCTCGATTGCCCCGCCTATACGGGGGCGGCGCAACCCGCGACGCCCGGCTGCTTCGTCGGGACCGCCGCCGTCGGCGCGGCGACCACCTTCTCGGCGGCGGCTCGCCAGGCCGGGCGCGGCACGATGAACCACGACGCCTTCGACGAGAAGGTCGACTCGGTCTCGCTGTTCGGCGCGGTCGAGGCGAAGCTGGCCGAGCGTTGGCTGCTCGGGCTGGAACTGCGGGCGCAGCATGACAGCCGCGACTACGACTTCCAGCGATGGTCGGAGGATCCGTTGGTCTATTTCGGGTCGGGGGCTGTCCCGACCGGTCTGCTCGCGCCCATCGGCGGCTCCGGCGCCACCACGGTTCAGTTCTGTCCGCCGACCCTGGCGGCGCCAGCCTGCGCGGCCGGGAACGAGACGGCGACCATTCGCACCGGTTTCGACAACACCTTCTATACGCCGACCGTATCCTTGCGGTGGAACCTCGCCGACGAGCAGAACATCTATTGGCGCTTCGCCACGGCCTACCGGTCGGGCGGCTTCAACACCAACCTGCCGCCCTCGGTGACCCGCGCCCTGCTGCCGCGGATCCTGCGCTACGACGCCGAATACGCCTACAACTACGAAACCGGCTGGAAAGGGCGTCTGTTCGGCTTCAACGCCGAGGCGGCGGTCTACTACACCTGGACCAATCAGGTTCAGGTGGTCACCGCGCCGGCGGCGGGTTCGAGCGGCTTCATCCTGTCCAACGCCGGCGACGCGCACGTCTATGGCTTCGAGGCCGAGGCGCGCCGGATTTTCCGTGTCGGACCCGGCCGCGTGGTGGCGCGGGTGTCCTATTCGACGTCCGACGGCGCGTTCGAGAAAGGCGCCAGCCTTATCAGCCAGGGCGTCACGGTCGACCTGAACGGAAAGCACGTGCCGCGCCTGCGCGACAACCAGGTCGCCGCCAGCCTGCTCTACACCCAGCCGATCGGCCGTCTGCGCGGCTTCGCGGGTGTCAGCGCCCAGTACGCCCACGGCGGCTTCGAGACCCCGGACAACAGTCGCCCCTACGCCGGTTACACGCTCTACGACGCTCGCCTTGGCGTCGAAGGACAGCGCTGGCGCTTCTCCGTCACCGGGCGAAACCTGACCAACGAGCGCTATGTGCTCAATGTGGTCGGCACCGCCGAATTCTGGAACCAGCCGCGCGTCTACGGCGCCGAACTGACGCTGCGCTATTGAACGCCGGAGCGAGGACCAAAGCGATGAGATCCATCTTGACCGCCATCATCGCCGCCGTGCTGGCGCTGGCCGTTACGCCAGCTTGGGCCCGGGACGAGGCTGCTCCGATGGCGCGAAGCGTCCGCGTGGGCGGCGTGGACCGGGACTATCTGCTCGATACGCCAGCCAAGGCTTCCGGTCCGGTTCCGCTGGTCATCGTTCTGCACGGGGGCGGCGGCAACGCCCGCACCATGACGCCGCGCTGGCTGGACACGGCGCGCCGGGAAGGCTTCGCCGTGGCCTTCCCGAATGGTGTTGGGCGCAACGCCAACATGGGGACGTGGAACGCCGAAGGGTGCTGCGGCTTCGCGATGACCTCGGGCAGCGACGACATCGCCTTCATCGCCGCGATGATCGACGACATCGCCCGCCAGCATCGGATCGATCAGGCCCGGGTCTATGTGACGGGCCTGTCCAACGGCGGCATGCTGACCTATCGCATCGGCGCCGCGCTCGCGCCGCGCATCGCGGCCATGGCTGTCGTCTCGGGCGCGATGTTCGGCGGGGAGACGCCGCCGGCGACGCCCGTGCCGGTGCTGATTATGCACGGAGAGCAGGACGACATCGTGCCATTCAAGGGCGGAACCTCGCCGATGGCGCTGGTGGCCCGCTCCCAGTCGAAACCGTTCCGGGAGGTCGCCTACGCGGTCGACTTCTGGCGGCGCGCCGACGGCTGCGCGGACAAGCCTGCCGTCGAGCCCAAGGGCGACATCACGGTCGAGACCTACGCTCGATGCGCGAAGGGCGGCGAGGTGGTCTTCTACCGTCTGAAGTCCGCGGGGCACGGCTGGCCGGGACCGGCCCGCAATGTCGGCGGCCTGGAGCGCGCCCGCTATGACCAGATCGACGCGACCGAGACCATCTGGCGGTTCTTCAGTCGCCACGCCCGTTGAGACAGGTTTCGTAGGAGTTCCCACCGATGCATCGCCGTCGCCTGATCAAGTCCGCGCTCGTCGCCTCGGCGTTCCTGCCGTCCGGGCGCGCCCTGGCCGCCCTGGCTGCGGAGACGCGGGATCCGTTCGAACGGGCCTTCTTCTTCGCCTTCCCGCTGTATGAGCAGGCGCGCATCGAGCAGGAGCGCACCGGCGCCGTCGGCAAGCCGGGAAAGCTCAACGTCATTTCGCACCGGTCCCAGTTGATGGACCACACCTCCCACCAGGTCACCGCGCCGAACAACGATACGGTCTATTCGTCGATCTTCCTGGAGTTGTCCGGCGGCCCGGTCGAGCTGAATGTGCCCAGTTCGACGGATCGCTACTTCTCCCTGGCCTTCATGAGCGCGTTCACGGACGTGTTCGCCTATGTCGGCACCCGCGCGACCAGGGGACGGGGCGGCCGCTACTGGATCGTCGGGCCAGGCTGGAAGGGCGTCGCGCCGGGGGACGTCAAGCTGATCCACGCGCCGAGCAACGACGTCTGGGCCCTGATGCGCACGCTCGTGGATGGTCCCGCCGACCTGGCCGCAGCCCAAGCCTTCCAGAACGCTCTGACGCTGAGCGTCGCGGCGGATCGTCCGCCCCCGCGCGGCTTCGACGCGGCGGCTGGAGACGTGAACGATCCCGTCAAGTTCCTGTCGCTCGTGAACGAGGTCATCGCCCGCACTGCGGGCGGCGGCGGCCAGTTCGGCCGCGCGAGCCAGTTCACCGCCGAAGGGATCGGCGGGCCCGGCTTGCCGTCGCAGGCGGTGCTCGACCGTTGGCGGACGATGATCCCCGGCGCTCTCGAAACCCTGCGCGAGACCTTTCGCTTCCGAGACTACGCCGTTGACGGCTGGAGCTACCAGCCGCCCGGGATCGGAGACTTCGGGACCAACGATCAGCTGCGGGCGGCCGTCGCCCTCGGGGGCATCGCGGCGCTGGGCGAGGAAGAGGCCATGTACTTCCACGCCAACTTCGACGGCGCGGGAGAGCCTCTGATGGGCTCGACGCCGTATCGCTGGCGCGTTCCGCCCGGCGGCGTGCCCGTCGACGCGTTCTGGTCGCTGACCATGTACGAAGTCACGCCCGAAGGACGCTATTTCTTCACCGAAAATCCGATCGGCCGATACGCGATCGGCGACCGCACGCCCGGGCTGATCAAGGACGCCGACGGTGGGTTCGAGATCTTGATCCAGCGCGATCGCCCGTCGGGCGCCATGGCGGCCAACTGGCTGCCCGCGCCTCCCGGACGCATGCGCCTGGCCTTGCGCGCCTATCTGCCACGTCCTGAGCTCAGAGCGCGGACCTGGCGTGTTCCCGCCCTGCGGCGGGCCCAATAGCCGGGACCGGCCTGGGGGCGACGTCCGGTCGCGATCAGGTCTTGCTCGACCCGCGATAGACGTCGCAGAGGGTCTCCAGCACGCGCATCGCGGCCGGATCGTCCAGCCGGTAGAAGATGGTCTGGGCCTCGCGGCGCGTGGCCACCAGGCCCTCGGCGCGCATCTTGGCCAGATGCTGCGAGGTCGCCGACTGGGCCAGCCCGACATGAGTCGCCAGATCGCCAACGGAGGCCTCGCCATCGATCAGGCGACACAGGATCAGCAGCCGTTGCTCGCTGGCCAGGAGCTTCAGAAGTCTGGCCGCGGAATGGGCGCTGGCGGCCAGATCCTGGATATCGTCGGCCGGCGCGGAGATGGTAAGGCTGGTCATCTGCCTAATGTAGAAGATACGCATGCAGGTTCAAGGCGACCTGGCTCAAGGTCGAGAGGCCTCCGCGTGTCCGGGCCGCCCGTCATCGCGCAGGACGATGTAGATCGCCGGGATGACCAGCACGGTCAGCACCGTCGATGAGGCCAGGCCGAACAGCAGCGAGATCGCCAGGCCCTGGAAGATCGGGTCGAACAGGATCACCGCCGCGCCGATCATGGCCGCCAGGGCGGTCAGGACGATGGGCTTGAAGCGGATGGCCCCGGCCTCCAGCAGCACCTCGCGCAGCGGCCGTCCGCCGGTCTGGCTGTGGCGGATGAAGTCGACCAGCAGGATCGAGTTGCGCACGATGATCCCGGCCAGGGCGATGAAGCCGATCATCGAGGTGGCGGTGAAGGGCGCCTTGAACAGGATGTGGCCGATGACGATGCCGACCAGGGTCAGGGGGATGGGGGTGAGGATCACCAGCGGCAGGCGAAAGCTTTTGAACTGGGCGACGACCAGCACATAGATGCCCAGGATCGCCACCCCGAAGGCCGCGCCCATGTCGCGGAAGGTCACCCAGGTGATCTCCCATTCGCCGTCCCAAAGTACCGTGGGCCTGCGCTCGTCGGTCGGCTGGCCGTTCATGCGGATGTCGGGCTTGGGTAGCGCGCCCCAATCGGCGGTCCGGATGGCCTTGTCGACAGCCATCATGCCGTAGATCGGCGCCTCGTAGGCGCCGGCCAGTTCGGCCATCACCATGTCGACGTCGCGGCCATCGCGGCGGAAGATGTGGGTCGATCCGGGCTCCTGGGAAGCGGTGACGACCTCGCCCAGTTCGACGAGGCGGCCGCTTTGGCTCTGGGCCACGGGCAGGGCCGCCAGGCCTTCGCCCCAGCTGCGCGCCGATTGCGGCAGGCGCACCGAAATCTCCAGAGGGTCGCGCCCCTCGCCGCGATGGGCGTAGCCGACGACCTGGCCGCCGAAGGCCGCGCCGATCGAGTCCAGCACCTGCCGGTCATCGACCTTCAGGGCTTCGAGCCGATCGCGATCGGGGACCAGACGCAGGCCGGGGCGGGCTTGGCCGTAGCTGTCGTCGACGTCGACGATGTAGGGCACGGCCTTGAAGATGGCCTTGACCCGTTCGGCCACGGCGCGTCGCGTCTGGGCGTCGGGTCCATAGATCTCGGCCAGCAAGGTGGCCATCACCGGCGGTCCGGGCGGGGCTTCGACCACCTTGATCGATGCGCCGGGGGGCAGGGCGACCTTGGCCAGTCGCTCGCGCAGGTCCAGGGCGATGACGTGGCTGGAGCGCTTGCGCTCGCCCTTCTCGGCCAGGGCGACGGACAGATCGCCCTGGTCCGGGCGACCGCGCAGATAGTAGTGGCGGACCAGACCGTTGAAATTGAACGGGGAGGCGGTTCCGGCATAGGCGTCGATCGCCGTGACCTCGGGCAGGGTGCGGGTGATCGCGGCCGCGTCGGACAACGCTCGGCTGGTCGCCTCCAGCGAGGTTCCTTCCGGCATGTCCAGCACCACCTGCAGTTCGGACTTGTTGTCGAACGGCAGCAGTTTCACCGTCACGGTCTTGGTGGCGAACATGGCGCAGGCCAGCAGGGTGGCCAGGCCCACGCCGATCAGGAACGTCCAGGCGCTCCTGCGCGTGGCGATCACCCGGCCGGCGACTTGGCGATAGAGCGCGCCGAGCCTGCCTTCGCCGTCATGGTCATGACCGCCAGCCGCCAGGGTCTTGCGGGCGAAGCGTACCATCAGCCAGGGCGCGATGACCACGGCGACGAAGAACGAGAACACCATGGCTGCCGAGGCGTTGACCGGGATCGGGGCCATGTAGGGGCCCATCAGGCCCGAGACGAACAGCATCGGCAGAAGGGCCGAGACCACGGTCAGGGTGGCCACCACCGTGGGATTGCCCACCTCGGCCACCGCGTCGACCGCCGCGTCGATCCGGCTTCGGCCGTCGTTCATGGCCCAATGGCGGGCGATGTTCTCGATCATGACGATGGCGTCGTCGACCAGGATGCCGATCGAGAAGATCAGGGCGAACAGGCTGACCCGATTGATCGTGTAGCCCATCAGATTGGAGGCGAAGAGGGTCAGCAGGATGGTGGTGGGGATGACCACGGCGGTCACCGCCGCCTCGCGCCAGCCGATCGCCAGGCCGATTAGCACCACGATGGACAGGGTCGCCAGGCCCAGGTGAAACAGCAGCTCATTGGCCTTTTCGTTGGCCGTGGCCCCATAGTCGCGGGTGACGGCCACGTCCAGGCTGTCGGGCAGCAGCGAGCCCTTCAGGGTCTGGACCCGGGCCAGAACCGCCTGCGAGACGACGACGGCGTTGGCTCCCTTGCGCTTGGCGATGGCCAGACTGACCGCGGGCGCTTGGTTCCAAACCCCATCGACGCGGGCGTAGCGCCAGACGCGCGCCTGATCCTCGCGAGGAGCCTGTGCGACGTCGGCGACGTCGCGGACATAGACCGCCTGGCCGCTGGCCGAGGGCAGGGCCAGCAGGCTGATGTCGGTGGCGCTGGTCAGGCTGCGGCCGGCCGTGACGTCGATCGCCTGGCCGCCTCCGCGCACCTGGCCGGCGGGAAAGGCGCGGTTGGCCTGGCGCACCGTATCCATCAGCGCGCCAAGCGACACGCCGTGTTGCGCAAGGCGCGCCGGATCGGGCGCGATGCGGATCTCCTCGGGCCGGCCGCCGACGATGAAGGTCAGGCCGACATTGTCGACCTTGGCCACTTCGGTCCGAAGCTTGCCCGCCAGTTCATGGAGCGCCTGATCGGTCCACTGGCCGGCCGCGCCGGACTTCGGCGACAGGGTCAGCACCAGGCTGGGCACGTCATTGATGCCGCGGGTCTGGATCAGCGGCTCGGCGATGCCGGCGGGGATGCGATCATAGTTGGCGCGGATCTTCTCGTGGATGCGGACGGCCGCGGCGTCCGGGTCGACCCCGACCTTGAAGCGGGCGGTGACCATCACCTGGTTGTCGTCGGCGAAGGTGTAGACGTGCTCGACCTCGGCGACGCTCTTGACGATGGTCTCCAGCGGCTTGCCGACCAGTTCGATGGCGTCGGGCGCGCGCAGGCCGGGGGCCGCGACCATGATGTCGACCATCGGCACGCTGATCTGCGGTTCCTCCTCGCGGGGGATCGAGACGAGCGCCAAGAGGCCCACGGCGATCGCCGCCAGCAGGATCAGGGGCGTCAGGGGCGACTTGATCGACGCCTTGGTCAGGCGCCCGGAAAGGCCCAGGTTCATCGCGCGCGCTCCGCCGGGGTCAGAACGTCGCCTATGCGCAAGCCGGACAGAACCTCGACCGCGTCCGCCGCGGCGGCGGGGCGGGTCTGGATCGGCGCTTCGGAGATCGCGCCGCTGGCGTCGACCAGCCTGGCGTAGTCAACGCCAAATCGGGTGGCGACATAGCGTCGTGGAATGACGATTGCCTGGCGCTCCCCGATCTTGATGGCGGCGCGCACGCGCTGGCCGATCAGGTCGCCGGGCAGGTTGGGCGCGGTGACGTCGGCGGTGACCTGGCCCGCGGTGATCGCGGGGTAGATCTGGGCGATGGTTCCGCCCGCGGCGACGCCGTGAAGGTCATCGGCCGCGAGGTCGACGGGGTCGCCGACCTTGAGCGCGCGCGCCTGGCCTTCGGGCAGCTCGATACGCACGACGAGCGGGCCGGCGGTGATCTTGGCGACCGACTGACCGGGCATGACCACCGAACCGACCGGTACGTCCGCGACCAGGACCCGGCCGGCGGCCGGAGCCAGGATCGCGCCCTGGGCGCCCAGTTCGGCGCTGGCGCCGCGCTGGGCGCGGGCCGCCGTCAGATTGGCGTTGGCGGCCTTGGCCTGGGCCTCGACCTGATCCAGGCGCGCCTGGGCGTAGACGCCATGCGAGAAGAGATCGCGCGTGCGGGCCAGATCGGCCTGGGCGCGCGCCGCCTCGGCGGCGGCGGCGGCGACCTGGGCGTCGAACGCCCCGGTCTGCAGGGCTAGCCGGTCATCCTTGATCCGGCCGATCATCTGGCCCTGGCGGACGATGTCGCCCTCCTTGACGCTCAAGGCCGCCAAGGTCCCGGAGATCCGCGCCCGAGCCTCGGCCATGTCCCGCGTGGTCAGGGTTCCGGGCACGGGTTTGAGGTCCGCCACGGTCTGGGCGCGGATGGTCAGGCGTCCGGCGGCGGGCGCCGTCCTGATCGTCGGCGTGGCCGCCTCCTTGGGCTCGCCACAGGCGCTGAGCAGCAAGGCCGCGCCCAAGGCGCTGATCAGATATGGCCGGGCCGTCATGGCGTCCCCTCCAGATGTTCTTGTGATGGTCGGCCAGTGTCCCGATTCCGAAGTTCGCAAGCGTTCGTGGCAAGCTCCGACGAACT
This sequence comes from Caulobacter sp. 602-1, assembly GCF_003931565.1. Classification (GTDB taxonomy): domain Bacteria; phylum Pseudomonadota; class Alphaproteobacteria; order Caulobacterales; family Caulobacteraceae; genus Caulobacter. The sequence goes on from NZ_RRYI01000005.1 coordinate 145,907, forward strand.
TCGGAATCGATGGGGGCACTAGTAAGTTTATGTTTCTAATGTGCTTTTTTGGATTTGAAGTTCGCTCGGAGCCTGATCCAAGTGCGGGCGAACTTCAAATCCAGCACACTAGCGGACGGTCGGCAGGCCCGCGGCCTTCCAGGCCATGATCCCGCCGGTCAGGTGGGTGTCGAGCGCCTGGCCGGCCTTCTGGCAGTGGCCCACGGCGGTCGCCGAGCGCTTGCCCGAGCCGCAGCTGAAGACCACGGCCTTGTCGCCGGCGTCGGGCAGGGCGTTGGGGTCGAAGCTCGAGAGCGGGACATTGACCGCGCCGGGAATGCGCTCGGCGGCGAACTCGGCGGGCTCGCGCACATCGACCAGCAGGATCTTGTCGGCGTCGAGGGCGGCCTTCACCTGGTGGGCGGTGAGGTCCTTGGTCTTGGGCGATCCGAACATCAATGGGTCTCCTTGAAGGGGGCGGGCGAGGCGGGGGTCTCGGGAACCGCGCAGAACAGACGCGACAGGGTCTCGACCAGGGCGCGGGCCTGGCCGCTGCGAAGGTCGTAGAAAATGGTCTGGCCCTCGCGACGGGCCGAGACGACGCCGTCGCGGCGCAGCAGCCCCAGGTGTTGCGAGGTCAAGGTTTCGCGCACCCCCAGAGCCTGGGCGAGCGCGCCCACCGACTGCTCGCCGTTGACCAGCGCGCAGACGATCATCAGCCGATGCGGATTGGCCAGCGCCTTGAGCAGGGCGCAGGCGTCATCCGCGGAAGCCTTGAGGGCGTGAGGTTCAAAATTCATGGTTGCGTATATGCGACTTTATGCATATTTAGTCAAGCATCGATCAGGATGACGCTATCCCGAGCGTTCGGGGCCGGACCTGATCCTCGTCAAAGTGAGCCGCCCGGAATGAGCCAGTCTCGGCTCCAAACCAGGGCGTTGGAGGAACGAGATCATGGCTAAGCCGCGCATCGTCATTCTGGGCGCTGGACTAGGCGGCGCGATCGCCGCCTTCGAGATCAAGCAGGCCGTCGGCGACAAGGCGCAGGTCGAGGTTGTCTCCCAAGGCGACACCTTCCACTTCGTGCCGTCGAACCCCTGGGTCGCCGTTCATTGGCGCAAGCGCGAGGCCATCGAGGTCAAGCTGCCGCCTGTGTTCCAGAAGAAGGGTATCGCCTTTCGAGGCGTGGGGGCGGCCAAGGTCATGCCCGAGCGCAACCAGCTGGAACTGACCGACGGCGTACTGCTCGACTACGACTACCTGGTGATCGCCACGGGGCCGGAATTGGCCTTCGACGAGATCCCGGGTCTTGGCCCGCACGGCGGCTTCACCCAGTCGGTGTGTCATGTCGACCATGCCGAGGCCGCCGCCGCCGCCTTCGATCGCTTTGTCGAAAACCCCGGGCCGATCATCGTCGGTGCGGTGCAGGGCGCCTCATGCTTTGGTCCGGCCTACGAGTTCGCGATGATCCTCGACACCGAGCTCAAGCGCCGCAAGATCCGCGACAAGGTTCCCATGACCTTCGTCACCTCCGAGCCCTATGTCGGCCATTTGGGCCTGGACGGGGTGGGCGACACCAAGGGACTGCTGGAAAGCGAGATGCGCCAGCGGCACATCAAGTGGATCACCAGCGCCAAGGTCGCCTCGGTCGAGGCGGGCGTGATGCATGTGGAGGAGATCGCCGAGGACGGCGCGGTCAAGGCGACCCATGATCTGCCGTTCGCCTATTCGATGATGCTGCCGGCCTTCCGAGGCGTGGCGGCCGTTCACGGGGTCAACGGCCTGACCAATCCGCGCGGCTTCATCATCGTCGACAAGCACCAGCGCAATCCGACCTATCAGAACGTCATGGCCCTGGGCGTCTGCGTGGCCATCGCGCCCACCGGCAAGACGCCCGTGCCCGTGGGCGTGCCCAAGACCGGTTTCATGATCGAGAGCATGGTCACGGCCATCGCGCACAATCTCAAGGACATGGTGAACGGTCACCCCGCCACCCGCGAGGCGACCTGGAACGCCATCTGCCTGGCCGATTTCGGCGACGGCGGCGTGGCCTTTGTCGCCCAGCCCCAGATCCCGCCGCGCAACGTCAACTGGTCGGCCAGCGGCAAGTGGGTGCACTTGGCCAAGGTCGGGTTCGAGAAATACTTCCTGGCCAAGGTCAAGCGCGGCGAGAGCGAGCCCTTCTACGAGAAGCTCGCCCTGGACGTCATGGGCATCCACAAAATCAAGCCCTGAGGGCTGGCCGAGGCCGTCATCGCCCGGTCCGCCGGGCCGATGAGCGCGGCCCAGATCGTCGCCTGGACGCGCCAGGCCCTGGCCCAGGCAAGCGCCTGAGCCGCTAGAGGAGGTTGATCATGACTATCGACCGTATGGTTTTGGCGTTCGCCGGCTTTGTCGTTCTCCTGGGCGTCGGGTTGGCCCATTTCGTTCACCCCTGGTGGATCGCCCTCTCGATCTTCGCCGGTCTCAACATGATCCAGGCGGCTTTCACCGGCTTTTGCCCGGCCGCGATGATCTTCAAGAAGCTCGGCGTCAAGCCGGGTGTCGCGTTCCGGTGAGCACCGTGCGCGCCGTCCTGGTTCTGACCTTGCTGGCCAGTGTCGCCGCGCCGTGGGGCGCGTCGGCCATGACGCTTCCCGAGGCCATCGCCCTGGCGCGACGCTCCAATGCCGACCTCGCCCAGACGCGGGCGCGGTCCGACGTGGCTTCGGCGCGCCTCGCTCAGGCTCGGGCCGGCCGCCTGCCCAGTCTGATCTTGTCCGGCGAGGGCGCTAGCGGAACGACCGATCTGGGCGGCTTCTTCGGCTTTGGCCAGAGCGATGTGTCGCCCCGCGCGGCGTCGCTGCAACTGCGCCTGCCCCTGTTCACCGGCGGCGGCGTCAGCGCCGCCATCGCTCGCGCCGGCGAAGGCGAGGCCGCCGCCCGGGCCGAGCTTGGCGGTGCGACCTCCATGCTGAGCGCGCAGGTCGCGGCCGCCTATGTCGGCGTCCTCAGCGCCCAGGACCTCTTGGCTCTGAGCCGGGCCCAGGTCGTCCAGATGGACACCATCACGGCCCAGGCGAAGCTTCGCTTCAAGGGCGGCGAGATCCCCCGCACCGAGCTCGACCAGGCCGTGGCCCGTCAGGCGGAGAGCCGTGCGGCGCTGGCCCGGGCCGAAGGACAACTGGCCAGAAGCCGGGCCCACTTCGTCTCGGTGGTCGGCGCGGAGCCCGACAGCCTGGAGGCGGCGATCGCGCCTCCCGCGACGCCCGCCTCGCTCGACGAGGCGATCGCGATGGCTTCCCGGTCCAGCCCCATACTGCTGACCGCCGAGGCGGCCGAGCGCGCGGCCCAGGCCGGGGTCCGCTACGCCCGCGCCGAACGCCTGCCCAGCCTGGCCTTGACCGCGACCGCCAGCACGGCGCGCGATCAGTTCTTTCCCGGCTACCGCGCCGACGGCGTGACCGTCGGGGTGCAGGGGCGATGGACGCTATTTTCAGGCGGCGCGGTGAGCGGCCGCGTCGACGAGGCCAATGCGGAACTTCGCCGCGCCCAGGCGGGCGTGGACGCGGCGCGGGCTCAGGTGCGCGAGGCGGTGATCGGCGCCTGGGGCGATGTGGTCACCGCGCGCGCGGTGATGCTGGCCGCCACCGACCAGGCCAGCGCCGCGACCAGCGCGCTCGACAGCGTCCGCAATGAAGTGCGGGTGGGCCAAAAACCCGTTCTGGATCTTCTCGACGCCGAGCGCGAGGCCCTGGCCGCGCAAAGCGCCCTGGTCGCGACGCGTGGCGAGGTGACGGTCTCGGCCTATCGGCTCGAGGCGCTGCTGCACGGTCAATGAGGCGGCGCTTCCTGGCCGGGCGCGGCTTGGGCGCCCAGGGCCGACCCGCGGATCAGGGCGTGTCGGACGGGAGAGTGATTGTCGCGGCCAAGCCGCCCTCTGGTCGGTTGCTCAGGATCAGCCGCCCCCCTTGTCCCTTGGCTAGGGCTTGGACGATGGACAGGCCAAGGCCGGCGCCGCCGGTGCGGCGGTTGCGGGAGGACTCGCCGCGCTCGAACGGGGCGGTGAGGGTCGCCAGCGCCTCGGCTGGCAGGCCCGGACCATCGTCCAGCACCATGATCTCGACCTGGCCTTCCTGGCGGCGAACGTCGAGCGTGACCGCGCCGCCATAGCGGACGGCGTTGTCGATCAGGTTGTCCAGCATCCGCCGCAGAGCCAGGGGCGATGACCAGACCCTGGCGGCGATATCTGGCGCGAGGACGACCGTCTGGCCCATCTCTCGGCGCAGGGCGACCAGGGTTTCCAGTTCGCGACGCAGGTCGATCGCGCGAGCCCCGTCGCCGCGACCCGCGTCCTGGCGCGCGAACAGCAGGGTGTCGTCCAGCAGTTGGGCCATCTCGGCCAGGTCGGCGCCGGCCTTGGCCCGCTGGGTCTCGTCGGCGATGAACTCGGCTCGCAGCGTCAGGCGGGTCAGATAGGTGCGCAGGTCATGGGCGATGGCGGCCAGCATCCGGGTGCGCTCGTCCATCAGGCCGCGGATCTGGTCGCGCATGGTGTTGAACGCCGCCGACAGCTCGCGAAGCTCGCGCGGACCGCGCAGCGGCAGGACCTTGGCGTTCAGGTCGTCACCGAACCGGGCTACCTCGCGCGCCAGCAGGGTGACGGGCCGGGTGGTCTGGCGCACGGCCAGGGTCAGCATCAGCAGGGTGACCGCCAGCAGGGCGGCGGCCGCCAGCGAGACGCGACCGAAGAACAGGCGGGCGGTCTCGGGCGCGCGGCGGCGCAGGACGAGCACCTCGCCGTCGGTCAGCCGCACCGAGAGCAGCAGCGCGTGGCGACCGGGCAGGGCGCCGTCCCTGAGCCGGCCGCCGCGACGGATGTCGATGCGCAGTTCGCGACCGCCCAGGGCGGCGCGATAGGCCTGATAGCCGGGGTCGCGGTCGTCGGCGATCCGGGCGCGAAGCCTTAGAGGAGGGAAGTCGGGCCGCAGGGTCGTGCGGATCACCCCGGTGTCGAGGGCCGTGATCACCTTGGTCCTGGCCGCCGGCGGGCTGGCTTCCACCGCCTCGACGATGGCCCGCGCCTCCGACGGGCGAGGCAGCTGATAGAAGCGCACGCCGCCTTCGCCGCCGCCTTGCGGCCAGACGAGAAGCGTCGCGCCGATCAACAGCATCACCGCCAGGCCGGTCAGCAGGATCGCCGTCATTCGGGTCGAGAGATTGTCGGCCAGCAGCATGATCAGACCCGCTCGGTCGGGGCGCTGAACAGATAGCCGCCGCCCCGCACGGTCTTGATCAAGGCCGATCCGCCAGCGCCCGCGCCCAGCTTGCGACGCAGGCGGCTCAGCAAGACGTCGATGGCGCGATCGAATGGCTCGGCGCTGCGACCGCGCGTCCAGTCCAGCAGCTGGTCGCGGCTGAGCACCCGCTGGGGATGGCGCAGGAAGGCCATCAGAAGGTCATGCTCGCCCCCGGTCAGAACCACGGCCTGGCCTTCGGGATCGGTCAGGTCGCGGCTGGCGGTGTCCAGTCGCCAGCCCGCGAAGGCCAGCACCTCGCCGGACGGGGCGCTGGCCACCCGATGGATCTCGCGCGTGCGGCGCAGGATCGCCTTCACCCGCGCCAGCAGTTCGCGCGGATTGTAGGGCTTGGCCAGATAGTCGTCGGCTCCGATCTCGAGCCCGATCACCCGGTCGATATCATCGCCCTTGGCGGTGACCATGAGGATCGCGACCTCGCCGCCCGCCCGCAGCCGACGGCACACCGACAGGCCATCCTCGCCCGGCATCATGATGTCCAGCAGGACCAGGTCGACCCGACGGCGGGCGGCCAGCCGGTCGAAGGCGGACGCGTCCTCGCAGCCGACCGCCTCGTAGCCCTCTCGGCGCAGCAGCCCCAGGGTCAGGTCCCGAATTTCGGCGTCGTCTTCCACGACCGCGATCAGCGTGTTGTCGGCCATGACAAGCCAATGCCCCAAGCCCGGGTTGGGCGGAAGTCGCCACCAGGCCCGTTTACACTTCGATACAGTTCGTCGGACAGGCGCAAACAGGCGATTGCACGACCATGGTCAGGTGGCGGCGTCGAGGGACACCGACACAATCAACGGAGCTATCATGCGCAAGACTTCCATCCTGGCGGCAGGCCTTTCGACCCTTACCGTGCTGGCCGCGATGATCGCCGCGCCCGCCCAGGCCGGCCAGCACGGCCGCTTCGTCAGCGTTCAGGGCGCGCGCGGCCACGGCTATGTCCACAGCCGCGATGTCAGCCGTCAGCCGGGCGCGATCGCCGTGTCGCGCGGAACCCAGACCAATTCGGGCCGCGGCGTCGCCAGCAATCGCAGCGCCAGCTGGGGCGAGGGCGCCTATCAGGGCGGGGCGACCCGCACCTTCAACAACGGCGCCTCGGCCAGCCGCAGCACCCATGTGGTCGACAACCATGACGGCACGGTGAGCTACGACCATTCGCGCACCGGCTATGACGGCGCCACGCGGTCGGTCAGCGGAACGGTGAACCGCCCCTGATCACCCACCCCTGACCGAACGCGTCCCGGCCCGCCGCGCCATTGCCCCCAAACCGCGCGGCGGGCCGCTCTTTCCGGAGTTTGAAAGTGAAGATCTTGATCCTGTCGGCCGCCCTGGCCCTGGCCGTCTCGGGAGCCCATGCGGCTCCCCGTACGTTCGGCGGCGGGCTGGAAAAGGCCGACGCCAACCACGACGGCTATGTCACCCCCGAGGAGTTCAAGGCCGCTCGATCAACCCAGTTCGACCGCCTCGATCGCAACGGCGATGACCTGGTGACGCTGTCGGAGTTCCCCCGCCTGGCCAAGTCGAACCGCTCCAAGGCCAAGGCGCTGAAGACGGTCATCACCCACGCCGACCGCAACGGCGACGGCCGCGTGACCCGCTCCGAGTTCGTGGACGGACCAGCCCCATTGTTCGATCGCGCGGACCGCGACCACGATGGGCGCCTGTCCCGGGACGAGATCGCCGCCGCCCGCGACCAGTTCGAGGCCCTGAAATGAAAATCAAACCCCTGACCACAGCGGCGATCGCCGTGGCGGCGTTGGCCGTGATGGGCGCCGGCGTCGTTGAGGCCCGCCAACTGGGACTCGGCATGCGCGGACAGCTTCGCCAGCGCCTGTTGGAAAGGAAGGCCGAGGAGGCGCGGCCCATCGACCTGCGGGCTATTATGCCGGGCGCTCGAAAGCAGACCGACGCTTACGGGAGCGACGCGGCCCAGCGGCTGGATGTCTACCTCCCGCCGGGCGCTCGGAACGCGCCGATTCTGATCATGGTGCATGGCGGCGCGTGGAAGATCGGCGACAAGGCCAATACAGGCCCGGTCGAGAACAAGCTCAAGCACTGGCTGACGAAGGGCTGGATCGTGGTGAGCGTCAACTACCGGATGCTGCCCGACGCCATGGCCTATGAGCAGGCTCAGGATGTCGCCCAGGCCGTGCGGTGGGTGCAGGGACACGCCGACGGCTGGGGCGGCGATCCGAACAGGGTGATCCTGATGGGTCACTCGGCCGGAGCCCATCTGGTGGCGCTGTTGTCCTCGCGCCCCGACATGGTCGGCAAGGCCTGGGCGGGGACGGTGGTGCTGGATTCCGCCACGATGCAGGTCTCGACGACCATGGCGGGACGCCATCCTCGCTTCTATGACGAAGCCTTCGGCGCCGATCCCGCCTACTGGGCCAAGGCCTCTCCGATGGACCAGTGGACGCCGCGGGCCGTGCCCATGATGCTGACCTGCTCGACCAGGCGACCAGACGATCCCTGCGCCGATGCCCGCCGGTTCCAGGCCAAGGCGCAAGCGGCGGGGCGCGACATGCCGGTTCTGCCTCTGGATCTGACCCATGCCGACGTCAATCGCACGCTGGGGCTGCCCGGCGCCTATACGGATGCGGTCGACGACTTCATCGCCGCGCGGTTTTCCCGGTAGTTCTTCCACGGGCGGGAATTGAGGGAGCGGACCCGCATGCGCGAGCGCGCGCGCCAGCTCCAAAAGGGGCTGGGCGCCGCAGCGTCGCGGATCATCAGATGCGATTGTCGCTTCGATCCATGCCGAGCGGCGCCGCTCCTTCCGGCCGGCCCGGCTTTCTGCGTCCTTGCGTAGGGTGAAGCTCTCCCCCAGATAGCGACCCTTGCGAGGGACTTGGGCGCAACAGCGTCCTGATTTCTGTTTTGGAGGGTGGCCAATTTCGTGTGCTCTATGCGCGCGGCCAGCGATCGATTTTCGGGAACACGCCCGAAATCTGGCCCCAACATTGATGCGTATGTGAGCGGCTTGGTCTCGTGGTGTTGCTATAGAAATGCATGAATTTCAGCCGCATAGACTGTCCGTCGCGCCGATGATGGACTGGACCGATCGGCACTGCCGGTCGCTGCATCGGGTCCTGTCGCGCCGCGCGCTGCTCTATACCGAGATGGTGACCAGCGGGGCCGTCGTACATGGCGATCGCGAAAAGCTGCTGGGCTATGACCCCGCGCAGCACCCGGTGGCGCTGCAGCTGGGCGGATCGGATCCGGCCGAGCTGGCCCAGGCGGCGCGGATCGCCGAGGATTACGGCTATGACGAGATCAATCTGAACGTCGGCTGCCCATCGGATCGCGTGCAGAGCGGCCGGTTCGGGGCCTGCCTGATGCGCGAGCCCGACCTGGTGGCCGAGTGCATGGCGGCGATCAAGGGCGCGGTGAAGGTCCCCGCCACGGTCAAGTGCCGGATCGGCGTCGACGACCAGGACCCCGAAGAGGCGCTGTTCACCCTGGTCGACCGCAGCGCCGCGGCGGGGATCGAGGGCTTCGTGGTCCACGCGCGCAAGGCCTGGCTGAAAGGTCTGTCGCCGAAGGAGAACCGGGACATCCCGCCGCTGGACTATGAGCTGGTCTACCGCCTCAAGCGCGAGCGGCCGAACCTGACCATCGCCATCAATGGCGGCGTGCCCGGCGTCGATGCGGCGCTGGAGCATCTGGCCAACGGCGTCGACGGGGTGATGCTGGGGCGCGCGGCCTATCATGAGGCCGGCCTGCTGGGCGAGGTCGATCGGCGGGTGTTCGGCCTGGATGTCGCCGATGTCGACAGTTTCGAGGCGGTCGAGCGCTACAAGCCGTACCTGGCCCGCGAGCTGGCGGCGGGGACGCATCTGGCGGCGATGAGCCGGCACATGCTGGGCCTGTTCCACGGCCTGCCGGGCGCGCGGGCGTGGCGGCGCATCCTCACGGTCGAGGGCGTCAAGGCCGGCGCGGGCCTGGATGTCGTGGATCGGGCGCTGGACGCCGTGCGTCTGGCGCGGGCGGCGCGCGAGGAGCGGGCGGAAGTTCCGGCGGCCTAGGTCCGGGTCCTAGTCTTAAGGATGCAGGATCAGCGAGGTCGGCGTCGCTTCGAAGCGCGACAGGCGGCCCAGATAGCTCATGCCCAGCAGCGAGTTCTCGAGGCCCTTCTCGATGACCAGGGCGTCGACGTCGCGGACCTTGGCGCCGGCGATGGCGACGGTGGCCAGCTTGACCGAGGCGGCGCGGGTGCGGCCGTCGGCGGTGATGACGTTGTAGTCGTAGTTCAGCTTGCTGGTGTCGATGCCCAGGCGCTGGGCGTCGGCCATGCTGAGCGAGACGGCGGTGGCGCCGGTGTCGACCAGGAAACGGACGGCCTTGCCGTCCACCGAGCCCTGGGCCCAGAAGTGGCCGTCGCGGTCCTTGGTCAGCTGAGCCGCGCCGCCTTCGGCGCCGCCGAGCGTGGCCGCCGCGGCCGAGGGGGCGCGCAGCTCCGGATGGCGCAGATCGTCGAGCGAGACGACGGCCTTGGCCGCCCCCACCGCCGAGAGGGCCCCCACGAGTGCGATCGCCGCGAACCTCAACATAAAGACACCCTGCCGTCTCGGCTTTGAGACCGCTTCTGCGGCCGTTGCCTAGATCATTACCGGGCAGGCGTTTTCAAGGCGTGAATCGACAAGGCGATTTTCACGTCATGGTTACCAATATCGTAACAAGTATATCTCTGTACTGAATATCGCCTGCATTACATCGATTTAATATTAAACATTACGTCGACGTAATGCTTTTCATGTCTTGGAATTAACTTCGGAAAGCTTTCGCTTGGCGCTATCTCTCCCGGCCATAGAACAAATGGCTAAAGAGGGATTATCGCCATGAAAGCCGTCCTTATCGCGCTCGTCGCCGCTGGCTCCATCGCGGGCGTTGCTCACGCCGGCGCCACCGACAAGCAGTTCGTCGAAGCCTCGCGCTGCAGCGCCCTGGCGGCCTCGGAAAACCTGGGCAAGCTGGACACCTCGGCCGTCGACGCCTTCCTGCGCAATTCGGCCGCCGAGCAGAAGCAGTCGACCCGCATCGAGGCCGTCACCAAGATGAACAACGCCCGCAAGAAGGCCGACTCCGCCAACGGCAACGCCAAGCTGAAGCTGATCGCCGAGCGTGATCAGGTCTGCGCGCCGTTCATCGGCGCGGCCCAGGCCTCGCGCTAAGGCCCTACGTCAAGGCCGGGTCCCGGAGGCCGCCATCAAGGCGATCATCGGATCCGGACGATCGGGGAGGGCGGTTATGATGGCCGCCCTTTCCGCGTCGGTGAGTCTGGCCCAACCGGCGATCTCCGGCAGGGTCCGCCGACATCCCAGGCAATAGCCGCTGGCGCCGTCGACCGCGCAGACCTTCACGCAGGGCGTGGCGATCGGGCGGGGCGGCTTGGCTGGCGCGCTCATGGGGGCGTCGGTGCTCATCCTTTTCAGCATCCCCGCTCTGGCGGCGGCGCGCAAGCGTGGCCCTCGGGGGTTGCTTTGGCCGTGGACGGGTTTAAGTCCGCGACCATGACCGCTTCTCCCTTCGCCGACATCCGCCAACTCGCCATCTCGCCGCCCACGCCGGGGCCGTCTCCGACGCTTGAGCAGGGCGGGCGCCTGGCCGAGATCGCCGCCTGGCTGACCGCGTGGAGCGGCAAGACCCCGCCGGTCGTGAACCGTCCGGTGGTGGCGCTTTATGCGGGCGCGCGCCAGGGCGTGGGACCGCGCGGCTACGCCCGCGACCGTCTGGAAGCCATCGCCTCGGGCGGGGCCACCGTCTCGCGCCTGGCCGGCGCGCAGGGCGCGGGCCTGGAAGCCTTTGACCTCGCCATCGACCGCCCGTCGCCGGACTTCATCGACAAGCCCTCGATGAGCGAGAAGGAGGCCGCCGCCACCATGGCCTTCGGCATGGAGGCCCTGGCCAAGCAGCCCGACCTGCTGATTCCCGGCGTCATCGTCGCCGAGGCCGCCCGCACCGCCGCCGCCATTTGCCTGGCCCTGTTCGGCGGCGAGGCCTCTGACTGGAGCGACGATCCCGAGCCGATCGCCGCCGCCGTCGCGCGGGCCAGGGAAGAGGGCATGGGCTCCGACCCGCTGGAGATCCTGCGTCAGCTGGGCGGGCGCGAAACCGCCGCCGTCGCCGGCGCCATCCTGGCCGCGCGTGTCCAGAAGGTGCCGGTGCTGCTGGACGGCTACGCCGCCTGCGCCGCCGCCGCCATCGTCCGCGCCGTCGAGCCGGGCGCCATCGACCACTGTCTGGCCGCCCACGTCAGTCCGAACAAGGGGCACGCGCGCCTGCTCGAAATCCTCGACAAGCGACCGCTTCTGGCGCTCGATACGGTCGACGAGGAAGGGGTCGGCGGCGCCTCGGCCCTGGCGCTCGTCAAGCTGGCCTGCGAGGTGCGTTAGGCTGGATTTCCGGGTGTTAGGTGAACGCGGATAACATTCGCTTCCGTTGACGCTAACGTCATCTTTCCAAACGTCCGTTCGACATCTATCGTGGCGCCTGAAACGCAATAACGGCCTCCCTCAGAGGGGCCGATTGAACGGGAGCCCGCCATGAATCTGGACTTCTCGCCCGAGGACCTCGCCTTCCGCGACGAGGTTCGCGCCTTTATCGCCGAGAACTATCCGGCGGGCCTGCGGGAAAAGCAGGAAGAGGGTGAGGAGATGGCCAAGGAGGACTTCCTCTCCTGGCACCGCACCCTCGCCAAGAAGGGCTGGGTCGCCCCGGCCTGGCCGGAGAAGTACGGCGGTCCGGGCTGGACCTCGGTGCAGCGCTACATCTGGTCGGAAGAGACCGCCCGCGCCGACTGCGTGCCGATCCTGCCGTTCGGCATCAACATGGTCGGCCCGGTGATCTACACGTTCGGCACGCCCGAGCAGAAGGAACGCTTCCTGCCGCCGACCCTGTCGGGCGACATCTGGTGGTCGCAAGGCTACAGCGAGCCGGGCGCGGGTTCCGACCTGGCCAGCCTGAAGACCAAGGCCGAGCGCTTCACCGGCGATGACGGCAAGGAATACTACCTGGTCAACGGCCAGAAGACCTGGACCACCCTGGCCCAGCACGGCGACTGGATCTTCTGTCTGGTTCGCACCGACCCGAACGCCAAGATCCAGGAAGGCATCTCGTTCCTGCTGATCGACATGAAGTCGCCGGGCGTGACCGTGCGGCCGATCATCACCCTGGGCGGCGAGCACGAGGTCAACGAAGTCTGGCTCGAGAACGTCAAGGTGCCGGTCGAGAACCGCATCTACGAGGAAAACAAGGGCTGGACCTGCGCCAAGTTCCTGCTGGCCCACGAGCGTAGCGGCATCGCCGGCGTGGCCCGCTCCAAGCGCGGCATCGAGCGCATCCGCCAGATCGCCTCGGTCGAGCTGTCGGACGACGGCGACGCCCTGATCAAGGATCCGATGTTCAAGCGCAAGGTCGCCGAGCTGGAGATCGACCTGACGGCCCTGGAATACACCGAGCTGCGCACCCTGGCCGGCGAAGCGGCCGGCAAGGGCCCGGGTCCGGAGTCGAGCGTGCTGAAGATCAAGGGCACCGAGATCCAGCAACGGATCACCGAACTGGTGCTGGAAGCCGCCGGCCACTACGGCGCACCGTACTTCCGCGGCTTTCCGAAGGACGGCGACAACGCCCATCCGATCGGGCCCGACTTCGCCCACCGCGCGGCGCCGACCTATTTCAACGTCCGCAAGACGTCGATCTACGGCGGCTCCAACGAGATCCAGCGCAACATCATCGCCAAGATGGTGCTGGGGCTCTAGCGCCCGCGATAACGTTCCAGGCCGCCGAGCGGCCTGGACTTTCGCTTTCTCATGATTTCAACGACCCGGCCCTGATGCCGGGCGACAGAAGAACGGAAACCCAGGGATGGATTTCAACTTCACCGAAGAGCAGTCGATGGTCCGCGACACGGTCGCGAGCTTCCTGCAGGACAAGTACGACTTCGAGACCCGCCGCAAGATCGTCAGCTCCGACGCTGGCTGGCGCGCCGACTACTGGAAGGCCTTCGCCGAGGAGCTGGGCATCCTGGGCGCTTCGTTCAGCGAGGAATTGGGCGGCCTGGGCGGCGGTCCGATCGACAACATGATCATCATGGAGGAGTTCGGTAAGGCGCTGGTCATCGAGCCCTATCTGGGCACGGTGGTGATCGGCGGCGGCTTCATGAAGCATTCCGGCTACGCCGGCGCGGCCTCGGTGATCGAGGGCATCGTCGGTGGGACCACCACCATCGCCTTCGCCTATGCCGAACCGCAGGCGCGCTACACCTGGCAGGATCTGAAGACGACGGCCAAGAAGGACGGCTCGGGCTGGGTCCTGAACGGCCACAAGGCCGTGGTGGTCGGCGCGCCGTTCGCCAGCCACCTGATCGTCACGGCGCGCACCGGCGGCGCTCAGCGCGACGCCGGCGGCGTGGGTGTGTTCCTGATCGACAAGAGCCTGCCGGGCGTGGTCACCCGCGACTATCCGACCGTCGACGGCAACCGCGCGTCGGAAGTCTATTTCGAGAACGTCTCGGTCCCGGCTGACGCCCTGATCTCGGAGAGCGGCCTGGACCTGGTCAACCAGGTGATCGACGAGGCCACCGCCGCCGTCGGCGCCGAGGCCGTGGGCGTGCTGCGCAAGCTGCACGAGGGCACGCTGGACTACGCCAAGCAGCGCAAGCAGTTCGGCACGGCCATCGCCAACTTCCAGGTGCTGCAGCACCGGATGGTCGACATGTTCATCGAGGTCGAGCAGTCGGTGTCGATGACCTACATGGCCACCATCAAGGTCGAGGAGAGCGCCGCCGAGCGCGCCAAGGCCGTCTCGGCCATGAAGGTCCGCATCGGCCGCGCCTGCAAGTTCGTGGGCCAGAACGCCATCCAGATCCATGGCGGCATGGGCATGACCGACGAACTGGCGATCGGCCACTACTTCAAGCGCGCCACCCTGATCGAAGGCCTGTTCGGCTCGGTCGATCATCACCTGAAGCGCTACGAATCGCTGTCGTTCGACGCCGCGGCGTAAGCCTGGGGCGGCGACGCCCACGGACGATCGATCCAACCCAGGGAAATCGCCTGCGTCACGCCGACGCGGGCGATTTTTTTATGCTTCCGCCCGTTCGGCGCGCGACATTCTGGAAATCGGCCTCGCGGCGTTAATCCTTGTCCGCAAAGGCTTTGTGCACAAGGCGCTGGGCGATAATTATCTGTATAAGGACTAAATGTAACGTGCCGAAACCGGGTTTGTCTGCACGCTGATATGATCCTTATACGGATAAAAATCGCTTGCGAACGCCGCTATTGAGACCACCTTTGTCGTCGACGCGCTGACGACTAGGAGGGTGAGAGCCCCTGTAAGCCGCGCGCGTCTCCTGGTCCTAACGGCTATGTCTGGGAGACGCCGCCATGAACGTATCGAAGATGAACCACGCCATGTTCTCGTTCGCCCTGATGGGCGGCATGCTGGTGGGAGGTCGGCCCAGTACGAAGCCGCCCAAGTCGTCGTCCGCGAAGTCTGGACGGAAGTGAGTGCTTGAAGCGTCGGCGCGTGACGGTCGCCGAAACCGGCGTCCACTTTAGGCGGTCACGCGCGTAAAGGGTCCCACACCCCAAGAAAAAGGCCTCCGCCATCGAACGGCGGAGGCCTTTGCTTTTCGACGCCCCGTGAGCGCCTCAGCTCTTCTTGGCGGCCGTGTTGCAGTCGGCGAGGCCAGCTTCGTCCAGCGTCTTGCCGCGATAGCTGAACGCGGTCAGTTCGCCCACCTGGCCGGCCAGGCGGCGGCAGGCGCGAGCGATCGGCAGCGATGGCACGGTCAGCGCGCTGCAGGAGTCGTCCTTGCAGCGCCAGACCGAACCTTCGTGGATGAACTGCTCGGTGGTGGCGGCGGCCTTCAGCTTCAGCGAGGCGCTCTGGGTGTCGGCGGCGTTGGCCGAACCCGCGAACATCAGGGCGCAGGCCGTCAGGCCCGCGAAAACAGCGGTACGCATATCCTTGGTCTCCTATCCCCGCGCCGGATGGGAGTTCCGACGCACGAGCGCGCCGTTCGGCGAACAGCGGCTCAAGCCTATAGTGCGTTTCTTTTGAAAACTAAGTCAATGGGCGAAGCGTCGCCGGCGCGCCAGTCAGGTAGGTTTCCTGGTCCCAGGCCAGCAGGGCCGGGGTGACGTCCTCGGCCTTCTCGACCGAACGCCAGGCGTCGGCCAGGGCGGGCGGGGTCAGGCGCGCTTCGATCGTGTGTTGGATCAGCGCGAAGAACGGATCCCAGAAGCCGCCGGGGTTATGGAACACGATTGGCTTCTGGTGAAGATCTAAACGACGCCAAGATAGCAATTCGACGATTTCTTCAAGCGTGCCGATGCCGCCCGGCAGTACGACGAACGCGTCCGCTTGTTCGAACATCATCATCTTGCGTTCGTGCATGTTGTCGACGATCACCGTCTCGACATCGTCGAACGGCTGCTCGCGGCCGCGCAGGAAGTCCGGGATGACGCCCAGCACCTTGCCTCCGGCCGAATGCGCGCCGCGCGCCGATGCGCCCATCAGCCCCACGCCGCCGCCGCCATAGATCAGCTTCAGCCCCGCGCGCGCGAAGCTCTCTCCGATCGTGAAGGCGTCGGCGATATAGCCGGGATCGGCGTCGTTGGATGATCCGCAATAGACGCAGACGGAGCCCAGGCGGCTAGACTCGTTGGGCATCGTCGTCCACTCCACAAAAAGGCGCGCGGTTTCGCGCGCCCGTTCCTATCTGAGGCCGCATGATCAGGATACGCCTCCGGGCTTTCAAGTCGCCGATCCTCGCCGTGAGTGCGACCGCGCTGCTGCTGGCGGCCTGCGAACCCGGAGCGCCGGTGGCGTCCAAAGCGGCCGACAAGCCCGACAGCGCCGAGGCCGGCTATCTGGCCCCGCCAACCCTGGAGGCCGCGCGTCGTGTCGCCAACGGCATCGCCATCTCGGGCCAAGGGGCGCCGGACGCCGACCTGCGCCTGGGCGCGCCGACGGGTGAGGTGGTGATGGGCAAGATCGACGCCCTGGGACAGTGGAGCGTGACCGTGCCCAACGCGCCCGGCGTTCGCCTGTTTGGCCTCTCGTCCATCCAGGACGGCCGCACCGTCCAGGCCGAGGGCTATGTGATGGTCGCCGACGGCGGTGAGGTCGCGCTGCTGCGGGCCGGTGCGGGCGCGCGTCGCCTGGCCGCCGAATCCAGTTCGCCGCGCATCCTGACCGTCGATGTCGACCGTGAGGGCGGGGCGGTCGTGTCCGGCGTCGCCAGCCCCGGCGCGGGCCTGAACGTCCGCGTCGACCGCGTCACGCGCGGCGGCGCCCGCACCGGCGACGACGGTCGTTTCGATATTTCCCTGACCGATGCGCTGGCGCCGGGCGTTCACGACATCCAGGTGGCCGGGGAGGGCGGCGAGACCGCCATCGCCGTGGCGGTCTCGCCGGCCGCGCCTCTGGTCAATGGTCCCGTCCGCGCGGATCGCACGGCGGCCGGTTGGCGGGTCGACTGGATGACGCCGGGCGGCGGAATCCAGACCACCTACCTGATTGGCGCCGCCTCGTGAGGGGCATGGGCGGGCCGCCATCGGCCGGTCGCGCCGCGGTCTCGGGCGGCATCGCCAAGGCCGACCAGCCGGTCCGCTTCTGGCGGGCCATGGGCGACCTCGTGCAACTGGTGCTGCGCTCCGAGGCCCCGGGTCTGCGCTGGCGCGTGACCGTGGCCCTGCTGCTGACCCTGGCCGGCAAGGCGCTGGGCGTGCTGGCCCCGCTGATGCTGGGCAAGGCCGTGAACCAGCTGTCGGCCGGGCAAAGCGCCGCGGTGGCCGTCACCTGGGCCTTCGCGGGCCTGGCGGGCGGCTGGGCCCTGGTCCGCTTCATCTCCGCCGCCGCGCCTCAGGCGCGCGACGCGGTGTTCACGCCCGTGGCCCAGGCCGCCCAGAACCGCGCGGCGGTCGAGACCTTCTCCCACGCCCTGTCGCTGTCGATCGACTTTCACCAGTCCAAGCGGACCGGCGCGCTGTCGCGGACGATCGATCGCGGAGCGCGATCGATGGACTTTCTGCTGCGGGGCTTGGTGTTCAACGTCGCCCCGACCGGCGTCGAGCTGATCATGGCCGCCATCGTCCTGGCCAAGGCCTATGACTGGCGGTTCGCGGCCGTGGCCCTGCTGACGGTGGCCGTCTACGGCTATGCGACCTTCGCCATTTCGGACTGGCGGATCGGCCATCGCCGGGTGCTGAACGAGGCCGACGCCGAGGCCGCCGGACGGGCCGTCGACGCCCTGCTGAACTACGAGACCGTCAAGTCGTTCGGCGGCGAGACGCGGGCCGTGGAGGGCTATGGCAAGGCGCTGGACATCTATGGCCAGGCCCAGATCAAGGCCACCAACTCGCTGAACCTGCTGAACATCGTCCAGTCGGCGGTGATGAGCCTGGGGCTAGGGGCCATGGCCGTGCTGGCGGGCGCGCAGGCCGCCGCGGGCAAGATCGGCCCGGGCGACGTCACCGCCGCCGTTCTGATCCTGATCAACCTCTACGCCCCGCTGAACATTCTGGGCTTCGCCTATCGCGAGATCCGCCAGTCGCTGATCGACATGGAAGCGATGCTGGAGCTGCGTCGCCAGACGGCCGACGTCGCGGATGCGCCCAACGCTCATGACCTGCCGCCTTGCGCCGACCAGCGCGGCGGCGCCGTGGCCTTCGAGAATGTCTCGTTCCGTCATGGCGCGCGCTCCGAAGGCCTCTCCGACGTGTCCCTGACCGTCGCGCCGGGAACCACCGTGGCCATTGTCGGGCCCTCGGGCGCGGGCAAGACCACCCTGGTGCGCCTGGCGCTGCGGATGATCGATCCGCAGGCGGGCCGCGTCACCCTGGACGGCCACGACCTGCGCGACCTCAAGCAGGCCTCCCTGCGCCGGGCCGTGGCCCTGGTCCCGCAGGACGTGGCGCTGTTCAACGACACCCTGGCGTCGAATATCGCCTTCGCCCGTCCGGGCGCGAGCGAGGCCGAGGTATGGGCGGCGGCGGAGGCCGCGGAGCTCGGCGAATTCATCCGCAACCTGCCCGAGGGCATGGACACCAAGGTCGGCGAGCGCGGCCTCAAGCTGTCCGGCGGCGAGCGCCAGCGCGTGGGCATCGCCCGGGCCCTGCTGGCCCAGCCGCGCGTGCTGATCCTGGACGAGGCCACCAGCGCGCTGGACAGCCGCACCGAGGCGGCGATCCAGGCGACCCTGCGCAAGGCCCGGGCGGGGCGCACGACCCTGGTCGTGGCCCACCGCCTCTCGACCATCGCCGACGCCGACGAGATCGTGGTGCTGCGGCGGGGCAAGATCGTCGAGCGCGGCCGTCACGAGGCCCTGTTGGAGGCCGGCGGCGAATACGCCGCCCTGTGGCGTCGCCAGACCCGCGAGCGAGAGCCCGTTTAGTGGATTTCTCCGGTCCCGCCCGGGGGCTATACCGACATCGGTTTCTCTGAAGGAGCTTCGCCTTGCGCTATCTGCACACCATGGTCCGCGTCCGCGATCTGGACGCCTCGCTGCGGTTCTATTGCGAAGGCCTGGGGCTCCAGGAAGCCTACCGCATGGAGAACGAGAAGGGGCGCTTCACCCTGGTCTTCCTGGCCGCGCCCGAGGACGTCGAGTTGGCCAAGGAGCGCAAGGCTCCGCTGGTCGAGCTGACGTACAACTGGGACGACGAGGAGTATCTGGGCGGCCGCAACTTCGGTCACCTGGCCTATCGCGTCGACGACATCTACGAGACCTGCCAGCGTCTGATGGACATGGGCGTGACGATCAACCGCCCGCCGCGCGACGGCCATATGGCGTTCGTGCGTTCGCCGGACGGCATTTCGATCGAGCTGCTGCAGGATGGCAATCTGCCCGCCGCCGAACCGTGGGCCTCGATGCCCAACACGGGCGCCTGGTAGGTCCTAGAGCCCTTTTCGATCCGATGGCGGCTTCGCGCTTATCGGAAAATGCTCTAGGGCCGGGGGCGGGCCATTTCTTCCAGTCGCCGGCGCGGCGCGTCGGCGATGCCCGCCCACAGGATGCGGGCCAGCTCCACGCGATAGGCGGCGGCGTAGCCGGTGATGAATGTCGCCGCCAGGCCGTCCAGCATCGCGCGGCTGAGGTCCTTGCGGGCCAGGATGGCCTTGCGGTCGACCGGCGCCTCGGTGTCGGAGGCCGCGACGCGCTTGTCGAGCGCGATCGCCGCGTGGACGGCCAGGTTCACCAGGGCCGGCAACTGGCTGATGTCGCCGCGAGGCCTGGCATGGACGCCGTTCTTCGACCCCGCTTCGAAATCGAGCGCTCCCGTCACACGCGCCAGAGTGGTCGGCCAATGATCGTCCGCGGTGGTCATGATGTCGTTTTCGCCCCCCCGAGCGCCTCTCGCACCTCGGATAGCGATGTTCGCGCTCGGATCAAATGGCCCGATGCGTCGCTTCCTCGTTTTGGGGGGCTCTGGAAAACCGGGGCGGACGCCCCAAATGCAACCGGCGCCGTTACGAGCGCCGTGAACGAGGTTTCCGATGTCGGATCTGTCCGCCTTTCCAATCACCCAGCGCTGGCCGGCGCAGCATCCCGACCGTATCCAGCTCTATTCGTTGCCGACGCCCAACGGGGTGAAGGTCTCGATCATGCTGGAGGAGACGGGTCTGGCCTATGAGCCGCATCTGATCGACATCGGCGCCAACGAGACCTGGGTCCCCGAGTATCTGTCGCTGAATCCGAACGGGAAGATTCCGGCGATCATCGATCCCGACGGTCCGGGCGGCAAGCCGCTTGGCCTGTTCGAGAGCGGCGCGATCCTGGTTTACCTGGCCGAGAAGACCGGCAAGTTCCTGCCCGCCGATCCGGCGGCCCGCTATGAAACCCTGCAGTGGGTGATGTTCCAGATGGCCGCGATCGGCCCGATGTTCGGCCAGTTGGGCTTCTTCCACCGTTTCGCCGGCAAGGACTACGAGGACAAGCGCCCGCGCGATCGCTACGTCGCCGAGAGCAAGCGCCTGCTGGGCGTGCTGGAGGATCGCCTGGCGACCCGCGCCTGGATCATGGGCGACGAGTACACCATCGCCGACATCGCCACCCTGGGCTGGGTGCGCAACCTCGTGGGCTTCTACGGGGCGGGCGAGTTGGTCGACTGGGCGTCGCTCAAGCACGTGCCGCGCTGGCTGGAGGCGGGGCTGGCCCGTCCGGCCGTGCGGCGCGGCCTGGAGATCCCCAAGCGTCCCTAGGCGGGCTCTCGGTCGCGAGGGTGCGACTCCTGCGACCAAATGGCCGGGGTGTTAAGAATTAAGATCTCGTTCACCATAAAGTCCGAGTTTCGGGGTGTCTTCTTTGAAGGCGCCCACCATCACTGACTTTCAACAGCCCGGCCGCAAGCCGGGCTGCTTTTTTGAAATTCGGCGCTTGCATCGGCGAGGGGAGGCGGCTATCACGCGGCCTCTTCTGAGAGCGACCTGTTCCGCGGTAGCTCAGTGGTAGAGCAGCCGGCTGTTAACCGGCTGGTCGTAGGTTCGAATCCTACCCGCGGAGCCACTCTTTCTTCTGTTCGCTCGGAAGCTTTCGACAAAATCAGCTTGGCGTTTCGCAACGCTGCGGTCGCGCGCCTCGAGCCCAAAACGCGTCGAAGTCATCGCTTGCATCGACTCGAAGCGAAGGCTATCACCCGGCCTCTTCTGAAGAGCGACCTGTTCCGCGGTAGCTCAGTGGTAGAGCAGCCGGCTGTTAACCGGCTGGTCGTAGGTTCGAATCCTACCCGCGGAGCCACTCTTTCCAGACTTGCGACCGGCGATGTTCGGTCCTGGCAAGTCTAGGTCGCATGCGAAGACTTCCATAAAGCTCAAGCCAAGCGTCAGTCCCACGAGGGCTTTGACCGGATGATCAGCGGCACGTCGCCCTCGGTGCGCACGGCGACGCGTTCTCCCTGGCGTTCGAAGATCAGGTCGACGGTGAGGGCGCCGACGCGCAATCGTTCCACGGCCAGACGATCTATGCCGATCGGCAGGCGCGGATCCACCAGGACGATCTGGCCGCGATTGGCGTCGATGGTGATCCCCAGGCACGCCTGCAGCATCATGAACACCGAACCCGCCGCCCAGGCCTGGGGCAGGCAGGCGACCGGATAGGCTACGGGCGGCTCGCCGGGCGAGCGCGGGAAGCCGCAGAACAGTTCGGGCAGGCGCATCCCCATGCGGCTGGCGGTCTCGAACAGGTCGGCCGTCAGGTTCACCACGCCGTCGCGCTCGCCGTAGCGCGACAGGCCCATGACGCACAGCGCCGTGTCGTGCGGCCAGACCGATCCATTGTGATAGCTGATCGGATTGAAGCGGGCCTCGCCGGTGGCCAGGGTCCGCACGCCCCAGCCGGAGTTGAAGCTGGCCGACAGCAACTGGTCGCTGACCTTGCGGGCCCGTTCAGGCGAGGGCAGGCCACAGAACAGCAGGTGGCCCGGATTGGACGACAGCGTCCGGCACAGCTGGCCCTGGCCGTCGACGGCGATGCCGTAGAAGCCGCGCTCCTCCATCCAGAACAGCGTCTCGACCTTCTCGCGCAGCGTCTCGGCCTTTTGCCGCCAGATCGCGGCCTGGCCGATCTCGCCCCGGCGTTCGGCCAGCCGGGCCATGCCGCGATAGGCGGCGAAGGCGTAGCCCTGCACCTCGACGAGGGCGATAGGCCCCGTGGGGTATCGGCCGTCGGTGTGGAAGACGGAATCCTCGCTGTCCTTCCAGCCTTGGTTGGACAGGCCGCTGTCCTGGCCGCGCGCGTAGTCGATCAGGCCGTCGCCGTCGCTGTCGCCGTCGTTCTCGATCCAGCGCATGGCCTTTTCGAGCGCGGGCCACAGTTCCTCGATAAGACTGTCGTCGCCGGTCCGCTCCTGATAGGCGCCGGCCAGGGCCACGAACAGCGGCGTGGTGTCGACCCCGCCGTAGTATCGGCCAAACGGCACCTCGCCCAACGCGGGCATCTCGCCCTTGCGGGTTTCGTGCATGATCTTGCCAGGCGCGCTGTCGCGGAACGTCGAGCGCTCATTGGCCTGGTGGGCGGCGAGATAGCGCAGCACGCCCTTGGCGAGCGACGGCTCGAACCACAGAATCTGCCAGGCCGTGATGATCGCGTCGCGCCCGAAGGCGGTCGAGAACCAGGGGATGCCGGCATACGGATAGGGGCCGGTCTCCATCTTGGTGGTCAGCAGGGCCAGATCCGCTCGCGATTTGCCCAGCCACTCGTTGAACAGGCGGCCCGAACTGTTCAGGCGCGCGCCATGACGGCGGCGGGCGCGCATGTCCCAGCGGGCCCGCGCGGCGGCGTCGCGGAACCGCTCGCGGCTGGGAATATGGCCATCGACCACGCCGATCTCGATATAGAGGTCGGTCTGGCCCTCGGCGTGCAGCGAGAACATGAACTCGGCCTTGTGGGCCGAAAGGCGGAACGGCGCGTCCGAGAACGCGATGAACGAGGTTCGCTCGACGTCGTCGAGGCCGAGATAGCTGTAGGCCACCCGCCGGCCATCGACGCGCGGCGGACCCTTGGTTCCGCGCTTGGCGCGATGGCTGCCGCGCACCTCGAACATGTCGCGGAAATCGGCGTCGAACTCGATGGTCATCGGCAGCAGCACGGTGTCGCGGCTGTAGTTGACGCAGCGGATGCGCTCGAACAGGCGCTCGCCCCACAGGAAGCGCTTGCGCTCGATGTGCAGCACGCCGGGCGGACCCATGCGCTCGCCGGGATAGGGCAGGGCCTGATTGGTGCTGTTGCAGGTGAAGAAGACGTTGTCGTGAGCGACCGCCGCCGACAGCAGCGATGGCATGCGGCCGCCCAGGGTCAGCCGATACAGCGACAGGATGCGGGTGTCGTTGTGGAACAACCCGTCGCCCTGGCCGGCGATGTCCCCGAACTCATCGGCGACGAGAAAGGTGTCCTTGTCCTTGAGCGCATAGAGATTCTGCGGCGCGCGGACCTCCGCCGTCACGCCGTAGTCGACCGGCGCCTCCATGGCCGGTGCAAGACTCTCCATGGCCCCTCCTTCAATTCATGCGCTAGCCGCCATATCGACCAAGGACGGGTAGACGGCCGCGCCATCACATAGCCGCTCGTAGAGGGCGACATAGCGGCGGGCCATCGCCTCGGACGAGAACCGTTCCTCGAAACGCGCGCGGACACGCTTTCGATCCAGGTTTTCGACCTTGAGAATGGCGTCGGCGGCCTGGTCGTCATTCTCGACGATGAAGCCGGTCAGGCCGTCCTCGATGACCTCGGGCACCGAGCCGCAGCGATAGGCCACGACGGGCGTGCCGCAGGCCATGGCCTCGATCATCACCAGGCCGAAGGGCTCGGGCCAGTCGATCGGGAAGAGCAGGGCGTCGGCGCCGCCCAGGAAGGCCGACTTGTCGCTGTCGCCGATTTCGCCGACGAACTCGATCAAGGGCTCGCCGCGCATCATCGGCGCGATGACGTCGTCGAAATAGGCGCGGTCGGCGGAGTCGACCTTGGCGGCGATCTTCAGGCGTTTGCCCAGGCGCTTGGCCAGGTTGATGGCGCGGTCGGGGCGCTTCTCGGGCGAGATGCGGCCCAGGAAGGCCAGGTAGCCCTGGCTCTTCTCGGAGAAGGCGTAGATGTCGGCGTTCATGCCGTGGTGCACCGTGCCGGCCCAGTTGGCGAAGGGCAGGGGGCGGCGCTGGTCGTCGCTGATCGAGACCAGCGGGAACTGGGGCCAGCGCTTGTAGACGGCCGGCAGGTCCTTGAGGTCCAGGCGCCCGTGCAGCGTGGTCAGGGTGTTCTCGGCCCGGTCGGCGAAGAACGGGAACTGCACCATGTCGGTATGGAAGTGGACGATGTCGAACTGGTCGGCCAGGGCGCGGACTTCGGCCAGTTGGGTCAGGTGGGAGGCGAGATCCGACTTGAGCGGCGCGGGGTCCAGGCGGATGGCCTGGTCACGAACGGCGATCAACCGAGCCTTGGTCTGGGCCTCGGCGCTGGCGAACAGGGTGACCTCGTGACCCAGGTCGACCAGGGCGTCGGTGAGGTGGGCGACAACGCGTTCCGTGCCGCCGTAAAGACGCGGCGGAACAGCTTCGTAGAGGGGGGTGACCTGGGCGATCTTCATGGCGCGGACCTTGACGGGGAGGGAACTGGAACGCGGCGCGGGTCCGCCACAGATCAGTTCCGATCGCCGCTATTGGTTCCAAAGCTCGCCCTCTTGCGGCCTCAATGCTGCTGGGCGCGGCGTTGCAATTGCTCCTGACGCTCGCGCTCCTGCCGCAAGGCGCGCTGGCGCCGACGATAGCGTCCATAGAGCTTGCGGCCGATCGAGGTCAGCCGCGGCAGGAAATAGATCACGATCAGAGCGCAGATCGTCGCCACGATCACAACGGGCGCACTCAACATGGTGGTTTCCTATGAAGCCTAAGGTTCAGGCTTCCTCCCCATACGGCGGGCGAACCGCCGAGAGCCGCTTATTTACCATGCGGCGAAGCTGATCAATCGAGGTTACGTGACAGTCGCCGTCATAGGCGCCGATGACCGCCTTTTGATCTTTGGAAGCATATCTCCACAAGGCGATGACGCTTTTAAGGCGCTTACCGGGCGATGGGCGAACGCGCGCGGCCTCCGATCGCATTGCGTTTCGGCCGGGCGCGGACCTATAAGCCTGCTCGAAAGTCCAGTCCTTCGAGGGATTCCATGAGCACCGACTTCGCCGCCGCGCGGCTGAACATGGTCGAGAGCCAGATTCGCACCGCCGACGTCACCGACCTGCCGCTGCAGGACGCCCTGCGGGTGGTGGCGCGCGAGAGCGTCGTGCCGGCTTCGAAGGCCTATCTGGCCTATGCCGACGCCGACATCGAATACGCGCCCGGCCGCTGGTTGCTGCGCCCGCGAGAGGTCGGCAAGCTGCTGCAGGCCCTCAAGCCTCGCGAGGGCGAGAAGGCCCTGGCCATCGCCGCGCCCTACGCCGCGACCGTGCTTGAGACCATGGGCCTGGCCGTCACCCGCCTGGAGGGCGACGACCTGAAGGCCGTGCCGGCCGGCTCCTACGACGTGATCATCTGCGAAGGCGCCGTCGCCGCGGCGCCCAAGGCCTGGCGGGACGCCCTGGCCATCGGCGGCCGTCTGGGCGTTGTCGAGCGCACGGGTCCGGTCGGTCGCGCCGCCATCTATCTGCGCGCCGAGGACGGCGTGGGCCGTCGCCAGGCCTTCGACGCCTCGCCGCCGATGCTGGCCGGTTTCGAGGTCGAGGCCGGTTTCAGCTTCTAGACACCCTTGGGCGGTAGCCTGCCGCAACGTCTGCGTGAAAAAAGCTTAACTAGCGGCTTCTGGCGGCTGGACTTACACGCGGTCATATTGTGGCGAGCGCGCTTCGCGGGGATTGGGGATAGAATTTGATGTCGAACCGTCGACGGGCCGGGCTGCTGGCCGCCGCTTGCTGCGCCAGTCTGCTGGCCGGCGCGTTTTCCACCGCTCACGCTGACACCCTGGCCGATGCGATCGCCCTGGCCTATCAGACCAATCCGACGCTGCAGCAGCAGCGCGCCAGCGCTCGCATCACCGACGAGGGGGTCGTGCAGGCCAAGACGGGCTTCCGCCCGACGGTCGGCGCCGTGCTCGACGTGACTGGCGCGGACCTCAACCCGGCCGGTTCCGGCCCGAACGTCAAGTCCTCGGGCAGCAGCGCCACGGTCTCGGTGACCCAGCCGCTGTACACCGGCGGCCGCGCCAGCGCGACGCTGAGCGCCGCCGAGGCCGACGTGCTGTCGGCCCGCGAAAGCCTGCGCTCGGTCGAACAGAGCGTACTGGTCAACGTCGTTCAGGCCTATGTCGATGTCCGCCGCGACCAGGAACGCCTGCGCATCGCCAAGGAAAACGTCGCGGTGCTGCAGCGCCAGCTCGACGAATCCAACGCCCGCTTCGAAGTGGGCGAGATCACCCGCACCGATGTGGCCCAGTCGCAGGCGCGCCTGGCGGCCGCCAAGGCAGGCCTGTCGGGCGCCCAGGCCCAACTCGAGGTCAGCCGCGCCGGTTACGCCGCCATCGTCGGTCAGACGGCGGGCGACCTGGCGCCGGAGCCGACCCTGGCCGGCCTGCTACCCGCCTCGGTCGATCAGGCCTTCGAGGCCGCCCAGACGACCAATCCGGGCGTGACCTCGGCCCAGTACAACGAAGAGGCCGCCGCCGCCCGTGTCGCGGTGGCCAAGGCCGGCTATCGCCCGACGATCTCGGCCCGCGCCGGCCTCGGCTTCGACGCCGGTCGCAGCGCTGGCGTCGGCAGCCAGTTCGACGACTATTCGCGCACCGTCTCGGGTTCGGTCACCGCCTCGGTGCCGATCTTCACCGGCGGCCTGACGACCTCGCAGGTTCGCGCCGCCACTGAACGCGAGAACGCCGCCCGCAGCGCCACCGAAAGCGCCAAGCGCACCGCGATCCAGCAGGTCTCGAACGCCTGGAGCAACCTCCTGGCCTCGCGCGCCCAGCTGGGTTCGAACGAGGAACAGGTGCGCGCCACCCGCATCGCCTTCGAAGGCGTGCGCCAGGAGCAGCAGGTCGGCCTGCGCACCACGCTGGACGTGTTGAACGCCCAGCTGGAGCTGTCGAACGCCGAGCTGGCCCTGGTCAGCGCGCGCCGCGACGAATACGTGGCCAGCGCCGTCGTCCTGCAGGCCATGGGCCAACTGGACGTCAACAAGCTGTCGACCGGCGCGACGCCCTACGATCCCAAGGCCTCCTACAACCGCGTGACGCACGGCGTGGGCTGGGTGCCGTGGGAGCCGGTGGTTCAGGCGATCGACAAGGTCGGCGCGCCTTCCACCAAGTCGCGGGCGGGCTCGAAGTAGGCTTCCCGCCGCGTCGATTCCGCTCAGGCGTGGACTTACGCTTGCTTAACACGCGTAAGTCTGCACCATCGCGGCCAAGCGCGTCCTAGGGCGCGCAAGGATTCGTACCCTTTACGACGGCCCCCGCACATGTCCGATCAGAGCTCTCAAGAACCGACGATGGAGGAGATCCTCGCCTCCATCCGACGCATCATCTCGGAGGATGACGCGCCGGCGGAGCCTGCGGCCGAGGCCGCGCCGCCTCCGCCGCCGGAGCCCGAACCCGAGCCCGTCGATGACGACATCCTCGAGCTGACCGATCCGATCGTTTCGGAACCGGAGCCCGAGCTGCCGCCGCTGGAAACGGTTGGCGACATCGACGTTTATTCGCCGCCGGAGCCCGCGCCCGAGCCCGCCTATACCCCGCCGCCCTCGGCGCCGGTGTTCAACCGCGACGAAGTGGCCGACAATCTGGTCGGCGACCACGCCGCCTCGGCCGCCGCCAGCGCGTTCGGCAGCCTGAGCTCGGCCCTGCTGATGCCCAAGGACGGGCGCACGCTGGAAGACGTCGTACGCGAACTGCTGCGCCCGCTGCTCAAGGCGTGGCTTGACGAAAACCTCCCGCGCATCGTCGAGACCAAGGTCGAGGAAGAAGTGCACCGGATCGCCCGCGGTCGCGGCGTCTAGAGCCCACGCCTTCGCGTCGCGAAGGCGCTTCCTAGAAAAGACGCGCGACAGGCGCCGAAACCGGTTTCCACTTTCGGCTGTCGCGCTTCCAGGACCCGAAATATCGAGGCGGTCGCTGCGGCGGCCGCCTTTTTCGTTTCCAACCGTCAGAAAACCCAGGCCCGCCGGTTTCGCGCCGGGGCCGCAGATGGCATATCCGCTCCGCCATGCTTGAAAAGACCTTCGATCCCAAGTCCGTCGAACCCCGCCTGTACGCCGCCTGGGAGGCCTCCGGGGCCTTCAAGCCGAGCGAGGATCCGAACGCCGAGCCGTTCGTCATCGTGATCCCGCCGCCGAACGTGACGGGCTCGCTGCACATCGGCCACGCGCTGAACAACACGCTGCAGGACGTGCTGACCCGCTTCCACCGCATGCGCGGCAAGGCCGCCCTGTGGCTGCCGGGCACCGATCACGCGGGTATCGCCACCCAGATGGTGGTCGAGCGCCAACTGGCCGCCGCCGGCAATATCGGTCGCCGCGACATGGGCCGCGAGGCCTTCGTCGCCAAGGTCTGGGAATGGAAGGCCGAGAGCGGCGGGACCATCACCAACCAGCTGCGTCGCCTGGGCGCCAGCTGCGACTGGTCGCGCGAGCGTTTCACCCTGGACGAGGGCCTGTCGGCAGCCGTCCGCAAGGTGTTCGTCCAGCTCTACAAGCAGAACCTGCTCTATCGCGACAAGCGCCTGGTCAACTGGGACCCGCAGTTCCAGACCGCCATCTCCGACCTGGAGGTCGAGCAGAAGGAGGTCGACGGCGCCTATTGGCACTTCGCCTATCCGCTGGCCGACGGCGTCACCTACCAGCACCCGATCGCCTTCGATGACGACGGCAAGCCGACCGAGTTCGAGACCCGCGACTACATCGTCGTGGCCACGACGCGTCCGGAGACCATGCTGGGCGACACCGGCGTCGCGGTCCATCCGGATGACGAACGCTACAAGGGCCTGGTCGGCAAGTTCGTGACCCTGCCGATCGTCGGCCGCCGCATCCCGATCGTCGCCGACGACTACGCCGACCCGACCAAAGGCTCGGGCGCGGTGAAGATCACCCCGGCCCACGACTTCAACGACTTCCAGGTCGGCAAGCGCGCCGGCCTGGAAGCGATCAACATCCTGACCGCCGAAGCCAAGCTGAACGACTCGGTTCCGGCCGAATTCGTCGGCATGGACCGCTTCGTCGCGCGCAAGGCCATCGTCGCTCGCGCCGAGGAAGAGGGCTGGCTGAAGGAGATCGAGAAGACCCGGCATATGGTCCCGCACGGCGACCGTTCGGGCGTGGTCATCGAGCCGTTCCTGACCGACCAGTGGTACGTCGACGCCAAGACCCTGGCCCAGCCGGCCCTGAAGGCGGTGGAAAAGGGCCAGACGGTCTTCGAACCCAGGCACTGGGAAAAGACCTACTTCGAATGGCTGCGCAACATCGAGCCGTGGTGCGTCTCGCGCCAGCTCTGGTGGGGCCACCGCATCCCGGCCTGGTTCGGGCCGGAAGGCTCGATCTTCGTCGAGGAAACCGAGGAAGCCGCCTACGCCGCCGCCAAGGCCCAGTTCGGCGAGAACGTCGTCCTGAGCCAGGACGAGGACGTTCTCGACACCTGGTTCAGCTCGGCCCTGTGGCCGTTCTCGACCCTGGGCTGGCCGGAAAAGACCGCCGACCTCGCCAAGTTCTATCCGACCAGCACCCTGGTCACCGGCTTCGACATCATCTTCTTCTGGGTCGCCCGGATGATGATGATGGGCATCCACTTCATGGGCGAAGTTCCGTTCAAGCAGGTGTTCATCAACGCCCTCGTCCGTGACGAGAAGGGCGCCAAGATGAGCAAGTCCAAGGGCAACGTGATGGATCCGCTGATCCTGATCGATGAGCTGGGCTGCGACGCGGTGCGCTTCACCATGACGGCGATGTCGGGCCAGGCGCGCGACATCAAGCTCTCCAAGCAGCGCATCGAGGGCTATCGCAACTTCGGCACCAAGCTGTGGAACGCCTCGCGCTTCGCCCAGATGAACGAGTGCGTCCGTATCGAGGGCTTCGATCCTTCGACCGTGCAGCAGCCGATCAACAAGTGGATCCGCGGCGAGACGGTCAAGACCGTCGCCGAGGTCACCCGCGCCCTGGAAGCCCCGGCCTTCGACGAGGCCGCCGGCGCCCTGTACCGCTTCGTCTGGAACGTGTTCTGCGACTGGTACCTGGAACTGGCCAAGCCGATCCTGAACGGCGATGACGCCGCGGCCAAGGCCGAGACCCGTGCCATGGCCGCCTGGACGCTGGACGTGATTTTGAAGCTGCTGCACCCGGTGATGCCGTTCATCACCGAGGAGCTGTGGGAGAAGACCGCCAAGTTCGGCCCCGCCCGCGACTCCATGCTGATCTCGGCCCGGTGGCCCGAACTGCCGGAGAGCTGGATCGACGCCGAGGCCGAGGCCGAGATCGGCTGGCTGGTCGAGACCGTCGGCGAGATCCGCTCGATCCGCGCCGAGATGAACGTGCCGCCCTCGGCCAAGCCGGCGCTCAGCGTCGTCGGCGCGGGCGCCGAGACCAAGGCCCGGCTGGCCCGTCACCGCGACCTTCTGCTGACCCTGGCGCGCCTCGACAGCGTCCGGGAAGTCGAGGCGGCTCCGGCCGGTTCCGTGCCGATCGTGATGGGCGAGGCCACCGGCGCCCTGGCCATCGCCGACTTCATCGACCTGACGGCCGAGAAGGCGCGTCTGACCAAGGAAATCTCCGGTCACGCCGGCGAGATCGAGAAGGTCAACAAGAAGCTCGGCAATCCCGACTTCCTCGCCCGCGCCAAGGAAGAGGTCGTCGAGGAAAACCGCGAACGCTTGGCCGAGGCCGAGGCCGCCAAGGCCAAGCTCCAAGCGGCGCTGAGCCGGCTGGAGTCGGTAGGCTAGAAGCTGAGCGCGCCTTCGGGTGTGACCCTCAATGGACCATAGCTGGAGACGCCCGGATGCGGCGTCTCCAGCGGATGGCTGTGGGTGGCGGTGATCACTACGACGCTGGCCCCGGCCGCCTCGGCCGCGGCGATGCCCGCCGGGGCGTCCTCGAACACCAGGCAGGCCTCGATCGGATGGCCCAGGCGCTGGGCCGCCAGCAGGAAGCAGTCCGGCGCCGGCTTGCCGCGCTCGACGTCCTCGGCGGTGACCAGCACGGCGGGGAGGGGCAGGCCCGCCGCCATCAACCGCACCGTGGCCAGTTCGCGTGGGGCTGAAGTGACGACGGCCCAGCGATCGGCGGGCAGGGCGCTGAGGAAGGCGACCGCGCCCTCGATGGCGTCGATGCCCTCAACGTCGGCGATCTCGCCCTCCATCAGCGCCAGGACCTCGGCCGCCTCGTCGACATCGGGGATGTTGAAGCTACGCACTGTCTCGATCGCCCGCCGACCGTGGATTTGCTTCAGCACCGCCTCGACATCCAGTCCATGCTTGCGCGCCCAGGCGCCCCAGACCCGCTCGGCGGCGACGATCGAGGTCAGGACCGTACCATCCATATCGAACAGGAAGGCGGCGAATTCGCGATCGGGAAAGAGCGGGGATTCGGCCAAGGCGGCGCTCCGGTTTCTGGAAATGACGCTAGGTCATCGGCTTTCCAGCGCGCGCTGTCCAGGCTGGGGCGGAGCGTCTAGGTTATCAATGTTCTCCTAGGATCAAACGGACGTTTGCATCCGGCTTGCGGCTGTGCTCTCTGGTCGGCGAACGCGCTCGATCAAACAGGGCGCGACACCTAACCGGGAGAGTAGAATGAGCCAGGCCGCCCCCGTCACCGCGTCCGTTCCGTGGCCAGCGATGTCCGTCCAACAGGCGTACGCCCTGATCACTCAGCCCGGGACCCCCGGCGAGATGGAGGAGATCGAGATCCGGGGCGTGAAGACCCGGGTCTGGAAGAACGCGCCGCCGACCCTGCGCGACACCCTGCTGATGGGGCGCACGCACGGCGACAAGATCTTCATGGTCCATGAGGATGAGCGCGTCAGTTTCGAGGCCTTCTATCGGGCCGTCACCGTGTTCGCGGCGGAGCTGGCGGCCAAGGGCGTTCAGAAGGGCGACCGGGTCGCCATCGTCATGCGCAACCTGCCCGAATGGCCCGTGGCCTTCTATGCCGGCCTGTCCCTGGGCGCGATCGTCACGCCGCTGAACGCATGGTGGACCGGCGCGGAGCTGGAATATGGCCTGCTCGATTCCGGCGCGTCGGTCCTCGTGGTCGATGTCGAACGCTATGAGCGCCTGACCGAACACCTGCACAACTGCCCCGAGCTGCGCAATGTCTATGTCAGCCGCTCTCCCGAGGAGATCAGCCACCCGGCCGTGATCCACCTCGAGGCGGTGATCGGCGGTCCCAACGACTGGGCGGGGCTGGAGGAAAAGCCGCTGTCGACCACGCCCCTGGCGGCGGATGACGACGCGACGATCTTCTACACCTCCGGCACCACGGGAAAGCCCAAGGGCGCCATCGGCACCCATCGCAACATCAACAGCAACATCTTCGCCGCCGCCGCCGCCAGCGCGCGCAGTTTCCTGCGCCGCGGCGAGGCCCCCCCCGAGCCCGATCCCAGCCTGCCACAGAAGGGCGCGCTGATTTCCGTGCCGTTCTTCCACGCCACGGGCTGTTTCGCGGTGCTGAACCCCTCGTTGTTCGGCGGCGCCAAGCTGGCCATGATCCGCAAGTGGGATCCCGACAAGGCCATGCAGCTGATCCAGGACGAGCGCCTGACCTCGATGGGCGGCGTGCCCACGATCGCCTGGCAGATCATCGAGCATCCCAACCGCGATAAGTACGACCTTTCGTCCATCGAGGCCGTGGCCTATGGCGGCGCGCCCTCGGCCCCGGAACTGGTCCGCAAGATCAAGGAAGTCTGGCCCAAGGCGGCGCCCGGCAACGGCTGGGGCATGACCGAGACCTCGGCCACCGCCACCAGCAATTCGGCCGAGGACTATGAGAACCGTCCCGACTCGTGCGGCCCCGCCGTGCCGGTCACCGACCTGAAGATCATGACCGTGGAGGCCCCATACCGCGAGCTGCCGATCGGCGAGGTCGGCGAGCTGTGGTGCAAGGGCCCGCAGGTCGTGCGCGGCTACTGGAACAAGCCGGAAGCCACCAGCCAGACCTTCGTCGACGGCTGGGTGCGTACGGGCGACCTGGCGCGCCTCGACGCCGAGGGCTTCTGCTTCATCATCGACCGGGCCAAGGACATGCTGATCCGCGGCGGCGAGAACATCTACTGCATCGAGGTCGAGAACTGCCTCTACGACCACCCGGCGGTGATGGACGCGGCCCTGGTCGGCATCCCGCACAAGACCCTGGGCGAGGAGCCGGCGGCCGTGGTCACCCTGAAGCCCGGGGCGCAGGCCGACGAAGCCGAGCTACGCGCCTTCGTCGCCGATCGTCTCGCTGCTTTCAAGGTGCCGGTGAAGATCGTCTTCTGGCACGAGACCTTGCCGCGCAACGCCAATGGCAAGATCATGAAGAACGAACTGAAGAAGGTGTTCGTCGAGGGGTAGCCCCCTGGGAGAAGCGCGGATGGTCCAGTCCAAGGCGACGACGGTTGATGACTTCATGGAGGAGGTCGCGCCCGAGCGCCGCCCGGCGCTGGACCGCCTGCGCGCCATGTGCATTGAGCGCTTCGGTGCGGACATGGAGCGGATGGCGTTCGGCATGCCGGCTTATGGCGATCCGAAGACCCCTTTCTTCGCGTTCAACAGCCAGAAGCAGTACATCGCTCTCTATGCGGGCAAGGCGGCGCTGGATGCGGTCCAGGAGCGCATGGCCGGTGTCGATCGTGGCGGCGGCTGCGCGCGCTGGAGGAAGCCCGAGAAGATGGACTTCGAGCTGATCGCGGACATTCTGGACCATATACGGGCCAGCGGGCGGGGCGGCTGCTGACCGCCCCGCGTGAGATTACAGGCTCACCGGCGGCTTGCGGTGGGCCCAGGGCTGGGCGTCCTCCAGCTGATAGGCCAGCTGGAACAGCAGCGCCTCGCCGCCCGCGCGGCCGGCCAGCTGGACGCCCACCGGCAAGCCGTCCGGCGTCCAATGCAGCGGCACGCTCATCGACGGCGCGCCAGCGACGTTCTGGACCGGGGTGTAACCGACATAGGTCATCAGCCGCGCCTGCAGTTCCTGGAACGGGACCCAGCCGGCGACATAGCCCAGCTCGACCGGGGGCTTGCCTAGCACCGGCGAGAGGATGACGTCGTACTTCGTCAGCCAGGCGTCATAGGCCTTGGTGTTGGCGTTCAGGCGCTCGATGGCGGCGGGCAAGGCGCCTTGCGGCAGCTGACCGACCAACTCGGCCATGCCCAGGCTGAACGGCTCCAGCACGCTGGAATCGGGCTTGTGGCCGATGGCCTTGCCGATTCCGGCGACTAGTTCGGCCGCGCCGCTGGCCCATAGCACGGTGAAATCCTGGCCGAACTGGCCGCCGTCCATCGGCCAGGTCGTCGGCTCGACCTTGTGACCCAGGCTCTCCAGCAGCTTGGCGGCGTTGTTGACGGCGGTCTGCACCTCGGGATCGGGCGTGACGCCCGTGCCGGTGACCATGACCAGCCCGATCTTCAGCTTCTTCTTCAGCGGTTCGGAGATCACGCCGATCGGCTTGAACACCGCGTCGCCGCCCGTGCGTTCGGTGGCGGCGAACAGGGCGGCCGAGTCGCGGACGCTGTGCGACACGCAGTGCGAGACCGAGATGTCGAGGCCGCGCGACACCGGACGGCCCTGCAACATGCGGCCCCGCGAGGGTTTCAGACCGAAAAGGCCGCAGTTGCTGGCCGGAATGCGGATCGAGCCGCCCCCGTCGGTGGCGTGGGCGAGCGGGATCATGCCCGAGGCCACGGCCGCCGCCGCGCCGCCCGAGGAGCCGCCGGACGAGCGGGCCGTGTTCCAGGGATTGCGCGTCGGCTGAAAGCCCATCGGCTCGGTGGTCGGCAGGAAGCCGTACTCCGGCGTCGCCGACTTGCCGATCACCACGAAGCCGGCTGTGTCGAAAGCGTCGACATATGGGGTCTGGGTGGTTTCGGGCGGGGCGCGCAGACCGCTGCGCGAGCCGTTGCGGGTGGGCAGGCCCTTATAGGGGTCCAGGTCCTTGACCATGAACGGCACGCCCGCGAACGGACCCGACAGCTGGCCGGCCTTGGCCTTGGCGAGGGCCCGGTCGAAGTCCGAGGTGACGATCGCGCCGACCTGGGGCTGCAGGGCCTCGGCCTTGCGGATGGCGTCCTCGACCACCTCGGCGACGCTGACCTCCTTGCGACGGATGCGGCCAGCCATCTCGGTGGCGTCGGGAGTCCAGGGCGCGGGTGCGGACATCGATTTGGGCTTAGCCTCCACTGAAGATGCGGCCGCCACGGCGGCGGATGCGGCCAGCAGGCCGCGACGGGTGAATCGCATCGGTTTCTCTCCCCCAAAGCGTGGTCTCGCCACGCCCAGTCAAATGGCCAGCGTCTGATGCGCCGGTGATCGGCGTTCAGTTGAACCCGAAGAGACCTGGGCCGCAAGCCCGTGCTAGACGGCGGTCTGAACTTTCGAGGAGGCCGCGTGGCCCGCAAGCGTATCGATCTGTTGCTCGTCGAACGGGGCGTCGTCGACAGCCGCGCCAAGGCCCGCGCGGCTGTCGAGGCCGGGCTGGTCACGGTCAACGGCAAGGTGATCACCAAGCCGGCCGATACGGTCGACCAGCACGCCGAGATCGTCGCCGAGGCGGCCCATCCTTGGGTCGGGCGCGGGGCGTTGAAACTCGTCCACGCGCTGGACCTGTGGCCGATCGTCGTGGAAGGGCGCGTCGCGCTCGACGTCGGCGCGTCGACGGGCGGGTTCACCGAGGTCCTGCTGTCGCGCGGCGCGGAGAAGGTGTTCGCGGTCGATGTCGGCCGTGACCAACTTCACGCCAAGCTGAGGGGCGACCCCCGCGTCGTCGACCTGTCGGGCGTCGACGCCCGGGCGCTGGACGAGACGGTGATCCCGACGGCGCCGATGCTGGTGGTCAGCGACGTCAGCTTCATCGCCCTGACCAAGGCCCTGCCGATGGCGCTGGACCTGGCGGGGCCGGGCGCGGACCTGGTGGCGCTGATCAAGCCTCAGTTCGAGGCGGGCCGCGACTTCGTCGGCAAGGGCGGGCTGGTCAAGGATCCCGAGATCATCGCCCGCGTGGAGCGCGAGGTCGTCGCGTTCCTCGAAGCTTCCGGCTGGACGGTGAACGGCCTGACCGAAAGTCCGATCACGGGCGGTGACGGCCAGGTCGAACGCCTGGTCTGGGCGACCAAGGCCTGAAACGAAATCGGCCGCCCCATTGAGGGCGGCCGATCGTCTTCCACACAAGCTAGGTCGGTGACTTAGTCGACGACCTGGTACTTGCCGTTGCCGTCCGGGCAGACGCGCACGAAGCGCTTCTGGACGCGGCCGTCCGGCAGGTAGATCGGGCTCTCGGCCAGGGTGCAGCCGTTGACGTCGGCCCGACCGCCGACGCGATCGTTCACGCGGTAGCCGTCGCGATGCTCATACGATTGCTCGTAGTAGCTGTCGCGCTGAGCGTCGCGACGGACCTGATCGTAGGGGACCGGGCGGTAATCGTCGTCATAGCCGTCGTTGTAGGCGCGCGGCGGCGGGGGAGGCGGCGGCGGGGCGATGTTGCTGCCCGGGGTGCAAGCCGCAGAGGACTTGCCGGCCATGCCGCCGACCACAGCGCCCAGCAGGCCGCCGACGACCGAGCCGTCGGTGCGGTGACCGCGGGCGGCGATGCCGCTGCCCAGCGCCATGCCGATCGCGCCGCCAGCGAGGGCCCCGCCGGTGGTGCGGTTGGTCGTCGAGCGCTGGCATTGGTCGTAATAGTAGCCCTGGTTGTTGTACGCCCCGCCGTAGCTCGAGCCGTAGGGCGTCGCGCCGTAGGATTGGGCCGAGGCCAGGGTCGGCGTCAGCACGCCACAGACGAGGGCGGCGGTGACGCCCAGAACGGTCTTGATCATCGGAGTCCTGCGCGTTGAGGCGGTCATGGTCATGAGAGAGCTTGTCTTTTTGTGGGCGTCCGGCTCGCGCCGGGCCGCCGAGGCCCATCCGTTGATGTAGGGTGTGACATGGCCAACATGAACGATCGCTGACGGGGTTATTCAGCTTCACCGCTATCACACTGAAAATCGTTCGCGGGCCGCGCTCAAGCCCCGGTTTTAGGGTATGGACGCGCGATGCAAGACATGACGATCACCGCCATCGGCGCGCAAGGCGACGGGCTCTCTCGGTTCGACGACGGCAAGCCGGCCTTCGTGCCCCTGACTCTGCCGGGGGAAACCGTTCGCGCGCGAATGGACGGTTCGCGCGGCGAGGTCGTCGATATCCTGACGGCCAGCAACGACCGCGTGGCGCCGCCCTGCAAGCACTTCGGCCATTGCGGCGGCTGCGCCCTGCAGCACTGGGCGGCGGGCCCCTATCTCGGTTGGAAGGCCGAACAGATCCGTATCCAGCTGTCGATGGAAGGCCTGGAGACCGAAATCCTGCCGACCTTCGCCGCGCCGCCGGCCTCGCGCCGCCGCGTGGCGCTGCACGCCCGCAGGGGCGCCAAGGGGCAGGGCGCCTTGCTGGGCTTCAAGGAGCGTCGCTCGTGGAGCCTGGTGACGATCGAAGAGTGCCCGGTCACCGATCCGCGCCTGGTGGCGGCGTTCCCGGCCCTGGCGCGTCTGGCCGAGCCGTTCCTGGAGCACCCGAAGTCGGCCCCGACCCTGCACGTCACCCTGACCGCCACAGGCCTCGACATCGACGTCACCGGGGTGGAGCGCAAGAGCGGCGGACTGTCGGCCGACGCCCGCATGCGCGCGGCCATGGCGGCCAGCGAGGGCGACTTCGCGCGGGTGACCCTGGCTGGCGAGACCGTCTACGGCGCGCGCCAGCCGATGGTGAAGCTGGGCCCCGCCGTGGTCGCCCTGCCGCCCGGCGGCTTCCTGCAGGCCGTGCCGGCCGCCGAGCGCGCCATGGTGGAATTCGCGGTCGCCCAGGCCCAGGGCGCGGCGCGCATCGCCGATCTCTATTGCGGTGTCGGGACCTTCACCTTCCGCCTGGCCGAGATCGGCGCGGTCTACGCCGCCGAGATGAGCCCGCCGGCCATCGCCGCCCTGAAGTTCGCGCTCGGCGCGGCGTCGGGCCTGAAGCCGATCACCGCCGAGGCTCGCGACCTGGTCAAACGCCCCGTGCTGAGCACCGAACTGGCCAAGACCGACGTCGTGGTCATCGACCCGCCGCGCGCCGGGGCCGCCGAGCAGACGGTTGAGATCGCCAAATCCAAGGTCGCCAAGGTGGTCAGCGTCTCGTGCAACCCCGGCACCTTCGCCAAGGACGCCCGCGTCCTGGTCGACGCCGGCTTCCGCCTTGAGAAGGTGCTGCCCGTGGACCAGTTCGTCTGGTCGCCCCATATTGAACTGGTCGGAGTCTTCACGCGCTGAGGCCAGCATGGATGAGCGGCGGACAAGAACGGCCTTCGCGGTCGATGCGGTAGGTCAGCGCGCGAGGGCGGCGGTCAAGGCGGCCTGGTGGACGGCGACGGGCTCGCTGGCCCGCTCCATGACCCGACCGACCCGGGGCGAGCAGGCGCGCAGCTTCGAACCGACTTCCGCGCCGCCGGACAAGGGATCCTTGCGTCGCGCCTATCTGGAGGCGTTCGAGAAGGACGCCCGCGATGTCGCCGCGGGCCTCTATCCCGCCGTCGAGGACGGTCCCGTCCGCCCTTCGGCCGCCGTGCGCGAGGCCGCCGACTTCATCGCCGACGCTTTCGAGGTCGACCGGAGGCGCCGTCGCGGCGACGGCGTCGAGGTGCGCGATGAGGTCAATAGTCTAGCTTATCCAACCTACTATCGGCAGAACTTCCACTACCAGTCGGGCGGCTGGTTCACCGAGGCGAGCGCGCGTCGCTACGACGCCCAGGTCGAGGCTCTTTTCTCCGGCACGGCCGGGGCCATGCGCCGGCGAGGCCTGTCGCTGCTGGCGAAACACTGGCGCGGCCGAGATCACCGTGACGCGAAAATCCTCGACGCGGCGTGCGGTTCGGGCGCCTTCCTCAAGGACCTGAAGGCGGCGTTCCCGCGCGCGGCGATCGCGGGGCTGGATCTCTCCGAGGCCTATCTGGCGCGGGCCCGCAAGCGCGCCGGCGTCGGCGGTATCAAGGCCAACGCCGAAATCCTGCCGATCGCGGATTCGTCTTTGGACGCCGTCAGTTGCGTCTATCTCTTCCACGAGCTGCCGCCGAGGGTGCGGCCCGTCGTGGCGGCCAGCCTGGCGCGGGCCCTGAAGCCCGGCGGCGTGCTGGTCTTCGTCGACTCCGTGCAGCCCTCGGACACGCCGGACCTGGCGCGCCTGCTGGAAGCCTTCCCAGTCTATTTCCATGAGCCTTACTACGGCAGCTACGCGCAGACCGATCTGGCGGCTTTGTTCGCCGAGGTGGGCCTGAAGCCGATCGGCGAGGACCGCGCCTTCCTGACCAAGGCCTTGCTGCTGGAGAAACCCCTCAGCTAAGCAAGGATGGGGGGACGGCGTTTTGCAGGCTTACGAGTCGGGACGACGGTACGAGGCGCTGGACGGCCTGCGCGGCGTCGCGGCCGTGGGCGTCATGCTCTATCACATCGGCGGCTGGACCGGCCGGCCCTGGCTGGTCGGCCACGGCTACCTGGCCGTCGAC
The DNA here is from genome assembly GCF_003931565.1 of Caulobacter sp. 602-1. Classification (GTDB taxonomy): domain Bacteria; phylum Pseudomonadota; class Alphaproteobacteria; order Caulobacterales; family Caulobacteraceae; genus Caulobacter. The sequence goes on from NZ_RRYI01000005.1 coordinate 185,321, forward strand.
TTCTTCTTCTGCCTCTCCGGCTTCGTGCTGGCCCACGCCTATGGCCGGCGCGAGATCGGCTGGTGGGGCTTCCTGCGCCAGCGGCTGGTCCGGCTGTGGCCGCTGATCGCGCTGACCATGCTGGCCGGAGCGACGGTGATCATCCAGCATCGCGAGCGCGTGCCGGAGTGGCTGGTCCTGGGCCTGCTCATGATCCCGCGTCTATGGGCCGAGGAGCCGGGCTTCGCGCCGATTTTCCCTTTGAATCCGCCGGCCTGGTCGCTGTTCTTCGAGCTGGCGGTCGGGGCGCTGTGGTTCCCGATCCGGCGGCTGGGCGTCATGGGGCACGTATTGATGATCGTGCTGCTGATCCCGGTCATGGCCTATATCGCCCACGGCATGGGCGGCGTGCTGACCGGCTGGGACCGGGCGACCTTCCTGATCAGTTTTCTGCGGACGGTGTTCTCGTTCCTGCTGGGCTGGGGCTGCTATCGGATCCAGCCGTTCACCGGCTTCACGGCGCCCCCTTGGCTGCTGGCCCTGATCCTGGCCGCGGTCCTGTGCTTCCCGTGGACGCCGCTGAACTGGCTCTACGACTATGTCTGCATGAGCCTGGTCTTCCCGCTGATCGTGCTGGCCGGGCGGCGGGACCCGGAGGGCCTCCAGGGGAGGCTGGCCCGCATCTCCGGCGCGATCTCTTATCCCCTCTACGCGCTGCATTGGCTGGGCTGGGAACTGATGCTGCGGCTGTTCAGGGCTCTGGGCGGCCAGGGGTACCCGCTGGCCTTCGCGGCGGTGGCGGTCCCGGTGATCCTGGCCTTCGCCTGGGCGGTGCTGAAGCTCTACGACGAGCCGGTCCGCCGCCGGCTGCGGCGCCTCTAGAAATTTCTGGGCCGTTTGTCGGATGCGGGCATAGTTCGCCGTCCTAGGGACCGGAAGAGAGGACCGTCCATGCTGTACGCCATACTCTGCTACAACCAGGAGGACGTGATCTGCGCCTGGTCCAAGGAGCACGACGACGAGGTCATGGAGAAGCTGGGCGCCGTGCAGGCCAAACTGGCCCAGGAAGGCCGCCTCGGCCCCGTCGCCCGCCTGATGCCGACCACGGCCGCCACCACCCTGCGCAAGGACCGCGAGCCGCCGCTGGTGCTGGATGGCCCGTTCGCCGAAACCAAGGAGCAACTGCTGGGCTTCTACGTCGTCGACTGCGACAGCCTGGACGGCGCGCTCGACATCGCCAAGGACCTGGGCAAGGTCAATCCCGGCGGCTCCTATGAGATCCGCCCGATCGCGCTGTTCAACCCCGCTAGTCCGGAGTTCGCCGGCACGTGACCGAGCTGGGCTGGATCGAGGGCGCGATCAGCGCCGCGCGGCCCCAGGCCATGGCGGCGCTGCTGCGCTACTTCCGTGACATGGACGCGGCCGAAGAGGCGTTTCAGGACGCCTGTCTGCGCGCCCTGAAGGCCTGGCCCAAGAATGGTCCGCCTCGCGATCCGACCGCGTGGCTGATCATGGTCGGTCGCAACGCCGCCATCGACGCCGTCCGCAAGATCAGCCGCCACACGGTCCTGCCGCCGGAGGAGCTGCTGTCCGACTTGGAGGACGCCGAGGCGCGGGCCGCCGAGCGGCTGGATGGCTCGCACTATCGCGACGACGTCCTGCGGCTGCTGTTCATCTGCTGCCACCCGGACTTGCCGGCCACCCAGCAGATCGCTCTCGCCTTGCGCGTCGTTTCGGGCCTTTCGGTTCGTGAGATCGCCGGCGCCTTCGTCGTGACCGAGGCGGCCATGGAACAGCGCATCACGCGCGCCAAGGCCCGTATCGGGGCTGGAGACGCGCCGTTCGAGACCCCAGGACCCATCGAGCGCGCCGAGCGCTTCGCGGCCGTGGCGGCCATGCTCTATCTCGTCTTCAACGAGGGCTATTCGGCCAGCGGCCAGGCGGTCGAGGCCAAGGGGGAACTGTGCGACGAGGCCATCCGCCTGGCGCGCCTGCTGCTGCGACTGTTCCCGTCCGAGCCGGAGATGATGGGTCTGACCGCGCTGTTCTTGCTGCAGCACGCCCGTTCGGAGGCGCGCTTCGCCGCCGACGGCGCGGCGATCCTGCTGGAGGATCAGGATCGAAGCCTCTGGAATCGCAAGATGATCGGGGAGGGGCTCGCCTTGATCGACAAGGCGATGCTGAAGCGCGATCCTGGGCCCTACCAGGTCCAGGCCGCCATCGCCGCCCTGCACGCCCGCGCCGCGCGGCCGGAAGACACCGACTGGGCGGGCATTGACGCGCTCTACGCCACGCTGGAGATCATGCGGCCCTCGCCGGTGATCACCCTGAACCGTGCGGTGGCGACGGCCAGGGTTCGGGGACCGGCGGCGGCGCTGCAGATGATCGAGCCTCTCGGCGCGCGGCTGGACGGCTATTTCCACTATCACGGCGCGCGGGGCGCCTTCCTGCTGCAGGCCGGTCGCAAGGCCGAGGCGCGGCGGGCTTTCGATCGCGCGATTTCGCTGGCCAGCACCGCGGCCGAGGCCGCCAACATCCGCCAGTATCTGGACCGCGTCGCCGTCGAGGCGGAGGCATCGGTGGTCAGCAAGGACTTCGAGGCGGGGCTGTCCCACATCAAGGCCGAGGCCGAAGAGCCCTCCTGATTACGCCACGCGGATCTCTCCGGTGTCGATCTGCGACCAGTCGTGAAGCGGCAGGTGCAGCGATGGGCACGCGGTGGTCGGTGTCGGCGCTTCCAGCAGGTCGGTGATCGCCGGCCCGCTGAGGAACGGCGCGCGCAGATCGACACAGGCGTTCAGTTCGCGGCGCGTGCGCAATTCGCTGATCCCTTGCCAGATGCGCTTGCGCGCATAGAGAGGCGCGTCGCGCAGGAATCGCGTCGCGGCCGAGAGGCGCACGCTCTCGCTGCCTTCCGGAAGGATCAGCGTCACCGAGCTGGCGAAGTCGGCCGGCAGATCCTCCACCTGGAACGCCGGGTCCGAGACACGCAGGTCCAGACGCGCGAAGTGCGGCTTGAGATAGGCCTGGATCGTCTGCATGGCCGAGAACGATGGCGCGCGGGGCGTATCGTAGACGGCCGCCGCCAGCCGTTGCCGAGCGGCGCGGGGTAGGGCCTCCAGGTGCGGCAGCAGAGCGTCGCGGGCGCGGGGCTTGATCAGGGTCGAGAAGCAGATCGGAAAGAACAGCACGCCGGACTCCTGGCGGCCCAGGATGTCCTTGGCGCTCTCCAGGATCGGGATGTCATGGTCGGCTTCACGGCCATGGACGGCCGGAGTTGGGGCGTCGAAGTCGAGAGTGGGCGTGGCGTCCTCGCGCCATAGGGCGACATTGCCGACGAAGAGTTCGCGTGGCGAATGATAGACGCCGCGATAGACGATGCGGGTTTTTGCTTCGGGCTCGAGCTCCCCCAGGGTCTCGACCGGCGGCTCGCCCGCGACCGGACCGCCGGGCGGCGCCAGCGACACAACGCCGTCGGGCGTGATGCGGCAGACCCGTCCGATCGCCTCGCCCAGGTCGTCGGCGTCCAGCATCGCCTTCAACTGCTGAGGCGGCATGCCGGCGAAGCGCATCACCTCGGCCTTGTCGCCCTCCAGCATCAGCAACGACACCTCACCGTCGCTGGTCTGGCCGAACAGCTTGGTCTGAAGCGCCCGGGCCAGGGCCTGCAGCTCGCGCGGGTCCAGCAGGATGGCGCGAGGGTCGGCCAGGACGAACGAGAACGGCGCGACCAGGCCATAGCGGCGCGGCCAGAGCCACGTGGTCTCAAGATACGCCCCAGCGACCTTGGCCACGATGCCGGCCATGGTTTCGGTATCGGCGAACATCAGCGTGTCGCCGACCATGATCTTGAGACAAGCGAGCGCGGTCATGGAGCCATGATAGGCGCGCCAGGTTATCGCCACGCTAGGACCGCCAGCGACTTACTGTCGCATGGCGAGCATGGGGCGCGGCTTCCCTCCTTGCATAATGTTCTTGTTATGTTCTGCTGATTTCAGCATATTCGCCGCCATGGCCGAGACAGCGAAACTGGGGCCCGCGTCGCGCGGGCGGGGCGCGAAATCCAATCGAACCGGACGTTTTGAGTCCCAGACGCGAGAGACGTTCGACGACGGCTGGAGCGAAGACGACGCGCCTGGGCAGTTGAAGACCGAGCTGCAGCCGATGAAGTCGCGGACCATCATCGCCCGCAACCAGAGCCCCGACGTCGGCTTCGACCGCTCGATCAACCCGTACCGCGGCTGCAGCCATGGCTGCATCTACTGCTATGCGCGGCCCAATCATGCGTATCTGGGCCTGTCGCCGGGCCTGGATTTCGAGAGCAAGATCTTCTTCAAGCCGCACGCGGGCGAACTGCTGGAGAAGGAGCTGGCCAAGGCTTCGTACAAGCCGGCGACGATCCACATTGGCGGCGACACCGATCCCTACCAGCCCGACGAGAAGCAACTTCGGGTGACGCGACAGATCATCGAGGTGCTGGAGCGCGTCAGCCATCCCTTCACGATCATCACCAAGTCGGCCCTGATCCTGCGCGATCTCGACGTGCTGAGCCGGATGGCCGAGCGAAAACTGACCCGGGTGGCGATCTCGATAACGACCCTGGATCGCAAGCTGGCCCGCAGCATGGAGCCGCGCGCGGCCACGCCGGGCAAGCGGATCGAGGCGGTGCGCCGGCTGACCGAGGCCGGCGTGCCGGTGACGGTGATGTTCGCCCCGGCCATTCCGGGCTTGAACGACCATGAGTGCGAGGCGGTGCTGGAGGCGGCGGCCAAGGTCGGGGCGCGCGGCGCCGGCTATGTCGCCCTGCGCCTGCCGCGCGAGATCGCCCAACTGTTCCAGGAGTGGCTGGAGACCGACCATCCAGATCGGGCCAGGAAGGTGATGTCGCTGGTGCGCCAGATCCGCAAGGGCGAGACCTACAGCGCCAGCTGGGGCGAACGGATGGTCGGCGACGGGCCGGTGGCCGAGGTGCTGCGCCAGCGCTTCCATCTGGCGGTCAAGAAGTTCGGGCTGGATCGGCCATGGACGCCGCTGGACGCCACCCAGTTCACCCCGCCAAGCAAGCCAAGCGCGCAGATGGACTTGTTTGGGTAAAGGGCTTGACCCTGCGTGGCGCTCTGGCCAAGCAAGGCCATGATCTCCGTCATCCTCGTCGCCTCCGAAGACCTGCAAGGGTTGGCCGCCCAGATGACCATGCTGGTGCCCGCCGCCGTGGACGGGCTGGTCAAGGAGGTGGTGCTGGTCTCCGGCGGCGAACCGGGTGTCGAGGCCCTGGCTGAGGACAGTGGGGCGCGGCTGGTGACGACTTCAGGCGATCGCCTGGCGGCGGGCGCCGCGGTGGTTCGTGGCGACTGGATTCTGACTCTGCGCGCGGCGCCGGTTCTCCGCGAAGGTTGGCGCGAGCCGGTCGAGAAGCATGTGACGGGCGGGGCGGGGGCTCCCGCGGTTCTGACCGCTCCGGGCGGCCTGCTCGGCAAGCTTGCGCCGCGCCTGCATGGCGTCCTGGTTCGACGGCTGGACTGGCCCGCGAGCGGCGGTGACGAGAAGACCTTGGCGAAGACGCTGCGAGCCAGGCGGCTGGCCTATTAGGAACGTCCCGTCCGCGTGGGGCGCAGCCTGAGCGGAGATGAGCGTGCTGGCTAGGGTTGGACCTGCGCGAGCTGGGTCATCAGCTGGTCAATCGAGGTCGGGGCGGCGACCTGCGGGTCGAGGCGGAAGTCGACGGTCCGCGCGCCGCTGGCCACGGCGTCCAGGGTCTTGTTCTCCGCGCCCATCAGCCGGCGATAGGTCCAGTAGCTGGCCATCACCTTCTCGACGTAGTTGCGGGTCTCCTTGAACGGCAGGCTCTCGATCAGCAGCAGGGTGTCGCAGTCGGCGCCGAGTTGGGCCGCCGTGCGGTTCAAGGTCGCCGGCCCGCCGTTGTAGGCCGCGACGGCGCGCAGGAGGTCAGGGCTCTTGACGCCGCGGTTCATCAGCCAGGTGAAATAGTCCTGCCCGGCCCGCAGGTTGTAGGCGGGATCGAACAGCGGGCTGTTGTCGGCCAGCAGCTTGTCATCGCCCACGACGTCGGCGGCTGAGCTCGGGCGCACCTGCATCAGGCCCATGGCGCCGGCGGCCGAGACGGCCATCGGGTCGAAGCGGCTCTCCTGGCGCACCAGGGCGTAGACCATGGCCTTGTCGATGGTGAAGCCGCCGACCGGATCCAGCGGCGGCAGGGGATAGTCCTCGCCGCCGACCCGGCGCACCGGGCGGCCAGCGTTCAGCGGGGCGTTGGCGTTGAGCGCCAGGGCCAGGGCCGTCCAGTCGTCGCGAAGCTCTTGGGTTTCAGCCAGAGACAAGCCCGCGCGAAGCTCCATGCCCGCCTCGCGCCAACGGCCGACCTGGGCCAGGGCGGTGGCGCGACGGGCGCGCGGGTCGTTCCTTACGAGCTGTTCCAGCGAAGCCGTGTCGGGACCGACATAGCTGGCGCGGGTCAGCAGGCTGGCGATCGGATCGTAGTTATCTTCGGCGATGGGAGCGCCGGCCATGGCCAGCTGCCGTACGGCGATCATGCCGTAGAAGGTGTGCGGCGAGCGGGCGGCCTCGTTCAGCAGGGTCAGGGCGTCGCGGCCGTGGCCGGCCTGGCTGGCCACGCGGGCGGCCCAGAAGGCGCCGGCGGCGCGCAGCCACTCGTCCTCGTGCTGGTCGTGGGCGACCTGTTCGAAATAGGCCTGGGCGGTTCGATAGTCGCCCAGGCGATAGGCCGAGAGGCCCGCGATCCAGGTCTCGCCGCCCGCCACGGCCAGGCTTAGGGCTTTCTGGACGTCGCCTGAGTAGTAGGCCTCGCGGGCGGCGCGGCCCTTGTCGGCGGGGGGCGGGGCGGTCTCGTCGCCGATGAACAGTTCTGGAACCGGCGCGGCGGCGACCCGCTTGCCGGCCGGCTTGCGCTTGACGGCCAGGGCGTAGACGCGGTCGGCGCCGGCCTCGTCGGCATAGGCGCGCAGCCAACGGGTCAGGTCGTCGTAGCTGGCCGAAAAGCGAGTGGGATGCATGATCTTGGCGAAGGCCAGGCGGCCGGCCAGGCTGCGATCATGGGCGTTGGCGAAGGCCGCGGCGGCGGCGTCGAAATCACCGCGATCGGTGGCGGCGAAGGCGGCGCGATAGGCGCGGACATCCTCCGGCGACAAAGGCTCAAGGGCGCCCGCTCGCGCGACGCCTCCCATGGGTAGGAAAGCCGCCGCGCACAGGAAGAGGGCCGACAACACGGCCAAGAGGCGAGTCCAAATCCGCAAAAACCGTTCCGCGCTCCCCCGCAGGCGCACGTCCCCCGTTCCGACTGGTCGAACGCAGTTCTAGTGCGGGCGGTCGGGGCGATCAAGTCGCTCGGTCAGCGTGAGAAGGTCCTGCCAGGCCTTCTTCTTCTGGGCGGGGGTGCGCAGAAGGAAGGCCGGGTGCAGGGTCGGCATGGCCGGAAGCTCGATGGACTTGTCCTCGGAGGTCCATTCGAACCAGCGGCCGCGCATCGACAGGATGCCTTCCTCGCGCTTCAGCATGGCCTTCGCGGAGGCTCCGCCAGCCAGCAGCAGCATCTTCGGCTTCACCAGGGCGATGGCGCGTTCGACGAAGGGCGCGCAGGTCGCCTGTTCCTGGGGCGTCGGCGTACGGTTGCCGGGCGGACGCCAGAAGACGGTGTTGGTGATGAAGACCCGGCCCTCCAGGCCGGCGGCCTTCAACATGCGGTCCAGCAGCTTGCCCGCGCGGCCGACGAACGGCTGGCCTTGGGCGTCCTCGTCGGCGCCGGGGCCTTCGCCGATGATCATCAGCGGCGCGTCGCCGACCCCGCGCGAGAACACGGCCTGCTTGGCGCCCTGGGTCTTCAGCGCGCAGCCGTCGAAGGCGGCGATGGCGGCGGCCAGGCTCTCCAGGTCGTCGCAGGCGGCCGCGGCGGCCTTGGCGGCGGCGATGGCCGCGCCGACATCGGGACCGCGCGCCAGGGCCAGGCCCGGACGGGCGACCGGCGGCGGGGGAGGCGTCGGCTGGCTGCGGGCCCGGAGCATCGCCGCGCCCTCGGCCAGGCGATCGATCGGCGCGTCGGCGTACGAGACCTCGACGCCCGCGTCAGCCCAGAAGGCCAGCAGGCTTTCGATGGCGCGTTGATCGACGGCGAGGCTCATGCGACCGTCTTAGCGCGGATTGTTCAAGGTCTCCACGCTGCGATGCAGCAAAAAAGCGGAGCGGAGTGCTTGACCACCGCCGCGTCACGTTCGGATAAGCTGTGATTCAAACAGTCATAAGACGGGCGGCCCCAAGAACGAGGGTTGGGCCCGATCGGGAGACCTTATGAGCGAAGATCTCGAACGCGAGTCGATGGAATACGACGTCGTCATCGTCGGCGGCGGTCCCGCCGGGCTCTCCGCGGCGATCCGTCTGAAGCAACTGGCCGCCAAGGCGGGGGCCGAGATTTCGGTGGCCCTGCTGGAAAAGGGCTCCGAGGTCGGCGCCCACATCCTGTCAGGCGCGGTGATCGATCCCAAGGGTCTGGCCGAACTCTTCCCCAATTGGAAGGAAGAGGGCGCGCCGCTGGAGACGCCGGTCACCAAGGACCGCTTCAAGCTGCTCGGGCCGCAGGGCGAGCTGTCCCTGCCGATGTTCGCCATGCCGCCGTTCATGCACAACCACGGTTGCTACATCGCCTCGCTGGGCAACCTCACGCGCTGGCTGGCCGGCAAGGCCGAAGAGCTGGGCGTCGAGATCTATCCGGGCTTCGCCGCCTCGGATCTGGTCTGGAACGAGGATGGCTCGGTCAAGGGCGTGGTCGTCGGCGTGGTCGGCATCGCCAAGGACGGCCACCACAAGCCGGACTATCAGCCGGGCATGGAGCTGCACGGCAAGTATGTCTTCATCGCCGAGGGCGTGCGGGGCTCGCTGGCCAAGCAACTGATCGAGAAGTTCGACCTCTCGGCCGGCAAGTCGCCGCAGAAGTACGGCATCGGCATCAAGGAGCTGTGGCAGGTCCCGCCCGAAAAGCACCAGCCGGGCCTGGCCGAGCACACCACCGGCTGGCCGCTGGACAACCAGACGGGCGGCGGCAGCTTCATGTATCACTTCGGGGACAACTACGTGGCCATAGGCTACGTCGTGCATCTCAACTACAAGAACCCGTGGATCTCGCCATTCGACGAGTTCCAGCGCTTCAAGCAGCATCCGAGGGTGAAGCCCTATCTGGAAGGCGGCAAGCGCATCGCCTACGGCGCGCGGGCCATCACCGAGGGCGGCTACCAGTCGGTGCCGAAGCTGACCTTCCCGGGCGGCGTGCTGATCGGCTGCTCGGCCGGCTTCGTCAATGTGCCGCGCATCAAGGGCAGCCACAACGCCGTCAAGACCGGCATGATGGCCGCCGAGGCCGCCTATGAGGCCGTTCAGGCCGGCCGCGCCAGCGATGAACTGACGGGCTACCAGACCGCCTACGACAACTCGTGGGTCGCCAAGGAGCTGAAGGTCGTCCGCAACGCCAAGCCGATGCTGGGCAAGTTCGGCACCGCCCTGGGCGGCGCGGTCAGCATGTTCGACATGTGGTGCACGCACCTGTTGGGCGGCTTCTCGTTCTTCGGCACCATGAAGCACGAGAAGACCGACGCGGCCTCGACCGGCCTGGCCAAGGACTATCAGCCGATCGTCTATCCCAAGCCCGACGGCGTGATCAGCTTCGACAAGCTTTCCTCGGTGTTCCTCTCGGCGACCAACCACGAGGAAGACCAGCCCGCGCACCTGAAGCTGAAGGACCCGTCGATCCCGATCTCGGTCAATCTACCCAAGTACGGCGAACCGGCGCGCCTCTACTGTCCGGCCGGCGTCTACGAGGTGCTCTACAACGAGCAGGGCCAGGACCCGCGCTTCCAGATCAACGCCCAGAACTGCGTCCACTGCAAAACCTGCGACATCAAGGATCCGTCGCAGAACATCGTCTGGACCACGCCGGAAGGCGGCGGCGGACCGAACTATCCGAACATGTAACTTTGTTGGGCGCGTGACGGCCGCCGAAACCGGCATCCACTTTCGGCTGTCACGCTTGCCGCCTCCCGGCCCTCGGCCGGGAGGCTTTTTCTTGCGAGCGACCTCGAAACCGCCGAGGGTGGCGGGATGACGCGTTTCAAAGTTCTCCTCGCCTGCGTTTCCGTTTCGGCCCTGGCGGCCTGCGTTCAGGGACCCAGCACGGTCACGCTGCGAGGCCCGGTGGCGGGCTCGCCGCTGTTCGACACCCGCTCTTCGTACGGCCAGTTCCTGGCGGGCCAGGCGGCGCTCCGCGACGGCAGGTCGAAGGAGGCGGCCACCTATTTCGGCACGGCTGCGGTGCTGGGCGAGGACCCCGGCGTGATCGGCGAGCGTTCGTTCTCGGCCCTGCTGCTGGCCGGTGAGATCACCCGCGCCGCGGCGGCGGCGCCGACCGGTCCGGACGCCACCGAGGCCGTCCAGCGCATGGGCGTGCTGACCCGCGTGGTCGAGGCGCTGGCCACCAACAAGGGCAAGGACGCCCGGGCGCTGTTGAAGGCCGATCCGCCGGGCTTCCCGCACCAGCAGGCCGCCGCGCTGCTGGCCCCGTGGGCTGCGGCGGCCGCCGGCGACAACGAGGGCGCGATCGTTCAGCCGACCCTGCGCAACGACAGGCTGGTGCAGTATTTCGGCCAGCAGGGCCAGGCGCGCCTCTATGAGCGCGCCAAGCGCTACGACGAGGCGGAGACCGACTACAAGGCCCTGACCGGCAACGTCGCCACGGCCAGCATCTTCACCTTGGACTATGGGGCGTTCCTGGAGCGCCGCAAGCGTCACGAAGACGCCGTGGCCCTGTACGACACGGCCCTTCGCGCGGCGCCCAACGACACGGGCCTGCTGCGGGCGCGCGCCCGCGCCGCCGCCAAGGGCGCGCCCCCCCCGATGCCGACCCTGCGCCAGGGCGCGGCCGAGGGGCTGGTGGCCTGCGCCGCCACCTTCGCCGGCGAGCGCCAGGCCCAGTTCGCCCTGGCCTATCTGCGTCTGGCCCTGCGCCTGGATCCGGCCCGCGATGAAGCCTGGATCCTGGTCGGGGACCTGTTGAACCAGGGCGACGATCCGCAGGGCGCGATCGAGGCCTATGGCCACGTGCCGGCCGGCGCGCCGCAATACGCCTCGGCTCAGAGCAAGATCGCCTGGGCCTGGAACGAGCTCGGCGACAAGGCCAAGGCGCTGGACGTGGCCCGCGCCGCCGCCACGACCGCGCCCAACGACCGTGACGCCCAGCTGGCCCTGGCCGACCTGCTGCGGGCCGGCGGCCAGTGGAACGAGTCGGTGGCGGTGCTGGACAAGGTGGTCGAGCGCGAGAGCGCCACCCCCGACTGGCGCGTGCTCTATCTGCGCGCCGTCTCTCTGGAACAGGCCAAGCGCTGGCCCGAGGCCGAGCGCGACCTGCAGGCGGCCCTGAAGATCAACCCCAACGAGCCGGAACTGCTGAACTTCCTCGGCTACAGCTGGATCGACCGCAACGAGCACCTCGCCGAGGCCTTGGCCATGGTCCAGAAGGCCGTCGCCGCCCGCCCGCAGTCGGGCGCCATGCTCGACAGTCTCGGTTGGGCCTATTACCGCCTGGGCGACTACAAGACCGCCGTCGAGAAGCTGGAGGGCGCGGTCGAGCTTGAGCCCGGCGATCCGGACGTCAACGGCCACCTGGGCGACGCCTACTGGCGGATCGGCCGCAAGACCGAGGCCAAGTTCCAGTGGCAGCGCGTGCTGAGCCTGGAGCCGGACGACAAGCAGAAGGCCGAGTCTGAAGCCAAGCTGAAGAACGGCCTGGCCGCGACCGGCGCGCCGGCGACCGCGTCGACGGTGGCCCACAACTAGGCTATCGGGCTGTCTTCCTTCACTGCGGAGTCCGAGAGATCATGCGGCTTTCCGCCTTCGCCCCGGCCAAGGTCAATCTGTTCCTGCACGTGGGCGGGCCGGACGCTGAGGGCTATCACCCGATCTCCAGCCTGATGGTCTTCGCCGATGTCGGCGACCAGGTGATGATCCAGCCCGCCGACGTCCCGGATTTCGAGACCTCGGGCCCGTTCGGCGGCGCGATCCCCGCCGATGGCGAAAACCTGGTGGTTCGCGCCGCGCGCGCTTTCCACGCCAGGCTGGGCGGGCCTATCCCGCCGTATCGCCTGATCCTCGAGAAGCGCCTGCCGATCGCCGCCGGCCTGGGCGGCGGCTCCAGCGACGCCGGCGCGGCCCTGAAGCTGCTGCGCGACGCCCTGGCCCCGAACCTGTCCGACGACGACCTGGAGCCGCTGGCCGCCAGCCTGGGCGCGGACGGCGCGGCCTGCCTGCGGGCTACGGCCCTGATGGCCGAGGGGCGAGGGGAGATCCTGTCGCCGGCCCCGACCTTGCCAGAGCTGCACGCGGTGCTGGTCAATCCCGGCGCGCCGTCGCCGACCGGAGCGGTCTATCGCGCCTATGACGTCGCCGTGCATCCGGACGGCGCGACGGCGCCCTTTCTGCCGTCCGACCTGGAAAGCGTCGAGGAAGTCGCCGGCTGGCTGGCCGTGGCCACTCGCAACGACCTGGAGGCGCCGGCCGTGGCGCTGGAGCCGCGCATCGGCGAGGTGCTGGACGCCTTGCGGGACGAGCCCGAGAGCCTGCTGGTCCGGATGTCGGGCTCGGGCGCGACCTGTTTCGCCCTCTGCGCCGGCGACATCGAGGCCGAGGGTCTGGTCGACCGTCTCGAGTCGATGCGACCGGACTGGTGGGTGCGGCGTTGCCGCCTGAGCTAAGGAAATGGACATGAAGCGCCGTGACGTTCTCGCCGCCCTCGGTCTAAGTCCCATTTGGGGCCTCGCCGCCGCGCCGGGGCTGGCCGACGCCCAGATCCTGAACCTGGCGCCGACGCCGATCGTGCCCGGCGCCGGCGACGTCGTGGTCAGCCTGGACACCAGCCTGGGCGCCATCGTCATCGCCCTGAAGGCCCGGCAGGCGCCGCTGACCACGGCCAACTTCCTGCGGTATGTCGATGGCAAGCTCTATGACGGGGCCAGCTTCTGGCGGGCCGCCAAGGCGCCAGGCTCGACCACCTACGGCCTGATCGAAGGCGGCCTGGCCGGCGACCCGAAGAAGGTGCTGAAACCCGTCGCCCACGAACCGACCACCCAGACGGGTCTGCGCCATGTCGACGGCACGCTGTCCCTGGCGCGGCGCGAGCCCGGCAGCGGCGACAGCGACTTCTTCATCTGCGCCGGTGACGCCCCGTACCTGGACGCCAACCCCGCCGCCGAGGGGGACAATCTGGGCTTCGCCGCCTTCGGTCAGGTGGTCAAGGGCATGGAGATCGTCCGCGAGATCCTGAACCTGCCGACGCCCGGCGTGGCGATCAATCCGGTGATGAAGGGGCAGATGCTCGACCCGGTCGTGCCGATCGTCACGGCGCGGCGGCTCTGATCGCTTCGGCCAGACCAGCCGGGGATCGCCCAAAGAGAAAGGGCGCGGAGATCGCTCTCCGCGCCCTTCGACTTGGAACCTACGCCAGCCTTAGCTGTGGTAGGCGCGTTCGCCGTGTTCCGAGATGTCCAGGCCTTCCTCTTCGGCTTCCGGCGAAGCCTTCAGACCGATGACCAGCTTGATCACGAAGAAGACGATCAGCGAGGCGACCAGCGACCACACGACCGTGACGCAGACGCCCTTCAGCTGGGCCATCACTTGGGTGCCCAGGCTGTAGACGGCGTTGTCGCAGGTCGAGATGTCGCCGTCCTTGGCGCAGCTCGTGTAGTCGACGATGCCGGCGCCGCCCCAGGCGGGGTTGACCAGCAGGCCGGTGCCGATGGCGCCGACGATGCCGCCGATGCCGTGGATGCCGAAGGCGTCCAGGCTGTCGTCGTACTTCAGGGCGTTCTTCACGACCGAGCAGAAGAAGATGCAGATCGGCGAGACGACGAGGCCCAGGATCACCGAACCCATCGGACCGGCGAAGCCGGCGGCCGGGGTGACGGCGACGAGGCCGGCGACGATGCCCGAGGCCAGGCCCAGGGCCGACGGCTTCTTGCGGGTGACCCACTCGACGACGATCCACGACAGGCCGGCGGCGGCGGTGGCCACGAAGGTGTTGATCATGGCCAGCGAGGCGTAGCCGTTCGATTCCAGGTTCGAGCCGGCGTTGAAGCCGAACCAGCCCACCCACAGCAGGCCGGCGCCGACCAGGGTCAGGGTCAGGGAGTGCGGGGGCATCGGCTCCTTGCCGTAGCCTTGACGCTTGCCGAGGATCAGGGCGCCCACGAGGGCGGCGATACCGGCGTTGATGTGGACGACGGTGCCGCCGGCGAAGTCGAGAGCGCCGAAGCTCCAGATCAGGCCCGACTTGACCGGAGCGGTCGGAGCCAGGGCGATCGCGTCAGGACCCGGCCACCACCAGACCATGTGCGCCATCGGATAGTACGACAGCAGCGGCCACAGGACGGCGAAGGCGACGATGGCGGCGAACTTCATGCGCTCGACCAGCGAACCGACCACGAGGGCCGCGGTGATGGCCGCGAAGGTCGACTGGAACGAGATGAAGGTGAACTCGGGGATCACCACGCCGGTCGAGAAGGTCGCGACGTTGCTGGCCGGGGTCACGTCCTTCAGGAACAGGCGTCCCAGGCCGCCGACGAAGCTGTCCCAGCTGCCGCCGTCGGTGAAGGCGAAGCTGTAGCCCCACAGGACCCAGGCGACGAAGCCGATCAGGGCGACGGTCGAGACCTGCATCATGACCGACAGCATGTTCTTGGCGCGCACCAGGCCGCCGTAGAACAGCGCCAGACCCGGGATGATCATCAGCAGGACCAGCAGCGAGGACGTCAGCATCCACGCGTTGTCACCCTTGTCGTTCTTGTCGACGATGGTGGGCGCGGCGGCCGGAGCGGGGGCGGGCGTGGCGGCGGGCGCGGCCTCGGCGGGCGCGGCGGCCGTCATGGCGGCGGCCGGCGCGGGCGCGGCCTCCTGGGCGAAGGCGGTGGCGCCCAGCGGAGCCCCCGCCAGCGTCGCGGCGAGCAAAAGCCCGGCCAGCGGTTTGAAGGTGAGTTTCATCGTCGGTATCCCCTTTTCCCGATGCGTTACAGAGCGGCCGAGCCGGTTTCGCCGGTGCGGATGCGGACGGCTTCTTCGACGTTCAGCACGAAGATCTTGCCGTCGCCGATCTTGCCGGTGGCCGCGGCGGCCTTGACCGCCTCGACGGCCTTGGCGGCGGACGCGTCGTCCACGACCGCTTCCAGCTTCACTTTCGGCACGAAATTCACCTGGTATTCGGCGCCCCGGTAGATCTCGGTCTGCCCCTTCTGACGGCCGTAGCCCTTCACTTCCGACACCGTCAGACCTTCGACGCCGGCGGCGACGAGCGCTTCGCGCACCTCGTCCAGCTTGAAGGGTTTGACGACCGCTATGATCAGTTTCATCCGCCTTGCTCCGACCCGTTGAGCCACGGGCTTGCTTTGCTTGGTTGTTCGGAAGCGTTCTCGCCCCCGGTGCGATCACCGCCGACGCCGCCATCACGCGCTGCATCGTTCCCCGGCTTGGCCACGCTATCGGCGACGGTTCCATGACGGGTGGCGCGGGCAAGGTTTTGGAAAGGAAATGGGCAAGGCGCCCAAAATATAGGCGCGCAGCGCTGCCGCTGCGTCAGAAACCGGCGATTCGACCTGTCGGTAAGTTCTGGCTCCGACGGGCCGGCTTGTCCTAGGTTGGCGGAATCCCCAACGCCCCGCTTCGGAGCCCGCCCATGTCGCCGCTGGTCATGAAGATCGCTCCCTGGCTGTTGCTGGTCATGTCGAACGTCTTCATGACCTTCGCCTGGTACGGCCACCTGAAGGGCAAGCCGATGGCCTTGCCCGTAGCGATCATCTCCAGCTGGCTGATCGCCCTGCCCGAATACTTGCTGGCGGTGCCGGCCAATCGGATCGGGCACGCCGTGTATTCGACAGCGGAGTTGAAGGTCGGTCAGGAGTTCATCACCCTGATGGTCTTCATGCTGTTCTCGTATTTCTATCTCGGCGAAGCGATCAAGTGGTCGACTGTCGCTGGATTTGGCCTGATCGTCGCCGGCGTCGCGGTCATATTCTATTTCCGGTGACGCTTTCCGTGATCACGTGCCCGTGATCACGGAACCGACTCCCCGGTCCGAGCGTACTCCGCTCGAACCGAGAGGAACTCGATCATGATCACTCAGCGTCTCCTGACCGCCGCCGCCGCGGTCGCCCTGATGACCGGCTTCGCCCACGCCCAGGACGCGACGGCGCCCGCCGCGCCAGCGCCGGCCGCGTCCTCGCCCGTCGTCGCCAAGGGCGATCTGATCCAGACCGCCGAGGCCTCGGGTCAGTTCAACACCTTCCTGAAGGCTGTCGGGGCCGTGAACCTGACCAGCGTTCTAAAGACCAACCAGAACCTGACCCTGTTCGCCCCGACCGACGCGGCCTTCGCCGCCTTGCCGGCCGGTGAGCTGGATAAGCTGATGCTGCCCGAGAACGGGCCGATGCTGCAGAAGGTGCTGACCTATCACCTGATCAACGCCAAGGTGGACTCCACCAAGATCAAGGGCGCCAAGGGCGAGGTGAAGAGCGTCGAGGGCTCGCCGCTGCTGCTGGACGGCTCGGGCGCGGCCCCCATGGTCGACACCGCCACCATCACCCAGACCGATGTGATGGCCACCAATGGCGTGCTGCACGTGGTGGACAAGGTGCTGATCCCGAAGGACGTCCCGGGGCTGCAGTCCGCCGCCGCGGCGACGGACGCCAATGCGACGATGCAGGTCGCCGCCAACGAGCAGCAGGCGCCGGCCGGCCAGGCCATGACGCCGGCCCCGGCCGCCCCGACCGATATGGCCTCTGACCCGGCCGCGAGCCCCGCCATGCCGGCGGCCACGGCGGCGCCGGACGCCGGGGTCAACACCTCGGGTGTCGTGCCGGTGTCTTCGCAATCGCCGGAGGCCCAGGCTTCGCTGAAGGCCGGCGACGCCAATGTCGTCTCCAACCCGCCGGTCGCCGACACCAAGGCCAACCGCGCCAAGTACGGCGCCCCGGAGTCGAACGCCGGCAAGCACACCGTGCCGAAGGGCAACTAAAGCCCTTACCGTTCCGGACATCGCTTGAAGCACCGGTCGGCGGGCCCTATGGTCCGCCGACTTTTTTCTAGGCCTGCTTCGATTGATGTCGCGCGAAAAACCCAAGTCCTTCCAAAGCCTGATCCTGACGCTCCATGACTATTGGAGCCGGCAGGGTTGCATCATCCTGCAGCCGCATGACGTGGAAGTGGGGGCGGGAACCCTGCACCCGGCCACGGTGCTGCGCGCCCTGGGCCCCAAGCCGTGGAACGCGGCCTATGTGCAGCCCTCGCGCCGTCCGGGCGACGGGCGCTATGGCGAAAACCCCAACCGCCTGCAGCACTATTACCAGTACCAGGTGATCCTGAAGCCGAACCCCGAGAACATGCAGGACCTGTATCTGGGTTCGCTGGAAGCGATCGGTCTGGACCTCCGCACCCACGACATCCGCTTCGTCGAGGACGACTGGGAGAACCCGACCGTCGGGGCCTGGGGCCTGGGCTGGGAAGTCTGGTGCGACGGCATGGAAGTGTCGCAGTACACCTACTTCCAGCAGGTCGGCGGCCTGGACGTCTCGCCGGTGGCCGGCGAGCTAACCTACGGCCTGGAACGTCTGGCCATGTACGTGTTCGGGGTCGACAACGTCTACGACCTGCCGTTCAACGATCCGGACTCGCCGCTGGGCGCGACCACCTATGGCGACGTGTTCCTGGAGAACGAACGCCAGCAGTCGGAAGCCAACTTCCACGGCTATGACGTCGCGGTGCTCAAGCAGCAGTTCGAGCAGATGGAAGAGCAGGTGCCGCTGATGCTGGCCCGCTCGTACCACAACAAGGCTCTGGTCCTGCCCGCCTACGACATGGTCCTGAAGGCCAGCCACCTCTTCAACCTGATGAACGCCCGCGGCGCGATCGCCGTCGCCGAGCGCGCCAGCTACATCGGCCGCATCCGCGACCTCTGCAAGCTGTGCGCCAGCGCCTGGGTCGAGCAGCAGGAAGCCGCGTAAAGTCTGATGCCCCAACTTCTCGTCGAACTGTTCTCGGAAGAGATCCCCGCCCGCATGCAGGCCCAGGCCGCCAAGGACCTGGAGCGCATGGCGCGCGAGCACCTGGCCGCCGCCGGCTTCCTGCCCGAGGCCCTGAAGACCTTCGCCGGCCCGCGCCGCCTGACCCTGGTGGCCGAAGGCCTGCCGCTGGCCCAGGCCGACCGCAAGGAAGAGCTGAAGGGCCCGCGCGTCGGCGCGCCGCCGCAAGCCATGGAAGGCTTCCTGCGCAAGGCCGGCCTGACCCAGGACCAATTGGTCGAGCGCGACGGCGTCTGGATGGCCTTCATCGAGAAGAAGGGCCGCCCGACGCCGGAGATCGTCGCCGAGATGGTCGAGGCCATCGTCCGCGGCTTCCCGTGGCCCAAGTCGATGGTCTGGGGGACCAAGAAGCTGCGCTGGGTGCGGCCGCTGAAGCGGATCCTGTGCGTGCTGGACCGCGAGATCGTGCCGTTCGCCATCGAGGGCATCCCGAGCGGCGACGTGACCGAAGGCCACCGCTTCATGGGCGACGCCAAGCCATTCGTGGCGCGTGACTTCGACGAATACGCCGCCGGCCTGGAAGCCCACTACGTCGTGCTCGACGTCGAGGAGCGCAAGCAGCGCATCCTCGAAGGCTGCAAGACCCTGTGCTTCGCCCGTCATCTGGAGCTGGTCGAGGACCAGGGCCTTCTGGAAGAGGTCGCGGGCCTGGCCGAATGGCCGACGCCGGTGCTGGGCGACATGGATCCGGTGTTCCTGAGCTTGCCGCCCGAGGTGATCCGCACCTCGATGCGCACGCACCAGAAGTACTTCGCCGTCCGCAAGGCCGGCGAGCAGGGCCTGGCGCCGCACTTCATCACCATCGCCAACATCCAGGCCGCCGACGGCGGCGCGGTGATCGCCGCCGGCAACGCCAAGGTGCTGTCCTCGCGCCTGTCCGACGCTCGCTTCTTCTGGGACGAGGACGTCAAGGTCGGTTTCGAGCCGTGGCTCGAGAAGCTGAACGGCGTCACCTTCCACGCCAAGCTTGGCACGATGGCCCAGCGCGTCGATCGTATCGTCGCCCTGGCCGGCGAGATCGCCCCGCTGGTCAATGCGGATGTCGCCAAGACCAAGGAGGCCGCGCGTCTGGCCAAGGCGGATCTCGCCTCGCAGATGGTCGGGGAGTTCCCCGAGCTGCAGGGGATCATGGGCGGGTACTACGCTCGGACTTTCGGCCTGGACGGTGAGATCGCCGACGCCGTGCGCGACCACTATAAGCCGCAGGGGCCGGGCGACTCCGTCCCGACCGCGCCGGTGAGCGTGGCGGTGGCGTTGGCCGATAAGCTTGATACGCTGGTCGGCTTCTTCGCGATCGACGAGAAGCCAACGGGCAGCAAGGATCCTTATGCGCTGCGCCGCGCGGCGTTGGGCGTGATCCGGATTGTTCTGGAGAATGGGCTGCGAATCTCGCTGCAGGGCGTTACCAAGGTTGCTGCCGTTGCCTGCCTTTGGGCTTCCGAGGTTGCTAGCCCTCCCTTTGATAGCGATTGGCGCGCCGCTTTGACTGATGTCTGGGAACGTATCGGTCGCGGATACGCAGCAAATAGGAATTTGGCCGCCGACACTTACAATGAAAGTGAACTCACAGATCGCATAGCGTGGGTCGAAGCGTCATCGCGTGATTTGATCGCCTTCTTCGCCGACCGCCTGAAGGTCACCCTCCGCGACCAAGGCAAGCGCCACGACCTCGTCGACGCCGTCTTCGCCCTGGGCGACGACGATCTGGCGCGCATCGTCGCGCGGGTCGAGGCCCTGGACGGCTTCCTGAGGACCGACGACGGCAAGAACCTGCTGGCCGGCTACAAGCGCGCCTCCAACATCCTCAAGGCCGAGGAGAAGAAGGGCGCTCTGCCGGTCGGGGCGCCCGAGGGGCCGGCCGCCGACAGCGCCGCCGAGGTGGGGCTCTACAACGCCCTGCGCCTGCTGGACAAACCGCTGAAGGACGCCCTGGCCAAGGAAGACTTCACCGGCGCCATGACCCAGCTGGCCGAGCTGCGCGGTCCGGTGGACGCCTATCTGGACGGCGTCTTCGTCAACGAGCCCGAGCACCGCGACAACCGCCTGAAGACCCTGGCCGCCGTCCGCGACGCCATGGGCCAGGTGGCGGACTTCGGCCTGATCGCCGGCTGATCCAAGCTAAAGTCCAAACGGAAACGGCGGCCTTTCGGGCCGCCGTTTTTGTGTCTAGGCCGCCGCCGCGTCGAACTCGGCCTTCCAGCCGGCGAAGGCGGCGCGGTCGTCCTGGTCCCACGGATGGAAGCCGGGGCGGTACCAGGCGAAATAGGTCTTCCAGCCGCGGCTGAAGACGCCTGGCTTGTCCCACACGAACGCGTTGACCGCCTTCAGCGCCGCCTTGGGCGAATAGCCGTCGGCCTCCAGCAGGCGGGCGGCGTAGCGGCAGATGTTGCGGGTGAACATGATGGTCACGAAGAACATCGCCCGGCAGCGCGTGAAATAGCGGCGGCGGGCCGACCAGTCCTTGGTCGCGACCATGAAGACGTCATAGGCGACCGCCTTGTGCTCGGTCTCCTCCATGGCGTGCCAGCGCCACAGCTTCTCGACTTCGGGGTTGGCCTTGTCGAACAGGTCCTGATGACGCGCGTGGGTCTCGGCCATCATCGCCGTGAAGTGCTCCAGCGCGATGGTCGACAGCAGCATGGCCATCTGACCGCGCTCGCGGGCCATCTTCACGCGGCCCCGCACCGTCTCCTCGATCTCGGCGACCGGATAGCGGTCGCGGTCGATCAGGCTGTTCAGCTGATGGTGCTCGCGCGAGTGGATGGCTTCCTGGGCGATGAAGTTCCTGGCGTCGTCCAGCAGCTTGCCGGTCAGCAGGTGGCGGTAGTTGCGCACCGCGTCCATGAACAGGCGCTCGCCGTCCGGGAAGGTCAGGGACAGGGCGTTGAACACCGCCGTGCCGACGGGATCGCCGCCCAACCAGTGGCCCTTCTGGGCGTCGGCGAGGTCAAAGCGGATGTCGCGCGGGGTGACGTCCAGGTCGGCCGGGGTCGTCTTGCCTTGCGGGGTTTGGGTCTCGGTCATGGCGTTGTGCGCTCCACCGGATTAGGGCTTGTTCAGCCTGTGTTGTGATGCACTCTGAGTTATACTGACAAAAATGTCAATAGAGACGCCCGCCTCCCTCGACGCCCCGAAGACGCGCGTGCGCCGCACGCCCGAAGCCGCGCGCGAGAACATCCTCGCCGCCGCCGAGGTTCTGCTGGTCGAGCAGGGCCCGCAGGCCATCAAGCTGGCCGATGTCGCCAAGGCCGCCGGGGTGGTGCACGCCAATGTCATCCACCACTTCGGCTCGATCGCCGGGGTCGAGGCGGCGCTGATGGAGCGGATGATCCGTCAACTGGCCGACAAGATCATCGTCGGCTTCAACGCCCACGGCGCCTCGCCGGGCTTCGGGGCCCAGGCCCTGTTCGACGCCTTCGAGGCCAAGGGCGCGGCGCGGCTGGCGGCCTGGCTGGAGCTGACCGGCGAGGGGCGGCGGATGACCCTGGTGCGCGAGGTCGTCGACGCGGTGGTTCAGACCCGATTGGCGCGCGAGGTCGGCGTCGAGCGGGAGAAGATCATCGACTTCATCCTGCTGAACATCATCCTGGCGATCGGGGTTGGGCTGTTCGGGCCGACGCTGAGCGAGCTTCTGGGGCGGCCGTCGGGTCGGGCGCGCGAACTGGCGCTGGAGCTGGTCGTCGGGCGGATCACCGCCATCCGGGACGAAAGGTTAGGTCCGGGCCAATAGAGCCGGCAGAACGGCCTGGGTCAGCAGGGGCGCCAGGCGCAGGTCGCCCGGCGCGGCCGGGTCGATCCAGGCCAGCTCCTCGATCTCGGCCCGCGCGGCGATCGCGCCCTCGACCCTGGCGAGATAGGTCGCCGACTGGACGGTGAAGCCGGCCTCGTTGGCGGCCGGCGCGGAAAAGCGACCCAGCAGCTCGGCCTCGACCAGTCGGCAGCCCAGCTCTTCGTCGAGCTCGCGGGCCAGGGTGGTCAGGTCGTCCTCGCCGGCGTCGCGCTTGCCGCCGGGTTTCATGAAGGCGGTCGTGCCGCGCTTGCGGACCAGCAGCATGCGGCCGCGCTCGTCGCGGATCACGGCGGTGACGATGTCGAGGACGCGGCTCATCCCGGCAGGATAGCCGCGTCCTCGATTCTTGTTCCGGTCTTCGTGTCGCTACTTCTCGACCGCCGCCAGGACATGCTCGGTCAGCAGCTTCTCGGCGATGACGTGCGGCTGGCGGACGCCGAAGTTCGTCGTGGTGATCACCGCCACCAGATCGAGATCCGGTACGACGGCGACTTTTTGACCGCCCGTGCCGCTCATCACCCAGGCCTTGTGGCCGGCGCCATCTGAGCCTGGGAAGCTCTGCAGCCAGATCAGATAGCCGTAGTCGGTGTTCTCCCGGGCATTGGCGTGCGGTGCGACGGCGGCCTTCACGAAGTCGGCGGGCAGCACCGGCTTACCCTCCCACTGACCGCCATTGGCGTAGAGCTGGCCCAGCTTCAGCAGGTCGCGGCTGCGCAGACCCAGGCCCCCGCCGCCTTGGGCCAGGCCGAGGGGCGACTTTTGCCAGTGTGGGTTCTCGATCCCGAGCGGCTTGAACAGCGCTTCGTCGGCGAAGGCGGGCAGGGGCTTTTTCACCGCGCTCTGGATCACCGCGCCCAGCGTCGTGACGCCGGCGGTGCAGTAGCTGAAGCTGCGGCCATAGGGCGAAGCCTCGGGCTTGGGCATCCAGTCCGGGAAGCCGCGCACCGGCAGATCGAGATAGAAGCCGACCCAGTCCTCGATCAGGTACATCCGCTCCTCGTTGCCGCGCGAATATTCGTTGTCGTCATCGCACTCGGCGATCGAGCTCATGGTCAGCAGGTCCTCGACCGTGACCTTGTCCTTGCGCGGATCGGGATTGGCGACCGGCGGGCGGTCCTTCAGATAAGCCTTGATCGGCGCGTCGACGCTCGGTAGCGCCCCGCGCGCGATCGCGGCCCCGGCCAGCATGGCGGTGACCGTCTTGGTCGTGGAGCGGGTGTTGCGCCGCGCCTCGGGGCCGCCGTCCTTCTGACCCTCGTCATAATAGGCCTCGAAAACCAGCTTGCCGTGGCGGGCGATCAGGACGCTGGTGATCTGCTGGAACTGTCCGGCCTTGATGGCGGCCGACATCGCGTCGAGCTTGGAGGCCGAGAGGCCTTCGGCGGCGGGCGTGGCCGTGGGCCAGTCGGCGGCCTGGGCGCCGAGCGGAGTCAGGACGAGGGCGGCGGCGAACGCGAAGGCTTTCAAGACGGGAACTCCAAAGGGAACCTCCGCCGTCTAGGCTGAGCCGGCCGCCTCGTCTTGGACGCTTGAAACTTCCGGCCGGCGACCGCACAGCCGGGCGAACTCGCCAGGCGTGACGCCATAGGCCTTGAGGAACTGGCGATTGAGGTGGCTCTGGTCGCAGAAGCCGGAGGCCAGGGCGATCTCGCCGATCGGGTCGCGGCCGCGCATCAGCAGGTCGGCGGCGCGCTCCAGCCGTCGCGCGCGCAGCCGGTCGCCCGGCGCCGCGCCCAGCCAGCGGCGATAGCCGCGCGCCAGGTGGACCGGATGCACCCCGGCGATCTCGGCCAGATCCGCGACGCTGATCGGCTGGTCGAACGCATCGGCCAGATAGGTCTCGGCGCGGTCCAGCCATGGGGGGCGCTTGTCGCCGTCCGAGGCCGGCGTCAGCGCCTGGGCCGCCAGTTCCAGGCTCAGCCCCTCCAGCGACAGCGTCTCGGCGTCGCGGGCCAGCAGCGAGCGGGTCAGGCGCAGGGCCGCGCGGCGGGCGGCGGGACCGGTCAGCCGCAGAGCGTCGATCGCCGCGCCGCGTCCGGCGTTGGCCAGGGCGCGCCAGTCCGAAGGGCCGAAGCTGACGGCCAGGAAATAGCCGCCGATATCCACGAAGCGGTCGCGGTGGACGACGCCGGGCGGGTTGAAGACCAGCACCGGCCCCTCGGTTTCGGGGCCGGCGGCGGTGGTGATGTAGCGGCCATGGGTGGCCAGCACGAAATGGGCGTCGTCGTGGCTGTGTTCGTCGACGTGCTCGGCGCGTTTCGTCGCTTCCAAATGCGCGAGGCGGACGCCTGGCAGTTGGCGCTCGACCGTCGGCGCGCCATAGAACCGGCCTTGGCTGAAGGCGGTTCTCGGCGAAGCCATCCTAACCCAGCTTCTCGGCGGCCCAGGGGGCGAAATAGGTGATGATCCCGGCCGCGCCGGCGCGCTTGAACGCGGTCAGGCTTTCCAGGATGGCGCGGTCGTGGTCGATCCAGCCGTTCCGGGCGGCGGCCATGATCATCGCGTACTCGCCCGACACCTGGAAGGCGTAGGTGGGCATGCGGAACTCGTCGACCAGGCGCCGGACGATGTCGAGATAGGGCATGCCCGGCTTGACCATGACCATGTCGGCGCCCTCGGCGATGTCGAGCGCGACCTCGCGGATGGCCTCCTCGGTGTTGGCCGGATCCATCTGGTAGGTCTTCTTGTCGCCCTGACCGGCTGAGAGCTTGGCCGAGCCGATGGCGTCGCGGTACGGGCCGTAGAAGGCCGAAGCGTACTTGGCGGCATAGGACATGATCATCGTGTCCTGGAAGTTCGCGCCTTCCAGCGCCGCGCGCAGCTTGCCGATGCGGCCGTCCATCATGTCGGAGGGCGCCAGGATGTCGGCGCCGGCCTCGGCTTGCATCAGGCCCTGCTCGATCAGGCGCTCGATGGTCGGGTCGTTGAGGATCTTGCCGCCTTCGACGACGCCGTCGTGGCCGTGGTCGGTGAAGGGGTCCAGGGCGACGTCGCACATGATGCCGACCTCGGGGGCGGCGTCCTTCATGGCCTTGACGGCGCGGGGGATGACGCCGTCCGGATCGGCGGCGATCGAGCCGGTCGCGTCTTTCCGCGAGCCGTCGATGTGCGGGAAGATGGCGATGGCGGGGATGCCGAGATCGCGGGCCCGGACGGCGGCCTTGGCGGCTTCCTTGACGGAGAGGCGCTCGACGCCCGGCATCGAGGCGACGGGGATCGTCCCTTCGCCCTCGTGCACCACCATCGACCAGATCAGGTCGGACGGTCGGACCTCGGTCTCGCGGACGAGGCGGCGGGTCCAGTCGGCCTGGCGTACGCGGCGCAGGCGGGAAGCGGGGTAGGGGGCGAGGGGCGGAACGGTCATGGCGTTGATTTGGACCGCGCCGCCTCTCTAGGCAAGTTCATGGGGCCCTTAAGAGGCTCAAGAATAGCGGAAGGCCGGATCGTCCAGGTCTAGGGTCGGGAAGAGATCCTTCTCGGTCCAGTAGTCCTGGGTGTGTCGCCATTCCGGCTTGTCGCCGGCCTTTGGCAGCAGATGCATGTTCCGCATCAGATAGCTGGGATTGAAGTCCTCGGGATCGATCCATTCGCCGATCTTCATGTCCGCGTCCTGCGGCCGCAGGGCGACCTCGACCTGCCGCACGCCTCTCGCCTCCATGTGCGCCAGCAGGCGGCAGACGAAGTCGCCGATCATGTCGGCGCGCAAGGTCCAGCTGGCCCGGAAATAGCCGAAGACCCAGACCAGGTTCGGCAGGCCGGTGAACATCATGCCGCGGTAGGTGACCGTCTTGGCGAAATCGAGCGGCTTGCCGTCCACGGCGAACGCGATGTCGCCCAGGACGCTGAGGTCGAAGCCCGTCGCCGTGACGATGACGTCCGCGTCCAGCGTCTCGCCGGACTTGAGCAGCAGGCCTGTCTCGGTGAAGCGTTCGATCTCGTCGGTCACCACCGACGCCTTGCCGGAGGCGATGCCCTGGAAGAGATCACCGTCCGGCACGAAGGCGATGCGCTGCCGCCAGGGACGATAGCGCGGCGTGAAATGGGTCTTGATGTCGAAGTCCGGACCCAGGAAGGCCTTCACGCCCTCCAGCAGCTCGGCCTTGACCACCTCGGGCTCCTCGACCGAGCGCCGCGTGAATTCGTTCTGGTCGAACAGCACTTTGCGGCGGACGATCTCGTGGATCCAGGTCTCGTCGATTTCCAGCTGGCGCAGGACGTTGGCCAGTTCGTTCTCGTTGCGGCCGGGCACGAAGTAGGTGGGCGAACGCTGCAGCACGGTGACATGGGCGCAGTCGCCGGCGATGTTGGGAACCAGGGTCGCGGCCGTCGCGCCAGAACCGATCACCACCACCCGCTTGGTCTTCAAGTCGAGGTCGTCGGGCCAGGTTTGCGGATGCACGATCCGGCCCTTGTAGTCCGACATGCCGGGCCAGTCGGGCGTATAGCCTACCGCGTGCCGGTAATAGCCCTGGCACATCCACAGGAAGTTGGTGGTGTAGCGCTCCGCGCCGTCGGGACCGGCCACCTCGAGCGTCCAGAGCTTGTCCGCGGACGACCAGCTGGCCGAGATGATCCGTCGCCGATAGCGGATGTGGCGCGCCAGATCGTTCTCGGCGATCACCTCGCCCATGTAGTCGAGAATTTCCGCGGCGGTGGCGATCGGCGGGCCGACCCAGGGCTTGAAGCGATAGCCGAAGGTGTAGAGGTCGCTGTCCGAGCGGATGCCGGGGTAGGTGTGCGTAAGCCAGGTGCCGCCGAAACTGTCGAGCGCCTCCAGCACCGTGAAGGTCGTCCCCGGTCGTTGCGCGCCGAGGTGGTAGGCGCTTCCGATCCCGGAAATGCCCGCGCCGACGATGATCACATCGAAATGCTGCACAGCCGCGCCTGGCGCGGTCTTCGAAAGCGTCGCCGCCTCGGTCATGCCGTTCCTCCCGTGTCGGCCGACAGGCGGCCAAGTTGCCCCGGCGTCTCTTCGGACGCCTGAGTTATCAACGTACACTTAGAGGGTGCTGCGCCGTTTGCGCTGAATCAAGCGGCGTTTGCGCGTTCGGGTGAAAAGGTCAGGGCGCGGCGCGCGAGGCCAGCACCGACGGGCTGTCGATGCGGGTCCACAGCTGCGACTTGCAGAGGAAGTTGCCGATCACGCAGCCCTTGGCGCGCATGGTCTTGGGGTCGATGATGTCGGCCGACCCCACCAGGGTGACCTTCAGGGTCGGAACCCAGACGCGGCCTTTTAGCGAGCCGTTGTTCTGGGCTTCGAAGTCACGCAGCAGCTGCTTGCCGATCAGGGTGTCCGTGCCCGATTTGCGCGCGTCGGCCTCGGCCTTGGCGCTGGCCCACACCACGACGCCGCAGGTGCTGGGGCCGCAGTCCTTGATTTCCAGGTGCACGGTGTTGTGCGGGTTACGCCACACGCCGTAGCTGCGCGAGATATCGCCGCCCTCGGCCGCATAGACCGGGACCGTGGCCGCGGCCATTCCCAGGGCCGCGACAAGAGCGGCGAGTGCAAGTTTCACGAAGCGCATAATCGTCGATGCAAATGTTATTGTTGAGAACGCCCAGACTCGAGATCGGCATTTGGGCCGAAAGGCGATGGTTATCAAGGGGGTGCGACGCCTGAGCCGCTACACACCGTGTAACGGAGGATTTCAGGCCACACTTGGATGCCCGCGCGACACGCGTTGACAGCCGGCGCACGGCGCGGCAGGTCAGCGGCCAAGAAGGTGAGGGCGGCTTTGCCCCGAACGGGAGGAAGTGAGCATGGATTTCGCGCTGAGCGAGGATCAACTCGCAATCCAGGACGCTGCTCGCGCGTTCGCCGAAGGACAGCTTGCCCCTTTCTCGGCCGAGTGGGACGAGAAGAAGCATTTCCCGGTCGAGACCCTGCGCCAAGCCGCCGAGCTGGGCTTCGCCGGCATCTATGTGAACGAGGATGTCGGAGGAAGCGGTCTTTCGCGCCTCGACGCCTCGATCATCTTCGAGGCGCTGAGCTACGGGGATGTGCCGACCGCCGCCTATTTGACCATCCACAACATGGCGTCGTGGATGATCGACCGCTTCGGCTCCGATGATCTGCGCAAGCGCTACCTGCCGCGCCTGACGACCATGCAGCTGATCGCCAGCTACTGCCTGACCGAGCCGGGCTCGGGCTCGGACGCGGCCAACATGCGCACGAGCGCCAAGCTGGATGGCGACCACTACGTCCTGAACGGCGGCAAGGCCTTCATCTCGGGCGGCGGCGTGTCGGATGTCTATGTCGTCATGGCCCGCACGGGCGGCGAGGGCGCCAAGGGCGTCTCGGCCTTCGTGGTGGAGAAGGGGACCGAGGGGCTCAGCTTCGGCGCCAACGAACGCAAGATGGGCTGGAACGCCCAGCCGACCGCCCAGGTCAATTTCGACAACTGCCGCGTGCCGGTCGAGAACCGCATCGGCCAGGAAGGCGAGGGCTTTCGCTTCGCCATGATGGGTCTGGACGGCGGGCGGCTGAACATCGCCTCGTGCTCGCTGGGCGGAGCGCAGTTCGCCCTTGATACGGCCAAGGCCTATATGGAGACCCGCAACCAGTTCGGCAAAGCGCTGAAGGAGTTCCAGGCTCTGCAGTTCAAGCTGGCCGACATGGCCACCGAGCTGGAGGCCGCCCGTCTGATGGTGCGCCGGGCCGCCCACGCCCTGGACAGTCGCCACCCCGAGGCGACCAAGCTGTGCGCCATGGCCAAGCGCTTCGCCACCGACGCCGGCTTCCAGGTGGCCAATGACGCCTTGCAGCTGCATGGCGGCTACGGCTACCTCCAGGACTATCCGCTGGAGCGCATCGTGCGCGACCTGCGGGTGCACCAGATCCTGGAAGGGACCAACGAGATCATGCGCGTCATCATCGCCCGCGAGATGTTCCGCCAATGAGCCGCGGATGATCTATCTCTGTCGCCACGGCCAGACCTTCCACAATCGGGAGGGGCGCCTGCAGGGACGGTCGGAGTCGGACCTGACGCCGTTGGGCCGGGCCCAGGCGGGCGCCATGGGCGAGTTGTTGTTCGATCTGGTCCGCCGCGACCCGCCGGCCGATTGGCGCATCGTCGCCAGCCCGCTGCGTCGGGCGCGGGACACGGCCGAGACGATCGGCGCGCGTCTGGGCCTGCCGGTCGCGACCGACGAGCGCCTTGTCGAGATCGACGTCGGCGAATGGTCCAACCGACTGCGCGAAGAGGTGAGGGGCGAAAACCCGCATCTGCACGGCGACGACGCCTGGGGCTTCCACGCGCCGGGCGGCGAGACCTATGAGGCCATGATGGCCCGGATCACCCACTGGCTGGACGAACAGGCCAGTGAGCCCGAGCGCCGGCTGATCGTGGTCAGCCACGGCGTCGCGGGCCGGCTGCTGCGCGGCGCCTATGCCGGCCTGTCACGCGCCGAGACCCTGGCCCAGGACATTCCGCAAGACGCCGTCTATCGGTTGATGGCTGGCCAGATCGAGCGCTTCGACTGCGCGCCCATCGCCGAACACGCCTAGGACTCCCATGACCGACGAACCCGAAGTCCTGATCCGCGTCGAGAAGAACGTCGGCCGCATCACGCTCAATCGCCCCAAGGCCCTGCACGCCCTGACGCTCTCCATGTGCGAGACCATGATCGGCGCCTTGCTGGACTGGCGGGAGGATCCCGAGATCTACATGGTGCTGATCGACCATTCGGGCGAACGCGGCTTCTGCGCGGGCGGCGACATCCGCATGCTGGCCGACAGCGGGGCCAAGGACGGCGTCGAGGCGCGGCGGTTCTTCCACACCGAGTATCAGCTGAACCACCTGCTGTTCACCTACGACACGCCTGTCGTGGCGGTGATGGACGGCATCGTCATGGGGGGCGGTGTCGGCATTTCGATGCCGGCCCACGTGCGGATCGCCACGGAGCGGACGACCTTCGCCATGCCCGAGACCGGCATCGGCCTGTTCCCGGACGTCGGGGGCGGCTGGTACCTGCCGCGCCTGCCGGGCAAGGCGGGGCTGTGGCTGGCCCTGACCGGCGCGCGGATCAAGGGCGCGGACTGCATGCGTTTGGGAATCGCCACTCACTTCGTCGAGTTCGGAGCCATCGAGGGGCTCAAGAAGGCGATCATCGCCGACCCGCGCCGGATCGACGAGACCCTGAAGAAATATCGCGCCGACGCCGGCAAGGCCGCGTTGCTGGGCTTCGAACAGGATCTCAACCGTCTGTTCGTCGGCGAGACCGTCGAGGAGATCGTGGAGTTCCTGACCCTCGACTCCAGCGACTGGGGCAAGGCCCAGCTGGCCGTGATGCGGACCAAATCGCCGCAGACGATGAAGGTGGCCTTCGAGCAGCTGAAGCGCGGCGCGGCCATGACCGACTTCGCCGACAACATGGTCATGGAGTACCGGATCGGTTCGCGGGTGGTGATGAAGCACGACTTCATCGAAGGCGTCCGGGCCGTGATCGTCGACAAGGACAACGCCCCGAAGTGGAATCCCGAGACCCTCGAGGGGGTTACGGACGCCATGCTGGAGGAGATTTTCGCTCCGCTTCCCCGCGGGGAAGAATGGAGGCCGCTGACGTAGCCGTCACGCTAGGCTAGGGTCGCGAAATAAGAACACGTCGGTTCGGAAGGATAGCCATGCGTAAGCCGCTTCTCAGTCTCGTCGCCGTGCTGGGCCTCGCGGCCTGCGCCACCCAGCCGATGATGGGACCGCCCCCGCCGCCGCCTTCGGGCCCGGTGGCCGCGGCCATCTCGCCGAACATCGCCGCCGCGCTCAGCGATCCGTCGCGTCCGGCCGCCGACATGGTCCGAGACGTCAACCGGCATCCGGGCGAGGTTCTGACCTTCGCCGGGGTGCGCCCAGGCGCGAAGGTCGCCGATCTGATCCCCGGCGGCGGCTACTTCACCCGCATCCTGGCCAAGTCGGTCGGTCCCAGGGGCGTGGTCTATGCCTACGTTCCCGACGAGCTGACCAAGCTGGCCAATCGCGAGCCGGCGGTGAACGCCATCGCCCGTGATCCGGCCTATTCGAACGTGAAGGTGATCCTGAACACGCTGCCCAACTTCTCCACGCCGGAGAGGCTGGATCTGGTGTTCACCGCCCAGAACTATCACGACATGCACGACAAGTTCATGGGGCCGGCCGACCTGTCGGTCGTCAACCGCCAGATCTTCAGGGCCCTGAAGCCGGGCGGCGTCTACCTGGTCATCGACCACTCGGCCGAGGCCGGCTCGGGCCTGCGCGACACCGAGACCCTGCACCGCATCGACTCGGCGGTGGTGAGGTCCGAGGTCACGGCCGCCGGCTTCATCTTCGAGGGCGAGAGCCGCGTGCTGAAGGATCCGGCCGACTCCCGCAAGGCCAACGTCTACGACCCTTCGATCCGCGGGAAGACCGACCAGTTCGTCTACAAGTTCCGCAAGCCGGCCACGGCGCGCTGACCGAAAAGCGTCGGGATCCTCAATGATAAGAGCCGCGCCCATGAGGCGCGGTTCGCATTTTCCGGGAGCTTCACAATGACCCGCATCGCCTTCATCGGCCTGGGCAATATGGGGGGCGGCATGGCCGCCAATCAGGCCAAGGCCGGCCACGAGGTCCACGCCTTCGACCTGTCGGCGGCGGCGGTCGAGCGGGCGGTGGCGGCCGGCTGTCGGGCGGCCGGCTCGGTCGCCGAGGCGGTGGCCGACGCCGAGGTGGTGATCACCATGTTGCCGGCCGGTCCGCACGTGCGCGCCGTCTATGGCGATCAGGTCCTGAAGAGCGCGCCCAAGTCCGCCTTGCTGATCGACAGCTCGACGATCGACGTCGAGAGCGCCCGCGCCGTCGCCGGGCAGGCGGCCGAGGCGGGTTTCCGCTTCGCCGACGCGCCGGTGTCGGGCGGAATCATGGCCGCCGAGGCGGGCGCGCTGGCCTTCATGGTCGGCTGCGCGGCCGTGGACTTTCCGGCCATCGAGGCGGCGCTGGAGCCGATGTCGCGCGTGACCATCCACGCCGGCGACCACGGGGCGGGGCAGGCGGCCAAGATCTGCAACAACATGCTGCTGGGCGTGTCGATGCTGGGAACCTGCGAAGCCTTCGCCCTGGCCGAGAAGTTGGGCCTGGACGCCGATCGCTTCTTCGAGATCGCCAGCAAGTCGTCTGGCCAGTGCTGGTCGGTGACCAGCTATTGCCCGGTCCCGGGCGTGGGGCCCCAGACCCCGGCCGACCGTCACTACGAGGGCGGTTTCGCCTCGGCCATGATGCTGAAGGACCTGAAGCTGGCCCAGGAGGCCGCCGCCAAGGCCGGGGCCAGCACGCCGATGGGCGCACAGGCCGAGGCGCTGTACGCCTTGTTCGACGGCAACGGCTTCGGCGGCAAGGACTTCTCGGCCATCATCCAGTTGCTCCGGGGAAAGCTGACGGAGATTGGATGAATCGTCGAACAGGCCGCGTTCGAGACGGTGTTCATTGACGAAGTCGATGCGGCCAATCGCCCAATTCAATTTTCTAGGTAAAAGTCCCTAGATGGACACTGACGGCGCTTGGTGCGAAAAGCCGAGCCATGAATTAAGGGGACCTCCGGACCATCTGGCCGGTGGTTTAGAGACCGACATGGACTACAAAGCCGCGTTCCGCAGCGCCGTCGAACAGATCCGTGAAGAGGGCCGTTACCGGGTCTTCGCCGACTTGAAGCGACAGCGCGGACAGTTCCCCCGCGCCACCTGGACCCGCCAGGACGGCTCTGAACGCGAAGTCGTGGTCTGGTGCAGCAACGACTATCTCGGCCAGGGGCAGAACCCCGTCGTCATGGACGCCATGAAGGCCGCCGTCGACGCGCACGGCTCGGGCTCGGGCGGCACCCGTAACATCTCGGGCACCAACCACGACCACGTCCTGCTGGAAGCCGAGCTGGCCGACCTGCACGGCAAGGAAGGCGCGCTGCTGTTCACCTCGGGCTACGTCTCGAACGAGGCCAGCCTGTCGGTGGTGCAGAAGATTCTGCCCGGCCTGATCATCTTCTCGGACGAGCTGAACCACGCCTCGATGATCGCCGGCATCCGCAACGGCGGCGGTCCGCGCAAGGTGTTCCGCCACAACGATCTGGCGCATCTGGAAGAGCTGCTGGCGGCCGCCCCGGCCGACGCGCCCAAGATGGTCGCGTTCGAGAGCGTGTATTCGATGGACGGCGACATCGCCGACATCCGCGCCACGGCGGCCCTGGCCAAGAAATATGGCGCCATGACCTATCTGGACGAGGTCCACGCGGTCGGCATGTACGGCCCGCGCGGGGGCGGCGTCGCCGAGCGCGACGGCCTGATGGGCGAGATCGACATCATCGAGGGCACCCTGGGCAAGGCCTTCGGCGTCATGGGCGGCTACATCACCGGCGACGCCGAGGTGATCGACGCCATCCGTCTGATGGCTTCGGGTTTCATCTTCACGACCTCTCTGCCGCCCGCCCTGGTGGCCGGCGCCCTGGCCAGCGTCCGCTGGCTGAAGCAGCACCCCGAAGTGCGCGAGATCCATCAGGAGCGCGCCGCGACCCTGAAGGCCATGTTCAAGGCCGCCGGTCTGCCGGTCATGGAGAACGAAAGCCACATCGTTCCGGTGCTGGTCGGCGACCCCGTCCACACCAAGATGATCAGCGACATGCTGCTGGCCGATCACGGCGTCTATGTGCAGCCGATCAACTATCCGACGGTTCCGCGCGGCACCGAGCGCCTGCGCTTCACCCCGACGCCGTTCCATACCGACGACATGATGCGCAAGCTGGTCTCGGCCATGGAAAAGCTGTGGGCGCATTGCAATGTCGCCCGCATGGGCGGCTACGCGGCGTAGAACCTGTCCGTTTCGGACGTCCATCCGAAACGGATAAACAGGCTCTATCTCAAACATTTTGAACGTGGCCTTCGCCACGTTCAGGGGACAGCACGCACTTCAACCTCGACCGAACAGCACATCGTCGAAACGAAAAACGCCGCCGGAGTCCGGCGGCGTTCGTGTGCCTGGACGGCGAGGGGCGGTCAGCTTCCGCGCCGCACGCCTTTGCCCAGGCCGATCTTCTTGGCGAAGTCCGAGCGGCGGGCCGCATAGGCCGGCGCCACCATCGGATAGTCGGGCGGAAGGCCCCACTTGCGACGGTATTCCTCGGGGCTCATGTCGTAGTGCGAGCGCAGATAGCGCTTGAGCATCTTGAGCTTCTTGCCGTCCTCCAGGCAGATGATGAAGTCGTGCTGCACCGAACGGCCCACCGGGACCGCCGGTTTGGCCTTTTCGGCCGGTTGCGGAGCTTCGCCGCCGTTGCCCAGCGAGGCGAGCGCGTGATGGACCGTGCGGATCAGCTCCGGAATGGCCGTCTGAGAGACTGTGTTCTGACCTACATAAGCCGCCACGATCTCGGCGCTGAGCCCCAGGATATCGACGTTGTTGTCGTTCGTCGTGTCCGTGCCGCCGCCCTGAGACGCCATGAGATACCCCATTCCCGTTGTTGTCGTTGGAACTCCGCAGGGGTTGAGCACCGCCCTGCAGGACGGCAACGCACAAAGCGGGATGCGGTTCCGAGATTGATCGCCGCGCCCATCCCGTTAAAGAGGGCGCCTCTGCCGACTCCCCCAAACGCCCGGAGAGCGAAATGACCCAAGCCAACACCAGCGCCTTTTTCGGCGCGGACCTCGCCACCGCGGACAAGGACATCTTCGACCGCATCGGTCGCGAGCTGGACCGTCAGCAGAACCAGATCGAGCTGATCGCCTCGGAGAACATCGTCTCGAAGGCGGTGTTGGAGGCCCAAGGCTCCATCCTGACCAACAAGTACGCCGAGGGTTACCCGGGCAAGCGCTACTACGGCGGCTGTGAATATGTCGACGAGATCGAAACGATCGCGATCGAGCGCGCCAAGTCGCTGTTCGGCGCGGGCTTCGCCAACGTCCAGCCGCACTCGGGCTCGCAGGCCAACCAGTCGGTCTTCATGGCTCTGCTGCAGCCTGGCGACGGCTTCCTGGGCATGGATCTGGCCGCCGGCGGCCACCTGACCCACGGCTCGCCCGCCAACCAGTCGGGCAAGTGGTTCAAGCCGGTGTCCTACACCGTGCGCCAGCAGGATCAGCTGATCGACTACGACAACGTCGCCGAGGTGGCCGAGCGCGAGAAGCCCAAGCTGATCATCGCCGGCGGCAGCGCCTATAGCCGCGAGATCGACTTCGCCCGCTTCCGCCAGATCGCCGACAGCGTCGGCGCCTATCTGATGGTCGACATGGCCCACTTCGCGGGCCTGGTGGCCGGCGGCGTGTTCCCCAGCCCGGTCCCTCACGCCCACGTCGTCACCACCACCACCCACAAGACCCTTCGCGGCCCGCGCGGCGGCATGGTGCTGACCAACGACGAAGCGATCATCAAGAAGGTCAACTCGGCCGTCTTCCCGGGTCTGCAAGGCGGTCCGCTGGAGCATGTGATCGCCGCCAAGGCCGTGGCCTTCGGCGAGGCGCTGCAGCCGGCGTTCAAGGACTATGCCCGGCAGATCATCGCCAACGCCAAGGCGCTGTCGGAAGCCCTGCTGAAGTCGGGCGTCAACATCGTCTCGGGCGGCACTGACAGCCACCTGATGCTGGTGGATCTGCGTCCCAAGGGCGTGACCGGCCGCGACGCCGAGCACAGCCTCGAGCGCGCGCACATGACCTGCAACAAGAACGGCGTGCCGTTCGACACCGCGCCGTTCACGATCACCTCGGGCATCCGCCTGGGAACGCCGGCCGGCACCACCCGCGGCTTCAAGGAAGCCGAATTCACTCGCGTGGGCGAACTGATCGGCGAGGTCGTCAACGGCCTGGCCGCCAATGGCCCGGAAGGCAATGCCGAGGTCGAGGCCAAGGTCCGCGAGGAAGTGCTGGCCTTGACGGCCCGCTTCCCGATCTACAACTAATATGGTCTAGGCGCCGCGGGAGGGGCCACATCATGCGCTGCCCCTTCTGCGGACACGCCGAAAGCCAGGTCAAGGACAGCCGCCCGTCGGAAGACGGGGCGGCCATCCGCCGTCGCCGCATGTGCCCCGAGTGCGGCGGTCGCTTCACCACGTTCGAGCGGGTGCAGCTGCGCGAGCTGATCATCCTGAAGCGTTCGGGCCGGCGCTCGCCGTTCGATCGCGACAAGCTGGTGCGCTCGATCGCCCTGGCCACCCAGAAGCGGCCCGTCGAAGGCGAGCGTGTCGAGCGCATGATCAACGGCATCGTCCGGCAGCTGGAAAGCATGGGCGAGACCGAGCTTCCGTCCTCGACGGTGGGCGAAATGGTCATGAAGGCGTTGAAATCGCTCGATGACGTCGCCTATGTCCGCTACGCCTCCGTCTATCGGGATTTCAAGGAAACCAGCGACTTCGCCAAGTTCCTGACCGAAGAAGGTCTGAGCGACAGCGTCGAAGAAGAGCTATAGTCCGTTAATCCCTGATGTGTGTTTGTGTGCGCGCGGCAAGCGCGGCCGTGGAGATTCGAAGCTAGATGGTTGAAGACAACATCCGCTTGCTGATCGTGGAGGGCCGAAGCCATTCGGGACTCTCCGACGAGCTGCTGCGCGGAGCCGTGCAGGCGATCGAGGCCCAGGGCGCGGAATACGACGTGATCACGGTCTCCAGCCCCCTGCAGATCCCGACGGTCATCGCCATGGCCGAGGAGGCCGGTCACCGCCCCGTGGGCGTGCGCTACGACGGCTATGTCGCTCTGGGCGCGGTCATCCGGGGCGAGACCTATCATTTCGAACTGGTCGCCAACGAAACCGCTCGTGGCCTGCAGGACCTGGGCATCGGCCGGCGGCTGGCGATCGGCTTCGGCGTCCTGGCCGTCGACGACGAGGCCCAGGCCTGGACCCGCGCGCGGGTCAGCGAAGGCGACCGCGGCGGTTCGGCCGCCAAGGCCTGCCTCGAGACCATCGCCCTGAAGCGTCAACTGCTGGGACAGGCCCGATGAGCGGCAACCGCATCCAACCGCGCTCGGTGGCGCGTCTCGCCGCCGTCCAGGCCCTCTACCAGATGGAAGTCTCGGGCGCGGGCGTCGACGCCGTCGTCCGCGAGTTCGGCGAGCACCGCTTCGACCGCGACGTCGAGGGCGAGCGTCTGGCCGCCGCCGACGAAACCTTCTTCGCCGAGCTGGCCAAGGGCGTGGTCGCCAACCAGTCGAAGATCGACCAGGGCATCGTCAAGCGCCTGGCCTCGGGCTGGCGCCTCGAGCGCCTGGACGCCACGGCCCGCGCCGTGCTGCGCGCCGGCGCCTACGAATTGATGTACCGGCCGGACGTTCCGACCGAAGTCGTCATCAATGAATATGTCGAGATCGCTAAATCCTTTTTTGAGGGTCCCGAGTCAGGCTTCATCAATGGCGCCCTCGACGCGATCGCCCGTGATGCACGAGACTGACGAAGACGACTGGTTCGCCGATGACGACGCCGCGCCCGCCGCGGCGGAGGCGCCCCCGACGGAATTCGACCACATTGCGCGCCTGCTGCGCCCGCTGACGCGGGGCGACCCGGCGGCGCTGGACCTGCTGGACGACGCGGCCGTGCTGCCGTCGCGTCCCGGTTATGACCTGGTGATCACCAAGGACGCCATGGTGGCCGGCGTTCACTTCCTGGCCGATGAGGCCCTGGACGTCGTCGCGCGCAAGCTGCTGCGCACCAATCTGTCCGATCTGGCGGCCAAGGCGGCCGAACCCTATGGCTATTTCCTGGCCGTGGGCTGGCCTTCGGGCTCCGACGTCATTTCGCGGGAGACCTTCGCGCGGGGGCTGGCCGAGGACGGCGCGCTGTTCGACATATCGCTGCTGGGCGGCGACACGGTCACGACCTCGGGCCCGCTGGTGGTTTCGGCCACGCTGCTGGGCTGGGTTCCCGAGGGCGGCGCCATCCTGCGACGCGGCGCCAAGCCTGGCGACCGCCTGATGGTCTCTGGCACGATCGGCGATGGCTGGCTGGGTCTCCTGGCCCAGTGGGGCGAAGTGATCGACGCCGACGGCGCCATGCTGCGCCGCTATCGCCAGCCCGAGCCGCGCGTCACTCTGCGCGAGGCCATGCGCGTTCACGCCAAGGCCGCCGCCGACGTCTCCGACGGTCTGCTGGCCGACAGCGCCCATATCGCCAAGGCCAGCGGCTGCCGCGTGCGGGTCGACCTGGAGCGCCTGCCGCTGTCGCCGGGCGGCCAGGCCTGGCTGGACCAGCAGCCCGAGCAGGTCGAAGGTCGCATCTCGCTGGCTTCCGGCGGAGACGACTACGAAATCGTCTGCGCCGTCGATCCCAGCGAGGCCTGGAACTTCCGCGTCGCCGCCGCCGCGGCCGGCGTGAAGGTCAGCGAGATCGGCGAGTTCGTGGAAGGCGAGGGGGTTTCGGCCTACTATAAGGGCCGCGACGTCACGCCCTCGCGCCTGGGCTGGCTGCACGGCTGATCCCGCGAAGCGGTTAGGTCAATCTCAAGCCCTGTCGGCTATGAACCTTGGCCATGACCGATCTTGTCACGCCCTCGCGCCGTCTCCTGCTCGCCGCGGCCTTCGCCGCCCCCTTCGCCATCGGGGCCGCGCCGGCCTTCGCCAGCAGCGGCAAGAAGGACGAGAAGAAGGAGGGCGAGGGTCAGGCGCTCGACCCCACCTACAAGCTGGGCTCCATGACCATCCCGATCATCGCCAATGGCCGGATCGTGAACTACGTCTTCGTCGCCATGACCTTGAAGCTGAAGGAGGGCGCCGACGCCGCGGCCCTGAAGGATCAGGAGCCGATGCTGCGGGACGCCATCGTACGCGCCGCCTACAAGACGCCGTTCACGCGCGCCGACAGCTGGAAGGAAGTCGACGGTCCGCGCCTGACCAGCTTCGTTCTGAGCCAATGCGGCGTACTGATGGGCAAGGGCAAGGTCGCCTCGGTCGAGATCGTCAAGCAGATCCCCCGCCAGCAGTTGATGCCGCCCAAGCCCGGCGCCGTTAAGCCGGCCGGCCAGGGCGATCTGAACCCCTGATTCCAGGTCCAGCGCCAAGCTTTACCGCTGAAAAGGCTTGCGCCGACGCGGGTTGCGCGCCCCCCGACCATCTGACAGTCTCTTTCGCATGACGCCGTTCGGCTGTCATTTTGGGAGCATCGAGGGGGCACGAGGCCAAAGGCCCGCCCGTCGATCCGGGCGGCGGTTTGACGTGCGTCATTACCTCCAGCCGCCGGGACCGGCATCCCCCTCGTGATTGGAAGCGCGAAGGGGCGAAGAACCTAATGAGTCTTTGGCTTTATCTGGCCATCGGGGCCGGGCTGCTGGCGGTGCTGTACGGCGCCGTGCAAACGGCCAGTCTGATGCGGGCGTCGCCCGGCAATGCGCGGATGCAGGAGATCGCCGCGGCGATCCAGGAGGGGGCTCAAGCCTACCTGCGCCGGCAATACCTCACTATCTCGGTCGTCGGCGCGGTCATTCTCGTCGCCGTCTACCTGCTGATCGGCCAATGGGCCGCCTTGGGCTTCCTCGTCGGCGCCGTGCTTTCGGGCGCGGCCGGCTTCGCGGGGATGCTGATCTCGGTCCGCGCCAACGTCCGCACGGCCCAGGCCGCTTCCGAGGGGCTGGCCAGGGGGCTGTCGCTGGCCTTCACCTCCGGCGCCATCACCGGCATGCTGGTGGCTGGCTTCGCGCTGCTGGGCGTGGCCGGCTACTATTGGGTGCTGACGGGCCCGTTGGGCCTTGAGCCGACCGGCCGCGGCGTCGTCGACGCCCTGGTGGCCCTGGGCTTCGGCGCCTCGCTGATCTCGATCTTCGCCCGTCTGGGCGGCGGCATCTTCACCAAGGGCGCCGACGTGGGCGGCGACCTCGTGGGCAAGGTGGAAGCCGGCATCCCGGAAGATGATCCGCGCAACGCCGCCACCATCGCCGACAACGTGGGCGACAATGTCGGCGACTGCGCCGGCATGGCCGCCGACCTGTTCGAGACCTATGCGGTGACCACCGTCGCCACCATGGTTCTGGCCGCCATCTTCTTCCGCGGCACGGAGGCCGTGGGCGCGATGATGCTGCTGCCGCTGGCCATCTGCGCGGTCTGTATCGTCACCTCGATCGTCGGCGCGTTCTTCGTGCGCCTGGGCAAGAGCCAGAACATCATGGGGGCCCTCTACAAGGGCCTGATCGTGACCGGGCTGCTGTCGATTCCCGCCGTCTGGTACGTGCTGCACGACCTGATCCCGGCCCCGGTCGTGACGGACGCGCGCACCTATACGGCCGACGGGCTGTTCTATTGCGGTCTGGTCGGTCTGGCGGTCACCGCCGCCATCGTCATGATCACCGAGTATTACACCGGCACGAACTTCCGCCCGGTGAAGTCGGTGGCGCAGGCGTCGGTCTCGGGCCACGGCACCAACGTGATCCAGGGTCTGGCCATGTCGCTGGAAGCCACGGCACTGCCGGCCCTGACCATCATCGTCGGCATCGTGGTGACCTACAATCTGGCGGGCCTGTTTGGCATCGCCATCGCCACCACGACCATGCTGTCGCTGGCCGGCTTCATCGTCGCCCTGGACGCCTTCGGTCCGGTCACCGACAACGCCGGCGGCATCGCCGAGATGGCCGGTCTGCCGCCCGAAGTCCGCGTCACCACCGACGCCCTGGACGCCGTGGGCAACACCACCAAGGCCGTCACCAAGGGCTACGCGATCGGTTCGGCCGGCCTGGGCGCCCTGGTGCTGTTCGCCGCCTATACCGAGGATTTGAAGTTCTTCTCGGCCAATGCGACGCCGGGCAGCTTCTTCGACGGCATGGGGCCGGTGACCTTCGACCTGTCCAATCCCTACGTCGTGGTCGGCCTGCTGTTCGGCGGTCTGCTGCCCTTCCTGTTCGGCGGCATGGCGATGACCGCCGTCGGTCGCGCGGCCGAGTCGGTCGTCGCC
This sequence comes from Caulobacter sp. 602-1, assembly GCF_003931565.1. GTDB lineage: Bacteria > Pseudomonadota > Alphaproteobacteria > Caulobacterales > Caulobacteraceae > Caulobacter. The sequence continues at coordinate 226,072 of NZ_RRYI01000005.1, forward strand.
GAGGTGCGCCGTCAGTTCCGCGAGAACCCGGGCATCATGACCGGCGAGGTCAAGCCGGAATACGGCAAGGCCGTGGACATCCTGACCAAGGCGGCGATTCGCGAGATGATCGTGCCCAGCCTGCTGCCGGTGGTTTCGCCGGTGGTGCTGTTCTTCGTGATCAAGGCCATCGCCGGCAAGGTCGACGCGTTCGCCTCGCTGGGCGCCATGCTGATGGGTGTGATCGTCACCGGCCTGTTCGTCGCCATTTCGATGACCAGCGGCGGCGGCGCCTGGGACAACGCCAAGAAGGTCATCGAGGAGGGCTTCACCGATAAGAACGGCGTCCTGCACACCAAGGGCGGCGACACCCACAAGGCCGCCGTCACCGGCGACACCGTCGGCGACCCCTACAAGGACACCTCGGGTCCGGCCGTGAACCCGATGATCAAGATCACCAACATCGTGGCCCTGCTGCTGCTGGCGGTGCTGGCCCACGGCTGATCTTTCGAGAGCGGCCTGAAACTGGAACGCCCCGGAGTTTTCTCCGGGGCGTTTTGTTTTTTGGGAGCCGGCGGACCCTAGTAGACGTCCTCGGGATCCATCTGGGACAAGGCGTCCGTTATCTCGACCGCGCGGCGCTCGACGCCGGAGAATTCGTGGTCGATCCGGCGGCGGCGACAGGGGCCGAAATAGGCGCTGGCCCGTACGAACGGGCGGGGATTGTTCACGATCTCGTTGATCCGGTGCATGACCCCGCGCGCCGTCAGCGGCTTGGCCAGGAACTCGGTCACTCCAGCCATGCGCGCGGCGGTCAGCGTGCGCTGGGTGGCGTGGCCGGTCATCATGATGATCGGCACGTACGGATTGGGGCTGGCGCTCGAGGTGCGGATCCAGCGGATGAAGGCCAGGCCGTCGACCGGATGCATTATCAGGTCGGTGAAGACGATGTCGATTTCCTGGGTCTGAAAGATCTTGAGCGCGTCGAGGCCGTCGCTGGCCTCGCGGATCCTGCGAACGCCCGCGGCCTTGAGCATTTCGCCCACGAGCTTGCGCATGTTCGCGTTGTCGTCGACCAGAAGCACCGATACGTCACGAAGGTCCATGCCCTCCACAGTGCGTCTCCCACCGCCGCCGTGAATTCGTTCGCGCCACAACTTGAGCGGCTTGAGTCGATCGTGACCCGTTTTGGGTTTATGAAGTGTTTAGGAGGTGGGTGTTCGGCTGAATTAAGACGGTGAATATCGAATTCACAGTAAATGGCCTGGATTTACTCGTCTCGCTGACAGTGGTGCGCGCGGAGATGTAACCGGCGCACGAAAAAAGCCGCCCACCTTGCAGCGGACGGCTTTTCTGATCTGTCGAGTTGTCGACTTGGTCTATCGACCGCCCGGACGCTGGCCCGGCGCCTCGTCGTCCTGCGGGAGCATGCCGCCGCGACCGACGTTGCCAAGCAGCTGTTCGAGGATGGTCATCTCGCGGCCGCGGGTCGGGGTCTCACGGCCGTTGTAGGCGATGACCTTGCCGTCCTTCAGCGTGTAGGTGTTCACCGAGGCGACCTTCTCGTCGGCCGGGTTGAACTTGATGGCCACGACGTCGCGCTTGATCACGCGCGGCATGTAGAAGGCCACGCGGTCGGTCGTCTGCGAGATGTAGTACCAGGTGTTGTTGTCGAAGGTCGAAACCGCCGACGGCGAACCCAGCTTTTCCATCAGGGTCGACTTGCTGTCCTCGCCGACCTTCATGTCGGCGGGCTTGGCCTCGATGGCCTGAAAGCCGGAGTAGCTGGTCAGCGGCGTACAGGCGGACGTGGCGATCGCCAGGCCCAGAACGACGGCGGCGAAAACGGCGGGGCGAGACATCAAGGCTCCGAACCGGAAAAATGCAGACTTTGACCTATCGCCCGCGGGAGCTTAGTTCAATGCCCGCGTGAAAGCGGACCCCGCGTCTAGCGGGATGTCGCGGCGAAATCGAGGCGTTTCATGTTTCTGGACAGGTGGCTCAAGCCCAGGCCCGCCAAGGCGGCGGGAGCCAAGCTCTATGCTGGCGCAGTGGCTCAGGCGCGGTCCGCGACCTTTTATCGTGACTTCGGCGTCCGCGACTCGATGGAGGGCCGCTTCGAACTCTTCAGCCTGCACGTGATCTTTCTGATCGAGCGACTGAAGGGGCAGGGCGACGCCGCGGCCGAGACCTCGCAGGCGGTGTTCGACTCGTATGTGAAGGGGCTGGACGACGCCTTCCGCGAGATTGGCGTGTCGGACACGGCGGTCGGCAAGAAGATGAAGAAGCTGGCGGGCGCCTTCTACGGCCGGCTGAAGGCCTATGACGAAGCCGTCGCCACCCTGCCGGATCTCGCGGGCATGACCGGCTTCCTGGCCCGCACCGCGTTCGAGGAGCGCGGCGAGGGCGACATCGCGGCCTTGGCCGCCTATGTGATCAAGACGCGCGAAGCCCTGGCGGAACAGCCGCTGGAAAGCTTGCTGCAAGGAGACGTGACGTGGCCGAACCCGTGACCGCGCCCTGGCCGTGTGAAATTCCGTTGGCCCAGGTCGACCGTGGCGCCGTCAAGCTGCGGCTGGAACCCTCGGCCGACCAGCGCAAGGCGATCGCCAAGCAACTGGGCCTGGTCAGCCTGGAAGACCTGAGCGCCGAGGTGTTCCTGACCTCGTGGCTGGACGGGGCCGAGATCTCGGGCGTCTTGCGCGCGCGCGTGGTCCAGACCTGCAGCGCGACGGCCGACGATTTCGAAACGCCGATCGATGCGCGCTTCGATCTGCGGGTGCTGCCGGCCAACAGCAAGAACGCGCCTCAGGACGAGGACAGCGGCGACCTGGGCCTGGATCCAGACGCCGACGATCCGCCGGATGTGCTGGACGGCGAGAAGATCGACGTCTCGGGTTACGTGATCGAGCACCTGGCCCTGGAGCTGGATCCGTTCCCCCGCAAGCCGGGCGCGGTGTTCGTCCAGCCGCCCGAGCCGGTCGAACTTTCCCCGTTCGCGGCGCTCAAGGGTCTCAAATCGACGGATGATCAGGGCTAAACCCCTCGACTCGCCCGCTTGCGTGATATTCACGCGGATGTATCGTCCGCCGCCCGGCGAGACGCCTCTCGGAGCTCACAGCGCCACGTGTCCCAATCCGTAGTCATCTCGGTTGACGCCATGGGCGGCGACCACGGCCCCTCCATCGTCGTGCCCGGCGTCGCTCAGGCGGCTCAGGCGCTGCCGGGGGTGCGGTTCCTGCTGCATGGCGACGGCGCGAAGATCGAGGCCGAGCTGGCCAAGCACCCCGCCGCCAGAAGCGTGAGCGAGGTGCGCCACACCGACAAGGCCATCGGCATGGACGAAAAGCCCGCCCAGGCCATGCGCCGGGGCAAGGGCTCGTCGATGTGGAACACCATCGAGTCTCTGCGCGAGAACGAGGCCCAGGCCTGCGTCTCGGCCGGCAACACCGGCGCCCTGATGGCCATCTCCAAGCTGATCCTGCGCATGGGCGCGGATCTGGAACGCCCGGCCATCGTCGCCAACTGGCCGACCTTGAAGGGCGTCACCGCGGTGCTGGACGTGGGCGCCAATGTCGAGAGCGACGCGGCCCAGCTGGTCGAGTTCGCCATCATGGGCGCGGCCTTCCACCACGCCGTGCACGGCTCCAAGCGCCCGACCGTGGGTCTGCTCAACGTCGGCTCCGAGGATCAGAAGGGCCACGAGGAGGTGCGCGAAGCGCACGCCATCCTGCGCGAGGCCAAGCTTGATTTCGACTATCATGGCTTCGTCGAGGGCACCGACATCGCCTACGGCACCGTGGATGTGGTCGTCACGGACGGCTTCACCGGCAATGTCGCCCTGAAGACGGCGGAAGGCCTGGCGCGGTTCTTCTCGAACGAGATCAAGACGACCCTGACTTCGGGTCCGATGGCCATGCTGGGCGCCCTGATCGCCTCGGGCGCGCTGAAGAAGATGCGCGCGCGCCTCGATCCGGGGCGGGTCAACGGCGGCCCGCTGCTGGGCTTGAACGGCATCGTGGTCAAGAGCCACGGCGGCGCGGACGCCAACGGCTTCGCCTCGGCCCTGCGGGTCGCCACCAACCTCGCGCGCAGCGACTTCCGCGCCGAGATCGACAGAAATCTGAAGCGTCTGACCGCCGTGGCGGCCAAGAGCGAAGCCCCGGAGCAGGGGCAGGGAGCGGCCGAGTGAGCGTAACTCGCAGTGCAGTAACTGGCGTCGGCGCGTATCTGCCGCCGAAGGTCGTGACCAATGACGACCTGGCCAAGTTCGTCGACACCAGCGACGCCTGGATTATCGAGCGCACCGGCATCCGCCAGCGACATCAGGCCGCCGACGACCAACCGGTCTCGGACCTGGCCGTCGAGGCCGCCAAGGAGGCCCTGGCGGCCGCCGGCAAGTCCGCGGCCGACGTCGACCTGATCATCGTGGCCACGACCACGGCCGACCTGACGTTTCCCGCTGTCGCCACCATCGTCCAGCGCAAGCTGGGCGCGCCGGTCGGCATCGCCTTCGACGTCCAGGCCGTCTGCTCGGGCTTCGTCTACGCCCTGAGCGTCGCCGACGGCTTCGTCGCGCGCGGCCACGCCAAGTGCGCCCTGGTGATCGGCGCCGAGACCATGACCCGCCTGATGGACTGGAGCGATCGCGGCACCTGCGTGCTGTTCGGCGACGGCGCCGGCGCGGTCGTCCTCGAGCCGAAGGAAGGCGAGGGGACCACCGGCGACCAAGGCCTGCTGGGCTTCGCCCTGCGCGCCGACGGGACCAAGCAGGACCTGCTCTATGTCGACGGCGGCGTCTCGACGACCGGCACGGTCGGCAAGCTGCGGATGCTGGGCAACCAGGTCTTCAAGCACGCCGTGGTCAACATCTCCGAGGCCATCCACGCGGCCGCCGCCAATGCCGGCGTCGCGGTGGCGGACGTCGACTGGTTCATCCCGCACCAGGCCAACCAGCGCATCCTCGCCGGCGTCGCCCACCGTTGCGGCATCGACGAGGAAAAGGTGATCTCGACGGTCGCGACCCACGCCAACACCTCGGCCGCCTCGATCCCGCTGGCCCTCGCGCACGGCGTGAAGGATGGCCGAATCAAGAAGGGCGACCTGCTGCTGCTGGAAGCCATGGGGGGCGGCCTGACCTGGGGAGCCTGCGTTCTGCGCCTTTAAAGCGCAGCTTGCGCGATCTTCCCGTCGGGCATGAACTCCTGACGTTGAGCCTTTGACTTCATGCGGTAATCGCGGCATGAGGTCATCGGTGAATTTGGGCGCGGTCCGTTGAGGGCGGTCGCGGCATACCCAGGTTCGCCGCGAGTGCTCCATCGGCGGTGGTCTGTCTGACCGCCAAGATACGCGTGAAGGGGGTTGCATGAAGGGCGCTACTTTGACCCGGGCCGACCTATGCGAGGCGGTCCACGAAGAGGTCGGATTGACCCGTCAGGACTGCGCCGGTCTGGTCGAGCGGACCCTGGATCTGGTGGCCGAGGCGCTCGAAGAGGGCGAGACGGTCAAACTTTCCGGTTTCGGCGTTTTCCAGGTCCGCGCCAAGCGCGCCCGCATGGGGCGCAATCCCAAGACCGGCGAGCCGGCCGAGATCGAACCCCGTCGGGTGATCGGCTTCCGCGCCTCCCAGGTCATGAAGGCGCGAATCGATCGCGCCTTGGGCGACTAGGGAATCAATGCGGTGGCGAAGGGGCCGAACGCCTTCCGCACGATTTCAGAGGCCGCCGACGAGCTGGGCGTGCCGCAGCACGTGCTGCGCTTCTGGGAGACCAAGTTCTCCTTCATCCGCCCGATGAAACGGGCTGGCGGGCGGCGCTTCTATCGCCCGCAGGACGTGGCCGTGCTGAACGGCGTCCGCACCTTGCTGCACAGCGAAGGTCTCACCATCAAGGGCGTGCAGAAGCTGCATCGCGATCAGGGTCTGGCCCAGGTGATCGCCGCAGGCATCGGCTCGAATGGTTCGGCCAGCCTTGATCCTGATTTCGACTACGCCGCGCCCGAGACGCCCGCCAAGCGCCTGGACAGCGGCGCGCGCGATCGCCTGGCCTTCGCGCTGGACGATCTGACCGCCATCAAATCGCGGCTAGACGGACTTCTAACCCGAGCCTGATTTTCGTCCGAAATCGCTGTTGCCCAATGGGGGAGCGGCGCCTATAAGAGCGCCTCTTCCGTCGGAGCGTGGCGCAGCCTGGTAGCGCACTTGACTGGGGGTCAAGGGGTCGCAGGTTCAAATCCTGTCGCTCCGACCATTTCCTTCGGGAAACCCTTTTCCTTCGGGAATGGGGCGGAAGACGAAAGGCCGCCCTTCGGGGCGGCCTTTTTCATTTCGGGGGCAGCGCTGGCCGCGATTATCTTTGGCCGACGTCGAGCGGCTTGTCGGCCTTGCCCATCCAAGAGATCAGCGGGACCACCGGCAGCACCCAGCCCATGCCCAGGACCACGAAATAGACCAGGTGCACGAAGCGGTTCTGCGGCAGGTGGTCGTAGAGGCTGGTGAAGGCCCAGATCCAGGCGAACAGGACAGCCATCACGGCGAACGCGCCGATCAGCTTGCGCAGTCTCGCGGGTATCTGGCGGGCCGGCTTCATGGGAGCGCTCACGCGGTTCTCCGGAAAAGGCCGAGCACGGCCAGGAACAGGATCGCGCCCACGCTGGAGACGATCAGTTCGCCGACGAAGCCGGCCAGGTGCAGATCGATGCGCGAGGCGATGAAGGCTCCGATGAACGAGCCGATCACGCCGATCAAGAGCTTGATGAACAGCGAGTGGTGGCGACCCAGCACGATGTCGGCGATCCAGCCGGCCAGGATGCCGATCACCGCCGCCGCGAATACGCCCATGCCGCTCATTGTTTTCTCCGTCCCGCCTCGCCCAAGACGCCCGTTTCTCGCACGAACCCGCGGCGCCGTCATGCCGAGCCACAGAAACATTGATGCGGGCAAGCGTCGGGCGTAGGGAGGTCTCGCCGCATTTCGGCCCAGTAGTGACGCTTTTCAGGCCCCATGACGTCCTTCCTGCGTTCCGACCGTTCGCGCCCCGTCGCGATCTGGCTCTTCATCGTCGCCGCCATGGTGTTCGCCATGGTCGTCGTGGGCGGCGCGACCCGCCTGACCGACTCGGGTCTTTCGATCACCCAGTGGAAGCCGATCATGGGCGCGCTGCCGCCCCTGTCCGAGCAGGCCTGGCGCGAGAGCTTCGAGCTCTACAAGAAGATCCCCCAGTTCCAGCTCGTGAACCCGGACATGACCCTGGAGGGTTACAAGGGCATCTTCTGGTGGGAGTGGGCGCACCGGCTGCTGGGGCGGACCGTGGGCGTGGCCTTCGCCATCCCGTTCGCCGTCTTCCTGATCCGCCGCGACATCCCGCGCCGCCTGATCTGGCGCTGCGCCGTCATGCTGGGGTTGGGCGGCCTGCAAGGTGTGGTGGGCTGGTGGATGGTGTCGAGCGGCCTCTCCGAGCGCGTCTCGGTCGCGCCCGAGCGGCTGATGACCCACCTGGGCCTGGCGCTGGCCCTGTTCGTCGTCTTGATCTGGACCGCGCTCGACGCCTGGAATGGCTCGCCGCGCGTCGAGGAGCGCTCCGCCTGGCGCGGCTGGGCGCTGGCCTTCCTGGGCGCGGTGTTTTTCCAGAGTCTGCTGGGCGCGCTGGTCGCCGGCAACGACGCGGGCCTCGTCTATAACGACTGGCCGCTGATGAACGGCGGCTTTTTCCCCGCCGAATATCTGGGCAAGGGTCTGTGGGGCACGCTGGCGCACAGCCAGGGCGCCGTACAACTGCACCACCGGCTGACGGCCTACGCCCTGTTCGCGGCCGGCCTGGCGATCGCCTTCCTGGCGCAGCGGGATCGTCCGCTGGCGCCGGGCAGCAAGGCCGCGGCCGTGGCCGTGGCGATCGTCGTCACCTTGCAGGCGGGACTGGGGATCTGGACGCTGATGGCCAGCGTGCCGATCGCTTTGGGCGTGCTGCACCAGGCGGGCGCGGCCGTGCTGCTGGCGACGGCGACCGTTTTCGCGTGGCGGGTGCGCAGGCCCTGAATTTTGAGGGACTGAAACAAAGTCCCGCAACAACTGTCACACGCAGGGCGCAAATCGGGCCGATTCCTCATGGAGCTTGGCCTTGATCCGCCCCCTTGTTCTCGCGCTGGTCGCGTCCGTCGCCTTTCCCGCTCTAGCGTTCGCCCAAACGCCGAACGCCGCCGTCAGCGCCGCGGACGCCTATTACAAGGCCGGCGAAGCCGCCCTGGCCAGGCAGATCGCCGTGGTCCCGAACACGGGCAAGGCCAAGAACGTCATCCTGTTTCTGGGCGACGGCATGGGCATTTCGACGGTCACGGCCGGCCGCATCTATGACGGCCAGCTGAAGGGCGTCGATGGCGAGTCCAATTCGCTGGCCTTCGAGAAGCTGTCCTATTCGGCGCTCTCCAAGACCTACAGCCATGACACCCAGGTCACCGACAGCGCCGCCGGTATCACCGCGATCATGACCGGCGTGAAGACCCGCAACAAGATCATCGGCCTGACCGGCGCGGCGATTGGCGAGAAGTGCGAGACCGAGAAGGGCAATGGCGTCGACACCCTGGCCGAGCTGGCCAAGGCGCGCGGCAAGGCCGCCGGCGTCGTCACCACCACCCGCGTCACCCACGCCACCCCGGCCGGCGCCTACGCCCACACCGCCTATCGCGACTGGGAAGGCGACGGCGACATGCCGGTCGAGGCCCTGCAGGCCGGCTGCAAGGACATCGCCCGCCAGCTGATCGAAGCGCCCGACAACCTGCGGCTGGACGTCGTCATGGGCGGTGGCCGCTCGCGCTTCCTCCCCGACGACAAGGACGGCAAGCGCGCCGACGGCCGGGACCTGACGGCCGAGTGGCTGAAGGCGGAAGGTCCGGGCTCGTCCTACGTGACCAGCGTCGACCAGTTGAAGGCCATTCCGGCCGACACCAGGCACGTGCTGGGCCTCTTCGCGCCCGAGCACCTGCCGTACGAGGTGGAGCGCGCGGTGCTGGGGCAGGGCGTCCCCACCCTGGCCGAGATGGCGACCTCCGCCGTCGACGTGCTGTCCAAGAACCCGAACGGCTACTTCCTGCTGGTCGAAGGCGGCAAGATCGACATGGGCAGCCACCTGGGCAACGCCAAGCGCACGCTCAGCGAGACGGTCGAATTCTCCAAGGCGATCGCTGCGGTGCTGGCCAAGGTCGACCTCAAGGACACCCTGGTCGTCGTCACCGCCGACCACAGCCACGGCCTAGTGATCTCGGGCTACGCCGCCCGCAATTCGCCGATCCTGGGCATGGCCGGCAATGAGGGCGATCCCGCCATCGCCGGCGACGGCAAGGCCTATACGACCCTGATGTTCGCCACCGGCCCTGGCGGCCCGACGGGGAACGACACGCGCAACGACCCGGCCAAGGAAGACCTGGACGACGTCGACTATCACCAGCAAGCCACGGTGAACCTGGGCAGCGCCGCCCACGCCGGCGAGGACGTGGGGGTGTTCGCCGACGGCCCGCAGGCCTTCCTGCTGCGCGGCGTGGTCGAAGAGAGCTACATCTTCCAGGTCATGCGCCACGCCTTCGGCTTCGACGCCCCGGCGACCGCGCCCGCCGCCGCCCCGTCGGCCGAGGCGCCCAAGACCAAGAAATCGTGGTTCAAGCGCGGCTAGGGGAGATTGCGCGATGCGGTATCTGGATACCGCATCGCGCAAACCTTTGTAAAATAAGGGTTTGTGTACTTTCTTGCTTCCGCATTGTTGACAGCGTGCGAACCCTCCCGTACATGCCGCGCCTCACACGGACGAAACCGGATTTCTCGGGGTCGGACGCCTAGAAATTACGGATCAATCCCATGCAAAAGATCACGGCTTCGTTGAAGCCGGCCGAGGTCGAGAAGAAGTGGATCGTGGTCGACGCCCAGGACGCCGTTGTCGGCCGTCTGGCGACGTTCATCGCCATGCGTCTTCGCGGCAAGCACCGTCCTGACTACACCCCGCACGTCGATTGCGGCGATTTCGTCGTCGTCATCAACGCCGACAAGGTGAAGTTCACCGGCAAGAAGCTGGACGACAAGGTCTACTATCGCCACACCGGTCACCCGGGCGGCGTCAAGGAAACCACCCCGCGCAAGGTGCTGGGCGGCAAGTTCCCGGAACGCGTCCTGGAGAAGGCCGTCGAGCGCATGCTGCCGAAGGAGAGCCCGCTGGCTCGCAAGCAGCTGACGCACCTGCTCATCTACAACAACGGCGAGCACCCGCACCAAGCGCAAAGCCCCGAAGTCATCGACTTCGCGGCCCGCAACGCCAAGAACACCCGGAGCCTCTAAGCCATGACCGACGCACAAGGCTTTGAAGCGCTGGCCAGCCTGTCCAGCAACCCGGAAGCTGCCGCTCCGGCCGAACCGAAGATCGACGCCCAAGGCCGCTCGTACGCGACCGGCAAGCGCAAGAACGCGATCGCTCGCGTCTGGATCAAGCCGGGCAAGGGTTCGATCACGATCAACGGTCGTGACCAGGAAGTCTACTTCGCCCGTCCGGTGCTGCGCATGATGATCGCCCAGCCGCTGGAAGTGACCGACCGTCTGGGTCAATTCGACGTCATCGTGACCGTCGAAGGCTCGGGTCTGTCGGGTCAAGCCGGCGCCATCCGTCACGGCCTGTCCAAGGCCCTGACCTACTACGAGCCCGGCCTGCGCCCGGTCCTGAAGCCGCACGGCTTCCTGACCCGCGACAGCCGCGTCGTCGAGCGTAAGAAGTACGGCAAGGCCAAGGCCCGCCGCAGCTTCCAGTTCTCGAAGCGCTAATCGCGACGATTACGTCTTACGGGAAGGGGCGCTTCGGTCAGGCCGAAGCGCCCCTTTTCATTTCTGTCTCTGTTTTCTGCTTCTCTGGCTCGAGCCAGGATCGGAGTCCGCATGACCAGCGCCCCCAAGGTCTTCATCGATGGCGAAGCCGGCACCACCGGCCTGCAGATCCGCGAGCGCCTGATCGGCCGCACCGACCTGCAGCTGGTTTCGATCGATCCCGACAAGCGCAAGGACGCCGACGCCCGCGCCGAGATGCTGAACGGCGCCGACGCCGTGATCCTGTGCCTGCCCGACGACGCGGCCAAGGAGGCCGTGGCGCTGGTCACCAATCCGAACACGGTGATCATCGACGCCTCCACCGCCTATCGCACCGCCGAGGGCTGGGCCTACGGCTTCCCCGAGCTCGACAAGGAGCAGCGCGGCAAGATCGCCAAGTCCAAGCGCATCTCCAACCCGGGCTGCTATCCGACCGGCGCCATCGCCCTGACGCGGCCGCTGGTCAGCGCCGGCGTCCTGCCGCCGGAACTACCGGTCTCGTACAACGCCGTTTCGGGCTACAGCGGCGGCGGCAAGGCGATGATCGCCGAGTTCGAGGACGAGAGCGCCGCCAATTTCACCAAGGTCCCTTACCGGATCTACGGCCTGTCGATGGCCCACAAGCACGTGCCTGAAATGCAGATGCACGGCGGCCTGCTGAGCCGGCCGATCTTCATGCCGGCCGTGGGGCGCTATCTGCAGGGCATGATCGTCGAGATGCCGCTGCACTTCTCGACCCTGAATGGCGCGCCGTCGCTGGGCGATATCCACGCCGCCCTTCACAAGCACTACAAGGGTGAGAAATTCGTCGAGGTCGCCTCGCTTGAGGAAGCCAAGAGCCTGACGACCCTGGATCCAGAAGGCCTGAACGGCACCAATCGCCTGAAGCTGTTCGTGTTCGGCTCCGACAGCAGCGGTCAGGCGCGTCTGGTGGCGTTGCTGGACAATCTGGGCAAGGGCGCTTCGGGCGCGGCCGTTCAGAACATGAACATCGCGCTAGGCCTCAAGGAAGACGCCGGTCTCTGATCGGCGTCACACCCGCCAGCGATAGTGCCCGGCGGGCTTGTGCAGCTTGAACATCCAGAGCGGCTCCTCGCGGACGCCCTCGCCGATATTGTGCGTTACGCGGACATGCTGCGGGCCGTCGACCACGACGCCGAGGTGCGGGCGCCCGCCAGCCAGCCGCCAGGTCAGGACGTCGCCGGGCAGCGGTGACTCGAACCCATCGCCGCCGAAGGGGCGCCGCGCGGGCAGGGGCAGGCTGGCGCCCCGCCGCGTCAGGAAGGTCTCCAGGTTCAGCACCCGCCGGTGGTCGATATTGGCGTCCGGCTTGGTCAGGCCCCATTCGCGGCGCGACGGATAGGCCGAGAAGGCCTTCAGCATGTCCTCGTGCACCTGCTTCTGCAGATCGATGTCCCAGGCGTCGCGGGCGGCGCGGACCAAGACGTCGGAGCAGACGCCGCTGGTGCGCAGCACGTCGCCGTTCGGATAGCCGATATTGCGGTAGCTGGGGTCGTAGTCGACCGTGACCCCGACCTGCTGGCGGGCCGCCGCGGCCAGCTTGCGGCCGGCGTCGGGAATCAGCGCGTGACTGACCTGGCTCGCCGCCGCGAAGGGCGCGACGACGGCCATTCCCAGAACGGTGCGGCGATCCAGCGTGAGCATGGCGAGGAAGCTTGGCCAGGATCGCGGCGGCATTTGGGCGAACGTGGGTCTTGGGCGCCTCAGTCCTCGGTCAAAACACGGCTCACCGGTGGCGCGCGCCCTTAGTCATCCGACCGGACCAGGACGAAGGAGCCCGGCGCATTCTCCAGCGCCTTCAGAGGGCCCTTGGTCGGGTCACGAGCCGGGACCTGATCGCCCGAGCGCGCCTTAAGCCAAGCCGCCCAGTGCGGCCACCAGGAGCCCGGATGCTCCTGGGCGCCGGCGATCCAGGCGTTGACGTCGCCGGGCAGGCTCTCGTTGGTCCAGTGCTGGTATTTCTTGGCGTCCGGATGGTTGATCACGCCCGCGATATGGCCCGACCCCGCCATGGTGAAGGTCACGGGCCCGCCGAACGCCTTGGCTCCACGATAGACGCTGCGATAGGGCGCGATGTGGTCGTCCTTGGACGACTGGACGTAGATGGGGATCTTCACCTTCGACAGGTCCAGGCGTTCGCCGCCCAGCGACAGCTTGCCGGTCGTCAGGGCGTTGTCCTTGTAGAAGTTGCGCAGATAGAACAGGTGCAGCGCCTTGGGCATCCGCGTCTGGTCGGCGTTCCAGAACAGAAGGTCGAAGGGGCGCGGCTCCTTGCCCATCAGGTAGTTGCTGACGAAGAACGACCAGATCAGGTCGTTGCCGCGCAGGGCGTTGAACGTGTCGGCCATCGACTGGCTGGGCAGGAAGCCGCCGGCCTGGTCCATCTGCTGCTCGATCGACTGCAGCCACTCTTCGTTGGTGAACAGCAGAAGGTCGCCGGCTTCGGCGAAGTCCTGCTGGGCGGCGAAGAAGGTGGCCGAATTGATCCGCTTGTCGCCCCGCGCGGCCATGTGGGCCAGGGCGACCGACAGCAGGGTGCCGCCGATGCAGTAGCCGACCGTGTTGACCCGATCGACGCCGCACTGGGTCATGACCTGCTGAGTGGCGTCGTAGATGCCTTCGAGCATGTAGTCCTCGAAGGTCTTGGCCGCGAGCTTCTGGTCCGGATTGACCCACGAGGCGACGAACACCGTGAAGCCCTGGCCGGTCAGCCAGCGGATCATCGAGTTCTCGGGCCGCAGGTCCATGATGTAGAACTTGTTGATCCACGGCGGGAAGATCAGCAGCGGGATCTCGCAGACCGTTTCGGTGGTCGGATCGAACTGCAGCAGTTGCAGGATGTCGTTCTGGTAGACGACCTTGCCGGGCGCCGTGGCGACGTTCTGGCCGACCTTGAACTTGGCCAGATCCGTCTGGCTGATCGCCAGCTGGCCGCCGCCGCGCTCCAGATCGGCGGCGAAGTTCTCCATGCCGCGCACCAGACTTTGGCCCTGGGTTTGCACCACCTCGCGCAGGGCTGCGGGATTGGAGATCAGGAAGTTCGACGGCGAGAAGGCGTCGGTCAGCATCTTGGTGAAGAACTCGACGCGGCGCTTGGTGGCGGGATCGACGCCCTCGACCTCGGCGATCAGGCCGTTCAGCCAGTTCGACGACAGCAGGTAGGACTGCTTCATCAGGTCGAACATCGGGTTGGACGCCCAGTCCGGGTCGTTGAAGCGCTTGTCGCCGGCGGCGGGGGCGACAACGGGCGCGACCGCCTCGCCGGCGGCGCGGCGGGCCGTCGACTGCCAGAGATCCATGTACTGGCTGAAGAGGTCGGCCTGGGCCCGCATCAGCCGGTCGGGCTGGGCGGCCAGGCGGGTCATCACCTCGTTCAGGGCGGGCGCGACATGAAACGGGTCGGGGGTGAGGGCGGCGGGGCGGTCGGCTTGGCGCAGCGCGGCTTCGGCGATCGCGCCCTGGGCGGTGACGGCGGCGCGGGCCAGATTGGCCGACAGGGTCTCGACCATCTTCAGCTGGTCGGCGGAGAGCACCTTTTCGAACGGCGGGAAGGGTGGGGGAGCCTGGCCGCCCTGGAAGCCCTCCGAAGTCTTGCCAGCCGATTCGGCCTTGGGCGGCGCCTCGGGAGCCGCTGGCCTGGACTTGGCCTTGCTTGTCTTCGGCGCGGCCTTGGCCTTGGGGGGGGCGATCTCGTCCTTGGGGGAAGCTTTCTTCCGGGCCTTGGGAGCCGCCTTCGCCGTGGCCATGAGGTTTCCTCCGCGTGCTATTGTCTTGTTCGCGAAAAGCGGCGCCGAACGCCTTTCGCTCGCCGCGATCATCGCATAAGACCAGAACCAATGAACGGCGAAACCCGCAAAATCGTACGTGTCGCTCTGATCGTCGGCCTGACGGCCGGCGTGGCCGCGTGCGCGACGCCGTTCTCGACCGCCAAGGTCGATCCCAGCTCGCCGATCGCCGCCCGCGCCACCGCCGCGGCCAAGGCCAAGGGCGAGCGCCGCAAGTTCTCGGACATCCCGGCGATCCCCACGGACGTGCCGACCGCCGACCAGGTGCGCGCGGCCGTGGTGCAGCAGCAACGCGCCGGCGACGCCCTGACGGCGGCCACCGCGCCCAGCACCTGGGAACTCAAGGACAGCGAGATCTACGCGGCCAAGGCCCGTCGTGACGCCAAGCCGCCCGCCTTCGAGGCGCCGACCGACGCCGACCGCGCCGCCACCGAAGCCTTCGCCCGTGACGCACGCGGCCGAGCTAGCGCGCCTCCGTCCCAGCCCAAATAGGCCGACGGAGGCATAATCTCCCTTGAACTGGCTTGGCGTGGCCCCGCTCGGGGTCTATCCATGCCCGACTTTTCGCTCCCAGAGCGCCGACGCGGCGCATAGAGCCCCCATGAGCACCGATTTTCACCGTATCCGCCGCCTGCCGCCTTACGTCTTCGAAGAGGTCAACAAGATCAAGGCGCGCCTCCGCGCCGAGGGGACCGACATCATCGACTTCGGCATGGGCAATCCTGACATGCCCACGCCCCAGCACATCGTCGACAAGCTGATCGAGACGGCGCGCGACCCCAAGGCGGGGCGCTATTCCGCGTCCAAGGGCATCCCCGGCCTTCGCAAGGCTATGGCCAACTATTACGGCCGCCGCTTCGGCGTGAAGCTGAACCCCGACACCGAGGTGATCGCCACGCTCGGGTCCAAGGAGGGCTTCGCCAACCTGGCCCAGGCCCTGACCGGTCCCGGCGACGTGATCATCTGTCCGAACCCGGCCTATCCGATCCACGCCTTCGGCTTCATCATGGCCGGCGGCATCATCCGCCATGTGCCGGCCCTGTCGCCGGAGGAGTACCTCTCCAACATCAGCCGCGCGGTGAAGCACTCCGTGCCGCCGCCCAGCGTGCTGATCCTGTCCTATCCGTCGAACCCGACCGCCCAATGGGTGGATCTGGATTTCTACAAGGACGCCGTGGCGCTGGCCAAGAAGCACGACCTGCTGGTGATCAGCGACGTGGCCTATGGCGAGATCTATTTCGAGAACAATCCGCCCCCGTCGATCCTGCAGGTGGATGGGGCCAAGGACATCGCGGTCGAGGTCAACTCGCTGTCGAAGACCTACGCCATGGCCGGCTGGCGCGTGGGCATGGTGGTCGGCAACGCTCGCATCTGCGCGGCCCTGGCCCGCGTGAAGTCGTACCTGGACTATGGCGCCTATACCCCGGTGCAGGTGGCCGCGGCCACGGCGCTCAACGGGCCCCAGGATTGCGTCGATGAGATCCGCGGCATCTACAAGAGCCGTCGCGACACCTTGATCAAGTCGATGAAGGGCGCCGGCTGGGACATCCCCAACCCGCCGGCTTCGATGTTCGCCTGGGCCAAGATCCCCGAGGCCTATCGCGAGGCCGGCTCCATGCTCTTCTCGCGCCTGCTGATCGAGGAGGCCGGCGTCGCCGTCGCCCCCGGCATCGGCTTTGGCGAGTACGGCGAGGGTTATGTGCGGATCGGCCTGGTCGAGAACGAGCACCGCATCCGTCAGGCCGCGCGCAACGTGAAGAAATTCATCGCCAACGCCGACTCCATCCTGGCCAAGGCCCACAACAAGATGGAACAGGCCTAAGAGCCGTCCGATCCCGAGGATTCGAAGATGACGAAGAAGACCTGGCGCGTCGGCGTCGCGGGCCTTGGCACCGTCGGCGGCGGACTTCTGCAGTTCCTGGCCGAGCGCCCGGATTTCGCGCCGGCCGGCGATCGGGCGGTGGTCACCGCCGTTTCGGCCCGCAACAAGACCCGCGCGCGTCCGGTCGATATCTCGACCCTGGCCTGGTTCGACGATCCAGTGGCCTTGGCCGCCTCGCCGGACGTGGATCTCTTCGTCGAGCTGATCGGCGGCAGCGACGGCCCGGCCAAGGCCGCGGTCGAGACCGCGCTGAAGGCCGGCAAGCCCGTGGTCACGGCCAACAAGGCCCTGATCGCCGTGCACGGCGCCGAACTGGCCGCCCTGGCCGAGGCCCAAGGCGTGCCGCTGCTGTTCGAGGCGGCCGTCATGGGCGGCACCCCGGCGGTGAAGATGCTGCGCGAGGCCATGGTCGGTGACGACGTCGTCTCGGTCGCGGGCATCCTCAACGGCACCTGCAACTTCATCCTGACCGAGATGGAGAAGACCGGCCGCTCGTTCGCCGACGTGCTGCGCGAAGCCCAAGGCCTGGGCTATGCCGAGGCCGATCCGACCACGGACGTCGGCGGCTTCGACGCCGGCCACAAGATCAGCATCCTGGCCGCCCTGGCCTTCGGCTGCGCCCCGAACTTCGAGGCCGCCGAGATCGAGGGCATCAGCGATGTCGAGCTGCTCGACATCAAGCTGGCCAAGGATCTGGGCTATCGCATCAAGCTGGTCGCCAGCGCCGCCAAGACCGACGACGGCGTGGCCGTGAAGGTGCATCCGTCGCTGACCCCGCTGTATCATCCGCTGGCCCAGGCGGGCGGCGCGCTCAACGCGCTGTTCATCGAAGGCAAGCGCATCGGCCGGATCTTCATCCAGGGGCCGGGCGCGGGCGCGGGCCCGACCGCGGCCGCCGTGGCCGCCGACATCGCCGACGTGATGACCAGGGCCGTCCGCCCTGTGTTCCAGGCGCCGGCCGGCGCTCTGGCCCCGTTCATCGCCATCGATCCGGCCCGCGCGGTGGGCAAGGCGTATCTGCGGATCATGGCCAAGGATCAGCCCGGCGTGATCGCCGCCATCTCCGAAACCCTGGCCGAATGCGGTGTTTCGATCGATAGTTTCCTGCAAAAGCCCGTCGAAGGAGCGGGCGGCGTGCCGATCGTGCTCGTTACCCATGCGACGCCGGAATCGAACCTTCTGGATGCGATTAGCCGCATCGAAAAATTGCAGACCGTGCTAGAGCGTCCCCGCCTTTTGCGCGTCGCGCGCATCTAAACGACCGAGAAAACTCGGCGTCGAAGGCGACATTGGGAACAAGGCCACCTCTATCCGGGGCGGTTGGGAGAGACGGATGAGTTCGAACACCCTGGACCGCTCGCTGGTCCTGGACGCCGTTCGCGTAACCGAAGCCGCCGCCATCGCCTCGTGGACGATGCTGGGTCGTGGCGACGAGATGGCCGCCGACCAGGCCGCCGTCGACGCGATGCGCAACGCCTTGAACACGCTGGATATCGATGGCGAGATCGTCATCGGCGAAGGCGAGCGTGACGAGGCGCCGATGCTGTACATCGGCGAGAAGGTCGGCACGGGTAAGGGCCCCAAGATCGACATCGCCCTGGATCCGTTGGAAGGCACGACCCTGGCCGCCAAGGCCCAACCCAACGCTCTGACGGTGATGGCCTGGGCGCCCAAGGGCACGCTTCTGAACGCGCCCGACACCTATATGGACAAGATCGCCTGCGGTCCGGGGCTGCCCGCCGGGGTGATCGACCTGGACCGCTCGCCGGCCGAGAACATCAAGGCGATCGCCGACGCCAAGGGCGTGGCGGAGACCGAGATCACCGTCTGCGTCCTGGATCGTCCGCGTCACGCCGACATCATCGCCAAGGTCCGCGCGGCCGGCGCCCGCATCCATCTGATCACTGACGGCGACGTGGCCGGGGTGATCAACACCACCGATCCTTCGACCGGCATCGACCTCTATCTGGGCTCGGGCGGCGCGCCGGAAGGCGTCCTGGCCTGCGCGGCGCTGAAGTGCGTCGGCGGGCAGTTCCAGGGCCGTCTGCTGTTCCGCAACGCCGACGAGCGCGCCCGCGCCGCTCGGTGGGGCGTGACCGATCTCGACAAGAAGTACGACCTGCACGAGATCGTCCGGGACGAGGCGATCTTCGCCGCAACCGGCGTGACGCGTGGCGGGCTGCTGGATGGCGTCGTCTTCCGCGACGGCTGCGTCCATACCCACACCCTGGTGATGAACTCCGCGACGGGCACCGTCCGCGAGGTCCGCATGAAGCGGAAGGTCTGAGACCTTTCTGTCATGGCCGTCTTGTAGGGCGGCCTTTCTGCTTTCGGTTTCGAGGATACGAGATGACCGCCTTCGTCGACCTGGCCGCCCGGCTCGCGGCCGAGCCGGCCGACGCCGCCCTCAAGGACGTCGTCCAGACGATCGCCGCCACGTGCGCGCGGATCAGCCGCGTGGTCGCCAGCGGCGCGCTGTCGGGCAGCCTGGGCGCGGCCGGCAGCACCAACGTCCAGGACGAGGAGCAGAAGAAGCTCGACGTCATCACCAACGACATGCTCAGCGACGCCCTGAAGGGCTGCGCCGCCGTCGCGGGCCTGGCCTCGGAAGAGCTGGAAGAGGTCGAGCCGACCGGCCGTGTCGGCGGCTATCTGGTGACCTTCGACCCGCTGGACGGCTCCAGCAATATCGACGTCAACGTCTCGGTCGGGACGATCTTCTCGGTGCTGCCCGCGCCAGCCGGCCATGCGCCGACCGAGGCCGATTTCCTGCAGGCCGGTCGCGGGCAGGTCGCCGCCGGCTATGCCGTCTACGGTCCGCAGACCATGCTGGTCCTGACCTTGTCGGGCGGTGTCGACGGCTTCACGCTCAGCGCCGACGGTCAGTGGCTGCTGACCCATCCGAGTCTGGCGATCAAGGCCGATACGGCCGAGTTCGCGATCAACATGTCCAACCAGCGCCACTGGGCGCCGCCGGTGCGCCGCTATATCGACGGCTGCCTGGCGGGCAAGGATGGTCCCCGGGGCAAGAACTTCAACATGCGCTGGGTGGCCTCGATGGTCGCAGACGTCCACCGCATCCTGATGCGCGGCGGCATCTTCATGTACCCGTGGGACGCTCGCGAACCGGCCAAGCCGGGCAAGCTTCGCCTGATGTACGAGGCCAACCCGATGAGCCTGCTGATCGAGCGGGCGGGCGGCAAGTCGACCGAGGGCCTGGCCGACATCCTCGACATCCAGCCGACCAAGCTGCACCAGCGCGTGCCGGTGGTGCTGGGTTCGGCCAACGAGGTCGAGGCGGTGCGCCGCGAGATGCAAGCGGGCTGACCCACGTCCGGGACTGTCGTCGCCGCGCCGCATGGTCCGAATCCGCGTGACCAGCTATTCTCCAGCGATGCCCGCCGATGGTGTCACCGATATTTCCGCCAGCGCCTCGCCTGGCGCCTTTCTGGGCGTCGAACGCTCGCTCAGCGGCCGCGCGTGGCGCGAAAGACCGGCCGACATGGCCGTCGTGCGCGACATCCAGCAGCGTCATGGCCTGAGCGAGCCCCTGGCCCGCGCCCTGGTCTCGCGTGGCGTCTCACTGGAGCAGGCCGAGCACTATCTACGCCCGACCCTGAAGGCGCTGTTCCCGGATCCGTCCAGCTTCACCGACATGGACCGGGCCGCCGAGATCCTGATCGACGCCCTGGAGCGAGGCCGGCCGACCATGGTCTTCGCCGACTACGATGTCGACGGGGCCACCAGCGCCGCCCAGCTCGTCCGTTGGTTCCGCTACATGGGCGTCGAACTGCCCATCTACATTCCCGACCGCCTGACCGAGGGTTATGGCCCCAGCCCGGCGGCGTTCAAGACGATTCGCGACGGCGGAGCCGAGCTGGTCGTGACCCTGGACTGCGGCGCGGCCGCCTATGACGCCATCGCCAGCGCCGCCGAAATTGGCCTGGAGGTCGTGGTCATCGACCACCATCTGATGCGCGAAGATCCGCCGGCCGCCGCCGCGGTGGTCAACCCCAACCGTCCCGGGTGCCAGAGCGGGCAGGGGGTCTTGGCCGCCGCCGGGGTCACCTTCGTCCTGCTGGCCGCCCTGAATCGCGAGGCCCGCAAGCGCGGCCTGTTCACCGACGATCGTCCGCAGCCGGACCTGCGTCAGTGGTTGGATCTCGTCGCTCTGGGCGAGGTCTGCGATGTCACCCAGCTGGTCGGCTTCAACCGCGCCCTGACGGCGCTGGGCCTGCGGACCATGGGGGCATGGGCCAATCCCGGACTGAAGGCCTTGTTCGAGGTCGGAAAGGGCTCGGGCAAGCCGTCCGTGTTCCACGCCGGATTCATCCTGGGGCCTCGTATCAACGCCGGCGGCCGTATCGGGCGATCGGACCTCGGCGCCATGTTGCTGTCGACCGACGATCCTCTGGAGGCCGCCGCTCTGGCCGAGGAGCTGGACGGGCTCAACACCGAGCGCAAGGCCGTCGAGGCCGCCGTGGTCGAGGAGGCCGCCGCCATGCTGGAGCGCGGTAACTTCAACACCGATGCGCCCGTCATCGTGGTGGCCGGCGAGGACTGGCATCCGGGCGTCATCGGCATCGTCGCGGGCCGCCTGCGCGAGCGTTATCGCAAGCCGGTGGTGGTGATCGGCGTCGACCGCGCCGCCAATGTCGGCAAGGGCTCGGGCCGTTCGCAGCCCGGCGTCAATCTGGGCCGGGCCATTCAGGCCGCCTTCGAGGCGGGGCTGCTGATGGCCGGCGGCGGCCACGCCATGGCCGCCGGCCTGTCGATTCGTCCCGAGATGATCCCCGAGTTCCGCGCCTTCCTGGAGGAACACCTGGCTGGCGAGATGGAGGCCGTGGGCGTCGAATCGGTCGAGATCGACGCCTTGGTTCAACCGCGCGCGGCGAATCGGGCGCTGCTCGACGACTTCCAGCGCCTGGCGCCGTTCGGGCCCGGCAATCCCGAGCCGATGTTCGCCCTGACTCAGGTGCGGCCCGACCGGGTCTCGGCCCTCAAGGGAGGGCACGTGCGCATGGACCTCGTCGGACCGACCGGCGACCGTATCAAGGCCATCAGCTGGCGCAGCGCCGAGACGCCGCTGGGCCAGCGTCTGTTGGCGGGCGGCGGCGCGCTGGACGTCGTCGGCAAGCTGAAACCGGACGATTATATGGGCCGAAACGGCGTCCAGCTGGAGATCGAGGACGCCCACGATCCCAGAGCGCGGTACGCGCTCTAGGCTGCGGGAGGTCGAGCGAAACTGTGTTTGGCTCGACGGCGTGGACGGACTGAAAGTCGGACCGAAAAAATGACTTTCGGCGGCTTGCGCGCCCCCAAGGTCGCGGCTATACACCCGCTTCCTCGCGGGGCCGTGGTCCCTTCGTCTATCGGTTAGGACGCCAGATTTTCAATCTGGAGAGAGGGGTTCGACTCCCCTAGGGACTGCCACCCGCGAGGCTATATATCGGCTATGTTCCGCTTCGGCGGCGATGTGGTCCCTTCGTCTATCGGTTAGGACGCCAGATTTTCAATCTGGAGAGAGGGGTTCGACTCCCCTAGGGACTGCCACTTTCGGCTGTATTTCAGAATTGTTTCTGTGTTGTTTCTGCGACGAAATGTCGCGGAACGCCTTTGTGCGCCCTTTTGACGTGATTTCGTCATTGACGGCTCTCCTCACGCGAGAACACTGTTCTCGTAGTGCTCGCTCCGATGGGCTGATTGGGCGAGCCAGAGGGGTGGGATGTCTGGTTTCGATTTTGAGGACGCTGCGGCGCACGAAGAGTTCGTGCGCATCAGCGGGAAGGTGAAGTGGTTCGACGCCGGCAAGGGTTACGGGTTCATCGTACCGGATGATCCGGGCCAGACCGGGCTTAAGGACGTGCTTCTGCATGTGACGTCGCTGCGCAACTGCGGGCGCGAAACCGCCATGGAGGGGGCGGTGATCGTGTGCGACGTGGTGCGAAGGCCCAAGGGCTGGCAGGTCAGCGAGGTCGTCAATCTCGACGAAAGTAACGCCGCGGCGCCGATCGAGCGGCAGCGGCGGACCTTCGCCGACGGGCCGACGCGTCGCGATCCCCTGCGGGAAGGCCATGGGCGCCACGCCCTGGAACCCGAAGGGCCGGCCGAGCACGCCAAGGTCAAGTGGTTCAACCGCACCAAGGGCTACGGCTTCGTGATCCGCGACGCCGAACCTGGGGACATTTTCGTGCATATCGAGACGCTCCGGCGGGGCGGGCTTGAGGATCTGCAGCCGGGCGACGATGTCCTGGTGCGGTTCGCGCGGGGCCCCAAGGGCTTGGTGGTCGCGGAAATCACCGCCGGCGACGCCTGACTTTAGCGGCCTCGCTTTCGCCATCTTGGGGGGAAGGCTAGTCTCGACCGAGATTGGCTTTTCCCGAGGTGATGCGTGGCGGAACGGATGATCGGAAGGCGGGCGCTGCTCGCCGGGCTGATGCTGGGTGTCAGCGCGGGCGCCAACGCTTGGGCCGCGCCTGGGAGTAAGCTGGAGACGGTGGAAATCGTCACCCTGCGCGGTCGCCAACGCTTCCAGGTCGAGATCGCCGCCACCCGCGCCCAGCAGGAGCGGGGGCTGATGTTCCGCAAGAGCCTGGCGCCCGACCACGGGATGCTCTTCACCTACGCCAAGCCCCAGCGCGTGGCCTATTGGATGAAGAACACCCTGATTCCGCTCGACATTATCTACATCGCGCCGAACGGCAGGATCCTGTCGATCGCCCGCAACGCCCGACCGCACGACGAGACGCCGCTCGCCTCGGGCGGCCTGGTTCTGGGCGTTCTGGAGCTGGCGGGCGGCCGCGCGGCGCAGCTGGGCATCCTGCCCGGCGACCGCGTTCTGCATCGAATCTTCCCGAAGGGGTGAATTGCGGCGTCCGGATCGTTGATCCGCGCTTCGAACCCCTGTAGAGCACCCGCCTGCCGATGTTTCGGAGCGTAGCGCAGTCTGGTAGCGCGCCTGGTTTGGGACCAGGATGTCGCAGGTTCAAATCCTGCCGCTCCGACCATCGGCAAGGTATTCTCGGTAAGGTACTCTGGGAGAGGTCCATGCTGGCCCGCATCTATCGCCCCGCCAAGAACGCCATGCAGTCCGGCAAGGCCAAGACCAAGGACTGGGTGCTGGAGTTCGAGCCGGCCTCGGCCCGCAAGCCCGACCCGCTGATGGGCTGGACCACGTCCAGCGACATGAACGGCCAGATCCGCCTGACCTTCGAGACGCGTGACGAGGCGGTGGCCTACGCCCAGCGCCACGAGATCGCCTTCCAGCTCTTCGAACCGAAGACCCCCAAGCGGATCATCAAGGCCTATGCCGACAACTTCGCCGCCAACCGCAAGCAGCCCTGGACCCACTAGCGCCGCCGCGGATCCGGCCGGCCAGCGCGCGCCCTTAGCTCAGCTGGATAGAGCACTCGCCTTCTAAGCGAGCGGTCGCTGGTTCGAATCCAGCAGGGCGCGCCAACCCGGTACCAAACTACGAACGTCCAGAGCCGCCGACTCCACGCCGCCGTTCGACGCCAGTGTTCGTAGCAAGTCGATCTTCGAACCCATCACGGTGGCGCTGGTTGTCGAGGTGATTTCGACCCTCTGGGCCACCGCGCGAAGAAGGTCCCGTCGCAGGGTTCCATCGTCATTACGCAGCATCTCGCGGGTGGCGGCGGCGAAACGGACCAGAATTTCTGGATTGATCACCGAGCCGAGCTTTTCGGCCGCCGCCGCGGCACGCTCGGCTTCCGCCTCGGCCGTGTCGCGCAAGTCCACCAAGGCCCGGATCCGATCTTTCAGGGACGGGTCGCGCGAGTCGACCAGGCCGTCTTCGACCATGCCGTAGAGGCGGTTCAGCTTGGCGGCCGCCTCGGAGGCGCGACGACGCAGCTCGCCAATATGCTGCTGGCGCTGTTCCGCCCATTGGGCGCGTCGATCGATGATGTTCTCCATCAGGCCCGCCAGGCGTGAGGGATCGAGCAGGCGGGTCTCCAGGTGGTGGGCGACCGCGTTGTCGACCCGGTCCATGGGGACGGTGATCCCCTTGCAACCGGCCTCGCCAGTGCGGTTCTTCGTCGAGCAGGTATAGTAGCGGTATTTCCCGTTCTTGCCGGTCCGCAGGGTCATGGCGCCGCCGCACAGGCCGCAGAAGCAGATGCCGCCGAGCAGGATTGGACTCTTGACGAACCTCGGGGCCATCCTCTTGGGATTGCGCTTGTAAAGCGCGTCCTGCACGGCCTGGAACTCGGCCTGGCTGACGATGGGCGGGACCTCGCAAACGACGTGCTCGTCCTCGTCCTTGTATTCGCCGGTCGCCGCGACCCGGCGATTGAAGCGATGCTCGCCGATATAGGTCGTGCAGGTCAGGATCGCGTGGATCGCCGAAACCCCGAAACGGCCGCCGTCGCGCGTGCGCACGCCCTGGTCGTTCAGGTGCACGACGATCGCCTTGACGCCCATGGGGCCCGAGGCGCCTTCGCCGTGAATGGCGAGGCGGAAGATCCGCCGGATCGTCTCCGACTGAAGCGGGTCGACCTCCAGCTTCTTCTTGGCTTTTGCGCCGCGCTGCTCGGCGACGACGACGCGGTAGCCGAGCGGCGGCCGGGCCCCGTTCCAGAACCCTTGCCGGGCGTTTTCCTTCATGGCGCGCAAGGTGTGCTTGGCGTTCTCGCGCGACTGGTACTCGTCGAACAGCGCCATGATCTGGCGCATCATGATCCCCATCGGATCGTCACCCAGCTCCTGGGTGATCGACACGACGCGGACGCCGGCCCTGGCCAGCTGGCGGGCGTAGAACTCGAACAGGAACTGGTCGCGGAAGAACCGTGAGAACGAGTGGACGAGCACCACGTCGAAGGCGGGCGGCTTGACCGTGCCCGCCTCGATCATCGCCTGGAAGGCAGGGCGGCGGTCATCGGTGGCGCTGGCGCCAGGCTCGACGAATTCCGCGGCGACGGTCCAGCCCTTGGCTTCGCAGTAGGCCTCAAGCTGGCGTCGCTGATCGGGAATGGAAAGGTCGTTCTCGGCCTGGCGTCCGGTGGAAACGCGAAGATAAAGAGCGGCGCGGGTCGGCAGGAGGGGCGATTTGGATTGTCGGGCCACGATGGATCTCCTCGGTCACGGTAGTGACCCAAGGAGCTCGTCCAGCACTTGGGCCAGGTGAGCTTCAAGGACGGCGATCTCGCGTTCGCTAATGGGTACGAACGCCGGCCAGTCATCGGTCACCGTGAATGGGACGGATGGCGACTGGGGTGTTGGTAGTCGCGGCGACGATTTTTCTTCGAGGTAGTCGAAGAAGTTTGGGACGGGGTGCTGAGAGGCGCGGCGATGGGGCATGGGCTATCGTCCGGACTGAGGTCTCGAGCGCAAGCCACGTCCAAGGAGCGTCGAGCTGGCGACGGCAAAGGCAGGTTCGTGGCGGGCGCGCCAACAGCGGAAGCCGTTGGTTCGAAGCGATGTGGCGATGGTTCCCGCCGAACGCTTCCGCGCTCGGCTTCACCGGGTTTCGAGAGCGGTCGGCGGTCACGCTCGGTCCCGCGGCTTTCGCCGCTCCCTCGGGCGCGACGCCTGGCGGGCGCCTTTGGGGCGCCGCCGTCCGCTCGACGCCGCCTCCCGCCACGCGCGGTGCGCGGGCTCCTGTGCAGGCTTCATCCTTGATGGCGGCCTGACGGCCGCGTGCTTGGGGCTCCGCCCCCGGCGCGCTTCGGACCGGCTTCCGCCCAGCTTCGGTCGCGGTCGCGAAGGCGATGGTGGTCGGGGTGGAACGCCCTGCAGCCGGGTCCCCGCGAAGCCGGCCGCTCCGCTTGCACCCCCGGTCTCGCCGACGGGCGTCGGGGTTCAGGCGCGCCTTTTGCGCCTGAACCCCCCATGCCCTCAGGAGGCAGACATGAACACTCAGAGCCAAGCTGTTTCGCCCGCTGGTGTCCAATATGGCGAGGAGCGCGTCTATCCGCTCAACAAGCTCAAGAAGTCGCCACGCAACGTGCGAAAGGTCGGCCACTCCGAGGCCGAGATCGAGGCGCGGGCGGCCAGCATCCAGGCCAAGGGCCTGATTTCGCCGCTGGTCGTCGAGCCGGAGCTTCGCGCCGACGGCACGGCGACCGGCTATGGCCTTGTCACCGCCGGGGAGGGGCGGCGGCTGGCACTTCGTTTGCTGGCCAAGCGCAAGGTGATCAGCAAGACGACGCCCGTGCGGTGCCTGGTCGACACGGTCAACGACCCTCAGGAAATCTCCCTGGACGAGAACGTCTCTCGCAGCGCCTTGCATCCAGCGGACGAGTTCGAGGCGTTCCGGGATCAGGCCGAGCGGCGCGGTCTGGGCGCTGAGGAAATCGGCGCCCGGTTCGGCGTCACCGCCGCCGTCGTCCGCCAGCGGCTGCGCCTGGGCGCCGTCGCCTCCGACCTGCTGGACGTCTACCGTCAGGGCGGCCTGACCCTGGACCAGCTCCAGGCCTTCGCGATCAGCGAGGATCACGCCCGCCAGCGCCAGGTTTTCGAGACCCTGACCAATCGCCAGCCCTATGCCATCCGCCGGGCCATGACCGAGACCACGGCCCTGGTCGGTGACCGCCGCGTGACCTTCGTGGGCCTGCCGGCCTATCTCGATGCGGGCGGCACGATCCTCCGCGACCTCTTCAGCGAAGACGATGGCGGCTATGTCGAGGACGTGCCGCTGCTGGACCGGTTGGTCGCCGAGAAGCTGTCGGCCCTGGCCACCGAGGTGCGAGAGACCGAGGGCTGGCGGTGGACGGCGGCCTATCTCGACTATCCGCACGGTCACGGCCTGTCGCGCGTCTATCCGCGTCAGGTCGTGCGCGAGGACGCCGAACAGGCCCGGCTCGACGCCCTGCGCGACGAGTATGCCGCCCTGTCCGAGGAATGGGGCGCGGTCGAGGACCTGCCCGCCGAGATCGATGCCCGGTTGTCCGGCATCGAGGACGCGCTGGCCGCATCGCCCGACGTCGCCTTCGATCCGGCCGAGGTGGCCTATGCCGGGGCGATGATCATCCTGGGTCACGATGGCGCGGTGCGGATCGAGCGCGGTCTGGTCCGCGCCGAGGACGTCCCGCCGCCGCCCGCGCCCGAGGAAGAGGCGGGCGAGGGCGAGGATGCGGGCGACGGCGAGGACGGCGCGCCGCCCTGGGACGAGGACGAGGCGGCGGGGGCGGAGGACCACGCCGAGCCCGACGAACCCGAGGGCGACGCGACCGCGCCGCTCGCCGCCCGGCTGGTCGCCGATCTCACCGCCCATCGCACCATGGCCATGCGCGAGACCCTGGCCCGGAGCCCGGACCTGGCTCTGGTCGCCCTGACCCACGCACTCGTCCTGCGCGCCTTCGTCCAGTACGGGGCCATGCCGACCTGCCTGGACATCCGGCTGACGTCCTACAGCCTGTCGGGCGAGGCGGACGGCATCGACGGCTCGTCGGCGGCGCTGGCCGTGGCCGAGCGTCACGCCGCCTGGGCCGCCCATGTGCCGACCGACGCCGCCGACATCTGGGCCTTCGTCGTCGGCCTGGACCTAGACAGCCGCATGAGCCTGCTGGCCCACTGCGTGGGCCTGAGCGTCAACGCCTTGCACGGCTACGAGCGTCGTCCGGGCGCCTGGGCGCACGCCGACCAGCTGGCGGCGGCGCTGGACCTGGACATGGCCGACTGGTGGTCGCCCACCGCCGACCACTACCTGGCCCGTGTCACCAAGGCCCACACCCTGGCGGCGGTGCGCGAGGCGGTTTCGCCCGAGGCGGCCGAGCGTCTGCGGGGCGAGAAGAAGGACGCCCTGATCGCCGCCGCCGAACCGCAATTGGTCGCCGCCCGCTGGCTGCCCAAGCTCCTGCGGACGTCGAGGGTGGAGCCGGATGGCCCCGGCGAGGCTCTGGGCGAAGCTCAAGCGCCGACTGACCCGAAGCAGGCAGAGCCGGACGCCTTGGAAGAGGTTCGGGAACTGGTCGCCGCCGAATAGGTGAGGGGCCGGGGCGGCGTGCGCCGTCCCGGTCTGGCGGGCGCTGCGACGGCCAGAAGAGAAGCAAGATGGGGGCGCCCGCCGCATAGCGACGGGCGCTCCTTGACGTCAGGCCTCCTCGTTGCCGGTCTGGCCGGGCGTGGGGGGCTCCAGATCAGGACGAGCGACCTCGGCGCGTGTGGCTGGCGCACATCGTGAGCAGGGGCTGGGCCGCGCGCAAGAGCAGCAGGTAGGCATCGCTCATGCGCGGCTTGCGCGTCCAGGCCGCACCAAACTCGACCGTGCCAGCGCTGATGCGGAAGGCCGGCTGCTTCTTGCTGTCGTCGCGGGCGACAGCGCGGGGCGGGTCTCGATGAAGAGCTTGAGCGGGCCGATGGCGCCGACGCCGCCCAAGGACGGGGTGAAGGGGCCGACGATGGAGGGCTTCGAGCTCCGACTGGCCGGCCTGGCCGACCCGACCTGCGTCCTCTTCCGGCTTTGATCCGACCGAGGCGGGCCCGTCCCGCAACCTGGCCATCGACTGTCTTCCCCTGGGCCTTCGCCCATTCCTCGCGAGGCAAGACAGCCGCCGGCGGCGGTCCTTCGCGCTGCTGCGGGGCCGCGTGCCGCGTCCTGCGCGTCGGGCCGATCGCCCCGGTCCCGTGGATCGCCATCGAGGCCGCGATCGGCGCGGCCAGGCAGACCAGCAGGAGCTTTTCAGATGTCCACCATCGGTCACTTCACCGCCACCCCGGACGGCTATGTCGGCGCCATCCGCTCGCTCAAGCTCTCGATCAAGAACGTTCGCCTTCGCGCGGTCGAGTGCGACGACGCCAAGAAGCAGCCGGCTTTCCGCATCGCCGCCGGCAATGTCGAGCTCGGCGCGGCCTGGAAGCGCAAGTCGCGCGAGGGCAATGAATACCTGTCGGTCAAGCTCGATGACCCGAGCTTCCCGGCGCCGGTGTTCGCCCGGCTGCACGCGGCCGAGGAGGGCTTCGACCTGGTCTGGAGCCGTCCGACCAAGGCGGGCCAACCCGACGACGAGGAGGCCTGACGGCAAGGAGCGCCCGCCGCGATGCGGCGGGCGCCTCAGCTTATCAAATTTAGGACTGGCAGCTTAGCCGTTGAACGAATTGGTCATAAGCCAGCGGCGACAGACAACGGTCTTCCCGCTGTACGCCAGCGCCTGTAGAGGTTGCCCATGACTGCTCCCGTAATTCCCGCCGACCTTTGGCTTGACCTGGCCGACCTCGAAGAGATCGACTTCGCGGTGGATCTCATGGTCGAGCAACTGGCGGCTGGGGATCCGCCACTTCCCGCGAAGCCGGTGAGAATCCTTGATGCACAACTCGTCGCTGGCGGTGCAGAACAGACCATGAGGCCGCGTGACGTGCGCGCGGCGACGAAGTTTCCCGTTGCAGGCAAGCCCAGCATAGAATTGAAGCCCTTCCCGGCTGTCGGGCAAAGCACCGAATTCCTCGCTGAGGATTTGGCCGCGTTTCGGTTTGCCGTGCGGCCAGTGCTTGCACACGAGGCCGCCCATGTTCGTCAGGCGGTCCAAGGCGGCCAGGCCTGGATCGACAAAATCACGGCCGCCGACAAGGCGTCTCAGGAAGCGCTGCGGTCCAACACATATCAGGACTACATGAACTATCTGGCCACGCCGATCGAAATGGCCGCGCACGCGACCCAGCTTGCGGTTGAAGTGCTCGGTGTGCACGGAGGCGGTCTGGACCAGGTGGAGTTCGAGAAACGTTGTGGGCAGGCCTGGGTTTGGCGTCACGCTCGCGACGCAACACGTTGGACGGAAGGTCAACAAACTCGCTTGCCGATGTTCATCCCCGTTGCGACGGCTTGGCGCTTACAAGCTTGGTGGTTGTATCAGCGACTGACTTGATTTCGACTTAGGCGCTTTTGCTATCAGGCGGAGCGATTTCGGAATCGATCTCGGCCGGATGCAGCGCCCATCGGATGGGGCAGGTAGCCGCATCGGAGACAGTCTCACCCGGGCGCTGCTGCGATCCGGCGAGGTGGACCAGCAGTTCGTTCATGCCGGCGCTGACAGCATAGGCCCAGCGCGGATGATCGGCCCGCGCCACACGGTGGATGTCACGGGCGAGCTCGAAATGAAGAATGGTGCGGCCGCCGTCGGGGTCACGGCGGGCGAAGGCGAACAGGCCATCACCGCGCACGAAGCGGCCGTCGTGGTGGTAAAGGCTCATGAAGGCCACGCCGTCGATGATGATGCTGTCGTCCCGCATGTCGGCCTCCGTCGTCGCGCGAGAACATAAGCAGAACATTTGTCCCCTGTGGAGTCGGTTCTCGCATCAGGCAGCCTTGCCGGCCCCGCCGATTCCACGCCAGAGCCTGTCTCTCAACGACCCGGGCGTTCGAGGGATTGAGAGCAATAAGGCCATGCGAGACAAGGGTTTGGCGGGATCCGCGAGGACGCTTCCACCCGCCCGCCAGGCGTCCTTATCGCACCCGCGCAGACCGATCGCTCGTCTCCCCCGAGCTGATCGGCGGCGGCGGCCCAGGACGATGCCGGTTATCCCCCCCACCGGTTCCTGGGCCGTCGCTGATGGGCCTCACCCTGGTGGGCGGCGCGAGTCTTCCATGAACACCATCGGACACTTCCGGCGCGACGGCGACGGCTTCGTCGGACGCCTGACCTCCCTGACCCTCGATGCCGACCTGCGCCTGACGCCGAGCGAGAAATTCTCCAACAAGGCGCCGGACTACGTTGCGCTAATGGGCGACAACGAGTGTGGCGCGGCCTGGCGAGTTACCGACACCTCCGGAGCGCTGCTCAATCTCAAGCTCGATGATCCGAGCTGGCCCGAGCCGATCAGCGCCAGGCTCATGGCAGCCGAGGACGGCGTCCTGCCGCTGACCTGGATGCGCAAGTCCGAGCCTCCGGTCCAGTCGGCCGCCCCGCCCGCCGGGCCAGGCTAGGTCTCCGGGTCGGTCTTGTCGTCCCCGGGCGGTCGATAGGCCTCGGCGATCGCCCGTTCAAGCCAGTCTTCGGCGCTGTCCGCCCGCTTGCGCAGGTAGAGCTTGATCTCCTCGTAGACGCGCCGAAACCCTTCCAGGAGCAGGGCGGGCGGCACGACGTTGAGCTGCTCGCCGACGTCGTCGCGGAACTCCCTGAACGAGATCCAGAATGTCGTGGGCAACTTGTTGTCCATCGATTGACGGGCCAGGTCCGGATCGCGGAAGAGCAACGCCAGGATGATCGACACCGCATCGGTGGCTGTTGCGGTCGCGAAAAGCAGGATCTTGTTGAGATCGAGGTCGCCCTTGCCCGCTTCGAAATCCTGATAGGTTCGCACTGCGATGCCCATGCCGGCGGCGACTTCCGCCGCCGTCATCCTTCGCTCCTTGCGAAGCATCCTGAGGATCTGGGAAAGCAGCCGGGCCTGGCGCGCGAGTGGCGTCGAGGGCGAGCCAAGCATGCAACGCTCCGCACTGAAACAACTCTAGATGGCGTAGCAGATTTCACTTCGCCTCGTCGAGCAACCGGCGTGGTTGCGAAATTCCGTTGTTACACGCGAGAAGTTGTTGCGCATTGATCCGCCACCGGACGGCCGTCGCTGCGGTTGGAGTGGCGGAGATCGCGCAGCACTTACGCGGCAGATCGTGGGCGATCCCCTAAAACGCCGCGCGCCGCTAGGTCTGGCTGCGATTCGTCCACGCGCGACGGCGACCGTCCGGGTTCTGGCTCGACGTCGCGGTTCGCCCTGGCGAAAACTCCGGCTTCCTCCAGGAGCCGCCAGTGGGCCGAGACCGTGATCCCTTCGACCGGACGATGGCGGCTTTGCGGGCGCGGTTGGCGCAGGCCGGTCCCCTGCAAGGCGCGGCCCTGCCCATCAACGGCCTGGCGGCCGAACTTGGGGTCAGCCCCACGCCAGTGCGCGAAGCCTTGGCACGTCTGGCGGGCGAGGGGCTGATCGTCCGCACCGCCGCCGGCTATGCGGGCGTCGTCCACGACCCGGCGAGCCTGTCTGGCCTCTACTCTCTTGCGCGGGTGCTCACGCTTGCGCATCCGGCGAGCGGCTGGCCTTTCGGCGAGATGGCATCCACCGGTCAGCAGCTCACGGGTACGCACATTGGCGACCAGGCTCTGGTCGAAGCCTTGCGACGGGTCCGCGCCCAGCTGGCTCCGTTCGCCTCTGGCGAAGAGCATGTGCTGGCCGGCGTGGAGGCCGAGCGGGCGCGGCTGGCGATGGCGGCGCTTGATCCGCCGAGGCTGCGGGCGAGTCTCGTCAGGCGGTTCTACGCGCGCCGCGTCGCGGCCAGCGGGCCCATCCTGGCCGCTTCCCTGGGCCTTCTTGGCGAGCGGCGAATATAGATTTGAATATAGGCGAAGGCCGCCGCCTGCTCGACGGGCCGCGCTCCTGCGGCGCTCTTGCCAGGGAGGTCTTCATGACCCGCGATCGCCAAATCAAACTCATCCATCTCGGCTCGGCCAAGCGTCTGACCCGGGGTTCCGATCAAGGCGTCAGCCTGGAGTCGGCCGATCCCACCGATCGGTGGATGTTCCACGGCTGAGGGCCTGGATGGCCGGCGCCCAGGGCCGCCGCCGGCCATCATCGGATGCCGCGAATATAGGTTTGAATATACGAGCGGGGGATCGCCTCCTAGTTGGGCCGCAACCAGCGGCTTCAAGCGACAAGGAGATCGTCATGACCCGCATTACGTCGATCAAGCTGATCCGCTTCGGGTCGGCCAAGCGCCTGACCCAAGGCTCCGACCAGGGCGTCAACCTGGAATCGGCCGACCCGACCGACCGCTACAAGATCGGCGGCTGAACTGGGGAGCCGGCGGCGGCGCTGGCCGCCGCCGGCCTTGCCCTTCGGGAGGGTTTCAGGTGCCGCTCTTTCTGGCGCGCGACGTCCATGCAGCGAAAGTCGAAGACGATCTTGTCTTTCTCGACGTGGCGGCGGACGCCTACTTCTGTCTCGTCGACGGCGCCGACATGGTGCGACTGCAGGCCGGACGCTCGGCGCTCGTACCTGATCGGCTGGTTGCCGAGCAACTGACCGCCGCGGGGCTTCTTTCGGAAGAGCGCCTCAGCGAAGACGACCCGGACCTGCCCGATCCGGCCCGCGCTCTGGACC
Organism: Caulobacter sp. 602-1; assembly: GCF_003931565.1. GTDB lineage: Bacteria > Pseudomonadota > Alphaproteobacteria > Caulobacterales > Caulobacteraceae > Caulobacter. The sequence goes on from NZ_RRYI01000005.1 coordinate 259,613, forward strand.
TGGCGCGTGGATCGCGGACGCTGACGGTGAAAGAGGGCCTTCGCGCTCTGGCCGCCAATCGCGACGCGGCGAACGCCGTCAAGCGCATGGACCTGTTGACGCTGGTGACGGAGGCGGGGCGGAGATCGGTCAAGGCCAAGATCCGCCCACCGACGCAGGCCTTGCTGGATGAGGCCGCGGCCTTTCGGCGCCTGGCGCCATGGCTGCCTCATGGCGGCGTCTGCCTGATGCGCAGCTATCAGCTCCTGAGCCACCTGCGCGCCGCCGGTCACGATGCGGCGTGGGTGTTTGGCGTGAGGACCTGGCCGTTCGAGGCCCACTGCTGGCTGCAGGCCGGGGACATCATCCTGGATGACACCCTCGAGCGGGTTCGCACCTTCAGGCCGATCATGGTGGTCTGATGCGCGACTATCTCGCGGTCGAAATCATGGCGGACGAACATCGCCAGACGCTCGAAGCCCTGATCGATCGCCTCTGCGCGACGGGGCTTTGGCGCCAGGCGGCGCGCCGGCGGGACCTCGTCGTCCTGGTCGAAACCACGCGCCCGCCCGTCGTCCAGCTTCTGCCGGGCGACAGCGGCATTGTCATCGGCGACCTGCATGATGCGGCGGCCGCGCGGGAAGGCTATGCCCGGCCCTTTGAAATGTATGGGCTCGCCGGGGGCGATCGATACGACACCGCCCAGCGCCTGACGACCAGGGCCTGGGGACGCTACGTGGCCCTGCTGACCCGGGGCGAAGGGCCGTGCGCGGTGCTGCGCGATCCGATGGGCGTCAGCGAGGCGATCGGCTGGACGCGGGACGGTCTGCGTTTCGTGGCCTCGCGGCTGCCGGACGACAGCGCCCTTTGGCCGGCGGGTCTGGCGATCGACTGGCCCAAGCTGGGTGCGATCCTGAGACGCAAGGCGCTGGCCAGTCACCTCGTCCCGCTGGTCGGCGTCCGCAGCTACGATCCGGGCGTGCTCGCCTTCAGCGACGGGGCGACCTGGCGCGCCTGGAGCCCGCTGTCCTGGGTCGAGCGGGACGACCGACGTCTGCCTCCGGCCGATCTGGCCAGGGTGGTCGATGGTGTCGTCGCCAACCTGGCCCGCGGGCGCCAGGGCGTGCTCTGCGAGATTTCGGGCGGGATCGACTCGGCGATCGTGACGGCCGCCCTCAAGCGGTGCGGGGCCACGGTGAGCCAGACCGTTCATCACTTCTGGCCGCAGGTCGAAGGCGACGAACGTCCATTCGCCGAGGCCGTCGCGGAACAGGCCGGCCTGCCGCTGACCACCGTGTCCCGCGGGCTGGTCGCCCTCGACGCCGAGAAGCTGGCGCGATCGTCGGCGGGGCCCCGGCCAACCTACATGGCCGGCGATCCGGACCATGACGCCGACCTAGCGCGGCGCCTCGACCAGGACGGCACCGATTGCATGTTCACGGGTCGGGGCGGCGATGCGGTCTTCTACCAGATGGCCGCCGTCGAGCTGGTCGTCGATCTCGTCCGCGGCGGCGGCCTTGCGGGCGGCCGGCGAGCGGCCCTGGCGCGCCTGGCCCAGCGGACCGGGCGGACGGTCTGGTCGTTGCTGGCCGAGGCGTCGCGCGGCGGCCGGAGCCTACCAGGGGGCGCGGAGCGGTTTGTCTTCCTGGCGCAGGACGCGCCCGCCGCGGACATCGTCCATCCCTGGCTCGCGGACCTGCGCGGCGTCGGTCCAGCAAAACGCCTTCAGCTGCGCGCGATCGTCAACAACCTGAGCGCCTTTCGGGAGAGCCTGCGCCATCGGCGGGGCGACGTCTTCGATCCGTTGCTGAGCCAACCCGTCGTCGAGACCTGCCTGTCGATCGCCGCGCCGCGACTGGCGCTGGGTCCGGCCGACCGACCCTTCGCGCGCCAGGCCTTCGCCGACCGCTTGCCGCAGGCGGTGCTGCATCGCCAGGGCAAGGGCAATGTCTCGGTATTCTTCGCGCGCAGCCTGGCCGCCAGCCTGGACTTCCTTCGCCCGTATCTGCTGGAGGGCGAATTGGCCAAGGCCGGCCTCCTGGACCTGGCCGCCCTGGACGCGGCGCTTGATCGCGACAGCCTGATCTGGTTCGACCACACCGGGGACATCTTCATCGTCCTGGCCCTGGAGGCCTGGGCACGGAACTGGCGCGAACGGATCGGCAAGGCCGAGACAACGTCCCACGCGGGCCTTCAGCCGACGGGCGGCTGAACTTCGTCGCTAGGCGAAGGATGGACCCAGGGCCGAAGCTGCCCTTATCCTCCGAACACCTTCTTTGGTCGGTTAGCCGAGAGCTAGGAACAAGGTGGGGAAAAGTCTTCGGGGCAAGAGCCGAGCGGTGACGCATTTCGACATTGGCGAACTTTATACGCGCGACCAAGTTCGCGCGGCTTTGGGTTTGCCGCCAATGGCAGGTGGGGATTGGGCCACCGGCTATGCTCGGGTCGGCGAGGAGGTCTTTGTCTTCTGCAATGTCGGCATCGCGGGCCGAACCGGTCACGACTATCCGAACCGCTGGATTGACGACGCGCTCGACTGGTTTGGAAAAACCGGCTCCACGATGGATCAGCCACTTATCAGCGCGATGCTGGCCGAGGCGGTGACGACGCATGTTTTCTGGCGGGCCAAGGACCGCGGGCCTTTCATCTATGCCGGCGTGGGCATCCCTGACGGCGCATGGGGAGGAGAGCCCGTCGAAGTGCTGTGGCGCTTCGATGAGGCGGCGCAGCCGGTATTGATTGCGACCGACAGTCGACGGGTGATCCGCACGGCCCCGCAGGCGACCACGTTCCGCCACGGCCCGCCTCCAAGCTTCGGTCTGCGGCAAATGCTCACGACGGAAGGCGCCTGCGACCTCTATCTGATGGCGCTGGAGGGAGCTGTCGACGCTCTGTTTCCTCACTACAGCCCGGCGGCGACAAGTCGCTCCATCGTGAAGGTGGGCATTTCTCGGGATCCGCAACGACGCCAGCGCGAATTGAACGTGGGCTTTCCGCGAGGCGCCGCCGCTAGCTGGCGGCTGCGAACCTTCAGGACCTTTGGGAGCGCTGGCGAGGCCTACAGCGCCGAAGGCAAGCTCCTGGAACGGCTGGCTGCCTCCGGCCGCTGGATTAGCGGTGAGTTCGCGATCGTACCCGTTGGCGATCTCGACCGTCTTCTGGCCTAGCTTCCCGCGCCCGGACCTCTGTCGCCGTGTTCCAGGCCTGGTCCTATCGTTTCCCGCAGGAAGTCGAACAGACGTCGATACTGATCCCGAACATTCCCGGGACCGAGCACCACGTGGCCTTCGCCGCGGTAGGTCACCAGTATGGCGTTCTTGGTCTGGCGATAGAGCGCGGCGAACATGCTCTGCGACTGGGAGATGTCCTTGTCGGCGTCGCCGTAGAACATCAGCACGGACGCTGTGATCTTGTCGGCGAACAACACGGGGCTATTGCGGACATACCGCGCGGGATCCCGCCAGGGCGGAAGGTTCATCCGCGCCTGGCCGGTTTCCAGCCAGCCCGCCGAAGCCACGGTCCAGTTGCCGACCTCTGGAACGGCGTTGGCCATGGGGCCGAGCCGGCCGTAGGCGCTGATCAGGTTGGTTGTCGCCGCGCCGGCGATCACCGCCTTGAAGCGCGAGGTTTGGCTCGCGGCCGCGAGAGCGGCATACCCGCCGTAGCTATGTCCCCAGACGGCCAGACGCGCTGGATCGACCGGCCGCTGGGTCGCCGCCGCATCCACGGCGACGAGCATCTGGTCGGCCAGGCCCTCCATGGGCTCGCGATCCTTGCGATAGGGCAGGCTGGGGATCAGCACCGCATAGCCACGCGCGACCAGCACCTGGGCGTTGGTTAGCAGTCGGGAGGCCGGCGGGAGCTGGCTGGCCGGTGGCGAGGACATGACATCGCCGGGATAGGGTATGATCACGAGGGGGGGCTCGCGGCCCGGCCGGGCGCCGTTTGGCAGGAAGAGCCAGCTGGTCAGCGGCTCGCCATCGACGCCCTTGTGGCGGACCGGTGTCGGCGTGACGAAATCGACCCCGGCCAGATGGCTGTTGATCGTGGCCAGGACCCTCGCCGGCCCCTTGAACGGAACGAGCGACACCGTCTGGACCCCATGGGGATCACGCCTGACGAAGACGTCGAGGTTCCGGCTGGGCGCCGTCGCCGCCAAGGTCTCCCCGGCGGCGAGGTTGGCATGGCGACCGCCCGCGATGTCCGTCACGACCCATTCGGCGCCTTTGGCCGTCACCGTCGCCACGCCCGCCAGAGGCGGCGGCGCGTAGCCGAAGCGCTCTCCGGGTGGCGGCGCGGCCGTCGTTGTAAGATCGGCGGCGGGAGAAGACAGGCGCCGCGCTCCCTTCGCGGTAACGCGCCAGACCGCGCTGGCGCTGGCCAGCAGGAGGACCTTGGGATCGGCAGCTGCGATCCGGCCCGGCTCGGCGAGGCCGGCGACGAGCGTGTGAGCGCCGGTCGGGGTGATCCGTCGCCATGCGCGCCCTCCCGGGCCGTCAGTCAGCACGACCGGCGCGCCGTCGAGCCACACCGCCCGCGGCAGGTCGGCGTTGTCGGCCGCTTTCTCCAGGACCGGGCGGAAACCTTGCAGGTCCAGGCGCGCCGCGACGCCCCGCGTCGGGACCCGCCAGAACCCGCCGTCGCGCCACGGACCAGCGTCGGTGCGGGCGTAGACCAGGAGCCCGTCGCCGCGATCCGACCAGCTCAGCAAGCGCGACAGCACATCGCATGACGGGCAGGGCTCCCAGGTCTCGCCCGACGCCAAGTCGGTGAGCAACAGTCGGCGGCGACGGCCGACCGTGCCGCTGGTGGCCGGCGTGTCGTCGATAGGCTGGAGGTCTTCGCCCTCCATGATCGCCGCGACTTGGTCACCGTGGGGGGCGATCTCAAGATCGACGACATCGCCGATGGCCAGGACGCGGCGTTGGCTGCGGGCCAGGTCGACCATGACAAGCTCGCCGGGCGGCGCCTTGGGGCGCAGGTCGCGGTAGCGACCACTGCCCATGACCGTCATCGCCGCCTCGCCGCGCGCGGCGGCGGCCCACTGGCGGGGCAACCGTTCCTGAGCGAGCCAGCCGAGACCCAGGCGCGCGTCCGGCGCGGCAGGATTGCGCGTCGCCACCACCAGCTGGTCGTCGTTCCGCCAGGCGAGGGTCCGTCCCCAGACCGCATGTTGCGGCGACAGGTCCAGCCAGAACACCTGGCCGGTCTCGAGGTCGGCCACGCCCAGCTCCCAGGCGTGACCGACCAGGCGCAAGACCGCCAGGTGGCGGCCGGAAGGCGAGAGGGGGCCGGCGGTGTAGCCGACACCCGGTTCGGCCAGGGGGAGGGGTCTTGCCGCGCCGTTTCTGGCGAGGTCGAAGACCTGCACCCGCCCAAGCGCCAGCCGGATGCCGTCGTCGAGATCGTAGAGCGGCGCGCTGTCCCATCGTGCCTGGGTCTGCACCACCAGCCATCTTTGGCTCGGATCGACGCTGATGGCTCCAAGCTGCTCTTGGCGCAGCAGGTGGTCCACGGTGAAGGGCTCGGCCCGAACCTGCGCGCCGAAAAGCGCGCAGGCGGCCGCCACCCCGAAGAGGGGTTTCATGCCAGTCTCCTGAAAAGGCGGGGGTGGGGCCTACCAGGCCTTGATCAGCTGGATCGAAATCTGTCGGCCGATCGGGTCGGCGTTGGCGGGGTCGTAGGCGATCGCCAGCGGGGAGTCGTAGAAGGGCGGATCGGCGTCGAACAGGTTCTGGACGTTGAGGGCCAGCAACAGGCCGCGCCAGGCGAAGCCGGGCAGGGTGGGCCGCAACCGTACCTGCAGGTCCATTGTCGTCCAGGGCTTGATCCGGCGCCCGATCTCGTCGGCGCTGTCACCCACGTGATTGACGCCCACGGTCGTCGAGGTCGCGCCGTGGGTCCAGGTCGCCGAGACGCGGGCCCGCAGGTCGGCGGGGTAGCCGGCGCGTCCGCTCAGCTCGGTGGCCGTCGCGGTCGGCGTCACCGCGCGCCGGTAGCGCATCAGCCATGACAAGGCCCCGTTGAAGACCACGGGATCTCCGGCGATCGAGGTGTCGTAGCTGCCCGAAAGGTCAAGGCCCCGGACCAGCAGGCTGCCGGTGTTGACGTTGCGCGCTTCGATGATCGCCCCGTAGGTGTCGACGCCAAAGGCGCCGGTCCCAAGGGCGTGGGGATCGTTGACCAAGGCCAGGACGGCGGCGCGGTCGGCCGCGTTGCTGGCGGGATTGACCAGGGTGCGGAAAGAGACCAGCTCGGGAGAGCTGAGCGCGACGGCGATATTGTCGAGCACAGGGCGGGCGATACGGTTTTCAAACCGGGTCTGGTAGAGCGTGGCGCTCAGCCGCAGGCCGGGCGCGCGCGAGGGACGCAGCTCCAGGCCGGTCGTCCACGAGGTGGCCGTCTCCGGCTTCAGGCTGTTGTTGCCGCCCTGGAAGACAAGCGAGGGCAGTTGCCCGCCGTTCACCGGCAGCAGGATCGGGGTGATGACGTAGGGATCGTTGAGTTCGGGCAGGGCGGGCGCCCGGAACGAGGTTCCATAGCTCGCCTTCACCGTCAGGTCCTGGGCGGGCTGCCAGATCACGCCGACCTTCGGATCGGCGGTCGAGCCGACATCGTCATAGTGCTCGACCCGGCCCGCGAGGGACAGTTCCAGACGCCGAAGGCCCGGACGGGCGTTATCGGGTCCAAAGAGCGGAGCATTCAGTTCGGCATAGGCGCTGGCGACCTGGCGGTGGGTGGCGCGGGTGGTCCGTGCGACTGGCGCGTAGCCCGAAGTGAAGGTGTCGCCGCCGGTGCGCAGGGCCTCTCGCCGGATCTGGCCGCCCAAGGCCAGCCTCAGGGCGCCGCCGGGTAGGCTGAACAGCGGCCCGTCCATGGCCAGGTTTGCCGAGCGGGTCTCGCTTCGCGTCTTGTTGCGATCGTGGCCGGCGCTGATGAAGTCCAGGATGCCCCTGGGGTTGGAGCCGTGGCCGATGAAGGGATTGAGATAGCCGTCACGGGGCGCGCTGAAGGTGGTGAGCGGACTGTCGGCGCTCTGCCCCGTCGCCTCGCTAAGGAAGGTCGTGTTGAGGATCCGGCTGGACGTGCTCTCGCCCAGCTCCTGGCCGTAGGCGCCGTAGGCATTGGCCACCCAGCCGCCTGGCAGCTTGATTTCGGCTCCGAGGCTCGCGGCGAGGCTTTCCGACCGTCCCTTGACCACGCCGCCGCCCAGTTCGTTCAGGAACGAGTAGGCGATCCGCTCCGAGGCCGCGCCGGTCGGCGAGACGAAGAACGGATTGTTGGCGTTGACGACGATGTTGGCGGTCGGGGCCGAGCCGCGCGCGGTGAAGTCACGGCGGCTGAAGCGCGCGTCCGCCGACAGGGTGGCGCGCTGGCCGATGTCCTGCGCGAGACTTGCCACAAGGCTATGGCGGGCCTGGCTGGGCAGCACCCAGTAGGCGGCGCGCTGGTTTTCGCGATTGACCGTGCCCGCGATGAAGTCGGAGGGGCGCAGGCCGACGCCGTTCTGGCCGGCGGGGATCGCATAGGTGGGCACGAGCGTGCCCTGGGCGTTGGGGCGAAGGATGTTGCCCGGCTGGCTGTAGGTCGTTCGGCGGCGGTCCGTTCCGCCCCAGGCGCGCAGGTCGGCGTTGCCGGTATAGGCGCGATCGAGGCCGGCCAGCGCGTCGTGTCCGGCATACTCATAGGCCAGCAGGGCGTGGCCCTGCGCCCAGGTGCGGCCGATCGCCTGGCCGAACTGGTATTGATGATAGCCGCCCTGGGTCGCCCGGCCGGCCAGCATGCGGGTCTCAGCGCCGTCCAGGTCGGTCCGCAGCCTGACATTGACGACCCCGCCGACCGCGTCCGATCCATAGAGCGCCGAGGCGCCGTCCAGCAGAACTTCGACCCGCGCGGTGGCCACCATCGGGATCGACGACAGGTCGGCGAAATCGCCGTTGAAGCCTGAGCCGGCCATGCGCCGGCCGTCGACCAGCACGAGGGTGGCGTTGGCGCCGAGACCGCGCAGGTTGACGCCCGTGCCGCGCGTTAGGTTGGTGCCGTTGACGTCGCCGCCGGTTTGGGCCGAGTCCTCGCTGGCGACGCCGCCGAACGCCTGGGGCAGCGCCGCCAGGGCTTCGGCCACGCTGGCGTACCCGGCGCGGTCGATGTCGTCGCGCCCCAGGACCACGACGGGCGAGGCGGTGTCCTTGACGCCGCGAATGTGCGACCCGACCACGATCTCCGCCACGGTGTAGGGCTCCTCGGCGGGGGGCGCCGCGGGCGCGGGCGACGGAGCCTGGCTGACGTCGGCGGCGGGGACGCCTTCGCTAACGGCCCGCGCCAGCGGGGCGGTCGAAATCGGCACGCGCCTCGGGCGCAGGATCAGCACGCCGGGCTTGGCCTCGACGATCTCGATGCCGCTGCCAGTCAGCATCTGCTCCAGCGCCTGGCGCGCGGTGTAGACGCCCTGCACCGGCGGCGCGGTTTTGCCCGCCACCAGCGCGTTCTCGAACAGGATGCGAACCTTGGTCTGCGTCGCCAGGCTCATCAGCGAGCGGTCCAGGGCTCCGGCCTGGACGGTCACGCGCACCGGCGGCTCCGCCGCCCGGGCCGCGGTCATCGGCGCGGCCGACAGCACGGCCGCACCCATCAAGGCGAAGATCGACGATCCCCTGAACAAGTTTCCTGCTCGCCTCATGACGTTTCCCCCTGCGACGACGGGCGCTTCGAAGGAAGGGCTGGAACCGTCGTGGCTATGGGGGTGAGACGCGGGGGATGGCATCCCTTGGTAGTGACCCTGTGAAAAATTTATGACGTCAGGCGGCGGGCCCGCGGGCGGTGCTGAGCTCGAGGCCGCCACCCAATCGTGGACTGGCCTTCAGGCCATAGAGCTTGGTGACGGCGGCGACGAAGTCCCCGGTATCGCCGGTGGGGAAGACGCCGCTGACCCGGCGGTCCGCGGGAACCCCGGCGCCCAGGATGATCTTCTGGCGCGTGTAGCGATTGATCTCGGTCACGGCGTCGGCCAGCGATACGTCCTGGAACGCCACATAGCCCGTCGTCCAGGCGGTGGTCGCCGGCACGTCCACGGCGGTGGGGCGGGTCAATTTGGCGCGCGCGCCGAGGTCGAGCGACTGACCGGGGGCGAGCATCCAGTCCTTGCCGCCGGCGGAGCCGTCATGGACGGCCACCTTGCCTTCGGCCAGCGTGACGCGCACGTCGCCGGGGTCGCGGCGCACGTCGAACTTTGTGCCGACGGCGCGGACCTGGGTGGCGCCGGCCGCGACGATGAACGGACGCCGGGTGTCATGGGCCACCTCGAAGAAGGCCTGGCCGCGCAGGAGTTCGACGCGGCGCACGTCGCCCGTGAAGCGCACCCGCAGCCGGGTGTCGGTGTTGAGCCGCACCCGCGAGCCGTCGTCGAGCCGCGCGTTCAGCTGCTCGCCCACGCCCGTGGAATAGGTGGGGGCGGTGAGGGCCAGCCATCCAATGAACGACGCGGCGACGACGCCGGCCAGACCGAGCACGGGACCCCACGCCCTCGGCTTGAGCCGCGGAAAGGCCCATCTGTCGCGCCGCTCAGGCGGGCGGGCGCGCGCTTCGCGCGTCGCCGCCATGATTTCGGGGTCATCCACCAGGCCGCGCACGGCGCGGCTGATGTCCTCGATCCGATTGTAGGCGGCGAGATTCAGCGGATCGCGACGCCACTCGGCAAAGGCGGTCAGGTCCTCGTTCTCGACGCGGGTTTGGCTGAGGCGCGAAAACCAGTCAGCCGCCTCGCGCTCGACCCGCGCTCCTTGTCGATCTTCGAGCATGACGAGCTTCCGCCTTAGCCGCGCATTGCCGATGCAGTGAGCGCCAGGGCCCTGCGCATCCGGTGGTGGACGGTCGTTACGGGGATATTCCGCAACGTCGCGATCTCCTGATAGGTCAGACCCTGGATATGGTTCAGGAGGAAAACATCGCGCAACTCTGGCGGTAGGGCCAGCACGATCTGCTTGAGGGTGACCATCTGGTCCTGCGACGGGGCCAGCGGTTCGGATGGCACGGCGGCGGGATCGCCGTTCACCGCGGTCTCCAGGCGCTGGCGACGCAGCCGGTCTCGCGCCAGGTTGTCGGCGATCCGCATCAGGAAAGCCTTGGGGTGACGCACTTCGCCGGCGACATCGTAGGGCGCGGCGCGCAGGTATGTTTCCTGTGCGACCTCGTCCGCCAATTCGCGGCCATAGCGCCGGCGGAGGGCGCCGCGCAGCCAGCGATCGTAGCGCCGGAACAGCGAGTCGAGCGATGCGGTGATGTCCGCCGAGGACGCGGCGGGCGGGGCAGAACCGTCCACGGTAAGGATCCCAACCTAGGATTGCCCCACAGAATCCTATGGAATATGTGACATTAAAAGTCATATTTCATGTAAATGTGCATTTCTGTGTCCTTAGGTCGGCTGTGGCGCTGCCGGACATTCCCTGCTCCCGAAGTTTGGAGTGAGCAGGTCGATGTCGACGTTGCGCCGGCAGGTAGGAGCGATGGTTCGCCATCATCGCGAGCGCGCCGGTCTCACTCAGGCCGAACTTGCTGATCGCGTCGGCAAAGCGCTGGAGACGATCGGACGGATCGAGCGGGGTCAGGCAGCGCCGAGCTTCGATACGCTCGAAAGCTTCGCCAAAGTGCTCGAAGTCGATGCTCGTGACTTCTTCGGATCTGGCGAGTTCGCAGCAAAAGCTCGTAGGAGTGATCCGTTGCCACGTGTCCTCGATCGACTCGCAGGTTTGAGCGACGAAGACATCGAATGGGCGGACAAGTTGCTCACCTTGGCGCTTAGCCGGAAAGCTTGAGGCTGACGTAGAGCTACGCAGGAGCGCGCGGGCTTTTGGGCTGAAACGCACGGTCGATCGGCGAAAGATCGGCAGAAGATTATCCGTAAGATGACGAACGGCGCCGCTACCTGGCGCAGCAGGGTTGATTTCCACGGCTCAGCTATGAGTTGGTGGAAGGCTTCTGGCGCCATGGCCGCATGGCCGCGCCGCTTGCCCGATCGGGACCGGATGGGCCGCCGGGCGGCGGGGGCGATGGCGGCTGGCCGTCGCTCTGCCGGCTTACGGTACCCGGCTTCGCCTGGGAATTCTTGCGCCGAAATCCCGATTATCGCGCCGAGTTCGCGCGCGGTGGGACACCGGATGGGGCAGGGGAGGCCCGCCTGAGCGACCGCTGGGGTCTGCGATTTCCAGTCGATCCGGCGCTGCCGGCCGCGCGGGCGGAGGTCTTCTGGCGGGAGGATGTCGCGCCGGGCCTCGTCATTCGGATGATCGCTGACGCGGCAGGGCAGGGGCGTCCGGCGCGGGCGCCGCAGGTTCCGGGGCGTCCGCGACGGGACGAAGACGGGCTGCACCTGCGGCTGGCGGCCGGCCTTCAACTGCTGCTCCGGGGTGAGGCGCGGCCCGACGGGCCCGTGCTGGTCGTGCTGAGCTTCGACCAGGACTTTGGCCTGCGGGTGCGCGCCGTCGAGGCCTTGCAGCGCATGGCGACGGGGCGTGGGCAGCCGCGTTCGCGTCTGACGTCCGCCCAGCGCACGCGCCTGGCCCGCAGCCTGGTGGCGCTCGATGGGGCGCTGCGCGAGGACAGCTATCGCGACATCGCCCGGACGATCTTCGGCGCCGAGGCGCTCGAGCGGGAGGACTGGCGCACCGCCTCGGTCAGGGACGTGACCATCCGCCTGGTGCGGACCGGCAAGGGCCTCATGCGCGGCGGCTATCTCAAGCTTCTCCGGCTGGGCCTCTAGCGGGCCCTCGGGGTGGCGAAAGCGGCACCCCCGGTCTTCGCCATCCCTGGAGCCGCCGCTGGTTCGCCAAGGTGACCGGGTCACGACGGGGCCACGCCAGGCCGCGCCGGCAGCACCCGGAACCCACCCATGTCTCAGCCGACATCGGTCATGCCGCCCCGGCATCTGACCACGCCCGAAGCCGCGCGCTTTTTGAGCCTCTCGACGCGCACCCTGGAGAAGCACCGGACCTACGGGACAGGGCCGACCTATCGCAAGATCGGTGGGCGGGTGATCTACACCCTCGTTGATCTTGAGGCCTGGACGGCGCGGGGCGCGCGCACCTCGACCAGCGAGATCACCGCCGACGAGGTGCGGCCGGCCAAGCGGCACGCCGCCATCTCGCCGGCCTACGCCAAGTCGGACGGCGGCCGATGATTGGCCCGGACGATACGCAGGTCGAACTGCTGTGGCTGGAGGGGCAGATCGAGCGGTGGATCCGATTTGGTCGCTTGTCCGGTGAGCGGCTGATCGACCGCCGTCGTCGCATCGTCGGCTTCGCGCCGGGCGCGGTGTTCGCCTTCGTTCGCTGGCGCAGCGGCGACTACGGCACCGTGGAGTCCAGGATCACGATCATGCGCGCCGTCGGCCCGCGCGCGGCCTTCACCACCGTGCCCCTGGTTGCACCGGGCGCGGAGTTGCTTCTGGACATCGCCGGCTGGCCCAAGGTGCAGGCCGTACTCGCCGCGATCGATACGGTCGAGCTGACCGGCGTGCGGCCGGAGGACGCCGCGCCGGACCATTGGCGTCATGTCCACAGCCGGATCTTGGTCGGTCTCGCGCCCCGGACATACAATCGGATGCGTCACCGGGCATGGCGGTTGCGCCAGGGAATGGGGCTGTGAGCGCCGGCCGCGCGCCGGTCATTGGCGCTGTGATGGCTAGCTGCGTGCTGCTGGCGGCTCCGCCGTTGCTGAAGCCCGCGCCGCGCCTGCTGTTCAACGCCACGGCCAGCGCCCCCATAGGCTTTTATCTAGTAGACGAACGGCCGCCTAAGATTGGCGATTGGGTTGTCGTACAGCCGCCACCAGCTCTGGCGACCTGGATGGCCCGGCGCGGCTATCTTCCCGGCAACGTGCCGCTGCTCAAGCGCCTGGCAGCCGGCGACGGCCAGACCGTCTGTGGCCGGGGAGGGCGTATCACAATCGACGGTCGTCCCGCCGCCATGGCGCGGAACCGTGACCACTGGGGTAGGACGCTTCAGCCCCTCGAGCGCTGCCAGCGTCTGGGGCCGGGCGAGGTCTTCCTGCTCAACGCCGACGCGCCGCGCAGCTTCGATGGCCGCTACTTCGGTCCGCTGGCCGGCAAGACGGTGATAGGCCGGGCGACGCCGCTCTGGGTCGGGAGGACAGGGCGATGACCCTACGTCTGCACCTTCTTCACCGCCTTTCCTTGTATGGCCGATCTGCCGGACCTTTCCTCGTCCCGGACAAGATCACGTCGGCGGACGCGCGGAGCCGAGGTCAAGGGCGGCCGACAGGCCGGCGCGTCCAGCGCCTCGCCCTTGAGGTCGGCGAGCCCGGCCGCAAACTCGTCAACGGCGGGACTTGGCATGGAAAGCCGCGCGCCGTGCGCGCGACCGCCTTTCTCTTTATTATTGCGGCCGCGAGCGCGGACCTGATGGTTTCGCGGCACGCCGAAGCCGCGCCAGTCGCTCAGGTCGAGCGGCAGATCGATCTAGCGATCGCCGAGGCCTCGGCCCGGTTTGGCCTGTCCACCCAGCTGATCTGGGCAGTGGTCATGGCGGAAAGCGACGGCCGGCCCGACGCTCTTTCGCCTAAGGGGGCAATGGGGCTGATGCAGCTCATGCCCGCGACCTGGAGCGAGATGCGCGCCGAGTTAGGGCTGGGCGATGATCCGTTCGAGATGCGGGACAATGTCTTGGCCGGCGCAGGGTACCTGCGGGCTCTCTACGATCGCTTCGGTTCGCCCGGCTATCTCGCCGCCTATAACGCCGGTCCCGGGCGATATAAGCGCCATCTCGACGGCGCCGCGTCTCTGCCGCGCGAAACGCTGGCCTATGTAGCCTCCGTGCGCCAGCGATTATCTTCCCAGGTTCCGGTCGAGACGATGGCGCGAGCCGACTGGCGAGCGTCGGCCGTGTTCGTCGGAGGTGGCGGTGGCGAGGCGGGCGAGCGTTCGATCTTCGTGTCGTCAGGTGGAGAAGGACGGCCGTGACCTTCTCCCCACTGCACCTTCTCGAGCCCGTGAAAGAGTACGCGAACGGCGGGAAGGAGGCTGTCAGAGGTTGGCGGGGACGACGGCAAGATAAAAGCATCGGGACCCTTTGGCTCCAGGGTGTTGATGGTGTTGCGAAATTTCCGGGACCATCGGGTTCGACGCGGGCCGTGCTGGTCGTATTCCGCCGTCCTTTCAGTCGCTTGACCGGGACCTTCGTCGCCGGAGGCCAGCATGACCTCTGACGACAGGTTTGAGCCCCGCCTGGGCCGGATCGGCAACGACGGCGCCGGCGGCGTCCGCAAGGGCCGCAGCTTCGTGTCCGAAGTCATGAAGGCCGCGCGCCGGGCCGGTGGCGGAGCGCTTGATCTTGGCCCGCGACGAATGGGACCGCGCCCCGGACGCGGCGGCGGCCGGGCTCCGTCCCGGGTGGCGTCTCGTCAGGTCGTCATCAAGTCCAGGATCATCCGGCATCAGGGTGCTCGGTTCCGCGCCGCGCCACTATCCCAGCACTTGCGCTATCTGCGGCGCGAGGGCGTCAACCGCGATGGCCGGCCGGGCGAGGTGTTCGACCACGAAGGTTTGACGGACCACCAAGCCTTCGCCGCACGATGCGAGGACGATCGCCATCACTTCCGCTTCATCGTCTCCCCGGAAGACGCCCAGCAGCTCCAGGACCTGCGGGCCACGACTCGGGACCTGATGGCCCAGGTCGAACGCGACCTGCACACGCGTCTGGACTGGGTCGCCGTCGACCACTGGAACACCGACAATCCTCACGTCCATGTCCTGGTGCGCGGCGTCGCCGACGACGGCCGCGACCTCGTCATCAGCGGCGACTACATCGGCCGTGGCATGCGCCAGCGGGCCATGGATCTGGTCTCTTTGGAACTGGGGCCGCGATCCGAACGCGAGATCGCCGCCAGCCTGGACAAGGAGGTGTCCGCCCAGCGCTGGACCAGCCTTGATCGGCGGCTGCGGGAGCAGAGCGACCTTGGCGAAGGCGTTGTTGATCTGCGTCCCGCCGCGCGTGGGCGGACACCGGCGGACCTCCGTCTGGTCGGGCGAGCCCAGGCTCTGGAGGGATTGAGCCTAGCCGAGGCGGTCGGTTCTGGTCGTTGGCGCCTGGCGAGAGACCTCGAGTCTCGGCTGCGAGGCCTGGCCGAGCGGGGTGACATCATCAAGACGCTGCACGCCGCCATGGCGCCAGGGCGAGATCCTGCCGCCCTCGTCATCCAGGGCGACCAGGTTGGAGAGCCGGTGTTCGGCAGGTTGGCGGACCGCGGCCTGCATGACGAACTCGCCGGCCAGGCCTATGTCGTCGTCGACGGCGCCGACGGACGATTGCATCACTTCAAGTTCAGCGATCTGGCCCAGACCGGTGACACGCCGATCGGCGGCCTGGTCGAGGTCCGGACGCGCACCGTCGAGAGCAGCCCGCCACGGCTGGAGCTGGTCCATCGCTCCGACCTGACGATCGAGGCTCAGATCAATGCCGACGGCGCGACCTGGCTGGATCGGCAGATGGTCTCGCGCACGCCCCAGCCGTTGGCGCCGGCCGGTTTCGGCGCCGAGCTGAGCGACGCGGTTGATCGGCGGCGCGCCTATCTCGAAACGCAGGGCCTAGCCCAGCGTCAGGGCGGTCGTCTTCTTCCGGTCCGCGACCTAGTCGCGACCCTGCGCCGGCGGGAGCTGGACCGCATCGCCGGGAATCTGCGGGCCGAGACCGGCGCGGTCCGGACGGAGCTCGAGACGGGGGACGCCGTGCGCGGCGCCTATGCGCGCCGCTTGGATCTAGCGTCGGGCCGGTTCGCGATGATCGACGATGGCTTGGGCTTTCAGCTCGTGCCTTGGACCCGGGCGCTCGACGCCAGGCTGGGCCAGGAGGTGAAGGGGACCATTACTCCAGGCGGCGGGGTCGATTGGGTGCTGGGTCGCAAGCGGGGGATCGGGCTTTAAGGAGCATGTCGTTCCCATGAGCGGAACAAAGATCCTGTGGGGCCAGATCCTGGTCGTAGCCTTGCTGGCCCTGGCCGGCGTGTGGGGCGCGACCCAGTGGACGGCCTGGCAACTGGCGTATCAGCCGAAGCTTGGCCCGCCCTGGTTCAGGCTCGGCGACTGGCCGATCTATCCGCCGCCGGCCTTCTTCGTCTGGTGGTTCATCTACGACGCCTATGCGCCGTCGGTGTTTGTGCGCGGCGCGTTCATCGCCGCAGCCGGCGCGCTGGTCGCCGTCGGCGTGGCGATGGCCATGTCGATCTGGCGCGCGCGCGAGGCCAAGAAGGTGACCACCTACGGCTCGGCCCGCTGGGCGGAACTGGGCGAAATTCGCGCCGCCGGACTGCTCAGCGACCAGGGCGTGATGCTCGGCCGGTTCGCCGACCACTACCTGCGCCACGATGGGCCCGAGCATGTGCTGTGCTTTGCGCCGACCCGCTCGGGCAAGGGCGTGGGCCTGGTCGTGCCGACCCTGCTGACCTGGCCGGGCTCGGTCGTCGTCCATGATATCAAGGGCGAGAACTGGACTCTGACGGCGGCCTGCCGCGCCAGGATCGGCCATGTCCTGCGGTTCGATCCGACGGATCCGACGAGCTGCGCCTACAACCCGCTCCTGGAGGTACGGCGCGGCGACACCGAGGTCCGCGACGTCCAGAACATCGCCGATATCCTGGTGGACCCCGAAGGGGCCCTGGAGCGCCGAAACCATTGGGAGAAGACCAGCCACAGCTTGTTGGTCGGCGTGATCCTCCACGTACTCTACGCGGAAGCCGACAAAACCCTGGCCGGCGTGGCCAACTTCCTGGCCGATCCGCAGCGGACGATCGAGGCGACCCTACGGGCCATGATGAGCACGCGGCACCTAGGTGACCGGGTCCACCCCGTCGTCGCCAGCGCCGCGCGCGAGCTGCTGAACAAGAGCGACAACGAGCGGTCAGGCGTGCTGTCCACGGCGATGAGCTTCCTGGGGCTCTACCGCGATCCGGTGGTCGCCCAGGTCACCCGCCGCTGCGACTGGCGCATCGCCGATCTCGTCGACGCGAACCGGCCTGTCAGTCTCTATCTGGTGGTGCCGCCGTCCGACATAAGCCGCACCAAGCCGCTGATGCGGCTGATCCTCAACCAGATCGGCCGGCGGCTCACCGAGGGGCTGGAGGCTGCTCAGGGACGCCGGCGCCTGCTCTGGATGCTGGACGAGTTCCGGGCGCTCGGTCGGCTGGAGTTCTTCGAGCAGGCGCTGGCCTTCATGGCCGGCTACCGGATGAAGGCCTTCCTGATTGTGCAGAGCTTGAACCAGATCGAGGCCGCCTACGGCGCCAACAACGCCATCCTCGACAATTGCCACGTCCGCGTCGCGTTCTCGACCAACGACGAGCGGACTGCACGCCGGATCAGCGACAGCCTGGGGACCGCCACCGAGCTAAGAGCGATGAAGAACTACGCCGGGCACCGGTTATCGCCCTGGCTTGGCCACCTGATGGTCAGCCGCCAGGAGACTGCCCGGCCGCTTCTGACGCCGGGCGAGGTCATGCAGTTGCCGCCCGACGAGGAGGTGATCCAGATCTCGGGCGCCGCGCCGATCCGTGCGCTGAAGGTGCGGTACTATGTCGACCCGCGCCTTGCTGCTCGGGTGGGCTCGCCGCCGTCGAGCGCGACGCGCCTGGCCGGACCGCCGGACGACTGGAGTTCGGTCGTCGCGGCTGATGGCGGCGGGCCAGCCTCGGCCGGGACAGCTGATGAGGGTGGGCATCGCATCGAGCCGGAGCTGGAAGGGGTCGACCGCGAGCCTTTACAACGGCCGGAACCCGAATTGGATCTTGAGCTGGACGGGGAGGGCGATGACGCCCAACAGGCCGCGGATCTCCAGCGCCGGTTCAAGGCCGTGGCCCGGCAGGCCGTCCTCGACCCTGACGACGGTATCGCGCTGTGAAGGTCGCGTCATGAAGGTCCAGGCCAAGGTGTTCCTGCCGGGCGATGTCGCCCGCGCATTGGACGAGGCGGCGCGGCGGATGCGCCGATCGAAGTCCGAGATCATGGTGGCGGCGCTGGCCAGCTACTTGTCGCCCGACGGAGCTGAGGCGACTGAGGCGGCGATGACGCGGCGCCTAGATCGAATGAGCCGGCAGCTGGAACGGCTTGAGCGTGACGTCACGATCTCGAACGAGGCGGTCGCGCTGTTCGTCCGAACCTGGCTGAGGAACACACCGTCAGTCGCGGGCAACGACGACCAGGCTTCAGTAGACATTGGCCGAGAGCGCTACGGGCGTTTCACAGAGGCTTTGGGGCGAGTACTAAGCGAGGGAAAGCTTCTTAGGGACCATGTCGCGGCTGATCGGCCGACAGGTGGGGCATGGCGTGGCGCTTGAGCCAAAGCCTGCGCACCGCGCGTGGAATTTAGGGGGACTCACTGCCGGCGGGGCGGAGGTGGGCGCTGCGGGTGCCGCGACGTTGCGCTCGCTTCTGGCGACAGCGAGACTGGCCGCATATGTGCAGCGCTGCGGTTAAGGCCTAGGCCTAGGCTAGGTGACGCAGAGCTGCGCATTGAGAATCAGGGCACGATCGGAGTCGAACAGGTTTGTTCCCGTTGTGTTCCGATTTGCGGACGGATGTGTTACGGTTGAAGGACGTAGCAGCGGAGTCGCCTGTGAATCGCATTGTCTACCTTGATGGACACGCCACAACGCCACTGGCCGACGAGGCTGCCGACGCAATGGCGCCTTATTGGACCGCTCGGGCTGGAAATGCTCAGTCGCCGCACGCGCGAGGGCAGGCGGTTGCTGCGGCAATAGAGCTTGCGCGTGAAGAGGTGGCGCGGCTCATCGGGGCGCAACCGCAAGAGATCGTTTTCACCTCTGGCGCCACGGAAGCCAACAATCTGGCCATTTTGGGTGTCGCAGAAGCCGCGCGACGGTCAGGCAGTGGCCGCAACAAGGTCATTGCCTCGGCGATTGAGCACAAGAGCGTTCTAGCCGCCCTTGAAGAGCTGGCTAACCGAGGCTTTGAAGTCGCCTTGGCGCCAGTGACGACCGATGGCGTTGTTGATCTCGCGGCGCTTGAGGCCCTGGTCGATGAGCGGACGCTGCTTGTCTCACTCATGGGCGCCAATAACGAGGTGGGTACGATCCAGCCTCTGGCGCAGGCTGCCCGTCTTGTTCATGCCAAGGGCGCGATGATCCATAGCGACCTTGCTCAGCTGGCCGGGAAGTCTCCGGTCGATGTCGCCGCCCTTGATCTCGACTATGCAAGCCTGTCAGCGCACAAGCTGTACGGTCCCATGGGTGTCGGGGCGCTGTTTGTGTCTGGTCTTGCCGACTTGAAGCCGCGTCCGCTGGTGTTTGGCGGGGGGCAGGAGCGGGGGTTGAGGCCGGGCACCTTGCCTGCTCCGCTGCTCGTTGGCTTTGGCGCGGCGTCGGCGGTGGCGACTCGCGATATGGCTGAGGTGAGCCAGCGGCAACAAGTTCTTGCGACGGAGCTGCTGGCGGGACTCGCGGCGCGTCAGGTGCGGCTGCATCAGAACGCCATCGATGCCCCGCGGCTTCCGGGAAGTCTCAGTTTACGATTTCCGTCGGTAGATGCGGACGAGGTTGTTGGGAGGCTTGCCAGCACGATCTGCCTATCGACCGGCTCAGCCTGCTCGGCGGGGCAAATAACGGTTTCTCATGTGCTTAAAGCTATGAGTATGTCTGATGGGCAGGCGCGGTCGGTTATTCGAGTTTATATTGATCGTTACACAACGCTTGATGATATTCATTTTGCCGCGGGGGAGATTGCAACTGCGGTGATGGGTGTTTCCGGTTGCCACTGGGTGAGCGATCCAGTAGGATGTGCTCATGAGGTCCATACTCACTGATTCCGACGTCCGTCTGCAGTTTGCCGGTCACGAGACGTTTCCGCTTCGAATCCTTTGGCTTCGAAAGGCGTATGACGCTTGTGCTTTGGTGCCCGCGGCGAGGGGAACATTTCAGGAACAGGAAGCGATCGCTCGGTTCGGCGTAGGGCGGAACATGGCGATCTCGATCCGCCATTGGGCGCTCGCAGCGGATGTTTTGCGTGACGAAGATGGGATGCTGACGCCGACCGATTGGGCGCGACGGGTGTTCGATCTGGAGACGGGCTTTGATCCCTATCTGGAAGAGCCCTCGACGCTATGGTTGGTTCATGCCGCTATCGCCGGCAAGCCCGAGCTAGCGACTACGTGGTTCTACGCGTTCAATGGCCTTAACCAGGCGACCTTCGACCGCGACATGGTTGTGCAGGGCGTCATGGAGTCGGTGCGTGATCGCCCCGGTCTGCGTATTTCGGCCGATACGCTGCGGCGCGACGTGGAGGTTTTTGTACGCAGCTATGCTGCGCGCGGCGATGGCGGCGAGGACGCCGCCGAGCCGCTGCTCGCCGAGCTTGGTCTGATCCGCGAATCCCGTCTCGCCGGACAATTTGAATTTGTTCGCGGACCTAAGCCCAATCTCACCGACGGTGTCTTTGCGCTGACGCTTTGGCGCTTTTGGCGTCGCTGGCACCAGAATTCGCCGACGATCTCGGTGGAGCAGGCGAGCTACGCGCCAGGCTCGCCCGGGCGGATCTTCAAACTCGATGAGGACAGCGTCCTTGAGCGTCTGAC
Source organism: Caulobacter sp. 602-1 (assembly GCF_003931565.1). Lineage (GTDB taxonomy): Bacteria > Pseudomonadota > Alphaproteobacteria > Caulobacterales > Caulobacteraceae > Caulobacter. The sequence goes on from NZ_RRYI01000005.1 coordinate 280,180, forward strand.
GCGCATGGATCGGGTCACTGACGGCGCCTTGATCTGGAGCGACACGGCCGGTCTTCGCCAGGTCGCGCGGGTTCGCGCGCCGAATGAAGCCCGTCTGCTGGAGCAGGCCTACAACGTTTCGCGAAAGGCTGCGGCATGACCCGGCTTCAGGATGTAGTCCGTGTAGAGCGCCGCTTTGCGCGCTCCGCCCGCATCGACGCTGATCTGCAAGGCACGCCGCCGCTGGTGGGCTATGTCATGCAGCCGAGCGTGCGCCGCGCGCTCGAGACCATGACCGATGGCCTGACGGAGTCGGGGCAGGCGGCTTTTACATGGACGGGGCCTTACGGCGGCGGCAAGTCGTGCGCCGCCCTCCTTGTGGCCAATCTCGTGGCGGGCGCCGAAGAGCAGCGCGCGCTAGCGGCGGAGCTGGCGGGCCCGGAGCTGACCGAGCAATTCGCCCAAGCCTTCCCCGAAAGCGAGAAGGGCTGGGCGGTCTTGGCGCTCACCGGGCGGCGGGCGGAGCTGCGGCAGGAGATTGCCGAAGCCGGCGCGGTAACTTTTGGATGGAACAAGGCCGAGGTCGCAAAGGCTAGCGCCGATGACCGGAATCTATTGGCCAAGCTTGAAGCCGAGTCCCTGTCGCGTGACGGCGTGCTCTTGCTGATCGACGAACTTGGCAAGTTCCTGGAGTATTCGGTCGCCGAAGGCGGCGATGTTCATTTGCTGCAGGACTTGGCTGAGCGGGCCTCGCGCTCCAAAGGCCGGCTCGTGGTGGTCGGTCTTTTGCACCAATCGTTCGAGCAGTATGCCGGAAAGCTCGGCAAGTCGGCGCGCGATGAGTGGGCCAAGGTCCAGGGCCGCTATCTCAACATCCCGTTCGTCGCTCAGGCTGACGAAGTCGCGGCTCTAATCGCTCAGGCGATCAAGTCACCAAAGCGCCCTAAGTGGGCCGCGACCTTGGCTAAAGCGACGGCCGATGCCGTGGCTCAGCGCAAGGCTATCGACGCCGAGACGCTTGGGCAGGTGTTGACGGAGGCATGGCCGCTGCATCCGGTCACGAGCCTCTTGCTAGGGCCAGTGTCGCGGCAACGGTTCGCTCAGAATGAGCGCAGCGTTTTTGGCTTCCTGTCCTCGGCGGAACCTCACGGCTTCCAGGCGCACTTGGCGGCCACCGATTTGGACGACGTCGACCCTTGGTTTGGCCCTGACCAACTCTGGGACTACCTCGTCGCCAATTTCGGCTCGGCTCTGGCGGTGGGGTCGGATGGCGCGCGCCTTTCACTGGCTATGGAAGCGGTCGAAAGGGCGGGTCTGCGCGGCGCCCTTCACGCCAAGCTCGCCAAATCGGCGGCGTTAATCGAGTTCTTCCGCAATGGCTCGGGTCTAGCCGTCGCCGACGACATCCTCTCCCTCTGCGCCCCGGCGGCCACTGAGGCTGACACCGAGGCGGCTATCGCCGAGCTCGTCGAGCGGGCTGTGCTGATCCGCCAGCCGCGGTTGGGCGGCTATGCGCTGTTTGCGGGCAGTGACTTTGATCTTGATGAGGCCATCACCAACCATCGTGACCGCCTCGACGCCGTCGCGCTCGCTGATCTGCCCGCCAGGCTGCAAATCGGCTCGGTAGCGGCCAAACGACACTACGTTGAGACCGGCGCTTTGCGGACCTTCGACGTTGTTCTGCAGCTGGGGGAAGATGTGTCGGGGGACGTGCAGGGCTGGGCCCAGACCTGCGCCGATCGGCTCTCGCGCGGCAAGCGTAAGGCCACCGGACTTTTAGTGATGCTGCTGCCGGACGGCACCTCGTTCGACGTGGATCCTGGCAAGGCAGCCAAGGCGTTGTCTGCAGCGCTTGAGCGCAAAGGCGTCATCGCCGCGGTCGGCGCCGCCAAGTCCGTGGTCATGCTGCGCGAGCATGCCGCCGACCTCTACGCCATCGATCGGCTTGAGGCGGCTCATCCGCAATTGGAGGGCGACCGGATCGCCCGTCGCGAGCTTGCCGCTCGGCGCAGCCAGGTCGCCGATGCCGTGCGTCGCGAGCTTCTGTCCGCCTTTGGCGCGGCCAGTTGGTTTAGCAATGACGCCAAGATGAAGGGTTTGGACGGCAGTCCGCTGGCGTCGATCGCCTCGTTTGTGGCCAGCGCGACCTTTGCTCAGGCACCCGTCGTGCACAGCGAACTGCTCTACCGCGATCGCCCGTCGACGAGCGCCATGGCCGCCCTTCGCGCGCTGGCCTACGCAATGGTGAGCCATGGCGGCCAGGCCGATCTTGGCATGGAAGGATACCCCGCCGAGCGCGGCCTCTATCTGACGGTCCTTAAGCCCTTTGGGCTGCACCGCCAGACCGCTGAGGGCGCTTTCCGGTTCTGCGACCCCGAAGACACCGAACTTGGCGATAGCCTTCGGCCCACTTGGGCCGTTGCCGCCGGCGCCAAGTCGCTTCGGCTCGATGAGCTTTTCCGTCTTTGGGCTAAGCCGCCCTATGGGGTGAAGCGCGGGGTCATGCCGGTCTTGTCGCTAGCCTATTTGCTAGCGCATCGCGCGTCGGTGGCGGTCTATGTGGAGGGAGTCTTTCAGCCGCAACTCGACGAGATCTTTGTCGACCGTCTGCTGCAAGATCCTGGGCATATCGAATTTAAGCGCATCCAAAGGTCGCGGCGCGATGCAGCCTTCATCAATGCGCTGGCGCACCTGTTGAGCAACAACGAAGAAGCGCTTGAGGCTGAAGCGCTGCCGGTGGCCTCGCGTCTCTTCCAGCGGTTCAAGTCGCTGCCTGCATGGGCTCAGCGCACGCAATCGCTAAGCTTAGTGGCGCGTCGCGTTCGCGACATCGTGCTCAAGGCGTCTGATCCCGAAGCGTTGCTCTTCACCGATCTGATGGACGTGCTGAAGGATGAGGCCGATCCGGCGGTGGTGGTGCATGCCGCCCTGGCCGAAAGCGAAGCGGCGTTCCAGGCCATGCTGAGCGATCTTCGCGTTACGCTCGCTGAGCAACTGGGTGTCGACCCTGAGACGTTCGAGGGTCTTGGCCTGCGTTCCGTGACGGTCTCGGGCGTGACCGCCGACCTGCGCTTTGACGCCTTCGCCATGCGCGCCGGCGCGTTCGAGAGCGGGGAGGGCGATGTTGAAGGCCTCGCCAGCCTTCTGGTCCATAAGCCTGCTCGCTCTTGGACCGACCGCGAACAGCAGCAGGCCCGGTTTGAGCTGGCCAAGCTTACTCGCAAGTTCCGCGAAGCCGAGGCGCTCGCCGCGATCAAGGGGCGCGATCCGACCGCGCAGGCGATCTCGCTGATGGTCGGACTTGATCCTAAGACCCAACCTTTGTTCCACGCCTTCGAAGTGACGGAAAAGGAGCGCCGGCAGGCCGATCAATTGGCCGAGCAGCTCTTTGCCGCCATGAAGGATCGCAAAAGCCCGTCGGCGATCGAATACGCCGCTGTGGCCCGCGTGCTTGAGATGCTCTCTTCGACCGTCAGTGAGGCCGCGTGATGCAGGAGCGCCATATCCTCGGAATCTCTGGCGGGCGCGATAGCGCCGCCCTCGCGGTCTATATGCGCGAGACGCAGCCTGAGCTTGATCTGGAGTATTTCTTCACCGACACCGGTAAGGAGCTCGACGAGGTCTACCGGTTCCTAGATCGGCTCGAGGGGTTCCTGGGCAAGCCCATCACCCGCCTCAATCCAGATCGTGATTTCGAGTTCTGGCTGCGTGAATACAACCACTTCCTGCCGTCGCCGCGCACGCGCTGGTGCACGCGTCAACTGAAGTTGCGTCCGCTTGAGCTGTGGCTACGCAAGGACCTGGACGACGGGGTGATCGTCAATTCCTACGTCGCGATCCGCTCGGACGAACCGCACCGCGAGGGCTATCAGTCCACTCACGAGAACATGCGCGTACATCTGCCGCTGCGTGAGGCCGGCATCGACCGGCAAGGCGTGCTCGAGATGCTCGACAGCGCTGGCGTGGGCGAACCGGAATACTATAGCTGGCGCTCGCGGTCGGGCTGCACCTTCTGTTTCTTCCAACAGAAGATCGAGTGGGTGCGGCTGTCGCGTGAACACCCTGACGCCTTTGAAGAAGCCAAGGGTTACGAAAAGACAGCTCTTAGCCACGGCTCGCCGTTCACCTGGAGCCAAGGCGAGAGCCTTGATGATCTCGCGCAGCCTAAGCGTGTGGCGGAAATCGAACAGGAATACGAAGCGCGCCGCGCTCGGCTTCTGGCCCGTCGCCCCGTCAATCCGCTCGCGGGCGACCTAGCCCCGAGCATTGACGAGCTTTATGGTATTGATGAAGCTGCGGCTGGCTGCGTGATTTGCCACAAATAACCGTGTTGCGGCCAGCCGCGAACCGCCTATAGCTAAGCTCAAGGCGCCACGGTGGGTTGAGCGCGCAGCAGCGGGGGAAGGGTGTCCAAGCGTCTGATCGAGACTTTGGCCCGCGCCGGCGTTGAGCCCCTCTATGGCTTAGCGGGCAAGAGCGCGGTTGATCTCCTCGAGCGGCTTGAGGTCAAGGCGCTCAACGCCCACACCTTGGCGACCATCGTTGTTGAACGTCTAGGCGCAAGCGCCGCCCTTGGAGCGCGCGATGTTCGTGCTTTGACGCTAGACTCGTTGAAGGGCGAGGAGGCCGAGCAACTTCGCGAAATCCTTGGCCTGCCAGCCATGGATCCGTTTGAGGCGCTCTCACGCGTTGATTTCGATCGCTCCCAAGGTCAGCTCGCGACGCTGCATGCCTTTTTCGGCGTGGCCTTCGAGGTCGACGACGCAGAGGAGAAAATCCCTCTAGCGACGGTGACCTCGCCCTACACGCTGTTTGCTCACCAGCGGCGGGCCTCGCTCGCGGTCCGAGAAAAGCTAAAGCCGCGTAATGCGCGCGTGCTGCTCCACATGCCAACCGGCGCTGGCAAGACCCGCACGGCGATGACCACGATCGTGGACCTTCTTCGCGAACTGCCGGATGGACAGGTGGTGGTTTGGCTCGCTCATTCTGAGGAGCTTTGCGATCAGGCCTTTGACGAAGCCGTCAAGGCTTGGACGGCTTTGGGGCCGCGTCCGTTCACGGTCTATCGCCACTATGGCGACCATCGGATCGGGCGGTTTGAAACGGTCAAGGACGGGTTTATCGTCGCAAGCCTGCAGCTGCTCTACAAAGATAGCCTGGCGCGGCAGGGGGAAATTCTTGATCTTGCCGGCCGGGTGAAACTCATCGTCATGGATGAGGCTCATCAGGCCACCGCGCCGACCTATTCGCACCTGATCAACCTGCTTCAACGTCGGCCCGCCACGGGCGTCCTTGGCCTTTCGGCTACGCCTGGACGCTCGTTGAAGGACGTTGGCGCGGATCTCAAGCTGGCAGCGTTTTTCAACCGCCAGAAGGTGAAGTTGGAAATCGACGGCTATAGCAATCCGGTCGAGTATCTGACGGCGGAAGGTTATTTGGCCAAAACCGAGTTCATTCGACTTCCTTTCGAGCCCAAGGGCGATGTGACCCTTACCGACGTTGAAGCCGCTCGCATCGGCGAGGGGTTTGATCTTCCGCTGCGCGTCATCGAGCAGCTCGCCGCGGACGACGCTCGCAATCTGCTTATCCTCCAGGCCGTCGAGGCCGAGGTCGCAAACGGGGGCAAGATCATCCTTTTTGCGATGTCGGTGGAGCACGCCAGTCTGCTGGCCAGTGTGTTGCGCCTTCGCGGTGTCGCCGCCGCGGCGGTGACCTCCAGCACGCCGAAGGAACGGCGTCGGCAGGTTATTCAGCGCTATCGTGAGACCGACGAGATCGACGTTCTGTGTAACTACGGTGTGCTCACGACCGGATTTGACGCCCCTAAGACCAATGTTGCCTTCATCGCAAGACCGACAACTTCGGTCTCGCTTTACAGTCAAATGATCGGTCGGGCCGCTCGCGGCAAACGCGCCGGTGGTAACGACACCTGCCGGGTTCTTACGGTCGTCGATCAAGCGCCAGGTTTTAGAAGTCTCGCTGATGGGTTCGCGTTCTGGGATGATATTTGGGAGGGGGAGTAAGAGGTTGAGCTTCGCGATTATTCCGCAAAAGCTGTCCATCAAGGCGATGCGCAGCTCGGGCTACAAGGACAGCGCCTACGCCATTGCCGAGCTCATCGATAACTCGATCCAGGCCGGCGAAAAGCTTTCACGGCCGGTCTCCGTTGAGGTCATCTGCGTCGACAAAGCAGGCTATGACAGCCCCGGAGGCCGGCGCCGGCTAGACCGTTTGGCCGTCTATGACAACGCCTGTGGCATGGACAAGGAAACGCTACGCCGGGCGCTGCAGTTTGGCGTTGGCAACCACCTTGAGGAAGACGACCAAAAGGGCATTGGGAAGTTCGGGATGGGCTTGCCCAACTCTTCGATTTCCCAGGCGCGTCGCGTGGACGTCTATACCTGGCGTGACGGAGAGACCTGGCACAGCTATCTCGACGTTGACGATATACAGGAAGGCCGCTTGGTCGACGTGCCTGAGCCGCAGGCGTCGGTGCTGCCTCCTGAATGGCTGTGTCTGATCAGCGGTGATCAGGGCGAGAGCGGCACCCTTGTTATCTGGACGCAGCTGGACTTGATGAAGTGGAAGCAGAGCACGGCTCTGCTTCGCAACGCTGAATTGATGATTGGACGTATCTACCGCTACTTCATCAATACAAAAAAAGCGACCATTCGCCTGGCCGCGTATGAAGAGATCAGCGGCGGGCGCTTCAACAGCGTCAGCGACGACTTCGTTCGGCCGAACGATCCGCTGATGTTGATGACGGGCACGAGCGCGCCAGCGCCCTACGATGATACGCCCGCGTTCGAGCCCTTCGGAGAGCCCCAAGAGCTTGAGGTCGGATATGGCGGCCAAAGCCACATCGTCACGATCGCCGCTTCGATCTGTAAGGTGGAGACCCGGAAAAGGGGCGGTAGCTCGAGCATTGGCTCGTTCGCGAAGAAAAATCAGGGCGTGTCCGTCGTGCGCGCCGATCGCGAGCTTGAGCTCAATCGCTCCTTTGAGAACTCCTACGATCCGCGCGAACGTTGGTGGGGCGTGGAGGTGGCCTTCACGCCGGCGCTCGATGAGGTGTTTGGCGTTTCGAACAACAAGCAATCCGCGACGGGCTTCCATCGTCTAGACATCGACGATGACGCCGCAGCCCACGGTATGAGCCTTGCCGACTATCAAGAACAGCTCAGGCTCGACAATGATCCTCGTCTGCCGATGTACGAGATCAGCAAGGCGATCGATAAGCTGCTTGAGACTATGCGCGACCAGATCGCGCGGATGCGCGAGGGCGAGCGGATCGAGAGGGCCGCGCAAGGCGAGGACGGCTCTACCGCCGAAGATATCGCCACGCGCGCTCTGCGCCGTCGGCAGGAGAAGCTCGGCGCCACCGGCGCCAGCGACAAGGACGAGAACAAGCCCGATGACGAGCGCGCCGATGTTTTGACCGGCGAGATCGAGCAAGAGGGCCTCGATCCAGCCAAAGCGCGCGAAATCGCGGTTAGCTACGTCAAACGGAAGATCAAATTCCTCTTCCGCCATGCTGACTTCCCAGGCTTTGCCGTCTTTGACGTCACGTCAAAGGCCGGCGTGATCATTATCACGATCAATACCAAGCACCCCGCCCATGCTCACCTCTTTGAGCTTCTGCGCGAGGGCGAGGCCGACACCCCTGAGAGCCCGGCGCTGCAAGGGCTGAAGCTTCTCCTCACCGCTTGGGCGCGGATGGAAGATGAGGCCTCTGGCGAACGCAAGATCGAGCTTGAGGATATCCGCGGCGAATGGGGGCGGATCGCGCGGGACTTCTTGCGCGAAGCCGACGAGTAGCGCTCGTCCGTGTTCTGGCATGACCTTGATCAACGGCTCTGTGAGCACCTTTCGACAGCGAAGCGCGAAGTGGTGCTTGTGGCGCCGTTCATCAAGGCGACGGCCTTCCAGCGCTTGCTCGACGCCGTCCGCCCCGGGGTTAGGGTGCGCACCTTCACGCGCTGGCGTGTCGATGAGGTGGCCGTAGGTGTCAGCGACCTTGCGGTGCTGGATTTCGTTGAGGCCCACGCCGGCGCGGAGCTTCATCTCTGCGATGAACTTCACGCCAAGGTCTTCCTTGTCGACGGCGCGGCGGCTTTGCTCGGATCTGCCAACATCACCGCCGCAGCGCTCGGCCTCTCGGCAAAGCCAAATTTCGAAGTTTTGCAGGCGACCAGGGTCGCGCCCGGCACGGCGCGGCTCTTTCTTGCCGAACTCGAGGGGCGAAGTCGGCTAGCGACAAGAGCGGAGGCAGAGACCCTGCGCGCCGAGGCGGAGGCTCTCGGCGCAAGGTTGCCACGGGAGGCGGTGACACCGCCTGATGCTCAGGGCGAGGGCGGCGCGATCCAGAAACAATCCTGGTTCCCGTCGTTCCGATCACCAGATCGGCTTTATGCCTTGGCGGTCGATGACGATTGGATGCTGAAGGCGGCTTCTGGTGAACCAGCCCTACAGGATCTCGTCGCGCTAACGCCGCCGCTTGAGGCCGGGGAGGCGGCATTCGACGCCCATGTTCGGGCCGTGTTGCTGGCGTCGCCGCTTGTCGCGTCGCTCGAAGCTTTCCTTGTCGCGCCACAGCGTTTTGGCGCCCTGACCGATTGGCTGCGAACCATCCTACCAGAGGCCAGCCACGAGGGGCGTCAGTCGGCCGGGCAAACGCTCATTCGCTGGCTTACATACTTCTCACCCGATCGGTTCGAGGTTGACGTTCCTGGCACCTATTCGGAAGTGCTGAGGCTACGCAGGTCGTAGGGGGCCTGTTGTTCTGGCGCCGAAGCTGTTGGTCAGCTGAGAGGCTCAGTAGCGGCCGCAAACAAGTCCAATCGCTGTTGGGAACACCTACGGCGGCTTGCGACCCAGATCTATCGCACGGCGTTACGCTTCCCCCTATACACTGCTTCGCGCGAAGACTGGGCCGTCCAATCACGCGGCCGGTCGTGGCGATACCTCAGCCGTTGTGCATGATTGACCGACGTCCAGGTTCTGGAGGCGGCAATTGGCGCGAAGCCGCCGACCGCCTGCCTCTCTACGCCAGTGTACGATCGGACGATTTGGCTGTTGAGATCGGCCTGAACGCAGTCCTTTTAGTCGTCTCCGTAAGCAGCGGAGACGACCGTGGACCCCTCCCAGCCTGATGTCGAACTCTCGCGCAGCCGCAAGATGCTGCGCACCGCCCTGGGGCCCTTGTTGCTGGCGCGGCTCGAGGATCCCGGCGTCGCCGAGGTGATGCTCAATCCCGACGGCCGGGTCTGGGTCGACCGCTTCGCGGGCGGCCTGGTGGACGCGGGGCTGGTGCTGTCGGCTGCAGATGGCGAGCGGATCCTGCGCCTCGTCGCCCACCATGTCGGCGCCGAGATCCATGCCGGGCGGCCGCGCCTGTCGGCCGAGTTGCCGGGCACGGGCGAGCGGATGGAGGGCCTGATGCCGCCGCTGGCGGCGGGGCCGACCTTCGCCCTCCGCAAGCCCGCCAGCCGCGTGTTTCCCCTGGCGGACTATGTCGCTGGCGGCGTGATGAGCGCGGGGGAGGCCGACCGGCTGGCCGCGGCGGTGCGCGACCGGATGAATATCCTGGTGGTGGGGCCGACCTCGAGCGGCAAGACCACCCTGGTCAACGCCCTATTGGCCGAGATCGCCGCCGGCGGGGACCGGGTGGTGATGATCGAGGACGTGGGTGAGCTGCAGTGCGCGGCCCGGAACCTCGTGTCCCTGAAAACCGGGGAGGGCGTAGCGACCCTGGGCGAGCTGGTGCGCTCGTCCCTGCGTCTTCGCCCCGACCGCATCATTATCGGCGAGGTGCGCGGCCCCGAGGCCCTGGACCTGATCAAGGCCTGGGGCACGGGTCATCCCGGGGGCGTCGGCACCCTGCACGCGGGCTCGGCCCTGGGTGCGCTCCTGCGCCTGGAGCAGCTGATCCAGGAAGCCGTGGTCACCGTGCCGCGCGCCCTGATCGCCGAGACCATCGACATCGTCGCCGTCCTCTCCGGACGCGGTCGACAGCGAAGGCTGACCGACCTTTCGCGCCTCTCGGGCCTGGGCCCTGACGGGGCCTACCAGCTCAGTCCGCTCTGAGCCTCTAACCCCCAACATCCCCCTGAAAACTTGAAGGAGACGGTCTCGTGTTCACGAGCCTTGCCCTGCCGCGCGCCCATGGGCCGCGGCCATCGACCCTGCGCGCCTGGATGTTCGGCCGCGACCTGGCGCGAGACCTGCGCCGCCTGCTGTCGCGGGCTGCGCTGCGTGGCGTTGGGGCTGGCCTGACCGGCGCGGCGCTGCTGTGCGCGGCTCAGGCCCACGCGGCCGGCTCGTCCATGCCCTGGGAAGAACCGCTGCAGCGGATCCTGGAGTCGATCGAAGGCCCGGTCGCCAAGATCATCGCGGTGATCATCATCATCGTCACGGGCCTGTCCCTGGCGTTCGGCGACAGCTCCGGCGGCGCGCGCAAACTGATCCAGATCGTCTTTGGCCTGTCGATCGCCTTCGCCGCCTCCAGCTTCTTCCTGTCGTTCTTCTCGTTCGGCGGCGGAGCGCTGGTCTGATGGCCGCCTCGGGGTACGCCGCGCCCGTTCACCGGGCCCTCACCGAGACCATGCTGCTGGCCGGTGCGCCGCGCGGGATCGCCCTGGTCAACGGCACCTTGGCCGCGGCCTTGGGGTTGGGCTTGCGGCTGTGGCTGGTCGGGATCGCCGTCTGGCTGGTCGGCCACGGCCTGGCGGTCTGGGCCGCGCGGCGTGACCCGCAGATCTTCGATGTCGGCCGCCGACATGTGCGCCTGCCGGCCCGGCTGGAGGTCTAAGCGGTGCTGGACCTTCGCGACTATCCACGTCGGGGCAAGGTGCTGGCCGACTATCTGCCCTGGGCGGCCCTGGTCGCGCCCGGCGTGGTGCTCAACAAGGACGGGGCCTTCCAGCGCACCGCCGAGTTTCGCGGGCCGGACCTGGCCTCGGCCAGCGAGGCGGAAGTCGCCGCCGTCGCCGCGCGGCTGAACGGGGCGCTGCGGCGCCTAGGATCGGGCTGGGCCCTGTTCGTCGAGGCCCGTCGCGATCCGGCCATGGCCTATCCGGACAGCGTGTTCGCCGATCCGGTCTCGGGTCTGGTCGACGAGGAACGCAAGGCGCGGTTTCGCCAGGCCGGCGAGCACTTCGAGAGCCGCTACTTCCTGACCTTGGTCTATCTGCCGCCGGCCGAGCGCGCCGGGCGGCTGGAGGGGCTGTTTGTCGAAGGGCGGGGCTCGGGCCAGATCGACTGGCGCGCCGAGCTGGACGCCTTCGTCGATCGTTCCAACCGGCTCCTGGCCTTGCTTGAGGGCCTGATGCCGCTGGCCGCTTGGCTGGATGACGCGGCGACCTTGAGTTTCCTGCACGGGGCGATCTCGACGGCGCGCCAGTCGGTGCGCGTGCCCGAAACGCCCATGCAGCTGGACGTGCTGCTGGCCACCGAGCCCCTGGACGGCGGCCTGGAGCCGCGCCTGGGCGAGGCGTATCTGCGGGTTCTGACGATCGTCGGGTTTCCGACCCAGACCGTGCCGGGCGTGCTCGACGAGCTCAATCGCCTGGCCTTCGCCTACCGCTGGACCACCCGGGCCATCTGCCTGGACAAGCCGGCCGCCGCGGCCCTGCTGGGCAAGATCCGCCGCCAGTGGTTCGCCAAGCGCAAGTCGGTCGCCGCCCTCCTGAGAGAGGCCCTGACCCAGGAGCCGTCGGCGCTGCTCGACAGCGACGCGGCCAACAAAGCGGCCGAGGCGGATATGGCCCTGCAGGATCTCGGCGGAGACACGGTCTCCTACGCCTATGTCACCGCAAGCCTGGTGGTCTGGGACCGCGACCCGGCCATTGCCGACGCCAAGCTGGCCCTGGCCGAGAAGGTCATCCAGGGGCGCGACTTCACGGTGATCCGCGAGCGGGTCAACGCCGTGGAAGCCTGGCTCGGATCGATCCCGGGTCAGGTCTACGCCAATATCCGCCAGCCGCCGCTTTCGACCCTGAACCTCGCCCATATCGCGCCCTTGTCGGCGGTGTGGGCGGGGCCGCGCCGCAATGCCCATCTGAGCGGGCCGCCGCTGCTGATGGCCCGGACCGAGGGTTCGACGCCGTTTCGCCTGTCGCTGCATGTCGGCGATGTCGGCCACACCCTGGTGGTCGGGCCGACCGGGGCCGGCAAGAGCGTGCTGCTGGCCCTGATCGCCCTGTCGTTCCGACGTTATGCCGGATCGCAAATCTTCGCCTTCGACTTCGGCGGTTCGATCCGGGCCGCGGCCCTCGGCATGGGCGGCGCCTTCCATGACCTGGGCGGCGTGCTGGCCGGCCAGGGCGGCTCCAGCGGGAGTGTTGTGGCCCTGCAGCCGCTGGCGGCGATTGACCAGGTGGCCGAGCGCACCTGGGCGGTCGACTGGCTGGTCGCCATTCTGGCCCGCGAGGGGGTCTTGATCACCCCGGCCGTGCGCGACCACGTCTGGTCGGCCCTGGCCAGTCTGGCCTCCGCCCCGGCCGGGGAGCGCACCCTCAGCGGTCTGATCGCGCTCCTGGCCTCGCGCGAGCTGAAGGACGCCCTGGCGCCTTATGGTCTGGGCGGGCCTTGGGGCGGCCTGCTCGACGGCGACCACGAGAGCGTGGGGACCGACGATGTCCAGGCCTTCGAGACCGAGGGGCTGCTGGGCACGGCCGCCGCCCCGGCCGTCCTGGCCTATCTCTTCCACCGTGTCTCGCGCCGCCTCGACGGCCGCCCGGCCCTGATCCTGGTCGACGAGGCGTGGCTGGCCCTCGATGATCCGGCCTTCGGCGCGCAGCTGGAGACCTGGCTGGGCACGGTGCGCAAGAAGAACGGCTCGGTGGTGCTGTCGACCCTGTCGCTGGCCCAGGTCGAGAAGAGCGCCATCGCCGCCTCGATCGCCGAGCTTTGCCTGACGCGGATCTTCCTGCCCAACGCCTGGGCCATGGACCCGCAGGGGGCGGCGACCTATCGGCGGTTCGGGTTCAACGATCGCCAGATCGAGATCCTCGCCCGGGCCACGCCCAAGCGCGACTACTACCTGCGCACGGCCGCCGGCGACCGGCTCTTCGATCTCGATCTCGGACCCGTGGCCCTGGCGTTCTGCGCGGCCGCCTCCAAACCCGACCAGGCCGCCATCGCCAGGATTTTGGCCGAGCACGGCCCGGAGGGTTTTGGCCGCGCCTGGCTGGTCCATCGCGGCCTGTCCTGGGCCGCCGACCTGCTGCCGGGCCAGCCCGGCGCCGACACCCCCTTCTTCCCGGAGCTCCAGTGATGTCTCTGACCCGACGCCGCCTGGCGGCGGCCCTGATGCTTGGCCTGGCGGCCGCGCCGCCGGCCCTGGCCCAGGTCGCCGTCTACGATCCCAGCAACTACGCCCAGAACGTCCTGCAGGCCGCGCGCGCCCTGCAGAGCGTCAACAACCAGATCGCCTCGCTGCAGAACGAAGCGCAGATGCTGATCGGCCAGGCCAGGAACCTGGCCAGCCTGCCGTACTCGTCGCTGGCGACGCTGCAGGCCCAGATCGCCGAGACCCAGGCCCTGATCGGCCAGGCGCGGGGCCTGGCCTATGACGTCGACCAGATCCAGGACGCCTTCCAGGGCCGCTACGGGGCGGTTCCGCTCACCGCTAGCGACCAGGATCTCACCGCGCGGGCCGATCAGCGCTGGGCCACCTCGGTGGCCGGGTTCGAGGACGCCCTGAAGGTCCAGGCCGGGGTCATGGGCGGGCTCGAGGTGGGGCGCGGCGAGATGCAGGCGCTGGTGACGGCGAGCCAGGGCGCCAGCGGCGCCTTGGCGGCTGCCCAGGCGGGCAACCAGCTCCTGGCGCTCCAGGCCCAGCAGCTGACCGCCCTAACCGCCCTGGTCGCCGCGCAAGGTCGGGCGCAGGCGCTGGAGGCGGCCGACCGGGCGGCGGCCCGCGCCGACGCCAAGGCCCGGTTCGCGAGGTTCATGGGGCGCGCGACGGAGGCTTCGCCTCAGCCATGACCCACTCCCGTTCCCTTCAGGTCCTCGTCTGGGGGACCGCGCTGATCATGCTCTTCGGTGCCGCGATCCTGGCGGGTCGGGACGCACCGAAAGCCACACCGGCCCCGGCGGCGGCGTCATCGGCCGATCCCGACCTGGCGCGATGCCGCGCCGCCGGGCAGGCGGCGCTGGGCGACCCGGCCTGTCGCCGGAGCTGGGACGGCGCCCGCGCGCGATTCTTCGGCCATGCGCCGGAGAGCCGGCCATGAACGACACCGGCGTTATCGACCGCTTCTTCGATGTCTTCAGTCGCTACATCGACTCCGGCTTTGGCCTTCTGGGCGGCGAGGTCGCCTTTCTTTCGACCACCCTGGTGGCGATCGACGTCACTCTTGCGGCGCTGTTCTGGGCCTGGGCGCCCGGCGAGGACGTCCTGGCCCGGCTGATCAAGAAGACCCTCTATGTCGGGTTCTTCGCCTTCATCATCGGCAACTTCCACGCCCTGGCCTCGATCATCCTGGCCAGCTTCTCAGGGCAGGGCCTGAAGGCGGCGGGCGGCGGCCTCTCGGCGGAGGACTTCTTGCGGCCGGGACGCGTCGCGGCGGCGGGCGTCTCAGCGGCCAAGCCGATGCTCGAGGCGGCCGCCGAGCTCAGCGGCTTTCCAGCCTTCTTCGAGAACATAGTCCAGGTCGTGGTGCTGCTGATCGGCTGGCTGCTGGTCGTCGTCGCCTTCTTTATCATTTCCGTCCAAATCTTTGTCTGTCTTATAGAATTCAAGCTGACGACCCTGGCCGGCTTCGTGCTCGTGCCGTTCGGCCTGTTCGGGCGCACCGCCTTCCTGGCCGAGCGCGTGCTGGGCAATGTCATCGCCGCGGGGGTCAAGGTCCTGGTGCTGGCGGTGATCACCGGCATCGGCTCGTCGCTGTTTTCCGAATTCACCAGCGCCATCGGGCCTGGCCAGCCCAACCTCGAGACCGTCCTGGCCCTGGGCCTGGCGTCCCTGACCCTGCTCGGCCTGTCGATCTTCGGACCGGGCGTCGCCGCGGGCCTGGTGTCGGGCGCACCGCAGCTGGGCGCCGGTGCGGCGGTCGGCACAGGCCTGATGGTCGGCGGCATGGCCATGGCCGGCGCCGCGGCCGCCCAGCTGGCGGTGAGCGGCGGGACCAGCCTTGCGGCCGGTGCGGCCGCGGCGGGCGGTGGCCGGCCTGGCCCCTCGGGCGGTGGTGATCGGTTGCCGCCCCCGGCCGGGCCGCAAGGCTCGGGGCCGGGTCCTAGCTCCGGCGGCGGATCACCTGGCGGCGCGGCTTCGCCGAAGGCCTCTGGGGGCGACTCGGGCGGATCGTCGGGTGGTTCCTCGGGCGGCTCGGCCAACGCGCCACGCGGCGCCGACTGGGCCGGATCCCGGGCGGGATCACCCGCCGGATTGGAGAGCGACGACGGGCAGGGCGGTGGCCCGCCCGCCTGGGCCCGCGACCTGCAGCATCGCCAGGCCATCGCGCACGGGGCCGGCCTGGTCGCGCACACCCTCGCCAGCGGCGACGCCCACGGCTCGGGTGCCACCCCATCTCTCTTGGAGGATCGTTGATGAACCCGTTCAAGGGCTCGCCGCGCCTGGGCGCGACGCCCGTTCCCGAAACCCCATACCAGCGCGCCGGCCAGGCCTGGGACCTGCGCCTGGGGACCTGGCGCGCCCAGGCCGCCGGTTGGCGCCTGATCGCGCTTGGCCTGCTTGCCGTCAACGCCGGCCAGTCGATGGGCCTGATCTGGCAGGCCGCCCATGGCGGGGTCACGCCGTGGGTCGTGGAGGTCGACAAGTTGGGCGAGGCGAGGGCGACCGCGCCCGCCGTCCAGGGCTGGCGGCCGACCGACCCCATGGTCGCCTGGAGCCTGGCGCGCTGGCTCGAGGGCGTGCGGGCCCTGCCGGCCGACCCTGTGGTGCTGGGCCAGGCCTGGCGGCGGGCCTATGACTTCGTCGACGACGCCGGGGCCGTGGCCTTGTCCGATCACGCGCGCGCCGCTGATCCGTTCGGCCAAGTCGGCAAGATCCAGGTCACCGTCGAGGTCACCAGCGTGGTCCGCGCGTCTCCCGACAGCTTCCGGCTCGCCTGGATCGAGCGCCGTTACGAGAACGGCCAGCTCGCCGCCACCGACCACTGGAGCGGCATCCTCACCCTGGTCCTGCGACCGCCCCGGACGGTCGACGGCTTGCGCAAGAACCCGTTGGGAATCTTCATTCATTCAATGGCCTGGTCCAAGGAGTTCACGTCGTGAGCGCGCCGGTGGGACGGGTGTCGGCGGTCGCCCTGATCGTGGCGGCCGGGTTCGGCGCGAAGGCCTGGAGCGCGGCGCCAGGCCGCCCGCCGACGCCCTTGCAGGCAGAGGTCGCGCCGCGAACCTATGCCTATGAGGACGGCCGGGTCTATGCGGTGCTGGCGAGCCCGGGGCGGATCACAGACGTGGTCCTGCAGCCGGGCGAGCGGCTGGTCGGGTCGGGGCTGGCGGCCGGCGACACCGCGCGATGGATCATCGGCGACACGGTCAGCGGGACGGGAAGCGAGGAGCGGGTGCATGTGCTGGTCAAGCCCTCGGCCCTGGGCCTGGCCACCAACCTGATCATCAACACCTCCCTGCGGACCTACCATCTGGACCTGCGCGCGGTGGCGCGTGGCGGCGATCCGCAGGTGCGCTGGCGCTATGCCGCGCCGCCGGTCGTCCTGGTCGCCGCGCCCCCAGTCCCGGTTGCGCCCCCGGTCGCTGGGGCTGATCCGGACCTGACGCGCCTGAACCTGGCTTATCGGATCAGGGGGGCAAGGGTCGCCTGGCGGCCCTCTCGCGTGTTCGACGACGGCCAGCGGACCTATGTCGAGTTCGCGCCCGCCGTGCGGCTGGTCGATCTGCCGCCGCTGTTCCTCACGGGGCCTGACGGCAAAAGCGCCGAGCTGCTCAACTATCGCCTCGTCGGCCGACGCCTCGTGGTCGATCGCATCCTCGACCGGGCCGAGCTGCGGCTGGGGCAGGGCCGCTGGGCGCGCCGCGTGCGCATTGTGCGGGAGGCGGGCCGATGAGCGGGACGCCTGTCGACGAGGAAGAAAAGGCCATCGCCCGCACCCTGCGCCTGCGGGCCAGTCCGCCGCCGATAACCCGGCTTTCGCGCCGGGCGCTGATGGTCAGCGGCGCGGTGCTGGGCCTGGGTGTGGCCGGGGCCTTGGGCTGGTCGCTGATCGAGCGTCACAAGCCGCCGCCAGAGCCGGCCTACGCGCCCGCCGCCCCGCCGCCCGAACCCGTGGTCAATGCGCCGCGAGGCTACGGCGGCGCGGCCGGCGCGCCGGTGCTGGGGCCGCCGCTGCCGGGCGATCTGGGCCGGCCGATCCTGGCCAACCAGGGCCGTCCGGCGCCGGAGCCGATCGTCGCGTCTCCGCCATCGCCGGCCTTGGCGCGGCGCGTCGATCCGGCCCCGGGGGCCGAGCGCACCGTCCGTCAGGCCGCCGCGTCGAGCGGCCTGTTCGCGGCGAGCGGACCAAGAGCCGGGCCGGCGGGCGCCGCTGCGGCGACGATGGCGGCGGAGACGCCGACCGGCCCCGATCCGCGCATGGTCAGCGCCGAGCGGCTGCAGGCCCCGGCCTCGCCCTATCTGCTGCAGGCAGGGGCGATCATTCCGGCGGCCCTGGTCACCGGCTTGCGGTCGGACATCAAGGGGCCGGCCATCGCCCAGGTCACCCAAAACGTGTTCGACAGCCTGGGCGGCGGGGTGCTGTTGATCCCGGCCGGATCGCGCCTGGTCGGTGAGTACGACAGCGGTCTGGCGGCGGGCCAGAGCCGCCTGGGCGTGGTCTGGACGCGCCTGATCCTGCCGTCGGGCCGTTCGATCGTCCTGGACAAGCTGCCCGCGGCGGATGTGCGCGGCATGACCGGCCTGCAGGACGGCGTCGACCGTCACGGCCGCGAAGTTCTCATGGCGGCGGCGCTCAGCACCCTGCTGGCCGTCGGCGCCGAGGCGGGCGCCTCGGACGAGTCCGATCTCGCCCGCGCCGTGCGCCGGGGAACGTCGGAGGCGGCCGGCGATGTCGGCCGCCAGATGGTCGGCTCCAGTCTGGCGCGCGCGCCAACCCTGACCATCCGGCCCGGCGCGCCGCTGCGCGTGTTGCTGACCCGGGATCTCGTGCTGGAACCTTACGTGGAAGGACGCCGCCCATGAGCAAGTTGAAGCTGGGTCCCATCGAGGACGACACGCCCGTCAAGATCACCCTGGACCTGCCGGCGTCGCTGCACCGCGACCTCGTCGACTACGGCAAGGCGCTCGCCGCCGAGACGGGCGGCAAGGTCGCCGAGCCGGTCAAGCTGATCGCCCCCATGCTGGCCCGGTTCATGGATACCGACCGGGGCTTCACCCGGGGACGCAAGCATCGCGGTCCCTGACGTCAGACGGTCAGGGGCAGGCCCTCCACCGCCACGAGACTGTGGACCAGGGCAAGGACCTGGCGTCGCTGGCGCGCGGGGAGTCTCGGGAGGACGGCGATCAGGTCCGACCCGTCGGGCGTGGAGAGCAGCGTCTCCAGCGCGATCAGGCGTCGGGCGCTCTCTTCGTCCACGCCGGGCTGGACCAACCCCTCGAAGAACCAGGCGACGGGTGTTTCCAGGTGAACCGAGAGGTCGTGCAGGCGCGAGGCGCTGATCCGGTTGGCGCCGCGCTCGTATTTCTGCAGCTGCTGGAAAGTCAGGCCAAGAGCCTGTCCAAGCTGGTTCTGGCTGGCGCCGGCCATCTTGCGACGCAGGCGGATGCGCGCGCCGACATGGACGTCGACGGGATGAGGCGTTGAATTGGACAAGGATCAAGCTCCGTTGGATACGCCGTCATGACGAACGGTGGGGCAGGGGTCGGTAGCCGGGGCGCGACTTTTTCGGCGCGCCCCGGGACGGGCGACCCGGCTCAGCCGCCCTGCAGGT
Organism: Caulobacter sp. 602-1; assembly: GCF_003931565.1. Lineage (GTDB taxonomy): Bacteria > Pseudomonadota > Alphaproteobacteria > Caulobacterales > Caulobacteraceae > Caulobacter. The sequence continues at coordinate 299,071 of NZ_RRYI01000005.1, forward strand.
CGTCGATCATCTCCAGCATCGCCTTCAGCTTCTCGCGGGCCCCGGCCAGCTTGCGGGCTGTGATCAGGTCATGGCGACCGGCCAGGAACAGCACCGTCTCCAGGACTTCGTCGGAATGACGCAGCAGGGCCACCAGGTTCTCGCCGCTGGGCCCGTTGTTGGCGGCGAACCAGTTGCGCACGGCGCGGGGGTTGGCGCGGGTCAGCCGCACCACGACCTTCACCGCCGCCGGGCTGCCGCCGTACTCGCGGCGCAGGGCCTGGGCGATGGCCTCTATGAAGTCGAAACCGTGGGGCGGGACGGCGGCGGACGGAAAAGTTTTTCCTGAATCTGACCGAACTTTTCGGTCCTTCTGCGAACGCGACATACCCACTGCGACCAACCTAGGATTTCGACCGGAGCCAAGGCGCTCCGATCAGGTGACGCGTGACGTGGGCGGTGTTGGGACATGAAAACTGAGTTGGGCGGGGATTTGTCGGGAGGCCTTCGCGTACGCGCCGCCCAGTACGTGCGCATGAGCACCGAGCATCAGAAGTACTCGACCGAGAACCAGGCCGAGATCATCGCGCGCTATGCGCAGGGACGCGGCTTCGAGATCGTCCGCACCTATGCCGACGAGGGCAAGAGCGGGCTGCGGCTCGACGGCCGCGAGGCCCTTCAGCGGCTGATCGCCGACGTCCAGGCCGGGCGCGCCGACTTCACCGCCATTCTCGTCTACGACGTCAGCCGCTGGGGGCGTTTCCAGGACGCCGACGAGGGGGCCTATTACGAGTTCCTCTGCCGCGAGGCCGGCATCACCATCCACTACTGCGCCGAGCAGTTCGAAAACGACGGCAGCCTCAGCGCCACCATCATCAAGAGCATGAAGCGGGCCATGGCCGGCGAGTACAGCCGCGAGCTGTCGGTCAAGGTCTTCACCGGCCAATGCCGCCTGATCAACCTGGGCTTCCGGCAGGGCGGCCCGGCGGGCTTTGGATTGCGCCGCCAGCTGGTCGACGAGCAGCGGCGGCCCAAGGCGTTGCTGGACCGGGGCGAGCACAAGAGCCTGCAGACCGACCGCGTGGTGCTGGTCCCCGGACCGTCCGAGGAGGTCGAGGTCGTCCAGCGCATCTACCGGATGTTCGTGCTGCACAGGCGCTCCGAGCGCGAGATCGCCCTGCTGCTGAACGGCGAGGGCGTGCTGACCGACCTGGGGCGCGCCTGGACGCGCGGCACGGTCCACCAGGTGCTGACCAACGAGAAATATGTCGGCAACAACGTCTACAACCGCGTCTCCTTCAAGCTGAAGAAGCGTCGGGTGGTCAACGAGCCCGAACAATGGGTCCGCGCCGAGGGGGCCTTCGAAGCGATCGTCGATCCCGACTTCTTCCTGGCGGCCCGGCGCATCATCGAAGAGCGCAGTCGCCGCTTTACCGACGCCGAGCTCCTGGAGCGCCTGACCGATCTTCTGGCCCAGAAGGGTTGTCTTTCGGGCCTGATCATCGACGAGCGGGAGGACATGCCGTCGAGCTCCACCTACCGCCACCGCTTCGGCAGTCTGGTGCGCGCCTATCAGATGGTCGGCTACGCCTCCAGCCGCGACTACCGTTATCTGGAGACCAACCGGGCGCTGCGACTGCTGCATCCGCAAGTCGTCGAGCAGACCATCGCCAGCATCGAGGCGCTCGGGGCCGGCGTGCGGGTCGATCCGGTCACCGACCTCTTGACCATCAACGAAGAGTTCTCCGCCTCGCTGGCCATCGTCCGCTGCGCGCGGACCACGGCGGGCGGATGTCGCTGGAAGATCCGTCTCGACACCAGCCTTCGGCCCGACATCACCATCGTCGCCCGGATGGATGCGGCCAATGCCCAGGTGCAGGACTACTACCTCCTGCCGTGGATCGACCTGGGCGTGGCGGCCAGGCTGCGGCTGAGCGAGGAGAACGGCGTCTTCCTCGACGCCTATCGCTTCGACACCCTGGATCCATTCTTCCAGCTGACCCGGCGCGCCAGCCTGAAGAGCGCGGCATGAGCGAGCGGGCCTCCGACATCCGGTCGATCCCGATCGCCGCGATCACCATCCTCAACCCCCGCTCGCGCAACAAGCGGGTGTTCCAGGAGCTGGTCACCAGCATCGCCAATCTCGGGCTGAAGAAGCCGATCACCGTCAGCCGGCGGACCGACGGGTCAGGCTACGACCTGATCTGCGGGCAGGGACGGCTGGAGGCGTTCGTGGCGCTGGGCCAGGCGGAGATCCCGGCGATCGTCGCCGAGGTTACCGAGGAGGACTGCTTCGTGATGAGCCTGGTCGAGAACCTGGCCCGGCGTCAGCATTCGCCCCTGGAGCTGGTCCGGGAGATCGGCGCGCTGAAGGAGCGCGGCTACTCGACCGCCGAGATCGCCCGCAAGACCGACTTCAGCGTCGAATACATCTGGTGCATCTGCTTCCTCCTGGAGAACGGCGAGGAGCGGCTGATCAACGCCGTCGAGCGGGGCGTCATTCCCCACACCATCGCCATGGAGATCGCCAAGGCCGGCGACGCCGACGTCCAGGGCGCCCTGGCCGAGGCCTACGAGAACAAGGCCCTGCCGGGCAATCAACTGCTCGCCATCCGGCGGATCATCGAGCAGCGCAAGATCAGCGGCAAGGCGGGACACAGCGGCTCGCGGGGCGGCGGGGCCCGGGTGCGGGTGACGGCCGACTCCCTGGTCCGGGCCTACCGCAAGGAGACCGATCGCCAGAAGCTGCTCGTCAAGAAGGCGGCCCTGGCCCAGAGCCGGCTGCTCTTCGTCGTCAATGGCCTGCGGCGGCTGCTGGCCGACGAGCATTTCGTCACCCTTTTGCGGGCCGAGGCCATGCACACCCTGCCGCGGCCGTTGGCCGAGCGGCTGGGCGTGGCCGGAGCGTGAGCGTGAAGGAGGTCAAGGTCGCCTTCGAGCGCGGGCTGGTCGTCGTCCCGCTGGACGAGATCCTGCCGATGCGAAAGCTGCCGGACGCGGTGCGCGCTTCGGTCAAGTACAAGCGCATCGCCCAGTCGGTCGCCGAGGTCGGGATCATCGAGCCGCTGGTGGTCGTGCGCTCGCCGGGCGGCGGGCCCTACATGCTGCTGGACGGCCATGTACGCCACGCCATCCTGCGCGACCTCGGCGAGCGGGAGACACGCTGCCTGCTGGCCTCGGACGACGAGGCTTTCACCTACAACAAGCGGGTCAATCGCCTGGCCACCATCCAGGAGCACTACATGATCGTGCGGGCGCTGGAGCGCGGCGTGTCCGAGGAGAAGCTGGCGCGGGCGCTGGATGTTGACGTGCGCTCGATCAAGCGGCGACGCAACCTGCTGGACGGGGTCGCGCCGGAGGTGGTTGAGCTTCTGAAGGACCGGTCGGTCAATCCGGTCACCTTCGAGGTTCTGCGCAAGATGAAGGCCATGCGCCAGATCGAGGTGGCCGAGCTGATGATCTCGGCCGGCAACTTCACCTCCGCCTATGCCAAGGCCCTGCTGGCCGCCACGCGCCAGGCCGATCTCGTTCATGCCGACAAGCCCAAGAAGGTCGGCGGCATGACCTCCGAACAGATGGCGCGCATGGAGCGCGAAATGGCATCCCTGACCCAGGACTTCAAAGCGCTGGAGGCGTCCTACGGCGACGACGTCCTGCATCTAGTCATCGCCTCGGGCTATCTGGCCCGTCTGGTCGGCAACGAGGAGATCGAGCGCTACCTGCGCGGTCGGCATCCCGAGATCCTCGACGAGTTTCGGGCGATTATTTCGGCGGCTTCGCTGGATCGGTCGGTGGCGGCGAGCGTGGAGGGGGCGGGGGAGTGAAAACAGAGAGTTCGCGCGAGCTCCTGGCCGGGATGCAGCGCTCGCGCTAGTGGCTAACCGGTTGCGACAGACTTACACCCAAGTCCGCACGCTTGCCGATCGTGGCGATCACAACCGAGCCTTTCTTGGACATCACCTCCACGCGGCTCAAAAGTTCGTTGCAGCCCCTGATGTCTAGACTGCCATTCAGCGCGCTCACCACTGCAGAGACGCTCTCTTGAAACTCGCGCAGCACACGACGGTCCTCTTCTCGTGACAACATCGACGCCGTCTCAATCAGTTTCCAGTTGAGGCGGACCAAATTTTCGCGCGCATGTATAACCTTGTCGTCAGGTGCGATCTTTCCTGCTGCAACAGTATAGCTGATGGCGGATACGTCGACATAGATATCTGATATAAGCCTATTGAGTTCGCGAAGGTTTTCCAAGACGTAGGTAGCTTGCATCTTCTGGCGTTCAAACGTCTGATTTATGACAGGTGCTATCCAGAATGTTCCCAAGGATGTAGCGACCGCGACGATGATCAGTGGGATTTTGTCCTGCCACAAGAACTTCAGAAGGCCGATGGCGAGAGCGGCGAGTTTTGATTTTGCCGAGGTCCACGTGATTGCCATCTCATCCAACCTTCGCCGGTGGTGACAGTCCAATTTTTGCCTTGGAAAGCTTCGCCTGGTCCTGCGCCTTGTTGAGCACGGCCGTGCCGGCATCGCGTTTGGCGCTGGCGATCATGCGATCGATCTCCGAGGTCTCTGGCGAGTTCGGCGCTTTGCTGTTGGTCACGGAGGAGTTGCACCCCGTGAGCGCTCCGGCTATCGCGAGGGCAACGAATGCGTTGACAAACTGAGCCAGGCGTCGATCGCGATCCTTGAAGTTATATCGACCGGGTGACGTGAACCGCATTTGCGCGTCGGCAAATATATCATCGTCGTAATAGGTGCTGATGATGCTGTCATAGGACAGTCCAGCGATGCTCTGCCCGCTTTCCTGTGCCTTGTATATGCTGACTGCCAGCGCGATCAGTTGAGCTGGCGGCGTTATGCTAAGGAAATCCCGGCCGTCGTAAGTCGGAGCGGCGATGGAAACATAGGATTCCTTTTCGCTGATGTAGGATTCGTAGGCGAAATCGAAAAACTTGTCCGTAATTCCGTTCCGGGGAACTGCGGAAATGGCTGGCGGCTTTTCAAAGTATTTCACGAGGTATGGAGGAAGGTCGAGTTTATAGTGATCTGTCGAGATCCAGTTGACCTGCCTCACCGGAACGTCCGCATAATCTATTGTGCTCGGACGGATCGTTCTCTGCGGAAGAAAGCTTCCGGCCACCTCGCCGAACAGAACACGGCCTTGAGCGCCCCGGCCGGGCACAATGATCAAGTCGCCTTCACCCATTCTCTGAAAAAGATGTTTGACGGTTCGTAGATGCACACTGACATCCGTGCCTGGGACGCCATTAAAATCTTTTAGAAGGATAGGGAGCCCGCTGTCATAGATAAAGCCTCGGCTGGCTCTGACGGCCATTGAATAGCGAATTCGCTGACGAACTATGTCGTCTGTTATCTTTGCCGGTTTTGATAGATCAAGGTCTGGAAAGTCGAGGAAGATAAGGCCTTCCCGCTCGAATATATCGAAATATTCTCTGTCTTTGCCAGGGTGGACGATCCAAATCTTCTTGCTGCGTGCAATTATCGGTGCGTTTAGATCGACAACGTAAGATTTCAAAATGCGACTCCCCCCCGGACCGACTTAGCCTTTAGCAACTTTGCCTTGAGATTGTGGGGCTGTCCAATTTTAGCATGCACCGGGCGCTGGTAGCTGCAAAAGGCGCGCACGAAATCGTCGACGAGCACGCAACTCGACAAGCACGCGACTGGCGGTGGGTCGCGGCCGGCAATAAGCCGCGGCGCAGCTTGGGCAGTCTGGGCCTTCGGCAATTGCCGAAGGCCCAGTGCGCGTCGTCAGATGACGCCCTTCACCTTGCCCATCAGAGTATCGATGAACTGGCCCCAGTAGGCCGTGAGATCTTCGTGGATCTCAGGGCCATTCTCCTCCATCGCTACGGCTTTGCCATAGGCGATCAGCATCAGGGACAGCCCCTCGACCGAGCGGCGTGCAGCCTTAACTGCGTCATCGCCGGATACGGCTCCCGGATCCATCTTGGACAGCTCTTGGAGAGGCTTCCAAAGCTCCTGGTAGAAGCGGTGGCGCGTATTCACCCTGATGATGACTTGGCGGTCGATGATCTGGATGTCGATGAACATTTTCCCGGGATAGTCGACTGACTCAAGGACGAAGGGCAGGTCCTTGATCCGGCCGATGTACTCATCTTTCTCCTTCTGGTTTTCCGCGTGCCCCGTGTCCTTCGCGAGCTGCTCATAGGCGTCGCGCCGCTTCTTATCGTCGGCGGGCTGTGGCGTTCCCTTGGGAAGAACGTGGCCGACCTCCTTCACCGCTTCGGTAATCGCGGCATGCTCGCCAGCGTGAACTTGTTCCTTCTGGGCCGCCTTTCCCCACCGGTTTTCCAGAAGCTTGCGCGCCGTCGGGATGTAGGTGGTCAGCTTGGCGCGGATTTTATCGCGAAGCTCGCCATGCGGTTCGACGCCTCTCTTTACGTTCCGCACGCCGAAGTAGTCATCCAGGTCCGGTGAAAACGCGACTTCGATCCCGATAAAGCGGTCGGGCTCGCTGACACCCCGAGGAAATATCCGGGGCACGTTCGTATAAGCAATCTCCCTACGAGACCGCATGAAGCTGATGGCGCCTTCGTTCTCGGGCAAGCGCAGTCGCTTGGCCAACTCATCGCCACCCAGACCGCGACGACGAGTGACTTCTTCGGGATATAGGACCACGGTAAGGTAGGCCTTCCCGCCCTTGAGAGGGATGGGTTCGCGGTCCGCAATTACCTGAGGGGCATAGTGTTTCGTACCGCCCCCGCGAAGCTTCTCGGGATCCGCCTTCGTCAGAAGCACATCCGCCCAAGTGCCCTTCATCTTGTAAAGCGGGTCGTGGGCCGCCAACGCCGTGCCGTTGACGCTGATCCTGATCCCGCCGTCGATGAACTCACGGAAGATGCGCGAGACTTCTTTTTGCACCTCGATCGTCAGTTGGTTTGCATCAGAGGCGAAGCGGCCATGTTGCAGGCGGTCGATCGCGCTCCAAAGCACAACAGTGCCGGCGCCTTTAGGAGCGTGCATCGTAGCTTCCGGCGGAAGGTCACGAGGCGCGGGCGGATCAATGCCAAAGGGATTTTCTTCTCCGGCTTCTTCCGCAGCCTTCGACTTCACCAAGTCAAAGCCCACGTGCAGCCACGGCGCGTCAGCGGCCTGGCGGCTCCAAACATCGATCTTGGTCGCGAAGTTCAGGGCCGCCAACTTCGCGCCGACGCCGTATTTGCCGATCGTGTCGGTGCGCATCCAGCGCGTCGAGTAACCGAGAACGAGGTAGTGTTGCAGGACGCTCGGGTCCATGCCCGCGCCGTCGTCGACAAACACGATCGAAGTGATGTGCTTCTTGCCGTCGCCTTCGATCAGATCGATCGAGATGTTGTTGGCGTTGGCCTCGATCGAGTTGTCCACGACTTCAGCGATGGCGGCCGAAAGATCGTAGCCGGAATCGCGGAGCGACATCAGCGCTTGTCCGGTCTGGATCATCGCCACGCGGGCGGGCGGCGGGGCGGTCTTGTTCGGGGTCGTCAAGGTTCTTTTCCTTCACTTTAGCGCCGTCACCCATCGGGTTGATCGACGCGCTCGGGGATGACGGGCGGGCCGGAGCCCGCCTGCCTTGGTTCTAGTTGGCGCCAGCGTTACGGGCGGCCAGACGGATCGTCTTGCGTTCCGTCATCACGGTGCGGCGGGAAATGTTGAGCAGGCCAGCGCCCTCGGCGGCGGTGTTACCGTAGCGCCAGTGCTCCAGGCAGCGAGCGGTGCGCACGGAGCGGCCCGCCGCCCAAGCCGCCAGCTTGCGGTAGCCTTCGGACCAGATGAGAGCTTGCTCGGGCGACTGGCACATCAGCGCGGACGGCGAGATGGCTTCGAAACCGTCAGCAGTATCGACCTCTTCGACCGGAGCTTGTCGCGTGGCCTCGCGGCGGCGCTGGCGCAGCAGGACGCTGCGGGCGTCGCGCAGCGCGTTGGGCACCAGAAAGGCGTTTTCGGGGCGGGTCTCGTTCATGACGAGATCGATCGCGTGATCGGCGGAGGCGTACTCCAGCGAGTTCACGGGACGCTGGTCGCGGATCTCTTGGAGATCGGCAATGGCGCGCACACGCGCCGGGGAGAGGCTCTTGGCCATCTTGTCTTCTTTCCATGTTTTGGCGGGCCCGCCCCATAAGGGTGCAGATCCACACTGGTCAGCAGTTCAAACGTAGCTAAAGCCAAGCTGGTTTCAAGTCCCAGCTACGTGTCGACGCCGCCTGCGAGGGCGCCGATAATTGGAAAGGGACCGCGGATCGGAAAAGTGTGCAACACGGCGAAATCAGCCGCGCACAACCATAGTCTCACGGCCTCGCCGGAAACCGCCCCGGGCTACCTATCGGCTGTTGGGAGGCGCGATCCTACCGAGTGTGGGGGCGAGTTTTCGTAAACGGGCGCCCAAGCTGGTTGGGGATCTTGCGATCCCGACCTTCATCGGGTGAGCGGGCCAGCAGTCTTGCGGCCATATCGATGATCTTGCTGCTCAGCCCTATGGGCTCTTGCGTCTTTGGATGGCGATGGATCGGTTCAGCTCCGCCGCGACCGTCCCAGGTCGTCCTGTGAGTATCAACCCACTGCCCTGCGTTAGGACCAGTTACCGATGACGGCCTGCGGATAACGGCGCCGACGAAAATTGGCTTACCGTTCTGAAAAACGACGTCGTACTCTGTCACTGTAGGAATGCTGACGCGAATGACGCGGTGGTCCATTATGTAGTCCTCGCAGTTTCTTCACCTAGCGCGAGTTCCGCCTGATAGCCGTTGAGCGGCCAGACCGAACGCGAATAGTGTAGATTTCGCATATACAGATCGGCAGGTGCCGACCCGTGATCCTCCTGCATCGCATAAATGAAGACCGAATATTCTGGATTAGGCACCTTTCTTAGGACGAGATACTGCGTGAGAAGAAGCATAACTCGAGTGATGGCGTAAAACCTAAAACAAGGCCAGTCATCATGGGCTGGCAACGGGTCGTTTCCGTGCACGATGTAGTTTCGAAAGATTCTGACAAGTTCCGCAGCAGCACCGGCGCCACTCAGTCCATACTTTTCGCCAATGGAATCAATCTCGTTCTTTAGAGAACATTGGTGGCTGCAAATGTGCCTAGCCACGCGAAAGCTTACTTCAAAGGCCTGGATTTTTGCAGCTTCACCTTGTTCGGCTTGAAATAGTCGCCGGGCTCGCACCGGTATTTTATCCTTCGGGAACATTCCTTCGGCCGAGATTTCGATTGCCGCCTCATAGGCATTCCAAGCGAAGTTAAATGTGATCAACGCCGCTGCGTACTTCGAGGCAAGTTCCCTGTCCTCCTCTTCCCGCTGCCATGCAGCGTCGCACCAAAAGCCAGCCTCATCGCCGGTGACGTAGGAGGGATCCGCAAACAAGTCATCGAGGCTCGCGGCCATCTGCAGGCCGTAGATCACGCCCGGCCACGGATCGTCGCAGCGCTCGTACTGCGGAAACCGCTCATAGTAGCCGAGAGAGGCGATCGCGCGGAACAGCGCGGCGATATGCTCTCGAAGTGGCAGCAAGCCACGAGTCCAGCAATCAGGTCGAGCGCACCTGCACTGAACGTAGGCCTCTGCTGGGTCTGTGGCGCGGTACTTTCGCTTCCGCTGCGCATTGGTTCGAGTCTCCGCCAAAGGAGGAGCCCCCCAAGGGAGTCTAGGATCGGCCTCCGACACTTCCGTCTCCCGCTGCCGCTTCCGGTCCGACCTGAACGCAATTTCCTTGACTGGTCAGCATGATCGCCCTGCCAAATCCAGGTTGCAAGGCCGGCCAAGCTTGGACTGCGGGGGTCACGCCGGTGTCGAGTTGCATGAGCGCAAAGCGGGGGTGATTGCTAGCCAACCGATTTGATCTTCAAATCCCTCAGCCAGAAGATCAAGGTGTCGCTGGTCTCAGCTTTGAGAAGTGGGCCTCGGGGCAAAAGAAAATGAAATTGCGCATAGCCCCAATGGTGACGCACCTGCTTCAGAGAGCCGCTGCGCTCTTTCTCGGCCTAGCTCGAATGCAGGCGAAGGGCGATAAAGTGGTTGAGCCGTTGTTGCTGAGCACTGAACGGAATTACCTCGACTGGGAAAAGTTATATAACCTGCCTTTTGCCAAGCGTATCGATGTAGATGAGAATGGCGATATCACTTCGCCGTACTGCGCCCTCGACCCTATGAATGCTGCATGGCTGGAGCTGCCGGAGCACGCATCGGATTTGTCTCGAATGCGCCCGCTCAAAGATCACATTGTTAGAGTTCATGAGCTGTTACTAGCCTGCGTGGTCAAGGGTGCCCTACGTTCGGCGCGTCCCGCCGACGCTTCGTGGGAAGGTGTCCGATACGCTCTGCAAATGGCCGCCAGCTTGGAGGATGTCTTTGCTGATACAGCCGTCACGGACGATGGCGCCATGTACATGTGCAGTGGCGCTGCAGAGTTTGAATTTAGCCACAGCGAAATGGCGTCTAAGTATATGGCCGGGCTTATTACGTTCAATTTTCTATGGTCTGCATACGAGGGTGCGCGAGAAATCAGCCCGTATGGAAGGGTTTTGACCGGAAGGGCAGGTAATAAGTCTAGGGAACTATCGCGTCTTACGGCGGGGGCCTCAGAAGGGCTACCTTATTTTCGCGCCTGCCTACACGGAGCGCTTACCATCTGCCAACGCGGCGGCGGGCTCGATGAACATATAAGGGCGACTGTTGCGAGGTCCGCGGGGTCGACGGCGGAGTTAGCCGCTGACCTTTGCCGAACATTTCGTCACCATGTGTATCACGGGGACGACAAAGTCCCGGAACCAAGCGATTGGGGGGCGGAAGATTTAAGCGGCTTGAGAAGCGATAAGCGTGTCGTGCAGAAATCGCCTCAGATTGATAGATTTTACGCTGTCTGCCGCCTAGCATTAATGAATATTCAGCTTATGATAATATCCTCTTTAGAGTCGGCGGGCGCATTTGTAGAAGACTTTGAGTTTGACGATTTCATCGCTTTGGACATTGAGCTTAGCGCTGCATGGCTACTGGCGCATGCCCATGTCGTGTTCGATAGCGAATTCTATGAAATTAGCCCACCCCTTCCGTTTGATGACTATCCTCCGTTCACGTGGAAACGTGATAAAGAGGCAACACAAACGCCCTGACCCGCTTCAGGTGAGGGACAGTCGCGTAGAGTTGAGAGCGCATCTTACTCGCGAGTCAGATCGCAAGAGTGCGCCATTCGGAAATCGTAGGCTATAGGGCTGCAGCGTAGAGGTAACTACCTTCGCCCTTCGATTCTGCCCGCCACACCAATCCGTCCGCCATCGCCGCCCTAAACGACGCCTTCAGCCGCCAGCCGGGTCCTGGCTGGATGATGACCGCCGGGGTTCAGTGCCTTGGGCTCGCTTTCGTGGGTGCGGCGACCTTCGCCGTGCGGTCTTTCGAGCGGTTCGACGAGGCAAACGACCCCCATGGCGAGCATGACTTCGGCGCCCTGGTCGTCCAGGGACGCAAACTCTTCTGGAAGATCGACTACTATGACCTCGACATGACGCACGGCTCTCCCGATCCGTCCGATCCGGCGGTCACGCGTCGAGTGCTGACCATCATGCTGGCCAGTGAGTACTAGCCCCGCAGGCCCCGCTTTGGCGGGGCCTCTTCTCGTTTCATCCCAGGGCGCGATTGAGTTCGAGCGCCAGTCGAACGCCGGCCTTCTTCAGCTGTTCGGCCACGACCCTCTTGGCCGTATCGCCATAGCCCTCAGGCAGGGCGACGGGAGCGGCGTCGGTGGCGCAGCCGGGCTTGGAGCCGACCGTGTAGACGCTGGCCTTGGCGATGGCGAAGCTCTCCAGGGCCCAGGTCCTGGCGTCGCCCTGTTCCCAGACCTTGCGCTGGGCCGGTGTGATCTCTGCCGCCAGGGTCCTGGCCAGCCGGTCGGCGTCGGGATCGATGGCCTCGACCGCGACGGTGTCCCAGTAGCTGTGCAGGTTGACGGTGCGAGGCCCGCCCAGGGCCAGCGGCACGCAGTTGCCGCCCCGGTCCTGGTTGTCGGCCGCGTGCAGCGGCTGGTGCAGGTCGCCCACGAAATGCAGCAGGAACTTCAAGGCCAGTAGGCGCTCGGCCGCGTCGGTCTTGGGATCGGCCAGTTCGCGGGCGAAGGCGTCGATGCGGCCGACGACGCAGTCCTTCTCGGGACCAGCGCTGGCCGGCGTGGCGCTGGCCGGGAAGCCGAAGCAGGCGGCCGCGAGGTCGGGTTGGTCAAGTTCGGTGTCGACGAAGTGCCACTCGGTGGTCTCGCGGTGGTCCTTGCGCCAGGCGTCGGCCCATGAGGCGCGCGCGCCAAGGTCGGGCGGCGTCAGGGTGTCGGGATCGCTGGCCAGCATTGCGTCGACGGCGGCGGCGGCCTTGGGCGTGAGGTAGCCGCGGGCGATCTGGGCGATCACGGCATGGCCTTCGCGGCCCCAGGCCAGTGCCGATGTCGGCATGACGGCGGCAGCGGCGAGCAGGGCGGACAGGATCAGGCGGCGCATGCGATTCCCCGATGAAGATCGCGGCCTGATGCGCCCGGCGACCGCCGGGCGCAAGCGTTCGGAGGAGAGTGCGGCCGACAGGTGGCCTGCCGGCCGGCTCACGAGGAAGGCCCGAGCCTCGCCAGGGGCTGTGCTCCGGACCTTGGCGACTAGACCGGCCACGCGCACGCCCGCTCGATCGCCAGGTCCGTGATCCTGTTGGCGTCCGACCCGGGATCGAAGAACCAGGGACGGATGATCGCAAGGTCCTCGTCGTCGGCAACCAGCGGCTGCAGAGCGGCGATCGCGCTGTGCAACAGCCGCTCGCAGGTTTCCTCGGTCTCCAGGATCGTCTTCATGTCCCGGGAATTGTCTTTGGTCTCCACGAGGCTGCCGCTGACATAGCCGGCGAGATTTCCCGACAGATAAAGCTGGAAGAGCGCACCCTTGAGCGAGGTCGCCCGACGGTGGGTCGCGGTCTTCTTGACCGCATAGAGCCGAGTGAAGAGCGACTTGCCGACATACTCAGCCGACGGCCCTTCGAGAGACGCCTCGAATTCGCGGTAGAGCGGGAAATCGGTCGCTTCCAGGTCGCGCGTGTCGGCGTCGCGCAATTCGGTGTGTCCCAGGGCCTTCATCGCCCGCAGGATGCCGGCGGCTTCGGCGGCGAGGTCTGCGACCGGGCAGGGCGTCGGGGTCTGGCCTTGCTGAACGGCGCGCGGGGAGGCCTTGGTGCGATCGATGACGAGGCGGGCGGTGGCGGTCATGGCAAATCCTTGTGTTTCGAGACGGAGCGCCGGTGCGGCGTCGCCTCTCCAAGGAGCAATCCTCGCGCCTAGCGGACGAGGAGCCCGGCCACCAGCGCGCCGGCGAGGATCAGCAAGGTCACGGCCCCGACCCATCCGGCGGGCGTGAGGAGGCGGGCGGTGGGGCGGCGACGGGGCATGGCCTTGATCCTAGGCGCGGCTGTGCTGGGCGCAGCCGGCCTCGCCGGCTGTCGCCAGGTCGAAGCCCAGGCCCAGCTGTTCGGTCTTGAGCGGAATGGCCTGGTCGAAGTTCGACAGGGTGACGCCGACCAGACGAATGCCCATGCGCGGCGGATAGACCGAGCGAACCAGGTCCAGGCTGGTTTGGTGCAAGGTCTCGCGGTCGGCGACGGGCGAGGGCAGGGAGCGGCTGCGCGTGGCCTGCTGGAAGTCGGCCCACTTGATCTTCACGGTGACGGTGCGAGCCCGCGCGCCGGTCTTCTCGCACCAGGCCCAGACGTCGTCGGCCATGGCGGTGACGCCCGCCTCGATCGGCTCAGGCGCGACATGATCTTGGTCGAAGGTGGTTTCCGACCCTGAGGACTTGCGCACCCGGTCGGGGTTGACCGGACGGTGGTCTTCGCCGCGCGCGATCGCGTAGTACCAGGGGCCAGACTTGCCGAAGTGGTGCTGCAGTAACGTCAGACTCTGGCGGTTGAGGTCCTCGCCCGTGTGAATGCCCAGGCTCTTCATCTTGCGTTCGGTGACGGCGCCCACGCCGTGGAAGCGGCCGATCGGCAGCGACTGAACGAAGGCCTCGCCCTTGCCGGGCGGCACCACGAACTGGCCGTTGGGCTTTCGCTGGTCCGAGGCGAGCTTGGCCAGGAACTTGTTGTATGACACGCCCGCCGACGCGGTCAGGCCGGTGGTCTCCAGGATCCGGGCGCGGATTTCCCGGGCCGTCTGGGTCGCCGTCTCCAGGCCCCGACGGTTGGCGGTGACGTCGAGATAGGCCTCGTCCAGGGACAGCGGCTCGATCAGGTCGGTGTAGTCGGCGAAGATCTCATGGATCTGTCGAGACACGGCTTTGTAGACGTCGAAGCGCGGCGGCACGAACACGAGCTCGGGGCACTTGGCCAGGGCGGTGGTCGATGGCATGGCCGAGCGAACCCCGAACTTGCGCGCCTCGTAGCTGGCGGCGGCGACAACGCCGCGCCTGGCTCCGTGGCCGACGGCGAGCGGACGACCGCGCAGGGCGGGATTGTCCCGCTGTTCGACCGACGCGAAGAACGCGTCCATGTCGATATGGATAATTTTGCGGGTCGCCGACTCCATGATCGCAGTCTAGCAAGATGCGAACGGAACGGGAACTTCATCATGGCGATGGACACGTACCGCGTCGATCACGGGCTTGCGCCGGTCACGCCTGAACGCGGTGGTCGCGCGGCGGCGGACCCGCTAGGGTTTGAGCATGGTCCAGGTCAGCTTGCCCCCGTGGTGGGCCAGAGCCGAGCGCGCCGCGCGCGCCCTGAAAGCAACGACCCGAGGGGCCGGCAAGGCGAACCATTCGGTCTATGTGGTCCTGCTCCACGATCCTCGCCGCGCCGAGCCCTGGGGACTTTATGTCGGTCAGACCTGGCGCGACCCGGACCTGCGCTTTGACCAGCACAAGGCGGGTTACAAGGCCAGCGGGGCCGTCAGGCGCTTCGGCGTTCGGCTCGTTCCGGGCCTGACCGAACACCTCAATCCCCTGCGGCAGTGGGAGTCGCTGGACCTGGAGGCCGCCCTGGCCGAGGCGTTCCGGACCGCCGGCGTGCCCTGGGTGGAGGGCGGGCACTAGGCGCGAGGGGCGGCGACCGTCCGAAAGGTCACCGAATAGCGCAGGGCCTCGACGGGGGGGATGCTGTGCTGCCAGTCACTGCGGGCGGGGCCGGCCATCAGATAGACCGACCGCGGCGCGGCCAGCTGGGTCGCGCGGGCCCAGCGGTCGCCGACCCGGCGGCGCAGGCGAAAGGCGCAGGGCGAGAGCAGGGACACGCCCGCGATCGCCACGGCCGGCGGGCGGTCGCGATGCCAGCCGATCCCGGCGCCGGGCGCGTATTCGGTGACCAGGGCGTGGCGGAAGCTGTCCGCCGCCAGGCCCGTGAACTCGGCGACCTTCGAAAGCAGCGGTCGCAGGAAGTCGGGGATCGGCTCTCCGGTCTCGACCATGTGGCCGCGCGCGTCGCGCCGCCAGCCAAAGCCGGCCACGCGACGGTGTCCCAGGTACCCCATGTGTTCGTACGGCTGGAAATCCAGATCACGAAACTGGTCCACGAGGTCCCGCTCCTCGGCCACGTCGATGAGGTCGGGACGATAGGCAAAGCCTTCCGGCAGGTTTGGATGCGCCTCGATCGGAGCGTCGAACAGGCTGAGCTGCTGGCTCATCTTGGGGCCTCGACCTGGCGGACCGCCCGCCACCAGGACCAGGGCTTGCCCGCCACAAGCTCCATCTCGAACCAGGCTTCCTCGCCCTCGAAGGCGGGCACGTTCTCGGCGGCGACGAACGTCACCTGGCTGCGGTAGGCCCGTCGCCCACCCGGGAAGGTGAAATAGAGCGTGCGGGCGTCAAGATCGCCGGAACGCTCGCGGTGACGGGTCAGCTTCTCGATTGTGCGTCGGTAGACGCGCGGCGGCTTGCCCGGCGCGGCGACGCGCCCGGACCGGGGGGAGGGGGACATGCTGGGGTTCCTGGATGTTCCTCTATTGTTCTGATTAGGCGATGGGGAGTCAATCGACCGGGGCGGGAATCGCCGGCTCGGTGGTATGCCGGGTTCATGGCTGAGCCGGTTGCGGATCTCGAAGCGATGGCGGCGGCGCTCGAGGCGAGCGGCGACTATCGAGTGTTGCGCCGCCTCGCGCCGCGGCCGCCGCTGGCGGTCCCGGACGGCGTTGTCACCCGCACGGGCCTCTTCGTCGACGTCGAGACCACGGGTCTGGACTGGCGCACCGACGAGATCATCGAGCTGGCCATGATCCCGTTTCGCTACGGGCTGGACGGGCGGGTCTACGAGATCGGCGAAGCCTTTCAGGGATTGCGCCAGCCCGCCGGACCGATCTCGGCGGAGATCACGGCCTTGACCGGCATTGATGACGCCATGGTCGCCGGCAAGATGATCGACCTGGACGCCGTGGCCGCGTTCGCCGCGCCGGCCGCCCTGGTTGTCGCTCACAACGCCGCCTTCGACCGGCGCTTCCTGGAGCGGTTCTGCGAGGTGTTCCGGACCAAGCCCTGGGCGTGCTCGATGAGCCAGGTCGACTGGGCGGCCGAAGGCCACGAGGGGGTCAAGCTGGCCTGGCTCGCGGCGGGCGCCGGCTTCTTCTACGATCGCCATCGGGCCGTGAACGACTGCGCCGCAGCCATCGAACTCCTGGCCCTGGATCTTCCCAGAAGCGGTGGCCCGGCCCTGGCGGCGCTCCTGGAACAGGCCCGGACACCGACCTGGCGGATCTGGGCCGAGAACTCGCCCTTCGCCATGAAGGACCGGCTGAAGGCGCGCGGCTATCGCTGGAACGGCGACGACGTGGTGCCGTCGCGCTGCTGGCATGTCGACGTCGCCGAGGCCGACAAGGACGCCGAACTGACGTTTCTGCGCCAGGAGATCTATGGCGGCGAGATCGACCTGCGGGTTCGGCGGATCGACGCCCACGACCGGTTCTCGGAGCGATGCTGACGGCCGCGACTTAGAGCCATTCGGCCACGCCGCCGTGGTGCGAACACGTGCCGCGCCGATGGTGGCTGAAGCTGTAGGTCCCGTCACGACACTGGGCCGAGGCGCCGTCCGGAGCTTGCGGTGCATAGACCGGGCGGGAGACCTCGTGTCCGTCGGAGTCGGTATAGCTGCCGCTGCTGCCCCAGGCCTGCGAGGGCGTGGGTTCGACCAGGTCCTCGCCCGACGGACTTGTCTCGGCGTTGGCGTCCGCGTCGACCTCATGATCCGCCTCGGTGGCGTTCTCGGTGGTCGGCGCATCCGGCGTCGCGAAGGCGGCGGGCGCGGTTTCGGCGAAGCTAGGCGCGGGAACCGGGTCGGCGGGCTTGTCGTCGCCGACGCACTTGCCAACCACGAAGACGATCGCGATCAGCGCAAGCAGGCTGCCGCAGCCGTTCGGCTTGTCCGCCATTTTTGCTTCCCCCAAGGCCAAGTTGTGCGCTTGGCCGAGGCGACGCAACCGGCCGTCGAGCGCGGCGGTGGCGGGCAGGGCCACGTGTCGCTGAAACGAGGCTTTTTCTGCTCGTCTGGCGACGGGAAGTCGCTAGGGTTGTGGTGGGGAGGGCGTCATGGGCTGGTATGACGACGAGGAACGGGCCTGGTTGCCCGAATGGGCGGTGACACCGCTGATGTGGATCGGCTGCCTGATGGTCGCCGCGCTTCCGGCCAGCGCCGCCCTTGCCCTCTGGAACGCGGTGCTGCGCGACGCGTCGATCGTAGGCCAGCTCGTGGTCTACGGACTATCGCTCGGCGTCATGGTGGCGGCGATCAAGCCCTGGACCATTCGATAGGGCGCCGGCGTTCGAGTTGGCCAAGCTACGTCAAACCGACAGCGGATGACGTGGTGGCGTCAGACGTTCGATCCGACACCCGTCGAGGGCGCGGCCGCCCGCAGAATAGGTTCGATCTTGGGAGAGGTAACCGCTGATCGTTGGCGCGGCTGCGCCGTTGCGGTTGAAGGGCAAAGTGGCTTCGAAGGCCGCTTCCTGGGCCGAGGTCAGCGCGTCCCAGGCCGCGCTACAGATGAGGTAGCCGTCTTCGACAAATCTGCGGCGCGGTACTGGCTTTGTTCCCGTGACAGCTTTTGACCTGGCTGAAGCTCAAGGTGGGGGCGTCAACATCCCCTTCCCAAATGAGGTTTACAACCATGGCTACGCGTTATGTGAACAAGTCCGGCAAAGACAAGGACGGCGACATCACCAAGCTCTGCAATGCTGGGCAGACGTGGTCGCCGCGTCTCAAGGCCGACGCGATCTACGACATCGAGAACAAGATCCACGACTACTACGTGTCGTGGACGGACGGCCAGACGACCCAGATCAAGGTCGTCAACGGCGCGACCGGCAAGTACCTGCGCACGCAGCGGGACGGCTCGACGAAGAACAACCTCGACGACCTGCCCGACTGCTAGGACTTTGTCCGCCGCGACGCGATCGGAATGGCGTGTCCGTTCCGATCGCCACCGCCTTCAAGGCAGGGCGGGAAAGTCGCCCCTTCGGTGGCCCTCCACCATGTCGCGCAGCGCCTGCGGCGCGAGCACCTCCACCGCATCGCCCCAGGCATAAAGATGCCAGCACATCTCCAGATGCCCCGACGCCTGAAACCGGACGACCAGGCTGCCATCAGCGGTTTCCTCCAGGGTCTGGGTTGGATGGAACGTGTAGCGGCGAGCATGGGCCGCGGCATGAGGCGCAAACTTCCAGACCACTTCGCCATGCTCGGCCCGGCTGATGTAGGATCCAAAAGCCTGCTCTGCGTGGGCCTGGATGTTGAAGCCCGGGTCGGGGATGAAGGTCTCGGCCAGGACCTCCGCTTGGTCGATCTCTTCCACTCGATAGTGCAGCAGCTGGCCGGCGGGTTTGGCGGTGTCGCGCGCCACGAGATAGCGGCGCACGCCCAGCAATAGCCCGTGTGGCGCCACGTTCCGATCGCGCGGCGCCTCTTCGGTTCGTCCCCGGTAGCGGATGCGTAGCAGGAAGGGGCCTTTCAAGGCCTCGGATATGGCCTCGTCGACCGACGGGTTGGCCGCCCGTCGCGGACCTGGCCTCGCGGCATGGCCCAGGGCTTCGAGAAGGGCCTCCTCGTCGGCCTCGAGCCGAACGCTCGTCTGGGCGGGGATCAGGGCCCGCACCTTCAGTTCAAGCTGGCGTACCAGTTTCGCCTCGGCCTCCATGCCCTCGACACGAAGGGTGTTGCGCGTGGCGGCCAGGGCGCTGAGCTCCTCGGCCGTGGGCGTCAGCAGCGCGGCCATGGCGCGCGTGGGCAGGCGCCAGCAGGCCCGGCGGTCATCCTCGGTCGTATGCTCGGTGAGCGGAAAGCTGGCGCAGAGCGCATCCGTCATCCGCTGGGCTGTGCGGCGGGACACCGAAAATTCCGCCTCGATGTCGGCCAGGGTCACCCCCGTCCGGCGTGCGGCCATCGTCGCCAGGCGAATGAGTTCCTGGGCCTTGCTGAAAGACAAGTTGCAACCCCTATGCGTGACAGTCCAGCATACACCCGCCATGGTGTAGCTTGAACTAGGGAGAAACGCTCGTGCGAATGATCGACGGCGCGCTGCGCCTCTCGGCTTCAGACCTGATGCGCTTCAAGGGCTGCGCGCACGCTACCGCGCTCGACCTGCGACAACTGGAACTGGGCGACCTAGAGCCTGACGGCGACAGCGCCGAGGCCGAGCTGCTCCAGAAGCAGGGCGATGACCACGAGCTGGCTTTTCTCGCCAGTCTCAGGGAACAGGGGCGCTCGATCATCGAGATCCCCAAGGACGGGCTATCGCTGGAGCAATCGGTAGCCCTCACGCAACAGGCTCTGGCCCAGGGTGCGGACGTCATCTTCCAGGGCGCCTTCCTGGGCGGAGCCTGGGGCGGCTACTCTGACTTCCTCGAGCGCGTCGAAAAACCCTCCGCCCTGGGCGACTATTCCTACGAGGTCGTCGACACCAAGCTGAAGCGCTCTCCGGACCCCAAGCATGTCCTTCAGCTGGCGCTCTATTCGGACCTGCTGGCCGACGTGCAGGGCTTATCTCCCGAGCAGGCGCATCTGCAGCTTGGAGACGGAAGCCGGTTCTCGGCGCCGCTGGCGGAGTTTTCCGCCTACGCCCGCCTTTCACGGACCAAGCTGGAAACCTTCGTCGCTTCGCGCCCAGCGACACGATCCGAGCCGGTTGGCGCGTGCAACCTCTGCCGCTGGCGCACCAGGTGCCGCACGGAATGGGAAGAGGGCGACAGCTTGGCGCTCGTGGCGGGGGCGACCCGCGGCCAGAGGGTCAAGATCGAGGAGGCCGGCGTTCGGTCGATGGCGGCGTTGGCGGCTTTCTCCGGAAAGGTTCCGAATCTGGCTGGCCCAACGCAGGAGAAGCTCCAGGCCCAGGCCCGCCTGCAGACGGCGCGGCGGGCGGGCGGCGAACCCTCCTTCCTCCTGAAGCCCTATGAGGCCGGGCGGGGATTTGGCCTTCTGCCCGAGCCGGATGAAGGCGACGTCTTCTACGACATCGAGGGCGATCCCTATTTTCCGGGCGGGCTGGAGTATCTTCACGGGTTCTGGCTGAAGATCGGCGGGCAATGG
Source organism: Caulobacter sp. 602-1 (assembly GCF_003931565.1). Taxonomy (GTDB): domain Bacteria; phylum Pseudomonadota; class Alphaproteobacteria; order Caulobacterales; family Caulobacteraceae; genus Caulobacter. The sequence goes on from NZ_RRYI01000005.1 coordinate 319,589, forward strand.
ACGTTCAAGGCGTTCTGGGCTCACGATCGGGACGCCGAGGGCAAGGCGGTCGCTGACCTGCTGGCCTTCCTGGTCGACCACTTCGCCAGGCATCCCAAGGCCCATATCTATCACTACGCCCACTACGAGGTCGCCGCGCTCCGGCGCCTGACGGCGCAGCATCGCACTGGCGAGGCGGCCATGGACCAGTTGCAGCGAGAGCTGCGGTTCGTCGATCTCTTCCGCGTGGTCGCGGGAGGTCTGGTCGCCTCCGAGGGAGGCTATTCGATCAAGGATCTCGAGGTCTTCTACATGGACAAGCGCGCCGGCGAGGTGGCGACCGCCGGCGCCAGTGTGGTGGTCTACGAGCAGTGGCGCCAACAGGGCGATGCGGCCCTTCTCGAACAGATCCGCGATTACAACGAGACCGATTGCCGATCGACCCAATTGCTCCGTGACTGGCTTGTCGAGAAGGTCCGGCCCAAGAGCATGGCCTGGCGGCAACCCGGTCCAGCGCCCGAGGCTGGACCGCTGTCGAACGTGGCTGACGAAGACGCAGCCCTCGCTGAACTGCGCGCGCGGCTGGAGCCGGTTTTCCAGATCTATGGCGGCGAGGTTGGCCAACTCCTTATGGACTTGAGCGATTTCCATGCCCGCGAGGACAAGCCGACCTGGTGGTCGATCTTCGATCGTCTGGGGCGTGAGAGCGACGACCTCGTCGAGGACCTGGAGTGCATCGCGGGTCTCGAAGCGACAGGTCCTGCTGTTCCAGACAAGCGATCCTTCGTGCGGACCTATACCTTTCCGGAGCAGGAGACCAAGCTGCGGTCGGGCAAGCGCCCCTGCGTCAAGCCGGCTGACGCGCCGATCGCGGTCGAGCTCAAGGATATCGATCCTGTCGCCCGCACCCTGACCCTCAAGAGCACGGCCAAGAATTTCTTGCTGCCCGAGCGGCTCGACCTCATTCCGCCCAAGCCCATCAGCAACGGCCCGTTGCGCGACGCTTTGGCTGCGGTCAGGGATGAGTTCATCGCCGGAGCGCCACATCCGGCCATCGAGCAACTGCTGCGGCGTTCGCCGCCCAGGTTCTCCAACGGCCCGCGGACCCAGGGCGTGGTCGATCCGCAAGGAGCCCTGCCGGAAGAGACCAGCAGCGCCATCGCCGCCATGGATCGAACGGTCCTGGCGATCCAGGGGCCCCCGGGCACGGGCAAGACATATGTCAGCGCCTGGGCGATCGTGGACCTGGTAAGAAGCGGCCGGCGGGTCGCGGTCTCCTCCAACAGCCACAAGGCCATCGCAAACCTGCTCGAAGCCGTGGATGCGCGCGCCCGAGCGATGGGTGTCAGATGCAACATCGTGCAGAAGACGTCCGAGGATGATGGCGACGAGGCGGAAGCCTCCGGCATCACCCGGGTCAACGACAACGACGCGCCAGAGATCGCCGCCGCGCACGTGGTCGGCGCCACGGCCTGGCATTTTGCCCGATATGGCCAGGCGGCCTTCAGTCACCTGTTCGTCGACGAGGCGGGGCAAGTCTCGCTGGCCAACCTGATCGCCATGTCAAGGTCGGCGCAGAACCTGGTGCTGATCGGCGACCCCATGCAGCTGGCCCAGCCGCTGCAAGGCCTTCATCCAGGGCAGAGCGGCCAATCCTGCCTCGAATACCTGATGGCCGGACATCGGGTCGTGCCGGCCGATCGCGGCGTCTTCATTCCTGTGAGCCGCCGCATGCATCCGCATGTCTGCGGGTTCATCTCCAAGGCCGTCTATGAAGGTCGGTTGCGCAGCGACGAAGGGGCGGCCAGGCAAGTGCTGGCCAACGCCGCCGGCAAGCAGCTGGTCGGTGCACGCCTGTCTCCGATCAATCACGTGGGACGCTCCCAGGTCTGTCCCGAGGAGATCGGCGCGATCGCCGCCGCAGTCGATGAGCTCCTTGGGGCGACCTTCCGGGACCGGGATGGCGACGAGCGGCCGATCGGCCATGGCGATATCCTGGTGGTCGCGCCCTACAACGCCCAGGTCAACGCCTTGCGGGCCGCGCTTCCCCCTGCGGTCCGCGTGGGGACCGTGGACCGCTTCCAGGGGCAGGAGGCGCCGATCTGCCTGATCTCGATGACGACCTCGAGCGGGGACGAGCTTCCTCGCGACATCGAGTTCCTGTTCTCGCTCAACCGCATCAACGTGGCGATCTCGCGCGCCCAGGTCACCGCCCTGATGTTCGCCAGCCCGGCGCTGCTGGAGACGCCCTGTCGGACCATTCGCGAGATGTCGCTGGTCAACACCCTCTGCATGCTGGCCGAGTACAGGCCTGAGAACATGCAACCTAGCTAGGGGGCATTAGATGCGGGGGGCGGCTTTTTGGTTATCGCCGAGCAAAAAACGGAGTGTCCACTTCTTGGAGATGAACCAAGGACTGCTATTGACGCTCTTAAACCCTGGATGCGACCGGCGTTCGGTTCCCCTGCTCCCCGCCAAATTAGGTCTCTATTATTCCGCCAAGCGACGGATGGGCTAGCCGAGTGCAGACAGCGCGGGATCGCCGCCGCTTATTAAGCGGTGCAATGAGGCGCCGTTACCTCGCGCGAGACATGAACGCGAAGATCGGGTTCCACGGCGGTGACACGATCTAGGCGGCCCACACCTTGTTGAGCACGCCCGCCGCCATCGCCGCCTTGTCCTGAGGCAGGAAGCGCCCGTAGTGCTCGGCGATGGTGTCGGGCGTATCCTGGATCGCGTAGCTGGCTTGCTCGTAGGAGCCCGTCTGCTTGAGGACGTGGGTCGCCAGGACGTCGCGAACATTGTGAGGGCCGTGCGGTAGCAGACCTTCGATCGCGCCTCGACCGGTATAGGGGTTGTAGATCCCGTAGCGCTGGATGGTCACCCGCCAGGCCTCGTAGAAGGTGTTCTGATCGTAGGCGGCCTCGCGGCTGCGGGAGCTCATCGTCTTGACGAAGAAGACGCTCGGATCTGGAGCGCCCCGCAGGAGAACGGCGCGATCGGTGGCGATGTACTGTTCGATCTCGGCATAAAGGCCGCCCAAGTCAGGCAAGACCAGCTTGAAGGGGTTCTTGCGGAAGTAGGTGGAGCCGGCGTTCTTGAAGGCGGCGGCCGGGATCAGGACTTCCCACCCACTGTCTCGTGCGCTCCAGCGAAGTTCGCCGCGCTTAAGCGCCTCCAGCTGCCGTTCCGGCGTCGCCGGCCAGCCCTTCGGCTTGAAGAGGAGCTGCCGAAGGTTCTTCTGGCGCAGGCCCAGGTGCAGGCCAAGGCGCAGCATCAGGAACGCGCGGGTCGACTCCGCCGCCGAGATCGGATGCCGTCGCCGATCCGGCCGGTACCGCAGCACTTCCTCGGTGATCTTGCGGTACTCGCCGACCGGGCTATCGGCCTCGAGGATTGGAAGAACAGGTTCGAAAGGGTCGCGGTGAACGCGACTGACGCGGCCGATCTCCTTGGCGCGGATCAGGGCGTGGCGGTGCTGTTCGTCGCAAACAGCATCCCAGTCGGCCTTGGCGGCGGCGACATCCGCGGCGGTGATCAGGCCCTCGATCGGAGTCAGGCGTTCGGCCAGGCTCGGCGTCTGTCGCAGCCATCCCGTCTCGCGCCGGCACAGCGCGGCCCCAAGGGTCAGCATCTCGGATTCCCACTGCGTGAAGAACCCTCGACGCTTCTCGCGCCAGCCAAGATACCAGTCCCAGACCGTCGGGAAGGCCAGCAGACCGAAGGTGATGTTGGCGAGGTCGACACCGAAGCCCTCGACCTCGCCGTCGGGCGAGGCGACCAGCGCGCCCAGCATGAGGCCTAGATGCTCCATCGTCTGGTCGGCCGTGTCCGGGCCCCAGACACCGGCCCGCTGGCGCCCGCGGCTGGTCAGGGTGGCGCACTTGAACTCGACCAGGTCCGCCGCCTCCGCGTCCAAGGCGGGCGGGGCGGCGACCGGGCGTGTCCTGCCGTCGTCGGGCCAGTACTTGCCCGAGCCAGGCCGAACCGTGCCGGTCGCCGTGAACTGCACGGCGAACCGTTGCTTCATGGCCGCGGCCTGATAACGACGATAGTCGGTCGCGCCGGTGATGATGACCGACTTCACCCAGGCCAGAATCTCCTCGCGCTTGGCTTCGGGCAGCAGGGCGAAGTCGTCGGGCAGGTGCCAGGCCATCCTGCGACGCTCCGGCTCGGGCAGGGGAATGAGCGCCTCGCTCGTGATCATCCTGCCCGGATGGTGGAGTTTGTCCCGGAAGTATCCCGGCGGAAGCCGCCAGCGCCGCTCGAGCGCGGCCAGGATCCGGAAGCTGGTGGCGCTGCGTGGCGCCTTGTCGCCGCGCCGCCAGGCCGTGAAGGTTGTGGTCTCCACCTTGTCGTCGCGGCCGCAGACCGCGCGACGAAGACCATAGCCGGTGTCCTTGTGGCGGCGCATGTGCAGGCCCAAGGCGCTGGCAAAGTCCTCCGGATCGTCCCACTCGTCCCAGAGCGCCTTGGGGTAGGCGATGATAGGGCGGGGCGCGTAGCCGCGCCGTTTTTGGGGTGTGGGCGTTCGGTTTGGCGAGCTGTCCGAGGATTGCTGATCAGAGGCGGGCAGGGCGGGCTTGCGAGGCATCGAAGTCTTCTGGAAATCCACCGCTCGAAGCGCGGCGAACTCTCAGACGTGTGCGGCCCTGATGGTCGGTAGCGACGCTGACCGCAGAATCTGTGGATTGAAGCTGTTCCTGACGCCAGCGAGGTTCTGATGTTCGAGTTGGCTGGATGCCACCGACCCTGAAGGCCCCCGGAAGAACTGCCAAAACAGCGGGCGTCTAGATGGCTTGGTCGCTCGTCTCTCTCGCCACCAGGCTAAGCAGGGCGCGCTTTAGCTTATGGTTCTCAATCTCCAGCCGGCGCAGCCGGTCCGCCTCCGGTTCGTCTGGCGCGCCGCTGGGTTCGGTGACAAGGTTGTCCCGGCTCGTGGCGAACCGCAGCGCCAGAGCGATGGGCGGTGCGTCCGCGAAAAGATAGCCGCGTCCGGGGATATTCTTGATGCGGTCTCCGTCCGGACCAAGGATCCGCCGCAGCCCACCGATCTGGTAGCGCAGGTTGCTCTCGTCGACGATCGTCGTCGGCCAAACAGCCTGCATGAGGTCGGCGCGCTCGACGATCCGGCCGCGGGCGCGCAGCAGTGTCGACAGAAGGTCGAAGGCGCGGGCGCCGATTTCGACGGGCTCGCCGGCGCGCAGAAGCACACGCGCTCGCTCATGGAGCTCGAAATCCCCAAAGCTTAGCGGCGCTGCGCCAAATTCCGAAACGCCCGGAGATGGCCCCCCGCCGGCTTGCGCCGCATGGCCCCATCCCCCTTCGATGCGCGCTGGGTATCCCGCCATGTCGCAACTCCTGAGACTTGCTCGCGCAACCACGCGTCTGGCGAAAGCCAAGCGGACCTTCCGCGTTCTCGCCAGGACGCCAAGGTGAACGATCGCGGGGCGCCGGGACAGTTTCGTGTTGTTCAAAGGTGTTCAGCGGCGTTTGTCATCCAACATTCAAGGGCTCGAGACTATTGGAGGCGAGCGCCCAGAATGTCCTGGCTCCAGGCCCACAGACGCTCGGCGCTTTCCCCGTCCATGGCGTAGCCCCGCACGCCGTATTCGGCGTCTTGGCGTTCGACGACGTCGGCCACGCGGCAGGTTTCGCAATAGCGCCCGCCGATCGCGGCGGCCGATGCGACGACGCCGCACCAGACTGTCGTGGCCGCTGCTTGCCCTATGGTGCGGCCGGTGCTTGGGCCGTTCGACTTGTCGAACGGTCCTGGGTTGGCGGCCATCGCCCTTATCCCTTTGTCTCGGTGGCGACGGTCGAATTCGAGGGCCAACAGCACGTTGGCGGTCTTGGAGCGCGCATGCGCGGTGCGACCGTCAAACGGCGTGGATCGAAAGCTTGGGTCATCGAGGTCGAGGTCGGCCAGCCGGTGGGCTTCGGAGGAGACCATGACCAGCCTTGCGCCTGGGGATAGCAGGGGGGTGATCTGCTGGACGAGCGCGAAATGGCCAAGATGGTTGATCCCCATGTGGAGCTCGACGCCGTGGGCGGTCGAATAGCTGTCGGTCCTCACGGCGGCGTGGGCGATCACCAGGTCGAAGGCGCGGCCCTCCCGCCCTAGGCGGTCGGCGCAGCGATCGATCGAAGCCAGGGACGCAAGATCAAGCCGCGTCAGGGCGATGTCGCCACGTCCAGGGAATAAGGCGTCAACCCCATTACCCGGACAGCGCGTCGCGCCAACGACGCTGGCCCCCCGCGCGGCGAGGGCGCGCGCCGTTTCCGCGCCCAGCGCGGAGGTGACGCCCGTGACAAGGACCCGACGGCCGCGCAGGTCCACATGCTGAAGGATATCGTCCGCCGTCGCCTCCGGTCCGAACTCGCTCATTGTGTCCTGTCCTAGCGGCAGACGGGTGAGAGTTCGGCGGATCGGACGCGCGGTCTTGTAAATTTGGGCGCCAGCAATGGCCGTGCATCGTCTTGAAAAGCGCTGCCTTGCAGGACGTGAGCGTGCATGAAAAAGCTATTGTTGGTCGAACAATGATCGTCAGGGACGCTGCATGACCGGCTACCCGCATCGAAAGCAGCGCGCTGGCGGCGCTCGCGGGAGGGCGATCGGGTGGCGATCGGGGATTTGGATCGCGGTCGCTCTATCGGCCCCGAAGTGGCCAACGCCTGCCCAGGCTCAGGCGCTGACCGAGGTGATCGTCACCGCTCAGCGGCGCGATGAAGACCTGCAGCGTGTGCCCCTGACCATCGATGTCGTCGGTCGCCAGGACCTGCGGACCGCCGGGGTGGCGTCGATCGCGGAGCTGCCGCGGGCGGTTCCGGGGCTTGTCATCACCCGCACGCCCGGCACGCCCAGTCTGTACATCCGCGGGGTGGGAACGACGAATGGCGCGACCGGCGAGGAGGGCAGCAACGCGGTCTATGTCGATGGCGTCTATCTCGCGTCGCTGAACGCAACGATCTTCCAGTTCAACGACGTCGAGCGGATCGAAGTCCTGAAAGGACCTCAAGGAACGCTTTTTGGGCGCAACGCCACGGGCGGCCTCCTCAATGTGATCACCCGAGACCCGACATCCGCCCCGCGCCTGGAGACCCGGTTCACCTACGGTGACTATGGCGCAGTATCGGCGTCGGCTTACGGCACGTCGGCCCTCGCCGACGGACTGTCCGCCAATATCGCGACGACGCATGTCAGTCAGCGGCGCGGATGGGGACGCAACCTCCTGACCGGAGACGAGATCTATCGGGGATGGTCGGGCGGCGCTCGCGCCAAGCTGCTCTGGGACGCAACGCCGAAATGGCGGCTGCTGCTGTCGGTGGACCATGCGCGGCAGAAGGACAGCTTCAGCGCGCCTCGAACCATTGTCCCGGGGGGCGTCAACAGCGCCGGCGGTGGCTATCTGGGCGCGCCGTACTGGGTCCGCAACAATGTTGCGACGCCCTGGAGTTTTCTGAGGAGTTCGGGCGCGAGCCTGCGCGTCGAGCATGACCTGGGTTGGGCGACACTGGTCAGCCTCACGGCGCGCCGCACGTCGGACGCGCTCAACGTCTATGATCAAGACGGCTCGGAGATCGACCTCGCCACCATCGAATATCGACAGGCGGATCGGCAAGCGAGCGAGGAAATCCATTTGAAGTCGCCGGACGACGCGCGGGTGCAGTGGATCGCCGGACTGTTCTTTCTCGATCTTGAGGCGCTTCAGCAGCCGCTGGCGATCACCGGCGCCGCCAGCGCCGCGGCGGGGGGCAAGCTCAGCCGGTACGGTGATTTGCGGACACGCTCGCGGGCGGCCTTCGCCCAGCTGACCGCCCCGATAGGGCCTCGCACGCGCGCCACGATTGGCCTGCGCTACACAAGCGACAAGCGCCGACTGGTGGGACGCGAGGTGCTCGCCGTGGGCCCGGACACCAACCTGGTCGACAGGACCGAAACCTATGACGACCCGACCTACCGTCTGGCGCTCGACCATCGTCTGTCTTCGGGTGTGACTGTCTATGCGAGCTACAACACCGGATTGAAGAGTGGCGCCTTCAACCTTTCCAATCTCGCCAATCCGCCCGTTCGGCCCGAAAAGCTCGCCGCCGACGAAGTTGGGTTGCGCTCCGAATTTCTGGACCGAAGACTGCGGCTGAACCTGTCGGCCTGGCGCTACAGGTACAAGGACATTCAACTGGTCCAGTCGGTGCTTGGCCGGTCCCTTTTGCTCAACGCGGCGGCGGCGCGCCTCCATGGCCTGGACGCGGATGTCGAACTCAGGATCAGTCGGGACCTCAGCATTCGAAGCGACGTGAGCCTCATTCGCGGCCGGTACGTGGATTTTCCGGGGGCGCCTGCCACCTTGCGCAATCCGGTGGACCCGACCCGGTTGCCCCCAGGCTATTTCTGCTCGCCGCCCTTCGCGACGACGCAAGGCGGCAATAAGGCCTGTTCGCTTGTGAACGCGCGCGGCAACGGAACGATCAGGACGCCGGACGCGACTGTCTCGACGACGATCGATTACAGGCGGGCGGTTTCGTTCGGCGCCGTGGGCGGGCGCGTCAGCTACTACTACAATTCCGGCTTTTTTTACGAAGCCGATAATCGCTTGAGGGAGCCGGCCTATGACCTGGTAAGCGCCGAAGCTTACGTCGCGCTGGGGCAGGATCGCGTCAAACTCGGGCTCTGGGTGACGAACCTCCTGGACGAGCGACACAACATCAACATCTCGTCTGCCGTCAGCGATAACTTCACGCCCGATCGTCCAAGGATGATCGGGATCAGGGCGGAGATGGCGTTCTAGGCTCGAGCGGCCGGAGCGGCGCTTCTTGCGCTTTCGAGCAAGGCCCGGGCATCGCGCAAATCTTGCGTCTCGTGACCTTCCGTGAAGCGCTCATAGACCTCCCCGAGCATCGTCTCGGCGGCCGCCCGCTGGTTTTGCGCCATCAGAAATTTGGCCAGGCTGCGGGCGATGCGAAGCTCCCACGACAGGGCGCCGACCTGGCGGGCCAGATCCTTGCCGGCCGTGGCCACCGCCACGCAATCTTCGCGCGCGTCGGGCCCCAACGCCCAAAGCGCCTCCGCCTTCAGGCGCATCAGTTCGGGCTGGAGATTGCTGTAGCCGAGATGGTCGAGCGTGGGTTCCAGGCGCGCCAGACAGGCCAGCGCCTTGTCGAAATCGCCCGCCCGGGCGTGCGCATCGGCCAAGCTGGCCCCGATGCGCAGGACCAGTTGGGGATTGCCGGCGAGGTCGATCTGCCCGGTCAAAGAGTCGACCGCCTGGGACCTGTTCCCGCGTTCCAATTCGGTGATCGCCCGGGCGAACTGCATGTAGGGACGAGACTTGAAGTCGGCGCGCGACATCGCACCGCGCTCCACCTCATCGAGATGGGGCAGCAGTTTGCCGAGGTCTCCGCGGTACCAGAACACGTTTGTCGTCCAGATAACCGCGTCGCAGAGAATATCGAAGCTGTTGGATTCAGCGGCCAGCGCCAGGCAACGCTCCGCCGCGGACAGCGCCTGGTCGGGCCGCCCGACATACCAGAGCGCCACGGAATGCATGCCTCGGCAATGGGCCGCGATGCCCTGGTCGAGCACGCCGAGCTCTTCAGGCCCCACGCTCGCAAACAGCGCAAGCGCCATTTCGGCATGCTGGATGGACTGGTGCAGGCGGCCAAAGGCGAAATGATAGAGGGCGCGGTCAGACGCATCGATCGCTTGCGAGGCGATGTCGTGGTCCAAGCCTGCGCCCGCCCGCTCGGCCATGTCGGCCTTGAGCAGGGGATTATGGAAGTCCGTGAGGCGCGACATGAAATAGAGCGCCCGTGTTTTCTCGCGCACCATGCCGAGCTTCTCGGACAGCTCGACGGTCCGCGCCAGACTCGAGGTCAAAGCGCCTGTCAGCGCGGGACGCATCGACTGGCCGAACGCCAGCGCCTGGGACGTCGCAGCCTGCAAGGCGAGCTCCTGGAGGCCGCCGCGCTGGTCGGAGGCGAGCTTTTCAAGAGCGATCCTCGACCAGTGCAACACCTCTTCGGACAGCGACAGCGCCAGAAAGAACGGCGGCGACAGGGCGGCGAGGTCCTGCGCCAACTCGAGATCTCCGGACGGCGAAAAGCTCCAGTCGAGCGCCGAGCGGACATTGGCCAGATTGTCGTTCAGCCCGTCCAGCGCCGCCTTGGCGTGAACGTTGGTCGGGGCGCGGCGCAGGTAGTCTCGGATATAGCGTGCGTGAGCCAGTCCGTTCGCGCGGGCCTGGCCAAGCTCTGAGGCGCGCTCGCTGGCGAAGGTCCGCGTGATGTCGAGCAGTCGATATCGCGGCTCTCCGTCCTGAAAATCGAGATTCAGGAGAGATTTCGAGACCAGGGCGTGGACGGCTTCGAGCGCCAAGGCCTCGGAGAAGGGCGGGTCGGCCTGGCCAAGAAGTCCCGTGGCGTCTCGCAAGCCGAACCGTCCGACAAAGGCGGAGAGCCGGCAGAGCGAGAGGCGCTCGTTGTCGCCGAGCAAGTCATAGCTCCAGCCCAACGTTGCGCGAAGGCTGCTCTGTCTGGCGGGAGCGGAGGGACCGGCGGTCCAGGTCATGCTCAGCCGGTGATCCAGCTGTCGGGCGACCTCCGGCAGGCCAAAGGACGACACGCGGCTGGCGGCGAGTTCGATCGCCAGAGGGACGCCGTCCAACCGCTGGCAGATCTGCGCCGCGGTGAGAACATCCTGCTCGACGATGCGTCTGCCGGGACTGAGCGAGACCATGCGGTCGAGAAGCAGGCGAACGGCGGGGAAGTCGCGGGCCCGGTCGGGGTCTACGGCCGCCTCCTGATCGGGAGTCTCCAGCGGGGGTAGGGCGATAACCCACTCGCCCGGAATACGCAGGGCTTCGCGGCTGGTGGCCAGGATGGTCACCCCTGGGGCCTGCCCCGCGATGCGGCTGGCCCAATGCGCCGCCGCCGCGATGATGTGTTCGCAATTGTCGAAGACGAGCACGCACGATTGCGTCGCCAGGAACGTCAGCAGCCGGTCCCCTTCGAGATGGTTCAAACGCAAGCCCACGGCCGCGCCGATCACGGTCGGCAGGAAGCCGGCTTCGGTCGCCAAGGTGAGGTCGACAAAGTGGGCGGCGCGTTGGTCGCCCTCGATCAGGTGATGCGCCACTGCCGCGGCCACGCTGGTCTTGCCGATCCCGCCCGGGCCGACGAGGGTGACGACCCGTCGATGATCCAGCTGTTCGATCACCGCCTTGATCACGGCGTCGCGACCGGTCAGGGCGGTATGGTTGCGCCCACGGGGCGGCGGCATCTCGGGTGCGGCGGTGTCGAGCTCCGCCTCGGCGCTTTCGGGTCGCGCACGTTCGGTGAAGACGTAGCCCCTTCCCGGAACGCTGACGATGAAGCGTTTGCTGTCGCCCAGGGCCTTGCGCAGGGCGCTGAGCTGGACACGCAGGACGCCGTCCGAAATGGCCGTGGCCGGCCAGACCCGGGCCAGCAGCTCGCGATGCGAGATCACCGTGCCGGCGTGCTCGACGAGCGCGACCAGAAGATCGAAGGCTCGCCCGCCCAGGACGATCTCGCCCATGGGGCCCTCGAACGTCCGCGCCGCCGGGTTTAGCCGAAAGTCGCCGAAGACCAGTGGGCCCGCGACGGGGGATGAGGGCGCATCTAGGGTGGACGGCCTGGGCGGCTGGTCGCCTCCGCCAAGTCCATCAAGATCATTGATGTCGCGCCCGCTGGGCATAAGGCAATTTTCCGAACGGCCTAGACTTTTTCTGAGCGCAATCCGCGATTGCGCCCTAACGACAGTCAACGCAAAGCTTTACGGCCCGGTTTTTGACGGCAATGCTCAATTTTCCGAGCGAAACTCGCGTCAAAATCCAACCCGTCCGCTAACTCGTCCAAGGATAACTTAGGTCGCTCGCGTCGTCCTCCCCCAGCGTGCGGAGTTCACGTCCATTCCCGTTATTTCACCTTGTTTCCCACGGACGTCTGTTGACCGGGCGGGAGGTGTTGCCGAACGTTCACTCGACGCAAGCGGGCTATCGTTCGCATTGACAGCATGCGCTCAGGGCTCGCGCTGGGTCGTCCTGGACGACGACACGCCAGCCGGCCCTGACGCAAGCGACGGAGCCTTGGGAGGATGGGGGCGGTGCGGGGAAGCGATGCTCATGCAGCGATCGAACCATCGGGCCGTGCGCTCGGGCCTTCTGCGCGCGCCCTGGCGACCCTGACCATTCTGCTGCTTTTGGTCGTCCTGTCCTATGTCGACCGCATGGTGATCGTCCTGATGGTCGATCCCATCAAGGCCGACCTGGGCCTTACGGACGTGCAGATCAGCGTGGTCCAGGGGCTTTCGTTCGCCCTGGGCTTTAGTCTGGCCGGGTTTCCGCTCGCCTGGATCGCCGATCGGACGTCGCGCAACGGCGTGATCTTCGCGGGCGTGATCCTCTGGTCCGCGTCGACGATCTCCGCGGCCTTCGTCCAAAACTACGAGCAGCTGCTCGTCGCTCGTGTCCTGGTCGGGGTCGGAGAAGCCGCCTTGGCGCCCGCGGCCTTCAGCATCGTGGCCGATCTTTTTCGGCGGGGAGGCATGGGCCTGGCCACCGGCGTCCTCGGCGCGGGCGCGCCCATCGGGGCCGCCATGGCGGTCTATGCCGGAGGTCAACTGCTGGCCCAGGCGCACGGACTGCCTGACTTCACCTTCTTTGGCGCAGAGTCGCAGGTGGCTTGGCGAAAGGTGTTCGTCATGGTCGGCGCGCCAGGCCTGATCCTGGCGCTGCTCGTGTTTCTGATCCCGTCGCATCGACGCGAAGAGGGGCCCGGTGAAGGACGCGGTGGTCTCAGGGCCTATGGTCGCTGGCTCGGCGGAAGCTGGATCTTCGTCCTGGGTTTATCCTTTGCCGGCATTCAGCTCGGCATCGCCGCCTACGCCGTCGCCAGTTGGACGCCGACGTTCTTGTCTCGCCAATTCGAGGTGGACGCGGGCGACATCGGATCGAGACTGGGTCTTCTCCAGTTGGCGGCCGGCGTCTGCGGCTATCTCGCAAGCGGTGCGATCATCGACACCCTGATCGCCCGAGGGGTAATCAACGCCGGCTACCGATACCTAACGGTCGTCGCCGCCGTGCTCCTGGCGTTGGGACCGGTCATTTTTCTGGTCGCGGGCAAGGACGCGGCCTTCGCCCTGATCGGGCTGTTCTATCTGGTCATACCCTATAATGCCGCGATCATGGCGACGCTCAGCCAGGCGGTCCCGGACCGGTTCCGCAGCCGCACGATCGCCCTGGTGACCTCGGCGATGACCTTGGCGTCCATGGCCGTTGGTCCCAGCAGCGTCGCCATGCTCACCGATCTTGTCTTCGCCGATCCCAAGAAGGTCGGCTGGTCGCTCTCCATCGTTTTGGGCGTCTGCCTTCCGCTTGCCCTCTTGTCCCTGGGTTTGAGCTGGCGGGCCGGCGCACGGGCGATCCATGAACAACGCGGATCCGGCGCGTAACCGCAATCTGAGGCAGCGTCACCCGCGTAGGGCTCGGCCATTCGAAGACCCTTCCGTCCAATTCAAGGCGTGAGGCGCCGCCCAGTATCGCGCTCGTAATTTGCAATCACGAGCAACGCCTATGTCCGCCACCATGAAGGTTCTCGTTCTGGAAGAAGCCCAGGGCGCGTTCCGCCTCCTCGAAACCCAGCGACCGACCCCGGGGCCCGGCGAGGTGCTCGTGCATGTCGTCGCCAGCGGCGTGAACCCGCTCGACCTCAAGATCCGGGCCGGCGAGGCGGCCCACGCCCGTCACGCCGCCCCCGCGGTGCTGGGGCTGGATCTTTCCGGCGTTGTCGAGGCGGTCGGCGACGACGTCCTGGATTTCGAGCCGGGCGATCGTGTGTTCGGCATGACCGGTGGCGTTGGCGGGGTGCAAGGCTCTCTGGCGACCCACGCCGTTGTCGACCAGCGCCTCCTGGCCCTGGCTCCCGATGGTCTGGACCTTCGCGAAGCCGCCGCCCTGCCTCTGATCAGCATCACCGCCTGGGAGGGTCTGGTTGATCGCGCCGGGGTGCGGTCGGGCCAACGAGTGCTCGTCCTGGGCGGCGCCGGCGGGGTCGGCCACGTGGCCATCCAGATCGCGCGCAGCTTCGGCGCCCGGGTCTGGGCCGTGGATGCGCCGGAAAAGGCTCCAGTCATCGAGAGCCTGGGCGCCACCGCGATCAGCCGCGACCAGACGGTCGACGACTACTTGGCGGCGCATACGGATGGAGAGGGCTTCGATCTCGTCTACGACACGGTCGGCGGTCCGGTGCTGGACCAGGCCTTCAAGTCGGTTCGCAGGTTCGGCCACGTCGTCAGCTGCTTGGGATGGGGCACGCATGCGCTGGCGCCGCTGTCCTTCAAGGCGGCGACCTATTCGGGGGTGTTCACCCTGTTGCCGCTGCTGACCGGCGTTGGCCGGGAGCGTCACGGGGAGATCCTCCGCGAGGTCGCCCGCCTGGCCGACCTGAAGTTGCTCAAGCCGATCGTTGATCCGACCCGGTTCAGTCTCGCCGAAGCCGACGCGGCCCACCAATGGCTCGCCGAGCGACGCGCCAGCGGCAAGGTGGTCGTCGAGATCCAGGCCTGATCACGCCTTCCCCAGAAGCAAAACCTAGGAGACCACAATGCCCTTCGTGAACGTCAAGTTGGTCGAGGGCGTTTTCACGCCCGAGCAAAAGCACGAGATGGCCGCGGCCCTTACCGACGTCATGGTCCGGTTCGAGGGATCCGAGGCCTTTCGCGAGGTCGTGTGGGTGCTGATCGAGGAGCTCCATCCCGACGGCTGGCACATCGGCGGGCGGCCGTTCCAAGGTCCAAGGTCACTGCAGGAAACTCTCAACAAGTCCGCCGCCATGGCGGCCACGATCAAGGGACATCCGACGACACGGGCCGAATGGGCGGACGCCGCGCCGCTCGCCCCTCAGGGCTGAACGGGCGGCTGGGCGGCCACGACCGGGCCGCCCAGCCGCTGCGCAATGAAGTCGATCAGGGCGAGCGTCTTGCGCGGCGGCCGCTGACCGGGCGGCCGAAGCGCGAAGATGCCGACCGGGGGCATCGGGTGAGCGGGCAACAACGCTCGAAGCGCGCCCGACGCGATGTGTTCGTCTACCAGGAAGGCGGGCAGCAAGGCGATGCCGATGCCCTCCAAGGCCGCGGCCGCCAAGGCCGACCCACTATCGGCCTTGAACCGTCCCTGGGGCTTGATCGTGACCTCCTTGGACCCGTCGCGCAGGCGCCACGCCTCGTGACCCTGCAACAAAGCCTCGTGACCGAGCAGATCCTGCGGCCTCGCCGGCGCGGGATGCCGCCGCAAATAGTCGGGACTGGCCACGAGTCGCGCTTCGATCTGCCCGATGCGTCGTGCGATGAGGCTGGAGTCGGCCAGGACGCCGATCCGCACCGCCGCATCGAAGCCCTCGCCGGCCAGGTCGACGAAGCGGTCGGTATAAGCGGTGTAGAGCTCCAGGCGCGGGTGCTGCGCCGCGAACCGCGCCAGCACCGGCGCGAGCACGGCGCCGAAGGACAGGGGCGCCGCCAGTCGGAGCCGGCCCCGCAGGTCCGAGCCGGCGCTGAGCGCGTCGCAGGCCGCCTCCAGTTCTCCCAAGGCTCTTGCGGCGTGGTCACGCAACAGGTCGCCGGCTTCCGTCGCCATCGCGCCGCGCGCGGTGCGCGTCAGCAGCTTGGCGCCGACCAGCTCTTCCAGGCGAGCGAGCCGGCGACTGACGATCGACTTGGCCAGGCCCAGGCGCCGCGCGGCGGGTGTCACGCCACCGGCCTCGATCACGGCGAGGAAGACGCGCAAGTCGTCGGTGTCCATTCAGCGTTCCATTTTCAGCAACGGGCCGTCGCGAAAACGCGGGCTGCCCGACCGCCATCCGAAACGACATCTAGGGGGCGCAAAAGGAGAAAGCCATGCCGAACGTTCTGGCCATCAACAGCAGCATCACTCCGGACTCGGTCTCGCGGGCGCTCGTGGAGGACGTGATCGCCGCGCTCGAGCAGGTCGATGGACCGCTGTCGGTCACCCGGCGCGACCTGGGCGCCGAGCCGATCCCCCACTTGACGGCCGCGACCCTGGCCGGCGTGCGCGGCGTACCCCAGTCCGTGGCCGAGCTGGCGACCCGGGCGCTCTCCGACGCGCTGATCGCCGAGCTGCGCGCGGCCGACGCCATCATCCTGGGCTCGCCCATGTACAACTTCGGCATCGCCACGCCCTTGCGCGCCTGGTTTGACCACGTCATCCGCGCCGGAGAGACCTTCAGCTATGACAGTGGCGCGCCGACGGGCCTGATCACCGGCAAGCGCGTCATCGTCGTCGAGAGCCGGGGCGGACAGTATACCGCCACGCCGAACGCTTCGGCCGACTTTCAGGAACCCTATCTGCGCCATCTGCTGTCTTTCATCGGCATGACGGACGTGACCTTTGTTCGGGCGGAGGGGGTGGCGTTTGGCCCCGCGGCGCGGACTGAAGCCCTCGAAGGCGCCCGGTCGGACATCGCGGCGCTTGTCCGCCAGTTCAACGCCGCGGCCTGAGCCCGGCCTTCGTCAGCGCGCAGACATCCAATCGCCGCCCGGCCGCCGAGATCATAGTCGCGTTACGGACGCCTCCCCCCGGGGCGTTCGTGGGCCGCTCCGCCCGTCTCCTCCCCCTGTCCGGCGGAGCGGCCTCCCTCCCGACATAACCGCCGCCCGCCCTCGCGGCCCGCCGATAGCAAAGCGCGCTCGGAGCCCTAAGCTCCGAGCGCGCTGTTTGCATCTGCGTGTCCTACGCGGGTTTCGCCGCGTGACCGCACGCCGTGTCGCCGAAGTCAGGCCGCGCGGCGGGGCGCAAGGCGCGAGCGCCGCCACGCGGCGGGGGTCTCGCCGCGCAGCCGGCGGAAGATCCGCGTCATATGCGATTGGTCGTAGAGGCCGCAGCTCACCGCGATCTGGGCCAAGGCCTCGTTGGTGTCGCGGAGCATGACGCAAGCCTGCTCGATCCGTCGCTCGACGACGTAGACGTGCGGTGAAACGCCGAAGCTGCCGTTGAAGGCCTTGGTGAAATAGCGGGGTTTGAGCCCGACGACCGCGGCCAGATCCGGCACGCGCAAGGCGCCCGACAGATTGGCCGCGACGAAGGCCTCGATACGCCGCGCCTGCCAAGGCGCAAGGGCGGGACGATGGGCACGGGCTGCGCTTTCGGAGCCATATCGCACGGCGGCGCTAGGTGTGCTCGCGACCCCGGCGATCGGGCGAAGGAACCTAGGGGCGTAATGGGTTTGCATGGGGGACGTTCCCGGAGCCGGGCTTGACGCCGACAGGCCAAGCATCGCTCCGGGGTTGACTGGACGCATGCCAGACGCCGTTAGGCGGCGTGAGACGTCGAGGCTTCGGAGGCGATCGAGACCACCACCTTGCCGAACGGCCCCTTCCGCAGATGCTCGAAGGCCTGCGGGACATCGGAGAACCCGTACAGGCCATCGATCTGCGGCTTCAGGGACAGGTTGTCGACCGCCCGCACCAGGTCTTCCAGGGCGCGCCGATGCCCCACGGCGATCGCCGCCAGCGTGGCTCTCTTGTAGAGCAGGGGCACGATGGGCGCGCGCATCTGCGCGTCGTCCAGAAGGCCGATCAGCGAAACGCGGCCGCCCAGCGCCACGGCCTCGAGCGATCGCGCCAGATTGTCGCCTCCCGCCATTTCGAGCACGTGATCGGCCCCGCGGCCGCCCGTGATCTCCAGGACCGTCCTTTGCCATTCCGGCTCCAGGACGCGGTTGATCACGTGGTCGGCCCCCAAGGCCATCGCGCGTTTGAGCTTGATGTCGCTGCTGGATGTCACGATGACCCGCGCGCCGTGCGCACGGGCCAGCTGCAGGGCGAAGATCGACACGCCGCCTGTTCCTTGGACGACGATGGTCTGGCCGGCGTGCAGCCGACCTTCCTCGACCAGCGCGAACCAAGCCGTCGAGCCGGCCACAGGCAACGTGCTCGCGCCGGCGGCGTCAAGGCTGGTCGGCGCGCGGACCAGCTGGGCGGCGGGAATGACCGCGAACTCGGCCAGGCGGCCGAGGACCGGCACGGCGTTGGCGTCCTGCGGCGGACGCCCGTCGATCCAATCGGTGTTGTCCGCATCAATCACACGGTCACCGACCGCGACCCGGGTGACCTGCGGCCCGACCGCGACCACCTCGCCGGCGATGTCGGATCCGGGCACGGGCGGCCCCGAAGGCGCGGCGAGTTCACCGTCCAGCATGGCGATGTCGCGGTAATTCAGCGACACGGCGTCAATCCTGACCAAGGCTTCGCCCGGGCCGGGCGTGGGCTGGGCGGTCGACGTGAGCTCGAAGGTCGGGGCTTGCCCCGGCCGCGCCTCCCACTGGCGCATGCTCTCCCCGGCCATCACGCGATCTCCTGACGCACGCCGTCGCGGGCCGCACGCTCGATGGCCGCCAGCAGCTGATGGCGACGCACGGCGTAGGCGAAGTCGGGGACCGTGACCTCACCCGTCGTCAGGTCGTGGGCGATGGCCGCGTAGGCCCGCAAGGTGTTGGCGCCGAACCCCTCCGCCGCGCCAGCCTCGCCATCGCGGTAGGCAGCCGGCAAAGCCAGTTCCGACATTCGGGGCGTCTCACCCCAGGCGCCCTCGATCTTGAGGTCGGCCACCTGGAAGTTGCCGAACTCGGCGGTGATGGCCAGGTCGCCTTGCGTGCCGTTGATCTCCCAACGGAGATTGGGACCGCGGACCGCGCCGCCGCGATAGAGCACCGACGCCACTGCGCCGTCCGCCAGGATTCCACTCACGGCGATGTGGTCTGGCGAGGAGGCTTCCACCGTCTCCTCGGTGTCTCCGACGCGGACGCGTGGGCGACCGATGGCGGATGTGGCGTCGATTGTCCGGAAATCACCCAGCGTGAAGGTCAGCGCTTCGAGGGCGTGCAGGAGGGCCACGGGGCCAACGCCCGCGCCCGCCCGGTGGTCGAGCGTATAGGCGAAGTTCGGCGGGATCGCATCGCCCCAGATCATGCCCGAGCCGACCAGCGAGGTGGAGAGCACCCGGCCAAGCGCGCCGGATGCGATCAGGTCACGGGCATAGCGGACCTGGGGCGCGAAGCGCGCCTGCAGGCCAATGAAAGTGCGCACGCCCGCGGCCTGGGCCAGGGCCGCGAGAGCCTCGGCCTGGGCCAGATCCACACCGAGCGGCCATTCGGTCAACACCATCTTGCCGGCGGCCAGCGCGGCCTTGGTCAGGGCGTAGTGGTCGGCCACCTTCACCGCGACCACGACGAGGTCGACGTCGGCCTGGTCGATCAGCGCCTGAGCGTTGTCGTAGGCCGGAACGCCCAAGGCCTCGGTGGCGGCCGCGGCCGAGGCCGGCGAGCTGGTCGCCACCGCGCGCAGGGCGAAGCCGGGCAGGGCCCGAAGGGCGGGAATGTGGGCGGCCATGGCCCATCCGGGGTTGCGGGGGCTGGCGCCGATGACGCCGACGCCGATGGGGGCGCGCGTTTGGGACATGTTTGCGATCTCCTGCCCGGGAAGGGCCAAGCCCGCAGGTAGGCCGCGGCGATGATCCGTGGGAGGCGCGTTTCTCGGAAGGAAGCCTTCCACCCTGCGGGAGGCCGCCGCTCGTCCAGGCTTCAGGTTTTCGGGAGGATGGTTCTCGCCCAGCGGCAGGGCGCTCGACGGTCGACTGACCCATGTCAGAAGCGCGGCGACGTCGCCGCGATCCAGGCCATCACAGGAGATCAGCATGCGCGTCGCCATTCCGCACTCCATCGAAGCCAGCTCCGAAGCCGCCCGCCCGCTGCTCGAGGCGGTCGCCGCCAAGTTCGGCGCCGTGCCCAATGTCTTTCGCCTGGCGGGTCTCAGCCCCGCGGTCCTAAAGGGGCTGCTGGATCTTTCCGGCGACCTGGCCGGCGGCGTGCTCGCCCAGGCGACCCGCGAGCGGATTTCGCTGGCGGTGGCCAACGTCAACGGCTGCGACTACTGCAACGCGGCCCACACATTCGGGGCCAAGCGGGCGGGACTCGACCCGGCCGAGATCGAGGCCGCGCGCCAGGGCACGGCGAGCGACGCGGCAGAGGCCGTGGCCATCGCCTTCGCCCGCAAGGTCGCCGTGAGCCGCGGCGAGGTGGCGCCCGAGGATATCGAAGCAGTCCGGCAAGCCGGATGGTCGGACGGCGAGATCGTCGAGATCGTCGCCAATGTCGGCCTCAACGTCCTGACGAACTATCTCAACGAGGTCTTCAAGACCCCCGTCGACTTCCCGGCGACGGCCCCGGCGACCCGCGCCGCCTAAGCCGGCAGGGCTGCGCGCGCGCCGGGGCCAACACCCGCCTCCAACAGCCGCGCGCGCAGCTTGGGTGCCGCCCAGTCCATGAAGGCGCGAACCTTCAAGGGCGCCCGGTCCTGCTTGGCGAAGACGAGGTTGATCGGCAGGGCGGGCGCCTCAAAAGGCGTCAGAATCGCCTTGAGGGAGCCTCGCGCCAGCGCCTCGGCCACCTGGTAGTCCAGCGCTCGCGTCACGCCCAGCCCGGCCTCGGCGGCGCGGATGGCGGCGGCGGCCGAGTTGAGAACGACACGTCCGCGAGGCTCGGCCACGACCGTCTCGTCGCCATCGACATAGCGCCATTGGAACGGCGAAAATCCCCGGAACGTGACGCCTTCGTGGTCGACCAGGTCGGCGGGCCGCAGCGGTTCGCCGCGCCGGCGCAGATAATCGGGGCTGGCGCAGGTGATCGAGCGCGAGGCGCCGATCTTGCGCGCGATCAGGGCGCTGTCGGCGAGCTCTCCGATTCTCACGGCCACATGGACATGGTTTTCCGCCAGATCAATCGGCGCGTCGATCAGCAGGAGCCGCAGGTCGATTTCGGGATGCTCGGTCAGGAAGGCGTTCAGCACCGGCATCACGTGCAGCTCGCCAAACAGGGTCGGCGCGGTGACGCTGAGCTCGCCGCGCGCGGCCAGGTACTCGCCGGCCGCCGTCTGCTCGGCCTCGTCGAGCGTAAGGAGGATCTGCCGGGCCGAGGCGGCGTACTGGCGCCCGGATTCGGTGAGTTCGACGCGCCGGCTGGTGCGCACGAGAAGCTGGACGCCGAGCCGTCGTTCCAGGGCCGCGACCTTGCGCGAGACCGTGGTCAAGGGGGCGGCCAGCTTGCGTCCGGCCGCCGACAAGCTCCCCGTGTCGACAACGGCGAGGAAGGTGGACATGGCGTCGAAGCGATCCATCGGAGCTCCGTCAAGAAAAGAAGGCCGGGCCCGGTCAAGGGCCCGGCCAGGTCGGACGTGGCAGATAGTCGAGTGCGTTTGACTTCGCCACCCGGGATGGCGGCGTTGGCGGGTCAGACGCCGCGATAGACCAGGGCGGTGAACAGCTGGCCGTTGATGATCGACTGGCCCCACTTGGCGTCGAAGTCCGCCGTCGGGCGCGCCGCCTGAGCCTGGGCCAGCGTCTTGCCTTCGGCCTTCAGCTTGGCCACCCGGCCGCGGATCGTCACCAGCATGTCGCGGAAGGCCTGTGCGTCGGCGCGATTGGCCACCGGTCCATGCCCCGGAATGATGATCGTGCGCGGCCCGGCCATGGCCAGGTTGGCGTCGGCGGCCTTGATCGCGCCGTCGATCCCGCCGCCGCCGACATAGTCGATGAACGGGTAGACGCCGTTCCAGAAGGTGTCGCCGGTCGCCAGCACGTCGGCTTTCTCGAAGTAGACCGAGAGGTCGCCGTCGGTGTGGCTGGGCATGTAGGGGCGGATGCGCACGCGATCGGAGCCGAAGGCGACGAGCTTTTCGGCCTGAACCGCCTGGGTGGGCAGATCCTTGGCCGGGACCGGCGTGAAGGTGTGCTCCCATTCCTCGACGCGGATCGTGTGCTTGAGGTGATCGAGGGTGTGGCGCTCGGCGATGATCTGGGCGCCAGCCCGGCGGACCCAGCCGTTGCCGTCGGTATGGTCCCAGTGCCAGTGGGTGTTGACCGCGTAGCGCAGGGGCTTCCGGGACAGGCCCCGCAGGGCGGTTTTCAGCTTGGCTTCCGAAACCGCGATGCCGGTGTCGACCAGGAAGAGACCCTCGGGCCCGACCAGCACGCCGATGTTGCCGCCCGAGCCTTCGAGCATGCTGACGCCGCCGCGAAGCGCGTGGACCTTGATCTTCGAGGTCGCCGCGGCATGGTTGATCACCGAATAGGGGCTGGCGCTGGCGCCCGAGGCCAAGGCGATCAGGGCGCTTGCGGCGAGGGCGGGCATGGCGCGCCGATAGGTCGAGGTCATGATCGTGAGCTCCGATAAGGGCCGTGCGCGTGGCGAGCCTAGCCGCCACCGGACGTCTTCAGCCTAGGTCCAGGAGGACCCCGAAGCGCAGCGGGACGCTGTGAGGCGCCGAGAGGCGTCGTGAAGCCCGCTGCGGCCGGCCTCGCGGACACAAAGACGCCGCGCCGAGGGAACGGCGCGGCGCAGGCTGCGGGAGGTCCATTTGTGGGGCGCTTCAGTCGGGCAAGTGCTGCCCGTCCTCCCAAGGTGGTTCGGGGCGCGCCATGTACGGGCTGATCGGATCGCTCGCCGGGAAACTCTCCGACAGCGACTCGTCCAGCAGCGCCTCCAAGGGCGAGACGCCGTCCCGTTCGTCGGGCGCCGGCATCAGACCTGGCTCGCGCCCGGAACCGCCTGGCCCTTCAGGAAGGCCAGGATGTCGGCGTTGATCACGTCGGCGTTGGTCGTGGCCATGCCATGCGGATAGCCGGGGTAGATCTTGAGGGTCGGCTTGGGGAGGAGCTTGGCGGACTTGAGGGCCGCGTCCTTGTAGGGCACGACTTGGTCGTCGTCGCCGTGCATCACGAAAACCGGCAAGTCGATCTTCTTCAGGTCCTCGGTGAAGTCGGTCTCCGAGAAGACCTTGATGCAGTCGTAATGGGCCTTGACGCTGCCCATCATGCCTTGGAGCCACCACTTGTCGATCAGGCCCTGGCTGACCTTGGCGCCGGGGCGGTTGAACCCGAAGAAGGGGCCGGTGGGGATGTCGATATAGAGCTGGGCCCGGTCTGCGAGCAGGGCTTTGCGATAGCCGTCGAAAACCTCGATCGGCGTTCCCTCCGGATTGCTGTCCTTCTTGACCATGACGGGCGGGATCGCGCCGATGATCACCCCCTTGGCGGCGCGATCGGGGTAGCGCGCCAGGTAGCGCGTGACTTCGCCGCCGCCGGTCGAGTGGCCGATGTGGATCGCGTCCTTGAGGTCGAGCAGTTCGACCACGGCGCGCACGTCATCGGCATAGGTGTCCATGTCGTTGCCGCCCCAGGTCTGCGAGGAACGGCCATGGCCCCGGCGGTCGTGCGCGATCACCCGGTAGCCGTGGTCGGCGAAGAACATCATCTGCGCGTCCCAGTCGTCGCTGGTCAGCGGCCAGCCATGGCTGAAGACGATCGGTTGGCCCGCGCCCCAGTCCTTGTAGAAGATCTGAGCGCCGTCCTTGGCGGTGGCGAAACCCGTCCCACGCGAACCGGCGTGCCTGACGGGCGCGGCGACGGCCGGCCCGCCCGCGTTCGCCGCGACGGCCAGGACCATGGCGCCGGCCGCCATCAGGCCACGGCGAGAAGCGCCCGAAGTTTGGAGTTGAGATTGCATTGCGCACATCCTCTGCTGCGCGGCGCGCGCACTTGGCCGCCGCCTGGCGCCGCAGGTCATCCCCGGCGACGTGTCCAGCCTGCGCCAGGATGGACGAGGCTCGCAGTGGGGAGGTGTGAGGGCGCGTGAGAGGGCGTGCGACCGCATTCTCGGCGCGTCCTGGATTGGGCGCTTAGCCGTCCAATCCAGGACGCCGGAGCTCGGGTAAACGAGGGCGGTGGTCAGGAGGTCCGCATGGGCACGCAGGTCTTCGAATTCGACGGTGCTGAAGGACAGCGCCTGGCCGGTCGCCTGGAGACGCCCAGCGGCCCGCCAAGCGGCCATGCCGTCTTCGCCCACTGCTTTTCCTGCAGCAAAAGCTCACGCGCCGCCGTCTACGTTTCGCGCGCTCTGGCCGCCGAGGGAATTGGCGTCCTGCGTTTCGACTTCACGGGCCTGGAGCAAAGCCAGGGCGACTTCGCTGACAGCACATTCAGCGGCAGCGTCGCCGATGTGGTCGCCGCCGCCAAAGCTCTGAGAAAGGTTGGGCGCGCGCCCCGGCTGCTGATCGGGCATAGCCTGGGCGGCGCGGCGGTGCTGGCGGCGGCTGGACAGCTAAAGGGGGTCGAGCAGGTCGTCACCCTGGCTTCGCCGTTCGAACCTCGGGAGATCGAGGTGCTGCTCGGGGACGCCGCCGCGCAAATCGAGACCCGCGGGGAAGCGCTGGTCCATCTGGGCGGTCAGTCCTTCCTTATCCGGCGTCAGTTCCTTGAGGATCTACGCAGCCAAAGCCAAGCCGCCCGCATCAACGCCCTGGCGCGGCCGTTGCTGGTCATGCACGCCAGTGACGATCCGATCGTGCCAATGGCTTCTGCGATGGCGATCTTCGACACTGCGGTTCAGCCCAAGAGCTTCGTCAGCCTTGGCGACAGGGGTCACCTTCTGGAAAGGCGGGAGGATGCCGCCTACGTCGCCGGCGTCATTGCCGCCTGGGCCGGCAAGGGCCCGGAGGCGGAAAGGGCGCAGGACCTGCTCGAGGGCGGGACGGGGCCTTCGGCCCTGGTGAAGGCGCCCAGCGCCTTCGGCTACGCGCAGACCCTTGCCCGCCTGGAGGCGGCCATCGCGGAGCACGGATTGACGGTCTTCGCCAGGATCGACCACGCGGCCGCCGCGCGCGCCGCCGGGCTCGCGCTCGCGCCGACGCTTGTGCTGTTGATTGGCTCGCCGCGCGTGGGAACGCCGCTGATGGCCCAAACGCCGGATTTGGCGATTGAACTTCCCCTGCGCCTGCTGGTGCGTTCGGAAAACGGCGGGGGCCTTGCCGAGATCGTTTTTGAGGATCCCGTCCGGGCCGGCGCCCGATGCCGGACGCCTGGCGAGGCCGACCCGACGCTCGCCAGGATGGCCGCGCTTCTGCGGGAGCTCGCCGAAGCCGCCGGAAAAGCGTGAACGATCGTTGCTCCAGCGCCCCATCGACATGTCTGACCGCGCGCTTGTCGGAGCTGCCGTGGAGTTTCGTGAAGTGTCGTGAGGCGGGCTAGTTCACCGCCCATTTTGCAAAGACCCGGCCACGCCTCGGGCCCACGCTGAAGGCCAACGGCTCAGCGCCGCTCGAGGAGACGCCCGATGAAAGCGCGAGGATCCTTCACCACCCGCAACGCCTCGGGGCCCGGCGCCCGGGTGGCGTTCACGAGCTTTGTCGACACCTCGACGGGAGAGGTGTCCGCATGCGAGGTGCTGCAGCCCGAAGGCTCGCGGCTGGAGCGTCTGGCTGGCCTTGGTCTGATGTCCGCCGGCATCGCCCACGATATCGGTAACGCCCTGGGCGGCATCTGCGCCGGTCTGGCCCTGCTGGAGCGGCGCCTTGATCAAAACGCCTCGCCCGAGGCGCGCCTCCTTGTGCGTGAAATCCTGGCGGCCACGGAGCGGGCAGGGGCGATCACCGCCCGGATTCGCGGCCATCTGCGCGCCGAACCGGCGACCACCGCAGCCGTCGACCTAGGCGGGCTCATCAAGACGTTGAGCCCCTTGATCGGCTGGACGGCCGGGCCGCGGGTCGAGGTGACCATTCGCGATGACGCTCGGGTGGCGCACATCGATTGCTGTGGTCTTCTTCTCGAGCGGGTCGTGATCAATCTCGTCG
The DNA here is from genome assembly GCF_003931565.1 of Caulobacter sp. 602-1. Taxonomy (GTDB): domain Bacteria; phylum Pseudomonadota; class Alphaproteobacteria; order Caulobacterales; family Caulobacteraceae; genus Caulobacter. The sequence goes on from NZ_RRYI01000005.1 coordinate 345,276, forward strand.
TCAATGCGCGTCAGGCCATGCCGGCCGGTGGGCGTCTGGATATCGAAATCGACGCGCCCAGCATCCCCGAAGGCGGCTATGCCGTGTTGCGTGTCCGCGACAGCGGTCAGGGTATGAGCCCCGAAGCGCTGCGGCGGCTGTTCGATCCGGCCTTCGCGCCTCGCGGCGCCGTTCCGGGCCTTGGCCTGTCGATTGTCGAAAGCTTCGTGCAAGACCTCGGCGGGCGCCTGGACGTCCAGAGCACGCCCGGCCAAGGCACGACGATCGCACTGGTCCTGCCGACATGTCGAGCGACTTGAGATTTGGCGGCCGTGCGCCCAGACGTCCAATCGACCTAGGCTGATCGGGCCTAAGCAAGGTCGGCTGGCGCGATTTGGCCAGCGGCCGTTCAAAGGCAAGACGATGTTGGTTGACTACCCCACTGCGGAGGCCGTGCGCCAGGGCAAGGCCCGCTACTGCCGTTTCGTCGATACGAAGGACTGGGCCGGGCTCGCCGCGCTTTTTCATCCCGAGGCGCATTTCGAGTTCTACGATGTCGACGGCGCGATCGAATATCGCTTCGAGGCGCTGGAGGCCTGGCTTCGAGGCGTCGCCGACTTCCTCGCCGGCGCGCGCTCGAGCCACAGGGTCAGCAACTCGGAACTGGTTCTGCGCGATCCTGACACCGTGGAGGCGATATGGGCGATGTCGGATCGCATCGCGTTTCCCCGCGTGGGCGCCGAACCCGCACGATGGCTAAAGGGCTATGGTCACTATCACGAGGTCTGGGTGCGGCACGGCCAGTCATGGGTCATCCGTGAGCTGGTGCTCCGGCGCACCCTCTTCGACCTGGAAAGCGCGACCTGATTGAGGGTGATCTTGCGAGGCGCGGGCTTTCGGCGCGTCAGCCCATCGCCTCGCGGATCAATCTCTGGGAGAGAAGCCACAGCCGCTCGGCGTTGTCCGGATCGAGCGCATACGGCGCGTAACCGCCGGTGAGGTCGGCAGGACGGCGCGCGACGGGACGCGCTTCGTTGCAATCCTCGAAGTAGCGGCCCCCGACACCCTCGACGAGCGGCGAGGCGGCCAGGAGGACGGACGTGGCCGCGCCTTGCTCGGGCGTCTTGCGGCGTTCGACCGGTGTCCTCAGACCGCCCGTGTGTCGCTGAAGCGCCGTTGCGATGGCGCCGGGATGCAAGGTGTTGGCCACGATCCCGTCGGCGGCCCAGTGACGGGTGACGCTCACGGCCATCAGGGCCGTGGCCGTCTTGGACTGACCGTAGGCGCCGATCGGCGTGTAGGCCATGAAGTCGAAGTTCAGGTCGTCGAACACCACCGGTGAGAACAGGTGGCCGAGCGAGCTGAGCGCGACGACGCGCGCGCCCTTGGCCTTGGCCAGGGCGGCATGCAGACCCCAGGTCAGCGCGAAGTGGCCCAGATAGTTGGTGCCGAACTGAAGCTCGAACCCCTGAGCCGTCTTTTCAAGCTCTGGAATGGCCATGATGCCGGCGTTGTTGACCAGCATGTCCAGAGGGCCGCTCCAGGCGTCGACGAACCCAGCCACCGAGCGCAGATCCGACAGGTCCAGGCGGCTGACCAGAATGCGGGAATTTGCGGTCGTCTCGCGCAACTCGGCGGCGACGGTCTGGGCGGCCTCCGGCCGTCGCACCGCCAGGGTCACCTCGGCGCCCGCCACGGCCAGGGCGCGCGCGGTTTCGACCCCGATCCCCGCCGCGCCGCCCGTGACGATGGCCCGTCGACCATGAAGGTCCACACCCCGCAGAACCTCTGCGGCTGTGGAGCTGAAGCCAAAGGGAGTCGAGATCGCGACCATGTGGGTGCACCTAGTTTGATGGCGAGGGGAACGGGCCTGCGCCAGGCGCGGATGCGGCCTGGCGCGGCGTGAATTTGGAGAGCTATTCGCTGATCTTGACGAAGCCCTGCTGGACGAGCTGGATCGTACGGGCCATGGCGTCGAGATTGATCTTCACGTCGGGCAGCAGATCGGCATTGACCCATCCGTTGACCTTGGCGGTGGCTCCGCACAACTCGATCTTGGCGCCGCTGTCGACAAGGCCTGCGACGAGCCCCTTGTAGGGGTTGCCCGTGTCGATATTGCGCGCCCGGTTGTACGCCGCGTCATTCAGCGTCACGTGCCCGGCGTTGGTGTGGAAGACGGCGATGATCTCGGCCTGCGCCTTCCAGTCGGCGACATCGCCCAGGATCAGCTGCAGGTGAAAGATCGAAGCGGGCAGATCGCCTTCGAACTCGAGCGAACCGATGCTGTGGACCGATTTGACGTGGTCCATGCGCACCGGGATGTCGATGGTGAGGCCTTCGGGAAGTTTCGGCACAACGCTGATCCTTTTCGACAGGGGGCTGACGGCCGCGGCGGTTGGTGTTCGACCGAGGCGGCGCCGATTAGCAATCCCATGCAGGGGCGGGGCGCGATTGGACGGAAAGGCGTCATCCTCGCCGGTGTCGAAGGGGCTGATGGCGTGACAAGTCAGGCGCGCCGCGGCGACCATGCCGCGTCTAGCGGCGAGGTCGGGGGCTGAGCGGGCCGCATGGCGGCCAGCGCGGTGCCCGCTTCAAGCCGCGGACTTGAACGTCGACAAGATGTTGTCGACCTCTTCGCTGACCCGCGTCACGGTGTTGAGTGCGTTGTGACCAAGCGGCGGGCCCTCGGCGGCAATAAACTCGACGTCCGCCACGCCCAAGAAGTTGAACGCCGCGCGCAGATGACTCGCGGCATGCTCATCGCCAGCGCCGAATGGCCCGGCGGCATCGGCGTCTCCCCGGGAATAGGCGATGACAACGCACTTGTCGCTGGCCAGGCCAAGAGCCAGTTCGTTGCGTCCGTATTGGAAGGTTGCGCCGGCCGACACGATTCGATCGATCCAGGCCTTGAGCGGGCTGGGCAGGCCGAGATTGTGCAACGGCGCGCCGATCACCACGATATTGGCGGCCAGGAACTCTTCCAGGACCTTTGCGTCGGGCTCCGGGCCGCGTTCCGGCGTCGCGTCGAGCGAGAGCAGGGCTGATAGGTCCCGATAGGTCACCTGGAGAGTCGGCGCGGCCGCGGTCAACCGTTCCACGATCAGGGCTGAAAGGGTCCGGCTTGGGGCGTTCGCGCCTTGCACGCTGGAGTCGATGTGAAGTAAGCGCATGAGGTGAGCGCTCGGCTCTTGGTTTTATCTGCCGTTCATGTAGAAAAATTGCGAAAACAATCCAAGAGCGCATAAGTATAGAACTAAGTCATACGGATATGACCACCAAGCAGCATAATCCTATTAATTGCCAACGCGTGAATGCTCTCATGGGATACATGGGAGATCGCTGGACCTTGCCTGTCCTGATGGCGCTCGGGGCAGGCGCTCGGCGCTTCAACCAATTGCGGCGCGACGTCGACGGAATTTCCCAGCAGATGCTGGCCAGGGTGGTCAAGGGCCTCGAGCGCGACGGTATGGTGACGCGCACCGTCCATCCAAGCGTCCCTCCGCAGGTCGAGTACGCGCTGACGAGCCTTGGCGCCTCACTGACCGAGCAGGGAGTGAAGCTGGGCGACTGGGCCGTCCAGCACATCGATGAGGTCGACGCTCACCGCGAACGTTACGACGCTGCGGTCAGCGCTCCGCCCGACTGACAACCTTTCTCCCGGCATCGTCGCCTGGCTGCCGACTCTTGTTGGCCAGGACAGATCGTTGCGGCCTTGCCGCGCCTGCAGAATATCTTGCGCGCGCGCGCCTGGCGCGACGGTATAGTTCGATAGCGCGTCGGCGAAGGCCCCGTTCTGGTGGGCGCGGACGGCATGCTATGGCGACGTGCGGGGCGGGCAGGCGGGCTTTCGACGTGAACGCTGCAGGAAGCATATCGGGTTCCGGCGCGACGGCGCCGGGTGGCCGTCTCGAACCGGCGCTGCGTCTTTGCGCGGCTGTTCGGGCAAAAATGATGCGGGTTCGTCGCGCGGCCGCGACCTCAGCACGATGGAATTTGCCGCAACCTGTCCCGATGAGGCGGCCCGCCGCCGGACCGACGCCACCCCACGCGTTGTCTGTGGTCGCGTGAACGGCCGCCCGATCCTAGAGAAGGCGGGCCCGCTTCGTCAGGGGCTTGCCCGGTACTTCCGCAACCGGGTCCCGGACGCGTCCGAAGTCGACGATCTGGTGCAGGAGGTCTTTACCCGGATAGCCGCGCGCGACAGCGAAGAACCGATCGAGCACCTCGGCGGCTTTGTTTTTCAGATCGCCGCCAACGTCCTGGCGGACCGGGCGCGGCGGCGGTTTGCCCGCAAGGCCGAGGCTCACGTCCCTTTCGACGCCGAGCGCCATGGCGATCATGATTTCGACCCACACAGAATTCTCGCCGGCAAAGAGACCCTGCGGGCGGCCACGGAGGCGCTCCTCGCCATGCCTCACCGCACGCGCACGATTTTCGTCCTTCACCGGCTGGAGGGGCGCAAGGTCCGCGAGATCGCGCTGCAGCTGGGCATCTCCGTGAGCGCGGTTGAAAAGCACATGGTCAAGGCCATGCAGCACCTGAGCGCCGTCCGGAGGAGGTCGGTCTGATGCGCGACGTTCTCACCCTTGATGGCGTAATGGCAATGGACCCGTCCGCCGCCGCCGCGCTGTTCGCCTACCGCCAGGCCGATGGCGCGGCGGACCTCGACGCGACGGTGCTGGCCGAGTGGCTGGCGGCCGATCCCAGCCATGCCGAGGCCTGGATCAACACCAAGGCGGCCTGGCGAGACTTCGACGACAGCGAGGACGATGAAATTCTCGCGGCCTTGCGCGCCGACGCCCGCCTGGCTGGCCCGTCGCGGTACCGCTGGATCCCCAAGGCCGCGGCCGCGGTGGCCGTCCTAACGATCGGCGGACTCCTGGGGACGGCGCTTCTTCGCCCGAATCCAACGACGCATCCGGCCACATCGGCGGGCGCATCCGCCCCCGTCGAGCAAGGCATACAGTATGCCACCGCCCATGGTGTGAGCCAGAGCTTCAGCCTCGCCGACGGCACCCGGATGCGCCTGGGGCCCGACAGTGTCACGAGGGTCAGCTTGTCCGGGGGGGGGCGGAATGTGCGGCTGGTGCGTGGCGCGGCGGTCTTCGAGGTGGCGCACGATGCGTCGCGACCGTTCGCCGTCACGGCCGCTCGGCAAGAGATCATCGCCCTTGGTACGCGGTTCGAGGTGACTGTGCGGCCGCCGGAAGTCGGCGTGGTCCTCGTGGAGGGGCGCGTGTCGGTACGACCGGTCGGCGCGACAACGCCGCCCACGCTCCTGCGGCCGGGTCAGCAACTGCTCGTCCAGGAGGGGCAGGCTCCGCGCGTGTCGTCCATCGATCTGGGCAGCGTCCCGATCGTGCAGGAAGACTACATCGACTTCAGGGACGTCACGCTCGCGGAGGCGGCCAGGGTCCTCAGTAGTCGGGGGGCGGGGAGGCTGATTGTCCGCGAGCCAAAGATCTCCCAATTGCGGATCAGCGGTCGCTTCAAGGCCGACGACATACCCCGATTTGGGCGGGCCCTGGGGCTCTTGCTTCCGGTGCGCTTGGCCAGGCGTGGCGAGAAAGAATGGGAGGTGGTTTGGGCGCGATGAGCAGCGCTCGATAGTTTTTGCGACAATCTGGTGCGGATTTTCCGGCGCGGCGCGACCTCAGGGGCAGGATTAACAAGGGGAGTCCGACATGGAGGCCGTAGCGAGATTGGCCGATGCGTGCCAGGACAGGATGAGTTGGGCGGGCGCGAACGTCGTCGGGATCACCGACGAGGCTCTCAGCTTCCGAGCGTTCCGGATGCTGCCGGCCGCGCGCATCCTCCTGCATCATGGGGCGCCCGTCGAAATCGGTGGCCGCGCCTTCGACCTGTTGCACGTCCTGTTGCGCTCGCGGGGGGCGCTTGTCGCGCGGGACGATATTATTCGCCACGTCTGGCCGACCACCACGATCGAAGAGAGCAATCTTCGAGTTCAGGTCGCGAGCTTGCGAAAGATCCTGGGCGAGGACCGTGACCTGCTCAAGACGGTCCCAGGCCGCGGCTACCTTCTGGCGGCTGACATCACGCAGCCGACGGCGGAGTCGCGAGGCCTGGTCGAGCTCGCCCCGAAGGAAGACGTTCAAGGCCTTCGGGCGCTCTTGCATTCGGTGCTGCAGGAACTGCGCGGCCTCAAGCGGCAGAATGCGTCGGCGCGCTGACGAAATCTCAGCCAATCAAGATCGCGCACGGCGGGACCGAAATGTTCAGCGTTGCGGCGAATAACATCGGCGGCGGGACACTGCCCCTAGGGCGCTATTGCAATCGTCACCATAAATATCGACGTTATCCGGGATGGCGTCCGAACTCACGGGGCGTGCGGTCCTGGGGCTGGGGACCGCTCTGGCCTTGCTCATGACCACCCCCGCGACCGCGCAATCCTCGTCTACCCAAGTGACGATCCGTGGCGGTCAGCTGGTCGACGCCTTGGTCGACCTTTCCCGGCAAACAGGGGTCGAGCTCCTGTACGATCGCGCCGCGATGGTCGGACTTTCCGCCTCGAGGATCAGCGGTCGCTTGAGTGCTGAGGCCGCGATCGAAAGGCTGCTTCAGGGAACGGGGCTGGTGGCGCGTCGTGCCGCCGACGGATTCTACGTCATCGAACGCGCGCCCGTTCCGGCGCTGGCGCGCCAGGACGTGGCAGTGTCGGAGATCCTGGTGATCGGACGACGCAGCCAGAACGCCGACATTCGCCGCCTGGAGAGCGACATCCAGCCCTATCGGGTTTCCACGGGCGAGCAGATCACCCAGGCCGACCGGGACAATCTTGACCAGTTCTTCGGCAGCCGAATTCCGCCCAACACCACCGCCGTGCGCCCGAGCCTGGACGTGAAGGGGGAGACGCTCTCGGAAATCGATCTTCGCGGGCTGGGGCCGACCAGCACCCTGGTCCTGATCGATGGTCGGCGCATGCCCGGCATACCCGCCCAGTTTTCCGGCTTTCGGCAAGCCGACATCAACGCCGTTCCGCTGCACGCCATCGACCGCGTGGAAACTCTGACCGGGGCGGCCGGCGGCATCTACGGCTTCGGGGCCTTGGGCGGGGTGGTCAATGTCGTCCTGGCGCGGGACCGCCAGGGTGTGGAACTCCATGCGACCGGCGGGATCTCCTCCCGGGGAGACGGGGAGCACTACGGGCTCGAAGGGCGTATTGGCTATACGACCAAGGATGGTCGCACGGACCTGATGATCTACGGCTCGAGCTTTCAGGCCAAGCCCGTCTCCGCCGGCGAGCGCGACTATGCCGAAAGGGATCTGGCGCTCAGCACAAGCCTTGCGCCAAGTCAGCTCCGCGGGGTCCGGCCCAACGCCAACTCCGTCTTCGTGAATAATTCCAATGGCGGCAGGGCCATTCGCCTGAAGCCGGCCTATGGGGGCGGGCTGCTGGACGCGCCCTACACCTTCCTTCCGGCTGGGTTAGCTGGCGATCCGCTCGAGGTCGGCGCCGTGCTGTTGCAGAATGGCGGAAAGATGGACAAGGGCCTGACGGCGGGCGCCGCGGGTACGGCCATCGCCTCAACGCCCACCACAGGGGCAGTGCTGGCCAATGTGCGCCACCGGTTCGACGGAGGCGTCGAGGCCTATGTCGACGCCGTCCTGCTCTGGAATCGTGGTCATTACCGCAGCAAACAGGCCAACGACCGGGCAACGCTTTTCGCCAGCTCGCCTGTCAATCCCTTCACCAGCAATATCGAGATTTCGTATCCGCTCGATATCTACAGCGACGACCGTGTCACCGAGGTCGACAGCAGGCGGTACACGATAGGCGTCATTGCGCCCCTGCCGCTTGGATGGCGCGCGACTGGCGATTTCTCGTCCGGGACGGGACGATATCGTTCCAGCGAAGTGTTTGTCGTCAGCGACGTCGACTTCTTTTCGGCGACAGCCCCGAACCCGTTTGGCGATTGGTCAAAATTCCAAGCCCAGCTGGCGGCCATCGCGCAGACCAACACCATCCGGCAGACGATCGTCAATCACTTCGAAAATCAGTCGCTTCGCTTGGCTGGACCGCTGTTCGAGACCCCTCAAGGACCTGCGACCTTGACCTTGCTGGCGGAACGGCGCGTCGAAGACGTCCCCGGCTATTCCCGGATGACAAGCGGCAATCCACCGCCGCCGTCCTATGAGGTCGCCTGGAGGCGCACTCGCGCAACATCGTTCTACGCGGAGTTCAGGTCGCGCATTCTTGGCGTCACGGCGCCGGCGCCCCTGCGAAACCTGGAAGTCCAGCTTGCCGCCCGCAACGATGAAGAACTCGACCTCTTCGTCACGAATCCAAGATCGCCAAAGACATCACCGCGGCGCCAGGCGCGTTTCAGCGGCCTGACCTATACCTTGGGCGCCAAGGTCGTCCCCGCGTCGTGGCTGATGCTGCGCGGAAGCTATGCCACGGGCGAGACGCCCCCTCCCGTGGAGCTGACGGTCGAAAACGTCTCCACGAATACGGCCTCGCTGAGAGACCCGAAGCGACCGATCGGCTTCATTAATCGGCAACCGGTCTACACCGCAATGTGCTGCGGACTGCCTAATCTTGAGACGGTGCGGGCGAGCACCTTGTCCTGGGGCGGCGTCTTGAGCCCGTGGGGGGAGGAGGGGCCTCGCGTGACTTTGGATTATTCGCGCATCCGGAAGACACGGGAGCCGTTCACGCCTTCATCAGACCTTGTTCTGGCGCACGAGGATTTCTGGCCCGAGCGCGTTGTCCGGGCGCCGCTCACCGATGCGGATCGGGCGTCAGGCTACAGCGGCGGCGTGGTCCTGATGCTCGATACCCGGCCGGAGAACAGCGCAGGGCTCAAAATCGACACGCTCGACGCGCGCGTCGAGTGGTCATTCCTCTGGGGAGGCGGCCGCCTACGCCTTTACGGAGACGCCACCCACTATATCCGCCAGGTGCAGACTGCACCCTTCCAATCGGATGTCGAAAACGTCGGCTACCTGGGCAAACCGATCTCCTGGCGAGCGAACGGAGGTGTGGACTGGTCGCGCGGTCCTTGGACCCTTGGCGGCAACATCCAGTACTTCGGCAGCTACAGGCCGTATTTCGCCGACGCCCTGGCTGCCGTAAGCGATAGCGTCGTGGCGATCCAGGGCTCCGAGACCGTCCCGGCGCAAGCCTATATCGATTTGCACATCGCCTGGCGTGGGGAGTGGCAGCTAGCCGGGGAGCCGCGGGACCTGAAGGTGGATTTTGGGGTTGTGAACATCCTCGACAAGGCGCCGCCGCGCGAAAGCCGGTTCAGCTTGGCGCAGGCTTACGGCACCTCAGCGCCTTACCCACCGAGCTATAGCCGTTATGGCGACCCGCGACAGCGGCGCTTCGTGCTCACCCTTAGTGCGGCGTTCTAGAAGAGCGCCGCACCAGACCGTTGGTGCATCTCGGGTCCGAGCGGTGGAGACTTGCTCTCATCGGTTTGAGAATTTCCTGCACGCAGAGCATTTTAGTCGCCGCAAGGAACATCAGACGAGTGTGGGAGGAAGAAGATCGTAGCCTAGAGCGCTATGGCGTAGGCGTAGTTCTCGGTTTCATTCAGCGCTGCGCGCCAGTTCCCGGAGATTCCCGGACCTTCCCGGAGTTTCCATCAGGCGCCCGGAGCGGAAATCAGCTCGTCGCCACGTAGACGGCGTGGCTGCCTGGGACCTCCTCCTTGGTCGCTCCCGCGCGCTCGGTCATGGCGGGCTGCGCGGAAGGCGGATCATACGGTCGTCAGTGGCCACCAGGTACCAGCTGAGCTTTTGACGCCAGGCAGGAGCGGTGACAGCCCCTTCAAGCGCGGCGACGGCGCAGGGGACCTGCGAATCCGCCATGAAGCGCGCTGTTTGCGGCGCTACGTCCGCGGCGAACGCGTTAGCGAACTTCGCTTTGTCCAGGAACAAGTAGCCGTCCGCCGGGGGAAGGATCGGCGGGACAGCCGCGCCGGGCGGCGGATTGGCGATGAGTGACGACACCAACTCCCCTTTATCGGGCGTGAAGGCGGCGATGTAGACGAACGCCTTCGCCTTAGGATCTACGCCGGCTTCTGAAATGACGAGGCCACCATAGGAGTGCCCAACCAGCACTACGTCGCCCGGCGCCGAGGCGATCGCGCGCATGGTAACGGCGACGTCCTCAGCTAGGTACGCATCCGGTGAGAACCGCGGCGGCCTAGGTCCGGTTAGCGGACGTCATCAAGTTCTGGGCGGGGGCGGGAGGGGACGCTAGTGTGGATGCGGGACGCAGACGCCATACATCTTGTCCAAGACAGCCAGATACTCCGCCATGGGCTGCAATCCCATGGCCGCTCGTCGCGCCTCAAGTCCTTCTGGCGCCTCAAGGTCACTCGGGACAGCGTACTTGCCCTCTTTGCACGTCGTGCCTTGCGTGCCGTAACGCTGAGGTCGCCGATCTATCGTCGCGACACGGTCATATAGCCGCGCGTAGTCTTCTGGCCGCGCCTCGCGCGCCTTTGCGAGCGGCTCTAAGAGCGAGAGGACCTTTCTCTGGAAATCGATGTCGCCCGAGTGATTGGCGATGAGCACCGCCGTTGCAGCGGTGCGCTCAGATGTCTCCGAGATTTTGGGCCAACCATGCGCGGCGATGATGCTTTTCAGCCGCTCGGTATGAGCTCGATCCTGTTCGTCGATGACGACTCCTGCTTGAGCTTGCACCTTCGCACGTATCTCCAGGGCAAGATCGCGGGTTGCCTCCAGCATGCTTGTTCGCATGGCGCGATCGACCTCGCCCATCCCAGCGATAGCCTCGATGACGCTTGCCCTGCTGGCGACCCCCTTCAGCTTGGCGATGACAGGCGCAGCCGCTTCGGGTGGCGGTGTCTCAGCACCTCCAGACACGGGGCTGGTTGCAAGAGTAAGCGCGGTGAGGATGGCCGTAGGATTCATCTGAACTCCCCCTGGGGAGGCGATATGTAGGTCGACGGATGGGGGCGAAAGCATGTCCGACCAGGGTCGTGAACCACTTTCAGGATCGCGCCGCCAACCGGACCTTCAAATCGTTACCGCAAGCAACTGTCGGTTCCGGTGAACTTCCGCCCTTGGACCGAGGCTCCGCATAGCCTGTTAGGCTTTCCCGCCGCAGGGACGTGAGTTGATACGAGCCGACACTCGGTTTGGACCATGGTCCAATCCACATGCCGATCGCCGCCCCCGACCAATGCAGACGTAAAGCCGCCTCATGGCGCTACTGCTGCGGCGTCCTTCGCGCTTCCGCCGGCCCACGACCTCCGATCCGGCCGTAGGTGATTGTCTCGGCGCGGGCGGCGTTAGGTTCGACAGCCTTGATGATGACACCGCTATCTGGCGCGAAAAGGCCTTCCGGCGAGGCCAGGAGAGGCTCCGTATGGCCATCACCGCGATCGAAGGTGAGGCCACCTTTTTCGTTACGCACGATGCGGAAGGGGCCGACATCTATGCCAACGAAGCGGTACTCGCCCGCGAACCGATCAAGGATTTCTGGCGTGAACGCGGCGCCGACCTGCGCCGCCGACGCCATTGGGTCAGGCCAGCCATAGGCGTCGGCTATGGCCCGCTCGACTTCGTACAACAATGGCTTGGCGTTGTCGGAGTTCGCCATCAGGGCCGCCGCTTGGCAAGTCTCCGGAAAGGCGATCAGCAGCGCGTTATAGCCCTCGTTGGCGCCCTCGTGCCCGAACTGACGCGCCTTACCTTCGCCGCCGATCACGAAACCTAAACTGCGAGGCCCCACCTCGGCCTCGAGCATTTCCTTCGTCATCGCCGGCCCAAGGATCGGGTCGGTCCCACCGCGCGCCGCTGTCATCACCGTGATCGCGAACCGCGCGAGATCGGAGGGGGTGCTCCATAGGCCCGCCGCCGCATGCTCGGGGAAGATGCGCCAGCCGCCCTCGATCGTCTTCCCGGCCGCGTCGTGCCCTGACGCCACGTCCGAGCCTTCGGGGACCTCATCAAAGCGGCTGTCGGCCATTCCCGCAGGAGTTAGGACGAGTTCCTTGACGAGATCGGGAAACGAACGGCCGGTGGCCTCGGTCATCAGCAACTCAGCGACTTGATAGCCACCTCCGGAATAGCGCCAGGTCGAACCGGGCACGTAGTCGACCCGCACGGGCTTGGGCTGGGCGGGCGGCGAGCCCGCCAGGGTCTGAATCAGCGTGGGAACGGCTTGGCCATGCGCGTAGCCGCCATATCCGCCAGGAACCAGACCAGCCGAGTGACTGAGGAGGCCGCGCAGGGTGACCGGGTGACCCTGAGTCAAGGGACTGGCGGGGATCGTCCATCCACGCAGTTGGCCAGCAACGTCCGCGTCCAGATTGAGTACGCCTTGTTGCGCCAGACGCAGCGCCGCGAGCGCGGCAATCGGCTTGCTGACGGAGGCCGCCTGAAACAGGGTGCTGGGACTGACGGCCGGTCCGTCAGGCCGGGTCACGCCGAAACTTCGCGCATCGACAATGCGACATCCATCGACGATCGCCACGGACAGTCCCGGTACGCGCCAACGCGCCATTCTCTGGGCGATGGGCAGCCGCTCGGGCGGCGCGCCGGTGGTGATGATCGCTCGCCTCAGACCCTTGGCGAAATCGGGGTGGGCGGCCCCGTCGCCCGCAGCATAGCTGGCAGAGGTGATGCTGCTGGACAGAAGCGTGGCCGCGACGAGCAGTTTGGAAACGCGGTCTAAGTTCAAGATACGACTCCTGGTCTATTTTCGGGAGCCGACCGACAATCCAATTCTCGGCGAGCGCTCAATGCGCCCGTAAACTTTCAGCGCGAAGATGAACGGAAGATGAAGCGCTGCAGTTGCCGCGCAAGCGGTGTCATCCGAGACTGACATTGCTCGCGATCGCGATATGAATGCCCGAATTCGACGCTTACGCTGATGCTGATGTCCAGCCAAACAGGCAATCAGAACCTCAGCTAGCAGCGCCTGCGGCCGACGTTCTCGGGATCGGCGCATCCCCCTCATTTCAGGGCGTGTGTTGGGGGCCCTAAACGGCGACGGACAGCTCGTGTCGGTTCAGGGACGCGCCCGACCCGGCAAACGGTGATGCCCGAACCTGCGTGACGTTAGCGCCAAGTCCCTTGCGTGCCCCCCCAGAAGCGCCCTCTCACATTGTTTAAGTAGGGGAATGCGTTTGAGTAGGGGGAATGCGGCCGATCACCTGGCCAGCTAACAACGCCGCGTTATTCCGGACCTGCCCGGGGTTTTCCAGACATTCCCTCAGAGCGTCGGACGGCGTCGCTGATGGCGCCCGACTTGCGCCTCAGATCGCCAGCGGCCATTCATAGTTCTCATGGGTGTCCGTATCTGCGCACCTATGTCAGGAGTTTCCTGGGGCTTCCCGGAGGCGCCGTTTGTTTCCCGCAGGCGCCGAAAGCGGACCTCGCCAAGGGCGGGGAAGGGCGGGTAGGGGTCATCGAACCATCATCCACGAACTACACGGCGATTGCTTATCGAGAGATGCAAGGCACGGTTGATATTGAATTACAACTGTAATCCACTGTGTGTGTTGGCAGCCTAAGGGGCAGAAATGAGCATCCGAAACGGCCTAGTGACTCTGGTCGCCCTTGCACTCGCTTTCCCCGCCCTCGCAGGTGCGCCCACTCTCAAGGTTGTTTCCGAGGGCCCTGCGCCGCAGAGGCGCGCGGTGCAATTGATTGTGCACTCCGAGCGGGCGGGCCGCGACTTCCAGGTCCAGATTACCGCGCCCGGCACGCCGCCGATCCTGCCGGGCCAGACCGCCCCAGCTATTTATGTGTTGGACGGCGGGTACGACATCGCCGGACCTACGGGGTGGTTGTTGGGTGGCGCCGGCACAATGGCTCCGGCCTATGTGATTGCCATTGGCTATCCGCCCGGCAGTCCGTCCACTCGCGAGCGTGATCTTCTGTTCGCGCCCGGAACCCGCCCGGACGGCACGATCGCCAAGGGCGGCGGCGGAGCAATGTTCAGGGCCTTCCTTCTTGAGGAGCTCAAGCCTCTCATGGAGGCGCGCTATCCGCTCGACCCCAAATCCGCAGTGCTGTTTGGTCATTCGCTATCGGGGATCTTCACAGCGAACATGCTGGCCGACAATCCCGAAGCGTTTTCCGGCTATCTGATCGCCAGCCCCTCCCTTTGGGCCGACCCGACCGTGGTCGATCGCTTAAAGAGCGTCGCCGCCCGAGCGCCGGGCCGCAAGGTGTTCGTCACCTGGGGCGCCAAGGAAGAGGCCTACATGGTCGACTGAACCGCCCCGGGTTTGCCGGAGGCCTGATGGTTTGAGTCACGCCGCCATAGCGGACGGCGTGAGCGCGGCATAGTAGGCGGCCTCGTTCGGCGGGAGGGATATTGCCGATGGGCTCGAGGAGTCTGCGGTTATTGAACCAGTCGACCCATTCCAGCGTGGCGTACTCTACGGCCTCGTAGGAGCGCCAAGGGCCGCGCCGGTGGATGACCTCGGCCTTGTAGAGGCCGTTGATGGTCTCGGCCAAGGCGTTGTCATAGCTGTCGCCGACGCTGCCGACGGACGGCTCGATCCCTGCCTCGGCCCGGCGCTCTGTGTACTTGATCGACACGTATTGGGAGCCGCGGTCGGAGTGATGCACCAGGCCGCCGCGATGCTGCGGGCGCCGCTCGTGCAGGGCCTACTCCAGGGCGTTTAGGACGAAGCTGGCGTGGGCGGTGCGGCTGACGCGCCAGCCGACGATCCGCCGGGCGTAGGCGTCGATGACGAAGGCCACGTAGACAAACCCCGCCCAGGTGGCGACGTAGGTGAAGTCCGACAGCCACAGCCGGTCGGGCGCCGGGGCGTGGAACTGGCGGTTCACATGGTCCAGCGGACAGGGCGAGGCCTTGTCGCTGATCGTGGTGCGCACCGGCTTGCCCCGGATCACCCCTTGCAGGCCAAGCTCGCCCATCAGTCGCGCCACCGTACAGCGGGCGACTTCGAAGCCTTCCCGGCGCATCTGCCGCCAGACCTTGCGCGCGCCATAGACGGCGAAGTTCTCGGCGAAGACGCGGGCGATCTCGGGCTTCAGCGCCTGGTCCCGCCGCGCCCTGGCCGACAGCCGGGCCGGATCGCGCCGCTGGGCCAGCCGCTCGCGGTAGGTGGACGGGGCGATCGGCAAGACCTTGCAGATCGGCTCGACCCCGTATGCCCCTCGGTGATCGTCGATGAAGGCGATCATCGCTTGAACGGGCGGTCGAGCTCCGCCTGGGCGAAATAGGCCGACGCCTTGCGCAGGATCTCGTTGGCCTGACGCAGCTCGCGGTTCTCCCGCTCCAGCGCCTTCATCTTCTCAGCCACGTCGCTGGGCACGCCCGCCCGCTTGCCAGCGTCGACCTCGGTCTTCTTGACCCATTCATTGAGGGTCTGGGCCGTGCACCCGATCTTCTCGGCGATCGACACCATCGCCGCCCAACGAGATGGATGATCGCCCTCGTGGTCCAGCACCATCCGCACCGCGCGCTCGCGCACTTCAGGCGAAAACTTGTTCGTCGTCTTGTTGCTCATAATGGCCCCTATCTCTCAGGAGTTGGGGCCTCCGGCAAACCCGGCGCGGTTCACGGCGGGGAGAAGATCTCAGCCGCGCTATCGAGCGCGCCAGAGCGCCTGATACTGAAGACCAAGCCCTTCGAAGACGAGACCCATATCTCGTACTATCCGCTTGCGATGCCGGCGGCCGTTCCATTCCTGCTCCCGCGCGCACAGCCCATTAGACATCCTTCGCCGATCACCCTGACGCGCGAGCAGACCCAACGCTACTTCGGAATCTATGTTCTATCGGATGGCCGCAAAGTTACCGTCGGCGAAGACGAGGACGGTATCTTGCTGGAAGTCGATGGCGCTCCGCCTGCCAACATCCTCGCTGAGGCCCTGGACCGTTTCAACATCCATGGTGTGGATGCGCGGATCACCTTTGACGCGGGACCAGGGCCAGCTACAGCGATGATCTTTTACGTTAACGGAACCGAGGCGCGCGCAGTGCGCAAGTAGGGCGTAAAGGTATTGAAAAAGGTCCGCTCAGGGTCGGGGCCAGAAATCACCTGACCGCCCGAAGCTGGACATTGGCGCCACCTCGCCACTGAAACGAAGCATCTGGAAGGCGGGGCAGAGCTGTCGTCGAAGATCCTGCGGGACATGCCGAGTGGATTGGAAACCAAAGGCCTGCGTGGTCGTGTCATAGGCCGCGCCAACTCGCGATCACGTTCGCGGACCATCGCCGTATCGCCATACGCTACGATGTCACCCGCACACCGCTGAAATGGGCCAGCGTACCGGGGCCGATCCACAGCGCCACGGCCCCCTTGGCGTCGGCGCCGTGTTTGAGGTCGCCGACGATCAGGGTCGGCTGCTCGGCGCCGTCGACATGCAGCCGGGCCTTTGAGCCCGCCACCACGATCCGCACATGCGTCCATCGGCCTGCTTCGAGATCGACATAGGTCTCGTACTTGGACGGGGCTTCGGCGCGCAGCCGCTCCCAGGGATGGTCGGGGTGTGAGATGTACTGGACGGCATGGTTGCGGCGTAACTGGTCGTCGGCTCGGCCGTTGGTCGGACGCAGATAGATGGCCTCCAGCTTGGCCTCTTCGTGCACCCGGAACGCCACGCCCACGAAGCCTCGCGCCGTGGCGCTGGCCGTGGTGGCGGGGGCGCCGCTGATCCAGGCTTCGATGACGCCGTCGCCGAAGGCGGGCGTGTCCAGCACCACCAGACGGTCGAGCTCGGGGACGTTTTCCAACGCCGTGGCGCGCAGGGCGGGATGGCCCCGATAGTCCGTCCGCGCCGTCTCAACGCCGATGGCCCGGATCGTTCCGCTCTCCAGTCCTATCCCGCTAGCGACACGTGGCGCGGCAAGGGCCGCCAGGGAACTGGCCGAGGCCATCGTCAGCACGGCGCCGCCGATCGCGGTCCGACGGGTTTGAGCGTTGCCGGACATTGGAGGCTCTTCGCAGTGGAATGACTTCACTTTCATCGTAGCGCATGACCGGATCAAGGCCATGCTTGGTGGGGACGAACCCGACCTGGAGTGGCTGAGCATCGACTCCCTTCGTTTCGACCGCAGCCCCCGCGACTGCCGCCGGCGTGTTTCTGCAGGCGCCAATGTCTGGAACTTGTCCTTCCGTGACGCCAGGCGGCGCGTTCATTAGCCTGCTCGGCAAGTAGAGATTAACTCTCGACGAAATCGTTCATAGCTCGCCCAAGCTGGCGACGAGCACGCTGCGGATCGCGAAGCTGGAGTTGATGCGGGCAACACCGGGAAGGCGGGACAGGATCTCGGTGTGGATCCGCTCGTAGGCCGCCGTACTGGAGGCGGTGGCGCGCAGGATGTAGTCGGCGTCGCCGGTCATCAGGAAGCATTCGGCGATCTCGGGATGCATCCGCACCGCCTGCTCGAAGCGGGTCAGGTAATCCTCGGTCTGCTTGTCGAGCGTGATGCGGACGATGGCGACAACGCCGTCATCGGCCACGGCCTCGGAGATTATGGCGGCGTACCCTCGGATCGCACCGCTTTCCTCCAGCGCCTTGACGCGCCGAAGGCAGGCCGAGGCCGAGAGGCCGACCTGGGCGGCGAGCTCGTTGTTGGGCATGCGGCCATTGACGCGCAGCAGGCCGATGATTTTCCGGTCGAGGGCGTCGAGCTTCAACATCTTGTTCGAACCTTGCGCAACATGGTGCCGCCAAGGGGCGTATTATAGAGATTTATGCGAGTTATAAGTCATTCATTCGAAGACTGTTTCTTTACGGTCATGGTCGCGTTCAGCTGGCGCTGAGGATCGATGACGATGACGGACGGACCTTCCCGAGACATGGCCGGTGGCCTGCTCAGCATCGACATGACGGCCCTGGCGGCCAACTATCTCGACCTCGCCCGTCGCGCTTGGCCCAGCAGGACAGCCGCGGTGGTCAAGGCCGACGCCTATGGGCTGGGCGCGCGCCAGGTCGCGCCGGTGTTAGAGCGAGCCGGGTGCGAAGACTTCTTCGTCGCCCATCTGGAAGAAGCTTTGGCGCTCAAGCCGGCATTGTCGCCGGGCGCGAAGCTCTACGTACTGAACGGCCTGCAGCCCGGCGCCGAAGCGGCGTGCGCGGCCGGCGGCGTGATCCCCGTGCTCAATGGCCTGGAGCAGGCTCGGCGCTGGCGCGATCTGGCGGTTTCGTGGGGCGCGGCGCTGCCGGCGGTGATCCAGATTGACAGCGGTATGGCCCGGTTGGGTCTTTCGGAGGCGGATCTGGATGAACTCCTCGCCGACACCACGTTCTTCGACGAAGTTTCTCTAGCGGTGGTGATGAGCCATCTGGCCTGCTCAGACGAGCCTGGGGCAGCCAGCAACGCCGGGCAAAGAGCTAGGTTCACGGCCCTGGCCGACCGTCTGCCGGCCGCGCCGCGGTCCCTGGCCAATTCCGGGGGGATCTTCCTGGACCCGTCGCATCACGGAGATCTCGTCCGGCCCGGCGTCAGCCTCTACGGCGTCTCGCCCCATGACGGCCCCAACCCGATGCGCGCCGTGGCGGCCCTTGACGCCAAGGTGATCCAGACGCGCGATGTCGCGGCTGGCGAGAGGGTGGGCTATGGCCTGACCTACGCCCGCGACACCCCGGGGCGGATTGCCATCATCGCCGTCGGCTACGCCGACGGCTGGCCCCGCCATCTGAGCAATAGGGGCGCGGCCTACTATCAAGGCGTCCGCCTGCCGATCGCCGGACGGGTGTCGATGGACAGCATCACCCTGGACGTCTCCGCGCTGGCCGAGCGCGGCCTGACCTTGGCGCTTGGCGACACCGTCGAGCTGCTAGGGCCGCATCAGACGCTGGAGGATGTCGCCCGCGACGCCGGAACCATCCCCTATGAAATCCTGACCAACCTCGGGCGCCGGTATCACCGGACCTATGTGGAGGATCCCACCATGCAGCAGCTTCCCGTTTCGCCGCGCCAAGCGGACGCGCGGTCGTGAAGGTCGCGGTCCTCGGCAGCGGCGTGGTCGGCGTCACCACGGCCTATTATCTGGCCCAGGCAGGTCACGAGGTGACGGTCATCGATCGTCAGGCTGGACCGGCTCTGGAGACCAGTTTTGGCAATGCGGGCGAGATCTCGCCGGGCTACGCCTCTCCCTGGGCGGCGCCGGGCATCCCGCAGAAAGCGGTCAAGTGGCTGCTGATGAAGCATGCGCCGCTGATCCTGCGTCCTCAGCTGGACGGCGAGATGTTGGCCTGGCTGCTGTCGATGCTCGGCAACTGCACGGCCCGCCGCTATGCGCTGAACAAGGGTCGCATGGTGCGCCTGGCGGAATATAGCCGCGACCGCCTGATCGACCTGCGGGCCGCCACCGGCATCGCCTATGATGAGCGCCAGCAGGGCACGCTGCAGCTCTTCCGCACGCAGTATCAGCTGGATGGGATCGGCAAGGACATCGAGGTGCTGCGCGCCGGCCGCGTGCCGTTCGAGGTGCTTGACCGGGCCGGCTGCATCGCCGCCGAACCGGGCCTTGCCCACGCCGATGAAGACTTCGTGGGTGGCTTGCGCCTGCCCAATGACGAGACCGGCGACTGCTTCAAGTTCACCAACGCCTTGGCCAAGCTGGCCGAAGGGCAGGGCGTCCGCTTCCAGTTCGACACGGTCGTCGAGGCGATCGAGACCGACGGCCGCGACATCACCGCCGTGCGCACGTTCCGCGGTCCGATCACGGCCGACGCCTATGTCGTGGCCATGGGCAGCTTCTCGGCGCGACTGGTCCGTCCGCTGGGCCTGAGGTTGCCGGTCTATCCGGTGAAGGGCTATTCGATCACCGCGCCGATCATCGACGCTGACCGCGCGCCGGTCTCGACCCTGCTGGACGAGACCTACAAGGTGGCCATCACCCGTCTGGGCGACCGCATCCGCGTGGGCGGCATGGCCGAGATCTCCGGCTACAACAACGACCTGCCCGAGCGCCGTCGCGCCACCCTCGGGCGCTCGGTCGGCAGCCTGTTCCCCGGCGCGGGCGACCTGGAGGCGGCGACCTTCTGGTCGGGGTTGCGGCCGATGACGCCCGACAGCACGCCGGTGATCGGTCCCACCAAGATCGGCAACCTCTATCTCAACACCGGCCACGGCACCCTGGGCTGGACCATGGCCTGCGGCTCGGCCCAGGTGCTGAGCGACATCATCAGCCGTCGCGTGCCGGCGATCGAGACCGCCGACCTTTCGATCGCGCGCTACGGCCGTTAGACCCTTCCGCCTTAACAGAAGAGACCTCCATGACCATCACCCGTCTTCATTCCGGCCCGCGCATGAGCCAAGCCGTCATTCACGGCGACACCGTCTATCTAGCCGGCCAAGTCGGTGCGCCGGGCAAGAGCGTCACCGAACAGACCCAGACGATCCTGGGCCAGATCGACGCTTTGCTGGCGGAGACCGGCAGCGCCAAGTCCAAGGTCCTGTCGGCGACGATCTGGCTGGCCGACATGGCCGACTTCGGCGAAATGAACGCGGTCTGGGACGCCTGGATCGGCGGCCAGGACGCGCCTGCGCGCGCCACGGGCGAGGCCAAGCTGGCCACCCCGGACTACAAGGTCGAGATCATCATCGTCGCCGCGCGCGACTAAAGATACGGCGGCGCCGACTTGCTTGGCGCCGCGATCTAGCCTTCCGGGCCTTCGCGCCAACGGTTCAGGTGGCGGTCAATCAGGGCTGACAGAGCTTCGCCGTCACCGGCTTCCAGCAAGCCGATCATCTGAGCGTGGTCATCGTTGCTGCGACGGATCGCGCCCAGTGACCGCCAGCCGCGCGCCCCGGGCAGGCCGCGCTGGCGCAGGGCTTTGATTTCCTGGGCCAGGGTCAGGTTGTTGCAGGCTTCGTAGAAGCGGTCGTGAAAGTCGCCGTTGAGGCCGCGCAGCACATCCAGGTCGCCGGTCTCGATAGCCGCGTCGAACTGGGCCACCATCGCCTTGAGCTCAGCGATATCCTGCGGCGTGCGCCGCTTGGCCGCCAGTTGGACGGCCGCTTTCTCCAGCACCGTGCGCGTCTCGATCAGGTCCTCCCGCTCGCGGTCGGTGAGGTTGATCACCCGATAGCCGCGATTCTTGACGTGCTCGATCAGGTGGCGGGTCTTCAGGTCCAGCAGAGCCATGCGCACGTCGAAGCGATGGGCGCTGTAATTGGTCTCGATATCGGTCTGCTTGAGCCATTCGCCCGGTCGAAAGGCGCCCGACAGCAGATCTGCCTCGAGCGCGCTCACCAGTTCGGCGGCGCCGTCCTTCTTTCGCGACGCGGTTGACACACCCACGATAGTAGCCAATCTCTGTAGCCAATCACGGCATCTAAGTTAGCAACAGTCGCGACCCGTTGCCAACCGCCCGCCGGGGTCTTTGTGGATCTTGAGGAGACTCTCCATGCCATTTCCCGTGCGGGTGGCGTGCGTACAGACGTGCGCGACGCCTGACCTCGAGCAGAACCTTTCGCAAGCCGAGGCCTTGATCCGTGAGGCCGCAGGGCAGGGCGCCGGTCTGGTCGCCTTGCCGGAAGCGTTCGACTTCCTGGCGCCGACCGCTCCAGAGATGCACGCTTACGCCCAGCCCGAGGAGAGCCATCTGGCCACCCTTCGCCTGAAGAGCCTGGCGAAGGCGCTGTCGGTCTGGATCCTGGCCGGTTCGGTCTCGACCCGCTCAGGCGATGGCGCGGTGGTCAATCGATCTTTGGTGATTGATCCCGAAGGCGCGATCACCGCGCGCTATGACAAGATCCACCTTTTCGACGTCGATCTGCCTGATGGCGGCGCGGTGAGGGAGTCGGACTTCTATCGACCGGGCGAGCGCGCGGTGGTCGCCGATACGCCCTGGGGCGGCCTGGGTCTGACGATCTGCTACGACGTGCGCTTCCCGCAACTGCATCGCGCCCTGGCCGAGGCGGGCGCTGGCATCCTGGCCGTGCCCGCCGCCTTCAGCAGCGTCACCGGGCCCCTACATTGGGAATCGCTGCTGCGGGCCCGGGCGATCGAGACCGGCAGCTTCATCATCGCTCCGGCCCAGTGCGGCCTGCACTATGGCGAGCGCCACAGTCACGGCCAGTCGATGATCATCGACCCGTGGGGCCGCGTGCTGGCCGAAGCTGGCGATGAGGTCGGGGTGATCCTGGCCGATCTGGACCTGGACGAGGTCGAGCGCTTCCGCGCCGCCATCCCGTCCCTGGCCAAGGGGCGCGCCTTTGCCCTCGGCGAGGTGGCGGCGTGAGCCTGGAGCCGACCACCGTCCGCGTTCGCCTGAAGGAAGGTCACGAGGTCGTCGCCTATGTGTATGGCGAGGGAGCCGAGACCGTGCTGATGGCCAATGGCGGGCCGGGCCTGCCCAGCCTCTACCTGCGCGCGCCGCACGTCCGACTGGTCGAGCGCGGCTATCGGGTGGTTGCCTGGGACCAACTGGGTTGCGGTGCGTCGGACCGTCCGACCGATCCGGCGCTCTGGACCCTGGGCCGCTATGTCGAAGAGGCCGAGCAGGTGCGCGCCGCTCTCGATCTGGGCCAGGTGCACGTGCTGGGACACAGCTGGGGCACCTGGCTATTTACCGAATACTGCCTGACCTATCCGAAGAACGTGAAGAGCTGCGTGCTGGCCGACGGGGCTTGCGACATCCCGCATCTGGTCGGCGAGTTGGGCCGCCTACGCGGCGCCCTGGGGGCCGAGACCGTCTCGATGATGGTCTTCCACGAGGCGCAGGGCACGCTGGACCATCCCGAGTACCAGGCGGCGGTGACCCTGCTCAATCACCGCCACGTCTGCCGCCTGCCGGTCTGGCCCGAGCCGCTGACCCAGGCCCTGGCCGACTGGAATATGGGTCCTTACGAGACCATGCAGGGCCCCAACGAGTTCACCTATACCGGCAACATGAAGGCCTGGAATCGCGTGCCCGACATGGGAGCGATCACCGCGCCATGCCTGGTGGTGGCGGGACGCTATGACGAGCTGACGCCGGCCTGCGCCTTCCTGATGCACGACGCCTTGCCGGACTCACGGATTCACATCTTCCCACACAGTTCACACATGCCGTTCTACGAAGAGCCCGACACCTATTTCGCCGTGCTCGAAGCGTTCCTGGACGAGGTGCGCGCCGCGAAGGCGCCGTGAAAATTCGTCATCAAAATCGAACAAATCGGTTGCATGCCAAAATTGGCTACTATTAGGTCTCCATATTGGCTACTATTTAGAGCCGGCCCGGGGCGGTCGGCATCGGGGGATAGGCTCATGAAATTCTCGCACCTGCTCTTGGCGACCACGGCGCTGTTCGGCGCGGCCGCCGCCGCCCAGGCCCAGACCGTCACGACCGACGAGGGCACGACATTGGAAGCGGTGGTCGTCACCGGCTCGCGCTTCTCCGGCACGCTGACGACCTTCCCGGGCTCGTCCACGGTGCTCAATGAGGTGCAGCTGGAAAAGCAGTTGGCCACGACCAACGATATCGGCAGCGTCCTGGCCTCGACCATTCCCGGCATGGCCGCCGCCAACGGCACCGCGGCCAATGTCGAGCAGAGCCTGCGCGGCCGGCCGCTGCGGGTGTTCATCGACGGCGTGCCGGTGTCCAACCCGCTGCGTGACGGCGGCCGCGACCTGCGCCTGATCTCGCCCAACGCGATCACGGGCATCGAGGTCATTCGCGGCGCCTCGGCGATCTACGGCCAGGGCGGCGCGGGCGGCGTCATCAACTACGTGACCCGCAAGGGTAAGGCCGACGACGACTGGAAATTCCGCACCGAACTGGGCACGGGCTTCTCCACCCAGCATTTCGGTGGCAGCGGCAGCCCCAGCATCTCACAGAGCGCCACGGGCGCGGTGAAGGGCTTCGACGTCACGCTGAACGGCAGCTACGAGCATGTCGGCGGACAGTTCGACGCCGATGGCGACCGCCTGGCGCCCGACCCGCACAACTTCGGCGGGATCTCCGATTCCGACATCTGGAACGTCTTCGGCAAGGTCGGGTATAACTTCGGCGGCCAGCGCGTCGAAGCCATGGGCAACTTCTATCGCCAGCACCAGGACACCGACTACATCAGCAAGGCGGGCAACATCGCGCAAGGGATCAAGGAGACGGCGGTCAAGGGATCGTATGACCCGCGCGCCCTGGACCCGGTCAACCGCAATGTGATGGGCTATCTGGGCTACTATAACGACGACCTGCTCAGCAGCGCTTTCCACGCCCAGGCCTACTATCTGAAGAACTACTCGGTCTTCTCGTTCGACCCGGCGCGGCTGGGCGGTACCCAGACGACCATCTCGTCGGAGAAGATCGGCCTCCAGAGCGATTTCCGCACGCCGCTGGAGAAGCTGGGCTGGTCGGCGGGCGGTGAACTGCTCTGGGGCGCGGACATCAGCCGCGACACTACCCAGCAGCCGCTGATCCCGCTGACCAACAATCCCGGCGACGGCCGCACCTTCACGCCGCCGCTGGAGCAGATGAACTATGCGGCCTTCGCCCAGCTGGAAATGCCGCTGACCGAGCGCCTGACCCTGCGGGCCGGTGTGCGCCACGACCAGTTTGTACTGAAGATCGACAACTTCGTCGCGGGCCTGACCGGGGTCCACGTCAATGGCGGCGAGCTGAAGTACCAGGCCACGCCGGTCAATATCGGCGGCACCTTCCAGATCGTCGAGCAAGCCCAGCTGTTCGGCGGCTTCTCGCAGGGCTTCTCGATTCCCGACATCGGCTCGCCACTGCGTCGCGTCGCCGTGACCAACCTGGATAATTTCGATCCCAAGCCGCAGCTGGTGAACAACTATGAGCTGGGCCTGCGTGGCAAGGTCCTGGGCGTGCGCTACACCGGCGCCTACTTCATCAACACCGCCAAGTTCGGCACCGACTTCGTCATCGACACGGTCAATCCCTCCGAGGCCCAGACCCTGCGTGAGAAGGAGAAGGTCCATGGCTGGGAAGTGGTGTTGGACGGTCGCCTGACGCCCAAGACCCGTTGGTCGGCCAACTATTCCCACACCGAAGGCAAGCGCGACGCCACACATGACGGCACGCTCGACACGCCGCTGACCGGCCGCCGCATTGGGCCCGATCAATTCAACCTGGCGCTAGAGCACGACATCACGGCCAATTGGCTGGTGCGTCTGCAATACAATCACTCGGGGACGCGCAACAAGTTCCCAGGCTCGGCGGTCGGCAACTACTATACCGGCCGTGTGCGCAGCACCGAGCGCCTGGATGCTCTGACCCAGTTCAAGGTCAACAATGTCGACTTCAGCGTCGGCGTGAACAACCTTCTGAACGAGGACTACTATTCGATCACTTCGCAGATGATCAATCGCAACGAGCTCTACAGCAAGGCCGAGGGGCGGACGGTCTATCTGAAGCTCGGCGTCAACTACTGACGCCGACAGGCCTCACCGACCTTCGAAGATCACAGCGCGGAGAACCGTGGCCGGCGCTCGAGACGTCGGCCGCACCCCAGTCCATGACAGATTTCACGATCCCGCCCTTGTCGCCCTATGACGTCGGCCGTACGCCGGCTACGGCCTGTCGCGCCGACCAGCGGTTCTCGTACTGCCTCTATGTGCCGACCTGCGGGGAGGCGGCCGACCGCCGCATCCTGGTGGCCGTCCATGGCACCGAGCGCGGCAACCAGGCGATGCGCGACCTGTTCTCCGACCTGGCCGAGACGCTCAATCTGATCATCCTGGCGCCGCTGTTCCCTTGCGGGATCGACGAGCCCTATGATCGCGACAACTACAAATACATCGAGTATCGCGGCATCCGCTTCGACGAAGTCCTGCTGTCGATGATCGACGAAGTCGCCGCGCGTTATGGCGTCGACGCCCAGCGCTTCTCGCTGTTCGGCTTTTCGGGCGGGGCGCACTTCGTCCACCGCTTCTACTATTTGCATCCCCAGCGGCTCAGCGCCCTGTCGGTGTGCGCGCCGGGATCGCCGACCCTGCTCGACAGCCAGAAACCCTGGTGGGTGGGCGTGGCGGACATGGAGGCGCGCTTTGGCCGTTCGCTGGACCCGCCGGCCCTGCGCGCTGTCCCCGTGCACCTGGCGGTCGGCGACGCCGACACCGACACCTGGGAGATCACCCACAAGCCCGGCGGCGCGCACTGGATGGACGGCGCCAACGCCACGGGCGCGACCCGGGTCGAGCGCCTCAAGACCCTGGAAGCCAGTCTGTCGGCGGCCGGCGTCCAGACGCGGATGGACATCCTGCCCGGCGTGCGCCACCAGCGCGACGCCCTGGCCCAGTCGGCCATCGCCTTCTTCACCCAAACGCTTGGCGCGTCATGCTGAGGCCCAACGCCCTCAAGGCGCGGCTGGCGCGGCGCGAGCCGTCGCTGGGGGCTTGGCTGTTCATGGCCAGCCCGCCTGCCGCCGAGCTGTTATCCCATGTCGGGTTCGACGCCCTGATCGTCGATCTGGAGCACGCACCGGCCGGTCTGGGCGACGCCGTTGATCAACTGCGCGCGACCGGCGACCGGCCTGATGGGCCGACCCTGCTGGCGCGCCTGCCCAGCGTCGAGGCCGCCGTGGTCAAGCCCGTGCTCGACATGGGCGTCGAAGGGCTGTTCGCCCCCGCGCTGGAGAGCGCCGACGAGGTCGAGCGGCTGGTGCGCGCGGCCTACTATCCGCCGCGCGGTTCGCGTGGCCTCCACTACACGGTCTCGCGCGCCGCAGGCTGGGGCGCCGACAGCGCCGCCTATCCCGGCCACGCCGCCGACCAGACCCTGATCGTGGCGATGATCGAGTCCGAAAAGGGCGTCGAGGCCATTCCGGAGATGGCGGCCGTCGATTGCGTCGACATGTTCTTCATCGGTCCGCTGGACCTATCGGCCAGCATCGGCGTGGCGGGGCAGTACGACAGTTCCGCCTTCGTGGAGCTGTGGTCCGAGGCCGAGCGGCGCATCCTTGAGAGCGGCGTCGCCCTGGGCGGGACGATCCTGCCGGGCCAGCCGGCCCAGCGCCTGTTCGAGCGACAATACACCTTCGTGACGGTGGGCGCGGATGCGGGCTTCTTGCGGAGCGCGGCCGTGGCGGCGCTGGATGGCGCCAGGAGATCCGCGCATGACTGATGGCAAGGTGACGCCCGCGCGTCGCGGCGTGCTGGCCGGTCTGGCGGCCATGGCGGGTTTGACCGGGGGCAGGGGACTGGCCCAGGGCCAGGACCTGATCGCGGCCTCGCGGCGTGAGACGGGCCTGCGTGTCTATTCCAACATGGCCGAATATAACTGGCGCGAGATCCTGGAGGGGTTCAAGCGCCGCTATCCTTGGATCCGGGTCGAGACCCTGGACATGGGGCCCACCGAGGCCTTCGAGCGCTACTACGCCGAAACCTCGGCCAGGCGGGCCTCGGCCGACATGATCGTCAGCAGCGCGCCGGACGCCTGGCTGCGCTTCGCCCAGCGCCGCGCGGCGGCCGGCTATCGCAGTCCCGAGGAGCCGCGCCTGCCGGCTTGGAGCCTGCCGCTGCCGGGGGTCTACACCCTGTCGGCCGATCCGATGCTGATGGTCTACAACAAGGCGCTTCTGGACCCGCACCAGGTCCCGACGGGCCTCAATCAGCTGACCGCGCTGGCGGCGGAAAATCCGCGCAAGTTCGCCCATCGCATCACCACCTATGACGCGTC
Source organism: Caulobacter sp. 602-1 (assembly GCF_003931565.1). Taxonomy (GTDB): domain Bacteria; phylum Pseudomonadota; class Alphaproteobacteria; order Caulobacterales; family Caulobacteraceae; genus Caulobacter. The sequence goes on from NZ_RRYI01000005.1 coordinate 372,818, forward strand.
CGCCCACGCCCTGGCCTATGCTGTGCACTGGTCGGCGATCGACCAGAGGAAGCCCGGCGGCTGGGACCTGATGCAGCGCCTGGCGCCCTATGTTCGGGTCGAGACCGGCGGGGCGGCCATGCTCGACAAGGTCACGGCCGGCGAATACCTGGTCGGCTATCACGTCTCGGCCGTGACGGTCCTGCCGCAGATGCTGACCAAAGGCCGCGCCAAGATCGTCGCCTGGACGCTGTGCGCCGACGGCACGCCGGTCGTGCCGCGCGGCATGGCGGTCACGGCCGCCGCGCGCAATCCGACCTCGGCGCGTCTGCTGCTCGACTACCTGCTCTCGCGTGACGGCCAGATCGCCGCCGCCAAGGGTGGGCTGACGCCTTATCGCAGCGACGTGCGCGAGAGCGACGTGCCGTTCCTCACCCATGACGGCGTGATCCGCCGACTGGGCGGTGAGTCCAAGGTGGTCATGGTCGGCTACGACCATCGCATGGTCAGCCAGTACGACGCCTTCGTCGCCCGCTGGAACGGACTGTTCCACAGGCGGCGCCGATGAGCCGCGCGAGCCCCGGAGCCTCCATGCCCGCTTCCGCCAAGCTTCTCGATGGTCTCTCGCCACTGTCGCACGCCTTGCTGATCCAGTGGGCGACGGCGATCGTCACCGTCATCCTGGTCGCCGCGCCCCTCGGCCCGATCCTCTGGCAATCGTTCCTCGACAAGCCGCTGTACGAGACCGGAGCCCTGACCCTGCACAACTATTCGCGGCTGTTCGGCGACCCCGACTTCCACGACGTGCTGGCCAATTCGTTCCAGCTGGCCGCCCTGACGACGGTGGTCGCCTGCGCGGCGGGCGTGGCCTTCGCCCTGTTCATCGAGCGCACCAACCTGCCGGGCCGCCGCTGGCTGCGTCCGCTGGTGCTGTGGCCGATGTACATCTCGCAGCTGGTGACGGCCTTCGCCTGGTACATCATCTACGGCCCGTCGGGTTACATCACCCTGCTGGGCGAGCGCCTGATCGGGGTGCCGCCCTGGGACATGTACTCGATCCCCGGCATGGCCATCATCGCGGGCGTCACCCAGGCGCCGCTGGTCTACCTGTTCTGCTCTAGCTCGGCGCGGATGGCCGACGCCACGCTGGAGGACGCCGGACGCAGCATGAGCGCCGGAGCCTTGCGTGTGCTGTGGTCGATCTCGCTGCCGCTGATGCGTCCGGCGATCATCTACAGCGCCTTGCTGGTGTTCATCGGCTCGCTGGAGATGCTGGCTGTGCCGCTGGTGTTTGGACGCCCCGCCGGCCTGGAGTTCTTCACGACCTTCCTGTTCAGCCGGGGCCTGGGCGCGATCACCCCCGACTATGGCCTGGTTGGCGCGGCGGCGGCCCTGCTGCTGGCCATCGTCTCGGGGCTGCTGGTCCTGCAAGGCCTGTTGCTGAGCAAGGCCGGGCGCTTCGTCACCGTGAAGGGCAAGGCCCAGCGGCCCAAGGTCGCCGATCTGGGCAAGGCCGGCCCGCCGATCGCGGCGGCGCTGTGGCTCTATCTGGTTCTGGCCCTGCTGATCCCGCTGATCGGCATCGTCCTGCGGGCCTTCACCACCTTCCTGACGCCGCTGCTGTCGCCGTTCGAGCTGCTGACCTTCGACAACTTCGCGATCCTGGCCAAGTACCCGGCCTATATCCGCTCGATCACCAACAGCGTCATCATCGCCTTCGTCGGTGGCGTCGGGGCCACGGCCTTCGTGGCCCTGCTGGCCCTGGTCGTGCAGCGCTCCAGCTTCCCGTTCCGGCGGCAGCTGGAATATGTCGCCCTCTATCCGCGCGCCATGCCTGGCGTGGTGGCCGGCATCGGCTTCTTCTGGGCGATGCTGCTGATCCCCGGCGCCAGCCTGCTGCAAGGCACGATCTGGATCCTGATGATCGCCTTCGCCATGCGCGGCATGCCCACGGCCTATGGCGCCATGGCGCCGGCCATGATGCAGATCGGCAAGGAGCTGGACCAGAGCGCGCGGTCGGTCGGCGCCAGCTGGTGGACGGTCTCGACCCGGATCGTTCTGCCGCTGATGAAGCCGGCCCTGTTCTCGGCCTTCACCCTGCTCTTCCTCGGCATGCTCAAGGAGTACGCCTCGGCGGTGTTCCTGTTCGCGCCGGGGGCCGAGATCATCGGCACGACCATGTTGTCGTTCTGGGCCAACGGCAACAGCGGCGCGGTCGCCGCCCTGTCGGTCATCCAGCTTCTCATCACCTTCCTCTTCGTGACGGCCGCGCGCCTCAGCACAAGGACGCACCGCGATGTCTGATGTTTTCGTCGAGAAACTCTCCAAGCGGTTTGGCGACGTCACCGCCCTGCACGACGTCAACCTACATGTGGCGCAGGGTGAGTTCCTGACTCTGCTGGGCCCCTCGGGTTGCGGTAAATCGACGACCCTGTTCGCCATCGCCGGCCTCGACACGCCCTCGGGCGGCGTCATCCGGGTGGGCGGTCAGACCTTCTTCGACGGCGCGGGCAAGGTCGATGTGCCGCCCGAGCGCCGCAACCTGGGCCTCGTCTTCCAGTCCTACGCCCTCTGGCCGCACATGACGGTCGCCCAGAACCTGGCCTTTCCGCTGAAGCTGCGGGGCGTTAGCAAGGCCGAGCAGGCGCCCCGCATCGCCGAGGCCCTGTCGCTGGTCGATATGGGCGAGTACGGCGGGCGCTTTCCGCACGAACTGTCCGGCGGCCAGCAGCAGCGCGTGGCCCTGGCCCGAACCCTGGTCTTCCGGCCAACCCTGCTGCTGCTGGACGAGCCGCTGTCCAACCTGGACGCCAAGCTGCGGATCAAGGCCCGCGGCTGGCTCAAATCATTGCAGCGCCAGCTGGGCCTGACGACGATCTACGTCACCCACGACCAGGAGGAGGCACTGGCGCTGAGCGACCGCATCGCGGTGATGAACAAGGGGCGGATCGTCCAGCTCGACAGCCCCGAGACCATCTATCGGCGACCGACCAACACCTTCGTGGCCGACTTCATCGGGGCCAGCAACTTCCTGCCGGTGCGGCGGACGGGCGCCACTGTGGATGAGATCACGCCGGTCATGACCGAGGCGGGGGTCGCTCTGCGCGCGGTCGCCGCCGCCTCGGCCGGCGCCGACGACGGGATCGTCACGGTCAGGCCCCAGCACATCCGACTTTCGCGGCAGCGTCCGAGCGATCGTGGCCTCAACGTGCTGGCCGGCGCGATCACCGATCGCACCTATCTGGGCGCGCGGCACGCTTACGGCCTGGAGATCAGCGGCCACACCCTGGTCGCCGAGGTCGAGGAGGTGCTCGAGCCGGGACCAGTCTTCGCGGCGTTCGAGCCGCGCGATACCCTGCTGATCGCGCGCTAGGCCCATGCCGACGATCGACCTGGGCGGCACGCGCTATCGGTTCGACGACCTGAAGACCCTGCTGGCGGCCGCGTCGCCGTTTCGATCGGGCGACGCCCTGGCCGGCGTCGCCGCCCCCGACGCCGCGACGCGGGTGGCGGCCCGGCGGGCGCTGGCGGACCTGCCGTTGAAGGCCTTCCTGACCGACGCCATCGTTCCCTACGAGGACGACGAGGTCACCCGGCTGATCATCGACGGGCACGATGCGGCGGCCTTCGCGCCGATCTCCCACCTGACGGTCGGCGATTTCCGCGACTGGCTGCTCAGCGACGCGGCCGACGGCCAGGCCCTGGCGCGGCTGTCGCCGGGCCTGACGCCGGAGATGGTCGCGGGCGTCTGCAAGCTGATGCGCAACCAGGACCTGATCGCGGTCGCGCGCAAGATCCAGGTGGTCACCCGCTTTCGCAACACCCTGGGCCAGGCTGGCACCCTGGCCGTGCGCCTTCAGCCCAACCACCCCACGGACGATCCGGCCGGCGTCGCGGCGATCATCCTCGACGGCCTGCTGATGGGCAGCGGCGACGCGGTGATCGGGGTCAATCCGGCCACCGACAGCGTTGCGGGCGCCACGACCCTGCTGCGGCTGATCGACGACCTGCGCCAGGCCTATGCGATCCCGACCCAAAGCTGCATCCTGACCCACATCACCAATACCATAGCGGCGATCGAGCGCGGCGCGCCGGTGGACCTGGTGTTCCAGTCGATCGCCGGCAGCCAGAAGGCCAACAGCGGCTTTGGCGTCGATCTGGCGGTGCTGCGCGAGGGACGTGAGGCGGCCCTGTCGCTGAACCGCGGGACCGTCGGCCAGGACGTCATGTACTTCGAGACCGGGCAGGGCGCGGCCCTGTCGGCCGACGCCCATCACGGCGCCGACCAGCAGACCATGGAAACCCGGGCCTATGCCGTGGCGCGGGCGTTCTCGCCGCTGCTGGTCAACACCGTGGTCGGCTTCATCGGCCCCGAATATCTCTACGACGGCAAGCAGATCATCCGGGCGGGTCTGGAGGATCACTTCTGTGGCAAGCTGCTGGGCCTGCCGATGGGCGTGGACGTTTGCTACACCAACCATGCCGAGGCCGACCAGGACGACATGGACGACCTGCTGACCCTGCTGGGGGTGGCCGGCGTCAACTTCGTCATCGGAGTGCCCGGCGCCGACGACATCATGCTCAACTATCAGTCCACCAGCTTCCATGACGCGCTCTATCTGCGTCAGGTCCTGAACCTGCGGCCGGCGCCGGAGTTCGCCGCCTGGCTCGACCAGATCGGCCTGCTGGACGCGCGAGGCGGGGTACGTTCAACCGCGTTGGACCAGGTCGGGTCGATCCTGTCGCTGCCGAGGGTGCTGGCGTGACTCCCGCTCCCGGATCCTTGCTCTCCCGCCTGCGCGCCGCCACCGACGCGCGGATCGGCCTGGGGCGGGCGGGCGCGGGCCTGCCGACAGCCGCGATGTTGGCCTTCCAGAGCGATCACGCCCTGGCCCGAGACGCCGTTCACGCGCCGATGGACGCGGCCGCCCTGGCCGGCGCCTTGGCCGGAGAGCCGACCATCGCCGCGTCCAGCTGCGCCGACAGCCGCGCGACCTACCTGCAACGACCCGGCCTGGGACGCTGCCTGGACGCGGGCTCCGTCGAGCGGCTGCGGGCGACGGAGCAAGGCCACGACCTGGTCATCGTCATCGGCGACGGCCTGTCGGCTCGGGCCGTCCAGGCCCATGCGCCCGCCGTCGTCGTGGCGCTGCGCGAGCAACTTGTTGGCTGGCGGATCGCCCCGATCGTCCTGGCCCGGCACGCGCGCGTGGCCCTGGGCGACGAGATCGGCGAGAACCTGGGCGCGGCTATGTCGCTGATGCTGATCGGCGAGCGACCCGGCCTCAGCTCGCCCGACAGCCTGGGCGCCTACCTCACCTGGGGGCCGCGATCAGGGCGAGCCGACAGTGAGCGCAACTGCGTCTCCAACATCCGCCCGCCACGGGGCCTGTCCTACGAGGTCGCCGCCGCCAAGCTCGCCTGGCTGCTGCGTCAGGCTCGCGCCCGCGCCCTGACGGGGGTCGGGCTGAAAGACGATTTCGATCCGGCGCTGGCCGCCGACGTCCCAAACCGCGCCCTGGGGGCCTGAGTCATGTTCACGATCAATCCCATGCCGCCGCAGATCCCCGCCGACCTGATCGCTCTGCTGGAGCAGGTCGAGACCGCCACCCTGGGGCATGTGCTGCACCACGGCTTCGTCGATCCGGCGATCCGCGCGGTGTGGGAGGGGCCGCGCGTGGCGGGTACGGCGGTGACGGTGCGGATTCCGGCCGCGGACTCGACCCTGCTGCACCACGCCGTCAGCACGGCGCGGCCCGGCGATGTGCTGGTGATCGACCGTTGCGGCGACACCCGTCACGCCTGCTGGGGCGGGGTGACCACCAACGCCGCCAGGCTGGCAGGGATCGCCGCCGTGGTGATCGATGGCCCCGCCACCGACTTCGGGGAAATCCGCCGCGCCGAAATGCCGGTCTGGTGCAGAGGCCCCACGCCCCTGACCACCAAGTTCCTCAGCCTGGAGAGCGCGATGAACGCGCCGGTGTCGGTGGGGGGCGTGGCGGTCAATCCCGGCGACGCCATCCTGGCTGATGAAAGCGGTGTCGTGGTGCTCGAGCCCGACCGCGTCGAGGCTCTGGCCCGCCATGCGATACAGATGCAGCAGGATGAACTTGCGGTGCTGGCGCGCCTGAAGGCGGGCGAAGCGCTGGCGGACATTTCGGGCGCCAACCGCCTGATCGCTCAAGCCCTGGCGTCGCGATGAGCGGGACGCTCAATCCGCGCGGTGTGGCGGTGCTCGCGCATCGCTGGGCCGGACTGGTGATCGGGGCGCTCTGGGCGATGCAGGGCCTGACGGGCGCGTTGCTGGTCTTCCAGCCACAGCTCGAACGTCTGGCGCGTCGTCCGTTCTCGACCGCGCGTCTGGCTTCGCTGGACCAGTTGACCGACGCGGCCCAGGCGGCGGCCGGCGCGCCGATCAGTCGACTGGCCCTACCGGATCGCGCGGTCGGCGTCGTCAACGCGGACTATCTCGATGTTGGCGGGAAGCGAAGGTTCGTCCGCCTCGACGCCGAAAGCGCCAAGGTCATCGCGGTGACGGCGAGCGCGCCCGGTGTGGCCGCGCCGGCGACGGGTTGGGGCTGGGTGCGCTCCATCCATGAGCGCGCCTTGTTGAGCCAAGGCGGAGCCGGTCTGATCGCCGCCTCGGGCGCCTTCCTGATCACTGGCGTTCTGATAGGCGCGTGGCTCGGCTGGCCTCGACCGGGCAAGTGGCGTGTCAGCTTCGACGTGGCGCGATGGCGTAATCCGGCCCAGCGCCGATACGGTTGGCATCGCGCGGTCGGTCTCCTCGCCGCAGGTCCCTTGGTGATCATCGCCGGCACGGGCGTCTACATGGCGATCCTTGGCCTCAACCCCTCACGCGCCGTTCCCGCAGTGCTGACCGCGCCGCCGATCGGGCCTCAGAGAGCCTATGAGATCGCTCACGCCCGTTTCCCGGAAGCTGTCTTTTCCAGTCTGCAGTTTCCCGCCCAACCGCGCGGCGTTTACGCCGTGCGGCTGACCCAGCCCACCGAGGCCCGGCGCCGTTCGGGGCGCACCATAGTCGAGGTCGACGCCCGAACGGGCCGCACCGCCAAGATATACGATCCGTTGAACGCGCCGCTCGCCGCGCGACTTTCGGATCTGGTGCTACCGATCCACTATGGCGGCGTGGCGGGTCTGATCGGCATGGTTCTCGTGGCGGCCGCGGGTCTTTCCTTGCCGGCGCTTTATGGCTTGGGTCTATGGATCTGGCTGGTCCGGCGCGGTGTCCTGGGGCGTCGGAACAAGGCTAGGTTTGCGGAAGGCACAACTCCCGAGAATGAGCACCTCGTCCTGAAGATCCTTTTTCTGGACAGATTATAATGTCGGCTTGTGGGGCGGAAGTTGGCGCGAAGCGGACCTAGCGGTTGTCGCCCGGGGGGGATCCACTGTCGGTGCCTTGCCGGCAAGCGGACGTTCGGAGGCGTCGCGTCGGTCGCCGAAGCGCTTTAAGAGGGGCGTGGCGATGGCGACGAGAAAGACAATGAGTCTTGGCAAAACCTCACCGATGAGGGCGAAGGCTTGCCAGCGCCGCCACGGTTTCAGCTGAGCAAAGGCTGGCAGTTCCGCCGCTTGGAGAAATCGATCTGCCAGCCGATGTGTAGAAGGCCGCAACCGTTGTCCTTGTGATGACGGCGCATGTGAAGATCGAGCGCGGCGGCAGTAGGAGGCAGCAGGACCGCCAGCAAAACTTGTGAACACCGCGCTCCCCGCGGCGGCTTAATTTGGCTCAAACTCACTGCTCGCCTTCGGCCGGCGCTGACCACGTTCTTTCCCTTTATCAGCTCGATAATACGGTTCGATTTGAATTGTGAACGCGTAGTTCTCTTGGCTGTCTAACAGGGCGCGCCACCGGCTTCTCCTGAGGTTTTGAGGTTTCTAAGGGCTTGAACGGTAAGGATAAATAGGCGGTTCGAAAGCCTTCTGAACGGCTGCAGCGTATTGCGCTTGCGAAGGTAAGCTTGACCGTAGCTCGCTTGTCTTCGAGATGCTCTGAAGACCAAAGATTCCATGATCCTCCCTCGTTTGAGTGGACACCGAGACGGTCCTACGACGATGGATGATGCAGTACGGGGCGAGGGCGACGGGGTCGGCGCGGCGGCCCCCCACGCAAGCGCCGGCCCCGTCGCCGTCTGATCTGGCCTCAGAGAACGCCCGGCTGCGTCGTGAGAACGACCATCTGCGGATGGAGCGCGACATCCTAAAAAAGCCGCGCTCATCTTCGGAGCGGCCTCCCGATGAAGTTCGGGTTCGTCGATGAGCACCGCGGCGCCTGGCCGGTTCGGATGATGTGTCGGATCCTGGGTCTGTCAGCCAGCGGCGACTACGCCTGGCGCGTCAGGCCCGAGAGCCGGCGGGCGGCGGCCAATCGCGCGCTGATCGAGGACATCCGCCTGATCCATGCCGAGAGCTGCGGGACCTATGGCGCCCCGCGCGTCCATGCCGTCCTGCGCGGCCATGGTCGCCGCGCCGGACTGCGCGGCCCGGCCGCGCTGCCCCGCCGAGGCCGAACGCAGAGCGGCTTAACCCCGTCCACTTTCTCTAGGGAGGATCACAGTTCGTGGAGGCGCGTCAACGTCAGTTCATGGCGCCATCCCGCACACTGCGGATGGGACGTCTCACACAGAAAGCTTCAGGCAAGCTACGGCGGCCATAGGGCTGGGCGTCCTTCCTGGAGCCCAACGTCATGACCAAGTCGTTCTCCGCCGCCCGTCGCCTGGGCTTAATCGCCAGCCTGACCTTGGCATACGCCGCGCCCCACCACGCTCTGGCGAAAGCCCTCCCTGAACGCCCGCTTGAATTGACGCGGGAAGTCGGTCCCCTCGCACACGATCCATGGGAAGGGCTGAACCGAAAGACCTTCAAATTCAATCAGGGCCTCGACCGCGTCCTGATCGGGCCGATCGGACGGGGGTACATGAAGGTGACGCCGCGTGTCGTTCGCGGCCGCGTGTCCTCGTTCGTGGCCAACCTGGCCGAGCCGCGCACCGCCATCAACGATCTGGCCCAGGGCCGCCCGCGCGCGGCCGGCGTGACGGCCTCGCGCTTTCTGATCAACACGACGGTCGGGGGGCTTGGCCTGTTCGACGTCGGCGGCAAGCTGGGCCTGGAAGGCCACCAGGGTGATTTCGGCCAGACCCTGGGACGTTACGGCGCCGGTTCGGGGCGCTATCTGGTCCTGCCGCTGATGGGGCCGACCACCTTGCGAGACGGCGTCGGCCAGTTGGTCGACATGATGACTGATCCCGTCGCCATGGCGACGGCTGGCGGTCCGAAAATGTTCGGCCCCATCCGCTCTGGCGCCACCATGCTCGACGGACGCGCCAACGCCGACGGCTTTCTTCGCGCCCTGGACGACGCGGCGGATCCCTATGCGATGATGCGGTCCGCCTACCTGCAGAATCGAGCGGATATGGTTCGTCAGGCTCGCGGCGGCGCCCAGGTGCTGCCAGACTTCGACGCGGCCAAGATCGAGCCCTGAACGCGCATGACCTATCGCTTCAGTCCTTGGCGCGTTCTCATGGAATGCGCGCTGCCCGCGCCATGGCCGGTCCTCGTCGGCCAGCAGGACGCCGAAGTCTTCGTATCCGAAGTCGTACGGGATCTTTTGCGCATCATGGCTGATGCGACTTTGAGTCCGCCCAGGCGGGCGGCGGCTTTCGCTTCGGCCCTGGGGCGCGTAGCAGACGTCGGACGCGTCACGGATCTGCTCCTGGGCGATCGAGCTTGCCGGCTGACCCCAGCGCGGAGGCAGCGCTTCGCAGCGGCGCTCGCCTCCTATGTCGGGCGCGCCTATGACGGCCGCCTGCGGAGCGGGTCGGCCGAGGATTTCACCCTGCTGGGATCGACCGCTGCCAAGCTTGACGAGGCCGTTGTCCGCTTCACGATCCGGGACGCCCGGGCCTTCGCGCCGATCCAGATGTCCTGGCGCGTCTTGCGATCGGTGGGCGGATGGCGGTTGATCGACCTGGAGTACCGCGGGATTTGGCTGGTCGACGCGCACCGGTCGAGGGGACGCCAGCGCAAGGGGGAAACATGTCGATGCCGCGCCGGGTCTTGATGCGTCTACATCGAACACTGGGCGGCCCGTCGCTGATGCGGATGCTCGTGCCGCTGGTCCTGCTGGCGGTCGCCGCCACGATCCTGTTCGCCATGGCTAACGGCGACACGCCCGAAGAGCACGCCATGTCGCTGTTGCAGCGCATGCGGCCCGCGCGCCTATGGGTTGAGATCACCGATAGCGCGACGGAGATCCTGCTGCTGGTGAGCCTGATGATGGTCGGCGTCTATCTGACCCTGCACATCGGCCTTCGGCCTCTGCGGCGCCTGTCGAGGCTGGCCGGCGACATCGGTCCCGCGACCATAGACGCCCGCCTGCCGGTCGAGAGTGCGCCGCGCGAGGTCGCCCCGCTGGTCGAGGCCTTCAACGCCGCTCTCGATCGGCTGGAGACCGGCTTGCGCGCGCAGCGGGATTTCTCGGCCAACGCCGCCCACGAGCTCCGCACACCGCTGGCGACGCTGCGGGCCCAGGTCGAGAGCCTGCTCGAGCCGGGCGAGCGCCAGGCGGCCAGCGAGGAGTTCGAGCGGCTGGGGCGACTGATCGCCCAGCTCCTCGCATTGGCCGAGGCCGAGGGCGGCGCCTTGGGCGCCGATACGCGCTTCGACCTTGTCGCGCTGTCGCAAGACGTGGCCAGCGATATGGCCAGCTTCATCCTGTCCAGCGGTCGGACGCTCAGCTTCGACAGCGCGGTCCAGGCGCTTTCGCTCGACGGCCAGGTCGGGCTTGTGGAGACGGCTCTGCGCAATCTGCTTGAGAACGCCGTCCGCCATACGCCCCCCGGCGCGGAGATCCTCGTGGCGGTCACCGCCGACGGCGTGGTGCGGGTCAGCGACGATGGGCCCGGCGTGCCGGCCCAGATCCGGGACCGGGTGTTCGAACGCTTCAATCGCGGGAATCCGAGCGGGGCTGGCGCTGGCCTGGGCCTGTCGATCGTGCGCCAGATCATGGAGCGGCACGGCGGCGCGGCGCGGTTGGCTTCCGTCGAGCGCGGCGCGTGTTTCGAGCTCGACTTCCGGCCGCAAGGCCATCGCGGCGATCAGTCGGTCGGACCGGTTCCTGCGGGCGGTAACCGGACGGCCATGTAGCCCAGGCCCCGAAGCGCGCGGATCGTCACGTCGGCGCCCAGCTCGGCCATCTTCCGGCGCACGCGATGGACGTGCACCTGGATGGAGTTGTCGGTGTAGTCCTGGTCCAGGCTGTGCAGGCTGTCGCCCAGCTGAGCCTTAGTCACAACACGGTCGGGATGGCGCAGGAAGCGTTCCAGCACGATGCTTTCGCCCCGCGACAGCGGCAGGCGCGCTTCGCCGACGCAGATCTCCCGCGCGCCCTGGTCGTACTCAATATCGCCGTAGCGCAGGACGTCTGCCGTCAGATCCGGTCGACGTCCCAGCGCGCGCAGACGCGCCACCAGTTCTTCGATGGCGAAGGGCTTGATCAGATAGTCGTCGGCGCCGCGCTCCAGCCCCTGAACCCGCTGGTCGATGCTGCCCAGGGCGGTCAGCATCAGGACCGGCGTGCGCAGGCCGGCGGCGCGGGCCTGGGCCAGGAGGTCCAGCCCGTTTTCGCGACCCAGCATGATGTCGAGGATCACCACGTCGTAGGTCACGCTACGCCAGGCGTGCCAGCCGTCTTCCAGCGTGTCGAAGAGGTCGACCGTGAAGCCGGCCTTGACCAGCGACCGGGTGGTCGCTTCGCCAAGCCGAACATTGTCCTCGATCAGCAGGACGCGCATGGTTGTCAGAAGCTGTACAGGAGGGCGAAGACGAGTTGGCCCTGATTGGCGGAGCCTTCGCGGGCGACTATGGGGCTGTCGGCCGCACTGTCAACGAGCCGGCTATAACCGCCCCGCGCCAGGGCGCTCCAGCGATCGCTGATCTGGTAACGCAGGCTGGCGCCGACATCCACGGACTCAACCCCGGCCTTGGCGGCGTAGGGCGTCAAGCCGCTGGCCGCAGCCTCGGTCGCCGAGACGCCGTAATAGGTGCGCGTGTACTTGCGGTCGGCCCAGGTCGCCGAAGCGTCCACACCCAGGCTCCAGCGGTCGGTCAATTGACGGTCGTAAGCGACCTCGAAGCGCGCCAGCTTGCCTTCGTGGACCTTGCCGGTGTCGGTCAGGGCCTCGATTCCGACCGCCAAGCCGTCCTGCCCGACGTCGAAGCGCTTGCGGATGAACACGCCGGCGTTCACGGCGGCGTCGATCTCGCCCAGACGGCGCACGGTCAGGTTCTTGATGTCATCGTCGCGGCCGCGTTCATAGGCGATCACCGGGCCAGCTTCCAGAAACCCGCCAGGCACGAGATTGACGCGCAGCGAGGGGCCTTCCAGCGCCACGTAATAATCGCCTCGGCCATAGCGCAGGGCGACGAAGGGCAGGGGCTTGAACTCATAGTCCTTTGAGCCCTTGAACTCGGGGCGATAGACGCCGGCCGCGCCCAGGGACAGGCGCAAGCCATCGCCATCCTGGGCGCGCGCGGCGCTGGCCGCCGGAAGGATCAGGCAAAGGGTCAGAAGGGGGAGCTTCATCTTACTCAGGTCCGACAAGTCCGCTTTCGTGCGGCGGTCGGGCTATGCGAGCTCAAGCTTACATGGAGCTTTCAGTCGCACGCTTTGCGCGAGGGGCGGCAGGTCCTCCGTCTTCTAGATCGCTTTTTGGCGCGTCCACAGGCGCCAACGGCGGCGACTACCTCTTGCGGGACGTTGGCCTGTCCCATGAGCGATGCCGATGGAGCCAAGTCACCGTTGGCGTAGTGTCCATTGCGCGGTGTTGGACGCGATGTCGGGCGGTAGATCGATACGCAACGCCCGGCACTGACGCGCCCTGCCAGGGTCAAAGCGCGGCGCGGCGACCACACCGCTCCAAATCGGTTCGCCGTCGCCGCTCCGCGCCAAGACCGATAGCTGGCGTATGGCTGGGGCCGGCCGCCTGCGGCACAGCCAACCTCGTATGGCGTCGCCTTGGTCGGGCCGGCTTTCGATGCGGAGGTCGCTCAAGGTGAACGCGCCGGTCCCAAGATCGCCGACGATTGTTCCGCCGCGCGGCGATGGCGGGGAAATGGCCAGCGCGATGGCGAGGCCGATCACCGCCGTCATCTTGGTTCCTTCTCTTCGGACAACCAGAGTTCGTGGGCGTCCAGAGCCAGACGCAGCAAGGCGGCTTGAGCGGCCGCCCGGGCGGCGACTTCCGCCCGCCGAGCGTCGAACAGTTGTCGGCGAGCGGACAGAAGATCGGTGAGGTCACGCTCCCCCAGCGCGTAGGCGCGCTGGACACGATCGGCGGCCTGGGCGGCGGCGGCGGTCGCTTCGTTCACGCGCGCCCAACCCAAAAGACCGGCGCGGGCCTTGGCCACGTCGTTGCGTCCTTCGGCTTCGACGTCGCGCACCACCATGCGATAGCGCGCTTCGGCCGCGGAAGCCGACGCGGCTTGGCGCTCGGCCGTGGCGGATCGCCCGCCGCTTCCGAACGGAATGCTGAGCGTCAAGCCGGCGCCCGTCTCGCTCCCCCCGCGCTCGTTGAACACTCGAAGGCCGAGGGTGGGATCGGGGCGCTGGTCGAGCTTGGCGCGGCGCGCCAGGGCGGCGGCGCGGTCGGCCAGAGCCTTGGCGATGGTGATCTCGTGACTGCGCGCGACGATGACGGGGATCCAGGCGTCGAGCGGCCGGGTGGGGGCGACGGGCTCGACCAGCACCGGGGCGCGCGCCGGGGCCAGGCCGGGGTAGAGCATGTCCAGCGCCGATCGCGCCGCCTCGGCGCGGCCAAGGGTTTCGGCCAGAGCCGCCTCCGCGCGGGCCAGGGCGGCCTGCGCCAAGTCCAACTCCAGCAGCGAGGCGTCCTTCAACTCGACTCGCCGGAGCAGGGCCGCGACTTCCCGCTCTTCGACCGCTATCTCGTCGCGGTCGACCAGGATGCGCGCCTCGGCCTCCAGCCACTCGATCCACAGGCCCGCCAGACGCAGGGAAGCTTGGTGGCGGGCGTCGTCGACACCGTCGCGGGCGGCCAGGGCGCCGGCCGCGCCGGCGTTCAGGTCCAGGGCGCGCTTGCCGGGAACCCGGATCGCGCGGCTCGCCTGTAGCGACCATTCGGTGTACTGGCCTTCGCCTCGGATACGCCGACGGTCGCTGGAGACGCCCAGCAAGGTCTCATAGGGACCGGCGGCCAAGCCGCGCTGTTCGGCCTCCGCGCCGCGCAGCACGGCCTGGGCTTCTCCGAGTTCGGGCGCGGCCTCCAGCGCCAAAAGGATGTGCGCGTCGCTGGGCAGGAAGTTCGGGCGACTCCAACCGGTGTCGGCGGCGCTCGCCGAGGACGACAGGGCCAGGGCGGCGGCCAGGAGGAGAGGGGCGTTCACGGTCAGGCCTCCAGCACCGCGGCCCCGCGCTCGACGCCGAACCGGCGATAGAGGATGGGCAGCAGGATCAGGGTCAGCAGGGTCGAGGTGATGAGACCGCCGACCACGACGATGGCGAGCGGTCGCTGGATTTCCGAGCCGGGGCCGGTGGCGGTGAGCAGCGGCGCGAGGCCCAGCGCGGTGATGCTGGCGGTCATCAACACCGGGCGCAGGCGTCGGCGGGCGCCCTCGGTGACGGCGGTGGCGACGTCGCGCCCCCGCTGGACCAGCTCGTTGAAGTGCGAGACCAGCACCAGGCCATTGAGAACCGCGATGCCGAGCAGGGCGATCAGGCCCACCGAGGCAGGCACCGACAGATATTCGCCGGAGACCCACAGGGCTACGATACCGCCGATCATCGCGAAGGGGATGTTGGCCAGGATCAACAGCGACTGCCGCGTGGACTTCAGGCTGATGAACAGGACCAGGAAGATCAGGCCCAGCGCCATGGGCACCACGACGCCGAGACGGGCGGCCGCGCGCTTCTGGTTTTCGAACTGACCGCCCCAGGCGATGCGATAGCCCGGCGGCAGGGGCACGTCGCGGGCGACATTGGCCTGGGCTTCCTTGACGAAACCGACCAGGTCGCGGCCTTGGACATAGGCCTGGATGACGGCGAAGCGCGAAGCGTTCTCGCGATCGATCTTCACCGGCCCCTGGCGACGGGCGATGCGGGCGACGTCGCCGGCCCGCAGCACGCCGCCGTCAGGCGTGGCGATCTGGGCCTGTTCGAAGAGCACCGGATCTTCCCGCAGCGCATGCGGGCCGCGCACCAGGATCGGCGTACGCTTGCCAGGCTCGAACACCACGCCGGCCGGCGCGCCCTCCAGCTGAGCGCGGAGTTCTTGTTGCAACGCCTGGGCCGACAGGCCGGCCCGCACGGCCGCGGCGCGGTCGATGTCGAGCTGCAGATAGGTCACGCTGTCGCCCGCGACGGAGTAGACATCGGAAGCCCCCCGGGTCTTCTTCAGCGTTTCCTCGATCCGGCCAGCCAGATCGCCCAGCGTCTGAAGGTCTGGTCCGAAGACCTTGACGGCCAGGTCGCCGCGGCTGCCAGTGAGCATTTCCGAGACCCGCATCTCGATCGGCTGGGTGAAGGTGGCCTCCACCCCCGGGAACTGGGCGGCGACCTTGCGGATCTCCTCGATCAGCCAAGCCTTGTCCTTCTTGCGCCACTCCTTGCGATCGGCCAGGACAAGGAAGCTGTCGGTCTCGTTCAGGCCCATCGGGTCGAGGCCCAGCTCGTCGGAGCCGACACGGGCGACGATCCGCTTCACTTCAGGCGTCTTCGCAAGGATCGCGCGCTGCACGGCCATGTCCTGCCTGGCGCTGGTCTCGAGGTTGATCGAGGGCAGCTTGGCCAGCTGCATCAGGATCGCGCCCTCATCCATGGTCGGCATGAAGCTCTTGCCGATCAGGACATAGGCGATCGCCGCCAGGACCATGCCGCCGCCCGCCGCCGCGAAGACGGGCTTTGGGCGGGCGAGGGCGCGGGCCAGCTGCCGCTCGTAGAACGGACCGATCCTGCGCATGATCCAGGACTCTTTGTGCGGGTGGGCCTTCAAGAGCAGCGAGGCCAGGACCGGAATCACCGTGAACGACAGCAGGAGCGACGAGCCCAGGGCGAAGACGATCGTCAGGGCCACCGGCGCGAACAGCTTGCCCTCCAGGCCCTGCAGACTGAGCAACGGCAGGAAGACCAAGCAGATGATCAGCACGCCCGAGGTGACCGGCGCGGCGACCTCGGCGACGGCCTCGTAGATCACATGCAGACGTCGCGAGCCGGTGAGGCTGGGATTGTCGAGCCGCTCTACGGTGTTCTCGACCACGACGACGGCGGCGTCGACCAGCATGCCGATAGCGATGGCCAGGCCGCCCAGGCTCATCAGATTGGCCGAAAGGCCGAAGGTCCGCATCAGCAGGAAAGTGGTCAGCGCCGCCAGCGGCAGGGTCACCGCCACGACCGTCGCGGCCCGCAGGTCGCCGAGGAACAGGAGCAGAAGGATCACCACCAAGACGGTGGCCTCGACCAGGGCCTCGTTGACCGTTCCGGTTGCGCGTTCGATCAGGTCGGAGCGATTGTAAAACGGATGGATCTTCACGCCGTGCGGCAGTGAAGGCTGGATTTCCGCCAGGCGCGCCTCGACCGCCTTGACCACGGCCTTGGCGTCTGCGCCGCGCAGGGCGATGACGATGGCCTCGGCTGCCTCGCCCCGGCCGTCCTGGGTGACGGCGCCATAGCGGGTCAGGGCCCCTTCGCTGACCTCGGCCAGATCGCCAAGCCGCACCGTCCCGCCGCCCGGCAATGGCACGGCCGTGTCGCGCAGATCATCGAGACTGGTGATCGCGCCGGCTACGCGTACGACGAGGGCTTCCTCGCCCTCGCCAAGCCGTCCAGAACCATCGTTGCGGTTGGAGGCGGGGATCGCGTCGACGATCGCCTGGGCGGTCAGACCGGAGGCGGCCAGGGCGGCGGGATCGGGCGAGACCTCGAAGGTCCTGGCGTGACCGCCCAACACATTGACGTCAGCGACACCGGGCAGGCCGCGCAGGGCCGGACGAATGGTCCAGTCCAGCAGGGTCCGCTTCTGTTCGAGCGTCAGCCCTTCGCCTTCCAGGGTGAACATGAAGATGTCGGACAGGGGCGTGGAAATCGGCGATAGGCCGCCACTGACGCCAGCGGGTAGGGCGCCCATGGCGTTGGACAGGCGTTCGGCCGTCTGCTGGCGGGCCCAGTAGACGTCCGTGCCGGGTGCGAAGTCGATCGTCAGGTCGGCGATGGCGTACTTGGCCGTCGACCGCAGCATGGCCTGCTTGGGGATGCCCAGCAGCTCCATCTCCAGCGGCGTGATGACCTGGCTCTCGACCTCCTCGGGCGTCATGCCCGGCGCCTTCAGGATGATCTTGACCTGGGTGGGCGAGATGTCGGGAAAGGCGTCGACGGGCAATTTCAGGAATGCGTTGATCCCCAGGCCGACCAGGGCGATCGCCAGTATGGCGGCCAGCAGGCGCTGCGAGAGCGCGAAGGCGATGAGTTTACGCATCCTACCGCCCCAGCGCCGACTTCAACTGCGACGCGCCCGAGGCCGCGACGCGCGCGCCGTTTGGAAGTCCGGTTACGACCGCTTCGGCGCCCGCCGCGCCCACCACCCCGACCGATCGCGCTTCATAGCCGGCGCCGGTCTTGACGAAGACGCGCGCGCCGGCGCTGTCTCGCACCAGCGCGCTGCGCGGAATGGCCTGAGCGCCGGCCGGCGCGGGACTCAAGAGCGTGATGCTGACGGTCTGGCCGGGCGTCAGGCTAGCGGTCGAAGCCAGCTCCGCCCGTAAGGGCAGGGACCGGGTCCTCGGGTCGATGCTGGCGCCCAGGGCGACGATGCGACCGGCGGTGTCGCCGACCCGCACCGGATAGCCGACCTTCAGCTTGCGGGCGATCTCGGGCGAGACCCGCGCCTCGACCCAAAGGCGGTCGGCGCGATCCAGCGTCACGGCGGGGGCCATGGCCTCCAGGCCGCCACCGGGCTGGGCGGTGATGGCGGCCACGCGTCCGGCGGCGGGCGCGCGTAGGACGTATTCGCCGCCGGCCGTGCCGGCGCCGGATAAAAGACGGCGACGCTCATTGACCATGGCTCGAGCCTGGGCGAGGCGGGCCTGGGCTTCCTCGGCGCGAGCGCCGGCGATCACGCCTTCGCTCGCGAGCTGCTGGAGCCGACGTGCGGCCGCCTCGGCGGCCCGAAGTTGGGCTTGGCTCTGGACGAGTTCGGAGGACACCGACAGCGCCTCGCGGCTGAACAGGGTCGCCAGCGCCGCGCCCGCCTTGACGGACTGGCCCTCGAGCACGTGGACTCGCACCACCGTGCCGGCGAACGGCGCGGCCACCACGCGGCGGTCGTTCAACGGCGGGGTGACCGCGCCGGGCAGGGCGGCCAAGGGCGCGCCCGACGCCGGCTTGGCGGTGGCCAGGACAATGCCCATGGCCTTTTCCTGCGCCACGCTCAAGGTCAAGAGGGCCGCGGCGAGCGCCGGCGTGGTCGAGAAGGCGAGGGCGAGCGCGGCGGCGAGCATGGGGCGGGCGGGGGGCATCGGTTCCTCGGGAGGCTTGAACCGGCCCCTGATGCTCCGTCAGTCTGAAGCCCGCCTGAAGCGAAGCTGAAACGAACCTGACAGCGCCTAGTCAGGTTCGTTTCAGCTGCCGATGCTATTGAGCGTCGCAAGCCAAGGGAGTCGCGCCATTCGCGTCCTGCTCGTCGAGGATGATCCCGAAATCGCCCGCCGCCTCGCCGCGGCGTTGGCGCAGGCGAGCTTCGTCGTTGAGCACGCCGGCGATGGCGAGACCGGCTTGCTCTTGGGCCAGACCAACGACTTCGATGCGGTGGTGCTGGATCTTGGCTTGCCGCGCCTGTCGGGCCTGGAAGTGTTAAAACAATGGCGCTGCGAAGGCCGCGACATGCCGGTGCTGGTGCTGACGGCCCGTGACGCCTGGACCGACCGCGTCAATGGCCTCAACGCCGGCGCCGACGACTATCTGGGCAAGCCGTTCCAGAACGCCGAGGTCGTCGCGCGTCTTCGAGCCTTGACGCGGCGCTCGGCGGGGCGCTCGTCGCCGGTGATGCGACGCGGTGACATCGTGCTGGATCCCGAGGCGGGAACCGTCCAGCGGGGCGACCAGGCCGTCGAGCTGACCGCCCGCGAGCTGAAGGTGCTGGCCTATCTGATGCACCGCGCCGGCCGCGTCGTGTCGCAAGGCGAACTGATCGATCACGTCTACAGTCTGGACGAGACGCGGGAGTCGAATACGATCGAGGTCTATGTTGCGCGTTTGCGCAAGAAGCTGGGCAAGGATGCGATCCGCACCATTCGGGGTCTGGGATACAAGTTCTCCTGATGCGCCGGCTCTGGACCAGTTTTCGAACCCGTCTGATCGTTGGCGCCGCCCTCTGGATCATCGCGGGTCTTACCGTCAGCGGCTTCCTGCTCTCCGAGCTCTTCAAGGCGCATGTGACCCAGCAGTTCGACGACGAACTGCACGGCCACGCCGCCGAACTGGCGGTCCTGGTCGGGGTCGCGCCCGACGGCAAGCTCTTCCTGCACCGCCGGCTGAGCGACCCTCGGTTTCTGCCCAAGGAATCTGGCTTCTACTGGCGGGTCGAGGCTCCGGGTGGTCAGGCGATTGCGTCGCCATCGCTGGCTGGACGCACCTTGCCTTTGACGGGACCGCCACCGGACACCGGCGTCGAACGACATGTCTTTGTCGCCGGACCCTCGGGGCGCCTGCGTTTGGTCGAACGTTCGGTCGCCGCGGCGCACGGGCCTCCGTTACGCTTGGGCATTGGCGTTGATCAGCGTCTTCTCGACGAGGTCTTGGGACGTTTCAACTGGACCCTCTTCCTGTCGTTGGCGATCGTCGCGTCTGGCCTGATCGTCGCGGCGATGCTGCAGGTTTGGTTTGGCCTGCGTCCACTCACCCGCATGCGGCACGCGCTGTCGGCGGTCCGAATGGGCCAGGCCAGCCGCCTGCCCGAGGACCTTCCCAGCGAAGTGCGCCCGCTGGCGAAGGATCTCAACGCGCTGCTGGAAGGCAATCTGGAAATGCTGCGCCGCGCGCGCACCCAGGCGGGCAATCTGGCCCACGCGCTCAAGACGCCGCTGGCCATTTTGACGGACGAGGCCGAACGCCTGGCCGCCGCCGGTCAGCGGGAGGCCGCCGATGTCATCGAACTGCAGTGCGAGCGGATGCGACGCCAGATCGATTATCAGATCGCACGCGCCCGGGCCGCGGCGCTCAAGCGATCACCCGGGCTGGCCGCCGACATTCGGACCACCCTGGAACCGGTCATGGCCGCCATGTCGCGCCTGCACGGACGAAGGGATGTTGCGTTCAGCGTCGGCTATGACGCCGAAGCGCGTGTCGCCGTCGACGCTCAGGACCTTGGAGAGATTCTCGGCAACGTGCTCGACAACGCCGGCAAGTGGGCCAGAACGCGCGTGGACGTCTCCGTGCGTCGCCACGGCGACAGCGCCGAGATCATTGTCGACGATGATGGTCCCGGCTTGCCGCCCGAGAGCTATGAGCACGTCTTCGGCCTGGGGGAACGGCTCGACGAGCACATCGCGGGGCACGGCCTGGGTCTGTCGATCGTCCGCGACCTTGTGGGTCTCTATGGAGGACATGTCGCCCTGGACGCCGCGCCGCTCGGCGGACTGCGCTTGATCCTTACCCTACCGGCCATCGACGCCTAGGCCTTGACCGGCGTCGGTCCGCGCTCAAGGGCTGCGTGCCGCGTGTGCGATATCCCGCCATCTGTGAGATTTGGTGGTCAAAGTCCTGGACTTTGTCATCAAAGTTGCAAGATGGTTTGGTTGAGCGGCGGTGGATTGGGAGAATTTGATTTGGCCACGGGCGGCGGATTGGACCGCATCGACCGGCGCATTCTGGAGATCGTCCAGGAAGACGCCTCGCTGACCGTCAACGAACTGGCCGAGGCGGTCTCCCTCTCCCAGAACGCCTGCTGGCGGCGCCTCAAGCGGCTCGAGGACGAAGGCTATATCCTCAAACGGGTGGCGCTGGTCGATCCCGTAAAGCTCGGCTCGGCGATGGTGGTCTTCGTCACCGTCCGCGCCGCCGAACACAGCGACGAGTGGCTGGCCGCGTTCGCCGGCGCGGTGCGCACCATTCCCGAAGTGGTGGAGTTCTATCGGATGAGCGGCGAGGTCGACTATCTGCTCAAGCTTCGCGTCAAGGACATCGCCGCCTATGACGGCGTCTACCGGCGCCTGATCAAGGCCGTGCGTCTGCTCGATATCAGCTCGGCCTTCGCCATGGAGGAAATGAAGTTCACCACCTCGGTGCCGATCGCGCTCTGACGGACTTGTCGTTTGAGGGGGCTCGACGTCGCCCTCAAAAAAAGTTGTCCGACCTTGAGTTTTCCGATGGGGCGGCGACAGCGGGCTGCGTCTTAGAGAACTAGCGCCGGGGCGCCGGTTGAACGAGCAGCGAGCACAGAGCGATGGCGAACAAACACTATGGCCGGGCGTGGCGGGTGGCGGCCGCGGTTTCGGCCTCGGTTCTGGCCTTGCAGGCGGCCCAGGCGGCTGAGCGGCCCGCGGCGGCGATCGCCATCGTCGGGGCGACGGTCTTCGACGCGACGGGCGCCGCGCCCCGCAAGGCCACGGTCATCATCCGCGATGGGCGCATCGCCGAGGTCGGGCCGACCGTCAAGGTTCCGCGCGGGGCCCGTGTGATCGACGCCAAGGGCGAGGCCCTCCTGCCGGGCTTCTTCGATCTCCACACCCATTGGACCGGTGGCGGCGTTCCAGCGACCACCCCGCAGATCGCCACGGCTTACGTCTCGGCCGGGGTGACCACGGTCAATGACTTCAACGCCGCGCCGGAGTCGTTCGCGCCCCGCCGCCAGTGGCTCTCGACCCTGGTCGCGCCGCACGTCAATTTCGCCGCGCGCGTCAGCACCCCTGGCGGTCACGGCGCCGACTGGGCCGATACGGCCACCACCAAATGGGTCAACACCCCCGAGGCGGCCCGGGCCGCGATTCAGTCCCTGGCGCCTTACAAGCCCGACCTGATCAAGGCCTTCACCGACGGCTGGCGCTATGGCGCCTCGCCCGACAACACCAGCATGGACGGCTGGACGCTGAGCGCGCTGGTCGAAGAAGCCCATAAGGCCAATCTGAAGGTCTTCACCCACACCGTGACCGTCGAGCGCGGGGCGGTAGCGGGGCGCGCGGGCGTCGACGTCATCACCCACAGCCTGCAGGATCGCTTGCTCGACGACGAGGCGCTGGCGGCGATCAAGGCCGGCGGCACGGCCGACACTCCGACCCTGGCGGTTTATGAGCCGGTCAAGCCCGGCGGACCGGCGCGCGATCCGGCCGACCCGAAGAACCGCCAGAGCTTTCGCAAGTTTGACTACGCCCTAGCCAACGCCAAGCGCCTCCACGACGCGGGAGTGAGCCTTGGCCTGGGCACGGACGCGGGCATGCCTGGCGCTCCGCACGGCCAAGCCACCCTGCACGAAATGGAACTGCTGGTTCGTGCGGGCCTTACCCCCAGCCAAGCCCTCGTCGCCGGCACCGCCGCCAGCGCCAAGCTGATGAACCTGCAGGCTGATCGCGGCACCATCGAGCCGGGCAAGCGCGCCGATCTGGTGCTGATCAAGGGCGAGCCCTGGACGAACATCGCCGACGTGCGCAAGACCGACCGCGTCCTGATCGACGGCAAGCTCGTCTTTGGCCCAGGCGCTCCGCCGATGAGCGCCAACGCCGCCACCAGCATGCCAGCCATCCCGGCCAAGGCCCTGATCGACGACTTCGAGCGCGCCGATGGCCGCTCGAGCCTGGACACCCTGCGCACCGACGATCCCGACGGCGGCATGGATCGCTCCGTCGAAATCAGCCAGGTTATCTCGCGAGGCTCGCAAGGACGCGCACTGTCGATCGCTGCGCGCATGGCGATGAAGGCCAAGCCCAGCGCCGGGGTGATCATCCCCTTGACCCGCGGTTCCATCCAGCCGGTCGACGCCAACGCCTTCAAGGGCGTGCGCTTCGAGGCGCGCGGCGACGGTGTCTACGCGTTAGGCGTCACCACCGTCTCCGGGCGCTGGTCCGCGCCGTTCGAGGCCGGGGCGGACTGGCGCGTTGTCGAGATACCGTTCTCGGCCCTCAAGGTCGCGCGCGGCGCGGACGGGTGGACTGGGACCAACCTGACCGAGGTTGAGTTCATGGGCGCGCGCAAGGGCGGCGAGAAGCTCTGGATCGAGATCGACAACGTCAGCTTCTACTGACGCGCGGCGACGACCAGGCCAGCGCGAGCGCAGGGTCAGGTCAAGCCGCCATAGGCTCAGTTTCCCTGGCGCCGTCCCGCCAAAAACTGCCGCGCCCATAAAATCCTATCAGATTAGTGGGGGTTGTGAGCCGGCCGGCGCCCGGTTCTCGGGCGATGGGCGCCCAGCCTCCAGGCAACATCCGTGAGGGCGATTTAATCGCCCGATCCAGATGGGGCAGCGGCGGCGGCTTACGTCTCAGAGCCTGTCGATCGAGAACGGCGCAAGCCTGCCGGCGGCGAAGCCAAGGACCAGAGGGGGTCAAGATGAACCAGCACACAACCCGCCGTATGCGGACGATTCTGATGGCCAGCGCGGCCGCCTTTCTGGGCGCGGCCGCGGCCCACGCTCAGACCCAAGCCACGCCGCCCGCCGAGCAGGACTCGGCCACGGTCGAGGAAGTGATCGTCGTCGGCAGCCAGATCGCCGGCTCCAAGGTCACCGCCGCCGTGCCGGTCACGGTGGTTGACGCCGCCCAGATCGCCACCACCGGCGCGGTCTCGGGCGATGACCTGCTGCGCTCTGTGCCGCAGATGGGCAATGTCACGTTCAACAGCACCAACGGCGCCACCAGCAGCAACTTCGCGCGCGGCGACGTCGGTTCGATCAACCTGCGCGACCTGGGCGTGGGCAACACCCTGGTCCTGCTCAATGGCCGGCGCGTCGCCACCTGGCCGGGCACCCAGGCCGACTCCAACCTCGCCCCCGTCCTGACCACCAATTCCAACACCCTGCCGGTGTCGGGCATCCAGCGTCTTGAGGTGCTGCGCGACGGGGCCGCGGCCCTCTATGGCGCGGACGCTGTGGCCGGGGTGCTCAACACGGTCCTTCGCGACGATCTGGACGGCGGAACCGTCAGTGTGCGCTATGGCGGCGCCGAGGGCACGGGGCTGCGCGACTTCAATCTCAACTTCGCCATTGGCCACAATTTCAAGGAAGGCCGCGGCAACATCACCCTGTCGGGCGAATACGCCTATCGTAGCGCCCTGAAGTCGACCGATCTCGACTACACCGCCAGCGGTGACAAGCGCCCGCTTTTCGCCGACACCAGCTTCGCCGGCTCCAACACCCTGGATCGTCGCAGCACCCTCAGCCCCTGGGCCGATCTGACCGTGGTCGGCCAGACCGGCGCGGTCCGCCAAGGCACGACCAATCTGACGACCGCCGCCGGCGTCTTCCATATCCAGCCCACCGCCGACGGCTCCTGCG
The DNA here is from genome assembly GCF_003931565.1 of Caulobacter sp. 602-1. Lineage (GTDB taxonomy): Bacteria > Pseudomonadota > Alphaproteobacteria > Caulobacterales > Caulobacteraceae > Caulobacter. Next base: position 397,306 of record NZ_RRYI01000005.1, read on the forward strand.
CCTCGGTCCTGGCCAACGGCATCTGCATCGGCACGGGCACGCGCGCCACCTCGGGGGCCGCGCGCGACACCCGCTCGGACGGTCAGGCGACCTATGGCCTGTCGGTCATGCCCAAGCTGCGCCGGACGAACCTGTTCTCGACCTGGCGCTATGAGCTGACCGACAACGTCACCGCCTATGGTGAGCTGGGCTACTACTTCTCCAAGACCCACAGCGTTCAGGACTCGGTCTTCACCATCGGCTCGACCAAGATCACGGTCCCGACCTCCAACTATTGGAACCCCTTCGGCCCGACCACCTTCGCCGACGGCACGGTCAATCCCAATCGCCTGGCCAACCTGAATATTCCCGCCTCCGGCCGCGCGGTGACCCTGACCAACTACCGGTTTGGCGACCTGGGTCCGACCAATGTCGACGTCAAGGGCAAGCAGGTCCGCGTCCTGGGCGGGCTGAAGGGCGATGCCTATGGCTTCCGCTGGGACAGCGCGCTGCTCTACACCGAGGCTGGCGTAACCGACGTCCAGGACGGCGTCAGCTCCACGGCCCTGCAAAAGCAGTTGGCCCTGTCGACTCCCGACGCCTACAACCCCTTCAACGGCGGTAGCGTCAGCAACCCGACCGGCGCCGACACCACTCCCAGCAGCAAGGCCGCGCTCGACGCCATCCGCGTCAAGACCTACCTGAAGGGCCGCTCGACCCTGGCCCAGTGGGACTTCAAGGTCTCCAAGGCCGATCTGATCGCTCTGCCGGCCGGCGACCTTGGCCTGGCAGCCGGTGTCGAACTGCGCCGCGAGACGATCAGCGACAACCGCGACGCCCGCGTCGACGGCTCCATCAAGTTCACGGATGCGGTGACCGGCGAAGTCCAGACGTCCGACCTTTTCGGCGTCAGCCCGACCCCCGACTCCAAAGGGTCGCGCAAGGTCGCCTCGGCTTATGCCGAACTGGCCGTGCCGATCATCTCGCCCGACATGAACGTGCCGCTGGTGCGCAATGTCGAGATGCAGCTGGCTGGCCGCTACGAGCACTACAGCGACTTTGGCGACGTGGCCAAGCCGAAGGTGGCCCTGGCCTGGGACCTGGTCGACGGGCTTCGCGTCCGCGGCTCTTACTCCAAGGGCTTCCGCGCGCCGAACCTGCTGCAGGTCAATTCCGCGATCGTCACCCGCGGCAACACCCGCACCGACTACATCTTCTGCGAAGCCGACCTGCGGGCCGGCCGGATCAGCACCTTCAGCGCCTGCTCGGCCTCGATCGTCGCCACCGCCCAACGCGCCGGCAATCCCGATCTGAAGGCCGAAACCTCCGAAAGCCAGTCGATCGGCCTCGTGCTGCAGCCGAAGTTCATTCCGTCGGAGCTGGGCCGTTTCACCCTGACCGTCGATGTCTGGGACACCAAGCAGAACGGCATCATCGGGGTGTTCGGCGAGGGCAACGCCCTGATCCTCGACTACCTGCTGCGGGTCCAGGGATCGAGCAACCCCAACGTGATCCGCCTGGCGCCGACCGCCGACGATATCGCCCGCACCAACGGCACGGGCCTCGCCCCCGTCGGACAGGTCACCTACGTCAAGGACCAGTACCAGAACCTCAACCCGCAGGATGTTCGGGGCCTGGACGTCAGCCTGAACTGGCGTCTGCACGGAACGCGGTTCGGGGATTTCGACGCCGACATCAATGTCGCCCACTTCAACAAGTTCTACCGCCAGCCTTCGGCCGAGATCGCCGAACTGCTCGCCGCCCGTCAGGCCGGCAAGATCAACGCGGGGACCTCGATCACCGGCGGCGGCGATCTGCTCCGCCAGAACGGCACGCCCAAGACCAAGGTCTCGGCCTCGCTGACCTGGCGCTACGAGCAACTGACCGTCGGGGCCTTCACCAAATACATCTCGTCGATGGACGATACGAGCCTGTTGGCTGCCGACGGCACGCCCTGGCAGGTGGAGTCGCAGGTCACCGGCAACCTCTATGGCCAGTGGACGGTCGCCAGCGGTCGGTTCGACGGCGCCAAGCTGCGGCTCGGGGTCAACAACATCACCGACGAGAACCCGCCGCTGTCGTCGGGGACCTACGGCTATCTGGGCGCGGTGTACCAACCCTACGCCCGCTACTGGTACTTCAGCCTCAGCAAGTCCTTCTAGGTTCGAGGCGGATCATGACGCCTCGGCGGGCCCTCAGGCTCGTCGGGCGCGCTCTGGACAGGACGCTTTCTCCCCAGGGGGCGTGCGGAGCGCATGACCGCACCGACCCGCCGGGCGCTTTCTGCCCAGAAGCGCCCGGCGGGGACCGCTTTTTCCCGCGTTGGCCGCCGGCCCGGTTGGAGCCGGACAGGTTCAGGAGACCCTCGTGTTGCAACAATCCAGACCCGTCCGGGACGTCCAGGCGCGTCGCCGCGCGCCCTGGCTCGCCGCTTCTGCGGTCCTGCTGCTGACGGCCTGCGCCGCCGCGCCCAAGTCGCAAGCCCCCGCCGCCGCCCCGCGTCCGGCCGCCCCGCCGCCCAAGGGGCTGGTCCCGGCCCGCGATCCCTATCCCAGCACCTACGCCCCTCCGGCTTCGGGTCTGGTGGCGATCGTCAACGCCAATATCTACACCGGGACCGGCCAGAAGATCCTCGGCGGCATGGTGGTGTTCGACGCGGGCAAGATCGTTGCGGTCGGCCAGAGCGCGGCCCCGCCGCCCGGGGCCAAGGTGATCGACGCGAAGGGGCGCTGGGTCACGCCGGGTCTGATCGACGCGCACTCTCACCTCGGCGTCTTTCCCGCACCGGCCGTCACCGGCCAGATCGACGTCAACGAGAATATCGATCCCAACACCGGCTACGTCTGGGCGGAACATAGCGTCTGGCCCCAGGACGCCGGCTTCGAACGCGCGCGGGCCGGCGGGGTGACGAGCCTGCTGATCCTGCCCGGCTCGGCCAACCTGTTTGGCGGCCGCTCGGTCGCCCTCAAGAATGTTCCGGCCGTCACCGTCCAGGGCATGAAGTTTCCCGGCGCGCCGTACGGCCTGAAGATGGCCTGCGGCGAAAACCCCAAGGGCCGCTATGGCGCGCGCGGCCGCACCCCCGCCACCCGTATGGGCAATGTCGCCGGCTATCGCCGCGGCTGGATCGAGGCGGCCGACTACGGCAAGCGCTGGAGCGCCTACGACAAGAAGGCTGCGAAGGGGGAGGGGGGCGACCCGCCCAAGCGTGACCTGACCCTGGAGACCCTTTCGGGCGCCCTGGACGGCGATCTGCTGGTGCAGAACCATTGCTACCGCGCCGACGAGATGGCCAATCTGATCGATGTCTCGCACGAGTTCGGCTACCACATCACCGCCTTCCACCACGCGGTCGAGGCCTACAAGATTGCGCCCCTGCTGGCCCGCGAGCACATCTGCGCGGCCGTCTGGTCGGGCCGCTGGGGCTTCAAGATGGAGGCCTATGACGGCATCGAGGAAAACGCGGCCCTGCTGACCAAGGCCGGGGTGTGCGTCTCCCTGCATTCGGACGACCCCAACATCATCCAGCGCCTCAACCGCGAGGCCGCCGTGGCCCAGGCGGCGGGCCGTCGCGCCGGCATCGACATTCCCGACGCCGAAGCCATCCAGTGGATCACGCTCAACTCGGCCAAGATCATGGGCGTGGCCGACCGCACCGGCTCTCTGGAGCCCGGCAAGATGGCCGACATCGTCCTGTGGAGCGCCGACCCCTTGAGCATCTACGCCGTCGCCGACCAGGTGTTCATCGACGGCGTCCTTCAGTTCGACCGCAAGGCGCCGCGGCGCCCCTCCGATTTCGAGCTGGGCCAGAACCGCGGAGATCTCACCCAATGAAGCCCTTCAGCACCTTCCTGGCCGGGCTTCTGGCCGGCGCGGCGATCGCCGCGCCGGCCCTGGCTGGACCGGCCACCGCCATTGTCCACGCCCGCCTCCTGACCATGGGGCCCGCCGGCGAGATCGCCGACGGCGCGGTCATCATGCGTGACGGCAAGATCGTCGCGGTGGGCGCCAACCTGACCCCGCCTGCCGGGGCGACCATCATCGACGCCAAGGGCGCGGTGGTCACGCCAGGTCTCTTCGCCGCCAACACCGTGCTGGGCGTGCGCGAGGTCAATTCGGTCAAGGGCACGGACGACGCCAAGAGCGCCTCGTCCGAACTCGGCGCGGCCTTCGAGCCGCAGTACGGCCTCAACCCGGAAACGACCCTGGTCCCGATCGCCCGCCTGGGCGGAGTGACCCGGGCGATCGTCGTGCCCGCCCCGGGCGGGGACGGCGAGGGTGGCGGCGGCGATGACGGCGGCGGATCCCTGTTCGCCGGTCAGGCCTTCGCCATCCGCCTGGCGGGAGACCTCCTTTTCAAGCCGCGCCTGGCGGTGGCGATGTCGTTCGGCGAGAACGGGGCTGGCGGCTCGCGCGGCGCCGAAATCGGCCTGCTGCGCGCGCGGCTCGACGAGGTGCGCTTCTACAAGCAAAACCGCGCCGCCTATGACCGCGGCGAGACCCGGGCCCTGGCTCTTTCGCGGGAGGATCTCGAAGCCCTGATCCCCGTGGTCGAGGGACGCGAGCCTTTGCTGGTGACGGTCCATCGCGCGTCCGACATTCGGCAGGTCCTGGCCTTCGCGCGCGAGCAGCGTCTTCGCGTCATCCTGAACGGCGCCGAGGAAGGCTGGCGCGTCGCCGCCGACATCGCCGCCGCCAAGGTCCCGGTGATCCTCAACGCCACCGCCGACCTGCCGCGCAACTTCGAGATCGTCGGGGCCAGCCTGGAAAACGCCGCGCGGTTGCGCGCGGCGGGCGTCGAGATCGCCATCGTCAGCCCCGATCCGGCCCACCGCGTGCGCGAACTGCGCTATGAGGCCGGCTCGGCGGTCGCGCAGGGCCTCCCGTACGGCGCGGCCCTGGAGGCCATCACCGTGGCTCCGGCGCGGATCTTCGGCCTGGCCGATCAGCTGGGCTCGCTCCAGCCGGGCCGCGTGGCCGACCTGGTCGTCTGGGACGGCGATCCTCTGGAGCCGCGCACCCTGCCCACCGCGATCTATATCGATGGGATCGTCCAGCCCCTGCGCTCGCGCGCCCTCGACCTGCGCGACCGCTACGAGACCGGCGATGGCGCGTCGCGCTAGAGCTTTCGCCGTCTGCGCGGCCTTGAGCCTGCTCACCGCCTGCGGCGATCCCGGCAGCGCCGTCGATGGCCCGCCGCCCAAGGCGGTCGGGGTCGAGGGCGCGCCGGCGGTCCTCGGCGCGGCCGGGGCCGGGCAGGGGCGGACCCTGGCCGCCGTCCGGGCTCGCGGCTATCTGGTCTGCGGCGTCCAGCAAGGCCTGATCGGCTTCGCCTATGCCGACAACACCGGCCGCTGGCGGGGGTTCGACACCGACTTCTGCCGGGCGACGGCCGCGGCCATCTTCGGCCGCGCCGACGCCGCGCGCTTCGTGCCGACCTCCTCGACCGAGCGCCTGACGGTGCTGCAGGCCGGGGAGGCGGACGTCCTGTGGCGCAACACCTCGGCGACCTTCTCGCGCGACGCCAAGTTCGACTTCGCCGGCGTCAACTACTACGACGGCCAGGCCTTCATGGTGCGCAGGGCGCTGGGGGTGACGCACGCGGCCCAGCTCAACGGCGCGCGTGTCTGCATCCAGACCGGCTCGACCAGCGAGCTGAACCTCACCGATTATTTCCGCGCCCACAAGCTCACCTACGAGCCGGTGGTCTTCGACACCGAAGACAAGGCCCGCGCCGCCTACGGTCGCGAGCAGTGCGACGTCTACACCGCCGACCTCTCCAACCTCGCCGCCGCCCGCGCCACCCTGGCCAGGCCCGATGACCACCTGATCCTGCCCGAGGTGATCTCCAAGGAGCCCTTGGGGCCGGTCGTCCGCCAGGGCGATGACGGCTGGGGCAATGTCGTGCGCTGGACACTCAACGCCATGATCCTGGCCGAGGAACTGGGCGTGACCTCGGCCAATGTCGACGCTCAGCGACAGCATGCCGACAATCCCGAGATCCGCCGCCTGCTCGGCGCCGAGCCCGGCTATGGGGCGATGATCGGCCTGTCCGACGACTTCGCCTACCAACTGATCAAGCAGGTCGGCAATTACGGCGAGGTCTTCGATCGTAATCTTGGCGCGGCCACGCCCTTGAAGATCGAACGCGGCCTCAACGGCCTTTGGAGCGCCCAGCCGGCTGGCCTGATCTACGCACCGCCGATGCGATGAGCCGACCGCCCGTTTCTCTCATGACCCCTGCGCGCCTGGCGGGTTGGGCCTGGCAAGCCCTGGCTCTGGTCGGCCTTGGCCTCGTCCTGGTCATGGCCGCGCGCACCGGCGCGGCCAACCTGCGCGCCAGCGGCCTGGCCTCGGGCTTCGACTTCCTGAACCGGGCCGCCGGGTTCGACATCGCCGAGTCCGCCATCCCCTATTCGCCGCGCGCCAGCAATGCGCGGGTCTTCGCCGTCGGCATGGTCAACACCTTGAGGGTGACCGCCCTGGCCGGCCTGTTCGCCACCGCCCTGGGCGTCGGATTCGGCGTGGCCTTGCGGGCTCGCGCGCCATGGATGCGCGGCCTGGCGCGGGCCTATGTCGAGCTGACTCGCAACATGCCGCTGCCGATCCTGCTGCTGGTGCTCTACAGCCTCCTGGCCATGGCTCCGCCGCCGCGCGAGGCCATCGAGCTTGGCGGCCTGGGCTTTGTCAGCAATCGTGGGCTCTATCTGCCGCGTATCGAGTGGCGCTGGGGTTCTGGGACGGCCTTGGCCGGCGCCGGCCTGGCCCTGGCCGCGCTGGTCGGGATCTGGCGCGCCGCGCCCACGCGCCGCGTCGCCATGGCGCTGAGCATCAGCTGGCTCGGATTTTGCGGACTTGGGCTGGTGCTCTCGGTATCGGGCCTGAATCTCCCGCGCCCGCAGGGCTTTGGTTTCGTCGGCGGTAGCGTCCTTTCCCCGCCGCTGCTGGCCCTGGTCGCGGCGCTGTCGCTCTATAGCGGCGGCTACATCGCCGAGGTCGTCCGCGGCGGGCTGGCGGCGGTGGACGCCGGCCAGGTCGAGGCCGCCCAGGCGCTGGGCCTGTCGCCGATCCAGGCTCTGCGCTGGGTGACCTTGCCCCAGGCCTTGCGCGTGGCCGCTCCGCCCCTGGCCAGCCAGTATCTGAACCTGGCCAAGAACGCCTCGCTGGCGATCGTCGTCGGTTATCCGGATCTGGTGGCGCTGTTCGGCGGCACCGTCCTCAACCAGACCGGCCAGGCGGTCGAGACTCTAAGCATGATCCTGGGCTTCTATCTGGTCCTGAGCCTGTCGCTGAGCGGGCTGATCAATCTGTGGGCCGCGCGTCAGGCGCGATGGGCGGTGCGATGAGCGCCTGTGCCTTTCCGAGCCTCCCGACGCGCGCGCGCCGGTCATGGACCGCCTGGGCGGTGGGGCTCGCCGTGGCCCTGGCGGCGCTTGTTCTCGTCGCGCCGGCGCTGCGGTGGCTTTTCTGGGATGCGACCTGGGTCGGGCAAAGCCGGGCCGCCTGCGGTCCCGCCGGCGCCTGCTGGGCGATGATCACCGCCCGCGCGCCGCAGATCCTTCTGGGCTTCTATCCGGCCGGTCATGGCTGGCGTGTGGGCCTGGCCGTGGCGATGCTGGCCGTGGGCCTGGCTCCCCTGGCCTGGCGGCGCCGGGCGGGGCTGACCATGCTCACCGCGCCCGTCGGCGCGCTGGCTTGCCTGGCCTTGATGGGCGGAGCCGGCATTCTGCCCAGCGTGCCCAGCGCCTATTGGGGCGGCTTGGCGCTGAACCTGATCGTGGGCGCGGTCAGCGCCATCTTCGCCCTGCCGATCGGCATCCTCCTGAGCCTAGCCCGACGCAGCACCTTGCCAGTCATCCGCATCCTGGCCAGCGCCTATGTCGAGGCGGTGCGAGCCGCGCCTCTGATCGTGGTGCTGTTCGCCGCCGCCGTACTCGTTCCGCTGCTCATTCCGCCCCAGTGGAGCCTCGACAAGTTGACCCGCGCGATCGTCGCCATCACCTTTTTCGAGGCCGCCTACATGGCCGAAGCCGTGCGGGGCGGGCTGATGGCCGTGCCCCAGGGGCAACGCGAGGCCGCGCGCGCCCTTGGCCTGAAGGGCTGGCAGGTCCTGGTCTTTGTCGTGCTGCCCCAGGCGCTTCGCACGGCGACGCCGGCCCTGGTCAACAGTTTCATCGGCCTGCTCAAGGACACCAGCCTGATCTATGTGATCGGCGTGCTCGACATCACCGGCGTCCTGCGAAACGCCGTCAGCGACTACGCCTGGCAGGGGCTGGAGCCGGAGGCCTACATCTTCGTCGGCCTGACCTTCTGGCTGCTCTGCTTCGGCCTCTCGCGTTGGTCGGCGGCCTTGGAAAGGCGGGCCGCGCGCGCCCAAGGAGCCCCCTCATGAGCCAGCCCATGATCGAGATCGCCGACCTGCAGAAATGGTACGGCGACCAACACGTGTTGCGCGGCGTGGACCTGTCGGTGCGGTCAGGCGAGCGCATCGTGGTGCTGGGACCATCCGGCTCGGGAAAGTCGACTCTGATCCGCACGGTCAATGGCCTGGAGCCTCACCAGGGCGGGACGATCCGGGTCGACGGCCACGACCTGGACGCCCGCGGCCAGGCCGGGGCGGCCGCGCGCCGCGCGACGGGCATGGTGTTTCAGGCCTTCAACCTCTTTCCGCATCTGAGCATCCTGGACAACTGCACCCTGGCGCCGATCCGCGTGGCGGGCCTGGCGCGCGCCGAGGCCGAGACCCAGGCGATGGCCCTGCTCGAGCGTGTGCGCATTGCCGATCATGCACGGAAGTTTCCGATCCAGCTGTCGGGAGGCCAGCAGCAGCGCGCGGCGATCGCCCGGGCTCTGGCCATGGCGCCCAAGGTCATGCTGTTCGACGAGCCGACCTCGGCGCTGGATCCGGAAATGGTCGGCGAGGTGCTGGATGTGATGTGCGGCCTGGCCGAGTCCGGCATGACCATGATGGTCGTCACCCACGAGATGCAGTTCGCCCGCGATGTCGCTGATCGGGTGATCTTCATGGACCAGGGACGGATCATCGAGTCCGGCCCGCCCGCCAGCTTCTTCGCCGATCCGCGCGAGGCGCGCACTCGCGCGTTCCTGGGACGGCTTCGCGCCTAGTCTCTGGAGGTGTCGTCCAGCGCGGCGATCAGCTTAGGGCTGGGGCCGCGCTCATGGCCAGGCGACGCACCCGGGCGCCCGCGCCCCAGCCATCCGTGATCGGATCATCGCGGTCGTGGAGCTGGACCGACAGTGTGTTGAGCGCCCGGGTGATGTGCTTTTCGACGGCGCTGGTGGAGATGCCGTGGCTTGCGGCCACCTGCTTGAGGCTCTGGCCCTCCAGGCGCACGGCCAGGAAGATTTCGCGCGTCCTCTGAGGCAGAAGCGCGAGGGCCGCCCGGGCCGCCCGCACCTCCTCGCGCGCCTGCAGGATGCGGATCGGCGAAAGGTCGTCGCGAGGATGGGTTTCGGGCGACAGCTCGCAATGGTGATGGACGCAGCGCGAACGGTTGCGCCGGTAGAGATCCACCAGGGTCGAGCGGACCACCTGATAGAAGTAGCGCTTGGGAAAGCGGATGTCCCAGCGGGCGTCGCGGGTATGAAGCTTCAGCATCACGTCCTGCACGACGTCGTCGATCTCGCCTCTGTCGAGCCGCTTGGACAGATAGCTCTTCAATTCCGGCACATAGCGCCAAAAGTAATCGGCGGGGCTCTTGACGAGCAAAGTGTCGAGCGCGGCCCTCGTGGAAATATAGTCGGACGCCAGCTGAGCCCCTGAAGCAGATTGCGACACGTTGTAACGCCCCCAGTCACGCGACCTATTGTCTTACTAATCTCAGAGTTGTCTTTATCTGTTGTTCGGCGCGGAGGCGTGGCCTGCGGTCTTGCTGACGCCTCTGCGAACCTTGTTCGTCACTGAACTGTTTCATAGAGGCGGCTGTGGTGTCATCCCAAACTGGATCGCCAGAAACTCCATCTGGTGGACAAAATTCCAATATTCCCGATCTGTATGGGTTTTTGTTCGGGCTTGTCGGTTGTGGGTGGGAATCTGTCTGGCTGTGTTCCGCCAGGCGTTTGAGCTGCGACCGATGCCTCAAGTCTCGTTCTTATTGGCGTCGATCTTGTGGGATAAAACTATTGCGTTTCGGTCATTTCCTGGGAAATTTTGGGAAGACATTTGGCGCGGCGCTAGGCAGGTTCTGCGGCCTTGATCGAGGGTCTTGGCATGAGCGTTGCCCACCAAGCTGATTTGGCGCCGTCGGCGCCCAGGCCAGGGCGCTCGGGTCGCGGCCGTAGCGGGCGGCGGACCGTACCGGTTTGGCGCGGCCTGGCCGGTCAAGCCTGACGCTTTCAGGCGGGCCGTTCCGCTACGACAACAACAAAGGTCTTGTCATGCTTGCCAGTTCGATCGGCGCGGCCGACACGCGGCGTTTCGCCAAGGCGCCGAACGCGCCCGCAAGGGGTTGCGACCAGGCGATCGCCGCGCTTTCGGCCATGTCGGGTCTTGTCGGGCGCACGCCGCTACTGGCGATCGACCTGCTGTGGCGGGGCCGACCCGCGGCGGTCTTCGCCAAGGCTGAGCTCTATAACCTCACCGGCAGCATCAAGGACCGGATGGCCTGCAGCATCATTGGCGCGGCCTACGAGCGTCGCGAGCTGGCGCCGGGGCAGGAGATCGTCGAGGCCACCAGCGGCAACGCCGGCATCGCCCTGGCCGCGCTCGGCCAGGCGCTCGGTCACCCGGTGACCATCTTCATGCCCGACTGGATGAGCCTGGAGCGCCGCGCCCTGCTGACCAGCCATGGCGCGACCGTCCGCTTGGTGTCCAAGGCCGAGGGCGGCTTCATCGGATCTGTGCGCATGGCCGAGGCCTACGCCAGCGCCAGGGGCGCGTTCCTGTCACGCCAGTTCGCCAACGATGACAACTGGCGGGCGCACTATCACGGCACGGCCGAAGAGTTGCTGACCCAGATGGCCGCCGAAGGCCTTGAGCCCGACGCCTTCGTCGCCGGCGTGGGGACCGGCGGAACGGTGATGGGGTTCGCGCGGCTGTTTCGCGACCGGCGGCTGGCCGCCAGCGTCCATCCGGTCGAGCCGGCCGAGTCGCCGACCCTCTCCACCGGTCACAAGGTCGGGGCCCACCGCATCCAGGGCGTTTCCGACGAGTTCATTCCCGACATCGTCAAGCTCAACGAACTGGGGCCGGTGATCGCCGTGCATGACGGCGACGCCATTCTGATGGCTCAGAAGGTCGCTCGGCAACTGGGTTTGGGCGTGGGCATTTCAAGCGGCGCCAACCTGATCGCCGCGATCAAGGTTCTGGAGGGCGGCCGGCCCGACGCCAGGGTCGCGACCGTGCTTTGCGACAATCACGCCCGCTATCTCTCCACCGCCCTGGCCCAGGAAGAGCCCATGCGACCCGAGTATTTGAGCCAGCACGTCGAACTGGTCGGATGGCGGGCGCTATAGGCGGGCAGGGCGGCGGCGCCGTCCGCCGGTTCGGCGAGGTCTTCCAGGGCCGCCGTGCCGGGAGAGCCAGGGAGCGACGGTGATGCGCGCATCATGTCTCCCGAGGCTGGGCCGCGGCGCTCGGGCCTTGCGAAGTCCGACGCGCCGCCGCCAAAAACCGCTCAACAAGTATCGCTTCGTGAGGCGTTGCGATCGGCGTCGCGCCAGCGGCCCGTATGCCTCGGCGGGGAGGAGCGCCTCGGAGTCTAGGGCGAGATCGTGAGGGGGACGAAGAGGGGCCGACCCTCGCGTAGAATCCGCAGGAGCACCGCCTGACGACCATGCTGGCGCGCTTCATCGACGGCGGCTCGCAAGTCCGCCTGGCTCGACAGGTTGCGGCCCGACGCGCGGGTGATGACGTCGCCGGCCCGCAAGCCTCTGTCGGCCGCGTCGCTCCCGGGCGCGACCCGCTCGATCAACAGGCCGCCGAAATCGGCCTGCAGCCCCAGGCGACGCCGGGCGTCCGGGTCGAGCGGTCGAACCGAAAGGCCCAGCACCGCCTCGCTCTTGGCGGACGGCTGTCCCGGCGTGGTCTCGGAGGGGCACAGGCCGGCCACGAGATCCAGCTGAAGCGTACGGCCTCCACGCAACACGTCCAGGCGGAGGCGCTCGCCCGGTCGGGCCTGGCCCACGCGACGGGTCAGATCGGCGTTGGACTCCAAGGTCTGACCGTTCAGGGCCAACACCGCATCGCCCGCCTTGACGCCGGCCTTGTCGGCCGGTCCACCAGGCGTCACCTCCGCGACCAGCGCCCCCTTGCGGCCCCGCGCGCCGAGACTTTCGGCGATGTCGGGGGTGAGATCCTGGATCGTCGCGCCGATGAAGCCGCGCGTGATGCTTCCCGAGGCGATCAACTGCTTGGTGATCCGGTCGGCCAGGTCAGCGGGTATGGCGAAGCCAATGCCGACCGAGCCGCCGGAGGGCGAGAAGATCGCGGTATTGACCCCGATCACCCGGCCCCAGATGTCGAAGGTCGGGCCGCCAGAATTACCGCGATTGATCGGCGCGTCGATCTGAAGGTAGTCGACATAGGCTGCGCCAATGTCGCGACCGTCCGCCGACACGATGCCCGAGGTGGCCGTGCCGCCCAGGCCAAAGGGGTTGCCCACCGCGATGACCCAGTCGCCGACGCGCGGGCGGGCGGAGGCCTCGAAACTGACATGAGCGAAGCCGTCGCCCTCGACCTTGAGCACGGCCAGGTCGGTCAAGGCGTCCCGGCCAATGACGCGCGCGTCCAGCTCACGGCCGTCGTTGAGGCGCACGCTGACCTTGGTGGCGTTCTCGATGACGTGATTGTTGGTGACGACATAGCCGCTGGCCGAGATGAAGAACCCCGAGCCGGCGATCCTGGCGTCGGGAAGCTTGCGCCCGTCGTCCGGGGCGCCAAAGCGGAAGGGAAACGGAAGTTCGGGGAAGCCTTGGGGGATGTCGGTCGGCGGCGTCGCGGGCCGCCGTGCTTCGATGGACACCACCGCCGGGGCCACGCGCTGGATGATATCGGCGAAACTGCCAGGCGCGGCGGCGGGCTGGGCGGGCGGAATTTGCGCGGCGGCCTGGCGCGGAAGGACCGGCGCGGCGGCCAGGACGACCATCAGGGCGGCGGAAAGGGCTGTGCTCTTCTTTGATGGGTTCATGACTCGATCATTGAACGTCAAGGGTGGTGAGGGGCAGAGCCGGTCCCGGCCGGCCGCGGGCTTGGAGGCCTTCGGCCGCTTCCAGAGGCCGCCGACCATGCCGGTGACCAGACGCCTCGCCCCGGATAGGTCACGAAGCGCGGCCTGTCTCGTAAAAACATCGTGAGGCGATGTAACTCTCGCGGAAGCTAGCCGGTTCCCCCGAACCAGGCCGCGCTGTCGCGCAGGCGACGCTTATAATCGGGTTCGGCCAAGGCCGCCCGCAGTTGGGCTGCCCGCAGGATCACCTGTTCGAGATTGAACCCGGCCAGGCGGGGGCGCGCCAGATCCACGAGCCTTTCGCCATGGTCGCCGATGAGTCTCAGCCGGCCGGGATCATCGCAGCCGAGCGACACCGCGCCGAGCGCCCGGATGAATCCGAGCGCGGCGACCATGTCCCCGGCGCAGTATTGGGCCAGGGCTCCGAAGCCGCGCTCCATGTAGGTCTCGAAGGTCACGGGATGGGTGATCACCCGCAGCGCGCCATCGGCGTCCATTCTGAGGGGGGGCGGCAATTGACGTCGCGCCAGATCAGAGCAGGCCGCCCCCAGCCAGTCCAGGCAGGTCAGGGCCGTGAACGGGTCGTTGACGCCTGGCGACAAGGCGCGGCCAGCGATCTCGACGAGTTCGTCGATCAGAAACCGCAGATCCTGCAGCGCCGTGCGCCTGGAGCCGACGGCGAAGGCTTTGGTCACCGACGCGGCGCTGGCTTCATCGTAGCGCTCCGGCGGCCAGGCCTCCACGATCGTGCGACCTTCCTGGATGAAATCGCCCGGCTGATGCTGCAGCCGCAGCACCAGGTCGTGTTCACGGGCGAACGCCATCAAGGCCTCGTCCTCCACCACCTGCAGGTAGCCGGTGCTCGGGGCGGCGATCAGGGCCCGGTTGGCGGCGTCTGCGGCGCTGGCGTCCAGCCGGAACGCGGTGGGAATGGGTGGCGGCTCGTCGTCGCCGGCTCGATCAGGAGCGGCGGCGCCGATGAAGTCGGGATAGCGGCGTCTGATGCCCGCGAGCAGGCGGTCGCCCACGTCCTCGACGACCCGGTTGATATGCAACTGACGCGGCACGTGATGAATGAAGAAGATCAGCACAGCGATCGAGCAGAGCGCCAGGGCCACGCCGACCAGAAGGGCGAGGTTGGGGACGAAGCCGCCTTGGGCGCCCGCCTCGTCGGCCGAGCGGATCGTCCGTAGGATCAGCAGACAATAGACGAAGGTCGCGATGAAGGTGCCCAGCGTGACCTGGTTGCCTCGATCGCTCATGAAGTTGCTGAGCAGTCGGGGGCCATACTGGCCCGAGGCGTAAACGACCGCGGCGATGGTCACCGAAAACACCGTCCCGGCCACGGTGATCATCGAACTGCTGATCACCGACAACACCTGTCGCGCGCCATTGGGGCGCGCAGCGTAGAGCCAGGGCAAGCCGTCCATCCAGCCTGACACGGCGTGGGTGTCGGCGAAGATCATGCCGGCGGCCAGAGCGATGGCGGCCAGCACCATGATCGAGGGCAAGAACCAGTAGCTGCCCTGCAGATCGTCGGCCAGCTTGAGCAAGGTGGATCTCATCGGTCGGGCTCCTCGGCGAGCGGGCTCGGCGCCGAGGAAGGCAACGCTTGGAAAGGCAAGATGCTGCACGCCTGGTCTGTCGGCCGGCGCGCCTCGGGCGAGCTTGGAGCTTTTGGGGAGCGACCGAGGTTCGATCGGGTCGTGCTCGGCCCCGACCCTCATCTTCGCGGGAGGGACAGGTGATCCTGTTCGTCTGCCGCCAGGTCTGCGGCAGTATCCTCAAGCCCCTTGGCGAGCAGACGGGCGCCATGCGCCAGATGGCGAAAGGCGAAATCGAGATTCCCGGCAAGGCGCGGCGCGACGAGTTCGCGGCCATGGCTTCGGCCCTGACGTGTTCCAAGCCAATGAACGCGCCCGGCGTGAGAGCGAGGCCCAGCGCGAGCATGAACGGACCGAGGCCGCGCGAGACAAAGGCCAGCCCTGTTCGATCCGCTTAATCATCAGGGCTTGGGGTTAGCCGCGCATTCTCATGCACGTTCATCCGGGCCTTCCGCGCTAGATGTTGGAGCTTCGCAACCCCAGCCTCTCAGCACCGCCCCGAGTGAACAACCTTCATAGCTTCGACAACTAGGCTTCGCCGGTCAGGTCTCGCCGAACCTTTTCGAGCTCCTCGGCGTAGCGCCGCGTGGCGTGGGCCTCCGACACCAGGCCGATCACCCGCCGTTCGGCGTCGACCACGGCCAGCTCATCGGCCTCTGTGCTGTCGAACGCCCGCATCACTTCCTTGATCGACTGGTCCGGCGTCAGGGCCGCGTCGGGATTGACCGCCAGCACCGAGACCGGTCGCTCGTCGCCGCCCGGATCGGCGTAGGCCAGGGCCGTGACGATCACTCCGGCATAGTGTTCGGCCTCGTCGATCATAACCACCCGCCGTGTCGAGCCCAGGGGAAAGCGGCGGCGAAACTCGGCCAAGGTCGTTGTCGACGCCGTGGTCTGGACGTCCTTGCGCATCATCCGCCCCGCCGTCAGGGGGCGCAGCCAGCTGACGTCATGAGCGCTGCGGATGGTCTCGCCGCGCAGGTGCAGTCGCCAGGTCGAGAAGGAATAGCCGAAGGTTTCGCGCACGATTGTGCTGGCGATCAGCGAGGCCACGAGCGCCGCGGCCGTCACCGTGAAATCGCCCGTCGCCTCAAGGACGAGAAATGACATGGTGAAAGGTCCCCCGACCACCGCCACCGCCAAGGCCGCCATGCCGACCAAGGCCGCGACGGTGGGATCAAGTCCGGGCAGCCAGGGGGCCGCCACCGATAGAGCCGAGACCGTCTGACCGATCAGGGCGCCCAGAAACAGCGAGGCGAAGAAGAGCCCGCCCCGAAAGCCAAAGCTCAAGGACAGCACCGAGGCCAGGGCCTTGAGGGCCACGAGCATCAGCAGGGTCTTGAGGCCAAGATCGGAGATCAGGTCCAGATGTAGCGCTCCGTGTCCGGAGGACAGGATCTGGGGCGTGATCATCGCCAGGCCCGCTAGCGCCAAGCCCCCCGCGGCGGGCCGCCATCCCCGCGGCAGACCGATGCGGACCACGCCACGTTCGGCAAGGGCCACCAGGCGCATCAAGCCGATCCCCGCCGCCGCGCAGACCAGGCCCAAAAGCGCGTAGAGGCCATAGTCGAGCCAGGATTGAACCGCCGGCGTGGTGGTTTTCAGCAGGTAGGGGATGGCGCCCATGCGACTCGCCACCAGGGCCGCAGCCAAGGCGGCGGCGGCGACCGGCGCCAGATTGGCGACCGTGTAGGCTCCGATGACGATCTCGAAGGCGTAGAAGGCGCCGGTGAGGGGCGCGCCGAACGCCGCGGCGATGGCCGCGCCGGCCCCCGCGCCCACGAGGGTGCGCATGTCGGCGCGCCGCAGGTTGAGCTTCTGGCCGGCGAATGACGCGACCGCCGCCCCGGCCTGCGCATAGGCCGCCTCGAGCCCCACCGAGGCGCCAAAGCCGTTGGAGATCAGGGTCTGGACGCAGATGAAGGCGCTGTCCTTGAGGGACAGGCGTCCGCCATGCAACGCGTTGGCCTCGACCGGGTCGACCGCCGGGCGCGGCCGGTAGGTCATCCAGGCCCAGGTCAGCAGGCCAAGCAGCAGGCCGCCCAACGGAATCGACAGCACGCGCCAGGGCGCTATGGCGCTCTGGGCGCTCAGGCGCTCACCCAGATTGATGCCGAACAACAGTCCTTGCAGGCCGTGGGCGAGCTTGGCTTGCAACACCGCGAGAGCCCCCGCCGCGACGCCGATCAGGACAGCCACCGCGATCAGCCACAGTTCGCTCGACCGCGTGCGCCGACGTAGCCATGCCAGCCAACGGGCCGTGGAGGGGGCAGGCAAGGACAGCGGCAGGGGCATGACGGGCTCGCGAAAACGATGGATCGGCGAGACCCAAGCCAGGACCCGTAGCCAGCGCAAGTTCCAGTGGCGTACTGCCTAGACGGTGCGAGAAGACCTCGTCAATCAAGCCGGGTAAGGAACGGCGCGACCAAGCAATTGGGCGCGGCCGAGCCCGACGGTCGAGGCGTCGATCGTCAGGCCTCGATTGTCATGGGCGCGCGCCCACCGTGATCTTCCGCTCGAACATACCGGCGTTGGCCGTCTTGGCGTCCATGGCGACCACGCGCAGAACATAGCGCCCCGGCGCGAGCTTCGGCGTGGTCGCAGCATACTCGCCGGTGCGGCCGGTGAAGGCCAGAGGTATGTCGGCGGCGAGACGGCCCTTCCGTGTCAATCGGGCCTGGACTATATAGTTGGCCGCGTCCCAGAGACCGCCGCTTTCGATGGGACAGCCGCACATCAGGGCGACCTTCGCCGTCAGAGTCACCTCACCGTCGGCCGCGGTCCTGGCGCTTGGTTCGACCACAAGCCCGGGGAAGGTGAGGATCCAACCGTCGCCCAGGACATCGTGACCCGGAATGATCCAGAGGCTGGAGGCGACCCGGATCGCGGATCCCGGCTTGCCCATGGGACCCTCGGCCTCTGCCCGCACCAGGGTCGGGGCCTTCAGATCCAGCACCGCCTCGAAGCCGGCGGTCGCTGCGTCGGTGACGCCGTTCCCGCGCGTCCTGGGCGCGCGCATGATCCGCTGGGTGTCGCCCGTACCGCCCGTGGTCAGCCCCTTGGCCAGAACCGCGCCGGTGCGCGCGTCCTTCAGCGTGATCGCCACCCCGCCCATATGATCGCCGATGAACTTGGCGTCGAGCGCCTGGGCTCGGACCATGACACGGGTCGGCTCGGCCTGGACGGCCATTGGCGCGGCGAGGAGAAGCGCAGCGGTCAGGGCGATAAGTTTGGGCATGGCGCGGGTCACACGGCGTTGAGGGGGATCTTCAGATAGCGCACGCCATTGTCTTCCGGCTCGGGAAAGTGGCCGCCGCGCATGTTGACCTGCACCGAGGGCAGGATCAGCCGGGGCATGTCCAGGGTTCGGTCACGGGCCTCACGCAGGGCCACGAACTCGGCCTGGGCGACGCCCTCGTGGACATGGACATTGTTATGGCGCTGGGCGCCGATCGTGGTTTCCCAGGCGAAGACCTCGCGGCCCGGGGCCTTGTAGTCATGGCACAGGAAGACCCGCGTCGCGTCGGGGAGCGCCAGCAGGCGTTGGATGGACGAAAACAGTGTCGCCGCGTCCCCGCCGGGGAAGTCGCAGCGGGCTGTCCCGTAGTCGGGCATGAAGAGGGTGTCGCCCACGAACACGGCGTCGCCGATCACATAGGCCATGCAGGCGGGCGTATGGCCTGGCACATGCAGGGCCAGGCCTTGCAGCGCTCCGATCGAAAAGCGCTCTCCGTCGTGGAACAGGTGGTCGAACTGGCGGCCATCGCGCGCGAACCGCGGACCCGCATTGAACAGGTCTCCGAACGTCTCCTGAACTTGGACGATCTTCTCCCCGATCGCCAGGCGGCCGCCCAAGGCGTTCTGCAGAAAAGGGGCGGCCGACAGATGGTCGGCGTGGGCGTGGGTCTCCAACTGCCAGGCGACCTCCAGCCCTTGGTCGCGGACATAGGCGATCACGGCGTCGGCTGAGTCGTGCGCCGTGCGGCCCGACGCGGGATCATAGTCCAAGACGCTGTCGATAATGGCGCACGTCGACGAGGCGGGATCACGAACGACATAGCTGACCGTGAAGGTCGCCTCGTCGAAGAAGGCTCGCACCTGCGGCCGCGAAGCGGGCGCGCCCAGCGCCTGTTCGATGATCGAGGTCGCCTCGGCCAAGGCGGTGTCGGGCGGCGAAATCGGTTGGGGCATTAAGGACCTCCGGGCTCCGGTATCGACAAACCATTTATATGCGAATATATGAATATACAAGTCTCGTCGAGTTGGCGCACATGTCCTTGTTCATGATCGTATCGGCACTGCTGAGCGGCGCGCTCGTCGGCGCGCTGCTGGGCCTGTTCGGCGGCGGCGGCTCGGTGCTGGCGACGCCGCTCTTGCTCTATGTCGTCGGCATCCGTGATCCGCACGTGGCCATCGGCACCTCGGCCGCGGCGGTGGCGGTCAACGCCGGTCTCAACCTGGTGGGTCATGGCCGGGGAGGGCGGGTCAAATGGCCCTGCGCGAGCGTGTTCGCCGGCGCGGGCCTGATCGGTTCGTTCCTGGGCTCGACCCTGGCCAAGGCGATCGATGGTCAGCGGCTGCTGCTGGGGTTCGCCTTGGCGATGGCGGCGATCGCGCTGTCGATGATGCGTCGCCCCAAGTCTCAGGGCGATCCCCTGGTCCATATAACGCCTGGCCTGATGCTGAAGCTGACGCCGCTGGGCCTGCTGACGGGGCTGGCCGCCGGGTTCTTCGGGATCGGCGGGGGATTTCTGATCGTGCCAGGGCTGATGGCGGCGACGGGCATGACCTTGGCCAACGCCACGGCCTCTTCGTTGCTGTCGGTGTCGCTGTTTGGCGCGGCCACTTCCCTGAACTACGCCGCCTCGGGCCTGATCAACTGGCCCGTCGCGGGGCTTTTCATCCTGGGCGGCCTGGCGGGCGGCGCCGTTGGCGTGCGGGGCGCGGCCCTGCTGGCGGCCCACGCCCTGCCGGCGCGCAGGCTGTTCGCCAGCCTGGTGCTGGCGGTCGCGGCCTATGTCGCCTGGAATGCTCTGCGCGGCTGAGCGCCGGGAGAGCGTGATCGCGCCGGCGCTCAGACGAGCTCAGGCGTCATTGGAGGTCGATCTGACCTCGTCTGGCCCCACCAGCGCCGCCGGCTGGGGTTGCAGCGCGACGATGAAGGCGGCCACCGCCCGACTGGTCGAGCGCGCTCGATGCGTCAGTCTCTTGAAGCGCCGAGGGGGTAACGGCCAAGGCAGTTGTGCGATCGCGCCCGCACGTAGCCGATGCGCGGCCGCCAACTCGGAGACGGCCGTCACCAGTTCGGTTTGCTCGACCGCTTCCAGAGCCGCCTCGTTGGACGGCAATTCCAGGCAGATTCGGAGGCGATCTGGCCGAACGCCGGACTGGGCCAGCCCCGCGGTCAGGTGGTCCCGGGTTCCCGAGCCCTGGTCGCGCATCACCCACATGGCGGCTTCGAGATCCTCTCGGGTCGGCGGCCGCTCGACCAACGGATGATCCGGCGAGACAAAGAGACCGATCCGATCGCCGCCAACCTCCTCGCCGCGGAGCAAGGCCTCTTCGATGTCGCCTTCGACGAAGGCCAGGTCGGCCTGGCCCTGCAAGACCATGGCGGCGGCCTGGGCGGAGTTGCCGACCGTCAGGCTCAATTGAATGTTGGGCGCCTGTGTCGCGAACTTGGCCATACGGGGCGGCAGCCAGAAGCTGGCCACCGTCTGGCTCGCGGCGATCCGCACCTCGCCGCGCGCCAGGCCTGACAGGTCGTCAAGCAACTGACGGGCATGCGCGGCCTGTTCGAGAACCGCGGAGGCCTGCGGCAGGAACAGGCGGCCCGCCTCGGTGAGCTCCAGGCGCCGGCCGACCCGGTCGAAAAGCCGCGAGGCGTAACGTTCTTCAAGTGTGGCGATGGCCGCGCTGACGGCCGGCTGCGACAGATGCAGCCGTTCGGCCGCGCGGGTCATGCTGAGCATCTCGCCGGCGGTAACGAAGATCCGAAGCTGCTCCAAGGTCATGCATAACTATTACTTATGCTATTTCAAAAATCAATCGATTGGAGTTTTGATCGCCAAGCGCCGAGGTTTCGGCCATGCTCATCTCGCGCCAAGCCAAGTCCCTTGTTCCCGGTCTCCTGCTCAGCGGCCTCGTCGCCGCGGGCGCCCTCATGCTGGAGAGAATTGAGGTTCGCTTGTCCGGCCGAGCCTGGCTGGAGGCTCTGGTCCTGGCGATCTTGATCGGCGCGGTGGTGCGCACGTGCTGTGGGGCCTCGCGCCGCGCCGCGCCCGGCATTCACTTCGCCGCCAAGACCCTTCTGGAGCTGGCCGTCGCCCTGATGGGAGCGGCGGTCAGTTTCAAGACCCTCTCTTCGGTGGGCGCGCCTCTGGTGCTCGCGATCGTCGCCACCGTGGTCCTGGCGATCGCGACGAGCTTCCTGATCGGGCGCGCGATGGGGCTGCCGGTCAAAATGGCCACCTTGGTCGCGTGCGGAAACGCGATCTGCGGCAATTCGGCGATCGCCGCCGTCGCCCCGGTTATCGCAGCCGAGGACGAAGATGTCGCCACCGCCATCGCCTTCACCGCCGTTCTTGGCGTGGCCGTGGTCATCGCCTTGCCAATTCTGGCCCATGCCCTGGGCTTTGCTCCGGCGGCGGGCGGAGCCTTGGCCGGACTGACGGTCTATGCGGTTCCGCAGGTCTTGGCCGCCGCTGCGCCGTTGGGGCGGGTCGCCGTGCAGTTGGGGACCCTGGTCAAGCTTGTCCGCGTTCTGATGTTAGGCCCGGTGGTCACGGTCCTGTCGATCGTGATGGCCCGCGAAAACCAGAGGACCGACTTGGCGAGGCCCGGGTTGAGCCCCGCGCACCTGCTGCCACCGTTCATCCTGGGCTTTCTGGCCTTGGCCGGCCTCAACTCCGCCGGGTTGCTGCCCTCGGGCCTGACGGCTCGCGCCCACGAGGTCAGCCTTGGGCTGACGATCCTGGCGATGGCGGCGTTGGGCCTGGGCGTGGATCTACGCGATCTTCGCGCCGCCGGCCCGCGCGTGGTGTTCGTCGTCACGGCCTCGCTGGCGGTCCTGACGCTGATGGCCGTCGCGATGGTCAAGATCGTCAATATCGTCTGATCGAGAAGGGCCGCGCGCCCCCAGTTGAGCCGCGCGACCGGCCGCCATCCAGAGGTTCAACTGGCCGTGGCGGGCGCGCGCGCCAACTCCGCGACCTGACGTTCGGGCAGCACCACCTGCAGGTGCGGGAAGGGAATCTCCACCCCGGCCTCGTCGAAGGCCAGCTTGATGCGGCGATTATATTCGCGCCCGACATTCCATTGCTGCAGCGGCCGGGTCTTGATCCGCGCCTTCAGCACCACGCCGCTATCGGCGAGGCTGTCGACGCCGACAACCTCGATGGGTTCGAGGATCTTGTCGGCGAAGTCGGGATCGGATTTCAGGCGAGCGCCGACCCGCTTCATGATCGCCAGGGCGGCGTCCAGGTCGGATCTATAGGACACCTGCAGATCGAACACATAGTAGGAGAAGCTCTTGGTCAGGTTATGCAGAACCTGGGCCTCGCTGTAGGGAAACACGTGCACCGTGCCGTCGAAGTCCCGCAGGCGGATGGTGCGCAGAGTCATCTGCTCGACCAGCCCGCCGCTGTCGCCGATGCGGATGATGTCGCCGACCGAGACAATGTCCTCCACGATCAGGAAGATGCCGGTCAAGAAGTCCTTGACCAGGGTCTGGGCGCCAAAGCCAAGCGGCGACGCCGACGACCCCGGCCCCGGCCAGAAGGGGGCCGATCTTCACGCCGAGTTCGCTCAGGGCCATCAGGATCGCCACGATGACGATGGCGGTTTGAGCCACGCCCCTCAGCAGCGGCGCGAGCGTGGCCAACTGGGCGCGGCGGCGCGGTTCCGCGGAATGGTCGGCGAAACCCTCCATGCTCCGGCCGATCGCCAGGCTGACCAGTTCGAACACCGCCACCGTCACGACCAGCAAGAGGCCGAGGCGGACCACGCCGGCCAACATCCGCGCGCCGAGCGGCGTCGCTGTCCAGGTCAGCAGGTTAAAGCCCCAGATGTCGGCCACGACCAAGACGGCGGCCAGGCTGGCCAGCGCCTGGACGATCCAGCCGGCTAGCCGCGCCAGGCGGTTGGCGCGAACGGTCAGCTCCGCGTCGGCGGGACCGGGGAGGCGGTGGGCGCCGACCCTGGCGATGCGCTTGGCCAAACCTCCGGCCCCGATCGCCAGCCCGACGACGACCAGGGTCAGGGCCAGGTTGAGCGCCCAGGCCAGGGCGCTGAGCTTGGCGAAATGGGACAGCAGGCCGGTCAAGGCCGCCAGGATGCGTTCGCTGGCCGTCATCGGGTGCGGGTCTCCTCGGTGAAGGTCTGGGGTAGAGGGATCAAGCCGGCGCGAACGCTTTGGACAGCGCCTGGCGCACGCGCGCCACCTGCTCGTCCGGCGCGCGCCATCCCAACGTTTCGACGGCGGAGTGGGCGGTCTCGTCCAGCATCATCGAACGGACGCCCCAATTGTCCTGCAGGGTCTGAGCCAGCTGCTCGGCGCTGCGCTGGCCGGTGGTCTGGCTGGCCAACAGCGCCACGGTGGGGTGTGTGTGGGCGGTCACCGCCAAGGCCAGCCCCGCGGTGGTGAAGGGGCCGATAACGTTGACACGCGCCTCATCGAGGGCGGCCATCAATCTCATGGCGCGGCCCTCGTCATCACAGATCAGAAGAATGGTCTCGTTGATGTGATCGTCCATGATCCCTCCAGCCGGTTGCTTCTGGAAAGATCGTAGAGCGATCTAATTGGGCGTGGGAACACGATGGGCTGACAATCTTGTGAGGCCTTGGCGGGGAACCTTATCGGTCAGAACGGAAAGAACATCGGGATCACCGCCAAGCCCACGGCCCAGGTGATCAGATTGAGCGGCGCGCCGATCCGTACGAAATCCAGATAGCGATAGCCGCCCATCTGATAGACCAAGACATTGGTCTGGTAGCCGAACGGCGTGGCGAAGGCGGCGCTGGCGGCCATCATCACCGCCACCAGGAAGGGGCGGGCGCTGACCCCCAGGCTCTCGGCCAAGGCCACGGCGATCGGCGTCAAGAGCACCGCCACCGCCGCGTTGGAGAGAATTTCCGTCAGCAGCAAGGTCGCGCCGTAGATGAGGGCCAGGGCGTAGAGCGGCCCCAGTTGCCGCAGCCAGCCGACCAACGCGTCGGTGGCCAGAGCCGCGAGGCCCGTGACCTCCATCGACAGGCCCACCACGACCATGCCGGCGATGAGCAGGAGAATCTCGGGCCGCAAGCCCTTATAGGCGTCGTCGACGCTGATCATGCCGGTGACCACCAGCAGCACGGCCCCCGCGAACGCCGCCGCCGCGATCGGCAGCAGGCCCAGGGCCGCGACCGTGACGACCAGAACGAAGACGCCCAAGGCCGCGCCGGCCCGCAGGGGATCGAACGGCGCGTCGACCGGATAGAGGGCGGGGTCTTCCCCGGTTGGAGGATTGATCGACGCGAGCGGAACGGGAGCTTCCTGTTCGGTGGGCGAGGCCGACAGCAGCCGAGGACCGAACACCACCATGTAGACACCGCCGACGGCGGCGATGATCAAGGCCACGGGCGTGACCTCGAACAGGCTGAACGTGGGCTGGCCGGCGTTGCGCGCCATGTCGTTGACCAGAAGATTGGTCGAGGTGCCGATGAGCGTGCAGGCCCCGCCCAGGATCGTGGCGTAGGACAGCGGGATCAGGAACCGCTTGGGCGACAGGTTCATCGACCGGGCCACGTCGCGCACCACTGGCGCGCCCAGAACCACGATCGGCGTGTTGTTCAAGAACGCCGAGGCGAGGCCGCACAGCACGATCACCAGCCAGAGGCCCGCCGCGCCCAGGCGGGAGCACAGGCGAGTGGCTCCCCGGATGACCAGGCCCAGCAGGCCCGACAGCTCCATGGCGTAGGCGATAACGAACAACGACGCCAAGGCCAGGATAGCGGGACTGGCGAAGGCGGCCTGGACCTCGACCGGGCGCACCGTCCGCGTGCCCAGGAGCACCGCGGCCCCCGCCAGGGCCACGACGTCCGACCGTAGCTTGCCGTGAATGAGGCCAGCCACGACCGCGGCCAAGACCGCCAGGGCGATGATCTGACCCGGCGTCATGGCCGGTGCGCGAACCGGGCGGGACGAGCGTCAGGCGCGAACCGGAGCGAAGGCGATTGCAATCTGGACCTTGTCTTCTGCTAGGCTCGAGCCATGAGCGACAATAGACAGAGGTCCCCGGACCGCAAGTTCGCCCTGATCGCGCCGCTCGCCATCGGCGCGGCGGCGATCGTGGTTCTGGTCCTGGTGCTGACGCGCCCGGCGCCCGCGCCGCCTGCTGTGGAGGCGCCGCCGCCGCCGGTGGTCGCCGCGCCGCCAGCCAAGGTTGCTCCGGTCGCCGTGGCGTCGCGCGCTGATCTGATCCTGGCGGCGGCCAAGGCCGCGGACGCCTATGCCTCGGGTGTTTCAAGCGGCGGCGCGGATCTCGTCGGGCGGCGGTTTTCCGTGCGTCTGGCGTTCGGTTGCGCCGGTCCGGTCGCCGATCCAGGCCCCGCCCAGGCCTACTACCAGGTCGACGCCAAGGCTTCGTCCCTGCGCCTGGTCGCCCGACCCTCGACCTGGACGGACCTGCCGCTGGTTCGCGCCGCGCCCACGCCGGCGGGCACCGAGACGGTCGAGGGGTTCTGGGTCCCGCGTCCCTGGTTGACGGGCGACCAGTGCCCCAAGCGGCGCGAGGTCGCGCCGCCCGCCACGCCCACGCCGGTCGAGCAACCGAGCCTTGGCCTGGCGGTGCTGCATGGTCAGGACGCCGCGCGGACAGAGCGCCGGGGCCAACGCGCCTACGAGCATGTCCTGAAGCTGCCCCCCGAGAGCACGGCCCAGGGCAGGGTGTTCGAACTGGTCCTGGAAGGACGGATTTCGGGCTTCGCCGATGGCGCGGCGGCCCATTGCTGGAGCGAGTCGGCCGAACATCGGCCCGTCTGCCTCTATGCGGTGGAGCTCGACCGTGTCGCGTTCGAGGACGCGGACGGAGCGGTCCTGGCCGATTGGCCGCGATAGGCGTGCTGGGCGTCCTTTAGGGCGCTGGCGGCGCGGCGCGGTGGGCCGCCTCGATTATTTCGGCCAGGATGTCGGCGCCTTGGCGCAGCTGGCCAAGGTTGCGGCGGGAAATGGTTTCCAGGATGTCCGCGCCGCGTGGCCGCAGCGCCAGCACCACCCGGCGTCGATCCGCCTCGTCGTCACGGCGGGACACCAGGTCCCGTTCGATCAGGCGCGCCACCAGTTCGACGGCGCTGTGATTCTTGATCAGCAGGCTTTGGGCCAGGTCGCCGATCGAGATCGGATCGGGGCCGCGATGGGCCTTGATGGCGAGCAAGGCCTGATGCTGTTGACTGGTCAGGCCATGGGCCCGAGCCCCTTCCTCGCTGAACGCCAGGAATTGCCGGATCGCCCTGCGAAACTCCCCCAGGGCTTGATAGTCATCCGGGGTCAGGGGCTGGCCTCGGTCGATGTCCACGCCGACCTCGGCATGGGTGTCGACGGTGGCGGGAGAGGGCTGGGCGGGCGAAGTCACGGGCAAGGTCCTGGCGCGCGAAACACTCGCATCGCTGCTCGCTTTCTAGCATGCCCGCCGAGTCGCGGGAGGGGCGGATGGCGCGCTCGATTTGACATCGCATCGTGGCACGATATTTATGAACCATGACTGATCGCATACCTGAACGCGGTTCGGTCGCGGGGGCGCCGATGCGAGCCTTTAGGGTCTGGTTCGGATCGGCGTTTCGGGGCAGAGGCCTGATGATCGCCTTGATCGGGGCCGCTCTGATGGCGGCCGCGGGCGCTTGGGCTGGCGCGCGGCTTGGCCTGGACGAGCTGGAAATGCGGCCGCCGCGCGGACCGCATCAGCGCGTGCCGCCCGGGCTAGGCGGTAAAGCCAGCGTCACTATCCCGTGAGCCGTCCCCCCATCCGTCGTTCCGCCTGTTAGGCTGTGGCTGGCCCCGCGCGTGCGTCGGGGCTCGTCACGCTTTCGTCGCACCGTGCGACAGGATCGCCGCTTCGAGCGGCTGATCCTTCATCGTTGGAGAACCACCGCGCCGCGCACGGCGCTCGCATCCACAAGGGGCCTGTCATGCCATCATCGATCTCGCCGGGCGAACCACGCCTTCCGCTCGCCCGCCGCCGCGCGCCATCGCGCCCCGCCGGCCAGTCGCCCAAGCCCTAGCGCCTTTTCGATCGCTCGGCGCGCTCGCCGCGCGCCGCCTCTTGAGCCGCCGCCGGGATCCACCGGCGCGTCGGCGTCCTTGCGTCCGAATTTGACGATTCCGGCGCCTGCCATGGAGTCCGCCATGACGGCCCAGATCATAACCTTTCCCGACCTTCTGCCCCCGCCGCCGCCGCTAAACCCGACAGGATGCGCGTTATTTCTCGATCTTGACGGCGTGCTGGCGCCGATCGTCGAGCGCCCCCAGGATGTCGGACCCGACCCGCGACGGACCCTCATCCTGCGCCGCCTGGCCGAGCGCCTGCAGCGGCGCCTCGCCATCGTCAGCGGGCGAACCGTCGCCGAGGTCTCGGCGATCACCGAGGACGCCGTCGCGGCTGTCGCCGGCGTCCATGGTCTGCAAAGACGTACGGTGCTGGGCGACGAAGTCGCCGCGCTCCCAGACGCCGATCTGGCCGACGCGACGGCCGTGTTCAGGGCCTTGGCCCGGGCCCAACCGCTTCTGCAGGTCGAAGAGAAAGGCTTGAGCGTGGCGCTGCACTACCGCGCCTGTCCAAGCGCTTGCGAGGCGGTGCGCGAGGCCGCGCGGCGCTTGGAAGCGGCCACCGGCCTGATCCTGCAAGAAGGCGATATGGTCGCTGAACTGCGAACGGCTGGCGCGGACAAGGGGCAGGCGGTCCAGGCCTTCCTGGCCGAATGGCCGTTCCAGGGCGCGCGGCCGATCTTCGTGGGCGATGACCTCACCGATGAGGACGGCTTCATGGCCGCCGAGGCCGCGGGCGGTTACGGCGTGCTGGTCGGGCCCACCAGCCGGCAGACCCTGGCGCGCCATCGTCTGCCAGACGTTCCCGCCGTCCTCGACTGGCTGGAGGCGGCCATTCCCGGAGGCGTCGCATGAGCCGGCTCATCGTGGTCTCCAACCGGGTCAATCCGCCCAGCGATGAAGGGGTTGGCACGGCTGGCGGCCTGGCGATGGCCCTGGCGGCGGCGCTGCGGGAATATTCCGGTGTCTGGTTCGGCTGGAGCGGCGAGACCGTCGAGACCTTCACCGGCCAGATCTCGATGCAGAAGGTCGGCGGGGTCACCGTGGCGCTGGTCGATCTGGAAGAGCAGGACCGCGAGGAATATTACGACGGTTACGCCAACCGCACGCTTTGGCCGATCTTTCATTCGCGCACCGATCTGGCCGCCTATGAGCGCTCGTTCGGCGAGGGCTATCAGCGGGTCAATCGCCGGTTCGCCGAGACGCTGGCGCCGCTGATCGGGCCCGGCGACCGGGTGTGGATCCATGACTACCACCTGATCCCCCTGGCCCAGGAACTGCGTCGTCTGGGCGTGGCCAATCGGATCGGCTTCTTCCTGCACATCCCCTGGCCGAGCCGGCGGCTGCTGACCACCTTGCCCCAGCACCGCGAACTGGTGGAATCGCTGCTGGCCTACGACCTGGTCGGCTTTCAGACCCGCGACGCCCTGGAGGCGTTCAGCGACTATGTCGAACGCGATCTGGACCTGACGATCGTGGGCGGCGTCATCGCGGCCGAGGGCCGCTCCACCCGGATCGGGGCCTTTCCGATCGGCATCGAGGGCGAGGCCTTCGCGGACCTGGCGCGTGGCGAGACGGCGCGGGCGGCGTTCGATCGGGTGCGGCTGAGCCAGGCGGGGCGCAAGATGATCCTGGGCGTCGACCGGCTCGACTACTCCAAGGGTCTGGAGGAGCGTTTCCTGGCCTATGAGCAGTTGCTGGCGGACCATCCTGATTGGGCCGAGAGGGTGTTCCTGCTGCAGATCGCCACGCCCAGCCGGGACGCGGTGGAGGCCTACCAGGAAATCCGCGCCCGCCTCGACGGCGTGTCGGGGCGCATCAACGGCGCCTACGCCACGGTCGACTGGGTCCCGATCCGCTACGTCAACCGCGCCCATCGCCGTGACGAGCTGGCGGGCATCTATCGCGCCGCCCACGTCGGCCTGGTCACGCCCCTGCGCGACGGCATGAACCTGGTGGCCAAGGAATACGTCGCCGCCCAAGACCCTGATGATCCCGGCGTCCTGGTGCTTTCACGCTACGCTGGGGCGGCCGAGCAGATGGAGGACGCCCTGATCATCAATCCGTTCAGCCGTGAGGAAACCTCGGAGGCGCTCGGCCAGGCCCTGGCCATGCCGCGCGCCGAGCGGATCGCGCGTTGGCGGCGACTGATGGACGGGGTGTCGCGCGACGACGTGGCGGCCTGGCGGGACACCTATGTCGCCGCGCTCGACCTGAAAGGGGCCGATGGCGAACACGAGCACGGCGACAGTCGAAAAGCATCGTGATACGATATTGCGCTAGTCTGCATCTGGAGCGGCGGCCGCCAGCGTCGCCAAGGGGGGCTCATGAGGCGAAGGCGGAACGGTGGAGTTCCGATCGAGGTGATTCTCGTGGCCTTGGCCGCCTTGGGTTGCCTGGCGGCGATGTCGCTGCGCCTGACGGGATAGGGGCGCTGCGGGATCAGGATTGGAGTGGAGGTAGCATGACCCATCTCGATTGGGAGGATGCGCTCGAAATCGTCGTGGGCTTCCTGGAAGCGCCGCCTGAGGGTGACACCGAGGCGGGCAAACGATTCGACCAGGCGCTGTTTCGCGTACTAGCCGGCGCACCGGGGGCCGATCACGATGGAGCGATGCCGGTGGACGCCGCGGCGGGGCTCGACCCCAGCTTGCGCGAGCGCCTGGACGAGTTGGCGCGGCGGCGCGCCCACACCAATCCGTTCGGTGATCACCCCGACGGGATCGGACCCACCTTGGGAATGGATCTGAGCGGCTCATAGGCCGGGCGGGTTGCGCATCTCGCCAAGAGGGCAACAGACCGCGGCGAGGGGAGTGGGAAGAGATGCGTGGCGATCCTCATCAAGACCTCGTCGTCCCTCATAGACCTGGTGACTTGACCCCGACGCCAGGCGCCCCTAGGGCGTAAACATCGTGAGGCGATGCAATCGTCGCCAACGCTCTTTCCTCGCGCCAGGCAGCGAAACGTCCGTGTCAAAATCCTCGCCGCTTGAAAGGCTCGATCGTCAGCGCAAGCTCGTGAGCCTGCGCGCCCGTCGCTCGCTGAGAACCGGCGCGGTTGTGGCCGCGGCCGTCGTGGCCGGCGCCGCGGCCGTCGGATTCGCCAAGCTCTGCGATGCGGCCATGTCCGCCCATGCTCATCTCGTCGCGGCCTGGCCTTGGCTTGGTCCCGCGCTCCTGATCGTGGGTCTGCCGCTTTGCGTCTGGCTGATGCGTCGCCTAGCCCCCGCCGCCGCTGGCAGCGGCATTCCTCAGGTGATCGCCGCCGGCGAAATCGGCCGGGGACGGGGTCTCGACGGCGAGAAGATCCATGATGACCGCGTGTCCATGCGCACCGCCTTGGTCAAGGTCGCGCTGGCGGCCTTGCTGCTGGTCTGCGGCGGCTCGATCGGACGCGAAGGTCCCACCGTCCAGGTGGTCGCCGCGGTGATGGTGTTTCTGACCAGCTGGCTGCGGGGAGGGCCTGGACGGCGCACCCTGCTGATCGCCGGCGGCGCGGCGGGCGTCTCGGCCGCGTTCAACACGCCCATCGCGGGAATCGTCTTCGCCGTCGAGGAACTGGCCCGCGGTTTCGACAAGCGCGCCAACACGGTGGTCATCCTGGCTGTGGTGTCGGCGGGGGTGGCTGCCTACGCGCTCGGCGGCAACTACGCCTATTTCGGTGATATGTCGGGGGCGGCCGGGTGGAAGGCCTGGTTCAGCGCGGCGCTGATCGGCGTGGTTTCGGGGCTGGCCGGAGGCCTCTTCTCGCGGTTGATGGCCGCCATCCTGGTCGGCGACAATCCCGTAAAACGGTGGAAGGACGCCCGACCCGTGCGCTTCGCCGCCATCTGTGGCGTGGTGGCGGCCGCCGCGGCGGTCCTGAGCGGCGGGGTCACCTACGGCGCGGGTTATACGGAGGCCAAGTCGCTGTTGTTTGGCCGCTTCGCCTCGGGCTGGGATCTGGCGGCCGGCAAATGGCTGGCGACGCTTTCGGCGGCGGCCAGCGGCGCGCGGGCCAGTTCGCAAGGCGGTCAGGCCCCGCCCGCTGGAGACGGCGCGGCATGAGCCTTATGCACCTGGCGCGAAGGCTCCTGTAGCCTGCTCCACGGTTCATCGGTTGGCGCCCTTCGCGCTCGATGGCGCCGGACCGGGCAGGGCGTAGGCGACGAGGGCGTCGCCGATCGGCGTCTCCATGAAGTGATGCCCGCCCGCCATGATCACCACGTACTGCTTGCCATCGACCGCGTAGGTCATCGGCGTGGCCTGGCCGCCGGCCGGCAGGACGTCCTGCCAAAGGGTGCGGCCGCTCTTCAGGTCGATCGCCCGAATGAGGTTGTCGGTGGTCGCGGCGATGAAGACCATCCCGCCCGCCGTGACGACCGCTCCGCCGTTATTGGGCGTGCCGATGGTCATCGGCAGGCGGGATGGGATCCCGAACGGACCGTTGGTGCGCGCCGTCCCCAGGGGGCGGTCCCAAAGCGTCTTGCCGCTGAGCAGGTCGATGGCCCGCAACCCGCCATAGGGCGGCTGCTTGCACAAAAGGCCCGTGACCGGCAGACGCCAACCGGCGTTGACGTCGATGGCGTAGGGCGTGCCGGCCTGCGGATCGCCGGCGCCCTCGGCGCTCTTCTTCAGGCTGCCGCCGCGTTCCTGGCCGCGCGGCGCCCAGCCTTCGCGATCGGCTTGCCTGCGCGGGATCAGGCGGTTGTAGTTGGGCATGTCGTTGTAGTTGGCGACGATCAGGCCGCGCACCGGGTCGACGGCGACGCCGCCCCAGTCGGAACCGCCGTTGTAGCCGGGATACTCGACATAGCGGCTTTTCGTTTCTGGCGGCGTATAGAAGCCCTTGTAGGTCGCCAACCGATATTGAATCCGGCAGATCATCTGGTCGATCGGCGACATGCCCCACATCGACCGTTCAGTGAGATCGGGTTTGCGAAGGGTGTGATAGAGCGAGAACGGCTGGGTGGCCGAACGTTCTTGGGGCTCGACGCCGCCCGTGGGCACGCGCCGCTCCTCCACTCCGGTCAGGGGCGCGCCCGTACGCCTGTTCAGGATATAGATGTCGCCTTGCTTGCTGGGGAGGATCAGGGCGGGAACCGGGCCCTGGCGCGTCGGGAAATCCACCAAAGTGGCC
This sequence comes from Caulobacter sp. 602-1, assembly GCF_003931565.1. Classification (GTDB taxonomy): domain Bacteria; phylum Pseudomonadota; class Alphaproteobacteria; order Caulobacterales; family Caulobacteraceae; genus Caulobacter. The sequence continues at coordinate 429,492 of NZ_RRYI01000005.1, forward strand.
TGCGATCCGAGATCATAGTCCCAGACGTCGTTATGGACCGCTTGGAAGGACCAGACCTTCCGCCCCGTCATGGCGTCCAGGGCCACCAGCGAGGTGGAATTGGCCTTTTCGCGCGAGGTGCGCAGACCGCTCCAATAGTCCACCGCCGCGTTGCCCAGCGGCAGGTAGACCAGGCCTAGCGCCTCGTCGGCCGTCGCCGTCGTCCACATGTTTGGGGTGCCGCGCGTGTAGGTCTCGCCTGGCGGCGGCGCGCCCGTCCGATCGGGCCGCGCCATGTCCCAGGCCCAGACCAGCTTGCCGGAGACGGCGTCATAGCCCTGGATCACGCCGGAGGGGGCGTCGCGCTTTTGGCCATCGAGCACCTGATGGCCCGTGACCACCACGCCGCGCACGATGGTGGGCGCCGAGGTGATGGAGAACATGCCGGGTACGTTCTGGCCGATCCCTTGGGTCGTATCGACCTGACCGCCGAACCCGAAGTCCGGGCAGGGGCGTCCCGTGGCCGCGTCTACCGCGATCAGCCGCGCATCCAGCGTGCCTTCGATGATCCGAGTGGCGCAGACGTCGCCGTAATGAGCGGTGGGAACGGCGTAGTAGGCCACCCCGCGGCACGCGGCGGTATAGGGGATGTGGATGTCGGCCACCTTGGGGTCGAAGCGCCAGCGTGTCTTCCCGGTGGCCGCGTCGAGCGCCATCAGAACGTTCTTGGGCGTACAGAGATAGAGGCTGGCGCCGACTTTCAGGGGCGTGGTCTCCGCGCCGTACCGTGCGCGGGCCTCCGCCGTGGCCGGCAAGTCGCCCGTGTGGACCAGCCAGGCCCGCTCAAGCCGGCCGGCGTTAGCCGGGGTGATCTGCGCCAAGGTCGAGTAGCGCTGGGCGCCATAGGTCCCGCCATAGGCGGGCCAGTCGGCGCCGGCCGCCGCCGCCGTCAAGGGCGCTGGACCGAGCGTCGGCGCGCCCGGGGCGGGGGGGGCGGCCGGCCAGGAGCACGGCGATGACCAGCACACCCATCAGCGCGCTGGCGCCAAGGGCCAGGCCAAGGCTTGCCCGCCGAGGCGCGCGGTCCCGCGTCAGGTCGGGGACGCAGGCGGCCACCAGCAGCAGCAGAATGAAGGGCCCGAACAGTCTCGGAATCAGCGCCCAGCCGTTGAGGCCCGATTCCCATAGGGCCCACGGCAAGGTCGCGGCGAAGACGCCCACATAGACCCAGGCGCCCAGGACGCGCCGACGGACCATCAGCGCGCCCGAGGCGATCAGGCCCAAACCCGCCAGGAGGTAGTAAGGCGATCCCCGCACCAGCGCGAGCCAAAGGCCTCCCGCCGCCAGGATCGCGCCGATCAACACCAGGAGGACACCGACGGTTCGTGCGAACCAGGCGTGGCCTTGGGACGAGATTTTCGGGGCGTCGGTCATGGGATGTCTCGGTTGGAATCGAGGCGCGGATGGGGGCGCGAGCGGTCGTTGGGCGACCCCGCGGCAAGACAATGCTTGAGGCCACGTAATGGCGCCAAAAAAATATCGCTACACGATATAATCGTGTTTCGCGTCGGCCCCACGGAGGCGTCAGGCTAGCGCGGCGGCGCCGCGCCGCGGCTCGGGGGGCGCCGCGCCGCGCCAAAACCGGCGCCCAGGCGCCGGTTTTGCTTGACCTGGGCGGCGCTTGCGACAAGTTTCCGACCAGACATCAGGTCGCGTTCGCGGCCAGGCCGCGCCTTCGGGCGAATACGGTCCGGCGTCCGTCGATAACCTGACGCCACGACAGCTCGATCCATTCTGGAGGCCGCCGTGGCAGAAGCCCTGACGTTTGCACGACCGATCCCCAAGGCCTTGCTGGCCCTTGGCCGCCGCCCTCGGGGCGGAGGCGCGGCGCCGTCATTTCTGATTTGGAGGGCCTAGCGCCATGACCCATTCCCAGCAGGGCCGCGTTCGTCCCATGTCGGCGCTGCGCGCCTTTCTTCAGCACGAAGCTTCGGGCGGCTATGTACTGATGGCCGCCGCCGCCTTGGCGCTTGTCGTCGCCAACACGCCCTTGGCGGGCGCCTATTTTTCGGTGCTCGGCCATCACCTGGGCTTTTCGTTGGGCCCGGTCTCGCTCGACGAAAGCGTGATGCATTGGATTAACGACGGACTGATGGCCGTCTTCTTCCTGCTGGTCGGACTGGAGATCAAACGCGAGGTTCTTGACGGACAGCTTTCGCGGCCGTCGCGCATCGTCCTGCCGGGTCTCGCCGCCCTGGGCGGGGTCGCCGCGCCGGCCCTGATCTATCTGGCCTTCAACGCCGCCAATCCCGACACGCGCGCGGGATGGGCCATCCCCTCGGCGACCGACATCGCCTTCGCGCTGGGCGTTTTGGCCCTGCTGGGCGATCGCGTGCCCACCTCGCTGAAGATCTTCCTGACCGCCATCGCCATCATGGACGATCTGGCGGCCATCGTGATCATCGCCATCTTCTACACAGCCCAGCTTCACCTGGGCGCCTTGGCCGTGTCGGCGGCTATCCTGCTGGGTCTGGTGCTTCTCAATCGGCGAGGCGTGACGGCGCTTTGGCCCTATCTGCTGGGGGGGCTTCTTCTGTGGTTCTTCGTTCTTGAGTCGGGCGTGCACGCCACCCTGGCCGGAGTGGCCCTGGCCATGGTCATCCCGCTGCGTAAGAGCCCCGCCTGTCCCGACGACCTGACCTCGCCGTTGCATCGGCTCGAGCACGCCCTCCACAAGCCGGTGGCGTTCGTGATTGTCCCGCTGTTTGGCTTCGCCAATGCTGGCCTGTCCTTCACGGGCGTCAGCCTGGCCAATCTGATGGACCCGGTTCCGCTCGGCGTGGCCCTCGGGCTTTTCTTCGGCAAGCAGTTGGGGGTGTTCCTCACCGCCTGGGCGATCGTGCGGCTGGGCTGGGCCGACATGCCCAAATACGCTTCGACCGGCCAGCTCTACGGCGTCTCGGTGCTTTGCGGCATCGGCTTCACCATGAGCCTGTTCATCGGCAATCTGGCCTTTCGGCAAGCGCATCTGATCGATGAGACGAAAATCGGCGTGCTCGCCGGTTCTCTCGTTTCGGCTCTGCTCGGCCTGCTGATCTTGCGCGCCTCCAAGTCCGACGTCCCCGAAGCGACTCAAACCCAGGCAGTGGCCTCTGAGGATGAAGTGAGACTGGAAGTTGGATGAGACCTAAGGCTCGGATCGCGCCCCTCTTCCAAAGACCCTAGATTCACGAGGCCTTCATGACCGCCTTCGATCTTGCCGCGATCTTCCTGGCCTTGGTGGGTCTGGTCGGCTGGTTGAACGTCCGGTTTTTCCACCTGCCGACCGCTACGGCGATGGTCCTGGCCGGTCTGGCTGGCGCGGGCCTGTTGCTCGCCGCGCGGGCCTGGATTCCCGGGCCCAACGCCGCGGGACAGCTTGTCAGCGTCATCGCGGCGATGGATTTTCCCAAGACCGTGTTGGGCTACATGCTGGCCTTTCTGCTGTTTGCGGGCGCGATGCAGGTCAGTTTGGCCGAGCTTCGCAAGCGGCTGCTCGCCATTGGCAGTCTCGCCACGGTTGGCGTGCTGGCCTCGACCCTGATTGTTGGCGGCGGCCTCTGGCTGACCGCGAATCTTCTGGACCTGCCGCTGACGCCGCCTTGGGCGTTCGTGTTCGGCGCGCTGATCAGCCCGACCGATCCGATCGCCGTCCTGGCGGCGGTGCGACAGGGCAGTCTGTCAAAGACCCTCGAAGCGGTTCTCCAGGGCGAGGCCCTGTTCAACGACGGGATCGGCATCGTGGTGTTCACCGCCGCGGTCGCCATCGCCAGTGGAGGCGGAGAACTTCATCCCGGGCATGCGATCGGCCAGGTCGCCATCGAGGCGGTTGGCGGCCTGACGCTGGGCTTGTCCGCGTCCCTCTTGGTCATCGCCGGGATGAGAGCCATCGACGATTACGCCGTCGAGGTCGGGCTCTCCATCGCGCTGGCGGTCGGCGTCTATGCCCTGGCCGACGCGCTGCACGTGAGCGGTCCGATCGCGGTGGTCGTCGCGGGCCTGATGGTCGGCAATCTGGGCATGCGCACGGCGATGAGCGACATGACACAGCGCCACGTCCACGGCTTTTGGACCCTGATCGACGAGATCCTCAACGCCTTGCTTTTCTTGCTGCTGGGCCTGGAGCTGGTGGTGGTGCCGTTCGAGTCCAAGATGGTGGGGCTGTGGGTGGCGGCCATCCTGCTGGTGGTCCTCGCGCGATTGATCGTCGTCGCGCCCTGGGGCGCCTTCTTCCGACGCCGTGAACAGCAACGCGGCGCCAGTCTGCTCCTGGGCTGGGGCGGCCTCCATGGGGCCTTGTCCCTGGCGCTGGCCCTTACCCTGCCTCAGGGCGAGGCCCGGACCTTGATCCTGTCGACGACCTTCGCGGTGGTCATTTTCTCGGTGCTCGCTCAGGGCCTTACGTTTGGACCGCTGGCGGCGAGGTTCACCGCGCGAAAGGCGGGGTGACCCGCTTCGTTTCGTTCTCGGCGGCGGGGGGATTTTGTCGTACTGGCGCTAACCGCGCTCAAGCGCCGAGGACGATGGGGGTGTGCGTCCCGGACCGGTCGAGGCCGTTCGCGGCGGAATCGTTTCCGGGCAGGGCGAAGAGGCCGGCGCCGGCGTCGTGATAGCCGGCGCGTTCGAGATGGGCGAAAACCTCGCGCGCCGACTGGGCCGCGCCAGGGACCTCGGCCGTTTCGGCGCCAGCCGACAGCCGCAGGACGTCGGGCGCCGAGCGGACGATTTGGCGGACGTCCGCCAACGCGCTGCCCGTCGGATCGAAGACGACCGGCAACTCGACCTCCAGCGTGGGGATATGGGCGTCCCGCAAGGCCGCTATCGCCCGGGCCAGGGTCTCAAGCTCGGGCCGGTCGCCGTGGGCGTCCTCCGCGGCGACCGGTGAAACGCGGAATCGCGCGCGGCCGACGCCGTGGAACGCCGCGGCGCTCGCCCACGCGCTGGACCAGGCCGAAAGGTCGATCTCGGCGACGATGTGCGCACCCGCCGCGAACCGAAAGACATGTCGCAGAGCCTCGAAGAGCCGGACCATGCCGTCGCGGGTCAGGCGGTTGGCCGCGCCGCTCAGGAGCACGCCGCGCACGCGCCGCGGCGGGGGAAGAGCCGCTTCCAGCTGGATCAGCTCCTCGATCAGGGCGTCGACACGCAGGTCGGCCGCCTCGGGCGTGGGCATGGTCTCGGCCGGCAGGCGCACGACGAGGTCGGCGGTCAGGCCGGTGTCGCGCGCGGTGAGGACGTCGAGCATGGGGATACTCCCTTTGGCCGGCCAGCGGGTCAGTGCGGATCGGCGGGCGGCTTGTCGTCGAGGTGATCGTAGAGAATGCGGGCGGCGTCGCCCTTGGGGTCGTCGTACTGGCCCGAGCGCATGGTCCAGAAGAAAGCCAGCAGACCGATGGCGCCAAGCCCGATCGACGCGGGGGCCAGGAAGAGGATGATGTTCATCGACAACACCCTTTCCGGCCGGCCCGTGCGGCGGCGGAGACCGCCGTCCGGTTTTCGGTTTTGGGTTTGGTGTTGTCGATGAGGGTTGGCATGGCCGGTTATTGTCCGGCGGCGTTGGCGTGGACGTAGACGGCGATGGCCTTGATGGTTTCGGGGCTGAGGCGTCCGGCCCAGGTGGGCATGACGCCGCCGTTCCCGGCGAAGATCTGGCCGCGG
>NZ_RRYI01000060.1 GCF_003931565.1 Caulobacter sp. 602-1
GATAGAACAGATGCATTGCTGGATACATGGCGGTGAAGAGAATTTCCGGCTTATGCTTGCGCCAATGCTGTGGATGCGCATCGAACGTGTTCTTGAATCGACGCATATAGTTCAGGAACGAACTGAGCGACGTATCCATGCGTCGAGCGCTCATCGCGGCAATCATGCGCGGCGAATATACGGTTTTCAAATCCTTGCCCAGCAGATGCAGCGAAATATCGATATCCTCATGCATCACGTCGACTTTGTCCCGGCACACCTCGTTGGCGATCTGGTGCCAAGCGGAAGCGCGCAAAGCCATATTCGAGCCGAACAGCAGCGGCTGGCCGCCGTCGGCTTT
>NZ_RRYI01000061.1 GCF_003931565.1 Caulobacter sp. 602-1
GTTCACATTGCCGGTGTCTCGGTCGCCGGTTTCCATCGCCAGGAGTTCCGGTGCGGTGCGGTAGGCGAAGGCTGCGGTGCTGTCGACTACCGGCTGCGTGGCAGGCGTGGCCTTCGGCTTGAACATATTGCGAACCAGTACGCTGCCATCGCCGGCCGTCCACCATACGCCGCCGGCGACGGCAAGGTCAAGCACTACTGTCACGATGGCGGCGATACAAGCGTTACGGCGTTTGCGTTGTTTGCGCAACCGGTACTGTTCCATCAGTTTCTCGCTCATGGTCAGCCCCTTTGCTTGGATCGGCTCGTGCATCATTGCACGAAGCCCCTGATTCCAGTAT
>NZ_RRYI01000062.1 GCF_003931565.1 Caulobacter sp. 602-1
CTCAAGAATAATCGAACAGTATTGTCAGCAATTTCAGTAGTTCCATGCATACATGCACTAAGGAGCAACCATGAGTTTGATCGATGATGCAAAGGATCTTGCCAAACAGGCCGGCAGCAAAGTTGCCGATACGGCCCGCGATATCAAAGACAAGGCTACCGACAAGGCCTCTGACCTGGTGGACAAGGCCGGGGATGCGCTCGACGAGGCCAAAGCCAAGGCGGATGTCGCCAAAGCCGAGGCCGCCAAGAAGGCCACCGAGGTCAAGAACGACGCCAAGGAGGCTCTCCGCGAGAATGCGGAGAACTGATTCGTGGCTTTGATCCCGCAATGAGT
>NZ_RRYI01000063.1 GCF_003931565.1 Caulobacter sp. 602-1
CGTCTGGTCGTCACCTCGACGCCCCGGCCGATCCGGGCGCTGAAGACCCTGATCGCCGAACCCGGCGTGGCCATGACCCGGGCCGGGACCAGCGCCAACGCCGGCAACCTGGCGCCGGCGTTCCTGCGGACGCTGGAGACCCTCTACGGCGGCACGCGGCTGGCAGCCCAGGAGCTGGACGGGATCATCGTCGAGACCGACGGCGGCCTGTTCCGGGCCGAGGACCGAGCGCGCTGCCGGGCGGCCAAGCCCGCGCGCCTCGACCGCGTGGTGGTGGCGGTGGATCCGCCGGCGACCGCGACCGGCGGCGCCTGCGGGATCGTGGTGGTCGGCCG
>NZ_RRYI01000064.1 GCF_003931565.1 Caulobacter sp. 602-1
CATCCAAATCGCGCACGGTCTCGTCGCTGCTGTCCGCAGGACGGCGACGGCGACGCGGCTGATCCTCATCATGCACACGGCGAATGAGCGGAGCTTCGGTGTCATCACGACGGTTGCGGCGGCGCTCGGGAGCGGTTGTCTCGCCCAAATCGAGGGAGGCGAGCAGATCGCCGGCCTCATCGGCCTGCTTGCGCGGCTTGCGGCCGGTTCGTTCATCATCGCGGCGATGACGGGCATCGCGCGGTTCTTCAGTGGCCTCATCGGCTGCCTTACGGCGCACACGACGGGGTTCCGCGGCCTTGGGCTCTTCGGCAAGTGCGGATAGATCAAGCTG
>NZ_RRYI01000065.1 GCF_003931565.1 Caulobacter sp. 602-1
GGCAGCGAAAGCTTCGCTGGTGAAGAGCGGGCTGCTGTAGTGCGTGTTGGGCGTCATGATGACCACCTCCTTGATTAGGGAACGCGCCTTTCTCCGGCCGGGTCAGAGCCCAGATCGGCGGGGCGGGTTCCGCGCGGCGTTTCAGCCCGCGCTGCGAATGGGAATTCTCTTCACGAGACGCTCGGGTTCGGGCCGGGCCAGATCGATGGGCAGCAGGCCATGCTCCAGGGTCGCGGCGGTCACCTCCATGCCCTCGGCGAGGATGAAGGTGCGCACGAAGCCCCGCGCGGCGAGCCCGCGAGGCAGGAAGGCCCGCTCGGCATCGCCGCGGCC
>NZ_RRYI01000066.1 GCF_003931565.1 Caulobacter sp. 602-1
TGCTCCTGCGCCGCAAGAGCCACGATCTGGACTTCTGCTCATCCGTGCGCCCGGAACAGTTCGAGCCCATTCTGCGCCGTTGGGGGCATGAAGGTTTTTGGGATATGGGCCGCAAGTTCGGTACGTTGGGTGCCATGCGCCGGCGTGCGGATGGCACCGAGGTCAAGGTTGAGGTGACCACCTATCGGTCGGATACCTACGATCCGGATTCGCGCAAGCCTGAAGTCAATTATGGCGACACGCTTGAAGGTGACCTCTCACGCCGCGACTTCACCGTCAACGCCATGGCCCTGCGTGTGCCCGATCTGGAATTCGTTGATCCGTTCGGCGGT
>NZ_RRYI01000067.1 GCF_003931565.1 Caulobacter sp. 602-1
TGCGTGAGCACGCCGGCCACGCGCAGCTGATGGCGGTGGTCAAGGCCGACGGCTACGGTCACGGTGCTACGCGCGTCGCCCAAACCGCCCTGGGAGCCGGTGCGGCCGAACTCGGCGTCGCCACCGTCGACGAGGCGCTAGCGCTGCGCGCTGATGGCATTACCGCACCGGTGCTGGCCTGGCTGCATCCGCCCGGCATCGACTTCGGGCCCGCGCTGCTGGCCGACGTGCAGGTCGCGGTGTCCTCGCTGCGCCAACTCGACGAACTGTTGCACGCGGTGCGCCGGACCGGCCGGACGGCGACGGTGACCGTCAAGGTGGATACCGGG
>NZ_RRYI01000068.1 GCF_003931565.1 Caulobacter sp. 602-1
TGGTGCATATAACAAGATTGATGCGCTCGCCGAAGAGCAGCTTTCTCATGGTATCGTCACCGCATCCGCTGGCAACCATGCGCAAGGCGTGGCCTATGCAGCCCGGGAACGTGGCGCCAAGGCCACTATCTGCATGCCGCAGATTACTCCGCCGCTGAAAGTGGATGCCACCAAGGCCTATGGTGCCGATGTGGTGCTCTACGGTGATGTGTTCGATGAATCCGCAGCGCATGCTGCCGAACTCGCCGAGACGAAGGGCATGATCTACGTGCCGCCGTTCGATGACTACGAGGTCATTTGCGGTCAAGGCACCATTGGGTTGGAGATTC
>NZ_RRYI01000069.1 GCF_003931565.1 Caulobacter sp. 602-1
TCGGCGCACGCGCGGCCCGACACCAGGCTGACCTCGCGTTCCGACGATGGGCCGCCGAGCAGGGCGGCGATATGGCGGCCAAGCAGAGGCTGGGTGGTCATTGGGGCGGACACTCTTAGGAGCTGCGACGTTGAGCCACTCCTAGTCAGCGCCGATGACGCTGCCAACTGTCCACTCATCAAACAAAGCGTGTCATCCCGGCCGCAGCGAAGCGGAGAGCCGTGACCCAGGGCAACCGCGAAGCGCCGGCCCCAGGGTCCCGGCTCGGCTTACGGCCGCCCGGGATGACACAGTGCTTGTCGTCGTTAATGCGCCGCCGTCGCCGGCGC
>NZ_RRYI01000006.1 GCF_003931565.1 Caulobacter sp. 602-1
CCGCGGCCAGATCTTCGCCGGGAACGGCGGCGTCATGCCCACCTGGGCCGGACGCCTCAGCCCCGAAACCATCAAGGCCATCGCCGTCTACGTCCACGCCAACGCCGCCGGACAATAGCCGGCCATGCCAACCCTCATCGACAACACCAAACCCAAAACCCAAAACACAACAGCCGTCTCCGCCGCCGCACGGGCCAAGGGCAGGGGGGCGCCCAAGGGCGATGGCCTCTACAAACCGCGCGAGCCGATCTATCCCAAGCTGGCCCACGGGACGTGGCGCAGGGTGAAGTGGGCGCTGCTCATCGCCACCCTGTCGGTCTACTACGTCACCCCGTGGATCCGCTGGCGCCGGCCAGAGGGCTTCCCGCAGCAGGCCGCGCTGGTCGACTTCACCGGCGGCCGCTTCTACTTCTTCAATATCCAGCTGTGGCCGCAGGACGTCCACATCATCACCGGGCTGATGGTCGCCGGCGCCCTGGTCCTGTTCCTGGTCACGGCGCTGTTCGGCCGGCTGTGGTGCGGCTACACCTGTCCGCAGACCGTCTGGACCGACCTGTTCATCGTCGTCGAACGCCTGTTCGAGGGCGACCGCAACGCCCGCATGCGTCTGGACGCCGCGCCGATGTCGTTCGACAAGCTCTGGCGCAAGGCGGGCAAGCACCTGACCTGGATTGGCATCGCCTTCGGCACCGGCGGGGCGTGGATCTTCTATTTCCATGACGCCCCGACCCTGATCCGCACCTTCTGGATCGGCCAGGCCCCGGCCACTGCCTATGTCTCCTGCGCCTTGCTGACGGTGACCACCTACGCCTTCGCCGGTTGGATGCGCGAACAGGTCTGCACCTATATGTGCCCATGGCCTCGCATCCAGGGCGCCATGCTGGACCAACACTCGCTGCAGGTGACCTATCTGCGCGATCGCGGCGAGCCGCGCGGCGCGCACAAGAAGGGCGAGGACTGGGCGGGGCGCGGCGACTGCATCGATTGTCACCAGTGCGTCGTCGTCTGTCCGATGGGCATCGACATCCGCGACGGCAGTCAGTTGGAGTGCATCAACTGCGGCCTCTGCGTCGACGCCTGCGATGAGATCATGACCAAGCTGGCGCGACCCACGGGCCTCATCGCCTACGACACCGACGCGGCCGTCGCCGCCCGCGCCTGCGGGCGTAAGGCGACCTACAAGCCCGTGCGCTCGCGGACGATCTACTACGCCCTGGCCCTGACGGTGGTCGGCGGCCTGACGCTGGCTGCGTTGATCAGCCGCCCCAAGGCCGACCTCCACGTCATCCGCGACCGCAACCCGATCTTCGTGCGCATGCATGATGGCGCGGTGCGGGACGGCTATACGCTGAAGATCACAAACCGGACCTTCTTCGACCGCCGGTTCGAGATCGCGTTCGACGGCGTCGCCGGCGCGCGCCTCAGCCAGCCGGGCGCCCCGGGCGCCGTCAGCGTCACCGTCCCGGCGGACCAGGTCGCCTCGGTGCGGGTCTTCGTCACCGCGCCGCCCGAAGCCGGACTCGCGGCCAGCACGCCAGTCCGCTTCATCGCCCGCGCCGGCGACGTCCAAGCCGACGCCAAGACCGTCTTCCTCTCCGGAGCCGCGAACCCGCAATGACCGCCGCCTCGTCCCCCGAGATCGCCCAGTCCAAGGCCGTCAAGCCTATCACCGGCTGGCACGTCCTGATCGCCGTCGTGGCGTTCTTCGCCGTCGTGATCGGCGTCGATACGCTGTTCATGATCAAGGCCTACGGCACCTTCTCGGGCGAGGTCGCCTCCAACCCCTACGAGGCGGGCCTGGCCTTCAACAAGACCCTGGCCCAGCGCCAGCGAGAGGCGGCCCTGGGCTGGGCCGCCTCGGTCGAGAAGGCCGACGGCGGGACGGTGGTGGTGCACCTCGTCGACAAGACCGGCGCGCCGCTGGACCGCCTTTCCGTGACTGGCGTCCTTGAGCGGCCGGCCACCGAGACCGGCCGCCAGACTCTTGACTTCAAGCCGCTGGGCGACGGCCGCTATCAGGCCCGCGCGCGGCTCGACGGCGCCTGGGACCTGCGGGCCACGGCGCGCAACAGCCGCGACGTCTTCGAGCTGGAAACACGTCTGCTGGAGCCCGCCAAATGAACGCCAGCCTGACCGTGGATCGCGATCTGGAAGCCTTCGTTCGCCGCGACGAGGCGGGGCGAGGGCGGCTTGAACTGCTGGTCAGCGGCGCTCGCTGCGCCGCCTGTATCCGCAAGATCGAGACCGCTGTCGCCGGCGTGCCGGGCGTCGCCGGCGCCCGCCTGAACCTGACGACGGGCAAGCTGGCCGTCGAACTCGCCGGGCGCGAGGCGAATCCGGAACGCGTAGTAGAGACGGTCGAGGGCCTGGGCTACCGCGCCTGCCTGTTCGATCCGGCCGAGGCTGTCGCCGCGATCGATCGCGAAGGCCGCGAACTGGCCGTCGCGCTGGGAGTCGCAGGCTTCGGGGCCGGCAACGTGATGATGTTCACGGTCCCGGCCTGGGCGGGCCTGTTCGGCCAGGAACTGACGCCGGCGACCCTGACCTTGATGTACTGGATGGCTGCGATCGTCGCCACGCCCTGCGCCCTGTTCGCGGGGCGGCCGTTCTTTCGCTCGGCCTGGGCGTCGCTGAAGCGCGGCAAGGCGAACATGGACGTGCCGATCTCGATCGGTGTGATCCTGACCCTGATTGTCAGCTTCTCCGAGACCATGCTGCGCGGCCAGCACGCCTATTTCGACGCCGCCGTCACCCTGCTGTTCCTGCTCCTGATCGGGCGCTACCTGGATCACCGCCTACGCGCCAACGCCCGTTCTGCGGCGCGCGACCTGTTGGCCCTGCAAACTCCGGTGGCCGTGCGCCTGTCGGGCGAGGCCGAGCATGGCGTGCCCGTCGCCGATATCGTCGTTGGGGACCGGCTTGTCGTGGCGCCCGGCGATCGCGTACCCGTCGACGGTGTGGTCGAGGCCGGCCGCTCGGAGATCGACAACGCCCTGATCACCGGCGAAACGGCCTTGGCGCCGGTCACGGTCGGGGCGCGACTGCACGCCGGCGCGCTCAACCTCTCCGGCCGCCTGGTCATGACCGCCACGGCGCGAAGCGAGGACTCCACCTTGGCCGCCATCGCCCGTCTGATGGAGGCCGGGGCCCAGACCCGCTCGGCCTATGTCCGCCTGGCCGACAAGGCCGCCGCGCTGTACGTGCCGGTCGTCCACACCGTCGCGGCCACGACCTTCATCGGCGGCTGGGCTCTGGGCCTGGGTCCGCGCGAGGCGCTGCTGCGAGCGGCGGCGGTGTTGATCGTCACGTGCCCCTGCGCCCTGGGGCTGGCCGCGCCGGCCGTGCAGATCGCCGCCAGCAGCCGCCTCTTCCGCAAGGGCGTGCTGGTCAAGTCGGGGGCGGCCCTGGAGCGCCTCGCCGAGGTCGACCACGTCATCTTCGACAAGACCGGCGTGCTGACCGAAGGCTGCCCTCGGCTCGTTGACGCGCCGACCCATCTGGTCGCCCTGGCCGCGCCGCTGGCCCGCGCCTCGCGCCATCCCCTGGCCAAGGCCCTGGCCGCGCAAGCCGGCGCCGGCCCCGTCGCCGCCGAATGCGTCGAGACGGCCGGGCAGGGCGTGGAGGGCCTGATCGACGGTCGCCGCGCGCGCCTGGGCCGCGCGGCCTTCGTCGGCGTCAAGGATGGCGACGCGCGCGAGACCGAGCTGTGGTTCGGCTTCGAAGGCGACGTGAAGATTCGCTTCGTGTTCGAGGACCAGCCGCGCGCCGACGCGTCCGAGGCCATCGCGCGACTTCGCCAAATGGGTTTGTCAGTCGAGATTCTGTCGGGCGACCTCGCTGGCCCGGTGCGCGACATCGCCCGCGCGGTCGGCGTCGAGGATTGGCGCGCGGGCCTGACGCCTTTCGACAAGGCCGCGATCGTCGACGACCTCAAGGCGCGGGGCCACAAGGTGCTGATGGTCGGCGATGGCCTCAACGACGCCGCCGCCCTGGCTCGGGCGCATGCTTCGATGGCCCCCGGCGCGGCGGTCGACGCCGCCCAGAACGCGGCGGACATGGTCTTCACCGGCGAGGCTCTTGGCGCGGCGCCCGAGGCGATCGACACTGCGCGGTCGGCCCGCCGTCGGGCGCTGCAGAATTTCGGCTTCTCGGCCGTCTATAATGTCGTGGCCATGCCCGCGGCGATGGCGGGCTTGGTCAATCCGTTCATCGCGGCCCTGGCCATGTCGGGCTCGTCGATCGTTGTGTTGCTGAACGCCGCCAGGCCTCGTTTGCGATGGCCCGGCCGATGAACATCATCCTGTTCCTGGCGCCGGCGTCGATCGGCCTCGGCGCCTTGGGTCTGCTGGCCTTCTTCTGGACGATGCGCTCGGGCCAGTACGACGACCCCAAGGGCGATGCGGCCCGCATCCTCTACGACCATCTCGACGACAAGCCGCCGGCGGAGGATTGACGCCGATCAAGGTTCGCGATCGTCGAACACGGCAAGACGGGTTCACTTCATCGTGGAAGGGCCCGCATGTCCCTCGACACCGCCGACCTGATTCGTGTCCGCAAGCTGCCCTTGTTGGACGCCGCCTCCGCAGACAGCTTCGCCCAGCTGACGCGTGACGCCGTGCTGCAGAGCGTTTCGCGCCGCACCGCCCTGACGCTCGAGGGCGAGGTCAGTCCCAGCCTTTCGATCCTGATGGAAGGCTCGGTGGCTCTGGAGAGCGGACGGGACGGACAGGGCGCGACCCTGGCCTTGCTGGAACCCTTGTCCACCGTGATGTTGGCCTCGGTCGTGCTGGACGCGCCGGCCTTGGTGACGGCCTGGGCCGCGCCGCGCAGCGAGGTGCTGACGATTCCTGGCGCGGCGCTGCGCCTGGCCGCCCGGACCGATCCCGCCCTGGCCTTCGCGATCTCCGAGGAGCTTTCCGGTTGCTACAGCGGCGTCGTTCGCGCCCTGAAGAACCAGCGGCTGCGCGGCACGCTGGAGCGCCTGGCCAACTATCTGCTGACCCAGCACCGGCGCCAGAACGGCGCCACCCGCCTGACCTTGCCCAGTCGCAAACGGGTCCTGGCCTCGCTGCTGGGCATGACCCCCGAGAACCTGTCGCGCGGCTTCGCCAGTCTGGCGCCATTGGGGGTCGAGGTCGACGGTCCGATCGTCACGCTGCGCCGGCCTGGCGATCTCGCTTTGCTCGCGGCCGCCGATAGCTCGATCGACAATCACGCCCCCTTCGACGCCGCCCGGCCCGGCCAGGCCGACCGAGAGCGTCGCCGCTTCAAAGCTCTTGATTTCCCGGTCCCCGAGGACGCCCGCCCATGACCGCCACGATCCTGCCCGCCGCCCAACGCTCGCACGCCGAGCGCAACCTGCCACGCTATACCAGCTATCCGACGGCCCTGGCCTTCGACAGCGCCCATGCGAGTCACGCGGAAGGCTGGTATGGGGCGACAAGGCCGGATGACCGGCTGTCGGTCTATGTCCACGTGCCATTCTGCCGCCGCCTGTGCTGGTACTGCGGCTGCCACACCTCGATCGCGCCGACCTACGACCGTGTGGGGAGCTATCTCGACGTGCTCCGGCGCGAGATCGATCTGGTCGCCGGGCGACTGGGCGAGCACGACGGGCTGGCGCACCTGCACTTCGGCGGCGGCAGTCCCAACGCGCTGCGGCCCGAAGATTTCGTCGACCTGACGGCTCGACTGGCGCGCGCCTTCCGCCTGCGGCCTGGCGCCGAGATCGCCGCAGAGCTTGATCCTGGCATGTTGTCGCAGGGCTTCATCGCGGCGGTCGGCGAAGCGGGCGTGACCCGCGTCAGCCTGGGCGTCCAGACCTTCGATCCGAACGTTCAGGCCCTGGTCAACCGCGTCCAGCCTTATGAGCAAGTCGCGCGGGCGGTCGAGGGGTTGCGCGACGTGGGCGTCGGCGGCCTGAACTTCGACCTGATGTACGGTCTGCCCGGCCAGACGCCCGACAATGTCTACGCCTCCGCCCGAGAGGCCGTCGCCCTGCGGCCCGACCGGATCGCGGTGTTCGGCTACGCCCACGTGCCGTGGATGAAGAAGCACCAGGTGATGATCCGCGAAGCCGACCTCGCCGATCTCGATGGACGCTGGCTGCAGGCCGATGCGGCCGATGCGGCCCTGGTCGAGGCCGGCTATGTACGGATCGGCCTCGATCACTACGCCTTGCCCGACGACGCGCTCAGCCATGCGGCCGCGGAGGGGCGGATGCGGCGCAATTTCCAGGGTTATACCGACGACGCGGCGGCGGTGCTCATTCCCATTGGACCGTCCTCCATCGGTCAGTTCCGCGAGGGTTTCGTTCAGAACCATGTGCCGAGCGACCAGTGGGCGGCCCGCATCGCCCAGGGCGAGCTGCCGCTGAACCGCGCCTTGGCTATCGGTGACGAGGATCGCCTGCGCGCGCTCGTGATCGAGCGGCTGATGTGCGACCTTTCCGTCGACGTCGACGCGATTTGCCGGGATCAAGGAATGTCCAGCGACCTGCTGGCCGAGAGCCTGGACGCCGTCGACGCCCTGGCCTTGGCCGGACTTTGCCGCCGCGACGGCGCGGTGATCACGATCCCCGAGACCGCGCGACGCCTGATGCGGGTGGTCGCCGCCGCGTTCGACGCGCGTCTGCCCAAGGCGACCGAGCGACACGCCAAGGCCGTGTGATTATGTAACGCGTTCTCAAATTCGCGCCTCGGCGCTATGAGAGCGGTCATGCGGCGCAAGACGACATGGTGGCGGAACTTGGGAGGCCTTCTGGCCGCCTGTGTCCTGTCCCTGCTTGTCGCCGCGCCGATGACCAGCGCCGCGGCTTGCCTCTGCGCGGGGGACGCGGTCGCGCCGACCGTCGGCCAAGCGTTACAGCCCGACCACGGGCAGGACAGCGCGCCGTGCAAGGCGGCCTGTTGCCTGGGTGGTCACTGCCATCACGCGGGACCCGCGCTCGACGCCCCCGTTTCGAGCGTCGCCGCGCCGGCCCTCGCGGGCGCTCGTCACGCTATTACGCCGGTCCACGCCCTGCCGTCGCTGACGGTCTCCGCTCTCGATCGCCCACCTCGCGGCTGACGGCCCGCGCGCTTTAGCGCGCCGTCGTCATATCATCGCGAGGAATTTTCATGTCATCGAACCGATGGCCGCCGCGCGCGGCCTGGGCGTTCGCCGCTTGCGGCGCGCTCCATGGCGTGGCCGCGGCCCAGACCGCGCCGCCGCTTGAAACCCTGTTGCGCGAGGCCGCCGCGCCTCGCCTGATCGTCGTTGAGGCCGAAACGCGCGCCGCAGAGGGGCGCGCCCAACAGGCCCGGGCCCGGCCCAATCCGACCCTGGACCTGCAGGTCGAGAACGTCGGCGGAAGCGGGCCTTATCATGACTTTGAGGCCGCCGAGACGACCTTGTCGATCGGCCAGGTCCTGGAACTGGGCGGCAAGCGCGGCGCGCGGACGGCCACGGCCCGGGCCGAGTTCGACACGGCGCGGTCGCGCGCCGTACTCGGTCGTGTCGCCTACGCCCGCGATCTGGTCGTGGCCTATGCGACCGCGGAGGCGGCGAGCGAACGGCTGGTCGTCGCCAGGGAGAGCCATGAGCTGGCCGAGGCCGACGCCCGGGCGGCGCGGTTGTTGGTCGACAACGGCAAGGAAGCCGAACTACGCGCCTTGCAGGCGCGCGCGGCGGTCTCGGTCGCGCAGGCCGAGGTCTCGCGGGCCGAGGCGGAATCGGGTGGAGCGCTGGCCCGGCTGGCGGCCCTGACCGGCGGCGAGCGGACCTTCACCGCCGTGACGCCCGGCGCGTTGGACCATGCCCGGCGCGCCTCCGCCGTCGCGGCTCAAGCGCCGACGGTCGCCGTGGCCGAGGCCGAACAGCGGGTCGCGACGCGAAAGCTCGACCTGGAACACCGCCGCGCCACGCCCGACGTCACCGTCAATTTCGGCATTCGCCGCCTGGCCGGCGAGGACGCCATCGCCGCCGTGGCCGGCTTCTCGCTGCCCCTGCCGCTGTTCGACCGCAACCGCGGCGCCGTGAAGGCGGCGCGGGCCGAGGCCGACGCGGCGCGGGCCAGGCTGCTCATGGCCCAGGCCGACGCGGTCGCCGACCGCCGCGGCGCCGAGGGCGAGGCGGCGGCGGCCGAACGCTCCGCCGCCGCCGCCCGTGAAGGCGAGGCCGCCGCCCGCGAGGCCTATCGTCTGGCTCGCCTGGGCTACGAGGCCGGCAAGCTGCCGCTGCTCGAACTCCTTTCCGCGCGTCGCGACCTCGTCTCCGCCCGGCAACGCGCCATCGAGGCGCGGCTGGCGCGCGCCAAGGCGCTGGCGGACCTCGCCCAGGCCAACGGACAGGTCGCTTTCGAGGACACCCAATGACCGACCGCAAATGGATTCTCGCCGGTGCGGCCACGGCGCTAGTCGCCGCTATCGGCCTCGGCTTTGGCGCAGGCCGGCTGACCGACAAGGTTCCGGCTGACGCGCCGGCCCACGAGAAGGAAGAAGGAGCCCCGCACGAAGAGGGCTTCGTGGCGCTGTCCGTCGCCGACGCCGCCAGGGCCGGCGTGCTGACCACCACGGTCGGACGCGGCGGCGGTTCCGAGCTGGTTCTGCCCGGCCGGGTGGCCCTGGCCGTCAACGCCTCGGCCGCTCTGGGCGCGCCCGTGTCGGGGGCGGTCGAACGCGTCCACGTCGCCGCCGGTGATCGCGTGGCCGCGGGCGCGGCGATCGCCACCCTACGCAGCGCGGAGGGGGCTGGCGCACGGGCCAGCGTCGACGCCGCCGCCGCCGGTGCGCACGCCGCCCAGGCCGCCGCGGCCAGGGACCGTCGCCTGTTCGAGGCGGGGGTTGTCGCCCGGCAGGACTGGGAAGCCAGTCAGGCCGCCGCCGACAAGGCCCGGGCCGAGCTACGCGCCGCCCGCGCCCAGGTCGCCGCTCAGGGCGCGCCCAGCGCCAGCGGCCTAGCGATCCTGCGCGCGCCGATCGCCGGGATCGTCACGCGGATCGACGCTCGGGTCGGCGGCTTTCTGACCCAAGGCGACCTCGTCGCCGAGATCGCCGACCAGAGCCAGGTCGAATACGTCTTTGACGCGCCGCCGGCCTCGGCCGGCGCCATCCATGTCGGCGACACGATCCAGGTTCAAAGGCCGGAAGGCGGGGAGGCCAGCGCACGCATCGTCGCCGTCGCTCCCAGCGCGGTTGGCGCTGGCGCCGCGGTCGTGCGCGCCAAGCCGACCGCGCCCGCGCCGCCGATCGGCGCGATCGTCTCGGCCCGGATGATCCTGGCCAAGGGGCAGGGCGGTCTGACGGTCCCGGCCGAGGCCGTCCAGACCCTGGACGGTCGCACCGTCGTGTTCGTCGTCGAGCCCAAGGGCTTCCGCGCCACGCCCGTCGTGACCGGTCGCACCGCCGCCGGTTCCATCGAGATCCTGAAAGGCCTCGAGGGCGGCGAGACCCTCGCCGGCAAGGGCGCTTTCCGCCTGAAAGCCGAACTGGGCAAGGGCGAGGCGGGGCACGAGGACTGATCATGCTGAACCGTCTCATCGACCTTTCGGTCCGCTTCCGCTGGATCGTCGTTCTGCTGGCCGTGGCGCTGTTCGCGTTCGGCCTGCAGCAGCTGTCGCGCCTGCCGATCGACGCCGTGCCCGACATCACCAACCGCCAGGTGCAGATCAACACCATCGCGCCGGCGCTCGGCCCGGAGGAGGTGGAGCGGCAGGTGACCTTCCCCTTGGAGACGGCCCTGGCCGGAACGCCTGGCCTGGTCGAGACCCGCTCGCTGTCGCGGCACGGCTTCTCGCAGATCACCGCCGTGTTCACCGACAGGACCGACCTCTATTTCGCGCGCGCCCTGATCAACGAGCGCCTGCAGGCAGCCCGCGCCAACCTGCCCGACGGTCTGGAACCCAGCATGGGCCCGCCCGTCACCGGGCTGGGCGAGGTCTATATCTGGACCGTCGAGTTCAAGGGCGCTCCGGCGCGACCCGGGGTCTCCTATGTCACGCCCGAGGGCGAGACGCTGCGGACCGATATCGAGAAGGCCACCTATCTGCGCACCGTCCAGGACTGGATCGTCGCGCCGCAGTTGAAGACCCTGAACGGCGTCGCTGGCGTCGACGTGCTGGGCGGCTACGTCAAGGAGTACGCGGTTCATCCCGATCCGGCCAAGCTGGCCGCGCGCGGGATCAGCCTGCCGCAGCTGGTCGAGGCTCTGGAGCACGCCAATCGCATCGCCGGGGCCGGCTATGTCCAGCGCGGCGGCGAGGCCTATATCGTCCGCACCGATGCACGGGTGAAGAGCCTGGCCGAACTGGCCGACACCCCGATCGGCCGTCGCGGCGGCGCGGTCGTGAAGGTCTCGGACGTCGCCAGGGTGGCGATCGATCATGCCCCGCGCCTGGGCTCGGCCAGCGAGAACGGCCGCGAGGTGGTGATCGGCACGGCCCTGATGCTGGTCGGTGAGAACAGCCGCACCGTCGCCGCCCGGGTCGACGAACGCCTCAAGGCCATCGCGCCCAGCTTGCCGCCCGAAGTGATCATCAAGCCGGTGCTGGATCGCACCCGGCTGGTCGACGCCACGATCCGCACCGTCGAGCACAACCTGACCGTCGGGGCCCTGCTGGTCATCGCGGTTCTGTTCGTGGCCTTGGGCAACTTCCGCGCCGCCCTGATCACGGCGCTGGTGATCCCGCTGTCGTTCCTGATCGCCGCCATCGCCATGCGCAGGTTCGGGATCAGCGGCAATCTGATGAGCCTGGGAGCGCTGGACTTCGGCCTGATCGTCGACGGCGCGGTCGTGGTGATCGAGAATACGCTGGGACGCCTGGCTCAGCGCCGCGACGTCAAGGGTCGCGCCCTGACCGCCGCCGAACGCTTGTCGATCAGCATTGAAGCGGCCAAGGAGATGGCTCGTCCGGCCGCGTTCGGCCAGGCGATCATCCTCCTGGTCTACGCTCCGCTGCTGACCTTCGAGGGCGTCGAGGGCAAGATGTTCACCCCGATGGCCGCCACGGTGATGTTCGCTCTCGCCGGCGCCTTCGTGCTATCCCTGACCTTGGTCCCGGCCCTGACCGCCCTGGCGGTGCGCGAGCCGAAAGGTCACGGCGAGACCAAGGCCATGGCCGCCGTCCGCAGGCGCTTCGAACCGGTGCTGCGCGCGGCGGTGGCGCGTCCCAAGGTGGTGGCTGGGGGCGCCGTCCTGGCGCTGGCGCTCGGCGTCGTCGCCTTCTTCGCCCTGGGTCGCGAGTTCGCGCCGACGCTGGACGAGGGCGACCTTCTGGTCCAGGCCAGTCGCGTCCCCTCGATCTCCCTGGAAGAGAGCCAGGCCATGCAGTTCGAGGTCGAGAAGGCGCTCTCGGCCCAGCCCGAGGTGGCCCTGGTCTTCACCCGCACCGGCACCGCCGAGATCGCCTCGGACCCGATGCCGCCGAGCGCCTCGGACACTTTCGTGATCCTGAAGCCGCGCAAGGAGTGGCCGGATCCCGGCCTGTCCAAGGCCAAGCTGGTCGAGCGGATGGAGGGCGACCTTAGCAAGCTGATCGGCAATGCCTACGAGTTCACCCAGCCGATCCAGATGCGCTTCAACGAACTGATCGCCGGCGTGCGGTCGGACGTGGCGGTGAAGGTCTATGGCGACGACTTCGCGGCCATGAGCCGGACCGCCGATCAGGTCGCGGCGACGCTGCGCAAGGTCCCCGGCGCGGCGGATGTGAAGGTCGAGCAGATCTCCGGCCAGCCGACCATCACCGCCAGTGTCGACCGTACGGCCGCCGCCGCCTTGGGCGTCCACGCCAGCGACGCGGCCGACGCCCTGGAGATCGGCCTTGGGGGACGCGAGGCCGGCCACATCCTGGAGGGCGACCGCCGCTTCGACGTGGTGGTGCGGCTGGACGACGCCTCACGCGCCGATCCGGCCGTGATGGGGCAACTGCCGGTCGTGTCAGAAAGCGGGGAGGGTTCGACGGCGATCCCGCTGTCCAGCATCGCCCGCTTCGACACCGCCGAGGGGCCCAACCAGGTCAGCCGCGAGAACGGCAAGCGGCGGATCGTGGTTCAGGCCAATGTCAGGGGCCGCGACTTGGGCGGCTTCGTCGCCGACGCCCAGGCCGCCGTGGCGCGCGAGATCAAGCCAAGCCCGGGCTCCTGGCTCGAATGGGGCGGTCAGTTCCAGAATCTGGAGCGGGCCAGCGCGCGACTGGCGATTATCGTGCCGATGGTGTTCCTGGTCATCGCCGTGCTGCTTTTCTTCGCCCTCGGGTCGGCGACGGAGGCGGTGCTTGTCTTCGGCTGCGTGCCCCTGGCCCTGGTCGGCGGAGCGCTGGCGTTGCTACTGCGAGGAATGCCGTTCTCGATCTCTGCTGCGGTCGGCTTCATCGCCGTTTCGGGCGTCGCGACCTTGAACGGCCTTGTCCTGATGCAGAGCATCAAACAGCGGATGGAAGGCGCGCGCGACATCGCCGCCGCCGTGATCGATGGCGCGGTCGGCCGCCTACGGGCGGTGCTGACCACGGCGCTGGTGGCCATTCTGGGCTTCATTCCGATGGCCTTGGCGATCGGCCCTGGGGCCGAGGTCCAAAAGCCCCTGGCCACCGTGGTGGTCGGCGGCCTGCTGACCTCGACCGTGCTGACCCTGCTGGTGCTGCCGAGCTTTTACGTCTGGCTGACCCGGCGCCGCTCGGGCCCGGCGCCCTCGATCTAGGCAGATTGCCCAAAAGGAGATCAGAACCGCCGACGAGGCTCCTCAAGGCGCCGCTAAAGGCCTAGGCGGTCGATATGCGCGTCCTCGTCATCGACCCCGATCACGCCCGGGCGGCCCTCGTGGCCGCAGGGCTTCAGGGCGTCGAGCCGGCGGAGGTGCGTCACACGACCCTCTACGATGAGGCGGAGGTCCTGGCCTTCGCGCCCGACGTGGTGGTGATCGCGGCGGAAAGCCCCGATCGCGACACACTCGAAAGCCTGCGCGAAGCCACCGAAGGCGCGCCGCGTCCAGTCGTGATGTTTGTCGACCGCTCCGAGCCTGGGCTGGCGGAGCAAGCCGTTCGGGCCGGAGTGGCGGCCTATGTGGTCGATGGGCTGGCGCCGGGCCGGGTGCGCTCGATCCTCGACGTGGCCATGAGCCGTTTCGCCCTGACCCAGCAACTGCGCGGCGACCTGGCCAAGGCCAAGGCGGATCTGGAATCCCGCAAGGTCGTCGACCGGGCCAAGGGCCTGCTGATGAAGGAGCGCGGCCTGGACGAGGACGGTGCCTATCGCCTGCTGCGCAAGCTGGCCATGGACCGGGGCAAGCCGATCGGCGTCGTGGCCGCAGACCTGCTGGCCTTCGCCGGCGTGCTGCGGGGAGACGCCTCGTGAGCGGCCTTTCCGAACTGCGGCTGGGGTTCATTCCGCTGACCGACTGCGCGCCGCTGGCCGTGGCCGCGACGCTGGGCTTCTTCGAGGACGAGGGGTTGGCCGTCGAACTGGTCCGCGAGGCCTCGTGGGCGACGATCCGAGACAAGGTCGCCGTCGGGGCGCTGGACGGGGCGCACATGCTGGCGCCGATGGCGTTGGCCGCCGGGGGCGCTATCCTGGCTCCGCTGGCCCTGAACCGGAATGGCGCCGCCATCACGGTCTCGACGGCGCTGGCCGGAACGATCGGGCCGAAGGGCGAGGGGCTGGCGGAGGTCGTCGCGGCGCGGCGGGCGAGCGGGCGGGGGACGCTGACCTTCGCCGTGGTCTTCCCGGAGTCGATGCACAACTACCTGCTGCGCGACTGGCTGGCGGCGGCGGGGATCGATCCCGACCGCGATGTGCGCCTGGTGGTGATCCCGCCGCCGCGCATGGTCGAGCGGATGCGAGCCGGCGAGGTCGACGGCTTCTGCGTCGGCGCGCCCTGGAACGCGGTGGCGGAAGCCGAGGGACTTGGTCGCATCCTGATCACGGCCTCGCAATTGCTGCCCGGCGGACCGGACAAGGTGCTGGGCGTTCCGGCGACGCTGGCCGAGCAACGGCCCGACGACCTTCGCGCCTGCCTGCGGGCCGTGATCCGCGGCGCGGCCTGGGCCGATGACCCAATCAACCGCGAAGACCTGATCGCCATCCTGGCGCGTCCCGATGTCGTCGGCGCCGCGCCAGCCGCCATCGCTCGGGCCTTGGCGAACGAGATCGTCTTCCACCGCGACGGAGCCAGCTTGCCGCGCCGCGAAGACGGCCTGTGGATGGCGTCCCGAATGGTCCGCTGGGGCCAACTGCGCGCTGGCGTCGACCTCGACGCCCTGGTCGATCGGGTCTACCGGTCCGACCTCTACCGTGATGCGGCGGAGATTTCGGGACATCTTCTCGCCTGATCTGCACGCTTCGTGAGCGCCGCCGACGCCGTGCCGCTCAGCAAACGTGCGCCGCAACAAACCTCGACATCG
Source organism: Caulobacter sp. 602-1 (assembly GCF_003931565.1). Lineage (GTDB taxonomy): Bacteria > Pseudomonadota > Alphaproteobacteria > Caulobacterales > Caulobacteraceae > Caulobacter. The sequence goes on from NZ_RRYI01000006.1 coordinate 14,372, forward strand.
CGACACGTCGCCGGCGTGACAGCCGCGTGAAGCTGGGTCTCATCTAGCTTCAAGGCCTCCGAACAACGGCGTTCGCGGCTGCCAGAGGACCGCTCGGATGCGGTCAACCGTCCGGGACGACGACGTCCCGCTCTCGCAGACACGCAAACATCCGAGGCCGTCATGATCTCCCGCGACTTTTTGAAGGCCGGCCATGCGCCGACCCTGTTCGCAGCGTTCCTGTATTTCGATCTCAGCTTCATGGTCTGGGTGATCCTGGGGCCGCTGGGCGTCGCCATCGCCAAGGACTTCCATCTCGACCCGGCCCAGAAGGGCCTGATGGTCGCGATCCCCGTTCTCGCCGGGGCCGTGCTGCGCCTGGTCAATGGCGTGCTGGTCGACCGGATCGGTCCCAAGAAGACCGGCATGGTCGGGCAGATGATCGTCCTGACGGGCCTGGTGCTGGCCTGGGCGATCGGCATCCACAACTACCATCAGGTGCTGGCCCTGGGCGTGATCCTGGGCGTGGCCGGCGCCTCGTTCGCCGTAGCCCTGCCGCTGGCCTCGCGCTGGTATCCGCAGGAACATCAGGGCCTGGCCCTGGGCATCGCCGGCGCCGGCAACTCGGGCACGGCCCTGGCGGCCCTGTTCGCGCCGGCTCTGGCCAAGGCGTTCGGCTGGCAGGCCGTGATCGGCCTAGCCGCCATCCCCCTGGCCGTGGCGTTCGTGGTCTACATGCTGCTGGCCAAGGACGCGCCCGAGCAGCCCGCCCCGAAGAAGCTGGCCGAATATCTCGACGTCTTGAAGGTCCCGGACGCCTGGTGGCTGATGCTGCTGTACGCGGTGACCTTCGGCGGCTTCGTGGGCCTGGCCTCGTCGCTGACCATGTACTTCAACTCCGAATACGGCCTGGACCCGGTCGTCGCCGGCTTCTTCACCGCCGCCTGCGTCTTCGCCGGCTCTTTCATCCGTCCGGTGGGCGGGGCGCTGGCCGACAGGTTCGGCGGCGTGCGCACTCTGAGCTTCGTCTATGTCCTGGCCGCGATCGGCCTGACGACCGCCAGCTTCCAGCTGCCCTCGGCCTATGTCGCCCTGGCCGTGCTGATGTTCTCGATGCTGGCCCTGGGCGCGGGCAACGGGGCGGTGTTCCAGTTGGCGCCGCAGCGCTTCCGCAAGGAGATCGGCGTCATGACCGGCCTGATCGGCATGACCGGCGGCCTCGGCGGCTTCTACCTGGCGTCCACCCTGGGTCTGGCCAAGAAGATGACCGGTTCCTACCAGTCCGGCTTCATCGGCTTCGCCCTGCTGGCGCTGTTCGCCCTGGTGGCCCTGTTCAGCCTCAAGGCGCGCTGGCGGGCGATCTGGCCGACCTTGCATGGCGACGCCGCGACCGTCCGCGTCTGATCCTGTTCCTCCGGCAAGCGAGATAGACCCATGACGAAAGAACGTCTGGTCGTCATCGGCAACGGCATGGCCGGCTGCCGGGCGGTCGAGGAAGTGCTGAAGCGCGACCCCGCCCGCTACGACGTCACCATCTTCGGCGCCGAGCCGCGGGTGAACTACAACCGCATCATGCTGTCGCCAGTGCTGGCGGGTGAAAAGACCTTCGACGATATCGTCATCAATGACGAGGCCTGGTACCGCGACAACGCCATCACCCTGCACGCCGGCCGCGCCATCAAGGCGGTGGACATCGAAGGCCGCAAGGTGATCGCCGAGGGCGGGCTTGAGGTCGGCTACGACAAGCTGATCCTGGCCACCGGCTCGGACCCGTTCCGCCTTCCGCTGCCGGGCTCTGACCTCCAGGGTGTGGTCACCTTCCGCGACCTCGACGACGTCGAGGCCATGGTCGAGGCTTCCGGCAAGCCGAACGCCCGCGCCGTGGTCATCGGCGGCGGCCTGCTGGGCCTCGAAGCGGCCTATGGCCTGGCTCGCCGCGGCATGGCCGCCACGGTCGTCCACCTGATGGACGTCTTGATGGAGCGCCAGCTGGACGAGAGCGCCGGCTACCTGCTGCGCGAGGCCTTGGCCGAACGCGGCGTCGAGACGGTGCTGGGCGCGCATTCCGAGGAGATCGTCGGCCGCGACGGCAAGGTCGCCGGTCTCAAGCTGAAGGATGGTCGCGTCCTGCCGTGCGACCTGCTGGTCATGGCCGTCGGCATCCGCCCGAACGCCGCCCTCGCCAAGGCCGCCGGTTTGCAGGTCAATCGCGGCGTGATCGTCGACGACGCCATGCGCGCGTCCGATCCGGCGGTGTTCGCCGTGGGCGAGTGCGTCGAGCACCGCGGCAATTGCTACGGCCTAGTCGCGCCCATCTGGGACATGTGTCGGGTCCTGGCCGAGGCATTGACGGATGGCGAAGGCGCCTATGCCGGCTCTGTCCTCTCGACACGCCTGAAGGTCTCGGGCGTCGACGTCTTCTCGGCCGGCAAGTTCGCCGGCGGCGAGGGCTGCGAAGACATCGTGTTCCGCGACGCCGCGCGCGGCGTCTACAAGCGGGTGGTCATCGAGGGAGGCAAGGTCGCCGGCGCGGTGCTGTTCGGCGACGCGGCCGACGGCGGCTGGTACTTCGACCTGATGCGGGCCGGGACCGACGTCGCCGAGATCCGCGAGACCCTGATCTTCGGGCAAGCGATCACGGAGGGCCTCTCGGGCCTGGACCCTAGCGCGGCCGTTGCGGCCATGCTCGACACGCAGGAGATCTGCGGCTGCAACGGCGTCTGCAAGGGTGCGATCACGGGCGCCATCACGACCCAGGGCCTGACCACGCTGGACGACGTCCGGGCGGTGACCAAGGCCTCGGCTTCGTGCGGGTCCTGCACGCCGCTGGTCGAGCAGGTCATCCGCCTGACCCTCGGCGACGGCTTCAAGGCCCAGGCCGGCCCTAAGCCGATGTGTAAGTGCACGCATCATCCGCATGGCGACGTGCGCAAGGCGATCGTCGAGTTCGAGCTGAAGTCCATGCCCGCCGTCTTCCAGGCCATGGAGTGGACCACGCCCGACGGCTGCGCCTCATGCCGCCCGGCCCTGAACTACTACCTGCTGTGCGCCTGGCCGGGCGAGTACGTGGATGACAGCCAGTCGCGCTTCATCAACGAGCGCGTCCACGCCAACATCCAGAAGGACGGGACCTATTCGGTCGTGCCGCGCATGTGGGGCGGCATGACCAGCCCCGCCGAGCTGCGGGCTATCGCCGACGTCGCCGACAAGTACGCCATTCCGGCGGTCAAGGTGACGGGCGGCCAACGCATCGACCTCTTGGGCGTCAGGAAGGACGACCTCCCGGCGGTGTGGGCCGACCTCAACGCCGCCGGCATGGTCAGCGGCCACGCCTACGCCAAGGGGCTGCGCACGGTGAAGACCTGCGTCGGCAGCGACTGGTGCCGCTTCGGGACGCAGGACTCCACGGGCCTCGGGATCAAGCTCGAGAAGTTCATGTGGGGTTCGTGGGCGCCGGCCAAGGTCAAGCTGGCCGTGTCGGGCTGCCCGCGCAACTGCGCGGAATCGACCTGCAAGGACATCGGCGTGATCTGCGTCGACAGCGGCTACGAGATCCACGTCGGCGGCGCCGCCGGCCTGCATATCCAGGGCACGCAGCTGCTGACCAAGGTTCCGACCGAAAACGAGGCGATCGCGGTGATCGCCGCCGTCATGCAGATGTACCGCGAGGGCGGCTGGTACCTGGAGCGGATCTACAAGTGGATGGCTCGCGTGGGCCTCGACACGATCCGCGCGGCCACCGTCGACGACCTCGACAGCCGCGCCACGCTCTACGCCCGCTTCGTGGTCTCGCAGGAAACCGCCCAGATTGACCCGTGGGCCGAGCGCGCCACTGGCGGCGTGGCGGCGGGTGAGTTCGCGCCCATGGCGACCCTTCCCTTGGAGATGGCGGCCAAATGACCCTGCAAGCCCATATCGATCCGCACTGGCGAGACGTCGGCGCTGTGACGGACATCCCCGAGCGCGGCGCGCGTCGGGTGGCCACCGCCCAGGGCGACGTCGCCGTGTTCCGCACTGGCGACGGCCAGGTCTTCGCCCTGGTCGACCGCTGCCCGCACAAGCGCGGTCCCTTGAGCCAGGGCATCGTCCACGGCCACGGGGTGACCTGCCCCCTGCACAGCTGGGTCATCGACCTGGCGACCGGTCAGCCCACGGGCGCCGACGCCGGCAAGGGCTGCGCGCCGGTCGTGCCGGTTCTGGTTCGGGACGGTCGGGTCCTGCTGGCCCAGCCCGTCATGGCGGACTGAGCGCATGGCCGATGGCTCCACGTCGCTGAAGACCGTCAAGACCACCTGCGCCTACTGCGGCGTCGGCTGCGGGGTGACGGGTGCGGTCGGGCAGGGGCGTTCGGTGTCGATCGCCGGCGACGTCCTCCATCCGGCCAACCTCGGCCGGCTGTGCTCCAAGGGTTCTGCCCTCGGCGCAACGGTCGGATTGGAAGGGCGTCTGCTGGAGCCGACGATCAACGGCAAGGCCGCGACCTGGAACGAGGCTACCGCCCTGGTCGCGAAAAGGTTCAGGGACACCATCGCCCGCCACGGTCGCGACAGCGTGGCCTTCTACGTCTCGGGGCAGCTGCTGACCGAGGACTACTACGTCGCCAACAAGCTGATGAAGGGCTTCATCGGCTCGGGCAATATCGACACCAACAGCCGCCTCTGCATGGGCTCGGCCGTCGCCGCCCACAAGCAGGCGTTCGGAGCCGACCTCGTGCCCGGCTGCTACGAGGATCTCGATCTCGCGGACCTCGTTGTGTTCAGCGGCCACAACGCCGCCTGGACCCACCCGGTGCTGTTCCGCCGCATGGAGCAGGCGAGGGCGCGCGGCCAGAAGCACGTCGTCATCGACCCGCGCCGCACCGACACCGGCGAGGGCGCGGACCTGCACCTGGCGATCGCCCCTCAGAGCGACGTCCGCCTGTGGAACGGCCTGCTGGCCGACCTGATCCGGCGCGGCGCGATCGATCGCGGCTACATCACCCGACATGTGAACAATTTCGAGCAAGTCATGGCCAAGCTTGCCGAAGGCGACCAGTCTTCAAGCGCCGTCGCAGCGGACTGCGGCGTGGCCGAGGTCGATCTGCTGACCTTCTACGATCTGTTCGCCGCCAACCCGCGGACGGTTAGCCTGTTCTCGATGGGGGCGAACCAGTCGGCTCAGGGCGTGGCCAAGGGCCTCTCGATCATCAACGCCCACCTGGCGACGGGTCGGATCGGCAAGCCCGGCGCGTGCCCGTTCTCGATCACCGGCCAGCCCAACGCCATGGGCGGGCGCGAGACGGGCGGCATGGCCAACACCCTGGCCGGTCACATGGACTTCGCGCCGGAAGACCGTGACCGGGTAGCCCGTTTCTGGGGCGCGCCCGACACGGCGCGCGCGCCGGGCCTGAAGGCTGTCGAGATGTTCGAGGCGGTCCGCGACGGGCGGATCCAAGCCATCTGGGTGATGGCCACCAATCCCGCCGTCAGCCTGCCCGATAGCGGCGCGATCCGCGAGGCCCTGGCCGCGTGTCCGTTCGTGGTGGTCTCCGACTGCGTCGATACCGACACCACCGCCTTCGCCGACGTCAAGCTGCCGGCCCTGGCCTGGGGCGAGAAGGACGGAACGGTCACCAATTCCGAGCGTCGGATCTCGCGCCAGCGGGCCCTGTTCCCGGCGCCAGGCCAGGCGCGCGCCGACTGGAAGATCGTGGCCGACGTCGCCACGGCCATGGGCTTCGACGGCTTCGGCTGGGCCAGCAACGCCGGTGTTTTTCGTGAATGGGCCCGTTTGACGGCCTACGAGAACGACGGTCGACTTCTGAACTTATCCGGCCTTTCGGCTTTGACGCCAGAGGCTTACAATGAACTTTTACCGATCCAGTGGCCCGTGAGGGATGGCAAGGGCGCGCAGCGGCTGTTCGTCGACGGCCGCTTCCAGACCCCCGACGGCCGGGCCAGGATGGTTCCGGTCGAGCCGAAGGGACCGGCCGAGGCTGTCGGCGACGCCTTCCCGATGTCACTGAACACCGGCCGTATTCGCGACCAGTGGCACACCATGACCCGCACCGGCCTAGCGCCGGACCTCTGCCGTCACGCGCCCGAGCCCTATGTCGAGATCCATCCGGACGACGCCTTGGCTCTGGGCGTGAAGGACGGCGCCCTGGCGCGGGTGACGACCGCGCGAGCCGAGGCTGTCGCCGTGGCCAAGGTCAGCGACCGCCAGCGGCGCGGCAGCCTGTTCATGCCCATGCACTGGACGGACGCCTTCGCGCCGTCGGGTCGGGCCAACGCCCTGGTCGCGCCCAACGTCGACCCCACCTCCGGCCAGCCGGAGTTCAAGCACACCCCCGCCCGTGTCCGCCCCTATCGCGAAACCTGGAAGGGATTCTTTCTGAGCCGATCCGTCCTGACGTCCCTGGTCGGGGCGGATCTTGTCTGGCGGCGTATCCCCCAGGACGCCTGCCAGCAGCACGAGTTCGCCGGCCGGGGCGACGCTGTCGAGCGCGACGCCCTCCGCAAGGCCCTGACCAAGGGCCTGGCCGGCGAACTCGTCACCTATGAGGACCCCGCCACCGGCGCGCGCCGCATGGCGTGGGTCGAGAACGGGCGCCTGGTCGCCGTCCTCTACATGACCACCACCGGCCGCCTGCCGCCGCGCGACTGGCTGGCCGAGTTGTTCGCCGAGGAGACCCTCTCGCCCGAGGCGCGCTCGGCCCTGCTGTTCGGCCGCCGGCCCGGCGCGTCGGTCGACAGCGGGCCGATCGTGTGCGCCTGCCTGAAGGTCGGCGCCAAGGCGGTCGACGCGGCTATCGCCGCCGGGGCGGACAGCCCGGACGCCGTTGGCGCGGTCACGGGCGCGGGGACCAACTGCGGATCCTGCCGTCCTGAAATAGCCCGCATGATCAAAACCTTCGCCGTTACTCCTAAGGAGCCCGTCCATGTCGGTTGAGATCAAGCTCGGCAAGGTGCTGCTGGTCGGCGCCGGTCCGGGGCCAGTGGATCTGATGACCGTCCGCGCCGTCCGCGCCGTCGAGAGCGCCCAAGCGCTGCTCTACGACGCCCTGTGCTCGGAGGAAGCCATCGCCCTGGCGCCCGCCGGCTGCGTGCGCATCCAGACCGGCAAGCGCGCGGGCAAGCCCAGCATGAAGCAGGACGAGATCAACCGCCTGATGCTGCGACTGGCGCGCAAGGGCCTGAAGGTTGTCCGGTTAAAGGGCGGTGATCCCTCCATTTTCGGTCGGGTCGGAGAGGAGGCTGCGTTCCTTAAAGGCTTCGGGGTCGAGACCGAGGTCGTGCCCGGCGTCACCGCCGCCTGCGCCGCCGCCGCCCAGTTCGGCTTTCCGCTGACCCACCGCGGCGAGGCGCGCCGGGTGGTCTTCACCACCGCGCGGCTGGAGGCCGGCAAGTTGTCGGGCGACTGGAGCGCCGCCGCCGATCCCGAGGCGACGCTGGCGGTCTATATGGGCGGCGCGGTGGCGGGCGACCTCGCCCGAGGGATGATCGAAGCCGGCCGGCCCGCCGACACGCCTGCCGTCGCCATCGAGAAGGCCGGCGGCGCCGAAGCCCGGCTCTATCCGGCCACCTTGGCGACGCTGGCGGAACGCATCGCCGAGGCCGGCGACGGGCCGCTGCTGATCGTCGTCGGCGAGGTCGCCGCCTTCGCAACCGCCAATTCGATGTCACAGGTCGAGCGCAGGGCCTTCGGCTGAAAGTCGCCGCGATGTTCGAAATATCATCTGACAGCTGACAAAAGTGGCCCGTATCGCACGGGCTCCGTTTCCGGCCTTGCAAGGACGATAGGTTCGCGCGAAATCGCTGCGAATGAAGAAGATGCTTACCTGCGGCCTCGCCGCCGCCGCCGTGTCGATGGGCTTTGCCGCCCAGGCGTCCACCCTTTCCGCCAAGCCGGATCCAAGGTTGGTCGTGGTCATCTCGATCGATCAGTTCAGCGCCAACCTCTACGCCCAGCACCGGCCGGAGTTCACAGGTGGGCTCAAGACGCTGAGCAGCGGCGTGGTCTATCCGAACGGCTACCAGTCGCACGCCTTCACCGAGACCTGCCCGGGTCACTCGACCCTGTTGACGGGCAAACATCCGAACAAGACCGGCATCAGCGCCAACGACTGGTACGACCTCTCCACCGGCAAGACGGTCTACTGCCTGGCCGATCCCAACGCGACGCCGGCCGACAATCCCAAGGGCCGGGCCGTGTCGCCGGTCAATCTGGTCGCCACCACCTATGGCGACTGGCTGAAGGCCGTGTCGCCGAAAAGCCGGGTCTTTGGCGTGTCTGGCAAGGATCGCGGGGCGATCACCATGTCGGGCCATCAGGCCGATGGGCAGTTCTGGTATCAGCCGGGCTTCGGTTTCACGACCTGGGTCGCCCAGGGCCAGACGGCGGAAGAGCGCTTGAAGCCCGTCGCCGCCTTCAACGCCAGGCTGGCGGCGGACCTCAAGAAACACCCTTACGTCTGGGACTACGACAGGAAGTTGGTCGGCGGTTCGGCCAAGCGCTGCCAGGCGCTGGAGGCCGACTACGAGACTGGCGGCCGCAAGTGGCGCGCGGCCCTGCCGATTCCGCTCGCGACCGACGAGGCTGGCCGGCAGCGCGATCTCTACGCCAGCCCCTATACGGACCAGGTGACCCTGGAGCTGGCCCAGACCCTGCGCGAGACCTACGCCCTGGGCGGTGGGCCGCAGGTCGACGTGCTGACGGTCAGCCTGTCGGCCACCGACTTCATCGGCCACCGCTGGGGCACGCGCGGTCCGGAGATGTGCGACCAGATCGCCCGCCTTGACGACCGCCTGGGCGCGTTCCTCAAGAGCCTGGACAAGGTCAAGGGCGGGGTTCTGGTCGTGCTGGCCGCTGACCATGGCGGCGCCGACTTCGCCGAACGCCTGCATGACGAGGGCTACGACATCGAGCGCGTGATCGGCAAGCCGTGGGTCGCCGGGCTGAACGCCCAGCTGCGCAAGGATCTAAACCTGTCGTGGGATCCGTTGATCGCCGACGGCGGCATCGACCAGATCTATGTCGTCGGACCGGATCGCAAGGCGCCCTCGATCACCGACCGCGCCCGCATTACGACCGCGGCCCTGGCCTTGATCCAGCGTGATCCGGCCGTGGCCGAGGCCTTCGATTCCAACGCCATCCTGACCCTGGCGCCGGCTCCGGCCGACGCCGCGATCGAAGAACTGTCGGTGGCCGAGCGCGTGCGTCGCAGCGTCTATCCGGGCCGGGTCGGGGATATACTGATCGCCTTCAAGCCCAACCGCGTGCCGGCCACGGCGGGGGCGACCTACGTCTCGACCCACGGCAGCCCGTGGGACTACGACCGTCGCGTGCCGATCCTGTTCTGGTGGAAGGGCGCGACGCCGCACGAGCGGGTGCTGCCGCTGGACACGGTCGACATCGCCCCAACCATCGCCGCTGTCACAGGCGTCAAGGCGCCGGCCGACATCGACGGCGTCTGCCGGCCGCTGGTCTACGGCCAAGGCTGCTAGGCTAGCGCTGCCGGCGACGGTGGCGGGCCAGGTCGATGCCGTGACGCTCGATCTTGTCGTAGAAGGTCTTGCGTGGAATGCGCAGGATTTCCAGCGCCTTGCGGACATCGCCTTCACCGGCCGTCAGGGCTTCCTCGATCAGATGCGCCTCGTAGGTCGCCACCCGCGCCGGTAGCGGCGGCGGGGGCTGGGCCGGCAAATCGCCGCCCTGGTCCGCTAAGCCAAGCGCCACGCGCTGGGCGTAGTGGCTGAGCTCGCGGACGTTGCCGGGCCAGTCGTGATTGCAGAGCCGCCAGCGGATCGCGTCGTCGATCTTCGGCGACTCGCCCTGGAGCCGTTCACAGGCCCTGGCCAGGAAGTGGGCGAACAGCAGCGGCACGTCCTCGCGTCGCTCGCGCAGCGGTGGGATGCGGATACGCACGACGTCCAGGCGGTGGAACAGGTCCTCGCGGAAGGCGCCGGCCGCGACGGCGTCCGACAGGTCCGACTTGGCGGCGGCGACGACGCGCAGATCGAGGGTCTGGGCGCGGTTGGAGCCCATTGGCGTGACTTCTCGTTCTTCCAGCACGCGCAGGAACTTGCCCTGCGCCTCCGGCGCGAGGGTCTCGATCTCGTCGAGGAACAGGGTGCCGCGATCAGCCTGCTGGATGCGGCCGGCGCGCTGACGCACGGCGCCGCTGAAGGCGCCCAGTTCGTGGCCGAAAAGCTCGCTATCCAGGGCCGCGGCGGGCAGGGCGGCGCAGTCGACGGCGACGAATTCGCGGTCGCGGCGGCGACCCCAGGCGTGCAGGGCGCGGGCGGCCAACTCCTTGCCGACCCCGGTCTCGCCCTCCAGCAGCACGTCCACATCGGCGTTCGCCAGCTGTCTTAGCGTCGCGCGCAGTCGCTCCATGACCGCCGTCTGGCCGATCAGGGGCCAATCGCCCTGGGCCTCGACGGCCAGGGTGCGCAGGGTGCGGTTCTCCAGCACCAGCCGACGCTTCTCCATCGCGCGGCGGATGCTGCTGACCAGACGATCGGGGGCGTAGGGCTTGGCCACGAAGTCGTAGACCCCGTCATGCAGGGCCTCGACCGCCTCGGCGACGTCGGCGTGGCCAGTGATCAGGATGACCGGCAGATCTTCGTCCTGGGCCTTGAGGCGACGGAACAGCTGGCGGCCGTCAAGGCCTGGCATGCGGATGTCGCTGACCACCACACCCGGGAAGCCGGCCGGCAGGGCGGCCAGGGCCGCCTCGGCGGCGGCGAAGGCCATGACTTCGAACCCGGCGAGTTGCAAGGTCTGAACATTGGCGTCGCGCAGCACCTCGTCGTCGTCGATGAAGGCCACTTGGTTGACGGGAACAAGCATCAGGAACGCGCCTTGGGGAGGGACATCACGAAGCGGGCGCCGCCGGGGGCGGGCTCCAGGGAAAGCTCGCCGCCGAACTCGGCGACGATGTCGCGGCTGATCACCAGGCCCAGGCCGAGGCCGCGCGGCTTGGTGGTCGCGAAGGGGGTGAACAGGCTCTTGGCGGCCTCGGGGGCGACTCCGGGGCCATTGTCGGCGACCACGATCCGCACCTGCGCGCGTTTGACCGCGACCTGAACCCGGATCTCCGGATTGGTCGCGCCCTCCAGCGCCTCCAGAGCGTTCTGCAGCAGGTTGACCAGCACCTGTTCCAGCCGGAAACGCTCGGCCATCACCCGGGCGGCCTCGTCCGCCTCGTCGCGGATCACCCGGACGTTCTGCTGACGCACGCGTGGGCCGACCAACAGTAGGGCGCCATCGATGGCGTCGCGCACGGTCACCGGCGCGGCGGGCGCGCTGGACTTGCGGGCGAAGGCGCGCAGTTCGTCGGTGATCAGGCCGATACGCTCGGTCAGGCCCGCGATAAGGCCGAGATTGGCCTTGGCGGTCTTGTCGTCGGCCCGGTCCAGGAAGGCGGCGGCGTTGTCGGCATAGGCGCGGATGGCGGCGACCGGTTGGTTGATCTCGTGGGCCACGCCCGCGGCGATCTGGCCTAGGGTGGCCAGCTTGTTCGACTGCACCAGCTCGTCCTGCATCAGGTGGACGTGAGCCTCGGCGCGGCGGCGTTCCTCGATCTCGACGACCAGACGCTGGTTGGTCTCGCGCAGTTCGGTGGTGCGCTCGGCGACGCGGGCCTCCAGTTCCAGCCGGGCGGTCTCCTGGCGGGCGGCGCGGAGGCTGGCCTGACCACGCCAGCGCAGGAGGGCGAAGGCGATACCGCACACGACCAGACCGACCAGCAGGGCGATGGCTCGCGCCCCGGCGACGGCGGTCCGCAAGGTTTCGCCCACCGGCGTGAAGGTGAAGACCGTCCAGCCGGCGGCCCCCAGGTCGGCGCTGGCGGCCATGAAGCGCGTGTCGCCGTCCGCCGCCGCCGTGGTCAGGACCGGCGGCCGGCCGGCCAAGGGCGCGGGCGAGGCCTTCAGCACCGAGAACGGGGCATCGCCGAACCTGTGCTCGGTGCGCAGTTGTTCCTGCTCGGCGCGGGGCAGGCGGGTAAGTGTCGAGAACCGCCAGGCTGGGATAGAGGTCACCAGGATCACGCCGCGCGGATCGGCGACGAAGGCCGGCTCGGCGGCCGACCATTCGGCCTCCAGCGCCTCGAACTCGACCTTCACCACCACGACGCCCAGCATGCCCTCGCGCCCCTCGACGCGGCGGGACATGAACAGGCCCGGCCTGCGGCTGACCGTGCCGAGGGCGAACAGTTCGGCCACGCCCTTGGCGCTGGCCTCCTTGAAGTAGGGGCGGAAGCTATAGTCGGAGCCGACAAAGCTGGTCGGTTCTCGCCAGTTGCTGGCGGCGATGGTCCTGCCCTTGGCGTTCAGCACATAGATCACCGCCGCGCGCGTGCCGCCGCTCAGGGTTTCCAGCTTGCGGTTCAGGGCGTCGATGCCGCGCGGATCGGCCGAGCGCAGGGTCTCGGCCACGTCCGGGTCCTGAGCCAGCACGAAGGGCAGGGAGCGGTGCTTGGCCAGTTCGCTGCGCAGCACGGCCGCGTGCAGGGTGGCGGAGGTCTGGGCCTGACGCGCCAGGTCGGCCTCGGCGCGCCGTTCGGCGACCGCGCCCGCGAAGCCGACGACCGCCGCCAGGATGATCACGCTCACCGCGAAATAGGCGGCCCAGCGGCGAACGATCGGGTCGGCGAGATTCGGCGGCCGCATGGTCGTCATCAACGCGTTTCCAGGATTTGTGTGGATTCTCGCACAAATGCCGGATTGGCTGTAGGGATTTTCGCAGTCGGTGGCGCTGTTAGCGTCGTCTTCGAATAAGGAATATTGTTTTGAAGCAATGTCTTATGGCTTTTCTTCAGGCCGCTTGCGCGGGCTTCCGCCTGAAAGGATCGTCTATCCAGGCGCCCTGGCAAAGGGGCGCGGGTGGAAACGCGGCTCCAAGAGGCGACAGTGAAGACGATCCAACCGGCCGCGCCCGCGCGAGCCACTGAACGATCCCGGCCGTTCTTCCAGCACCTTTATTTCCAAGTGCTGCTCGCCATCGTCCTGGGCGGCGCCATCGGCCACTACTATCCGGAGATCGGCCAGTCGCTGAAGCCTCTGGGCGACGCCTTCATCAAGCTGGTGAAGATGGTCATCGCCCCGGTGATCTTCCTGACTGTGGTGACCGGCATCGCCGGCATGCGGGACCTGGAAAAGGTCGGCCGCGTGGCCATCAAGGCGCTGGTCTATTTCCTGATCTTCTCGACCCTGGCCCTGATCGTCGGGTTGATCGTCGCCAATGTCGTCCAGCCGGGCGCGGGCATGAACATCGATTCCGCCACCTTGAAGACCGACAAGGTCGCCGAATACGCCGCCAAGGCGCACGACCAGAGCATCGTCGGCTTCCTGTTGCACATCATCCCGGACACCGTGGTCGGCGCCTTCGCCGAGGGCGAGATCCTGCAGGTGCTGTTGATCTCGATCCTGTTCGGCCTGTCGCTGACCCTGGTCGGCGAGCCGGCTCGCCCCGTGGTCGACTTCCTGGAGCTGGTGGCCCAGGCCTTCTTCAAGTTCGTGCACATCGTCATGAAGGCCGCCCCGCTGGGAGCCTTCGGCGCCTTCGCCTTCACGATCGGCAAGTACGGCATCGCCTCGGTCGCCAACCTGGCCATGCTGGTCGGCACCTTCTACCTGACCTCGGCGCTGTTCGTGATCGTGGTGCTGGGCGCGGTGGGTATCGCCAACGGCTTCTCGATCTTCAGCCTGATCCGCTACCTGAAGGCCGAACTGCTGCTGGTGCTGGGCACCAGTTCGTCGGAAGCCGCGCTGCCCAGCCTGATCGAGAAGCTGGAGAAGGCTGGTTGCCCGAAGTCGGTCGTCGGCCTCGTCGTCCCGCTCGGCTATTCGTTCAATCTGGACGGCACCAACATCTACATGACCCTGGCGGCGCTGTTCATCGCCCAGGCCACCGGCGTTCACCTGTCATGGGAGCAGCAGGCGCTGCTGCTGGGCGTGGCCATGCTGAGCTCGAAGGGCGCGGCGGGCGTGACCGGCGCGGGCTTCATCACCCTGGCCGCGACCCTGTCGGTGGTCCCCTCCGTTCCGGTGGCCGGCATGGCCCTGATCCTGGGCGTCGACCGCTTCATGTCGGAGTGCCGGGCCCTGACCAACTTCACCGGCAACGCGGTGGCGGCGATCGTCGTCTCGCGCTGGGAGCGCGGCCTCGATGTCGCGGCCCTCAGGTCGGCCCTCAATCCCGAGAAACACCCGCCCGACACGAGCGGTCCCGTCCCGGACGCCGCGCGCCCTTAGGGCCGGCGGATCCAACTCCAGAGCCTGCTCAGAACAAGAAACTTGGGGAGCTAAACGTGACGCACCAAAACCTCCGTGGCCATCGCCGCCGCCTTGTCCAAGGCGTAGCCCTGGCCAGCCTGCTCGCCGCCACGGCCGCCGCCGCCCAGGAGGCGACCGACGCCACCAAGGTCGAGGAAGTCGTCGTGGTGGGCAGCCAGATCAAGGGCGCCAAGACCACGGCGGCGCTGCCGGTTACGGTGCTGGACAACAACCAGATCGCCGCCACCGGCGCGGTGTCGGGCGATGACCTGTTCCGCTCGATCCCGCAGATGGGCGATGTCTTCATCAATCCCAGCAACGCGCCGCAGACCAGCAACTCCACGCGCGGAGACGTCAACTCGATCAACCTGCGCAGCCTGGGCGTCGGCAACACCCTGGTGCTGCTGAACGGCCGCCGCCTGGTCTCGCATCCGACCAGTCAGTCGTCGGGCACCGTGCCGCTGCTGGGCTACAACGCCAACGCCATCCCGACCTCGAACCTGGATCGCCTGGAAGTGCTGCGCGACGGCGCCGCCGCGATCTACGGCGCGGACGCCGTGGCCGGCGTGGTCAATACGGTGCTACGGACCGACTTCGACGGTCTGACCGTCGACGCCCAGTACGGCTGGGCCGAGGGCACGCACCGCAAGGAATACACCAGCAACATCTTCGCCGGCCGCAACTTCGCCGAAGGCCGGGGCAATATCTCGCTGAACGGCAACTTCACCTGGCGCACGGCCCAACGTCCCAGCGACCGGCCCTATACCGCGACCCAGGACCTGCGCTCTCTATTCGCCGGCTATCCGGAGTACGCCGCCAGCGCCGCGCCGGACAATCGCGGCAACCAGAACTCGTTCGCCAACTTCACGGTGTTCGGCGGTCCCGGCGTCATCCGCCAGGGAGCGACGGCTTTGACCTCGGCGGCCGGCGCGACCCACGTGCAGCCCAACACCATCGCCGGCTGCGCCACACAGTTGGGCGCCGGCCTGTGCCTGGGCACGGGCAACCTGGCCACCGGCAGCACGGCCAACGCCTACCGTTACAACGCGGTGCAGAACGACGCGACGACCATCGCGCCGGAGATCGAGCGCCAGAACGTCTTCCTGAACGGCCACTACGACATCGGCGACACCCTGACGGCCTATGGCGAGATCGGCCTCTATCACGCCACGTCGGAGGGCCTGACGACCCAGGGCACCAGCCTGGTGGCGATCGGGGTCCCGGGCAGCAACTACTGGAATCCGTTTGGCCCGGTGACCTTCGCCGACGGTACGGTCAATCCCAACCGCTTGCCGAACCTGACCAACGTGCCGGCCGCCGGCCTGCCGGTGACCTTCACCAACTACCGCTTCAACGACCTGGGACCGAGCAAGGTCGAGGTCGAGAACTACCAGACCCGCTTCCTGGGCGGCCTGAAGGGCGAGCGGTGGGGCTGGTCCTGGGACTCGGCGCTGCTCTATTCCAAGGCCGACGCCAAGGACGAGAGCGACGGCATCGACAGCAAGAAGCTGGCCGCCCAGCTGGCTCTGTCCACGCCCGACGCCTACAACCCGTTCAACGGCGGCTGCCTGGACGGCGCGGGTGGTCGTGACTGCACGCCCAGCTCCAAGGCCGCGCTGGACGCCATCCGCTTCCGCCTCAAGCGCCATTCGACCACCACCCTGACCCTGGCCGACTTCAAGGTGTCCAAGCCGGACCTGCTGACCATCTGGTCGGGCGATGTCGGCGTCGCCGCCGGCGTCGAGTTCCGTCACGAGACCCAACAGGACCGCCGCGACCCGCAGCTGGACGGTCGTACGCCCTTCACCGACCCGGTGACGGGCAACACCAGCAACAGCAACGTCACCGGCGTCAACGACACGCCCAGCACCAAGGGTTCGCGCGACGTCGGCTCGGCCTTCGTCGAGTTCGCCCTGCCGCTTGTCTCGCCGGAGATGAACATCCCGCTGGTTCGCCGTATCGATGTCCAGCTGGCCGGCCGCTACGAGAATTACAGCGACTTCGGTTCGGTCGCGAAGCCCAAGGTGGCCTTCGCCTGGGATGTGGTCGACGGCGTCCGTTTCCGCGGCTCCTGGCAGAAGGGCTTTCGCGCCCCGAACCTGGAGACGACCAATCCGTTCGCCTATTCGCGGACCAACACCGTCACCGACTACTACCGCTGCGAGGCCGATCTGCGGGCCGGCCGCATCTCGACCTTCAGCGCCTGTACGCGCGGCGTGGGCATCCGCTTCACGACCGCCGGCAACCCGAACCTCAAGGCCGAGGAGAGCGAGAGCTATTCGGTGGGCGTCGTGCTGCAGCCGACCTTCATTCCAGAGCAGTTCGGCCGCTTCACGGTCACCGTCGATCGCTGGCAGATCAAGCAGCAGGGCATCGTCGGTACACTGGGCTCGACCAACGCCGCCGTGCAGGACTACCTGTTCCGCCTGACGGGTTCGACCAACGCCAATGTCATCCGCGCCGCACCAACGGTAGACGACGTCGCCTTTTTCAACGGCACGGGCCTGACCCCGGTCGGCCAGATCCTTGAGATCCGCGACCAGTTCAAGAACCTGCAGCCCCAGACCGTCAGCGGCATCGACTTCGGCCTGAACTGGACGCTTCGCACCGACAAGCTGGGGCGCTTCAGCGCCAATGTCGATGGCACCTACATGGACAAGTTCTCGCAGGAACTGGCCCCGCCGATCGCCGATCTGTTCGCCGCCCGCGCGGCCGGGACGATCAACCCGGCCACGCCGCTGACCGATCCGGGCGACCTGCTGAAGCGCAACGGCAAGCCGAAGTGGAAGTGGAGCGGCACGGGCACCTGGCGCGGCGGTCCGGTCCAGATCGGCGCCTCGGTGATCTATACCGGCGCGGTGCTGGACACCGACCTGCTGTCGACCACCGGGGAGCCCTGGCGCGTGGAACCGCTGACCACGGTCAACCTCTATGGCCAGTACCGCTTCGAGCGGAAGGGCTGGGCCAACGACACCCGCATCCGGGTCGGGGCGCGCAACCTGTTCGACAAGGATCCGCCGCTGTCGTCGTCGGGCTACATCGGCTCGCTCTACAACCCCTATGCCCGCTACTGGTACATGAGCGTCAGCAAGTCATTCTGAGGCCCAGCGCACCGGCCGCTCCAACATTCTCCCAGGAGCGGCCGGCTTTCCTTCGTATTTGCGTGACGAGGTTTTCGCCGGTGATGAAGCTGTCCCCCAAGCTCTCGGGCGCCGCTCTGGCTTTCTGTCTGGCGATGTCCGCCACGGCCGCCTGGGCCCAAGCGCCCGTCGCAAAGACCTGTCCCGATGGCCTGCCGGCCGAGACCAAATGTATGGCCGGCCAGGACATCAATGGCGCCTACTATTGGATCGCTATTCCAAAGGCTTGGAACGGGACGCTTGTCCTGCATACCCATGGCGGGCCGCGCTTGAAGAAGCCCA
The DNA here is from genome assembly GCF_003931565.1 of Caulobacter sp. 602-1. Classification (GTDB taxonomy): domain Bacteria; phylum Pseudomonadota; class Alphaproteobacteria; order Caulobacterales; family Caulobacteraceae; genus Caulobacter. Next base: position 32,034 of record NZ_RRYI01000006.1, read on the forward strand.
AGCCCGACGACGCGATCGAGGATCTGCAGCGCTTCGCCGTCACCGTCGCCGAGGGTTATGCTTGGGCCGGCTCCAACTATCGCCGCGAAGGCTACGGCGTCCGCTCGGCCGCCGAGGACAGCGACAACCTGCGCAAATTGTTCTGGGAAAACTACGGCCGGCCCAAGCGCACCATTCTGCACGGCCAGTCCTGGGGCGGGAATGTCGCGGCCAAGACCGCCGAGCTCTACGGCAAGGACGCCGACGGCAGTCTCGTCTACGATGGCGTCATCCTCACCAGCGGCGTGGTCTCGGGCGGCACGCGCGCCTATGACTTCCGCGCCGATCTGCGGGCCGTCTACCAGTACTATTGCGGCAACCATCCGGAAAAGGGCGAGGCCCAGTATCCGTTGTGGCAGGGACAGCCGGTCGGCTCGAAGCTGACCAACAAGGAGCTCGACGAGCGGGTCAACGCCTGCACCGGCGTCGACCTGCCGGCGGGCCAGCGCACGGTGCAGCAGCGGCGCAACCTCGCCAATATCCTGGCGGTGACCAGGATCCCCGAGCGCACCCTGGGCAGCCACCTCTCCTGGGCGACCTTCACCTTTGCCGACATGGTCAACAAGCGGCTGGACGGGAAGAACCCCTTCACCAACATCGGCGTGGTCTACAAGGGTTCCGACGACGACAAGGCGCTGAACAAGGGCGTGATCCGCTTCAAGGCCGATCCCGAGGGCGTGCGCAAGCTGGCCGACGACAGCGACCTGACCGGCAAGCTGCTGGTTCCGACCCTGACGATGCACGCCATCGACGATCCGACCGCCTTCGTCGAACTGGAACAGGTGTTCCATGACACCGTCGCCAAGGCTGGCAAGAGCGACCTGCTGGTCCAGTCGTTCACCGACGAGCACGAGCATTCCAAGCTGGCCACGCCCGAATACGCGGCCTTGCTGCGGGCTATGACGGCCTGGATCGAGCTGGGAACCAAGCCCAGCCCCGCGACCCTTGCCGTCGGCTGCGCCGAAGCCGCCAAGACCTATGGCGAGGCCTGCCACTTCCAGGTCGACTACAAGGTCCCGGCGCTGTCGACTCGCAGCTATCCGCGCGCCAAGCCGGGTCTGAAATAGGGCGCGTGGCTGGCGAGCTTGCCGTGGGGCTGGCGGCCAATCTCAATTCCTGTTGTACGATCGCCGGAACGAGATTGCCCACATCGTCCTCGGGCGGCCGCTGTGGGACCAGGCGAGGGGACTTCGGTGATCGAACTCTATCACTGCCATGACGCGCGATCGTTCCGAGCCCTTTGGGCGCTGGAGGAGATGGGGCTGGCCTATCGCCTGCACGTGTTGCCGTTCCCGCCACGCTTCCTGGCGCCCGAGTACCTGGCGCAAAATCCGCTGGGCACGATCCCGCTGTTGGTCGATGGGGAGACGCGAATGACCGAGTCGGCCGCGATCCCGCAGTATCTCGCGACACGCCATGGCTCCACGCCGCTGGCGGTCGGCGTGGACGAGCCGGACTACGGCTTGTGGCTGGACTGGATGCATCGCGGCGAGGCGACGCTGACGTTCCCGCAGACGATCGTGCTGCGCTACACCCAGCTGGAGCCCGAGGAGCGCTGGGTGAAGCAGGCGGCCGACGACTACGCCCAGTGGTTCCTGTCGCGCCTGCGCCATGTGACCCGCGCCCTGGCCGACCGCGAATGGCTGTGCGCCGGACGGTTCACCATGGCCGACGTCTGCGTGGGCTACGCCCTGCTGCTGGCCCATACGGTCGGACTGGATCACAAGTTCAGCCCGGAAGTCGCGGCCTACTGGGAGCGACTTTCCGCGCGGCCGGCGTTTCTGGCCGCCAAGGCGGCGCAGAACGTCAAGGCGGCTTGAGGCCGTCAGCCCAGCGCCTTCGACAGGCGCAGCCACAGCTGCTGGTCGAAATCCTGATCGGCCGCGGCCTGACCCATGCGGACAACGACCAGCTTGCGGCTGGTCGAGACGTAGAGGCGACGGTCGAGCGCTCCGAACGCAGCGACTGTATCGGCGGGCGCGGCGGGAATAGGGGGCCCCGGCGTGGCGCGTCCGGTCGCTCGGATGGTCTCCGAGCCGCCGTTCAGCCACCACAGCCGGCCATAGGCGGGGTTGGTCGCCGAGCGGACGAACATCGCCTTGAGGCTTGCTTCGGAGACGATCCGCTTGCCGTCGGCCGCCTTGCCGCCGTCAAGCACGATCTGGCCGAACCGGGCGACGTCGCGCGGGCAGGTGACCAGACCCGTGGCGTTGCCGACGCTGGCGAAGGCGGCCGGCCGTTGGCGCCAGGCGGTGTCGACCATCCCGGCCGGCGCGGTCAGCCAGTCGCGGGTGATGGTCTCGAGCGGCAGCTTGGCGGCGGCGGCCACGACGCGTTTGGTTTCCGCATAGACCGGGGTGTTATAGAAAAATCGCGTCCCCGCCGGAGCGACGAAGGCCAGCTTCTCGTCCAGGCCCGAGGCCATGGTCAGCAGATGGATCACGCGGATAGCCGCTTCCTGCTCGGGCGAAGCCTTGGACCACCCCGCGCCGATATAGTGGGCGACCGGCTTGTCGACATCGATCAGGCCCTTGTCGATGGCGATGGCGACCAGCATCGAGACGAAGCTCTTCTGCTGCGAAGCGACGTCCTCCAGCAAGGCCCCGTCCTTTGTCGTTCCGTAGGTGAAGCTGGCCCGAAACTGGCCCGCGTCGGCCGGCAGGGGCCAGTTCTTTTCGACCAGTGTCTCGCCGCGCTGGACCACCAGGAAGCCGGTGGTGTTCTGCTCGCCCAGATAGTCGAGCACCGGCCGCAGGGCCGTGGACGGCGCGGCGGCGAGGGCTGGCGAGGCCGCGAGAAGCCCCGCGCTGGCCAGAATGGTCCGGCGTGAAATCGCGAATGGCATGAGTCGCCTCCCATGAATTGGCAGGCCCTTGTCGGCCGGGCCGTGTATGAAGTCAGGCGCAACAAGGAAGAGCCCCGGAGCTTGCTTGTCCTGCATGGCCATCTTGGCGCCGGAAGCGGGGGCGAAGCGGAAGCCGTGCTCGATCATCGCGGATGATGAACTTCATTTCGCGCGAGCATCAACAAAAATTGTTGAACAATATTGTTGACGAGGTTGAACGCACGCGTGTGTCCTCGAGGTCAACGGCGCGGCGATCACGGCGTCGAGGGAGGGATCATGCCAGGCCTGTTCATGGTCGCCGCGCCGCCGCGATTCGCCGGCGACAATGCGCCTTGGCCCTCGCCATGGTTCGCCGACGCGCCGTCGAGGCGCACATCATCCACGGTTGACGGGAACGGAGAACGGCATGGGCGCGTCGCGTCGGGATCTTCTGGTGGGCGCCCTGGGCGTCGGCGCTCTGGCGGCTGCGCCGGGGGCTCAAGCGGCGGCCGCCAAATTCGACGCCGCCTGGCTGCAGATGGTGCTGGAGCGCTTCGCCGGCTTTGGGGGCAAGGCCTCGGGCGGCGCGGGCGACAACGCCAGCGGCGATTGGCTGGAAAAGGAGCTGACCGCGCTCGGCTATCGCTGCGAGCGACAGGCCTTCGAGGTCCCGTACGCAGATGTGCGCCAGGCGACGCTGGTCGCCGGCGGACGACGCGCCGAGGTCTTCCCGCAGGCGACCGTCAGGACGACGGCCGTCGGGGGACTGACCGCGCCCCTCAAGTCGTCCGCCATGCCGGGGAGCCTTGATGGAGCCATCGCGCTGGTCGTGCTGCCGTACAGCCGGTGGGTCAGCATGGCCCAACCGGTCATCCGCGCCGCTCTGAAGGACGCCTTTGATCGCGGCGCGGCGGCGGCCGTGGTCGTGACCACGGGGCCGACAGGCGAGGTGATCGGCCTGAATGTCAGCCCGTCGGAACCCGGCTTCCAGAAGCCAGTCGTCCTGCTGGCCCCCAAGGACGCCCCTCCATTCGTCGCGGCCGCCAAGGCGGGCGCGACCGTGACCCTGACGGTCGACGCCGAGGTCGGCCGGCGACCGGCCTACAACCTGATCGCCCGTCTCGATCGCGGCGCGGCCAAGACCTTGATCGTCACCACGCCGCGTTCGGGCTGGTTCACCTGCGCGGCCGAGCGAGGGGCGGGAGTGGCGATCTGGCTGTCGCTGGCCCTTGGCCTGGCGGCGGCCAAGCCCAAGGTCAATCTGGAATTCGCCGCCACCAGCGGCCACGAATACATCTATCTGGGCGGGGAGCGCTATCTGGAGCACCACGCGCCCAAGCCCGCCGACACCCACGCCTGGGTCCACATCGGCGCAAGCGCCGCCGCGCGCGACTGGCATGAACTGGGCGCCCTGCGGCCTTTACCCAGCGCCGACGCCCAGCGTGTGCTGACCGCGACGCCGGACTTGCTGGAACGGACCCGCCGAGCCTTCCACGGCATCACCGGTCTTGAGGCCACCTACGAGGCCAACAAGGCCAATGCCGGCGGCGAACTCGTCAATGTGATCGAGGCCGGCTACGTGTCGGCCATCGGCCTCTATGGCGGCCATCGCTACTTCCATACCGCCGGCGACGATATGCGTTGCGTGTCGGGGGAACTGGTCGAGCCGGTCGCCGCGGCGTTCCGAGCCGTGATCGACGCCACCTTCTGAACGGCAAATCCGGGCTCAGTCGCCGGTGAACGCACAAGTGGAGGTTCTTCGGCTTGACCGGCGCGCCTGGGCCGCTAGAGCCGAGGTCAAGCGTCACCGGAGGCCGGCATGATCAATTTTCCCGACGACATCTTCACCGAGCCCTCGGACGTGGATCCGGACACCTTGGCCAATCTGGGTCCGCTGCGTCCGCTGGCTGGCGTATGGGAGGGACTGAAGGGCGTCGATCTGAACCCGAAGGCCGAAGGCCCCGAACGGCGCGACTTTCTCGAGCGCATCGAGATGCAGCCGATCGACCCGCAGGCCAACGGCCCGCAGCTGTTCTACGGCCTGCGCTATCATGTCCACATCGTCGCCTCGGATGAGGAGACCAGCTTTCACGACCAGGTCGGTTATTGGCTGTACGAGCCGGCGACGGGCCTGATCCTGCAGACCCTGGCCATTCCGCGCGGCCAGGTTGCCCTGGCCGCCGGGCGCGCGGCCGAGGATGGTTCAGGACTGGTCGTTCGCGCCGAGCGGGGCGGGCCGGGCTACGGCATCTGTTCGACCGACTTCCTGGAGTGGGCGTTCCGGACGGATTCCTACGAATTGGACGTCCGCTTCGAGGCCGACGGCGGGTGGTCCTACACCTCAACCACCATGCTGCAGGTCCGCGGCCGCACGGCGCCGTTCCGTCATGTCGACCGCAACGCCCTGACCAAGGTCGCCGAGCCGCGGCCCAATCCCTTGATGCGCATCACCACCGGCGAGGCGACGCGAAGCCAGGCCCACGGCTTCATCGCAATCGGTGAGCCGGTCGAAAGCTAGCTCAGAGCCGCGACGATAGCTTGGGCGACGGCGCGCGGGGCTAGGTTGTCGGTCCCCGCGCCCCTTCGGGCGAGGTCTGGCGCGGCGAGAGATAGACCTTGCGGCCGTCCGGGTCGGTCCGCATGTCCAGCAGGGCGGCGATCATCGCCAGGGACTCGGCGGGGCGGTCCAGCTTGAACCGGCCACTGACCTTCAGCTCGCCCAGCGCCGTGTCGTGCAACGCCACGCTCTGGAGCGTGTAGCGGTTGAGGCGGGCGATCACGTATTTCAGCGGCAGGGCGTCGGCGTCCAGCCAATCCGAGCGCCAGGCCTGGTAGCTGTCGGGGCCCAGGCGACCCTGGACCGGCGCGCGGTCGGCGGCCAGCATCAGCCACTCGCCCTTGCCGACGCGGCGTTCGGCGCCATCGCGATTGACCCGCACCACGCCGTCGAACACGCGCACCTGGACGGCGTCGCTGACCAGTTCGACCTCGAAGGTGGTGCCGACGGCGGTCACCTGGGTGTCGCCGGCCTGGACCCGGAAGGGTCGTTTGGCGTCCTCAGCGACGTCGAACACCGCGTCGCCCTTGTTCAGCGCCACGTCGCGGGCGGCGCGGCTGTAGCGCACCGAGACGCCGGTGTCGGCGGCCAGGGTGATCACGGACTTGTCGCTCATCCGATGCTCGGCGCGCGCGCCCACCGGGGTGGCCAGGTCGATCGGCCTTTCGCTCAGGTACGGACGCATCAGCACCACGACCGACAGCCCCGCGACCATGGCGACGCCGGCGGCGATCAAGCCCATGCGCAGGTGTCGCCTCTTGGCGGGCGCGGCGCGGACGCGCTCGGCGGCGTCCAGCAGGGCGGTGTCGCGCTGGGTGTCACGCATCAGGGCGAAGGCGGCCGCGCGGCTGGGCGCGCCGGCCAGCCAGGCTTCCAGCTCGGCGCGCTCGGTTTGCGTCAGGTCGGGCAGGCGATCGGCCCAGTCGGCGGCGACCTCGAGATCCTCCTCGGACGGCAGGCGCCAGTTGTCGTTAGCGCGCATCCTGGCGGCTCCCTTCTCGCGCGGCGTTGACCGCCGCGTCCTGCATCGCGCCGGCCAGTTCGGTCATGGCCCGCACGAGGTGTTTCTTGACGGCCTCCACATTGATCCGAAGATCGTCGGCGATGGCTTGTCTGGACTGGCCGTCGATGTGACGGCGGATGAAGATGTCGCGGCGCAGCGGCGAGAGACGCTTCAGCGCCTTCTCGAACACCGCGGCCCGTTGTTTGTGCTCCAGCACCGCGTCGGGCAGCGGCAGGTCGCAGCCGAAGTCCTCGTCGCCGATCGGCTCCTCGCGCCGGTCGCGGCGGGCCTGGGCGTAGATCAGCGAATCCGCCACCCGGTAGGCATAGGCTAGCGGCTGGGTGATCTCCTGCTTTCGCGCCTGGCGCAACACCATCAGGAGGGTCTCCTGCAGGATGTCCTCTGCGCGCGCCGGGTCCTTGGACCGCCGCACGATATAGGCCGCGAGCTTGCGCTCGTGAGGCCGCAGCGCCGCGAGGACGTCCTTCATGGCGCTTCCAGTCGGCATGGTCGTGCACGCGTCCATGGAGGGGAGAGGCGCGAGCCGGGCGAACGGGGACAGAAAATGTTTCGGAATCGGAATTCGCCCGTCAAAACTCATAGGTCACACCCAGGGTGAAGGTGCGGCCGCTGACCGTGCGGGCGGTCAGGCGTTTCTCGGTGATATCGGTGTATTGGGTGATCGGCGCATCCGTGAGATTGACGCCTTCCAGCACGATCCGCAGGCCGCCGGCCGTATTGTAGTGGGCGGCGAAGTCGATATTGTTCGACGCCTTGTAGCCCGAGCCGATCGAGCCTGGACTGCCCGCGCCGTCCAGATAGCCCGAGCGATAGGCCGACGAGACCCGCGCGCCCCACCGCGCGGTCTCGTAGTAAAGCGTCGCGTTCGAGGTCCATTTCGACAGCTGGAACAGGTCCAGGGCTATCGAGCGGTCCTCGATCAGCACGTTCGAGCGGCCGGCGGCGTGGGTGACATTGCCGACGAAGCCCAGCTGATCGAACGGGGCGGGCAGGAAGGTGAAGTCGCGCTGCCAAGCCAGCTCGATCCCCTTGATCGCTGCTCCGTCGCCGTTCACCGGCCGCACGAAGGTGTAGACCGTGTCTGGGCCGTTGCCGGGCGCCAGCAACGTCAGCGGATAGCCGGTCGAGCCGTAACGCACCGCGCTGGTCGCCGTGGTGATGAACGAGTCCATCCGCTTGTAGAACAGGCTGACGGCGAAATAGCCGCCGCGGCTCTGGTAGACTTCCAGCGCGCCCTCGACCGCGTCGGCCAGGAACGGGCGCAGGTTCGGATTGCCGGCCGAGATGGTCCCGCCGAACGGGGCCGAGTTGACGTTGCCGGCGGCCCGCAGGTCCGAGAGGCTCGGCCGGCTGATGTTACGATTGGCCGAGACGCGGGCGACGACACGTGATGAGAGGTCGACCGCCAGGTTCATGGCGGGCAACAGGCCATCGTAGCGGCTGTGGATCGAGGCTGGCTCGAGCTTGGTCCCGGTGTTGACCATGCCGGCCGAGGTCAGGTCGGTGGCGTAGTAGCGGAAGCCGAAATCGGCGCGCCAGGTCCTGTCGCCCACCACACCATTGGCCCGCGCCATCAGATAGGCGGCCCAGGTCTTCTCGCTGAGGGAATAGTGCGAGCCGGGCATGTCGTCGGCTTCGGTCAGGTCGCGGTTCAGGCCCAGGCGCGCGAAGGTCGCGTCGATATCGCCGACGACGTAGGGCCGCAGCGATTTCTCGAAGACCAGCGCCTTGACCGCCTGGGGCGCGGACGCGCCGGTCGGATAGTCGGCGCGGCCGCGGCGGGTGTAACCGTCGTTGCGGAACGCCTTGTACTGGGCGCCGCCCTCGATCGTCAGGGCCGGCGCGGCTTGGTAGTCGAAGTCGAGGCGTCCGGTGGTGAACTGGTTGACGACCTGATCCTCGCGGGTGTCCGCCCGCATCAGGCTCCATGAGTGCGGATCGGTTGGGTCGAAGCCGTAGGTGCTGTGGGCGGCCGCATCGTCGCCGCGCAGGTCGTAGGCGAAGGCCTTGTCGCTGGCCTGAAGGAAGATCTTGTCGAAGATCGGTCCCTCAAAATCCGACTTCGAGTAGCCGACCGCGCCGCGCAGGCGCAGGCGGTCGCTGACCTGGATCTCGCCATTGATGGCGCCCTGCAGGAAGACGGTCGTGTCCTCCGAGCGCTTATGCTCGCTGCGCAGATCGACGCCGCTGGAATAGTCGGCGTAGACGAGGCTGTCGCCCCGGATCTCGGCGGCGCGCAGGCGCTGGGTTCCCTTGACATCGCCGGTCAGCGGATTGTCGCCGGCCGCCGCCAGCGAGAATTCGTCGCGATCGTTGGAGAGCCGGCCGTAAAGCAGATCCGCGCCCAGCCTCATCCGATCGCCGGGTTGATATTGCAGGGATAGGGTGACCCCCAGCCGCTCGCGATGGTCGAACCAGGTCGAATAGCTCTCGGCCATGGGCGCGACGACTCGGTCGGGACCGGTGGCCAGCAGGCGATCGGCCACGTCGCGCGCCACGTCCGGCCCGATATTGGCCGCGCCGAACGTCACCGGCGACCAGCCCCAGTTGCGATAGCCGTACTCGTTGGCGTCGTTCTGGCTATAGGCCAACGAGATCAGCGCCCCGACGTCGCCCCAACGCCGCGAGGCCAGGGCCGCGATCCGCGGGCTGACCACGCCGGTGGCGCTGTTGTTCAACGCCTTGGCCGAGAAGGCCAGCTTGTCGTCTGGATAGTCGAAGGGCTTGGCCGTGCGTAGCTCGACCGTGCCGCCTATGCCGCCTTCATCCTGGTCGACCGCGTAGGACTTCCAGACCGTGACCCTGTTGAAGAGCTCGCTGGCGAAGATCGAATAGTCGAAGGCCCGGGTGCGGCTGACCGAGCCGCGATTGTCCATGCCCGAGGCCGTCGAGGCCGAGACCTCCATGCCGTTCAGCTGGGCGCGGGTGAAGTCCGGACCCAGGCCGCGCAGCGCGATCTGGCGGCCCTCGCCGGTGTCGCGCGAGATGGTCATGCCGGGTACGCGCTGCAGGGACTCGGCGAGATTGAGGTCGGGGAAGGCGGCGATGTCCTCGGCCAGGATCACCTCCTGAGCGCCGGCGGCCCGTCGTTTCAGGTCGCGGGCGTGCAGCAGGGTTTCGCGAAAGCCGGTGACGACGACCTGGTCGACCTCGGTCGGCGCCTCAGGCGAGGACAGGTAGCGCGGCGCGACGGGAGGAGGCGGGGAAAGCGGGGCGGTCGCTTCGCGCAGGACATAGCCGCCCCCGGCCGCCACGGCGCGCAGATTCTGACCGTCGATCAGGCGGTTCAGCGCCTGCTCGGGCGTCAGCAGGCCACGCACGCCACGGCTGGTGCGGCGGCGGATGTCGGCCAGGGTCATGACCGGCACGTCGGCCTGATGAGAAAAGGCGTTGAGGGCTTGAGAGAGATCGCCGCCACGGATCTCGAAGCGCTTCGGCGCTTCGGCCCACACAGGCGCTACGGCGACCAGGGCCAGTATCGAGCCGGCCATGACCGGACCTGATCGTGACAGCCAGGCGCGCCGTCCCGCCATAAGGGTCCTCACAACGGCGGCCGGCAAAGCTTCAGGCGCCCACGCGAACCCCTACAAAGGACGCATGTCACTAATTTGAAGGTTCTGTGGGCGGATCTGTCCGAGCGCCCCGGCGTGGCCCAACAGCAACGTCTGGCTGGCCATGCGAAAAAAGAGGGCCGCCATCCGGAAGAGGACGGCGGCCCAGTTCAAGGGGTCTCTTCGAGGGGTCAGAACTCGTAGGTCGCGCCGATCAGGATGGTGCGACCGCTGCTGACGTTCACCGTCGTCCGCTTGGCGGCGATGTCGGTGAACTGGATGCTGTGTTCGTTGGAGAGGTTGATGCCTTCCAGCGTCAGCTTCAGCTTCGGCAGCACGTTGTAGTGGGCGGCGAAGTCGATATTGTTGGTCGCCTTGTAGCCGTCGCCGATGTTGCCGTTGCCGCCGGCGCCGGTCAGGTACTTGTCCCGATAGGCGGTCGACAGGCGCATCCCCCAGGTGTCGGTCTCGTAGTAGATCGTGGCGTTGGCCGAGTACTTCGACAGCTGGAACAGCGGCAGGGTCACCGACTGGCCGCTGATGATCACTGGCGAGGAGCCGTCGGCATAGGTGCCGTTGGCCACGACGCCCAGGTGGTTGAACGGGGCGGGCAGGAAGTCGAAATCACGCTGGAACGAGGCTTCCAGGCCCTGGATGTCGGCGCCGGGGCCGTTCACCGGGCGGCTGACATTGTACAGGATCGAGCCATCCTGGCCCGGCAGCAGGAACGACAGCGGGAAGCCCGTTTGCGAATAGGGCATGATGCTGGTCTGCGACGTGATGAACGACTTCAACTTCTTGTAGAAGACGCCGATCGTGAACGACCCGACCTTGCCGTCGTAGAACTCCAGCGAGCCTTCGATCGAGTCCGACGTGAACGGCGTCAGGTTCGGGTTGCCGGTGCTGATCGTGCCGCCGAACGGGGCGGTGGTCAGCGAGCCGGCCGCGGCCAGGTCGCCCAGGGCCGGGCGGCTGATGTCGCGGTTGGCGCTGAAGCGGGCGACCATCCCTTCGTTGACGTCGACGGCCACGTTCAGGGCCGGCAGCCAGCCATTGTACTTGTGCTTGATCGACACCGGCTGAAGGCTGGTCCCGGTGTTCAGCGTGCCGTCCGAGCTCAGGTCGGTCGAATAGTAGCGCACGCCGGCGTTGGCCCGCACGCCCTTACCCAGGATCTCGGTGTTCAGGTCGTACTGCAGATAGGCCGCCTTGGTCTCCTCGGTCACCGTGAAGGCCGTGCCTGGGGTGGCGAACTTCGCGCCCTGGGCTTCCAGGTTCCGCGTCTGGCCGATCTGGGCGTAGACCGGATCGACGTCACCGACGATGTAGGCGCCCAGCGACTTGAACGGCAGGACCAGCTTGAGATTGTCCGGGATTTTGGTGTTGGCCGGGACGTTCCTGAACTGCTTGTCGCCCCACTGAGCGCCGTAGTTCTTGAACTTCTTGTACGAGACGCCGCCCTTCAGGGAGGAGATCTCGTTGGCCGCGAAGGCGACGTCGAACTTGGCGTTGGTGTATTCCGAGGAGATCTTGTTCTCCTGAGTGTCCATGCGCATCAGGTCCCACTTGGCCGGGTCGGTCAGGCCGGCGCCGTAGGTGTTGACCGGCATGCTCGGACGGTCGTCGAAGCTGAAGGCGTAGTTCTTGGATTCCAGGAACACCTTGTCGAAGACCGGCAGGGCGTAGTCCGACTTCGAGTAGCCGATCAGGCCCGACAGCAGCAGTTTGTCGGTGGCCTGGTACGAGCCGCTCAGACCCAGCTGGTAGAACTTGGTCTTGTCTTCCTCGCGGTTGAACTCGCTGCGGATGTCGACGCCAGTGTAGCTGGAAGCGATCAGGGTGTCGCCTTGGATCACCGCCGTCTGCATCACCTGCGTGCCGGTGATGTTGCCGGTCAGGCTGTTGACGCCCGAAGTGGCCAGCGAGAAGTTCTGGCGGCTGTTTTCCAGCTGGCTGTACAGGCCGTCGAAGGCCAGCTTCAGCTTGTCGCCCGGTTCGTACTGCAGGGCCACCGTCGCGCCCAGGCGCTTGCGGTGGTCGAACCAGGTCGAATAGGTGTTGGCTTGCGGGGCGAAGACGGTCGCGGTGGCGGCCGTCAGGCGCGCGGCGTCGGCGGCGCTGACCCCCGAGCCGATGTTGCCCGGATTTGCGCGGATCCGACCCCAATTGTAGCTGCGATAGCCGAACTCGTTGGAGTCGGTTTCGCCATAAGCGATCGAGGCCAGGGCGCCGAAATCACCCCAGCGGTTCGAGATCAGGCCGACCACGCGCGGCGTGATCTTGTCGTCGGCGTTGCTGTTGCGCTGACCCTTGGCCGACAGCACGGCCTTGAAGCCCGGATAGTCGAACGGCTTGGCGGTCGCCAGCTGCACGGTGCCGCCGATGCCGCCTTCGTCCTGCTCGGAGGCGTAGGACTTCTGCACCGTCACGCGGTTGAACAGTTCCGAGGCGAACAGGCTGAAATCGAAGGCGCGCGAGCGGCTGACGCCGCCGCGGTTGTCCATGCCCGAGGCGGTGTTGCCCAGCACTTCCATGCCGTTCAGCTGGGTGCGCGTGAAGTCTGGCCCCAGGCCTCGCAAGGTGATCTGACGGCCTTCGCCGCTGTCGCGCGAGATGGTGACGCCCGGCACCCGCTGCAGCGATTCCGCCAGGTTCAGGTCGGGGAAGGCGGCGATGTCTTCGGAAACGATCACGTCGACGGTGCCGACGGCCTTACGCTTGAGGTCGCGGGCGTGCAGCAGGCTGTCGCGGAAGCCGGTGACGACGATGGCGTCGACTTCCGAGACGTCGCCAGGCGCGTCGGCGGGAGCGGGAGCGGGAGCGGGAGCGGGCGCGGTCGCCGGCGCTTCAGCGGCGCGCGCCTGGGCGGCGACACTCAGCATGGCGACGGTCAGCGCCGTCGTGGTCAGAAGGTTGAACTTGGTGACTTTGAGCATGGCCCCGATCCCTTGCGGTTTCCGCTTGAGCGATGACGGGACGGAGAGGCTTCTCCGCCGGCCGTCTGGCGGGGAGAGGCGGCCGGGGCCTCGACGGGGACAGTTTTCGGAGCCGGAATTTTGTGAAGTGTTTGCGACGGTTGGGCCGATTCATCCTTGTCCTGACGGCTTTGCGCGGCGCGCGGACGATGCGCGTCGCGATGGCGCGCCGGCCCGCTTTTGGCTAAGACGCCCGCCATGCTGCGTATTTCGGAACTGAAGCTGCCGCTCGGCCATCCACCGGAGGCGATGAAGCCCGCCATCGTCGAACGGCTGGGGATCGAGGCCGACGACCTGGTGAGCTTCGAAGTCGCCCGCCGCGCTCACGACGCGCGCCGCAAGTCGGCGATCCTGATGGTCTATTCGGTCGACGTGGCGCTGCGCGACGAGGCCGCCGTGCTGGCGCGCTTTGCGGGCGACCACCACGTCCGCATCACGCCCGACACCGAATACCGCTTCGTGGCCAAGGCGCCGGAGGGCTTCGACGGTCCGCGCCCGGTGGTGATCGGCGCCGGCCCCTGCGGCCTGTTCGCCGGCCTGATCCTGGCCCAGATGGGCCTGAAGCCGATTATCGTCGATCGCGGCAAGGTGGTGCGCGAGCGGACCAAGGACACCTGGGGCCTGTGGCGGCGCGGCGAGCTGAACCCGGAGTCCAACGTCCAGTTCGGCGAGGGCGGGGCGGGGACCTTCTCGGATGGCAAGCTCTACAGCCAGATCAAGGACCCGCGCTTCCTGGGCCGCAAGGTGCTGGAGGAATTCGTCAAGGCGGGCGCGCCGGAAGAGATCCTGACCGAGGCCCATCCGCACATCGGTACTTTCCGCCTGGTGCACATGGTCGAGCAGATGCGTGCGCTGATCGAGAGCCTGGGCGGTGAGTATCGCTGGCAGCACAAGGTCGAGGACTTCGACATCGCGGTCGGCGCCGACGGCGCGCGCCGGCTGAAGGGGCTGCATATCGCCGGGGGGGAATACCTTCAGGCCAGCCACGTGGTCATGGCCCTGGGCCACAGCGCGCGTGACACCTTCGAAGTCCTGTACGATCGTGGCGTCCATATCGAGGCCAAGCCGTTCTCGATCGGCGTGCGCATCGAGCATCCGCAGTCGTGGATGGACAAGGCGCGCTTCGGCGCCTGCGCGGGTCACCCCGACCTGGGCGCGGCCGACTACAGCCTGTCGCACCACTGCAAGAACGGCCGCACCGTCTACAGCTTCTGCATGTGCCCGGGCGGCACGGTCGTGGCGGCGACTTCGGAGCCCGGCCGCGTGGTGACCAACGGCATGAGCCAGTATTCGCGCAACGAACGGAACGCCAATTCCGGCTTCGTGGTCGGCATCGACCCCGAACGCGACTATCCGGGCCATCCGCTGGCCGGGATCGAGTTCCAGCGCAAATGGGAGAGCCTGGCCTATGTGGCGGGCGGCTCCAGCTATCAGGCGCCAGGCCAGAAGGTCGGCGACTTCATGGCGGGCCGGCCGTCGACCGAGTTGGGCGAGGTCGTCCCGTCCTACAAGCCGGGCGTCACCCTGACGGACCTGTCGGCCTGCCTGCCGGACTTCGTGATCGAGGCCATGCGCGAGGCGCTGCCGGTCTTCGGCCGCCAGATCGCCGGTTACGACCACCCCGACGTGCTCCTGACGGGCGTCGAGACCCGGACGTCCTCGCCGATCCGGATCACCCGGGGCAAGGACTTCCAGAGCCTGAACACCGCCGGCCTGTTCCCAGCCGGTGAGGGCGCGGGCTATGCCGGCGGCATCCTCTCGGCGGCGGTGGATGGCATCAAGGTCGCCGAGGCCGTGGCGCAGGCTTACATGGCCGAGGGGCTGATCCCCGCGACGACCTGAAGCCATCGCGAGGATCGCATCGATTACTCGGCCGGTTCGCTGACCTGGGCCAGCGTCGGATAGTCGGTGTAGCCCCGGGCGCCGTTGTCGAAGCCGTAGAAGGTGGTGGGATCGGGCGCATTGAGCGGCGCGCCCTTCTTCAGGCGCTCCACCAGATCCGGGTTGGCGATATAGGCCTTGCCGAAGGCGATGGCGTCGGCCCTGCCGGCCGCGATGGCGGCGTTGGCGCTGGCCAGATCGAACTTCTCATTGGCGATGTAGACACCGCCGAAAGCCGCCTTCAGCGCCGGACCCAGGCTGTCGGACGCCTCGTGCTCGCGGGCCGAGATGAAGGCGATCTTGCGCTCACCCAGGGCCTTGGCGACATAGCCGAAGGTGGCCGGCAGGTTGCTGTCGCCCATCGAGTGGCTGTCGGCGCGCGGGGCCAGATGGACGCCCACGCGGTCGGCGCCGAACACCGAGATCGCCGCGTCGGTCGCTTCCAGCAGCAGGCGAGCACGGTTTTCGATCGAACCGCCATATTGGTCGGTGCGCTGGTTCGAACCGTCCTGCAGGAACTGGTCGAGCAGGTAGCCATTGGCGCCGTGCAGCTGCACGCCGTCGAAGCCGGCGTCCTTGGCGTTCTGGGCGGCTTGGCGGAAGGCTTCGACGACACCGCCGACTTCCTCGGTCGTCAGGGCGCGCGGAGTCGGGTAGGGGCGCTCGGGGCGCAGCAGGCTGACATGGCCCTTGGCGGCGATGGCGCTGGGGCCGACCGGCGGTTCGCCGTGCAGGTGTTCGGGGGCGGAGATGCGCCCGACGTGCCAGATTTGCATGAAGATGCGGCCGCCCTTGTCATGCACGGCCTTGGTCACCTGCTTCCAGGCTTCCGTTTGCTCCTTCGACCAGATGCCCGGGACGCCGGCATAGCCGACGCCTCGCGGGCTCACAGGCACGCCCTCGGTGATCAGCAGACCGGCGGAGGCGCGCTGGGCGTAGTACTCAGCCATCAGGGCGTTGGGGATGTTGGTCGGACCAGCGCGCAGGCGGGTCAGCGGCGCCATAACCACGCGGTTGGGCAATTCAAGCGCGCCGACGCGCAGCGGGTCGAACAGGGTAGGCATAGGAGACTTGTCCCTCGAGCGGGGCGCCGACCCTCCGTCGGCGTCTGCGAAGCTAGGTGGGGACCGAGTTTTCTATCGCAACCGCAACAGTCTCGATTTCGTCTGAAAGCCACGCGGTGAAAATCTAAAGCGGCTTCAGCTCCTGGAGCATGGTCGGAACCAGCTCCGATACCGTGGGGTGGATGTGCACCGCCCGCGAGATGACCGTGTAGGGCGCCTTAGCGTACATCAGGTCCAGCATGCCATGGACGACCTCGTCGCCGTTCAGGCCCAGGATCGCCGCGCCGAGGATTTGCTTGGTCTCGGCGTCGACCACCACTTTCATGAAGCCTTGGGTCTCACCCTTTTCGACCGCGCGGCCTACGCGGGTCATCGGACGCTGGCCGACCAGCAGCGGGCGGCCGCTGGCCTTGGCTTCCGCCTCGGTCATGCCCACACGGCCCAGGGGCGGGTCGATGAACAGGCCGTAGCAGGTGATGCGTTCGCTGACCTTGCGCGGATCGTCATCAAGCAGGTTCGCGGCGATGATCTCGAAATCGTTGTAGGCGGTGTGGGTGAAGGCGCCCTTGCCGTTGCAGTCGCCCATCGCCCAGATCCCCGGGACATTGGTCTTCAGTTGGTCGTCGACCACGACATAGCCGCGCTTGTCGGTCGCGATCCCGGCGGCCTCCAGTCCCAGGTCGTCGGTATTGGGCTTGCGGCCCACGGCCAGCAGCACGTGCGAGCCCGTCACCTGCGGCGCGCCGGTCTCGCAGGTGACGTGGACGCAGTAGCCTTCGGGGCAGGTACTGAAGCTGATGCACTCGGCGTTGAGGCGGACGGCGACACCTTCGGCCTCCAGGATTTCGCGGACCGTGTCAGAGATCTCCGGGTCCTCGCGGCCGATCAGGCGTGGGCCCATCTCGACCACCGTCACCTGGCTGCCGAACCGGCGGAACATCTGGGCGAACTCCAGCCCGATATAGCTGCCGCCGACGATGACCAGATGTTCTGGCAGCGTATCGAGCTGCATCATCCCGACATTGGTCAGGTAGTCGATGTCGCCGATCCCCGGCATGTCCGGCGCGTTGGCCCGGCCGCCGACATTCAGGAAAATCTTCGGCGCGGTCAGCACACGCTCGCCGACGCGGACGGTGTCGGCGCTCTCGAAGCGGGCGTGGCCTTGGACGACCGTGACGCCCTTCATGCCGCGCAGCCATTTTTCGACATTGCCGCGGGCGTTGCGGACCACGGTCTGCTGGCGGTCCTTGACCCGCTTCATGTCGACGCCGACCTCGCCCTGGAGGACAACGCCGTAGTCCGCCGCGCGGCGAGCGAGATGCGCGGCATAGGCGCTGGCGACCAGGGTCTTGGTCGGCATGCAGCCTGTATTGACGCAGGTGCCGCCGAAGTCCTTGCGCTCGACCATCGCCACGGTCCAGCCCGCTGCGCTGAGGCGACCGGCCAGGGAGGGGCCGGCCTGACCGGCCCCGATGATGATGGCGTCGAAGGTTTCGGCGGCGGCCATGGTCAGATCGCAGCCTTGGCCAGGAAGAAGATCGCGAAGGCGCCGACAACGGCGACGACGTCCTCGATGATCGCGGCCGGCTTGTCCTTGCCGAACCGGGCCGCCAGGCGGCTGCGGAAGTCGGCGCCGACGAACGTGCCGATCACCGCGCCGACCGCGCCGATGACCATGCCGCGCAGCCAGTGGGTGCCGGGCATCATTAGGGCCGCGCCCGCGAAGGCGCCGGTGAGCACGCGGGCGATGAACTGGTGCGGAACCTTGCGGCTCGGCGTCTTGGGATGCTGGTCGGCGATCAGCTCCAGAGCGGCCAGGGCGCTGAGGACCAGGACCGGGATCAGCCCGCCCAGCCAGGCCAGCGGATAGCCGGCCAGGGGCAACCAGCCCAGACGGGCGGCCCAGGCGGCGGCGGCGGGCGCGGTCATGGCGCGCAGGCCGGCGATCATGCCGATCAGCAACGCGAACACGTAGAGCAACATGAAAAGATTCCCCCTCACAACGAGACGCCGAGACTGGCTTGCCTTGCAACCTGACCGCAAGAGCGAAGGCGGCGATTGCACCTTCCAATCGCGTTTGGCGTCATCGCGACATCGATACTGACGGCAGGCTGTCAGCAGGAGGAGCCTAGAACCGTGTCCAACGAACGGACACGAGGAACGAAGATGCTCAAGATTCACACCGGCAGCTGCCACTGCGGCGCCGTCCGCTACGAAGCCGAGATCGACCTGCAGGCGGGAACCGGCCGTTGCAATTGCTCGATTTGCGCCAAGACCCGCAGCTGGGGCGCCTTGATGAAGCCGGAGGCCTTCCGCCTGCTCTCCGGCGAGGACAGCCTGGGGACCTACAGGTTCGGCACGATGAGCGGCGATCACTGCTTCTGCGTGACGTGCGGCGTGCGCGTGTTCGGGCGCGCCGATGTCGAGCAGCTGGGCGGCAAGGTGGTCTCGATCCAGGTCGCCACGCTGGACGACACGAGGCCCGAGGAACTGGCGGCCGCGCCGATCAACTACGGCAACGGCCGTGACAATCTCTGGTGGGAGCAGCCTAGCGAAGCTGAGATGCGCTACCTCTAGGCCGAGCCGAGCGCCTCGAACCCGCGGTCGAGGTCGATCTTCAGGTCCTCGATCGCTTCGAGGCCGATGTGCAGGCGCAGCAGCGGCCCCTCCAGACCGACCGGGACCGAGCGGCTCTTCAGCTGTGGATCGCAGTGGATGGCCAGGCTTTCGTAGCCGCCCCAGGAAAAGCCCAGGCCGAACAGCTTCAGCGCGTCGAGGAAGGCGTGGACGGCGCGCTGGCTGCACGGCTTGAGCACTACGCCGAATAGGCCGCAGGCGCCGGTGAAGTCGCGCTTCCACAGGGCGTGGCCCGGATCGCCGGGCAGGGCGGGATGCAGCACGCGCGCCACCTCGGGACGGTCTTGCAGCCAGCGGGCGATGACCAGGCCGTTCTCATGGTGACGCGGCAGGCGAGTGGTCAAGGTCCGCAGGCCCCGCAGCATGGTGTAGGCGTCGTCCGGCGAAACCGACCAGCCGATGTCCCACATGGCGTCGCCCAGCGCGTTGCCGATGTCGACATCCATGGTCGTGGCCGAGCCCATGAAGCAGTCCGAGTGGCCGCCGACATATTTGGTCAGGGCCTGGACGCTGATCGTCACACCGTGCGCCAGGGGTTTGAAGTAGAGGCCGGCAGCCCAGGTGTTGTCGATCAGGGTGATGATGCCCCGGTCGTTGGCGGCCTTGGCGATGGCTGGCGCGTCCTGCATCTCGAAAGTCAGGGAGCCCGGGGCTTCCAGCAGGATCATCCGGGTCCTGGGCGTCGTCAGCGCCATCAGCCCGTCGGCGTCCAGCGCTGGGTCGTAGTAGGTGGTGGCGACGCCGAAACGGGTCAGAACACGATCGCAGAAGCGGCGCGTGGGCTTGTAGGCGCTATCGACCACCAGGATCTCGTCGCCGGCCTTCAGCACCGCCAGCATGGCGCCGGTGATCGCCGCCAGGCCCGAGGGATAGAGGGTGACATCCGGCGACCCTTCGAGCTCGGCCAAGGCCTTCTGCAAGGCGGCCGGCGACGACAGGCCCGTGATGCCGTAGGTGATCTGGTCGTCGTCGTAGAGTGACGCGGCGTTGGGCAGCAGCACCGTCGAGGCGCGTTGGATCGGCGGATTGACCGTGCGCGCGAGGGCGGTCGGTTCGGAGCCCTTGCGGATCAGGCGGGTTTCTTCATCCATGGCGGGGACTCTCGGCGACGCGGCGGTACGGTTGTGGTTTAGAGCGTGGCAGCCAAAAGTGTGAGCGGTTTTGGCGTCTGCCACGCTCTAAGCGTAAGAGATAGAGCCTGCTCAGGCAGGCTCTAGCGCCGCGCGCGCACGGTTCAAGGAGTGATCGAGTGTCGGTGCGTTTTGGCGTAGTGGTCTTGTCGATGCTCGCGCTCGCCGGGTGCGATCGGCGCGAATCCGCGCCCGAGCCGCGTCCCGCTGAACAGGCGCCGCCGCTGGCCGTCAAACCCGCCGCGCCCAGCAAGACCCTGAAGGCCGTCAAGGCGCGGGGAGAGTTGCGTTGCGGCGTGAACCCCGGGCTGCCGGGCTTTGCCTTCCGCGACAATGGCGGACACTGGCGCGGCTTCAACGTCGATTTCTGCCGCGCCCTGGCCGCGGCCGTGCTGGGCAAGCCCGACAAGGTGACCTTCGTGCCGCTGGGCAACGAGGAGCGGATCACGGCTCTGCGAACCGGCAAGGTCGACGTCCTGTGGCGCAACACGTCCTGGACCTTCTCGCGCGACACCGGCGACCAGCTGGACATGGCGGCGATCTCCTATTTCGACGGCCAGGGATTCATGGTCCGCCGCGGCCTGAACCTGACCAGCGCCGTTGAGCTGAACACGGCCAAGATCTGCGTCCAGAGCGGCGCCACCTCGGCTCAGAACCTGGAGGACTTCTTCCGCGCGCGCGGCATCGCCTACACGGCCATGGCGTTCGACAGCGAGGAGCAGGCCCGAGCGGCCTATCAGGCCGACAGGTGCGACGCCGTCAGCGCCGACATTTCCGCGCTCGCGGCGGCGCGGTCGGTGCTGAATGATCCGGGCGCCCACGTGATCCTGCCCGACGCCATCTCCAAGGAACCGCTCGGCCCGCTGGTTCGCCAGGACGATCCGGCCTGGACCGACATCGTCCGATGGACCTTTTACGCCCTGGTTCTGGCCGAGGAGCACGGGGTGACCAAGGCCAACGCCAAGGACATGAAGACCGGCGCCGATCCAGAGGCGCGGCGGCTGCTGGGCGAGGGCGGGTTCGGCGCCATGCTGGGCCTGGACGCCGACTGGGCCTACCGCGCGATTATCGCGGGGGGAAGTTACGGCGAGATCTTCGACCGCGAGATCGGCGGCGGCTCGGCGCTGAAACTGGACCGCGGCCTGAACGCGCTGTGGAACGCGCCCAAGCCGGGCCTGCTGTACGCCCCGCCGCTGCGCTAAGCCGCCGGGCCGGTGACCACGGGCGTGTCCGCCAGGCCGCCCCATTCCGTCCACGAGCCGTCATAGACTGCCGAACGCGGCTTGCCGAGGCGGGCCAGGGCCAGGGCCACGACCGAGGCGGTGATGCCCGAGCCGCACGTCGAGGTGATGGGCTTATTGATATCGACGCCAGCGGCCTCGAAAACCGTCTTCAACTGGTCGGCCGGCAGCATAGTCCCATCGGCGGCCAGCAGGGCCGAGAGCGGGATGTTGCGGGCCCCGGGCATGTGGCCGCCGCGCAGACCGGCGCGGGGTTCGGGATCCTTGCCCTCGAAGCGGCCGGCGGCGCGGGCGTCGATGATCTGCTCGCGACCGGTCGCGACGATTTCCCGCATCTGCTCCAGCGAGCGGTAGATGTCGGCCTGGTAGCGCGGGGTGAAGTGCCGCTCCTGCGGCATGGCGGGGCCGTCCTCGACCGGGCGGCCCTCGGCGATCCACTTGGGTAGGCCGCCGTCCAGCACCACCACGTCCTCATGGCCCATGGCGCGGAAGTGCCACCAGGCGCGAGCGGCCGGCAGGATGCCGCTGCTGTCGTAGACGACGATCCGGGAACCATCGCCCAGGCCCAGTTTCCTCACCCGCGAGGCGAACTTCACCGCCGTCGGGATCATGTGCGGCAGGTCCGAGGTCTCGTCGGAGATGTCGTCGATGTCGAAGAACACCGCCCCCGGGATGTGGGCGGCCAGGAACTCCTTGCCTGGATCGCGCTGGGCGGCCGGCATGTGCCACGAGGCGTCGACCACGCGCACGTCCGGCGCGTCGAGGTGCTCGGCCAGCCAGGCGGTTGAGACCAGCGGATCGGACGGGATGGCCATGGAACGCCTCCTAGACTTCAGACTCGGCGGCGAGTTTACATCCAAGGCGGCGTCGGCAAGCCCTTTTCCTTCAGGAACTCGGGATTGAACAGCTTGGACTGATAGCGCGAGCCGTGGTCGCACAGGATGGTCACGATGGTGTGGCCAGGACCCAGTTCGCGCGCCAGCTTGATCGCGCCGGCGACGTTCACGCCCGACGAGCCGCCCAGGCACAGGCCCTCGTGCTGGACGAGATCGTACAGCACCTCCAGCATCTCCGCGTCAGTGACGCGGTAGGGGTGGTCGATGACCAGATCCTTCAGGTTGGCGGTGATGCGACCTTGGCCGATGCCCTCGCTGATCGAGGTTCCCTCCGATTTCAGCTCGCCGTCCTTGTACCAGGCGTACAGCGCCGCGCCGTAGGGGTCGGCCAGGCCGATCTTCACATCGGGCTTGCGCTCGCGCAGGGCCTGAGCGACGCCGGCCAGGGTGCCGCCCGAGCCGACCGCGCAGATGAAGCCATCAACTCCGCCGCCGGTCTGGTCGAAGATCTCCGGGCCGGTCGTGCGATAGTGGGCCTCGCGGTTGGCGACATTGTCGAACTGGTTGGCCCAGACGGCGCCAAGTTCCTCGGCCAACCGCCCGGAATAGCGGACATAGTTGTCGGGATTGGAGTAGGGGACGGCGTCCACCTCGACCAGCTCCGCGCCGAGCAGACGGATGGCGTCCTTCTTTTCCTGGCTTTGGGTGCGCGGGATGACGATCGTGGTCCTGTAGCCGAGGGCCGAGGCGACCATGGCCAGGCCGATGCCTGTATTGCCGGCCGTGCCCTCGACGATGCGGCCGCCGGGCTTCAGCAGGCCCTTGGCTTCCGCGTCACGAATGATGCCCAGGGCCGCGCGGTCCTTGACCGACTGACCGGGGTTCATGAACTCGGCCTTGCCCAGGATCTCGCAACCCGTGGCCTCGCTGGCGCCGTTCAGCCGGATCAGCGGGGTGTTTCCGATGGCGTCCAGGACGCTCGAAAGGGGGACGCTGGGCAGGGCGGTCATGGTCGGCCTTGGGAGGATCTTTCGGATCGCTGGTAGATCGTGCGGCGACCGCTCGGCGCAACCCCAGTTTTCCTGAGGGCGCATAAGCCCAGCCATCAAATCTCAAACTTGACCATGACTTGCGCTGATATCCACAGTCTGTGGATATCAGCGCCGACTCAGCCCCGGCTCAGGCCCAACTGGATGACATTGGTCCGCTCGGTGCGGAATCCGGCTTCGCAGTAGCTGA
Source organism: Caulobacter sp. 602-1 (assembly GCF_003931565.1). Taxonomy (GTDB): domain Bacteria; phylum Pseudomonadota; class Alphaproteobacteria; order Caulobacterales; family Caulobacteraceae; genus Caulobacter. The sequence continues at coordinate 55,032 of NZ_RRYI01000006.1, forward strand.
GGTAGAAGCGCCAGAGCCGCCGAAAGCGCTCGTCGAAGCCGTCCTTGCGGATGTCGCTCCAAGCGCCTTCGAAGCGCCGCGCCCATTCGGCCAGGGTGTCGGCATAGTTCTGGCCGAAGCGCTTGAGATCGCTCCACTCCAGGCCCGCGCGCTCGGTCTCTTCCTTAAGGCGCGCCTCGCTGGGCAGCATGCCGCCCGGGAAGATGTAGCGCTGGATGAAGTCGGTGCGTCCGCGATAGCTGGCGAACAGCTCATCGCGGATGGTGATGATCTGCAGGCCGGCGCGGCCGCCGGGCTTCAACACCTCACGGATCTTGCCGAAATACGACGGCCAGTATTCCTCGCCGACCGCCTCGAACATCTCGATCGAGGCCACAGCGTCGAATTGACCCCGGACGTCACGATAGTCGATCAACTGGATGTCGGCCTTTTCGGCCAGCCCCTGGTCGAACAGGCGTTTGCGGGCGAAGTCGTACTGGGCCTGGGAGATGGTGATGCCGGTGACCTTGGCCCCGACCTCCTTGGCCGCGAACTCGGCGAATCCGCCCCAGCCGCAGCCTATCTCCAGCACGTGCTTGTCGGGTGAGAGGTCGATGGTCCGGGCGAGGGCCGCGTACTTGGCGGTTTGCGCCTCGGGCAGGGACTGGTTGGGCCGCTCATAGAGGGCCGAGGAATAGGTCATACTGGGGTCCAGCCAGCGCGAATAGAACGCGTTGCCCAGGTCGTAGTGGGCGTGGATGTTCCGCCTCGAGCCGTCGCGGCTGTTGCGGTGAAACAGGTGATAGAGGGCGTTGACCATCCGCATCACCGCGTTGCCCTCCACCAGCGCCGACAGCCTGTCGAAGTTCAGCGAGAACGCCTCCAGCACCGTCGACAGGTCGGGTGTTTCCCATTCGCCGGCCATGAAGCCTTCGGCGAAGCCGATATCGCCGGACGAGAAGGCGCGGCGGATGAAGTTGTAGTCGTGGATCCGGATCATGGCGTCCGGACCGGGCAGGCGGCCTCGGACGGTCAGCGGTGCGCCGGTGGGCAGGATGAAGGTGACCGAACCGGTCTCCCAGTTCGTCGCCGCCACGCGAAGGGCGGTGCGAAAGGCGGCCGGGGCGGCCTTCAGGTCGGGGTGGTTCCAGAGCGTCGTATCCAAGGCGTGGCCTCGCATCCGGTTGCGCGTTCATTAACGCCGTTAACGACCGGCTCGTAAACCCGCTACAGACCGCGATAGGCCTCCATGGCCTTCTCGCGCGCCTGGGCGTGGTCGACAATTGGTCTCGAATAGAGACGTTTTGCCGCCGCTGGCAGATGCAAGGCTCGAGTCCATGGCTTGTGGATAACTTCGTCGGGAACGCCTTTCAGTTCCGGAACCCAGCGCCGGACATAGACCCCGTGCGGATCGAACTTCTCGCCCTGAGCGATCGGGTTGAAGATCCGGAAGTAGGGCGAGGCGTCGGCCCCGCTGCCGGCCACCCACTGCCAGTTGCCGACATTATTGGCCAGGTCGGCGTCCACCAGGGTGTCCCAGAACCAGGCCTCGCCCTCGCGCCAGTCGATCAGCAGGTGCTTGACCAGGAACGAGGCGACGATCATGCGCACGCGGTTGTGCATGAAGCCCGTGGCCCACAGCTCGCGCATGCCGGCGTCGACGATCGGATAGCCGGTTTCGCCCCTGGTCCAGGCCTCGAAGAAGCCGGGGTTCGATTTCCATGGGAAGGCGTCGAATTCAGGCCGGAACCCGCTGGTCGGCAGGTTCGGCCAGTGGAACAGGATCGAATGGTTGAACTCGCGCCAGCCAACCTCGGAGAGGAACTTGTCGATCTCTCCGACGGGAGCGCCGCGATGCTCGACGGCGTCGCGGGCGGCCAGCCAGACCTGGCGCGGGCCGATCTCGCCGAAGTGCAGGTGCGGCGACAGGCGCGAAGTCGCTTCGACGCTGGGCAGGTCGCGCTGCTCGCCATAGCCGTCGACCGGGCCGGAGAGAAAGTCGTCCAGCCGTTTCAACGCGCCGGCTTCCCCGGGAGACCACAGGTCGAAGCCCTTCGACCAGTCGGGCTTGGTCGGATGCAGATTCCAGTCGGAGAGACTTTCGCTGCATGGGAGATGTTCGGGTGATTTCAGGTGTTTGGGCCCAGGTTCTACGGTGACCTGGCTTAGAGGCTCGCGGGCGGCGCGCCAGTAGGGGGTGAACACCTTGTAGGGCTGTTTGGCGCCGTTGCTCACCGTCCAAGGCTCATTCAGCAAGCTGGCGTTGAAGCTCTGGCAATCGACGCCGGCGTCCTTCAGGCGGGTCTTGATCGCGGTGTCGCGGTTGATGCTGACCGGGTCGTAGAGCCGGTTCCATAGCACGCAGGTCGCGCCGGTATGGGCGATCACGTCGTCCAGAACTTCGGCCGCCACGCCCTTGCGAAGCACCAGTCCATTGCCAAGCTTCTCAAGGCTTTCGGCGAGGCTCTTCAGAGACTTGTCCAGCCACCACAGCGAGGCCGCGCCCCTGGTGCGGAGACCTGGAGTCTCGTCCAGGATATAGAGCGGTATCACCGGCCGGCCGCTGTCCGCGGCATGGCGCAGAGCCGGATTGTCGGCTAACCGCAGGTCGTTGCGGAACCAGACGATGACGGGGCCCTGATCCGTGTCTTTCCGCACTTGCCTCACCCCGCCCGAAAGGTCACCTCTTGGGCGCCTGAAATCCCTGTCCGCTGGAAGAGTTGCCTTGAGTCAGCCGAAAGCCGTAGTCCAGAAAGCAGCCCGATGAGCCGTCGTATCGTCCTGGTGACCGGCGGCGCGGGCTTCATCGGCTCCAACATCGTCGCGCGTCTGTGCGAGGATCCTGCGTTGGACGTGGTGGTCTGCGATCGCCTGCGCGATGCAGCCAGCGGCAAGTGGCGCAACATCGCCAAGCACCCGATCGCCGACTTCGTCGCGCCCGAGCAGTTGTTCGACTGGCTGGCCAGGCGCGGCGCGGAGGTCGAACTGATCGTCCACATGGGCGCCGTCTCGTCGACGACAGAGGCCGACGCCGACAAGATCGTGCAGTCCAACTTCGTGCTGTCGCGCGACCTTTGGGACTGGTGCGCGCAACACGGCAAGCGCCTTATCTACGCCTCGTCGGCGGCGACCTATGGCGATGGCTCGCTGGGCTTCGAGGGCAAGGATGATCTGGCCTCGCTGCAGGCCCTGCGACCGTTGAACGCCTATGGCTGGTCCAAGGCCCTGTTCGACATCTACGCCGTGCGCGAGGCCCATCGCGGTCATGCCCCGACCCAATGGGCGGGCCTGAAGTTCTTCAACGTCTATGGCCCGAACGAGGAGCACAAGGACGGCATGAAATCGGTCGTGGCCCAGATCTGGCCGCGCGTCGCCGCGGGCGAAGGGGTCCGGCTCTTCAAGTCGCACCACCCGGACTACGAAGACGGCGGGCAGTTGCGCGATTTCGTCTATGTCCGGGACGCGGTCGACGTGATCGCCTGGTTGGCCAGGAACCCGACCGTCAACGGCGTCTTCAACCTGGGCTCCGGCCACGCGCGCTCGTTCCGGGATCTCGCCGTGGCCACCTTCGAGGCGGTGAACCGCGCGCCGGACATCACCTATATCGACATGCCCGAGGTGCTGCGCGGCAAGTACCAGTACTACACCAAGGCCGATATGAGCCGCCTGCGGGCGGCGGGCTACGATGCGCCGATGACCTCTCTGGAGGATGGCGTAGCCGACTACGTGGCGGGCTACCTGAATACAGACGACCCGTATCGCTGACGTCAGGGCACGGTTGCCGGCCGTGGCGACGCGCGTAGGCTGAGCCCCGAGATCGAGGCGCGAACCTCGACATCAGGGAGTTCGTCATGGCTGGCATCGCCGCCTGGGGCGCCTATGCGCCGCGTCTGCGTCTGAGCCGCAAGGCGGTGACCGAGGCCAATGCCTGGGTCGCCCCGAACCTGAAGGCCAAGGGCAAGGGCGAACGCTCGATGGCCAACTGGGACGAGGACGCCCTGACCATGGCGGTCGAGGCGGCCCGCGACGCCCTGGGGCCAGGCGACGACCGTTCCCATATCGACAGCCTCTATTTCGCCTCGACGACCGCGCCCTTCGCTGACCGGCTGAACGCGGGAGTCGTCTCGGCGGCCCTGACCCTGGAGAAGTCGATCGCCGCCAGCGACGTCACCGGTTCGCAGCGCTGCGGCCTGACGGCGCTGGGCCAGGCGCTGGCGAGCGGTGGAACCTCTCTGGTCGCCGTCGGCGAGCGCCGCAGGGCCCGCGCCGTCTCGACCCAGGAACTGGACTTCGGCGACGGCGCGGCGGCGTTCGTGATCACCGACGGTCCCGGCGCAGCCGAGCTGCTGGGACGGGGGTCGGTCACCGACGACTTCGTCGACCACTTCCGCGGCGACGACGGCGGCTTCGACTATTACTGGGAGGAGCGCTGGATCCGCGACGAGGGCGTCGTCAAGCTGGTCCCCCCGGCGATCCGCAAGGCGCTTGAGGTTGCGGGTCTAAAGCCCTCGGACATCGATCATTTCTGCTTTCCGTCGACCTTTTCCGGCATGGCCGCGACCGTCGCCAAGGCCGTGGGGATCAAGCCCGAGGCTGTTCGCGACAATCTCGCCGCCGTGATGGGCGAGGCCGGCTGCGCGCACGGGCCGATCATGCTGGCTCACGCGCTGGAGGACGCCAAGGCCGGTGAGGTGATCCTGGTCGCCCAGTTCGGCCAGGGCGCCGAGGCGCTGGTGTTCCGCGCCACCGGAGCGGGGCAGCGTCCGGCCCGGGGCGTGACCGGCTCGCTGGCTGATCGAGAAGTCGAAACCAACTACCTGAAATTCCTCACCTTCAACGGCCTTGTCGAATGGGATAAGGGCATGCGGGCCGAGAAGGACAACAAGACGGCCCTGACCACCCTCTACCGCAACGAGGACATGATCCTGGGTCTGGTCGGCGGCCGCTGCCGCGAGACCGGAGTCGTGCAGTTCCCCCGCACCCGCATCTCGGTCGCGCCGAACAACCCGGCCGTCGACACCCAGGAGCCGTATCGCTTCGCCGAGCGGCGCGCGAGCGTTCTGAGCTATTCGGCGGATTACCTTACCTTTTCCATGGCTCCGCCGAACCACTACGGCATGATTGTCTTCGAGGGAGGCGGGCGGATCATGATGGACATCACCGACGTTTCGCCGGGCGATGTCGAGACGGGCCTGCCGGTGCGGATGGTGTTCCGCGTCAAGGAGGTCGACGAGAAGCGCGGCTTCGTCCGCTACTTCTGGAAAGCCGCGCCCGACCGCGCCGCCATCGCCGCCCAAACCTCTCAAGCCGCCGAATAAGGGAGACCGTCATGCCGCAAGGTATCCGGGACAAGGTCGCCATCCTCGGGATGGGCTGCAGCAAGTTCGGCGAGCGCTGGGACGCCGGGCCCGACGACCTGATGGTCGAGGCCTATCTGGAGGCCATGCAGGACGCCGGCGTCGAGCCGACCCAGCTGGACGCGGCCTGGTTCTCGACGCACATCGACGAGATCGGTTCGGGCAAGGGCGGCACGCCGCTGTCGATCGCCCTGCGCCTGCCCAACATCGCCGTGACCCGGGTCGAGAACTTCTGCGCTTCGGGCTCGGAAGCCTTCCGGGGCGCGGTCTACGCCGTGGCGGCGGGCGCGGCCGACATTGCCCTGGCCGTCGGCGTCGAGAAACTGAAGGACACCGGCTACGGCGGCCTGCCGGTCGCCAATCCTGGCACGCTCAGCCCTCAGGTCATGCCCAACGGCTCGGCGCCGGGCAACTTCGCCCAGCTGGCCAGCGCCTATCGCGCCAAGCACGGCGTCTCCAAGGACGACCTGAAGCGCGCGATCGCCCACGTCTCGGTCAAGAGCCACGTCAACGGCTCCAAGAATCCCAAGGCCCATCTGCGCAAGCCGATCACCGCCGAGCAGGCCTTGAACGCGCCCATGATCGCCGAGCCGCTGGGCCTGTTCGACTGCTGCGGCGTGTCCGACGGCGCGGCGGCGGCGATCGTCACCACGCCCGAGATCGCGCGGGCCCTTGGCAAGCGCGATCTCGTCACCGTCAAGGCCCTGCAGCTTTCGGTCTCGAACGGCTACGAGAGCCAGTACAACGGGTGGGACGGCAGCCACTTCCACACCGCCCGTATCGCCGCCGGCAAGGCCTACAAGGAGGCTGGCATCGAGCGGCCGCGCGAGCAGATCTCGATGATGGAGGTGCACGACTGCTTCTCGATCACCGAGCTGGTGACGATGGAAGACCTGTTCATCTCGGCGGAGGGCCAAGGCTGGCGCGACGTGCTGGACGGCTTCTACGACGCCGACGGCGGCATACCCTGCCAGATCGATGGCGGCCTCAAGTGCTTCGGCCATCCGATCGGCGCCTCGGGCCTGCGGATGCTCTACGAGATGTATCTGCAACTGCAGGGCCGGGCAGGTGAACGGCAACTGGCCAATCCGGTCTTCGGCATGACCCACAATCTGGGCGGAGCGCCGGCCAGCAACGTCTGCTCCGTGGCGATCATCGGTCAGGAAGGGGCGTAAGGAAAAGGGGCTTAAAGCCGCCTTGGCCTTGGTGTAACCCAGAGCTATGGGCGGTACGTTCAAAGGCTTCAAACGCTGGATCTTCGCGGGGCTGGCGCTGTTCCTGGCGCTGTTCCTGACGGCGGCCTTCGTGTTCCGTTACGATATTCTCAGCAACGCCCTGGACCCCAAGGTCCCATTCCTGACCTACCGTCCGCCGCCGGCCCCGGACTATGGCAAGCCCTCGTCCTGGGCGCTGCTGCCCGGCGCGGCCCACGCCAACCAGCCGGTCGACGTGTTCTTCCTCCACCCGACCACCTTCGACGGCGGCCGCGATTGGAACGGCGGCATCGACCAGCCCAAGGCCCAGCGGTTCCTGTCGCGGGTGGTGATCCCCAACTATGCCGGGCCGTTCGACCGCGTGGGCCGGGTGTTCGCGCCGCGCTACCGCCAGGCCAGCCTCTACACCTATCTGACCCTGCGCGACGACGCCCGCGATGCGCGTCGCTTCGCCTATGGCGATGTCCGGCTGGCCTTCAAGACCTATCTGTCGCGCTACGGCGAGGCGCGTCCGTTCATCATCGTCGGGGTGGAGCAGGGCGGTTCCCTGGCCGCGCGCCTGCTGCGCGAGGAGATCGCCACCGATCCAGACCTCAAGCGCCGCCTCGTCGCCGCCTATCTGATCGAGACGGTGGCCCCCGCCGACGAATACGGACCGAAGGCGGCGATCCCCGCCTGCGAACACAAGGGCGAGACCGGCTGCGTCGCGGCCTGGGCCTCGGCTCAGGAGGGAGACTTCCGCGCGGTCCAGGAACTGACCGGCCGTTCGCTGGTCTGGGATGGGACCGACCAACTGGTCAATCTCGAGCACCGCGCGCCGCTGTGCTTCAACCCGCTGCTGGGCGGGACCGGCCTGGAGCGCGCCCCGGCCAAGCTGAACCTCGGGGCGACCAACGCCACGGGCCTGGATTGGGGCGCGCGGCCGCCCTTCCTGCAACGACAGGTCTCGGCGCGCTGCGAGAACGGCCTGCTGCGCACCAGCAAGCCCAAGTCCAGCGCCCTGCGCGACAGCGGCTCTTGGGCCGATCGGCGCAAGGTCGACGCGTTCAATCTGTTCTACGCCGACCTTGAGGCCGACGCCCTGGCGCGCTCGGCGACGATGATCGGTCGCTCGCTAGCCGCCGTTCCCGCCGTCCCGCAAGGCCGCTAGGCCGCCATAGCTGGGCTGGTCGATGGCGATCTGGCCGATCGCCGTGGCCCGGAGGTGCGCCAGCAGGGCGGGATCGAGCGGATCGAGCGCGCCCTCGCGCAGGGCTTCGCAGAGCCTGGCGTTGAGCATGGCGAAGTCGCCAACTGCCCCGAGAAGGGCGCTGAGCCGATCGACGGCCTCGGCTTCCAGCGTTGCGCCCTGTTCGGCTTCACGCGCCAAGGTGGCGCGGGCGTTGTCGGCGACGCGGGCCAGGAAGGCTTGGCGCGCATCGCCTGGAAGGACGGCCTCTGCGTCGAAGGCGGCGACAGCCTCGGCCAATTCGGCGGCGGTAGGATGGCTGATCAAGAAAGCATGCCCATCGGGGCCTCCATCAGGGCCACGAGATCGATTTCGGCCTCGCTGGTTCGCCTGCCGATCATGGCGCGCTCGATCGAACGATCCTGGCCGGTGGCGAAGCTGGAATACATCATCAGGCACATGACCCCCCATTTGAGCGAGCCCAGGGCCTGCCAGAACCGCACCCGGTCCAGCGAAATTTCGCCGCCATGGCCAGCGAGCAGGTCGGCATAGTCGCCAAAGCCGCCGACAGGCTTCCGCCATTCGCCAAAGCGCCAGGAATTGACGCAGATCCAGCCGAGGTCTTCGGCTGGGTCGCCTAGGTGGGCCAGCTCCCAGTCCAGCACGCCGACCAGACCGCCCGTCGGGTGGATCATCAGATTGCCATTGCGAAAGTCGCCGTGAACCAGCACCGGCCGTTCGGGCGGCGGAGGTGCGATGGACTCAAGCCAGCGGAACGCCGCCTCCAGGATTGGTCGCTGGGCGCCCAACTGGTGATAGATCTCCTCGTACCGAGCCAGTTCGCCGCGCGCGTCGGAGGTGGCCAGGTCTGGCAGGCCCGCGGTCGGCACGGCGTGGATCCGCGCAAGCACCTCGCCGCAGCGGCGAGCCAAGCCGGGCCGAACCCCGGCGAAAGCCTGGTCGCGGACGATCCTCCGGCCCAAGGTCTCGCCCTCCAGCCGGCGCATGACATAGGCCTCGCCAAGGCCGTCCCTGGGCGCGCAGACCCGGACCACGCGGGGCGTCGGCGCCCCGGCCTGTTCAGCCGCGCGGATCAGGGCGGCCTCGGAGGCCAGGGACAGGGCGGTCTCGCGCATCGCCGCGCCGTCCGGCCGCCTGCGCAGGATCAGCGGCGTCCCATCGTCGAGATCGAAGGCCCAGGTTTCCAGGCTCGCGCCGCCGGACAAGCGGCGGGCGTTGACCGCCTCGGTCGCGGTCGGCGACAGGCGGGGAGCGAGGCGATCGAGAGCTGCGGCGACGTCCATGGAACGAGCTTCCAGCTTTCACCTTACGTCACGCAAGAGGCCCGCATCTTTACGGCGAGCCCGGCGCGCCTTACGCAACGAGGCTCAACTTCGCTCAGGATGTTCCATGCCTTCCGGTCTCGCCGCGCTGCTCGATGACGTCGCGGCCATCACCAAGCTCGCCGCCGCCTCGTTGGACGATGTCGGAGCCGCCGCGGGCAAGGCCGGGTCGAAGGCCGTGGGCGTGGTGGTCGACGACGCCGCGGTGACGCCGGGTTACGCCATGGGCTTCACGCCCGATCGCGAGTTGCCGATCGTCTGGAAGATCGCCGTCGGTTCGCTGCGCAACAAGCTGATCTTCCTGCTGCCGGGCGCCCTTTTGCTATCGGCCTTCGCGCCCTGGGCCGTGACGCCGATCCTGATGGTCGGCGGGGCCTATCTGGCCTTCGAGGCCACCGAGAAGATCCTTGAGGCCTTCACGCCCGAAGCCGAGGGCGAGGCGATCGAGGACCTGGCGCTCAGCGCGCCCGAACTTGAGAAGCAGAAGGTCGACGGCGCGATCCGCACCGACCTGATCCTGTCCGGCGAGATCATGGCCATAGCCCTGGCCGAAGTCGCGCATCTGGGTCTGGCGATGCAGGCGGTGGCGCTGGCCATCGTCGGCGTGCTGCTGACGGTCGTGGTCTATGGCGCGGTGGCGCTGATCGTGAAGATGGACGACATGGGCCTGCACCTGTCGCGCCGCGAGGCCAAGGGCGTGCAACGCTTCGGCCGCGGACTGGTCAAGGCCATGCCGTGGACCATGGAGGCGCTGACCGTGATCGGCACCGCCGCCATGCTGTGGGTCGGCGGCGGCATCATCGTCCACGGCCTGGAGAAGTTCCACCTGACCCCGATCCCGCGCTGGGTCGAGGGCTTCTCGCATTGGGCGCATGGCGTCCCTGGGATCGGCGCCGTCACGGGCTGGCTGGCCTTCGCCCTGGGCTCGGCCGTGGTGGGCCTGGCGATCGGCGGCGTCCTGGCCGGCGTCATGCACCTCTGGCATCACCGCAAGGGCGCGGCGGCGCATTAGGCGCTTGCTACCCCGCCTCGTTCAGCGGCGAGGCCGGTTTCCAGTCGAACAGTTCCTGCATCGTGCGCAGCGCCTGGCCGCGCGGCGAGGTCAGGTCCGGGTCGCGGGCGAGGATCAGCCGGGCGTCGTCGGCGGCCACGGCAATCAGGTAGCGGTGCGCCACGGGGTCGGCCAGGCGATAGGCCGGAAAGCCGCTCTGCTTGAGCCCCAGCGGGTCGCCGCCGCCGCGCAGCTCCAGGTCCTTCTCGGCGATCTCGAAGCCATCGTCGCTGCGGCGCAGGATGTCGAGGCGCTTTTGGGCCACCTCGGACAGCGGCGGATCGTAGAGCAGCACGCACGAGCTCTCGCGTGTGCCACGGCCGACGCGGCCGCGTAGCTGGTGCAGTTGGGCCAGACCGAAGCGGTCCGCGTGCTCGATGACCATGATGCTGGCGTTGGGGACATTGACCCCGACCTCGACCACGGTGGTGGCGACCAGAACGCTGACCTCGCCTTCGACGAAGCGCTGCATGACCGCGTCCTTCTCGGCGGCCGGCATCTGGCCGTGGACCAGGCCGACGCCGGGCAAGTGGCGGGCGAGGTCGACGGCGCGGTCCTCGGCGGCGCGCAGATCGACCTTGTCGGACTCCGAGACCAGCGGGCAGATCCAGAAAGCCTGGGCGCCGCCGGCGATGGCGCCGCGCAGGCGCTCGACGATCTCGGGCACGCGCGGAGTCGGCGCGGCGCGGGTGGCGACCGGCGTGCGGCCCGGGGGCTTCTCGTCGATGCGGGAAACGTCGAGGTCGCCGAAGACCGTGAGCTCCAGCGTGCGCGGGATCGGCGTGGCCGACATGGCTAGCAGGTGGACGCCCCAATCTTCATTGGAGGGCCCCTTGTCCTGCAGGCGTCGGCGCTCATTGACGCCGAAGCGGTGCTGCTCATCGATGATCGTCAGGGCCAGGCGGTCGAAGACGACGTCGTCCTGGAACAGGGCGTGGGTGCCGACGGCGACGTGGTGGGTTCCGTCCGCCAGGCCCAGAAGCTTGGCCGAACGGCTCGCGCCCTTGTCGCGGCCGGTCAGCAGGATCACCGACAGGCCCAGCGCCTGCAGCGGCGCGGCGATGGTCTCGTAGTGCTGGCGGGCCAGGATCTCGGTTGGGGCCATCAGGGCCGACTGGAGGCCGGCGCTGGCCGCGTCGGCCATGGCCAGCATGGCCACGACCGTTTTGCCCGAGCCGACATCGCCCTGCAGCAATCGGCTCATCCGCTCGCCGGAGGCGAGGTCGCCGCGAATCTCCGAGAGCGAACGGATCTGGGCGCCGGTCAGCTTGAACGGCAGGGCCTTCTCGGCGGCTTCGGACAGCGGGCCGGACGGGATGCGCGGGCCCGGCGTCGCGCGGCGCGAGGCCTTGCGCTGGGCCAGGGCCAACTGGTGGGCCAGCAGTTCATCATAGGCCAGGCGCCGGCGCGGCCGGGCCAGGGGCGAGAGGTCCGCTTCGCTGGCGGGCGCGTGCGCCGCCGCCAGGGCCTGGCGCCAGCCCGGCAGCTTCTCGCGCTCGCGCCAGGCGGCGTCCTGCCACTCGGGGAGTTCGGGCGCGCGACTCAAGGCTTCCAGGGCGAACTTGCGGAAGGTGCGCGAGGGCAGGCCGTGGGTGGCGGGGTAGACCGTCTCTATCTCGGGAATGTCGCCGGCGCGCTCGGCGTCGACGATGTAGTCCGGGTGGGCGATCTGCAGTTCCGAGGCGTAGCCGTCGGGCCGTTCCACCTTTCCGCTGACCGCACGGCGCGCGCCCTTGGGGTGCTGGCGCTCCAGGTGCGGGCCGTGGCCCTTGAACCAGATCAGGGTCAGAAAGCCGGTCCCATCCCAGGCGCGGATCTTCCAGGGCTGGCCCAGGCGGCTGGGCGGCTGATGCTGGTCGATGGTGACGATGAAGGTCTGGACTTGGCCCTCGACGGCCTGATCGACCGTGGTCATCGAGCGCCGGATCAGGCCCGTCGGCGCGGTGAACAGCACGTCGCGCACGATCGGGCCGGCCAGCTTCTCGACCAGCGGCGCGACGCGCGGGCCCACGCCCTTGAGCGTGGACACCGGGCTGAACAGGGGGAAGAGAATCTCCGGACGCATTGGGCGGAACAATATGCCGGTCGCGCGCCCGGAGGCAGCCCCTCGTGGCCGATCAGTCGGCTTGGTTCATCACGGGCTGAAGCGCGATCACGAGATCGGAATACTCATCCGCCCGCGAGGCGCCCGACACGTTCAGGCGGGTGTAGAGCCAGGTCGCGCCATGGCGGGCATAGGCTTCCGACCAGCGGGTCTTGGCGTCGATCAGGTTGTTGGCCTCACCGGCGAAAACCACCGCGCCCTTGGCGTCGACATAGACGTAGTTGCCGGCGATCGTAGTCGCCGGGTCGCCGTTCTCGGCCAGCTTGTAGCGGTAGACGGCGCCCGAGGCGCCCTTGAGTTCGATGTAAGGCTTCACGCTGTCCTCGCCATAAAAACCACCCGGCGTAGGGCTTTGGATTTAATCGTTAATCGCGCGCCTGAGCAGCGAGGCCGCCTACGCAATTCGCCTGACGCGCTAGCAGGACGTGAAGTGTCCCCTGGGCCAAATTATGGCTGGAGGACACCCGACCTGGCCAGGAACTTGCGGGTCCGCTCTTCGCGCGGGGAGGCAAGCAACTGACGGGAGGGTCCTTGCTCCACGATCACGCCGCCGTCCATGAAAATCGTCCGGTCCGCGACATCTCGGGCGAAGTCCATCTGGTGGGTGACGATGACCATGGTCCTTTTCTCGACGGCCAGATCGCGGATCACGGCCAGCACCTCGCCGACCAGTTCGGGGTCAAGGGCCGAGGTCGGCTCGTCGAACAGGATGACCTCAGGATCCATGGCCAGGGCGCGGGCGATGGCGCAGCGCTGCTGCTGGCCGCCGGACAGGGCGGCGGGATAGGCGTCGGCCCGGCCGCCCAGGCCGACCTTTTCCAGCAAGGCCAGGCCGCGCGCGCTCGCCTTGGCGGGATCCTCCTTGCGGACGACCACTGGCCCTTCGATGACGTTCTCGAGCGCCGTCCTGTGCGGAAACAGATTGAAGCTCTGGAAGACGAAGCCGACCCGGCCGTTCAGCGCCCTGGCCAGCGGGATCTTGCCGCCCACCGTCACGCCCGCGATGGTCAAGTCGCCGCCGGTCAGCGGCTCCAGGCCCGCCAGGCAGCGCAGCAGGGTGCTTTTGCCCGAGCCGCTGGGGCCGATGATCGCCACCACCTCGCCGGGAGTGACGGTCAGGTCTACGCCCGCCAGGACGGGCGTTTCGCCGAAGCTCTTTCTCAAGCCTCTGGCGTCGATCGCGCTCATCGGCGGCCCTCCGCGGCGCGGCGTTCCAACCGGCCCTGCACGGCCGCCAGCACGGTGGAGAGGATCCAGTAGATGGCCGCCGCGGCCAGGTACATGGTGAAGATCTCGTAGGTCCGGGCGGTAATCAGCTGAGCCTGGCGGAATAGCTCCGGCACCTGGATGGTGGCGGCCAGGGAGGTGTCCTTGACCAGACCGATGAAGCTGTTCGAAAGCGGCGCCACGGCGGTGCGGGCGGCCTGGGGCAGGATCACGCGACGCAGGGTCTGGCCGCGGCTCATGCCGAGCACGCTGGCGGCTTCCCATTGGCCCTTGTCGACGGCGTCGATGGCGCTGCGCAGGATCTCGCAGGAATAGGCCGCGACGTTCAGCGAGAAGCCGATGCCGGCGGCCGCGAGGGCAGGCATTTCGACGCCGAACTGAGGCAGGCCGTAGTAGATCAGAAAGAGCTGCACCAGCAGCGGCGTGCCCCGGAAGGCCGAGACATACACCGCCGCCGGCCAGCGCAGCAGGGGCGAGCGCGACAGGCGCATCAGGGCCAGGCCAAAGCCCAGCACGACCCCGATCCCCATGCCGATGACGCTGAGCAGGACGGTGTAGCCGGCGCCCTTCAGCAGCAGGGGCGCGGATTGGCGCAGCAGATCCAGACCCGTGTCCATGGCCTAGTGCGTCACGTCCATGCCGAACCACTGCCGCGAGATCGCCGACAGCTTGCCGCTGGCGCGCAGGGCCTCGATGGCCTGGTCGATGATCACCTTCAGGGCCGGGTCCTTCTTCATCGCCACGCCCGAGCCCTGGGCTGCGAACGGCGGGCCCGAGGCGACGAACTCCGGCGAGCTCTTGACGAAGTCGGCGGCGACCAGGCGGTCGTTCAGCACCGCGTCGATGCGGCCGGCGCGCAGGTCCTGGTACTTGGTGGGATCGTCGTCATAGGTGCGGATGTCGGCTTTTGGCACGTTGGTCCGCGCCCATTGCTCGTAATTGGTTCCGAGGCCGACGCCGACCTTCTTGCCGGAAAGATCCTCGGGCTTGTCCAGGCCGGGCTTGTCCTTGAGCTTGATGATCTGGATGCCCGAGACGGTGTAGGGCTCGGAGAAGTCATACTTGGCTTGGCGCTCGGGCGTGATGGTGATTTGGTTGATCACCACGTCGACGCGGCCCGATTCCAGCGCGCCCAACAGGCCCGCGAACGGAGCGGGCCGGAAATCGGGCTTCAGGCCCAGCTGCGCGGCCAGGGCCTTGGCGAAGTCGACCTCGAAGCCGGCCAGCTGGCCGTTCTTGTCCTGGAAATTGAACGGCGGATAGGTGCCCTCCAGGCCGATGCGCAGGGTCCCCGAGGCCTTGATCCTATCCCAGGCGCTGGCGCCAGCGTCCGGTTTCTTACCGCAGGCGGCGAGCAGGGCGAGGCCGAGACCGGACAGGACGGCGCGGCGGGCAGGGAATCGCATCGGACGAACCTTTGGGCGAAACAATCTGTCGCAGTTCTATACGGGCGAGCGCGCTTCGCCAGCCCGAACATGGCGAAGCTGGCGCGACCTGACCGCGAATTAAGCTGACGTGGACACGGACTCGGGGCCTGCTGCTCGGTTCATCCTGGTGAGGGGGAACATCATGGCGCAATTCGATCCGGCGGTCGCCACGGCCGCCTATCTGGCGCAGCTGCCGCCGGAGGCGCACGTCAAGGCGCAGCACTACACCCAGGGCGGCCACTGGCTGCTGCTGTGGGGCTTCATCGTCTCGGTGCTGGCGGCCTGGATCATCATCCGCACCGGCGTGCTGACCAAGGTCGAGCAAGGCCTCGAGCGCAAGAAGGGGCGGCCGTTCCTGGCCAGCTTCGTGGTCGCCGTCGTCTTTGTCGCCTTCACATGGCTGCTGGAGCTGCCCTGGTCGGTCTATTCCAACTGGTGGCGGCAGAAGCAGTATGGGCTGACAAGCCAGGCCTTCGGCGGCTGGCTGACCGAGAACCTGATGGGCACGGCGATCTCTGTCGTGTTCACCGCGCTGTTTCTGGCGCTGCTGTACGTGCTGATCCGACGGGCGCGGACTCTGTGGTGGCTGTGGGCCGGCGGGCTTACGGCGGGCTTCATCATCTTCGGCATGTTGATCGCGCCGATCTATGTCGAGCCGCTGTTCAACAAATACACGCCCGCGCCGCCCGGAGCCGTCCGCGACGAGGTGGTGGCTATGGCCAAGTCGGTCGGCGTCCCGAGCGACAAGATCTTCGTCTACGACGGCTCCAAGCAGTCCAACGCCTATACCGCCAACGTCTCGGGCCTGGGCGGCTCGGCGCGGGTGGCGATGAGCGACGTGATGTTCAAGAAGGGCGCTGACATCGCCGAGGTGCGCGGCGTCGTCGGTCACGAGATGGGCCACTACGCCCACCAGCACAGCCTGTGGATCACGGGCGTCTTCTCCGTGCTGGCGGTCATCGCCTTCTTTATCGTCGACCGAACCTTTCCGTGGTTCGCGCGGGCGCTGAACGCCAAGGGCGTGACCGGAGTCGCCGATCCGGCCGGCCTGCCCGTGCTGGCGGTGATCATGGCCGTGCTGGGCCTGATCGGCGGCCCGATCACCAACACCTTGGTCCGCGAGGTCGAGAGCGACGCCGACCGCTACAGCCTGGTGAACTTCAACGAGCCCGACGGCCTGGCCAAGGCGTTGGTCAAGACGATCGAGTACCGCGCCGCCACGCCCTCCAAGCTTGAAGAGGTGCTGTTCTATGACCATCCGGCCGTTGGCGTCCGCATCCGCCGCGCCATGGACTGGAAGGCGACACACCCGAAGCCTTGAGGCGCGAAAAAGCCCCGCGCCCTGTGGGCGCGGGGCTCCATTTCGTTGGGGCTAAGCGCGCTCAGCGCTTGCGGACGAACACCGTCCCGGCCGAATAGCCGGCGCCGAAGCTGCAGATCAGGCCCGTCTCGCCCGCCGCGAAGTCGTCGTTGGCGGTGTGGAAGGCGATGATCGAGCCGGCCGAGCTGGTGTTGGCGTACTCGTCGAGAATGATGACGTTCTCGCCCGGCGCGGGATCGCGGCCCAGCACCTTGCGGCCGATCATCTCGTTCATGTTGATGTTGGCTTGGTGCAGCCACAGGCGCTTCAGCGTCGCGGGATCGATACCGAGATCCGCCGCGTGTTCGACAATCATCTCGCTGACCATCGGCACGACCTCGCGGAACACCTTGCGGCCTTCTTGGACGAACAGCTTGTCCTTGGCGCCGATCCCTTCGGGCGCGGCGCGGTTGAGGAAGCCGAAGTTGTTGCGGATGTTGTTCGAGAACTGGGTCTTCAGGCGCGCGCCCAGGATTTCCCAGCCATCGGTCGCCTGGTCGGCGTTTTCGACGATCACGGCCGTCGCGACGTCGCCGAAGATGAAGTGGCTGTCGCGGTCCTTGAAGTTCAGGTGGCCCGAGCAGATCTCCGGATTGACCATCAGCACGGCCTTGGCGCTGCCGGTGGTCACGAAGTCGGCGGCGGTCTTGATGCCGAAGGTGGCCGACGAGCAGGCCACGTTCATGTCGAAGGCGAAGCCCTCGATCCCCAGAGCCTGCTGGATCTCAATGGCCATGGCCGGGTAGGGGCGCTGCATGTTCGAGGCGGCGCAGATCACCGCGCCGATCTCGCTGACCGGTTTGCCCCAGCGCTCGATCGCCTGCTTGGCCGCCTCGACCGCCATCTCGGCCAGGATTGACAGCGCCTCATTCGGTCGCTCGGGGATGACCGGGCGCATGATCTCTGGGTCGACGATTCCCGACTTGTTCATCACGAACCGCGATTTGATGCCCGAGGCCTTCTCGATGAATTCGGGCGAGGACGGGGCCAGGGCGACCACCTCGCCGGCCGCGATGGCCTCGGCGTTGGCGGCGTTGAAGCGCTCGACGAAGGTGTTGAAGGCCTCGACCAGCTCGGCGTTCGAAATGGAAAAGGGCGGGGTGTACAGCCCCGTGGCGGCGATGACGGCTTGCGGCAAGACGACGGTCCCGATGATGCGCGCGGACCTCGTCCTTGTTGGGGCGGGTCCGCGTTCTGACGCTTGTTTGACTCGTAGATAGCACGGATGGCGCGGGCGTCATCACCGTGGCTTTTAGGTCACGACACGGAATGGCCTCGAACGCGACCGTGAACCGCCGCATGGCCGCCGCGTTATCCGATTAGCAAGAGCTGGCTGAGGGTGCTGAAGACTACGAGTAGAATTGGAGTACAAGAATGAAGACTCTCATCACCGCTACCCTGATCGCTGGTTCGGTTCTCGCGATCCCGATGTTTGCCCAAGCCCAGAATTCGACCGAGGTCTATGGTTCTCTGAACTATGGCCAAACTCGGACCCGTGGCGCTGACACCGGCGCTATTCAAGGGCGTGTGGGCGCCAAGCTTACGCCCAATTTCGGTGTCGAGGCCGAGGCGGCCGGCGGCGTCGACGGCGACAAGGTCTATACCCCGGGCGGTCCGGCCTCGGTGAAGATGGAACACCAGGTCGCGGGCTACGCTGTCGGCTATCTGCCGGTGACCCCGAATCTCGATCTGCTGGCCCGCGCCGGCTATGGCACGACAAAGTTCAAGACCAACAATCCGGCCGCCGCGAGCTTCGACGGCAGCCACGACAGTTGGAACTATGGCGTCGGCGCCGAATACAAGTTCGACGACAAGAACGGCCTCCGCGCCGACTGGACCAAGTCCGAATATACCAAGAGCGATCTGAGCTCGAACACGATGTCGGTGGGCTACGTCCGCCGCTTCTAAGGCCGAGCGGTCCTCTTGACCTGAAGGACGGCGCGCCTCTCGCGGGGCGCGCCGTTTGCGTTCCGGCGATCTCGTGACGGCTTGACGACGGCCCGATGCTCGGCAATCTGAACGGTAATAAGTTTCGGGGGGATGCGTCGGTCTTGGACAAGGCGCTGTTGATTCAGCTGGGCGGCTCGATAGCCGCCGTGGCTCTGCTTGTGGCGTTCGCGGCATGGATGGGGGTGGCGAGAGCGACCCCGCCGCTTGATGCCGAGGCCGCCCGCGCCTTGGTGGCGCTCGAATTTCCCGATCACAAGCCAGACGCTGTCTGGATCGCCGCGGACGGCGCGGGGGTCATCGCCCGCGAGGGGGACCTGGCGCTGGTGCTCTACCGGCGCGGCGACAGCTATGTCGCCCGCGATCTGCCCTGGAGCGTGATCGCGGGCCTGAAGCCGACGAACGGACGTCTGCCTGTGCGCCTGGGCGACGCCCGTCCCGTGTTCGCCGTCAATGACGACGTCTGGCCGCCGAAGGAGCTCGCCTGATGCTGAAAGCCCCTTTCGACCCCGTCCAGTTGGCTATCCCGTTCTTCGTGCTGGCCATCGTCCTGGAAATCCTGGTCGGCCGCTTCGGCAAGGCAAAGGCCAACTACGAAACGCGCGACACGGCCGTCTCGCTGTCGATGGGCTTCGGCAGCACCGTGGCCGGCCTGCTGTTCGGCGGGGTGGTGTTCGCCACGACCGTGTGGGTCTGGCATCATCGTATTTTCACCATCCCGATGACCGCCGTCTGGGCGTGGGTCGCCGTCTTCCTGCTCGAGGACTTGACCTACTACTGGTTCCACCGCCTGTCGCATGAGCGGCGCGTCTGGTGGGCCAGCCACGTCAACCACCACACCTCGACCCACTATAACCTGTCGACTGCGCTGCGGCAGACCTGGACCGGCGGGGTCGCCGGCACCTGGCTGTTGTGGCTGCCGCTGTCGTTCCTCGGCTTCCCGCCGGCCATGGTGGCGATCCAGAAGGGCGTCAGCCTTGTCTACCAGTTCTGGATCCACACCGAGGCGATCAAGCGCATGCCGCGCTGGTTCGAGGCGGTCTTCAACACGCCCTCGCATCACCGCGTGCACCACGCCCGCAACGCCCGCTATCTGGACGCCAACTACGCTGGCATCCTGATCATCTGGGACCGCCTGTTCGGCACCTTCGTGCCCGAGACAGACGAGGAGCCCTGCCGCTACGGGACGGTGAAGAACCTCGGCAACTTCAACCTGTTTCACAACGTCTTCCACGAGTGGATCGGCATCGGCAAGGACGTGGCGGGTTCCAAGTCGCCTCGCGAAGCCCTGGGCTACGTGTTCGGTCCGCCCGGCTGGAGCCCCGACGGCTCGCGCGACACTTCCCATACGCTGAAGGCCAAATGGCGGGCGCGGTTGGAGGCGGAAGGCTCTCCGCCGCAATAAAGCCTCACTGTGGCGGGCTGATCTGGGGTTGAGTGGCGTTCCTCCCCGAAATTTCGCACGGAGAGCCCTGATGCCCCGGCTTGGCTTGCTGCTGGCGGCCCTGTTCGTCGTCGTGATGGCCCCGGCCGCGTGGGCTGACGGTCAGGTCCGCGACCTGACGCTCGCGTCCAAGGCCTTCGACGGCGCCAAGATCGGTCTTGGCGGCGAGCGGCGCGTGAAGGTCTATCTGCCGGACGGCTACGAGACATCCGGGCGGCGTTATCCGGTCGTCTACTACCTGCACAACCTGTTCGAGGACGAGCGGACAGCGTTCGATCGCGACGGCCTTGGACGATTGCTGGACCAGGCGATCGCGGCTCAGGTCGTTCCGCCGGTCATCGTGGTCGCGGCCGACTTCAGCACCCCGTTGGGCAGCTCGATCTACACCAGTTCGCCGGTCACCGGCCGCTGGGACGATTTCCTGGCCGTCGAGCTGGTCGGCTGGACCGACCGGAATTTTCGCACCGTGGCCAAGCGTGAGGCGAGGGGTCTGGCTGGCGATCGGATGGGCGGCTACGGCGCGATCGCCATGGGGATGCGTCACGCCGACGTGTTCGGCGCCGTCTATGCGCTGCATCCGGTCGGCGCGGGGCTTGGCTTGCAGCCGATGTGGTCGCGGCCCAATTTCGAGCTCCTGCAGAACGCCAAGTCGCTGGACGATCTGAAGCGCGACCCGTTCTCGCAACTGTTCACCGCCATTTACCAGGCGCACCTGCCCAATCCGGACAAGCCGCCGCTTTACGCCGATCTTCCGGCGCGCAAGGTCGACGGCCGGATCGAGGTTGATGCGGCGATGGCGAGAAAACTGACCGACAGCTTTCTGTTGGATCACCAGGCGCCGCGTTATGCCGAGAATCTGCGGACTCTGCGCGGTCTGAAGTTCGACTGGGGGCGAGATGACCCCAATCCGGACCACGTCATATCGAATCAGGCTCTTTCGCGCCTGCTGACGGAATTTGGGGTGCCGCACGAGGCCGAGGAATATGTTGGCGGCTGGGGCGACCGAACCTGGGGCGAGACCGGGCGAGTCTACACCGCCATGCTGCCGTTCTTCGCGCGCACCCTGGTCACCGACCAGGGGGAGCCTGGCGAACCGTCACGTCGACCGTGATCCGGCGCACGGCGCCGTCGGGGGAAGCGCCTTGCAGCACCAGCCGGTCATGACCGACATAGCCGGCGGCGGCTGTGTAGTAGGCCTGGTGGCCGGGCACCTTGTGGGCGTTGCAGGCCGAGCGGGGATTGGCTGGCGGGAACGCGGCGAAATAAGGTTCGTCCCTTATCGTCGCCAAGCCGTGCGCCGGCGGTTCCAGCAGGGTCAGGGTCGCGCCGGGCTCGTGAACCGAGCAGTCGGGATCGATGGCGGTGTTGGCCCAGACGCGGATGGGAGTGCTGCCGATGGCGGCCTTGGCGATATGCAGCTTCTGATAGCCGGAGGCCGGTTCGACATGAGCGACCGTGACCTGGTAGCGCGCCGTTTGCGCGGACACGCCCGTCGCGACCGTGGCGCTGGCGATCGCCAGCATGAACAGCTTGAACCGCATGACCGACTATCTCCCTGACGTCGATGGCGGAAGGCTGGGCGTGGTTCGTTGCGCCGTGATTGCGGGGCGGAAACGGTTGCGCCTCAATCCCGCAGGAGGGGCAGCGACAATCCCATCGCCTGGCGGGTCTCCAGCATTTCCCGGCGGAAGCGGAACAGCTCGGCCGGGCGGCCGCCGGTCTCGGCGTCGAGGCGTCCCAGACCCTCGACCAGCTCTTCGCGCTCGACGACGCGGCGGAAGTTCTGCTTGTGCAGCGGCACGCCGGCGATGGCCTCGACCGTGCGCTGCAGCGTCGAGAGGGTGAACTCCTCGGGCGTCAGCTCGAACACCACGGGGCGGTATTTGATCTTGCCGCGCAGGCGCGAGAGGCCCGTCGCCAGGATCCGTCTGTGATCCGAGATCATCGGCTCGCCCAAGGCCGCCGACAGGGCCTGAGGCTCGGCCGGGTCGTGCCCCTCGGCGCGGGCGACGTCGCGGGCGGCTTCCGGGGCGAGACCGGCTTCGTAGAGCAGCTCGTAGCGCTCCAGCACACGTTCCTCGTTCCACGGCGCGCCGTCCAGGGCGAAGGCCAGGCGCGCGCGCGACCACTTGGCGGCGTCGTCGGCGGCCCAGCGTTTCAGGGCCGGGGCGATGGCTTCGTCGAGCAGGGCGGGGCGGCCGTTGCGCCAGTCTTCCCATGGAAAGAAGCGGGTCCACGGAGCCCAGGCGGTGTCGGGGGCGTCGGTGTCGACCGCCTTGGGCGTCAGGCCCAGATAGCCGACCGAGACCACGCGCGCCGCGCCGGCCCCGACCTCGGCGCGCGGGGCGTCGCGGCCCTTGTCGCCGAAGGTGTAGAGCTGTTCGACATAGCCCAGCTGAAACCGGGTCTGGGCGGTCACGAAGGCTCGAAGGCCCAGCTCGAAGGTGCGGTGCGCCTCCGGATCGAACGGACCGAACGGCAGACCCGAGAGCGGCGAGGCGATATCGGTGATCGCGTCATGCGGTCGCACGGTCAGGACGACGGCCTCGCCGTCGCGGATCGCGACGACCACCGCCGACAGGCCGATGACGACCGAGGTGCTCATGCGGGGGGCGCTCACTCTGTCTCGAACGCCGCGCCCGGAGCAGACTCGAAGCCGGCCGCCCGCGATAGCACATGGAAGCGCTGAACGTAGCGGGCCTGAGCCTCGAACGGCGGCTGCGGCGTGATCGTCAAATCGTAGCCAGCCGGCGGCGCGCCGAAGATCGCCAGGGACTCCGCGTGTTCGAAGCCCGCCAGCTGGGTGGCCTCGAAGAAGGCGCAGGCGCGGTCGGCCTGCTTGATCAGTTTCTTGATCGGGGCGGGGGTCTTCACGGGCAAGCCGAAGCGGATGTGGATGGCGTCTTCCAGCCTAGCCTCGAAATCCTTGTAGCTCACCCCCAGCGCCGCCTTGAACGGGCTGATCATGTCGCCAATCACGTATTCGCTGGCGTCATGCAGCAGAGCGGCGAGGCGCCAGCGCGGTTCCAGGTCGGGCTTGATGTGCGCGGCGATCTCCTCGACCACCAGGCTGTGCTGGGCCACCGAGAAGCCGTGGTCGCCGACGGTCTGGCCATTCCATCGCGCGACGCGGGCGAGGCCGTGGGCGATATCCTCGATCTCGATATCCATCGGCGACGGATCGAGCAGGTCGAGCCGACGTCCGGAAAGCATTCTTTGCCAGGCACGGGGCGGTCCGCCCCTATGCAGCCCTTTGGCCACGAGATCGTTCCTTACGGTGAAGGTGGTTGACTGGCCTATCGATTGAGAAAGATCAATGTGGCCGTCGTCGTCATCTGTGGAAATGCCCTTGAAGGGAGTTCGATCATGAGTTGGGCGAGAATCATGGTCCCGCTGGCCGGGACTCCGAACGACAAGGGCGTGTTGACCGCCGCCGCGGCCCTGGCGGGTGCGTTTCAGGCCGAGCTGGCTTGCGTCCACGCCCCGGCCGACATGGCCGACCTGATGCCGTGGATGGGCGAAGGGTTCATGGGCGGGGTGCAGGTTACGGCGCTTGAAAGCCTGAAGGAGGCCGCCCAGGAAGGCGCGCGCGCCTGCGGCAAGCTGGCGGCCGAGACCGGCTATTCGCGCACGCGAGTGATCAGCCTGGAGTCTCCGGTCTGGGCCGGTCTGGCCATGGAAGGCCGCCTTTCGGACGTCATCGTGTTCGACGACGCCTCGGCGCGCGGCAAGGGGCCGCTGGCGGAATCGTTCCAGCAACTGGTGGCTGACGAGCAGCGCCCGACGCTGGTCGCCCGCCCGGGTTTCACGGTCGACGGCGTGGCTCTGGTCGCCTGGGACGGCGGCAAGGAGGCTAGCCGCGCCGTGCGTACGGCCATGCCGTTGCTGCAGAAAGCCAGCTCGGTGATCGTCGCCGGCGCGCCGAACGCCTCGTCGCGGGCCTTCGAACTGGAGCGTCTGGTCGAGTTCTTGGGCGCTCGCGGCGTCAAGGCGACCGTCAAGATTCTGGAGGGGGGCAACGACGCGGCCGGCCTGCTGCTGGGCGCGGCCAAGGACACCGGCGCGAACCTCCTGGTCGCCGGGGCGTTTGGTCATCCCAGGCTGCAGGAGTTCATTTTCGGGGGCACCACCCGTACGCTGCTGAACAGCGACGGGCCTTCCCTGTTCCTGTCGCACTAGGACGCTGAAATTTTCTCAGAAGAAAGGAGACCTCGAATGTCTCTGTCACGCATCATCATGCGCCTTGCGCGCAATCCTGGCACCGAATTCGCCGGCGGCGACGACCACCGCGGCTACGCCCTGACCGCGCCTCTGACCGAGGATGGACACATCGACGAGGGCGAATACGCCAAGGTCAAGGGCGCTTGCAGCGTGCGTCGCTTCGCGCCCGACGAGGACGCTGTGGATGGCCGCCTGAACAGGCGCGGGACACGCTGGTTCTTTGATTATGACGACCAGGATAGCGCCGACGACGAGCCGCTCCACCGCCTTGGCGAACACCGCTTCGCCCTTGGCGAATATGTCACCGTCACCGACGAGGACGGCCGTCCGCTGACCTACAAGGTGATGGAGGTCGCGCCAGTAGAGGCGTAGGAGGCCTTAGCCTCCCACGTTGTGGCGGACCAAGGCCTTCATGTCCTTGAACAGATCGTGGTCGTCGGTGTCGCGGGTCTTGGCCTTGACGACGGCGACGGCCAACGGGCCGCCCTTGGGTCCCCGCGCCTCATAGCCGGCCAGGCGATAGCCCTTGGGCGCCTTGTCGTTGGCCAGGATAAGGGTCGAACGCACGGAATCGTTGCCGCCCTTCTTGGCGCGGATTTCCGCGCCATGGTCGTTGGCCTTTATGGTGACGTCGCCCTCGTGATCGTCCTCGGCCTGGATATTGACCGAACCATGGGCGTCGTCGCCCTTGAAGTTGACGTTCTTGTTGACCTTCACCTCGGCGGCGCCGCCGTCGCTGTTGATGGTCAGATGACCGATGCGGATGTCCGCGCCGTTGTCGCTGGCGTCGATCTTGACGCCCGGCAGGTTGATGCTGGTGTGGTTCTTTCCCACACCCTTGTGCTCGGGCGGCTTCGGTGGGGCCGGCGGCAGCGGCATGACGCCCTTCAGCTCGGTCTCGATCGGGGCGAGGGCGGCTTCCGCGTCGCCACCGTTCAGCTTGATGAGGCGCAGGTCGACGTTAGCTTCGGCCGAGGCATAGGCGCACGACTGCCCGTCGCCGGCCTTGGACACGAGACTCAGACTCCCCTGTCTGTCTGGGCAGTCGAGGCGGTCGATGACGCGGAGCGGCTCGCGACGGCCCAGCTTGCGCTCGGCGTGCTCGGTCGTGGTGGTCTCGGTGCGCTGGCAGGCGACGAGGGCGGTCGCGCCAACGCCGATCATCAGCGCCGTGGCCAGCCATTTCGCCCGCGATTTCGAATAACGCATGAGTTGTGGGTCTTCCCTGATTTGGCGGGAAGTTGGGCGCGCGCCGGGCGCGCGTCCAGTGAAATCCAAGTAACGAGCAATTGGTCGCAGGCCTATTGGCCCGGACGCGCGCCCGAACCCTCGCGGCGGGCCAGGAAGGCCAGGCGTTCGAACAGGTGCACGTCCTGCTCGTTCTTGAGCAATGCGCCATGCAAGGGCGGGATCAGCTTGGTCGGATCCTTCTCGCGCAGAACTTGATCATCGATGTCCTCGACCAGCAGCAGCTTCAGCCAGTCCAGCAGTTCCGAGGTCGACGGCTTTTTCTTCAGGCCCGGCACCTTGCGCATGTCGTAGAAGATGCGCAGCGCTTCCGACACGAGCTTCTGCTTGATGCCCGGGAAGTGCACGTCGACGATGGCCTGCATCGTCGCCTCCTCGGGGAAGCGGATGTAGTGGAAGAAGCAGCGGCGCAGGAACGCGTCCGGCAGCTCCTTCTCGTTGTTCGAGGTGATGATGATGATCGGCCGGACCTTGGCCTTGATCGTCTCGTTGGTCTCATAGACGTAGAATTCGTTGCGATCGAGCTCCTGCAGGAGATCGTTGGGAAACTCGATGTCGGCCTTGTCGATCTCGTCGATCAACAGCACCGGGCGCTGTTCACTCTCGAACGCCTCCCAGAGTTTGCCTTTCTTGATGTAATTCTTGACGTCCTTGACGCGCTCATCGCCCAGCTGGCTATCGCGCAGGCGACTGACGGCGTCGTACTCGTAGAGGCCTTGCTGGGCCTTGGTGGTCGACTTGATATGCCAGGTGATCAGCGGAGCATTGAGGGCCTTGGCGACCTCGTAGGCCAGCACCGTCTTGCCGGTGCCGGGTTCGCCCTTGATCAGCAGGGGACGCTCCAGAGCGACCGAGGCGTTCACCGCGACCTTGAGGTCGTCGGTCGCCACGTAATCGGAAGTCCCCTCGAAACGCTCGCTCATGCCCATCTCCGCCAGTCGGTTCGAACAGTTGTTCAAAACGAGCTGATCAAACTACCGGCGCTTACGCGCTTGGCAAGTGCCCGTGGCGGAAGGCGGTCAGAGCGGCATGTCGAGCGCGGCCTCGGCGAAGCCCTTGGCCGCCAACCGGGCGCGCAGATGCGCCCGATGATCGCGCCAGTCCTCGGCCAGCAGGCCCAGGCCGACGACGTCGACAGGCCGGCCCTGTTTGACCACATGAGCGCGGAACAAGGCCTCGCGCTGGAAGCCGCTCGCGAGGTGGGAGGCGAGGGCGGCCTGGTTGGTGGCCAGTACTTCGGACCACAGCTTGCGCAACCCCAGAACCTGGAAGGCATGGTCGGCGACCTTGAACTCGGTGAAGCCGCCGAGGCCCAGGCCGCGCGCGCGCTCTTCGGCCAGGTATCGGGCTATGACGCCTCGGCCCTGGCGCGAATCGATTTCGACCAGACTGGTCAGGCCCACGGGGGCGTCCTCCAGCAGAACGACCCAGTCGCGCCGACGCGGATGGCCGACCAGGGTGTCGAACCAGCGATCGTGTTCCTCGCGCGTGATCAGATGGTCGGAATACATGAAGGCCGCGACCTGCGGGCTGTTGCGCCAGGCTAGCAACCGGTCGCGATCGCCTTCTTCGACCGGCCGCAGAACGACGTCAGGCACGACGGTCGCCTCCCAGCATCGCCAGGTCTGGGCGGCCGTGAACGAAGCCACGTACGGCGTCGGACGTGAAGTGCGGGTCGTCGGCATACAGGGCGTCATAGACCGCGCGGACAAACTCCAGGTCGTCGGGCCGATCGACGGTCCAACGCACCGCGCCCTCGTCGGCCGCCTGGGCGTAGCTGGCCAGACGGAAGCGGTCCGGGTTGCGGTAGAGATAGGGGGTCACATGCTCGCGATCGTGCGGATCGCTGGTCTCGGCGGCGGCGCGGCGAAGGGCGGCGGCCGTCATCACCTCGACGTCCAGACCTTTCGGGAAGCTGCGCGGCTCGGCGACGTTGGAGGCGTAGTCCGCGCCGCTGTCCGCGAACCGCGCGATCGTGGCGTCAATCACCTCGGGATCGGCCAGCGGGCAGTCGGCGGTCAGGCGGACCACGGTTCGCGCGGGGCCTAAGGCGTCCAGCGCGCCGATGAAGCGGCCCAGCACATCGTCCAGGTCGCCGCGGTGGATGGGGATCCCCGCCGCCGCCAGAATCTCGACGAGGGGATCGTCGTCGGCCCTGGCCGAGGTCGCAACCACGATGCGCTCCAGCTTGCGGGCGCGGCGCAGGCGCTCGATCTGTCGGAGGATCATCGGCGCTCCGGCCAACGGCGCCAGCACCTTGCCGGGCAGGCGGGTCGAGGACATCCGCGCTTGCAGGATGGCGAGCACCATGGCTAGCCAGCGACCTTTTCACGCAGGGCTTGGGCGACCTCGGCCATCACCGGGGCCCATTGGCCGAGCTCTGGCGGCGAAAAGACGCGCGCCTGCGGATACCAGGGATAGGCATCGGTCCCGAGCTTGGTCCACACCGCCGGGGCGGTGAGCATCCAGATCGGCGCGCCCACCGCGCCCGCCAGGTTGGTGGTGGCGTTGGAAAAGCCGATGATCAGGTCGACCGCGCCGCACAGGGCGGTCAGGTCGTCCAGATCCTGCTTCAGGTCGATGCCGGGCGGATTCCAGATTTCGACGCCGAACCGCTCCTTGGCCAGGGCGATTTCTTCCTCGCAATCGCCATACTGCAGATTGACGAGCGTGACGCCCGGCGTCTTCAGCACCGGTTCCCAGAGCTGGAACGGCGAGAACTGGCGGGCCCGGTCGCCCTTCAGGCTCAGGCTCTTCCACAACAGGCCGACCTTGGGCGAGGGGCCCAGCTTGTCGAGCTCGGCCTTCCAGTAGGCGACTCGCTCCGGATCGGGCGTCAGGAAGGATTTTCGGTTCGGGAAGGCCTCGACGGTGTTGCGCAGGTGGCGAAGGAAGTCGCCCAGCGGCGCCCAGCAATCGAAGCGATCCCAGTCCTGGACGTATGGCGCGGTGCGGTAGACGCGGCCTTCGTGCTTCATGGTCCGGTGGGCGCTGACCTCGACACCGGGGTACGAACGCTCGATCAGCGATTTCAGGCGATGCTCGACCACCAGGGTCATCTTGCCGTCCGGCCCCAGCATCTCGAGGATGTCGGGCAGCATGTTGGAGAACATGACTTCGTCGCCCAGGCCCTGTTCGGCGACGACGAGGACGGTCTTGCCCTTCAGATCCTCGCCCGCCCAACGGGCCGCGGGGATATGGAAGAGGGGGGCGTCGGCGATTTCCGGGAAGAAGCGGGCCTCGTAGGCCTGCCAGCCCTCGGCGACACGGCCCAGCGCCAGCAGGAGCGTGGCGCGGGCGAATTCCATGACCACCAGATCGATGGGATCGCTCGACGACTGCATGGCGGCCTCGCCATCAACCAGCGCGCCGGCGATGTCGCCGAGATCGGCCTTGGCGTAGGCGCGGTTGTGCAGGGCCTTGCTGTGCGTGGGCGCCAGGCGCAGGGCCTCGTCGAAGAAGACGAGCGAGCCGGCGGGGTCGCCCATGTTGCAGAGTATGGTGCCCAAGGTGTTCCAGAGGCCGGCGGATTCGGGATGGATAGCCAGGGCGACCTTCAGCACATCGATCGCTTCGGCTTCACGGTTCAGTTCGCGCAGAGCGCAGGCCAGATTGTTGGCGCCTTCGACATCGTTGGGCCGGGCCAGGCGGAAGTGGGCGAAGAACTTGGCGGCGAACTCGACCATGTTCATGCGGAAGGCTAGGCGTCCCAGGTCGCCGGCGACCGGGCCGTGGTCGGGCAGGAGGGACAGCGCCGCCTCATAGCAGTTCAGGGAGGAGGCGAAGTCGCCCTGCTTTTCACGGGCGATGGCCAGGATGTGCCAGGCCAGGCCCAGTTGCTCGTCCTTCTTCAGCAGCTTCAGAGCCAGCTTGTCGGCCTTGGCGAAATCCTGCTTGTGGACGGCCTCGATCGCCTGGGCGATGATCTTGCCGTTCTCGGCGTTCTTCATTTGCTGCGCCGAGCGCTTCAGGCGCTCGAGGGCTTCGGCCGAGGCCGAATCGCCCATGGCCGTGATGATCTGGCCAGGCTGGATGGGGACCGCGCCCGTGACATCGGTCTGGGCCATGGCGGCGGACGCTTCGAGGGCGCTTTTACTGGACATGGCGAACCGACCTTGGGACTCTGCTATTAACCATGTTTTGAGGGGCTATGCTTAATTGAGTCCTAAGCCGCGTCTTACGGTCGCAAGACCGGGTGAATTGCGGCAAGACGGCGTTAACACGTCTTCGCCTAGCTTCCCCCACGAGCCGTCATGTCGACGGAACCGGGCGAAGCAGCGTCAACGAAGGAGCGGCCTTAAGTGCCTTTGAAGCTGTCGCTGAAGCCCGGCGAAAAGTTCGTTCTCAACGGCGCCGTGGTCCAGAATGGGGATCGGCGCGGGGTTCTGGTGCTCCAGAACAAGGCCTCCGTCCTCCGCGAGAAGGACATCATGCAGCCGGACCAGGTCACGACGCCCGCGCGCCGGATCTATTTCCCGGTGATGATGATGTACCTCGACGAGGCCGCAGCCGAGAAGTTCTTCGAGGACTTCGCGGGTCGCCTTAACGAATTCATGGGAGTTGTACGCAATCCTGTGGTTCTGCAGGACTGCATCGCCATTTCGAAGCACGTGATGGCGCGTGAGTACTACAAGGCTCTGATGTTGAGCCGTAAGTTGATTGAATACGAAGACGAGAGGTTGGGGCATGTCTCTTCGGGCGTATCAGCAGGCGGCGACGCGGGCTGAGAATCCCCGTGAAATGGAGTACCGCCTGTTCGGTCAGGTGACGCGCGCCCTCATGGACGCGTCCCGGGCCCCGGCGGACGACATTTCCACGCGGATCGACGCATTGGATTGGAATCGCAAGGTCTGGTCGGCCTTGGCGACCGACTGTTCCTTGCCTGAAAACCAACTGCCCAAAGAGCTTCGGGCCAGCATCATTTCGCTGAGTCTGTGGGTCGGTCGTCACTCCAGCGCCGTGATGCGCAAGGAGGAGGACTTCGAGCCCCTGATCGAGATCAACCGCATGATGATGCAGGGTCTGTCCGCGCGCGCTGACGCCGCCTGATTCTTCGGTTTCCGCAAGGCTGAACGTCTTGCCTACCTGCTTCGGAAAAACCTGCCGCCCGGCGAATCCTGCATTCGCCGGGCGGTTTCGTTTTTGGCCCTAGTGGCGAGCTAAATTCAATAAAATCAATATTTTAGACGTTGGACTCGATCTCGGTTCGGTTGGCCCGCTGCTTGCGATGGCTCGTGCGGGGCAAAACGCCCGACCGGCAATACGCCGGGCAAATCCCACCAAAACGGTAGGTATCAAATGCTGAACTCGATCAACACCAACCCGGGCGCCCTTCTTGCGCTCCAAAACCTGAACGCAACCAACACGGAGCTCGCCACTACCCAGAGCCGTATCAACACCGGCAAGAAGGTTGGAACCGCCAAGGACAATGGCGCGATCTGGTCGATGGCCAAGATGCAAAGCGCGAGCTCGAGCTCGTTGAACGCCGTGAAGGATTCGCTCCAGCGCGGTCAGTCGACGATCGATGTTGCTCTCGCGGCAGGCGACACCATCACCGATCTGCTCACGAAGATGAAGGAAAAGGCCCTGGCCGCTTCCGACACCTCGCTGAACACCGCCTCGTTCAACGCGCTGAAGTCGGACTTCGAGACGCTCCGTGGCCAAATCGAAAAGGCCGCGGCAAACGCGAAGTTCAATGGCGTCAGCCTGGCGGACGGCACGACAGCCCAGATCAGCTTCCTGGCCAACGCGGACGGGGGCAACTTCACGGTCCAGGCGCAAAACCTGGGTCTTGTGGGTCTTGGTCTGGTGACCGGCAGCAACACCTTCACCTCGGCATCGACGGCCAAGTCGATGATCGATGTCATGTCGAAGGCGTTGCAAACGGCGACGAACAAACTGTCTTCCCTGGGCACGTCCTCGACCGGTCTGGATACTCACCTGACCTTCGTGGGCAAGCTGCAGGACAGCCTGGACGCCGGCGTGGGCAACCTCGTCGACGCGGACCTGGCGAAGGAAAGCGCCAAGCTGCAGTCGCTGCAAACCAAACAGCAACTGGGTGTCCAAGCGCTCTCGATCGCCAATCAGAGCCCGCAGACGATCCTGTCGCTGTTCAAGGGGTGAGCCCGATACGCCGGACGGCCGTCAAAAGCCGTCCGGCGCCTCTTTCCTGTTGGGTGCGCATTATGTGCCCGGCAATAATTTCCCATGAACGAAAACCCTCGGCAGAAATTGCCGGGGGTTTTCGTTATTAACAGACCTATAACGCAATAATTTCAGCGGCTTATGTGGGGCTTGCCGCTAGGTAGTTTTGGCCCGGCAATTGCTACAGACCTTTTCGAGCAAAATGCTCCCGGCAGCCAAAATGGCGTCGGATACCTTGAAAAGGAACCTACTCGTATGCCGCTGAATAGCATCAATACGAATTCTGGCGCTCTGATCGCCCTGCAAAACCTGAACACCACCAACAGCGAACTCGGCGTCACTCAGCAACGCATCAACACCGGCAAGAAGGTCGGTAACGCCAAGGACAACGGCGCCATCTGGGCCATGTCCAAGATTCAGAACGCGACCTCGTCGTCCCTGAACTCGGTGAAGGACTCGCTGCAGCGCGGCCAGTCGACGATCGACGTGGCCCTGGCCGCCGGCGACACCATCACCGACCTGCTCAGCAAGATGAAGGAAAAGGCCCTGGCCGCTTCCGACACTTCGCTGAACACCGCTTCGTTCAACGCCCTGTTGTCGGACTTCACCTCGCTGCGCGAACAGGTCCAGAAGGCCGCCGACAACGCCAAGTTCAACGGCGCCAGCCTGGCCGACGGCAAGGTCACGAACATGACCTTCCTGGCCAATTCGGACGGCACGGGCTTTACCGTGAAGGCCCAGACCCTGGGTCTGGCCGGTCTCGGCCTGACCACCGCTACCCCGGCCTTCAGTTCGGCCTCGTCCGCCAAGTCGATGATCAGCGACATCGACAAGGCCATCGGCACGGCCACCAATAAGCTGGCCTCGCTGGGCACTAGCTCTGTCGGCCTCGACACCCACCTGACCTTCATCGGCAAGCTGCAAGACAGCCTGGACGCCGGCGTCGGCAACCTGGTGGACGCCGACCTGGCCAAGGAAAGCGCCAAGCTACAGTCGCTGCAGACCAAGCAACAGCTGGGTGTGCAGGCGCTGTCGATCGCCAACCAGTCCACGTCGTCGATCCTGAGTCTGTTCCGCTAAGGAATGGGGCGGAGGCGGGCTCGCGTGGTCCGCCTCCGCCATTCCTGGTGATCGACGAACAAGGAGAGAAGCAAGAGAGGAGGGCCGGCTCGCAAGTCGGTGGCTAGAAAATGGAACCCAAGGCCGCTTTGTCGGCGATCAGAGACTTCGTCGCCTCAACCGTCCCCGCAACGAACGCCCCGGATCCGTCCGAGGGCGTCAATCTCGTTTCGGCTCCGGCTGAAGCTCCGGCTGTCCAGCCGGTCGAGCACGAGCAGGCTCCTCCGGTCGAGGCTGGCCCGCAGCCGGGCGATCTTCGCCTGGTGATCGAGCAGGACGGCGACTCTGGCGAGTATGTCTACAAGACCGTGGACCGCCGTACGGGCGAGACGCTGCAGCAGTTTCCGCGCGAGCAGATCCTGAAGCTGCGCGAGGAAGCCACCTACGCGTCGGGCGACGTCTTCGACGGAAAGGCCTGAGCGAAACGCCGGGCGGCGTGGCGGGTGCGACCG
Source organism: Caulobacter sp. 602-1 (assembly GCF_003931565.1). Lineage (GTDB taxonomy): Bacteria > Pseudomonadota > Alphaproteobacteria > Caulobacterales > Caulobacteraceae > Caulobacter. The sequence continues at coordinate 87,837 of NZ_RRYI01000006.1, forward strand.
CGGGTCGCATGTGTAAATGGACATGGTTTATAAGCGTTAACCATAATCTTACTTTCTGACCCCAATTTGGGCGGCGACCAGATCGCTCGCCGAATCGCGCGCGATCGCAACCAACGGCAAAATCGCCGATCGGAGGCCGCGCATGACGCTGAGCGTCAACACGAACCAGCCCGCGCTGATCGCGCTGCAGAACCTGAACCGCACCAACGACGACATGCAGGCGGTGCAGACCCGGATCAATACGGGTGAAGCCATCTCGACCGCCAAGGACAACGCGGCGGTCTGGTCGATCGCGCAGGAGCAGCGCGGCGACATGAGCGCGCTCAGCGCCGTCAAGATGAGCCTGGATCGCGCGACCTCGATCGCCGACGTGGCCCTGGCCGCCGGCGATTCGATCTCGGACCTGCTGAAGCTGTTGCGCGAGAAGGTGGTGGCCGCCAAGGACACCTCGCTGACCACGTCCTCGCGGACCTCGCTGAACGCCGACTTCCAGGGGCTGCTCAAGAATCTGGACCAGGTCGTCAAGAGCGCCGTGTTCGACGGCGCCAACCTCTTGGACGGCAGCCAGGCCGCCGACATGCAGTTCCTGGCCGACGCCGACGCGGCTCAGGCCATCACGCTGTCGCTGCAGAACCTGTCGCTGGGCGGCACGATCAACACCCTGACGGCGACCGACGACATTCTGACGCCGGCCAATGCCGACGCGGTGTTCCAGCGCCTTGAAGCGTCCATGACCGCGATCAATCAGGCGGTCGGCAACATCGGCACGCAGGCCAAGCAAATCGACGCCCACAGCAGCTTCGTGGGCAAGCTGAACGACGTGCTGGAGACGGGGGTGGGCAACCTGGTCGACGCCGACCTCGCCAAGGAAAGCGCTCGCTTGCAGGCCTTGCAGGTCAAGCAGCAGCTCGGCGCTCAGGCGCTGTCGATCGCCAACAGCGCGCCGCAGATCATCCTGTCGCTGTTCAAGGGCGGGTAAGGCCTCCGCAGCGCGACGACGCCTCAAAGCCTCCTAGGTCCTGTCGCATCGGCGAGTTAAGGTTCCACGAGGCGAACCGGGGATTCGGCGGCGGGCATGATCGAACTTCGCGACTTACGGGATGAGGACGAGGCGATCCTCTTTCAGTGGCGCTCCGAACCGGAGGTCGACCGCTGGATGTCCGACGCTGAACTGCCGAGCCGCGAGGCTCACGCGGCGTGGTTCAACGCCCTGAGGACCGATCCCGATCTGCGCGGCTGGATGATCACCCGAGCTGGCGCGCCCATGGGGCTGATCACCCTGTCGGGTCTGAGCAGCCATCACCGCCGCGCCAGTCTGCATTGGTTCCTCGGTTCGGCCGAGGCCCGGGGCAGGGGCGTCGGCCGCGCCGCCCAGGTGCTGGGGCTGGATCTGGCCTTCGGCGAGCTGGGCCTGCACAAGGTGTTCGCCGAGGTCATGGCCGACAACGACGCGGCCCTGAAGGCTCAGTCCGCCGCCGGTTTCCGCCGCGAGGGCTATCTGCGCGGCCACGTGCTGAAGGGCGGCGAGGCGCGCGACGTCGTGCTGCTGGGCATATTGGCCTCGGAGTGGGCGGAGTTGCGCGAGGGCGCCCGCCGGGCGCTATCCGACGCCAACCTTATCGCCGCTTAAGTCCAATCGTTAAGGAGTCGTCAGCGATCGTCTGGCAAAGGTGCAGGCGGGACGTTCTGCGCCCCGATTGGAACAGGTCGTGATCAGCTTCGATTCCAGTATCCTGCTAAGCTACTATCAGGCCCGCGCGGGCGTGACGGGGGCCGCCGCGTCTGGAACGTCCACGACCACGGCGTCGGGCGGCAAGAAGGCCGTCGTGCCGAACGCGCCCTGGCTGGGCAACGCGCCCGCGGCTAGCGAGCAGGTCCGTTCGGCGCTGAATGGCCGCAAGTTCGTCGACGAGGGCGCCAACGCCTCCAGCCTCAAGGGCGTGAGTCCCGACTACAAGAAGCTGTTCGCCTCGTACCAGGCGCTCAGCACCATGTCGGCCCTGATCACCCAGGCCGGACAGAAGGGCCAGACCGACGGCGAGATCAAGCGCCTGCAGACCGCCTTGACGCGCGGCCTGGGCGAGGTCACCAGCTATGTCCAGGGTTTGTCTCTGGATCAGATGCGCCTCACCACCGGCGCGGCGATGACCAGCGACAAGGCCACGGCCGGGGTTCCCAAGAACACCACCACCTATACGACCGACACGCTGTTCAGCGGTCAGGCCGACGCCGAGGTGCCGCGATTCCAGGGCGACGTCTCGTTCGGCGTCGCGGTCAAGAGTTTCGGCGTCACCACCAATATCACCATGGATCTGGCCGATATGGGCTCGACGCCCCGGACCATGTCCAATGTTGTCAGCTACATGAACGGCAAGCTGAAGGCGGCCGGGTTCAACACCAGCTTCGCGGTCCAGCGCACGGCGGGCCAGGAGCGCACGGTCCAGGTTGGCGGCAAGCCCGTGACCCTGCCGGCCACCGGCGACGACTTCGCCCTGAAGATCAATGGCGACATCGCCGAGCAGGTGACCTTCAGCGCCCCGACGACCGCTCCTGCGGTCTATGTCACGACCAAGGCTGGCGATCCGGATCCCGACAAGGATTCGAAGACCGACGACGCCAAGTACGAAAACACCCTGACCAAATACAGCGCGGCCGGGACCGGGGGCGGCGCCAACGCCGGCGCGCCAGGCGGCAAGGTATTTACCGAGACCCTGCAGGGCACGATCAACAGCGTCCGCAAGTCGGTGACCGGCGCGGACGGCTCAGTCTACATGCTCGCGGATGTCGACACCGAGGTCGACGGCAAGCTAGACCTGAACGGCCAGCCGATCAAGGGCGACAGCGACGTCGCCCTGCTCAAGTACGACAGCGCCGGCCATCTGCTCTACGCCCGCACCCTGGGCGCGACCGACGAGGCCACCGGCCTGTCCCTGGCTGTCGGCGACGACGGCAGCGTCGCCGTCGCCGGTTCGGTCACCGGCCGCCTGAATGGCGCGGTCAACGGTCCGATCAACAGCGGCGACACCGGCGCGACCAGCGACAGCTTCGTCACCCGCTACGACTCCAAGGGCGACGAGCAGTGGACCGTGCGCCGTGGTGGTCTGCAGGACGACGAGGCCACGGCCCTGGCGTTTGGCTCGGATGGCGTCCTCTATGTCGGCGGCCGTAGTAAGTCGGATCTGCCGGGCGCTGTGGGAACGGACCCCAGCGGCGGCTACGACGCCTATTTGACGGCTTTCGCCACCAACAGCGCCGGCAAGCCCCAGGCGCTGTTCACCCAGAAATTCGGCACGACCGAGAACGACAGCGTCTCGGACATTGTCGTCAACGGCTCGCAGGTCATCGTCGGCTCGAAGGAGAACGGCTCGGCGACGCTGCGCAGCTTCGACGTCTCGGCCAATGTCGTGACCGAGAATGTCAGCAAGCTGGACCAGTACGGCGCCTATCAGACCGTTCCGGTCACCTATACGAAGACCGCCACGGTCACGGTCGGCGCCAAGCGCGACCTCGGCTCGCTGAAGGGCGGCGATCTGGTCGGGCTGAAGATCGACGGCGGCCAGCTCTATGTCGGCGGCTCCACGGCCAACAACGTTATGTCGATCAATGGCGCGACGACCGCGCCGTCGGGCGGCATGGACGCCTTCGTCGGCCGCATGTCGCTGGACCTCTCCAACAACAGCGCCGATGCGCTGACCTATTACGGCGGCACGGGCGACGAGACGGTCACCGGCTTCGACGTGTCGAACGGCACGGCATGGCTGGTCGGCTCGGCCGGCGCGAACCTGGACGGTCAGGGAACGGTCGGGACCAAGGACGGCTACGTCGCCCAGGTCAATGTCGGCACGGGCAATGTCGACTGGAGCCAGCGCCTGACCGGCAAGGACGGCTATGCCACGCCCACCTCGGTGGCTGTCGCCAAGACCGGCGCCTCGTCGCTGGACGCCCTGGGCCTGCCCGCCGGGACCATGAGTTACACCCAGTCCGACCGGATCGTCTCGGCGACCGCGGCTCGGGCCGGCGACACGTTCCAGATCCGCACCCGAGAGCGCGGCAATCTCACCTCGATCACCATCGAGGCCAACGACACGCTCGAGACCCTGGCCGACAAGATCAAGCGCGCTTCGGGCTTCCGCGCCAAGGTCGAGACCGTCACCAGCGGCGACAAACGGGTTCTGAAGATCAGCCCGGCCTCCAACACCTCGACGATCGAGATCGTGGCGGGCAAGGGCGGGACGGACGTGCTCAGCGCCCTGGGTCTTGCCGGCGGCGTCGTGCGCGCCACCAAGACGGAGGACGGCAAGACGGTGTCGGCCGACGGCAGCGGTCCGGTCTACGGCCTCAGCCTGCCGCCCGAGCTGGACCTGACCTCCGAAGCGGGGCGCAAGAACGCCAGCATGGTCATCCAGCGGGCGATGTCGTCGGTCCGCAGCGCCTATCGCGAGATCGCCGACACGGCCATGGGCGTAAAGAGCGACAGTTCGAAAAGCGCCGGCAAGACGGATGGCGCGGTGCCGGCCTACCTGACCAGCCAGCTGGCCAACTATCAGGCGGCCCTGAACCGCCTCACGGGCGGCAGCTAAGCCCCATATTCTGGTCCGCCGAGCTTGAAAGCGTCATCGACGCGTCGTAGCCAGGGGCCATGGACTTTCTGCAAGATCGCCGAACCCTCATCTTCGCTGGCGGCGGCGCGCTCGCGCTGCTGGCCGGTCTGGGCATCGCCGTGGCCCTGATGTCGGGACACGACAAGAAGCCGGACGAGGCTCCGCCAGCCTCGCGGGGCGGTCTGATCGTCGAGACCGGACGTGACGACGACAGCAAGCTGGATCCCGCACGGCCGCTGCGCTGCTTCGTGGGCGGGACCTTCGTCGGCGAGATCACCCTGGCCGAATGCGCCAAGAAAAACGGCGTCGCCACGGGCGCGCTGGATGTCGGCGTCGATGAGACGGGCGCGCTGGCCGCCGCCGATCAGGCCGGCACGGTCCTGACCCCGCTGCCCCCGACCCCGACCGTCTCCGCGCCCGCCGCGACCCCGACGTCCCCCGCGACGACGCCGACCTCCTCGGCCAACACCGCGGCCAGCACGCCGCTCGGCGCCTGCTGGCGCTACGCCGGCAACGAGTGGCGACGCCTGCCCGGCGAGATCACCCTCAACGCCTGCGCCCAGCAACTGTTCGGCGGCCGTTGCGAGAAGGTCGGCGGCGCCACCTACGGCCGCTGGGGCGAGGAAACGTTGCGCCTGGTGCCGGGCCGCGTCGAGATCTCGTCCGACAACCGCAGCTTCCACACCGCGTTCGACCAGGGCGCCAACTGCTCTATCCCGAACGGCTGATAGGTTTATAAGTGTAATCCATGAGCAAGACCGTCCTCGCCGCCGCCGCCATTCTGACCGTTTCCAGTCTCGCGCTCGCGGGTTGCGAGAAGCAGACCAAGGCGCCGTTCGAGCAGGGCGTCTGCTTCCAGGTGGCGACCAACAAGGACGGCACGTTGCGCTACAACCCGGTGGCCCGGAACGTGCCGCAGATGGAAGAGTGCGCCGCCACCCTGGAAGGCGTGCGCATGCGTTTCGTGCGCATGGGTCAGTCCAACAGCGCAGGCATGGTCGGCGCCTACCAAGGCTCGTTCATCTTCCTCGAGAAGGAAGGCATCTATGTCGGCCAGACCTATGAGGGGCCGCGCTTCATGTCGCTGGTCCGCACCGGCGACGGCCGCCTGGCCGTGCCGGGCGCGATCCGTCGCCAGTAACCCCGGGGCGGGAGCGGGGCGGTCCGTCCGTCCACAGCCGTCCTTCCCGTCCACAAGAACGTTACAAGAACAAAACTTGCGCGCGCCGTAAGCTCTCGTTAACGTCTCGCCTCAGATTCCGGCGCGAGGGTCGCCGGGCGTGAACAAGGGCGAGCGATGGCTGGCAGCGTCAACAAGGTCATTCTGGTGGGCAACCTCGGGGCCGATCCCGAGATCCGCAGCCTCGGTTCGGGCGACCGCGTCGCCAATCTCCGCATCGCCACCTCCGAGACCTGGCGCGACCGCAACAGCGGCGAGCGCAAGGAAAAGACCGAGTGGCACCGCGTCGTGATCTTCAACGACAACCTGGTGAAGGTCGCCGAGCAGTACCTGCGCAAGGGATCGACGGTCTATATCGAGGGCGCCATCCAGACCCGCAAGTGGACCGACAACACCGGCGCCGAGAAGTATTCGACCGAGATCGTGCTGCAGAAGTTCCGCGGCGAACTGACCATGCTGGGCGGTCGCGGCGACAGCGCCGGCGCCTCGTCCGGCGGTGGCGGCGGTGACGAGTACGGCGGCGGCTATTCGGGCGGCGGCGGCTCCAGCTTCGGTGGCGGCGGCCAGCGCAGCCAGCCCAGCGGCCCGCGCGAGAGCTTCTCGGCCGACCTGGACGACGAAATCCCGTTCTAGGGAACAGTGGAAGGCCGACGGCGGCCGTCAGAGCTGTCGACGGCGCCTCCACGGGGGCGAGCGGCGGGTGACCCGGAGGCGGTCGCCCGCCGCTTACGTTTCAGCTGCGCAATAAACTTGCTCTCAGTCAGAGGTTGTGTTGTCCTTCGTGCATCTTAGGAGGATGCGCGATGCGACAAGGGCTTCTCGGGATGGGCGTGGTGGCTTTGCTGGTGGCGACTGCGTCGGCGGTGTCCGCGCAGCAGTTTCCAGGTGTCGCCGATGGCACGATGGTGGGCGATGCGCGGCGAGAGTCTAGCGCCTACGTCGACATGGCGCGGATCCGGAGCGGCCCGACGGGCGGCGCGCGCGAGGGGGTGTGTCCGCTGGTCCGAGGCGCTTCGGCGGAGGTGAACGCCTACGTCGCTTCACGGCTGCGCCAGGTCGCCAAGGAGGTCGGTGCGGAATATGCGCACCAAGCCTGCGAGCCCAACGTGGTCGTGCTATTCACCGCCGACCCGGAGCAACTGTTGAGTGAGGCCTCCCGCACCAAACGGTTCAACTACAGTGGCGTCTCGAACCGAAAGGCCCAGCAGTTCAAGGCTAGCACCCAGCCGGTCCGCTGGATGCACGGCAGTGCAACGCCGGGCATGAAGACGCGGGATGCGCGGCCCTACAACGCCCTGGTCGTGGTCGACGCCAGCAAGGCCGCCGATGTGAAGATCTCGGCGCTGGCCGACTATGTGAGCATGGTCTCGCTGGCCGATGTTCAAACCCGCGCGGCGCCGGACCACTCGATCATCAACCTCTTTGATAACGCCAAGGGCGCAGCGCCCCAGGCCATGACCGACGCCGACCGCGCTTATCTCCGCGCCGTCTATCGCGCGCGCTAGTCGCGGACGTATGCGGGCTCTGCTGGTCGCCTTCGCTGTTCCCGCGGCGGCGCAGGACGAACCTATGCCCGACCATGGCTGGCGCGGGCAAGGAGGTCTATACCTGTGCCCGCTCGCGGCTGCACGAGCGGCGGCCGACATCGGTTGAAGTTCGAGGGCGGTAATGCGGCGGTATCCGCCCCGACGCCACCCAGCCCGATCAGGCCTCGATCCTGAACCTGTTCGCGGAACCGGGCGGACCCAAGCGCATGACGGCCTCCGACCAGGCCTATCTGCGCGGCTCTACAAGCTGAAGACCGATCGGGTCGCGCCCGATCAACTGAGCGCCCTGGCTTCGGCCATGGCGACCGAACTCGAGCGCTAGTCCAGCAGATCCCCAGGCTTGGCCCAGCGACAGCGCACGACATCGACCTCCCGGCCGCCGGGCGCGGTCTCGCGATAGCGCGTGGTCTCCACGCCGCCCTTGCGGAGGTAGAATCCGAGCGCGGCTTGGTTGGGGGCATAGACCTCCAGGTGCAGCGGCGCGCCGGCGTGGTCCTCGATCAACCATCGCGCCACCTCGGCCAGCAGGGCTGAGCCCAGGCCATGGCCCTTGCGCTCGGGCGCGACGTGCAGATTGTCGAGCAGGGCGCCCAAGGCCGGGTTCAGTCGGAACGAGGCGTAGGCCAGACCGACCGGCTCGCCGCCCTCCATGGCCGCGAGGATCAGGTCGGTCGCCGGATCGAAGGTCTCGAACCGAGCCCGCCAGACAGCTCGCGAGGCGTCGAACAGCGCATGGTCGAGATAGGCGTCGCCATAGAGGCCGCGATAGGCGATCTGGCGGCTGCGCGTGTGGAGGTCGGCGAGGGCGTCCGCCTCATTTCGGGACGCGCCGAGTCGGACGATGTGTGGTTCCATGCACGTCATGGAAACGTTCCGTGCGTTGAAGACAAGCCGCCGCGTTCGTCCGGTTTCTGTTCAAGTCGCGGATTCGCGGCGCAATTGCTCGAAACCTCGCCAACTCGTCCGGACGGACAACGTTGTCATTAGAATTATTTACCGAATTCTCTTGTGAGCCCATGGAACGCGAAGCGCCAGTGGACGCGTTCTTGGCCTAGGTGCTACTGAGACGCCCGGATATTGCACTGCGGGATCACGATTAAGCAGCGCTGTTCCAGGGTGAGACGACCCCCTAAAGAGGGGCGCGGCCTTCTTCACTGATCGCAGGGTGAGAACATATGCCGGTTGAGACATTGACCAAGGCCCGTTGGGTTTATGCATTCGGCGGAGGCGGCGCGGATGGCGACGCCTCGATGAAGAACCTGCTTGGGGGAAAGGGCGCCAATCTCGCTGAGATGTCGTCTCTGGGCCTGCCGGTGCCGCCGGGCTTCACGATCACCACCGAAGCCTGCGTCCACTACTATTCCAACGGCAAGCAGTATCCGGCCGAGCTGACCGAGCAGGTCGCCGCCGGCCTGGCCAGGGTCGAGGAACTGACCGGCAAAAAGTTTGGCGACGTCGCCAACCCGCTGCTGGTCTCGGTGCGCTCGGGCGCGCGAGCCTCGATGCCGGGCATGATGGACACGGTGCTGAACCTGGGCCTCAACGACGAAACCGTCGAGGGCCTGGCCAAGCTGTCGGGCGACCGCCGCTTCGCCTATGACAGCTATCGCCGCTTTATCCAGATGTACTCGAACGTCGTGCTCAACCTCGAGCACCACATGTTCGAGGAGATCCTGGACGATCACAAGGAGCGCCTGGACGTCAACGTCGACACCGGCCTCACCGCCGAGGACTGGGCCCAGGTCATCAAGGACTACAAGGCCGCCGTTCAGGATCACCTGGGCAAGCCCTTTCCGCAGGACGCTCAGGAGCAGCTGTGGGGCGCCGTCGGCGCCGTGTTCGCCAGCTGGATGAACGACCGCGCCAAGTTCTATCGCCGCATGCACGACATCCCCGAGAGCTGGGGCACGGCCGTGAACATCCAGTCGATGGTGTTCGGCAACATGGGCGACACCTCGGCGACGGGCGTGGCCTTCACCCGCAATCCGTCGAACGGCGACAACCGCCTCTACGGCGAGTTCCTGATCAACGCCCAGGGCGAGGACGTGGTCGCGGGCATCCGCACCCCGCAGTCCCTGACCAAGGCCGCGCGCGAGGAGATGGGCGACGTCGCGCCGTCGATGGAAGAGGCGATGCCGGAGGTGTTCGCCCAGTTCAAGTCGGTGGTGGAGACGCTGGAGCGTCACTATCGCGACATGCAGGACATCGAGTTCACCGTCGAGCGCGGCGTGCTCTACATGCTGCAGACCCGCAACGGCAAGCGCACCGCCAAGGCCGCGCTGAAGACGGCGGTCGACATGGCCGCCGAGGGCGTGATCAGCAAGGAAGAGGCCGTGGGCCGCGTCGAACCGGCCTCGCTGGACCAGTTGCTGCATCCGACCATCGATCCGACCGCTCACCGCGACGTGATCACCACCGGCCTGCCGGCCTCGCCCGGCGCGGCGACCGGCAAGGTGGTGTTCGACAGTGACGCGGCCGAAAAGGCCGCCGCCGCCGGCGAGAGCGTCATCCTGGTGCGCGAGGAGACGTCGCCGGAAGACATCCATGGCATGCACGCCGCGCGCGGCATCATCACGGCCCGGGGCGGCATGACCAGCCACGCCGCCGTCGTGGCGCGCGGCATGGGCCGTCCCTGCGTCTCCGGCGCCGGCGACGTGTCGATCTTCCCCAAGGAAGGCCTGTTCCGGGCCCGTGGTCGCGAGTTCAAGGTCGGCGAAGTGATCACCATCGACGGCTCGACCGGCGAAATCCTGGCCGGCGCGCCCAAGATGATCGAACCCGAGCTGACCGGCGACTTCGCCACCCTGATGGGCTGGGCCGATCAGGTCCGTCGCCTGAAGGTGCGCGCCAACGCCGAAACGCCGCTGGACGCCAAGACCGCTCGCCAGTTCGGCGCGGAGGGCATCGGTCTCTGCCGCACCGAGCACATGTTCTTCGACGACACCCGGATCGCCGCCGTGCGCGAGATGATCCTGGCCGACGATGAAAAGGGCCGCCGCGCGGCCCTGGCCAAGATCGCACCGTTCCAGAAGGCCGACTTCGTCGAGTTGTTCACGATCATGGAAGGCCTGCCGGTCACGATCCGTCTCTTGGATCCGCCGCTGCACGAGTTCCTGCCGCACACCGAGGAAGACGTGGAAGCCGTGGCCGCGGCCACGGGCCTAGACGCCGCCAAGCTGATGCGGCGCGCCAAGGAGCTGCACGAGACCAACCCGATGCTGGGCCACCGCGGCTGCCGCCTGGGCGTCTCGTATCCCGAGATCTACGAGATGCAGGTCCGGGCCATCATCGAGGCGGCCTGCGAGATCGCCAAGTCGGGCAAGGCCGCGCCCGTTCCCGAGATCATGCACCCGCTGGTCGCCAAGGGCGAGGAGATGAAGTACCTGCGCGACCTGACCGACCGTGTCGCCAAGGCGGTGCTGGAAGAGCAGGGTATCGACCTGAAGTATACGGTCGGCACCATGATCGAGCTGCCCCGCGCCGCTCTGCGGGCTGGTGACCTGGCCGCGAACGCCGAGTTCTTCAGCTTCGGCACCAACGACCTGACCCAGACGACGTTCGGCATCAGCCGCGACGACGCCGGCAAGTTCCTGGGCGCCTATATCGACAAGGGCATCTTCGAGAAGGACCCCTTTGTCAGCCTCGACCAGGAAGGCGTGGGCGACCTGATCCGCATCGCCGCCGAGCGCGGCCGCGCGGCCCGTCCCGACGTCAAGCTGGGCATCTGTGGGGAGCACGGTGGTGACCCGGCCTCGATCGCCTTCTGCGAGACGGTCGGCCTGGACTATGTATCGTGCTCGCCCTACCGCGTGCCGATCGCGCGCCTGGCGGCGGCTCAGGCGGCTCTGGCCAACAAAAAATAACGTCTCGGGGTGTGATCAAAAGGGGGCTCGGCGCTGGATAGCGCCGGGCCCTTTTTTGTTCGGGAGACGGGCTGGGAATACATGGCCCTTCCGCGGCGCGTATGGACTATCCAATCCGATATTTTGGCTAGACCAATTTTCGCTGAGCGCTATATCCGGAAGCGAGACTTCTGGGAGGAAGCACGATGTTGGCGATCCTGGCTCTAGCCGCCGGTATGGCGACCGCGCCCGAACCCGGCCCTCTCACGCTTTCAACCGCCATCGACCTGGCCAAGGCCGCGGTCGACGCCTGCGCCGCGAAGGGCGCGCACGTCTCCGCCGCCGTGGTCGACGCGAAAGGCGATACGTTGGTCGTGCTGCGCGACGAGCAGAGTCCCAAGCCGCCGATCGCCGCGCCGCGCAAGGCCAACGCCGCCGTGGTCTTCGACCAGCCCGGCAGCGTCATGGAGCTCCGTGAAAAGGCCGATCCGGACTTCGCCGCCAGGATCGCCGCCGACCCCGACCACCTGAACCCTCACGCCGGTTCGCTGCCGCTGCACGTCGGGACCACGGTCGTCGGCGGCCTGGCGATAGCCGACACCACCCACGAGGTCGCCGACCAGTGCGCCCGCGCGGCCCTGGCCAAGTTCCCGCAGTTCCATTGAGAGCGTCCGAGATGAAGAAGCGCCTGATCCTCGCCGCCGTTCTGGCCGTGTCCGTGAGCACGGTTCACGCCCAGGAGCACGCTCCGGCCAAGCCGCTGGAGAAGCCCGACGCGGAGGGCCAGAAGCCGCGCGCCGCGGTCGTGCTGGCTCCGTACCGCTTCAACGACATCCTCTGGGAGAACGACCGCACGGCGCACCGGATCTACAGCCGCGACCTGGAGAAGGCCGAGCCGCCCTCGACCTCTGGCATCGACGCCTGGGGCAAGAGCGTGCGCTGGCCCTATATGGACCGCCAGCTGAAAACCGGAGATCAGCACGCCAGCCACGGCGAGGGTCTCGATTTCTACGACGTCGGCACCGGCCGAGGCGCGGGCGGTCTGGGCGTCTGGCGGGACAACAAGCTGTGGACCTCGCGCAACTGGTCCAGCTGGAAGATGATCCAGAACGGCCCGGACGTGGCCAGGTTCAGCGTCGACTACGCGCCCTGGCCGGTCGATGTGGACCGCAAGGTCTGGGAGACGCGGACCTTCACTCTGCCGCTAGGGACAAATTTCACGCGCATGGTCTCGACCATCAGCTCCGACAAGCCTGGCCCGCTGGTGGTCGGCATCGGCATCAGCAAACGCAAGCGCGCCAGCGGCTCGGGCGTGTTCAGGAAAGACCTAGCGCCGGGCCGGGTGACGTTCTGGGAGCCGGCGGACCCTGAAAAGGGCTCGATGGCCATCGCCCTGATGGTCGACCCCAAATCGGTCGTCGAGGTGCGCCAGGACTTCGACAACTATCTGGTTCTGATCAAGGTCGAGCCAGGCAAGCCGTTCGTCTACTACATGGGCGCGGCCTGGGATAAGGGCCTGGACTTCCATACGCCGGCCGAGTGGGACGCGTATGTGACCGCCGCGAAGGCGGACTTCGATCCAAACCACTAGGCCAAAACGAAAACCGTCCCGAGGTGGGGAGCCTCGGGACGGTCGTTGGCCGTCCGCCTTGGGGGAGGGGGCGCGGACGGCGGCTGCGGCTTTTGGATCCCTTGGGGAGAGGATCAGCCGTGCAGTTTCAGAGCGGTCTCGGCGATTTTGCGGCCTTGGTAGCGAGCGCCGGTCAGTTCGTTTTCGCTGGGCTGACGCGAACCGTCGCCGCCGGCGATGGTGGTGGCGCCGTAGGGGCTGCCGCCGGTGACCTCATCCAGGGTCATCTGGCCGGCGTGACCGTAGTCCATGCCCACGATCACCATGCCGAAGTGCAGCAGGTTGGTGATGATCGAGAACAGTGTGGTCTCCTGACCGCCGTGTTGCGTCGCCGTCGAGGTGAAAGCGCCGCCGACCTTGCCGTGCAGGGCGCCGCGGGCCCACAGGCCGCCGGCCTGGTCGAGGAAAGCCGCCATCTGCGAACTCATGCGGCCGAAGCGGGTGCCCGTGCCGACGATGATCGCGTCGTAGTCGGCCAGATCGGCGATGGAGGCCACCGGAGCGTCCTGATCGAGCTTGAAGTGGGCGTTCTTGGCGACTTCAGGCGGGGCGGTTTCTGGCACGCGCTTGATGTCGACGGTCGCGCCGGCCTCACGGGCGCCTTCGGCCACGGCCTTGGCCATGGTCTCGATGTGGCCGTACGAGGAGTAGTAGAGAACGAGAACCTTGGCCATTTGGGGCTTCCTTGAACGGGTTGTTGGTGAGGAAAGTCGGCGCGAGGTTTTCAGTTTCCTCGCGCCATTTTCTAGAACGGAATGGTCGCGCTTAGGCCGCGTCGACCAGGACGAGTTCGGCGTCTTCCAGGGCGGTGACGGTGATGACGTCTTCGTCCTTGATGCCGGCGCCGTCGCGGGCGTTCAGCTTGACGCCGTTGACTTCCACGACCCCGACGGCCGGGACCAGGTAGCCGCTGCGGTCCTTGCCCAGGGCGTAGGTGGTGCTTTCGCCCGCCTTCAGCGTCGCGCCCAGAACGCGGGCGTCGGTGCGGATCGGCAGAGCGTCGGCGTCATCGGCGAAGCCCGAGGCCAGGGTCACGAACTTGCCCGAGCGGTCACCCTTTGGGAACGGCTTGGCGCCCCACGACGGCGCCGCGCCGAAGGTCTTGGGTTCGATCCAGATCTGGAAGATCCGGGTCGTCTCCGGCTCGAGGTTGTACTCCGAGTGACGGATGCCCGTGCCCGCGCTCATCACCTGGACGTCGCCGGCTTCGGTGCGACCCTTGTTGCCCAGGCTGTCCTGGTGGGTGATCGCGCCGTCGCGGACGTAGGTGATGATCTCCATGTCGCTGTGGGGGTGCGGCGGGAAGCCGGTGTTCGGGGCGATCTCGTCGTCGTTCCAGACCCTCAGAGCGCCCCAGTTCATGTTGCTGGGATCGTAGTAGCTGGCGAACGAGAAGTGGTGCTTGGCGTTCAGCCAACCGTGGTTGGCGCCGCCAAGCTTGTCGAACGGTCTGCGGTCGATCATGGCTCTAACCTTTCTTTCCCTCTGGGCCTTGGCCCTCTGGTGCGCCGCGTCGGCGCGTCTTGTTGAGGAGAAGATAAGGGATCGCCCGGGATCCGAAATGGAAACTGTTGAAACTCATTGTTTCCGAAACTAGGCTTCAGACATGTCCAAGCTACCCGATCTCGAAGGCCTCGCCGTGTTCGCCAAGGTGGTGGAGCTGCGCTCGTTCGCCGCCGCCGCTGAGGAGTTGGCCATGTCCAAGGCCACGGTCTCCAAGGCCGTCACCCGGCTGGAGGAACGGCTGGGCGCGCGGCTCTTCAACCGCACCTCGCGCCGCCTGGCCTTGACCGACGCCGGTCAGTCCCTGGTCGAGCGCGCCACCCGCGTGCTGGCCGAGGCGCAGGCCGCCGAGGAAGAGGCTTCCAGCCAGTCTTCGGCCCCGCGCGGCACCGTGCGGATGGCGGTGCCCATGTCGCTGGGCATCACCACCCTGGGGCCCGTGCTGCCGGGGTTCTTCGAAGCCTACCCAGACGTCTCGGTCGACCTCCATCTATCGGACGCCACGGTCGACCTGGTCGGCATGGGTTTCGACCTGGCGCTGCGCGTCGCGTCCCTGCCGGACAGCTCGCTTATCGCCCGTCGCCTGCGGGGCGTGAAGCGCCAGGTCGTCGCCGCGCCGGCCTATTGGGAAAAACACGGACGGCCAGGCCACCCGGCCGGCCTGGCCGAGCATCGCGGCCTGACCTACGGCCACCAGGCCGCCCCCGAGACCTGGCGCTTCCAGCGCGGCGGCGAAGAGGCCTCGGTGCGGCCCAAGTCCGTAGTCCGCGCGAATAACGGCGACGTGCTCGTTCCGTCGCTGATCGCCGGCGTCGGCGTGGCTGTCCTGCCGGACTTCATCGTCGGTCCGGCTGTGGCTGATGGCCGGCTGGAGGAGATCCTGGTCGACTGGACCGCCGCCCCGATCGCCCTGCATCTGGTCATGCCGCCGGGCGGCCCGCGTCCGGCGCGGGTCGACGCCCTGGCCAACTATCTGGGCAAGGCGCTTTCAGGCAAAAGCTAGCGGACGCGCTTGAACGTCAGGCTCTGGTCCGGCGGGCCGGGCTGGCCGTCGACATCCTGCTCGACCTTCAGCGTGTTGGCGTCGACGAGCCAAACCCTCATCGACTGCTTGCGGCCGGTTTTGTTGTGGGTCACGGCGGTGACGCCGCTCTGGCCGTCGCGGCGGACGCTGATCATCACGATCTGGGTGTTGACCACGGCCTTGGTCGGTGTGCCGTCCAGCGGCGCGTCGGCGAACTGGATAGCGGCCAGGCCGCTCTCGTCTTCCTCGATCAGGGTCCAGGCCAGGCTCTTGCCGTCATCCTTGGTGACGTCGACCTCGGCGCTCACCGGGGCGGGGCCAGTCAGGGCCTCGTTGAAGCGCGAGGCCGCCAGATCGATCTTCCAAAGGCCCATCGCGCCCAGCGGATCGGTCTGGGCGAGGGCCGGAGACGCCATCAACAGGCCGGCGGTGACGAGAGTGGTTCGGATCATGCGGCGCCTCCTGAGCGTTCGGCCATCAGACGCCCGGGGGGGCGCGCGTCGTCTAGAAGCTTTCTCGCCTATCGGCCTTCCGGCCTAGAGACTGGCGACCTGGGTCGGGGTCAGGGCCCCGACCTGAAGCGGGGTCATGGCCGCCAGGTTGGTCGACGACAGCCAGTCCAGCTGGGCCAGGGTCAGGCCCGGGATCTGGGCCGGCAGCAGGTAGCCGACCTGGGTCGTCGTCAGTTCCGCGATCACGGACGTCCCCAACGCGCCGATCTGGGTGGAGCTCAGCGACTGGACCTGCGTCGGGGTGAGCTGGCTGAACTCGGCGTGCGAGAAGCTACGCATCTGATAGGGCGACAGGCCCCTTAGCGCGCTGGTCGTCAGGGCTGTGACCTGTGTGGCCGACAGGGCCGACAGGTCGGTGATCGAGATCGCGCCCAATTGAGCGCCGCTCAGAGCGCGCACCTGGGTGGTGGAGAACTCGGCCATGTCGGTTGTCGTCAACCCGGCCAGCTGGGTCGCCGTCAGGCCGGTGATCTGCGTCGTGCTGATCGACTGGAAGGCGGTCGCATCCAGGCCCGACAGGTTCTCGACCGAGAGCCCGCCGAACTGGCTGGAACTCAGGCTCTGGAACTGCGTCGCGGAAAGCTCGGCGAAGTCGGTGGCGGTCAAACCGGCGATCTGGGTGGCGGCCAGACCGGCCAGCTGGGTCGAGGTCAGGGCCGCGATCTGGCTGGCCGACAGGGCGTTGAAGTTGTCGGTGGACAGCGCCGACAGCTGGCCCGCCGTGAAGCCCGCCACCTGGGTCGGGGTCAGCTTGGTGAAGTCGGTGACGCTCAGCGTCCGGACCTGGGCCGCCGTGAGGCCGCCGATCTGGGAAGCGGTGAGGGCGGCGACCTTGGTGGCCGACAACCCCGCGAAGCCGCTGCTGGACAGGCCCGCCAGCTGGGTCGGGGTAAGGGCCTTGAACTGGGTGTCGGACAACCCGGCGGTCTGAGTGCTGGTCAGTCCGCCCAGCTGCGCCGCCGAGAAGACGTTGAAATCCGTATCGAGCTCTGTCAGTTGGTCCAGCGACAGCGATCCGACCTGGGTGGCCGTCAGGCCTTTAAATTGGGTGCTCGACAGGGCGGCGAACTGCAGGTCGTCCAGGGCCGGGATCAGGGTGGCGGGCAGGGCCGACAGCTGGGTCGGCGACAGCGCCTGCAGCTGATCGGGCCACATCTCCCCCAGATCCTCCAGACTCATGGCGCCGATCTGCGTGGCCGTCAGGCTCTTGACCTGGGTGGCGCTCAGCGCCGTGATCTGCGTGCCATCCAAGGCCGTGAAGTGGGTGGCGTCCAGCGCTCCGATCTGGGCCGCGCTCAGCTTTTCCAGCCGCTCGGTGTCCAGCTTGGCCAGCTGGGTCGAGGTCAGGGCGTTCAATTGCCCGCCGCTGAACGCCGCCAACTGCTCGGCGTCGAAGATCACGTTCGGGGCGAAGGCCGGGATCTGGGTGGCCGTGAGGCCTTTCACGGCGGTGTTCGACAGGGCCGAGACCTGGCTCGCGGACAGGCTGCCAAGCGCGGTGCTCGAGAGCGCGGCGACCTGGGTGCTGGCCAGGGTCTCCAGCTTGGTGGTCGACAGGTTGGTGATCGTCGACGCCGACAGCGCGGCGATCTGAGCGGCGGAGAGGTACGAAATCGGCACTGGACTCGTTGCCCTACAAGGTCGCGACGCGAATCGTTCGCGTTAACCCTATGCGAAATGGCCCAATGCGACCATGCGGCGAGAAGGCCTACTCCGCGCGCATGGTCCAGAGGTCGAGATCGTTCTCGCGGCCGATCAAGGCCAGGCCCGAGGCGATCGACTCGAATTCGCCGCCGCTTTCGATCTTCTCGGCCCCGAAGCGGCGTAGGAAGATTTCGCGGACGGCCGGCACGAACGAGCTGCCGCCGGTGAGGAAGACCCGGTCGACGCCGGCTTCGGTCAGGTCGGCGCGCTCAAGCGCCTCGCCGACGGCGGTCTCGATGGCCGCCAGTTCCGGGGCGATCCAGCTTTCGAACTCCGTTCGCGCGACGGGCTTCTCGATCTCGACCGAGCCGGCGGCGAAGTGGAACATCGCCTCCGTCCGGGCCGACAGCGCCTCCTTCAGCGCCGAGACCGACTTGTAGAGGGCGTAGCCGTGGTTGCCGTCCAGCACCTCGATCAGGGCGGCGATCTTCTCGGGTTCCACGGCCGTGCGCTCGAGGGCGCGGATGTCGCGCATGTCCTTGGAGGCGCGCAGCAGGGCCAGCTGATCCCAGCGGGCGAAGGCGGCGTAGTAGCGCTGCGGGATCGGCAGGCTGTTCGAGAACGAGCGGTAGTCCGAGCCCTTGCCCAACTCGGGCGAGACCAGTTGGTCGATGATCCTGTAGTCGAAGGCGTCGCCGGCGATGCCGACGCCCGAGCGCGACAGCGGCGTCGAGCGCAGCGTGCCGTCGACGTCACGCTCGAAGCGGACCAGCGAGAAGTCGCTCGTGCCGCCGCCGAAGTCGGCCACCAGCACGGTGGCGTCCTGCTTCAGCTGGCGGGCGAAGAAGAACGCCGCGCCGACGGGCTCGTAGGCGTATCGGATGTCGGTGAAGCCCAGGCGCTTGAACGCTTCCTCGTATCGGGTCAGGGCCAGGGTCTCGTCCGGCGAGGAGCCGGCGAAGGTCACGGGGCGGCCGACGATGACGCGCGGGGGCAAGGCGTCCAACTGGCCCGCCGCGTGCTCCTGCAGGCGCAGCAGGAAGGCGGCCAGCAGGTCCTCGAACTGGTAGCGCTTGTTGAGGATCCGCGTCTCGGTGAAGGCCCTCGAGGCGGCGAAGGTCTTGAACGACTGGATGAACCGGGTCTCCAGCGGATCTTCCAGATAGGATTCGATGGCCCACGGCCCGGCCTCGACCACGCGCTCGTTCACCGCGCCGTTCTGACCCTGCACGCTGTGAAAGCTCAGCGCCGATCGGAAGGCGAACAGGTCGCGGTTGTCGATCGAGAAGCGGACCAGGTGCGCGTGATCGTCGCCGCGCGTTAGCGAGACGACGGTGTTGGTGGTGCCGAAGTCGACGCCAATGGTCGGCGCGGTCGCCGTCATGGGATGGCTCGATCTGCTGGAACGGGGAGGGGCGTGCGTCGTAGCGCCTCCCGTGAGAAGGTCAAGCGATCTGGCCGCCTTTGAGCGCTCATTCGCGGTCGGCGCCCACGTATCGGCGCGCGCGGTCGGGTTATCGCGACGCCCGCTGATTGACTTCCTGGCGCGCGTCCGGTCGAACGAGCGCGAGCAAATCGTGGGAAGACCTTGGAAAACTTCGACGTCCTGGTGATCGGCGCGGGCGCGGCCGGCATGATGTGCGCCATCGAGGCGGGCAAACGCGGGCGCTCGGTGCTGGTCGTGGATCACGCCAAGGCCCCGGGCGAGAAGATCCGCATCAGCGGCGGCGGCCGCTGCAACTTCACCAACACCGGCGCGTCGATCCACAATTTCCTGTCGGCCAACCCGAAGTTCGCCCTGTCGGCCCTGCGCCGGTATCGGCCCAGGGACTTCATCGCGCTCGTCGAGCGGCATGGCATCGCCTACCACGAGAAAACCTTGGGGCAGCTGTTCTGCGACGGCTCGGCCAAGCAGATCATCGACATGCTGCTGACCGAGATGAAGGCCGCCGGCGTCAAGCTGCGGCTGGAAACGAGCGTCCAGGACGTGGCCAAGACCGAGACCGGCTTCGAGGTTGAATTGTCTTCCGGCAAGGTGCGCTGCGCGTCGCTTGTCGTCGCTAGCGGCGGCAAGTCGATCCCGAAGATGGGCGCCACGGGCCTGGGCTACGACATCGCCAGGCAGTTCGGACTGAACATCGTCGAGACGCGCCCGGCGTTGGTCCCCCTGACCTTCGAGGCCGGCATGCTGGCGAGGCTGACCCCGCTGTCGGGTGTGGCGCTGGACGCCGTGGTCGCTCACGGCAAGACCAGGTTCCGCGAGGGGATGTTGTTCACCCACCGGGGCCTGTCGGGCCCCTCGATCCTGCAGATCTCGTCCTACTGGCGCGAGGGCGACGAGATCCGGGTCGACATGGCGCCGGGCGTCGACGCGCTGGCGGCGCTGAAGGCGGCCCGCACGGCGACTCCCCGCCAGGCGGTCGCCACCGTGCTCTCGACCCTGCTGCCCAAGCGCGTGGCGCAGTTGATCGCCGACGACGAGGAGGGCGCGCCTGAAAGCAAAAGGGGGGGAAACATCGCCGACTGTTCCGACAAGGTGTTGGGCCGGTTGGCCGCGGCGGTCAACGCCTGGACCTTCAAGCCCGTCGGCTCGGAAGGCTATCGCACGGCGGAAGTGACGCTGGGCGGGGTCGATACAGACGCCCTGGATTCGCGCACTCTGGAGGCCAAGGCCGTCCCGGGGCTCTATTTCATCGGCGAAGTGGTCGACGTCACCGGCTGGCTGGGCGGCTATAACTTCCAGTGGGCCTGGGCGTCCGGCTGGTCGGCGGGGCAGGCCGCATAAGAAAAATCCTCCCCCGTGAGGGGGAGGATATTCGTCTGACTACTTCTTCTTGAACGGCTTACCGGCCGGCTTGCCGTCGAAGCTCTTGGCCTTGAAAGGCTTGGGGCCCTTGAACGGCTTGCCCGGGCCCGCGTCGTCGCGCTTGCCGGCATAGGGCTTGGAATAGGGCTTCGGGCCAGCGGCGTTGTCCGCGAAGCTCTTCTTGAAGGGCTTCTTCGGACCGTCGCCGTCCGCGCGCGGGGCGCGGGGCTTGAACTCGCGCGGCGCGTCGGCGCCGGCTTCGGCGCGCGGCTTGTAGGCGCGCTTGGGGCTGTCGGAATCCTGCGGCGAGTACGGACGCGGCGCTTCTTCACGCGGCGCGCGTGGTTTGAAGTCGCGCGGGGCGTCATCGCCACGCGGGGCGCGGGGCTTGAACTCACGAGGCTTGTAGTCGCCCTTCGGCTCTTCGCCACGGCCATAGGGCTTGGCGTTGCTGACGCCATCGTCGCCGTAGCTGGACGGACGCGGGGTGTGATCGCGCGAGCCCGGGGCGTTGGCGCGCGGCGAACGCGGCGCGTCGTCACGAGGCGGGCGCGGCTTGTACTCACGCGGGCCTTCGTTATCGCCGCGCGGCGGACGCGGCGCATATTCGCGACGCGGACCGGCCTCGCGGGCGGCCGGGGCCGTGGTCGGGGTGATCGAGACGTCCTCGCGCACCGTCTGCTGGACCGCCGCGCCGAACTTCACGGCCGCTTCGGCCGAGATCTCGAACTTGGTGTCGTAGTCGAAGATCCGGATCGCGCCGATGTCCTTCTTGGTGATGTGGCCCAGGCGGCAGATCAGCGGGATCAGCCACTTGGGGTCGGCGTTGTTGCGGCGGCCGGTGTTGAGACGGAACCACTCCGAACCGTCCATGCTGACGCGCGGCTCACGCTCGGGGCGGTCGCCAAAATCGCGCTCACCGCCGAATTCACGCGGCTCGCGACCGCGCGGACCCGGATCGGCGCCGTGGCGCGGGTCGTCATAGATCTCTTCCGGGGCCGGCAGCTTGGCGCGGCGGGCGCGGATCAGGGCGGCGGCCAGCTCTTCCGGCGTGCGCTTTTCCAGCATGGCCGCGACCAGGCTGGCGTCGTCCTCGTTGGCGGGCTCAGAGAAGATCGGATCGTCCAGCAGGCGCTCGGTGTCCTTGACGCGGATCTCGTCGGCGGTCGGGGCGCCGCCCCACTGGCCTTCGACGCCGGCGGCCATCAATAGCTGTTCGGCCTTGCGGCGCCGCGTGTAGGGCACGACCAGGGCCGAGACGCCCTTCTTGCCGGCCCGGCCCGTGCGGCCCGAACGGTGCAGCAGGGTGGCCTTGTTGACCGGCAGCTCGGCGTGGATGACCAGGCCCAGATCCGGCAGGTCGAGACCACGCGCGGCGACGTCGGTGGCGACGCAGACGCGCGCGTGGCCATCCCGCAGGGCTTGCAGGGCGTCGGCGCGTTCGCGCTGGGAGAGCTCGCCCGAGAGGCCGACGACGTCGAAGCCGCGCTCGCGCAGCTTGGAGTGCAGCGAGCGAACGCTTTCACGGGTGTTGGCGAACACCAGGGCGCCGGGGCTTTCGAAATAGCGCAGCAGGTTGACGACCGCGTGCTCGACCTCGTTGGGCGCGACGCGGACGGCGCGGTATTCGATGTCGCGGTGCGGCTCGTTGCGGCCGATGGTGTCGATGCGGATCGCGTCGTTCTGGTAGCTCTTGGCCAACTGCACGATGTCGCGCGCCAGGGTGGCCGAGAACAGCAGGGTGCGGCGTTCGGCCGGGGCGGCGTCGAGGATGAACTCAAGGTCCTCGCGGAAGCCCATGTCGAGCATCTCGTCGGCTTCGTCGAGAACGGCGACCTTCAGCTCCGACAGGTCCAGGTGACCGCGCTCGATGTGATCGCGCAGGCGGCCCGGGGTGCCGACGACGATGTGGGCGCCGTAGTTCAGGGCGCGCTGCTCGCGGCGAGCGTCCATGCCGCCGACGCAGTTGACCACCACGGCCATGGCCTGGGCGTAGAGCCAGGTCAGCTCGCGATTGACCTGGATGGCAAGCTCGCGGGTCGGGGCGATGACCAGGGCCAGCGGGGCGCCGGCGCGGCCGAAGATCTCTTCGTCGCCCAGCAGGGTGGGGGCGGCGGCCAGGCCGAAGGCCACGGTCTTGCCCGAGCCGGTCTGGGCGCTGACCAGCAGGTCGCGGCCCTCGGCGTCGGCTTCCAGCACGGCGGCCTGGACGGGGGTGGGTTCGAGGTAGCCTTGAGCGGCGAGAGCCCGCTCAAGAGCGGGGTGGGAGGCAGGGAAGGGCATATGGGTCCAGTTCATTTGCGGCCGCGCACACAAAAACGCGCGGCTCGCGCCAATGACCAAATCGGGCCCCTGAAGCCTGTAACGCTTCCCTCGGACCGCTTCTTGGTCGAATTCCAACGAAAATAGCCCCCTCCGCGATGGAAGGGGGCCCACGAGCAGTCTTATGCGCTTGCTGCGGCGCTAAAAGCAAGCGCGATGGAGAATTGGCTTCAGTTCACCGTCGCCAAAGCCTGGTCGATCGCTTCGGCGATCCGCTCCGGGGTCTCGGCGCCGACCACAGCGACCTTGCCGGCGAAGATGGCGAACGGTACGCCCGTGACGCCGCCCTGCACGGCCATGGCGTGTTCGCGAGCCACGGCCTCCTTGTCGGCGCCCTCCGACAGCAGCTGCAGCACGACCATCCGCTCCATGCCCGCGGCTTCGGCGATATCGCCCAGCACCATCGGGTCGCCGATATCCAGGCCGTCGGTGAAATAGGCCTTGAACAGCGCCTCGACGACTTCGTCCTGCGCGCCGGCCGTCAGGGCCCAGCGGATCAGGCGATGAGCGGCGTTGGTGTTTGGCGCGAATTCGATGGCCTCGAAGTCGAAGCGAATGCCTTCCTCGGCGCCGCCCTCGACCAAGGCCGCGTGGACGGCCTTCAGCTTGTCGGGGTCCTTGAACTTGCTGGCCATGTATTGCTTGCGGTCGACGCCTTCCTCGGGAAGCGTCGGGTCAAGTTGGTATGGCCGCCAGATCAGCTTGGCCTCGACATCGGGGCGCAGGGCCAGGGCCGACTTCAGCCGTCGCCAGCCGAGATAACACCAGGGGCAGACCACGTCGGCGACGACGTCGATAATTATCGGGGCGGTCTGGGGCTGCTGGGCCACGGCGTACTCCTCCGGAACTGATGTCCGCTACAGGACAGGTTCCATATAGGCGCTGCCGTTACGGCGCCCAAGCGCGTGGTTCAGCTGGCGTCGCGGCGCAGGGCGCTGGCGGCGGCGCGCTCCAGGGCCCGGACGGCGCCCTCGCCGCGCTGGACCTCGGCCACACCGATATCGAACTCGCAGACGAACGGCGCGCGGTCCTCGCCGGCGTCGAACGCGGTGCAGCCGATCACGGCGGCGATCCGCTCGGCGGCGGCCTTGGCGGCGTTGAGATTGGTCGCGGGCAGGGCCAGGGCGAAGACTTCGGTCGAGAGGCGCGCCGAGGTGTCCTCGACGCGGACCAGGCGGCCGATCATCGAGCCGATCTGCGGGATGGCGCGGTCCAGCCAGCCGTTCTGACGGGCCCAGACGGTCTCGGGCTTGTCGGCGACGCGCAGCACGCAGATCGACAGCGGCCGGGCGCGCTCGGTCGCGGCCTTGGCCAGACGCGCCAGGTGAGCGGCGAACAGGTCGCGGGTGAAGAGGCCGGTGGCGGCGTCCATCAAGCCCGAGCTCCGGGCCTTTTCCAGGGCGCCGCGGATGGATTCGCCGCGCCGGTAGCTGCGGGCCAGTTCCATGACGCGCAAGGCCGTCTCGACCTCGGGCGTCTCGGGTGAAGCCACGTCGGAGACGCCGCGATGGAACGCCTCCGACATGGTCACATAGCTCTCGGCCTTCAGGTACAGCAGGGCCGGAATGTGGAAGAGGCGGGTGTTGCGGCGCATGCCCGCCGCGATCGACAGGGCTTCCTGCTGGCTGTCGCCGGCCCACAGGACCACGGAGTCGAAGGCTCGCTCGTGCAGGTAGTCGAAAGCCGTATAGGCGGTGAAGGCGCCGACCACTTCGGCGCCGCTGGCCTGCAGGGCGTTGGACAGGGCCAGGAACTGCGGCGCCGGCTCGCCGACCGCCAGGATGCGCACAGGCGTGTCCGGTGGTTCGGGGAGATCGAGGCGTCGTCCGCGCTCGCCGAAGGTCTCCAGGCGCAGTTCGAACTCTTCCTCGGCGATGGCGGTGCGCACCAGGCTCTCCAGGCGCAGGGCGGCCTGGGACGGGTGCAGCGGCGGCGAGAGGGTCAGATCGAACGCCTGGTTCCGATAGTCGCCGTCCGGGTCGCCGATTGCGATGACCGGCAGGCGGCGCGGGGCCACGGCGGCCTTCAGTCGGCGGGCCAGGGTCTGGGTCTCGGGACCGGCGCTGGCCAGGTCGACGATGACCGCCTCGATCGGCAGGTCGCCCAGGGCGGCGAGGGCGGCGTAGGGGCCGCGGGCGGTGATGGTGCGCCAGCCCAGCCGGTCCAGCCCTTCGGCCAGCGGTCCGGCGCGAACATCGTCGCGCGCCACGATCAGGATCCGGGCGTCAACCGCCAAACCAACCTCCGCCCGAAATCCCGCGCGACCGCCCACAACGGCCCTTGAGATTCGACGCCGCAACATAGCAGAGGCTTTGCGCGGTCAAAGGTACGGAACGCCGCAGTTCGGAGCTAATCCTATCGGGGCTTGCCTGACCGAACGTCAGGGCCGTTCTAGTGAGCAAGACCGGTCGTCCGAAGAACGCCGGAAGGGAGACTTAATCATGGGCCAGGGGCCGCTTTCGGGACTGAAGATCGTCGAGTTCGCCGGCATCGGTCCGGGGCCGTTCTGCGGCATGCTGCTGTCGGACCTCGGCGCGGACGTCGTGCGGATCGACCGCAAGGGCCCAAGACAAGAAGGAGGGGGGCGCGGCTCGCCGGCCGACGTCACGGCGCGGGGGCGTCGCTCGGTAGCGCTGGACCTCAAGCATCCCGAGGCGATCGAGACCTGCCTGAAGCTGCTGGATCAGGCCGACGGCCTGATCGAGGGTTTCCGCCCCGGAGTCATGGAGCGGCTGGGCCTGGGTCCGGACGTGGCGCTGGCTCGCAATCCCAAGCTTGTCTACGGCCGCATGACCGGCTGGGGGCAGACGGGCCCCTACGCCAAGGCCGCAGGCCATGACATGAACTACATCGCCATCACCGGGGCCCTGGCCGCGATCGGCACGAGCGACAAGCCCGTGCCGCCGCTGAATCTGGTCGGGGACTTCGGGGGCGGGGCGCTCTACCTGGCCTTCGGCCTGCTGGCCGGGGTGATTCACGCGCGCGCCACGGGGCGGGGCCAGGTGATCGACTGCGCAATGAGCGACGGGGCCGCCTCGCTGATGGCCATGTTCTACGGCTTCAAGGCCGGCGGCATGTGGAACGAGGGCCGGCGGACCAATCTGCTGGATGGCGGCGCGCACTTCTATGACACCTACGAATGCGCCGACGGCAAGTGGATCTCGATCGGCTCGATCGAACCGCAATTCTATCTCCTTCTGCTGGAAAAGACCGGGATCACCGATCCGCAATTCCAGCACCAGATGAGCCGCGAAGAGTGGCCGCAGCTCCGCGAGAAACTGGCGGCGGTGATCAAGACCAAGTCCCGTGACGACTGGTGCGCGATCATGGACGCCACCGATGTCTGCTTCGCGCCGGTCCTGACCATGGACGAGGCGCCCAAGCACGCCCACAACGCCGCGCGTGAGACCTTCGTCGAGGTCGCGGGCGTCGTTCAGCCCGCGCCGGCGCCGCGCTTCTCGGCTACGCCCGGCGTCATCCAGGGACCGCCGCCGAAGATCGGCGCTCACAATGACGAGGCCCTGGCCGACTGGGGGTTCTCGGCCGACGCCATCGCCGGGCTGAAGACGGCCGGAGCACTCTGAAACCTGCTGATCGCGTTCAGGTGCGGTTCAGGCGCGAGGGGGCAAGTTGCGTGCGTAGACCGGCCGTCGCGCAATCCGTCCCTCGATGCGGCGGTCGGTTCACAGGTACTTCCTGCGGAGACGCGTCGCCTTCCCCAAGGCGGCGCGTCTTTGACTCTGGAGGCCCGCATCGCCATGGTCCGCCGGATGCAAGATTCGCAGCACCACATTCGTTGGCGCGACCTTCAGCTTGATCCGATCCATTGGGTTCGTGAAATCCTCCGCGTGCTGGGCCTGGCCCTGTCGCGCCTGTGGGGCCGCGACGTCATGCTTTACGTCGGCGGCGTCTCGTTTTTCGCGCTGCTGGCCGTGTTCCCGGGCCTGGCGATTCTGATCGGCCTCTACAGCTTCTTCCTGACGCCCGAGAGCGCCGCGCGGCAGGCGACCAAGCTTGCAGAACTGATTCCCTCCGGCGCCCGCTCGATGTTCCAGGACGAGCTTTCGCGCCTGGCCCACGCCCCCGGCCAAACCATCTCGCTCCAGAGCGGCGTCGTGCTGATCGTCGGCGCCTACGCCGCCCATCGTGGCTTCAAGGCCTTGCTGGCGGGCCTGTCGTTCATCCACGACGAGGAGGATCAGCGCGGCTTCCTCGGCTTCAACCTGATGGCGCTGCTGGTGCTGATGGCCGCCTTCGGCCTGCTGTTCTTCATGTCGGGGGTGTTCCTGACCCTGCGCCTGCTGAGCGCGGCCCTGGACCTGAAGCCGCTGGCCGGGGTCTCGTGGATCCAGTCGGAATGGACCTGGGCCAGCTTCGGCATCGTGGTCGGGATGAGCCTGGTCTATCGCTACGCCATGTCGCGCGAGCCGGTCGGCTGGCGCGCCTCGATCTCGGGCGGCGTCGCGGCGGCGGCCCTGTGCGTGTTCATGTCCTGGGCCAGCGCGTTCTATGTCGAGAAGGTCGTCCATCTGGGCGCGACCTACGGCTCGATCTCGGCCGTCATCATCTTCCTGATCTGGCTGTCGTGGAGCGTGAACGCCATCTTCTTCGGCGGCGCCCTGGCCACGGAGGTCGAGATCGCCTTGGACGAACGTCCCCGCGCCCTGCTGGAGGGACCCAGAGCGATTCCGCTCAAGGCGCCTTCCGAATACGAAAACGGATGACTCCGCCCTCCTGGTCGGCGATCTCCAGCACGCTCGCGCCGATCTGACCCGCGAAATGCGGAACGTCGATCCGGGCCATCGGATCGGTGGCCAGAAGGATGAGTTCCGCGCCGGCCGAAGCGGCCTCGTGAGCCTTGCGCAGCTTCAGGGTTGGCACCGGGCAGTGGTGGCCGCGCGCGTCGACCAGGATCGGCTCAGACATCGAAGACCGCCTCGGCTTCGTTGGCTGGCAGGATGCGATATCGGCCAGGCTCCAGGTCAGCGGGCAGGGTCAGGCCGCCGATCCGCTCGCGATGCAGCGTGACCACGTGGTTGCCGACGGCGGCGAACATCCGGCGGACCTGGTGATAGCGGCCCTCGGTAATGGTCAGGCGCGCGGTCTTGCCGTCCACGACGTCCAACTGGGCCGGCAGTAGCGGCTTCTCCTCGCCCTCGAGCATTAGCGTTCCGGCGGCGAAGACCTCGCCCTCCGAGCCCTTCAGCGCGCGGTCGAGCGTGGTCAGGTAGGTCTTCGGCACATGTCGCTTGGGCGAGATCACCCGATGCAGGAAGTCACCGTCGTCGGTGATCAGGATCAGGCCGCTGGTGTCCTTGTCCAGGCGGCCGACCGTCGACAGGCCGGGATCGCGCAGCCGCCAGCGGCGCGGCAGCAGGTCGTAGATCTTCTCGCCGTCTTCCTTGTGCGAACAGGTGACGCCCAGCGGCTTGTGCATCAGCAGCACCAGCGGCGCCGGCGGATCGACCGCAGCGCCGCGAATGGTCATGCGCTCGGGCAGCGCGGCGTCGACGGCGATGCGAGCGCCGGAGTCCTTCAGGATCTTGCCGTCCAGGGCGACCTTGCCGCTGGCGACCAGGGCCTGGACGTCCTTGCGGCTGCCGTAGCCGAGATTGGCCAACAGCCGGTCCAGCCGGGCCATCAGCGCTTTCGTCATTTACGGGCCTCGAAGACCTTGTAGCCGCCGCCCTCGGCGACCAGGCCGACCTTGGCGAAGCTCTCGCCCAGGATCGCCTCGTAGGGCAGGTGGCGGTTGGCTACCATCCACAGCACGCCGCCCTTGCGCAGGGCGGCGGCGGCCGAAGCGATGAAGGCCTGGCCCAGGGTCTTGTCCTCGCCGCCACCCTCGTGGAACGGCGGATTGCTGACGATGAAGTCGAGATCCTTCAATTCAGTCTGGCGGACATCGCCCCAGACGAAGTCGGCGCGCGGATCGGCGACGTTGCGGCGAGCCAGGTCCAAGGCTCGGCGGTCCAGCTCGACCAGCGTCAGCTTGGTGACCTTCGGCGAAGCCAGGACGTTGAGCGCCAGCAAGCCGATGCCGGCGCCGAAATCGGACCCGACTCCGGCGAACGGCGGCAGAACCTGGAGCAGGGCGTTGGTGCCGGCGTCCAGGCGATCCCAGCTGAACACGCCAGGCTGGGTCCACAGGCCGTTCTCGGCGATCTGGCGCGGCGCGCCGGCGGCGATGGCCTCGTCCAGCGCCTTGGGCGCGGCGGGGCGGACCACGAGGCAGATGCGATTGTGGCGGCGGGCGCTCTCGCCGACCTCGCAGCCCAGGGCCTCCAGCTCCTTCTTCAAGCGCAGGCCGCCCCGATCCTTGGGCGCGAAGGCGGTCATGCGCCCGCCCGGCGCCAGGATGCGCAACGCCTGGGCGAGGACAAATCGTCGCTCCACGGCGCCGGCGGGCGCGCGGACGGTCACGGCGGTAAAGGATTCGTCGGGAACCGAGGCGACGTCCCGCGACCCGGCGATCAGCGGCGACAACTGCACGGCGTCGGCCGCGGACGGCGCCAGGTCATGATCGGCCTGGCCATAGATCGCGGTAATCGAAGCCGACATGCTTGTCCTGAAAGGGTTTTCCGGTCGCCAAGAGTTCTGGCGGGCAGGGTGGGATTCGAACCCACGGTAGACTTTCACCTACGGCGGTTTTCAAGACCGCTGCCTTAAACCACTCGGCCACCTGCCCGGAGCAGGCGGCTATATCAGCGTGTCCGCGCCTTAACCAGACTTCAAAACAAACGGGCGACGATGTGAGCTCGGAAGGGGTGTGGGCCCGTCTGGACGACCATCGGATGAACCAGCGTATCGATCAGGTTTGGCGGATTGCGCGCAACCTCGGCCTCATGGCCCTGGCGGCCGCGAGTCTGGCCGCCTGCGCCACGCCCAAATACGACGTCGGCAAGTCCGGCTACACGGCCAGCGCCCGCAACGAGACCACACGCGGTTCGTCGCCGCGCGCGGGCTCGACGGTCGGCCGCGACGGCAAGCCGCTGCGCGGCACCGAAAAACCCTATCAGATCAATGGCGTCTGGTACTATCCGCGCCAGGACAAGGACTACAACGTCGTCGGTGTCGGCTCTTGGTACGGCGAGCAGTTCCATAACCGTCGCACCGCCAACGGCGAAATGTTCGACATGGATACCCCGTCGGCCGCCCATAAGACCTTGCCGCTGCCCAGCCTGGTCGAGGTGACCAACCTCGACAACGGCAAGAAGATGATCGTGCGGGTCAACGACCGTGGGCCGTTCGTTGGCGATCGCGTCATCGACCTGTCGAAAGCCGCCGCCCAGCAACTAGGCTACTATCGCCAGGGCGTCGCCCGCGTGCGGGTGAAGTATGTCGGCCCGGCGCCGAAGAACGCTTTCGAAGGCCCGCGCCGGTACGCCGTGACGCAGACCGCGCCGCCGCCGCGCGAACGTAGCTTCGAGGACATCAAGGAACCGCCCCAGCGCGTGCAGGTCATTCCGTCGCGCCAGCCGGATCCGGACTGGAGCGCGCCGGTCCAGCAATCCGCGCCGCAGATCAACCCGCCCGACCGGGCCTATGCCTTGGCCGCCAAGTCCGGCTTCCGGGTCCAGGCCGGCTCGTTCTCCAGCCGCGAGAACGCCGAGAGGGCCGTGCGCCAGCTTTCGGGCGCCGGCCAGGCCCAGATCGACGCGATCGAGCGGGCCAGCGGCACGCTCTATCGCGTCACGGTTTCGGCCGGCCCTGACGAGGGGGAGGCCTGGAGCCTGCGCCAGCGGGTCGAGTCGCTGGGCTATCAGGGCGCCACGGTCCTTCGTCCGTAACAAGGGGGCGTAAGCGCCTCTGGACAAGCCTCGGAAACCGGTCGAATGAGGCCGGGTGACCCAGGGTTCTTTCATCAGTTTCGAAGGCGGGGAGGGGGCGGGCAAGTCCACCCAGATCCGCCGCCTGGCCGAGCGCCTGAGCGCGGCCGGCCATGACGTCATCGTCACCCGCGAACCGGGCGGCAGCCCGGGCGCCGAGGCCATCCGCGATCTGCTGGTCAACGGCGCGGCCGACCGCTGGTCGCCGGTCACCGAGACCCTCCTGATGTACGCCTCGCGCCGTGACCATCTGGAGCGGGTGATCCGTCCGGCTCTGGCGCAGGGCAAGGTCGTTCTGTGCGACCGCTTCGCCGATTCCACGCGGGCCTATCAGGGCGCGGGCGGCGACGCGCCGGCCAGCCTGATCGCGGCGCTGGAGGATCACGTCCTCAACGGCACGATCCCGACCCTGACCCTGATCCTGGATCTGCCGGCCGAGGTCGGCTTGAGCCGGGCCGAGGCGCGGGGCGGGGCAGCGCGGTTCGAGTCCAAGGGCCTGGACTTCCACCAGCGTCTGCGCGCCGGCTATCTGGAGATCGCCCGCCGCGAACCCGAGCGCTGCGTCGTCATCGACGCCGACGCCGAACTGGACGCGGTGACCGCCGCGATCAGCGAGGCCGTGGCCCAAAGGCTGGCGCTCTGATGTCTCCGGCCCACCCGCGCGATGTCTATGACCTGGAGGGCCAGTCCGCCGCCGAGGCCGCGTTTCTCGACGCCCTGGATCGCGGCCGACTGCACCATGCCTGGCTGCTGACCGGCCCGGAAGGCGTGGGCAAGGCGACCCTGGCCTACCGCATGGCGCGGCGCCTGCTGGGTGCGCGGCCCGATCCGAGCCACGGTCTGCTGGGCGCGGCGCCCTCCGACGTGGTCAGCCGCCAGGTCGCCGCCCGCTCGCATCCGGACCTGATGGTGCTGGAGCGATTGACCGACGACGGCAAGGCCCGCAAGTCGATTCCGGTCGACGAGGCCCGCCAGTTGCCGGAGTTCTTCTCAACGACCCCGGCGGTGTCGCCCTATCGGGTGGCGATCATCGACGCGGCCGACGACCTCAACGTCAACGCCGCCAATGCGGTGCTGAAGACGCTGGAGGAGCCGCCGCCGCGCGGGGTGATCCTGCTGATCAGCCACGCGCCCGGCAAGCTCCTGCCGACCATTCGTTCGCGCTGCCGCCGCTTGGCCGTGCCCGCGCCGGGCGTACGGGCCGCCGCCGAGATGGTCGAACGCATGGCCGACGTTTCGGGGCGCGACGCCGAGCGGCTGGCCCGCATGGCCCATGGCGCGCCGGGCAAGGCGCTGCAATTGGCCGCCGCCAAGGCCATCGAGATGGACGACGCGGCCAACGAGATCCTGCGTGGCCTGCCGAAGCTGGACGAGGGCGCGCTCTTGGCCCTGACCGACACCTTTCGCGGCGCCGAGGGCGCGGCGCGGTTCGAGCTTCTCATGGAGCGCATGGCCGACCAGGTGCGGATCTTCGCCACCCAGGTCGCGGCCGACGGCAAGAACTCGCCAGGTCTGGACCGGTGGGCGACCGCTTGGGAACGGCTGTCCAATGCGCCGGGCGAGGCCGAGGCCGTGAACCTCGACCGCGCCGATGTGTTCTGGAGCGTCATCTCGGACTTGCGCGCGGCGGCCAAGACGGCGATTTGAGCGGCATGCTCATCGACAGCCACGTGAATCTGCACGCGCCCCAGTTCGCCGAGGACAAGGACGCCGTCATCGCTCGCGCCCGCGAGGCCGGCGTCGCCCTGATGGTCACCATCTGCGACAAGGTCTCGTCCTTTGAGGCCGTACACGCCATCGCCATGGCCGAGCCGGATATCTGGTGCACGGTCGGCACGCACCCGCACGAGGCCAAGGAAGACCCCGCGCTGACCGCGGCGCGCCTGGTCGAACTGGCCCAACGTCCGCGCGTCATCGGCATTGGCGAATGCGGCCTGGATTTCCACTATGACCTGTCGCCGCGCGACGTGCAGGCGCAGGTGTTCCGTCAGCACTGCATCGCCGCCCGCGAGAGCGGTTTGCCGCTGGTGGTCCACACTCGCGAGGCCGATGACGTCATGGGTCAGATCCTCGAGGAGGAGCACGCGGCCGGGCCATTCAAGATCCTGATGCACTGCTACACCAGCGGTCCGGCGCTGGCGGCTCGCGCCATGGCCCTGGGCGCGTGGTTCTCGGTGTCGGGCATCGCCACCTTCAAGGCGGCCGAGGATGTGCGCGAGGTGATCCGCGACATGCCCGCCGACCGGATCATCGTCGAGACCGACTGCCCCTATCTGGCCCCCGTGCCGATGCGCGGGCGTCGTAACGAGCCGGCCTATCTGCCGCATATCTACGACAAGCTGGCCGAAATCCGCGGCTGGAGCCGGGCCGACACGGAAGCCCGCACGGAAGACGCCTTCTTCAACCTGTTCGACCGGATTCCCCGTCCATGACCGGTCCGCTGGAGTTCACCATCCTGGGCTCCGGCTCGTCCGGCGGCGTTCCGCGCGCCGACGGCAACTGGGGCGATTGCGATCCGGCCGAGCCCAGGAACCACCGCTCGCGTTGCTCGCTGCTGGTGCGGAGGAAGGGCGAGGACGAGGGCGGGGCGCTCCATGAGACCACGGTCGTTGTCGACACCTCGCCGGACCTGCGGCTGCAGGCCGCAAAGGCCGGGGTGAAGCGGGTCGACGCGGCGCTGTTCACGCACGATCACGCCGACCAGGCCCACGGCATCGACGACCTGCGGCCGTTCTTCCTCAATCAGCGGGTCCGCATCCCGACCTGGGTGGATCAGGCCACGCACGACGGCCTGCTGACGCGGTTCGAGTACATCTTCAAGACGCGCGGCGGCTATCCGGCCATCCTGGAGCCGCGCCTGATCCCGCCGCTGGGCGAGGACTTCCAGATCGACGGCCCCAGCGGCTCGATCCCCGTCCACACCTTCGACGTCGACCACGGCGAGATCCGCGCGGTCGGCTATCGCTTCGGCGGCGTGGCCTACACCCCGGACGTGCGCGCCATTCCCGACGGAAGCTGGGCGGACCTGGCCGATCTCGACGTCTGGATCGTCGACGCTCTGCGCTGGACGCCGCATCCGACCCACGCCCACGTCGAACTGGCCCTGGAATGGATCGCCAAGGTCAGGCCGAAGCGGGCCATCCTGACCAACCTGCACATCGATCTCGACTACAACGCCTTGACCGCTTGCCTGCCGCCGGGCGTCGAGGCTGGCTATGACGGCCTTCGGTTCACGCTCTAGGCGCTTTTTCCGAAGGTCGCGCAGCGCTCAATCCAGGTCGCTTCAAGGCGCCGGTCGCGTTTTAGGCGACGAAGCGCTCGTTCTTACGCAACTTTTGCCGAATTTGGCGAAAACTTGGCTTCACGTAACGAGGCTGAAATAAGCTGGTCCAACAACACCGTCATAGGGACGCGGTAGAGACATCCTCCCGTGCGTCATTGACCCGACCTCCCATGGCTGAAACCGTCACCATCTCCCGAGAAGTCTTCCAGCGCCTCCGCTCGCGCCTGCCTGCTGTAACGCGCGAGCATCTGTTCGACTGCTACGCCATCAGCGAAACCACCTGGACGAAGCTGCGAGATGGTAAGCCGGTGAAACGCTCGACCCTCGACCGCATCCTGGCCAAGCTGGCCCTGCTTGACGCCCGGGTGGCGGCCTAGACGCGACCGCGCGGCCGATCCGTTGGGTCGTCTCCACGCGGCTCGATCTGCTATGAGCGGTTCATGAGCTCCCTTGGGACCGGTGCGCGCCAACGCATCCTCGTGATCGACGACGAGCCGCAGATCCATCGCTTTCTGGGGCCGGCCCTGGAGGCGGCGGGCTACGAGCCTCTACGCGCTGACGGCGGACAGGAAGGCCTGCGCGCCATCGCCCTGTGGTCGCCCGACGCCGTGGTGCTGGACCTCGGTTTGCCCGACATGGACGGCAAGGACGTGCTGGAGAAGGCCCGGGCCTTCTATGACGGTCCGATCCTGATCCTGTCGGCCCGCGATCGGGAGATCGAGAAGATCGAGGCGCTGGATCGCGGAGCCAACGACTATGTCGAGAAGCCCTTCGGCGTGGGAGAACTGCTGGCGCGGCTGCGGGCGGCGATGCGTCAGGCCGGCCGCGCTCAGGCACCCAGCGGGCCGATCCGCGCCGGCGATGTCGAGATCGACCTCGACAAGCGCCGCGTCACCCGCGCTGGCGAGGCCGTGAAGCTGTCGCCGCGCGAATATGACGTGCTGATCCGCCTGGCCCTTGGTCATGGCAAGGTGCTGACCCACAAGGAACTGCTGACCGCCGTCTGGGGGCCCGCGCATGCGCGTGACACCCAGTATCTGCGCGTCTTCATCGGCCAACTGCGTCAGAAGTTGGAGGCCGACCCCGCCTCGCCCAAGCTGCTGCGGACCGAACCGGGCGTCGGCTACCGCTTCGTCGACGACGCGAGTTAGCGCCCGCCGACCTCGATGCGACGCACGCGGATCGCCGGCTGGCTTCCGATCTTCATCATGTAACTGCCCATGGCCGCCTTGCGGACCTCGATCGTGTCGCCGGCTTTCGGCGGCTTGCCCAGCATGGTGTCGTCGATCTGGCGCCAGACCGCGCCGTCCTCCAGCGTGACGACCAGCCGTTGCTCGCCGTCGACTCGGGCGCTCTTGACCACCGACTGCAGCTTGTCGGTCTCGGCCTTGTCGGCGCCCTTGTCGAGGATCGACAGCGTCGGCAGTTCCAGGCCGAAGGCCTGGCGGCGCGCGGCGCGGGCGGCCTGCTTGTCGATGATGATGACCTCGCCCGTCTCCTGGGCCTTGGTCACAGACTGGGCGGCCTTGTCATAGCAGGCCAGCCGCTCGGCGTCGGCGGTGATGGCGCGGCAGGCCTTCAGCGCGGCGATCACCGCGGGTTCGGCGGGCTCGGCGGCGAAAGCGGGAGCGGCGGCGAGGGCGATCGCGGCGGCGAGCAGCAGCTTGGTCATCTCGAATTCCTTAAGCGGCGAGATCTTATGCGGCTTGCTGGGCGTCGCCCAGCAGCCATCCGGTCAGCGACAGCCGCTTGGCGGCGGCATAGGAGGCGACCTGCGCCACCGAGTGGGCGGCCGGCACCTTGAAGAGGGTCAGTACGTTGAACTCGGGCTTGAAACCCCGCGTGACGTTGCCCTCGGCGTCATGGAAGAGAAGCTGGCCGCCCCAGTCGGCGCGCCACTTCCGGGTGAAGCCCAGGGTGAAGGCGGCCAGGCGCGTGTCCTCGCGGTGGCGGTCGTCGTGCAGCGTCAGGAAGTCGCCAGGGCGATAGTAGGACGCCTGGATCCGGACGCCCGTCACGGCCGGCGCGCCGATCACGCGACGGCCGAAATCGAGAAAGTCCTCGCTCTGCAGGAACTGTGTCGCGCGATGGATCGGCGCTTCCGAGCTACGGAGATATTCGTCCTGCAAGGCATAGGATAGGTGCACGAAGGAAAAGCCCGTCGCGGCGCGCTTGATCGCCCCTTGCAGGAACTGTCGAACCTGGGCCTCGCCGAACTTCTTGACCACCTCCGGGGTGATGACCAGCGTTTCCGACGCCTCGTCGGGCGCGACGATGTTCCAGGTCAGGCCTTCCATCACTCCGGCGACCGCCTCGGCGTCGGCCGGAACCAGGAAGACCGGAATCTGCACGTAGCCATCCCGCGCGAACCGGCTCGCGAACGTCTCGATCGGCAGGTCGCTGTTGATTCTGAGGGGAGGGTGCGCGGGCATGCGAGACTCGTCGGTACGGGATCGTGAGCATGGATTTGCTCGGATTTTATTCAAGCGGTGCTTTTCATTCCCGTGCAACTACCACTGTGGCTTAAAACGCCGTCGCCTGAGGCGACTTGTCGCGGGGCCGCGCGACACTCAAGTCGAGAAGCAAATATTGTCTCATTTAAGACGCCAGCCAAGCTGTTCTGGCAGCATGGCAAGGCCCCGATCTGAGTTCTTGGAAGATGATTTTTCAGATAGTTGCTGGGGGGCGAACTTCATCGCCGTCGTCACTGCACTGAGGCGCAATCATCGCCTGACGGCCGATTACTTCGTATATAATGTACAGCATTGCGAAGCGGCAAAGAACTCAGCCGCATCCATCCCCTTGAAAATGCACGGTCTTGCCCAGATTGACGCCTGAGCCTGTGTCGGCTGCGTTACATTTTGGTAACAGGTGGAAATTTCCTGGGCATTCGCGCCGTCTGGCTGATTGACCAGAGGTCTTCCAATTCCACTCTTGCCCGCAAAACCCGGTTCCAGGGGGGACAGGGGGAGCGCCGCATGCTCGATCCGCAGGGCTTCGGCGTATAAGTTTTGGAGGTGGAATTTGTTTAGTGTGACCACTCGTAGAAAGCGCCTGCTGGCGTCTTCGATCCTCTGCGGCTTCATGCTGCCGGCCGCTGGCGCCTGGGCCCAGCAGACGGCGACGCCCGACGAGACGGCTCAGGTCGAGGAAATCGTCGTCACCGGTTCGCGCATCGCGCGTCCCGACCTGACGTCCGCGAGCCCGATCGCCACGGTTGGCGACAAGGAGCTCAAGCAATCGGGCGTGGTGAACACCGAAAACCTGCTGAACACCCTGCCGCAGGCCGTCCCGGGCATCACCTCGACCGTCAACAACGGCAGCAACGGCACGGCCACGGTCAACCTGCGCGGCCTGGGTTCGAACCGCACCCTGGTCCTGGTCGACGGCAAGCGTCAGACGCCGACCACCCAGTCGGGCACGGTCGACATCAACCTGATCCCGCCGGCCCTGATCAAGCGCATCGAAGTCGTGTCGGGCGGCGGCGCCGCCGTGTACGGCTCGGACGCCGTGTCGGGCGTCGTGAACTTCATGCTGAAGCAAGACTTCGAAGGCATGGAATTCAGCGCCGGCTATTCGGAAACCGACAAGGGCGAAGCGCCGATCTATTCGACCGACCTGACCATCGGCGCCAACTTCGCCGATCGCAAGGGCAACGTCGTCCTGAACCTGGGCTACAACAAGCGTGAAGCCCTGACCCAGGGCGAACGCGGCGGCATGCTCAGCACCGCCTGGGGCGACAACGCCACCAAGACCGGCCTCGTTCCGTCGGGCTCGGGCTCGAACGAGCAAGGCCGCATCAACCCGTTCGTGGCTGGCAAGATCATCAACCTGACGGGCCTGGGCCGGGCGCCGACCGCCGCCGACTCCGCGCTGTTCCTGCCGGATGGCAACATCCGCCTCTATAACGACGCGAACGACACCTATAACTTCGCCCCGGTCAACTACGTCCAGACGCCGCAAGAGCGCTTCTCGGTCACCTCGCTGGCGCACTACGAGATCAAGCCGGGCCTGCAGGTCTACGCCAAGGGTAACTTCGTCAACAGCCAGGTCGTGACCCAGCTGGCGCCGACCCCGATCGGCACCCGCACGTTCCGCTTCACGCTGGACAACAACCCGTTCCTGACCGCCGCCGCCAAGCAGGCGCTGAACGGCCTGGGTTCGACCACGGCCTATACGATCCCGGCCTCGAGCTCGTGGACCGCCGGCACGTTCACCGACGTCGACTCCGACGGCGATGGCCTGTTCGACACGGTCACCGGTTCGTTCAACCGCCGCCTGACCGAAGTCGGCCCGCGCGTGTCGAAGTTCAACTTCTTCGGCTACCAGATGCAACTGGGCATCAAGGGCGACATCGAAGCCATCAACGGCGGCTTCGACGTCTACTATCAGTACGGCAACACCCACGGCAGCAACTCGCTGCTGGGCGACACCAGCCTGGCCCGCATCCAGCAGGCCCTGCTGCTGAATTCCACGGGCACTGGCTGCGCCGACCCGTCGGGCGGCTGCGTGCCGATCAACCTGTTCGGCCAAGGCAACATCTCGAAGGCCGCCGCGGACTTCATCAAGACCCGCATCAACTCGTCGCAGGACTACGAGCAACAGTACGGCGGCTTCAGCATCAACGGCGACACGGCGAACATGTTCTCGCTGCCGGCTGGCCCGATCGGCTTCGCCATCGGCGGTGAATATCGCGCGGAAGAGTTCGCCTTCCTGCCTAGCCAAGACCTGGCGACGGGCAACCTGACGGGCTTCAACGCCAGCCCGCCGGTCTCGGGTCGCTTCGACGTCTACGAAGGCTACGCCGAACTGCTGGTTCCGCTGCTGAAGGACCTGCCGCTCATCAAGTCTCTGGACCTTGAGCTGGCCGGCCGTACGTCGGACTACACCGGCCAACCGCATCCGGTGAAGACCTACAAGGTCGCCGGTACGTGGAAAGTCTATGACGACCTGATGCTGCGCGCTTCGTACAACAAGGCGATCCGCGCGCCGTCGATCGGCGAACTCTACTCGCCGCAATCGAACGGCTTCCCGACCGCGACCGACCCCTGCTCGTCGCGTGGCGCGCCGAACGCGGCCGTCCGTCAGGCCTGCATCAACTCGGGCGTCGCGGCCAACCTCGTCGGCCTGATCAACGCCAACCAGCAGACCCAGACGCTGTCGGGCGGCAACCCGAACCTGCGTCCCGAGCAGGCCAAGACCTTCACGACGGGCTTCGCCTACACCCCGTCGTGGCTGCCGGGCTTCTCGGTGACCGCCGACTACTTCGACATCAAGATCAACGACACGATCGACAGCTTCGGTAGCTCGGCCTCCAACGTCCTGGCCGTCTGCTACGGCTCGGTCGTGAACGGCAACCCGAACTCGCCGTACTGCCAGTCGATCATCCGTCTGGCCAACGGCTCGATCGACTACATCTCGCTGACCAACCAGAACATCGCGACTCTGAAGACCAAGGGCCTCGACATCGGCGTGGCCTATCGTACGACCCTGGAAAACCTGGGTCTGCCCGATTGGGGTTCGCTGGCCTTCCGCTCGCTCTACACCAACACGTGGGAGTGGACGAAGATCCCGGACGCCATCTCGGCCCCGGTCAAGTGCGCCGACAAGTTCGGCGCGCGTTGCGGCACGGCCATCCCGCGTCACAAGCTGCGCTCGACGATGAACTGGACCATGAACCAGTTCGGCGTGAACGTGGTGTGGAGCCACCTGGACGACGTGACCGACGACAACCCCTCGAGCGTCTTCACCGTCGAGCGTATCGGCGCGAAGAACTACTGGGATCTGTCGGCCGACTGGAACGTCAACGACAACGTCGCCTTCACGGCCGGCGTGCGCAACCTGACCCAGGAATCCTACCCGATCATGGGCGGCAACGCTTCGCCGTCGAACAGCGGCTACCCCGCCGTGTACGACGTCCTGGGCCGCGTGTTCTTCATCAACGCCCGCCTGCGCTACTAAGAGACCTGAACCTCTCCGACGCTTCGGCGTCGGGGAGGGGATCTCTCGCGAAAAGCCCGCCTCGATCACTCGGGGCGGGCTTTTTTGTGCTGTTTCAGAGCCTTGGCGAAACGCTCAACGGGGCGCGACGTCGAACGCGATGGTCAGACGGTGCCCGGGGTCCGAGAACGGCCGCGTTCCGTGCCAGAAGCACGATGGGAACAGCACCAGCATTCCGCGCTCGGGCTTGACCATATGCTCGGCGGCCAGGACGGGGGATGTGAGACACCCTGGCCGGCCAAACTGCAGCCAGCCCTCGCGCGCCTCCTCGTTGTCGACGACGGCCGGCACGTCCAGATAGAAGGCCGAGGAGATCCAGCCCCTCGGGTGCACATGATCGGCGTGAAAGCCGTCGGAGCGCAGGCGCACCGACCAGCCGCCGGCGAAGTCGAAGGCGCCGGAGCGGCGGGCTCGGATCGGATCCTCCCCCGGGCCGAGATCCTCGATATAACGCGCCACCGCCTTTCGGGCCGAGGCGAAGAAGGCCCGCACCAGCGGATCCTCCGAACGGTCCAGGGAGGGAACCTGCGTGCCGCCGCGCAGCGACTGCTGGAGCGGATGGGTCTTGAGGTCGTGCAACTCCAGCAGCCGGGCGCGCAAGGCCTGCAAGAAGGTCTCCAGGTCGCTCCAGCCGTCCGGTGTTTCCAGGCGATAGGCGCGCACGAGTCGCTCATAGTGGCCAAAGGGCTCCAGGCGAGGATCTCCCGTCAGCCGCCAGGCGGTGTTGCGCAGGGCCAGGGCGTATTGGTCGTCAGGCGTGGCCGCGACTAGGCGCTCGGCCGTCTCGGCCGCCGCCGTCGCCTGGCCATTGGCCAGCAAGGCTTCGCAGAGCACCGCATGGACCTCCGGCGCGGCGGGCGCCAGGCGCTGGGCCGCCTGGGCGTGGGCCAGCATCCTGCCGGCGTCGCCGATGACTCCAGCCGCGCGCGCGGCCGCCAGGCGCAGCAGAACGTCGCTTGGCGAGGCTCTTAGCGCCTCCGTCAGGGTGGCGTCGGCCGCCGCGTGATCGCCGGCGAAGGTCAGCACGGTGCTCTTGATCAACCACAGGCCCGCGTCTCCGGGGTGTTTGCCAAGCGCCGCTTCCAGCACGGTCAGGGCCTCGTCCTGGCGCCCGGAGCGCATCCAGCGCAACTGGGCCAGGTCCAGATGCGCGGCGGCGTCGTTGGGGCGCCGCGCCAGAGCCCTCAGAAGGGCCTTTTCGGCGTCGTCGTAGCGGCGCAGGCCTTGCAGCGCCTTGCCCAGCACTAGCCAGACCTCGGGCGCATCCAGGCCCAGGGCCAGGGTTCGCCGCGCGGCGG
Source organism: Caulobacter sp. 602-1 (assembly GCF_003931565.1). GTDB lineage: Bacteria > Pseudomonadota > Alphaproteobacteria > Caulobacterales > Caulobacteraceae > Caulobacter. The sequence continues at coordinate 128,858 of NZ_RRYI01000006.1, forward strand.
CTTCGGCCTCGGCGTCGAGTTTCAGGTCGCCCAGGGTGGCGGCCAGATTGTACCAGGCGAAGCGATCGTTTGGCGCCCGCGTCACGGCGCGTCGGTTGAAGGCCACGGCGTCGTCGACCCGCCCAAGGGCCTTCAGCGCCGCGGCGTGCGCCATCAGCAGGTTGGGAGTCGCGCCGGCGTTTCGGGCTGCGGGTTCGGTGAGGCTCAGCGCGTCAGCCGCTCGGCCGTGGTCGATGAGGGTCCAAGCGTTCTGCGTAAGCGAGTCGGTCATGGGGCGCGGCGAATGAGAAAGAGCCCGATCCTAGAAAGACGCCGGCCCCATTCATAGGGCTATCGCGGCGCGCCGACCGTCACTTTCGGAAGGGCGGTGATCGGCTCCAGCACGATGTCGCGGAAGAAGGTCTCGGCGCCTTCGGACTGAAGCTGAATCGCGCCGTGCGTGAGGGGCTGGCCGTTAGCCCGCAGGTCGCGGACCTCCATGACCGGAACGCCGTTGACCACATGGACCGCGCGATCGCCGACGACATAGAGGTCGAGCGTATTCCACTCGCCAGCCGGCTTTTCGGCGTCGCTGTAGGCTTCCACGTTCCAGTCGGCCGCGCCGCCCTTGGCGGTCACCGGCCGACCAGCGGGCGAAAAGCGCAGGTTGGGCTTGATCAGGCTGGGGTCGTCGACGGCGCTGGTGACGACCGAGATCGCCTCGCCGACAGGCACGACCATGCCGATCGAGCCGGTCATGATCTCGAACTCGACCGCCTGGCTCCAGGTTCCCCAGACGACGCCCGGCGCGCCGTGCGAATGGTAGAGCAGGCCATTGTTCGGCGCCTGCGTCTCGCGCGGCGGCCAGCGACCGGGCCCCCACTTGTATTGCAGGCGTAGGTGATAGTCTCGGAAGTCGCCCGTGTGGACCAGGCTGCCCCAGGTCTTGCCGTTGACATAGATCGCCGGCCGGCCGTCCTCGACCACGACCTTGAAGATCTCGCCGCTCAGCGGCGTCAGCCCCAGCGGGGCCGCGGCGGGGCGCTTGTAGGTCAGGGCCGGGTCGGCATAGCCGAGCCAGGGACGCCAGTCGTTCAGGTCCTCGCCGTTGAACAAACTCTTCGCCGGCCCCGAGGCCTTGGGGATATCGCGGAGCGCCAAGGGCGGGCGCGTCTCCGCCAACGCCGACGACGCGGCGGTCAGCATCGCCATGAAGGCCAGGGTCCCGAGCACATCGTCCTCCCTTGATCTCGCTGCCTAGTCGCCGAATGTCCGACAGCGTTGTCAAGGATGTCGTGGTCGTATTGGCCGACGCCGACGCGGCGCATAGTCTGGTTCGCTCGACAGGGAGCCCAGGCGCCGCATGCTGACCCGATCCGTCCTCACACTCGCCGCCGCCAGCCTGCTGGCGGCATCCTCCGCCATGGCCCAGACGAAGCCGGCGGAGACCGAGGTCTGGAGTCCGGTTCCGTCGATCGTCACGCCAGCGGCGGCTCCGGGCGGCGCGCCCTCCGACGCGATCGTGCTGTTCGACGGACATGACCTGGACCAGTGGGTCTCGGTCAAGGACAGGTCGCCGGCCGCCTGGACGGTCGCCGACGGTGTGCTGACTGTCGACAAGGCGCTTGGCAATATCGAGACCCGGCGGGCCTTCCGCGACTACCAGTTGCACCTTGAATGGCGCATCCCGGCGGGCATTACCGGTTCGGGCCAGGCGCGCGGCAACAGCGGTGTTTTCCTGGCCTCGACGGGCGGCGGCGACCAGGGCTACGAGGTGCAGATCCTCGACAGCTTCGAGAACCCGACCTACGTCAACGGCCAGGCGGCCAGCGTCTACAAGCAGCATCCGCCCCTGGCCAACGCCAGCCGCAAGCCCGGCGACTGGCAGACCTACGACATCGTCTGGCGCGCGCCGGTGTTCGCCCCGGACGGGGCGCTGGTCACGCCGGCCGTGGTGACCGTGATCCACAATGGCGTGGTCGTGCAGGACCACGCGGTGCTGACCGGCGAGACGGTCTATATCGGCAAGCCCAGCTACAAGGTTCACGGGCCCGCGCCGATCAAGCTGCAGGCGCACGGCGACCCCAGCGCGCCGATCAGCTTCCGCAACATGTGGGTCCGCGAGTTGGCGCCGCGCTAACTACTGGGCGGCGGGGCCGTGCTCGACCGGATGACCAGCTGGTGGGGCAGGGTGACGTTCTGTAGCGCGGTGGCCCGGCCACTGAGGATGTCCATCAGCAGGCGCACCACCTCGTGGCCGATCTGCTCCTTGGGCTGACTGACCGTGGTCAGTTTCGGATGCAGGTACTGGGCGAAGCGGATGTCGTCGAAGCCGACCAGCGACACGTCCTCCGGGCAGCGCAGGCCGCGCAGGCGGATTGCCTCCAGCGCGCCCATGGCCATCTCGTCGCTGAAGCAGAAGATGGCGGTCGGCCGACCGGGCTCGTCCAACAACTCGCCGGTCTGGCGTACGCCGGACTCGATCGAGAAGTCGCCGATAGCCATGCGCAGGGCGCTGGCCCGGCCGTGGCGCTGGGCCGCCGCCAGCACGCCGGACAGGCGGTCGCTGCTGATCGGGCTGACCAGCGGGCCGGTGACAACGCCGACGCGGGTGTGCCCCAATCCATAGAGATAGTCGACGACCTCGGCGGCGGCGCGGTCGTTGTCGATATGGGCGCTGGAGACCGCAAGGCCCGGGCGGAACTCGCAACCGTTGACGATCGGTGTCCTGGGCCCCTTGGCGGCGACCATCTCGGCCAGAACGTCGGGCAGGCGGTGACCCAGGAAGATCAGGCCGTCCGCCTCCTTGCGACGGAACATGGCGGCGTACTGCTCCTCGCGCGTCTCCTCGTGGCGGGTGTCGCCCAGCAGCACCGAATAGCCGGCGGCCAGGGCGGCTTCCTCGACGCCCCGGATCACCTGCGAGAAGAACGGGTTGGAGATGTCCGGCACCGTGACCAGGATCTTCTCGGTGCGCAGGGTGCGCAGGCTCTTGGCCGCGAAGTTCGGCTCGTAGCCCAGGCGGTTGACCGCCTCCATCACCTTGTTGCGCGTGGTCTCCAGCACCAGTTCGGGCGCGCTGAACACGCGTGAAACCGTCGCGGTGGAGACGCCCGCGTCGCGCGCAACATCTTGAATGGTCGCCATCGGCCGGACACTGGCGACAAGCCTACAGCTTGGCAAGTAGAGCGACCCCTGTTATCGATGATTTCGATTACATCGGAGCGGGAAGCGTCCAAAGGGACGAAATCGACCGCCCAAGCTGGTCGGGGAGGCCAGGTCCATGAACACGAGCGTCCGGCTCTTCGTGATGATGGTGCTGCAGCTGGCGATCTGGGGCGCCTGGGCGCCCAAGATCTTTCCCTACATGGGCATGCTGGGCTTCGCGCCCTGGCAGCAATCGATGGTCGGCAGCGCCTGGGGCGTAGCCGCCCTGGTCGGCATCTTCTTCTCCAACCAGTTCGCCGACCGCAACTTCGCGGCCGAGCGGTTTCTGGCCGCCAGCCACCTTATCGGCGGTCTGGCCCTGGTGGGCACGGCCTTCGCGACCAGCTTCTGGCCGTTCTTCGCCTGCTACCTGATCTTCAGCCTGGTCTACGTGCCGACCCTGTCGGTGACCAACTCCATCGCCTTCGCCAATCTGAAGGACCCGGCCGCCGGCTTCGGCGCGGTGCGGATGGGCGGGACGGTGGGCTGGGTGCTGGTCAGCTGGCCCTTCGTCTTCCTGCTGGGCGCGCATTCCTCGGTCGAGCAGGTGCGCTGGATCTTCCTGGTCGCGGCGATCGTCTCGTTCGCCTTCGCCGGCTACGCCCTGACGCTGCCGCATACGCCGCCCCGCAAGGACGCGCCGGGCATCGACAATCTGGCGTGGCGACGGGCCTTCAAGCTGCTGGCCGCGCCGTTCGTGCTGGTGCTGTTCCTGGTCACCTTCATCGATAGCGTCATCCACAACGGCTATTTCGTGATGGCCGACGCCTTCCTGACCAATCGGGTCGGGATCGCCGGCAATCTCAGCATGGTCGTCCTGAGCCTGGGTCAGGTGGCCGAGATCCTGACGATGTTCCTGCTGGGCCGGGTGCTGGTCCGCCTGGGCTGGAAGGCGACGATGATCATCGGCGTGCTGGGCCATGCGGCGCGGTTCGCGGTCTTCGCCTTCTTCGCCGACAGCATCCCAGTGATCGTGGCCGTGCAGCTGCTGCACGGGATCTGCTACGCCTTCTTCTTCGCCACTGTGTACATCTTCGTCGACGCCGTCTTCCCCAAGGACGTGCGCTCCAGCGCCCAGGGCCTGTTCAACCTGCTGATCCTGGGCGTCGGCAATGTGGTGGCCAGCTTCCTGTTCCCGTCGCTGGTCAGCCGTCTGAGCGCGGGCGGATCCGTCGACTACACCACCCTGTTCATGGTTCCGACCGGCATGGCTCTGGCGGCCGTCTGTCTGCTGGCGGTGTTCTTCCGTCCGCCGTCGCGCGGCCCCGTCGCGGAGGCCGACGAGCTCCCCGCGACGGCCAGCCCGGCCCAAGTCTAGCCCTTCAGCAAAGGAAAGCCTCGTGCACGAACACCTTTCTCGACGCGGCCTTCTCGGCGCCGGCGCGGCCCTCCTGGGCGCGACCCTGGCCGGCGGCGCCGGCGCGGCGGCGGCGCCGTTCTTCCAACGCCATAAACTGCCGGTCGGCATCCAACTCTACAGCCTGGGTCCGGACCTGGCCAAGGAACTGGACGCCCAGCTGGCCACGGTCGCCAAGATTGGCTTCAAGTCGGTCGAGCTGGCTGGATACCTCGGCCGCACCCCGGCCGAACTTCGCGCCGCCTTCGACAAGGCGGGCCTGATCTGCCCCAGCGCCCACATCGCGCCCAAGGGCCCCAGCGGCTTCAGCGGCGATCTCTCCAAGCTCGCCGACGAGATGCATGTGATCGGCGTCAAATCGGTGATGATGCCGATCTTCTACATCCCCGACCGCCTGGGCGCGGACCTGCGCCAGGCGGGCGTGCAGATGACGGCCGACGACTGGAAGTGGAACGCCGACTTCCTCAACGAGAAGGCCGCCGTGCTGAAGAAGTCCGGCATCACCGCCGGCTATCACAACCACAATTTCGAGTTCGCGCCGCTCAAGGACGCTAAGGGTGCTGACACCAACGGCATGGAGATCCTGCTGAACGGCACGGATCCCAGCCTGGTCACCTTCGAGATGGACGCCGGCTGGGTCACGGCCGCCGGCCACGATCCGCTGGCCCTGCTGAAGGCTCATCCGGGCCGCTTCACCCAGATGCACGTCAAGGACGTCAAGGCGACGACCAAGACCAACTTTGAACTGAAGCAGGACCCGACCGAGGTGGGGAGCGGCATGATCGACTGGAAGAAACTGCTGCCCGCCGCCTACGCCGCCGGCGTCCGCGGCTTCTACTACGAGCAGGAGCCGCCGTTCGCCCATGCTCGCCTCGAGTCGGCCAAGATCAGCTACGACTACCTGGCCAAGGTCGTCGCCTGATGGCTTTGCGGATGGCCCCCTTGCGAATGGCCATGGTCGGCGGCGGTCCAGGCTCGTTCATCGGGCCGGTGCACCGCATGGCCGCCGAGCTGGACGGCCGCATCCGGCTGGTCGCCGGGGTGTTCAGCCGTGACCCGGCCAAGAGCGCCCAGGCCGCCGCCGCCTGGGGCGTCGCGCCCGACCGGGTCTATCCGGACCATCACGCCATGATCGCCGCCGAGACAGCGCGCGAGGACGGCGTAGACCTCGTTTCGGTGGTCACGCCCAACCACCTGCACTTCGACGTATCGGCCGCCGCGTTGAAGGGCGGGCTGCACGTGATCAGCGACAAACCCGCCACCCTGAACCTCGCCGAGGCCCAGGAACTGGCGGGCATCGTCGCGGCGTCGGGCAAGCTCTACGGCCTGACCTATACCTATACGGGCTATCCTATGGTCCGCGAGGCGCGCGAGATCGTGGCGCGCGGCGATCTGGGCGCGGTGCGCAAGGTCGTGGTCGAATATTCGCAAGGCTGGCTGTCGAAGCCGCTCGAGCGCGACGGCGACAACAAGCAGGCCAGTTGGCGCGCGGACCCCGCGCAATCCGGCGTCGGCGGCTGCATCGGCGACATCGGCGTCCACGCCTTCAACATCGCCGAGTTCGTGACCGGCGTCCGGGTCGAGCGCCTGTGCGCCGACGTCTCCACCATCGTGCCGGGGCGTGGTCTGGACGACGACTGCAACGTGTTGCTGCGGTTCGAAGGCGGCGCGCGCGGCGTGCTGATCGCCTCGCAGATCTCCGCCGGCGCGCGCAATGGCCTGAGGCTCGAAGTCTTCGGCGAAAAGGGCGGTCTGACCTGGGCGCACGAAACGCCCAACGTGCTGACTCTGGACTGGCTGGATGGTCCCAGCCAGCTGCTGCACGCCGGCTCGGGCTATCTGGGCGCGGCCGCTCGCGTCGTGACACGCCTGCCGACGGGCCATCCCGAAGGCTTCATCGAGGCCTTCGCCAATATCTACCGTGACTTCGCCGACGCCGTCGAAGGGCGCGGCGGGGGGCTCGCGCCCGATATCGCCGAGGGCGTGCGGGGCATGGCCTTCGTCGAGCGCGCCGTGGCCGCCAGCCGCGACGACGCCGGATGGGTCAGCCTGGAAGGAGAGGGGCGATGAAGACGCTCAAGGGACCAGCCATCTTCCTGGCCCAGTTCATCGGCGCCGAGCCGCCGTTCGACAAGCTGGAGACCATGGCCAAATGGGTCGCCGATCTCGGCTATATCGGGGTGCAGATGCCGACCGGCGGCGCGGACTCGTTCTTCGACCTGGCGTTGGCCGCCGAGAGCCAGACCTATTGCGACGACATCGCCGGCCTTCTGGCCGAATACGGCCTGCAGATCACCGAGCTGTCGACCCACCTCCAAGGCCAGCTCGTCGCCGTACATCCGGCCTATGACGAGCTGTTCGACGGCTTCGCGCCGCCCGAATTGCGCGGCAAGCCGGCCGAGCGCCAGGCCTGGGCGGTAGGGCAGGTCAAGGCCGCCGCCGTCGCCAGCCGTCGCCTGGGCCTGAAGGCTCACGCCACCTTCTCGGGCGCGCTGGCCTGGCCGTACTTCTATCCCTGGCCGCAGCGGCCGGCGGGTCTGATCGAGGAGGCGTTCGCCGAACTCGGCCGGCGCTGGAAGCCGATCCTGGACGTCTTCGAAGACAACGGCGTCGACGTCGCCTACGAGATCCATCCGGGCGAGGACCTGCACGACGGCGCCACGTTCGAGCGGTTCCTGGATGAGGTCGGCGGTCATCCGCGCGCCAACATCCTCTATGATCCCAGCCACTTCGTGCTGCAGCAGCTGGACTATCTCGGCTACATCGACCGCTATCACGCTCGGATCAAGGCCTTCCACGTCAAGGACGCCGAGTTCCGGCCGACGGCCCAATCGGGCGTCTATGGCGGTTATCAGGGCTGGGTCGACCGACCCGGACGCTTCCGATCGCTGGGCGACGGCCAGGTGGACTTCAAGGCGATCTTCTCCAAGCTGGCCCAGTACGATTACGACGGCTGGGCGGTGCTGGAGTGGGAATGCGCGCTGAAACATCCAGAGCAGGGCGCCCGCGAGGGCGCGCCGTTCATCCGCGACCACATCATCCGGGTCACGGACAAGGCGTTCGACGACTTCGCCGGCAGCGCGCCGGACGCCGGCCGTAATCGTCGGCTACTGGGTCTTTAGGCCGCCGCCAAATTCCGACGGAGAGTTTCTCGATGAAGTACCCGCTCATGCTCGCCGCCGTTCTGGCAGGGATGGCGACCAGCGCTGTCGCCGCGCCCACGGGCCAGCAGGTGTTCGAGCAGCGCTGCACGGTCTGTCATTCGCTCCGCCCCGCGCCGGGCAAGATGGGCCCGCCGCTGGCCGGCGTCGCCGGCCGCAAGGCCGGGACCGCGCCCGGCTTCGCCTACAGCGCCGCCATGAAGGCCTCGGGGATCACCTGGACGCCGGCGGAGTTGGACGCCTTCATCAAGGCGCCCGGCAAGAAGGTCCCAGGCACCAAGATGCTGCTGGGCGCGCCGGATGACGCGCAGCGCGCGGCGGTGATTGAGTACCTGACGTCGGTGAAGAAGTAGGCCTGGCCAGGGAGAGACGCGGTGAAGACAATAGCCAGGATCCTCACGATCTGCGCAGCGTCGTTGCTGCTGGCCGCGCCAGGCGTCGCTGGCGCTCAGGCCGCCGGTCCGTCCGGTTTCGCGAGCGCCGCTGATGTCCAGACCCAGCTCCGTGACATGCTTGCCGCGATGAAGCCCGACCAGGGGTTCATGTGGCGTCCCTTGGTCCGCGACGGCGCGACCGTGGCGGCGATTGAGATCTGGAAGAAGCCAGGCCGCCCCGCCGTTCACCCCGCCGAAGCGGAATACGCCATCGTACTGGAGGGCGCCGGCACGCTGGTTTCGGGCGGAACCATGACAGACCCGAAGGTCAAGAACGCCAACCTGACCGAGGGCGGCCAGATCGAAGGCGGCGAGACCCGGACACTGGGCCCTGGCGACGTCATCCTGGTGCCTGCGGGCGTGCCGCATTGGTTCGGGATCACCGGCGAGCGGCTCGTCCTGCTGGGCGTCAAATTGCCCGGCGCGAAATGACGCCGCGCCTTAGCGCGCTGTCAGCTCTTGAATTTGGATGTCCTTGAACTCGATCGGATGCCCCTCGCTCTGCAGGGCGATGTAGCCTTCCGTCACCGGCTGGGCGCCGCGCGCCAGGATATAGGGCTTGGCGCCGCCTGCGACGGTGTCGTCGGGATCCAGGGTCACCCCCGCATAGTGGTGGATGGCGACGCCGTTGATCTTCTGGGTGATCTCGCCATTGGGCAGGACTTCCAGCTCGGCCTCGACCCAGGTCCCGTCTGGGATGGTCGGGGCTTTGGCGGACGGGGTGCAGTGCTCCTTCACCTTGGCGCCATCGATGGTGATGGTCAGGCCCGGCGTGCAGACCGCGCCAGTGGGGCGGGGCGCGTCGCCGTCCTTGCCCAGCAGCTGGAACTCGACCGAGACGGGGAAGGGCTGGTCCGTCGTCATGCTCTCGGCGCTCTGGCTCAGGAACATGATCCCGCTGTTGCTGCGCGCCCACGACGGCGTATCGGCCAGGCCGCCCTCGGTGAGGAAGCGATAGGTCAGCTTCAGGCGATAGGCCTTGAAGGGCGTGTTGTAGAACAGGTGCCCGAACTGGCCGTCCAGCTTGTCGTAGTTGGCGTAGGACACCCGGATCGCGCCGTTGTCCGCGACGAAGGTCTGACGGTAGTTCTCGCCCGCCGGATGATTGGCGATTTTCGCCGTCCAGCCGGCGAGGGTCTTGCCGTCGAACAGCGGCCGCCAGGGGCCGGCCTCGACCGCCTGGGCGTTCGCCGCGCCCGCACACAGCGCCAGCAGCAGGCCGGCCACGACCCTGCGCGCACGCGTCGTCGAACTCGTCATCGTGTCCCTCCCAGGCGCTTGGCGATTTTGACGCGAAACGCCAAGCTTTCTTGCAATGTAACCCATTTCATGGAAGCCTCCAGCCAAGAATAGTGGGTTCGCCGAGGTCGGGGCGTCGCGTGGCTTACAGCTTCCGACGTGGTCCATCGAGCGGCCGCGAAGGGAGTGAACATGGCCAATCTCAGCGGCCGCGCGCGGCGTAAGAACACTTATGACGCGATCGTGGTGGGCAGCGGTATCACCGGCGGCTGGGCGGCCAAGGAGCTGACCCAAAAGGGACTCAAGGTCCTGGTGTTGGAGCGGGGCCGCATGGTCCGCCACCTCGAGGACTATCCCACCGCGGTTCTCGATCCCTGGCAGACCAAATATCCGCAAGGACAACTCCCCAAGGCCGAGCTGGACGCGCACTATCAGGTGCAGCGCCGTACCGGCTACACGATGACGGAGTACAGCCAGCACTTCTTCGTCAAGGACGACGAGAATCCCTACACCGAGGAAAACCGCTTCGACTGGATCCGCGGCTACCATGTCGGCGGCCGCTCGCTGACCTGGGGCCGCCAGAGCTATCGCCACAGCCCGATCGACTTCGAGGCCAACGCCAAGGAGGGCATCGCCGTCGACTGGCCGATCCGCTACGAGGATCTGGCGCCCTGGTACGAACATGTCGAGCGCTTCATCGGCGTCTCGGGCCAGGCCGAGGGCTTGCCGCATTTCCCCGACGGCCACTACCAGCCGCCGATGGAAATGAACTGCGTAGAGAAGGCCTTCAAGAGCCGTTCCGAGGCCCGCTTCCCCGAGCGCCGCGTCAGCATCGGCCGCGCCGCGCACCTGACGGAGCCGACCGAGGAGCAGCTCAGCCTGGGCCGCACCAAATGCCAGTACCGAAACCAGTGTATCCGGGGCTGCCCGTTCGGAGGCTACTACAGCTCCAACTCCGGCGGCCTGGTCGCGGCCGAGCGCACCGGCAACCTGGTGATCCGCCCGAACTCGATCGTCACCGAGCTTATCTATGACGACAAGCTCGGCAAGGCGACCGGGGTGCGGATCCTCGACGCCGAGACTCGGCGGGACGAGGAATTCCACGCCGACGTCATCTTCCTGTGCGCCTCGGCCCTGAACTCGGCCTGGATCATGATGAACTCGACCAGTTCGCGGTTCCCGAACGGCTTCGGTAACGGCAGCGATCAGCTGGGCCGCAACGTCATGGACCACCACCTGGGCGTTGGCGCGTCGGGCGAGGCGCCCGAGTTCGCCGATATGTACTATTCGGGGCGGCGTCCGAACGGGATCTACGTGCCGCGCTTCCGCAACCTGGGCGACGAAGCCACCAAGCGAACCGACTATCTGCGCGGCTTCGGCTACCAGGGCGGCGCTGGGCGTCCGACCTGGGATCGCGGTCTCGGCAAGCACGGCCAGGGCGCCGCGGGCTTCGGCGCGGCGCGCAAGGCTGCGCTTAGCCAGCCGGGGCCCTGGAGCATGGGGCTGGGCGGCTTCGGCGAGATCCTGCCCTACGAGGACAACCGCATCACCCTGAACCGCGACGTGAAGGACCAGTTCGGCCTGCCGACTCTGTCGTTCAACGTCACCATGCGCGAGAACGAGATGGCCATGCGCCGCGACATGCAGGCCGCGGCGGTCGAGATGCTGGAAGCCGCCGGCTTCAAGAACGTCAAGGGCCACGACAGCGGTTACGCCCCCGGCCTGGGCATCCACGAAATGGGCACCGCCCGCATGGGACGCGACCCGAAGACTTCGGTGCTGAACGCCCATAATCAGGTTCACGAGTGCAAGAATGTCTATGTCACCGACGGGGCGGCCATGACATCGGCCTCGTGCGTGAACCCGTCCCTGACCTATATGGCCCTGACCGCCCGCGCCGCCGACCACGCGGTCAAGGCCCGCAAGCGGGGAGACCTGTGATGCTGAACCGACGTGACACGCTTCGCGGCCTGGCCCTGGCGGTCGGAGTCGCCTCGACAGGCTGGGCCGAGCGCGCCCTGGCCGCGGCCGCGCCGGCGCCAGCCCTGAGCTGGACGCCGACGGCCTTGACGGCCGACCAGGCCCGGCTGATCGATGTGGTCGCCGAGCTGATTATCCCGGCGACAGACACGCCCGGCGCCCGCGAGGCTGGCGTTCCACAGTTCATCGACCGCGCCGTGGGCGACTACTACGACAAGGCGCAGGTCGACCAGCTGCTGGGCGGATTGGCCCGCATGGACGCCGACGCCCGCGCCGCGCATGGCGATGTCTTCGTGGCGCTGACGCCCGAGCAGCAGGTCACGCTGCTGACGGCCTACGACCAGGAAGCCGGTGTCGCGCGAGGGCAGGGGCAGCCCCACTTCTTCCCGGCGCTGGAAGACATGGTCACCGTCGGCTACTTCACCTCCGAGCCTGGCGCGACCGTGGCTCTGAAGTACGAACCTGTGCCTGGCGCCTATCACGGCTGCGTGCCGCTGTCCGAGATCGGCCGCGCCTGGGCGACGCGCTAGCGTCCTCGTCGCCATCGGGCGGCACGATGAGGCCCAGTGCTCGATGAGGCCCAGTGCCGGCCAGATGGTTCGCACGCGTTAGCAACGGTCGGAGCGAGATCGGTCAGAGCACAGGCACTATTTCCGATAATATATCTTAGACGATTTATGTGGAGTGTTATAGAGGCCGGCTGTCACTCATCCACTGAACGCGCCGACCGCAGCTGCGTAGGTCCAACGCCCCGGTCGTACCATCAGGCTTTCAGGTCGATCAGAGAAAGCGGGATCACCATTTTGTTCGGGTCGGCAGTCTTACGGACGCGTCGCCCGCATCAGACGCGGGAGTCCGCTTGAGCGCGTCCTCGGACGCCGAAGCGACCTCCGGACGGTAGGTCGATGCAAAGGGCGTCAAGCTCGAATACCACATGGTTAACCCCCGATCCCATACGAGGGACAAACTCGCCAAACCTTATGCATCAACCGTGCCATTCAACTAGACGAAGAAGGAGATCCCGTCTGCATGGTGGAAATGCTCTATGAAGGACGTGGTGTAGTAGTTCTCGACCACAAGGGTGACTTCCTATTCAACACCCTGGCCTCGGTGCGCTCGCTGATCGTCAGCGAACCCGCGCGCGCCGCCCTGCCGCGCCTGCGAAGACCGGGTCGAGGACGCCACCCTGGGGCGCCAGATCGAGCTCTGCCTGGGCTCTCTGGGCCTGATGCGCGTGCGGGTGGCCGGACGGCCTTCGGTGCGGCTCGAGGTCGACGAAGCCCTTCGCGCCCTGCCCTTCCCGGCTGATCCGAAGGTCCGCGCTGCAGGCGGGACAGCGCCACTGGCTGCCGTTGACCCACCTCCAGAAACGCGACGTTCGGGATGGTCGGCGAGTGACCGCTCGTGTCTCTCGACCGCACTGCAAGTTCGCTCTCTCCACGCTTTTCGCGCCCGCTGTCCGGATCGCGAAATCGATTGTCCGTCCCGACACGCGCCAGATCGCAACGCACCCTGTATGAGATCCACCAGTTGTTAATGCGAGTTATTCGCATAAGCTTACAAAGGGGTCTCAATGTTCGGGACAAAAGACGGGGTCCGAAATCGTTCGAGTTGGTCGCGAGACGATCATGGCGGACGTGGGCGGGCGATCGCCCGGGGCATGGGCTCTCTCATCGCGTGCGCGATCGTCAGCGCGAATGGCGCGGCCCAGGCGCAAGCGGTCAATCAGCCGGATGAACAACAAAGCACCTCGCGACGAGACGGTCCGGATGAAGTCACGGGCGTCTCCGAAATCATCATCACCGGCGTCCAGGAGGGCGAGACCACCGAACGCACCGGCTCCTATACGACGCGTTCAACCGGCGCCGCGCTCGGCCTGCCGCTCCGACTGAGACAAATTCCGCAGGCGGTTACGGTCATCACCAGCCAGAATATGGAGGACCAGAACCTCACGAGTCTGGACTCCGTGCTGCAAAGCGCGGCCGGCGTGACCCGGAATTTCATTGATTCCGAGCGCGTCAACTATTCGTCGCGCGGATTTGCCGTCGACAACATCATGTATGACGGCGTGGTCAGCTCGCTCGATAACGGCATCGGGTTCATCGACACCGCTCTTTATGATCGCGTCGAGGTCGTGAGAGGCGCAACCGGCCTCCTCACGGGCGCGGGCAATCCGTCCGCGTCGATCAATCTGATCCGCAAGCGTCCAAAGAACGATTTCGCCATAGGCGCTTCGGCGCTGGCGGGATCCTGGGAAAACTATCGCGGCACGCTCGACGTCTCCACGCCGCTCACCGGTAACGGCAGCATCCGCGCGCGGCTCATCGGCGTCTATCAGGATCAGGACTCCTATCTCGATTTCTACCAGCAGAAGAAGGCCATCGGTTACGGGGTGATCGAAGCTGATCTGACCGATCATACGATCCTGACCGCGGGCTTCGAATATCAGCACAACAAGCCCAAGGGCTCGACCTGGGGCGCCGCCCCGCTTTTCTACAGCGACGGCGCCTTGACGACGGATCTGCGTCGTTCAGCGAGCCTGTCGCCGCCATGGACCTATTATGAGGTCGAATCCCAAACGGCGTTCGTCAACCTGTCTCACGAGTTCGCCAATGGCTGGAAGCTCAAGAGCGCGCTGACCCACTCGCAACTGAACCATGACGGGGAGTTGTTCGCGCTGGCGGGGATCGATCCTGCCAATCCTCGGAGGTCTATCGGCTTCTATCCCGATCGGCAGACGGGTTTCTCCAGCGTCCCGGTGATGGGCGCCGGCACGAAATTCAGCGGCAAGACGAGCCAGGATACGCTGGACGTGCAAACCAACGGGCCGGTCGAATTCTTCGGCAGGCGGCACGAACTGATTGTCGGCACGACGCTGTCGCGAACGAAACAGGACACGCCAGGATCTCGCCTTGCGACCAACCTGTATTTTCCCTTCTCGGCGACGCCCGCGCCGTCACTCGACCAGGTGGGCGCGATTCCTCGCTTCGACTTCGAGAACAACTCGATGCCCTGGTCCATGGACTCGAATGTCAGGACCAGAAGATATGGGGTCTACGCGGCGACCCGCCTCTCGCCCACAGATGACCTCAAGATCATCCTCGGCGGCCGTTTCAATCGGTTTGAGCTGAATGACGATGAGGTCGGCTCCGCAAGCGTCAGGTATCGGCAAAACAGGTTCACGCCCTATGTCGGCGCGACCTATGACCTGACTAAAAATGTCACGCTGTTCGCGAGTTATACCGAGACATTCAAGCCGCAGCCGGAGCGGCGGGACCGTAACGGCGACATCCTGGAACCCACCAGAGGCAATAGTCGAGAAGCCGGCGTCAAAGGCGAGTTCTTCGGTGGCAAACTGAACACCTCCCTGACCCTGTTCGACACGCGGCTGGACAAGCTGGCGCAGCAGGATGTCGGGTTCTTCGATCCGACCAATCCGCTGAACACCGCCTATGTCGCGGTCGACGGGACCAAGACCAGGGGCTTCGAGTTGGAAGCGAACGGCGAAATTCTGCCGGGCTGGAACGTGTCAGGCGGCTTCAGCTGGCTGAAAAGCGAAACCCCCGACGGCGCACGCCTCAATCCGCAAGAACCTCGCCGGACGCTGAAGCTCTTTACGAGCTATAACCTGCCGGGAGCCTTGGACAGGCTGACGATTGGCGGCGGGGTCCACTGGCAAAGCGACATTCAGTTCACGGGGATCAACCGGCCGAATGGTCAGGGCGGGCTCCAGCGGGGCGTGACCGTCGTCCAAGGAAGCTACGCGCTGGTCAATGTCCTGGCGCGCTATGCGATCAGCGATCGGGTGTCCGCGTCGGTGAACGTCAACAACCTGCTCGACAAGCGGTATTGGATGCGGGCCGGATTCTACGACACAGCGGCCGTGGGAGCGCCGCGAAACGCCATGCTGACGCTGAACTTCCGGTACTGAGGCCCGCACCCGCATGGCGTCTTCACGGGAAACCTTCAAGTGGAGACGCCATGCGCTTTTGCACCGACGCCTGTGCGCCAAGTCAGGCCAAGCCGGCCTGATCTAATCGCCGCCCTCCCCTTCCCGGCCAGAAAAATAGCGGGCGGGAGACGTGCCCACCATCTTCCTGAACATGGTCACGAAACTGCTCGTACTTTCGTAGCCGAGATCGAAGGCTATGGACTTGATGCTGCGTCCATCGGCCATCCATTGCATGGCGCGGGCCACGTGAAACTGGCGGCGCCACTGTCCCAGGCTCATCCCGATTTCCCGGTTAAGCTTCCGGGCCAAGGTGCGCTCGGTCATGGACATCTGCGCCGCCCACTGCGCCACGGAAGCCTTGTGCGACGGGTCCGACATGATGAGGTCGGTCAATCGTCGCAGCTCGGGATCGGCAGGTAGCGGCAGACGAAGATGCTCCCGACGCGCCGCGCCGATTTCATCGAGGACGACCGGCGTCAGCCGCGCTTCGGCTCCGTCCATCGGATAGAGCGCTGGGAACGCGGCGACACGGAACAGCAACTCCCGCAACAGCGGCGAGACCTTGACGGCGCAGCAGCTTTCGCCCGGGCGGGGATCAAGCTTTGGATCGACGAACAACGCGTAGGACTCGATCCGGCCGACCGCCCAGCAACGGTGAGGGACGTTCGATGGGATCCAGATCGCGCACTTGGGCGGAATGGTCCAGATCTGGCCGTCCGCTTCGCAGTTGAGCACGCCCTTCGCCGTATAGATCAGCGCGCATTCTGGGTGCCGATGCTCGTCAAGGTCGAAGCCATCGGTCATGGAGTCGACGCAGACCGCCAGCAGCGGACGCCACGTGGCGTCCGCATTCATAGCCTGGACAGATGGCGCGCGGACTGGAGGCATGGTGCGGCATCGGTCGCAGGGGCGCCCCCCCGGCTGGGCATTTCCCGGGCGTGACCGAGCGCGGCGGAAATGGTCCGATAAAAGAGGAAGAGGTCGGCCGCGGCGAGCGCGCAAGCCGAGGCGTCGAGCAACCGATCGAGCGACGGCGCGAGCTTGAGCGGCCAGTGAAGTGCGCCGCGCAGAGCTGCGGAGCGCTGACGACGCGCGAGTTCGCCCAGAAGGAGGATCTCGCCCGACGAGACGAAGGGGGAGTCGATGTCGTGAAGACGCGCCGCGGGCAACATCTGCGGCAAGAGGCCGACGACAGCGGCCAGTGCCGATATTCCTTCCTCATCCATGCCGGCGCCGCGTAGCAGTTCCTCGCCCGCGGAGGGCCCAGGCGCCGGCGCCGCCAGCAGGCGCATCGCCTTGATGATCAGACGCTCGTGCCAGTGGCGCGCCCTCATGTTGGTCGGCTTGGCGTGCATCACTGTCGTTAACCCCAATAGCGGAGCGAAATGCGGGGCGAAGCAACTCGGCTCATGACATCCTGTCCTGTTAGGCGCCGAAAGGCCTCGGCAGCATATGCAACTCAGTCGCAGCGAAGACTTAGGCCAGGCCCTGCTTTTGAGCATCCGCCTCGCCCGTCAGCTTCCTTTGCAATCCCGCCAATTTGGGCCGCTCAGGCTCCAATCCTCTTCGTCGCGCGAAGCCATGGCGGGCTTGGCGGCATCTCGAAACTCTTTGGCGGACTCGCGCAACGCGCCCGCGGGCGAGCCGCCCTATCACCTTGTTGCAATCAATTCGCGTTTTCAAAACTGAAGGTACGGAGATTTCCCGATCGAGCAGATAGCGGGGGCCTTTGGGATGGCGGCGTGCGTTGCGTCGGTCCTGATGCTGCGGACAGCATGGAAAGGCGCGGGAACACGGCGCAAGCTTTGGGCGGCGGCCGGTTGGCTGATGCTGATCCCGGCTGTTGCTCTTTACGCCTTCTGGCTCGGGATGGTCGTCGGCCTGGTCGCGGCTCTCCTCACCTTCAGCCTGTGCGCGATGACCGTCGTCAAACTCGGCGAGGAGCGCCGGCCAGCCCGACGATCGGCGCTACGCGCCATTGACGAAAAGCCGCTCGAGCCCGACGAGCGGCCCCGGATTCGCTGGCGGGGCTGGGCAAGAGGCGCGGCGGCGCTCCTTCTCACCGCGATCACCGCCAACGCGATCGGCGCGGCGGTGGCCGGCGTCGCGCCGGGCGCGCGGCTCGACCGCTTCGCCGCCGCCGTCATCCTCGTGCCGCTCCTCTGGGCATGTCTCGTCATCTGGATGCTGAGCGACCGCGTCATTCTGCGCCCAGTCCTCGGCATGACCGGGGCGTCCGCGATCGCCGGCGCCGCCATTGCCTGGATCTTGCTAGCATGAACAATCGCCTCCGCCCCACCACGCGCAAACCGCTGATTTCCAACAGCTGGGTCAGCGCCATGCTGGCGGGTCATTCCGCACTGGGCCTCGCGCTCAGCGCCGCCATTTACCTGATTTGCCTGACTGGAAGCGTCGTCGTCTTCGTGCAGGAGCTGCAACTCTGGGAACAGCCCGCGGCTCCTCGGGTGGTCGCCGTCACGCCCGGCGCGATTGATCGGGGCATTGCAATGCTCCGCGAGAAAGCGCCCAAGGAAGCGGCGCCATCGATTTCGGTGACCCTCCCCTCCCCCTCCAATCCGCACCTTCTGCTCTCGGCGAGAGGTCGTGAGAGCGCGGGTGGCGGGAGCTGGTACGCCGACGTATCAGGTCACCCGGCCATGAAGGTGCGCCACGATGTCAGCGACTTTCTCGTGGGGCTGCATGTCAACCTTCATCTCCCCTTCGGCATCGGCACGGTGATCGTGGCGCTGGCGGGGATGGCGTTGCTGGCGCTGGTGATCTCCGGCGTTCTCGCCCATCCGCGCATCATCAAAGATGCTTTCCGGCTTCGCAGCGGTGGGTCAGAACGGTTGGGTCAGGCTGACCTCCATAACCGCATCGGCGTCTGGGGCTTGCCTTTCCACTTCTTGATCGCCTTCACCGCCGCCTTCCTGGGCGTCTTCATCATCGTTTTCGGCAGTGTCGCCGCGACCACGTACAAGGGCGACATGGCCAAGGCCTTCACCGATCTCGCGGGTCCTTCCGCACGTTCGGCGGCTCACGCGCCTCACAACGATCAGGTTCCATCCGTCGCGCCATTCATCGCCGCGGCGACCGCCGCCGCCCCGGGCCTCACGCTCCAGTCGGTCGACATCCAGCAGCCGGGCGCCAAGAGCCAGTTGATCGGGATCGGCCTGCGCGACCCGCGCAGCCTCGTTCTTAGCGAGCGCGTCGTCTTCGATAGCCAGGGTCGAAAGGTCTTCGCGTCAGACGTCGCCAAGCGGTCACTCGGCCAACAGATGATCTTCGCCATTCAGCCGCTCCACTTCGGCTGGTTCGGCGGGATCTTCGTCAAGCTTGCCTACGGCGTCCTTGGCCTGTCGATGTGCGTCGTCACGGCAAGCGGTTTTCGGATCTGGTTGGCGCGTCGGCGCGACAAGGGCCGCCCCGCGCCGGTCATGGAGCGGCTGTGGACAGCCACGATCTGGGGACAACCGTTGGCCCTCGCGCTCGCCGCGGTCCCGTCGCTGGCGACGGACGCGAAGGCCGCGCCGCTGCTCGGCTGGGCCGCGGGCACGATAGCGGCCTATGCCGTGGCCTGTTTGCCCTCGCCGCAGGCGCGACTGGGTGTCGGCTTGCGCGCGGCGACGGCCGTGGCGCTGGCGGGACTGGCGCTCGTCCATGCCACGATCAGCGCGGCGGGCGGCCTTCCCGCCGTCGACCCGATGAGCTGGTCGGTCGACGCCGCGCTGCTCCTAACAGCCTTCTTCGTCGCCCGGCCGATGCTGAAGCTTCGCCGTTCCCCCCGCGCCGTGGCGATGGCGGACCGCGATCAGACGCCTGTAGCTCTGCCGGATTGAGCAATATCGCCAAAGAGTTTCGCAATACCGCCACTCAGTTGAGAATTGCTCGCACTTTTGAAGCTTTGCCGGCAGATTGAAGGCTGCCCCTGGGGAGCAGAGCGATGCAAAGCGACGACTACGAAATTTTCGAGCCCGAGGAGATTCCCCGCCCCGTTTCGGCGGTGGGGATGGAGCTTTTCACGGAAGGTTTCGAGCAACCGCCGCATCACCATCGCAAAGCGCAACTCATCCTGGCGGTCCGCGGCCTGATCACGTGCGAAGTGGCGCACGGTCTGTGGATGGTCCCACGGCAATGCGCGCTGTGGATCCCTGGCGACATGGAGCATAGCGTGCGCTGCGCCGGCGACCTCGAGGTCTACACGCTCTTCATCGATCCCGAACTTGCCCGCAATCTGCCCGCGGCGTGCAGCACCTTCTCGACCGGGCCGCTGCTGCGCGAGCTGCTGATCGCCGTGTCTCGCCTCCCGTCCCTCTACGATGTCGACGGCGCTGACGGTCGTCTTGTTCAGACCATGCTCGACCAGCTCGAGCGCGCGCCAATGGGAGCGCTTCATCTGCCCATGCCGGCCGACCCGCGGTTGCGAACCATCGCCAAGACCCTGTCGTCTGATCCCGCCAATCGTACGACCATCGGGGAATGGGCCCGGATCGTCGCCATGAGCGAGCGCAGCCTGTTCAGGCTCATCATGAGCCAGACCGGCATGAGCTTTGGGCGGTGGCGCCAGCAGTTCCAGGTGATGTTCGCGATCGAGCGTCTGACCGAAGGCGCGCCCGTGCAGAGCGTCTCGTTCGATCTCGGTTACGAAAGCGCCAGCGCTTTCATCACGATGTTCAAGAAGGTCATGGGGCAGCCGCCGGGGCAGTTCCTGGCGGCGCGGCGGAGCGCGGCGCCCACGGCGACGCCGCAACAGAGCAAGCCCAAAATCATATCCACGATGATGGAGGCTCAGAGAGCGCTGGGGCTTTGATGCGCGGCCTTGCTTGATCCGGCCGACGGACCGCCAGGCGCCCGCACGGATCTAGAAGATTGGCAGTTTCGATAAATCATCTGCCCGAGCGGCCAAATCCAAAATGACATCAAGAGCCTAGGAAGGCTTGGAATGATGAACTTGTTGGATTCAGGCCATGCTGGTGGACGACACGCAGTTTCCGATAGTGCGGATGCACTATAATCGCACCGATGACCGAGGCGATGACGTCAGCTTCCAGATTTTCGAGAATCTCCTCGAGCGTAAGACGCCCTTCGTCTTGATCGGTCTCGGCGCGGAACCTGACGAGGTTCAGTCGGCCGAGGAACGAAAGCGGGTGACGCTGTGGATGAAGCGCAACCGCCAGGCGCTCCACACCTATGTCCGGGCGATGGTGTATATCGAGCCGAGCCCGGCCAAACGCTTCCTCGCCAAGACCTCGGCGCCCGTCTTCCAAAAATTCTGGGGCTATCCGATCCTCGTCTCTGCTTCCGAAGCGGAAGCCGAAGGTGTCGCCGCACGGCTGCTCGCGGGCGAACTGGCCGCCCAGATCGAGGCGGAGCAGCCCGATGCGTAAGAGCCTGATCTGCTCCACCTCGATTTTGGCGGTTCTGCTGCTTGGCGGTTGCGCGGGCCTGCCGAAACAAGGCGCGGCGCCGGCGATGCGGCCAGCGAGCGCCTTCGCAAGCGCCGCAAGTCTGGCGGCGCCCGAGACATCCTGGCCGTCAGATCGTTGGTGGGAAGGCTTCGGCGATCCGCAACTGACGGCGCTGATCGAAGAAGGCCTGTCGGCCGCGACCGATCTGCGCGTCGCGCAGGCGCGGTTCGAACGGGCCGAGGCGCTGGTGCGGCAAGCACGCAGCCGACTGCTGCCATCGATCCAGGCCAATGGGGAGATCGGCGGGACCAAGCAGAGCTACAACTACCTCACCCCACGCGCGCTCGCACCCCAAGGCTGGCAAGACTATGGCCAGGCGACGGCGCGGCTGGATTGGGAGCTGGATTTCTGGGGGCGGAACCGGGCCGCGCTTGCCGCGGCGCGTTCAGATGCCGCGGCGGCCCAGGCCGAGGCGGCGGCGACCCGCCTGATCCTCTCGGCCGGTATCGCGCAAGCCTATGCCGATCTGGCCGATCTCTTCGCGCAAGCCGATGCGGCGCGGCGCGCCGTCGAGGTGCGGCGACGCACTGTCGAACTGATGGATGGGCGACGGGCGCAGGGGCTTGAAAACGCCGGCGCCGTCGAGCGGGCGCGTTCGGCGCTCGCCGCCTCTCAGGGAGAGCTTGCCGCGCTGAATGAAACCGTCTCGCTCACGCGCAATCGGATCGCTGTGCTGCTCGGTGCGGGGCCCGATAGAGGCCTTTCCATCGAGCGGCCGACCGCGCGCGCGGCGGAGGACCTCGGTCTCCCCGCCAACTTGCCGGCCGACCTTATCGGGCGACGCCCCGATGTGATCGCCGCGCGGCTGAGGGCGCAGGCGGCCGCAAGCCGGATCAAGCAAGCGCGCACCGCTTTCTATCCGAACGTCAACCTTGCCGGGCTGATCGGGTTTCAGTCCATCGGCATTGGCGATCTCGTCAAGTCGGGCTCGACCTTTGGCACCGCCGGACCAGCCGTCAGCCTGCCGATCTTCGACGGGGGGCGGCTGACCGGCGCTTATCGCGCCGCTGAAGCCGACTATCGCGGCGCGGTCGCCGAATATGACGGCGCGCTGGCCCAGGCCCTGCGCGAGGTCGCCGACGTCGCCGCCAGCGAACGGGCGCTCGCCGAACGCATCGGTAGGGCCGATGAAGCCGAGCGCGCCGCGGCCGCAGCCTGGACAGTGGCCAACAATCGCTACCAGGGCGGGCTTGCCACGTCTCTCGATGTGCTCGTGGCCGAAGACGCCCTGATCGATGCGCGGCGCAACCTCGCCACGCTCCGCAATCGCAAATTCGTCCTCAATGTCGGCCTTATCCGCGCGCTCGGCGGCGGCTTCCGTTCCTGAAGGATCTCCAGATGTCCACTCAAAACCTGGCGGCGGCTCCCTTGGCCGCCGAAGCCCCGAATGCCTCCGCTGCAAGAGCCAAGCGCCGAAAGATGTTCGCGATTTTCGCGATGGTGGTGGTCGGCTTCGCCATTCTCTATTGGGCCTACGTCCATTTTATCGCGTCGCGGCGCGTTTCGACCGACAACGCCTATGTCGGTGCCAATGTCGCCCAGGTGACGCCGCTGATCGGCGGTCCGGTGCGCGAGGTGCTGGTCGACGACGCTCAGCGTGTGAAGTGCGGCGACATCCTCGTGCGGCTCGACGACACGGACGCCCGCCTCGCGCTGGCCCGCGCCGAAGCCGAGCTTTCGCTGACTGAACGCCGGGTTCGCGGGCTCCTCGCGACCGATAGCGGCCTTGGCGCCCAGGTGACGGCGCGCGTCGCCGATCAGGCCCGCGCCGAAGCACGGCTCGTCGCGGCGCGCGCCGATCTCGCCAAGGCCAAGATCGATCTTGACCGTCGCGAAGCGCTCGCGGCGTCGGGCTCCGTCTCCGGCGATGAACTGACCATCGCGCGCAACGCCTACAGCACGGCCACCGCGAACCTGAAGGTCGCACAGGCCGAGAACGCCCAGGCGCAGGCCAACCAGACCTCAGCGGTGGGCAGCCGCGACGCCAATCGCGCCCTGATCGCCGGCGCCGCCCCCGAAGCCAATCCGGAAGTTCTGGCCGCGCGCGCCGCGCGCGATCAGGCGCGGGTGGACCTTGATCGCACGGTGGTGCGCGCGCCGGTCGACGGCGTTGTCTCCCGTCGCCAGGTGCAGGTCGGACAGCGTGTCCCGGCGGGCGCGTCGATGATGGTGATCGTTCCTGTCCAGGCCGCGTTCGTCGACGCCAACTTCAAGGAAGGCCAGTTGGCCCGCGTCAAACCGGGACAGCGCGTCACCCTCACCTCCGATCTCTACGGCGAGGATGTCGAATATCATGGCCGCGTCATCGGCTTTTCGGGCGGCACCGGCGCCGCCTTCGCGGTTGTCCCCGCCCAGAACGCCACGGGCAACTGGATCAAGGTGGTTCAGCGCCTACCCGTGCGGATCGCGCTCGACCCGAAGGAACTGGCCGAACATCCGCTGCGGGTTGGACTGTCGATGAACGCCACCGTGGATCTCTCGAAGTAAGCGGAACCCGGACATGACGGACACTGCTGCCGCGCCAGCCATGGCCAAGCCGCTCACCGGCGCGACCCTTATTTTCGCGGCGTTGCTGATTGGCCTTGGCAATTTCATCGTCGTTCTCGACTCGAGCATCGCGAACGTGTCCATCCCGCATATCGCCGGTTCGCTCGGCGTGTCGGTGACGGAGGCGACCAGGGTCATCACCTTCTATGCCGTCGCCGACGCCATAACCGTCCCGCTGGCGGGTTGGCTGGCCCGGCGCTTCGGCGAACAGAGGATGTTCATTTCGGCCTTTATCGCCTTTGGCGCTATTTCGTTGCTGTGCGGCCTGTCGCGCTCGATCGAGATGCTGATCGCGGGCCGGATCCTGCTGGGTCTTGCCGGCGGCATGATGCGACCTCTCTCGCTGACACTGCTGCTGCGCGTCTTTCCCTCCGAGAAAGCGACCCTCGCGACGATCATCTGGGCGATGACCACCACGGTCGCGCCCATTGCCGGGCCCATCCTGGGCGGCGTGATCTCCGACAATGCCGGCTGGGCGTGGATATTTTTTATCAACGTCCCTGTGGCCGCCTTTGGCGCGGCGAGCCTGTTCTACCTGCTGCGTGGGCGACGCGAGGAAACAGCCCGATCGCCGATCGACGTGGTGGGACTAGCCCTCCTCGTCACGTGGGTTACCTCCCTCCAACTTTTACTCGACGAGGGGCGTAATCTCGATTGGTTCGCAGCGACCGAAATCCGCGCGCTGGCCGTTGTCGCGGCCATCGGTTTCATCGCATTCCTGATCTGGGAGCTGACCGAAAAACACCCCATTGTTAACCTGCGGGTGTTTCGGCACCGCGGTTTCGTCGTGGCGTCGGTCACCTATGCCATGAGCTTTGGCGCCTTCTTCGCGACCATCGTCCTTATCCCGCTGTGGCTGCAGCAGAACATGGGCTACACCGCGACCTGGGCGGGCTATGCCACCGGAATAATGGGTATCTTCGCGGTGTTCGCTTCACCGATCATCGGTGCTGCTTCGGCAAAAATCGACCCGCGCTTGATCATCTCGACCGGCATAGGAGGGCTGGCGCTGATCTCGGTTTGGCGCATCGGCTTCACGCCCGATATGACTTTTCTGCAGATGGCCTGGCCGATGCTGCTGACAGGCCCGTTCCTGATGATGTTGTTCATCCCTATCACCGGCTTGTGCATCGCCAGCGTCGATCCCAACGAACAGGCCGACGCCGCCGGCATCTCCAATTTTCTGCGCACGCTCGCCACCGCCTTCGCCGCGTCTCTGGTGCAGACGGGGTGGATCAACGCCGCCCGAGTCAACCAGTCCGGATTGGTTGGCGCGATGCAGCAGGGGCCCGCCACGATTGAGACGATGGTTGCGTCTGGCCTGTCGCGCGACACGGCGACCGCCCTGCTGACCAATGTCGTCGAAAGCCAGAGCGTGATGCTCGCCACGCTCAACATGTTCGCCGTGGTGGCGCTGTGCCTTGCCTTCACCGGGGCTTTGATCTGGCTGGCGCCGAAGCCGAAAGGTCCGATCAATACGAGCGGCGGGCATTGAAGCGGAGGCGGGGGGAGACGGCGCCGAGGTCGCGCGGACCTTGGACGTAGCGCGGTCGACGCTCTAGCGCTCCCCGGACCGGCCGAAGGGATCGCCAAAGAAGCGCTACAAGCGGCCGTCGCACATATTGGAGTCGCGGCCGGGTACGCAGGAGTCTGTCGCGAGCAAAGAGTCTACAGGCGTCTCGTTCTGCTGACCTGTCGCATCTAGGATCTATGAGTCAGCGACAAGTTGGATCGCCCATCTGGCGTCGCCATCCCTTCCAAACCTTGTGGTCCATCATCGCCAAATGCATGTTGCGGCCCAGGGGGAAAAAGTTGGTGATGACGGACGAAGCCTCTGACGTTCAACTGCAGGCTTGGGCCCAGGCCCTGGTCGCCTACGCCCGTGATTGGGACGAGACCTTCGAGGGACGCCCCGGCTATTTCACGCAGGAATTCTGGTACCTGCTGGTCGGCTGCATGATCGCCAATGACAACGGCCGACCGATGACCGTCAGCGCCGCCTGCCAGATCATGAAGAGCGGCTCCAACCGCACCCGGGAGGAACGCATCAAGCGGGCCGTCGACGACGGCTATCTGCTGAAAACCCGGGCTGGCGACGACGGCCGCGCCGCCATCGTCCGGCCGACCCCGAAGCTGGAGGCCATGATCCGCGCTCACCTGCAGCGCACCCTGCGCATCGCCCAGGCCGCCATCGCGCCTGAGCGCCATTAGGCGCAGAATTTGCGGGCTTTTTCGCCACAAACTCTACGATAGCCGCCAGGCGCTGTTGGTTGTCTATGCCCTGGGGACGCCGCCGATCAGAGCGGTCCGGGGAAACGACCATGAAGCACCATCGCACCGCGCGGACCGCGCGCGCCCTCCTGGGCGGCGTCTCGTTGATCTGTCTTGGCTGGGCTGGCGCGGCGTTCGCCCAAGCCGCTGAGCCGAACCCGGACAAGGTCGGCGTCGAGGAGATCATCGTCACCGCCCAGCGCCGAGAAGAACGGTTGCAGGATGTGCCGGCCGCCGTCACCGCCTTTTCCGCCAACACGCTGCGCGACCTGCAGGCCAGCACGGTCGGAGATCTGCAGGGCTCGATTCCCAACCTGACCATTCACGAGGGCGATGCGGCCAATGCCGTCGTCTATATCCGCGGCGTGGGTCAGATCGACAGCCTGGCCTTCGCCGACCCGGGCGTGGGCGTCTATGTCGACGACGTCTATCTGGGTCGCGCCCAAGGGGCCTTTCTGGACGTCTATGACGTTGACCGCATCGAGGTGCTGCGCGGTCCCCAAGGGACGCTCTATGGACGCAACACCATCGGCGGCGCGGTCAAGTTCGTTTCCAAAGGCCTGACGAACGATGTCGCGGGCTCGGCCGAAGCGACGATCGGCGACTACGACCGTCGCGAGTTCAAGGGCTCGATCAGCGGTCCGCTGATCCAGGACAAGCTGTTGGCCAAGGCTTCGCTGGCGATCGCCAAGCGCGATGGCTACGGCGAGAACGCCTTCGATGGGCGCAGCGACGGGGATAAGAACCTGATCGCCGGCCGCCTGGCCTTCGAATACCGCGCCAGCGACGACCTGACGTTCCGGCTCAATCTCGACGGTTCCAAGGACCGGCCCGACACCTCGCGCACCCCGGCGCGGGCCACGCCGGTGTTCGGCTTCCCGGCCACCAAGTCCGACCCCTTCAAGGTCGACGCCGACTTCAACGACCGCAACGACCTGACCACGGGCGGCGTGTCGTTCGTCGCCGACTGGCGGGTGTCGGAACGTCTCGAACTGAAGTCGATCACCGCCTATCGGCGCATGTTCTACGACGCCCACCTGGACGTCGACGCCACGCCGCAGCCGATCTTCGGCGTCTATGACGACGAAAAGCAGCACCAGTTCAGCCAGGAACTGCAGTTCAACTACACCGGGGACAAGCTCACCGTGGTCGGCGGCGTCTTCTATTTCAAGGAGCGCGACAAGACCTTCAGCGGCCTCTATGGCCCGGCGCTGGGCCTTGTGACGGGTTCGCTGAACGACCAGACCAACGAAAACTGGGCGGTCTATGGTCAGGCGACCTACGGTCTGACCGATCGACTGTCGGCCACGGCGGGCCTGCGCTACACCGCCGAGACCAAGGATTTCTTCCGCACCCAGAAGTACTTCAGCGCGGCGACCACCCTCCCCGTCCCCTACGACCAAGGCCCCTACGCCACCTTCATAGACACAAGCGGCGACTTCCACGCCCTGACGCCGAAGCTGGGGCTGGACTACAAGGTCTCCGACGACGTCCTGGCCTACGCCAGCGTCAGTCGGGGCTTCAAGAGCGGCGGCTTCGATGGCCGGGCCAATGACGGGGCTGGGGCCGTTCCCTATGATCCGGAGACGCTTTGGGCCTATGAAGCCGGCGTCAAGTCGAGCCTGCTGGATCATCGCCTGACGGCCAACGCCGCGGTGTTCTGGAACGACTACAAGGACCTGCAGCTTTCGAGCTTCGCCGCCACGTCGACCGGCGCCTTCACCGCCCTGTTCACCAACGCCGGCGCGGCCACCATGCGCGGCGCGGAGCTGGAACTGGTGGCCCGCCCGGCCCCTCCCCTGACGCTGAACCTGGTGCTTGGCTATCTCGACGCCCACTACGATCGCTATATCGGCCCGGGCGGTGTCGACATCAGCGCCCAGCGCAAGCTGGTCAACGCCCCGCGCTGGGACGGCAAGGTCGGCGCGGCCTATCGATTTGAGCTGGCCGGTGGCGGCGCGGTGATCGTCGGCGCGGATGCGGCGTTTCGCTCGCGCACCTATCCGACCGTCTCCAGCAGTCAGGTCCTGTCGCAGGGCGGCTACACCCTGTTCGACGCCTTCGTCCGCTGGGAGAGCCCCGACGACCATTGGTGGGCGCAACTGGGCGCCAAGAACATCGGCGACAAACACTATGTCGAGCAGGGCTTCGACCTCTCCGACTCGCTCGGCATCCAGCTGGCCTATTATGGAGCGCCCAAGACCGTCAGCTTCACGATCGGCGCGAAGTTCTGACGTGATGGCCGATCCCTATGTCGATCCGCGCACCGCGGCCCTGCTGGCGCGCATGGGCGATGACTTCGCCGGCGGCCCGGCCGATCCGAGCGTCGCGGAACGACGTCAGGGCTTGGCGATCGCCGCCGATCTCTACGGCCCTCCGCTGGCGCCAACGGCGCGGATCGAGAACCGCGTGGCCGTCGACGCCCACACCGCCGTGCCCTTACGACTCTATTGGCCGCTCGACCCGGCGGCCGCCCGCCCGCCCGTGCTGCTGCACATTCATGGCGGCGGTTGGGTGTTGGGCGGAGGGGAAGCCTATGAGCGCGTGGCCCGCGCCTACGCCCAGGCCAGCGGCTGTCTGGTCGTCGACGTCGACTATCGTCTTGCGCCCGAGCACCGCCATCCCGCCGCCCTCGACGACTGCCTGGCGGCCTTGGACTGGATCGCCCGGGAGGCCGACGATCTTGGCGCGGACGCCGGCCGGATCTTCGTCACGGGCGACAGCGCCGGCGGTCACCTGGCGGCGCTGGTCGCCCAGCGCACGACTGTTCCCCTGAGGGGGCAGGTGCTGATCTATCCGGTGACCACGGCCAGCGCCGCCGCCCGGTTCGAAAGCCGCCAGGCCCTGGGCGACGGGCGCTGGTTCCTGCGAGCCTTCGACATCACGCGCGCCGAACAGGAATATTTCGCCCCTGGAGACCCCAGCCGCGAAACCGCCGATGGCTCGCCGTTGCTGGCGACCGCTCCGCACCTGGCGCGCACGCCGCCAGCCCTGATCGTCACCGCTTCCCTTGATCCTCTGCGGGACGAAGGCGAGGCCTATGCCCAGGCCCTGTCGGCCGCCGGTGTCGAGGTCACCTACGACTGCGTCGACGGGACCATCCACGGCTTTGTCCTGTTCGCCGGCGCGATCCCCCTGGGCCGCTTAACGCTCGAGACCATTGGCGCCTGGCTGCGCGCCAGAAGCGGCTAGCGCCGTTTGCTCCATAGCCCGCTCAAACGCTCAGGGGCGCCAGGCAAGCACCTTGGCCTTCGTCATGGCTCGCGCCTGAGCTCGCGAGAGCCATCGCCCTCGAGATAGCGCGCCTGCGCCAGGGCCACGCGGGCGATATTGCCAGAAGCGCGCGTCCTCGGGCTGCAGCATGGTCCGGGGATTTCCATCCTTGCCGGTGTACCACATTTCGGTCCACCCGGCCGAAGCGATGTGGTCGTCCATCCAGCAGTCGAGGAAGGCGGCCATGCCGACGAATTTCGGATCGCCATAACGGCCGTCGGGAAACACGCTGGACGGCCGCCAAGGGCGGCCCAGATAGACCGAGCCGACCTTGGTTCCGGCTTCCTTCGTCAATCGGCATCCCTGGAACACGAAGCCGAATGGCTGAGAGATGGGGGTGCTGGGCGCGACGATATAGCCGTCGATCGGCTCGACGGGCCGGGGCCGCGAGCGGATCTCGCAATCTTGAAAATAGGCGCGCCCCGCGCCGAAGATGAAGTCGTAGCTGCCGGTGATCAGGCAACGCTCGAACAGGCTGGATCCGGCGTCCGGGAACAGCGTGTCCTGGTAGCCCAGGATGTCGATCTCGGTCAGGCGGGCGCGGTCCGAGCCCTTGTCCAGCATCAGGGCCACGGCCTGTGGACCGCCACCGTCATGCGAGTGAAGCCCGCCGGACCGCGTCATCTCCGCCAGGCCATCGAAGGCGTTTTGAATGGTCAGATTTCGCGCCGAAAAGTCGGGCGCGCGCACGAACAGGGTCGGCGTGCGGAAGGTGCCCCACCGCTTGCCGTCCGGGGCCGTGAGGCCCGAGGCCGCCAGGTGGCTGACCACCGAGGCCTTTCGATCTTCGCCGATCAGGTGGACGAACGGCTTGTCGACGACGACCTGTTCGTCCCAAACCCCGCGGGTGACCAGGATCCGATACGGCGTCCTGCCATCGGCCGGCGCGGCCGCGACCGCCGCCGACAGCTTCGAGAAGACCGGTCCGGCGTGAGGGGCCTCGCCCTCCCCTCGCCAGAGCACCGCGTCGTAGCGCGGCGCGGCCAAGGCCAGGCTCGGGACGAGCAAGGCCGCGCCGGCCAGGACATCACGACGGGAAACAGCAGGCAGCGACATGACGTCTCTTTCGAAAAAGGGTTGGGCGCCGGCCGGGAGGACAGCCGACGCCCAGGATTCCTCGGGAGGAGGAACGTCTTTCCCTTGATGCGCGACAGCCGCCGCAACGCCCCCCCTGCTTCGGCTGTCGCGCGGGGTCCTAGAACGCGTAGCGCAGCCCGAAATTGAACTGCCGGCCTGTATGCGAATAGACGTAGACGCTGTCGCGGTTGCTGTCGGTGTACTGGTTGTTGAAGGCGTCCGTCAGGTTCAGCCCCTCGAAGGTCAGTTTCAGGCGCTTGTTGATCGCGTAGGACGCCGAGGCGTCGATGGTGGTGATCGAGCGCACGCCGTCGATGTCGTTGGTGCTGGTGCCGCTGGGCACGGCGGTCAGGTACTTGTCGCGATAGGCCGCCGAGACGCGGGCGCTGAACGCCTCGTCCTCGTAGTAGAGCGTGGCGTTGAAGGCGTTCTTCGACAGCCCGACCAGGTCGTTCTGGACAAAGCCGGTCGGCGAGCGGGCCGAGATGTAGTCGATCTTGGAGTCGACCACCGTCACGTTGAAGATCGCGCCGGTGTGGCGCAGCAGGCCCGGCAGGAAGCTGAACGGCTGCTGGTAGCTGACCTCGATCCCCTTCAGCGGACCGCCCTTGGTGTTGACCGGCTGGCTGAACAGGAAGGTGTCGCCGGCCGAGACGCCCAAGCCGTCCAGCAGGCTCAGCGGCAGGCCCGAGGCGTTGAAGGGCTGGGAGATGCGCGAGGTCTGGATGTAGGTGTCGATATCCTTATAGAAGAGACCGACCGACAGCAGCGCGTCCTTGGCGAAGTACCATTCGGCCGACAGGTCGTAGGTGGTGGCCCGGATTGGCTTCAGGTTCGGGTTGCCCGAGCTGACGCTGAACACGCCCACCGTCGACAGGCTGCCGCCCGGCGTCAGGCTGCCGAGGTTCGGACGGGTCATCACCTTGGCCGCGCCGAAGCGCAGCAGGAAGTCGGGCGTGACTTCCGCGGTGACGTTCAGGGCCGGCAGGATGTCGTCATAGTCGCGCTTGACGGTGGCCTGCTGGGCCGCGCCGGCCACCAGCTGGTAGCCGGTCGAGCTCTGCTCGGTCTTCACATAGCGGACGCCGATATCGCCACGGATCGGCCAGGCGAAGTGGTCGGTGCGGAAGTCCAACTGAGCGTAGGCGGCGCTGTCCTTCTCCTCGACGCTGCGGATGTTGCCGCGGGCGTTGGCGTTGGAGGCGCCGCTGAGCTGGAAGAGGCCCGTGCCGCTGTAGATATTGAACAGCTTGGCGAAGGCGTCGAGGTCCGGCGCGGCCCAGCTGGTCGGGATGCCCGAAGCGCCGAGGTTGCGGCCGAAGCCCGAGACCAGCTTGGTCAGGCTGTTCAGCGTCACGCCGGCCGGCAGGGTCGGGACGACGGACTCGTTGACCCGGGCCTGGGCCCAGGAGTCGAAGTTGTACTTCTTGAAGTTGACGCCGACCTTCAGGTTCAGGCCGTCGTTCAGGCGGTAGTCGCCGTCCAGCTGGGCGGTCGCGATCTTGTTGGTGACGCCCTGTGGCCGCAGGCGGATCTCCGAGCGCGCCGCGCCGAAATTGTAGGCCGACGGATCGGTGACGTCGAAGCCGAAGTTCATCGCCGGCAGGTTCGAATTGACCCGATAGTCATACGAGAAGCCATCGGCGTTCTCGCGGTTCAGGATCACCGTCGTCTGGATCGGGTTGTTGAACTCCGACTTTGAAGCCCCCACCAGCCCGCTGAGCTTGAAGCGGTCGCCGAACTCATGCTCGGCGGTGAAGGTCGCCTGGCTGTACTTGGTGTCCAGCTTGTCGAAGCGGGTCTCGCTCTCGACGTCGACGTCGTCGAACAGGCCGTAGACCATGTCCCCTTTCGAATTGACCACGCCATCGCGGACGATGATCTCGGGGCGGCCGCCCTGCGAGGCGTTGCGGGCGAAGGACAGGGCCTCCAGCCAGTTCTCCTCGCGCGTGGCCTTGAAGTCCGAATAGAGCACGTCCAGACCGATCAGGGTGCGGTCGTCAGGGCGCATCTGGAACGAGCCGGTGACGCCCAGGCGCTTCTGCTCGTGGCTCAGCCGGCCATAGCGCGGGAAGCGCGGGGTGAACACCGAGGCCGTGCTGGCCGGCTTGAAGGCGGAAGCGGGATTGAAGCCCCCTGCTTCCGTGCCGTTCAGCCAGCCGCCCGAGCCATGGCCCTCTTCCAGCAGCCCGCGTTCGGTATAGGCCACCGAGACCAGAGCCCCCAGCTTGCCGTCGAACCAGGTGTTGGAGGCCAGAACCGCAAAGCGCGGGTCCCACGACTTGGAGAGGTCGTTGTAGCCTTCCTGAGCCGAGACCACGAGGGTCGCGCCCTTGTAGTCGAACGGTCGGCCCGTCTGCAGGTCGACGGTGGCGCCCAGGGACCCTTCCTCGGTCTGGGCCGAGGCGGTCTTGCGCACGGTGATGCTGTTGAAAAGTTCCGAGGCGAAGACGTTGAAGTCAAAGGCGCGGTTGCGGTTGGCGCCGCCCGAACTGTCGGTGCCGCTGGCCGTGCTCTGGCCCTCGACGCCGTTGATACGCACGCGGGTGAACTGCGGACCAAGGCCGCGAACGGTGATCTGGCGGCCCTCGCCGGCGTCGCGGGCGATCGAGACGCCCGGCACCCGCTGGATCGACTCGGCCAGGTTGGCGTCCGGGAAGTCGGCGATGTCCTCGGCCTTGATGACGTCGACCACGCCGCTTGAGCGACGCTTGAGGTTCATGGCGCTCTGCAGGCTGGCGCGGAAGCCGGTGACGACCACGGCCTCGACTTCGGACGAAGCCTCTTCCGGCGGGGCCGAGACCGGCGCGACGGCCTGGGCGGCGATCATCGGGACCGCGGCGGTGGACGCCAACTGCAGCGAGGCCGTCTGACCCAGAACCGCCGTGCGGCCGTTGTTGGACACCACGGTCAGGTCCGCGCCGCGCAGCAGGCGCGCCAGGCCTTCCTCGACCGTATAGGCGCCCCGCACGGCGTTGACGCGCTTGCCCGCCACCGCGCTTTGCGGCGCCAGGATCTGCAACTCGGCCTGCTTGCCGAACTGCGGAATGCCCGTGGCGGCCGACTGCTCGCGCACGTCGAACTTGCGCACCTGGGCGTGAGCGCCCGACGCGGCCAGGAGCGCGCTGGCGCCCGCCGCGATCATCAAGCAGGATTTTTCGTAAGTACGCAGCGACGTCCGCATGCGCCCCTCCCTCTGTGGTTCAAACGGCGCTTCTTGGAACGCCTGTTTGGTGCGATGCGACGGAAACCGGTTTCCGTCAGGCATCGGTCGATTTTTTTTACGCGGCGCGCCTATTGGCCCCGCAGGACGATGGCGCCGTCGCGCAGGACCACCTTACCGTTGAAGGTGGCGGCGGCGGCCTCGGCGAAGCCTTCGGGGTCGTTGGTCCGGAACCAGCCGACGAACCGCTCGTCGGCCAGGCGGGCATCGGCGACCTCGATCTTGCGATCGTTGTAGCGGTTGAACTCGGCGGCGGCCTCGGTCAGCGTCTGGCCGTCCAGGACGATCTGGCCATCCCGCCAGGCGAGCCGCCGGGCCAGATCCGCGTCGGCCTCGGGCGGGATCAGGACGCCGGCCCCATTGTCGGCGAAAACCCGCTCACCGGCGAAGACGCGGCGCGGCGGCGTCTTGCCATCCTCGGTCCAGACCTCGACCACCCCCTCGGTAACCAGCACGTCGCTGCCGCCCTCGCGCTTGCGCACCGAAAAGGCCGTGCCGACCGCGCGAACGCGGACCGGGCCGCTCTGGACGACAAAGGGGCGATGCGCATCCTTGGCCACCGCGAACCAGGCTTCGCCCCGCTCAAGCTTCACGGCGCGAAGTCGCGGCTGCATGTCCACCTTGAGCTCGGAGCTGGTGTTGATCGCCGCCACAGAGCCGTCGGCCATCGGCACCCGGCGGATTTCGCCTAAGGCTGTGCCGTATCGCTGGGCCAGCAGGCGCGGGCCGATCACCATGGCCGTCAGACCCGCGGCGACGGCACCCAGGCCCGCCACGACCCCGCGACGGCTCAGCCGCGGGCGGTCGGGCGCGGCCGGCGCGTGAACGAACAGGGCCTGGGCGCGGTCAAGACGAGTCCAGCCGGCTTCGGCCCGCGCATAGGCGCCCCTGCGGCGCCGATCGCCGGCCAGCCAGGCGTCGAGCTCGGAGCGGACGGCCTCGCCGTCACGATCGACGCGGACCACCCATCGGGCGGCGTCCGCCTCGATGTCAGCGGCGCTTTCGCGTTCGACCATCGGTCTTCTCTCCGGCTCCTCGCGCGCCCGCCGGCGCATCCTGTTCGGTCATGGCCGCGAGGATGGCGCGCAGGCCGCGCACCGCCTCGTTCTCGACCACGTTTTCGCTGACGCCCAGCCGCCGGGCGATCTCGCGCTGAGACACGCCCTCGATCTTGCGCAGCTCGAAGATCCTGCGGCAGCGATCCGGCAGGGCCGCGATCAGCCCCCTCACCCGCTCCAGCTCTCGCCGGCCCGAGACGATCCGCTCGGCCGAGGGGTCCTCAAGCGCCAGGTCCAGCGCCTCGATCTCGCTGACGGTCTCGATGCGCACCACGCGGGCGCGGCGGATCTGTTCCAGGGCCACGCTGCGCGCGGCCTGGAAGAAATAGCCGCGCGGCTCGGCGATATGGTCGATCGTGCTGAGGGCGGCCAAGCGGCAATAGGTCTCCTGAAGGATATCGTCGACGTCGCCAGCCGCGGCGAATGAGCGCCGCAGCCACGCGCGCACAGCCGCTTCGTGGGGCAGGATTTCCCGCCCCAGCCACGCCACGATGCGCGCACGCCCGTCCGACACGTTTCCTCGCCCTGTTATTCGGTCTTCCTATCCCTGCGATGCACGCCCGCGGGATTTCCGTCAAACTTACAGAGAAGCGGGGTGGCGCGAGCGCCGATGGCTGAGCGGCGCCGTGGACCGTCGTTGGGGTCGTCGTAGGGGGCGGACACGGCGCTGTCCGGTCCGGCCAATGTCATAAATTGGCATGACCAATAATTGACAAGCCTGAAGATTGGCCAGATATCTTGCTCCAAGAAAGCTTGGGAGGCTTCTATGAAGACCGCATGGCTCGCCGCGTGCGCCCTGATGACCGTGGCGTCCGCGGCGCACGCCGCCGACTACGGCCTGCTGGGTCCGACCTTTGGCAAGGGCGCGGTGTCGCCCGCGCTTAAGGCGGCGATCGTCGCGCGCGCCGAGGCGACCCTGGACCGCCCGCCCGGCGCCATCCCGCATGCGCACACCGAAGGCACCCTGCCGGGCAAAGGCATCCGCGAGATCAGCATCAAGGCCCGCGAGGACCAGCCGATCGTGCTGAACTTCGCGCTGGCCTACCGCCTGACCGGCGACCGCAGGTTCCTGGAGGCCACGGGCCGCTATCTGGAGAACTGGGCCGACATCTACCAGATCTCGTTCAATCCGATCGACGAGACCGGCTTCGACACGCTGGTCATGGCCACCGACCTGACGGAGAGCGATCTCCCCGCCCCGATCCGCGCCAAGCTCGACGCCTTCTGGCGCAGGATGGCGGTCGGCTATCTCGACGCCATGGACGCGGGGCCGACGAACGCCCACACCAACTGGCAGAGCCACAGGATCAAGATGGCGACCCTGGCCGCCTACCAGACCGGCGACGTCAAGCTGATCGCCCGCGCCCGCGACGCCTTCCGCAAGCAGATCGGCGTCAACCTCTATGCTGACGGCTCGACCTTCGACTTCCACGAGCGCGACGCCCTGCACTACGTCACCTACAATCTCGATCCGCTGATGATGGCCGCCCTGTCGGCCCAGGCGCATGGCGAGGACTGGTTCAGCTGGAAGAGTCCGACCGGCTCCAGCCTGCCCCATTCGCTGGATTGGTTGGCCGCGTTCGCGCGGGGGGAAAAGACCCACAGCGAGTTCGTCAATTCCAAGATCCAGTTCGACCGCGATCGGGCCAATTCGGGACAGAAGGAGTATGCGCCTCACGACTGGGACGTCTCCAACGGCGTCGGCACCTATACCCTGGCCAGCCTGCTCGACGCCCGATACCTGCCGCTGCGTGACGACCTGGTGAAGCGCACGGGCAAGAAGCCGGCGCCGTGGGCGGAGATCCTGCGGGCCTCGCGGCCATGAGTTGACCCGGGTTCTCCCGCCTGCCTTGATCCTCGCGGGAGAAACTTATGACTCGCTCTAATCGCATCTTGACGGGCGTTGGCCTGGGCGTCCTGGCCGCGCTGGTGATCGCCGGCTATTTCGCCTCACCGATCCTCGCGCTGCAGGGCCTGACGGCGGCGGCCAAGGCGGGCGACAAGGCCCGGCTGGAGAGCGCCGTCGACTTCCCGGCCGTGCGTGAGAGTCTGAAGAGCCAGCTCAAGGCCAGCATGACCCGCAAGGTCGAGGAAGACCCGAAGCTGCGCGACAACCCCTTCGCCGCCTTCGGCCAGATGCTCCTGGTCGGCGTGGTCGACAAGGCGGTCGACACCTATGCGACGCCGGACGCCATCGCCAATATGGTCGCGACCAACGAGCCGCCGAAAAGCATCAGCGCCACGCCGGGTGGTCCGGTGATCGAGCAGCCCCAGCCCGAGGTGAAGAAGCCCAAGGCCAAGTCCGACACCGAGGTCCGTTACGGCTACGTGGACCTCGATCACTTCCGCGCCACCTATCGCGACCGCAAGGACGGCGACCAGGAACCGTTCGGCCTGGTGCTGGAGCGTCGCGGGCTCTTCAAGTGGAAGCTGGTGAAGATCGAGCTGTCAGGTCTGAACTAGGCCAGCCGCCAGTCGATCACCGTCCCTTCGTAGGCGTCAACGCCGCGACCGATGCCGGCGATGGCGCGAGCCATGGCGCCGTCGCGATCCAGGATCCTGTCGGCCAGCGCGATCATCAGGGGGTTGGGCGTGGCTTCCGGGCAGAGCGAGCGGAGTTGAGCGGCCAGCGCTCCCTCCTCGCCCGTTGGCCGCCTCGCGCAGGCCAGGACATAGGCGGCCGCCGTCGAGCGGCTGACGCCGGCGAAGCAGTGGATCAGCAAGGTGGGCGTGTCGCGCAGCGCTAGGATCGCCTCGATCATCGCCGCCGAAGGCGCGATGAGACCTTCACGTCGTTCAGCTATATCGTTGAATCGCAAAAGGGTTCTCGGCTGCATTACAGCCGGCGCCGCCGCGTCCGGCGAGATCAGCGACAGCACATGGTCCGCCTCGGCTTCCAGCCGGCCGACCGCCGTGATGGGGCCGACCAGCAGCCTCATGCCAGCGCCGCCGCGCCGAGCAGGAAGCCGAGCTCGAACACCTGCTCGACCGCGCCAAGCACGTCGCCGGTGTGGCCGCCGATCAGTCGCCTGGCGGTCAGGGTCAGCAAGCCGGCCAGCAGCGCGCCGCTCGCGAGGCCGACCAGGACCGCGCTCGGCGGCAGCAGGATCAGCGGCCAGCCGGCGATCAGCAGGGCGACGATCACCTCGCCAGTCCGCACGCCATTAGGAACAGGCTTCCATTTTCCCGCCTCGCCACTGGGCGCGTAGGGCGTCAGGCGCATGACCACCACGGCGGCGGCGCGCCCCAGGCCGTGGGCGGCCAACAAGAGCGCGGCGGCGATCGGCGTCGTGGCCAGCACGGCGGCCTTCAGCGCCAGTACGCCGACCAGGGCGCAGACGCCATAGGTCCCGACGCGGCTGTCCTTCATGATCTCCAGACGCCGAGCCGGGGTCTGGCCGCCGCCCAGGCCGTCGGCGGTGTCGGCCAGGCCGTCCTCATGGAAGGCGCCGGTGATCAGCAGCCCCGCGCCGAGGGCCAGGATCGCCCCGACCGGCGCGCTCCACAGCCGCTCGCCAATCAGCAGCACGAGGGCGCAGACCGCCCCCACGCCCTGACCCACCAGCGGGAAATAGCGGGCCGACCGGGTGATCCAGTCGGGCTCGAAGGTCTTCAGCGCCGGGGTTGGGGCGCGCGTCAGGAACTGGACCGCACAGAGCAGCAGCCAGACCTGATGCGCGAGCCAGCCCATGCTCAGAGCCGTCCGCTCAGGACGTCGTCCAGGCTGGCGACGTCGCTTATCAGCCGTGAGGCGGCGCGCACGACCGGCAGGGCCAGCAGCGCGCCGGTGCCCTCGCCGAGACGCAGACCCAGGTCCAAGAGCGGCTCGACCTCCAGCGCCGCCATCATCCGCTGATGCCCCCGCTCGGCCGAGCGATGGCAGAAAACACAGTAGTCCTGAGCCGCCGGGACCATTCGGATCGCCGCGAGCGCCGCCGCCGAGGCGATGAAGCCGTCGACCAGCACCGGGATGCGCGCCGACGCCGCGCCGATCACCGCCCCGGTCATCATGGCGATCTCCAGCCCGCCGAACTCGGCCAGGACGGCGGCGGGCTCGGTGGCGTCCGACCGCGCCGCCGCGCGCTCCAGCACGGCCAGCTTGCGGGCCAGGCCCGCGTCGTCATGACCGGTCCCCCGCCCGACGCATTCGGCCAGCGGCGCGGGGGCCAGGCGGTGCATGAGCAGGGCCGCCGAGGCGGTGTTGCCGATGCCCATCTCGCCCAGCGCCAGGATCTCGAAGCCTTCGGCGGCCGCTTCGCGGGCGATGCGGGCACCGGCCTCAAGCGCGCGGTCGACCTCTTCTGGTGTCAGGGCTGGCTCGACGGCGGCGTTGCGCGTCCCGCGCCGCACCTTCTGCGCCAGCAGGTTCGGATGGGACGGAAGTTCGGCGTCGACTCCGGCGTCCACGACGCGAAGCTCGGCGCCGACCGCGCGGGCGAAGGCGTTGGCGCTGGCCTTGCCGGCCAGGAAGGTCGCGACCATGGCCTGAGTGACGCTGGACGGATAGGCCGAGACGCCCTCGGCGGTCAGCCCGTGGTCGCCGGCAAAGACCAGCAGCAAGGCTCTGTCCAGCGGCCGCTCGCCGGCGATCAGCGCCAGGCGCGCGGCCAGGTCCTCGATCCGCCCCAGCGCGCCCAAGGGCTTGGCCTTGCCATCGATTGAGGCGCGCAGCCGGGGCGCCTGGCTAAGGTCGACGGGGGTGACGGTCGGAAGGGTCATCAGAAGCTCTCCAGGCCGGCGATCGCGGCCAGGGCGGGAATGTCGAAGGCCTGCTCCAGGACAGCGGCGATCTCGTCCAGCGCCTGGTCGACGCGGACGGCCTGGTCGATCGCATCGGACATCGCGCCCAGCTCGGCCAGCAGGGCCGCCCGCGCCTCGCCTTGGTCGAACAGGCCGTGGACATAGGCGCCGCGCACCTGACCGCCGGTCGAAACCGCGCCGTCCGTGACGCCGTCGTCGAAGGTCAGCATCGGCGACACCGCCCCTGTTGTGCGGCCGACGTGCATCTCGTAGCCCTCGAACCGCGCCCCGCCAGCCAGCCGTCCCGCAACGGGTCGCAAGGTCTTGTCGCCGGTCATCACCGTCTCGACATCCAGCAGACCCAATCCCTCAACCGAGTCCGGCGGCCCCTCGACGCCGTCCGGATCCGACACCCGCCGGCCCAGCATCTGGTAGCCGCCGCAGACGCCCAGCACCCGGCCGCCGCGCCGGACGTGGGCGGCCAGATCGATGTCCCAGCCCTGGGCGCGCAGGAAGGCCAGGTCGGCCAGGGTCGCCTTGGTGCCCGGCAGGATCACGAGATCGGCGTCGCCCGGCAGCGGCGCGCCCGGCGGGACGAAGGCGAACTCCACCTCCGGCTCGGCGCGCAGGGCGTCGAACTCGTCGAAATTGGCGATCCGCGACAGCATCGGCACGACGATCCGCACCTTGCGGCCGCCGGCGGTCGCGGCGCGGTCCAGCACCACGGCGTCCTCGGCCGGCAGGCGCCGCGCCGCCGCCAGCCAGGGCGCCATGCCGAGGTCCGCCCAGCCGGTGCGGCGGACGATCTCGGCGCGGCCGTCCTGGAACAGGCTGGGATCGCCCCGGAACTTGTTGATCAGGAAGCCGCGGATCATGGCCCGGTCGGCGGCGTCCAGCACCACATGGGCCCCGACCAGGGCGGCGATGACATGGCCGCGATCGATGTCGCCGACCAGCACCACCGGCACGTCGGCCGGGATCGCGAAGCCCATATTGGCGATGTCGCCGGCCCGCAGGTTGATCTCGGCGGGGCTGCCGGCGCCTTCGACGATGACGAGGTCGCTCTGCGCCTGCAGCGTGCGGAAACTCTCCAGCACCGTGTCCAGCAGCGTCACCTTGCGCTCCTGATAGCCGCGCGCCTTCCAGGTTCCGGCCATCTTCCCGCGCACGACCAGTTGGGCG
The DNA here is from genome assembly GCF_003931565.1 of Caulobacter sp. 602-1. Taxonomy (GTDB): domain Bacteria; phylum Pseudomonadota; class Alphaproteobacteria; order Caulobacterales; family Caulobacteraceae; genus Caulobacter. The sequence continues at coordinate 169,006 of NZ_RRYI01000006.1, forward strand.
CCGACGTCGCTCTGGGGCTTCAAGAGCACCGGGTTCATGTCGACGGTCGGGGCGACGCGGCAGGCGATGGCCTGCAGGGCCTGGGCGCGGCCGATCTCTCCGCCGTCGGCGGTCACGGCGGCGTTGTTGGACATGTTCTGCGGCTTGAACGGCCGCACCCTCAGGCCGCGATTGGCGAACAGACGACAGAGACCGGCGACCAGCACCGACTTGCCGACGTCGGAGCCGCAGCCCTGGATCATCAAAGCGGCCATGCGAATCCTCCCCAGACGAACCCGGCGACGGCCAGCATCACCCAGAGCAGCCCGCAGGCGATAAGATAGATCCGCAGGGCGCGGACCAGGTCGGCCGGCTTTGCCGCACCGCCCTCGCCGAGCACCGGACGCTGGGACAACGCGCCGTCGTACCAGGCCGGACCGCCGAGCTGGACGCCGAGGGCGCCGGCCATGGCCGCTTCGGGCCAGCCGGCGTTGGGCGAGGCATGCTTGCCGGCGTCGCGCAGCATGATCTTCCAGCCGCGGCCTCCCGCGAGGGCGATCACCATGCCCGCCAGCCGCGCGGGGAGCAGGTTCAGCAGGTCGTCGAAGCGCGCCGAAGCCCAGCCGAACGCCCGCCAGCGCGGCTCGCGGTGACCGATCAGGCTGTCGGCGGTGTTGACGGCCTTGTAGACGAACAGGCCCGGCAGGCCGGCGACCACGAACCAGAACAGGGGCGCGACGACGCCGTCGCAAAAGCTCTCCGCCAGGCTCTCGATGGCGGCCGTGGCGATGTCGCTCTCGTTTAGTCGGCCAACATCGCGTCCGACGATGTGGCCGACCGTAATGCGCGCACTGTCCAGGTCGCCCGCCGCGAGGGGTCTCGCCACGGCGCGAACATGGTCGAACAGGCTGCGCTGGGCCAGGCCCAGGGTCCCGACCAGCACGACCGCCCAGGGACCGCCGACCTTCGCGATCAGCCACCCCGCCAGACCGCTGACTCCGACGATGACCCCCAGGGTCACGACGCCCAGCAGGCGGCGCGTGGTCCCGTTGAAATCCGGCAGGTTCAGGCCCGCTTCCAGCGACGAGATCAGCCCGCCGATCCAGACGACGGGATGCGGCGCGCGCCGGTGCAGGGCGTCCGGATAGCCGACGGCGGCCTCCACGACCGCCGCCGCCAGGACGATCCACGGACCGCTGGACGAGAGTCTAGCCGGCACGGCCCAGCACCTCAATCAGCGGACCGCCCTCGCCGGCATGGCGGCGGACAGCGACGCCATAGACATCCGACAGGGTCTGCGGCGTCAGGGCCGTGTCGGGCGCGCCGTCGACGACGAGGCGGCCTTCGCTCAGCACCATCACCCGGTCGGCGAAGCGCGCGGCCAGGTTCAGGTCGTGCAGGGTGACGATCACGCCCTTGCCCTGGTCATGGGCCAGGCGGCGGAACAGGGCCAGGGCGTCGAGCGCGTGGCCGGGATCCAGGCCCGTCAGCGGCTCGTCGGCCAGCAACCAGTCGGTCTGGCCGGCCAGGCCGCGCGCGATCAGGGCGCGGGCCCGCTCGCCGCCCGACAGCCGCGTGACGGCGCGGTCGACGAAGGTTTCCAGGCTGGCGGCGGCGATGGCGGCGTCGATCGCCGCGCGGTCCTCGGCGCTTGGACCGAAGGCCCCAAGATGCGGCGTGCGCCCCAGACCCACGAAGGCGCGCAGGTCGACGTCCCAGGCGATCTCGGGCGTCTGGGCCAGGAAGGCGATGCGGCCGGCGCGCTGGCGTCCGGGCATGGCCGCGACCGCTACGCCGTCCAGGGTGACCGCGCCGTCGTCCGGGCGCAGCAGGCCGGCCAGGCAAGATAGAAGGGTCGACTTGCCCGCCCCGTTGGGACCGAGGATGGCGATCAGCCCTCCCTTGGCGAAGTCGGCGGTGACGCCGTCCAGCACCGGACGTCCGCCCAGGGCCAGGGTCACGTTCCGGGCGGAGATCATGCCAGCCTCCGGCGCATCGAGATCAGCATGGCCAGGAAGAACGGCCCGCCCAATATGGCCATGGCGACGCTCAGCTTGACCTCGCTGGCGGCCGGAGTCATCCGCACCAGGATGTCGGCGGCCAGGGTGAGGGCCGCGCCGCCCAGGAACGACGGCAGCAGCACGGCGCTCGGCTTGGAGCCTAGCAGCGGCCGCAGCAGGTGCGGCGTGATCAGGCCGACGAAGCTGATGACGCCGGTCACCGCCACGCTCGACCCGACCGCCACGGCGACGCCGACGGCCATCAGCAGCCGCGTGCGCGACAGGTCGACGCCCAGGGAGCGCGCGCCCTGCTCGCCCAAGGTCAAGGCGTCCAGCGAGCGCCCCAGGGTCAGCAGCAGCACGCCGCCGGCGATGACGCCCGGCGCGGCCAGCTTGACCTCGTCGACGCTGCGATCGGCCAGCGAGCCCAGCGTCCAGTTGATGATCTCGTTCACCGCCCAAGGGTTTGGCGCGAGGTTCAGAGCCAGGGCGATGCCAGCGCCGCAGACCGTCTGAATGACGAAACCCGCCAGGATGAAGGTCACGATGCTGGAGGTGACGCCCGCCAGGGCCAGCAGGGCCGCGACGCCCAGGCCCGCCCCGACCATGGCGGCGGCCGGCAGGATCCAGATCGCCTCGCCCGCCGCGCCCAGATAGAGCGTCAGCACCGCGCCCAGCGCCGCCGACGCCGAGACGCCGAGGGCTCCGGGATCGGCCAATGGGTTGCGGGTGTAGCCCTGGAGCGCGGCGCCGGAGAGGCCCAGGGCTCCGCCGACCAGGATGGCCAGGATGGTGCGCGGCAGCCGCAGGCCGAAGACGATGGCCCAGCGCGGATCGGCGCCGCCCGAGGTCCAGGCGCTCCACGGCGCCCAGACGCGCCCGGCGCACAGGCTGACGCCGAACAGCACGACCAGCAGCGCCAGCAGGACGCCGCTGATCATCCATGGCGATCGCGATTTCATGCGCCCTCCTTCAAAGCTTGGGCGCGCGCCAGCGCCATGGCGGCGGCGGTCTCGATCAGCACCGGGCCGCCGCAATAGAGGAGCCTTTCGGGCAGCCGCACCTGACGCATTCGCCCGGATATGACCTTGAGAGCCGGATGGGACATGACCCGGTCCGCCCAGCTGCGCGCGCCGGGCGCCGGGACGCCGACCAGCAGCACCTGGGGCGGATCGGCGAGCAGGCGCTCCAGCCCGACATTGCCCCAGGTCTTCAAGCCGAAGCGGCGGGCGACATTGTCGAAGCCGGTTTCCGCCATCATCTCGTCGACCAGCGTGCCCGGGCCGGCCGCGAAACCGTTGGGCTGATAGATCAGCGCCGTCAGCCGCCGCGCGCCGGGCGTGGGCCTGGCGGCCGCGACCGCCGCCTCGATGCGGGCGACCAGGGCCTCGCCGCGATCGGGGTGGCCGATCAGCCTGGCCACCTCGCGGACCTGGCCGAGGCTCTCGTCGATCGACCTGGGCACCTTGAAGCGCTGGACCGGCACATGCAGGCGCTTGAGCGCGTTGCGCGTCGCCAGCGCCGAGTGCTGGCTGGCCAGGACGAGGTCGGGCATGAGGTCGATGACCTCCTCGGCGCTCTCCCAGGTGTAGGGCAGCGTCCGGGCCTGATCCGCGACGGTGGAGGCCCGCGCGTCGCGGGCGTAGTGACTGAGGGCGGCGATCTGGCCGCGGTCGGCCAGGTGGACCAGCATGGCGTCCAGGCAGCTGTTCAGCGACACGATGCGCCGGGGACGTGGCGGCGGCGCGCCCGCCGTCATCGCCAGCGCTCCGCTCACGACCTCCCGGCGATTCACGATGTCACCGCGTGAATATCTCTCTCAAAACGATTGAAATCATTGCGAGAAGGCAGACCAAGGCGAAGTCGATCAGGGCGATCGGCGAAGGGCCGCGTCAGTATCCCCCGCGCGCAGAGCTGCGTGAACAGGCCGTGCGCGTCCGGCGTCTCCACCCAGCGGAAGAGATCGCAGCCCCCGAGCGGCTTGAGACCCGCCTTGGCCAGGACCGTGTCGACCGCGCCGGCCTGGGTGGCCAGCCACGCACGGGTCCGTCCCCGCCAGGCGGCGTCGGCATAGGCCTCTATCCCCAGCGCCAGGGCGTCGGCGCCGATGGGCCAATCGCCGAGCAGTGCGCGAAATTCCTGCGCGAAGACCTTGTTTCCAATCAGGAAACCCAGTCGCGCGCCCGGCAGGCCATAGAACTTGCCGAACGAGCGCAGGATCGCCAGCCGGTCGATCTCCAGCTCGGCGACGCCGAGTTCCGGCGCGACCTCGCCAAAGGACTCGTCGACAACCGTCCAGCGTCCGGCGTCGGAGCGTTCCGCGGCCAGGGCGGCCAGGGTGTCGCGGTCGATGCGGCGGCCGTCGGGATTGTTCGGATTGACCAGCACCAGCACATCGGCGGCGACGGCTCGAGGGTCTTCCGGCGACGTGACGAGGCTTGGCGACGAGGCCGCCCAGCTCTCGGCATGGCCGCCATAGATCGGGGCCAGCAGCGCGACCTCCCCGCCGCCGATCAGACCGGGCAGCAGCCGCAGCGCCGCCTCCGCGCCCGAGGTGGCGACCACGCGGCCGGGGTCGGCGACGCCGAAAGCGCGCGCGGCGATCGTCTCGAGTTCGGCGAGCTCACGCGGGTCCGGCAGCCGGCGCAGGGCGTCGGCCGGCGCCCGCTGGCCCGACCACGGCTCGGGATTGATCCCGGTCGACAGGTCCAGCCAGGGACGCGGCGCGTCCGGAAAAGCGGCCATCGCCTCGCGGAGACGGCCGCCATGCCGGAAGGCGCCGATGGTGGAGATCGACGCCGACATCAGCCTAGAACCGCGCTCGCAGGCCCACGAAGGCCCCGCGTCCCGGCGCGCCGTAGTTCAGGATGGTCTGGTAGTCCTTGTCGAACGCGTTCTCGACCCGGCCGAACACCTCGAGGGTCTCGTTGATCGGATAGGCCGCGCGCAGGTCGACCAGGGTGTAGTCCTTCACCACCTGGGTGTTGGCGTCGTTGTTGTAGGTCTTGCCCACGTAACGCACCGCGACCGTGGTCGACAGGCCCACCGGCCAGCGATAGGTCGCCGACAGGTTGCCCATGTTCTTCGGGCGACGGGTCAGCTGCTTGCCCTTGCTGGCGCCCGAGGCGGACTCGGCGTCGGTGTAGGTGTAGTTGCCGGTGATGGTCAGGGCCGTGGTCGGCTTGACCTCGCCGATCAGCTCCAGGCCCTGGGCCTTGGTCTTCTGGACGTTGTCATAATAGCCGAAGCGGAAAGCACCGTTCGGATTGCACAGCGCCGTGGTCGAGCCCGAGGCGCACGAGAAGAAGCGGATCTCGTTGTCGGCCTCGCGGTGGAACCAGGTGGCCGACGCGCGGGCCTTGCCGCCGAAGAAGCGCTGCTCGACGCCGGCGTCCCAGCTGTCGAACTCCTCCGGCGCCAGGGTCAGGTTGCCGTACTCGCTGTAGAGCTCGTAGAGGCCCGGGGCGCGGAAGCCCTGGCCGAAGCTGGCGCGGAGGACGGTGTCGCCCTCGTTGAGCGCCCAGGCCGCCGCGACCTGCCCCAGGGTGTGGCTGCCATAGGTGTCGTGATCCTCGTAGCGCAGCCCGCCCGTCAGGGTCAGGCCCTTCACCGGCTCGACCTGCAGCTGGCCGTAGAGGCTGTCGACGCCGACGCGGCCGGTGCTGAACACCGGGTTCGGCTTGGCGACCGTCGGCGAGCGGGTGCGCATGCGGGCCTTCTCGGTTTCGGCGCCGAAGGTGGCGGTCCAGATGTCCGAGATGGCGAACACGCCTTGATATTCGAAGCGCTTGTTCTTGCCGGCGGCGTCGAAGGTCAACGGCGCGGCTGGGCGGGCCGGGTTGAGGTTCTCCCGGTCGGTGTCGGTGTAGGCGTAGCCGAGGCGGTTGTTCCAGCGGCCGTCCAGCAGGGCGAAGTTCAGGCCGGTATAGACGACCAGTTCCTCGGTGCGGCCAAATTCGGGGCTGTCGCCGTTGAAGGCGTCGAAGTCATTCTTGCCCTTCGAATAGACCGAGCGCACCTCGGCCGAGATGGTCTCCGTCAGCGCCACACGAACGCGGCCCGACAGGCCGGTGTTCTGGTAACCGTCCTTCTCCTTGCCGACCTTGTACGAGGAGAAGCCGTCTGTGGTGTAGTAGCCGCCGGCCAGGCGCCAGGTGATCTTGTCCGAAGCGCCGCCGACACCGGCCCGCAGGTAGCCGGTCTTGCGCGCGCCGCCTTCGGCCTCGATCGAGCTGGTGAACGGGACGGTGGGATCGGCGGTGACGATATTGACCACGCCGCCGATGGCCTGGCTGCCCCAAAGCGTCGACTGGGCGCCGCGCAGCACCTCGATGCGCGCGATGTCGCCGACCAGCAGGTTGCCGCTGTTGAAGCCGCCCTGGGTCGAGGACGGGTCGTTCAGCTTGACGCCGTCGATCAGCACCACGGTGTGCTGGGTCTCGGCGCCGCGGATGTTGAGGCCGGTCGTCGCGCCGGGTCCGCCGTTGCGGGTGAAGCTGACGCCCGGCGTCTGGGCCAGCAGCTCCGTGACCGAGATGGCCTGACTGGCCTCGATGGCGGCCTGGGTCAGGACGGTGACCGACGCGCCGACCTTCTCGATCGGCTGGACGGTGCGGGTCGCGGTGACCACCAGTTCGGCGACGCCGTTGGCGCCGACGGCGCCGGCGACATCGGCTTCGGGGGCCTTCTGCTCGTCGGCCATGGCCGGACCGGCGACAAGGATCGTGGCGAGCGCGGTGGAGCTCAGAAACGTTCGGATCATGTTTCAATCTTCCCAGTTGAACGACCCGCGCGCCTGACCGCGACGCCCCCGCCAGCTGGACAGCCGCGATTACGCCCCGGACCGTCGCGCGGCCCTTTTGACTGTCGTTTCGCGGGAGATCCCGTTCGTTCGGCGCACCCCGGCCGAGCGATGAACGACTGCGCCGGGCAGGTCTCCTGGCTCGCGGGTCGTCGCTCTTGGCGTCGCCTTCCCAGGATCCGAAAGACCCCAGTGGCATGTGACGCTAGAACTCGCCGCTTACAGTTGCGGGGGCAGCCGAGGTGTTGAACCTCGTTCCCTTTTAATCCTCTTTCGAGGAGCCTGACGCGCGGCCAGCCCTATAGACTGCGCCGCGCACGGTCAATGTGGAGCTTCCATGACGTCGATCCTGGTGCTGGGCGGAGCCCGTTCCGGCAAGAGCGCCTTCGCCCAGAAGGCGGCGGAGCAAGCGGCGGAAACCGTCGCTGGAGCGGCGCGTCCGGTGCTGATCGCCACTGGCCAAGCCTTTGACGACGAGATGGCCGAACGCATCGCCCGCCACCAGGCCGACCGCGGCGAATCATGGACCACGGTGGAGGCACCGCTGGCCCTGGCCGAGGCGATCACCGCCCTCCCCGCCGACGCCGTGGCCGTGGTCGACTGCCTGACGCTGTGGCTGTCGAACCTGATGCTGGACGAGCGCGACATGGCGACGGAGGCGACCATGCTCGTCGAAGCCGTCGCCGCCTGCCCCGCCCGCCTCTGGCTGGTCAGCAACGAGGTCGGCCTGGGCCTGGTGCCCGAGACGCCGCTCGGCCGGAGGTTCCGGGATGAGGCCGGACGGCTGCACCAGCGGCTCGCCCAGACGGTCGACGAGGTCTATTTCGTGGCCGCCGGGCTGCCGTTGAAGCTGAAGCCGCAGGGGTGAATTCCCGTCGGCGTGCGGGCGTTGAATCCCTCTCTCATGGAGAGAGGGAGGGACCCGCGCCGCAGGCGTGGGAGGGTGAGAGGTTTCACCGATAGCCGGATAAAACCGAGATCTCTCAGCCACTTACCTCGCCATTGCCTTGTCCGGAGAGGGCGTAACCCCTCACCCTCCCATGCTGCGCATGGGCCCCACCCTCTCTCAAAGAGAGAGGGGTTCATGGGGATCGCGCGAGCATTCACGCCCTTGCGTCCCCGGCCGAGAAACCTGCCGTATTCTCTACCCACCTCGTCGCGAGGAAGGGGCGCATGGCCAGCGACCGTTGCGGCGACGGGGGGCGATCGAGCGGGCGCGCTCGTCGGCGCGGGGGAAGCTCCGCAACTGCACCATCCCCGCGGTAGTCGACCCTGGAACACAGAAACGACGGTGGATGCAGGCCGAGGAGAGCGACAGGGGAGCTGAAAGGCTCCTGACCGGGACCAGGCTTCGCGGCCTGGCCCGCCCGTCGGAGGCTTCAAGGGCGTCGAGGTGTGAACAGCATCGTGGCGTCACGCTTCCGGATAACGACCGCGCGGAGCGTCGGGCTTCGTCGAAACGGTATTTCTACTTCCAAACTCCGGACGCTGTCCGGCGCTCCGCATCCCTTTCCACACCTTCAGCGAAGCGATCGCGTGAAGCGGCGGACGCGCGTCTCGATCGCAGGAAGAGGCTGGCGCTCCGCGAACAATGCCCGCAAACTCATTCAAACGGCCGTTCAGCGGCCATGAGTGTCCGAGCGCGATCAACGGCGCGGGGAGGAGTACAAATGTCCGAGCGACGGTCTTCGTGGACCCTGGCCCGATTTGCGGCGCCCGCCATCCCGATATCGGCGATGGGCCTGCCGCTCGTCGTGTACCTGCCCGAGTATTACATCAACTCCCTGGGCCTCTCCCTCGGAACCGTGGGGGCCGCCTTCCTGATCGTGAAGCTGGTCGACATGCTGCTGGACCCGATCCTGGGCGGCGTCATGGACGGGACGCGGTCGCGCTTCGGACGCTTCCGCCCCTGGCTGGTCATCGGCACCCCCATCGTCGCGCTGGGCACCTTCGCCCTGTTCATGGCCAAGCCCGGCGTGGGACCGATCTATCTGTGGTTCTGGCTGGCCGTGCTCTATGTCGGCTATTCGATGGTGGTCCTGTCCCAGACGGCCTGGGGCGCGGTCCTGTCCAGCGACTACCAGCAGCGCTCGCGGATCTATGGCTGGTGGCAGGGCGCCAATGTGGTGGGCATGATCCTGGTCTTGTGCCTCCCGCCGATCGTGACCGGCGTGTTCAAGGGCGATCACCTCGACAGCGTCCGCGCGATGGGCTGGTTCATCGTCATTTTGGCGCCCCTCACCGTCCTGCTGGCCGTGACCACGGTCGGCGAGCCGTCGGCGGCGCCCAGGCGCGGCAAGACCGGCCTCAAGCAATACGCCAAGCTGCTGACCCGCCCCTCGGTCCAGCGCCTGCTGGTCGCCGACCTGCTGATGGGTCTGGCGCCGGGCATCGCCGGCACGCTGTTCCTGTTCTTCTTCGAGCGCATGAAGGACTTCGACAAGACCCAGGCCGGCGTTCTGCTCCTGATCTACTTCATCGCCGCCCTGGCGGGCGCGCCGATCTGGCCCATGCTCGCCAAGCGGGTCGGCAAGCACCGCGCCCTGGTCGTGGCCTCGGTCGTCTACGCGGTCGTGCAAGTGACCGCCGTCATCACGCCGCCCGGAAACCTCGTGCTCGGCATGATCGTGCTGGTCCTGGCCGGCCTGCCCTACTCCGCCGCGCCGTTGCTGGTGCGGGCCATGATGGCCGACATCGGCGACGAGGAGCGCCTGGAGAGCGGGGTCGACAAGACCGGCCTGCTCTATGCGATCGTGACCGGCACGGTGAAGCTGGGCTACGCCCTGGCCGTGGGCGTGTTCATCATCCTGGGCGCGCTGGGCTTCGACCCGAAGACGCCGACGGCCGCCGGCGACGCGGCGCTGGTCGGGCTGTACGCTTTCGCGCCGGCCGCGCTTGGACTGGTGGTCGCGGCTGTCGTGTTGCGCTATCCGCTGGATGCGACCCGGGTCGCCGAGATTCAGCGCCAACTCGGGGCGCGGGATGCGGCGGAGCGGGACGCCCCCGCAGCGGAGCCGCAAGCCCATGTCCTCCCCCAGCAAGTCCCCGCCCCTGGCCCGGCCGAATGAAGGCTCTCAAGGCGAAGATGGGCACCCCATCTTCCGCCTGGTCGAGATCATGGCCAGGCTGCGCGATCCGAACGGCGGTTGCCCCTGGGACCTGGAGCAGACCTTCGCGACGATCGCGCCCTACACGGTCGAGGAGGCCTACGAGGTCGCCGACGCCATCGAACGCAACGACCTGCCGGAGCTGCGCGACGAGCTGGGCGACCTGCTGCTGCAGGTGGTGTTCCATTCGCGGATGGCCGAGGAACTGGGCGCGTTCGACCTGAAGGACGTGGCGGCGGCCATCTCCGACAAGATGATCCGCCGGCATCCACATGTGTTCGGCGATCACGCCTACGCGGACCTCTCGGCCCAGGTCGCTGGCTGGGAAGAGCTGAAGGCCCAGGAGCGCAAGGCCAAGGCCAAGACCGGCGTGCTGGACGACGTACCAGCGGGGCTCCCCGCCCTCACCCGCGCCGTCAAGCTGACCAAGCGCGCGGCCCGGGTCGGCTTCGACTGGCCCTCGGCCCGCGAGGTGCTGGACAAGCTGCGCGAGGAAACCGCCGAGATCGAGGTCGAGATCGAGGCCGGCGACATGGCCAAGGCCCGCGAGGAGCTGGGCGACATCCTGTTCGTCTGCGCCAACCTGGCCCGCAAGCTGGACGTCGACCCCGAGGACGCCCTGCGCGCCACCAACGCCAAGTTCACCCGCCGCTTCGCCTTTGTCGAGGCGGGCCTGGCCGAGCGCGGCAGGACGCCCGACCAGTCCGATCTGGCGGAAATGGACGCCCTGTGGAACGACGCCAAGGCGGCGGAGAAGAAGGGTTAGTCGCCGCCCTTAGTCCACGGTCCCGACGACGGCGCCGGGGTACTGGCGTTCGAACCGGCCGAGCGCCTGGCTGTCGAGCCGGGTGACGATCATGACGTCGCCGTCCGGACCGTCGTAGCGGCTCAGCACGCGGCCGTTGCGGTAGATCCAGGCGATGGCCTGGCCATCCTGCGCCTTCAGCTGGATCTCGACCGGCGGGGAGTCGTCGATCAGGCCGCTGATCCGGCGCAGCAGGGCCTCGCAACCCTCGCCGGTGACGGCCGACACCGTCGAAGCCTCCTTGCGCCGGGCATGGCCCTCGATGACCTCGCGATCCTCCTCGGACAGCAGGTCGATCTTGTTCCAGACCTCGACGACGGTCTTGCCCTCGTCGAACGTCACGCCCAGCTCGGCCAGCACGGTCTCGACGTCGCGGGCCTGGGCCTCGCTGTCGGGATTGGCGACGTCGCGAACATGCAGCACCACGTCGGCCTCCTGCACCTCCTCGAGGGTGGCGCGGAAGGCCTCGACCAGCTCGTGCGGCAGGTCGGAGATGAAGCCGACGGTGTCGGACATGATCGCCGGCCGCCCGTCGGGCAGCTTCACGGTGCGCAGGGTCGGGTCCAGGGTCGCGAACAGCATGTCCTTGGCCAGGACTTCCGCCTCGGTCAGGCGGTTGAACAGCGTGGACTTGCCGGCGTTGGTGTAGCCCACCAGGGCGACCGTCGGATACGGGACCTTCTTGCGGGCGCTGCGGTGCAGGGTCCGCGTGCGGCGCACCTCCTCCAGCTCCTTCTTGAGCTTGAGGATGTTGTCGCGGATCAGGCGGCGGTCCAGTTCGATCTGGGTTTCGCCGGGACCACCGGTATTGCCGGTGCCGCCGCGCTGCCGCTCAAGGTGGGTCCAAGTGCGGACGAGGCGCGAGCGCTCGTACTCCAGCCTGGCCAGCTCGACCTGCAGACGGCCTTCCCGGGTCCGGGCCCGGCGGGCGAAGATCTCGAGGATGAGGCCGGTGCGGTCCACGACCTTCACCTCCAGCGCCTTCTCGAGATTGCGCTGCTGGATAGGCGTGAGCTGGTCGTCGAAGACGGCGACGTCGATGTGCTCGACCTCGCAGATCGCCGCGAACTCCTCGACCTTGCCCTTGCCGAACAGGGTGGCGGGCGTGACGGCGCGCAGCGGCGCGATCATCGTCTCGACGACGTCGAGATCGAGTGCGATGGCGAGGCCGACGGCTTCCTCGAGCCGGGCGTTGGGATCCCGGGCCTCAAGGGCCGCCTGGCCGCGCAATTGCCGCGCCGGATGGATGACAAGCGCCTTCAGGATCGGCGCGGCGTGGTCAATCGACCTGGATGTGGATTTGGACAAGCGTCTCTAAATTCAGTCGTCGGAGTCGGCGCTGGGCTCGTAGAGCTGAACAGGCTGAGCCGGCATGATGGTGGAAATGGCGTGCTTGTAGACCAGTTGCGACTGGCCGTCGCGACGCAGCAGGACGCAGAAATTGTCGAACCAGCTGACCACGCCCTGCAGCTTCACGCCGTTGACGAGGAAAATGGTGAGCGGCGTCTTCGACTTGCGCACGCTGTTCAGGAAGGTGTCCTGAAGGTTTTGCTTCTTCTCGGCAGACATCGGGGGTTCCCCTCTCGTTGTTTTCGGAGGGCAACACGCCCCCCACACAAACAAGGCCATGCTAGAGGATTTTTCACTGAAAGCGACAAGCGCGCAGCGAAAATTTCCGCGAGGCCGTTCGCCCTCAAAACGTTTGGACCGAATATTGCTCCGATCTCAGACGGCTTTGAGGCGCGCTCGCTCCATATAGGAACGCCGCAGGCCGATCGCCACAGGCCCCGGCTGACCGTCGCCCAGCTTGACTCCGTCGATCTGGGTGATCGGCGTGACCAGGGAGCCAGCGCCCGTGATGAACGCCTCCTTGGCGGCTTGCGCCTCGGCGATGGTGAACGGCTTCTCGCTGAACGGCAGGCCGGTTTCGCGGATCACCTCCAGCAGGGTCGAGCGGGTGACGCCGCGCAGGATGTTGGCGTTGGTGTCGCGGGTGCGCAGGGCGCCCTCGGCGTCGATGATCCAGGCGTTGGACGACGCGCCCTCGGTCACCAGACCCATGTCGTCGACGAACCACGCCTCGAGCGCGCCGCGCTCACGCGCCGCCTGCTTGGCCAGGACATTGGGCAGCAGGCCGATCGACTTGATGTCGCAGCGGCCCCAACGGTTCTCGGGGACCGAGATCACCGAAGCGCCCTTGGCGGCCTTGGCCTCGGCAGCCGAGCGATCCAGCGACTTGGCGGTGACGACGATCGCCGGCGGGACGGCCGGATTCGGGAAGGCATGGTCGCGCTTGGCGACGCCGCGGGTGATCTGCAGATAGCAGAGCCCCTCCTTGACCTTGTTACGGCGCACCGCCTCGCGCAGGACCATGGTCAGTGACGCCTGGCTCATGGGGTGGGCGATGCGCAGCGCGTCGAGACTGCGCCATAGGCGGGCGAAGTGCCCCTCGGCGTCGGCCAGCTTGCCGTCGAACACGGCCCAGACTTCGTAGACGCCGTCAGCCAGCTGATAGCCGCGATCCTCGATCGGCACGACGGCCTCGCCGTGACGCACGAAGCGGCCGTTCACATAGGCGAAACGCGACATCTACTCTTCCTCTTCCGCCCGGGCCCCGGCCACGCCCAGGGACTTGAGCTTCCTGTGCAGCGCCGAGCGCTCCATGCCGATGAAATTGGCGGTGCGCGAGATGTTGCCGCCGAACCGCAGGATCTGGGCGTTCAGGTACTCGCGCTCGAACAGCTCGCGGGCCTCGCGCAGCGGCAGGGCGATGATCCGCTCGGCACCGATCGCCCCGGCGTTGCCGGCGCTGGGCTGGTCGGCGCCCGCCAGCATCTCGGCGGTGATCACCTCGCCTGGTTCGCCCGAAGCCAGGATCAGCATGCGCTCGACGTTGTTGCGCAACTGGCGGACATTGCCGGGCCAGGTCTGCACTTGCAGCGTGGCCAGGGCGTCTTCGCCCAGGCGACGGCGCGCCAGGCCGGTGGCCTCGCTGATCTTGTCGACGAAATAGGCGATCAGCTCGGGAATGTCCTCACGGCGCTCGGCCAGGCCCGGCACGCGCACCGGCACCACGTTCAGGCGGTGGAACAGATCCTCGCGGAAGCGACCGCTGGTGATCTCGTCGCGCAGATCCCGCGAGCTGGACGAGATCACCCGCACGTCGACCTGGACATCATTGTCGCCGCCAACCCGCCGGAAGCGCTGCTCCACCAGCACCCGCAGGATGCGGCCCTGAGTCTCGCGCGGCATGTCGGCGACTTCGTCGAGATAGAGCGTGCCGCCATGGGCGCGTTCGAACACGCCGATCTTGCGCGGACGACCGCCCTCGCCTTCCTCGCCGAACAGTTCGACGTCCAGCCGCTCGGGGGCCATGCCCGCGGCGCTGACGGCGACGAACTCCTGCTTGGCCCGGGCGCTGGCGCCGTGGATCAGACGGGCCACCAGCTCCTTGCCGGACCCGGGCGGACCGGAGACCAGGATGCGGCTATTGGCCGGCGCGACCTTGAGAATCAGCTGGCGCAGGGCCTGAGCCGGCGCCGACTTGCCGATCAGGCCATCCGGCGTCAGGGTCTGGGTCCGCAGCCGGCGGTTCTCGCGGCGCAGGCCCGCCGCCTCCAGCGCCCGCTCGACGATCATCAGAAGCCGGTCGGACTTGAACGGCTTTTCCAGAAATTCGTAGGCGCCGCGCTTGATGGCGCTGACCGCGGTCTCGATATTGCCGTGACCCGAGATCATGATCACCGGCAGGTCAGCGTCCAACCCCTTGACCATGTCCAGCAATTCCAGACCGTCCATGCCGCCGCCCTGCATCCAGATGTCCAGGACCAGCAGGGCCGGCTTGCGGGCCCGGATCGCGGCGAGGGCCTGATCGGAATCGGCGGCCGTACGCACCGCGTAGCCCTCATCCTCAAGGATGCCGGCCACCAGCTCGCGGATATCGGCTTCATCATCGACCACAAGAACGTCGGCGCTCATATCATCTCCTCGGCGCCACTCTGGTCCGCATAGTTGGGGACCGTGGCGTGCAGTCGTACAGTCGTCGGGAATTTCAGGATCACGCGGGCTCCGGGAAGCTCGCGGGCGTCGGTCAGGGCCAGGCCGCCGCCGTGGTCCTCCATGATCCGCTTGACGATGGCCAGGCCCAGGCCTGTCCCCTTCTCGCGGGTGGTCACATAGGGCTCGGTGAGGCGATCGCGGTCCTTGGCGGGCAGGCCGACGCCGTTGTCCTCGATCGTCACGCACAGTTCGTCGGCGTCCGAACTGAGGATCGCGGTGATACGGCCCTTCAGGTCGGGATCGGTCAGTCGGCGCGCGCCGACCGCCTCGCCGGCGTTCTTCAGGATATTGGTCAGAACCTGACCGATCATCCGTTCGTCGCAGGTGATCCAGACGTCCTCGCCGCCCGGTTCCCGCAGCTTGACCTCGATCTCGGCGTCCTGGAACCGCTGAGCGAAGACCGCCTGACGCAGCATCTCGGTCAAGTTGGCCGGCTCGAAGCGCGGAGCCGGCATACGGGCGAAGGCGGAGAACTCGTCGACCATCCGGCCGATATCGCCGACCTGGCGAATGATCGTCTCTGTGCAGCGATCGAAGGTCTCAAGGTCGCTGGCGATTTCCTTGCGATACTTGCGCCTCAGGCGCTCGGCCGACAGCTGGATCGGGGTGAGCGGGTTCTTGATCTCGTGGGCGATGCGGCGCGCGACATCCTTCCACGCGGCGTTGCGCTGGGCGGCCATCAGGCGGGTGATGTCGTCGAACGTCAGAACGAGGCCTTCGGCCACGTGGCCGGCGGCGCGCACTCGCAGTCGGCGAGTCTCGCCCTCGCGCTGAATGTCGACCTCGACGTCGGTGTCCGGGCGGCTCTCCTGCAGCGCCTCCATCACGGTCTCGAACTCGGGCGCTAGCTGGATGAGGTCGGTTCCAAGGGCGCCCTCCGGCAGGCCCAGTAGGGTCACGGCGCGACGGTTCACCGCCGAGACCTTGCCGTGCTCGTCCAGGCTGATGACGCCGGCGCTGACGCCCGACAGCACCGTTTCGATGAACAGACGGCGGCTCTCGGCGTCGAGGCTGGCGGCCTTCAGCGCGGCCTGCTGCAGCTGCAGTTCGCTGGTCATCATGTTGAAGGCGTTGGACAGCGCCCGGATCTCCTCGGGGCCGGTGTCGGCTTCCACCCGGGCGTCGAGGTCGCCGCCGGAGACACGGCCCGCCGCCTCGACCAGGCCCGCCACCGGGCCGGCGATCGAGTTGGCGGCGGCGATCCCCACCCAGATGGCCGCCACCAGGACCAGCAGCGCCGTCTCCAGATAACTGAGGCCGAAGATCGCCTGGATCCGGCCGCGGCTGCGTTCGGCGTCACGGTACGAGACCAGGGCGTCCTGAGTCTCGATCAGGTGGGTCAGGATGCCCTTTTCGATCGGCCGGACGACATAGAGATAGGCGTCTTGGAAGCCGTTGAGCTTGTAAAGCGCTCGGAAGAGATCGGTCGAGACGAAGCGCTGGGCGGTGACCTCGCCGCTGTCCGTGGCCTGATAGCTGGACGGCGGCGGTGCCAGGAACGGCGGTGCGTCGCGCAGTTCGGCCCGAGCCAGGACGCGGCCGTCACGGTCGAGGATGTAAGCGGCGGCGAAGCCGTTGTTCCTGGTCTCGTCCGCCAGGAAGTGCCCGAACGCGACCGGCGAATGGGCCAGGGCCGGCGCGGCTTCGTTCAGATTGGCCGCCATGGGGCCGATGTGCTCGGAGATATAGTTCTTCTGCTGCTCGACATACGAGATCGCGACCTTGGCCGAGTTGCCGACCACGGTCTGGACCCGTTGGCTGAACCAGCCGTCCACGCCGCGGTTGACCAGCACCCCGAAGAACAGCGCCACGATCACCGCCGGGGCCACCGCCGCCAGCGAGAACAGGCCAACGAAGCGCAGGTGCAGGCGGGCGCCGGCGTCGCTGGCGCGGGCGTCGATCAGGTCGTAGAGGCGCAGGCCCACCACAGTGGCCACGCCCAGGATCAGCACCAGGTTGAAGCCCAGCACGACCAGGATGACCGTCGAGGCGGTGCTGATCGAATCGGTCTTGGGCGGCGACGAAGCCAGGGCGACGCTGGCGACGGTCAGGATCACCGCCAGCGCGTAGGCCCCGCCGGTCAGGTACCGCGACCGCAGGAGCTCTCGCCACCAGGCCCGGCTGAACCGGGTCGGCGGGGCTTCCGATCCCGTCGCGTAAGCCACTGAAGACATCGCCACGGAGTTTAGGAGCGTGTGTCCTAAATTCAACAGCTATGTGCTGAGAAAGCTTCAGCGCCACAGAGCGCGCTGTGCGCGCTCCGCTCGTTTTCGAGACTAGGGCCTGCTCAAGCAGACCCTACCGGCGACCGCGCGTCATCTCCACGCCCAGGTCCTGAATCTTCTTGCGCAGGGTGTTGCGGTTCAGGCCGAGGATTTCGGCGGCCCGGACCTGATTGCCCCGCGTCGCCGAAAGGGTCAGCTGGATCAGCGGACGCTCCACCTCCTCCAGGATGCGGTCGTACAGGCCGGGGGGCGGTACGCCGTCGGGCTGATCGGCGAAGTGCGAAGCCAGATGGCGCTCGACCAGCATGGACAGGGTGAGCGGCCCCTCCTCCGAGCGGACGGCCGGGGTGTGATCCTGCAACTCGCGGTCGACGATGCGGGCGGTGATCAGCTCCTCAGCATAGAGGGCGCACATCCGGCGCATCAGGTTCTCGAGCTCACGGACATTGCCCGGCCAGGGATGGGTCTTCAGGCGGTCGAGAGCGCTTTGGTCGATCGTCTTGGCCGGCAGGCCTTCACGGGCTGCGCGTAGCAGGAAGGTGCGCGCCAGGTCCGGGATGTCCTCGGCGCGATCGCGCAGCGGCGGCAGACGCACCGGCGCGACATTCAGGCGGAAGAACAGGTCCTCGCGGAACAGCCCCTGTTGGATCAGGCCGCGCAGGTCCCGGTTCGTGGCGGCTATGATCCGCACGTTGGGGCGACGGCCGGTCTTGGGATTGATCACAGGCTCGGTGCCGTCGATCACGCGCAGCAGGCGGGTTTGGGCGTCCAGCGGCATGTCGCCGATCTCGTCCAGGAACAGGGTGCCGCCGTCGGCCTCGATCAGCCGGCCGTTGTCGCCTTCGCCGCGTCCGAACAACTCGGTTTCGACCCGCTCGCGCGGCACCGCGGCCAGATTGATGACCACGAACTTGCCGTCGCGGCGGCGACCCAGCTCGTGCAGGGCCCGGGCGACCAGCTCCTTGCCGGTGCCGCTTTCGCCCAGGATCAGGACCGTCAGGTCGGCGCCGACCAGCCGGGCGATGGTGCGATAGACCTCCTGCATCGGCGCCGAGCGGCCGATCAGCGGCAGGCGCTCATCGCGCATGGCCCGGGCCTGGGCCTTTGAAGCCTCGGCGTCGGCCGGCCGCGACAGGGCCCGGCGCGCCGCGGCGGTGACGTCGTCGAGATCGAAGGGCTTGGAGACGTATTCGAACGCTCCCGCGTCGGCGGCGTTGACCGCCGTCAGCAGGGTGTTTTGCGCGCTCATCACGATGATCGGGAGCTTGGGTCGCTCCTTGCGGATGCGCGGCAGCACGTCGAACACATTCTCGTCCGGCATCATCACATCGGTGACGACCAGGTCGCCCTCCCCGTCCGTGACCCACTTGAGCAGAGTGGTGGCGTTGCCGGTGGCGCGGACCTGATAGCCGAGACGGGTGAAGGCCTGGCTGAGCACCAGACGCACCGAGCTGTCGTCGTCGGCGATCAGAATCTTCTTGCTCGCGGCGTTCATGCTCAGGCGTCTCCGAAGGCGGTTTCAGTGTTCGAGTTTTCCGGGGCGACGGGCAGCAGCACGCGGAAGACGGTGCGGCCGGGCTCGGACTCGAAATCGATCAGACCGCCGTGGGCGGTGACGAGCTTGGTGACCAGGGCCAGGCCCAGGCCCGTGCCATTGGCCTTGGTGGTCACGAAGGGTTGGAACAGATGATCGCGCAGGCTGGACGGCACGCCGGGGCCGTTGTCGATCACCTTGACTTCGATCGGCGCGCCGCTGGCGGTCTTGCCGTCGGCGCCGCGCACGCGGACGCCAGGGCGCCAGGCGGTGTGGATCGAGATCTGGCCGCGATCGTCACCCCGCATATGGGCGGCCTCGGCCGCGTTCTTGGTCAGATTCAGGAAGACCTGGATCAGGTGATCCTCGTCGCCCCACACGGGCGGCAGCGACGGATCGTAGCTTTCCTTCAGCGTCAGACCGTCGGCTACGCCGTTGGCGACCAGGGCCCGGACGCGGTCCAGCACCTGGTGGATGTTGACTGGCTCGCGCGGCGTCGGCGCCGCATCGGAGAAAGCCTCCATGCGGTCGACCAGGCGGCGGATGCGATCGGTCTCATCGACGATCAGCTGGGCCAGCGGCTGGTCGACGGCGCTGGCGCCGGTCTTCAGCAGCTGGGCCGCGCCGCGAATGCCGGCCAGCGGGTTCTTGATCTCGTGCGCCAGCATCTTGCCGAGACCCACGACCGAGCGCAGGCCCGCCGCGTCGGCGGCCTTGTCGACACCCAGGACGCCCTTGACGTGCAGGGTCAGCAGCACCGAACCGTCGCCCAGCGGGACGGCGGCGCCGTCGGCCTCGAACGGCGGCTGACCGAACAGGTTGACCTCGACGCCGTGCTCGCGAACCAACGCGCCTTCGAAGATCGCGCGGTCCAACAGCGAGACCAGCACCGAACCCGGCGGCAGGGCGGCGCGGAAGCGGCCGCGGGCCAGCAGCGACAAGCCGTGGCCGAACAGCGCCTCGGCGGCCTCGTTGACCGCCACGAGCCCACCATCGCGGTCCACTACCAGGGCAGGCTCGGGGCTGAGATCGAAGGCGGCGGCCTTCAGGGCCTCGGGCGTGAGGCCACCCAATACGCGGGCATGGTCGGTCATGCGGCTAATCTCCCGCCCGCCAGCCAGAGGTCGCGCAAGGCGACCTCAACGGCGGCGGGGTCCTCCAGGCGGCACAGGGTCGCGCGAGCGGCTCGACGCGCCTCGGCCGTCTCCGGCCAGGGCGCGGCTTCGATGTACGAGGCCAGGTGCTTGCGAAACATCTTCAGCCCCAGATTCTCGCCGTAAAACGTCAGGCTGCGTCGGAAATGGGTAAGCGCGATGGCCAGTCGCTCTTCGGCTTCGGGCTCGGCGAAGCCGCGGCCTTCGAGCGCGGCCTCGATCACGCCGGCGATCCAAGGGCGGCCATAGACGCCCCGGCCGATCATCACGCCATCGGCGCCAGATTGTTCGAGCGCCATGCGGGCGCTGTCGCCGTCGACGATGTCGCCATTGACCAGCACCGGCACCGAGACGGCCCTCTTGACTGCGGCGACAGCGGTCCAGTCGGCGACGCCCTTGTAGAATTGGTTGCGGGTGCGGCCGTGCACCGTGATCGCCTTGGCCCCGGCGGCCTCGGCTCGGCGGGCGATATCAGGAGCATTGAGGCAATCGACGTCCCAGCCCAGGCGCATCTTCACTGTCACGGGAACGTCGACGGCCTTGACGGCGGCGTCGACGAGCGCTTCGGCAAGGTCGGGCTCGCGCATCAGAGCCGATCCGCAAGCGACACCCTTGGTGACCTCCTTGGCCGGGCAGCCGAAGTTCAGATCGATGATCTCGGCTCCGGCTTCCTGAGCCATGCGGGCGCCCTGGGCCATGAAGGCGATGTCGCGGCCGACCAGTTGGATCACGGTCAGCGGCAAGCCGTCGCCGACCGCCGCGCGGCGCACGACATCCGGCCGCCCCCGCGCGAGCTCCGCGCTGGCCACCATCTCCGTCGCCACATAAGGCGCGCCGAGCGCCGTGGCCGTTTCTCTAAAGGGCAGGTCCGACACCCCGGTCATGGGCGCGATCCACACCCGACCGGGAACTTCGACCCCGCCGACCTCGAGCGTGTTGCTCATTTTATGATCATCCCCACAGCATTCTTTTTAGGCACATTGTGCAGCGCAGTAAAGCCCAATCAACTGGACATCGGCGGCGGCCGGACTAAACAGCCGCCATGACCTTTTCCGCCGTGATCGTCGCCGCTGGTTCGGGAAGCCGAGCCGGTCCTGGCCAGGCCAAGCAGTGGCGTTCCGTGGCGGGTAAAGCGGTTCTGCGCTGGTCGGTCGAGGCCTTCCTCGCGGCTGGTGCGTCTGACATCGTCATCGTGACAACGCAAGATGGCGAAAAGGCGCTGGCTGATGCGCTGGAGGGTCTTTCGGGCTGGCGCGCGGCGCCTGGAGGCGTAACCCGGGCGTTGTCGGTGCAGTCCGGCCTGGCCGCTCTGGCCAACCGTCCCGGGAATGAGCCGGTCCTGATCCACGACGCCGCCCGCCCCTTGCTGACCCGCGCGATCATCGACGGCGTGCTGACAGCGCTAGAGAGCGCCGACGCCGTCCTCCCAGCCTTGCCCGTCGCCGACACGCTGAAACGCGCCGAGCCCGGTCGAGACCCGACAACGACTTCGCGTGAACACCTCTGGCGCGCCCAGACACCGCAGGCCGCGCGCCGCGACACCCTGCTCGCCGCCTACGCCGCCTGGGTGGAGGGCGAGCCGACTGACGACGCCCAGGTGGTGGAAGCCGCGGGTGGCCGCGTGGCCATCGCGCCGGGCGACCCGCTCCTTATGAAACTCACCTACCCCGAGGACTTCGCCATGGCCGAACGGCTCGCCGGCGCCGCGCGCATCACTCGAGTCGGCCAGGGCTTCGACGCCCATCGCTGGGGGCCGGGCGAGGAGGTCTGGCTATGCGGCGTGGCCATCAAGCACGACGAGACCTTGATCGGACATTCAGACGCCGACGCCGGCCTGCATGCGCTGACCGACGCCATCCTGGGCGCGATCGGCGAAGGCGACATCGGCGACCACTTCCCGCCGACCGACCCGAAGTGGAAGGGCGCGGCCTCGGACCAGTTTCTCAGGCACGCCGCCGAACTGGTGGCGGCCAAGGGCGGCGCCATCGTCAATGTCGACGTGACCCTGATCTGTGAACGGCCCAAGATCAAACCGCACCGGCTGGCCATGCGCCAAAAGCTGGCCGAGATCCTCGACCTCCCGCTCGAACGGGTCAGCGTCAAGGCGACCACGACCGAAAAGATGGGCTTCACGGGTCGGGGCGAAGGTCTCGCCGCTTCCGCCGTCGTGGCGGTCGAGACGCCGGCCTGAAAGGTCTAAGCTAAGGCCCGCGAATCCGGAGACGCCCATGTTCCCGCTGGAAATCGAGACCCTGGCCCGGCTGCTGATTGACGAGGCGCGCAGCAAGTCGCTGCGTCTGGTGGCGGCCGAAAGCTGCACGGGCGGCCTGGTGTCTGGCGCGATCTGCTCGATCTCCGGCGCGTCCGACGTTTTCGAGCGGGGGTTCGTGACCTACACCAACCGCGCCAAGTCCGAGATGCTGGGCGTGCCGGGCGACCTGATCGCCGACCACGGCGCGGTGTCCGAGCCGGTGGCGCGGATGATGGCGGAAGGCGCGCTGCGCGAGAGCAATGGCCATGTCGCCGTGGCCATCACCGGCGTCGCCGGGCCCGGCGGCGGCACGCCCATGAAGCCGGTCGGCACCGTTCATTTCGCGGTCGCCCGCGCCAACCGCTCGGTCGTCCATCGGCACGAGCGCTTCGCCGGCGAGACCCGAGAAGCCGTGCAGTTGGCGGCGGTGCGGACGGCGCTCGAGATGCTTCGCGAGGCGGTGGCCTAGGTGCCCGAGACCGCCCCCAGCGACTGGCGGCGCTTCACGGGCGTCGGCTTCTCGCAAAAGGCGTTGAAGGCTGCTGCGGCCCGTAAGACCGAAATCCGCCACGCCATCCGCGTCTCGGCGGCCGTCGGCGCGGCCTTCGCCCTGGCCACTCTGCTGCGCCTGCCACAAGGCTATTGGGCGGTGTTCACCGCCGTCATCGTGGTGCAGTCCAGCCTGGGCGCGACCATCACCGCTTCCATGGAGCGCTTCATGGGCACGGTCGTCGGCGCCCTGGCCGGCGCCGTGGCGGCCTATTTCCATGCCAAGTGGCCGGAGTTCGGTGGCGTGATCCTTTGCGTTACGGTGGCGCTGCTGTCGTTCGTGGTTTCGGTGCGGCCGGCTCTGAAGGTCGCGCCCGTCACCGCCGTGATCATGCTGATCGGCCAGACGACCCATATGGACCCGCTGATCGCAGCAAGCCTGCGGGTCGCCGAGATCACGGTCGGCAGCCTCGTCGGTGTCGCCGCCACCCTGCTGATCTTCCCGGCCCGCGCCCACGCCTCGGTGGTGACCAGCATCCAGAAGATCGCAGGCCTGCAGGCCCACATCCTCGACAGCTATGTTCTCATGCTGCGTGGCGCGCCGGGTCCGACCGACTCCCTCAAGGCCCAGGACGATCTGCGCGCGGCCTTGGCCAAGCTGCAGACGTCGATGACCGAGGCCGATCGCGAGAACGCCAGCAAGCTCAGCGAGCGATCGGTGTCCGACGCCCTGCCCCGAACCCTCTGGCGGCTGCGCAACGACACGGTGATGGTCGGCCGTACTCTGCGCGAGCCTCTGCCGGCGGAGATCCTGGCGCCGGCCGCCGCCGACATGCTGGAGGCCGGCGCCAAGTTCCTCCGTGGCGCAGCCGACCTGCTGGCCGGCGGCGCGCGTCCGGACCGCGTGGCCTTCGCCGAAGCCCACCAGACCTTCCAGGCCTGCGTCGAGGGTTTGCGGGAGAAGGGCCTTACCCGGGGGCTGGAGTTCGACGACGCCGCGCGAGTGTTCGGTCTGGTCTTCGCGATCGAGAACCTGTTCGGCAATCTCGGCGACTTCGATGAGCGTATCGAGGAAGCCGTGGCCAAGAAGGATTAGGCCTAGAACGACTAGGCTTTCTCGCCGTAAACCTGCCGGGCTCGATCCTCGAAACAGGCGATCAACTTGTTGGCGGCCTTGTCGATATTGGCGGCCAGCATGGCGTCCAGCAGCGCCGCCTTGAAGGCGAAGTCGATCACGAACTCGACGCGGGTCGCGTCGCCCTCGGGCGCGAAGCGCCAGCCATTGGCCAGGCGCTTGAAGGGGCCGTAGAGCAGGCTGACATCGATGCTCAGCGCATCGCGATCGCGACGGACGCGCGTGGCGAACTTCTCGCGCAGGAACGAAAAGCCGACCTGGGCCTCGGCGTCGACCGTGCTGACGGCGCCGTCGACCCGGGCGTTCCAGGTGCGCATGCCGGTGATCCAAGGCACGAACTTGGGATAGGCCTCGACATCCCCGACCAAGTCGAAAAGCTGCTCCGGCGCGTACGGCAGCACGCGCGTGACCACGTGTCGATGCACGGCTTTTTACGCCGTGCGCGCGTCGAGAGCCCGGCGGGCGGCCTGCAGCTTGGCGAAGTCCTCGCCCGCGTGGTGCGATGAGCGGGTCAGAGGACTGGACGACACCATCAGGAAGCCCTTGGCCCGGGCGATCGCCTCATAGGCCTTGAACTCTTCCGGCGTCACGAACCGATCGATGGCCGCGTGCTTGCGGGTCGGCTGCAGGTACTGGCCGATGGTGATGAAGTCGACGCCGGCCGAGCGCATGTCGTCCATCACCTGCATGACCTCCTCCTTGGTTTCGCCCAGGCCGACCATCAGGCCGGACTTGGTGAATTGGGAGGGATCGCGCTGCTTCACGCGGTCAAGCAGGCGCAGGGAGTTGTAGTAGCGGGCGCCGGGACGGATCTTGAGATACAGCCGCGGCACGGTCTCGAGGTTGTGGTTGAAGACGTCCGGCTTGGAGTCGATCACCACGTTCTCGGCGTTGTCCTTGCGCAGGAAGTCCGGTGTCAGGATCTCGATGGTGGTGCTCGGCGCCGCGGCGCGGATGGCGGTGACCACTTCCGCGAAATGGCGGGCGCCGCCGTCCAGCAGGTCGTCGCGGTCCACCGAGGTGATGACTACGTGCTTGAGACCCATCTTGGCGACGGCCTCGGCGACGCGGCGCGGCTCGTCGGGATCCAGCTGCGTCGGCAGGCCGGTGGTGACGTTGCAGAAGGCGCAGGCGCGGGTGCAGATCTCGCCCATGATCATCATGGTCGCGTGCTTCTGGCTCCAGCACTCGCCGATGTTCGGACAGGCCGCTTCCTCGCAGACCGTGGTCAGCTTGTGCTCGCGCACGATGCCCTTGGTCTCGTTGTACTGACCCGTGCCGGGCGCGCGGACCCGCAGCCACTCGGGCTTGCGGAGCACCGGCGTGTCCGGGCGGTTCTGCTTTTCGGGATGGCGCGCCGCCCGGTCATCCGGGCCGCGAGCCTTGAGGGTGTCGATCACCGTAGCCATGGCGCCTAAATCGGTCTTCTTGGCTCGCGGATCAAGCGCTCGATCTTGCTTAAGTCGACGATGCGCGAAATGACTGGGGCGTATGCGTCGTCGCCTCATCGCCGTCACCCTGGCCTTAGCCGTTTCCGCCTGCGGCGACGGCGGCTCGCGGACGCCGTTCGCCGAAAGCCGGACGCCGCCGTCGCTGAGCGCGCGCTTCTATCCGCCACAAGGCTGGGCCTGGGGTTACGTCCGCAGCGGCGAGGGCCTGATCCAGCGCTACGGCGTCGCCGCGCCGCCCGTCGCGCCTAGGGCGACGATCCTGATCCTGACCGGCTACGGCGAAAGCGCCGAAAAGTGGTTCGAGACTGTCACGGACCTGACGACACAAGGCTTTTCGGTGTGGGTGCTGGAACGTCAGGGGCAAGGCGGATCCGAGCGCGAGACACCCTGGCGCGACCTCGGCCATGTCGACAGTTTGGATCCGGACGTCGCCGCCGTACGCGCCCTTGTGAAGGGCGTGATCCGGCCTGGCCCTGACATACCGCTAGTGGTTGTGGGGCATTCCGAAGGCGGCCTGGTGGCCCTGCGCGCCGCCCAGCAAGGTCTGGCCATGGACGGCCTTGTGCTGTCTTCCCCCGCCTTCGGCCTGGCCGCCCTACCCCTGTCGCGTTCGGATTTCGCCAAGTTCACGCCCGCGATGCGGTTCCTGCGTCTCGGCTGGATCAAGACCCCGGACCAGCCCGGCTGGCGACGGGACGCGCCGAGCGACGCCCTGACCCACGACCCGGTTCGCGGCAAGGTGCAGGCGGCCTGGATGCTGGCCAATCCCGATCTTCGCATGGGCGGTCGCAGCCTGGGTTGGTTCGCGGCTTTCTTCGACGCGTCCGAGGCCGCCGCGCGGGGCATCCGCGGGACGAGCGTCCCGACGCTGATGCTGACCGCTGGCCGCGACGAGGCGGTTTCCGCCACGCCCCAGACCCGGCTTTGCGCGGCGATGGTCGCCTGTCACGAGACCCGCTACCCCGTGGCGGGACACGACCTGCACATGGAATCGGACGCCGTTCGCCAGGCCTGGCTGACCGCCATAGTCGATTTCATTCGAACCCGGACAGCCGCCAAGGCCCCGCCGCGCAGGGGTGACCCTCACGGTTTGTGACTCTTTCTTGCAAAACTGGACCTTCCCCGGCAGACTCCGCGTTTAAAGAACGAGAGCGCGCTTTCGCTCTTCGGGGAGGTTTCGCCGGGATGCCGGTCGCTTACGATGCGCAAGCTGGTCAAAAGGCCATCTTCGACGCCCTTATTGACGCCCGCGACAAGTACGGCGCCAAGAAGCCGATCCTGGAGGACCAGGATCGCAATCCGCTCAGCTATACCGATCTGATCCGCGCCAGCTTCGCGTTGGGCCGCAAGATCGCGGCGATGACGACGCCGGGCGAGAACGTCGGTATTCTATTGCCGTCGGGTTCGGGTTCGGTGGTGACCTTCTTCGCCCTGCACGCGTTCGGTCGCGTGCCGACCATGCTGAACTTCACGGCGGGCCTGCGGAACATCAAGGCCGCCTGCAAGCTGGCCAAGATCAAGCGCGTGCTGACCGCTCACAAGTTCATCGAACTGGGCAAGCTGCACGACATCGTCGACGCGATCAGCGAACATGCCGAGGTCACCTATCTGGAAGACGTGCGCGGCACGATCGGGCTGGGCGACAAGCTGTTCGCCGCCGCAGCCGGCCTCTTCCCGCGGCATTTTCGCGCCCCGGCCAAGCCGTCAGACAGGGGCGTGGTGCTCTTCACCTCGGGCAGCTTCGGCGCGCCGCGCGGCGTGGTGCTCACCCAGGCCAACCTCGTGTCGAACGCTCGGCAGATCGCCGCCCATATCGCGTTGGACCCAGACTGGGTGTTCTTCAATCCGCTGCCGGTATTCCATTGTTTTGGCCTGACTGGCGGGGTGATCCTGCCGTTGCTGACCGGCATGAAGGCGTTCCAGTACCCCTCTCCCCTGCACACCAAGCAGATTCCGCCACTGCTCAAGGACGCCGGCGCGTCGGTGCTGCTGGCGACGGACACCTTCGTCAATCAATACGCCCGCTCAGCCGAGAGCGACGAACTGTCGGGGCTGAAGTTCATCGTCTGCGGCGCCGAAAAGGTCCGCGAAGAGACGCACAACCTGATCGCGGACAAGTTCGGCGGCGTGCCGGTGCTGGAAGGCTATGGCGCGACCGAGGCCTCGCCCGTGATCGCGGTCAACAAGCCCGACGACAACCGCCGGGGAACGGTCGGCGGCCTGCTTCCCGGTCAGGAATGGAAGATCGAGCCCGTCGAAGGCATCCCCGAAGGCGGCAAACTGCTGGTGCGCGGCCCGAACATCATGGCGGGCTATCTTCGCGAGGACGGCGGCGTCGACGCCCCGGAGGGCGGCTGGCACGATACGGGCGATGTCGTCACGGTCACCGACGATCTGTGGATCACCATCAAGGGCCGCGTGAAGCGCTTCGCCAAGATCGGCGGCGAGATGGTCTCCCTGACCGCAGCCGAGGATCTGGCCTCGGCCGTGTGGCCTGACGGACGTCACGCCGTGATCTCGATGCCCGACAAGAAGAAGGGCGAGAAGCTGGTGCTGATCACCGACCGTCCCGACGCCGATGTGGGTCCGCTGGTCGCGCACGCTCAGACCATCGGCGCGCCCGAACTGGCCGTGCCGCGCAAGATCCTCAAGGTGCAGGAAGTGCCGGTGCTCGGCAGCGGCAAGACCGACTATGTCGCCATCCAGCGGATGGCCGAGACCGACGCACGCGCCGCGTAAGGACTTGGCCCGGCGAAGTGGACAAGCTTCGCCGGAGTATTCCTGTCTTCAGTCTTTGAGTAAGCATCGGTCGTCGGGCTCAAATCGCGTTCGCATCAAGGAGGGAAAGAACAATGGAACGTCTCGCCGTCTGGGCGCCGCGTGTGCTCAGCCTGCTTCGGATCGTCGCCGCCCTGCTCTTCATGGAGCACGGCCTGATGAAGCTCTTCCACTTCCCCGCTCCTCAGCCCGGCGCGCCCGATCCGCTGCCGCCGCTCCTGATCGCCGCCGCGTGGCTCGAAATTGTCGGCGGAGGCCTGCTGGTGTTGGGCCTGTTCACGCGCCCGGTCGCCTTCATCCTGTCGGGTCAGATGGCCGTGGCCTATTTCCTGGCCCACGGCAGCCAGGGCTTCTGGCCGGCGCTGAATGGCGGTGACGCCGCCATCCTGTTCTGCTTCCTGTTCCTGTACCTGGCGTTCCAGGGACCCGGAGAGTGGAGCCTGGACGCTCAGGTACGCAAGCGCCCCTAGAAAGGCCGTCTCGCTAGAACGCGCTTCCCAGGGCCTCAAGCTCGGCGCGGAAGCCCTGCTTGCGGCCGTGCATGATGCGAAGGTCGGCCACGAAGGCCTGGTGATCGGGGTATTCTCCAAAGTCGCCGATCATGGCCGACAGCGACTCCGCTTCCAGAAGCTGGCGCGCGGCCTCGGCGTAGCGGGTGGCGACGCCGTAGGTCAGCACGTACTGGATCGAGGCGCGTAGTAGCAGCGTCGCGGCCATGGGATAGGCGCCTTCCAGGCGGCGCGCGGCCTCGGCCATCAGGGTGTCGTCGGCGCCGTTGATCTCGCCAGCGCGGGCCAGTACGAGGCGGGAGGCGGCCATCAGATCGGGCCACGAAACCAGGAACGCCAGCGCCCTGTCGAACTGCGGGAAGCGCTTGGCGACAGCCTTGGCCTGATCCTCCGCCTCGACGTCATCGAAGTCCGGCAGCCCCTTCAGATAGGCCCGCAGGCGCGGAATCGACAGCGTGCGCTCGAATTCCGCCCAGCGGCGTTTCTGGGCCTCCTCGTGGTGACCGGTGGCCTCAAGCGCGTCCAGCATGGCCTCTTCCCACGCAGCGCGTTCTTCCAGAGAACTCTGGTGGCGGCCGCGCTGCTCACCGGGTGCGCCGGCGTGCAGGGTCGCCAGAGCGTCCTCGGCGCGACCAGCCTCGAGCAGGCGGCGCGCGATCTCGGCCGAGACCAGCGGCGTGCGGCGCAGCTCCGGCGCGAAGGTCGCCTCGAAGGCGTCGACATCCCCGCTGGCGTCGGCCAGACGGCGTAGGGCGTCCTTGTAGATCGCGCTCTTGGCGTCGAAACCACTGGGCGGACGCGTCGCGCGCGCGGCCAGCAGTTTCTCCAGCGTTTCGCGGAGGTGGGTCTGCCCCTTCCCGCCCAGAGCAGGCGCCAGTGCGTTCACCAACGGGCCGAACTGGGCATAGTCGTCGCGGCGCAGCAGCGTGGCGATCCGGTCGGCCAGGGCGACAGGATCCGGCAGGGCCTGGGCGGCGATCGCGCCGACGCCGTCGCGAGCGGCCAGGAAAACGTCGCCAATCGGCCCCTCTGTTTGGCTCAGGCGGTTCAGGGTCGGCGTGGCCATGTCCAACAGGTCAAGCATCAGGCCGAGCGCGGCCGTGGCGTCTTCCTCGGCCAACCGCTCAATCATCTTGCGATGCAAATCCAGATCACGGGCGAAGGCCACGCGCTTGCGCCAGTGAATCCGCGCCTGGGATTTGCCGATCGTCGCCAGGCGCTTGGAGATTTCCAGCGCCAAGCCCTCCCTGCTCGCCTCGGCGAACAGCTCCAGCCGCAACACGCGCTTGACGTGGCTGTCGATGGAGAGGTCGAGCAGAATGGCGGCCAGACGCTCTGGACCCAGGTCCACCAGATTGGCCTCGGAAAGAGTCGTCTTCGACCCTTTCCGAGCCTTGGCAGGCTTGACCTTTTCCGCCGTCGTCGTCGCGGCCTTGCGCGCCATCCAGTGTCCTCGAACGAGGCCTAGATGTGCAGGACTCGGCCGTAGGCGTCCAGCGCGGCCTCGTGCATGGCTTCCGACATGGTCGGGTGGGCATAGACGATGCCGTGCAGGTCTTCCTCGGTGGCTTCCAGAGTGATGGCCGTGACGAAGCCCTGGATCATTTCCGTGACTTCGTGGCCGATCATGTGGGCGCCGATCAGCGCGCCGGTCTTGGCGTCGAACACGGTCTTCACGAAACCTTCGGTCTCGCCGGCGGCCACGGCCTTGCCGTTGACGCGGAAGGGGAAGCGGCCCGCCTTGACCTCGATGCCCGCCGCCTTGGCGCCGGCCTCGGTGTAGCCGACCGAGGCGACCTGCGGGTTGGCGTAGGTGCAGCCGGGGATCGGCGAGTGGACGTTGGGGGTCTTGTAGCCGGCGATGGCCTCCGCGGCGTGGATGCCCTCGTGGCTGGCCTTGTGCGCGAGCCAGGGCGCGCCGGCGATGTCGCCGATGGCGTAGAGGCCCGGGACGTTGGTCTTGCCATGCTTGTCGGTGACGGCGTGGCCGCGATCCAGATTCAGGCCGACGACGTCCAGGCCTTCGCTATTGGGGGCGATACCGACGGCGACGATGCACTTCTCGGCGGTCAGTTGCTCGATCTTACCGCCGACGTCGACCGTGACAGAGACGCCGTCCTTGGTCTTCTCGACCTTGCTGACCTTGGCGCCGACGCGGAACGTGATGCCGCGCTTCTCGAAGGCCTTCTGGGCGGCCTTGGAGACCTCGGCGTCCTCGACCGGCATGATGCGGTCCAGGGCCTCGACGACGGTCACCTCGGCGCCGAGGGCGCGATAGAAGCTGGCGAACTCGATGCCGATGGCGCCCGAGCCGATCACGACCAGCGACTTGGGCATGGTCTTGGGCGCCAGGGCGTCGCGGTAGGTCCAGATCTTGTCGCCGTCCGAAACCGCGCCGATGGCCGGAATCTCACGGGCGCGGGCGCCGCTGGCCAGGATGACGTTCTTGGCCTGGACCGTCCGGCTACCGCCGGCCTTCAGGGCGATGACGAGCTTGGGAGCCGGATCGCCCTTCTCCAGCTTGGCCTCGCCCTCGATGACCTCGATCTTGTGCTTCTTCATCAGGAAGGCGATGCCCGACGACATCTGCTTGGCGATCCCGCGCGAGCGCTCGACGATCTTGGGGAAATCGAACGACGGCTTTTCGACCGCCAAGCCGTAGTCGCTCAGGTGCGACAGCTGCTCATAGATCTCACCCGACTTCAGCAAGGCCTTGGTGGGAATGCAGCCCCAGTTCAGGCAGATGCCGCCCAGGTTCTCGCGCTCGACGATGGCCGTCTTCAGGCCCAGCTGGCTGGCGCGGATCGCGGCCACATAGCCGCCAGGACCGGCGCCGATGACGACGACATCGAATTCCGTGGACATGTTCATCTAACCCTAGCTTGGACGTCGTCCGTGGGAAGCCGGACGGCCTAGATCGATCGGCCCGCGGGCCGATCCGGGAGAAACTAAAGCAGCGCCTCGACCGCGACCTTGAGGTCTTCGGGTTTAACCGTGGGCGCGAACCGTTCGACGACCTCGCCGTCCTTGCCGATCAGGAACTTGGTGAAGTTCCATTTGATCGCCTCGGTGCCCAAGAGGCCCTTCTGTTCCTTCTTGAGGAAGCGATAGAGCGGATGGGCGTCGGCGCCGTTGACGTCGATCTTGCTCATCACGGGGAAAGTCACATCGTAGGTCAGCGAACAGAAGTTCGCGATCTCCTCGGCGTTTCCCGGCTCCTGAGCGCCGAACTGGTTGCAGGGGAAGGCCAGAATCGTGAAGCCGCGATCCTTGTGGCTCTTGTAGAGCGCCTCGAGACCTTCGTACTGAGGCGTGAACCCGCACTTGCTGGCGGTGTTCACGATCAGCAGCACCTGGCCGCGATAGTCGGCCAGGCTCACGTCCTGGCCGTCCAGCGTCTTGGCCGAATAGTCGTAGACCGACATGTTCGCCTCCAGCCCTGAACCGGATCAAACGATCAGGGTCAGCGGCTCTTCGATCAGCGGCTTGAAGGCCGCCAGGAACTTGGCGCCGATGGCTCCGTCGACCACGCGGTGATCGCAGGTCAGGGTCACGGTCATCACGGTCGCCACGGCCAGTTGGCCATCCTTGACCACCGGACGCTGCTCGCCGGCTCCGACGCTCATGATCGCGCCCTGCGGCTCGTTGATGATCGAGGCGAACGCCTTGATGCCGAACATGCCGAGATTGCTGACCGAGAAGGTGCCGCCCTGGAATTCCTCGGGCTTCAGCTTCTTGGACTTGGCGCGAGCGGCCAGATCCTTCACCTCCGCCGAGATCTGGGCCAGGCCCTTGGTCTCGGCGGCGCGGACGATCGGCGTGATCAGGCCGCCGTCGATGGCCACGGCCACGGCGATGTCGGCGTGCTTGTGCATGGCGATACCTTCCGGCGTGTAGGAGGCGTTGGCCTCCGGAACGCGCTTCAGGGCCACGGCCACGGCCTTGATGATGATGTCGTTGACCGACACCTTCACGCCCTGACCTTCCAGCAGGTGATTGATCTTGGCGCGCGCGGCCAGCAGGGCGTCGATCTCCAGATCGATCGTCAGCGGGAAGTGCGGCACGTCGCGGAAGCTGTCGGTCAGGCGGCGCGCGATCGTCTTGCGCATGCCG
The DNA here is from genome assembly GCF_003931565.1 of Caulobacter sp. 602-1. Lineage (GTDB taxonomy): Bacteria > Pseudomonadota > Alphaproteobacteria > Caulobacterales > Caulobacteraceae > Caulobacter. The sequence goes on from NZ_RRYI01000006.1 coordinate 201,396, forward strand.
TCCAGCGGGATTAGGTCGTAGGAGCCGGCGGGGATGCCCATTTGCTCCAGCGACTGGACCTTGCGCGGCTCGGCGGCCGGAGCGGCGGCGGGCGCCAAAGCCGGCGCAGCCTTGACGGCAGGAGCAGCGCCCGACTTGGCGGCTTCGACGTCAGTCTTGACCACGCGGCCGTGCGGACCGGTGCCCTTGATGCTCTTCAGGTCGAGGCCAGCCGCCGAAGCCAGACGGCGGGCCAGCGGCGAGGCGAAGACACGCGAGCCGTCAGCGGCGACCGGAGCGGCCGGCGCGGGAGCGGCAGGAGCTGTAGCAACGGGAGTCGGAGCGGCGGCTGGAGCCACGGCGGCGGCCTTCGGCGCTTCGGCCTTCGGAGCCGGCGCGGGGCTGTCGCCCTCGCCCGCCAGCTTGGCGATCAGGGCGTTGACCTTGACGTTCTCGGCGCCAGCAGGGACCAGGATCGCCTCGACGACGCCTTCGTCGACGGCTTCGACTTCCATCGTCGCCTTGTCGGTCTCGATCTCGGCGATCACATCGCCGGCCTTGACGGTGTCGCCGACCTTGACGTGCCACTTGGCGAGGGTTCCCTCCTCCATGGTGGGCGACAGGGCGGGCATCAGGATGTCGATCGACATTGAGCTTCTTCCTCAAGCGTTCGGGACGGCTTCGACCAAGGTGGTCGGCGTCCATTTGGCCTTGCGACGGGCAAGGCGTTGTTCGTCCGTTTCGTCGTGGCTGTCCAGCCGTTCGGGCGTTCGATCCTCGAAGCCCGGAAGGTCGGCGCCCACGACGTTCAGCGTCGCATAGGCCCGGCCGTCGTCTTCGATCATCGCCGCGATATAGCAAGCGCACTCGCGGCAGATCAGGAAGTCCACGGCGCGGCGGCCGAACCGGTAGCGATGCAGCGATCCGGGCGCGGCCGTGATGTGCAGCCGGCTGTCCGGAGAGCTGGTCGTCCGCGCGCCCTGTCGACGGCAGAAGCCGCATTGGCAGGCGCGGACCGGCAGCTCGTCCAGGGGCTTGCCCGGTTCGAGCTGCACATGCACCGCGCCGCAATGGCAGGAGCCGTTCAGGACCGTCATCAGAGCGCCCTCGCCCGCTCACACGCGCTGAAGCCAGAGTGAGCGGGCATCGGGATCACTTGTAGCTGACCGCCTTGGCCGCCTTGACGATCTTGTCGACCGAAGGCAGCGACAGGGCTTCCAGATTGGCCGCGTACGGGAGCGGCACGTCTTCCTGGTGAACCCGTAGCGGCGGGGCGTCCAGGTAGTCGAAGCCGAACTCCGTGATGCGGGCGACGATCTCGGCGCCGACGCCCATCGGGCCCCAACCTTCCTCGACCGTGACCAGACGGTTGGTCTTCTTGACGCTTTCCAGGACGGTGGCGTGGTCCATCGGGCGGATCGTGCGCAGGTCGACGACCTCGGCCGAAATGCCTTCCTTCTCCAGCTCCTCGGCCGCCTTAAGCGCGAAGCCGACCATGCGGCTGTAGGCCACCAGCGTCACGTCCGAGCCTTCGCGACGGACCTTGGCCTTGCCGATCGGCACGACCCAGTCCTCGACGTCCGGAATGTCGAACTCGTGGCCGTACATCATCTCGTGTTCGAGGAAGACGACCGGATTCGGATCGCGGATCGCGGCCTTCAGCAGCCCCTTGGCGTCGGCGGCGTCGTAAGGAGCGATGACCTTCAGGCCCGGGACGTTGCCGTACCAGGCGGCGTAGTCCTGGCTGTGCTGGGCGCCGACGCGCGAGGCCGCGCCGTTGGGGCCGCGGAACACGATCGACGACTTGATCTGGCCGCCCGACATGTAGAGCGTCTTGGCGGCCGAGTTGATGATGTGGTCGATCGCCTGCATGGCGAAGTTCCAGGTCATGAACTCGACGATCGGCTTCAGCCCGGCCATCGCCGCGCCGACGCCCATGCCGGCGAAGCCGTGCTCGGTGATCGGGGTGTCGATGACGCGCTTGTCGCCGAACTCCTGCAGCAGTTCGCGGCTGACCTTGTACGCGCCCTGGTACTGGGCGACTTCCTCGCCCATCAGGAAGACGCGGTCGTCCTTGCGCATCTCTTCGGCCATGGCGTCGCGCAGGGCGTCGCGGACCGTGATCTTCTTCATCGGCGTGCCGGCCGGGATTTCCGGGTCGGCGAAGGTCGAGGCGGCCGAGATCGGACCGCCGGCAGCCGGGGCCGCCGCCACGGGAGCCGGAGCGGCTTCAGCGGCGGGAGCCGGGACCGGAGCGGCCGGAGCCGCGGCTTCGCCCTCGCCCTTCAGGCGCGCGATCAGGGTGTTGACCTTGACGTTCTCGCTGCCGGCCGGAACCAGGATGGCTTCCACCACGCCTTCGTCGACGGCTTCGACTTCCATCGTCGCCTTGTCGGTCTCGATCTCGGCGATCACGTCACCGGCCTTGATGGTGTCGCCTTCCTTGACGAGCCACTTGGCCAGGGTGCCTTCCTCCATCGTGGGGGAAAGCGCGGGCATCAGGATGTCCGTCACTCGGCGGCCTCCAGGTAGACGTCGGTATACAGTTCCGAGGGATCAGGCTCGGGGCTCGTGCGAGCGAACTCGGCGGCCTCGGCGACAATGCGCTTCACGTCCGCGTCGACGCCCTTCAGGTCGTCCTCGGTGACGCCAGCCGCGGCCAGGCGTTCCTTGATGTGGTCGATCGGGTCGCGGGTCGTCTTGACCTCGTCGACCTCTTCCTTGGTGCGGTACTTGGCCGGGTCCGACATCGAGTGACCACGATAGCGATAGGTCTTCATCTCAAGGATGTAGGGACCCTGGCCGCTGCGGGCGTGCTCGGTGGCGCGGGCGCCGGCCTCGCGGACGGCGACAACGTCCATGCCATCGACTTCCTCGCCCGGAATGCGGAACGACGTGCCGCGCTTGTGGAACGCGGTTTCCGAGGCGGCGCGCTCGACGCTGGTGCCCATGGCGTACTGGTTGTTCTCGATCACGTACACGACCGGCAGCTTCCACAGCTGGGCCATGTTGAAGCTCTCGTAAACCTGGCCCTGGTTGGCCGCGCCGTCGCCCATATAGGCGTACGAGACCTTGCCGTTGCCCTTGTAGTGATTGGCCAGCGCCAGACCGGTGCCGAGCGCCACCTGGGCGCCGACGATGCCGTGGCCGCCGTAGAAGCCCGCTGCGATATCGAACATGTGCATCGACCCGCCCTTGCCCTTGGACGAGCCACCGGCGCGGCCGGTCAGTTCGGCCATGACCTCGCGGGGATCCATGCCGGCGGCCAGCATGTGGCCGTGGTCACGGTAGCCCGTGATGATCTGGTCGCCCTCCTGCGAAATCGACTGCATGCCGACCGCGATGGCTTCCTGACCGATGTAGAGGTGGCAGAAGCCGCCGATCAGGCCCATGCCGTACAACTGGCCGGCGCGCTCCTCGAAGCGGCGGATCAGCAGCATGTCCTGATAGAATTTCAGGAGTTCGTCTTTCCCGACGAAAGCGTTGACACCGGTGTCTACCGCCTTCCCCGCCGAGGCCTCAGCCTTGCGCGTACGCGCCATTCAAATCTCCCTGGCCAATCTTCATCGCGGCCTTCGTCCTGAGGGCGCCACCCGCCGAAAAATCGTCGGTTCCGCGTAGGAAACGCCCTGGTCTCTCGCCAAGATCAATCCGGGATCGAGGTGATCCGCGAACCGACCAGCAGCCAATTCCAGAATAGGCGACCCGTCAGCTCGGACGCTTGACGCGGATCACATAGTCCCTCGGGTCGGCATATCCTAGAAGGGAGCGCGCGCGCTCCTCCAGGAGATCAGCCGACAGACTGCCGTTGCGTAATAGACGAGCACGGGCCTCAAGGTCCATCCTCTCCGCGCGTATCTTCCTGAGTTCCTTTGTTTTTGCTGCGAGGTCCGCGTTGCGCTGCGAGATAGACAGCAGGCCTCGATCACCTGTCAGAGCGTGAAAGGCGAAGTAGAAAATCAGGAAAAAGATCGCCGCGGTCGGCAGGAAGGGTTGCAGTCGGGCGAACATCTCAAGGCCCCAGAGAGGGATTCGTAGGATCGCCGACCGTGCTTAACGCCTTCTAAATCCAGGCGTTGAGCAGGGTCTTTGACAGCTCGCCAAGCAGGCGAACGATGCTTTCACGTGAGATCGTTTCACACGCATCTAGATACCGCGCCGCCGAAGCTATTTCGCGACCGCGAACAGCGAGCAATTGGTCTCGTTTGAAACCACTGCCGGGCTTTTAGAAAATTTGTGGGTTAACGCGGTCGCGGACCAGGGGAACACGTCCGACCGTCGGCCCGGTGGCGAGAATCGCGCCCGAAAAAGCAAATGGCGCGGCCCCCGTTGGAAGCCGCGCCTTCGCGAATTTCGACGATCTGAAGAGCCCTACCGGCCCTTCAGCGCCGCGCGGCCCGCGTAGACGCCTTGGTCGTCCAGCATCTCCTCGATGCGCAGCAGTTGGTTGTACTTGGCGGTGCGGTCGGAGCGGGCCAGCGAGCCGGTCTTGATCTGACCGCAGTTCAGCGCGACGGCCAGGTCGGCGATCGTGCTGTCCTCGGTTTCGCCCGAGCGATGGCTCATGACGCTTGTATAGCCATGGCGGTGGGCCAGATCGACGGCGTCGATGGTTTCCGACAGCGTGCCGATCTGGTTGACCTTCACCAGGATCGAGTTAGCCAAGCCCTTGTCCAGGCCCATCTGCAGGCGCTTGGGGTTGGTGACGAACAGGTCGTCGCCGACCAGCTGGACCTTCTTGCCGAGGGTGTCGGTCAGCAGCTTCCAGCCGTCGAAGTCGTCCTCGGCCATGCCGTCCTCGATCGACAGGATCGGGAACTTCGAGACGAGACCGGCCAGGTAGTCGACCATCTGGGCCGGGTCGAGCGACTTGCCCTCGCCCTCCAGCTCGTACTTGCCGTTCTTGAAGAACTCGGTCGAGGCCACGTCCAGGCCCAGGACGAAGTCCTCGCCGGCCTTGTAGCCGGCCTTCTCACCGGCCTTGACGATGAAGTCGAGCGCGGCTTCGGCCGAGGCCAGGTTCGGGGCGAAGCCGCCCTCGTCGCCGACGTTGGTATTATGGCCGGCGTCCTTCAGCGCCTTCTTCAAGCTGTGGAAGATCTCGGCGCCCATGCGCAGACCTTCGCGGAAGCTCAAGGCGCCGGTCGGCAGGATCATGAATTCCTGGATGTCGATCGGATTGTCGGCGTGGGCGCCGCCGTTGATGATATTCATCATCGGGGTCGGCAGCACGCGGGCGTTCACGCCGCCGACATACTTGTAGAGTGGCTGGCCGGCAGACTCGGCGGCGGCCTTGGCCGTGGCCAGCGAGACGCCCAGGATGGCGTTGGCGCCCAGGCGGGCCTTGTTCGGGGTGCCGTCCAGTTCGATCAGCAGGTTGTCGACGCGGCGCTGGTCCTCGGCGTCAACGCCCGACAGGGCGTCGAAGATCTCGCCGTTGACCGCGTCCACGGCCTGCAGGACGCCCTTGCCCAGATAGCGGGCCTTGTCGCCGTCACGCTTCTCGTTGGCCTCGTGAGCCCCAGTCGAGGCGCCCGACGGCACCGCGGCGCGGCCGAAGGCGCCGTCGTCCAGGATCACGTCGACTTCGACGGTCGGGTTGCCCCGGCTGTCGAGAATTTCGCGGGCGATGATGTCGACGATCTCGGTCATGGGCTGCTCCTAGAGGCCAAAAGGCGCGCCCGCCTTTAGCCGCCAAGCGTCGCGGGCGCAACTTGCCTTGCCCTCGACAGGCGCGGATCACCGGTCACAACGGCTGAAACGCGCGTCAGACGTTGTAGATCGGCGTCAGGCCGTTCCTCTGGCCCAGCTTGAACAGGACCCGGTCCGAGCCGAAGTCGAGCTCGACCTTGGCGAACAGCTTCAGCACGTCCGCGCCCAGCAAGGCCGCCGGTCGGTGGTTCAGCGACCAGACGTCGAAGATGTGCACGTCAGCGAAGGCCATCGGGATGTTGGTCAGATGCAGATTGCCCATGGTGATCGACGGCACGACGCGGAACTCGCCCAGATAGACCTCGCCGCCGGCCGTCAGCAGGCGGGCGGGCTTGACGAGGTCCGACGCGCGGCGCCGCTTGGCGGCGATCGCCCGCTGCAGGGCCATGTTTCCAATCGATATGCCGCCACCGGAATCGATGAAGGCCACCGAGCGCGTGCCGGCGATCCGAGCGTCGGTCAGGGTCAGGCGCCCGAAGCGGGCGTCGGCCGGCACCGACACCTCGTCGGCCTTGCGAGTCATTTCCGAGAAGAACTGGCTGCGACGGATCAGCAGCTTCCGCTTGCGGAAGTCCATGACGACGTTGCGCCGGTCCAGGATGTCGACGCCCAGCAGGCCGTCCGCCCCGACGCGTTCATAGGGAAGCACCGGCAGGACCGCCGCGCCCAACCGGGCTTCGCCGGCCCGCATGCTGTCGATCCGCGCCGTCGGACTGGTGATCGCGCTGGAGATTCCGTGGATGAGGATCTGCGGACCCGCCGGCAGGTTCAGCTTCTCGGCGACGGCCGGAGTCAGCACGCTGCGCCCTGCCCCGGTGTCCACGACGAAGTTGAAAGGCCCCTGCCCGTTGATCTCGACCTCCACGGTGAGGCGGTCATCGTCGTCCAGCGAGGCGTCCAGGATCAGCACCGGATCGTCCGGCGGCGCAGGCGTTGTCGCTGGAGGCAGGCTCTGATTGACGGAAACGGGGGTTATGGCCTCGGCCATGGCCGATGACGCCGCCAGTGAAATCCCCAGTCCCGCCGTGATGTTCCGACGTGTGAGCATGGGCGTACCTCCCAGCTCGGAGGCTAGCACCGTTTTTTGCGCGTACGACGAAAATACGACGAAAAACGCCGCCTGGGCGAACCGGGCGGCGTTTTCGAAATCGTCACTGACGAAAGGAGACCTTAGTCTTCCTTCGGCGTCAGGATCTGCTTGCCGTTGTACATGCCGGTCTTCAGATCGACATGGTGCGGACGGCGCAGCTCGCCGGTGTCCTTGTCCTCGATGAACGAGTTGGCGCCCAGGGCGTGGTGCGACCGGCGCATGTTCCGGCGAGAAGGCGAAGTTTTTCTTTTAGGAACGGCCATCGAAGTGACTCTGCTCGTTGAGCGTGAAAATCGAGAGCGGCGACTCGGGGGTGCCCAGGTCGCCGCGTGAGGGCGCGCTTATGCCCGAATCTCTTCGGAGATGCAACAGCGTGCTTCAGACCAGTCGACCATGCTCCTTGGCCGCCGCGATGAAGCTGGCGAAAAGCGGGTGTGGCGCGAACGGGCGGCTCTTCAGTTCCGGGTGATACTGCACCCCGATGAACCACGGATGGTCTTCCCGCTCGACGATCTCGGGCAGCACGCCGTTGGGCGAGCGGCCGGTCAGCTTCAGGCCGGCGTCCTCCATCAGGTGGGCGTAGCCGATATTGACCTCGTAGCGGTGCCTGTGGCGCTCGCTGATCTCGGTCGAGCCATAGATCTGCGCGACCTTCGAGCCGGCCGTCAGGACGGCCTCGTAGGCCCCCAGGCGCATGGTGCCGCCCAGGTCGTCGTTGGCGCGGCGCTGGACGGTCTCGTTCCCCTTGATCCACTCGGTCATGATGCCGACCACGGGACGCTCGGTGGGGCCGAACTCGGACGAGCTGGCGTCCTTGATGCCGGCGACGTTCCGCAGGGTCTCGATGACCGCCATCTGCATGCCGAAGCAGATGCCGAAGTACGGCACCTTGCGCTCCCGGGCGAACTGGGCCGCGCGGATCTTGCCCTCCGCGCCCCGCTCGCCGAAGCCGCCGGGCACCATGATGGCGTGGGCGTTCTCCAGGCGGGCCGCGGCCGCGCCCTCGTCGCCCTCGAAGGTCTCGCTCTCGACCCAGTCGAGGTTGACCTTGACCTTGTTGGCCAGGCCGCCGTGGTGCAGGGCCTCGATCAGCGACTTATAGGCGTCCTTCAGCACCGTGTACTTGCCGACCACGGCGATGGTGACCTCGCCGTCGGGATGCTGGACGGTCTCGTCGATGGTCTTCCAGCGCGTCAGGTCCGGGGCCGGCGCATCGCTCATGCCGAAGACGTCGAGGACCTCGGCGTCCAGGCCCTGCTCGTGATAGTCGATCGGCACGGCGTAGATGGACGAAGAGTCCATCGCCTGGATGACCGCGCTGGGGCGGACATTGCAGAACTGGGCGATCTTGCGCTTTTCCTCGGCCGGGATCTCCTGCTCGCAACGGCAGAGCAGGATGTCCGGCTGGATCCCGATCGAGCGCAGTTCCTTGACCGAGTGCTGGGTCGGCTTGGTCTTCATCTCGCCGGCGGTCTTGATGAACGGCAGCAGGGTCAGGTGCAGGTAGCAGCTCTGGCCGCGCGGCAGGTCCTGGCGCAGCTGGCGGATGGCTTCGAAGAACGGCAGCCCCTCGATGTCGCCGACCGTGCCGCCGATCTCGACCAGCACGAAGTCGACCGGCTTCTTGCCCGTCTCATCCATGGCGGGCGACAGGACGAAATCCTTGATCTCGTTGGTGACGTGCGGAATCACCTGGACGGTCGCGCCGAGATAGTCGCCGCGACGCTCCTTCTCGATGATCGTCTTGTAGATCTGGCCCGTCGTGATGTTGTCGGCCTTCTTGGCCGACACGCCGGTGAAGCGCTCGTAGTGGCCCAGGTCGAGGTCGGTCTCCGCCCCGTCGTCGGTCACGAAGACCTCGCCGTGCTGATACGGGCTCATCGTGCCCGGATCGACGTTGAGATAGGGGTCGAGCTTCCGAAGGCGGACCGTGTAGCCGCGTGCTTGCAGCAGCGCGCCGAGCGCCGCCGAGGCCAGACCCTTGCCAAGCGAGGAAACCACGCCGCCGGTGATGAAAATGTACCGCGTCATGGGCGATCAGATTACCCGTGATTCGACGACGCCGGTGAAAAGACCTGCGTTCATCAACAAGATTAAACCCCCGAGGTCGCCCTCGGGGGTCAGTGGAAGACCGTCTTGGGACGGTTATTGTTGTTTGGGCTGTTCCGCCGGCGGGGCCGCGACCGTGGGGGCCGGGGTGGCGGCGGCCGGCTTTTCAGCCGGTTTGGCGGGCGCCTTGGCCGCGGGCTTGGGGGCCGACGGGGTCGGCGCCAGCAGCGCGGGTTGCGCGGCGGCCGGGGCCGGCGTGTTGATCTGCGGAGTCGGAGCCTGGATGGCGCCGGGCTGGCTGTCCGGCGAGGCCGGCAGCGAGTTCAGCGACCCGGGCGGCGGGGTCGGCGCGGCGTTCAGGGTCTTGGCGTCCAGGCCCTTGACCTGGTCGGCTACTGAACCGCCGGTATTGGCGCGTCCCGTGAGGATGGTCAGGGTCAGGCTGATCAGCAGGAAGACCGAGAACAGAATCCAGGTGATGCGGGTCAGCAGGTCACCGGCGCCGCGGGCGGTCATGAAGCCCGTGTTGCCGCCGCCCATACCCAGCGCGCCGCCTTCGGAGCGCTGCATGAGCACCACCCCGATCAGACAGAGGCAGACGACGATATTGATGGCCAGCAGGACGCCGATAAGCATGTGGAATGTATTCTCGATCCGGGCGCGGGCGAAATGCCGCGTTAAAAACGAAGCGGCCCCTCTACCACTAGCGAGCGCTCCGCGCCATAGCTGGGAAGCGCGCCGCCAAACGCAACCCTGAAAGCCAGATCGTCGGACCGCATGATCCTTGAGACCGAACGCCTGACCCTCGCTCCGCTGACGATCGACGATGCGCCCCTGATCTATCCGTTCCTCAGCGATGCGGAGGTGATGTCCAACCTCGATCAGGAGCCGATCGAGGACCCGGACGAGGTGGCCACCCGCGTCGCCGCCCAGGTGGACGAGATGGCCGCCGGCGACGCCGCCTACTGGAGCATCCGCCACACCGTGAGCGGCGCGTACCTCGGCTATTGCGAGTTCATCGACATCGACCGGCGCCATGAGCGAGCGGAGATTCGCTTCGTCATCGACCGCAAGGGCTGGGGCCAGGGCTTCGGCGCCGAGGCGGTCAGCGCCCTCCTCGCCCATGCCGCCGGCGGCGGCCTCAAGAGCTTGGTGGCCAGCATCCATGTCGGCGACAATCGCGCCGAGCGCCTGCTGGAGAAGCTGGGCTTCAAGGCCGAGGGCTACCTGAAGGGCGCGGTGCACCGGGATGGCGAGCGGCGGGATCGACGGCTGTACGGTCTGCGGCTCTAGGCCCACACCTCCGCCGCTTCACGCGATCGCTCGCTGAAGGCGTGGAAAGGGATGCGGAGCGCCGGACGACGTCCGGAAGAACTGGATAAATACCGTTTCGACGAAGCCCGACGCTCCGCGCGATCGTTATCCGGAAGCGTGACGCCGTGATGCTGTTCGCACCCCGACATCCCTGAAGCCTCCGACGGGCGGGTCAGGCCGCGTGGCCCGATCCCGGATGCGGCTGTTTCCAGCCGCCTGTCGCCTCTTCGGCCCGACATCCCACGTCGTTTCTGTGTTCCAGGGCCGACCGCCGCCAGAGGGATGCAGTTGCGGAGTTTCCCCCGCGCCGAAGAGCGCGCCCGCTCGACCGCCCCCCGCCGCCGCAAATGGTCGCTGGCCATGCGCCCCTTCCTCGCGACGAGGTGGGTAGAGAATACGGCAGGTTTCGGAGCCGGGGACGCAAGGGCGTGAATGCTCATCGAACACCCTTCTCCCTTGCGGATGAAGGTGGCCGCCGAAGGCGGTCGGATGAAGAGCTACACAGGCTAACTCGTTGCGCTGAAACGCTAATCCGGCAGGCCGATTACCCCTCCTACGGACCACCGTCTCCCGCAAGGGAGACGGAGAAACGCCCGCGCTTAGACGGGATTTGAGCTAGTCGGCGACGCCGCCGCGCAGCGGATCCTCGCCGTCCAGCGCCTCGATGTGCTCGCGTTGACGACGTACGCCTTCCACTTGCTCGGGCGACGGCTTGGGCGGCTCCCGCTCGGGCGGTTCATGCTTCTCGGCCATCGCGGTCAACGCCCCGGCAGAGCGCGCGTCACCAGTTGCGCGGCGCCGATGGTCAGCGCGTCCTCGACCAGACCGCTGGGCGTCTGACCGAAGTGGCGGATGGCCTTCATGCGGGCGTGGAAGGTCACATAGGACGCCGCCACCGCCGCGCCGGCGCCCAGGGCGGCGCCGAGATATCTCTGGCGTTTCGGCGCCAAGGCCGCGCCCGCCAGGCCACCCGTGACGAGCCGCGCGAGAATGCCCGCCAGCACGATGCGGTCCGGGGCCGAGGGCAGCTTGTCGCCCCACAGCTCGCCGGCCGCCAGCGCCTTGGAGCCGGCCGCCATCCATGGACTGCCCAGCCAGGACGGCGCGCCATTGTCGGCCGGTAGGCGGCCACTATGCGCGGCCTCGCTGACCGCGGCCAGCGGCGTCATCGAACGGGAACCCGCCGACAGGCCGATGAGGATGGATCTCAGCATTCCGGCGCTTCCTTCCGATAAACCTACCGGAAGACAACCCCTCCTCGCCCGATTTGATCCCGCGCCTACTCCTTGGCCAGCCTGGCCAGCACCGTGAGGATCTTCTCGGCCGCGTCAAGGCGCTGGGCCGGGGTGTCCCACTCGCCCTTGACCACCACCTTCTGGTCGGGACGCACCTTCCAGATCAGGTTGTTCTTGCCGACGTACTGCATCAGCCCAAGCGGGTTGGCGTAACTATCATTCCTGAAACTGGCCACCGCGCCCTTGGGCCCGACGTCGATCTTGGCGACATTGGCCTCGCGGCACAGGCCCTTGATGGCGACGACCTTGAGCAAGCTGTCGGTCTCGGGCGGCAGCGGGCCGAAGCGGTCGATCATCTCGGCGGCCAGGGCTTCACGATCGGCGGCCTGCTCGGCGTCGGACAGGCGGCGATAGAGCGACAGGCGCACGTTCAGATCGGGAACATACTCGTCGGGGATCATCACGGCCGCGCCGGTGTTGATCTGCGGCGACCAACCCCGGTCTTCCAGCAAGGCCTCCTGACCCTGGCGCTGGCGCAACTCGGCGACGGCGTCTTCCAGCATCTGCTGATAGAGCTCGACGCCGATCTCCTTGATGTGGCCGCTCTGCTCGTCGCCGAGGAGGTTGCCGCCGCCGCGCTGGTCCAGGTCGTGGCTGGCCAGCTGGAAACCGGCGCCCAGGCTGTCCAGGGACTGCAACACCTGCAGGCGCTTCTCGGCTGAAAGGGTCAGGGACTTTTCGACCGGCGTGGTCAGATAAGCGTAGGCGCGGGCCTTGGAGCGACCGACTCGGCCCCGGATCTGATAGAGCTGGGCCAGGCCGAACATGTCGGCGCGGTGGACGATCAGGGTGTTGGCCGACGGGATGTCGAGGCCGCTCTCCACGATCGTGGTCGCGAGCAGCACATCGTACTGACCTTCGTAGAAGGCCGTCATCACGTCTTCCAGCTGGGTAGCCGCCATCTGGCCGTGGCCGACGACGTACTTCACCTCGGGCACCTGGGTGCGAAGGAATTTCTCGATGTCCTCCAGGTCCTTGATGCGCGGCACGACGTAGTAGGACTGGCCGCCCCGGTACTTCTCGCGTAGCAGCGCCTCGCGCAGGGTCACCGGGTCGAACGGACTGATGTAGGTCCGCACCGCCAGGCGGTCGACGGGCGGGGTGGCGATGATCGACATCTCGCGGATGCCCGACAGCGCCATCTGTAGGGTGCGCGGGATCGGCGTGGCGGTCAGGGTCAGCATGTGCACGTCGGCGCGAAGCTCCTTGAGCTTCTCCTTGTGCTTGACCCCGAAGTGCTGCTCCTCGTCGACGATGACCAGGCCCAGGTCCTTGAACGACACCTGCTTGGACAGGATGGCGTGGGTGCCGACCACGATCTCTAGCTGGCCGTTGGCCAGGCCCTCGCGGGTCTCGGCGGCTTCCTTGCCGGTGACCAGGCGCGACAGGCGCGTGACCTTGACCGGCCAGCCCTGGAAGCGGTCCTTGAAGGTCTTGTAGTGCTGGCGGGCCAGCAAAGTGGTCGGGCAGACCACGGCGACCTGCTTGCCGCTCATCGCCACCACGAAGGCCGCGCGTAGCGCCACTTCGGTCTTGCCGAAGCCGACGTCGCCGCAGATCAGGCGGTCCATCGGCTTGCCGGACGACAGGTCCTCCAGCACGTCGTGGATGGCGCTGAGCTGGTCGTCCGTCTCCTCGTAGGGGAAGCGGGCGCAGAACTCGTCGAACACGCCGTGCGGCGGGTCGGTCGACTCGACGGACTTGAGCTGGCGGGCGGCGGCGATCTGGATCAGGCCCTCGGCCATGACCCGCAGCCGTTCCCTGGCCTTGGCCTTGCGGCCCTGCCAGGCGGCACCGCCCAGCTTGTCCAGCTGCACGGTCTCGGGATCCGAGGCGCCGTAGCGGGTCAGCAGATCGATGTTTTCGACCGGCAGGTACAGCTTGGCCTCGCCGCCATAGAGCAAATCGAGGCAGTCGTGCGGCGCGCCCTGAACGTCGAGGGTCTTCAGGCCCTCGTAACGGCCGATGCCGTGATCGATGTGGACGACGAGGTCGCCCGGCGTCAGGGCGCTGGCCTCGGCCAGGAAGTTGGCCGCGCGGCGCTTCTTGCGCGGGCGGGCCAGACGATCGCCGAGAATGTCGGTCTCGGAGATGACGGCCAGGCTATCGGTCTCGAAGCCGTGGTCCAGCGGCAGCACGACGCGCTGCGGGATCTTCGGATCGTTGGCCTTGGCCGCCTGCCAATAGGCGGCATAGGGAACCTTCTTGAGGCCGTGGTCGGCCAGCATGGTCCCAAGACGCTCTGACGAGCCCTCGGACCACGAGCCGAACAGCACGCGCTTGCCGGCGGCGGCCAGGGCCTTGGCGTGATCGGCGGTGGCCTCGAACAGGTTGACGCTGTCCTGGGCCCGCTCGGCGGCGAAGGCGCGGCCCAGCTTGGCCCCCATGTCGACGACGTCCAGCCCCTGGGGCTGGAACGGGGTGAACAGGCGATGGGCGCGGTCGGCGAGCTCACGATCCCACTCGGCGGCGGTCAGGTAGAGCGCCTGCGGCGCCAGCGGGCGGTAGGCCGACTTGCGGTCGGCGCTGGCGCGGGCCTCGTAGGCGTCCAGGATCATCGACAGGCGCTCGTCGCGAGCCTCGGTCGTCTGATGGTCGACGCCGATCAGCGCGCCGGCCGGCAGATAGTCGAACAGGCTGGACATCCGCTCATAGAACAGCGGCAGCCAGTGCTCGAGCCCGGCGCGGCGGCCGCCCTCGCTGACGGCGGCGTACAGCGGATCATCGCCGGGCGCGCCAAACGCCGCGACATAGCCCTTGCGGAAGCGCGAGATGCCGTCGGCGTCCAGCAGGGCCTCGCTGACCGGCAGCAGGTCGATGTCCTTAAGCTGCTTGGTCGAGCGCTGGGTCTCGGGGTCGAAGGCGCGGATGCTCTCCAGCGTATCGCCGAACAGGTCCAGGCGCACCGGCTCCTCGGCGGCCGGCGGATAGACGTCGATGACGCCGCCGCGGATCGCGAACTCGCCGCGCTCGGAAACGGTGGAGGCGCGGGCATAGCCGTTGACGGCGAAATAGCGCTCCAGGTCCTTGATATCGACGACATTGCCGACCTTGGCCGAATACGAGGCGCGCAGCAGCACCTCCTTGGTCGGCACGCGCTGCAGCAGGGCCGGCGCGGGCAGGACGAGAATGGCGGGCTTCGTCTCGCCCAGACCTCGAGCCAGGCGCGACAGGGTCGCCATCCGCGTGGCCGAGACGCCCGAGGACGGACCGATGCGATCGTAAGGCAGGCAGTCCCACGAGGGCAGCAGCACCGCCTCGATCTCGGGGGCGAAAAACTTCAGGGCGTCAACGAAGGCGTTGGCGCGGGCGGTGTCTCGGGCCACGAACGCGGTCAGGCCGCCCCGCGCCCGGGCGATGTCGGCCATCACCAGCGCGTCGAAGCCCTCCGGCGCGCCGGCCAGGGTCAGGCCGCCGGCGGCCTTGGCGATCTGCTTTAAATCGTAGGCCATGCTCCTAAGCGCCATCCCCCGTCGGGCGCGAAGCGTGCGCCTCAAACCGGAACGCGCGGATCATCGCCAAGACGTCGGTCTCGAACTTCTCCGGCGTCGGCTCCTGGCCGACGATCCAGGCGTAGATCTCGCGATCCGACTCCTCGAGCAGCGTCTCAAGCGTGTCGATCTGCTCCGGGGTCAGGTTCGGGCCATGGACGTCCGCGAACGGGCCCAGAATGAGGTCCGCTTCCCGGAAGCCGCGATGCCAGGCGCGGAAACGAAGGCGCCGAAGGCGAGAGTCGTGGTCGATGGTCATGTGTCGGCCGATATAGAGGGGCGTTTGCTTGGGCGCCAGCCTAACGACTTTGCGCGGCTAACCGTTCTCGGCGCCGATCTTCCGAACACTTCCTATCGCCTTGCAGCGATTGACTTTGCCGACTTTCGGCCTATTTATCCCCAGCTTCGGAGCAGGTCTGGCGAATCCGCGCCGCCCGCTCGCCCAAGCACGGGCGGCTCCGAGCAGACCAGCGTGTAATGACAGAATTCACCGATCTCGGGCTTTCGCCCACGACCCTGCAGGCGGTCGCCGACACCGGCTATACCACTGCGACCCCCATTCAGGCCCAGGCCATTCCGGTCGCCCTCGCGGGTCAGGACGTCCTCGGCATCGCCCAGACGGGCACCGGCAAGACCGCCGCCTTCACCCTCCCCTTGATCGACAAGTTGCAATCGGGCCGCGCCAAGGCCCGCATGCCGCGCGCCCTGGTCATCGCCCCGACCCGCGAGCTGGCGGATCAGGTCGCCTCCAGCTTCGAGAAGTACGCCAAGGGCACCAAGCTCTCGTGGGCGCTGCTGATCGGCGGCGTCTCGTTCGGCGACCAGGAAAAGAAGCTGGACCGCGGCGTCGACGTCCTGATCGCCACCCCGGGCCGCCTGCTCGACCACTTCGAGCGCGGCAAGCTGCTGATGACCGGCGTGCAGTTCCTCGTCGTCGACGAAGCCGACCGCATGCTGGACATGGGCTTCATCCCCGACATCGAGCGCATCTTCAAGATGACGCCGCCCAAGAAGCAGACGCTGTTCTTCTCGGCCACCATGCCGCCGGAAATCACGCGTCTGACCAAGCAGTTCCTGAAGGATCCGGTGCGGATCGAGGTGGCCAAGCCCGCCACGACCAACGCCAATATCACCCAGCTGCTGGTCAAGGTTCCGACCTCCGACCCCAAGGCCAAGCGCCTGGCGCTTCGCGCGCTGATCGAGAAGGCCCAGATCGAGACCGGCATCGTGTTCTGCAACCGCAAGACCGAGGTCGACATCGTCGCCAAGTCGCTGCGGTCGCACGGCTTCGACGCCGCCGCGATCCATGGCGACCTCGACCAGTCCCAGCGCACCAAGACTCTGGCGGACTTCCGCTCCGGCGCCCTGAAGATCCTGGTGGCCTCCGACGTCGCCGCGCGCGGCCTGGACATCCCGGCCGTCAGCCACGTCTTCAACTACGACGTCCCGCACCACGCCGACGACTATGTCCACCGCATCGGCCGCACCGGCCGCGCCGGCCGGACGGGCATCACCTACATGCTGGTCACCCCGGCCGACGACAAGGGCTTCGACAAGGTCGTCAAGCTGATCGGTTCGACGCCCGAGGAAGAAAAGCTCGATCTCGACTATTCGAACGCCGTGACGGTGAAGCGCGAAGGCGATCGCGATCGCAAGCGCGGCGGCCGGGATCGCGGTGATCGCGGTGATCGTCCGGCCCCGCGCGCCCGTGGCCGCCGCACCGAGGAAGCCGCCGCCGAAGCGCCGGTCGAGGCCGTCGCCGCCGAGGCTCCCGAAGCCGCCGTCGTCGAGGAACGCCCCGCCCGCGAGCGCCGTCCGCGCCGCGAACGCGAGCCCCGCGCCGCCGCCCCGGCGGTCGAAGCCGAGCGTCCCGAACGCGCGGAACGTCCCGCCCGGGCCGAGCGTCCGGAACGCGCCGAACGTCCTGAGCGTAGCGAACGCCCCGAGCGTCCCGTGCGTGGCGTCCAGCCGATCCGTGACCGCGATGACGACGACCGTCGCGTGGTCGGCTTCGGCAATGACGTCCCGGCCTTCCTGGTCCGTCCGCCTCGCGGCAAATAGGCCTCGTCGATCGTCTGAAGAACAAAAGCGCCGGGCTCTCGTCCGGCGCTTTTTCTTTTGGTTCGCCCTACATCGCGACGACGGTGGCCGAATTGGCGGAACACTGTTATCGTCATCCTCGTTTTCGGCTCGATCGCGCCGGATGCCGGCCGGTCGCGCCCAAGGAAAATGGGAGGACTGCACATGGCCGCTATCGAACCCGACACCCTGGTCGCCGAGAAGCAAGCCGTCCTGATCGCGCACGAGAAGACCTATCACGGTTTCTCGGTGCTGCTACGCTGGTGCATGCTGGGTCTGGCCTCGGTGATCAGCGCCCTGACGGTCTGGTTCGCGACGCCGGGCGGCTTCTGGGGCGGCCTCGTCACCTTCCTGGTCGTCTGGGTCGCCGGCTATTACGGCATGGTCCACCGCGAGGAGCAGCAGTCGCTCGACCCGTGGGCTCCGGGGCGCAAGGGCATCCTTTAGAGCGCCTGACTTCTAGAGAGCGGCGTCCACGACGGCGAGCAGGTCGTCCAAGGGCGGGCGGAAGGCGAACTTGAAGCCGCGACGAAGTCTGGCCAACAAGGGCGCCTGCCGCGCCGGGGCCGGTGAGGCGCAGACATAGCCACGCCAGTCGACGCCGACCTGGCGACACGCCGCCCGCACCCACTGGCTGGTGAAGTTCAGCGGCTGGATCTCCACGACCCGCGCACCCTTCGGCAGGAAGACCGCGTTGGCCAGGGCCGCGCCGCTGGCGCCGACCACGACCTCGGCGTCGCGCATCAGGGCGACCTGCTCGGCCGCGCCCAGGGTCTCGGGTCGGACGATCGTGAAACCGCGCGCCGCCAGCGCCGTCTCGAAGGCCGCCTCGCCGATCATCACTCGCATCGACTGGCCGCGCCGCGAGAGATAGACACGCCGCGCGCCGCGACCGGCCGGCGCCTTGGCCAGCACACGGGCGGCGACATCCGTGACCAGACCGTTCGGGTGGTGCAGGAAGTGGTCCATGCTGGTGGCGAACACCGCCCGCTTCAGGCGCACGACCGAAGCCTCGACTTCGCGGACCGCGAGATCCGGAAAGGCCATGCCGATCAGGTCGCTTTGCCAAGCGGTCAGCTTGGGCGCCAGGGCCGGAACGCCGTCCAGCAGCCCTGCCCGCTCCAGGGTCAGCAGCGACGGCAAGGCGTCTATGACGAAGTGGCCGTAGTTGAAGGTCCCGCCCCACGGCAGGAACACGGCGCCGGCCTCGATGTCGGGCGCTGACGCCGGCGGGATGAAGCGCGTGGCGTTGTCGAGTACGCCCGGAAGGGCCGACAGATCCCCCGATCCATGTCGCGCCTCGCCGATCGTGGCGTTGTAGAGCGCGCCGTCCGCGCCGATCAGCCCGCCGAAACGCGGAAACCACCAGCTGTCGCCGACGGCGCAGAAGGCCGGCACGTTGACCGGCAGGGGCGCGGCGATGTCGTAGGGCCAGGCGGCGGCCTCCGGTCCCGCCAGCGTTCCCGGCGGCGCGCCGATAGAGGCGTCATGCTCCGGCGCGAACGCCACCCCCGTTTCGCCCCGCGCGAACCGCTCGCGCAGTTCCGCCGCCAGCATGGGCGGCAGGTCGCGGGCTTCGACGATGGGGCGCAGGGACAGCGGCGCGGTCATGCGCCGCTTGGAGCATGCCGCGCCGTCCTGTTGAAGCTACTTCTTGATCTGCCCGGCCAGGTACTTGCGGATCCCCTCCCCGTAAGGCGGGCGCAGGCCCAGCATCGGGGCGATGTCCTTCTTCAGCTGCTGGAACACCGCCTTGCGATGGCTGAACTCTCGGAAGCCGTCGTGGCCGTGATAGGCGCCCATGCCCGCCGGACCAACGCCGCCGAACGGCAGATCTTCCTGGGCGACGTGGAAGATGACGTCGTTGACGGTGACCCCGCCGCTGGTGGTGTTGGCCAGCACGCGGTCCTTCTCGGCTTCGTCGGTCCCGAACCAGTAGAGGGCCAGCGGCCGGTCGTGGGCGTTCACATAGGCGACCGCCTCGTCGACGGTCTTGTAGCCCTTCACGGGCAGGACCGGGCCGAAGATCTCCTCCTGCATCACCGTCATGTCGTCGGTGGGGTCCAGGATCAGTGTCGGGGCGATCTTGCGGTGCTCCTGCTGCGACAGGTCCTCACCGCCCGGATTGATCTCGACGATCCGCGCGCCCTTGGCCCGGGCGTCGTCGACATAGCCTTTGACCCGGTCGTAGTGACGCTGGGCGACGACGGCCGTGTAGTCCGGATTGTCCTTGATGGTCGGGAAGTAGCGGCCAACGGCGGCCTGGGCTTCCTTGACGAAGCTTTCGACCTCTTCCTGCGGGGCCAGGACATAGTCCGGCGCCAGGCAGATCTGGCCAGCGTTCAGGGTCTTGCCATTCATGATCCGCGCCGCGGCCGTGGCCATGTCGGCGCCGCGCGACAGGATCACCGGGCTCTTGCCGCCCAGCTCCAGGGTCACCGGCACCAGATTCTCGGCCGCCGCGCGCATCACGTGCCGCGCCACCGAGGTCGCGCCGGTGAACACCAGGTGGTCGAAAGCCAGGCCCGAAAAGGCCTGACCGACCTCGGGGCCGCCGACGAACACCGCGACCTCCTCCTCCGAGAACGCCTTGGCGAACATGGTCTTCAGCAGATCCGAGGTCGCCGGGGTGAACTCCGAGGGCTTGATCATCGCCCGGTTGCCGGCCGCGAACACCCCAGCCAGGGGCGCGAAGGTCAGGTTGACCGGGAAGTTCCACGGACTGATCACCCCGACCACGCCCTTGGGCTGCCACTGCACCGTGGCCTTGGCGCCGAACAGACCGAGGATCGCCGGCGTCGTCTTGCGCTTTTCCGGCTTCATCCACTTGGCGACGTTCTCGCGGGCGAACTTCAGCGGGCCGATCGAGCCGGCGACGTCGGTCAGGGCCGTGGCCTCGGGCGAGCGCGAGCCGAAATCTTCGTTAACCGCCTTGGCGATCTGCGCCTGATGGCCGACCAGCAGATCAATCGAACGGTTCAGCCAATCGATCCGCTTCTCGACGCTGGGCGCGCCATCGCGCAGATGCGCGGCCTTTTGACGCCGCAGAACGTCGGCCATCGCCGCCTTGTGGGCGTCGAACGACAGATTGACCGGTGCGTTCATGATGTTCGCCTCCCTACCCTCTCCCGGCCATGGTGGCGCGGTGCTCATCTTATCGATGATAACCATGAAGGCTGGTCGTTTCTTACGCAAGTGAACGTCGTTCTTAACGCCTCGTAAGAACTCTCCACCCTATGGTCGCGCTCCAAGCGTCGGCGTTTCCGCGAGGGGAACCGCTGAACGGGGGAAGAAGAGATGTCGGACGTCGAAACCACGCTGCGCGGTCCCGAGGCCTATAAGATTGCTTCGCGCGCCCTGGAGCTCATGGAGCGTCACCAGGTGTGGCCGACCGCCCTGAACTTCGAGCTGTGGACCCACTATGTGGCCGATCCCGACGGCGCCCTGGCCCGTGAACTGACGCGACTGATCTCGCTGGGCGAGCCGATGACCGAACTGGTCAGCGAGGAACTGGCCGCCACCTACCTGCCCAAGGCGCGCCTGAACGAACAGATCCGTGACGCCGGCGACCTTCTGTCGAAGGAACTGGAGGCGGTCTCCAAAGCCATCCACAACGCCCAGAAGTCCAACGCCGCCTTCGGCAAGGAACTGGCCGGCGCGACCAAGAGCCTGGACAAGTCGACCGACGTCGACGCCATCAAGGCGGTGGTCGGCAGCCTGGCCGAAGCCACCCGCCGCGTGCACAAGGAAAACCGGTCGCTGGAAACGCGCCTGGCCGACTCCACGGCCGAGGTCGAGCGCCTGCGCGAGCATCTTGAACAGGTTCGCCGCGACGCCACCACCGACGGCCTGACCAACCTGGCCAACCGCAAGGCCTTCGACGAAGAGCTGGAGCGCGCCTGCGCCGAGGCCGACGAAGAGAACGCCAGCATCTGCCTGGCTGTGCTCGATATCGACCACTTCAAGGGCTTCAACGACACCTGGGGCCACCAGACCGGCGACCAGGTCATCCGCTATGTCGCCTCGGTGATCGGCCGCGTCGCCGCCCCGCCGCGGTTCGCCGCCCGCTACGGCGGCGAGGAGTTCGCCATGATCTTCCCGCGCGAGTCCGCCGCGGCCGTCGCCGCCACCCTCGAAGAAATCCGCGTCGAGGTTTCCTCGCGCATGCTCAAGCGTCGCTCGACCAACGAGGACCTGGGCGCCATCACCATTTCGTCGGGCTTCGCCGAGCGCAAGCCGGGCGAGAGCGGACATTCGATCATGGAACGCGCCGACACGGCGCTCTACGCCTCCAAGCGAGGCGGCCGCAACCGGGTCACGGCGGCGGAGTCCATGCCGGCCTCGGCCAACGCGGCCTGAACCTCTTCAGCAGAAGACCTACCTTGGACGCCGCCGGTCTCACGATCGGCGGCGTTTCCTTTTGAAGATTCCGCTAGCCTTCCCAAGGGGCAAAGGCGCCTAGACTCCGCCTAAAGATCAAGGGAGGCCCTGGCCGTGGACTATCAGAAGATCCGTGTCTCGACCGAAGGCGGCGTCGCCACGGTCACCCTCGCCGATCCATCCACCCTGAACGCCGCCAGCCTGGAGATCGCCCGCGAGCTGATCCACGCCTTCTCGTCGATCGCCGCCGGCAAGATCGAGGCGCGCGCGGTGATCCTGACCGGCGAAGGCCGCGGCTTCTGCTCGGGCGCCAACCTGTCGGGCGGCGGCGCGGCCGGGCGCGAACTGGACGTCGACGGCAAGCCCGACGCCGGCTCGGCGCTGGAAAGCACCTACAACCCGCTGATGACCCTGCTGCGCGACTTCCCGCTACCGATCGTCACGGCGGTGAACGGCCCGGCGGCCGGGGTCGGCTGCTCGATCGCCCTGATGGGCGACATCATCGTGGCGGCGCAGAGCGCCTACTTCCTGCAGGCCTTCCGACGCATCGGCCTCGTGCCCGACGGCGGTTCGACCTACATGCTCCCGCGCCTGATCGGCAAGGCCCGGGCCATGGAGATGATGCTGCTGGGCGACAAGATCCCGGCGGCCACGGCCCTGCAATGGGGGCTGGTCAATCGCTGCGTGCCGGACGACGAACTGATCGGCGCCGCCACGGCGATCGCCCTCGAGCTGGCCCGCGGCCCGGCGGCGCTGGGCGCGATCCGCAAGCTGGTCTGGGACAGCCTCGACAGCGACTGGACCGGCCAGTTGCACGCCGAACGCAAGGCCCAGAAGTTCGCCGGCAAGACCGAGGACTTCCTCGAAGGCGTCAGCGCCTTCCTGCAGAAGCGCGCGGCGGCGTTCAAGGGAAAGTAGATCCTACGGCTTGAGATAGGGCTTGTAGCTCTTCTCCTCGACGATCTCGGAGCCAGCGGCCGCGTTGATGGCGCGCTTGATGGCGGCGCGCTTGTCGTTGTCGATATAGACCCGGCGGGCCAGGGCCACGAAGTGTTCGCCGAAGTCCTGGCGGCGCTCGCAGTCGCGCTTGCCGTCCTCGATGTCCCAGAGGGCGGCGTTGACCTCGGTGAGTTCGGCGGTCAGGCGGGCGATCTCGGCATTGTCGGGCAGGTGCTCAGCCGCGGTGGCTTCCAGCAGGGCCAGCTCCTTGCGGACATTGGCTTCCTTGGCCGGGTCGCCTATCCGCTCGGCCTTGACCCGCAGGATGGTGATCTTGTCGACCAGTTCGCCCGCCGAGATCGGCGCGAGGATGGACATTCAGGAGGCTCCGGACACGAGACGCTGGAGCGCCTCCCAAGCCGCGTCAACCGGCAGGGCGCCCATGCCGCTTCCGTAGTCCTCCGAGACCAGCATCTCAAGCCGCCGGGCGGCGGGGCGGAATTTCATCGACTTGCGGCGATCCTGTTGCAGCGACAGCAGCGGCGCGCCGCCCGCGGCCAGCATGTGGCCAGGGCCCGCGTCGTTGGCGACGCCCGCCGCCAGTCGCCCGGCCAGGGCGATGACCAGCAGCGGGCCCTTCACGCCCGCGAATCCGTCGGTGCGGTTACGCTCGGGCTGGAGCGCTTGCGGGACCTCGCGCGCGGCCACGGCGGCGTCCTCGGCCTCTTCGGGGCCGAACAGGAAGACCGGCGTCCAACCCTTGGCCACGACGCGGCCGGCCAGTTCCAGATAGTTCTCCAGCGGCCAGCGCTTGTCCTGTCCGCCCGCGCCAGGCGCGAGGCCGACATAGGTCGGGCCGGACGGCAGCAGGGCCTCGGCGGCCTTCAGGGCGTCAGGGTTGGTGAGCGCCAGCGGCTTCGGCGCGCCCTGCCCGTCCGTGGCCAGGGTCAGCAGTCGCGCCAGGCGGTCCGTGACAGCCACGGGCCAGTCCTTGTCGCGGGCGTGGCGGGCGGCCGAGACGAAACGGCCGCCCGCGCCGCGCCTGGCGACGCCGCCGCGGCGCAGGTTCTCCTGGGTGTCGATGACGAGGTCGAACTTGCGACCGCCGAACGGCTTCACCCACGGCAGGCTGTCCGCCGGCGCGGCCCCATTGCGTCCCTCCAAAATGACCTCGTCGACATAGCCGGAGACCACGGCCTTGAGCGGCCCGGCGTAGACCGTCTCGCCCTTGGCCGCGCACCAGCTGATCTGCGACTTGGGAAAGGCCGCGCGCAGGCCGGCGATGAAGGGCAGTTTGATCAGGCCGTCGCCGATGACCTCGCCCATCGAATAGATCAGAACCGTCTGGACCATGGCCGTGTGTCGCCGCCCCGCCGCCCGCGGTCAATCTCGATCACGATATTGTAAGTGAGCGCTCACTTGCATCTCCACGCGCCTATGAGATGCTCTCGTCATGAGCGCCAAGCCCCGCATCGAACGCGCCGCCCTGGAGGCCTTCGTCGTCGAGGGCGTCGACGCGACCACCACCAAGACCATCGCCGCCCGCGCGGGGGTTTCCGAGGGCGCGATCTACCGCCACTGGAAGAGCAAGGACGCACTGGCGGTTGGCCTGTTCATGGACTGCCATCGCCGTCTCGCGACGCTGATCGAGGACGAGGCCGCCGCCGTCGAAGGGATCAAGGCCAAGGCCGCTGCCCTGGTGCGCGCCTACTGCGCCGTGGCCGACGAGGACTGGCTGCTGTTCTCGTTCCACCTGCTGCAGCTGCACCACTTTCTGCCGTACTACCAGGAGGACGGCCGCGACCCGGTCACCCTGGTCGAGAACGTGATCAAGCGGGCGATGATCGAGGCCCAGCTGCCGCCCGGCGACCCGCGCGTGCTGGCCGCCATGGCCATCGGGGTCATCACCCAGACCGCCCAGAACAAGGCCTATGGCCGCCTGGGCGACGACGCCCTCTCGGCCCACGCCCCCCTCATGACAGCGGCCGTCCAGGCCGTGCTTTTCGCCCGCTAGGGAAAACACAGAGATGCGCAGCGCGCTCTTCAACGCCTACTACTGGGTCCTGTCGATCTTCTACGGCCTGTCAGCCGCCTTCGCCGCCCTGGCGCCGGGCCGCGACGCCGTGACCTTCACCCTGCGGCTCTATAGTCGCCGGATGCTGTGGGCTCTGGCGTTCTTCGCCGATGTGAAGGTTGAGCTGAAGGGCCGCGAGAACCTGCCCGACGGTCCCTGCATCCTCGCCGCCAAGCACCACAGCTGGGGCGACGGCTTCGTGATGTTCGCCCATGTCGACAACTTGAGCTTCGTGACCGGCGACCACCTGGAGAGGTTCCCCCTGGTCGGGGCGATCCTCAAGAAGTTCGGAGCCATCGTCGTCGACAGCTGCGGCGGCCCGGAGGCGCGCAAGGCGCTGTCCGAAAGCGCCGCCCAGGTCGCGGCCGACGGCCGCCGGATCCTGATCTATCCCGAGGGTCACCTGGCCGCGCCGGGCGAGCGGTTCCGCTACCGCACGGGCGTCTATTACATGAGCAAGGATTTCGGCCTGCCGGTCGTGCCGGTGGCGACGAACCTGGGCTGCTTCTGGCGGCAGACGGAGAAGAAGAAGTCGCCAGGAACCGCGACCGTCGCGTTCCTGCCAGCCCTCCCCCAAGGCCTGGAGAAGGACGACTTCATGGCGCGGATGGAAGCGGCGATCGAAGGCGCCACGAATGAACTCATCGCGGAGGCGACGGGCCAGCCCGCGAAGCCGTCGGTGCTTGTGGAGTGGAATGGCCGCGAGAACGTGGCCGCGGCGCCGAAGCCGGCGGAGGTCTCGGCCTAGACCTCGACCGGGCACTCCGCAGGGATCGCCACGAACGTGCCCTCGGCCCGGCGCTTGGCGAAGTGGCTCTGGGCGCAGGTCGAGGAGCACAGCAGGCCGGTGTCGGACCAGTAGAGCGGCGCTTCGTCCTCGTGCTTGAAGCGCGGCGCGCCCCACGCGAGGCCGCATTCAACGCAGGACGGGGTTCGAGCCAGCATCAGTCCAAGGCCTCCGCCGCCGGTTGGATCGTGACGCTCTCGCCGCAGCCGCAGGCGTCGGTTTCGTTGGGATTGTGGAACACGAACTTCGAGGACAGCTTGGTGATCTCGTAGTCGATCTCTGTGCCGATCAGGAACAGCACCGCCTTGGGTTCGATCAGGATGGTGACGCCCTTGTCCTCGACGACCTCGTCGATCGGTCCCTTCTCGGCGGCGTATTCGAAGACGTATTCCTGGCCAGCGCAGCCGCCGTTCTTCACACCCACCCGCAGGCCCGCATAGGGTTTGTCAGCCCGATCCATGATCTCCTTCACGCGCGCGGCCGCGGCGTCGGTCAGGGTGACGACCTTGGGGCGCGGGCGGCGGGGGCGTGCGGTGATCGCGGTTTCCATGACTCTCGAACCAATCAGAACATGTTCAGTTGCAGCTTGGCCTCGTCGCTCATCCGCGAGGAATCCCACGGCGGCTCGAAGACCAGCTCGACATTGCACGACTTCAGACCCGGGATCTCCATGACCGCGTCGCGCACCCAGCCCGGCATTTCCCCAGCCACCGGGCAGCCCGGGGCGGTCAGGGTCATGTCGATGGCCACGTCCTTGTCGTCGCTGACGTCGACCTTGTAGATCAGGCCCAGCTCATAGATATCGACCGGGATTTCCGGGTCGTAGACCGTCTTCAGCTTCTCGATCAGCTGGTCGGTCAGCCGGTTCAGCTCGTCCTTCGACAATGCCGACGGGACTTGGGCGAAAGCGGGTTCGGAAGCGGCGGCGTCGGTCATGAGCGGCTCAACTGAAGAAACTGCGGGCCTTGGCCAGCGCGTCCACGAACGCGTCGGCCTCCGCCTCGGTGTTATATAGGGCGAAGGAGGCGCGCGCGCTCGACGTGACGCCGAAACGGCGCATCAAGGGCTCGGCGCAATGGGTGCCGGCGCGGACGGCGACGCCGTACCGATCGAGCACCTGGGCGATGTCGTGAGCGTGGGCGCCCTCGACCGTGAACGACAGCACCGCGCCCTTGCCGGGCGCCTCGCCCAGGATGCGCACGCCGTTGACGCCGCGCAGCCGCTCGGCGACCCGCTCGTACAGAGCGTGCTCGTGGGCGAAGATGGCGTCGCGATCCAGGGCGTTCAGCCATTCGATCGCCGCGCCCAGGCCCACGGCCTCCAGGATCGCCGGGGTGCCGGCCTCGAAGCGATGCGGCGGATCGGCATAGGTGATCCGGTCCATGGAGACAGAGCCGATCATCTCGCCGCCGCCTTGATACGGCGGCAGGGCGGCCAGGCGTTCGGCCTTGCCATAGAGCACGCCGATGCCGGTCGGGCCGTACAGCTTGTGGCCGGAGAAGACGTAGAAATCGACGTCCAGGGCCTTCACATCGACCTTGGCGTGGACGATCGCCTGGCAGCCGTCCAGCAGAACCGGGGCGCCGGCCGCGTGGGCCAGGCGGACGATCTCGGCCACGTCGTTGACCGTGCCCAGCACGTTCGACATGTGGGTGACGGCGACCATTTTGGTCTTGTCGGACAACAGGCCCGGCAAGGCCTCGATGTCGAGCCGCCCGTCGTCCAGCACCGGGATGAACTTCAGAACCACGCCCTTGCGCTCGCGCAGGAAGTGCCACGGCACGATGTTGGCGTGGTGCTCCATCTCCGAGATCACGATCTCGTCGCCGGCGTTCAGGCCGAGGCCGAACGACGACGCGACCAGGTTCACCGCTTCCGTGGCGCTCTTGGTCCAGACGATTTCGGTCGGCTCGGCGTTGATGAAGCGCGCAACGGTTTCGCGCGCCTTTTCATAGGCTTCGGTCGTTTCGTTGGCCAGGGTGTGCAGGCCGCGATGGACGTTGGCGTAGGACGTGCGGGCCAGGCCCATCATGGCGTCCAGCACCGTGTCGGGCTTCTGGGCGCTGGCGGCGCTGTCGAGATAGATCAGCGGCTTTCCGTGGACCTGGCGGGCCAGGATCGGAAACTGGGCGCGGATCGCCTCGACATCGAACGGAGCATCAAACGCCATCAGGTCGGACTCCCCAGCTTGCGGGCGACCCAGGCGGCGGCGATGGCGCGCGCGCCCTCGTGCTCGATCCGCTCGACCACCTCGCCGACGAAGGCCACGGTCAGCATGGCCTTGGCTTCCGTTTCCGGGATGCCGCGCTGGCGGGCGTAGAAGATGGCCTCGTCGTCCAGGGCGCCGATGGTGTTGCCGTGGGCGCAACTGACGTCATCGGCGAAGATCAGCAGCTCGGGCTTGGCGTCGATCTCGGCCCTGTCCGACAGGATCAGGGCATGGTGGCCCATGCGCGCGTCGGTCTGGTCGGCGCCGGGCGAGACCACGATGCGTCCCTGGAACACGCCGCGCGCCTGATCGGCGACCATCCCCTTGGTGAGTTGGCTGGTGATCCCGTCGACGCCGGCGTGGGTGACGACGGTGGTCTGGTCGGCGTGGCGCTGACCGTCCAGCAGATAGACGCCGTCCAGGCGAACCTGGGCGTGGGCGCCAGGATGGTTGATCCGCGTCTCGATCCGCTGGCGACGCGCGCCCGAGGTCAGGACGGTCTGGGCGTAGGTCGCGCCGGGCGCCAGGTCGACCTCGGCGGTGACGACGTTGATCGCCTCGGCGTCGTCCTCGACCAGGATGATGCGCTCGACCGAAGCGCCCTCGCCCACGGCGATGTCCAGGGTGACGTCGGACACGTAGCCGGCGGCGCGGCCTTCGTGGCTTTCCAGCAGAACCAGGGTCTCGCCCGGCTTGACCACAAGGGCGTGGTTGGCGGCTTGCGAGGCCTTTTCAGCCAGGGCGACGAAGCGCAGGGCGACGACGCCCGAAGCGGTCTCGGCGCCAGCCATCCGGCGGCCGTTGACGAACACGGTCTCGATTGAAGCCAGGTCGGCGAACGGCCCGGCCGGAATCTCGCCGTCATGCGCCGGCGCGGCCGGCGGCAGGACCCGCAGCAAACCGCGCAGATCGGTCCACCGCCAGTCCTCGTCGCGCCGCGAGGGCAGCGCGGTCAGGTCGCCGGTCTTGAGGGCGGTCGAAAGGGTCACGCCGCCACGCTCACATACTTGTCGTAGCCCTCGGCTTCCAGCTGCAGGGCCAGTTCCGGGCCGCCCGAGGCGACGATGCGGCCGGCGGCCAGCACGTGGACCTTGTCGGGTTTGATGTAGTCCAAGAGGCGCTGGTAGTGGGTGATGACCAGCATGCCGCGCTCGGGCGAACGCAGGGCGTTGACGCCTTCGGAGACGATCTTCAGCGCGTCGATGTCGAGGCCGCTGTCGGTCTCGTCCAAAATCAGGAACTTCGGCGAAAGCATCGACATCTGGAAGATTTCCATGCGCTTCTTCTCGCCGCCCGAGAAGCCGACGTTCAGGCCGCGCTTGAGCATCTCGAAGTCGATCTTCAACGCCGCGGCCTTCTCCTTGGCCAGTTTCAGGAAGGCCGGGGCGGCGATTTCGTCCTCGCCCCGCGCGCGGCGCTGAGCGTTGAGAGCGGTGCGGATGAAGGTCAGGGCCGGAACGCCCGGAATTTCCAGGGGATATTGGAACGACAGGAACAGGCCCTTGGCCGCCCGCTCGTTCGGCTCCAGGGCCAGCAGGTCCTCGCCGTTCAGGCTGGCCGAGCCCTCAGTGACCTCGTAGCCGCCGCGGCCGGACAGTACGTAGGACAGGGTCGACTTGCCGGCCCCGTTCGGGCCCATGATCGCGTGGACCTCGCCGGCCGGCACGTCCAGCGTAACGCCCTTCAGGATCGGCTTGTCCTCGACGCGGGCGTGAAGGTTCTTGATAGAAAGCATCTTTAACCGACTGATCCTTCGAGAGAAATCGCCACCAGCTTCTGGGCTTCGACGGCGAATTCCATGGGGAGTTGCTGCAGCACGTCCTTGACGAAGCCGTTGACCAAGAGGGCCACGGCCTCCTCTTGGCTTAGGCCGCGTTGCTGGCAGTAGAAGAGCTGGTCGTCCGACAGCCGCGTGGTGGTGGCCTCGTGCTCGAACACCGACTGGCCGTTGCGGGCCTCGATGTAAGGCACGGTGTGGGCCGCGCAGGTCTTGCCGATCAGCAAGCTGTCGCACTGGGTGAAGTTGCGCGCGCCCTTGGCCTTCGGGTGGGCCGAAACGAGGCCGCGATAGGTGCTGGTCGACTTGCCGGCGCTGATGCCCTTGGCGACGATCCGCGACTTCGTGTTGGCGCCCAGGTGGATCATCTTGGTGCCGGTGTCGGCCTGCTGATGGCCGTTGGTCACGGCGATCGAGTAGAACTCGCCCGAACTCCCCTCGCCGCGCAACACGCAGGACGGATACTTCCAGGTGATGGCCGAGCCGGTTTCGACCTGGGTCCACGACACCTTGGAGCGGTCGCCGCGGCAGTCGGCGCGCTTGGTCACGAAGTTGTAGATGCCGCCCTTGCCGGTCTCGGGATCGCCCGGGTACCAGTTCTGCACGGTCGAGTACTTGATCTCGGCGTCGTCCAGCAGGACCAGCTCGACCACGGCCGCGTGCAGCTGGTTCTCGTCGCGCATCGGGGCCGTGCAGCCCTCCAGGTACGAGCAATAGGCGCCCTTGTCGGCGATGATCAGGGTCCGCTCGAACTGGCCGGAATCCTTGGCGTTGATCCGGAAATAGGTCGACAGCTCCATTGGACAGCGCACGCCCGGCGGGATGTAGACGAACGAGCCGTCCGAGAAGACCGCGCTGTTGAGGCAGGCGAAATAGTTGTCCGAGGTCGGCACCACGCTGCCCAGGTACTGGCGCACCAGTTCCGGGTGTTCGCGGATCGCTTCGCTCATCGAGCAGAAGATGACGCCGACCGCGGCCAGTTCCTTCTTGAAGGTGGTCACGACGCTGACGCTGTCGAACACCGCGTCCACGGCGTAGCGCGGCGCGCCTTCGACTCCGGCCAGAACCTCTTGTTCCTTCAGCGGAATGCCCAGCTTGGCGTAGACGGCCAGGATCTCGGGATCGACCTCGTCCAGGCTCTTGGGACCTTCCTTGGTCGAGGGCGCGGCGTAGTAGTAGCTGTCCTGGTAGTCGATCTTGGGGAAGTTCACCTTCGCCCAGGTCGGCTCCTCCAGCTCAAGCCAGCGGCGATAGGCTTCCAGCCGCCAGTCCAGCATCCATTGCGGCTCGTCCTTCTTGGCCGAGATGAAGCGGACGATGTCCTCGGAGAGACCCTTGGGGGCGAACTCCTGAGCGATATCGGTCGTGAAGCCGTGCTCGTACTTCTCGAGCGCGGCGACGGTTTCGACAGTTTCCTTGACCGCGGCCACTACGCCACCTCCCGGCGCCGTGCGCCGATACGCTTCCAGGCGGCGAGCCAGGCGTCGCCGCACTTGTTCCAATCGTCTTCCGTGCTGGCCCAGCCGCCGCTCACCCGCAGAGCGAACGGGGCCAGATCGGACCGGCCCATGGCTTCCACCACGCGGCTGGCCTTGACCTTGCCCGACGAGCAGGCGCTGCCGGCGCTGACCATGACCCCGGCCAGGTCCATGTTCATGACCTGGACCTCGGAGCCGAAGCCCTCGCCGGCGAAACACAGGGTTTGCGGCAAACGGTCGGCGCCCTCGCCGAGCACGACCGCGCCTTGCGCCTTGAGCCGCTGGGCCAGGGCGTCGCGCCAATGGGCCTGTTCGGCCATTGAGGCAAGGCTGTCGCGGGCCACGCGGGCGGCCGCGCCAAAGCTGGCGATGCCGGCGACGTTCTCGGTGCCGGCCCGGCGGCCGCGCTCCTGACCGCCGCCGTGCTGGCGACGGCTGACGGTGGCGCGGGTTCCGGCGACAAGCGCACCGACGCCTTGCGGGCCGCCCAGCTTGTGGGCCGACAGCGCCAGGGTGTCGGCGCCGAGGGCCGAGAAGTCGACGGCGATCTTGCCGGCCGCCTGGACGGCGTCGACGTGCAGGAGCCCCTCGGCGGCGCGGACCAGGGCCGAGGCCTTGTCCACAGGCTGGATCACGCCGGTCTCGTTGTTGGCCAGCATCAGGCAAACCAGGGTCTTGCCCGGCTTTTCAAGCGCTTGCGCCAGCCAGTCGAGATCGACGATCCCCAGGCTATCCACAGGCATGACTTCCAGCGGGAGCCCGGACGCCTTGGCGGTCTCGGTCACCGCGTCATGCTCGATGGCGCTGATGATGATGCGCTGCACGCCAGCGATCTTGGCGCTCTCGATAGCCAGGGCGTTGGCTTCCGTGCCGCCACTGACGAAGGTCACCGAGCCGGCCGGCACGCCGACCAGGGCCCCGACCTCGGCGCGGGCGCGTTCCACCAGGTCGCGCGCGGCGCGGCCGGCGGCGTGGACCGACGAGGGATTGGCCGGACTCTCCAGGGCGCTCAGCAGCGCTTCCCGCGCCTCCGGGCGCATCGGGGCCGTGGCGTTGTAGTCGAGATAGACCGATGCGCGGGACATGCTCACTCGGCCGCGATCTCCATCGGACGGCCCATCGGGCCGCCTTGAGGGCGAAGCTCGCCGTTCAGCACGTCGGCCACCGAGACCGAGGCCAGATAGCCATGAATTTGACGGCCCATCTCTTCCCACAGGCCATGGGTCATGCAGCGCTCGCCGCCGGCCATGCAGCCCTTGGCCTGACCTTTGTTGAAATTGCAGCGGGTGGCGCGGAGCGGCTCGTCGACCGCCAGCACGATGTCGGAGATGAAGGTCTCGCCCGAGCCCTTGGCCAGGCGATAGCCGCCGCCGGGGCCTCGAGCGCTGATCACCAGGCCCTTGCGGCGCAGGCGCGCGAACAGCTGCTCCAGGTACGACAGCGAAATCTGCTGGCGCGCGGCGATCTCGGCCAGGGCCACGGCGCGACCCTCGCTTTCGTCCTGGCGCTTGGCCAGGTCGGTCATCGCCATGACCGCGTATCGACCCTTGGTGCTCAGGCGCATCGCCTTACCCCTTGCAGATTCCGCGCGCATCGGCTTTTGCGTGTGCTACAAGCCGCGACTTCGCGCGCGGGCCCTATAAGCCCGCGACTGGTTGCGATTTAGGAAGACCAAGCGCAGTAGTCAAGTATTCTGGCGATCCAATCGTCGGATGACAGGCCGCTCGCGAGCTCAAGGGAACGACATGCCTGATGTGATTTTGACCGGCGCGTCCGGGCGGATCGAAGGTCGCTATTCTCCGGGCAAGACCGAGACGGCGCCGATCGCGCTGATCCTGCACCCCCACCCGAAGGCCGGCGGTCACATGAACCACCCGGTGTCGGTTCAACTGTACCACCTGTTCATGAAGCGCGGTTTCGCGACCTTGCGCTTCAATTTCCGCGGCGTCGGCCGCAGCCAGGGCGAGTTCGACGCCGGCATCGGCGAGCTGGCCGACGCGGCCACCGCGCTCGACTGGCTGCAGACCAGCAACCCGGCCGCCAGCCAGACCTGGGTCGCCGGCTTCGACTTCGGCGCCTATATCGGCATGCAGCTCCTGATGCGTCGCCCGGAGACGGACGGCTTCATCTCGGTGTCGCCGCCGACCAACATGTACGACTTCAGCTTCCTGGCCCCCTGCCCGGCCTCGGGCCTGTTCCTGACGGGCTCGGCCGACACCATCACCCCGCCCGTCGAGGTGGAGCGCGTGGTCACCAAGCTGCGGACCCAGAAGGGCATCACGATCGACTACGAGGTCATCGACAAGGCCAGCCACTTCTGGACCGAGCACCTGCCCAGCGTCGAGAAGAGCGTCAGCGAGTATCTCGACAAGCGTCTGGCCGAAAACCCGATCTAGGCGAGCCTACCGGTTCGAATTCCAGGCCTCCCTCCGGGGAGGCCTTTTTCGTTTGTGCGACGTGGCGGAGCGGCGATGGCGTAACATCGGTCACGATCCTATGTTTTCACTGATTGATGAATATCAGGGACGCGGTGATGCACTATGACATCGTCATTGTCGGCGGCGGCGCCGGCGGACTGGAACTGGCCTCGCGGCTGGGCCGCAGGCTGGGCGGCCGGCACGGCAAGCGCCGGGTGCTGCTGATCGACCGCTCCAGCTTCCACATCTGGAAGCCGACCCTGCACGAGGTGGCGGCCGGCACGCTGGACGTCCACCAGGAAGGGATTTCCTATTCGATCCTGGGCCGCTCGAACGGCTTCAACTTCCTGCTCGGCGAATTGGCCGCCTTCGACCCGGCCGCCAAGCGCCTGACCCTGAAGCCCATCACCGACGCGGACGGCCAGTTGCTGGCCCCCGAGCGGACGATCACCTTCACCTTCGGCGTGCTGGCGATCGGCTCGGGCTCGAACCTCTTCGGCACGCCCGGCGCCGAACGGGCGCACCTGCTGGAGCGCACCGAGGACGCGGAGGCCTTCCACGCCCGGCTGCTGGCGGCCTTCACCAAGGCCTCGTTCTCGCCCGACAAGATCATGCGCGTGGCCATCGTCGGCGGCGGCGCCACCGGCGTGGAGCTGTCGGCCGAGTTGATCGAGGCGCATCGCGAGCTGCTGGACAGCGTCGGCGACGAACAGCGCTTCCGCCTGGACATCACGGTGGTCGAGGCCGCGCCGAGGATCCTCAACGGCCTGCCGCCGAAGATCGCCGACAAGGCGACCTTGGCCCTCGAGCGCAAGGGCGTGGCGGTGAGAACGGGCGCCAAGGTGCTGGCCGTCCACGCCGACCGGCTGGAGACCAGCCAGGGCGACATTCCGGCCGACCTGATCGTCTGGGCCGCGGGCGTCAAGGCGGCCGAGGCCAATACCGGCTTTGGGCTGGAGACCAATCGCGGCAACCAGTTCGTGGTCAACGACCACCTGGAGACCTCGGCCCCCGACGTCTGGGCCCTGGGCGACTGCGCCGCCGCGCCGTGGAAGGACGGCAAGACCATCCCCGCCCGCGCCCAGGCCGCGCACCAGCAGGCCAGCTATCTGGAGCGAGCGCTGATCGCGCGGCTGCACCAGGGCCGGATCGACGCGCCGTTCGTCTATCGCGACTTCGGCTCGCTGGTGTCGCTGGGCGACAACAAGGGCGTCGGCGCGCTGATGGGCGGGCTGGGCGGCCCGAACTTCTTCGTCGAAGGGCTGATCGCCAAGTGGGCGTACATGTCGCTGCACCTGGACCACCACCGAGCGATCCTGGGCGTGGGCCGCACGGCGACCCTGGCGCTGGCGCGCCTGCTGCAGCGGAGAGTGTCGGGACGGCTGAAGCTGCACTGACTCCTTAGGGCTGGACGATCCTTCCGCCCGTCATCGCCGCCTTCACCCCCGTCGTCCCCGGGAAGCTGATCGGCAGCCCCCTGGCCGTCCGCGCCGCCAGGTAGGCGAACGCCTCGGCCTCGATGCTGTCGCCGCGCCAGCCGTGCGCCTCGGCGGCCCGCACGGGGACCGGCGCACGCTCGGCCAAGGTCTTCATGATCGCCGGATTGTGCCGGCCGCCGCCGCAGACGATCAGGGCGTTGGGCGTTTCGCCGCCTTGGGCGAAGGCGCGGAATACCCCCTCGGCGGTGAAGGCCACGAGGGTCGCGGCGGCGTCCTCAGGCGACAGGTGCGCCACCGGCTCCAGAGAAAAGTCGTAGCGGTCCAGGGACTTGGGGACCGGCGCATCGAAGTACGGGCTCGACAGCAGAGCGTTCAGCGCCCGTTCGTCCACGCGGCCGACCGAGGCCAGCTTGCCGTCCTCGTCGAAGCGGGCGATGCCGCGCGCCTGCAGCATCAGGTCGATCATGCCGTTGCCCGGACCGGTGTCGAAGGCCAGCAGGGCTCCGTCCGGACCGATCAGGGTGATGTTGGCCACTCCGCCGACATTCAGCGCCGCGACCGGCGCGGCCAGGCCCGAGGCCCGAGCGCGGGCGGCGTGATAGATCGGCGCCAGGGGGGCTCCCTCCCCGCCGGCCGCCACGTCCGCCGTGCGGAAGTCGAAGGCCACCGGACGGCCGCTGACCTGGGCCATACGCTCGGCGTCCAGCAGTTGGACCGTCCGTCCGATACGATCGGCGGTCGGCCGCTCGTGCAGGACCGTCTGGCCGTGCACGCCCAACAGGTCGAAATCGCTCCACGACAGGCCGTGCTCGGCCTGGAAACTCTCGGCCGCGTGCAGGTGCTCGTCGGCCACGGCTCTGCGCGCCTCGTCGAAGATCGCCGGCTCGGGTTCGCCGCGCGGCCAGGCGCGGGCGATGTCGGTGGTCTTGAGCAGCAGATCACGAGTCGCCTCGCGCAGCTTGCGCTCGCCCGCCGGGCCGAAGCCCTGGATGTCTTCGCCGTCGGTTTCCAGCACCGCCATGTCGACCGCGTCGAGCGAGGTGCCGGTCATGAATCCCAGGATCTTCATGGAGACGTTGACTGCCACGGGCGGCAAACGGTAGCTAGACCCATGATCGACGCTTTCGTCCTGGCCCGCCCCTATTACCGCCCGCTGCCATAGCGGGAGGCTGACCAGACACGTCGCCGCCCCGCCTCGCCGGGGTCGCTCTCATCCAGTCGATCATGCGCTCCGGCTCCCGCCCCGGAGTTTGAAATGAAACCCTCACATTCCCTCGATTTGGCGGACCTCGCCGTGCTAGACGGCCCGCCAAGTCAATCAGAGAGTCGAACCATGTCCGCCGCGCCGTCCTTCAAGTCGGAGTTCCTGCGAACCCTGGAGGCGCGCGGCTACATCCATCAGATCACCCACCCGGATGAGCTGGACGCCGCGGCCGCCGGCGGGATCATCACCGCCTATATCGGCTTCGACGCCACGGCCCCGAGCCTGCACGTCGGCAGCCTGATCCAGATCATGATGCTGCGCCGCCTGCAGCAGGCTGGTCACAAGCCGATCGTCCTGATGGGCGGCGGCACGACCAAGGTCGGCGACCCGACCGGCAAGGACGAGAGCCGCAAGCTGCTGTCGGACGCCGACATCGCCGCCAACATCGCCGGCATCAAGCAGGTCTTCGCCAGGTTCCTGACCTTCGGCGACGGCCCCACCGACGCCATCATGGTCGACAACGACGCGTGGCTCAGCAAGTTCGGCTACGTGCAGTTCCTGCGCGACTACGGCGTGCACTTCACGGTCAACCGGATGCTGGCTTTCGACTCGGTCAAGCTGCGGCTTGAGCGCGAACAGCCGATGACCTTCCTCGAATTCAACTACATGCTGATGCAGGCGGTGGACTTCCTGGAGCTGAACCGCGCGCACGGCTGCGTGCTGCAGATGGGCGGTTCGGACCAGTGGGGCAACATCCTCAACGGCGTCGAGCTGACCCGCCGCGTCGACCACAAGGCCGCCTTCGGCCTGACGACGCCGCTGCTGGCCACCGCCTCGGGCGCCAAGATGGGCAAGACCATGGCCGGCGCGGTGTGGCTGAACGCCGAGCAACTGAGCCCCTACGACTACTGGCAGTTCTGGCGTAATACGGAGGACGCCGACGTCGGCCGCTTCCTGAAGCTGTTCACCGACCTGCCGCTGGAGAAGATCGCCGAACTGGAAGCCCTCGAGGGCGCCCAGATCAACGACGCCAAGAAGGTGCTGGCCGACGAGGCCACCCGCATGGCCCACGGCGAGGAGGAGGCCCGCAAGGCCCGTGACGCCGCCGAGAAGGCCTTCGAGCAGGGCGCGCTGTCGGCCGACCTGCCGACCTTCGAGGTCCCGGCGGCCGAACTGGAAGCCGGCGTCGTGCTGGCGGCCCTGTTCGCCGACGCGGGCCTGGCCGGTTCGCGCGGCGAGGCTCGACGCCTGGCCCAGGGCGGCGGCCTGAAGGTCAACGACAAGGCCGAGGCCAGCGCGGACCGGGTGATTACCTCGGCGGACCTCGTCGAAGGCGTCGTCAAGCTGGCCGCCGGCAAGAAGAAGATCGTGTTGGTGAAGCCCGTTTAGTTATCGGTTGATTGTGCTCCCGGCCCTGGCGTAGCCAAGGGCCGGGGCGACCCTTTCCCACCTGGAGACGCGTTCGATGCTGCAGCCCGGCGACAAGGCCCCTGATTTCGACCTGCCGACCGACACCGGCCGCGTCAGCCTGGCCAGCCTGAAGGGCAAGAACGTCGTCCTCTACTTCTATCCGAAGGACGACACCGCCGGCTGCACGTCCGAGGCCCTGCAGTTCTCGTCGGAAGTCGAGGAGTTCCAGAAGCTGGGCGCGGTGATCGTCGGCGTGTCCAAGGACAGCGTCGCCTCGCACGCCAAGTTCCGCGCCAAGCACGACCTGACCATCGCCCTGGCCGCCGACCCGCTGGGCGACGTTGTCGAGGCCTATGGCGCCTGGGTCGAAAAGAGCATGTACGGTCGCAAGTACATGGGCATCGACCGCTCGACCTTCCTGATCGACCGCGAGGGCGTGATCCGCGAAGTCTGGCGCAAGGTGAAGGTGCCCGGGCACATCAAGGCGGTGATGACCGCCGCCAAGGCCATCAAGTAGGCCTTAATTCTGCTCCGCCGAGGAACCCGTCGGCCACCGAGGTGTTGTATCGGCGCCTCTCCGTGTGACCTTCACGCCGGAATACAGCCTTAACGTTTGCTCCGGATGGTCAGGAAACGTTAAGGATCGAGGCGCAATGTTACTTTTTTCGAGTCGCGCTCTCTTGGGGCGCGAAGAGCCTTGCGCCTTTCCGCTTTCTCGTAGCATATCGCCCAGACCTGAAACGGGGGGTTTCTTGGGCGATGGCGATCAAGCGCTTTAAGCGACTGCGGCACTCTCTCGAAGCCCTATTTCCCGAACGGCACATCTATATCCGCTCCGGCGGCGAGATGCGCGGCTACGTCTTTTCCACGAACAAGCAGCTGCTGGGCGCTTCCGTCGTCGCCATCACCGCGCTGTGGATGGGCGTCTGCACCGCCTCGATGGCGGTCAACGCCCTGGCGGTCAGCTCGACCGACCAGCAGGTGATCCGCCAGAAGGCCTATTACGAGCGCCTGAACGCGGACCGCCAGGCTCGCCTGAACAGCGCCGTGGCCCAGTTGTCGGCCACCAACGGCTCACTGGAAGACCTGGCCGCCTCGGTCGAGAAGCGCCACGCCGCCCTCGCCCTCCTGGTTTCCGACTTCAAGGGCGTGCCCGGCGCCGCCCAGGCCCTGACGGTCGCCAAGCCACGCCTGCTGGCCGCCAGCCCCGTGCAGCGCATCCAGGCCACGCGGATGGATCAGGAGCGCCTGATCGACGCCGCCGAAAGCTTCGCCAAGAGCCGCGCCGAGCGCCTGCGCCTGGCCATGCGCATGGCGGGTCTGGACGCCGGCAACTTCACCGGCCGCGGCGTATCGCTGGGCGGCCCGCTGATCGAAGCCAAGGATCCGCGCGCCCTCGCCGCCGTCCTCGACGTCGACGAGGAGTTCGCCAGCCGCATCCAGCACGCCGCCAACGACATGTCGGACATGCGCAGCCTCGGCGCGGCGGCCAAGAAGCTGCCCTTCTACCGTCCGACCGGCAATCCGGCCCTGTCGTCCAGCTACGGCGTCCGTTTCGACCCGTTCACGCACCGACCGGCCTTCCATTCGGGCCTCGACTTCCCGGGCGCCTATTACACCCCGATCATGGCCACGGCCCCCGGCGTCATCTCGTTCACCGGTGTCCGCTCGGGCTATGGCAACACGGTCGAGATCGACCACGGCGGCGGCTTCAAGACGCGCTACGCGCACCTGGCCACCATCGGTGTCCGCGTCGGTCAGCGCGTGACCATCGGCAGCCGCGTCGGCGCCATGGGCTCGACGGGCCGCTCGACCGGTCCGCACCTCCACTACGAAGTCTGGGTCAACGGTAAGGCCCAGAATCCCAATCGTTACTTGAAGGCTGGTGAGTATGTTCAGCAAGCAAGCTAAGTCGGGCTCAAAGACCTCGGCTCGCATCGAGCCCCTGCCGACCCCGATGGCGGCTCCCGCCGAGCAAGCCCGCCGCGCGCCGCCGAAGGTGGCGTCCCTGCTGTCGGCCGACCTGACCATCGAAGGCAGCGTCACCGGCGAAGGCGAGCTGCAGATCGACGGCGTGGTCAAGGGCGACGTTCGCGTCGGCCGCCTGACCGTCGGCGAGACCGGCCATGTCGAGGGCGGCGTCTATGCCGAGGCGGTGGAAGTGCGCGGCCGCGTGGTCGGCGCGATCACCTCCAAGCAGGTTCGCCTCTACGGCACCTCCTACGTCGATGGCGATATCACCCACGAACAGCTGGCCATGGAAACCGGGGCCTTCTTCCAGGGCCGCAGCCTGAAGTTCCAGCGCCCCGCCCCGACCGTCCAACCGGCCCCGCCGCCGGAGCAGTTGGCCATCGCCCAAGCCAAGCCCGTCTCGGGCTGACGCTTCGCGATAGGCTTCGGATACAGGAACGCCCCGGATCGCTCCGGGGCGTTTTCGTATTCCGAGGCGCGGACCTTAGCCTTCCGTCGCGCCGCGCGTGGCGCCGACGCGTTGGGCCAGAGACGCGCCCATGAAGGCGTCCAAGTCCCCGTCCAGCACGCCTTGGGTGTCGGAGGTCTCGACGTTGGTCCGCAGGTCCTTAACCATCTGGTAGGGCTGCAGGACGTAGCTGCGGATCTGGTGACCCCAGCCGATATCGGTCTTCTGGTCTTCCAGCGCTTGCTGGGCGGCTTCACGCCGTTGCAGCTCGGCCTCGTAGAGACGGGCGCGCAGCATCTTCCACGCTTCTTCGCGGTTCTGGTGCTGCGAGCGCCCGGCCTGACAGGCCACGGCGATGCCGGTCGGGATGTGCGTCAGACGCACGGCCGAGTCGGTCTTGTTGATGTGCTGACCGCCGGCGCCGGAGGCCCGATAAGTGTCGGTGCGCACGTCGGCCGGGTTGATCTCGATCTCGATCGTGTCGTCGACCACGGGATAGACCCAGGCCGAGGCGAACGAGGTGTGGCGGCGGGCGCTGCTGTCGTACGGGCTGATGCGGACCAGGCGGTGCACGCCAGCCTCGGTCTTCAGCCAGCCATAGGCGTTCGGCCCCTTGACCAGCAGGGTCGCGGA
Source organism: Caulobacter sp. 602-1 (assembly GCF_003931565.1). Classification (GTDB taxonomy): domain Bacteria; phylum Pseudomonadota; class Alphaproteobacteria; order Caulobacterales; family Caulobacteraceae; genus Caulobacter. The sequence continues at coordinate 241,571 of NZ_RRYI01000006.1, forward strand.
CTTGATGCCGGCCTGGTCGCCGTCGGTCTCTTCGATCAGCTCGGTCGTCATGCCATGGGCGTTGGCCCAGCGCGTATACATGCGCAGCAGGATGCCGGCCCAGTCGCAGGACTCGGTGCCGCCGGCCCCGGAGTTGATCTCGATATAGGCGTCGTTGCCGTCGGCCTCGCCCGAGAGCAGGGCCTCGAGTTCGGCGCGACCCGCGCGTTCCTTGATGGCCTTCAGCTGGGCGCGAGCGTCGTTCAGGGAGTCCTCGTCGGACTCCATCTCGGCCAGTTCGGCGTATTCCAGCGCGTCCTTGAGGTCGCGCTCGATGCCTTGCACGGCCTCGACCTTGGCGGCCAGGGCGGCGCGTTCGCGCGACACCGCCTGGGCCTCGCTCGGACGATCCCACAGGGTCGGGTCTTCGACCCGGGCGTTCAGCTCATCGAGCTTTCGGAGGGCGACATCCCAGTCAAAGACGCCTCCTGAGCAGTCCAATGGACTGCTCGATGTCAGCCGCGGCGGCCTCGACATCCGGTCGCATCACGTTACTCCGTGACAATGTTGAAGGGCGCGGGAAATAACGCGCGTCGCGCTCCCACGCAATGAGAGTTCGTAGAGCCCGCCCTAATAGAGCCCGCTGAGGGGATCGACCTTCTGCGGCGGCGGCTTGCCCGGCTGAGGCGCCGGCTGGACCGGTTGCGGCAGGCCCGGCGAGATTTGCTCGTACGGGATCGGCCCCGTCGGCGCGACCTCGACCTTCGGCTCGGTGCCCGGACGGAACGCCTCGCGGACGCCGCGCACCATGGCGAACTTGGCGTTCTTCGGCGGCTTGAAGTCGACGACCGGCTGCCCGTCCAGCGCCACCTTCATGAAGTCCATGAACACCGGAACGGCGTCAGTGGCGCCCGTCTCGCCCTCGCCCAGCGAGCGGTTGTCGTCGAAGCCGACGAAGACGCCGACGACCAGGTTCGGCGAGAAGCCGACGAACCAGGCGCTGCGGTACTCGTTGGTCGTGCCGGTCTTGCCGGCCAGCGGGCGACCCAGGGAGCTGACCGCGGCGGCGGTGCCGCGCTGGACCACGCCCTGCAGCATCGAGGTGATCTGGTAGGCGGTGACCGGATCCATGATCTGCTCGCCCGGGGCGGCGAACCTGGGGCTTTCATCGCCGTTGAAGCCGGCGTCGCAGCGTTCGCAATCGCGCTTGTCGGCCCGGAAGATGACCTTTCCCTCGCGATCCTGCACCAGTTCGATCAGGTGCGGTTCGACGCGGCGACCGCCGTTGACGAAGGCGGCGTAGGCGGCGGTCAGCTTGAACGGCGTCGTCTCGCCTGCCCCAAGGGCCATGGCCAGGACGGGATCCATGGTGCGGGTGACGCCGGCGCGCTGGGCGAAGTCGACGACCTTCTTCATGCCCACGCCCTGGGCCAGGCGTACGGTCATGGCGTTGATCGACTGCTCCAGCCCCTTGCGCAACGGTTGGGCCCCGTAGAACTCCTTGTGGTAGTTCTCCGGGCTCCAGTCCTGGCCGTTAGCGCCCTTGAAGGTGATGGCGCTGTCGACGATGACGCTGGCCGGCGTGTAGCCGTTCTCCAGGGCCGTGGCGTAGACAAACGGCTTGAACGACGAGCCCGGCTGGCGCATCGCCTGGGTCGCGCGGTTGAAGTTCGACAGCGAGTAGCTGTAGCCGCCGACCAGGGCGACGATCCGCCCCGTATAAGGCTCCATGGCCACCAGGGCGCCGTTGACCGCCGGAACCTGGCGCAGGCGATAGCCGGCGTCGGTCTTCTCGACGAACACCAGGTCCCCGGCCTTGAGGCCCTTGCCATTCCTGGCCCAGGTGACGTCTTCGCCGACCAGTTGGCCCTCGCCCTCGTTCTTGACGAGGCGGACGTGGCCGTCGTTCGAGGTGACCAGGGCCGAGCGCCACTGGCGGCGCTCCGCGGGCGCGGCCTTGCTCAGCGCCGTCTTTTCCCAGTCCAGGTCCGTCGATTCGACGTGGCCCCAGGCCCCGCGCCAGCCATGGCGGCGGTCGTACTTTTCAAGTCCGTCCATCAGCGCCGAGCGCGCGGCCGTCTGCAGCCGCGGATCCAGCGTGGTGCGCATATAGTAGCCGCCCTCGCTGAGGCGCGGGCCCAGCGTGGCCATGCCGCGCTGGCGCACCTCCTCGACGAAGTAGTCGGCGTCGCGATAGGCGGCGCGCTTGGGCGCGGCCTGGACCACCAGGTCCTCGGCCATGGCCTTCCGGGCCTCCGCCTTGGACACCCAGCCCTGATCGGCCATCTGGCCCAGCACCCAGTTGCGCCGGGCCATGGCCTTGGCCTTGTTGCGGATCGGATGGTAGTTGTCCGGCCCCTTGGGCAGCGAGGCCAGGAACGCGCATTCGGCCAGGGTCAGGTCCGGCAGCGCCTTGCCGAAGTAATTGTAGGCGGCCGCGCCGACGCCGAACGAACGATAACCCAGCCAGATCTCGTTGAGATACAGCTCGAGGATTTGCTGCTTGGTCAGCGACTGCTCCAGGCGATGGGCCAGGATCGCTTCCTTGAACTTGCGCCCGACCGTGGCGTCGCTGGTCAGCAGGACGTTCTTGGCGACCTGCTGGGTGATGGTCGAGCCGCCCTCGAGGCGCTTGCCCCGAATGGCGTTGCCGACGTTCTTGATCATCGCCCGCGACAGGCCGCCGACGTCGACACCCCCGTGCTGGAAGAAGTTGCGGTCCTCGGCCGCCAGGAAGGCCTGGGCCAGCTGCGGCGGGATCTGATCGTAGGGAATGAAGATCCGGCGCTCTTTGCTGTACTCGCCGATCAGCGTGCCATCCCAGGCATAGACGCGCGTCGCCGTCGGCGGACGATAGTCCTGCAGCTCGCCGGCGTCGGGCATGTCGTGGAACAGCCAGGCGGCGTAGATCGCGATCGCGAAACCCGCGACCGCGATGGCCGAAAGCACCGCCACGCCCGCGATGGCCATCCATCGTTCGGTGGGTTTCAGATCCACGCGACCTCCGTCGAGGCAGGCCCCCTCGCCTGCCGCACACCCTTCACTAGATCGCTTGTCGCCGAACCGTAAGCGGTTTTGCGGTCGCACCTCGCGGCGCGAAGCACGAACGATCATCCCTGTGATTAGAGGGCGACGGGCAAAAGGGGAAGCCGGTCCCCGCAGCCGGCGTCAGGACTTGCGAAGACCCGCCGAGAAATAGGCCTCGATCGAGTCGCCGACGGCGTCGACCAGGCGATTGCGGCTGGCCTTGGTGGTCAGGAAGGCCTCGTCTTCGGGATTGGTGATGAAGCCCATCTCCAGCAGCACGGCCGGCACGTCGGGCGCCAGCAGCACGATGAAGCCGGCGTCGCGATGGCTGCGGCGCAGCAGCGTGGTTTCCTCGCCGACGCTGGCCAGCAGCAATTGGGCGAAGGCGGCCGAACGGTTCTTGGTGGCGCGCTGCGACAGATCCAGCAGGATCTGGCTGACGGCGCGATCGCGGCCCGGCAGGTTCGCCTTCATCAGCCAGTCGTCCTTGTCGAGGACGAGGCCAACACGCTCGGAGCCCTTGTCGGACACCGTGTAGACCGAAGCGCCGCGCGTGCTGACGTCGGGACCCGAGTCGGCATGCAGGGAAATAAAGAGATCGGCGTCGGCGCGACGGGCGATCTGCACGCGGCCTTCCAGGGGAATGAAGGTGTCGGTCTCGCGCGTCAGCACGACCTGGAACCGGCCGGTGCGCTCCAGCCGCGCCTTCAGGGCCTTGGCCGCGGCCAGGGTCACGTCCTTCTCGAAGACGTTGACGCCCAGCGAGCCGGGATCCTTGCCGCCATGGCCGGCGTCGATGACGATGACCTTCTTCAGGCGCAGCGGCGCGGCCTTGACCGGTCCGCTGGCCAAGGTCAGGCGCGGAACCTGGGGAGTGGCGACGGGGGGAGCGCCGTCGACGGCCTTCAGGTCGATGACATAACGATAGGCGGTCGCGCCGTCGCCCGGCGGCAGCAGGAACCGGCGGCGGACCTCGGCCTTGCCGGTCAGGTCCAGGCGCAGACGAGCGCCGCCGGCGACCTCGTCGATCACCCAGCGCTTGACCAGCCCCTGGCCGGACCCTTGCAAATCGCCGGACACCAGAACGTTCGGCAGGGCCATGACCAGGCGCTGGTCGCTCATGCCGTCGGAGATCAGCTTGCCGGCCGCGGCGCGGTCCAGGTCGATGACGACGCGGGTCTCGAGGCGATCGCCGCCAAAACGGACCTTCTGCACGCCGGCGGGCGCGGCGGGCCCCTGGGCCGTGGCCACGGCGACGCCGGCCGTCGTGAGACCGCCGACGATCAGGGCCGCCCTGACCCAACCCATGCGGGCCAAACTGATAAGAAGCTTGCGCATCCCCGCCCGCGTAATCCGAAACTGGTGAACCGAATGTCAATATCGGCCCGAGCCGGTAGCCAAAGGGTTAAGTCCAGATCATCCGTCGAAAGCTTTTCTTTTGCGCGTCGATGTGGCTACAGTCGCGCCGCGTACGAATGTCGTGATCGTCACGACTCCGTGCGGGCCGTCCCAGCCTCGAAAGTGGTCTTGAACCTCTTCCGGTGCGAAGGCGGCAGACTAGATAGTGTTCGAGACACGGCCGATCTGGCGGGCAAGACGCCTACCGAGACGCCGGATCTAGGGCTCGCGTCGGGCTCAAACGCCCTCCTGGCGACGACGCGCCATCCGATCCGCGCCACTCGGCGCGACAACTGACGCCTCTTCGCGCCACTCGTGACGCGACAGGCAAACCATCCAGTCCGCGCTTCACGCGCGGTAGGGAAAAACGAAACCCCCAATGGGCTGCGCCGCACCCGATCGCCTTTGGCACCTGACCCTTCGCAACCGCGCTGACGGTGCGACGGTCGGCGACGCGCGCGCCCTTCATTCATATCGGCGCCCGGGCCTCGCGCCCGCCGCGCGCCGTGGAGACTTCCTTTATGTCGAAGAAGATGCTGATCGACGCAGCACACGCCGAAGAGACGCGTGTGGTCGTCGTGGACGGAACCCGGGTTGAAGAGTTCGATTTCGAGAGCCAAACCCGCAAACAGCTTCGAGGAAATATCTACCTCGCCAAGGTGACCCGCGTCGAACCCAGCCTCCAGGCCGCGTTCATCGAGTACGGCGGTAACCGTCACGGTTTCCTGGCGTTCAACGAAATCCACCCGGACTACTATCAGATCCCGGTCGCCGATCGCGAAGCGCTCATGCGCGACGATTCGGGCGACGACGACGATGACACCCCGGTTTCGCGTCGCGCCTCGGGCGGCGACGACGAGGACGATGTCAACGGCGGCCACGCGGTCGACGATGACGATGACGACGTCGAAGAAGAGCTGGCGCGCCGCAAGCGCCGGCTGATGCGCAAGTACAAGATCCAGGAAGTGATCCGCCGCCGGCAGATCATGCTGGTCCAGGTCGTCAAGGAAGAGCGCGGCAACAAGGGCGCGGCCCTGACCACCTATCTGTCGCTGGCCGGCCGCTACGGCGTCCTGATGCCCAACACCGCCCGCGGCGGCGGCATCAGCCGCAAGATCACGGCGATCACCGACCGCAAGCGCCTGAAAAGCGTCGTTCAGAGCCTGGACGTGCCGCAGGGCATGGGCCTGATCGTCCGCACGGCCGGCGCCAAGCGCACCAAGGCCGAGGTCAAGCGCGACTACGAATATCTGCTGCGTCTGTGGGAAAACATCCGCGACAACACGCTGCACTCGGTCGCCCCGGCGCTGATCTACGAGGAAGAAGACCTCGTCAAACGCGCCATTCGCGACATGTACGACAAGGACCTGGAGGGGATCTGGGTCGAGGGCGACGCTGGCTATAAAGAAGCGCGCGACTTCATGCGCATGCTGATGCCGAGCCAGGCCAAGAAGGTCTTCAACTACCGCGACCCGACCCCGCTGTTCGTCAAGCACAAGATCGAGGACCACCTGGCCCAGATCTATTCGCCGGTCGTGCCGCTGCGTTCCGGCGGCTATCTGGTGATCAACCAGACCGAGGCCCTGGTCGCCATCGACGTCAACTCGGGCAAGGCCACGCGCGAGCGCAACATCGAGGCCACGGCCCTCAAGACCAATGTCGAGGCCGCCGAAGAAGCCGCTCGCCAGCTGCGCCTGCGCGATCTGGCCGGCCTGATCGTCATCGACTTCATCGACATGGATGAAGGCAAGAACAACCGCACGGTCGAGAAGGTCCTGAAGGACGCGCTCAAGGACGACCGCGCCCGCATCCAGATGGGCAAGATCTCGGGCTTCGGCCTGATGGAGATCAGCCGCCAACGTCGCCGCACCGGCGTCCTGGAAGGCACCACCCACGTCTGCGAACACTGCGAAGGCACCGGCCGCGTCCGCTCGGTGGAGTCCAGCGCCCTGGCCGCCCTGCGCGCGGTCGAGGCCGAGGCCCTGAAGGGGTCCGGCGCGGTGATCCTGAAGGTCGCCCGCTCGGTCGGCCTCTACATTCTCAACGAAAAGCGCGACTACCTGCAGCGCCTGCAACAGACGCACGGCCTGCACGTCACCGTCGTGGTCGACGACAGCCTGCACGCCGGCGACCAGGAAATCGAGCGCACGGAACTGGGCGAGCGCATCGCCATCGCCCCGGCTCCATATGTCGACGAAGACGACGACTTCGATCCCACGGCCTTCGAGGACGAGGACGAGGAAGAAGAAGAGATCATCGACGACGAGGACGAAGACGGCCTCGAGCGCGAAGATACCGACGACGACGACGCCTCGGCCCGCAAGCAGGTTCGCGACGAGGATCGCGGCGACCGCAAGGGTCGTCGGGGCCGTCGTGATCGCGGCCGTGGCCGGGGTCGTCGCGACGAACGCGAGACCGAAGGCGAGGCTCCCGCCGAAGCCGAGGGCGACGAAGACGAGCTGGAACTCGACGCCGACGATCGCGCCGAGTTCGCCGATGATGATGACGGCGCCCGCCGCCGTCGCCGCCGTGGTCGTCGTGGCGGTCGTCGTGGCGGTCGCGAGGACGGCGATCGTCCGACCGACGCCTTCGTCTGGATCCGTCCGCGTGTCCCGTTCGGCGAGAACGTCTTCACCTGGCACGACCCGGCCGCCCTGGTCGGCGGCGCCAGCGAGCCGCGCCGCCCTGCGCCGGAAGCCCGCGCCGAGTCGTCGGAGGCCGTCGAGCGTCCCGAGCGCGAGGAACGTCCGTCTCGCGAACGCGGCCGTCGCGGCCGTGACCGCGGTCGCCGTGACCGCGACGAAGCCGCGGTCGCCGTGGCCGACGCCTCGCCCGTCGAGGCCGTGAGCCCCGCCGAGTCCGCAGAGCCGTTCGAAGCCCCGGTCCTGGCGCCGCCGGTGATCTCGGGCCCGCCCGCCGACGTCTGGGTCGAACTGCCCGAGGCCGAGGAAGCGCCCAAGAAGCCCAAGCGCGTCCGCTCGCGCGGCAAGAAGGCCGTCGCCGAGGACGCCGCCCCCGAGGCGGCTGTCGAAGCTGTCGCCGAAGCCGTGACCGAGAGCGTCGCGGTGGTCCCGCCGGAACCGACTCCGGAGCCCGCTCCGGAACCGGTCGTCGAGGCCGCGCCCGCGCCGGTCGTGGAAGCGCCGCCGGAACCCGTCGTCGAAACGACCCCGGCCGCTCCGGCCGAGCCGGATCCGGCCGAGATCACCACCCCGCCCGAAAAGCCTCGCAAGGGCTGGTGGCGCCGGTAGGCTGACCTGATGGCGGCCCGCGCATCCCAGGATGCGCGGGCCGAAATCGTCATGAAGCGGAAGCGAGACCCTTGTTCCCTCGCCTCCAGCTTCCAAGTTAGACTGGTCGTGGTTCGCGGGGGCGCGATCTGGAGATCACTCAATGACCTCGCGTAGCGGGCAAGCTGGGAGGCGCCTTGGCGTGGCTTTGTCCGCGCTGGCCGTGCTCGCGTCCAGCGTCCCCCAGGTCGCCCTGGCCCAGGACGACGGTCCCTCCCTGATCCGGGACACCGAGATCGAGGAAATCCTCCATCACGACGCCGACCCGATCTATGCGGCGGCGGGCCTGGATCCCAAGACGGTTCGCATCCTGATCGTCGGCGACAAGTCGCTGAACGCCTTCGCGACCCAGGGCCTGCAGATGGGCCTCAATACCGGCCTGATCCTGCAGACCGAAAATCCCAACCAGCTGCGCGGCGTCATCGCCCACGAAACCGGACACCTGGCCGGCGGCCACCCGATCCGGTCGGGCGAGATGACCCGCGCGGGCCTCAAGCCGATGATCCTGACCATGGGACTGGGCGTGCTGGCGGCTCTGGCCGGGTCCGCGGACGGCGCCGCCGTGCTGCTAGGCAACGCCCAATACGCCGGGGCGCTAGGCGCGCTGGGCTACAGCCGTGAGCAGGAATCGCGCGCCGACCAGGCCGGCGCCGGTTTCCTGGAGGCCACGGGCCAGTCGGGACGCGGTCTCGTCGAGTTCTTCGACAACTTCCGCTACCAGGAAGTCTTCGATCAGGCCCGACGCTACGAATATTTCCGCAGCCACCCGCTGTCGTCCGAACGGATCGAGGTGCTGCGCAGCCGTGTCGAACGCCAGCCGCACTACAGCGCCGTCGACACGCCCGAAGACCTTGCCCAGCACGAGATCATGAAAGCCAAGCTGGAAGGATTCCTGAACCCTCAGGTCGCCTTGATGAAGTACAAGGAGACCGACACCGGCTTTCCCGCCCGCTACGCCCGCGCCATCGCCTATTATCAGATGAAGGAGCCCGACCGGGCGCTTCAACTGCTCGACCCGCTGATCGCCGACCACCCCGACAATCCCTACCTCTGGGAGCTGAAGGGGCAGATCCTGTTCGAGTTCAACCGCGTGGCCCAGGCCGAGGAACCTCAGCGCAAGTCGGTGCAGCTGAAGCCCGACGCTGCCCTGCTGCGGGTCAATCTCGGCCAGACTCTGATCAACCTGAACGACCCCAAGAAAGTCGAGGAAGGCGTCCAGGAGCTGAAGCGCAGCCTGCTGAACGACCCGGACAATTCGGTGACCTGGCGCCTGCTGGCCCAGGCCTACGACACCCAGAAGAAGGACGGCGAGGCGCGTCTGGCCACCGCCGAACAGTACTACTCGCTCGGCGCGGTGCGCGAGGCCCGGGTCTTCGCCATGCGGGCCCGCGAGCTGTTGACCAAGAACACCCCCGACTGGCGCCGCGCCACCGACATCGTCCTGGCCTCGCGCCCGTCCAACCAGGACCTGAAGGACCTGGCCAAGGACAGCGTGGGGCCATCCAACCCCAGCCCCTAGGCCAACCTCGGCCGTCAGATCCTTTTTCTTCCACATTTCGAGATCTTCATGACCCTGCTTCGTCGCGCCGCGACTCTCGCTGTTCCGCTGGCCGTCGCCGGCTTGGCCCTCGCCGGCTGCGAACGCCCCGCGCCCAAGCCCAGCGACCGGTTCGGCGAAAAGGTCCGCGCCTATCTGCTGGAGCACCCCGAAGTGCTGATGGAGGCCAGCCAGAAGCTGCAGGAAAAGCAGGCCTCGCAACAGGCCGCCTCGGCCCAGAAGGCCATCGGCCAGTACCGTCAGGCCATCGAGCGCGACCCCCGCGACATCGTCATCAACCCGAACGGCTCGGTCACCGTCACCGAGTTCTTCGACTATCGCTGCGGCTATTGCCGCCACGCCGCGCCGGAGATCGTCGATCTGGTCCAGAAGAACCCGGATATCCGCCTGGTGCTGAAGGATTTCGTGATCTTCGGCCACGACAGCGAGGCCGCCGCCCGCCTGGCGCTGGGCGCCAAGGACCAGGGCAAGAGCCTGGAGCTCTACAAGGCGCTGATGGCCGAGAACGCGCTCGACGCCGCCGCCGCCCTGCGGATCGCGGCCGGCCTGGGCATCGACATGACCAGGGCCAAGGCCGCCGGCGAGAGCGAAACGGTCACCCAGCACCTGGCCGACACCGACACCCTGGCCAAGACCCTGCAACTGTCGGGCACCCCGGCCTTCATCGTCGGCGACACCCTGGTGCCCGGCGCGGACATCAACGCCCTGAAGCTGGCCATCGACCAGACCCGGGCGGCCAAGGCGAAGGGCTGAGGAAGCTGAAATTCCTTGTCACCCCGGCTGTCCGCTTCGCTGCGGCCGGGATGACAAGGGCTAGAGCGCAAAAACGGCGCTTCAGATCAGCCCCGCCAACGGCGAGCTCGGATCCGCGTACAGCCGCTTCTGCATCCGCCCGGCCAGATAGGCCTCACGCCCGGCGATGACTGCGTGCTTCATGGCCTTGGCCATGCGGATGGGGTCCTTGGCCTCGGCGATGGCGGTGTTCATCAGGATGGCGTCGCAGCCCAGCTCCATGCCGATGGCGGCGTCCGAGGCCGTGCCGACGCCGGCGTCGACCAGAACCGGCACCTTGGCGTTCTCGACGATGATCCGCAGGTTCACCCGGTTCTGGATGCCCAGGCCCGAGCCGATCGGCGCGCCCAGCGGCATGATCGCCACCGCGCCCGCTTCTTCCAGCTTGCGGGCATAGACCGGGTCGTCCGAGCAGTAGACCATGACCTGGAAGCCGTCGGCGACCAGCAGCTTCAGCGAGCGCAGGGTCTCTTCCATGTCCGGGAACAGGGTCTTGGGATCGCTGAGAACCTCCAGCTTGACCAGGTCCCAGCCGCCAGCCTCGCGGGCGAGACGCAGGGTGCGCACGGCGTCCTCGCCGGTGAAGCAGCCCGCGGTGTTGGGCAGATAGGTGAATTCGCTGGGCTTGACGTAGTCGACCAGCAGCGGCTGGGTCGGGTCGGTCAGGTTCACCCGGCGCACGGCCACGGTGACGATCTCGGCCCCAGCCGCGCGCGCGGCTGCGGCGTTGGTCGCATAGTCCTTGTACTTGCCCGTGCCGACGATCAGCCGCGAGCGGAAGGTGCGACCGGCGACGGTCCAGGTTTCCTCGGTGTCAGCCGAGACGGAGTCGGGGGAAACGTGCGCGTTCATGGGGTCGGTTTACGCCCCGTCAGCCGGCGTTTCAAATGCGGAGGATCAACCGCCGCCGATAAACGTCACGATCTCGATGCGGTCGCCGTCGGCCAATCGGGTGTCGGCATAGGTCGAGCGTGGGGCGATCTCGAGGTTGCGCTCGACCGCCACCTTGCGGGCGTCCAGACCCAGGGCGCCCACCAGATCGGCGATCGTGACGACGTCGGCCACATCCCGCTCTTCCCCGTTCAGCAAAAGCCTCATCTCACCTCCTAAGCGAGCCGTGCTTGTGACCCGGCGGAACCGGCTATACAAGACCCTCGGAATCGACGGCGGAGCCGCATGGTAAAACCGATCCACGTGCTGAGCGGGCCCAACCTCAACCTGTTGGGGACCCGCGAGCCCGAGATTTACGGCAGGGACACGCTCGAGGATGTCCGGACGCGCTGTGAGGCGCGGGCGGCTTCACGCGGCGTTTCGGTGGTTTTCCGCCAGTCCAACCATGAGGGGGTGCTGATCGATTGGGTGCACGAGGCGCGTGAGTCGGCCTCGGCGCTGATCATCAATCCGGCCGGCTATGGCCACACCTCGATCGCGCTGCTCGATGCGCTCAAGGCCTTGAGCATTCCGGTGATCGAGTGCCACCTGTCCAACCCGGCGGCGAGGGAGGAATTCCGCCGCCACACCTTCGTTTCGCTGGCCGCCACCGGGATCGTCTCGGGCTTCGGCGCGGCGAGTTATGAACTGGCGATCGAGGCCGCTTTCGGCCTGATCCGCGTTTAACAACGATAACGCCCGGCGTTTTCCGCCGCCGAGGCGCTCAAGAGAACAAGGTAAGCTTCCATGTCGAACCCCAAGGCCCCCGCCGATCCGGTCGAAGCTCCGGCCATCGACGCCCGTCTGGTCCGCAAGCTGGCGGACATTCTGAAGGACACGGGCCTGTCCGAGATCGAAGTCGAGCACGCCGGCCTGAAGATCCGCGTGGCGCGCGAACTGACCGCCGCGCCGGTCAACTACGTGCAGGCCGCCGCGCCGGCCTACGCCCCGGCTCCGGTCGCCGCCCCGGCCGCCGCCGCGCCCGCGCCCGCCGTTGAAGCCGCTCCGGCCGCCGCCCGCGGCGACGCCGTGAAGTCGCCGATGGTCGGCACCGCCTATCTCTCGCCGCAACCCGGCGCCGACGCCTTCATCAAGGTGGGCGACACCGTCTCGGCCGGTCAGACCCTGCTGATCGTCGAAGCCATGAAGACCATGAACCCGATCGCGGCCCCGAAGGCCGGCAAGGTCGTCGAGATTCTGGTCGCCGACGCCCAGCCCGTCGAGTTCGGCGAGCCGCTCGTCGTCATCGAGTAACGCTCATGTTCGACAAGATTCTCATCGCGAACCGGGGCGAGATCGCGCTCCGGGTTCACCGCGCCTGCAAGGAAATGGGCATCGCCACCGTGGCGGTTCACTCCGAAGCGGATCGCAATTCCATGTGGGTGCGCCTGGCGGACGAGAGCGTCTGCATCGGCCCCGCTCCGGCCGCCAAGAGCTACCTGAACATCCCGTCGATCATCGCGGCGGCCGAGATCACCGGCGCTCAGGGCATCCACCCGGGCTACGGCTTCTTGTCGGAAAACGCCCGCTTCGCCGAGATCGTCAACGCGCACGGCTTCACCTTCATCGGTCCCAAGCCCGAGCACATCCGGATGATGGGCGACAAGATCACCGCCAAGCAGGCCGTGAAGGACGCCGGCATCCCGGTCGTTCCCGGCTCTGACGGCGGCGTCTCGACCGAGGAAGAGGCCTTCGAGGCCGCCGAGAAGATCGGCTTCCCCGTGCTGATCAAGGCCGCCGCCGGCGGCGGCGGGCGCGGCATGAAGGTCGCCCAGACGCGTGAAGACCTGGCCGAGGCCGTCTCGACGGCGCGCGCCGAGGCCCGCGCCGCGTTCGGCGACGATACGGTCTATATGGAGCGCTATCTCCAGAAACCGCGCCACATCGAGCTGCAGGTCATCGCCGACAGCCACGGCAACGTGGTGCACCTGGGCGAACGCGACTGCTCGCTGCAGCGCCGCCACCAGAAGGTGCTGGAGGAAGCCCCCTCGCCGGCCCTGTCGGCCGAAGGCCGCGCCAAGATCGGCAAGGTCGTCGTCGACGCCGTCAAGGCCATCGGCTACCTCGGCGTCGGAACCATCGAGTTCCTGTGGGAGAACGACGAGTTCTTCTTCATCGAGATGAACACCCGCCTGCAGGTCGAGCATCCGGTCACCGAAGCCATCACCGGCATCGACCTGGTGCGGGAACAGATCCGTATCGCCGCCGGCCTGCCGCTGTCGTTCACCCAGGAAGACGTCGTCTTCGAGGGCCACGCCATCGAGTGCCGGATCAACGCCGAGAACGCGCGGACCTTCACGCCCTCGCCCGGCACGATCACCGACTTCCACGCCCCCGGCGGTCTGGGCGTTCGCCTGGATTCGGCGATCTATACCGGCTACGCGATCCCGCCCTACTACGACAGCCTGATCGGCAAGCTGATCGTGCACGGCCGCGACCGCGCCGAGTGCATCGCCCGTCTGAAGCGCTGCCTGGGCGAGATGGTCGTCGGCGGCATCGAAACCACGATCCCGCTGTTCCAGGATCTCCTGGTGCAGCCCGACATCCTGGCCGGCGACTACGACATCCACTGGCTGGAACGCTGGATAAAAGCTCAAGAGAGCTGATCTGGAGCCGGCGATGGACGACGCCTTCACGGTCGACGATCTGATCGCCTGCTACGCGCGCGGCGTCTTCCCCATGGCGGACGCCCGCGAGGACGAAAGCCTCTTCCTGATCGATCCCGAGCGGCGGGGCGTCCTGCCGCTCGGGGACTTTCACATCCCCAAGCGCTTGGCGCGCACCGTCCGCAACGGGCCCTACGAGATCCGGGTCGACACCGCCTTCAACATGGTCGTCGAGAATTGCGCGGCGTCCCGGCCCGGCCGGGTCGAGACCTGGATCAACCACCCCATCCAACGTCTCTACGGCCAGCTCCACGCGCGCGGCATGGCCCATAGCGTCGAGACCTGGCTGGGCGACCAGTTGGTCGGCGGCCTCTATGGCGTGTCACTGGGCGGGGCGTTCTTCGGCGAGAGCATGTTCTCGACGGCGCGGGACGCCAGCAAGGTGGCTCTGGTCCACCTGGTGGCGCGGTTGCTGACCGGCGGCTACCAGCTCCTGGACACCCAGTTCCTGACCGAGCACCTGACGCAGTTCGGGACGATCGAGATCAGCCGCGCGGACTATCGCCGGCGACTGGCCAAGGCCCTGAAGGTCCAGGGCGACTTCTACGGCTTGGCGGGCGGCGCGACCGGGGCGGCCTGCTTGCAGGCGATCAGCCAGGCGTCATAGACCGGGTGCTGCAGCGGGTTCAGGCCCGGCGAGCTGGCGTACATCCACCCCTTGTAGACCTGGCGTCCGGGCGGGGCGGGACGACCGGCCTGGGCCTTGGGCTGGGTGTCGACCACGACATAGGCGGCCGTCTCCGGCGCCACCTCGTCTGCGGCGGCGGTCTCGCAGGCGCGGACGGTGAAGACGAGGGTCTTGTAGCGGATCGGCTGGCCGACCGGGACCTCGAACCGCATGGTCTCGGTCGTGACCTTGTCCAGGGCCTGAAGGATGGCGATCGTGTAGCGCTGGCGCTTGGCGGGCTCGGGCGGCTTGGCCGGGGTCGTGGCGGCCGTCTTAGGCGCGGCGATGACGGCGCGCGGCGGCGAGGCCGGCGGATTGGGATTGGCGATCGCGGGCGTGACCGTGGTTGGCTGGGCCGACCGCGGCTCGCCCGGCGTCGGCGCCGGGGTCACGGGGCGCGGCGTCGGCGGCGCGGGGGCCTGGGTCGCCGCCGGCGGAGTCACCGCCTGCGGGGCGCTGTTCTGCCGCGCCAGGGCGGCGCCCGTCACGGTCACACCGGACAGGATCGCGCCGAGGACCATGACCTTGGCGACCAGGGACGCCCGGCGGACCATCGAGACTATTCCGGCTTCCAGGCTTCGTAGTCGCTGGTGGCCGCCGCGCGCTCGCCGCCACGGGCCAGCGAGCCCTTCGGGCGCCAGGCGTGCACCGTGCCGGTCAGGTTCGGGATGTGATCCTTCTCCCAGTCGCGACGGTTCAGCGGCGTCTGGGTGGGGACCTCGTCGAACGTGTAGTGCAGCCAACCGCTCCAGTCCGGCGGGACCTTGGAGGCTTCGGCGTAGCCGCTGTAGATCACCCAACGGCGTTTGCGGGCGTCATAGCTGTCGCTGTTGTCGCGGGCCTCGAAGTAGCGGTTGCCGTAGTCGTCCTTGCCCACAAACACGCCGCGGCGGCCGATATGGAAGCGCTGACCCAGGGTCGCGCCGTTCCACCACGTGAAGATCGCTTTCAGCACTACGTTCGCACCTGAATTTATAAGGCTTTGCAGGCCGCGACACGCACGGCGAAGCGGCCGGACTATAGGGTTTCACGCCCTCAGCGTCCAGCGCCGCTCCGCGAGAGAAGACTTCAACATCTTGTGGATTAGACCCACCACACCCGCAACATCTATTGAGGCTCAGCGATCGAGGTTCTAGCTTGGGGTGCGACCTTACGCGCGTCCCGCCGGCGCGGAATCACGCGTTAGGAATTTGATAAGATATCGCGATCGCCAGACGAACCCGGAACTCGCCCATGCGCACGCCCGCCAAAGCCGCCGGAGTTGTTCCCGCCATGGAATGGCGCGACCTCGAACGCAGCGACAGTATCGTGGTGGTCTCGGCCCCGGCCGCCTGGAGCGACGCTCGCGTCGAGGCCTGGCTGGACTGGGCCGGCGAGATCGAGCCCAAGGCCGCGCTGGGCGGCGGTCCCGCGCGCTACGCCGAGCGTGTGGCCGAGGCGGGCTTGGCCCGGGGCCTCTTCGGCGACAAGGCCGACGCCAGCGCCTTCCGCGACGCCCTGCTGGCCACCATGCTGTCGGGGATCGCCACCCCGGCTGGCGGCCAAGCCGGCCTGAGCCTGCTGCCCGACATCGCCGAGTTCGAGTTCCAGACCATCGTCAAGGACAGCCTCGGCCGCCGCCGCGGCCGCGCGCTCGCCGCCCAGGCCGCCGCGCGGCTGGACGCCGCTCTGGCCCAGGTGGCCGACGCCGTCCGCCGCTGCTCGGGCGACCCGCGCGCCTGCGCTGACGTCCGCAAGAACCCGGCCCTGGCCCGCGCCGCCCGCAAGGCCCGCGAGCTGGGCGCCGACGACCGCACCCTTCTCGACGCCATCGCCACGGCCGATGCGCCGCGCATGGCGCTGGCCGACGTATCGGCCGAGCGGGAATCGGCCATGGTTTCCTCGGCCTCGCGCCAGGCCGTGGCGGCCGGCGATGAGGCCGCCGCCTTCGCCGCCCAGGTCGGCTGGGAAACGAGCGCCCTCACCCTGGCCCTGTCGCCGACGGACGCCGAGATCCTGGCGCGCGGCGTGGGGGTCGGCGCGGCCATCGACGCCAGCGCCTTTCTCGACGCCGACGGCTTCGACGTCGAGCGGTTCACCTATGTCTGCCACCTGTGGGGCACGGCCCTGGAACTGGAGCGCGGCGAGCGCCCCGCCCGTCTGAGTCTAGCCGGCGTCGGCGACTGCCTGCTCAGCCAGGGCTGGGCCCAGACCGGCGTCGAGGGCCGCGACGGCGCGGCCGCCCTCTGGGCGCTGGCCGTCGGCGCGGCGCTGTCGGCCAGCGCAGAGGCCGCCGCGGTGATGGGTCCGGATTCCGCCTTCGCCCAGGACAAGCAGAGCGTGCTCAAGACCCTGGCCGAGCGTCGGGTCCGCGCCGCCGCCCTGCGCTCGGCCCTGGCCACCGAGGCCGCCGCCGCCCTGGCGACCGCCCATGCCCTGGCGCGCAAGCACGGTCTGCGTTCGGCCGCCCTGGTGGGGCCTTTCGAGGATCCGGAAGCGACCTTGCGACTCGGCGGCGCGCCGGTGGGCCCGGCCGGCGCCATGTCGCCGGTGTCGGCGGCCCAGACCGCCGACGGTTTCCTGCTGCCGACCTTCAGCGCCGCCGCCTTCGAGGCCCTTTCGAGCGAGGGCGTCGACCTGGACGCCGCCCGCCGTCACGCCCTGGGCCACGGCTCGCTGGCCGAGAGCCCGGCGATCGACCACGCCATGCTGCAGGCGCGGGGCTTCACCGCCCACGAGATCGAGAAGGCCGAGCACGCCCTGCGCGAGAACCACGGCCTGCGCGCCGCCTTCGCCCCGGCCGTGGTCGGCGCGGGCTTCCTGCGCGACGTGCTGGGGGCTTCGGCCGAGGACGTGGCCCGTCGCGACTTCGACACCCTGGCCTTCGCCGACTTTTCGATCTCCGAGATCGCCGCCGCCCAGCGCCATGCCCTGGGGGCGGGAACCCTGGGTGACTGCGAGGCGCTGAACCCGGAGCTGCGCGAGGCTTTCAAATCGGTCGAGGCCCCGACCTTCGCCGATCGCCTCGCCATGCTGGCCGCCGTCGAGGCCTTCGCCTGCCTGCCGACGCCGGTGGCCATCCCGGTGGCCTTCGACAGCCGTCCCGCCGACGCCGTCCGCGCCCAGGCCGCCGCGGCCCGCTCGGGGATCCGGGCGCTGCGCCTGCAACGCGCCAGCGCGCCGGTCGACTTCAAGCTGGACCTGCCCGAAGAGCCCGCCGCCGAGGCCCCGCGCGCGACCGCGCCGGTCCGCGAACCGCTCGTCACCGAGCGCGTGGTCGAGAAGATCGTCGAGCGCGACCGCTCGCGCCGCCGCCTGCCCGATCGCCGCAAGGGCTATATCCAGAAGGCGGCCGTCGGCGGCCACAAGGTCTATCTGCACACTGGCGAATACGAGGACGGCGAGCTGGGCGAGCTGTTCATCGACATGCACAAGGAAGGCGCGGCCTTCCGCAGCCTGATGAACAACTTCGCCATCGC
Source organism: Caulobacter sp. 602-1 (assembly GCF_003931565.1). Lineage (GTDB taxonomy): Bacteria > Pseudomonadota > Alphaproteobacteria > Caulobacterales > Caulobacteraceae > Caulobacter. Next base: position 259,336 of record NZ_RRYI01000006.1, read on the forward strand.
CGTGTCGCTGGGCTTGCAGCACGGCGTGCCGCTGCACGAATTCGTCGACGCCTTCGTCTACACCAAGTTCGAGCCGGCGGGTCCGGTGACCGGCAACGACTCGATCAAGTCGGCGACCTCGATCCTGGACTATGTCTTCCGCGAGCTGGGCGTTTCGTACCTGGGGCGAGACGACCTGGCCAATGGCGACCCGGGCGAGTTCAACGCCGATGGCCTGGGCGCGGGCAAGACCCTCGAGATCGAGGATGGCGAGCCCGAACCTGTCCCGGCCAGCCTGTTCATTTCCAAGGGCTTTTCGCGCGGCGCCGCGCACGACAACCTGGTCTTCGCCTCGTTCGGCCGCCGCCGCGTGGAAGGCCAGGACCGTCCGGGCGCCGAGGGCGAAATGTGCCCGGCCTGCGGAGACCTCTCGCTGACCAGGCGCGGCGGCATGACGGTCTGCGACACCTGCGGGGCGCAGTCGGACCGCCCGGGACCGATGGCCTCGTCCTGAGCGTGTTTGGTTGGCGTTAAGCTTGCTACGGCAGGGTGAGAACGCCCTTTTCGCGTAGGACCTGCGCCAGAATGAAACCGATCGCTCTTCTCTCGGCCCTCGCCGTGCTGGTCTTCGCCAGCTCGGCTGGAGCGCAGAACGCCAGCCAGATCTCGGCCGTCCGCAATGGCGCGAGCTGCCCGCGCTGCAACCTGTTCCAGGCAGACCTGTCGAACCTGACGTTGAAGAACAAGAACCTGGCGGGCGCGCGGCTGCGTCAGGCTGACTTTTCGACGGCGATCATGAACCGCACGCGCTTCACGGGCGGCGACCTGCGCGATGTCAACGCCTATGGCGCGGTCCTGACCGGCGCCAGCTTTGCTCGCGCGGACCTGACCAACGCCAGCTTCGTCGGCGCCTATCTGCAGGGCGCGAATTTCTCCGGGGCAAGACTATCTGGCGCCAACTTCTCGGGCGCCGAAATGGACCGCGCCGTCGGTCTCACCCAGGCCCAGCTGGACCAGGCCTGCGGCGATGGATCCACCTACCTGCCCGGCAATCTGCGTATCCCGCTCTGCCGTTAAATCCCCGTCATTACCGCAATTTAAGTGGCTTCTAGGCGCCCGCCGGTTCAAACCGTAACTCACACAGTCGCGTATGGACTGAACGGAGAACTTGATGTCCCGCCTGGGCGCTTCCATCGCCGCCTTGACCCTGAGCTTCCTGGCCATGACCGGCCAGGCTCAGGCCTCTATCGAAGACAAGGACGTCGCCAAGCTGACCTCCTTCGGCGGGATGTGCGCCAACTGTGATCTCGCCGGCCGCAAGCTGATGAACGCCAAGTTCGCCGGCGCCACGTTCGTCAAGGCCATCTTGATCGGCTCCGACCTGCGCGGCGCGATGTTCTACGGCTCGAACTTCGGCTGGGCCGATCTGAGCCGCGCCGACCTGCGCGGCGCCGAGATGCGCGGCGCCAACTTCACCGGCGCCAACTTCACCGACGCCCGCATGTCCGGCATCGAGAGCAGCGGCGCCAACTTCAACCAAGCCACCCTGACCCGTGTCGACCTGTCTTCGGCCGAGTTGCACGCCGCCCAGATGACGGGCGCCAATCTGCAGAAAGCGCGTTTTTCCAACGCCGAGCTGATCGCCGCCAACCTGTCGGGCGCCAACGCCCGCGACGCCGATTTTTCGAACGCCGACATCAACCACGCCAACTTCCAGGGCGGCCGGTTCGACGGCGCCCGCTTCCGCAACGCGGACATGACGGGCTCGAACCTGCGCGGCGCCATCTTCAACGGCGCGGACTTCCGCAACGCCGATCTGACGATGGTCAATCTCAGCGCCGCCGATCTGTCGAACGCCCGGGGCCTGGAACAGGACCAACTGGACGAGGCCTGCGGCGACGGCTCCACTCGCCTGCCGTCGGGCCTGAGCGTTCGGTCTTGCTCCGGGATCAAGGGCGGGCGCTTCCTGCTCCTGCGCGAGATCCCCAAGGCCCCGCCGGCCCCGCCCGCGCCCCCTGCCCCGCCTTCGCCCAAGAAGTGGTGACCGGCGCTTAAGCCACCAATCAAGAAAAAGCCCTCCGATCGCGAGACCGGAGGGCTTTCTTGTATCTGTCGCCTGGACCTAGATCGCCTAGACCTTGATGGGCGGCGCGGTGCGGATGTGCAGCTCCTTGAGCTGCTTGTCGAGCACGTTGGCCGGAGCGTTCATCAGCAGGTCCTGGCCCTGCTGGTTCAGCGGGAAGGCGATGACCTCGCGGATGGCCACCTGGTCGGCCAGCAGCATGACGATGCGATCGATGCCCGGCGCCAGGCCGCCGTGCGGCGGCGCGCCGTAGCGGAAGGCGTTCAGCATGCCGCCGAACTGCTCCTCGACCACTTCCGGACCGTAGCCGGCGGTGGCGAAGGCCTTGAGCATGATCTCGGGCTTGTGGTTCCGGATCGCGCCCGAGCACAGTTCGTAGCCGTTGCAGACGATGTCGTACTGGTAGGCGCGGATGGTCAGCGGATCCTGGGTCTCCAGGGCCTCCAGACCGCCTTGCGGCATCGAGAACGGGTTGTGCGAGAAGTCGACCTTCTTCTCGTCCTCGTTCCACTCGAACATCGGGAAGTCGACGATCCAGCAGAACTTGAACTGGTTCTCGTCGACCAGCTTCAGCTCCGTGCCGACGCGAGTGCGCGCCAGGCCCGCGAACTTGGCGAACACGGCCGGATCGCCGGCCACGAAGAACGCGGCGTCGCCGGCGCCAAGGCCCAGCGATTCCATCAGGGCTTGCGTCGGTTCGCCAAGGTTCTTGGCGATCGGGCCGCCCCAGCCGCCCTGGTCTTCCGACCAGAAGACATAGCCCAGGCCAGGCTGGCCTTCGCCCTGCGCCCAGCTGTTCATGCGGTCGCAGAAGGCGCGGCTGCCGCCGGTCGGCGCGGGGATGGCCCACACCTGGTTCTTGGCGTCCGCGCCCAGGATCTTGGCGAACAGACCAAAGCCGCCATCGCGGAAGTGCTCCGAGACGTCGGCCATCTTGATCGGGTTGCGCAGGTCCGGCTTGTCGCTGCCGTACCAGGCCATCGACTGGGCGTAGGTCAGGCGCTCGAAACCCTTGTGCTCGAACGATTGGCCGAAGTCGTTGGTGAAGGTATGGGTTCCGTCGATCGGCGAGACCGGCTTGCCGTTCGAGAACTCCTCGAACACGCCGTGCATCACCGGCTCGATGGCCGCGAAAACGTCTTCCTGGGTGACGAAGCTCATCTCGACGTCGAGCTGGTAGAATTCCAGCGAGCGGTCGGCGCGCAGGTCCTCGTCGCGGAAGCACGGGGCGATCTGGAAGTAGCGGTCGAAGCCCGAGACCATCAGCAGCTGCTTGAACTGCTGGGGCGCCTGCGGCAGGGCGTAGAACTTCTCGGGGTGCAGGCGCGAGGGCACCAGGAAGTCGCGCGCGCCTTCCGGCGAGCTGGCCGTCAGGATCGGCGTCTGGAACTCGTTGAAGCCTTGCGCGAACATCCGGTTGCGGATCGACTGGATCACGCGCGAACGCAGGACGATGTTCTTGTGCAGCGTCTCGCGACGCAGGTCGAGATAGCGGTGCTTGAGGCGGATCTCTTCCGGGTAGTCCGGCTCGCCGAAGACCGGCAGCGGCAGTTCGGCGGCTTCGCTCAGCACCTCGACGGCCGAGACGCGGATCTCGATCTCGCCGGTCGGCAGGTTGGGGTTCACCACGCTGGCGTCGCGGGCGACCACCTCGCCGTCGACGCGGATCACGCTCTCGGCGCGCAGGCGCTCGACGATCGCGAAGCCCGGGGTCTCCGGGTGCAGGACCAGCTGGGTCAGCCCGTGGTGGTCGCGCAGGTCGATGAAGACCAGGCCGCCATGGTCGCGCTTGCGGTGGATCCAGCCCGACAGGCGCACCGAGGAACCGGTGTCGGAGGCGCGCAGAGCGCCGCAGTTGTGGGTGCGATAGGCGTGCATGGAGGTCATGAAAGTCTTGAATACGCGGTGATTTGCAAGGCGCGGTAAGGCGCACGTGGGCGCCGGGATGTCAAGGATTCTGGGATGGCCAATGGGATGGATCGCGCGCTCGCGCGACACATCCGCGGAAGCTTTTCAGCGTTAGGCGGCCTCGATGATGGCCAGGAAGTCCTTGGCCTTCAGCGAGGCGCCGCCGACCAGAGCTCCGCCAACCTCCGGCGCGGCCAGGATCTCGCGAGCGTTCTCGGGCTTCACCGAGCCGCCGTAGAGGATCTGGACGGCGCGGCCGTCCTCGCCGAACAGCGCGATCAGCTCGGCCCGGATCGCCGCGTGCATCTCGACGATGTTGTCGACCGAGGCCACGTGGCCCGTGCCGATGGCCCACAGCGGCTCGTAGGCGACGTTGAAGGCCTTGCCGGACAGGCTGACCGGCAGGGAATTGCGCAACTGGCCGACGACGAAGGCCACCGCCTCTCCAGCCTCCCGTTGCGCCAGGCTCTCGCCGACGCAGACGATGGGTTCCAGTCCCGCCGCGATGGCCGCTTCGGCCTTGGCCGCGACGTGCTGGCAGGTCTCGCCGTGGTCGGTGCGCCGCTCGGAGTGGCCGACGATCACCAGGGTTCCGCCGGCGTCGGCGATCATCTCCGCCGAAATATCGCCGGTATGCGCCCCGGAGCGTTTATCGTGGCAATCCTGTCCGCCAGTCAGGACGAACGACCCCTCGACGGCCTCGGCGAGGCGGTGCAGCAGGGTGGCGGGCGGAAAGATGGCCACGCGGGCGCCGGCGGGCTGGCGATCCAGTTCCGCGGCGACGGCGCGCGCCTCGTCCAGAGCGGCCGAAAGACCGTTCATCTTCCAGTTTCCGGCGATCAGCGGCCGGGGAGTCGTGTTCGATAGGGTCATAAAGGCCTTCTTGGGGTCACGCTCCCTTGGGAAGTCAAGCCCACGCCGCTTGCCCACGCGCACGCGGCTCTACTATACCCGCTGCTCTCGACCGCTGTGCTCATTCGCGCGGCGATCCGCCTGGAAGGTTTTCGAACGCATGCTCGCCGGTTTCCGCTCCTTCGCCAAATCGCCCTTCGCGGTGCTGCTGTTTGGCTTGCTGATCGTCAGCTTCGCCATCTTCGGCATCAGCGACGTCTTCAAGGGCCCCAAGGGCTCGGGCGTGATCACCGCGGGCTCGCGCACCTTGTCCGCCCAGGACTTCAAGCTGCGCTTCGACAACTACCGCAAGGGCATGGAGGAGCGCAGCGGCCAGACCTTGACGCCCGACCAGGCCGTCGAGCAAGGCGTCGACCGTCAGATCGTCCAGGAGCTGGCCCTGCAGGAATCGATCGCGGCCGCCATCCAGCGCATGGGCGTCAAGCCGTCCGACAAGCTGGTCGGCGAGGTTGTGCACCAGCAGATGAGCCAGTTGCCGCCCACCCAGCGGCCGTTCAACCCGATCACCGGCAAGTTCGACCCGCAGATGTACGCCGCCCTCCTGGCTCAGAACAACCTGACGCCGGCGAACTACGAGGCTTCGCTGCGCGACGAGATCGCCAACGCCCACTTCTTTTCGGCGGTCGCCGGCGGCCTGAAGGCCCCGCGCATCTACGCCGCCCTGCAAGGCGCCTACGTCCTGGAAGAGCGCGACGTCGCCGCCTTCGCCGTGAACCCGGCCTCGGTCACCCGTCCGGCTCCGCCGACCGACGCGCAGCTGACCGCCTTCATGAAGGAAAACGCCGAGCGCCTGACGCGTCCGGAAACCCGGGTGCTGTCGATCATGCGTGTCAGCGCCAAGGCCCTGGAGCCGACCGTCGCCATCGACCCGGCCGCCGTGCAGAAGGCCTACGACTTCCGCAAGGACAGCCTGGCCAAGCCCGAGACTCGCACGATCGTCCAGATCGTCGCTCCGGACGCCAAGGCGGCCGCCACGATTTCGCAGCGCCTGGCCAAGGGCGAGGATCCCGCCGCCGTCGCCAAGGCGTTCGGCAAGACTCCACTCGTCCTGACCGACAAGCCCAAGACCGCTGTTCCGGATCGCAAGGTCGCCGACGCCGCCTTCAGCCTGGCCGCCGGCCAGGTCAGCGGCCCGATTACGGGCGAACTGGGCGTTTCGGTCATCAAGATCGTCAAGGTCACGCCGGGCTCGACCGCCTCGCTGGAGAGCGTGCGTCCGCAGATCGAGGCCGAGGTCCGCGCCCAGGCGGCCCAGACCAAGGCCTATGACCAGACCCAGACCTATCAGGACGCCCATGACGGCGGCGCCGATCTGGTCGCCGCGGCCAGCAAGGCCGGCGCCCTGGTGCTGACGACCGCCCCGGTCACCGCCCAAGGCGCGGACGAGACGGGGCAGCCCGTCGCCGGCCTGACGCCGGACATCGTCAAGACCGCCTTTGGCCTGTCGCAAGGCGGCGAAAGCGATCTGATCGAGGCTGGCAAGGGCGAATACTACGCCGTCAAGGTCGAGAAGGTGATCCCGGCCGCCATGCCGCCGCTGGCCGAGATCAAGCCGCAGCTGACCGCCGTGTGGATGGGTCAGGAAATGAGCAAGCGCCTGAAGGCCAAGGCCGACGAACTGGTCGCCCGCGTCAAGAAGGGTGAGCCGATCGAGGCCGTCGCCGCCTCGGTGCAGTCCAAGGTCCAGAAGGTCCCGGGTCTGTCGCGCCAGAACGCTCAAGCGCACATGGGCCTGGGCCGCGAGTTCCTGAGCGCCGCCTTCCAGGCCAAGAACAACGAGGCCTTCGCCACCCGCGCCGGCCCCCAGGGCGAGGCCTATGTCGTCGCCAAGCTGGAAGCCATCCGTTCGGCTCCGACCGCCGCCATCGCCCAGATCACCGCCATGGCGGGCGCCCAGGCCGGCGAAGGCCTGATGCGCGACCTCGGCGAAGCCTCGCGCAACGCCGCCAAGGTTCTGCTGAAGACCAAGAGCAACCTGACCCTGGCCCGTCAGGCCATCGGCGTCGACACCGAGGCCCTGGCCAAGGCCGAGGCCACGAAGGCCGGAAAGAAAGCCGAGTAATGAGTCTGGAGCCCGCGTTCGACGCCTTTTCGGAAATCTACGATTCCGGACGGCAGCAGGTCGTCTGGACCCGCCTGATCGACGACCTCGAGACTCCGGTCTCGGCCTATCTGAAGATCGCCCAGGCGCGTCCCTACAGCTTCCTGTTCGAGAGCGTCGAAGGCGGGGCCTGGCGCGGTCGCTACTCGATCGTGACCATGAACCCGGATCTGGTGTGGCGCTGCCGCGGCGATCAGGCCGAGATCGCCGAGGGCGACGACATCGCCGCCGGCCGGTACACGCCCCAGCCCGGCGGCGCGCTGGACAGCCTGCGCGATCTGGTCGCCCGCTCGCGCATGGAGCTGCCCAAGGGTCTGCCGCCCATGGCCGCCGGCGTGTTCGGGGCTCTGGGCTATGATCTGGTGCGCCTGGTCGAGCGTCTGCCCGATATCAACGAGGATACGCTGGGCCTGCCGGACGGGATCATGACCCGGCCGTCGATCGTCGCCGTTTTCGACGCCATCGCCCAGGAGATCATCCTGACCACGGCCGTGCGCCCGAAGGCCGGCGTCTCCGCCCAGGACGCCTATGCCGCCGCGCGGTCGCGGATCGAGACCGTGATGGCCGACCTGCATCGTCCGCTGGCCCACGACGCGCCGCGCGCGCCGCGGGAACCTATGGAGTTCACCACACCGGTCAGCCGCGCTGACTACGCCGACGTCGTCGCCAAGGCCAAGGACTACATCGCCGCCGGCGACATCTTCCAGGTCGTGGCCAGCCACCGCTTCCGCGCGCCTTTCGACCTGCCGCCGTTCGCCCTCTACCGCTCGCTGCGCCGGACCAATCCATCGCCGTTCCTGTTCTTCCTGAACCTCGACGGCTTCAATCTTGTGGGTTCCAGCCCCGAGATCCTGGTCCGCCTGCGCGACAACAAGATCACCATCCGGCCGATCGCCGGCACCCGTCCGCGCGGCGCCACGCCCGAGCAGGACGCGGCGCTGGAGGCCGAGCTGCTGGCCGATCCCAAGGAACGCGCCGAGCACCTGATGCTGCTGGATCTCGGCCGCAACGACGTCGGCCGCGTGGCCATGCTCAATCACCAGGGTCGAAACACCCCGGCCGAGCGTCCCAAAGGTCCGAACGTCCGGGTGACCGAGAGCTTCAAGATCGAGCGCTACAGCCACGTGATGCATATCGTCTCGAACGTCGAGGGCACGGCGCCGGAAGGCGTGGATCCGGTCGACGTGCTGATGGCCGCCCTGCCCGCCGGCACCCTCTCGGGCGCGCCCAAGGTGCGGGCCATGGAGATCATCGACGAGCTGGAAGTCGAAAAGCGCGGCATCGGCTATGCCGGCGCCGTGGGCTATTTCGGCGCCGATGGCTCGGTCGACACCTGCATCGTGCTGCGCACGGCGCTGGTCAAGGACGGCATGATGTACGTTCAGGCCGGCGGCGGCATCGTGGCCGACAGCGATCCCGACGCCGAGTATGACGAGACCCTGCACAAGTCCCGCGCTCTCAAGCGCGCGGCAGAGGAAGCCTGGCGATTCAGCTGAGCCTTAGGGCTGTTTCTTCCGCGCCTACGGACCGCCTAGCCGGTCCTCCGGCAGGTGTTGGGTGACCGCCGGCGGCGCCAGCACCATCACCGTGGCGAAGGCCAGCGCGCAAAGCGCGGCGAAGGCCGCGGCGGCCAGCACCGGCGCCATCTTCTGGGGGCGCGTCTTGGGCCGCAGCAGCGCGCGGACATAGGCGACGGCGACAGGGTCCAGGGCGGAATCACGCGGGTCCATTCCCATATGATGCTCCAGACCGCTTCCGCTGTAACCGTAACTGAAAGCCGCGGGCGAAAATGCCGCTACACAAAGGCTTCGCCCGCGCTAGAACCGCACTTCGAAAGGCGGCGTCATGATCCTCGTCATCGATAACTACGACAGCTTCACCTACAACCTCGTTCACTATCTGAACGAGTTGGGCGCCGAGACGGTCGTCTACCGTAACGACGCCCTAACGGTGCAGGAGGCCCTGGGCCTGCATCCGGCCGCCGTGTTGCTGTCGCCTGGACCAAAGGCTCCGGACCAGGCCGGCATCTGCCTGCCGCTGCTGCGCGCCGCGCCGGCAGACCTGCCGATCCTGGGCGTTTGCCTCGGCCACCAGGCCATAGGTCAGGCCTATGGCGGCGAGGTGATCCGCGCCAAGCAGGTCATGCACGGCAAGGTCAGCAAGGTGCGCCACAACGACAAGGGCATCTTCAAGGGACTGCCCAACCCCTTCACCGCCACCCGGTATCACAGCCTGGCCGTCCGCAAGGAGGACCTGCCGCCCGAGTTGGAGGTCACCGCCTGGACCGACGACGGCGAGATCATGGGCGTCCAGCACAAGACCCGGCCCGTGTTCGGCGTCCAGTTCCATCCGGAATCGATCGCCACCGAGGGCGGCCATCAGATGCTGGCCAATTTCATGGACCTGGCGGGCGTCAAGCGCGACGCGGCGGTCTGGGTCTAGGACGGTCAACATGTCCGATGCATTCAAGCCGCTGTTGGCTAAGCTGGCCGACGGCCAGACCCTGGGCGAAGAGGACGCCGAGGTGTTCTTCACCGCCTGCCTGCGCGGCGAACCGACGCCGGCCCAGGTCGCCGCCGCCGTCACCGCCATGCGCCTGCGGGGCGAGACCGTGGGCGAGATCGCCGCCTGCGCCCGCGCCATGCGCCGCGCGGCCGTCCAGCTGGAGCATCCCTACGAGGTCATCGACGTCTGCGGCACCGGCGGGGATGGCCTGCACACCCTGAACATCTCCACCGCCGTCGGCTTCGTGGCCGCCGGCGGAGGCCTCAAGGTCGCCAAGCACGGCAACCGCGCCATCACGTCGAAGTCCGGCACGGCCGACGTGCTGACCGCTCTGGGCGTCAATATCGACGCCACGCGCGAGCAGCAGCGGCGGGCCCTGGACGAGGCCGGCATCTGCTTCCTGTTCGCCCAGGCCCACCACGGGGCGATGAAGCATGTCTCGCCGATCCGCCAGCAGCTGGGTTTCCGAACCATCTTCAACCTGCTGGGCCCGCTGACCAATCCGGCCGGCGCCAAACGGCAGGTGGTGGGCGTCTCGGCGCCGCGCTTCGTCGAGCCGATCGCCAAGGCCCTTGGCGCCCTGGGCGCCGAACGGGCCTGGTCGGTGCACGGCGCGGGCATGGACGAACTGACCACCACGGGCGAGACCGAGGTCGCCGAATGGCGCGACGGCCGCATGCATCTCTTCACGATCACGCCCGAGGCCGTCGGCTTGCCCCGCGCCTCGCTGTCGGACCTCACCGGCGGCGATCCAGACTTCAACGCCGCCGCCCTCACCCGACTGCTTGACGGCGAGCAGGGCCCGTATCGCGACATCGTGCTGCTGAACGCCGCCGCCGCCTTCCTGGTCGCCGACAAGGTCGAGACCCTGGTCGAGGGCATCGCACTGGCCGCTGACGTCATCGACGACGGCCGCGCCAAGGCCGCCCTCGCCGGCCTGGTGGCCGCAACGAATACGGAAGCCGCCGCATGACCGACATCCTCGCCAAGATCGCCGCCTACAAGCGCGACGAGGTCACCGACCGCAAGCGCCGTCGCACCCAGGCCGCCCTGGACTCCGCGGCCCGCAACGCCTCGTCGCCGCGCGGCTTCAAGCGGGCGCTCGCTCAGGGCCACGCGCCCGGCAAGCTGTCGCTGATCGCCGAGATCAAGAAGGCCTCGCCCTCCAAGGGCCTGATCCGGGCCGACTTCGATCCGCCGGCCCTGGCCCGCAACTATGAGGCTGGCGGCGCGGCCTGTCTGTCGGTGCTGACCGACGGACCCAGCTTCCAGGGCGCCGACGCCTATCTGATCGACGCCCGGGCGGCGACCGCCCTGCCCTGCATCCGCAAGGACTTCCTGGTGGACCCCTGGCAGGTGGCCGAGAGCCGCGCCCTCGGCGCCGACGCCATCCTGGTGATCCTGGCGATGATCGACGACGTCCTGGCCGCCGAGCTGATGGCCGAGGCCAGGCGGCTGGGCATGGACGCCCTCGTTGAAGTCCACGACGAGGCCGAGATGGCTCGCGCCGGCGCCCTGGGCTCGGACCTCGTGGGGATCAACAACCGCGACCTGAAGAGTTTCGTCGTCGACCTGGCCGTCACCGAGCGGCTGTCGGCCCAAGCGCCCAAGGACGCCCTGCTGGTCACCGAGAGCGGCATCTTCACCCCTGATGACGTGGTGCGGATGGAGGCCACCGGCGCCAAGGCCATGCTGGTCGGCGAAAGCCTGATGCGTCAGGCCGACGTCACAGCCGCCACGCGCGCTCTGCTCGGCTAAAGGATCGGGTACGCGCCATCTGGCGTTTTCGGCCTCGTCCGCTCACAGTCGCCTCAACAAGAAAGCCGCCGCGCCGCGACGCCGGCGACGCCACGCGAGGAAGCGCGAATGCATTGGGTCGCCCGCGTGGTGAATTGGTCCCTCGTCGCCTTTTTCAAGCGCGAGGGCTGGACGATCGAAGGCTCTGCGCCGACGACGACCCGCAAGTTCGTCATCATCGCCGCCCCGCACACCAGCAACTGGGACTTCGTCTATTTCCTGGGCGCGGCTGACGCCCTGAACTTGAAGTTGAGCTTCATGGGCAAGGCCTCGCTGTTCCGCTGGCCTTTCGAGACGCTGATGAAGGACCTTGGCGGCGTGCCGATCGACCGCTCCCAGTCACGCGATACGGTCCAGGCCATGGTCGACGAGTTCGCCCGCCGCGACGAATTCATGCTGACGATCGCGCCCGAGGGCACACGCGGCAAGGCGGGCGGCTGGAAAACAGGCTTCTACAACATCGCCCTGAAGGCTGGCGTGCCGATGGTGCCCGGCTTCATGGACTACAAGCGCAAGGTGGTGGGCCTGGGTCCGGCGATGATCCCCAGCGGCGACTACGAAAAGGACCTGGCGACGCTGGCGGCGTTCTATGCGCCCGTCACGCCCAGGCGCCCGGAACTGAAGACCGTCCCCTAGGGTGGATCAACGGCCGGGTTGGCTGAAGCTTGGTCGCTCGCTAGGGTCCGCGCCGCTCTTTCGCTGAAAGGAATCGGATGCGGGCCCTTCTCTCCAAGCTGCGGCGCGCCTTCTCGCCCGCGCCCCAGGCGCCGGTCGCCGACGCCGTGGCCGCCCCGCAAGAGCTGTGGCACCTGGTCGGCGCCGCCGACGCCGACTTCATTCGCGTAGGCCAGCAGTTCAAGGAGCTGTTCGTCGCCGCCGGCCTGCAACCGCACCACGCCTTCCTCGATGTCGGCTGCGGCATCGGCCGCGCCGCCGCGCCGCTGGTCGACTATCTGGATGCGTCGGGCCGCTACGCCGGCTTCGACGTGATGGCCGAGGCCATCGACTGGTGCAAAGCCAACATCGCCGTTGGCGACCCGCGCTTCGAATTCACCCACGCCGATATGCATAGCGACCGGTACAATCCGGGCGGCTCGCAACCGGCCAGCGCCTTCGTCTTCCCCTATCCTGACGCCAGCTTCGACTATGTCTGGCTGGGTTCGGTGTTCACCCACCTGCTGGCCGCCGACCAGGCCCAGTTCGCGCGCGAGATCGCCCGGGTGCTCAAACCCGGCGGGACCAGCATCGTCTCCTGGTATCTGATCGACGAGGAGGCGCGCGCCAACACGGGCGGCGGCGAGATCGCCTTCGATTTCGTCCACGCCCTGGAGGGCTGCTGGACCGCGACGCCGGACCTGCCGGAGGCGGTGATCGGCTATGACCTGGAGCCGATCCTGGCGCAGTACGAGACACTCGGACTCGATGTTCTGAACCAGGCCCTAGGCGTCTGGCGCCGCCAGCCGATGCAGGACCAGGACATCATCATCGCCCGCAAGCGCGCCGAGCTCTCACGCTTTTAGCCGCCGAAGACGAAGTCGGTTTTCCAATAGCCGTTCGACGGATCGAGGATGTTGACCGCGAACGGCGCCGCGCCGTCCGAGAGGTCCGTCAGCCAGGCGTCGTTGGACCTGGCCAGCACGCCAACATCCTCGGTGGCCGCGGCCGCAAGCAGGAATCCGACCATGGCCGCCTTCGTGCCGATACCGGTCGGGCCGTCGCCGCCGTAGTAGGCCAGGTAGTCCACCCGGGTGTCGATCAGCGCATGGACCTTGGCGTCGGTCGGCGTCCCGCCGAAGATGGCGCCATAGGCCTTCTTGGTCGCGTCAAAGAGGCTCAGCGATCCATAGCTGGCTGCGAAACTGTCCTTGGCCTCGCCGTTCTTGCCCAGATTGACCGCGAAGTTGATGTAGCGGTTCACGACATCGAACGTGGCGTAGTAGGCGCTGTTGAGGTTCGTGGCGTTCGGCCCCGTCGGCGAGATCAGGAAGTCGACGCCGACCTCGCTCGGCACCTTGCCGGTGAAGAACTGATAGCTCATCGACGCGACCGAGGTCGTGGCGTCGGCGGCCTTGACCACTTCGGCGATCGCCCCCGCCGGCGTCAGGGTTCCCGCCGCGATCTTGGCGTCGAGATCCGCCGCCGTCGCGCCACCGCCGTCGCGGAGGATAGCGCTCACGGCGATCTGGGCGGTCGTGACGGTGAGCGACACCGTCTTGTCGGAGAATTTCACGCTCTCGATATTGATCAGGGTGTCGACGCCCTCGCCGCCGCTGGGGCGCAGGTCGCGGACGGTCCAGGAACCGTCGGCGTTGCGGACCCAGGCGAAATTCGTCGAGGCGGCGGCATAGGTCATCACGTCCGCGCCGCCGCCGCCGTCGATCCGGTCGTCGCCGACGCCGCCGGTCACCGCGTCGGCGCCGCCGCCCAGCTTGACGTCCAGCCGCTCGACATGGCGCAGGTGGACCGCCGCGAGGTTGGTCAGGCTGCTGGGGACGAAGATGTCGCCATTCAGGTCGCGCACGACCCGCAGGCTCTCGGTCCGAGCGCTATAGTCGGCCCGGAAGACGTCGACGCCGGCGCCGCCATCGATGTCGGCCAGCCAGGTCTGGTCGAAGATGTCGTCGCGGATCGTCCCCAGCCCGGCGTCGGCCACGATCGCCAGGTCTAGGTCGCCGATCGTGTACCGCGCGCCGCGATAATAGGCGACGCCGTTCATCAGCCCCGCCAGCGGATCGCCGCCGCTGGGCGGAGCCGCGACCGTGCCGTAGTGCGTGTAGTTGCCGGGCGTCAGGGGAATTTCGTGGCCGACGAGGGCGAGGACGTTCGGGCCGGAAAAGTACGGCGCGGCGCCCTCCTTGATCACGCGCAGGTCGTACGGAGAACGGAAGAGACCATCGAGCGCCTCGCCATAGCCGCTGAAGACCAGGCCATGCCCCAGTTCATGAACGATCACGCTCAGGGCGTCGGTGCGATTGTTCGGAATGTCGTCGGCGGTCTCGGGCGTCGGGTCGAACCAGAGCTCGTTGCGAAGATAGTCGATGGAGAACTGCAGCCTCAGATCATCGCCAACGGTGTTCGGATTGCCGCCCGAGCGCAACTCGGCGCTCAGCGTCCCCTCGCCCAGAATCATGCCGCCGGCGAATCGCGCGGCGGTCGTGACCTGCGCCGGCCCGCCCTGAGCGCGGCCTGAAGCGGTCGAAGTCATGATCTCGACAATGATGTTCGCCGTCGCCGATCCGGCCAGAACATCGCTCCACCTGGACAGTCCCAAGGTGATGGCCTGGGTCAGGTTGGCGCGTTCGACGTCGGTGATGCCGACCTGGTCGTCGAAACGGATCGAAGGCGTTATCGTCATAAGATCAACCCGTTATCGCGACATTCCAATTGGACCTCGAACCGATGCGCCGCGTTCGCGCCCGTCCGCGCGATCACCTTAGCAGACCCGCACGACCGTGTTTGTCGGCCAAGGCTCACATCACGCCCGTATCTCATCGTCAACTTGACATTAAGGAAGAACGCCTAGAGAACATTGGCAAGGTTTGCGGTTTGTTCCGCGCTCCAGCCGAGGTCGACATGCTCACCCGCAAGCAGCACGAACTGCTGATGTTCATCCACGAGCGGATCAAGGAGACCGGCGTCTCCCCCTCCTTCGACGAGATGAAGGAGGCTCTGGACCTGGCGTCGAAGTCGGGTATCCACCGGCTGATCACGGCCCTGGAGGAGCGCGGCTTCATCCGCCGCCTCGCGCACCGCGCTCGGGCGCTCGAGGTGGTGAAACTGCCGCAGCAGGCCACGACGGCGGCTCCGCCCAAGGGGCGTGGCGCCTTCCGGCCCCAGGTGTTCGAAGGCGGCGGCGCGCCGCCATCGACGACCGCGTCCGCCGCGCCGGCCAATGACAGCCGCGAACTGCCGATCCTGGGCAAGATCGCCGCCGGCACGCCGATCGACGCCATCCAGCACGAACGCGAGCGCCTGCCCGTGCCCGAATCCATGCTGGGCAACGGCGAGCACTATGTTCTCGAGGTGCAGGGGGACTCGATGATCGAGGCCGGCATCCTCGACGGCGACTACGTGATCATCAAGAAGGGCGACACCGCCACCTCGGGCGAGATCGTCGTCGCCCTGGTCGGCGAGGAAGCCACCCTCAAGCGCCTGCGCAAGAAGGGCGGCTCGATCGCCCTGGAAGCGGCCAACCCGAAATACGAGACCCGCATCTTCGGTCCCGACCAGGTCGAGGTGCAGGGCAAGCTGGTGGGCCTGATCCGCCGGTATCACTAGGCCGCGCCGGCCCGCAGAGAATAGGCCCTGATCCTCGGCCGAGGATCAGGGCTTTTTCGTATCCGGACATCGCGGTCGGTTGCGCCGTTCTAGGGGCAATCGCCGTAGAAGGCCATGGTCTTGCCGCGATAGTCGAGCAGCAGTCTCAGCTTCATCGCCGCCAAGAGCTTGTTGCCGACATTGGCCACCCGCGTGTCGGTCGAGCCCGCCTCGGAGTAGGTGCTGACGATCTGTCCGGCCGGCAAGGTGAATGGCCCGAAGCCGACCGGCGCATTGAAGCTGTAGCTCTTGGACTTGGCCTCGCCTCGCGCGCCTGTCCGGGTGATCGTCCCGGCCTCGGCGAGCGCGTCTCGCGCGCCTGGCAGATCCAGCGCGCTCTGAAAGAGGCCGATGGAGCCGGTGGAGCCGGTGTCGAGACTCACAGGCGCCTTCGCGTCCCCCATCCGGAAGTCGGGAATGATCGGGAAACTGTCGACAGTCCTCAGCGGCGTGGTCCAGCGCGTGGCGCACCCCTTCGTCAGAGCCGTCGCTTCGCTGGCGCGCGACAGGATCGAAAGCTTGCTGGCCGGGTAGTCGATCAGGACCGTCTTGTCGCTGAGGAAACTGTAGCCCAGCACGCCGTCCAGCTTGCGGCCCAGGGCGCCCGACAGGCCGCCCATCTCGGTCGCCAGGGCTTCGAACTTGCCGAAGCGGGCGCCCTTGATCGCCAGGCCCTCGATCTCGGTCGGGAAAACCGCCGCGCCCTTGCCGTCACCGAAGCCGCTTGCCTCACCGGCGTCGCCGCGATCGATCTTCAGGCCGAGGCTCTCGGCCGTCGCGAGGTCGATGACCGAGGGGTCGACGCCGGTGTCGAGGATCATGTGCAGCGGTCTGCCCTTGACCGTGATGTCCACCCCGATCGTCGTCTTGGAAAAGTCAAAAGACGTCGTGGTCGGGCCGCGGAGGGGCGCGCTGGCGCAAACCGCTGGAAACATGACGAGGAGCAGAATGGGGGAAGACTTCACGGTGCGTATCTCGCGGTGAACTCGGTTGAGAAGGTGCTCGCCTTCCAGTTTCACGCACAATCACACGCGCGCGGAAGAGCATTCCTTATGCCCTGATTTCATGACGCGATATGGCGGTCAAATCGGTCGAACCTCCTCGCAAGCGGTGGCAAAATTCCGCCTGCGTGACGCCTACAGTCGCCCTGCCTGCGCCAGCCGCTTGGCGGCCGCGTCGAAGCCCGCCCAGGCCGCCGCCGCGAGCGAACCGCCGGTGCTGACACGGCGCACGCCCAGCGCCCCCAGGCTCTCGACCGACATCTCGGGTCCCCAGAGCAGGACATTAACCGGCTTGGGCGCCACGGCCTGGACGATGACCTTGATCTCCTGGGGATCCGTCACCGCCGGGGCGTAAAGGCAGTCGGCGCCCGCGGCCGCATAGGCCTTCAGGCGCTCCAGGGTCACGGCGAGATCGCGGACGCCGCGGAGATAGCCTTCGGTGCGCCCCACCAGGATCACGTCCTGGCCCGAGGCGTCGATCGCCGCGCGGGCGGCCTTCAGGCGCTCGACCGCGACCGGCAGATCGTAGAGCGCCGAGCCCGACCAGTCCTCGATCGAAAGGCCCGCCACGCCAGCCTCGATGGCCAGGGTCACGCTCTCGCCAACGCCCTCGGGCGTGTCAGCGAAGCCGTTCTCGAAGTCGGCGTTCACCGGCAGGTCGGTGGCGGCGCACAGCATGCACAGGTGATCGACGACGTCATCGCGGTTGACCTGGCCATCGTCCTTGCCCAACGCCCAGGCCATGCCGGCGCTGGTCGAGGCCAGGGCCTTGAACCCGAGCTTTTCCAGACGTTTGGCGCCGCCGACGTCCCACGGGTTCGGCAAGACGAAACAGCCCTCGGCGTGGAGGGCGCGGAAGGCTGCGCGACGGGCGGCGAACGGGTCCGACATGTCACTGCACTCCTGGATGACGTCCCAAGGTTTAGCGGACGCTGGTGACATCGGCTGTCAGCAGGCGGCGCCCCGCTGGACGACTCCACGGCCGGTCGCCGCGCAGGGGCTGAGCCCAGACGATGCGCCAGCCATCGGGCCGACGATAGAGCTCCGCGGCCCCGCCCCTCGCGAAATCCTCGGCTGTCAGCAGCACGGTGTCGGCGCACAATGGCGGCATGCGCGCGGGGGCCGGGGCGCGGATCACCACGACCTCGCTGCGCACGCAGAGACCCGCCAGCGTTTCGGCGTCGGGTGTCTTGCGACTCCACGCCAGCGACAGGCGCACGGGCGCGCCCAGTTCCGGCGCGCAGATCCGTTTGTCGCAGGCATAAAGGCTCCAGGTCGCCGGCGTCAGGCCGCGCCGGCGCGCCCAGAGCTCGGCGCCGAACCGCTTGGCGTCGGCGCGCAGCAATACCGCCGCGTCGCCCGAGCGGACGGCGACCGTCGCGCCATCGCTGGCGATCCAGGCGTCCGGCGCGGCGGGCCTTGGCCACAGGGCGACCGCCAGGGCCAGGGGAGCCCCGATCCACCGCAGCCGGCCGCGCCAGAGGCACAGGATCATCAGGCCTAGGAGCGCGACCACCAGGACCTGCTGCGGCGCGCTGGCCACGATCCTCTGGGCGCCGCGGGCGTCGGCGAAGCCGTTGGCGATCGCCACCATGGCGTCGACTCCCCAACCGGCCACGGCCAGAAACGGCGCGCCCATGCCGAACGGCTCCAGCAGCGTGCCGACCGCCAGGAACGGCATGATCACGAACGACGAGAGCGGCGCGACCGCCAGGTTGGCCGGCAGCCCCCAGACGGCGACGCGGTTGAAGTGCTGCATGGCGAACGGCGCGGTGGCTAGGCCCGCCACCAGGCTCGCCGCGACCGAGGCCGCCAGCCAGGTCAATCCGGCCTGCGGCCAGCGGATCCACCACGGCGTCGAGATCTCCTTCACCGGCTGAGGCCAGCTTTCGGCCAAGGCCACCAGGGCGGCGGTGGCGGCGAACGACATCTGAAAGCCCGGCTCTCCGGCGGTCTCGGGTTTCATCGCCAGGATCAGCAGCGCCGCGACGGCCAGGCCGTGCAGGGTGATGGCGCGGCGGTCGAACAGAATGGCCAGGAAGGCGACGCTGGCCGTTATCGCCGCCCGCTCGGCCGGCGGCGGCGCGCCGGAGATGACGAGATAGCCCAGGACGGCGGCAAGGCCGGCGACAGCGGCGATCTTCTTGCCCGGCGCCCGCAAGGCCAGCCAAGGCCAAGCGGCGACGCCCAGCCGCACGGCGCCGAACACGAAACCGCCGACAATGGCCATGTGCAGGCCGGAAATGGAGAGGATATGCGCCAGGCCCGAGGCGCGCATGGCCTCGGTCTGGTCCTCGGTGATCCAGGCCTCGTGGCCGGTGACCATGGCCGCGCCGATGCCGCCGCTGCTGGGGCCCATCCGCACCAGAATCCGCTGAGCCAGAGTCCAGCGGAAGGAATTGATCGCCATGGTCAGGCGCAAGCTCATGGGCGGCGGATCGAGCCGCGCCGCCCCCAGCTCGCCGATCGTGAAGCCGACGCCGCCGATCGAGTCGAACCAGGCGTCGCGGGCGAAATCATAGGATCCCGGCGCGGCCGGCGGCGGTGGCGGTCCCAGCATGGCCCGCAGTCGAACCGCCCGCCCTGGCGCCGGCGTCTCGTTCTCTCCGATCGTGACGCGGATCCGGCGCGGCGTTCGTTCCGGCGACAAGCCCGAGACCGCCACCGGCGCGATCAGCAAGCGCGGTCCGCCCACGCCGGGACTGGCGACGTCGACGACGAAACCGTCCACCCGACGCACGACCCGCTCCCCCACCACGAGCGGCGCGGCCACGCGATCGCTCCGAACCTTGGCGGCCAGACCGCCGCCCGCCCCGAACGCCGCGAGGCTGGCCAGCACCACGAGCACGCCCGGCGCGTTCCAGCGTTGGCAGGCCCACCAGGTCGCCGCCAACGATCCTGCCGCCAGCGCCAGCATCCAGAGCGCCGGTTCGCCCCGAGCCTCCAGATAGCCCGCCGCGCCGAGACCAAACGCCACCGGCGCCCACAGGAACGCCCGATCCAGATTGACGCGACCTTCCGCCAGCAGCGCGGCCTTCACGGTGGACAACGATAGGCGGGGCGCGGACACCGACGGCGGCGCCTCGACGGCTTCAACGCCTAACACCCGGAAACCCTTGCGTTTTTGGCGAGCGTTCTCAGTTCGCCGCGATGCGGAAAACCACTAGGTCCAGCGCGAAGCCACGTGCTAAGACGCGCCATCCAAGCCGCCTTGCGGTTCGTGCTCGTCAACGCCATTTCGGCGTCCAGCCCCACAGTTTTGAAGCCCATGTCGAACTCCACCTCCACCGGCCCCGCTTCGACGGGCGTCGTCACGCGCTTCGCCCCCTCGCCCACCGGCTTCCTGCATATCGGCGGCGCCCGCACGGCGCTGTTCAACTGGTTATATGCGCGCCATACGGGAGGGAAGTTCCTTGTTCGCGTCGAAGACACCGATCGCGAGCGTTCGACCGAAGCCGCCGTCGCGGCGATCTTCGAGGGGCTGAACTGGCTGGGCCTGGAATCGGACGAGGAGGTCGTGTTCCAGCACACCCGCGCCCCGCGCCACGTCGAGGTCGTGCACGCGTTGCTCGCCAAGGGTCGCGCCTATCGCTGCTGGATGACCGTCGAGGAACTGGAAGTCGCCCGCGAGAAAGCCCGCGCCGAAGGCAAGGCCATACGCTCGCCCTGGCGCGACGCGCCGGAAGGCGACCTGTCGGTCCCGCACGTGATCCGCTTCAAGGGCCCGCTTGACGGCGAGACCGTGGTCAACGACCTCGTGAAGGGCCCGGTGACCTTCAAGAACATCGAGCTGGACGACCTCGTTTTGCTTCGCGCTGACGGCGCCCCGACCTACAACCTGGCCGTGGTCGTCGACGACCACGACATGGGCGTCACCCACGTGATCCGCGGCGACGACCACCTGAACAACGCCGCCCGCCAGAGCCTGATCTACCAGGCGATGGACTGGGGCGTGCCGGCCTTCGCCCACATCCCGCTGATCCATGGCCCGGACGGCGCCAAGCTCTCCAAGCGTCACGGCGCCCAGGCTGTCGGCGAGTTCGCCGATCTCGGCTATATCCCCGAAGGCATGCGCAACTACCTGGCGCGCCTGGGCTGGGGCCATGGCGACGACGAGGTGTTCAACGACGAGCAGGCGATCGCCTGGTTCGACGTGGCCGACGTGGTCAAGGCGCCCGCGCGTCTGGATTGGGCCAAGCTGAACCACATCAACGCTCAGCACCTGCGCAAGGCCGACGACGCGCGTCTGACGGACCTGGCGCTGGACGCCGCCCGGAAGCGCGGCGAGCCCCTGCCCGCCGACGCCCGCGAGCGCATCGCCCGCACCGTTCCGGAAGTGAAGGAAGGCGCCAAGACCATCCTGGAGCTGGTCGACCACTGTGCGTTCGCACTGAAGACACGGCCCTTCGCGCTGGAAGAGAAAACCCAAAAGCAGCTCACCGAAGAAACCGTCGAGCGGCTCAAGCGCCTGCGCGATCAACTGGCGGCCGCGCCGGCCTTCGACGCCACGACCCTGGAAACCGTGTTGAAAACGTTCGCGGAATCCGAAGGCGTCGGCTTTGGCAAGTTCGGTCCGGCCCTGCGCGGGATTCTGACCGGCGGCGCCCAGGCGCCCGATCTGAACAAGACCATGGCCGCCCTCTCGCGCGAAGAGAGCTTGGGGCGCCTTGACGACGCCCTGGCGCCGCGCGCATGAGGCGCTATAACGCACCTGCGAAAACGAAAGTTGGACTGCTCGTTCCAATTTATGGAGGGGTCTAAGTATGACCGATAAAGCCACGCTGACGATCGGCGACAAGAGCTATGACCTGCCGATCCTCAAGGGCAGCACGGGTCCGGACGTCCTCGACATTCGGAAAGTCTACGCTGAAAGCGACCACTTCACGTTCGATCCGGGCTTCACCTCGACCGCGTCGTGCGAAAGCAAGATCACCTATATCGACGGCGACGCCGGGGTTCTGCTGCACCGCGGCTATCCGATCGACCAACTGGCCGAGAAGTCCTCGTTCCTCGAAGTCTGCCACCTGCTGCTGAACGGCGAACTGCCGACGGCCGACGAATTCGCCAAGTTCGAGCACAACATCACCTACCACACGATGTTGCACGCTCAGTTCGACCGTTTCTTCGAGGGCTTCCGCCGCGACGCCCACCCGATGGCCGTCATGACCGGCGCCGTCGGCGCCCTGTCGGCCTTCTACGCTGATAGCATCAATGTCGACGACGCTCGTGAGCGCGAGATCAGCGCCCATCGCCTGATCGCCAAGATGCCGACGATCGCCGCCCGCGCCTACAAGTACACGGTCGGCCAGCCGTTCGTGTCGCCGCGCAACGACCTGTCCTATTCGGAAAACTTCCTGCGCATGTGCTTCGCCGTGCCGGCCGAGGACTGGAAGCCGAACCCGGTGCTGACCCGCGCCATGGACCGGATTTTCATCCTGCACGCCGACCACGAGCAGAACGCCTCGACCTCGACCGTCCGTCTGGCCGGTTCGTCGGGCGCGCACCCGTTCGCCTGCATCGCCGCCGGCATCGCCTGCCTTTGGGGCCCGTCGCACGGCGGCGCCAACCAGGAAGCGCTGGAGATGCTGGAGACCATCGGTTCGGTCGAGAACATCCCGGACTACGTCCAGGGCGTGAAGGACCGCAAGTACAAGCTGATGGGCTTCGGCCACCGCGTGTACAAGAACTTCGACCCGCGCGCGAAGGTCATGCAGAAGACCGCCCACGAAGTGCTGGCGGAACTGGGCCACAACAACGACCCGCTGCTGCAGGTCGCCCAGGAACTGGAAAAGGTCGCCCTGAGCGATCCGTACTTCATCGACCGTAAGCTGTACCCGAACATCGACTTCTATTCGGGCATCACCCTGCGCGCGATGGGCTTCCCGACCAACATGTTCACCGTGCTGTTCGCCCTGGCCCGCACCGTCGGCTGGATCAGCCAGTGGAAGGAGATGTTCGAGGACCCGACCCGCAAGATCGGTCGTCCGCGTCAGCTCTATACGGGCGCCACGCAGCGCGACTACGTCCCGGTCGAAAAGCGCTAGACGCTTCTCCCTCGGAGACACGGATCAGGCCCCGCTTCGGCGGGGCCTTTTTCGTTTCTAGCGTTTTAGCAGGAAGCTCAGGACCTCTGCGACGGCGCGGTAGAGGGCCTCGGGGATCTCCTCGTCGATCTCCAGGGTCGAGAGGGCCTGGGCCAGGACGGGATCTTCCTCGATCGGCACGCCGTGTTCGCGAGCGGTCTCAATGATTTTTTCGCCCAGCCAGCCCTGACCGGAGGCCACGACCTTGGGCGCGTTGGGGTCTTCGTAGAGCAGCGCGACGGCGATGCGCGGCCGAGCCGAGGGTCCGGTGATCCCGCTCATGAGGCCTGATCCACGAAATGGCCCAGCGGACTGCCGGCGCTCGGACTGGACGGAGCGCCGGAATGGACGGCGACCTCGGGCGACAACTCGGCCCGGCGCAAGGCCGCGCCCAGGGTCTCCTCGCCAGCGCGAAGGCGCGCGATGGTCTCGGCCCGCTCGGCCCACAGCGACACGCGCGTGTGCGAGCCGGTCAGAGTGATCAGGGCGTGGACAGGGCCCAGCGGCTCGAGGTCTAGCGAGAAGCGCGCCTTGTAGGTGCGTTCGGCCGGACCGACCGCGCCGCCCCCCGAGCCCCCGCCGTCGTGGCTGATCTCGAACTGAGCGACAGCCACGCCCTGTGGCGTCATGAACGGCAGGTCGAGGTTCAGGCGGCCGGCCTGCTGCGGCCGGGCCTCGGCGGTCTCGGGTTCGTGCGCCTCCGGCAGCGACGCGATCTGCATCAGATCCTGGCGGGCCAGGGCGCCGTTGGTTCCCTTCAGCAGGCGCCGCACCAGATCGGCCGGCGACGGGTCAGCGGGCAGTTCGGGCGTGGCCGGCTTCTGACCGACCATCGGGCCGCCGGCGTAGGGCGGGGGCGGCGTCTTCGAGCGCGAAGCCTCGGCTGGCGCCGCGCCGTAGCCCCCTGGCGTCAGCGGTCTAGGCTCGGCGGCCGCCCCGGCGACGGGCGCTTCGGCGAGAGCTTCCTCGGCGATCAGGCCCAACTGAACCAGCGCCGACATCGCCGCCCGGACGGGCGTCTGGACGGTCGCGGACGGCTTGGGCGCGGCCACGAAGGCGCCGAAGCGCGCCGCGAGGCCATCGTCCTCGGGCGGCGGCTCCGGAGCCTTGGCGCTCGCCGGAAGAGCCGCCGGCGCGATATCGGGGACCTCGCTTGAATGGATCGGCGGCGCGTGGGTTGGCGGCCTGGGCGCGGCCTCAAGACCGGGTTGGATGGCTGCGGAATTGGCGGCGGTCGGGGTGCGCTGGGTTATCGCCGGCGGCGTCGGAACGGATCGAACGGCGCGAAGCGACGCTGGCGATGGGGCCTCGGTTCTTTCGCCGGCCGCAGGGATCGAGACCGGCCCGTCGATTGGCGCTTCCAAGGTCTGACGCGGCGGCGCCTTGGCCAGCCAGCCCGACAGCGCGCCCCGGAAGACCAGCAACGCGGCCTTCATGTCGCCAGCCTCTTGAAGACGCGGAGAGCCCTCCAGGGCCGGCGTGGTGGCGGCGCGGGCCATACTGGCCTCCAGGAAGACGCCGGACCGCTCGATAGCCTGACGCAGGCCCTGGGGCGTGGCGATCTGAGCGGCCGAAGGCGCCTTGGCAAGCAGCGCCCTGCCCGCCTCGCGCACCTCGGCCGGCGTGTCGGGGCGTTCGACGACGGCGCGGATATTGGCCATCAGCGGAGCCAAGCCCGTCTGACGCGGCACGGCCTCGGCGGCCGCGATGCGCACGGCGCGCGCCAGCCGAGTCTCGGGCTTGGCCAGAGCCGCCTGCTGAAGCGCTGGTGGCGCGACCTTGGCGCCGTGCGCGTCAGCGGCGTGGCTGGTGTCGTGGGCGCCGGCCTGCCCCGCCTGCTCGACGGACGCGCCGGGCCTGGATTGAACGGCGGGCGGACGACCGACGATCTCGCCGAGCTGAGCGGTCGAATTGGCGAGCGCCTGGCGCGCCATGGCCTGAAGGGTCGCGACAGAATCGGCCGGCGTCCCAGCTGCGGGGGCTGGAAGGATCGGGGTCACGGGCGTGGTCGGGTCTATGGCCACGACAACGGCTCCACGGCGACAGTTATGAAGACGTTAGCCCCCGGACGTAAATCGCTGGTTAACCTTCGAAGTATGAACATCGCGATGTCTCGCCTCTAAGGTGAGTATGGTTCCGGCGTAAGAGGTGCGTTCTGGATACGCGGTGGCTGAGCATCGTCGAGCATCGGCGCCGCGACCTACTGTCCATCGTGCCGATGACCGTGCTGGCCGCCGCCGGGAGCTGCGCCTGGCTCGATCCCAGGCTCTGCGCCGCTTGGCTGGCCATCGCCGCGGCGCTGATCGGCGCCAGCCAGTTGCTTTGCCGGTTCATCGCCAAGCATGGCCAAGCTGCGCCGATCCTCGAGACCGTGCTGGCCGCCTTCACCTTGGTCTACACTTTCGTCTACGCCAGCCTGCCGTCAGCCTTGGTGATGGTGGGCACGCGCGCCTCGGTGATGACCGGAGGAGCCATGATGGGCGCCGTCGCGCTGAGCTGCACGGCCGAGTTCGTGATCTCTCGCCGGATCGGCCTGGCCGCCCTGGCCGCCGTGGTGCTGCAAGTGCTGCTGATCACCGTTCTGACCTTTCCATCGACCGGCCCTGTCCAGCTGGCGCTTTCTCTGGTCGCGGTGCTGTGCTTCTTCGCCTACGTGCTGCGCTACGCCCTGCACCGCGAGGCGACCGTGCGGCAGATGGCGGCGGCCACCGCCCTGGCCCAGGCCCGCGAGGCCGAGGCGGCCAGCGCCAACCAGGCCAAGTCGTCGTTTCTGGCGACCATGAGCCACGAGATCCGCACGCCGCTGAACGGCATCCTGGGCATGGCGCAAGTGATGCAGGCCGACGAACTGTCTCCGACCCAGCGCGGACGCCTGGACGTGGTTCGCCAATCCGGCAAGGCCCTGACGGATATCCTCAACGACGTGCTGGACTTGGCCCGCATCGAGTCCGGACAGCTGGAGCTGCGCCCAGAGCCGTTCGACCTGCGCGAACTGCTGATCGGCTGCGGCCAGACCTTCGCCGCCCTGGCTTACGGCAAGGGCTTGAGCCACGACCTGACCATCTCACCGACCGCCGAAGGCGCCTATCTGGGCGACGCCGGCCGGCTGAGACAGATCCTGCATAATCTGCTGTCCAACGCCGTGAAGTTCACTGAAACCGGCGGCCTGTCGATCGTGGCTGACTACGTGGGCGGCCGACTTGAAGTGACGGTCGCGGACACCGGTCCCGGCGTCGCCGCCGACGAGCAGGAGCGTCTGTTCGGCCGCTTCGTGCTCTTGGACGACATCGCCACCCGCCGCCATGGCGGGGCGGGTCTGGGCCTGGCCATCAGCCGTGAGCTGGCCCGGCGCATGGACGGCGACATCACCCTGTTCAGCCGCCTGGGTGAAGGCAGCGCCTTTACCGTCGTCCTGCCGTTGGCCAAGGTCGACACGTTCGCCCAGCCCGAGGACGAGACAGCGCCCGACACCGCGCCGGGCCTCCGCATCCTGGCCGCCGAGGACAACCCGACCAACCAGCTGGTTCTGCGCTCGGTCCTGAGCCAGGCCGGCATCGAGCCCCTCATCGTCGACAATGGCGCCAAGGCCCTGGCCGCATGGCGCGACGAGCGTTGGGACGTGGTGTTGATGGACATCCACATGCCGGTCATGGACGGCTTGACGGCGTTGAAGGAAATCCGCCGACTAGAGGCCGAGGAAGGCCGTCCGCGCACCCCGGTGATCGCTCTGACGGCCAACGCCATGCGCCATCAGATCGAGCTGCTGATCGAGGCGGGCATGGACGACCATGTCGGCAAGCCGATCGACGTGGCCAAGCTGTTAGGCGCGGTCGACCGGGCGGTTTCAGGCCGCAGCCTGGCCTCGCGCCTCCAGGAAGTCGACTAGGGCGTCGGCCGCGGCTGTCGACGGGTCGGGCATGCCTCGGCCCATCTTGTCCAGCGCGGCGTTCTGCGCGGCCGACTGCGCGGCGCGCAGCGCCGGATCGTCCAGCAGGCGCGACACTTCGCGGGCCAGGCCTCCGCCCTCGCAGGCGTCCTGAAGCAGCTCGGGCGCGATCTCCCGAGCGGCGGCGATGTTGAACAACGTGACCCAGCGCGGCTTCATCAGGCGCTTGAGGATGGCGTAGGTCAGGGGCGCTGTCTTGTAGCCGACCACCATCGGGCGGCCGGCGAGGGCCAACTCGGTCGTCACCGTGCCGCTGCAGGCCAGCGCGACGTCGGCGGCGACAAAGGCGTCGTCCTTTAGCCGTTCGTCCTCGATCACGTGCGCCCGGAACGGCCAGCCGGCGATGCGCGCCTTCACGGCTTCGGCGACGGTGTAGGCGGCGGGGACGACGATCTCCAGCTCAGGCCATTCGGCCTTCAGACGGCGCACGGCGTCCTCGAAGGCTGGCAAAACGCGCTCGATCTCGGACGGGCGGCTGCCCGGCAGCACGAGCAGGATTTGAGCCGAGGACGAGACCCCGATCGCCGCGCGCAATCTCGCGCCGTCGGCTTCGTCGAAACGCTTGGCCAGGGCCGAGTTGCCGACGAAGACGCTGGGCAGGTCCACGGCGTCGAAATACGGCTTGTCCATCGGCTGGATCGACAGCAACAGATCGAAGGCCTTGGCCAGGCTCCGGGCGCGGCCCGCGCGATAGGCCCAGACCTGCGGCGCGACGTACTTCACCAGCGGCAACCTGGAATCCAGCTTCCGCAGAGCGTGAGCCAGGCGGATGTTGAAGCCCCAGCTATCGATCAGGATGGCCACGTCGGGCTTTTCGCGAGCCGCCAGAGCCACCGTGTCTTTAAGGCGGGCCCTGACCGTCGGATAGGCCTTCACCCCCTCCACGATGCCTAGAATCGACAACTGAGCGATGTCGAAGGGGCTATCGACGCCCAGCTCGGCCATCTTCGCCCCGCCGACGCCGACGAAAGTGACGCTGTCGCCCAGACGCGCTCGCAGCGCCTTGGCCAGGCCGGCCCCCAGCGCGTCGCCCGAGGCCTCGGCGGCGACCAGCATGACTTTCAGGGGTCTGTTTGGCGGGGCAGCCATCAGGGTTGCTCCCGAGGATCGACCCCCAGCACGAACAGGCCCAGATCGTCCGCGCAGGCCATAACGGCCTTACGGTCAACGACCAGCAGGCCGCCGGCCTCGCCAACCACTCCGGCCAGGCCGGCGCGGGCGGCGCGCTGGATGGTGGCGACGCCGATAGTCGGCAGATCGACCTTGGTCTCCTGGATCGGCTTGGGCGCCTTGGCCAGCACGCCGCGGGGACGCTCGGCCGAACCTCGGATCGCCTGGGGCAGCTCGGCCACCCGGCGCAGCATGGCGTCGGTGCCCTCCTGGGCCTCGACGGCCAGGACGAGGCCATTGCAGACAACGGCGCCCTGCCCCACGTCCAGCCGGCCGATCTCCCGCGCCACCAGCAGGGCCTTGTCGATATCGGCCATGTGCTCGTCGCGCGGATAGAACTTGCCCAGGCGACCGCGCGGCAAGGTCATCTCGCCGACCACCTCGTGCGCGCCCTCGATCTCGAAGCCTTCCTTCTCGAACTCGTCCAGCACCCGGCGCAGCAGCGCGTCGTCGCCCTGGCGCGCCGCCTTGATCAGGCTGGGCATGATCAGCAGGCCGCGCGCATCGGGCATCAGCGCGCCGAAATCCGGACGCTTCACGTCGCCGGCGAAGCAGACGACCTCGCAGCCCTCGGCACGCAACGCCTTGAACGCCTTGCCAAACTCGCCGATGCCGACCTCGACGCCGGGATAGCGGGCCAGCGACGGTTCGGCGAAGCCGCGCAGCCGCATGACGGCGAAGGCGCGGCCAGCGGCCTCGCAATGGTCCGCCAGTTCGACGGGCAGCGACCCGCCGCCGGCGATCAGTCCCAGCTTACGCATCACCCGGTCCTAGATCTCGCGCTCGGGCAGGCAGAGCGGACGATTGGCGTCGGCGCGGATGAAGTCAACGATCTCCATCACTTCCGTGATCGCCGCATGGGTTTCGGCTACGTCGTCGAGCCGCTCCTGGAACGTGCCTTCGTCGGCGAACATCAGGCGATAGGCCGCGCGCAAGGCGTTGATCGTCTCGCGCGAGAAGCCCCGGCGCTTGAGGCCGACCAGATTCAGGCCCTCGAGATGGGCGTGGTTGCCCCACACCGAGCCGTACGGAATGACGTCCTTGGTCACGGCGGCCAAACCGCCGATAAAGCTGTAACGGCCGATGCGCGAGAACTGATGCGCGGCGGCCAGGCCGCCCATGAACACGTAGTCGCCGATCGCCACGTGACCGCCGAGCGTCGCACCCTTGGCCAGCACCACGAAGTCGCCGACGATGCAATCGTGCGCCACGTGCGAACCGACCATGTAGAGGCCGTCCGAACCGATGGTGGTCACGCCCCGGCCCGAGGCCGTGCCCGTGTGCATGGTCACGTGCTCGCGGATGATATTGCGCGGCCCGATCAGCAGTTCGGTGCGCTCGCCCTTGTGGCCCAGATGCTGGGGCGGCCCGCCGAGATTGGCGAACGGATGGACGATGCAATTCTCGCCGATCGTCGTCGCGCCCTCCACCACCACATGCGACAGCAGCCGCACGCCCGCCTCCAGGGTCACGTCAGGGCCGACGATGCTATAGGGCCCGATCTCGACGTCTGCGGCGATCTTGGCCTCGGGCGCGATGATGGCGGTGGGATGGATGGTCATGCCTTGGGTCCCGTCTCGACCACCATCGCGGCGAACTCGGCCTCGGCGGCCACCTTGTCGCCGACCTTGGCCACGCCCTTGAACTTGAAGATCGACGAACGCGCGCGCACCACCTCGACCTCCATCCGGATCACGTCGCCCGGGCGCACGGGATTGCGGAAGCGCACGCCGTCGATCGACATGAAGAAGATGGTCTTGCCTTCGGTGTCGACTTCCAGTGTCTTGCTCATCAGCACCGCGCCCGTCTGAGCCAGGGCCTCGATGATCAGCACGCCGGGCATCACCGGGTTGCCCGGGAAATGGCCCTGGAAGAACGGCTCGTTGATCGTCACGCACTTGATGCCGACGATCGACTGGCCAGGCTTGTAGTCTTCGGCGCGGTCCACCAGCAGGAACGGATAACGGTGCGGGATGCGCGCCAGGATCTCCGCGATGTCGATATCGGTCCGCACCGTTTGCTCGGTGTTCTCGCTCATGGTCTGCCCCTCGTCCCTCGACCGCCCGCCATGCGCGACAGCCACGCGGTCTCCCGAAGCCACCGCTTGAGCGGCCGCGCCGGGAATCCCGTCCAAGTTTCACCTTCCGGCACGTCCTTGAACACCGAGGCGGCGGCCCCGATGCTCGCGCCCGAGCCGATGTTCAAATGGTCGGCGACGCCGGCCTTGCCGCCGAAAGCGACACCGTCGCCGACGATCGTGCTTCCCGACAGCCCCGTATAGGCCGCCAGAACGCAATTACGTCCTACACGGACGTTGTGCGCGACATGCACCAAGTTGTCGATCTTGGTGTTCTCGCCAATCATGGTGTCGGCGAAGGCGCCCCGATCGACGCAGCTGTTGGCGCCGATCGTGACGTTGTCCTGGATCACCACCCGGCCCAGCTGGGGCATGTCGACCATGCCGCGCGGCCCGCCGGCGGCCCCGAAGCCCGCCTCGCCCAGCACCGCGCCGGCCGAGATCGAAACCCGGTCGCCGACGAGCGCGAAACCGATGACGGCGTTGGCGCCGATCACGCAGTCACGCCCGATCAGCACGCCCGGACCGATAACGGCCCCGGGGCCGATCCGCGTGCCGCGCCCAATTCTCGCTCCCTGGCCGATCGTCACGTTGGGCGCCAGGAGGACGCCATCTTCCAGCTCCGCCTCCGGATGAAGGGCGGCGGCGGATGGATCGTGACGGCGCGGCGCGTGAAGACGGCTCACGGCCGCGGCCCAGGCCGCCTGGGGATGTCTGGTGATCAGCGCGGCGCAGGTCTCGGGAAGAAGATCGCCGTGCTCCGGGCGCACGAAACACGCGCCGGCCAGGGTGGCCCCGGCAGCGTCCTTGCGCTTGGCGTCCGAGAAGAAAGCGACGCCTTGCGCGTCGGCGTCATCCAGCGGCGCGGCGCGGATGATGGCCCGGTCGCCCAGGGCGGCATCCGCCAACTCGGCGGCGCCGGCCCGGGCCAACTCGGAAAGCGATGCCGGACCCAGGTTGTCGAAGAAACGGGGGTCCGGCATGGCTCCTCACGAATAAGTTCCCCTAGGTAATCCTAAAGGAGACGATTCGCTTACTTATTGGTCGGCTGCAGGGCCGCTGCGCCCGGGACGCCTTGGTCCAGACGTTCGCGATCGAAGGTCAGAGTCTTGATGCGCGCGTCGAGCGCGGCGACCACGGCGCCGGTGATGTCCATCGCCGGGTTGGCCAGCATCACCGATTCACGATCGAACAGGATGCTGCACTTCTGCGCCTGGTAGACTTGGCGGATCGGCGTATCCATCTCCTGATAGACCCGCTGCAGCGCCTTCTGCTCGGTGGTTTCGACTTCCTTCTGACGCAGTTGGCCCTTGCGCTGCCAGGCGTTGGCCTTGACCTGCAGAGCGGCGGCCTGCTGCTCCAGGGCGTCCTGGGCCAGGGTGGCCTTCTTGGCGTCGAGGGCCTTGGCTTCGTTGTCGAGGCCGGTGCGCTCGGCGGTCAGTTCGGCGTTGACCTGCTGGATGATGGTCTTCAGGCGAGCATCGACCGCCTTACCCACCATCGAGTTGCCGACAGCGCCCTGGCTCGAGAAGATGCAGACGCCCGGCAGAGCCGGACCGTGCGTGACAGCCGGAGCCGCGGGAGCGGCGGCGGCCGGAGCCGTCTGGGCCGAGGCGCTGGTCGCGAGGGCGAGAGCGACAACGCTGGACGCGGCCGCGGACAGGAACTTGGACATGTTTATTGGAACCTTGTGGAGGTGGAGAACCGGAAGGTTTCGGTTCGGTCGTAGTCTTCCTTGGCCAAAATGCGGCTGATATCGAATCGAATGGGGCCCATGGGGGACTTCCAGTCGATCGAGATACCCGCCGAAGCACGCAGGCCGAGGTTATCCTTGATGTTGGGATCGAACACGCCGGGCGAACGCTGACGATCCACATCATCCAGCAGACCCGCCGTACCCACGTCGCTGAACAGGGCGGCCTTGATGCCGTACTGCTCGGGCAGGAAGGTCGGGACAGTCAGCTCGAAGGTGCTGATGGCGTAAAGCTTGGCGCCCATCGAGTTGTTGGTGCTCGAGATGTCACGCGGACCGATACCGGCGATCTCGAAGCCGCGGAACGAGGTGCCGCCGCGATAGAAGCGGTCGTTGATGCGGACGTTGTCGCCGCCCCAGCCCTCGATATAGCCGACCGAGCCGGTGGCGCTGAACACCAGATCCTTGTTGAAGCCCCAGTACCAGCCGGCGTCGGCTTCGGTCTTGAGGTACTTCACGTCGCCGCCGATGCCGGCCAGATCCTGGTTCAGGTCGGCGAACCAGCCGCGGGTCGGATTGATCGGATCGTTGCGCTTGTCGATGCGCAGGCCGTAGCCGATCAGCGAGGTGATGTACGCGCCGCGCTGCAGGCAGAGGATCTGCGAGACAGAACCGCTGGTGCAGAGGCTGTCGGCGACGCTGACCTCGTCCTGACGGACCGTGTAGCGCAGGCTCATCGACGAGTCGTTGGTCAGCGGGAAGCCGAAGCGGATGTCGCCGCCGACCGACTTGGTGTCGTAGGCCGCGTAGTCCGACAGGTCGTAGCGGAAGGTGTAGAGGTTGACGCCCGCAACCAGGTTACGGCCGGCGAAGCGCGGCTCGCTGAAGCCGAAATCGACCTGCTGGCGCAGCGAACCGACCGAGGCGCGAGCCCGCAGGTTCTGGCCGCGGCCGCGGAAGTTGCGCTCGGTGATACCGACGTCGAGCACCAGCTTGTCGACCGAGCTGTAACCGGCGCTGAATGACAGTTCGCCCGTCGGCTGCTCCTCGACCTTCACCCTCAGGTTGGTGCGGTCCGGGGCCGAGCCCGGGGTGTCTTCGATATCGACTTCCTTGAAGAAGCCGAGGCGGCGGATGTTGTTCTTCGAGCGGTCGACCAGCACGCGGTTATAGGCGTCGCCCTCGGCCACTTCCAGTTCGCGGCGCAGGACGTAGTCCAGCGTGCGGGTGTTGCCGACGATGTCGATGCGGTCGACATAGACGCGCGGGCCTTCACGGACCGAGAACACCACGTCGACGGTCTTGGTCTCGCGATTGGGCACATAGCGCGGACGCACGTCCACGAAGGCAAAGCCGGCCGCGCCCGCCGCGAAGGTCAGGGCGTCGGTGGCCTGCTCGATGCGCTCGTCCTCGTACAGCTGGCCGGCGCGGATCGGCAGGATCTGGGCCAGCAGGTTGCCGTCCAGCTTCTTCAGTTCGGTTTCGACGGTGACCTTGCCGAACTTGTACTTCGGGCCTTCGTCGAGGGTGTAGGTGACGGCGAAGCCGTTCTTGTCCGGCGCCAGTTCGGCCACCGACGAGACGACGCGGAAGTCGAAGAAGCCGCGGTTACGGTAGTGCTTGCGCAGCTGTTCGCGGTCGTACTCGATCCGGTCGGGGTCGTAATTGTCGTTGCTGGTCAGGATCTTGTACCAGCGGCTTTCCTTGGTCACGACCACGTCGCGCAGGTCGTTGTCCGAGTACTCGCTGTTGCCGAGGAAGTTGATCCCCAGCACGCCGCTCTTGGGGCCTTCGCTGATTTCGAAGACCAGGTCGACGCGCTTCTGCGGCAGCTCGACCACCTTGGGCGTCACGGTCGCCGAGATGCGACCCGAGCGGCGATACAGTTCGATGATCCGCTGAACGTCGGCCTGGACCTTGGCGCGGGTGAAGATGCCGCGCGGGCGAATCTGCACTTCGTCCTTCAGCTTGTCTTCCTTCAGGGACGAGTTCCCCTCGAAGACCACCTGGTTGATGATCGGATTCTCGACGACCTTCACGACCAGGTCGCCGCCCTGCATCTCGATCTTCACGTCGGCGAACAGGTCGGTGCGGGCCAGGGTCTTCAGCGCCAGGTCGAGGCGCTGGGAATCGACGGTGTCGCCGGGCTGGATCGGCAGATAGGACAGAACCGTGCCCTGCTCGATGCGCTCGTTGCCCTGAACGACGATGCGCTGGACCACGCCGGTCTGAGCGGCCTGGGCGAAAGCCTGATGCGGAGCCACCAGGGCCGTCGAGCCGAGGAGCAGCGCCATACCCGTGGCGAACGCGGCGCTTTGGGCGCGAAGTTTGTTCATGGGACCAATCATGGACGAAGAGCGGGCGTTCACGTGAACAGGCCGCCGATGAATTTGAACACGTCGTAGCGGTTGAGGTCGTTCCACGCCGCGAACAGCATGAAACCCAGGATCAAGGCAAGCCCCGCGCGGAAGCCGGCCGCCTGGAAATCCGCCCGTAGAGGCCGCTTGGCCACGGCCTCATAGGCGTACATCAGCAGATGCCCGCCATCGAGGACCGGGATCGGCAGCAGATTCATGAAGCCGATGCTGACCGACAGGCTGGCGATCAGCAGCATGGACGAGATGAAGACGCGCAGGGCCATGGTGCCCACATCGGGCGCGCCGGCGGCGCTGGCCTTGGTCACCGCGCCGGCGGTATGGCCGATGCCAATCAGGCCGCTGATCTGGTCGGCAGGCAACTGACCCGTGACGAGGCGGCCCAGATAGAAGCCGATCGTCCTGATCATGCCCCACACCTCGACCGTGGCGTCGGGAATGGCGGTCAGGATGCTGGAGCGCTTGAACTGGGTGATCCCGGCGTTCTCGATGCCCAGCTGGCCGGTCTTCATGCGCCCGCTGATCTTGTCGTTGATCTCGACCAGGCGCGGCGTGGCGGTCAGGTGGACCTGCTGCTGGCCCCGCTTGACGGTGAAGTCGATCGGCAGGTTGGCGCGCAGCGAGACATAGCCCTGCAGATCCTGGAACGTGCCGATCTTGCGGCCGTCGGCGGCGACGATGATATCGCCTTTCTTGAAGCCGGCCACGGCGGCCGCGCCGCCCGGCACGACGCCATTGACGCTGGCCACGCGCTGCGGCGAGCCCACCAGCACCAGGAAGACGGCCATGATCAGGATGGCCAGGACGAAGTTCGACACCGGGCCGGCCACGGCGATGATCGCCCGCTGCCAGACCGGCTTGAAATGGAAGTACTTGGAGACGCCCGCCTCGCCCTCGCGCCGTACGATCGAGTCGCGCATGGCGGCCAGATTGTCCTGGTCGGGCACGCTGGCGGCGTTCTCGTCGCCGGAGAAGCGGACATAGCCGCCCAGGGGGATCGAGGCGACGCGCCATTCGACGCCGTGCTTGTCGGTCCACGACAGCAGCGGCGGGCCAAAGCCGATCGAGAAACAATCGATGGCCACCCCGCAAGCCCGCGCGGCCCAGTAGTGCCCGAGCTCGTGGATGGTCACCACGACGGACAGCACGAAGGCCGTGGACAGGATGAAGATCAAGACGTCAGTCATAAGGTTGGCCGGTCCCCCGGATCAGAGCCGGCGATGCTTTTGCGCGACAACCTCGGCCGCAATGCGGCGAGCGCTGGCGTCGATCATCATCGCATTATCGACAGCGTCACTTTCCGTGACGACGAGACTGCCAAGACTGTTCATACGCTCGAGAGTTCCCGCCACCGCGGCGGCAATATCGAGAAAGCCAATCCGCCGGTCAAGGAAAGCGGCGACGGCGACCTCATTGGCCGCGTTCATCGCCGTCGGAGCCCCGCCGCCCAGGCGCAGAGCCTCGCGGGCGATTCCGATCGACGGGAAGCGATCCAGGTCGGGCGATTCGAAGGTCAGCTGGCCGTAGGCGGCCAGATCCAGGCGCGGCGCCGGCCAGGGCAGTCGGTCCGGCCAGGCGAAGGCGCAGGCGATCGGGGCGCGCATGTCCGGCGGGCCCAGCTGGGCCAGGGTCGAGCCATCGGCGTACTCGACCAGACTATGGATCACGGACTGGGGATGGATCACGACGTCGATGCGGCCTTCGGGCGTTCCGAACAGGTAGGAAGCCTCGATCATCTCGAGGCCCTTGTTCATCATCGTCGCGGAATCGACCGAAATCTTGGCGCCCATGCTCCAGTTCGGGTGGGCGATGGCCTGCTCCGGGGTCGCGGCGGCCATGGCGGCCCTGTCCCAGGTGCGGAAGGGGCCGCCCGAGGCGGTCAGGATCAGACGCGCCACCCGGTGTGCGCAATCGGGCTGCAGCACCTGGAAGATGGCGGAGTGCTCGGAATCGACCGGGATCACCGAGCCGCCGGCCGCCTTGGCGATGGCCAGCAGGGCCGGACCCGCGCAGACGAGGCTTTCCTTGTTGGCCAGGGCCACGATCGCGCCGGTGCGAGCCGCCGCGACGGTCGGGGGGAGGCCAGCCGCGCCGACGATGGCCGACATCACCCAGTCCGCGCCCATGGCGGCGGCCTCGGCCACGGCGGCCGCGCCAGCGGCGGCGCGCACGCCGGTTCCGGCCAAGCCGTCCCTCAGCGTCTCAAGCTTGCTCTCGTCCTCGATGACCGCGACTTTCGGCGACCAGCGCCGGGCCTGCTCGATCAGACGCTCGACATTGCGACCGGCCGTCAGGGCCAGGATTTCGACCTCTACGCCGGATTCCTCGAAAAGGCTCAAGGTCGAAAGGCCGATCGATCCGGTCGAGCCCAGCACCACCACCTTGCGGGGCAAGGTCAATGCGCCCATCCCACGTGGTCGACCAGCCGTACGGCGGCGATGACGATCGCCGCGAACATCAGGCCATCGACGCGATCCAGCAGGCCGCCGTGGCCCGGAATGATGTCGCCGCTGTCCTTCACGCCGAAGCGGCGCTTCAGGATCGATTCCCAGAGGTCTCCGGCCATGGTCGCCAGGCCGCCGAGCAGGCCGATCAGGGCCGCCGCGGGCCAGACCAGCTTCAAGTGGGCGAAGTAGGCCACCAGAATCGCGCCGATCGTCGCCGCCACCAGGCCACCGATGAAGCCCGACCAGGTCTTGTTGGGCGAGATCTGGGGCCACAGCTTCGGCCCCTTCAGCAGGCTGCCGACCACATAGGCGAAGATGTCGGCGAACCAGGTCACCACGAACAGCAGCAGCGTCCACCACAGACCGTCCGGCAGGGAGCGAACCCACACCAGAGCGATGACCGCCGGGGCGATATAGACCACGCCATAGGCCGCGTCGGCCCGGCGCTCGACCGCGCCGCGCGCGATCAGGCCCGCCAGGAAGGCGCCGACCAGCACCACCGACCAGGCGATGTAGAAATTGTGCAGGAAGCCGGCGATCACGGCGATCGCGCAGAAGACGCCGACCACGGCGCCGACCGCTCGAGGAGCCTTGGGCGCGCTGATCTTCCCCCATTCGCGGGCCAGCAGAGCCACGCAAAGGAGGGCCAACGCCAGAATCCAGTAGCCCCCGAACCAGACGGCGGCCACGACCGTGGGCACGAGCACGGTGGCGGAAACCACGCGCGTCCGAAGATTGCCCCAGTTGAAACGCTTAGCCGGCGACGGCGACGTCATCGGCAGCGACCCCTCCGTAGCGTCGGTCCCGACGGCGATAGTCTGCGATGGCGGCCGCCAGGGATTCGGGCCCGTAGTCCGGCCAGAGCACGTCCTGGAAGACCAGCTCGGCGTAGGCGCACTCCCAGAGGAGGAAGTTGGAGATCCGGCGCTCGCCGCTGGTGCGCACGATCAGGTCCGGCGCCGGCGCGGAAGCCGTCGACAGGAAGCGCTCGAAGGTCTCTTCGGTCAGGTCCGAGGCCTTGGCTTCGCCCCGCTCGACCTTCTCGGCGAAGGCGCGGGCCGCGTCGGTGATGTCGGCCTGACCGCCATAGTTGAAGGCCACCTGCAGCGTGAACCGGGTGTTGCCCTCGGTGCGCTTCTCCGCCCTGTCGATCACCTCGGCGATATCCGCCGACAGTCCCGTGCGACGGCCGATGATGCGGACGCGCACACCCGCCTTGGCCAGGCGCTCGAGGTCCGATTCGACATAGGCCTTGAGCAGGTTCATCAGCTCGGAGACCTCGTGCGCCGGCCGACGCCAGTTCTCAGTCGAGAAGCCGAAGACCGTCAGAACGCCAACGTTCTGAGCCTGAGCGCCCTCGACGGTGCGCTTGAGAGCGTTGACCCCGGCGCGATGACCGAGGACGCGCGGCATCCCCCGCTGCTTCGCCCAGCGGCCGTTGCCATCCATGATAATGGCCACGTGCAGACGTTGATCGGTCGCCTCGCCCCCGGCGCGCCCCGACACGTTCTGCGGACCGGTGGTCGCCGGCATTCGCTTCAACCTTCCCTCGTCGCTCCCCCGTCAACTCGCAGGAGGGGGCGATCAGACCTGCATGATCTCTTGTTCTTTGATTTTCAAGGCCTCGTCCACGCGCTTGATGGCCTCGTCGGTCATCTTCTGGACCTCGGTTTCCATCTTCTTGCGCTCGTCCTCGGCGATCGCGCCGTCCTTCTCGGCCTTCTTCAGGTCGTCGTTGGCGTCGCGGCGGACGTTGCGGACGGCGATCTTCTGCTGCTCGGCGTACTTGCCGGCGATCTTGGAGAGGTCCTTGCGGCGCTCTTCGGTCAGCGGCGGAATAGGAATGCGCAGATTCTGACCTTCAACGACCGGGTTCAGGCCCAAGCCCGAGGCGCGGATCGCCTTCTCGACCGAGACCACGACGCCCCGGTCCCAGACGCTGACATTGATCTGGCGCGGCTCGGGCACGCTGACCGAGGCCACCGCGTTCAGGGGCGTGGTCGAGCCGTAGGCCTCGACCATCACCTGATCCAGCAGGCTGGCCGACGCACGGCCGGTGCGCAGGGATCCGAACTCTTCCTTCAGAGCGGCGACGGCCTTGTCCATGCGGTCGCGGTAGCGGGCCAGGACGGGTTTCTCGGCGGCGGCCATGAGGCTCTCCTCGCTTGTCTTTAAGGCTTAGGCGGCGCGGTCGGCGGCGACCACGGTGTGGGTCCCCTCGCCTCGCAGGACGGTCAGCAGGTTGCCGCGTCCCTTGATCGAGAAGACCACGATCGGAATATTGCTGTCGCGCATCAGCGCGACGGCCGAGGCGTCCATGA
The DNA here is from genome assembly GCF_003931565.1 of Caulobacter sp. 602-1. GTDB lineage: Bacteria > Pseudomonadota > Alphaproteobacteria > Caulobacterales > Caulobacteraceae > Caulobacter. The sequence continues at coordinate 298,051 of NZ_RRYI01000006.1, forward strand.
CCCGCAGGTCCTTGGCCAGCACGTCCATATAGCTCAGGCGATCATAGCGCTCGGCCTCCGGATCCTTCTTGGGATCGGCCGTATAGACGCCATCGACGCTGGTGCCCTTGAACAGCGCGTCGCACTGCATCTCGGCCGCGCGCAGGGCCGCGGCGGTGTCGGTGGTGAAGAACGGGTTGCCGGTGCCGGCGGCGAAGATCACCACGCGCCCCTTCTCCAGGTGACGCTGGGCGCGACGGCGGATGTAGGGCTCGCAGACCGTGGCCATCGGGATCGCCGACTGCACGCGGGTCTCGACGCCGATGCGCTCGAGCGCGTCCTGCATGGCCAGGGCGTTCATGACGGTGGCCAGCATGCCCATGTAGTCGGCGCTGGAGCGTTCCATGCCCTTGGCCGCGCCCGCCATGCCGCGGAAGATATTGCCGCCGCCGATCACCAGGCACAGCTCGACGCCGGACTTGACGATCTCGGCCACGTCTTCGGCAACGGATTGTACGGTGTTGGTGTCGATACCGTAGGGCGTGTCCCCCATGAGGACCTCGCCGGACACCTTCAGCAGGATGCGGCGGTATTTCTGGGGCGTGCTGGTATCGGACATGGGACCGCTATTCCTGAGTCGTCGGCACGCACATTACGTGCGTTCTACAGAAGTGGGATGGGTTTTGCCAACCGCGGCCGCGCCTTTGACAGCACGGCCAAACGGCAGGCGCAAAAAGGGCGCGGCGCGCGTCTAGACGCGCCGCGCCCTGATTGTTTGCCAGAAGCCCGAAGGCTCCCGACGGCAAGCCTTAGGCTTGGCCGGTCATCGAGGCGACTTCGGCGGCGAAGTCATCCTGCTTCTTTTCCACGCCTTCGCCCAGGGCCAGACGGGTGAAGCCCTTCACGGCGATCGGCGCGCCCAGCGTCTTGGCGGTCTCGGCGACCAGCTGCTCGACGGTCTGGTCCGGGTTCATGACGAAAGCCTGCTTCAGCAGCACGACTTCTTCCAGGAACTTGCGGATGCGGCCTTCGATCATCTTTTCGACGACCGCCGGCGGCTTGCCGGACTCCAGAGCCTGCTCGGTGAACACGGCCTTTTCACGCTCGATGGCGGCCGGGTCCAGATCGTCCGCCGACAGCGACAGCGGAGCGGTCGCGGCGACGTGCATGGCGATCTTGCGGCCCAGCTCGCGCAGGGCGGCCTTGTCGCCGGTCGACTCGACGGCCACCAGCACGCCGATGCGGCCAAGGTCCGGCGCGGTGGCGTTGTGGATGTACGAGGCGACGACGCCGTTCTCGACGGTGTGCTTGGCCGCGCGACGCACCATCATGTTCTCGCCGATCGTGGCGATCAGGTTCGTCAGATGGTCCTGCACGGTCTCGCCGCCGGCCAGCTTGGCCGCGGTGATGGCGTCGACCGAACCGTCGGTGGTCAGAGCCGCGCCGGCGATCTGGCGAGCGGCGCCTTGGAACAGGTCGTTGCGCGACACGAAGTCGGTTTCGGCGTTCACTTCGACGGCGGTGGCGGTTTCACCCGCGCCTTGATCGGCCGTGGCGACGGCCACCAGGCCCTCGGCGGCGGCGCGATCGGCCTTCTTGGCGGCCTTCGAGAGGCCCTTGGCGCGCAGCCAGTCGATGGATGCTTCGATGTCGCCGTTGTTTTCCGACAGCGCCTTCTTGCAGTCCATCATGCCGACGCCGGACTTTTCGCGCAGTTCTTTGACGAGCGCGGCCGTGATCTCAGCCATGGAAAATCTCCATATTCAAACGGTTAGCGACCGGGCTTGTAGCCCGGTCGCATGTCAGGGTCGCGACGGCCTCTCCACCCCGGCCAGGCCAGGAGAGAGGCGCGCGGGAAATCAGCCCTCGGCCGACTCCGGAGCCGCTTCGGCGGCGACTTCAACCGGCGCTTCCGGAGCGGCTTCCGGGGCGACTTCAGCGATCGCTTCCGGAGCCAGAGCGCGGGCCAGGGCCGGCTCGGTCGGGTTCACGGCGGCGCCCAGGTCGACGCCCGAGCCGGCTTGGCCAGCAGCCAGGCCGTCCAGGACGGCGTCGGCGATCAGGTCGCAGTACAGCTGCAGGGCGCGAGCGGCGTCGTCGTTACCCGGGATCGGGTAGGTGATGCCGTCCGGATCGCAGTTGGTGTCGAGAATGGCGACGACCGGGATGTTCAGCTTGCGGGCTTCCAGGATCGCGATCGCTTCCTTGTTGGTGTCGATCACGAACATGATGTCGGGGATGCCGCCCATGTCCTTGATGCCGCCCAGCGACAGTTCCAGCTTGTCGCGCTCGCGCGTCAGCTGCAGCAGCTCCTTCTTGGAACGGCCTTGGCCTTCGCCGGCCAGGACGCCTTCCAGCTCGCGCAGACGCGCGATCGAGCCCGAAACGGTGCGCCAGTTGGTCAGCGTGCCGCCGAGCCAACGGTGGTTCACATAGTATTGGGCGCAGCGCTTGGCGGCCGTGGCGACCGGGTCGCTGGCCTGGCGCTTGGTGCCGACGAACAGCACGCGGCCGCCGGCGGCGGCGACTTCACGAACCTTCACCAGGGCTTGGTGCAGCAGCGGGATCGTCTGCGACAGGTCGATGATGTGGATGTTCGAGCGCGAGCCGAAGATGTAGCGGTCCATCTTCGGGTTCCAGCGGTGCGTCTGGTGACCGAAGTGGGCGCCGGCTTCCAGGAGCTGACGCATGGAGAATTCGGGAAGAGCCATCGGGCCTGTATCCTTTTTCCGGTTGAACCTCCGCGGACACCCCCGTTCCAGACCATTCTGGAGCGGGACCGGAACGGCGAAGCCGGGATGTCTCCCCGGCGCAACCGAACGTCCACGTGTGGAATGGCCGGGCAGATAGTCTCTCGGCGGAGAAAAAGCAAGCCCTCGCCGCGATGGCCGGCGCTGGCCGCACGGTTGATCCGTCGTGATCCCGCCGCCCGCAAGATCCATCCCCGAAACGGGCGAGCATGCGCCGCCCCTCCACAGGAAGACCGGAAAGCCGTCGCCGTCCCGACATAGTGATGTGGCGTAATCCCTCCGGCGTCGTCGTTCTACACGGCATAGCTGGAGGACGTCATGCTCGCGGTCTTCGATCTGGACGGAACCTTGCTGGACGGCGACTCCACCGGCCTCTGGCTGTGGGGACGGGTCAAGCGCTCGCCCCTGCGCGCCCTGGCGGTCCTCGTCGCGGCCCCGCTCGCCGCGCCGATGGTGATGATCCCGCGCACGCGCCGGCTCGGCGCCTCGATCCTGCTGTGGATCGCCACGGCGGGCCTGGGCGAGCGGGCCTTGCGGGACTCCTGCGCCAAGTTCGGTGAAACCTTCCGCGCCGGCGGCAACGCCCTGGCCTGGCGCCCCGGCGGCCTCGCCGCGCTGAAGGCGCATCTGGACGCCGGTGACCGCGTCATCGTGGTCACGGCCGCGCCGGCCATCCTGGCGCAGGCCCTGATCGGCCCTCTGGGCCAGCCGATCGAGGTGCTCGGCACCTCACTGAAGCGTCGCGGCGGCGGCTGGGTCGCCGATGTCCACTGCCGCCACCAGCGCAAGTGTCAGGCCCTGGCCGAGGCCGGCCACGGCGCGCACTGGACCTATGCCTATACCGACAGTCTCGACGACCTGCCCCTTTTGCGCGGCGCGGATAAGCCGGTGATCGTCAAGGGCGGCAAGAAGGCCGAGCGGCGGCTGTTCCGGGCCGGGCTGACCAACGGTCGGGCGGCGGCTTGGTGACGTGACGCCTGGCGAGCGCTTCACGCAGAGCTTCGGTGTCGGACGATTGCGCGCCCGAGCCAGCCGAAAGCATGAGGCCGTGCGTGGCGGGCCATGGCGAAGGGGCTGGCTTGGCGACTACCCGAAGATGATCCGGCTTCCAACGACAGTGCGGAAGACCTGATCGGGCATTTGGGCGATGGCGGGGGCGATGAAGGCTTCGCCCGTGCAGTGCCCCGGCAGGATGTAGTCCGGCTTGAGCGACTGCATCAGGGCCAAGGTCTCGAGCGCCTGCTGAGATGTCTGGGGCGGAACGAGATGGAAGCCTCCCATGATCGCATGGATTCGATCCACGCCTGACACCGCCTGCGCCGCCCGCACGGTGTTGATGATGCCCCGGTGGCTGCATGATCCGATCACGATCAGACCGTTGCCCTTCAGATGAAAGGCGGTTCCCAGCTCATGGACGGCGTCGTCGACGAAAAAGTCGAGGTCGCGACGATCAGGGTCAAGATCGGCTCGGCGACAGCCCTGTCCGGGCAACATGGCGGTCGGCACCTTCGGCCGTTCGGGTGAGACGAACGGGATCCTGCCCGTGGTGAAGCCTATGTCGGCGATGGTTCGCGGCGATGAGGCGACACGCAGATCGATTCCCGCCGCGACCAGATCGGCCTTTTCCAGCTGTCCGAAGCTCGGGCCGTTCGGCGCTACGCCTCGCAGCCGGGCGCAGAACGCTTCCTCGCCGCCAACATGGAGCGGGGTTCCACGCTTGACCCGCCCGACCAGGGCGGCGAGCCCGCCGAAATGGTCATAGTGGCCGTGACTCAGCACCATGGCGTCGACCGTCCCAGGATCGACGCCCAGGAGCGCCATGTTGGAGGCCAAGGTCTCGGGTGTGTAGCCGAAGTCGATCATCACCCGGCGGCGAGCGCCGGCGCTCATCGCGTCGGCCAAGAGCGAATAACCCCATTCGCCGCGCAGGGTGAGCTTGTAGGACGAGGCTGCGCGCTCGGGCGGAAGGATCTTCAGGCCCGGACGCTCGACCGGCGTTGCGAAACTGGAGACCGTGCTGTCGGCGAGCAGCGTCAGGGTCAGGCGATCGATCTCGGGGACCATGAGCGGCGCGGCCGCGCCAGGCAGGGGCGCCGCCATGGCCAAACCCGAGGCCAAAATCATTCGACGCGTCAGCATGACCGGCCCTACCGTTGGAAAGCCTATCGCTCTGATCGGCCCTTCTCAGAGATACGCGCCTCCAGGCTCCGGTGCAGCCCCAAAGCGCCTCTTGAACCGCCTCAACCGCCGCTGATCGGAATACTGGCAGGCGAGGCGTAGTGGCATCGCCAAAGCGGTAGCCAACCTCATACGCTCCGCGCGTTCTATCCGTCATGAGCGAGCCGGTCGCGTGTGTCGCGCGGGAGCGGCCGCGGGGCAGGCGTGGGCCCGCGGCCGCCCCGTTTGTCAAAACGACTTGCCGTCCACCGGCCGCGGCTTGAGAGCGAAGACGTCGACCCCGTCAAGGCAGCGAACATTGATCGCCGCCATCCTGCGACCGTCCGGCGCGGTTCCCATCCCGAACGACTGGATGCCGCAGGTTTCGCAGAACAGGTGGGAAATCTGGTGGGTGTTGAACTGGTACTCGGTCAGGGCGTCCTGACCGCTCTTCAATTCGAAGGCGCTCTCCGGCGCGAAGGCCAGGATCGCGCCAAGCTTGCCGCAGCGCGAACAGTTGCAGCTGATCACCCCGTCCAGCTCGACCTCGACCGCGTAGCGCACGCGACCACACTGGCAACCGCCTTGGTGACTGGCCATCGGCCCTCTCCTCCCCTGTCAGCCCGTTCTGAACCGCCTTGACGCCGCCAGCGGCGGCTATCCCGTCGAGGTCCGCCACCCCGGACATCGCACCGAAATAGGAATATGTTCCTACACATCCTCCAGCAGCGCCACGCCGGGCGCGGTCTTCAGCGCCCCGCGCAGGGCGGCGTCCAGCGTGTAGCGTCCTGGCAGGCGCAATTCGATCTCGCGCCCGCCGCCGATCGCGGCGACAAAGGTCACTTCTCCGCCCTTCTGCCCCTGCGCCGGTTCGAGGCGCCGCTTGAGCGCCTCGATTTCGGTCGCCGATGGCGACAGGTGGACGCGCAGCCCGGCCACCACGTTCTCGATGGCCTTCTCGATCGGCTCGGCGTCGTCGCCGAAGAAGCGAACCTCGCCGTCGCGGGCCTTGGCGCGGACCTTGATGACCACGGCCTTGCCCGGCTCCAGCACGTCGCGACATTTTCGCAGGGATTCCGGCGGGAACAGCACCTCGTATTCCCCAGTCGGGTCCGAGAGGGAGACGAAGGCGAACTTCTCGCCGCTCTGCGAGGCGCGCTCCTGGCGGCGACGGACGACGCCGCACATGCGCAGGGCCTCCATCCCGGCTTCGGCCTGGGCCATGGCCTCGGTCAGCATCGACGTGCGGCGACGACGCAGCATCCCGACCACATCTTCCAGCGGGTGCCCGGTCAGGTAGAAGCCGACGGCGGACAGCTCCTCGTCCAGCAGATCGACCTGGTTCCAGTTCTCGGTCTTGGAGAGGCGCGGGCGCCCGGCGCCCGGGTCCGAGCCGAACAGCCCGCCCTGCCCGCCCTGGCGGTCGGCGTGGCAGCTCTGGGCATGGGCGATCAGCACGTCGGCCGAGGCGACGATCTGGGCGCGGTTCTTGTGGATCTGGTCGAAGGCCCCGGCCCGGGCCAGGTTCTCGATGGCGCGTTTGTTGACCTGTTTGGGATCGATCCGCTCGACGAAATCGAAGATGTCGCGGAATGGCCCGCCCTCCTCGCGGATGGCCACCAGATGCTTCATGGCCTCCAGACCGACATTGCGAATGGCGCCCAGGGCGTAGAGCACCTCGCCGTTCTCGACCTCGAAGTCGGCGCCCGAGACATTGACGTCCGGCGCCCGCACCGTGATGTCGAACTTGCGGGCGTCCTGGTGAAAGACGGCCAGCTTGTCGGTGTTCGACAGATCGAGGCTCATCGAGGCGGCGAAGAACTCGACGGGCGTATTCGCCTTCAACCAGGCCGTCTGATACGAAATGAAGGCGTAGGCGGCGGCGTGTGACTTGTTGAAGCCGTAGCCGGCGAACTTGGCCACCAGTTCGAAGATCGAGCCCGACTGCTCCTCGGGGACGTTCTTTTCCTTGGCGCCGGAGACGAAACGGATCTTCTGGAGATCCATCTCCTCCTTCTTCTTCTTGCCCATGGCGCGACGCAGAAGGTCGGCCTCGCCCAGGCTGTAGCCAGCCAGGATCTGGGCGATCTGCATCACCTGTTCCTGGTAGACGATGACGCCGTAGGTCTCCTTCAGCACCGTCTCCAGCGACGGATGCAGCGTGTCGACAGGTTTACGGCCGAACTTGCAGTCGACGAAGGTGTCGATGTTGTCCATCGGCCCCGGACGATAGAGCGAGATCAGCGCGGTGATCTCCTCGATCGAGCCGCAACGCATCTTGCGCAGCGTGTCGCGCATGCCCTGGCTTTCAAGCTGGAACACGCCGACCGTCTGGCCCGAGGCGAGCAGTTCGTAGGTCTTGCTGTCGTCGAAGGCCAGCTTGCCGAGATCGATCTCGAAGCCGCGCTTCTTCAGGTGCTTCACCGCGCGATCCAGCACGGTCAGGGTCTTCAGACCCAGGAAGTCGAATTTCACCAGGCCGGCGCTCTCGACCCACTTCATGTTGAACTGGGTGGCGGGCAGGTCCGAACGCGGATCCTTGTAAAGCGGGGTCAGCTGAGTCAGGGGGCGGTCGCCGATCACCACGCCGGCGGCGTGGGTCGAGGCGTTGCGGAACAGCCCCTCCAACTGCAGCGCCACGTCCAGACAGGCCGAGACGTTGGCGTCTTCCTTCTTAGCTTGCTTGAGGCGCGGCTCAAGGTCGATCGCCTGGGCCAGGGTCACCGGCGCGGCCGGGTTGTTGGGCACCATCTTGCAGAGACGGTCGACCAGACCCAGCGGCAGCTGCATGACCCGGCCGACGTCGCGCAGCACGGCGCGGGCCTGCAAGCTGCCGAAGGTAATGATCTGGGCCACACGGTCGCGACCGTACTTCTCCTGCACGTAGGAGATCACCTCCTCGCGCCGCTCCTGGCAGAAGTCGACGTCGAAGTCGGGCATGGAGACCCGCTCGGGATTGAGGAAGCGTTCGAACAGCAGGCCGAAGCGCAGCGGATCCAGGTCGGTGATGGTCAGCACCCAGGCGACCAACGACCCGGCGCCCGACCCCCGCCCTGGGCCCACCGGAATCCCGTGCGCCTTGCCCCACTTGATGAAGTCCGACACGATCAGGAAGTAGCCTGGGAAACCCATCTTCTTGATGATGTCGAGCTCGAAATCGAGCCGCTTCCAGTACTCCTCCTCGGGCGCCGACAGGGTCAGGCCCACGAAGCGCGCCTTCAGGCCTTCCCGCGCCTGATGCTCCAGTTCCTCGGCCTCGTCACGACCGTCGCCGGTCGGGAAGCTCGGCAGGATCGGGTCGCGCTTGTGCACCATGAAGGCGCAGCGACGGGCGATATCGAGCGTGTTGTCGCAGGCCTCCGGCAGATCGGAGAACAGCTTGCGCATATCGGCCGCCGGCTTGAACCAATGCTCGGGCGTCACGCGCCGGCGCTCATCCTGGCCAACGAACGAGCCGTCCGAGATGCACAACAGAGCATCGTGGGCGGCGTAGAAGCTCTCCTTGGCGAAATAGACGTCGTTGGTGGCGACCAACGGCGCGTCATGCTCATAGGCCCAATTGACCAGGCCCGGCTCGGCCGCGGCCTGCTTGGGCAGGCCGTGGCGCTGAAGCTCGACATAGAAACGATCGCCGAACACACGCTGCATCTCGGCCAGGGCCGCGGAGGCCTCAGCTGTCTTGCCGGCCGCGAACAGCGCGTCGACCGGGCCATCCGTACCGCCTGACAGCAGGATGAGGCCTTCGTTGTGTTCGACGACCTTGGCCCAAGGCACGATCGGCTCGGGCAGTTCGGCGCTGTCGAGATAGGCGATCGACGACAGTTCCGAGAGGTTCAGATAGCCCCGTTCGTTCTGGGCCAGCAGCACGATTGTCGGGGCCCGAGCCCAGCGCTCCGTCGGACCGCCGCCGATGCCGGTGATCGGAATGGCGCAGCCGATGATCGGCTGGACCCCCGCGTCCTTGGCGTAGGACGAATATTCAAGCGCCCCGAACAGATTGGCGCGATCCGCGATGGCCGCGGCCGGCATGCCGATCCCGGCGGCCAGCTTGCCGATCTGGTCGGCCTTGATCGCCCCTTCCAGCAGCGAGTAGGCCGAGCGGACCCGCAGATGGACGAAACCCTGTCCTTCCCCGTCCGCCATGACCAACCTCCGCTAGACGACCGTCGTCATACGACTCAGGCCACCAGATTGGCGACCGTGCACATCATCCAGACGAAGCTGGCGACCGACACAAGGGCCAAAGACTCACGCGCGATACGGATCATAGGAGCCTCCACAGATTTCTTGTTTTGTTCCATATTCCGCTTTTGTTCTGTTCACAAGATGTTCCGGACGTTCCACCGCATTTTCCGGAGCCGCGTCACGCTAAGCCGCAGCCCCGGCGTCACAGCCGGGCGATCACGATGTCGAAATCCAAAGCGAACCGACGCGCGGGCACTCGGCGCTCTAGCGGCGGCGGCCCAACGCTAGCGCCACATAGGCCAGCGACAAAACGGGGTTGTTCGCGGCGATGAAGCGAACCTTACTCGGATCCCGCCCGATCAGAAGGTGCGGGCTTCCAGGTGGCCGTCCTTGAGGGCCAGCACGCGGTCCATGTAGCGGGCCAGCTCCATGTTGTGCGTGGCGATCAGGGCCGCCACGCCCTGCTCGCGGCAGGTCTGGTACAGGGCCTGGAACACCGCCGCAGACGTGGCCGGGTCGAGATTCCCGGTGGGCTCGTCGGCCAGCAGCAGCTTGGGACGGTTGGCCAGGGCGCGGGCGATGGCCACGCGCTGCTGTTCGCCGCCAGACATCTGGGCCGGCTGGTGGGTCATGCGGTGACCCAGGCCCAGGCCTTCCAGCAGCTCCTTGGCCCGCGCCTCGGCCTCGCGACGGCTCTTGCCGGCGATGTTCAGCGGCATGGCCACGTTCTCGAGCGCCGAGAACTCGGGCAACAGGTGGTGGAACTGATAGACGAAGCCGACCGTGCCGAGGCGGATGCGGGTTCGGGCGCGCTCGGAAAGCTTGGAGCAGTCGCGCCCCTCGAGGGCCACGAGCCCGGCGTCGGGGTGCTCCAGCAGGCCCGCGGAGTGCAGCAGCGACGATTTGCCCGAGCCCGAGGGGCCGATCAGGCCGACGACCTCCCCCGGATAGACGTCGATGTCGACGCCGCGCAGCACGGGCAGCGCCCCAGCTTCGGTCTTGTAGACGCGCTCGACCCCGCGCAGGGCCAGGATCGGATTACTCATAGCGAAGCGCCTCCACCGGATCGAGACGCGAGGCGCGCATGGCCGGCGGCAGGGTCGCCAGGATGCTCATCAGGGCCGAGAGCGCGACGATGCCGCCGACCTCGGTCCAGTCGATCTTCGCGGGAATATGCGAGAGCATGTAGACGTCGGCGCTGAACACGGCCGTGCCCGTGACCCACTCCACGAAGGTCTGGATCGGGGTGATATACGCGCAGAACACCACGCCGAGCGCCAGGCCGCACAAGGTGCCGGCCACGCCGATCGAGGCGCCCGCCATGACGAAGATGCGCAGCACCGCGCCCTGGCTGGCGCCCATGGTGCGCAGGATGGCGATATCCTTGCCCTTGTTCTTCACCAGCATGACGAGGCTGGAGATGATGTTCAGGGTGGCGATGGCGACGATGCAGAACAGGATCAGCCGCATCACCTTCCGCTCGACCTGCAGGGCGGTGAAGTAGCTGTGGTTCTTGTCCTGCCAGTCGGTCACCAGCGCGCCGGGGCCGGAGGCGACCTCGACATCGTGCTTATATTCCTTAGCCTTGTCGGGGTCGTCGACCTTGATCTCGACATAGTCCACGGATGTGTCACGACCGAAGAACAGCTGGGCCTGCTCCAGCGGCATATAGATGAAGGCTTCGTCGAACTGGCTCATGCCGACGCTGAACAGGCCGCCGACGATGTAGTTCTTCTCGCGGGTCGAGGTGCCAAACGCCGTGGCCGGCCCCGAGGGCGAGATCAGGGTGATCGGATCGCCAGGCTGCACGCCCAGGGTCTGGGCCATCCGGTCGCCGATCAGGACAATGTCGCCCCCGTACTCGCCCTGGCCGAAGCCTTCCAGCGAACCCTTCTTGATGTTGCTGGCGATCAGCGACATGTGGCGCAGGTCGTTGGGGGTGACACCGCGCACGATGGCACCGGTCACCTGGGTCGGGCCAATGACCATGGCCTGGGCCTCGACCATCGGCGCGGCCTGGATGACGCCTGGAGCCGCCTTGATACGGCGGATGATGGTGTCGCGGTCCGGTCCGTTGATCAAAGGCGACTGGGCGTAGAGATGGCCGTTGAAGCCGACGATGCGGCCCAGCAGCTCAGCCCGGAAGCCGTTCATCACGCTCATCACGGTGATGAGGGCGAAGACCGCCAGCATCACCGCGCAGAACGAAATGACCGCGATCAGCGCCACGCCGCCGTTCTTGCGCTTGGCGAACAGATACCGGCGAGCGACGGAGCGCTCCCAGCGGCTGAAGGGACCGGCGGCGCGGACGTCTGGCATCAGGCGGTCTTGCTCTCGGTCAGGCCTTCGAGGACCGAATCCAGCGAGGCGGTGTGACGTTCGCCAGTCTTGCGATTCTTGATCTCGACCACGCCCTCGGCGATGCCCTTGGGACCGACGACCAGCTGCCACGGCAGGCCGATCAGGTCCATGGTGGCGAACTTGGCGCCGCCGCGGGCGTCGGTGTCGTCGTAGAGGACGTCCTTGCCAGCCGCCTTGAGCGCGGCATAGGCCGTCTCGCAGGCCGCGTCGCAGGCCGCGTCGCCCTGGCGCATGTTGACGATGCCGACGTGGAACGGCGCGACGCTTTCCGGCCAGATGATGCCGGCCTCGTCGTGGCTGGCCTCGATGATCGCGCCCAGCAGGCGCGAGACGCCGACGCCATAGCTGCCCATCTGCACGGGCACGTCCTTGCCGTCCGGACCGGTGACCACGGCCTTCATCGGCTCGGAATACTTCGTCCCGAACGAGAAGATGTGACCGACTTCGATGCCGCGCGCCGACAGGCGGTCACCCTCGGGCAGCGCGTTGAAGGCGGCCTCGTCGTGCATTTCCTCGGTCGCGGCATAGAGCGCCGTGCGCTTGTTCACCAGCGGCTGCAGGTCGCCATACCAGTCGACGTCCGGACCGGGGGCCGGCATCTCGACCAGATCCTTGTGGCAGAAGACGGCGCTTTCGCCGGTTTCGGCCAGGACGATGAACTCGTGGCTGAGGTCGCCGCCGATCGGGCCTGTGTCAGCGCGCATCGGCACCGCCTTCAGGCCCATGCGCCCAAACAGGTTCAGGTAGGCCACGAACATGCGGTTGTAGGCCTTGCGCGCGCCCTCGGCGTCGAGGTCGAAGCTGTAGGCGTCCTTCATCAGGAACTCGCGGCCACGCATCACGCCGAAGCGCGGGCGGGTCTCGTCGCGGAACTTCCACTGCACATGGTAGAGATTCTTGGGCAGGTCACGGTAGCTGCGCACCGAGCCGCGGAAGATCTCGGTGATCATTTCCTCGTTGGTGGGTCCGTACAGCAGCTCGCGCTCGTGGCGGTCGGTGATGCGCAGCATCTCCGGACCATAGGCGTCATAGCGGCCCGACTCGCGCCACAGGTCCGCCAGCTGAAGCGTCGGCATCAGCAACTCGATGGCGCCGGCGCGATCCATTTCCTCGCGGACGATCTGCTCGATCTTCTTCAGCACGCGCAAGCCCAGTGGCAGCCAGGCATAGATGCCCGCCGCTTCCTGGCGGATCATGCCAGCGCGAAGCATCAGCTGGTGCGAGACGATCTGGGCGTCGGACGGTGCTTCCTTCAGCACCGGCAGGAAATAGCGCGACAAGCGCATGCGCGTGGAAACTCCGGGGAATTCAAGGAGGCCTGAGATAGCCTCTCGTCCGACAGCTTGGCAACGCGGTAGAGCCCGCCCAGTTCAGATCTTTGATCTGAACTGGGCTGGTGGGCTCGTCCCTCCAAGAAATCGACGCGCGACAACCGCAGAAACCGGCATCCACTTTCTGCTGTCGCGCTTCGGGCTAAAGTAAGGCTCCGCAGGCGAATAAAAGAGAGGCCGCGCGGATCGCCGCGCGGCCTTTCAAGTCATCGTCGGGGAAGACGCCACAGAGCGAGACCGGCAAGGCCGATCTCCTGAAGTCACCTTACCAACCAAACATCTGTTGGGGCACGACCATGCGACGGAAGCGCTCACAATGAGAGCGTTCGCCCAAGGCTTGGGCGTTCGAGGGCAGATTGCTCACCTCACGCCCAAGGCTTGTGCATTCGCACGTCAGCCTCGGCCCTACTTCCAGTCGGGCAGGTCCGGCAAGGTGATCAGGTTGAAGTGAATGGTGAGGAAGAACAGCACGAAGATGACGGCCGAGACCCAGGTCGTGGTGATGAACTTGCGCTTCAGGTTCGGATTGATCGGCGCGCCCGGATCGCCGCCGCCCGGCGGCTTGACGCCAGCCTCGTGGTAGCTGCGCGAGCCCAGCGGCAGAACGGCGAACAGCACGGTCCACCAGATGGTCAGGTAGATCGCGAACCAGGTGATCGGGCTCATATCAGTGAGCGTCCTTCGGGCTTTCCATGAGTTCGACCAGCAGGCCGCCCATGTCCTTGGGGTGGACGAAGATGATCAGCGTGCCGTGGGCGCCGATGCGGGGCTCGCCCAGCACGGTCGCGCCCTTGGCCACCAGATCGTCGCGCGCGTCGTAGATGTTCTCGACCTCGAAGCAGATGTGGTGTTGGCCGCCCTTGGGATTCTTGGCCAGGAAGCCATGGATCGGCGAGTTCTCGCCATAGGGCTCGATCAGTTCGATCTGGCTGTTGGGCAGGTTGACGAAGCAGACCCAGACCCCCTGCTCCGGCATCGCCCACTTCTCGGTCACCGAGGTCGCGCCCAGGAGGTCGCGGTACATCTTCACCGAGTCGTCGATCGAGGGCGTCGCGACGCCGACGTGGTTCAGCTTTCCGATCATGGTCATTCTCCTAGCCGCCGAAGGTACCAATCGGATCGCTGAAAGCCGAGTGCAGATCGTTCAATTGGCTGATGGGCATATAGAAGCTGCAGCCCTTGCAGGGCTCGGGGACACCGCAGCCCTGCCAGTCCCAGAGCGCCTTGACCCTCTCGGAGCCCAGCAGTTCGGCCAAGCTGGCCTCGCGAATATCGCCCAGCATCAGGGCGGTCTTGCCATCGAAGTCGGCGCAGCCGCAGAACGACACCTTGCCGCTCGACAGCACCTGCAGGCTGATCAGCGGCAGGGCGCACTGCTCGGTGTTGCGCTGCGGCGGCATCCACTCGGCGTCCAGCGGTAACGGCTTGGACGTGTCGAACACCGTCCAGTTGGCGTAGGTCCGCGTGCCCGGCAGCGACAGCTGGTTGGCTTCGACGCCGGCGCGCTGGGCGACATCGGCCAGCCAGGCGTCGATCTCGTCGGCCGTTCGCTCGCGCAGATGCCGCGCCCCAAGCCCCACCTTGGCGACGCCGAAGATGCGGATCAGCCGGCCCAGCGAGTCCATGAACTGGTCGTACTGGTCCTTGCGCGTCATCAGCGCGAACTCTTCGGCGTCCAGGCCGTAGACAGACACGGTGATCCGGTCGAAATAGCCGGCCAGCTCGGCCAGTTCTTCGTCCGTATAGAGATAGGCCATGGTGGCGTTGGTGATCGCCGAGACGCGACTGATCGCCGGCGTGGCGCGCAGCAGCTCCAGGCGGTCCAGAAGCTGCTTGTCCAACAGCACCTCGCCGACCATCGGCGTCAGGGTGACGGGACCGCCCCCGAGGGCCGCGTAATCGGCCACGACCTTGGCGAAGACCGCCATGTCCATGCCCTGCTTCTTGCGGGTCTGGATCGAGTACGGGCAGATCACGCAGTCGTTGTTGCAGATATTGACCGTCTCGATGCTGATCGCCAGCGGGCGAAAACGGCCCCGGTGGGTGAAGTACGAGATCCGCTCCGGGCGGTAGATAGCCGGGAACTTGGCGATCGGATGCCCCGAGACCCGCTCGCGATATTCCGGCGAGCCGACGATCTCGGCCTTGATGTCCTCGATCGTCGCGCCACGCTCCATCCAGGCCACACAGGCGGCCAGGGCGTCGGGATCCGGCTCGCGCTTGAGCAGCTCCCGATAGAGGTGGCGGACGATCTGGCCCGCGTAGCCGGTCTCGCCGGCGCCCGAGGTCGGCGAGGCCGACGTCTGGGGCTCGGCGGAACGGCTACGGCGGAAGATCACAGGCGCAGGACCGTGGTTTCCACGACCGGCTTGCGTTCCCAGATGCGGAACGCGGCCTTCTTCACGGCGCGGGAGATGGCGCTTTCGATCGCTTCGTCCAGCTCGCGGGTGTCGCCCGTCAGCTTCTTGTAGGCGGTCTCGGCTTCCTCGGCGAGATCGTCCAGCGCGTCGTCGAGGCTGTACTCCTCGTCGCCGGTCAGGCCGATGCCGCGGACCTGCGGGCCCGAGACGATCTTGTTGCGGCCGTCCAGCACGATCGACACGGCCAGCATGCCGTTGAACGCCGCGTGACGCCGCTCGCGCAGGGCGTCGCCGTTCTCGGGCGTGACGACGCCGCCGTCGACATAGAGGCGCCCGGCCGGCACCTCGTCGATGATCTCCGGATGGCCCGGCGCCAGGCGCACCATGTCGCCGTTACGCGGCGAGATGGCGTGCGGAACCTGAAGGTCCTTGGCGAAGGCGGCATGCTCGATCAGGTGACGGCGCTCGCCGTGGGTCGGCACCGCGATCGTGGGACGCACCCACGCATACATCTGGCGCAGCTCTTCGCGGCACGGGTGACCCGAGACGTGGATGCCGGGCGTGTCGCGCTCGGTGTGCAGACGCACGCCGCGGTCGGCCAGCTTGTTCTGCAGGTTGCGGATCGGGATCTCGTTGCCCGGGATGACCCGCGACGAGAAGATCACGTGGTCGCCCTGCCCCAGCTTGACGTGCGGGTGGCTGCCGTCGGCGATGCGCGACAGCGCCGCGCGGGCCTCGCCTTGGCTGCCCGTGCAGAGGAACAGCACCTCGCTCTCGGGCAGGTGCTTGGCCTGGTCGTCGTTGATGAAGGGCTCGAGGCCCTGCAGCAGACCCACCGAGCGGGCGGCGGCGGCCATGCGGTGCATCGACCGGCCGGCCAGGCTGACCTTGCGGCCGCAGGCCTGGGCGGCGCGGATCACGGTGTCCATGCGCGCCACGTTCGAGGCGAAGCAAGCCACGGCGATCTTGCCAGACAGACTCTTGATCAGGTTGCCCAGCGCCACACGGACACCCGCTTCCGAACCCGCCTCGCCCTCGACGAAGACGTTGGTGCTGTCGCAGACCATGGCCAGCACGCCTTCGTCGCCCAGGCGGCGCAGGGCGGCGTCATCGGTCGGCGCGCCCAACTGGGGCTCGGGATCGATCTTCCAGTCGCCAGTGTGCAGGATCGTGCCCAGCGGCGTCTTGATCGCCAGGCCGTTCGGCTCGGGGATCGAGTGCGTCAGGGTGATCAGCTCAAGGTCAAACGGACCCAGCTTGAAGCGGCCGCCCAGCGGCACCTCGGTGATCGGCACGTCATCCAGGATGCCCGCGTCCCGCAGCTTCTCGCGCAGCAGGAAGGCGGTGAACGGCGTGGCGTAGACCGGCGCCTTCAGGCGCGGCCACAGCCAGTGCACCGCGCCCAGGTGGTCTTCGTGGGCGTGGGTCAGGACGATGCCGATGATGTCCTTGGCATAGGGCTCGATATAGGACGGATCGGGCAGGATGATCTCGACGCCAGGCGTCGTCTGGTCGCCGAAGGTCACGCCCAGGTCGACGACGATCCACTTGCGATCGTGCGCCGGGCCGAAGCCGTACAGGTTGAAGTTCATGCCGATCTCGTTCGACCCGCCTAGCGGCAGGAAGACGAGCTCGTCGCTCTTGGATTTTTTCATCAGGTCTCGGAAATGGTGTTTCGACGATAGATTTCGAGAAGACCCCGTATCGTCAGGTCGGGGTCGAAGTGGTCGATGCTGTCGGTGGCGCCCTCGAACAACGAGGCGACGCCGCCGGTGGCGATAACGGTCATGGGCTCGCCGCGCTCGGCCTTGATGCGCGAGACGAGCCCTTCGATCAGAGAGATATACCCCCAGAAGACGCCCGATTGCATGGCCGACACCGTATCGGTGCCCACGATCCTGTTACCGGCCGGCCGCTGAATGGCGATCCGGGGCAGCTTGGCCGCCGCCTCGTGCAAGGCCTGCATCGAAAGATTGATGCCCGGCGAGATGATTCCGCCCTCGAACGCGCCGTCCGCGGCCACGATGTCGAAGGTGGTAGCCGTACCGCTGTCGATCACGATCAACGGGCCCGGATAGACCATGTGCGCGCCGATGGCGTTGACCAGACGGTCGGCGCCGGCCTCGGAGGGCTTCTCGATGCGGACATCGATGCCCAGCCGGGCGTTCTCACCGATCACCAGCGGCTCGACGTTGAGATAGCGCCGGGACAGGTTGCGCAGGTTGAAGATCGACTGGGGCACGACGCTGGAGATGATCACCGCGTCGATGGCCCGGAAGCCGATGCCCTGCATCGACAGCAGCTGCGAGAGCCAGACCACGTACTCGTCGGCGGTGCGGGTGCTCTCGGTCGCCGCGCGCCACTGAGCTAACCACGACGCACCGTCGTGAATGGCGAACATGGTGTTGGTGTTGCCCTGTTCAATGGCGAGAAGCATCACGCGCCTCCGAAGAACACATCGCCGGCGGTGATCCGGCGGATCCTGCCGTCATCCAGACGAAGCCGCAGAGCCCCGTCGCCGTCCAGCCCCTCGGCGATCCCTTCGACCGTCTCGGTTCCCAAGCGCGCGACGCAAGGCTCGCCCAGGCCGTGGGCGCGGGCCGTCCAGGCGTCGGCGATCGCCGGAAAGCCCAGCGAGGTCCAGATACGGAACCAGCGCTCGAAGGCCTCGGCCAGGGCCTGGGCGGCCTCGGCGGCGCCCGGCGGCGGTACGTCACGATGGGTGGCGATCGCGGTGGCGGGACGCTCGCTGTCGATCGGCTTGCGGGCGAGGTTGACCCCGACGCCGACGGCCAGCCACAGCCCGCCCTGGGGCGAGGCGCCGGACTCGATCAGGATGCCGCTGACTTTCAGCCCGCCCAGCAGCGGGTCGTTGGGCCATTTCAGGCTGACCAGCGAGGCGGGCACATAGCAGGCCAGCATATCGGCCACGGCCAGGGCGGCGACGAACGAGACTTGGGCGGCCTCGGCGGGCGGCTTGTCAGTGCGCAGCAGCAGGGTGGCGGCGAGGTTGCGCTCGCCCGTTTCCCAGGCCCGACCGCGACGCCCACGGCCGGCGGTCTGGCGGAGGCCGACCAGCCACACCGGGCCGACCTCACCCGCCTCGGCCCGGCGACGGGCTTCGGCGTTGGTGGAGTCAATCTCGTCGAGAACGACGATGGGTGGGACGACGACGGGCGAAACGCCCGTCACGTCACGCGTGACCAAAGGCCGCCGCGGCGGCCTTGGCGGCGGGATCCAGCCAGACCAGGGCCACGAGCACGATCGGGAACGAGAAGAGCGCGGCCGCGATGCCGACGGCTTGAGCCGAAGGCGACGGCGCGTCGACCGAGCCGGCCGGTGCGTCGAACCACATCGATTTGATCAGGCGCAGATAATAGAAAGCCGCGACGACCGAACCGACCAGGCCCAGCACGGCGGCCCATTGCAGGACCACGTCGCCCGCGCCCAGGGCGGCCTTGAACACATAGTACTTTGACCAGAAGCCCGAGAAGGGCGGCAGACCCAGGGCCGACAGCGAGAACGCCGTCATGGCCAGGGCGACGCCCGGACGTTCCTTGATGAGACCGGCCATGTCCTCGATCGTCTCCATCGGCTTGCCGCCGCGGTTCAGCGCCTGCAAGCAGGCGAAGAAGCCGGTGACGTCGACCATGTAGAGCACCATGAAGACCAGCATCGCATGCAGGCCGACCTCGCCGCCCGCCGCGACGCCCAGCAGGGCGTAGCCGACATTGGCGATCGAGGAATAGGCCCACAGGCGCTTCAGATTGGTCTGGGCCAGACCCGCGAAGGCGCCGACGAAGATCGACAGCAGGGCCGCGATCACCAGGATCTGGCGCCATTGGTCGCCGGCGGCCGGGAAGGCGTCGCCCAGCACGCGGGCGAACATCATCATGGCGGCCAGCTTCGGCGCGGCGGCGAAGAAGCCGACGACCGGGGTCGGGGCGCCTTCATAGACGTCAGGGGTCCACATGTGGAACGGCGCCGCCGAGACCTTGAAGGCCAGGCCGCAGATCAGGAACACCAGGCCGAACAGCAGGCCCGTGCCGTGCGCGCCGCCGTGGGCGGCGGCCAGGGCGATCTGGCTGAAGTGGGTCGAGCCGGTGAAGCCGTAGATCAGCGAGCTGCCGTAGAGCAGCAGGCCCGACGACAGCGCGCCCAGCACGAAGTACTTCAGGCCCGCTTCCGACGACTTGGCGTCGTCGCGGCGCATGGCGGCCAGCACGTACAGGGCCAGGGACTGCAGCTCGACGCCGACATAGAGGCTGATCAGGTCGCCGGCCGAGGCCGTGACGCCCATGCCGAGGGCGGCCAGGATCACCAGGACGGCGTATTCGAACTTCTGGTCGCCGCGCTGGGCCAGCCAGCGGTCGCCTAGCACCACGGCGATGGCGCTGGAGAGATAGATGGCCACCTTGGCGTAGGTCGCCGCGGCGTCGGCCGCGTAAACGCCGCCGAAGGCGCGACCATGCGGCCCGAGGACGGCCGTGGCGGCGGCCGCGATCAGCGCCGCGACGGCGGCCAGGGTGAAGATGGCCCCGACCTTGCCCCGGAAGGCGCCGGCGACCAGCAGGACGAGCGCCGCGATCGCGAGAACGATCTCAGGCAGGACGAGCGTGAAGTGGGCGGAAAAGGTCATAGGCTCCTCACCCGCCCACGGCGGCGCGCCAGGCGCCGACGAGCGCGTCGACGGACGTCGCGGTCAGGTTGAACACGAGATTGGGATAGACGCCCAGCAGCAGGGTCATCGCGATCAGCGGCACGAACAGCACGATCTCGCGCGCGTCCAGATCGGTGATGGTCTTCAGCTCGGGATTGGTGATCTCGCCGTACATCACCCGGCGGTACAGGGTGAGGGCGTACATGGCCGACAGGATCACGCCGGTCGCCGCCACGATCGCCGTCCAGGTCGAGGCCTTGTAGACGCCGGTCATGGTCAGGATTTCACCGACGAAGCCCGAGGTGCCCGGCAGGCCGACATTGCCCATGGTGAACAGCAGGAACACGAAAGCGTAGTGCGGCATCCGGTTGGTCAGGCCGCCGTAGAAGGCGATCTCGCGGGTGTGCATGCGGTCGTAGACGACGCCGACGCAGAGGAAGAGCGCACCGGAGATCACCCCGTGGCTCAGCATCTGGAACAGGGCCCCCTGCTCGCCCGCCGCATTGCCCGAGAAGATGCCCATGGTCACGAAGCCCATGTGGGCGATCGACGAATAGGCGATCAGCTTCTTGATGTCGGTCTGACGGAAGGCGACCAGCGAGGTGTAGACGATGGCGATGGCCGACATCGCGAACACCAGCGGCTGGAACATCTCCGAGGCGTTGGGGAACATCGGCAGGCTGAAGCGCATGAAGCCGTAGCCGCCGAGCTTCAGCAGGATGCCAGCCAGGATGACCGAACCGGCCGTCGGGGCTTCCACGTGGGCGTCGGGCAGCCAGGTGTGCACCGGCCACATCGGCATCTTCACCGCGAACGAGGCGAAGAAGGCCAGCCACAGCCAGGTCTGCAGCCACGGCGCGAACTTGAAGGTCATCAGCGCCGGTATCGACGAGGTGCCGGCGATATTGATCATGGCCAGGATGGCGGCCAGCATCAGGATCGAACCCAGCAGCGTGTAGAGGAAGAACTTGTAGGCCGCGTAGATCCGACGCTTGCCGCCCCAGATGCCGATGATCAGGAACATCGGGACCAGGCTGAATTCGAAGTAGAGATAGAACAGGATCAGGTCGAGCGCGCAGAACACGCCGATCACCAGGGTCTCCAGGACCAGGAAGGCGATCAGATATTCGACGACGCGCTTCTCGACCGACTTCCAGCTGGCGATAATGCAGATCGGCAGCAGGAACGCGGTCAAGAGGACGAACAGCACCGAGATGCCGTCGACACCCATGCGATAGTGGAGGCCCGCGAACCACGCGAAGTCTTCCACGAACTGGAACCCCGGGTTCTTCGGGTCGAACTGCAGGGTCAGGACGATCGACAGGCCAAACGTGACCAGCGTGGTCACGAGCGCGATCCACTTGGCCAGGGTGTCGGTCTTTTCGCTCGCGCCGCTGAAGGCGCGCGCGGCGAGGATCACCGCGACACCGATGATCGGCGCGAAGGTCGTAAGGCTGAGAAGGCCGCTCATGAGCTCCGTCCCCCTCAACGGAAGGCGTACAGGGCGAAGGTCAGCAGGCCGGCGACGCCGAGCAGCATGACAAACGCGTAGTGATAGAGATAGCCGGTCTGCAGCTTGCCGGTGCGCCTACCCACCTCATAGGAGAGTTTGCTGACGCCGTCCGGGCCGAGGCCGTCGATGATCTTCTGGTCGCCGCCCTTCCAGAACAGGTCGCCGAGGAACTTGGCGAAGCGCACGAAGGTGGCGTCGTAGAGTTCGTCGAAGAACCACTTGTTGTAGAAGAAGACGTAAAGTGGGCCCTTGCGCTCGGCCAGCTTCAGACCCAACCGCTCGTTGCCCTTGATGAGGTAGACGTAAACCGCGACCAGCAGGCCGACGATCGAGGCGATCAGCGGGCTCCACTTCACCCACTCGGCCACTTCGTGCGCCTGGTGGAGGACATGGTTGGTCGGGGCGTTGTAGATCGCGCCGCGCCAGAACTCTTCCTGGTGGTGACCGACGAAGTAGTCGGTGAACACGAAGCCGGCGAAGATCGCGCCCAGCGACAGCACCACCAGCGGGAACAGCATTACCCACGGGCTTTCGTGCGGCTTGTGGTCGTGACCATGGCCGTGATCGTCGTGCGCGTGGTCATCATGCGCCCCGTGCGCATGAGCGTCGTGACCATGGGCGGCGTGGGCGTCACCGTGGGCGTGATGGTCGTCATGACCCCAGCGCGCCTTGCCGTTGAAGGTGAAGAAGGCCAGGCGCCACGAGTAGAACGAGGTCAGGCCCGCGACGAGCACGCCGATCACCCAGGCGAACATGGCGATGCCGTTCTGGCCGCCCGCGGCGAACGCCGCTTCGATGATGGTGTCCTTAGAATAGAAGCCGGCGAAGCCCAGGTGCAGCGGCGGCAGGCCCAGTCCGGTGATGGCGATGGTGCCGATCGTCATGGCGATGAAGGTCACCGGCAGCAGCTTGGCCAGGGCGCCGTAACGGCGCATGTCCTGCTCGTGGTGCATGCCGTGGATCACCGAGCCGGCGCCCAGGAACAGCAGCGCCTTGAAGAAGGCGTGGGTGAACAGGTGGAACATGGCCGCCTGGTAGGCGCCGACGCCGGCGGCGAAGAACATGTAGCCGAGCTGCGAACAGGTCGAATAGGCGATCACGCGCTTGATGTCGTTCTGGGTCAGACCGACCGTGGCGGCGAACAGGGCCGTGACCGCGCCGATCACCGTGACGATGTTCTTGGCCACCGGGGCGTATTCGAACATCGGCGACAGCAGGCACAGCATGTAGACGCCGGCGGTCACCATGGTCGCCGCGTGGATCAGGGCCGAGACCGGGGTCGGGCCCTCCATGGCGTCCGGCAGCCAGGTGTGCAGGAAGAACTGCGCCGACTTGCCCATCGCGCCGATGAACAGCAGGAAGCAGGCGATATCCATCAGCGGCCAGGTGTGGCCGGCGAATTCCCAGGTCTTGCCGGCGTGGCTGGCGATCATCGGGAACAGCTCGGCGAACTGGATGGTGCCGAACGCCCAGAAGGTGGTCATGATCCCGAGGGCGAAACCGAAGTCGCCAACCCGGTTGACCACGAACGCCTTGATCGCCGCGGCGCTGGCCGAGGGTTTCTTGAACCAGAAGCCGATCAGCAGGTACGAGGCCAGGCCCACGCCTTCCCAGCCGAAGAACAGCTGCATGAAGTCGGCGGCGGTGACCAGCGACAGCATGGCGAAGGTGAACAGCGACAGGTACGCGAAGAAGCGCGGCTTGCTGTCGTCCTCGGCCATGTAGCCCCAGGAATAGATGTGTACGAGGGCCGAGACCGTCGTGACCACGATCAGCATGGTCGCCGACAGGGCGTCGATGCGGATCGACCAGTCGGCCTGGAAGTCGCCGATGTGAATGAACGGCAGCAGATGGACGGTGAAGGCCTCCATGTGCCCCCAGGTCCACTGGCTGAACGTGTACCAGGACAGCGCGCAGGACAGGATCAGCGCGCCGGTGGTGACCGACTGCGAGGCCACGTCGCCGATGCGGCGGCCGAACAGGCCGGCGATGGCCGCGGCGATGATCGGCGCGAAAACGAGAATGGTGACAAGCGTCTGCATGACGTCGCTTAGCCCTTCATCATGCTGGCGTCGTCAACCGCGATGTCGCCGCGGTTTCGGAAGAAGGTGACGAGGATCGCCAGACCCACGGCCGCCTCGGCGGCGGCGACGGTCAGCACGAACATGGCGAAGATCTGCCCCGCCACATCGTGCAGGAAGGACGAGAACGCCACGAGATTGATGTTCACCGCGAGAAGGATAAGTTCGATCGACATCAGGATGACGATGACGTTCTTGCGGTTCACGAAGATGCCGAACACGCCGATCGTGAACAGGATCGCGGCGACGACGAGATAGTGCGACAGGCCGATCATTCGGAGATCCCCTCACCCGGCTTGATCTGGACCAGTTCCATGCCGGTCTTCGGCGTACGGGCGACTTGCTTGCCGATGTCCTGGCGCTTGACGCCCGGCTTGTGGCGCAGGGTCAGGACGATGGCGCCGATCATGGCGACCAGCAGCACCAGGCCGGCCAGCTGGAAGAAGAAGACGTAGTCGGTGTAGAGCACGCGACCGATCGCCTCGGTGTTGGGAACGCCGCCCGGCGAGGCGTTCGGCAGCGCGTTCCGCGACGCCGCGCCGTTGGTGGCGACCGCGGCCACGACCATCACCATCTCGGTGGCGATGACCAAGGCGATCGCCCCGCCGAACGGCAGGTACTGCACGAAGCCCTGCCGGAGCTCGGCGAAGTCCACGTCCAGCATCATGACGACGAACAGGAACAGCACCGCGACCGCGCCGACATAGACAACGACCAGCAGCATCGCCAGGAACTCCGCGCCCAGCAGGACGAAGAGGCCGGCGGCCGAGAAGAAGGCGGTGATCAGGAAGAGCACCGAGTGCACGGGATTTCGCGCCGACACGACGAGAAGACCCGCCGCGATGGTCACGAAAGCCAGCAGATAGAAAGCGATCGCCTGCAAGGGCATTGGCCCAGGGCTCCCCTGAAATCTTACGTTCGATGACGCGACGCCTTGCGGCGCAACGCCTGCTTCGGATTCGCGCCCGTCTTTAGCGGTAGGGCGCGTCCAACTCCAGATTCTTCGCGATCAGGCGCTCCCAGCGGTCGCCATTATCGAGAAGCCGTTCCTTGTCGTAGTAGAGTTCCTCGCGGGTCTCGGTCGCGAACTCGATGTTCGGGCCTTCCACGATGGCGTCCACCGGGCAGGCCTCCTGGCACAGGCCGCAGTAGATGCATTTGACCATGTCGATGTCGTAGCGGGTCGTGCGGCGGCTGCCGTCCTCGCGCGGTTCGGCCTCGATGGTGATCGCCTGAGCTGGGCAGATGGCTTCGCAGAGCTTGCACGCGATGCAGCGCTCCTCGCCTGACGGGTACCGACGCAGGGCGTGCTCGCCCCGGAAGCGCGGCGACTGCGGGCCACGCTCGTTCGGGTAGATCACCGTCTTCTTCGGCGCGAGCATGTACTTCATGGCCAGGCCGAACGCGCCGGCGAAGTCCAGAAGGGCCGCGCCCTTAGCCGCTTGAGTGATGCGCTGGAACACCAGAGCTCTCCTAAAACCTATACCGAGGAGGCGCGTTGGCCCCTCCCCGTCTCGACTTTGGGCGTGACGCCCCTATTTCGCCCCGCGCGGGATCACGCAGGTGTAGTTCGACAGCTGAGCGGGGTCGCCCCCGTCCTGCTTCGCCTGGATAACGCCGCCCGAGGCCTTGCACTTGTCGCCTTCGCGGCGGAGGTCGTCATAGCTGACCACCCCGTCGCCCAGCGAATAGGACCGATCCGTCGCCGCGACGCCCGCACAGGCCGTCAGGGTCAGGCCGGAAAGGCCTACAGCAAGAAGCGCGGCGCGACGCATCAGGCCCCCGGACCGAACACGCGCCAGGCGGCGACCGCAGCCACCAGCACCAGCGAGGTCGGCAGGAACACCTTCCAACCCAGGCGCATCAGCTGGTCGTAGCGGTAGCGCGGCACGATGGCCTTCGCCATGGCGATCATGAAGAACCAGAAGCAGATCTTGGCGTAGAACACCAAGGCCAGGAACAGATTGCCCCACCAGCCCCAGCCCTTCAGGAAGTCGGTCGGGAAGCCGGGATTCCAGCCGCCGAAGAACAGCACGCTGATCATGGCGCACATCAGGACGATGTTCGAATACTCGGCCACCATGAACAGCAGGTACGGCGTCGAGCTGTACTCGACCTGGTAACCGGCCACGAGTTCGGATTCGGCCTCCGGCAGGTCGAACGGCGGACGGTTCGTCTCGGCCAGGGCCGAAATGTAGAACATGCCCATCGAGACGACCATGATCGGCACGAGGACGATGTTCTTCAGGCCGCCGCCGAAGACGTTCCAGTTCCAGAACCAGCCCGACTGTTTCTCGACGATGGTCGACAGGTTCATCGAACCGGCCAGCAGGATCACCGTGATGATGATCAGGCCGATCGAGACTTCATACGACACCATCTGGGCCGCCGAACGCAGCGCGCCCAGGAACGGATACTTCGAGTTCGAAGCCCAGCCGCCCATGATGATGCCGTAGACGCCCAGCGAGCTCATCGCCAGCAGGTAGAGAATGCCGACATTGAGGTTGGAGACGACCCAGCCCGGCGCGAACGGCACCACGGCCCAGCCGACGAAGCCCAGGACCAGGCTGATCAGCGGCGCCAGGATGAAGATGATCTTGTCGGCGCCGGCCGGGATCACGATCTCCTTCAGCACGAACTTGAAGAAGTCGGCGAAGGACTGCAGCAGGCCGAACGGGCCCACGACATTGGGGCCCTTGCGCATCTGGACGCCGGCCCAGATCTTGCGGTCGGCCAGCAGCAGGAAGGCCAGGCTCAGCAGGACCCAGATCACGACCAGCAGGATGCCGCCAGTCGTCAGGCCAAACCAGAGAAGCGGAGAAGTCGAGCCCACGATTTACTCCGCGGCGATCTTGGCGGCGCCGGACGCCACGGCCGCGCATTCGGCCATGGTCACGCTGGCGCGCGCGACGGGGTTGGTCAGGTGGAAAGCCTTGATCGGGCTCTCGAACGGCGCGTCCGAGACCTCGCCGTCAGCGCCGAGCGCGCCGACATCGAACGACACGGCGACCGAGCCCGGCGCGTAGTCGATCTGGCCGAAGGTCGGGTGGTCGGCGAACAGCTTGGCGCGCAGCTGGTCCAGGCTGTCGTAGGGCAGCTTGTGCCCCAGCACTTCCGACAGGGCGCGCAGGATCGACCAGTCTTCCTTGGCCTCGCCCTTCGGGAACACCGCGCGACGGCCCATCTGGACCCGGCCTTCCAGGTTCACGTAGAGGCCGTTCTTCTCGGTGTAGGCCGCGCCCGGCAGGATCACGTCGGCCTTGTGGGCCCCGTTGTCGCCGTGCGTGCCGAGATAGATCTTGAAGGCGTCCGAGGCGGCGGTCTCGCACTCGTCGGCGCCCAGCAGGAAGAGCACGTCCAAGGCGCCCGGCTTCAGCATGTCGGCCGTGGCCAGACCACCCTCGGCCGGGACGAAGCCCATGTCGAGGCCGGCCACGCGCGCGGCGGCGGTGTGCAGGACGTTCCAGCCGTTCCAGCCTTCGCGCACGACCTTGACGGTCTTGGCGAGGCCTGCGGCGGCCTTGAGGATGGCCGCGCCGTCGGCGCGGGCCAGAGCGCCCTGGCCGATGATGATGGCGGGACGCTCGGCGGCCTTCAGGGCGGCGACGAAGTCGCTCTTGCTCTTGGCCAGGCCGGCGAGGGTCTTGGCGCCGGCGCCGAGGTAGTCGTAGTCGAACGTCAGGTCGGCCTGCTCGCCGATGACGCCGAAGCGGGTCTTGCCGGCGACCCACTGCTTGCGGAAGCGGGCGTTCAGGACCGGGGCCTCGATCCGCGGATTGGCCCCGACGAACAGCACGACATCGGCGTTCTCGATGCCGGCGATGGTCGAGTTGAACAGCCAGCTCTCGCGCGGGCCAGCGCCCAGGGCGGCGCCGTCCTGGCGGCTGTCGAGGTTCTTCACGCCCAGGGCGGTGAAGAGGTCCTTGGTCGCCTTCAGGCTCTCGGCGTCCTGCAGGTCGCCGGCGATGACACCGATGCGCTCGGGCGCGGTCGTCTTGATCTTGGCGGCGATGGCGGCGAAGGCTTCGGCCCAGGTGGCCGGCTTCAGGCTGCCGCCGACGCGGACGTACGGACGGTCCAGGCGCTGACGGCCCAGGCCGTCGACCGCGTAGCGCGTCTTGTCGGAAATCCACTCCTCGTTGACGTCGTCGTTGTTGCGCGGCAGCACGCGAAGCACGGCCGAGCCGCGGGCGTCGACGCGGATCCACGAGCCGAGCGCGTCCATGACGTCGATGCTCTCGGTCTTCTTCAGTTCCCACGGACGGGCTTCGAAGGCGTAGGGCTTGGAGGTCAGGGCGCCGACCGGGCACAGGTCGATGACGTTGGCGCTGAGCTCCGAGGTCACCGCCGCGCCCAGATAGGTCGTGATTTCAACGTCTTCGCCGCGCGAGATCAGGCCGATCTCCGGCGAGCCGGCGACTTCGGTGATGAAACGGACGCAGCGCGTGCACTGAATGCAGCGCGTCATCACGGTCTTGATGAGCGGGCCCATGGCCTTTTCTTCGACCGCGCGCTTGTTCTCGTCATAGCGACTGTCGTCGCGGCCGTAGCCGACGGCCTGGTCCTGCAGGTCGCACTCGCCCCCCTGGTCGCAGATCGGGCAGTCCAGCGGATGGTTGATGAGCAGGAACTCCATCACCCCTTCGCGGGCCTTCTTGACCATCGGGGTCTTGGTGAAGATCTCCTGGCCCTCGGCGGCCGGCAGGGCGCACGAGGCCTGCGGCTTCGGCGGGCCGGGCTTCACCTCGACCAGGCACATGCGGCAGTTGCCGGCGATGGACAGGCGCTCGTGATAGCAGAAGCGCGGGATTTCTTCCCCGGCCAGTTCCGCGACCTGCAGAACCGTCATGCCGGGCTCGAACTCGACCTCGACGCCGTTGACCTTGGCGATAGCCATAATTCGTTACTCCGCCGCGATCAGCTTGGCGCCCTGCACGTGCAGGCGACCGCTACGATAGGAAGCGATCCGCTCCTCCACCTCGTGGCGGAAGTGGCGGAACAGGCCCTGGATCGGCCAGGCGGCCGCGTCGCCCAGGGCGCAGATGGTGTGACCCTCGACCTGGGTCGTGACGTCCAGGAGGGTGTCGATCTCCTTCGGATCGGCCTCGCCGGTGGCCATGCGCTCCATGACGCGCCACATCCAGCCCGTGCCTTCGCGGCAGGGCGTGCACTGGCCGCAGCTCTCGTGCTTGTAGAAGTACGAGAGGCGGGCGATCGCGCGAACCAGGTCGGTCGACTTGTCCATGACGATGACGGCGGCCGTGCCGAGACCCGACTTCAGGTTCCGCAGGGCGTCGAAGTCCATCGGCAGGTCTTCGCACTGCTCGGCCGGGATCATCGGCACCGACGAACCGCCCGGAATGACGGCCTTCAGGTTGCCCCAGCCGCCGCGGATGCCGCCGCAGTGGTCTTCCATCAGCTGACGGAAGGGGATGCTCATGGCTTCTTCGACGTTACAGGGCAGGTTCACGTGGCCCGAGACGCAGAAGAGCTTGGTGCCGGCGTTGTTCGGACGGCCAAAGCCGGCGAACCAGGCGGCGCCGCGACGCAGGATGGTGCCTGCGACGGCGATGCTCTCGACGTTGTTGACCGTGGTCGGCATGCCGTAGAGGCCGGCGCCGGCCGGGAACGGCGGCTTCAGGCGCGGCTGGCCCTTCTTGCCTTCCAGGCTTTCCAGCAGGGCCGTCTCTTCGCCGCAGATATAGGCGCCTGCGCCGTGGTGAACGTAGAGGTCGAAGTCCCAGCCGTGGACGTTGTTCTTGCCGATCAGCTTGGCCTCGTAGGCCTGCTTGATGGCTTCTTCCAGCACTTCGCGCTCACGGACGTATTCGCCGCGGATGTAGATGTAGCAGGCGTGGGCCAGCATGGCGCGCGAGGCGATTAGGCAGCCTTCGATCAGGAGGTGCGGATCATGCCGCATGATCTCCCGATCCTTGCAGGTGCCCGGCTCGGATTCGTCGGCGTTGACGACCAGGTAGTGCGGACGACCGTCCTTCACTTCCTTGGGCATGAACGACCACTTCAGGCCGGTGCCGAAGCCCGCCCCGCCCCGGCCGCGCAGGCCGGAGTTCTTCATGTTGTCGATGATCCAGTCGCGCCCGGCGTCCAGGATGTCCTTGGTGCCATTCCAGCAGCCGCGCTTCTTCGCGCCCTCGAGGCCCCAATCGTGGAGACCGTAGAGGTTCGTGAAGATGCGGTCCTTGTCTTCGAGGATACCGACCATGACTCAGCTTTGCGGATCGAATGGATGGGCGCGCACATAGCGCGTCCGACGAATGATGACATAGGCGAAAAGTAGCCAGCCGGCGCCAATCGCGACGAGACCGGCGACGACCGTCCAGAACGGCGCGCCTTGCACCGTGCGACCCCAGATCAGCAGGATCGCGCCCAGCAGGCAGGCCACGAAGCCAACGCCGCGTTCACGGCGATGGAGGCCCCGGATGGTGTCGGCGTAGGCCGCGCGGCGGAGGTTGAGTTCGCTGTCGTCGATCATGACGAAGCCCCCTCTCCCTTGGATCCGCGCATCCAGCCCAGGATGAACCAGACGTGCGAGCCCAGGCCCGCGACGATGGCGCCCAGGAAGACCAGCCGAAGCCAGTCGATCCGCAGCGACACCGCGCCATAGATCGCGACGCCAGCCAGCACGAAGCAGACCGCGTTGATGACAAGCATCGCGGTCAGGCGCTTCTTCTGCAGGGCGGCGTCGGCGGTCATGTTAGGCGGTCGGCTCCGACTTCGCCTTGGAAGCCTTCGGCTTCTCGGGCAGGTTCGGGATCTTGATCTTCTTGGCGTACGAACCGTCGTACAGCTTCGGGTCGGTCAGGGTGTGGATCGCGCCCTTCGGCTCCGAGGCGCCGCGGCCGTCGTAGCTGCCAGGCTTCGGGTCCTTGCCGGCCGCGAAGTCGTCCAAGATCTGGGCCAGGCTCTCCGGCGTCAGGTCCTCGTAATAGTAATCATTGATCGCGGCCATCGGCGCGTTGCAGCACGCGCCCAGGCATTCGACCTCTTCCCAGCTGAACTTGCCGTCGGCCGAGACGTGGTTGGCGTCGCCGATCTTGGCCTTCAGCACGGCCTTCAGGTCCAGCGCGCCGCGCAGCTGGCACGGCGTGGTGCCGCACAGCTGCACGAAGGCGACCTTGCCGACGGGTTGCAGCTGGAACATCACGTAGAAGGTGGCCACTTCCAGCACGCGGATGACCGGCATCTCAAGCTGCTTGGCGATCTCCTGGATCGCCGGCTCGGAAATCCAGCCTTCCTGCTTCTGGGCCAGCCACAGCATCGGGATCACCGCCGACTGCTTGCGGGCGGCGGGATACTTGGCTTTCCACCAGTCGGCCTTGGCCTGGCTGTCCTTGGAAAAGGCGAAGCTGGCCGGCTGTTCCTTGGCGAGACGACGAACACTCATCGGGCGAAATCCACGCGGACGATCTTGTCGCCCTTGAAGGTGTAGATGGCGGCGACCTGGAACGGCGCGTCACCGTTGCCGCGGTCGACATGCTCATGGTCGATCACGTTCGAACCAACCACGATGCGGTTCAGCAGCTTCGCCTGGTTCCTGGGGAATTCGGCGAAGGTCTTGGCGTAGAAGGCGCGATAGGCGTCGAGCCCCGTGCGCGCCACATCGCCGTTCAGCCCCGCGACGACGACGTCGTCTGCGAAGTGGGCGCAGTGCGCGTCCAGGTCCTGGGCGTTGTAGGCGTCCAGTTGAGCTTGGGCGATCGCTTCCAGGCTCACCGGTCGACCTCGCCGAACACGATGTCGAGCGAGCCCAGGATGGCCGAGACGTCGGCCAGCTGGTGGCCGCGATTCATCCAGTCCATGGCCGCCAGGTGCGAGAAGCCCGGCGCCTTGATCTTGCAGCGGTACGGCTTGTTCGTGCCATTGCTGACCAGGTAGACGCCGAACTCGCCCTTGGGCGCCTCGACCGCCGCGTAGACCTCGCCTTCCGGCGTCTTGAAGCCTTCGGTGTAGAGCTTGAAGTGATGGATCAGGGCTTCCATCGAGCGCTTCATCTCGGCGCGACGCGGCGGGCTGACCTTGTTGTCCTCGGTCAGCACCGGTCCCGGCGTGGCGCGCAGCATGGCGACGGCCTGCAGGATGATCTTCGTGGACTCACGCATCTCCTGCATGCGGCAGAGATAACGGTCGTAACAGTCGCCGTTCTTGCCCAGCGGGATGTCGAACTCGAACTCGTTGTAGTTCTCGTACGGCTGGTTGCGGCGCAGGTCCCAGGCGATGCCCGAACCGCGCACCATCACGCCCGAGAAGCCCCAGGCCCAGGCGTCTTCCTTGGTCACGACGCCGATGTCGACGTTGCGCTGCTTGAAGATGCGGTTGTCGGTGATCAGGCCTTCGATGTCGTCGCAGATCTTGGGGAACGCCTTCGCCCAGGTCTCGATGTCGTCGATGAGGCTGGGGGTCAGGTCCTGGTGGACGCCGCCCGGACGGAAATAGTTGGCGTGCAGGCGAGCGCCGCAGGCGCGCTCGTAGAACACCATCAGCTTCTCGCGCTCCTCGAAGCCCCAGAGCGGCGGCGTCAAAGCGCCGACGTCCATGGCCTGGGTCGTCACGTTCAGCAGGTGATTGAGGATGCGGCCGATCTCGCAGAACAGCACGCGCACGATCTGGCCGCGCTTGGGCACCTCGACGCCCAGCAGCTTCTCGATGGCCAGGCAGAGCGCATGCTCCTGGTTCATCGGCGCCACATAGTCGAGGCGGTCGAAGTACGGGATGTTCTGCAGGTAGGTCCGCGCTTCCATCAGCTTCTCGGTGCCGCGATGCAGCAGGCCGATGTGCGGATCGACGCGTTCGACGATTTCGCCGTCCAGCTCCAGCACCAGGCGCAGAACGCCGTGCGCGGCCGGGTGCTGCGGGCCGAAGTTGATGTTGAACTTGCGGACGGGCGTTTCCGGGATCGCCGGAACCGTGGCCTCGTCACGGAAGAAGTCGGTCGCCGCGGCGGGCGCGTTCGTGCCAGTCATGACTTAAGCGTCCCCTGCCCGCTTCTCGGCCTTCTCGTCGCCCGGCAGGGCGTACTTGGCGCCCTCCCACGGAGACAGGAAATCGAAAGCGCGGAACTCGGTGATCTTGACGGGTTCGTAGACGACGCGCTTGAGTTCGTCGTCGTAGCGCACTTCCACATAACCCGTCATGGGGAAGTCCTTCCGCAGCGGATGGCCGTGGAAGCCATAGTCGGTCAGGATCCGGCGCAGGTCCGGATGGCCTTCGAAGAAGATGCCGAACATGTCGAACGCCTCGCGCTCGAACCAGTCGGCGACCGGGAACACCGGCGTGGCGCTGGGAACCGGCGAGTCCTCGTCCGTCATCACCTTCAGGCGGATGCGCGTGTTCTTCACCATTGACAGCAGGTGATAGACGACGTCGAAGCGCGCGGCGCGCTCCGGATAGTCCACGCCCGTCAGGTCGACCAGTTGGTGGAAGCGGCAGGCCGCGTCGTCGCGCAGGAAGGTCAGGGTCTCGACCACAGTCGCGGCCTTGGCCACGATCGTCAGCTCGCCGAACGCCACCGAATGGCCCAGCACGCCGGGCGCGCGGGCGACGATGTCCTGGCCCAGGGCCTCGAGGTCTTGGCTCATCGCTCGATCGTCCCCGTGCGACGGATCTTCTTCTGGAGCTGCAGCACGCCGTAGACCAGAGCCTCGGCCGTCGGCGGACAGCCCGGCACGTAGATGTCGATCGGCACGACGCGATCGCAGCCGCGTACGACGCTGTAGCTGTAATAGTAGTAGCCGCCGCCATTGGCGCAGCTGCCCATCGAGATGACGTAGCGGGGCTCTGGCATCTGGTCGTAGACCTTGCGCAGAGCCGGAGCCATCTTGTTGGTCAGGGTGCCGGCGACGATCATCACGTCCGACTGACGCGGGCTGGCGCGCGGCGCGAAGCCGAAGCGCTCCAGGTCATAGCGCGGCATGGCCGAGTGCATCATCTCGACCGCGCAGCACGCCAGGCCGAACGTCATCCACATCAGCGAGCCGGTGCGCGCCCACGTGATCAGGTCGTCGGCCGCAGCCGTGATGAAACCCTTGTCGGCCAGCTGTTGCGAGACGCCGTCGAAGAACGGGTCATGCAGCTTGGGGTCATAACCCTCGACCGTCGAACGGCCGCCGGACAGCGCCGGAACCGAGGACGAGTTGGCGGGAACGATCACTCCCATTCGAGGGCGCCCTTCTTCCATTCGTAGATAAAGCCGACGGTCAGCACGCCCAGGAAGGTCATCATCGACCAGAAGGCGAACTGGGCCACGTCGTGCGGCAGCTTCATCAGCGTGACCGCCCAGGGGAACAGGAACGCGACTTCCAGGTCGAAGATGATGAAGAGGATCGACACCAGATAGAACCGGACGTCGAACTTCATGCGCGCGTCGTCGAAGGCGTTGAAGCCGCATTCGTACGCGGACAGTTTTTCCGGGTCCGGCGCCTTCGGCGCGAGCACGGCGGCCGCCAGAATGAAGACGATGCCGATGGCCGCCGCGATCCCTAGGAAGATCACGATCGGCAGGTACTGGAGAAGGAAGGCGGTCATGACAGCCCTTGGCTTGAATCGAGCGGGTTGTAGCCCACTGTCGCCAGCGCTTCAAACACCCCGAAGCACATTGAGAAACGATCGCAACTGGAGCTGTTTCCGCTAACGGCGATCGATTGCGCGCCAAGGCTTTGGCGAATGCCTGAAAGGACCGGCGCGGCGCTGCCGCTCCGCTCCATCCACATGAAATCACCCAGGCCCGGCGGGCTATTTGACGCTTCTTCGATATGGCCGTTGACACGAGTCTTCGCCCGACATATCAGACGCCCCTCGCCGCAGGGCGGGTCGCACTTTCGCTTCGGCGAAGGGATATGCGGATGTAGCTCAGTTGGTTAGAGCGCCGGCCTGTCACGCCGGAGGTCGCGGGTTCGAGTCCCGTCATTCGCGCCACCCCTTGAAAAAGGGGTAGGACCGCACCCTCCCCTCGGTCTACGGACGACCGTCGCGCCCAGGCGCACGACGCGGATGTAGCTCAGTTGGTTAGAGCGCCGGCCTGTCACGCCGGAGGTCGCGGGTTCGAGTCCCGTCATTCGCGCCACCGTCCGGTGGTTCTTCCTCTCAAATCGACAATGGCTTCGGCAACGACTTGAGTTGCCGTATTCGCACGCCATGTAGCGGACATGACATCCGCTTACCCGCCGTTCTCCGTCCTCGACCTCGCGCCCGTTCCGCAAGGAACGCCCGTCGGCCAAGCCCTCGAAAACAGTCTGGATCTGGCGCGACACGCCGAATCTCTCGGCTTCCACCGCTACTGGCTTGCCGAACATCACAACATGCCCGGAATCGCCTCGGCCGCGACGGCGGTCGTTATCGGCTACGTGGCCGGCGGCACGACGACGATTCGGGTCGGTTCGGGCGGCGTCATGCTGCCCAACCACGCACCGCTGATGGTCGCCGAACAGTTCGGCACCCTCGCCGCCCTCTATCCGGGCCGAATCGATCTGGGCCTGGGCCGCGCGCCGGGCACGGATCAGGCCACGATGCGGGCCCTGCGCCGCTACGCCGGGGCGGTCGATTCGTTCGCCCAGGACGTCGTCGAGCTGCAGCACTGGTTCAAGCCGGCCGATCCGGATCAGAGCATCCGCGCCGTGCCCGGCGAAGGCCAGGACGTGCCGATCTGGCTGCTGGGCTCCTCGACCTGGGGCGCGCAGCTGGCCGCTGCCCTGGGCCTGCCGTTCGCCTTCGCCGCCCACTTCGCGCCCGACTCCTTGCTGGACGCCCTCCTGCTCTATCGTCGCCACTTCAAGCCGTCGGAGGTGTTGGACAAGCCCTACGCCATGGTCTGCATCGGCGTCTGCGCCGCCGACACCGACGCCGAAGCGACTCGTCTGGCGACCTCGACGCAGCAGCAGTTCCTGGCTTTGCGACGCGGTCGCCCGGGGCTGCTGCCGCCGCCGGTCGACGATATCCGTGAGCACGCCTCCCCCGCCGAGCTGGCGGGCCTGGATCACACTTTCCAATACTCGGCGATCGGCTCGCCCGAGACCGTGAAGCGCAAGATCGATCAAGTGCTGAAGCTGACGGAGGCCGACGAGCTGATGTTCGCCTCGCAGATCTACGACCACGACGCCCGCAAGCGCAGCTACGCTATCCTGGCGAGCCTGAAAGCCTAGTGGTCCCTTTGAGGGGCCACGCCGCCGAAGGCGCTGCGCCCCGTCAAGCCGCCATAGATGGCGCAAAGCTGACGGAACACCGCGTCCCAGCCATGCCGTTCGACGGCCCGGCGGCGAGCGGCGGCGCCCACGGCGGCCAGGTCACGGGCGAACAAGGCCTCGATCGCTTCGGCGAAGGCGGCGGGTTCGGACCGTGTCGCCAGCTGACCGACTTCTTGGTCGACCGACTCGGCCACCCCGCCGGCGGCGACGCCGACTACGGGCAGACCGCAGGCCATGGCTTCCAGAACGATCAGACCGAACGGCTCGTTGTCATTGGCGTGGACGAAGGCGTCGCAGCTGGCGAGCACGCCGGCCAGTTCGGCCGGGTCGCGGACATAGTCCAGGCAGAGGGCGCGATCGCTGACGGGGGCGCCGCCGCCCGCGCCGACGAACAGCAGCTTGTAGGGCGCGCCCAGCCGCTCGACCGCGCCGACCAGGACGTCCAGCCGCTTCTCGCGGGCCGGACGGCCGGCGAAGACCAATAGCCGCTCATCGGGCGCGAGGCCCAGGCGGCGGCGCAGAGCGTCGCGACCCGCTCGGGCTGGATGGAAAAGCTCGGTGTCCACGCCCAACGGCAGACCGATGGCGTTATGCACCCCGGCCTCGATCAGCCGGCCGGCGATGAAGCGGCTCGGCGCCACGGCCTGGTCGAACTGGCGATAGATCGCCGCCCAGCGCTTCTGAACCGGCTTTTCAGCCCACTCGCCGATATGCAAAGCCGCCAGGGCGCCCAGATCGGTGTGGCAGAAACCGACGACCGGCACGCCGAGCGCGTCGCCGGCGCGTAGCGCCGCCAAGCCCGGCGTATAGGGGTCGCCCGCCTCGATGATGTCGGGACGCTGGCGGATCAGACGGTCCATCCAGGCGGCCTTGACCACGGGCCAGCGATAGCCGGCTCCAAACGGCAGCGGCGCGGCATAGATCGAGACTCGCCCCCGCCCGTCATAGGAATCGCGCGCGCCCGGCACCACCAGCGTATGGCGAACATCCGGACGGTTTGCGGCCAGCCATGCGCGCTTCGAAGCCAGATAGCGACGCACGCCGCCGCTGCGCGGCGCGTACAGCATCGTGGTGTCGACGAGACGGACCGCGTCGTCAGTTGACGGAGCAATATCGGAGGGAAAACCGCGCAGGCCGACCGGCCGGGTCGATCTCGTATCCGTCACACCGATTCCTCATCGCAACTCTAGGCCCCCCATTCGGCCCTGGAACGATAAAGCTTTTGCGACATTCGCGGTTCCTCGCCGTTCCCGGACGAATTCAGGGGCACACCGCGTCGCCCAAGAGCTTCTCGCAACAGTACTTCTACCTCAGCATTCACGCTACGCAACTCGGCGTTTGCGAGACGCTCGACGGCGGCCAGCGCCTCCGGGCGCACGCGCATCAGGAATGCGGGGCCGGACGCGGGGAGACTGTACCGATGATCAAGGGAGACAAGGTGGTGGGCAGTGAGGGGATCGAACCCCCGACCCTCTCGGTGTAAACGAGACGCTCTACCGCTGAGCTAACTGCCCTCTGGGCCGGCGCTTTTAGCCGGAGCCGAGGCCTACGCATAGCGCAAAACGAAGGGGCGGAGCGCCAGTCTCCGACGCCCCGCCCCTCTTAAGCGGAGAAACTGGTTTTAGCCGTTCAGCGAGGACTTCAAGCCTTCGCCGACCTGGAAGCGCGCGGTCTTCGACGCGGGACGGTTCACCGTCTCGCCCGTGCGCGGATTGCGGGCAGTGCCGGCGGCGCGCGTCACGGCCTTGAAGGTGCCAAAGCCGACCAGGCGAACGTCGGAGCCCGACTTCAGCGAGTCGGTGACGGCGTCGATAAAGGCTTCCAGAGCGTCCTTGGCCTGGTTCTTGTTGATGCCCGCCTTCTCGGCGATCGCCGTAACGAGCTCGGCTTTAGTGGTCATGTTTTTCTCCCAGCCTGAGCAGCCCCGTTTATTGCTTACGGCGCTTGGCTCAGCGGGGATTATGGCGGCTGAAAAAGCCCCGTCAAACGAGAGCGGCGCGGGAATCTCCCGCGCCGCCTAAGTTATCAACGATTAGTTGCGTTTAGTGGGTAAGGACAGCGTCGCTGTCGCCCTCATCCTTCTTCGCGGTCGCAGCAATCGGCTCGTCGGCCTCGCTCCATTCGATCGGCGTCAGCGGCCCCGTGAGACCGTGCTTGAGCACCTCGTCCATGGTCGAGACCGGGATGATTTCCAGGCCGTCCTTGACGCTCTGGGGCACATCCACGAGGTCCTTCTCGTTTTCCTGCGGGATCAGCACGGTCTTAACGCCGGAGCGCAGGGCCGCCAGCAGCTTCTCCTTCAGGCCGCCGATGGCGGTGACCCGGCCGCGCAGGGTGATCTCGCCGGTCATGGCGATGTCCTTGCGGATCGGGATGCCGGTCAGCACCGAGACGATGGCCAGACCCATGGCGGCGCCGGCGGACGGACCGTCCTTGGGCGTGGCGCCATCCGGCACGTGGATGTGCACGTCGGTCTTCTCGAAGATCGGCGGCTTGATGCCGAACTGCGTCGCCCGCGAGCGGACATAGCTGTTCGCCGCCGAGATCGACTCCTTCATCACGTCCTTGAGGTTGCCGGTGATCTGCATGCGACCCTTGCCCGGCATCTTCACGGCTTCGATGGTCAGGATGTCGCCGCCGAATTCCGTCCAGGCCAAACCGGTGACGATGCCGACCTGGTCGACTTCGTCGGTCTCGCCGTAACGGTACTTCTTGACGCCCGCGTACTTGGCCAGACGCTCGTCGTCGATGGTGATCGAGGCCAGCTTCTCGCGCGCCAGGTCACGCACGGTCTTGCGCGCCAGGGCGCCCAGCTCCCGCTCCAGCGACCGCACGCCGGCTTCCCGGGTGTAGTAGCGGATCAGGTCGCGGATCGCCTTGTCCGGAACGATGAACTCGGCCGGCTTCAGGCCGTGGTCCTTGGCCAGCTTCGGCAGGATGTGCCGCTTGGCGATCTCCAGCTTCTCGTCCTCGGTGTAGCCGGGGATGCGGATGATCTCCATGCGGTCCAGCAGCGGCTGGGGCATGTTCAGGCTGTTGGCCGTCGTGACGAACATCACCTGCGACAGGTCGTAGTCGACCTCCAGGTAGTGGTCGCCGAACGTCGAGTTCTGCGACGGATCGAGCACTTCCAGCAGCGCCGAGGCGGGATCGCCGCGGTAGTCGCTGCCCATCTTGTCGATCTCGTCCAGCAGGACGAAGGCGTTGGTGGTCTTGGCCTTCTTCATCGACTGGATGACCTTGCCGGGCATCGAGCCGATGTAGGTGCGGCGGTGACCGCGGATCTCGGCCTCGTCACGCACGCCGCCGAGGCTCATGCGCACGAACTCGCGACCGGTGGCCTTGGCCAGCGACTTGCCCAGCGACGTCTTGCCGACGCCGGGAGGACCGACGAGGCACAGGATCGGGCCCTTCAGCGAGTTGGTCCGGGCCTGAACGGCCAGGTACTCGAGGATCCGTTCCTTGACCTTGTCCAGGCCGTAGTGGTCGGCGTCGAGGATCTGCTCGGCCTCTACCAGGTCGATCTTCTTGGTCTTGGCCTTGCCCCACGGAATCGACAGCAGCCAGTCCAGATAGTTGCGGACCACGGTGCTCTCGGCCGACATCGGGCTCATGTTGCGCAGCTTCTTCAGCTCGCTCTCGGCCTTGGTGCGGGCTTCCTTGGAAAGCTTGGTCTTCTTGATGCGCTTTTCGAGATCGATCAGCTCGTCGCGCGAGTCGTCCGGGTCGCCCAGCTCGCGCTGGATCGCCTTCATCTGTTCGTTCAGATAGTACTCGCGCTGGGTCTTCTCCATCTGGCGCTTGACGCGCGAGCGGATCTTCTTCTCGACCTGCAGCACCGAAATCTCGCCCTCCATCAGGGCGAAGACCTTTTCCAGGCGCTTCACGACATCGAAGATTTCCAGCAGGTGCTGCTTGTCGCCGATCTTCACCGACAGGTGGGCGGCGATGCTGTCGGCCAGCTTGCCCGGTTCGGCGATCTGCGGGATCGACGCCAGGGCCTCCGGCGGCACCTTCTTGTTCAGTTTGACGTAGTTCTCGAACTGCTCGACGACCGCGCGCGACAGGGCCTCGGCCTCCGGGCCGGCGCCTTCGTCCTCGCTGACCTCGCCGATCTGGGCTTCGTAGAAGGACTCCTGGTCGGTGAACTTCACGACGGCCGCGCGGCC
Source organism: Caulobacter sp. 602-1 (assembly GCF_003931565.1). Lineage (GTDB taxonomy): Bacteria > Pseudomonadota > Alphaproteobacteria > Caulobacterales > Caulobacteraceae > Caulobacter. The sequence continues at coordinate 337,794 of NZ_RRYI01000006.1, forward strand.
CTTGCCCTCGACCAGCACCTTGACCGTGCCGTCGGGCAGCTTCAGCAGCTGCAGGACGGTGGCCAGGACGCCGACGTCGAAGATATCCCCCGGCGCCGGATCATCGTCCGCCGAGTTCTTTTGGGTGACGAGCAGGATCTGCTTGTCGCCGCGCATCACTTCCTCGAGGGCGCGCACGGATTTATCGCGGCCCACGAAGAGGGGCACCACCATGTGCGGGAACACAACGATGTCCCGCAGCGGCAAGACAGGAAGCGTACGTAATTCGGACATGTGCTCAATACTCCCGGCCTCGGCGCTTTCCAACGCCTGGCCATGCGGGCCGCCGTAACACCAGACGATGCGCCTGAGTCGAACGACCCGTCCGCCCGGGACTGGGCGGATGGTCGTTATTTATGTGGACGTTTTACAACAGGGTTCAAGCGCGCTCGCCTGAGAGCGGCGACAAGTCGCGTGCGACCGGTGAAGCTGGCGCCCTTATGCCCCTACATCCCGAAAGCGGGGCAAGTTCGCCCAAGGCTCGGACTTTTCTTGAGTTTCGCTCGCTCAAGCTGACAGTGGCGCCGAAGCCTCACGGGTCGTCCAACAGGTTTACGATGACCCCCGATCCACGAAAAAGGCGCGCCTTTATCCAAAAAAGGCGCGCCTCGATTTCGCGATGAAGCTTGCAGGGTTAGGCCGAAGCCGCCCCGCCCTTCTTCTCGGCGTAGATCAGCAGCGGTTGAGCGCGGCCTTCGACGACCTCCGCATTGACCACCACCTCCTCGACGCCCTCATAGCTGGGCAGCTCGAACATGGTTTCCAGCAGGATGCCTTCCATGATCGAACGCAGGCCACGCGCGCCGGTCTTGCGCACGATCGCCTTCTTGGCGACGCCGTGCAGGGCGTCCTCCGTGAAGGTCAGGCCGATGTTCTCCATCTCGAACAGGCGCTGGTACTGCTTGACGAAGGCGTTCTTCGGCTCGGTCAGGATCTTGACCAGGGCGGGCTCGTCGAGGTCCTCCAGGGTCGCGACCACCGGCAGACGACCGATGAACTCCGGGATCAGGCCGAAGCGCTGCAGATCGTCGGGCTCGACGTTCCGCAAAATCTCGCCCGTGCGACGCTCTTCCGGATCGGTCACCTTGGCGCCGAAGCCGATCGACTTGGCCGCGCCGCGCGCCGAGATGATCTTCTCGAGCCCGGCGAACGCGCCGCCGCAGATGAACAGGATGTTCGTCGTGTCGACCTGCAGGAATTCCTGCTGCGGATGCTTGCGCCCGCCTTGCGGCGGCACGGAGGCGACGGTGCCTTCCATGATCTTCAGCAGGGCCTGCTGCACGCCTTCGCCCGACACGTCTCGGGTGATCGACGGGTTGTCGGACTTGCGGCTGATCTTGTCGATCTCGTCGATATAGACGATGCCGCGCTGGGCGCGCTCGACGTTGTAGTCGGCGGCCTGCAGCAGCTTAAGCACGATGTTCTCGACGTCTTCACCGACGTAACCGGCTTCGGTCAGCGTCGTGGCGTCAGCCATGGTGAAGGGCACGTCGATGATTCGGGCCAGGGTCTGGGCCAGCAGCGTCTTACCCGTACCGGTCGGACCGACCAGCAGGATGTTCGACTTGGCCAGTTCGACGTCGTTGTTCTTCGCGGCGTGGTTCAGGCGCTTGTAGTGATTGTGCACCGCGACCGCGAGCACCTTCTTGGCGTGACCTTGCCCGATCACGTAGTCGTCCAGGACTTCGCAGATCTCGCGCGGCGTCGGAACGCCGTCCTTCGACTTCACGAAAGCGATCTTGTGCTCTTCGCGAATGATATCCATGCAGAGCTCGACGCATTCATCACAAATGAACACCGTCGGTCCCGCGATGAGCTTACGCACCTCATGTTGGCTCTTTCCGCAGAAAGAACAGTACAGGGTGCTCTTGGTGTCGCCGCTCGCGGCTTTCGTCATGATCGCTTCTCACACTATGGCGTCTCACGGCTTAACGCCGCGACGCCCCTCCGAGCGCATACACCGCCACCGAAGCAGACAGGATATACGCCGGGAGTTGTCTAATCCTTGACATTCCCCGATCCGGGCGCGGTTCACAACCCTTCGCGGCTCCTTTGAAGCCTCAAACGTCCAAACCGGCCGGTTCGTGTCATGGCCTCGTCATCTAATTTGGGCGATTGGCGCGCCGGCGCAAGCGGCGAGCGTCTTGGGCCTTACCGCCGCCGGAGGAACCCCTTATGACGAGGCGAGGAATCGCATGGGAGGTCGAGCGCGGCAGCGCGCTCTTGGGATGATCAATGGGTAGGCGTTCGTGGATGGCCAAGGGTTTGAGCGCGTCGCGCCCGATGACCGGCGAGATGGGCCACGAGCCCGCGCTCGTGGCCTTCGACTTCGACGGCACACTGACGGTCAAGGACAGCTTCAACGCCTTTCTGAAATGGCGCGCGGGCCGGCGCTGGACGCGCGGCGTTATCCGCCTGACCCCATCGCTGATCACCTACGTGTTCGACCGCAACCGCGCCAAGCTCAAGGCCGCCGCGGTCCGCGAGTTCATGCGGGGCGCGACGGTCACGCAGATCGAGACCGACGCCCGCGCCTTCGCCGAAACTCACGCCCGCGCCCTGCTGCGTCCCGACGCCCTGGCCGTCTGGCGTGCGTGGCGAGCCAGGGGCGCGAAGCTTGTTATCGTCACGGCCTCGCCCGAGATCACCGTCGCGCCCTTCGCTCGGGGCCTCGGCGCGGACATGTTGATCGGCACGCGCCTGATGACCAATGAAGACGGCCGCATTCTGGGCGGGCTCGATGGGAACAACTGCCGGGCCAAGGAGAAGGTGCAGCGCTTGCGCGAGGTCTTCGGCCCTGACGTGCACCTGACGGCCGCCTATGGCGACACCTCCGGCGACACCGAGATGCTCGCGATCGCCGACGAAAAGGGCTACCGCGTCTTTCGAGGCAAGCCCGCGACCTGAGCGGATTTGTCGCAGGCGAAGAGACAACAAAAAAGCCGCCGATCCCAAGATCGGCGGCTTTCTCGTTTCAGCGGAGCTTTCGCTTATTCAGCGCCAGCCTCGGCGGCTTCGCGCGTGTCGTAGACGTGGTCGACCAGGCCCCACGCCTTGGCTTCGTCCGAGCTCATGAAATGGTCGCGGTCCAGCGTGCGCTCGACCTCTTCATAGCTGCGGCCGCAGTGCTTGACGTAGATCTCGTTCAGGCGACGCTTGGTCTTGATGATGTCCTCGGCGTGGCGCTCGATGTCCGAGGCTTGGCCGCGGAAGCCGCCCGACGGTTGGTGAACCATGATGCGGGCGTTCGGCAGGGCGATGCGCTGACCGGCGGCGCCGGCGGCCAGCAGGAGGCTGCCCATCGAGGCAGCCATGCCCATGCACACCGTCGAGACCGGGCTCTTGATGTATTGCATGGTGTCGTAGATCGCCAGGCCCGACGTCACCACGCCGCCCGGCGAGTTGATGTACATGGCGATCTCTTTCTTGGGGTTCTCCGACTCCAGGAAGAGCAGCTGAGAGCAGATCAGGCTAGCCATCACGTCCTCGACGGGGCCGGTCAGGAAGATGATCCGCTCCTTCAGAAGGCGCGAGAAGATGTCGTAGGACCGCTCGCCACGGCTGGTCTGCTCGACCACCATCGGAACCAGGTTCATCGCCGTCGAAACCGGATCGTGCATCATTGGGGATTACCCTTTTCGTGTGTCTCTGGCGCGAAAACGAATCAGCCCCCGCGCGCCGTCGCTACCGCATATCGCGTGGCGCTTAACAGGTTGCAAGGAGCCGGCGATTTCGTGGCGCTATGAAAAAGGCGCGACCCTCGCGAGCCGCGCCTTGATTTCGTCGGCCTAGTCGGGCCTTAGCCGCCGTAGCCTTCCGGCAGGTCGTCTTCTTCCAGGAGCTCGTCCTTGGAGACTTCCTTTTCCTCGACCTTGGCCTTGCTGAAGATCAGGTCGACGACCTTGTCTTCGTAGATCGGGGCGCGCAGAGCGGCCTGCAGGTCGGCGCGCTGGCGGTACATGTCGAACACCTGCTGAGCCTGAGCGCCGTACTGGCGAGCTTCGCGCATGATGGCGTCGGTCAGTTCCTGGTCGGTGACGACCACGTCGTTCTTGCGACCGATTTCAGCGAGCACCAGACCCAGGCGCACGCGGCGCTCGGCGATCTTGCGATACTCGTCCTTCAGCTGGTCCTCGGTCTTGTCGGCGTCTTCCGGCGGCAGGCCGCCGCGAGCCTTGTCGGCCTCGACCTGTTGCCAGATGCCGGCGAACTCGGCGTCGACCATGCGGGGCGGCAGGGCGAAGTCGTGCTTGGTGTCCAGGACGTCCAGCAGGGCGCGCTTCAGCTTGAAGCGCGAGCTGTTCTCGTAGCGGCTGCCCAGGTTCGAGCGCAGAAGGTCCTTAAGGGCGGCCAGGTCCGACAGGCCCAGGCGCTTGGCCAGCTCGTCGTCGGCCTTGCTGTCGACCGGTGCGCGAACTTCGGTGACCTTGGTCGCGAACTCGGCGTCCTTGCCGGCCAGTTCGGCGGCTTGGTACTCTTCCGGGAACTTCACCTTCACGACGATCTCGTCGCCCGGTTTGGCGCCGACCAGTTGTTCCTCGAAGCCCGGGATGAACTGGCCCGACCCCAGAACGAGTTCAGCGCCTTCGGCCTTGCCGCCGGCGAACTCGACGCCGTCGATGGTGCCGACGAAGTCGATCAGCAGTTGGTCGCCGTCCTTGGCCTTCAGGCTCTTGCCGGTGCGTGGCTCGTAGGTGCGCGCCTGCTTGGACAGCTCTTCCAGGGCCTCGTCGACTTCCTCGTCACCGACCTTGTAGACCGGCTTGACGAGTTCGATCGTGGTCGGGTCGATCGGATCGAATTCGGGCATCACCTCGACCGCCAGGTCGAACGCCAGGTCGAGACCGCCTTCGATGACCTTGTCCATGTCGGACGTCGGGTTCAGTTCGGGTTGACCAGCCGGACGCAGCTTGTTGTCGTCGAGGACCTTCTGGGTGGTCTCGTTCAGCGCCTGCTCGATGACTTCGCCCATCAAGCCCTTGCCGTACAGACGGCGCACGTGAGCGGCAGGCACCTTGCCCGGACGGAAGCCCTTCACGTTCATCTGCGGAGCGACTTCGGCGATACGCGCTTCCAGGCGCGTGGCCAGTTCACTCGCGGGCACCGTGACGCTAAAAACGCGGCTGAGGCCTTCGCCCGACTTTTCAACGATCTGCATCGACATTCTTATTTTCTCGGGTCCGGGACGCCGCGCGCCCGAGCTCCGCCCTGGGGGTCCAAAAGATCGACGCCGCCCCGCGAGAGCCGGGGGCGGCGAAAGACCGCCCTTATGTCACGACGTGCGCGAGCATCCAAGAGCGGCGGCGACAAAACTCATCCAGGCCTGGAGGGCCCGGTGAGAAGAGTGGTGCGGATGAGAGGACTCGAACCTCCACGCCTCTCGGCGCCAGAACCTAAATCTGGTGCGTCTACCAGTTTCGCCACATCCGCGTGGGTGCGGGCTTACGGATTTGAGCCGGGCCGCGCAAGCCCGTAGAGTTCGGCGAGAACAGCGGGCGCGAGGCCTGGCAGATCCTCGGCGATCAGACCCGGACCGTGGCGGGCGCCGCACTCGGCGTGGATCCATGCCCCGGCGCAAGCGGCCTCGAAGCTCTCCATGCCCTGGGCGATCAAGCCGCCGATGAAGCCGGCAAGGACGTCGCCCGAACCGGCGGTGGCCAGCCATGGCGTTCCATTCAGCGACACAGCGGCGCGGCCATCCGGCGCGGCGACCACGGTGTCGGGTCCCTTCAGCAGCACGACCGCCCCTGCCCGCCTGGAAGCCTCCCGGGCCGCCGCGATACGTTCGGAGGACTTGGCCAACAGGCCTGGAAAGACGCGCTCGAACTCGCCTGGATGCGGCGTCAGCACGTCGTCGCGATCGAGGCAGGCGAACAGGCTCTCCGGATCGTGCCGGAAGCTGGTCAGGGCGTCGGCGTCGACAACCAGGGCCGCGCCGGTGCTGGCCAGGGCCTGCAGGTTGCGGGCGGTCGCCTCCCCCACCCCGGCCGCCGGACCGATGATCACCGCATCGGCCTCCTCGGCGGCGACGGCGAGGTCGGCCTCCGCTCCGAACGGAGCCAGCATGATCGCTTCGAGATGCGCGGCGTTCACCGCCAGGGCTCCCGGCGGCGACAGCACGGTGACCGCGCCGGCGCCGACTCGCAGACCCCCGCGCGCCGCCAGCCGCGCCGCGCCGGTGCGCCACATCTCGCCGCTGATCACCTTCAGCCGGCCGCGCGTATGCTTGTGGGCGTCGAGCGCCGGCCAGGGAAAGCGCTTGCCCCACAGATCCGGATCGTTCTCGAACAGGTTCACGCCCTCACTGGGGCCCAGCCCGATATCGGCCAGCACGACCTCGCCGCAGGCCTTGCGCCCCTCGATCAGGACGTGAGCCGGCTTGCGGCGATGGAAGGTGACGGTCAGGTCGGCGCGGAAGGCGGCGTCGCCCAGCGGACGTCCGGTGTCGCCATGCATCCCCGAGGGCGTGTCGATCGCGACGATGGTCAGCGGCTGTTCCTGGCTGGCCCACGCCAGGCGCTCGACCTGCCCCTCCAGCGGCCGCGACAGGCCGGCGCCGAACAGGGCGTCTATATAGAGTACGCCTGGCGCGAGATCGGTCGACAGCGACCGCACCTCGCCCTTCCACCGCGACGCGGCCCAGCGGGCGGCGTCGCTGGACGGCGGATAAGCGGCCTCGACCACCACCTGCCAGCCGCGACGGCGCAGATGCCGCGCGGCGACATAGCCGTCGCCGCCATTGTCGCCGGGACCGCACCAGATCACCACGGGACGCCGGGCGTAACGCGTCCTGACAGCCTGGGCCACGGCCTCGCCCGCGCGCTCCATCAGCACGCGAACCGGCGTGCCGTGTTCGACGGCGGCGCGGTCGGCCGCGGCCATCTGGGCGACGGTCAGAATCTCTCGCGCCACGCCTACTCCTTCAAAGCACTTGGCTCTGAGCTTCGCGCCCTTTCTCCACCAGGATCAAGCCGTCGCCGTCGATCTCGAACACGGTGCGCGAGCAATGATCGGGGCGAAACGCCATGACCTCGGCCCGACCGGTGGCGGCGCCAACCGCCGCGTTCAGGGCGACGAAGTGGCTGAACACCGCAGCGCCAGGGTATTCGCGCAAAGCGGCGGCCACGCCTTGCGTCCAGACGACATAGTCGAGGTCCCCCTGGATCTCGCCCCAGCGGCCTTCGAAAGCCCGCTTCAGCCAGGCCGGCCGCTCCTCGTGCGACAATGCCGCCGGAGTCGGGATCTCGCCGACGCGCGGGTCGATGATCAATTCGACGCCCAGCGCCCGCGCCAGCGGCTCGGCGGTTTCGCGGCAGCGGCGCAGGGGCGAGGACACCACGCGCGTCGGCCGCTCGGGCAGAGCCAGGATCGCCTCGGCGACGGCGACGGCCTGTGCGTGACCGGTCGTATCGAGACCGGGATCCTCGTCAGCGCCGCCCCAGGTCGCGGCGGGTTTTCCATGGCGGATCACATGAACAAGGGTCATGACTCAATCCGGAACGAAGAGGTTGCGGACGCCATCCGGATGGGGCCCGACGACGCCGGTCCGCCCCACCCCCTCGCAGCTTTCCAGGTCGCGGAGCACCTCCGGATCGTCCGGCGTCTGGGCCACGAAGCGCCGCCCCTGCGCGTCACGGCCGATGATGACGCCCATCCGCGCGCCCTCGCGGCCGTGGACGACGGTGTAGGTCTCGATGGTCGCCAGCCCTTGCGGGTTCTCAACGATCTCCGGATGCGGCAAGGCGTCGATCCGGGCCTGGACCATCGACGGCGGCTGGCGCTCCCACTTTCCTTCGACAGGCCTGGTCGAATAGATGCCCACCGACTGCTTGGTCAGGAACCACCCGTTGGCCGTCGACAGGCCATAGGCGCCGGGCCGCTCACGTAGCTTGCCGACCATCTCGGCGATGGCGTGCAGGGCGTAGTTGTTTCCTGGCCCGCCGAAGTACGGCAGGCCGCCGGTGATGGTCAGGCCACGTGGGTCGTCCAGCGCCAGGCCGATCTCCTCGGCCCCGATCCGCACCGCCGATGGAAAGCAGGAATAGAGGTCGATGAGGTCGAGATCCTCGACGCCGATCCCGGCCATTTCCAGAGCCCGCTGGCCGGTCAGGCGCATGGCGGGACTGGAGTGATAGTCCTGACGCTCCAACGGATACCAGAGGTCCGAGGCGTCGGCGCAGCCATGCAGAAAAACCCACTTATCCTCGGGCACGCCCAGCTCGCGCGCCTTGCGGACGCTGGCGATCAGGACGGCCGCCGACTGGTCGACCTCCATGATGGCGTTCAGGTACTTCGGGTACGGATATCCGATCATCCGATTACGGTCGGTCACGGTGACCAGTTCCTCGGCCGAGCGCTCCACCGGGAACCAAGCGTAGGGATTGGCGGCGGCGACCTTGGTGAAGGGCGCGAAGAGCTCGCCCAACTGCTTCTGATGATCTTCCAGCGATCGCCCGTCCCTCGCTCTCAGCGCGTTTTCGAACAGGGGATAGGTGTTTACCGGATAGCCGAGACCGTGCGCGGCTTCCTGCTTGGTCACCCCCGGGCGCGGGTCGCCGATCCGCCGCGGCGTGCTGGCGAGGTCGTCGCCCCAACCCTCGAAGCCGAGGCCGCCCTTCATCCGCTTCATCAGCGATCCCAGGAACTCGGCCCCGGTGACCAGGGCGAACTCCGACTCGCCGCCCGCGACCCGCTCGCAAACGACATTGACCGCTTGTTGAGGGCTGTTGCCTCCGGTCTCGGTGTAGACGCTCCAGGCCGGCGAAGCTGAAAAAGCCCGCGCCAGTGAGGCTGGCGGGTCCGCCAGCCGAGGCAGCGGCAGCTTCGACAACCCTCCCGGCGCGTCGATGCTGAACGCCACGACCGCCAAAGCGTCCAGATCGGCAAGAACCGACCCTTTGAGGCCGGCATCCAGCGCCGCGCGTTCCGCCGCAACTTTCAGCAGTTCCAGGGGGGATGGTGAATTTCCGGCGTCGCCCCGATACGTGAATTGGCCCGCGCCGATCAAAACCGGTGTGTCGTCGCGCATATACGCCCCCATTCAAACGATCGTTGGGCGCGATCGTAGGCGCGAAACCGTATGCCGCAAGGCCATTTGGCGGCCATTCCAGAAATGTATATTTCCAGGGCGCCAGGCGCCCAAACTTCGAACACATGCCCGCGAGACAACCAAACGGTCATAAATGTCCCTGGCGCTCGCTTGCGGCGCTTCGGTCAGCATGATGGTTGCCCGCTCAGTGAAGCGGTTCGCCGCCCGGGCCCGAAAGTGGAACCGATGAAGAAGATCGAAGCCGTCATCAAGCCGTTCAAGCTGGATGAGGTGAAGGAGGCCCTGCAGGACATGGGCGTCCAGGGCATGACCGTCCTAGAAGCCAAGGGCTACGGCCGTCAGAAGGGCCACACCGAACTGTATCGCGGCGCCGAGTACGTCGTGGACTTCCTCCCCAAGATCAAGGTGGAGGTCGTTGTCGAGGACAGCCAGCTGGAGCCCGCGCTGGAGGCCATCACCCGCGCCGCCCGTACGGGCCGCATCGGCGACGGCAAGATTTTCGTCTCGGACATCGCGGAAGTGATCCGCATCCGAACCGGAGAAAGCGGCCCGGCCGCCGTCTAAGGCCGGATCGTCAAACGCTTAGAGAGCCTACAAAGGGGATACGGAATGACCACCGCCAAGGATATCCTGAACCTGATCAAGGAAAAGGACGTAAAGTACGTCGACGTCCGCTTCACCGACGTGCGCGGCAAGCTGCAGCACGTCACGTTCGACATCGATCTCGTCGACGATGACTTCCTGAACGACGGCACGATGTTCGACGGTTCGTCGATCGCCGGCTGGAAGGCCATCAACGAGTCGGACATGAAGCTGCGCCCCGACCTGTCGAGCGCCATCATCGACCCCTTCTACCAGCAGACCACCCTGGCGCTGTTCTGCGACGTCGTGAACCCGGACGACGGCACCCCCTACAACCGTGACCCGCGCTCGATCGCCAAGGCCGCCCTGAACTACGTCAAGTCGGCCGGCGTGGGCGACACCGTCTATTTCGGCCCTGAAGCCGAATTCTTCATCTTCGACGACGTGCGCTGGTCGGTTTCGCCGAACAGCACCGGCTACTCGTATGACTCGAGCGAACTGCCGGTGAACTCGGCCAAGGAATATCCGGAAGGCAACATGGGCCACCGCCCGGGTCCGAAGGGCGGCTACTTCCCGGTGAATCCGGTCGACAGCTGCCAGGACCTGCGCGGCGAAATGCTGGCCGTCATGGGCGAGCTGGGCATGAAGCCGGAAAAGCACCACCACGAGGTGGCCCCGGCCCAGCACGAACTCGGCCTGAAGTTCGACACCATGGTCGTCATGGCCGACCGGATGCAGCTCTACAAGTACGTCATCCACAACGTCGCCGCCGCCTATGGCAAGACGGCCACCTTCATGGCCAAGCCGATGTTCGGCGACAACGGCTCGGGCATGCACGTGCACCAGTCGATCTGGCAGGACGGCAAGCCGCTGTTCGCCGGTGACAAGTACGCCGGCCTGTCGCAGGACTGCCTGTACTACATCGGCGGCATCATCAAGCACGCCAAGGCCATCAACGCGTTCTCGAACTCGACGACGAACTCGTACAAGCGCCTGGTGCCCGGCTACGAAGCCCCGGTGAAGCTCGCCTACAGCTCGCGCAACCGCTCGGCCTCGATCCGCATCCCGCACGTCGACAGCCCGAAGGCCAAGCGCATCGAAGCCCGCTTCCCGGACCCGATGGGCAACCCCTACCTGACCTTCGTCGCCCTGCTGATGGCCGGCCTGGACGGCATCATCAACAAGATCGACCCGGGCGCGGCCGCCGACAAGAACCTCTACGATCTGCCGCCGCGCGAGCAGAAGAAAATCCCGGAAGTCTGCGGCTCGCTGCGCGAAGCCCTGGAAAGCCTGGACAAGGACCGCGCCTTCCTGAAGGCCGGCGGCGTCATGGATGACGACTTCATCGACAGCTACATCGAGCTGAAGATGGAAGAGGTGATGCGCCTGCAACTGCACCCGCACCCGGTCGAATTCGACATGTACTACAAGTGCTGATCGCGTAAGCGCTCAGAACAAGGACAGGGGCCGGAGAGCGATCTCCGGCCCTTTTTCTTACGCTACGAGGCCAGACCGCTCCGCGAGTAGAATGACTTATTACTTACTGGGCGCCGCCTGAACAAAATTGTCGCAACTTCGCAACATAACCGACGTAATCGGCTCGAAAGAGCTGTTTTCGATCAAGACGAGATATCCCGACGGCCGCTGTTTCGCCTATCGCAGCGCAACAGAAGCGCCGTTAACGCCCCGGTCAGAGTCGGCGAACGGCGCGCTCCATCACAGGATGTCTCCATGCTCCCCAACCGCTCTTTCCGCCGCGCCCTGACGGTGTCGTGCGGCCTGTCCGCTCTGGTGGCCTCGCTGGCCGCCGGCTCGGTCGCCCTGGCCCAGGAAACCACCGTCGGCGAAGTCGTCGTCACCGCCCAGAAGCGCAGTGAAAACCTGCAGGACGTCCCGGTCTCGGTCGCCGCCATCTCCGGCGAGCGCCTGCAGTCGGTCTTCGCCGCCGGCGAAGACATCCTGACCCTGTCGGGCAAGGCTCCCGGCCTCTACGCCGAGTCCTCGAACGGCCGCGTCGCGCCGCGCTTCTACATCCGCGGCCTGGGCAACGCCGACTTCGACCTGGCCGCCTCGCAGCCGGTGTCGATCATCCAGGATGACGTGGTCCTGGAGAACGTCGTCCTGAAGAGCTCGCCGATCTATGACCTCGACCACGTCGAAGTGCTGCGCGGCCCGCAGGGTACGCTGTTCGGCCGCAACACCACGGCGGGCATCGTCAAGTTCGACACCATCAAGCCCAGCGACGAAACCAAGGGCCGCCTGGCGGCCACCTACGGCAGCTACAACACCGTCACCCTGGACGGCGGCTACGGCGGCGCCATCGTCCCGGGCAAGGTGGCGGTCCGAGCCTCGTTCCTGCTCCAGCGTCGCGACGACTACATCGACAACACCTACACCAAGCAGGAAAACGCCCTGGGCGGCTTCAACGAAAAGGCCGCTCGCGTTCAGCTGCTGGTCACGCCGAACGACAAGCTGAGCGCCCTGTTCAACGTCCACGGCCGCGACCTGGACGGCACCGCCGCCGTGTTCCGCGCCAACGTGCTGACCAAGGGCTCGAACAAGCTCAACGGCAACTACCAACGCGACAAGGTCGCCTTCGACAACACCGCCAACAACCCACAGAAGTACAAGGGCTACGGCGCCTCGGCCAACATCGGCTACGACTTCGACGGCGTGAAGCTGACCTCGATCACCGCCTATGAAAACACCCACGGTTACAGCCTGGGCGACATCGACGGCGGCAACCCGGGCGGCCCGGGCTTCATCCCCTTCCAGTCGAGCACCCAGGACGGCATCAAGAACCTGTTCCAGTGGACGCAGGAAGTGCGTCTGGCCAGCGACACCGACGGTCCGCTGAGCTGGCAGGTCGGCGGCTTCTACTTCGACACCAAGTACGACATCCGCACCGACCCGTTCTTCATGCCGGCCACCACCCTGCGCCAGAAGAACAAGTCCTGGGCGCTGTTCGGTCAGGCCTCCTACGCGGTCAACGACCAGCTGACCCTGACGGGCGGCCTGCGCTACACCGACGACGACAAGGACATGAATGTCGTTTCGGGCCCTAACAATGCTCCGTCGGTCTCGGTGTCGGATTCCAAGGTCAGCTGGGACCTGTCGGCATTCTACAAGATCGACGAGGACGTCAGCGTCTACGCCAAGGTCGCCTCGGGCTTCCGCGGTCCGTCGATCCAGGGTCGCGACATCGCCTTCGGCTCGCCCGCCTCGTCGGCCAAGTCCGAAACGATCATGTCGTATGAGCTTGGCCTGAAGAGCGAGCTGTTCGAACGTCGTGTCCGCCTGAACGGCGCGGTCTTCGCCTACAGCATCGACGACCCGCAGTTCAGCGCCGTTGGCGGCGGCAGCAACTCCAACCGCCTGATCAACGCCAAGAAGGGCGAGGCCTATGGCCTGGAACTGGACAGCGAGTTCGTGGTCACCCCGAACTTCGTCGTCACGGCCGGCTACAGCTACGCCCACACCAAGATCAAGGACAGCACGCTGGCCGTCGCCCCCTGCGCCGCCTGCACGGTCACGGACAAGCTGAACGGCGCGGGCCTGGCCCTCGTGGACGGCAACCCCTTCCCGAACGCGCCGAAGTACACCTTCGACGTCACGGCCCGCTACTCGATCCCGGTGGCCTCGGGCGAGCTGTTCGCCTTCACCGACTGGAAGGTCCAGGGCTACACCAACCTGTTCCTGTACCAGTCGAAGGAGTTCTACTCGAAGGGCGACTTCGAAGGCGGCCTGAAGGTCGGCTACGCCGACAAGGACGCCGGTTGGGAGCTGGCGGCCTTCGCCCGCAACATCACCAACGAGAGCAACATCAAGGGCGCGATCGACTTCAACAACCTGACCGCCTTCGTCAACGAACCGCGCGTCGTCGGCGTCTCGCTGAACGCCAACTTCTAGACCTTCTGGTCTTGGAAACCGAAAAGGCCGCGGAGCGATCCGCGGCCTTTTTTTCGTGGCGGCTAGGCCTTGAGGCCGTGACCGATGATCGGAGTGGTCTCGAAGCGCTGCGGAAAGCCGGCGATGATCGGCCGCCCCTTGGCGATCGCCGCCTGCACGGAGGGCAGCTTCAGCGAGGCGGCATGGGCGTCCTTGTCGGTCCAGACCTCGGTGATCCACAGCGCGTCGACGTTGGTCGGATCCTTGGCGATCACGTAGCTGAGGCAGCCCGGCATGTCGTTGGTCCCCTCCCCCAGGATCGCCAGCAACTCATCGCGCTTGCCGGGCGCGGCCAGCATCTGTCCGATCAGTCCGTACATGGGCGTCTTCTCCTGAGCTTGGGCGGCGGGCGCGAACGCGGCGGCGGCGAGGCCGCCGGCCAGCACGTCGCGCCGGATGATCTGGGTCATGGCTTTCTCCCGTCGACCGCACCTTGCGTCAGCACGGTCCGGAATGTGGCAGCAGGCTATTTCGCCTTGCACGCGCCCTGAGCCGAGACGCTGACCCCCGCCGCCCCCGCCTCGCAGGCGTTGCCATAGGTCTTGCCGTCGCAGCCGCAGACCGGCTGATAGATCCGCGTGCAGACCTGCGGCGCCTTGCGGCAGACGCCCGCCGCATCGGCGACCCGCCCGCAGACTCCGGCCTCCATCTGGCAGGTCAGGCCGGACTGGCATTGGAAGCCCGCGAACCCGCCGCACATGCCGCCCTCGGCGACGGGGGCGCGCGGCGACTGCTGCGGCGGTCCCGAAGGTTCCGGCGTGGCGGACGCTGTGCAGGCGGTCAGCAGAGCAACGGCGAGACAAGCGAGCAGACGGCGCATGGACGACCTCCCAAGAACAGGCGGAACGATTTTGCCGGCGACCGGCTCCATTCGCCCCTGCTTTGACTTGATAACGGGGTTCATTTCGTCTGTCCTTCCCGCCTCTTCGAGAGTCGGGGTTTTTCATGATCAGATGGCGTAACGCGGCGGCTGCCGTGAGCCTGCTCGCGCTGGGACTTTCAGCCTGCGCGACGACCGGGACCGGCGGTCCCGCCAAACCGTCCAGCACGGCGCAAAAGGATGGCAAGCCAGCCGAGAAGGCCGAGATCAAGCCGCTGCCCAAGGGTCTGGACGGCCAGGCCTCGACGGGCTTCCCTTCGACCTACAAGCCGTTCCCCTCGCAGACCATGGCCTTTGTCGGCGCCACGGTGCTGACCGCCACCGGCCAGCAGATCGACAATGGCGTCGTCGTCACCTCCGGCGGCAAGGTCGTCGCCGTGGGCGGACCCGAGACCGCGATCCCGGCCGACGCCGTCAAGGTCGACGCCACAGGCAAGTGGCTGACCCCGGGCATCATCGACGCCCACAGCCACCTGGGCGTCTATCCCTCGCCGGGCGTCCAGGCCCGCTCGGACGGCAACGAGGCCACCGACCCGAACACCGCCCAGGTCTGGGCCGAGCACTCGGTCTGGCCGCAGGACCCAGGCTTCAACCGGGCCCGCGCCGGCGGCGTGACCACCCTGCAGATCCTCCCCGGCTCGGCCAACCTGTTCGGCGGCCGCTCGGTGACGCTGAAGAACGTCCCCGCCCTGACCATGCAGGGCATGAAGTTCCCCGACGCGCCCTACGGCCTGAAGATGGCCTGCGGCGAGAACCCCAAGCGCGTCTACGGCGGCAAGGGCCGCTCACCCTCCACCGCGATGGGCAATGTCTTCGGCTATCGCAAGGCCTGGATCGACGCGGCCGACTACGCCCGCAAGTGGGACGACTTCCGCGCCAAACAGCAGAAGGGCGAGAAGGCCGATGCGCCCAAGCGCGACCTGCAGATGGAGACCCTGGCCGGCGTGCTGAAGGGCGACATCCTGGTGCAGAACCACTGCTACCGCGCCGACGAAGAAGCCACCATGATCGATATCGCCAAGGAGTTTGGCTACAAGATCACGATGTTCCACCACGCGATCGAGAGCTACAAGATCGCGCCCCTGCTGGCCAAGGAAGGCATCTGCTCGGCCACCTGGGCTTCGTGGACCGGCTTCAAGATGGAAAGCCTGGACGGCATCGACGCCAACGCCGCCATCCTCTGGAAGAACGGCGCCTGCGTGGTCATCCACTCGGACGATCCGATCATGACCCAGCGGCTGAACCAGGAAGCCGCCATCGCCATGACCGCCGGCAACAAGCTGGGCTACGGCATCAGCCGCGCCGAGGCGATCAAGTGGATCACCGCCAATCCGGCGAAGGCCATGGGCATCGGCGACAAGACCGGCTCGATCGAACCCGGCAAGGCCGCCGACCTGGTGATCTGGAGCCGCGACCCGTTCAGCGTCTACGCCCAGGCCGAGAAGGTCTTCATCGACGGCGCGCTGATCTACGATCGCAAGGACGCGCGCTTCCAGCCCAAGTCCGATTTCGAGCTCGGCCAACCCGGCCAGGGAGCGTTCAACTGATGATCCGGTCACTGCTTCTCGCCAGCGCCGCCTGCGCGCTGGCCCTTCCCGCGGCGGCCGAGACCGTCGCCATCGTCAACGCCCGTATCGAACCCGTCTCCGGCCCGGCGATCCCGGCCGGCACGCTGGTCATCAAGGATGGCAAGATCGCCGCCCTGGGCGCCGGCGTCGCCGTGCCGGCCGACGCCAAGGTGATCGACGCCAAGGGCGGCGTCGTCACCCCGGGCCTGGTCGCCTCGTCCTCGAACCTCGGCGCGTCCGAGGTCAGCGGCGTGCGTGAGACCCGCGACGACGGCACCGGCAATGCGCTCAGCGCCGCCTTCGACATCAGCTACGGGATCAACCCGGCCTCGACCTTCATCCCGTTCGCCCGGGACGGGGGCATCACCAGCTCGGCCGTGGTGCCGGTGCTGTCGGGAACCGGCGGCGGCGCGCACGAGCACGCCGACGACGGCGTGGTCGAGGAGATGACCGCCGGCAAGAGCGGCGACGGCGATCCCTCGCTGTTCGGCGGCCAGGCGGCCTTCATCCGCCTGAAGGCCGGCGCGAGCGACATCGTCGAGGCCTCCAAGCTGGCCGTCACCGTCTCGCTGGGCGAAAGCGGCGCGCGGGCGGCCGGCGGTTCGCGCGGCGCCGACCTGATCCTGATCCGCTCGGCGCTGGAGGACGCTCGCGCCTTCGCCAGCCGCCGCGCGGCCTTCGAGCAGGGCGCGACCCGGGACTTCGGTCTCTCGCGTCTCGATCTGGCGGCCCTGATCCCGGTCGTGCAGGGCAAGACCCCGCTGCTGATCCGCGTCTCCCGGGCCGCCGACATCCGCCAGGCCCTGAAGCTGGCGGCCGAGGAGAAGATCAGGATCATCCTCGAAGGCGTCGAGGAAGGCTGGCTGGTCGCTCCCGAGATCGCCAGGGCCGGCGTGCCGGTCATCGTCGATCCGCAGGCCGACCTGCCCGACAGCTTCGAGACCCTGGCCTCGCGGCTGGACAACGCCGCCCGCCTGAACGCCGCCGGCGTGAAGGTGGCGATCAACGGCGCGCGGGACTTCAACAACCTGCGCCAGGAGCGGCTGAACGCCGGCCTCGCGGTCGCCAACGGCCTGCCCTACGCGGCCGGCCTGGCCTCCGTGACCCTGGTCCCCGCCAAGATCTGGGGCCAGGACGGCAAGATCGGCTCGCTGGAGGTCGGCAAGCTGGCCGACGTCGTGGTCTGGAACGGTGACCCGCTGGAGACCACCAGCTGGCCGCTGAACGTCTTCGTCGGCGGCGTCGAGCAGCCGCAGGACAGCCGCCAGACCCAGCTGCGCGACCGCTATGCGGCCACCGACCAGAGCGGCTATCCGCCCGCCTACCGCTAGGTCGGAGTCCTGGCCGCAACGATCCGCCCCCGGCTTGGCTGGGGGCGGATTTTGCTTTTCAGGGGAAGGCCGCGAGGCCATACGGGGCCCCCGCGCTCGAATCGCCTAGACTTGCCCCAATGTCATCTTCCGATAAGACCCCCTCGCTGTTCGACGACGACGCCCTGGCGCCCGTCCCCGCCGCGCCGTTCCAGGCCAGCGTGGAGCCGCACGTCGAGCCGACGCCGCGTCCGATCCCGCCGCCGCCGCCTTCATCGGCCAAGCCCGCGCCGCCGGCCAAGACCTCGGCGCCCGGCGAGTACTCGGCCGCCGACATCGAGGTGCTGGAAGGGCTGGAGCCCGTCCGCAAGCGGCCCGGCATGTACATCGGCGGCACCGACGAGCGGGCGCTGCACCACCTGTTCGCCGAAGTCCTCGACAACTCGATGGACGAGGCCGTGGCCGGCTTCGCCAAGACCATCGAGGTCAAGCTCGACGCCGACGGCTTCCTGTCGGTCAAGGACGACGGGCGGGGGATGCCCGTCGACCCGCACCCCAAGTACCCCGGCAAGTCGGCGCTGGAGGTCATCATGACCGTCCTGCACGCCGGCGGTAAGTTCACCGGCAAGGCCTACGAGACCTCCGGCGGCCTGCACGGCGTCGGCGCCAGCGTGGTCAACGCCCTGTCCGAGCGCGTCGAGGTCACCGTCTGGCGCGACGGCTTCGAGCACCTGCAGGTGTTCTCGCGCGGCAAGCCGCTGGGCCCGATCCAGCAGGTCGGCCCATCGCGCAAGAAGGGCACCATGGTGCGCTTCAAGCCCGACGACGAGATCTTCGGCGAGAGCGTCGGCTTCAAGCCGGCGCGCCTGTACCGCATGGCCCGCTCCAAGGCCTATCTGTTCCGCGGCGTGCAGATCAAATGGTCCTGCGATCCCTCCCGCATCCATGACCAGACCCCGCCCGAGGCCACGTTCCACTTCCCCAACGGCCTGGCCGACTTCCTGGCCGAGCGGACCAAGGGCCTGACCACGATCACGCCCGAGAGCTTCTCGGGCCGCATCGAGCGCCAGGGCGAGGCCGGCGCGGTCGAATGGGCCGTCAGCTGGACGCCCCAGGGCTTCGGCGAGCACGACGGCTTCATGCAGTCGTACTGCAACACCGTGCCGACCCCCGAGGGCGGCACCCACGAGAGCGGCTTCCGCGCCGCCCTGACCCGCGGCCTCAAGGCCTATGCCGACCTCAAGGGCGAGAAGCGCGGCACGATCATCACCGCCGACGACGTCGTCGCCCAGGCCGGCGCCCTGATCTCGGTGTTCATCAAGAACCCCGAATTCCAGGGCCAGACCAAGGAAAAGCTCTCGACCTCCGAGGCCCAGCGCTTCGTGGAAGCCGCGCTGCGCGACCCGTTCGACCTGTGGCTCTCGTCCAGCCCGAAGAACGCCCAGGCCCTGCTGGAATTCGTCATCGAGCGGGCCGAGGAGCGCCTCAAGCGCCGCAAGGACAAGGAAGTCACCCGCGCCAGCGCCACCCGCAAGCTGCGCCTGCCCGGCAAGCTGGCCGACTGCGCCGGCGGCGCGGTCGACGGGGCCGAGCTGTTCATCGTCGAAGGCGACTCGGCCGGTGGTTCCGCCAAGCAGGCCCGCGACCGCAAGTACCAGGCCATCCTGCCCCTGCGCGGCAAGATCCTGAACGTGGCCTCGGCCTCCGGCGAGAAGTTCACCGCCAACAAGGAGCTGTCGGACCTGATGCTGGCCCTGGGGGCCCAGGGCGGGAACAAGTATCGCGAGGAAGACCTGCGATACGACCGCATCATCATCATGACCGACGCCGACGTCGACGGCGCCCACATCGCCAGCCTCCTGATCACCTTCTTCTACCGCACCATGCCGGACGTGATCCGCCAGGGTCACCTGTATCTCGCCCTGCCGCCGCTCTACCGCATCGCCCACGGCGGCAAGAGCGAATACGCCCGCGACGACGCCCACAAGGACGAGCTCCTGGCCACGGTGTTCAAGGGCAAGAAGCCCGAGATCGGCCGCTTCAAGGGCCTGGGCGAGATGATGGCCTCCCAGCTGAAGGAGACCACCATGGACCCCAAGAAGCGCACCCTGGCCCGCGTGACCCTGCCGCGCTCGGAAGAGGCGGTGGAAAGCCTGGTCGAGACCCTGATGGGCCGCAAGCCCGAGCTGCGCTTCCGCTTCATCCAGGAGAACGCCGAGTTCGCGGCGGCGGATCTGGATCTCTGACTTCCTCCCTCCCTTCGTGGGGGAAGGAACGCGCTTCATCGCCCTCGCGCCCGTGCGGCTGCGAGTTTGGATGGGGAGGCGACGGAGCGGCCGGGCGAACCCGGAGACCGTGAGGTTTGTTTTTGTTTCGGCTCGCTGACCGCTCCGCCAGGCTGTTCTTGTCCGTGAGGTCGGGAGGCGTGAGCGTT
>NZ_RRYI01000070.1 GCF_003931565.1 Caulobacter sp. 602-1
CGCCGTAAAGGGCGGCGCGATCGTCGCCGGTCAGCTCGACGAGCCCGGCCTTGTGCACCAAGCCGCCCAGCTCGATCAGGTGGTGGGTGCGCTCGCGGCGTTGCATCACCCAGTCCCGCGTGTCGGTCCTGGCCCGCAGCGCCTCAAGCCGGTGTCGCGCTGCCTTGGTTCGCCGGGCCGCGTCATTGGTCGCGGTTAGCAGCACGCGCAGGGTCTGCCTTCCCGCTGCGAAAGAACCCCGCGCCCCGTTTGCGCCCATCCGCTTTGCCGGCCGCGTCGCCACCTTCGACCAAACCAAGCAGCCCGCCCGCCAAGATCTCGACACC
>NZ_RRYI01000071.1 GCF_003931565.1 Caulobacter sp. 602-1
GCTGGCCGGGCTGGAACACCACGACGTCGCCCACATGGCGAGGCGTGCTGTCCACCCAGTAGCCCAGCGCGCTGGCGCTGGAGGCCCACTGACCACCGTTACCGAAGCTGCCACCAACCGGCAGACCCAGCTCGGTGCGGCGCTGATAGGCGTACCACGTGCACTGACCCCACGGGTAAGTGTTTGACGCGCTCCTGCCTACAGCATGGTTCGGATTGAAACCAGCAGGCAGCACCGACTGATCCCCGTCCATCCACGCGGCAACCACCGGGTTGTTGGCGGTGTTGTGGTTCATCAAGTCGGTATTCAACGAGCTGTCCGAGT
>NZ_RRYI01000072.1 GCF_003931565.1 Caulobacter sp. 602-1
GACTACCTGTCAACGTTCATGAAGGTCGGCACCATCGCGCTTCTCGCGATCGGTGTTTGTGCGGCTCACCCGATCATCGAGGCCCCAGCGGTGTCGAAATTCGCCGGTAGCGGCAACGGCCCGGTGTTCGCCGGCTCACTGTTTCCATTCCTGTTCATCACCATCGCGTGCGGGGCGCTGTCTGGATTCCACGCGCTCATCTGCTCGGGCACGACGCCGAAGATGCTGGAGAAGGAAGGCCAGATGCGCGTGATCGGCTACGGCGGCATGATGACCGAGTCCTTCGTCGCCGTCATAGCACTACTCACCGCGGCGATCCTCG
>NZ_RRYI01000073.1 GCF_003931565.1 Caulobacter sp. 602-1
AGCCATAGGGGCGTTCGAAGCCCCGGCTTTCGGGGCGGGCCAGATAGGCGGGCTCGACGCCGACCTTCTCGGGCGGGAAGGCGTCGTCGAACAGGGTGATGATCGTTTCGGCCTCGGGCATCTCCGGGCGCAGGCGCAGCAGGGGCGCCAGCAGCCAGTAGCCGTGCACGCAGGAGTGCCAGTCGAAGCTGCCGTAGAAGATCGGATGCAGGTCTCGCGGCGAGCGGACGGCGCCCGCGTCGGCCATCACGTGGTCCAGGTTGTTCGGGTACTCGCGGGTGAGGTGGCCCAGGGCGATCTTGGCGAAGCGCGAGGGGGGGGA
>NZ_RRYI01000074.1 GCF_003931565.1 Caulobacter sp. 602-1
GGCGCCGTGCTGACGCCGGCCTTCACCGGCCTGCCCGGCGGGTCGCCGCTGGCCTTGACGCTTTACGCGGGCCTGATCGGCGCGACCGGCTTTTCGATCTCTGGCCTGCGCCGCTGGGGCAACGCGGGCGCCGCCACCATCATCGGCCTGCTGCTGCTCAACGGGGTCCCGGTGGGCCAACACCAGACCCTTCCGGCGGTGATCATCCAGATCCTGGCCGCCGCCGGGCCGTTCGCCGCGAAGCTGTGGCGACGCCGCTTCCGTCGCGACGACGCGGGGGACACCGCTGGAAGCGACTTCCGAGGTTTGCCCGCCCTGGCGC
>NZ_RRYI01000075.1 GCF_003931565.1 Caulobacter sp. 602-1
CGAGGAATGCGCTGACATCGCCCACGCGCGCGGTGCCGGTATCTTGCCCGTTCGGTTCGTTGATATGCCAGACGGCGTCGATCACGTGGACATAGCGCGGCTTCATGCCTTTCGGCAATGCCGGCATCAGTTCGGTGATGGTTGTGGCTTTCCAGCAGGCGTCTATAAGACTGCGTACGTCATCCACCAGCAGCTGGCCGGGCTTGGACTTGGTCGCGGACTCAGTCGCGGACTTGGTTTCGGTCTGGGATTCGCTCATCGCTGACCCAACCTCCATTTAGTTACCAATAGTCATTACCTTTAGTAAGGGTATGCGACCT
>NZ_RRYI01000076.1 GCF_003931565.1 Caulobacter sp. 602-1
GGCGGGAGGTGGCGCGAAGCGCCGGAGGGTGGTCCCTGTCTGGAGAATCCCCCCATCTGCCGCTACATGCTTCATCCGCGCACCGGCAAAACCCATCAACTGCGCGTTCACATGAACTCACTGGGCCTACCCATCGTTGGTGACGATTTCTACCCGCGCATCCAGACGCGCCTTTACGACGATTTCAGCCAGCCATTGCAATTGGTCGCACGTGTGCTGCGCTTCACCGACCCAATAACAGGGAAGCGACAAGAATTCGTTTCCCGTATACCATTAATCAGCTAATGTCGCGGACGGAACCGCGCTCGATGAGTTCGGTG
>NZ_RRYI01000077.1 GCF_003931565.1 Caulobacter sp. 602-1
GCTCGGGTCCCCGTTTACCCCCGGACGGGCGCGGACCAAGTCGATCGGCTACATCCGTCTCGACCCCGACGATCCACGATAGGCGGCTTGTACGATCACCGCCCTGTCGCTCCGCTGGTGGTTTGGCCCCGGAAACTGCCCGTTCGCCAGCCGATCCGCCTAAAGAGTACGGACGGGGCGACTTTCGAGCCTCCGGGAACCGCCAGCGGCCCCGCTCAACCTACCCCCGCCGCCGTCTTGGGCCGGATCCAAACGCCCTCCCCCGCGACGGGGATGCATTGATTATCGCGGCGGATTCAACGCGGATCATTCAGCGGCG
>NZ_RRYI01000078.1 GCF_003931565.1 Caulobacter sp. 602-1
TTCAAGGCCGCCCATGGCACCGATACGCTGCGCCAAATCGATGGCATGGCTCGGAGCACACCCCGACTTGGATTCCTCGCCGGATTCGTTGACCTCCAGCAGCACTCCGACCGTGATGCCGCGCATGGTGGCGCGGCGCGCAATCTTCTCCGCCAGTTCGATGGAATCCACCGATTCGATGGTGTTCACCACCGGCAGCACTTTGCCGATTTTATTGGCCTGCAATTGGCCGATGAGATGGAACGGAATATGATTCGCGGCACTGGCCGATGCACCAGTCGAATCGGAATCACCGACGCCGTTCGCAGCGCCAGACGCC
>NZ_RRYI01000079.1 GCF_003931565.1 Caulobacter sp. 602-1
GGCGGGCCGTCCATCGACACGGCCTTGAAGCCGGCGTCGACGGTGACGTGGCTCTTGTGGTTGGCCGAGACCACGGTGGAGGCGATGAACAGCGCCGGCTCGAACGCCCAGGATTGGCCGTCCGGCGCGCCGCAGGCGTCGTACTCGACGTCCATGACCGCGTAGGACCCGGCCTGCAACTCGGTATAGACGCCCGAGGCCAGGTCGAAGACGTGGGTTCCGGTGCCGCCGCCCGTCACCACCGGCGGCGCCAGGCCGGCGGCGGTCAGTTCGGCGACCAGGGCTTTCAGCGTGGCGAAGGCGGCCTCGGCGGCGGTCT
>NZ_RRYI01000007.1 GCF_003931565.1 Caulobacter sp. 602-1
ATCGCGGCGGATTGAACGCGGATCATTCAGCGGCGTGAAAAATCGACAAGTCATTGATTTCGTGGGGTTCGATGTCGCCAACACCGGGGATAGAGCCCCCTCAATCCCCTCTCTCTTTGAGAGAGGGGTCCGGGTGGGTCCGCCTAGATCGAGATCGTCTTCAGCGGGTTCGCCCCATAGCGGTTCGCGCCCTGCTCGCCGCCCATGACCCCCAGCTCGACGATCGCCCAGACGATCACCAGGCAGAACATGAAATCCAGGAAGTGCTCGGGCTGCGGCCAGACGGCGATCACCGCCACCAGCACCAGCAGCGACCACCAGCCCGAGCGGCCGCGATCGTGCAGGCGCTTGGACAGTACGCAGGCGCCCGAGAACAGCAGGGCCGGATAGACCAGCCAGCCCGTCAGCCAGTGCAGGGTGTAGCCGGCGATGGCCTCGTAAAGCACCGCCACGCCGATCAGGACCCCGGCCGCGATCAGGAACGGCGTCCGCGCCAGCCTGCCGTTCGACGACAGGAACAGCTCCGCCCATTCGCTACGATCGCTCATTTCGCCTTGGCTCCGAGTCGGCGAATGCGCCGAAGCGGCAATCTAGGCTTTCGGCGGCTCGCTCGAAAGAGTGGGTTCATCGAGCACCAGGCGCCTGCCGTCGGTCTCGGGATACTTGTCGGAGGCGCCGTAGCGATTGGGTCCCTTCGTGCCGTCGATGAAGCCGTAGTCGATCAACATGTACAGCGCGAGCGGGAGCATCACGAGGCCGAGCAAGGCTCCTAGCGTTGCATCACCCGCGTGGAGTAGCCAGGAACCGATCCAGGCGAGCCCATAGAGCAAGACCAGCAGGACGCTCGTGTATCGCGCCGAGCGATTCCGGTCATGACCCCGCTTGATGGCGATCGCCGCATAGGGCCACAGGAACACCAGGTCCAAGCCAACCCGCAGCGGAAAGACGTTGCTGGCCTGGACAAAGCCCATGCCTAGAACGGCCGCGCTAACACCCAGCGTCACCAGGCGTACGATGCCCAAACCGATGCTGGCGATCCAGTACTCGGAGCGTCGGAACCGGCCGTCAAAACCGAAGAGACCATCGATGAAGTGACTGGTTTTGCGAGCCATGCCGCTGAAGCTAGACAACTCCACCTGAGGTCGCAAGTCGCCTTACGCGAACTCCACCAGGACCTCATCGGCGGCGACGGGATCGCCGGCCTTGGCGTTGACGGCCTTGACGGTTCCGTCGCGCTCGGCGCGGATGATGTTCTGCATCTTCATGGCCTCGAGCACGCAGACGACCTCGCCCTCGCGGACCTGCTGGCCGGCGGCGACGTCCATCGAGACCACGAGGCCCGGCATCGGCGACAGCACCAGCCTGGAGGTGTCGGCGGCCTGCTTCTCGGGCAGCTTGTCGTGCAGTTCGGCGTTGCGCGGGGTCAGGACCAGCACCCGGGCCCTGGCGGCGCGGTGGCGGATGGTGAAGCCCTCGGCGGCCGGCGAGACCTGGACCGTGAAGGCCTTGCCGCCCAGGGCGGCCTTGAACACCGGCTTGCCCGGACGCCAGTCGATGTCGGTCAGGGTCAGGGCGCGGCCCTCGTCGAGCAGGTCGACGGTGACGTCGCCGTTCTCGCCGGCCACCTTTGCCCGGCGCTTGGCGGGACCGACGGCCACGACCCACTCGGCGCGCGGCGGACCGGCCAGGCCCGAGGCGTCGGAGCGGGCCCGGGCGGCGTGGACCCGCTGCATGGCCGCGCCGACGGCGGTCAGGATGTCGATCTGCTCAGACGTCGGCTCGGTCCCGGCGAAGCCGTCGGCGAACTCGTCCTTGATGTAGTTGGTCGAGATCTTGCCGGACCGGAACCGGGCCTGGTCCATCACCGCGGCCAGGAACGGGATGTTCTGGCCAAGCCCCTCGATGTGGAAGTCCTCCAGCGCCCGGCCCATGCCGTCGATCGCCGCCAGGCGGGTCGGGGCCCAGGCGCACAGCTTGGAGATCATCGGGTCGTAGTACATCGAGATCTCGTCGCCCTCGCGCACGCCCGCGTCGTTGCGGATCGTGTAGCCGTCCTTCTCGCCTTCCGCCGGCGGGGCGTAGCGGACCAGCCGCCCGATGCTGGGCAGGAACTTGCGGTAGGGGTCCTCGGCGTAGATGCGGCTCTCGATGGCCCAGCCGTTGATCGAGAGGTCCTTCTGCTCGAAGGCCAGCGCGTCGCCCCAGGCCGAACGGATCATCTGCTCGACCAGGTCCAGGCCCGTGATCAGCTCGGTGACCGGGTGCTCGACCTGCAGGCGGGTGTTCATCTCCAGGAAGAAGAAGCTCTTGTCCTGGCCGGCGACGAACTCGACCGTGCCGGCGCTGTCGTAGTTCACCGCCTTGGCCAGGGCCACGGCCTGGGCGCCCATGGCCGCGCGGGTCGCCTCGTCCAGCAGCGGCGACGGCGCTTCCTCAATGACCTTCTGGTTGCGGCGCTGGATCGAGCATTCGCGCTCGAACAGGTGGACGACGTTGCCGTGCTTGTCGCCCAGCACCTGGATCTCGATGTGGCGCGGGCTCTCGATGAACTTCTCGATGAAGATCCGGTCGTCGCCGAAGCTGGCCTTGGCCTCGGCGCGCACGGCCGGGAAGCCTTCCTCGACGTCCTGGCGGCTCCAGGCCACGCGGATGCCCTTGCCGCCGCCCCCGGCCGAGGCCTTGATCATCACCGGATAGCCGATCTGCTCGGAGATCGTCACCGCCTCGGCCGTGTCGGCGATCTCGCCGATGTGTCCCGGCACGCACGACACGCCCGCGGCCTGGGCGAACTTCTTGCTCTCGATCTTGTCGCCCATGGCCTGGATGGCGCCGGGATTGGGACCGATGAACACGATCCCCTCGTCGGCGCAGCGCTGGGCGAAGCTGGCGTTCTCCGACAGGAAGCCGAAGCCCGGGTGCACCGCCTGCGCGCCCGTCTGCTGGCAGGCGGCGATGATCTTGTCCGCGACGAGATAGCTCTGATTGGCCGGCGAGGGCCCGATATGCACCGTCTCGTCGGCCATCTCGACGGCCAGCGACCCCGCGTCGGCGTCCGAATAGACCACCACCGTCGCGATCCCCAGCCGACGGCACGTCTTGATCACCCGAACCGCGATCTCGCCTCGGTTGGCGATCAGTATCTTCGAAAACATCGCAACTTCCGCCCAAAGATCTTGTGCCTTGCGGCACGGCCTATCAGTCCCCGTCGGGTTTGCAAGCTTGCCCTTGGGGCGCTAAACCAGCCCCCAGGCATGACACCGGTTTCCATTAGTGCGGCGACCGCGATGAAACGCCACCGGGAGGAGACCAAAGATGAAGGCGATTTTCCTGGGATCGGCGTGTGCGCTGATCCTCGCCAACGCCGCCGCGGCCCAAAGCGCGCCCTTGGCGGCCGAGCCGGCGCTGCTGTTCAAGGTCTCGGGCGACAAGGGCCTGGTCGCCGACGTCGCCGCCGGTGACCCCGTCCCCAACTTCGCCGACAAGGTCACGCCGATCGCCGATGGCAAGGCGGGCAAGGGCTTCCACGCCGAGGACGACGGCGTCGTCTCGTGGAACGCGCCCGGCAACATCCAGGCCCAGCGCGGGACCCTCTCGTTCTTCTGGCGCTCGGGCTATCCGGTCGGGGTCGCGCCGTTCGTGATCTTCCGCGTGGGCTATGCCGACCATTCCAGCTGGGACATGGCGTTCCTGCGCATCGACTGGAACGGCCACGGCTTCGACGCCTTCGTCACCGACAACGGCCTCTCGCGCACCCGCGTGTCGTTCAAGCTCGACAGGAACCCGGCCGCGGACGCCTGGACGCATCTGGCCTTCACCTGGGACGAGACGAGCGGCGTGCAGCTGTTCGTCGACGGCAAGCTGGCCGCCAAGACCGAGGCCAAGGCCGTCTATGACGCCGGTCTCGACCAGTTCGGCGTCGCCGGCCGCGTGATCGCCCCGCATCAGGTCCAGAGCCGCTATAACTTCACGCGCGGCGGCGACCTGGACGAGCTGCGCGTCTACGACCGCCCGCTGGCGGCCGACGCCATCGCCGCCCTGGCCCGCAACGAGACCCCGGCGACGACCGCGCCGATCGCCACGCTCGAAAACCCCGCCGTCCATGCCGCCTGGAAGCAGCGCTACGGCTGGACCAAGGCCCTGCCGCCGCTCCTGACCGACGCCCAGACCACGATCCGCAAGGTCGAGTTCAAGGACGCCAAGGACATCAAGGAATGGATGTGGAAGGCCACCGACGGCATTCCCGAAACCACCTGGCCCGGCGTCTACAACCGCTCGCGCCTGCCCGGCCGTGACGACTATTTCCAGCTGCCGGACTGGAACGTCTATGTCGACGGCGGCAAGGCCCTGACCCTGACCCTGCCCGACGAGCCGGTGAACCGCATCGAGATCCAGGGGCCGGCCTATGGCGACCTGAACTGGTCGCCCCTTGGGACCGCCAAGGCCGGTGACAAGGGCGCCAGCGTCGGCTCGCGGGCCAAGGACCAGCAGCGCACGGTCAACACCCTGGCCAAGCCGCTGACCGGCGGCGTCCTGACCTTCACCAACGTCGCCCAGGAAACCCCGATCCAGGAGATCTGGGCCTACAACGTCACCGCCGGCGCGGAGCCGAAGGACGCGTTCAAGATGAGCTACGTGGTCCGCGCCGACGTCGCGCCGGACTATCTGAACCTGGCCGCCCTCAACGCCTACATCACCGGCCGCCACCCGGCCGGCGAGCGCGCCACCGTCGTCGCCCTGCCCGAGGGCGCGCCCAGCCGCAAGCGGCCCGCCGGCGACCTCGCGGGCTCGCCGGCCATTGGGGGCCTGCCGATCGTCCACGTCCTGATCCCGTCGGGTTTCGGCGACGCGCCGGCCGCCCAGCCCCTGGCCCGCAACTGGGCCTATGGCTGGGAGAACGCCCGCGACGGCCTGGACGGCGTGGCCATCGACATTCCTTCTCTGCCTGGCGCCGCTGGCGCCATCATCCCGCTGAACATCCAGGTCAAGGACCCGATCTGGCCGGGCCGCAACATGATCGACGTCAGCGTCTCGGTGAAGGCCGGCGAGGCCCGCACCGTCTGGCTGGACCTGCGCGACCGCATCCTGACGTCCGACAGCCTGTACCTGACCCTCGCCGCCGACAGCGCCGAGTTCGGGCCCAAGGCCCTGGACGGCGCCAGGATCCGGCTTGTCCTCAAGGACCGCGACAAGGCCAAGGCCGAGCACGTCACCGACCGCCTGAACCAGGTGAAGGACAACTGGGCCTTCCTGGTCGAGGAGCACACCACCTCCAAGCGCCAGGGCCTCTATCGGCGCCTCTATGCCGATATCTCGGACCTGCTGAAGGTCGATCCCGACAACCAGATCGGCCGGGAATACTGGGGCGACATCACCTATGGCAGCCAGGGCTGGCCAGCGTTCGAGCGGCCCAAGCCGACGGACGGAACGCCGCTGTGGGCCTTCCGCCAGCTGGAAGACCTCAAGCTGGTCTCCAGGTTCGTCAACTGGTGGATCGACGAGCGCCAGGCCGAGTTCGGCGACTTCGGCGGCGGCCTGTCGGACGACACCGACCTCTTGCAGCAGTGGCCGGGCCTGGCCCTGATGGGCGTCCAGCCGGACAAGATCACCCACTCGCTGAACCGCCTGACCGACGCGGTCTACAAGAACGGCATGTTCACCGATGGCCTCTCGACCATCGTGACCGACGAACTGCACGCCTACGAGGAGGGCATCAACAGCAACTCCGAGGCGATGTACGTCAACTACGGCGACCCGCTGACCGTCGAGCGCCTGTTCACCACGGTCAAGGCCCTGCCCCGCGTCGTTGACAGGAACCCGGTCGGCCACGTCCACTTCAACACCAACTGGTACAGCGGCAAGATCGCGTATCGCGAAGGCCCGTGGGAGTGGCAGAAGCCCTATTCGTTCGGCGTCACCCACCCCTCGATCCTGATCAGCGACTTCAACGGCGATCCGACCGCGCGCAACACGATCATCGGCCTGGCCGACGGCTACCTGGCCCACGTGGCCAAGGACGGCTCCTATCCCAACGAGATCAACTGGCGCAGCGACGCCGAACGCGGCGGCACGGTGCTGCAGGGCTCGGGCGCGGACGGTCCGTTCCAGGTGTTCTGGCAGGCCTGGCGCCTGACCGGCGACAGGAAGTACCTGGCCCCGATCAGCTGGCGGATCGGCAAGGCCGGCGTCAAGGCGCTGGGAAGCATCAACGAGAACGCCCTGACCGACATGGGCCTGAGCGCTTCGGCCAAGGACCAGATCATCGCCGCCGCCAGGAAAGGCGGCGCGTTCGAGCGTTACAGCGCCTGGAACCTGACCGGCGACAAGACCTACCTGGAGAGCCTCTACGCCGACGAGATCCAGTGGAACGCCCAGCACATGTACATGCACACGGAAGGCCACTGGTGGTCCGACCGCGTGGAGCTGCCGTCCGACATCCTGCAGCGCACGCGCCTGGGCGGCGTCGCCAACAAGCGCACGCAGATGACGCCGGGCCACACCGTCTCGTGGCGCTTCGACGGCGTAGACGGCGCTGAGGTGGCGGTGCTGGTCAAGGACGCGACCAAGACCGGCTTCAAGGTCATCGCCTACAACACCACCGACAAGCCGGTGACGGCGACCATGACCGGCTGGAACATCGCGCCCGGCCAGTGGAGCCTCCGCCAGGGTCTCGACGCCGACGGCGATGACGCGATCGACGGCTCGGGCGAAACCCGCTCGCTGGCCTTCGAGCGCAGCCTGGGGACCAAGGTCACGCTGGCTCCGCGCCAGACCACGGTCATCGACATGAAGCTTGTGACGGCCGGCGACGATCCGGCCAGGCGCGCCGACCTCGGCGTCGGTCGTGGCGACGTCGTGGTGAAGGGTTCGACCATCTCCGCCACGGTCCACAGCCTCGGGGCCCAGGACGCTCAGGCGGCCAGGCTGGAGCTGGTCGACGCGGCCGGCAAGGTGCTGGCGAGCGCCGCGACGCCGGCCCTGAAGGCGCCGCTGGACCTGCTGCCCAAGACCGCTTCGGTGAAGCTGAAGATCCCGGCCGGGGTGAAGGCCCAGGGCCTGCGGGTCCGCATCGTCACCGCCCAACCCCAGAACACCGCCCTGAACGACGAGGTCGTGCTGCCATGACGAAGACTATCGCCCTGATCGCCGCCGGTCTCTGCCTGGCCGGCGCGCCCGCCCTGGCCCAGACGGCGGCTACGCCCCCCGCGCCGAACCCGGCCTATTCCAGCCGCGTGATCACCCTGGCCGAGGCCAAGACCGTGGTCGCCGCCGCCGAGGCCGAGGCCCGCAAGAATGGCTGGACCATGGTCATCACGGTGGTGGAGTCGAACGGTCAGCCGGTCCTCACCGAAAAGATGGACGGCGCGCAGTACGGCTCGGGCGAGGTCGCCCACAAGAAGGCCGCGACCGCCGCCAACTTCCGCCGCCCCTCGTCCTATTTCCAGGACGCGGTGAAGGCCGGGACGCTGAACGCGATCTTCACCGGCGCCATGGCGCTGGAGGGCGGCGAGCTGCTGATGGTCGACGGCAAGATCGTCGGCGCCATCGGCGTTTCGGGCGGCGCGACCGCCCAGGACGGCGTTGTGGCGCGGGCGGGGGTGGCGGCGCTCAGGTAGCGGCGAATTCCCGCGCGAACATCGCCTCGTAGCCGGCGATCGCGTCTTCGGCCTCCGGTGCGATCAGGCGCGCGACGGCGGCGGCGAAGGTCACCGGGGCCAGGCCCGAGGCGCTGACCACCTTGCCGTCGCTGACGGCCTTGGGCGTGTCGACATAGTGCTCGGCGCCCGGATAGTCGGTCACTGTCTTGGCCAGCCAGTCCTGTCCGTTCGAGGTGTGCCTGCGCCCCTCGAACAGGCCGGCATGGGCCAGGGCCGTGGTTCCGGCGCAGATGCCGGCCACCACCTTGCCGTCGGCGAAGGCCTGGCGCAGCAGGCCGCTGACCGCCTTGTTCTCGCCCTCGGCCCACGAGTCGCTGCCGATCAGGATGAAGACGTCGGCGTCGTTCAGCACCGGATCATCGAAGCGGTAGTCGGCCGCGGCCAGCACGCCGCCGATCGAGGTCTCAGGCTCGCCGTCCGGCGTGGCGATCTCGATCTGGACCTTCAGCTCGCGGCGCAGCAGGGCCAGCACGCTCCCGGCTTCCCAATCGGCCCAGCCGGGCTGCAAAAAGGCGACGGCGACGGTCATTGAGTGCCTCCTAGGGTCCTACCGGACGAACGCGCGAACACTTACATTGGCTGTCATGACAGACACAGCCGCCCTTTCAACCGCCGGATTCGACCTGACGCCGCCGACCGAGGCCGAGCGCGAACGCCTGGAGGCCGACCTGACGGCCGAAGAGGCCCGAGTCCTTCTGCATCACGGCACCGAGGCCCCGTTCTGCGGCGGCCTGCTGGGCGAGAAGAGCCCCGGCGTCTACGCCTGCCGCCTGTGCGGCCTGCCGCTATTCAAGCACGAGACCAAGTTCGAGAGCGGCACCGGCTGGCCCAGCTTCTACGCCCCGTTCGCCGAGGATCACGTGCTGGGCGTCCGCGACGACTCGTACGGCATGGTCCGCATCGAGACCCGCTGCGCCCGCTGCGACAGCCACCAGGGCCACGTCTTCCCCGACGGCCCCGCCCCCACGCGCCTGCGCTACTGCATCAACTCGGTCTCGCTGCAGTTCGTGAAGTCGGGCGATCCCCTGCCCGACCCGTTGCATCGCGGCGACAAGATCGCGGCCTAAGCGCCGACCAAAGAGCTGGGGCGAAATCACGGTCTCGCCCCAGCTTTTCTCAATTCCTATCGAATGGATATGAATTGTCTCCCGGCGTTGGAATGGGGCATCTCCGCTGGGTAGCCAGAGCACGCCCATGACCCCTACGCCCGCCCTCTTCGAAGCGCCCCGCCGCGACCGTGCCAATTACGAACCAGAATGGCCGCCGATCCTGATCGTGCCGGGCCTCTACAATTCCGGCCCCGACCATTGGCAGAGCCATTGGGAGCGCGAGCTGCCCAACGCCCAACGGGTCGAGCAGCAGGATTGGGAGCGCCCCTTGCTGGGCGACTGGACCATCAGCCTGGCCGAGGCCATCCGCCAGAACCCCGGCGCGATCCTGGTCGCCCACAGCCTGGGCTGCGCCCTGGTCTGCCACCTGGCCCAGGTGACCGGCGGACGCGGCGTCGGCGGGGCCATGCTGGTCGCGCCGGCCGACGTCAATCGCGAAGGCCCGGCCGGCCGCCTGCTGGTCGGCTTCTCACCGATCCCACGCCAGCGCCTGCCCTTCCCCAGCCTGGTCGTGGCCAGCCGCAACGACCCCTATGTCGAACTCGAACGGGCGGAAGCGTTCGCGCGGAGTTGGGGGTCTGAGTTCGTCGACCTGGGTCGGGCGGGACACATCAATGTGGATTCGGGGCACGGGGCGTGGATGAAAGGCCGCACGCTGCTGCGGGGGTTGGCGCAGCGGGTGGCGGCCGCGGAGCGGCTATAGTCCACTATGAAGGAAAGAGTTGGTGCGGGCGGTCGGGGTCGAACCGACACTCCTTTCGGAACCGGATTTTGAGTCCGGCGCGTCTACCAGTTTCACCACGCCCGCAGGCTTCGCGTCTCCGCGAAGGGTGGTCTTCCTAACAGGCGTCGCCGGCGATTTCCAGTCTTCAGAACGCGGTTTAGCGACGGCCTTCGAAACCCCTATGGCGGGCTGATCGTCTCGCCGCCGGTCAGCTGGACGGCGGCCGTCTCGAGGTGATCCAGCAGGCGCTTGAACATCGCCACCTCACTGGGGGCCAGGCCGGCCAGCAGAGTCGCCTCATAGGCCAGGGCCAGCGGGGCGATCTCGGCGAACAGGCGACGTCCGGCAGCGGTGAGTTCCAGGGTGTGCGAGCGGCGGTCCGAGCGGACCGTCGTGCGGGCCACCAGCCGCCGGACGACCAGTTCCTGGGCGGCGCGGCTGACCCGGACCTTGTCCATCGCCGTGCGCGTGACGGCCGTATGCGGGGTCAGCGCCCCCTCGGCCAGCACCGACATCAGCCGCCACTGTGGGATGGTCAGGCCGAAGCGGTCCTCATAGGCGCGGGCGATCAGGCGACTGACCGCCGCCGACGCCGTAGCCAGCCGATAGGGAACATAGTCGATGAGGCTGACACCTGCCTCGGGCGCGTCGGGCGCGCCAGACGTGATCGGAGAGACCGTCGCGGTCATACCCTTCCTTTCGTCCTCCCGGGCGTGACCGCCTTGGAAGGCGCGGCCTTCGCCAATTCATTGCGCGTTGGTCGGGCCATGGCGTTGGCCCACGCGTCGTCTTGGTGTGAGCGTCCCCTGCCCGCGCCTCAACGACGGGGCGAGTTCGCTCGAAAGAAGACCCACATTCGCACGCCGCTTGGGCAGAGAATAGCCGTCTCGCCCACCTGAACGGCGTTCTTATGCCTCGGGACGTCAGTGATGGTCGGCGCCGTGCGGCTTTTCCTTGGGCATCGGCGGCAAGGTGGTCAGCGACTTCTGGCAGTCCTCCAGCTCGCGCAGGCAGTTGGGACGGTTCCAGAAGTCGGCGAACTCGGCCACGGCCAGACGCAGCAGCTGCTTGAATTCCTTGGAGTCCGGGCCCTTGGGGCCCCCGTGGTCCTCGTGCTTGGCCTCCGGCTTGCACGACGCCAGCAGCACGGTCTGGGAGCCGACGATCGTCACGTTGCGACTCAGCACCTCGACACCGCCGCCGCGGCACTTGTCGTCGCACTTGTGCTTGTCGTGGCCGTGCTCGGCGCAGACCTTGTCGTCGCCATGCTTGTCGTCCTTGCCGTGCGCAGCGCCGGGGTGGCCGTCCTTGGCGGCTTCCTTCGGCTTCTCCTCGGGCGGCTTGCCGTCGATGGCGTCGGACAGGTGCTGGAACGCCTTGGCGCAGGGACCGCCGAACGTCAGCAGCGGCCCGATCAGGCGGTCGACCTCGGCGAGTAGCTCGTGGGCCTTCTTTTCCAGTTCGCCGGAGTGGGCGCTGCTGGCGGCCACGCACTTGGCCTTGATAGCCTCGTGGATCTTCTTGGGAACGTCGCTGGTCTTTTCGCCCTTTTCGCCGCGCCCCGTCAGGCGGCCGGCGAAAAAGGCCAGGGCCGCGATGGCGATGCCCGCGAGAATCAGCAGGAAGACCAGGGTCGGGTCGAAGACCGGCACCGGCTGCTCGACCGGAAATTCTGACTGGTACACGGCGATCCCCCTTGGCCCCATACGCCACGCGTCGAATAGCGCGGCCTATGGTTAACGCAACAGCGTTATCTATGCACGGCCAAGGTGCTCAGGACGGGGCGGAAATGATGCTGGAGACGCGTGCGCCCGCGTCGTAGCGCGACGGACCGCCAAACACGGTCACCTCGCAGAGGATGTCGCCGCCCTCGGCCGAGGCCCAGATATAGCTGCGCTCGACCTCGACATAGCGGCCGGCGGGCGAGATCCCCTCGAAGCTGTCGCCCCAGGGCACGATCCCGCGCAGGTCTCGCCAGCGCAGGGTCACGGCGCGCGAAAGCTCGTCGCGCGCCATGGCCTCCAGGTCGGGATCACCCACCGGACTGCTCACCTTAGGGGCCTCAGCCTTCGGCGGTGTCGCGGAAATAGGCCTCGACCTCGCCCTGCAGCTTCAGGGTCATCGGGTTGCCCTTGCGGTCCACGGTCTTGCCGGCGGCGACCCGCACCCACTTCTCGCTGATGCAGTATTCCTCGACATTGGTCTTCTCGACGCCCTTGAAGCGGATGCCGATGCCGCGCTCCAGCAGGTCGGCGTCGTAGTACGGGCTGTCCGGGTTCACGGAGAGGCGGTCGGGAGGCGTGTCGCTCATGGTCTTCTGGCTTTCGGTCGGGGCAGCGCGGCCCATGTCTTGGCCGGCGGTGATAGCCACGAAACGCCGAAAATCCAAATACGGCGACGCGCCGCCCGTCCTTTTAGGCCTGCGGGTCTTCCTTTACCGGGTCGGCGGCCGACACCGTCCCGTCGTTGTTGGTGTCGTGCGTCACGAACATCCGCCAGCCGGAATAGTCGAACTCGGCGCGGGTGATGGCGCCGCTCTTGTCGCTGTCGAGCACGTCGAAGCGGACGTCGGCCTGGCGCATCTGGCGCTCGCGCTCCTCTTCCTTCTTCTCGGCCGTGCGGCTGTCAGTGGCGAGCCGCTTCTCGAGGCGCGCCTTGAACTCGCCGACATATTCGGCCCTCGACAGCACGCCGTTCCGGTCGGCGTCGGTGGCGGCGAACTGCAAGGCGCGGGTGGCGGCGTACTCGTCCTTGGTGACGACGCCGTCGCCGTTCTGGTCCTGCTCCTTGATGAAGGTGTCGCGGGCGTGCGAGGCGGCGTGGGCCGCCCCGGCGGCCAGCGAGACGGCGGCGATGGCGGCGAGAATCGTGCGGGTCTTCATGGGATGTCCTAGCGGAGGGATTCGAACGTCAGGGCGTAGGTGAAGCTCTGGCCGGGCTGACCAGCGGCGGCCGGAGCGATGCGGTAGCGGGTCTGGGCCTGGTAGATCCCCGACCTGTCGACCTTGAGGACGAAGCGCCCCTTGGCGTCGCTGGTCACGGTCCTGGGCGCGCTCTTGGTGTCGGCGTATCGGTCGTCGGCGCCCTGGACGGTGATCGGCTGGCCCGCCAGCGGCTTGCCGTCGAACAGCACCTCGAACACGGCGTCCTGGCCGGTGACGATCTTGCTGGGATGGGTGATGGCGTGGAATTCCAGGCCCTTGCCGATCGGGGCCAGGGCCGCGTCGCTCGGCGCGCCGCGCGTGACATAGACGTCCGCCATGGTCAGGCTCTGCATGTCGATGGCGTCGGCCGGGGCCTTGTCGCCCTCGAAGAACTGCCACTCGCCCTTGACCAGGGCGGCCTTGGCGACGCGACCGCCCCGCAGGCCGGTGGTGATGCGATAGGTGCCCGGCTTCTCGGTGACGGCTTCGACCAGCGCCAGTTCGCGCGTGTAGACCGGCGTCAGGGCGACACGGACTCCGTCGGGGCCGATCACGGCGTAGGCGTCGGACTTCATCACCACCTCGGGCGTGAAGAAGCTCTCGGTGAAGGCGCCCTGCACGGTGACGATCTTGCGGTCCGACGCGTCGAACACGGTCGGCAGCAGATAGGGCGAATGGGCCTGGGCGGCTGAGCCGGCCAGACCGAGCAAGAGCGCGCCGCCCAGCAGGCCAACGCGGAGAGAACGGATCATCGGGAACACCCCAGCCGCCGCTCCAGTCGCGGCGAGGCTTGAGATATTGCGATTAGTTCTGAGAATCAATTGCAAATAGCTTGACCGGTCTGGCGGGCCGTTTTACCCCGTCGCCACCAAGTTGCGAACAAGTCGCAAAAACCATCGAAGGGGATATCGATGTCTCGCCTCAAGCTGGCCGCCCTCGCGGCCGCCTCCTCCGCCGCGCTCATGGCCGTCGCCGCGCCCTCCTCTCAAGCCTGGGCCGCCGACAACACCGCCGATGCGGTCGAGGTCGACAAGGTCACGGTCACCGCCACGCGCTCGGAAAAGTCGGTCGACAAGGTCCCGGCGACGGTGAGCGTCATCTCGTCGGACGAGATCGAGGACGGCCTGGTCAAGGACATCAAGGACCTGGTCCGCGACGAGCCGGGCGTATCGGTCCGCAGCGCCCCCGCTCGCTTCACCGCCGCCGGCTCCTCGACGGGCCGCGACGGCAACGCCGGCTTCAACATCCGCGGCCTGGAGGGCAACCGCGTGCTGATCGTCGTCGACGGCGTGCGCGTGCCGGACGGCTTCGCCTTCGGCGCCCAGTCGACCGGCCGTGGCGACTATGTCGACCTCGACATCCTGAAGTCGGTCGAGATCGTGCGCGGCCCAGCCTCGGCCCTCTATGGCGCCGATGGCCTGGCCGGCTCGGTCAACTTCATCACCAAGGATCCGTCCGACATCCTGAAGGACGGCAAGACCTTCGCCGGCCGCGCCCGCGTCGGCTACGCCTCGGCCGACGAGAGCTGGACCGAGAGCCTGCTGCTGGCCGGCAAGTCGGACCGCTGGGAAGCCCTGGCGGCCTACACCCGCCGCGACGGCAAGGGCCAGAAGACGGCCGGGACCAACGACTCGGCCAATACCGACCGCACCACCGCCAATCCCGAGGACAATCAGTCCAATTCGTTCCTGGGCAAGCTGATCTACAGCCCCGACGACAGGAACCGCTTCCGCCTGACGGTCGACCACCTGGATCGCGACGTCGACTGGACCGTTCTGTCGGCCATCGCCAAGCCGCCGCTGGCCTCCACCAGCGTCCTCGGCCTGACCGCCTTCGACAAGATCAAGCGCAATCGCGTCAGCGCCGACCACCGCTTCGATGGCGGCGAAGGCCTGATCAAAACCGCCCGCTCGACCGTCTACTGGCAGAAGAGCACGACCCGCCAGTTCTCGGCCGAGGATCGCAACACCGCCGCCGACCGCACCCGCGACGCCACCTTCAACAACCGCGTCCTGGGCGCCAGCGTCGAACTGCACAGCGTGTTCGACACCGGCGCGCTGAAGCACGAGATCGTCTGGGGCGGCGACGCCTCGATCACCCGCCAGCAAGGCACACGCGACGGCACGGTCCCGCCGGTCGGCGAAACCTTCCCCGGCAAGGCCTTCCCGACCACCGACTTCACCCTGGCCGGCCTCTATTTGCAGGACGAGATCGCCGCGGGCCCCGTGACGATCTATCCGGCCATCCGCTTCGACTACTACAAGCTGGACCCGAAGGCCGACCCGCTGTTCACCACCGCCGCGTCGGGCCAACACGACTCGCACATCTCGCCGAAGCTCGGCCTGGTGTGGGAGGCCAGCGACGTGGTCACCGTGTTCGCCAACGCCGCGGCCGGCTTCAAGGCCCCCGCCCCGATCCAGATCAACACCGGCTTCGCCAACCTGGTCTCGAACTACAAGTCGATCTCGAACCCCGACCTGAAGCCCGAGACCAGCAAGACGATCGAGGGCGGCGTCCGATTCCACCAGGGCGGCTTCCGCGCGGCCGCGACCGCGTTCACCGGCAAGTACGACGACTTCATCGAGCAGGTGCAGGTCGGCGGGAACTTCACCGCCGCCAATCCCGCCGTCTACCAGTACATCAACCTGTCCGACGCCAAGATCAGCGGCGCCGAGGCCAAGGCCTCGTTCGACTTCGGCAACGGCTTCACGGTCCGCGCCGCGGCCTCCTACGCCAAGGGCTCGTCCAAGACCGACGGCGTCCGCGCGCCCCTGGTCTCGATCGACCCGGTCAAGCTGACCGGCGGCCTCGCCTATCGCGCGCCGACGGGCCGTTTCGGCGGCGACCTCAGCGTCGTCCACGCCGACCGCAAGTCGGCCAGCCGCGCAGGCGTGACCTGCACTGGCGGCTGCTTCCTGCCGCCGTCGTTCACCGTCGCCGACGCCACCGCCTGGCTGGCCGTGACCGACACAGTGACCGTGCGCGCCGGCGTCTTCAACCTCACCGACGAGAAGTACTGGTGGTGGAGCGATGCGCGCGGCCTGGCCGACAGCTCGACGGTCAAGGACGGCTACAGCCAGCCCGGCCGCAACTACAGCGTCTCCCTGGCGCTGAAGTTCTAAACCCGCCGCGATCCTCGCCGGCGAGCGCCCCGATCCGGCCGGATCGGGGCGTTTTGCGCTTAAGGGCCATGGGCGCGCCAAAAGCGCTTACACTTTGCGCGCTCACGCTTTACCACCGGCGAGGTCACGATATCGGAGTCCGCATGCTGCGTCGCCTCTACGACTGGGTCATGGGCCTGGCCGCTTCCCGCCACGCTCCGGTGAGCCTTTTCGCCGTCTCGTTCGCTGAAAGCTCGTTCTTCCCGATACCGCCGGACGTGATGCTGGCTCCGATGGTGCTGGCCAAGCCGGAGAAGGCCTGGCGCTACGCCCTGATCTGCACGATCGCCTCGGTGCTGGGCGGCGCCCTGGGCTGGGCGATCGGCTATTTCCTGCGCGATTTTGGCCTCTGGATGATGGCCGCGACCGGTCATACGGGCGGGCTCGAGCAGTTCCAGTGCTGGTATGGCAAATACGGCGTCTGGGTGATCCTGGCCAAGGGCTTGACCCCGATCCCCTACAAGCTGGTGACCATCGCCTCTGGCCTGGCCGCGTTCAGCTTCCCGATCTTCCTGGTCGCCTCGGCCGTGACGCGGGGCGCGCGCTTTTTCATGGTCGCCTTCATCGTCAAGAAGTTCGGCCCCACCCTGCTGCCGATCGTCGAGCGCCGTCTGGCCCTGTTCGCCGGAATTTTGATCGCCCTCCTTGTCATCGGCCTGACCGCCAGCCACTTCATCGGCGGAGGCGGACATGCTGGAGCTTGTGGCGCGTGACGAACGACGATCCGAACACTGAACGCCCGGCTGGCGGCGAAACGCCGGCCCCGACCTTCATCGGCGTCGTCTATGACCTCGTGACCCGCCACTGGCCGCTGGTCGCGTTCCTGTCCAGCGCGCTGATGCTGGCTATCGCCCATGGCTTCGAGACCTTCGGTCACCTCGCGCCCTGTCACCTCTGCCTGAAGGCCCGCGAGGTCTATTGGGTCGCGGGGACCGTGGGCCTGCTCGGCGCCGTCCTGCAGCGCACGCCGCTGTGGCCCCGCCTGCGCCAGCCGGCGAACCTGCTGCTGGGCGTTATCTTCCTCTATGGAACCGGCCTCGCGATCTTCCACGCCGGCGTTGAATGGAAGTGGTGGCCGGGTCCGACCACCTGCACCGGCAGCGGCGCGGCCAGCGCGGCCAACCTCTCGGCCATGCTGGACGGCTCGCTGAAGATCGAGGCGCCGATGTGCGACAAGGCCGCCTGGGTGTTCCTGGGCCTGTCGATGGCCGGCTGGAACGCCTTGGTCTCGCTGAAGCTGACCGTCTGGTCGGTGCTGGCCGGCCTGCGCAAAACGGAGACGCTGTCATGACCCGTCCGATCCCCGCTCGCCCCGGTCAAGGCGCCCTGAGTTCGCGCCTCGCCGAGATCCTGCGCGTCGACCAGGCCGGCGAGCTGGCGGCGGTGCACATCTATCGCGGCCAGGCGGCCGTCATGCGCGCCGCCCCCGGCCGTGAGCGCATCGCCGGCCAGCTGGAGGAGATGGAGGGCCACGAGCAGGTCCACCTCAGCCGCTTCAACGAACTGCTGACCGAACGCAATGTCCGCCCGACCCTGATGTCGCCGGTCTGGCGCGCGGCCGCCTTCGCCCTCGGCGCGGGCACCGCCCTGCTGGGCGACAAGGCCGCCCACGCCTGCACCGAGGCGGTCGAGACCGTGATCGAGAAGCACTATGCCGGCCAGATCGAGGAGCTGAAGGACCGCGACCCGGCCCTCGCCGCCGAGCTGACCCAATTCCGCGACGACGAGCTTGGCCACCGCGATATCGCCATCGAGGAAGGCGCGCACGAGGCCGTCGCCTATCCGCTGCTGACCGCCGTGATCCAGGCCGGCTGCCGCGCCGCCATCAAGATCAGCGAGAAGATC
The DNA here is from genome assembly GCF_003931565.1 of Caulobacter sp. 602-1. Lineage (GTDB taxonomy): Bacteria > Pseudomonadota > Alphaproteobacteria > Caulobacterales > Caulobacteraceae > Caulobacter. Next base: position 17,419 of record NZ_RRYI01000007.1, read on the forward strand.
TAGACCCTCGGCTTGGCGCCCGCCGCGCGCGCGCCTACCGATGCTCCCACAAGACCTTGCGTTGGGGAGTCGTCTACTTGTCGTTCCGTATCTTCGCCGCCTGCGCGGCGTCGCTTCTGGCCCTATCGACGGCGACGTCTTGGGCCGCCGAGCCCTTGAAGACCAGCGAACTCAGCCTTCAGACCGGGGGCCCGATGCCCGCCGAACAGCAGGCGCTGGGCTTCGAGCACGCCGACCTCAAGTTCAAGATCCTGCCCGACAAGAAGGCGATCGAGGGCGAGGCAACCCTGACCTTCACGGCCAAGGCGCCTCTGGACAAGCTGGTCCTCGATTTCGACCGCGTCTTCACGATCCGCAAGCTGACCATCGACGGCAAGGCGCTGAAGCCTGCGGCCTGGACCAACCCCGAAGGCCGGATGACCATTACCCTGCCCCACGAGGTGGCCAAGGGGCGGTCGGTCACCGCCGTGATCACCTATGACGGCGTCCCGCTGGAAGCCAAGCGTGCGCCGTGGGACGGCGGCTTCGTCTGGAGCAAGGCCCCGACCGGCGAGCCCTGGATCGCCACCGCCGTCCAGGGCGACGGCTGCGACATCTTCTGGCCCTGCATCGACTATCCGACCGGCGAGCCCAAGCTGGTGGACCTGCACATCACCGTCCCCGCCCCGCTGGTCGCTCCAGCCAACGGCGTCTTCAAGGGCATGACCGAGAAGGACGGCTGGCGGACCTACAACTGGCGCGCAAAGAACCCGAATACCTACGCCATCGCCCTGGACGTCGGCCCCTATGAGGAACTGACAGCGCCCTACAAGAGCCGCTTCGGCGACAGCTTCCCGATGTCGTTCTGGTATCTGAAAGGCAGCGCCGACAAGGCCAAGGGCCTGTTCGCCGAGTTCGCGCCGATGCTGGACTTCTACGAGCAGATGATCGGCCCCTACCCCTTCCGCGACGAGAAGATGGGCGTGGTCGAGACCCCGCACCTGGGCATGGAGCACCAGACGATCAACGCCTACGGCAATAAGTACAAGAAGGAGGTCTACGGTTTCGACTGGCTGCTGCAGCACGAGTTCGCGCACGAGTGGTTCGGCAACCAGCTGACCAACAGCGACAACGACGACATGTGGCTGCATGAGGGCTACGGAACCTACATGCAGCCGCTGATGTCACAATGGCTGCACGGCGACATGGAGTACATGGCGCGCCTGAACCAGATGCGGGTCGACACCAAGAACAGGTTCCCGATCGTGTCCGGCAAGCCGCTCAGGGAAGACGAGGTCTATAACGGCGAGCGCGGGCCCGGGAACGACATCTACTATAAGGCCGCCAACGTCCTGCACACGCTGCGGGCCCTGATCGGCGACGAGGCCTTCTTCAAGATCACCCGCATCGCCGTCTACGGCCGCGACGACCCGAAGCCCGGCAATTTCACCCCCCGCTATCTGGGTACCCGGGACTATATCAAGATCGTCAACCAGGTGACCGGCAAGGACTACGGCTGGTTCTTCGACGTCTATCTCTACGAGGCCGCGCCGCCTGAACTGATCGAGACCCGCGAGGGGGACGACCTGATGCTGACGTGGAAGGCGCCCAACGGCAAACCCTTCCCCATGCCGGTCGACGTCAAGGTCGGCGACCGGATCGTCACCCTGCCGATGGCCGACGGCAAGGGCCGGGTCAGCGTCGGCGACACCGTACCGGTAATCGTGGACCCGGGCTCGAAGGTTCTGCGCCGGCAGCCCTATCTGGAAGCCTATCAGGTGTGGAAGAAGGCGCAGGACGACGCCGCCAAGGCCGAGGCCGAAGCCAAGAAGAAGGCGGAAGCCGGGAACAAGTAAGCCTCCGCTAACCCTGTCCGTTCACCGGATGGCGCGACCTTCGCTGCTAGGACCCTGTCGTCCTTCCGGAGGTCGCGTCCCATGTTCAAGCCCGTCCACTTCGTCGCCGCCGCGCGCTTTACGCTGCTGGCCGGCGCCCTGTCCGTGGTGGTGCTGACCCTCGGCCCGTTCCAGGGTGCGGAAGGTCACTTGGGTCTGACCGACAAGGAGGCCCACGCGATCGCGTTCGGCGGCCTGCTGGCCGTGTCCTTCCTGGCGTTTCCGCGGATGCGCCGCAATGACCTGATGATCGCGGCCCTGGTGCTGGGCGCGGCCATCGAAGTGGCCCAGGTCATCGCCCATCGCGACGGCAATATCGCCGACTGGCTGGCCGACGCCGCCGGCATCCTGACGATCTACGGCGCCAGCATGATCGAGACGGTCCGCAAGATGGCTCGCGAACAGGGCCATCTGACGTTCGCGCAGATCGCCGCGCAGGACCGCCGTCGCGGCCGCCGCCGTCGCGCCACGGCGTTCGAGCCGGTCGAGACGGCCGCGTCCAGCTTCGCCGAACGCGCCGCCCGCCGGTTTCCGGTCAGGTAATGCGCTTGACGCTGACCGGGTCGCTGCCCGGGAAGCTCTCTTCCAGGCCCTCGTCCAGCAGGGCTTCCTGACGGCTCTCGGACTTGGCGACCTTGTCGGCTAGCTGATCGTGCTTCTCATTGTCGGCCAGAGGACGCTTGGCCTCGCGGGCATGCGGGGCGTCGATATGTCGGTCTTCCGGACGCACCTTGCCCTCCGACGCCGCGTCGGCCGTTGACGCGGCGGAGCCGTGCGTGAAGTGGCGCTGGTCGCTGTCGGTGTTGGGTTGTCGGCTCATGGCGTAATCTCCCGTGGCTTTTCGCCTCGGATATAAAAACCCGCCGGTCCAGGTTCGGGTTGCATGGGCCGCCCCTCGCGACACGTGCCCGTCTCGCGCCCGAAATTTTTCAGCGAGCTTTGGAACCTTGGCCTTGCGCCCCGCATTTGAGGTTCAGCTTCGGCGGTCTATCCCCTTCCGCTCACAGCCACGGCCCGGGACAGCTATCCCCTTCGTGCACAGCCCGGGCCGTTTTGCTGTCCGAAGCCAGAGGCCTAAGCCTCCAGCTCGATGTCCCAGTACAGATAGTCCAGCCAGCTGACGTGCAACCGCCCCGGCGGGAACCGACGTCCCCGCTCCTGCAACTCGTGCATCGAAGGTCGGCGGGCGTTGTGGAAGGGCTGCATGCCCGCTTCGCGCGGCGTGCGGCCGCCCTTGCTGAGGTTGCAGGGCGCGCAGGCGGTGACGATGTTCTCCCAGGTGGTCCGGCCGCCGCGCGAGCGGGGGATCACGTGGTCGAAGGTCAGATCCTCCGGCGAACCGCAGTACTGGCAGCTGAAGCTATCGCGCAGGAACAGGTTAAAGCGGGTGAAGGCCGGCGGCCGCTCTTGCGGGACATACTGCTTCAGCGCCACGACGCTGGGCAGCCGCATCTCGAACGACGGCGAATGGACGACCTGATCGTAGCTGGCCACGACGTCGACGCGATCCAGGAAAACCGCCTTGATGACCTCCTGCCATGGCCAGACGGACAGCGGATAGTAGCTGAGCGGCCTGAAATCGGCGTTGAGCACGAGGGCCGGCATGCCCGAGGGCGGGCGCGTGAGGACCTGCATCAGATCCCCCCTTCGAGGCGAACGTGAGAGCGTTCAGCGCCTCGGCTGATGTGGTACGCGACAGGACTGAAGACGGGCCTCCTTCCTACGCTATTCAGGGAATCGCCATTCATTCCCGAACGCATGGAAAGGATGGGCCATGTCAGCGACAGAACCAAGACATCTCGCCGACCGAAGCTAGAAAGGCGCGATCTCGCGACGTTTCACGGCGCCATAGCAGGCCCAAAGCAAATGGGCGGCGACGCCGCGATAGGGCCGCCAGAGCTCGGCTCGGGCATAGGCCTGCTTCTCGGTCGGCCGGACCTCGGACCGGTCGGCCCAGCGCATGGCCTCCTGCAGGGCGATGTCCCCGCCCGGGAACATGTCCAGCCGCCCCTGGGTGAACATCAGATAGACCTCCGCGGTCCAGCGGCCGATGCCGGTGATCGCCGTCAGCGCCGCGATCGCCTCCTCGTCGGACAGGCCCGGCAGGGCGTCGAAATCGCAGGTCCCGGCCAGGTGGGCGTGGGCGATGGCGCGGACGTAGCGGGCCTTGGGCCGCGAAAGGCCCAGCGACAGCAGATAGGCGTCCTCGTGGCCCATCACCGCGTCGGGCGTCATGTCGGGCAGGCCCGCCTCGACCCGCGCCCAGATGGCGGCGGCCGAGGCCAGCGAGACCTGCTGCTGCACGACCATCTTCAGCAGGCCTGGAAAGCCGCCCGTACTCACGCGCCATTCGAAGGCTGGCGTGACGGCCTCGATCGCGGCGAGCGCCGGGTCGACGGACGCCAGATGCCTGCGGGCTTCAAGAAGGGCGTCGGCGGTGGGGGGAACGAACATCGGCCTCAAGGGACCCCGCCCCGCGGCCGCTGACAATCCGGAACTTGCTGGACTAGCCGATGCTCGTGATCTCGACCTCGCCGCCAGGAGCGGGGGAGACGTCGCCGACGACCTTCCCCAGCAGGGCCCGGGCGATCGGGGCGACATAGGAGATCGAACCCTGGGTCGGGTCGGCCTCGTCCTCGCCGACGATGCGGAAGGTCTGCACACGCCCATCTTCGCGCTCGAAGGTCACGCGGTCGCCGAACTGCACGGCGGTCTTGGCCGGGTCTCGCTCCATCAGCTGGGCGGTGGCCCGGCGAGCGGACCAGTAGCGCAGGTCGCGGGTGGCGCGCGCCATGGCCGTGCGATCGCCATCGGCCGCCCCGCCGGCGCTCTGCGCCGCGCTGTACGCGGCGCGCGCCGAGGTCAGCTCGGCCTCGATCTGGGCCAGGCCTTCGGGCGTGACGAGATTGGGATGGGTGGAGATCGGGCGGTCGGGCAGATCGGCCGCGAAGGCCTCGCTGTCGCCTTCCTTGGTGAAGGCGACGCTCATCGGACGATGTCTTGGATCATGGAAAAAGCCTGCGACGCGTACGGATGAAAACGGCGTCGGAAGGCCTAACGCGCCGGACTCTGGTTAGCTCCGCCCCGAACAGGGATCAAGACGGCGAAGCTTCAAGCCGAACGCGGCGGCGGGCGCTCAAGGGCGAACCCGCCGACAGCGAACCATCAGTCTTTACAGAACGACGCCAGCGACGGCGGCGGCGACGCCCAGGGCGATGACGAGGAAATAGCCGGCGGCCAGACGGTCGAAGGCGTTTTCGAAGGCGGTAAGCGTGCGGTGCATGAGGAGTCCCTCCAGTGTCATGTCCGGCCCCCAACGGGCCTTGGCTGGCCTTCGCCGAACCAATCTGGACAACGCTTAGATAGCGCCAATCTGAACGACGTCAAGATAATCTGTACAGTGTTTGGATGAAAATTTAGAAAGGCGCTGTTACAGTGAGGACCGATGAGCACCGTGACCGCCGAATCCCGTCCGTATCACCATGGCGACCTGAGCCGCGCCCTGGTCGACGCCGCCCGCAAGATCCTCGAAACGGAAGGTCCGGCGGCCCTGTCGCTGCGGGCTGTGGCGCGCGAGGCCGGGGTGAGCCCCGCCGCGCCCTATCATCACTTCAAGGACAAGGCCGAGCTCTTGGAAGCCGTCGCCCATGAGGGCTGGCACGAGCTTGATCTGGCGCTGTCGGCGGCCCGCGCCTCGACCGACGACGCCCGCGCGCGGATCAGCAATCTGGGCGTGGCCTATGTCTGCTTCGCCCGCGACAACCCGGCGCTCTATCGCGTGATGTACGACCGCTCGCGCGACAAGGACGCCCTGCCCGACCAGCTGAAGGACGACGGCGCCTATTGCCAGGTCCGTGACACCATCAACGAGAACAGCGGCGGCCACGTCAGCGACATCGACCTGGAACTGGCGACCATCGCCGCCTGGTGCGCCGGCCACGGCCTGGCCGAGATGATCGGCTTTAAGCAGTTCGCTACGCTGAAGGCGCAGTTGGGCGGCGAGGAAGCCTTCCTCCGCGCCGTGTTCGAGCACCTGGGCATGTTCGCGAAGTTCACCGCCCCTAAGGACTGAAGCCAGCGTGACCTTCGTCACCCGGTTCGCCCCGTCGCCGACGGGCTATCTGCATCGCGGCCACGGATTCTCGGCGCTCACCGCCTACCGCGCCGCGCGGGAAGCCGGCGGCCGCTTCCTGCTGCGCATCGAGGACATCGACGCCACCCGCTGCCGGCCGGAATACGACGCGGCGATCTTCGAGGACCTGGCCTGGCTGGGCCTGGAGTGGGAAACGCCCGTCCGCCGGCAGTCCGAGCATCTGGCCGACTACCACGCCGCCATCGAGACCTTGCGCGAACGCGGCCTGGTCTACCGCTGCTTCAAGACCCGCAAGGAGATCGACATCGGCCGCGCCCCGCACGCGCCGACGGTTCCCTATGTCGGCGCGCCCTTGCCCGCCGACGAGGAAGCCAGGCGCCTCGAACGCGGCGAGGCCTTCGCCTGGCGACTGTCGCTGGCGGCGGCGCGTGACGCGCTCGGCGGGTTCGACGGCCTGACCTTCGTCGAGGAGGGCGCGGGCCCCGATGGCGAGACCGGAGTCATCCAGGTCCGCCCGGAAACCGCCGGCGACATCGTCCTGGCCCGCAAGGACGTCGGCGTCGCCTATCACCTGGCCGTGGTCCACGACGACGCCCTGCAGGGCGTCACCCACGTGATCCGGGGTCAGGACCTGTTCGAGGCCGCTCACATCCAGCGCCTGCTGCAGGCCCTGCTGGGCCACCCGACTCCGACCTATCGCCATCACGGCCTGCTGGTCGGTCCGGACGGCAAGCGCTACGCCAAACGGGACAAGGCCCAGACCCTGCGTGAACTCAGGACCGCGGGCATGAGCGCGGCCGAGCTGCGGGCCGAACTCGGCTTTTAGGCCCCGCCCCCGGCCTGCTCGACCAGCTGGCCCATCGTCTTCAGATAGTTCGAAAAGGCCGCTCTCCCGGTCTCGGTCAGGCGCACGCGGGTCAGGGGCTTGCGGCCGACGAAGCTCTTGTCGATCGAGACGTATCCGGCCTCCTCCAGCTTGCGCAGATGGATCGACAGATTGCCCTGGGTGACCTCCAGCACGTCCTTCAGCTCGGTGAAATCGGCGACCTCGGCGCTGGCCAGGTAGGCGACGATCCCCAGCCGCACGCGGCCATGGATGACGTCGTCCAGCCCGCTGATGTCGAACCTGGGCGCCACGATCGTCTCAGGCGCCCGGCCGCAGGGCCTGGCGCATCATGAAGAAGCCGGGGGCCCCCATGAAGGCGAACAGGCCGAAGGTCGCGATCGCCAGATAGAGGTCCGCGCGATGGATCAGCATTCCCATGGCGACCCCCGACACCAGCCAACCGATCGCCACCAGCGCCATCCACGCCCGCTTGCGCAATACGAAGCTCACGTACCAGACCGCGCCCTGCAGGATGAACACCACGGCCGGATGGAACAGCCAGTAGCGGAAGTCGTGGTTGCGCGCAGCGGCCGAGGCGAAGACCACCACCAGCGCCAGATTGGCGATGCCCGTGCCCGCGAAGGCGGCGTTGACGGCGCGGTTGGTGACGCCGCGCTGGGGGTTCTTGCGGTCAATGACGATGACGATGGTCATCAGGATCAGGAAGATCACCGTCGGCGCCCAGGCCATCACGATGTTCCCCGTCGCCCCCAGGCTCAGGAGGCCCTTCTCCTGGACGAAATAGCTCAGGGTCTGGACGCCGTAGAGCACGCCCGCCGAGCCGTAGAGCGCGCCTCCGGCCACGCCCAGCCCGCCGCGCTCTTTGCCGCCCTCGGCGAGGCCGCGCAGGAAGGCCAGGTCGTCCTGGGCGCTCTTGAGCTTGCTAAGTTGATCCTCTGGCATGCCGATCCCCTTCAGCGCTGCATCATGACGGCTCACAGGATTCGCCCCAACAGCGGCATGCGGCGCAGGACCATGGTGGTCAGCCAGCTGAGCACGACAGCCCCGCCGAACGCGACGCACCCCTTGGCCAGACCGCCCCAGGCCTGCGGCAGGAGCAGCCAAGCCAGCCAGGACGTGAAAACGTAGTGGGTCAGATACATGCCGTAGGCGTTGGCTTGCAGGCTCCGACCGATGGGCCCCGTCTCGCGGACGAAGCGCAGGAAGGTCGCCAGCGCCGCGAACGACAGCGTGGCGCAGGCCAGGCAGAACATCAGCCCACCGAACGAATCCAGCAGCGGCCTGGGCGGAGGGTTCGGCGAGAAGGCGATGATCATGGTCGCCACCGCCCCGACGATCGGCAGGATCGGGGCCAGCTGCCAGAGCTGCCAGCGCTTGGCGAGCTTCCCCTCGGGATCCGTCAGGCCATGTCCCACGCCCGCGGCGCCGACCGCGATCCCGGCCAGGAAGTAGACGAAGTAGTGGCCGATGCGCGCGGTCTGGACCACGAACGGTCCGACCATCGTCCAATGACCGAACGGGGTGGTCATGGCCAGCGGCAGATAGGCCATCAGGCTTACCGCCGCCAAGCCGCAGAAGAACCGACCTGGCTTGGCGTCCGCGCCCTTCGCCGCGCGACCGAGGACGGCGGTGACGCCAGGCCACATCGCGTAGACCGCCGTGAAGAGCCCGCCGAACGCCAGCAGCACCCAGAGGAACCAGGCCGGGCCGCTGGGCCAGAACGGCAGATGCGTCCAGGCCTCGGCGAAGGCGGTGAACGACGGCGCGCCGCCCGACTGCAGCCAGGCCGGGAAATAGGCCAGCGGGGCAAGCAGGCCGACGGCGAGGACGAACGGGACGCCCAGACGCAAGGCCCGGCTCTTAAGGTAGCCGCCCGCCCCCTTGGCCTTCAGGCCGTCGGCGACGAACAGGCCCGAGATGAAGAACATCAGCGACATGAAGAAGAGGTCGTTGACCAGGGTCAGCAGGCTCCAACCGCCGAACTTTTGCGGGTCCACGACCGGGAAGGCCGTCCAGAGAATCGGCTGGGCGTCGAACGCCTTCGGGGCCGGCGCATACGGGTGATAGGTCAGCACCGCGTGGTGGGCGATCACCAGCAGGGTGACGAAGGCGCGCAGGGCGCCAATCGGGGCGTTGCGCCCGCCGATTTGGGCGAGCGTCGACCGCTCGGAGGCGCTGAGGGGCGCGTGCATGGCTTGGGTCTCCCCTTGAGGCGACCGCACCATGGATCAACAAGTTTGTTTTGTAAACTAGTCTGCCAAGACGTTCCCCTAAGCGACGCCAGGCGGAGCATCGCGCTGCCTTCAGCGAACCCAGTAGCTGTAGCGATACCCCGGCGTGAAACCCTCGTCGGCATAGAGGGCGATGGCTGGCGCGTTGTCGGCCTCGACCTGCAGCCAGGCGCGATCGGCGCCCAGGGTCTCGGCCTCAGCCAGCAGAGAGCGCAGCACGCGGCGGGCCAGGCCCTTGCGACGATGGTCGGGGACGGTGCGCATGCCGAAGATCCCGGCATAGCCGCCGCCGATGGCGCTGGCCCCGATCGCCGCCGGGACGCCGTCGATGTCCAGCCGCGCGAAGCGAGCGGGCGCGGGGATCCGACCCAGGGCCTCGAGACGCTCGCGACCATCCTCGGGATCGCCGGCCGTGGCGGTGAAAACGGCCTCGAAGGTGGCGTCGGGCGTGTCCGACAGGCGGATCGCCGCGTCGCCCTCCCCGCCCGCCACATCCTTCAATTGGCCCAGCATCACCAGGGTCGCCTTGCAGGCGCCGTAGCCGCGCGCCGCCAGCCGCGCGGCCAGATCGGCGGGCGCCACGACGCCATCGGTCAGCTTGAAGCGCGGCGGCAGGCCGCGTTCGGCGAACCAGGCCTCGACCGCATCGAGCGCGGCCTCCGGATCGCGATCCGGCGTCGCCAGCGGCCAGCAGGCGTTGATCCGCATCGAGCGGCCGGACGAGGCGTTCAGCCGCCAGCCGCCCAGCCGCGCGCGCTCACGGGCCGGCCAGGCGTCGTCAGCCAGGGGTTCTAGAAGCGCCGGATCAATCACTTCTCGGCCAGGAGCTTCTCGACGATTCCGCGCGCTTCCGGGCTGGACCAGTCGGCCGGACCGGCCATGCGGGCGCGCTCACGGCCCTGGCGGTCGTAAATGATCGTCGTCGGATAGCCGGCCGCCTTGGGCTCCAGCGCGAACGAGAGCTTGTAGGACGGATCGCGATAGGTCTTCAGCGGCGGATTGGCGGCCATCTCCTCGTTGACGAGGTTGAGGTCGCTATCGCGGTCGACGCTGATCGGCAGCACGGTCACCGGCTGGGTGGCGTAGACGGCCTGCAGCTTGGCCAGGGTGGGCATCTCGGCCTTGCACGGCGCGCACCACGTCGCCCAAAGGTTCATGACGACGACCCGGCCCTTGAAGTCGGCCAAGGTCGCGGGCTTGCCGTCCAGGCTGGTGAAGACCGTATCGGGCGCGGGACGCGGCGTGGCGGGCACGTCGAGCTTCTCCAGCGTTCCCTTCTTGAATTCCTTGAGATCGGCGGGCCCATGGGGTTTGAACGAAGCACTGGCGATGACGTATAGAACCGCCGCCACGCCGACGAGGACGACGCCGCCCAGCGCCAGCCTTATCGGGTTGCGCTTCTTGGCCGCCGCCTCCGATTGGACTTCGCTCATATGACCGACAACGCCTCCGATACGCCCAAGGCCGACAAGGGCCAGGGTCAAGCCATGTGGGGCGGTCGGTTCTCGGCCAAGCCGGCGGAACTGATGCAGGCGATCAACGTCTCCATCGGCTTCGACAAGCGCCTCTGGGCGCAGGACCTGGCAGGCTCCCGCGCCCACGCCCGGATGTTGATCAGCCAAGGTGTGATTGCAAGCGCCGACGGCGAGGAAATCCTCAAAGGCCTCGACGCCATCGAGGGCGAGATCACGGCCGGGACCTTCCCGTTCCGCGACGAATACGAAGACATCCACATGAATATCGAGGCGCGGCTGCGCGAGCTGATCGGCGCGACCGCCGGCCGGCTGCATACCGCCCGCTCGCGCAACGACCAGGTGGCCGTCGACTTCCGCCTGTGGGTCCGCGACGCCGCCGACCGCTCCGCGGCGCAACTCGAAGCCCTGCAAAAGGCCCTTCTGGCCCAGGCCGAGGCCCATGCCGACGCCCTGATGCCGGGCTTCACCCACCTGCAGCCGGCCCAGCCGGTGACCTTCGGCCACCACCTGATGGCCTATGTCGAGATGTTCGGCCGCGACGCCAGCCGCTTCCGCGACGCCCGCGCCCGCATGAACGAGTGTCCGCTGGGCGCCGCCGCCCTGGCCGGTTCGCCGTTCCCGATCGACCGTCACCAGACGGCGGCGGCCCTGGGTTTCGACCGCCCGACCGCCAACTCGCTGGACAGCGTCTCGGCCCGCGACTTTGCGCTCGAAGCCCTGTCGGCCGCCTCGATCACCGCCACGCACCTGTCGCGCCTGGCCGAGGAGATCGTGCTTTGGACGACGCCGATGTTCGGCTTCATCAAGCTGACCGACGCCTTCACGACCGGCAGCTCGATCATGCCGCAGAAGAAGAACCCGGACGCCGCGGAGCTGATCCGCGCCAAGGTCGGCCGGATCCTGGGCTCGCTGACCACCCTGACCGTGGTCATGAAGGGCCTGCCGCTGGCCTATTCGAAGGACATGCAGGAGGACAAGGTCCCGACCTTCGAGGCCTTCGACGCCCTGGAACTGTCCCTGCTGGCCATGGCCGGCATGGTCGCCGACCTGACGCCGAACACCGAAAACATGGCCAAGGCCGCCAGCGCGGGCTTCTCGACCGCCACCGATCTGGCCGATTGGCTGGTGCGGACGCTGAACATGCCTTTCCGCGACGCCCACCACGTGACAGGCTCCGCCGTGAAGACGGCCGAAGGTCTTGGCGTCGATCTGGCCGATCTTACCTTGGAGCAGTTCCAGGCGATCGAGCCCCGGATCACCCAGGACGTCTACGCCGTTCTGACCCCGGCCGCCTCGGCGGCCAGCCGCATGAGCTACGGCGGGACCGCCCCCGCCCAGGTCCGCGCCCAGATCGCGCGTTGGAAGGAAGTCCTCGCATGACGCCCCGCAAGCTCGCCTCGCGCCCCCTCACCCTGCTGGCGCTGACCGCCTTGGCCGTCACGGCCGCCGCCTGCGGCAAGCAAGGCGCTCTGGAGCGTCCCGCGCCGATGTGGGACCCGGCCAAGAAGGCCGCCTGGGAAGCTGAACGCCGCGCCGCATCGGCCCAGGCCAACCAGCCGGCCCGCGCCGGCGGCGCCCAGGAGATCCGCGACCCGGCCTCCAGCAACCGCACGATTCGCGAAGCGCCGCTGCCCGGCACGAACGATCCGTTCGGCGGCCCCTCGCAAGCCGGCTTCCCCGGCGCCACGCCCAGGTAAGAGATTCCGTTGAACCACTTCGAGTACGGCCCCGAGGGCCTGGCCTGTGAAGGCGTGCCCTTGGCCAGGATCGCGGCGGAGGTCGGCACGCCGGTCTATGTCTACAGCCGCGCCACGCTGGAGCGGCACTTCACGGTGTTCCGCGACGCTCTGATCGCCGGCGGCGTGGTCGACCCGCTGGTCGCCTACGCCGTGAAGGCCAATTCAAACGTCGCGGTGCTGAAGGTGCTGGGCGACCTGGGCGCCGGCGCCGACACGGTCTCGGAGGGCGAGGTCCGCCGCGCCCTGGCCGCGGGCATCCCGGCCGAGCGCATCGTCTTCTCCGGCGTCGGCAAGGTCCGTCGCGAGATCGCGTTCGCCCTCAAGGCCGGCGTCGCCGAGATCAATGTCGAGTCCGAGCCCGAACTGAACCTGATCGCCGAGGTCGCGGCCAGCCTGGGCCTGCGGGCCAAGGTCGCCTTCCGCGTCAATCCGGACGTCGCGGCCGGCGGCCACGCGAAGATCGCCACCGGCAAGTCCGAGAACAAGTTCGGCGTCTCGTTCGCCGAGGCCGCGCGCCTCTACGCCAACGCCAGCAACAACGCCAATCTCGAGCCCATCGGCGTGGCCTGCCATATCGGCAGCCAGATCACCGACCTGACGCCCATGCGCGCGGCCTTCAGCAAGATGCGGGGTCTGGTCGAGCAGTTGCTGGGCGAAGGCCTGTCGGTCGAGCGCCTGGACCTGGGCGGCGGCCTGGGCGTGCCCTACTTCAACAGCCCCGCGCCCCCCTCGCCGGCCGAGTTCGGCGCGATGGTCGGCGAGGTCACCAAGGGCCTTCCCGTCAAGCTGGCCTTCGAACCGGGCCGAGTCATCGCCGCCAACGCCGGCGTGCTGGTCTCCGAAGTGATCCATGTCCACGAGCGTCCGGAAGGCCGCAAGTTCCTGGTCATCGACGCCGCCATGAACGACCTGATCCGGCCGGCCATGTACGACGCCTTCCACGACATTCGGCCGGTGACCAGGCGCGCCAAGGACCAGCTGGGCGCCGAGACGGTCTATGACGTGGTCGGCCCGGTCTGCGAGACGGGCGACACCTTCACGCGCGATCGCGCCCTGCCGACGTTCGTCTCGGGCGATCTGGTGGCCTTCATGTCGGCCGGCGCCTACGGCTCGGCCATGGCCAGCGAGTACAACACCCGGCCTCTGGTCCCCGAGGTCCTGGTCGACGGCGACCGCTACGCGGTGATCCGCGCGCGCCCGACCTATGACGAGATGCTGGCGCGGGATCTCGTCCCGGACTGGATCTAGGTAATTTTACGGAAGCCTCAAAAAGACCCCACAGCCACAAGGGATTAACCAACGCGTTGTAAAGCTGCTCCCGTTTCGGGGAACAGTGGAGCTCGGCCGTGGGCAACCTCATTGAATTCGACAGTATCGAGGCCCAACGGAAGCTCGGCGGCCATCTGGTGCTGGCCTGTATCGCGGCGCTGGTTCTGATCACCCCGGCCGCCGCCATGATGGCGGGTCGCCCGGTCCCGCCGCTGGCTGGCGCTTCGGTGCTGCTGGCGGCCCTGGCCTGGGGCGGCTGGGCGATCTGGCGCGACAACGCCGCCCAGCGAATCTCGACCGCGCTGACCTTGATGGGCCAGGTCAGCCTGTTCATCGCCGCCTTTTCCGGCCATCCGCTTCAAGCCGACGCTCGCATGGCCTACCTCGCCGCCCTGGCCCTGCTGGTCGCCTATGGCGACTGGCGCGCCGTCGCCGTGGGCGCGGCCTCCGTGGTGGGGATCGAGCTGTCCATGGCCGCGATCGCCCCGCACGTTCTCATGAGCGGCGAGGTCACGCCCCTGCGCCTGGCCTTCGACGCCGGCGTCACCTTCGCCACGGCCTGGTCGCTGATCTGGCTGACCGCCGGCGTGTCGCGGCTGTTCGTCACGGTCAACGCCCGCACCGACAAGGCGCTGGACGCGGCCTCGCGCGCCGACGCCGCCAACGCCGAGGCCGAGGCCCAGCGCGTCGCGCGCGACACCGCCAATGCCGAACAGGCTCGCCAGAAGGCCGCGCTGGAAGCCGAGCAGACCCAGGTCGTCGAGGAACTGGCCACGGCGCTGGGTCACCTGTCGCGCGGCAACCTGACCTGGCGGCTGGAACACGCCTTCGCCGCCCGCTACGAGCCGCTCCGCGCCGACTATAACGACGCCCTGTCGCGCCTGCAGGCCGCCATGCGCGAGATCGCCGGCAACGCCGCCAGCATGACCGCGGGCGTCGCGGACATGTCGCGCGCCTCCGACGAACTGGCCCGTCGCACCGAGCACCAGGCCGCCAGCCTGGTCCAGACAACGGCCGCCCTGGGCGAGATCACCGTCGCGGTCAGCAGCACCGCCGACAGCGCCAGCCAGGCCAACGCCGCGGCGGCCTCGGCGCGCCAGGAAGCCGAAAGCTCGGATCCCGTGGTCAGCGAGGCCGTCGAGGCCATGACCCTGATCGAAACCTCGTCCGGCCAGATCGGCAAGATCATCGGCGTGATCGACGAGATCGCCTTCCAGACCAACCTCCTGGCGCTGAACGCCGGCGTCGAGGCCGCGCGCGCGGGCGAGGCCGGGCGCGGTTTCGCGGTCGTGGCCCAGGAAGTTCGAGCCCTGGCCCAACGCTCGGCGAGCGCGGCCAAGGAGATCAAGGACCTGATCAACGTCTCGGGCCAGCAGGTCAGCGCCGGCGTCGAGCGCGTGGGCCGCACCCGCGAGGCGCTGCAGCGGATCATCGCCCGCGTCGCCGAGATCGACGCCCAGGTCAACGCCATCGCCGCCTCGGCCCGCGATCAGGCCCTAGGCCTGGGCGAGGTCAACACGACGATGGGCGAGATGGACAGGGTCGTGCAGCAGAACGCGGCCATGGTCGAGGAGACCACGGCCGCCGCCCATGCGCTGCGCAACGAGACGCAGGAACTGGCCGACCGGGTCGACCTGTTCCAAATCGACGAAAAATCGGCGACGCGCCCGCAGCGCGCGGCCTAGGGGTTTCTAGTCCAGGGCGCCGATATACGGCAGGCCGCGGCTCTTGCCCTCGTCGTCGAGGCCGTAGCCGACCAGGTAGCGCGCGGGCGCTTCCCAGGCGACGAAGTCCGGCTCCATGCCGCGATCCTTGGGCCAGGGCTTGCGGGCGAACACGGCGGTCAGCACTTCGCTGGCCCCGGCGTCCTTGACCAGACGGGCGGCTTCCGACAGCGACAGGCCCGTGTCGAACACATCGTCGACGACCAGGGCGCGGCGGCCGACCAGCGGACGTTGCAGGTCGGCGCGGACCTCGCAGCGGCCCGTGCTCTTGCGCTCGTCGTGATAGGAAGCCAGCCACAGAGCGTCGAACCGCACGTCGCGGCCGGCCTTGTAGAGGGCGCGGGTCAGATCGGCGGCGAACCAGAGGCCGCCGGTCAGCAGGCAGACCACGACGGTGTCGTTGTCGATGCGCGGGGCGATGGCCTCGGCCAGTTTCTGAACCCGCTCGGCGATCTCGGCTTCCGAGATCAGGACTTCGGGCTGTTTGGTGTCATTCATGGTGGGCGGGTTCATGAGAGTCTGCAGGGGGAGGAGTTTCGTCCCCGCTCTCATGTCCCGGGGGTTCCTGTCCAGCCGCTTCGTGCTCGGCGGGGGCGTCCTGGGCGCCGCGCAGGTCTAATTCGGGTTCGCCGCCGTGGCCTTCGGGCTTGTGGAGCGCCGCCTTCACCGCCTTGGCCGCGCCAGCTTCGGTGGCGAAGCCGATCTGCAAGTCCTTGGCTGTGCGGGGCGGATTCAGGAAAGTGATCGAGAAGTGACGCACCTCGCCCGGAGGGATCTTGGCGTCGGCGGCCGCGGCCAGCTGGCCGGCCACGCGCTTTTCCTGCTTGTTCAGCAGTTCGACCCGCAGCGGCGGGGCCAGCACTTCATGTTCGGTGATGTTACGAATCGAACCAGTGATGGTCACCGCCGCGTGACCGTCCTGCATGACGGGCTGAGCCTTGATGCTGCCGCGGTCGATCACCAGACCGATGGTGTTCACCGGCAGGCCGACGGCGGCATAGGCGCCGGCCGAGCCCGGCAGGATCTTGACCACGTCGATGCGGAAGATCAGGGCGGCGACCACGACCACCGCCATGGCGGCGGCCATGCCGGCCCAGATGACGCCGGTGGCGGTGGCCTCGCGAAGGCGACGCTCGGCGTCGGCGCGCGCCCGGAAGACCTTGGGAAGCTCCTCGCCCGGCAAGGCGCTGACGGGCGGCTCCTCGCCGTCGGCGCTCCCGCCTTCGGCCACGGTCTCGGGGACCTGCTCGGGATCATCGGTCTGGCCGGCGAGGGTCTGAGCTTCGGGCTCGTCGAACAGGTCTTCGGCGTCGTCGTTGCGGGCGGTCCAGCGGTGACCGCAGGAAGCGCAACGCACGACACGCCCCGTCGCGCCGACCTTGGAGTCGTCGACGAAATAGCGGCTGGCGCACTCCGGACAGGTCAGTATCATGGCCGCGAATCGAACGCTCCCCACACAGCTTAAGGGGGTCGCTGATTTTAACCCTGATGTCCAGAAACCCAAGTGACGCGCCTTGCGGATCGACACAGAACAGGGCGATGACGCCCTTCCGGTGGTCCGGTTCGAAGGCGTCTCGATGCGTTACGGCCGCGCGCCGGAAACCCTAAGAGATATCAGCTTTTCCCTGGCGCCGGGCTCATTCCATTTCCTGACCGGCGCGTCGGGCGCGGGTAAGAGCTCTCTGCTCAAGCTGATCTATCTGGCGCACCGTGCGTCACGGGGTCGCGTCGAGCTTTTCGGGCGGGATGTCAGCCTTACCCATACCGCCGATCTGCCGTTCCTGCGTCGCCGGATCGGGGTGGTGTTCCAGGAATTTCGCCTGCTGGAGCACCTGTCGGTGTTCGACAACGCCGCCCTGCCCCTGCGTATCCTCAAGCGCAAGCCCGCCACCTACCGCGAGGATGTCGCCGAACTGCTGACCTGGGTCGGCCTGGGCGAACGGATGCATGCGCTTCCCGCCACCCTGTCCGGCGGCGAGAAGCAGCGCCTGGCCATCGCCCGCGCCGTGGTCGACCGCCCCGACGTCCTGCTGGCCGACGAGCCGACCGGCAATGTCGATCCGGCCATGTCGCTGCGCCTGTTGCGCCTGTTCGTCGAGCTGAACCGCCTGGGCACGACGGTGCTGATCGCCACTCACGACGAGGATCTGGTGGCCCGCGCCGGCCGCCCGACCCTGCACCTCGAACATGGCCGGCTGGTCGACGCGGGAGGCCCTCGATGAGCGAGTTCTTCCAGGTCGCCCGCTGGAAGCCGGGGCCGCTGCTGCCGCCGCGCGACGCTCGCGACGGGGCGCTGGTCTTCGTGGTGGCGGTGCTTTGCTTCCTGGCCTGCCTGACCGCCTTCGCCGCCCTGGCCGCCAACCGCGCCGCCCATGGCTGGACCTCGCAACTGGTCAACTCGGCCACCGTAGTGGTCCGGGCCCGCGCCAACGAGACGCCCGACAGCGCCGCGGCCCGCGCCGCCGAGACCCTGGCCGGGGTCAGGGGCGTGGCCGAGGCCCAGGCCCTGCCGCGCGAAAAGGCCGAGGCTCTGCTCGCGCCGTGGATCGGCAAGGAGGCCCTGGTCGACGACCTGCCGACCCCGCGCCTCGTCACCCTGGAGCTCGACCCCAAGGCCCCGCCGACCGCCCAGGTGCTGGACAAGGCCCTGCGCTCGGCCGGCATCGACGCCACGGTCGACGACCACAGCCGCTGGATCGCCGATATCGAGCGCGCCGCCGACCTGGCGCGGCTGGCGGCCCTGGGCGTCTTCGCCCTGATCGCCGCAGCCACGGCCGCCGTCATCGCGTTCGCCACCCGCGCCGGCCTCGCCGCCCGACGCGACGTGATCGAGGTGCTGCACTTCTCCGGGGCCGAGCAGGGCTTCATCGCCAGCCTGTTCCAGAACCGCTTCGCGACCATGGGCGCGCTGGCGGGCTTGCTGGGCGGCGCGGGCGCGGCCATCATCGGCGTCGTTGCGCGTTACTTCGGCGGCGGCGCGGGGGTTGCGCCGATCCTGCCCTTGGCCTGGATCGATCTGGTCGCCGCCCTGCCCGCTCCGGTGGTCGCGGCCCTGATCGCCGGGCTCTCGGCCCGCCTGGCGGCGTCGCGCATCGTGGGGGAGATGCCGTGAAGATCCAAACGCCATGAAGACGCTCGCCGCGCTGCTGATCGCGCTGATGATCTGGGGCCTGGGCCTGCTGGCCTTCACCGGTCGGGTGGA
This sequence comes from Caulobacter sp. 602-1, assembly GCF_003931565.1. Classification (GTDB taxonomy): domain Bacteria; phylum Pseudomonadota; class Alphaproteobacteria; order Caulobacterales; family Caulobacteraceae; genus Caulobacter. The sequence goes on from NZ_RRYI01000007.1 coordinate 35,873, forward strand.
CCAGTCGACGCCCGCCAAGGAGCCGCCGGTGGCCGACGGCGTCGTGGCCCTGACCGGCGCCTCGACCCTGCGCCTGGAGGCCGCCACCAAGCTGCTGGAGGAAGGCAAGGGCCAGCGCCTGCTGATCTCCGGCGTGAACCGCGAAGCCACCCGCGCCGATGTCCTGACGGTGACCAAGGCGGTCAAGCCGATCTATGACTGCTGCGTGGACCTGGGGTTCGCCGCCGCCAACACCGTCGGCAACGCCCGCGAGACGGCCGAGTGGGCCAAGTCCAAAGGCTATCGCAGCCTCATAGTGGTCACCGCCGACTATCACATGCCGCGCTCGATGCTGGAGCTGCGGGCCGCCATGCCGCGCGTCGAACTCTATGCCTATCCGGTCAAGACCGACCTGAACGCTCATCGCTGGTGGAAGACCGGCCTCAGCGCCCGGCGGATGATCGTGGAATACTGCAAGTACCTGGCGATCCTGGGGCGTGAAGCGTTCCTGGGGCTGGGTCCTAAAGAGAAAGCCGCCTCGGCGGCGAAGGAAGCGTCTTGATCTATCTGCGTTCGTTCCTGTTCCAGTTGTTCTTCTGGCTGTGGTCCATCGTCTGGGCCGTGGGCATGATCGTGACCTACCCGCTGCCCCGCGCCGCCAACACCTGGTCGCTGAAGGCCTGGGCCAAGGGCTTGATCTGGGCCCTGCGCTGGCTGGCCGACGTGAAGGTCGAGGTGCGCGGTCAGCGTCCGACCGGCCCGGCCCTGGTCGCGGCCAAGCACCAGTCGATGTTCGATGTCTTCAGCCAGTTCGCGCTGCTGCCCGACGCCTGCTTCGTGATGAAGAAGGAACTCCTGATGGTGCCGCTGTTCGGCTGGCACGGGATGAAGGCCGGCATGATCGTGGTCGACCGCGCCGGCCATTCGACGGCGCTGAAAAAGCTGGTCCGCGACTCCACCGCGCGCATGACCGAGAGCCGCCAGATCATCATCTTCCCGGAGGGCACCCGCGGCCTCCCCGGTCAGCCCGGCGAGTACAAGCCCGGCATCGCCGCGCTGTATCGCGAGCTGAACATGCCGGTCACGCCGCTGGCCCTGAACTGCGGCGGCCACTGGAACAAGGGTTTCGTCATCAAGCCCGGCGCGATCGTCTTCGACTATCTCGAACCCATCCCCGCCGGCCTGAAGCGCGGCGAGTTCATGCGCGAGCTGCAGACCCGGATCGACACCGCGACCAAGGCCCTGGAGGACTCCGGAGTCTAGGACGGCCCGATCGCCTCGACCATCTTCAACAGCTTCTCCATCGTCCCGTCGCGCACCCCGTCCTCGCGCAGGTGCAGGACGAGATCCCTGAGATAGTCGATGTTCGGCCCGGAAAGCCCCGTGGCCCCGGCGATCAGCGCCGCCTGCTGCTCCAGGGTCAGCGCCCCGGCCCACTGGGCGTGCTTCATGTCCGACAGGAAGACCAGGGCCGAGACCTTGCCGCTCCCATCGATCTTCACGTCTCGCGAGGTCTCGAAATAGGTCTCGGTCGGCTGCTCGCGTTCGCGCAGATAGGCGTAGACCTCTTCCCATTCGCCGGCCGCCACCCGGTAGGCCATGCCGCGCACCGCGCCGCCGGGCGCCAGGCCCAGCACCAGGCCCGGTCGCTCGTAGGTGCCGCGATGGTGGACGGAATAGATGCAGAAGGCCCGCCGGCGACCGTGGAGCACGGCCGTTCTTCGGTCTATGAACGGGAACCCGGGCCGCCACATGAGCGATCCGTATCCGAACACCCAGCGATCTTCGCCGTCGCCTGCCAAACCCATTCCCGATCCCGACTGGACGCGCCCTATACATGACCCATACCGACGCCCGCCCGTCCCGCAAAGCCCCCCGGAAGGCTCGGCGCAGCCGTCTGTTCACGCCTTTCATCCTCGCCGCCGTCATCGCGGGCGGCTGGAGCTATGGCTGGTTCTGGCTGCGCGGTCAGGCCGAGCAGCGAATGGACGCCCAGTCGGCCGACCTGAAATCACGCGGCTATGACCTGTCGTGGAGCGCCCGCACCTTCTCGGGCTTTCCGTTCCGCATGAACGTCGACCTGACGAACGCCCGCGTGGCCGAACCCACCGGCTGGGCCGTCCGCGCCCCCGTGCTCAAGGGCGAGGCCGAGATCTACGACCTGACCCACTGGGTGCTGGTCGCCCCGCAGGGCGTGGTGCTGACCCGTCCCGAGGCCGGCGACGTGACCATCACCGGCCAGGCCCTGCGCGCCAGCATCTCGCACGTGACCGAATATCCGCCGCGCATCTCGGTCGAGGGCGCCAAGCTGACCTTCACCCCCGCCCCCGGGACCAAGCCGTTCCAATTGGTCTCGGCCGCCAACATGCAGTTGCACACCCGCGGCGGTCCCGACGACCAGGGCGCGATCTTCTTCAAGGCCGACGGCGCCAAGACCGCCTTCACCGGTCTGCTGGGCCGCATCGCCCAGGACAAGACCGCCTCGATGATCCTGGAGACCCGCCTGTCGCACGTCTCGTACCTGCGCGGCCGCAACTGGGAGGCGGCCGTCAAGCGCTGGAGCGCGGCCGGCGGTCAGATCAGCGTTCAACAGAGCCAGCTGCTGGCCGGCGACGCGGAAGGCAAGGCCAAGTCCGGCGTCCTGTCGGTCGACCCGGACGGCGCGGTGACCGGCTCGCTGAGCGTCGCGCTCAAGGAACGCGCCGCCCCCGGCCAACCGATCAGGACGCCGGAACAGGCCCTGGCCGCCGTGGCCCAGGCCGCGGGCCAGGAGCCGGTCATCGAGGCCGACCTGAAGTTCCAGGGCGGCCGCACCTACCTGGGTGTGATCGATACGGGCCCAGCCCCGAAGGTGTACTGACCGAGCACTGATCGCCGGAAACGCAATTTCCTTCCCCAACAGGGCCGGCTATTGCGTGTTCGGCGGCAAAGACTATGGTCCGCCCTCCAATTTCGGGGAAGAACATGGGCAGCGACGCGACGGACGCCACACCGTCTCTCGAAGAGGTCCGATGGCGGCTGGACGCCATCGACGGTGAATTGTTGAAACTGCTCGACGAGCGCGCCGGCCTGGCCAGCGCCGTCGCGGCCGCCAAGCGCGCCTCGGGCGACACGGGCTTTGGCCTGCGCCCCGGCCGCGAGGCCCAGATCGTCCGCAAGCTTCTGGAAGCGCCCCGCACCGGCGCCTCCAACGCCCTGGTCATCCGCATCTGGCGCGAGATCATGGCCGACAACCTGGCGCGCCAGGGTCCCTATCAACTGGCCGTGTTCGGCGGCCGCGAGCCGGCCCGCGCCGTCGAACTGACCCGCCTGCGCTTCGGGACCGCGCCGCGCCTGTCGATCGTCGCCACCGCCCAGGACGCCCTGGCCGTCGCCCGCGCCCCGTGGGGCGTCGCCGTCCTGCCGCTGGCCGCCGACACGCCCTGGTGGGGCCGCCTGCTGGCCGAGCCAAAGCTGAAGGTGTTCGCCGCCCTGCCCTGCCTGGCGACCTGGGGACCGCAAGCCGCCCTGGCCGTGGCCGAGGTCGAGGTCGAGCCCACCGGCCACGACCAGACCTTCTGGGTGACCGACTCGGCCAAGAGCACGGCCGCCATCGTCGACGCGCTCAGCCAGGACGGCGTCGCCGCCGAGCAGGTCGCCGAGGCCGGCGGTCTGAAGCTGTTCTCGCTGTCGGGCTTCTTCCAGACCGATGACGAGCGCCTGGCCCGCGCGCCGGGCCAACTTACGGGCGTCATCGGGGCTGCACCCGAGCAGTTCGACGTGTAAGAAGCGGCCGTCTGCAAACCAGACGTCCGTCAGCTGAGTAGTCCGATGACCGCCGCTCCCACCGATCGCTTCGCCGCGCCCCGTCCCGTTCCCAAGCCCGGGATCATGGACATCCACGCCTATGTCGGCGGCAAGTCGAAGATCGAGGGCGTCGCCCATCCGGTGAAGCTGTCGAGCAACGAGAACATCCTGGGCAGCAGCGACAAGGCCAAGCAGGCCTATCGCGACGCGGTCGACCGGATGCACGTCTATCCGGACGGCAAGGCCAATATCCTGCGCGCCGCCGTGGCCGAGCGCTTCAAGCTGGAACCCGAGCGCCTGACCTTCGGCGACGGCAGCGACGAGATCTTCGCCCTGCTGTGCCAGGTCTATCTGGAGCCCGGCGACAACATCGTCCAGGGCGAGCACGGCTTCGCCGCCTACGCCATCGGGGCCCGCGCCTGCCAGGCGCAGGTGCGGATGGCCAAGGAGATCAACCACCGCATCGACATCGACGAGACGGTGAAATGCATCGACGAGCGCACGCGTCTGGTGTTCATCGCCAACCCCGCCAACCCGACCGGCACCTGGCTGACGGGCGAGGAGATCCGCGCCCTGCACGCGGCCCTGCCGCCGTCGGTGATCCTGGTGCTGGACGGCGCCTATTCGGAATTCTGCAGCGATCCGCGCTTCGAGGACGGCCTCGACCTGGCCCGCGCCGCCGAGAACGTCATCGTCACCCGGACCTTCTCGAAGCTGCACGGCCTGGCCGCCCTGCGCGTGGGCTGGGGCTATGCGCCGCCCCACATCATCGAGCCGATCGAGCGCATCCGCCCGCCGTTCAACACCTCGATCCCCGGCCAGGAAGCCGCCGTCGCGGCCCTGTTCGACGACGACTTCCAGGCCCGCTCGCTCGCGCTGGTCGAGCAATGGCGACCGTGGCTGGCCCAGCAGCTGGGCGGCCTGGGCCTGGAGGTGACGCCGTCGGCGGCCAACTTCGTCCTGGCGACCTTCCCGACCACGCCCGGCAAGACCGCGCTCGAGGCCGAGGCCTTCCTGGCGTCGAAGGGCTATCTGGTCCGCGCCGTGGCCAACTACGGCCTGCCCGACGCGATCCGGATCACCATCGGCCTGGAAGAGCAGAACCGGGCGGTCGTCGACCTGCTGAGTGAGTTCATGGCGCGCTAGATGTCCAATCCCGGTCTTCTCTATCCCAAGCTCACCGTCATCGGCTGCGGCCTGATCGGCGGCTCGGTGATCCGCGCGGCGCGCCAGCACGGCGTCGTCGGCGAAGTCACCGTGGCCGACGCCAGCGAGGCCAATCGCGCCCGCGTCGTCGAACTGGGCATCGCCGAGCACGTCACCGGCGACATCGCCGAAGCGGTCAAGGACGCCGACCTGGTGGTCATCGCCACGCCGGTGCTGTCGATCCCCGGACTGGCGGCCGTCGTCATCCCGGCCATGAAGGCTGGGGCGACCCTCACCGACGTCGGCTCGACCAAGGCCAATGTCGCCGAGGCCTTTCGCGCCCAGGACCTCTCGAAGATCTACGCCATCCCCGGTCACCCGATCGCCGGCACCGAGCAATCGGGTCCCGACTCGGGCTTCGCCGAGCTGTTCGAGAACCGCTGGACGATCCTGACCCCCTTCGACAGCGACGACGAGCACTACGCCGCCGCGGTCGCCAAGCTGTCGGCCTTCTGGCGCGCCTTCGGGGCCCAGGTCGAGCTGATGGAGGAAAAGCATCACGACCTCGTCCTGGCCGTCGTCTCCCACCTGCCCCACCTGATCGCCTATACGATCGTCGGCAGCGCGGCGGATCTCGAGAACGTCACCGAGAACGAGGTCATCAAGTACTCGGCCTCGGGCTTCCGCGACTTCACCCGCATCGCCGCCAGCGACCCGACCATGTGGCGCGACATCTTCGTGGCCAACAAGGACGCGGTGCTGGAAATGCTGGGCCGCTTCACCGAGGACCTGCAGGCCATGAGCCGCGCCATCCGCTGGGGCGACGCCGACACCCTCCACGCCCACTTCACCCGCACCCGCGCCATCCGCCGCGGCATCGTGGCGGCCGGCCAGGAAAGCGCCGAACCGAACTTCGGGCGCGATCGCGGGAAGCACTGAAGCGGATATCCTCCGGCGTGCTGGAGGATTGCGTCTGTGCCCGTTCGGCCACACCGGCTCAACTTCCGCGTCACTCCCACTAGCCCTGGTCCGACGAACGCTGTAATCGCCCGCCTCCCGAAGGATGAGGACCATGGCGCACAAAGCCCCAGTCAATTCGCAACTGTTCACCATGCTCGATCGCCAGGTCGAGTACGCGAACACGCGCGCGTTGGAGGGGATCACGGCCTAGGGTTCGACTGAACTCGGGAAGTCCGAAAAAGCCCCTCCTGGCCATCAGCCGGAGGGGTTTTTTCGTTTGTGCGGAAACACTTGCCGGCCCGCCGCCAGGAGGGGGAGCAAGAGGAGAGAAGCCGATGAGCGGCTTCACGCATATCGAAAGTGACGGCGCGCCGATCAAGGCGTGGACCCAAGGGGTTCCGATCGAGGACTCCGCCCTCAAGCAGCTGCGCAACGTCGCCAGCCTGCCGTTCATCCACAAGCACGTGGCGGTGATGCCCGACGTCCACTGGGGGATGGGCGCGACCGTGGGCTCGGTGATCCCGACCTACAAGGCGATCATCCCGGCGGCGGTGGGCGTCGACATCGGCTGCGGCATGATGGCGGTGCGCACCTCGATCCGGGCCGAGTACCTGCCGGACAACCTGTTCGGCGTCCGGTCGGATATCGAGGCCGCCGTGCCGCACGGCCGGACCGACAATGGCGGGCGCAACGACAAGGGCGCCTGGCAGGTCGAGCCGCCGGCCATCGCGGCCGAGAAGTGGGCCGCTCTGAAGGACGGCTACGACGACATCGTCGCGCGCAACCCGAAGGCGGGCCACCCGCGCGGCTACGGCCACCTGGGCACGCTGGGCACCGGCAACCACTTCGTCGAACTGTGCGTCGACGAGGCCGGCGACGTCTGGGTGATGCTGCACTCGGGCTCGCGCGGGGTCGGCAACCGGTTCGGGACCTACTTCATCGAGCGGGCCAAGCACGAGATGCGCCGGTGGTTCATCAACCTGCCGGACGAGGACCTGGCCTACTTCGCCGAAGGCAGCGAGGGCTTCAACGACTACGTCCGGGCCGTGGCCTGGGCGCAGAAGTACGCCCTGGCCAACCGTGAGGTGATGATGGACCAGGTCCTGACCGTGCTGAGGAAGACGTTCCCGGACCTGACCGTGACCGAGCATGCGGTGAACTGCCACCACAACTACGTGTCGCGGGAAAAGCACTTCGGCAAGGACGTCTACCTGACCCGCAAGGGCGCGGTGTCGGCCAAGGACGGAGAGCTGGGCATCATCCCGGGCTCGATGGGCGCCAAGTCGTTCATCGTGCGCGGCCGGGGCAACCCGGACTCGTTCTGCACCTGCTCGCACGGGGCGGGACGGGCGATGAGCCGGAACGAAGCCAAGCGGCGCTTCACCCTCGCCGACCACGTGGCGGCCACCGCCGGCGTCGAGTGCCGGAAGGACGCCGACGTGATCGACGAGACGCCGATGGCCTATAAGGACATCGACGCGGTGATGGCCGCCCAGGCCGACCTGGTCGACATCGTGCACACCCTGCGCCAGGTGGTGTGCGTGAAGGGATAGCGGACGCCGTCCGGTCGCGAGACCGGGCGGCGTTTCGCGTTCAGCCGCGCCCCTTCCCGCCGTAATCCCGCAATAAGCCGGCAACAATCGCGGCTCATCCACCTCGGTCAGGGACATCTCTCGGGGAAGGAAACCCATCATGCGCCGTACGCTGCTCGTCGCGCTTGCTTCGCTCACCACCCTGGCCGGCGGCGCCGCCCTGGCTCAGGAAGGCCCGCCGCCCGGCCGCATGCCGGCGCCGGAAGACATCTTCAAGCGCTGGGACTCCAATGGCGACGGCGCGGTCGACAAGGCCGAATGGGACGCCACGGGCCGTCCGGCCGACCGTTTCGCCATGATCGACGCCAACAACGACGGCAAGGTCACGCTGGACGAGCTGAAGGCCGCCTTCGAAAAGATGCGCGCCCGCCGCGCCCAGGAAGGCGGTCCGCCTCCCGGCCCGCCGCCGGAAGGCCCGCCGCCGCAAGGCAACTAAGCGCTCCCAGTCCAGACGCTTTCGAACGCCGCCCGGTCCGCCCGGGCGGCGTTTTGCATTCAAGGTTCTCGCGCGCTTTGACCGACAAGCCTCACGAACATTCAAACCGCGTCCAGGCCGTCCAATCCCGCCCCGCCCCCCTGGGCCACTGTCCGTCTCGCAGAACGACGGCGCGCCGCCGCAGGCGGGCGCCTCCACACGAGGGGCACGACCATGGACGCCAACGAACCGGCCAACGACCCGATCGAAACCTCGCGTCGCGGCGTGCTCGCTGGCGGACTCGCCCTGGGCGCGCTCGCGGCCGTCCCCACCCTCGCCAACCCGGCCGTCGCGACGGCCGCTCCAGGAGCTTCGAACATGAGCAGCGGTTTCGTCACCACCAAGGACGGCACGCAGATCTTCTACAAGGACTGGGGTCCCAAGACCGCCCAGCCGATCGTGTTCCACCACGGCTGGCCGCTGAGCGCCGACGACTGGGACGCCCAGATGATGTTCTTCCTGCTGCAGGGCTATCGCGTCATCGCCCATGACCGCCGCGGCCACGGCCGGTCGACCCAGACCGACACCGGCAACGAGATGGACACCTACGCCGCCGACGTCATCGCCCTGACCGACCACCTGGACCTGAAGAACGCCGTCCATGTCGGTCATTCGACCGGCGGCGGCGAGGTGATCCACTATGTCGCCCGCGCCAAGCCCGGCCGCGTGGCCAAGGCCGTGCTGATCGGCGCGGTGCCGCCGATCATGCTGAAGACGCCCGCCAATCCGGGCGGCTTGCCGATCGAGGTGTTCGACGGCTTCCGCGCCGCCCAGCTCGCCAACCGCGCCCAGTTCTTCCACGATGTGGCAGCGGGCCCCTTCTATGGCTTCAACCGCCCTGGGGCCAAGGTGTCGCCGGCCACGGTCGACAACTGGTGGCGCCAGGGCATGATGGGCGGAACCAAGGCCCACTACGACTGCATCAAGGCTTTCTCGGAAACCGACTTCACCGAGGACATGAAGAAGGTCGACGTGCCGGTGCTGCTGATGCACGGCGAGGACGACCAGATCGTCCCGATCGACGACAGCGCCCGTCTGGGCATCAAGCTGCTCAAGCACGGCACGCTGAAGACCTATCCTGGCTTCCCGCACGGCATGGCCACGACCCACGCCGACGTGATCAATCCCGATCTGCTGGCCTTCATCAAGGCCTGATAGGCCAAGGTGGGACGAGGAAGGCGGGCGCCGCGGCGCCCGCCTTTTTCACGTCTATCGCTTGACGAATTCACGCGGGACCGGCGGCGGTTCGCAGCCGGGCGACGAGGGCCCGGGCCGCTCCTGTTTGAGGCAGCCGTCGGCCGTGCGCTGCGCGCGGGTCTTGCGAATCTCGACGCGGTCGGCCTCTTCCGCCCGCGCCCAAGCATAGACGCCGACCCCGCCCAAGCCGCCGACCATCACCGCCAGAGCCGCGCCGCCGACCACCCAGGCTGGCCCCCTCGACCAGCGCGGTCCGGGCGGGCGCGGACGTTCTGGCGGCTCCTCGAAGATCCAGCGATAGCCCAGCCCGGCCACCGTCTCGATGAATCGCGGGGCCCGGGCGTCGTCGCCCAAAGCCCGGCGCAGCTTGGCCACCGCCTGGCTCAGCGCCTCGTCGGAGCCGTCGTCGTCGCCCCACACCGTCTCGATCAGGTGATCGCGCGAGGCGGTCAGGCCCGGTCGTTCGACCAAGGCCCGCAACAGATCGAAAACCCGGGGCTCCAGGCTGCTGGCGCCGGTCGGCCCGCGCACGCGGCGGCTTTCGACATCGATCGTCACCTCGCCGAACGCCATGCGCGGCGGGTTTCGGCCAGACTCGGCTCTAAGAGAGATTTCCGTCAGGACTGCCACGCGCCGATCGACTCCCATCCGTGTCGCCGCGGATAAGGAGACGAACCATGCGGCGCAATTTGGTCACCTTGACCAATGCGACCCCAGAAGGCCCCTCGCGAAGGCGACTTGAGTAGGCGGACATCCCAGGCTAAACGGAGCGTCCCTTTGGCGGGCGTAGTTCAGAGGTAGAACGTCAGCTTCCCAAGCTGAATGTCGGGGGTTCGATTCCCCCCGCCCGCTCCAAGGTCCCCTACTCCACCCGCTCCGCCTTGACGCCCAGCTTGGCCAGCTGGACCTGGACGCTGTCTGGCCCCACCAGGTGTCCGGAACCGACGGCCACGAAACTGACGCCCTTGCCCGCCAGCTTGGTCTTCAGTTGCCCCGCCCAGTTCTGGTTCCGCTTGGTGATCAGCAGGTCGTAGAGCTCGGGGTACTGGCCCTTCATCTCGGTGACGAATTCGGTTTCCAGCGCCGCGATGTCGCCGGCCGCCCAGGCGGCGACCATCTTGTCGATCTTGTCCACGCCCTCATCGGCCTCGTCGAGGGTCGAGCTCAGGAACTCCACCTCGGTCTTGACCGGCAGGTCGGCGAAAAAGCGGATCTGCTGCTCCGGCGTCTCGAAGGCGCTTTCCGGCTTGCCCGCGGCCTTGACCTCGGCCGCCAGGATAGGCTCGACGCCGCTCTTGGGATCGTAGCCGGCCTTGACCACCGGGATCAGCGACAGCTGCACCGCCGCCAGCCAGGGCCGCATGGCGTTCAACAGCTGGGGCGGCACGCCGCCGACCTGGGCCAGGGTCGAGGCCTTCTGGAAAGCGGCCGCGTCGATCTTGCCCGACAGCGGCTGGTTCGGATCCAGGCCGTATTTCAGCACCAGCGGCTGCATCACCGCGGGATCGTCGGCGCCGACGATCTCCAGGGTCAGGTCGCCGCTGTCCTTCAGGGCCTTGTCGATCCTGGGCGAGCGCCAGACCGTGCTGGGCTTGAGCACATGAATCGTGCCGAACAGATAGATGGTCGAGTCCGCGTCGTGGATCTTCCACAGCGCCGGCTCGGCCAGGGCGGTCCCGGCGAAGCCGAACGCGAGGACCGAGGCCAGGCCGGCGGCGAGGCGACGAAGATTACGAAGCATGGGACCCCCGCTGATGCGTTGGCCCCATGCTTGGACTGCGCCGCCCCCTACTTCAAGAAGGTCTCGACCGCGTCGGCGAAGGCCTTGGGCTGGTCGAACATGATGAAGTGGCGGCTGTCGTCGATGCGCTTCAGCGTCACGCCCGGCAGGCCGGCATAGGCGTCGGCATAGGTCTTGTCGATCATCGCCGTGGGCGCGCCCATGGCCGGATCGTAGGGATAGAGCAGCGTGGTCGGGGTGTTGATCGCCGGCAGGTCGGCGCGGGCGTCGGTGGTCAGCAGATCGTACAGGGCGCGAGCCACGACCGATTGCGACGAGGCGACCGACCAGGCCAGGGCGGCCTTCTGGCCGTCCGGCGACTTGACCATGCGCGGCAGGGTCATCGCCTGCTGGCTGGCGAAGGCGTCGGCGCTCATGGCGATGGTGGCGTCGCGCATGGCGGCCGCCTGGGGCTTCATGCTCTCGGCCGTGGCGGCCGGCGAGAACAGCGACGAAAAGAACGGCAGGCTGTCGACGATCAGCAGGCGGCTGACATCCTCGGGGTGACGGCGGGCCAGAAGCAAGCCGGTGAAGCCGCCCATCGAGTGGCCGACCACGACGGGCAACTTCAGATGATTGGCCTTGATGTAGGCGTCGACGGCCTCGACCAGGGGCGCGACGACCGGTCCCTCGGCGTTGCCGGCCACCGGCGCGCCGGCGAAGCCCGCGACTTGAACGACATGGACGCGGTGGGTCGGCGCCAGCTGCTTGACGGTCTCATCCCAGACCGCGCCGGACGAGGCCAGGCCCGGGATCAGGACGACGTCGGGACCCTTGCCCGTCACCGTGACCGTGATCCGGTCCGCGGCGTGGGCGCGGCCGAAGACGCCGCAGGCGGCGAGGATCGCCATCACCATGATGAAGAAGCGGAAGCGCGGCATGAGCATGCACATGATTTTTCTCCTAGGATAGGGGCGCGCGGAAGACTCCGGCGCTCGGCGCCGGACGCGGTTGGAAAGAAGGTCGGTGGAAGCGAGCCGGCCTGAGGGCCGCGGCTCAGGCCTCGTCCAGGAAGATCGCCTCGATCGGCTGCTCGAACAGGCGAGCGATCTTGAAGGCCAGCGGCAGGCTGGGATCGTACTTGCCCGTCTCCAGGGCATTGATGGTCTGGCGGGAGACCTGGAGCTTTTCGGCGAGGTCGGCCTGGCTCCAGTCGCGCTCGGCGCGGAGGACCTTCAGGCGGTTCTTCATTGGTACCGCCTCCGGATGATCGGCTGGCTGAAGCCCCAGGCCAGGCAGAACAGCGGGAAGACCAGGAACAGCGGCGGCGAGGGAACGACGCCGGCGTTGCTCAGGAAGCCCCAGACAGTGCTGACGCCCAGGACCGCGCCCAGGCCCCATAGCATCGCCTCGACGTGGATCATGCGCTCGAACTCGTCGGGCTCTTCCTTCAGATAGAGGCCCATAACGACCAGCACGCCCAGGATCGGGATCGCCGGCGCGGCGGCCACGATCCAAAGCAGCGGTCCGGTGATCTCGCCACCGCGGAGCAGACTCAACGAGCCGATCAGGAACAGGAAGTAGGCCATCATCGCCACGGCGAGGCGGCTGCGATAGCGCTTCATGACGGGACCGATCCGGCCAGCCTTCAGCCGCGATGAGCCGACATAGACATAGGCCATATAGACCAGCAGCCAGACGAACATCGCGACCAGCATGGCCGTCCCGCCGAACGGCCGAGCGAACGCCAGCCAGAACGGAACAGCCGCCAGCGCCGCCGCGCCGGCGAAAAACAGAGTCCATTGAATTCGCTTGGGCTTCAGATCGTCATCCATGACAAGCACCCCTCTCAATTTGACAAGCTAACTTGTCACATCAGAGCGCATTCATGTCAAGGATAGTTGTCATTTTGTCGTGCAGGCACGACTAAATGACGGAGAAGCTTGATGTTTCCGAAGGGCCTCAGGCCGCCTTTCGGTCCAGGAACGGGTCGGCCGGCGCCGCGTCGCGGGTCAGGCCGCGCCAGTGGATGGCTTCCTGGCGCTTGACCGACAGGGCGCGGCCCAGCACGCCTGGACGCGGGCGGCTGACCACTTCCCAGCCGTAGCGCGAGAAACGATCGCCGAAGTCGGCCCAGCGGATCACCCGGCCCTTGGCGTCCTGGCGCCAGACGGCCTTGTCGCAGCCGGGGATGCGCGCGCACCGCTCCCAGGCCTCGACGCGGCCTTGCAGGATCAGGAACGGATCGTGTGCGATACGGGCCAAGACGGCCTCCGTGTAGATTTCACCGCTCTCGCCGCCCGCCGACTCGGTGAGTCGCCGCCGCGAGAACGAGGACTAGAATTTGTGTAACCGCACCAAGTGTCCACTAGATGTGGTGCGGCGCGTTGCCGCGCGGCGGAGCTGCGACAGGTTCACTGCAGCCTCCGGACGGCATAGCCGCGCGCCTTCATCAAGGCCGGCAACCCTTCGCTTCCGGCCATGTGCAAGGCGCCGACGACCACGAGATCGGTCCCCCGTCCGAGGCGCATCGCCGCGTCCAGCCGGTCGGCCCAGGCCAGGTTCCGCCGCAGCAGCAGGGCCTGATAGAGCGCCGGCCGGTCGGCCTTCATGGGGGCGACCAGGGCCGAGCCCAGGCGGGCGATGTCGCCTTTCAGCCAGGCGCGCTCCAGGTCCACGCCGCCGCGCGGCGGCGACAGCTGCTCGCGGGCGACGTCGTCCAGATAGGTCAGCTCGGCCTGCTCGGGCAGGTCGGCGAAGATGCGCAGCTGCTGTTCCAGCGTCTCGAAGGTTTCGATCGGCTTGTCCGCCATCCGCGCGCGCTGGGTGGTGGCGACATCGACGCCGCTGGCGACGCTGGCGCCGGCCCGGGTCATCGGGGCCACCGACAGCATCATCGCCGCCGCCCAGGGCCGCAGGCGCTCGACGCGCTCCAGCGGCACGCCGTCCCGATCCAAGACGGGACGCAGGGTGGCCAGGGCTGTCGGCGAGAGCTTCTGCGTCAGGGAGCGGTCGGGATCGACTCCGTAACGATCGACCAGAGCCTTGATCCGGTCGGGGCCGACATCGGCCCGCGTCTCGAACCACACCCGGTCGGCGGCGGCGTAGGCGTGGTCGAAGGCCCGGGTCCGCCAGCGCACGTTCGGACCCAGGACGTGCATCGAGCCGAAGAGATAGACGACCGAGTCCCTGTCGCGGACTTCCCACATCGCCGGCGCCGCGTGGGCCGCGCCGACACCAGCCGACCAGGCCAGTCCCGCTACGATCGCCGCACGCGACAGACGCTTCAATACGCTACGCAACATCCACCAAGACCCGACCGATACTGGACCTTGAGGTAAGCGTGAGTTGGTTAAGGCGCGAGTGAACGCGCCCCGCGACCTAACGCCTCAGCGCGCGCGATCAGCTCCAGGCCTTGAAGTGCTTGGACAATTTCAGGCCCTGGCGCTGGTAGTGCGAGCCGCCTTCGCCGTACAGCCTGACGGGGCGCGCGGTCAGGGGTTCATAGACCAGCCGGGCCACGGTCTGGCCGTCCTCCAGCAGGAACGGCGTCTCGTGGCTGCGGACTTCCAGCACGCCCTTGGAGCCGGTGGCCAGGGCCTCCTCGGTGCCGAAGCCCGGGTCGAAGAAGCCGGCATAGTGGACGCGGAACTCGCCGACCGACGGGTCGATCGGGGTCATCTCGGCCGCTTCCAGCACCGGGATCTCGATGTTTTCCTTCGAGGCCAGGATGTAGAACTCGCCCGGATCCAGCAGCAGTTCGCCATGGCGAGCCTCCAGCGGCTCCCAGTAGTCACGCGGGTCGTGGCCGTCCTCGTGATCCAGGTCGACGACGCCAGCGTGACGGCGGCCGCGGAAGCCGACCAGGCCGTTCAGGCCCGGCGTCAGGTCCACGCCAACACTCTTGATCGACAGCTTGGCCGGTTCGCCGCGCTTAAGGCGCAGCTGGTTCAGCCGCGTGCCGGACCGCACGAGCACCGAGAAGGTCTGCGGCGCGATCTCCATGTAGAGAGGGCCGTCATAGCCGGCGTCGACGTCGTCGAAGGCGCGGCTGTGGTCGGTCAGCAGACGCACGAAGACATCCACCCGGCCGGTCGAGCTCTTGGGATTGCCGCGCGCCGAGACGTTGCCCGGCAAGGCCAGGCTCTCCTGCAGCTCGGCGATGTAGACGCAGCCCTTCTCCAGCACCGCGCCCTTGGTCAGGTCCAGCTCGTGCATGGCCACGTCCTTCAGACGCTCCACCACACGGCGGCCCAGGCCGGGCAGGAACGAGGCGCGGACACGCCAGGCGCGCGCGCCCAGCCGCAGGTCCAGGCTGGCGGGCTGCACCTGATCGGTGTCGAACGGCGTGGCCGAGGTGATCGCCTCTTCGGCGATCAGGTCCTCGATGGTCTGGCAGGGCAGAATCCCTGCGGCGTGGGCGTCGGTCATCGGCGCGACACTCGCCAAACCGCGCCACAAAGGCAAGGCGAGAGAGAAAGCCGTTCGCCCGTGACAATGTGATTTTCGCCCGTGACAATTCTCCGCTCGCGGACGGGGCGTTCAGGCTTGACCAAGCCCCCCTCGCCGCTCCTTATGCCGGCGGTTTCAAGCGTAGAGAGGCAGGCCCGTGGCCGAGGATCCAAAAGACTGGGACGTCGCGACGAAGCTCATTCGTGGGGGGATCGCGCGGTCGCAGTTCATGGAGACCGCCGAGGCGCTCTATCTGACCCAAGGCTTCACCTATGACAGCGCCGAGGGCGCCGACCGCCGCTTCTCCGGCGAGGATCCGGGCTTCGTCTATTCGCGGTTCAACAACCCGACCGTGAAGATGTTCGAGGACCGCCTGGCCCTGCTGGAAGGCGCCGAGGTGTGCCGCGCCCAGGCCACCGGCATGGCCTCGATCCACTCGGCGCTGATGGGCCTGGTCCGCGCCGGCGATCACGTGGTGGCCGGCCGCGCCCTGTTCGGCTCGTGCCGCTGGATCATCAGCGAGTGGCTGCCGCGCTTCGGCGTCGAGACCACCTTCGTCGACGCCACCGACCCGAAGGCATGGGAAGCGGCGATCCGGCCGGGCACCAAGGCCGTGCTGATCGAGACGCCCTCGAACCCGGTCCTCGAAATCACCGACATCCGCGCCGTCTCGGAGATGGCCCATGCGGTCGGCGCCAAGGTCATCGTCGACAACGTCTTCGCCACCCCGATCTTCCAGCAGCCGCTGGAGTTGGGCGCCGACGTCGTGGTCTATTCGGCCACCAAGCACATCGACGGCCAGGGTCGCGTGCTGGGCGGGGCCATCCTGACCAGCGAGGCGATCAACGAGGAGTTCTACCGCGACAGCCTGCGCCACACCGGCCCGTCGCTGTCGCCGTTCAACGCCTGGGTGATGCTGAAGGGTCTCGAGACCCTGGATCTGCGCGTCCGCCGTCAGGCCGACAGCGCCTTCGCCCTGTCCAACACCATCGCCGAGCACAAGAAGGTGCAGCGGGTGCTCTATCCGTTCCGCGCCGACCATCCCGGCCACAATGTCGCCAAGGCGCAGATGAGCGGCGGCGGCACCGTGATCGCCATGGACCTCGGCTCGCGCGAGGCGGCCTTCAAGTTCCTCAACGCGCTGGAGATCGTGGACATCTCCAACAACCTGGGCGACGCCAAGTCGATGGCCACCCACCCGCCGACCACCACCCACCGCTCGGTGCCCGAGGAGCAGCGTCCGTCCCTGGGCGTGACCGAGGGCGGCGTGCGCCTTTCCGTGGGGCTGGAAAGCCTGGCCGACCTTCAGCGAGATGTGATCCGTGCGCTCGATCAGGCGTGAAACCTCCCCGCCGATGCAGCGGATGCGCCGCCGTCGCGGCCAGGACGGCGCGGCCTACGAGGCTCGCACGCGCGACATCGTCGTGCGCGTCTTCGCGACCTACGCGGCCGAGGAATCCTCGCCCGACCAGGGTCTCTATCTTTGGTCCTACACGGTCGAGATCGAGAACCACGGGACCGAGACGGTGACCCTGATCTCGCGGCGCTGGTCGATCACCGACGGCTTCAACCGCGTGAATGACGTCGAGGGTTCCGGCGTGGTCGGCGAACAGCCGGAGCTGAAGCCGCGCGAGGCCTTCCGCTACGTCTCCAACTGCCCCCTGCCCACGCCGTCCGGCGCGATGAAGGGCAGCTATCAGATGGTCACCGACCAGGGCGAGGTGTTCGAGGCCGAGATCCCGGAGTTCTCGCTGCACCTGCCGGGCGCGGCGGCGAAGCTGAACTAGGCTTCCAGGACCCCGACAAGCAAAAGCCGGCGCTCTTGCGGGCGCCGGCTTTCTTCGTCTTGGGCCGCGGCTTCAGGCCGCCGCCGGCGGATCCAGCTTGTAGACGCGCGAGCAGTACTCGCAGGTCACGTGGATCTTGCCGTCGGGTTCGACCATGTCGGCCACTTCCTCGGCCGAGAACGAGTCCATCACCACGCCGATCCGGTCTTCCGAACAGCGGCAGAAGGCGCGCATCGGCTTCTCCTCCAGCAGGCGCACGCCATCCTCGTTGAACAGCCGCCACAGCAGGGTCGGGGTCGAGACGGTCGGGTCGACCAGCTCGTCCTCGCCGGTGGTCTCGAACAGGGCCTGGACGTGCGTCCAGGCGTCCTGCGTGTCGCCGCGCGCCTGGTCGCCCGCGATGACCTGGATCAGGATGCCGCCGGCGCGCCACTTGGGCCCCTCGCCCGCATCGACCTGACCCACGGCCAGGCGCACGCGGGTCGGGGTCTGCTCCGACTGCTGGAAGTACTGCTCGGCGCACAGGGCCAGGGTCTCGCCCTCGATCGGCGTGACGCCTTGATAGCGATCCATGTCGGCGCCCTGGTCCAGCGTCATGATGAACACGCCGCCGCCCAGCAGCGTCTTGGCGCCGGGACGGGTGAACCCTTCCGAGACCTTGGCGACCTCCTCCGGATCGAACCGGCAATAGCCGCGCAGGCCGCCGCTGGTGTCGTAATCGACCACGACGTAGCGCACGGGACCGTCGCCCTGGGCCTGGATGATCAGGCGGCCCTCGAACTTCAGGCTGGAGCCGACCAAGGCGGCCAGCGCGCAGGCCTCGCCCAGCAGGTTGGCGACCGGCTCCGGATAGGCGTGGCGGGTCAGCACCTGATCGACGGCGTCGCCGAGGCGGACCACGCGGCCGCGCACGGGCAGGCCTTCGATCTGGAATGCGGAAACGACGTCGTCGAGGACGCCGGGATTGGGGGCGATGTCGGTCATGGGGAGGCTAGATAGGATGAGGGGGTGACAATTGCGAGGGCGCCGCCCCGACTGCCCTACCCGATCGCCCCGAACACCCAGGCCAGCACGGACTTCTGGGCGTGGATGCGGTTCTCGGCCTCGTCCCAGACCAGCGAGCGCGGGCCGTCCAGGACGGCGTCGGTGACTTCCTCGCCCCGGTGGGCCGGCAGGCAGTGCAGGAAGACGCCGTCGCTCGCCGCCAGGTCCATCAGGGCGTCGTCGACCTGATAGGGTTCCAGCGCGGCCAGGCGCTCGTCATGGTCGGTGTCGCCCATCGAGACCCAGGTGTCGGCCACCACGACGTCGGCGCCGGCCACGGCGGCCTTGACGTCGGTGGTCATGCTGACCCGGCCCTGCAGGCTCTCGGCGCGAGCCAGGTCGTGGAGATCGGCATGATAGACCGCCGGGCAGGCGATCTTCAGCGTAAAGTCCAGCAGCGGCGCGGCGTGGACGAAGCTGGAGCAGACATTGTTGCCGTCGCCGACCCAGGCGATCGTCTTGCCGGCGATCGGGCCGCGATGCTCCTCGATGGTGAGGATGTCGGCCATGATCTGGCAGGGGTGGCTCTTGTCGGTCAGGCCGTTGATCACCGGCACGGTCGAGACCTGGGCGAAGCGCTCGACGTCGGCGTGGTTGTTGGCGCGGATCATCACCGCGTCGACCATGCGCGAGAGCACCTTGGCGGTGTCCTCGATGGTCTCGCCCCGGCCCAGCTGCATGTCCGACGAGGTCGAGATGATCGCCGACCCGCCCAGCTGACGCATGGCCGCGTCGAACGAGAAGCGGGTGCGGGTCGAGTTCTTCTGGAAGATCATCGACAGCACGCGATCCTTGGCCGGCGCGTCGGCGTCGACCTTGCCCTGCGGCCAGCCCTTGCGAGCGGCCTTGCGGGCGTGGGCGTCGTCGAGCAGCAGGCGCAGGGTCGCGCCGTCCAGCTTCCACAGGTCGATGAAGTGCCGGGGGGTGGTCATCTTGGCCATGTCCCTAACGGTTCCGCCCGCCCCAGTGTCCTGGAGCGGGCGGCCAATACGTGTTGTCGCCTAGGCGGCGGCCTTGGCGCGGGCGACTTCGCAAGCCTTTTCCAGCTTGGAGATCGCTTCGCTGGCTTCCTCGACGGTCAGGTTCAGCGGCGGCAGCAGGCGCACGCAGTTGTCGCCGCCCCCCGCGATCAGCAAGTGCTGGTCGCGCGCCATCACCATGAACTCGCGGTTATTCGGGATAACCTTGATGCCGATCAGCAGGCCCTTGCCGCGGATGTCGACGATCACGTCCGGGAAGCGGTCCTTCAGGCCGTTCAGTTGCTGGGTGAAGTAGCCGGCGACGGTCTTCACGTTGTCCAGCAGTTCGGGCGTGTTGATCGCGCTGAAGGCCGCGATGCCGACCGCCATGGCCAGCGGGTTGCCGCCGTAGGTCGAGCCGTGCGTGCCCGGGGTCATGCCCTTGGCCGCCTCGTTGGTGGCCAGGCAGGCGCCGACCGGGAAACCGCCGCCCAGGGCCTTGGCCACGCACATGATGTCCGGTTCGCTGCCCGGCGCCCACTCGTGGGCGAACAGCTTGCCGGTCCGCCCCATGCCGCTCTGGACCTCGTCATAGATCAGCAGAACGCCGGCCTCGCGGGTGATCTCGCGCAGCTCCAGCAGCTGGGCCTCGGTCAGGGCGCGCGCCCCGCCCTCGCCCTGCACCGGCTCGATGATCACCGCGGCGGTCTTGTCGGTGATGGCGGCCTTCAGGGCCTCCAGATCGCCGAACGGCAACTGGCTGAAGCCCGGCAGGCGCGGACCGAAGCCGTCCAGATAGCTGGCGTTGCCCGAGGCGTTGACCGCCGCGTACGAACGCCCGTGGAACGAGCCGTCGAAACCGATCACCTCGATGCGGTCGGCCTGGCCATTGACCGCGTGATAGCGACGGGCGGCCTTCAGGGCGCACTCGATCGCCTCGGTGCCCGAATTGGTGAAGAACACCACGTCGGCGAACGTGGCCGCGCACAGCTTGTCGGCCAGCGTTTCCTGCTCGGGGATCGTGTAGATGTTGGAGACGTGCCAGAGCTTCTCGCCCTGGGTCTTCAGCGCCTCGACCAGCGCCGGGTGGGCGTGGCCCAGGCCGCATGTGGCGATACCGGCCACGCAGTCCAGATATTCGCCGCCGTCGGTCGAGAACAGGCGCGCGCCTCGGCCTCGCTCGAACGCCAGCGGGGCGCGGTTGTAGACGCCCATGATGTGGTGCTGCGAGGGGTTGGACGACGTCGCGGTGCTCAAGACCGGCCTCCCAAAAAGGAAAGAAGCCCCCGTGCGTGAGCACGGGGACCGGAAGGCCGCAGGTTGTCGCCGTGGAACGACGTCCTGTCAATCAACGGACTATGAAGGCCGCTGAAAAACCGATGAATTTCGAGCCTTCCCCGGACGGGGGCCTCAGCTTTTCAGGCGATATCCCGTGACGAACAGGCGCCAGCACCACAGGAACATCCCCGCGGTCAGCACGCCCATGCTGATCACGCCGATCAGGATCGAGCCGTCGGCGTGGCCGATAAAGCCGTAGCGGAAGCCGTCGATCAGATAGAAGAACGGGTTGAAGTGGCTGGCCGAGCGGAACGGCTCGGGCAGCTTGTCGACCAGGTAGAAGGTGCCCGACAGGAAGGTCATGGGCATGATCAGGAAATTGGTCACGGCCGCCAGCTGGTCGAACTTCTCGGCCCACAGGCCGGCCAATATGCCGGCCAGGCCCAGGATCAGCGAAGCCGTCACGGCGAAATAGACGATGGCCCAGGGGTGGGCCAACTGCAGGCCAGCGCCCGGCAGCACGCCGATGACCAGGGCGGTGACGGCCCCGACCACCACGCCGCGCGTCGCCGCGCCCAGGGCGAAGCCCAGCACCTGCTCCAGCGCCGACAGCGGCGGCGTCAGGAAGTCCGGCGTCAGGCCCATCATCTTGGCCTGGATCAGCGACGACGACGAATTGGCGAAGGCGTTGTTCAGGATCGCCATCATGATCAGGCCCGGGGCCACGAAATGGCCGAAGGTCACCCCGCCCACGGCCGGCCGGCTGGCGCCCACGGCGACCACGAAGACCAGCATGTAGAGTAGGGTCGTCACCACCGGCGCGGCCACCGTCTGGGTGCCGACCTTCCAGAATCGGCGGATTTCACGCTGGTACAGCGTGACGAACCCGGACCAATTCCAGCCGTGATAGTCGCGCGGCTGCGGCGGAATGACGCTGTCGGCCATGTCTCTCATACGCTCAACCCGTTGTGTTGCTTGGCCATGTGCGCCCTGGGGCGCCTTTCCGCAAGCTTGGGCTTGCCTGAATCAACATCTTGTTTCTGTGGACAGAGTCGTTACCGCCTATTGTGCGCCTTAACACATTCTTTACGATATCTAGTAGGACGACCGCCGGCGGGGCGGTTTGAGCACCAGATATGGGGTGAGGAGCGTGGGGACGCGCTTCACCTCCATCGAAACGGCGGAGACGGGTTATGAGCTGGACCGACGAACGGGTTTCGACCTTGAAAAAGCTCTGGCTGGACGGCCTTTCGGCCAGTCAGATCGCCAAACAACTGGGCGGCGTCACGCGCAACGCCGTCATCGGCAAGGTGCACCGCCTGGGCCTGTCGGGCCGCGCGGCCCCCTCGCAGCCGGCGCGTCCGGCGTTCAAGGCTCCGCGTCCGGCGCGTCCGGCCGCCCAGGCCATGCCGTCGGCCCCGCGTCGCGTGACGCCGGTCGAGGCGCCGTCGTCGGTTCCGGTGGCGTCCGCCCCCGCGCCGCTGCCGGCCTTCCGGCATGAAGAGCCGGGTTCGGCCACCGTGCTGACCCTGGGCGCGCACATGTGCAAGTGGCCGATCGGCGACCCGTCGTCGGAAGGCTTCACCTTCTGCGGCCGGCGCTCGTCGGAAGGCCCCTACTGCGTCGAGCACGCCCGCGTGGCCTATCAGCCGCAGCAGACCAAGAAGAAGGGCGGCGCCACCGAGCTCGCCCGTTCGCTTCGCCGCTACATCTAAGAACAACAAAAGTCTCTCAGGCGGCGGATCCCGGGGCGCTCACGCGCCCCGGGATTTTCCATTTCTAGAGCCAGCCGAAGACCAGGGCCAATCCAGCCAGCACCACCAGAAGGCCCGCCGCGATCGCCAGGATCGGCGGCTCGGGCTTGACCGGCGCTTCGGTGAGATTGGGCTCCCGCCCCTCCAACACCGCCAGGATGCGGGGCCATTCCTCAGCCATCAGCTGCTTCTTCAAACCGCCGGTCAGGAACCGGCTCGCTTGCGGACGGCCTAAGGCCAACAGGATCCGCTCACGCAGGACATCCGCATCGAAGCCGGCCCATTCGCCCGCGACCTGCATCAGGTTGAAGGCCAGCGCAGGGAAGACCTCGCGCTCGAAGATGTCGCGGACCTGATCCGTCGAGAAGCCGCCCTCCCGCGCCGCCCGGGCGATCGCCTCGTAGTCCTGGCGCTGCATCTGGGTGTCGAGAAACAGTTCGGACAGCGCGCACCACAGCGGCATCCGCGCCGTGATCTGATCCTCGCTGAGCACACGTTCGACCATTTATCCTCGCCCCGGCTTTGGCCTATCTAGAGTCCCATGAGCGATCTGCCGCCAAGCGATTCCAACGCCCCGCCCTATTCGGTCTCCGAACTGGCCTTCGCCCTGAAGCGCACGCTGGAGGACCGCTACGGCTTCGTGCGGCTGCGCGGCGAGCTGTCCAAGGTCACGCACCACTCCAACGGCCACGTCTATCTGACCATCAAGGACGACAAGTCCGCCATCGACGGCGTTGTCTGGAAAGGCAATGTCCGGGCCTTGAGCGTGCGGCCCGAGCACGGGCTTGAGGTCATCGTCACCGGCAAGATCACCACCTATCCGGCCGGGTCGCGCTACCAGATCGTCATCGACAGCATGGAGGCGGCCGGCGTCGGCGCGCTGCTGGCGCAGTTGGAACGCCTGAAGGCCAAGCTGGCCGCCGAGGGCCTGTTCGCGCCGGAGCGAAAAAAGCCGCTGCCCTCGATGCCGGCCGTGGTCGGCGTCATCACCAGCCCGACCGGCGCGGTGATCCGCGACATTCTCCATCGCATCCGCGACCGCTGGCCGTGCCAGGTGCTGGTCTGGCCGTGCGTCGTGCAGGGCGACGCCGCCGCCGTTCAGGTCAGCGCGGCCATCCGCGGCTTCAACGCCATCGCGCCGGGCGGCCCCGTGCCGCGTCCCGACATCCTGATTGTCGCGCGCGGAGGCGGTTCGGTCGAGGACCTGTGGGCCTTCAACGACGAGGCCCTGGCCCGCACCGTGGCCGAGGGGACCATCCCGCTGATCTCGGCGGTCGGACACGAGACCGACACCACCCTGATCGACTTCGTCTCCGATCGCCGCGCCCCGACCCCGACGGCCGCCGCCGAGATGGCCACGCCTGTGCTGGCCGAACTGCGCGCCCTGATCTCGGACTTCGATCGGCGCCTGAACCGCTCGGGCGCGCGCCTGATCGAGGATCGCCGCACGCGCCTGGTCAGCGCCGCGCGCGGCCTGCCGCGGCCGGACGACATCCTGGCCCTCGCCCAGCAGCGGTTCGACATCGCCTCCGGGCGACTGGACGCGGCCCTGCATCGCAACACCACCGTCCACGCTCAGGCGTTGCTGAAGGTCACCGCGCGCCTGACGCCGGAGGTGCTGACCCGGCAGCGCGCCATCAAGGCCGAGCGTGTCGGCGACCTTGGCCGTCGCCTGGACCTGGCCGCCCGCCGCGCGCCCGACCGTGTCGCCCAGCACGCTCGCCTGCCCGCCCTGTGGCAGCGCCTGAACGCGGCGGGAGACCGTCGCCTTCAGCGCGACGCAGAACGCCTGGCCGGCTTGGAAAAGCTGCGTCAGTCGCTGAACCCGGAACGACCGCTGGAACTGGGCTTCGCCCTGGTTCGCAAGGGCGACGGCACGCTGGCCCGTTCGGCGTCCGACCTAGTCTCGGGGGAACGGGTGAGCCTGAAGTTCAAGAGCGGCGACCGCGACGCGGTGATCGACGGCGAAGGCGGGTTTGTCCCGCCGCCAGCGCCGACATCCGTCCCCGCGCCGAGGCCTCGCCCCAAGCCGGCCGCGCCGCCCGTCGATCAAGGCGATCTGTTCTGAAGCCCCTTCCTGGCGTAGAGTAGAATTCATGAACGCTTTCGATCGTGATCTCGGCAAGTCCGACGGCTTGGCCGTCCTGCACTATGGGGACGGCGAGTACGCCGTGCTCAGCCCCGGCCGCTTCGTGCTGTGCGCCATCACCAACAAGCCAATCCCGCTGGAAGCCCTTCGCTACTGGAGCCCCGAGCACCAGGAAGCCTATGCCGGTCCCGCCGAGGCGCTGAAGCGTTGGCAAGGGGCCTGAGCCGCCGCGCGGTCCTCGCCGCGCTTCCGCTCTCGGCCGCCTTCACGACGACAGCCCGCGCCGCCGCGCCGGGCCTGTCGCTGACGGGCAAGTTCGTCCAGGGCGGCTATGCGGTGGGCCGAACGACGCCTCGCGCGGTGATCGATCTCGACGGCCAGGCGCTGACCACCGCCTCGGCCAACGGGTGGTTCGTGATCGGCTTCGACCGCGACGCCCTCCCGACCAGCAAGCTGACCGTCACGACGCCGGACGGCTCGGCCGTCGACGACCGAACGATCGCGGTCGGCGACTTCGACGTCCAGCGCATCGATGGCCTGCCGCCGCAACAGGTGACGCCGACCGACCCGGCTCTGCTGGAGCGGATCACCGCCGAGAACGCCCGCAAGGTCGCCGGCTTCGCCAGCCAGGCCGATCTCGAGGGATTTCGCGATGGCTTCATACTTCCGGTTGTGGGCGCGCGCCGTTCGGCCCGGTTCGGCGGCCAGCGCATCCTCAACGGCGAACCCAAGCGTCCCCATTATGGGGTCGATCTGGCCACCCCGGTGGGCGCGCCGGTGCGCGCCCCGGCCGGCGGCCTGGTGTGTTTCGCCGAGACCGGACTGCATTATGAAGGCGGTCTCGTGCTGGTCGATCACGGCCAGGGCCTGGTCACCGCCTATCTTCACCTGTCGAAAATCCTTGTTGCGACGGGCACTTACGTCAAGCAAGGACAGCTGATCGCCGAAACGGGCAAGGAAGGCCGCGCGACCGGGCCGCATCTGTGCTGGCGGATGAAATGGCGCGGCCGCAATCTCGATCCGTCGCTGCTGGTCGGCGCGGGCCCCTTCCGCGCTTGAGATTCTGCCATTTCGCCCCTGGCGCGAATTTCAATCCTTAGGTAGCTATGCCGCCGCATCGGGACATGGAGACGCGGGGGAGCGGCTTCGGAGTTCCGGTCTTCCCGTATGATCTGAGGAGGCGGCTTCCGCATGTCGGCGGCGTTCGAAAAGCTGCGCTTTCTGCTGGTGGATGACAACCAGCACATCCGGTCGATCGTCTCGGCGATCCTCAAGGGCGTGGGCGTTCGGCACATCCGTGAAGCCATGGACGGGGCCGAGGGCCTGCAGATCCTGCGCGACTGGCAAACCGACATCGCCATCGTCGACTTCAAGATGACCCCCCTGGACGGGGTGCAGTTCACCCAGCTGGTCCGCAACTCGCCCGACAGCGTCGACCCGTTCTTGCCCGTCATCATGCTGACCGGCTTCGCAGAGCGTCACCGTGTGTTCGAAGCCCGCGACGCGGGGGTGACCGAGGTGGTGGTCAAGCCGGTGACGGCCCGCTCGCTGCTGGACCGGATCAACACGGTGATCTTCCATCCGCGGCCGTTCATCCGTTCGGAGGACTATTTCGGTCCGTGCCGCCGCCGCCGCGTCGACCCCTACTATAGCGGCCCCTTCCGCCGCTCCGGCGAGAAGGACGCGGCCGCCGACACGCTGGAAATCTAGGCGCTGGCGGCTTGCGCCGCGCGCTCGCGGTCGGCCAGTTCGGCATAGACCTCGTTCGGCCAGCGGCGGTGGACCCAGAACCACTCGGCCGGCCGCTCGCGGATGCGGTCTTCCATGAAGGCGTTGATCATCCTCACCCCGGCCTCGATGTCGGCCGTGCGATTGCCCGTGTTGGGCGGGACGATCGGCGGGTGCACCACCGCCCGGAACCGCGCGCCCTTCAGCCGCTGCACGGACATCGGCTGCAGCACCGTGCCAAAACGGATCGCCAGGCGCGTCGGCGCCGGTGCGGTGCGGGCGTCGTGGCCGAAGAACGGGGCGGCCACGCCGCTATTGAACTTCTGATCGTTCATCAGGGCGACCGACCGCCCCTCCATCATGCCCTTCAGCAGTTCGCGGGACCCGTCGCCGCCCTTGGGCGCAAACAGGCGCACCCCGTAGCGGAAGCGGCTGTCGCGGATGCGCTTGTCGACATAGGGATTGTTGGCCGCGCGATAGGTCATCTCGCAGATCACGCCGCTGTCGACGATGGCCGCGGGCATAACCTCCCAGTTGGACAGATGGCCTGACACGAACACCACCGGCGTCTTCTGCTCGGCGATCTGCGCCAAGCGCTCGGCATTGACCACCTCGACCCGGCCGGTGGACGGCAGGATCCTGTCCATCAAAGGAAACTCGGCGAACGAGCGGCCCAGGCCCTCCCATTGCTCATCCAGAATCCGCGCATGCCAGGCGGCGTCCTTTTCCGGAAAGGCCAGCTTCAGATTGCGCGTCGCGACCTTGTGCGCGCCGCTGAGGGGTCCGAACGTGCGGCCCAGCCAGCCGCCGAAGTCCGAGGCGCGGTCCACGCCCATCAGACGCACGGCGCCGATAAAGAGGTCGAAGCCCAGGGCCTCCAACCGCCACAGAATGTCCTGAACCCAGGGCTGACGCTTATCCGACATAGGTCCTAAGTAGGCTGGCTCCCACGTCCCGCGCAACTTCGCTTCGCCCGGCACGCGACTTGCGGCTGTCAGCCTAGGTCGTTCCGTTTCGGGACGGCTCCAGAAAGCTAGGGGGCACGGCTTCCATGGGTAACGACATCGATACGCACCTGGGCAAACGCCTGCGTCGCCGCCGTCGTCTGCTGGGTTTGACCCAGCAACAACTGGCGGGCGCCGTCGGCGTGCGGTTCCAGCAGATTCAAAAGTACGAGTGCGGCGCCAACCGCATCTCCGCCGCGCGTCTGTGGCAGCTGTCCGAGGCGCTGGAAGTGCCGGTCGGCTACTTCTACGATGGTCTCTCGGACGTGCGCCGCGAGAGCGCAGGCGAGTCGGCCGAAGGCGGCGAGATGTTCGCCCGCAAGGAGACGCTGGACCTGATCCGCGCGTACTACCTGCTAGGCGAGCGTCCGCGCCGTCGCCTGCTGGACCTGGCCAAATCGCTGAACGGCGGTGGTCCCGAGCACGCGGACGCCTGACAACGGTAGCTTACGTGAGGCGGGGGCGCTAAACCCCCGCTCATGACGCTTTCCGCTGACCGGCTCACGGCGCTCGACGCCTTCATCATCGATCTGAACCGCGCGTCCGCGGATGCGATCTTGCCGCTTTTCCGGGCCGACCATGGCCTGGAGGACAAGGGAGCCGGCAAGAACCTCCCGCGCGACAGCCACGCGGCTTTCGACCCCGTGACCGAGGCCGACCGCGGCGCGGAAGCGGCGATCCGCAAGCTGATCGGCGAGCGATTCCCCGAGCACGGCGTGATCGGCGAGGAGTACGGCGAGGATCGCCCGGACGCGGAGTTCGTCTGGGTGCTGGACCCGATCGACGGCACGCGCGCCTTCATCTCCGGCCTGCCGCTTTGGACCACCCTGATCGGCCTGCGCCACCAGGGGCGCCCTGTGCTGGGCTCGATCGGCCAGCCCTATGTCGGCGAGCTGTTCATCGGCCATGCCGGCGGCTCGCGCCTGCTGGCGCGCGGCCAGGAGACGCCGATCAAGGTCCGCGAATGCGCCGACCTGACCGACGCCGTGATCGCCACCACCGATCCCGACGCCTGCTTCGACGGGGCTGAACGCGGCGCCTGGCTGCAGGTGCGGGCGGCCGTCAAGCTGGCCCGCCTGGGCTGCGACGCCTATGCCTACGCCATGGTCGCCATGGGCAAGATCGACATGGTCATCGAGGCGGGCCTGAAGTCCTGGGACATCGAGGCCGCCATCCCGGTGGTCGAGGGCGCCGGTGGTCTGGTCACCAACTGGCGCGGCGAACCCGTCGGCCCGAACGGCGGCCAGATGGTCATCTCCGGCGACCGCCGACCGCTGGACGAGGCCCTGGTCAGTCTGAAGCGTTCGGCGAAGTAATCGGCTCACGCGGCGCGACAGGGTCCACCGTCTCGTCGAAGGCCTTCCAGAACAGCGCCCGGCGGGGATCGGTCTCGATCAGGATCTCGTGGAACGCGCCCGGGACCTCGACATAGCGCCCCTTGGGGATGCGGCCGGCGATCGATTCGGCGTCGGCGTTCAGGACGCGGTTGTCGAGCTCGGCCCCGACGATGGTCACCGGAATCTGGATTTTCTCCACGCCCTTGCCGTCCCGCAGCCAGGCGCAGGCCGAGATGGCGAAATCGGCCCAGCCCCAGGTCATGCCGCCCAGGGCGATCTCGGGATCAGCGCGCAGCTGCGCCTGATAACGGTCGTAGCGCGTCTCGTCATGGGTCAGGCCGTCGGCCTGGAAGGTCTGGGTCAGAGGATCATAGGCGGCGGACACGTAGTCCCCAGCCCGACCGATCCGCGACATCGTCCAGGCCAGCGGCTTGGCCAGCCAGGGCGGAACGCCGGCCGTGTTCAGGCCCAGCATCGGCGCGGACAGCACGGCGGCGGCGAACCGCGTCTCGCCACGAGCAAGGGCCAGCATGGTCAGGCAGCCGCCCATCGAGTGGGAAACCGCGATCCAGGGCTTGGGCATCCGCGCCTCGAACGTGTCGAGCAGCGCCGTGTGGTCGGAGACGAAGGTCTTGAAGCCCCGGGCGTGCCCCCTGAGGCGGTCCGGCAGGCCGCGGGCCGACAGCCCCTGCCCTCGCCAGTCATGCAGCAGCACGGCGAAGCCGCGGCTCTGGAGGTCCTCGACGACCTCGAAATATTTCTCGATCGGCTCGCTGCGTCCGGGGCTGAGCACCACCGTCCCGCGCGCCGGGCCCTCCGGGAAAAACGTCGCGGCGCGGAGGGTCGCCCCATCCGCGCCGCGAAACCACTCGGCCTTGCCGTGATCGGGAACCGGAGCCTCGGGAATCGAGACCAGACGCGCCGGT
This sequence comes from Caulobacter sp. 602-1, assembly GCF_003931565.1. Classification (GTDB taxonomy): domain Bacteria; phylum Pseudomonadota; class Alphaproteobacteria; order Caulobacterales; family Caulobacteraceae; genus Caulobacter. Next base: position 65,086 of record NZ_RRYI01000007.1, read on the forward strand.
TCTTCCGTCATCGCGGGTTAGCGCATCTTGGCGAACAGGGCGCCCATCTTGGGCTGCAGGGCCATGGCCGTGCCCATGTCCGACAGCTTCAGCTTGCCGGTCATGACCGCCATGGTCGGGTCCAGCGAGCCGGCGCCGATGGCCAGCAGATCGTCCAGGCTGAGCGTCATGGTCAGGTCAGCCGGCTTGTCTTCGTTGGTCACCGAGCCGCCATCGATGTGGATGACGCCGGCGTCCTTAAGGTCGAACTTGAGGCTCTTGCCGAGACCGCTGTCGTCGCCCACGGCGCCCTTGATGCGATCGGTGATTTCCTGAAGCGTGGCCATGAGCGCGATCTCCCTCTGCGCGAAAAAGTGTGGCGGATAGCTAGACCGGGCCGTCTCGATAAGTAAACACCGTTCAGACGACCCAGGGCCTTATTTCTTCCCGTCGTAGAACCCGACCTTAGTTGGCGTTTTTGTCAACTTTACCCGTACGGCGCCCTGATGGTCCGCGGGACGGAAATAAGGGACGTCCTTGGCCTGGGGCAGCGGCGCGCTGTGGCCGTCGGCGAAGACGATCGTCCCGCCCTCGGCCTTGGAGAAGGCGATCCCGGTCATCTTGGGCGCCATGAACGACATCGGGCCGGCGGCCTTGCCGATCACGGTGTTGGCCTCGTTGACCGTCGCGACAAGCTCGCGGGCGTCGTATTCGCGGGCGGGCGGCAGCTGCGTGCCGAAACTCATCATCGAGCCCAGCTTCATGTCGGCGGGCACATCCAGGACGATAGTCGGATCGCCCTGCATCTGGGCCAGGGTCGGCAGGCGGTCGAAATAGCCCTCCCCGTTGACCGGCAACGGCGTGCGCGCGCCGCTCTTCTCGACCAGAGTCGCCTTCAGGTTCGGCATCATCTGGCCGTCGTGACGGATGGCATAGGACAGCTTCACGCGCGCGCTCTCGGCCGGCGGGACCTTCAGGAACCTGTCCAGGAACGGCAGCACCTTGCCGGCCGGCGCGCTCTTCTCGGCGAAGGCCGGGGTGGCGGCCGCCGCCAACGCGGCGGCCAGGATCAGGGCGCGCTTCATTTGGGCTTCACGAACTTCAGGGTCATGCGGTCGCTTTCGCCGATGGCGTCATATTTGGAATGGTCGAAGCCAGGTTCGGCCGGCTCCCCCCGCGGGGCGGACAGGCGCGTCGGCGGCAGGGTCCACACACCGAACGGGTGGTCCTTAGTGTCCTTGGGATTGGCGTTGATCTCGCTGGTTCCGGCCAGGACGAAGCCGGCCTCCTTGGCCATCTGGATCACGTAGTCCTGCTGGACATAGCCGTCGGCGGCCAACACGTCCTGCACGCGCCCCGGCTCGCCGCGATGCTCCTCGACGCCCAGGATTCCGCCCGGCTTCAGAGCCGCCAGGGCGTCCTTGAAGGCCTTTTCGGCGATGCCGCCAGCCATCCAGTTGTGCAGGTTGCGCAGGAACAGCACGAGGTCCGCCGCGCCCGCCGGGGCCACCGGGCCGCTGGTCGGGCCGAAGGCGGTGAAGGTCACCTCGCCATAGAGCTTCTTCTTCTCGGACAGCTTGCGACGGTAGGCCTCGACGATCTCGGCCGCGGCCGGCTCCGACGGGTCGTCGGTCTGCAGTTCGGCTTCGTAGAGCTTGCCGCGGGTGTCGGCCAGGAACGGCGCCAGGATGTCGGTGTACCAGCCGGCGCCAGGCCAGAACTCGACCACCGTCTGGCCGGGCTTCAGCCCCCAGAACTTCAGGGTCTCGACCGGATGGCGCCAGACGTCGCGGGCGCGGTCGGCGGGCGGTCGCCAGTCGCCGGCCACGGCCGTCTCGACGGTCGCCGGCCCAGCCTTCTGGGCCGCCTTGGCCTCGGTCTTGGCAGGGTCGTTCCGCTTACCGCAGGCCGAGAGTCCCAGCGCGCCGACGCTCGCCAGGACTCCTCGCCGCGACCAATACCCTGCTGGAAACATCATTCCCCCGTAATGCAGCCAGCTTGCCGGCCGACCTTGACCAAAGTCGGGCGGACCGAACCTAGGCGGGCTTCCGGAAGCGCAGGGTCATGCGATCGCTCTCGCCGATCGCGTCGTACTTCGTGCGATCGAAATTCGGATTGGCGGGCTGGCCGCCGGGCGCGGTGCGCTTGGTCGGCGGCAGGGTCCAGACGCCGAAGGGGTGGTCCTTGGTGTCCTTGGGATTGGCGTTGATCTCGGACTTGGCGTCCAGCTTGAACCCGGCCTTCTCGGCCAGGGCGATCACGGTGGCGGTGTTCAGATAGCCGTCGGCGCCGGCGTCCTTTTCCGAGCGCGGATCGGCGCGGTGATCCTCGACGGCCAGCACGCCGCCGGGCTTGAGCACGGCGAAGAAGTCGGCGAACACCTTGTCGGCCATGCCCGGCGCCTGAGTCCAGTTGTGGACGTTGCGCGCGGTCAGCACGAGATCGGCCGAGCCGGGCGCGCCCAGCGGGCCCGACTGGGCGCCGAAATTGACGAACCGCGGCTGGCCGTACTTGGCCGGGTCGGCGAAGCGGGCCTCGAAGTCGGCGCGGCCCTTCTTGGCCCCTTCCGAGATCTTGGGATTCGACAGGTCGGCGACGCCGGCGACATAGGTCCCGCCGGTGGCCTTGGCGTAGGGGGCCAGGATCTCGGTCCAGTAGCCGCCGCCGGGCGAGATCTCGATCACGGTCTGCTTGGGCTTCAAGCCCCAGAAGGTCAGGCTCTCGACCGGGTGACGCGCGCCGTCGCGGGCGACGTCGCCGGCGGGACGGGTCGGCGAGGCGACGGCGGCCTGCAGGGCCGGGTCGGTCGAGGCGAAGGCGGCGGGCGCGGCCAGGGTGATGGCGGCGGCGAGCAACAGCATGTGGCGGCGAAGCGGCATGGGGGACGTGTCCTTCGGCGTAACGGAGGCCGCGACCTTAGCGGGGGGAGCCGGTGCGTCAAACGATTCACGTTCCGTGAGCTTGCGCCCCTTGAACCCCCAAATTCGCTCACCAACTAGTTTCACGAAGGCGCTGGACACCCGGGCCTTCCGGACCACCTGGCGACGCCGATTTCGGGTCGCCGACGGGACGAACATTCAAAGACCTTGCTTGATGAGAAGGATCTGACCCATGCGTACGATCGACCTTTCGCCCCTGTACCGCTCGCTCGTCGGCTTCGACCGCCTCGCCGACCAGCTGGACGCCGCCGCCCGCACCGAAGCGGCCTCGGGCTATCCTCCCTACAATATCGAACGCACCGGCGAGAACGACTACCGGATCGAGATCGCGGTGGCCGGCTTCAAGCCCGATGAACTGACCGTCGAAGTGAAGGAAAACCTGCTGACGGTCACCGGCCGCAAGGCCGCCAATGACGGCGACGCCAAGCAGTACCTGCATCGTGGCCTGGCCGAGCGCAACTTCGAGCGCAAGTTCCAGCTGACCGACTACCTAGTCGTTGTCGACGCCGACCTGTCGAACGGCCTGCTGTCGATCGCGCTGAAGCGTGAGCTGCCCGAAGCCCTCAAGCCCCGCACGGTTGAGATCAAATCGAACGCCGGCTCGACCCTGATCGAAGGCGAAAAGGCCGCCTAACGGCGCGCCTCTCCCAGGTCTCCCCTCAATCCCCTCTGAACTTGGGCGGCGCAGCGATGCGCCGCCTTTTTCCGTTCAGGGCAGCGAGAAATCCAGGCCCTGGACCTGGCTCAGATCCACCTGGCGGAAACTGGCCTTGGCCACCCGAGCGCCGGTGAAGTCCGAGCCGCGCAGGTCGGCGCCGTCGAAGACGGCTTCGCTGAGATCGGCCGCCTGGACCAGGGCGTAGCGTACGCGCGCGCCCTGCAGGTTCGACTGGGTCTGGCGCGTCGGTCCGAGCGGCAGCGGCGACAGGAAGGCCTGGCGCAGGTCCGCCTTGGTCAGATTGGCGCCGGTCAAACGGGCGCCGCGCAGATCCGCGCCGCGCAGATTGGCCGTGCGCAGGTCGGCGTTCTGCAGGTTCGCGCCCTGCAGCTGGGCGCCGGACAGATCCAGGCCCACCATGCAGGCGCCCTTGGCGCTCATCGCCGTCAGGCGCAGCCCCTTCAGCTTGTCGCCCAGCGGACGCAGGTCCTCGCCGTCGAGGCGGGCGGCCGCGCCCTCCTTGCCGCCGGTCTGGCACCAGCGCTGGTTGCCCAGGCAGCGATTGTAAAGTTCCTGAGCCTTGCCGATCGCCTCGCGGGTCACCGTGACCACCGCGCCGGTCATGCTGGCGCCGCTGGTGCGCGCCGTGGACGTGTCGACCCCGGCCATCACGGCGCCCGACAGGTTGGCGCCCTCGAGGTTGCAGCCCTTGACGTCGGCGCCGTCGAGGATGGCCCCGACCAGATTGGCTTCCTTGAGGTTCGCGCCCGACAGCTTGGCCCCCCTCAGCGAGCAGTCGCTGAAGTCGGCCTTGAACGCGGAGACGCCCTCGAACTGCGAGCCGTCCAGGGTGGCGCCGGAGAAGTTGACTTCGTCGACCTCGCCCTGGCGCGTCTCGTGACGCAGGGTGTCGAGGCCCTTGCGGGGGTGCGGGATGGCGATCTGGCCTTCGCGGAAGTCGGCCTGAGTCAGGTCGGCCTGGGCCAGGTTGGCGCCGCGCAGGCAGGCGCCGCGCAGATCGGCTCGGACCAGCGAGGCCTGTCGCATGTCGCTCTTGCGCAGGTCGCAGCCGAACAGGCTGGCGCGGTCCAGCTTGGTGCGAACCATGCGGCAGTTTTCGAGGACTGAAGCGGTCAGGTCCGCGTCGGTCAGATTTCGGAACGACAGATCTAGGCCCGACAGCTGCATGAAGCGTAGGGAGGCGCGTTTGCCGCCCTGCTTGCCGGTAACGAATTTCTCGTGCGCCGTTACGATCATGTCGAGCTCGGCCTGGCTCAGGCGACGACGCCCGACCACGCTTTGCGCGGCGTTCATAACGTTGGTTCCCCGTTAGGTGCTTTTCTGAGTTACGCGGACTCTAGCGACGAGGGACGAGCGAAGCGTTAAGCATGCGTCCTTTTGTCGCGATATTTTCCTAAATCACATCGTCCAGGCCACGCGCCGCCAGACGGATCGCGCCGGTCAGGTCGACATCCTTGAGCTGGGCTCCCGTAAAATTGGCGCGCGACACGTCGGCCCCGGCCATCCGGGCCTGGCGAAGGTCGGCTCGCGCCAGGTCGGCATTGGCCAGGATGGCGCCGGTCAGGTCCACGGGCAGCACCCGGTCGGCGGCGATCAGCAGCGGCCCCAGCTGGGCGTCGCGCAGGTCCGAACCGGTCAGCTTGGCGCCCTTCAGGCGCGCGCCGCGCAGATCGGCCCGGCGCAGGTTGCAGGCGCGCAGGTCGGCGCCGTCCAGCTGCGCTCCCTGCATCTGCACGCCTTCCATGTCGAGGCCGTAGAACACCGCGGCCTTGGCCGACAGGGCCGTCAGATTGAAGCCCCGGACCGAGCGCAGATTGCGCAGATCGGCCTTGTCGAACACGGACGGCTTACCCTCGGCGCCGCCGGTGTCGATCCACCGCGCGTGGTCGGCGATCATCTGCTCGTACGGCAGGTCCGAGATGCTGGTGCCCGACGGCTTGTCGGTCAGGGCCCCTTCCAGATTGGTGTCGTTGATGTTCCACGACATGGTCTTGGCGCCGACCAGCACCGTGTTGCGCAGGTCGGCCCCGGCCAGATTGGCGCCCGACAGGTCGGCCCCCGCCAGGTTCGCCCCGTTGAAATTGGCCTGCTTGAGGTTGGCGCGGACCAGCTTGGCGTCCTTGAGGATGGCGTCGCTGAAGTCGGCCTTGGTGGCGACGATGCCCGACAGGCGCGAACGTTCCAGATTGGCGCCCGACAGGTTGGCCCCCTTGGCGTAGGCCTCGCGCTGGACCGGTTCGATGACGCGGTAGCCTTCCTTGCGGTCGGCGGCGGCGATGGTCCCTTCGCGCAGGTCGGCCTCGAACATGTCGGCGCCGGTCAGGTTCGCGCCGCGCAGGCTGGAGCCGCGCAGGTCGGCGCGACGCATCGAAGCGTCGGTCAGCTCCGCCCCCTGCAAGTCCGCGCCGTAGAGATTGGCGTTGTCCAGCTTGGTCTTGCGCAGGTCGCAACCGACCATCATCGCACCGGTGAAGTCGGCGTCGCACAGATTGCGGCCGGTCATCGACAGGCCCGACAGATCGCAGAAGGCGAACACGGCCCGCGCCCCGCCCAGGCGGGCCGACCACAGGCGATCGTGCTTGGCGCAGATGACGTCAACGTCATGCTGCGTCAGGCGCTTGTATTCCTGTGTCGTGCTGGCGGCGGCGCTCATGTCTGGCATGGAATCCCGGATAGGGGATCACCATGCACAGAGCAAAATTAACGCCGTGTTTCCAAGGGCTTCTGTTGAAGCTTGACCAGAATATTACCCAACTTGGGGCAGAGATTCGGCCCGACTTTCGTCAAGGTAGCGGGCGCTGATCGGCTTGAGCTGGTCGTCCAGCTCGATGACCAGCGGATTGCCCGTCGGGATCTCGACGCCGACGATCTTGTCGTTCGGCACGTTGAACAGGTGCTTGACGATAGCGCGCAGCGAATTGCCGTGGGCCGCGATCAGAACCGTCTCGCCGGCCTTCAGATGCGGGGCGATGTCGCTTTCCCAGTACGGCAGAACGCGGACCAGGGTCGTGGCCAGGCTCTCGGTCGACGGCAGATCGGCGCCCTTGTAGCGACGGTCCTTGCTGAAGTCGTACTCGCCGCCCGGAGCCAGTTCCGGCGGCGGGATATCGTACGAGCGGCGCCAGACGGTGACCTGCTCGACACCGTGTTTCTCGGCCGTCTCGGCCTTGTTCAGGCCGGTCAGGCCGCCGTAATGGCGCTCGTTCAGACGCCAGTCCTTGGTCACCGGCACGAAGCTCTGCTTGGCGGCGTCCAGCGCCAGATTGCCCGTGCGGATGGCGCGGGTCTGGACCGAGGTGAAGGCGTGGTCGATCTGGATGCCGGCGTCCTTGATCAGTTCGCCGCCCTTCTTGGCCTGGGCCTCGCCCTCGGCCGTCAGGTCGACGTCGACCCAGCCCGTGAAGCGGTTTTCCAGGTTCCACTGGCTCTGGCCGTGGCGGAGCAGGACGAGGGTCGGCATCGGGCGGCTTCCTTCGCGGATCGGGGAGGTATGGGCGCGGGCTAAGGCTCCGCGGCCGCAGCGTCAAGCGCGGAGCACGGCGCGATACGTGCGCGTCCCCGCTCTTCCCCCTCCCCCGCGCCGCGCCGCATGCTATAGGCGGGCCATGCCTGATCGCATTTTCATGCCGCTGATGGGACTGGTCGCCGCCGCGCTGATCGCCCTCTCCCTCGTCTGGCCCCAAGGCCAGGGCGACCGTTCCTGGGGTCCGTTCGGCCACACGCCCGTACAGCAGACGCCGGAGATGAAGGCCCGGATCCAGAAGGAAAAGGACGCCGCGATGCGTCGCGACCAGGCGGCCAAGAAGGCCGTCGAGGCCGTGGGCCAGATGCCGTCCGAGGCGCCGCCGCCCGCTCCGCCCCAAGCCCCCGCCCCGGCCCCGGCCCCGGCCCCGCAATGAGCGCTTTCGACGCCGTCGCGGTCGGCCGTCGCGTGCTGAGCACGGAGGCCGACGCGCTCAACACCCTGGCCGAGTCGCTGGGCGACACCTTCGTCCGCGCGGTCGAGGCCGTGTTCGACGCCAAGGGACGGGTCGTCTGCACCGGCATGGGCAAGTCCGGTCACGTCGCGCGCAAGATCGCCGCCACCCTGGCCTCGACCGGCACCTCGGCCATGTTCGTCCATCCGGCCGAGGCCAGCCACGGCGACCTCGGCATGATCGGTCCCGACGACGTGATCCTGGCCCTGTCGAAGTCCGGCGCGGGGCGCGAGCTTTCCGACACCCTGGCCTACGCCAAGCGTTTCTCGATCCCACTGGTGGCCATGACCGCCGTGGCCGACAGCCCGCTGGGCCAGGCAGCCGACATCCTGCTGCTGCTGCCTGACTCGCCGGAGGCGACGGCCGAGGTCAATGCGCCGACCACGTCGACGACCCTGCAGATCGCCCTGGGCGACGCCCTGGCCGTGGCCCTGCTGGAACGGCGCGGCTTCACGGCCAGCGACTTCCGCGTCTTCCACCCGGGCGGCAAGCTGGGCGCGATGCTGCGCACCGTGGCCGACCTGATGCATGGGCAGGACGAGCTCCCCTTGGTGAGCGTCGACGCGGCCATGCCCGACGCCCTGCTGGTGATGAGCGAGAAGCGCTTCGGGGCGGTCGGCGTCGTCGACGGCGCGGGCCTGTTGACCGGCCTGATCACCGACGGCGACCTGCGCCGGCACATGGACGGGCTGCTTCAGCACACGGCCGGCCAGGTCATGACTCGGGATCCTCTGACCATCGCCTCCGGCGCCCTGGCCGCCGAGGCGCTGAAGGTCATGAACGAGCGCCGGATCACCGTGCTGTTCGTCGTCGACGCTGGACGCCCCGTCGGCGTGCTGCATGTTCACGACCTGCTCCGAGCCGGCGTGATCTAGGTCACATTCGACTTTATCGAACTTTGTCATGTGAACGCGCTAGTCGCCCGGCGTCCGGGCGGCTACAGCCACATCACCTTAACTGAAACGAGCTTTCGATGTTCTCCGCGCCGCGCTCCGACCTCGTCCCGAATACCGCCGCCTACGAGAACGAGCCGCTGGTCAAGGCGACTGGCTTTCGCGAGTACGACGCGCGCTGGCTGTTCGGACCCGAGATCAACCTGCTGGGCGTCCAGGCGCTGGGCCTGGGCCTGGGGACCTACATCCACGAGCTGGGCCAGTCGAAGATCGTGGTCGGCCACGACTTCCGCTCCTATTCGACCTCGATCAAGAACGCCCTGATCCTGGGCCTGATCAGCGCCGGCTGCGAGGTGCACGACATCGGTCTGGCCCTCTCGCCCACCGCCTATTTCGCCCAGTTCGACCTCGACATCCCGTGCGTGGCCATGGTCACGGCCAGCCACAACGAGAACGGCTGGACCGGCGTGAAGATGGGCGCCCAGAAGCCGCTGACCTTCGGCCCAGACGAAATGAGCCGCCTGAAGGACATCGTGCTGAACGCCAAGTTCGTCGAGCGCGACGGCGGCAAGCTGATCCGTGTTCAGGGCGAGGCTCAGCGCTATATCGACGACGTCGCCAAGCGCGCCAGCATCACCCGCCCCCTGAAGGTGATCGCCGCCTGCGGCAACGGCACGGCCGGCGCCTTCGTGGTCGAGGCCCTGCAGAAGATGGGCGTGGCCGAGGTCGTGCCGATGGACACCGACCTCGACTTCACCTTCCCCAAGTACAATCCCAACCCCGAAGACGCCGAGATGCTGCACGCGATGGCCCACGCCGTGCGCGAGGAGAAGGCGGATCTGGCGTTCGGCTTCGACGGCGACGGCGACCGCTGCGGCGTGGTCGACGACGAGGGCGAGGAGATCTTCGCCGACAAGATCGGCCTGATGCTGGCCCGCGACCTGGCCCCGCTGCATCCGGGCGCGACCTTCGTGGTCGACGTCAAGTCGACGGGCCTCTACGCCACCGACCCGATCCTGGCCGCCCATGGCTGCAAGGTGATCTACTGGAAGACCGGCCACAGCTACATCAAGCGCAAGAGCGCCGAGCTGGGGGCCCTGGCCGGCTTCGAGAAGAGCGGCCACTTCTTCATGAACGGCGAGCTGGGCTACGGCTACGACTGCGGCCTGACGGCGGCGGCGGCCATCCTGGCCATGCTGGATCGCAACCCGGGCCTGAAGCTGTCGGATATGCGCAAGGCCCTGCCGGTGGCCTTCACCTCGCTGACCATGAGCCCGCACTGCGGCGACGAGGTGAAATACGGCGTCGTCGCCGACGTGGTGAAGGAATATGAGGACCTGTTCGCCGCCGGCGGTTCGATCCTGGGCCGCAAGATCACCGAGGTGATCACGGTCAACGGCGTGCGCGTCCACCTGGAAGACGGCTCGTGGGTGCTGGTCCGCGCCTCGTCGAACAAGCCGGAGGTCGTGGTCGTGGTCGAGAGCACCCGGTCCGAGGACGACATGCGCGCCCTCTTCCGCGAGGAAGTGAAGCCCCGGCTGGGCGACCGCGTCGGCAAGTACAATCAGGAGATCTGAGCCGGCGCGCCGGGCCCAAAGCAAAAGGGCCGGCGTGAAAGCGCCGGCCCTTTCGTCATTTGGCTCCGCCCTGGATCAAGACGTCTTGGTGCCTCGTTGAGCGACCGTATCCACGCGCTTCAGGGGCGGCGGGCCGCCAGTCGAGCGGGGATCGTTCAATCCGCGCAGCGGCGAAGGCAGGGTTCCCGTATAGGTTTTCATCGCGGCGTCGCCTTGGACGGGCGGTAGGGCGCGCGGGCGCGGCTGGGCGCCACGGTGAAAAGGCGGAAAACAGGAAGCATCATCGCCGCGGCGATCACGCAGGCGGCCGAAAGCTGGAAAAGCCAGTCCATTTGGAGAATCTCAAGCGCCGCCAAGCCCGAGCGTTGACCGCGACGCGGTTCGCTCCCGACGGCGACTGACCTTCATATGGGGGGCCATGGCCGAGTTTATCAGGGGCGCCGCGAAATATGCCGGGGCAGGCCGATCGACTGGCGCGGAAAGCGGCGACGGGTTAGGTCACCGCCATGATCAAGCTCCGCCCCTCGCGCCCGGAAGACGGCGCCCGCGTCGTCGAGATCTGGGCCGCCGCCGTCGACGCCACCCATGATTTCCTGTCTCCCGAGGACCGCGCCGCGATCGGCCGCGAGGTCGAGGGCTTCCTGCCCTACGCGTCGATGACGCTGGCCGTCGACGACCGCGATCGACCGCTGGGCTTCATGCTGGTCGTCGACGGCCAGATGGAGGCCTTGTTCATCGATCCCCAGCATCGCGGGGCCGGCGTCGGCGCCATGTTGATCGACTATGCCCTGGCGGTTCACCCGGTCCTGACCACCGACGTCAACGAGCAGAATGCCCAGGCCGTCGGCTTCTACGAGCACATGGGCTTCGAACGGATCGGCTGGTCGGCGACCGATGGCCAGGGCCGCCCCTACCCGCTGATCCATCTGCGCTTTGGCGTCTGATCACTTTGGTGGTTGGGGCGATTTCGGCTTAGCTGCATGACGTCAAACACGAGTCGTCCCATGCGCCGTCTGCTCACCGCCCTTGCCCTGATCCTGGCGCCCGGCCTCGCGCTCGCCGCCCAGCCCGTGCTGCTCAGGCCCGCCCGGGTCTGGACGGCCGAGAACGCCGGCCCGCCGCGCGAGGGCTGGGCCGTGCTGGTCAAGGACGGCAAGATCGCCGCCGTGGGCCCCGCCGCCCAGATCGACGCCGCGGGCGCGGAGATCGTCGACCTGCCCGGCGCAACCCTGATCCCCGGCCTGATGGACCTGCACAGTCACCTCTTCCTGCACCCCTATAACGAGACCCTGTGGGACGATCAGGTGCTGAAGGAGACGCCGACCTACCGCGCGCTGCGGGCGGCAGTGCAGGCCAAGGCGACGCTTGAGGCCGGGTTCACGACGCTGCGCGACCTCGGGACCGAGGGCGTCGGCGCGGCTGACGTTCCGTTGCGCAAGGCGATCAACGACGGCCTGATCCCGGGTCCGCGCCTGTTCGTGGCGACCAAGGCGATCGTGGCCACCGGCTCGTACGGCCCGGCCCGCAAGAACTACAATCCCGAAGCCGACCTGCCCCAGGGCGCGCAGGAAGCCAGCGGCGTGGCCGAAGTGGTCAAGGCCGTCCGCGAGCAGGCCGGCGCCGGGGCGGACTGGATCAAGGTCTACGCCGACTACCGCGTCGGACCCGATGGCTCCACGCAGCCGACCTTCTCGATCGAGGAGCTGAAGGCCCTGGTCGACGCGGCCCATTCCAGCGGTCGGCCGGTCTCGGCCCACGCCTCCAGCGACGAAGGCATGCGCCGCGCGATCGTGGCGGGCGTCGACACCATCGAGCACGGCTATGGCGGCAGCGACGCCACCTTCAAGCTGATGGCCGAAAAGGGTGTGGTGTTCTTCCCGACCCTGACGGCGGTCGAGAGCACCTCGACCTATTTCGGCGGCTATGTCGCCGGCAAGACCCCGCCGACGGCGGCCATGGTCAATGCCGAACGCGCCTTCAAGCTGGCGGTGAAGAACGGCGTCACCATCGGCATGGGCAGCGACGTCGGCGTCTTCCGGCATGGCGACAACGCCCGCGAGCTGGTCTGGCTGGTCAAGGAAGGCATGAGCCCCGCCCAGGCCCTGCTGGCCGCCACGGCGGTCGACGCCAAGGTGCTGGGCCGCGCGGGCGACCTCGGCCAGCTGAAGCCCGGCTACCTCGCCGACATCGTGGCGGTGAAGGGCGATCCGACCCGGATGATCGAGGCGACACAGGACGTCGTCTTCGTCATGAAGGGCGGCCAGGTCGTGCGGCGGCCGTGATGCGAGCGGCCCCTGTACTCGCGCTGCTCGTCCTGGCCGGCCCGGCCTTCGCGCAGGGCGATCCGGGAACGCTGCAGCAGCACGACACCTTCCGCGACGCCGCCACCGCGCCGCTGGAAGACCTGAACCTCAAGCGGAAGCCGATCCCGCCGGTTTTGGCCCGGGCGGTGACCGATCCCTACGACCTGACCGGCCTGACCCGCTGCGAGCCGATCGCCGCCGAGATCGGCCGGCTGGACGCGGCCCTGGGCCCCGACCTCGATGAGGCCCCGCCGCCCGACGACCGCTCGCGCGGCAAGAAGGTCGCCGACGCCGCCTATGGCGCGGGCGTGGCCGGGGTGCGCGACACGACCCACGACCTGCTGCCGTTTCGCGGCTGGATCCGCCGCCTGACGGGCGCGGCCAAGCACGACAAGGCCATCGCCAAGGCCATCCAGTCCGGCGGCGTGCGACGCGGCTATCTGAAGGGCGTCGGCATGCGGATGAACTGCGCCCCGCCGGCCGCGCCAAGCTGGTTCGTACCGGTCGATATCAAGCCCCCGCCTCCGCCCAGGCCCGTCAGCGTGTTCGAGAACTTCCTGGCGTGGTGCGGCGAGGTCGTGGCGTGGCTGAAGAGCCTGATCGGCTGACCTCAGAGCGTGGCAGCCGAAAGTGTGAGCGGTTTCGGCGCCCGCCACGCTCCAGATGCTTGAGATAGAGCCTGTCCGTTTCTGATGATTCCATCAGAAACGGACAGGCTCTAGGCGGACTCCAGCATCGCCAGCACTTCGGCGACCAGCTTGGGACCGTCGAACGGCTTCATCACATAGCCCTTGGCGCCCAGCTGCATGGCCTGGACGATGCGGTCCAGGCGGCCGTCGCCGGTCAGCATCAGCACCGGGATGTCGGCGTTTTCGGACTCCTTCAGCGCCTTCAAGGCGTCGAGGCCGCTCTGGCCGGGGATGCGCACGTCCAGCAGGATGGCGTCGGGCCGGCGCGCCGGGACCGCCGCCATCAGCCGGTCGGCGGCCGGAAAACCCACGACCTCCAGCCCGTCGCGGGCCAGATAGGCCTCGACCAGCTCGAGCGTCGCCTCGTCGTCGTCGGCGACATAGATCAGAGGAACGCGTCTGGACATCGAGCCAACGGCCTACGCGGTTTCGGACATTTCTTAAAGACTTCCCGTTTCACGATCACAATTCAAATGATGACCGCCGAATAGGCTTCCGCCCTTGGGGCCCGGCGGCTGGGACGCTAAGCAGAAGCTGTTCCGCCTCGGAGTCGCCATGCGCTTACCCGCCCTCGTCCTGGCCTGCCTGTTCCTCGTCGTCTCGCCCGCCTTGGCGCAGAGATTGGACGAGACCCCGCGCGTGGCGGTGATCTCGGCCTTCCCGCCCGAGATCGGAGCGCTTAACGCCGCGACCAGCGAGCAGAAGACCTTCGACGTCCACGGCGTCCGGTTCACGACGGGTCAGCTCGAGGGCAAGCCGGTCGTGGTGTTCCTCAGCGGCGTCTCGATGGTCAACGCCGCCATGACCACCCAGATGGCGCTGGACCGCTTCAACATCACCCGCATCGTCTTCTCCGGCATCGCCGGCGGCGTCGACGAGGGTCTGGACATCGGCGACGTGGTGGTCGCCGACCAGTGGGCTCAGAACCTGGAAAGCGCCTTCGCCCGCGAAACGGACAAGGGTTTCGAAGTCTCGGACAGCATCCGCAACAGCCCGCTGGCCAACTACGGCATGATCTATCCGCGCGCGATCATCCTGCCGGGGACCGACCTGTCGGCGCCGGCCCGCGTCTGGTTCCCGGCCGATCCGGCCCTGCTGGCCACCGCCCGCCAGGTCGCCGCCGATGTCGCCCTGCAGCGCTGCGCCGTCGACAAGTGCCTGGTCCATCCGCCCAAGGTGGTGGTCGGCGGAAATGGCGTGTCAGCCCCGGTGTTCCTCGACAACGCCGGTTACCGCAAATATCTGCGCTCCACCTTCGAGGCCCGCGTCGTGGATATGGAAAGCGCCGCCGTCGCCCACGTGGCCCTGGTCAACGCGACCCCGTTCATCGCTTTCCGCAGCCTGTCGGACCTTGCCGGCGGCGGCGCGGGCGCCAACGAGATGCACACCTTCATGGCCCTGGCCTCGGACAATTCCGCGACCGTGGTGAAGGCCTTCGTCAAGGCGCTGCCGAACTAGGCCCGGATCGCTAGGGCTCCGTTTGCGTTCCTTGCGGACAACACGGAGCTTTACCCATGACCCTGCAACGTCCCCTCGCCTTCGCCCTGGCCTCGATGATCGCGCTGACGACCTTGAGCGCCTGCGACAAGGAAGCCGGCCGCAAGCAGGAGACGATCGGCAAGGTCGAGTCCGGCGTCGGCAAGGTCGTCGGCGACAAGGACCTGAAGAACGAAGGCAAGAAGGACAAGGTCGCCGGCAACCTGAAGCAGGGCGAGCTGAAGGACGCCGTCAAGGACGCCAAGAAATAGGAGCGGGACTACCGCGTGCCAAACGTCCGGTCGCCGGCGTCACCCAGGCCCGGCACGATGTAGCCGTGCTCGTTCAGGGTCGCGTCGATCGCCGCCGTCCAGATCGGCACGTCGGGGTGCGCGGCCCGCAGCGCCTCGACGCCGGGTTGGGCCGCCAACAGGCACACAAAGCGCAGATTGGCGACGCCGGCGGCCTTCAGCCGCGAGATCGCCGCGATGGCCGAATGGCCCGTGGCCAGCATCGGGTCGACGACGATGACCAGGCGGCCGGCGATGTCTTCCGGCGCCTTGAAATAGTACTCGACCGCCTCGAGCGTTTCGTGATCGCGATAGAGGCCGATATGGGCCACGCGCGCCGAGGGCACGAGGTCCAGCATCCCCTCGCACATTCCCAGGCCCGCGCGCAGGATGGGCGCGAAGACCAGCTTCTTGCCGGCGATCTCATAGGCCGTGGTCGGGGCGACCGGGGTCTCGATCTGAACCGCGTCCATCGGCAGGTCGCGGGTGATCTCATAGCAGATCAGGGTCGCGACCTCGCGCATCAGGGCCCGGAAGGTCTTCGTCGAGGTCCGCTTGTCCCGCATCTTGGTCAGCTTGTGCTGGACGAGCGGGTGGCTGACGACGGTGACCTGGGACATGAAGGCGCTCGCTTGAAGAGTATCTCCCGGTCCTAGGCCAGTTGGTCGCCGATCGGCAAGCTGCGGATGCGCTTGCCCGTGGCGGCGAAGATGGCGTTGCACAGCGCCGCCGGGGTCGGCGGATAGGCCGGCTCGCCCAGGCCCGTCGGATTGTTGTCCGACAGCTTGAAGTGCACCTCGACGTCCGGCGCGTCTGCCATCCGCAGCAGCGGGAAGGTGTTGAAATTGCCCTGCTTGGCCGCGCCGTTCTCGAAGGTGATCTCCTGGCGCAGGGTCGAGCCGATGGCGTCGAGGATCGAGCCCTGCATCTGCTGCTCGGCTCCGTTCGGATTGACGATCTGCCGGCCGACGTCGGCGGCCGCCCAGACCTTTTCGATCTTCAGCGCGCCATCCTTGACCGTCACCTGCATGACCACCGCCACATAGCCCAGGTGGCTGTAGTGGCAGGCCAAACCCAGGCCCGAGCCCTTGGGCAGCGCGCGGCCCCAGCCGGACTTTTCGGCCACGAGGTCCAGCACGCCGCGCATACGGCCGGTGTGGAAGCTGTCGCCCTTGCCCGGCTCGCCCAGCAGGCGCGGCTCGCCCAGGAGTTCGCGACGGAACGCGACCGGGTCCTTGCCCGCCGCGACGGCCAGTTCGTCGGTGAAGCTCTGCAGCACGAAGCCGAAGGCGTTGTTGCCCGGCGCCCGCAGCGGCCCGGTCGGCACGCCCAGCGGCATGACCGAGACGTCGACGCGGTAGTTGTCGACCGCCCGGCACGGGAACTGGGTGGCGTTGAAGCCGCAGCTGGGCGCGAACTTGTCGCCCTCGCCGAAGCTGACGAAGTGGTCCTTCCAGGCCGTGACCTTGCCCGAGGCGTCGAGGCCGGCGGTGAGGTTGTGCCAGGCGCCCGGACGGTAGAAGTCGTGGCGCGTGTCGTCCTCGCGCGTCCAGATCAGCTTGACCGGCGCGCCGGCCTTGGCGGCGATCGCCGCGGCCTCGACCATGTAGTCGTTGTTCAGCCGCCGGCCGAAACCGCCGCCGCCGCGCACCAGGTGGATGGTGATCGCCTCTTCCGGCACGTTCAGGGCGGCCGCGACCAGCTTGCGTCCCGGCTCGGGGTTCTGGGTCGGAGCCCAGATCTCGACCTTGCCGTCCTTGACGCTGGCCGTGCAGTTCTGCGGCTCCAGCGGCGCGTGGGCGATGAAGGGATAGCTATAGGTCGCCGCCACGACCTTGGCCGCGCTCTTCAAGGCTGTGTCGACATCCCCGTCCGAGCGGTCCGTGCGCTGTGGCGGGGCCTTGGCCAGCTCGGCGGCCTTGGCGGCGAAGCCGGCGCTGGACTGGGCGGCGGTGGGGTGCTCGGCCCACTGGATCTCCAGCGCATTGCGGCCCTTGCGCGCCGCCCACCAGCTGTCTGCCACCACCGCCACGCCGGGCAGCAGGCCATTGAGGTTGGTCCCGCCCTCGATGACGAAGGCGTCGCGCACGCCCTTCACCGCCTTGGCCGGGGCCAGATCGACGCTGGCCACCTTGGCCCCATAGACCGGCGCCTTGACGAAGGTGGCGAACAGCATGCCCGGCACGACCACGTCGATCCCGTACAGCGGCTGGCCCGTGGTGATGGCGTCGAGGTTCTGGCTTTTATGGCTCTGGCCGATGATCCGGAAGGCTTTCGGATCCTTCAGGACCAAGGTCTTTGGATCGGGCGGGGTAAGAGCGGCGGCGGCTTCCGCCAGTTCGCCATAGGACGCGCGGTTCTTGCCCGAGACGACGAAGCCCGGCTCGGTCTCGCAGCTATCGACCGGAACGTTCCAGCGCGTGGCGGCGGCCTGGATCAGCAGCGCCCGCACGGTCGCGCCGACGCGGCGCAGGCCGTCATATTCCAGGGTCGTGGCCATGCTGCCGCCGGCCACCTGCCGGCCGTAGACCTTGGCGTCGGCCAGGGCCTGCTCGACGGTCACGGCCGACCACTCCACGTCCAGCTCTTCGGCGATCAGCATCGGCAGGGCCGTCTTGATGCCCTGCCCGACCTCCGGGACCTTCGAAGCGATCGTCACCTTGCCGTCCGGGGCGATGCGGACATAGGCGTTGATCCGCTTGGCTTCGACCGCATTCCCCTCGGCGGCCATGGTGAAGCTCAGCAGCAGGCCGCCGCCGGCGGCCGCGCCGCTCTTCAGGACGAAGCGGCGTGTCGGATCGCGCAGGAGTTCGCCGTCCATGATCAGACCTCCACCTGGCCGGACGCGGCCTTGATCGCCTTCTTGACCCGCAGATAGGTCGCGCAGCGGCAGAGGTTGCCATTCATCGCGGCCTCGATCTCGGCGTCGGTCGGCTTGGGCTTGGCGGTCAGCAGGGCCGTGGCCGACATGATCTGCCCGGCCTGGCAGTAGCCGCACTGCGGAACGTCGATCGCTTTCCAGGCCTCCTGGACCTTGGCCCCGGCCGGGGTCTTGCCGACGCCCTCGACGGTGGTGACGGCGCGCGCCCCGACCCGGCTGACCGGCGTGACGCAGGCGCGGACCGGCGCGCCATTCAGGTGCACCGTACAGGCGCCGCACAGCGCCGCGCCGCAGCCGAACTTGGCTCCAACCAGACCCAGCGTGTCGCGCAGCACCCACAGCAGTGGGGTGTCGCCATCGACATCGGCTGTCCGGGTTTCTCCATTGACGGTCAGCGTGAAGGCCATGACGCGGCTCCGATCCGGATTGAACGGGCGCGATCCTGCCTGAGGCATGCTCCGCACGCGAGCCCGCACCGCCAAAATACCGAACGAATTTGACACCCGTCCACGCCCGTGGTTTTCCCTCGCCCCCGGGGAATCGATCCGTTTACAGATGATATTCGCCGGAGCGGCTCCGCGCCCGGCGCGCGAGCGAGTTGTCGCACCGAGGTTCAACGCGACGACTCGGGCGACAGCAGCCATTATTCTGCGGGTCCGGCGGACCACGCGGTTCGCGGACTTGGGATTGGGGTGACGTGGCGAGGTCGAGCGGCAAGGCGGGAACAGGCAAGCCAGGCGGCGGTGGCGGCAAGCGCCGCCAGGTCGCGGCCCTGCCCTGGCGGGGCGAGGGCGAGGCCCTGCGCGTCCTGCTGGTCTCGTCGCGCGAGACCCGCCGCTGGGTGATCCCCAAGGGCTGGCCGATGAAGGACAAGGCCGACGCCGCCGCCGCCGCCCAGGAAGCCTATGAGGAGGCCGGCGTGGTGGGCGTGATCGCCGAACAGCCGATCGGCGAGTACGAGTACCTCAAGAAGCTGAAGAGCGGCGCGGCGCGGCTGGTAAAGGTCGACGTCTATCCGCTGGAGGTCACTACCGAGCTCCAGAGTTGGCCGGAAAAGGGCCAGCGCACCTTGGACTGGATGACCCCGGTCGAGGCCGCCCTCGCCGTCCAGGAACCGGCGTTGCGCGCGTTGATCGCCCGCTTCGTCGGCATCGCCTTGCCCGAGGAGGAACGTCCGGCGCTCGACCCGGCGCCGACGCCCGCGCGCGTCGCCTTCCAGCGTCTGCGCCGTCGGGTGACGGCGTTGTGGGGCCGCTACCGCCCCTGATCCGACCAAACAAACGCCTGTGGACAACGCCGCTCGGCGCGCATAATGTTCCCATTATGTTCTCATTCGGCGAGGTTCGATGCAGCTGTCCCTAGGCCTGGCCCGGTCGCCGCTGGAAAGCGTGCGCGACGCCCTGCTCTGCGAGTTCGGTCCGCAGCGACCCGTGGCGCGCATGGATCCGATCTCGCAGTTGGTGAAGTCGTCGATCAGCGGCCGCACCCAGGACGCCGTCTCATGGGCCGCCTTCCTGCGCCTGCGGGCCGAGTTCAGGTGCTGGGAGGACCTGGCCCAGGCGCCGGTCGCGGCCGTGGCGCGGATCATCGACGACGTCGCCTTCCCCGCCGACAAAGCCCGCCACCTGACCACCGCCCTGAAGATGATCGAGGCCAAGGTCGGCTGGCTGTCGCTGAACCACCTGAAGACCCTGGAGGTCGATCAAGCCCGCTGGGAGCTGCAGGTGCTGCCCGGCGTCGGCGTCAAGGTCGCCGCCTGCGTGCTGAACTTCAGCGAGCTGGCCATGCGCAGCCTGGTGGTCGACACCCATGTCCACCGCGTGGCCAAGCGCGTCGGCCTGGTCGGCGCGGGCGACACGACCCACGCCTACCACGCGCTGATGGCCCAGGCGCCGGACACATGGACCGCGGACGACCTCTTTGAGCTGCACTGGCTGCTGAAGCGGGGCCTGGGCCAGATGCTGTGCCCGCACGAAGGCCCCAAGTGCGGAGCGTGCCCCATCAAGTCGATCTGCGCCAAGGCCGGCGTCGGCCATAGCGCCGACGTCCTGGCCTGGCGACCGCGGGACTGAACCGGAGCGGCGCTTCGCGCGCTGATCCGGCATGACCATCCGCATCGGCACGGCCGGCTGGAGCTTTCCGCGCGACCTCGACTTCCCGGCCGAGGGAACGGGGCTGGAGCGCTACGCGACGCGGTTCGATTGCGTGGAGATCAACAGCGCATTCTACCGTCCCCATCAGCGCAAAACCTACGAACGTTGGGCCGCTGCGACGCCGGACGGCTTCCGGTTCGCGGTGAAGGTTCCGAAGACCATCACGCACGAGCGGCGGCTGGTCGGGATCGAGGATCTGCTGGCGCGGTTCCTCGACGAGACCGACGGCCTGGGCGGCAAGCGCGGGCCGCTGCTGGCGCAGCTGCCGCCCAGCCTGAGGTTCGAGGCCGAGCGGGCCGGCATGTTCCTGGAGACCTGGCGCGCACAGACCGATGCTCCGACCGTGCTGGAGCCCCGTCACGCGACCTGGTTTGAAGCGACGGCGGACCGGATGTTGGCCGACTCTCAGGTCGCCCGCGTCGCAGCGGATCCAGCCATCGTTCCGATGGCCGCCGAGCCTGGGGGCTGGCGCGGACTGACCTATCGCCGCCTGCATGGCTCGCCGGTGATCTACGAAAGCGCCTATGCGCCCGCCGCGTTGGAAGGTCTGGCGGCGCGACTGGCCGAGGAGCCCGAAACCTGGTGCGTCTTCGACAACACCAAGTTCGGCGCGGCGACGCGCGACGCCTTGTCGATCAAATGCATCCTGTCACCCCGGCCATAGCGGAGCGGAGAGTCAGGCCTCACACCGCCGCTTGCCCCTGGGTCGCCGATGGCGCTACGCGCTTGTCGGACGACACGCAGAGGAAACTCGATGCCCGCTCTCGACCCCGCCATGATGGCCGCGCCCGAAGCCCTGGCCCGCTTCCTCGAAACTGGCGACGAAGCTCTGCTCGACGGCGTCTTCTCCACCGGCGACGTCACCATTCTGGAGAACTTCCCGCCGCACATCTTCCACGGCCAGGCGGGCCTGGCCCTCTGGCGCGCCACGATGGCCAAGCATGTCGGCGCTATCGGCGACCTGCGTCACACGTTCGGGCGGCCTCAGGATTTCGGAGTCACGGGCGACCTCATCCACTTCACCCTGCCCACGCGCTGGAGCGGCGTGCGCGACGGCGCGCCGTTCAAGGAGCTGGGCGGCTGGACCTTCGTACAGGTCCGCGAGGACGACCGCTGGCGGATCCGCTCATACGGCTGGGCCGTCGTCGAATTCGCCTGGGAGGCCTAAGCGCCCGCCGCCAGCTCCGTGAAGGTCTTCGTCCCGATCGGGTAGCGGCCATAGTCTTTGAAGTCGAAGTGCCACCACTCCTCGGGGTAGACGGCGAAACCCTCGGCCTCCATCGCCTGACGCAGGATCGCGCGCCGGGCTCGCTGCGCCGTCGTACCGCCCACGAAGTCGGCATAGGATCGCGTCGAGAACTCGTCGTATAGGCCGGGCATTTCGACGGCCTTGCCGGTCTTGAGGTCGTAGAGGGTCAGGTCGACCGCGCAGCCGCGATTGTGGCGCGAACCCTGCGCCGGATCGGCGACGAACACATGGTCCTCCGGCGGCGTCGCCTCCCAGAACATCCAGGTCACGTACCAGGGACGGTAGGCGTCGTGGATCAGCAGGCCATAGCCCTGGGCCGCCAGCGCCTTGTGGATTCGCCCCACGGCTTCCGCGGCCGGTCGCTGCAGGTAGGCGGCGGGCTTCTCGTAGAGCGGGATGCCCATGAAGTTGTCCGATCCGGCATAGCGGATGTCGAGCTTGATACCAGGATCGATGGCGGTCACGTCGACCAGATCGGACGGCAAGCGCTCGCCCGGCTCGACCGGCGGCGTCGCGGCCAGGGCGCGCCGGCGCAGGGCGATCGGATCAGCGCGCACGGCCCTGTGGATCCGCTCGCGCGTCTCGGCCCCAAAGTCGTGGAAGGCCAGGGTCCTGCCGTCCAGGCGCGCCGCGCCCCTCTCCAGCACGAGCTGGCCGCCGCCCGCGATGGCGTAGCGACCACCGCCCCAAGGCGTCAGCCGCGCGGACTTGAAGCCCTCGCCGTCGATATGCAGCGCCCCATCCTTCTCGAAGACGGTGAAGGGCGCGGCCTTGTCGCCGTACTGGCCGATGGCGGCCCACTCGGCCTTCGCCAAAAGGGGCGTCCGCGCCAAGGCGGCCGGGGCCAGGAGCCCGGCGAAGGCGATGGACAGCAAGGATCGTCGAACCAGACCGCTCATCACCGCCCCCTGAAAGTTACTTCATCGTCGGGATGACGAAGCTGCTGTCGCCTGCCTCGCCTTCCGGCCAGCGGGCGGTCACCGTCTTGACCTTGGTGTAGAACTTCACGCCCTCGACGCCGTGCTGGTTGGTGTCGCCGAACGCCGAGCGCTTCCAGCCGCCGAAGGTATGATAGGCGACCGGCACCGGAATCGGTACGTTGATCCCGACCATGCCGACATTGACGCTGGCGGCGAACTCGCGCGCGGCGCGGCCGTTGCGCGTGAAGATGGCGACGCCGTTGCCGTACTGATGCTCGGACGGCAGGGCCACGGCCTCCTCGAAGCTGTCGGCGCGGACGATCTGCAGCACCGGACCGAAGATCTCCTCCTGGTAGGTCTTCATGCCCTTCTTGACGCCGTCGAACAGCGACGGGCCGATGAAGAAGCCCTTTTCGAAGCCCTGCAGCTGGAAGTCGCGGCCGTCGACCACGAGTTCGGCGCCCTCTTCCTGGCCGATACGGATGTAGTCGGCGATCTTGTCACGATGCGCGGCGCTGACCACCGGGCCGTAGTGGGCGTCGAGGTCGGTGGAGACGCCGACCTTCAAGGTTCCGATCTCGGCGACCATGCGCTCGCGCAGCTCGTCGGCGGTTTTCTTGCCAACCGGCACCACCACCGGCAGGGCCATGCAGCGCTCGCCCGCCGACCCGAAGGCCGCGCCCGAGAGGTCTTTCACGACCTGGTCCATATCGGCGTCGGGCAGGACGATGCCATGGTTCTTGGCCCCGCCCATGGCCTGGACGCGTTTCCCGTGCGCCGTTCCGGTCTGGTAGACGTAAGAGGCGATGTCGGAGCTGCCGACGAAGCTGACCGCGCGGATCAGCGGATGGCTCAGGATGGCGTCGACGGCGCTCTTGTCGCCGTGGATGACGTTCAGCACGCCGGGTGGCGCGCCTGCCTCCATCATCAATTCGGCCAGCTTCACGGGCACGGTCGGGTCCTTCTCCGACGGCTTGAGGATGAAGCTGTTGCCCACCGCGATGCTGATGCCGAACATCCACATCGGGATCATGGCCGGGAAGTTGAACGGGGTGATGCCCGCGCAGACGCCCAGCGGCTGGCGCATCGAATAGACGTCGATGCCGGGACCCGCGCCCTCGGTGTATTCGCCCTTCAGGATATGCGGGATGCCGCAGGCGAACTCGATGACCTCGAGGCCGCGCTGGATGTCGCCCTTGGAGTCGGCGATGACCTTGCCGTGCTCGGACGACAGGATCTCGGCCAGGCTGTTCATGTCGCGCTCGATCAGGCGCTTGAACTCGAACATCACCCGGGCGCGGCGCTGCGGGTTGGTCGCCGCCCAGCCGATCTGCGCCTTGGCGGCGACCTGGACGGCGGCGTCGAGCTCGGCGTCGGTCGCGAACTGCACCCGCGCCTGGACCTCGCCGGTGTTGGGATTGAAAACGTCGCCGAAGCGGCCGGAGGCTCCGGTCAGGGTCTGACCGTTCACGAAATGGGCGATGTCTCGCATGATGCGCTCCCTAACGCTGTTTTGCGCGTCAATAGCATCCAAGGTTCACGCCGTATCGCGCCAAGTCATTCCGCGTCCACATGGACGCGACGGAACCGGCCCTGCAGATAGACCAACGGCTCGTGGTCGGGATCGTAGCGCAGCTTGACCACCCGCCCGACATAGACCCGGTGGTCGCCGGCGTCGAAGACGTGGTGCGTCTCGCACTCGAAATTGGCCATGCAGCCGGGCAGGATCGGCGCGCCGGTCCGCCAGGTCTCGGTCTCGACGCCGGCGAAACGATCAGTATCCTTCTGGACGAACTGGCGGGCCAGGGCCTGGTGCTCGGCGTGCAGCACATTGACCGCCCAGCGGCCGGCGGCGTCCAGCGACGACAGGCTGGACGACTTCAGGTCGACGCAGACCAGGACCAGCGGCGGGTCCAGCGACACCGAGGTGAAGGAATTGGCCGTCAGCCCGACCTTGCGACCGTCCTCGCGGACGGTGGTGATCACCGTCACCCCGGTCGTGAAGCATCCGAACGCATTGCGCAGGGCCCGGGCGTCGTGCTCGGCGCCCTCTCCCAGTTCGATCGTAACCGCTTTACTCATCGCCCAAGCAGTGCGGCAAAGATCGGCGGTCGGCAAGGTCAGCCGTGCACGGGCTCGACCAAAACGCCCGGTCGCGCGGCATCCAGGCCGAAGGTGATCGGCAGGTGGCGCACGTGCGGCGTCTGCAGGCCCAGGGCCTTGGCTCCACGCGCCACGGCCAGCTTGCCCAGCGCCGTCGGCCCGAAGCCGTCCTGCACGCGCGGGCTCATGCCCATGCGCCGGCGCAGCACGCCGTTGGCGTAGATGACATTGGCCCGCATCAGGGCCGGCGGGGTCATGAATTCGATGGAGATCGACACGTTCAGCATCGGGCCGTTCTCGATCCGGTGCGGGGCGTTCTGCTTCCAGGTGACCATGTTCCCGGGCGTCAGCACCACTTCCTGGGCGCCCTTGTCCCATTCGGGCTCGAAGGCGAACTGCTCGGCGGTCTCGCGCAGGACGATCTTCTCCAGGGCCAGGTCGCCGACATAAGGATCGGCCACCGGATAGACCCATACCTTCTTCTCGCCGCGGAGCTGCCACAGCGACACCAGCGGCACGTCGAGGTGATAGAAGACCTGGGCGTTGGCGCTGGAGATCAACATGCCGACGTCGCGCTTGAAGGTGCGCAGGCCTGGCACGTGAGCCTCCTTGTCGGCGAAGATCTCATCGGCCAGGGCGGCGTATTCCGGCACATGGTCGTTGGTCTGGCGCAGGTTCAGCCAGATGCGGCCGGTCTTGGCGGCCTCCAGCAGCTGGTCGCCGCTCAGATTTCCGGCCGAGCCCTTGCGCCAGGTGGTCCAGGCCTTGGGATCATCGCCCATGGTGAAGACACCCAGCTTGTCGCGCGGATACTGGTCTAGCAGGCGCGCCAGGCCCTCGTCGTCGAACATCGGACGCTCATGCAGGGCGTGCTTGAACATCAGGTTCTCGCGGCCGAAGGCCTTGGCCTTGTCCGCCGTCCAGTCGGTGATCACGCTCATGCGGTCCTCCCGTAGAATTGGATCTTGAAGGGGCCCCACCAGAAGGTCTTGCCCAGGCCCCGCGCGGCGCGGTCC
This sequence comes from Caulobacter sp. 602-1, assembly GCF_003931565.1. Taxonomy (GTDB): domain Bacteria; phylum Pseudomonadota; class Alphaproteobacteria; order Caulobacterales; family Caulobacteraceae; genus Caulobacter. The sequence continues at coordinate 90,210 of NZ_RRYI01000007.1, forward strand.
AGCCATTCGGCGCGGTCCTTGGCGCGGACCAGCCACTTGAAGCCGGCGACGGCGCCAAAGACGGCGGCCTGGCCCAGGCCGATGACCATCCAGCGGGCGACGCCCAGATTGTCGCGCGGGATGGCCGCGGCGCAGTGCGAGGTCGGGCCCTGGCCGTAGGCGAACGCCCGGGCGATCGTGTAGCGAAGGTTCATGCGGCTGGGCACGGGCTCTTCCCAGACCCAGGCCGCCGGCTCCCAGGCGAAGCGCGCGCCCGCCACGCGCATGTGACCGAACAGCATGTCGTCCTCGCCGCCGATATGATTGCGCTCGATCGCGAACGGTGAGACCGGGTCCGGCAGGGCGGCGCGGCGGATCAGGCTGTCGCCGCAACCGTAGTAGTGGTCGAGGACGCCAGCCACGGCGGGACCCTCGCGCGAGAAGAAGCGCTCCAGATAGTCGCGGTGCGCGACGATGTGATCCGGCGCGCGGGTTCGAACCGGACCGAACACCACATCGGCGTCGTAACGGACCTGGGCCGCCAGCAGCGCCGCCAGCCAACCGTCCGGGGCCTCCTCGTCATCGTCCAGGAAGGCGATCAGCTCGCCCGAGGCGCGGGCCATGCCGGCGTTGCGGGCGAAGGCGACGCCGGGTCGCTTTTCGTGGACGTAGATCACCGGAAAGGGCGCGGCCTTGGCCAGCATCTCGGCGACAGGCTTGGCGGAGGGGACCTGGTCGTTGTCGACGATCACCAGCTCCAGCTCGGCGCAGTCCACGCCGGTCTGGCCGAACACCGAGCGCGCCGCGACGGCCAGGCCGTCGGGGCGTCGCTGCGTCGGGATCATGATCGTCACGCGTGGCATCAGGCCTCCAGATTGTCCCCCTGGCGGCGATGCGCGCGCGAGGCCACGGCTCCCACGAAGTCGCGCACCCGGCCGGACATGGTCAGTTCGGTGCTGGCGATGGCGTCCATGCGGCGGCGCAGGCGGCCGACCGGACCCGCACCGTGGGCGCCGGCCATCGACCAGGCGTTCTCGATCGACAGCGCCATGCGCCCGCCGATCGTCGCGGCCGTCGCCGCGCCCTCGCCGATCGTAACGGTGTTGAGGCCGTAGGACCGCTTGTAGTGATCGTGGCCGGGACCGAGATCGTAGCGCGAGAGACCCAGTTCCGGCATGGCCGCGATGGCGCGCAGGAAGAAGATCTGGCCCGGCGACCAGGCGGCGTGCTCGGGCGAGGTCGAGGCGATCCACGGATGATACACCTCGCCGAGGCGAACCCCGAAGTGCCCCCCCACCAGCGTGTCGCCGGCATAGAGGTTGATCATCAGGCCGCGGAAGTCTCCCGAGCGGCGCGCGAACAGATCCGCCATCAGCTCGCGGGTCCAGTCGGCGCGCAGGAAGTCGTGGGCGCCGGTCCGCTCCAGCTGTTCGCGTTTCCAGTCGATCAGCTGGTTGAACGCGTCGCGCGAGACGTCGCCGGCGACCAGGCGCACCGGCCCGACCTCGCGGTCCAGCTTGTTGTCCAGGCGGCGGTAGTTCTTGATCTTCTTGGGACTCGCGGCGCGGATGGCCTCGAGATAGGCCTCGGCGGTCGCGCCCCCCAGATCGATCATATAGGCCGTGCGATCGGACTCCCGCGAGGCCGGGAACAGGCCATTGGGATCGATGAGACCCGTATACCGGAACACCGACACGTCGGCGGCGCGCAGCACCTGTCCCAGATCAAGTCCCGCATCGGGACGGCTCACCAGCCCGTGGTAGTCGGACAGCGGAGAGCCGATCGGACGCGCCAGACCGCCAGGACGACGGTGATAGGCTAGGAAGCCCTGGGTTAGGCCGTCGCGGCGGACGACCGCCACGCGCGCGTCTTCCCGAACGCTTCCAATGGCCTGCGCGAAGTCAGGGCCCAGCAACGGATTGCCGAAGCCCGGCTGGGCGGCCGCCAGGCTCCGCCACAGCGCCACGTCCTCGGCGCTCAGCAGGCTCGGGTGTAAGGTTTCGACGTCCAACATGTCCATCTGTCCTACTCCGGCTCGGGTTAGGGAAAGATGGACCAAGCCTGCAATCAGCGGGCCATATGTTAGGTTCCCGACAAGGTTGTGCCCGGCTTATGCAAACGTCGTCTTGAGGATCTTCTCCAGCCACAGCTGGTCGGTGGCGTCGAACGAGGCGGGCTTGTCGGAATCGACGTCGAACACCGCGATCAGCTGGCCGTCGGGGCCGAAGACCGGCACGACAATCTCGCTCTCGGATCGGCTGTCGCAGGCGATGTGGCCCGGGAAGGCGTGCACATCTGGCACAAGCTGGGTTTCGCCGGTCTCCGCCGCCGCGCCGCAGACCCCGCGCCCATAGGCGATGCGCAGGCAGCCCAGCGTGCCCTGATAAGGTCCGACCACCAGCTCGCGCGCCTTGGTCGGATCCACGACGTAGAAGCCGGTCCAGAAATAATGGTCGAAGCTGTTGGCCAGCATCGAGGCCACCGTCGCCATGCGGGCGGTGACGTTGGGCTCGCCGTCCAGCACGGACGCGATCTCTTCGGCGACCTCGGCATAGCGGGTCGCCTTGTCGGCGGAGAGGGTGAGGTCGTTGAACGCTTCGGCCATAGCGGGGATATAGCGCGGCTGGCGGCGGATGTCAGAGGGCGCGGCGCGGTTTAGGGCTTGGCCGGTTCCGGGGTCCCCGGCGGCGCGTACTTGCAGGCGCTGGCCTTGCGCTTGGCCATCAGCCCACGGACCCATTCGCTGGTGTCCTCGCCGTCCACGAAGGCGGGCGGATTGGGATAGATCAGCTGGATCAGCGTGCCATTCTCCAGGTCGGCGGCCTTGAAGGACGGCGCCTTGGCGTCTTCGACCTCCAGGGGGTCGATGACCGCGATCTTAAGGGCGGGATCACGTAGCTTCAGCCGCTCGACCGTCCCCAGGAAGGCGGCGCTGTGGAAATTGCCGTTCAGGTGCAGGACCTTTGAGCCCGAATGGGCCTTCAGCGCCAGGAAAATGGACTCGGCCATGGTGTCGTCGCGGGCGGTCTGGCCGGCCAGGCTCCGCTCGGCTTTCAGCAGCGCCTCGGGCGACCGGCTCGCGCCGCCGCCATGGGCCGCCGCGCCGGACTGGAAGCGCATGTACTTCGCGCGATAGGCGCCGGTCCCGGGATTGAGATCGCGCGCGATCCAGCCGCGCTCCTCCGGCGTGAACTGGCTCAGGACCTCGGGACCCCATTGGCCGATGCAAGAGATCGCCCAGGTCGGCGCCTCCGCGGCCACCACGGGCAGGCCGCGCATCCGCGCGAACTCGACCAGGGGCCGGTACGAGGTCGGATAGTTGTCCCAGGCCCGGCCCTTTTCCTTCAGGGCGTTCTCGCCGACCTTGCCGGCCAGATAGGCGTCGACCACCGGCTGGGTGTCGCGCTCGAACTGCTCCAGCGACAGGATGTAGCGCGGGTTCTTGGCGACCAGCGCCCGGAACAGCTCCTGCTGCCGCAGATGCACGCCGGGATGGCGGTGGCTCTCGCCGAAGAACACGACATCGTAGCCCGACAGAAGCGCGGCGGCCTCGGCCAAGCTCACGACCCGGGGCTTGCCGGTCTTGGCGTCCTTCATCACGAACGCGGTGTCGTAGAAGTCCTCCAGCCCCCGGCTCAGTTGATAGCCACCAGCGACCGGTTTCACGATCGGCGCGGTCTGGGCCATGGCGCTGCTGGCCAGGGCAAGCATCGGCAGGGAAATGAGCCAGGACTTCGTGAACATCGGCGCTCCGGGGATGAACCTCAAGTCCTGACCTATCCGGGTTGCCCGCCGCAACGCCAGCACTTTTGCGAATGACTTGCAAATGGACACATGACGGCGCTTGAGCGAACGTCGCTCCACCTCAAGTGGATTCTCGGCATGAAGCTTCGCCTGCCCGTTAGCCTCCTGGCCGCGCTCGCCCTGCCCGCATCGGCTATCGCCCAAGTCGCCCCAGCCCCCGCGCGCCTACCCGACGCCGCTCTGGTCAAGGCGATCGCCGGCAAGCTGGCGGAGATGGGCGAAAACTATTCCGGCGTGGTTATGGTCGCCCGCAAGGGCAAACTGGTCGCGACCTTCGCGCAAGGCTGGGCCGACCGCGAGCGCAAGATCCCCAACACGGCGGACACCAAGTTCCGGGTCGGATCGATGGACAAGACGTTCACCGCCGTCGCCGTGATGCAGTTGGCCCAGGCCGGCAAGCTGGACGTCCAGGCCTCCCTGATCACCTATCTGAAGGACTATCCGAACGCCGACTGGGCCCGGAAGGTCACCCTGCATCACCTGCTGACCCACCAGGGCGGCGCGGGCGAGATCTTCACACCGGAATACGAGGCCAGGCGTGACCGGGTGCGGACGCTGCAGGACTATGTCGACCTGTTCGGCAAGCGGGCCCCGGACTTCGAGCCGGGCTCCAAGGACGACTATTCCAACTACGGCTTCATCCTGCTGGGTCGGGTGATCGAGGCGGTCTCCGGCCAGAGCTACTACGACTATGTCCGCGCCCACATTTTCCAGCCGGCCGGCATGACCGGCAGCGGCTTCGAACCGGAGACCATGCCCGTGCCCGGCCGCGCGGTGGCTTACGAACATGAGAAGGCTGACTTCACACTGGCCGGAGGCCTGCCCTGGCGCGGAACCTCGGCGGGTGGCGGCTACGCGACGGCGGAGGACTTCGTGAAGTTCGCCATGGCGCTCTACGACGGCCGCCTGCTGGACGAGACGCATCGCAAGCAGATGACCACGGGCTTCGTCGATCTGGGCGACGGCATGAAGTACGGCTACGGCATCGCCATCTATCCGAGCCCCCTACCCATCGTCGGCCACAACGGCGGCGCCCCCGGCATGGCCGGCGACCTTCGGATCATCGACGGCGGCGAGGGCGTGATCGTCGCCCTCAGCAATGTCGCCCCGCCATTCCTGGCAGGGCGACTGAGCAAGTTCGTCTCGGATCGATTCCAGGTCGCGCCCTAAAACTCCTCCCACTCGCCCGGGCGCGAGTTCGGCTGGACCTTCAGGGCGTTCGCGCCCTGGACGTAGCGCTGACGGAAGCTCTCGCGGGTCGGGGCTGCGGCCGGACGCGGGACCGGAGCCGCTGGACGACGCTCGGCGCGGGCCGGCAATTCGTGGACCACCGCCCCGACCTGGAAGCGGCGGATCAGGCGTTCCAGTTCGGCGGCCTCGCTGGACAGGGCGTGGCTCGCGGCCGTCGACTGTTCGACCATGGCCGCGTTCTGCTGAGTGACCTGATCCATCTGGTTCACGGCCTGGTTCACCTCGGCCAGGCCCACGGCCTGCTCCTTCGAGGACGAGGCGATCTCGCCGACCAGCTCGTTGATCTCGGCCACTTGGGTGAGGATCTGCGCCAAGGTCTCGCCTGTCTCGCCGACCAGCTTGACGCCCTTGTCGACCTGGTCGGTCGAGGCCCGGATCAGGCCCTTGATCTCCTTGGCCGCGTCGGCCGAGCGTTGGGCCAGGGCCCGCACTTCCTGAGCGACCACCGCGAAACCCCGACCGGCGTCCCCAGCCCGTGCGGCTTCGACGCCAGCGTTGAGCGCCAGCAGATTGGTCTGGAAGGCGATCTCGTCGATGACCCCGATGATCTGGGTGATCGACTGCGAAGACTTCTCGATGCCGCCCATCGCCTGGACGGCTTCCTTGACCACCGCGCCGCTGCGTTCGGCGGCGGCCTTGGCGCTGATCGTCACCTGGCGGGCGCGCTCGGCGCCTTCCGAGCTGCGTTTCACCGTGGCGGTGATCTGGTCGAGGGCGGCGGCGGTCTGCTCCAGGCCGGCGGCCTGGCGCTCCGTCCTCTGCGAGAGATCGTCGGCGGCGCTGCTGATCTCGGCGCAACCGCCGCGGATGCTGCGAGCGGCGGTCAGGATGCCGGCCATGGTCGCCTGCAGGCTCTCGACGGCGGCGTTGAAGTCGCGCGGCATCTTGGCCGCGTCGCCCTGGAAGTCGTCCTCGCGCATCCGCCAGATCAGGTCGCCGTCGACCAGGCGTTCCATGCCCTCGCCCAGCGCGTGAACGGCCTTGGCCTGGGCGGCGGCGAAGGCGGCGGCTTCCTGCTCATGGCGCTGGCGCTCGGACTCGGCCTCGGCGCGCTCGGCCTCCTGCTCGGCCCGCCGGCGCTGGCCGTCGGCCAGGTCGTGGCGGAAGCCGTCCAGGGCGCGGGCGATGGCGCCGATCTCGTCGCCGCCGTCGATACCAGGAACGGCCTCGTCGTAGCGGCCCGCCGAGAGCTTGTCGACCGAGCGGGTCAGGCCCGTCAGCGGCTTCTTGACCAGGGCGGCGCTGGCGAAGAACAGCGCCGCCAGCACGGCCGCGGTGATGACCAGGCCGCCGATGAACAGGATCTTGGCCAGGCGGTCGGCGGGGCCGGTGATGGCGGCCACCGGCACGTCCATCACCAGGGCCCAGGTGGTGTTCAGGGCCGGGATCGGCACGGGACGGATGATGCGGGCCATGGGCGCGCCGTCGACAACAATCCCCTTGACCTCGACGGCCGCGCCGCCGGCCAGGACGCTCTGAACCTGGTCGGCGCCGATGTCGGCATAGGGCTGGGTGCGCTTGGCCGGATCGGGGTGGGCGATCCACTTGCCGCTCGGCGACAGCATCATCACGCGGCCGCCGCCCAGTGGCTTAAGCGCGCCCAGGGTCTTGGAGACGCTGTCCAGCGCCATGTCCAGACCAGCCACGCCGATGAACTGGCCGCGCGAGAACACCGGATAGACGACCGAGGTCATCAGCACCGACTTGCCGACGACGTCGTAGGCATAGGGCTCGACAACCGCCGACTTTCCCGTCCGCTTGGGGACGGCGTAGTACGGCTCCTGGTACTCGTTGCCCTGGTCCAGCGGCTGAAAGATCACCTTGTCGCCGTCGTGCACCCAGTACGGCGAGAAGTTGCCGGCCTTGTTCGAGCCCGAAGCCGTATTGCCGGCGAACTCCGCGTCCTTGCCGTCGAAGGCGTTCGGTTCGGCCATGTACCAGCTGCCCAGCACCATCGCTGAGGACTCGGCATTGGGTTTCAGCATCTGGACCACCGTGGCCCGGTCGGTCATGCCCGCCTCATGGGCCGCGCCGATCGAGACGGCCATCGACCGCGCCGTCGACTGGACCTTGCCAATGTCTGCCTGGACGCTCTGGATGGCGTCGTCGGCCACCGCGCCGGCATAGCGGTTGGTCAGGCCCGAGACGATCGCGCTGGTATGCGACGAGACGGCCACCGCCGCGGCGATGAGCAGGAAGCCGATCGCGAGACCCGCCACGAGGATCAATTTCCAGGCGATGGTCAATCGACGGAACGCTGACATGAAGGTCTCCGGCCACGAGCGGGGCTGTTAACCCTGTCTTCGCGGCCGAATCCTAAACCACCCGTTAACCATGCCGCAGACGCGCCGAACTGCGACAATCCGCGCGTCCGGAACCGTTACTCTAGCGGGAGAAACGGGCCTTCACAGGCGCGTAGTTGTCCCAGACCTGGCCGTCGCTGACCGAGCGCAGGAGCTTGACGTACTCGGCGTGGCTCCAGGCCAGGGGCGTGGCGCTGTCCGTTCCCTCGCCCCGCGTGTAGCCATGGGCGCTTGGCGCGCCAACGCCATCCCACACCTGCTCGGGGATCATCAGACCCTCGTTGGCGAATAGCTCCATGGCCTTGACATAGGTGTCGCGGATCCTCCTGACCGCCGCCGCGTCGGGCTTGCCCGCGACACCGGCCAGGGCCAGTTCGTAGTGACCGCGCTCACCAGTGAAGATCGGCCACACGCGGCCGCGCTGGCCCGGACGCATCTGGCCGTCGGCCCCGTAGTTGGCGCCGGTCTTGGTGTCCTCGCCATAGCCGTCGACGCCGTAGCGCCGCCAGCCGGGGAAGGTCCCATCGACGCCCGGGAACGTGAAGCTGTACCGGACGCGATAGAGGTCCTCCATCGCCTCGTCGTCCAGCTTGGGCAGGCTGGCGACAATGGCCGGGTCGTCGGCGCGCCGCACGCCGTAACGGACCAGCTCCAGGAAGCCGGCGTCCAGCATCTTGTTCTCGGGCACGGCGGCCTGGCCGTTGCGCTCCTCGACCGGGCTCTTGTTGTCCGGATCCTGGTCGCTGTTGAGGCGCAGGTAATAGTGGCCGTCGCCGAACGCGCCCTTGGTCGTGACCATGCGGGCCTCGACCTTGGACGAATAGTCGTCGGCGGTCTTGCGGTAGGTCTCGGCCGACGCCGTGTCGCCGGCGGCCTCGGCGATGTCGCCGGCCACCACCAGACCCGCGATCACGGCGGCGGTCGTCGAAGGCGAGTAGCCGCCCTGCTCTTCCCAGCGCTCCTGCTGGGTGAACGGCGGGGTGATGGTCGCGTGGTTCCAGCCCAGGTCGACCTTGCCGCCCTTGACCAGGAAGTCGGCCGCCGGCTTCAGCATCTCGCCATAGAAGGTCTTGAGGTCCTTGTCGGAGAGCCAGCCCAGCTTCCACAGCTTCCAGCCCAGCATGATCGGCATGGCCGTCTGGTCCAGCTGGACGCCGACCCATTCGGGCGTGCCGTCGACATGCGACTTCTGCAGGAACCAGCCGCCATCGCCCTTATTGCCGGGCGTCTTGGCTCCAACCTGCACCGTCGGCAGGTAGTGGAAGGCCGCCAGCGGCGTCTCCTTGTCGCCCAGAGCCGCCAGGGCCATGGCGCACTGATAGAAGTCGCGCGGCCAGACGGCCTTGTAGCCGGTGGAGGACTCGGTGGCGTCGACCGTATCGCCCCACGGGTTGGACAGCGAGGCGATCAGGGCGCCGGCGTGGGTGCGATCCTCCTGGACCTTCAGCATCAGGGCCGAGGCCTGGACCAGCTTGCCGCCGTCCTCCGAGGCCTCGCGCAGGCGCGGCAGCTCGGTCAGCGAGGCCAGGTAGTCTTCCCAGCCCACCCGCGCGCCCTCGCCGTTGAAGCGGGCCAGCACCTCGGCGTAGCCGGTCTTCAGCGTCGCGGCGGCGGTGGCGTCGGCGGTCTTGGCGTCCGGGCCGAAGCCGATGGCGAAGTCGAAGGTGGCTTCCTTGGTCACGGCCGGCAGCTGGCCGGTCAGGACGATGGCGCCCTTGGCCGAGGTAGTCGTGGCCTTAAGGCCGGCGAGCGCGTCATTGTCCTTCAGCGTGCTGGCCGAGGCCTTGGCGAAGGGCTTGGTCCCTTTCAGGCTCAGGAAGGCCCTGCCCTCGTAGGCGGTCAGCGCGGTCGCCGACGCCACGCCCGTATCGCCGCCGCCGGTGTTGGCCATGTGCGGCTCCAGCACCAGGGTCGGGGTCACCGGCCCCTTCAGCGCCTTGACCGTGACCCGCACGAACAGGCTGTTGCGGTCCGGATCGGTGAAGATCCGCTTCTCGATGACGAAGCGACCCTGCTTGTCCGTGGTGGTGATCTTGTAGGCCGGCGACAGCGGACGGCCGGCGGCGTCGACGTGCAGATATTCGGTCTTGGAGGTCGTGTCCGCGCCCTCGACCGCCAGGCCCGTCGCGGTCTGGACGGCGATACGCATCTGCTTGATCTGGGCCTCGTGGATCAGGCCGTACATGGTTTCGGTCAGCACGCCGTCGGCGATCGAGAACCAGACCTTGGACACCGCCCCGGTCTTGCCGCCGGCCTTGTAGGCGCCGTCGACATAGGCCTCGTAGGACGCGCCGACACCCGTCTTGGCCGAATAGGCCCAGGTGCTCGGCGCGGCGGCATGCGCCGCGCTGGCGGCCAGGGCGGCCGAAGCCAGGGCAAGAAGTTTCAGGCTGTGCATGGCGAGGACTCGTCAGGCTGGAAGGAAAAGGAATTCAAGCCGGCTTGACGGCGCCAGGACGGGCTTGAGGGACTGTGTCACGGACCGCGAAGGTGGCGGCCGCGGCGATGGCGAGCGAAGCCGCCCCCAGCACCAGGGCGTAGATGGCCTGGCCGGCGAAGAAGCTCTTCAGCAGCAAGCCCAGCACCGTCGCCGCCAGCAGCTGCGGGATGACGATGAAGAAATTGAAGATGCCCATGTAGACGCCCATCTTCCGGGCGGGCAGAGCGCCGGCAAGGATCGAGTACGGGGCCGACAGGATCGAGCTCCAGGCGAAGCCGACGCCGATCATGCCGATCCACAGCATCCCCGGCTCGCGGATCAGCAGGAATGACAGCAGGCCCAGGGCGCCCAGGATCAGGCACGCCGCATGGCTGACCTTGCGGCTGGTCGCCTGGACCATCAGCGGGATGACCAGGGCCGCCAGGGCCGCGACGCCATTGTAGACGGCGAACAGCACGCCCACCCAGTCCGCGCCCTCGTTATAGGCCTTGGACGTCGCGTCCACCGCATGGAAGTGGACCGCGGCTACGGCGGGCGTCGTGTAGATCCACATGGCGAACAGGCCGAACCACGAGAAGAATTGCACCACCGCCAGCTGGCGCATGGTCTTGGGCATGCGGAAGAAGTCGGACAGCACTTCGGAAAAGCCGTTGTCCGTGCGCCCGATCCGTTTGAACCGCGCGCCGACGACGCCCGCCACGCCGAACGCGAAGACCAGGCCGGCCAGGACATAGAGCTCCTTCTCCAGGCGCGCGCTCCAGACGATCAGGGTCAAGGCGAGGCCCGCCAGCACGCCGCCGACGCCCAGGACGACATAGGCGTTCACCGACGGCTCGGGCTCCTCGTGAGGCCCGAAGCCCAGCGCCTCGTGCTCGGCGACCTCGAAGGCGGCGAGTTGGTCGGGGCTATATTCCCGGGTCGTGAACACCGTCCACATCACGGCCAGCAGCAGGCCCGCCCCGCCGGCGTAGAAGGCGATCCGCACCGCGTCGGGAATCTGGCCGGCCGGAGCGGTGTTCGACACGTTGAGCCAGTTGGTCAGCATCCACGGCAAGGCCGAGGCCAGCACCGCGCCCAGGCCGATGAAGAAGCTCTGCATGGCGTAGCCCGTGGCCCGCTGCTCGTCGGGCAGGTTGTCGCCGACAAAAGCCCGGAAAGGCTCCATGGTGATGTTGATCGAGGCGTCCATCAGCCACAGGGCGCCCGCCGCCACCCACAGCGCGGGCGCGTTGGGCATGACGAACAGCGCCAGGGTGGTGAGGATCGCGCCCCAGAAGAAGTACGGCCTGCGGCGGCCCAGACGCCCCCAGGTCTTGTCGGAGAGGTAGCCGATGATCGGCTGGACCAGCAGACCGGTGGCCGGCGCGGCGATCCACAGGATCGCCAGGTGGTTCACATCGACGCCCAGGGTCTGGAAGATGCGGCTGGTGTTGGCGTTCTGCAGGCCGAAACCGATCTGGATTCCGAAGAATCCAAAGCACATGTTCCAGATCTGCAGGATACTGAGCCGCTGCCTGGCCATCGGTCCTCCGCCCCGCTCCGACCGCCGGTTGCTTCCGACTGGTTCGCAAGTTTTTTCATAATTCGTCGTGGCGGCCATTTGCGCACGCGTCATCGCGAGGCGCAACGATAAATCCATATTCCATTGAGCTTCGTGGCGCCACGAGCGCCACTTTCACCCATAATCCCCTTCAGAACACAGTCGGGTCCGCGCCAAGATTTGCAGGAGTTTTCACGTCAATTTTTACCGCGCCCGGCTTGCAAACCCCATGGAACGGCGCCTTATGAGCCTCTGAAAAAGTTTGCAAAAATCTTTGCAGCAACAACGATCAAACAGGGATGGACCTAGGGTGAGCAAGGGGGCGACGCGACTGGAAGACCTGGCCAAGCTGGCGGGGGTTTCGATCTCGACCGCGTCGCGGGCCCTCAACGACAGCCCGGCCGTCAACAAGCGCACAAAGCAGCTCATCTGGAAGCTGGCGCGAGAGATGGACTACCCCTTCCGCCGCTACATGCCGGCCGGCCCGATCGGGGCCGAGGCGACGATCGCCATCGTCACGCCCCGTCCGCAGGGCCGCGCCAGCAGCATGTCGGATCCATTCTTTCTGGAATTGCTGGCTGGCGTCGGCGAAGCCGCGCGCGAGCGCGGATGCGACGTGATCCTCAGCCACATCGCCCCGACCAATTTCGAGGACCTGTCCTCGGCCATGACCACCAGCCGGGCCGAAGGCGTGATCTTCCTGGGCCAAAGCTCACTGCACGCGGCCTTCAACCGCCTGGCCGAGACCGAGAACCGCTTTGTGGTCTGGGGCGCCCAGCTGCCGGACCAGAACTATTGCTCGGTCGGTTCGGATAATGTGATGGGCGGCCGCCGCGCCACGCTCCACCTGCAGCGCCTGGGGCGCAAGCGCATCGTCTTCCTCGGCGACACCGAGGCGCCGGAGGCCATGCAGCGCCATCGCGGCTATCTGGACGCCCTGGAACACGCCAAGCTGGGCGTCGACCCGGACCTGATCGTCCCGGCCCACTTCGAGGTCGAATCGGCCGAGGCCGCGGTCGACAGCCTGATCCATCACGACATCAAGTTTGACGGTGTCGTCGCCGCGTCCGACCTGATCGCGCTCGGCGCCATGCGGGCCCTGAAGCACGCCGGCCTGTCCGTGCCCGGCGACGTCTCGGTGATGGGCTTCGACAACGTCCCCTTCAGCCGCTACGCCAGCCCGGCTCTGAGCACCATCGCCCAGGACACCAACAAGGCCGGCCGGCTGATGGTGTCAAAGCTGCTCGACAGCGGCGAACGGGCCAGTCGGTCGGAACGCGTGCCGACCGACCTGATCATTCGGGAAAGCTGCGGCGGCTAGACCCGTCGCGCAATCAGCCCAGCGCACGGCGGCATTTCGCCCTCGCCGCCCAGATTGACCCCGTCAACGATCGCCCACCCCTCCGGCAGCGACCAGGTCACTGGCTCAAAGCCCAGGTTGAAGGCCAGCAGCACCGCGTCCGCGCCCTCCCCGCGCTGGAAGATCAGCAGCGAACTGTTGGTGTCGACGAAGCTGATCGCTCCGGTGCGCAGGGCGGGATAGGCCTTGCGCAGGCCGACCAGGCGACGCGCCACATGCAGGGTCGAGGTCGGGTCGTCCTCCTGGGCGTCCACCGCGAGCGGCAGATGCTCGGGGTCGACCGGGAGCCACGGCTCGATGGCCGAGAAGCCCGCGTTCGGCGCGCCGGCCGTCCAGGGCATGGGCGTGCGGGCCCCGTCGCGGCCGAGGGTCTGGGGCCAGTTGGCGATGGCTTCCGGATCCTGCAGGCGTTCGAATGGCACATTGGCCTGGGGCAGGCCCAGTTCCTCGCCCTGGTAGACGAAGACATTGCCACGCAGGCCCATCAGCAGCAGCAGGCACATCTCGGCGAAGGCCTTGCGATCGCGCCCCTCGGCCCAGCGCGACACCGCGCGCGGCGCGTCGTGGTTCGAGAAGGTCCAGGACGGCCACCCCTCCCCGTCCTCGCCCGGCCACATGGCCGCGCCCTTGAGGATCATGTCGACGGTCAGCTTGTCGGCGTAGAGATAGAGAAAGCCATAGGCGCTGTTCAGCCGGTCGTTTCCGGCCGTGAACAGCTTCATCTCGCGGTCGGCATGATCGCCGCCCACCTCGGCCACCGAGAACCGGCCGCCCGCGGCGTCGGTCAGAGTTCGGATGCGCGACAGGAAGTTCGGGATGTCGGCGTGGCTCTGGTTGTGGATCTTGTCCTGAAAGTCGAACGGCCGCGTACGCTTGCCGCCCGGCGGCAGCGGTGGGTTATCCGTGAAGGCCGGATCGTGCATCGAGAAGTTGATCGCGTCGAAGCGGAAGCCATCCACGCCCTTGTCGATCCAGAACTGGGTGACGGCCAGCAGGGCCTCCTGCACCGCCGGATTGTGCAGATTCAGCTGGGGCTGGCTGCTGAGGAAATTGTGCATGTAGTACTGGCCGCGGCGCGCGTCCCAGGTCCAGGCCGGACCGCCGAACACCGACTGCCAGTTGCTGGGCGGGCTGCCGTCGGGCTTGGCGTCGGCCCAGACGAACCAGTCGGCCTCGGCGTTAGCGCGGTCCTGGCGGCTCTCGGCGAACCAGGGGTGCTCGTCGGAGGTGTGCGAGAAGACCAGGTCGATGATGATCTTCAGGTCCAGGGCGTGGGCCTTGGCGATCAGGGCGTCGAAGTCGGCCAGGGTCCCGAAGATCGGATCGACGTCGCGATAGTCCGAGACGTCGTAGCCGAAGTCCTTCATCGGCGAGGTGAAGAACGGCGATAGCCACACCCCGTCGACGCCCAGAGAGGCGATGTGCTCGAGGTGTTCGGTGATCCCGGGCAGGTCGCCGACGCCGTCGCCGTTCGAGTCGGCGAAGCTGCGCGGATAGACCTGATAGATGACCGCCCCACGCCACCACTCGGTATTCATCGATGTTTCCGCGCCGGGGCGAACCAGAACCTGCACTGTCACTATCGTCCCTCGGAAACGCAAATCATGTAGTCGAGCGGCTTGAGCTCGATCGAATAGCTGCCGGGGGCGCTCGCCGTCTTGGCGCATGCGCCGTGCAGCGCCCGCCAGGCGACGGAACCGGCCTCGACCGGGATATTGACCCTCAGCGGTTGGTCGCCGCTGTTGAAGACAGCCACCACCTCGGTCTCGCCCAGAATGCGCGAGAACGCCAGCAGGCCCAGTTTGTCACCGGCGACGCGGGTCACCTGGCGACCGTCGCGCAAGGCTGGCGTGGCGACACGGATCCTCGCCAGCTCGGCGATGCGGCCGTAGAGCGCGCCGTCGGTTTCGAAGGCCGACCTCGGCCCCTTGGCGTTCGAGCCGATCAGACGATTGTCGTTGTAGCTGGCCACCTGGCTCGGAAACATATCCTCGCGGCTGTCGGCATAGTCGCCGTCGCCGGTAAAGCCCTGCTCGTCGCCATAGTAGATGGTCGGCACGCCGCGCGCGGTCAGCATCAGGGCGTTGGCCAGGGTGACGCGGGCCAGCAATTCCTCGTCGCCGATCGCCGGCTTTTCCTTGATCGCGAACCAGCCGATGCGGCCCATGTCGTGATTGCCCAGAAAGGTCGGCAGTTGGCGCGCGGTCGCTTCGCCGCCCTCGTAGACCGGGTCGGCGGCGAAAATGCGGGCCAGGCGATCGGTCCCGGTCCGGCCTAGGGCGACGTCCGTCGCGGCCGACTGGAAGGCGAAGTCCAGCACGGCCGGCAGCCTGTCGACGCGGGTGTGACTGGCCAGGATCGCGACGTCCGGATCGAACACCTCGCCGAAGATGTGGAAGTTCGGGATGCCCCGGGCCTTCGCGCGGGCCAGCATGGCCGGGACGAAGGCTTGCCAGAACTCGGGGTTCACGTGGCGGGCGGTGTCGATGCGGAAGCCGTCGACGCCGAAGTCGTCGATCCACTGGCCGTAAACCTCGATGAAGCCCGCGACGACTCGTGGGTTCTCGGTGAACACGTCGTCCAGCGTGGCGAAGTCGCCCAGCAGCGAGCTCTCGCCCGCGAAAGTGCTGTCACCGCGGTTGTGGTAGTAGATCGGGTCGTTCAACCAATCCGGTTTCTTGGCGTGCTCCTGGCCGACCGGGACGTAGGGCGTATAGGCCCAGTCGGTCCGCTTGAGCTTGCGAAAGTCCTTGCCGTCGAAGCCGTCATTGATCGGCGCGCCCGCCACGCCGCCCTGGCGCGTATAGGGATAGTCGGCGACGCCGCGATAGGCGCAGCGGCTTTCGGGGCATTCCTTATACTGGATGACGTCCGCCGTGTGGTTCACGACGATATCCATATAGACCTTCAACCCCCGGGCGTGGGCCGCGTCGACCATGGCCTTGAAGTCGGCCTTGGTCCCGAAATGCGGATCGACGTCGGTGAAGTCGGTGATCCAGTAGCCGTGATGCGCGGCCGACTCGTGACCCGGCGGCCCCTGCACCGCGCGGTTCTTGAAGATCGGCGCCAGCCACACCGCCGTCGCGCCCAGGCCCTGGATGTAGTCCAGCCGCCGGGTCACGCCCTCCAGATCGCCGCCGTGATAGAAGCCGGCCCGCGTCGGGTCGAAGCCGTCGACCAAAGGCCCGAGAGCGGGCCCGCCGTGATCATTGGTCGCGTCGCCATTCTCGAAGCGATCGGGCAGGACGAAATAGATCACCTCGTCCTGAGGCTTGCGTAGACGATAGGCGTCGGGAGCAGCGAGCGCGCTGGTCGCCAGCACGCCCAGCGCCGTCACGGCCAGCAGCGTTCGTCGCCAAGGCGTCAAGGCCAACATCGCTCCCCTCCCGTGGCGAACGACAACCGCCACTGCAATTATTTGCAAGAATTTGCAGAACCAAGGACGCCCTGTCAATCCGTTCGATTGGATGGGTTTGCAGGCCACTCCCACCGCCCTTCACGACTTAAGTGGCGCTATAAAGCCACACCACGCGCCATTTTGGCGGTCTCAGGGCGTGACTGACGCTAGATTTGCAATTTTTTGGGTTGATTACAGCGCGTTAATTTGCGGTAGTTTGCAGCAACGGCCAGATCGCAAATTTGCAAGAGCGCAGAGCCGGACAGGGAGGGAGCATTCCATGGACACCCAATTTTCGCGTCGCCGTGCGTGGCTGATGGCCGGTAGCGCCACGGGTCTGGCCCTGGCGTTCGCCGTGGCCGGCTCGGCCCAGGCCCAGACCCCCGCCGCCCCGACGACGCAGGACGACAGCAAGGTCGAGGAGATCGTCGTCACCGGCATCCGCCGCGGCATCGAAGGCGCCATCTCGCTGAAGAAAAGCTCGACCTCGATCGTCGAAGCCGTCTCGGCCGAGGACATCGGCAAGCTGCCGGACATGTCGATCGCCGAGTCGATCGCCCGCCTGCCCGGCCTGACCGCCCAGCGCCTGGACGGCCGCGGTCAGGTGATCTCGATCCGGGGCCTCGCGCCGGACTTCACCACCGCCCTGCTGAACGGCCGTGAACAGGTCTCGACCGGCGACAACCGCGGCGTCGAGTTCGACCAGTATCCGTCGGAACTGCTGAGCGCCGTCGTGGTCTACAAGACCCCGGACGCCGGCCTGATCGGTCAGGGCCTGGCCGGCACCGCCGACATGCGAACCGTCCGCCCGCTGGCCTTCGGCAAGCGCGCCCTGGCCATCGGCGCCCGCTACGAGTGGAACGACATCGGCGCCCTGAACGCCGGCACCAAGGCCCACGGCAACCGCCTGTCGATCTCGTATATCGACCAGTTCATGGACGGTAAGCTGGGCCTGGCCTTGGGCTACGCCCACATGGAGTCGCCCTATCAGGCCGAGCGCTGGAATTCGTGGGGCTATCCCACCGACTCCTCGGGCAACCTGGTGATCGGCG
This sequence comes from Caulobacter sp. 602-1, assembly GCF_003931565.1. Lineage (GTDB taxonomy): Bacteria > Pseudomonadota > Alphaproteobacteria > Caulobacterales > Caulobacteraceae > Caulobacter. Next base: position 107,336 of record NZ_RRYI01000007.1, read on the forward strand.
GCGCCAAGCCGTACGTGCAGTCCAGCATGCTGAAGCGCGACGGCGTCATCGGCGTCCTGGAGTTCAAGCCCACCGACAATTTCAGCTCGTCGCTGGACGTCTTCTATTCGAAGTTCAAGAACCACCAGATCCAGCGCGGCATCGAACTGCCGCTGGTCTGGGGCGGCGTGCCGCTGACCGGCGCCCAGGCCTCGGGCGGCTTCGTCAACAGCGGCGCCTTCAACGGCGTGAAGGGCGTGGTTCGCAACGACGGCAACGACCGCGACGCGACCATCAAGTCGGTCGGCTGGAACAACAAGTTCAACGTCGGCGACGACTGGACCTTGGCCAGCGACCTGTCGTGGTCGAAGGTCGACCGCACCGACCAGATCGTCGAGAGCTATTCGGGCACGGGCCGCTCGGGCGTCGGCGCGACCGACAACATGACGTTCTCGATGAATGACGACGGCGTGGCGATCTTCAAGTCGACCCTGAACTACGCCGATCCGAACGTGATCAAGCTGACCAGCCCGCAAGGCTGGGGCGGCGACATCATCACCGGCGGCCAGGACGGCTATCTGAACCAGCCGCACATCGAGGACGAGCTTAAGGCGGTCCGTCTGTCGGCCGCCAAGGCGCTGGACGACGGCTTGTCCAGCTTCGAAATCGGCTTCAACTACAGCGAACGCTCCAAGGGCCTCGTCAACGACGAATGGTTCCTGCGCGTGAAGGGCTCGCCGGCCAGCGTCGCGATCCCCTCGTCGGCCATCGTCGGCACGACCTCCCTGGCCTTCATCGGCATCGCCGGCATGGTCAGCTACGATCCGTTCGCCCTGATCAAGAACGGTACGTACGACCTGGTTCGCAACCCGAACGCCGACGTGCTGGTCAAGAGCTGGGACGTCGAGGAAAAGGTCACGATCGGCTATGTGAAGGCCAATATCGACGCGGCCGTCGGCAGCGTGCCGGTCACCGGCAACTTCGGCTTCCAGATCGTCAACACCGACCAGAGCTCGACCGCCCTGGGCGCCAGCGGCACCGGCGCGGGCGTCACCCGCGCCAACCTGTCGGGCGGCAAGACCTACACCGACTTCCTGCCCAGCATGAACCTGCAGTTCCACCTGCCGGCCGAGCAGACCCTGCGCTTCGCCGTCGCCCGCACCCTGGCCCGCCCGCGGATGGACCAGATGCGCGCCAGCACGCAGTACAGCTTCGACGCGGCCAAGGGCGGCAATACCGACATCAACTTCTCGCCGTGGAGCGGCACGGGCGGCAATCCGGACCTCGAGCCGTGGCGCGCCGACGCCTATGACGTGTCGTACGAAAAGTACTTCGGCCGTCAGGCCTATGTCTCGCTGGCCGCCTTCTACAAGGATCTGAAGACCTACGTTTACGACCAGAGCATCATCTACGACTTCACCGGCTTCCCGACTGGCGGCAACCCGGAACCGGCCATCCGCAAGGGCCTGGTGACGACCCCGCAGAACGGCAAGGGCGGCACGGTCAAGGGCGTCGAATTCGCCGCCTCGATCCCCGGCGCGCTGTTCACCGACGTGCTCGACGGCTTCGGCGCCACCTTCAGCGCCTCCTACACCGACAGCTCGATCCACCCGAACCCGAACGACCTGAGCACCCCGATCCCGGGCCTGTCGAAGAAGGTCGCCAACCTGACCGTCTACTACGAGAAGAACGGCTTCTCGTTCCGCGTCAGCGACCGCTACCGCTCGAAGTTCCTGGGCGAGGTCACCGGCTTCGGCAACGGCCGCAACTACCGGATGGTCAAGGGCGAGTCCGTCGTCGACAGCCAGATCGGCTACACCTTCAGCGACGGCCCGATGGAAGGCCTTTCGGTCCTGGCCCAGGTCAACAACCTGACCAACGAGCCCTTCGTCACCTACCAGAACAACGACCCGCGTCAGGTCATCGACTACCAGAACTACGGTCGCACCTATCTCGTCGGCCTGAACTATCGGTTCTAAGCCGACCTCTCCTTCCCCAAGAAGCCTTGGCGCCCCTGTCGGTCCTGCCCGACAGGGGCTCTTTTTCGCCTGAAGCTTCACCTTTCAAGCTCTCTTTAGGATTGAGCCGGATAGTGCCGCCCATCTGGGGGAGCGCACGATCATGCCGACCAAGTCCATCCGTCTGGCCGTCCTGCTGGTGAGCGCCGCCGCCGGATTGAGCGCCTGCGCCACCCGCGACGAGGTCGCCGCCCTGCGCCAGCCGGCCATGCCGCCGGTCGCCGTGGCCAAGGCCTCGCCCGCCCGGGCCTTCTATCGCAACGTCGCCGTCCAGGCCGTCGAGGGCGCGCCCGAGTTCCGCTGGTTCGACGGCGGGGCCGTCGTCACCACCCGTCCGACCCGCGTCCAGGTGGTCGAGAGCCTGACCAACCACCTGCGTCACGCCGAGATGCTGGCCCCCACGCGCCTCGACGCCGAGTACATGCTCTACACCACGTTCGAGGAGTTGCGCGGCCCCAACGTCTGGTGGGGAACCGACAAGCTGGCCTCGGCCCGCGTGACCTTCCGCCTGGTGCGCTGGCGCACCGGCGAGGTGGTCCGCGAAAAGACCCTGGAAGCCTCTTACGAGGCGCGCTGGACCGGGATCACGCCCGACGTCACCCGCGCCGCCATCGCTGGTCCGCTGGGCGTCTCGCGCGACCGCGTGCTGGCCCTGCCCGGCGGCGCCATCGGCGGCGTCGCGCTGGGCTACTACGTCAACCAGAACCTGATCGTGTCAATCTACGACGCGCCCTATGCCGGTCTGGCCGGCGCGGCCCAGGCCGCCGCCATCGGTGGTCCCAGCCGCCTGGGCCCCGGCTTCGACGCCGCCTTCAACACCGCCCTGGCCGTCGGCTCGGCCTCGGGCCGCTTCCAGGACCTGGAGGCCATGCTGGCCGGCGGCGTGATCAGCGCCGCCGGCGCCGCGGCTGGCCCCGTCCCGGCCACCCGCGAGATGTCGCAGCAGGGCGAGGTCACCACCGCCTTCAACGGCCGAGACCGCCGCCTGGCCGCCACGCGCGGCCTGATGGACCTGGCTTTCGACCTTTTCATGAACGAGCTCAGCCAGGATGGTTCGGTGATCTACAAGACCGCCGTCTCGTGCCGCGCCCTGAACGGCGACAGCGACCGGGGCCCCTACCTGGCCGAGACCGCCGGGGCCTACGCCGTCGACTGCCCCGGCGCGCGCTACAACGACGCCAAGACCACGAAGGCGTTTCCGAGCCGGTTTTAGCTGCCGCTAGGGCTTTGGCTCCGCAGCCTCGGCCGGCGCGCAGGTTCGGACGACCTTCAGCGAACCCCCGCCGGGCTGGCTCTTGTCGAGATTGAGATCGAGCGTCCGCTCGCAGCCTTCGTTCAGGATCTTCACCGCCTGGGCCAGGGTGACCGGATCGACGCCCATGCCGGCGCAGGCCGACAGACAGACGGTCAGCAGAAGGCCCGCCATCGGGCCGAAGACGCGCTTCATGGAAAGCTCCTTCTAAGGTTTGGAATTCAGGAAGACGGCCCGCTCGGCCTCGCGCCGGGCGACTAGGCCCGGCAATGCGCGGCCGCCGGCGAAGCGCCACATCCGGAAGGCGTCGGCCGCGCCCTGGATGTCGCCGGCGATCAGCCGCCGGCGCACGCTGCTGTCGGCGAAGTCCGCGGCCCCGCCGATCTCGCCGACGCCGATATTGTAGGCCAGGCTGGTCATCGCCCCGAGCTGGGCGTCGCTCAGCGGCGTCCTTGGGAACAGGGCGATGACCTTGTCGCAGACGGCCTGCGCGTCGGCCTTCAGCAGCGCGTCGGCGTCGCCCCGGACCATCCCGGCCGGCCACCGCGCCCGCCACAGGCGGTAGGCGGTCTCGCGATCTCTCACCGGTCGCCCGCCAGCGAACAGGGCGTGCCCCCAGCCGACGGTATAGATGCCGATGGGGTCAGCCTGGGGCTCCAGAACGGCGGTCTTGCGATCCCCGTCGTGCAACCCCTCGAACCGCTGGATCAGCGCGAGCGCGCAGGCGGGAACGTCCCGCGCCAGGGGCGTGGGCATGATCGATCTCCTTGTGTTTGAGGGGTGTCAGGCGGTCAGGCGACCGCGGGCGTGGGCTCGTCGGCCAGACCGTGGGCCGCCAGAATCCGGCGGTAGGCCGCGACCCTGGCCTCGAGCTGACGTTTCTCGCCCTCGAGCGCGGCGATGCGGGCGTCTTTGTCGGAGATCATGCGGCTGTGCTCGCGGCGCAGGTCGCCCAGCTCGGCCTCGACCTGCTCGAGACGCTGGGCCAGGCGTTCGGCCTCCTCGCGCAGGGTGTGGATCACCCCCGAGGCGGCGTCCTGCGCCATCTGCATCAGATCCGCCTCGGCCTTGCGGGCCATCGCCCGCCGGCCGAGGAGGTCCTTGACCACCGCATAGATCCCCGGCGCGGCCACCACGGCGTAGGGCCATGATTTGGCGATGGCGGTGGGGAGGTCCATGGGGGGCTAGTCCTCCGGCGCTTCGTCCGGCGGCGAGGCCGGCAGGACCGGGTCGGCGATATGCCATGCCCCGCCGACCCACACGGCGACATCATCGCCCTCGACGTCCGGCGGCTCGGGCGCCCGGACCCAGGTCGGGAGACAGCCTTCGCGGGCCTCGATCTCAGCGACGCCGCCGGTCCACTGACCGCAGCCATCGATCTCGTAGATCTTGATCATGATCAGGCCGCCTTGATGAAAGCGTTGAGGCCAACGTCAGCAGAGGTGACCTGCGGAACCTTGAACTCGCCCAGCGAGGTGTCGAGGCCGCTCCAAATCCCGCCGCCGGCGCCATTGCCACCACCTGAAATAATCGTCGGACTGGTGATCGCACCGGAAAGCCTAGCGAAGTAGACGACCGTCCCGACATCGGCAGGTAAGTCATAAGCGACCCAAGCATTCAAGTCGGAAGATGTCGCAACCTTATTGCCGCAAGCGACAAATAAGTTCGTACCGTCGTGGTAGATTTTGTTGATCGATCCGGTAAGCGGAAAGTTAGAAACATCAGAAAAGTTCGTCATGCCATCATTTGATGCCAACAATCTATTCTGAGAAGTTCTAGCTATAAATTTCCCGCCACCCAGGATTATATCATATATATATTCTCCAGAATTCAAAGTTATGGAGAAATTCGCCCAGGAAGATCCGGCATTAGTGGAGTACCTATTCGTAGAGCCGTAGGCCAACCACCTGGAAAATCGACTATCGAAAATTGCCCGATCCACTGCAGGACCAGAAACAGTGGAATAGGCTGACCAGCTCGTCCCGTTGCTGGATTTTGATAAATAGTATTCATTGTCCTGAGAATTATAAGCAAAGGCCAACCACTGCCCGCCACCATAAGCTAAATAGGTAATAGTGCCCGAAGAAAATACATTTCTCAATGTCCAATTATAACCATTGTCCGACGTATAAATGTTATTATCTGTAAACCCAATAAAAATTCCACCTCCATATTGAACGTTATATGTAACAGCTCCTGTAGTAGTGCGGGCGGTCCAGGCCGCACCATCGGGCGATGTGTAGACGCCATTGTTGACATTGGCAAAAAATACGCCATTGGCGACATAGATATAGTTTCCGCTATAGAGGCCCAGCCGACGGACCAGCGGCCGCACATACGACGGGATGATGGCACCCAGGGCGGGATAGCTGCTCTTCTGATAGACGAGGCCGGTGCAGGGCAGCCATCGAGCCCCCAGAGGCCCGGCCGCCTGAAGCACGCAGCCGACCGGAACGCCGAACGCAACCGCCGCCTGCGCCGTGCGCTCGGGCGTCATCATGGTCGTCGCGTCGGTTCCGGCCTCGGCCTGGGCCTGCGTCGCCACCGCCATTGGCCGCCCGGCCGAGAGACCACAGTTCCAGGCCGTGAGCGTACCCGAACCGCCGATCGTGTCGACCTGGACTGTCGCCGCGCCGGTGCCCGAATTGTAGGCTGTCAGGATGCCGCTCATCCAGTTCGTCGGCGAGGTCGAGCTGGCGATGAAAAACCCCTGCCCCGCCACCCAAGCCTTGCCGGTCTGGGTCGTAAAGGTCTTTGCCCCGGTCCCGACCGTCAGCGACGTGCTTGAGGTTCCGTTGGTTCCCGGCGCGCTCAGGGCGCTGGTGGCGCTGGTGACGGCCGCCACCCGATCCGCGTTGGTCTGTATCCGGTCGGCCGCGACCTGGGCGGCGTTCGTGGACACCTCCGTTGCCAGGGCATTGGCCTCGGTCACGAAGGTCGGCATCTGTCCCAGGAAGGCGTCGGCGCGGGTGTTGAAGTTGGCGGGGTCGTTGGTGGAGGGCGGCGTCGGGAGCGCCGTGATTTGTGCGGGCACGGGGTCAGACCTCTTCGAGTTCGAGGGAAATCAGGGCGTCTTCCGGCTGGTCCATCGAGATCGTGAACCGCTTGTAGACGCCGACGATAAGCAGGGCCGAGAAGTAGCCGCTCTCCTGGTCGTCCAGCCCAGACCACAGCGCCGGCACGGCGTTGAGGTCGTCGCGCAGCTGCAGGATCCGATCGACGTCGGTCTTGCGACAGCGCAGGGCCTGGACGGTGCGCGGCACCGAGCGGCGCGGCACGAGGGTGGCGGTTCCGAAGTCGTCGCGGTCGATCTTCGAGAAGTTCAGAGCGTCGCTCTCGGCCTGGTGCTGCGTGGCGCCCAGATAGACCGACGAGCCCAGCACCACCCCGCCGCAGGTCACGCTCCCGTTCGCCCTGGTCAGGGTGATGGTGATGACCGCGTTCGTGTACGGCGGCAGGTCGAAGCGCGCGAACTCCTGCCGGTATCGGAAGGCGCCGTAGAAGTAGTCGTACCAGCCGCTGGTCGGCCGTTTCAGCAGGTTCGCCGAGGCGGTGTAGACGGTCGCGCCTGACACGGTCACCGTCACGGCAACGGTGTCGGCGACGATGCCGACCACGCCGATGGCGTCCACCCGCTTGCCCGGCGTCAGCACCACCGTCAGCGGCGAGGCCGCGCTGGTTCCGGTGTTGCGCAGCAGGTCGAACATCGCCCAGCGGTTGGTCGGGCCGACGTCCAGCCACCAGGTCGCGTTGGCGACCAAAGCCGGGTCCTTGCCGACATTGCTGGCCTTCAGGCTTTCATAGACCCGGTGGCTCGTCGTGTTGATCACGCGATCGCCGACGGCGTAGGTGGTTCCGGCGCTCCAGACCGCCTCCCCCGCCGACGGTTCGGCGCAGGTGGTGCTGGTCAGGATGGCCGGCGTGATCGTGATTGGCGGTAGCGCGCGCATCAGGCGGCCGCCTGGGTCTGCATGGCGCGGCCGCCCTCGGTGACATTGGTCAAGGTTCGCTCCATCTTGTCGTTGCTGGCGGCGATGCGGGCGTTGCTGGCGCGCAGGTCGGCGAGCTCGGCGCGCAGGTTCCGCAGTTCGTTGATCAGGCCCCGGTCGTTCTTCTGGTCGGCGCGCTGGACGTTCACCGCCTCGCCCGGGCTGAGGGCCAGGCCGAAGAACTTGGAATCTGGCGGACCGGAACCGCCCACCTCGAAGCTGCCGCCAGTGGCCAACCGCTTCAAGGTGTGCATGTATTCCAGCTCGCTGTACTTCTGCGGGTCTTTGGCCTTGAGGGTCTGCAGGGTCGAATATTCCTGCGTGCCGGGCTTCTCGTAGGGATTGCCGTTGGCCCAGTATTGCGGATCGCGAAGGGACTCCGCGTAGGCGGCCGCCGTGATCACCGGGTCGTAGTTGTAGAGGCCGTCCAGGGTCTTGTTGCTGGTCACCGGCGCGCCCGCGCCCGGCGTGCCGGTGTTCGGCGGACCAGTCGGCGCGCCGGGGATGGGGATCCCGCCCACCGACACCACGCCCGCGTTGCGGGCTTGGGCGTTGGCGGCCTGCAGCGCGATGATCGCCTGCCGCACCGAGACGACGTTCGTGTTGATCTCGATCAGCCCCTGGACCGAGGCGTCCAGCGCATCGAGCTGCCGCTGAGCGATCGACACCTGGCGGTCGGCCGTATCGGCCGCCTCGTCGACGGCCGAGCGGACCAGACCGACGTCGCGCAGGTAGTCCAGGCTGGTCGAGACATAGTCGCGCGAGGCCGCCGTGAAGGCTTCGCCCTCGCTTTGCAGCCGCCCCATGGCGTCGGGGTCGCCAAGGCGGGCCATGGCCGCCGTCGACAGGAACGACTCCCGCGTCCGACGATATCGCGCGCCGGGATCGGTCCCGGCGATCGTTTCGGTCAGGCTGCCGCTGAAGGCCCGCAGTGACGCAGACAGTTCCTTGAACTTGTCCTTGGTCGCCTGAATGGCGTCCTGCTCGCGCTGATAGGCCTGGGTCAGAACATCCCGCGCGGCCGACACCTTCTCGGCGGCGTCCTGCGCGGCCCAGGTACGCCGCATATAGTCCTGCTGCACCGCGTCCTCGACATCCGCGAGGGCCAGGTCACGCCGGATCTTCTTGGCCTGCTCGGCATAGCCTTGGGCGCCCAGGAGATCGGCCAGGGCGCCTGACCGGCTCGCCGCCATGGCCTTGTCCTTGGCCTCCTTTTCGATGGCGGCGGCGCTGGCCTCGGCCGCATCCTCCACCGCCCAAAGGGACTTGAGCAGCGGCAAAAGCGAGGCGTCCAGCGCCTTGACGGCGTCCTCCTCGGCTGTCCGGGACTTGGCCAGCTTCTGGGCCGGTGTCATGATCAGGTCGTCGATCCGGTCCTGGATCGATTTGGCCTTGTCATCCACCGCGGACTTCGTCGTCTCAGCGGCCGTGGCGACCTTGTCGAAGGCCGGCGCCAGCGCCATCATCGCCGCGTAGAGTTCAGCGCCCTCCCTGGTCGATACATCCAGGCCAAGGACCAGATTCTTGAAGCCTTCGCGCGTCATGTTCGTCGGCAGCCGCAGCTCGGTCAGCTTGTCATTGACCGTGTCCTTCACCGGCTTCAGGCGCTCTTCGTCCGTCAGGAAGTTCTCGCCGAAGAAGGATGTCTGCTCAGTCAGGTTGTCGAGGCCGCCGACCAGATCGACCAGGCGCTCGCGGGCCGCCAGCGAGGCCACGCCGACGTCGTTGAACTTCATGCCGACCGACTTCAGCGTAGTGTCGATGACCTCGTACTGACGCGCGACGCGGACCAGGGTCTCGAAGGCCCCCTCGCCCACCTTCTGGAACGCGGCGATGACCGGCACGGCCGCCTTGGCCATGTCGTCGCCCAGCTTGCCGAAGATCGCGTTCAGAGCCTCCTCGATCTGCGTGCCGGTCATGTCCTTGAAGGACAGCTTGCCGAGGTCGACCTTGAACTTGGCCAGAACGGACTCGACATCGGTCTCGCCCAGCGCCTTGGCGGCGTCGGCCACGCCCTTGCCCAGCGACCTGACCAGCTTGGAGACCTGGTCGACGAAATCGGTGTCCAGCGCGCCGGTCTCTGTGATGACCTTACTCTTGTTCGAGGTGGTGATCCCGAACGCCTTCTTCTTGGTCGTTTCCAGCACCTGCTGGTAGGTCGAGCCCGAGAGCTTGCCATCCGTGATGTCGGCCAGGGTAGCGGCGTCGAACTGGATGCCCTGATCCTGCAGCGTCCGGGTCGTGGATTTCGAGAAGCCCAGGTTCGACAATGACGCCGACGCGCCGGTCTTGCCGAGGCTGAGCCCCTCGGTGCTCAGCATCCCGCCGGCCCCGAACGACCGCGCCAGCGCCGCCGCCACCGCGCCGATCTGGCCGTCGATCGACTTCAGCGACCGGACCATGTCGTTGCCGTATTCCAGGTCCTTGTTCTGATACTTCTCGGCATAGCCGAGGGCCTTTTCCAGGCTGTCGGACTTGGCCTTGGAGTCGCCGAGTGAGGAGCCGGTCCCCTGGGCGTCTTGGCGGGTCTTCATGTCGTTGACGCCGGGGACGGAGCCGCCGCCACCGCCGCTTTTCAGGCCTAGGCCGGCCAGCACGCCCACCATGGCCGCTACAACGGGAAAACCCCATGGTCCAAGGGACTCGAAGATCTTCGCCGCGCCGGCAGCCGCCGACGCCGTCGCCTTGGCGAGAGAGCCCGCCACACCCGCGGCCGTCTCCGAAGCATGCGCCGCCGTGGCCTTGACGGAAGCGACCAGCTGCCAGGCGCGATAGGCCTTTTCGATCGTCGAAATGGCGGCGTAGCCGCTCGAATTCTCCTTAAAGAACCCCTTCGCGGCCGTCGCCATGGAGGCGTAACCCTTGATCGCGACCTCGGTGCGCTTTTCGCTCGTGGCGCCCTCCGCGAGCTTGGCGTTTTCAATACCGAAATTGGCCACCGCGCCGACAAGGTCGCCCACTGCCTTCCCCGGTTTGCCGAAAGCCGCCTCGAGCTGCTTGCCAAGCTCGGGAGCCAACTTGGCCATGGCTTCGAAGTGGCCGAGGGTTTCCGCTAACGCATCCTTGAAGGGCTCCAGCGACTCGGGCTGGGGGATCGCTTTGATGACCTGGTCTTCGAGCTTCTGTGCTTTGAGCAACTCAACTTGCACAGTCTCGACACGACGCACGTCCGAGAAATCGCGAACCGAAGTCTCTGCATCCTTGCAGGCGCACGCGGCGCTGTTGGCGGACGTTCGACTGCTGTTGTTCGAAATCGTGTTGTTGGTGACATTGCTCACGACGTCGTTGTCGTTGACGCCATCCCTGCCGGCGACTTCCACCGCCTTGGGCGCCGGCCCGGCCTCCCGGATGACACGCCTGTTCCGCGCCGCCGCTACGCTCTTGACGACGTTCGCCGCCATCTGATCGTAGGCCTTACCGCCGTCGGCGGCGCCCTGGGCCGCGCCCTTGATCATGGCCTTCCCGAGAGAGGCGGCTGCGCCCGCGTACTTGTTCTCTAGCCGCCCGATCGAGACCGTGTCCAACTCGGGCAACTTGATCGGAATACCCAGCTTGGCAGCCGTCTCGTTGGCCATATGGATCAGATTGTTGACGATGCCGATCGCGGTGTTCGCCAACTTCTCAAGTGCGCCCGCCGCGATATTCACCGTCGAGATGACGAGATCCCCGATCGCCGCCGGCAGAGCACCGAAGGCCGCGCGGATGCCGCCAATGAAGCCGCCAACCACCTGGAAGGCCGCCTTCACGGCTCCCATGATGCCGTCGATGATGCCCTGGTAGAGATTTCCGAAGAAATCCCCGACCGCCCTCAGGGCCGGCCCGACGAAGCCGACAATGGCGTCGGCGACGCTTTTCCAGACTCCCGACAGCACGTCGGCGACACCCTTCCAAGCGGCCGCCAGCACGTCACCCATGGTGACGCCCTTGTTCTTGACCCGCTCCAGCTGTTCTTCGGTGAGATGCAGCTGGTCAAGGTTCTCACCGACCGTCTTGCCGATCTGCTGCGCCGTAATGGCCACGGCCCCGACGGCGACCGCCGCCGCCGCCGCAACGCCCGCGAGCGGCACGGCGAGCGGCTCCACCAACGGCGCCAGGCCAGCGAGCGAAGACCCGATTGCATCGACGATCGGTGTGACCTCAGTAGCGATGCCGCCGAGCATCCCTCGGAAACCGCCACTGGCGTCACGGGCCTTGGAGAAGACATCCCAAAGCGCCGGCCCCTTGTCGATCAAGACCTGGAGCGGATTCGTGCCTTTGCGAAGCTCCAAGACGACGTCGAGCACCGACTTGCCCAGCTTCCGAAGTTCGGACGACTGCGAAGCCGCAGCCGTCGCGCCCGAACTCCGGGCCTTGCTGACGGCCTCTTCCGTCTTGGCGGCTGTTGCAGCTGCTTGCTCCAAGCCCTTTTGGGCCTTGGCGTAGCTGTCGATCGCGGCCGCGCCCAGCACCGAAAGTCCCGCCGTTTCGACGAGCCGCTTATTCACGCCCGACAACGCTTCCTCCAACGAGCCGGCCGCCTTCGTCAGCGAAGAGATCTGCTTTTCCAGTACGGTCAGCCCCGCGAGGCTCGTCGTTGTTCGAGTGTTCAGGGCGGCCATCGCGCCGCCGGTCTTTTCAATCGCGTCTTGAAGCGACTTCTGTGCGCGCTCGTGTTTGCCCGCCGCGTCAGCCGCCGCCTTCGAGCCTTTGGCCAGTTCCTCAAGATCCTTGTCAGCCACAGCGGCTCTCCCAAAAAGTTCGGGCCGCGCCTCCTCGCGAAGGCGCAGCCCGGTGGTGGTCAGCCCTTGCTGGGGGCCGTCATGGTCAGAAGGTGTTCGGCGTCGAGGGTCATGACCGCGCGCCGTTCCCAGGGCTCGAGGCGGACGCCCTCGTCGCGCTCCCAGGCCTGGATCTCCAGGCGCGAGAGGCGGGACGGACCGAAGCCGCCGGATTGGCGGGTCTGGCAGAGGTCGGCGTACCAGGCCCACAGGTGGGCCACGTGCGACGACAGCGGCGGCGGGTTGGCGAGCCGCCAGCTGGCCTCGGGGTCGCCCTGGCGAGCCAGGCTCTCAAGGTGGGTCCGCAGCGGCTCGCCGTCGTCCTGGCGCGCGGCGAGCTCGAACTGCTCGCGGGCGTAGGCGATCAGGCCGCGGACTTGCCCGGCATAAAATTTCCGAGGGTGTTCGACGCCGTGGTGATCTGCTCGGCGATCTCGGAATTGCGGCTGACCAGCCGGAAGGCGTTCTCGGCCGACCACTCCTGCTTGATGCCGCGCCAGCCCACCAGGCGGACGGCGGTCAGGCGGTGGCCGAAGGCGATGTCGTCTTCGATCGGGGTGAACTCCGCCTTCTCGGGATTGCTGCGGCCCGTCATGGCGGCGGCCACGGCCTGCTTCTTGCGGCGGTCGTTGACGAGGCGGTTGACCTCGGACTGCACCTTCTCGGACTGACCGCCCAGCACCTGCAGGAAGACGCCGGAGCCCGAGCCGTCGGCGCGGATGTATTCGACCTCGAACGGGGTGTCGCCAGCGGCTACGGCGTCGAGGTCGTTCAGGTCGAACAGGGTTTCGGTCGAGAACTTGGTCATGGGTATGTCCTTGGAAAAGGACGGCCGGGCGCGACCCGGCCGCTAAGTTGAAGGGGACTTCGAGAGGGAGAGAAGAAGAACCGCGCCGGTTAGGCGGCGCTGTCCTGGATGGCGATGATGGTCTGGTCGGTGGCCAGGGCCGCGCCGCCGGCGCCGTTGATCTGGGCCGTGAACGGATAGGTCCGGATCACCGCCTTCTCGCCGTCGTCCGGGGTGTCGCCGGTCAGCTTGATCATCGGCAGGTTGATGACCACGAAGTCGGCGTTGGCCGTGGCGTCCTCGGTCACCGCCAGCACCAGCGAGGTGGTCGAACGGCCTTCGAAGATGGTCTGCAGGGTCACGTTGTCGAACTTGGCCGTGAACGAGCCCGACACGGCCAGGCGACCGCGCTGGATGTCGTCGACCACGTTCGAGCCCACCACGGCGTCGCTGTGGGCGGCGTTGCCGTTGATGGTCACCTGGGCGCCGGTCACGTTGGTCACGGGAACGCCGTTGACCAGGACCACGCCGTTCACGGCCGTCAGGATGTCGGTGACCGTCTCGGCCGTCGGCGTGGTCAGCACCTGGGCCGCGCCCAGCGTGCGAATGCGGCCGACGGTGTCGAGGCTGATGGTGGCGTTGCCGGTGGCCGGAAGGTTCAGCGCCGCCTGGCCGACTTGCTGGTCGGAATAGGCTTCCGAGCGGCCCAGGTCCGGATACCACTCCTCGAAGGTGTAGTAGTCGTTGGTGTGGCCCGACAGCGGGACCAGCGATTTCTTGCCGGTGACCGAGACCGTGGCACTGGCGATGTTGGCCTCGGCGAACATGGCCGAGCCGTTGACCACGCGCACCGTGGCGACCGTGGCCGTGAGAGCGATGATCAGCAGGTTCTTCTGGGTGTTCAGCGCGTTGAAGGCGCCGGCGGTCAGGCGGATGACGTCACCGATCTTGAAGCCGTCGGTCAGGTACGAGCCGGCCGAACGGGTCAGGGTCCAGTTCTGGCCCGAGGCGGCGACGCTGATCGTGGCGCCGGTGGCCGAGACGCCGGCCGTCATGTCCTTGCGCAGCAGCGAGCCCATAAGGGCGCCGTAGGTGCCCGGAGACAGCAGGCCGTCGATCTTGCCAGCCGGCTTGACCACGCCCAGCCCGACGCCCGTCGACTGCTGGTGGCTGACGATTTCGTTGCTTTCGAAGGTGTCCGGCGGGGCCTGGAACACCGAGCTGGTGCGGCGAACGACCTGGCCGCCCGAGCCGGCGGCGGGCGCGCCGAGGCCGGTCTGCTTCTTGTAGACGGTTTTCTTGTTGATGCCCTGGGCGACTGCCATGGGGTCTTCTCCTGAGACGTTATCGGGATGGGTGGATCAGACGAGGCTCCCAAAGAAGGCGACCTGGGGCCTGTCCCTTCGGGCGGAGACCGCCGTCAGCTGGTGATCGTGGCCAGGAATGGGACCTGGACGGGGACCAGGTAGCGGTCGCCCTCCAGGATCGCGGCCAGGATGATGGGGGTGCGGGCGACCGCGGTGGTCAGGCCGTCGGACGTGAAGGCGGCGCCGCGATAGAAGGTCGAGCGCAGCTGCTCGATGCGCGCGGCGGCGTCGGCCGGACCCGCGCCCTGCGGGTAGCAGAGGGTCACCACGAACAGGCCGCCCTGCTGGAAGCTTCGGCCGTACTCGGTATTGACCGGCTCAGCGAAGGTCATGGACACACGCTGGTAGGGCGTTCCTGAAACCGGCGTGTAGTTCGTGTTCTCCCAGGCCGTGGCCAGGGCGGGGCTCATGGCGGCCAGCGCCGTCTCCAGCGCCGCGCGGATCTTCAGCACGCTCATCGGCGGCGCTCCCTCGTCGAGGCTGGCGGGATCGAGGCGCGGGGAGGCGATCCGGAAGCCATGCGGCGCCCGGCGGCGAGGACGAGGGTCATGTCGGAGGTCCCTGGATCAGCGGACGAGACGAAGAACCCGCCCTCCGGGGAGGAAGAGCGGGTTCACGAGGCCGACCGGCTCACGCTTCGTCGAGCGCGCCGTTTCGGAAGAACAGGAAGGTCTGGAGTTCGGTGTCTGGAGGTCTTGATCGCCGCTGAAGGCGCATCTCCGAGACTGTTTTGATTAAACCCTTCACCTTCCCGAACGTCAATCTATTTGTTCATGAAATGTTCTTATTTTGACGGTCACGCGCGACCTGCTTGGCCAAGGCCACGATCAGATCCAAGGCCTTGATCAGGACTTCGCGATTACGGGCGAAAGCACGGCCAGCGCCCCATACGGACAGGCTGGCCCCCTCGCCCGCCACCGAGCGCAGCAGGCGCAGGGCCACGGGCTTGTCGGCCAGACTCATCGCCACGGCGCGGTCGGCGCGGGCCACGAAGTCCAGCATGCGGGCGCGCCGCAGACGGGCGGCGACGAAGCGGTCGTTGTCGTGACCGCCGCCACTCCCTGGCTCCAGGCTGGCGACGCGCAGGTCACGGCCCCGGGCTTCGAAGCCGCCGCGGTACAGCAGGGCGACGGCGTAGTGGGCGTCGTTGATGTGGCCGCTCTGGCGCAAACTACGCAGGCCGTCGCGGCTGGAGACCCGCAACGAACCGCCGTTGGCCTCGACCACCTCGCCCCGCGCCCGCGCCAGGGCCACGGTCTCGACCAGGCCCGCGGCGATATCGGCCTCTTCGGTTCTCGCCAGCTGGGCGCCGGCGATGCGCATAACGGCCTCGCGCGCCGCCTGGCGGGCGGCGGGACTGATCGCCAGGCCCGCCGCGCGGTCGGCGCGGGCCAGGTCTCGAAGCTCGGCCGAGGTCAGCCCCTCGGGCCGGATGAACTGGACGGAAATGATGGTTCCCCTTTCTATATGGTCAGCGCCCGAAACGGACGCCGCGTCGGCTGTCGGCCAGGGCGTGGCGGCGGGCCTCGCCGGCGCAGACCTGGGCGACAAAATCGTGGCCTTCGCTCTCGGCCAGCATCCGGCCGGCGGCGCGAATGATCGCGCACAGCATCGGCTTGCGCGGCCCGCACGCCCGCACGGCCTTGTCGATAGCGCCCTCGGCGATCTCGTCCTGGAGCCCGCCCATGGGTCTAGGCTTCCAGAGCGGTCCGACCGGCCGGCGTCAGGCCGATCCGGCAAGGCCGGCCGCCCAGGCGCTCGACCAGGCCAAGCAGACGGGCGGCTTGGGCGCGGTCGCTGCCGGCCGACAGGCTGACGGCCATCTCGTCCGCCAGGTCGGCAAGGGTCAGGGGCCCGTCGAGCAGCGCCTCCAGCACAGCCAGGACCTTGGCGGGCGCGACGGGATCGGCGGGCGCGGCCCCGAACAGGCGGGCGCGGATCGCCTCGGACACGGCGTAGCGACCGGGGCGCGGATCGCCCATCAGCAGCGCGGTCAGGACGGCGCGCGGCGGCCGGCGATCGGCGTCGGTGCGGCGCGCGACATAGCCCGGCATAGGGGCGTGAATAGGCGCATGACCGGCGTGACCGGTCGCGTGGAGCGGAATCATCTGGGACTTCCTGCGGCTAGGCCGATGAAGGGAATTTCGCGGGAAGCCGCCCGGCTCGCGTCGCCAGGGCGGAGTTCTCGGAATATCTAATTTGTACCAAATACAAATTTGCATGGCAAGCAAATTTTGTGTTTAATGCCTGGACATTCCCTTTCGCACTCACTCCCGGATTTGCATGACCCCCGACCGGCAGGCCAAGGCGAAGCAGCGCGCGAAGACCTTCATCCGCGCCTGGCGCAAGCATCGCGGCATGAACCTGGAGCAAGCCATCGAACGGTTGGAGCTCGAGGTCGGATATCCCTATTCGGTCGCCCAGCTCTCGCGCGTCGAGCGCGGCGAAACCGGCTATTCTCAGGACGTACTGGAGGCCTTGGCGATCATCTATCGTTGCGAGCCCGCCGACCTGATCATGCGTGATCCGGCAGCCGGCGACGCGATCTGGTCGATCTGGGACCAGTTGCAGCCTGTGCAGCGGATCCAGCTCGTCGAGATCGGACAAACCCTTAAGAAGGCTGGATAATCCCCGCTCATTCCAGCGTCAGGATCTCGCCCTGGCGCTCGATCAGCTTGGGCTTTCCCCAAAGGCCCGATAGCGGCTCGCCGCGCACCCGATAGAGCGCCACGCCCGAGGATCGACGCGCCAGAACCTCCATCTCACGCCGCGCATCCTCTTCGAAATAGCACTCCCGAACCTCGGTCGGCCGGAGCAATCCCCCCCGCCGCCCGAAGGCCTGCACGCAGAAACGCGTTACCGAGAACACGACAACCTCCGCCTTCAACACCCCCACTCTGCACGCCTCCTTCCGATGAGTCGACCGGTGGCGGCAGCCTATGCGTCCGGGTTTGACGCAGGTTAATTTTTGCACTGACAACAAATCGGCGCTCGTTCCTTGTATTTGCATGAACAGCAAATCGGCGCGCCGTGGGCGAGCTTCGCTTTACCCGCGAACAAGAAGAATATACAACTATAAGAAGTTAATTTGAGCCATGCACGAATAGAGCGTTAGCCCGCATCAGCCCAATCCCGTTCGAGGACAGACGATGAGCAAGTGGCATCCCGTGGTCGTGAAGCTGCAGAAACTGATCAGGGACAACGGCTGGGAGGCGCGGTTCGAGAAGGCCGTCGCCCAGGCCCGCGCGTGGAACATCCCGGAACTGGCCGACCTGAAGGACCTCGAGAGCTACTACGTCTATATCAACGACTTCCTGCGCTGGGTCCCCAGCGAGAACGAGCCTGGCCGCGAGGTCTATAACAAGCTCTGCAAGTTCTACTTCGTGCTCGACCAGGATGCGGTGATCGACCTGCAAAACAAGGTCGTCCCGCTGAACAAGGCCGCGCCCCTGACGCCGTTGTCGGCGTGGCTGGTCGACTATGCCGACGCCATGGGCGCCTTCCTCGACACGCCGGAATCCCTGACGCCGGCCTCGCTGGAGAGCTTCCGCAAGTCGCCGAGCTACAATCTGGGCGACTACATCGAGCCGCACGGCGGCTGGAAGACCTTCAACCAGTTCTTCGCCCGCAACTTCAAGCCGGGCTATCGGCCGATAGCGGCGGTCGCCGATCAGAGCGTCATCGTCTCCCCCGCCGACTCCACCTTCGCCGGCCAGTGGGAGATCCGCACCGACAGCCACGTGTCGGTCAAGAACCTGCACTGGAAGATCGAGGAGCTGATGGAGGGCAGTCCCTACAAGGACCGCTTCAAGAACGGCCTTTTCATGCACGCCTTCCTGGGTCCCAACGACTATCACCGCCAGCACGCGCCCGTCGGCGGCACGGTGCTGGAGTCGCGCGTCATCCCGGGCCAGGTCTATCTGGAGGTCGTGGCCGAGCCGGTGGCCGGCGACGAGAACGGCGCCCACAGGCTGAAGCCCCTGCGCGCCTTCGACGCCCCGGACGCCGCCGGCTACCAGTTCGCCCAGGCCCGCGGCCTGATCGTGCTGGACACCCCGATCGGCCTGGTCGCGGTGCTGCCGATCGGCATGTGCCAGGTCTCGTCGGTGATCGTCACCGCCGAGGTCGGCGTCACCCTCCGCAAGGGCGAGGAGCTGGCCTACTTCCAGTTCGGCGGCTCAGACATCATCGTGCTGTTCGAAGCCAAGAGTAACGTCAGCTTCGTCGCCCAGCCGGGGGTGCACTACAAGACGGGCGTGAAGATCGCGGACGCGTATCCGGTGGTGTGAGGGGGCCCCTTGAAGAGGTTTGGTAGGCCTGGAGGGACTCGAACCCCCAACCAGACCGTTATGAGCGGTCGGCTCTAACCATTGAGCTACAGGCCCGCGCGGATACGTGTGAGCGTACGCGAGAGCGGCGGATTAGCATGAGCCGAACGCGGCTTAAAGCTCCGGTTCAGGTTGGAGCTGTCATGAGGAACCCATAGCTGTCCGGCGACGCTTTCCTGCCCTGGACGGACCTGGAGAAAAGAACGATGACCAACACCGCGCGCCACCCCGCCGCCTTCATCCTGCCCGCCCTGATCGGCGGCGCGCTGCTGATGGGCGCCGCCGCGCCGGCCCT
Source organism: Caulobacter sp. 602-1 (assembly GCF_003931565.1). Lineage (GTDB taxonomy): Bacteria > Pseudomonadota > Alphaproteobacteria > Caulobacterales > Caulobacteraceae > Caulobacter. The sequence goes on from NZ_RRYI01000007.1 coordinate 126,108, forward strand.
GGCCCAGACCAGCGCCGACTCGGCTTTCAAGGCCACGACCTTCAGCCTGTCGGCCTATGGCGAGACCCGCGTGGCGCCGGACATGGCCACCATCACCCTGGGCGTGCAGACCGAGGCCCTGACCGCCGGCGAGGCCCTGAAGGCCAACGGCGCGCGTATGAACCAGGTGATGGCTGCCCTGAAGAAGGCCGGGATCGCCGAGCGCGACGTCCAGACCTCGAACCTCAACCTCAACGCCCAGTACGCCTATGAGCAGAACCAGCCGCCGAAGCTGACCGGCTATCAGGCCTCGAACCAGGTGACGATCACGGTCCGCGACCTGGCCAAGCTGGGCGCGACGGTTGACGCCACGGTCAATGCCGGCGCCAACACGATCAACGGCATCAGCTTCGGCCTCATCAATCCCCAGGCCGCCGAGGACGCCGCGCGCCTGGAAGCCGTGAAGGCTCTGCAGGCCAAGGCCGAGCTCTATGGCCGCGCCACCGGCTACAAGGCCGTGCGCCTGGTCAATCTGAGCGAAGGCGGCGGCTACCAGCCCGCGCCGCCCCCGATGCCGGTGTTCGCCATGGCCAAGCGCGAGATGGCCGACTCGACCAGCATCGCCGCCGGTGAACTGAAGGTTCGCATCGACGTCAGCGCGACGTACGAAGCCGCCAAGTAGGCGCCTAAACAGCGCCCACGAAAAAGCCGCCGCCGGGTTCCGGCGGCGGCTTTGATGTTTCTAGAAGCCGGCCTTGGTGAAGGCCCGCTCGACCCGGTCCTTGATCTCCAGCCCCGGCAGGGCTCGCTCGCCCTCCATGACCGCGACATAGGTCAGGCCGCGCGGCGGCTTGCCCTCGCCGGTCGGCACCGGGCCGATGGACCAGCCGACCGTGGCGCCGTTGGCCCCGCCGCTGGCGCAGCTGATGAAGCGGGCCGGCTTGCCCAGGCTTGCCTTCAGCAAGGTCTCGGCCGTGGTCTGCGCGCCTTCGCAGGACGGCAGGTTGCGCGAACAGGTGACATAGCCGCCGCCACGCCACACTAGCTTGCCGCTGGCGTCGGCGATCACGACGCAGGTCGAGGGCGAGCCGATCGACTTGCCGACCGACTGGGTCAGGAGGGCCTCGTCCACGCCCGAAGGCAACTTCGGCGAACAGGCCGAGAGGCCCGCGGCGGCGAGAACGGCGAGCGCGATACGACGCATCAGGCCGCCTTCTTGATCAGGTTGCCTTCGTCCAGCAGCACGACGGTCGGGGCGTAGTTGCGCGCCTCTTCGGCGGCCATCTGGCAGTAGGTCACGACGATCACCAGGTCGTTCTTCTGCACCAGGCGAGCGGCGGCGCCGTTGACGCCGATCACCTTCGAACCGCGCGGGGCCTCGATCGCATAGGTGGTGAAGCGGGCGCCGTTGGTGATGTTCAGAACGTCGACCTGCTCGTTCGGCAGGATGCCCGAGGCGTCCAGCAGGTCGCGATCGATGGCGATGGAGCCTTCGTAGTCCAGGTCGGCTTGGGTCACCGTGGCCCGGTGCAGCTTGGCCTTGAGCATGGTGAGCAGCATGGCGGGGGCTCTATCTCTTTGAACGAAATGGAATTCTCTAGGCCGCCACACACAAGGCCCGAAAGGAGGTCTCGCCATATAGACACGAACCCAAAACGGTTCAATCGCGCCGTCTCAAGGCCAATGGTTAACACCGTGACCATTTCGCGCTAGGGTTTGAAAGAACGCGGTTCTTCGGGGGAAACCATGCGTCACGGAAAATGGCTGGCGGCGGCGGGAGCCGTCGTCGCGACCTTGGTCGCGGGAGCGGCCTTCATCTCGACCGGCAAGGCGCAGACGCGGGACGCGACCGGCGCGCCAATTCCGGGCGTCGCGGCCGTCCGACCGAACGCCGCCGCCGTCCTCGTCGTCCGGCCGCGCGGCCGGGTGGACTGGCAAGCCGCCGTTGGAGGCCTGCGCCAGTCGGCCAATGTCGGCGAAAGCCTGGCCACCAACCTGAACCGCGAGCAGGTCGACATGACCGCCGTGCCGATCCTGCTGCCCCAGGACGCCAAGCTGACCGCAGGGGCGCGAATCTACAGCTTCGGCGACTATTACACGATCACCAGCAACACCGCTGGCGGCCGCGTCTCGCTGAGCGGCGCGACCACCACCTTGCCGATGCCGGCGTCCAAGCCGCTGAAGATCCAGACCGGGCCGGAGATGCTGACGATCCAGCGCACGGTCGACGGCCAGTTGGCCAGCTGCGTGCGCTATGGCGTGCTCTACACGGTGGAGATCCGCTGCGACGCCGCCGGCGACCCGCGCTGCGCCGATGACAACTATGTGCTGGGCCTGGTCGGCAAGACCACCGCCGTGGTGATGGGCAAGGCGGCCCGCGAAGCGGCCGGGCTGGGAGGTTGACCATGCGCCTCTCCCCGCTCCTGCTGGTCGCCGCCCTGGCCCTGGCGCCGCTGGCCTCCTGCGATGACACCACCAAGCCTCCGGCGCCGGGCGAGACGCCCAAGCCGCCCTCCCCCGAGCCAGGGCCTCCCCAGCCCGACGACAGCCCGGCCGACGGCGGGGCCGAGCAGCCGGCCAGCGAACCCGTGCCGCCCAGCCCCGATCCCGCGCCACAGCCGGCCGATCCGCCCGCGCCCACTCAGGCCACTTTCGACCACGCGCCGGCCGGCGCGATCCCGCCCGGCCAAGGTCCGGGCTATCTGGACCGCACGGTCTGGTCGCCCAACATGTGCTGGCCGCTGGCCGAGGCCGGCTTCCCCAATTCGCAGGTCTACGGTCCCGGCGGCGGCATGGGTCCGGCCGGCAAGCCCAGCCAGTGCGACACGCTGAACTACAGCCTGCCCTGGTATGACACCTTCTGCGAGGCCCGCTCGCGGACGAACCCGCTGTGCGCCGGCGCTGGCACGGGCCACCAGGGGCAGGACATCCGTCCGGCCACCTGCAAGAAGAACCAACACTGGGCCGTGGCCGCCGAGGCCGGCACGATCACCGACATCGGCGCCTACACCGTCACCCTCGTGGCCAAGGCCCAGCCGCACTACACCTACCGCTATCTGCACATGCAGATGTCGACCCTGGCAGTGAAGGAAGGCGACCAGGTCGCCAAGGGCCAGAAGCTGGGCAAGGTCTCGAACGACTTCGGCGGCACGCCGACGACCATCCACCTGCACTTCGAGTTGCGGGCCGGGGTGGCGGGCACGACCACAGACGGCAAGGCCGTCGCCCTGCACACCTTCCTGCCGCCGTATCTCAGCCTGGCCGAGGCCTATCAGCGCAAGCTGAACGGCCAGGCCTGCGGGGGCTAGTGTCTCAATTCCGAAGTTCGCGAGCGCTTGTGGCAAACGCCGGCGAACTTCAAATCCAGCACACTAGCCGACCTCGGCCTTGAGGAAGGCGACCATGTCGGCCAGCAGCGTGGACTTGCCGCGGAACAGGCGCGACAGGGCCAGCACCGGACCGGCGTGGCCCATGTTGGGGTAGTGGCGCTCCTCGACCTTGGCGCCCGCCTCGCGCAGCGCGGCGGCCAGTTTGCGAGTGTTGCGGGGACGGACCACCGTATCCTGCTCACCCGTGGCCAGAAACGCCGCCGGCGCGTCGGCGCGCGCGAAGGCCGCCGGCTGAGTGGCGGCGAGATCGTCCGCCTCGCCGAAGGTGCGGATCGTCACCGGGCTCTCCAGCGGCAGAAAGGCATAGGGACCCGACAGGCCGACGAAGGCGCGGATCACGCGGGGCTCGACCGCCACGGCGCGCAGCCAGCGCGGGTCAAGGGCCAGCATGGCGGCGTTGTAGGCGCCGGCCGAATGGCCGATCAGAACAATGCGGGCAGGATCGCCGTCCAGGCTGGCGGCGTTATCGACCGCCCAGCGCACCGCCGCCGCGCCATCCTCCAGGAAGCCGGGATAGCGGACTTCGGGATAGAGCCGGTAGTCCGGGACCAAGACCAGAAAACCCTGGGCGGCCAAGGCGCGCGCGACCCAGCGATAGTCCTGGCGGCGACCGGTCTCCCAGGAGCCGCCGTAGAGGAAGACCGCCACCGGGGCCGGGCCGTCGACCTTTGCCGGCGCGTAGACATCGAGCCCGCCGCGCGGTCCGTCGGCATGTCGCGCGGCGTGGGTGACGCGCCGCGCCGGGTCCTTCGGCGCGATCAGGGCGAACAGTTGCAAAGGCGAGAAGGCGGCCAGCAGACGCCTGATCGCTCGTTTCATCACGGGTGGCCCTCGACCCGCCTGGCCTTCAGCGCGTTGCAGTCGGCGCCGCCGGCCAGGAGCTTGTCATCGCTAGAGTTTGAAGGCCCCGCTCTCGATCTTGGCGTGCACGGCCTTGGTGATCTTCACATAGCCCTTGGCCGGATCGCGGAAGTACAGCGGATCCCTGGTCTTGGCTGGATCGAAGCCGTCATTGACCAGGTCGACCTTGCGGTATTTGAAGGTGCCGGTCGTCTCGATCTGTTGCTGCAGGCGCACGAACAGCGGACGGGCGTAGCTGGGCAGTTGCTCGTCGACGTACTTGCCGAAAGCCTCGATGTCGAAGCCCTCCTCCACGACGAGCGACGCCATGCCGGCCTTGCCGTCCAGGTCGCCGACCTTGACGCCGTAGACATTGACCTCCAGCACGCCGTCGAAGCCCGCTATGCGTTCGGACACCTCGCTGGTGGCGACGTTTTCCCCCTTCCAGCGGAAGGTGTCGCCGATGCGGTCGACAAAATACATGTAGCCGTCGCCGTCGACCTTCATCAGGTCGCCGGTGCGGAACCAGGCGTCGCCCTTCTGGAAGACGTCGTGCAGCACCTTCTTCTCGGTGGCGGCCTTGTCGGCGTAGCCGGTGTAGTTCGAGCGGGCGTCGCTGCCGATATGGCCGATACACTCCCCGACCTCGCCAGGCGCGACCTCGATGCAGCAGCCGTTGGGGCCGCGGATCGGCATCTCGGTCTCGACGTCGAACTTGACGATGCGGATGTTGAACTTCTTCTTCAGATAGCCGGGGACCCGACCGATCGCGCCCCGCCGGCCATCGAAATTGAACAGCGAGACATTGCCCTCGGTCGCGCCGTAGAACTCCAGCACCTCGCCGACCTTGAAGCGGTCCAGCATGTCGTTCCAGACGTCCGGACGGAGGCCGTTGCCGAAGATCATGCGGATCTTGTGGGCGCGCTCCAGCTCGTGCTCGGGCTGGTTGGCCAGGTAGCGGCATAACTCGCCGATATAGACGAACATCGTGCAGTTCTCGGCGACGATCTCTGGCCAGAAGTGGGTGGCCGAGAACTTCTTTCGCAGCACGATCGAACCGCCGTTCAGCAGGCCGGCGCCCATAGCGCAAAGGCCGCCCGTGGCGTGGTAGAGCGGCAGGGTCACGTAGATACGGTCGGTCTCTTTCGAACCGGTGGAGCCGGCGAAGCCTCGCATATAGAGCTGGGCGCGCATGTGGGTGATGCGCGCGGCCTTGGGCAGGCCCGTGGTGCCGCTGGTGAAGATGTAGAGCGCGGTGTCCTTGGCGACGATGCCGTCGCGGGCCGTCTCGCGGTCGGGGCGCAGCTGGCTGCAGCTCTTCAGGGCCTTGACCAGGTCGCGCTGCTCGCCGTTCACGGGCCCCAGCACCCACTGCTGCATGTGTCGATCCAGCTGGCCCTTGACGTCCTCGAAGCAGGGCGAGGTCTCGGGGTCGACGATGCAATGCAGGGCCTGGGAGATGTTCAGGCAGTGCGCCAGCGCCGCGCCGGTCAGCTGGTTGTTGATCAGCGCCGTGGCCACGCCAACCTTGGTCAGGCCGTACCAGATCGCCAGGTACTCGAGACGATTGGGCATGAACAGCGCCACCGTCTGGCCCTTGGTCAGCCCCTGCCCTTTGGCCCAGTGGGCGTAGCGGTTGGCGATGGCGTCCAGCTCGGCGTAGGTGACCGACTTGCCTTCGAAGGTGATCGCCGGGCGATCGCGCCACTTGTCGACCGCGGCCTCCAGGTCGTCGCAGATCAGGTTCGAGCTGTCGGGAGCGATCGATTTCACGCGCTTGAGCGTCCGGGAAAGTCCCTTCAGAAACCGGATTTCCCGCTTAATTGTCTGACGCAAACGCATTCGTCTCTCCCTCGAACAACCATTGGAGAGCGCCGCGCGGCGGGTCAAGACGCCGCGCGCTGCATCGCGGACCTTTCAATGTTCGCTCAACCTGAACAGCGATCAGTCAAGATCGCCGCATCCCGCGCCGATCGTCAGCCGGCGGCGAGGCGGCGCTGGTCGTCGCGGGCCGACTTCAGCTTCTCGGCCACCAGGAAGGCCAGCTCCAGCGCCTGCTCGCCGTTCAGACGAGGGTCGCAGTGCGTGTGGTAGCGGTCGGCCAGCTCGGTCTCGGAGACCGCGCGCGCGCCGCCCAGGCATTCGGTGACGTTCTGGCCGGTCATCTCCAGGTGGACGCCGCCCGGATGGACGCCCTCGGCCTGGGCGATCTCCACGAAGCTCTTCACTTCGCTCAAGATGCGGTCGAACGGACGGGTCTTGTAGCCGGTCGAGGCCTTCAGCGTGTTGCCATGCATCGGGTCGGTGGCCCACACCACCGAGCGGCCAGCCGACTTGGTGGCCTTCATCAGGCGCGGCAGACGATCAGCGATCTTGTCGGAGCCGAAGCGGCCATAGAGCGTCAGGCGGCCCGGCTCGTTGTTCGGGTTGAGCACGTCGATCAGCCGCAGCAGGTCGTCGCCCTCCATGGTCGGGCCGCACTTCAGGCCGATCGGGTTCTTTATGCCCTTCATGAACTCGATGTGCGCGCCGTCCAGCTGACGGGTGCGTTCGCCGATCCACAGCAGGTGAGCGCTGGTGTCGTACCAGTCGCCCGAGGTGCTATCGACGCGGGTCATGGCCTCCTCGAAGCCCAGCAGCAGGGCCTCGTGGCTGGTGAAGAACTCCACCTGGTGCATGCCCGGATGGCTCTGAGGCGTGACGCCGATGGCGGCCATGAAGGCCAGGCTCTCGGTGATCTTGTCCGACAGCTCGCGATAGCGCGCGCCCTGCGGGCTGTCGCCGACGAAGCCCAGGGTCCAGCGATGGATGTTGTGCAGGTCGGCGTAGCCGCCGCTGGCGAAGGCGCGCAGCAGGTTCAGGGTCGCCGCCGACTGGCCATAGGCCTTCAGCAGGCGATCCGGATCCGGCACGCGTTCCTCGGCGGTGAAGTCCATGCCGTTGATGATGTCGCCGCGATAGGACGGCAGGGTCTCGCCGCCAATCGTCTCGACGGGCTCGGAACGCGGCTTGGCGAACTGGCCAGCGATGCGGCCCACCTTCACCACCGGCTTGCCGCCGGCGAAGGTCAGCACCACCGCCATCTGCAGGATCAGGCGGAAGGTGTCGCGGATATTGTCCGCGTGGAATTCCTTGAAGCTCTCGGCGCAGTCGCCGCCCTGCAGCAGGAAGGCCCGCCCCTCGGCCACGTCGCCAAGCAGGCTCTTCAGGCGGCGCGCCTCGCCGGCGAAGACCAGCGGCGGCATCTGGCGCAGCGTCTGCTCGACCCGCTCTACCGCGCCCATGTCCGGATAATCCGTGGGCATGTGCTTGGCGGGCTTGGCTCTCCAGGCGGCGGGGGTCCAGCGGGCGGTCATGACAAGGCTCGATAACTGAAAGGGCGGCGTAGATACCGCGAAAGGAACCAAAAGGCAAAATCGTGCGGCTGAACACCGCCAATCCACCCGAGCGAGAAACGTGGCGGTCGCGCTACCGGCGTGGAGCGCTCGATTTTTGCGCGACCACACAGCCGATGGCGGCGATGACGCCCAGCGCCAGCCACCACTCCTGCCAGACGCCGAAGCTCAAGCCCCCGATCATCACGTAGGATGTCAGTGTGGCCGCCGCCATGGCGCCGTCGCGGCGGCTTTGGCCAGTCCAGGCCACGATCCGATACAGCACCCAGGCGAAGAACGCCGCCGCCAGGGCCGCGCCCAGCGCGCCCAGCTCCAGCCACAGCTGCAGGGCGGCGTTGTGCGTGTGCAGCGGGATGGCGTTACCGAAGGTCCGGCTGGCGTCGACACCCCAGCCGCGCAGGGCGTGCTCGACGATCTGGTTGGCGGCGAAAGCCCAGATGTTCAGCCGCGCGTCCCACGACGGCGGGGCGATCGCGTGCAGCCACGCGAACAGGCCCGAGCGCACGCCCCACAGCACCACCATCGGCGCGAAGATGAACAGGGTCGAGACCGCCGGGATCATGCCGCGCACGAACGGCTTGCCGATGACCCGCGTCCCCAGCCAGACGGCGCCGCCCAACAACAGGGCCGCGCCCGAGGCGTCGGCGCTGGTGAAGTGAGAGGCGGCCAGGATCATCAGCGCCAGGGTCGCGATCAGCACGTTGCGGCCGCGGAAGCCCCAGGCGTCAAGCAGCCTTACGCAAGGCCAGAACAGCAGCACCAGCGGATAGATCGGCAGCGACACCTTCACCACCGCCAGGTCCGGCCGGATGGGGTCGTGGGTTGCGGCCCGGATCGCCTGGTAGATCCTCGCCCCCATCGCGGCGTCGGCGAAGGTGAAGACCGCCAAGGCGATCATGCCGAACAGCATCACCCGCCCCGCCAGCCGCGCCGAGCGTTGCGACATGGTTCCGAGCACCGCGACGGCGGTCCCGTAGAGGCCCAGTTGCAGCACCAGCTTCAGGGCGGTAAAGGCGCCGATGTCCTTGTCGCGCTTGAGCTCTGACAGCGCCGGGGCGGCCGGGCTCCAGTTCAGGCTGACCAGGGCCCACAGCACCAGCAGAATCAGGGCGAACATCGGCAGCAGCGGCGGGCGCGATCGCGCCAGACCGGGCGTCGCCAGCAGGCCGACCACGCTCAGCAGCGGCGCGAAACCCAGCGGCGCCAGGTAGCCGATCAGCGGCGTCATCACCATCAGGAAGACGGCGAGCGCGCCAAGCCACCGCGTGCGGCGCTCGTGACTTCCGGCAGAAGCTACCGCCAGCGTCATCCAACCCCGCCGACTTCGACCGGCACGTACTTCTCGCGCATCGTGACCAGTTCCTCGGCCAGGGTCGGATGGACCGCGCAGGTCGAGTCCCATTGCTGCTTTGTCACGCCCATCTTCACGGCGATGGCGGCCATCTGGATGATTTCGGGCGAGTCAGGACCCACCACGTGGACGCCGATCACCTTCTGGTCGTCGGCCTTGACCACCAGCTTCATCAGGCACCGCTCCTGGCCGCCGTAGAAGGTGATCTTCATCGGACGGAACACGGAGCGGTAGACATCGACCGTCCCGAAAGCGTGACGGGCCTCGGCCTCGGTCATGCCGACCGAACCGACCGGCGGCTGCGAGAACACCGCCGAGGCGACCAGGTCGTGATCGAAGGTGGTCGGGTTGTCGTAGAATTCGGTCTGGGCGAAGGCCGCGCCTTCGCGGATCGCCACCGGCGTCAGGTTGATGCGGTCGGTGACGTCGCCGACGGCCCAGATGCTGGCGGCGCTGGTCTTGGAGTGCGCGTCGACCGCGATCGCGCCGCTGTCGTTCAGCTTCACCCCGGCCTTCTCCAGCCCCAGGCCCTGGACGTAGGGCTCGCGGCCGGTGGCGAACATCACCGCCTCGGTCTCGAAGGTCAGGTCGCTGGTCAAGGTGCTGAGCAACGTGCCGTCCGCCTGCTTCTCGATGCTGGTGTGCGAACAGCCCAGCACCACCTTGACGCCGCGCTTCTCAAGTTCCTCGGCCAGGTGCGAGCGGACATCGTCGTCGAAGCCGCGCAGGATGTTGGCTCCGCGATAGAGCAGCGTGGTCTCGACGCCCAGGCCGTTGAAAATGCCCGCGAACTCGACGGCTATATAGCCGCCGCCGACGACCAGGATGCTCTTGGGCAGCTTGGGGAGGTGGAAAGCCTCGTCCGAGGTGATCCCGAACTCCGCACCCGGGAAGTCGGGCTTCACCGGCCGGCCGCCGGTGGCGACCAGAATCTTCTTGGCCGTGTAGGTCCCGGCGTCCTTGCTGCCCTCCTTGGGCAGCACCTCGACGGTATGGGCGTCTAGGATCTGGGCGCGGCCGTGCAGCAGGTGCGCGCCAGCCTTCTGCAGGTTGGTGACGTAGATGCCCGACAGGCGGGCGATCTCGACGTCCTTGTCGTGCAGGAAGCCCTTCCAGTCGAACTTGGCGCCTTCGATCGTCCAGCCATAGCCCTTGGCGGTCTTCAGCTGGCTAGTCACCTCGCTGGCGTACACCATGAACTTCTTGGGCACGCAGCCGCGGATCACACACGTGCCGCCGACCCGATATTCCTCGGCCACGGCGACCTTGGCCCCGCTCATGGCGGCCAGGCGCGCCGCCCGCACGCCGCCCGAACCGGCGCCGATGACGAAGAGATCGAAGTCGTAGTCAGCCACAGCGGCCTCCGGGGAGCTTAACGGGTCGGCTTATGTAGGATGTCAGGGAACGAGGCGCACCACGCCGTCGTCCGTGCCGAACAGGGCTTCGTCGGCGAGGTCGAGGAACAGGCCGTGGTCGACCACGCCGGTGACGCTCTTCAGCGCCGCCGCCAGCGCCGTGGGCTCGGCGATGACGCCGGACGCCATGTCGTAGATCAAGTTGCCGCCGTCGGTGACCACCACGCCCCGCTCGGCCATGCGCAGGCGCGGCGGCGGCAGGTCGAACTCGGCGGCGATGTCGGCCAGCCGCCAGCTGGTATGGACGTGACCGAAGCGGACTACCTCGATCGGCAGCGGGAACTTGCCCAGGGCGTCGACCTTCTTGGCCGCGTCGGCGATGACGACACAGCGGCTGGAGGCTTCCCAGACCAACTTCTCGCGCAGCAGGGCCGCGCCACCGCCCTTAATCAGGCTGAGACCCGGACCGACCTCGTCAGCGCCGTCCACGGTCAGGTCGATGGTCTTGACGTCATCCAGCGCCACCAGCGGGATGCCGAGCTCGCGCGCCAGGGCGCCGGTGGCGTCCGAGGTCGGCACGCCGCGGATGTCGCTCAGCTTACGGGCCGCCAGCGCCTTGACGAACCAGGCGGCCGTGGAGCCTGTGCCCAGGCCCACCACCATCCCGTTCTCGACGAGCTCGGCGGCGGCTTCGCCGGAGATGCGCTTCTGGTCGTCGGCGCTCATTGCTTGTCCTTCTTCCTGTCCTTGGCGGCCTGCTTGAGGGCGCGGAACTTCGTCGCCCAGCCGGCCTTGATCTGCTGTTCCGGACGCGTCAGGGCCAGGGCCCCGTCCTCGACGTCCTTGGTGATCACCGAGCCCGAGCCCGTCATCGCCCCGTCGCCGATGCGGACCGGCGCGACCAGGGCGCTGTTGGAGCCGATGAAGGCGCCCTTGCCGACATGGGTCTCGAACTTTTCGAAGCCGTCGTAATTGCAGAAGATCGTCCCGGCGCCGATGTTGGCCTTCTCGCCGATCGAGCCGTCGCCCAGATAGCTGAGATGGTTGGCCTTGGCGCCCTTGCCGACCTTGACCTTCTTGACCTCGACGAAGTTGCCGATGTGGGCCTCGGGCCCGATCTCGGCGCCCGGCCGCAGGCGGGCATAGGGGCCGATCAGCGCCCCCTCGCCCACGGCCGCCCCTTCCAGGTGGCTGAAGGCCTTGATCACCGCGCCGGTGTCGACGCTGACGCCCGGGCCGAAGACGACGAACGGTTCGACCACCGTCCCCGCGGCGATTTTCGTGTCCCACGACAGGTGAACGGTCTCGGGCGCAGGCATGGTCACGCCCTCGGTCATCAGGGCGTTGCGGCGGCTCTTCTGCCAGACCGCCTCGGCGGCGGCCAGTTCGGCTTGCGAGTTGACACCCTGCACCGAAGGCTCCGGCGCGAAGGCCGCGCGGGTCGAGAGCTTGCGATCGTGGGCCAGGCCCACGACGTCGGTCAGGTAGTACTCGCCCTTGCTGTTGTCGTTGCGGACGTCGGCCAGCAGGCTGAACAGCGTGGCGCGGTCGGCGGCCAGCACGCCGGAATTGCAGTGCCTGACCTGCTGGGTGGCGAGGTCGGCGTCCTTCTCCTCGACGATGCGCAGCAGCACATGGCCGGGGGCCAGGATCAGGCGGCCGTAGCCGGTCGGGTTGGCGGCCTCGAAGCCCAGCACCGCCACGTCGGTCCCGCCCGCGATGAGGTCGAACAGCGGCGCGATCACCCCGGCCGTGGTCAGCGGGCAGTCGGCATAGGTGACGACCACATCGCCCTCGAAATCGGCCAAGGAGTCCCGGGCCGCCAGGACCGCGTGGCCGGTGCCCAGCGGCGGATCCTGGATGACCGTCGCGTTCGGACCGAGCCGCTTGCGGGCGCTCTCGCCGACCTGCGGACTGTGCGCGCCGACCACGACGACGATCCGCTGGCAGTTCAGCCCCTCGGCGGCGTCGATGGCCAGGTCCAGCAGGGTGCGGCCGGCGACCTTGTGCAGCACCTTGGGCGTCGGCGACTTCATCCGCGTCCCCTGGCCGGCGGCCAAGATCACGGCGGCGCGCGGACGGGATGGGCTCGAAACGGAATCAGTCATGGACGGGCGACTCCCTGGGACGCTTCCAGCGTTGCATTAGCCGCCCAATTGGCGGAAAGGCCAGACCCATGAGCGAGCTTCATGACCTGAACGGGGCGACGATCGCCTTCGACCTCGACGGAACCCTGGTCGACACCGCACCCGACCTCGTCGGCGCGCTGAACACCATCCTGGCCCAGGAAGCCCTGCCGCCCCTGCCCTTCGACGAGGTGCGGCTGATGGTCGGCCGCGGCGCCCGCGCCCTGCTGGAGCGCGGCTTCGCCGCCGCCGGAGCGCCGCTGGGGGCCGACCGCGCCCCGACGCTCGTGGAGCGCTTCATCGCCGTCTACCTGGACCGCATCGCCGACGAAAGCGCGCCCTTCCCCGGCGTGGTCGAGGTCCTGACCGAGCTGAAGGCCGACGGCGCCAGACTGGTGGTCTGCACCAACAAGCTGACCAACCTGTCGGTCGCCCTGCTGGACGCGGTGGGCCTGACGCCGCACTTCGATGCGGTGATCGGCGCGGACCTGGCCCCCGCCCCAAAGCCCGACGGCCGCCATGTCGCCGCCGCCATCGCGGCCGTGGGCGGCGATGTGGCCCGCGCGGTGATGGTCGGCGACAGCATCAATGACGCCCTGGGGGCCCGCAACGCCGGCGTCCCCGGCCTGCTGGTCTCGTTCGGCTACACGGAGGATCCGGTCGAGACCCTGGGGGCCGATCTGGTCATCCACAGCTTTTTGGATGTGCCCCGGGCCTGCAAGACGCTTTTGGCCTCTTGCCCCGCGCTGAACACCGGGCTATAGGCCCCCTCCTCTCGCGGATCGGTCCTTCACGGACCTCTCCACACCGGCGGATGCGTAGCTCAGCGGGAGAGCACCTCGTTCACACCGAGGGGGTCACAGGTTCAATCCCTGTCGCATCCACCATTTTCCTCAATAAAACAACACGTTAAATACCAGCAACGGCGCGCCGAGCGAGCTTGCGTTTTGCTTGCCACTTATCTGCCAGAAACGATTGCGTGGCGCGTCGTCTCCGTCCGGGTCGATCACGGCATTCAATACGCCGCCGAGGCCTATCGTTCGACCCTAGGCTATATCAGCCCCCGCCGAGGCGGAACGCAGAGCGGCTTAACCCCATCCACTTTCTCGGGGGAGGAGCAGGCCTATGTCATCCGAGATAGCGCCATTCTGTTGCTGCGGCTTGAAGACCATCAAGCACAGAACGAACCCGTGATGGCGTATGGCGCCGCTCAAGTCGAATGGCGTGGATCGCCGTCTCCTCCGCCCGCCACTCCCGCAGGAGTTCTACGACTAGACCATCGCGCAACGGGACCATACCGATCCAGGCCGGAACCCAGGCAAGCCCCAGGCCCAGGCGCATCATCGACCAGATCGCGCCCAAGTCCTCCACCACGATCCGCGGGCGCGGAAGGTGTCGAAACAGCGCGCCGTTGGCCGGATCAACGAATTGCCACGGCATCACCCGCCCTGAGCCTGGATCGCGAAATCCGATCTGATGGTGGGCGTCGAGATCCGTCGGCGATTGCGGGGCGCCCATGATCTCCACATAGCGAGGGGTGGCGCACAGCACCCACGGAAAGCTGCCCAGCGGCGTGGAGACGACATTCGCATAGCCGGCGAGCGAACCGAACCGGATCGCAATGTCGATGCCCTCGGCGGCAAGATCCAAGGCGCCGTCATCGATCTTGAGCTCCAGTTCGATATCGAGATTGGCGCGCAAGATCGAGGGAACCTGCCGCGCGAGCCTGGCGCGAATAAGCGGCGCCGGCGCGCTTAGGCGAATGCGCCCGCCCGTGCCGTTCGACATCGCGTGGTCGAGAGTAGCCTCGAGCCTTTCGGCCTCGCGCAGCAGGTCCCGCGTCCCCTCAAGCAGGCGTTCGCCTTCCGGCGTCAGCGAGATCGCGTGCGTCGTGCGATGGAGCAGCCGCACCCCGTTCGCCTTCTCGAAGCGTGAGACCGCCTTTGACAACGCCGAGGTCGTCGTACCGGCGCGCCGGGCCGCCTCCGCGAACGATCCGGCCTCCACCACGCGGGCGAAATGAAGCAGGTTCAACAGACGCTGAAAGTTGGGCGGTGTGGACACGACGGCAACTCAATCCTGTTCCCGACCTTTCTACACGCACCGTGGGGCCGTCGCGATAATGGTTCTCCGTTAAACTCGAGGCCTAAGGTGATGCAAGCAAACGAACTCGACGACGCTGCTCTGGACAAGGCGGCGCAGGCAATCGGCCAAGGCCCCGTCGTCATGGTCAATCTCGTTAGATTCCGGGACGCACCCGACTACGCCGATGGTTTTGCAGACGCAAAACCGGACTCCCGAAGCGGCTATTATGAAGGGTATGTCGGCGGCTTTTATGCGGCTTGCGAAGAGGTCGGCGTGACACCGCAACTTGTTTATGCAGGCCAGCGCATCCACGGTCTTCTTGCTGGTCCCGACGATGATTGGGACGACATCGTCGTCGTACGCTACGACAGCTTCGCTGATCTTCGGGCAATTCTCGACAGCGAGGTCTACGCCCGTCTCGCCAAACCGCATCGGTTCGCCGTGATCGCCGACTGGCGTTTCATCGCGACGCGGGGGCGTTGAGACGATGGCAACATCGCCGCGAGGGCGGCGCTGCATCGACGTCATCGCAAGCGCTCGCGGCGCTCGCCTCCCCCGATGCGCGGCGACTCGGCGCTTCAGCCTCTCCCGACCAGGGAAGCCGCCGCCGCGACGATCGCCTCGCGGGGATCGCGCGGGGTCCAGCCGAGCACGCGCCGCGCCTTGTCGTTCGAGGTTTTCTTGGCGTAGCCGAGGTCGGCGACGAAGGGGCGCATCTCGGCATTGAATCGCGCGGCGATGCGCACCACGAAGTCGGGGAGCGCGCGCGTCGGGACCCGCTTGGCCGCATCGCCAAGCGCGGACCTGATGATGGCGCCGATTTCCTTCAGACTGAGCGCTGGGCCGTTGGAGAGCAGGAACCGCTCACCAGCCGCCGCCGGGTTGGTCATCGCCATGACGTGCGCGCTGGCGACGTCACGGACATCGACCACGGGTATAAAGAGGTTGGGGACGACTGGCATCGCGCCGTCGAGCATGCGCTGGACGATGTGGTTGGAGCCGGAAACATCCTTGCCCATCACCGGCCCCATGACGGCGACCGGGAGCATCGTGGTCAGTTCCAGGCCGCCGCTCTCGGCGGCGATGAAATCCCAGGCCGCGCGCTCGGCAAGGGTCTTGCTCTTGGCGTAAGCATCGACACCGGACCCATCGAGGATCGTCCAGTCAGCTTCGGTGAACACATGGCCGTCATGCGGATGTCCCCAGCCCACGGCGTGGAACGCGGAGGTCAGGACGACCCGCCTTACCCCCGCGTCGCGCGTCGCGCGCAGCACGCGCAACGTGCCTTCGCGCGCGGGAACGATCACCGCGTCCTCGTCCGCGACTCTCCCCGGTTTTACCGGCGAGGCGACATGCAGGACGATGTCCATGCCGGCCATGGCCTGCGCCCAGCCATCGTCGCCCAGCAGATCGGCCGCGACGAAGCTCAGCCTGTCGGCATGAACCATGCCCGCATCCCTGAGGACGCCGCGCGCCGTCGCTTCCTTGGCCAACGACCGGATGGTGGCGCGGACAACATGGCCTTGCTCCAGAAGGTGGAGGATGCAGTGCCCCGCGATGAAGCCGGAGCCGCCGGTGACAAGAACGTGCTGCGGATTCATGACGGGTTTCCCTTGCGAAGGCGATGCTCGTCGACCCTTTGGCCACGCCAGAGTGTCGGGGTTGTTCGCTCCCAGTGACGGAAGGCCCGGGCGAATGAATTGGGCTCGTCGAAGCCGACCAACATGGAAATGGCCACCGCGTCGAGGTCGGTGGCGGCGAGCAAACGACCCGCCGTGGTCCGCCTCACGCCCGAAAGCTGCTGTTGAAAGTTCGTGCCGAGATCGCGGAGCCGACGCTGAAGCGTGCGGGTGCTGAGATTGAGGCGTCCCGCCACCGCCGCGACGCTTGGTCGTCGCCCCTCGCTCAGTTGCCGTGCGATGGCGACGCACACCTCTCCCACAAAAGCGGGGAAGCCCTCTCCCTCGCCGATGCGCTGCTCCAGACCCTCCAGCACATGCGCGAAAGCGCCGCCCCCTGCGGTGAGGAACGGAACGTCGAGCGCGGCGGCATCAAACACCATGGCGTCGCTCGCGGTCCCGAAGACGATCGGGCAGCCGAAATGGCGACGCAGTAGCGCCTCGTCGATCGAGCGACGTGTCAGTTCGAGCCGTATCGGCGTGATCTTTCCGCCGGCGCCTCGCCAGGCGAGCCGGCGCAGCGAGGCCATCGTCATATCGACGAGGAGGCGTGGGACCGGTCCGTCCGCCTGGAGCCAGCGATATCGAACGACGGCTTCGCCGCCCTTGACCTCGACCTCCACAAGTTCGGGACAGGTCAGGCGTTTGTATCGGGAGAGCGCAACGAGCGCGCTGCGAAAGTCGGGCGCGTGCAAGGCGACGATCGCCGCGACGCCGTAACCGCGCTCGATCCCTTCGTCACCAAAGCGAAGGCCTGCACGGGGGTCTTTGAATTCCTCCTCCGCGGCCGCCCAGATGCGGAAGAAATCGCTCGTCACCCACGCGTTGGACGTCGCTACGCCCGCACGCGAGCACAGGCGCTCGATCGGCGTGCCGAGCGTCGGCAGCACGCCGGTCGGCAGCGAAAAGGTGGATGGACCTTGCATGGAAAGAGCATAAGCGGGCCGGACATTTCGCAACAAATCCGATCGCGCCAATCGATCACATGCCCCGGCGCCTTCCCATTGTCGCCCCAGCTCACGGCTGCGACGCATGCATTGGCGACCGGAGCTGACGGATCGACAATCAGAAAGCCATCAAGCCCGATTTGCCGGCTGTGAGATGCTGCGAGCTTGCGTCAAGGCGGCGCCAAGCGTCGCTTGCCTTGCCTCATCGCCTCGGCCGGCCCCTTCGCCGATGATGGGCGAGCGCCTCACCGCGAGATCACGTTAGGCGACTTCCGCGTCCTGCTTGTAGCTAGAAGCTGGTCGATGATCGCGGCGTATATAGTTCGGCTGGCTTTGTATGGAGGCAACGAGAGTCAAGAGATCACAAGCTACAAGCTCCTATCGGAAGGGCGGCGTCATCGCCCCCCTCTCCAATTGCTTCAACAGGTCGATAAACGCCCGGAGCGGCGACGGCAGGTGGCGGCTACTCGGGTAGTAGAGCGCCAGCCCCGGTGTCGGCGGGCACCAGTCATCAAGAACGGTCACAAGCTCACCCGACTCCAGAAACGGCTTGGCGAAGGGCTCAGGGACATAAGCGACGCCGCGCCCAGCTACAGCCGCCTGCACGAGAAGATCATTGTCGTCCAGGGTGAGGGTGCCCGGCGCGTCGATCGCGACCTCGGCGCCGCGCTTGGCGAACTCCCAGCGATAGCGCTTTCCGCTGGGAAGACGTTGACGGATGCAACGATGCGCCTGCAGGTCGTCAGGCGCCTTCGGCGTTGCGCGCGCCGCAAGATAGGACGGCGCGGCCACCGTGATGAAGCGCACCTCGCCTCCGAACTTCACCGCGACCATGTCCCTCGGCACGGCCTCCAGCAGGCGCACGCCGGCGTCGAAGCCTTGTTCCACGATATCGACGAGCCGCCCCTCCGAGACCAGGTCGAGCTCGACGTCGGGATAGAGATCGAGAAAGCGCGGCACGACGTCTGCCAGCAGGAGGCGGGCGCCGCTCTTGTTCGCATTGATCCGCAATGGCCCGCTGGGGGCGCCGCGTTCTTCAGAGAGTGTGTCGAGCGCCTGATCGAGATCCTGAAGGACCGGGTCGAGTCGTGCGAGCAAGCGTGCGCCGGCCTGGGTGGGCGACACGCTGCGTGTCGTGCGGTTGAACAGCCGCACGCCCAGCTTTGCCTCCAGAGCGATGATCGCGTGGCTGAGCGCGGAACGCGAAACGCCCATGACGTCGGCCGCCCGGCGAAAACTTCGATGGTTGGCCACCGCCACGAAAGCGGCCAGGTCGTTCAGGCTCGGACGTGTCATTCGTGACCGATCTTCACCAGGCCATCCCATTTTGGCGATCTTATATCACCTATGTCCGCGATCTACATCCAAGGCGTACGCACAAGGAGGTCACATGCCGAAGACATGGTTCATCACCGGCGCCACTTCGGGCCTCGGCTTGGAGATGGCGCGACAACTGCTTCCCGAAGGTCATGCGGTGATCGCCACAGCGCGCCGCCCCGACGCTCTGGCGCAGCTCAGGCAGAACCACCCCGCCCGCCTAGAAGTTGTCCAGCTCGACCTTTTGGAACCCGGCGGCATCGCGTCCGCCATCGAGAGTGCTTTTGACCGACACAAGCGGATAGACGTGATCGTCAGCAATGCCGGCTACGGCCTGTTCGGGGCGGCAGAAGAACTCTCCACGACTCAGATCGACCGGCAGATCGCCGCCAACCTTGCCGGATCAATCCACCTGATCCGTGCGGCCCTTCCCTTTCTACGAAAACAAGGCGGCGGCCGGATCGTCCAGGTGTCGTCGGAAGGCGGGCAGATCGCCTATCCGGGCTTCAGCCTCTACCACGCGACCAAATGGGGCATCGAGGGCTTCGTCGAATCCGTCGCCCAGGAAGTGGCGCCGTTCGGCATCGACTTCATCATCGCCGAGCCGGGGCCGACCGGCACGAATTTCGGAACCAACCTCGACCGCGCAGAGCCCTTGGCGGCCTATGAGGAAACGCCTGCAGGCGCCGTTCGCCACGCCATCCGTGACGGAAGCTTCGAGATCAAGGGCGATGCGGCGCGGACCGTCGCCGCAATGATCTCGGCCGCCCAGAGCGACGCGCCGCCACTCCGGTTGGCGCTGGGCAGCACGGCCTATTCCTCTATCTCGCGGGCGCTTGCCGCCCGTCTGACGGCCCTAGAGGCGCAGCAGGCGGTCGCGAAATCCGCCGACCGGCAGGATTTTTAAGCCGCAGCGGCGGCGTGGACCTCATGAAAAGGCGCGGAAACAACATGCCCATTCGACTGGCCCTATCGGCTTTCGCCTTCAGCATCGCGTCTTCTGCCTTCGCGCAGACCGCGGCGGAAAATCAGCTCGTAGGCGCCTGGCGGATGCTGTCGGCGACGATCGATCCCGGCGGAAAGAATATCGCCGCCTACGGAGAAAACCCCAACGGTCTGCTCGTCTTCACCCCTGACATGCACTTCGTGGAAGTTCTGACCGACGCCGACGTCCCGCGATTTGCTTCCAGCGCTCGCGGTGAAGGAACGGATGATGAAAATCGCGTGGCCATGTCACGCAGCATCGGATTCTTCGGCGCCTATACCGTCGACGAAAAAGGAGCGTTCAGCGGAAACCGTGTCGAGGGCGCGACCTTCCCGAACTGGGTTGGCAGCGTCCGAACGCGTGATGATCTGAGCTTGGTCGTCGCCGGCGACCGCATGACAGAGACATTTCGCCGGCCGGAGGGCACTAACATCCGGATCGAGTGGCGGCGGGTAAAATGAGGGAAGTGCGCGAGCGCGAACGGCAAGCGCGCCTCACTCTTCTCGGTGCCGTTCGCCCGCCGACTTGTAGAGCTGCCGCGCCATGAAGGTTCGGGGAAGCAGGCGCCCCAGCAGGGTTGCGACCTTGTTCGCATTGCCGGCCACGACCGACGCCTTGCCGTCGAACAAGGCGCCCAGTCCAATCCGCGCGACGGTTGAAGGTGGAAGCGCCGTCCGCTTTATCGCCGCATTGGGTCGAAACCCTGAAGCTTCATCAAAGCCGGTTTCCATATAGCCGGGCGAAAGAACCGTCGCGCCGACCCGCGGCGCAAGTTCGACATGGAGCGCCTCGCCCAGCGACAGAACATAGGCTTTTGACGCGCCGTAGGCCGCCATCAACGGGGCGGGCATATGGGCGGCGAGGCTCGCCACTAGCAAAATGCGCCCGCCTCCATGCGCCTTCATCCGTTGCGCGTAGGCCTGGGTAAGCGCGGTCAGGGCTAGGATGTTCAGCTGCAGCATGGCCCCCAGCCATTCCGACCCATGCTCGTCGAAACGCTCGTTGAGGCCAAACCCGGCATTGTTGACCAGGATCGACGGCCGAACCTTGTGGGCGTCCAGCGCGGCGATCAATTCCGCTACGCCCTCTGGCTTCGAAAGATCACCGGGCTGAACGATGACCTGGACGTCATGAGCGTCGCGAATGCGGCGGCGACATCTTCCAGGGCGGGACGGTTTCGGGCCGTGAGCACGAGAGGATAGCCCCGCCGCGCCAGGTCTTCCGCCAAAGCCTCGCCCAAACCGCCGGAGGCTCCCGTCACGAGCGCGCAACCTGAATTCATATGCCGGCCCTTTGATGGCCGCGCGCGCTCGTGAAGGCTACACCGCAGATTTTCGCTCGGGCCGGGCCAACGGCTTGGCTCCCGGGCCGAAGCTCAAGAAGCGCTCGCCGCGGGCATCTCACCCGAAGGTCACGTTCGCGAGGCGCAGGGACGTCTCCCAGAGACGGGCGGCGACGGCGGCGTCCAGCGCCTGTTCGGGAGGCTTCTCCTCGGTCGGATAGCCGCGCGTTCCGCTCAGCCGGTCAGGCCCATAATAGGCGCCGTCCCGCGCCGCAGGGTCGGTCGCCGCGTACAATGTGGGCAACGCGCC
This sequence comes from Caulobacter sp. 602-1, assembly GCF_003931565.1. Taxonomy (GTDB): domain Bacteria; phylum Pseudomonadota; class Alphaproteobacteria; order Caulobacterales; family Caulobacteraceae; genus Caulobacter. Next base: position 147,148 of record NZ_RRYI01000007.1, read on the forward strand.
TTGCCAGGTCGGCTGGAACAGGAAGGGCAGGAAGCGTCGGAATAAGCCGGACGGACTTGATCGGCCCGCGCCATTCAGGATCAGATCGGTTCGTGTGATGCCCGGATGCGCCCCGATGCTCGCGACGCCCCACCCGGCGGCCTTGCTACGTCGGCTGAGCTCCAAGGCGAACAGGATGCACGCCAGCTTCGACTGGCTATAGACCGGCATAGGCTTGTAGGCGCGCTCAGCCTGCAGATCGGCAAAGTCGATCGCGCCACCTCGCGCCGCGATGCTGCCGAGCGTGACGACGCGCGGGCTCTGTCCGCTCTTCAGCAGCGGCAGCAGATGAGCCGTGAGCGCGAAATGGCCAAGATAGTTCGTGCCGAACTGCAACTCGAAGCCGTCGCGGGTTTGTCGACGTTGCGGCGGGGTCATCACCCCGGCATTGTTGATCAGAAGGTCGAGCCGATCCTGCTCGCCCGAGAGCTTTTCGGCGAAGGCGGCGATCGAGGCGAGATCCGCAAGATCCAGTTGCCCAAACCGCACCTTCGCTCCTGGAACGGTCTCCTTGATGCCCGCGACGGCCTCGGCGCCTTTCTGGGCATTGCGCCCGGCGATCACGACGCTGGCGCCGGCGCGGGCCAAGGCCAACGCGTCCTCATAGCCCAGTCCGCCCGTACCTGTGACGACGACCAAGCGGCCCTCTTGCGGCGGGATTTTCTTCGTCGTCCACTTTGTCATGGCAGTCAGGGCCTCCTCGGGGTTGGCTGACGTCGAGCCTGTCGCGGCGCGACGAGCCCGCGTCTCATCTCTTGGCCGAGATGCCTTCGGCGCAGCGGTTTCGCCATGCCGGAACCCTCAAAAAACCTGCCCAATCCTGCACCGAGACAACAAGCTCGGTCGCGGGCACAGCCGCCATGACCGAGCTCCGCGCTTGGAGTTTCTTCTTGAGCGCCTCCAGCACGGGGGCCGGTACGCCGGTGGGCCGGGCCTGTGCGGATCGTCGTCGCTGATGGCGCGAGATCGCCATCCCGCCTGGCTAGGATGTCACGGGAAGGACTTCGCTCAGCCAGTCGATGAAAACCCTGACGCGGGAGGACAAGTGTCGGCTCTGCGGATAGAGCACCGACACCGGCATCGCCGGCGGCGGGAAGCCTTCCAGGACCGGTATCAACTGTCCCGCCGCAATCTGATGCTCAACGCGGTAGCGCGGGACCTGGATCAATCCCAGCCCGGCGACGCCCGCCGCCGTGTAGATCTCCGCGCCGCGGACGACCAGATCGTAGGGCAGCGTCATCTCCCGCACCCTGCCCCCTTCCATGAACTCGAGCGGGTAAGGCTGTCCGGTCGCCGAGGCGGCATAGCCGGCCATCCGGTGGTTCCCAAGATCGTCCGGGGTCATCGGGACGCCATGGCGTTCGAGGTAGGCCGGACTCGCCAGGGTCAGCTGCTCGAAGGTGGTGATGCGGCGGCCGATCAGCGACGAGTCGGTCAACTCACCGGCGCGTACGACGCAGTCGACGCCTTCGGTGATGAGATCGACCATCCGGTCGCCCTCGCTGAGGCTGAGCGAGATCCCGGGATAGCGCGACACGAACTCGGGCAAGGCCGGCAGGATGAAGAACCGCGCGATCGTCCCCTGCATGTCCACCCGCAGAGGTCCCCGGGGTTCGGCATTGCGAAATACACTTTCCACTTCGTCCAGATCGGCCAGGAGCTGAACGCAGCGCTCGTGGTAGAGGGCGCCATCGAGCGTTGGCCTTACCGTCCGGGTGGTCCGTTCGAGCAGCCGGACGCCGAGATCCGCCTCCAGGCGCTGGATGGCATGGGTCGCGCTGGGACGCGGAATCTGCAGATCACGCGCCGCATGAGCAAAACTCCCGCGCTCAACGATCCTGGCGAAAAGCCGCATGACGTCGATGCGATCCATGCCTCAACGCTAAGCCGATTGTTATGCCCTGTAAAACAGTGATGTCGAAATGGGGGATCTAGTGCCGAATTTCGAAACACCTAAACTTCATCCCCGGATCAGCGATCGAAGGAAGCCTGAGTGTCGAACCAACTTCTCATCCCGTCGCTTGCGCCGTTCTACGCGGCCGCCAAGCCGGCGACCTATGCGGTGCTGCGCGCGGCCTTCGGCCTGACGGTCGTCACTCACGGCGTGCCGAAACTGTTCGGCGTCGCGCACGGCTCAATGGCGGACCCGTTAGGCGGCTCGATCAAGCTGATCGCCAACGTCCTCCACCTGCCCTTCGCCCCGCAACTAGCCATGTTCGTCGCGCTGCTCGAGACCTTCGGCGGGCTCGCCGTGGCGATCGGCCTGGCGACCCGGCTCATCGCGCCGATGCTGGGGGTCCAGATGCTCCTCATCAGCATCGCGCTTGGCCCGACCTACCCGTGGATCGACCGTGGCGTCGAGTATCCGCTGATGCTCGGCTTCATCGCCCTGATGATCTCCGTTCACGGCGGCGGTCCCTATTCGATCGACCGTCGCATCGGCCGCGAACTTTGAGGGCAAGGCGGCCGGGAACTCCCTGTTCAATTCAACCGATCAGTCGACCAAACAGGAGCGAACACCATGCCCTTCGTCAATTTCAAGGTGCCCGAAGCCGCGCTCAGCCGCGCGCAGAAGGAAGAGATCGTTCATCGGACCACGGCGATGCTCGTCGAATATTTCTCCGAGGCTGCCCGTGCGCACACCATGGTCCTGATCGAGGAGGTCAAGGATGGCGGCTACGCCCGCGCCGACGAAGTGTTCGTGATTCCGGACGCGTATCGCGCGGGAGGCTGAGCTCCGCAGCGGCGCCACAAACGAAAACGACGATAAACCTGGGCGGGCGACCGCCCGCAATCGCACCGGGAATCGCCCAGGCGTCGCGCAACCGAGCAAGCGATCGGGACCGTGCTCCGCGCGCCGAGGGGCCGCCCGAACCTTATTGTCGGAGCGATCCCCTCGACCTGATAGCGGCTAGGCGGTCTGCAGCCTGCGACCGACATATTCACTGTAGAGGCGCTGCTGGTTCATGACGTCACGCTTCGGAGCGACGCCAAACGTCCGGGAATATTCCCGGCTGAACTGCGACGCGCTTTCGTAGCCGACCTGGTAGGCGGCGTCGGCGACGTTCACATCCTCCATCACCATCAGGCGTCGCGCCTCGAGAAGGCGCAACTGCTTTTGGAACTGCAGCGGCGTCATGGAGGTCATGGCCTTGAAGTGCTGATGGAAGGACGAAAGGCTCATTCGCGCCACTTGCGCCAAGTCCTCGATACGCAGCGTCCGGGCGATGTCCTCATGCATGAGGTGGAGGGCTTTTGCGACCCGGGCGGCGTTGGACTCAGGCTCGGCCAGCTTGCAGAGCTCGCCGCCGTTCGGGCCGGTCAAGAGCCAGTAGCAGATCTCGCGCATGACGGACGGAAAGAGGATCGGGATCGCCTTTGGCGTCTCGCACATCCGTAGCAGACGCAGAACGCACTCGGCCAAGGGCTCATCGACCCGCCGCACGAACAGGCAAGGCCCGGATGTGACGGGGGGCGCCGGCGGGGTATCGAGCTGTTGCAGCACCTCGCGGATCATCGCCACGTCGAGTTCAAGGTTCACACCGATATAGGGCGCGTCGGAACTTGCCTCGATGATGCACCCCGTCGCCGGCAGGGTCATGCCCACCGCCAGACACTCCATCGCCCCGTAACGAAGGGTCTCCTCGCCCAAGGTGATTTCCTTGGCGCCCTGGAGGACGACGCAGAGCGACGGCTTGTAGACCTGCCGCATCCGCATCCGCGCCTTGAACGAGCTGACGATGTTGAAGTTGTCGATGGGCGTAGGGAACACGCCCTGGCCGCCGCCCTGGCCCGCGATATAGACGTTGACCGCCTCAAACAGCGATGACGGCATGCGGACCTCCGGCAGGTTCCGAGGCCAGCGCAACACGCGGCCCTCCGCGACCGCCTTATCGCCCGCTGCAGAATTGGGCAAGTTTTTTGAGGCTTCCGGCATTCTGATCATACGGCGCTCCATCTAGCTTGAAGATGCGAAACAAGCGAGGAGCACGTCGAACATGACAGAACCTGCCGCGCAGTCAATAGAAACGCAAATAAACTTACCAACCGTTTCACAATATCAAAAACAAGAACATGTGCGAGGCGGACGCGTAGTCGCGATTTTCACCACACTTCTTCTTGTCAGCGCCTTTTCTCAGATCGACAGAATACTTCCGTTCATTTTGGCAGAGTCGATCAAATCCGACCTCGGACTGAGCGATACCGAAATGGGCCTGCTGACAGGCCTCGCCTTCGCCCTGTGCTATTCGCTGCTGTCCTTGCCCCTCGCCCGAGCCTCCGATCGAGGATCGCCTCGCTTCGTCCTGGTTTCATGCATACTGCTCTGGAGTGCGATGACGGCGCTCGGCGGCTTGGCGGCCAGCTTTCTTTTGCTGGCGTTCACGCGTTTCGGCGTCGCGTTCGGAGAAGCCGGCGCGGTGCCCGCCGGACATGCGCTGATCGCCCGCAAGATCGGTCCTGAACACCGTGGCCTGGCGATCGGGCTTTTCGCCATGGGCATCCCGCTCGGCACCATGGTCGGCTTCGCCGCCGGCGGGGCGATCGGCGAGACGCTGGGATGGCGCACCGCCCTGGTCGGCGCCGGGGCCATTGGCGGGCTGATCGCCCTGTTGACCTTTCTCGCCGCCGGTCCAACCCCGGCGCTCCAACGTACGGCCGCCAACCGTGAACCTTTCCTTCGGTCCAGCCGGCGCCTGTTGGCGTCCCCGGCGTTCCGCTGGCTGTTTATCGGCGCAATCTTCCTCGGCTTCGCCGCTGCGCCCTTCTATGCCTTTTCCGCGCCGTTCCTCATCCGCACGCACGGTTTCAGCACCAGCCAGGTGGGCCTGGCCTTTGGCCTCCTGCAGGGCCTGATGGGCATTGTCGGCACGCTCTTGGGTGGACGCTGGTTCGACCGCGCGGTCGGTTCGGGGACCGGGAGAGTGCTCGGCCCGCCGGCCGTTCTCTTCCTGATCGCCAGCATGACCACGAGCGGGGCCTTGTTCGCGCCGACCGGGTGGGTGTCGATAGCGCTGATGGTTCCCGGAATGCTGTCTTTCTCGTTCCTGCTGCCATGGGCCTTTGGCGCGGCCCATCTCGTGGCCGGTGAAGGCAGGCAGGCGCAGGCGTCTAGCCTCGTGATGATCGGCTCCGGCCTTCTTGGTCCCGCGCTCGGGCCTGTCATCGTCGGGATGGTCAGCGACGCGGTGACCGCTGCGCAGGGGTCCAATGGCCTCGGCTTTGGGCTGCTGGTCGTCCCGATCGCGAGCGTCCTGACCGGCGTCACCCTGCTGATCGCAAACCGGCGCATCGCCGCTTTGCTGGCGCGAGGGTGACTTTCCCCGCCTCCGATCCGCCCCCAACAGACCCTGGCCTGCCGACCTAGAGGCGCGGCCGCACCCATCGCAAGCAAACCACTCATATCGAGAAAGGAACCATCGCAATGTCCGATGCCGATACCTCACGCCGCACCTTCATGGCCTTCGCGGCCGCCGCTCCCGCGGCGCTCGTCACGGGAGGCGCGGCTTCGGCCCAGACGGCCCCGTTCGGCCCGACCGCTCTTCCCGGCGTCGGCAGGGCGGCTGTCGTCACCGGCTCCTCGCGCGGCATCGGCGCGGCCACCGCCAGGCGCCTGGCGCGCGATGGCTTTGCCGTGACCGTGAACTACCTCACCAACCGCGATCTGGCCGACCGTGTCGTGGCCGACATCAAGGCGGCCGGGGGCCGCGCCATCGTTCGCCAAGCCGATGTCGCCGATCCCGCAGCGGTCAAGGCCCTGTTCGACGCCCATGACCAGGCGTTCGGTGGCGTTGATGTGGTGGTCAACAACGCCGGCATCATGAACGTCGGCCCCTTCGCCCAGATGACGGACGCGGCCTTCGATCGCATGATGGCCACCAATGTCAAAGGCAGCTTCAATGTGCTGCGCGAGGCGGCGCGGCGTACGCGTGACGGCGGCCGGATCATCAGCCTGTCATCGAGCATCATCAAGACGCCGCCCCCGGCGACGGGCGCCTATGCCGCCACCAAAAGCGCCCAGATGCTCTTTTCCAACGTCCTGGCCAAGGAGCTGGCCGGTCGCAACATTTCGGTCAATGCGGTCGCGCCTGGCGCGGTCGACACGCAGCTTCTCCGTCAGCACGGCGAAGCGGCGCTCCGCGGCATTCCCGAACAGACGCCCCTTGGTCGCCTGGGTCTGCCCGAAGACATCGCCGGCGTCATAGCGCTTCTCTGCTCGCGGGACGGCGCCTGGATCGATGCTCAAACCGTGTTCGCCAACGGCGGGTTGGGCTGATCGAGAACCGCCAGCCTGCGGACGGCGCCAGGCGCCAAGCACACCGTTTTGAAATCGGATCAGGGGATCTCCCCTCCCCCTTTCCCCGCCGATTTCAAAGGGAGATCGCCGGCCCCCACCCAGGCGATCTCCCTGGCCACCGAAGGCGCCGGCTTCACGCCGCGCGCCTTTGGTGGCCCCTCCCCATGCCGAAAGGATCGTTATGCTTATGTTTCGCCCGACCATGCTCGCCTGCGCTTTTGCAGCCTTAAGCGCCAGCGTCTCCCAAGCGCAGGAGATCGAAGCCGCCCCGTCCCCGCACGGCGTCGTCGCGATTGGAGCCGGCGTCGCTCCCGAGTTTGACGGCTCAAAGGACGTGCGCGTTCTTCCCGCCATTCTCGCCGACATTCGCTGGCGCGGCGTCAACGTCCAGGTCGGGGGGCAAGGCCTTCGCGCCGACATCGTCTCCAATTCGCGCCTCGCGTTCGGTCCGGTCCTCGGCGTGCGGCTTCCGCGTGACGACGCCGACGGGCGCATCGGTTTGCTACCGGAGATCGACACGGCGATCGAGGCTGGCGCATTCGTCGGATACCGGTTCGGCGGAAACGAAGGAGGACAAGGCGCCTTGGAGACGGAACTTTCCGTCGTCCAGGATGTCTCGGGCGCGCACGATGGTCTGCTCGCGACCGCGCGGGTCAGCTACTTCGCAATCCGCAGCGACACATTTTCGCTGTCGCTGGACGCTCGGACGACCTGGGTGAACCAGGATTATGCGCGCACCTATTTCGGCGTCACCCCCGCCGAGGCCGTCGCCAGCGGGCTGGCGGCCTACCGACCGGGTTCCGGGATCAGGGATGTCGGCATGAGCCTGACGGCGGGATATTGGTTCAGCCCAAGGATCGGCGTCATGGGCGCGGTTGGAGCAAATTACCTCGTCGGCGATTTCGCCGACAGCCCGGTCACTGACGAAGGGCGCCGCTGGCAGCCTATGGGCGCTCTCACGGTCGCCTACCGCTTCTGAGGCCGTCAGTCCGAACCCTCAAGGCCGCCGTGCTGCCATGGCCGGCGCCGAGGGCGTCCTTACGAAATTGTTCCTCCATCGCCTACGCTATGGAGGAACAAGCTCCGCTACAGCGGGCCGGACCAGCTGCGGCGCGCAATCCGCGTGACTGCGGTTCGCCCCGCAACCGGCGGCGCAAGCAGCAATGAACTCAGGCGTTGAAACCGGCGTCCACATTGAGCACCGCGCCCGTAATCAGACTTGCCGCCGGACTGGCAAGGAACGCGACGGCGCTGGCGATTTCACGGGGCTCGCCAAATCGACCCAGCGAGGTCAGGCTCCGCTGATAGTCGGCGTTCTCCCCATGGGCCGGGTTCATGTCCGTGTCGGTCGATCCCGGCTGAACGAGGTTCACGGTGATCCCTTGAGGGCCGAGCTCGCGCGAAAGGCCGCGCGTGAACGACAAAAGCGCCGACTTCGACATGGCGTAGGCCGTTACGCCCGGGAACGGAACACGCTCGGCCAAGGAGGAGCCGATGGAGATGATACGGCCTCCGGATGAGAGGTGCGGTATCGCCGCCTGAGCGAACAGGACCGGCGCGCGAACATTGACGTCGAGCATGGCTTGTAAATCGGCCAGTGACAGCTCCGCCGTCATCCCACCCGTTGCGACGCCCGCGCTGTTGACCAGGATATCGAGCCCTCCAAGGGTGTCGACCGTCTTGGCGACGGCGCGGCGGATGGCTTCCGGGTCGGCGCTGTCGGCCTGGATCGCGAGTCCGCGGCGGCCTTTCTCCTCGATCGACCGGACCACCGTCGCCGCCCGTTCCGCCGAGCTGTGATAGGTGAAGGCCACATCAGCGCCCTTCTCGGCGAGCGCAATCGCGATCGCGGCCCCGATGCCCCGTGAGCCACCGTTGACGAGCGCGCGCTTTCCAAGCAAATCCACGATCTTTTCCTTTATGCAGTGATCGATGCATAAATCGGTAAGTCCGTTGCCGCGCCCGGTCAACCGATTTATACAGTGGTCGATGCACAATGACGCGCCAGCGCCTCCGGCCACTCCGGAGCCGACACCCCCCGCACGCGGTCGGCCGCGGGAATTCGATCGCCAGGAAGCGCTCGCCGCCGCGATGCGCCTGTTCTGGATCAGGGGGTACGAGGCGACCTCGATCGCCGATCTGACGGAAGCGATGGGGATCGGGACAAAGAGCCTCTACGCGGCCTTTGGTTCAAAGGACGCGCTCTACGCCGAAGCGCTCAAATACTATTACACGACCTATGAAGGGCTGGTCTGGACGCGGTTCCGGAAGGCGGCGACCGCGAGAGAGGCGACCCTGGCGTTCCTGCAGGATTCCGCCATAGCCATGACGGGTGGGGACTGCGATCTGCCGCACGGTTGTATGGCGACCCTCGCCACGGTGGGCGGCGAGGGACATGCCGAACTAGCCGAGCTCATGCGAGCCGTCCGCGCGGGAGGTTTTGATATCCTCAAGGCGCGCTTCGACCAGGCAAAGGAAGACGCAGATCTCCCGGCCACGGCCGACACAACCAAGCTGGCGAGATTGGTGCAGACGGTGCAGAGCGGCATGGCGATCCGCGCCCGTGACCGAGCGGACCGCGCCGAACTTGAAGCTGTCGCGGAACTCGCCTTAGCCGGCTGGGACCAAATCACCGCCGCCATCGACGATGGGACCAAAGGCTAGCCCGCGGCGACCCGCCTCTTGAAGACCGTCGCCAGCTCAGCGCCTCCCCGAAGCGTCAGGGCCCGAAGACGGTCATGGCCTTAGCGCCGCCAGCTTTCCAAACACCTCGCGACCCTGGAACAGGGTGACAAGGACCTTGGTCTTGGAGATTTCGGTGGTCGGGATCGCGAAGATGTCGCTGTCGAGCACGATCAGGTCGGCGCTCTTGCCGGCCAGGATCGAACCGGTCTGCTTATCGAGATGATTCACATAGGCGACGTTTAGCGTGTAGGCCTGCACCGCCTGGGCCAGGGTCACGGCTTCATCCGCGAGCAGCGGCTTAGCGTCCTTGTCGCCCGGCGCGATGCGCGTCAGGGCCACTTCGATCCCTTCCAATGGGTTCGCCGACGCCACCGACCAGTCAGCGCCGTAGGCCAGCTTACCGCCTGCTTTCAGGATGCTGTTGGCGGGATAGATGTAGCCGGCGCGCTTGGGGCCGATGCGTTCGATGGTCAGGCGCATATAAGGCTCGTCGCAGGCCCAGAGCGGCTGGAAGATCGCCGTGACCCCGAGTTGGCCAAAGCGGGGTTGATCGACGGGATCCACCACGTTGAGATGGGAGATCATCGGCCGCGTATCGCTCATCCCGTCACGAGCGCGCGCACGCTGGACGGCATCCAGCGCCTCGCGCACGCCCCCATCGCCGATCGCGTGGAAATGGGCCTGCAAGCCCTTTGCGTCGAGCTGGCTCACAGCCTCGGCGAGGGTCTCCAACGGAATCTGCGACGCGCCCTGCTCCGTGGTCCCCTCATAGGGGGCGAGCATGGCGGCGGTCTGTTGGGGGATCACGCCGTCGATGAAGAATTTCACCCCCGTGGCGCGAAGGCCCATATTGCGGGCGCGATCGGTGAGCTTGAGGATATCCGGCAGCTGGTCGAGGCCTCGACCGTTGTTCCATTGAAGGTCGAGCGCGGTGTGGACGGTCAGTTCGCCGCGGTCCTTCACGGCCTTATACGCGTCGAGCACGACGCTGGCGCCGCTTGCGTCCCATTCGACCATGGCGTCATGCCAGGATGTGATGCCCAGGCTGTTGAACAGCTTCACCGTGTAACCGATCGCGGCCTCGCGATCCTTGGCCGTGGGAGGCGGCGTCAGTTTCTCCATCAGCGCCATGGCGGCCTCTTCGAGACCGCCGCCGGGCTCGCCCGTGGCAGGATCTCGATCGATCTTGCCATTGAGCGGATCAGGCGTCTCACGGGTGATGTTCGCCATCTCCAGCGCCTTGGAGTTGACCCACAGGGTGTGGCCGTCCGACTCGAAGATGAGGGGCCGAGCGGTCGTCACGGCGTCGAGGATCTCCTTACGCGGGACGCCATTCGGCGGAAACAGGGCCTGGTTCCATCCGGATCCGAAAACCGTGCCTTGCCCGGGCGACTTGGCGACGCAGTCGGCGATGATCCGCTGATAGTCCTCCAGCGTCTTGCCATCGTGGAGCGAGCATCGCGAATAGCTCAGCCCGCCGAAGACGGGATGGGCGTGGGCGTCGCCGAAGGCGGGCATCAGCAGTCGACCTCCCAGATCGACGACCTTTGTGTTCGGCCTTTTCAGGCGCGCAATCTCGGCGACCGATCCCACCTTGAGGATCTTGCCATCCTTGACCGCTACGGCCTGCGCCCACGGCTTGGCCGTCTCGACCGTATAGACCCGGCCGTTGGTGAGGATCAGGTCGGGGCCCGCCACCGGCGCGGCCTTGGTCTCGCCGCCGAGACTGGCGAGCGCCAGGCTTGCGGCAAAGCCCAGGGCCAGAGACCACCCTTTGCCAAGCCTTGGTGGAACGCGGATGGGAACTTTCTTGTACGACATGAACATTCCTGGACACGACGGAAATGGCCGAAGGGGTGAGCGGCGCTGGCCGCCCGGCCCGGCGATGAGCGGTCAGAAGCGGCGACGAAGCGTGGCCTGGATCGTACGATCCTTGCCAACCACGCAGATGCCGTCCGGCGGCGAGGAACTGGTGCAGCTTGCGTAGTAGCGCGTGTTGAAGATGTTGCTTGCGCTGAGCGACAGGCTCCAGTCCTTGTGTTCAGCCTCGATCAGGGCGTCGACAAGCGTCGCCGATGGGGTGATGAACCGCTGGTAGGAGTCGATCTTGCTGCCAACGTAGCGGACGCCGCCGCCGGCTCGCATGGTCACCTCGTCGGCCACCCGGAACGTCTTGGTCGCCCAGGCCGAGGCCAGATGCTTGGGCACGCCCTCGATCCGCGCGCCCACGCGGGCGGGATCGGTGTCGGCGAGCACCTTGGCCTTGGTGTAGCTATAGGATCCCGTCAGGTCGATATCGCCGGGAACGCGCAGCGTTCCCTCGATCTCGTACCCCTGCGACCCGACCTGGCCGGTCTGGATGAAGTTCTGAATGTTGTTGGGATCCTGCGTCACATAGTTCGACTCCTTGATGTCGAAATACGAGACCGTGACCAGCGCCTGGCTACTCGGCGCCCATTTCACGCCGCCCTCATACTGGCGGCCGGTGCGGGGCTCGAAGGGATTGCCGTAGAAATCACCGCCGGCAACGGGAAGGAAGGATTCCGAATAGCTGACATAGGGCGAGAACCCGTAGCCGACCTCAGCGATGACTCCGGCGCGATAGCTCCAGTTGACGACGGGGTCTTCCTTGACGCCGTTGCGCTTCGAGGTCGCGCGGTCTCGACGCGCGCCCAGCACGATCGAGACACGATCGGCGAAGCGGATCTGGTCCTGCACATAGAGGCCCAACTGGCCGCTCCTGTAGTCCAGGAAGTTGGTGTAGCCCCAGGCGAAGGGAGTCCCGTACTGCGGATCGTAGATGTTCAAAGACGGCGGACTTGGTCCGTTGAAGCAGCCAAACTGTCCCGCGAAACCGTCGCAGGAAAAGCCCTCGTCCTTGTCCTGCTTGAATTTAAAATAGTCCACGCCCGCAAGGACCGTGTGCTGGAACGGCCCCGTATCAAACCGCGCCGCCAGACTGTTGTCGGTGTTGAAGCCCTTGGACTTCTCGCGGTTCACGTAGAACTCGCGCTGCAGCAAGGTCTGGCCGGCATCGTCGAACGGACTGGCGTAGAAGGCTCCAAAGCCGTCGCCGTAGTCGCCGTAGACTTCGCCATAGTCGGTGTTCATGCCGTAGACGCGGCTTCGGCTACTGAACGACAAAACGCTATTGAAGCGATGGTTGACCAACAGGGTTGCCGCCCAAAACTCGGTGTCGGCGCGATTGAAGTCCGGTTCGCCGGCGAAGAAATTGTAAGGCAGTCGCTCAGCGCCGTTCGCGGCGATGCTCTTGGAGATCGGCAGATAGGTCTGCGTGCCCTGATTGTCCTTTTGATAAAGGCCCATCAGGGTGACATCGGTGTGGTCGGTGGGCGACCATTTGACGGACGGGTTGACCAGGATGCGGTCATCCGGCTGCCCCTTCCACTGCAACTCGCCGTCGCGGATCAGACCCACAAACCGGCCCGAGACCGTGTCGCTGAGCGGACCGGTGACGTCGAGCTGCAATTGCTTGCGCTTGTCCGTGCCCAGCTGCGCGCCGATTTCGCCGCCAAATGCGGTCTTGGGCGTCTTGCTGACCGCATTGAGAAGGCCGCCCGCCCCACCCGCGCCATAGAGCACGGCGGAGGGGCCGCGCAGCACCTCGGCGCGCTCCAGGGAGAAGACTTCAAGACGCGCGCCATAGATGAAGTCGGGCATGCGTTTGAGGCCATCGAGATATTGCTCGGTCGGGAAACCTCGCGCCGAAAAGAAGTCGCCCCGCGAATCGGCCCCATTGAGCTCGGTGGCGACGCCGGCGCTGTAGCGGAAGACGTCTTGGAAGTTCACGACCGTGCGGTCGGCGATCTCGGCGCCCGTCACCACGCTGATCGACTGCGGGATTTCGACCAGCTTCGTGTCGGTCTTGGTGCCGGCCACCGCCCGGCTCGCCCGAACAACCACTTCGCTGAGCGGGTCAGTGGCCTCCTGCGCCATGGCGACGCCCGACGCCGCGCCCGCGCAACAGGCCGACAGCAACGCCAGTTTCAGCTTCGGTCGCACCAAACCGCGTCTCCCGATCTGCTCCTTCATAAGTAACCCCCTTGCTAAGATGTCGCCGAGACCCCCGCCCAGGTGTTGAGACACCCTGTGCTTGGCCGCCCGTCAGCATTCAACAGCAGCCCTCGCGAGGGGCCTTGTGATTTTCAGGGTAAGGAGGGAGTGACAACGGGTAAGCGCGTCGGTCCTCGCCCGCAGCGAACCGGACCGCCTCACGTCCGTCCTCGCCCGTCCCGTCCAGTGCTAGAGCTTAGACGGACCTTCGACAGGGATCAGCAATCCGCGTTCACGCGATACGCGCACAGCGTCGCGACGAGTGGTCACGTCGATCTTTCGGAAGATCGACTTGAGGCGGTATTTGACCGTGTCTGGCGACATGCCGATCAATCGCGCGATTTCCTTATTGGAAATGCCCTGACCCAGATGGCGAAGAATGGTGGCCTCAGCGTCGTTGAGGCCGTCCGGTTCGCCGAGCGCGGAGCGAGTGGCGAAGGCCTTGGACAAGGCCTTGAGGAAGCGCCCGCGGAACCGGTCTCCCGAAGCGGCGGACTCATCGCCGCCGCCCAGGAACGGCTCGACGAAGCCGCGCGCGTCAATGAACGGGCGCAAGAGGCCTTGGAACATGGCGATGCCCACGGCTTCGTCAAAGCTGGCCTGGCTCGCGGCGGTTTCGGATGAACAGCGCAAGCCATAGGCCAGCAGAATGTTGACGTCGATCAAAAGCCGCCCGGCCCCATGCCGGCTGGCCCAACGGCGGAGCGCGCGCAGTTCGGCGATAGCCCGAGCGTGGTCGCCGTCCAACAGCGACAGCTTTACCCGGCAAAGAGCCGCCGCGCAGGCGACGGGCCGGTAAACCGGCGACTCCTGCGCCATTTCGTCGGCCAGCGCGTCCAGGCCGATCTGGGCGGCGTAGGCGCGGGCGGCATTCGCGTCGGGGCCGTACTGGACGAGCAGGTCAAGCTGACAGAGGTCAGCCAGCATCGCCAATTGGCGCAAGCTGCGGTGATCGGCGACGCGGCGGGCCCGCGCCAGGGTCGCATAGGCCTCTTCCATCGCACCGTCAGCGGCCGCGGCGCGCGCAGCGGTGAAATAGGCCGCGGCGTAGACGTCCACCCACCCGTCCGACTGCTCCATATGCGTCAGCGCCCAATCGAGCAAACTGCGGGCCTCGGCGCGGCGGTCTTGCTCGTAGAGCAACTCGGCCTCGAAAGCCGCGCAGTTGGCCGCCAGATCTGATCGCTCGCCAAAGCTACTCGTGATCTGCAGCCGCGCGGCCGCCAGGATGGCGACGGCGTCCTCGTGCCGGCCCTGGGCGCGCTTGATGCGCGCCTCCAGGAAACGCGTGAACAGATCGCTGTAGAGCGATCCCAGCGCCTGATAGTGGTCCCGGGCGGCCAGGGTCGGCTCCAGGGCGCGTTCGAGCCAGCCGCCCTCGAGATACTTCGCCCCCAGGGTCTCGGTGAAATTGGCCAGCACGAGATGGTCGTCCGCCGGAAGAGCGCGAAGCAGCGCCTCACGGTCGAGCAGGTCGTCCAGCGAGACGGGAACATTCTCATAGTCGGCCAGAGTGTCGCCGACGACACGGATTTCCGTCCACAGATCCGCCGACAGGTCAACGCCAGCGGCCGCGACGAGGAAGCGATCGTAGTCTGTCCGGGCCCTGGCCACCTCGCCTTGCTTGATGGCCAGATAGACACGGGCCAGCAACAGCCGCGGCCGCCCCACGATGATCGCCTCGCGCAGCTTTTGAAGTCCGCGTTCGAGGATCGGCTGCATTCCTTGTGGGATCAGCCGCCAGCCGCCCGCCTCTTCGATGATATCGGTGAGGATACCATCGTCATTGGCAAGAATGGCGTGATCGACGGCTTCCGCCACCTCCCCGCGTCTTGCAAACCATCGCGCCGCGCGCCTCTGAAGCGAACGAAACTGACCGATGTCACCGCGCGCCAGATGCTCGCGAAGATATTCGGCGAACAACTGGTGGTAGCGATAGACCTTGCGATCTGACGACAGGGGCGTGAGGAAGAGACCTTGCTGCTCCAGACGTTCCAGGATCAGCCATCCGTCATCGCGATCGCATAGAAGGTTCACCACCTCGCCATTCAGCCGGTCAACCAAGGCGGTTCGGATCACGATCTGCCGCATCTCATCGGGCAGGGTCGCCAGCACCTGTTCGGACAAATAGCGGGCAAGCTCGGAGCTGGGACCGCTGAACCGCGACACCAACTGCCTTTGGTCGGCGCCGCGCTTGAGCGACAGGGAGGCGAGCTGAAGGGCGATCGGCCAACCTTCCGTGCGTTCTACGAGGCTTTGGACATCGTCGTCCCCGAACACACCGCCGGCCCGCGCCAACATCGCCTCGGCCTCAGGGGCTGAAAACTTCAGGTCGTCAGCGAGCAGCTCGAGCACCTGCTCGGCCGCCGCCAGGATCGATTGGCCAAGCCAGGGATAGTCTCGCGAGGCGACAACGAAATGGCAGTTGGCGGGCGCCAGACGGATCAGCGCGGTGAGAAATTCAGTCACCGCCGCGCCTTCAGCGCGATGGAGATCGTCCAGGATCAGCACCACAGGGCGCGGCTCTCGAGCGAGCCGGTTGACGATGGCCGAAAGGGCCGCGCGAGACGGTAGATCCGAAGACATCCGCTCGCCGCCTTCGGCCAAGCCCTCCTCGGCGCTATGGGCGTGCTCAGCGCCATCGATGGCGAGCGCGATATATTGGGCCAAGCGCGCGAGATCGGCGTCATCGCGCTCCAGGGTGAGCCAGGCCACCAGGACGGCTTGGCCTTCGAGGCGACCGCGCCATTGGGCGAGCAGACTGGTTTTGCCGTAACCTGCGGGCGCATGAATGACCGTCAGTCGCCGGCTCAGGGCTTCGTCCAGACGTGCGAGCAATAGATCGCGTCGGATCTGAGCGCCCACCCACGTCGGCGGCGCAACCCTAGTATGGATCAGATCATGCACCGACAAATCCCGCCGTTCACTGGATGCGCTTTCAACCAAGCCCAGCAGCTGGCCAGTCGACCCTAGGAGATCGCCGCAGGCTGCTCAAGCGCGTCCAACCGTTTACCCGTCGGGCTGCGAGGCTTACCCGTTCGGCGCCCTCGGTCACCCGTTTGATGCGTTGCGCCCGGCGGCCAGCCTCCTACCCTGCCGCTCTTCTTGAGACGGTGGCGGGGTGCGAACCGGTGCGGATTGGTGTCGATGTCGGCGGTACGAACACCGACGCTGTGCTCATGCGCGGCCACGAGGTCGTGGCCTGGACCAAGCAACCGACCACCGCGGAGGTGAGCCTTGGCGTCGCCGCGGCGATCGACGCAGTCCTGACCCAGGCAGGCGTGCAGGCCCAGGCCATCTCTTCGGTGATGATCGGCACCACCCACTTCGCCAACGCCCTGGTCGAGCGCAACAGGCTGGACAAGGTCGGCGTCCTGCGGTTGGCCAGTCCATCCGGCGAGGCGCTGCCGCCGATGACCGGTTGGCCCGAGGACCTCGCCGCATGCGTCGGCCGGCATGTCTATCTGCTGCGCGGCGGGTATGAGCTCGACGGCCGGGAGATATCGGCGCTGGACGCTGACGCCGTACGCCAAGCCGCGCGCGATCTGCGAGGTAGGGGCGTCGACGCCATCGCCATCTGCAGTGCATTCGCGCCGATCAACGCCGACATGGAGGAACGCGCGGCCGCGATCGTGCGGCGGGAGCATCCCCGAGCCTCCGTCAGCCTGTCCCACACCCTCGGCCGACTCGGCTTCATCGAGCGTGAGAATGCGACGATCCTCAACGCCGCCCTGACCACTCTGGCGGCCGCGGTGATCGCCTCCCTCGAGCAGGCGCTGCATGCGATCGGCGTCGAGGCTCCACTCTATATTTCCCAGAACGACGGCACCTTGATCTCGGCGACGCAGGCGGCCGCCACGCCCGTGCTGACCATCGGGTCGGGGCCGACCAACAGCATGCGCGGCGCGGCCTTTCTGACCGGCGTGAAGGACGCCATTGTCATGGACGTGGGCGGCACCACGACCGACATCGGGGTGTTGAGCAACGGCTTTCCAAGAGAATCCTCAATAGCCGTGGACATCGGCGGCGTCAGGACCAATTTCCGGATGCCGGACATCCTCGCCATAGGCCTGGGCGGCGGCACGCGCATTCACCTCGCCCCCGAACTGTATGACGCGGACGACCTTGGCGCGGACAGCTTCCGGGTCGGTCCCGGCTCGGTCGGCTTCCGCATCACCGAGGAGGGCATGCTGTTCGGCGGCGCGACCTTGACGGCGAGCGACGTGGCGGCGGCGCAGGGCCATGTGCGGTTTGGCGACCCATCCCGGCTTCCGCCCCTGAGCCCGCAGGTGCGGGCGGCGATCTGGACTCGCTTTCAGACCATCCTTGAGGACGGCGTGGATCGGATGAAGACGACCCGAGGCGATGCGACGATCCTGGCGGTGGGCGGCGGCGCCTTCCTGATCCCCGACGCGCTGAAGGGCGCCGCCCGGGTCATTCGCCCGCCGCACGCCGGGGTCGCCAACGCGGTCGGCGCGGCCATCGCGCAGGTCGGCGCGCAGGTGGACCACATCATCGACTACGCCAAGGTCGCGCGCGCCGACGCCCTGCAAGCGATGCGAGACGAAGCGTGCGGCCGTGTCGTCGCCGCAGGCGGCGACGCCGCCAGCGCTCACGTGGTGGAGGTGGACGAAGTGTATTTGAGTTATCTGCCCGGCCGAGCGGCGCAGGTCAGGGTCAGGGCGGTCGGCGATCTGGTCGGCGGTCGCGCGCCGGTCGCGCCCATCGCCGAAAGCGGGGCGCGCCATGCTTATTGATCGGACGGCCCTCGCCGACCTGGCGCTCGGCGCCGCCTTCCTGGGATCAGGCGGCGGCGGAGATCCCTATTATGGCCAGCTCCTGGGAGAGGCCGAGCTGGCGCGGCGCGGGGCCGTCGAGATGATCGCCCTGGACGCCTTGGCCGACGACGCCCTGGTCGTTCCCTGCGGCTGGATAGGCGCGCCGACGGTTTCGGTGGAGAAGTTGCCCAGCGGGCGCGAAGCCATCGCCGGTCTGCGCCGCCTGGAGCAGATCTTCGGACGCCCGATCGATGCGGTGATGCCCATAGAGATCGGCGGCGGCAACGGCCTGGCTCCCCTGTTCGCCGCCGCGCAACTCGACGTGCCCGTGGTGGACTGCGACGGCATGGGACGGGCCTTCCCCGAGTCCCAGATGGCGATCTTCAACATCCGGGGACTGTCGGCCTGCCCATCGGTCCTGACCGCAGCCTGCGGCGCGCTGACCGTGATCGAGACCGATGACAATCTTACCCACGAGCGGGTCGCGCGCGCGCTCTCGGTGGCCTTGGGGGGCATCGCCCACATGGTCGAATACCCCCTCACCGGTCGCCAAGCGAAGGACCACGCCATCGGCGGCAGCCTTTCGACCGCCATCGCCATCGGGGCGGCCATCCGCGAGGCCCGCGCGCGCGGAGACGACCCGTTCGTCGCCTTGTGCGCGGCGCTGCGCGGGTCAGGCCTCTATCCCCATGCTGGCGTGCTTTTCGACGGCAAGATCGTCGATCTGGAGCGCGAGACGCGCGGCGGCTTTTCGATCGGTCGACTGGCGATCGAGAGCTTCGATGGCCAAAGCCGCATGGATATTGAATTCCAGAACGAAAATCTGATCGCACGCCGCGATGGCGAGGTGGTCGCCATGGTGCCCGATCTCATCACGGTCATGGATCGCGAGACCGCCGACAGCATCACCACCGAGCGGCTGAAATACGGGCAAAGGGTGAAGGTGGTCGGCTCGGCCGCCCCGCCCATGCTGCGCGAGGCTCGCGCGCTGACCTTCGTGGGTCCCGCCGCCTTCGGATTCGCCGAAGACTACCGTCCGATCGAGCAACTCAACGCATGGGATGACCTGTGACGCCTCAGGTCAGCGACGACGCCCCCACCGCACCTGTTGCGCCTCACCTGACGATACCGGGGTGGCGCGTCGCCCTGATCGTGGCCAGCTTCTCCATCGGCCTTCCCGACTTTCTGAATGGCGCGAACATGAGTCTCGCCCTGGGGCTTAGCCAGGCCGTGGCCGCGGCGTTTCTGGCCGGTCTGATCCTGTGCTTGGGCGGTTGCATGACCGCTCTGGTCAGCGTCCGAACGCGGCTTTCCACCTATGTCCTGGTCCAGCGGTCCTTCGGCCGACACGGCGCGGCGGTGATCAACACCGTCATCGCCCTGATCCATTTCTGCTGGTTCGGGGTGAACGCCGCCTTTTTCGGCGAAGCGATGATGATGGCCGCCCAGGCCAACGGCCTGACGGGAAACTTCCCGCTGTTCGTGATCCTCGGCGGCGTGCTGATGACCGGCTCGACGATCATCGGCTTTCGCGCGCTCGACCGGCTGGCCCTGGTCTGCGTGCCGGTCCTCGCCGCGATCCTGATCGCGGTGGCGGTCCTGGCCGTGCGTCAGCACGGTTTCGTCGTGCAGCCCTCCGCCAATCCGCCTGAGCCGATGCGGTTCGGAGTCGCCGTGTCCGCCCTGATCGGGGCCTATATGCTGGCCGTGGCCACCATGCCGGATCTAGCCCGGTTCATCCGCACACGGGCCGGCGCTGTGGCCGGCATGATCTTCTCTTATCCGATCGCCACGCCGCTGATGATGGTCGCGGCGGCCCTGCCGGCGTTGGCGACCCACGAGACCAGCTTCATGAAGCTGGTCGTGGCGCTGGGCCTGGGAACACCAGTGCTGTTCCTGTTGGTTCTGCCGACCTGGACCGTGAACTCGCTCAACCTCTATTCCGCCAGCCTGTCGCTGGGCACGACCTTTCCCGCCGTCCGCCAATGGCTGCTCATCCTCGCCGGCGGCGTGATCGGGACCGTTCTTGCCTTGATGGGCATACTGGATCTCTTCGTCCCCTTTGTCCTGTTCCTCGGCCTGATCATTCCGCCGATCGCAGCGATCTACGTGATCGATGCTCTTGCGACCTTTCGCGGCGTAGATACGACGGAGTCGATCCGTGTGCTGGCGTCGGTGCGCTGGGCCGCCCTGGGGACTTGGGCGGGATCGATCCTGGTGGCGGTGCTGGCCGCCTATAAGGGCTGGACCCTGACGACCGTACCGGCGCTGGATGCGACCCTCGTCGCCAGCCTCGCCTATGGACTGATCCTATGGCTGCGGGCCAGGCGCGGTCTGTCGATCACGTGACCAGTCCCTTCGAACGGTTCGACGACGGGGACGTCCGCGCGTTGATCGCCGAATATCCCCTCGCTTGGGTCGTGGCGCGCGGCGCCGATGAGGATGACGGAGCCCTGTTGCCGCTGGTGGGCGTCCATGACGCGGCCGGGCGGCTGACCGAAGTGGTCGGGCACTTCGCGCGCTCCAACCCGTTGGGCGCGGCTCTGGCCGCCGATCCTAGCGCCACGCTGATGTTCAGAGGCCCGGAAGGCTACGTCTCGCCCGAGCATGCCGGACGGCGCGACTGGGCCCCGACCTGGAACTACGCCCAGTTGACCGTGCGCGGAGAAATCACCTTGGAGCCGGAGCGCACGGGCGAGGCGCTCGACATGTTGATCCAGGCCGTCGAGCATGACCGGGCTGCGCCCTGGCGAGCAGGCGAACTTGGTCCCCGCTACACTCGCTTGCTGGACCAGATCATCGGCTTTCGCCTGCGCGTCGACACCGTGCGCGGCAAGTTCAAGCTCGGGCAGGACGAAACCATCGAGACGCTTCGCGCCATCCTCGACAACCATCCCGATCCGGGGTTGCGGCGGTGGATGCGCAGACTCAACAGGGCGCGACTTTGAGCCTGTGAAGCCCTTGGCCGCGCCCTCTCCGCCTCCGATCAGGTGTCGCCCCGGTTATCCGGCTTTCATCGCCTCGAACCGGAGACTAGGCGATCTCGTCAGCGCCTCTCTCGGCTCGACGGCCAGGGCGACGAAGAGATCCCGAGGATCCCCGGTCTCGGTGATCAGCCCTGGACGTCCAAGACCCAGCGCCTCGCTCTTGTCACGCAGATAGCCCAAGGCCGCGAAGCCCTCGAGGCGAAGCCCACGGAATCGACGATGGTGACCTGGCCATGATCGGTGCGACCTGGCGCGACGCCGGTCAGCAGAGCCCAAAGCTCCGCCACCGGGAAGTCGGGCTCCATCTGCTGGATTTCGCCCTCGATGCGGGTCTGGGGCGCGTATTCCACGAACACCCCCCACTCCTCGGCCTGCTGCGCGCCGACGGCCGCGCCGATCGCGCGGCTGGCCTTGGAGTTAAAGCGATGGTGTCGAGGCAATCCCGCTTGGCGCACGGACAAGGCGAATGGCGTTCGGCTCTTGACATTTTGTTTGCAGGCTAACATTTTTGTTAGATGGCTAACAAAAACGAACACGCGCGATATGCCTCGGTCGGCGCATGGGCAAAGCGCTGCTATCTGACGGGGAGATCGGTGATGGATAGCGCGCTGCGGCCGCATGGCCTGGGCGCGACGCAATGGTACGTCTTGCATCAGCTCGCCGAGGTCGGCCCGACGATGCAGCGCGATCTTGTGCGTCTTCTGGAGATCGAGCGCGCGACTTTGAGCATCGTCATCGCGTCGCTGGTTCGAAAGGGCTTGGTGGAGCAGGTCGCCGATGCGGCCGATATGCGCCAGAAGCAGCTTTTTTTGACACCAGCGGGCCGAGCCCTCTGGGACGAACTGCCTGATCTGGGCTTCATCCAGGACGTCGCGTTCGACGGCCTTTCCAAGAGCGATATCGAGATCGCGGCCCGGGTGCTCCGACAGGCGACCGAGCGTCTCCAGCAGCAATTGAAGGGCGTAAAGGCATGAAGATTCTCGTTACCGGCGCGACCGGGCTCGTCGGCCAACGCCTGGCGCCGCGCCTGGTGGCGGCCGGGATGGAGTGCCATGCCCTGGTCCGCCAGGGCGGCAAGGTTCCGAGCGGCGTCGTCGCGGCGGAAGGCGATCTTTTCGATCCGGCGTCGCTGGCCAAGGCGGTCGACGGCATGGAGGCGATCGTCCATTTGGCGGCGGTGTTCCGCACCCAAGACGTCGACCTGATCTGGAAAAGCAATCTGGAGGGGACGCAAAATCTGATCGCGGCGGCGCAGGCGCATGCCGACACGGCGCGCTTCATCCTGGCGAGCACCAGCAACGTCTATGATCGCCAGGGCGCCCGCCCGGCACGCGAGGGCGACGCCGTCCAGCCCGAGCAGGCTTATCCGGCTAGCAAGGTCGCGGCTGAAGAGGCGTTGCGGCGGAGCGGGCTGAACTGGTCGATCACCCGCTTTCCCTTCGTCTATGGCGACGCCGACGGTCATCTGGAGATGCTGCCGCGTCATGTTGAGGCCTTCGGCTTCCATCCCGCGCATCGCATGAGCACGATACATCATCGCGATATCGCCACGGCGATGGAGATGGCGCTCGCCGGCGCGTTCGACGGGCGCATCGTCAACATCGCTGACGACGCGCCTCTTTCTATCTACGAGCTGGTCGGGCTCGCGGGCGGGACGATGATGCCGTCAGCCGAGCCGACCCAAGACCCCTGGTTCCTGCACGTCGATACCTCGCTCGCGCGCAGCCTTGGCTTCAAGCCGAAGATCCAGACGGTCCATCAGGCGGCGCGGGAGGCTAGGCTCTAAGAGAAACGCGCTTAGAAGCTGGCCTACGCTTGAGGCATGGCCAAGTCCGCGGCCGCGCGTCAGTCGTCCGACGCGGACAGTCCCGTAGTAGCGGTGCGTGGCCGGCGAGCCTCAGGGACATGAATTCAATGAAGAGCCGCACGCGCTTGGTATTGCGCGCCTCACCCTGGTGAGGATCCAGAGCGCGCCGTTTAGGCGTGGCTCGATCCCCGGCGCCCGCGTCAGCAAGGGGTCCGCGTCACCGACAAAGCACGGCAGTCTAGTCATCCCGATGCCTTGGCGTACTGCGGCGACCTGGGCGTCGGCGTCCGGAGCCCTGCCCATCTGCGGCGCTTCATCCTCATGGACCTCTACGCCGGAAACCCGCGCGGCGTACGCGGAGCGTGATGCGCGCGTGCGAGCGCACGCCTAGGAGTTCGGCGCGCGTCTCTAGGCCCGTGCGGCGATCGGGCGCTCGTCAGCGCGTCTTTTGCAGCGCCTCCGGCGCCAGGGCGCGGGGCGCGAAGCGGGCCTCTCGGATGGCGCCCTTGAAGTAGTCGACCTTGTTCATGCGGGCGCCGATCGAGCTGCGCCCCTGGCTTTGGGGGGCGAAGGCGATGTCGGCCTCGCCCTGCAGTTCGCCGTTGACGAACGACCGGTAGGTCTTGCCGTCATAGCTCTGGGCGACCCAGTACCAGGGGCCGATCGGATAGGTCTTGTCCAGGAACAGCAGGGTCTGCTTGTAGCCCTGCCCCGTGGCGAAGGCGTCCAGGCTCCAGGCGCCGTCCTTGACCCGGATCTCGAACAGGATGCGCGTCACCGAAGGCGGCGCGCCGGGCGTCGAATCCTCTTCATTGAGGTGGAACCAGCGCTGGGCGAAAGCCCCGCCATCGGGGCGGAACAGAGCCTCGAAGGTGAACTCGCCCATGCCGGCCAGCGGATGCTTGGCGATGACCAGGCGATCGTCGACGCCGTCGAACTGGACAGCCTTGCCATAAGGACTGTCGACCAGGATCGGATCGCCCTCGACCATGGTGTCGACGCCGCCGATGTTGGAGAGGCGGTCGAAGACCCAACGGATCGGGCCGGGCCGCCGGGTCATCGCCTTCGCGCCGCCAGCCCATAGACCGCCGGCGAGGGCGCCGCCGCCGACCAGGACTTCGCGTCGTCGCAAAACGCCCATCACTCTGCTCCTCAAACCCCATCCAGCCCGATGCCAGCTTCCGGACCGTATAGGTCCGCTGCTCGGAAAGCGAAACGACGGGCGTTTAACCCGATCGCGGAAACGGTCGCGGCGACGGACGCAGGCAGATCCGGGGCCGGCCAGCCCCCAACGCCCAGCAGACAATCCCTGAAAGCCTCGCACTGACTTGATGACAAAAGCTATTAAGGCAACGGCTTGAAGCCCTCGGCCTTGACCGTCCACTTCCCATCCTTGGGAAAGCCAGGGGTCGGTCCTTTCGAGCCGTCCCAGCCGCCCGCCATCATCGCCACGGCCGCCAGCAGCGAGCCGTTCGACGGGAAATAGGTCTCGGCCGCGCGGCGATAGCCTGGGCCGTCCGGTCCCATCGCCTCGCCCGCCGGCGCGATCTGACCGCCCGACGCCACGGTCGTGGGCACGACGACTTGAGCGTGTTCGTCCTGGTGCACGCGGGGCGTCATCCCCGAGACGCCGAACTTGTTGTTCTTGGCGTCGTAGAACAGCCAGTCGACGGCCTTGTCCGGTTCGCCCAGGCGCGCGGCGGTCATGGCCGCCATCGGATAGTCCCAGCCCCAGGTCTGCCGCAGATCCCAGTCGGTCTCCACGGCCCGCAGGGTGCGCCGCATGGTCTCCGGATCGGCCTTCCCGGGGATCAGGCCATAGGCCATCAGGAACGAGGGGTGGTCGCGGTTCATGCACTTGGGATCGACGGCGTGTTTGGAGCACGCGGCGCTCTCGGCCACGTCCCAGAAGTCGGGCGCGGACTCGGCCGGCAGGTAGAGGCCGTCCTTCGTCGCCAGCGGAGCCAAGCCCTTGATCACCGCGTCCCACTCGGGCTTGCGCTTCAGGCCGGCGCGGGTCCGCCACGCTTGAGCCGTCTCCAGCCCCCAGCGGTAATATTCCAGCTCGAACGCCGGGTTGAAGGTGGTCAGTGGGTCATAGTTCTCCTGCACCGGGATGATCGGCGGCCCCAGGATGAAGCGGCCCTTGTCGTCCTTGTGCGGGAAACTGGCCAGCAGGTCGGCGGTCTCGGAAACCAGTTGGCCGTACTTGGCCAGGGTCGCCTTGGTCGGTTTGTCGCGCCAGATCAGCTCGGACATCCAGATCGGATGCGGCTGCTGCCACATGATGAACGGCGAGACCTTGCTGGGACTGTCGACGCCGTCGGGCCCGACCATCTTCGGCCACCAGGCGCCCTTCAGGCCGTGGCTGGCCGCACGAGCCTTGGCGTCCTTCAGATGTCCAATGTACCAGGGCAGGCTGCGCTCCAGGTACTCGGGCTTGTTCCAGAGCGCGAAGTGGCCCGCGTGCCAGGCGTGCATCTCGAGGTGGAACTTGCCGTTCCAGCTATTGGAGAACAGCCCCTCCTCCTGCGGCGGAACCTCGCCGGCGCCGTTCAGCGCCATCAGGTACTGCGACAGCACCACGCGGCGCTCCAGCTCGGCCGCGCGCGGGTCGGTGCTGCCCGAGAAGTCGACGGCCGCGCCCTGCGTCCAATAGGACTTCCAGTGCGCCCGCGTGGCCTGGTCGGCGACGGTGACGGTCGGCAGTTGCTTGGGCAGCGGCGCGCGCGAGAAGGCCACCTCCAGCCCCAGCGTCCGCCCCTTGGCCTTGGGCGCGACGACAAAGGCATGCGGACCCGAGGCGGTGAAGTCGACCGCGCGATCAGCCTGCAGGGCGGCGAGATAGCGGGTCTCGTCCAGCTGGCGCGAGACGTCGAGGCGCGTCGCGCCCTCCCCGGTCACCTTGGTGGTGTGCAGTTCCGGGTGATCCCAGTCGGAGGGATCCGGATTGAGATTCCTGGAGACGCCCGGGAACTTCACCGACAGCTTCAGGCGGCCCTGCTCGACCAGCGCGGAGTCGATATCGACCACGATCATGTCGAGCCTCGGGTGGACCCGCGTGCGGACCGCCACGGCCTCGCCGTCGTAGGTGAAGCGGCTGGTCAGCACGCCGGTCCACAGGTCCAGCGTCTGCTCGGTCTGCTTCAGGTCCTCGAACTTGGCGGGCTTGCCGGCCTTGTCGCGCAGGTCGAGAGCCACGCGGCCCAGCGAGAAGCGGTGCGGGTTCTCGCGCAACCACAGCAGGGCCGGCCGCTTCTCGCCCTCGTTCCAGTCGGCCATGTAGGCATAGGGCTGCTTCGTCCCGCGCACGTCGATCGGAACGGTCCCGTCGGCATAGGTGTAGTGGTTTGGATTGGGAAAGGCGTGCCAGGCCCACTGGGCTTCGGTCAGCAGCGGCGCGATCTTGCTGTAGGCCTCGGGGAACGTCTGAAGACCGGTGATGTCGGCGGTGAAGCCGATCTGGCCGTTGCCGACCATCAGCGGCGACGACGGATCGACGGCGGTCAGCCTGACGTCATGCCGGCTGACCAGGGCGCGGCGGTCGATCGGCTGGCCGAATGCCGATGTGGAGAGGCACGCGGCCGCGAGGCCGGCCATCAGAACGCGCTTCATCGGTTACTCCCAATCGTCTCGTTGGCGCGGGCGCTCAGGCCAGGATCGAGCGGTCGATCTCGGCCACGCTGTTGACCCCCGTCAGGGCCATGGCCACGCGCATTTCCTTCTCGAAGAGGTCGAGCAGTTGCGTTACGCCGCTCTCGCCGCGAGCGGCCAGGGCGTAGACCCAGGCTCGGCCCAGCAGGACGCCCTGGGCCCCCAGGGCCAGCATCCGCACGACGTCGAGGCCCGAGCGCACGCCGCTGTCGGCCAGCACCGTCAGCCGGTCGCCCACAGCCTCGGCGATGGCCGGCAAGGCGCGGGCCGAGGACAGCACGCCGTCCAGCTGTCGCCCGCCATGGTTGGAGACCACGATGCCGTCCGCGCCGATATCGGCGGCGGCCTTGGCGTCCTCGGGATCCAGCACGCCCTTGATGACCAGCGGGCCCTTCCAGACCTCGCGGATCCACTCCAGGTCCTTCCACTGGATGGACGGATCGAAGTTCGCCCCCAGCCAGCCCATGAAGTCCTCAAGCCCGGAATTGTCGCCCAGCACCGGCGCCACATTGCCCAAGGTGTGGGGACGCCCCATGACGCCGACGTCCCAGGCCCAGTCGGGCTTGAACATCGCCTGCACCAGGCGGCGGGCGGCGGCGTTGGGACCGCTCATGCCCGAGTGGGCGTCGCGATAGCGGGCCCCGGGCACGGGCATGTCGACCGTGAACACCAGGGTCGTGGCGCCGGCTCCCGCCGCGCGGGCCAGCAGGTCACGCATGAAAGCCCGGTCGCGCAGCACATAGAGCTGGAACCAGATCGGCGCGCTGGAGGCCCTGGCGACCTCGTCGACGTCGCAGACGCCGACGGTGGACAGGCAGAACGGCACGCCCTTCTTGGCCGCAGCGCGAGCCGCCTGGCATTCGCCGCGACGGGCGTACATGCCCGTCAGGCCGACCGGCGCCAGGGCCACGGGCATGGCCTGCTCGACGCCGAACAGTGTCGCCTTGGTCGAGACCCGCGAGACATCCTTCAGCACCCGCTGGCGCAGCGACAGGTCGGCGAGGTCGGCGACGTTGCGCGCCAGGGTCCGCTCGGCATAGGCGCCGCCGTCGATATAGTCGAACAGGAACCTCGGCAGGCGACGACGCGCCGCCTCCCGGAAGTCCGTGGTCGAGGAGACGATGGTCATCGCTACTGCAGGTTCACGAAGGCGCCGCCGTCGACCAGCAGGGCCGCGCCGGTGACGTACTTGGCCAGGTCCGAGGCCAGGAACACGATCGGCCCGGCCAGGTCGTCAGGCTCGCCCAGACGGCCCAGCGGAATGCGGCCGGCCATGTAGTCGCGCTTCTTCTGGTCGGCGAGATCTTCCTTGTTGATCGCCGTCTCGATCGTACCCGGCAGCACCGCGTTGCAGCGGATGCCGTAGGGACCCAGCGCGATGGCGGTCGACTGCATCAGCGAGTTAACGCCGGCCTTGGTCGGGGTGTAGTGCGTCTGCATGCCGCCGCCGACCAGGGCGCTGATCGAGCTGACAGCTATGATCGCGCCGCCGTGGCCCTGCTTGACCATCTGGTTGGCCGCGGCCTGGACCATGTAGTAGGCGCCGTGCAGGTTGACCCGCATGGTGCGCTCCATGACCTCGGCCGGCATGTCGAGAAAGGTGTGGAAGGGGCAGATGCCCGCATTGTTGACGAAGACGTCGACCTTGCCGAACGCCTCGACCGCCGCCTGGACGAAGGCAGGTGCGGAAGCCGCCTCGGCCACGTCGCCCTTCACGGCGATCGCGCGACGACCCAGGGCCTCGATCTGAGCGATCGCGTCGGCCGCGCCCGCCTCATCCGAGTGGTAGTTGATCGCGACGTCCGCCCCGTGCTGGGCGCAGCCGATGGCCGCGGCCTTGCCGATGCCTCCAGAGGCGCCGGTGACCAGCACGACCTTGTCCTTCAACAACATGCGTTTCCTTCCCGGGCCGTCCGCCCGTCACTCGTTACTTCTTGCGCGCGGACCGCTCGCTCCAGCCCAGTTCGCGGCTGATCGCGTCGGCGGTGTTGCGGACATCGTCAGACAGCGCCTCCATCCGGGCGTCGTCCATGTACTGGGCGGCGCTGGAGAGGCTGATGGCGCCCACCGTCTTGCCGTCGACGCCCCGGATGGGCGCGGCGACGCAGCGGATCTGGTCTTCGTTCTCTTCAAGGTCGAAGGCGCGGCCGGCGGCGGCGTAGCCGCGCATGCGCTCCAGCCAGACCGGCAGGCCGAGCGCGCGCGGACCGGTCTCGGCCGTGAACAGTTGCTTCCAGCGCTCTTCGCCAAGGTCGAGGATCAGCGCCTTGCCCAGGCCGGTCGACGACAGCGGCTGGCGCTCGCCGATCCGCGAGCCGATCTCGACCCGCCGACGGCCCGGCACCTTGTCCAGATAGAGGGCCAGGTCGCCTTCCAGCACGCCGAGGTGGACGGTGTCGCTGGTCGCGTTGGACAGCTGTTCCAGGTACGGGCGCGCGACCTGCGGCAGGTGCATCTGCTCCCGAGCGGCGTAACCCAGTTCCAGCAGCTTGGGCCCCAGCGCATAGCCCTCGCGCGGACGGAAGGTCAGCATCCGACGATCGACCAGAGCGGCCGCCAGGCGGTGCGTGGTGCTGCGGGTCAGGCCCAGCGTCTCGGCCAGTTCGGTCAGGGCGATGGGACCGTTGGCGACGGCTTCGATCACGTCCAGGCCGCGCAGAAGGGTCTGGCTGCCCGACGGCTTTCCATCCCCATCCGCATCGCCGCGCTTGATTGACGCCTCTTGTTCCATTCTCTAGACATACCTCTCACATTGTGAAAGTCCACTCCTTCGGACCTTCATTTTGGACGTCAGTTTGCAGATCACGGCAACGAATAGCCAGGGTTTTCCCGAAATATGGGACTAACGTGCATTCGGGCCAGATTAGAGCCTGCCTCGGGGAGTCGACGCCGATGAGTTTTCCGAAGATCCGAGCCGTTCGGGCCTATGTCGTCAGGGGCGGCGGCGCCGACTACCACGACCAGGGTGACGGCCACTGGATCGACGATCACATCGCCACGCCGATGTCGCGCTACCCGGAATATCGCCAGAGCCGCCAGAGCTTTGGCATCAACGTGCTGGGCACGTTAGTCGTCGAGATCGAGGCCGCCGACGGCACGATCGGCTTCGCGGTGACCACCGGCGGCGAGCCGGCCGCCTATATCGTCGAGAAGCACCTGGCCCGCTTCCTTGAAGGCCGCGACCCGACCGAGGTCGAGAAGATCTGGGACCAGATGTACTTCTCCACCCAGTACTACGGCCGCAAGGGCCTGGTCGTGAACGCCCTCTCCGGCGTCGACCTGGCGCTGTGGGACTTGCTGGGCAAGCTGCGCCAGGAGCCGGTCTACCACCTGCTGGGCGGCAAGGTCCGTGACGAGCTGACCTTCTACGCCACGGGCGCACGCCCGGACCTGGCCAAGCAGATGGGCTTCATCGGCGGCAAGATGCCTCTGCACCACGGCCCGGCCGAGGGCGAGGAAGGCCTGAAGAAGAACCTCGAAGAGCTGGCGACGATGCGCGAGCGCTGCGGCGAGGACTTCTGGCTGATGTTCGACTGCTGGATGGCGCTGGACCTGAACTACGCCACCAAGCTGGCCCACAAGGCCCACGCGTATGGCCTCAAGTGGATCGAGGAAGCCCTGAGCCCCGACGACTATTGGGGCTATCGCGACCTGAAGAAGAACGCGCCCAAGGGCATGCTGGTCACGACCGGCGAGCACGAGGCCACCCGCTGGGGCTTCCGCATGCTGCTGGAGATGGAGTGCTGCGACATCATCCAGCCCGACGTGGGCTGGTGCGGCGGCATGACCGAGATCATCAAGATCTCGAACCTGGCCGACAGCCGCGGCGTGCTCTGCATCCCGCATGGCTCCAGCGTCTACAGCTACCACTTCGTCATCACGCGCCATAACAGCCCGTTCGCCGAGTTCCTGATGATGGCCCCGAAGGCCGACGAGGTGGTGCCGATGTTCCACCCGCAGCTGATCGGCGAGCCCATGCCGGTGAATGGCAAGCTCAAGCTCTCCGACGCGCCCGGCTTCGGCGTCGAACTCAATCGCGAGGTCGGCTTGCACCGTCCTTACGCCCGCTGATCCTCTCGAAAGCGTAGACCCATGAAACTGCTTCGCTACGGCCCCAAGGGCTCCGAAAAACCCGGTCTGCTCGACGCCGAGGACCAGATCCGCGACCTGTCGGGCCATGTCGCCGACATCACCGGCGCCCAGCTGTCGCCGGCCAGCCTTAAGGCCCTGGCCGCCATCGACCCGTCTTCGCTGCCGCTGGTCGAGGGCTCGCCGCGCTACGGCGTACCGGTCAACGGCGTTTCCAAGTTCATCGCCGTGGGCCTGAACTTCGCCGACCACGCCGCCGAGTCGAACCTGCCGATCCCGGAAGAGCCGGTGCTGTTCACCAAGGCCGTCAGCTGCCTGACCGGTCCGAACGATCCGGTGATGATCCCCAAGGGCTCGCTGAAGACCGACTGGGAAGTCGAGCTGGGCGTCGTGATCGGCACGCGCGCCCGCTATGTCTCGGAAGCCGAGGCCCTGGACTACGTGGCCGGCTACGTCCTGATCAACGACGTCTCCGAGCGCGCCTTCCAGATCGAGCGCGGCGGCACCTGGGACAAGGGCAAGGGTTGCGACACCTTCGGCCCGGTTGGCCCGTGGATGGTCACCTCGGACGAGGTCGGCGACCCGCAGAACCTCGGCATGTGGCTGGACGTCAACGGCCAGCGCAAGCAGGACGGCTCGTCCAAGACCATGATCTTCCCGATCAGCAAGCTCGTTTCGTACATCAGCGAGTTCATGACTCTTGAGCCTGGTGATCTCATCACCACCGGCACCCCGCCCGGCGTCGGCATGGGCCAGAAGCCCGAGCCCGTCTACCTGAAGGCCGGCGACGAGATCCGTCTCGGCATCGAGAAGCTGGGCGAGCAACGCCAGATCGTCGTGGCCTGGACCCAGGAAGGCGTGCAGTGAGCGGCATCTACGCTGATCGTTTCTCCGGCCGCCACGCGATCGTCACCGGCGGGGCGTCAGGCCTCGGCAAGGCCGTCGCCGCGCGCATCATCGCCGAGGGCGGCAAGGTCGCCCTCTGGGACCTCGACGCCGCCAACCTGGAAGCCGTCGCCCTCGAAATCGGCGCCAGCCACACCGTGGCCCTGGACGTCTCCGACCAGGCCGCCGTCGCGGCGGCCGCCAAGGCCTCGAACGCGGCCCTCGGCAAGATCGACATCCTCGTTGCCTCGGCCGGCATCACCGGCGCCACCGTTCCGGTGCACGAGTTCCCGATCGACAGCTGGAAGCGCGTGATCGACATCAACCTGAACGGCATCTTCTACTGCTGCCGCGAGACGGTGCCCTACATGCTGGCCAACGGCTACGGCCGGATCGTCAATGTGGCCTCGGTGGCCGGCAAGGAAGGCAACCCCAACGCCAGCGCCTATTCGGCGTCGAAGGCAGGGGTGATCGGCCTGACCAAGTCGCTGGGCAAGGAGCTGGCCACCAAGGGCGTCATCGCCAACAGCCTGACCCCCGCCACCTTCGAGAGCCCGATCCTGGAGCAACTGCCCAAGAGCCAGGTCGACTATATGCGCGGCAAGATCCCTATGGGCCGCCTGGGCGAAGTTCACGAGAGCGCGGCCATGGTCTGCTTCATGGCCAGCGAGGAATGCAGCTTCACCACCGCCGCCACTTTCGACACCTCAGGCGGCCGGACAACCTTCTGATCGCGGAGCGACCCGGAAAACCGGGCGCCTAGGAGAGGAATGCTCATGGGCGCCCTGCCCTTCGTCGATGCGCACATCCACCTGTGGGACCTCACGCGCATCCGCTATCCCTGGCTGACGCCGCCGTTCGACGACAACGGTCCGAACGGCAGCGTCGAGCCGATCGCGCGCACCTATCTGCTCGACGACTACCTGGCCGACGCCAAGGCCTGGAATGTCGTCGGGGCGGTGCATGTGGACGCGGGGGCGGAAGCTGCCTCTGCGCTCGACGAGACCCGCTGGCTGCAGGCGCTGTCGGACGAGCGCGGCCTGCCCACAGGCCTCGTCGCCTTCGCCGCCCTGGGCGCGCCGGACGCCGAGGCGCTGCTGGAGGCTCACGCCGCCCACCGCAGCGTTCGCGGCGTCCGCCACATCGTCAACTGGCACGCCGATCCCAAGCGCACCTACACGCCGCGCGACGTGACCGGCGATCCGGCCTGGCGCACGGGCTTTGGCCTACTGGCCAAGTACGGCCTGTCCTTCGACCTTCAGTGCTATCCGGGGCAGATGCTGGGCCTGGTCGACCTGTTCGCCGCCCATCCCGACACCCCGGTGATGATCAACCACGCCGGCATGCCCGTCGACGCCGACAAAACCGAATGGCGCGAAGGCATGAAGGCCCTGGCCGCCCTGCCCCATGTCTCGACCAAGCTGTCGGGCTTCGGTTTCGTCCACCGCCGGTGGACGGAAGAGCAGATCCAGCC
The DNA here is from genome assembly GCF_003931565.1 of Caulobacter sp. 602-1. Taxonomy (GTDB): domain Bacteria; phylum Pseudomonadota; class Alphaproteobacteria; order Caulobacterales; family Caulobacteraceae; genus Caulobacter. The sequence continues at coordinate 179,915 of NZ_RRYI01000007.1, forward strand.
CCTCATTCTCGAAGCCATCGAGATCTTCGGGACCGATCGCTGCATGTTCGCCAGCGACGTGCCGACCGACAAGCTGTTCGGCAGCCTGGACAGACACCTGACGGCGTACACTGCGATCACCGCCGGCTTCAGCGAGGACGAGCGTCGCGATCTCTTCGGACGCAACGCTAACCGTCTTTACCGCCTGGGCCTCGCCGTCTGACACGCCATAACGAAGACAAGAACGGGAGAAGACCATGACGCCCAATCCGCTGCTCGGCGTGCTGTTCCACTGGCTGGGCGGCCTGGCCTCGGCCAGCTTCTACGTGCCCTATCGCGGCGTGCGCCGCTGGTCGTGGGAGATCTTCTGGCTGACCGGGGGCGTCTTCTCCTGGTTGCTGGCCCCGTGGTTCTTCGCCGCGATCCAGACCCGGGACCTGATGGGCGTGATGAGCCAGGTGCCGGGCAATATCGCCGGCCTCTGCGTCCTGTTCGGCGTACTCTGGGGCTTCGGCGGCCTGACCTACGGCCTGACGATGCGCTATCTGGGCCTGTCGCTGGGCATGGCCGTGGTGTTGGGCCTCTGCACGGTGTTCGGCACGCTGATCCCGCCGATCGTCCAGGGCGACTTCGCCGAGAAGCTGCTGAACAACGCCTCGGGCCGGATCATCCTGCTGGGCCTCATCATCACCCTGGCCGGCATCGTCGTCGTGGCCCTGGCCGGCGCGCGCAAGGACGCCGCCCTCTCCGAGGACGCCAAGAAGGCGGTCATCGCCGAATTCGACTTCAAGAAGGGCGTCGCGGTGGCGATCTTCTCGGGGATCATGTCGGCCTGCTTCGCTTTCGGCCTCGCGGCGGGCGAACCGATCAAGGCGCTGTCGGCCGCGGCCGGCACCGGCCCGCTGTGGACCGGCCTGCCGGTGCTGTGCCTCGTCATGTTCGGCGGCCTGTTGACCAACGGGGTCTGGTGCGGCTTCCTGATCGTCCGTAACAAGAGCGCCGGCCAATGGCTGGGCGGCGCGGCGCCGTCCGAAGAGACCCCTTCTCAGGAGGCCGCAAAAGCCAAGCCGCCGCTGCTGGCCAACTACCTGCTCTGCGCCCTCGCGGGCACGGCCTGGTACTTCCAGTTCTTCTTCTACACGATGGGCGAGAGCCAGATGGGCAAGTTCGGCTTCTCCAGCTGGACGCTGCATATGGCCAGCATCATCATCTTCGGCACCGTCTGGGGCTTCGCCCTGCGCGAGTGGAAGGACGCCCGTCCGGCCGTGAAGGCCACCGTCTGGGGCGGCGTGGCCCTGCTGATCTTGGCCACCGTGGTCATCGGCTATGGCAACAAGATCGGCGCCGGCTAAGGCCGCTGTCTCCCGTCACAATCCTACGCTAGGGTCGCCCGCAACGGGCCCCTAGCGCCTGGGATCAAGCGAGGAGATCACCCATGAAGATCGTCACCAGCCTCAGCTTCAAGGGCGAATGCCGTCAGGCCTTCGACTTCTACGCCCGGGTTCTGGGCGGCAAGGTCACCGCCGCCTTTCCGTTCGGCGAAGGCCCGCCCGACACGCCGGTCGACGCGCGTTACAAGGATTGGCTGATGCACGCCTGGCTGGAGATCGGCGACCAGGCGATCATGGGCGCGGACATGCCGCCCGAATTCGCCCCCAACATCGACAAGCCCAAGAACGGCTTCGACGTCACCTATCACACCGATGACCCGGCCGAGGCGCGCCGCGTGTTCGACGCGCTCTCGGAAGGCGGCAAGGTCGGCATGGATTTCGCCGCGACCTTCTGGTCGCCGGGCTATGGCAGCTTCACCGACAAGTTCGGCATCCCGTGGATGATCAACACCATCCCGGCCCAGGCCTGAAGCGGCGATCGTCCGCCGCGCGCTCTACTCGGCCGAGATCGAGGCGCGCAGGCGGGCGGCGACGTCGCCCAGGGTGATGGCGTTGAGCGAGTCGTTGACCTCGAGAACACCCTGGCCATGCTGTTGCGACAGATTGCCGGTAAAGTCGGTGATGGCCGTGATGTGCTGAGCCAGCAGATCGACCGTGTGCAGTTCCTGCATCACCGACAGGCGGTGCTCGTTCGGAACGACTTCCAGGATTTTGCCGAGGGCGACGTCCAGATGTCCGCACGCCACCGCGGCGATCGACATCTCAGTCGAGATCGCCTTCAGCACCGTTTCAACGCTCGCAGGCGCGAGTTTTTCCGACATCAGTACCCCCTGATTCCCTTAAGGGGACGTGAGCACGCGCCGCCCGGTGACGGCAAGCCCTTGATTTGTGCGGCGAATTATCGCGGCAGAACAGCGACCGCTGGAAACAACGTCAGATGGTGGTCCGGCGCAACAATTCGTCTCGGCGCTCAGCCATCTCGCGGCGGGTGCGTTCCAGCGCGTCGCGCTCGGCCATCGACAAGAGAGTCTCGACCGTGCGGTTCAGGTGATCATGGATCACCCGGCGCGCTTCCTTGGGATCCCGCTCGCGCAGGGCCGCGACAATGCGGTGATGATCCTCGGCGAAACTCTTCGGATCGGCCAGGCGCGCGCGGCGCAGCTGGCTGGAGCAGTCGGGAAACTGCCGACGCAGCGTCCAGATCTCCTCGACCGCCGCGACGATGGCGGCGTTACGGGTGGCATGGGCCACGGCCAGGTGGAAATCGTGCTCCAGCCGTTCACCGTCCTCCGTGGCGGCCAGGTTGGCCAGGTCGCGCGCCACGCGCTCCAGCCCCGCGACCTGCTCGTCGCTGACGGCGGCGGCGGCCAGGGCGCAAGCCTCGCCCTCGAACAGGCGTCGGGCCTCGGTCAGCTCCAGGGCGCTGACCTCGGCCTCGGCGACGTCCTCCTCGGGCTTCACCCGGGCGGTGACATAGACGCCGGAGCCCTGCCGGGCCTCGACCAGCCCTTGAAACTCCAAGGCGATCATCGCGTCGCGGATCGTCGGCCGGCTGACGCCGAACGAGTCGGCCAGTCCCCGCTCGGAGGGCAGGCGGTCGCCGGAAACATAACGCCCCTCGGCGATCGAGGCCGCGATCGAGCGGGCCACCTGCTGGTAGAGCTTCTGGGGATCCGCCGCCGCGCGCATTAAACCTCGCCTTCAATGGAGCGGGCTCATCTTAGCGCGAGGTCTGACCTTTGGAAGCGGAGCCTTGCGCCAGCTTGCGAACTTCGCTGGCCGACAGCAGGAACGCGCCGACGCCATAGAGCTGAGTATCGTCGCGGCCCACCTGGTCGGGCGCGACACCGACACGCTGCACCCAGCCTAGACGGCCGTCCGGCTCGACCGCCGCGTCCAACGCCTTCCAGCCCTTGTCGATGGCCGGACCGTACTTGGCGCGAGACAGCAGGCCGTGGTTCACCCCCCAGGCCAGGCCGTAGACGAAGAAGCCCGTGCCGCTGGTCTCCGGCGTCTTCTGCGGCTCCAGCAGGGAGACGGGCCAATAGCCGTCCGCGCCCTGCAGAGTGACGATCTTGGCCGACATCTGCTTGAAGATCGCCTCGTATTTCGGCCGGCTGGGATGATGGGCCGGCAGGTCCTGCAGGATTCGCGCGATGCCCGCATAGGCCCAGCCATTGCCGCGTCCCCAGAAGATCTTCGCGCCCGCCTCGCTACGCCGTTTGATGAAGCGGCTGTCGCGGAAATACAGGTGGTCGGTCTTGTCGTAGAGATAGTCGGTGGTCGCCCAGAACTCGCGGTCGGCGTGGTCCAGGTAACGCTTGTCGCCGGTGGCCTTGGAAAGGCTGACCCAGGCCGGCGGGGCCATGAAGATGGCGTCGCTCCAGCACCAGCGAACCTGGCAGTAGGGGTCGCCCTTGGCTGGCTTCGGTTCGAAATCCAGCGACACCGTCGATGGGTCCGCCAGCACCGCGTCGAAGCGGGCGCGGATCGGCGTCAACTTGCTCTGGTCCTTGGTGCGACCAGCGGCCCAGACCCAGACCGCGCCGGTGGCGTCGGCGTCGGCGTGGCGCGGACGGTGGTCGAAGCCCCACTGCTCGGCCTCGCCGTGCTTGAGGATCGCGGTGGTCAGGTACGGATCCTGGGTCGCGTCGGCGAAGGTGTAGAGGCCGATATAGAAGGCCGCCTGGATCCAGTCGCGGGGCGCCTCCGTGTCCTTGCGGAACGAACTGACCGGCACGTAGTCGAAGTTGTCCATGTGGGCCAACTGCCAGGCCGCGACCTTGCGACCCGCCGCATCGACCGACGAGGCAGGAACACCGACAACGGCGGCCTTGGGCGTGACCATGGCCGGCGCGGCCATGGCGGGCGCGGCCACGGTCAGGATGGCGACCGCGACGGCCGTCTTCAGAAGCGTCTTGAAGGTCATTGAAGCGTTTCTTCCCGTCTTTTCTTGTTGGCCTGCGTCTAGTTTCCCAGGCCGAGGTCAGAGACCGCCAGGACGTCCATATCGTCGAACTCGAGGTTCTCCCCGCCCATCGACCAGACAAAGGTGTAGTTCGAGGTGCCGACCCCGCTGTGGATCGACCAGCTTGGCGAGAACACCGCCTCGCCCTCGTCCATGAACACCGCGCGCGGCTCCGACGGTTCGCCCATCAGGTGCATGACCCGGCCGGGGTCGGTGTCGAAGTACATGTAGATCTCGCTCCGCCGGCGATGGGTATGCGGCGGCATCGTGTTCCAGACATTGCCGTCCGCCAGTTCGGTGAAGCCCATCACCAGTTGGCAGGTCTCGACGATGCCGGGGCGGATCGACTGGCGGATCACCCGGCGGTTGGCGGTCGTCGCCTCCCCCGCCTGGATCGTTCGGGCTTCGTCGCGCCGCACCCGCTTGCTGGGGTGGTTGGCATGGGCGGGGTAGCTGACGAAGTAGAACCTTGCCGGGTTGGCGGCGTCGTCGCTCTCGAAACTGACGGCTTGCGTCCCACGCCCGATATAGAGGCTGTCGTGACGCGCCAGGTCGAAGCGCTCCCCATCCAGGATGACCACGCCTGGACCGCCGATATTGATCACGCCCACCTCGCGGCGCTCGCAGAAGAACCCCGAGGCCAGTTCCTTGTGAGTCGGCAGGTCCAGGGCCGCATCGGTCGGCGTCGCCGAGCCGACCACCGCCCGTTCGATCTCCAGATAACTGAGCGACAGCTCGCCCGGCCGGAACAGCTTGTCGATGACGAAGGTGTCGCGCAGCTCGCGCACCGTCATGCGGCTCATGCCGGCGCGGTCGGTGCTCTCACGATAGTCCATTTGAACGCTCATCGGCCGCACTGGCCTCCACTTCGGGAAGGTCGATGGCCGGTCGCCGAACTCACCGACGGTCGCTCCAAGGCGCGCATCCATGCCCCGTTTCACTGGTTGCTAAACTGACATTACCAATCTCGCCGCAACGCCGTAAAGGACGAACGCGCCTCGATTGCAAGTGGAATGCTGTCACCGCCAATGCTCGCTCGACAGTCGACGAGATTAGGCAATAAAATCAACCACCAGGTCACATACCGATCATGCGATCGCAACGGATAATGGCCTGACCTAGAGCCAGGCATTGAGCATGCCAATTATCCGGAAAACCAGGACAGACGCGTCCCGCGCGCCGACGACCTGAGCTTATAGCCTTTGGACCCCCGCCTTCGAGGCCGGATCACCCCCGCGGATCCGGTCCTCTGTGGAGAGGTCTATTTGGCGGCGCTGGCGGCGCGGAGGGCGATCTCCTCGCGCTTGGCCGCCAGGCTCTCGCGCGTGCGCTCGATGGCTTCCAGTTCGGCGGTCAGCAGCAGATTCTCGATCAGCCCGCCCAGGTGGGTCTGCATGGCCGCGCGCGCGGCCTTCGGATCGCGCGTGCGCAGCGCCTCGACGATCTCCTGATGCTCGTCCTTGAGCGGCCGCTTGCGCACATGGCGGGCCTTTTCCAGCATCTGCATGCAGAGGCGAGAACGGTAGCGCAGGTCCCAGGCGCTCTCGATGATCCGCACCACGGCGTTGTTGCGCGTCGCCTGGGCGATGGAGATGTGGAACTGGCGGTCAGCCAGCTCGGACTGCTCCTTGGTCGAGGCGTCGCTGTTCATCTCGGCGACCAGGGTCTCGAGATAGGCCAGCTCCTCGTCGGTGATCAGGGTGGCCGCCAGGGCGGCGGCCTCGCCCTCGAACAGGCGACGCGCCTCGGCCTGCTCGAACGCCCCGATATCGAGATCCTTCACGGGCGGCGGCGGCTGGTCGAGACGAACATAGACGCCCGACCCTTGGCGAGCCTCCAGCAGCCCGCGCATCTCCAGCGCGATGACGGCGCGGCGGACGGTGGGCCGCGAGACGCCGAACTCGTCGGCTAGGTCGCGCTCGGACGGCAGGCGATGGCCCGGCTGATAGACGCCGTCGGCGATCGCGCCGCTGATCGTCGCGGCGACCTGCTGATAGAGCCTGGAATCCGGCGTAGAGGTCGACATCACAAGCGGCCACGGACAAGCGCCACGATCGGCGCGTCACACAGGACTAGCGCGCGTCCAGCCTGCCCACAAGCGTCCGCGATCCGGAGGTGGCCTTACCATACCCTCCCGGCGAAGCGACCGGAGGGAGGACTCCGGCCGCCATCGTCGTCCGCCCCGGGAGGAGGTTGGCGCAAGGTACGCAGCGCCTTGGTCGACGAGCAAGCGACTGAGCAAAGGTGGAGCCCAGTTCGTCGCGCTCGCCGAACTTAACAAAACTGTCCGGCCGCGCAATCAAAAATGGCCTGACCAATTTGACATTGGCGCGCGAATTCATACGACCAATTTGGTAGCGCTATCCTGCCGTCATGCGGCCCGCTTCAGTCCCCAGGGATGGGCCGGATAGAACTGGGCCATCATCCGCCCGACATAGTCGACGAGACGCGGGTAGCTTTCCGCCTCGCAGCGCAACGGCGAGTCGAAGTGCGGCGTCATGATCCCCGCCAGCATGGCGAAGGCCGTGGCGTCGACACCGACCGGGTGGCTGTCGCGCATCAGATAGGCCTTGTCCTCAACGAGTTCGTCCAGCGAGCGCAGTGACAGGCTGCCCAGCCAAACGACCTCCTCGCGCAGATGACGGCCGACGCCAACCGCGCGGACATTGGCGGCGATCGCTTCCTGCAGGCCGCGCCTCAGGTCATCGCGCAGATGTTCCGGCGCCTGGTCGAACCACCGCGCCGCGCCCTTGGCGAAGTTGGCCGGGTCGAGGTGGCGAAAATAGGCCGACACCCACCCCAGCTGGTTCTCGATCATTCGCTCGATCGCCCAAGCCTGGGCGCGCTCCTTGCCCGACAGGCCGATGTCGAGATCGATCCCGTACTTCCGCTCGATGTGAGCGCGGATGAAGGTCGAATCGCCGATCGCCTGGGCGGCGTCCTCGATCCATGGCAACTGACCCTTGGGCGCGGTCTCGCGGCTGCCCTTGGTCTTCTTGTAGTCGAGACCAGCCATCATCAGCTGGACCTCCGTCTTGGTCACATAGGGGCTGATCTCAGGCAGCCCGAACCCGGCCCCGGCGGCGAATAGCGTGATCATCGTCCCTCTCCGTCACGAATGTCGTGGTGACGACTTGCTACCGCCAGGCTACTGCCAGCATGCTGTCAGTAGCGATCGCCGATATTCGAGCCCATGAGACGCGCCGAACGCCTTTTCCAGATCATCCAGATCCTGCGCCGCAGTCGCGCGCCGGTGACCGCAGACGCCATCGCCGCCGAGCTGGAGACATCGAAGCGCAGCGTCTATCGCGACATCGCCGCCCTGGTCGGCCAGCGCGCGCCCATCCGCGGCGAGGCCGGGATCGGCTATGTGCTGGAGGCCGGCTTCGACATGCCGCCCCTGATGCTGACCCCGGACGAGATAGAGGCGGCTGTGCTGGGCGCGCAATGGGTGGCCGGACGCGGCGATCCCGTCCTTGCCAAGGCCGCCAACGACCTGATCAGCAAGATCGCCGCGGCTGTACCTGACCGCCTGCGGCCCTATGTGCTGGAACCGGCGATCGGCGCCTCCCCAGCCTGGAAACCCGAGACCGATCGCATCGACGTCGCCCAGGTCCGCGCCTGGATCCACGCCGGTCGCAAGATCCGCCTGGACTACAGCGACGGCGCGGGGACGGTCAGCGCGCGGGTGATCTGGCCGGTCACCGTCGGCTATCGCGAGACCATCCGCATGATCATCGCCTGGTGCGAGCTGCGCGAAGCCTTCCGCACCTTCCGCACCGATCGCGTGGTCGGCGCGGAGTTTCTGGAAGAACGCCACGGCAAGCGGCCGGCCGTGCTGCGCGGCGAGTGGATCAAGTTCCGTGACGCCGAGATCGCCGCCTGGAAGCTGAAGGAAAACGCGGACTGCTAGACTCCGTGTCGCTTGGCGAAGGTCTCGAACAGGCTGGGCCAGGCCGCCACCGGCTTGCCCGGCGTGCCGCGCAGACCAAAGCCGTGGCCGCCCTCCTCGAAGATGTGCAGCTCGGTCGGCACGCCCTTGGCCTTCAGCGCCGCGAACATCACCAGGCTGTTCTCGACCGGCACGGACTTGTCGTCGGCGGCATGCAGCTGGAACACCGGCGACAGACCAGTCGACACCAGGCGCTCGGGCGAAATCGCCGCGGCCCGCTCGGACGAGGCGTCGGCGGTCAGCAGTTCCTTGCGCGAACCGGCGTGGGCGATGGCCGGGTCCATGCTGATCACCGGATAGATCAGGCCGGACAGGTTGGGCTTGGCCGAAAGATCGTCGGCGGCGTCGACCGAGGCGTAGGTCTTGTCGGCGAAGCGGGTCGTCAGGCTGGCCGCCAGATGGCCGCCGGCCGAGAAGCCCATGATGGCCACGCGGTCAGGGCTGAAGCCCATCTCGGCCGCTCGCGACCGGACCAGGCGGATGCCCCGCTGGGCGTCCTGCAGGGGCGTGTCGGCGCCCGCCGCCCAGCCGTCGCCCGGCATCCGATAGAACAAGACGAAGCAGGCGTAGCCGCGCTGGTTCAGCCAGCGGGCCATCTCGTAGCCCTCCTTGTCCAGAACCGCGCGCACATAGCCGCCGCCGGGGATCAGCATCACCGCCGCGCCATTGGGGGTCTTGGGCCGGAACACCATCAGCACCGGCTTGCGGGTATGGGCCATGGCCCGGTCGCGCACGCCGTTGGGATCGCCCCGTTCGAGGATCACTTCCTCGACCGTCACCTTCTCGGCGCCGGGCGGGCCGGCGGGCCAAAGGACGATGGACTCGGTGGGATCGGCCAGGGGCGGCGTCGGCGCAGCCTCGACACGCTTGGCCGCCAGCGAAGCGAGGAAGCCGGTGACAAAGGTCGCCAGGGCGCCGCGACGGTTCAGCATGGATCTAGCCTTCTGACGGGATGTTGTGGCGGGACCCTAGTGCCTTGGAAACCGGTTTCCTAGCCCTGCGCGAACCGAAGATGATGCAGCACGATCCCACTGGTCGTGGCGACATTCAGGGAGTCGAAACCGCCCGCCATCGGGATGCCGATGGTCCTCGCCCGCGCCATCACCTCGGCCGTCAAGCCCGGCCCCTCCGCGCCCAACAGCACCGCCGTCCGGGGTGCCGGGGTCAGCCGCGCCAGGACCTCGGTCGCCGCGGGACTCAGCGCGAGGCCTTCGAAGCCCGTCGCGGCCAACAGGCCGGCGATGTCCTCGCCACGCCCCAGCCTGGCGGTGGGGATCGAAAGCGCCGCGCCGACCGAGACGCGGATAGCCTTGCGGTACAGCGGATCGCAGCAATCGGCGTCAAGGATCACCGCGTCGGCCCCGAAGGCGGCGGCGTTGCGATAGATGCCGCCGATGTTGTCGTGATTGGCGATGCCGCACAGCACCAGCACGATCGCTCGCGCCGGCAGGCCCGCCAACAGGTCACGCGCCGGGATCGGATCGGGCTTGCGCCCGACAGCCAGCACGCCGCGATGCAGGTGAAAGCCGGCGATGGCGTCGACCACCGCCTGGTCGGCGAGGTGAACGGGGACATCCTCCGGCAGGCCCGCGAAAACGTCGGCCAGCTTGTCCTTGCGCTTCGGATCGATCAGCAGCGACACCACCCGCTGCGGCGCGTCGCGAACGAAGGCCCGCAGCACGGTCTCGCCCTCGGCGATGAACAGGCCCTCGCGCCCGACCAGATCGCGCTCCTTGATCGCCCGGAATGGGGCGACGGCGGGATCGTCGGGATCGGTGACGACGCGGAACTGGGGCAAGGCGATCTCCGAGAGCGGCGGTTAGCGCACACCCCGTATCGGCAGGATCGCCAGACCGCCAGCCAAAGCCAACCCCGCGGCCATCAGGAAGAACAGCTGGAAATTCCCGTGGGTCGGCCCCAGGCTCCATACGGCCAGGGCCGGCGCCAGGGCCTGAGGCAGGGTGTTGGCCAGGTTGATCACGCCCAGATCCTTGCCCGCATCGCGCTGCGAGGGCAGCACCTGGGTGACCAGGGCGATGTCGACGGCGCAGTAGCAGCCCGCCCCGCAGCCATAGACGACATAGGCGGCCAGCAGAACGTTCCAGTCCGAGGTCAGCGAGAACACGACCATCGACGCGGCGATGGTCAGGGCGGCGCCGAAGGCGAACAGCTTGCGCCGTTGCATCCGGTCGGACAGCACCCCGCCCACCATGGCGCAGGCGACGTTGAAGACCGTCGAGACCGTCGCCAGGATCGCCAGGCCTTCCTCCGAGCGATGACCCGGGAAGAGACGCGGATACTCCACTACGTCCTGCAGGAAGTAGAGCATGTAGCTCTGCACCAGGCTCAGGGCGACCAGCACCATGAACCGGCCGGCCCAGGCGAAGGCGAAGTCGGGATGCTCGCGCGGACTGACCCACAGGCCGGCGATGAACTCCCGCAAGTGGAACGGCGGCACATCGGCTTTCGCCAGAGGCGGGTCCTTCAGGCGCAGCACGAAGGGCGCCAAGCCCAACAGCAGCGCCGCCGATATCACCGCGTAGCGCTGCCACTCGACGACCAGCAGGCCGCCGATGATCACCGCGCCGGCGGCCGTGCCGATTGGATTTCCCAGGCTGAGGAAAGCCGCCACCATGCCCTTCTGGGTGTCGGGCACGCGGTCGGGCATGACGGCCACCAGGGCCGAGAAACACAGGTTGAAGGTCAGCTGGAACAGAATGACGCCGCCGATCAGGGCCAGCGGCGTCTTGGCGTTCATGATCGCCAGATAGGCCAGGGACGCGCCGATCGCGCCGACCACCATCCAGGGCCGCCGGCGGCCGAAGCGCGAGGTGGTGCGGTCGCTGATCGCCCCGGCCAGCAGGTTGGCGATGCTGGCGGCGATCGCGCCATAGAACGCGACCTGGCTCAGCACCACCGCCTTGGAAGCCGCGTCGATCGACTCGGCCTTCAGCGGCAGAAGGACTTGCAGAAGCGGTTGGAACGAAACAAAGGCCCCGATCTGGGCGAGCGTGTAGGCGGCGATGAAGTTCGCGCGCACCGGCTCCTTGGGCCGCGCTCCGTCGTCAGGCCGCACTCGTCACCTCCCCCCGGGACCACGGCGACCGCCACGCTCCCAAACGCTTTTGATAGAGCCCGCTTCCAACCGGCTCGTCGCGATCTTTCGCCGCGTCCAGCCCAGACAGTGGCCGCGCCTTCGTTGCGGCACAAGGGGTCCCGTGCGGTTAAGCAGGGAGTTTCCTTATCCCCCGCGTAAGCTCTAGGTTGGCCTTATGAGCATGAGTCAGAACAGCGTCGGGACGGTCTGATGGCCTCGGTGACGATCTACGACGTCGCCGCGCGGGCGGGCGTCTCGATCAAGACCGTTTCGCGGGTGATGAACAAGGAGCCGAACGTCCGGCCCGCCATGCGCGACCGTGTCCTGGAGGCGGCTGGCGAGCTGGGCTACAGCCCCAACCTGTCGGCGCGCAGCCTGGCCGGCTCGCGCTCGTTCGTGATCGCCGTGTTCGTCGACGCGGCCCTAACCATCGACCACTGGCAAAGCGAGCGCGGCGCGGACTATCTGTCTCGCATCCAGCTGGGCGCGACTCTGGTCTGTCGCGACGCGGGCTATCACCTGCTCATCGAGCTGATCGACAACGACGGCCCGAACGTCCGCCAGGACGTGGCCGCTTTCCTGGCCGCCCTGAAGCCCGACGGGGTGATCCTGACCCCGCCCTCCTCGGACAACCCAGCGGTGCTGGAGATCCTGGACAAGGCCCGCACGCCCTATGTCCGGGTCGGGCCCGAACGCGCTGAGGGTCTGGGTCCGCGCGTCCACATGGACGACGTCGCGGCCGCCCGAGAGATGACCCAGCACCTGGCCGATCTGGGCCATGAACGGATCGGCTTCATCGTCGGCGAGCCGCGCTACGGCGCCAGCCAGGCGCGACGGCAAGGCTATCTGCAGGCCATGGAGGCGCGCGACCTGCCGGTGGCCGAGGGCTGGGTGCGCCAGGGCGACTTCACCTTCCAATCGGGACTGGAGCAGGCCAAGGCGCTGCTGGCCCTGCCCGAGCGGCCGACAGCGATCTTCGCCAGCAACGACGACATGGCCCTGGGCTGCATCGCCGCGATCGCCGAGGCCGGACTGATGACGCCGGGCGATATCTCCGTGGCGGGCTTCGACGACAGCCCCAGCTCACGCTTCAGCCGCCCACAGCTGACGACCGTGCGTCAGCCGGTAGCGGAAATGTCGTCGGTGGCGGCCAAGCTGCTGATCGCTCAAGCCAAGAGCAACGATCCACCCGAACGACCGGTGGACGAGCTCATGCCGTTCGAGCTGATTCACCGCGCCTCGACGGCCCCGCCGCCGAGATAGGCCTCAGCGTCCCGGACGGGCGAAGGCGGCGACGCGGGCGCGGGCGGCGTGGACCGGGTTCTCGGCGGGCTGCTCGCGGTGAGTCGGCTGGAAGTTCCGCGGACCGCCGCCCAGGCGGAAAGCGCCCACCCGGTTCGACAGGTCGGCGGCTTCGGCGCGCAGGGCGTGGGTGGCTTCGGTCGATTGCGAGACCATGGCGGCGTTGCGCTGGGTCACCTGATCCAGTTGGTTGACGGCCGAGTTGACCTGCCCCAGGGCGGTGGCCTGCTCGCTGGCCGAGGCGGCGATGGCGTTGACCAATTCGTCGATGCCGCCGACCTTCTCATGGATGCCGCGCAGCGCCTCGCCCGTCTGGCCGACAAGGTCGACGCCCTCGCTGACCTGACGGCTCGATTCGGTGATCAGCGACTTGATCTCGCTGGCCGCCTGCGACGAGCGCTGAGCCAGGGCCCGCACCTCCTGCGCCACGACGGCGAAGCCCTTGCCGCTATCACCCGCTCGCGCGGCTTCGACGCCGGCGTTCAGGGCCAGCAGGTTGGTCTGGAAGGCGATCTCGTCGATCATGCCCAGGATCTGGTTCACCTGCGAGGATTGGGCCTCGATCTTGGTCATGGCCTCGGCCGCCCGGGTGACGATGTCGCCCGAGCGCTCTGCCTCGGTCGAGGCCTCGCTGATGCGCGAGGAGACCTCGCGGGCGCTCTTGGCCGTCTTGCCGACCGCGCCGGTCAGTTGCTCGACCGCGGCGGCGGTCTGCTCCAGCGTGGCGGCCTGCTGTTCGGTGCGCTCCGACAGATCCTCGGCGCTGCGAGCGATCTCGTCGGCGCTTGAGCGGATGCCGCCGGCAGAGTGCTCGACCGAGCGCATGGCCTCGCCCAGAGCGCCGACCGCCTGTTCGAAATCGACCTTCAGGCTGTGGAACTCGGGCGCCAGATCGCCCTCGACGCGGGCCGACAGGTCGCCGGCCGCCAGCCGCGACAGGGCCTCGCCGACCGCCTTGACGGCCTGGGCCTGTCGCTGCTCGGCGGCCTCGCGCTCGACCTCGAGGGCCTCCCGCTCTTCCTGCAGCAGCGAGAGATAGCTGGAGATGGCCAGTTCCATGTCGAGGAATACGGCCTTGGTCAGGGCCGAGAGGCCGTCGGCCAGGTCGGCGTCCGACTTGGCGGCGTTGCTGAAAAAGCCCTTGGCGCGCTTGGCGACGATGGCGCGGATCAACGCCTCGGCCACGAGAGCGTAGCCGCCGATGTACCATTGCGGCCGCAGATCGGCTTGGACGTGAGCGCGACCGATCCGCTCGACGTCGCGAACATAGGTTTCGCTGTAATCGGCCTGGACGATCCGCCGCCAATGCGCGGCCTGGGCGCGCTCGGCGCCGGCCATGTGGGCGTCGTCGCGGAACTTGGCGCGCGTTTCGGGGAAGGCCCGAACCTGGCTGTAGAACGCGCTCAGCGCGCTAGTGATCTCGGCGTCGATCACCGGCTTGAGGCCCCGCAGAGCCGACCGCGAACGCTCGTCGAAACGCATGAAAGCCATCCGCTGATCAAGCTTGGCGTGCGCGCTCATGCGTTGGTACTCCGGTCCGGCACATAGGAATTTGTTGACCATGTTCGTGACGGGAATCCATTAACCAAGACTAAAGTTCACCCCCCGGACAGCCCAGCTTCGCCACTATGTCGCGGGGCGAGAACCCGGCCTTTTTTCGAGCTCGCGAGCCTTATCCAGCAACAAGCTGCGCCTTGGCGCGTTTTGGGCTTGTCAGGTCCATAGCGGGGCTTGGATATAACCAGGAAACGAGCCCCCAGGACTTCATGGCTTTACCGGCGGACTTCACCTTGACCGATCAGGACGGCCGCACGACGGCCGTGCTGACGGGGGACTGGACCGCACGGGGGCTGCTCGACGCGGGCTTGCGCCTGGATAGCGCCCTTTCCAGCAAGCACGCGCTCGAGATGGACCTCACGGGCGTCAATCGCTGCGACACCGCCGGCGCCTACGCGATTCTGCGCGCGGGCGGCGAAAACCTCGAGCCGGAGAACGTCCAGGCCCGCCGCGAGGTCCTGCGCCTGCTGGAACTTGTCCGCGCCGCGATCCAGGTCGAGCCCGAACCGACAGTTCGCCCAGGCGGCTTCCACGCCCTGCTTGAGCGGATCGGCCGCGGCGTCTTTGGCCTGTTCCAGGACGGCTACGGCACCATGATCTTCCTGGGCCACCTGCTGGTCGCCCTGGCCCGAAGCGTCGTCGACCCGCGCCGCATCCGCTGGGCGCCAATCGTGGCCCTGTGCGAGCGCGCCGGCCTCGACGCCATGCCGATCGTGGCGGTCACCACCTTCTTCATCGGCGCTGTTGTCGCTCTGCTGGGCGCCAACATGCTCACCGACTTCGGGGCTCAGGTCTATTCGGTCGAACTGATCGGCATCTCGGTGATGCGTGAGTTCAACATCCTGATCACCGCCATCCTGCTCGCCGGCCGTTCGGCCTCCAGCTTCGCGGCCGAGATCGGCTCGATGAAGATGAACCAGGAGATCGACGCCATGCAGGTCATGGGCGTGGACCCCTACGAGGCGCTGGTCCTGCCGCGCTTCGCCGCCCTGCTCTTCACCATTCCGCTGCTGGTCTTCGTGGCGACGATCGCTGGCCTGGCCGGCGGCATGCTGGTGGTCTGGGCCGTGCTGGACCTGTCGCCGACCTTCTTCCTGCAGCGGATCATCGACTTCGTCGGCGCCACCCACTTCTGGATCGGCATGTCCAAGGCGCCGGTCATGGCCGCGGTGATCGCCGCGATCGGCTGCCGCCAGGGCATGGAAGTCGGCAACGACGTCGAGTCCCTGGGCCGACGCGTGACGGCGGCCGTCGTGCACGCCATCTTCGCCATCATCCTGATCGATGCGGTCTTCGCCCTGATCTACATGGAGCTGGACATTTGACCCGCTCCGCCCAGAACGCCCCCGAATCCGAGGACTTCATCGACACGGTCGAAGCCGAGAAGCACCCGATCGACGTGCGAGGCCTGGTTTCAGCCTTCGGCGACAACGTCATCCACGACGGGCTGGACCTCAAGGTCGAGCGCGGCGAGGTGCTCGGCGTGGTCGGCGGCTCGGGCAGCGGCAAATCCGTGCTGCTGAACACCATCATCGGCCTGAAGGCCCCCGACGGCGGCACGGTCCGGCTGTTCGGCGGCGACATGCGCACGGCCTCGCGTCGGCGATGGTCGTCGGTCGAGCGGCGCTGGGGCGTGCTGTTCCAGCAGGGCGCGCTGTTCTCGAACCTGACCGTGCGCGAGAACGTCTCCGCCCCGCTCTACGAGCACACCAAGCTGCCTCGCCGCGAGATCGAGGAAATCGCCGACCTGAAGATCGCCATGGTCGGCCTGCCCGCCCGGGCCGCGCTCCTGAAGCCGGCCGAGCTGTCGGGCGGCATGCGCAAGCGCGCCGGCCTCGCCCGGGCCCTGGCCATGGACCCTGAACTGCTGTTCCTGGACGAGCCGACCGCCGGCCTGGACCCGATCGGGGCCGAGGCCTTCGACGCCTTGATCAAGGATCTGTCGGACAGCCTGGACCTGACGGTGTTCATGATCACCCACGACCTGGACAGTCTCTACGCCATCACCGACCGTGTCGCCGTCCTGGCCGACAAAAAGGTCGTCGCGGTGGCGCCCGTTCGCGAACTCGAGCGTTCGGATCACCCCTGGATCAAGCAATACTTCCTGGGCCCCCGGGGACGCGCCGCCGCGACCGCCGAGGCTCCGGCCGAGGCAAGGACGGACGTCTGATGGAAAGAAACGCCAACTACGCCCTGGTCGGGGCCATATCCCTCGCCCTGTTCATGGGGCTGGTGATCTTCGTCGTCTGGCTGGCCAAGGTCAGCTTCAGCAAGGACTACGACCTTTACGACATCCTGTTCATCGGTCCGGTGCGCGGCCTGTCGACGGGCGGCGAAGTGCACTTCAACGGGATCAAGGTCGGTGAGGTCAGCCGCATCGAGCTGGACAAGACCGACCCCAACCGCGTCATCGCGCGCGTCCGCATGACCTCGGATGTGCCGGTCAAGGTCGACAGCTACGCCACGCTGGAGCCGCAGGGCATCACGGGCGTCAACTACGTGCAGATCACCGCCGGCTCGCCGAACAAGGAACTGCTGAAAGACACCGTCAAGAACGGCAAGGTCCCCGTCCTCCGCAGCCAGCGCAGCGCCCTCTCCGACCTGCTCGAGGGCGGCGGGACGGTTCTGACACGGACCATCGAGGCCCTGGACCGCGTCAACCGCGTACTGTCCGACAAGAATATCAAGACCTTCAGCGCCTCGCTCAGCGACGTGCAGGCGGTCACTGCGGAGCTGCGCGAGCGCAAGGAAATCATCGCCGACGCGCAGAAGGCTCTGCAGAGCATCGATGCGACGGCCCAGTCGATCACCAACCTGGCCAACAGCGCCAATGGTCTGGTCGACGGCGACGCCAAACGCACCTTGAAGGAAGCTGGCGACGCCGCCGCCGAGCTGAAGGCCGCCGCCAAGGACGCCCGCTCGATGATCTCGAAGCTGGAAGGTCCGACCAGCGACTTCGCCAGCACCGGCCTGCCCCAACTCTCGGCGGCCATCGTCACCCTGCAGTCGGCCGCCGAGTCCCTGGACCGCCTGGTCGCCGACGTCGAACAGAATCCCCGTGGCGTGGTCGGCAAGGCCCCAGCCAAGGAAGTGGAGGTCAAGCCGTGAGCCCGATGATCCGAAACGTCGCCAAGACCTTTGGACGCGTCCTGGCCGTCTCGGCCGTGGCGTTCAGCCTCTCGGCCTGCATCAGCGTCTTCCCAAAGACCAAGCCGGTGACCACCTATCGCTTCGGCGACGCCGACCTCAGCGTCGCCAAGAGTCCTCCCGGCGCGATGTTCGGCGTTCTGAAGGCTCCGTCGGCCTTCACCCGCGCCGCGGCGGGCGACCGCCTCCTGACCGTGACCAATGGCGAAGTCGCCTATATCGCCGACGCGCGGTGGGTTTCCCCGGCCTTCATCCTGTTCGAGGAAGCCACCGCCCGCGCGTTCGACAACGATCCGGGTCGCGCTCGCCTGATCGGTCGAGGCGAAGTCGCCAAGGCAGACTTGGTGCTGCGCCTCGAGGTGCGAAAGTTCGAGGCCGACTACGTCAACGGCCCCAAGGCCGCTCCCGAGATCGTGGTCCGCGTACGCGGCGTCCTGAACCGCAACAGCGACCGCGCCCTGGTCGGCGACCAGATCTTCGAAGCCAGGGTGAAAGCCGCCGACAACCGCGTCTCGGCCATCGTGCCGGCCTATGACCAGGCCGTAGCCAAGGTGCTGGGCGACGTGGTGGGCTGGGTCAACGCGGCGGGACCGGGCATCAAATCCTAGAGCGCGCTCAGAGCGCTTCCAGGGGCTCGGTCGCCGCGCCATAGCCGGCGTTCTCCTGGATCCGGAGGACCCGGCCGTCGACCCAAGGTTCGACCGTGACCAGTTCCCTGGCCTCGGCCCGCGACACGGCGTCGACAGGATCGGCGCTCTCCGCCAGCAGCTGAAGGTTCATGCGCGTGGGGAAGATCACCTTGCGCTCGCCCGAGGCCGCCAGGTCCAGCGCCAGGCTCGGGGCGATCCACTCGGCGTCGACCGCTTCGCGGCCGTCGCAGATCGCCTGCTGGGCCAGAGGTGCGTGGGCGACGTAGAACCAGGTGTCGAACCGCTTGGGCATCAGCTTGGGCGTGATCCACCGCGAGAAGACCGTCAGGGCCGACAGATCCAGCTTCAGCCCCAGGTCCTCGACCACGTCGAGAAAGGCCACCCGGTCCTCGGCCACCGCCGCGCGAACGTCCTTGGCCGCCTCGCCGGCATAGAACGCCCCGTCCCTGTCGCGGGCCAGCAGCACGCCGGCTTCCTCATAGGCCTCGCGGATGGCGGCGATGCGCAGGGCCACGCCGTCTTGCCCCACCTCGTCGAAGCCGATGGCGAGGTCGCGCCAGCGCGGATCGCTGTCGCCCTGGTGGCTCTTGCCGCCTGGGAACACCAGGGCCCCGGCGGCGAAATCGATCTGGTGATGCCGCTTGACCATCAGCACCTCGAAAGAAGGCGCATCTCGAAGCAGCAGTATGGTTGCGGCGAGTCGGATCGCGCCTTGCGAGGAGTCGGACATGCAGCAAGTCTGGCGCCGCCGCGCGAGCTTGCCCATACCTCTTTCGAACAGTTGTTAGGCCGCGCCCTGATCCTTGCGATCGGCGCGACGGCGGTGGGCGCCGCGATCCATACGCTCCATCAGATACTCGCTATCCTCGCGCGAAACCGTGTGCGACGAGGTCAGGAAGCGCTGGATCATGCGCTCCTGGAAGCGCTCGCGATCGTTCGCGCCGCCGTCGAACTCCAGGCCATGGAAAGCGTCGACGCCTGCGCGGAAGGCCGCGTAGAGGCGCGGCGGCAGGCCGGCCCGCTCGCAGATCGCCTTCAGGCCCAGGGGGCCGGCGTCGTGGATCATCAGCCAGGTGCGGTGGTGCGGAATGCCGGCCAGCTCGGCCACAGCCCACTCGAAGAAGGTCATGTGACCCTGGGCCAGGGCCCGCAGCAGCAGCGACGGCGACAGGCGGCCGACCTTGCTGAGATGCGCCACGAAGGCCTTCGGGTCGCCGGCGCGGCCGGCCTGGTCGACCAGATCGATCGTCGCCCGCTCCTTGGCGCCGACGATCAGCTCCATGGTGCGCTCGGCCGACAGGGCGTGGCTGGTCAGGATGTGATCGCGCAGCTGCTCGCCGACCATGTCGATCAGGCGCTCGCTGACCGCCAAAGGCAGGGCCGTACGATAGGCTACGGCCTGCAGCACGCTTTCCGACTTGGCGAAACGATCCAGCGCCTTCTGCAGCGCGACTTCCGAGAAGCGGGCGTTGTCGTTCGCGCAGGCCGTGGCGACCACGTCCTCATCGCCCTGCTCGACCAGCAGGGTGGTGATGCGGCTGGAGAGCTTGGGGCGCTTGGCCACCGCCTTCTGGCGCGCCGCGCCCCCGACGCGGACGATCTCGGCCAGGTCGGTGTCGGTGAACACCGGCGAGAAGCTGATGATCGGCAAGCTGACGCTTTCGACGTCGCGGGCCAGGCGGTTGGCGACGTCCGGCGGCAGGGCCATGGAATTCTTCAGCGTCACCGCCATGGCCCGACGGACGAGCTCGGCGGCGTCGGCGGCCATTACCCGCAGGATCTCGTGTGCGACCTGGCGGTCCTCCTCGTTCAGCGCGCCGCGGTCGATGGTGCGACACAGCTTGTGCGCGGCCAGCGCCCGTTCGTCCGGCGTCGCGCCCTTCACGAGCATGCGGATATCGGAATCGGTAAGAGCGGCGCGTGTGGTGGCCATGGTCGCCTGCCGAGAGTCTGGGACTTGGAGTCCCATCCTCGGCGGTTAGGCTTAATGATTGTTTGAACTTCGTACCTGTGGATTAACGATACCCCGTAACCGGGTACAAACCACGCTCCCCTAAGGTGCGTCCTCAACCACGAGGAGCGCGATCTTGCTCGCCGAGCGCCGCCCACAAGATATCTCGACGGAGGGCGCTCACCTCGCCAAGGCCCTGGACGCCCAGACGGCGCTACTGCCTTACGCGCTTGGGGTTTTCGCGGTCAGCCTGCCCCTGTTCGTGTGGATCGGGTCGTTCGCCACGAACCGCGTCTGGATGACCGCCAGCTTCGCGGTGTTCGCGATCAACTGGGGCGCCTTCTACGCGGTGGTGAACTGGTTGCGCGACGAAGCGTCGCAAGATCTTAACCGCAGGGCGAGAGTCCAGGTGATGGGCGGCGTGCTCTGGGCCCTGGCCGCAGTGCAGATCTCGGCCTTCGCCCTGGGCGCGGGACCGGCGCGAGAGCCTATGCTGATGCTGGCCACGGCCAGCGCGGTGCTATGCGCCTTTTTCGCAGCCCCGTATCTGGCGGGCCTGCTGATCGTCGCGCCGATCGCGGCGGCCGGCCCGTTGATCGCCTCCTTCTCCAGCGACCGCCAGCTGGGCGAGCTGACCTGGGGCGCCATCGCCCTGGCCATGACCCTGGCCCTGATCCTGAACCGCATGTTCCGCCGCCAGCACGACCTGGCCGTCCAGCACGAACATCTGGTCGAAGAACGTCTACGGGTGCTGGAGGCGGCCGAGCGCACCGCGCGCAGCAAGTCCGACATCGTCGCCACCCTCAGCCACGAAATCCGCAACGGCCTGACCGGCGTCACCCACGTGCTGGCCGCCGCCGCCGGCCGGGGCGGTCGCGCCGCGCCGTCGCGCGAGCAGCTGAACGCCGCGCTCGACGCGGCCCAGGATCTGATCGCGGTGCTGAACGCCACGCTCGATTCCGAGACCGCCGAGTCCGGCCGCCTCAGCGTCGAGGCCCAGCCGTTCGATCCGGTCCGCCTGGTCCATGACCTGACCCTGCTGGACAAGCCGCACGCCGCCGCCAAGGGCCTGGAGCTCACCGTCCACGTCGATCCGCTGCTGCGCATCCGCGACAAGGGCGCGACCGTCGCCGACGCCCTGCGCACCCGCCAGATCATCGCCAACCTGCTGGGCAACGCGGTCAAGTACACCGTGCGCGGCCGCATCGAGGTCCGCCTGGAACTGCGCGACGGCCAGATCGCCATCGAGATCGCCGACACCGGCCCTGGCCTGTCGGCCGAAGAGATCGAGCAGGCGTTCGAACCCTTCCGGCGCATCGAGCGCACCGGCGCCGGCGTCAACGGGGCGGGCCTGGGCCTGTCGCTATCGCGCCAGCTGGCCCGCCTGATGGGCGGCGCCCTGGAGGCGCGCAGCGCCGTGGGCGTCGGCAGTTGCTTCACCCTCACCCTGCCCTTCGATCCGGACGCCCATCACGCGTTCGACGCCGAAGAGATGGAGGCCGCGGCCGCCGACACCTCGGGCGCGCCGCGCGCCCTGCGCATCCTGATCGCCGAGGACGACGCCCTGAACGCGGCGATGCTGCGCGCCATCCTGGAGCAACTGGGCCACCAGGTGGTCCACGCCCAGAATGGACGCCGCGCCGCCGACCTGGCCAGGATCGCCGAGTTCGATCTTCTGATGCTCGACCACCACATGCCGGTGATGGATGGCCCCGCCGCCGCCGCCAGCCTGCGGGAGAGTGAAGGCCCCAACCGCCACGCTCCGATCGTCGCCATGATCGACGGCGACGGCGAGGAGGCCACCGGCTTCCTGGAAGCCGGCGCCGACATTATGCTGCGCAAACCGGTCAGCGTGGCGGGTGTCGCCCGCGCCCTGGCAGACGCGGCGGCGCTCGACCGTCGCGGCGCCCGGCCGGAAGCCGCCTGAACCCGGGTTTGACAAGCCAGGCCGGGGGTGGAGAATGGCGCATGTTCTCGCGCCCGACCTTTCGGCGTTTTCGCAATCACGGCGGTAGCCTGCTCGCAGGCTTCTAGCCCCGAACCGTTCGCGCGTCCGCCGCGAGCGTTCGGGGCGAACATCAATCCGACTCTCATCCGACGGCGCGCGCCGCGCGCGCCTTAGCGCCTTCACATCCAATGCCTGGAGCTTTCCATGCCCTCGCAAGAGGACGCCATCGCGCGTCCATGCATCATCATGGCCGAGACCGAGGTCGAACGCCTATCCACCCTGGCCCTGCAGATGGAGGCGGTCGCGCCGCTGGCGGCCGGCATGTTGCTGCGGGAGATCGACCGCGCCGAAGTCCGCGCCGATAGCGATATGCCCGACGACGTCGTCCGCATGCGCTCGACCGTCCGGTTCGAGGACGACGCCCATGGCGCGGCCCGCTCGGTGCTGCTGGTCTATCCGAAGGAGGCCGACATCGCCGCCGGCAAGATCTCGGTCCTGTCCCTGGTCGGCGCCGGTTTGATCGGGCTCTCCGTCGGCCAGTCGATCCAGTGGCCCGATCGCGACGGCCACGAGCGCTCGCTGCGCATCCTCAAGGTCGAGCCGCCCGGCTGCATCATATTCTGAAGGGAGGGCTTGCCGCTGGGTAAGCCTTTCCAATCCCCGCGCCGGTCCGCACACTCTTCGACAACGAGAAAAAGGGAGAGAGCGATGCTGGAAGGACTGCGGGTCATCGAGCTGGCGACCTATATCGCCGCCCCGGGCGCGGCCGGCGTCATGGCCGACTGGGGCGCCGAGGTGATCAAGGTCGAGTCGCCCGAGGGCGATCCGATGCGGCGGTTCTTCGACACCATCGGCTCGGACCAGGACGCCAACCCGATCTTCGAGCTCGACAACCGCGGCAAGCGGGCCGTGGTGCTGGACATCCGGTCCGACCTTGGGCGCGACGCCCTGAAGGCCCTGGTGGCGACCGCCGACATCTTCCTGACCAATGTCCGTCCCGCCGCCCTGGCCCGCGCCGGTCTCGACCACGAGACCCTGAAGGCGATCAATCCGCGCCTGATCTATTGCAGCCTGACGGGCTACGGCCTGACCGGCCCGGATCGCGACAAGCCGGGCATGGACGTCGCCGCCTTCTGGTCCCGCGCGGGTGTCGGCTCGATCACCGCGCCGAAGGGGACCGAGCCCTTCCCGATCCGCACCGGCATGGGCGATCACGTCACCTCGCTGGCCACGGTGTCGGCGATCCTGGCGGCGGTCCACGAAAGACAGCGCACGGGCGTTGGCCGATTGGTCGAGACCTCGCTGCTCCGTGCGGGCGTCTACGCGATCGGCTCGGACATGGCGATCCAGCTGCGGTTCGGGAAACTGGCCTCGACGCGGGGGCGGCGCGAGGCGGTCCAGCCGCTGGCCAACTTCTACAAGACCGCCGACGGTCGCTGGATCTGCCTGTTGCCCCGCCAGGGCTCTGTCGACTGGCCGCGTATCGCCGCCGCCGCCGGCCGGCCGGAGCTGGTCCAGGATCCCCGCTTCGCAAACGCCAAGACCCGCCGCGAGAACGGCCAGGCGCTGGTCGATATCCTCGACGAGGCCTTCGGCGCCATGACCTATGATGCCGCCGCCGAGGCCCTGGACGCGGGCGACATCACCTGGGCGCCCTACCAGACGCCGCGAGAACTGGTCGAAGACGCCCAGGCCGAAGCCGCCGGCTGCTTCGTCCACACCCCCGATGGCGCGGGCGGCGCGTTCAAGGCCCCCGCCGCTCCGGCCCGCTTTCCGGGCGCGGAGGACGGTCCACGCGGCCCGGCGCCGAAGTTGGGCGCGGACACGGCTGCGGTGTTCAGAGAGTTGGGCTGGTCCGAGGATCAGGTATCGGCGCTAACCAAGCTCAGCGCTGCTTGACCTTGTCGTTGGCGTCGGCCAGCACGCGCAGCATCTCGGCCGAGAACATAGAGCTGGCCAGGCGCTGACCGCCGCCCATGCTCGAGGCGCCCGAGCCGCCGAACGGGTTGGCGGCGTCCTGCGAGCCGCGCAGGATCAGGTCGACCATCGCCTCCTGCTGGCGGATGCGCTCCAGACGGCGACCGCCGGCATATTGCATGAAGCCCTGGTCGCCCTCGGGCAGCTTGACGGTGTCCGGCTGCTCGGTGACTCGCGTCGCGCCGCCGGTCCTGGTCAGGTTGGCATAGACCTCGCCCACCGTGGCGGCGCGGCCGTCCTTGTAGAAGATCGACCTGTTGGCCTGGGCCGCGTCCGGGAACATCGCCGCGGCGCTGGCGCCTGGCGAGGCGGTGGCGGCCTGGATCAGGCGCGCCGAACCTGCGGGCCCCAGGAAGTGGGCGGCGTAGAGCTCGCCGGCGGTCGGGTTGCGCCCCACCCGGCCCCGCAGATACGAGGCATGGTCGGAGGCCAGCTCACCAGCCATGAGCGAGGCGGCGTGCGGGTCGGCCTTGAGGCCCAGCACGGCCTTGCGGGCCTCGTCGCCATCGACCCGATAACGGCCGTCGGCGCCTTGCGAG
Organism: Caulobacter sp. 602-1; assembly: GCF_003931565.1. Classification (GTDB taxonomy): domain Bacteria; phylum Pseudomonadota; class Alphaproteobacteria; order Caulobacterales; family Caulobacteraceae; genus Caulobacter. The sequence continues at coordinate 204,373 of NZ_RRYI01000007.1, forward strand.
ATCAGATCGGCATAGCGGGCGTACCCATACTTGGAGCCGTGCTTCTTCAGCGTCGACAACCAGGTCTGGTCGACGAACTGGAAGAGCCCCGAAGCCGAAGAGGTCCGGGCCCTGGCGGCCGGGTTGAATCCGCTCTCGCGTTTGGCCGTGCCCATCAGGAACGTGAAGTCGACCCCGGTCGCGCTGGAGGCGCGCTGGATCGCCGACTCGACGACGCTGCGGATGGAACTGACGGCGGGCATGGGCCTCAGGAGTCGGCGACTATGGTTAATTCGCGATTAACCACACTGACCAACCGGCCCCGGATGACGACATGCCGCACCCGCTCTTACAAGCGTAAGACAAATCGTCACGCAGATTACGATTGTCAATTTACAGTGTGACGGGTTCGTGTTGAACTTATCCTACAATTGTAATTCAGCGTAGGAGATCGACATGAACCTGGCTCTCCATCCCAACGGCTCCGGCATCCCCGGCCTGGATGACACGCCGCGCAAGCCGTCGAAGGCGCTGGTCATCGGCATCGCCGTGTCGGCCGCCGCGCACCTGGCCCTGATCGGCTACCTAGCCTACACCAAGTACGTCACGCCGCTGCCGATGGCGCAGGAGGATCCGGGCTTCAGGCTGGAGTTGCCCTACGCGCCGCCGAAGCCGCCCCCGCCTCCCCCGCCGACGACCCAGCCGCCGCCTCGGAACCAGATCCGGTTACACACGCCAATTCCAACGCCCATCCCCGCACCCGATCCCCTCCCCATCAAGCCCGTGGAGATTCCTCCCGGTCCGACCGTCACCGGCCCGCCGGTGATGCCGACGATCCCGGCCGCGCCGGCGCAGCCCCCCGCGCCCCAGCCCAAGGTGATCACCCGCGCCAACTGGCTGCGCACGCCCTCGGCGGACGAAGTCTCGCGCTACTATCCGGAAAGCGCCCAGCGGCGCGGCGTGTCCGGCTCGGCGACGTTGAGTTGCACGGTCGCCCTCAACGGCGCGGTCCGCGATTGCACGGTGGCCACCGAGACGCCTCCCGACGAGGGCTTCGGCGGCGCGGCGCTGAAGATTTCGCGCTTCTTCAAGATGAAGCCGCAGATGGAGAACGGCCAAGCCGTGGACGGCGCCACAGTCCGCATCCCGATCCGGTTCAGCGCGGGCGCCTGAAGCCCTCCTCCGACGCTGAAACGGCGGCCGGGTCGCCAGCCTTCCGCGACCCGGCCTTTTCTTTGCTTGTCGCGCGTCCGGGCGGCGAACCGCGCACACTTCGCCTGACGCGCTCGCGATCTCAATAGCTTTTCGGCAGTCCCAGCACCCGCTCGGCGATGAAGTTCAGGATCATCTCGCGGCTGACCGGCGCGATGCGCGCGATCATCGCCTCGCGGAAGTAGCGCTCGACGTCATATTCCTTGGCGTAGCCCATGCCGCCATGGGCGAGAACCGCGTTCTCGCAGGCGTGGAAGCCAGCCTCGGCGCCCAGGTATTTGGCGGCGTTGGCCTCGGCCCCGCAGTCCTTGCCCTGGTCGTAGAGGGCGGCGGCCTTGAAGGCCAGAAGGTTGGCGGCCTCCAGTTCGGCCCAGGACTTGGCCAGAGGATGAGCCACGCCTTGGTTCTTTCCGATCGGCCGGCCGAACACGATCCGCTCGTTGGCGTAGGTAGTCGCCTTGGCCAGAGCCGCCCGCCCCAGGCCGATGGCCTCGACGGCGAACAGCACCCGCTCGGGATTGAGGCCGTGCAGCAGGTAGGCGAAGCCCTTGCCCTCCTCCCCGACCAGATCCTCGGCCGGGACGAACAGGTCCTCGATGAAGAGCATGTTACACTCGACAGCCTTGCGACCCATCTTCGGGATCGGCTTGGCCTCGATCTTCTCGGCGTCTGTGTAGAACAGCGACAGGCCTTGGTGCGGCTTGGCGCACTGGTCCTTGGGCGTGGTGCGGGCGATGATCAGGATCTTGTTGGCGCGCTGAGCGCCGGTGGTCCAGATCTTCCGCCCGTTCAGACGATAGCCGCCGTCGACCTTCTCGGCGCGGGTCTCCAGGCTGGAGGTGTCCAGGCCCGAGTTCGGCTCGGTCACGGCGAAGCACATCTTGTCCTCGCCCGAGATGATCCGGGGCAGCAGGCGATCGCGCTGCTCGTCCGAGCCGAACTTCACCAGCGGCATCGGGCCGAAGATGTTGAGATGGATGGCCGAGGCCCCCGAGAAACCCGCGCCCGACTGGGCCACGGTCTGCATCATCACCGCAGCCTCTGTCAGGCCCAGGCCCGCCCCGCCGACGCTTTCCGGCATGGCCACGCCCAGCCAGCCGCCCTCGGCGATGGCGGCCACGAATTCCTCGGGGAAGATTCCGGTCTCGTCCGTGCGGCGCCAGTATTCATCGTCGAAGGCGGCGCACACCTTGGCCACGCCCTCGCGGATGGCTTCCTGCTCTTCGGTCAACCAGAATCCGGACATCCGGCCCCACTCCCCTGCGTTGTCAGCTCTCGGACTTCTCGAAACGGCGCGCGTCCATGACAACGGCGTCCGGGCCCGGGTTATCGCCATTCAGATACGCCGCGACCATGTCAGCCACAAGCGGCGCGAACAGCCAACCGTTTCGCCGCGCGCCCACGGCCAGCAGGACCCCGGGCGCCCGGCTCCAGCCCACCAGCGGCAGACCGTCGGGCGTGGTGACGCGGACGCCGACCTCGACCTTGGCCGCGTCGAGATCCAGTTCCGGCCGCAAGGCCCAGGCCGCGGCCCGCAACCCTTGGGTCGCCGAGGCGTCCGGCGCGAGGTCGTCGCGGCCAGTCTCCATGGTCGCGCCGATGGCCAGACCCTCGCCCGGCGCCAGATAGACGCCCTCGCCCCGCACGACCATGTCGCCGGTCTCGGCGGAGACCCGCAGGATCTGGCCCTTGATCGGCGCGAGAGCCTGGGTCTCCGGCGCCAGGCGGCCGGCTCGCGCGCCAGGGCCGGTGGCCAGCACCAGGGCGTCGAACGCTTCGACGCGGCCGTCCGCTAGGGTCAGGACACCGGGGGCGAAGGCCTCGACCGTTCCGGCCTCGAACCGCGCCCCGGCGGCTTGCGCCGCCGCGCGCATCGACGCCAGCGCGGGACGCGCCTCGATACGCCAGTCCTCGGCGGTCGCGTCCGCGTCGGGTAGGCCGAGGGCCGCAAGTCGCTCGCCGACTTGGCCGCGCCAGGCATCGGAGCCCTCGAACCGCACGCCGGCGCGAGCCAGGGTGATTCCAAGGTCATCCGCGAAGGCCGGCCACAGGTCGCGGGCGCGACGCATGATGGAGAGGTGCCCGCGCGAGGCGGGATCGAACAGCGCCTCGCTGACCGGCGCCAGCATGCCGGCGGCCACGCCCGAAGCATTGTCGCCCGGCGCGGCCGGATCGAACACGGTGAGCTTGAACCCGGCTCGCGCCAGGCGCAGCGCCAGGGCGGATCCGAATGCGCCGGCGCCAGCCACGGCGATACGCGCGCCTGAATGAAGTTTCATGGCGCGCAAACACCTTTCAGGCGCACGAACGTCAAGTCCGGACCGACCATGTTCGTTACTCGATCTATTCATCATTAACGATAGTAAATCGAGCGCGACACTTTGGCGCGAAGACCCGTTCCGTGCACGTCCGTACGTGACGATGCAGCCAAGCTGTGTCTATACCCGTTAACATTGGCATGAAGGCCGCCAAGCGGCGCAGATGGAATAGAGGCGGATGAACGATCGACCCGCAGTCGAACCAGCCCACCCCGTTGATCTCTATGTGGGCGCCCGGCTGAGAATTCGCCGCAAGATGATGGGACTTTCCCAAACCCAGGTCGCCGACGCTCTGGGCATCACCTTTCAGCAGATCCAGAAGTACGAGCGTGGCGCCAACCGCATCAGCGCCAGCAAGCTCTATGATGCCGCCAAGTTGCTGCAAGCGCCTGTCTCCTACTTCTTCGAGGGCCTCGAGAATACCGACGGCGGCATCGACGATGGTTTCGCCCAGCGTATGACCGAGTTCGTCTCCACGCCCGAGGGCCTGGAGCTGGCTAGCCTGTTCCCGCGCCTGTCGGATCGCCGCCTGCGCCGCCGGGTCGTCGACCTGGTCCGCGCCATGGTGGACGACGAAGCGCCCTAAACGGCTTCCACTCAGTACCGCTTTCGAAGGGCCCGCGATGCGTGAATCGCGGGCCTTTTCGCATCCGGAACCGCCCCTCCCCGCTCGCCGTTGATCCGACGACGGAGCGGCGACGAGGGCCAACGACATGCCACGCGACACGGTCGATCTTCAGCCGGTCTCGCCCGGCCTTCTCTATGTCAATGACGACGATCCCGGCTTGCGGCGGATCAAGAGCGGCGCGGGTTTCGACTATCGCGATTCCGACGGCGATCCCGTCGATGACGCCGGAACGCTCGAGCGCATCCGCGCCCTGGCCATTCCGCCGGCCTGGACCGATGTTTGGATCTGCCCCTCTCCGCACGGTCATATCCAGGCCACCGGCCGCGACCAGAGGGGCCGCAAGCAGTACCGCTATCACGACGGCTGGCGGCGCGACCGCGACGGGCTGAAGTTCGGTCGCATGATCGCCTTCGGCCGCGCCTTGCCCAAGCTGCGCGTGCAGGTCGAAAAGGACCTCGCCCGCCGCGGCCTGCCCCGCGACAAGGTCGTCGCCGCCGTCGCGCGGCTGATGGAGCTGACCCTGATCCGCGTGGGCAACGAGGCCTACGCCAAGGAGAACAAGAGTTTCGGCCTGACCACCCTGCGCGACCGCCACGCCAGGCTGTCCAGCGTCGGCGGCACGTTTCAGTTCAAGGGCAAGAGCGGCGTGGTCCACACGACCGGCTTCCGCGATCGTCGTCTGGCCCGCATCGTCAAGGCCTGCCAGGACATCCCCGGCCAGCGGCTGTTCCAGTATCTCGACGAGGACGGCCAGCGCCGCACCGTCGAGAGCGCCGACGTCAACGCCTATATCCGCGCGGCGATGGGCCAGGACTTCTCGGCCAAGGACTTCCGCACCTGGGCCGGCACCCTGGCTGCGGCGCGCGCCCTGTGCCTGATCCCCAAGGCGACCAGCGCTACGGAAGCCAAGCGCAACGTCAACACCTGCGTGAAGGCGGTGGCCGGACTGCTCGGCAACACCGCCGCCGTCTGCCGAGGTTCGTATATCCATCCGCTGGTGCTGGAATCCTATCAGCAGGGCGTGCTGCCGCTGAAGCCCGGCCGCTCGGAGCGCGCCTTCGAACTGGCCACCATCCGCTTCCTGGAAGCGGCGCAGGCCTCGTGCGCCGAAGCCTAGAGCCTGTCTCAAACACTTGGAGTGTGGCAGCCGAAACCGCTCACACTTTCGGCTGCCACGCTCCAGCGGAACGCCCGCGCGCCGAGCGTCGTTGAGTCGGCTCGAACGGAGAAAACGCCCATGGCCGCCGGCCGCCCCACCTGGCAGGGCCACCTGCGCCTGTCGCTCGTGACCTGCCCCGTCGCGATGTACACCGCCACCGACGCCGGCGGCGACGTGCGCTTCAACATGCTGCACAAGAAGACCCACAACCGGATCCGGATGATCCCGACCGATCCGGACCTGGGCCCCATCGAGCGCTCCGACATCGTCAAGGGCTACGAGTACGAGAAGGGCGAGTACGTCGTCATCACCCAGGACGAAATCGACGACGTGCGCCTGGAAAGCACCCGCACCATCGATATCGAGACCTTCGTACCGGCGGCCGACATCGACCGGCTCTATTGGGACAATCCGTATTTCCTGGTTCCCGACGGCAAGCTGGCCGCCGAGGCCTATGGCGTGATCCGCGAGGCGATGAGCAAGGAAGGCCAGGTCGCCCTGGGCCGCGTGGTCATGCACCAGCGTGAGCGCCTGCTGGCCATCGAGCCGCGCGACAACGGCATGGTCGCCTGGTCCCTCCGCAATCGTCGCGAGGTGCGCGACGCCGCGACCTATTTCGACGCCATCCCCGACAAGAAGCCCGACGCGGCGATGATCCAGATCGCCCAGAAGATCATCGAGCAGAAGGAAGGCCCCTTCGATCCCGAGCAGTTCAACGACCGGTATGAAGACGCGTTACGGGCGCTGATCAAGGAGAAGCAGAAGGGTAAGGGCCGAAAGGTCTCCGCGCCGGAACCGCCCGAGGACACCAATGTGGTGGACCTGATGGAGGCGCTGCGGAGCAGCCTGGGCAAGGCTCCGGCGAAGGCTGGAGCTGCCCCAAAAAAGACGAACACGCACAAGGCAGCGCCGAAGAAAAAGGCGGGTTAGGCGGGCTTGCTCAGCAGTTCTTTCAGGCGCGGGCCGGCCTTGGCGGCCATGGCCTCGCCCACGGCCGCGGCGGCGTTGGCCGGGCGGATCATCACCTCGAATTCCTTGATCCTGCCGGCGTCGTCGAAAGAGATGATGTCGATGCCCTTGAGCTTCTTGTCGCCGACGCGCGCGCTGAACTCCAGCACCACCGCCTCATGGCCCTCGGACCAGAATTCTCGATGATAGGCGAAGTCCTCGAAGATGGTGTTGACCGTGGCGATGATGTGCACGAGCGGTTCCACGCCCGGATACGGCGTGAAGAACGCCGGAGAGCGGAACACCACCGTTTCGGCGGCGAGGGGCCTTAGGCGATCAAACTCGCGTTTTTCCAGCAGGTCGTGCCAAGTTTCCAGCGTTTGCAGCGCCTGTTCGCGGGCCATGCCTTACCTCCCTATGATCCTGGCGGTAGACGGCGCCGGATAGCGGTACTGTAAAATCCGCGAGACCGCCGTCAACGCCGCTAGCCGCGCGCCAGCTTCCTGATCGCCGCCCCCAGGTCCCGCTCGCTCTCCGCATAGGCGTCCCAGGCGTCGAGATCTTTCACCATCCCCGGCGCGGTCCGGATGTTGAACCGCGACGGGTCCAACCCCTTGCGAACCTGCGTCCACGCCACCGGCCAGGACACGGGCGCCCCGGGCCGCCCGCGCGGCGACAGCGGCGCCACCGCCGTGCTCATCCGGTCATTGCGCAGATAGTCGAGAAAGATCTTCCCGCCCCGGTCCTTCTTGGCCATCGAGATCAGGTACTGGTCGGGACTGTCGGCGGCCATCCGGGCGCAAACCTCGCGGGCGAAGGCCTTGGCGGCGTCCCAATCGACCTTGGTCCCTTTCAGCGGCGTGACCACGTGCAACCCCTTGCCGCCGGTCGTCTTGCAGAATGGGACCAGGCCCAGGGCCTCAAGTCGGTCGCGGATCTCGCGCGCGCCCTCGACAACGACGTCGAACGAGACGTCCGGCGCCGGGTCGAGGTCGAAGACCAGCCGTCCCGGGGTCTCCGGCGCGCCCTCCCGGCAGTTCCAGGGATGCAGCTCGGTCGCGCCCCATTGCGCGGCGGCGACCAGGCTCTCGACGGTATTGAAAACAAGGTAGGGCTTCCGATCGCCACTGACCGTCACCTCGTCGATCAAGGCCGAGACGCCCTTGCCCGAATGGCGCTGGAAGAACGTCTCGCCGCCGATGCCGTCCGGCATGCGGATCACCGAGCAGGGCCGTCCCTTGACGTGTTCCAGCATCCACGGACCGACGGCTTCGAAATATTCGGCCAGATCCAGCTTGGTCCCCGGCGCGCCATCGCCGGCGTCCGGCCAAAGCGGCTTGTCGGGATTGGAAATCGCCACGCCCAGCACCGAGGCCTTGCCGCCGGCGCGCTTCGCGGATCCCGCCTTGGGCTGAGCCAGCGCGATGTCTTCGACCGGCGCAGGGGCCTCGGCCTCGACCGCCCTCGCCGGCTTGTCCTCGCGCAATCCCTTGAACGACGCCTGTCGCACCGAGCCGTCTCCCGTGAAGCCCGCGAACTCTATCTCGGCGACCAGCTCCGGCTCCACCCAGTGAATATCCGCCCCGCCGCGCGGCGCGCCCTTGCCGCCGAAGGGCGAGGTCTTCCGCGCCAGCGCCTTCAGGGCCGGCAGCAGCTTGGCCACCTTGTCGCGGCCAAAGCCCGTCCCGACCCGGCCGACATGGGCCAGCTCCCCCTCGTCGTTGTAGATGCCGACGATCAGCGAGCGGAACGCGTCGCCGGTCGTGGTCCAGCCGCCGATCACCACCTCATGGCCGGCGCGGCACTTGGCCTTGGTCCAGGTCGCGCCCTTGCCCGAGCGATAGGGCGCGTCGAGCTTCTTGGAGACCACGCCCTCAAGCGACATCCGGCAGGCCGACTGAAGCACCGCCTCGCCGCCGCTGGCGAAATGCTCGACATAGCGGATGCGCTCACCGTCAGCGGGTAGCAAGGTCTTCAGCCGGACCTTGCGATCCGAAAGCGGCAGATCGGTCAAATCCAGCCCGTCGGCATAGAGCAGGTCGAAGGCGAAGAAGATCAGATCATCGGTCTTCTCCTCCGACAGCGCCGCCTGCAGCCCGGCGAAGCTGGGCGAACCGGCCTCGTCCAGGGCCACGACCTCGCCGTCGATCAGGGCGTCGGGCAGGTCCTTGGCGTCCTCGATCAGCTGCGGGAAGCGCTGGCTCCAGTCGAGGCCGGTCCGGGTGCGCAAGGTCGCCTTGCCGCCCTCGACACGAAGCTGCATCCGGTAGCCGTCGAACTTGATCTCGTGCACCCAGTCGCCGCCGCCGGGCGGGCGATCGACCAGCTTGCACAGCTGCGGCGGGACGAAGTCCGGCATGGCGGTCTTGGGCGCCGTCTTCTTGACCGCCTTGGCGACCGGCTTGGTCTTGGCCGCCTTGCCCTTCGGCGCGCCAGCGTCCTCGGCGGCCTTTTCGGCGCTGGCCTCGGGCGAGTTCGTGCTGCTCCAGACTGCGTCCGGCGTCGGACCAGCCTTGGTCATGAAAGGCGTCGGCGCCTTGCCCTTGCCGGCCGCGATGTCTTCCATCGTCCGGCCCGAAGCGATCGAGAAGGATGTGTCCTCCAGAAAATCGAGATCGCCCTCGATAGCGAACGCGTCGCGATGCTTGATCAGCAGCCAGTTCTCGCGCTTGCCGCCCTTGCCCCCCTTGGCGAACTTGTCGTTGTTGATCCGGACGAGGACCCAACCGCCCTTCATCCGCTCGCCGGCGAAGACCAGCTTGATCTCGCCCTTCTTGAGCCCCTTCTCCAGGTCGAAGCCCGGCTCCGGCGCCCACCAGCCGCGGTCCCACAGCATCACCGTGCCGCCGCCGTACTGGCCCTCGGGGATCGTGCCCTCGAAATCGCCATAGGCCAGCGGGTGATCCTCGACATGGACCGCCAGACGCTTGTCGTGCGGATCGCGAGACGGGCCGCGGGTCACCGCCCACGAGAGAAAGACGCCCTCGTGCTCCAGCCGCAGGTCGTAGTGCAGCCGGGTGGCGTCGTGCTTCTGGATGACGAAGCGCGCCCGCGCCGAAGCCGCGACATCGGCCTCGCCGGAAGGCTCGGCCGTGATCTTGAAGTCGCGCTTGGCCTCGTAGGCCGACAGCTTCGGCGCGGTCATCGTCTATTCGCCGTCGAAGACTTGCGGTCGCGCGTCATCCTCGTCGACGCCATCGCCGGCGTCGGCCTCTTCCTCGAGGTCGACGATCTCATCGTCGTCCAGCTCCTCGCCAATCAGCGCGTCGTCGTCGTCCTCGTCGCCCTCGGCCTGGGTGACGTCCAGCACGTCGGGCAGTTCCTCGAAGGTGCGGAACTCGCCGTCCTTGCCGATCACGTCGTCGTCCATCGCCTCGGCGCCGTCCTGCTCGTCCCATCCATTGTCGACATCGGTCATGGCTGTCTCTCCTTTGCCTAGAGCAGGAATGGCTGGAGTCCGGCCGGCGTTCCGGTCCCTTCACGGCCCAAGTCATCCCGCGATGGCGCCGCGATCCAAATCCGAGGGCGTCCCCTCTCATCCGACGGGACTATCGCCAAATTCGCACCAATGATGTGCCCCTCCGCCGGATAATCCTGGCGCTCCCCGCGTCCTAGATTTCCCCTGCCGCGAACTGTCCTCGCGGCGCGGAGCGAGGTCCATGAATATCCTCTATTCCACCCAGGTCACCGCCGTTGGCGGACGCGACGGCTGGGTCGGCAGCATCGACGGCGCATTGAAGGTCAATCTGTCGACGCCCAAGGCCCTGGGCGGTCGCGGCGGCGCGGGCAGCAATCCTGAGCAGCTGTTCGCGGCGGCCTATGCCGCCTGCTTCCTGGACGCGCTGCGCGCCGCCGCCGTAGAATTGAAGATCGCCGTCGCCGAGGACGCCAATGTCACCGCAGCCGTCGCCATCGTCCAGTCGCGGGAAGATCCGAAACTGGCCCTGCGCGTCGGCCTCTCGGTCGATCTGGCCGGTCTCGATCCGGATGAGGCCAGGGCTCTGGTCGCCCACGCCGACGTCCTCAGTCCCTACTCCCGCGCCCTGCGCGAGGTCGTCGAGGTCAGGATCCAGTTGACGTAGCGTCGTTTTGCTTGAGCTGGGCGGCGCGTCGCGCTTCGATCGCCCCTGCTCGCCTTTCGGCGACTCGCTGGGGAACTGTCTCATGCCGCATCTGCCGGACTTCGAGGCCTGGGCGATCTTCGCCAAGGTGGCCGAGCGCGGCTCGTTCTCGGCGGCCGCCGAGGAGCTGGGCTTGGCCAAGACTACTGTCTCCAAGGCTGTGACCCGGCTGGAGGAGCGGATGCGCACCACCCTGCTCCACCGCACGACCCGCCAGCTGTCCCTGACCGAGAGCGGCCGGGCCTCGCTGGACCGGGCGCTGCGCATCCTCAACGATGGCGAGGCGGTCGAGGCCGAGATCCTCGAGGAAGCGGCCATCCCGCGCGGCCTCATTCGCCTGGCCTGCACCGGCGCGTTCGGGGTGCGGACCCTGGCGCCGCTGATCCCGGAGTTCCTCAAGCGTTACCCGGAGATCGAGCTCGACCTGCAGATCACCGACACCAAGATCGACCTGATCGCGGACGGCTTCGACGGGGTCATCAAGGTGGGCCAGTTGGCAGACTCCTCGATGCGCGCCAGCCGGCTGTTTTCCCACCGCCTGCCACTGGTCGGCGCGCCAGCCCTGTTCGACAGATATGGCCGTCCCGAACAGCCCGAAGACATCCTGAAGATGCCGATCATGGTCTACACCCATGTGCGCGAGGCTCAGGAGTGGCGGTTCTTCCATCCCGTGCACGGCGAGCGCCTGGTCATGGTGCAGGGTTCGATCCGGATGAACAACGGCCTGGCGGCGGTGCCCGTACTGCTGGAGGGCCTGGCGATCACGCTTCAGCCCGAGGTCTACATCTGGAACGAACTGCAGGAGGGACGCCTGGAAGAGGTGCTGAAGGAATGGACCCTGGTTCCGGTTCCCGTGCATCTGGTCACGCCACCGGGACGCGCCCGACCAGCGCGCCTGCGGGTGCTGCTGGAATTCCTGCGCGAGAACTTCTCCAAGCAGCCCTGGGCGCACGGGATCGAGCACTGATCGACCGCACGTCGCGCTCAACGAACGGCGATTAGTGCGGTTTTGGAAACACTGAAGAACCGAAACACCGGATTATCGGCCGATCACCGCCAGCCTATCCCTTTGCTCAAGGAAACACACACCCCGGAGCAAGACGATGGACGGCAGCAAGATCCAGGTCCGCAGCGAAACCCAGGACCGCGACCTCGACGCTCCCGACATCGCGCGCGGCGGTCTGGCGCCCTGGCAGGCGCGGATGGTCGAGGCCCACATCGACGGCAATCTCGACCGCAACATCACGGTCGAGGAACTGGCCGGTCTGGTCCGTCTGTCGATCAGCCATTTTGGTCGCGCTTTCAAGCAGAGCTTCGGCGTCGCTCCGCACGCCTACATCACGGGCGAGCGCATGGCGCTGGCTCGCGACCTGATGCTGACCACCAGCGAGCCCCTCTCGCAGATCGCCCTGACGGTCGGCCTGGCCGACCAGAGCCACCTGTCGCGCCTCTTCCGTCAGCATGTCGGCCAGAGCCCGCTGGCCTGGCGACGGGCCCGCTGGACCCCGACTCAGGCCGGAATCGCCCTGCAGTGAGTCGCGGGAAAGTCTGCTTTCGGGACGGTCGTTAACGCTTTTTCGCCCAGCTTGACCGTTCCGCGGGCGGCGAATCCTTGAAAATCCCCGGCTCACGGGCGTTTTGTCCCCGTGAATCGGCTTTTTAACCTTCCCTAACGGGTGACAAACGCGATCCGTCTCGTCAGGCTCACATTTCCCTGATTCACAGGAATGAGCTTAGAGATGACGAACGTTTCCGATCTGGTCGACGCCGCTGTCGCCGCTGACGACAAGCTGACCAAGACCCAAGCCAAGGCCATCATCGACGGCGTTTTCAAGTCGATCTCCGACGCCGCCGTGAAGGGTGAAGAAGTCTCGATCCCGGGCTTCGGCAAGTTCAAGGTCCAGGCCAAGCCGGCCCGCACCGGCCGCAACCCGGCCACGGGCGCGACCATCGAAATCGCCGCCAGCAAGAAGGTCGCCTTCACGCCGGCCAAGCAACTGAAGGACGCCGTCAACGGCTAACTTCAGCGAGGAAGCGGACACCCTAAAGTGTCCGCTTCCCGACGCTTCCCTTCACGCGCGACGTTGAGCCTCATGCCCTCGTCGCGCGTGAAGACTATCTAGAACAAAATAAGAACTATAACGTGCCGCGCATGGCCGTTCTCGATCTCAGGCGCAAGCTCGCCATCCTCTCCGACGCCGCCAAGTACGATGCGTCCTGCGCCTCGTCCGGAGCCGAAAAGCGCAGCTCCGTGGATGGCAAGGGCGTGGGGTCGACTGAGGGCATGGGCATCTGCCACGCCTACGCTCCCGACGGTCGCTGCATCAGCCTGCTGAAGATCCTGCTGACCAACTTCTGCATCTACGACTGCGCCTATTGCATCAATCGGGTGTCGTCGAACACGCCCCGCGCGCGGTTCACGGTGAAGGAGGTCGTCGACCTCACCCTGAACTTCTACAAGCGCAACTATATCGAGGGACTGTTCCTGTCGTCGGGCGTCATCCGCACGGGCGACTACACGATGGAAGAGATGGTGCGGGTGGCGAAATCGCTGCGGCTGGACCACGACTTTCGGGGCTATATCCACCTGAAGCTGATCCCGGAAGCCTCGCCCGAACTGGCGGCCGAGGCGGGCCTCTATGCCGATCGGGTGTCGATCAATATCGAGCTGCCGCGCGACGACAGCCTGGCCGATCTCGCGCCGGAGAAAAGTCCGACCGACATCAAGCGCGCCATGGGCCGCATGCGCCAGGCCATCGACGATCATGCCGAACCCGCCAGGAAAGCCGGCCGGCGATCGTTCGCGCGCAGCCAGTCCACCCAGCTGATCGTCGGCGCCGACGACGCCAGGGACGGCGACATCCTGGCCCGCAGCGCCAACCTGTACGGCGCCTATCGCCTGGGGCGAGTCTACTACTCGGCCTTCAGCCCGATCCCCGACGCCAGCCACCGTCTGCCCCTGGCGCGGCCGCCGCTGCTGCGCGAGCATCGCCTCTATCAGGCCGACTGGCTGATGCGGTTCTACGGCTTCGAACGACCCGAGATCGTCGCCGAGGGCGAGGACCTGGATCTTACCGTCGATCCCAAGACCAGCTGGGCGCTGCGCAACCGGGCCAGCTTCCCCGTCCACGTCCAGACCGCCGACAAGGAGACGCTGCTGCGCGTGCCGGGCCTGGGCGCCAAGGCCGTGGAGCGCATCCTGGCGGCCCGGAAGGTCACGCGCCTGACCCTGGACGACCTCAAGCGCGTCGGGGCCGTCCTGAAGCGCGCCAGGGCCTTCGTGGTCACCGCCGACTGGACCCCGGGCGCCCTGGCCGACCGCGACAGCCTGAAGGCCGCCTTGGTCCCCCCACAGCAGCTGAGCCTCTTCTGATGCGAGTGGCGCGGCTGGCGTCCGAAATCGACTTCGCCGGCTGGCGCGCGGCCGCGCGGGCGCTGCGCGCGGAAGGCGTGGCGCCCGAAGCCGTCGTGTGGACGGTGGAGCGGGAGCTGTTCGATCTCGAAACCCCGCTCGCGCCGTCGGGGGCGTCCGCGAACTTCACCGTCCCCGCCGCCTTCGTCGAACTGGCCGAGCAGGTGGTCCAGAACCGCGCGTCGGATCGCTTCGCCCTGCTCTACCGGATCCTCTGGCGGCTGGAGCGCGAGCCCAGGCTGATCGACAATCCGGCCGATCCCGACATGACCCGGGCCCGCGACATGGCCAAGGCCGTCAGCCGCGCGGCTCACAAGATGAAAGCCTTCCTCCGGTTCCGGCTGGTGGAAGGCGCGGCGACGGAGACCTACGCCGCCTGGTTCGAGCCGGCCCACCGGGTCACCGAAGCCACCGCGCCGTTCTTCGTGCGCCGCTTCACGAACATGGACTGGACCATCCTGACGCCCGACGCCTGCGTGGCCTGGGACCGCCAACGGCTGACGGTGTCCGAGGGCGCCGATCCCGCCGACGCGCCGTCCGAGGACGCCCAGGAGGAGCTATGGCGCACCTACTACGCCTCGATCTTCAACCCGGCCCGCCTGAACCCCAGGCAGATGCGCCAGGAGATGCCCAAGCGCTACTGGCGGAACCTGCCCGAGGCGGCGCTCATTCCGGAGCTGATCGAAACCGCCCAGGAGCGCGCCGCCGCCATGGTCGCCGCCGGTCCGTCCAAGCCGCCAGAACGCAAGCTGAAGGCCGCCCTGCGCCACGCCCGCGACGCCTCCTACGACGGTTCGCTGCCGGGATCGCTAGACGACATAGCCACCGGGGTGGAGGTCTGTCGCCGCTGCGACCTCTGGCGCGACGCCACGCAAGGCGTACCGGGTGAAGGCGCGGCGCGCGCGCCCTTGATGTTCGTCGGCGAACAACCCGGCGATCAGGAGGACTTGGCCGGCCGCCCCTTCGTTGGGCCGGCGGGTCAGGTGTTCGAAAAGGCTCTGGCGGAGGCCGGCGTGGCGCGCGACCGGACCTATGTCACCAACGCCGTGAAGCACTTCAAGCACGCGCTACGCGGAAAGCGGCGCATTCACAAAACGCCGGATCGCGGCGAGGTCACCGCGTGTCGCTGGTGGCTGGACGCCGAGCGCCGGCTGGTCAAGCCCAGGGTGATCGTCATGCTGGGCGCGACGGCGGCGCTGGGCGTGATCGGCAAGCCCACGCCGATCGGCGCCAATCGCGGCAAGGCGCTGGCGTTGCCCGATAAGACCCAGGGCCTTGTCACCTATCACCCGTCGTTCCTGCTGCGCCTCCCGGACGCTGAGGCCAAGGCGCGAGCGTATGCGGAATTCGTGGAGGACCTGCGGCTGGCGGGGGAACTCGCCCAGCTGATCTAAGAACTTGTCATCCCGGCCTTGGCGAAGCGTAACGCCGGGTCCCAGGGCGAGCGCACTGAGCTCGGCCCTGGGTCCCCAGACAGCCCGCGCGGCTTTCGGGATGACAAGCTGTCGGTATGGACTAGTGAGCGGCCTTACCGCCGTATTGCGCCATCAGCTCTTCCTTGCGGGCCTTCAGGCGTTCGCCCATGGCGTCGAGATCCTCTTCGCCCTTCTTGGCCTGCGAGAACAGGCCGCCGGGCTGTTCCTCCTCCTTGACGTGGTGCTTGATGTACTCGCTCAGCACCTTCACCTTGGCGTCGTAGTAGTCGTCGCTGGGCTTCATGGCCTCGATCTCGGCGATCAGCTTCTTGGCCCCGTCATGCTCGACATAGGCCTCGTCCAGCATGTCATCGTCGACCTCGCCGCGTTCCTCCGGATAGAGGATCTCTTCCTCGATCTGGGTGTGGACCTTCAGGGCCAGGGCGATCTTGCCGAACAGGGACAGCTTCTCGGCGTCTTTCTCGAGCTGTTCGTACTCGTCGAACATCTGCTCCACCTCGCGGTGGTCCTTCTTCAGCAGGATGATCGCCAGCGGATCGCGGCGGGCGGTGCGACGCGTGCGGCGCGGCTTAGCGGACTTGGCGGTGGTCTTGGCGGCGGCGGCCATGGAAAGTCTCCTAGGATGTCCCCCGACCGCCAACCAACTCGCACGCCTCGGCTCGCGTTCCTTCTGCGATAAACTCTTAATTAAAAAGCCCTTTTAGCGCCTCGACAGTGTCAGGCGCCCGACATTCAACCGCTTCCGGCGACCGGGATCCGCGATCCCGGTCGCCGGAAGAGAGGCTCCTAAGCCCTGGCTCGCCCATTGGCGCCCGAGAACACCGCGTCCAGCTCCGTGGCCAGCCGTTCGATCCGATAGGGCTTGATCAGCACCCGCCGCCCCTCGTTGGCGGCCGCAGCCGCCGCGGCGCTGTAGCCCGTGGTCAGGATCACCGGCAAATCAGGCCGCAGCCGCGCGATGTCGCGCGCCAGGTCCAGCCCGCCGATGTCTCCCGGCATGACCATGTCGCTGAACACCAGGTCGAAGGCGACGTCCTGGCGCAGGATTTCCAGCGCCGAGAGGGCGTCGCCGGCCCGCACCACGTCGTAGCCCAGTTCGCGCAGCATCTCCTCGACCAGCTGGGCGACGCTGTCGTCGTCCTCGACCATCAGGATGCGCCGCTCCTCCGAGCTCCTCCTGCGCGGCGCGACGGGCGCGGTCTCCTGGGCCATGGCCTTGGTCGAGCGCGGGATGCGCATCCAGACCGTCGTACCCTCGCCCAGGACGCTCTCGATCCCCGCCTCGCCGTCCGACGAGCGCGCGAAACCATAGACCTGCGAAAGCCCAAGGCCAGTGCCCTTGCCGACCGGCTTGGTGGTGAAGAACGGCTCGAACAGGCGGCTCAGCACCTCGGGCTCCACGCCGACCCCGGTGTCGCGGATCGACAGTCGCACCATGTCGCCCCGGCCGTCGGGCCTGCCGGATGGCTCGTTGCGTCCCTCTATGATGATCGCGCCGCCCTCGGGCATGGCGTCACGGGCGTTGATGGCGATGTTCAGCACGGCCACCTCAAGCTGCGACGCGTCGACCTCGACCCGCCACAGGTCCGGGGCCAGCCGGATCTCGACCGTCACGTCCTCGCGCAGGGAGCGGTCCAGCAAGGTGTGCATGCCGCTCAGCCGCTTTTCGATATCGACAACCTCGGGCTTCAGTGGCGCGCGGCGCGAGAAGGCCAGGAGCTGCTGGGTCAGGCTGGCGCCGCGGTCTATGGCTTGGCGGATACCCGCGCGCAGCCGCTCGCGCCGGGTCGGATCGGTGGTCCGCTCCAGTAGGTCCATGCCGCTGGAGGCCACCATCAGCAGGTTATTGAAGTCATGGGCCACGCCACCGGTCAGTTGCCCCATGGCCTCCATCTTCTGCGACTGGCGCAGGGCCTCCTCGGCCTTCTCGCGTTCGCGGGTCTCGCGCCTCAGGCGGCGATAGGCCTCCGCCTCGCGGGCGTTGGCCGCGCCCAGCACGCCGATCAACAGGGCGGCCATGACGATGAGCAGCGCGAAACCCGCATAGCGCATGGCGCGGCGGCCGGGTGATTCCAGCACCGTGCGCAGATACACCGAGCCCAACACCGTCTCACCCTCGGTGACCCGCGAGGTCAGGATCAGCCGCGCGCCATCGTTGCGCGGCGGCCCCAGGACATTGCGCGCCGGCGGCGGCGGCTCCCCGGCCCTCACGTAGCTGGCGGCCAATTGCCCCTGCATGTCGTAGGCGGCGACCGCCTCGACATCGGGGTTGGAGCTCTGGGCCCCGACATATTCTCGCGCCGCGGAACGATCGTCGAAGGCGAGCGGCGCGGCCATGCTGCCGGCCAGGATTCGCAATTGCACCTCGGCTTGGCGGAAGCGCTCCTGCTGACCCAGATGCTCGTTATAGGCGGCCAGGGCGAACGCGGCCGCGACGATGGCGATCGCCAAACCGATCGCCATGGAGACGGTCAGGGCGGGGCGCCAAGACAGGCGACCGGTTGATGACGTCATCGGCCGGTCTCCCTGGGCTGCGCCGCCAGCGCCAACAGCTTGGAGCTGACAGTCAGGCCCGCGGCCTGGGCTGCGTCCGCGCGGATCGCGAAGCGGATGCGGCTATCGACCGTGACGAACTGGACCATCGCGCCCGGCGCGTCGAGCCCCTCGTCGGCGACCGTGAGCATCGGCTGCCCCGCGATCATGGCCAACATCTCCCGCGGTGTCTGGGTGTGAGCGGCGGCCAGGAACAACATGTGGCAGGGCGGGCTCTTGGCCACGGCGGGCATGCGCACGACGACGATCGGATGTTCGTCGACCCGCGCGCCGCGTACGGCGTGATCGACCATCTCGCCGAACGGGTCTCGGCCGGCGACGCACAGGCGAAACGGGCTGGAAGGCTTATCGAAGGCGAAGGCTGGCCACCCGACGAAAGCGGTGAGCTTGTAGAGATAGGCGGCCTTGACGGCGTAGGTCGGATGGCGGGCTTCGGGCTGAGCTACAGAGGGAGGTTCGCTGGCCTGGGCGACGCCGGTCATGGCGCACAGCACGCACAGCGCCGCGATGACGCGCAACGACGAAGCGCGCCATCCAGGGGTTTGCCCCGGGGCGCTCGGCGGGAAGCCCAAGACCATACGCCAGTCCCCCTTAGCGATCGTAACGCGAAGCACGACCGTTTCGATCCCATCCCCGTGACATTTTGGAGGCAGGGCCTGGAGAAGGGGAAGAGCATATCGGCGCGGCGGCGCGAACAAGCAAAAAGCCCGAGGCGAACCCCGGGCTTTTCAAAGGCTTGCGATGGTACCACCTCTCGGGCTCGAACCGAGGACCTCTAGATCCACAATCTAGCGCTCTAACCAACTGAGCTAAGGCGGCGTATCGCGAGGCGCTGTCTTTAGTCGGATCGGCCCCCAGGATCAAGCGCCGAACCGGACGATTTTCACATGAAAACGCCCCTCCAACAAGAAAACGCCCCGGAGTCGAAACTCCGGGGCGCTTCTTTGTCGTTTGCTTGCGTCCAGCCCCTATTGCGGGACTTGGAACACCAGCGGGACGGTCACCTGGCCACCGTCGACGGGCGCGCCGTCGAGGGTCTTCGGCTTCATCCGGAACAGGCGCGACAGCTTGATAGCCGCATCGCCAAAGCCCATGTCGGCGGGCGATTCCGAGACGATCGAACAGCCTTCCAGCGTACCGCGAGCCGTCACGGTGCACGAGATCGTCGCACGACCGCTGACTTCCATCCGTTGAGCACGGTCCGGGTAGTACCGGGCCATGTCATCGCCGGAGGGCTTGCGGGCCCAGTCCGGACGCGTGATGACCGACGCGCGAGCCGGCGGAGCCGTCGGCACCGGCGGGACCGCCGAGATCACCGGCGGAGCCGTGGTCTCGACCCGCTTTTCAACGGGCGGGATCGGCAGCGGCGGCGGCGGCGTCACATCCGGAGGCGGAGCCACCGGGGGACGCGGCTGGACCACTGCCGGAGGCGGCGGCGGCTCGTTAGTCGGCGGCGGCGGCGGAGGAGGCGGCGGAGGCGGCGGCGGAGGCGGAGGCAACTCCACATCCACGGCTTCGTCCGAGTACTCCTGGAACACCGCTTCGAACTTCTGCTTCGCCAGATAGGCGAAGAGCAATCCGTGCAGACCGCAGACCACGATCAGGGCGACGCCGAATGGCCCCATGCCCTTCTTGCGACGCGGGCCGTCCGAGGTGAGCGGATCGTAGTGGCGATGCTCGGGCGTATTTTGTTCAGCCATGCAGCACCCCTACCCTAGCTATCATCCCGGCCAACGAGAGCCACGCTGTAGAAGCCGTTATCCTGGAGGGTGTTCATCACCTCCATGAAAGCCCCGTAGCGAACCTTTTCGTCGGCCCGGATGAAGATGCGCTCCTTGGACGGATCACGTCGGCCAATGTTCTTGGCGATGTCCTGTCCCATCTCGTCCACGGTGGTCGGGAAATCCCCAATGAAGATCTGCCCGGACTGTTTGATCGAGATGTAAACCGGCTTCGGCGGGTTTGGAGATGCTTTCGCCACCGCCGGCGGCAGGTTCACTTCGACCGACACGGAGGCCAGCGGAGCGGCCACCATGAAGATGATCAGAAGCACCAGCATAACGTCCACGAAGGGCGTAACGTTGATGTCGCTGTTCTGTTCGACGTTGAACCTGTCGCCCCCACCGCCTGAAAGTTTGGCGGCCATGGGTGTTACGCCCCCTTGTCGAGCTGACGCGAGATGGCGTTCATCAGTTCAGCAACGAAACCTTCCGAGCGGGTGCCGTAACCCGAGATGCGGGTCTGGAAGTAGTTGTAGAAGATAACGGCCGGGATAGCGGCGAACAGACCGATACCGGTGGCGAGCAGCGCTTCAGCGATACCCGGCGCCACGACGGCGAGGTTGGTCGTGTTGGTGTTCGCGATGCCGATGAACGACGTCATGATGCCGTACACCGTACCGAACAGACCGATGAACGGACCAGCCGAACCGACCGAGGCCAGGAACACCATGCCGCCCGACAGGCGCTTGGCCAGCGAGGCTTGCACCGCGTTGATGGCGTAGGTGGCGCGAGCCAGCGTCGAGTCACGGTGTTCGCCAGCGACGGCCAGACCAGCTTGACGCGACAGCTCAACTTCCTGCGAAGCGGCGGCGGCCATGTCGGCCATCGGGTTGCCTTCGAATTCTTCCGACGAGCTGATGCGCGCGATGTCGGCGATCGAGCGAGCGCCGCGGAAGGCTTCCAGGAACTTGTCCGATTGCTTGTTCAGGCCAGCGAACTCGAAAATCTTGGTGAGCAGCAGCACCCACGAGAAGACCGAGGCCAGCAGCAGGCCGATCATGACGACCTTAACGACGGCGCCAGCGGCGAGGAACATGCCGACGGGCGTCAGCGAGTGGCCGCCCTTCTTTTCGCCTTCAGCTTCGGCGGTGTCAGCCGGCGGAGCTTCCGGAGCCGGGGTCGCGGCCGGAGCGGCGGCGGCGTCGGCGGGAGCGGCTTGCGTGGAGGAGGCGGCGGCGGGAGCCGAGGCGTCCTGGGCAAAAGCCGGGGCGCTCGCCATCAGCGCCATGGCGCCGACGAGAGCGATGAGGGGGGTCTTCCGTTTAATGTCGAGCATCTGTCGCCAGTTCCTGATTGGTCTAGCACGTTTGGACCGAGGGTCGTCGCGCGAGAGCGTCTCCACCCTAACTCTGAATAGCCCACCTGGCGGTCGATTGCTCTTCCAACCTGGCGGACCCGCTTCGCTGCGCTCGACCCGTTACGCCCCTCGCGAGGACCAAGGCCTCCAGAAGGATCGTTTCGAAGCGCGGGCAACCGACGCCCCGTTGGGGCTCCGGTCTTACCGCAATGTTAGAATTGCGGCTGTGGTCCTTTGGCAACCCCTTTTCGCACCGTCAAGGGGATCATTTGGGCACAAATGCATCGTCGACGGCCGCCCCCCCCCGGCCTCACCGCAGCGCACAAAAGGGTTTTCCGGAAAAAGGGGCGGTTTTTCCCTAGCAACGAGAAAAACCATGCTGCATCGCAGCATAGCAATAAAACGCCGGTCGATGAAGAAAGGCGCCTGCCCTCTCAGCAGGTGGTGCGCCCCGGCGGTGGGTCAACCGCCATCATGACAGGAAAACGACAACGCGACCGGCCTGGTTCCAGGGCGGTCCGAGAAGGAATCCGGCTTACAAAGAAAGTGGTGCCTGGGACCGGAATCGAACCAGTGACACGCGGATTTTCAATCCGCTGCTCTACCAACTGAGCTACCCAGGCATCTAGCGTTCGGCGGTCGAAACCGCCTCGGCGACCTCGCTCTGCAGCGAGGAGCCGGGTCTATAAGTGAGGCCGGATGGGATGTCCAGCGCCCTTTTTCATTCTCTGTGGATGTCTTCGGACAGAGGATTTTCGTCGTCGCCCTCGCCGCCCGGGACGACATAGCGGTCGCTCAGCCAGCGCTGCAGGTCGACGTCCGCGCAACGCTTGGAACAGAAGGGACGGAAAGCCGGATCGACCGGCTTGCCGCAGGTGGGGCACCCCGTGCTCATGTGACGGACACCTCAAGACGGTCGACCGGCCAGTCCGATCGGGATTCGATGACGAAACGACGACCCAGGCGCTCGGCGACGCCGGCGTCCAGCTCGCGCGTGAAAGCCTCTGCCACGACGGGCGCGCAACGGCCCGTTAGACGGCCGCCGGGGTCCGCCCTGCCCTCGCGCTCCAGCGCTCGCGCCAGGCGTCGGGCGACATGGCGGGGATTCGCCGCCCCGCTCGGCGTCAGCAGGCGGTCGAGAATCGGCGGCGCGCGGCGCGGGATGATCATCTCCAGCGTGCCGAACTTGCTGATCGCCCCGATTCCCACACCAGGGTTATCCGGGGAGAAGGCGTTGCGGGCGGCCGTCGTCAGGGCCTGACCATCATGTCCTCGGCCGACGAGGTCGAAGACGACGATGCCGCCCAGCCCTTTCAGCCGCAACACGCGGGCCCCGACGCCGAGCGCGGCCATGTTGGCCTGGCGGGCGGCGCGCTTCGAATCGCCGGCCTCGCGGCCGCCCAGATCGACGTCGATCGCCGTCAGGGCCCGCGTCGGCTCCACGGCGATGTCGCCCCCGCCCGGCAGGGCGAAAACCACCGCCAAAGCGTCGGCCTCGGCCTCCTCGACGGCCAGGAGCGCCTTGTCGCCGGTCGTGGGCGACCCAGCCTTCACGGCCTGGCGCAGGCGTTCCTCGACCGACGACGCGGCCTCCAGCACGCGCGGCTCGCCCTCCCCTTCGGCGACAAAGCGGGCCACAGCGGCCTTGTCGGCGCGCGAGGCGGTCTTGATCTCGATCTCGACCAATCCGCCCTCGACAAGCCTGGGCATGTCGGGCCGCAGCGGCAGGATCACGTCCTGGCCGCCCGGCAGGGCCACAAAGGCCGCGTTGAAGGCTTTCTCGATCGACTTGATACGGGCCACCCCCCGCACGCCCTCGGCGTCCAGCGGATCGTCGGTAGGCCAGGCCACAAACAGGCGCTCGGGGCGGCCATCCAGGGTCACAACGCCGACCGTCTCGCCGACGCCCTTGTGAAGATAGGCTCTGCGCTCGCTCACGTCGGCTCGCCCTTGGCGTGATACCCCAGGCCTTCCAGCAGGTTCAGGGTCTCGTATAGCGGCAGACCCACGACGCTGGGATAGGAGCCTTGCAGGTCGGTGATGAAGCCGCCGGCCATGCCCTGGACGCCATAGCCGCCCGCCTTGCCCTTCCACTGGCCGCCTTCGACATAGGCGTCGCGCTCGGCGTCGGTCAGGCGCTTGAAGCCGACCTTGGTCTCGACCAGGCGCGAGCCCATGCGGCCGTCGGGCGCGATCAGGGCCACCCCGGTCAACACCTTGTGGTTCCGACCGGACAGCAGTTTCAGGCAATAGAGGACGTCGGCCTCGGTCTCGGCCTTGGGCAGGATGCGGCGGCCGACGGCCACCACCGTATCGGCGGCCAGGACGAAGTCGCCAGGCGCGCGCGCGGCGACGGCGCGCGCCTTCTCTTGCGCCAGACGCAGGGCGTGGCGGCGCGGGGTCTCGTCGCGCAGCGGACTTTCGTCGATGTCGGCGGGATCGACCCGGTCGGGCGTAACGCCGACCTGGGCCAGCAGGTCGAGGCGCCGCGGGCTCGCGCTGGCCAGGACCAGCGATGGCCGGGCGGCCATCTCGGGAGCCACGGGCGTCCTACTTGAAGCGGTAGGTGATACGGCCCTTGGTCAGGTCGTAGGGGGTCATCTCGACCAGGACCTTGTCGCCGGCCAGCACGCGGATGCGGTTCTTGCGCATCTTGCCGGCGGTGTGGGCGATGATCTCGTGCGCGTTCTCAAGCGTCACCCGGAAGGTGGCGTTCGGCAGCAGTTCGCTGACCGTACCGGGAAACTCGAGCAGTTCTTCCTTAGCCATCAGGCCTCTCAAATGGAGCGAATCAAATAGCCACGAGGGCGCGCTGACGAGCGAGTCAGCACGCGACCTTTCGCGGCGAGGCGCCTCTATAACGCATTCACCCCCCAAACGTCGATGGCGCCCCGAAACGTCGTTTAATTTGCTCGGCCAGGCTGTCCCGAACCAGGCGATAGGCCTCCAGCCGGGCCTCGCGCGAACCGTCCGTCAACGTCGGATCATGGGTGGGCCAATATTCGATCTCGACCGCGCGATCGCGCGACAGCTCGACGGCCCGGTGCTGGGCTTCCGGCGTCAGGGAAACGACGACGTCGAAGCTGTCGTCCTCCAGCTCGGCGAAGGTCTTGGGCTTGTGGCGCGAGACGTCCAGGCCCAGTTCGTCCATCACCACCACGACGAAGGGGTCGATCCCCTCCCCGGCCGGATCCGACTTGAGCCCGCAGGAGTCGACGAACGCCCTGGTCCCGTAGAAGCGTTTGAACAGCCCCTCGGCCATCGGCGAGCGCACGCGGTTGTAGTTGCAGGTGAAGAGGACGGCGTCCGGGAGCTCCGCCACCCTAACCCCGCCAGTGCAGCGCGCAGATTAAGGTGAACAGGCGTCGGGCTGTGTCGAGGTCGGTCTTGACCTTGCCCTCCAGGCGTTCGCGCAGCAGGTTCGAGCCCTCGTTGTGGAGGCCGCGCCGGCCCATGTCCAAGGCCTCGATCTGCTGCGGCGTCGAACTGCGGATCGCCGAATAGTAGCTGTCGCAGATCATGAAGTAGTCCTTGATCACCCCCCGGAAGGGCGACAGGGACAGCAGGTGGCGCTTGGCGTAGTCGGGCCCGACGATGTCGAAGGCCAGGCGGTTCTCGACCAGCGACAGCTTGATGTCGTAGGGGCCGCCGGACGCCTCGGCCGGTTCGAAATAGTTGCCGTCCAGAAGGTCGAAGATCGCGACCTGGCGTTCCTGTTCCTGGTCGCGCGAGGCGGCCGCGAGGCTGTCCTCGTCGATCTCGATCGACTTGATCCTGTGGCTGGCGGAGTCGGCGGTGCTCATCTATCGCGGACGTTCGCGCGTCAGTCGCCCGAAGGCAACCGTATGGACGCCGACAAGGCGTGGGCCGGCAATCCCTCGGCCTTGGCCAGCGCGACGGTGTGCGGCCCCAGGACGCCGAACGAGGCCGCGTCGCACTTCACGATCGAGGTGCGCTTGATGAAGTCGTAGATCGACAGGCCCGACTGGAAGCGCGCCGCGCGACTGGTCGGCAGCACGTGGTTGGAGCCGGCCACATAGTCGCCGATGGCTTCCGGCGTCAGGCGGCCCAGGAAGATCGCGCCGGCGTGGCGCACACGGTCGGCCAGGCGCTCCGGGTTCTCCATCGCGAACTCGACGTGCTCGGGCGCGATGGCGTCGACCAGAGCGGGGCTCTCGTCCAGCGGGGCGATGATCACCGCGCCGTGGTCGCGCCACGAGGCGGCGGCGTCCTCGCCGGTGGCCAGGGTCTTGAGGCGTTCGATCACGGCGGCCTCGACGGCGCCGGCGAAGCCCGGATCGTCGGTGATCAGGATCGACTGGGCGGCCGGATCGTGCTCGGCCTGGCTCAGCAGGTCCGCGGCGATCCAGTCGGGGTTGTTCTGGTTGTCCGCCACCACGACGATCTCGGACGGGCCCGCCAGGGCGTCGATCCCGACCACACCGTACAGACGACGCTTGGCGGCGGTGACATAGGCGTTGCCGGGACCGACGATCTTGTCGACCGGCTGGATGGGACCCGCGCCGTAGGCGAGCGCGGCGACAGCCTGGGCTCCGCCCACTCGCCAGATCTCGGTGACGCCGGCCTCCTTGGCGGCGGCCAGCACCGCCGGCTGCAGCTTGCCGGGCGGGGTGACCATGGCGATGCGGTCGACGCCGGCCACCTGGGCGGGCACGGCGTTCATCAGCACGGTCGAGGGATAGGCCGCGCGGCCGCCGGGGACATAGACGCCCACGGCCTCCAGCGCCGTCCAGCGCCAGCCCAGCTCGACGCCGGCCTCGTCGGTCCAGGCCTGGTCGGCCGGACGCTGGCGGCTGTGATAGGCGCGGATACGGGCGGCGGCGAAGGCGATGGCCTCGCGCACGTCGGCGGGAGTGTCGGCCGCGCCCTGCTCGATCTCTTCAGGAGTCACGCGGATCGTCTCGGCGGTCAGCTCGACCTTGTCGAACCGGCGGCCGTAGTCGAGCAGCGCCTCGAGCCCACGGGACTTCACCGCCTCCAGCACCTCGGCGGCGGCGGCGTCGACATCAGCCGGCGAGCCGCGGCGTTCGTCGAGAAAGGCCTTGAAGGCGGCGGCGAAACCGGGGTCGGTAAAGGAGAAACGGCGCATGGGGTCTAAATGCGGCTTTTGTGGCGGTAGGCAAGGCCTTTCGACGCCCTCCTCCCCGTCGATGAGGAAAGGAAAGCGATCGCGATTAAACCGCCCTGCCCCGCATCATCAGTCCGTAGATCAGGGCCGCGATCGCCAGGCCCACGAACCAGGCGTAGGTGTAGAGCCCGGTCCAGAACCCGCCCACGCCGCCAAACAGGTGCGGCGCGGCGGCCGCGAGGAACCCCGGCAGGTTCGGCAGCACGCCCAGCACCAGGGCGATGATCGCCGCCGGGTTCCAGCCACCTCGGTAGGCATAGGCGCCGTCGCGGACATAGAGGTCATCCACCGCCAACTGAGCCTTCCGCACGATCCAGTAGTCGACGATCAGGATTCCGGCGATCGGCCCCAGAAGCGCGCCATAGCCGACCAGCCATGTGAAAATGTAGCCCTGGGTGGTCTCCAAGAGCTTCCAAGGCATGATCAGCACGCCGATGCCGGCCGTGATCCAGCCGCCGGTGCGATAGCTGATCTTGCTGGGCCACAGGGCCGAGAAGTCATAGGCCGGTCCGACAAGATTGGCGGCGATGTTGCAGCAGACGGTGTCCAGGCTGATGATCAACAGGCCCACGACCACGGCGATCCCGCCGATGTCGCCCGCCAGCTGCACCGGGTCCCACACCGCCTTGCCGAACACGAGGACGGTGGCCGAGGTCGTCACCACGCTGACCAGGGCCAGCAGGCCCATCGGCGCGGGCAGACCCAGCGCCTGACCGATGATCTGGTCGGACTGGGTCCGGGCGAAGCGGGTGAAGTCGGGGATGTTCAGGGCCAGAGTGGCCCAGAAGCCGACCATGGCCGTCAGGGCCGGGGCGAAGACGCTCAAGAACTGGCCGGCCTTGGCCCCGCCTTCGACGAAGGCCGAGGGCTGGTGGAAGATCGGGCCTAGGCCGCCGGCCTTGCTGACCGCCCACCAGACCATCAAGCCGCAGATCAGCACCTTGATCGGCGCGGTCCAGGTCTCCAGCTTGCGCACCGCAGTCAGGCCCTTGGTGACGAACAGCAGCTGGACGGCCCAGAAGGCGAAGAAGGCCAGAAGTTGGCCCAGGCCGATGCCTAAGAGCGGCAGCGGCGCGCCTTCCAGCTTCTTGCCGACGATGACGCCCAACAGGGTCAGCAGCGCCCCGCCCCCGATCCAGGTCTGGATGCCGTACCAGCCGCAGGCGACGATGGCCCGCGCCACGGCCGGGATCCGCGCGCCCTTCCAGCCGAACGACGCCCGCGCCAAAACCGCGTAGGGCACGCCCCAGCGCGCGCCGGCATGGCCGATCAGCAGCATGGGGATCAGTACGACGAGGTTGCCCAGCAGCACGGTCAGCACCGCCTGCCCCGCCGACATGCCCTGCTCGATCAGACCCGAGGCCAGCATGTAGGCCGGCACGCAGATGACCATGCCCAGCCACAGCGCCGCGAAGTGCCGCCAGCGCCAGGTGCGTTGAGCCTGGCTGGTCGGCGCCAGGTCTTCGTTCCACAGGTCGCTATCGGGCGTGCTCATGCGGCGAAGCTTAGGCGCGCTTGCTGGCCCGAGGCAATCGAAGGAACGGCGTTCTTCAGATCAGCCCAGCGCCGCGTAGGCCAGGGTCGCCAGACCGCCCAGGAACACCACGCACAGCGCCACCAGGGTCGCGCGGCCCCAGTCGAGGCAGGGACCGCCGTGGCGCAGCACCGGCGGTTCGGGTTTGGTGATGTCGCACGCACGGAAGAAAACCGACTGGGTTTCCCCAGTCGAATAGACTGTCCTTCTGGCCATCGCGGCCTCCCTGACGAACCGCGCCTCTGACGGGCGCGTGACGTTAACCTAGCATCGCTCGCCCGCCAGGCGAATTGGCCGGCCGATCACTACGGCGTGGGACGAATCCCAGGCGCGCGCCCTGCCCGCCAAAAGACCAGAAAAAAGGCGCCGCTCAGGGATTGAGCAGGCGCCTGATTCAGGAGCTCTGGTCGCTGTTATCTAGTCCGCATGACCCGGCGTCCGAGGCGTGACCCAGGGATCGGAGACGTCGGCCAGGGCCACGTCCAGGCAGTCCACCGAGACCCGCATGTCACCGCCGCCCGCGAAGGTCAGGGTGACGATGCCCGCCGGAGCTTCCTCGCCCGGCGTGAAGCCGATGGACAGCAGCTCGACCACCGCCCCCTTGGCGTCGCGACGCAGGTTGCGCCCCTGCACGCCGGTGACGTCACCGAACTGGAGAGCCGAACGCACGCGCTCGCCCTGCTTGGCCTTGGCCGCCTCCCAGCGGAAGCGGTTGCAGGCGATGGTCAGGGTGCGCCCCTGGGCGTCCCAGCGGATGTCGCCGATCTTGGCCACCGCGTCCTGCAGGGCGGCCGACAGCACGCCGAGATCGTCGGCGTCGTGGGCCAGCAGGCGCAGCGGCTTTGCGGTTTCGGTCATCCTCAGAGCTCCGGCTCGCCGTCGCCCTTGATGCGACGGACCTGGGCCCCGCAGGCGCCCAACTTCTCTTCCAGGCGCTCGAAGCCGCGATCCAGGTGATAGATGCGGCTGACCGTGGTCTCGCCGCGCGCGACCAGGCCGGCGATCACCAGACTGACCGAGGCGCGCAGGTCGGTGGCCATCACTTCGGCGCCTTCCAGTTGCTCGACGCCGCGCACGCGGGCCTCGCCGCCCGAGACCGAGATATCGGCGCCCAGGCGCATCAGCTCGGGAGCGTGCATGAAGCGGTTCTCGAAGATGGTCTCGCGGATGCGGCTCTCGCCGTTCGCGGTCGTCATCAGGGCCATGAACTGCGCCTGCAGGTCGGTGGCGAAACCCGGGAACGGCGCGGTCTCGATGTCGACGGCGTTCAGGCGCTGGCCGTTGCGGCGGATGATGCAGCCGTCATTGGTGTGCTCGACGCCGGCGCCAGCCTCTTCCAGCTTGACGAGCAGGCTGTCGATCAGGCCGGGACGGGCGTTAGTCAGGCGCACTTCGCCCCCGGCCATGGCCGCGGCGACGGCGTAGGTGCCCATCTCGATGCGGTCGGGGATCACGGCGTGGGTCGCGCCCTTCAGGCGGGCGACACCGGTGATGGTGATGGTCGGCGTGCCCGCGCCTTCGACCTTGGCGCCCATGGCGTTGAGGCACTCCTGCAGGTCGACCAGCTCCGGCTCGCAGGCGGCGTTGCGGATTACGGTCGTCCCGTCGGCCAGCACGGCGGCCAGCATGGCGTGCTCGGTGGCGCCCACCGAGACCATCGGGAAGACGATCTCCGCGCCCTTCAGGCCACGCGGGGCCTGGGCGTAGACATAGCCCTCATGCAGGTCGATCTTGGCGCCCAGCGCCTCCAGCGCCTGCAGGTGCAGGTCCACGGGACGCGCGCCGATGGTGCAGCCGCCCGGCAGCGAAACCTTGGCCTGGCCCGAGCGGGCGACGAGCGGGCCCAGCACGTTGAACGAAGCGCGCATCTGGCGCACCAGGTCATAGGGCGCGAAGCCGCTGGTGATCTCGGCCGCGTGCAGCACGGTTTCCTGGCCGTCGGCGCCGTCGCGCTCGGTAACCTCGACGCCCAGGCGCGCCAGCAGCTTGCCCAGGAAACGCGTATCCGCCAGGCGCGGCATGTTCGTCAGGCGCAGCGGCTCGTCGGTGAGCAGGCTGGCCGCCATCAGCTTGATGGCCGAGTTCTTGGCGCCGCTGACCGGGATCGATCCGTTCAGCCGCGCGCCGCCGGTGATGGCGATGCGATCCATTCAGGTCCCTCGAACGCGCGGGGGTGGGGGTCGCCGCGCGGTTCAACATGTGAGGGGCGGGTTCTATCCGTTGCAAGGGGGCTTGCAAGGGCTACGCCTCTAAATTGGAGCCGAAAGATCGTAGGGACGCTCGTCGTCCGGCCAGCGCAGGTCATGGGTCGTGCTGGCGAGGTCGAGGGCCACCTGGGCCAGCTCGATCGCCTGGCGCGTCGCCGCCAGTGCATCGCGCCCGAAGGCGGCCTTGCCGACTTCGGTGTCGAACTGTCCGCCGTCGCCCGTCAGCCGCACCGCGACCGCCCAGCCCGGACCGTCGGGATTCGGAAACGGCGCGGAGAGCTCGATCGCCAGCTCGATCCGCTCATCGCCGCGATGAGTTATCCCCAGCAGTTTGCGAACGACGTTATAGGGCCTCGGCGCGGCCTCAGCCGCCGTGATCGCGGGGTCGGATTCGTCCAAACGCCCGCGGGCGGCGGCTTTCCGCTTGCGGAGGTTCGTACGGAGCGCCTCGGCCAGCTTGGCCTCGCGGGTGGATTTGTCGTCGCTGATCGCCATGCGCCGGGGGTGCGGCGACAAAGATCTTCGGTCAAGACGATTTTGGGCTTGGCGTTCGCGATTCACCTCGCTATACGCCCCTCCTCTTCGCCGCGGTAGCTCAGTGGTAGAGCGCATCCTTGGTAAGGCTGAGGTCCAGGGTTCGAGTCCCTGTCGTGGCACCATGGGGATCCAAGCATAGCTTGGATCCCCACCATTCCCTGAAAATCCAAACCGTTTGAAGCCGACGCGTAAAGCGCATGACGGCTGGACGAAGTTCGGCGCCCGGCATGCCCTAACGACGCAGGGCGCCGCGCACGGCCAGAGCGGTCAGGCGCTGTCGGAGGCCTCGCGGTCGATCAAGGCCAAGGCGCGTCAACGCCGCTTCATCGCCAGTCTTGGCTCGCAGGCCTTCCAGAACCAAGCCGAGCAGCGCCTTCGGCTCGGCCTGCGCCGCCTTCAGCCTTCCGAGTGTCGGCAACAGGCTCTCTTCCAGCGGATCGAAGTCCGAGCCGAACGGCAGCAACGGGGCCAGACCCGCGGCCTTGGCCGGCGCCAGCGCCTCGGCGATGCGCTCGGGGGTGTTGTCGCGAACCTCGGCCGGCAGGGCGTAGCCGCGCTCCAGCTTGCCGGCGGCCTTGGCCTGCTCCAGCAGCGCCGGCTGGAAGCGGCTGTCAGCCACCCTTAGCAGGGCCACGATCACGTCACGGTCGGTGCGGCCGCGCAGGTCGGCGACGCCGTACTCGGTGATGACGATGTCGCGCAGGTGGCGCGGAATGGTGCCGTGGCCGTAGGACCACAGCACGTTCGAACTGGCCTTCTTCCCCGCTCCGCGCACGGCGTCCAAGGTGATCACCGACCGCGCGTTCTCCAGCGCGAAGGCCTGGGCCACGAAGTTGTACTGTCCGCCCACGCCGCTGACCACGCGGCCGTCCTCCAGGCCATCGGAGACCACCGCGCCCAGCAGGGTGACCATCATGGCGGTGTTGATGAAGCGCGCGTCGACGCGAGCGACACGCTTGACCGCCTCGTCGCCGTAGAGTTCGTTGATGCCGGAGATCGCCTGCATCTGGAACTTGGCGCGGTCCTCCGCGGGCATCTTGCGCAGGGCCTCGTAGAAGGCGCGCGGACCCAGGAAGAAGCCGCCGTGCAGCACCGCCCCGTCGACCTCGCGCTTGAGCACGCCGGCCTTCCAGAGGTCGAGCAGGCAGTCGACGAACATTTCGGTCGCCGCGTAGAGCCCCTTCTGGAACGGCTCGGCATGTCTGGGCGCCCCCACGGCGGGCGACAGGCGGTTCAGGGTGTCGAGGAAGCCAGCCGGGTCGCGATGGCGGACGATCAGGCCTTGCGTCACCGCATCGCTGATCGAGCCGATGCCCATCTGGATCGTGCCGCCGTCCGGGACAAGGCCGGCCGCTTGGAAGCCGATCGCGTAGTGGGCGTCCGAGATCGGCTCCTTGGGCGGGGCGAACAGCGGAAACTGGACGGACGGCCCCTCCAGCAGATGGCTGAACGCCGAAGCCGGCAGATCGCCGTCGCCCGGCATGAACGGCAGCTCGTCATTGACCTGACCGACCAGCAGGAAGTCGGCCTTGCCGGCCTGGCGAGCGGCCAGCAGGTCCAGGGTAATGTCAGTGTTGCAGGAAAGGCTGTAGCGGTCGCCTTCTCTGGCCACCAGTTGTGCCACGACATTGACGCCGCGATCCAGCAGGTAGCCGGCCGCGTGGGTGTAGTTGGCCGAGATGTAGCTGCGCTGAGCGCTCTCGACGGAGAGGCGCGTGCCGGCCTGGAAGAAGAACTCGTCGACCTGGATGTTGTCCGGCAGGGCGTCGCGGCGCTGGACGTCGGCATAGGCCAGGGCCGGATAGCCGCCCAGGGCGCGCGCGATCACCGGCCCGAGAAAGGCGGCCTCCAGCTCCGACTTGGGGCGGGGCGGCTCCAGGGTCAGGGCGGTAAAGATGTGCAGGTGCAGCGACCGATCGGCCATGGCCCGCGCGAACAGGGCGTTGGCGACATGGTTGGCCTTGCCCAGGCCCAGTGGCAGACCCAGAACGATGCGGCGGCCGACCTTGGCGATGATTGCGTCTGCCAGGACTTCGGAGTCGGTGAAGCGGTCCGTCATGCCTCCAGCTTGGACCAGCCTTCCGCCGGCCGGAAGCGTTCGCCGTACTTACGGGCCAGATCCTCCAGCCTGGCCTTCACCTCGGCGACGCCGCGCTGGCGCGCGTAACGCAGCGGACCGCCTCGGAACGGCGCGAAGCCGGCCCCGAAGATCATCGCCGCGTCGATGACGTCCGGATGCTCCGAGACGCCGTCGCCCAGCAAGGCCGCGCAGGTGTTGACGAGCGGCAGGACCAGCCGGTCGGCCATGTCCGGGTCGGGCTCGGCCGCATTGGGGGCCTTGTTGGGATGGCCGCCCCTCCAGACGTAGAGGCCTTCGCCAGTCTTCTTTCCCAACTGCCTGTGCTCGACCTTGTCGCGTAGCCATTGCGGGGCGTCGGGCATGTCCCACTTGAGTTCGCGCTTGAGCATGTCGGCCACGGCCAGGCAGATGTCCAAGCCGACCTGGTCGGCCAGCTCGATCGGCCCCATCGGCATGCCGAACCGCTCGGCGGCCTTGTCGATGGTCTCCTTGGCGACGCCCTCGTCCAGCATGGCCATGGCCTCGACCAGATACGGCGTCAGGGCCCGGTTGACGATAAAGCCCGGCGCGCTTCGGGCCGGCGCCGGCAGGCGCTCGATGGCCCCGACGAAGGCGCGGGCGGCCTTTTCAACCTCGGGATCCAGGCCGTCGTGGCGCACCACCTCGACCAGCTGCATCCGCGAGACCGGATTGAAGAAGTGCAGGCCGACCAGCCGCTCGGGTCGGCGCAGACCTTCGCGCAGGGTCTCCAGGGGGATCGACGAGGTGTTGGTCGCCAGGATCGCGCCCGGCTTCATCAGCGGCTCGATCCTGGCGTAGAGACCCCGCTTCAAATCCACCTTCTCCGGCGCGGCCTCGATGACCAGATCGGCCGACCGCGCGCCCTCGCCCCTCAGGTCCGGGACAAGGCGGTCCAACGCGTCGCGAACCTTCAGAGCATCGTCGTGGCTGATCTTGCCATACAGCTCGGCGGCGCGCTTGATCGCCCCGCCGATCGGCTCGGCTTTCACGTCGGTCAGGGTGACGGTCAGGCCGCTCCAGGCGCACCAGGCGGCGATGTCGCCGCCCATGGCGCCCGCCCCGATCACGTGGACACGGCGAATGTCATCGCCCTCCCCCGCCAGCCCCTTCAGCGTCTCGCGCAAGAAGAAGACGCGGATCAGGTTCTGGGCCGTCTCAGACACCATCAGCCGCGCGAAGGACCCAATCTCCGCCGCTTTCATCGCCTCGAAGTCGCCGCCATGGCGCTCCCACAGGTCGATCAGCGCGCCGGGCGCCGGATAGTGCTCGGGCGGGGCCGGCTTCCTGGCCTCGTCGCGCATGCGTCCGGCGGCCAGGCGGCGGGCCGGGGCGCTGTCCTTGATCCGGTCGATCAGACTTTGGCCCTCGCCACGCAGGTCGCCGCGAATGGCCGCGTTCACGGCGGCGCGGACGTGGCGCTCGGGCAGGACGGCGTCGACCAGGCCCAGGTCCTTGGCCTTCTTCGCCGCGATCGTCTTGCCGGTCAGCATGAAGCTCATGGCCTGCAGCGGATCGATCAGCCGCGTGAACCGCGCCGTGCCGCCCAGGCCCGGATGCAGGCCGAGCTGGATCTCCGGAAAGCCGAACCTGGCGCCATGGATGGCGATGCGGACCTTGCAGGCCAGCGCCACCTCCAGTCCGCCGCCCAGGGCGTAGCCATGGACCACCGCGATGGTCTGGTAGGGCTGGCTCTCCAGGCGGTCGACGATGGCGTGAGCGCGGGCCATGCGCTGCTCAATCTCACCGACGTCGTTCGCGCCGCGGAACTGGCCGACATCGGCGCCAGCGATAAAGCCCGACGGCTTGGCCGAACGGATCACCAGGGCGACCGGCCGGTCGGCCTGCATCAGGTCCAGGATCTGATCCAGTTCGCCAAGCACCGCGTCGTCCAGGGTGTTGGCGCTGGCGTCGGCCTTGTCGAGCACCGCCCAGGCGACGCCGTCCGGACCTCGGGTCAGCCGCCAGTGCGCCAGGCCATAGTCGTTCATCGGCGGCGGCCCCAGGTCGAGGTCGCGCGGCTTCAGCAGGGTCAGGGCGCGGTCTTGCATGGCCATCTCCTTACACCCGCTCGATCAGCATGGCGCCGCCCTGGCCGCCGCCGATGCATTCGGTGGCGATGCCGCGCCTCAGGTCGAGGCGCTCCAGGGCGTTGACCAGATGCAGCACGATGCGGTTGCCGCTGGCCCCGACCGGATGACCCAGGCTGACCGCGCCGCCATCGACGTTCAGCCGGTCGCGATCGATGACGCCGGCGGCGCCAGGCAGGCCCAGCACCTCGCGGCAGAAGCCCTCGTCCTCCCAGGCCGCCAGACAGGCCAGCACCTGGGCGGCGAAGGCCTCGTTCAGCTCCCAGAGCTCGATGTCCCGCAGGCTCAGGCCCGCGCGCTGCAAAAGGGGCGTCGAGGCCAGAACGGGCCCCAGCCCCATGATCGACGGATCCAGGGCCGCCCATTCGCTGTCGAGGATCACGGCGCGCGGCTTCAGCCCGTGCTTCCGCACCGCCTCCTCGGACGCCAGGATCACCCAGGAGGCGCCGTCGGTGATCTGCGAGCTGTTGCCGGGCGTGACCTTGCCGAACGGCCGCTCGAAGGCCGGCTTCAGGGTCGCAAGCTTCTCGGCGCTGCTGTCGGGACGCACGCCATCGTCGTGGTCGTAGACGGTTCCATCACGAGCGAAAGCGGGCTCGACCTCGCCGGACAGCCAGCCAGACTTCTGCGCTCTGGCCAGGCGGTGGTGGCTCTCGACGGCGTAAGCGTCGGCGGCCTCGCGGCTGATGCCGAAATAGTGAGCCAGCACCTCGGCGGTCTGGCCCATGCCGAGGTCGGTGATCGGGTCGGTCAGGCCGCGCTCCAGGCCGATGACCGGCTGCAGCATGTCAGGTCGGAAGCCGGCCATGGCCTTGACCTTGTCGATCGGAGCCTTGGCGCCTTGCAGGCTCGACAGCCATTCGACCGCGGTCTGTTTCAGCACCAGCGGCGCATGACTCAGCGCCTCGGCGCCGCCGGCCAGGATCAGCTCGGACGAACCCTCGCGGATGTAGCGGTAGGCGGTGTCGATCGACTGCATGCCCGAGCCGCAGTTGATGGCCACGGTAAAGGCGGTCATCTCGGGGCCGCAGCCCAGGCGCAGCGCGGCCACGCGGGCGGGGTTCTGCTCGTCGGCGATGACGTTGACGCAGCCGAGGATCACCTGGTCGAAGGCGTCCGGCGCGAAGGGCTGCCGCAACAACAAGGGTCGTCCGCACTGGACGGCGAGGTCGACGGGGGTGAACGGCCCCGGCCCGCCTCGGGCCTTCAGGAACGGCGTCCGCGCGCCGTCGATCACGTAGACAGGTCGGCCGGAAACGACTGGGCTTGGGCTTTGGGCGGTCATCACGCTCCCCTGACTATACGGCTTTCAAACGCCGGACGGTCAAGGTCGCTCCACCGCTACTCCGCCTTTCCGGCTTCGGTGCAGGCCGCGCTGAACACGACGACCGCGGCATCCGCCTTTTCCGGCCATTCCTGGGCGATGACTTGAGGCGCTTCCCTCACCACGTAGATCTTTCCACCATGAACGAGCTCGCCGCTAGGCTCAGCCAAGCGGAAGATGTCGCCGGCCTCAAGTTGCGAGAGAACAGCATCCTTCCAATGGTTCTGGCCGATGAGCACTTGCACCCATCGAGTCTTACCCAGCGCTATCATGAACTACTTGTAATGTTACTGCTCGCCCAGCCGAGTCAGACACATTTTTGACAAGCATTGTCGCGCGATGCCAGAGGACTCACCGGAGATTGCGCGATCCTGTCCAATCTTTAATGCAACGCTGGACGGTTGGGAGAACCGAGCCAAGCCCGTCGAACACGCGCGCGCCAGCCGAGCCGCGTTGATCCGCGCACGCCGCAACGAAGACTTTCTCTATCGCGGCGATAGGAACAATCAATTTTACCAATGGCCGAAAACGGCGGCTCCCTAGGACGCGGTCGGGGGACGACAGCCAGGCGCGAGCAGCGCGGAGGAAACGACGATGGACGCTAAGGTGGACGACAGCGTGCAAGGTCAGTGCCCGATGGGGCATGGCAAAGGCGGCCGAAGCAACCGGGACTGGTGGCCCGAAAATCTCCGCCTGGAAAGTCTCAATCAGCACTCGCCGCGTTCGAACCCGATGGGCGAGGCGTTCAACTACGCCGAGGAATTCAAGACCCTAGACCTGAACGCGGTCATCAATGACCTGCACGCCCTGATGACGGATTCTCAGGACTGGTGGCCCGCCGACTTCGGTCACTATGGCGGCCTCTTCATTCGCCTAGCCTGGCACAGCGCCGGCACCTATCGCACCTCGGACGGGCGCGGCGGCGCCGGTGGCGGACAGCAGCGCTTCGCACCGCTGAACAGCTGGCCGGACAACGCCAACCTGGACAAGGCGCGCCGTCTGCTGTGGCCGATCAAGCAGAAGTACGGCCGCAAGATCTCGTGGGCCGATCTCTATGTGCTGGTCGGCAACGTCGCCCTGGAGTCGATGGGCTTCAAGACGTTCGGCTTCGCTGGCGGCCGCGCCGACCAGTGGGAGCCCGAGGAGCTCTACTGGGGGCCGGAAGGCTCATGGCTGGGCGACGAACGCTACAGCGGCGAGCGTCAGCTGCATCCGGCCCTCGGCGCGGTGCAGATGGGCCTGATCTATGTCAATCCCGAGGGCCCGAACGGCAATCCTGATCCCGTGGCCTCGGCGCGCGACATCCGCGCCACCTTCGCCCGCATGGCCATGAACGACGAGGAGACCGTCGCCCTGATCGCTGGCGGTCACACCTTCGGCAAGACCCACGGCGCGGGCGATCCCTCGTTCGTCGGCCCAGAGCCGGAAGGCGGCCAGATCGAGGATGGCGGCCTGGGCTGGCGCAGCAAGCACGGCACGGGCCTCGGCGCCGACGCGATAACGTCCGGCCTGGAAGTCACCTGGAGCCAGACTCCGACCAGGTGGAGCAACCACTTCTTCGACAATCTCTTCAAGTTCGAATGGGAGCTGACCAAGAGCCCCGGCGGCGCCCATCAGTGGGAAGCCAAGGACGCCCCGGCCGACATCCCGGACGCCTACGACGCGTCTAAGACGCGACGCCCGAGGATGCTGACGTCGGACCTGGCCCTGCGCTTCGACCCGGAATACGAAAAGATCTCGCGCCGGTTCTATGAGAACCCCGACCAGTTCGCCGACGCCTTCGCCCGGGCGTGGTTCAAGCTGACCCACCGCGACATGGGGCCGATCCAGCGCTATCTCGGCCCGCTCGTGCCCAAGGAAACCCTG
Source organism: Caulobacter sp. 602-1 (assembly GCF_003931565.1). GTDB lineage: Bacteria > Pseudomonadota > Alphaproteobacteria > Caulobacterales > Caulobacteraceae > Caulobacter. Next base: position 242,022 of record NZ_RRYI01000007.1, read on the forward strand.
ATCTGGCAGGACCCGATCCCGGCCGTCGACCACCCGCTGATCGACGCCGCCGACGCCAAGGCGCTGAAGGACAAGATCCTGGCCTCGGGCCTGTCGGTCGCCGAGTTGGTGTCGACCGCCTGGGCCTCGGCCTCGACCTACCGCAAGTCGGATAAGCGCGGCGGCGCCAACGGCGCGCGAGTCCGCCTCGCTCCGCAGAAGGACTGGGAGGTCAATGACCCGCCCATCCTGGCCAAGGTGCTATCGACTCTGGAAGGCATCCAGCAGGGCTTCAACGGGACCGGGGGCAAGAAGGTCTCCCTGGCCGACCTGATCGTGCTGGCGGGCAACGCCGCCGTCGAGAAGGCCGCCCGGGACGCCGGTACGTCCATCGAGGTCCCGTTCGCGCCGGGCCGCATGGACGCCTCGGCCGAGCAGACCGACGCGGCGTCGTTCGAGCCGTTGGAGCCGCTGTCGGACGGCTTCCGCAACTATCGCAAGAGCGGCCCGCAGTTCATGTCCCCGGAAGAGGCCCTGGTCGACCGGGCCCATCTGCTGGGCCTGTCGGCGCCGGAAATGACGGTGCTCGTCGGTGGTCTGCGGGTGCTGGGCGCCAACGCCGGCGGAAGCAAGGACGGGGTGTTCACCCACCGCGTCGGCGCGCTCACCAACGACTTCTTCGTCAACTTGCTGAGCATGGGCACGACCTGGGCCCCGACGGCGGTCAACGCCTTCGCCGGCCACGACCGCAAGAGCAGCGAGCCGCGCTGGACCGCCAGCCGCGTCGACCTGATCTTCGGCTCGCACGCCGAACTGCGGGCCTTCGCCGAGGTCTATGCCTGTGCGGACTCGCAGGAGAAGTTCGTGAAGGACTTCGTGGCGGCCTGGACCAAGGTCATGAACGCCGACCGCCTCGACCTGAACTGAAGACAGCGGCTCCCGCCGGAGGTGAAAAAAGGGGCGCTGGCCGGCTTGGCTAGCGCCCCTCGCTTTTAGTCGGCGGCCGCGTGGGCCGCGCCGCTGGCCTTGGCTTTCTTGGTCAGCCAGATCAGCGGGATCAGGATCACGCACAGCCACGCCGAGACGCGGAAGAAGTCCAGGGCCGCCAGCAGATAGGCCTGGTTGACCACCTGGTTGGTGATCGCCCCGACCGCCTGCAGGTGGGTCATGCCCGTCGCCTGCAGCTTGCTCACGGCGTCGAGCCAGGCCGGGCTGCCGGAGCTCATGGTCTCGGCCAGACGGGTCTGGTGCACGGACTCGCCCCGATCCCAGATCGTCGTGGCCAGGGAGGCGGCGAAGCTGCCCGCGGTGATCCGCGAGAAGTTCGACAGCCCCGAGGCCTGCGGCGTCTGCTGGGGCGGGATGCCGTTCAGCGAGATGGTCACCATCGAGATGAAGAACGTGCTCATCGCCACGCCCTGGACCAGCATCGGCATGACCAGCGCCCAGAAATTGGCGTCGGGCGTGTAGCCCGAGCGCATGAAGAAGGACAGGCCGAAGGCGGCCAGCGACAGAGTCGCCATCCAGCGGGCGTCGACCTTGTTCATCAGCCGGGCCATGAACGGCGTCAGCATCACGGCGACCACGCCGCTCGGCGCGGCCACCAGGCCGGCCCAGGTCGCGATGTAGCCCATCCGGGTCTGCAGCCACAGCGGCAGCAGGAGGTTGTTGCCAAAGAACACCGCGTAGCCCAGGCAGAAGGCGATGGTGCCGATCACGAAGTTGCTGGACTTGAACAGCGACAGGTCGACGATCGGGTGCTTCTCGTTCAGCTCCCAGATCACCCAGGCGATGAAGCCGATAATGGCGATCCACATCTCGACGACGATGGCGGGCGAGGAGAACCAGTCGGCCTCCTTGCCGGTGTCCAGCATCACCTGCAGCGCGCCGACCCAGACCAGCAGCAGCATGAAGCCAGTGCGGTCGATCGGCAGCTTGCGGGTCGGGGTCTCGCGGCTGGCCATGTTCCGCCAGCAGACGACGGCGCAGAGGATGCCCACGGGCACGTTGATCAGGAAGATCCACGGCCAGGAGATATTATCGGAGATGTAGCCGCCCAGGATCGGACCGCAGATCGGGGCCACCAGGGTGGTCATCGACCAGATCGCCAATGCCGTGCCCCGCTTGTTGGGCGGGAAGATCATGATCAGCAGGGCCTGGGAGCCGGGGATCATCGGGCCGGACACCGCGCCTTGCAGGATGCGGAACAGGATCAGAGATTCGAGATTCCAGGAGAGGCCGCACAGCAACGAGGCGATCGTGAACAGGATCACCGAGACCACGAAGGTCTTCACGACGCCGTAGCGGCCCATCAGCCAGCCGGTCAGCGGCACCGAGACGCCGTTGGCCACGGCGAAGGCGGTGATCACCCAGGTGCCCTGGCTGGAGCTGACGCCGAGATTGCCGGCGATGGTCGGGATCGAGACGTTGGCGATGGTGCTGTCCAGCACCTGCATGAAGGTGCCCAGGGCCAGGGCGATCGAGGTGACGGCCAGGAGCATCCCGGTCATCGGCGCCGGACCAGCGCCTTGTGATTGTTCGGACGCCATGGGCGGCTCCTAGTAACGGACTACTTCGCGCCTTCGGCGACGTCGATCTTGGCCTTCATGGACAGCCCAACCCGCAGCGGATGCTTGGCCAGTTCGGCGGGGTCCAGGGTGATGCGGACCGGGACGCGCTGGACCACCTTGATCCAGTTGCCCGAGGCGTTCTGAGCCGGGATCAGCGAGAAGGCCGAACCGGTGCCGCCGGCCAGGCCACGGACCTTGCCGTGGAACTTCACGCCGCCGCCATAAAGGTCGGACGTCAGCACCACCGGCTGGCCGGGGACCACCTTGTCCAGTTGCACTTCCTTGAAGTTGGCGTCGACATAGGCCTGGGCGGTCGGCACCACGGCCATCATCGGCGTGCCCATGGCGACCTGCTGGCCAACTTGCACCGACTTGCGGGCGACGACACCGTCGGTCGGGGCGCGGACCACGGTGCGGGCCAGGGCCAGGCGCGCGGCGTCGAGCCGGGCCTGGGCGGCCTTGACCTCGGGGTTCTCGGTGACCGAAACGCCCGAGATCAGCACGGTGTTGACCTCACGCGTGCCGATGGCCGCGTCGCGGCTGGCCAGGGCCTGGGCGCGGCCGGCCTGAGCGGCGTTCAGCGCGGCCTGGGCGTTGGCGAGACGGTTCTGGGCGGTCGTCAGCTCGTCGCCCGAAACGGCGCCCTCGCCCACCAGGGCCTGGCGGCGCGAGAGATCCACGCGGGCGCGATCGACGTCGGCCTTGGCGGCGACGATCTGAGCGTCGGCGCGGGCGACGTCGGCCTGGCGAGCCTCGAACTGGCCGGCCAAGGCGGTGTCGCTGGCGAAGTAACCCTTCACCTTGCGCTCGGCCTGGCCAAGGGCGGCCTCGGCCTGGGCGACGGCGATGCGGGCGTCGGCGTCGTCGATGATGACCAACGGGTCGCCGGCCTTCACGGCCTGGGTCTCGACCACGAAGATCTTGGCCACCGGGCCCGGCGACAAGGCGGTCACCTGGGCGGTTTCGGCCCCGACATAGGCGTCGTCGGTCTCGACATAATGGCTGTCGAAGGCCAGCCACCAGGCGCCGTAGCCCAGCAGGCCGACGGCGACGGCGCCGCCGAGCAGGGTCAGTTGGCGGCGACGCTTGTTGTTGGCGGCGCCATGGCCGCCATTGGCGGGTTGTTGATCGGACATTCGGTGCAAGTCCTAGCGAGCGGATGCTTTGGGGATTGGTTTCAGGCGCCGGTGAAGCCGCCGCCGAGGGCGCGGACCAGGGCGATGTCGAGGGCGAAGGCGCGGCTTTCCAGGTCGGCGACGACCCGGCGCTGGGTCAGGACCGACTGCTCGGCCAGCAGCACCGACTGGTAGGTCGACAACTGCCCCTCGTAGCGCAGACGGGCGATGCGGTAGGCGTTCTCGTTAGCGGCCAGGGCCAAGCGGGCGTCGGCAAGGCGGCTATTGAGCGCCTTCTCGCTGGCGGTGACGTCGGCCACCTCGCGCAGGGCCTGGGTCAGGGCGCCGTCATAGCTGGCCACAGCGGCGTCACGGTCGGCCTCGGCGCCGCGCAGGCCGGCCCGCAGGCGGCCGCCCTCGAAGATCGGCAGGCTCAGGGCCGGACCGACCTGGCCGATGTCCGAGCCGCTGGAGAACAGCTTGTCGAGATAAAGCGACTGGGCGCCGACGAAGCCCGACAGGTTGATGTCCGGATAGAAGGCGGCCTTGGCCTGCTTCGTGCGCGAGGTCGCGGCCTCGGCCCGCCATTTGGCGGCGACCACGTCAGGGCGGCGACCGATCAGGCTGGCGGGCAGGTTTTCCGGCAGGCCGAACGGCTTGATCGACACATTGGCCGGACGGGTGATGGCGAGACCGCGATCGGGACCCGCGCCGACCAGGGCCGCCAGGGCGTTGCGGGTCAGGGCGATCTGCTCGTCGATGGCCGACAGCTCGGCCTTCGAGGCCGGAGGTCCGGCCGCGGCTTGCTCGCTCTCGGCCTTGGTGTCGAGACCATTGGCGACGCGCCTGGAGACGAGGTCCGAGGTCTGCTGGCGCAAGCGCACGGCCTGGTCGGCGACGTCGCGTTGGGCGTAGAGGCGCGACAGCTCCGCATAGGTGGAGGCGATCGCGGTCGACAGGGTCAGGCGGGCCTGGGCGGCGTCGGCCTGGGCGGCCTTGGCCTCGGACGTGGCCGCGGCGACCGCCGCGCGGTTCTTGCCCCAGAAGTCCAGTTCCCAGCTGAAGTCGAGGGCCAGGCGGCCGATATCGTTATAGCCTTGCGGTACGAAGGCGGGCGGGATGCCGGCGTTGTAGCTCTGTTTGCTCTCGGCGGCCGAGGCGCCCAGCGAGACCCGGGGCAGGTCGGCGGACTTGGCCTGGGCGACCAGCGACTGGGCGCGGCGCAGGCGGGCCTCGGCGGCGGCCAGGGTCGGGGAGCCCTTCAGAGCCTCGTCTTCCAGGGCGTTCAGCTGAGCGTCGCCGTAGGCGGTCCACCAAGCGTCGGCCGGCCAGTCGGCGGTCGGGGCAGCCAGGGTCTGGGCGGTCTCATAGGCTTGAGGGGCTTTCGCCACGCGGGCGGGCTGCGCCGGGGGCAGGCTTGCACAGGCGGCCAGCACCAGGGCGCTCGCGGCGGCGAAGAAAGGAACGCTTCGGCGGGGAGAGAAGCTCGGCATGACAGGCGCCTTGATGTGACCGTACGGTATAGTCATATGGTGTGGTGCAAGTAGGCCCCGCTTGCGCCACAGTCAAGGCGACCGTACGGTACGGTCGGAAAAAAGAATTATGCTGCCCGAGACGAAACCCCGCCTGGACCGTGACGCCCGCCGCGAAGCGATCCTCGACATCGCCGCCGAGGTGTTCCTGGCGGAGGGCTACGACGCCGCTTCGATGTCGACCATCGCGGCCAAGGTCGGCGGCTCCAAGAGCACGCTCTACAACTACTTCAAGAGCAAGGAAGAGATCTTCCAGGCCCATATCGAGCGCTATTGCGACTGGCAGCGCGAGGCGATGTTCAGCCTGCTGGATGACGGGGGTGACCTGAAAACCGCCCTCACCCATGTCGGCCGCCGCTACCTGACCAACGTGCTTTCCGAGCGCAACATGCGCCACTTCCGGCTGATCACGGCCGCCGCCGAGCGCACGCCGGACCTTGGCCGCGCCTTCTACGAGGCTGGACCCAGGCGCGGCGCGCAGATCCTCGGCGACTACCTGGCGCGCGCCAAGGCCGACGGCCGCATCCACGCCGAGGATCCGCTGGCCGCGGCGCACCAGTTCATCGGCCTCTGCCAGAACCGCCTGCTGAAGGCCCGGCTGGTCAACTATGTCGGCGAACCCTCCCTCGCCGAAGTGGACGCCGAGGTTCGGGCCGCCGTGGCGACTTTCCTGGCGGCTTTCGGGACGAAGGCGGCTTAGGAACTCGAACGAGCGATCCATTCCTTGTCATCCCGGCCGCGGCGAAGCGGGGAGCCGGGATGACAAGACTAGGGAGCGTAGGCTTCCCAGAATGGGTTGAACGAACCCGTCAAAGAACCTCGAACAACCCCGCCGCGCCCATGCCGCCGCCGACGCACATGGTCACCACGACGTGCTTGGCGCCCCGGCGCTTGCCCTCGATCAGGGCGTGGCCGGTCAGGCGCGCGCCCGACATGCCGTAGGGATGGCCCATGGCGATGGCGCCGCCGTCGACGTTCAGCAGCTCGTCGGGAATGCCCAGGCGGTCGCGGCAATAGACGACCTGACAGGCGAAGGCCTCGTTCAGCTCCCACAGGCCGATGTCGTCGATCTTGAGGTCGAACCGTTCCAAGAGAAGCGGGATGGCGAAGACCGGGCCGATGCCCATCTCGTCTGGCTTGGTCCCCGCCACGGCCATGCCGACATAGCGGCCCAGCGGTTGCAGGCCGCGCTTTTCGGCCAGCCCCGCCTCCATGACCACGCAGGCCGAGGCGCCGTCCGACAGCTGGCTGGCGTTGCCGGCCGTGGCCGTGCCGCCTGGGCGCACGACCTTCAGGGCGGCCAGGCCTTCGAGCGTGGTCTCCGGACGCACGCCCTCGTCGCGCCCCAGGGTCACCTCGCGATGCGAGACCTCGCCAGTCTCCTTATCGGCGACCCTCATGCGAGCGGTCATCGGGACGAGTTCGGCGTCGAAGCGACCCGCCTCCTGGGCCGCTGCGGCGCGATGCTGCGAGGACAGGGCGTACAGGTCGCAGACCTCGCGGGTGACGCCGTAGCGCGCCGCGACCGTCTCGGCGGTGTCCAGCATCGGCATGTAGGCGTCGGGGTGCAAGGCCACGAGCTCGGGATCCTGGTCGACCCGCAGCTGCGGCGTCTGAACCAGGGAGATCGACTCGACGCCGCCGGCGACGATGACGTCCATGCGGTCGACGATGATCTGCTTGGCGGCCGTGGCGATGGTCATCAGGCCCGACGAGCACTGGCGGTCCATGGTCATGCCCGGGACCTCGACCGGCAGGCCGGCCCGCAGCGCCGCCATGCGGCCGATCGTGGCCTGGAAGCCCTGCGGCAACGAACAACCGAGGATGCAGTCCTCGACCTCGTCCGGAGCCACGCGGGCGCGCTGGACCGCGTGAGTCAGGGCGTGGGCGGCCAGGGTCGGCGACGGAGTGTCGTTGAAGGCCCCGCGATAGGCGCGGCCGATCGGCGTACGCGCCGTGGAGACGATGACGGCCTGGCGCATCACGCGCGGCCTCCGACGGCCTTGGCGATCAGACCCGCGCTGGCGACTTCGCGCTCGGCCTGGGTGAAGCCGTAGGCCGGGACGATTTCGCCCGCGCGATCGCTGACGCCGTTCCACTGGCGGATCAGTTGCTCGCCCGCGTCCGCGCCGCCGCCGATATAGCGGCCATCGGTCAGGGTGATGTTGGCGGTGGCGAAGTGGCCTGCGCCGGCGCACAGGATCGTGCGCGTCGGGGCGTCATCCTGGACCAGGGCCAGCAGGCCCGGGCTGACGAAGGCGGGGTCGAGCAAGGCCAGGCTTTCGGCCGATAGCACGCCTTCGGTCATGCCCGTGGCCGCCGTCGGGGCTAGGCAGTTGACCCGCACATTGTATTTTTCGCCCTCGATGGCGAGGGTCTGCATCAGTCCGACCAGCGCCAACTTAGCCGCCCCGTAGTTGGCCTGCCCGAAGTTGCCGTAGAGGCCCGAGGACGAGGTCGTCATGACGATCCGGCCATGGCCCTGCTCGCGCATCAGCGTCCACACGGCCTTGGCGCAGATCGCCGCGCCCATCAGGTGGACGTCGACCACCAGGCGGAAGTCGTCGAGGCTCATCTTGGCGAAGGTCTTGTCGCGCAGGATGCCGGCGTTGCAGATCAGGATGTCGACCCGGCCCCAACGGGCCACGACCTGCTCGACCATGGCGTTGACGGCCGCCTCGTCGGTGACCGAGGCCGCGGCGCCGAAGGCCTCGCCGCCCTGGGCGACGATCTCGGCGGCGACGCGGTCGGCGGCCTCCTGGCCCAGGTCGTTGACCACCACCTTGGCGCCCTGCCCGGCCAGGTACAGCGCGTGGGCGCGGCCGAGGCCACCGCCGGCGCCCGTGACGATCGCGACTCGTCCTTGCAGCATCATGAAACTCTTCCTTTCCTCGCCCCAAAACCGAACGAGCCTGAGGCTCGTCACAAAAGTCACTATCTCGTTAGTGAATATCTTTGACAGAACTGTCCCGCCTAGGGCAAGCCGCTTTAGACCTGAGTCTTGCGCCGCTCGCAGGCCGCAATGAAGCCGGCGGCCATGAAAGCGGCCATCCGCTCCTTCACGGCGTGGAAGTCGTCTGACTTGCAGACCCCGCCCGACAGCTTGTCGATCCGGCCGGTGCGCGCCAGGGTGAGCATCAGGGCGCCCGTCACGAAGTGGTAGCCCCAGAAGATATCGGCCTCCGGGCAATCCGGCAGAGCCTGCTTGAGCAGTCCGATCAGCTTCAGCACCACCGGATCGAAATGCTCGTCCATCAGGGACGCGCCCCACTCCGGCGTGTTGGCGACCTGGGCGCCGAGGGCGGCGTAGTTCTTCCAGCCCTCCCCGCCCTCGATATAGAGGTCGAGATCGGTGTCGAGGAAGGCGCGCAAGGCGCCCTCCACCGTCGGCTTGCCGGCCGAGGCCGCTTCATAGGCCTCCAGCGCCCGCATCCGCCGCTCGCTGGTCACCACCGCCCGGCGCGCGAAGACCGCGTCGAAGAGGGCTTTCTTGTCGTCGAAATAGTAGTTCATCAGCGTGTGGTGCACGCCAACCTGCTTGGCCACGTCCTTCAGGGTGACGCCGTAGAGCCCGTGCTTCGAGAACAGCGCCTCGGCCGCGTCGAGGATCTGCTCCATCTTCTCGGCGCGCTGCTCGGCCTTGGTGGTGGGTCGACGGATCGGGGCGGCTTCGGACACTGAGCGGGACTTCCTGGAGTTGGGCGAGCGGCTTGGACGGACGAAGCGTCAACCGCCGCCGTATTCCGCTCGCAGCCTTATCTTGTCGATCTTGCCGGTCGACGCCAGGGGCATGCGCGGCAGGCGGTAGACGGCGTCGGGGATCCACCAGGTGGCCACTCGGCCCTGCAGCGAAGCCAGCAAGGCCTCGTCGGTGACCTCGCCCTGCGTCTCGACCAGCAGGATCGGCCGCTCGCCCCACTTGGGATCGGACCGGCCGATCACGGCGGCCAGCGACACCTCGGGCAGGGATGCGACCACCGCCTCGATCTCGGCGGGATTGATCCACTCGCCGCCGGACTTGATCAGGTCCTTGGCGCGGCCGGTGATCATCAGGTTGCCCGCCGCGTCAATGCGAGCCAGATCGCCGGTCGGGAACCAGCCATCGGCGTCGGTGGCCGAGGTCTCTTGGCCGAAATAGCGTTCGACCACCGCCGCGCCGCGCACCCGCAGGTGACCTTCGGCGTCGCGTTGCCGGGGTAAGGCTACGCCGTCGGCGTCGGTCAGCAGCAGGTCGACGCCGACGGCCGGACGGCCCGACAACGCGGCCTGCGACGGCGCGTGCAGCGGCGCGACGGTGCCGGAGGGCGACAGCTCGGTCATGCCCCAGCTGGTCTGGACGGTGACGCCCAGGCCCTGCTCGATCCGCTCCATCAGGGCCGGGGGCATCGGCGCGCCGCCGACCATGATGCGCTTCAGCGACGGCAGGCGTTCGCCTGTGGTTTCCAGATGCTCGACCAGACCCAGCCAGACGGTCGGCACTCCGACCCCGACCGTGACGCCCTCCGCGGCGATCAGGCGGCTCAGGCTGGCGCCATCGGCGTTGCGGCCGGGGAGGACGAGCTTGGCGCCCACCGCCGGGGCCGCGAACGGCAAGCCCCAGGCATTGGCGTGGAACATCGGCACCACCGCCAAGACGGCGTCGGCGCTCGAGATCGCCATCACGTCCACCTGCAAAGCCCGCAGGGTGTGGAGATAGCTGGAGCGGTGGGTGTAGGTCACGCCCTTGGGCGCGCCCGTGGTGCCCGAGGTGAAGCACAGGCCGCTAGGCGCGGTCTCCTCGAACTGGCCCCAGATCGCGTCCGGGCTGGCGGCGGCGATCAGTGGCTCCAGGGCTTGGCCTTCCGACGCCTCGCCGTCGATGACCAGCAGGCGTTCGACGCCCGGCGCGGCGTCCATGATCTTGCGGGCCAGGGGCGCGAGGTCGGCCGAGGCGATCAGCAATTGGGCCTGAGACTGGACGATCATCGCCGCCAGTTGCTCGGCGGTCAGGCGCGGGTTCAGCGTGTGGCACACCGCGCCCATGCCCATGATCGCGTACCAGACCTCGACATGGTCCTGGGTGTTCCACGCCAGGGTGGCGACGCGGTCGCCCTTGCGGACGCCTAGCCCCGCCAGGACAGAAGAGACCCGAAGGCTACGATCGCGGAGATCCGCGTAGCCGACGCGGTCGATCCGTCCGCCCTCGCGCGCGGTCACCACCTGGCCGTCGGGCTGCCACTTGGCGGCGTGGTCCAGGAACTTGTCGAGCGTCAGGGCGAAGGCCTGCATCTCGCCGTCAATCGTCGGCGCACTACTTATCGGCACTGAGTCACTCCAGAGGGAAGCGGCGGCGCGACGACGCCGACGTTCCAGTTCCAGGGCGTATCGCCCCGGGCGCGTCGGCGGCACATCACCGCCTCGTTCAGTTCGTACATGCCAGGGCGCAGATGCACGCCCGGCTGGGGCGCCGCGACGAAGGCCATGTAGGCGCGCTCGGCGCCGTAGGGCCTCCAGGCCGGCTGACCGGCGGCCTTGGGCGCGCCGTCCTTGGCGAACGAGGCCCAATAGTCGCCCATGGCCGCCGTCAGCCTGGCCTCCTCGGGGGTGTCCGGGTTCTTCGGCCAGGCCGGCGGCGCGCTCTTTGCCGAGCCGAAGACGTAGGGCAACTCGCTGGCGTGAAAGCCATGCAGGCCGGCCGCGTCGGCGGCCGGATAGCCATGGTCGAACAGGTAGAAATAGCCCGCCTGGCCGACGGCGGTCTGCTTGGCCACGAGACGCTCGGCGGTCCAGCCATAGAGCGCGTCACGGGTGGTCAGCAGCACGCTCTCGGGCACGTCGCTGGACGGATAGAGCTTGAGGAAGTTGTCCGCGAGATCGCCGTAGCGCGCCCGGATTTCCTTCTCGTAGGCCGCGGCGTCGGCCGGCGGCGGGGGAGCTAGGAAGCGCAACGAGCGGATCTCGCCGCTGTTGAAGCCGGCCAGGATCGGCACATGGGCCTGCTCGCCGGCGTCGAACGTGTCGACCAGCTGCTTGGGCAGCACCTTGCCGTCGACCGCGCCGAAGGTCTGAAAGCCGGCCAGAAGGGCGTTGGTCGTCAGGGTCTCGGCGTCCATGGCCCGAAGGTCGGCCAGGGACTTTGCGCCCAGCTTGGCGGCGGTGGCCGCGCCCATGGTCTCGGCCGGGACGTGGCCGAACCTCGGCTCACGCAGCTCCGGCGTCGAGACCATGTAGGCGCTCTGGGCGATGGCCTTGCTGAACAGCCCCCGGGCCGGCGGCGAGGCCATCAGGTACATGACGCTCAAGCCCCCCGCGGACTCGCCGGCGATCGTGACCTTGGCCGGGTCGCCCCCGAAGGCGGCGATGTTCTTCTGGACCCACTTCAGCGCCGCGATCTGATCGAGCAGGCCGTAGTTGCCCGAGACGTGATCGGGCGACTCCGCGCTGAGCTCGGGATGGGCCATATAGCCCAGCACGCCGAGGCGGTAGTTGATCGAGACGACCACGACACCGCGCCTGGCCAACGCCGCGCCATCGTAAAGACCCTCGGCGCTGGAGCCGCCGATCAGCGACCCGCCGTGGATCCAGACCAGCACCGGGGCTTTCGCGGCCTTGGCTGGCGTCCACACGTTCAGCGACAGGCAGTCCTCGCTAAACGCCTTCAACGGCGAGGCGTAGATGCTGCCCGGACGCGGCTTGGGCTGCAGGCAGGACGGGCCGAAGTCCAGAGCGTCGCGGACGCCGCTCCAGCTGGCCGCGGCGGCGGGCGGCTTCCAGCGCAGCGTTCCGACGGGCGGCGCGGCGTAGGGAATCCCCTTGAAGATCTCGAGGCCGTCCTGGGCCACGCCGCGCACCGCGCCGGCCGGAGCCTTGACCACGGGAGCCTCGGCGCGGGCGGCGGCCGGCGCGAGCGCCAGGGCCGCCAGGGCCGGGACGAGTAGACGTTTACACAAGCTGCTCACCGCCGCCTCCTAGAACGCATAGCCCAACCGCACCCCGGCCGTGCGCGGCCGCATGGTCGCGAACCGGCTGGCGATGAAGGCCTCGGGGTGGACGTAGGTGACCGAGTGGTCGTCGAAGAGATTCTCGACATAGGCTCCGACCGTCGTGTCGCCCATGGCCACGGCGAAGGTGGCGTTCACGTTCTGATACGAGTCCGTGAAGCCGTAGGTCGCGCTGGTCACTGTGGGCTGGCCCGGCACGTGCGGGAACGAGCCGGGATAAGAGCCCACATGCTGCAGCACGACCGACAGGTTGGCCTTGGCCTTCGGCGTCAGGTCCCAGCCGTAGTTGACGAACAGCGAGCCCTGCACCTTCGGCGAGGCCAGGCGCGCGCCGACCACCGCGCCGGAGATCGCCGCCTCGGCCGGGGTCAGCTCGGTGACCTTGGCCTCGTTCAGCGAGCCGTTCAGGCCGATGGTCAGGCCCTTGGCGGGGAAGGCCAACAGCTCCAGCTCGATCCCCTTGCTGCGCGCCGCGCCGATGTTGGTGGCGAACTGAACGCTATCGGAGACGCGGTTGGCCTGGACCTGGATGTTGCTCCAGTCGATCAGGTAGACAGCGAGATTGGCCGAGACCAGACCGTTCAGGAAACGGCCCTTGGCCCCGACCTCGTAGTTGGTCAGGTCGTCGGACGAGGCGCCGTTCGGGATGATCAGGTCGCTGGGATTGACCAGGCTGGCCCGGCCGGCGAAGGCGTTGACCACCGGCGTGCGGAAGCCGGTCGACACCGTGGCGTAGGTCGTCAGGGTCGACGACGGCTTGTAGGACAGGCTGACCTTGAACGAGGGCTTGCTGCCCGTCGCCTTGACGCCGCTGGCCGCCGTGAACGGCGTCAGGGTCAGCGGCCCGCGGATGCCGAACAGGGCGTTGGTCAGATAGGCGCTGCTATAGCCGCCGGCCTCGGTGAAGCCCTGGGCCTCGACCCGGCCGTAACGCATGCCGCCGGTCAGCCAGACCTTGTCGCTGAAGTGATAGGTCAGCTGGCCGAAGGCGGCCTTTTCCTGCGAATTTATGTGCGTGTACTGGCGCTGATAGTACTCGTCCGGCAGGCCGGTGATGCCGTGCGAGGTCAGGAAGGCCGGGTTGGAGCGGTAGAAGTAGTCCACGTCCAGGCGGCGATCGAGGTAGAAGCCGCCGACCACCCAGTCGAGCTTGCCGCCCGGATCGGACGCCAGACGCGCCTCCTCGACAAAGGTCTTCTGGAAGCCCCCGGCGTCGAGGGCGAAGGCGATGGCGCCGCCGAACGTGCCGGCCAGGTCGACATAGAACTTCTGATCGAACTTCGAATAGGTCGACGAGCTGGTGAAATGCGCGCCGTCGAACTGGTAGTCGACCGTGACGTTGTGGCTGCGCAGCTTGCCCACGAACAGATCCGGCCGATCCGAGACCCGCTTGTTCCGCCCCAGGGCCGGATTGACCATCGACGAGTCCTTCGGGTTGCTGTCCTCGTACGAGAACAGCGCCTTCACCGACAGGCGGTCGGTGGGTTTCCACAGCAACGTCGCGCGGCCGCCCCAGTCGACCAGGGTGTTGGAGTTATGGACGCCTGTCCCGAGGTTATCGAGATAGCCTTCCTCGTGCCGGTAGAAGCCGACCAGGCGCAGGGCCAGCTTGTCCTGGATGATCGGCATGTTGAGCATGCCGTTGTAGCGCTGGCGCAGGGAGTCCGAACCGGTCAGGCCGAAGTCGACCAGGGCCGCGCCCTCGCGGCTCGACAGGTTCGGCGCCTTGGTCAGGATGCGCAGCGCGCCCGACAGCGAGCCCGAGCCGAACAGCGTACCCTGCGGGCCACGCAGGAACTCCACCCGCTCGACGTCGAACAGATTCGGATCCAGCACCGTGGTGTTGCCGATCGTCGAGATCGGCAGCTCGTCGATATAGACGGCCACCGTGCTCTGCAGGTTGGCGCCGTAGCCGTTGGTCGCGATGCCCCGGGCGGTGAAGTTGTTGAAGTTGGCGGTGGCGCGGTTCAACACCACGCCGGGCGTCTGACGGGCCAGGCCCTCGAAGCCGACGATGCCCTTGGCGGTCAGCTCCTTCTGATCGAAGGCGGTGACGCTGAGCGGCACGTCCTGCAGCTTCTCGGGACGGCGGGTCGAGGTGACGATGACTTCTCCCACCAGATCAGCGTCCTTGCGGTCGCCCCTCCCCTGATCGTCGCTGGCCGACTGGGCCGCGACCTGTGTGGCGAATGATACGAGCGCGACGGCGCAAGCCGACGCCAGCTGGCCAGCCTTCATGTCGTTCCTCCCCGAACGAGCGTCGATCGTCTTCACGTCGACTTTTATGGGGGCACGGTGAGCGTGATCTTCGCGCCTGTCAACACTCACTCACTCGCGTGTGAATATTGACGAAGCCTCGAACTTGGGCGCATGCTCCGAAACAGGCCAAGCTCAAGAATGGCCGCTGGGAGGATGCCTTGAAGATCACGCGCGCAATAACGCCGCGGCCCCGTCCGCACGCCCGGATGGCCGCTCGATGAACGCTCATTCTTCTGTCCGCGGACCCATCTCCGACAAGGAGGCCTCCCAACCCGTCGGCGGTCGCGCCTGGCTGGTGCTGGCCATGCTGTGGTTCGTCTATGTGCTGAACTTCCTGGACCGGCAGCTGATGTCGATCCTGGCCAAGCCGATCCAGGACACCCTGCACGTCTCCGACAGCCAGCTAGGCCTCATCGGCGGGCTCTATTTCGCGATGTTCTACTGCTTTATCGCCATTCCGGTGGGCTGGCTGGCCGACCGCACCAACCGCGTGGCGGTGCTGTCCCTGGCCTGTGGGATCTGGAGCGCGGCGACCGTGGCCTGCGGCCTGTCGCGCGGCTATGGCGAGTTCGCCTTCGCCCGGATGACCGTCGGCTTCGGCGAGGCCGGCGGGGTGCCGCCCTCCTATGCGATCATCTCCGACTACTTCCCGGCCGGCCGGCGGGGGACGGCGTTGGGCATCTATAACCTGGGGCCGCCCGTGGGCGCGGCGCTGGGCATCGCGTTCGGCGCGGCGATCGCCGCGGCGTTCAATTGGCGCTACGCCTTCGTGATCCTGGGCGTCGTCGGCCTGGTCGCCGCCGTGATCCTGCCGCTGATCGTCAAGGAACCGCCTCGGGGCGGCCTGGACGGGGCCGAGATCAAGGTCGCCAAGGCCGGCTTCTGGTCGACCCTGAAGATGTTCTTCTCACGCCCCACCCTGGTGCTGGCCGCGCTGGGCAGCGGCGCGACCCAGTTCGTCACCTATGGCCTGGGCAACTTCACCACCCTGTTCCTGATGCGCGAGAAGGGCATGGCGCTCAACGAGGTCGCCGTCTGGTACGCCCTTGTCGTAGGCGTCGGCATGAGCGCTGGCATCTTCGTCTCGGGCCGGGTGATCGACCGCTTCCGCAAGAAGTCCAAGGTCGTCTACGCCATGGCGCCGGTCATCTCACTGACCCTCGCGATCCCGTTCTATGTCGGCTTCGTCTGGGCGCCGACCTGGCCACTGGCCCTGGCCCTGCTGATCGGCCCGACCTTCCTGAACTACTTCTACCTGTCGTCGTCTGTGGCGCTGGTCCAGGAGGAAGTGCGGCCCGACCAGCGGGTGATGTCCGGCGCCCTGCTGCTGCTGGTCATGAACTTCATCGGCCTGGGCCTGGGCCCCACCTATGTCGGCGCGGCCAGCGATTTCTTCAAAGCCAGCCACCCGCACAACTCGCTGCAGATGGCGCTCTACACCCTGATCCCGTTCTACGTCATCGCGATCGGATTGTTCCTGTGGCTGGCTCGGATCTTCCGCCGGGCTGAGCAGAGCTAGAGACCGCGCGCGGGCTTCATTCCTTCAGGGCGATGAAGCCCGCCGCCATGAACCGCGCGATCCGCTTCTTGATCGCCGGAAAGTCGTCGGAGTGGCAAAGGCCGCTGGACAGCCGGTCGATCCGGCCCGTCCGCGCCAGGGTGTTCATCAGGGCGCCCGACACGAAATGATAGCCCCAGAAGATCTCCTCGTCGGCATAGTCCGGCAGGGCCCGCTTGAGGATGCCGACCAGCTTCAGGACCACGGGGTCGAAATGCTCGTCCATCAGCGCCGCACCCTCGGGCGTGTTGCTGACCCGGGCGCAGAACGCCCCGTAGTTCATCCAGTGCTCGCCGCCCTCGTAATAGAGGTCGAGGTCGGTATCGAGAAAGGCGTGCAGCGCGCCCTCGACGGTCGGCCTGTCGCCCACCGCCTGCTCGTATTGCTCCAGGGCGATCATCCGCCGACCGGACGTGACCCCCGCCCGCCGAGCGAACACGGCCTCGAACAGGTTGGTCTTGTCCTTGAAATAGTAGTTGAGCAGCGTGGTGTGGATGCCCACCCGCACGGCCACGTCGCGCAGCGTCACGCCATGGAGACCGTTCTGCGAGAACAGGTACTCGGCCGCGTCCAGAATCTGCTCGAGGCTCTGGGCGCGCTGCTCGGCCTTGGTGCGCGGGCGCTCCTTGGCCTCCTCCGCGGTGGCTCCTGCCAAACCGTCCTCCTGGTCCTAAAGTCCGCCGCGTAGTCGGCCCGGCGCGCCCCTGTCAATCGTTCCCATAACGGCAATCGCAGTGTCGAAGGCGTGCTCCGAGGTCGCCGAACAATGATCATTGACGCCATCGCGGCGAGGCTACAATACTCACTCTTGTGAGAATGAGCGTTAGAGACTCGTTCAACGGGAGGGTTCGCCACATGAGAATTGGGCTTACGAGCGCGTCGGGCGTCGCGCTGCTGATCGGGATCGCGGGCCTGTGCGCCCCAGCCTGGGGTCAGGAAAAAACGGCCAACGATCCCTCGACCCAGGTCGAGGAAATCGTCGTCACCGGTTCCAACATCCGGGGCTCGGCGCTGGACGCCGCCCTCCCCGTGGAGGTCTATTCGCAGGAACAGCTTGAAAAGCAGGGTTCGCCGACGGCGCTGGAGTTCGCCAAGAGCCTGACCATCTCGGGACCGACGACCGGCGAGAGCTACTATTTCGGCGGTCCGACCCTGGTCGGCTCCGTGAACTACAATCTGCGCGGCCTGGGGGCCGACAAGACGCTGGTGCTGCTGAACGGTCGGCGGATGAACCAGAACACCGCCAACGTCCCCTCGATCGCTCTTGCCCGCACCGAGATCCTCAAGGACGGCGCGGCGGTGATCTACGGCGCTGACGCCACCGGCGGCGTCGTCAACTTCATCACCCGCGACAAGTTCGTCGGGTTGGAGGCCCAGGCCCAGTACAAGCACATCAAGGGCTCGAAGGGCGACTATTCCGTCGGCGTGATGGGCGGCATCGGCGAGGACCGCGTCAATCTTCTGGTCTCGGCCGAGTACGAGCACCGCTCGCGCCTGAACACGCTGGAGCGCGATTTCACCAAGGCCTCGCTCACCCCGGGGGCCGGCTATAATCCCGCCCCCTGGTCGACCCTGACCAACCTGACGGGTTGGCAGCCGCGCGGTCCCCTGCCCGCCGCGCCCACCGCCACGGACACCGGCGAGTGGGGCGCGAACCTGGGCGGTATCGTCTCCGACTTCACGCCTGCCAGCTGCGCCGCCGTCGGCGGCCGCATGGATAACGCCTACACCTGCGCCTACAACTACATCCCGTACTACCGGCTGGTGGAAAACCAGGACATCTACAGGCTCTACGCCCAGCTGAAGGCGCAGATCACCGACAGCATGAAGTTCCACGCCGACGCCTCCTACGGCAAGGTGGACCTGCCGCAGGTGATGGGTTCGCCGGCCCAGCCTGTGTCGCGCGGTCCGGCCCTGACGACGGGCGCGGTCAACCAGTTCTACGTGCCGATCAGCAACCCGTTCGCGGCTGAATTCGCCACCGCCCACGGCATCGTCGGCGCCTCGGGCTTCACGCCGATCACCTACCGGCTGTTCGGCCACGGCGGTAATCCCTACTATTCCGGCGGCGACGGCTTCGGCGTGGCTGACAAGATCACCAACAAGGTCTGGCGCGTCTCGGCGGGGATAAATGGCGACCTGGGCGACCTCGCGCCGTTCGCCAAGGCGGTCGGCTACGACTTCGCCCTGACCTATAACGACGCCTACAACTACAACACCCACGCCGACACCATCGGCTACCGCGTGCAGGAGGCCCTCAACGGCTTCGGCGGACCCAACTGCCACGCCACCGACCTGGATCCGACCCGCTTCGGCACCCAGAACGCGGCGGCCGCCGGCAAAAACGGCTGCCAGTACTGGAACCCCTTCTCCAGTTCATTCAAGGGCCAGCCGGTGCGCGGCCTGGCCAACCCGAACTACATCGCCGGCCACGAGAACCCCGAGGATCTCTCCCTCTGGATGTTCGACCCGCGCGCCGTGGAGACCAAGAGCAACAACTTCACCGCCGACCTGGTGTTCAACGGCCTGTCGGGCCTGAAGCTGCCCGGCGGCGAGGTGGGCTGGGCGCTCGGCGCCCAGTACCGCTCGTTCGAGAGCCGCCAGATCGTCTCCAGCCCGTTCAACAACGGGACGGTGCAGTGCGAATGGCCCGCCGGCACGACCAGCGCCAACGGACCGGGCTCGCCGAACCTGCCGGCCAATCCGCTGCCGACCAACGATCCGAACTTCCGGGGCTGCACGCCCGACGCGCCGGGCCCGTTCGTCCTGTTCGCGCCGACGCTGCCGGTCCAGGCCGACCAGAGCCAGTACTCGCTGTTCGGCGAATTGCAGGTGCCGCTGTTCTCGACCGTCGACATCCAGCTGGCCGCTCGCAAGGAGAAGTTCTCCAACGACCTCGGCGCCACCGTCTACAAGGTGTCGGGCAAGTGGAACGTCTGGGGCCCGCTGACCCTGCGCGGCTCATACGGCACCAACTACCAGACCCCGCCGCTGGGCGTGACGCCGGGCGCCATCACGGTAGCCGCGCGAACCTATACGGTGGCGGCCAGCAACTGGCTGGCGGCGCAATTCATCACCGACGCCGACCTCAAGCCGGAGACCGCCAAGACGGCCAATATCGGCGCGATCTGGCAGAGCCGGGGCTTCAGCGATGACCACAAGTTCCGCCTGATCGTCGACCACTTCGACATCCGGACCAAGGACCAGATCGGCCAGGTCGCCGACCCGAACCAGATCGCCAGCCTGGTGTTCAACGGCGCCGGCGGCACGATCACCACCTGCGACGTCGCCAAGCAGCCCCTGCTGGCCCGCATCACCTTCAACAGCGGCTGCGCGGTGGGGATGAGCGGCGTGGGGACTTTCTCGGCCGTCTCGACGCGCTACGGCAACGGGCCGGGTCAGACGACCAAGGGCTTCGACATTCAAGCGACCTACGGTCTCCCCGTCGGCCCCGGCGATCTGGACGTCAACCTCACCGCCACCCGGATCACCGAGCTGAAGACCGGTCCCACGACCCTGGACGGCGTGACCATCTCGACGGGCGACGATCGGTTGGGCACGCTGAACTTCGCCACCTTCGCCCAGGCCGCTCCGAAGCTGCGCGCCAACCTCGGCGTCAACTATGCCCTCGGCCGCCAGAACTTCCGCCTCGGCGTCAACTATGTCTCGGCGGTCAAGGACGAGCGGGCCGGCGTGCAGTATGGCGAGGACGGCAAGGCCTGGGTCACCACCGACTTCACCTATCGCCTGCGGCTGGGCGACGACATGGCCGTGACCGCGACGGTCGCGAACATCTTCGATCGCGCCCCGCCGCCGGCCCAGGAAGAGTTCGGCTACGACCCATGGACCGGCAATCCGCTGGGCCGGACCTTCGAGCTGGGCGTCAAAAAGGCTTTCTAGGTAAGGCGTTCCCTGTTCCTACCTCGCGCGGCGGGCGGCCCTGTGTCGTCCGCCGTCCTTCTTTTGGGGACGCCGCCAACCCCATCTTGGCGGGCCTTTACGCCAAATTCGCACATTCTGGTTGATCGTGGGTCATGGCCCATTCGTCCCTTGCACTTTCGGCTTCCCACGCGGGTGACGGCGACGTCCAGACGCGCCTCGAGGTCGCGCGCGGCGCCATCGAAGGCCGCTTCCTGGAAGTTGGCGAGGTGCTCTCGCACGTCGTCGACGGGACCAGCGCCCTGATCACCGCCCTGGACCTGATGCGCGAAGGCCTCGAAGGTCAGGAGGTCGCCGCCGCGACCCGCCAGCTGAGCCAGGCGTCCGAGCAGTTGCGCGAACTGCCCGCCGCCCTGCACGCGCGCCGCGACCGCCTGGGCTGTCTGGTCAGCGCAGGGGACGCCCTGACTGTCTGCATCGAGGACATGCGCCAGCACCTGGCCTACCTCCGGGTCTTCGGCGTCAACATCAAGATCACCTCGGGCGGCATCGCCGCCGCCGGCCCGGAGTTCGCGATCTTCGCCCAGGAAATCTGCGACTGCATCGAGCTGGGCCGCACTCAGCTGGACACCTTCCGCAACGACCTCTCCAGCATGGACGGCGCCCTGCGCGCGGCCCTGGGCCACGAGGACGAGCTGCGCCGCCGCTGCGACGGCCTCCTGCCGGCCGTGCCCGACGCCCTGGTCGGGCAGACCGCGGCCATCGCCGATCACCAGGCCAAGATCGCCCAGATCACCGCCCGCGTCGGCGAGTTGGTCCGCGACGTCCGCAAGAAGATCGGTTCGGCCCTGGCCGCTCTGCAAATCGGCGACATCACCCGCCAGCGTATCGAGCACGTTCAGCATGGCTTGGCCCTGCTGCGAGACTCGGCCCCGGCCAACGCCCTCCCGGCCGAGGCGCGCGCGCGGCTGGACGCCTTCGTGCACCGCCTGCTGGCCGCCCAGCTCCACGCCACGATCGACGACTTCCACCGCGACGTCTCGCGTATCGGTCAGAGCGTCGGCGCCATCGCCGGCGACGCCAGCGAGATCCTGCGTCTCCGCGACCACGCCCAGGGCGGCTCGTCGAACGGCGAAGCCAGCTTTCTGCGCGGCCTGGAGACCAGCGTCGGCGAGGCCTTCGCGCTCGTGGACGACATCGAGGCCGGCGCCCGTCAGGCCGCGGATGTGAGCCGCTCAGCCGCCAATTCCGCTCGCGACCTCGCCGCCCAAATCGAAGCCATCCAGAACATGCGCGCCGACGTGCAGATGATGGCCCTGAACACCACGCTGAAGTGCTCGCGCATCGGCGAGACGGGCAAACCGCTGGGCGTCATCGCCGTCGAGCTGCGCGCCCATGCCGGCCACCTGGAAACCTCGGCCGCACGCACCCTGACGGCGCTGCAGTCGCTTTCGGCCTCGGCCGACGCCGAGCCGCAAGCCGACGGCCAGGATGGCGCGACCAGCGCCGCCCTCGCCTTGCGCGACGCCGTGGGCCGCATCCGCAAGACCGGCGACGCCGTCGAAGGCGGCCTCGTCGACGCCGCCCGACAAGGCGACGAAGTTGTCGATATGCTCCGCCGCGCGGCCGCCCGATTCGACTTTCAGCGCCAGGTCGGCGACCATCTCGACCAGGCCGCAGCCGAACTGGAGAGTCTGTCCGGCGACGTCCGGGTCGACGATCTGATGGGCGCCCTCTCGCCCCTGCTGGCGGATCTGGCCCGCAGCTACACCATGGCCCAGGAGCGCGAAGTCCACGCGGCGCTGACCGCGGGGTTGGATGTGGCGGCGATCGAAGCGCCCGCGGAAGCCGAGACCGTCGAGGACGACGACCTGCTGTTCTAGCGGCTGGACGCCTTCAGGATTTCCTTGGCCAGCGCCTGCAAGGGCGCGATGCGATCGACACAGCCCAGCGCGATGGCTTCCTTGGGCATGCCGAACACCACCGAGGTCGCCTCGTCCTGGGCGATCGTATAGGCGCCGGCTTGTTTCATCTCGTTCATGCCGCGCGCGCCATCGTCACCCATGCCGGTCATGATCACGCCGACCGCGTTGGACCCCGCCGAGCGCGCCGCAGAGCGGAAGAGCACGTCAACCGAGGGCCGGTGGCGGGTGACCAGCGGGCCGTCCTTGACCGAGACGTAGTAGCGGGCGCCGCTGCGCTCCAGGATCGTGTGCTTGTTGCCGGGCGCGATCAGCACTCGGCCGCGAAGCACGGTGTCACCGTCCTCGGCTTCCTTGACGGAGACCGCGCACAGGCCATCCAGTCGCTTGGCGAACGAGGCCGTGAACTTTTCGGGCATGTGCTGGACGATGACGATACCCGGCGAATCCGGCGGCAGGTCTTCCAGCACCGCGCGCAGGGCTTCGGTGCCACCGGTCGAGGCGCCGATGCAGACGATGGCTTCGGTGGTCTTGGCCATGGCCCTTCCCGACGGCGGCGGCAGCATGGCGTCGGCGGTGAGTTTCCTCTCGGGTTCGTGGATCGGGCGCGGCACTGCGACCGGCGGACGTCGAGCGCCGGCGACACGGGCGCTGGCGGCGGCCTTCACCGCGTCGCAGATGCGGATCCGCGACTCCATCAGGGCGTCGGCGACGCCGATCTTCGGCTTCAGCACGATGTCGACCGCGCCGGCCTCAAGGGCCTGCAGCAGGGTCTCGGATCCGGCCTCGATCAACGAGGAGCACATCACCACCGGAATCGGGTGCTGGGCCATCAGCTTGCGCAGGAAGGTGATCCCGTCCATGCGCGGCATCTCGACGTCCAGCGTGATGACGTCGGGGATTTCGTCGCGGATCCGCTTGGCGGCCACGAACGGGTCGGAGGCGACGCCGATCACCTCGATCTGCGGGTCGGACTCCAGCACGGCCGACAAGGTCTGCCGGACGGTGGCGGAGTCGTCAATGATCAGGACACGGATCTTTCCGGGCAAGGGCCTAGCCCTTCTGGAAGACGGTGTTGGCGATCTGCCGCAGCGGCAGATCGATCCCCACGATGGACTCCGAGTGGCCCAGGAACAGGTAGCCGTCGGGCGCTAGGTGGCGGCACAGGCGCTCCAGCACCTTGGCCTGGGTAGACTTGTCGAAATAGATCAGGATGTTGCGGCAGAAGATGATGTCCATCGTGGTTTCGACCGGATAGCGCTCGTCCATCAGGTTGAGACGGCCATAAGCGACCTTGCTGCGCAGTTCGGGAACGATCCGCACCTCGCCGCGCGAGGGGTCCTTGGCGCGCAGCACGTAGCGCTGGCGGCGAGGCATCGAGACCGGTTGGATCATCGATTCCACGAAGCGGCCAGCGATCGCCTGCTGAAGCACCTCGGTGCAGATGTCAGTGCCCAGGATCGAGTAGTCCAGGCCGCGGCGCGCGGAACAGAATTCGTCCAGCACCATCGCCAAGGTATAGGGCTCCGCACCGGTCGAGGCGGCCGCGCTCCAGACGTTGATATGGCGACGCGTCTTGGCCAGCTGCGGCAGGACCGTCTTTTCCATGAAGTCGAAGTGCACCGGCTCTCGAAAGAACTCGGTCTTGTTGGTCGTCACCGCGTCGATCAGGTGGATCGTCTCGGTTTCCAGACCGCCCTCGTCGAAGATGAAGCGGCAATATTCGTTGACGTTGTCGAAGCGATTGACCCGCATTCGGCGGCGTAGACGCCCCTCCAGCATGGTCTTCTTGTTCGACGGCATCTTGATGCCGCTGTAGCCGTGGATGAACTCGGCCAGTCGCGTGAAGTTGCGGGCGCTGAGCGGTTCGCCGGCCGAGGCCGGCTGCAGGGCGAGTGCGGCTTGCGACACTATGGGATCCGATCAGGCGGCTTGAGCGATGTAGGCGGCGTCCTGGCTGGTCAGCAGGCGCGCGAGATCGAAGATGACCACGAAGCCCCCCTTCCCCGAGGCGGCGTCGCGGCGCACGACGCCGCGGATGTAGTCCGAACGCCACGGCACGCCGATGTCGGGCGAGGCTTCGATCTGACCTTCGGCGAACGAGATCACCTCGATCACGCGGTCGGCGACGAGGCCCAGCGACAGGGTGCGGTCCTCTACCGGCACGTCGACCACCAGGATCCGCGTCGCGCCGTCGGGCGGCACGGCGGGGAGACCCAGCTTCAGGCGCAGGTCCAGGGTCGGCGCGCCGCGACCGCGTACGTCGGTCAGGCCCAGCAGATAGGACGGTCCGTCGGGGATGCCGGAAGGCTTGGCGTAGTCGAGGATCTCGCGGACATAGGCCACGGGAACCGCGAAGACCTCGGCGCCGAGCCCCAGGGTGACGAATTGTTCGGTCGCCCCGCTCATCAGGCATATTCCTTGAAATCAGCGTCGCCGTCGTCCGGGCCACCGTTGGTCAGGTCCAGCGCGAAGCCGGCGACGCGGGCCTGCTGGCTCGCCACGGCGTTTCGCGCGGGCTTGCGCGCGGCCGGGGCGGCCGAGCGCTTGGCGGCGACGGGACGCGGCGCGGGCCGACGCGGCGCCGAGCGGTCGGCGGTTTCCGTGCGGAAATAAGAGATCGAGGCCTGCAGTTCCTCGGCCTGGGCGGCGAGCTCCTCCGAGGTGGCCGACATCTCTTCCGAGGCGCTGGCGTTCTGCTGCGTGACCTTGTCTAGTTGCTGGATCGCCTCGTTGATCTGCGAGGAGCCGATATCCTGTTCGCGGCAGGCGGCGCTGATCTCGGCGACCAGTTCGGCGGTCTTGCGGATGTTCGGCACCAAGCTGGTCAGCATCTCGCCGGCCGATTGGGCGGCCTTGACGGTGTCGGACGACACGGCGCTGATCTCCGAGGCGGCGGTCTGCGAGCGCTCGGCCAGCTTGCGCACTTCCGAGGCGACGACCGCGAAGCCACGGCCGTGCTCGCCGGCCCGGGCGGCTTCGACAGCCGCGTTCAGGGCCAGCAGGTCGGTCTGACGGGCGATCTCCTGCACGATGGTGATCTTCTCGGCGATCGTCTGCATGGCGTCGACGGCCTTGTTGACCGCCAGGCCCGAGGTCTCGGCGTCGACGGCCGACTGTCGGGCGATCTTCTCGGTCTGGGCGGCGTTGTCGGCGTTCTGCTTGATGTTGGCCGACATCTCTTCCATCGAGGCCGAGGCCTGCTCGGCGGCCGTGGCCTGCTCGGTGGCGCCCTGGCTCATCTGCTCCGAGGTCGCCGAAAGCTCCTGGCTGCCGGCCGAGACGTTGTCGGAAGCGGCGATGGCGTCGGCGACCACGCCGCGCAGGCGCTCGACCATGCGCTCCAGCGCCAGGCCGAGGGTGTCCTTGTCCGAAAGAGGCTTGGGGCGCACGGTGAGATCGCCGTCGGCGACCTTGTCGGCCAGCGACGCGGTCTCCCGCAGGTTCGCCGTCATTTGGTTGACCGAGTTCACCAGGTCCTTGATCTCGTCATCGGTGTTGACCGCGACGTCCTGGTTCAGGTCGCCGATCGCCACCGCGTCGACGGCCGTGGCGATCTTCTTCAAGCCTGCGCTGATGATCATCGAGATCCAGAACGCACCGGCCACCGCGATCGACACCGCCAAACCAGAGACCACGAGCAGGGTTGTCCGGGCCGCCTCATACGTCTGGTTCGTCGCCTCATCGGCCTCTTTCATCTGAGCGGCCTGCAGTTCGACAAGCTGATTGATCGTCGCCGTCACCTCATCGGCGGCGAGGCGCGCCTTGCCCAGTGAAATCTCAGCCGCCTCCGCATTGCGGTTGGCCAGAGCGAACTGACGGAGCTGATCACTGACCGGCTTGTAAGCCTCCCACTGTCTTTGCAGCTGCGCCCACATGGGCTTGCCTTGTTCGCTGGCCTTGGCGTTGCCCTCGGCGATCATCGCCTCGATCTTGGCGCGGCTGGCCAACGCATCGGCGTCGAACTTCTTGGTCGAGGCCTCGTCGGTGGTCAGCGCCATGTTCTTTTCCCACCGAAGATTGCGCCCCATCTCCCCGTCGATTGCTTGGGCCAGGCTAAGGCGCTTGGCGGGGCCGCTGATCACGTCGCTTATGGCCGTGTTCAACGAACCCATGCGGCTGACACCGACAAAAACAACGGCGGCCATCATGGCTATGAGCACTGCGAACGTCGCAGCCAACTTCAACTTGATTGTCAGTCGCATGGTAGGCCTCGGGATTGTTGCGTTCTGCTTGTGAGGATCAAGCGTATTGCTTGAAATCGGCGTCGTCGGCGTCAGGTCCGCCGTTGGTCAGGTCCAGCGCGAAGCCGGCCACGCGGGCCTGCTGGGCGGCGACCGGACGGGTGGCCGGCTTGGCGGGCGCCTTGCGGACCGCGCTGGTCTGTGCCGGACGCTTGACCGGGGCGGCCTTGCGGACCGGCGCCCGCTGGCCGCCGTGCGCGTCCGTGCGGAAATAAGAGATCGAGGCCTGCAGTTCCTCGGCCTGGGCGGCGAGCTCCTCCGAGGTGGCCGACATCTCTTCCGAGGCGCTGGCGTTCTGCTGCGTGACCTTGTCCAGTTGCTGGATGGCCTCGTTGATCTGCGAGGAGCCGATGTCCTGTTCGCGGCAGGCGGCGCTGATCTCGGCGACCAGTTCGGCGGTCTTGCGGATGTTCGGCACCAGGCTGGTCAGCATCTCGCCGGCCGATTGGGCGGCCTTGACGGTGTCGGACGACACCGCGCTGATCTCCGAGGCGGCGGTCTGCGAGCGCTCGGCCAGCTTGCGCACTTCCGAGGCGACGACCGCGAAGCCACGGCCATGTTCGCCGGCCCGGGCGGCTTCGACAGCCGCGTTCAGGGCCAGCAGGTCGGTCTGACGGGCGATCTCCTGCACGATGGTGATCTTCTCGGCGATCGTCTGCATGGCGTCGACGGCCTTGCTGACGGCTTGGCCCGAGCTTTCCGCGTCGACGGCCGACTGGCGGGCGATCTTCTCGGTCTGGGCGGCGTTGTCGGCGTTCTGCTTGATGTTGGCGGCCATCTCTTCCATCGAGGCCGAAGCCTGTTCGGCGGCGGACGCCTGCTCGGTGGCGCCCTGGCTCATCTGCTCCGAGGTCGCCGAAAGCTCCTGGCTGCCAGCCGAGACATTCTCCGAAGCCGAGATCGCGTCGGCGACCACGCCGCGCAGGCGCTCGATCATGACGTTCACATGGCCCAGCAGGTCGCCGATCTCGTCGCGGGTAGTGACGTCGACCGACTTGGTCAGGTCGCCGTCGGCCACCATCTTCACGGCGTCCGAGGCGCGATTCAGGCCCTTGCTGACGGCCATCGAGATGTAGAGCGCCGCGCCGGCGGCGCCGAGCAGCGAGAGGACCGACAGGCCGATCAGCAGGTTACGTGTGCTGGCGAAATCGCTATCGGCCTTGGCGGTCGCGCTCTCCAGCTGAGCCTTCGACAGCTCGACCAGTTCCTCCACGCGAGCGCCGGCCTCGATCACGGCCTTGCGGCCTTCCCCCATCGACAGGGCGGAGGCCTCGACGTCCCGGTCGGCGGTCGTGAACGCCAGCACGCGGGCGTGGACATCCATCATCTGGTTGAAGGAGTCGCCCAAGGCTTTCCACCTCGGCTTGCCTTCGGCCGTCGCCAGCCCTTCGGCCTTGGTCAGCAGGGCGTCGAACGCCTGACGCTCCTTCTCGATCGAGGCTTCGAGTTTGTTCACTTCCTCGGGCGAGCCGACGAGGATCATGTTCTTCTCGGCGCGCACGACGTTCAACAGGTGGATGTTGAGCTGCTGGGCCGCTTCGAGGCGCGTGGCCGGGCCGTCAACCACGTCGTTGAGAGCCTTGTTCGTCTTGGCCAGATTGGTGATGCCGAAGACGTTGCCGATGAGCAGCAAGGCGATCACGAACCCGAAGGCCAGGCCGAGCTGAAGCTTGATGGTCAGTCGCATGGGAAACTCCGGGCGATCAGCGTTGAGCGGTGTGAAGGGCGGTGACGGGCGCCGACTGTCCTCGGGCGGCGAAGATCTGGCCGAGGTCTGGCAGGACGATCACGTCGCTGTTGCGACGCACCAGGCGGCGGATGAAGTCGGCCCGCCAGCGCATGCCGACGCGCGGAACCTCTTCGGTGGTGTCGGCGACGATCGAGGTCACCTCGTGAACCTTGTCGGCGCGCAGGCCGATCAGGGTCGGCTCGCCGTCCAACGGGTGTTCGATGACGACGATGCGGTTGTCGATCGTGGTCTCGCCAACGGTCATGCCGAAGGCCAGGCGCAGATCGACGAGCGGGATCACCCGGCCGCGGAAGTTGATCACCGCGCCGACGAACGGCGGCGCGCCGGGAACCGGCGTCTCGGGCAGCAGGTCCAGGACCTCGCGCACATAGCCGGCCTCAAGGGCGAAGGTCTCGCCCTGCAGGTCGAAGGTCAGGGCCTCGATGGTGTCTTGTGTCATCGTCTTTCCCCTCACCCCGCCGCGCGCATTTGCGCGTCGTGGCGTTGGCCCAGGCTGACCAGGGCGGCGATGTCCAGGATGAGGGCGACGCCGCCGTCGCCCATGATGGTCGCGCCCGAGAAGGCGCCGACATCGGCGTGGAAGCTGGACAGCGGCTTGATGACCGTCTGGTGGTCGCCGAGGATCTGGTCGACGACCAGGCCCACCCGGTCCTGGCCGGTGGCGACGACGACGATCTTCTGGTGTGGATCGGGCGGGGTTCCCGTCGCGAACTGCTCGCGCAGGCGGATGAACGGCACCAGTTCGTCGCGAAGCGTGATCAGGCTGCGCCCCGTGGAGCGCAGGTCCTGGGTCGGGGTCAGCTCGACGCATTCCTCGACCGTGGCCAGCGGAATGACGTAGCGGCCCGAGCCGACGCGGACCAGCAGGCCGTCGATGATCGCCAGGGTCAGCGGGATGCGCAGCGACACAACCGAACCCTCGCCGGGCGTGCTGGCGATCTCGATCGAGCCGCGCAGGCCCTCGATGGTCTTCTTGACCACGTCCATGCCGACGCCGCGACCCGACAGGTTGGTGATCGCCGCGGCGGTCGAGAAGCCGGGGGCGAAGATCAGCTGCAGCAGCTCGTTGTCGCTCAGCGTCTGACCGGGCTGGATCAGGCCGTTCTCCTCGGCCTTGGCGCGGACGCGGGCGCGGTCGACGCCGCGGCCGTCGTCGGTGATGGTGATCACCACCTCGGCGCCGGACTGGCGGGCGGCCAGCATG
>NZ_RRYI01000080.1 GCF_003931565.1 Caulobacter sp. 602-1
GGCGCGCGGCTGGTCCTCGAACACGAAGCGAATCTTCACGTCGCTTTCGAAGCCGAACCACAGCTCGGTCTCGCGCGCGTCGCCATCCTTGACGCCGACGAAGGCCGCGCGGCCCAGGCTCGCGCGGCGACCGTCGATCAGGCCCTCCACGCCCTGCCCGGCCGTCTCGACGCATTCGGCGGCGACGGGGCCGGCGCCGGCTTGAGCGGCCAGGGCCTTGGCCAGGGGATGGCGCGAGGCGCGGGCCAGCGGCGCGGCAAGGGCGACCAGATGGGTCGGCGCGTCAACGAGCCGAGGGCAGCCTTCGGTCAGCACGCC
>NZ_RRYI01000081.1 GCF_003931565.1 Caulobacter sp. 602-1
GTCTGACGGCCGGCGTCACCGCCATCTACAGCTCGGCCGGCAGCCGTTCGCGCGCCGTGTCGGACAGCGAGCTCGACCGCGCCCTGGCCTGGCGACAGGGCGCGATCGCGCTTAACGGTCAGTCGCTGGAGCAAGCGGTGGCCGAGTTCAACCGCTACAACAGGCAGCAGATACGCATCGCCGATCCGTCGATCTCGGGCCTGCGCCTGGCCGGCTATTTTCAGACGACCGAACCCAACAGCTTCGTCAGCGCGGTGACCAGCGCCTTCCCGGTGCGCGCCGCCGCGGGCTCTGACGGGGCCATCCGCCTCAC
>NZ_RRYI01000082.1 GCF_003931565.1 Caulobacter sp. 602-1
AAGCACGCATACACTGCGTACACATTGCACCTGCATCCATGAACCAAGGGAGGTCCCATGAAAAACAAAGTGCAGCTCATCGCTTACGCCGATCGTCTCGGCGATGGCACTCTTAGCTCGATGACCGACATCCTGCGCACCCGCTTCGACGGCGTGTATGACGGCGTGCATATCCTGCCGTTCTTCACTCCGTTCGATGGTGCGGATGCAGGCTTTGACCCGATCGACCACACCAAAGTCGACCCGCGTCTCGGCAGCTGGGACGACGTCGCTGAACTTTCCAAGACCCACGGCATCATGGTCGATGCCATC
>NZ_RRYI01000083.1 GCF_003931565.1 Caulobacter sp. 602-1
CGGGCTTCTTCCTCATCACGGTGATCGTATACGCGGCAGTGTGGTTCGTGATGAATCACACCACACTGGGACACGGTGTTTATGCAATTGGCAATTCCGAGGAATCTGCAAGGCGAGCGGGATTATCGCCATTGCACATCAAGTTGTTCATATATCCGCTCATGGGTGTGCTGGCTGCGCTGATGGCTATCATCTCTTTTTCGAACCTCAAGTTTGTTGATCCGACCAGCATTATGGGTACCGAACTGACGGTGATTGCTGCAGTGGTTATTGGAGGTACTAGAATCACTGGTGGTTATGGCACCCTGCTGG
>NZ_RRYI01000084.1 GCF_003931565.1 Caulobacter sp. 602-1
GTCAGCAGCTCCGAGAGATTCAGCGGGAGCATTTCGGGCCCGACAGCGGCTTCTTCCGCCATGATCGTCATGAGGAGCGGCTTGCTTTGCTCGGCGTAGAGCTGGGCCTGGCGGTGCTCGGCCGGCGTCAGGGCCGTGTAGTATGCATCGTTGAGCGTTTCCTGGATCTCATAGGGGATAGGGACCTGCCGCGCGCCGCCGAGTGTCGGCCAAGCCAGCGCGCAGAGCGCCAGCGCCTTGATCATCGACCGCATGAAGCCCCCTCCATCCCGACCTAAGTTTGAGGTATCGACGGTCCGCCTCAAGCCCTAC
>NZ_RRYI01000085.1 GCF_003931565.1 Caulobacter sp. 602-1
CATCGGTGCGTGGGTTGGTGGTGGTGTAGCGGCGGACCACGCGTTGGGCGTGGACGAGGCAGCGTTGAATTTTCGTAGTCGGCCAGCACTTTTTGATTGCGCTGTATGCGCCTTGGCCGCCGTCGATGACGGCGATGAGTGGGGCTTCGATGCGTTCAAGCAGCAGTTGGTAGTCGCGGGTGGTTTCGTGTTTGCACCAGTGCCAGGCGATCACGTGGTCGATGGTCGCCGCGACGATCAGGCAGCCACCGGCGGTGTAGGTGCCATCGAGAAATACCTGGTCGTAGATCCGCTTGTGGTGGCCGGCGGTG
>NZ_RRYI01000086.1 GCF_003931565.1 Caulobacter sp. 602-1
TATAGCCGTGACCTGAAGCGTCTCGCTGAAATCGCTCAAGACATGTGCGCCGTGCTGCGCAAGGCCAACCCGCAGGCCGACTTGCTCGCCGAGGCCCGCATCAGTCAGTTCCGCAATGACGGCGCGTCTTGGCGTGCCAACCGCATCAACGAACCGACCGGCGCGCTTTCCGTGCTGACTCAGACGCTGGACAACGGCCGTGTACTTCTGGCCAACGGCGTACTGTCCGTCACCATCGAGGCCGACGGTACAATCTCGTCACTGCTTGACGAGGAGCATGGCCGTGAACTGGTCCCGGCCGGCACCCGATT
>NZ_RRYI01000087.1 GCF_003931565.1 Caulobacter sp. 602-1
CGACGTCGACGATGTCGGCCTGTTCTCGCAGGAGATCCGCTGGGCCAGCCCGAAGTGGGAGGGCGGCGACCTGGTGGCCGGCGTCTATTTCGCCGACGAGGACGCCAAGCGCCAGCTGCGCACGCGCGGCTTGGCCGCCGCCACTGGCATTGCCGCCTCAGACGTCCTGACGGACCAGGCGGTGAAAACCAGGAGCTACGCCGCCTTCGTCGACGGCACGGTCCACCTGCCAGCCACCTTCGTCCTGACCCTGGGCGCGCGCTACACCCACGACGAGAAGACCGCCGACCTCGTCCGCACCGACTTCGTC
>NZ_RRYI01000088.1 GCF_003931565.1 Caulobacter sp. 602-1
CAAGACCTGGCTATCGAAAAGCCTGACCTCGCCGTTCAGGCTGGGTTCAGCCGAACGGCGTCAGTGTGCGTTTCAAGGTCGAGGGAAGTTTCTAGGCGACGTCTCGGAGGCGCCGCCCGAACACCAGGAGAAGACGAGATGAAACGTCTGCTGCTCACCATCGCCGCCGCGGCCGCCGTGGCGGGCCCGCTGGCCCTAAGCGCCACAGAGGCCGCCGCGCAGGATCGCGGACGCTGGGAACACCACGACCGTGGTCGGGACTGGGATCGCGGCCGGGACCATGACGGTCGCGACTATGTACGCGACTACG
>NZ_RRYI01000089.1 GCF_003931565.1 Caulobacter sp. 602-1
GGCCCAGCGGCACCTGGCGGGCCAGCTTGGCGAAGGCCTCTTCCTTGCCGAACCGGGCCGAGAAGCCGTCCAGGATCGGGGGGTCGATAAAGGTCGGGTGGATGGAGTTCGAGCGGATGTCGAGCTTCATCTTGGCGCAGTAGAGCGCGATGTTCTTGCTGAGCAGCCAGACCGCCGCCTTGGAGGCGTTGTAGGCCGGCGAATTGCCGTTGGCGCTCAGGCCGGCGATCGAGCTCAGATTGATGATCGAACCGGGTTGATGCGCCCGCATGTGGGTAAAGGCGTGCTTGGCGCCCAGGAACACCGAGT
>NZ_RRYI01000008.1 GCF_003931565.1 Caulobacter sp. 602-1
ATCGCGGCGGATTGAACGCGGATCATTCAGCGGCGTGAAAAATCGACAAGTCATTGATTTCGTGGGGTTCGATGTCGCCAACACCGGGGATAGAGCCCCCTCAATCCCCTCTCTCTTAGAGAGAGGGAGGGGCCCACGCCCCTGGCGTGGGAGGGTGAGAGGCTACACCCTCTCCGGACAAGGCAGTGACGAAACACGCGGCGGAACGGTCCAGACCTCTCCGGCCGACGGCGAAACCTCTCACCCTCCCACCGCGACGCGGCGGGCCCCTCCCTCTCTCCATGAGAGAGGGTTTCCGGTGCGAGCGCCCCCCTTACATCTCACGGCGAGACGATCGCAGGGCTGCAGCCTCCAAGAGATAAGGTTCGCACCGACCTGAGAGGTCGATTTTCGACCCCGAACAGACGATTGGAACCTCTGGTTACGGGGCCGGCGTCCGGCTTTGCCCGCTACGGTCTATCCTCGTCATTTCAGGGCGGGTGTTAACCGAGACCGGCAATGGCTCGCCGTCGCGATCTGAAGGTCTTCGTCGTCGACTGTTTCTCGACCGCGCGCGACGCCTTCTCGGCTTTTCGCGTCGCCGACAAAGATATCCCGCCATCCCCCGCGCGGTCAGCCCTTGAAATGCGGACGCCAGACCGCAAGACTTTCGCGCCTGCGTATGGAAACCGAGATGAGCCCTTCTGGAACGATGTTCGCCCGGCGGGCTTTGCTGATTGGATCCGCGGCGCTTACCGTCAGCGGCGGGTCAACGTCCGCCCGCGCCCGTTCGCGAGCCCGAGGCCTGGACGGCGACGGCGCCTGGATTCCGTCGGAAGATCTGGTTCAGGAGCTTCCGCGCTTCATGCGCATTGCCGGGGTGCCCGGAGTCGCCATTGCGGTCATAGACCGCGGAAAGCTCGCCTGGAGCCGCGGCTTCGGCGTGAAAAACGTTCTCACCCGCGACCCGGTGCGGGAGGACACGTTGTTTGAAGCGGCGTCGATGACCAAGCCGGTCTTCGCCTATGTCGTGATGCGGCTGGTCGATGAAAAGCGCCTGGACCTCGACACCCCGCTCGTCGCGTACCGCCGGCCTGCGAACCTGGGTGATGACCCGAATCTGGAACGGATCACGGCCCGGCATGTGCTGGCGCATTCGACCGGCTTGCCCAACTGGTCTTCCGCGCCGCTCGTCACAAGTCAAGCGCCCGGATCAACCTACACCTATTCGGGTGAAGCCTTCATCTGGCTCCAGTTGGTCGTCGAGACGATCATGGAAATGGGCCTTGGCAGTGTGATGCAGGCCAAGCTGTTCGGTCCAGCGGGACTGTCTCACAGCAGCTTCGGCTGGGACGAACAGATTGCCAGGTCAGCGGTCTTTGGCCATTCGGAGCCTCCAGAAGGCGAGCAGGCGCTTCCCCCCCAGCCCACGCGCGAGCTGGGCGACCGGCTGCTTCGAGTCGCCTCGCGGTGGCGCAAGCCGATCGCCTCATGGACCTACGAAGATTCGATCGCGGCGATGCGCGAGACCGCTCCGGAGACGGCGCCGTCGATGCACGACCTGCTGGTCAACTCGGCGGGCGGGCTCCTGACGACGGCGTCAGACTATGCGAAGTTCATGCTGCTGATGACCGACCGGCCGGGGCGGGCGGGCTGGGAGATCAGCGATGCGGCCCGGCGGGCGATGCTCACCCCTCAGCTCGACGTGCGCGGACGCGACATTTCGCGCGGACTGGGTTGGGAACTCGAACAATCCTCGGCGGGCCCGCTGTTCCAGCACAGTGGCAGCAACTACGGGATCTTCAAAACCCTGGGCGTCGGTGACGCCCGCCGCGGGCGTGCGATCGTCGTCTTCACCAACGCCGCGAACGGAAATGCGCTTGCGGCCCTGATCGTTCGGCAAGCCACCGGGATCGACCGGCTGAAGTCCTTGGTCTAATCGGCCCCGATGGCGCTAGATGGGGCGGTCTCACTCGGCGGAACGCAACGGAGCTACGGCTGATCGGAGAGAACGGTTCGCCTATCTCAAACGGAGACGGACGCCTGGGCCGCCGCGTTCGCAGTCTTTCAATCCGCCTAGCCAACATCTGAAATCCACCCCGTAGACGATCAGCATGTCCGCTCTCGGCGTTGAGATGGCCCCAGGCGATCACCGACCAACCTCACCCCAGCGGATATTCCCGTTCCAGCCGGTAGGCCGAGCCCTCGCTGGTTTGCCAGCTGGAATAGAGGCCGAAGCGATCCACCGTGAAAGCCGGCGAGCGCAGCAGGTTGTTGGCCTGGATCCAGGCCCCGACCTCGGCGACCGAGGCGCGCTTCAGATAGGCCAGGGTGACGTGGGGGGTGTAGAGGCGGCTCTCGGGCTTGAGTCCCACCGATCGGGCGGCGCTTTCGTTGGCCTTCTGCAGGCGACGCAGCGGCGCGCTGTCCTCGACGCCGGCCCAGACGGCGTGGATGTCGGCGCCCTCGCCGAAATGGCCGGCGCGGGTCAGTCCCAGGTCAAAGGCCGGCGCGGCGATCTCGGCCAAGGCCTCGTCCAGCTCGGCCGCCACCGGCTCCTGCACGTCGCCGATGAACTTCAGCGTGATGTGAAAGGCCTCGAGCGGCCGCCAGCGCGCGCCCTCGATCCCGTGCTGGCGGGAGAGCAGGCCCTGGCCGATCTCCGGCGGGATGGCGATGGCGGTGAACAGGCGGATCATGCGGGAAGAACGCCTACGGGCAGGGATTGGGCTGGCGGGCGTGGATGTCGTTGACGGCCTTTTCCAGCTCGTCGGTCCAGGCCAGGTCGAAGGCGTCGATGTCCGTCTTCAGCTGGGCCATCGAGGTGGCGCCGATGATCGTGGCGGTCACGAACGGGCGCGTGTCGCAGAACTTCAGCGCCAGCTGGGCCGGGTCCAGGCCGTTGGCCTTGGCCAAGGCGACATAGGCGCGGAACGCCTCCACCGCGCCCGGCCCCTCGTAGCGCTGCATGCGGTTGTAGAGCGCCTTGCGCGAACCCTCGGGCAGGCCGCCGTCCAGATATTTGCCGGTCAGCTGGCCCTGGGCCAGGGGCGAATAGGCCAGGAGGCCGACCTGCTCGCGCATGGCGATCTCGGCCAGGCCGAACTCGAAGGTGCGGTTGGCCAGATGATAGGCGTTCTGGATCGAGGCGATGCGCGGCAGGCCCTTGGTCTCGCTCTCGGCCAGGAACTTCATCACGCCCCAGGGGAACTCGTTCGAGACGCCGACGTGGCGGATCGAGCCCTTCTTCACATGGGCGTCCAGCGCCTCGAGGATGTCGCCGAACGCCTCGAAATCCTGGTCGTAGTCGCGGTAGGACTGGCCGCCGAACACCCGCACTTTCCGGTCGGGCCAGTGCAGCTGGTAGAGGTCGAGATAGTCGGTCTTCAGGCGGCGCAGAGAGCCCTCGACGGCCTCGTCGATCTGGGCGCGGGTGTGGCGGGTGGTCGAGCCGTCCTTACGCATCCACGTCAGGCCGCCGAAGGCCGCGCCCTGGCCGGCGACCTTGGAGGCCAGCACGATCTCGTGGCGCTTGCCGGTCTTTTCCAGCCAAGTGCCGATATACTGCTCGGTGCGGCCCTGGGTCTCCGGATTGGGAGGGCTGGAATACATCTCGGCCGTGTCCCAGAAGGTCACGCCGCGCGACAGCGCGTAGTCCATCTGCTCGTGAGCCTCGGCCTCGGTGTTCTGCGAGCCCCAGGTCATGGTGCCCAGGCAGCAGCGCGACACCGACACGTCCGTGCGGCCGAGCTTGACGTACTCCATGGGCCAGCCCCTCTTTCGCCCCAATGGGCAAGCTTCGTTAGGCAAGCGTTCTAAGGGCTGTCGTTGCGTCACCGCAAGGCGGGTCGGCGGGCGCGTTCCGGAGCCGGCTGCTTCACGAACGCATACCATGAACACTTTCGTGAGGGGATTGCGCGGCCGGCCGGGACACCCGATATTCGTCTAGCGTCCACCGTGGACGCTCTAGCTCAAGGGCTTACTTCGATGAACGACTTCAACCGCGGCTACGCGCGCTCGATCCCGGCGGATCGCGCCGACATGTCGGTTGACGCCGGCCTGCGTACTTTCATGCTCGGCGTCTACAACAAGGTGGCGCTGGGCCTCCTGCTGTCGGCCGGCCTGGCCTTCCTGACCAGCGCCTATACGCCGGTCGCCAGCCAGCTGTACGTGCTGACCCCGGACGGCCGCCTGGCCGGCTTCACCATGCTGGGCACCATCATCCGCTTCGCGCCGCTGGCCATGATGCTGGTGGCCATGTTCGCCATGAAGAATCCGACGGCGCGTTCGTCGGGCATCCTCTACTGGGCTCTGGTCGCCTCGATCGGCGCCGGCGCGGGCGTGTGGCTGCTGGCCTATACGGGCGCCTCGGTGGCCTCGACCTTCCTGATCACCGCCATCGCCTTCGGCGGCCTGAGCCTGGTGGGCTACACCACCAAGAAGGACCTCACGGGTCTGGGCAGCTTCCTGATCATGGGCCTGATCGGCCTGGTGCTGGCTTCGCTGGTCCAGATGTTCCTGCAGCTGCCGGGCCTGAGCTTCATCATCAGCGTCCTGGGCGTGCTGATCTTCGCGGGTCTGATCGCCTATGACACCCAGCGCCTGAAGATGACCTACTACCAGCTGGGCGGCGAGCAGCAGTCGATGGCCGTGGCCACCAACTATGGCGCGCTGAACCTCTATCTGAACTTCATCAACCTCTTCCAATTCCTGCTCAGCATCCTGGGCAGCCGTCGCTAAGACGGACCGGAGACTGGAAACAACCGAGGTCGAAACGACGAAGCCCCGGCGGGAAACCGCCGGGGCTTTTTCTTTGACCGCATCGCGCCCACATTGGCGGGGATGGAGACGACGATGATCCGAGCCCTCGCCCTGACCGCTGGCCTGCTGTTCGCCGTCGGCGCCCACGCCGAGACGACGCTCCCGGCCTATCCGCCGGTCGCCAAGACCCCGAACCTCTCCACGCCCCTGAACCTCAAGCCCGTCGGTCCGGTGGAGCTGCGCTACGCCCAGGCGCGGCCGCCCCTCCCGCGCGGCGTGGCCCGGACGGCGATCGAGCGCCGCGAAGGCGGCGTTTCGGGCGGGATCGGGGTGCTGTGCGGCATCCAGCCCAGCGCCGACACCAGCGGGGTAGGCGCCGCGCGCGGCTACGACAACGAAGGCCGCTTCGTCGGCGCCAAGCTGGGGTTCTCGTTCTAGCGGTCAGTCTACGACCGAGAACTTGCCCTTCTCGAACACCCGCAGCACCTGGGCCAGTTCGTGGCCGCGCTTGAGGATCTGGCCGCCCTGGCCGTGCACCGCCCAGGCGCCCTGCTTGCGGGCCAGGGCCGGACGCTTCTCGACACGATAGAGCGGCGCCTCGGCGGTATGGCGGAAGATCGAGAACACGGCGTGGTCGGAGAGACCGGCGATGCCGTAGTCCCGCCACTCGCCGGCCGCCACCATGCGGCCGTAGAGGCGCATCAGCTGGTCCAGCTCACGCCGTTCGAAGAAGACAACGCCGCCGACGGGCGCGGATTGGGATTCCAGGGCCATCAGCGGAATCTAATCCCAAATCGGACGATTGGAACAGGCGGTCGCCCCGAAACCCTTTGTGTCACGCCGGACACGCCGGGCCAGAAAGACACGCTACGGCCACGCCGCGCCCCGATATGACCTTATTTCGGTCCTTCGCCCGCCTGTTTGCGGGTCGATAAGATGATTGTCGGCTGATCGGACACCCTGTGGTCCAGGATCCTGAACAGCCCCCCCAGCCCCCCAGATCGCGGGCCGGTCAGCCGACAAACTCTATATCCCCTCCCCCAAATGAGCCCGCGCGGATCCCCCCTCCCGCGCGGGCTTTTTTGCGCATGCGTCGTCCAAGCCTCGTCGTGACGTGTCTCATCGATGACACAGCCCGCCCAGAAACGACCTTTGTTTGGTCCATCCCTCGCCTGTTTGGGCCGCGATAAGGGATGCGTCGACGAAGAGCGGACCGGGCTCCTGTCCAGCCCCCCCAGCCCGCCCGGTCACGAGACGCTTCTCGTCGACCTGCAAAGGAACCCGCGTGGCCCGTCCCCTCCGGCCACGCGGGTTTTCTTTCGTCCGAAGTCCTTGCTTGGCGCGCGGCGCGCGCCGCTGATGTCCTGGGAGACTTCAGCGCTCGGGGGTGGTGGTTTCCAGCACGCCCAGGATGCGGCCGCCCTTGGCGCCCTGCACCAGGATCACGCTCTCCAGCCCGTCGTCGGCCGAGGCCGGCAGGCGATACAGCTTGGGCCGACCCGCCCAGGGCCCCAGCTTGACCAGTTCACGCACCACGTTGCGGTGAACCAGGGTCTGGCCCTTGTTGTCGCCGCGCTTGACGGCGATGTCCTGCTCGCGCGGATCGTAGCGCACGAGCCAGACCTCGGCCCCGCCGCGCGGCGCGGGGCCAGAGCCCACGGCGACGCGCGTCTTGCCGACGAACTGCATGTCCGGCGGATCGATGGGCGAGCGCCTGGCGGTCTTGACCAGGTCCTCGACCGCCTCGGCCTTGGCGCCCGACACCTGGACGCGGCCGCCGACCACCATCTGGGGCGTGGGCACGTCGCGCAGGGCGAACTTCTTGGCGTAGGCGCGCTGGCGCTCGGCGAAGCTCGGCTTGGCGAAGGTGTCCTTCCAGCCGAGATAGTCCCAGTAGTCGACCGAATAGGTCAGGGCCAGGACGCCGTCCTGCTTGGACAGATCCGCCGCCAGCTGGTTGGCCTTGCCGCAGGACGAGCAGCCCTGGGCCGTGAACAGCTCTACCACCACCGGCGGCTTGGCGGCCCACGCGGCGGGCCCCCAAGACAGGGAAATGGCGACGCCGGACAGGACCAGGGCGAGCAGGGAGAGGGCGGCCTTACGCATTGCGGGTCACTTAAGCCAAGAACGCCCCGGATAGCCGTTCACGAGGCCGTGAATAGCGCCGGTCGATGGGGAGAAAAGGTGGAGACACCGTTGTCACGGCCGTCTCCCCCGAAAACGGGCAACGAAAAACGGCCGGCCCCGAAAGGAGCCGGCCGCCTTTTCTGTGCGCCTGAGCGCTTCGCTTAGCTAGCCGACTTGGCCAGGTTGCGCAGCACGTAGTTCAGCACGCCGCCGTTCTTGAAGTACTCAAGCTCGGTCGGCGTATCGATGCGGCAGCGGACCGGGAAGCGGGCGATGCGGCCGTCGGTCGGGCGATAGAGCTCGACGATCAGCTGCTTGCGCGGGGCCAGGTCCGTGAGGCCGCGGATCGAGACGATCTCCTCGCCGGTCAGCTCCAGCTTCTGCCAGCCGTCCTGGACGAACTGCAGCGGCAGAACGCCCATGCCGACCAGGTTCGAGCGGTGGATGCGCTCGAAGCTTTCGCAGATCACCGCGCGGACGCCCAGGAGCTTGGTGCCCTTGGCGGCCCAGTCGCGCGACGAGCCGGTGCCGTATTCCTTGCCGCCGAACACGACCGCCGGACGACCTTCGGCCTGATACTTCATCGCCGCGTCGTAGATCGGCATCACTTCACCGGTCGGGAAGTGCTTGGTCACGCCGCCTTCGATCTCCGGAGTGATCTTGTTGCGGATGCGGATGTTGGCGAACGTGCCGCGCATCATGACCTGGTGGTTGCCGCGGCGGGCGCCGTAGCCGTTGAAGTCCACCGGCTGGACGCCGTGGTCGATCAGGTACTGACCGGCCGGGCTGGAGGTCTTGATCGAACCGGCCGGGCTGATGTGATCGGTGGTGATCGAGTCGCCGAACACGGCCAGGATGCGGGCTTCCACGATGTCGGTGACCGGGGTCGGGGTCATCGACATGTTCGGGAAGTACGGCGGGTTCTGGACGTAGGTCGAGTCGCCTTCCCAGGCGTAGGTCTGGCCGCCGGTCACCTTGATGCCCTGCCAGTTCTTGTCGCCCTTGAAGACGTCGCCGTAACGGGTGGCGAACATCTTCTCGTTGATGGCCTTGCGCTGCAGGGTCGCGATGTCCTCGTTCGAAGGCCAGATGTCCTTCAGGAAGACGTCGTTGCCCTTCTTGTCCTGGCCGATCGGCTGGGTGGCCAGGTCGATCTTCATCGTGCCGGCCAGGGCGTAGGCCACCACCAGCGGCGGCGAGGCCAGGTAGTTGGCGCGCACGTCCGGGTTCACGCGGCCTTCGAAGTTGCGGTTGCCCGACAGCACCGAGCAGGCGACCAGGTCGTTGTCGTTGATCGTCTTGCTGATGGCTTCCGGCAGCGGGCCCGAGTTACCGATGCAGGTGGTGCAGCCATAACCCACGAGGTTGAAGCCGAGAGCATCGAGGTGCTTGGTCAGACCGGCCTTGGCCAGATAGTCGGTGACGACTTGCGAGCCGGGGGCCAGCGAGGTCTTCACCCACGGCTTGACCTTCAGGCCCTTGGCCACCGCGTTCTTGGCCACCAGGCCGGCGGCGATCAGGACCGAGGGGTTGGACGTGTTGGTGCATGAGGTGATGGCGGCGATGACCACGTCGCCGTGGCCGACGTCGAAGTTCTCGCCTTCCACCGGGGCGCGCAGGTCAGGCTGATCGGCCTTGCCGAACTCGCCGACCAGCGACTCCTGGAACTTGTACGAGGCCTCGGCCAGCAGGACGCGGTCCTGCGGACGCTTCGGGCCGGCCAGCGACGGCTGGACGCTCGAGAGGTCGAGTTCCAGGGTGTCGGTGAAGGTCGGCTCGGGCGTGCCCGGCTCCCACCACAGGCCTTGTTCCTTGGCGTAGGCTTCGACCAGGGCGACGCGCTCGGGCGTGCGGCCGGTGCCCTTCAGATAGGCCACGGTCGAGGCCGAGATCGGGAAGAAGCCGCAGGTGGCGCCGTATTCCGGAGCCATGTTGGCGATCGTCGCCTGGTCTTCCAGGGTCAGGTTGGCCAGGGCGTCGCCGTAGAATTCGACGAACTTGCCGACCACGCCCTTCTTGCGCAGCATCTGGGTGACGGTCAGCACCAGGTCGGTCGCGGTCGCGCCTTCCGGCATGGCGCCGGTCAGCTTGAAGCCGATGACTTCCGGGATCAGCATCGGGATCGGCTGGCCCAGCATCGCGGCCTCGGCCTCGATGCCGCCCACGCCCCAGCCCAGCACGGCCAGGCCGTTGACCATGGTCGTGTGGCTGTCGGTGCCGACGACGGTGTCGGGATAGGCGACTTCGGCGCCGTCGACTTCGTTCGTCCACACGGTCTGGGCCAGGTATTCGAGGTTCACCTGGTGGCAGATGCCGGTGCCGGGCGGCACGACGCGGAAGTTGTTGAACGCCGACGAGCCCCAGCGCAGGAAGCGGTAGCGCTCGATGTTGCGCTCGTACTCGCGCTTGACGTTGTCGTCATAGGCCTTCGGGTTGCCGAAGTTGTCGACCATCACCGAGTGGTCGATGACCAGGTCGACGGGGTTCAGCGGGTTGATCTTGGCCGGGTTGGCGCCCAGGGCGACCATGGCGTCGCGCATGGCGGCCAGGTCGACCACGGCGGGAACGCCGGTGAAGTCCTGCATCAGCACGCGAGCCGGACGGAAGCTGATCTCGTGCTCGACCGAGCCCTTGTTCTGCAGCCAGGCGGCGACGGCCTTCAGGTCGTCTTCCGACACCGAAACGCTGTCTTCGTTGCGAAGCAGGTTCTCCAGAAGCACCTTCATCGACACCGGCAGCGACGAAGTTCCGGTCAGACCGGCTTCCTCGGCGGCGCGAAGGCTGTAATAGACGTAAGACTTGTTGCCGACCTTCAGTTCGCGGCGGGCTTTCAGGCTGTCAACAGACGCCATTCTCGAGGATCCTTCTCTGTCCACGGCCGCCCGAAAACCGCTCCCGGGATCACGCGCTGATCGGAAGGGACACACAGGTTCCGCCTCCGCGCCGCGTACCACCCAAAACGACTGGAGGGGGACGACCGCGCGCTTATTAGCGCCGCCGTCGTCGAACGTCCATGTCGCGCACGGGGTCTTGACGTGTTGAGAGTTGTTCTCATTAAGGAACTGGCGATCACGCGGGGCGAGCGCACGCTGTTTTCGCGCCTGGATCTGACGCTGCGCGCCGGCGAGGCGGCGGTGCTGACGGGCCGCAACGGGGCCGGCAAGACCAGCCTTTTGCGGGCCGTGGCGGGCCTGCTGCGCCCCGCCGAAGGGACGATCGCCTTCGAGAGCGAGACCGGACCGATCGAGGCCGACACCGCGCGGGCCGAGCACCTGCACCTCCTCGGCCACCAGGACGGGCTGAAGTCCAGCCGGACGGCCTGGGAGGAGCTGCGCTTCCAGACGCTGTGGACCGGCGGAACCGAGGATAACGCCCGGGCGGCGGCCAAGCGCTTCGACCTCAATCGCCTGCTGGACCTGGAAGTCCGCCGCCTGTCGGCCGGCCAGCGCCGTCGCCTGGCCCTGGCGCGGCTGGCGGCCAGTCCCCGGGCGCTATGGCTGCTGGACGAGCCGATGGCCCCGCTGGACGCGGGCCAGCGCGCGGCGTTCGGCCAGGTGATGGCCGAGCACCTGGCCGGCGGCGGCATGATCCTGGCCTCGGTGCACGATCCGCTGCCGATCCCGACCCGGTCGGTGCCCATTGGAATGGAAGGAGCCGGGCGATGAAGGGCTTCGGCATCCTCCTGCGGCGGGAACTGGCCCTGGCCTGGGGTAAGGGCGGCGGGCCGCTGCTGGCCCTGACCTTCTACGCCTGCGTCGTGGTGCTGCTGCCGATGGCCTCGGGTCGAGCGCCCGAGCGTCTGGCCGCCATCGCGCCCGGGATCGCCTGGCTGGCCCTGGCCCTGGCGGCGCTGCTGTCGCTGGAGCGCCTGTTCGAGCGCGACTACGAGGACGGGACCCTGGACCTGCTGGCCCTCGGCCCCGCGCCGCTGGAGGCCGTCGCGGTCGCCAAGTGCCTGGCCCAGTGGTTGGCCACCGGCGCGCCGCTCGCCCTGGCCGCGCCCGTCGCGGCGCTGATGCTGGGCGCGGATCTCAGGGTCATGCCGCTGCTGGTGCTGTGCGCCCTGGCCGGCGGCCTGGCCTTCGCCTTCCTCGGCGGTCTCGGCGCGGCCTTGGCGCTGGGCAGCAAGCGCGGCGGCCTGCTGGTGGCGGTGATCGTCCTGCCGCTGTTCGCCCCGCCGGTGATCTTCGGAGCCGGGGCGCTGGACGGCTATTCGGCCGGCCTGCCCTGGACGGGCGGGCTGCTGCTGCTGCTGGCCTACTGCGTCGGCGCGATCGCCCTGTCGCCGCTGGCCATGGGGGCGGCCTGCCGCAACGCGCTGGACTAGGCCGCCCGTATCAGGGGGTGGGCGCCACCGTCGCCTGGATGTCGCCCAG
Source organism: Caulobacter sp. 602-1 (assembly GCF_003931565.1). Classification (GTDB taxonomy): domain Bacteria; phylum Pseudomonadota; class Alphaproteobacteria; order Caulobacterales; family Caulobacteraceae; genus Caulobacter. The sequence goes on from NZ_RRYI01000008.1 coordinate 11,244, forward strand.
CGCGGCCTTCTTCTCGCCCAGCACCACCGCCAGCGAGCCGCCGATGATCAGCAGGCCGCCGGCGAACAGCGCCGCCGTCAGATGATCGCCGAACAGCAGCACGCCGCAGCAGGCGCCGATCAGCGGCTCGATATTGATGAACACCCCGGCGCTGGCCGCGCCGACCCGCGCCGCGCCATATTGCCACGCGGCCGTGGCCAGCAGGGTCGCCAGCACGCCCTGGGCCAGGATCGCGATCCAGACGGGCGCGCTCAGCGTCAGCTTGGGCGCGCCGTGCATGACGAAGGCGATCGGCAGCACCGTCGCGGCCGCGATGATGATCGACACCGCCGGGATCGCCATGGCGTTCGAGGCCTTTGGCGCGCGCCGCAGGGTCAGGAGCCAGGCCAGGAACAGCAGGAGGGCGCCGAGCGACAGGGCCACGCCCAGCGGCGAGCTGGCCCCGTCAGGCTTGCCGGCGATCAGGGCGGCGCCCAGGGTCGCCGCCGCCACCCCGGCCCACGACATCCGCGAAACCGTCTCGCCCAGGATCTTGGCGCTGACCGCGATCAGGGCCGGCATGGCGCCGACCAGCAGGGCCGCGACCGTGACGCTGACATGGGCCAGACCCTCGAACTGGACCATGAAGGCCACGCCGTAGAGCACGCCCGCCAGCAGCACGACCGGCGACTTGAACAGGGCCCGGACCTCGGGCGAGCGCAGGGCGAACGGCGCGGCGGCCAGGGCGGCGACCACGAAGCGCAGCAGCACCATGTGGGCCGCCTCCATCTCCGTCAGGATCAGCTTGCCGGTCGGAAACCCCAGGCCCCAACAGACCCCCGCGAGCGCCAGGGCGACGAATGCGATCGACTTCATGCGGGGACTCCGGACCGGAAACACGGGCAGACCGGCGCGGACGCGCGGCGGGGCCGGCGTCCTCTAGATCATGGCGATCCCGGAACTGGCAGCTGACATAACGCGCGCCCGCTTGAGCGCAAGCACGGAACCTTTTGCGGACTTCGTCAAACATGGAACATTGTTCATGTTTTCGGACATTTTCGCGCCATATCGCGATGGCCAAGCTCTCGTCCTCATACGACAGGGAGCTCACAACCATGCGTAAAACCCTTACCCGCCTGGCGCTCGCGGGGACCGCCACGACCCTTCTCGCCGGCGCGGCCCTGGCCCAGGTTCCGGCGCCCCCGGCCCCGCCCGCCCCGCCGCCGGCGCCGGAAGCGCCCCTGCCGCCCATGCCCCCGATGGACATGATGATGGCGATGGGTCCGGACATGATGTTCATGCATCAGGACCGCCACGCCGACCCGGAAAAGCGCGCCCAGCGCCTGCGCGACATCCTGCAGCTTCGCGGCGACCAGGACGGCGCCCTGAAAGCCTATGTCGAGGCCACCACGCCCAGGATCGTCATCGAGAAGCGCGAAGTCTCCAAGGACGACAAGAAGGACGGCGACGTGAAGCGTGACGGAGGCGAATGGGCCGAGCGCAAGCCGCTGACCACGCTGGAGCGCCTCGACCGCCTGACCAAGGCCGCCGACGCGATGAAGACGCGGGCCGAAGCCACGCGCGCCTTCTACACGGCCCTGACTCCGGCCCAGCAGAAGACCTTCGACATCCTGGGCATGGGCGAGGGCGAGGGCGACCAGCACGTCTTCGTCCGCCGCTTCGAGACCAGCGGCGCGCCCGCTGTCTTCAAGGACGGCCAACGCAAGGTCGTTATCCAGCGCAAGGTCGGCTGACCCCGACCGAGCACGAAGGCGCGGCGGGCCTGCAACCGCCGCGCCTTCTCCTCTTCCGTAGACATACGACCATTGCCCGCGCTCTCGCCGCGCTCTAAGCAGCCCTCATGGACGCGCGTCACACGTTCGACTTCCTGACCAATCCCGAGCGGTTCATGGCCTTCTCGCGGTGGGCCGCGCCGTGGCTTGGCGCGCTGTCGGCGCTCGCCGGGATCGCCGGCCTCGTCATGACCTTCCTGGTCCCCGAGGACTATCAGCAGGGCGACACGGTGCGGATGATGTTCATCCACATTCCGGCCGCCTCCCTGGCCATCTTCATCTATGTCTGCCTGGGCGCGGCCAGTTTCCTGGCCCTGGTTTTCCGCCAGGCCCTGGCCGACCTCGCCGCCCAGGCCTGCGCCCCGATCGGCGCGGCCTATACGGCGCTGGCCCTGATCACCGGCTCGCTGTGGGGCAAGCCGATGTGGGGCGCCTGGTGGGTGTGGGACGCGCGCCTGACCTCGGTGCTGGTGCTGCTGCTGTTCTATCTGGGCTACATGGCCCTGCGCGGCGCCCTGGAAGACGAACAGAAGGCCGCCCGCGCCGCCGCGATCCTGGCCCTGGTCGGCCTGATCAACCTGCCGATCGTCAAGTTCTCGGTCGAGTGGTGGAACACCCTGCACCAGGGGTCCTCGACCTTCATGGCCAAGGACGGCGACGGCCTGCCGGCCATCTACGCCTGGCCGGCCGCCCTGATGGGCCTGGCCTATCTCGGCGGCTTCGGCGCGCTGTGGCTGGTCCGCATCCGCGGCCTGGTGTGGCGGCGCAAGGCCCGGAGCCTGGCCATGAAGCTGGCGGAGGGCGCGCGATGAGCTTCGACTTCGACGCCGGCAAGTACGCCGTCTATCTGTGGCCCGCCTTCGCCATCTCGGCGGCGGCCTTCGCCTGGATGATCGCCGACAGCCTGCTGACCACCCGCCGGTGGAAGCGCGAGGCCGAGCGCCTGCAGGCCGAGCTCGACGAGGCCGGCGAATGAAGCGCTGGCTGGCCTTCACGCCGCTGGTCATCCTGATCGCCCTGGCGGTCCTGTTCGCGGGCTTCGCCCTGAAGCGTGATCCGCGCGTCCAGCCGCACGCCCTGGTCGGCAAGCCGATGCCGGCCCTGTCCCTGCCCGAGCTCGACAGCGGCCGCGCCGCCCCGATCCGGGCCGCGACGGACGGCCCGATCCTGGTCAACTTCTTCGCCTCCTGGTGCGCCCCTTGCGAAGTGGAGCATCCGCAGCTGATGGCGCTGAAGGCTCAGGGCGTGAAGGTGGTCGGCATCGCCTACAAGGACGCCCCGGCCAACACCCAGGCCTTCCTGACCCGCCTGGGCGACCCCTTCGCCGAACGGCTGATCGACCGTGACGGCCGCGCGGGCCTGGAGTTTGGCGTCACCGGCGTGCCGGAAACCTATCTGGTCGGCTCGGACGGCATGATCCTGGCCAAGCACACCGGTCCTCTGACGCCCGACGCGGCCGAGGACCTGCTGAAGAAAGCCCGCTAGGGCATTTAAAGACCGCGCCCCTCCCGAAGGAAGGACGCGGCCCCAGGGCGTCGACCTCAGCCCTGGATGAAGGCCAGCAGGTCCTTGTTGATCGTCTCGGCCTGCGTGGTCGCCATGCCGTGCGGGAAGCCCGGATAGGTGATCATCTGGCCATTCTTCAGCAGCTTGATCGCCTGGCGCGCCGAGGCGTCGATCGGCACGACCTGATCGTCCTCGCCGTGCAGCACCAGCACCGGCACGTCGATGGCCTTCAGGTCCTCGGTGAAGTCGGTTTCCGAGAAGGCCGCCACACAGTCGTACAGCGCCTTGACGCCGGCCATCATGCCCTGGCGCCACCAGTTGTCGATCACGCCTTCCGAGACCTTCGCGCCCTCGCGGTTGAAGCCGTAGAACGGGCCGGCGGCGACGTCGCGGAAGAACTGGGCGCGGTTATAGGCGGTACCGTTCCGGAAACCATCGAACACCTCCAGCGGCAGGCCGCCCGGATTGGCGTCGGTCTTCAGCATCAGCGGCGTCACGGCGCCGACCAGCACGGCCTTGGCGACGCGGCCGGGCTCGGCCCGGGCCACGTAGTGGGCGACCTCGCCGCCGCCGGTCGAGTGACCGATGTGGATGGCGTTCTTCAGGTCCAGATGCCTGGCCAGGGCGATGACGTCGGCGGCGTAGGTGTCCATCTCGTTGCCGGTGTCGGTCTGGCTGGACCGGCCGTGGCCGCGACGGTCGTGGGCGATGACGCGATAGCCCTTGCCCAGGAAGAACATCATCTGGGCGTCCCAGTCGTCCGACGACAGCGGCCAGCCATGGTGGAAGACGATCGGCTGGGCGGTCTTCGAACCCCAGTCCTTGAAGAAGATCTGGGCGCCGTCGTCGGTGGTGAAATAGCCGCTGCTCATGTCCATGGTCCCTCTGGCTGGGAGGCCGTCTGGCCCGTCCCGCTGTTCCGATGAGGAGAGAATGAACGCGGCCGATGATCGCGGATATGGAAACTATGGAAATCCATTGTTTCCAGTTTCAGCCTCGATCGCCGACGCCTTTCACGACCCAGTCGTAGCGCGCCGCCGGCTGGTAGCCGACGATCGGACTGGCGCGGACAATCTCCCGCAGGTTCTCGTCGAGATCGCGCATGACGACGTCGATAAGGTAGCCGCGGGCCGCCTTTATCGCCTCTTCCTTGGGCGCGGTCCTCGCGCAGGCGGGACAGCGCGCGGCAAGGCCGTCGCCATCCCGCACAACCAGGACATCGACGCGGCACGCGCCGCACTGAACCACATGATCGGCCATAGCTCGCCTCCCGTTCCGCGACCCACAATGGAACAAAAAGAGAACGACACAAGGTCCAACAACGCAAAACGGGCGGCCCCTTTCGGAGCCGCCCGCCTGATAGCGTCCGGAATGGAGGCTGGAGAGGCTTACGCCTCCTCGGCCGCCGCTTCCTTCTTCGACAGGTCTTCGCCGGTTTCCTGATCGACGACCTTCATCGACAGCTTGGTCTTGCCGCGATCGTCGAAGCCCAGGAGCTTCACCTTGACGATCTGGCCTTCCTTCAGCACGTCCGACGGCTTGGCGACGCGTTCGTTGCTGATCTGGCTGACGTGGACGAGACCGTCCTTGGCGCCGAAGAAGTTCACGAAGGCGCCGAAATCGACGACCTTCACGACCTTGCCGTCGTAGATCTTGCCCACTTCGGCTTCGTCGGTGATCGACTTGATCCAGTCGATCGCGGCCTTGATCTTGGCGCCGTCCGAGGCCGAGACCTTCACGGTGCCTTCGTCGTTGATGTCGACCTTGGCGCCGGTGGTGGCGACGATCTCGCGGATCACCTTGCCGCCCGAACCGATCACTTCGCGGATCTTGTCGGTCGGAATGGTGATGGTCTCGATCTTCGGCGCGAAATCGCCCACGTCGGCGCGCGGCGCGTCCATGGCCTTGTTCATTTCACCGAGGATGTGAGCGCGGCCTTCGTGGGCCTGGGCCAGGGCCTGCTTCATGATCTCCGGGGTGATGCCGGCGATCTTGATGTCCATCTGCAGCGAGGTCAGGCCTTCGCTGGTGCCGGCGACCTTGAAGTCCATGTCGCCCAGGTGATCTTCGTCACCCAGGATATCCGACAGAACCGCGAAGCCATCCTTTTCCAGGATCAGGCCCATGGCGATGCCCGAGACCGGACGGATCAGCGGCACGCCGGCGTCCATCATGGCCAGCGACGAACCGCAGACCGTGGCCATCGAGGACGAACCGTTCGACTCGGTGATCTCCGAGACCAGGCGGATCGTGTAGGGGAAGTCTTCCTTGCTCGGCAGCATCGGGCGCAGGGCGCGCCAGGCCAGCTTGCCGTGGCCGATTTCGCGGCGGCCCGGGCTGCCCATACGGCCGGTTTCGCCGACGCTGTAGGGAGGGAAGTTGTAGTGCAGCAGGAAGGATTCCTTGTAGGTGCCTTCCAGGGCGTCGATGAACTGCTCGTCGTCGCCGGTGCCCAGGGTGGCGACCACGATCGCCTGGGTCTCGCCGCGGGTGAACAGGGCCGAGCCGTGGGTGCGCGGCAGGATGCCGACTTCGCCCAGGATCGGACGGACGGTGCGGACGTCGCGACCGTCGATGCGCAGGCCGGTGTCCAGGATGCCGCGACGCACGACGTCGGCTTCCAGTTCCTTGAAGATCGCGGCCAGCTTTTGCGGGTCGTAGCCGGCCGGATTGGTGTCCGACTTGCCCAGCGCCTCGATGGCCTTCTTCTTGGCGTTACCGATCGCCTCGTAGCGGTCCTGCTTCTTGGTGATCTTGTAGCCGGCGGCGATGTCCGCGCCGACGATGCCCTTCATCTCGGCCTTGATCGCGTCGGTGTCTTCCGGCTCGAACGCGAAGGGCTCCTTGGCGGCGTGCTCGGCCAGGTCGATGATCGCGTCGATCACGGCCTGCATTTCCTTGTGGGCGAAGTTGACGCCGCCCAGCACGATCTCTTCCGAGAGCTCCTGGATTTCCGACTCGACCATCATCACGGCGTCGGCGGTGCCGGCCACGACCAGGTCCATCTTGCTGTCCTTCAGCTCGTCGAGCGTCGGGTTCAGCACGTATTGGTCATTGATCCAGCCGACGCGGGCGGCGCCGATCGGGCCCATGAACGGGGCGCCCGACAGGGTCAGGGCGGCCGAGGCGGCGACCATGCCCAGGATGTCGGGATCGTTCTCGAGGTCGTGCTGCAGCACGGTGACGACGACCTGGACTTCGTTCTTGAAGCCCTTGACGAACAGCGGGCGGATCGGACGGTCGATCAGGCGGGAGACCAGGGTCTCCTTTTCCGAGGGACGGCCTTCGCGCTTGAAGAAGCCGCCCGGGATCTTGCCGGCCGCGAAGGTCTTTTCCTGATAGTTGACCGTCAGCGGGAAGAAGTCCTGACCGGGCTTCTGGCTCTTGGCGAACACGGCGGTGGCCAGGACGACGGTTTCGCCCATGGTGGCCAGAACGGCGCCGTCGGCTTGACGGGCGATGCGACCGGTTTCGAGGACCAGCGTCTTGCCGCCCCACTCGATCGTCTTGCGCTTGATATCGAACATTTTTGCTTCTTTCGGTTCCGAAGGACCCATTTCCTTCAGGACGGACAGGGGCGGGCGGCCGAAGGGCGGTCCCGAGATTTCCTCATCCAGTTCGACAGGCGTCCGGAGACGGTGGTCTCCGGCTTACATGTTCGGATCGCGCATGGCGGACCCGCGGCAACCTCTCGTTTCGGCCTGTCTCGAAACGGAGGCTTGGACTTTCTCGCGTGACGGGCGCCGAAGCCGGAAGCCATTTTCGGCAAACCGTTTTCGACCGGCACGCATCAGAAAAACGTTCGGCCGCTCTACGAAAGCAGAGCGGCCGAATTGTGCCTTAGCGACGCAGACCCAGCTTTTCGATCAGGGCCTGATAGCGACCGGCGTCGGACTTCTTCAGGTGGTCGAGAAGCCGGCGACGCTGGGAAACCAGCTTCAGCAGGCCACGACGGCTGTGGTTGTCCTTCTTGTGCGTCTTGAAGTGCTCGGTCAGGTTCGAGATGCGTTCCGAGAGGATCGCGACCTGGACTTCAGCGCTGCCGGTGTCGCCAGTGGAGCGGGCGTGTTCGGCGATGAGAGCGGCTTTGCGCTCGATGGTGATCGACATCGGGTTGTCTCCGCTCAGGTGAGTTGGAAGACCCGCACCGGATTGAGCTTCCCGGCGCGCATCTCGCACAGGGCCACCAACCTGTCGCCGGACATGGCGGAAACGGTGCGATCGCCGGGCGTGAGCTCGGCTTTCAGCGTTTCAACCTGCCTCGGGAGCAGGACGATGGCGCGTCCCTGTGCAAGCCGGAAGGCGTCTTCGTCGGTCACGGCCAACGCCGGGATGTCGTCCAGCGCGGTCTCGACCGGAAGCAATGCCTCCGACAGCCGGGCCTCATAGCTCAAATTCTCAAGAGTTTCCAGCGATATCGCGGTCGCCTCGGCGAAGTCGCCCACCCGCGTCCGGCGCAGCTCCGCGACGTGACCGCAGGTTCCCAGCGCCTTGGCCAGGTCGCGGACCACGGCCCGGACATAGGTGCCCTTGCCGCATTCCATCTCCAGCGTGACGTGGTCGGCGTCGGCCTGCTCGACAATCTTCAGGTCGAAGATGCTGACCTTGCGGGTCGGCAGCTCGAACGCGACCCCGTCGCGCGCCAGGTCATAGGCGCGCTCGCCGTCGACCTTGATGGCCGAGAAGTTCGGCGGGATCTGGTCGACCTCGCCGATGAAGGCGGAAAGCGCGGCCTCGATCTGTTCGCGGGTCGGCCGCACGTCGGAGGTTCCGGTCGTCTCGCCCTCGCGGTCCAGGGTGGTGGTGTCGCGGCCCCAGGCGATGGTGAAGCGATAGGCCTTGTCGGCGTCCATCAGGAACGGGACGGTCTTGGTCGCCTCGCCCAGCGCGATCGGCAGAATGCCGGTGGCCAGAGGGTCCAGCGTACCGGCATGGCCGCCCTTCTGGGCGTTGAAGGCGCGGCGCACCCGGCTGACGGCCGTGGTCGAGGTCAGGTCATAGGGCTTGTCCAGGCAGATCCAGCCCGAGACGGCGTCGCCCTTCTTGCGGCGGGCCATGCCTAGGCCTCGTCCCCTTGGTCATCGTCGTCGCCAAGGACGTCCGCCAGGGTGCGCGTGTCCTGCTTTACGCGCGGGTCGTCGAACAGGCGGTCCATGTGGGCCGCCGCGCCGAAGCTCTCGTCGTGGATAAACTTCAGGTCCGGCGTGAACTTCATGTCGATCAGCTTGCCCAGACGCCCACGCAGGAAGCTCGCCCCCCGATTCAGGGCCTTGATGACCTCGGCGATGTCCTTGTCCTCGCGGCCCGCCTCGCCCTTCAGGCCAGCGCCGAGCGGTTCGACGAAGCAGACGGCGTGCCGCAGGTCGGGGCTCATCCGCACCTCCGACACCGTAATCGAGACGCCGACCAGCACCGGATCGGCCAGGCCTTCCTCGCGGAAGACGTCGACCAGGGCGTGACGGATCAGTTCGCCGGCGCGGAGCTGGCGTTGCGAGGGACCGACAGGGGCGGCCTTCTTGGTATCGGCATGGCGCTTCATGGCGCGGAATCCTTGCGGCCCGGCCGGCGGATCGAACGCCGGTCGCGGGGAAAATCGGAAGGCGGGGTGTCTAGGCGCGTAAACGGCGGAAGTCCAGCCCCGCCCCTTTATCTACGCGCCAACCCGATCCTTGAAGAAGGCGATCACCTTGTCCCGGGCCCGCATGCTTCCGCTGTCGGGGACCGAGCGGTGCAGGTGCAGGGTCAGGACCGAGTGCGGGGCCATGGGCACGCCCGGCGCGGCGTCCTCGTCGGCTAGTTCCACCACCTCGACCTTGTCGCCGAACGCGGCCTTCAGGCGTGCGATGCGGGCGTTGGGCACGAGCTTGTCGGAAGAGAAACGCAGGGCCAGCAGCGACAGGTCCTCGTCCTTGAACCGACGCTTGGCGCAGGCCAGCTCCGAGGCCGAACAGTCCAGACCCTTGCCGTTCAGCGGCAGGGACGGTTGGGACAGCACCGGCGCCACTACCGAAGGCTCGGTCATCATCGCCAGGGCGAAGCCTCCGGTGAAGCACATCCCCACCGCCCCCACGCCCTTGCCGCCGCAGTCGGCGTGCGCCTTGCGGGCCAGGGCGCGCAGCCAATCGACGATCGGGCTGGAGCGGCCGTCCTTCCAGACGCTGAACTCGCGCCGCACGCAGATGTTCTTGAGGATTTCCCCGATCGCATAGCCACGCGTGACCGGCTTGGCGGGCGTGCCGAACAGGCTGGGGCAGTAGGCGGTCAGGCCGGAGTCGGCCAGGTCGCGGGCGAAGGCCAGCACGCCCGGATGCAGGCCCGGAACCTCGTGGATGACGATCACGGCCGGCCCGGCGCCGATCTTGTAGACCTCGCGCGTCCAGCGCCCGTCGTCGAAGTCGAAGCGTTCGAACCCCGCCAGCGCATCCCCGTCAGCCATGCCCGCCCCCATTGTTTTCTGGAGGCTAGACCGGCGGGGATCAGAACGCCATCGCCCGCGCCCAAACGAGCTAAGGCCTGCGCGGTTCAGGACCTTCGGAAAGGCCGTCGGGCGGGACGGAAGGCCTAGTTGGTTGTGTCGGGATGCTGCGGATTGTCGGTCCAGTCCGACATCGGGTCGGGACCGTTGCGACCCCTGGGCAGGCGCCATTCGCCGCGATACGAGAAATCCAGCGTACCGCAGAGCCGCGCCTTCCCCTCCGCTTTCGGATCATTTCCGAACGCCTGGATCCGCAGGTCGCGGCGCAGGGCGATGGTGCTGAACGACAGCCAGAGCCGGGTCGAACCGGGACAGAAGGCGCGGACATAGATCTTGCCCTGGGCGGCCGAGGCGTCGACCTCGTAGAGCGCGGCGTCGGCGTCCACGCCCTCCATGGCGGAGAGGCCGCCCGGACCGAGGTCCTTCTGGCGACCGTTCTTCAGCCGCGCCTCGGCCGGCACGCCGGTGGCCAGCACCTTGATCGGCCGGCTGGCGCCCATGAAGCCCTGGTTGAACAGGATGGTCACCCCGGCGCCGGTCAGCCGCCTGGCGTCGGTCGAGATCGGGTCGTAGGAGAACATCCGCGTTTCGGCCGAGGCCGCGGAGGCCGCCAAGAGGTTTAAGGCCGTCGCCGCCACCAAGGCCAGGGCCGCGCCCCCCCATACGGCTGGCTTCATCGTTTCAGATGCAGGTTCGCGGCCTCGGCGTCGAAGCTGGTCAGGCGCCAGGTCGACCCTTCCTGGGTGAAGGTCAGCAGGCAGGGGCCGTCCTTCTTGGCCGCGCAGACCCGGCCGTCGCCGACAGGGCGCAGCGCCCCGGCGATCGCCACCCGGCCCGGAATCGGTCGATCGGGCGTGTAGCCATAGTAGTTGGCGGCGGCGTGGAAGGTCTCCGGCCGGATCAGCGCCTCGCCGGCCGCGTCGGCCAGCGGTCCCGCCGCCAGGGCGGCAAGGGCCATGACCCCGGTGCTCGATCCGCCCCGCTGGCGGGCCTCGTCCACCAGACGCGCCTCGATCTGGGCCTTCAGCGCCCGGCGATCGACGTGGGCCTCGAAGGTCGCCCGGTCGTTGTCGCGGATGGCGACCAGCAGATCGTGGACGTCGCCGCCGGCGTCGAGCCGGTTCACGGTCGCGCAGGCGCTCAAGCCAGCGGCGACGGCGGTCAGGGCGAGAAGGATCTTGATGCGCATGTGGAAAGGGTTAGCGCCGGATTGGGGCGATTTCCAGTCTGGCTGTGCGCTCAAGACAAAGGGCGCGGACCTTTCGATCCGCGCCCTTTTAAATTTTCGACCTCGCGGTCAGCTCTTAGTCGAGCTGGCGCTTGATCTCCTCGACGGTGAAGCACTCGATGGTGTCGCCGACCTTGATGTCCTGGAAGCCCGCGAACATCATGCCGCACTCCTGACCGACGGGGACTTCGTTGACCTCGTCCTTGAAGCGCTTGAGCGTTTGCAGGGTGCCCAGTTCCAGAACCACGATGTCCTGACGGATGATCCGGACCTTGGCGCCCTTGCGGACCACGCCTTCGGTGACCTTACAGCCGGCGACCTTGCCGATCTTCGAGATGTCGAAGGCCTGCAGGACCTCGGCGTTGCCGAGGAAGGTTTCGCGCTGGATCGGGGCCAGCATGCCCGAGAGCACGCCTTTGATGTCGTCCAGCAGGTCGTAGATGATCGCGTAGTAGCGGATCTCGACCCCTTCGCGTTCGGCCAGGGCCCGCGCCTGGGCCGAAGCCCGGACGTTGAAGCCGATGACCGGCGCGCCGGCGCCCTTGGCCAGCATGACGTCGCTTTCGCTGATCGCGCCGGCGCCCGACAGGATGATCCGCGCGCGGACCTCGTCGGTGGCCATCTTGTCCAGCGAGCCGATGATCGCTTCGGCCGAACCCTGCACGTCGGCCTTGATGACCAGCGGCAGTTCTTTCAGCTTCTTGTCCTGCAGCTTGGCCATCATGTCGGCCATCGAGGCGCCGGCGCCCACCGGGGCCATCGACTTCTCGCGCTTCTGGCGGATGCGGTACTCGGTCAGCTCGCGGGCGCGGGCTTCGTTCTCGACCACGGCGAAGGCTTCGCCGGGCGAGGGTACGCCGTCCAGACCCAGGATCTCGACCGGAGTGGCCGGACCGGCTTCGGTCAGCTGCTCGTTGCGCTCGTTCAGCAGGGCGCGAACCCGGCCGAACTGGGCGCCGGCGACGACGATGTCGCCGCGCTTCAGCGTCCCGCGATTGACCAGCACGGTCGAAACCGCGCCGCGGCCCTTGTCCAGCTTGGCCTCGATCACCACGCCGTCGGCGGTGCGGTCGGGGTTGGCCTTCAGGTCCAGAACTTCCGCCTGCAGCAGGATGGCTTCCAGCAGGTTGTCCAGGCCCGTGCGGGCCTTGGCCGAGACCTCGATCAGCTGGGTGTCGCCACCCAGGCTTTCGACGACGATCTCGTGCTGCAGCAGCTCGTTGACCACGCGGGTCGGATCCGAGCCCGGCTTGTCCATCTTGTTGACGGCGACGATGATCGGCACGTTGGCGGCCTTGGCGTGTTTGATCGCCTCGATCGTCTGGGGCATCACGCCGTCATCGCCCGCCACCACCAGCACGACGATGTCGGTGATGTTGGCGCCACGGGCGCGCATCGCCGAGAAGGCGGCGTGGCCGGGGGTGTCGAGGAACGTCACGCGCTGGCCGTCCTTCAGGCGAACCTGATAGGCGCCGATGTGCTGGGTGATGCCGCCGTGTTCGCCGGCCGCCACGTCGGTGGAGCGCAGGGCGTCGAGCAGGCTGGTCTTGCCGTGGTCGACGTGACCCATGATCGTCACGACGGGGGGACGCGGCTCCAGGTGATCGTCGATGTCCTCGGCGCCGATGAAGCCTTCTTCGACGTCGGCTTCCGACACGCGGCGCACGGTGTGACCGAATTCGGTCGCCACCAGCTCGGCGGTGTCGTTGTCGATGACGTCGTTGATCTTCAGCATCACGCCCTGACGCATCAGGAACTTGATGATCTCGACGCCGCGCACGGCCATCCGGTTGGACAGCTCCTGCACGGTGATGACGTCGGGAATGACGACTTCACGCGCGACGCGGGTCTGTTCGGCGACGCCGCCGCGACGCTTTTCTTTTTCACGTTCACGGGCCCGGCGAACCGAGGCCAGCGAACGCATGCGGTCGGCGGAATCCCCATCACCGGCCACGGCCTGGATGGTCAGACGGCCTTCGCGGCGCTGCGGAGCGCCCTTGACGCGCGACACGGCCTTGTTGGGCGCGTTGGCGGCCTTGCGGCGATCGTCGTCCTCGTCCGGACGGCGGCTGACTTCGCCGCCGGGGCGCGGGGCCGAACGCATGGCGCGTTGGATTTCCGGCGTGGCCGGAGCCTGAGCCGGCACGCCCGGACGCGGGCCGCGCGGCGGGCCGCCAGGACCCGTGCGAGCGCCCGGCGCCGGACGCGGCGCGAGGGCCGAGTAGCGGACGGTCTGCTGCGGACGGTCGCCTTGCGGACGATCACCCTGCGGGCGGTCGCCGCGATAGCCGCCCCGATCGCCTTGCGGACGATCGCCGTCGGGGCGAGGACCGCGCGGGCGGTCGCCCTCGGGACGCGGGGCGCGTTGACCGAAGTTGGCGCCGGCGTCGGGACGCGGGGCGCGCTGGTTGAACGGACGGTCGCCTTGCGGGGCCGGACGATAGGTCGTCGTGCTCGGACGGTCGTCGCGGCGGTCGCGGCTCGGCTCGTAGGTGCGGGTCTGACCCGCCGGGGCCGCCGGGCGGGGACCTTCATGGCGGGGGGCGTCCTGGCGCGGAGCCTCGGCGCGCGGCGCGGCCGGAGCCTGGGCCACGGGACGCTGAACCGGCGCGGCCGGAGGCGGCGTCACCGGCGCGGCGGGCGCGACCGGAGCAGGAGCCGGAGCCGGGGTTTGAGCGACGGGCGCTTGAACCGGCGGGGCGGCGGCGGCGCGTTCGGCCGCGGCCTTGGCGGCGGCTTCGCGCTGAGCGGCTTCCTGGGCGGCCCGGGCGCGCGCCTCGGCGGCGGCCTGATCGGCCGCCTGGCGCGCTTGGTTTTCGCGCGCGGCGTCGACGACGCGCTGGCGAGCGCGCAATTCTTCCTGCGAGAGACCACCGGCCGAACCGCCGCCTGACGGACCATGGCCGCCTTGCGATGACTGCTGACGCGGCGGCGGCGCGTCATGGCGACGCTCAGCCGAAGACGGCGCGGCGAGATTGCCCGTCGCGGGCGCATGCGGACGCGTGCGCTTGGTTTCGACCACCACCGTCTTGGTCCGGCCGTGGCTGAAGCTCTGCTTCACGACCCCGGCGCTCACCGAGCCCTGGCGGGGCTTGAGGGTGATGGGGGCTCGTCCGCCGGGTCGGCCGTTTTCGTTCTCGTCGCTCATGCGCTCGCTTGTACTTCCGCCAGGCGGTACCTGGCTAAAAAACCGCATTTTCCATGTGAGAAAGGGGCCTGGACGTACCCGCCGAGGCAAGCGCGTTTCCCGACCCTTCACTCACGAACGCGACCCGAATAGCCGCGCCCAACGTCTAAGATTCTAGGGCTTTTCCATCGCACTGAAGCGGATCCAGTGGGATGCAAAAGCCCTAGAGCCTGTTCCGGCCGGCTGACCGACCAGGGCGAACAGGCCCGCCCTCTTAGTCCAGTGACCTTCTCATCCGCCGAGGGCGGGAAGGCCGCTAGCCGTCCTCACGTCCGTTCGCCGACCATTCGGGAGGCAAAAGCGGGCGGAAACCTGACAAACGCTCGACATCCAATGTCCAACGTTCGGCGCCGCGCCCGGCGAGGAGTGCGGTGTGTATCACATTCTCCCCGCCCAAGGCCAAACTCAATTCGTCCGAATTGAATGCGCCCAGCAAACGGGGCGGCGTTGGGGCCTTTCGGGCGGCGGAAAGTATCTTGCGGCGACCGTCGGCGGCCGCGTCGGACGCCTCGATCAGCCAGGCCACCTTGCCCGTTCCCAGGGCGGCGACCACCTTTTCGTATCCGGAGATAATGCTTCCAGCCTTGCGCGCAAGACCCAGGCCCTCCAGCAGCCGGCGGACCAGCAGGGCCTCGACCTGGTCGGCGAGGTCGGCCGGAACCGTCAGCTTGGTCTTGGCCGCGCGCGAGAACAGGCCCTTCTTGGCCGCGGTGGCGATCGACTCCCGGTCGGCGCCGACCCAGATGCCACGCCCCGGCAACTTTCTCGCCACGTCCGGCGTGACCGTCCCATCCGGCCCCGCCACGAAGCGGACCAGGCGCGCCTCGTCCGTCGCCTCGCCCAGGACGATGTCCTTGCGCAGACGGTTGGCCTCGGCGTGGGTCTTGGGGTCGGTCTCGGTCATCTTGTCCTGGAATGGCGAACGGCCTCGCGGATCGCTCCGCGAGGCCGTCATTTCAAGCTCCGAAGGGCTTAGGCCTCTTCTTCGGCGGCGACGTCTTCGGTCGCGGCGGCTTCGGCGACGGTTTCGCCTTCGCCCTCGGCCTCATACTCGGCTTGCGCTTCGTATTCCGGCTCATATTCCGGCTCCGGCGGAGCTTCGACCCAGCCCATGGCGACGCGGGCGCGCATGATCAGGGCTTCGGCGTCTTCCGGCGACAGGTTGAAGCTTTCCAGGATGCCCGGCTCGCGCACGCGCTCGCCGTTCTTGGTCTCGAACCAGCCGCGCATGTCGTCCGGCACCAGACCCGCGAGGTCTTCCACCGTCTTCACGTCGCCTTCGCCCAGGGCCACGGCCATGGCCAGGGTCACGCCCTCGATGGCCAGGAGCTCGTCCTGGACGCCCAGCTCCAGACGCTTGGCGTCCAGGGCGGCGGCTTCCTTGTCGAGGAATTCGCGGGCGCGGGCCTGCAGCTCCTCGGCGGTCTCCTCGTCGAAGCCCTCGATCGAGGCGATTTCATGCGGCTCGACGAACGCCACGTCTTCCACCGCGGCGAAGCCTTCGGTGACCAGCAGCTGGGCGATGACCTCGTCGACGTCCAGGGCTTCCTGGAACAGGGTGGTGCGCTCGGCGAACTCGCGCTGACGGCGCTCGCTCTCCTGGCTCTCGGTCATGATGTCGATCTGCCAGCCGGTCAGCTGCGAGGCCAGACGGACGTTCTGGCCGCGGCGGCCGATGGCCAGCGACAGCTGCTCGTCCGGCACCACGACTTCGACGCGCTCGTCCTCCTCGTCCATGACGACCTTGGAGACCTCGGCCGGGGCCAGGGCGTTGACGATGAAGGTCGCCTCGTCTTCCGACCACTGGATGATGTCGATCTTCTCGCCCTGCAGCTCGGCCACGACCGCCTGCACGCGCGAGCCGCGCATGCCGACGCAGGCGCCGACGGGGTCGATCGAGCTGTCGTTGGAGATGACGGCCATCTTGGCGCGCGAACCCGGGTCGCGGGCCACGGCGCGGATCTCGATGACGCCGTCATAGACTTCCGGCACTTCCTGGGCGAACAGCTTGGCCATGAAGCCGCCGTGCGCGCGGCTCAGCATGATCTGCGGGCCCTTGGTCTCGCGACGGACGTCGTAGATGTAGGCGCGGATGCGGTCGCCGACGTTGAAGTTCTCGCGCGGGATCGACTGGTCGCGGCGCATGATGCCTTCGCCGCGGCCCAGGTCGACGATGACGTTGCCGTATTCGACGCGCTTGACGCTGCCGTTGACGATCTCGCCGACGCGATCCTTGTACTCTTCGTGCTGACGCTCGCGCTCGGCCTCGCGGACCTTATGCATGACGACCTGACGGGCCATCTGGGTCTGGACGCGGCCGATCTCGAACGGCGGCAGGGTTTCTTCGTAGATCTTGCCGATCTCGGCGTCGCGCCAGGTGCGCTTGGCGATCGACAGCTGGACCTTGCCGATCTCGCCTTCGAGTTCGGCGTCGTCGGCGACGACCTCGATCACGCGCTTCTGCGTCGTCTCGCCGGTGCGCGGATCGATCTTGACGCGGATGTCGTGCTCGGCGCCGTAGCGGGCGCGCGCGGCCTTCTGGAGCGCGTCCTCGATGGCCTCGATGACGACTTCCTTCTCGATGCCTTTTTCACGCGCGACCGCGTCGGCGATCTGCAGAAGTTCAAGCCGGTTGGCGGCGATGCCGATGGCCATGATTAGTCCTCTTCACTTTCGGACAGGTCGTCGTTGTCGGATTGGATGCGGGCGGCGCGCTGTTCGGCGCCCCGCTTCATCAGGGTGTCGGTCATGACGAGCTTGGCGTCGATGATCCAGGCGAAGGGGAAGTAGACGGTCACGTCGTCCTCGCCCTCGATATTCAGGCCGACCTGGTCGTCCTCGATCCCGGCCAACTCGCCCTTGAAGCGCTTGCGGCCCTCGGCCACGCGGTCCAGCTCGATGCGGGCCTCGAGGCCGGCATAGTCGGCGAAATCCTTCAGGCGGGTCAGCGGCCGATCGATGCCGGGGCTGGAGACCTCCAGCGTATATTCGCCGGCGATCGGGTCGGCGGCGTCGAGGATTTCGGAGACTCCACGCGACAGTCGCGCGCAGTCCTCGACGTTCATGTCGCCGCCGCTGCCGTCTTCCTGCAGCGGATGTTCGGCCATGATCTGCAGGCGACGTTGCTCGGCGCCGCCCATCAGGCGCAGCCGGACGATCTCGTAGCCAAGCGTCTCGGCGACGGGATCGAGCATGTCGATCAGATCACGGTCTTCCTGCGTCTTGCCGCGCACGTTCTTCTCAACTCGATACGGCCGGGGAGGCCAAGCTCCCGTTCGGCCAAACAAAAAGCGGCAGCCTTTCGGGCCGCCGCTCGAAAGCGCCATCTAGCGCTAACGGACGATGTAGGACGCTTTATAGGCGAATTGAAAAACCTTGTCGACTCCATCGGCGCACACCCCTTTTCGCGCCGCAGCAATTTTAGGAGGAGCCTGTCCATTTGGGATGCCTGCATCCAAAATGGATAAACAGGCTCGTTTTGAAAAAAGTAGAGCGTGATGGCCGCCAAAACCGCTCACACTTTTGGCTATCACGCTCTATAAGCCAGCCCGCGCAGGCCGCCTCCCCGCGGACCTCATAAGACGAAGAGTCACAATGGACCTCTCCAAGATCCCCACCGGGGCCAATCCGCCTTACGATCTCAACGCCATCATCGAAATCCCGCAGGGCGGCGAGCCGGTGAAGTACGAGATCGACAAGGAAAGCGGCGCCCTGATGGTCGACCGCTTCCTGCACACGGCGATGTTCTATCCGGCCAACTACGGCTTCATCCCGCACACCCTGGCCGACGACGGCGACCCGGCCGACATCATGGTCGTGGGCCCGACGCCGGTGGTGCCGGGCGCGATCATCCGCTGCCGTCCGATCGGCACCCTGATGATGGTCGACGAGGCCGGTTCGGACGAGAAGATCCTGGCCGTGCCGGTCGACAAGCTGCACCCGTTCTACACCGGCGTGTCCAGCTGGCGCGACCTGCCGACCATCCTGACCGAGCAGATCGCCCACTTCTTCCAGCACTACAAGGACCTGGAAAAGGGCAAGTCGACCAAGATCAGCGGCTGGGCCGATATCGAAGAGACCGCCGACATCATCCGCACGGCGATCAAGCGCTACAACGAGACGTACTAGGTTTCGACAATGGCCAGGATCGATCTCACCTTGCGGATCATCCTGGCCGACCCGCCGCCGGGCGTGGTCTTTTCCAAACAGGACGCCAAGAACCACCCGGTCGATCCGGTGAGGTCAGAGGGCGACCTCTCCTTCGACATCCCGATCACCTTGACCCCGACGCCGAGCGGCCTTCGTCCCGGCGGCGGCTTCGTGCGCAGCGACAGTCGTGGACGGTTCGTCTATGTGGCCTCGGGCCAAGCGGCGGGCGACTGCCAGACGGAGTGGCGGCGGCGGGCCAAGATCTACCTGCATGACCTGCCGGCCGACCTCGTCGCGGGCGAGGTTCTGGAGGCGACCATCGCCGGCCGCGCCAAGGACGGCGGGCCGGCCTGCGCCACCGTGCCGCTGCTCAAGGCGTGGGCGCGCGTCAGGTCCTGACGAAATCCAGGAACACCGGCGCGCAGTCGCCCAGCTTCTTTTCCTCGTAGCGCGTGGTCACGTGGTCGGCCGGGATCGCGTTGCGGTCGGCGTCCGCGTCGGCGAAGCGGAAGTTCGGATCGGCCAGCACCCGCTCGGTGGTCCACTCGCCATAGTCCGCCCAGTCGGTGGCGAAGCGCAGGGCCGCGCCCGGCTTCATCACGCGCGCCAGCCTGGCGACGAACTCCGGCTGGATCAGGCGGCGCTTGTTGTGGCGCGCCTTGTGCCAGGGGTCGGGGAACATGATGAAGACCCGGTCGAGACTGGCGTCCGGCAGCCAGTCGACCACGTCGCGGGCGTCGCCCTCGTGGATGCGGACGTTCTTCAGCGCCTGCTCCTCGACGTGCCGCACCGCGCTGGCCACGCCGTTGACGAACGGCTCGGCCCCGATGACCAGGGTCTCGGGAACCCGGCCGGCCTGGGCGGCCATGTGCTCGCCGCCGCCGAAGCCGATCTCCAGCCATACGGCCTTGGCGTCCGGCATCAGGTCCAGCGGCTGGAACGGGCCCTGCGGCACGGCGATCTCGGGCAGCAGGGTGTCGAGCAACGCCTGCTGGCGCGGCTTAACCGGGCGCGCCTTGATGCGGCCGAACGAGCGCAGCGGCCCGTGGGGAATGGGAGCGGAAGTCATGGGCGGCGTCTTAGGGCTTTGAGCGTGAAATGAAAACGGGCTCCGACCCGGATGGATCGGAGCCCGCTTCCTGAAGGTTCGAGGATGAGGCCTACGCCAGGCCCTTCAGCTCGCCCACGAGGTCGGTCTTCTCCCACGAGAAGCCGCCTTCGTTGTCCGGCGTGCGGCCGAAGTGACCGTAAGCCGCGGTGCGGGCGTAGATCGGACGGTTCAGCTGCAGGTGTTCGCGGATGGCGCGCGGCGTGGCGCCGCCGATCAGCTGCGGCAGGACCTTTTCCAGGACCGCCGGATCCACCTTGCCGGTGCCGTGAAGATCGACGTGGAACGAGACGGGCTGGGCCACGCCGATCGCGTAGGCGATCTGGATGGTGCAGCGGTCGGCCAGGCCCGAGGCCACGACGTTCTTGGCCAGATAGCGGCAGGCATAGGCGGCCGAGCGGTCCACCTTGGTCGGATCCTTGCCCGAGAACGCGCCGCCGCCGTGCGGGGCCGCGCCGCCATAGGTGTCGACGATGATCTTGCGGCCGGTGACGCCGGCGTCGCCGTCGGGGCCGCCGATCTCGAAGCGACCGGTCGGATTGACCAGCCACTGGGTCTTCTTGGTGATCAGGCCGTCCGGGAAGATCGGCAGGATGTGCGGCTTGATCAGGTCCAGCACGCGCTTGGAGGTCGCGGCCTTGCCGTCGATCTTCTTCTTGTGCTGATGGCTCACGACGATCGAGACGACGCGCACCGGGCGGCCGTTGCCGTCATATTCCAGGGTCACCTGGCTCTTGGCGTCCGGCTCCAGCTCCGAAAGCTCGCCGCTGTGACGCAGCTCGGCCAGGCGCTTCAGCACATTGTGGCTGTATTGCAGGGTGGCCGGCATCAGCTCCGGGGTCTCGGTGCTGGCGTAGCCGAACATGATGCCCTGGTCGCCGGCGCCCTCGTCCTTCTTGTCGGTGGCGTCCACGCCCTGGGCGATGTGCGCCGACTGGCCGTGCAGGAAGTTCGAGTACTTCGCCTTCTGCCAGTGGAAGCCCTTCTGCTCGTAGCCGATATCCTTGATCGCCGCGCGAACCTTGGGTTCGAGCGAGCCGAGGATGTCCTTGGTCAGCTGCTTGTTGGCCTTCTTGTCGCCATCCGGCTTGCCGGCGCGGACTTCGCCGGCCAGGACGATGCGGTTGGTCGTCACCAGGGTCTCGCAGGCGACGCGCGCCTCGGGATCGACGGTGAGAAAGGCGTCGACGACGGTGTCGCTGATACGGTCGGCGACCTTGTCGGGGTGACCTTCGGAGACGCTCTCGCTGGTGAAGATGTAGGACGAACGGCTCAAGAGACAGCTCCGGTCATGAAATTCCGCGCAGGCGGACAGGCGCCCGTTACGGCGTCAGTTAGACGGGAACCATATAAAGATATGTTTATGCGATCAAGCGGCGCTTGAGAGACTTACGCCTCGTCGTCACCGACGTCCTCGTCGTCGGCCATCGAGCGGACCAGCTCCAGGATCCGCCGGCGCACCTTCGGCTTGGTGATCCGGGGGAACAGGCTGGCCAGTTCCAGCCCCTCGGGCGTCATCAGGAAATCGTGGACGAACCCCTCGCCGCCCTCGGCCATGCCCTCGCTGGCGGTGTCGGCCAGGCCCTCGAAGAAATAGGCCACCGACGACCGCAGGCTCTTGGCGATCTCATACAGCTTGCTGGCGCTGACCCGGTTGGCCCCGCGCTCGTACTTCTGGATCTGCTGGAAGGTCAGCCCCAGGTCCTCGGCCAGCCGCTCCTGGCTGACGCCCAGGATCTTCCGGCGCATGCGGATACGCGCTCCCACGTGCAGGTCGACGGGGTTGGGGTGACGTAAGGTGTCCGGCAGGTCGTTCATACCTACGCTTGATAGCTGAAATTGCGGTTTTAATTCAGCCTAAGTCTTGCAAGCGCGCAATAGAGGAAAAGGATTTACCTGCCCGCGGGCGAACTGACGCAACCGCAGATGTCAGTAGAAGCGCGAGAAACGCGAGATTCCCGAAGTTGTCGAAGGGTGTAACCTCACCTTTTCCCGGTATTGGCGCATCGATGACGCCGCTTTTGCCTAAATCGAGTCGCGCTCCCGGGACGATTCGACCACGCGCGTCGATGACAGCGCTTACTCCGGTGGGCGTGGCGCGCAGGATCGGCTTGGCGCTTTCGATGGCGCGATAGCTGGCCAGGTTGAGGTGCTGCAAGGGGCCGGACGTCACGCCGAACCAGGCGTCATTCGAAACATTGATCAGGACCCGGACGTTCGGATCGCTCTTGGCCAGTCCCGGGAACAGGCTCTCATAGCAGATCAGCGGCTGGACCAGCAGGTCGGGCGCGATCCGCAGCGGGGCCGGGCGCGGCCCCGTGGCGAAGCCGTCGCCCAGATGCGCCAGGCTCTTGAATCCGATCAGGGTGAGGAACGTCTCGGCCGGCAGATATTCGCCGAACGGCACCAGCCGATGTTTGTCATAGACCCCGACGACCTCGAGATCGTCGGCCGTGCGACGCAGGGCGATCAAGCTGTTGTAATAGACCGGCGCCTGGATCGCCCCCTCATAGCGATAGCCGCCGATCAGCAGCAGTTGTCCGGGGTGGAGACTGTCGATGATCGCCTGGCGGACCCAGGTCCCCGGCGCCAGATAGTCGTTGGTCGCCGCGGGCAAGGCGCCCTCGGGCCAGATGACGATGTCGGCGGGCTTGCCCTTGTAGGGCGCCGCGGTCAGCGAGACGTAGGACTGGACGATCTGAGAGAACCGGACCGCGTCCCACTTGGCGTCCTGCTGGATGTCGGCCTGGACGATACGCACGGTGATCGGGGGTCCGTCGCCCAGCGGCCGCGACTGGACCACCGCCCCATAGGCGTAAAGCGCGACAAGGGCGGCGGCGGCCGAGCCCAGCACGATCTTCCCGGTCCGACCCTCGCGCCAGGACGCTATGGACACGGCGGGGGCGGCGGCGATGGCCAGGGTGATCCAGGTCAGGCCGTAGGCGCCGACCAGGGCGGCGGCCTGGGACGGCCAGGATCCGGCCCGCCAGGTCTCGCCCGGCAGGTTCCAGGGAAAGCCGGTCAGCACGTGGCCGCGCGTCCATTCCAGCGCCGCGAAGGCTCCAGCGAAGGTCAGGATCCTCCATGCGCCCGCCGGCCGGATCCAGCGATAGACGAGCGCCGCCAGGCCCCAGAACAGCGCCAGGCCCGAGGCCATGGCCGCCACGGCGAAGGGGGCCATCCAGCCCTGGTTGGCGGCGTCGACCATGAAGGCCTCCGCGATCCACCAGGTGCCGAGACCGAAATAGCCTAAGCCCGCCATCCAGCCGCGCCAGAAGGCCGAGCGCAAAGGCCTGGCCGCGTTGGCGTCGTCCAGCAGATGGAGAAGACCGGCATAGCCCAGCAGGCCCGGCAGAAGGCCGAACGGCGGATGGGCCAGGGCGGCGGCGAGACCCGCGACCAGCGCCAGGACCGGCCCACTCCAGGGCCGTTCTCGAAAGCGGGTCCAGACGTTCGTCACGAAGCCCCAAGGCCCTCGGAGACGCCCCCGCCCGCCGGCGCAACGGCGGCGTCCGGCGAGCGGCCGACACGCACCCGCACGCGGCGTACGCGACGCGGATCGGCCTCGACCACCTCGAACTCGTAGCCGTCCGGATGGGCGATGACCTCGCCGCGACGCGGCACGCGCCCGGCCAGGGCCACGACCAGGCCGGCGACCGTGTCGATGTCCTCCTCCATGTCGGAGGGGGCCAGTTCGCGACCGAGGGCGGCTTCCAGTTCTTCCAGCGGCGCGCGCGCGTCCGCGTCGAACATCCCGCCGGGACGCGCCACGATCGCCGCCGCGGCCGCGTCGTCGTGCTCGTCGTCGATCTCGCCGACCACCGCCTCGATCAGGTCCTCCATCGAGACCAGACCGTCGGTGCCGCCGAACTCGTCGATGACCAGGGCCATGTGGATTCGACTGGTGCGCATGCGGAGCAGGAGGTCGGCGGCCTTCATCGAAGCGGGCACGTACAACGCGTCACGGCGCAGCTTGTTCAGCACGAGGTCGCCCGCGCCCGGCCGCTTGGCCTCGTCGGACAGCAGGCGGAAGATATCCTTGACGTGGACGACGCCGACGGGATCGTCGAGGGTCTCGCGATAGATCGGCATCCGCGAGTGTTCGGCCTCGGCGAACTGGGCGACGACCGTCTCGAACGGGGTCGAGAGCTCGACCGAGACGATGTCGGCGCGCGGCGTCATGACGTCGGCCACCCGCAGGGTCTGGAAAGCCTCGGCCTGGTCGACGATGTCGACGGCTCCGGTCGCGGGCGGCGGTTCGGGCGGCCGCGAAGGCTCGCCGCCGGTCAGCTGTCGGCGCATACGCCGGAAAAACGCCCGCACGCCCCGGCTCCTGCGAGCCAGACCGGCGGGCTGTTGACTAGGTTCGTCGCTGGGCATGGCCCCTGTCAGCGCCCCTCTTCATCACCGGCATAGGGATCTGGAACATCCAGACCCGCCAGAATTTCGCGCTCGAACGACTCCATGGCCTCGGCCTCTTCGTCGTCCTCGTGGTCATATCCTAGGAGATGAAGCACGCCGTGCGCCACCAGATGTTGCAGGTGGTGGGCGAGAGGCTTGCCCTGTTCGGCCGCTTCGCGCGCGCAAACGCCGTAGGCCAGAGCGATGTCGCCGATCTGACCCTCGGGGTTGGCTTCCGGATTCCGGGGTGAGGGGAAGGACAGGACGTTGGTCGCGTAGTCCTTCTGGCGGAAGTCGCGGTTCAGGGCCTGGACGCTGTCGTCGTCGGTCAGCAGGATCACGATCCCCTGGCCTTCGATCTCCTCATGCGCGTCCAGCACGGCCTGGGCCGCGCGCCAAACCAGGGCCTCGGTATCCGCCTCGGCCCGGATCCAGGCCTCGTCTTCGATCTCGATGTCGACGGTGATGGTCATCTAAAGGGGCGTACTCACTTACCGGGGCGTGCTTTGGGCCGCGTCGGCGTCATAGGCCTTGACGATCCGCTCGACGAGCGGATGGCGCACGACATCGGCCGAGGTGAAGCGCGACACCGACACGCCCTCGACGCCTTCCAGGATCGAGACGGCGTGGGCCAGGCCCGAGTCCCGCGGGTTCAGAAGATCGACCTGGGTCGGATCGCCGGTCACCACCATGCGGGCGCCTTCGCCCAGGCGGGTCAGAACCATCTTCATCTGGAGGCGCGAGCAGTTCTGGGCTTCGTCGACGATGACGAAGGCATGGGCAAGCGTGCGGCCGCGCATGAAGGCGATCGGAGCGACCTCGATTTCCAGCTTTTCCCGGCGCCGGCGCAGCTGATCGGCCCCCATGATGTCGGTCAGGGCTTCCCAGACCGGCGCCATGTAGGGGTCGACCTTCTCGTTCAGGTCGCCCGGCAGAAAGCCCAGCTTCTCGCCGGCCTCGACCGCGGGACGGGTGACGATCAGGCGATCGACCTCGCCGCGCATCAACATGCCCGCCCCATGGGCCACGGCCAGGAAGGTCTTGCCGGTGCCGGCGGGACCAAGGCCAAAGCTCAGCGGATGGCTGGCCATGGCCTCCATGTAGCGGGCCTGACCCTTGGTCTTGGGCGAGACATTGCCCTTGCGCACCGCGCGGGGCGAGGCCTGACCGCCGGTCTCGTGGGCCGAGCCGATGGCGATGCGCACATCGGCCTCGACCACCTCTTCGTCGGCGTCGGCGCGGGCGGCCAGGGTCTGCAGCACCCGCTTGGCGCCGGTGCGTCCCCGCGCGTCGCCGGTGAGGGTGACGCCGCCGCCCGGGGTCTCGATCAACACCTTGAAGGCGTCTTCGATCAGGGCGGCGTGACGGCCGGACGGGCCAGTAACGGCGACGACGGCGTCGTCGGACAGCGGCAGGAACTCAGGGGTGCGGCTCAAGCGGTCTCCCAAATGGGCTGGATCGTGTCGGGATTGGCTTCCAGGACGCCGCCCAAGCTCATCTTGGCGGCGCTCTCGATGCGGACGGGCGCGATCGTCCCGATCAGGCTTTCAGGGCCCTCGGCGTGGACGGCCTGCAGATATGGGCTGCGCCCCACGATCTGGCCAGGGTGGCGGCCCGACTTCTCGAACAGCACCGGCATCACCTTGCCGACCTGCGCCGCGTTGAAGGCGCGCTGCTGCTCGTCCAGCAGCTGGTTCAGACGCTCCAGGCGCTCGGCCTTGACCGCCTCGTCGACCTGGCCGGGCATGGCCGAGGCCGGCGTGCCCGGGCGACGCGAATATTTGAATGAGAAGGCGCTGGCGAAGCCGACCTCGCGGACGAGCTCGAGCGTCTTGTCGAAGTCGCCGTCGCGCTCGCCGGGGAAACCGACGATGAAGTCGCCGCTCATGGCGATGTCCGGACGGGCGGCGCGGATCTTCTCGATCAGCTTCACATAGCTCTCGGCCGTGTGGTCGCGGTTCATGGCCTTCAGGATCTTGTCGGACCCAGCCTGCACCGGCAGGTGCAGATAGGGCATCAGCTCCGGCAGCTCGCCATGGGCCTCGATCAGGTCGTCGCCCATGTCCCGCGGGTGGCTGGTGGTGTAGCGGATGCGGTCCAGGCCATCGATGTGAGCCAGCCGGCGAACCAGCTTCGCCAGGGTCGAGCCGTCGCCGTCATAGGCGTTGACGTTCTGGCCCAGCAGGGTGACCTCGCGCACGCCCTGATCGGCCAGACGCTTGGCCTCCTCGACGATATCGTTCACCGGCCGCGACCACTCGCCGCCGCGGGTGTAGGGCACCACGCAGAAGGTGCAGAACTTGTCGCAGCCTTCCTGCACGGTCAGGAACGCCGTCACGCCCGTGACGTGGCGCTCGGCCGGCAGGGCGTCGAACTTCTCGTCGGCGGCGAAGTCGGCGGCCAGGCGCTCGCCGGTCGCCCGGTGGGCGCGGGCGATCAGTTCGGGCAGCTGGTGATAGGCCTGGGGACCGACCACCAGATCGACCGCCTTCTGGCGATGCATGATCTCCTTGCCCTCGGCCTGGGCCACGCAGCCGGCCACGGCGATGGTCATGCGACCGCCGCTCTCGGCCTTCCGGTCCTTCATCTGCTTGATGTAGCCGAGCTCGGAATAGACCTTCTCGGTCGCCTTCTCACGGATGTGGCAGGTGTTCAGCACCACCAGGTCCGCGCCTTCCGGGTCGTCGACCACGCCATAGCCCAGCGGGCGCAGGACATCGGCCATGCGCTCGCTGTCATAGACGTTCATCTGACAGCCGTAGGTCTTGATATAGAGGCGCTTTTGCGGGGTCTCGCTCATGGGCGAGGTTATGGGGTCACGCGGCCCCTGGCGCAAGTTCGCCAGGGCCACACCCTCGCCGGATCAATCCTCCAGCGGAACGCCGTAAAGCTCCAGCCGGTGGTCGATCAGCTTGTAGCCCAGCTTGCGCGCGATGGCGTTCTGCAGGGCTTCGATCTCCTCGTCCACGAATTCGACGACCTTGCCGGTCTTCATGTCGATCAGGTGGTCGTGGTGGTGATCGGGCGTCTCTTCGTAGCGCGAGCGACCGTCACGGAAGTCGTGGCGCTCGATGATGCCGCTTTCCTCGAACAGACGGACCGTGCGGTACACCGTGGCGATCGAGATGTGCGGATCGATGGCGTGAGCCCGACGGTGCAGCTCCTCGACGTCCGGGTGGTCGTCGGCCGACGACAGCACGCGCGCGATCACGCGGCGCTGGTCCGTCATGCGCATGCCCTTTTCGATACAGGCCTTTTCGAGTCGATCCACGGCGGAACCTCCGTCTGAGTCGCGGTCAAGATAGGCGGTCGGCCCTTAAGTGTTAAGCGCTCGCCGCATGACAAGCGCGTCCTTGGCCCCATCCGGGTGGGGATAATAGCCCTTGCGCAAGCCGACCTTGGCGAAACCCGTCGATTGGTAGAGAGCGAGGGCCCCCAGATTGTCGGCGGCGACCTCCAGAAACATCGCCTCGGACCCGGTTTCGGCGGCGATCCCGGCGGCGATTTCCACCAGCGCCGCGCCCCAGCCCCGGCGGCGGGCGGTCGGATCGACGGCGATGGTCAGGATCTCGGCCTCGCCCGCGATCGAGCGGCAGAGGATGAAGCCCTTGCTTTCGGCCGGCTCGCCGGCTTCGCCCAAGACGGCGAAAGCGCCCGGAGATTTCAAAAGGTCGTCGAACTCCAGCGCCGTCCAGGGCCGGTCGAAGGCCTTGTCGTGGAGATCGGCGAGATCGAAAGCGGCTTCGGAGCCGACGGGACGCAGGTTCATGGTTCGGATGGGGCGGCGGGCAAGGTCGCGTAGGGCGCGCGCAGATAGAGCGGCCGGGGCGAATGGCTGGGCGCGGATTTGGCGGCGGCCAGGCGCGCGACGGCGACGGGATCCGGCGCGGCCGGGGTCAGCACGGTGACGCCGCTCAGCGCGTCGGCCAGCAGCGGCGCGCCGGAGCCGACCAGGGTCGCGGGGCCGCCGGAATAGAGCTCGGCCAGGCGCGCGGCGGCCTCGCCGAGGCTCAGGGCGTCCGGCGCCATCAGCGAGACGCCGTCGGCGAAGACCTGGATGTAGACCTGGCTCATCCGCGCGTCGATGACGGCGGCGACGAAGCCCTTGTGGCCGAACGCGAGGCTCTCCAGCGTGTTGACGCCAACACACGGGATCGACAGCGCCGTGGCCAGACCCTTGGCGAAGGCCAGGCCCACGCGCAGGCCGGTGAACGAGCCGGGACCCACCGTGACGGCGATGCGGGTGAGATCCGCGAAGGCCACGCCGGCCTCGGCGGCGGCTTCCCGCGCCAGCACGCCGATCCGCTCCTGGTGACCGCGGGTCATGGGCGCGCTGCGGGCGGCCAGCACGCGCTCGCCGTCCAGCACGGCGACCGAACTGGCGCCGAGGCAGGTGTCGATCGACAGGATCATGGATCAGCCGGCGCCGACGACCGCGCCTTCGGCCGGACGCCAGATGAACGCGTTCAGCTGGCCCTTGGCCTTCAGGGTCGCCTCAGGCGGCACGGCCTTGCCCGTGTAGCCGGGGACGCCGAACACATAGGAGACGTTCGGGGTCTCGGGACGGACGCAGATCGTCTGGTTGATCTCGCGGCCCTCGCCCGCCCGGCACTGGTCGACGGTGAAGCCGAGGTCGGCCCACCTGGCCAGAAGTTGCTCGTCCTTGGGGCCGCGCGCGTCGCCGGCGTCGACCCGGACATAGGCGATCTCGGCTTCGTCGGTCTTGCCGATCTCGGCCAGCGGAACATTGTCCTGCTCGACAGTGATGATCGGCTGCGCCGGGCCTTCACCGAAGTGCAGGAAGGCCTGTTCGACCTTGGCCTTGGGGAACAGCACCTTCAACGTGGCCAGATCGAAGGCGACCGAGCCGTTGATCGGCCCGACGCCGTCGTTGCTGATTTTCAGCGGGCCGCCGGCATAGGGCGCGATGGCCACATGGACCGGGGCTTTCGCGCCCGTCTCGGCGGCGGGCGCGTTGGCGGTCTCGTCCTTCTTGGCCGGCCCGCAGGCGGCGAGCATCACGAGCGGCAGGGCGAGGAGGGTGTGGCGGAGGGTCATGCGGCCGTTTTAGCCCGACGCCCCTCCGCCGTCACCCAACCTGTCGGCAAAGCCGACAGGACGCTGTTACTTAGAGTCAGAGAATCTTCGCCGCCTCGTCGAAGGCGAGCCGCGGATTGCGCGGGAACAGGCCCTCGTCCGTGCCGTGGCCGATCGAGACGATGAAATTGCTCTTGATGTTCGTGCCCGCGAAGAACTCGGCGTCGACGCCGGCGTTGTCGAAGCCCGACATGGGTCCCGCGTCCAGGCCCAGGGCCCGCGCGGCCAGGATGAAATAGCCGCCCTGCAGCGAGCTGTTGCGCAGCGCGCCCCACTCGCGGGCCGTCATGTCGCTGAACCAGTCCTTGGCGCCCGGCGCGTGTGGGAACAGCTTCGGCAGGGTTTCCGGGAAGTCGAGGTCGTAGCCGACGATCACCGTCACCGGCGCCTGCAGGATCTTGGGCGCGTTCGAGCCCGACGCGAGCTTGGCCAGGCGCGCCTTGGCCTCCGGCGAGGTCAGGAAATAGAAGCGGGCCGGGCTGGCGTTGGCGGCCGTCGGGCCGAACTTCACCAACTCGTACAGCGCGTGCAGCGTTTCTTCCGGCAGGGGGGTCGGGTCCCAGCCGTTGCGGGTGCGGGCTTCGGTGAACAGCTGGGCGAGCGCGCCGTCTTCGAGCTTGGCCATGATCGATCCTTCGGGAGGCTATCTGTAACTCTATGGGTTACGATATAGCCGCCCGCGCGACGGGATCAACCCTTCGCGCTCAAAGCGTCTGCTCGACCCGGGTCACTTCCGGCACATAGTGCTTGAGCATGTTCTCGACGCCGGCCTTCAGGGTCGCCGACGAGGACGGGCAGCCCGAGCAGGCGCCGCGCATGTGCAGCCAGACCACGCCGGTCTGCGGCTCGAAGCGCGAGAAGACGATGTCGCCGCCGTCCTGGGCCACCGCGGGACGGATGCGGGTGTCGAGCAGTTCCTTGATCTCGGCGACGATCTGCGAGGTTTCCTCGTCATAGACGCCGCCCTCGTCGTGGCCGCCACCCTCGCTCTGGTCGAGGAGGACAGGCCGACCGCTGGTGAAGTGGTCCATGATGGCCGCCAGGATCGGCGCCTTGAGGTGCGGCCACTGGGCGTCCTCGCCCTTGGTCACGGTCAGGAAGTCGGGACCGAAGAACACCCGCGTCACGTCGCCCAGGTCGAACAAGGCCTTGGCCAGCGGCGAGACGTCGCCCTCCTCCGGCGTACGGAATTCCCGGGCGCCTTCGCCCAGCACTTCGCGGCCGGGCAGGAACTTCAGAACCTCGGGGTTCGGCGTGGTTTCGGTCTGAATGAACATGACCCTGAAATGGACCTCGCGAGGTCGCGACGCAAGACCGGGCGCCTGCCTTCACAAGTTGGTGGATTGGCGAATTTTAAAAGTGACACAGGCGTCATTTTCTGACGGTATATCTGGAAAACAACGATCCGCGGGAGGATCCCCATGAGTGATGGTTCGGTTGACCTGAAGGACGCCGCGCGAGCGGAGGCCTACGCCATGGCCCTGGAAGACATCCATGTGGCCAGCCCCGCCCTGTTTCAGGCCGACGCCATGTGGCCCTATTTCGAGCGGCTGCGGAAAGAGGACCCGGTCCACTGGTCCAAGGGCGATGAAGAGACCGGGCCCTACTGGTCGATCACCCGCTACAACGACATCATGACCGTCGACACGACCCATCAGGTCTTTTCGTCGGACGCGCACCTGGGCGGCATCACCATCCGCGACTTCGACGAGGACTTCGTCCTGCCGATGTTCATCGCCATGGACCAGCCCAAGCACGACATCCAGCGCAAGACGGTCAGCCCGATCGTCTCGCCGCAAAACCTGGGCCGACTGGAAGGCGTCATCCGCGAACGCGTCTGCCAGATCCTCGACACCCTGCCGATCGACGAGCCGTTCGACTGGGTCGACAAGGTCTCGATCGAGCTGACCACCCAGATGCTGGCCACCCTGTTCGACTTCCCCTGGGAAGAGCGCCGCAAGCTGACCCGCTGGTCCGACGTCGCCACCGCCTCGCCCGAGAGCGGCCTCGTGGAAAGCGAAGAGGCCCGCCGCGCCGAGCTGCTGGAGTGCCTGGGCTATTTCACCAATCTCTGGAATGAGCGGGTCAACCAGACCGAGCCGGGCAACGACCTGATCTCGATGCTGGCTCACGGCGAGGCCACCCGCGACATGCCGCCGATGGAATATCTGGGCAATGTCATCCTGCTGATCGTCGGCGGCAACGACACCACCCGCAACTCGCTGACCGGCGGCCTCTACGCTCTCTCCAAGAACCCGCGGGAAGAGGCCAAGCTGCGCGCCGATCCCAGCCTGATCCCGAACATGGTCTCGGAGATCATCCGCTGGCAGACCCCTCTGGCCCACATGCGCCGCACGGCGCTGGAGGACTTCGAACTCAACGGCAAGACCATCAAGAAGGGCGACAAGGTCGTCATGTGGTACGTTTCGGGCAACCGCGACGACACGGTGATCGAGAACGCCGACGCCTTCATCATCGACCGCCCGCAGGCCCGTCGCCACCTGTCGTTCGGGTTCGGCATCCACCGCTGCGTCGGCAACCGCCTGGCCGAGATGCAGCTGCGGATCGTCTGGGAAGAGGTGCTCAAGCGCTTCCCCAAGATCGAGGTGCTGGAAGAACCCAAGCGGGTCTACTCGACCTTCGTGAAGGGCTACGAGCGGATGATGGTGCGGATCCCCGAGCGGCTCTAGACGCCTACGCGCCTGGAGCCTTCTAGCCGTTATTTCACGCAGGTCTTGGGCGACACGGTCTGACGTTCCAGGTCCCCAAGCATGGCCAGCGCCTCGGCCTTGGCGACCGGGTGCAAGGCGCCGCGCCCCTCCGCGACCTGGTAGTCGCAATCGAGAAGCTTGAACGGCGGCTTCTCGTCGGTCGTATGCCGCTCCACCAGCATCCGGTCGGCGGAGGTCCAGACCGAGGTCACGTCGGTCACCAGGGTCTGGCGGTCGGGCGACCGGATCCAGGTCTCGCCCTTGCCGCCGACCGAAACCTGGTAGCCGTTCGGCAGGACCTCCTTGCTGGGCATCATCGAGCCGACCATCGAGGCGATGAACAGCCCGACCGCGACCAGGACGATCAGGAAGATTATCTTCTGCCGGCTCACGGGGCCTCCACACGTCAAGTCTTGCGCGCGGGTGCGCTCTCAGGTCGCGGAGCTATCGCGTTAACGCGGCGTTGACCATACTCGCCGAACTTCTGTTAACCATGTTACAGTCCACGTCATGAGCAACGTTCGCCCGGCCGGCTGGCCGTCCGTCCCGTCGAAGCCCGCTTCCGCCCCCGCTACGGGTCCGGCGGCGCAGACGCGCGCGGCCTTCTTCCAGCAGGCCCTGGGCGACGCGGCCCCGACCCGTCCGGCCGTCGCGCCGTCGACCGTGCAGATGCAGACCATGGCCCAACCGCAACAGCGCCAGGCGCCGCAGAAGCCGTTCGTGCAGCCGGACGCCCAGCCCACGAGGATCCTGCGCCCCGGCTCGCTGCTGAATATCGTGGTCTAGCCCAGAGAGGCTCAGGCCGCTTTCTTGGCGGCCTTGTCCTTCTTGGGCTTCTTGTCCTTCTTGGGCTTTTCGGCCTTCGGCTTCTTGGCCTTGGGCTCCGGCTCGGCCGGGTGCAGCTCTGCGCCGGCCATGTCCGACAGCAGATCCAGGAAGCCCTCGCGCTTGCCGGGCTTCAGCAGGGCCAGGATGCGGGCGTCGGCCATGCCGACCATCGGACGGATGGCCTCCAGGGCCTCGCGGCCGGCGTCGGTCAGGCGGACGCTGTTGGCGCGGGCGTCCTCGCTGGAGCGCTGGCGCTCCAGGTGACCCTTGGTGATCATGCGGGCGACCATGTCGGCCAGGGTCGAGCGGTCGATGCCGGTGGCGCGGACCAGGGCCGTCTGGGTGACGCCCTCGTTCTCGGCCACGGCGGCCAGCACGGCGAACTGGCGCTGGGTGACCCCCGCCTCGCCGCACTCCTCGGCGTAGATGTCGAGCGCCAGTTGCAGGACCCGGTGAAGCAGGTGGCTGGGCGAGCGCTCCAGGAGACCCCCGACCGTCTTTTCGCCCTTGCTCTTGGCCATGCTCGCGCCCCCGTTTCCGCAGGCCGTGCTCGGCCGACGGACGAAAGGTAGCACCTTTACACGTCGATTTGACGACAACGGTCCGTGGACGGTGGAAACGACGCCTCTAGAAACCGGCGTCCGGCGGCTCGACCGCGGCCGGCTCGTCGCCCTTGGCCATGTGCTTCATCATGAAGGGCACCTGGGTGGCGACGAACACCAGGGCGAGCGGCAGAAGGCCGAGACGGAACTTCACCCAGGTGTCGGTGTCCTGGGTGTTGCGGACGATCTCGTTCAGCAGGGCGACGACGCCGAAATAGCCGCCATAGCGCAGGGTCAGGGTGCGCCAGGCCGCGTCGGACAGATGCAGAGCCTCGCCCATGATCAGCTTCAGCGGCTGGCGGCCCGTGAAGACCCCGCCGAACAGGAAGGCGGCCAGGGCCAGATTGATCACCGTGACCTTGATCTTCACGAAGACGTCCGAGTGGAAGATCAGGCCCAGCGCGCCGAAGATCAGCGCCATGCCGCCGAAGAACAACGGCAGCAGGGCCAGGCGGCGCTCGACCGCGAAGCCGATGGCCAGCGCCGCGGCCGAGGCGGCGACCAGCACCCAGGTCGCCTTCTGGAAATCCTTGGTGACGAAATAGGCGACGCCGAAGGCGATGGCCGCGCCATAGTCGACGACCGTCCGGACCCAGCCGTTGCTCTTCTTCTCGGTCTCAGCGGGCGCTTCGCTCACGGATCAGTCCTTCAGGCCGACGAGGGAGCGCGAGAAGGCGCGGGCGTCGAACGGTTGCAGGTCTTCCACGCCCTCGCCGACGCCGATCAGCTTGATCGGGCTGTCGGAGGCGCGCGCCACCGGCACCAGCACCCCGCCGCGCGCGGTGCCGTCCAGCTTGGTCATGACAATCCCGGACACGCCGACCTGGTTGCCGAAGATCTTCTCCTGGGCCAGGGCGTTGCGGCCGACCGTGGCGTCCAGCACCAGCAGGGTCTCGTGCGGATAGTCGGGATCGACCTTCTTCACGACACGGATCACCTTGAGCAGCTCGTCCATCAGGCCCTGCTTGTTCTGCAGGCGGCCGGCGGTGTCGATCAACACGACGTCGTAGTGTTCGGCCTTGGCGCGCTCGACGGCCTCATAGGCCAGGGCCGCGGCGTCGGAGCCCGTGGGCTTGGACATGAAGTCGGCCCCCGCCCGGTCGGCCCAGACCTTCAGCTGCTCGACGGCGGCGGCGCGGAAGGTGTCGCCGGCGGCGATCAGGACGCGGGCGCCCTTCT
Source organism: Caulobacter sp. 602-1 (assembly GCF_003931565.1). Classification (GTDB taxonomy): domain Bacteria; phylum Pseudomonadota; class Alphaproteobacteria; order Caulobacterales; family Caulobacteraceae; genus Caulobacter. The sequence continues at coordinate 45,487 of NZ_RRYI01000008.1, forward strand.
CGGTCAGGTCGGCGGCGATCTTGCCCAGGGTGGTGGTCTTGCCCGAACCGTTGACGCCGATGAACAGCACCACATAGGGGCGCGGACCGCTCAGCGGGTCGAAGTCGCCCTGGCGATCGGCCAGCTCGGCGGCGATCAACTCGGCCAGCGCTTCCTTGACCTCGTTGTCGGTCGACGATTTTCCGAAACGCGCCTTGCCGAAGGCTTCGGTGATGCGCGCGGCGATCTGCGGGCCAAGATCGGCCTCGATCAGCATCTCTTCCAGCGCGTCCAGCTGTTCCTGGTCCAAGGGCTTCTTGGTGAAGACCCCGGTGACCTGATCGGTCATCGCTTGAGACGACCGGGTGAGGCCGGACGTCAGGCGCTGGAACCAGCCTTTTTTCTGCTCGGGCTTATCGCTCATCCGCGCTCCTTTAGGGGAACGGGCGAAAGTGTAAATCGGATATTACCGGGGCAGGGTTAGCGCGGTGGCGTAACGCATGCGATGTACGGGCATGGACGTGCACCTTGACCCGCTTGGAACCGCCCTTTTCTGGCTCGACTATGCCGCCGTGGCCGTTTTCGGGGCAACGGGCGCCCTCGCGGCCGCTCGGCGCAAACATGACATCATCACCTTCGGATTCTTCGCCGCGATCACCGGCGTGGGCGGCGGGACGCTGCGGGATCTCTTGATCGGCGCGCCGGTCTTCTGGGTGCAGCGGCCGGGCTACATCATCGCCTGCCTGGCGGCCGCCACCGTGGTCTGGCTGCTGGGCAAGCGGGGGTGGCGGTTCCGCGCCCTCCTCTGGCTCGACGCCCTGGGCATGGCCGCCTACGCCGTGGTCGGCACCGCCAAGGCGCTCAGCCTGGGCGTCCACCCGTTCAGCGCCGTGGTCATGGGCGTGCTGACCACCGCCTTCGGCGGCGTGATCCGCGACGTCCTGGCCGAGGAGCCGAACCTGCTGCTGCGCCGGGAGATCTACATCACCGCCGCCTTGCTGGGCGCGAGTGTGTTCGCGGTGCTGAAACTGCTGGGCGCGCCGTTCTGGCCAGCCGGCCTCGCGGGGTTCGTCGCGGCGTTCGGGCTGCGGGCGTGCGCGATCAAGTTCGGCTGGAGCCTGCCGGGTTTCGCGGGAGAAGAAGAAGCCCGCGACGCCTGACCGTCGCCAGGCCCCGACGCCGGGACCAAGATCGCCCTACCCCTTGGGGGTCAAGCTGAAGGTGACCTTGTAACCATTGTGGTCGGACAACACCGGCTCGTCCGCGCCGTCGAAGGTGGCCTCGACCGCCTTGGGGGTAACCTCGACGGCATCGCCATTGAGGAAGCCGATCAGGTCCTGGGTGTTCAGCCACGGCGCCTCGCCGGTGTACGAGATCTGGGTGTCGCACGCGCCCGGGCGCTCGTGGCACCAGCGGCTGACCACCACGAACGGGTAGTCGCTCATCATCTTGTCGAAGCGGTCGGGCGATCGGCGGACATTGAAGTCGCCGCCGACGATCAGCGGCGCGCCGGGCGTGCGGCTGGCCTGCAGGAAGCGGCCCAGCTCCTGGGTCTGCAGGGCGTGGGCCTCGTTGTAACGCTTGCGCGGCACCTTCGAAGCCCCGTGCGAATTCATGTGGGTGTCGGCGATCTCGACCGAGGTCGGCAGGCCGGCGACCTGGATCGAGACCAGCATCACGCCCTTGTTGGCCAGGCAATCCAGGCCCGCGCAATAGCGATAGGCGTGCGACTTGACCCAATCGATCGGATGGTTGGACAGCACCCAAAGACCGCTGGAGCCCCACTTGCCCCAGCCCTCGCCCTGGCGCCGGTATTTCACGCGTCGGAAGTCGGGCTTTTCGCTCTTCAGGTAGTTCTCGTCGCGCTGGCCCTTGCGCGGCCCCCGCGCGACATACGGATAGCCGCTCTCGTCGATCAGGTCCCAGATCTCGTCGCGGAAGCCCTCCTGGATCAGGACGACGTCGGGTTCCTTGCCCTTGGCCCGCATGGCGGCCAGTTCGTACCCGATCCGCTTCAGCGCCGCCCCGCGACCCTTGCGGACCAGAGAAGGCAGGCCCTCCACATTGTACGTCATGACGCTGAGCGTAACGGGCTTGACCGCGACGGGCTTGGGCGCGTCGGCGCGCGCCGGTGTGGCCGCCAGCAGGCAAAGCGCCAGAAGGGCCCAGGCTGACCGGATCAGTTTGCGCGCTCCGCGATGACGTGAGCCCCGTCATGGCCGGTGATCGTGAAGGTTACAATCTCGCCCAGCGGCGCTCCGCCCTCGAAGCGGATCTCGGTGAAGTCGTCGGCGCGGGCGACGCCGTCACGCTCGACCAAGCCCGGCAGGGTGCGGCCGATCTGGCGTTGCAGGTGGCGCTCCAGGCCCGCCTGGCCCGCTTCGCGCAGGCGGCGGGCGCGGTCCTTGATCACCGGCCCCTTCACTGGCGGCATGCGGGCCGCGGGCGTTCCGGGCCGAGCGCTGTAGGGAAAGACGTGCAGGAAGGCCAGGCCCGCCTCCTCGACCAACTTCAGCGTATTCTCGAACGCCTCTTCCGTCTCGGTGGGGAAGCCGGCGATCAGGTCGGCGCCGAAGGCGGTGTCGGGGCGTACGCGGCGCACCTCGGCCACCAGCTTCAGCGCGTCCTCGCGGCTGTGGCGGCGCTTCATGCGCTTGAGGATCAGGTTGTCGCCGGCCTGCAGGGACAGGTGCAGGTACGGCATCAGGCGCGGCTCGGTCTCGAGCAGCTTGAACAGGTCCGGATCGATCTCGGCCGCGTCGATCGACGAGAGTCGAAGCCTGGGCAGGTCCGGGACCAGGCGCAGGATGCGACCGACCAGCTGGCCCAGGGTCGGCTGGCCCGGCAAGTCCGCGCCCCACGAGGTGACGTCGACGCCGGTCAGCACCACCTCGCGATAGCCTTCTGCGGCCAGCTTGCGGACCTGCTCGACCACCTCGCCGGCGGGCGCCGAGCGCGAGTTTCCCCGGCCATAGGGAATGATGCAGAAGGTGCAGCGGTGGTCGCAGCCGTTCTGGACCTCGACATAGGCCCGGGCGCGATCCTTGAGTCCGTCGATCAGGTGACCGGCGGTCTCCTTGACCGACATGATGTCGTTGACCCGCACGCGGGCGGTCGTGTCCGTCATCGCGCCCGGCGCGGCCTTTTCGGCGTTGCCCAGCACGAGGTCGACCTCGGGCATGGCGGCGAAGGCGGCCGGATCGACCTGGGCGGCGCAGCCGGTGACGATGATCCGCGCGTCCGGCCGTTCGCGGCGGGCCTTGCGGATCGCCTGGCGGGCCTGGCGCACGGCCTCGTTGGTTACGGCGCAGGTGTTGAACACCACCGCGTCGGAAAGGCCGTCGGCGGCGGCGCGCGCCCGCATGGCCTCGCTCTCATAGGCGTTCAGGCGGCAACCGAAGGTGACGACGTCGACGCCGTCCGGGCCCGACATCATCGTGGCCGGACCGCCCTCCTCACCCGCCTCTGGCCTGGGCTTCGGCGTCGCCTTGATGACGGTGTAGGTGGTCATGACCTCAAGCCGCGACCCGCTCCGGCAGCTTGCCGGCGAAATCCATGCTGACCGGGCCGGTCATGATCACGTGACCGTCGCTCTCGCGCCATTCGATGACCAGCGAGCCGGTCTCGAACTGGACGCGCGCCTTGCGGTCGGTCAGGCCGCGACGCACGGCGGCGACCTGGGCCGCGCAGGCGCCCGTGCCGCAGGCGGCGGTCAGGCCCGCGCCCCGTTCCCAGACCTTCAGCTGGATGTGATCGCGAGCGGCGATGTGAGCGAATCCGACATTGACGCCTTCCGGGAACAGCGGGTGGTGCTCGACCAACGAGCCGGTCCCCGTGGCGAAGGCGTCGCTGACCGGGGCGTCGACGAAGAACACCACGTGCGGATTGCCCATCGAGACGCAGACCGGCGTATACACCAGCGGCGCGTCGATCGGACCGACCTGCAGTTCGACCCGCTCGGTGTTCATCGCTTCGGACAGCGGAATCTGGGTCCAGTCCAGGCCCGGGACCCCCATGTCGACCGTCACCAGCTTCTCGCCCGCCGCGACGCCCGACAGGCGGCCCGCGACGGTGTCGAACGCCACGGCGTCCTTGCCGGACGACTGCATCAGGAGCCACGCCACGCAGCGCGTGCCGTTGCCGCAGGCGCCGGTCTCCTCGCCATCCGAATTCCAGAAGCGCACATAGGCTGACGCGCCCTCCGCCTTCGGCGGATCGATGGCGATGACCTGATCGCAGCCCACGCCGCCGTCCCCGCGTTTGGCGATCGCGCGGATCTCCTCGGGGGTCGGATCAAAGGACTGGGTCTGGGTCTCGATGACGACGAAGTCGTTGCCCAGCCCGTTCATCTTCAGGAAGGTGCGGCTCATAGCCGGGCTATATAGTGGAAAGCAGAGCGAAATGCACCGCGACGAACAGGACCACGCCGGCCTTCGCCTGCGCGCGCGATTGCGGGCCCTCTATCATGGCGCCTCGCCGACGGCGGTGCGGTTCCGCTACGGGATCATTCTGATCGACATCGCCCTCATCGCTTTCTTCATCGCCGCGCCGCTGATGCAGAAACATGGGCTGACCTTCTACCTGATAGACTACGGGGTGGCGGCGTTCCTGGCCGCCGACCTGGCCGCCCGGGCCATCGCGCATGGCGACTTTCGGTCCTGGCTGAAGAAGCCCATCAGCTGGCTGGACCTGTTCGTCCTGGCCACCCTGCTGTTTCCCGCCTGGCTGTTCAACTTCGGCTTCCTGCGGGTGCTGCGCCTGTGGACCCTGATCCACAGCGAGTTCTTCTGGCGCACGGTGGGACGGCGCTATGACGACACGCGGATCGAGGACATCACCCGGGCGGCCAGCTCGCTGGCGACCTTCGTCTTCGTGGTTACGGGCTTCGTCTATACGAGCTTCGCCGGCCGCCACGAGGGGATCTCCGGTTATGTCGACGCCCTCTATTTCACCGTCACCAGCCTGACGACCACCGGCTATGGCGACGTCACCCTGCCGGGCGTGTGGGGCAAGCTCTTGTCCATGGCGGTGATGCTGGGCGGGGTGTCGCTGTTCATCGGCCTGATCCAGTCGATCCTGCGGCCCCACAAGGTCATCTATCAGTGCCACGCCTGCGGCCTGCGCCGGCACGATCCGGACGCCGTCCACTGCAAGGCCTGCGGCGTTCTGCTGAACATTCCCGACGACGGGACGTGATCGGCTCGGCCTAGCTCTGGCGCGGGGGAAATTTTCCGATACCGTCCCGCGCCATGACCCTGCTCCGCACCTGTTCCGCCGCGGCCCTGGCCGCCATGCTCTCCACTGCAGCGTACGCCCAGGAGGCCGATCCCCACCTGGCGCTGGAGGCGGTCGAAAGCCCCGACTCCCTGGCCTGGGTGAAGGCCCAGAACGACAAGACCCTGCCCATCCTGTCGGACGACAAGCGCTTCGCTGGCCTGCAGGACCAGGCCCTGAAGATCCTGTCGACCAAGGACCGGATCGCCATGCCGACCTTCATCGGCAAGACGGTGTTCAACTTCTGGCAGGACGAGACCCACGTGCGCGGCGTCTGGCGGCGCACCAGCCTGGAGTCCTACAAGACCGCGACCCCGCAGTGGGAAACGGTCATCGACCTGGACGCCCTGGCCAAGGCCGAGGGCAAGAACTGGATCTGGAAGGGCGCCGACTGTCGTCCCAAGACTCACGACCGATGCCTGGTGAATCTGTCCAACGGCGGCAAGGACGCCGTCACGGTCCGCGAATTCGACCTGACGACCAAGAGCTTCGTCGACCCCGGCGCGGGCGGTTTCGTGCTGCCCGAGAGCAAGCAGTCGATCGAGTGGCTGGACCCCGACACCCTTATCTTGACCCGAAATTGGGGCGAGGGCACGACCACCGACAGCGGCTACGGCTTCGTCATCAAGACGCTGAAGCGGGGCCAGACCCTCGATCAGGCCGTCGAGGTCTTCCGCGGCCAGAAGTCCGACGTCTCGGCCGGGCCGAACGTGCTGCGAGACGCCGCCGGCAATCGGATCGTCCTGCTGACCCGCGCCACCGACTTCTTTCACGACGAGACCTATATCTGGGACGGCAAGGACGCCAGGCGCCTGCCGATCCCGCAAAAGGTCGGCGTGCGCGGCCTTATCGACGGCAAGCTCGTCCTGAAGATCGAGGAGCCGTGGACCGTCACCATCGGCGCGCACCCCTACACCTATCCAGCCGGTTCGGTCGTCGCGGCCTCGACCAAGTTCCTGACCAAGGCAAAGGACCCCGAGATCGTCATCAGCAACGACTGCGATCCCTGCCAGCTGCTGGCGCCGGGTCCGCGCCAGTCGATCGATCAGGTGACGGTGACCGATCACCGCGTGGTGGCCGTGGTCTACGACAACGTCCGGGGCAGCCTGGTCAGCCTGCGGCTGCGCGGCGAATTCGGCGTCACCTCCCAGGCCCTGCCGGTGATCGACAACGCCTCGGTCGCCCTGGTCTCGCACTCGGACGAGGGCGACGAGGTTTTCTACACCAACGAGGGTTTCCTGACGCCGACCGAGCTGAAGCTGGCCGACGCGACCGGGACCACCGCCCAGACGGTCAAAGCCCTGCCCGCCCAGTTCGAGACCAAGGATCTGGTGGTCGAACAGAAGTCGGCGACCTCGAAGGACGGCACGGCCATCCCCTACTTCCTCGTCCACAAGAAGGGCTGGAAGCTGGACGGCCAGAACCCGACCCTGCTGCACGCCTATGGCGGCTTCAATCTTTCCAAGCTACCGGTCTACGATCCCCTGATCGGCAAGCTGTGGCTGGAGCGCGGCGGCGCCTATGCCGTCGCCAATATCCGCGGCGGCGGCGAGTTCGGCCCGGCCTGGCACGAGGCCGCGCTGAAGGCCAACCGCCAGCGGGCCTATGACGACTATTTCGCCGTGGCCGAGACGCTGATCGCCGACAAGGCGACCACGCCGCGCCACCTGGGCGCCTATGGCCGCTCGAACGGCGGCCTGCTGATGGGCGTGGCCCTGACCGAGCGTCCGGATCTGTGGAACGCGGTGGTGGTCGAGAGCCCGCTGCTGGACATGATCCGCTATACCTACCTGCCCGCCGGAGCCTCGTGGATCGGCGAGTATGGCGACCCGGCCATCCCGGCCGAACGCGCCTGGATCGAGAAGTACAGCCCGTACCAGAACCTGAAGGCGGGCGTGAAATACCCGCTGGCCTACATCACCACCTCGACCAAGGACGACCGCGTCCATCCGGGCCACGCCCGCAAGTTCGCGGCCCGGATGGACGATCTGGGCGTCGACCACCTCTATTTCGAGAACACCGACGGCGGCCACGCCAATGGCGCGGATCCCAAGAACAACGCCCGTCGCTGGGCCCTGCACTACACCTACCTGTCGCGACAGCTGATGGATCACTAAGTGCGTAAGCTTCTGACCGTTCTCTTCGCTTCAACGAGCCTGATGACCATCACCCCCGCGATCGCCGCAGAATCAAAGATGTCAGCCGACCAGCCCAAGGCCGCCGAAGAAGCCCGCACCCCGCTGACCGAGCTGGGCAAGAACGATCCCTATCTCTGGATGGAGGAGATCGAGGGCGCGCGCGCCATGGACTGGGCCAAGGCCCAGAACGCCAAGACGCTGCCCGTTCTGCAGGGTGACAAGCGCTATGCGGACCTGGAGGCCAAGGCCCTGGCGATCCTGAACGCCAAGGACCGCGTGCCCGGCGTTTCGTTCGCCGGCGACGGCTCCCTGCGCAACTTCTGGCAGGACGCCGACCACGTGCGCGGCGTCTGGCGCAAGACCAGCCTGGAGAGCTACCGCACGGCCGATCCGGCCTGGGAGACGATCCTCGACATCGACGCCCTGTCCAAGGTCGAAGGCGCCAACTGGGTGTTCAAGGGCGCGTCCTGCCTGCCGCCCGAGGACACGCGGTGCCTCGTGACCCTGTCGGACGGCGGCAAGGACGCCGTGACGGTCCGGGAGTTCGACACCGCCACGAAGAGCTTTGTGTCGGATGGCTTCGTCCTTCCGGAGGGCAAGCAGAACTACACCTGGCTCGACAAGGACACCCTGCTGGTCGGCCGCGAGTGGAAGCCGGGCGAGCTGACCAAGTCGGGCTATGCCTATGTCCTGAAGACCCTGAAGCGCGGCCAGACCCTGGACCAGGCGGTCGAGGTGTTCCGGGGCGTCGACACCGACGTCTCGGTCAATCCGTTCGTTCTGCGCGACGCCGACGGCAAGGCCGTGGCGGTGATGGCCGGCCGAGGCGTGACCTTCTTCGAGGCGGAAACCTATCTGATCGAGGGCGACAAGCCCGTGAAGCTGGATTTGCCGCTGAAGAGCTCGGTCCAGGGCTATGTCGCCGGTCAGATGATCGTGCTGATGGAGCAGGACTGGAAGGGCTTCAAGACCGGCGACCTGGTCAGCTTCGACCTGGCCAGGCTGAAGGCCGCGCCGGACCACGCCGTGGCGACGCTGGTGCTGCGCCCGACGGCCCGCCAATCGGTCGAACAGGTGACCACCACGCGCACCAAGCTGGTCGTGGGTCTGCTCGACAACGTCAAGGGCGCGGCGCGGGTCCTGACCCACGGCCCGAACGGCTGGACCTCGCAAACGCTGGACCTGCCGGCCAACAGCGCCATCGGCCTGGGTTCGACCGCCGAAAAGGACGAGCGCCTGTTCGTCACCGCCACCGGCTACCTGGCTCCGACCACCTACTGGCTGGCCGACGCCGGCACGTTGAAGCTGGAACAGGTCAAGGCCTCGCCGGCGCGCTTCGACGCCGGGGCCCACGTGGTCGAGCAGTTCGAGGCGACCAGCACCGACGGCGCCAGGATCCCCTACTTCGTCGTGCGGCCGAAAGGCCTCGAGTACGACGGCCAGGCCCCCACCCTGCTCTACGCCTATGGCGGCTTCCAGGTGCCGCTGACCCCCGGCTATTCGGGCGTGATGGGCAAGCTTTGGCTGGAGCGCGGCGGCACGTACGTCGTCGCCAACATCCGGGGCGGCGGCGAGTTCGGCCCGGCCTGGCACGAGGCCGGCCTGAAGGCCAACCGCCAGAAGGTCTATGATGACTTCTTCGCCGTCTCCCAGGACCTGATCGCGCGGAAGATCACCTCGCCCCGTCGCCTGGGAATCATGGGCGGCAGCAACGGCGGCCTGCTGATGGGCGTGGCCCTGACCCAGCGGCCCGAGCTCTACAACGCCATCGTCGTTCAGGTGCCGCTGTTCGACATGATCCGATACAGCCAGATCGGGGCTGGCGCCTCGTGGGTGGGCGAGTATGGCGACCCGGCCATACCGTCCGAGCGGGCCGTGATCGCCAAGTACGACCCCTATTCCAACCTCAAGGCCGGCCAGAAGTACCCCGAGGTGTTCATCGAGACCTCCACCAAGGACGACCGGGTCCATCCGGCCCACGCCCGCAAGGCGGCCGCCAAGCTCGAGGCCCTGGGCTATCCGGTGCTCTATTACGAGAACATCGACGGCGGGCACGCGGCCAGCGCCAACCTGGCCGAAACCGCCCGCCGCCAGGCGCTGGAATATGTCTATCTCAGCCGCAAGCTGATGGATTGAGCGGGCTGCGCGGCGTTTTCGGATAACGCCGCGCCGTCAACCCAAACGAAAGTTATCGGCGTCAGGATGCGCTCCGACAAAGCTGTCGGATCCGTCACAGTGCCCATCCAAGTCGTCAAAGCCCTGGACCTTTCCCCCGCCGACATCGCGCGGTGGATGGAGCTGCAGCGTAGCCAGGCGCGGCTGGACTCGCCGTTCCTGTCGCCGCACTGGGCCTTGGCGGTCGCCCGCGCCCAGGGCGACAAGGGCGAGGCCGTCAAGGTCGCGATCGTGCGCGGCGCCGAGGGCGAAGCCCTGGCCTTTCTTCCAGCCCGCATCCGCCAGGGCGTGGCCATGCCGGCCGGCGCGCCGATGTGCGACTATCAGGCCCTGGTCTCGGCCCCGGGCGTCGCGGTCAATCCGCGCGACCTGCTGGCGGCCCTGCACGCCTCGCGCATCGACTTCTGTCACATGCTGGCCGACGACGAGACCCTGGCCCGCCACGGGCGTGGTCAGGCGGACTCCTGGATCATCGAACTGCCAGACGGCTACGAGGCCTACGCCGCCGAGCGCAAGGCCGCCAATGTCGGCGTGCTCAAGGACATCGACAAGAAGCGCCGCAAGGCCGAGCGCGAGGTCGGGCCCTCGCGCTACACGGCCATGTCGGAAAGCCGCGCCGACTTCGACCAGTTGATCGCCTGGAAGCGGGCTCAGCTGCTGGCCACCGGCCAGACCGACCTCTTCAAGACGCCCTGGGTCAATGACCTCGTCGAGGCGCTGTTCCAGAATCGCGCCCCCCACTTCGGCGGCGGGCTCTATACCCTGCATCTGGGAGACCAGTTGGCGGCCGTGCACCTGCACCTGCGCGGCGAGCACACGATCCACGGCTGGCTGATCGCCCACAATCCCGAGCTCGACCGCTATTCGCCCGGCATGCTGCTGTTCCAGGACATCCTGAAGAGCATGGACGGCGCGGACTATTCGCGTCTGGACCTCGGCACGGGCGACTACCGGTTCAAGCGTGAGCTGTCCAACGCCCGTCAGACGGTGGTGTTCGGCTTCCTGGGCTCGCCCTCGCTGCCGACCCTGGTCCGCCACGCCGCCTACGGCATGCGCAGCGTCGCCGAATCCCTGCCGCTGGGCCGGATCTCCGAAATCCCCGGCAAGGCCATGCGCCGCATCGATCTGCTGCGCGGCCTGCACTGACCCCTAGTGAAGGGCGTTGATCCGCATGGCGCGCGGATCAACCGAACCGGCCGCCCAGGCGCGGGTCCAGCCGTATTTCAGCTCGCCCTCGCGGAAGGCGAAACGGTCCAGGTGCTTGGCGACCACGTCCTCCAGCCGGGCCAGACCCTCGAGGTCGGCGGCCTCGACGGTGATGTCGAGGCCATCGGGATGGGCCACCATCCGGCAGGTTCCCAACGGCAGCGGAAACACGGCCGAGGTCTCGTCATAGGCGACCTCGAACTTGTGGCTCCAGTGCTTGGCCAGTTGGGTCATGTAACGGGCCGCCTTGTCGGTGGCGACGCGAGCGTGGCTTTCCATGCCGTCCCTCCTTCCGCTTAGATGGCTTCGATGACCGCCGCGGCGTCGTCCATGGCCTTGGCGATGGCGGCGATCTGCTCGGCGCTCAGTTGGCCGCCGTGCAGCTTGAGACGCAGCGCGGTCTTGAGGTTCTCCCGAGCCCGCATGATCTGCGGCGAGAAGGCGGCGCTGGCGGACGCGGCCTCGGCCATGCGCTCGAACAGCGAACGGACGGGCGCGTCGTTGCTGGCCAGGAACGCCTCGCCTTCCGGCGTGATCGTGTAGAGCTTCTTGCCGCCGCCGGCGTCGCTGGCGGTGACGTAGCCCAGCTCTTCCAGCAGGGTCAGGGTCGGATAGACCACGCCCGGGCTCGGGCTATAGGCGCCGCCGGCCGCCGTCTCGATGGCCTTGATCAGTTCGTAGCCGTGGCTGGGCTTCTCGGCGATCAGCTTGAGAACCACGAAGCGCAGGTCGCCATGATCGAAGAACCGGCCCATTCGGCCGCCGCGACCGCGCGGGCCGCCATGATGACCGGCGGGACCGCCGTGGAAACCGAAGGGATGACGGCCGTGATGCTCGTCGGCCTGACCGCGCCAGTGGCCGCGGTGATGGTGATGTCGTCCAAACATTGTGTTTTAGATCCTGTTTCGTTATATCGGATTTATAGATATATCGGATCTGAATTGCGTCAAGAGCTATTTTCGATATATCGGATTATGTCGGAAAACACGACGCCGCGACGTCGCCGCTTTGCGACCGGCTGGTTCAAGTCAGGGCGATTTGAAGCAAGGCCGCCCAACGTGGCCGAAATACAACGTAATCAGTCTTGATACGGATTGCGGCGTGAATACATGCCGGCGTGTAGACTCAGGAGCACGGGCTTGAACGACCAGGATAACGGCCTCCGCCACAGGGCGACCGGTCGGCGCATCGCCGCCATGGGGCTTGCCGCGGCCGCCAGCCTGGCGACGTTCTCGCCGGCCCTTGCTCAAGAACAGGGCGTTAAGGGCCAGTCGGTCGGCACCACCGCGAACGTCGAGGCGGCCAACGATCCGCTGGAAGGTTTCAATCGGGGTTCCTTCAAGCTGGGCATGGGCCTGGACCACGTGATCCTGGCGCCGATCGCCCACGGCTACATGGCGGTCACGCCCCGCGTGGTCCGCAACCGGGTCAGCTCGGCGGTCTATAATCTGGGCGAGCCGAACACCGTCATGAACATGGTTCTGCAGGGCAAGCCCAAGCAGGCCATGCGGTCGACCACCCGCTTCGTGGTCAATTCGACCGTCGGGGTGCTGGGCCTGTTCGACGTGGCCTCCAAGATGAACCTGCCGCGCCGCGATTCCGATTTCGGCCAGACCTTTGGCAAATGGGGCGCCAAGCCCGGCGCCTATCTCTATGTACCCCTGATGGGTCCGCTGAACGTCCGCGACGGCGTCGGCCGCGTCCTGGACATCGTCACCGACCCCGTCTCGCTGTATGTCGGCGGCCTGTCCACCGACTTCGGCAAGGCCCGGACCGGCGTGACCATCGTCGACGTGCGCTCGAACGCCGACCCGGCGTTCCAGGCCTTGAAGGACGCCGCCGACCCCTATGTCACCACCCGTTCGGCCTACACCCAGTATCGCGAGGCCTTCATCCGCGAAGCGACCGGCGACGCCGAGGTGCTTCCCGACTTCGATGCGCCGCCCCCGGAAGCTCCGCCCCAGGACGCTTCACCCGCGGCGCCCAAACCATGACCGGTAAGACCATGACCAACACCCCCTCCACCCGGCGCGGCGCCAACGCCGCGCTTTTGGCGTTCTTCGGAGCTGTCGCGATCGGCGGTCCGGCCCTGGCCCAGAACAGCGCCCGCGACGCCGGCGCCGAGGCCTTCGTCCAGACCAAGGCCCAGCGCGTGATCACCGTGCTGGCCAACAAGACCATGAGCGACGCCCAGAAGACCCAGGTTTTCCACCAGGCGGTGGACGAACTGGCCGACGTGCCGCGCATCACCAACTTCGTGCTGGGCAAATACGCCCGCACCATCACGCCCGAACAACGGGCCCGCTTCACGCCGGTGTTCCGCGCCTATGCCGAGAACGTCTATCAGAGCCGCATCGACGACTATCGCGGCGAGCAGCTGAAGGTGGTCGGCTCGGTGGTCAACAAGCCGGGCGACGTGACGGTCAAGACCCTGATCTCGGGCGGCCAGATCACCCAGCCCCTGCCCGTATCCTGGCGCGTGCTGGGCGGCGGCCAGACCTGGAAGGTCGTCGACGTCCAGTTCAAGGGCATCTGGCTGGCCATCACCCAGCAGCAGGACTTCGTCTCGACGATCGACAACGCCGGCGGCAACATCGACGTGCTGATCAATCAACTCCAGAAGGGCGGCTCGGCGCCTTCTGGCCGCCGCAAGTAGCGGCGGGACGACAGGCTTAAAGACCAAGGGGATTTGGCATTGCGCGAACAATGGGCCGAGACGGCCATGGGCGTCGTCGTCCTCGCCCTGGCGGCGGGGTTCCTGATCTATTCGCTCAGCGTGGGCGGCGTTCACATGAAGAGCGGAAACTATGAGATCAACGCCAAGTTCGGCGAGGCCGGCTCGCTGGCCCCGGGCGCGGCGGTGAGCGTGGCCGGCGTCAAGGTCGGCACCGTCTCGCAGATCACCCTGGAGCCGAAAACCTTCCTCGCCGTGGCCAAGCTGAGCATCGACCCGACCGTGAAGCTGCCGTCGGACTCGACCGCCAAGATCACCAGCGACAGCCTGCTGGGCGGCGCGCACGTCTCGATCGCGCCGGGCGCGGCCATGGACGACATCAAGCCGGGCGGCCAGATCGAGAACACGCAAGGCGCCGTGGACATCTTCGGCCTGATCGGTTCGGTGATCCGTCCGCAGGGTGGTTCGGATGCGACGGCTTCGTCGGACTCCGCCGCGCCGGCCGCCTCGCAACCCGCCGTGAGCTACTGACATGACCGCGGTCGAGGCGACACAGCGGGTCGCCCCTCGTTCTCCTGGCAATCCCGTTCGGGCTCTGGGTCGCTCGACCCTGGCCGCCGTGCGCATGGTCGGGTCGGTCGGCGTCTTCGCCGTGCGCGGCGTCGCCGCCGCCCTGACCCCGCCCTGGTTCCTCGGCCAGCTGTGGCGCCAGTTCGTGGCCATCGGCTTCTTCTCGCTGCCGGTCGTGGGCCTGACCGCCATCTTCACCGGCGCGGCCCTGGCCCTGAACATCTTCACCGGCGGCGGGCGCTTCAACGCCGAGCAGGTGATGCCGCAGATCGTGGCCCTGGGGATCACCCGCGAACTGGGTCCGGTTCTGGCGGCGCTGATGCTGGCCGGCCGGGTCTCGGCCGCCATCGCCGCCGAGATCGGCGCCATGCGCGCGACCGAGCAGATCGACGCCATGCGCACCCTGTCGACCGACCCGTTCCGCTATCTGGTCGGCCCGCGCCTGCTGGCCGGCGTCCTGATGACGCCGCTGCTGACCGCGGTGGCCGACACCATCGGCGTCGCCGGCGGCTGGCTGGTCGCCACGCGGGTGCTGGACTTCAGCTCGGCCGTCTACATTCGCAATACCATCGACTTCCTGCAGAGCTGGGACATCGTCTCGGGCCTGATCAAGGCCGCGGTGTTCGGGTTCATCGTGGCGCTGATGGGCTGCTACCATGGCTACAACGCCAAGGGCGGGGCGCGGGGCGTCGGCCGGGCCACCACCCACGCGGTGGTCTCCTCGGCGATCCTGATCTTCGGCTCCGACTACCTCCTGACCACCCTCTTCACCCACGCTTCATGACCGACGTGACCCCGAAACTCGCCTGGAAGGGCGTCACCAAGCGCTTCGAGGGCCGCGCGGTCCTCGACGGTCTCGACCTGTCGGTCGCGCCGGGCCGGTCGCTGGTCATCATCGGCGGCTCCGGCCAGGGCAAGTCGGTGACGATCAAGACCGCGCTGGGCCTGATGCGCCCGGACGCCGGCAAGATCGAGCTGGACGGCAAGAACACCGTCACCCTGTCGGAAGGCGCCCGCCGCAAGCTGTTCTCCCGCGTGGGCGTGCTGTTCCAGGGCGCGGCCCTGTTCGACAGCCTGACCGTCTGGGAAAACGTCGCCTTCCGCCTGATCAACGCCGACGGCCTGAACCGCAAGGCGGCCAAGGAGAGGGCGATCGAGGCCCTGGAACAGGTGCGTCTGTCGCCCGACGTCGCCGACCGCTTCCCGTCCGAGCTGTCGGGCGGCATGCAGAAGCGCGCGGGTCTGGCCCGCGCCGTCGTCGCCCAGCCGGAGATCCTGTTCTTCGACGAACCGACCACGGGCCTGGATCCGATCACGGCGGCGGCGATCAATGAGCTGATCTCCCACCAGGTGCGGCGCCTGGGCTCGACCGCCGTGTCGATCACCCACGACCTGGCCTCGGCCCAGACCATCGGCGACGAGATCGCCATGCTGCATGGCGGCAAGATCATCTGGCGCGGGCCGGCCGCCGAGCTGCGCACGACCGACAACCCGTATGTCCGCCAGTTCGTCGAAGGCCGCGCCGAGGGTCCGATCTCGCATGCGGTCTAGGATGTCGCGCGCCGCCAGACCGGCGGCGCGTTAAGCTTCGGTTTCTCGCAGGGTTTCGGCCAGCAGCCGTCCCTCGACGCCACGGCTGGAACCGGCCCGCCAGGCCACCACGATCTCGCGGCTGGGATGTTCGGTCGCCAGCGGGCGGATCGTCAGCGCGGTCTTGTCGGCCAAGCCCGCGTGCACCGCCATGGCCGGCAGGAACGAGACGCCCAGGCCCGAGCCGATCATCTGCACCAGGGTCGGCAGCGAGGTGGCGGCGAAGGTCTCGTCGTCGCCCACGCCGCGCGGAGGCTCGAGGCCGCAGGCGGCCAGGGCGTGATCGCGCAGGCAGTGGCCGTCTTCCAGCAGGATCAGGTCGTCGCCCCGCAGGCTGTCGGGATCGACCCGCGTCGAGGCCGCCATCGGATGGTTGGCGGGCGCGGCGGCCAGCAGTTCATCGTCCTCGACATGGGCCCAGTCCAGGCCGGACATGTCGTAGGGCAGGGCGATCAACGCCGCGTCCAGGGCTCCGCTCTTCAAGGCCGCGATCAGGCGCTGGGTCAGGTCCTCGCGCAGGAACAGCTTCAGCTTCGGAAAGCGGTCGCGCAGGACGGGCAGGGCGCGCGGCAGCAGGTAGGGCGCCACGGTCGGGATCACGCCCAGGCGGAAGCGGCCCGCCAATGGCTGGCCCGCGCCGCGCGTGGCCTGCACCAGGTCCTCGGCCCGCGCGAGAATGTCTTCGGCTCGCCGCACCGCCTCCTGGCCGGCGGCGGTCAGGATCACCCCCGAGCGCGCCCGATCGACCACCGGCGCGCCCAGGATCTTTTCCAGTTCCTGGATGCCGGCCGACAGGGTGGGCTGGGTGACATAGGCGCTCTCGGCGGCCCGGCTGAACGAGCCATGCTCCGAGAGAAGCTTCAGATATTGCAGTTGGCGAAGGGTCGGGAGAAGCATGGCCTTTATATAGGCCGCATCTATCGAAAATCCAAAAACTATCGATTGGATATCTGGAAGGCCCGGACATACACCCCTTTCACGGTGAAAGTTCCAGCGTGTCTCCCCCCACCGCCGCTGGATCCCACCCCGTTGTTCCCGGTCCGCCCGCGTCTCCCCTCCCAGCGGCGCGGACCGGGACGAACCTCTCCCTTAGTGCTAAGCCCGCCCCGGATCTCACGGAGCTTGCCATGTCCATTGAGGCCTTGCGCGCCCAGCTACCCGCCTACGCCAAGGACATCGGGACCAATCTGAGCGTCCTGGCCGGCGAGACCGTGTTGAGCGACCAGGCGCGCTGGGGCTGCTTTGTCGCCAGCGCCTGCGCGGTCGGCGAACCCGAGACCCTGCGGGCGATCACCATCGCCGCGCGCGAGGCGGACCTGACTTCCGAGGCCTTCACGGCGGCCAAGACCGCCGCGGCGATGATGGCCATGACCAATATCTACTTCCGCGCCGTTCATCTAATGAAGGCGCCCGACTACGGCGCATTGCCTTCGCGCCTGCGCATGAACCGGCTGGCCCATACCGGCGTCGAAGCCGTCGACTACGAACTCTGGTGCGTGGCCGTGTCGGCGATCAACGGCTGCGGCGCCTGCCTCGACAGTCACGAGGCCGAGCTGCGGAAACGGGGCGTGGACCCTCTTCAGATCCAGGCCGCCCTGCGCATCGCCGCCGTGGTTCACGCGGTGGGCCGGGTGCTGGCGGTCGAGGGGCCGGATCGTCCGCAATTTTCGGGCGTCTGAGGCCCATCCGCGACGCCCGGTCGCGGCGCGGGCCCCTCGACATTCACCTTGCCCGTAAACTAAGTTGTTAACCTCTGGGTAAGAGATTCGCGGCGTCCGCAAGGCGACCTGTCGGGTCGCGGCGGGGCCGCACGGGGTGAAGGTGGGCGATATGAGACTGCTGTCGAAGAATCCTCGCGAGAACAAGAACGGCAAGCCGACCGTTCTTGGTGAAGTCGGCCAGGTCGAAGCCGTGCAGCACCAGATCGAATCCACCCAGGCGATCGGCCAACGCTACGAGACCATTCACGGCGGCCTCGACAGCATCGGCCGCGTGATGGAGCACCTGAAGGCCATCGAGCCGCTGATCGCCGAGATCCGCGGTCCGGTCGCCCAGGAGTTCGAAGCCCGCCGCGCGGAACATGCCGAGCTGATCGCCCTGCGCGCCAACTACGAGCACGCCCAGCGCCAGGTCGCCCAGATCCAGGCCGAGGAACGCGAGGTCAGCGCCCGCCTGGCCGCCGCCGAGACCGCGCTTGGTGAGTCCGACGCCCGTCGCCAGACCCAGGACGCGGCGCTGGAAGACAACGCCCTCGAGATCGACCGCCTGCGCAACGCCCTGCTGCAGTCGGATCTCAAGGTCTCCAGCCTCGACGCCAGCTTGCGCGACTCCACCGCCCGCATCGAACACCTGGTGCAGGACGTCGAGGGTCTGCGCCTCCAGGCCCAGGACATCGACACCCGTCGCGGCGACGCCGAGGCGGCGCTCGCCCGCGCCAACCAGGACAACGCCCTGCTGGGCGACGAAGTCGCGACCCTGAAAAAGCGCGTCGACCAGGCCGGCCTGGACGTGGCCCGCCTCTCGCGCATCGAAACCGACCTTGAAGCCCAGCTGGCCGGCGAACGCGCCCGCGCGCAGGCGATCGAGAACGCCCTTTCGGCTCACCAGACCGACAGCGGCCGCACCATCCGCAACCTGGAAAGCCAGGTCGAAGCGGCCCGCGCCGAGATCTCGGCCCTGCAGACCCGCCTGGAGACCGCCACCGGCCGCGCCGACAAGCTGGAAGAGATGAACGGCCAGATCTCGGCCCGTCTCGCCGAGTCGTCCGCGCATCAGAAGGCGGTCGAGCGCCGCGCCGGCGACCTCAACGTCGCCCTGGAACGCGCCCTGGAACGTATCCGCACGCTGGAAGAAGATTCCGAAGGCCTGCGTCAGCGCCACGCCGGCGTCGACACCGCCCGCGCCACCGCGATCGAGCGCGCCGACCAGCTGGCCAAGAGCGCCGTCGCCCAGGAAAAGGCGATGAAGCGCGCCGAGGAACGGGCTCAGCAACTGCGCACGCGCCTCGACGGCATGCAGGAAGCCCAGGACCAGCTCCGTCGCGAACACGAGGAAAAGGTCGCCGAACTGCAGGCCACGATCGAGCGCCTCACCTCGGAAGCCGCCCTGGCCGAAGGCGCCCTGGAAGCGGCTCGCCGCGACCGAGCGCGCCTGCAGATGGCCCTGCTGGGCGCATCGGACGAGGGCATGGCCGAGAGCGCCTGAGCCTCGCAGCCCTGAAGGACCAAAGCCCGCCGACCGACCGGTCCGGCGAGCTTTTTCTTGCCTATTTCGCTTCGGCCGCCGCCTTCAGCCCAGCCATCTGCTGGCCCAGCACGCCGTCCACCGGCGCGGCGATCTTGTCCAGGCCGCCCTTGAAATAGCCGCCGACGTCGTAGGTGACGGTCACCGTCGTCTGACCGTCCTTCTCGGCGAGCAGGAAGGTCAGCGCCCCGCTGGCGCCGGAGCTCTGCATCGGGCCGAGCGCGCCGACCAGCACCAGCTTGCGGCCCGGCTCGGCGTTGACCGTCGTCATGTGCAGCGCCGAGCCGCCGTTGGGCAGCCGCTCGCAGAAGCAGCCGCCCGAGGCCGCGCCCAGCGACAGGTTGGCGGCCGAACCCGACCAGGTGTGGGCCGAGGCCCACCATTTCGAAGGCTGGACCAGCGTCGCCCAGACGGCGCCGGCGGGCGCGGCGATGACGACCTGACGCCGGACCTCGAATCCGTTGGGCTGGGCGTCCACGACCTCGGCGCGCGCCGAGCCGGCGACCAGCAGCGCAAGGGCGATGGCGGCGATCTTCGTCTTCATGAGGGGTCCCTCTCTGGCCAAGGTTGAGGGCAGGGGCGGGCGGGCGTCAACGCCCGCTCTTCGTCGTCCTATTCGACGGGCGAGCTCACCGTCGCGCCGCCGGCCTTCAGCCTGTCCAGCACGCCGTTGGCCGGCAGCAGAAAGCCGAGATCGACCACCGCCACCGTGACGCCGGGACGCTTCAGCGCGTCGGTCATGGCGTCGGTCGTCTGGGCGACGCCCTTCTCCAGCAGCGCTGGACCGCCGGGCGCGCGCAGCAGGCAGCGCTGGGCGCCGCTGGCGCGATAGCGGGCGCGGACAGAGCCCAGATCGCCCTGCGCCCAATCCTGGCCGATCGTGGTGGAATGGGCCCCGTCATAGGCGATCTCGTCCAGCGCCACCCGCAGGCAGTAGAGCTGGTCCTCGGGCGAGAGCTTGGAGACGATCGAGGTCACCGCGCTCATCCGGTACTGTCCGACCGACTTGACCTTCAGCTTGCGGGCCTTGGCCATGCGCTCGACCGTGCTGACCGGCTTGGCTTCGGAGAGGCCCGCCGCCTGGCGGAAATCCGACAGCAGCAGGAAGCCGGCCACGCCCGGCTTCCAGTTCTTGTACTCGCCCGCTCCCTTGCGGGCCTGATTGCGGGACTCCACGAAGCGCGCCTTCAGGTCGGGCGGCAGCTGGTCTTCCAAGTTCTTGCCCATCGGCTGGCGCAGCCCGCCGCCGAAGCTGAGGATGAAACCCGCCGCCTGGGTGACGCCGACCGCCGCCTGGGGCGGAACCAGCACCAGGCTGGCCTTGTCCAGCGCCTTGTTCAGGCGCGGGCTTTCCCATTTCAGCTGATGGGGCAGGGGAGCGGCCGAGCCGAGAATGTAGAGCTTGGCCCCGTCCTTCTCGACCAGCCAGATCGCCGGCCCCTTGGGCTTGGCCACCACGGTCAGCTCGGCGACCACAGCGCTTTCGTCCTGGGCCGGGGCCTGGCCGAGCTCGACCACGGGCGGCGGGGGAATGGTTTGACCGGCGAGAAGCAGGGACAGGGCCAGAACGGCGGACGCGACCATCGAAACTCCTTCAGCCCCCGAGCCCATTTAGCCCTTCTCCCGTGGCGGGAGAAGGGCTTGGGTCAGGCGCCTAAGCGCCCGCCGGGACCGGGAAGCCGCGCTTGCGCATCAAGGCTCCGATCTTCACGTCGCGGCCGCGGAAGGCGCGGAACTGGTCGACGGGGTCGACCGTGTTGCCCTTCGACATGATCGTCTCGTAGAGGCGCTTGGCGGTCGGCTTGTCGTAGAAGCCGCCGGGCGCCTGCTCGAAGGCCTCGGCGACGTCGGCGGTCAGGGTGTCGGCCCACAGATAGCTGTAGTAGCCGGCCGAATAGCCGTCGCCGGAGAACACATGCCCGAACTGCGGGGTGCGGTGACGCATGACGATCTCGTGCGGCATGTTCAGCTTGGCCAGCTCCTCGCGCTCGAACTTGTCCGGGTCGATGTCGACGTCGCCGGCAAGGTGCAGCTTCATGTCGATCAGGGCCGAGGCCAGATATTCGGTCGTGCCGAAGCCCTCGCCGAACTTGCCGGCGGCCTCGATCTTGTCGACCAGGGCCTGCGGGATCGGCTTGTCCGTCTGGTAGTGCAGGGCGAACTGGTTCAGCACCTGCGGCGTCGGCAGCCAGTGCTCGTTCAGCTGGCTAGGGAACTCGACATAGTCGCGCGCCACGGCCGTGCCCGACACCGACGGATAGGTGGCGTTGGCGTTCAGACCATGCAGGGCGTGGCCGAACTCGTGGAACAGGGTGGTGGCGTCGTCCCACGAGATCAGCAGCGGCTCGCCCGGCTTGCCCTTGATGAAGTTGGAGTTGTTGGAGACGATCGTGGTGATCTCGCCCTTGAACCGCTCCTGGGTGCGATAGGCGTTCATCCAGGCGCCCGAACGCTTGCCGGGGCGGGCATAGGGGTCGAAGTACCACAGGCCCACATGCTTGCCGGCGCGGGTCACCTCATAGACGGTGATGTCCTCGTGATAGACGGGGATGCCGGAAAGCTTCTTGAATTCAAAGCCGTAGAGCTGGCCCGAGGCCCAGAACATGCCCTCGCGCAGCTTGTCGAGCTGCAGGTACGGCTTCACCTCGTTCATATCGAGGTCGTACTTCGCCTTGCGGACCTTCTCGGCGTAGTACCGGTAGTCCCAAGGCTCCAGCTTGAACCCGCCGCCCTCCTTGTCGATGATCGCCTGCATGTCGGCGACGTCGATGGCGACCTGGGCGATGGCCGGCTGCCAGACAGCTTCCATCAGGCCCATGGCGTTCTCGGGCGTCTTGGCCATGGCGTCCTCGAGGCGCCAGTGGGCATGGGTCTTGTAGCCCAGCAGTTTGGCCCGCTCGGCGCGCAGCTTCAGGATCTTGCTGATGATGGCGTTGTTGTCGGTCGCGCCGCCATTGTCGCCGCGGTTGACAAAGGCCCGCCAGACCTTCTCGCGGGCGGCGCGCACCGGGCTCTCGGTCAGGAACGGGTCGACGCTGGAGCGGGTGTTCACGACGATGAACTTGCCCGGCAGCTTGCGCGACTCCGCGTTCGAAGCCGCGGCGGCCTTCAGGCCATCCGGCAGGCCGGCCAGGTCGGCGTCGCTCAGCTCGATCCAGGTGTTCTCGTCGGCCAGCAGGTTCTGGCTGAACTTGGTGTAGAGGCCGGCCAGCTCGGTGTTGATCGCGCCGACGCGGGCCTTGGCCTCGGGCGACAGCTTGGCGCCGGCGCGCACGAAGTTGGTGTAGTAGATCCACAGCACGCGCTGCTGCTCGGGCGTCAGCTTGGCCTTGTCCGGCGAATTGTAGACCGCCTCGATGCGGGCGAAGAGCGCGGCGTTCTGATTGACCTTGTCGCTGTGCGCCGAGAGCTTGGGATCCATCTCCTCTTCGACGACCTGGAACTCCGGCGTGCTCATGTTCGAGCCCCAGATGTAATAGTAGGTCGACACCGCGTTCAGCATCCGTCCGGCGTCTTCCAGCGCGCCGATCGTGTTGTCGAAGGTCGGCGCGGCCTTGTTGGCGGTGATCGCGTCGATCTCGGCCAGGTTCTTGGCCATGGCCGTTTCCAGGGCCGGCTTGAAGTCGGCGACCTTGACCTTGTCGAAGGCCGGCACGCCGCCGTAGGGGCCGACCCACTTCTGGGTCATGGGGTTCGCGCCTTGGGCCATGGACAAACTCGGATTGAGGGCGGCGACCGCGCCGGTGGCGGCGGCCGAGGCCAGGAATGTACGACGTTGCACGGAGTGTCTCCGGTGAAGATTTGGAAGCGACCCTAACAAGGTTCCCGGGCGTGTCACATGACAGGCGCGTAACCTTTCTGGAACCGCGCCCAGTCCCGTGGACGACGCACGCTTTGACGGCTACAGCTTGGCCCATGATCGGCGTCTTCGACTCCGGCGTGGGCGGCCTCTCGGTCCACCGCGCCCTCGTGCAGCGTCTGCCCCAGGCGGACTTCATCTATCTGGCAGACCAGGCCCACGCGCCCTATGGCGTGCGCACCGGCGAGGACATCGTCGAGCTGACCAAGGCCGGCTGCATCCGCCTGTTCGACCGCGGCGCCAGCCTGGTGGTCCTGGCCTGCAACACCGCCTCGGCCATCGCGTTGCGCCGCCTGCAGCAGACCTGGCTGCCGGGCTACCGCAAGGACATCGGCCGGCCGGTCAACATCCTGGGCATCATCGTGCCGACCATCGAAAAGGCCACCGGCCTGCCGTGGGAGCACGAGGCCGAGCGGCGCGGCGAAAAGGTCGAGCAACTGGACATCCTGGGCGTCTTCGCCACACCGGCCACGGTCCGCTCGCGCGTCTACGAAATCGAGATCGACAAGCGCAAACAGGACCTGGCGGTGTTCTCCGAGGCCTGCCCGGAGCTCGTGCCCCTGATCGAGGGCGACGCCTCGGTGGTCGAGCTGGCCAAGGCGGTCGAGAGCCACGTCGAGACCCTGAAGACCCGCATCGGCCGCTATCCGCACCGCGTGGTGCTGGGCTGCACCCATTACGAGATCATCGCCGACCTGTTCCGCGCCGCCCTGCCGGCCGGCACCCCGCTGATCCAGCAGCCCGAGGCCACCGCCGACGCGCTGGAGCTCTATCTGCAGCGCCACCCCGACTATGATCCGGGGACGGGCGGCGGCCGCGTCTTCCTGACTACGGGAACGCCGGGCCCGCAGAACGGTCTGGTCCAAAGCTTCTGGGGCGCCCCGCTGGCGTTCGAGGCGGCCTAATATCCAGCCTTAGGTCACCCCGCGTCCTGGTTCCGTGGCTGGTGATGGGCTTGACCTACTTGCCGTGGACGACGTTCGCGGCGCCGCCGGCCTTCGTAAACTCGCCATGGGTGTTCGTCTGCGGGATCGGTTTGTTCTGGGCGATGTATTTCGCGTGGCCTCTAGCTGAGCGCGCGTTCGCGAAGCTCCGCCGCCCCTGACCGCGACGTTGTGAATCATTTCCTGACGAACGCCGTAAACGCCTCTTAACGCTCTTCGGGCACAACATCGCGGTTCGACCCCTTCCACGGGTCCACGCGACGAGTTGAGTTCGGAGACTTTCATGGCGCGAGCCGCGCGGCGATCCACGACGGAGCTCCTCTGGGACGCGATCCGTTACGGCTGGGTCCAGCCCTGGACCGCCCGGTTCAGGGGCGGGATCATCACCGTGATCGGCGCCGTCCTGCTGCTGGCCATCGCCACCTACAACGCCACCGACCCCAGCCTCAACGCCGCCACCGGCGAGCCGGCCCGCAACGCCTTGGGCGCGCCGGGCGCGGCGATCGCCGACCTGCTGATGCAGTCGTTGGGCCTGTCCGGCTGGGGCGTGGCCCTGTTCATGCTGGTCTTCGGCGTCACCCGCGTGGCCCAGGCCGACCCGGACGCCGAGCGCAAGGACCTGCGCCAGCGCGCCGGGGTCGGCGTCCTGGGCCTGCTGGCCTTGTCCGCGACTCTGGCCGCGCCCCCGCCGCCGGCGATCTGGCAGCTGGAAAAAGGCCTGGGCGGCTTCTGGGGCGACGCCCTGCTGCACATGGTGGCCGGCGTCCTGCGCTTCGCCCACATTCCCGGCGCGACGATCGTCGCCGCCCTGTTGTTCGCCGTCGCGGCCATCGTCGCCCTGGGCTTCGCCATCGGCGTGCGCGAGGTTGATCCCGACGCCCTCCACGCCGCCGTCAGCAACGCCCTGCAGCCGCGCGTCCGCGCCGAGCCGGAACCGATGCCGGAGCCAGCCCCCAAGCCGGCCCGCGCCAAGCGGGAAAAGGCCGAGGCCCCGCCCAAGCGCGAACGCCCGGGCCGCCTGCCGCCGATCGACGCCGATGAAGACGAGGCCGTGGTCGCGGCCACGCCGACTCCGGTGTCCCGGCGCGCGCCCGAGCGGGCCTACACCCCGCCGCCGGCTCAGGACGACGAGGACGATTTCGAGGATTCGCTCGACGCTCGTCCGATGGCGATCGCCAAGCCCAAGACCGTGCCCAAGGAGTCCGGGCGCGAGGCGCGCGAGCAGCAGAAGGCCTTCGACTTCGACGACGAGGCCGGCTTCCAGCTGCCCGAGCTGGCCATGCTGGCCAAGTCCAAGCCGCGCTCGTCCGAAGTCGACGCCGCCGCCCTGCGCCAGAACGCCCGCCTGCTGGAAAGCGTGCTGGCCGAGTTCGGCGTCAAGGGCCAGATCGACCAGATCCGCCCCGGTCCCGTGGTCACCATGTACGAGCTGGTGCCGGCCCCGGGCGTCAAGACCGCCCGCGTCGTGGCCCTGGCCGACGACATCGCCCGCTCGATGAGCGTGATCTCGTGTCGCGTGGCCGTGGCCCAGGGCCGCAACGCCATCGGCATCGAGATGCCGAACTCCAAGCGCGAGACCGTCTATCTGCGCGACCTGCTCTCGAGCGCCGACTACGAAAAGGCCAGCCAGATCCTGCCCATGGCGCTGGGCGAGACCATCGGCGGCGAACCCTATATCGCCGACCTGGCCAAGATGCCCCACCTGCTGATCGCCGGCACCACCGGCTCGGGCAAGTCGGTCGGCGTCAACGCCATGATCCTGTCGATCCTGTACAAGCTGCCGCCAGAGAAGTGCCGCTTCATTATGATCGACCCGAAGATGCTGGAACTGTCCGTCTATGACGGCATCCCGCACCTGCTGGCCCCCGTCGTGACCGATCCGAAGAAGGCCGTCGTGGCCCTGAAATGGACCGTGCGCGAGATGGAGGACCGCTATCGCCGCATGTCGAAGATCGGCGTGCGCAACATCGGCGGCTACAACGAGAAGGCCAACGAGGCGCTGGACAAGGGCGAGCACTTCGAGCGCACCGTCCAGACCGGCTTCGACGACGCCGGCCGGCCGATCTACGAGACCGAGCAGATCCGTCCCGAGGCCATGCCCTATCTGGTCGTGGTCATCGACGAGGTCGCCGACCTGATGATGGTGGCCGGCAAGGACATCGAAGGCGCCGTCCAGCGCCTGGCCCAGATGGCCCGCGCCGCCGGCATCCACCTGATCATGGCCACCCAGCGCCCGTCGGTCGACGTCATCACCGGCACCATCAAGGCCAACTTCCCGACCCGGATCAGCTTCCAGGTCACCAGCAAGATCGACGCCCGCACCATCCTGGGCGAGCAGGGCGCCGAGCAGCTGCTGGGCCAGGGCGACATGCTCTACATGGCCGGCGGCGGCCGCATTACCCGCCTGCACGGTCCGTTCGTCTCGGACGGCGAGGTCGAGCAGGTCGCCAAGTTCCTGCGCGACCAGGGCATCCCGCAGTACCTGGAAGAGGTCACCGCCGGCGGCGACGAGGAACAGGAAGAGGCCATCGAGGGCGCCTTCGCCGGCGAGGGCGGGTCCAACGACCTCTACGACCACGCGGTGGCCGTGGTCACCCGCGACCGCAAGGCCTCGACCAGCTACATTCAGCGCCGCCTGCAGATCGGCTACAACCGCGCCGCCTCGCTGATGGAGCGAATGGAGAAGGAGGGCGTCGTCGGCGCGGCCAACCACGCCGGCAAGCGCGAGATCCTGGCTCCGCCGCCGCCGCCGATGTAGGAAACCTTGGCCGTGCGGGCGCGTTCCTGACGCTCCCAACCTGAACGGCGCTTCATCGGGGCGCCGGAAAATGGCCTTGCGACGGCCTTCGCGCAGGCAAAGGTTGCCGCTAAGGAGTTCGCATGAACACTCGCCGTTTCCTTCTGGCGGCCGGCCTGGCCGCCGCGATCGCTTCTCCGGCTCTGGCGCAAGGCGCCAAGCCCGTGCCGGCCACCCTGACCGCCGAACAAAAGGCCCTGCTGGACAAGGCCACGGCCTATATCCAGGGCCTGGGCTCGGCCAAGGGCCGCTTCGTGCAGACCGACGCGCGCGGGACCCAGACGCAGGGCGCCTTCTACATGCAGCGTCCGGGCAAGGCGCGGTTCGCCTATGACCCGCCAGCCGGCCTGCTGGTCGTTAGTAACGGCAACAACGTCAACATCTTCGACAGCCGGCTGAAGACCTATGAGAGCTATCCGCTCAGCAAGACGCCGCTGAACCTGCTGCTGGCCCGTGAGGTCCGCCTGGATCGCGGCGTGATCATCACCGACATCCGGCCGCTGGCCGACGGCTTCACCATCGTCGCCCAGGACGCCAAGCGCCAGGCGCTGGGCCGGATCTCGATGGACTTCTCCAATTCGCCGGTCGGCCTGATGGGCTGGACGGTCACCGACATCAAGGGCGGCCAGATTCGGGTGCGCCTGATCGATTTCGCCGAGACTTCGGCGCTGGATCCCAAGCTCTTCGTGCTGACGGATCCCCGTCGTCGGGTCGGCAAGCCCTAGTTGTTCCTGGGCATAAGCTCGATGCCAGGCTGAATGTGACATTACCACAACAGGCAAGAATCAACCGATCTCGGGGTTGACTTAAAGTTTTGAAGTGGCATATTTAACACGCATGGCGAAGAGCGACCGACCCGCGCTTCGCAAACCGTGCCGGATCCTATCCCCTCCCGGCGGCGGCATGAGAGACTAGACTTTCGCCCCAACGCCCCTGCGTTGGGGCGTTTTTCTTTTAGTGCGCCGGCCCCTCGGCCGGCTGAGGGCCCCTGCGTTGGGGCGTTTTTCTTTTCAGGCGTCGGCAAACCCCCTAAAGCCAAGCCATGCGCCTTCGTATCGCCACCTGGAACGTCAATTCCGTCCGTCTCCGCGCCGAACAGGCCGCCCGCTTCGTCGACGAGCAGGCCCCGGATGTCCTGTGCATGCAGGAGATCAAGTGCCAGGAGGGCGAGTTCCCGCGCGAAGCCTTCGAGGCCATGGGCCTGAAGCACCTGAAGATCGCCGGCCAGAAGGGCTGGCATGGGGTGGCCATCGCCTCGCGCCTGCCGTTCGAGGATGTCCCGACCCTGATGAACTGCCGCGAGGGCCATGCCCGGTGCGTCGCGGTCAAGGTGGCCGGCGTCGACATCCAGAACTTCTACATCCCGGCCGGCGGCGATACGCCCGACCGCATCGGCAATCCGAAGTTCGACCACAAGCTGGACTTCTACGAGACCCTGACCGCCGCCCTGAAGAAGCGCGACCCCAAAGCGCCGCTGATCGTCACCGGCGACCTCAACATCGCACCGGGCGAGAACGACGTCTGGAGCCACCGTCAGATGCTCAAGGTGGTCAGTCACACCCCGGCCGAGATCGAGGCCTTCGACGCGATGATGAAGTCGATGGACCTGCTGGACCTGCCGCGCCTGGCGACGCCGGAGCCGGAGAAGCTGTTCAGCTGGTGGAGCTATCGCGCCGCCGACTTCCGCAAGTCCAACCGCGGCCTGCGCCTGGACCACATCCTGGCCAGCCCCGGTCTGCGCGACGCAGCGATCGTGGACGGCAAGGTCTCCTCGCGCGTCCACGACACCGTCCGGGAATGGGAGCGTCCCAGCGACCACGCCCCGGTCACGGCGGACCTGAAGATCTAGCGGATCGGAGCCGGGGCCTTCATCGCCAGGATCTCGCGCGTCTTGCGCGTGATGCCGTAGAGCATGCCCTTGTCGCTCTCGTCCCAATCGATCGCCTGGCCCTCCGCCTCCATGGGCAGGGTCGCCAGATGGTCCAGCACGCCGCCGCCCGCAGGCAGGGCGACGACATAGAGTTCGGGAAGGTCGTGGCCGCTGAGATAGAGCCGCCCGTCCGGCCCCCAGCCGCCGCCTGAAATGCTCATCGGCTTGATGCGCTCCAGGATCGAGGCGGGCAGGGCCCAGGCCTCGAGGCGGCGCCACTGGGCGTCGAACTTGACCAAGGTCGTATGGCGATGGTCGCGCGGAGGCTCGCCGCCCTTGCCGTCGTAGTTGGCGAACATCGCCCACCAGAAGCCGTCGCGCCGATCCACCCAGGTGATCGACCCCGCGCCCATGCCCAGGGCGACGCTGCGCCGGTGAGCCAGGGTGACGGGATCGAACATCTCCACCGTGCTGACCTGGGGCACGCCCGGAAAGTTCGAACTGGCGCAGACCAGATCGCCGCCGATCAGGGCGCACGAATTGATGTGCGGGAAGCGCGACTTCTCGCCGACCCACTCCGCTCTGGTCTCGCCGGTCTTCTTGTCCAGGCGCGTGATGCGGAAATTGCTGACCGCGTAGACGTCCTTCGGCCCGACCGCCACGCCCTGGCTGGCGGTGCTGGCATAGCGCCGCACGGTCTCGAAGCCCACGGCCTCGAGACCGGGGGGTGAGGGGCCGGCCGGAGCGGGTTCGGCGGCGGCGACCTGGAGGCCCGCCGCCAGGATCAGGGCGATCGACATGGTCTGGTTCCCAATCAGAAGTTGAAGCTCGCGCCGACCCAGTAGGTGCGACCATAGTTGGCCCATTCCTGCAGGTTGCGGCGCTTGGGACCCGTCACCTCCTGGCGGCCGGTATTGGACAGGTTCTGGCCCTCGACGAACAGGCTGATACGGTCGTTCCAGCGCCAGGACAGGCTGGCGTCGAACACGTGACGACCTTTCCAGTACTGGTCCGAATTGACGTTGCCGTCGTTGATCGTCTCGAGCTGGCCGCCGATATAGTTGTGCGACACCCGGGCCTCGAACGGACCGCGCTGATAGTAGATCGACTCGTTGGTGGTGATCTCGGGCTGCTGGAACAGGCCGGTCACGCGCGGGCCGGTCGAGGTCAGGAACGTGAACTCGGTGTCCAGCCAGGTGACGTTGCCGTTGAAGCCGAAGCCGTCGAACGGCGCGGGCAGAAAGGTGAAGGCCTGCTGCACGGCGAACTCGACGCCCTTGATCTTGGCGGTCTCGGCGTTGCGCGGGGTCGAGATCAGCACCGTCTCGATCCCGCGGCCGACGTCCATCTGGGCGGTGGAGGACAGGGTGAAGATCTCGTTCTTGATGTCCTTGGAGAACACGGCCAGCGAAACCATGCCGTCCGTCGGATAGTATTCCAGCGACAGGTCGAGGTCCTCGCTCTTGCGGGCCTTCAGGTCCGGATTGCCGCGCGACAGAGTGGGCTGGCTGCCATCGAAACTGAGGTTTTCCGTCGCCGCCAGCGAGCCGTAGTCTGGACGGCCGATCGTGTTGGTCCAAGCCGCCCGGACGATCACATCGGCGCGTGGCTTCCATTGCAGGTGCAGGCTGGGCAGCCAGTTCCCATAGCTGCCGCTGTTCGAGACCGGCGTCAGGACGCCCGCCGTGGTGCGCACGGCGTCGGACTCGACCTTGGTCCGCTCATAGCGGACGCCGCCCAGCACCGTCAGGTCGCCGAACTGGTAGCTGCCCTGGACATAGCCCGCCTGCACATCCTCGCTGACGTCGTAGTTGCCAGTCGGGGCGGTGACCGTCGTCGTGAAACGGGCGCGATTGGCGCGGAAGAAGGCCATGGCCGCGTCGGCGTCGATGCGCGGCGTCAGAAGATAGCGGCCGGCGATCAGTTCGCTCGGACCCGGCTTGTCGACCTCGGCCAGGGTGTAGGTGAAGCCCGTTCCCGCCCGATAGTTGACCTGCGAGCTCCGGAAGTCCCGGTCGCTGGAGCGCAGCACGCCGCCGAACTTCAGCTTCCACGCGCCGCCGTCGTCATGGGCGAGATCGAGCCTGGCCTGGGTGGTGTTCTCGTTGGTCTTGGTCAGGGCCTGGCGATGCTGCTGCAGCACATAGTTGGCTGGATCGCGCATCGCCGCGTCATTCACCGACGTGAAGATCGGGAACAGCGGATTGGTGGTGTCGTAGGTGAAGGCGTAGTTGGCGCCCTGGGCGTCCACCGTGCGGAACTCGACCGACTCGTTGGGCACCTTCAGGCCGGCCAGCGAATAGACCAGGTCCCCGCTCGCCTTCCAGCCCTTGGCGAAATCCCACGCGAAGCCGGTTCGCGCCAGGCCGATCTCGCGGGTGGTGATCGGCTGGTTCAATTGGATGATGCCCCGGCCGCGGGCGAACGAGCCGCTGGTCTGGGTCTGGTTGGCGACGTTGCCCAGAGGCTCGATGCGATATTCGATCCGCTCCTCGTCGTCTTCCATGCGCGAGGCGAGGATCGAGGCGTCCCAGCGGAAAGCGTCGCTAGGACGGTATTCGATCTTGGCGTTCACGCCGCTGCGCTGCTTGGTGTTGTTGTACCAGAACAGGCGGACCTGGGTGGGCACCTGGATGCCGTTGCCGGTCGGAGACCCCGACGGTGTCGGCGCGCCGGCGGCGGTATATTCGCGGACGCTGGGGTCGGCGGATTCGACTTGTGGAATGTCGTAGTCCAGCTGCTCTTGAGAGGCGCCGATCACGACGCCCCACTGATCCTCGGCCCCGAAGGTGCGGCCGGCGGCGAAGGCCAGGCGGTACGAAGGCTTGTCGTTGCGCACGTCGCCGCTGCGCTCGTAGTGGCCGTAAGAGGCCATGCCGTTGAAGAACGGACGCTTGGCGTCGAAAGCGCTGCGGGTGGTGACGTTGATCACGCCGCCGATGGCGTTGCCGTCGTTCTCCGGCGTCACCGTCTTGATCACCTCCAGCCGGCCCGCCATCACCGAGGGCACGATGTCCATCGGCACGGTGCGGCCGCTCTCGTCGACCGAGGCCACCAGGGCCCCGTCGATGGTCGTGCGGTTATAGGTCGAGCGCAGGCCGCGGATGACCGGGAAGCGCGGCTCGCCCTGGTCTTCCATGACCGAAATGCCGGGGATACGGCGCAGGGCGGCGGCGGTGTTGTGGTCGGGGAGCTTGCCGATGTCGTCGGCCGAAACCACGTCCGAAACCACGAAGGCCTCGCGCTTCACCGCGATGGCGGCGCGTTGGGCTTCGCGCTGGCCCGTGATCACCACTTCTTCGACGGCGGTCGAGTCCTGGGCGAAGGCGGCAAACGGCGCGCACAGGGCGCTGGTGGCCAGCAGGCCGGCGATCAGATTCTGAGACTTCGACACGGGACCCCTCCAGCGTTTCGGATGGCTGGGCGATAGGGGGTCTTGGCGACAGGGAGGCGAAGGTTCCGTCTCGTTTCGACGACAAGAAAACTAGGATTTCTCTACAGGCGACGCGCCGTTCGCGCCGGCCGTGTCGTCAGCCCTCGGCCGCGACGATCCCCTGCTTGATCCAGAGCGCCGAGTCCTTGAGGTTCTTTCGGATCCAGGCGGCGTGCAGTTCCCGCTCGGCGTCGGTCGAGCGGGGCGCCAGCGGGCGGGGACGGGCGCCGTACGAGCCCTGGATCGCCGCCGAGACCGACAGGGCCTCGACATGGGTCAGTTCCAGAGCGCGTTCCTTGCCGCCCTGCAGTTCCAGATAGACCTCGGCCAGCAGGTGCGAGTCGATCAGCGCCCCGTGCTTGTCGCGGCTGTCCAGGCTGATCTTGAAGCGTTTGCACAGCGCGTCGAGCGAGTTGTACATGCCCGGAAAGCGCTTCTTGGCCATGGCCAGGGTGTCGATCCAGCGCTCCTCGTGGATCGGCGCGCGACCGCACTTCTCCAGTTCGAAATTGACGAACGAGCGGTCGAAGGCGGCGTTGTGGGCGACCACGACGCTGTCGCCGACGAAGTCGATGAACCTGTCGGCGATCTCGTGGAACTTCGGCTTGCCCGTCAGGAAGGCCGACGACAGGCCGTGAACCTTTTCGGCCTCGGCCGGCATGTCGCGCAGCGGGTCGCAATATTCATGGAACGAGCGGCCGGTCGGCATGAAGTCGACCACCTCGATGCAGCCGATTTCGACCAGGCGATCGCCCGTCTTCGGATCGAAGCCGGTGGTTTCGGTGTCGAGGATGATTTCCCGGGCCATGTTTCTTCAATGCCGCCGTTCGGGGCGGGCTTCAAGCGGGGCTGGGAGTTCTCAACAGAGTCAGAAGGTCGCGGACCTGGGCGTGGGCGTGCTCGACGCCCTGGCTCGTGTCGATCACGAAGTCGGCGCGGGCGCGCTTCTCCGCGTCGGGAGTCTGGCGGGCCAGGATCGCCTCGAACTTCTCAGGCGTCATTTCGGGACGGGCCAGGACGCGGGCGCGCTGGACGTCGGCAGGCGCCGAGACCACCACCACCTTGTCGACCTTCTTCTCGCCGCCGGTTTCGAACAGTAGGGGGATGTCCAGCACCACGATCTCGTGGCCCTCGGCCTGGGCTTTCTCGAAGAAACCGATGCGATGAGCGCCGACCAGCGGGTGGACGATCGCCTCCAACTTGGCCAGGGCCTCGGAATTGCCGACCACCTGGGCGCTGAGCCTGGCCCGGTCGATCGCGCCGTCGACGACCACGCCGGGGAAGGCGGCCTCCACCGGTCCGACGGCTGCGCCGCCGGCCGCATAGAGCGCGTGAACGGCGGCGTCGGAGTCGTAGACCGGGACGCCCTCGGCCTCGAACAGGGCCGCGGTCGTCGACTTGCCCATGCCGATCGAGCCGGTGAGACCGAGGATCAGCATGTCAGGCCTCGCCCAGCAGCTTAAGGGCGATGGACCGGACGTCGACTTCGGCCGGCGGGGCGATCCCATAGAACGCCTCAAAGCTCGGGACCGCCTGGCGCAGCAGCATTTCCAGTCCGTCGACCGTGCGGCGGCCCGCGGCCTCGGCCCGACGCAGGAATTCGGTTCGCAGAGGCTTGTAGACCATGTCCATGATGACGGCGGTTTCCGGCGTCAGGGTCAGGTCGGCCGCCGGACCCTCGCCGCCGCCAAGGCCCAGGGCGGTGGCGTTGATGACCAGGCCGGCCTCGGGCAACAGACCGGGCAGGGCGCTGTCCTCGGCCGCGACCACCTGCGGGCCGAACGCCTCGACCAGCTCCCGAGCACGGACGAGCGTGCGATTGACGATCGTGATCCGCGCCGCGCCGGCCAGCAGCAGAGCCGCCACCGCGCCGCGCGCCGCGCCGCCGGCGCCAAGGATCACGACCGGCGCGGCCGAGACGTCAAAGCCCTTCGCCTGCTCCGCGATAGCGCCCAACAGGCCCGGTCCGTCGGTGTTGTCGGCGTGGATCGAGCCGTCCGCAGCGAAGATCAACAGGTTCGCCGCGCCCGCCATCCTGGCGAGATCGCTAGCGTGGTCCGCGACCGCGAGCGCGCGTTCCTTGAAGGGTATGGTGACGTTGAGCCCCCGAATGGCGCCGCCTCGAAAGCCGTTCACGAAGGTCTCGAAATTGTTCACCCCCGGCGAGAACGGCACATAGGCCGCGTCGAGGCCGGCCGCGGCGATCCAGGCGTTGTGCAGCGCCGGGCTCAGCGAATGCTTGATCGGCGCGCCACAGACGCCGCCGACGATGGCGGCTCCGGAGATCGTCATGCGGCCAGGGCTCCATGAAGACGCAGGAAGTCGAGCAGGCCGATCAGCGGCAGGCCCAGGATGGTGAAATAGTCGCCGTCTATGGCGTCGAACAGCTGAACGCCCTCGCTCTCCAGCTCGTAGCAGCCGACCGACCACAGCAGGGCTTCACCGCGCCGCTCCATATAGGCGTCGAGCCAGGCGTCGCTGAACGGCCGCACCGACAGCTTGGCGCTCTCGACGATCCGCCAGATGGGCTGGCCATCGCGGGCCACGACCACGGCCGAGTGCAGCTTGTGGCTCGTTCCGCGCAGTTCCAGCAGGCGTTCGCGGGCCTCGTCCAGGGAATTGGCCTTGTCGACCAGCCGGCCCTTGAGATCCAGAGTCTGGTCGGCGCCGATCACCAGGCCCGGCCGCCTGGTCGAGACCTTGACCGCTTTCATCTCGGCCAGGGCGTCGGCGATGTCGCGGGGCGTGACGTCCTCGGCCAACAGGCCGGCCTTGGCAGCCTCCTCGTCGACACCGGGGCTGACCGCCTCGAAGGCGACGCCGGCGTTCTTCAGGATCATTTGCCGCGCCGAACTCTTGGACGCGAGCGTTACCGGGGTCATCCGAGAACCTCGACCTTGCCGCGGCCGCCCGACAGCAGGTTGATGATCGCCGCCGCCGTCTCCTCGACGGAGCGACGGGTGATGTCGATGACCGGCCAGTTCATTCGCTCGAACAGGCGGCGAGCGGCGATGATCTCCTGGCGCACGGCGTCGCTGTCGACATAGTCGCTCTCGCGGCTTTCCTTGAGGGAGAGCAGGCGGTTGCGGCGGATCTGGATCAGGCGATCGGGCGAGGTGATCAGGCCGACGATCAGGGTGTTCTTCAGCTCGAACAGATCCTGCGGCGGCGGCCGGCCCGGGACCAGCGGCACGTTGGCGGCGCGCACGCCGCGGTGGGCCAGATAGATGCAGGTCGGAGTCTTGGAGGTCCGCGACACGCCGACCAGGATGACGTCGGCCTGGGTCAGATCCTGTCCGCCCTGGCCGTCGTCGTGGGCGATGGCGTAGTCCAGCGCCTCGATGCGGTCGAAATAGTCGTTGGTCAGGGCGTGTTGGGCCCCGACCCGGGTCGAGATCCGCGCGCCAAGATAGCGGGACATGGCGCTGATCACCGGATCCAGCGCGGCGATACAGGGCATTTCCAGCTTGCGGCACCCTTCTTCCAGGGCCGTGCGCAGGTTCGGGTCGACGATGGTGTGCATCACCACGCCGGGCGCGCCGCCGATTTCCTCCAGCGCCCGGTCCAGCTGACGCGTGGAACGGACAAGCGCGTAGATATGTTCGATAGGAAGAATGTCGGTGAACCGGGCGCAGACCGCGCGCGCCATGGCGTTGAGCGTCTCGCCCGTGGAATCGGACACCAGGTGGATATGGAAGTAGGTGGCGAAGCGCGGCGGCAGCCGTTCCGCTTCCCCCTGAGCCAGACTCTCCTGTGGATCATCCGTTAACGGTTGTTTAACCACTTGTCCTGCCTCTGGGGACGCCCGGGCGCCGAATGGCCCAGGAGGCGTCGTGTCATGGCGCCGCTGTGATCAACGGTCGCATTGCCCGCGTACCATCCCCAGGCTCGCCCCGCATCCCCCGATAAGTGAATCCCGACTGTCCAAGGCTCGGGACAGAGTCCCGCGACGGGTCTTTCTCCCGCCTCCGCGCATTAAGAATTCATTAAGACCTTCAAGGCGATCGACGGTCTGTCCACATGATTAACAGATCCTTAATCCCATGTGGGAAGGGTTGGGGGTAACGAAGGATCGGCTGTGCGAGTCACTCGCCCGTGAGGCGTTTTCCCCACTATGCAGTTGCCCTCCCACCCCCTCATTCAATCTTAATTTCTTATTAAGATATGAGAGGAAGGTCTTAGGAGCCTTACGGACTTGAGCCCGGACGCTCGCCGGGCTTTAACCCGTTCCATGACGTCTTCGGCTCCGACTCCCAAATTTCTCTCCGCGCTTTCGGGGGAGACGCACGCGAACCCTCCGATCTGGTTCATGCGTCAGGCGGGACGGTATCTGCCCGAGTACCGGGCGGTGCGCGCCACGGCTCCGGACTTCATCAGCTTCTGCTTCGATCCCGAGAAGGCGGCGGAGGTCACCCTGCAGCCGATGCGGCGGTTTCCCTACGACGCCTCGATCGTGTTCGCCGACATCCTGCTGGTCCCGGGCGCTCTGGGCCAGAAGGTCTGGTTCGAAGCCGGCGAGGGCCCGAAGCTGGGCGAGATGCCGTCGATCGAGTCCATGGCCGAAAAGGCCGGGAACGCGGGCGAGGCCCTCAAGCTCGTCGGGGAGACGCTGACGAGAGTTCGATCGGCGCTCGATCCGTCCAAGGCCCTGATCGGTTTCGCGGGCGCGCCCTGGACCGTGGCGACCTACATGATCGAAGGCGGCTCCAGCGACCGGAGCGGCGCGCGGACCTACGCCTATCAAAATCCCGAAAAGCTGGACGCGCTGATTCAGGTGCTGGTCGACTCGACGGTCGATTATCTGGCCATGCAGGTCGACGCCGGGGCCCAGGCCTTGAAGCTGTTCGAGAGCTGGGCCGAAGGCCTTTCCGAGCCGCTGTTCGATCGACTGGTCACCCAGCCGCACATTCGGATCATCGAGGGCCTGCGCGCGCGCGGCGTCACGGCGCCGATCATCGGCTTCCCGCGTGGCGCCGGGACGCTGGTCGAAGACTACGCGGCCAAGACGCCGGTGCAGGGCGTGGCGCTCGACACCTCGGCCTCGGCCAAGCTGGGTCAAGAGATCCAGAAGACCAAGACCATCCAGGGCGCGCTCGATCCGCTGCTGCTGCGCGCCGGCGGCGACGAGCTGCTGCGTCGGGTCGACCAGCTTCTGGAACAGTGGAACCAGGGTCCCTACATCTTCAACCTGGGTCACGGCATCCTGCCCGACACGCCGATCGCCAATGTCGAACTGGTGCTGGAGCGGGTGACCGGCCATAAGGTCGGCGGATGACCCGCAAGCTTGCCGTCGTTCTGTTCAACCTCGGCGGTCCGGATGGTCCGCGCGCGGTGAGGCCATTCCTGTTCAACCTGTTCCGCGATCCGGCCATCATCGGCTTGCCGGCGATCTTTCGCTATCCGCTGGCGGCGCTGATCTCGACCAGCCGCGAGAAGATGGCCAAGGCCAACTACGCGATCATGGGCGGCGGTTCTCCCTTGTTGCCGGAGACGAAGAAGCAGGCCAGCGCTCTGGAAGCAGAGTTGGCCAGGAGTCTGCCAGGCGTCGAGGCCAAGTGCTTCATCGCCATGCGCTACTGGCATCCGCTGACCGGCGAGACCGCGCGCCAGGTCGCGACCTTCGCGCCGGACGAGATCGTGCTGTTGCCGCTCTATCCGCAGTTCTCGACCACCACGACCGGCTCGTCGCTGGAGGCGTGGCGCAAGGTCTATAAGGGCTCAGGCGTCGAAACGACCGTCTGCTGCTACCCGACGGGAGGCGGCTTGGTCGACGCTCACGCCCGAATGATCCGCGAGACCTGGGAAAAGGCTGGCTCTCCGGCGAACCTCCGCCTGCTGTTCTCGGCTCATGGACTGCCGGAGAAAGTCATCCTGGCTGGCGATCCCTACCAGAAGCAGATCGAGGCCACGGCCGCCGCCGTCGCGGCCAGGCTGCCGGCGGGCCTCGACTGGACCGTCAGCTATCAGAGCCGGGTGGGGCCGATGAAGTGGATCGGTCCCTCGACGGATGACGAGATCCGCCGCGCGGGCGCCGAAGGCAAGGGCTTGATCATCACGCCGATCGCCTTCGTTTCCGAGCACGTCGAGACCCTGGTCGAGCTGGACCACGAATATGCCGAGCTGGCGACGACGGTTGGCGCCGCGCCCTACATCCGGGTTCCAGCCCTGGGCTGCGCGCCGGAGTTCATTCAAGGCCTGGCCGGCGCCGTCCGTGACGCCATGGGCGAACGCGCCGGTTCGGTAGCTCCGGCCTGTGGCTGGCGTTGCGGCGCTGAGTGGTCCAAGTGCCCGCGTCAAGAAGGAGCCGCCGCGTGATGGAATTTCTGGTGGCGCACTTCAACCTGGTGCGCGGACTGCACATCCTGTCGGTCATCGCCTTCATGGCCGGGATGCTCTACCTGCCGCGTCTGTTCGTCTATCACAGCAAGGCGACGCCCGGTTCGGAGATGCACGAGACCTTCACGGTCATGGAGCGGCGTCTGCTGCGCGGCATCATCAATCCGGCCTCGATCGCCACGGCGCTGTTTGGTCTTGGTCTGATCCTGGCCGACGCCCAGATCCGCGGCTGGAGTTTCCTGGTCGAGCCCTGGATGGCGACCAAGCTGGTGGCCCTCGTCGGGCTCTACGGCTTCCACGGCTTTCTGTCGGCCTCGCGCAAGAAGTTCGAGAAGGGTGAATATCCCCGGTCCGAAAAGTTCTGGCGGATGGTCAACGAGATCCCGTTCGTGCTGGCGATCGTCATCGTCCTGTCGGTGACGACCAAGTTCCTGAACCACTGAGTCCGGCCGGCGGCTTGACCGCCGGTCCCCCGCGTGGTTTGCATCCAGGGAAGTTCGGATTTTCCGAACTCCCTTTCCACGGACCGGCGCCCGTCCTGGCGCGCCCCGCGAGCGATCGCTCCAAGGTTCGTCCCCCGAACGATCCGCGTCATCGTCAATCGACGCGCTCGCCTGGTCCGTCCGCATGGGCGGACCGGTGTGACCATCGAAGTCTTACCGGCCGGACTCCGTCTTGGGGTCCGCGCCCACTCTTGAGTCTTGTCATGACCGAAGAAACCGAAAACGAAATTCCCGCCTCGGATGGCGAGGCCGCCGAACAGGCGACCACCGAAGCGACCTCCGTCGATATCGATACGACGGTGGAGGCCGCGACCGACGCCGAAGCCGAGGCCGAAGGCGAAGATGAAGGGTCCGGGATCGCCGACGCCATCGCGGCCCTGGGCCTGAAATCCATGTCCCTGCAGGAGCTGAAGGAAAAATCCCCGGCCGATCTGCTGGCGTTCGCCGAGACCTTCGAGGTCGAGAACGCCAACTCCATGCGCAAGCAGGACATGATGTTCGCCATCCTGAAGACCCTCGCCGAGGAAGGCGTGGAGATCTCGGGCTCGGGCACCATGGAAGTGCTGCAGGACGGCTTCGGCTTCCTGCGCTCGCCGGAAGCCAACTATCTGCCGGGCCCAGACGACATCTATGTGTCGCCGTCGCAGATCCGGAAGTATGGCCTGCGCACCGGCGACAGCGTCGATGGCGCCATCCGCTCGCCGCGGGAAGGCGAGCGCTACTTCGCCCTGACCAGCGTGTCGAAGATCAATTTCGAGGCGCCTGACAACGTCAAGCACAAGATCCACTTCGACAACCTGACGCCGCTCTATCCCGAGCAACGCCTGAACATGGAACTGCCCGATCCGACCGTGAAGGATCGCTCGGGCCGCGTCATCGACATCGTCGCCCCGCTCGGCAAGGGCCAGCGCTGCCTGATCGTCGCCCCGCCGCGCGTGGGTAAGACGGTTATGCTGCAGAACATCGCCAAGTCGATCGAGACCAACCATCCCGAGTGCTACCTGATCGTCCTCTTGATCGACGAGCGCCCGGAAGAAGTCACCGACATGCAGCGCACGGTGAAGGGCGAGGTCATCGCCTCGACCTTCGACGAGCCGGCGACCCGCCATGTGCAGGTGGCCGAGATGGTCATCGAAAAGGCCAAGCGCCTGGTCGAGCACAAGCGCGACGTCGTCATCCTGCTGGACTCGGTCACCCGTCTGGGTCGCGCCTACAACACCACCGTCCCGTCATCGGGCAAGGTGCTGACCGGCGGTGTCGACGCCAACGCCCTGCAGCGCCCGAAGCGCTTCTTCGGCGCGGCGCGGAACGTCGAGGAGGGCGGCTCGCTGTCGATCATCGCCACGGCCCTGATCGACACCGGCAGCCGCATGGACGAGGTGATCTTCGAAGAGTTCAAGGGCACCGGTAACTCGGAAATCGTCCTGGACCGCAAGGTCGCCGACAAGCGCATCTTCCCCGCCATCGATGTGCTCAAGTCGGGCACCCGCAAGGAAGAGCTCATCACCCCGCGCGACCAGCTTCAGAAGACCTATGTCCTGCGCCGCATCCTCAACCCGATGGGCGCCTCGGATGCGATCGAGTTCCTGCTGGACAAGCTGCGTCAGTCGAAGACCAACGGCGACTTCTTCCAGTCGATGAACACCTGAGTCCAAACAGACTCATCTCAGAACGAGAAAGGCCCCGGTTCTACCCGGGGCCTTTTTTGTTGGCCGTACTGGTTTGGTCGTGCCGGGCTCGGCCCTACGGAATCAGCAGGGTGGCGCCGGTCGTACGGCGGCCTTCCAGCGCTTCGTGCGCGGCGCGCGCCTCGGCCAGCGGGAAGGTCTGGCCGATGTCGATCTTCACCGCGCCCGAGCTGAGGACGGCGAATAGCGCCTCGGCGCTCTCGTCCAGTTCCCCGGTCGTGGCGATGTAGTCGAAGAGGCGCGGGCGGGTGACGAACAACGACTTGCCCGACAGCTCCAGCGGCGCGAAGGGTGGGACCGGACCCGAGGCGTTGCCGAAGGTGACCAGCATCCCGCGTCGGGCCAGGCTCTTGAAGCTGGCGTCCCAGGTGTCCCTGCCGACTCCGTCATAGACGACCGCCGCGCCCTGACCGCAGGTGATCTCGGCGACCCGGGCGGCGACATCCTCGCGGCCATAATCGACGACATGGTCAGCGCCGAGCTCGCGGGCGAGCGTCAGTTTGGCCTCGCCGCCGGCCGTGGCGATCACCGTCGCGCCGAGAGCCTTGCACCACTGCACCAGGATTTGGCCGACGCCGCCCGCGGCCGCGTGCACCAGAACGAGGTCTCCGTGTTTCACGTGGAAACACCGGCGGACCAGGAACTCGGCCGTCATGCCCTTGAGCAGGACGGCGGCGGCGGTCTCCAGGCTGACGCCGTCGGGCACCTTGACCGCGCGCTCGGCCGGGACGACCGCCGCCTCGCTATAGGCCCCCAGGGTTCCATTGTAGGCCACGCGGTCGCCGACCTGGAACCGCGTGACGTCATCGCCGATCGCTTCGACCGTCCCGGCCGCCTCCAGCCCGATCACCGCCGGCATCTTCAGCGGGTAGAGGCCAGAGCGGTGATAGGTGTCGATATAGTTCAGACCGACGGCCTCGTGACGCACAAGGATCTCTCCGGCGGCGGGCGAGGGGACCGGAAGCGCGACGGCTTCCAGCACCTCCGGACCGCCCGAGCGAGCCGCCTGGATCGCTAGCATCAGCCGAGCGCCTTCTGGAAGAAGGTCAGGCTCCGGCCATTCGCCTTGGCCGCGTCGGCGGCGTCATAGTGCGCGCCGCCCTCGCGGGCAAAGGCGTGATCGCGGTCCGCGTAGGTGTGCAGCTCGATCTGGGGGTGATCCTTCAGGGCGGAAAGGATCAACTGCTGGGCTTCCGGCGGGACGAACTGGTCCTTCTCGGCGATGTGCATCAGCAGAGGGTGGGTCAGCTTTTCGGCCTCGTTCACGTGCTTCTCGATGCCGACGCCGTAGTAGGAAACGCTGGCGTCGACATCGGTGCGCGTCGCGGTGAGGAAGGCCAGCAGGCCGCCCAGGCAGTAGCCGACCGCTCCGACCTTGCCGTTGACGCCCGGCAGCTCGCGCGCCTTGGTGATGGTGGCGGCGATGTCGCCGACGCCGGCGTCCACGTCGAAGGCGTTGAACAGTTCGAAGGCCCGTTTCCACTCGGCCTCGGACTGGTCGGTGATGTCGATGCCGGGCTCTATCCGCCAGAACAGGTCGGGCACGATCGCGACATAGCCCTGGGCGGCCAGGCCGTCGGCGATATCGCGCATCACCTTGTTGACGCCGAAGATCTCCTGGATCACGACGATGGCCGGCGCGCTTTCGGCCTTGGGCCGGGCGACATAGGCCGAGAAGTCGCCATCGGGCGTGGTGATCGTGAGGGTCTCACTCATCGCGGGTCTCCGTGCTTACTGTGTCTCAAGTCAGACCGATGTGACTTTCGACCAAAGCGCTCTAACCTGAGCCGACGGGCCTTGGCCCATAACAATATCGTGCCCTGCCCGAAGGGAACCTCCGCATGAAGATGACCATCGAGATTGACTGTACCCCCGTCGAAGCCCGGAGCTTTCTGGGACTGCCCGACGTCAGCGCCTTGAACGAG
Source organism: Caulobacter sp. 602-1 (assembly GCF_003931565.1). Classification (GTDB taxonomy): domain Bacteria; phylum Pseudomonadota; class Alphaproteobacteria; order Caulobacterales; family Caulobacteraceae; genus Caulobacter. The sequence goes on from NZ_RRYI01000008.1 coordinate 87,691, forward strand.
CATCTGGTGAAAGAGATGCAGAACCGCATGGACGCCAACATGGCCATGCTGGCGCCCGAGGAGTTGATGAAGAACTGGATGGCGTTTGGCACGGGCGCCCAGGAGCAGTTCCGCAAGCTGATGACGGCGGCGGCGGGCGCTGCGGCCGGCAAGCGCGAATAGGTCATGGCGGATACGATCTTCGCCCTGGCCACGGCGGCCGGGCGCGCGGCCGTGGCCGTGGTGCGTGTCTCTGGTCCCGAGACTGTTTCGGTGGTCGAGGCGCTGACAGGCGGCAGGCCCAAGGCGCGGACGGCGGCGCTTCGCACCTTGCGTCATGGCGGCGCCGATCTGGACGAGGCGCTGGTTCTTCGCTTCGAGGGGCCGGCCAGCTATACCGGCGAGGACAGCGTCGAGTTTCACGTGCACGGCGGCCGCGCCGTGGTCGAGGCGTTGATGGTAGCGCTGTCGGAGCTGGGCCTCCGCCTGGCCGAGCCGGGCGAGTTCACCCGTCGGGCATTCGAGAACGGCAAGCTCGATCTTGCCCAGGCCGAGGGTGTCGCCGACCTCATCGACGCCGAGACGGAAGCTCAGCGCAGGCAGGCGCTCGGCCAGGTCGGCGGCGCGCTGAGTCAGCGCTATGACCGCTGGCGCGATTTGCTGATCCAATCCCTGGCCATGCTCGAAGCCGCCGTCGACTTCCCGGATGAGGATTTGCCGGAGGAAGTCGCCGAACGCGCTCGGCCTGGACTGCGGGTCCTGAGCGCCGAACTCGACGCGGCCTTGGCTGATGTTTCGCGCGGGCGACGGGTTCGGGACGGCTTTCGCATCGCCCTGGTCGGCGCGCCGAACGCCGGCAAGAGCACCTTGCTGAACGCGCTCGTCGAGCGGGACGCGGCGATCGTCACGGACACACCAGGTACGACCCGGGACGTCATCGAGGCGCCGCTAGTGCTTGGGGGTTACAAGGTTCTGATCGCCGACACGGCCGGTCTGCGCGAAACGGCGGACGCCATCGAGGCCGAAGGCGTGCGCCGCGCCCGAGCCTGGGCTGAGGAAGCCGACCTAAGGCTTTGGGTCATTGATGGGTTTCACGTGAAACATACGGTGAAGCTTGAAGAGGCGGTTCGACCCGGAGACTGGCTTGTACTGAACAAGACCGACATCGCCGACGCCGCGGCGCTGGACGAAGCGACCGCACGCTGGGCGGGGGAGGGCTTGAAAGTGGTCCGTCTGTCCGCCCGCTCAGCGGATGCGCTGGCCGAAGTTCGCGAGGCGCTTTCCATCTATGTCGCCGGGGTGCTGTCCGGCGCAGATTTTCCCGCCGCCACGCGACTGCGTCACGCCGAACGCCTCGTGGAAGCCCAAGGCTATGTCCGACGAGCGCTCTCCGACGTCGGTCTCGAAGTCGAACTGGCCGCTGAGGACGTTCGCCTCGCCGCGCGGGCGCTTGAGAAGATCGCGGGGCGGGTCGACCCGGAGGATGTGCTCGGGCGCGTCTTTTCGACCTTCTGCATCGGCAAGTGATGTTCCACGTGAAACGTCCCCTATATTATCCACAGCACGCTCACAGCTGGGGTAGGGGTGTTTCACGTGGAACGCCCTTGAGTCACATCGACCGCCTCGCCTGATTGGCGTATAGATCGAGTCCAACGCCCCCGCGGTATGCCGGGGGCGTTCGCATTGAGGCGAGTTCGTTGTCCAACACCTGGGATGTCATTGTCATCGGCGGCGGCCACGCCGGCTGCGAGGCGGCGGCCGCCTCGGCGCGCGTGGGGGCGCGCACCTTGCTGCTGACGCACAAGCTTGAAACGATTGGCGAGATGTCCTGCAACCCGGCCATCGGCGGCCTGGGTAAGGGTCATCTGGTGCGCGAGATCGACGCCCTGGATGGCGTCATGGGTCGCATGGCCGACAAGGCCGGCATTCAGTTTCGGATGCTGAACCGCTCCAAGGGCCCGGCCGTTCGCGGGCCGCGCGCCCAGATCGACCGCAAGCTCTATCGCGAGGCGATGCAGGCCGAACTGGCGGCCACGAAGAACCTCGACATCAACGCCGCCGCCGTCGAGGACCTGATCGTCGAGGACGGCAAGGTCGCCGGCGCGATCGACGGGGAAGGGCGGTCGTATCGCGCGCCCCGGGTTATCCTGACGACGGGCACCTTCCTGAAGGGCGTCATCCATCTGGGCGAGACGCGTATTCCGGCCGGCCGCGTCGGCGACCAGCCGGCCATCGGCCTGTCGGATCGCCTATATGGCCTGGGCTTCCAGATGGGTCGGCTGAAGACCGGCACGCCCGCGCGCCTCGACGGTTCCACCATCGCTTGGGATCGCCTGGAGATGCAGCCCGGCGACGACGAGCCCGTGCCGTTCTCGTTCCTGAACGATCGGATCGAGACCCCGCAGATCGCCTGCGGCATCACCTTCACGACCGCCGAGACCCACCAGATCATCGCCGACCGCCTGAGCGAGTCGCTGGTCTATGGCGGTCGCGCCACGGGGATCGGCCCGCGCTATTGCCCGTCGATCGAAGACAAGGTCGTGCGCTTCGCCGACAAGACCAGCCACCAGGTGTTTCTCGAGCCGGAAGGCCTGGATGACACCACGGTCTATCCGAACGGGATCTCGACCTCGGTCTCGGAAGAGACCCAACTGCTGTTCCTGCGCACCATTCCCGGCCTGGAGGCCGTGGAGGTCAAGCGCTATGGCTATGCGATCGAATATGACTATGTCGATCCGCGCGAGCTCTACGCCACACTCGAGACCAAGCGCCTGCCGGGCCTCTACCTGGCCGGCCAGATCAACGGCACCACCGGCTATGAAGAGGCGGGCGCTCAGGGTCTGGTCGCCGGCTTGAACGCTGCGCTGGCGGAGCAGGGCCGGGAGGCCGCCGTGTTCGCGCGGGACGAAGCCTATATTGGCGTAATGATCGATGACCTCGTCACCCGGGGCGTCACCGAGCCCTATCGAATGTTCACCAGCCGGGCCGAGTTCCGCCTGACCTTGAGGGCCGACAATGCTGACCAGCGCCTGACGGATCGCGGGATCGCGCTGGGCTTGGTTGGCGAGCGCCGGGCCGTGGCCTGGAGTGAGAAGAAGGAGCGCCTCGAAGCGGCGCGCGCCTTCGCCCGCTCGGTGAGCCTTACGCCGAACGAGGCCGTGAAGGCCGGTTTCAAGGTCAATAGCGACGGCGTGCGCCGCGACCTGTTCGCCATGCTGGCCTATCCGGACGTGACGCTGGACTCGCTCGGCGCCGTCTGGCCCGAGGTTTTCACGTGGAACACAGACGTCCGGGAGCAGATCGAGATCGAGGCGGCCTATGCCGGCTATCTCGACCGCCAGCGCGCCGACGCCGAGTCGCTGCGCAAGGACGAGGATCTGCGCCTGCCGGCCGAGCTCGACTATGCCGATATCGGCAGCCTGTCGAACGAGGTCCGGGAGAAGCTGGCCCGCGTGCGTCCGATGACCCTGGGCCAGGCGGCGCGCATCGAGGGTGTCACCCCCGGCGCGCTGACGGCGCTGCTAGCCCATGTGAGGCGCGGCCGTGCAGCCTGAAGCCATGACCGCTGAACCCCCGGCGCTGGACGCGACTGGTTACCAAGCCCTTACCGGCGTGTCCGACGCCCAGATGGCCGACCTGACGCGCTTCCAGGACCTGCTGGCCGAATGGAACGCGGTCATGAACCTCGTCGGACCGCTGACAATCGCCACCTATTGGACGCGCCATGCGCTGGACAGCTCGCAGCTGCTGGCCTTGGCGCCCGATGCGCGCGTCTGGGCCGACCTTGGCGCCGGCGCCGGTCTGCCCGGCGTCGTGCTGGCCATACTGTTGAAGGGCCAGGGCGGGGCCAAGATCCATCTCGTGGAGAGCATGGCCAAGCGTTGCCGCTTCCTCGAGGTCGCGGCCAAGACGCTGGATCTGCCCGTCGAGATCCACAATGTCCGGGCCGAAGAGCTGAAGCTGAAGGTCGATGTGGTCACCGCGCGCGCCTGCGCGCCGATGACCAGGCTGCTGGGCTTCGCCGAACCCTATCTCCATCGCGGCGCGACGGGCTTGTTCCTCAAGGGCCAGGATGTCGCGGCGGAGCTGACGGAGGCCCGCAAGGCCTGGTCGTTCGCCAGCGAGCTACTCCCCAGTCAAAGCGACCCTCGCGGCCGCATCGTTCAAGTGAAGAGGCTTTCCCGTGCCCGCTAATCCTCTCCGCGTCCTGGCTATCGCCAATCAGAAGGGCGGCGTCGGTAAGACCACGACCGCCATCAATCTCGGCACCGCCCTGGCGGCTTGCGGCGAGCGCGTGCTGCTGATCGACGCCGATCCGCAGGGCAACTGCTCGACGGGCCTGGGCATCACACGCATCCAGCGTCGGACCACGCTTTATGACGTGCTGATGGGCGAGTCGCCGGTGATCGACGCGGCGGTAAAGACGGAGCTGCCTGGGCTGGACGTCATACCCGCCGACGCCGACCTTTCGGGCGTCGAGATCGAACTGGGTCAGACCGCCCGACGGTCATACCGTCTGCGCGACGCCCTGGAGACGATCCGCGCCAACGGGCCCTACACCTATGTGCTGATCGACTGCCCGCCGTCGCTGAACGTGCTGACTGTCAACGCCATGACCGCCGCCGACGCAGTGTTCGTGCCGCTGCAGTGCGAGTTCTTCGCCCTCGAAGGCCTGACCCAGCTGATGCGGACCATCGAGCGCATCCGCGGCAGCCTCAATCCGCGCCTGGAGATCCAGGGCGTGGTGCTGACCATGTACGATCGCCGCAACAGCCTGTCAGAGCAGGTCGCTCGCGATGTCCGCGACTATTTCGGCGACAAGGTCTATGACGCGGTCATCCCGCGTAACGTCCGCGTCTCCGAGGCGCCGTCGTTCGGTAAGCCCGTGCTCTTGTATGACCTGAAGTGCGCCGGCAGCCAGGCCTACCTGAAGCTGGCCCGCGAGGTGATCAGCCGCGAGCGCGACCGCCAGGCCCAAGCCGCCTGATCCCACCCGAAATATCGATCCGAGTTAGAACGAGAAGAAGATGGAGTCCGTGGTGGCTGAGGCGAGTGGTTCCGAAGGGCGTCGTGGTCTGGGGCGGGGGCTTTCCGCCCTGCTGGGCGAGGTCGAGAACGCGCCGGCCCAGGCGCCCGGCGACAACGCCCCTGGTTCGCGCGAAGCGCCGATCGAGATCCTGAAGCGCAATCCCGATCAGCCGCGCCGCACCTTCCGGGAAGAAGACCTGGAGGAACTGTCCAATTCGATCCGCGAAAAGGGCGTTCTGCAGCCGATCCTGGTCCGGCCGGCGCCCGGGGCGTCCGGTGAATATCAGATCGTCGCCGGCGAGCGACGCTGGCGTGCGGCTCAGCGCGCGGGCCTGCGCACCGTGCCGATCATGGTGCGCGAGCTGGACGATCTGGCGGTGCTGGAGATCGGCATCATCGAGAACGTCCAGCGCGCCGACCTGAACGTCCTGGAAGAAGCGCTCTCCTACAAGGTGCTGATGGAGAAGTTCGAGCGCACCCAGGAGGCCATCGCTCAGACCATCGGCAAGAGCCGCAGCCACGTCGCCAACACCATGCGCCTGCTGGCCCTACCGGAGGAGGTGCAGTCCTACCTAGTCAGCGGCGAGCTGTCGGCGGGTCATGCTCGCGCCATCGCCGCGGCGGCGGACCCTGTCTCGCTCGCCAAGCAGATCATCGACGGCGGCCTGTCGGTTCGCGAGACCGAGGCCCTGGCCCGCAAGGCCCCGACCGCCACGCCGTCGAAGAACAAGGGGGGGCGTCCGCCGCGGGTGAAGGACACCGACACCCAGGCCCTCGAAGCCGATCTCTCGTCGGTGCTGGGTCTTGATGTCTCGATCGACCATCGCGGGGCGGGGGGCGCCCTGACCATCACCTATGCGACGCTTGAGCAGCTCGACGACCTCTGCAATCGACTGACGCGCGGAATCTGATCTCGATCTGATCAGGCGCACCTAAAAACGTGCGGATGATCGGATTCTGGAGCCTTCCAAAATCGCTTCTGTCGCGCACCAAACGGCGCCGTTCCGTACTCCGGGAGGCGCCGTTTTCGTCAGAGGAGGGCGGCTCACAGCGATTTCCGCCGCAAACCCTTCTGTTAAAAGGCTTTCTCAAGAAGCATCCACAGGCGCGCAAAGAGCCCTTTTAGAGGGTTTTGGAGCCTAGAGACCCAAGCGACGCGCGCGCCCCGCTATCATCAGCGCCAGGCGTTCGGAAATCAGCTGGTCGGGCGAGCCGGACGTCTTGCAGGCGCGGTCGGCGTTGAGGATCTCGCCCTGGATTTCCAGGATGGCTTCCAGGTTCCAGGCGCGCGCCTGACGCAGGAACTCGCGCTCCTGTTTCCAGAACACGCCGGCGGCCTTGGCGGCGGCCTGCAGGTCGACGCCATTCTTATGCAGGGTCAGCACGCGGCGCAGACGGCCAAGATAGTAGCCCATGGCCCGGACGGCGGCCGGACCGCCTTCGCCCTCGGCGGCCGCGCGGCGAAGAGCCTGCTGGGCAGGACCGGCCTTGCCGCCAAAGGCGTCGGCGGCGGCGTCGCTGAGCGAGGCCTCGGGCTCGACGCCCAGAAAATCGGTCAGGTCGGCGGCGGTGGCGGTGACGCCGCTGTTGGGACCCAGATAGAGCGCCAGCCGTTCGATCTCGGCGCGGGCCACGCCGCGCTCCTTGGGCAGGCGGGAGACGAAGAGGTCCAGCGCTTCGCTGTTCAGCCCGACCTTGTCATTGGCCAGGGTGTCGCGGGTCAGTCGGGCCAGGTCGCCCGCTTCGTCTTCATAGCAAGGGATGACGGCGCAGCCGCTGGCCTTCTCGCCGACCTTGCGCAGCTGGGAGTCGCGGCCCAGCGCCCCGGCCTCGACCAGGAAGAAGGCGTCGGGATTGAGCTGGCCCTCGACGTGGCGGGTCAAGGCCTCGGCGGCCTGCTTGTCGGGTCCGGCCTTCTCGCCGGCCAGCCGCAGGCGGACGAGGCGGCGGCCGCCCATCAGCGACATCGCCGAAAGCTCGTCCTCCAGCTTGGCCGGATCGGCGTCGAGGTCGCCGTCGGTCAGCATGGCGGTGTCGAAGGGATCGTCCGGACGCGCGACCACGCGCTTGGCCAGGGCGTTGGCGCGATCGCGCACGACGCCCCGATCCTTGCCGTAGATGACCACGGCCCGGATGTCCGGGGCCGGCTCCCGCAGGAAGCGTTCGACGTCCGGACGCTTGGAGAGGATCATGACCCGCTAGGCCGCCGGCTTTTTCTTGCCGGCCGCCAGCCAGGTGGCGAGATCCAGCTGGATCTTGCGGGCCGCTTCGGTCGCCGCCCGCTCCTGGCCGTCGTTCTGGGCCGCAATGGCCGCGTAGGGCTGGTCGGCGGAGTCGTAGGTCACCGACACCTCGGTCTTGCCGTTGGTGGCTTCCTTGCCGCTCTTGGCGTCCATCAGCCGCCAGTCGACGCTCATCCGCAGTTCGTAGCGGTTGGCGACGTTGTCGAGACGCACGCCCCGGGCGAAGCGGATCTCCTTGACCGAGAAATAGAGCTTATAGGCGGTGGCGTCGCCCTGCTTATGGCCGAAGGCGTCGTCCAGTTGCTCGCGCAGCAGGTAGCCGCCCCGGCCCTCGGCCGCGACGGTCTCGATGCTGGAGAGGCCGCCCTCGACGCCCGGCTGGCCATACAGCGGCGTGAAGCCGGCGCAGGCCGAGAGGGCGAGGGTCGAGAGCGCGAAAGCGCCAGCCGCCAGGGTGCGTTTCATAGAGGTCCCTTGGGGTCTCAGTTGGCCACGATGTTGACGATGCGGTCCTTGACGACGATCACCTTGCGGACCGTGACCCCTTCAAGGTGAGCCAGGACGTTCGGATCCGCCAGAGCGATTTTCTGAACCTCGTCTTCCGGCGCCCCAGCCTTGACCTTGATCTCGCCGCGACGCTTGCCGTTGATCTGGATCGGCAGGACGCGCTCGTCGTCCGCGGCCAGGGCCGGGTCGGCCTTTGGCCAGGGCGCGTTGACGACCATGCCTTCGCCGCCGATGCGGGCCCAGGCCTCTTCGGCCAGGTGCGGGGTGAAGGGGGCCACCAGGCGGGCCAGGATGTTCAGGGCCTCGGCGCGGGCCGCCAGGACGGCGTTCGAAGCGCCTTCGGCCGGAGCGGCCTTCAGCGCGTTCAGGAACTCGTACAGACGCGCCACGCCGCTGTTGAAGCGGAAGCCCTCGATGCTGTCGGTGACGAAGCCGATCAGCTTGTGAGCCGACTTGCGCAGGGCCAGGGCCGCTTCGTCGCTGTCGTCGTGAGCGAAGTCGCCGGCCGGCTGGCTGTCGAACTCGTTCCACAGGCGATGGGTGAAGCGCCAGCTGCCCTCGACGCCGGCATTGGTCCACTGCACGTCGCGCTCTGGCGGGCTGTCAGACATCACGAACAGGCGCGCGCTGTCGACGCCATAAGCCTCGAAGATGTCCTCGGGGGCGACGACGTTCTTCTTGGACTTCGACATCTTCTCGACGTCGCCGATGATAATCGGCGCGCCGGTCGTGGCGTGGACAGCCGAGCGGGCGTTGCCCTCGACGGTGATACGGATGTCCGACGGCTCGACCCACTCGCCGGCCTCGTTCTTGTAGGCCTCGTGGGTGACCATGCCTTGGGTGAACAGGCCCGCGAAGGGCTCCTCGACCGACAGCAGGCCCTCGTCCTTCAGGGCGCGGGTGATGAAGCGGGCGTAGAGCAGGTGCAGGATCGCGTGCTCGACGCCGCCGATATATTGGTCGACCGGCAGCCAGTGGTCGGCCGCGTCCTTGCCCACCGGCTCGGCGGCGTGAGTGTCGGCGAAGCGCGCGAAGTACCAGCTGGAGTCGATAAAGGTGTCCAGCGTGTCGGTCTCGCGCTCGGCCTTGCCGCCGCATGAGGGACAGGTGGTGTGGCGCCAGGTCGGGTGACGCAGCAGCGGATTGCCCGGTTTGTCGAAGGTGACGTCCTCGGGCAGGGCGACCGGCAGCTGGTCTTCCGGCACGGGCACGACGCCGCAGGCCTGGCAGTGGACGACCGGGATCGGGCAGCCCCAGTAGCGCTGGCGCGAGACGCCCCAGTCGCGCAGGCGATAGACCGTCGCGCCCTGACCCTGGCCGGCCGCTTCGATGCGGGCGACGGCCTCGGCCTTGGCGGCCTCGACGTCCATGCCGTCCAGGAATTCCGAATTGAAGATCTTGCCAGGGCCGACATAGGCCTCGTTGCCGACCTGGAAACTCGTCGGATCCTCGCCGTTGGGCAACACGACGGGCTTGACCGGCAGGCCGTATTTGCGGGCGAAGTCCAGATCGCGCTGGTCGTGGGCCGGGCAGGCGAAGATCGCGCCGGTGCCGTAGTCCATCAGGATGAAGTTGGCGATCCAGACGGGCAGGGTTATCGACGGGTCCAGCGGGTGCTTCACCCGCAGGCCGGTGTCGTAGCCCAGCTTCTCGGCGCTCTCGATCTCGGCCTCAGAGGTGCCGCCCTTGCGGCAGTCGGCGATGAACTGCTGGATCTGCGGGTTCTCGATAGCCAGGCGCTCGGCCAGCGGATGCTCGGGCGCGACGCCGACGAAGCTGGCGCCGAACAGGGTGTCGGGCCGGGTCGTGTAGACCTCCAGGCCGTCCGCCATGCTGTCGGGCGCTTCGCCGTCGAACTGGAACTTGAAGCGCAGGCCCTTCGAGCGGCCGATCCAGTTCTCCTGCATCAGGCGAACCTTGTCGGGCCAGCGGTCCAGGGTCTTCAGGCCGTCGATCAGGGCGTCGGCGTAGTCGGTGATGCGCAGGAACCACTGGGTCAGCTTGCGCTTCTCGACCGTCGCGCCCGAGCGCCAGCCCTTGCCGTCGATGACCTGCTCGTTGGCCAGGACGGTCATGTCGACCGGGTCCCAGTTGACCGAGGCTTCCTTGCGATAGACCAGGCCGCGCTTCAGTAGGCGCAGGAACCAGGCCTGCTGCTTGCCGTAATATTCCGGGTCGCAGGTGGCGAACTCGCGCGACCAGTCGACCGAGATGCCCAGCGACTTCAGCTGCTCGCGCATGGCGGCGATGTTGTCGTAGGTCCAGCCCTTGGGATGGACGCCGCGCTCCATGGCCGCGTTCTCGGCCGGCATGCCGAAGGCGTCCCAACCCATCGGGTGCAGGACGTTGAAGCCTTGAGCGCGCTTGTAGCGGGCCACCACGTCGCCCATGGCGTAGTTGCGGACGTGGCCCATGTGGATGCGGCCCGACGGGTACGGGAACATCTCGAGGACGTAGTATTTCGGACGGCCGTCGTTGATCTCGCCGGTCTTGAAGACGTCGGCCTTCGCCCAGGCTTCGCGCCACTTGGGTTCGGTGTCTTTGGGATTATAGCGGGCCATCGGAAACCAGGGTCTTGGATGCAGGAACGCGCCGGGCGCGAGATAGCCGAAAGTGTAAGCGGTTTCGGCGGTTATCGTGCGCCCAACTATTGGACTTGGAACCTGCCAAGGCAGGCTCCGCGCGCGTCCGCGACAAGTTAAGCGGTTTCGCGGCTGGAGCGCGTAGAGAAATAGGAAGCCAGGGTCCTCTTCGCCTGGAAGAGGACCCGTGAGCGCCTTAGTTCTTGATGTTCGAAAGTCGAAGCTGACGGGCGCGGGTCAGGATCGCGTTCTCGAGATCGGTGGCGGTCTGATCGGCGACCGGAGCGTCGACCCAGGCGCCGTTGATGTCCTTGGACTGCTTGAACACCGTGACGTTCAGGCCGTCGGCGCGCAGGCGGGTGTCCAGGATGTAGACGGTGGCCTTGAAGCGCTCGGCCGGCGTTTCCGGGTTCACGTACCAATCGGTGATGATCACGCCGCCGTACGGGTCGGCCGAGGCCAGGGGCATGAAGGCCAGGGTGTCCAGGCTGGCGCGCCACAGATAGCCGTTGACGCCGATCGAGCCTTCCGACGCCGGGGCCTTGGCGCCGCCGCCGAAGCGCTTGAACGGGTTGAGGCCCGGCTCGTCGCTTTGCGTGGAGAAAGTCTTGGGGGGCTTGTTGCTGGCGCATGCGGTCATGCTCAGCATCGACAGAGCCAGGACGCCCGCGGCGACGCCGCGCATCACAGACCCACGTTCAAACGCCATAGTACCTCGCTCCAAATGTCTTTCGGGCGCTCGCGCGCACCCTGGCGCGCCCCCGCGGCCGGGAGCCGGTCTATAGCATGGCTGCGCCGCCTCAAAACAGGAATCGCGTGACCTCGTCGCAACAGGACTCGATTGAATCGCCCAATTTGGCGCCGGGTGCGACCGAAGCGAGGTTGACCGCGTTCCGCTCCAGCCTTTAATCGCAATGTAAGGGGCTCGTTCCTACATGGGATGGGTGGGGACAACTGAGTATAGGCGGCGAGTGGTGATGACCGCGACGCGTTTCTTTCTGGCGGGGACTGCCGCGCTGATCCTGACGGGATCGGCCTCGATGGCGTTCGCCCAAGCCAAGCCGCACGCCGTCACGCCGGATTTCTCGGTCAAGAACGACTTCACCAGCGCCGCCGCCGGCGTCCAGTATCCGCAGGATGACAAGCGCACCCTGCGTTGGGACGCCAAGAAGGGTCGCTGGGGCCTGAAGCTGGACCTCGATCAGCCGTCCAGCCGCGAAATGGAAATGCAGGACGTCCAGGCCGGCGCCTATTTCAAGGTGACTCCGTCGATCCGCGTCGGCGGCGCCGTCAGCCTCGGTGAATCCAACCCGGCGCTCGCCGCCCGCAAGGCCCAGCAGCCCGATCCGGCTCCGCGCGTACGCCTCGAGACCGCCTTCAAGTTCTAAGGTCCGGCCAAGGCCTCCACGGCCGCGATCCCGACAATCCCGCTGCCGATCAGCCGCGAGACCGTGCGCGCGCGCACCCCGCCCAGCGCGTAGACGGGCAGCGACGTCGCTGCGACGAGATCCTTTAGGCCCTCCACGCCCAGCGGCTCGCCGGCCGACGGACTGTTGCTGGGAAAGATCGGCGAGACGACGACGGCGTCGGCGCCCCCGCGCTCGGCCGCCTGGATCGCGCCCCGATCATGGGCCGCGACGGTGATCAGCCAGCGACTGTGCTCGGCTCGCAGGCGAGGGATCTCGGCCGAGAGCCGCTCCGGCATGTGCAGGCCATCGGCGCGGACGCCCTCGGCCAGACCCGGATGGGCGCCGACCAGCAGCAGCAGGCCGCGCTCGGTGGCGATCACCCGCAGCCGGCGTCCGCGCTCGATCGCGTCCTCGGCGCTGAACGCTCTGTAGACGATCCCCGCGCCGGCCGGCAGGCGCTCGGCGATCGCCTCGGGGTTAGGAACCCGCTGCGGATCGGTGAAGAACAGCAGGTGGGGCAGGGCCTGGCCGCGCACGGTCCTTGGCGGAAAGGCCGCGGCCGCACTAGACAGGACTTCCAGTTCGCTCACGTTCCCGTCCAAGGCTGCCCCCAATGTCCCACGCTCTCGCTCGGATCCAGGACCGCATCGCCGTCGCCGAGGCGCGCGCCGGCCGGCAGGCCGGATCGGTGACTCTGGTGGCGGTGTCGAAGACCCAGCCCTGGGAGCATATCGCGCCGGTGCTGGAGGCGGGACAGAAAGTCTATGGCGAGAACCGCGTTCAGGAAGCGATGGAGCGCTGGGGTCCGCGCCGCGAGGGCCTCGAGCTGCGCCTGATCGGCCCGCTGCAGACCAACAAGGCCCGCGAGGCGGTCGATTTCTTTGACGTCATCGAGACGCTCGACCGCGAGAAGCTGGCCCGCGTGCTGGCCGAGGAGATCCAGCGGGTGGGCAAGGCCCCGCGACTCTACGTGCAGGTCAATATCGGCGAGGAGGTCCAGAAGGCCGGCGTCGCACCCTCAGAAGCCGACGCTTTCCTCGCCGCCTGCCGCGAATCCTACAGCCTGACGATCGAGGGCCTGATGTGCATCCCGCCTGTCGGCGCCGATCCCGCGCCCTATTTCGCATCCTTGCGGGCCATCGCCGCGCGCAACGGCGTCGAGAAGCTGTCGATGGGCATGAGCGACGACTTCGAGATCGCCATCGCCGAGGGCGCGACCTCGGTTCGGGTAGGCTCGGCGCTGTTCGGCGACCGCCACTACGGCTAGTCGGCGACGATCTCGACCGCGTCGCCCGGTTTGGCGATGGCCAGCACCGCCTCTAGGTCCGGTCGCGCCAGGGCCACGCAGCCCTCGGTGCCCGGATAGCCGTCGCGGGCCAGGTGCATGAAGATCGCCGAACCCATGCCTGGCGCGGGCGGACGGTCGTTGTGGCCCAGGATGACGACCAGGTCGTAGACGTGGTCGTCACGCCACATCCGTTCGGCGCTGGCCGGGTAGGGCAGCAGGACAGGGCGGTTGTAGTTCGGATCGCCCGGGGAGTCGCACCAGCCGTCGTCGGGGCGGGTGGCGTGGAGGGGCAGGGCGGTCTTTGGACCGCCTTTATAGACATCGGGCCGGTACCAGACCTCGCGCATGACCCATGTCCCCGCCGGGCTCTTGTTGTCGCCCTCGCGCTTATCGGCGGCGGCGATCGCGCCAGCCTTGCCGATCGCGCAGCGCACGGTGCGCCCGTTCAGCTCGAAGCGGCCATCCGCATGGGCTCGAAACAGCATCAAAGGTGTCTCCCAGACATTCCTGTTTGGCGCTCAATGGCCGCCGAAACCCGCTACCACTTTCCGCTATTGAGCTTAAGGCCCCGCTCGGGGTTGTCCCCGAGGGCCGCAGCGGTGCATGTTCCGCCTTATGGCGCAACGCAAGACGCTTCTGCTGATCGACGACGACGAGGACCTGCGCGGCGCCCTGGCCGAGCAATTGGCCCTGCACGAGGAATTCGCCGTGGCCGAGGCCGCAACGGCCGGCGAGGGCGTGAAGATGTCGCGCGAGGTCAAGCCTGACTTGATCCTGCTGGACGTCGACCTGCCCGACATGGACGGCCGGGAGGCCTGCCGCCTGATGCGCAAGAACGGGGTCACGGCCCCGGTGATCATGCTGACAGCGGCGGCCAGCGACAGCGACACCATCCTGGGCCTGGAGTCCGGGGCCAACGACTATGTCACCAAGCCTTTCCGCTTCGGGGTGCTGCTGGCCCGCATCCGCGCCCAGCTGCGCAGCTACGAAGCGTCGGAAGACGCGCTGTTCCGCATCGGTCCGTACGAGTTCCGCCCCTCGGCCAAGCTGCTGGTCGACGAAAAGCAGAAGAAGGTGCGGTTGACCGAGAAGGAAACCAACATCCTCAAGTACCTCTACCGCGCCGGCTCCAAGCCCGTGTCGCGCGAGGAGCTGCTGACCGAGGTCTGGGGCTATAATGCCGGGGTCACCACTCACACGCTGGAGACCCACGTCTACCGCTTGCGCCAGAAGATCGAGCCGGATCCAGGGGCGGCCAGGATCCTGATCACCGAGATGGGCGGCTACCGCCTGCAGCCGTAAAGAAAAAAGGCCCGGTCAGCGATGACCGGGCCTTCTTGTATTTTCGCGGTGGCGTTCGAGGCTAGGCGTTGCCCATCACGCCGCCGGCTTCGGCCTGGGCCTTGCGCGCGGCGTAGACGCCGGCGAAGTCGATCGGATCGATCAGGAAGGGCGGGAAGCCGCCTTCGGCCGTGACGTCCGAGATCAGGCGACGCGCATACGGGAACAGGAAGCGGGGGCACTCGATCAGAAGCACCGGCTCCAGGTCTTCCTCAGCGACGCCCGCGATGTGGAACAGGCCGCCGTAGACGACTTCGATGTGGAACACGGCCTGCTCTTCGCGCGTGGCGCGGGCCGAGAGCTTCAGGTCGACTTCGAACAGGCCATCCGGGCGACCACGGGCGTTCATTTCGACGCCCATGTCGATGGCGGGCTGGGCCGCGCCGGCGCGCAGGCTGTCGGGCGCCAGCGGGTTTTCGAACGAGAAGTCGCGGACGAATTGGGCCAGGATACGGATGCCCGATTGCGCGGCGGCGTTGTCGTCCGAAGTCGCCTCGGGGGCGGTGGTGTCGGTCATTAGGATAAAATCCGTAATCGGCGTCTAAAACGCCTAAGAAAGGTGGGCGCTGCTACCATGAGGGCCCGTCCGGCGCAACGCTGGGCGCCTGACGAGAGAACGCGTCTCGCCTATATAGAGATGATATCCTGGGCCCAAAGCCCGTTGCCGGACCTTGAAGTGCTCCAGATCCTGTTCCTCGCCGCGGTCGCCGCGGTCGTCCTGTATCAGCTGTACGCCACCCTGGGGCGTCGTACGGGCCGTCAGCCCGAGGACGTCGTCACGGCCCAGCCCGGCGCGGCTCCGCTTCCGGCCGAGACGCATCCGATCCTGCGCACCGAGGGCCTGGAGGCTCTGAGGTCCAAACAACCGGACTTCGATCCAACCAAGTTCCTGGCCGGCGCCCGTTCGGCCTATGAGCAGATCGTCAAGGCCTACGCCGAAGGCGACCGCGAGACGCTGAAGCCGCTGCTGGCCCCGGACGTCATGGCCAATTTCGAGCAGGCCATGGCCGCCCGCGAGACCGCCGGCCGCAGCGAGAAGGTCGAGTTCATGGCCCCGCCGCGCCTGGACCTCGAGCGGATCGACCTGGTCGGCGACCTGGCCAAGGCGGTGGTGCGGATTCTGGCCGAGGTGCGCACCCGCACCAAGGACGAGCGCGGCGAGGGCGTCGACGACCGCCGCACCGCCGAGCTCTGGACCTTCGAGCGCGAGGTCAAGAGCGCCAATCCCAACTGGCGCCTGGCCTTCGTCGCCGCCGCCGAGGCGTAATGACTCGGATTCTGAGCGTCCAGACCGCCTTCGCCCCCCTGGCCCTGGCGGGCCTGCTGCTGAGCGCCTGCGCCAGCACGACGTCCACGCCGCCTTCACCGCCGGCAACGACACCGCCCCCGACGACCTCGCCCGCAACGACGGTGTCGTTCGCCAGTCTGGTCGGCTGGGCCGAGGAGGATCACGTCGCGGCCCTCGACGCCTTCCGCGCCGGCTGCGGCGTCGCCAAGGATCCGGCCATGGCCCGCGTCTGCGGCCTGGCCCGCAACGCCACCGTCCAGGACGAACCCGGCGCGCGCGCGTTTCTGGAAGCCAATTTCCGGGTCGAGCCGGTTCGCCAGAAGGAGGGGAGCGACGAGGGCCTGCTGACCGCCTATTTCGCCCCCCAGTACGAGGCGCGGATGTCGCGCAACGCCGAGTTCACCGTCCCGGTCCGCGGCGTCCCGGCCGACCTGGTCGTGCTGGACCTCGGCGCCTTTGAGCCCAGCTTCGTCGGCAAGAAGATCACCGGCCACATCGAGGGCCCGACCTTCGCGCCCTATCCGGACCGGGCCGAGATCGAGGCGACCCCCACCGACAAGCCCCTGGCCTGGATGCGACCGGAGGAGCTGTTCTTCCTGCAGATCCAGGGTTCGGGCGTTCTGGTTCTGCCCGATGGCCGCCGCGTCCGCGCGGTGTTTGCCGGGACCAATGGCAGGCCGTTCGTCGGAATCGCCAACGCCATGCGCGACAAGGGCCTGCTGCCCGACAACAACACCTCGGGCGACGCCATCCGCGCCTGGCTGGCCGACCATCGCGGGCCGGAGGCCGACGCGATCATGCGGCTGAACCCGCGCTACGTGTTCTTCAAGACGCTTCCTGATGACGGCAAGGAGCCTGTGGGCTCGGCCGGCGCGCCGTTGCCTCCGGGACGAGCCATCGCCATCGATCCCAGCCGCCACGCCATGGGCGAGCTCTACTGGCTGGACGCCGCCGCGCCGAAGCTGGCGGGCGCCTTCCCGGCCTATCGCCGACTGGCCATGACCCTGGACACTGGCGGGGCGATCAAGGGCGATGTCCGCGCCGATCTCTATATGGGCTCGGGCGCCGCCGCCGGCGCCGAGGCCGGTCGCGTGCGCCACACCCTACGCCTGTACCGGCTCGTACCGCGCTGACATGGTCAGGAAGCCGCCGCCCGGACCCGAGGACGACAAGCGCCTCTGGAAGCTCGTCGCCTCGACGGTGACGCCGCGCGCGCCGGGAAAGCCCGAGAAGATGCGCTCCAAGGCGCGGATCCGGCCGGTGAAGAGCGACACGGCCATTCCGGTGGAGCAGCCCACCCACCTGGCCTCGATTGCGCCCCTGCGCGTCAGTCCCGAGGAGCTCAAGCCGGCGCCGGCCAAGGTCCTGAAGGGTCCCGTCCACCACATCGAACCCAACCGCAAGCGCCGCATCGTCAAGGAGCACGACCCGATCGGCGCCCGCCTGGACATGCATGGCCTCGACCAGGACCGGGCGAGGGCCACGCTGGAGGGCTTCATCCGACGCGCCTATGACGATGGCCACCGGGCGGTGCTGGTGATCACCGGCAAGGGCCGGGTCGGACACGGCGTACTGAAGCAGCGGACGCCGGAATGGCTGGCGGGTCCGGCCCTGCGCGAGATGATCGCCGGGGTCTCGACCGCCGATCAGCGGCACGGCGGCGATGGGGCGCTGTATGTGGCGCTGAAGCGCAAGGGCTAGCAGCGAGGCTTTCGGGCGCCTTCAGTGTTTCCGCGACGCCTTCTCGGCGATGCCCGAGGTCCCTTCGCGGGCCTCCAGCTTCTCGGCCACGGCGTCCAGGGACACCCCCGACGCCGCCATCAGCGCCAGCCAGTGGTAGAGCAGGTCGGCGCTTTCGGCCGCCAACGCATCCGGACCTTGAGCCACGGCGGCGATCACCGTCTCGACGGCTTCCTCGCCCAGCTTCTTGGCGGCGAGGGCGGGGTCGTTGAGCAACTTGGCGGTGTAGGACACCGACGGATCACCACCCTTGCGGGCCGCGATCGTGGCGGCCAGGCGTTGCAGGACGTCAGTCAGGCGCTGGCTCATGCGGCGCTCCGGTCCAGGCGCACGGGAATGCCGGCGTCGGCCATGGCCTGCTTGGCCTCGCCGATGCTGATCTCGCCAAAGTGGAAGATCGAGGCGGCCAGCACGGCGGCGGCGTGGCCGTCGCGCGCGGCCTCGACCAGATGTTCGGTGGTCCCCGCGCCGCCCGAGGCGATCACCGGCACATTGACCGCGCCCGTCACGGCCTTCAGCAGCGGGATGTCGTAGCCGATCTTGGCCCCGTCGCGGTCCATCGAGGTCAGCAGGATCTCGCCCGCGCCGCGCTCGACGACCTTGGCGGCCCAGTCGACCACGTCGAGGCCAGTGTCCTTGCGGCCGCCATAGGTCCAGACGTTCCAGCCCGAGCCGTCCTCGCGCAGCTTGGCGTCGATGGCCACGACCACGCACTGGGCCCCGAAGGCGTCGGCGCCGGCAGCGATCAGGTCGGGGTTCTCGACGGCGGCGGTGTTGACCGAGACCTTGTCGGCGCCGGCCAGCAGCAGGCGGCGCATGTCGGAGACCTGTCGCACGCCGCCGCCCACCGAGACGGGCATGAAGCAGACCTCGGCGGTGCGCGAGATGACGTCCAGGATCAGGCCGCGGCCCTCGCTGGAGGCGGTGATGTCCAGGAACATCAGCTCGTCGGCGCCGGCGGCGTCATAGGCGCGAGCCTGTTCCACCGGGTCGCCGGCGTCGCGCAGGGCCACGAAATTGACCCCCTTGACCACCCGCCCGTCCTTCACGTCGAGGCAGGGAATGATCCGGGTCTTCAGCATCAGGCGGCCGCCGCGATCAGGGCTTCGGATGGCTTGATCGTGCCGGCGTAGAGCGAGCGGCCCAGGATGGCGCCGGCGATCTCGACGCCCGGGCGGGCCTTGAGGCGCTCGATGTCGGCGACCGCGGCCACGCCACCGGAGGCGATGACGGGAATGGAGACCGCGTCGGCCAGTTCGCCCACGCCCTCGACATTGACGCCGGTCAGGGCGCCGTCGCGGCTGATGTCGGTGATGATCAGGGCGGCGACGCCGACGTCCTCAAAGCGGCGCGACAGGTCAATCGCGGAGAGGTCCGACAGGCCGGTCCAGCCGTCGATGGCGACCTTGCCGTCACGGACGTCGACGGCCACGGCGATCTGCTCGGGCCACAGGCGCGCGGCCTTGCGGACCAGGTCCGGGTCGTGGACGGCCACGGTGCCGAGGATGACGCGGGAAACGCCCGCCTCGATCCAGGCCTCGACGCCTTCCAGCGTGCGGATGCCGCCGCCCAGCTGCACGGGGATCGAGATCGACTCCAGGATCGACTCGACGGCGGCGGTGTTGACCGACTTACCCTCGATGGCGCCGTTAAGGTCGACAACATGCAGCCACGAGAAGCCGTCCTTGACGAAGCGCTGCGCCTGGTCGGCGGGCGAAGTGTTGAAGACCGTGGCCTTCTCCATGTCGCCGTGCAGCAGGCGCACGCACTGGCCGTCCTTCAGGTCGATGGCGGGATAGAGGATCATGGGCGCCATTCCAGGAAGTTGGCGAGCAGGGCGAGCCCTGAAGCTTGTGACTTTTCGGGGTGAAACTGTACGCCCGCGACATTGTCCTTGGCCACCGCCGCGACAAACGGGCCGCCGTGGTCGGTGGTGGCGACGACATCGGCCGGGTCGGCCGCGTCCAGGGCGAAGGAGTTGGCGTAGTACATGTGGGCGCCGTCCTCGATCCCCGCGAACAGGGCGTGAGGGCGGACGAAGCTGATGGCGTTCCAGCCCATGTGCGGGATGGTCAGGGCCGGGTCGTTTGGCTCGAGCTTCTTCACCTGGCCGGCAATCCAGTCCAGGCCCGGCGTGACGCCGAATTCCAGGCCTTCGGTCGCCAGCAATTGGTGGCCGACGCAGATGCCCATGAAGGGAACGCCGCGGCCGTGCACGGCGTGGTTCATCGCGTCGTAGACGCCGGTGGCGTCCAGACCCGCGCGACACGAGGCGAAGGCCCCGACGCCGGGCAGGAAGACGCGGTCGGCCTCGGCGACGAGGTCGGGGTCGGCGGTGACGACGATCTCGGCGTCGAGCGCGCGGCGACGGGCCGCCTCACGCAGGGCCTTCTCGGCCGAACGCAGGTTGCCCGACCCGTAGTCGATCAGGGCGACGGTCTGCATGGAGTATCCTTACAGCACGCCCTTGGTGGACGGAGCCTGACCGCCGGTCTTCGGGTCGATCTCGACCGCCTGACGCAGCGCCCGGGCGAGGGCCTTGAAGCCGCTTTCGGCCACATGGTGGGTGTTGTCGCCGTACAGGGTCTCCAGATGGACGCACGCCCCGCAGTTCATGGCGAACGCGTGGTGGAACTCCTTGAAGAGCTCGGTGTCCATCTCGCCGACCTTGGGCCGCTTGAACTCGACCTTCCAGATCAGATACGGCCGGTTGGAGAGATCGATGGCGCAGCGCGTCAGGGTCTCATCCATCGGGATATAGGCGTGGCCGAAGCGCCGGACGCCCTTGAAGCCGTCCAGCGCCTTGTGGATCGCCTGGCCCAGCACGATGCCGGTGTCCTCGACCGTGTGGTGCATGTCGATGTGCAAGTCGCCCTTGGTCTCGACCTTGAGGTCGAAGCCGCCGTGGCGCGCGAAGCTCTCCAGCATATGGTCGTAGAAACCGATGCCGGTGGAGATCGTCGAGGCGCCGGTCCCATCGAGATCGATCCAGACCCGGATCTGGGTCTCCTTCGTCTCGCGGACCACTTCAGCGGTGCGGGCCATCTGCGTCCTTACAGTCCGTTCTTCCGGGCCAGGTCGCGCAGGGACACCTGCGGACGTGGGCCATAATGGTCGATCACCTCGGCGGCGGCCAGGGAGCCCAGCTGACCGCAGACCGGCAGCGGGCGGCCCTGCGAAAGGCCGTAGAGGAAGCCAGCGGCGTATTGGTCGCCCGCGCCGGTCGTGTCCACGACTTTTTCCACCGGATAGGCCGAGATTTCGTGGAGGCTTCCGCCGGAAGCAATCACCGAGCCCTTTTCGCTGCGGGTGACGGCGGCGATCTCGCAGCGCTCGGCCAGGGCCTTCACCGCCGCGTCGAAGTCGGTGGTCTCGAACAGCGAGCAGACTTCGCTCTCGTTGGCGAAGACGATCTCGCACTGGGTCTCGATGAAGCCCATCAGGGCGCCGCGATGGCGATCGACCATGAAGCTGTCGGACAGGGTCATCGAGATCTTGCGGCCGGCGCCGTGGGCCAGGGCGGCGGCCTTGGCGAAGGCGCGGCGGGCTTCCGGCGGATCGAACAGATAGCCTTCCAGATACGAGATCTGGGCGGCCTCGATGATGGCGGGGTCGACGTCGGCCGGGGTCAGCTCGACGCACGCGCCCAGATAGGTCGACATGGTGCGCTGGGCGTCTGGGGTGACGTTGATCAGGCTCTGGGCCGTGGCCGGGCCCTCGGCCAGGGGCGACGTGGTGAAGGCGCAGCCGATGGCCTGCATGTCGTGCCGGAACACGCGGCCCAGCTGATCGTCGGCGACCTTGCCGATGAAGGCGGCCTTGCCGCCGAAGCTGGCCACGCCGGCCAGGGTGTTGGCCGCGCTGCCGCCCGAGGCCTCGATGCCGGAGGCCATGGCGTCATAGAGGCTCGCGGCCCGCGCCGGGTCGATCAGGGCCATCGAGCCCTTGGTCAGGCCTTCCTGGGCGAGGAAGGCGTCGTCGCACTGGGCGATGACGTCGACGATGGCGTTGCCGATGCCGGCGACGTCGTAGAGCGCGGTCATGGAGCGGAACAAACCTTTGAAAGAACAGGGCGGAGAAGCCACAAACACTTGGCGATTAAAGGAAGTGGGGGCTCAAGGCAACGCAAGGCTTGCCGCGCGTGTCGCGACATCTTAGCTGCGAGGCTTCGTTGAACGCGAGTATGCCGATGGCCGACGTCCTCATCCTGGTCCCCGCCCGCGACGAGCGCCGCTACGGCGACAGCTGGGCGCCGCTGCTGGAGCGTCTGGCCGGGCCGCTGCGCCGCCACGGCCTGACCATCGCCGCCCAGCCGTGGACGGATCCGGTCGACAAGGACCAGGCGCGCCTGGTCATGCCGTCCCTCGCCTGGGGCTATCATGCCCGTCAAGCCGAGTGGTTCGCCCAGCTGGACGCCTTCGAGGCGAGCGGCGCGCGCATGGTCAATCCGCCGGCGGTGCTGCGCTGGAACTCGACCAAGACCTATCTGGTCGAGCTCGCCGGGAAGGGCGCGCCGGTGGTGCCGACCCTCGCCCACGACATTCTGACGCTGGAGCATGTCCAGGCCGCCTTCGACGCCTTCGGGGTGGACGAGGTGGTGGTCAAGCCGCAGATCTCGGCCGGCTCGCACGAGACCATCCGGGTCAAGCGCCACGGTTCGCTGGAAGGCGGACCCACGGGTCCGGCCCTGATCCAGCCGTTCCTGCCGGCCGTCGGTGAAGAGGGCGAGCTGTCCCTGTTCTATTTCGACGGCGTCTTCAGCCACGCCGTGGCCAAGGTCGCCGAGGAGGGCGACTTCCGCGTCCAGCCGCAGTTCGGCGGCAAGGTCACCGAGATCGCGCCGGAGCCCGAGGCCCTGCGCGCGGCCGAGATGGTGCTGGAGGCGGCTGGCGCCCCGCTGACCTACGCTCGCGTGGATCTGATCCGGGGCCTGGAGCACACCCCGCAACTGATGGAGCTGGAGGCGATCGAGCCGGACCTCTTTCTGGAACATGCGCATGACCACGGCGAGGCCTTCGCCCGGGCGGTGATCAAGGCGATCGGCTAGGCCCCCAGGAACAGCTCCCGCGAAGGGCACAGGTCGCTGATCCTGCAGATTTCGCACTTGGGCTTTCTCGCCACGCAGACATAGCGCCCGTGCAGGATCAGCCAGTGGTGCGCCCGGGTCTGGTAGGGCGGCGGCACGATCCGCATCAGGTCCTGCTCGACCGCGTCGGGCGTCTTGCCGGCCGACAGTTTCAGGCGGTGCGAGACACGGAAGACGTGGGTGTCGACGGCGATGGCCGGCTCGATGTCCAGCTCGTTCAACACTACACTGGCGGTCTTGCGGCCCACGCCTGGCAGGGCTTCGAGGTCGGCGCGGTTCAGCGGCACCTGACCACCGTGCTTGTCCATCAGGATGTGGGCGGCGGCGATGACGTTCTTGGCCTTGGTGCGGAACAGGCCGATGGAGGCGATGTACTTGATCAGCCCATCCTCGCCGAGTTCCAGCATCTTCTCGGCGCTGTCGGCGACCTGGAACAGCGGGCCGGTGGCCTTGTTGACCTGGACGTCCGTCGCCTGGGCCGAAAGGGCCACGGCGGTGACCAGCTCATAGGGATTGGCGTAGTTCAGCTCGGTCTTGGGATGCGATTCCAGGCTCTCGAAGCGCTTGAACAGGATCTCGACCCGCTCGCGTTCGGCGGGGCTGATGCGCTTTTGGGCGGGTTTCTTTTTCTTCGCGAGCACGGGCTTGGCCATGACGCGGACCATGCCGTGATGCGCCTGAAACGCCAAGAAGGACGGCTCGCCAAGCGCCAGGGACGGTTCTAAAATCCCGCCATGGCCCTGCCGATCTACATGGACCGCGTGATCGCGCCACACCGTTCGCTGACGCCGCGGGGCGCCGTGGTGCTGTTGGCGGTGGTCATGGCCTTCAACGTCATGGTGGCGATCTTCCTGCTGGTGGTCGGCGCGCCGCCGGTCCTGCCGTTCCTGGGACTGGACGTCCTGGCCCTGTGGCTGGCGCTGCGGGCCTCGGACCGCGCCGCCCGCCGGGTGGAGCGGGTCCAGGTCACGGCGGAGGCTGTCACGGTCAGCCGCGAGGACGAGAAGGGCGCGCGCACCGTCTGGACCTCGCCGACGGCCTTCACCCGGGTGGGCGTGGACCATCTGGGCGAGCACGAGGCGCGCGTCCGGCTGATGATCTATCGCAAGCGCCTGACCCTGGCCCGGTCCCTGAGCCCCGACGAGCGGGTCAGCTTCGCCCAGGCCCTGCAGGACGCCATCCGCGCCGCCCGCGCCGAGCGGTGGTCATGACCGGCGACGCGGCCGCAAGAACCGGGCGGACGGCGGTATCCGACGGGTCTAGCGTCCCGGGCATGGCATACGACGCATCCCCCCTTTCGACCGACCTTTCGGAGGCCGCCAGCCAGGAGCTGGTCCGTCTGGCCGAGCGCTCGGTCGACTACCACCGCATGGCCAAGGCGCTCGATTGGCTGGCCGAGCGGTGGTCGGACCATCCCTCTCTGGACGAGGCCGCCCAGGCCGTGGGCCTGTCGCCGTTCCACTTCCAGCGCGTCTTCACCCGCTGGGCCGGGGTCAGCCCCAAGAGCTTCGTCTCGGCCATCGCCCACGCCGAGGCCCGGCGCTCGCTGGAGGCCGGCGGCACGGTGCTGGACGCGGCCTTCGACGCGGGGCTGTCGGGCCCTTCGCGGCTGCACGACCTGTTCATCGCCCAGGAGGCCGCGACCCCCGGCGAGGTGCGCCGCCGCGGGGCGGGGATGCGGCTGCGCTGGGGCTGGGCTCCGACGCCGTTCGGCAAGGGCCTGTTCGTGATGGCCGAGCGTGGTCTGGCGGGCCTGGCTTTCTCGGACGGCGACGACGAGGCGACTTTCGCCGACATGCATCGCCGCTTCCCGGCCGCCGACTGGATCCGCGACGACCCGGCCGCCCAGGCCACGGCCATCCACGCCTTCACGGGCGGGGATGGGCCGCTGCCTGTCGTACTGATCGGATCGCCCTATCACGTGCAGGTCTGGAAGGCCCTGCTGCGGATTCCGGCCGGCGAGACCGCCACCTACGGTCAGGTGGCGTGCTGGGCCGGCAAGCCCAAGGCGTTCCAGGCCACCGGCGGCGCCATCGGGGCCAACCCGATCTCGCTGCTGATCCCCTGTCACCGGGCGATCGGCAAGAGCGGCAAGCTGACCGGCTACCACTGGGGCCTGGCCCGCAAGGCCGCGATCCTTGGAATGGAGGCGGTTTCCGCCGCCTCCTAAACCTAGAGGATGAACCGGCTCAGGTCGGCGTTGGCCGCCAGCGCGCCGATCCGCTCCTGCACATAGGCCGCGTCGACCGCGATGGTCTCTCCGCTACGATCGGCCGCCGAGAAGCTGATTTCCTCGACCACCTTCTCCAGGATCGTCTGCAGCCGGCGGGCGCCGATGTTCTCGACCGAGTTGTTCACGGCCACGGCCGCGTCGGCCAGGGCGTCGATGGCCTCGTCGGTGAAGGTCAGGGTCACGCCCTCGGTCAGCATCAGGGCTTGGTGCTGGCGGATCAGGTTGGCTTCCGGCTCGGTCAGGATGCGACGCATGTCGTCGCGCGACAGGCCCTTCAGCTCGACGCGGATCGGCAGGCGGCCCTGCAGTTCGGGCAGCAGGTCGGACGGCTTGGCGACATGGAAGGCCCCCGAGGCGATGAACAGGATGTGGTCCGTCTTGACCGGGCCATACTTGGTCGAGACGGTCGTACCCTCGATCAGCGGCAGCAGGTCGCGCTGCACGCCCTCGCGGGAGACGTCGGCGCCAGAGCGCTGCGAGCTGCTGGCGACCTTGTCGATCTCGTCCAGGAAGACGATGCCGTGGTTCTCGGCCAGCTCCAGGGCTTCCTGGGTCAAGGCTTCCTGGTCCAGCAGCTTGTCGCTTTCCTCGGCGATCAACGGGGCCCAGGCGCCGGTGACGGTGGTCTTGTGGGTCTTGGTGCGGCCGCCGCCGAACGACTTCATCATCTCCGACAGGTTCAGCACCTGGGCGCCGGGCTGGCCGGGGATCTCGAAGCTGGCGCCGCCGGTGTCGGCCAGCTGCAGCTCGATCTCCTTGTCGTCCAGCTCACCGGCGCGCAGCTTCTTGCGGAAGCTGTCGCGGGCGGCGGTCGAGCCGGGGCCGGTCATGGCGTCGAGGATGCGCTCCTCGGCGGCGGCCTCGGCCTTGGCCTTCACGGCGGCGCGGCGCTTGTCGCGGACCATGGCCAGAGCGCTTTCCACGAGATCGCGGACGATCTGGTCGACGTCGCGGCCGACATAGCCGACCTCGGTGAACTTGGTGGCCTCGACCTTGAGGAACGGCGCCTGGGCCAGCTTGGCCAGGCGGCGGGCGATCTCGGTCTTGCCGACGCCGGTGGGGCCGATCAGCAGGATGTTCTTCGGCGTCACCTCGTCACGCAAGTCGGCCGGTACGCGTCTGCGGCGCCAGCGGTTGCGCAAGGCCACGGCGACGGCCTTCTTGGCCTCGGCGTGACCGACGATGTAACGGTCCAGTTCGGAAACGATCTCGCGGGGGGAAAACTCGGTCATCGGTCGTTGATCAGGGTCTCGAAGATCAGGCGCCACCCGTCGGGCCGCCTTTGCCAGACATGCATATAGTGCGCGGCGACGGCTTTTTGACCCTCCGACCACGCGGCTTCGCCATGGGTCCAGACGAAATCACCGGCCTTGGCGGCGCCGCCGCCCCGCAAGGTTAGGGTCATGGCCGCCGGACGCTGTTCCAAGCGTTCCGTGATCGCCGTTGGAAGCAAGGCGCGAGTTCCGCGCGGACCGATCAAATGGGCGTCGGCCACCAGAACGGTCTTGTAAGCCAGGGGCGCGTTTTTCTCGGCCGATTGGCTCAGCATCGTCTCGGCCGCCCGCACGGCGTCGAAGGCCTTGGCGGCCGAGCCTTCGCCGGTCTTGGACATTGGCCCTTTCCGCGCCGGCGTCGCCTGGACGGGGGCCGAGACCGGGTCGGCGGCGCTGCCGCCGTCATAGATCCAGCGCCAGACATTGTCGGCGTCCTTGCGCCAGATGCTGGAGTACCAGCCGCCCGGCTTGCCGTCGAAAAAGGACGGGCCGGTGGAAAGGGCCAGATCCCCGGACTTGGCGGCGACCACCCACGCCGGCCACCATTCCAGCTTGGGCCCATTGTCACCCGCCCGGCTTTCGTAGAAGGCGCGGGCGTTGGCCGGGGCGGGCGTGAAGATGATGGCGTCGCCGGCCATATGCTTCAGGAACGCGCGCTTCACGCCCAGGGCCAGGCCGTCGACCGCGAAGGCGCGCTCGGCGGCCTCCACCTGGTTGGCGGGGTTCCTGGACTCGGCCTGAACGGCGCCGGCCAACGCAACGCAAGCGATCAAAAGGGTCTTCAGCATGGCGGGATCCTCCCCGCGCCTAGCCAAGCGCCGGGAGAATTCGCCGCGCATCTCGTTTGCGACGAAAACCCGCTGGGGCTCGCCCTAAAGCGCTTCGACGGTGAGATTGCCGTTGGTGTAGACGCAGATCTCGGCGGCGATGGCCATCGCCTTTCGAGCGATCTCCTCGGCCGAAAGGTCCTGGTCGATTAGCGCCTTACCCGCCGCCAAGGCATAATTTCCGCCCGAGCCGATCGCCGCCACGGCGTTGCCGTCGGCGCTCTCGCCCGGTTCCAGCACGTCGCCAACGCCGGTGACGGTGTAGATGGCGGTCTTGTCGGCCACCAGCAGCATGGCTTCCAGCCGGCGCAGATAGCGGTCGGTCCGCCAGTCCTTGGCCAGATCCACGCAGGCGCGGGCCAGCTGGTCGGGATATTGCTCCAGCTTGGCCTCAAGGCGCTCGATCAGGGTGAAGGCGTCCGCCGTGGCCCCGGCGAAGCCGGCCACCACCTTGCCGCCGGCCAGGCGTCGCACCTTGCGGGCGTTGCCCTTGACGACGGTTGGGCCCATGGAGACCTGTCCGTCGCCGGCGATCACCGTCTGTCCGTTCTTGCGCACCGCCAGAATGGTCGTGCCGTGCCAGTCGGGGAAGGAAGTCGAGCTTTGCATGGCTTCGCATGTGGCGAGGCCGGACCGGAGGGTCAAGCGCCATGAGTTTTTCAGAAGCCGAGGTCGAGCGCTACGCCCGCCATCTGGTGCTTCGCGAAGTCGGCGGTCCGGGCCAGCAGAAGCTGAAGAGCGCGCGCGTGCTGATGGTCGGGGCCGGGGGCCTGGGCGCGCCGGCCGCGCTGTATCTGGCCGCCGCCGGGATTGGAACGATCGGCCTGGTGGATCCCGACGCCGTCTCGCTGTCGAACCTGCAGCGCCAGGTGCTCTACGCCACCGCCGATGTCGGCCGGCCCAAGGTGGAGGCGGCGGTCGAGCGTCTGGCCGCCCTGAACCCGCACACGGTCGTGGAAACCCATCCGGTATGGCTGGACTCCGCCAATGCTGGTGACATCGTCGGCCGGTATGACCTGGTGCTGGACGGCACGGACGATTTCGCCACCCGCTTCGCCGTCAGCGACGCCTGCTTGGCCCACGGCAAGCCGCTGGTCAGCGGAGCCCTGGGGCGCTGGACAGGTCAGGTCGGGGTCTTCCACGGCAGGCCCTGCTACCGCTGCCTGGTGCCGGAAACCCCGCCGGACGCCGAGACCTGCGCCTTGGTCGGCGTGGTCGGCGCGTTGGCGGGGGTGATCGGATCGATGATGGCCCTGGAAGCGATCAAGCTGGTCGTCGGCGCGGGCGAACCCTTGTCGGGCAAGCTGTTGATCTATGACGCGCTCTCGGCTGAGAGCCGCACCGTGAGGATCGGGGCCGATCCTCAATGTCCGTCGTGCGGCGCTTGACGGGCGACGGCGTCCGCCCAAATCCTGGCGCCCGGGGCCAGTCTCCGGGGAGGGTGGGATGAAGACGCTGGCGAAGGGTCTTGCGATCGCTCTCGGATTGATCGTCGTACTGGCGACCGCCGGCTGGTTTCTGCTGCAGCGGCCGGACATCCCCTACGCCGCGCTGGAAGCGCGGTATGGCTACGCGGATTCCCGGTACATGGACCTGCCGGGCGGGGTGCGGGCGCACTATCGCGATCTTGGCCCGCGCGCGGCGCCGGCCATCGTGCTGGTGCATGGCTTCTCGGCCTCGACCCATGCCTGGGACGCGTGGGCCAAGGCGTTGTCGAGCGACTATCGCGTGGTTGTCCTCGACCTGCCTGGCCATGGCCTGACCCGCGCGCCCCCGGGCTATGCGGCCGGGCGGGATGGCTTCGACACAGTGGTCGACGGCGTGACGGGCAAGCTGGGCCTGACCCGCTTCACCCTCGGCGGCAATTCGATGGGCGGCGGGGTGGCCTGGGCCTATGCGCTGAACCATCCGGACAAGGTCCAGCGCCTGGTCCTGGTCGATGCGGCCGGCTGGCCAACGAGCAAGGCCGGCGGGGCTTCGATCTTTGCGATCCTGCGCAACCCGCTGGGCCGAAAGCTGTTGCGAAACATCGACACCCGACCGCTGGTCGCCCAGGGCCTGCGCGCGGCCTATCTGGATCCCAGGCTGGTCACCCCGGACCTGATCGACCGCTATGTCGACCTGGCGCGCGCGCCAGGCCACCGGGACATCCTGCTGGGCCTGCAGACCGGCCCGCGCCGCCTCGCCACGACGGCCGACCTGTCGCGGATTCATGTTCCGACCCTGGTGATGTTCGGCCAGGACGACCGCCTGATCCCGGCCGCGGACGGCGAGAAGTTCCACAAGGCCATACCGGGCGCGACCCTGATCCTCTATCCCGGAGTCGGCCACGTGCCGATGGAGCAGATTCCGGACCGATCGGTGGCCGATCTGAAGGCGTGGCTGGCGACGCACCCTGTCGGATATTGACCGCCACGGGCTAATACGGGACAGACACCAGCCCGACGGCCAAGCTAAGCCCTCGGCGTCCTGTACGGAGGCTTGGAAGATGAGCGGATCACGGATCGGACTGGAGAGCCTGGCGGCCAGGATCATGCCGGCCGAGGCGGCCGCGGCGCTGATCGCGCCGGGCGAAACGGTGGGCATGAGCGGCTTCACCGGCTCGGGCTATCCCAAGGCTGTGCCGATGGCCCTGGCCAGCCGCATCGAAGCCGAGCACGCGGCCGGAAACCCCTTCCGCCTGCGAGTGTGGACCGGGGCTTCGACGGGCCCGGAGCTGGACGGCGCCCTGGCCAAGGCCGATGGCATCGAATTCCGCCTGCCGTACAACTCCGATCCCATCGCCCGCGACAAGATCAATCGCGGGGAGATGGACTATTTCGACATGCACCTGTCGCAGGTCGCGCCCATGGCCTGGCAGGGGTTCCTGGGGCCGCTGGACACGGCGATCATCGAGGTCAGCGGCATCCGCCCCGATGGCGCGCTGATCCCGTCCTCGTCGGTCGGCAACAACAAGACCTGGATCGACCGGGCCTCGAAGGTGATCCTGGAGGTCAACCGCTGGCAGAACCCGGCGCTGGAAGGGATGCACGACATCTACTACGGCACCGCCCTGCCGCCGAACCGGGTGCCGATCCCATTGGTGCGGCCCGACCAGCGCATCGGCGAGGCCTATTTCCGCTGCGATCCTTCCAAGATCGTCGCCGTCGTCGAAACCGACTCCCCCGACCGCAACCTGCCGTTCGACGCCCCGGGCGAGGACCATCGCGCCATCGCCGGCCACCTCCTGGAATTCTTCCGTCACGAGGTCGCGCGCGGCCGCCTGCCGGCCAGCCTTCTGCCGCTGCAGTCGGGCGTGGGCAACATCGCCAACGCGGTGATGTCGGGCCTGGTCCACGGTCCGTTCGACAACCTGACCGCCTTTACCGAGGTGCTGCAGGATGGGATGCTGGAGCTGATGGAGTCCGGCAAGCTGCTGACCGCCTCGGCCACCGCCTTTTCCCTGAGCCCCGAGGCCGCCGCGGCCCTGAACGCCGACATGGTCCGCTTCCGCGAGCGGCTGGTGCTGCGGCCGCAGGAGATCAGCAACCATCCCGAGCTGATCCGCCGCCTGGGCTGCATCGCCATGAACGGCATGATCGAGGCCGACATCCATGGGGCGGTGAACTCGACCCACCTGATGGGCTCGCGCATCCAGAACGGCATCGGCGGCAGCGGCGACTTCGCCCGCAACGCCTATGTCTCGATCTTCATGGCCCCCTCGACCGCCAAGGGCGGCAAGATCTCGACCATCGTGCCCAAGGCGCCGCACGTCGACCACATCAATCAGGACGTCCAGATCCTGGTCACCGAGCAGGGCCTGGCCGACCTGCGCGGCCTGTCGCCCCGCCAGCGAGCCGAGGTGATCATCGAGAACTGCTCGCACCCGGACTACCGTCCGGCCCTCAAGGACTATCTGGCCCGCGCCCGCCGCGACTCGTACGGTCAGCAATCCCCGACCCTGCTGGACGAAGCCTTCGCCTGGCACCAGCGGTTCGTCGAAACGGGCGACATGCGCGGCTAGTTCGCAACGAGGCTTGAGGGGGATCAAGGCGCGGTCGTTCGATAGCGTCGATTCTGCCGGTTTCGAGTCCGGAGCCTTCGATGACCGTTCAACAGACCGCCTTCGACCAGATCGGCGGCGCGGCCCGCGTCGACGCCCTGGTCGAGGCCTTCTACGACCTCGTCGAGACCGACCAGGCCTATGCGGGACTGCGGGCCATGCACGCGCCCGACATGACCAACGTGCGCGCCGCGCTGAAGGGTTGGCTGACCGGCTGGCTGGGCGGCCCGCGCAACTGGTTCGTCGCGAACCCAGGCGTCTGCATGATGTCCATGCACCGCGCGATGCCGATCGACGCCGCCACGGCGGGGCAATGGACGGACGCGATGCGCCGCGCCCTGGTTCAGGTCGAGGTCGATCGTGAAATGGCCGAGGCGCTCCACGATGTTTTCGGGCGCATGGCCGCCAACATGACGGCCCGCTGAGCCTCTAAAGCATCGCCGGGATCACCCGGTCCGGCGGTCGGTGGCCGTCCATGAAGGTCTTCACGTTGACGATGACCTTCTCGCCCATGTCGATGCGACCCTCGACCGTGGCCGAGCCCATGTGGGGCAGCAGCACGACATTGGGCAGCTTCAGGAGCTTGGGGTTGATCGCGGGCTCGTGCTCATAGACGTCGAGGCCTGCGCCGGCGATCTCGCCCTTGGCCAGCATGTTGGCCAGGGCGCCCTCGTCGATCACCTCGCCCCGCGCGGTGTTGACCACGATGGCGTGCGGCCGCAGCAGCTTCAGCCGACGGGCGGACAGCAGGTGGTAGGTCGCCGGCGTGTGCGGGCAGTTGACCGAGATGAAGTCCATCCGGGCCAGCATCTGGTCCAGGCTTTCCCAGTAGGTGCAGCCCAGCTCCTCGGCGATGCGCGGGCTGACGGGCTTGCGGTTATGATAGTGGACCTGCATGCCGAACGCCTTGGCGCGGCGGGCCACGGCCTGGCCGATGCGGCCCATGCCGATGATGCCAAGGCGCTTGCCCCACAGGCGGCGGCCCAGCATCCAGGTTGGCGACCAGCCGTGGAAGCCGCCGGACTTGACCACCTCGGCGCCTTCGACGATCCGGCGCGAGGCGGCCATGATCAGGGTCATGGTCAGGTCGGCCGTGTCCTCGGTCAGAACCCCCGGCGTATTGGTGACGATGATGCCGCGCGCATTGGCCGTGGCGACGTCGATATTGTCGACCCCGGCCCCGAAATTGGCGATCAGCTTGAGCCGATCGCCGGATCGCGACAGAAGGCGCGAGTCGATACGATCGGTGATCGTCGGCACCAGCACGTCGGCGCGGCTCATGGCCTCGACCAGTTCATCCGCCGTCAAGGGTTTGTCGGAGACGTTCAGTTCGGTATCGAACAATTCGCACATTCGCGTCTCCACCGGATCGGGGAGTTTGCGGGTGACGATGACTTTGAGCTTGCGGGCGGCCATGGGCGGTTTGAAAAGCTCTCACTGACGGGCGTTTGAAAGCTGTAGCAAAGGGGCCCGAAGGGGCCAAGCAACATGCCGTCGAAAACAAAACAAGGTTCGTTTCGTGTCGTTCTTGGGGCGATCGTCGGCCTGTCGGCGGGCCCGGTCCTGGCGGACGGCCCGAAGATCACGCCGTCGGGCCTGGAAGTGCCGCGTTACGTCTCGCTGAAATACGCCGAGGTCAACGCGCGCAATGGCCCGGACGAGGCCCATCGGCTGCTGTGGATCTACCATGCCAAGGGCCTGCCAGTGCAGGTGGTGGCCGAAACCCGCGAGTGGCGGCGGATCTGCGACCCCGAAGGCGGCCTGGCCTGGGTGCACAAGCGCACCACCGACGGCCGCCGGTCGGCCATGCGCGTGCAGCCGACCAACCTGCCCTTGTTGGGCGCCCCCAGGGATGGGGCCAAGGTCAGCGCCTATCTGAAGGGCCGCTCGGTCGCCCAGCTCGACAAGTGCGAGAAGGGCTGGTGCAAGCTGCGCGCCGAAGGCTCGTCGGGTTGGGCCAAGGAAAGCGACATCTGGGGCGCGGATCCGGCCGTTCAGTGTCGCAAGGATTAGGCGCCCGCCCGCGCCGGCGTTGGAACGCCGCTCGACAGGGAAACGTTGAGACCTGACCCGCCGCCGTGCTAGGGCGTCCCCATGCAGAAGAACGCCTACACCTTCGAAGAACTCCTGGCTTGCGGCCGCGGCGAGCTGTTCGGCCCCGGCAACGCCCAGCTTCCGGCCCCGCCGATGCTGATGTTCGATCGCATCGTCCGGATCGAGGCCGAGGGCGGCAAGCACGGCAAGGGCTATGTCGAGGCCGAGTTCGACATCAATCCCGACCTTTGGTTCTTCGGCTGTCACTTCATCGGCGATCCCGTCATGCCCGGATGCCTGGGCCTGGACGCCATGTGGCAGCTGGTCGGGTTTTTCCTGGGTTGGTCGGGTGGTCCCGGCCGTGGCCGCGCCCTGGGCGTCGGCGAGGTCAAGTTTACGGGCCAGGTGACGCCGGACGTCAAGAAAGTCGTCTATAAGATCGACCTGAAGCGGGTGATCATGCGTAAGTTGGTCATGGGAATCGCCGACGGCGTCCTGGAAGCCGACGGCAAGGCCATATACGAAACCAAGGACCTCAAGGTCGGGCTGTTCACGCCCGAACAGATGGCGTCCTGATCCGTTAGACGAGACCGGCCATTCCTTGGAGCGCGGCAGCGCAGCGCTCGGGGATTTGGGAGAGCTGGCCCCTGGCGGATTTCGAGGGGGAGAAGAGGATTTACGATATGCGTCGCGTCGTCGTCACCGGACTGGGGATCGTCTCGTCCATCGGCAACAACGCCAATGAGGTGTTGGCGTCCCTGAAGGAAGCCAAGTCCGGCGTGATCGCCGCCCCGGAATACGCCGAGCTCGGCTTCCGCTGTCAGGTCCATGCCGCGCCCCAGATCGAGTGGGAGCCGCTGGTCGACCGCCGCGCCGCCCGCTTCCTGGCGCCCGGCACGGCCTACGCCCACATCGCCATGGAGCAGGCGATCGCCGACTCTGGCCTCCAGGAAAGCGACATCTCCAACGAGCGCACCGGCCTGATCGTCGGCTCGGGCGGCCCGTCCACCCGCGTCATCGTCGAGGCGGCGGCCACGACGAAGGAGAAGGGTCCCAAGCGGATCGGCCCGTTCGCGGTGCCCAAGGCCATGAGCTCCGGCCCGTCGGCGGTGCTGTCGACCTGGTTCAAGATCCGCGGGATCAACTATTCGATCAGCTCGGCCTGCGCGACCAGCGCCCACTGCATCGGCGCGGGCGCCGAGCAGATCCAGATGGGCAAGCAGGACATCATCTTCGCCGGCGGCTGCGAGGAGCTGGACTGGACCCTGTCAAACCTGTTCGACGCCATGGGCGCCATGAGCAGCAACTTCAACGATCGTCCGGCCGTGGCCAGCCGCGCCTACGACAAGGACCGTGACGGCTTCGTGATCGCCGGCGGCGCGGGCGTCGTGGTGCTGGAAGAGTACGAGCACGCCAAGGCGCGCGGGGCCAAGATCTATGGCGAACTCGTGGGCTACGCCGCCAATTCCGACGGCTACGACATGGTCGCCCCGTCGGGCGAGGGCGCGGCGCGCTGCATGAAGCTGGCCATGGCGCAGGCCGGCGACCGCAAGATCGACTACCTGAACCCGCACGGCACCTCGACGCCGGTCGGGGACAGCAGGGAGATGGGCGCGGTGCGCGAGGTGTTCGGCGACAAGGCCCCGATGATCTCGTCGACCAAGTCCCTGACCGGTCACAGCCTGGGCGCGGCTGGCGCGCAGGAGGCCATCTACTCGATCCTGATGCTCGACAACGGCTTCGCCTGCGAGAGCGCCCATATCGAGGAACTGGACCCTGAGTTCGCCGACCTGCCAATCCTGCGCCAGCGCGTCGACACGCCGCTGCAGACGGTAATGTCCAACAGCTTCGGCTTCGGCGGCACCAACGGCACGCTGATCTTCAGCCGCGCCGACTAGGTTGGGGAGGGTTCCGCCCAGCGGAGCCGCCTGCTAACCAGCGGTCAACGACTTCCGGAAAGGGCCCGACACATGGCCGACGATTACGCGTTCCCCAAGGGCGAGCTGATGCGGGGCAAGAAGGGCCTCGTCATGGGCGTGGCCAACCACAACTCGATCGCCTGGGGCATCGCCAGCCAGCTGGCCGCCCAGGGCGCCGAGATGGCCTTCACCTATCAGGGCGAGGACCTGGAGCGCCGCGTGCGCCCGCTGGCCGAGAGCATCGGCGTCAAGACGATGATCCCCTGCGACGTCACCGACGACGCCTCGATGGACGCGGCCTTCGCGCTGATCGAGAAGGAATTCGGCGCGCTGGACTTCGTGATCCACTCGGTGGCCTTCGCCAACAAGAACGAGCTGAAGGGCTCGTTCGTGGACAACACCACCCGCGAAGGCTTCCTGACGGCCATGAACATCTCGGCCTTCAGCTTCGTGGACGTCGCCAAGCGCGCCAGCAAGATCATGCCGAACGGCGGCTCGCTGGTGACCATGACCTATCTGGGGTCGGAGCGGACGATCCCGAACTACAACACCATGGGCGTGGCCAAGGCGGCTCTCGAGGCCTCGACCCGCTATATCGCTCGCGACCTCGGCCCCAAGGGCATCCGCGCCAACGCCATCTCGGCCGGCGCCATGCGCACCCTGTCCCTGGCCGGCATCTCGGGCGGTCGCGGCATGATCGCCCAAGGCCGCGCGTTCTCGGCGATGAAGGAAGACACCTCTATGGAAGGCGTCGCGGGCTGCGCCCTGTGGCTGGCCTCCGATCTCGGCAAGTCGACCACGGGCGAGGTCGTCCACGTCGACGCCGGCTTCCACATGATGGGCATGCCGGACCCCGAAGAGGCTTAAGGCTTCTCTAGCGCCGCCAGGACCGGCGGCCCTTTCAGCCCATCGCGCTTACGGCGCGTAGGCCCGCATGAAGCGAACGGCCGCCTCCCGCGCGAGGCGGCCGTATTCGTCCGGGGTCTTGTCGGACGGCAGGCGCAGCAGCGAGCGCAGCTGGCTGTGACCCATGACCATGCCGGAAAAGAACTCCGCGGCCTGGTCGAAATTCTCGACCTTCATCCGGCCCAGCTCGGTCTCGGTCTTCAGGAACGCCGCCAGTTGCCGGCGGGCGCTCAACGGGCCGGCCTCGAAGACCTCCTTGGCGACGTCGGGCATCTCGCCCGATCCCAGCATGATCACCCGCATCATCGAGTAGCTCTTGCTGGTGATCACCGTCTCCAGCACCGAGCGGGCATAGGCCTCCAGCGCCTCGGTCGGGTTGTCGATGGCGCCAGGTTCCCGAAGGGAGGCCGTGATGGCCTCGACCCGGCGGTTCATCAGGGCTCGCATCAGCTCGGCCTTGGAGCCGTAGTGATTGTAGACCGTCTGCTTGGAGACCCCCGCGCGGCGGGCGATCGCCTCCATCGGGGCGGCGAGGCCGCGTTCGCCGATCACCTCGACGGCCGCGTCGAGGATGGCTTCGGTCTTGGCGACGTCGATCTGTCCGGGCACCCTTGGCATTAGAAAACTCCGGGCATCAGTGAGCGTCCGAAGGCGGCGGGGCGGCGTTCTTGACCGGCGCGGCCAGCAGCGAGACGCCGGCGGCGACGAAGCAGCCGATGGCCAGCAGGGTGAAGCTGTCGCCGAAGGCCATGACCGTGGCCTGCTGCTCCAGCATCCCGCCGATGGCCTTGCGCGCCGCGCCGCCGGGGTCGGTGACGCCCAGCTGCTGCATGCGCTCCATCAGGCCCGCCATCATGCCGGCCGTGGCGCCGCCCTGGGTCACCTTCGACGACAGATCGTCGTAGTAGAGCGCCGTCTGCTGGGTGATCGAGGTGGCGAGCAAGGCCAGGCCGATGGCCCCGCCGGTGTTGCGCGCCAGGTTCACCAGGCCGGAGGCGTTCTTGACCATGTGCGGGGGCAGGGTGCTCATCGTGATCTGCTGGGTGGCGATCATGGCGATCATGACCCCGACGCCGCGACAAGCCTGGACGCCTGCGAATTCCCAGAAACCCCATTCCTTGGTCACGCCGTGGGCCATGTACATGCCGAAGCCGGCCAACAGAAAGCCGATGAACATCGGCACGCGGGGGTCGGTCTTGCGGACAAGGCGGCCGGCGATCGGTCCGGTCAGGAACATCGACAGGCCCGACACGATCATCGTCGTGCCGACCTCCGACGCCGAATAATGACGCACTCGGCCCAGGAACTGCGGCAGCAGAAAGGTGCCGCCGAACAGGCTGGCGCCCGAGACAGCCGTCATCAGCACGCCCACCGAGAAGTTGCGGTTGGCGAAGGCGCGCAGCTCGACGATGGGGTTCTTATAGGTCAGCTGCCGCCAGATGAAGACCATGCCGCCGATCACGGCCAGCACGGTCAGCCACAGGATGCCGCTGTCGTCGAACCAGTCGTCCTTGGCGCCTTCCTCCAGCACGAACTGCATGCTCATCAGGAAGATCGCCATGACGATCAGTCCGAACCAGTCGAAGCCCTTGGCCAGGCTGGGGTCGCCCTTGTCGAAGTCGGCCCAGCGATAGACGCCGAACAGCACCACCAGACCGGTCGGGACGTTGATGAAGAACAGCCAGCGCCAGGACAGCGCCTCGGTCAGATGGCCGCCCAGGGTGGGGCCGACCGTGGGCGCCAGGGTGACGATCAGGCCCATGATCACGCTGGCCGTCACGCGCCGTTCCGGCGGGAAGGCGGTGAAGGCCACGGCGAACACCGTCGGAATCATCGCCCCGCCGATGAAGCCCTGCAGGGCTCGGGTCAGGATCATCATGTCGATCGACGAGGACAGGCCCGTCAGCACGCTCATGACGATGAAACCCGTACACGAGATCAGATAGAGGCGCTGGGTGCCCCACAGTCGCGACAGGTAGCCCGACAGCGGGATCATCACGACCTCGGGGATCAGATAGGCCGTCTGGATCCAGCTGATCTGGTCGGTGCTGGCCCCGACGCCGGCCTGGATCTGCGGCAGCGAGGCCGCCACGATCTGGATGTCGAGGATGGCCATGAACTGGCCGATGACCATGGCGCCGAAGCCGAGGAACAGCTTGGTCCAGTCGACCTCGGGTTTTGTCGGGGCCTTGGAAACGGTGGTGGCGGGCAGGGCGGCGTCGGTCATGACGCGCTCCTTCGCTCTAGCGATCCACGCCCTGGCGGGCGACCTGCGGCGTGGCCTGGCCGGCCTCGGCGAACGAGGGGCCCGACCGGTCGCGGACGTCGACCTTGATCTCGACCGACAGGCCCGGGCGCAGGGCCTGGCCCAGCTGGCTGCGGTCGACCACGATCTTGACCGGCAGGCGCTGGGTGATCTTGGTGAAGTTCCCGACGGCGTTCTCGACCGGGATCAGGGCGAACTCCTGGCCGGTGGCCGGGGCGAAGCTGTCGACCTTGCCGACGATCTTCTGTTTGCCGAAGGCGTCGGCCTTGATTTCGACCGGCTGGCCGACCCGGATGCGCGAGACCTGGGTCTCCTTGAAGTTGGCGACGATATAGGCCTGGCCCAGCGGCACGATCGACATCAGCGCCACGCCGGGCTGGACCAGCTGACCCGGACGGACCGAGCGGGCCCCGACCACGCCGCCGGCGGGCGCGCGGATCACGGTGCGCTCCAGATCCAGCTTGGCCTGCTCCACGGCGGCGTGGGCGGCGGCGGCCTGGGCGATGGTCTGGGCCTTGGCCGAGCCCAGCGACTGGGCGGCGCGCTTCTCGGCCTCGAGAGCGGCCTGGGCGCTGGCGACGCCGGCCGCGGTCTGGGTGGCTCCGGCGCGCTCGGTCTGGACCTTCTGCTGCGAGACCCAGCCTTGCTTGGCCAGAGCGTCGTAGCGCTCGAGATCGGCCTTGGCGCGCCCGGCGTCGGCCTGAGCGCTGGTCACGCCGGCCGCCTTCTGGGCGATCATCGCCTGCTCCAGGCTGGCCTTGTCGTCGATGGCGCGGATGGCCGCGTCGGCGGCGCTGGCGTTGGCGATCGCCTGGTCAAGGCGCGCCTGGAAGGTCGACGGATCGATCTTGGCCAGCACCTGGCCGGCCTCGACCCGCTGGTTGTCGGCCACCAGCACCTCGGCGACATAGCCGGAGACCTGCGGGCTGACCGACACGGTGTCGGCCTGGACGAAGGCGTTGTCGGTGCTCTCGAAGTGCTGCTTGTCGAGGAACCAGAACGTTCCGCCGACGACCACGCCGGCCAGGATGGCCCCCCCGGCGATCATCGGGACCAGCTTGCTCTTCCTGTTCGCGGAGGGTTCCGGCGAGGCCATGATCTGTTCCGATCGAAAGTTCGAAGGCGCCGGATACTGGGGTCCGACGCGCCCTTCAAGGGATAAATGGACGCACCCGTCCAAAAATCAACGATCGAAGAAAAGTTCCCGGACATCGGAGGCGGCGATGGGGAGTCGCTGTCTTTTCGCCTGGCGGATCGAGCCTTGAACCAGGGTCGGTCGCCAATGCCCAAGGGGCCGGCAAGGCGCCGGAGTTCGACCACGCGACGACAGGTCGCGATTTTTCTTGCGTCGGAATCGCGGCAGATTAAAAGCCGCTCCCCAATCGCAACCAACGGCTTGGGAGCGCGTATCTCCTCCGGCGCGCGTTTTCGCCGGCCCAT
Source organism: Caulobacter sp. 602-1 (assembly GCF_003931565.1). Taxonomy (GTDB): domain Bacteria; phylum Pseudomonadota; class Alphaproteobacteria; order Caulobacterales; family Caulobacteraceae; genus Caulobacter. The sequence goes on from NZ_RRYI01000008.1 coordinate 127,123, forward strand.
GCTCAAGGCGGCAGGAGGTTCCCTTGAAGACTCAGCACCCGATCGGCCAGACGCCGCTCGACATGATCCGCCCGGTCCTCTGGATGGCTGCGGCCGCTTTCGCGGCCGGTTTCGGCGGCTACCTCGTGCTGGGCCTTCGCGCCATTCACCCGGCCGTCTAGAGCATTTTCGATCCAACTGTATCGATAGAGTGCTCTAGGCCTTTGTTTTTACGCATTTTCCGACGAACCGGCGCCGGCTTCGTCGGAGAATGCTCTGGCTAGACGCCCGTCGAGCCGAAGCCGCCCGCGCCCCGGTCGGTCGCGTCCAGGTCGTCGACCTCGACCAGCGACCATTGCGGGGCCGCCGCGATCACGCCTTGGGCGATGCGGTCGCCCCGGCGAATGGTGAAGTCCTCTTCGCCCAGATTGATCAGCAGCACGCAGACCTGGCCGCGATAGTCGCTGTCGACGGTGCCCGGGGCGTTGACCACCGTGACGCCGTTCTTGAACGCCAGGCCCGAGCGCGGGCGCACCTGCATCTCATAACCGTCCGGAATCGCCACAGAGAAGCCGGTCGGAGCCATGCAGCGCGAGCCCGGCTTCAGGACGATCGGCTCGTCTTCGGGCACATGGGCGCGGAGGTCGAAGCCCGCCGCGCCGGCGGTCGCATAGGCCGGAACCGGCAGGTCGGCATTGCCGTCCCAGCGCTTGAAGCGGATGGCGAGGCCGGCGGGGATGGCGGACATGCGGGCGGCTCCTGATCTGGAAAGGTCGGCCCGGCTGTAGCTGATTTGCCGGGCCTACGGCCAGCGCCGCTTAAGCGAGGGCGTCGGCGATCCGCTGGGCGATTTGGGCCGCCACCTGGTCCTTGGCCGCGCGGTCCCAGCGCTCAAGCCCGTCCTTGGTGATCAGCAGCACGGCGTTCTCCCCCCCGCCCATCACGCCCGGTTCGGTGACGTCGTTGGCGATGATCCAGTCGCAGCCCTTGCGGGCAAGCTTGGCCCGCGCGTGCTCCTCGACATGATCGGTCTCCGCCGCGAAGCCGACGACAAGTTTCGGCCGCATGGGTCCGGTGGCCGACAGGGTCGCCAGGATGTCGGGGTTCTCGACGAAGGTCAGGGCCGGCGGGCCGCCCTTTTCCTTCTTCAGCTTGGTTCCGAACGCCTCGTCCACGCGCCAGTCGGCGACGGCGGCCACGAACACGCCGACGTCGGCGGGCAGGGCGGCCTGGCTGGCGGCCAGCATCTGGCGGGCGGTCTCGACATCGATCCGCTTGACCCCGACCGGCGTCGGCTGGGCGACCGGACCCGCCACCAAGGTGACCTCCGCGCCCAGCTTGGCCAGGGCCTCGGCGATCGCGAAGCCCTGCTTGCCGCTGGAGCGATTGGTGATGCCGCGCACCGGGTCGATCGGCTCGAAGGTCGGGCCGGCGGTGACCAGGGCGCGTTTCCCCGCCAGAGGCCGGGCGGCCGAACCTTCGAGCATCGCCATGATCGACGCGAAGATCTCTTCCGGCTCGGCCAGCCGGCCCGGTCCGAACTCGCCGCAGGCCATGGCCCCTTCATCGGGACCGACGAAGGCGACGCCGTCGGCTTTCAGGGTGGCGATATTGCGCTGGGTGGCCGGGTGCAGCCACATCCTCACGTTCATGGCCGGAGCCATCAGGACCGGCTTGTCGGTGGCCAGCAGGGTGGTGGAGGCGAGATCCCCGGCCAGGCCGTGGGCCGCCTTGGCGATCAGGTCGGCCGTGGCGGGGGATACGACGATCAGGTCGGCCGAGCGGGACAGCTCGATATGGCCCATCTCGTGTTCGTCGGTCAGGGAGAACAGTTCCTGATAGACCTTGTCCTCGGCCAGGGCGGCCAGGGACAGCGGGGTGACGAACTCGGCGCCGGCCTTGGTGAGGATCGGTCGCACGCCGACGCCAGCCTTGCGCAGCAGGCGGGTCAACAGCAGCGCCTTGTAAGCCGCCACCCCGCCGCCGACGACCAGAAGAACCCGTTTTCCGCTCACGTCGCGCTCCGCTTTCCGCGTTCGTCTCGTCCCCAGCACATGCCCACGCTCGAACCAAAGCGCCAGAGGCAATTCGAGCGGCAATCACAAGGCGAAGATTGGGACTCGACTCTCGTTCCGCTTTCGTTCATTAATCGTATAGATAGAGTTATGGGGCGAATACGATCATGAAGGTTGTTCGACATATCTCGGCGGGCGTTGTGGCCGCGCTCGGCCTGATGAGCCTCTCGGCCTGCGATAGCGGGGCGTCGGCGGTCAAGGCGCCCAAGGCTGGCGAACGCGCCAGCCTCGAATCTGGGTCTCCGACCGAGACCGCCGACGGCGGCTGGGGCGAGGGCGTCCGCCGCGCCGATCCGCGCGATGCGCCGGTCAAGCTGGTGGCGGGCAAGCCGTACTGGGCCGCCAATCGCACCCGCACGGCCGAGGAGAACGCCGAGCGTTCGTTTCAGAGCAACGGCAAGACCTTCGACGCCAAGTCGACCGATGACTACGTGGCCAAGGTCCACGCCTTCGTCAGCGATCCGCCCAAGGGCGCCGAAACGCTCAAGCGCGCGAACGGCGACCTGCTGATCTACGACCCCAAGGGCAATGTCTTCGCGGTGGTGTCGCGCGAAGGCGCGCCGCGCACGATGTTCAAGCCGGACGAGGGCGCGGCCTATTGGGACGAACAGAAGACCCGCGAGGCGCGCCGGGCTTCGGCGGCCAAGCGGCGTGAACAGGCGGAAGGGTAGGGCTACCGCGCCAGCAGCAGGCCCGTCACGAACGCCGCGCCCGCGGTCGTCGCGCCGACCAGGAACCACAGCAGCGGCCACGCCTGGTCGCGCTCGACCTTGACCGGGACGGGCGCTGGCGGGGCCTCGGCCAGGCGGGCGAGGGCCTTGATGGCGCGTAGGGCTTCTTCGGCGAAGTCGCGGGCCTTGGCGGCGGGGGACAGCTCGCGGCCGATCCAGCGGCGCACCACCGGGTCGGCGGCGGCCCACAGGTCGTGGGTGGGGTCGATGCGGCGAGCGACGCCCTCGACCGTGACCATGGTCTTCTGCAGCAGCACCAGTTCGGGGCGCAGGGCCATGTCGAACAGGGCGGTGATCTCGAACAGCTGCGCCAGGAGCCGGCCCATCGAGACCTCGCGGGCGTTGCGGCCGAACACCGGCTCGCCGACGGCGCGCAGGGCCTGGGCGAAGGCGTCCATGTCCTGATGGGCGGGGACATAGCCGGCGTCGAAATGGATCTTGGCCACCCGCGCGTAGTCGCGGTTCAGGAAACCATAGAGGATCTCGGCCAGGTAGCGGCGCTCGCCGGGACCCAGGCGACCGACGATGCCGTAGTCGACGGCGACCACCTCGGCCGGGGCGGCGACGAACAGGTTGCCCTCGTGCAGGTCGGCGTGGAACAGGCCATGGTCCAGGGCCTGGGCGAGAAAGCCGCGGGTGACGTTCTCGGCCAGTGCCTTGCGATCCAGGCCCGGCAGCGCCAGGGCGGCGGGGTCGGAGAGCGGCACGCCCTCGGCCCAGGTCAGGGTCAGGACCCGCTTGCCGACGCCTTCCCAGCAGACCAGCGGCGCGCGCATATAGGGATCGACGGCCATAGCTTCGCCCAACTCGGCGCAGCCGGCGGCCTCGAAACGCAGGTCCATCTCCAGGTCCAGGGACCGGATCACGACCTCGACGAACTCGGTGGGGCGCAGGCGGCGCGAGGCGGGCGCCAGCCTTTCGGCCAGGCGCGCGGCCAGGCGCAGCACGGCGCTGTCCTGGGCGACCTGGCGCTCGACGCCGGGCCGCAGCACCTTCACAGCCACCTTGCGACCATCGAGCAATGCGGCCGGATGGGCCTGGGCCAGGGAGGCGGCGGCGACCGCCTCGCCAATCTCAGCATAGACCTCGTCGAGCGGCTTGCCGAGGTTGCGGACGATCTCGGCCCTGGCCGTTTCCAGCGGGAACGGCGCCAGACGATCCTTCAGATGCGACAGGTCCTCGGCGAAGGCGGTCCCGAAGATGTCGGCGCGGGTCGACAGGAACTGGCCCATCTTGATCGCCGCCGGTCCCTGCTTTTCCAGCACCCGCGCCAGCCGCTCGCCCGGCCGGCCGCGCTTGGCCGCGCCCCCGGCGAACAGGCGTAGCAACCGGCCCGCCAGCTTGGCGGCCGGCGGCAATTGCGGCTCGACCTCGCGCGGGATCAGGGCGTCGGCCCGGACCAGGGCCCAGCCCGCGCCGGTCAGGCGCCAGAAGGCGGAAAGACTCGTCACCGTTCTAGAGCGCCCAGCCCTGGTGCAGGGCCGCCACGCCGCCGGTGAAGTTGGTGTAGGTCACCCGCTTGAAGCCAGCGTTTTCCATCATGCCGGCGAAGGTCCGCTGGTCGGGGAAGCGGCGGATGCTCTCGACAAGGTACTGATAGGCCTCGCGGTCCTTGGCGACCCACTCGCCGACCTGCGGAATGACCTTGAAGCTATAGGCGTCATACGCTTTGGCCAGGGCCTCGGTCACCGGACGCGAGAATTCCAGGCACAGGAAGCGGCCGCCGGGCTTGAGCACCCGGCGCGCCTCGCGCAGGGCCGCGTCGATGTCGGTGACGTTGCGGATGCCGAACGAGATCACATAGGCGTTGGCGTAGGCGTCGGGCAGCGGCAGGCGCTGGGCGTCGCCGACGGTCCAGGTGATCTCCGGCTCGCCGCCCCGCTCGATGCCGGCCATGATCATCTCGGCGTTGTAGTCGACGATGTTGATGGTCGCGTCCGGGCCGCCGCGCCGCTGCTGGGCGCTGCGGGCCATCTTGGCGAAGCGGCGGGCCATGTCGCCCGTGCCGCCGGCGCAGTCGATGATCACCTCGCCGGGCTGCGGGTTGAGGCGCGCGGCCACGGCGTCCTTCCAGAGCCGGTGCACGCCGCCGCTCATCAGGTCGTTCATGATGTCGTAGTTCTTGGCGACGCGGTCGAACACGCCACGCACCATCCCGGCCTTCAGCGAGGCGTCGACGTCCTTGAAACCGAAGCTGGCGGAGGTGTTGCTCATGACGTCCTTGGGCCGCGCTCTTACTATATGAACGTCCGCTATTAGCTTGCGCCTCGCGCCGCGTCATCGCCTTAAGGAATGATCCTTGCCCGAATTGCCCGAAGTCGAGACCGTGCGACGCGGTCTCGAGCCCGTCCTGTCCGGCGCGCGGCTGGCCCGTGTCCGCGCCAACCGGCCGGACCTGCGCTTTCCCCTGCCGGACGGCTTCGTCCAGCGGCTGACCGGCGCGAAGATCCTGCGCCTCGATCGCCGCGCCAAATATATCCTGGCCCCGCTGGACCGGGGCGACACCCTGGTGATGCATCTGGGCATGACTGGCCGCTTCGAGATCGCCGCGCCTGCCGGAAGCCAGGAAAGAACGGTTCGTCCCGGCGACTTCGCCCGCGAGGTCAAGCCGGACGACAAGCACGCCCACATCGTCTTCGAGACCGAAGACGGCGCGATGGTCACCTACTACGATCCGCGTCGCTTCGGCTTCATGGACCTGATCCCCACCGATCGCGTCAGCCATCATCCCTGGTTCGCGACCATGGGCCCCGAGCCGCTGGGCGAGGGGTTCGACGCCAAGACCCTTGAAAAGGCCTTCGCGGGCCGCAAGCAGGGACCCAAGACCCTGCTGCTGGACCAGCGCACCGTGGCCGGCCTGGGCAATATCTATGTCTGCGAGGCCCTGCACCGGTCGCGCATTTCGCCGTTCAAGCCGTCGGGCGGGATCGCCAAGAAGCGCCTGGCGCCCCTGACCCTGGCGATCAAGGACGTGCTGGCCGAGGCCGTCGAGGTCGGCGGCTCGACCCTGAAGGACTTCGCCGCCGCCGACGGGGCGCTGGGCTATTTCCAGCACCGCTTCCGCGTCTACGACCGCGAGGGCGAGCCGTGCCCGACGCCGGGCTGCGGGGGCGTCATCGCCCGCCAAGTCCAGGCCGGCCGTTCGACCTTCTTCTGTCCGGTTTGCCAGGTATGAGCTAGCCGCCGCCGAAGATGAACTCGGTCTTGTAGTATCCGTTGGCCGGATCGAGGATGTTGACCGCGTACGGCGCTGCGCCATCGGAGAGATCCGTCAGCCAGGCGTCGTTCGACCGCGCCATCACGCCCAGGTTCTCGGTGGCCGCCGCCGCCAGCAGGAAGCCGACCATCGCGGCCTTGGTTCCCATGCCCTCTGGCCCGTCGCCGCCGTAATAGGCGAGATAGTCCACGCGGCTGTCGATCAGGCTATGGACCTTGGTGTCGCTCGGCGTCCCGCCGAAGATCGCCGCATAGGCCTTCTTGGTGGCGTCAAACAGCGACAGGTACTGGTAGCCGCCGAGGAAATTGTCCGCGCCCTCGCCGTTCTTGCCCAGGTTCACCGCGAAGTTGATGTACCGGTTCACCGTGTTGAACTCGGCATAGTAGGCGCTATTGAGGTTTGTGGCGTTCGGTCCCGTCGGCGCGATCAGGAAGTCGACGCCGATCTGGCTGGGAACCTTACCCGTGAAGAACTGGTAGCTCATCGAGGCCACCGAGGTCGTGGCGTCGGCGGCGTCGACTATGGCCCTGGTCACCTGGTCGTCTGACAGCTGGCCGGCCTGCCACTGGGTGAACAAGGTCTGGGACAGGGCCGCGCCCGCACCGCTCGCGGGCAGCCTCAGGATGTTGAGCACCCGCGCCGAGACCTCGCCGATCGAGGGCTCCGCCGCGAAGGCCAGGGTTTCGATGCCGGTCAGGTGGTCAACGCCGTCGGGCGCCCCCGCGCGCAGATCGGTCACGGTGACCGAGCCGTCACCGTTGGTGACGACGCGGTAGTCCCGCATCGTCCCGGCGTAGCGGACCGTGTCCTTGCCGGCGCCGCCATCGATGGTGTCGTCGCCGGCCCCTCCGCGGATGATGTCGTCGCCGCCGCCGCCGACCAGCACGTCGTCGCCGGCCCCGCCGTAGATCGTGACCGAACCGGCATAGCCCGCGCCGCCCGTGATCTTGTCGTTCTGGGCGCCGCCCGTGATCGAGCCGATCGCCTCGACCTCCGTGATTGAGAGGCCGCCGGCGGTGAACTGGCCGTTCTTGAAGGTGCTCAGATCCAGGTTCAGGGCCGTCGCGCCCGCCACGAAGTGGACCGTGTCGGTTCCGAAGCCGCCGGTCACCTTGTCGTCGCCGACGCCGATATAGAAGGTGTCGTCGCCGTAGCCGCCGTCGAGGATATCGTCCCCGGTCCCGCCGTAGAGGATGTCCGCGCCGTCGGAGCCCTCCAGCGTCGCGCCGGTCGCGCCGGCTTTGAGGACATCCGCGCCGAGCCCGCCGACCACCCGCTCGATGCTGATATAGGTCTTTTGCTGTCCGGCCGGCCCCTGAGGGGTGGCCAGGGAAAGGTCCACGGTCGCGCCGGAGAAGGCCCAGTCCCCTGAGTTGAACAGGCCGAAGTCCACCGTGTCGAAGCCGTCGCCGCCGTCGACGATGTCGTCGCCGTTGCCGCCCACGAGCACGTCGTCCCCGGCCCCGCCGCGCAGGACGTCGTCGCCGTTGTTTCCGTAGAGGGTGTCCGCGCCGCTGCCGCCGACGAGCACGTCGTCATAAGCCGAGCCGTCCACACTCTCGATGCCGATCAGGGTGTCATTGCCCCATCCAGTCGCCTGCGGGCCGGACTTCGAGAGGTCGACCGTCACGCCGTTGGTCGCATCGGTATAGATGGCTTCATCGCCCCACTGACCGTTGGCGCCGCCGTCGAGCACGTCGTCGCCGAGCCCGCCGTAGAGAGCGTCGTCGCCGCCGCCACCGCGCAGGACGTCATCACCGCCGTTGCCGACGAGGCGGTTCGAGAGGTTGTCCCCGGTTAGTCGGTCGGCGAAGGCGGAGCCTAGGAGCGCTCCGATGGACTTCAGGGTGTCGGTTCCGGCGCCGCCCGTGACTTGCGGGCCGGTGAGCGTCAGGTCGACCGTCACCCCGCTTGTGGCGCGGGTGTAGTCGGCGGTGTTGGAGCCCGTGCCGCCATCGAGCAGATCATCGCCGGGACCGCCCTCGAGGATATCGTGGCCTTGGCCGCCCCTGAGGATGTCGTCGCCCTCGAGCCCGATCAGCGTGTCGTTGACCGGGCTGCCGTCTATCGTGTCGTTGCCCGATGTGCCGATGAAAGTGGCCATGCCGAAATCCCCTGCCCGCAGGCGCGCGGACAGATGTAAAGCCACGACGCCACTCGAAATTGAGCCAAGGTCTGACCTAAATCTGAGGGGGTGGTCAAGTTGTCGCCAACCGCCGCCTAAGGCTCTCCCCCAACGCCACTGGCCTCTCTATAACTGCGCGGCTCAAGCAGGAGACCTTGATGGCCGAGTACCAGACCCTGATCGTCGAAGCGCCCGAGACCGCGCCCGGCGTCGCCCTGATCCGCCTGAACCGACCCGAGGCCCTGAACGCCCTGAACACGGCGCTGCTGGCCGAACTGGCTCAGGCCCTGGCGGCGGCGGAGGCCGACGACGCGGTGGGCTGCATCGTGCTGACCGGCTCGGCCAAGGCGTTCGCGGCCGGCGCCGATATCAAGGAGATGTCGGACAAGACCTACGCCCAGATGTTCAAGGCGGACTTCTTCACCGCCGGGGCGCGGGCGGTCGAGCAGTGCCGCAAGCCGATCATCGCCGCCGTCGCCGGTTACGCCCTGGGCGGCGGCTGCGAGCTGGCGATGATGTGCGACTTCATCCTGGCGGCCGACACCGCCAAGTTCGGCCAGCCCGAGATCACGCTGGGCGTGTCGCCGGGCATCGGCGGCACCCAGCGCCTGACCCGCTTCGTCGGCAAGTCCAAGGCCATGGACATGATCCTGACCGGCCGGATGATGGGCGCCGAAGAGGCCGAGCGCTCGGGCCTGGTGTCGAGGATCTTCCCGGCCGACGCGCTGATCGACGAGGTCCTGGCGGTCGCCGCCAAGATCGCCGCCCAGTCGCCGCTGGCCGTGGCGATGAACAAGGAGCTGGTCGAGGCCGCCTACGAGACGACCCTGACCACCGGCGTCGCGCTGGAGCGGCGGCTGTTCCACTCGCTGTTCGCGTTCGAAGATCAGAAGGAAGGCATGGCGGCCTTCGTCGAGAAGCGAAAGCCGACATTCAAGGGCGAGTAATCGATTGCGCCAAAATGGCCCGCAGGATTCATGCCTGTGGACCGTTGACCCCGGCCGGCGCTTCCCGTATATCCGCGCGCTCTATTTTCCCTGCTTCGCGGCCGCCCGCGTGGCTGTCCGTTTGAAGGTCCGACCTAATGGCCAATAATCCCGGCGCCAAGAAAGCGATCCGCAAGATCGCTCGCCGCACCGAAGTCAACACCGCCCGTCGCTCGCGCGTGCGCACCTTCCTGCGCAAGTTCGAAGACGCCATCGCCAAGGGCGATGTGGCCGTCGCTAAGGCCGCTTTCGTGGAAGCTCAATCGGAGCTGATGCGCGCGGTTTCGAAGGGCGTGGTTCACCCCAACACGGGCTCGCGCAAAGTGTCGCGTCTGGCCGCGCGCCTGAAGAAGCTGGATAAGGCCGCCGCCTAGTCCAGATTTTAGACGAACGTCGTTCGTCTAACGATTTCAAGTATTTACGAGAGCCGATCAGGTCCGCCTGGTCGGCTTTTGCTTTGAATCCAACGCCCTATTCCAGTCGTTGCAATCTGTGATCTGAGCAGCTGACTTTGCTATTCCCTTGCCGGGCGAGGGGCTCTCGCGAGTCAACAGAAATATCCGGGCTCGGACGCAAGTTTTCCGTTTGACCGGCCCTCCCCGCTGGCTAGTTTAAGCGTCTCAGCGCTTCTCCAGTCTTGGAAAAAACAAGGCGGCGGCGGACCTACCGTGGTCGCCGAGTAAGAACCTGTGTGCGTTGAGAAGACCGGCCGTACGCCATGGGGGGCGGGCGGCAGGAATGGTAGCGGCGGTTGTTTTTGTGCGAGGCGGTGGACGAATGACGATGAAGGGCGGGGTGGCCAGCCAGGACTTCTCGACGGCGATCGCGACGGTTGTAGAGCCGGCGACGAGCGTGTGGTCGAAGGTTTGCGTGGCTCTGAAACGCGAGCTTGGCGATGCGGCCTTCGGGTCATGGATCGCTCCGGCGGCTCTGCGCGAGGCCGCGGCCGGCGATGTCGTCCTGGTCACGTCGACGGGCATCGCCCGCGACTGGATCCGTCGCAGCGCCTGGCGCCGCATCGGCGAGCTGTGGGCCGCCAACGACCCGACCGGTCGTCGCATCGACCTCAAGTCGCGCCTGGAGTTCGAGGCCGCCCTGGCCGGCAACGGCGGCGCCTATATCGAGGCCGCCCCCAAGGCCGCGACCGCCGAGCCCATCGAGATCGTCCTGCCGGTGTCCAGCGACGTGCCGGCGCCGATCACCAAGTCGACCCGAACCCAGGGCCTGCAAGAGCGCTTCACCTTCGAGACCTTCGTCCCGGGTCCGGCCAACGAGTTCGCCCACGCCGTGGCGCGCCGGATCGCCAACTGGGCCGACGGCCATTTCAATCCCGTGCTGTTCCATGGCCCCTACGGCTTCGGCAAGACCCACCTGCTGAACGCTCTGGCCTGGGAAGCCATGCGTAACGCGCCGGAAAAGCGCGTTGTGTATCTGACCGCTGAACGCTTCCTGTCGACCTTCGTGCGCGCCCTGATGGATCGCCAGACGGCGGCCTTCAAGGAAGAGCTGCGCGCCGCCGACCTGCTGATCATCGACGACGTGCATTTCATCGCCGGCAAGCAGTCGACCCAGGAAGAGCTGTTCCACACCCTGACCGCCCTGGTCGGCGACGGCGGCCGCGTGGTGTTCTCGGCGGACCGTCCGCCGTCGGCCATGACCGAAATGGACGCCCATCTGCGCTCGCACCTGTCGGCGGGCCTGGTCTGCGGCCTGGAGCCGGCCGACCGCAGTCTGCGCCTGGGCATCCTGGAACGTAAGATCCAGACCCTGGCCGTGGCCCACGGCTTCGAGCCGACCATGCGTCCCGACGTGCTGCAGTTTCTGGCCGACCGCTTCACCGACAGCGTCCGCGAGCTGGAAGGCGCGCTGAACACCCTGTCGGCCCGCGCCGGCGAGGGCCTGTCGCGCATGACCCTGGACGAGGTGCAGGCGGTCCTGCGTCCGCACCTGCGGTCGGGCGAGAAGCGCATCACCATCGACGACATCCAGAAGGCGACGTCCGAGCACTACGGCATGAAGCAGGCCGACCTGCTCAGCGAGCGCCGCAACCGCGCCGTGGCCCGTCCGCGCCAGGCCGCCATGTGGCTGGCCAAGCAGCTGACCACCCGCTCGCTGCCGGACATCGGCCGTCGCTTCGGCGGTCGCGACCACACCACCGTCCTGCACGCCGTGCGCCGCATCGAGGCCCTGCGCGCCGAGGACAGCACCCTGAACCACGACCTGGAAGTCATCACCCGCAAGCTGCGCGGCTGATCCGGCCTCCGATCGACCGACAAAAAGGCCGCTCCGAAAGGAGCGGCCTTTTTCGTGTCCGAACTTATAAAATAGACAGTTGAAATGCGACATTGAACTGTCAGTATGTCGACATGACCGACGATCCGCCCCGCTATACGGCTCGGGATCTCGCCGCCCTGTGCGACATCTCCGAGCGCACCGTCCGCTACTATGTCGCCGAGGGCCTGCTGCCGCCGCCGGCCGCGCGCGGGCGCGGGGCCAATTTCGATGACGATCACCTGACCCGGCTGCGGCTCATCCGGGCCATGCAGCGGGCCGGCAACGATCTTGAGGCGATCGGCGACTATCTGCGCGAGCTGGAGGCCGAGCTGGCCGGGCGTCCGTCGGGTTTCGAGAGCGCGCTGGCCGTCTGGACCGGCCGGACCGAACGGCTGGAGATCGAGCAGCGCTTCCGTTCCCGCTGGAACGTGCCCGAACCCGCGCACCGCTATCGTGTGGCGCCGGGGGTCGAGGTGCTGATCTCGAGCGCCGGCGGACCGCCGCAATCGCGGCTGCAGGCCGCGTTGAAGGCCATGCGTGAGGCGCTTGAAGAAGAGGACGCCTAGGCCGGCCTCGCCCGGCGGAGCGTCAGATTGATCCGCCCGCCGTCCGGGACCAGGCCAGAGGATCCGGCCAGGATCCGGTCGACGCCATGGAAGGCCAGCCGCGCGGGGCCCGACAACCGGCAGACGTCGCCCGAGGCCAGCTTCAGGCTCCGCGTCGGGTCCTTGCGCGATGTTCCGCCGATCCGGAACACCGCCGTGTCCCCCAGGGAGATCGACAGCACCGGAAAGGCTGGGTCCGCCTCGTCGCGATCCTGGTGCAGGCCCATGCGCGCGTCGCCGCGATAGAGGTTCACCAGGCAGGAGTCCGGCGGAGTCTGGGGGTCGCCCAGCTGGGTCCAGAGATCGAGCAGAGCTTGCGGCATGTCGGGCCAGGCCTGGTCCGTGCCCGGATGGCGTTGGGCGTAGCGGTATCCCGCCTTGTCGCTGGTCCAGCCCAGCGGCCCGAAGGCGGTCATGGCCACGCTCATCGCCTTGCCATAGGCCGTGTCGTAGCGGGCGAACGGGGCCGTCTTCGCCGCGGCCATCACCGCATCGACCAGCGCGCGCTGGGCCGGCAGGTCCAGCAGGCCGGGCCAGAGGTCGAAACCGGGAATGACGGAGAGGGGCTGAAACATTACTGAAATTTAAGACGCGCCATAGGGACGGAAGGTGTTGGTTTGCGCCTCCGGCGAAGAGGCCGGACTATTTTTCCATATCAGGACCGTACATGCGCCGTCTTATGTCCTCCGCGGCCGTCGCCGTGATTTTGTTCGCCGCAGGCGGCGTGTCGGCCGCGGCTTCCGGACACCTCCAGGTCAAGCCGAAGCCGGCCGCCGTCGCCGCGCAAGCCGGTTCGAAGGGCGCGACCTTCGCCACGGTGACGACCCAGCTCCCACGCGCTGTCCGGCCCACGCACTACGACCTGTCCTTCACGCCCGACGCCGACAAGATGGCCTTCACCGCCAGCGTGAAGATCGCCATCGAGGTGGTCGAGCCGACCGCGACCGTGACCCTGCAGGCCGCCGACCTGGCCTTCTCCAAGGCCGAGATCGCCGGAGTCGGCGCGGCCAAGGTCAAGGTCGACGACGAGGCCCAGACCGCCAGCTTCACGTTCGCCAAGCCGCTTCCGAAGGGCAAGTACGTCCTGGCTCTCGACTACACGGGCAAGATCTACACCCAGGCCGCCGGCTTGTTCGCGCTCGACTACGAGACCGAGACCGGCAAGAAGCGCGCGATCTACACCCAGTTCGAGAACTCCGACGCCCGTCGCTTCATCCCCTCGTGGGACGAGCCGTTCTACAAGGCCACCTATAGCGTCGAGGCGACGATCCCGACCGGCCAGATGGCGCTGGGCAACATGCCGATCGCCTCGTCCAAGGACCTGGGTAACGGCAAGACCCTGGTCAAGTTTGCGACCTCGCCGAAGATGTCGACCTATCTGCTGTTCTTCGGCCTGGGCGAGTTCGATCGCGCCTCGGTCAAGGCGGCGGGCGCCGACGTCGGCGTGGTCACCAAGAAGGGCGACACCCCCAAGGCGCAGTTCGCCCTGAAGGCGGCCGCCGACATCCTGCCCTGGTACAATGACTATTTCGGCACGCCCTATCCGCTGCCGGTGCTGGACAACATCGCCGCCCCGGGCCGCAGCCAGTTCTTCAGCGCCATGGAGAACTGGGGCGCGATCTTCTACTTCGAATACGCCCTGCTGCTGGATCCGAAGATCTCCACCGAGAGCGACAAGCAGACTGTCTTCACGACCGTGGCCCACGAAATGGCCCACCAGTGGTTCGGCGACCTGGTCACCATGGCCTGGTGGGACGACCTGTGGCTGAACGAGGGCTTCGCCTCGTGGATGGAGGGCCGGGCGACCGAGCACTTCCACCCGGAATGGAACGCCAACCTGAACGCCGTGGGCGGCCGCGAATACGCCATGGGCCTGGACGCCTTGTCGACCACCCATCCGGTAGTTCAGCACGTGACCACCGTCGAGCAGGCCAGTCAGGCCTTCGACGGCATCACCTACCAGAAGGGCGAGGCCGTCATCCGCATGCTGGAAAGCTATGTGGGTCACGACGCCTGGCGTGACGGCGTGCGCGCCTACATGAAGAAGCACGCCCACGGCAACACGGTCAGCGACGACCTGTGGTCGTCGGTCGAAGGCGCGGCCAAGAAGCCGATCACCGCCATCGCCCACGACTTCACCCTGCAGCCCGGCGTGCCGCTGATCACCGTCGACGCGGCGACCTGCGCGGCGGGCAAGACCACCCTGACCCTGACGCAAGGCGAGTTCAGCAAGGATATGCCGGGCAAGAAGCCGCTGCTGTGGCGCGTGCCCGTCACCGTCCGGGCCATCGGCGGCGGCGAGGCCAAGACCCTGGTCACCGGCGGCAAGGGCTCGGTCACGGTCGACGGCTGCGGCCCGGTCGTGGTCAATGCCGGTCAGAACGGCTATTTCCGCACCCAGTATGGCGCAGAGCGCTTTGGCGGCATCGTCCAGAGCTTCGCCAAGCTGCCGGCGATCGACCAGCTGGGCGTGATGAGCGACGCCTGGTCGATGGGCCTGGCCGGCTACCAGCCCGCCACCGACTTCCTCGACCTGGCCAAGGCCACGCCGGCCGACGCCGACCCGCAGGTGTTCTCGAAGATCGCCGGCGTCTATTCCAGCATCGACAACTACTATGAGGGCATGCCGACCGAGCGCGCGGCGTTCCGCAAGCTGGCCGTCGCCAAGCTGCGTCCGCTGCTGGCCAGGGTGGGCTGGACCGCCCGGTCGGGCGAGCCCGACAGCACCGCCATCCTGCGCGGCGAACTGATCGGCACGCTCGGCGGCCTGGGCGACCCGGAGGTCGTGGCCGAGGCCACCCGCCGGTTCAACGCCGACAAGACCGATCCGTCGGCCATCCCCGGTCCGCTGCGCAAGACCATCCTCAGCGTCGTGGCCCGTCACGCCGACGCCGCCACCTGGGACGCCATCCATGCCCAGGCCCTGGCCGAGAAGACCCCGCTGATCCGCGCCCAGCTGTTCTCGCTGCTGGCCTCGGCCGAGGACGAGGCCCTGGCCAGGAAGGCGCTGGAGCTGGCCCTGACGCCGGAGCCGGGTGAGACGATGTCCAGCACGATGATCTCGCGCGTCGCCAGCGCGCACCCTGACATGACCTTCGACTGGGCCGTGGCCAACAAGGACAAGGTCAACGAAAAGGTCGACTCAACCTCGCGCACCCGGTTCATCCCCGGTCTGGGCGCCGGCTCGTCGAACCCGGCCATGGCCGAGAAGATCAAGGCCTGGGCCGCGGCTAATCTGGCGGAAGGTTCGCGCAAGGAAGCCGACAAGGCCGCCGCCTCGGTGCTGAACCGCGCCAAGATCCGTGAGCAGCGCCTGCCCGCCATCACCGCCTGGGTCGGTAAGAACGGCTAAATCCTCGATAACGTGATATATTTCCTGGCCGCGCCCGAAGGGGTGCGGCCATTTTTCTTGCCCAAAAAGCCAGATTCCCCCTCGCGGCATGGGGTTATGGTCTTGCGCCCTTCACCCTATCCCCCATATCCGGCTTCGAAGCGGGGTTGACGGGCTCGTCAAGTTCGCACAACGCATTTTGCCCGCTCGGTTTTCGCCGGTGGGACAGGATGTGGATCTAACCGTAAAGCGTACGAACCCATCGGGGACGGGAACGAGAAAAACCGGGGCGCTTCCGAGAAGGCCCTCGTCACCACCGTCCGCCTAAAGGAGCGAACAGGTACCAAAATGAGCAAGATTATCGGCATCGACCTTGGCACCACGAACTCGTGCGTGGCCATCATGGACGGCAAGAACCCGAAGGTGATCGAGAACGCCGAAGGCGCTCGCACCACGCCGTCGGTCGTGGCCTTCCTGGAAGACGGCGAGCGCCTTGTCGGCCAACCCGCCAAGCGCCAGGCCGTGACCAACCCGACCAACACGCTGTTCGCGATCAAGCGCCTGATCGGCCGCAACGCCAGCGATCCGGTGGTCGAGAAGGACAAGGGCATGGTGCCCTACGAGATCGTCAAGGGCCCGACCGGCGACGCCTGGGTCAAGGCCCACGGCAAGGACTACAGCCCGCAGGAAGTCTCGGCCTTCATTCTGCAGAAGATGAAGGAAGCCGCCGAGGCCCACCTGGGCGAGCCCGTGACCAAGGCGGTCATCACCGTCCCGGCCTATTTCAACGACGCCCAGCGTCAGGCGACCAAGGACGCCGGCAAGATCGCCGGCCTGGAAGTCCTGCGCATCATCAACGAGCCGACCGCCGCGGCCCTGGCCTATGGCCTGGACAAGGACAACAACAAGAAGATCGCCGTCTATGACCTGGGCGGCGGCACCTTCGACGTGTCGATCCTGGAAATCGGCGACGGCGTCTTCGAAGTGAAGTCGACCAACGGCGACACCTTCCTGGGCGGCGAGGACTTCGACCTGCGGATCGTCGACTACCTGGCCGACGAGTTCAAGAAGGAGCAGGGCGTCGACCTGCGCAAGGACAAGCTGGCCCTCCAGCGCCTGCGCGAGGAAGCGGAAAAGGCCAAGAAGGAGCTGTCCTCGACGGCTCAGTACGAGGTCAACCTGCCGTTCATCAGCATGAACGCCTCGGGTCCGCTGCACCTGAACATCAAGCTGTCGCGCGCCAAGCTGGAAGCCTTGGTCGACGACCTGATCGCCCGCACCATCGGTCCGTGCGAACAGGCCCTCAAGGACGCCGGCCTGAAGAAGAGCGACATCGACGAAGTGATCCTGGTCGGCGGCATGAGCCGCATGCCCAAGGTCCAGCAGGCGGTGCAGGACTTCTTCGGCCGCGAGCCGCACAAGGGCGTCAACCCCGATGAAGTCGTGGCGCTGGGCGCGGCCGTTCAGGCCGGCGTGCTGCAAGGCGACGTCAAGGACGTGCTGCTGCTGGACGTGACCCCGCTGACCCTGGGCATCGAGACCCTGGGCGGTGTGTTCACCCCGCTGATCGAACGCAACACCACGATCCCGACCAAGCGCTCGCAGACCTTCTCGACCGCTGACGACAACCAGTCGGCCGTGACGATCCGCGTGTTCCAGGGCGAACGCCCGATGGCGCAGGACAACAAGATCCTGGGCCAGTTCGACCTGGTCGGCATCCCGCCGGCGCCGCGCGGCATCCCGCAGATCGAAGTCACCTTCGACATCGACGCCAATGGCATCGTGCAGGTCCACGCCAAAGACAAGGCGACCAACAAGGAGCACTCGATCCGCATCCAGGCCAATGGCGGCCTTTCGGACGCGGACATCGAGCGCATGGTCAAGGAAGCCGAGGCCAACAAGGCCGCGGACGAAACCAAGAAGAAACTGGTCGAGGCCAAGAACCAGGGCGAGGCGATCCTGCACTCGACCGAGAAGGCCCTGGCCGAGCACGGCGACAAGGTGGGCGCGGCTGAAAAGACCGCGATCGAGACCGGCGTCACCGAGCTGAAGACCGCCCTGGAAGGCGACGACGTCGAGGCCATCCAGGCCAAGACCCAAGCGCTGATCCAGGCGTCGATGAAGCTGGGCGAAGCCATGTACGCTTCGCAACAGGGTTCGGCCGAAGGCGCTGACGGCGCCGAGGCCGCGGACGATGGCGTCGTCGACGCCGAGTTCGAGGAAGTCGACGACAACAAGCCGGCGAACTAATCGCCATGCGCGCGCCGCGGAACATCAGCGACAGCCCTGTTCCGCGGCCGCGACCTCTTGCCGCTCCGCCCGCTGGCGCCTTGCGCCGGGCCGCGTGCTATCCCACCTCTTCCTTCATCAACGCCACTTTCGTGGGCCTTTTGGGCGCCAGACGCTGATTATGCGCGACTATTACGAAATTCTCGGCGTGACCCGGACCATCGATGACGCTGGTCTGAAGTCCGCGTTCCGCAAACTGGCGATGGAACACCACCCGGACCGCAACGGCGGATGCGAGAACGCCACCGGCCGGTTCAAGGAAATCAACGAGGCCTATTCGGTCCTCTCCGATCCGCAGAAGCGCGCGGCCTACGACCGCTTCGGCCATGCCGGCGTCAATGGCGGCCAAGGCGGCGCGGGCGGCTTCGGTGGTCAGGGCTTCGACGCCAGCGACATCTTCAACGATGTCTTCGGCGACGTGTTCGGCGAGATGTTCGGCGGCGGTCGCCGTCAGTCGAACGGTCCCCAGCGCGGCCAGGACCTGCGCTATGATCTGGAGATCGCCCTCGAGCAGGCCTATGCCGGCGCCGAGGTCGAGATCAAGGTGCCCGCCGCCATGACCTGCGAGGTCTGCGAAGGCTCGGGCGCCAAGCCCGGCACCAACCCCACCGTCTGCGGCACCTGCGGCGGCGCCGGCCGGGTCCGCGCCACGCAAGGCTTCTTCGCGGTCGAGCGCGGCTGCCCGCGCTGCGGCGGCTCGGGCCGTCTGGTTCTCGATCCCTGCCAGAACTGCCATGGCCACGGCCAGGTGCGCCGCGAGCGCATCCTGTCGGTCCGCATCCCGGCCGGCGTCGACGACGGCGCCCGGATCCGCTTGGCGGGCGAGGGCGACGCGGGCGCGCGCGGCGGTCCGCGCGGCGACCTCTACATCTTCCTGTCGGTGACCCCGCACGAACTGTTCGAGCGCGACGGTCTCGACCTGCTCTGCACCGTGCCGGTGCCGATGACCACCGCCGCCCTCGGCGGCGAGATCGAGGCCCCCTGCCTGCTGGGCGGCGAGACCTGCGACGGCGAGTGCAAGATCACCGTCACGGTTCCCGAAGGCGCCCAGACCGGCAAGACCGTCCGCCTCAAGGGCAAGGGCATGCCGTCCCTGCGCAGCCGCCAGCGCGGCGACCTGGTGGTCGAGCTGTTCGTCGAAACCCCGACCCACCTGTCCGCGCGCCAGAAGGAACTGATGCGCGAACTGGCCGGCCTCTGCGGCGAGAAGCAGAACCCCAAGTCCGCCAACTTCGTCGGCAAGGCCAAGCGGTTCTGGGAAGAGGTGACGGGGAACTAGGGTTCCCCCTTCGGACGCCTTTCCGCCGCGGGGGTGTTGTAGCGATCCAGGCCCCAGATCAACACCAGCAGCAGGGTAAGTGCGATGGCGGCGACGCCAGCCGCCGCGCCCATCATGGACTGCATGGTCTCCTTGTCCGGCCGGATCATCGCGTGCGGTTCCGGCGGGCGGAAAACGAGCGGGATCGTCACAGAAGCCGGCGGCCCGTTGGGATCGGGCTTGGTCATCTGGAACTTCGACGCCATCTTCAACGCCGCGTCGCCGAAGTGCTCGTCGGTCGGCGATTCCTCCAAGACCATGCAGCCGTCTAGCCGCCCGTCGGCCATCACGTCGCACCTGATGGTCGCCCTGCCGGAGATGTCGCGCCGCGCCGCGCGCGCTGGATAGAACTCGGCCAAATCCTCGCCGGAGGGTTTCACCAGCCAGTCGGGCCGGTGGATGATCGTGCCGGCGGGAGGTGGTGGCGAGGCTGTGCTCATAGGCAAAGCTCAACCGCACGTCGATATGGTCGTCAAGGATGCTCGAACGTTCCGAGCATGATGTTCCATACCCTTATTTCCTTAACGCCGCCCCTTAACGGGAGTCGCGACGCTCTGTAGTTTCCAGGCGTCATGAACGCCCACGCCACGCCGACCCCCGCCCACCTGCTCGACCCCGCCGGCGCGACGCCGGTGATGGCGCAGTTCTTCGAGATGAAGGCGCGGCAGCCCGACGCGTTGATCTTCTTCCGCATGGGCGACTTCTACGAGCTGTTCTTCGATGACGCCTACAAGGCCGCCGCGGCCCTGGGCATCAGCCAGACGTTCCGGGGAACCCACAACGGCCAGCCGATCCCGATGGCGGGCGTGCCGCAGCACGCGGCCGAGGCCTATCTCTCCAAGCTGATCCGCATGGGCTTCAAGGTCGCCGTCTGCGAGCAGATGGAAGACCCGGCCGAAGCCAAGAAGCGCGGCTCCAAGTCTGTCGTCCGTCGCGACATCGTCCGGGTCGTGACGCCCGGCACCCTGACCGAGGACGGCCTGCTGGACGCGCGGGGCGCCAACCGCCTGGCGGCCGTCGCCATCCGCGCGGGCCAGGCGGCCGTGGCCTCGGTCGAGCTGTCGACCGGCGAGGTCGAGGTCTTCACCGTGGCCAAGGAGGCCGTGGCGCCGATCCTGGCCGCCCTGGCCCCGTCCGAGACCCTCGTCGCCGACCGGCTGCTGTCCGACGATGCGCTGTCTCAGACCCTGAAGATCTGCGGCGGCCTGGTGCAGCCGATGCCCTCGGCCCTGTCCGAGCCGCAGGCGTCCGAAGCGCGGGTCAAGCGCCTCTACGGCGTCGAGACCCTGGATGGCTTCGGCGGACTTACTCCCGCCGAAGTCGGCGCCTTGGGCCTGATCGCCGCCCATCTGGAAATGACCCAGGCCGGCAAGCTGCCGGCCCTGCGCGCGCCGCGCCGCGCCGCCGACGCCGACGTCATGGCCATCGACCCGGCCACGCGCGGCAGCCTGGAGATCGACCGCACCCAGACCGGCGACCGCAACGGCTCGCTGCTGGCCTGTATAGACCGCACGGTGACCGCCGGCGGCGCGCGGATGCTGGCCTCGCGCCTGGCCCGGCCGCTGCTGGACGTCGCCGCCATCGATCAGCGCCTGGACGCCGTCGAGTGGTTCGTCGAACACCGCCAGCTGCGCCAGCGCCTGCGTGAGGTGCTGAAAGGCGCCGGCGACATGGCCCGCGCCCTGTCGCGTCTTGCCTTGGGGCGAGGCGGGCCGCGCGATCTGGGTTGCCTGCGCGACACCCTGAAGGTTGGCGAGCGTCTGGCCGGCATGGCGGGCGGTTCGCCCGATCCGCTGTCGCCGCCGCCGTTCGAACTGGAGCACGCCTTCAAGGCGCTGACCCCGTCGCTGCACGAGGGGCTGTCGCAATTCCTGAACACCCTGGAGCAGGGCCTGGGCCCCGATCTCCCGGCCCTGGCCCGCGACGGCGGCTTCGTCGCCGCCGGCGTCCGGCCCGAGCTGGACCAGGCGCGGGGCCTGCGTGACGACAGCCGCAAGGTGATCATCGCCCTGGAAGCCCAGCTGATGGCCGAGAGCGGCGTGCCGCTGAAGATCCGTCACAACGGCGTGCTGGGCTATTTCGTCGAGGCCACGGCCGGCAAGGCCGACCCGCTGTTCCAGCCGCCGCTGAACGCCACCTTCATCCACCGTCAGACCCTGGCCAACCAGGTGCGCTTCACCACGGTGGAGCTGGCCGATCTGGACGCCCGCATCGCCCAGGCCGCCGAGCGGGCCCTGGCCATGGAGGTCGCCGCCTTCGAGGACTGGCGCGAGCAGGCTCGAGCCCACGCCGACGCCATCCAGATCGCCGCCGAGGCCCTGGCGCGGCTCGATGTCGCCTCGGCCTTAGCCGAATGGGCCGAGGACGCCGGCGCGGTGCGGCCGATCGTCGACGCCTCCTACGCCTTCGACGCCAAGGGCGCTCGCCACCCGGTGGTCGAGGCCGCGGTCAAGCGCGCCGGCGATCCCTACACCCCCAACGACTGCTGCCTGGACGCCTCGGGCGAGACCGGGGCGCGGCTGTCGATCGTCACCGGCCCGAACATGGCCGGTAAGTCGACCTTCCTGCGCCAGAACGCCTTGCTGGCGATCCTGGCGCAATCGGGCTGCTACGTGCCGGCCGCCAGCTTCCGCCTCGGCGTCGTCGACCGCCTGTTCAGCCGCGTGGGCGCGGGCGATGATCTGGCCCGCGGTCGCTCGACCTTCATGATGGAGATGGTCGAGACCGCCGCCATCCTCACCCAGGCCGGGCCGCGCAGCCTGGTGATCCTGGACGAGATTGGCCGGGGCACGGCCACCTATGATGGTTTGGCGATCGCCTGGGCCTGCGCCGAGGCCCTGCACGACACCAACAAGAGCCGCGCCCTGTTCGCCACGCACTATCACGAGCTGGCGACGCTGGAGGAGCGGATGGCGCACGTCTCCAACCTGTCCCTGAGGGCCAAGGAATGGAACGGCGACCTGGTCTTCCTGCACGAGGCCGCGCCGGGTCCGGCCGACCGTTCGTACGGCGTCCAGGTGGCCAAGCTGGCCGGCGTGCCCGGTCCGGTCGTCGTGCGCGCTCGCGAGGTGCTGGATCGCTTGGAGAGCAAGGATCAGTCGCCGGCCAAGCTGGACGACTTGCCGCTGTTCGCCGTCAGCCAGGCCGTGGCGCAGGCGCCCGCCAGAGCGGCGCCCAGCGCGGTCGAGACCACGCTGGAGGACCTCGATGTTGACGGGATGAGCCCCCGCGAGGCCCTGGAAGCCCTCTATCGTCTTAAGGGTCTGCTCAAGACCTAGCGCGTAACCATATAGGTCATATGCCCCGTCGCCTCCGCCCCACCCGCCTGGAACATGTCGTCGACGGGCACGCCTTGCGCGCGCGCCTGTCCGCCGCCGCCCTCGACGCCATCGGCAACGAGGCCGAGCAGCGCGCCCGGGCCATCGACATCCTCAAGCAGGCGCTGTTTCGCGGCCGGATGATCGCCAAGGAGCGGCTGGAGAACGGCGCCAGCGGCGTCGAGACCGCCCGCCTGATCAGCGGCGTCACCGACGAGGTGATCACCGCCCTCTACGACTTCACCACGGTCCACGTCTTTCGAGCCCGAAACCCGACCGAGGGCGAGCGCCTGTGCCTGCTGGCCGTCGGCGGCTATGGCCGGGGCACCCTGGCCCCGTTCAGCGACATCGATCTGCTGTTCCTGCGGCCCTACAAGCAGACGCCGCACGCCGAGAGCGTCATCGAGTTCATGCTCTATGCGCTGTGGGATCTGGGCTTCAAGGTCGGCCACGCCTCGCGGACCATCGAGGAGTGCGTGCGCCTCTCGAAGGAAGACTTCACGATCCGCACCTCGATCCTGGAGGCCCGCCGCCTGACCGGCGACGAGCGCCTGGCCAACGATCTCAAGAAACGCTTCCGAGACGACGTGATGAAGGGCACCGGCGCCCAGTTCGTCGCCGCCAAGCTGAAGGAACGCGACGATCGCCAGGCCCGGGCCGGGACCAGCCGTTACATGGTCGAGCCCAACGTCAAGGAAGGGAAGGGGGGGTTACGCGACCTCCATACCCTGATGTGGATCGCCGAATATCTGCACCCGGTCGATCGGCCGGAGGACGTCTTCAAGCTGGAGGTGTTCTCGAGCCGAGAGACCAAGGCCTTCATCCGCGCCTTCGACTTCCTGCACGCCGTGCGGGCCCACCTGCATTTCACGACGGGGCGGCCCGAGGAGCGGCTGACCTTCGATCTGCAGCCCGAGATCGCCCGCCGCATGGGCTATGGCGACCGGGGTGACGCGCCGGCGGTCGAGCGCTTCATGCGCCGCTACTTCCTGATCGCCAAGGAGGTCGGGGCCCTGACCCGCGCCTTCTCGGCCAAGCTGGAGGCCGAGCACTTCAAGAACGAGCCCAAGGGCATTTCGCGCTTCCTGCCGGGCGGCCGGCCCAAGCGCAAGGCGCTGGACGTCGAGGGGTTCTACGAGGACGGCGGTCGCCTGAACATCGACGGGCCGGCGGTCTTCGAGGCCGATCCGGTCAATCTGATCCGCCTGTTCAAGATCGCCGACGAACGCGATCTCGACCTGCATCCGGACGCCTTCACGGCGGTGACCCGGAGTCTCTCGCTGATCACGTCCAAGGTGCGCCGCGCCCCCGAGGCCTGCCGGGCGTTCCTGGACCTGCTGGCGCGCGGCAAGCGCAGCTATCGCACCCTGACCCTGATGAACGACGCCGGGGTCCTGGGCCGCTTCATCCCCGAGTTCGGCCGCGTCGTCGCCCAGATGCAGTTCAACATGTACCACTCGTACACGGTGGACGAGCACACCCTGCGGGCCGTGGGCGTGATCGGCGACATGGCGGCCGGCCGGCTGGTCGAGGACCACCCCCTGGCCGTCTCGATCATGCCCCTGATCGAGGACCGCGAAGCGCTGTTCCTGGCCATGCTGCTGCACGACACCGGCAAGGGCGGCGTTGGCGGCCAGGAAAAGGCCGGGGCCCGCGCCGCCCGCAGCGCCTGCGAGCGCCTGGGCCTGGAACGGGTCAAGGTCGAACTGGTCGCCTGGCTGGTCGAGAACCACCTGGTGATGAGCGACTTCGCCCAGAAGCGCGACGTGTCCGATCCCGGCACCGTCGCCGCCTTCGCCCGGATCGTCGAAAACCCCGAGCGCCTGCGCCTCTTGCTGGTCATCACCGTCGCCGACATCCGCGCCGTCGGGCCGGGGGTGTGGAACGGCTGGAAGGGCCAGCTGCTGCGCGAGCTCTACAACGCCACCGAGGCCGTGTTCCGGGGCGGGCGCGGCAGCGACGCCGCCGCCAACGTCCTGCGCCACCAGGAAAGTCTGGCAGAGGCCGCCCGCGCCACGCTGCTGGAGATCGATCCGGCCGCCAAGGGCTGGGTGTCGGCGATGGAGAACGCCTATTTCAGCGCCTTTCCGCAGGAGGAGCTGTTCGAGCACGCCGCCCTGGCCCGCCGCGCCGCCATCCAGGGCGGGGCCGCCGCCGAGGGCCGAGTGCAGCCCAACCAGAACGCGGCCGAGATCGTGGTCGCCGCCAAGGACCGCCGCGGCCTGTTCGCCGACCTGGCCATGGCCATTTCCGCCCTGGGCGGCAATGTGGTCGGGGCTCGGGTCTTCACCTCCCGCCAGGGCCAGGCGCTGGACGTCTTCTACGTCCAGGACGTGACCGGCGCGCCGTTCGGCTGCGAGAACCCGCGCGCCCTGCGCCGCCTGGCCGATGCGCTGGAAGCCGCCGGCAAGGGCGAGTCTCTGGGCGTAGAGCCGCGCCGGGGCTCCGAACCGTCCCGCGCCGCCGCCTTCGCCATCGCGCCGACCGTGACGATCGACAACGAGGCGTCCAACGACGCCACGGTGGTCGAGGCCTCGGGCCGCGACCGGCCGGGCCTGCTGCACGCCCTGGCCAAGACCCTCGCCGACAACGGCCTCTCCATCCAGTCGGCCCATATCGACGGGTATGGCGAGCGCGCCGTCGACGCCTTCTACGTCCAGACGCCGGAAGGCGGAAAGCTGACCGAGACCCGCAAGGTGGCCGGCGTCAAGGCCGACCTGCTGGCGGCTCTGGAGCAGAACGAGGCTACCGCGCCCGCCGCCCGACCGGGCTTGAAACGGGCGCGGGCCAGCGTGGCGCGGTAGGGCTGTCTTGCCGCCATCACGGATCGCCGCCTAGAGTCCGTCCGCAACCGGGGCCAAATCGGGAAACGACATGAAGCCGCCCATCAAGCGCCTGGCCGACCTCAAGCCCGCGGTCATCGCCGGGGCCTATGCCCGCCCGACGCCGAAGGTGGTGCGACGCAAGACCGCCAAGGTGCTGACGCCCGAGGAAAAGGCGGCGTTCCTGGCCTCGCGCCCGGACCTGTCGTCGAAGTCCTGAGCGGGATCGACATCGCGCGTCTGGCTGCCTAGACCTTTGCCTCAGGTTGAGCGCGGGGCGGGCATGGCGAAGGGTGTTGCGGTAACGGCGAGGGGCGAGGCCGCCGAGGCCTGGGCTCTCTGGGACAAGCTGAAGCGCCTGTTCCCGGCCTGGAACCTGTTGCTTGAGGCGTTCTACACGCCCGGCGCCTGGGGCTATATGGGCGTCGACTTCCTCAACGGTTTTCGCCGGAACCCTTCGACGGCGAAGGCCTTCGCGCTGCTGGACGGGATCGACGACGCCACGTTCGACGCCCTGTCGGCCCTGGCCAGCCTGAACGCCCGTCGACATGATCAGATGGTCCGGGCGGTGGTTGTCGTCTACCTGACCGTGCCGTTGACGATCGCGGCCATCATGGCGGACCTGGCGGGCGACAGCATGCTGAGTTTCATTCGCGCGCACAGCACCGTGGCGATCCAGGTCGCGGCGGGCGTCACCCTGGGTCCGATCTCCTACCTGCAAGGCCAATGGCGCTCCCGCCAGATTCTCGGCGTGCTGGACCTGATCCGCATCGAACGCGGCCAGGCGCCGTTCACGGCCTTGGAGCTGCGGGAGGAGTAGGGGCGGCTGGACAGTCAGGTGCGATGATCGATAATCACTGGGCTAGATTTCAGTTTCGATCGTCCGAATGGATCCGCTCAGCGACGTCATCGCCCTGCTCCGGCCGAACTCGGTCATCTCCAAGCCCATCACCGGCAGGGGAACCTGGGGCGTGCGCTACGCCGCCCACGACGCGCCGGGCTTCACGATTGTGCTCAAGGGCGAATGCTGGATCGCCTTCGAGGGCCAGCCGGCCTTCCGGATGGGGCGGGGCGACTTCCTGTTGTTGCCGTCGACACCGGCCTTCACCCTGAGCAGCGCCCCCGGCGTCGCGGGCGAGGCGCGCGAACCCACGGAGGTCCCTGTCCGGCACGGCGAGCAGGAGGGCGAGGCCGATTTCGAGTCCCTGGGCGGGGCTTTCGGCATCGAGCAGGTCAACGCGTCGCTGCTGCTGGCCCTGCTGCCGCGCATGATCCACATCCCCGCCTCGGAGGGGCGGACCGACCGCCTGGCGGGCGTGATCGCGCTGATCATGGACGAGTGCGGACGCGACGAGCCAGGCAAGGACATGATCCTGCGGCGGATGCTGGAGGTCCTGTTGGTCGAGGCCCTGCGCTGGCGTGGCGTGGCCCGCGACGACGCCCGGGCCGGCCTTCTGAATGGCCTGCGCGACCCGGCCCTGGCCCGGGTCCTGCGGGCCATGCACGCCGACGTGCGCGCCCACTGGACGGTCGCGGGACTGGCCAAGATCGCCGGCTTGTCGCGATCGGCCTTCGCCGCGCGCTTCGGCGAGGTGCTGGGCTGCGGGCCGATCGAGTATCTGGCGCGGTGGCGCATGGCCCTGGCCAGGACCGCCCTTGTCAGCGGAGACAAGACCCTCGACAGGATCGCTGACGAGATCGGCTATGAGTCCGCCAGCGCCTTCAGCACGGCCTTTCGCAAGCGGCAGGGCTGCTCACCTGGCCGGTTCGTTCGGAGCCTTGCCGCCTGATCTGGACGATCGGAAACTAATCTTGGACGTTCGATTATCGATTGGCCTGGCGTGAAGGCGCATTGAGGAGACCGTCCCATCCGTGGAGGTCCCCATGCAAACCATCCTGATCACCGGCGCGTCCTCGGGCTACGGCCTCGAAACCGCTCGCTATTTCCTGGCCAACGGTTGGCGCGTCATCGCCACCATGCGCCGGCCCGACCCGAATGTTCTGCCGCGCTCAGAGGCCCTGCGCATCCTGCCGCTGGACGTGACCCAGCCGGACAGCATCGCCGCGGCCGTCGTCGCCGCAGGTCCGATCGACGCCCTGGTCAACAATGCCGGGGTTGGCGTCGTCGGCGCGTTCGAAGCTACGCCGATGGCCCACATCCGCAAGGTGTTCGACACCAACACCTTCGGCGTCATGGCCATGTGCCAGGCGGTGATCCCGGGGATGCGGGCGCGCCGTTCGGGCGTGATCGTCAACGTTACCTCGAGCGTCACCCTGGCCGCCATGCCGCTGGCCGCCGCCTATACCGCCAGCAAGCAGGCCATCGAGGGTTTCACGGGGTCGCTGGCCCACGAGTTGGGTCATTTCGGCGTACGCGCGAAGCTGGTCGAGCCCGGCTATGGCCCGACGACCCGCTTCAGCCAGAACACCGATGTCAAGGTCGAGGACCTGATCCCGCCGGCCTATGCCGACTTCGCCGCGCCGATCTTCGAGAGCTTCGCCAAGCCGGCGATGACCACCCGGGAGATCGACGTCGCCGAAGCTGTTTGGGACGCCGTCGCCGACACCAAGGGCCGGCTGCGCTTCCCCGCCGGCGCGGACGCGGTGGCGCTTTCCAAAGCGCGGTTCGGCTAGAGAGAGAGCGACGGGCGCGGGCTGAAATCACCCGTGTGGTCCGGGGCCAGGGTCGTGGCCCCGGACCGCGCGTTCTCACGCCACCGCGTGATCCTTCAGCACGCCCAGGGTCACCACCGCCAGCATCTCCTCGTGCGTGGCGTCCAGCACCACCTGCGGGGCCATGCCGGCGTCGAGGGCTTCCTTCCAGCGGCCGGCGCACAGGCACCAGCGGTCGCCGGCCTTCAGGCCCGGGAAGGCCAGTTCGGGACGCGGGGTGGAGAGGTCGTTGCCCTGGGCCTTGGAGAAGGCGAGGAAGTCGTCGGTCATCACCGCGCAGACGGTGTGCAGGCCCAGGTCATGCGGGCCCGTCTCGCAGCAGCCATTGCGATAGAAGCCGGTGATCGGATCCAGCGAGCAAGGGGCGAGCTCGCCGCCCATGACGTTCCTGGCGCTGTTGTCGTACCGGGTGGTGCTCATGGGGCGATCCTAACCCCGTGAGAGGCGGCGCCAAGCCGCTTCCCGCACGGGGAAGGCTTTTGCTGCGTCGCGGCGGTGCTAGGGTCGGGTGAAGGACAAGAGAGCAGGGGATTTCCGTGACCGACACCGATACCGCCATCCGCCCGCGCCGCAGCGCCCTCTACATGCCGGCGTCCAACGCCAAGGCCGTCGAGAAGGCCCGCACGCTGGATGCCGACGTGATCATCCTCGACCTGGAAGACGCTGTCGCGCCGGAGATGAAGCCGGCGGCGCGCGAGGCGGCCGTGGCGGCGGTCAAGGCCGGCGGCTTCGGCGCGCGCGAGGTGGTGATCCGTGTCAACGGCATCGACACCCCCTGGGGCGCCGAGGATCTGCGCGCCGCCGCCGAGGCGGGGCCGGACGCGGTGCTGGTCCCCAAGGTCGACGACGCCGACGGTGTGCGCCTGTACGACCAGTACCTGAATGGCGCTCCACCCGCGACCCGGCTGTGGACCATGATCGAGACCGCCAAGGCGGCTTTCCACCTATGGGACATCGCCGGGGCCGTGCATGGCACGCGCCTGTCGACCTGGGTGATGGGCGTCAACGACTTCGCCAAGGAGATGCGGGCCCGCCAGACGCCGGATCGCGCCCCGTTTCTGCCGCTCCTGACCCTGTCGGTCGCCGCCGCCCGGGCCCACGGCCTGACCATCCTGGACGGGGTCCACAACGATATCGAGGACCTGGACGCGCTGGAGGCCGTCTGCGTCCAGGGCGTCGACTTCGGCTTCGACGGCAAGACCCTGATCCATCCCAAGCATCTGGCGATCTGCAACCGCGTGTTCTCCCCCTCGCCCGAGGACATCGCCTGGAGCCAGGCGGTGATCGCCGCCTTCAGCGCGCCCGAAAATGCTGGCAAAGGAGCCTTGCGCGTCGACGGCAAGATGGCCGAGCGCTTGCATCTGGCGCAGGCGCAGCGTCTTGTCGCGGTGGCGGAGGCCATCGCGGCGCGATCGGTCGCCGCCTAGGGGGTACCAGAAGGTTTCGTATGCGGGCTCGGGCTATCGTTCTTTCCGTCGTCTTGATGGCCAGCCCGGCGCTGGCGCAACAGACTCCGGCGACGGCCCCGCCCACGGGCTATGTGCCGACCTTCGGGACCCAGGCCGCGCCGTCGACCGCGCCCGCGCCAGTTCCTGCGCCTGGCGCCGAAGCGCCGGCCAGGACGGCGGTCCCAACGCCGTCGGCGCCTGTCCTGGATTCCTCGCAGATCCCCCAGGCCATCGATCCGATGGCCGACCTCATCTCGCAGAGCGGCCAGACGGTCGACGAGGAGGCCGCCGAGACCGCCGCCAACAAGCCGGCGGCCAGGCACCGGGCCACCATCCTGCCGATTCCGCCGCCGGAGCCCGAGGCGCCGACCGGCGCCGAGCTGACCAAGGCCCAGGTCTATGAACTGCGGGTCAAGGGCTCGATCGCCGCCGCCCAGAACCTGCAAGGCCCGCTCGACGGCGGCTGGCGGATCGTCGGGGCCGACGGCGGCCAACTCTACGCCCTGCAGCTCGTCGACAAGGCTGGCGGCTACGGCGAACTGGAGGGCGCCTGGCGCGACGTCCGCCGTCCGGGGGCAGTCGGCTCGACGGGGCTGATCGACGACCTGCGCCGGGACGGCGGCGACGTCGTCGTCCGCTTCAGCCCCAGGGGCGGCCAGTCCACGACCTTGACCCTGCGTTCGTCCGGCGACGAGCGATGGTCGGGCGAACTGGTCGAGAACGGCGCGACCCAGGCGGTCAGCGCCGAACACATTCTTCCGCAGGCCCCGCCTGGCTATGAAGGGCAGGGGCGCGGACCCTATGTCTGGCCGCCGCGCGTGGTCGCCCGTCCGACGGCGCCGGTCGCCGCCTCGCCGGCCTGCTCGACCCGGGGCAAGAAAGGCAAGGCGCTGAAGGCCGCCAAGGCCAAGTGCGCCGCCGCGGCCAGGAAGAGCGGCAAGGGCTCGGCCCTGAAGAAGGGCAAGGGCGGCAAGGCCAAGGCGACCTCTGCTCGCAAGGGCAAGGCGACGGCGGCCAGGAAGGGCTCGGCGAAGAAGAAGCGTTAGAGCTTCAAGGCGTCCCGCGCCGCCGCCATCGCCGCCGCGAGGTCCTCGGTCGTATAGGCGGCCGCCGGGCTGTGACCCCAGACGGGGCCCGGCCAGGCCGGATCGTTTCCGCGGCGGCCCACGACATGAACATGCAGCTGGGCCGTGACATTGCCCAGGGCCCCGACGTTCAGCTTGTCGACCGGCAGGCCCAGCGTCGCCCCGACCGCGCGGACGGCGGTCCCGGCCAGGACGATCTCCTCCATCAGCTGGACGCGATCGCCGGTCTCGAGGTCCTCGATCTCCCGCAGGCCGGGCCGGCGGGGAATGAGGACCAGCCATGGGTAGCGGGCGTCGTCATGCAGACGCACTTCGCACAGCGGCAGGTCGGCGACCTCGTGCGCGGTGGCGACGAAGGCGGGGTCGAGCTTGAAATCAGCCACGCTTTGGAACCGCCGCCCAGTAGTCGAAGTCGAGAATGACGGCCGGATTGTAGGTCCCCTCGCCGTCCTTGTCGGGGAAATCGTCGCACGGACGGTCTCTGGTCGCCACCAGCCGTAGGCGCAGGGCGCCGACGCCGCCGAGATCAGCCTTGTCCAGCACCTCGCTCCAGGCGAACACCGTGCCGCCGGCGAAGAACGGGGCCACGTGCCGTCCGCCGTTGATCGCCAGGATCAGGCCGGCGTTCTGCAGTCCGTTGTAGGACAGGGCCTTGGCGGTCGAGATCACCACGCCGCCATAGATCAGCCGCTTGCCCGACGGGTCCTTGGCCCGCTCGAACTGGTTGAAATGGACCTTGGCCGTGTTCTGCCACAAGCGCGTGGCCATCTGGTGCTCGGCCTCCTCGACCGCCATGCCGTCGACATGGTCGATCCGCTCGCCGACGACATAGTCCTCGAAGGCGTGCGGCGCGCCGGCCAGGGGCCAGTCGTATTTCGAGAAGTCCAGGCCTTCGGGAACCGTCAGGTCGGCCGGAGCCACTGCCGCCGACAGGGTCGGCACCGCCTGCTCGGTGATCTCCGCGCCCGGATCGCGCTTTCGGACCATCACCCAGCGGACATAGCTCAGCACCGCCTCGCCGCGCTGATTGGTCCCGGTCGTTCGCACATAGACGACGCCGGTCTTGCGGTTGGAATTCTCCTTCAGCCCGATCACGTCCGAGACGGCGCTCAGCGTGTCGCCCGGAAACACCGGAGCCAGGAAGCGGCCCTCGGCGTAGCCCAGGTTGGCGACGGCGTTCAGGCTGACGTCCGGCACGGTCTTGCCGAACACCACGTGGAAGGCGATCAGCGGATCGACGGGGGCGGACATAAGGCCGCAGGCTCGGGCGAACTCGTCCGACGAGAACAGCGAGAAGCGTGGCCCGTACAGCGCCGTGTACAGCGCGACGTCGCCGGCCGTAATCGTCCGGGGCGTGGCGTGGACCAGTCTCTGACCGAGACGGAAGTCCTCGAAGAAATGGCCTGGATCGGTCTTGCTCATCCCCGGTGCTCCTTATCGTTGTTCAGCCATCTTTGCCGCAGTGCAGCGAAACCGGAAAGAGGGCTTGAGGCCGAGCCGCGACGGGTCTAGACCGCGCCCCGACATTCCACTGTCCACAGCCTTGATGGAGACCCCATGGCTCGCGCGAAGATCGCCCTTATCGGCGCCGGCATGATCGGCGGCACCCTGGCCCACATCGCCGCTCGCGAAGAGCTGGGCGACGTGATCCTGTTCGACATCGCCGAAGGCACCCCGCAGGGTAAGGCCCTCGACATCGCCGAAGCCTCGGCCGTGTTCGGCAAGGACGTGGCCCTGAAGGGCGCCAACGCCTACGAGGACATCGCCGGCGCCGACGTCTGCATCGTGACCGCCGGCGTGCCGCGCAAGCCGGGCATGAGCCGCGACGACCTGCTGGGCATAAACCTGAAGGTCATGAAGGCCGTCGGCGAAGGCATCAAGGCCCACGCCCCGAACGCCTTCGTCATCTGCATCACCAACCCGCTCGACGCCATGGTCTGGGCCCTGCAGCAGTTCTCCGGCCTGCCGAAGGAAAAGGTCATCGGCATGGCCGGCGTCCTCGACTCGGCCCGCTTCGCCTACTTCCTGGCCGAAGCCACCGGCGTCTCGGTCGAAGACATCCACGCCTGGACCCTGGGCGGTCACGGCGATGACATGGTGCCGATGGTCCGTCACTCGACGGTCGGCGGCCTGCCGCTGCCGGAACTGGTCAAGCAAGGCTGGCTGACGCAAGAGAAGCTGGACGCCATCGTCGAGCGCACCCGCAAGGGCGGCGGCGAGATCGTCGCTCTGCTGAAGACCGGCTCGGCCTTCTACGCCCCGGCCGAGAGCGCCATCGCCATGG
This sequence comes from Caulobacter sp. 602-1, assembly GCF_003931565.1. Taxonomy (GTDB): domain Bacteria; phylum Pseudomonadota; class Alphaproteobacteria; order Caulobacterales; family Caulobacteraceae; genus Caulobacter. The sequence goes on from NZ_RRYI01000008.1 coordinate 159,682, forward strand.
CCACCTCGTACCTGAAGGACAAGAAGCGCGTCCTGCCCTGCGCCACCTACCTGACCGGGCAATATGGCCTGGACGGCCTCTATGTCGGCGTGCCGGTCGTCATCGGCGCCGGCGGCGCGGAAAAGATCGTCGAGTTCGAAACCAACGACGCCGAGAAGGCCATGTTCGCCGCCTCGGTCGCCTCGGTTAAGGGCCTGATGGAAGCCTGCAAGGCCATCGACAGCTCGCTGGTCTAAGCGACTTTCGATTTCAGGACCGACAAAGGGCGGCTCCTCGCGGGGCCGCCCTTTTTGCTTTCGGTCGCTTAGTGCGCCGCTTCGCCGCCTTCCTGGGAGATTTCCTCCAGGGTCTTGCCGACTTGCTTGGCGCCGTAGTCCTTGGCCACATCGCCCAGCGAAAGAATGCCGGTGAGGTCGCCCGCGTCGTTCAGCACGATCAGGCGGCGGACCTGATTGTTGGCCATCTTGGCGGTGGCGTCGGCCAGCACGTCATCCTCCTTCACGCTCAGGACCTCGCCCTCCGACATGGCCTCGGAGATGGGGCTGTCGAAGCTGCGGCCCTCGGCGACCACGCGCAGGACGATGTCGCGGTCGGTGACCATGCCGACCACCTTGCCGTCGTCGACCACGGGCACGACCCCGCTTTCGACCTTGGCCATGGTCTGGGCGACCTGGCGGATGGTGTCGGAGGGACGGGCGACCGAGACCTGGCTGGTCATGGCGTCGCTGACTTTCATGGAGGAACCTCGTGGGTTGGAATTCGAGGCTGTAAAACCCTCAGCTTGGGCCAACCGTTCCGCTTCCGATCGTCACGGCGCGCGCGTATCTAGGCGCTTCCCTTTTTCGTGGAGCTTCCCATGGCGATCTCTATCCATCAGGCCAGCGCGCCCGTGTTCATTCAGGGCTTGAAGGGTCTGAAGGGCGTGCTGACCAAGGCCGCCGCCGTGGTCGAGGCCAAGGGATGGGATCCGGACGCCCTGCTTAAGGCGCGACTCTATCCCGACATGTTCCCGCTGATCCGCCAGGCGCAGATCGCCACCGACTTCGCCAAGGGCTGCTGCGCGCGCCTGGCCGGGGCCGAGGTTCCGGCCTGGGATGATGTCGAGACCAGCTTCGCTGAACTGATCGCCCGCATCGACCGGGCCATCGCCTATGTCGAGGGCCTGGATCCGGCCGCCTTCGCCGGCGCGGAGGATCGCGACATCACCCTGACCCGCCGCGGCGAGACCAGCGTGGTCAAGGGCCTGGTCTATTTCCAGACCCAGGCCATGCCGAACTTCTTCTTCCACATCACCACCGCCTACGCGATCCTGCGCCACAATGGCGTCGAGGTCGGCAAGCGCGACTTCCTGGGCGTGGCCTGATCCTCGCCCCCGGGGCGGCCGTGAATGGCCGCCCCCTTTGACTCCTCGCCCTTTTCTGTGCATAAGCCCCGGCTTCCGGCGCTTTATCAGCAGCGCCTCCACCGTCACGACCCCGGCCTGTTAGCGCAGGATCCATCCGGACGAGGACGGCGAGGACCCCCGTCGACGTGATCGTCCACGGGGGCTGATCGCGTTTGGACCCCGGTCTGTTCTTCGAACAGGCCGAAGCAAGACAAAGAGTCGGAACGTGACGCGTCACGTTCCAGGGTATTCAACAGGGTTCGACATGTTCGACGGCCTTACAGAGCGACTTTCCGACGTCTTCGAACGTCTTGGCGGTCGCGGCGTGCTGTCCGAGAAGGACATCGACGAGGCGCTGCGCGAGGTTCGCGTGGCCCTGCTCGAGGCCGACGTCGCCCTGCCGGTCGTCAAGGACTTCATCAGCAAGGCCAAGGAACTGGCTTCGGGCGAGGCGGTCATCCGCTCGGTCAAGCCGGCCGACCAGGTGGTCAAGATCGTCTATGACGGCCTGGTCGACATGCTGGGCGGCGAGCAGCCGACCGGCCTGAACCTGGCGCTGAACCCGCCGTCGGTGATCCTGATGGCCGGTCTGCAGGGCTCGGGCAAGACCACCACCACCGGCAAGCTGGCCCTGCGCCTGTCCAAGACTGAGCGCAAGAAGGTGCTGGTCGCCTCGCTCGACACGCGTCGTCCGGCCGCCATGGAGCAGCTGGCGACTCTGGCCAAGCAGGTCGAGGTCGAGAGCCTGCCGATCGTCCCCGGCCAGAGCGCCCAGGACATCGCCAAGCGCGCGATGAGCGCCGCCAAGCTGGGCGGCTACGACGTCCTGATCCTCGACACAGCCGGCCGCACCACGCTGGACGAGGCGATGATGAGCGAGGCGGCGGACATCGCCCGCATCGCCCAGCCGTCCGAGACCATCCTGGTCGCCGACAGCCTGACCGGTCAGGACGCCGTGCGCACCGCCAAGGCGTTCCACGAGCGCCTGCCGCTGACGGGCCTGATCCTGACCCGCGCCGACGGCGACGGCCGCGGCGGCGCGGCGCTGTCGATGCGCTACGTCACCGGCCTGCCGATCAAGTTCCTCGGCGCCGGCGAGAAGATCGACCAACTGGACGTATTCGACGCCCGTCGCGTCGCCGGCCGCATCCTGGGCCAGGGCGACGTCGTGGCGCTGGTCGAGAAGGCCGCGGCCGACCTCGACCATGCTGAAGCCGAGCGCATGGCCAAGAAGCTGGCCAAGGGCAAGTTCGACCTGGACGACCTGTCGGCCCAGCTCTCCCAGATGCAGAAACTGGGCGGCATGGAAGGCATCATGGGCCTGCTGCCCGGCGTCCAGAAGGTCAAGAAGCAGATCGCCGAGAGCGGCATCGACGACAGCATCTTCCGTCGCCAGCAGGCGATCATCAGCTCGATGACCAAGGAAGAGCGCAAGAAGCCCGACATCCTGGCCGCTTCGCGCAAGCGCCGCATCGCCGCCGGTTCGGGCGTCGACGTCGCTGAGGTCAACCGTCTGCTCAAGCAGCACCGCCAGATGGCCGACATGTTCAAGGCCATGTCCAAGGACGGCGGCAAGGGCATGGCCCGCATGGCCCAGATGATGGGCGGCGGCGACATGGCCCATCTCAAGAATTTGGGCGGCGGCAGGATGCCCCAGCCCGATCCCAACGCAGCGGGGGGCCAAGGCCCCTCGGGGCTGCCCGGTCTGCCGGGCCTCGGGGGCGGCGGCGACGCCAAGCCCAACCCTCTCTCCGGCCTGGGCCTGCCCGGCTTCAACCCGTTCAAGAAATAGAACTTTAGACCAAGGACTACCTCAAATGCTGAAGATCCGTCTCGCCCGTGGCGGCGCCAAGAAGCGTCCGTACTACTCGATCGTCGTCGCCGACAGCCACTCGCCGCGCGACGGCCGTTTCATCGAGAAGGTCGGCACCTACAACCCGCTCCTCAAGAAGGACGACGCCAACCGCGTCACCCTGAAGGTCGAGTCGATCCAGGAATGGCTCAAGAAGGGCGCCCAGCCGACCGACCGCGTCGCGCGCTTCCTGGCCGCGCAAGGCCTGACCACCTGGGCCCACGGCAACAACCCGCAAAAGGGCGCTCCGGGCAAGAAGGCCCAAGAGCGTTCGGCCGAGCGCGCTCAGCGTGAGGAAGACCGCAAGCAAGCCGAGGCTGACGCCAAGGCCGCCGCCGAAGCCGAAAAGGCCGCCGCCGCTGAAGCCGCCGCCGCGGCCGCCGCTGCTCCGGCCGTGGAGGAAGCTCCGGCTGAAGAGGCTCCTGCCGCCGAAGCCCCGGCCGCCGAAGAAACCACCGAAGGCTAAGGGTTCCCGCGCCGCCGATCCTCGCGGGTCGGCGGCGCGACTCTGTCCACGCGATGGCCGCACCTCAAGACGATCCACTGATCCTGGTCGGCCGCGTGGCTGGCGGCTTTGGCGTGCGCGGCGAGGTGCGGATCTCGACCTATACCGAAGACCCGATGAGCATCGCGGCCTTCAAGGCGCTGAAACGCCAGGACGGCTCGCCCGCCCTGACCATCGCCTCGGCCCGCAAGACCAAGGACGGCGTCGTCTGCCGCTGTTCCGGCATCGACACCAAGGAAGCCGCCGACGCCCTGCGCGGCCTTCGCCTCTATGTTCCCCGTTCGGCCCTGCCGCAGCCCGACGAGGACGAGTTCTACCTGACCGATCTGGTCGGCCTGTCGGTCCGCCACGTCGCCACCGACGTCCTGCTGGGTCGCGTGAAGAGCGTCCAGAACTTCGGCGCCGGCGACATTCTCGAGATAACGCCCGACCTGGGCGGCCCCACCTGGTACCTGCCGTTCACGCGGGCGGCCGTGCCCGAGGTCAAGATCGGCGAAGGCCTGATCCTGGCCGACCCACCCGCCCTCGTGGGAGAACCGGAAGGCTCCGCTGAAGACGAAGAGTTGGGCGACCGAGACTGACTTTCGGCGAGGAGCCAGCGATGTCGGACGGAAAATGGCGGGTCACCGCCTCGCGCGTCGTTCACAAGGACCGCTGGATCCATCTTCGCGCCGACGACTGCGTGACCGACGAGGGCGCGGTGGTCGCGCCCTACTACGTGCTCGAATATCGCGACTGGGTCGAACTGGTGGCTCTGGACGCCGAGAGCAACGTCCTGCTGGTGCGTCAGTATCGCCACGCCCTGGGCGACATCTCCACCGAACTTCCGGCCGGCGGCATGGACGCCGACGAGACCGATCCGGTCGAGGCCGCCCGTCGCGAACTGCTCGAGGAAGCCGGCTGCGCGGGAGCCTTGACCCTGCTGGGCGAGACCCGGCCAAACGCCGGCACGCACACCAACCGCATCCACATCATCCTGGCGCGCGATGTGTCGAAGGTCGCGGAGCCGAAGGACGACCCCCATGAACGGATCGAAACCCTCTGGGTCCCGGCCGCCGAGGCCCTGCGCATGGCGCTGGCCGGCGAGATGACGGTGGGCATGCAGGCGGCCTCGCTGTTGCGCGGGCTCGCCGCCGCCGGCGTGGCCAGAATCGAGGCGGTTCAGGCCTGAAGGCCTACTTCCGCACCCGCATCAGGCATTCCTGAGCCACCGAGGCCAGCAGCTTGCCGTCCTGGCTGAACATCTGGCCGCGCACCAGGCCGCGGCCGTGTGAGGCGGCCGGGCTGTCCTGGGCGAACAGGGTCCAGTCGTTGAAGTTGAAAGGCTGATGGAACCACATGGCGTGGTCCAGGCTGGCGGCCTGAATGCCCGGCGTGGTCCAGATCAGGCCGTGCGGGCGAAGGGCGCTTTCCATGAACGCCATGTCCGAGGCGTAGGCCAGGGCGGCCTGCTGCATCCTCACGTCGTCGCCCAGCGGAGCCTTGGCGCGCATCCAGACGTTCTTGGTGCCGGACTTCTTGACCGGCGCGACGGGGTTCTGGGGATCCTCCCAGCGAATGTCGACCGGGCGGGGCCGGCTGGCGATGGCCAGCATCTTCGGATGGATCTGGTCGCCCAGGCTCTTGAGGAACTCGACCTCGGTCGGCAGGGTCTCGGGATCGGGCGCGTCGGGCATGTCCGACTGGTGCTCGAAGCCGTCTTCCGGCGTCTGGAACGAGGCGGCCAGGTTGAAGATCTGCTCGCCATGCTGGATGGCGGCGACGCGGCGGGTGGTGAACGTGCCGCCATCGCGCGCCCGCTCCACCTCGTAGAGCACGGGCGCGGTCACGTCGCCGGGACGGATGAAATAGGCGTGCAGCGAGTGGCAGACCCGGTCCGGCACGGTCTTGTAGGCCGCCAGCAGGGCCTGGGCGATCACCAGGCCGCCGAAGATGCGCGGAAAACCGTCATTGGGGCTGACGCCCCGGAACAGGTTCACCTCGATCGGTTCGAGGTCGAGGATGTCGGCGAGGTTCTCGGTCGTCTGCATGGTGCAGTGCGATAAGCCCGCCAGAGCGCCGCCGCAAGCCGTCACCTTGCGTCAGCCGGCCGCCGTCCCCATCGTGAGGCGATGTTGTGCGTCCCTCCGATCGTCCATCACCCCGCCTTCCGCGCCGAGATGCCAGTCGGACATCGCTTCCCCATGGACAAGTTCTCGCGCCTGGCCACCGTGCTGGAGGCAGAGGGTGTTCCGGGTCCGGACGGCTTCGTGAAGCCCGAGTTCGTCGATGTCGAGACGCTGCTGCTGACCCATACGGAAGATTATGTGCGGGGCGTGATCGAGCTGTCCCTGCCGGCCGAGGTGGTCCGGCGGATCGGCATGCCCAATACCGACGGCGTCGCGACCCGGGCGCTGGCGGCGACCGGCGGCACCCTGCTGGCCGCGCGTCTGGCGCTAAAGCAGGGGATCGCCTGCAATACGGCGGGCGGCAGCCATCACGCCTCGGCCGAGAGCGGCGCGGGGTTCTGCGTGTTCAACGACGTGGCGGTGGCGGCCCGGCGGCTGCTGGCCGAAGGCGCGATCGGCCAGGCTCTGGTCGTGGACCTCGATGTTCACCAGGGTGACGGCACGGCGCGGATCTTCGAGGGCGATCCCAGCGTCTTCACGCTGTCGATGCACGCCGAGAAGAACTTCCCCCACCGCAAGGCGACCAGCGACCTCGACGTCGAACTGGCCGACGGGACCGGCGACGTGGCCTATCTGGAAAAGCTGGGAGAGATCCTGCCGGCGCTGCTCAGCAGCGTCCGGCCGGACATCGTCTTCTTCAATGCGGGCGTGGATCCGCACGCGGACGACAAGCTGGGCCGCCTGTCGCTGACCGACGACGGTCTGGGGCGACGGGAGGCCTATGTCCTGGGCGCTTGTCTTTCTCTTGAGATCCCCGTGGTCGGGGTCATTGGCGGCGGCTACGACGCGGATATCGATCGTCTGGCGGCTCGCCACGCCATCCTGCATCGGACGGCGAAATCTCTTTATTCTTCGGTAGCTTAGTCGTTCGTTCTGTCGCCATCCCCGTCGAGGCGGCCCTTGCGGGCGGCCCGACGGAGGTTACGCGGCGATCACTTACAGGCTCGAAGCGAGCGAACCGGCGATGATGACGAGCGGCAGAACCGCGAGAACGAGCGAGGCGAAACCGGCGACGGCGTTGGTCTTCATGGTCATGGTCTTGATCCCTGTTTTTTGTCTTCCGGCGCCCGTTGGCGTCCGGTGATCAGGGATATAGGCGCTGACCCTCGTTAATGCACGTTACTCATGCTTCATGACGCCGATTTAAGAAACTTTGTCGCACCTAATCGGCATTACAGAGGATTAATGTGGTCGTGGAATTTAGTTTCGCGGGAAACATTATCCTTTGAGACCATCGTTCCGACCTCTGACGATCACTCCTCGCTGGGGGCGACCAGAAACAGTCCCCGCATTGTCGCGATCGGAGCCGAACGCGTCTCCTGCCAGGCCTCGACGTGGACGTTGGCGATGCGCCGGCCCAGCTTCTTGATGCTGGCGCGGGCATAGGTGGTCAGCGGCCGGCCCGAGCGCAGATACTCGATCGAGACGTCGATCGTGCGCGGCTGGCGCTTCATCGGCGCGGCCACCGAAAGCTGGGCCAATGCCGTCATCTCCATGAAGGCGCCTAGCACGCCGCCGTGGATGGCGGGCAGCATCGGGTTGCCGACGATGTGCTGTGCGAACGGCAGGATGGCGGTCATCTCGTCGCCGGCCAGCTCGGCCTTGATCCCCAGGAAACGGGCGTAGGGAATGGAGTCCAGCATCGAGACCAGACGCGTGTCGATGTCGCTCATTGGCCGGCGTCTCCGGTCTTGGTCCGCGGCTCGCGCGGCGGCTTGAGGTTGGCGCCCGGCTTCTTGCCGGCGCTGCTGTCGAGCATGAAAGTCGCCTGAGCGGTGGCGACCGGATCCTCGGGATCGCGGTCGTAGGCCACGGCGCGGACGAAGGCTACCGAGCGTGTCAGCTTGTAGCAGTGGGCTCGGGCCATGACGTCCAGGCCAGGTTCGGCCGCGCGCATGTAGTCGATGCGCAGATCCAGGGTGGCGATCGAGGTGAAGGTCTCCATGGCCGCGTGCACCGCCTGGCCGCTGGCGTGGTCCAGCAGGGTGGTGACCACCCCGCCGGCGATGACCCCCGTCTCGGGATCGCCGACGATCTCGGGGCGATAGGGGACCTTCAGGATGGCGACCGCGTCGCCGATCTCCAGGGTGGTGAAGCCCAGGGCCTTGGCCTGCGGGCTGCCCTCGTTCATCGCCGTGGCGATGAGTTTTGTCTGCTCGTGATCGCTCATGCGGATAGGCTTAGCGCCATAGGCGTTGTCATATCCAGACGTGATCAAGCCCGAAGATCTTCTCTGTCCCCGGCCGGCCGGCCTCTACTGCCCGCCGGGAGACTTTTACATAGACCCCGTCCGCCCCGTGGACCGGGCCGTGATCACCCATGGCCACGCCGATCACGCTCGCGCCGGCCACGGGACGGTCGCCGCCACGCCCGAAACGCTGGCGATCATGGCCACGCGCTATGGCGAGGATTTCACGGGCCGGCGCCAGGCCGTTCCGTATGGCGAGACGATCACGCATAACGGCGTCGAGGTGACCCTGGTCCCCGCCGGCCATGTGCTAGGTTCGGCCCAGGCGGTGGTGCGCTGGAAGGGCCTGACCATGGTCGTCTCCGGCGACTACAAGCGCCGCCGCGACCCGACTTGTGCGCGGTTCGAGCCGGTGCCGTGCGACGTGTTCATCACCGAGGCGACCTTCGGCCTGCCGGTGTTCCGCCATCCCGACGACGCCGGTGAGATCCGGAGCCTACTGGCCTCGGTCGAGCAGTTCCCCGAGCGCTGCCACATCGTTGGGGCCTATGCCCTGGGCAAGGCGCAGCGGGTGATCCGGCTGCTGCGCGAGGCGGGCTGGGACAGGCCGATCTTCGTCCATGGGGCGCTGGAACGGCTGAACGCCCTTTACGAGGCGCATGGCGTGGAGCTTGGTCCGCTGGCCCCCGCCACAGCCTCGGGCCCGAAGGACGCCTTCGCCGGCCAGATCATCATCGCGCCGCCCAGCGCGGTGGCCGACCGTTGGTCGCGGCGGTTCCCCGATCCCGTCGACTGTTTCGCCTCGGGGTGGATGCGGGTGCGGGCCAGGGCGCGCCAAAGGGGCGTCGAGCTGCCGCTCATCCTCTCCGATCACGCCGACTGGGACGAACTGACGGCGACCCTGAGCGAGCTGCGGCCTGGCGAGGTCTGGATCACCCATGGCCGCGAAGAGGCCCTTGAGCGCTGGTGCGCGCTGGAAGGCCTGCCGGCGCGGGCGCTGCGGCTGATCGGCTACGACGAGGAAGAGGGCGAGTAACCCTCAGGGGCGACGCCGACATAGCGCGCCCGGGGCCGGATCAACCGCCCGGTCTGAAGCTGCTCGATCGCGTGCGCCGCCCAGCCGGCGCTCCTGGCCGTGGCGAACAGGATGAACGGCCCGTCCGGCGGCAACCTCAAGGCTCGCGCGAGGGTCACCAGGGCGAAATCAATGTTCGGCGTCAGGCCGGTCGCGGTCTCGGTCGCCGTTCGGAGGTCGGCCAGCACGGGCGGGGCCTCGAACGCCGACAGCAGCGCCGCCGCGCGCGGGTCGCCATCGGGATAGAGCGGATGGTTGAAGCCGGGCATCGTCGCGCCGCGCGCCAGTCTCGCCGAGACCGCATGGACGGCGTCGCGCCGCTCGGCCTCCTCGACGAAGGCCTCCACCCGCGCCGCCATGCCGCCGTGCAGCGGGCCGGACAACGCCGACAGCCCCGCCAGGCAAGCCGCCGACAGCGACGCCCCGGTCGAGGCCGCGACCCTCGCGGCGAAGGTCGAGGCGTTCAGCTCGTGGTCGGCCAGCAAAACCAGGGTCCGGCGGACGAGGTCGGCGCCGGCCGCGTCCAGACCCCAGGCGGCCGCGAAGCGGCCGTGGGCGGGACCCTCGCCGTTCTGGCCGGTAGCGGCGTCGACCACGGCCTCCAGCAGATCGGCGGCTTCCATGGCCAAGGCCAGCGGTGCGCGGCCCCGAGCGGGCGGCTCGCGCCCGGCGCGCGCGGCCAGCGTCAGGAACAGTCGGCCCCGCGCGCTGTCGGCGACCGGCGGCTCCGGACGGCGGGATGATTTCAGCGCCGCGCCATGGCCGCCGCGCAGCAAGCGGCCGACATTCTCCAGCGTCAGGCCTTGCTCGGCCAGGGCGACGGCGTCGCGACCGCGATACCAGAGTTTCCCGCCGGCCACGGTGGTGATGGCCGAGGGCAGGACCGGCTCGCCCCAGGCGATGGCCTCGGCGGCGACGTCGGCGGCGCGGCGGCCGCGCGCCTTCCTCTGGGCCAGGGCCGCGACGTCCGAGGCGCGATAAAGGCTGCGGCGCGGATCGCGCGGGTGGGCGACGGCCTCGATCCGACCCCGGCTGACATAGGCGTAGAGGGTCTGCGGCCGGATCCCGAGCCGCTCCAGAACCTGATCCGCGTCGAGCCAATCCGCCATATAGATTGATTATATTGATCAAGATTGACGATCAAGCTGGGGCGGCGTCTTTCGGCGGCGAAAGGAGACCGAACATGTCCGATGGTCTTGAGGGCGTCGTCGCCGCCCGCACCGTTCTGTCCGATGTCGACGGCGCCAGGGGTCGCCTGGTGATCCGAGGCTACGCCGTCGAGGATTTGTCGGGCCACACCCGTTATGAGGAGGCCGCCCACCTGCTGTTCGACGGCTTCTTCGAGGACGCGCCATCCGACCTGGCGCCAGCGCTGGGCGAGGCCCGGATCCGCGCCTTCGCCGAGGTCGCCGCCCTGGACGAGGGCCTGGCCCACCGTGACCCGGTCGAGGCCATGCGCGCCCTGCTGGCCCGCTTGCCCGACGGCGACGACCTGCCGACAGCCCTGCTGCTGATCGCCGCCCCCGCCGTCTTCACCCCCGCCGTGCTGCGCGTCGCGAAAGGCGAAAGCCCGGTCGCGCCCGACCCGACCCTGTCGCACGCCGCCGACATCCTGCGGATGAAGCGCGGAACGCCCGCCACCGACGCTGAAGCCGCCGCGCTGGACGCCTATCTGGTCACGGTCTGTGACCACGGCCTCAACGCCTCGACCTTCGCCGCCCGGGTGGTGGCCTCGACCCGCGCGGGCCTGACCTCGGCGGTGCTGGCCGGGCTCTCGGCGTTGAAAGGTCCGCTTCACGGCGGCGCGCCAGGGCCGGTGATCGAGATGCTGGACGCGATCGGCGCGCCGGGGAACGCTCGCCCGTGGCTGGAGAAGGCTCTGGCGCGCGGCGATCGGCTGATGGGCTTCGGCCATCGCATCTACCGGGTCCGGGATCCTCGCGCCGACGCCCTGAAGACGGCCGTGCGCAAGCTCGCGGCGGCCTCGGACAGCCTGCCCGGGCGCCTGGCCTTCGCCGAGGCGGTCGAGCGCGCCGCCCTGGAAATCCTGCGCGAGCACAAGCCCGATCGGCCTCTGGACACCAATGTCGAGTTCTACACGGCGCTGCTGCTCGAGGCGCTGGGGCTGCCGCCGTCCAGCTTCACCTGCGTCTTCGCCATGGGGCGCGTCTCCGGCTGGCTGGCCCATGCTCGCGAACAACTGGCCGGTGGCCGGCTGATCCGGCCGCAGTCGGTCTATGTCGGACCCGAGGCGCGCGCCGCGGCTTAGGGCGCTCGCGAGTCGTTCGCGCTGGGCAGGCGAAACCGCCTTGCTAAAGTGCGGCCATGACTCTCTCCGCCACCTCGCCCGGAACCCGCGCCGCCACCCGACGCGTGGCCCTGCTTTCGGTCGCGGTCGCGGCGATCCTGATCGTGGTCAAGGCGATCGCCTGGCGGATGAGCGGCTCGGTGGCGATCCTGGCCTCGCTGTCGGATTCGGCCCTCGATCTGGTCGCCTCGCTGATCACGGTCTACGCGGTGCGCTACGCGGCCGAGCCGCCCGACGCCGAGCACCGCTTCGGCCATGGCAAGGCGGAAGCGTTTTCCAGCCTGATGCAGGGCGGCCTGGTCTTCGCCTCCGGCGCCCTGATCGGGCGGGAGGCGATCGACGCCCTGCTGCATCCGCGTCCGGTCCAGCACGGCCTGGCCGGGGTGGTGGTGATGATCGTCTCGATCGGCCTGACCCTGGCCCTGATCACGGCCCAGACCCGTGTGGTGAAGGCCAGCGGCTCGATCGCCATCTCCGGAGACCGGGCCCACTACGCCGCCGATCTGGCCTCGAACGCCGTGGCCCTGGTCGGCGTGGGCGCGGCGACGTGGCTGGGCCTGGCCTGGATCGACTCGGCCGCGGGCCTGGTGGTGGCGCTGTGGCTGATCTGGGGCGCGATCGGCGTCTTCCGCGAAGCTTCGGCCCAGTTGATGGACCAGGAACTGCCCGAGACCGAACGTGAGCGGATCGTTCTCCTGGCCACCACCGATCCGCGCGTTCTGGGCGTTCACCAGCTGCGCACCCGCGCTTCCGGTCCCTACGTCCATATGCAGATGCATGCCGACCTGGCGGCGGACATCTCTCTGGCCGAGGCGCACACCATCATCGTGGCCGCCGAGAACCGGCTGCTGGAGGCCTTCCCGTCGGCCGACATCATCATCCACCCCGATCCGAGGGGGCTGGCCGAGAAACACGGCGGTTTCTTCGCCGAAACGGTCGAGGGTTGAGTTCCTCGAGCCGGTGAGGGTACGGAACCTTATGGACGACGCCCTCTCTCATCTCCCCCGCGCCTTCTCCGACAAGACCGTGCTGGTCCTCGGCGACGTGATGCTGGACCGCTTCATCTATGGCGCGGTCGACCGCATCTCGCCCGAGGCGCCGGTGCCGGTGATCGCGGTCGAGAAGGAAACCGCCATGCTGGGCGGCGCGGGCAATGTCGCGCGCAACGTCGCGGCCCTCGGCGCCAAGGCGGTGCTGATCGGTCTGGTGGGCCAGGACGACGCCGGCGCGGCCCTGCGTGGCATGATCGACGCCGAGCCGGGGCTGGAGGCGGAGCTTGTCGCCGATCCCCAGCGCCGCACGACCGAGAAGGTCCGCTACATTTCCGGTTCGCACCAGATGCTGCGCGTTGATCGAGAGGATCGCGGCCCCGGCGACGGGGCGGCGCTGCTCGCGGCCTTCGCGGCCCGTTTGCCCGCCGCCGACGTCGTGGTGCTGTCCGACTACGCCAAGGGTGTGCTGAGCGCCGAGGTGGTGCGCGGGGCGATCGACGCGGCCCGCGCCGCCGGCAAGCCGGTGATCGTCGATCCCAAGAGCCGCGACTTCGCCCGCTACGACGGTGCGACCCTGATCAAGCCCAACCGCAAGGAGGCCGCCGAGGCCACCGGCATCGTCGACAACTCGGATGAAGCCTCCGAGGACGCCGGCGCGGCCATCCTGGCCATGGCCCCGGGCCTGGAGGCCGCTCTGATCACGCGTGGGGGGGCCGGCATGACCCTGTCGGTGCGCGGCCAGCCGCACGTTCATCTGCCAGCCACGGCGGTCGAGGTGTTCGACGTCTCCGGCGCCGGCGACACCGTGGCCGCGACCCTGGCTCTGGCCGTCGCGGCCGGGGCGAGCCTGGCCGACGCCGCGCGCCTGGCCAACCTGGCCGGCGGTCTGGTCGTCGCCAAGCTGGGCACCGACGTCGTTACGGCCGCAGAACTGACGGCCGTCGCGGTCTCCACCCAAGGCGAGCCCGGCGAGATCAAGATCGCCGACCGCGATCTGGCTCGGCGGATCGTCGAGGGCTGGCGCGCGCGCGGGCTGAAGGTCGGCTTCACCAACGGCTGCTTCGATCTGCTCCACCCCGGCCATGTCTCGCTGCTCAGCCAGGCCAAGGCCGCCTGCGACCGGCTGATTGTCGGCCTCAATACCGACGCCTCGGTCTCCAAGCTGAAGGGGCCCTCCCGGCCGGTGCAGAAGGAGCAGGGGCGCGCCACGGTGCTGGCCTCGCTGTCGTCGGTGGACCTGGTGGTGCTGTTCGGCGAGGAGACGCCCCTGGCGCTGATCGAGGCGTTCCGGCCAGACGTGCTGATCAAGGGCGCGGACTACACGGTCGAGACGGTGGTCGGGTCCGATATCGTCCTCGGCTATGGCGGTAAGGTTGTTCTGGCCGAGCTCAAGCAAGGGCAGAGCACGACGAACCTGATTGCTCGCATGAACAGCTAGCCGCGAGCGCGTCAGGCGAAGTGTGCGCGGTTCGCCGCCCGTACGCGCGGCAAAAGAGTTCAAAGCGCCGTACAAAGGTCTGCTTTTCTTGGGTAAACCCCGTTCGGCAATCTGTTGTTAAGCAAAGCGGCGCATCGCTCTTTCGATGCAGCCTGAGCGCACCTGGGCATGAGCGTCGAACGCACCCTACACCATTTCCCTCTCGACCCCGCCTCGCGACAGGTGCGTCTGGCGCTGGGCGAGAAGCGGCTGCCGTTCCTCGAGATCCAGGTCCGCTACTGGGAGATGCCGCCGGAGTTCACCTCGCTGAACCCGTCGGGCATGCCGCCGGTGCTGGTCGAGACGCGCCACCAACGCAACCTCGTCGTCTGCGAAACCCGGGCCATCCTCGAGCACATCGAGGAGACCGAGCCAGAGCCGCCGTTGCTCGGTCGCGACCCGGCCGAGCGCGCCGAGGCGCGCCGCCTGCTGCAGTGGTTCGACCGCAAGTTCGACAACGAGGTCAACGGCTTCCTGCTGCACGAGAAGATGGAGAAGCGCCTTCTTCGCATGGGCGCGCCGGACCTGGCCGCCCTGCGGCAGGGGCGCGAGGCGCTGCGGGCGCATCTGGGCTATATCGACGGCCTTTTGCAGACCCGCGACTGGCTGGCTGGCCGTCGCATGAGCCTGGCCGACTTCGCCGCCGCCGCGCACCTCTCCGTCATCGACTATTTCGGCGATGTGCCCTGGAAGGACTTCTCCACGGCGAAGACCTGGTACATGAAGTTGAAGTCGAGGCCGGCCTTCCGTCCGATCCTGGCCGACCGCTGGCCCGGCCTCGCGCCGGCCGCGCATTATGACGACCTCGACTTCTGAGCTGAGCTTTCAAACCATCAAGGACGAGATTCGCGCCGAGGCCCTGAACCTGGGGTTCTCGGCCTGCGGCTTCGCCGACGCGGCGGCGGCCTGGCCGAATGGCGCGTGGCTGGAGGCCTTCGTCGCGGCCGAGCGCCATGGCGAGATGGGCTGGATGCAAGAGACGCTGGAGCGGCGCTCGCATCCCACGGCCATGTGGGCGGATGCGAGGTCGGCGGTGGTGCTGGGCGTCAACTATGGCCCCGACATAGATCCGCTGGAGCAGCTGGCGCGCGGCGACCACGCGGCCATCTCTGTCTATGCCCAGGGCGACGACTATCATGATGTCATCAAGAAGCGCCTGAAGCTGCTGGCCGGCTGGATGCATCGCCGGTTCGGCAACGACGTGAAGGTGTTCGTCGACACCGCGCCGCTGATGGAGAAGCCGCTGGCGCAGCGGGCCGGTCTGGGCTGGCAGGGCAAGCACACCAACCTGGTCTCGCGCCAATTCGGCTCCTGGCTGTTCCTGGGCAGCGTGCTGACCACGCTCGACCTGCCGCCGGATGAAGCCGAGGTCGACCACTGCGGCCGGTGCAGCGCCTGTCTCGACATCTGCCCGACGAGAGCCTTTCCGGCGCCTCGCCAGCTGGATGCGCGGCGGTGCATCTCGTACCTGACGATCGAACTCGCCGGTCCCATCCCCGCGGAGTTCCGCGAGGCCCTGGGCAATCGGATCTACGGCTGTGACGACTGCCTGGCGGTCTGCCCGTGGAACAAGTTCGCGTCGCTGTCGAGCGAGGCCAAGCTCCAGGCCCGAAAGGAACTGCGGCAACCGACCCTGGCGGACCTGGCGGCGCTGGATGACGCCGCGTTCCGGAGCCTGTTCTCGAAGAACCCGATCAAGCGCATCGGCCGCGACCGCTTCGTGCGCAACGTGCTCTACGCGATCGGCAACAGTGGCGATGTCGGCCTGATGGCGGTGGTCGAGCCCCTGCTGACCGACCCCGCGTCCGTGGTGCGCGGCGCGGCCGTGTGGGCCGCGCGGCGACTGCTCGCGGACGCCTCGGCGCTGAAGCGCGCCGAGGACGATCCCGAGGTCCTGGCCGAGTGGGCCTGAGGGTCTATTTCAGCAGGTCCTCGATGGCGGCGCGGGCGGCGGCGCCCAGTTCCGGATTGGCCAGGGCCAGGGCGACATTCGCGCGCAGCAGGCCGATCTTGTCGCCGCAGTCGTAGGTGACGCCTTGGTATTCCAGGGCGTGGAAGTCCTGGGTGGTCAGCAGCTTCAGCATCGAGTCGGTCAGCTGGATCTCGTTGCCGGCGCCCTTCTCCTGGCTGGCCAGCAGGTCGAAGATCTCGGGCTGGAGGATATAGCGGCCGCTGATGAACAGGTTCGAGGGCTCCGTGCCCTTCGGCGGCTTCTCGACCATGCCGGTCATGCGGTTCAGGCGGCCGTCCTGGCCGTCCAGCGCGACGATGCCGTACTGGTGGGCCTGGCCCTCGGGGCAGGGCTCGACCACGACGATGTTGCCGCCGACCTGGTCATAGGCCTCGATGGCCTGGGCCAGGGCCGACTTCTGGGCGTGCATGACCATGTCGGGCAGCATGACGGCGAAGGGCTCGTCGCCAATAATGTCGCGCGCGCACCACACCGCATGGCCCAGGCCCAGCGGGGCCATCTGGCGCACGAAGCTCATTTCGCCCGGCTTGGGCAGCTCGGCCAGCAGTTCGTCGAGCAGGGCGGTCTTGCCCTTGGCGGCCAGGGCGGCTTCCAGCTCGACCTGGTGGTCGAAATAGTCCTCGATCGCGCCCTTGTTGCGGCCGGTGACGAAGACGAAGTGCTCGATGCCGGCCGCGCGGCCTTCGGCGATGATGTAGGACAGGATCGGCCGATCGACGACGTTCAGCAGTTCCTTCGGGGTGGTCTTCGTGCCGGGCAGCACGCGGGTGCCAAAGCCGGCGACAGGAAGGACGGCTTTACGAACGGGTTTCATGAGCGGCTCGCCTGATGTTCGGGAGGCCGTTTCTAAGAGGGCTGGCCAGCGAAAGCCACCACTGTTCCGTGAAATCGCCTTCCGCGCGGGTCAATGCTTGCACGGAGATGGAATCGCGGGCGGTCCGTGCTAGCTGGACGGCCTGAACGTTTGAGGTCTGTCATGCATCGTCGCGCTCTTCTCGTCACCCTCGCCGCCGCCGGCTTGGCCCTGGCCGCCTGCGGGCCCAGCAAGAAGGCGCAGGAAAACCTCTCCATCGCCGACGAATTCATGGCCAAGAACGCCAAGGAGCCCGGGGTCGTCACCCTGCCGCAAGGCCTGCAGTACAAGGTGGTGCGCGAGGGGCCTCAGGGCGGCCTGCACCCGACCCAGGCCGACGAGGTCAAGGTCCACTACGAGGGCAAGCTGCTGGACGGCACGGTGTTCGACTCCAGCTACGAGCGCGGCGTGCCGGCGGTGTTCCCGCTGGACGGCCTGGTCCCGGCCTGGGTCATCGCCCTGCAGCGCATGAAGGCCGGCGACGAGTGGATCCTCTATGTGCCGCCGGCCCTCGGCTATGGCGCGCAGGACAAGGGTCCGATCCCGGCCAACAGCGTGATGATCTTCAAGATCGAGCTGCTGGACGTGAACCGTCTGGGCCCGGGCAAGCCGAAGGAATAGGCCGCCTTAGACGGCCCGCGGCGGATAGCCCTTCTCGCGCAGGGCGTTCATGACGTCCTGGGTGTGCTGGGCGTCGCGGGTCTCGATGGTGATGTCGAATTCCGCGCCCTTGGCAGGGACGTCCAGGGCCAGGCGGTTGTGGTTGACCTCGATGATATTGGCGCCCATCGCGCCGATCACGCTGGCCACCGTCGACAGCAGGCCGGGACGATCGTCGCCGATGATCCGCAGGCTGATCAGGCGCTGGGCGCGGACGAGTTCGCGGGTCAGGACCGAGGCCAGCAGGCGGGTGTCGATATTGCCGCCGCACAGGATCAGGCCGCACTTCTTGCCCCGGAAGCGTTCCGGATAGGCCAGCAGGGCCGCGAGCGACGCCGCGCCGGCGCCCTCGGCGATGGTCTTCTCGACATTGCAGTAGAGCGCCACGGCCTGCTCGATGTACGGCTCTTCCAGCAGCAGCACGTCGTCGATCAGCGGGCGGGCGACGCCATAGGTCAGGTCGCCGACCGTCTTGACCGCCACGCCCTCGGCGATGGTCTGGCCGCCGCAATGGGCGGTGATGCCGCGCATCTTGGCGGTGAAGGACGGGTACATGGCCGGCTCGCAGCCGATGATGTGGATGTCGGACTTCAGCGCCTTGGCCGCCGTGGCCACGCCGCTGATCAGGCCGCCGCCGCCGATCGGCACCGGTAGAACTTCCAGGTCCGGCGCGTCTTCCAGCATCTCCAGGGCGATCGTGCCCTGGCCGGCCATGATGTCGTAGTCGTCGAACGGGTGGACGAAGGTCAGGCCCTGCTCGTCGCGCAGCTTGCGGGCGTGGGCGTTGGCGTCGTCATAGGTCTCGCCTTCGATGATCACGGTCGCGCCGAAATCGCGGGTGTGCTGCACCTTCACGAACGGCGTGGTGCGGGGCATGACGATGGTGACGGGCACGCCGAGGCGAGCGCCGTGATAGGCAAGACCCTGGGCGTGGTTGCCGGCGCTGGCGGCGATGACGCCCTTGGCCTTCTCGGCGTCCGACAGCAGCATCAGCTTGTTCAGCGCGCCGCGCTCCTTGTAGGCGGCGGTGAACTGCAGGTTCTCGAACTTCACCCACACCTCGGCGCCGGTGATCTTCGACAGTGTCTTGGAGTGGCGGCACGGGGTGCGCTCGATCTGACCCTTCAGGCGGCCGGCGGCGGCTTGGATGGAGGCGAGGTCGAGGGTCATCGGGTCAGCACTCTGTCGCGGCGAGGAACGGGCCGTGGCGGGCGTCTAACACGGTCGAGCCGGCAAAACACCCCTTGGCCATGCCCCTCAGGGCGCTTCGCGCAGGAGGTTTTCTATCGCCGCCCAAGCTTCTGGTTCAGTCAGCATCGGCGCGTGGCCCACGCCGGGGACCTCGGCATAGGCCATGTGCGGCGCGGCGGCGCGCATGCGCTCGGCGATGGCGGGGTCGATCAGGTCCGAGATGCCGCCGCGCACCAGCAGCAGCGGCCGGTCCTTCGCCAAGGCCCGGAACAGCGGGTACATGTCCGGCGGAGCCAGGGCCTGCCCTCCCTTTGGGCCGCCTTCGGCCTGTGACTTCGCGGCCGCTTCGGCGGCGGCCTTGATCGGGGCCGAGATGTCCGGGTCATAGGCCAGAACGAAGCCGCCGTCCTTTTCATCGAACAGGCGGCGCGCGAAGGCGTCCCACTCTTCGGCCGAATAGGCGGGGAAGGCGGCCTCATTGATCGCCTTGGCGTAGGCCACGGCGTCGTCCCAGGTCTCGAACCGGCTGGCCATGCCGGTATAGCCGGCGATGCGGGCCAGGCCGACAGGCGACAGCTCGGGGCCGACATCGTTCAGCACGGCGGTGGCGATCGCCTCGGGCTTCAGCGAGGTCAGCACCATGGTGATCAGCCCGCCCATGCTGGTGCCGATGAACACCGCCTTGTCGATCCCGGCCGCCTGGAGCAGCGAGACGATGTCGGCGGCGTAGGTTCCCGGATGGTAGTTCATCGGGTTCGGATCGCGCGCCGACAGGCCCCGACCGCGCACGTCGACCGCCAGCACGCGGCGGCCCGTGGCGGCGATGCGCGGGGCCAGGTTCTCGAAGTCGCGGGCGTTGCGGGTCAGGCCATGGATGCAGATCACCGGCAGCTTCTGGGTCTCGCCGCCAGAAACGCCCATTGGGGCGTAGTCACGGGCGTGCAGTGGCAGGCCTTCGTGCGAGGTCCAGAAGAAGTCGGTGAAGCTCATGGTCAGGCCTCGTAGGTAAACGGCGAATCGATCTCGCTCAGCAGCGGCGCGGCGTTGTCGCGATCGTTGGCGGTGATCTCAATTGCGGGGATAGGCCAGTCGATGCCGATGCCCGGGTCGCTCCAGCGCACCGCGCCCTCGGCGGCGGGGGCATAGTAGCCGGTCACCTTGTAGAGCACTTCGCAGGCGTCGGTCAGGGTGACGTAGCCGTGGGCGAAGCCCTTGGGGACCAGCAGCTGCTGACGGTTCTCGGCCGACAGCTCGGCCCCGACCCACCGGCCATAGGTCGACGAGCCCTTCCGGATGTCGACCGCGACGTCGAAGATCGACCCGACCACGCAGCGCAGCAGCTTGTCCTGGGCGTGCGGCGGCTTCTGGTAGTGCAGGCCGCGCTGGATGCCGCGCGTCGTGGAGCGGACATGATTGTCCTGGACGAACGCGGCCTTGAAACCGGCCTCCTCAAGCGCCGACTGGCGGAAGGTCTCGGAAAACCAGCCCCGCTCATCGCCATGGCGCGCGGGCGTGATAAGCAGCACTTCGGGGATCGCCAGCGGCGTGATCTTCATGACGCGTATTTGCCTTGAGAAACGAACCGGCCACCGATGCCGCCTGAGACGATGGAAAACAAGACCGGCCCGCTCGTTAGCGTGATCATCGTCTCCTACCAGAGCGGACCGACCCTGGAGCCGTGCCTGGACAGGCTGGCGGCTCAAACCTTCCGCGACTTCGAGACGATCCTGATCGACAACGCCTCGACCGACGGCGCGCCCCAGGCGGCGGCCAAGGCCCATCCGTGGGTCGATTTCGTCGAGGCCGGCGCCAATCTGGGTTTCGCGGCGGGCAACAACTTCGCGGCCCGGCGCGCCGAGGGTCGCTGGCTAGTCCTGCTCAATCCCGACGCCTACGCCGATCCCGAGTGGCTGGCCGAGCTGATGGCCGGCGTCGACCGCTATCCGACCGTGAAGAGTTTCGCCTCGCTGCAGCTGTCGGCCGACGAGCCGGGTCTGCTGGACGGGGCCGGCGACAATGTCACCAGCGCCGGCATACCGTTCCGAGGCGGGTATCGGCGGCGCGAACCCGCGGTCTTGCCGGAGGGCGAGGTGTTCTCGGCCTGCGGCGCGGCCATGCTGATTGACCGAGAGCTGTTTCTCGCGGTCGGCGGCTTCGACGAGCGCTACTTCTGCTACTGCGAGGACGTCGACCTGGGCTACCGCCTGCGCCTCTACGACTACCCGACCCTGCTGCTGCCCAAGGCCAAGGTCGCCCACGTCGGTTCGGCCAGCACGGGCGTGCGGTCGGACTTCTCGATCTTCCACGGGTCGCGCAACCGCATCTGGACCTTCGTCAAGAACACGCCTGGCTGGCTGTTCCCGGTCACCCTGCCCCTGCATGTGGCGGTGACGGCGGGCCTGCTTCTGCTGCACTGGCGGCGCGGCGACGTGGCGCCGGCCATCCGGGGCATCAAGGCGGCGCTGAAACGCGAGGACCTGGATCAGGTCTTGGCGGACCGCCGCGCTATCCAGGCCAAGCGCAAGGCTTCGCCGGGCGCGATCCTGAGGGTGATGTCGATCGACCCGGCCGCGTTCATCGGCCGGCGATTCGTGATCAGGAAGTGGCGCGGTTAGGTCGAGAGGTCCTCGATCAGCCGGCGCATGAAGGCCGCGCCGCGCTGCATCTGGCTGATCTCGACATATTCGTCGGGCTGGTGGGCCTGGTCGATCGAACCGGGGCCGCAGATCACGGTGGAGAAGCCCGCGCCCTGGAACTGCCCGGCCTCGGCGGCGTAGGGCACGACCCGAGCCGGGCCGTTGTCGCCGGCCAGCTTGCGAGCGAAGGCCTCGGCGACGCCGTTCTCTTCCGGCGCGAAGGCCGGGGTCAGCGATCGGCGCTCGACCTTGACGCCGCCCTCGGGCGCCTTGGCCTTGATCTCGGCGTCCATGCGCTCGACCGCCGCGAAGAAGTCGGCGAGGATCGCCATGGGTTCCAGATTGGCCGGGGTGCGCAGGTCGAAGACGAACACGCATTCGCGCGCCAAGATGTTGACGGCGGTGCCGCCATTGACCTGGCCGACGGTCAGGGTCGCGCCCTTCGGGATGAACAGCGAGTTCGGATCGGCCTCGCGCTCCAGCCTTTCGGAAAGCTCGACCAGCATCGCCATCAGCTTGATCGCCGCCATGTTGGCCGAGACGCCCAGGTGGGTGAGGCTGGAATGGGCCTCGCGGCCCGTCACCGTGACGATGAAGCTGGCGATGCCCTTGTGGGCGCGGACGGCGACCATGTCGGTGGGCTCGCCGACCACGACGAGGGCCGGGCGAGGCAGGTCGTTGGCGATGACCTCGATCATGTCCGGCGCGCCCAGGCATCCGACTTCCTCGTCATAGGAGAAGGCCAGGTGAACGGGCTTCTTCAGCGTCGCCTGGGCCAGGTCGGGCGCGGCGGCCAGGGCCAGGGCCAGGAACCCCTTCATGTCGCAGGTCCCGCGTCCGTAGAGCCGTCCGTCGCGCTCGGTCAGCACCCACGGATCGCTGGACCACGGCTGGCCGTCGACCGGCACGACGTCGGTATGGCCCGACAGCACAACCCCGCCCTCGACCGCTGGCCCGATGCTCGCCAGCAGATTGGACTTGGTCCCGTCCGCGTTCGGCACCCGGCGGCTCGGCACGTCCAGATGAGCCAGATAGGCCTCGACCCACTGGATCAGCTCCAGGTTCGAGCGGCGCGATGTGGTGTCGAACGCCACCAGCGTCTTCAGGATGTCGACGGCGCGGGCGGACAGGACTTCGGATGAGGAAACCATGCGCCGAGCCTAGACCCGTTCGTTCGCCGACGCCTACCCGCGCGCGGCGAGATCGCTAGACTGCGCGGTGTTGACCTCCATGTAGGCAGCCAGAGTTTTCCTGGGAGACGCCCCGTGATCGACCTCTACACCTGGACCACGCCCAACGGCCGCAAGGCCTCGATCATGCTGGAGGAGGTGGGCCTGCCCTACAGGGTCCACCCGGTGAACATCGGCAAGGACGAGCAGTTCGACCCGAAATTTCTGGCCATCTCGCCCAACAACAAGATCCCGGCCATCGTCGACCACGACGCGAGTGGTGGCCCGCAGACCGTGTTCGAGAGCGGCGCGATCCTCGTCTATCTGGCCGAGAAGACCGGCAAGCTGCTGGCGCCCAGCGGGCCGGAGCGCTGGGCGGCGCTGGAATGGACCTTCTGGCAGGTCGGCGGCCTGGGGCCCATGGCCGGCCAGTACAACTATTTCGCCCTCCGCGCCGACGAGAAGATCCCGGCCGCCATCAACCGGTTCGGCGATGAGGTCACGCGCCTTCTGGGCGTGATGGATCGGCGGTTGAACGACCATCCCTGGCTGGCCGGCGAGCACTTCTCCATCGCCGACATCGCCAGCTATGCCTGGACCAAGGCCATTCTCGCCGCCCTGGCCAAGGCCGAGCCCGACCGCGAACCGGGCGTCCCCGCCGTCGAGGCCTGGCTGCAGGCGGTGGGCGACCGACCGGCCGTCCAGCGCGGCATGGCCGTGCCCCAGGTTTAGGAAAACGTCCGCCGCGCCAGGAAAATCGGCCCCGCCTCAGGCGTTCAGCCGCTTTTCTTCGGCGATGGGGTTCTCTAGAGGGAGCGGATCATGATCCTGACCCTCTCCTGTCCCGACCAGCGCGGCATCGTCGCCAAGGTGTCCGCCTTTCTGTTCGAGCGTGGCTGCAACATCCTCGACGCCCAGCAGTTCGACGACCAGGAGACCGGTCAATTCTTCATGCGCGTGGTGTTCGACGCCGATGGCGCTGACCGAGCGGCGTTGCGCGCCGAGTTCGGGACCGTGGGCGAAGCCTTCAAGATGAAGTGGACCCTGCGCGACCGCGCCGAGCGCTATCGCGTGCTGCTGCTGGCCAGCAAGTTCGACCACTGCCTGGCCGACCTCGTCTATCGCTGGCGGATCGGCGAGCTGCCGATGGACATCGCTGGCGTGGTTTCCAACCACCCCGCCGAGACCTACGAGCATATCGATCTCTCGGGCCTGCCCTTCCACCACCTGCCGGTGACCAAGGAAACCAAGTTCGAGCAGGAAGCCGAACTCTGGAAGCTGATTCAGGACACCAGGACCGACATCGTCGTGCTCGCCCGCTACATGCAGGTGCTGTCCGATGGCCTGTCGGCCAAGCTGCAGGGCCGCTGCATCAATATCCACCACTCGTTCCTGCCGGGCTTCAAGGGCGCCAAGCCCTATCACCAGGCCCATGCGCGCGGCGTGAAGCTGATCGGCGCCTCGGCTCACTACGTGACGGGCGACCTCGACGAAGGCCCGATCATCGAGCAGGACGTCGAGCGCATCAGTCACCGCGATACGCCCGAGGACCTGGTCCGCAAGGGCCGCGACATCGAGCGTCGGGTGCTGGCGCGCGCCCTGCGCTATCGCCTGGAAGACCGGGTTTTGCTGAACGGCCGCAAGACGGTGGTGTTCACCGACTAGGGGCCGAGCCCCAGCGTTCGGGCACGGACTGTTGCGCGTACACTAAAAACTGGAGTACGGGGCGTGCTCGTCTAGGGCTTGAGCTTTCCAGCGCATGTCGCAGCAAAATCTTCGCGTGATGGTGACCGGCGGGTCGGGCTTCATCGGCTCGGCCGTATGCCGTCATCTGGCCGGCCAGAACGACGTCGCGATTCTCAACTACGACAAGCTGACCTACGCGGCCTCGCCGGCCAGCCTGGCCATGCTGGAGGGCAAGGCCGACTACCAGTTCGTGCAGGGCGACGTCGCCGACGCGGCGACCGTCTCGGCGACGATCAAGGCCTTCCGACCCAACGTCGTCATGCACCTGGCCGCCGAGAGCCATGTCGACCGCTCGATCACCGGCCCCGGCGACTTCGTCCAGACCAACATCGTCGGCACCTATGTGATGCTGCAGGCGGCGCTCGAGCACTGGCGAGGCCTGGAAGGCGACGAGGGCGCCGCCTTCCGCTTCCATCACATCTCGACCGACGAAGTGTTCGGCAGTCTTGGCGCCGAGGGCCTGTTCAGCGAGACCACGCCCTACGATCCGCGCTCGCCCTATTCGGCCTCCAAGGCCTCGTCCGATCACCTGGCCCGCGCCTGGCATCACACCTACGGCCTGCCGGTGGTGGTCTCGAACTGCTCGAACAACTACGGGCCCTATCATTTCCCCGAGAAGCTGATCCCGCTGGTCACGCTGAACGCCCTGGAAGGCAAGCCGCTGCCGGTCTACGGCAAGGGCGACAATGTCCGCGACTGGCTGCACGTCGAGGACCACGCCCGCGCCCTGCACCTGATCGCCACGCGGGGCGTCCCAGGTGAGAGCTACAATGTCGGCGGCCGCAACGAGCGGACCAATCTGCAGGTGGTTGAGGCGATCTGCGACGTGCTGGACGAGCTGCGTCCGATCGCCGGCCAGCGCCGCCGCGACCTGATCACCTTCGTCGCCGACCGTCCGGGCCACGACGCCCGCTACGCCATCGACGCCACCAAACTGGAAACCGAACTGGGCTGGACGGCGCGGGAGACCTTCGAGACCGGTCTGCGCAAGACCGTCCAGTGGTACCTCGACAACGAGGCTTGGTGGGCCCCGTTGCGCGAGCGCTATGCCGGCGAGCGCCTGGGACTGAAGACCGCCTGATGCGTATCGCCCTCTTCGGCGCTAACGGCCAGCTGGGGTCGGACCTCGTCACGCTGGCCGGTCGGCGTGGTCTCGACCTAGTGGCCGTGACCCGCGCCCAGGTCGACGCGGCCGATCCGGCGGCCGGCTTCGACGGCCTCGACTTCGACATCGCCATCAACTGCGTGGCGGTCACCCGCGTCGACGACTGCGAGAAGGATCCGGGTCCGGCCGTGGCGGTCAACGCCCACTTCGCCGGCCGCCTGGCCAGGGCCTGCGCCGTCAGGGGCGCGCGACTGGTGCAGGTCTCGACCGACTATGTCTACGGCGGTCAGGCCCAACGCGAGCCCCTGTCGGAAGACGTCGGCCGGGCGCCGGTCAACGTGTATGGCGCGACCAAGGCCCTGGGCGAGGACCTAGCCAGGCTGGAGCACGACGACGTCATCGTCGCCCGCGTCGCCTCGCTGTTCGGCGTGGCCGGCGCCAGCGGCAAGGGCGGCAACTTCGTCGAGACCATGTTGCGCCTGGCCAAGGAAAAGGGCCGCCTGACGGTGGTCGCCGACCAGGTGATGTCGCCCACCGCCAGCCTCGACGCCGGCGAGGCCATCCTCGATCTGGTCGCGGCCAAGGCCCTGGCGGGCGATTATCACGTGGTCAATTCGGGGGCCGCATCGTGGTGCGCCTTCGCGGACGCGATCATCGCCAGGGCCGGTGTCGCCGCCGAGGTCGCGCCGATCCCAACGAGCCAGTTCCCGACCCCCGCTCGCCGACCGCCCTACAGCGCGCTGTCGAACGCCAAACTGGTCGCCGCGATCGGTCGTCCGATGCCGGACTGGGCGGACGCTCTCGACCGCTACCTCGCGGCCAAGGGGCATATTCGAGCCGCCACGGTCAAAATTTCTTCGAAATCATCGCGTTGAAGACGCAACCCCTGAAACTAAGGGCTCACGCCGTCGTGAATTCCGCTCTAGGTTTCGGCCGTCAAGACTGAAGAAGAAGACGTAATGAAGGGCATCATCCTCGCGGGTGGATCGGGCACGCGCCTCCATCCCGTGACCATGGCGATCAGCAAGCAGTTGCTGCCGGTCTTCGACAAACCCATGATCTACTATCCGCTCTCGGTGCTGATGATGGCCGGCGTGCGCGACGTCCTGATCATCTCCACGCCGCGCGACCTGCCGCTGTTCGAGGGGCTGCTGGGCGACGGGGCCAAGTGGGGGATCAACATCACCTACGCGGAACAGGCCAATCCGAACGGCCTGGCCGAGGCCTATCGCATTGGCGCGGATTTCGTCGGCGGAGAGCCGTCCATCCTGGTGCTGGGCGACAACCTGTTCTACGGCGCGGGCCTGGGTCGCATCCTGCAGGGCGCCAAGGAGCGCTCGAAGTCCGGAGCCAGCGTCTTCGCCTATTTCGTCAACGACCCGCAGCGCTACGGCGTCGTCGAGTTCGACGCTTCGGGAAAGGCCGTCTCCATCGAGGAGAAGCCGGAAAAGCCACGTTCCAACTGGGCGGTGACCGGGCTCTACATGTACGACCACCGCGTCGTCGACTTCGCGCGGGACCTCAAGCCCAGCGCGCGTGGCGAGCTTGAGATCACCGACATCAACCGCCTCTATCTCGAGGCTGGAGACCTGTCGGTCGAGCGCATGGGCCGGGGCTTCGCCTGGCTGGACACCGGCACCCACGACAGCCTGCTGGAGGCCTCCGAGTTCGTGCGGACGCTGGAGCACCGGCAGGGCCTGAAGATCGGCTGCGTCGAGGAGGTCGCGTTTCAGAACGGCTGGATCTCGACGGAGCAGCTGATGGGCCTGGCGCACGACTTGGCCAAGTCGCCCTATGGCGCCTATCTGAAGCTGGTCGCCACTCAGGAGCGCGACCTGGCCTGATCAGCGGGCTCGTCTACGACCACGACACGCTGGAAAAGCGCCTCGACGTCGGCGACAGTCCGATCTCCTTATGGCCAACGTTGTCATAAGAAGCGTTCGGGAGGCCACGTGTCCAAGAAGATGATCCTCGCCGCCGTCGCGGCGATGCTGCTGGCCGTTCCGGCCGCACCCGCCCTGGCGCGTCCGGCGGCGGTCGCTGAAGCCGCAGCGCCGGTCAAGATCGACAAGGCCCGCATCGACGCGGCCCTGAAGGCCATGGTCGACAGCGGCCGCGCCGTCGGGGTCTCGGCCCTGGTCTGGCAGGACGGCCAGGAGCGCTATTTCGGGGCCGCCGGCATGGCCGACCGCGAGGCCGGCAAGCCGATGCGCCGCGACACCCTGGTGCAGATCTTCTCGATGACCAAGCCGATCACCGGGGTGGCGCTGATGCAGCTCTGGGAGCAGGGCAAGTTCGGCCTCGATGACCCGCTGTCGCGCTACCTGCCCGAATTCGCCGACATGAAGGTCATGGACGCCCAGGGCCATGTGGTCCCGGCCAACCGTCCGATCCTGATCCGCGATGTGATGCGTCACACGGCCGGCTTCTCGTACGGCGGACGCGGCCTGCCGGCAGACAAGGTCTTCCAGACGGTCGATCCGCTGAACCTGAAGAACGACCTGGCCGAGTTCAGCCGCCGCCTGGCGACCGCGCCGCTGCTCTATCAACCCGGCGAGCAGTGGAGCTACAGCGCCGCCGTCGACGTTCAGGCGCGCCTGGTCGAAGTGCTGAGCGGCCAGTCCTATGAGGCTTATGCGAAGGCGCACATCCTTGACCCCCTGGGTATGACGCAAACCGGCTGGACCCAGCCCGAGGCCGCCTTCGCGCGCCTGGCCGCCACCTACAACAAGGGCGCGGACGGCAAACTGGCCCGCCAGGACGACGCCGAGACCCGCAAGCTGAACTTCGACCCCGGCCGCCGCCTGACCATGGGCGGGGCGGGTCTGGTCGCGCCGATCGACGACTACGCCCGCTTCTCGCGCATGCTGCTGGGCGGCGGGACGCTGGACGGCGTGCGGATCCTCAAGCCCTCGACCGTGCGCCTGATGGGGACCGACCATCTCGACGCTCGCGTCACCGAGACGTGGTGGCTGCCCAGCAAGGGCTCGGTCGGCTTCGGCCTCGACTTCGCGGTCCGCAAGAGCCAACCCAAGACGGCTGAGGAAAATCGCGGCGCCGTCGGCGAGTTCTTCTGGGATGGCCGCGAGACGACGCTGTTCTGGGTCGACCCGGCCAACAGGCTGACGGCTGTGTTCTTCGTCCAGACCTTCCCGTTCGACGCCAGCCTGCACCGCGATTTCCGCGCGGCGGTCTACGGTCCGAACTATCTGGGGCCGAAGGGCGACTGAAGCGCGACAGCCGAAAGCGGCCGCCGGGTTTCGACGCACGTCGCGCGTCAAACTAAGGTCGCGGCTGGGCCGCAAGGTCCTGTGTCTTCGAGGCGCAGCCCCGCAAGGTCTCGCCGTCGATCCAGACCTCGGCCGAATAGCCGTAGTGGCGGTCGGACATGCCGTCCGAACAGTCGCCCGGCGTCAGGCGCAGGACCAGCCGCTGCTCGCCGACCGTGCCGTCCCAGACGCCCTGGTCGCCATCGGCCCGCACGCCGGGATTGGCGGTGGCGACCTCCGCGTGGTCCGGACGGGCCAGGGTCATGCTGGCGGCGCGGATCTTCAGGCTCCAGAACGGCTCGGTCCCGACCGCGTCGAAGTCGCCGCCGTAGTCTGGGCCCATCATCACTGGCGCGTCGGCGGGCGGCGGCGCGTTCTCGTTCGAGCCCAGCGGCGCATCGCAGGCGGCGAGGACGAGGGCGGCGGCGATCAGGACGGCGGTGCGCATGTCTCTGGCTATCCCGGCGAGGCCTGGTGAGGCTAGACTCCGCTTCGATGAATCGGAACGCTCGTCCCTCCTTCCTTGAATTCTTCGCCGGCGGCGGCATGGCGCGCCTCGGCCTGGGCGAAGACTGGGCATGCGCTTTCGCCAATGACTTCGACGCGGTGAAGGCGGCGGCCTACAGGGCCAACTTCCCGGACGCCGAGGGACATTTCCACGAGGGCGACGTCTTCGCTCTGAGCGCCGAAGCTCTGCCGACCGCCGATCTGGCCTGGGCCTCCAGCCCCTGCCAGGACTTCAGTCTGGCCGGGGCGCGGGCGGGCCTGGCGGGTGGCAAGTCTTCGGCCTTCTTCGGCTTCTGGACCCTGATGAAGGGGCTGTCGGCGCAGGGCCGCGCCCCGCCGGTGATCGTCATCGAGAACGTCGTGGGCCTGCTGACCTCGCACCACGGCGACGACTTCACCGCCCTGTGCGGCGTGCTGTCCGAGGAGGGGTATCGTTTCGGAGCTCTGGAGATCGACGCCGGCGCCTTTGTTCCGCAGTCGCGGCCTCGCGTCTTCGTGGTCGCCACCCGCCTGCCGACGGGTGACCTGGAAGGCTCCAGCGCCTTCCACACCCGGGCCGTGCGCGAGGCGGCGGCGCGGCTGCCCGAGGACCTGCAAGCGCGCTGGATCTGGTGGGGCGTCCCGTCGCCCCCGGCTCGCAACGCCGATCTGGCCGTGGTGCTCGAGCCCGACGCCGCCGTGACCTGGAATCCGCCCGAACGCACGCAGGCCCTGCTGGCCCTGATGGCCGACAGCCACCGCCAGGCGGTCGAGACACGCCGCGAGGCCGGCGGCCGTTCGGTCGGTGCGGTCTTCCGCCGGATGCGCGGCGGCCAGCAGCGGGCCGAGGTGCGATTCGACGGCCTGGCGGGCTGTCTGCGCACCCCGCGCGGCGGTTCCTCGCGCCAGACCCTGCTGGTCATCGAGAACGGCGAAGTCCGCTCGCGGCTGGTCAGTCCGCGCGAGGGCGCGCGCCTGATGGGCCTGCCGGACAGCTACGCCCTGCCGCGTTCGCAGACGGCGGGTCTGCAGGTGATCGGCGACGGCGTCGCGGTTCCGGTGGTCCGCTGGCTGGCGGAAACCCTGTTGGAGCCGCTGCTCGATAGTAAAACTGCAAGCCTCGCCGCCGAATGACCCGCTGACAGCCCTCGCCTCGGGGTCTACGGTGCGGCCCGCTTCCCGCAACCTAAGGCTCTGGGTTCTCAGATGGACGACGCTTCCTCCCTCTATGACGCCGCGCGTTTCAAGCGCGCTGGTCGCGGCAAGGTCTATGACTCGATCATCGACACCATCGGCGATACGCCGCTGGTGCGCCTGCCGCGGCTGTCGGCCGAGCTGAAGCCCAAGGGCGAGGTCCTGGCCAAGCTGGAATTCTTCAATCCGATCGCCTCGGTGAAGGACCGCATCGGCGCCGCGATGATCGAGGCCCTGGAGGCCCAGGGTCTTCTGAAGCCGGGCGCGACCATCATCGAGCCGACCTCGGGCAACACCGGCATCGCCCTGGCCTTCGTGGCCGCCGCCAAGGGCTACAAGCTGATCCTGGTCATGCCCGAGAGCATGTCGATCGAACGCCGCAAGATGCTGCTGCTGCTGGGGGCCAAGCTGGAACTGACCCCGGCGGAGAAGGGGATGCGCGGCGCCGTCGCTCGCGCCCAGGAGCTGATCGAGGCCACGCCGGGGGCCGTCATGCCCCAGCAGTTCGAGAACGGCGCCAACCCGCTGGTCCACCGCGTCTCGACCGCCGAGGAAATCTGGAACGACACCAAGGGCGCCGTTGACGCGGTGGTCTCGGGCGTCGGCACTGGCGGCACCATCACCGGCGTCGGCCAGGTGCTGAAGGCGCGCAAGCCCGGCCTGAAGATGGTGGCCGTCGAACCGGAAGCCTCGGCCGTACTGTCGGGCGGCGCGCCCGGCCCGCACAAGATCCAGGGCATCGGCGCCGGCTTCGTCCCCGGCGTGCTGGATCGCGGCGTGATCGACGACATCGTCCAGGTCAGCAACGACGACGCCTTCGCCATGGCCCGCCGCGCGGCCAACACCGAGGGGCTGCCGGTCGGCATCAGCTCGGGCGCGGCCCTGACGGCGGCCTTCGACCTGGCCTTGCGCGACGAATACGCTGGCAAGGTGATCGTGGCGATCATCCCCAGTTTCGCCGAACGCTACCTGTCCACGGCCCTGTTCGAGGGGCTCTGAGCCAGCCGAGCCGAGCGCCTTGACCGACGTCTACGACAAGGCCAAGCGCTCGGCCGTCATGGCGCGCGTGAAGAGCAGGGACACCACGCCGGAAAAGGCCCTGCGCCGTATCCTCACCGGTCTGGGCGCGCGTTACCGCCTGCATCGCAAGGACTTGCCGGGCAATCCGGACCTGGTGATGGCGGGGCGCAAGCTTGCCTTCTTCGTCCACGGCTGCTTCTGGCATGGACACGACTGCGCGCGGGGTTCGCGGGTCCCGAAGGCCAATCGCGACTACTGGCTGGCCAAGGTGGCCCGCAATGTCGCCCGCGACGAGCGCTCGATCCAGGCGCTGGAAGCCGCCGGCTGGCGCGCCGAGGTGGTCTGGGAGTGCGACTTCAAGGATGAGGCGGCGCTGACCGCCAGGCTTCAGGCTCTGCTGGCCTCGACGTCGGCGTCTTCGGATCGGGCGGCGGTCCCTGCCAGGACCTGAGCGAGGGCGCCGAACAGTTCGACCGGGTCGATCGGTTTGGCGACGTGGGCGTTCATGCCGGCGGCGGCGCAGGCTTCCCAGTCCTTGGCCGTCGCCGAGGCGGTGACGGCGATGACCGGGACGCCGCGGTTGGGGCCGTCGCCGGCCCTGAGGATCCGGGTGGCCTCGCGGCCGTCCATGCCTGGCATGTAGAGGTCCATCAGCACCGCGTCGAAGACCTCCGCGCTCAGCAGATCAAGGGCCTGCTCCGCGGACTCGGCCAAGGTGGCGTCGACGCCGAGCGGCTCCAGGACGAGTTCGATGGCCCGGCGGTTGACCACGTGATCGTCGACCACCAGCACCCGCAGGCCGTTGACCGAGCGGCCTTCCTTTTCGGCGCGCGGCGCTTCGGCGGGGTCCAGCAGCGCGGTCAGGGTGAAGCGCGCGCCCTCGCTGGGCGCTCTGGCGGCGGTCAGGTCGCCGCCCATCAGACGAGCCAGCTCGCGGCTGATCGCCAGGCCCAGGCCCGACCCGCCATGCTGGCGGACCACGGCGGCGTTCAGCTGGTCGAAGGGCGTGAACAGGCGCGGCAGGGCGGCCTCCGGAATCCCCGGACCAGTGTCATCGACGGTGATGGTGAGCAGGATCCGTTCGCCAGCCGGCCGAGCGTCGAATACGACCGTGATGTCGCCGCGCTCGGTGAACTTGATGGCGTTGCTAAGCAGGTTGTTCAGCACCTGCTTCAGCCGCATGGCGTCGCCCGCGGTCCAGCGCGGCAGGCTGGCCGCGCCGGCCACCCGCAGGCGCAGCCCCTTTCGCGCCGCCTCGGGCCGCCACAGGCGCAGGGTGTCGGACAGGGCTTGGCGCAGGTTGAAGGCGCTGCTTTCCACCGACATTCGACCGGCTTCGAGGCGCGAGAAGTCCAGCAGATCGTTCAGCAGGGTCCGCATCAGTCCGCCCGCGTCGGTTATGAGCTGGGCGTGGACCTTGGAACTGGTTTCGGGAACCTCGCTGTGCAGGCGCGCGGCGCCGGCCAGGATGGCGCTGATCGGGGTGCGCAGCTCATGGCTGATCATGGCGACGAAGGCGGACTTGGCGGCCACGGCCTCCTCGGCCTCATGGCGGCGGCGCTCGGCTTCGGCCTTGGCGTCGGCCTCGGCCTTCAGGGCCGCGCTCAGGGTGCGGCTGGCCACGGTGACCGAGACAATCATCAGGAGCGCCCCGAACCAGAGGGCGTCTGCGAGATTTACGCCTGGATTGGCCGCCTTGGCCACGAACGGGACGATCAGCAGGTAGAGAGCGTGCGGCGCGGCGGCCATCAGGGTGGCCGAACGGTCGCCGGCGTTGACCACCACGACATTCAACAGCGCCCCGGCCAGCAACATGCCGCCCAGGGTCGGGGCGAAGCGGATGTGCGATGAGAACAGCATGATCGACAGGGCGCCGAACGCCGTCGAGGTGATGGTCGGGGCCACGAACGCCGTCAGGCGCCGCCAGGTCGCCACGGGCGCGCCTGGATTGATCTCCAATGGTCTTCGCGCCCACAGCTCGAACAGGTGGCAGAGCGTATAGGCCAGCGCCCACGGCCAGCCCCAGACCGGATGCACATAGACCTGGAGTATAACGGCGATGACCAGGGTGGCGCCCAGGCGCAGACAAGTGTTCGTACGCCGCGAAGCGACGGCGCGAGCCACATCCCCTTGCGCGTCTGTCGTCGACATGGTCGCCCGGCGCCCCCGAGGGATCCCCCGATCCCCTTCACGACCGAGATTAGGCGCGAAGGTCTAAAGGAAAATAAAAAAATCTCGGCACGTCAATGGTTT
Source organism: Caulobacter sp. 602-1 (assembly GCF_003931565.1). Classification (GTDB taxonomy): domain Bacteria; phylum Pseudomonadota; class Alphaproteobacteria; order Caulobacterales; family Caulobacteraceae; genus Caulobacter. Next base: position 193,185 of record NZ_RRYI01000008.1, read on the forward strand.
GGCTTAAGACCTCTCTGGGTAGGATCGTGCGCCAAGGTGGTTCCTTCGTGTGTGGCGAAGGCAAGTTCTTTCGCATCCAGCTTGGTTAGGGACGGGGTCCGAACGCGCGCTCCAGGTCTTGGATGGTGACTCCCTCGATTTCGAGCCGCTTGACCCGCGCTGTGTCGCCGGCGGCCAGGCGGACGGCCGAGCGAGGCACCTTCAGCGTCTTGGCCAGGAACACGAGCAAGGCGGCGTTCGCCGCGCCGTCGACCGGCGGACTGGAGACGCGCACCTTCAGATAGGGCCGTCCGTCGCCGTCCAGCGACCAGCCGTCGACGGCGTCGCGGCCGCCGCGAGGGGTCAGCCGGACAGCCAGGATCTCCTTAGCCAAGGATGTTCAGCAGCGCGCCCTGCAGGGCCGGCATGATGAAGATCTGAATGCCCCGAAGCAGCAGGAGAACGATGATCGGGCTGATGTCGACGCCGCCGATCGCGGGGATGATTCGGCGGAAAGGCGCCAGTATCGGGTCCGTGACGCGGTCCAGGAAGGTCGCGATATTGTAGACGAACTGGTTGCGCCGATTGATCACGTCGAAAGCGAACAGCCAGCTCAGGATCGCCGAGATGACGATCGCCCACCACAGCAGATCGAGCAGGGCGTTGAGGATGAAGAAGACGAGATTGATGATCGGGGCCATGGGATTTCCGTCTGGACGCCACACTTCTTGCCGCGCCTGGAGGTTGCTGGCAAGGCGTGGTGAGAACCCCGCTTGACGTCCGCGCTCTGGGGCCGTATTTCCGCCGCTCCTTGGGGCCGTAGCTCAGATGGTAGAGCGCCTCGTTCGCAATGAGGAGGTCAGGGGTTCGATTCCCCTCGGCTCCACCAAGGACCCTGTTTAAGGCATTGTTTTCGAGGATCTTCAGCTCGAAGCAATGTCGATCACGCCAGGTTTTTCCTCACATTGAGCATGGACTTCGCGGGCCAAGCGAGCGGCCTCGTCAGTCAATGACCGCGCTCCTTTGCTCCTCGCCGGCGGGACTCAGCGTTTCGACCAGATTGGGGAACGAAGCCGAGGCCGCTTCCGATCGGGAGCGGCGATTTCACCGGAGCCCGAATCCGTCGTTCAGATCGGACGAATCGTCTTCTTTCCGATTCTCTATCTGTTAGCCGCCCGCAAGACCTCCGGGGCCAGGCTTGGCAGCGGCGCGATCCGATCCACGCACCCGCGCGCGATGGCTTCCTTGGGCATGCCAAACACCACCGAGGTCGCCTCGTCCTGGGCGATCGTGTAGGCGCCGGCCTGCTTCATCTCTTCCAGACCGCGCGCGCCGTCGTCGCCCATGCCGGTCATGATCACGCCCACGGCGTTGGAACCCGCCGAGCGCGCGCCCGAGCGGAACAGCACATCCACCGACGGGCGGTGGCGTGAGACCAGCGGGCCGTCCTTGACCGAGACATAGTAGCGGGCGCCGCTGCGCTCCAGCAGGGTGTGCTTGTTGCCGGGCGCGATCAGCACCCGGCCCCGGCGCACGGTGTCGCCGTCCTCGGCCTCCTTGACCTCGACCGCGCACAGGCTGTCCAGCCGCCTGGCGAACGAGGCGGTGAACTTTTCGGGCATGTGCTGGACGATGACCATACCCGGCGAGTCCGGCGGCAGCGCCTCCAAAAGCACCCGCAAGGCCTCGGTGCCGCCCGTCGACGCACCGACGCACACGACGCTCTCGGTGGTGCGCGCCATCGCCTGGACCCCTTTGGGGGGCGGCAGCATGGCGTCCGCGGTCAGCTTCTTTTCGGGTTCGTGAAGGGGCCGCGGCAGTTGCGGGATCAGGCGCTTGGAGCCCTTCAGTCTGGCGCCGGCCGCGGCCTTCACCGCGTCGCAGATGCGGATCCTGGATTCCGTCAGGTGATCAGCCACCCCGACCTTCGGCTTCAGGATGATGTCGACCGCCCCAGCCTCCAGGGCCTGGAGCAGGGTTTCCGACCCAGCCTCCGTCAGGGACGAGCACATGACCACCGGGATCGGCCTTTGCGCCATCAACTTGCGCAGGAAGGTGATGCCGTCCATGCGCGGCATCTCGACATCCAGCGTGATGACGTCGGGGATTTCCTCGGAAATCCGCTTGGCGGCCACGAACGGATCCGAAGCGACCCCGATCACCTCGATCTGCGGATCAGACTCCAGGACCGCCGCGAGCGTCTGCCGCACGGTGGCCGAGTCATCGATGATCAGAACGCGAATCTTGTCGGAGGGGCGCATGGCTTCTACCGCTTCTGAAAGACGGTGTTAGCGATCTGGACGATCGGCAGATCGATGCCGACGATCGACTCCGAATGGCCCAGGAACAGATAGCCGCCGGGCGCGAGATGGCCGCACAGCCGGGTCAGCACCTGGGCCTGGGTCGGTTTGTCGAAATAGATCAGGATGTTGCGGCAGAAGATGATGTCCATGCCGGTCTCGACCGGATAGGCCTCGTCCATCAGGTTCAGGCGGGCGAAGGCCAGCTTGCCGCGCAGATGTGGCTTGATCCGCACCTCGTTGCGCGTGGCTTCCCTGGCGCGCATGAGGTGCCGCTTGCGGCGCGGCATCGAAACCGGCTCGATCATCTGCTCCGGGAAACGCCCGGCGATCGCCTGCTTCAACACCTCGGTGCAGATGTCGGTGCACAGGATCGAATAGTCGACGCCGCGCTGGCTGGCGCAAAACTCGTCCAGGATCATGGCGATAGTGTAGGGCTCGGCGCCGGTCGAGCACGCCGCGCTCCAGATCTTGATCTCGCGCTTGCCCTTGGCGGCCAGGGCCGGCAGCGCCTTGGCGACCATGAAGTCGAAATGGGCCGGCTCGCGGAAGAACTCGGTCTTGTTGGTGGTCACCGCATCGATCAGATGGATGACCTCGCTGTCCATGCCGTCTTCCTCGAACAGGTAGTGGCAATAGGCGTTGACGTCATCAAGCCGGATGGTCCGCATGCGGCGGCGCAAACGGCCCTCCAGCATGGTGCGCTTTTGGGCCGGCATCTTGATGCCGCTGTAGTCCTGGATGAATTTGGCTAGGCGCTGAAAGTTCTCGGCGCTCAGCTGTTCTTCGGCAGGCGAGGCCTGCGTGGCGACGGCTAGAGACACGGGCTTCTCCGGTTGCGGCGCTTCGCGCCGCGCGGCGAGGGTCGGTCCTTTCCGGACCGCCCCTCGCGCTGGGTCAGGCGGCTTGGCTGAAGGCGGCGGCGTCCTGGCTGGTCAGCAGGCGCGCGAGATCGAAGATCACGACGAAACGCCCCTTCTCCGTGGCGCTGTCGCGACGCACGACGCCCTGAATGTATTCAGAGCGCCAGGGAACGCCGATGTCGGGCGAGGTTTCGATCTGTTCGGCCGTGAAGGAGACGACCTCGATGACCCGATCGGCGACCAGGCCCAGCGACAGGACCCGGTCGTCCAGCGGCACGTCGAGCACCAGGATGCGCGTCGCCTGGGTGGTCTCGATCCGAGGCAGGCCCAGCTTCAGGCGCAGGTCGATGGTGGGCGTCCCGCGCCCGCGCACGTCCGTCAGGCCCAGCAGATAGGGAGGCCCCTCCGGGATGGCGAAAGGGGCCCGATAGTCGAGGATCTCGCGCACATGCGCGACCGAGACCGCGAACACCTCGTCGCCGAGGCCCAGGGTGACGAATTCTCCGTCGGAAGCCTTGCCCATCAGCCGTACTCGCGGAAATCAGCGTCCGCCGCGTCGGGCCCGCCCTGGGTGAGGTCGAGGGCGAAACCCGAGGCGCGCGCTTGTTGAGCCGCCACGGCCTGACGCTTGGGCGCCGCCGCCGGGGCCTTTCGCGGCGCGGGCGAAGCGGCGCGCTTGGCTTGAATCGGCTTGGAGACAGGCTTGGACGGCGACACGCCGACGCCGCGGCTGTCGATCCGGAAGTAGGCGATCGAGGTCTGCAGCTCCTCGGCCTGGGCGGCCAGTTCTTCCGAGGTGGCGGACATCTGCTCGGACGCCGAGGCGTTCTGCTGGGTGACCTTGTCCAGTTGCTGGATCGCCTCGTTGATCTGCGAGGCCCCGATATCCTGCTCGCGGCAGGCAGCGCTGATCTCCGAGACCAGTTCGGCGGTCTTGCGGATGTTCGGCACCAGGCTGGTCAGCATCTCGCCGGCCGACTGGGCGGCCTTGACCGTGTCGGACGACACGGCGCCGATCTCGGTGGCGGCGACTTGCGAGCGCTCGGCCAGCTTGCGCACTTCGGAGGCGACGACGGCGAAGCCGCGGCCGTGCTCGCCGGCCCTGGCGGCTTCCACCGCCGCGTTCAGGGCCAGAAGGTCGGTCTGACGGGCGATTTCCTGAACGATGCTGATCTTCTCGGCGATGGTGCGCATGGCCTCGACGGCGCGGTTGACCGCGTCGCCCGAGACCTCCGCGTCCTGGGCCGACTGGCGGGCGATCTTCTCGGTCTGGGCGGCGTTGTCGGCGTTCTGCTTGATGTTGGCGGCCATCTGTTCCATCGAGGCCGAAGCCTCTTCGGCCGAAGAGGCCTGCTCGGTCGCGCCCTGCGACACCTGCTCCGAAGCGGCCGAGAGCTCCTGGCTGCCGCTTGAGACATTGTCCGAGGCCGAGAGCGCGTCGGCGACCACGCCGCGCAGGCGGTCGACCATGCGCTCCAGGGCCAGGCCCAGGGTGTCCTTCTCGGACAGCGGCTTGGGTTGAACGGTCAGATCGCCATCGGCGACCTTGTCGGCGAGGGTCGCGGTCGCCCGCAGGTTCGTCGTCATCCGGTTGACCGTATCGACCAGGTCCTTGATCTCATCGTTGGTCGTCACCACGACGTCCTGTTCCAGGTCGCCGATCGCCACCGCGTCGACGGCCGCGGCGATCTTCTTCAGGCCCGCGCTGATCATCATCGCGATCCAGATCGCACCGGCCGTAGCGATCAACACCGCCAGACCAGCAACCACGAGCAGGGTTGTCCGGGCCGTCGCGTACGCCTGGTTCGTGGACTCATCGGCCGCCTTCATCTGGGCGGTCTGCACCTCGACAAGCTGATTGATCGTCGCCGTCACCTCATTGGCGGCGAGGCGCGCCTTGCCCAGTGAAATCTCCGCCGCTTCGGCGTTGCGGTTGGCCAAAGCGAACTGACGGAGCTGATCGCTGATCGGCTTGTAAGCCTCCCACTGTCGTTGCAGCTGCGCCCACAGCGGCTTGCCTTGCTCGCTGGCCTTGGCGTTGCCCTCGGCGATCATCGCCTCGATCTTGGCGCGGCTGGCCAGCGCATCGGCGTCGAACTTCTTGGTCAGGGCCTCGTCGGTGGTCAGCGCCATGTTCTTTTCCCACCGAAGATTGCGCCCCATCTCCCCGTCGATTGCTTGGACTAGGCTAAGGCGCTTGGCGGGGCCGCTGATCACGTCGCTTATGGCCGTGTTCAAGGAACCCATGCGGCTGATGCCGACAGTGACGACCACTAACATCATCAAGATGAGCACGGCGAATGTCGCGCCCAGTTTCATCTTTATCGTGACACGCATGGAGAAACTCCCACTTCGGCTCAGCATTGGAGCGAGGAAACTGATGTGACGGTCGCCGAGGACTAGCCTTGGGTCGCGAATATCTGCTCGAGATCGGGGATGACGATGAGGTCGCCGTGTCGCCGCGCCAGCAGTCGAATGAAATCAGGCCGCCAGCTCATGCCGACGCGCGGAGCCTGTTCGGTGGTGTCGCGGGTGATGGTTGTCACCTCGTGAACCTTGTCTGCGCGCAGGCCGATCAGGGCTTGTTCGCCGTCGAGGGGGTATTCGATGACGACGATACGGCTGTCGATCGTGGGAGCCCCGGCGCTCATGTCGAACGCCAGGCGTAGATCGACGAGTGGGATCACCCGGCCCCGGAAGTTGATCACCGCGCCGACGAAGGCGCGCGCGCCGGGAACCGGCGTCTCGGGCAGCAGGTCCAGGACCTCTTGCACCAGTCCCGCCTCGAGGGCGAAGGTCTCGCCTTGCAGGTCGAAGGTCAGGGCCTCGATCGGCGCGTCGGACGCTATCATGGTCGGTTCTCCCATCAGCCCGCCGCCCGCATTTGCGTCTCGGGGCGTTGGCCGGAGGCCACGAGGTGGCCGATGTCCAGGATGAGGGCGACGCCGCCGTCGCCCATGATGGTCGCGCCCGAGAAGGCGCCGACATCGGCGTGGAAGCTGGACAGCGGCTTGATGACCGTCTGGTGGTCGCCGAGGATCTGGTCGACCACCAGGCCCACCCGCTCCTGGCCGGTGGCGACGACGACGATCTTCTGGTGCGGATCGGGCGGGGTTCCGGTCGCGAACTGCTCGCGCAGGCGGATGAACGGCACCAGCTCGTCGCGAAGCGTGATCAGGCTGCGCCCCGTGGAGCGCAGGTCTTGGGTCGGGGTCAGCTCGACGCATTCCTCGACCGTGGCCAGCGGGATCACGTAGCGGCCCGCGCCGACGCGGACCAGCAGGCCGTCGATGATCGCCAGGGTCAGCGGGATGCGCAGCGACACCACCGAGCCCTCGCCGGGCGTGCTGGCGATCTCGATCGAGCCGCGCAGGCCCTCGATGGTCTTCTTGACCACGTCCATGCCGACGCCGCGGCCCGACAGGTTGGTGATCGCCGCGGCGGTCGAGAAGCCGGGGGCGAAGATCAGTTGCAGCAGTTCGTTGTCGCTCAGCGTTTGACCCGGCTGGATCAGGCCGTTCTCCTCGGCCTTGGCGCGGACGCGGGCGCGGTCGACGCCGCGGCCGTCGTCGGTGATGGTGATCACCACCTCGGCGCCGGACTGGCGGGCGGCCAGCATG
>NZ_RRYI01000090.1 GCF_003931565.1 Caulobacter sp. 602-1
GAAGCGGTCGGAGCGCCACCGGCACCGCGGCCGTAGAACATCAGATCGTCAGCAGCCTCAGCCTTGACGAACACGGCGTTGAAGGAGCCGTGTACGGAGGCCAACGGGTGGCTCTCGTCAATCAGGGCCGGATAGACACGAGCGGAGACGCCGGCTTCGCTATTCTCGACCACGGCAAGCAGCTTGATGACCTTATGCTCGGCGGTGGCGGCGGCGATGTCATCGGCAGTGATCTTGGTGATGCCTTCAACGGACACATCGTCGATGGTCACGGAGGTGTGGAAGCCGAGGGTGGCCATGATGGCGG
>NZ_RRYI01000091.1 GCF_003931565.1 Caulobacter sp. 602-1
AGGCCGGCCACGCCGGCGGCAGCGCTGGCCCCGCCCCATAACAGCACCCGGCGGCGCGAGAGCTGGGGGGCAAGCAGCTCGCCGCTCTCGTCGCCGGCGGCGCGGCTGGCCAGGTCGATGGCCTGCAGGCGCAATAGCGCGCCGGGCCTGCGCTAATCCCCCGCGAGCCACGCGTCGAACGCCGCCTGATCGGCCGGAGTCAGCGGCGCGCGGTCACGACGCGCCACCCACGTCGCGGCGTCGTCGTCGATGCTCTGGCTGGTTTGGCGATCGGCCATCGAGGGGAGCGGGATCCTGATGAGAAGCG
>NZ_RRYI01000092.1 GCF_003931565.1 Caulobacter sp. 602-1
GCTGGTCGACGACGCCATCGTCGTGGTCGAGAATGTCGAGCGCGTGATGTCCGAGGAGGGCCTCAGCCCCCTCGAGGCCACCCGCAAATCGATGCAGGAGATCACCGGCGCCCTGATCGGCATCGCCCTGGTGCTGGCCGCGGTGTTCGTGCCCATGGCCTTCTTCGGCGGCTCGCAGGGCGTGATCTACCGTCCGTTCTCCATCACCATCGTCAGCGCGATGGGCCTGTCGGTGATCGTGGCCCTGATCCTGACGCCGGCGCTCTGCGCCACCCTGCTGAAGCCGGTCAAGGCCGGCCACCACGAC
>NZ_RRYI01000093.1 GCF_003931565.1 Caulobacter sp. 602-1
CGGCTCTGCTCGGGTAGGCGAGGAGGTCTTTGTCTTCTGCAATGTCGGGATCGCGGGCCGAACCGGTCACGACTATCCGAACCGCTGGATTGACGACGCGCTCGACTGGTTTGGAAAACCCGGCTCCACGATGGATCAGCCACTTATCAGCGCGATGCTGGCCGAGGCGGTGACGACGCATGTTTTGTGGCGGGCCAAGGACCGCGGGCATCTCATCTATGCCGGCGTGGGCATCCCTGACGGCGCATGGGGAGGAGAGCCCGTCGAAGTGCTGTGGCGCTTCGATGAGGCGGCGCAGCCGGTATTG
>NZ_RRYI01000094.1 GCF_003931565.1 Caulobacter sp. 602-1
GAGGCTTATGTCGTCTCGGCCCCGGTTTCGGGGCGGCTGCAGCGCCTGGACCTGCATGTCGGCGACCGGGTCGAAAAGAGCGTGGCCACCATCGCGCGCATTCTGCCGTGCGGGGCCGAGCTGCTCGATCCCAGGACCCGGGCCCAGGCCGAGGCGAGCGTCGCGGCCGCGACGGCGGCCGTCGCCAGCACCCGCGCGCAACTGGACCAGTTGGCTGCCGGCGCCCGGCAGCTCGAAGGCGATCTCGCCCGCCAGCGTGAATTGGCCGCCAAGGGTTTCGCCTCACCCCAGGCTCTGGAGACCGC
>NZ_RRYI01000095.1 GCF_003931565.1 Caulobacter sp. 602-1
AGACCGCCCGGGCCGGTGACGCCGTGCTGATGCACGCCTGCTGTCACAACCCGTCGGGCGCCGACTACAGCCTGGAGCAAGGGGCGGCGATCGCCGCGGTGGTGGCCCGCAAGGGGATCACGCCGCTGATCGACCTGGCCTATCAGGGCCTGGGCCTTGGCCTCGAGGAGGACGCGGCGGGCATACGCCTCGTTCTGGCCGCGGCCGAGGATGGCCTGCTGGCCTATTCCTGCGACAAGAATTTCGGCCTCTATCGCGACCGGGTCGGCGCGCTCTACACCCTGACTCGCGATGCCGCGACGCT
>NZ_RRYI01000096.1 GCF_003931565.1 Caulobacter sp. 602-1
GCCACCAGATGGAGTCGCCGTGCTTGGCGTGGCTTTCCATGCCCGAGCCGACGCAGCACCAGAAGCCGTCGAACGGCCGCGAGAACCGGCGCGCCGAGCCCGACATCAGCGGGACCATGTAGGCGAACATGCCGGTCGACGGGTCCTGATGGGCCAGGATGTGGTTGATGTGCGCGCGCTCGTAATAGTCGAACAGCGCCGCCCGGGGCCGCAAGCCATAGAGATGCCGGGTCAGCTTCAGCATGTTGTAGGTGTTGCAGCTCTCGCAGGTCTGCTTGGTGATGTGGCGCGAGATGGTGCGGG
>NZ_RRYI01000097.1 GCF_003931565.1 Caulobacter sp. 602-1
AGCCGCCCAGCGCGACCACCAAAAGGGCGCTCGTCTCTCCCAACTCGCGCCGCGCTGCGGACAGCAATCCCGGAAAGCCTATGCGGATCAAACGGATGGTCATCGAACGACACTTCTCGCAACAACATTTCTCATACGAAACATGAACTTAAGCTGAGCGGGACCGTTCATCCCGCCTCTAGGTCGAGCATCCTAGGGTGCGCTCACCTTCAAAGGAGACCGATTATGAAACGTCTTATCACCGCCTCGCTCGCCGTTCTGATGCTGGCCGGCGGCGCTGGCGCCGCTTCGGCCCAGGACTAT
>NZ_RRYI01000098.1 GCF_003931565.1 Caulobacter sp. 602-1
GGTCCTTGGCCACCTTGGCCAGCAGAGCCGGACCCTGGGCATTCGCCTTCCACGCGATCGGACGGCCTTCGGCGGTCTCGGCCTTGTCGACGGCCGTGTAGGCGCCCGCGTTGATGATCGTGCCGTACAGGCTCCAATCGTATGCCTCGTATGCCTTCGGGTCGGAGAAGTCGAACTCGTCGATGTCCGTGTACTCGAAGCCCTCCAGACCATGCGCTTCCGCGTAGGCGCGGATCGCGTGGCCCAGCTGGCCGTTGCAGCCCGTCACCAGGGTGCGCTTGGGAGCCATGGGCTTGGCGTC
>NZ_RRYI01000099.1 GCF_003931565.1 Caulobacter sp. 602-1
CGGCCAGCGGAACCACCGTCCCGCGCCAGAAGGCGGCGTTGGCCTCGCGATAGTTGGCGTAGGTGTTGTCACCCGGAATACCGAGTAGCTGCGGGGGCGGGCCGAACGCCAGGGCGATCTCGCGGGCGGCGGCGTGCTTGCCCTCGGTGAAGTCCATCTCGGCTGGGGTCAGCGACATGGCCCGCCAGTCGAGCCCGCCCTCCAGCAGCAGGGGCCGCCCGGCGTTGGCCTGACCCGAATGGGCGGCGGCCAGCTCGGTCTTCAACCGGTCGAACTGCTCGTCGGACAGGCGGTCGCCGGC
>NZ_RRYI01000009.1 GCF_003931565.1 Caulobacter sp. 602-1
GACTTCGCCAGCGTGATCGTGATCGCCGCCGTCAGCGTCGTCTTGCCATGGTCAACGTGACCGATGGTGCCGATGTTGCAGTGCGGCTTAGTGCGTTCGAACTTTTCCTTGGCCATCTTCTTAGCTCCAGGACCCCAGAGGGGCCTTCAAAATAGGTGGGACTTCTGGGGTGTTGCGAGAGGGTTCCAAGGAACCCTCTCGATCTCTAACCCACGCTTTTCCTTGGGAAAAGCTTAGGCGTACTTCTTGATCACTTCGTCGGCGACGTGTTGCGGCACCGGATCGTAGTGATCGTAGACCATGCTGAACTGAGCGCGGCCTTGCGACATGCCCCGCAGGGTGTTCACGTAACCGAACATGTTGGCCAGCGGCACGTAGGCGTTCACGACAGTCGCGTTGCCGCGCATGTCCTGACCCTGGATCATGCCACGGCGGCTGTTCAGATCGCCGATGACCGAGCCCAGGTATTCTTCCGGCGTCACGACCTCGACCTTCATGATCGGCTCGAGCAGCTTCGGATTGCCCTTCTCGCGCAGTTCCTTGAAGGCGGCGCGGGCGGCGATTTCGAAGGCCAGGACCGACGAGTCGACGTCGTGGAACTTGCCGTCCGTCAGGGTCGCCTTGAAGTCGATCAGCGGGAAGCCGGCCAGCAGGCCGTTGTCCTTGACCGATTCCAGGCCCTTCTGGACGCCCGGGATATATTCCTTCGGCACCGCGCCGCCGACGATCGCGTTCTCGAACACGAAGCCCGAGCCGGGCTCGCCCGGTTCAAACGTGATGATGACGCGGGCGAACTGGCCCGTACCACCGGTCTGCTTCTTGTGCGTGTAGTCGATCTCGACCTTGCGGCCCAGCGATTCACGATAGGCGACCTGCGGCGCGCCGATGTTGGCCTCGACCTTGTAAGTGCGCTTCAGGATGTCGATCTTGATGTCGAGGTGCAGCTCGCCCATGCCCTTCAGGATCGTCTGGCCCGACTCGTGGTCGGTCGAGACGGTGAAGGACGGATCCTCGGCGGCCAGCTTCTGCAGGGCGACGCCCAGCTTTTCCTGGTCGGCCTTCGACTTGGGCTCGACGGCGATCTCGATCACGGGCGCCGGGAATTCCATGCGCTCCAGGATGACCGGCGACTTCAGCGGATCGCACAGGGTGTCGCCCGTGCGGGTTTCCTTGAGGCCAGCCAGGGCGACGATGTCGCCGGCATAGGCTTCCTTGATGTCTTCGCGGTTGTTCGAGTGCATCAGCAGCATGCGGCCGACGCGCTCGCGCTTGTCGCGCGTGGCGTTCAGCAGCGACATGCCGGTTTCCAGCTTGCCCGAGTAGATGCGGCAGAAGGTCAGCGAACCGACGAAGGGGTCGTCCATGATCTTGAACGCCAGAACCGACAGCGGCTCGTCGTCCGAGGCGTGACGCACGACTTCTTCTTCGGTCTTGAAGTCGATGCCCTTGGTCGGCGGGATGTCCAGCGGCGACGGCAGGTAGTCGACGACGGCGTCCAGGAGCGTCTGCACGCCCTTGTTCTTGAAGGCCGAGCCGCAGAGGATCGGATAGAAGGCGCCGGTCAGAACGGCCTTGCGCAGGCACTTCTTGATCGTGGCTTCCGAGGGCTCTTCGCCGCCCAGATAGGCTTCCATCGCCTCGTCGTCGAGTTCGACGGCGTTCTCGACCAGATAGGCGCGGGCTTCGATCGCCTTGTCCATCAGGTCGGCGGGGATTTCCTCGTCGCGGAAGTTCGCGCCCAGGGCGTCGTTGTCCCAGACCACGGCCTTCATGCGGACCAGGTCCACGAGGCCCTTCAGGTTCGTTTCCGAACCGATCGGGAATTGGATCGGCACGGCCTTGGCGCCCAGACGGTCGCGGATCGATTCCACCGACTTGTCGAAGTCGGCGCCGATCTTGTCCATCTTGTTGACGAAGACGATGCGCGGAACCTTGTACTTGTCGGCCTGACGCCAGACGGTTTCCGTCTGCGGCTCGACGCCGGCGTTGCCGTCCAGCACCGTCACGGCGCCGTCGAGCACGCGCAAGCTGCGCTCGACTTCAATCGTGAAGTCGACGTGCCCGGGGGTGTCGATGATGTTGAGGCGCTTGCCGTTCCAGAAAGCGGTCGTCGCGGCCGACGTGATCGTGATGCCGCGTTCCTGCTCCTGCTCCATCCAGTCCATCGTGGCGGCGCCGTCGTGGACTTCGCCGATCTTGTGCGACTTACCCGTGTAATACAGGATCCGCTCGGTCGTCGTGGTCTTACCGGCGTCGATGTGCGCCATGATGCCGAAGTTGCGGTAGTCTTCGATTTTATGCTGGCGGGCCATGATGAAGCTCTGCGTAGCGCTGCGGTGAGGCAGGGACATTTAAACGTGCGGCGCGGGCGGTTTATCGCAAACCGCCCGCGCCTGAAAGAGTGCTGGTCGCGAAAAGCTTACCAGCGATAGTGCGAGAACGCCCGGTTGGCTTCAGCCATCTTGTGGGTGTCTTCGCGCTTCTTCACGGCGGTGCCGCGGTTGTTCGAAGCGTCGAGCAGCTCACCAGCCAGCTTTTCGGTCATGGTGTTTTCACCGCGCTTGCGAGCGGCGGTCACCAGCCAACGGATGGCCAGGGCGCGGCGACGGTCCGGACGGACTTCAACCGGCACTTGGTACGTGGCGCCGCCGACGCGGCGCGAACGGACTTCGATCGCCGGAGCGACGTTGTCCAGAGCGGAGTGGAAGGTCTCAAGCGGACCTTGGTCCTTGCGCTTGGACTCCAGGATGTCGAAAGCACCATAGATGATGTTTTCGGCGACGGCTTTTTTGCCTTCGTACATCACGTAGTTCATGAACTTCGTGACAACCAGATCCCCAAACTTGGGGTCCGGCAGGACTTGACGCTTCTCTGCGCGGCGACGGCGGGACATTCTTCTTTTTCCTTACTTCGGACGCTTGGCGCCGTAGAGCGAACGACGCTGCTTACGATCCTTGACACCTTGGGTGTCGAGGACGCCGCGCAGGATGTGATAACGGACGCCGGGCAAGTCCTTGACGCGGCCGCCGCGGATGAGCACCACCGAGTGCTCCTGCAGATTGTGGCCTTCGCCCGGAATGTAGCACACGGCTTCGATGCCAGTGGTCAGACGGACCTTGGCGACCTTACGCAGAGCCGAGTTCGGCTTCTTCGGGGTCGTGGTGTAGACGCGCGTGCAGACGCCGCGACGTTGGGGGCAGCCCTTCAGGGCCGGCACCTTGTTCCGCACCGGCTTCGGAGAGCGCGGCTTACGGATGAGCTGGTTAATGGTAGGCATTAAGTCTCTGCTCTGATGGAAGCGTGTGCCTTTCGGCCGGGGCGCTTCAGGTCCTTGTCTTTGTTGTTCTTGGTTCAAGGCTCCGCTTGGAGACCCGATAAACACGAAACTCGCCGGGGCGCGGGAAGCACACCGGCGGGTTCTCCGCCCGCGAGGACGGAAGCTCATCGGAACGGACGCGAACGACCGCCTCGAAAAAGAGCGCGGTATGTACTCGCGAAGGGGCTCAACGTCAACCGCCTGTTCCCGCGCCGGTTAACGCCGCCTTAAGGAGCCTCCCAAGGCCAAGATTTCGCCACCGCAAGCTGTGCAGGCTCGCGTCGGGATGGAGCGCCTTGTCTCATCCGCCTCGCGCACCACGTGGGGAGGGCGACGGCAAGGCTGGGGAGGCCAGGTGAGAGTCATCGTGAGGCGCGGCAGGGACAATCGGCGGCGGGCGACGATTCTCGCCGGATCTTTGCTGCTGCACGTGGCGCTTCTGGCCTGGCTGGCGATTCCCGCGCGGCCTCTGCTTGAGACCATGGTCGCCGACGACCTGTCGGTGATGACCCTGGACCTTGAGCGTCCGGTTCCCGAGACGCGTCCGGAGCCCCGCCCCGCGCCCGCCTCGGCGGCGACCGCCGCGCCCTCGCCCGCCCCGTCCTTCCAGGCGCGCGCGCCGGCCCGGTCCGCGCCGGCCGGCGTTCCGACCCTGTCGGTTCCCGCGACGGGAATCGCCCGCCCGGGAACGGCGATCCGTCCCGCGCCGCTGCCCGGCGAAGGCGCGGGCGACCTGAAGACGGCCCTGCGGGGCAGCGCCACGGGCTGCGTCAGCGCCGACGCCGTCGGCCTGAACCGTCGCGAGCGCGAGAAGTGCGACGAGCGCTTCGGCGCCGCCCCGCCGCGCGGGACCTATGCCGGCCCGCTGAACGCGGCCAAGGCGCGCGAGTTCGAGGCCCAGGCGATCATGCAGGAGCTGGCCCGCAAGGCGAACGAAGCGCCGATGGGGCTGGGTGTCGACCATCGCAGCAAGGACCAGCCCGGCACGATGAAGGAAATCCCGTTCGTGCTCGGCGCCGAACAGGACGGCCTGGGTCGCACGCGTAACGCCCAGCAGCAGCGCCTCAAGCAGCTGCGCGACTACGACAAGGCCGACGCCCGCGCCAAGCAGCGGTCCCGCGAGAACGACCAGCGCTAGAAAGCGAACCGCCGAAAAAGGGGTTTCCTCCGTACGCCCTCGGAATACCCTCCCCGCCAGGTTGGCGCGCGGGCTCAAGGGGCGCGCCTTGGTTGTGAGGGGACGTCATGCGTTTTTCGGCTTCATTGTGCGCCGCGCTGATCCTGGTCACGTCGACGGCTCCGTCGGCGGCGATGGCCCAGGACTATTCGCAATTTTCCGACGCCGCGCTCGATCGCGAACTGGCGGCCAAGGCCGACGTGCAGCTGTACGTCATGGTGCCGATGCGCGACGGCGTGCGGCTGGCGACCCACGTCTATCGCCCCAAGGGCGCGACCGGGCCGCTGCCGACCATCCTGATCAAGACGCCCTATAACGAGATGCCCTACAAGGCCGCCAGCACCCGCAACGCGCTGGACGCCATCAAGCACGGCTACGCCCTGGTGCTGCAGAACGAGCGCGGCCGCTACTATTCCGAAGGCGAGTGGGAGATCCTGGGTCATCCGCAGACCGACGGCTATGACACCCTGACCTGGATCGCCAAGCAGAGCTGGTCGAACGGCAAGGTCGGCACGCGCGGCTGCTCGTCGACGGCCGAATGGCAGCTGGCCCTGGCCGGCCAGAACCACCCGGCCCACGCCGCCATGGTTCCGCAATCGTCGGGCGCCGGCATCGGCAAGGTCGGCGAGTTCCAGGAACAGGGCAACTGGTACACCGGCGGCGTGCCGCGCAACCTGTTCTTCGTCTGGCTGTACGGCGTCGACAATCCGTTGCGCGCCCAGCCGCCCAAGGGGCTGGATTCCAAGACCATCGCCCGCCTGGCCAAGTACAACGACCTGGAGGCCAAGAAGCCCGAGGTGAACTGGCCCACCCAGATCCGCCACCTGCCGGTCAACGAGATGCTGCAGGACCTGGGCGAGCCCAAGGGCACGTTCGAGGAACTGATCAACCGCGACGGCCCGGCCGACCCGGCCTGGCGCAAGGGCGGCCTCTATCACGACGACAAGGGCTGGGGCGTCCCGGCCCTGTGGTTCAATTCTTGGTACGACGTGTCGATCGGCCCGAACATGGCCCTGTTCAACCACGCCCGCGCGGTGAAATCGGACAAGGAAGCCAGCGACAACCAGTACGCCATCGTCACGCCCAGCAACCACTGCGGCTTCAACGCCCGCGTGCTGCAGGCCCCCTACAAGTCCGGCGACCGCGACATGGGCACGGTCAATTTCGACGCCGACAAGGAGGTCTACGCCTTCTTCGACCGCTGGCTGAAAGGCGACGTCAACGCCTTCCCGAAGTCGACGCCGCCGGTCCGCTACTATTCGATGGGCGCCAACAGCTGGAAGCAATCGGCCCAGTGGCCGCCGGAGGGCTCGGCTCCGATGAAGCTCTATCTGCGCTCCAGCGGCCGCGCCAACAGCCTGGCCGGCGACGGCAGGCTGACGGCGGTCGCGCCGGGGGCCGGCGAGCAGGCCGACCGCTACGCCTATGATCCGGCCAATCCGGTCCAGACCGTGGGCGGCGGCGATTGCTGCAACGGCGGCCTGGTCATCGCCGGGGCCTTCGACCAGCGCGGCGTCGAGACCCGCGACGACGTGCTCGTCTACACCAGCGAGCCGCTGACCGAGCCGCTGGAGGTCTCCGGCTTCGTCCGCGCGGTCCTGAAGGTCTCGTCGGACGCCAAGGACACCGACTTCGCCGTCAAGCTGGTCGACGTCGGGCCGGACGGCACGGCCTATATCCTGGGCGACACCATCATGCGGGCCCGCTATCGCGACAGCTACGAGAAGCCCGCGATGATGACGGCCGGCCAGACCTACACGGTCAAACCGACGCCGATCACCACCAGCAACACCTTCCTGCCCGGCCACCGCATCCGCGTGGAGGTCACCTCGTCCAACTTCCCGAAGTTCGTCCGCAACCTGAACACCGGCGGCGACAACGAGAAGGAGACCAAGTTCGTGGTGGCCAATAACGCGATCCACCACGCGGCGGGGGATGAATCCTACATCGAGCTGCCGGTGGTGGGGCGGAAGTAGGCGAGACCGCGCCGGCCCCTCCCTCTCTCAGCGAGAGAGGGAGGGGCCGATGAGGTCACGCGACAAGCCGCCCCGCGGTCACTATCTACGCAGCACGATCGAATAGAGTGACCTGAAAGGACGACGACATGGCTTTGCTCGACCAGCTCAAGGCTGACCAACTGGCGGCGCGCAAGCAGAACGATCGCCTGAAGGCCGACCTGCTCACCACCTTGATCGGCGAAGCCACGCAGATCACGACCGAGGAATTCAAACGCGGCGTGACCGAGGTCACCGATGACAAGGTCGTCGCCACCGTCGCCAAGTTCTCGAAGAACAGCAAGCTGACGCTGGAAAACCTTGCGTCCGAACGCGCCCGCCTGGCCGAGGCCGGCGGCGATGCGTCGAAGGTGGACGAGCGGATCAAGGCGGCCGAGACCGAACTGGCGATCCTGTCGTCGTACGGCCCCAAGCAGATGACGGAAGCCGAACTGCGCGCGGCCATCGACGCCTTCAAGGCCAACAACCCCGACGCCAATGTCGGGGCGATCATGGCCCACCTGAAGACCAACTTCGGCGGTCAGTACGACGGCAAGGCGGCCAGCGCCCTGGCCAAGGGCTAGACCGCCTTCCTCTCCCGCCCCTCCCTCTATGAGAGAAGGGCTTTTAGGCCGCTCGGCGCATCGACGCCGCGCCGCCGACCTTGAAGCGTTGGACGAGGGCGGCGAGGCCGTTGACCTCGTCCAGCAGCGCCTGGCTGGAAGCCGCCGAGCGGCTGGCCATGGCCGTCGTATGCTGGGTGCCCTGGTCCATCTGGTTCACGGCCGTATTGACCTGTGACAGGCCGGCGGACTGTTCCTGGGCCGAGGCGGCGATCTCGGTGATCACGCCGCTGATCGCGCCGACCTGGTTGGCGATGCGCTGCAAGGTCTCGCCCGCCGCGCCGACGAGCGACACGCCCGCCTCCACCTGGCGCGCCGAGTCGCCGATGTGGATCTTGATCTCCTTGGCCGCGTCGGCCGAGCGCTGGGCCAAGGCCCGCACCTCCTGGGCGACGACCGCGAAGCCGCGACCGGCCTCGCCCGCACGAGCGGCCTCGACGCCGGCGTTCAGGGCCAGAAGGTTGGTCTGGAAGGCGATCTCGTCGATCACCCCGATGATCTGGGCCACCTGGCGCGACGAGGCCTCGATGCCGCCGATCGCCTCGACCGCCGAGGCCACGACCTCGCGGCTGCGACCGGCCTCGGCCTGGGCGTCGCCGACCGCGCGGTGGGCTTCCTTGGCGCCATCGGCCGTGCGGCGGACGGTGGCGGTGATCTCGTCGAGCGCGGCGGCGGTCTCTTCCAGGCTGGCGGCCTGGGCCTCGCTGCGGCGCGACAGATCGTCGGCGGCGCTGGCGATGCCGCCGGCTCCGGCGTTCAGGCCCGACACGGCCGAGACCACGGCGCCCATGGCGTCTTCCAGGCCCTCCACGGCGCGATTGAAGTCGGCGCGCAGGCCTTCGTAGTCGGGGGCGAAGGGTTCGCTCAGGCGCACGGTCAGGTCGCCGGCCGACAGGCGGTGGAGGCTCTCGGCCAGGCGGCGCACCACCTGGGCCTGCTCACCCGCGCGGCGGGCGTTGTCGGCGCCGGTGGCGTCGCGCTCGGCTTCCGAAGCCTCGCGATGGGCGGCGGCCTCGGCGGCGATGCGCCTCTTCTCCAGCGCCTCGTCGCGGAAGCGATGCACGGCGTCGGCCATCAGGCCGATATCGTCCGCTCGGCCGGCGAACGGCAGGGTGACGGCGAGGTCGCCGCCCATCAGCCGGCTCATGGCGTCGCGCAAGGTCGACAGCGGCGAGAGCTGGCGACGGGTCATGAGCACCGAGAGGCCGCCCCCGGCCGCGCCCAGCAGCACGCAGGCCAGCGCCAGCAGGGTCACCTGGCGATAGACCGGCTGGAAGTAGTCGGCCTGGGGCACGCCGACATAGAGCACGCCGATCACCTGGCCCGACGCGTCCTTGATCGGATCGTAGGCGACGAAGAACGGCTTGCCGAGGATCTTGGCCTCGCCGCGATAGGCCTCGCCCCTGCCCAGCACCGCGTCGTGGACGGGCCCCCGGGCCAAGGAGGTGCCGACGGCGCGCGAGCCGTCGTCCTTGGTGACGTTGGTGGTGATGCGCGTGTCGCCCATGAAGACGGTGGCGGTGCCGCCGACCAGGGCCTTGACGCGATCGACGCCGTCGAAGTCGCCGTTCAGCGCATGGTCGCCGACCAGCAGCTTGTCGCCCTCGCGGCGGAAGCTCTTGCCCCGCTCGCCGATGACGTCCCACGCCACCCGCATGCTGGCCTCCTGCGCCTGCGTCGCCTGACGACGGGCGAAGTCCAGCGAGCTGTGCGCCACGATCGCCAGGACCGCGACGGTCAGGACGAGGAAGGCGGCGGCGATGGTCAGGCTGACCTTGGTCGAGATGCTGGCGCGCATGAGCTCTGGGCTTTTGAGGCGGATCAAGATCCTGCATCGCCCGCATGGTTTAAAATCTTGATGAATATCAACGTTATGAAAACGTCACCACGACCTGCCGCGACGTTCTGTCGCAGCGGCGTTGCATGCTGGGACGGCGTCCAGCGGTCGAGTTGGTCCCTCTCGGACGGCGACTCCGGCTCCCCGAACGTCGCGGCCAGCGTCGGGTCGGGCGAGGTCGGCGGAACGCTCGGCGTCCCCCGGGGTTGTGCAAGCGTCTCGCGGCGCGCCCGCGCCCCCTTCCCGTCCCCGAGGTTCGATCATGACCGACTATGCCGACAGCCTGACTCCCCAGACGACCGCCAAAGCCGCCCGCGCCAAGGTCGAGCCCAAGCTCAAGGCCGTCGCGAGCAGCGCCCACGACGCCTATGACAGCCTCAAGGAGGTCGCCTCCGAGGCGGTCGACGAAACCCGCGCCCGGGTCAAGGACATCGCCGCCCAGGCCAGCGACGAGATCCAGACCCGCTATGGCGACCTCGAAGCCTGGGCGCGACTGAAGCCGGCCCGGGCCCTGGGTATCGCGGCCGGTCTCGGCGTGGTCCTGGGCCTGTTGCTCCGCGGCCGCTCGACCAAGACCATCTACGTGCGCGAACCGCGCTAGCCCTAGTCGCCCAGCACCTTCCTGAGCGACGCCTCGATCTGGCCGCCGCACCAGGTGTCGCCGTAGTCCTCGCGGGCCTTGTCGGCCAGCGCGCGCAGCGGCGGCAGCTGGGCGACGCGACGGACCAGGGCGGCGGTCATGGGCGCGGCCTCGTCGAGAAGCTCGCCGATCGACGCGAAGCGCTCGGTCAGGGTCGACCACAGGGTGGCGGTGACGACATCGGCGACGCCGGGCGTCTCGCCGCCCAGCAGGAAGCCGGCGTCGGCCGTCAGGCCATGACGGCGGCCGGTCTCTTCCCAGAAGGACATCCATTTCTTCAGGCGGGGCACGAATGCGGCCCAGCGCTTGTCGGTCCACATCTCGCGCCCGCCGTCATTGGTCATCTCGTCGATGACGTCGTTGGCGTCGCAGACGATCTTCAGCGTCAGGGCGCGCAGCTCCGGCGTCGACGGCAGCAGGTCCAGCGTCTCGCCCAGATAGAGGACGATCGCCGGCGTCTGCGCGATGGCGACCTTGGCCTTCTTGTCGACCAGCATCGGCGGTCCCATGAACGGGACCGGCATGGCCTTCACCGGCCCGCCCATCAGGTCCGCGATCGCCGCGTCGCCGCCTTCCGTCCAGCTCTTGCCGGCATGGGCCAGGACGGCGCGCACGAACTGCCCGCGAAACGGCGCGGACCAGTAGTAGAGCTCGTAATCGGACATGGCGTTCTCCAGTCGCTGAACGTCCCGGACAACGAAAAAGGCCCGGGATCGCTCCCGGGCCTTTCCGTATCTCCTCTAAGCCAGAAGGCTTACTCCGAATCCGCGAGCGCGATCTCGGCCGGCAACGGCTCCATCGCTTCTTCGCGCTGCTGGGCCAGCTGCTCGTCGCGCTTGGCGGCGACGCGCTGCAGGCTGCGCAGATAGGAACCCGTGCCCGCGGGGATCAGGCGACCCACGATGACGTTTTCCTTCAGGCCTTCCAGGGTGTCGGTCTTGCCGTGCACCGAGGCTTCGGTCAGGACGCGGGTCGTTTCCTGGAACGACGCGGCCGAGATGAAGCTCTTGGTCTGCAGCGAGGCCTTGGTGATGCCCAGCAGCACCGGCTGGGTCACAGCCGGACGGCCGCCGCGGGCGATCGCCTTGTCCTGTTCCTTGTCGAACTCCGGCTTGTCGAGGTGGTCGCCCTTGATCAGGCCGGTGTCGCCGGGCTCGAGGATCTCGACCTTCTGCAGCATCTGACGAACGATCGTCTCGATGTGCTTGTCGTTGATCGGCACGCCCTGCAGTCGATAGACCTCCTGGATCTCGTCGACGAGGAAGTTCGCCAGGGCCTCGACGCCCAGGATGCGCAGGATGTCGTGCGGATCCGGGTTGCCGTCGATGATGTACTCGCCCTTGGAGATGAAGTCCCCGTCGTGGACGGCGATGTGCTTGCCCTTCGGGATCAGGAACTCGACCGCCTCGGCCTGGTTGCCATCGGCGTCGACGTCCGGCGTGATCTTGATCCGGCGCTTGTTCTTATAATCCTTGCCGAATTCGACACGGCCGTCCATTTCCGCGATGACCGCGCAGTCCTTCGGACGGCGGGCTTCGAAGAGTTCGGCGACGCGCGGCAGACCACCGGTGATGTCCCGGGTCTTGGCGCCTTCGGTCGGGATACGCGCGATCACTTCACCCGGCTTCACTTCGTCGCCATCGGCGACGGAGAGAATGGCGCCGGCCGACAGGAGGTAGCGAGCCTCGCCGCCGTTCGACAGGCGCTTGTACGAGCCGTCTTCCGACAGCACGCCCATGGCCGGACGCAGGTCCGAACCGCGGGCCGACGTACGCCAGTCGGCGATGACGCGCTGGGCGATGCCGGTCGCCTCGTCGACTTCCTCGCGGATGGACAGGCCATCCACCAGGTCCTCGGCGCGGATCTTGCCGGCCACTTCGGTGATGATCGGGGTGGTGTAGGGGTCCCAATCGCCGAGGCGCTGGCCGCGCTTGACCGTGTCGCCGTCCTTGACCCGCAGGCGGGCGCCGTACGGCGGCTTGTAGGTCTCGCGCTCCTTGCCGTCGACCAGCACGCTGACCGAGGTGTTGCGGCTCATGATGACCAGCGCGCCGTCGGCGCCGACAACGGTCGGGCCGATCACGCGGACCGTACCTTCGTTGGAGGCTTCGAAGAACGACTGCTCGGCCACCTGGGCGGTGCCGCCGATGTGGAACGTACGCATGGTCAGCTGCGTGCCGGGCTCACCGATCGACTGGGCGGCGATGACGCCGACCGCTTCGCCGATGTTCACCGGGGTGCCGCGGGCCAGGTCGCGGCCGTAGCAGGCGCCGCAGACGCCAACCTTGGCTTCGCAGGTCAGGACCGAGCGGACCTTCACCGACTGGACGACCGCCGCCTCGATGGCGTCGGCGATGTTCTCGTCGATATAGGTGTCGGCCGGAACGACCAGCTCGCCGGTGCCCGGATCCTTGACGTCCTCAGCCGTGAAGCGACCTAGGACACGGGTGCCCAGCGAGACCAGCACGTCGCCGCCCTCGACGACGGCGCGCAGGGTGATGCCCCGCGTGGTGCCGCAGTCTTCCTCGACGATGATGCAGTCCTGCGCGACGTCGACCAGACGACGGGTCAGGTAGCCCGAGTTGGCGGTCTTCAGCGCGGTGTCGGCCAGACCCTTACGGGCGCCGTGGGTGGAGTTGAAGTACTCCTGAACGGTCAGGCCTTCCTTGAAGTTCGAGACGATCGGGGTCTCGATGATTTCACCGGACGGCTTGGCCATCAGGCCGCGCATGCCGCCCAGCTGCTTCATCTGGGCTTGCGAACCACGAGCGCCGGAGTGGGCCATCATGTAGATGGCGTTGATTTCTTTCTCGCGGCCGTTCTCGTCCTTATGCTTCATCTGAAGCTCGGCCATCATCTCGTCGGCGACGCGGTCGGTGGCCTTCGCCCAGGCGTCAACGACCTTGTTGTACTTCTCGCCCTTGGTGATCAGGCCGTCGGCGTACTGTTGCTCGTACTCCTCGGCCAGCTTGCGGGTCTCATCCACGATCGCGGTCTTGCGCTGCGGAATGATGATGTCGTCCTTGCCGAACGAGATGCCCGCCTTGGCGGCTTCCTTGAAGCCCAGGCCCATGATCTTGTCTGCGAAGATGACCGTCGCCTTCTGACCGCAGTGGCGGTAGACGATGTCGATCAGATTGCCGATTTCCTTCTTGGTCAGCGCCTTTTCGATCAGGCGGTGGCCAATCTGCGGGTGGTGCGGCAGCAGGGCGGCGATCTTCATGCGGCCCGGCGTGGTGTCGATCACCTTGCGCAGCAGCTGACCGTCCGGGGTCATCTCGGTGTGACGCGCCTTGATCTTGGCGTGCAGCGAGACGACGCCGGCGTCCATGGCGGCTTCGATTTCACCCAGGTCGGCGAAGATCTTGCCTTCGCCTGGCTCACCCTCGCGGGCCACCGACAGGTAGTACAGGCCCAGGACGATGTCCTGCGACGGCACGATGATCGGGCGACCGTTGGCGGGCGACAGGATGTTGTTGGTCGACATCATCAGGACGCGCGCTTCCAGCTGAGCTTCCAGGCTCAGCGGGACGTGCACGGCCATCTGGTCGCCGTCGAAGTCGGCGTTGAACGCGGCGCAGACCAGCGGGTGCAGCTGGATGGCCTTGCCCTCGATCAGCTTCGGCTCGAACGCCTGGATGCCCAGACGGTGAAGCGTCGGCGCGCGGTTCAGCATGACCGGGTGCTCGCGGATGACCTCTTCGAGGATATCCCACACCTGCGGCTGCTCGCGCTCGACCATGCGCTTGGACTGCTTGACGGTGCCCGACAGGCCCTTGGCGTCCAGGCGCGCGTAGATGAACGGCTTGAACAGCTCCAGAGCCATCTTCTTGGGCAGGCCGCACTCGTGCAGCTTCAGCTCGGGACCGACCACGATGACCGAACGGCCCGAATAGTCGACGCGCTTGCCCAGCAGGTTCTGGCGGAAGCGGCCCTGCTTGCCCTTCAGCATGTCGGCCAGCGACTTCAGCGGACGCTTGTTGGCGCCGGTGATGACGCGACCGCGACGGCCGTTGTCGAACAGGGCGTCGACCGACTCCTGCAGCATCCGCTTTTCGTTGCGGATGATGATGTCGGGGGCGCGCAGCTCGATCAGGCGCTTGAGGCGGTTGTTACGGTTGATGACCCGGCGATACAGGTCGTTCAGGTCCGAGGTCGCGAAGCGGCCGCCGTCCAGCGGCACCAGCGGACGCAGTTCCGGCGGGATGACCGGAACGACCGTCAGCACCATCCACTCGGGACGGTTGCCCGACTCCTGGAAGGCTTCCAGGATCTTCAGGCGCTTGCTGAACTTCTTCTGCTTCATGTCCGAGACGGTGCCGGACAGTTCCTCGCGCAGGCGCTCGGCCTCTTTCTCGAGGTCGATGGCCTTGAGCAGGTTCTGGACGGCCTCGGCGCCGATCTCGGCGGTGAAGCTGTCGTCGCCGTACTCTTCCTGGGCGCGCATGTAGTCGTCTTCCGACAGCAGCTGGTGCTGCTTCAGCGGGGTCAGGCCCGGCTCGGTGACGATGTAGTATTCGAAGTACAGGACGCGCTCGATGTCCTTCAGCGGCATGTCGAGCATCATGGCGATGCGCGAGGGCAGCGACTTCAGGAACCAGATGTGGGCGACCGGCGAGGCCAGCTCGATGTGGCCCATGCGCTCGCGACGGACGCGGGCCAGGGTGACTTCAACACCGCACTTTTCGCAGATGATGCCCTTGTACTTCATGCGCTTGTACTTGCCGCACAGGCATTCGTAGTCCTTGGTCGGGCCAAAGATACGGGCGCAGAACAGGCCGTCACGCTCGGGCTTGAACGTGCGGTAGTTGATGGTTTCCGGCTTCTTGATCTCGCCGAACGACCACGAGCGGATCTTTTCCGGCGAAGCCAGCGAGATGCGGATCTGGTCGAAGGTCGGAGCGGCCTGGACCGGATTGAAGATGTTCAGGACTTCCTGGTTCATCTTGGTTCCTTCTGCGGGACTGCCCGCGAAAATTCAAAGTTGGAGAGGGCTGACGGAAGGCCCCTCCCCCGCGATCACGCGGAGGAGGGAGGTTCGGATCAGCTGTTCTCCAGCTCGACGTTCAGGCCGAGCGAGCGCATTTCCTTGACCAGCACGTTGAAGCTTTCCGGGATACCGGCTTCGAACGTGTCGTCGCCACGGACGATCGACTCGTAGACCTTGGTCCGGCCGGCCACGTCGTCGGACTTCACCGTCAGCATTTCCTGCAGGGTGTAGGCCGCGCCGTAGGCTTCCAGCGCCCACACTTCCATTTCCCCGAAGCGCTGACCGCCGAACTGGGCCTTACCACCCAGCGGCTGTTGCGTGACGAGCGAGTACGGACCGATCGAACGGGCGTGGATCTTGTCGTCGACCAGGTGGTGCAGCTTCAGCATGTAGATGTAGCCGA
This sequence comes from Caulobacter sp. 602-1, assembly GCF_003931565.1. Lineage (GTDB taxonomy): Bacteria > Pseudomonadota > Alphaproteobacteria > Caulobacterales > Caulobacteraceae > Caulobacter. Next base: position 14,981 of record NZ_RRYI01000009.1, read on the forward strand.
CCGTGACCGGACGCTTGAACTGGTCGCCGGTCTGACCGTCGAACAGGATCGACTGGCCCGACGGATTGACGCCGGCCATTTCGAGGTGCTCCTCGATATCGCTCATGCGCGCGCCGTCGAACACGGGGGTGGCGATCGGAACGCCCTTGCCCAGGTTCTTGGCCAGCTCGACCAGCTCTTCCTCGGTTTCCGGCAGCTCTTCGTCCGGGCCGTAGATGTCGCGCAGGCGATCGATCAGGGCCTGCTTCTGACCGCCGTGCTGCCAGTCTTCCAGCAGGTTGGTGATCTGCTTGCCCAGGTTGGCGCAAGCCCAGCCCAGGTGGGTCTCGAAGATCTGACCGACGTTCATGCGCGAGGGCACGCCCAGCGGGTTCAGAACGACGTCGACGTGCGTGCCGTCGGCGAGGAACGGCATGTCCTCGATCGGCAGGATGCGCGAGATGACGCCCTTGTTGCCGTGACGGCCGGCCATCTTGTCGCCCGGCTGCAGCTTGCGCTTCACGGCCACGAAGACCTTGACCATCTTCATGACGCCCGGAGGCAGTTCGTCGCCGCGCTGCAGCTTGTCGACCTTGTCCTCGAAACGACGGTCGAGACGCTTGCGGTTCTCGTCGAACAGGCGGCGCAGGCTTTCCAGTTCGCCCATCGCCTTCTCGTCCTCGAGCGCGATCTGCCACCACAGGCCCGAAGCCACCTGGCTCAGGTTCTCGGCGGTGATCTCGCCGCGCGACAGGCCCTTGGGACCCGACAGAGCGACCTTGCCGACCAGCAATTCCTTCAGGCGGCCCGAGATGTTGCGGTTCAGGATCGTGAACTCGTCGTCGCGGTCCTTGCCCAGACGGTCGATCTCGGCGCGTTCGATGGCCAGGGCGCGTTCGTCCTTGTCGACGCCGTGACGGTTGAACACCCGCACGTCGACGATCGTGCCGGCGACGCCCGGGGGCAGACGCAGGCTGGTGTCGCGAACGTCGCTGGCCTTTTCACCGAAGATGGCGCGCAGCAGCTTTTCTTCCGGCGTCATCGGGCTCTCGCCCTTCGGCGTGACCTTGCCGACCAGGATGTCGCCCGGCTGGACCTCGGCGCCGATCGCCACGATGCCGGCTTCGTCGAGGTTGCGCAGGGCTTCCTCGCCGACGTTCGGGATGTCGCGGGTGATTTCTTCCGGACCCAGCTTCGTGTCGCGGGCCATGACCTCGAATTCCTCGATGTGGATCGAGGTGAAGACGTCGTCGCGGACGATACGTTCGGAGATCAGGATCGAGTCTTCGAAGTTGTAGCCGTTCCAGGGCATGAACGCGACGAGCGCGTTGCGGCCCAGGGCCAGTTCGCCCAGCTCGGTCGACGGACCGTCGGCGATGATGTCGCCGGCGCGGATCCGGTCGCCCACCTTCACCAGCGGGCGCTGGTTGATGCAGGTCGACTGGTTCGAACGCTGGAACTTCGACATCCGGTAGATGTCGACGCCCGAGCGGGCCGCGTCGGTTTCTTCCGTGGCGCGGATGACGATACGCGTACCGTCGATCTGCTCGACCACGCCGGTGCGCTTGGCGATGACGACGGCGCCCGAGTCACGGGCGACGACGGCTTCCATGCCGGTGCCGACCAGCGGGGCGTCCGACTGCACCAGCGGCACGGCCTGACGTTGCATGTTCGAGCCCATGAGGGCGCGGTTGGCGTCATCGTTTTCGAGGAACGGGATCAGGGCGGCGGCCACCGACACGACTTGGCGCGGCGACACGTCCATCAGGTCGACCGTCTCCTTTTGCAGGAGGGTCGGTTCGCCGTTGATGCGGCCCGGGACCAGGTCTTCCAGGATCTCGCCGTCGACCACCTTGATGTTCGACTGGGCGATGACGTGCTTGGATTCCTCCATCGCCGACATGTAGACGACTTCGTCCTGCGGCTTGCCGTCCTTCACGCGACGGTACGGGCTTTCGATGAAGCCGTACTTGTTGACGCGGGCGTGGGTGGCCAGCGAGTTGATCAGACCGATGTTCGGGCCTTCCGGCGTTTCGATCGGGCAGATCCGGCCGTAGTGGGTCGGGTGAACGTCGCGGACTTCGAAGCCGGCGCGCTCGCGGGTCAGACCGCCCGGGCCGAGGGCCGAGAGACGACGCTTGTGGGTGATTTCCGACAGCGGGTTCGTCTGGTCCATGAACTGCGACAGCTGCGAGGAGCCGAAGAATTCACGCACGGCGGCCGCGGCGGGCTTGGCGTTGATCAGGTCGTGCGGCATCACGGTGTCGATGTCGACCGACGACATGCGTTCCTTGATGGCGCGTTCCATGCGCAGCAGGCCGACGCGGTACTGGTTTTCCAGCAGCTCGCCGACCGAGCGGACGCGACGGTTGCCCAGGTTGTCGATGTCGTCGATTTCGCCGCGACCGTCGCGCAGGCCCACCAGGACCTTCAGCACGGCCAGGACGTCGTCCTTGCGCAGGATGCGGACTTCGTCCGACACGTCCTGCTCCAGACGCATGTTCATCTTCACGCGGCCCACCGACGACAGGTCGTAGCGCTCGGCGTCGAAGAACAGCGACTTGAACATCGCCTCGGCGGCTTCGACGGTCGGCGGCTCGCCCGGACGCATGACGCGATAGATGTCGAACAGCGCGTCCTCGCGGACGGCGTTCTTGTCGACGCGCAGGGTGTTGCGCATGTAGGCGCCGACCGTGACGTGGTCGATGTCCAGAACGTCGATGGTGTCGAACCCTTGGTCGGCCAGGGCCTGGATCGAGGTGACGTCCAGCTCGTCGCCGGCTTCGGCGTAGATTTCACCGGTCGAGAAGTTGACCGCGTCGCGAGCCAGGTAGCGGCCCGTCAGGGCTTCCGGGGCCAGCAGCAGGGTCTTGAGGCCGCCGTCGGCGAACTTCTTGGCCTGGCGAGCCGTGATCTTGGCGCCGGCCGGAGCGACTTCCTCGCCCGTGTCGGCGTCGACCAGCGGGAACTCCGGCTTCACGCCGCGCCAGCGCTCGGGCTTGTACGGGGTGGCCCAGCCGCCCGCGCGCTTCTCGAACGGGACGACGTCGTAGAACGTGGTCAGGATCTCTTCGCCGTCCATGCCCAGGGCATAGAGGAAGGTCGTGGCCGGCAGCTTGCGGCGACGGTCGATGCGGACGTAGACGATGTCCTTGGCGTCGAACTCGAAGTCCAGCCACGAGCCGCGGTACGGGATCACGCGAGCCGCGAACAGCAGCTTGCCCGAGGCGTGGGTCTTGCCCTTGTCGTGGTCGAAGAACACGCCCGGCGAGCGGTGCATCTGCGAGACGATGACGCGCTCGGTGCCGTTGACGATGAAGGTGCCCTTGTCCGTCATGAGCGGGATATCGCCCATGTAGACGTCCTGCTCCTTGATGTCCTTGACCGAGCGGGCGCCGGTTTCTTCTTCCGTCTCGAACACGATCAGGCGCAGCTTGACCTTCAGCGGCGCGGCGAAGGTCATGTCGCGCTGGATGCATTCCTCGACGTCGTACTTGGGCTCTTCGAATTCGTACGAGACGTATTCGAGCACCGCGCGCTCGTTGAAGTCCTTGATCGGGAAGACCGACTTGAACACCGCCTCGACGCCTTCGTCGCGGCGTTGGCCCGGACGGACCTCGCGCTGAAGGAACTGCTCGTAGGAGGAGCGCTGAACCTCGATCAGGTTCGGCATCTGCACAGCCTCGGGGATGCGGCCGAACGACTTCCGGATCCGCTTCTTGCCGGTGAAGGATTGCGCCATGTTGTTTCCCTGCGGCGCGGATGGAATCCGCGCGTGAATTAGAATGTCCGTAGCGTCCACCCTCGCCGCTCGCCTTCTCAGGGAGCTGCGGACGCTGGAATTCCCCTATCGGGCGACCGGGACCGGAAGCCTGACGGGCGCCCCTTCGCGCGGATCGGAGGGCGGCTGATCGCGCCTCGGGGCGTAATACGGACGCGCCAAAGCGCTCCGCCGATGTAATCGTGAACGCGGGGATATAGGGGAACGGAGCGGGGAAGAAAAGGGGGATTCGTAAATGGGCGTAAATAGGCCTCGCGAAACGCGTCGGCCTTGTATGGCCGGGCCTTCGGTGAACCACGCTCAGCCTAGGTCTGCTTGTTCATCGCCTTCATGACCAGCGAGACGCCCAAGGCGATCAGGCAGACGAAGAACGCGACCTTGGTGATGGCGCCGGCCACGTTGGCGACGAAGCCGAGGATCCCGAACAGGATCATCAGGACGAGCAGGACACCGGCGACCTTGAGCATGGCGAAGCTTCCCAACGGATGACCCGCTGTTAGCGCATGGCGACGCTTGACGTTCCCGCCTAGGCGCTGAAATCCACGAATTGGGGGACGCCCGTACCGCCCAGCGGCTGGCCCTTTTTCTTGGCCTCCTCGCGCGCCGCCTCCATCGCCTCGTCGATCTTGCGCCGCACATATTCGTCGATCTGCTGCATCGCCTTGGCCCGGTCCTCCGGCGACATGGCGTCCAGCTTCTCCTGCGTCAGGCCCATCGCCTTCATGGCCTCGTCACGCCAGCGCCTCACCTTCTCGGCCCAGGCCTCGGCCTTGGCTTGCTTGGCGAAGGCCGTGAGCCCCTTCTCGCGAACCTTGTCGACATCGCTGCTTTCTCCCGTATCAACGCGGAGGGTCGTGGTCCCGCGCGTGCGCTCGGCGCTCGCGGCGGCATAGGCCGACCAGTTTCCGTTTCCGATACCCGAGACCGACATCCCGTCCTCCAAGGCGAGCACGCCCGGAGGTTGCAAGAAGCACGCCAACGCGAGTGGCGTTGAAAAGCTTCAGCTTTCGCGGAAGCGAGGCGGCGCCCTTTGCCGCCTTTAGGCCCGCCAGAGACCGATCGCGCCCTTCGGTCCGCACAGCACGGCCGACTTTTCCGAGGACAGCCGCACCGTGTTCATCGGCGCGGCCGAGACCCGCTGGAACGGCCCGCCCTTGCGGCTGACGATGGTCCCGGCCAGGCCGGTGGCCATGACGGTCGAGCCCTTGACCGAGATCCCCGACAGGTAACCGGTCGGCGCGGCGACCGCCTCGAAGCTGACCCGGCCCGGCTCCATGCGCGCCAGATTGACGCCGTCGGCCTTGGGCTTCTGGTAGTCGCCGCCGCAGACCCACAACACGCCGTGCTTGTCATAGGCCACGGCGAAGGCGCCCTTCGATGGGGCGTCGGCGAGGATCGGCGTGTCGGTGGCCACGAACACCCCGCCCCCGCCGCGCGAGACATAGACCCGCGCCTTGCCCGCCCCGCCGGAGCAGAAGGCGACCTGGCCGCGCGGGCCGATCGCCACGCAGCCGTTACTGGCGGCGAAGGCCCCCTCGTTCGGCGCGGCCGGCGGCACGCCCTCATCCTTAAGCCGCGCCCAGGTCTCGCCGCCATCGGCGGTGTAGAGCACCGTGAACCGCCCCTTGGTCGGGTCGCCCAGGATGAAACCGCGCTTGCTGTCGACGAAGGCGATCGAGTCCCAGAAGCCCTCCGGATCCTGGTTGGCGGCGATCCGCTTCCAGGTCTTGCCCCCGTCCTTGGTGCGCCAAAGCTGCGAGGCCTCGCCGGGCCCGGCGCTCATGGCCAGGACATGGCTGTCGTCGAAGGCGTGCAGACCCCGGAAGTCCAGCGTCTCGGCGCCGACGATCCGCATGACGTCCTGGCGCTCGTCACGCCCGCGGATCAGCCAGCCCTTGGAGCCCGAGGTCCAATAGCGCTTGCCGCCGGTCGGCGAGAGACCGCGCAGCTCGCTGTCGATCACCGAGGCCGGCATACGGATGCCGCCCAGCCCGTCCTGAGCGAAGGCGGGCGTGGCGGCGAGGGCGGCGGCGCCCAGCACGAGATCGCGGCGATGGATCGAAAGCGTCATGCGACTCCCCGGGAAAGGGGGCAGGTTCGACGCTGAGGCGCGGCGCGACAAGCCGCAAAAGAAAGCGGCCCCGGAGGTTTCCCTCCGAGGCCGCTCGGCAGTTCCAAAGGAACCCAGTCCCAGCGAAAGCTGGGGCCAGATTACTTGATTTGGATCTTGGCGCCGGCTTCCGTGAGCTTCTTCGCGACTTCGTCGGCTTGAGCCTTCGAGACGTTTTCGACGACGTTCTGCGGAGCGCCTTCGACCAGGTCCTTGGCTTCCTTCAGGCCGAGGTCCGGACGGACGCCGCGGACTTCCTTGATCACGTTGATCTTCTTGTCGCCGCCGTCGACCAGGACGACGGTGAACTCGGTTTGCTCTTCAGCGGCTTCGGCCGGAGCAGCGGCGGCGCCGCCAGCAGCGGCGACGGCGACCGGAGCGGCGGCCGAGACGCCCCACTTTTCTTCCAGCAGCTTCGACAGTTCAGCGGCTTCCAGCACCGACAGGGTGGACAGTTCTTCGACCAGCTTTTCGAGCTTCGACATGTGTCAGTTCCTAAAGAGAGATTGGGATAGATTTGCGGGGATGACCGTTACGCGGCGTCTTTGGTCGCGTAGGCGTTGAAAACGCGAGCCAGCTGGGCAGCCGGGGCCTGCAGGACGCCAGCGATCTTGGTCGCCGGAGCCTGGATGAGGCCGATAAGCTTGCCACGCAGTTCGTCCAGCGACGGCAGGGTCGCCAGAGCACGCACGCCGGCTTCGTCGAGCACGTTGGTCTGGTCCAGAACGCCACCGACAATCTTAAGCTTGTCGTTTTCCTTGGCGAACTGAACCGCGATCTTCGCGGCCGAGACGGCGTCCGGGCCATAGGCGATGGCGACCGGACCGGTGAAGAGCGTGTCGCCCTTTTCACCGAGCTTGCCGTCCAGAGCCTTGAGGGCCAGGGTGTTCTTCACAACCTTGATCGCGGCGCCTTCCTTGCGGAGGCGAAGACGAAGGTCGGTCATTTCCGCAACGGTCAGACCCATGTAGTGGGTCACGACGACAGCGCCGGCGTCGGCGAACACGCTTTTCAGCGATTCGATCGACTCCTGCTTTTGAGCGCGGTCCATTGCGGTCTCCTACTCAGTTAGCAGCGGCCGGACCATTCCGGCAGCCAGATGCGGTCCCATGCGGAATTGCTCCCGCGTGCGAGTCGCATATGCCTGTTCCAAGGAAAGTCGGCCGCGCCCCGGTCTCGGACTGAAGTCACGAGCAGGAGAACTTGGCGTCTCTATCCCTGTCTCCCGACGGCGAGGAAGGGCTCTTCCTCGATTACGGCGTTGGTGACCCCACGCCCCGTAGTTCTCAAACAGGTTCTCCATCGGACCGAAGTCCGTCGGAGAGGCCGGCCGTATAGACGAAGATCGACGGGATATCAACAGCGCGCGGAAATCCCCTCCCAAAACACCTCACGGTCAGGCTCTAATGGCCCAAGCTTAGAGGGGGACCTGCCATGCACCGCACCGTCGCCGCGCTCACCGCGCTTCTGCTCGCCGTCGCCAGCCCCGCCTTCGCCGAGCTGAAGGCCCCGCCGACGCCGCGGGCCGTGGTCGCCGATCCGGCGCGCGACAAGGATCACCCGGCCGACATGGCCGCCTTCCAGGTGGACATCGCCGGCTCCAAGGTCAACGCCATCCTCTATCTGGCTTCCGGGGCGGAGCCGCATCCGACGATGCTGTTCCTGCACGGCTTCCCGGGCAACGAGACCAATATCGACCTGCTGCAGGCCGTCCGCCGCGCCGGCTGGAACGCCATGCGGATCAACTACCGCGGTTCCTGGGGCAGCCAGGGGACGTTCAGCTTCGCCAACGCCCGCGCCGACGGCGAGGCGGCGGTGGCCTGGCTGCTGGATCCGGCCAACGCCGCCAAATACCATGTCGACCCCAAGCGCATCGTCGTGGCGGGCCACAGCATGGGCGGCTTCATGGCCGCCGACGCCGTCTCCGCCGAACCCCGCGTGGCCGGGGCGGTGCTGATCGACTCCTGGGACATCGGCAAGGAAGCGGCCAAGCTCACCAGCGACCAGGTCCGCAAGGGCGCGGCCGAGGCCATGCGTCCCGACACCGCCCCGCTGGCCACGACCTCCGAAGCCCTGATCGCCGAGATCGAGCGGGACGCGGCCAAGCTGGATCTCGAAAAGCTCTCCGCGAAGATCGCTGACCGCCCGGTTCTGATGATCGGGGCCGAGTTCGCCGGCGCGCCCACCACGCGCAAGCTGGCGGCCGCCGCCCGCGCGGCCGGGGCGCAGGCGCTCACCGAAACCTACATGGCCACCGATCACAGCTTCTCGGACGCGCGCATCGCGCTGGAAAGCGAGGTGATCCGCTGGCTGGCCCGGTTCGATCCAACCATAGCGCCGGCCGGGTCGCGGATTCCCCTGAAGGCCGCCTACGACCCGAACAACGTCTTCGCCAGGATCATCCGGGGCGAGCTGCCGGCCTACAAGGTCTATGAGGACGCCGACGTCCTGGCCTTCATGGACCGCGCCCCGCTGGAAGCCGGCCACGTGCTGGTGATTTCCAAGACCTCCAAGGCCCGCAACCTGCTGGAGATGGATCCGAAAGACCTCGCCAAGGTCATGGCCGTCGCCCAGAAGGTCGGCCAGGCGGAGGTCGACGCCCTGGGGCTGGAGGGCTTCATGATCCTGCAGAACAACGGCGTCGGCCAGAGCGTGCCGCACCTGCACGTCCACGTGATCCCGCGCATCGCCGGCAAGCCAGTCTATCTGGCGGAGAACGCGGTGGCGGATCCGAAGGACCTGGAGGCGATGGCGGCGAAGATTAGAGCGGCGATGAAGCCCTAAAGCCGCGCCAGCGCCTGCTTTCCCGCCGCGACGCCGGTGGCGAAGCAGGCCTGCAGCAGATAGCCGCCGGTCGGAGCCTCCCAATCCAGCATCTCGCCGGCCAGGATCACCTCGGGGCGGTTCTTGAGCGCCAGGCCGTCGAGGCTCTCGAATGTCACGCCGCCGGCCGCCGAGATGGCGCGATCCAGCGGCTGGACGGCGGTCAGCGCGATCGGCGCGGCCTTGATCGCCTCGGCCAGGACCGCCGGCTCCGCGGGCAAGTCGAGGCCATGGGCCTCGCGCAGCAGGTTGACCTCGACCGGCGACAGCTTGACGGCCTTGCGCAGGAAATTGGCCAGGCTCTGGCCGCCGCGCGGCGCGCGCAGCCGGCGTTCCAGGGTCTCGATGGGGATGTCGGGCCGCAGGTCGATGGTCAGCACCGCCCGGCCGTCGGTCTCGATCGCATCGCGCAGGCCGGCCGCCAGGGCGTAGACCGCCCCGCCCTCCAGGCCGTAGCCCGCGACCATGGCGTCGCCCCGCGCGGTCGCCTCGCCGTGGCGCAGGCCGATGTTCTTCAGCGGCTCGCCGGCGAAGCGCTCGCGAAACAGGTCGCTCCAGGCAACGTCGAAGCCGCAGTTGGCGGCCCGGAACGGCGCGACGGCCGCGCCCTGTCCCTCCAGCGCCGGCGCCCAGGCCGCGTCCGAACCCAGCCTGGGCCAGCTGGCCCCGCCCAGCGCCAGCACCACCGCCCGGGCGCGCACCGCCTCGCCATTGATCAGCAGGCCGCCGTCGGCGCTCCATCCCGTCCATTCGGCGCGCGTCCGCAACTGCACGCCCAGTCCCTCCAGCCGCGCCAGCCAGGCCCGCAGCAGCGGCGAGGCTTTCATCGCCTTGGGAAACACCCGGCCGCTCGCTCCGACGAAGGTCGGCTGGCCCAGCCCCTCGGCCCAGGCCACGAGGTCCTTCGGCGAGAAGGCCTTAAGCATCGGCCCCAGGGTGGGCGACCGCGCGCCGTAACGCCGGCCGAACCGCTCGAAGTCTTCGGAATGGGTGAGATTGAGCCCACCGCGCCCAGCCATCAGGAACTTGCGCCCGAAGGTCGGCATCTTCTCGAACACCGCCACGGACTTGCCCGCCCGCGCGACCGTCTCGGCCGCCATCAGCCCGGCCGGCCCGCCGCCGATCACGGCGACGTCGAAGGTGTGTTCGGTCATTGAGCCGTCGGCTCAGCGGAGGGAGCGTCATCAGCGGCTTCAAGGCCGTCAGCGCCTTCACGCCTCGCCAGAGCCTCCATGGTGGCGATCTTGATCGCTTGGTTCATGCTGACGCCCAACGTCTGGGACAGACGCTTCACGAGCGCGCAAGCCTCGGGATTGGCGATGTGTAGCGTCACGGCGAACCTTCGAACACGATGAGGACACAGATTAGCATCCGCAGACATCGCCCCAAACGCAAGACGGGCGCTGGATCGCTCCAGCGCCCGCCCAGGTAACTCAGCTTCTATCAGCGATTAGCCGACCGAGGCGGTGTCCACCTTGAAGCCCGGCCCCATCGTCGACGACAGGCCGATGCGCTTCACGTAGACGCCCTTGGCGCCCGACGGCTTGGCCTTGTTCAGGGCGTCGATCAGGGCCTTGACGTTGATGACCAGGGCTTCGTCGGTGAACGAGGCCTTGCCGATGCCGGCGTGGACGATGCCCGCCTTCTCGACGCGGAACTCGACGGCGCCGCCCTTGGCGTCCTTCACGGCTTGACCGACGTTCGGGGTCACGGTGCCGACCTTCGGGTTCGGCATCAGGCCGCGCGGGCCCAGCACCTTACCGAGGCGACCGACCAGGGCCATCATGTCCGGCGACGCGATGACGCGGTCGAAGTCCATGAAGCCGCCGGCGATCTTTTCGTACAGGTCTTCGGCGCCGACGTGCTCGGCGCCCGCCGCGGTGGCTTCAGCCGCCTTGGCGTCCTTGGCGAAGACGGCGACGCGGACGTCACGGCCGGTGCCCGACGGCAGGTTCACGACGCCGCGGACCTGTTGGTCGGCGTGACGCGGATCGACGCCGAGGTTGACCGAGATCTCGATCGACTCGTCGAACTTGGCCTTGGCGTTGGCCTTCACCAGAGCGATGGCGGCTTCGACCGAGTGGGTCGCGTCGCGGTCGCCGGTCCAGGCCTTGATGCGCTTGGGTTGCTTAGCCATTGGATTAGGCCTCCACGATCTTCAGGCCCATGGCCTTGGCGGAGCCTTCGATGATCTTGGCCGCGGCCTCGATGTCGTTGGCGTTCAGGTCCTTCATCTTCTTTTCGGCGATTTCGCGCAGTTGCGTGCGCGTCACTTCGCCGACGGTCTCGCGACCGGTCAGCTTCGCGCCCGACTTCAGACCCGTGATCTGCTTCAGGTAGTGCGTCGCCGGGGGCGTCTTGGTGATGAAGGTGAACGACTTGTCTTGGTAGACAGTGATCACGGTCGGCAGGGGCGTGCCCTTTTCGACGTTCTCGGTGCGCGCGTTGAACTCCTTGCAGAAGCCCATGATGTTGACGCCGCGCTGACCCAGAGCCGGGCCGATGGGGGGCGAAGGCGTGGCCGAGCCAGCCTTCACCTGGAGCTTGATGTAGCCCAGGATCTTCTTAGCCATATTATCCTCTCGTGAGGGCCGGAGCCCTCGCTGGTGAGCCGTGGTGCGGGCTTGGCGGCCCTCCCACGGATTTGAGCCTGTCGCCGAAACGACAAGCACGCCCCAGAACCGGGGTTCGGGGGCGAGGCGCGGCGTTTAGCAGTTGGTCAGCGGCGAGTCAAAGGCTCCGGGGGCCTTTAGCTCAGGCCGCGTTCGGGCAGCGCAGCATCGAGTAGAGCTGCGCGGTCAGGCCCGGCCGAGCCGCGTCCGTGGCGCAGGCGGCCGCGGGAGCCAGCACGGCGACCTGGCTGGTCTCCAGGAACACCTCATCGCTGGCGTCCCCACAGGCCCAGTCGTAGATCGCGCCCAGATAGTTGGCGTAGATCACCCGCCCCAGTCGGTCTGGATCGACGTGCGACGCGATCTCGCCGGCGGCCTGGGCCTGGATCATCGCCTGAATGACGATCTGGGCGACGTCTCGTCCCAGGTGCGTGCCTTCGAACAGCACGCGGGGGATCCGCACCAGCACCTGGCGATAGAGGTGGCTGTCATCGATATAGAGCTGGGCCGAGGCCCGCGCCGCCTCCAGCGCGAAGGCCACGCCCTTCGCCGAGGCGCGCGACAGCAGCGACTCGACCCGGTTCATGGCCACGTTGATGACCGCCAACCCGACCGCGTCGAGACCGCCGATCAGATTGTAGATGGTCTGGGGCGAGACCTCGGCGGCCGCGGCGATTTGACTCAGGGAGACCTTGTCCAGCCCGTGCTCGCGCCAGAGATCGGCCGCCGCGCCGACGATCTCGGCGTAACGGCGCGCCTTGCCCCGAGCCCGCAGGGCCATGCCAGAGTTTGGAATGGAATCCATTTTCATTGATGCATCTATTTTTAGACTGTATTCCATTTTCGCAACAAGCGGAACCATGCGGCCGACGCAAAGGGCCGAACTCAGAAAGCACGCACTTGGGACTCTTCGACAGCCACTCCGCCCTGGCAGCCCGCTACGAGATTGCCCGCGCTTCGGGCCAGATGCCGACCGGCGTGGTGATGGACCAGCTCCTCTCGGCCAGCGAGGCGATCATCAACGGCCGCAAGACCGTGACGGTGGGCACGCACAACTATCTGGGCCTGGCCTTCGACGAGGCCAGCATCGAGGCCGCGGTCGAGGCGGTGCGCCGCGAAGGCACGGGGACCTGCGGCTCGCGGATCGCCAACGGCTCGTTCTCGGACCACGTCGCGCTGGAGCGTGAACTGGCCGAACTGCATGGCATGGCCCACGCCATGGTGTTCTCGACCGGCTACCAGGCCAATCTCGGCATCATCTCGACCCTGGTCGGCGCGGGCGACTTCCTGCTGCTGGACGCCGACAGCCACGCCTCGATCTACGACGCCTGCAAGCAGACGCAGGCCAGCGCCATCCGCTTCAAGCACAACGACGCAGCCGACCTGGACAAGCGCCTGCGCCGCCTGGCCGATGAGCCGGGCAACAAGCTGATCGTCGTCGAGGGCATCTATTCGATGCTGGGCGACATGGCCCCGCTGAAGGCGATCGTCGAGGTCGCCAAGCGCCACGGCGCCTACATCCTGGTGGACGAGGCCCACTCGATGGGCGTGCTGGGCGACAACGGCTGCGGCCTGGCCGAGCGGGAAGGCCTGCTGGATCAGGTCGACTTCGTGGTCGGCACCTTCTCCAAGAGCCTGGGCGCGGTCGGCGGCTACTGCGTGTCGAACCACGAGCAGTTCGACATCCTGCGCGTGGCCTGCCGCCCCTACATGTTCACCGCCTCGCTGCCGCCGGCGACCGTCGCCTCGGTGCGCGCCTCGCTGAAGGCCGTGAAGGAACGTCCGCACCTGCGCGCCAAGCTGTGGGCCAATGTCAGCCGGCTCTACGGCGCGCTGGAGGCCGCCGGCTTCCAGCTGGGCTCGACGCCCAGCCCGATCGTCGCCGTCTGCCTGGAATCGGACGCCACGACCCTGGCCATGTGGCGCGCGCTGCTCGAGGCCGGCTACTACGTCAATATCGGCCTGCCGCCGGCCACGCCGTCTGGCGAGAGCCTGCTGCGCTGCGCCATCTCGGCGGCCCACACCGAAGCGCAGATGGACGGCCTGGCCGAAGCCCTGATCCGCCTCGGTCACGAGTTCGGCGTGCTGGCCGAGCCGCGCCTGATGGCGAAGGCTTAAGCTTCAATTCTCGTCATCCCGGAAGCCCGTAGAGGCTTTCCGGGATGACGAGCATTTGAGCCCCCTACCCCTTCGCCAGCTCGGCCTCGACCTGGCCGAGCCGCTCCTTGCCGAAGAACATCTCGCTTCCGACGAAGAAGGTCGGGATGCCGAAGGCGCCCCGCGCGACGGCGGCCTCGGTGTTGGCGACAAGCTCGCCCTTCACCTCGGGATCGCCGGTCGCCGCCAGCAGGGCCGCGCCGTCGAGGCCGGCCCCGTTCGCCGTGGCGACGAACACCGCCGGATCGTCGAGCTTGAGGCCATCCTCCCACATGCCCTTCAGCATCGTTTCGAGATAGGCCTCGCCGACGCCCATCCGCTGGGCGGCGATCTGCCCGCGCATCAAGAGCAGGGTGTTGATCGGGAAGTGCGGATTGAACCGGAACGCGGCCAGTCCGTGCGCTTCGATGAAGCGGCGCATCTCCAGCATCTCGTAGTCCAGCTTCCCCTTCACCCCGCTGAAGGCCACGCCCGGCGCCTGGTTGCCGGTGGCCTTGAAGATGCCGCCCAGCAGGCACGGCAGCAGGGTCACGGCCGCGCCATGGCGGGCGGCGATGTCCGGCAGCACCTTCCAGGCCAGGTAGGCGTTGGGGCTGCCGAAGTCGAAGATGAAGTCGACGGATTGGGTCACCAGGTCTCTCCCCCTACCAAGTTTCAGAATGGGGCCGCAGGTCGATCTCATGGGTCCAGGCCGAGCGCGGCTGGCCATGCAGCCAGACATAGTTGGCGGCGATCTCGGCGGGCTTCAGGATCTCGTCGCGATCCAGCAGGCCTTGGACGTCCTCGCGGATCGAGCGGGTGAAGACCCCGTCGATCGCTCCGTCGACCACGACATGGGCCACGTGGACGCCCTTCGGCCCCAACTCGCGCGCCGCGCTCTGGGCCACCGCCCGCAGGCCGGCCTTGGCCGAGGCGAAGGCCGAAAAGCCGTCCTTGCCGCGCAGGCTGGCGCTGGCGCCGGTGAACAGGATCGTGCCCCGACCGCGCGGAACCATCACCCGCGCCGCCTCGCGGGCGGTGAGGAAGCCGGCGAAGCAGGCCATCTCCCAGACCTTGCTGAACACCTGGGCCGTGGTCTCGGTGAGGCCGAAGCGCACATTCGCGCCGATGTTGAAGACGACAACTTCCAGCGGACCGATCTCGGCCTCGATCCGGTCGACCAGGCCAATCATCTCGGCCTCCTGGCGGGCGTCGACGCCATAGGCGTGGGCCTGGCCGCCGCGCTCGCGAATCTCGGCTGCCAGGGTTTCCAGCTGCTCGAGGTGGCGCGGGCGGCGGGTCATGCAGACCTCATACCCCTCCGCCGCGAAGGCCTTGGCGATCGCGCCGCCGACTCCATCGCCGACGCCCACCACCAGGCAGGCGCCCTTTGGACTGCCCATCGCCGCTTCCTCCGCTGTTATGGCGTCAAGTTCGTATTGAATCTGTACTGAGTCAAACGCAGAATGACGCCATGAAGTGGGAAGATCTCTCCGACCAGCCCTGCTCGATCTCCCGCGCCCTGGCGGTGATCGGCGACCGCTGGACCCTGATGATCCTGCGCGACTGCTTTCTGGGCGTGCGGCGGTTCGAGGTGTTCCAGCGCCGGCTGGGCGTCTCGCGCACCATCGTCACGGACAGGCTGCGGGTGCTGGTTGACGAGGGGGTCCTGCGCCGCGTGGCGTATCAGGACAAGCCGGTCCGTCACGAATACCGGCTGACGGAGAAGGGCCTGGACCTGCATCCCGTGGTCATGGCCATCGCCCACTTCGGCGACAGCCACTATGCCGACGCCGCCGGTCCGCCGGTGCTGCGGCGGCACAAGGGGTGCGGGTGTGATTTCCACCCCGTGCAGGTGTGCTCGGAATGCGGCGAGACCGTCACCGCCCGGCAGGTCGAGGCGCGGGCCGCGCCAGGCTTCCCGGAGCCCTAGCGCGCGCCCTGGAAGAACGCGACAAGGCTGAACGGCGCCCGCTCGTCCAGGCACAGTCTCAACGTCTCGTGCGAGTCCTCGGCCGCCTTGCGGCTGCGCGGGAACATCGCCGCCTCATAGGCTGTCAGCGCCGCCTCCACATCACCAGGATGCGCCACGATCGCCTGGCCCAGTTCCGCGCCATCCAGCATCGCCAGGTTCGCCCCCTCGCCGGCCGGCGGCGCCAGATGGGCCGCGTCGCCCAGCAGGGTGACGCCCGGCGTCCGCGCCCAGCTATGATCGTCGGGCAATGCATGCAGCGAACGCGGGACCAGCGGTCCGTCGCTATCGGTGATCAGGGTCATAAGCGCCGGCGCCCAGCCCTCGAACTCGGCCGCGATCCGGGCCTTGGCGGTCGCGTCGTCGGTGAAGTCGATCGCGTCGAACCACGCTGTCGGACGGTTCAGGGCGACATAAGCGTGCAGCACGCCGCCCGGCTCGCGGTGCGCGAAGATCCCCTGCCCCGGCGCCATCGCGAACAACCCGCCGTCGCCAACGGCCGCGGCGGTCGCCCGATAGCGCGTGTCGACATCGCTCAGCCAGGCCTCCACGAAGGTCGTGCCGACATATTGGGGCTTGGCGTCCGACAGCAGCGGCCTGACCTTCGACCATGCGCCGTCCGCGCCGACGAGCAGGCCGGTGGTCACGACCTCACCGTCCGAGAAGGTCAGTTGATGGCGCCCCTCGCCCAGCGCCACGACACCGGCCAGCTTCTTGCCCCACCGCACGGTCCCTTGCGGCAGCGACTCCAGCAGGATCCGCCGCAGTTCGCCGCGCGGGACTTCAGGTCGTCCGCCCCGGCCATTGTCGGGCAGGTCCAGCAGCACCACACCATGCTTGTCGAGCACGCGCGAGGCCTGTCCGCCCTCGTGAATCAGCGCCTGGAAGTCCTCGAACAGCCCCGCCGCCTTCATGGCCGACTGGCCGTCCATCTCGTGGATGTCGAGCATGCCGCCCTGCGTCCGGGCGCCGGCCGAAGCCTCGGCTTCATAGACCGTCGCGGCGACGCCATGAACGTGGAGAACGCGCGCCAAGACCAGACCGCCCAAGCCCGCGCCAATGATCGTGACCGAAGCCGTCATGAGATACTCCCGAATAGATTGGAACATCGTTCCATAAACAGCCCATTGGAACATCGTTCCAATCGTGTCAAGAACGCTCTCATGGCTCCCCGGACCGAACGACGCGCCGACGCGCTCTCCAAGGCGAAGATCGTCGAGGCCGCGATCGCGATCCTCGACGCCGACGGCGAAGCGGCCCTGACGTTCCGCGCCCTAGCGGCGCGCCTGTCGACAGGGGCCGGGGCGATCTACTGGCACGTCGCCGACAAGAACGACCTGCTGGCCGCCGCCGCCGACGACATCGTTGCCCAGGTCATGGCCAAGATCCCCGCCGAGGCCGAGCCAAGGGCGGCGATACGCGCCATGGCCCTCAATGTCTTCGAGGCCGTCGACGCCCACCCCTGGGTCGGCGCCCAGTTCTTCCGCGATCCATCGCGGCCGGCGGCGCTGCGGATCCTGGAAGGCGTGGGTCGTCAGCTCCACGCGCTGGGCGTGCCCGAGGCCGCGCAGTTCGACACCGCCACCGCCCTGGTCAGCTACATCCTCGGCGTCGCCGGTCAGAACGCGGCCAACGCCCGCCAGGCGCGCGAAAGCGGCCGCACGGACCGTTCGGCCTTTCTCGGCGAGATCGCCGACCGGTGGGCGGCGCTGGATCCCGAGCAGCATCCATTCGTGCGGCGGATGGCGGCCCAGTTGCGCGACCATGGCGACCGCGCCCAGTTCCTGGCGGGCGTCGACCTGATCCTGGCTGGCGCGGCCTCGCTGATCGGATAACGTATCCCCAACAAGCGCAAGGCGCGGGGGAGTTTTAATGGATCGTCGTCAGTTTCTGCTGGGCGTCGCGCTGACGCCGTTCGCCGTCTCGCCCGCCCTCGCCGCGCCTGGATCCAAGGACGCCGAGCTCAGGGCGCTGCTGGACCAGTTCTGGGAAGCCGACCTCGACGCCTCGCCCGAGACCGCCACCAGCCGGGGTCTGGACGTCGGGGCCCGCGCCGGCCAGCGCGCCCAGCTGAACGACGGCTCGCGCGCGGCCCGCGCCGCCTGGGTGGCCCAGCGCAAGGACCGCATCGCGGCCCTGGCCAGGATCGACCCGACCCAGCTGTCGCCGGCCGCCCGAGTCGACCACGAGGTCACGACCTACACCTACAAGCGCATCGTCGAGGGCGGCGAGACGTTCACCTATGGCGAGGGGCCGGCCGGCTTCGGCTACGCCCCCTATTCGCCCTATGTGCTGAGCCAGCTGACCGGCCCCTACCAGTCCGTCCCGGACTTTCTGGATTCGCGCCACCCGGTGAAGACCAAGGAAGACGGCGAGGCCTATCTCTCGCGACTGGAGGCCTACGCCAGGGTTCTCGACGACAATACCGCGGCCTTCAAGATGGACGCCGCCGCCAGCGTTCTGGCCCCCGACTTCGCCCTCGACGCGGCGCTCGCCCAGCTGAAGCGCCAGCGCGCCCCGACGCCCGAACAGACCAGCATCGTCCAGTCCCTGGTCGCGCGCGCGGCCAAGGCGGGCCTTTCCGGCGACTGGTCGGCGCGCGCCAGCGCCATCGTCGGCGGCAAGGTGCAGCCGGCCCTCGACCGCCAGATCGCCGCCCTGGAGGCCCTGCGCCCCAAGGCCACTGGCGACGCCGGGGCCTGGAAACTGCCGATGGGCGAGGCCTTCTACGCCGGGGCCCTGGCCTTCCAGACCACGACCCGCCGCACGCCCGAGGAGGTCCACAAGCTGGGTCTCGACCAGGTGGCCGATCTGACCGCCCAGATCGACGTGCTGCTGAAGAAGCAGGGCCTGACCACCGGCACGGTCGCCGCGCGCCTGACGACCCTATCGGCGCGCCCCGACCAGCTCTACGCCAACACCGACGCGGGCCGCGCCCAGCTGCTGGCCGACCTCAACGCCCAGACCAGAGCCATCCGCGCGCAGCTGCCGACGCAGTTCCGCACCCTGCCCGCCGCTCCGGTCGAGATCGTCCGCGTGCCACCCGAGATCGAGGACGGCGCCCCGAACGGCTACGCCCAGCCGCCGTCGCTGGACGGCGCGCGGCCGGGCCGCTTCTACATCAATCTGAAGGACACCACCGAGTGGCCGAAGTTCAGCCTGCCGACCCTGACCTATCACGAGGCCCTGCCCGGCCACGTCTGGCAGGGCTCGATCGCCCTGGGCTCGCGGGAGATCCCGATGCTGCGCCGGGCCGGCATGGGCTTCGCCGCCTATAGCGAGGGCTGGGCCCTCTATGCCGAGCAACTGGCCGCCGAGATGGGGGCCTATAGGGACGACCCGCTGGGCGAGATCGGCTTCCTGCAGTCGCTGCAGTTCCGCGCCGTGCGCCTGGTGGTCGACACCGGCATGCACCACAAGCGCTGGAGCCGCGCCCAGGCCACCGACTACATGGTCGACAACACCGGCATGCCGCGCTCGCGGGTCCAGCGGGAGATCGACCGCTACTGCGTCTGGCCGGGCCAGGCGTGCAGCTACAAGATCGGCCACACCGAGTGGGAGCGCCTGCGCGACGTCGCCAAGGCCAAGGCCGGCGCGAGGTTCGACCCCAAGGCCTTCCACGACGTGCTGCTGCGCGGGGCCATGCCGCTGGTGGTGCTGGAGCAGGTGCTGAGCACGATGACCTTCACCGCTTGACCGCTCAATCTTGACGTTCGCGCCGCCGCGCGCACAGCTTGAGCAAAGCCCGGGCGGACGCGGCGGCGATTGAAGACCTCGCGCGGCCCCGGGACGGGAGAGAGACTTGGCCGATCCGCGCGACTTCCACACGCCCAAGGACCACTACACCAAGGCCGACCTGCTGGAGTCGGGCCGGGGCGGCTACTTCGGGCCGGGCAACGCCCAGTTGCCCGCGCCGCCGATGCTGATGATGGACCGGATCGTCGAGATCAGCCTGGACGGCGGCGACTTCGGCAAGGGCCACGTGGTCGCCGAGCTGGATATCACCCCGGACCTCTGGTTCTTCGACTGCCACTTCATTGGCGATCCAGTCATGCCAGGATGCCTGGGGCTGGACGCCATGTGGCAGGTGATCGGCTACTGGCTGGGCTGGTCGGGCTCGCCCGGCAAGGGCCGCGCCCTCGGTGTCGGCGAGGTCAAGTTCCGCGGCGACGTCACGCCCGCGTCCAAGCTGGTCCGCTACGAGATCAGCCTGCGGCAGGTCCGCCGAGGCCGGCTGGCGTTAGGCCTGGCCAACGGCCGGCTGATCGTCGACGGGGAGTGCGTCTACACGGCCAACGACCTGAAGGTCGGGATGATCGAGCAGCGCGACTGAGGCGCGCGGCTGGGCCCCAAAAGCAAAGGCCCCGCGCCGTTTCCGACGCGAGGCCTTGAAAGCTCCGGTGAAGGACCTCGCCTTACGAGATCTTCTCGACCTGGGCGTATTCCAGCTCCACCGGCGTGGCGCGGCCGAAGATCGAGACGGTGACCCGCAGGCGGGCCTTTTCCTCGTCGACCTGCTCGACGGAGCCGTTGAAGCTGGCGAACGGACCGTCGATGACGCGGACGTTCTCGCCGACTTCGTACAGCACCACGGTCTTGGGCTTCTCGACGCCTTCCTCGATGGCGCCGACGATGCGCTGGACTTCCTTTTCGGAGACCGGCATCGGCTTGGAGCCGCTGCCCAAGAAGCCCGTGACCTTCGGGGTGTTCTTGATCAGGTGGTAGGCTTCGTCCGAGAGGTTCATCTTCACCAGGACGTAGCCCGGGAAGAACTTGCGCTCGGCGTTGACCTTGCGGCCGCGGCGGATCTCGACGACATCTTCGGTCGGCACGAGGATCTCGGAGAAGTTTTCTTCCAGGCCCTGGTTCTTGGCCTGCTCACGGATGCTCTCGGCCACCTTCTTCTCGAAGTTCGAGTAGGCGTGGACGATGTACCACTTGTGGTTCGGGTTCGAGGCGGTTTCGGTGCTCATCGCTCTATCTTATCCCGAGGTCGCCAGCTTCAGGAGCTGATTGATGGCCAAGCCGAGGCCGCCGTCGACGGCCATGAAGAACAGCGACGCCAGGACCACCATGATGAAGACCATCACGGAGGTGATCCAGGTTTCCTTGCGGCTGGTCCAGGTGATCTTGCGGGCTTCGGCGCGCACTTCACGGAAGAACTGCACCGGCGTGGTGCGCTTCTTCGGGGCGGCGGGCGCGGCGACGGACGCGGCGGCCCCTGCGGGCGCCATCGCCGCGGCCGTCTTGGCGGCGCGGTTCTTGATCGCTGACGGGCTGGATCCCGGTTTCCTGGCCATGCTCTAGAGGCTCACGACTTCCTAAACTGGACCCGGACCGACAAGCGGCCCGGTGGCCATAGCCGGGCCCGAAAGCGACCCGTCAAACATATATAGTGGCAGGAGTGGGGGGACTCGAACCCACGACTTTCGGTTTTGGAGACCGACGCTCTACCAGCTGAGCTACACTCCTGCGGACCGACTACCCTTTCGGGCCGACGGACATCCGGAGACAGACAGCGCGCCGGGAGGCTTGGAAGCCTCGGCGCGCCACGTCCTGTCGCCAGAGCCGCGCCATTTAGCAGGGTCGCGTACGGCGGGCAAGCGGCGCGCAAAGGATTGAGCGGCTTCGAGGGCTCGATCGTGGCTTTCTTCCCGGCCCATGGGGCCCCCGCGAGGATGGAAGGCGAGGATCGAAGCCTCGGACTAGGCGTTATTTCGCCATGCCCACGATCACCAATCCGCCCAAGGCGACCTCACCCTCCGACCGCCCGTCGAATCGGGAAGTCGAGAACGAGAACCAGAAGGCCCCGCCCCGCGAAGGCGAGCCGCCGCGACCGGCCACTGAGCCTCACGGCGCGGCCGACAGCACCCGTTCGCCGAAGACCCGGACGGATCCGGGCTCCGGCGAGGGTTAGCGCCGTTCAGTCCGACCTAGCCGGCCTTGGCCAGCTTGGTCTTTTCGCCCTTGTCGGCCGTGGCCGAGTCGCTGGCCGGCAAGGTCGCGCCGCACTGTATGCCCAGATACGACCACTTCACGTCCGTCAACTCGCGGCCGCATTGGGTGTTCTTGCCAGAATCCCTGCCGCGCAGCGAGACCGCGACGCCCTTAGACATGTCCGGCGCCGGACTGGCGCTGCTGATGTCATAATAGCCGCCGCCACGCCCCTTCACGACGAGGCAGTTGGTCTTCTCGACCGGCCGGACGCATCCCGACGCGGTGACCGACGTGGATTCCACGACAACTTGATTAGCTTGCGCGACTTTCGTCTTCGCGCCGCCGTCACTGCAGGCAGCCAAACCAAACGCTAACAGACCGGCCGCCGCGGCGGCCCCTACGAACCAAACCCGCATACGTTCCTCCGTATCGTTGGCTCCGCGAACGAAGCAACCGGAAGTCTGCGCTTCGTTTGGAATACCGGCAATCACATTTTTGCCGTTTTCGAAAAACCGGTCCGGCGTCACGACGATTTAAGAAAGAGAATTTCCTTAATCCGGTAACGCGCGCACGCGGTTGCGCGACGGATGCAAGGACATTGAAATCCCATGCCGCACTCGCGACATTTCGTCTTATCTCAATATTTGCTTCCGAACCGAGACGCCGCTTTTTCTCGCCGCGCGAATACTCAGCCTGATCTTTTGGCCCCTCGACACGTCGTCGAAGCCCGCCGGGCGGGCGGACGAAACGGCGGCGAAGTTTTTCCGAGGACGACTTTAGACAACCGGCGTTGACATCAAGACGGGCTTGCACAAATGAGACAGGCGTCGCCTCAGGGCCGCGGCGGCGCCCATTTCTCTCAAGGATTTCAGAGCACAGATGACGGCCACCGCGACCGCCGCAGCCCCCAATGGCGCCCCCGCCAAGGAGGCCCCGTTCCACGTCGAGAAGGTGCTGTGGGTCAAGCACTGGACCGACCGCCTGTTCAGCTTCGGCATCACCCGTCCGGCGTCCTTGCGCTTCCGCTCGGGCGAGTTCGTGATGATCGGCCTGCCGCCGCGTGAAGCGCTGGGCGAGAAGAAGCCGATCCTGCGCGCCTACTCCGTGGCCTCGCCGCACTTCGCCGAGGAACTGGAGTTCTTTTCGATCAAGGTTCCTGACGGTCCGCTGACCTCGCGCCTGCAGCTGATCCAGCCGGGCGACGAGATTCTGCTGGGCAAGAAGCCGACCGGCACCCTCGTCCTGGACGCCGTCCGCCCGGGCAAGCGCCTGTTCCTGTTCGGCACCGGCACCGGCCTGGCGCCCTGGCTGTCGGTGGCCCGCGACCCCGACGCCTACAGCCGCTTCGAGCGCGTGATCGTCGCCCATGGCGTACGTGAGGTGAAGGAACTGGCCTATCGCGACCTGTTCACCCACGACATCTTCGACGATCCGCTGGTCGGCGACGAGGCCCGCGCCCAGCTGACCTACTATCCGACCGTGACCCGCGAGCCGTTCGAGCGCCAGGGCCGCTTCACCGACCTGATCGAGAGCGGCAAGCTGTTCAAGGATCTCGGCCTGGACCAGACGACGTTCGACCCCGAGAACGACCGCGCCATGCTGTGCGGCTCGATGGCCATGATCAAGGACACCGCCGCCCTGCTTGAGGCCCACGGCCTGAAGGAAGGCTCCAACGCCGATCCGGGCGACTTCGTGATCGAGCGGGCGTTTGTCGGGTAGAGGGGCTTAACGCTCAATCAAAGCCCCCTATACCTTGTCATCCCGGAAGCCTCGCAGAGGCTCTGTCCGGGACCTGGCTCCACGCTTCGCTTTGGCCGGGATGACAGGATTTGGATTCCCGATGACCGATCCCGCGCCGCGCCAGCTCAAGAACCTCACCGTCGAAGACGCCCGCGCCCGGATCCTTGAGGGCGCCGGCCGCCTCGGCGTCGAAACCGTCGCGCTCGAAGCCAGCCTGGGCCGCGTCCTCGCCCAGAGCGTCGCCGCCTCCCGCCCGCAGCCGCCGTTCGACGCCTCGGCCATGGACGGCTGGGCGATCCGGCGCGCGGACTACGCCCCGGGCAAGGCCTTCACGATCGCCGGCGAAAGCGCGGCGGGCAAAGCCTACCCGCATGACGTCCAGGCCGACCAGGCCGTGCGAATCTTCACCGGAGCTCCGATCCCGGCCGGCGCCGACCTCGTCGTCATCCAGGAAGAGGCCGTCCGCGACGGCGATACGGTCCGCTTCGAAGCGGGCGAGACCCCCAAGTCCAACAGCCGCCCGGCGGGCGGCGACTTCCGGGCCGGCGACGTCCTGCTCGAGCCCGGCGTCGTCATCGATCCGTGGCGGCTCAGCCTCGTCGCCTCGGCCGGCCTCGCCCAGGTCGCCGTCGCCCGCCGGCCGCGCGTGGCGATCCTGGCGACCGGCGACGAGCTGGTCCCGCCCGGCGCCAGCCCGCGTCCCGACCAGATCTTCGAGAGCGGCTCGTTCAGCCTGGTCGCCCTGGTCCAGGCCTGGGGCGGCGAGGCCTTCCGCCTGACCGCCCAGGTCGACGACGCGGCGGCCATCGCCGCCGCCGTTCAACCGGCCGAAGCCGACCTGATCGTCACCATCGGCGGCGCCTCGGTCGGCGACCACGACCTGGTCAAACCGGCCCTGAAGACCCTGGGCCTGGAGCTCGCCGTCGAGACGATCGCCGTGCGCCCTGGCAAGCCGACTTGGTCCGGCCGCCTTTCGGATGGTCGCCGCGTGCTGGGCCTCCCCGGCAACCCCGCCTCGGCCCTGGTCTGCGCCGAGCTGTTCCTGCGCCCGCTGCTGGCGGCCCTGGTCGGCGCCGACGCCGAGGTCCGCCTGGTTCCCGCGGGCCTGGCCGAGCCCCTGCCCGCGACGGGTCCCCGCGAGCACTGGATGCGCGCGGCCCTGTCCATCGATCCCGAGGGGCGAACGATCGCGCGGGCGTTCACCGATCAGGATTCCTCGCTGGTCGGCGTCTTCGCGCGGGCCGATGCTCTGCTGCGACGACGGGCGGGAGCCTCCGCCGCTTCGGCGAACGCCGTCGTCGAAGTTCTGCCGCTGCGCCGGGGCTGAAACCGCGACGGCGGCAATTTGACGTGCTAAGCCCGGATGAGTTTCACGGGCGCGACCCGACCTTCAGGCCGAGAGGTTCGTTTCATGGGGCATGCAGGCAAGATCGCGACCCACGTCCTGCTGGCTGTTTTGGCCTTGCTGGTCGGGCGCTACCTCGTCATCGACATGCCCTTCACGCCCGACACCCTGGTTCAGGCGGGCTATTACGGCCTGGGCGCGCTGATCGTCGAGCTGCTGTTCCGCGTCGAGCGCGCGCCCTGGCGATTCGTCTCGGCCAGCGACCATCTGCGCCTGTTCCGCTCCGCCGTGCTCACGGCGGCGACCTTCCTGGCCATCACCCGCCTGGTGCATCCGGGAATCGACGGGGGCCTGCGCATGGTCGCCGGCGCGGCCCTGATCCAGGCCACCTTCCTGTCGGCCCTGCGCGTCATCCGCCGCAGCCTGCACGAGCGCCAGCTGTTCGATTCAGTTCTGCGCCTGGGCCCCGCCTCGATGCAGCCGGCCCTGCCCCGCCTGCTGATCATCGGTTCGGCCAACGAGGCCGAGGCTTTCCTGCGCGCCCCGGCCGGCCTGGGCGAACGCTACGCCCCGATCGGCGTGGTCTCGCCGCATGACCGCGAAATGGGCGACGAGCTGCGCGGCGTCTGCGTGCTGGGCTCCATCGCCGACTTCGACAGCGTGCTGGCCCGCCTTCGCGACAGCGGCCTCTCGCCCTCGGCGATTCTGTTCCTGACCGACAGCGCCATGAGCACCTTCGGCGCCGAGCGCCTGGGTCGCCTGAAGACCGAGGGCGTGCGCCTGCTGCGCCGTCACGGCGTGGTCGAGATGGGCGCCGACGCGGCCGCCGTCGCCTCCCTGCGCGAGATCAGCATCGAGGAACTGCTCAGCCGTCCGCCCGTGCGTCTCGATCCCGAGCCCGTCCGCGCCCTGGTCGCGGGTCGCCGCGTTCTGGTCACCGGGGCCGGCGGCAGCATCGGCTCGGAACTGTGCCGCCAGATCGCCGCCAGCGGCTGCGCCCACCTGACCATGGTCGACGCCTCGGAATACAACCTGTTCCACATCGACCGTGAAATGGCCCAGACGTGGCCGAGCATGCCGCGCCGGGAGATCCTCTGCGACGTCCGCGACGCCGCCCGGGTCCACCGCGTGTTCGCCGAGCAGCATCCCGACATCATCTTCCACGCCGCGGCGCTCAAGCATGTGACGCTGGTCGAGAACCATCCGTGCGAGGGCGTGCGCACCAATGTGCTGGGCACTCGCAACGTCGCCATCGCGGCCAAGGCCTGCGGCGCGGCGCATCTCGCCCTGATCTCCACCGACAAGGCCGTGGCCCCCACCAGCGTGATGGGCGCGGCCAAGCGCGTGGCCGAGGCCGTGGCGCGCCAGTATGGCGGCGGCGGCGACATGCGCGTCAGCATCGTCCGCTTCGGCAACGTGCTGGGCTCGGCCGGCTCGGTGGTGCCGATCTTCCAGAGCCAGATCGCCCGCGGCGGCCCGATCACCCTGACCGACGCCGCGGTCGAGCGCTACTTCATGACCATCCCAGAGGCCGTGCAGCTGGTGCTGCGCGCCGTGGCCCTGTCGCGCATCGCTTCCGAGCCCGAGGCGGGCGTCCTGACCCTGGAAATGGGCGAGCCGGTCAAGATCATCGACCTGGCCCGCCGGATGATCGAGCTGCAGGGCCTGACGCCCGGCAAGGACATCGAGATCCTGATCACCGGCCTGCGTCCCGGCGAGAAACTGACCGAGACCCTGGTCGACGTGAACGAGATCGCCCGCCCCAAGGCCCCCGGCATCATGGAAGCCCTGCGCCTGGCCGACGCGCCGATCATCGAGCCCGAGCGCCTGATAGCCCTGGACGCCCTGGCCGAGGACGGCGACGAAGCCGCCGTGCGGGCTCACCTGTTCGACCTGGTCGAGGAACTGCGCCAGGTCGGGCCGTCCAAGGTGGTCAAGATCCGGGCGTCCTGAGACGCGCTAGCGCAACAGCGGCGCCCGCGCGGCCAGATCGTTGCGCAGCGTGGTCGCGGCGACCCCGGCCTCGCCCATGGCGTGGCTGATCTGGTCCAGACCCAGCACCACATCGCCAGCCGCGTAGAGGCCAGGAATGCTGGTGCGCTGATGGGCGTCGACCTTGATGCAGCCATCCTCGGTGACGGCCGCGCCCAGGGCGCGCGCCAGGTCCGAATGGACGTCGGAGCCCAGGGACGGATAGACGGCGTCGAAGCGCAGCCGGCCCGCCGCGCAGGTCACGACCAGACCGTCGCGCTCGAGATGGAAGTCACGCACCGGGCCGGCGAAGCGCTTGACTCCGATGGCGTCGAGGCGGGCGTGCGCGGCGTCGTCGAGACCATCCTGGCCGGTCAAGCCGATCAGGCTGACATCGGCGGTATAGCCGCGCAGGAACTCGGCCTCGCGGGCGGCGCGCGGACCGCGACCGACGACCGCCACGGCCTGGTCGGTGACCTCGTAGCCGTCGCAGACCGGACAATAGCGCAAACGCCCCTGCCGCAGCGCCTCGGCATGGAGCGCCTCGTCCATCAGCGGCCGCCGATTGGTCACCCCCGTGGCGAGGAGAACGGTTCGGGCCGAAATCCCGCGATCGGACAGCGTGGCGAGGAAGCCGTCCTCGCCACGCTCCAGGTTGGTGACCCGTCCCGCGATCAGCGCGGCTCCGTAGAGGATCGCCTGTTCGCGCATGCGCTCCAGCAGCGCCACGCCGGAGATTCCCTCGGGAAAGCCGGCGTGGTTGCGGGTGAGCGGGATCTTCTCGGCGCGGCTGTCTCCGGCGTCGACCACCTGCACCGACAGGTGGAAGCGCGCGGCGTAGATCGCGGCGGTCAGGCCGGCGGGCCCGCCGCCGATGATGAGACAGTCGATCATGGGCGTCAGAGGGCAGCCTAGTCTCTGAGGGTCGCCGGAACGTGGCCGCCGTTCTCGGCCAGCTTGGCCCAGACCGCCTTTTGCAGGGCGATATTCTGTTCGGCGCTGCCGTCGGCGCCGGCGTGGACGCCAAGTTCCTGGCCCAGGGCCGCGCGGGCCTGCAAGCTGGAATCGAGATCCAGCAGCTTCAGCAGATCGACGATCGAGGTCCGCCAGTTGCCGCCGCCGCCCTTCTGGGTCGCGAGCTCGGTCAAGACGGCCTCGACGTCAACCGACGCCGACGTCGCCGGAGCAGGCGCCGCGGCCGTGGTCGGCGTGGTCGGCGTCGGCGCGGCCTGAGGGGCCGGACGCGGCGCTTGCGCGGGCTGATTGCGATGGAAGATCTTGTTCAGGATGTTGCCGAAGATGCTCATGAAGTCCTGCGATGGGTCTGACGCTAGGCGCGCTCTGATGGGCTAATCCGCCCGGATAGGCTTCGTTCCGTGACTTGCTCAGGCCGCCGCGACCAGCGGTTTGGGCGGCGGACGCACGAGGGGCTCGCGCGCCCAGGTCCGACCGGCCGAAGCCGCGGCGATGAAGTCGTCGAGGCTGGCGTCCGGCAACGCGATCAAGCCCGCATCGTCATCCGGCCCGACATCGACGACGCCACCCGCCGCGAACAGAGGCGCGGCCGAGGGCAGGTAGGCGATGACCTTCAGGTGGCCATAGGCGTCGCGCAGGAAGTTGACCGCCGCCGCCTCGATCGCCAGCTGCTCGCCGCCGTCATCGGAGGGCAGGATCGCCACCGCGTCGAACAGCACCGAGGGACCGCCGTCGATCTTGTGGTCGACCGGCAGCAACGCGCCGCTGGCCGTGGTCACGCCGTAAATGGTCGGGCCGACGATCTGCAGCTTCGCGCCCGCCGCCTCGACCGCGGCCTTCAGTTTAGCGACCAGCTTGTCATCGCAACCGTCGCTGACGAGAGCGCCGATCTTGCGGCCCTCCAGGGTCGGCGCGGCCTTGGCCAGCAGGCTGAGCATGGGCGAGGGGTCCATGTCCTTGGCCGGGACCGGCGCGGGAGCCGGGACGATCTTGCCCGGGAAACCCAGGCCCTCGGCCACCGACTGGGCCAGGAACTGATCGATGTGGATCAGCCGAGACAGCACCGCCTCGCGAACGCGGGGCGTCACGCACTTGCTGAGCTCGAAGACCAGGGCCGCGACGATGTGGTCCTGCTCGGGCTTGGTCTGGCTGGCGAAGAACAGCCGCGCCTGGGTGTAGTGGTCGGCGAAGGTCTCCGGCCGCAGGCGCAACTGCTCGCCGGCCTCGGGATTGGGGAAGGTGTGGAAGCCGTTCTCCAGCGACTCGCGCGCCACGTCGACGCCAAGGCTGGAGGGCTCATAGTTCACCTGCCCCTTGGGGACGCCCATCTGCATGTGGCCGTCGCGCTGCAGATTGTGGAACGGGCACTTGGGCTGGTTGATCGGGATCTGGTGGAAGTTGGGCCCGCCCAGGCGCTTGAGCTGGGTGTCCTGGTACGAGAACAGCCGGCCCTGCAGCAGCGGGTCGTTGGTGAAGTCGATGCCCGGCACCACGTGGGCGGCGCAATAGGCGACCTGCTCGGTCTCGGCGAAGAAGTTGTCGGGGTTGCGATCCAGCACCATGCGGCCGACCACGCGCAGGGGGATGAGCTCCTCCGGGATCAGCTTGGTGGCGTCCAGCACATCGAAGTCGAAGCCGTCGGCCTGCTCCTGGGTGAAGGTCTGCAGGCAGAACTCCCATTCGGGGAAGTCGCCGCCCTCAATGGCTTCCCAAAGGTCGCGGCGGTGGAAGTCGGGATCGGCGCCGTTGATCTTGAGGGCCTCGTCCCAGACCACCGACTGAGAGCCCAGCTTGGGCCGCCAGTGGAACTTGACGAAGGTCGAGTCGCCCGCCGCGTTCACTAGCCGGAAGGTGTGGACGCCGAAGCCTTCCATCATCCGCAACGAGCGCGGGATCGCCCGGTCGCTCATCGCCCACATGATCATGTGCATGCTCTCGGGCGTCAGCGAGATGAAGTCCCAGAAGGTGTCGTGGGCGGTGGCGGCCTGCGGAAACTCACGGTCCGGGTCCTGCTTGGCCGCGTGGATCAGGTCGGGGAACTTGATGGCGTCCTGGATGAAGAACACCGGCATATTGTTGCCGACGAGATCGAAATTGCCTTGCTGGGTATAGAATTTGACCGCGAACCCGCGCACGTCGCGCGGCAGGTCGGCCGAGCCCTTGTTGCCGGCCACGGTCGAAAAGCGGGTGAACACCGGGGTGCGCTCACCCGGGCGCTGCAGGAAGTCTGCACAGGTGACGTCGGCGCAGGACTCCAGGCACTCGAAGAAGCCGTGCGCGGCCGAACCCCGCGCGTGAACCACGCGCTCCGGGATGCGCTCGTGGTCGAAGTGCATGATCTTTTCGCGCAGGATGAAGTCCTGCAGCAGCACCGGCCCACGCGCGCCGGCCTTCAGCGAGTTCTGGTTGTCGGCGATCGGCACGCCCTGGTTGGTGGTCAGTTGCGCAGCCGGACCGTCGGCCTGCTGATGCGTTTCGCCGCCGGGGGCGACCAGCGTCTCGCCCTCGGTCGACGGGCCCGCGGGTTGGGGGACCTTTGTCCCGGTCGGGGGCTTGGCGCTTACGCGCGTGGCCGTCTTGGCCTTGGTCTTCGCCGGGGTGGCCATGAGCGTCTTCCGATTGTGTGGATGTGAGAACCTAACGTCCGCTCGTGGCGCGAGGTTGCGGTCGTGAACTCGACACATCGGCGACTTCGGTATCGCGTCCCGAAGATGAGCTGCTAAACCGGAGGCCCATGGCCAAACTTCACGACACCTACGATCCCCTGACCCCCGTGCCGGAAGCGCGCCGGGCGTTCCGCGCCCAGGACGCGTTTTCGCTGTGGTTCAGCCTGGGCATCGGCCTCCTGGTGCTGCAGGCCGGCGCGTTCCTGGTACCCGGCCTGAGCCTGGGCATGGCGCTGGCGGCGATCGTCACCGGCTCGGTGCTGGGCGCCCTGCTGCTGGCCGCCGCCGGGGTGGTCGGGACCGACACCGGCCTGTCGTCGATGGGCGCCCTGCGCCTGGCCCTGGGCGCGCGCGGCGCGGCCGTCCCGGCGGTGCTCAACGCCATCCAGCTGACCGGCTGGGGCGCGTTCGAGATCATCGCCATGCGCGATTCCGCCGACGCCCTGGCCAAGCAGACCTTCGGCTTTTCCAGCCCGGTGATCTGGACCCTGGCCTTCGGCCTCCTGGCGACCTTCCTGGCCATCCAGGGGCCGGTGTCGTTCGTGCGCCGCTTCCTGCGCGCCTGGGGCCTGTGGCTGCTGCTGGCCGGCGCCGGATGGCTGAGCTGGCGGCTGCTGGCCGAGCACGACCTCTCCGCCCTGCTGGCCAAGGCTGGAACCGGCGAGATGAGCTTCGGCGCCGGCGTCGACCTGGTGGTGGCCATGCCGCTGTCGTGGCTGCCGCTGATCGCCGACTACACCCGCTTTGGCCGCACTAGCGGCGGCATGTTCAAGGGTTCGGCGGCCGGCTACGTCCTGGCCAACATCTGGTTCATGGCGCTCGGAGCCGCGTACGCCCTGGCGGCCGGCGGCGGCGAGAGCCTGTTGCTGACGGCCCTGGCGGCCAGCGGCGGCGGGATCGCCCTGCTGCTGATCGTCATCGACGAGACCGACAACACCTTCGCCGACATCCATTCGGCCGCCGTCTCGACCGCCACGCTCGTCCCCGCCAAGCCCGCCAACCTGGCCCTGGTGTTCGGCGCGCTGTGCACGACCATCGCCCTCTTCGCGCCGATCACCCAGTACGAAGGCTTCCTGCTGCTGATCGGCTCGGTGTTCGCGCCGCTGTTCGGCGTGCTGCTGGCCGACCACTTCGTCCTGCGCCGTCGCGCCGCCGCCGTGTCTGGGGGCGGCGTGAACCTGCCCGGCCTGCTGGCCTGGGCTATCGGCATCGCCGCTTATCAAGCGCTTAGCCGCCTGGCCCCGGACCTCGGCGCGACCCTGCCCAGTTTCGTGGCGGCGGGGGTGGTTTATCTGGGGCTGAAGCGAGCATGGGGCGGCCGGAGGTCGTCCGACCCGACTCTTTGACATGCAGCAATGCGCCGATGCCGCTGACGACCAAGGCTGTCCCCCACAGCGACGGCAGAGGACAAGGCGAATGACCACGCCAACCGGCACGGCAAGAAGGTTGCCTCGGCATCCGGCCGCACTACAGATGCTCTTACGCAAGTGGCACGCCTACATCGGCATGATCATCGCGCCAACCGTCCTGCTCTTCGCCTTGACGGGCGTGTTGCAGATCTACGAGTTGCACGAAGCCCATCCTGGCTACGCACCGCCAGCGGTCGTGGCCAAGCTGGGGGTTTTGCACAAGAAGCAGCTTTATCGCGAGGGGCGTCGTCCCCAGT
Organism: Caulobacter sp. 602-1; assembly: GCF_003931565.1. Lineage (GTDB taxonomy): Bacteria > Pseudomonadota > Alphaproteobacteria > Caulobacterales > Caulobacteraceae > Caulobacter. The sequence goes on from NZ_RRYI01000009.1 coordinate 46,694, forward strand.
CGCAACCCTCCGCGAAGCCCTCGCCGGGGCCCGCCCCGGCCGCATCGCGTCCGGAAGCCAAGGCTCAGCGGCTTCCGACGACCTTGCTGAAGGCGTTCTTCGCCCTGGCGTCGGTCGGCCTGATCATCTCGACGATCACCGGCGTCTGGATGACCCTGCGCCAGCCATTGCACCGTATGCGCCATATCCTGCTGCTGGTGGTCGGGACGGTCGTTCCCTTCGTCCTGTCCTGCCTTAGCCAATGAACGGCGAAATCCGCAGCCTCGTCTAGAGCCCTTTAGCTTTAGATGGAATCATCTAAAGCGTTCAAAATGGCTCTAAATGTTTGATTCTAGAGCCTGTTTTCCCGGTTTAGATGGTTCCATCTAAACGGGACAGGCTCTAGTGGAAATCCCGGCTCCGTAGCAGACGGCCCGACACCTTCTGGCGCACGCGGGGGGCCGGCGCGCCCGGCTCGTCGCGCAGGGTGGACAGGTGCGCCGACAGGTCGGTGAAGCCCTCGGCCACCACGTGGATGACGTTCTCGGCCCTTTGCACCCGGCCATGGACGACCAGGAACGAAGCGGTCATCACCACATTGCGGTCGGCCTCGAAGCGGTCCTTCCAGACCACTGCGTTGGCCACGCCTGTCTCGTCCTCCAAGGTCACGAACACCACGCCCTTGGCCGTCCCGGGCCGCTGGCGGATCAGGACGAGCCCCGCCACCGACACCTTGCGGCCGTCCTTCAGGGTCAGCAGCTGCTCGGCCGTGATCACTCCGCGCCGCGTCAGCATCGACCGGTAGAAGGCCATCGGGTGATGTTTCAGGGAAAGGCTGGTGGTGCGGTAGTCCTCGGCCACCTCCTGCGGCTGGCCCATGGCCGGCAGCGCCGCGCGGTCCTCGAACAGCGGCAGGCCGGCCAGCAACGGCGCCTGCACCGGCGCCTTGTGCTCGCCCTTCAGTCCCTTCACCGCCCACAGCGCCTCGCGGCGGGTCAGCCCGACCGAAGCGAAAGCGTCGGCCTCGGCCAGCAGCTCCAGCGCGCGCTGGGGCACGCCGCCCTGGGCGAACTCACCCGGGGTGCGGGCGCCCTCGGCGCGAACATGGACCAGGGTTTTCACATCGCCTTCCTTCAGGCCCTTGATCTGGCGAAATCCCAGACGCACGGCCTTCCACCGTGGGCGGTTCTGGTCGCTGGCGATCTTGTCCGCGCGGATCCGAGGCGCGCGGAAGCCCGCCGTCACGCTCTCCAGCGTGCAGTCCCAGTCGCTGCCCAGGATGTCGGGCGGCAGCACCTCCACCCCATGCTCGCGCGCGTCGCGGACCAGCTGGGCCGGCTGGTAGAAGCCCATGGGCTGAGAGTTGATCAGGGCCGCGCAAAACACGTCCGGCCAGGCCCATTTGATCCACGCCGAGACGTAAACCAGCTTGGCGAAGCTGGCCGCGTGGCTCTCCGGAAAGCCGTAGTGGCCGAAGCCCTCGATCTGCTTGAAGCACCGCTCGGCGAAATCGCGCTGGTAGCCGCGCGCGACCATGCCCTCGACGAACCGGTCGCGATATTCGTCCGGCGTGCCCAGGTTGCGGAAGGTGGCCATGGCCTTGCGCAGGCCGTCGGCCTCATCGGGCGTGAACTTAGCCGCCTCGATGGCCAGGCTCATGGCCTGCTCCTGGAAGAGCGGCACGCCGTAGGTGTTGCCCAGGATCTGTTTCAGCTCATCTTCGGGGCCATGCTCCGGCGACGGCGCGGGCATGTCCACGGGTTCGATCCCATTCCGCCGCTTCAGGTACGGGTGCACCATGTCGCCCTGAATCGGGCCGGGTCGGACGATCGCCACCTCGATGACCAGGTCGTAGAACCGCCGGGGCTTCAGCCTCGGCAGCATCGACATCTGCGCCCGGCTCTCCACCTGGAAGACGCCCACGCTGTCGGCGACGCACAGCATGTCGTAGACGCCGGGCAGCTCGACCGGGACATCGGCCAGGTCGACGATCGGCTCGCCATGATCGGCCCGCAACATGCCGAAAGCGCGCTGGATGGCGGTCAGCATGCCCAGGGCAAGCACGTCGACCTTCATCAGCTTCAGGCTATCGATGTCGTCCTTGTCCCACTCGATGAAGGTGCGGTCGGGCATGGCCGCGTTGCCGATCGGCACGGTCTCGTCCAGCCGCCGCTTGGTCAGGACGAAGCCGCCGACGTGCTGCGACAGGTGGCGCGGGAAACCCATCAGCTCGGTCGCCAGGTTGACCGCACGAGCGATCTCCGGCGCCTCGGGGTCCAGACCCGCGTTGCGCAGATGCTCCTCGGGCAGGCCCGAACCCCAGCTGCCCCAGACCGTGCCGGCCAATAGCGAGGTGACGTCCTCGGTCAGGCCCAGGGCCTTGCCGACATCGCGGATGGCGCTGCGCGGGCGGTAGTGGATCACCGTCCCGCAGATGGCGGCATATTCCCGGCCATAGCGCCGATAGACGTACTGCATCACCTCCTCGCGGCGCTCGTGCTCGAAATCGACGTCGATGTCCGGCGGCTCGCCGCGGTTCTCGGAGATGAAGCGGGTGAACAGCAGCCGGTGCTCGGTCGGATCGATCGCCGTCACGCCCAGGCAGAAGCAGACCGAGGAATTGGCCGCCGACCCCCGTCCCTGGCACAGGATGCCCATGCTTCGGGCCTCGCGCACGATGTCGTGCACGGTGATGAAATAGTTGGGGTAGTCCATCTTGGCGATCAGCCGCAGCTCTTCCTTCAGCTGCGCCGCGACCTTCTCCGGCACGCCGGCCGGATAACGCCAGGCCGCGCCGGACCAGGTGAGATCGCTCAGGTGCTGCATCGCCGTCTTGCCGGGGGGGACCGGTTCGTCCGGATATTCCTCGTTGAGCTGCCCCAGGTCGAAGCCGATCCGCTCGACGATCTCGACCGTGCGCTCGACCGCGCGGGGCCAGCGTTCGAACAGGCGCGCCATCTCGGCCGGAGACTTGATGTGGCGCTCGGCATTGGCCTCCAGCCGGAAGCCGGCCTCGTGGATCGCGCAGTGCTCGCGCACACAGGTGATGACGTCCTGCAATGGTCGCCGTTCGGGGCCGTGATAGAGCACGTCATTGGTCGCCACGATCGGCGCGCCGGCGGTTCGCCCCAGATCGTCCAGGCGCGAAAGCCGCTTCAGGTCCTGGGCGGCGTAGGCGCGGCTGGCCGCCAGCCAGACCCGGCCGCGCAGGTCGCCGGCCATGCGAGCCAGATCGCGTTCGAAGGCTTCGTCAAGGACCTTCGGCGGAACGATCAGCCCGATCTGGCCGTCTGAATGGTCAAGGAAGTCCCGCCAGGACAGGTGGCACTCGCCCTTCCCGGCCCGCCGCTGGCCGACGGTCAGCAGCCGCGTCAGCCGGCCGAACGCCTCGCGGTCGGTCGGGTAGCAGAGCAGACTGGGCGTCCCGTCCATGAAGTCCAGCCGGCAGCCGCTCAGCACCCGGACATTCCGCGTCTTGGCCGCCGTCCAGGCCCGGACGACGCCCGCCAGGGTGTTGCGGTCTGTGACGCCGATGGCGGAGAGGCCCAGCGCTTCGGCCGCGATCGCCAGCTCCTCCGCGTGCGAGGCGCCGCGCAGGAACGAGAAGTTGGTGGTGGTCTGGAGCTCGGCATAGGCGGTCATCGACTTGCCCCCTCCGCGCTTCGCGCTCCTCCCCCGGAGGGGAAAGAAGGATGGCGAGCCTTCCACCCGCCTTTGGGGGCGGACGACCGCGAAGCGGTCAGGTGGGGGAAAACCTCAACCAAACAGGCCATGGATCCACCACTTCGGCGCTTCATCGACGCCGAACAGCCCCTGCCTGAAGATCCAGAACCGCCCCCCCACGTCATCCTCGACGCGGTAGTAGTCGCGGACCTTGCCGGGGCCGGTATCGGTCTCGCCGACGCCGGCGCGCCACCATTCCTGGCCGATGCGCTCGGGGCCTTCGGCGCGGCGGACGCGGTGGGCGCGGCCGCGCCAGGTGAACGACATCGGCGGGTCGTCGGGCAGTTTGGCGATGGCCGTGATCGCCTCGGGCCGCTTGAACAGCCGCACCGGCCGCGGGCGGTCGAGATCCCATTTCGCGGCCGCCGGCGGATCCAGCGGGGCCTTGCGGACGACCGAGCGTTCGGGCACGTGGCTCTCGTACGGATCGGCGCGCCAGACGCGGGCTTCGCCCAGGCGGTTGACCAGGCGGTCGATCAGAGGGGCCAGGGTCTCGTCGAGGCTGGTCCCGGCTTCAGCGTCCAGCCGGTCCTGCGCCGCCGCCAGGGGCTCGACGGCGGCGGCGTGGACGGTGACGACCTCGACGCCGAAACCGGGGTCGACCTTGTCCAGCTTCGGGATGATCAGCTTGGTCAGCCGCTTGGCGTCGCGACCGATGCGGGCCAGGTTCGCGCGGACCGGATAGGCCTGGCCGTCCAGGCGGTGGAACACGACCTCGAAACGCTTGGCCCCGCGCCCCTCGGCCTCCAGCCGCTGACAGATCAAGGCCAGGGCGTCGCCGGCCGCGCGGGCCAGGTCCTCGGGCGCGCTGATCGGCTCGAAGAAGGCCAGGCGGTCGAACCAGGGCGTGGCCGGGCGGCGGAAGGTCAAGGCCTCGGCCGCCATGCCCAGAGCCTGGTCGAGGCGCAGGGTCAGGCCCAGGCCGAAGCGCTTGGCCAGCTGGGCGCGGGGCAGAGCGAAGAGCTGCCCGACGCGGTGCAGGCCCAGGCGCGGCAGCTGGGCCTCGGCGGCGTCCTCCAGGCGCAGGGCCGCGACGGGCAGGTCCTCGATCGCCGCGCGCTGCTCACCCGGCGCGGCGATGGCCAGGTCGTCGCCAAGGCGGGCCCCAAACCGCGCCAGGGCCCAGGCCGCCCCGGCGGTGTCGGCGATCGCCGCCCGGGCCGGCACGCCCCAGCGCGCCAGCCGCGCCACGAGATCGACCAGCATGTCGCGCTCCCCGCCCCACAGGTGGTCGGTCCCGGTGATGTCGAGGAACAGGCCGTCCGCCCCGTCGATCGCCACGGCCGGCGAGAAGCGCACGCACCAGTCGCACAGGGCCTCCAGCGCGATCCGGTCGGCGACGGGGTCGTGGTCGAAGGTGACGAGGTTCGGAACCAGGGCCATGGCGTCGGCGGCCTTCTGGGCGGCGCCGAGGCCAAGGGCGCGGGCGGTCTCGTCGACGGCGGCGAGGCGGCGGGTTCCGCCCTCCGTGGCCAGCAGGGCGAAAGGCGCGGCTTCAGCCGACGTATCGTAGCCCGGGTTCCGCCGCCGCCACGTCGTGATCGGCCAGTTGGGACACCAGACGGAAAGGATGCGGGCCATGGCCGGCCTCCTGTGCTTCCAAGATCCAGGCGCCGGGACGTCCGCCCCGGCAGCGTTCGAGTTCGACCCGCCAGCGCGGAGGGCCAAGGCCGATGTCGTCCGGCGGCGACGGGGTCGGCGACGGTCCGATCCGCCAGCGGCTGAACGCGGCCGAGCCGGACACCGCCTGGCCCGCGCCCGCTCGTCCCCCGTAAGGTCTTCGGTGCAGCACCACCCCGAAGCCGCCCCGCTTCTCGCAGGCCAGTTGCAGGCGACGGCCGGCGGTCAGGTCCGGGGCCTCGGCCTCGCCGACGGCGGCGGCGACGCCCTGGGTGGAAAGCGCGTCCTCCAGCACCGACAGGGTCTCGGCCTCATCGCGCGCGCGGACCTGGATCAGCCGCTCGGTTGGGAAGCCAAGGCCGAACAGGCCGGGCGCGAACAGGTCGCTACGCCGGGCGATCCAGACGATCGCGCCCGCCTTCACCAGAGGGCGCAACAGCAGGCCGACGAAGGCGGCGGGGGCCGCGCCGGTCTCGCCCTCCAGCCCGGCGCCCGTCACCTCGTGCCAGCCGCCCAGCGGCAGGCCGCCGCCCGGGAAGCAGCCATCGATGGCCGGATCCCCGAACGGCAGGACCGGAGTCAGAGTCCGAGTCCCCGCTTCGATCGCGGCGATCCGGCCTCTCAGGGCCGCAAGACGCGCCTCGCGCGATCCGGCCATTCCTTACTCCTTGTTCCACTTTTGTTCTGATCTTGCAGCGCTGCGGAGTCAAGCCTTGGAGAGTCGGGCGGGACCGGCCAAAGTGTCTCAAACGGCCGTATGAAGCCTTCACGGGAAATCTCATGTCCCTCACCCGCGTCCTGATCGCCAACCGCGGCGAGATCGCTATCCGCATCGCCCGCGCGGCGGCGGAGGCCGGTCTCAGCTCCGTGGCCGTCCGCGCGACCGACGACGCGGGGAGCCCGCACGTGACGGCCGCCGACCGCGCGGTCGCCCTGCCTGGCGCGGGGGCCAAGGCCTATCTGGACATCACGGCGATCATCGCCGCCGCCCAGGCCGAGGGCTGCGACGCCCTGCATCCCGGCTATGGCTTCCTGTCGGAGAACCCTGGCCTGGCGCGGGCGTGCGCCGAGGCGGGGATCGTCTTCGTCGGCCCCTCGCCCGAGCACCTGGAGACCTTTGGCGACAAGGCCGCCGCCCGGGCGCTGGCGGCCGAGCGGAACGTGCCGCTGATCCCGGGGACGGGGGCGATCTCACCGGACGGCGCGCGGGCGTTCCAGGCCGAGCACGGCGCGATCATGCTGAAGGCGCGGGCCGGCGGCGGCGGGCGCGGCATGCGAGCGGTGCTGGATCCCGGCGAGTTGGACGCCGCCTTCGCCGCCTGCGCGCGGGAGGCCCTCGCGGCCTTCGGGGACGGCGGGCTCTATGCCGAGAAGCGGATCGAGCGGGCGCGCCATGTCGAGGTGCAGATCGTCGGCGATGGACGGCGGGTGCTGGCGATCGGCGACCGCGACTGCTCCCTCCAGCGGCGGAACCAGAAGCTGGTCGAGATCGCCCCGGCCGCCCTGCCCGCTCCGCTGCGGGCCGCTCTTTGGAAGCACGCCGAGACGCTGTGCGCCGGCTATCGCGGCCTGGCCACGGTCGAGTTCCTGGTCGACGCGGAGACCGGCGAGGCCTTCTTCCTGGAGGTCAATCCGCGCCTGCAGGTCGAGCATACGGTGACCGAGGAGGTCACGGGCCTGGACCTGGTGCGCCTGCAGTTCGATCTCGCGGCCGGCGCGCCCCTCGACCTGGAGGTTCCGCCGGCCTTCGGGGTCGCGATCCAGGCGCGGATCAATGCCGAGACCCTGACCGCCGAGGGCCAGGTGAAGCCGTCCAGCGGCGCGATCGGCGCCTGGAGCCCGCCGGGCGGTCCGGGCGTGCGGGTCGACGCCGGCGTGGCCGCCGGTACGACGGTCGGCGGGTCCTACGACAGCCTGCTGGCCAAGGTGATCGCGCGTGGGCGGACCCATGCCGAGGCTTCGGCGCGACTGGACCGGGCGCTGGCGGAGTTCCAGATCACCGGTGTTTCGACCACCGCGCCGCTGGTGCGGGCGATCCTGGCGGCCGCGCCGGAGAGGCCGACCACGCGGTTCATCGAGGACCACGCCGCCGAACTGGTCGCCGACTTGCCGGAGGAAAGCGCCGCGCGGTCCTTCGAGACCCTGGACGGCGCCGTCACCGTCGCCGCGCCGCTCGCGGCCACGGTCGGTTCGATCGCGGTGGCCGAGGGCGACCTCGTCCGCCCCGGCCAGGCCCTGGCCGTGCTGGAGGCCATGAAGATGGAGCATCTCGTTCCCACCGTCACCGGCGGGCGGGTGCTGAAAATCCTCGCCGCGCCCGGCGCGACCGTCGCCGAAGGCCAGCCGCTGGTGTTCCTGGAGCCGATGGAGGTCGCGGGCGACCAGGCCGTCGAAGCCGTCGCCGAGGACCTCGACACGATCCGCCCCGACCTGGCCGAGGTGATCGCCCGCCACCGACACACCCTGGACGAGGCCCGCCCCGACGCCGTCGCCAAGCGCCGCAAGACCGGCCACCGGACAGCGCGGGAGAACATCGACGACCTGGTCGATCCGGGCAGTTTCCTGGAGTACGGCGCCCTGGCCATCGCGGCGCAGAAGCGGCGGCGCTCGACCGAGGACCTGATCGCCAACACGCCCGCCGACGGGTTGATCACCGGCGTCGGAACCGTCAATGGCGGCCTCTTCCCGCCCGACAAGGCGCGGACGGCGGCCCTGGCCTACGACTTCACGGTGCTGGCCGGCACGCAAGGCGCGATGAACCACCGCAAGTCCGACCGGCTGATGGCGATCATCGCCGACCAGAAGCTGCCGGTCGTGTGGTTCGCCGAGGGCGGCGGCGGGCGGCCGGGCGACACCGACACGACGGCGGTGGCCGGGCTGGACGTGCCGACGTTTAGGAGCTTCGCCCAGCTGTCGGGCCTGGTTCCCAAGATCGCCATCGTCGCCGGCCGCTGCTTCGCCGGCAACGCCGCCATCGCGGGCCTGTCGGAGATCATTATCGCCACCCGCGACAGCAATCTGGGCATGGGCGGACCGGCGATGATCGAGGGCGGCGGGCTGGGGGTGTTCAAGCCCGAGCAGATCGGGCCATCGGCGCACCAGTGGAAGAATGGCGTCATCGACATCCTGGCCGATGACGAGGCCCACGCCACCCGACTGGCCAAGCAGGCGCTGTCCTATTTCCAAGGCGCGCTGCCGAGCTGGACCGCGCCGGACCAGCGGCGGCTGCGGGGCGCGATCCCGGAGAACCGGCTGCGGGTCTATGACGTGCGGGCGCTGATCCATGGCCTGGTCGACGAGGGTTCGTTCCTGGAGCTGCGCGGCGGCTTCGCGGCGGGCATGGTCACCGGCCTGATCCGCATCGAGGGCCGGCCGATGGGGCTGATCGCCAACGATCCGCGGCATCTGGGCGGAGCGATCGACTGCGAAGGCGCCGAGAAAGCCGCGCGGTTCCTGCAGCTCTGCGACGCCTTCGCCCTGCCGGTCCTGAGCCTGTGCGACACGCCCGGCTTCATGGTCGGTCCCGACAGCGAGGACGCCGCCGCCGTGCGCCGGGTCAGCCGCCAGTTCATCGCCGGCGCCAAGCTACGCAGCCCGCTCTTCACCGTGGTGACCCGCAAGGGCTACGGCCTCGGGGCCCAGGCCATGGCGGGCGGCAGCTTCCATTCGCCGGCCTTCATCGCCGCCTGGCCGACCGGCGAGTTTGGCGGCATGGGCCTGGAGGGCGCGGTCAAGCTGGGCTACCGCAAGGAGCTGGAAGCCGAAACCGATCCCGCCAAGCAGAAGGCGCTCTACGACCAGCTCGTGGCGCGGCTCTACGCGGCCGGCAAGGCGATCAGCATGGCCGCCGCCCTGGAGATCGACGCGGTCATCGACCCCGCCGACACCCGGCGCTGGATCGTGGGCGGACTGGACGCGGCGGCGGGGGTGTCCAAGCCGTGGAGCGTGCGCGTGGACAGCTTCTAGGCTCGCGCCGCGACGAAGTCCGAGCGGAGACGCGCCAGGCGGCCAAGTCTTCAGACCGGTCAAGTTATGCAAGACTGCGGGCTCTCACGATTCGGCGGAGCGGCATGAAGCCGGTACTCATCTTTCAGCCCGGCATGGTCGGGGATCTGCTCTTCGTCCAGAAGATCGCCAAGACCTACGCCGCGACCGGGCGCCGCGTGATCATGCCGGTCCTGCAGAAGCACAGCTGGGTCTATGACGCCCTGGTCATGCCCGCGAACATCGAGACGCCGATCCTCGACACCGAGGCCTTCGACTTCCGCGACGAGCTGCTGTTCCTGAGCGACAAGATCGCCCTCAGCCCGATCGAGGGGCCGAACTATACGTTCCTGTCGCTGTTCTTCAGCTGGCGCTACGCGCCCGAGCAGACGATGGACCTGAAGTATCAGGTGGCCGGAATGGATATGGCCGACTGGGCCGACCATGTGGAGCTGCGCCGCGACCTCGCCAAGGAAGAGGCGCTGTTCAAGCTTCTGGGCCTGGACGATGGCGAGCCCTATGCGCTGCTGAACGAGCATGGCAGCAACAGCCAGATCCAGTTCACCCACAAGGCGCCCGAAAAGGAAGTCCGCCTCCGCCCGATCGAGGGCTACAGCCTGTTCGACTGGAGCACGGTGATCGAGCGGGCGGCGCGCATCGCCACGATCGACACGTCGCTGGTGCTGCTGGTCGAGATCCTGAAGATTCGCGACAAGCCCCTCAGCGTGGTGTCGCGCTATGAGCCGCCCAGCTTCCGCATCCAGAACATCCTGAGGCTGGACTGGCTGTTCTATTTCCGCGCCGAGCACCTGACCTTTTCCTAGAGCGCGCCAGGGTTAAGTGTCGGCGGTTAACCCGCTCGGGCTCAGCCGCCCGCCATCCCCTTGATCTGTTCCGACATCGGATCGTCCTGGTGAACGGCCAGGATGTTGATGCCCATGTAGTAGACGCCGTAGCCCAGGCCGATCAGGAACTCGCGCAGCTCGGACTCGTCGGACTTGATCCGCTCGATCATCATCATCGGTTTGCAGGTCGCGATGGTGCGCCGAGCGCCCCGCAGGGCCTCCATCTCCATGCCCTCGATGTCGATCTTGACGAAGTCCAGCCGCGTGAGAGCCAGATCGTCGATCGCCATCATCTGGGTGCTCTGGGCGTTCTCCGCGGAATAGTCGATCTCCTGGCCGATGAATTCGGTGCGCTCGGTCTGGCGGATCTCGAGACTGCCGAAGCTGGCGGGCTTGAAGTAGTCGGGGACGGGAACGTCGATCACCCCGCGCTCGGCGCCCACCGCCGCCCAGATCGCCCGGGCGTTGAAGCAGTTGTTCAGCGTGATATTGCCGGCCAGGGCGTAGAAGATCCGCTCCTGCGCCTCGAAGGCGATGACCTTGCCCCAGCCGGTCATCAACTGAGCCCACTCGACGGTATGGACGCCGATATTGGCGCCGCAGTCGATGGCCACCACGCCGTCGCCGAAATGGGCGCGACGCATTTCCAGCAGCCTGACGGCGGCGTCCACCTCGTCCTGGTCGAACGACGAGGTCTCCAACAGTTGGTAGCCCACGCCGTAAGCGCCGTTCTGGACGATCCTGTAGTCGTGACGATTGACCAACAGGGAGCCGTGGTTGGTCGACACCAGCACGAAGGCCGTCGGGCGGAGGTTTGACTTTCGCATTCGGCCCCAGGGATAGCCGCCGCGCCGCGATGACGGCGCCGGAATCGACGCCTGACGATAGGCCGAGAATCCTCGGCGTCTAGGGCAGTTGGACTTCGAGCTTGACGGCTTGATCCGGGGCGGGCGACGGCCTGGCGGTCAGGTCACGCAGGATGATCGGTCCAAACAGCGCGCCGATCCCGCAGGCGTCCGCCAGCACGTCGCCCCAAGCCGCGTCTCGGCCGACGAACGCCTGCAGCACCTCGATCATGCCGCCAAAGGCCAGCAGCACCAGGCCGATGCGCCAGAAGCGGCTGGCGGGCAAGGCGGTGATCGCCAGGGCGGTCAGCACATAGAAGACGATGAAGTGCTTGGCCTTGTCCCAGGGGATCAGGCCCATGCCGCCATCGTCGGGCAGCAGGGCCCGCCACAGGGCGAAGGCCGCCGCCGCGACGAAGATCGTGAAGGCCAGGACGTTGATCTTGCGATTACGAAACAACATGAGCGGCCTATCGAACGAAAAAGGGGCGTCATCCAGGCGATGCAAGGCTGAAGCCACCTTGGCCAGTCCAGACGCCCCAGTCCTGTCCCGGATCGGTCATCCGGGACAGGCAGGTCGAAGCGCCTAGAACGTCAGCGCGCGCGCTTCCTTCACGTGCGGCAGGGCCTGGATCTTGGCCAGCAGTTCGGCGGCCGGAGCCTGGTCGACGCCCACCAGGGCGATAGCGTCGGCGTCGGCCGAGAGGCGGCCCAGGTTGAAGGTGGCGATGTTGACGCCCGCCTCGCCCAACAGCATGCCCAACGCGCCGATGAAGCCCGGCTTGTCCAGGTTGTTGATGTAGAGCATGGCTGGCGAGAAGGCCGCGTCCAGCTCCATGCCCTTGACCTCGACGACGCGCGGGGCGCCGGCGATCACCGTGCCGGCGAAGCTGCGCTTGCCCTTCTCGGTGGTGATGGTCACGCGCATCAGGCTGTCATAGGTGGGGCTGACTTCCTGACGGCTCTCCGAGACGGTGATGCCGCGCTCCTTGGCGATGGCCGGGGCCGAGACCATGTTGATCTCGGCCAGCATCGGCTTCAGCACGCCGGCCAGGGCGGCGGAGGTCATCGGCTTGACGTTGAGGTTGCTGACCTCGCCCTCGAAGGCGATGTCGATCGCGGTGATGCCGAAGTCGACCATCTGGCCGGCCAGGGCGCCGATCTTCTCGGCCAGGGCCACGAAAGGCTTCAGCTTCGGCGCTTCCTCGGCCGTGATCGAGGGGCTGTTGAGGGCGTTGGTGACCGCGCCGGTCAGCAGGTAGTCGCTGACCTGCTCGGCGACCTGCAGGGCCACGTTCTCCTGCGCTTCCGAGGTGCTGGCGCCCAGGTGGGGGGTAGCCACGACCTTGTCCGAGCCGAACAGCGGGTTTTCCTTGGCCGGCTCGGTGACGAAGACGTCGAAGCCGGCGCCGCCGACATGACCGCTGTCGAGCAGGGCGCGCAGGGCGACCTCATCGACCAGGCCGCCACGGGCGCAGTTGACGATCAGCACGCCCTTCTTGGTCTTGGCCAGGTTCTCGGCCGACAGGATGTTGCGGGTCTTGTCGGTCAGCGGGGTGTGCAGGGTGATGACGTCGGCGCGGGCCAGCAGGTCTTCGAGCTCGACCTTCTCGACGCCCATCTCGACGGCGCGCTCGGGGCTCAGGAAGGGGTCATAGGCCACGACCTTCATCTTCAGGCCCAGGGCGCGGTCGGCGACGATCGAGCCGATGTTGCCGGCGCCGATCAGGCCCAGGGTCTTGGCGTACAGCTCCACGCCCATGAAGCGGTTCTTCTCCCACTTGCCGGCCTGGGTCGAGACGTCGGCGGCGGGGATCTGGCGGGCCAGGGCGAACATCATGGCGATGGCGTGTTCGGCCGTGGTGATCGAGTTGCCGAAGGGCGTGTTCATCACGACGATGCCCTTGGCCGTGGCGGCCGGGATGTCGACATTGTCGACGCCGATGCCGGCGCGGGCGATGACGCGCAGCTTGTGGGCGGCGGCGATGACGTCCTTGTCGAGCTTGGCGCCCGAGCGGATGGCGACGCCGTCATAGTCGCCGATCACGGCGATCAGCTCGTCCTTCGACAGGCCGACCTTGATGTCGAAATCGACGCCGCGGTTCTTGAAGATGTCGACGGCGGCGGGGCTGAGCTTGTCAGCGATGAGAACGCGGGGAGCGGTCATGGAGGATTTCCTTGCGGAGAATGTTTGCGAAAGCCCCCTCCACCGCCGTTCGGCGGTCCCCTTCCCCCAGAGGGGGAGGGAGGATCCTATTCCGCCCCCTTTCCGGGGGCGGACGGCCGCGCAGCGGCCAGGTGGGGGTAAGCGTTGTCTTAAGCGGCGGCCAGTTCGGCCGAGACGGTGGCGAAGGCCCAGTCGAGCCAGGGCGTCAGAGCTTCCAGGTCGGAAGCCTCCACCGTGGCCCCGCACCAGATGCGCAAACCGGCCGGGGCGTCGCGATAGCCGCCGATGTCGAGGGCCGCGCCCTCCTTCTCGAGCAGGCTGGCCAGCTTCTTGGCGAAGTCGGCCTGGGCGTCTTCCGGCAGGGCGGCGATCCGGGGATCGACCACCTTCAGGCACACCGAGGTGTTGGAGCGAATCTCCGGCGTGGCGGCCAGGAAATCGACCCAGTCGGTCTTGGCGACCCACTCGGCCAGCACGGCCAGATTCTGGTCGGCGCGGCCCCGCATGGCTTCCAGACCACCGATCGAGGCGGCCCACTTCAGCGCGTCCAGGGCGTCTTCCACGCAGAGCATCGACGGCGTGTTGATCGTCGCGCCCTCGAAGATGTCGGCGGCGATCTTGCCGTTCTTGGTCATGCGGAACAGCTTCGGCATCGGCCAGGCCGGCGTGTAGCTTTCCAGACGGGCCACGGCGCGCGGCGACAGGATCAGGATCCCGTGCGCCCCTTCGCCGCCCAGCGCCTTCTGCCAGGAGAAGGTCACGACATCGAGCTTCTCCCAGTCGAGTTCCTGAGCGAAGGCGGCGCTGGTCGCGTCGCAGATGGTGATGCCTTCACGGTCGGCCGAAATGAAGTCGGCGTTCGGGACGCGCACGCCCGAGGTCGTGCCGTTCCAGGTGAAGACCAGATCCTTGGTCGGATCGACCTTGGACGTGTCGGGCAACTGGCCGTACGGGGCGCTCAGCACCTCGACGTCGGGCAGCTTGAGTTGTTTGGTGACGTCCGTGACCCAGTCCTTGCCGAAGGACTCGAAGGCCAGCAGTTGCACGGGGCGGGCGCCGAGCATCGACCACATGGCCATCTCGACCGCGCCGGTGTCCGAACCGGCGACGATGCCGATCAGGAAGTCGGCCGGGACCTCCAGCACTTCGCGCGTCTGGTCGATGGCGGCCTTCAGGCGCGCCTTGCCCAGCTTGGAGCGGTGCGAGCGGCCCAGGACGGCGTTTCTGAGATTTTCGGGGGTCCAGCCGGGGCGCTTGGCGCAGGGGCCGGAAGAGAACTCGGGGCGAGCCGGGCGGATCGCCGGCTTGGCGAGGGTCGTCATATCGATGTCTCCCATCCTTACAGATGGACTGCATCCCGTTGGGGGGATGTGGCCCGCCGGCGAAGAACCGCGTTTCGGGGCAGATTGCAAGGGGAGATTTTTGCGAGGCGCGCGGCGTTTCGTCCGGTCGCGGCAATTATTTTGCGGCGGCGTCCGAGGCCTTACGCCAACGCCGCGCCAGGATCGAGCCGGCCAGCAGGCACAGCAGGACGCCCAGGCTGACCAGGTTATTCACCAGGGCGTAGAGGTTGTCGTATTTCCGAGCGGCCACGAGATAATAGGCATGCAGGCTGAACTGCACGCCTTGCAGCAGCACCGCAACGCCCAGCCAGCGAGTCGCGTGGCGCACCGCCAGCATCAGCAGGCCTAGGGCCAGCACGCCGTCCAGCAGCAGATAAACCGCCCGGGTGACGCTCTTGTCCGTGATGGAGCCCGCCAGGGCGAAACCGAGGGTGATCGCCAGCACCAAGGCCGCGCCGCTGCGTTCGGGTCGCCCGCCACAGCGCCACGCGACAAAACACGTGGTCGCAAGAAGCAGCCAGCCGAAAAGGACTAACGGTTGCAGGTGCGAGAGCATGATCTGGGCCTCTAACCTAGATTAGAGGCCCAAAGGTATTAAACTATTGCAATGTGCTTTTAACGAGACTTAGACCGCCTCGCGGAGGCCCGTCGGAGAAACCAGTTGTTCCTCCTTGATGAAGCCGCCCATGCGCGTGCGGATGCCGACGCGCAGACGAGTCTCATCCAGTTGCTTGTGGGCGTCGACGATCGCCGTCCGCGCCGTCGCCAGAGCCTGGACGGCTTCAGCGAACTTGGCGCTGGCGCCGTTCCCGACCGTGGCCGACAGGCCCAGGTCCTTACGAGCCTGGATCAGTTCGGCCATCATTTCCATGACTTCCACCGTGGCCGCGTCCACCGCGGCTTCGGTCGCATACAGCTTGTTGGCCACTCGTTGAGCGACAAAGACCTTTTCCAAACCCGCCTCCTTAACGAAACACTAAGAAGAAAGGTAAATAGAATGTTAAAGCAAAAGCAATGACGAAAATGCGCCCTAGCGTTGTTTTGTCGCGCTACTAGCCCCGGCCCTGGCTCGCGTTGGAAGCGAACCGTTAGGAACCTTGCGGCACACTGTCGCTACGTTGATGAATACCTGGACGTGGGATGAGCAGCATCCGCAATCATAGCGGGTACACACACGCACCGTTGCAAGCGCGCATCGCCGGCGTGGCCCTGGCCACGACCGTGCTGGCGCTGGTGGCGGCATGCCTGTGTTTCATGCTGCAGCAGTGGAGCGTCGCGCGACAGGAAGCCCGCGCCAATCACGAGATCCTGGCCCAGATGGCCGCCGCCGGCGCCGCCGCGCCGCTGGCCGATCACAATATGGTCGGCGTCTATCGCGCCCTGGAAGCCGTCGCCAAGGCCCCCAGCGTGGCGGGCGTGCGCATCACCGACGCCAAGGGGCGCGTCGTCGCCCAACTGGGCGCGGCCAATCCGGCCGACACCGACACCTTGACCCGCCCCATCAAACTCGCCTCGCAGGATGTCGGCACGCTGGTGCTGCTGGCCGAGCATCCGGGCCTGGGTCAGACCCTGGCCCGCGACCTGGCCCTGACCGGCGCCCTGTTCTTCGGCGCGGCCGGTTTGGCGATTCTCCTGGCCAACAGCCTGGCGCGCCGCCTGGCGCGGCCGATGGAGCGCCTGTCGGAAGCCATGCACGAAACCGCCGTCGGGGGTCGCTTCAAGGCCGTCGAGCAGACTGCCGACGACGATGTCTTCCAGAGCCTGACCGACAGCTTCAACCATCTGGTCAGCCGCCTCGAGGCCAACGACCACGACCTGCGCGGCGCCATGGCCGAGCTGGTCAGGGCGCGCGACGACGCCAACGCCGCCAACGTCCTGAAGTCGCACTTCCTGGCCAATATGAGCCACGAGATCCGTACGCCGCTCAACGGCGTTCTGGCCATGGCCGAGCTGATGGCCATGGACAAGATGAGCGACACCCAGCGCGAACGCCTGAAGGTGATCCGCGAATCGGGCGCGGTGCTGCTGGGCGTGCTGAACGACGTGCTGGACCTCTCCAAGATCGAGGCGGGGCGCCTGGAGATCACGGACCGCCCGTTCGATATCGCCCAACTGGCCCAGTCGATCCGCGAAACCTACGCGCCCCAGGCCCGCGACAAGGGCCTGGCCTTCGAGGTCGCCGTCGCGCCCGAGGCTCAAGGACTGTGGCGCGGCGACGCCGACCGCCTGCGCCAGATCCTGGGCAACCTGATCGCCAACGCCCTGAAGTTCACCCTGGAAGGCGCGGTCGCCGTCAGGTTCGCCTCGGCCGAGGACGGCTCGGGCCTGCGGATCGACGTGGCCGACACCGGTATCGGCATCTCGCCCGAGATTCTGCCGCGCCTGTTCGACAAGTTCGTCCAGGCCGACAGCTCGACCACTCGCCGTTTCGGCGGCTCTGGCCTGGGCCTGGCCATCTGCCGCGAGCTGGCGGTGCTGATGGACGGCTCGATCAAGGTCCAGAGCCGCGAGGGCCGCGGCTCGACCTTCACCGTCCTGGTCGCTCTGCCCCGCGAGGAGGCCATCACCGACGTCCACTATATCGACGACGATCACGTCCCCGCGCCGGACGCCGCGCCAGCCGAGACGGCCCGCCTGCGCGTACTGGCGGCCGATGACAATCCGACCAACCAGAAGGTCGTCGCCGCCGTCCTGACCCCGCTGAACGCCGAAGTGACCCTGGTCGCCGACGGCCAGGCCTGCGTCGAGGCCTGGCGAACCGGCGCCTTCGACATCGTGCTGATGGACATCCACATGCCCGTCATGGACGGCGTTGAGGCCGCCCGGGTCATCCGCGCCCTGGAAGCCGAACAGGGCCGCGCGCGCACCCCGATCATCGCCGTCACCGCCAACGCCCTGGCCCACCAGGTCGAGGACTATCTGGCCGCCGGCATGGACGGCCACGTGGCCAAGCCGATCGAGGTCACCAAGCTCTATGACGCGATCGAAGCGGCCATGACCGCCGCCCGCCCGGCCCAGGCGGCTTAGGTCGATCCCTCGACACAAGATGAACGGAACATAACGAGCGGCTCAGAACCGCTTCAGGCTCCGCGTGTTTCTCTTAGCTCAACGTCGCTTCCCCCGGAGTGACGGGACAAGTTTCAGAGAGGAACCGAACCAATGAAAAAGATCCTGATCTCGATCGCCGCGGTCTCGGCCCTGTCGGCCGCCGCCATTCCCGCCATCGCCTCGGCCCAGCCGATCAACGACCGCCAGGCTCAGCTCGATCGCCGCATCGACATCGGCGTGCGCAACGGCTCGCTGACCCGCGGCGAGGCCTATCGCCTGCGCGCCGAACTGCGCGAGACCGAGCGCCTCGAGCACCGGTATCGTCGCGGCGGCCTGAGCGGCTGGGAACGCGCCGATCTGGATCGCCGCTTCGACCGCATCAGCGCCCAGATCCGCTACGAGCGTCACGACCGTGACTACGGCTATGGCTACGGCCACGGCCCCCGTCGCTAAGAGTTAGGCTCCACCCGGAGCTGGCTTTCCAAGACCGTGAAGCCGCGGCCGCGCAACAGAACGCGCGCGCCGCGGCTTTCGCATTCCAGGTCCCCGCCCCGGCCCGGATAGGCCTGGTGGAACTTCAGCGGACTGGCGCCCAGCTTGCCCTCGTAGAGCGGCGTCAGGATGCAGTGAGCCGAGCCCGTGGTCGGGTCCTCCGGGATGCCAAAGCCCGGCGCGAAGAACCGGCTGACCACGGCGTAGGGCCTGCCAGGATCGGCGGACGCCACGACCACGACCTGGCCGGGGCCGCCCCTCGCCTCGCCCGCGATCGTCTTGATCAGCCCCAGGTCGGGCTTGAGGCCTCGAACCGTCGCCTCGCTGTCCATCACCGCGACCAGATAGGCCCCGGCCCAGACCTCGACAGGCTCCGCGCCCAGAGCCTCGGCCAGTCCGGCCGGGACCTCGGTCCTGCGCGGCGGATCGGCCGGGAAATCCATCTCCAGCCCCTCGCCCGTCCGCCTGACCGTCAAGGCCCCCGAAAGGGTGTCGAAGGTCAGCAATGGAACGTCGACGGAGAGTTCCTCGAACAGGGCGTACGCCGCGGCCAGGGTGGCGTGACCGCACAGCGGGGCCTCCAGGGCCGGCGTGAACCAACGCAGGCCGTAGCGGGCCGGGTTGGCGGTCTTCAGCAGATAGGCCGTCTCGGCCTGGTTGTTCTCGGCCGCCAGGGCCTGCATCCAGTCGGCCGAGGGCCAGGTCTCGAACGGCTCGACCACGCAGGCCGGGTTGCCCTTGAACGGTCCGGTGGCGAAGGCGTCGATGGTCCACTGGCGCATAGCGATCTCCCAAGCTGGACATCGCTGTTATGCGCGGAGAACGCAGGCGGCAAAGGCTTTATTGTCCTCGTGACAATCAGCCTTCGACGGTGATCTCCGGCCAGCGCGCCTTGGCCGAACCCGTCGTGCGCTCCCAGCCGCCCGCGCCCTTCACCCTGAGCGGATTGGGCCGCAGGCGCATGGCGAAGAGGTCGTCCAGACCGAACGGAGCCCAGACGCTCAGGGAGTCGTCACGCTCCAGCCGCACGCCGACGCAAAAGGCGGTGGCCACGAAGCGCTTCAGGGCCGCGGCGCTGTCCTCCAGCGGCGGATAGGGCTCGTCGGCGCCGAACTTCTTCTCGAACCAGAGATGAACCCTCGCCTGGTTACGGACCTCGACCAGGTCACGCAGCGGCGGCTCGAAGGCGGCGGCGACGCGCTGGATGACCACGTCCTCGGCCTCGTAGCTGGTGTCGCTGTCGTCGTGATAGGCGACGTCGTAATCCTTGATGCCGTAGGCGAGATCGCGGCCTGTCAGGGCGTTCCAGACCGGCTGATAGATCGCGCCGGAGAAGATCATCCAGTCGGGCAGATCGAGCTCCCGGACGGTGCGCAGCACCTCCCAGGTGGTGGGCGTGGCGCGGACGATCTCGCGCAGGCGGTCTTCCAGCGTGTCGGTCATCGGCGCAGCGTCCAGCCGTGGTCGAGGGGTCCGTGGCCGGCGCCGAAACCGGGCGCGCGCAGCATGGCCTCGTGGACATAGTTCCAGGCCCGGGCGACGGCCTCGTTCAGCGACAGCCCCTGGGCCAGGCCCGTGGCGCAGGCGCTTGCCAAGGTGCAGCCGGTGCCGTGGGTGTGACGGGTCTCGATCCGCTCGCCCTCGAAGGTGGTCTCGCCCTCGGCGGTCATCAGCACGTCGACGACGCGCTCACCCGGCACGTGGCCGCCCTTCATCAGCACGGCCTTGGCGCCCAGGGTCAACAGCGCCTCGCCCGCCCGGCGCAGGTCGTCGGTGGTCTCGACCGACAGGCCCGTCAGGGCGGCGGCCTCGGGGGCGTTGGGGGTCAGCAGGGCCGCGCGCGGAATCATCAGGCTCTTCATCGCGCCGATGGCGGCCTCGGCCAGCAGCGGCGCGCCGCCCTTGGCGATCATCACGGGATCGACGACGACCGGGATCTGGCCCGCGTGATCGATCGCGGCGGCCACGGTCTCGACCACCCCGACGTCGCCCAGCATGCCGGTCTTGATCGCGTCGGCGCCGATGTCGTCCAGCACCGCCCGGGCCTGAGCGGCGATGACCTCCAGGGGGATCGGGTGAACGCCGGTGACGCCCAGGGTGTTCTGCACCGTCACGGCGGTGATCGCGGTGGCCGCGTAGCCGCCCAAGGCGGTGACGGTCTTGATGTCGGCCTGGATCCCCGCGCCGCCGCCGGAATCCGATCCGGCGATGACGAGGACCCGGCCCCGGAAGACTATGGGAGCAGCGTCTGACATCCCCGGTGTTTAGGCGGGAATCGGAAGGATGGGGAGAGGCCCGCTACGCGGCCTGCAATGCGTGCCGCCAAGCTCCCGCCAGCGCCAGCGGCAGGATCGGCTTCTGGACCACGAGGTCGTCGTTCTGCTCGGCCAGGGCCGTGGCGTGGCCAGTGACATAGACCACCGGGATCGGCCCCAGGTGGGCCATGATCATCTTCACCGCCTCGACCCCGGTGCCGTCGACGATGCGGTAATCGGCGGTGATCAGGTCCGGCTTACGGCGGAGGGCCTTGTCGAGCGCCTCCAGCGGGCTGTCGGCGATGTCGACCGTGGCGAAGCCCTGCGTCTTGAGCAGGTCCTCGATCTCCATGGCGATCAGGATCTCATCCTCGATGACCAGGGCGTGACGGGAGCGCATAGCCGCGAAACCTTCGATGAACCGTCCCCGGAATATTTAAGCGCGGTGATTCCCCGACCGGCAAGCGAGACCTGGCCTCAAGCGCCGGCGATCGCCGCCTGGACGTCCAGGGCCTGGACCGTCTCGCGCACGTCGTGGACCCGCACCGCCGCCACGCCGGCCGCCGCGCCGGCCAGGTGCGCGGCCAGGGAGCCGCCGAGGCGGTCCGTGGCCTCGCCCGCCGACGGATCGATCCCGGCGATGAAGCGCTTGCGGCTGGCTCCCAGCAGGATCGGATAGCCCAGGGCCACGAAGCGCGGCAGGGCGGCCAGCAGGGCCAGGTTGTGGGCCACGGTCTTGCCGAAGCCGATGCCGGGATCCAGCCAGATCTTTTCCTTGGCGACCCCCGCGGCCATGGCCGTGAAGGCCCGCGCCAACAGGAAGGCCTCGACCTCGGCGACCACGTCGTCATATCGCGGGTCGTTCTGCATGGTCCCCGGCTCGCCCAGCATGTGCATCAGCACGACCTCGCAGCCCAGTTCGGCGGCGACCTCGGGCGCCTCGGGCGACAGGCGCAGGGCGGCCACGTCGTTCCAGATGGTCGCCCCCGCCCTCATCGCCGCGCGCGCCACGCCGGGCTTCATGGTGTCGATCGAGATCGGGATGTCGCTGGCCTGGCGGATCGCCTCGATGATCGGGACCACGCGCAGGATCTCGTCGAACTCCGAGACCGGGGCCGCGCCCGGGCGCGTGCTCTCGCCGCCTATGTCGAGGATGTCGGCGCCCTGGGCGATCAGACGCCGCGCATGCTCGATCCCATCGGCGGCGCCGAGATACTTGCCGCCGTCGGAGAAGCTGTCGGGCGTGACGTTGACGATCCCCATGACGCGGGGGCGGGCCTGGTTCATGGCGCGGTTCTAGACCTCGCGCGGCCAAGAAAAAAGCCGGCCCTTTCGAGCCGGCTTTGATCGTCGAGGTTCGGTCCGCCTAGGCCGTGACGCTGGCGCCCGCGCCCGGGGACAGCGGCACCAGGGACGGCGCGCTGACCGTCTCCTTGTTGCTCTCGTCCTCGTCGCGCTTGGGGGTCTCACCCTTCATGACGCCGATGATCTCGTCGCCGCTCAAGGTCTCGAACTCCAGCAGGGCCTTGGCCACCGCGTGCAGGTGGTCCAGTTCCTCGGTGAGGATCCGGCGAGCCTCGTCCTCACCGCCCTTGACCAGGCGACGGACCTCGCTGTCGATCTTGACCATCGTCTCGGGCGAGACGTTCTGGGTGCGGGCGACCGAGTGACCCAGGAACACCTCGTCCTGGTTGTCGCCATAGGCCACCGTGCCCAGCTCGTCGGAGAAGCCCCAACGAGTGACCATGTTGCGGGCCAGGCTGGTGGCGGCGCTGATGTCGCTGGACGCGCCCGAGGTGATCTTCTCCTTGCCGAAGATCAGCTCCTCGGCGACCCGGCCCGCCATCATGATGGCCAGGCGCGAGGTCATCATGTCGTAGCTCATCGAGTAGCGGTCGCCCTCGGGAAGCTGCATGACCATGCCCAGGGCCCGGCCGCGCGGCACGATCGTGGCCTTGTGGACCGGATCGGCGACGGGGACGCGCAGGGCCACCAGGGCGTGGCCGCCCTCGTGATAGGCGGTCAGCTTCTTCTCGGCGTCGCTCATGGCCATCGAGCGGCGCTCGGCGCCCATCATGACCTTGTCCTTGGCGTGCTCGAAATCGTGCATGGTGACCATGCGACGGTTCTTGCGCGCGGCCGTCAGGGCGGCTTCGTTGACCAGGTTGGCCAGGTCCGCGCCCGAGAAGCCCGGGGTGCCGCGCGCCAGGGTCTTGACGTCGACATCGGCGGCCAGCGGCACGTTCTTCATGTGCACGCGGATGATCTTCTCGCGGCCGGCGACGTCCGGGTTCGGCACCACGACCTGGCGGTCGAAGCGACCCGGACGCAGCAGCGCCGGATCCAGCACGTCCGGACGGTTGGTGGCGGCGATCAGGATGATGCCTTCGTTGGCCTCGAAGCCGTCCATCTCGACCAGTAGCTGGTTGAGGGTCTGCTCGCGCTCGTCGTTGCCGCCGCCCAGGCCGGCGCCGCGATGGCGGCCGACGGCGTCGATTTCGTCGATGAAGATGATGCAGGGGGCGTTCTTCTTGGCCTGCTCGAACATGTCGCGCACGCGGCTGGCGCCGACGCCGACGAACATCTCGACGAAGTCGGAACCGGAAATGGTGAAGAACGGCACGCCCGCCTCACCCGCGACGGCGCGGGCGATCAGGGTCTTACCCGTACCGGGAGGACCGACCAGCAGCGCGCCCTTGGGGATCTTGCCGCCCAGGCGCTGGAACTTGGCCGGATCCTTCAGGAAGTCGACGACCTCCTGCAGCTCTTCCTTGGCCTCGTCGACGCCCGCGACATCCTCGAAGGTGATGCGGTTCTTGTTTTCGGTCAGCAGGCGGGCCTTGGACTTGCCGAAGCCCATGGCGCCCTTCGCCCCGCCCTGCATCTGGCGCATGAAGAACAGCCAGACGCCCACGACCAGCAGGATCGGCAGCAGCTGGACCACGATGGCCAGGAAGCTGATCGAGCCGCTCTTGAACTTCACGTCGGCGTTCTTGGCCACCATGCGGTTGACCAGTTCGTCGGAGTTCAGCGGCGCGTTGACCGTGAGCACCTTGCCGTCGGCCCCCTTGGCCATGACGGTCTGGCCGGCGATCTCGGCGGACTTGATCTTGCCCGCGTCGACGTCCTTGAGGAGCTGCGAATAGCTTATCTCGCCGCCGCCCTTCGTGCGGGCGTTCTGACTGACGACGAACACGCCCGCCAGCACCGCGACGATCACCAGCCAGATGGCCAGGTTCCGGAAATTCATACGCTTCGTCTTCCCAACGAATAGGTTCTTGACCTCCCAAGATAGGAGGTCACGCGCGCTTGCGCCATGGACGTGACATCAGGTCACGGATTCTTGGTCGATTAGGCCGATCGCGGCCTTGAAACGATCCAGAACGAGCGGACGCGCGCGCGCCCTTCCTTCGGCTGCAAGGTCCGGGCCGTCAAGCGCGGGGCAATACGGCGCCGCGCCAAGGGGTGCGATCAAAGGCAGGCCAGGACGGGCCGGCGTCGGGAGGGCGGACAGCGCGGCGCGCTGATCGGGCGAAAGATGGGAGGCTCCGCCCTTCAAGGCGCCGACGGTCAGCGCCTCGGTCCCGGCGGTGACGTCCCAGCGGCCGTCCCAGACGCGGGTCTGGCCCGGAGCGAGGTCCAGCGGGGCAAGGCCGCCGCGCGCGATCTCGCCGGCGTCGCGGCAGATCAGGATATCGCTCCCCGCCTCGACCCGCGCACCGGACAGGGTGGCGGCGAAGCCTTCGTCAGAGCGTAGACGCTCGACCAATCGCGCCAGCCGTTGGCCCCTCGGCGGCCTTTCCGTTCCGGCGGCGCACAGCAATGCGGCGGCCAGATGGGCGGCGGCGACGTCGCGCGGCAGGCGAATGGCTCCGGCGCGGTCGACGTGGAAGGCCGGCGGGCGGCGCGAAACGGCCTGGGCCGGCGCGACCTCGGCGACGCCCGACGCCCTGGCCCGCGCTCGGGCATAACGGAGATCCTCGTTGGCGGGATCATCCAGCCAGGTCTCGCCCTGCGCGGTAAGGGCCAGCCGGATCGCGTCGCGGGTCAGGCCCAGCAGCGGCCGCAGCAGGAAGACTCCCCGTCCCTCCGGCCAAACCGGCGACGGCGCCCATTCGCGGGGATCGGAGACGGTCGAACCCTCGGCCCGCATGGCCGCGCCCTCGGCCAGATCGCTGGCGGTGTGGCCCAGCAGCAGGACCTTGGCCCCGGCCTCGCGGGCGGCGGCGGCCAGCAGGGCGTGACGCGCGCGGCGGGCCGCGGCGGGCAATCCCGTCGAAGGCTTGTCGCCGGTCCAGGCGAGCGCTGTCGCCGACGCGCCCAGCGCCCGCGCCTTGGCGACGGCTTCGGCGGTCCAGCGGGCGCTGTCGGGCTGAAGCCGATGATCGACCACCAGCGCCACAACGGGCCGATCGTCGGCCCAATCCAGAACCGCCTTCAACAGGAAGAGAGAGTCGCCGCCGCCGGAAAATCCGACGGCGATCGGCGCGGTGGAGCGGCGATCGAGCCGCCTGTCGAGGGCGGCTCGGACCGTCTCTAGGCGCACTTGGCCGCGACGCGGGTCGAGGCCGCGCGCGAAGTGATCTGGGCCGAAGCCTTCGGGTAGCGCTTGGCCAGCTCGTCCAGCGTGCGGCAGGCCTCGGTGGTCTTTCTCAGGGCCACCATCGAACGAGCCAGCTTCAGCGTCGCGTCGGGCGCCCAGCTGGTCTGCGGCCAGCCGCGGATCGCGCCGATATAGGCGCCGGCGGCGTCCGTGTAGGCCTCGCGCACGAACAGGGTCTCGCCCTGCCAGTAGCGGGCTTCCGGTGCCTTGGCGCTGTCCGGATAGTTGTTCACATAGGCCGCGAAGGCCTGCTCGGCATTGGCGTAGTCGCCAGCCAGCAGCAGATCCTTGGCCTGCTTGAAGGCCACGGCCGGATCGGCCGGCGGGGCGGGCGGCGGCGGGGTCCCGCCGGCCAGCGCCATTCCTCCGGTTCCTTGGGCGCCGACCTGGGCCGCCGCGGCGGCCTGCATGTCGGCGATCGACTTCTCCAGCGCGGCCAGGCGCTGCTCCAGCAGATCGGCGCGCGCCTTCTGGTCGGCGGCGGCGCGATTGGCCTTGGTCAGCTCGAAATTGGCGGCCTCATTCTGGCCGTTCAGCCGGGTCAGGGTCTTCTCCAGATCGCTGACCCGGTCGTTCAGGGCGGCGATCTGGGCGTCGGTCTCGGCCGGCTGGACGACGACGGGCTTGCCGGTGTCGCGCCCCTGGAAGACGATCGACCGCAGCTCGCGCACCACCTTCTCCATGCGCTCGACGCGCTTGACCGAGCGATCGTCAAGCGGATCCTCGGCGGGCAGCGGAGTCTGGGCGACGGCCACGGCGGCGCCGATGGGGCAAGTGGTGGCCAACAGGACGGCGAGCAGAGCGGGTTTCAGCTTCATGACCGTGATCTACCGGTAGGGACTGGACAAAACTAGGGCGGCCTTGCGTTCGCAGGGCCGCCCCGTTGTAGCGCGATGTTAGCGGGCGCCGTCCGTGATGGCCGTGTGGCCGTTACGGTTCTTGGCCCAGGCCTCTTCGCTCGAGCCGGCGTCGATCGGGCGTTCCTTGCCGAACGAAATGGTCTCGATGCGGGCGGCGGCGACGCCTTGGCCGATCAGGAAGTCACGCACGGCGTTCGCGCGGCGGGCGCCGAGCGCCAGGTTGTACTCGCGGGTGCCGCGTTCGTCGGCGTTGCCTTCGATGCGGACGCGGACCTGCGGGTAGCGGTTCAGCCACTGAGCCTGGCCGGCCAGAACCGGCTGGGCGTCGGCGCGGACCGAATATTCGTCGGTGTCGAAATAGACGCGATCGCCGACATTGACGACGAAGTCCTGGACCGAGCCCGGCAGCACGCCGCTCGACACCGGCGGCTGCGGCGGCGGGGTGTAAGGATTGCTCGGCGCGGCCGGCGTCGGCTCTGGCGCCGGCGCGGCGGGCTGGGGCTTCGGACGCGAAGCGCAGGCGGCGAGCGAGGCGGCTGCCACGCCGACGAGCGCCAGTCTAATGGCGCGCTGGGTGTCGAAGCTCATCCAGTTTCTCCTCAGTCTACGAACTCTGGACCTGATCCATACCTGCGCAACGCTTGGAATGGACCCATGAAATGCCTGACCAAGCCTCACAATGATGTCAGATGCTCGTCGGACGATGATGATTCACTTCCGGCGCGAACAGTCCACGGGCCGGAACCTGCGCCTTGAACGCCTGTGCGGCGTTCAGGTTGCCCCATGGATGTGTCAATTAGTCGAGCAGCGGAGACCAAGCCGGATCCGAGCCCGAGCCTCCATAGGCCGCCGGCCGCAGGATCCGTCCGGTGATGTCCACCGTCCAGAGCTTGGGATTGCCGGCCGAGGCCTCGCGGAAGAACATCAGCACCCGGCCGTTCGGCGCCCAGGTCGGGCCCTCGTCCAGATAGCTGGTGGTCAGCAGGCGCTCATCGCTTCCGTCGGGGCGCATGACGCCGATATGGAACTCGCCGCCCGTCTGCTTGGTGAAGGCGATGAAGTCGCCGCGCGGGCTCCAGACCGGAGTGGTGTAGCGGCCGCCGCCATACGAAATGCGACGCACGCCCGAGCCGTCGGTATTCATCACATAAAGCTGGGCCTGGCCGCCGCGGTCGGAGTTGAAGGCGATCTTGGTTCCGTCCGGCGAGAATGACGGCGAGGTGTCGATGGCCGGGTCGGTGGTGATGCGGGTGGTGACGCGGCTGCGCAGGTCCATCAGATAGATGTCGCTATTGCCGGCCTTCTCGACCGAGAAGGCCACCTTGCTGCCGTCGGGCGAGAAGCGCGGGGCGAACACCATGCCCGGGAACTTGCCGACCGTTTCCTGGCGGCTGGTCTCGAGATTCAGCAGGTAGATCGACGAGCCGGTCGGCCGCAGGGCCATATAGGTCAGTTCCTGGCTGGTCGACGAGAAGCGCGGCGTCATCACGATGTACGAGCCGTCCGTCAGGTACTGCGGGTTGGCGCCGTCCTGGTCCATGATCGCCAGGCGCTTGACGCGCGCCAGCTTCGGACCGCTTTCGGCGACGAAGGCCACGCGGGTGTCGAAATAGCCCTTCTCGCCGGTCAGGCGCTCATAGACGGCGTCGCTGATCTTGTGGGCGACCCGGCGCCAGTTGTCGGGCGTCGAGCTGAACTGCAGGCCCAGCAGCTGCTGCTGGCTGAACACGTCCCACAGGCGGAAGTCGACGCGCAGGCCGCCGTCGGCGCCGACCGTGACCTGGCCGTTGATCAGGGCCTGGGCCCCGGTCGCCTGCCAGTCGGGGAAGCGCGGCTGAACGTTGACGTCCTGCAGCTTGTCCGGCACGCCCGTCACGTTCAGCGGCTGGAACAGACCCGAACGCTCGAGATTGCCGGTGATGACCTGGGCGATCTCGGCCCCGCGCGTCGTGCCGGAGAAGGCGGGAACCGCGATCGGCAGCGGCTTGACCGCGCCGGCGTTGATGTCGACCTCGATCTGCGCGGCGGCCGGCGTGACGAAGGCCGCGCCGCCCAACAGGACGGCGGCCATGAGCACCAGGGCTTTCAAGCGCATCGAGGTCTCCTTCTTGATCCTTCCCGGCATCAACGCGAACAGGCCTGTTTTGCGTTGAAGTTCAGGGCGATTTTCTGACCGTACAGGTCGGACGGCAGGTAGGCGAACGGCGAGGCGGCGAACAGCGCGCGGATGGCGCGGTCCGAAGCGGCCTTCACCACGGGATCGGGCGAGGACGTGCCCGGCGACTCCGGCTGACCGACGACCCGGCCGCCCGGTCCGATCACGAACACCACGCGGACATTGACGTTGGCGCCGCCTTCGACCTCGCAGTTGGGGTTCCAGCGGTCCTGGACCTCGCCCTGCAGGCGGCCCAGGGCCGCGGCCGAGAGGCCGGTGGCCGCGCCCATGGCCGGACGGGCCGAGACCGAGGTCTCCGCGCGCGCCGGCCCCTTGGGCGCGTTGGCCGTCGGCTTGCCGGTCGCCTTCTTGGACTTGGCGATCGAGGCCTCAAGCGAGGCAAAGAAGTCGGTGTCGGGCTTCTTCTGAGTCGGGGTCGGCTTGGCCGGCGTCGGAGTCGGCGCGGGCTTGGGCGTCGGAGTCGGCTTGGGCGGCGGAGCCGGCGCCGGGGTCGGGGTCGGCGCGGGCGTCGGGGCCGGCGGCTGCGGCGTGGCTTCCGGAACCGGATCCGGCGTCTGGGCCGTCTGCTCCTCCGGCGCTTCCTCGGCGGGTCGCACATTGGTCGGGCCGTTGGTGACGATGGTCACCGGCACGGACTCGCCGATAGTGATCGGCTTGGATTGCTTCCACGGCAGGCCGAACGCGATCAGCGCCGCCACGGCTCCGTGCAGCGCGATCGAGGCCAACAGGCCCGGAGAGATCTGGGGTTCGCGGCGAGCGCTCATGCCGATCCTACTGAGCCGGCCGCAGGTCGCCCGAGCCCTCCGGCTGAGCGTCCTTCGGGGCCGCGCCCGTGGAGGGACCGCCCGTCTCGGTGATCAGGTTGATCTTGCTGAAGCCCGCGTTCGACAGGCCCGCCATCACCTGGGCGACGACCGCATAGGTCGCTCCGCCGTCGGCGCGGACGAAGATTGGCTTGCTGTAGCCGCTGCCGGCGATGGCGGTCAGGCGCGGCGCCAGGTTCTGGAACGGGATTTCGGTCTCGCCGACGAAGATCTTGCCTTCGCGGTTGATCGACACCGTGATCGGCTCGTCCTGGTTCTGCAGGGCGGCGGCTTCGGTCTTGGGCAGCTCCAGCGGCACGCCGGCGGTCAGCAGCGGCGCGCTGATCATGAAGATGATCAGCAGCACCAGCATCACGTCGACCAGCGGGGTGACGTTGATCTCGGACAGGGCCCCGCGCGAGCGACGGCCGCGACGACGACGGCCCCGGCCGCCGCCGGTCGCGAAGGCGTCGTTGGACGACATCGCCATCGGTCTAGACCCGGTCCGACAGGCGACGCTGGATCGCGGTCGACAGATCGTCGGCGAAGCCTTCCAGGCGACCGGCGTACTTGCCCGCGTCGGTCGAGAACTTGTTGTAGGCGATATAGGCCGGGATGGCGGCGATCAGGCCCACGGCCGTAGCGAACAGCGCCTCGGCGATCGACGGGGCCACGACGGCCAGCGAAGTGTTCTTCGAGATCGCGATGTTCTGGAAGGCGTGCATGATGCCCCAGACGGTGCCGAACAGGCCGATAAACGGACTGGCGGTGGCGACGATGGCCAAGCTGCCGAGGCCTTCCTCGACCTTGGCGTTCTCGCGGGCGATCTGGGCGTCCAGAATACGGTCGATGCGGGCGATCAGGAAACCGGCCTGGTTCTCGCTCATCGCGCCCTTGGTCTTGGCGTCGCGCCATTCCTTCAGGGCCGCCTGCAGCATGCGCGGCAGGGCGTGGCGCGGATTGGCGCCGGCCTCGCCCGCGACGTCCTCCAGCGAACGCCCGCCCGAAACCTGCTCCTCGAAACGATCGGCGGCGCGGTTCAGGCCGGCGAAGCGAACCAGCTTGTCCAGGATAACGGCCCACGAGCCCAGAGACGCCAGGATCAGACCGATCATGACGGCCTTCACGACCCAGTCGGCTTGCATGAACAAGGCGAAGAACGAGAAATTCGGGGCGGCTGCCGAGGCGTCCATGCGGGTTTGGCTCCGTTGGGGCGTCTGAAAGATCTTACTACGCGCCGTATGGCATGAAGCGACGCTTGGGTGAAACTATGACAATCGTCGAGCGATCCCGAAAAACGCTGTTTGTTTATTCGCCGTCGCTGACCAGCCAGGGCGCCAGCTGGGCCAGCATCTCGGCGGTGGGCCGGCGCGGACGGCCGTCCAGGGTGATGCAGACCGCCTCGGCCCGGGCCTCGATCAGCACCTCGTCGCCGCGTGTCACCTTCTGGGTGACGTAGAGCCGCGCGCCCTTCACCCGGTCATAGGTCGTCCGCACCACAAGGGCGTCGTCGATCCGCGCCGAGCGCTTGAAGTCCAGGGTCATGTGGATGATCGCGAACGCCGTGTCGGCCTTGGCCAGCTCTGTGTGCGAGATGCCGACCATGCGGAAGAAATCGCTGCGCCCCCGCTCCAGATAGCGCAGGTAGTTGGCGTGATAGACGATCCCCGAGAAGT
Source organism: Caulobacter sp. 602-1 (assembly GCF_003931565.1). GTDB lineage: Bacteria > Pseudomonadota > Alphaproteobacteria > Caulobacterales > Caulobacteraceae > Caulobacter. The sequence goes on from NZ_RRYI01000009.1 coordinate 77,113, forward strand.
CGGTGTCTTCGTAGTAGATCCGCACGGGCAACTGATGCTCGCGGCCGGAGAACACGCCGGCCGTCGGTTCAAGGGCGGTGGGTTCGGGCGGGGTGGTCATGGGGATTGCTTAGCCGCTGGCGTCGCGAACGTCAGCCCCACCGACAACAACCATCCCAGCACTGGGGCCGCTCCCGCGCCGATCACCGGCGCCGGGTAGTTGGCGATCAGGTTGGCGAGGACGAAGCCCGCCCAGGCGGCGGCGAGGGCCAGGGCGGCGGGCGTGCGGCGGCTCCAGAGCATGGCCAGGGGAATGGCGATCAGGGCGACCGCCGCGAGCGAGCCCATCGTGGGCGAGGCCTCGAAGGCCCGGCGGACGACCAGCTCGACGTGATCGACGGCCGGCAGGGGATCGGGCCGGCTCAGCGCCCAGGCGACACCGGCCGCGCCGACGACGGCGAGGATCCCGGCCAGGCGGCGCTTGGACCTGTCGACCAGGGCCACGGCGCCGAGCGCCAGGGTCAGGGCCAGCACGGACGCCGCATCGGGCTGGGCGGCGAGGACCGCCAGGGTCGCGGCCAGAAGCACGGCGGCGATAGCGTCGAGGCGCTGGGCGGCGGTCCAGGCGGCCAGCGGGACCAGCAGCGAGGCGGCGTGCAGTTGCAGCGGTCCGAGGGCCACCCAGCGGCGGACGCCCTCCATCGAGACGCCGGCGACCAGGATATAGGCCTCGATGGCCAGAGTCAGCGCGAGCACGATCACGGCTGCGACGCGCCCCGGCGGCCGGACGAGCCAGGCGACAACGAGCGCCAGGAGCGCCCCGGCTAAGCCGGCGGCGACCTGGAGGACCATCGCCGAGGACGATCCGCCGGCGACGCGGATCGCCAGGACCGAGATGGCCAGAGTGGCCACGACCTGCAGCGTGACGGCGGCCTTGCGCATGGCGGTTCTACTCGTCGAACAGGCCGCTCTGCCCCGTCGGGGCCGGCGGCGCCTTGAGGCCCAGGTGCAGATAGGCCTTGCCACAGGCGACACGGCCGCGCGGGGTGCGCTGGATGAAGCCCTGCTGCATCAGATACGGCTCGATGACGTCCTCGACGGCGTCGCGGGCCTCGGCGATGGCGTAGGCGATGGTCTCGACCCCGGCCGGGCCGCCGCCATAGTGCTCGATCAGGGCGCGCAGATAGCGGCGGTCGAGACTGTCCAAGCCCACTTCGTCTACTTCAAGCCGGGCGAGCGCCAGGCCGGCGGCCTTGCGATCGATGACGGCCGCGCCGTCGGCGGTGGCGAAGTCGCGGACCCGGCGCAGCAGGCGGCCAGCGACGCGCGGGGTGCCGCGCGCCCGCTTGGCGATCTCGTCGGCGCCATCCTCGGACAGCGGTGCGCCCATCTTGCGAGCCGCGCCCAGCAGCACGTGGCGCAGCTCGGCGGGGGTGTAGAACTCCAGCCGGATCGGGATGCCGAAACGGTCGCGCAGCGGCGTCGCCAGCATCCCCGCCCGGGTCGTCGCGGCCACCAGGGTGAAGGGCGCCAGATCGATGCGGATAGAGCGCGCCGACGGTCCCTCGCCGATCACCAGGTCCAGCACATGGTCCTCCATGGCCGGATAGAGGATCTCCTCGACGTTCGAGGACAGGCGGTGGATCTCGTCGATGAACAGGACGTCGTTCGGCTCGAGATTGGTCAGGATCGCGGCCAGGTCGCCGGGCTTATTCAGCACCGGGCCGGAGGTGGCGCGGAAATTGACGCCCAGTTCGCGCGCGATGATCTGGGCCAGGGTGGTCTTGCCCAGGCCCGGCGGGCCGAACAGCAGTACGTGGTCCAGGGACTCGGCGCGGCCCTTGGCCGCCTCGATGAAGATGCGCAGATTGCCCTTGGCCTGCTCCTGGCCGACGAACTCGGCGAGGGTCTGCGGGCGCAGGGCGCGGTCGGTGGCCGGAACCTGATCGCCGTGCTGCGGCTCGCCGGAGATGACGCGGGTCATTGACCGGCCCCCTCCGCGCCTTCGGCGCTCCTCCCCCGGAGGGGGAAGAAGGATCGGACGCCTTCCGCCCGCCTTCGGTGGCGGACGACCGCGAAGCGGTCAGGTGGGGGGAGCCTCATCGTCCAAGCTCCTGCAGGCCGGCCTTGATCAGAGCCTGGACAGTCGCCTCTTCGCCCAGGCGATCGGCGGCGGCCTCGACGACGCGGCGGGCGTTCACCTCGGCGACGCCCAGGCCCATCAGGGCGGCGACGGCGTCACCGGTCGGCGCGGGCTTGGCGGGCGCGGACGGCGAGCCCGAAGCCGGCGCGCTCGTCAGCACAGGTCCGTCGGTGATCGGCTTGTCCTTGAGCTCGGTGACGATGCGCAGGGCGAGCTTGGGCCCCACGCCGTTGGCGCGACCGACCGCAGCCTTGTCCTCGCGCGCGACGGCCGACGCCAGCTCGGCTGGCGACAGCACGTCCAGCACCGCCATGGCGGCCTTGGGCCCGACGCCCTGGATCGCCTGCAGCAGCACGAAGGCCTTGCGGTCCTCGCGGGTGGCGAAACCGTAGAGCCGCAGGCCCGCGCTCTCGCTCCACTGGCTTTCGATGTGCAGCAGAGTCTCCTCGCCCAGGGCCGGCAGGCGCTGCAGCGTGCGGTGGCCGCAGCGGACGACATAGCCGACGCCCATGACGTCGATCAGGGCCTCTTCCTCGCCGACCTCGGCGACGGCGCCGCGCAGACGCCCAATCATGCGACTCTCCGGGCGGTGCGGGCGTGGGCGTGGGCGATGGCCACAGCGAGCGCGTCGGCGGCGTCGGCCGTCGGCGAGCCGGCCGTCGGCAGCAGGCGGGCGATCATGAAGGCGATCTGGGCCTTGTCGGCGCCGCCGGTTCCCACCACCGCCTTCTTGACCATGGCGTTGGAATATTCGGCCACGAGCAGCCCGGCCCGGGCCGGCGCGATCATGGCGGCGGCGCGGGCGTGGCCCAGCTTCAGCGTCGACTGGGCGTTGGTGTTGACGAAGGTCTCCTCGACCGCCGCCTCGTCGGGCCTGTACTGCTCGATCACCGCGCAGATTCCCTCGAACAGGTGCAGCAGGCGGTCGGAAAAGGCGGCCTTGTCGTCCGGGGCGATCACGCCGTGGGCCACGTGCGTCACCCGCGAACCCAGCACGCTGACGACGCCCCAGCCCGTGCGGCGGAGGCCCGGATCGAGACCGAGGATGCGAATCGCGTTCATCATGTGTTCTCGCACCATCGTCGTTTCCGCCCTTCAGGAAAAGCCCCAGCATTCCTAACGAGCGGTAAACGCCGGCCCTTGCGCGCGGCCGTCAGGCAAGCTCTGTTCGCGCCCAAGCTTCATTGGGGAGAGTACGGATGAAACGGTCGGTCTGGATGATGACGGCGGCGCTTCTGGCCGCGCCGGTCCTGGCGAACGCACAGGTGGCCGAACCGCCCAAGACCGTCCGCCCCGACCAACTGGCCTTCCGCGACCTCTACAAGGAGCTGGTCGAGATCAACACCACCCTGTCGGTCGGCAGCTGCACCCAAGCGGCCGAGGCGATGGGCGCGCGGCTGAAGGCGGCGGGCTTCCCGGCCGAGGACGTCAAGGTCGTGGTCGCCGACGGCCATCCCAAGGAGGGCAGCCTGGTGGCGATCCTTCACGGGACCGATCCGAAATCCAAGCCCATGCTGCTGCTGGCCCACATCGACGTGGTCGAGGCCAACCGCGCCGACTGGACCCGCGACCCGTTCAAGCTGGTCGAGGAGAACGGCTACTTCTTCGGGCGCGGCACGTCGGACGACAAGGCCCAGGCGGCCATCTGGGTCGACAGCCTGGTCCGCCTGAAGCAGGCCGGCTTCAAGCCCAAGCGCGACATCAAGCTGGCCCTGACCTGCGGCGAAGAGAGCGAGGCCTATAACGGCATCGAGGACCTGGTGAAGAACCACCGCCCTCTGGTCGACGCCGAATTCGCCCTGAACGAGGGCGCCGACGGCCTGCTGGACGAGCATGACAAGCCGGTCGTGCTGGAGGTCCAGGCTGGCGAGAAGGTCTATCAGGACTTCACCCTCACCGTGACCAATCCGGGCGGCCACTCCAGCCGTCCCGTCCCGGCCAACGCCATCTACCAGTTGTCAGCGGGGCTGGACCGGATCGGCGCCTATGGCTTCCCGCCGCGCTTCAACGACGCCACGCGCGGCTACTTCACCAAGATGCAGGCCCGCGTGCCGGCCGAGCAGGCCGCCGCGATGAAGGCCCTGGTGGCCGACATCAACGACCCGGCGGCGTTGAAGGTCGTGACCGCCGACCCGATGTGGAACTCGATGCTGCGAACCACCTGCGTGGCGACCATGGTCAGCGCGGGTCACGCGCCCAACGCCCTGCCTCAGCGCGCCACGGCCAACGTCAATTGCCGCATCCTGCCGGGCACGCCGGTCGAGGAGGTACGGGCCAAGCTGGCCGAACTGGCGGGGGCGCCCGTCGCCGTGACCCTGGCCCACGAGCCCAACAGCGTCTCGCCGCCGCCGCCCCTGACACCGGCCATCATGGGCCCGATCGAGAAGGAAGCCGCCAAGCTGTGGCCCGGCGTTCCCATCGTGCCGATCCTGCTGACCGGCGCCACCGACGGCGTCCACACCAACGCCGCCGGCATCCCGACCTACGGCGTCTCAGGCCTGTTCAGCAGCTCGGACGGCGACGGCATCCACGGCCTGAACGAGCGCATCCGGGTCAAATCGCTCTATGACGGCCGCGACTTCCTCTACGCCCTGGTCAAGGACTATGCGGGCGGGAAATAGACGCCCTCCGCCTCTGGAACCGTCGTCCGATCTCCCTATCTCCGCTCCAGCGTAAAGGGAGACGGACGATGGTCGAGACATCGGACGACGGCATCCTGGCCGAGTACATGGTCAGCTACTGGTCGATGAAGCACGAGAAGCTCGACCGCCCGACCAAGCTTCTCGAGACCCTCTACATAACCGAGCGCTACCAGGCCGGCGAAAACCTTCGCGAGGCGCGTTCGGCCTATGACCACGCGATCTGGAACGGCGTGCCGGTGAGCGAGATGGATCGCCGCCTGGCCGAGCTCGACCAGTTCATGCGCGATCTCGTGCGCGAGCGCGCCGCCCAGTGGGGCCAGCCGCACTAAGCGGCTTCGACGGCGCTCCAGCCGAACAGGCCGCCCAGGATCAGGCGCCTGACGGCGGCGACATCGAGGCTGGTGCAGACCTCGGCGTTGGGCGCGCCGTCGATGCGGTCGACGCGACCCAGGCGATCGCCGTCGACGACCACCCGCAGGCGCGCGGGCTGGAAGCTGAAGAGCTCGGGCGCGACCAGGCTGGCGGCGGCCACCGCGTCGTGCGGCCGGCAGCCCTCGCCGCCCCAGACCTGTTGATGAAAGGCGATATAGGGCCCGGCCGCCTTGGTCAGGCGCTGGGACAGCGGCGAGCCGCAACAGACCGCTCCCTTGGCCAGATCCTCGGCGGTGATCGACACCTGGTGGGTGACGTCCATCGGCATCAGACGCGGCATGACCCCGGCCTCCAGCGTCCGCTGCAGGGCTTCCGGATCGCTCCAGCTGTTGAAGTCGGCGCCGCCGGCGGCTTTGCCGGCCACCTCGAAGGCGCCGGCCATGATCGTAGGACGCCAGTCGCGGAAGGCGGCGGGATCTTCCAGCAGGCCCTTGGCCAGGTTGGTCAGGGGACCGAGGAACAGGCCCGTAACCTTGCGGCGGGCGGCGAAGGCCAGGAAGTTGGCCGAATGGCCGCGCTCCAATTCGGGCAGTTTCCAGCGCTGCGAAAACCCCGCGCCATTCAGGCCGTCGATCCCGTGGGCCGGCCGCATCCGCTCCACCCGGCGTCGAGCCAGGCCCGAGCCGGCGCCGATATAGACCTCGGCCCCGCAGCCGGCGAGACGCAGCACGCCCCGGGCGTTGGCGGCGGCCTGGTCGACATAGGTGTTGCCGAACACGGCCGAGACCGAGACCACGTCCACGGCCTGTCGCGCGCGGGCCAACAGCGCCAGCGCCAGGGCGTCGTCCACGCCGCAATCGGTGTCGATGTGAACCCGCAGGACCATGCGACGCAGTCTAGCCGCGCGCCGTGACGAGGAGAAGGCGGCGGAGCGTAGTGAGCTCGCTACCCCGCCAGGTACCGGTCCAAATTCCGCTTCAGCCGCGCCATGACCGGCTCATCGGCCGCCGGGCGCTGGAACGTCTGGCCGGTGATCGTCTCGAAGGCCTCGATATAGACGTCCGAGGTCTGGCGGATCAGCGCCTCGGGAATCTCCGGGATCGGGTCGTTGTAGGGATCGCAGCGCTGCGCCACCCAGGCGCGAACGAAGTCCTTGTCGAAGCTGTCGGGGCGCTCGCCCGCCTCGAACTTGGCCGCGTAGGTCGCGGCCTTCCAGAACCGGCTGCTGTCGGGGGTGTGGATTTCGTCGGCCAGCACGATGGCGCCGTCGGCGTCGAGCCCGAACTCGTACTTGGTGTCGGCCAGGATCAGGCCGCGCTCGGCCGCCAGCGCCTGGCCTCGCGCGAACAGGGCAAGGGCGTAGGCGCTGAGCTGCTCCCATTGCGCGGCGGTCAGCAGGCCCTGTTCCAGGATCTGGGCGGGCGAGAGCGGCGCGTCGTGGTCACCGTCGGCGGCTTTGCTGGTGGGCGTGAGGATCGGCTCGGGCAGGCGCTGGTTGGCGCGCAGCCCGTCGGGCAGGGTTACGCCGTACATCTGGCGCTCACCCTTGTTATAGAGCGTCAGGATCGAGGTCGAGGTGGTTCCGGCCAGGTAGCCCCGCACCACCAGCTCGACCGGCAGCATCTCCAGACGCCGGCCGATCAGAACGTTCGGGTCCGGATAGGCCAAGACGTGGTTGGGGCAGATGTCGGCGGTGGCGTCGAACCAGTAGCGCGCCGTCTGGGTCAGCACCTGGCCCTTGCACGGCACGGCGCACAGGATCCGATCGAAAGCGCTTAGACGATCGGACGCGACGATCACCCGACGGCCGTCCGGCAGGTCGTAATTGTCCCGCACCTTGCCGCGATAGTGGTTGGGCAGTCCGGGCAGCTCGACTTCAGCCAGGGCGTTTGGGGCGGAAAAGGTCACCGGGGCCTCGTCGCTAGCAATACAAAGCAAGACGGGGGAGGCCCGTCGGACCTCCCCCGGAAACATCAACCCAGCTTGGCCAGGTCTTCGTCGCTGATGTCCTCGTTCGAGTAGACGTTCTGGACGTCGTCGTCGTCGTCCAGCAGGTCGAGCAGCTTCATCAGGGTGGCCGCCGAGTCGCCCGTGACCGGCACCTGCATCTTCGGACGCCAGGCGATCTTGGTGTTCGACGCCGCGCCGAACTTGGCTTCCAGGGCGGCGGCCACTTCGTTCAGGCTCTCGAAAGCGGTGTAGATGGTGTGCCCTTCGCCTTCCTCGCCCATGTCGGAGGTGACGTCGTCGGCGCCGGCCTCGATGGCGGCTTCCATCATGTCGTCTTCCGACGCGGCCTTGGCCGGGTAGGTGATCTGGCCGACGTGATCGAAGTTGAAGGTCACCGAGCCGGTGGCGCCCATGTTGCCGCCGACCTTGGTGAAGTACGAGCGGACATTGGCCGCGGCGCGGTTCTTGTTGTCGGTCAGCACCTCGACGATGATGCCGACGCCGCCGGCGGCGACGCCTTCGTAGCGGATTTCCGAGTAGTCGGCCGCGTCGCCCATCTGCGACTTCTTGATCGCGCGATCGATGACGTCCTTGGGCAGGCTTTCGGCCTTGGCGTTGTTAACGGCCAGGCGCAGGCGCGGGTTCATGGCCGGATCGGGCAGGCCGGTCTTGGCCGCGACGGTGATTTCCCGTGACAGCTTGGAGAACAGCTTGGAGCGCGCGGCGTCGGCGCGGCCCTTGCGGTGCATGATGTTCTTGAATTTCGAGTGGCCGGCCATTCGGAGGCTCTGTCTCTGGTCTGAAAAGTGGAGTGTGGGCGCTTCTAGCCCCCGGGGGCGGGCTTTGTCACCCCCAAGGGGGCCCGGCGAGGCTTGCGCTCCGCCAAGCCTAGATGATAGTTAGGCAACAACTTAAGTGTTAAAGAGCGACCGATGAGCCTGACGCTACACGCCCACCCGCTGTCCTCGTTCTGCTGGAAGGTGCTGATCGGCCTCTACGAGAACGACATCGCCTTCGAGAACGTGATGGTCAACCTGGGCGATCCGGCCGGGCGCGAGGCGTTCCTGAAGCTGTCGCCGATGGGCAAGATGCCCGCGCTGCGCGATCACCTCCGCGACGAGACGGTGCTGGAGACCAGCGTCATCCTCGACTATCTGGACCTGCGCTATCCGGGCCGCGTGCGGTTCGTGCCTCAGGACCCGGACCTGGCCTGGCGCACGCGGTTCTGGGATCGCTTCTTCGACCACTACATCCATCACCCGATGCAGCGCATCGTCGCCGATCGCATCCGGCCGGCGGAGGCGGGCAAGGACCCGTATGGCGTCCGAGAGTCCCACGCCCAGTTGGCCACGGCCTGCGATCACCTGGAAAAGCAACTGGCCGACGGCCGGAACTGGATGTGCGGCGACTTCGGCCTGGCCGACTGCGCGGCCATGCCGGCGCTGTTCTACGCCGACAAGGTCCAGCCGCCAGAAGCCCCATTCGGGGACCGCTGGCCGCTGGGCCTGGCCTATCTGGAGCGCCTGAAGAGCCGCCCCTCGGTCCAGCGCGTGCTGGCCGAGGCCGAGCCATTCTTCCGGTATTTTCCAGAGGCTTAGGCGACTTCCGGGATCGACGGCTGGAGCCGTCCGCCGACGCGGATCGGCTCGACACGCACCGCCAGGCCCGTGCGGTCGTCGGTCTCGACGAACACGCCGCACACCGTCGCCGGCCCCGAGGCCGGCGTGTAGCGCCCGCCGCTGATCTTGGTGGTGAACCGGCGCAGAGGCTCTTCCTTCTGGTTGCCGATCACGCTGTCGTAGTCGGCGCAGGCGCCGGCGTCGGTCTGGTAGGCGGTGCCGCCCGGCAGCACCTGGCAGTCGGCCGTCGGGACGTGGGTGTGGGTGCCGACCACCAGCGAGGCGCGGCCGTCGCAATAGTGGCCCATGGCCATCTTCTCCGACGTCGCCTCGCAGTGCATGTCGACGATCACCGCGTCGGCCACCTGGCCCAGCGGAGCCTTGTCCAGCTCGCGGTCGGCGGCGGCGAACGGGTCGTCCATGGCGTCCATGTGGACACGGCCCAGCAGGTTGACGACGAACACGGTCTTGCCCGAATCCGTCTGGAACAGATGGCTGCCGCGCCCCGGGGCGTCCGACAGGATCGGATAGTTGGCCGGACGGATCAGACGCGGTTCGCGCACGATATAGGTCAGGGCCTCGCGCTGGTCCCAGCTGTGATTGCCCAGGGTCAGGCAGTCGGCGCCGGCCTCGAACAGCTCGCGAGCGGTGTTCTCGGTGATACCGAAGCCGGCGGCGGCGTTCTCGGCGTTGATGATCACGAACTCGAGCCCGAGACGGCGGCGAAGGTCGGGCAGATGGTCGGCCAGGCCGTCGCGGCCCGACTTGCCGACGACATCGCCGAAGAAGGCGAAACGCATCGAAAGTCCTTAAGGAGGGCCTGCGCGGCCCATGTCATTGACCGCGATATACTCTTTTTCGGTGAGAATGGCGTCCAACCTTTGATCGTGGGCCTCGTGCGGCAAATTCTCCACCTGCTGACCGCTGTAGGCGAGGCCCAGGACCATGACCCGCTTGCGGGCCCTGAGCGCCTCCAGCGCCCGGTCGTAGTAGCCGCCGCCTTGCCCCAGCCGCGTCCCGTCCAGCTGGAAAGCCAGCAGCGGGGTGACGACCAGATCCGGCGCCAGCGCCGGCTGCGTCGGCGGCGGACCGCGCAGGCCGATGGCGTCATGGACCAGCGGCTGTTTCGGATCCCAGAGGCGGAACACCATGCGGCCGGTGTCGGCGTCCTCGACGGCCGGCAGGGCCAGGGTCCAGCCGGCCTCGCGCATCTGGTCGGCCAGGATACGCGGCGACACTTCCGAGCCGAGGCCGTGATAGAGCGCGGCCACCTTGCCGGCGGGATCGGGGAACAGCTTGGCCAGGGGCTCGCGAGCCACCTCGGCGATCATCCAATCGGCTTCGGGATGCTCGCGCGCCAGCTGCTTGCGCTGATTGCGAAGAAATACGCGCAGGGCCGTCTTGGCGGCGACGGGGTCGACGATGGTCATCGGCCGTTTATAGGGGAGAAAGGTGGCGGCGCCGCGAAGAACCGTGAAGACGTTTCAATCCACTCGAACCTGTCAGTAACAGGTGGGCCCCGTGTTCCCGCAGCCACGGCCACGGGAGGGAACAGGTCCCGATAGAGAGATTAAGGTCCCTGGGAATAGAAATCTTCGACGAGAGCCACAGCAAGACCCGCCGTGGATCAATATAGGGGGTCGGGCGCCCCAGCGATAGAGGCGCCCGCGTCGCAAGCGACGATCAGAGGCCCAGCGACGCCTTCAGGAAGGCGTCGGCCTTGGTCAGCATCTCGGTTCGCGCCGCGCTGTCGTCCAGCTGATGGTCCAGCCCCTTGAATTCGACCAACTCGGCCTTGCGTCCCGCGTCGCGCAGCTTGCGCTCCATCAGCCGCGACTCGCCGATGCCGACATTGGCGTCGAGGTCGCCGTGGAACAGCAGCACCGGCGCCTTGATGCGCGCGGCGTTCTGGGCGGGCGAACCCTCGACCACGTGCGGGCCCTTGCCGATGAATTCACTGACCTGGAGGTAGTTGGTGAAGTTCAGGGATTCCGCGCGCAGGGTCTCCAGATCGGTGACCGGCGCGATCGCCACGATGGCCTTGAAGAGGTCCGGATCCAGCACCGCCGACTGCAGCGCCGCGTATCCTCCGTACGACCAGCCGACGATGGCCAGCTTGCCCGGCGCGGCGATGCCCTGCTGGACGAGCCACCGGCCGCCGTCGTTCACGTCGCCGATCGCCGTGCGCCAGGACTGGAAGCCGTTCTTCTGGAACCAGTCCGCGCCATAGCCGCTGGAGCCGCGATAATTGGGCTGCAGCACGGCGTAGCCTTGGTGCGCGAAGAACTGAGCCAGCCAGTCGAAGCCCCATTCGTCGCGTGCGCCCGGGCCGCCGTGCGGCATGACGATCGCCGGCAGGTTCTTGCCGTCGCCGCCCGGTGGCAGGGTCAGGTAGCCGGGGATCTGCGTTCCGTCGGCGCCCGGGTAGGTCACCGGCTTCACCGTGGCCAGCTTGAACGTCTCAAGCTGGGGCCGGGCGGCGATCAGCTCCCGCAGGTTCCGCGTCGCCTTGTCATAGAGATAGTAGAGGCCCGGATCGCTGTCACCGCCGGCGAACAGCAGCAGCTTCGACTCGTCGGCCGAGGCGTCGACGAAGGTGACGAGCCGCCCCGGCAACGCCTTGCCTAGCGCCAGGCCCAGCTTGCGCAGCTCGGGGTCGAAGAATTCCGTCTCGCGCTTGTCGGTGACGTAGGAGACCCCGACCACGCGGTTCTGGCGGCCGATCCGCACCAGCCCCGCGACATCGACATCCGGTCGCGCCAGCACCAGCTCGCGGTTCAGCGTCTCATCGAGCGTGATTTTGTAGAGCGCCTGGCGGCCGTCCTTGGCGTCGAAGCCATAGACGACGTTGAGCTCAGGATCGACGGCGTGGGGATTGAAGCCGCTATAGCCGGAGCCGCTCAGCGTCAGCTGGCCCAAGGGCGACCAGTCGCGGCGTTCGGGCTGGCGATAGAAATAGAGGATCTTGTCGCTGGCGTAGCCAGACGACCGCGTCGGCCGAACGCCCATCACCCGGACGGTCCCGCGCCCATCGCCGATATATTCGATGGCGTTGAGGTTTGGCTTCTCGACGGACCGGCGGGCCAGGGTCGTGGTGTCGATGCGATCGACGCCCAGCCCGTCGTCCTCGTTGGCCAGATGGGTGCCGGTGGAGCGCTCCGGTACATAGTCGCGGGTGATCAGAATTCCGCCTGGCGCGTCGTCGGTCGCCCAGTCGATCACCACGCCGCCGTTCTGCGACATCCGCAGCGATCGGTCGTTGGTCTGGGCGCTGAGCACCTTCAGGTCGCCGCCGTCGCTGTTGATCGCGATCAGGCGCGTGAAGCCCAGCCGATTCTGCGCGTCCCTCACGACGACATAGATTTGGCAGACCAGACGCGTGTTGGTCGACCAGCGGCAACCGGTCAGCCGTTCGGGGCTGCCGTTGGAGGCGAGGATCGCCTTGGGCGGGCCGGAAGCCGCCGTGTCGACAATCTCCAGGCGAACGCCGCGCCCGGCGGCCGGCACGACCATCGCCACCTTCTGTCCGTCCGGTGAAAGGCTGATCTGCTGGATGTACTCGCGCGCGCCGAACGCGGCGGGCGTATCGTCCGCCGCACGGGCTTGCCCGCTCAGGATCAGGCCAAGCAGCCCAAACACCGGAACCCATTTCATCGAAGCGCCTCGCAATCGTGCGCTCAACGATAGGCTAGGCGCCCCGGAAAGAACAACCTTGAGCGCAGCCCGCCCCCCTCTAATCGGCCGCCAGCTTCTCGATCTTCTCCGCCGCCGCGTCGAGCGCGCGGATGGCCGCGATCTCGGCCTTCGTGCCCTCCTGATTCAGGCGGGCGATCTCGGCGTTGGCGTGGGCCAGGCGCAGCTTCATGTCCGACAGTTCGTCGGCCAGCAGCAGGGCGCCCATCAGGAAGAGCCGCGTCTCGCCCAACTGGCCGACGTCGGAGCTGACCTGGCGGACCTGGCGGTCGAACAGCCGCGCCAGTTCCGAGAGATGCGGCTCCTGGCCGTCCTCGCAGCCGACCATGTAGGGACGGCCGTTCACGTGGATGGTCACCTGGGCCATGCGTCAGGCCTCCCCCCGATCGCGGACTTTGGGATCGCTGACTTTGGGATCGTCCGCCTTGGGCGTGTCGAACAGGTCGTCGTCCTGCAGCGGCGCGACGGCGTCTTCGGCTTCGGCGTCGTCATGCGCGTGGTCATCATTGGCCACGAACTCGTCGCCGAGCGCGGAACGGATCTCCGCGATGGCGCGGCCCAGGGCGGCGGAGGCCTGCTCGCCAGCTTCCTCCAGCGCCTTTTCACGTTCGCGGGCGGCTTCCAGGTCGGCGACCAGCCGAATGCGCTCTTCATCGTCGAAGAGGCTGGGTTCAGCGGGCGACGACGAGGCGACGGGAGCGGCGGCCGCCGCGGCGGCGATCGCGCGCTCGACCTCGGCGACCCTGGCCGCCTGGCGCTGCTCGAGCTGAGCCACCGCGCGCTCCAGACGGCGCACGGCCAGGTCGAGGGCCGTACCGTCGGCCGGGATCATCGGCGATTTCCAATCATGCGACGCAACATATAGATGAGCCCCGTCTATGCCAGTCGTCAGGGCGACATTTGGGCGGCGCGGAGCCCATAGCAGCATTTACCGCGGCCGTGTCAGTTTCTAGGCCTTGACTCAGCGCCTTTCCCCCGCAAAACGCGCACCCAAATAGGGAACGCCGATCGAACTCGATCGCGCGGTCATAACAGGAGAACGACCCATGGCTATTCGCGTCGCCATCAACGGCTTCGGCCGCATCGGACGTCTGGTCCTGCGCTCCATCGCCGAGCATGGCCGCCGCGACATCGAGGTCGTCTCCATCAACGACCTCGGCCCGGTCGAGACCAACGCCCACCTGCTGCGCTACGACAGCGTTCACGGCCGCTTCCCGGGCGTGGTCACCTCGGGCGAGGACTGGATCGATGTCGGCATGGGCAAGATCAAGGTCACGGCGATCCGTGATCCCAAGGACCTGCCGCACAAGGAACTCAACGTCGACATCGCGTTCGAGTGCACCGGCATCTTCACCGCCCGCGACAAGGCCGCCCTGCACCTGGAAGCCGGCGCCAAGCGCGTGCTGGTCTCGGCTCCCGCCGACGGCGCCGACAAGACCATCGTCTACAAGGTCAACCACGAGACCCTGACCGCCGACGACATCGTCGTCTCGAACGGTTCGTGCACCACCAACGCCCTGGCCCCGGTCGCCAAGGTCCTGCACGACCTAGTCGGCATCGAGCGTGGCTACATGACCACGATCCACAGCTATACCGGCGACCAGCCGACGCTGGACACCATGCACAAGGACCTCTACCGCGCCCGCGCCGCGGCCCTGAGCATGATCCCGACCTCGACCGGCGCCGCCAAGGCCCTGGGCCTTGTCCTACCGGCCCTGAAGGGCAAGCTCGACGGCAGCTCGATCCGCGTCCCGACCCCGAACGTCTCGGTCATCGACCTGAAGGTCGTGCCGACGCGCGACACCACGGCCGCCGAGGTCAACGCCGCCCTGCAGGCCGCCGCCGACGGTCCGATGAAGGGCGTGCTGTTCACGACCACCGACCCGCTGGTCTCGTCGGACCTGAACCACATCGCCGCCAGCTCGACGGCCGCCCTGCCCCAGACCCAGGTCATCGAGGGCAAGCTGGTCCGCGTGCTCAGCTGGTACGACAACGAATGGGGCTTCGCGACCCGCATGAGCGACACCGCTCTCGAGATGGCGAAGTTCCTGTAAGGAACCGACCAGCCCCCGTCCTTTTCGAAGGGCGGGGGTTTTCGCTGACCGCAACCGAAAGGGATCGATGTTGACGCCCGACACGTCAAAGCGATCGCGAGCTCACTGGCTCGCGCGCCTATGGACTTGGGTCGTTACGATCGTTCTCACCTTCTCGGCGATTGGCGTCGCATTCGGCGGCGGGGCGATGTCATGTTATTGGCGCGGCGGTCGCGAAGATCAGCCGCTGCCACCCTTGCCCCTGTTCGGATCCTCGATCCGACTCGACGCCCACCTTGTCATGACCGTGGGCTTGCCGGTCTGGCTCGCGGCGTGGGCGCTGCATCTCTACGCGTCGCGACGGCGGCGTATGGGCGTCGCCCATGCCGTCGTTCCTGCGCTCAGCTTTGCTCTCTGGTTCGTCGCGGGTCTCCGCGCCGCGCCGGTCTGCCATACTCTCTGAACGGATGACCCCATGACCTTCCGCACCCTCGACACCGCCGATCTCGCCGGCAAGCGCGCCCTGGTCCGGGTGGACTTCAACGTGCCGGTCGACGGGGGCGCGATCACCGACGACACCCGCCTGCGCGCGGCCCTGCCGACCATCCACTACCTGTCCCAGCAAGGCGCCAAGGTCGTGCTGCTGGCCCACTTCGACCGGCCCAAGGGCAAGGTCGTTCCGGAGATGAGCCTGGCCTTCGTGGCCGAGCCGCTGTCGGCGCTGCTGGAGCAGCCGGTCGCCTTCGCCTCGGACGCCATCGGCCCCGAAGCGGCCAAGGTCGTCGACGGTCTGGAAAACGGCGGCGTGGCGCTGCTGGAGAACGTCCGCTTCCACGCCGGCGAAGAGAAGAACGATCCCGCGTTCGCCAAGGCCCTCGCGGCCAATGGCGACGTCTATGTCAACGACGCCTTCAGCGCCGCCCACCGCGCCCACGCCTCGACGGAGGGCCTGGCCCACCTGCTGCCGGCCTATCCGGGCCTGGCGATGCAGCGCGAACTGGAAGCCCTGGACGCCGCCTTGGGCAATCCCAAGAAGCCGGTCATCGGCATCGTCGGCGGCTCCAAGGTCTCGACCAAGCTCGATTTGCTGCGCAATCTGGTGACCAAGCTGGACTATCTGGCCATCGGCGGCGGCATGGCCAACACCTTCCTCCACGCGGCCAAGATCGATGTCGGCGCTTCGCTGTGCGAGCCCGACCTGGCCGATACCGCCCTGGAGATCATCGACCTGGCGGGCGCGGCCGGCTGCAAGCTGCTGCTGCCGACCGACGTGGTCGTGGCCAAGAGCGTCAAGCCGGGCGTCCACGCCGAGACCCGCAACGTCTATGACGTCCGCCCCGACGACCTGATCCTGGACGCCGGTCCCGAGACCGTGAAGACCCTGCTGGCGGCCATGGACGCCAGCAAGACCCTGATCTGGAACGGCCCGCTGGGCGTCTTTGAAGTCCCTCCGTTCGACGAAGCGACCGTTTCGGCGGCAAAGCACGCCGCGCAGCTGGCGAAATCGGGTAAGATCGTGGCCGTGGCCGGCGGCGGTGATACGGTGTCGGCTCTGAACCACGCGGGTGTGTCGGCCGACATGACGTTCGTCTCGACCGCCGGCGGCGCGTTCCTGGAATGGATGGAGGGCAAGACGCTTCCGGGCGTCGCGGCTCTGGAACAATAGGACGACGACTTCGTTTGGCGCGGATCATGCAGATCCGCGCCGATCTGACGACTGCGGAGCGCATTAGGCGAAAGTGTGGGCGGTTTCGCCGTCCTAATGCGCTCCATTCAAAGACAAGCCTTCTATCTTAGATAGAAGGCGCCCCGGGCAGAGAACGCAAAAGCGTCACGGCCCCAAGAACAAGAAACGATCCAACCACTTAACGCTTGCAGGAGAGAACTACGTGGCTCGCATCACGCTGCGCCAGCTGTTGGACCATGCCGCCGAGCATGAGTACGGCTTGCCCGCCTTCAACATCAACAACATGGAACAGGGCCTGGCGATCATGGAGGCGGCCGACGCCGTCAACTCGCCGGTCATCATCCAGGCGTCGCGCGGCGCGCGGAACTACGCCAACGACATCATGCTGGCCAGGATGATCGACGCTCTGGTCGACATCTATCCGCACATCCCGGTCTGCATGCACCAGGACCACGGCAACGGCCCCGCGACCTGCGCCACGGCGATCCAGTACGGCTTCACCTCAGTGATGATGGACGGGTCGCTGATGGAGGACGCCAAGACCCCGGCTTCCTACGAGTACAATGTCGAGGTCACCCGCAAGGTGGTGCAGATGGCCCACAGCTGCGGCGTCTCGGTCGAAGGCGAACTGGGCGTGCTGGGCTCGCTTGAGACCGGCATGGGCGAGGCCGAGGACGGCCACGGCTTCGAAGGCAAGCTCAGCCACGACGAGCTGCTGACCGATCCGGACCAGGCGGTCGACTTCGTCGCCCAGACCGGCGTCGACGCCCTGGCCATCGCCATGGGCACCAGTCACGGCGCCTACAAGTTCACGCGCAAGCCGGACGGCGACGTCCTGGCCATGAACGTGATCGAGGAGATCCACCGCCGCCTGCCCAACACCCACCTGGTGATGCACGGCTCGTCGTCGGTCCCGCAGGACCTGCAGGACATCATCAACCAGTACGGCGGCGAGATGCCCCAGACCTGGGGCGTGCCGGTCGAGGAGATCCAGCGCGGCATCAAGCACGGCGTGCGCAAGATCAATGTCGACACCGACAACCGCATGGCCATCACCGGCGCGATCCGCAAGATCCTGGTCGAAAAGCCGGGCGAGTTCGACCCGCGCGCCTATCTGAAGCCCGCCAAGGAAGCCATGCGCAAGGTCTGCCAGGCCCGCTTCGTCGAGTTCGGCTCGGCCGGCCACGCCGACAAGATCAAGGCGCTGTCGACGGCGACCATGGCCAAGCGCTACGCCTCCGGCGAGCTGCACGCCAAGTTCGGCGGCGACGCGGCCAAGGCCGCCGCCGAATAGGCGTCGCCCCCTGAAGACGAAGAGGCCTCCCGGATCGCTCCGGGAGGCCCTTTTCGTGTCGGCTGTTCGCCGCTATTCCGCGGCCGCGAGAAAGCGGCGGCGACGGGCGAGCAGCTTGACCGCGCCTGCCCCCACCGCGCCGCAAAGCAGCATGGCCAGGGTGAACCAGAGCCCCACGAACGTGTAAGTCCCCTGCCAGCAGTGCAGGCCGTCGACCGTCGCCGCCACGCCTCCGCAGAACAGGCCGCACGCGAAGCCGGTGGGCGTGGGCCGCTCCAGGTCGACATCGCGCAGCCCGGCCGCCACCAGCGCCAGCATCGGCGCGGCGATGACCAGGATGTCGCCAAGACAGGCGGCGGCGCTGGGCCAGTCGGGGGCGGTGAGCGCCTCGGCGTCCGCGCCGGACGCCTGGACAGCCGCGGCGATCAGCATGGCGCAGGCCAGGGCCCCCGCCCCGGCCATGGCCCGAAACCCGCCACGGCGCGCGCGCGCCAACAGCGTCGCGGCGGCCAGGGCGCAGAGGGCGACGGCTGCGGGATAGACCGCCTTGATCCAGAAGAAGGTCTGTGTGGCGGCGAGGGGCAAGTCCGGCCGCAGGTCCAGCCAGACCAGGATCATCAGCACGCCGGCCAGGGCGCCGGCGGCGGCGGCCTCGGCCAGTCGCCATGGCAGGGTCGCGGCCGACCAGATAGGCGCGCCGCCTCCCACGCCGCCTATCGGAGCGACAGTGTCATCGATCGTCACGCGCCTCTCCCCACAGAGCCGTATGGCGGTTGCGCCAACGCCTATCGCGTCTCATTCGCGAAAGGCGGGCGCACTTCAGTGGCGGAACGTCGGTTTGTCAATCGACTGGAGGGCGACGACACGAAACTTGATCGTCGCTAGATCTGGCGACGGCGCGCCAAGGCTCGCCCGGCCTACCAACGCAGCGCCCAACGCCCGACCGCCGCGCCGAGGGCGGCTAGGGAAAGCACCCCGAGGCTGTACCAGAGGGCCACGAAGGTGAAGGTGTTCTCGGCGCAGTGCAGCCCATAGACCGTCGCCGCCACGCCGCCCGCGAACAATCCCGTCGCCAGACCCGCCAGGGTTAGCCGGGTCGGGGCCATGCCGCGCACGACCCACAGGCCCAAGACCAGCATCGGCAGGCCCAGGACCAGGATATTGCGGCTGCAGACATGCCAGGAATGGCCGCGGAGCATGTGCAGCGTCATCTGGATGTCGGGGCTCATCATCGCCTGGACGACGCCCGCGACCACGAACGCCGCCAGGACGGACAGGCCCAGGATCCAGCCGCGACGGCCCGAGCCGCCCGGCCGCGACAGCCGCTCGACGGCGAGATAGCCGGCCACGCCGAGCAGGGCGGTGTAGAGCGCCTTCATCCAGAACATGCCGCCGCGCATGGCGAGCATCAGGTCGTGGCGAGTGTGCAGCCAGGTGAGCACCAGCGCCAGCGCCGCCAGCGCGCCCAGGCCGGCGACCATGGCCAGTCGGCGGGACGGGGCGCGCGTCGCTCCAACATCCGTGGCCCGGGCGTCCGAGACCAGGGCGTCGATCAGGTCATCGGTCCGCACGGCGCATCCTTTCGGCCAGGGCCTTCAACGCCCGGTGCAGGGCGACCTTGGCCGCCCCCTCGGACATGCCGGCCTTGGCGCCCGCCTCGGCCAGGGACAGGCCCGTCAGCTTGACGTCGGAGACCAGGGTCCGCTGCTTGTCGGGCAGGGTCGCCAGGGCGCGGTCCAGTTCGAGGCCGACGCCAGGATCGGGCTCGTCCGCGGCCAGGAACTCGATGTGATCCTCGATCGGCAGGGTCTGTCGGACCTTTCGCCGCCGCCAGTGGTCGATCAGCTTGTAGCGCGCCACCGCATGCGCCCAGGCGGTGAACGACAGGGACGTGTCCCAGGTCGACCGCTTGAGATGCACCGCCAGCAGCGTCTCCTGCACAAGATCCTCCACATCGCCGGGCGCGCCGGACATCCGCCGCGCAAAATAGGCGCGCAGCCGGACGCCGAGAACGGCCAGACACTCGCGATAGGCGGCGGCGTCGCCGTCCAGCCCGCGCAGCATCAGCGCCTTCAAACGGGTCTCGGTATCCGTCACGCCTGCCCCTATTCGCGCGCCATGGACGGATGGTTACACGGTGTCGCGCCGCGCCGGAACCGACCGAAAATAGGCCGCGCCGAAATTTTGTTCGCCGACCGGTGTAACCTCGTCCGGTGTCGCTTCGTATCTCCCCTCGACCGGGCGGCGACAGGCCGCGCCGGCGAGAAACGCCCCTCTAGAAACGCTTCAAGGAGAAACCCCATGAACCGCACCACCGCCACCGCCGCCCTCGCCGCCGTCCTGGCCCTGTCGGCCGGCGTCTCGATGGCCTCGGCCGACGACCATATGAAGGCCAAGGGCGACCAGGAAAAGTGCTACGGCGTCGCCAAGGCCGGCGAGAACGACTGCAAGGCGGGCGCGGGCACCTCGTGCGCCGGCACCTCGAAGGTCGACTATCAGGGCGACGCCTGGAAGATGGTCAAGAAGGGCACGTGCGTCACGATCAAGACCCCGACCGGCATGGGCTCGCTGACGCCGAAGGCGTAAGCGCCACGATCACTTGCCCCCTCCGGATCCACGGCCCTCTTCCCCCTCCGGGGAGGAGCGCGAAGCGCGGAGGGGGTAGGTAAGCCGCTATTGGAAACGCCCATGATCACCGCCGGCCTCGGCCTCAAGCCCCAGCACTACGACGAAGCCCTGACGTGCGACGCCGAGGGGCTGTGGTTCG
The DNA here is from genome assembly GCF_003931565.1 of Caulobacter sp. 602-1. Taxonomy (GTDB): domain Bacteria; phylum Pseudomonadota; class Alphaproteobacteria; order Caulobacterales; family Caulobacteraceae; genus Caulobacter. Next base: position 97,292 of record NZ_RRYI01000009.1, read on the forward strand.
AGGTCCATCCCGAGAACTACATGTCGGCCGGCGGCCCGCGTCTGGCGGCGCTGGAAGCCATCCGCGAACGCCGTCCGCTGTCGCTGCACGGGGTGGGCCTGTCCCTGGCCGCCGACGCCGATCCGGACCGCGAGCACCTGGCCGCCCTCAAGCGGCTGGTCGACCGGTTCGAGCCGTTCGTCGTCTCCGAGCACCTGGCCTGGTCGACGCATCGGGGCCAGCACCAGCCCGATCTCCTGCCCTTTCCGCGCACCCACGCCGCCCTCGCCCGCATCGCCGCCAATGTCGGCCGCATGCAGGACGCCCTGGGCCGCAAGGTGCTGATCGAGAACCCGTCGCTCTATCTGCCCCTGACCGGCCACGACCTTGACGAGGTCGACTTCCTGAAGGCCCTGGTCGCCCAAACCGGCTGCGGCCTGCTGGTCGACGTCAACAACGTCTTCGTCAGCGCCAGCAACCTCGGCTACCGCGCCGAAACCTATCTGGACGCCCTGCCGGCCGAAGCGATCGGCGAGATTCACCTGGCCGGCCACGCGCCCGATGAAGGCGGCTCTGATCTGCTGATCGACACCCACGGCGCGCCGGTGGCCGAGCCCGTCTGGACGCTCTATCGCCGGCTGATCGACCGAATCGGCCCGCGCCCGACCCTGATCGAGCGCGACGATGATATACCCGACTTCGCGACGCTGATGGCCGAGCGCGACCGCGCCGCCGCCATGCTGGAGCCTGTCCTGGAGAAGGCTCATGCCTGAGCTGCTGGACTTCCAGGACGCCTTCGTCGCGGCCCTCGGTGGCGAGCGCTCGGCGCTGTCGCCCTGGCTCGCGCCCGACGCCGGCGAGGCCGGGCTGTCGGTCTATCGCAACACCATCGCCAAGGGCTGCGTCGACGCCCTGGCCGCCAATTTCCCGACCGTGCTGTCGATGGTCGGCGAGGACTGGTTCCGCGCCGCCGCCGCGCTTTTTGCGCGTGAGGCGCCGCCGACCGGCGCGACCCTCCTGGACTATGGCAAGGACTTTCCCGCCTGGCTCGAACGCTTCCCGCCGGCCCAGGACCTGCCCTATCTGGTCGGCGTCGCCCATCTGGACCGCCTGTGGACCGAGGCCCTGTTCGCCGCCGAGGCGGCGGCCCTGACCGCCGGGGCGCTGGCCGCCTTGCCGCCCGAGGCCCTGGCCGAGACGCGGCTCGCCCTGCACCCCAGCGTCCGCTTCGCCGCCTTCGATGCCGGCCTGCCCAGCCTGTGGTCATCGGCGCGCGCGGGCCATGACGGCCTCGAACTCTCCGACCAAGCCGAAGCGCTGCTCTGCGTCCGCGCCCACGGCGCGGTCCGGCATCGCGTAATCGGTGAGGCCGAAACCGAATTCCTTCGCGCCTGTCGCGAAGGCCAGACCACCGCCCAGGCCGCCGAACGCGTCCTGACCGCCCATCCCGCCGCCGACCTCGCCCCGCTGTTCGCGGGCCTGATCGCCGACGGCGTCTTCCTGGATATCGACCGATGACCGCTGTCGCCCTCCGCGCGCCTTTCGACGCCTTCGCCCGGATCGCCGGCAAGGTTCTGACCGAGGACGTCCTGGCCCTTGTCGCCCGCCTCGGCGTGGCGGCGATCTTCTTTCAGTCTGGCCGCACCAAGGTCGACGGGCTGCTGCACATCAAGGACAGCACCTATTCCCTGTTCGAGACCGAATATCACGTGCCGCTGCTGTCGCCCGACGTGGCGGCGCACGCGGCGACCTATTCGGAGCACCTGTTCTCGATCCTGCTGGTTGTGGGGTTGTTCACCCGACTGTCGGCCCTGGCCTTCCTGGGCATGACGGCGGTGATCGAGATCTTCGTCTATCCCGACGCCTGGCCGACCCACCTGTCGTGGGCGGGCCTGCTGCTGCTCCTGATCGCGCGCGGCGGCGGGCGGTTCAGCCTGGACCAAGCGCTGAAGATCGCTTGAGCTTCCTCGCACCCGATCTTCCCGGCGAAAGCCTGGACCCAGATCGCAGGGCTGTGAGGCGCATGCAAAAACGCCCGCGATCCTCTCCGGAACGCGGGCGCTCTTGCATCTGGGCCCCCGCTTTCGCGAGGGAGAACGGATGCTGGGGCTCAATGAATCGTCGGCATGCGCGGCACGGGCTTGCGCCACAGCTGCGAGGTCAGGGCGTTGGCGATGCCGATCCAGCCGAAGTCGGGGGCGACCCCGCCGCCGACCTTGCGGGCCTCGATCGCATAGGCCGCCGAAGCCGCCAGAGAGGCCGTCGCCGCGCCCAGCTGTCCGCCGACGCGCTTGGCGCCCAGGCCCAGCCAGAGAGCGTTGAAGCCTTGCACCAGGCTCCAGATGGTCAGGGCGCGGGTGCGGGCGGGACTGGCCGGCGCGTTCCAGGTGCGCAGACCCGACAGGGTCATGGCGATGAACAGCGGCGGCAAAAGCAGGCTGGTCAGCGGCTTGGGTTGATGGGCCACGGGCTCGTGCATCTCGGCGAACTCGACGGCGTACATCTCGTCGTCCAGCACCCGCTCATGACGGCGGCCCATCACCATGGCCGCGATGATCGCGCCGCCGGCCAGGGCCGCGCCGACGCCGATCTGCGCCGCGGGGTGAAGGCCTTCCCGCCTTTCCAGCTCGAACGCCTCGCGTCCAGCCAGGGCGCGTTCTCGCGACTTTCCGTTGGCGATATGCATGGCGGGACTCCCTCGTGAACTCGCAAGGTCAAACAGCCCAGCTGAACCTTGGTTCCAGCGCGACCGGGCCGTCACGCATGATGGCGCGTTCCCCGCGTCGCGCCAGCTGAAAACACGCTTACGGTATCGGCGACCTTGGGCCGTCCGCGACCTTCAGCGCAAAGACGGTTCAGGCCGGCAGTTCCCCCACCGCCGATTGCAGGTAGTTCTGCTCGCCCAGCGCCTTGACCAGGCCCAGCTGCATCTCGAGGAAGTCGATATGCTCCTCGGTGTCGCTGAGGATTTCGCGCAGCAGCTCGCGGCTGACATAGTCTCGGGCCTGCTCGCACTGGACGATGCCGGGGATCAGGGTCTCGCGGCCGCCGACCTCCACGGCCAGATCGCTGGCCAGGCATTCCGGCACGGTCTCGCCGATCTTCAGCTTGTGCAGGTCCTGGAGGTTCGGCAGCCCTTCCAGGAACAGGATGCGGTTGATCAGCTTGTCGGCGTGCTTCATCTCGCCGATCGATTCGTCATAGGTGATCTTGCCGAGGCGCTTGAAGCCCCAGTTGTCGTACATCCGCGCGTGCAGGAAGTACTGGTTAACCGCCGTCAGCTCGTTGGTGAGCACCGCGTTGAGCAGTCGGATGATGCCGGGATCGCCCTGCATGGCGGCCTCCTTGAAGTTCACATGTTCGGCCGGAACCTGGGGCAAGCCGAAACCGGCTTCAACCTGAATATGTGCGAGTGTCTCGCGCTCTCACGGAAATCCGCGTGAACGCCGGGCGGATCCCTGAATTTGCTGGCGTTCAGGCCGTTACTCGGCCGCGAAGGCGAGCGCTTCGCGATTGTCCTGGATCATCTGGCGCATCTCGCAGACGCACTTGGCGCACTGGGCCTGGCAACCCTTGTGACGGAAGATGTCCGCCGGGCGCGTGGCGCCAGCGTCGATGGCGGCGCGCACTTCGCGCTCGCGGATGCCGTTACAGTTGCAGACGTACAAGGAAGAACGCCCTACCCGATTGAGTGTCATTCTCATCTAGACGCTCACGGCGTGTTTTGCAACTGACTCTCACTACGGTTAGCGGCGGCTAGGTGTCGCGGGGCGGCCCGAATTGGCTTAAAGCCCAGCCCATGACGCTCGCCTGCCGCCTCTATCTGATCACCCCGCCCTCCCTGGCCGACCTGACCGCCTTCGGCCGCCAGCTGGCCAAGGCCCTGGAAGGCGGCGATGTCGCCGCCCTGCAGATCCGCCTGAAGGACGCCCCGGACGACGTGATCGCCGCCGCCGTCGAGACCCTGTCGCCGATCGCCCAGGCCCACGACGTCGCCGTAATCCTCAACGACCGCCCCGATCTCGCCGCCCGCCTGCCGGTCGACGGCGTCCACGTCGGCCAGTCGGACATGGCCCTGAAGGACGCGCGCAAGCTGATGGGCCAGCGGATGGTCGGCGTCACCTGCCATGACAGCCGGCACCTGGCCATGGAAGCCTCGGAGGCCGGGGCCGACTATGTGGCGTTCGGGGCCTTTTTCCCGACGACGACCAAGGACGCCCCAACCATCGCCGAACCCGAGATCCTGGCCATCTGGCAGGAGACCATGGAGACCCCGTGCGTGGCCATCGGCGGGATCACCGCCGCCAACGCCGCGCCCCTGGCCACGGCCGGCGCCGACTTCCTGGCCGTCTCGGCCGGGGTCTGGGCCTATCCGGAAGGTCCGGACGCGGCCGTCGCCGCGCTGAACGGCGCCATCGCCAAGGGTCTCGCCGAGCGCGAATAAGGCGAAATAACGACGTTCGCTTGTGACGCGCCGCACACAGGCATAGCTTCCCCGTTAGCGAACAACGATAAATGGGGAGGACGCCGATGAAGCGACTCGAAGTGTGTTTGCTTAGCGTTACGGCCCTGGCCCTTTCGACGGCCCTGCTCTCGACGGGCGCGACCGCCGAGACCTGGAAGCAGGCGCCGGGAGACACAAAATCCTACTACGACGCGGACTTCACCCGCGTGGACCAGGCCACCGGGCTGATCGTGACCCGCGTCGCCGAGGGCAAGCCCAACGGCCCCTACAAGAACTGGCCGCCCACCAAGGGTCCGATCCTGGTCTTCGCGCTCGACTGCGCGGCCGACAAGTGGATGGACCTCGGCATGGACTTCGACGGCTCTCAGGGCCTGCCCAAGGGCTGGCGCAAGGAAGCCAAGATCGACGACATCTCCGGCGCCGTCGGCAAGGCCGGCAAGCTGCTCTGCGAAACCAAGGACACCCTGCCGAAGGTCGAGCTGCCCTAGGCGATCAGAAGGCTTGCCATCCCGGCGCCGCAGGCCGGCCCAGGATGGCGAGAAATCGCGTTCGGGACGGACGCCAGACGCCCGCCGCGCGACGCTTAACCCTGTCGAATCAACGGCGCCTTGCCTTCGGGCCTGTGGACGACTAGGTTCCGCGCCCGTTCTTTCACACCGTCGACCTACCGCTCCGCCGCCGGATCTTCCGGCGGGCGTCGACGGCATTGCATGAGGATTACACGCCCGTGGCTACGCCTTCCGCCCTCCTGAACGTCATGATCGACGCGGCCCGGAAGGCCGCCCGTGGCCTGGCCCGCGACTTCGGCGAAGTCACGGAACTGCAGGTCTCGAAAAAGGGCGCGGCGGACTTCGTCACCAACGCCGACATCAAGGCCGAACAGACCCTGTTCGAGATCCTGACCAAGGCTCGCCCGGGCTACGGCTTCCTGGGCGAAGAGCGCGGCATGATCGAGGGCACCGACAAGACCCACACCTGGATCGTCGACCCGCTGGACGGCACCACCAACTTCATGCACGCCATCCCGCACTTCGCGGTCAACATCGCCCTGCAGCGCGAGGGCGAGGGCGTCGTCGCCGGCGTCACCTACAACCCGATCACCAACGACCTGTTCTGGGTCGAAAAGGGCAAGGGCGCCTTCCTGGGCGCTGAGAAGCGCCTGCGCGTCGCCGCCCGCCGGAACCTGGACGAGAGCGTGCTGGCCACGGGCGTGCCGTTCGCCGGCAAGCCGGGCCACGGCCAGTTCCTGAAGGAGCTGCACCAGGTCAGCCAGAAGGTCGCCGGCGTCCGCCGCTTCGGCGCCGCCGCCCTGGACCTGGCCTGGGTCGCCGCCGGTCGCTTCGACGCCTACTGGGAGCGCAACCTCAACCCGTGGGACGTCGCCGCCGGCGTGCTGATGGTCCAGGAGTCGGGCGGCAAGGTCACCACGATCGACGACAACGACCACGACGTCGTGCAGGGCAAGTCGATCCTGGCCAGCAACCAGGACCTCTATCCGCAGATCCTCGAGCGGCTGCGGGCGGCGTAGCTTTTTGTGATGGCGAGGGCGTCAAACCCCTCGCCAAACCGTCACATCCCGGCGCTAAATCGCGCGCCATGACCCTGCTCACCCGTCGCGCCATGACCACCGCCGCACTCGCCGGCACGCTGCTTCCCGGCTTCGCCCGCGCCCAGGCCCGGAAGCCCATCGTCATCGGCCACCGCGGCTGCAGCGGCGAGCGCCCCGAGCACACCGCCCCGGCCTACGAGCGCGCCATCGAGCAGGGCGCCGACTTCATCGAGCCGGACCTGGTCCCGACCAAGGACGGCCATCTGGTGGCCCGCCACGAGAATGAGATCGGCGGCACGACCGACGTCGCCAGCCGCCCCGAGTTCGCCGACCGCAAGGCGACCAAGACCATCGACGGCGCGCAGGTCACCGGCTGGTTCGTCGAGGACTTCACTCTGGCCGAGATCAAGACCCTGCGCGCTCGCGAGCGGCTGCCGCAGCTGCGCCCGGCCAGCGCCGCCTTCGACGGCCAGGCCCAGATCCTGACCTTCGAGGAGGTCGTGGCCATCGCCAAGGCAGGAACCAAGCGCGCCGGCCGCACGATCGGCGTCTATCCCGAGCTGAAGCACCCGACCTATTTCGCCTCGATCGGCCTGCCGACCGAAGAGCGCCTGGTCGGCAAGCTGAAGGCGCTGGACCTGAACTCGGCCAGCGCGCCGGTCTATGTGCAGTGCTTCGAGGTCGGGACGCTGAAGAAGCTCCGCGCCAAGACGCCGGCGCGCCTGGTGTTCCTGGTCGACAGCGAGGGCGGCCCGGCTGACCTGCCGAACGTCAAATACGCCGACCTGATCACCGCCCAGGGCCTGAAGGACGTCGCGGTCTATGCCGACGGTCTGGGGCCGAACTGGAGCCTGGTCGTTCCCAACGACAAGCAGATCCTGTTGCCGGCCACCGACCTGGTCAAGAACGCCCACGCCGCGGGCCTGCAGGTCCACCCCTGGACCGTGCGGGCCGAGAACTACTTCCTGCCCGCCAGCTTGCGGAAAGGCGCTCCTGCGGACCCGGCCTTCCTCGCCATGCACGGCGACGTCGCGCCAGTGTTCAAGGCGCTTTACGCGGCGGGCGTCGACGGCGTGTTCAGCGACTTCCCGGGACTGGCGGCCGCCGCGCGGGGTTAGCCTGACGCCTCTTGCGGAGACGGCCCTGACCGGTGCAGCGTGCCGGCCGAACGCCCAAGGGAAGCCTCATGAAGATCCGTAACATCGTCTCCACGGCCGCCCTCGCCGCCGCGCTCATGCTGGGCTCGACCGCCGCCGCCCAGCCCGCCCGGACGGCGTCCAGCGAATTGCTGGACCGCGTCGCCGAGGACTTCGTGCGCATGACCCTGGAGGCCGGCGAGCGGGAGCCCGGCTATGTCGACGCCTATTACGGCCCGGTCCACCTGATGGACACCGCGAAGGCCGCCCCGCGCCCGGTCTCGGTGCTGCGCAAGGAGGCCGACCGCCTGATGACTCTGGTGGTCGCCGCCAAGGACAAGCAGCTGTCGCCCGACGAGCGCCGCCGCAAGCTGTTCCTGAAGGGCCAGATCAAGGCCGCTCAGACCCGGCTGGCCATGATCGCCGGCGACAAGTTCAGCTTCGAGGACGAGGCGCAGGGCCTGTTCGGCGTCCGCCCGGTGATCAAGCCGCTGAAGAGCTACGACCCGATCCTGGCCCGCATCGACAAGCTGGTCCCGGGCAAGGGGGATCTGGCCGCCCGTGTCGACGCCTTCCAGAACCGCTACGTGATCCCGACCGACAAGGTGGAAGCGGTGATGCAGGCCGGCATCGCCGCCTGCAAGGCCAAGACCGAGGAGCACATCAAGCTGCCGGCCAGCGAGCGCTTCGATCTGGAGTTCGTGACCAAGAAGCCCTGGAGCGGCTACAACTGGTACAAGGGCGACGCCCACAGCCTGATCCAGATCAACACCGACCTGCCGATCTACATCAGCCGCGCGCTCGATCTGGGCTGCCACGAGGGCTATCCCGGCCACCACGTGCTGAACACCCTGCTGGAAGAGAAGCTGACCAAGGGCAAGGGCTGGGTGGAGTTCTCGGTCTATCCGCTGTTCTCGCCGCAGTCGTTCATCGCCGAGGGCAGCGCCAATTTCGGCATCGAACTGGCGTTCCCGGGCAAGGCCAAGACCGATTTCGAGCGCGACAAGCTCTATCCGCTGGCGGGCCTGGATCCGAAGACGGCCGAAGCCTATGGCGCGTTGCAGGACGCCAAGGCGGCGCTGTCCAGCAGCGGCAACACCATCGCGGCCCTGTACCTCTCCGGCAAGATGACCAAGGAACAGGCCGTCCAGGCGCTGATGAAGTACACCCTCTATTCGCGCGGGGGGGCCGAGAAGCGGGTGTCGTTCATCGAGACGTATCGCTCGTACGTGATCAATTACAACATCGGCCAGGACATGGTTCGCGACTACGTCTATCGGGCCGGCAAGACCCAGGACGCGCGCTGGAAGGCCATGGAGCGCGTGATCAGCGAGCCGACCGTTCCGGCGGATCTGCGCAAATAGCCAAGCCTGTGCAATAGCTTGGCGCTCGGCCGCGTCGCTTTGTCGACACAGGAACGCAACCGCCTGGCCGCCGTTTGCCCCCTCGCCGCCGTCTGTTGGCGGCGTAGGGGTCGCCTCGCCGGGCGATCTCTCCTTTACGATCAAGGAGTGTGTCCGTGTACGGTGGCGAACGACTATCCCGCCTGGGCGCGTTCAGCCCACGGTTCCCCGACGCCGAGGCTCTGCACAAGGGCCTGGCCCATTGGAACCACGTCCGCCTGTCCCCGGCCGCGCCTTCCGAGGGCTGGCGCGAGGAGCTGGATGAAGAAATCAGGATGCGCCGCATCGAGGGCGCGTTCATCGAGGCCTTCCGCCGTCACGTGGCGCCGCTGGTCGAGGACGTCCCGCAAGATCCCGACGGCTTCATCGCCTGGTTCGAGGCGCTGAAGGACCACGGCCCTGGTCAGTGGGATCCGCTGTTCGACTGGCTGGAAGGCGAGGCCTCGCTGGAAGACCTCAAATGGTTTCTGACCCAGGAAGCGGCCGGCGAGGCCGGCTTTGACGACCTGGTGGCCCTGACCCAGGTCAAGGTCCCCGACCGCGCCAAGCTCGAGCTGGCCCGCAACTACTGGGACGAGATGGGCCGCGGCGGCGCCAAGGGCATGCATGGCCCGATGCTGACGCGGACCACCGCGACCCTGGGCCTGACCCCGACCATCGACACCACCCTGTGGCAGTCGCTGTGCCTGGCCAACGTCATGACCGCCTTCGCCACCACCCGCCGCTATGTCTGGCAGTCGATCGGCGCCCTGGGCGTGGTCGAGCTGACCGCCCCGACCCGCGTGGCCTGCGTCGACGCCGGCCTCAAGCGGGTCGGCGTCGCGGCCGAGGCCCGCAAGTACTTCGCCCTGCACGCCCAGCTGGACATCGAGCACTCCAAGGCCTGGAACGCCGAGGCCCTGGTCCCGCTGGTGTCGGAGGATCCGTCGCGCGCCAAGTACATCGCCGAGGGTGCGGTCATGCGCCTGATCTGCGGCGAGCAGTGCTTCGACACCTACCGCGCCCACCTGTGGGCCCACGCCCATCCTCTGGTCTACGCGGCGGAGTAAGATCGATGGCCTGCCTGTTCGAGGTCTCGCCCTATGACGGCGGCTGGTGCGTGAAGATCGGCGACACCGGCGAGGTGCTGTTCTTCACCGGCCGCCGTCGCGCCGTGGCCGAAGCCCACGACCTGGCCCGCGCCTGGCCGACCGGAGCCGAGGTCCGGATCCATGGCCGCTCGGCCGAGGCGCGGTCGTTCGAAGCGTGGTTCGAGGATCCGGCGCCGCCTCTTGGAGCCGTAGCCGGCGCCTAAGCCGCCTCCACCCCGAACTGCAGCCTGGCCAGCCGCGCATAGAGGCCGCCCTTGGCGAAAAGTTCGGTGTGCGTTCCCTGCTCGACCACGCGCCCCTCTTCCATCACCACGATCCGGTCGGCCTTCAGCACGGTGGCCAGGCGGTGGGCGATGACCAGGGTGGTGCGCCCTTCCATGGCGGCGGCGAGGGCCTGCTGGACAAGGCGTTCGCTTTCGGCGTCGAGCGCGCTGGTGGCTTCGTCGAGCAGCAGGATCGGCGCCTGGCGGACCAGGGCGCGGGCGATGGCCAGGCGTTGGCGTTGACCGCCCGACAGGGTCTTGGCGCGCTCGCCGACCGGGGTGTCGAAGCCCTGTGGCAGGGCGGACAAGAAGCCGGCGGCCTGGGCGGCCTCGGCGGCGGCCCTGACCTCGGCCTCGGTGGCGTCGGCGCGGCCGAAGCGGATGTTATCCATGGCCGAACCCGAAAAGAGCGGCGAATCCTGCCCCACCAAGGCCATGCGGGCGCGAACCTCCGAGGGCTCGGCGTCGCGCAGGTCGACGCCGTCCAGGCGGATCGCCCCGGACTGAGGGTCATAGAACCTCAAGAGAAGCCGCAGGACCGTGCTCTTGCCGGCGCCCGAGGGACCGACCAGGGCGACCGTCTCGCCGGGCTTCACCGCCAGATCGAAGCCGTTCAGGGCCGGCAGATCGGGACGACCGGGATAGGCGAAGATCACGTTCTCGAAGGCGATCGCCCCCTGGGCCGGAACCGGCAGGGCCTTGGGCGCGGGCGGGGCGGCGATGTCGGGCTTGGCGTTCAGCAGTTCGGAGATGCGGTCCATCGCCCCGGAGGCCTTCTGGACGTCGCCCCAGACCTCGCCCAGGGCGCCGATCGCGCCGGCGGCCATCACCGCCAGCATGGCGAACTGGGCGAGGGTGCCGCCGGTCATCTCACCGGCGAGGACCAGGCGCGCGCCGGTCCACAGCAGCAGGGTGACGCCGCCGAAGGCCAGGGTGATGACCATGGCGGTCATGCTGGCCCGGGTGGTGATCCGGCGCACCGAGGCCTTGTAGGCCTCTTCCACCGCGCCGCCGAAGCGCAGCGAGGAGGCCTGCTCGCGGCCAAAGGCCTGCACCGTCTCCAGAGCGTCCAGGCTCTCGCCGGCATAACCGACGGCGTCGGCGAAGCGGTCCTGGGCGGTGACGGTCAGCTTGCGCACGCGGCGACCGACCAGGAACATCGGGGCCAGGATCACCGGCACCATCAGCACGATGAAGCCCGCCAGCTTCGGCGAGACCACCGCCATGTAGCCGAGGCCGCCGACCAGGCTGAGGATGTTGCGCAGGGCGATCGAGGCCGAGGCGCCGACCAGTTGCTCGATCAGCGAGACGTCGGTGGTCAGGCGCGACAGCACCTCGCCCGTTCGGGTCTTCAGGAAATATTCCTGGTCCAGGCCCAGGGTGTGACCGTAGAGCGCGCGGCGCACATCGGCCACGACCCGCTCGCCCAGGCGAGTGATGAAAAAGAATCGCAAGGCCGTGGCGATCGCCAGCACCATGGCCACCGCGCCCAGACCCACGAAGGCGCTGTTGATCTCGCTGCCCTCGCCCCTGGCGAATCCATGGTCGATCACCTCCTTGAAGGCGGCGGTCAGGCCCAGGGTCGCGGCCGTCGAGAACAGCAGAAAGAAGCCCGCCGCGATCCCGTCGCCCTTGTGGGCCTTGACGAAAGGCAGCAGGTGGGCGAGCGGGCGGATGTCCTTGCGGCGCGGTCGCCGGGCCTTGGCCTCGGCCATGCCCTGGACCAGTTCAGCCCCCGCGCCGGGGCGGCCTTCGGCCTTTTGGTCGCCGCCGTTCGCGTCAGTCATCAACAGTCCCTTGCCAAAATCGCGCGGGTTCTTTATAGCCGCCCGTCTTCGAGGGCCACCCCGCGCGTGCGCGGAGGGCGCTTAACCCAATTCACACTCGCCGGCTTAGTCGGACTGGATCGCCGCCATGAAACAAGACATTCACCCCGACTACCACTTCATCACCGTCACCCTGACGGATGGCTCGAACTATCAAACCCGTTCGACCTACGGCAAGGAAGGCGCGACGCTGGCGCTCGACATCGATCCGCGCACCCACCCGGCGTGGACCGGCGGCAACGCCCAGCTGATGGACCGCGGCGGCCGCGTTTCGCGTTTCAACGCGAAGTTCGCCGGCTTCACCAAGAAGTAAGAAGCTTAGAGCTTCTCGCCGTAAGGGCGACGAAAAGCCGGCGCCGCGTTTGCGGGCCGGCTTTTTCCGTATCTGGACGGCCCCTCAGTCCTCCGGATCGTAAGGATCATCCCCGCGATCGCGCATCAGGTCGGTCGCCACGAAATCCATGGCGTCCTCGGCGTCCTTGAAGCTCAGCTCCGACACCGTCTGGTCGCGCACCGAGACGCCCGCCTTGTGGGGACTGTCCGGATCGCCGGTGATCAGCGGGTGCCAGCGCGGCAGGTCCTTGCCCTCGTGGATCCGGCGATAGCCGCAGGACAGCGGCATCCACTCCAGATCCTCGATATTGTAGGGCGTCAGCTTGATGCAGTCCGGCACCGTCTTCTTGCGGTTCGGATAGTCCTTGCAGCGGCAGAGATGCGCGTCGAGGAGCTGGCAGTGCACCCGCGTGGGGATGATTTCGCCAGTATCTTCGTCTTCGAAGCGAACGAGGCAGCAAAGGCCGCACCCATCGCATAGGCTCTCCCACTCGGGGACGGTCATCTCGGAGAGCGTCTTCGTCTCCCAGAAAGGTTTGCGTGGCGTCATGGTGCCGTCCTAAACCCGATTTACCTGGCGACCAAATAGAGCCTGACTCAGACCGTGAACGACTGGACCCTTCCGCCGTACAAATTCGACGACAAGGATCCGTCCAAACGCCGGCCGGAGCCGGCCGTCGGAGCGCCTCCCGAGCCGCCCCACGACCCGTGGGCGCAGCCCGAACCGCTGCGGGATCCGTTCCAGCTGTCCCCGCCCCCGCCGCCGTCCCATCAGCCTCCGCCGCCCCCTCCGCCGCCGGAGGAGCCCTTCCGCGCCGATCTTCAGCACCGCGCCGCCAAGAAGAAGGCCCGCAAGTGGGGCTGGATCTGGGGTGTGCTGCTGGTCTCGTTCCTGGTTGGCGTGCTCGCCGCCGGCGGCGGCGCGGCCTATGTCTGGCAGAAGTACCTCAAGGACACCCCGCCCCTGCCCTCGCGCTCGGCGCTGTTCGCGGTCAACCGCGCGCCCGGCATCCGCTTCGAGGACCGCAACGGCCAGGTGATCGCCACGCGCGGTCCGCGCTATGGCCAGCGCATCACCCTGGGGGCGGTGCCCAACTACGTGCCCCAGGCCTTCCTGGCGGCCGAGGACCGGCGTTTCTACCAACATGGCCCGATCGACGCCCAGGGCATCGTCCGGGCCGCCTGGGTCAACTGGCGCGGCGGCAAGACCAAGCAGGGCGCCTCGACCCTGACCCAGCAGCTGGCCAAGGGCCTGTTCCTGACTCCGGATCGGGTGGTCAAGCGTAAGCTGCAGGAGATGCTGCTGGCCTGGAGGCTGGAGCAGGTCCTGACCAAGGACGAGATTCTCGAGCTCTATCTGAACCGCATCTATTTCGGGGCCGGCACCTACGGCGTCGACGGCGCGGCCCAGACCTATTTCGGCAAGCCCGCCAGCCAGCTCACCCTGTCCGAGGCGGCCCTGCTGGCCAGTCTGCCCAAGGCTCCTTCGCGCCTGGCCCTGACCAACGACATGGAGCGCGCCCTGACCCGCTCGCGGCTGATCCTGGCCAACATGCGCAAGGAAGGCTGGATCACCGCCGAGCAGGAGAGTCGCGCGCTGGACGACACCCCGCGCCTGTCGCCGATGGCCCTGCAGGACGAGGGCGACTACGGCTGGGTGCTGGATTACGCGACCACCGAGGCCGTGAAGATCGCCGGCCAGAACGCGCCGGACCTGGTGGTGCGCCTGACCATCGACCCGCTGCTGCAGCGCGAGGGCGCCGAGGTCGTGCGCCAGACCATGGCCACCGAGACCACCCGTTCGGGCGCGCGCCAGGCGGCCCTGCTGTCACTGTCCGCCGACGGCGCCATCCGGGCCATGGTCGGCGGCACGGACTATGGCGACAGCCCGTTCAACCGAGCCGTCCAGGCCCGCCGCCAGCCGGGCTCGACCTTCAAGCCGTTCGTCTACGCCGCCGCCGTCGAGAAGGGCGTGCTGCCCACCGACATCCGCGTCGACGAGCCGGTCAGGTTCGGCGACTGGAGCCCCGAAAACTACAGCGGCGGCTATCGCGGTCCGATGACCGTCGAGCGGGCGCTGATCAACTCGATAAACACCGTGGCCGTGAAGCTGGGCCAGGAGGCCGGCGGCGCGGCGATCGGCGACTTGGTCCGCCGCTTCGGCATCACCACCCTGCCGCCCGTCCCCGACCTGTCGGTGGCCCTGGGCTCGTACGAGGTGAGCCTGCTGCAGCTGACCTCGGGCTTCCAGGTCTTCCAGCAGGGCGGCGTCCGGATCGAGCCCTATGTCATCGAAACGGTCACCACCCAGGACGGCCAGGCGCTGTTCCAGCACCAGCCTCCCCAGGCCGAGCGCCGCGTCTACGACGTCGGACACGCCAGCATCATGGTCAAGATGATGAAGAAGGTCGTCACCGAGGGCACGGCCAAGCGCGCCGCCTTCGGCCGTCCGGCGGCGGGCAAGACCGGCACCAGCCAGAACTGGCGCGACGCCTGGTTCGTCGGCTTCACGCCCGACTATGTGACCGGCGTCTGGGTCGGCAACGACGACGAGAAGCCGATGAACAAGGTGGTCGGCGGCGACATCCCGGCCAGCATCTGGCGCCGCTTCATGATGACCGCCCACCAGACCCTGGCGGTCCGCGATTTCGCCTGGCTGCTGCCCGACCCCGCGCCGCAGACCGAGCCGGATCCGCGCAACGGCTACTACGAGACCCTGTCGGCGGAATTCGCGCGCGCGGCCTCGGAACTGGACGCGGCGGCGAAGGCGGCGGAGACCATGGCGCCGACCGCCCCGCCGCCGCCGGAGCGGCTGCCTTACTAGTTCCAATTCTTGTCCGGGACCCAGGGGGCGGCGCGGTGCGGGCGCCCCTGGGTCCCGGCTCTCCGCTCCGCCGCGGCCGGGATGAAAAGCTGGGTTTAGCTACCGATACGCCGTCAGCGACGTCGGCCGATCCGCCACCTTCGTCGCCCAGCTCTTGTTCGGCGTGGCGCTCATCGTGAAGACCAGCTCGCCGCCGGCCACGATCTCGTCGTGCTTCAGGAACGCCCGGGTCAGCGGCTTGCCGTTCAGCGTCACCTTGGAAACGTAAGGCTTGTCGTCGGCCATGCCCTCGGCGCGCACCGTGAAGCGCTTGCCGTTCGGCAGGTTCAGCGCCGCCTTTTCCACGAACGGCCGGCCGATGGCGTATTCGTTCGAGGCCGGTGTCACCGGATAGAAGCCCAGGCTGGTGAACATCAACCAGGCCGACATCTGGCCCAGGTCGTCATTGCCCGACAGGCCGTCGGGCGTCGGCCTGTACTGGGTCTTGATGATCTGGGTCAGGCGGGCCTGGGTGCGCCATGGGGCGCCGGCGTAGTTGTACATATAGGCCACATGGTGGCTGGGCTCGTTGCCGTGGATGTACTGGCCGATCAGGCCGGCGATGTCCTCGGCGTGCGAATAGTCGATCTTCGAATTGTCGAAGTCGAACATAGCGTCCAGCTTCTTGACCGTCGCCGCGTCGCCGCCCAGGGTCTTGACGATCCCGCCCAGGTCCTGCGGCGCGAACCAGGAATATTGCCAGGCGTTGCCCTCGGTATAGTCCGAGCCGTAGTTGATGGCGGTCGGGTTGAACGGCTCGCGGAAGGTCCCGTCGCTCTTGCGAGCCCGCAGGAAGCCGGTCTTCGTATCGAAGCTGTTGCGCCAGTAGGACGCCCGCTTCTCGAAGGTCTTGGCGACATCGTCCTGGCCCATGTCCTTGGCCATGCGGGCGATGGTCCAGTCGTCATAGGCGTATTCGACCGTCTTGGAGGCGGCTTCCGGCTCCTTGTCGATCGGCGCGTAGCCCAGCTTCATGTAGTCGCCGAGGCCGCCATACGGGGCGTAGGTGGCGCTCTTGACCATGGCGTCCAGGGCCGCCTTGCCGTCATAGCCGCGGATGCCCTTCATCCAGGCGTCGGCGATGACCGGCACGGCGTGGTAGCCGATCATCGTCCAGGTTTCCTGGCCGTGGAACTGCCAGACCGGCAGGATGCCGTACGGGCTCTGCTTCTGCGAAGCGATCAGCGAATTGACCACGTCGTTGGTGTAGTCGGCCGGCTGGATCAGGGTCAGCAGCGGATGCTCGGCCCGGAAGGTGTCCCAAAGCGAGAAGGTCGAGTGGAAGGTGAACGGGCGGCCGTCCAGCTTGCCCTCGTGCACCTGGTCGTCGGGGCCCCTGTAACGGCCGTCGGCGTCGGCATAGACGCTGGGGGCCAGCAGGGTGTGGTAGAGCGCCGTGTAGAGCGTCTTCTTCATCGGGGCCGGGGCCTCGATGTCGACCGCGCCCAGGGCCTGTTCCCACGCGGTCCTGGCGCGGGCGCGCTGGGCGTCGAAGTCGAAGCCCGGCTCGTCGCTGGCCAGGTTGGCGATCGCCCCGTCCTCGCTGACCGACGACAGCGCCACCTTCACGGTCAGCGGCCCGTCGATCTGGCCGAAGTCGAACACCCCGACCAGGGCGCGGCCCTGGACCTGGGCCCGGTCCTCCGGCGTGCGCCCCGGCTGGGCGAAGCCGTTATAGGGCACGTCCTTCTCGGTGTTGCGGAACGACTGCCCGACCAGCGGACGGTCGAACTTGATGGCGAAGAACAGCTTGCGGCCCGGGGCCCAGCCGCGCGTCTCGCGATAGCCGGTGACCACGCCGTCCGGCGACACCCGCAGGCGCGACCACAGCACCTTGCCCGGATAGTTGTAGATCGAGCTTCGCAGGTCGATCAGCACCTGGGCGCGGTCGCCCTTCTGGAAGGTGTAGCGATGCAGGCCGGTGCGCAGGCCGGCGGTCAGTTCGGCGCGCACGCGGCTGTCGCTGAGGGTCACCGCGTAGTAGCCCGGCTGAGCGACCTCGGTGTCGTGGCTGTAGCGCGAGCGGTAGCCCGAGCCCGGCTTGTCGGCCTCGCCCGGCTCCAGCTTGGCCTCGCCGGCGACCGGGGTCAGCAGGATGTCGCCGAGGTCCGAGTGGCCGGCGCCCGAGAAGTGGGTGTGCGAGAAGCCCAGGATGGTCGGGTCGCCGAACCGGTAACCGGCGGCGCGGGCGTAGCTCTGCTTGAACGGCAGGATGTCGGTGTCGGGGCTCAGCTGCACCATGCCGAACGGCACGACCGCGCCGGGGAAGGTGTGGCCATCGCCGCCCGTGCCGATAAAGGGGTCTACCGAGTCGTAGGATGTTGTGGTCTGGGCCAGGACGGGCGTCGCCGCCAGGATCGAGAGGCTGGCGAGCAGGGCGAGGCCCGACACTGAACAGGGGCGCATTCGGGAAACTCCGCAACTTGAGCGGGGGCACCGTAGCAGCGCCTACACGCTTGTCATCCCAACGCCCGGTCCACCGCCGCCATCGCATGCAGGGTCGTGGTGTCGAACACCGGCACGGGACTATCCGCCTGGCCGATCAGCAGCATGATCTCGGTGCAGCCCAGGATGATCGCCTGGGCGCCCTGCTCCACCAGTCGCGCGATCACCGCCTTATAGGCCTCGCGCGAGGCGTCGATCACCTGCCCGGCGACCAGCTCCTCGTAGATGATCCGGTGTACGGCGGCGCGGTCTTCGGTCTCCGGGGTCAGCACGGTCAGGCCGTGCTTCTGCTCGAGCCGGCCGCGATAGAAGTCGTGCTCCATGGTGAAGGCCGTGCCCAGCAGGCCCACGGTCGTGAGGCCGGCCGCCTTGATCGCCTCGCCCGTCGGGTCGGCGATGTGCAACAGCGGGATCCGCACCGCCGCCTCGATGGCGTCGGCCTCGCGGTGCATGGTGTTGGTGCAGAGCACCAGGAAATCGGCCCCGCCCGCCTCCAGCGCCCGGGCGGCGTCGGCCAGGCGGCGCGACAGCTCGGGCCAGCGGCCGGCGTGCTGCAGGCGCTCGATCTCGGCGAAGTCGAATGACCACATCAGCGTCCGGGCCGAGGCGACACCGCCCACGCGCTCGCGCACGGCCTCGTTGATCAGCCGGTAGTACTGGGCCGAGCTTTCCCAGCTCATGCCGCCGATCAATCCGATGAGCGCCTGTTCGGTCATGCGGTCCACCTCCTCGTCTGAAGAGGACCTAGAGAGCCTGGCGCAGGGTTACAACACCTCGCGTCGCGCAAGATGGGCGATGGCCGCGATCAGGGCGACCAGGCCGAGTCCGCCGCCCAGCGCCAGGGCCGTGTCGATGCGCCACGCCTCCCTGGCCAGCATGTTGACCGGCATCTGCCAGGGGAAGAACACCCCCTCCTTGGCCGAGGTCGCCACCACCGAGAAGAAGGTCCCGCCGATGCCCAGCGCCAGGGCCGGCACGAAGCTGGAAAAGCGCACGGCGGTCCAGAACTGAATGGCGATCAGCAGCAGGGCCGCCGCCACGACCTTGGCGTTCAGAAGGGCCAAGCGGGAAAGATCCGGATCGCCGATTGGCGCCACCGCCGGCTTGATGGTCCCGGCCAGGGACATCGCGCCGAAGGTCAGCACCAGGTTCAGGGCGGTCATGATGACGACAATCCCGATCACGCAGACCGCCTTGGCCGCGTAGAGTCGCCAGCGCGGGACCGGCAAGGCGCGCAGATGATCCCAGCTGCGCGGTCCGTGCTCCATATGGGCGACCAGGGCGGTCAGGGCCGTCACGCTCATCGGCAGCATGAAATAGGCCCAGATGCCGGTCGAGGCCTGCAGGAACATCGCCCAGGGCGGGGCCTTGTCGGCGCGCAGCAGGTTGAAGAAGGCGAAGATCGCGATCAGCGACGGCGCGGCCACGGCCAGCACGGCGGCCAGCGAGCGGTTCAGCTTGCGCAATTCGACGGACAGGGCGGCGAGCATCAGGCGGCCTCGGCTTGACGGACGGTAGGGACCGCGACGCGGCGATAGATATCCTCCAGAGACCGGGCGCGGGGACCGATGGCGAAGACCGGGACGGCGGCCTCGACCAGCAGGGCGGTAAGCCCGGCCACGGCCGGGTCGACGGCGTCGCCGAGGTCCAGGGCGACGGTCAGGCTGTCGGCGACGCGGACGTTCAGACCATGGCCGCGCAGCAGCGCTGCGGATCGCGCATCGTCGCCGGTGCGCAACACGATCTCCGGCGCGAGGTCGGCCTTGAGCCGCGAAAGCTCGCCCTCCAGCACCAGCCGGCCGTCATTGACGACGCCGACGTGGGTGGCGGTCTGCTCGATCTCGCCCAGCAGGTGGCTGGACAGCAGCACGGTGGCGCCGGTGCGCTCGGGCAGGCTCTTGAGGAAGCGGCGCATGTCGGCGATGCCGTCCGGATCCAGGCCGTTGGTCGGCTCGTCCAGCACCAGCACCGGCGGCGCGCCCAGCATGGCGCGGGCCAGGCCCAGGCGCTGGCGCATCCCCAGGGAGTATCCGGCGACCTTGCGGCCTGCGTCGGGGCGCATTTCGACGACCTCCAGCACCCTATCGATCTCGCGGGTCGGGCAGCCCAGCAAGGTCGCGGTCAAGGCTAGGTTCTCCCGGCCGGTCAGGTTGCCGTAAAAGCCGTGCGCCTCCAGCAAGGCTCCGACCTTGCGCGCCGCGCCGATCCGGTCACGGGCGACGTCCAGGCCACAGACCCTGGCCGCACCGAATGTCGGACGGATCAGGCCCAGCACCATCTTCAGCGTCGTGGTCTTGCCCGCGCCGTTGCGGCCGAGGAAACCGTACACGGCCCGCTCGGGCACGGTCATGGCGACGCCGTCGACCGCCAGGCGGGGGCCGAAACGACGGGACAGGCCTTCGGTTTCGATGGCGACGGACATGCGGCGGCGCTCACTTTCGTTTAAGTCAGATATAAAGTTGCGAAGCGGTCGTCTTTAAGTCAAGATTAAAGATGCGACAGGTTGGGAGGCCGCCATGAACGCCAAGGACGTCGAGAAATTCCGCCGCATGTGCCGCCAGTTCCGCTGGCTGGCGGTGTTCATGGTCGTCAGCGTCGGCCTGCTGCTGGCCCTGATGGCCTGGGGCTTTCCGCTCCTCTACGCGCTGGTGAAGCACAGGCCGCTACGGCCCGACATCATGCTGGCGGTGACGATCCAGAACGCGCCGGCCGTCTGCTACCTGTTCGGCGTGTGGTCGATCGGCCGGGCGATGGGCCAGATCGCCAAGGGACGACTGATCCAGGCCGCCCTACCCTCGGCCCTGCGCCGGGTGGGCCTGGCTCTCGGCGTCGGCGGCGTGGCCAGCGTCTTCATCGTCAGCAACCTGATGCGACTGGTCGGCTTCACCAAGGGCAGCTATCTGAACTTCGACGTGGCCGGCATGACGCTGGGCATGATCGGCGGCGCCCTCTTCCTGCTGGGCCGGGTCATGGACCAGGCCCTGGCGGCGCAGGCCGAACTCGACGAGATGATCTGATGCCCGTTCGCGTCACCCTGGACGCCCTGATCGTCGCCAAGGGCCTCAAAGCCCGCGACCTGGCCCAGGAGGTCGGTCTCAGCGAGACCCAGCTGTCCCTGTTCCGCTCAGGCAAGGTCAAGGGCATCCGCTTCCGCACCTTGGCCCGGCTGTGCGCGGCCCTCGGCTGCAAGCCGGGCGACCTGCTGGACTACGCGTTCGACCCGTCCGACCTGACCGCGCCCGACGACGGCGACTAAGGCGCGTCCTGGCCCCACATCTGGGTCGGGCCGGCCACGTCCATCGGCGGCGGCAGGTCGACCATGCGGATCAGCCGAGAGCCCAGTCGGGCCGCGACGGCCTGAGAGGCGAGATTGTCCGGGTGGATCATGTGGGCCACCGACGTCCAGCCCAGATCCTCGAACACGAACTTCAGGCAGGCGCCGGCCGCCTCGGTGGCGTAACCCCGACCCCAGGCCGATCGGTGCAGCATCCAGCCGACCTCCCGCGCCGGCCAGCCCTCCGGCTGCCAGGGACCGGAGCGACCGACCCAGCGACCGGTCGCCTTCTCGATCACCGAGAAGGTCCCGAACCCGCGCAGCGGCCACATGCCGACCACCTGGGCCATGGCGCGCCAGGCGATGCTGCGCGGCATGGCGCCGCCCAGGTAGCGCATGCACTCGGGATCGCCGTGGAACTCGGCCCAGCCGGCGTCGAAGTCGTCCTGGACCGGGACCCGCAGGATCAGGCGTTCGGTTTCGAGCGTGGGCGACAAGGCGTATCCCCAAGGCCAAGATTCGTCGCTCGACCTTAGGCGCTTCCCGGCGACCGCCAAGCCCCGCAAGGGCGGCGCACCGCCGCCACCTAGTCCCGCAGCGGCCGCAGCCGGTTCACATGCCCCATTTTCCGCCCCGGCCGAGCTTCGCCCTTGCCGTAGAGGTGGACGCGGGTCTCCGGTTCGGCGGCAAGCTTGCGCCAGGCCTCGACGTCGCCGCCCAGCAGGTTGGTCATCTCGACATGGTGGTGCGGGGCGGTCGGGCCCAGCGGCCAGCCGGCGACGGCGCGGATATGCTGCTCGAACTGGTCGACCTCGCAGCCGTCCTGGGTCCAGTGGCCCGTATTGTGGACCCGCGGGGCGAACTCGTTGACCAGCAGCTTGCCGCCGGCCAGCTCGAACAGCTCCACCCCGATCACCCCGACATAGTCGAGCGCCGTGAGGATCTTGATGGCGATGGTCTCGGCCTGGTCGCGGGTCGCCGGCGTGACCTTGGCGGGGGCCACGGTGCGCTTGAGCACGCCGCCCTCGTGGTGGTTCTCCGACAGGGGATAGCAGGCGATCTCGCCATCGCGGCCGCGGGCGGCGATCACGGAAAGCTCGCGGCCGAAGTCGGCGGGGGCCTCGAGGATGGCCGCGCGCCGGCCGATCTTCTCGAACGCCGCCTCGGCGTCGACCGCCTTCTGGATCCAGGCCTGGCCCTTGCCGTCATAGCCATCGCGGCGGGTCTTCAGCAGCGACGGCGCGCCGATCTTGGCGACCGCGGCGGCCAGGCTCTCGCTGTCCTGAACCGGGGCGAAGGCCACGGTGGGCACGCCGATCTCGGCCAGGAAGCTCTTCTCGACCACGCGGTCCTGGGCGGCGGCCAGGGCCTTGGCGCCCGGCGAGACTATTGCGCCCAGGGCGGCCAGTTCCGCCACCGTGTCGGCCGGAACGTTCTCGAACTCGTAGGTGACGACGTCGCAGGCCTCGGCCAGACGCTTCAGCGCCCAGCGGTCGTCATAGGCGGCGACGATCTGGCGGGCGGCGACCCGGCCGGCGGGCGAATTCTCTTCCGGATCCTGGATGACGACATCGAAGCCCAGCCGGGCGGCGGCCTGGGCGAGCATGCGGCCCAGTTGCCCCCCGCCGAGGATGCCGATGGTCGAACCGGGAACGAGGGGAAACTCAGCCATAGGGTCCTAGTCCTCGACGCTCTCGGCGACGCTGTCGGTCTGGGCGGCGCGGAAGGCCGACAGGCGCTGATTCAAGGCCGAGTCCGACAGGGCCAGGATCTGGGCGGCCAGCAGGCCCGCGTTCTTGGCTCCGGCCTCGCCGATCGCCAGGGTGGCCACCGGCACGCCGCCCGGCATCTGGACGATCGACAGCAAGGAATCGAGGCCGCTGAGCGCCTTGGATTGCACCGGCACGCCCAGCACCGGCAGGTTGGTCATCGAGGCCGCCATGCCCGGCAGATGCGCCGCGCCGCCGGCGCCGGCGATGATCACCTTGTAGCCGGCGGCTTCCGCCCCGGTGGCGAAGTCGAACAGGCGCTGGGGGGTGCGGTGGGCCGAGACGACCTTGGCCTGGTAAGCCACGCCCAGGGCGTCGAGCGCGTCGGCGGCGCCCTTCATGGTCGGCCAGTCCGAGCGGCTGCCCATGATGATGGCGACGGGCGGAGGGGTCTGGGTCATCGGCGTCGTCTCTTTTTCGGCGAGCGTCGGAAAGCCGCCCCGTATGCGCCTCCGCCGGCGCCGGCAAGCCCAAAACGACACAAAACGTTCCGTGGCCGCCTTTAGAGTGGGCGCGTCCTTTCGCGCCTGCGGCTTATCGGCGCCCCCAATTGCGTCGAACGGCGTTCCCGTTAACCTTGCTGTAGCTGTGCCTTAACGATTCCCTGTGAAGTCATGAAGATCTCCGGCGCCCGGACCGAACCTTTCGCCGCCATCCGCAAGCGCGCCCTCGCGCGCGCCGGGGCTCAGGTCACGGCGCGCGAGGTGACGGCTCCGGACAGCGCCGCCTTCCTGGGCCTGACGGAAGCCGACATGACTCCGAAGGTCATCGAGGCCCTGCAGACCCTGATGACCGAAATCGACGACCTGCGGAACGAGGTCGCGATGCTGAAGCTGCGTCTCAACGAGGCTCAGGCTCAGGCCGACATGGACGTGCTGACGCCGGTGCTGAACCGCCGGGCGTTCCTGCGCGAGATGAAGCGCGTCTCCGCCTTCGCCCAGCGCTACGGTTCGCCGGCCAGCGTGGTGTTCTTCGACCTCGACAACTTCAAGGCCGTCAACGACCGCTTCGGCCACGCCGCTGGCGACGAGGCCCTGAAGGCGGTGGCCAAGCGCCTGCTGGCCAATGTCCGCGAGAGCGACGTGGTGGGCCGCATGGGCGGCGACGAGTTCGCCGTGCTGCTGGCCCAAGCCGACAAGGAGACTGCGGTGTCCAAGGCCCAGAGCCTGGCCGACGCGGTTCGTTCCGCGCCGGTCGAATTCGGCGAGTGGTCGGCCCCGCTGCACATCTCCTACGGCGTGCGCGAGATCGAGCCCGGCGCGGATCCCGAAGAGGCCCTCGCCGAAGCAGACGCGGCCATGTTCGTCCGCAAGCGGAAGCAAGCCTGACGACAACTCAAGGGAATGCGACCTTATCGCACGGCGACGGCCCCCGTCGGTCGCGGTAACAGATCTTCATAGTCTGTTAAGCATGACTGGGCGTGGGACGGATGCAGCGTATTCTGATCGCCGAGGATGACCCTGTCCTCTCGCTGATCTACGAAATCACCCTGACCGAGGCGGGGTTTGACGTCCTGCTGTGTCGGGACGGCCAGGAAGCCTATGAGGCCTTGGACCGGTTCAAGCCCGACCTGGTGATCACCGATCACGCGATGCCGCGCATGAGCGGCGGCGAGTTGGTCAGCGCCGTGCGCAAGGCCCGCCCCGGCGCCATGACCTTGATGGCCTCGGCCGTGGACGCGCGTCTGCTGAAGGACGATCAGCACGCCGACGCGCGGCTGGAAAAGCCGATTACCCCGGGTCGCCTGCTGCGGACCGTCCGCGAGCTGGAAGCGACCGAGACCGAGATCGCCGCCTGACGCGTTCGCGACCGTGGGTCGCCAGACGCGCTCCGGATTTCGAGGCGGCCTGTCCGACCTCTACGCGATGATGTCCGGGGTCAGTTGGTCTTCCAGACGGCCGATCTCGTCCTTGAGGGCCAGCTTCTTGCGCTTCAGCCGGGCGATCTGCAGCATGTCGGGCTGGTAGCGCTCTTCCAAGGCCCGGATAGCGTCGTCGAGATCCTTGTGATCCTCGCGCAGGTCGGCGAGGCGACGTTCGATCGCGATGTCGGTGTCTTCCGACGGATCATCGTCGTTCATGAACATATCTCAGGTGGGCCCCAATAGGGATTTAGATAGCAAAGGCTGACGAGCCGTAAAGGCGCTCAGCACGTGGACTTTTCAAGCGCGGCCGCCAGCTTTTCCAAAGCGGCGCGGCGAGGCGGGTCGCCGGAGGCCGCGGCGGCCGCGACGAGACCGTCCAGCACCGGGACTGGCGCGCCCGGAGGACCGCTCAGAGCCTCCAGGCTTTCCATCAGCACCCGCTCGCCCTTGAGCTCGACGGCCTTCACGGCGTCTCGCAAGGCCTCCCTGGCGACGTCATCGACCGGAGGCCGCGAGGGCTTCAGCGCCCGGCGCACGCCGCGCAGGGGCGCGCCGACCTCGGCGTCCCAGGTCCGCATCGTCCTGGCGGCGTCCTTCAGGTCGGCCGTGCGCCCCTCCCCGGCCATCCAGGCGGCCCAGAGCAGGTAGGGTACGTTCTGACCGTGGGCGTCCTGCAGGTGCAGACAGGCCTCCGCGACAGGTTGACGCGCATAGACCTCCAGAGCCCAGTCCCACAGCCGCATCGGCGTTAACCCTCCTCGCCTTGAGCATCCTTGCCGGAGAGGGTCTCCCGGATGGTCTCCAGGTCCTCGCCCCAGCGCTTCACCGGCCGCCAGGAGAGGTCGAACAGATCCAGCGCCCGGCCCACCGACTGGTCGACCATCTCGGCGATCGAGGCGGGCTTGGCGTAGAAGGCCGGCAGCGGCGGAGCGATCACCGCGCCCATCTCGGCCAGCTTGGTCATGGTCCGAAGATGACCCAGGTGCAGCGGCGTCTCGCGCACCATCAGCACCAGGGTCCGCCGCTCCTTCAGCGTCACGTCGGCGGCCCGGGTCAGCAGCGAGGACGTTACGCCGGTGGCGATTTCGCTCATCGTCCGCACCGAGCACGGCGCGATGACCATGCCCAGGGTCCGGAACGAGCCCGAGGCGATGGCCGCCCCAATGTCGCTCACGCGATGGACAACATCCGCCCGCTCGTTGAGCTCGGCGACCGACTGGCCGGTCTCCTGCTGCAGGGTCAGCACCGCCGACCTGGAGACGACGAGGTGGCTCTCGACGCCCAGTTCGCGGCACGCATCCAGGGTCCGGACGCCGTAGACCACGCCGGAAGCCCCTGAAATTCCAACGACCAGCCTGGGGCGATCCGCGGCCTTCAAAACGTCCGTCATGGTAAATTTTCGTCCGTCTTGGGAGCAAACTCGGCCACGTCAAGCGGAGCCGCTTGCAATCATATGTGATCTGACAGCGCCGCGCAGCGGGTGTTCACTTTCTTCTCCAACAGCAAGGAGCCGAGAGCCATGGCCATCGAATCCCGTATCCGCGAGCTTGGGACCCGTCACGAGGGGCTCGATCGCAAGATCCAGGAGGAGACCAATCGACCCGGTTGTGACGGTACGATGCTTAGGGAGCTTAAGCGGCAGAAGCTTCGGCTGAAGGAGGAGATCGAGGGCCTTAGGGCGCGACTTCACTAGCTGCTGAGAAGCAGCCGAAAAACGAGAGGCCCCGTTCCGGAAGGAGCGGGGCCTCTGCTTTTTCAGCTCGGAAGCGAGGCTTAGTCCTCGTCTTCCTCGTCCACATAGCCCGACGACTGGCCGAACACGTCCTCGGCCTTGAGGTCGCCGCGCTTGGCGCGGAAGTCTTCTTCCTCTTCCTCGACCTCGGGCTCGAACTGGCCGGCCTCCGAGGCGGGGCGCAGGGTCGGGTCTTCCGGCAGGATCCCCTTCTTCAGGTCGTCCTTGGCCTTCTTCTCGGCCGCCTTCTTGACCAGGGCGTCCAGCTCCAGCTGGCCCACCAGGCCCAGGGTCACCGGGTCGATCGGCTTGATGTTGGCGGCGTTCCAGTGCGTGCGGCCGCGGACCTGCTCGATCGTAGCCTTGGTGGTGCCGAGGATCTTCGAGATCTGGGCGTCGGTCACTTCCGGGTGGTGGCGCAGGAACCAGGCGATGGCGTCAGGACGGTCCTGACGACGCGACACCGGGGTGTAGCGCGGTGCCTTCTTCTGGGGCTTCAGCAGCTCGGCGTGGCGGCTGACCTGGGCCTTCATGCGATAGGCGTCGTTGGCCTGGGCCTTGTCCAGCTCTTCGCGGGTCAGCTGGCCGTTGCCGATGGGATCGGCGCCGCGGATGTCGCGCGCGACTTCACCGTCGGCGATGCCACGCACTTCCAGCGGGTGAAGGCCGCAGAAATCGGCGATCTGCTCGAAGCTCAGCGAAGTGTTGTCCACCAGCCAGACGGCGGTCGCCTTGGGCATCAGAATGTCGGACATGCGGTCCTCCAGAAATGACGGCGCCCGGCCTTTCGGCCGGGCGGGATGTTGACGAACGCTATAATCCGGTTCTCGGAAAAAGGGAACGGGGATCAAGCAAACGAAAGCAAAGCCAGAGCCTTGCGTGAATCCGCAGTCTAGATTCCGGCGCTAGACCGTCAGCACGACCTTGCCCACGTGCTCCCCGGCTTCGAGGTGGGCGTGCGCCTTGGCGGCGTCCGCGAGCGGGAAGGTCGCGTCGATCAGCGGCCTGACCTGCCCTGCCTCGATCCACGGCCAGACCACGCGCTCGACCTCGGCCGCCAGGCGCGCCTTTTCGTCGACCGAGCGGGGCCGCAGGGTCGAGCCGGTGATCACCGCCCGCTTCTGCATGATCTTCATCACCGGCACTTCCAGCACGGGGCCGCCGAGGCTGGCGATGTAGACGATGCGGCCGCCCACGTTCAGGGCCTCGAGGTTCTTGTCGAAATAGCTGGCCCCGACCATGTCGAGCACCACGTCGGCGCCGCCGGCCGCCTTGACGATCGCGGCGAAGTCCTCGGCCTTGGCGTCGATGGCGATATCGGCGCCCAGCTCCAGGGCCTTGGCCTTCTTGTCGGCGCCGCGTCCCGTGGCGATGACCTTGGCGCCGGCCGCCTTGGCCATGGCGATCGCGGTTGTTCCGATTCCGGACGTTCCACCGTGAACCAGCAGCGTCTCGCCGGCCTTAAGGGCGCCATGCTCGAACACATTGGCGAAGACGGTGAAGACGGTCTCGGGCAGGGCCGCGGCGTGGACGAGATCCAGGCCTTTGGGGATCGGCAGGGCGTGGCGAGCATCGACCACCGCGTATTGGGCATAGCCGCCGCCGCCCAGCAGGGCGCAGACCTTGTCGCCGACCTTCCAGCGGCCGGAACCGGTCACGACCTCGCCCGCGACCTCCAGACCCAAGGTCTCGGGCGCGCCAGGCGGCGGCGGGTAGAACCCCATGCGTTGCAGGAGGTCGGGGCGGTTCACGCCCGCGGCCGCGACCTTGATCAGGATCTGCCCAGCCCCGGCCTCGGGGCGCTGGACTTCCACCGGCTTCAGCGCCTCGGCCGCGCCCTTGCCGCCTTCGATCGCGATCGCGGTCATCGTTCCGGCCATGCCCGGGGTCCCTCTCATGCTTGCCTTGGACCCTAGGTAGGCGTCAGATGGCCGACGGAAAAGGGAGATAAGCCGATGTTCGAAGAGCCCGCCGAACCTCGCGCCTTCAACGGACACGCCTTGAGCGAGACGACTCACGAGGACCTGGAGGTCTACGGCGTCGCCGAACTGGAGGAGCGCATCGCGGCCCTGCAGGCCGAAATTGAGCGCACCAAGACCCAGCTCGCCAAGAAAAAGGCCGGCCGCGACGCCGCCAATGCGCTGTTTGGTCGTCTGGACTAAGGCTTATTTTAAGGTTTCGGTGAGGTTACTGACGTCTTAAGCGGTCATCCGTCTTCTGACGCTCGTGAGTATGGTCGATCGAAGGGGGTGGGTCGCAACGGGACGGCGCGTTCTGGCACGGGGGTTGCACTCCCTCCGCCAAGCGAGACGTCCTCGCGGCCTTTCGAGGGGCATTGGGTAGCTATGACCGAAGTGAACGCGTTCGCGGACACGCCTTGGCGTGCTGGAGTGATCCAGGACTTCGCGCGATCGGAACTGTTCGACCGCACGTTCGAGGAAGGCATGCAGCTGGTCGAGGAGACCGCCGCCTATCTCGATGGCGCCGGCCGGCATGACAGCAAGATCCTCTCCCGCAACGCCGCCCTGGGCTACGCCACCGAGAGCATGCGCCTGACCACCCGTCTGATGCAGGTGGCCTCGTGGCTGCTGGTGCAGCGCGCGGTGCGCGAGGGGGAGATGCCGCCGGAAGCCGCATGCGCCGAAAGCTATCGCCTGGGCGAGGAGGCCGCGGGCGAACCGCCGGCCGTCGAGGAACTGCCCTTCGGCCTTATGAACCTGCTGCAGCGCTCCGAGCGCCTTTATGAGCGGGTCCGCCACCTGGACCGTCGCATGTACGTGGAATCGCCGAACGAAGAGGCGCCGCGCCCGGTGCAAGCCCACTTCGAACGCCTGGTGGCGGCGTTCGGGGGCTGAGCCCCCCTATTTTCCGTATCGCATCCGAGCCAGGGCCGAGACCATCTCGCTGGCCAGATCCATTGGCTTGAGACCCGCCTTCCACTTCTCGAAGGCCATGACGTTGTCGATGCGCGCATCCAGGTGCGACAGCGCCGAGGCGCGGCCAGAGGCCATGTCGACCGCCAGTGTCGAGATCAGGACGCCCGAGAGAATCGCCCGCTTCGAATAGTGGTTCTCGTCGGTCGCCACATCGCCGGCCCACCGCCAGATCACGTCGGCCGACTGCCAGGTCAGCCGCAGGGCCAGCGGCAGGTTGGTGGGAAAAGCCATGAAGGCGGCCAGCGGGCGCAGCACATCGGCATTCTCCTGGGCCGCGTCGAGGCGGGCGATGACGCCCTCGCGAATCCTCTGGCGTATCTTCAACGCGGCCAGATCGAACGTTCGCAACTTGCCTAGCGCGACCGCGTCATGGCGTCGCGACAGCAGGGCGGCCAGGTCGCGCGGGCCTTCGGGCAGCAGGAGCTGGCCCTCGGCGTCGCTGAAACCCGCCGCCGCAAGGGCGCGACTGACCAGACCGGCGTTCCAGCCGGCCCTCGGGGCCAGGCGAAGGGCCTCGTCCAGCACGCGCTGCTCGGCGGCGTCGGCCCACGAAGAAGCCGTTTGATCGGAAGCTTGGCCGGCGGTCTCGCCGGAGGTCTGAGCGGTTTGCATCATGAATCCGAGTCTATACCGGTGTTTAGGCCGCGTCGCGCATGGACAGCGGCCCTTCGCTCTGCTATCAGCCCCGCCTCATCGCCTGGGAGAACCCCTCTCAGGTTACCCGGTTTTGTTCGCCCGCCCGGCCCCTCAAGAGGGACTTGGGAATATTGGTCGGGCTGTCGAATGGAGAGATACCCCTGGTCCAGATTTTCGTCCGCGACAACAACGTCGATCAGGCCCTGAAGGCTCTGAAGAAGAAGATGCAACGCGAAGGCTCGTTCCGCGAAATGAAGCGGCACGTGCACTATGAGAAGCCGTCGGAAAAGCGCGCGCGCCAAAAGGCCGAAGCCGTCCGTCGCGCCCGCAAGCTGGCCCGCAAGCGCGCCCAGCGCGAAGGCCTGCTGCCGATGCCGAAGAAGCCGGCTGGTCGTTAAGACCAGGCCTCTTCAGCTTCGAAGATTTCGAAAGCCGCGCGGCGATCCGCGCGGCTTTCGTCGTTTTGGGGTCCAGGTCCTACCCCGCCTGCTTCCTCAGGATCAGGCCGATCAGGGTCTTCAGGTTCACCTTTCCCGTCGCCAAGGCCCCCACATGGAAGGCGCGCGTCGAGAAGGCGATGATCGCCGCCACGGTCGCGGCCATCAGAACCGTGGTCCCGACCACCTGGACCAGCGGCGGATCACTGGCGATGCGCGCCGGCATCAGGAACGGCGTGAAGGGCGGAAACCAGGACAGTGCGCTCAGGATCGGCGCGTCTGGCGAGCGGATGGCCTGGCTCATGAACACCACCGGAATGGTCATCACCATCATGATCGGCCCCAGCAGGGTCTGGGCGTCGCGCTGGCTCTCGCAGAAGGCCCCGATGCCCGCGAACAGCGCCGCGTACATCAGATAGCCGCCGACCAGATAGGCGCCGAAATAGAACACCAGGCCCTTGCCCAGCAGCACGGCCGCGAGGTCTCCGGCCAGTCCGGGCGCGAAGTTGATCAGGGCCAGCCAGCCGGCCATGGCCCAGATTCCCAGCACGGTCAGGGTCAGGCCCGCCACGCCCAGGATCTTGCCGCCCATGATCTCGGGCACGGAGGCCGACGACAGCAGCACCTCGAGGATCTTGGATGACTTTTCCTCGATCACGCTGTTGAGCAGGATGCTGGCCCCGGTCAGCACCATCGACCACAGCAGCATCCCGGCCGCGAAGCCGACAATGGCTGGCAGACGGTCGCGCAGACTGACCTTCTCGCCCGAAGCGGCCTTGGGCGACAGGCTGTTGAAGGCCGGCTTGAGACCGTCCGCGGCCTTCAGAACCTGGGCCGAGACCCCGGCGCGGGCCAGGGCGCGCTCGCGCATGAGTCCGCTCACGGCCTGGCGCAGGTCGTTCTCCAGCACTGGCGCGCCTAGATTGCGGCTCCACAGGTCCATGACGACGGCGTCGTCGCGACCGCTGAGGATCAGCACCGAATCGAGACGCTTGTCGGCGACGTCGCGACGCGCGACCAGCCCCGCCTCACGCGGCGTCGCTGCGGCCTGGGCCTGGGGAGACGCCGGCAGGACGATCGCCTTGGCGCGCGGCGGCTTGAAGCGCGCCGCGGCGGTTGGGTTGAAGGCGGCCAGGGCCTCCCGTCCCGCCGCCTCGCCGCCCTTGGCCTGGGCCTTGCCGACCGCCTCCTGGGCCTTGGGACCGGCCGCCGACAGGGCCGCCGCGCGGAGGGCGCGGGCCGAGGCGCGGCTCTGGTCCTCGACGATCGCCTTGGCGACGGCGGGCCCCAGGTTCTGGCCCGTCAGATCGATGATGGCCAGTCGTTCGGGCTTGGCGGTCTTCATCATCATCAGGGGCGCGGTGGCGCTGACGCCGATGACCAGCGGCAGGGCGATGATCGACAGCCAGAAGCCGACGGTGCGGACATAGGCCAGGTATTCCCGGCGGGCGATCTTCAGCAGGCGGCTCATGCCCGGTCTCCCGTCAGGACGATGAAGGCGTCATGCAGGCTGGGCTCCTTGAGCTCGAACCGGCGCAGGGCCAGGTCCCGGGCGAAGGCGGCTTTCAGGGCGTCCTGGCCGGCGCTCGTCTCCGGCAGAACCGCCACGTGACGCCACCCGCCGTCCGGCAGCGGCTCGGACGTCACCGCGCCCAGCCCCGGCAAGGCCATGACCTGCTCGGCCGACAGCTCACCCTCGAGGACCAGCGCCCGGGGCGCGGCGCGGCGGGCCGTCGCCACGTCGCCGTCGAACACCTTGCGCCCCCGCGCCATCAGCACGACCTTGTCGCAAAGGCGCTCGGCGTGCTGCATGACGTGGGTGGAAAACAGCACCGTGGCTCCGCGCGCGGCGATGTCGCGGATCATCGTCTCCAGGGCCTGCTGGTTGACGGGATCGAGACCCGAGAACGGCTCGTCCAGCACCACCAGTTCGGGCTCGTGGGCCAGGGCCGAGATCAGTTGGACCTTCTGGGCCATGCCCTTTGACAGGTCCTTGATCGGCCGCTTCATGGCGAAGCCCAGGCCCTGCGCCTCCAGCATCGCCCTGGCCCGCTTGCGGCCCTCGGCCTCCGGCACGCCCTTCAGCCCCGCGAAGAAGGCGATCGCATCGATCGGGGTCATCCGCTTGTAGAGGCCGCGCTCCTCGGGGAGGAATCCGATCCGCTCATGGACCTTGGTGGCGTCGCCGGCGCCCAGCACCGTGATCCTGCCCGCGCTGACCGGCAACAGGCCCAGGATCATGCGAATGGTCGAGGTCTTGCCCGCGCCATTGGGGCCCAGGAAGCCGGTGATCCGGCCGGCGGGGACCTCGAAACTGACGTCCTGGACAGCGTGGAAATCGTCATAGGTCTTGCTGACGCCCTCCAGGCTGACGGCGCTGACCATGATGACGACCTCCCCGAATCGACTTCGTGGAAGTTGTATCAGCCCTTCTGGCGAGCGTCGGCCACGAAGGCGACGGCCCGGACGATATGGTCGGCGAAGCGGCGGCCGATCAGCAGGGTGTGGGTGGCGGCCTCGACGTGGTCGATCATGCCATGCTGGGAGGCGCGGGCCGGGGCGGCCTGCAGGTCCTTCCAGCTTTCACGCCCCTTCACAGGTCCGGCGGTCAGCACGGCGACCGGCCACTTCGGATCATAGGCCGGCTGCTCGCCGGCCTGCTGCGAGGCCTCATGCCACAGTCCGACCTCCTCGGCGGAGGTGCGGTTGTGGCGGCCATTGGCGAAGGCCCAGCCCTTCTCGGCCTTGGCGGCTGGAGGCAGGTCGATCTTGTCGCCCAGGCGGGTGTGCACCAGCGGCTTGTAGAGGCCGATCGAAGCGCCGCGCGCGGCCCATTTGGAGATGCTGGCGAAGGCCTCGATGAAGCCCTTCATGCGTGGGTTCTGGGCGGCCTCGGGCGTAGCGGCGTCGATCAGCACGAGGCCGGCGATCTTGTCCGGATTGCGCCCGGCGTACTGGCGCAGGCGCAGGCCGGCCATCGAGTGGCCGACCAGGATGTAGGGGCCCGGCTCGCCCGAGGCGGCGACCAGCTTCTCGAAGTCGGCGACAATGGCGATGCCGTCGCGCGGGCTGGGGCCCTTCGGCGAATAGCCCATGCCGGCGCGGTCATAGGCGCATGACCGCCAGCCAGCGGCGGTCAGGGCCTCCTGCGCGGCGCCCCAGTCGGCGGCGAAGCCGAAGGCGCCGGCCTCCAGCCAGACCACCGGGCGGTCGCTTCGAGGCCCCTCGCAGACCAGCCGCAGCTTGCGTCCAGGCTCGATCTCGACCAGTTGGCCGCGCGGCTTGGTCGCCCCCGAGGCGCTCATCAGCCCGCCGACCGCGACATAGGATAAGAGCAGGAGCGCGAAGCCCGCGACGCCACGGCCGAGAAACTGGATCATGGCGTTCTATGTAGTAACGCTTTGTGACGCGTCGAGAACACGATGCTCTCTGAGCGGAGTTTTATCCCGCGACGCTGGGAATCGAGCCGCCGACCACCGGGATCGTGGCGCGCACGCGCCCGCCCTTGACGCGGGTGACGGTGATCCCGTTCTTGCCGGCCTGGGTCACGCCCTTCGGCCACTTGGAGACGGTGGCGAGGCGCACTTTCCTGGACACCCGACTGGCGGCCTTCAGCGGCAGGTCGTCAGCCTCAGCGAAGCTGCGTCCCAGGAAGAAGCTGGGGTTGAGAGCCTTGTCGCCGTTGCGGATCTCGAAATGCAGGTGCGAACCGGTGGAGCGGCCCGAATTGCCGACATAGGCGACGGTCTCGCCGCGACGCAGATAGACGCCGCGCTTGACGCCCTTCGCCGGGCCGGCGAGGTGGGCGTACATCGTGGTCAGCCCGCCCTTGTGCATGACCTGGACATAACGGCCGTAGGTCGGCGACAGGCCCGTGGCCTTGACCACGCCGTCGGCCGCGACCTTGACCGCCGCGCCGCTGGGAGCGGCGATATCGACGCCCTGATGCAGGCGACCATTCTCTTCCCAGGGCAGTTGGCGCAGGCCGAACGGCGAGTTGACGACCCGGCCGGGCAGCGGCGCGTCGAACCGGTAGGCTGGCGGAGGGGGTTCTGCTGCCGGCTCCTCCTCGACGGTCGGCGCGGTGGGAACGATGGCGGGCTTCGGATTCGAGACGGGGGCCGCACGGGACACCCACTCGCCCAGCGCCGCCGCGCCGTTCAGCGCCCCCGCCATCGCCGCGACGCCCAGCATGGTGAAGAAGGCGACGCGCGCGTGCGGCGACTGAACAACCAGGCTCTTGGGGATCAAACCGCTTTCCTCTCGGACATTCGGTCAAGAAGAGGACCGCGCCTCGCGCGTCTAGCTCTCATGCTTGACCTTTCGGGATGGTGAATGGCCGGGGTGTATGAATGTCGCATGGGGCGAAAACAGGGCGCGGCTTAACCATTCGCTTACCATGCCGCGATCGCATCGACATTCAATCAACAAGCGTCATGTAATCGTAAAATATTACAGAAACTTCATTTCATTAAACTCAGGACACTTCTTTAATTGCACGTCATGAATGAGACGTAACGAGACTTCGCGAGCCCTCGGCAATAAACAGTATTCATCGGCGCAGCGAATAGCGCCCAGCCAGAGGGAATACTTCAAATGCGCAAGTTCATCATGAGCCTGACCACCGTCGCCAGCCTGAGCCTCGCCGCCGTGCCGGTGCTGGGCCTGACCCAAGCCGCCAACGCCGCCGAGCGCGAACCGGTCGTCACCGTCTCGTTCGCCGACCTGGACCTGTCGAGCCCGTCGCAAGCCGCGATCTTCAAGGCCCGCATCGACACCGCCGGTCAGGCCCTGTGCCACGCCAAGCAACGCAGCAGCCAAGGCCTGGAGGTTTCGCTGGGCGCCTGTGTCGCCGACGTCCATCGCGAAGTGAACGCTCAACTGCCCAAGCAGCAACGCAAGGCCCTGGCCTTCGCCGCCCGCAGCAACGCGGTCGAGCTGGCCGCCAAGTGAGCTTGAGCACGACCAACCAAAACACCCACTCCCCCACACCCCGCGACAGAGGCTCCAGGTAACCCTGGGGCCTTTGTTTCGTTCGGAAACCGGAAAGAGCGCGCACGAAAAAGGCCCCAGCGTCACCGCCAGGGCCTTCGTCGTTTCCAACGGTGAGAAGCCTAAAGCCCCTTCACGATGCCTTCGACCATCTTCTTGGCGTCGCCGAACAGCATCATGGTGTTGTCGCGGAAGAACAGTTCGTTCTCGACGCCGGCATAGCCCGAGGCCATGCCGCGCTTGACGAAGAGGACGGTGCGGGCCTTCTCGACGTCCAGGATCGGCATCCCGAAGATGGCGCTGGTCGGGTCGGTCTTGGCGGCCGGATTGGTGACGTCGTTCGCGCCGATCACGAAGGCCACGTCGGCCGTCGAGAACTCACTGTTGATGTCCTCCAGTTCGAAGACCTCGTCATAGGGGACATTGGCCTCGGCCAGCAGCACGTTCATGTGGCCCGGCATCCGACCCGCGACGGGGTGGATGGCGTACTTCACCTCGACGCCCTCCTCCTTCAGCTTGTCGGCCATTTCGCGCAGGGCGTGCTGGGCCTGGGAGACGGCCATGCCGTAGCCCGGGACGATGATGACCTTGCTGGCGTTCTTCATGATGAAGGCCGCGTCGTCGGCGCTGCCCTGCTTGACGGGACGGCTCTCGACCTTGCCGCCCGGGCCGGCCGCCGCGGCGTCGGCGCCGAAGCCGCCCAGGATCACCGAGACGAACGAGCGGTTCATGCCCTTGCACATGATGTAGGACAGGATCGCGCCCGACGACCCGACGAGCGCGCCGGTGATGATCAGGGTGGTGTTTTCCAGCGTGAAGCCCAGGGCCGCCGCCGCCCAGCCCGAGTAGCTGTTCAGCATCGACACGACGACGGGCATGTCCGCGCCGCCGATCGGGATGATCAGGGTGACGCCGATCAGCAGGGACAGGGCGAAGATGCCCCAGAAGGCCCAGATGGCCGCGCCGCCGCTGACCACCAGCACCACGACCAGGGCCACGATGGCCAGGGCGATGACGATGTTCAGCAGGTGACGGGCCGGCAGCAGGATCGGCGCGCCGCCCATGTTGCCGTTCAGCTTGGCGAAGGCGATGACCGAACCGGTGAAGGTGATGGCGCCGATCGCCAGGCCCAGCGAAAGCTCGATCAGGCTGTTCAAGTGGATGGCGCCGTCCTCGCCCACGATGCCGTAGGCGGCGGGCGTATAGATGGCGGCCACAGCCACGAGGCAGGCGGCCATGCCGACCAGCGAGTGGAAGGCGGCGACCAGCTGCGGCATCGAGGTCATGGCGACCTTGCGGGCGATGACCGCCCCAACGGCGCCCCCGACGGCGACGCCGCCCAGGATCAGGCCCAGGGTCACGACGTCCAGCGCGCCCTGGCTCCACAGGGTGGCCAGGGTGGTGCCAACGGCGATGGCCATGCCGATCATGCCGTTACGGTTGCCCGTCTGGCTGGTCACGGGACTGGAAAGGCCACGCAGCGCGAGGATGAACAGCACCCCGGAGACGATGTAGAGAATGGCGGCGAGATTGGCGTTCATGATGTGATTTCCCCCTGATCCCGTCCGCTCACTTCTTCTCTTTCTTCTTGTACATCGCCAGCATGCGCTGGGTGACCAAGAAGCCGCCGAAGATGTTGACCGCCGCGAAGGCCGCGGCGAGCGTGCCGGCCCCCTTGGAGATCCAGGTCGAGCCGGCGACGGCGCCGCCGGCCAGGTCGCTGTTGGCGCCGTGGGCCGCGGCGGCCAGCAGGGCGCCGACGATGATCACCGACGAGATGGCGTTGGTGACGGCCATCAGCGGCGTGTGCAGCGCGGGCGTCACGCTCCAGACGACGTAGTAGCCCACGAAGATGGCGAGCACGAAGATCGCCAGACGGAACACGGTGGGGTCGACGGCTTCCATGGGAGCCTCCCTTCTGTTGCTGTGCGCTTAGGCGGTCTTCAGGTTCGGGTGGACGATCGCGCCGCCGCGGGTGACGACGGCGGCCCGCAGGATCTCGTCCTCGAAATTGGGCTCGAACGCGCCCTCCTTCGTCGTGAACAGGGTCGCCAGCGCCACCAGATTGCGGGCGTAGAGCGCGCTGGCGTCCGTGGCGATGCGGCCGGGCAGGTTGGCGTGGCCGAGGATCTTCACGCCGTTCGACGTGACGACGACCTCGTTCAGCTTGGCGCCCTCGACATTGCCGCCCTGCTCGATGGCCAGGTCGACCAGGATGGAGCCCGGCTTCATCGACGCCACCTGGGCGGCGCTGACCAACTGCGGCGCGGGACGGCCGGGAATCAGGGCCGTGGTGATGACGATGTCCTGCTTGGCGATGTGGCTGGAAACCAGTTCAGCCTGCTTGGCCTGGTATTCCTTGGACATCTCCTTGGCGTAGCCGCCGGCGGTCTGGGCGTTCTTGAACTCTTCGTCCTCGACGGCCAGGAACTTGGCGCCCAGCGACTCGACCTGTTCCTTGGTGGCCGGACGCACGTCGGTGGCGGTGACCACCGCGCCCAGGCGGCGGGCCGTGGCGATGGCCTGCAGGCCGGCGACGCCGACCCCCATGATGAAGACCTTGGCCGCGGCGACGGTGCCCGCGGCGGTCATCATCATCGGCAGGGCCTTGCCGTAGGCCTCCGCGCCCTCGATCACAGCGCGATAGCCGGCGAGGTTGGCCTGGGACGACAACATGTCCATCACCTGCGCGCGGGTGATGCGCGGAATGAATTCCATGGCGATCGCGGTCGCGCCGGCCTTGGCCAGGGCGTCCAGCGTTTCCTTGTCCTGGTAGGGATTGAGCGCGGCGGCGACGATCGCGCCGCTCTTCAGGGCCGCGATCTCGGCGGCCTCGGGCGCGCGCACCTTGAACAGAACGTCGGCGTCCTTGAGGGCGTCCTTGGCCGTCTTGGCGATCTTGGCGCCGGCCGCCTCGTAGTCGGCGTCCGGATAGGACGCGGCCGTCCCCGCCCCCGCCTGGACCACCACCGAGAAGCCGGCGGCGCCGAGCTTCTTGACGGTTTCAGGCGTGGCCGCGACCCGCGTTTCGTTCGCGCGGGTCTCTTTCGTGACGGCGATAACGGCCATCGGCATACCCCTCCCCAGAGCGCTGTTTGCTCAGCAGCATGAGGCGCTCTGTAGGGGATAGTCTTGCCTCTTGTCGAGGCTCAAGACGCAGCTCAGGGAGAAAATATGCCGATGTCCACCGGTGTCAGTGGGTCGAGGCCGGCTTGTCGCGCAGGAAGAAGATCCCGGCGGCCAGCAGCAGCGCGGCGGCGATGGCGCTGCCGATGAAGCCAGCCGCAGTGCAGAACAGCAGGGTGATGAAAAGCAGCAGGGTGGCGACGGCCAGCGAGCCCCACTTCGTCATGTTGTTGAACGCCGCGAAGGTCGCGACTTGTTCGTGAATGTCCATCTCACCGCGGTGATAATCGCCGGCCATGTGTCGTCCTTGGAAGCAAAGAGAGAATACCGAGCCCGCCCGATACAACGGGGGGCGCTAAGGCTCAAGCGTGCGTATTGCCCCAGGCTTCCGATACGAAGCGGGCGCGCACGGCGTCGACAGCCTGGCCGACCGTGATGTCGGAGATTCGCCCCTCGCCGCCGTCCAGGCGCGAGAGCCAGCGGGAATAGGCCGGCACCGGCGCGGTGCCCATCAGGCCCACGCACGGCGTGCCGACGGCGGCGGCCACGTTGAGCGCGCCCGAATCGTTGCCAAGGAACCCGGCCGACAGCGCGATCAGGGCCGCTGACTTGTCCAGCGTCAGGTCGCAGGCCACCACGTTGTTGGGAAGATCGCCGATCGCGGCCGTGGCGACCCGCGCCTCGTGCGGACCGCCGACCCAAAACACCGTGCCGAACAGGTCCGAGAGCCGCGACGCCGTCTGGGCGAACCTCTCGGCCGGCCAGGTGCGCGCGGGCTCGCTGGCGCCAATGCCCAGGGTCAGCCAGGGACCAGGCTTGTCGGCGTACCTGGTCTTCACGGCCGCCAGCGCCTCGGGATCCAGCCTCAGCTCCGGCTCCCGACTGTCGACGACCAGGCCGTGGGCCGCCTCGAACGCCGCTAGCTTGTCGAGCCGGTGGGCGGAGCGCATCGACTTGGGCAGGTAGGGGCCCGTGGTCAGGAACCGTTCCTGTCCGTGCCCAAGGCCAAAGCCCCGTCGCTCGGGCGCGCCAGCGAGCGCGGCGGCGATGGCCGGACGGTCGATCTTCTCCAGAATCCATACCGCGCGCGGCCTCTCGGCGCGGCAGATGCGATAGAAGTCGATGACTTCGCGCACGCCCTTCAGCTTGCCCTTGTAGTGGGGCGCGTACAGCACGCGCGCGACGCTGGGCTCGACGGTCAGGACCTCGGCGGCGCGGCTGGACGGTCGCGCGACCAGCACGACCCGGCCCTCGGGCGTCGTGGCCGCGATCGCCCGGATCGTCGGCAAATGCCACATCAGATCGCCGATCCCGCGATCGGGCGCATAGACGAGAACGGGCCCCGACGCCTCGCTCAGGACCAGTTCGCCAGCAGTCCACGGAGCCCGGCCACGAAGGCCAGGGGCTGGTCGATCATCACGTGATGATCGGCGTCGGGCAGCGGGAGCAGCAGCACGTCCTTGGGCATTTGCGCCACCATATAGTCGAGCGTCTCTGCATGCATCAGGTTAGATCGCTCGCCCCACATCAGGGCCGCCGGACAAGCGATCTGAGGCAGAAGCTGCCCAAGATCGGGCATCCGGAAATTGTGCCAGAGATCCGGATCGAACTTCCAGGTCCAGCCGCCCTCCACCGCCTTCAGCGAGCGACGGGCGATGAAGTCGGCGATGTAGAGATTTTCGCACGGCTGCGGCGGGGCCAGGCGAAAGCGATTCAGCCCCTCTTCCAGCGTGGCGTAGACTCGGCTGCCCTGCCCCGAGCGCGGCGGCGGGCCCTTCCAGCGCTTTTCCGGCGGCTGGATGCTGCTGTCGGCCATGATCGCCCCGCGCAGACGCTCGGGATGGCGCGCGGCGCAATAGAGGGTCGGAAACCCGCCGAAGGAGTGACCGACCACGATCGGCTTCACGCCGCTGGCCTCGAGGCCAGCCGCCTCGACGGCGGCGAAGATTTCGGTCGCGAACAGTTCGGCGCTGTAGGCCTCGCGCCAGTCGCTCTCGCCCATGCCCGACCACGAGATGGCCGCCACCCGCCAATCCTGGGCGAAGAACGGCGCGATGAAGCTCCACCAGTCGGCGTGGGCGCCGTTGCCGTGCAGGAACAGCAGGCCCGGCTTGCCGATCTCGCCCCAGGTCAGCAGCTCGATGTTCGCGCCCTCGACCGCGATGGTCGAGCGCTCTGGGGCTTGAGCGATGGCGGCCTTGAACCAGGCCGGGGCGGTCGGCGCCTCGCCGTGGTAGGGGGCCAGCAGCGAGGCTGGCGAGGGTTGATCGTCAGCCATCGGCGCTTTCCGTATAGGCCAGTTCGCCGGGGCGCGGCTTGCGGGGACTGAGCGCCTTGAAGACGCCCGTACCGGTGATGAGCGTGCGGTCGCCGGCCCAGATGCGGCCGCGCACCGTGAACAGCAGGTCCTCCTCGCCGATCAGCTCGCCCTCGCCCTCCACCCAGTCGCCCAGCTTGGCGCCCGAGAGGAAGTCGCACATCAGCCGCACCGTCACCCAGCTGTAGGACTTCTGCAGCGAGATGATCCGCCCCCAGGCCATGTCGGCGAAGCTCATCAACATGCCGCCGTGGCAGTTGCCGAGGCCATTGGTGTGGTGCTCCTCGACCCGGAACGCCAGGCGCGCCTGGCCGGGGCCTTCGCGATGTTCGAACAGCGGCCCGATCTGGCGGCCGAAGCCGCGCGACCAGTTCAGCTGGCTGAAGCCTTCGGGGATCGCGGCGGTCTGGGCGTCTGTCAGGTCGTCGGACATAAGGTCAGGCTAACGAGCGTTTGAAAAAAGAAAAGCCTTCCGTAAGGACGACACCCTGGCCGGCATCTAACCTTCCGAAACGGGGAGACGAATGGCCAAGGGGATGGCGAGCGACCACGACATCGACAGGGACTTCGCCGCTTGGCTGGGGCCGCATCTGCCGATGCTGCGCCGGACGGCGCGGGCGTTCGCCGCCCCCCGCGACCAGCATGACCTGCTGCAGGAACTGACGGTGGCGCTGTGGAAGGCGCGGCCGAGCTTTCGGGAGCAGAGCGCGGCCGGAACCTTCGCCCATCGGGTGGCCCACAACGCCGCCCTCACCTGGCGACGGAGCGAGACCCGGCGACGACTGCGCGGGGTGTCGATCGAAGCCGAACTGCTGATCCGCGACTCCGGCGATGACCCCCAAGGTCCCCTGCTGGAGCGGCTCTACGCGGCCATCCGCACCCTGGCGCCGGTCGAGCGCTCGCTGATCCTGCTGTCGCTGGACGGCGTGGCCTATGGCGAGATCGCCCGGCTGCACGGGCTGACGGAGAGCAATGTCGGCGCGCGGCTGACCCGCCTGCGCCAACGGCTCGCGACCCAAGTGAAGGAGGACGCCGATGGACTTTGAGCGCCTCGAACAGGTCTGGCGGTCCGAGGCCAACCGCCCCTCCGAAGAGCAGCAGGCCCGACTGATGGAGGCGTTGATGACCACCTTGAAGACCCGTCGCAGGACGGAATTCCTGCTGAGCGCCATACCGTTCGCGGCCATGGCCGTGTTCACGCTCGTCGCCGGCGCGGCCGTTCTGCGCGGCGGCGACGACTTTCACGGCTGGGCTGGCGTGGCGATGCTGGGCGTGTGCTGGATCGTGATGATCGCGGTGTTCTGGAACGGCTTCCGGGCCCGCACCCGCGACACCGGCCAGCCGATGCGCGACACCCTGGCCGGCCTGCTGGCCCGCAATCAGGCGGCGCGGCGGAATTATCACGTGTTCTGGATGATGGCGCCGGTGTTCATCCTGCCGATGTGGTTCGCCATCGAGCGCCTGCAACGCGACGGCAAGATGGACAGCGCGAATGGAATGCAGGCCCTGGCCCTGTGCGGCGGCGCGCTGGCGGCCAGCTTCGGCTGGAACACCCTGCGGTTCTACTGGGTGATGAAGCCCGAGCAGCGGCGACTGGAGGCGTTGCTCCAGGAATACGAACACTAATCTTGTCCTCCCGGAAGCCTCGCAGAGGCTGTCCGGGAGGACAAGAATTAGAGGCCGACCTCGGAGAGCGCCTTCGCCTGCCGCTCGGCGACGCCGTCCTCCGAGAACCCTTCCAGCGACGCCTCGAACAGCGCCCGCCAGTTGTGGCGGGCCCCCAGGTGCAGGAAGGCAGCGCCCAGTCCGATCGCCGCGCGGTCCATGAACACGAACTCGCGCGGAATGGTGATCCCGCCCACCGCCTTCAGGGCCTGGCGCACCTTGAAGGCCTCCCGGCGGCCGTACTCGCCAGGCGGGACATCGTCGGCCACCGTGCGGACCCGGTCGTCCAGCAATGGACCATAGATGAAACGCGCCCAGACGTTCAGCGTGTCGACCAGTTCGTCCGTCAGCCCCTGGAAGCCCCAGGTGCGATAGGCCTCGACCTGCTCGGCGCGGTCGTCGTTGGAGAGGGCGCGATACAGCCGCACCACCCCGGCCACGAAGGTCGGCGGGAACACGCGGATGCAGCCGAAGTCGAGCAGGTTCAGATGCGCCGCCTCCTCGCCGCCGAAGCTGTAGTTCCCCAGGTGCGGGTCGCCATGAATGATCCCCAGATGGGTCATCGGGCTCCACCACGCCTCGAACAACAGGGCGGCGATGCGGTCGCGGGTCTCCTGCGGGGCGCTCTT
The DNA here is from genome assembly GCF_003931565.1 of Caulobacter sp. 602-1. GTDB lineage: Bacteria > Pseudomonadota > Alphaproteobacteria > Caulobacterales > Caulobacteraceae > Caulobacter. The sequence goes on from NZ_RRYI01000009.1 coordinate 140,022, forward strand.
GAAGGCCAGCAGGCCCTGGCCGTCCAGCCAGGTCATCGACAGCAGGCGGCCGGTCGACAGCTCCGGAACGGGCGTCGGCGTGCGGATGTTTTCGCGCGCGGCGAAGAAGTTTCCGTACACGGACATCATCCTGGCTTCGCGCTCGTAGTCCAGCTCCTCGCGCAGGCGGTCGCCGATCTCGACGATCATCTCCGACGGGTCGATCGAGCCGTCCATGCGCTTGAACAGGCCGATCAGCGCCCGCAGTTGGCCCAGATCGCTTTCGACCGCGCTCTGCATGTCGGGATATTGCAGCTTCACGGCGATGGCCCGGCCGTCGTGAGTCGTGGCGCGGTGGACCTGGCCCAGCGAGGCGGCGGCGGCGGCCTCGTGCTCGAAGCTCGCGAACCGGCCCTGCCAGTCCGGCCCCAGCTCGGCCGCCATGCGCCGGCGCACGAACGGCCAGCCCATGGCGGGCGCGTTGGTCTGAAGCTCGGCGAATTCCTTGGCGAACTCGGGCGGCAACAGGTCCGGCACCGTGGCGAACATCTGGGCCGCCTTCATCAGCGGCCCTTTCAGCCCGCCCAGCGCCGCCTTCAGCGCCTTGGCGTTGCGAGCGTTGGCGTCGTCGCCGGCGAAAACGCGGTTGGCGCCGTAGGACACCGCCGCGCCGGACAGCCCCGCGCCCACCTTGGCGAAGCGGGAGATCCGGCCGGAGAGGCGGTCGCGTTCGGGGTCGCGGGCGTCATCCCCCATCAGGTCACCAGCGCCTCGAACTCGTCCACCAGCCGCTCCAGTTGCGCGCAGCCGGCGGCCCAGAACGCCTTGTCGCGCGGGTTCAGGCCGAACGGCTTCAGCGCCTCGACATAGGTCCGCGTACCGCCAGCCGAGAGCAGATCCTCATAGAGCGGCGCGAATTTCACGGGATTTTCGCGGCGTTTTTCCATCAGGCCGCGCACCAGCAGGTCGCCGAACGCATAGGCGTAGACATAGAACGGCGCGTGGCAGAAGTGGCTGACATAGGCCCAGTAGTGCTCGTAGCCCGCGTTCAGCTTCACGGCCGGGCCTAGGCTTTCGCCCATCACCTCCAGCCACAGGCCGCCGATCTGGTCGGGCGACAGCTCGCCCTCCTGGCGGGCCTCGTGGAAGCGGCGTTCGAAGCGGTGGAAGGCGATTTGGCGAACCACGGTGTTGAGCCCGTCCTCGATCTTGCCGGCCAGCAGGCTCCTGCGGTCCTCGGGCGTGGCCTCGGCGAGAAGACGATCGAACACCAGGCCCTCGCCGAAGATCGAGGCCGTCTCGGCCAGGGTCAGGGGCGTATCGGCCAGCAGGGTGCCCAGCGGCTGGCACAGGGTCTGGTGGACGGCGTGGCCCAGCTCGTGGGCCAGGGTCAGGACGTCCCGCCGCTCGCCCATATAGTTCATGAACACGAACGGATGGCGGTCGGCGGTCACGGGGTGGGCGAAGGCGCCGGACTGCTTGCCGGAACGCGGCCGGGCGTCGATCCACGGCTTGTCGAAGAACACCCGGGCGACGTCGGCGAACTTCGGCGCCAGGTCCTGGAAGCTCTCCAGCACCATGCCTCGCGCCTCGTCCCAGGCGTAGGCGCGCGGGGCGGCGGCGGTCAGCGGGGCGTTGCGGTCCCAGTAGTCCAGGCTGTCGCGACCCATGACCTTGGCCTTCAGGGCGTAGTAACGGTGCGACAGACGCGGATAGGCCTCTACCACCGCCTGTTCCAGGGCGTCGACCGCGTCGCCGTCGACCTCGTTGGCCAAGTGGCGCGACTGGGCGGGGGTGTCATAGCGGCGCCAGCGGTCCTCGACCTGCTTCTCGAAGGCCAAGGTGTTCAGCGCCAGGGCCTGGGTGGAGGCGCGCTCTTCCAACGCCTTGGCCAGTCCGTCCGCGGCGGCCTTGCGCCGCGTGACGTCGGGGTCCGACAGGCGGTTCAGGGCCTCGGGCAGGGTCAGGGTCTCGTCGCCGGCTTTCGCCACGAGCTTGGCCAGCGTCTCGTCCCACAGTCGCACCCAGCTGGCGACGGCCGGGCTCTTGTCGACAATGAAGCGCTCCAGTTCCGGCGACAGCTCGTGCGGCCGCGACAGACGCACACGGCGCAGCCACGGCGCCCAGCGAGCCGCGTCGGGATGGGCCTCTAGCGCCTTGGCGATCTCGGTGTCTTCCAGCTGGTTCAGCTCCAGCGTGAAGAACAGGCTCTCGGCGGCGATCTGCGAGGAGCGGGCTCGCAGGTCGGATTCGAACTTGGCCCAGGCGGGATCGTCGCGGGCGACGGCCGCTTCGAGGCTGGCATAGGCGCCGACGCTCCAGAGGCCGTTGGTGGCCGCTTCGTAGAGCGTGATCCCGCGATCCAGCAGCACGCCCAGGCGCGCCGGCTCCTTGCGAGCCTCGAGGAACATCCCCTCCAGCGTGGCGAGCTCGTCATTGGCGGCCTTGGCGGCGGCGAGGTCGGTCTCGATCCGGGGGTCGTCGCGGCCGACATAGAGGTCGGCCAGGTTCCATTCGGGCGGGGCGTCGGGCTTGAAAGGGGCGTTCATGGCCTAGCAGATAGGCGCTGCGCCCCCGTCCGCGCAATGCACGAGGACGTCAGGCTTCGGGCGTCAGGCCCTGCCGACGCCTGGCTTGGCCACGGTCGGTTCGGCCATCCAGGCCGCGACGCAGGCGACGAGGTAGGCGACCAGGGGCGAGCCGCCCAGGGACAACCGCCCCTCGCCCAGCGGCGAGAGCATCGGCACGACCTGCAGGCACAGCAGGAAGGCGAGGAAGGCCAAGGCCGGCTTCCAGCCCTGGCCCTCCTGGCCGCGCCGCCAGCCCCAGGCCGCGCCCGCCAGCGCCAGTAGGCCCATCTCCAGCACCTCCTCGGGGAGCGGATGGTTCCAGAGACCCAAGCCGACCATCGGCCCATTCCACAGAAGCGGCAGGTCCGGACGATGGACCAGGAAGTCGAGCACCCAGTGCGAGAACACCGTCAGGCCGATGAACACGCCGGCGCGCCTGGGCAGCTTCAGCAGCGCCATCAGCCCCGCCCCGACCGCGACCGACCACAGCACCGCCGCCGGCAGGCTGTGGGTATAGGGCATGTGACTCAGCACCAGGGTGCTGCCCGGCAGGCTGGGATCGACGCTCGCCCTTTCGACGCCGGCCAGGATCAGCCCGCTCCAGGCGATGTCGATGGCCTGGCAGCCCAGGACATAGGTCCACAGTGGGACGCGCGGTTCGGCCGCCCGGGCGGCCAGGGCCGCCGCGTAGTGTCCAACGAACATGCCCCTAGACCTCGTACTACCTGGCGATCACCTGGGGACCACGATCCTCCAGGCCTGTCGCAAAAGTCCAGCCAGTTCGTCGACCTCGAACGCGCACCGTCCGTGCTCGCCCGTCGCGCCGCGGACTTCCGGCAAGGCCGGGGCCGGGGCCGGCGCCCGCGGCCGTTCGGCGCCCGCCACGCCCCGCTCCCCGGTAAGGTCCTGTTAAGGCTAAACCTTAAGCTTCGCGACACGTCTGCGAAAGCCGGTGTTTACCCGCGGGCTGTATCACTCTGAACCAACAAGAGCCGTGCTCCATGTGGGCATGGCCGGTTCTGGTGGATATGCCCTATGACCAAAACGGTCCTAGTCGTCGATGACGACCCGACACAACGTCGGTTGATCCAGGCGGTGCTCGAACGCGACGGGTTCGCGGTCGCACACGCCGAAGGCGGCGACGCGGCGATCGCGCACCTGACATCGGGCGCGCCGGCCGACGTCATCCTGCTCGATCTCGTCATGCCTGGCCTGACCGGCCAGGAGACGCTGAAGGAGATGCGCGCCCGCGGCTTCACCCAGCCCGTGATCGTGCTGACCGCCAGCGGCGGCGTCGACACCGTGGTCAAGGCCATGCAGGCCGGGGCGGCCGACTTCTTCATCAAGCCGGCGAGCCCTGAGCGCATCACCGTCTCGATCCGCAACGTCCTGTCGATCGGCGACCTCAAGGGCGAGGTCGAGCGCCTGACCAAGCGGGCCGGCGGCAAAACCACCTTCGCGGATCTGATCGGCGCCTCGCCGGTCATGACCATGGTCAAGCGCATGGGCGAGCGGGCGGCCAAGAGCGCCATCCCCGTGCTGATCACCGGCGAAAGCGGCGTCGGCAAGGAGCTGATCGCCCGCGCGGTGCACGGCTCCTCGGATCGCGCCGGCAAGCCGTTCGTGGCCGTCAACTGCGGCGCCATTCCCGAAAACCTCGTCGAGTCGATCCTGTTCGGCCACGAGAAGGGCTCGTTCACCGGCGCCAGCGACAAGCATCTGGGCAAGTTCAAGGAAGCCGACGGCGGCACCCTGTTCCTGGACGAGGTCGGCGAACTGCCGCTGGACGTCCAGGTCAAGCTGCTGCGCGCGCTGCAGGAGGGCGAGATCGATCCGATCGGCTCCAAGCGCTCGCTGAAGGTCGATGTCCGCATCGTCTCGGCCACCAATCGCGATCTGCAGCAGGCCGTTTCGGCCGGGCATTTCCGCGAGGATCTCTATTACCGCCTGAACGTCTTCCCGCTGGAGGCTCCGTCCCTGCGCGAGCGTCGCGAGGATATCCCGGCCCTGGTCGAGGCGTTCATCCGCCGCTTCAACGTGGAGGAAGGCAAGCGCGTCATCGGCGCCTCGCCCGAGACCTTGCAACTGCTGACCGCCTTTGACTGGCCGGGCAATGTCCGCCAGCTGGAGAACACGGTCTATCGCGCCATCGTGCTGGCCGACGCGCCTTATCTGCAGCCCTACGACTTCCCCGCCATCTCGGGTCTGGCCGCGCCGGTCGAGGCTGTTTCGACCCCGCCCGCGCCGCCGCCTGCCGCCCTGCTGCAAGCCGCTCACGCGGCCATGGCCGCCCCGACGGGCGCGGCCGAGGCGCCCGTGCGGATTCTCGACGACCGCGGTCACCTGCGGACGCTGGAAGACATCGAGCGCGACCTTATTCAGCACGCCATCGACGTCTATGCCGGCCACATGAGCGAAGTCGCCCGCCGCCTCGGCATCGGTCGCTCGACCCTCTATCGCAAGGTTCGCGAGCAGGGCATCGAGGTCGACATGAAGGAGGCTGGCTGATGGCGACTCTGATGATCTTCCGCCCCGTCTCGCGCGAACAGCGCCTGAAGGCGCTGCTGAAGCCGGCGCGCCCGGCCATGTCGGCGAAGCCGGCGCGCGCCTGAGGCGTTCAAGACCGAACTAGTGTCCGGGAGCGGCCAGGCTGAAGCTTGGCCGCTCTTCGGCGTTCTGGGGCGCCTCCTCGATGCGGATCCATCCCGCGCCGGACCGCCGGGCCATACCCTCGATCTCCATCTGCTCCAGCTCTCGTCCGACCTGGGTCGGGGTCACCGGCCGGCTCCAGCGGTGATCCAGCTGACGGGCGATCTCCGCCTCATTCAAGCCCGGCGCCTGGGTCAAGATTATCAGGATCATGTCGCGGGTGGAGCGCCCCCGTCGGCCGCGCTTGCCCGGAGCGGGCGGCGCGAACGGCGCCGGCTCGCCGGCGGACAGCCGCTCGGACATTCCGGCCTGTTTGAGGGCGTCCAGCGCCACGATGATCGCTCGTAGCTCGCCCTCGAACGGCGCCTGGGCGCGCTTCTGAGCCTCAACCATGCGGGTTTCCAGCTCCGCCTTGCGGCGTAGCAGATATTGATAGGTCGTCGCCATTGTCCTTGATCCACGAAGCCGTGGGGTTCGCTCGACGCCGATCCAGGCTATCGCCCGCGTGCGTCGAGGCTGGAGCCGCGACCCGCCCGCGACCCAGAACCCTCACAGCGATGAGTATTTAACTCTTTACAATTATTCACATTTTCGACCGAGATCCTTACCAGGACCTTAACGCGGTTCGACGAACAGTAGTTTTTGGTAAGTCTTTGAGACAAACTTCAGGCTGTTTTTGTCATCTGTTCTCGTGACACCGCTACGCTCGGAATGCGTGCGATAATCCCTGGCTTGATCGGGCCGGGATCAGCCTTCGTCGCTTTCAGGCTCGGGACGGCCGCGCCGCGCGAAGCCTTTGCCGCGCTTCATGGGCTTGGCTTCGCCCTTCGCCTTGCGGACGATTTCCTTGAGCTTGATGGCCTGGTTGCCCGACAGGGCCTGGCCGCGCGCGCCTTTTTCGGGGTCGGCGAAGGCCCGGCCATAGGTCTCGACGCGCTGGGCGACGCTGGTCAGGAACTCGCCCTCCCACTCGGAGAGCTCGACACCGGACTTCTCGGCCGCGCGGCGCGCCCGCTTGAGGGCGTTCAGCGCGGCCTTCTTGGCCTGTTCTTTCGGATCGGGCGGCTTGGCGCGCATGTCGCCAGGACTATTCCCGACCCCGCGCGCCAGCGCACCTGAAAAACTTAGATCTCGCCGATGGCCGAGAGGTACAGGTCGAGGATCGCGTCCTCTTCCTGGCGCTTGGCGCGGTCCTGCTTGCGCAGGCGGACCACCTTCTTGAGGATCTTCACGTCGAAGCCATTGCCCTTGGCCTCGGCATAGACCTCCTTCATCTGTTCCATGATCTCGGTCTTTTCGACCTCGAGGCGCTCGACGCGATCGATGATCGACTTCAGCTGACCCTGGGCGGTCGAGTTCAGAACGTCTGCGTGGGGAACGGCGTCGTCGGCCATGCTCAGGTCTCGCGAGAGGCTGGAATTCAGGAGGCGCGGAACCTAGTGCGAACGCGCGCCGCTGGGAAGCGCGATTCAGCGGCCTTCCACACGTCCGCGCGCGATCTCGGCCAGGGCCGCCAGATCGAGGTTCTTCTCCTCGCCGCCCAGCAGGGATTCCAGGCTGGCCTCGGCCAGATCGGCCAGCGGCATGGACAGGCCCTTGGCCTCGGCGGCGTCCAGGACGAGGCGCACGTCCTTGAGGCCGAGCTCGGCGGCGAAGCCCGGCGGGGTGTAGCGGCGCTCGGCGATCATGGCGCCGTAGATCTTGTAGATCGGGGCGGCGAACAGGGTGCTGGACAGCATGTCCAGAAGCTCGGGCGCCTCGACGCCATAGGCCTCGCCCAGCGCCACGGCCTCCCCCATGCTCTCGATGGCCGAGACGATCATGAAATTGCCGGCCAGCTTCAGGGCGTTGGCGCGGACAGGATCCTCGCCCAGCGGCCAGACCTTGGCGGCCAGCAGTTCCAGCACCGGCATGGCCACGGCCACGGCCTCGGGCGCGCCAGCGGCCAGGACGTTCAAGCCCCCCGCCTGGGCGACGGGCGGACGGCCGAACACGGGCGAGGCGACATAGCCAAGGCCCAGCTCGGCGTGCAGGGTCGAGAGCTCGGCGGCCAGGGCGGTCGAGATGGTGGCCAGGTTGACGTGGACGACGCCCTTGCGGACCTTGGCCAGCGCGCCGCTGTCCAGCAGCACCTCGCGCATGGCCTGATCGTGGGCCAGCATGGTCAGGACGATGTCGGCGGCGAAGGCCTCATCGACGCTGGCGGCCGGCGTGGCGCCCTCGGCGGCCAATTCGTCGACGACGCCGCGCGAGCGGTTCCACACCGTCACCTGGACGCCCTTGCCCAACAGGTTGCGGACCATGGCCGCGCCCATGGCGCCGAGACCGACGAAACCGACGTTCATGCGAGATCTCCCTGACTTGGGAACTAGAGCAGGCCGTGCCGCTCGACGGCGGCGCGCAGCTGCGCCGGATCGGTGAAGTGGTGGGTGTGGAAGCCGATGTCCATGGCCGCCGCGATATTGGCGGCGCTGTCGTCGATGAACAGCAGGTCGGAGGCCCGCAGCCCCGTGCGCTCCAGCACGATCTCGTAAATGCGACGATCCGGCTTGATCACCTGCTCGTCGCCCGAAACGATCGCGTCGCGGAAATGACCGAAGTGGACCGGCGACATGGCCTGGACCGCAGGCCACTTGCTCTGGGGCATGTTGGTCAGGGCGAACTGCGGCACGTCACGGGCGGCCAGGGCTTCGATCACGGATGCCGTTTCGGGAATCGGCCCCGACAGCATCTCGTGGAACCGCTCGTCCCAGGCCCGGATCTCGGCCTCATGCTCGGGGAAGCGCGCGATCAGTGGCGCGGCGTTCTCAGGAAAGCCAACGCCCTTGTCGTGCTCGACATGCCAATCCAGCGTGCAGACATGCGAAAGGAACCGGTCGAGATCGGCCGGTTCCTTGAACATTTTCGCGTACAGTGCGCGGGGATCCCAGCGCACGATGACGTTGCCGACATCCCAGAGAACGGCTCTGGGACGCGACAAAGTCATTAGCCTTGCTTGGCTTTGAAGCGCGGGTCGGTCTTGTTGATGATGTAGATGACGCCCTTGCGACGCACCATCTTGCAGTCGCGGTGGCGACCCTTCAGCGACTTCAGCGAGCTGCGAACCTTCATGACCGGTCTCTGTACTGCGGCGGAGAGGTTCGGGCGCGCAGAATACGGCCAGAACTTCCGGGTGTTTCGGAGGCGGTGCGTATAAGCAGGACGCGGACCGGAGTCAATGCGCTCGACGCCCTTTCGCCCAAATGCGCGTGGGGATTTCGCGGGAACTTCACCCGTCTGGCGCGCTTGTGATTGAAGGCTTTACTCGAACCCCGGTAGCTTCCCCCGCATGGCCATCGATCGTCGCGTCTTTCTCGTTCTCCTGCTCGCCGGTTGCGCGGACACCTCTCCACAAGGTCCGCTGACGGCGATCACCCCGCCGCAACCCGCGCCCAAGCCCCAGACTCCGGCCGCGCCGCAGCCGGTTCCGGCGACGCCCGTGCCCGCGGGCGAGCTGGCCTTCGACACCTGGCTGCGGGACTTCCGGGGCCGCGCCATCGCCCAGGGCCTGTCGCCCGCCCTGCTGGACCGCGAGCTGGCTGGCGTGACGCCCGATCCCAAGGTCATCAGCCTGGACAGCCGCCAGCCGGAGTTCTCCAAGCCGGTGGGCGACTACATCAAGGGCGTGATCAGCGACGACCGCGTGGCCGTGGGCCGCCGCAAGCGTGAAGAGCTGACCTACCTGCCGACCATCGAGGCCCGCTACGGCGTGCCGCGCGACATCCTGCTGGCCGTCTGGGCCATGGAGTCGGCGTTCGGCCAGTTGCAGGGCAATTTCGACGTCGTCCGCTCGATGGTCAGCCTGGCCGCCGATGGCCGCCGCCGCGCCTGGGCCGAGGGCGAACTGATCGCCGCCCTGAAGATCATCGATTCGGGCGAGGTCACCCGCGCCCAGCTGCGCGGCTCGTGGGCCGGGGCGATGGGCCAGACCCAGTTCCTCCCCTCCAGCTACCGCTCGACCGCCGTCGACTTCGACGGCGACGGCCGCCGCGACATCTGGGGCTCGGACGCCGATAGCCTGGCCTCGGCCGCCAACCTCCTGGCCAAGGGCGGCTGGAAACCCGGTGCGGGCTGGGCCAAGGAAGTGATCCTGCCGGCCGGCTTCGACTATTCGGTGACCGAGGTCGAGAAACAGATTCCCGCCTGGTGGGAAGCCCGCGGCGTGCGCCGCGCGGACGGCCTGCCCTGGACGGCGGCGGACGCGGCCTCGCCGGCCATGCTGCTTCTGCCTGCGGGCGCGGCGGGACCGGCCTTCCTGGCCCTGCCCAACCATTTCGCGATCCGCACCTACAACAACTCGACCTCGTACGCCCTGGGCATCGGCCTGCTGGCCGATCGCTTCGGCGGTGGCGCGCCCCCGGTCACGCCGTGGCCAGTCGAGACCCCGCTGTCGATGTCGGACCGCATGGCCGCCCAGATCGCCCTGGCCCGGGTCGGCTTCAACCCAGGCCCGGCCGACGGCGTCATCGGCGCCGGCACCCGCAAGGCCCTGCGCGCCTGGCAGCAGAGCCAGCAGCTGCCGGCCGACGGCTACATGTCGAACGACATGGTGAGCAGGCTGAAAGCCCAGGCCGGGATCACGCCTTAGCCACTTCCATCCAGATCGACCGGCTCTCGCCGGGCTGAAGCGTCACCATGCCGGTCTCCCCGGCCCCAAACGGGTTGGGGCGGCTGGCGCAGGGCTCGACGCACAGAAAGCCCTGGTCCGGCGGAACATAGACGTGAAGCCAGCGGCACTCCGGAGAGGCGGTGATGGTCGTGTCGGGCTGGCCGGGAGCTCGCAGCGCCGCGCGCTGGTCCCAGCCCGTGTAGCAGTGGTCGATCAGGTCGTGACCCGCCACGCTCGCCCCCTTCGCCCAGTCCGGTCCCCAGACGCCGGCGTGACGCACGGTCGGCAAGACGTCCTCGTCGATCATCCAGACGCCATCATTGGTCGCCGTCAGGGTCTCAGCGTCGCGCGCCGGGAAGTAGGGATGGAAACCCAGGCCCGCCGGCATGGCGTCGGGGCCGGTGTTCGTGACCGACAGTTCCAGGCGCAGACCGGTCTCGCCAACCGCGAACCGCTGCTCGGCGCGGTAGGCCCAGGGCCAGGCGTCCGCCGCGTGCTCGTAGGAGAGCAGCGCCTCGCCGCCTTCAGCCTTCTCAACCGTCCAGGCATTGCGCCAACCCTGGCCGTGCAGCGGATGCGGATGGGTCCCGAGGTTCGGAGGCAGCACGACCTCACGCCCTTCGAAGGTGAAGCGTCCGTTCGGGATGCGGTTGCAGAACGGGACCAGCGGAAAGCAGGCCGAGGCCAGGGCGTCGGTCGCGCCGGCCGCCATCGGCCGCAGCACGTGGCGGTCGCCGATCGTGAAGCTGGCGATCGCACCGCCGACCTCTGGCGCGAGCGCCAGGCGGGCCGAGCCCCTTTCGATGACGGTCATGAAGGCCGCTCCCTAGAGTGTTAGCGGTCTCACTGCCTTGCGCCCGGTCCCGACGCAAGTTCAACTGGCGCCATGGTCGAGACCCTCTCCGCGAAGGACGCGCGACGCATCGCGCTGGCGGCTCAGGGCTTCGCGCGGCCCCGTCCCGCCAATCCAGACAGGCGCCGCCTGCTCTCGACGATCGAGAGCCTGGGCGTCGTGCAGATCGACTCGGTCAATGTCGTCTCGCGCTCGCACTATCTGCCGCTGTTCTCGCGCCTGGGGGCCTATGACCGGTCGCTGCTGGAGGCGATGGCCTGGGGCAAGACGCCGGACCTCGCCGAATACTGGGCGCACGAGGCCTCGCTGACGCCGCTCTCGACCCACCCCCTGCTACGCTGGCGGATGCAGGACGCCCTCGACGGCGTCGGGGTCTGGAAGAACGTCGCCGCCTTCCTGCGCAGCCACGCGGACTTCCTCGACCAGGCCCTGGCCGCCGTCGCCGAACGCGGCCCTCTGGCGGCCTCCGAACTGGAGCTGGGCGCCAAGGGCGAAGGCGGCTGGTGGGGCTGGAGCGAAGGCAAGCGGGCCATGGAATGCCTGTTCTGGACCGGCCGCCTGACCACCGCCACGCGCCGCAACAGCTTCGAGCGCGTCTACGGCCTGCCCGAGAAGGTGCTGCCCAAGGCGATCACCGAGACTCCCACGCCCAGCCGCGCCGAGGCTTGCCGCGAACTCTTGAAGATCTCGGCCCGCGCCATGGGCGTGGCCACCGAGCGGGACCTGCGCGACTACTTCCGGCTCGGCGTGACCGATGCTCGCGACGGCGTGGCCGCGCTGGTCGGCGACGGGACCCTGATCCCGGTCGCCGTGAAGGGCTGGGAGCAGCCGGCCTATCTGTGGCCGCAGGCGCGGCGGCCGCGGGCGGTGAAGACCGCCGCCCTGCTCTCGCCGTTCGACAACCTGATCTGGTTCCGCGAGCGCACCGAGCGGATGTTCGGCGTCCGCGTGCGGCTGGAGATCTATACCCCCGCCCACAAGCGCACCCACGGCTACTACGTGCTGCCGTTCCTGCAGGACGAGGCGATCACCGCGCGCGTCGACCTGAAGGCCGATCGCAAGGCCGGCAAGCTGCTGGTCCTGGCCGCCCACGCCGAGCCTGACGCCGATGACGCGACCGCGGAACGGCTCGCCGGGGAGCTGGCGCTGATGGCGTCCTGGCTGGGGCTTTCCGGCGTCGAGGTTCGCCCCACGGGCGATCTCGCGCCCAAGTTGGGTTCGATCATCCGGGTCGCCGCATGAATGCTCGCTCGACCCGACTGTAAAGCATTGTAAAAATGCCGCCTGAAGGCGAGCAACCGGGGGCGGGGCGCGATAACAATGAATAGCTGGTCGCCTGTTCGTCACCCCACCGACATCGGGCGTCCCGCGGCGCGTTCCGCTCCCCCGCGGGACGCGCCACTTCCCAGTATAAGTGAGCGCATGAAAGTCGCCCTGCTCGACGACGACCAAAGCCATAATGCGCTTGTCGCTTCGGTTCTGGATCCTGCAGGCTTTGTCTGCACCAGTTTCACGACGCCCTCGCGTCTTCTGGCCGAGCTGCGCAAGCAGACGTTCGACCTGATCATTCTCGACTGGAACATGCCGGAGCTGTCCGGTGTCGAGACCCTGCGCCTGCTGCGCGAGGATCCGACCACCGCCCCGCCGGTCCTGCTGCTGACCAGCCGCTCGGTCGAGGCGGACCTCGTCGAAGGCCTGAACGCCGGCGCCGACGACTACATCGTCAAGCCGCTGCAGCCCCAGGTGCTGCTGGCCCGCGTCAACGCCGTGGCCCGTCGCATCCACCGGCCGCCGGTCTCGCCCCAGGTCGAGCAGCATGGCCCCTATCGCCTGGACCCAGGCGCCCAGACGGCCAGTTGGGCGGGCCATGTCGAGGCCCTGACGCCCAAGGAATTCCAGCTGGCGTCCTTGCTCTTCAACAACCTGTCCCGCCCCCTGTCGCGCGAGTACCTGCTGCGGCGCATCTGGGGTCAGCGGCCCGATCTGGAGACCCGCACCCTGGACGCGCACGTCTCGCGCCTGCGCGCCAAGCTGCATCTGCGGCCAACCAACGGTTTCAGACTCAGCACGGTCTACGGTTTCGGCTATCGTCTGGAGGCCTGTGATCCCGAGGCGGCGGGCGGGGGAGAGTAGACATGACCAGGGCTGCGGGGGCGGGCGTCCTTTTTCTGGCCGGGCTGATGCTTGCGAGCGCGGCCAACGCCCAAACCGCCGCGCCGGAGCCGCCGGTGGCCTATGTGGTCAAGCCGGGCGATACGCTGATCGGGCTCGCGAGCCGCTACATGAACCGACCTGGCGACTACCGCGCGGTGCAGAAGGCCAATCGGGTGGCCCAGCCCACCCGCCTGCGGCCCGGCTCGCAGCTGAACATCGACCCGAACCTTTTGAAGTCGACGCCGATCGCCGCCAGCCTGTCGGCGTTCACCGGCCCCGTCACCGTCGAGACCAACGGCCAGCGCGCACCGGCGCGGGTCGGCATGCCGCTGTCTGAGGGCCAGGTGATCAGCACCGGCCCCGGAGCCTTCGCCACCTTCGAGCTGGAGGACGCCTCGCGCGTCACCCTTCCGTCGAACACCCGCGTGCGGATCTCCAAGCTGCGCCAGGTGATGATCAACAACGCGCCCCAGCGGGTGTTCCAGCTGGACCAGGGCAAGAGCACGATCTCGGCGACGCCGACCGAGACGCCGGGGGCCCGGTTCGAGGTGCGCACCCCAGTCTCGGTCTCGGCGGTGCGCGGCACCGAGTTTCGGGTCGGAGTCAATGGGGATGGGGCTCAGACGGAAGTCCTGAAAGGCGCGGTCGGCGTCGACGCTGGCCAGGTAGCGACCGGCGGACCGCCGGTGGCGGCGGGCTTCGGCGTCAGCGCTTCGGCCAGCGGTGTCGGCGGGCCTGTCGAGCTCCTGCCCGGACCGAAGATGGGTCCCGGCGGCCAGACCCAGAACGAGGCGATCGTCCGCTTCACCGTCGAACCTGTCCCGGGCGCGGCCGCCTATCGTCTGCTGCTGGCCCGCGACGCCGGCTTCGTGGACATCTTCGCCGAGGCCAGAACTCAGACCACGACCCGCGAGCGCCCCACCGCCGACTTCAGCCAACTGGAGAACGGCACCTATTTCGTCCGCCTGACCGCGATCGACCCGGGCGGCCTGGAAGGCTTCCCGTCCGACTACAGCTTCGACCGCGACCTCAACACGCTGGAAGCCGGCGCGCCGTCCGACAGCCGCGAGGGCAAGCATCGCAAGTTCCTGTTCCGCTGGAGCGCGGCGGGCGACGGCGTGCGCAACTATCGCTTCCAGCTGTTTTCCGACGCCGAGGCCAAGGTCGCGGTCGTGGACCAGCCCGGCCTGACCGAGCCCCAGCTGACCCTGACCGACCTGCCGCCCGGGAGCTATTCCTGGCGCGTGGCCGCCGTGCGCTTCAAGGATGGCGCGGTGACCGAGAAGGTCGGGACGCTGCAGCAGCTGCAGATCGGGAAGTGACGCACGCCGCGCCCCGCGCGCCGCGCCCGAGCGGGCGGCTGCTGTCCTGGCTGCTGCTGGCCATCGTCTCCAGCCTGGTCATGGTGGCTTTCGCCGTCATGCCGCCCAAGCGGCTGGACAACGTGCTTTACGACATCCTGGCCCGCGCCAACGGCCGGCCGGCCGATCCCTCGATCCTGATCGTCGACATCGACGATCGCAGCCTGGCCCAGCTGGGCGCCTGGCCCTGGTCGCGCGATATCCACGCCAGAATGGTCGACCGGCTGACCGAGGCCGGCGCGCGGACCATCGTCTACGACGTCCTGTTCAGCGAAGCTGGCGACCCAGCCCAAGATCAGGCGCTGGGCGAGGCCATCAAGCGTTCAGGTCGGGTCTACCTGCCGCAGTTTCTGGCCGACGCGGGCGCGGGCGCCCCGCCGCGAGTCGTGGGCTCGGTGCCCGCCATCGCCCAGGGCGCGGCCGGCGTCGGCTTGGCCCATGTTCGCTTCGACGACGACGGCGTCGTGCGCCGCATGGCCCCGTTCGAAATCAGCGGCGTCAGCCTCAGTCCCGATCTCGTCACCGTTGTCCACCGCGCCACCCGTCCGGTCGGGGCGCGCGACGTCACGCGCGGCTTCGACGAGACCCTGCTGATCCCGTTCGCCGGCCCGCCGTCGATCTATCGCCACGTCAGCTTTTCCAGCGTGCTGGCCGGCGAGGCGCCGCCGTCGCTGATCGCCGGCCACACGGTGTTCGTGGGCCTGACCGCTCCGGGCCTGGGTCCCGCGTTCCCGACGCCGGTGACGCCCGACGCCGCCAGCATGACCGGCGTGCAGTTGCAGGCCAGCATCCTGGACGGCCTGCGCAGCGGGCTGATGGTCAAGCCGGCGGGCCCGTGGAGCCGCGCGGCCTTCACGCTCACCCTGCTGTGGCTGCTGATGGTCGGGTTCCTGGTCCTGCCGCCGCGCGCCAACCTGGCGCTGACGATCGGCCTCTGCCTGGTCGGTCTGGCCTATTCGGCGGCGATGTTCTGGCTGGGCCAGATCTGGCTGTCGCCGATCGCCACCGTGCTGGGCCTGCAGATCATCGCCCTGCTCTGGGGCTGGGGACAGCTAGGTCGCGTCAACGACCTGCTAAGCCGCGAACTGGCGCGCGTGCGTGGCATCGTGCGCGGACGCGGGCGCGGAACCGCTCCAGCCGACTTCGAAAGCGATGTCGTGTCGCGTCAGGCCTCGAACCTGGGCGAGGCGATCACGCGCATGGACGACCTGCGCCGCTTCTCGGCCGACGCCCTGTTCAGCCTGCCCGACGCCACCCTGGTCGCCGACGCCCACGGCCGGGTGATCGCCGCCAACGCCGCCGCCCAGGCCCTGTTCAAGCCCAGCCAGATTCAGCTGACGGGCTCGTCCCTGGCCGACCTGATCAACGCTCTGGAGCCGCTGGGTCATCGCTTCGAGCTGGACTGGCCCCCCAACCCGCACCATTTGGCCACCGAGCGGCACGAGCCGATCGACCTGCACCTGCCCGACGGCCGCGCCTTCCAGCTGCAGACCGTGTTCCGCAGGGACGAGACCGACGCGCCGGCCGGCTGGATCGTCCGCCTGGCCGATATCTCGATCCTCACCGCCGCCATGCGCCAACGCGAGCAGGCCCTGCAACTCCTGACCCATGACATGCGCTCGCCGCAGACCTCGATCCTGGCCCTGCTGGCCACGACGCCCGGCGTCCCGACCGAACTGTCCGACCGCATCGCCGCCTATGCCAAGCGCACCCTGGCCCTGGCCGACGGCTTCGTGCAGCTGGCGCGGGCCGAGGTGACCCCGGTTCATCTGGAGCCGGTCGACCTGGCCGACATCGCCGTCGAGGCCATCGACGAGGTCTGGCCGCAATCGCTGCAGCGCAAGATCCGGATCGAGCAGGTCGGCGGCGACACGCCGCTGACCGTGCTGGGCGATCGCGGCGTTCTAGCCCGCACCCTGGTCAACCTGCTGGGAAACGCGGTGAAGTACAGCCCCGAAGGCTCGACCATCACCGTAAGTCTTTCGGAACAGCCTTCGGCGAGCGGCCCGACCGCCAATGTCGCCATCGCCGACCAGGGTCCGGGGTTCTCGCGCGAGGAGGCGACCACCGCCTTCAGGCCCTTCCAGCGTTTCGAGCGGCCGGGTCACGACTTCGCGGTCAATGGCGTGGGCCTGGGCCTGGCCTTCGTACAGGCGGCCGTCACCCGCCACGGCGGCGAGGTCTCGTGCCGCAGCGCGCCGGGCGTCGGGGCGGAGTTCACCGTCCGCCTGCCGCGTCATACCGTTGGGCCGGCGAACTAACCCTTGGTGGAGGGCCGCAGGGCCGCGACCAGCAGGTCCGCGACGGCCGCAGGCTCGTCCTTACGCACGCGGATGGAGGACCAGGCGACGGTCTTGCCCGTGCCAGCCTCGACCACCGCCAGGGTGACCGTGCGGGCCGGCCCCTTGCCCCGCCACGGCCGCCACCAGGGACGGTCCTCGGCCGGGCTGCGCCAGGCCTTGTCGTCGAGGGGTCCGGCGGCGCTGGAGACGCCGACGCTCAAAGGCGCCACCGCCACGCCGACCTGGACGAGGTAGGCAGGCTTGCCGCCGCCGCTTCCGCCCAAGGCGTCGATCGCCCGCGCTTGGACCGCCTTGGCGAAGGCCGCATCGGCGCCGTCGGCCGAACTGGAATAGGGGGCCAGGCCCTTCAACCCGGTGACGTCGCCCTGCCCCACGGCCCGGGGCGAGGCGCAAGCGCCGAGCAGCGTCAGACAGACTCCGGCCAGCAGAAAACCGCTTGCGCGCATGGTCGTTCGCCCCCGGTGGTTCAGATGGAGAATGATAGCGCCGCGCGCCCCGAAGGTCACGCGAGCCAAGCGCTCAGGGCGCACCAGACCAGGATGATCACCGCCCAGCTCAGCACCGCCAAGACCACGGCTACGACGAACCGGCCGAGGCGAAGGCGACGCGATCGGAACCGGTGGCCGACGGTCGCGGCCGTCGGCGCCGTCATGCTGGACTGCTCCATGCTCCGCGCTCCCCCCATCATTTTTTGTACTTAGACGGCAAGAACTCGGCGCCGGCCAGGAATCCTGGCTCTGATTTTACAATGGATAACATTGCCGACGTTGGTCGCATTGGGAGGCCCCCGCGCGCCGCCACAGAGACCGGCCGTCCCGTCCAGCTTTCCCGGAGCCGGAGGCGCATGGGGGTCTTCGACGCCGTCCTCCCCCAGCTGCTGAGACCGGACAAGGAGTAAGGCGGGCCCATCTCGCTCCAGGATCTCGATACGCCAGAGACGGCGCCGCCTCGCCCCGCCCGCGCCGCGACATTTCGCCACATAAATCCAGGCATTTCCGCCGGTCGTCGGAGACGGCGTCGTTCAGGCCGCGAGGCTTAACCATGAAAACCGCTGATATTTGAGCTTTTTGTTGGACTTAGACGGCTTCGAAGGTCCTCGTACCGCCAAATCCTGACTTGAGGATCGCTCGCAACAAACGATCGTCATTCCGCCAAAAAGATGGATAGTGCTGCGCCGTGAAGGGGGTGGTTTTTGGCGGACGTGGGTGATCTTTTGGCCGTGACGGACTCGCACAAGGTCGCGCTGCTGGGCCTGTACGAGGAAAAACGCGCCAATCTGGTGCGTTTCTTCTCTGCGCGCCTGGGCTCCCGCGCCGAGGCCGAGGACCTGGTCCAGGATCTCTATCTCCGCATCAGCGGCATGGAAGCGGTCGGCCCGGTCGACAATCCCTCGGCCCTGCTGCACCGGATCGGCTCGAACCTGATGCTTGACCGCCTGCGCAGCCAGAAGCGTTCGGGGACGCGCGACAGCGACTGGCGCGACGTCACCACGACCGTCGTGGCCGGTCACGAGGTCGCCGACGAACCTTCCGCCGACGAGGTTGTCGCCAGCCGTCAGCGGCTCAAGGCCTTGGTCGAGGCCGTCGAGGACTTGCCTGAAAAGACCCGTCAGGCCTTCCGGCTGCACAAACTAGAGGGGCACAGCCACGTGGAAACCGCACGACGCATGGGCATCAGCGTCAGTACGGTGGAAAAGCACATAAGCTCCGCCTTGAAGACCCTGACGAGGCGGCTCCGTTGATTTATGCAGGGTCACATGGGGGCCGGGCCTGCACGGCGCCGTCTATTCGCAGGGGGATGATGGATCCTCGTCGGAGCACCACCGGATGAGCCGGTCAGCGCAACATCTGCAAGAGGCGGCCGATTGGCTGACCCGACTGCAGCGGCCGGAGGTCGAAGAGACCGACTGGCTGGCGTTTGACGCCTGGCTCAACGAACCCGGTGCGCGGGAGGCGTATGACGCCATCCAGGCCGTCGACGAGGAGATCTTCCAGCGAGGCGCGGCCGTCCGGGGGGAATTGGCCGAGCCGAAGCGCGCCGCGGCGAAGCGTGCGTTCATGATCGACTGGCGTTGGCTGGGTGGTCTGGGCGCCGCGGGCGCCGCGGCCGCCGTCGCCCTTGTCGTCGCGCCGTGGGGCGAGATCCTGCCGGCGTCCGACACGCTCTACACCACGGCCAAGGGCGAGAACCGCGCCATCGCGCTGGCCGACGGCAGCCACATCGACCTGAACACCGACTCGCACCTGTCCGTGCGCCTCGAGAAGGACGCGCGTCGCGTGACCGTGCACGAAGGCCAGGCCCTGTTCGATGTGGCGCACGACGCCGCCCGCCCATTCCTGATCACCGCCGGCGACGAGACCGTGCGCGTGCTCGGCACCAAGTTCGACGTGCGCCGCCGCGATGGGCAGCTCACGGTCACCGTGCTGCGCGGTCTGGTCGAGGTCTCTACGGACAGTGGCGACACTCCCGTGCGGCTGCGCCCGGGCCAGATGCTGGAACATGTCGAGGGCGCTTCGGGCGTCAGCGTGCGCGGCGTCGTGGCCGCAGATCAGGTGGGCTGGCGTTCGGGCCGCCTGATCTACCGCAACGAGCCGCTGACGCGGATCGTCGCGGACATGAACCACTATTTCGACCGCCCGCTTCGCCTTGAAGGTGAAAACACGGCCAATCTTCGTTTCTCCGGCGTATTGATCGTGGATGGTCAGGATGCGATGGTCCGTCGCCTGACCAGCCTCATGCCGATTTCGGCGACGCCGAGCGATGATTCGATTGTCCTGCGCGGAAGGCCGTCCGCTCCCGACTGACGTCCTTGACCGGGCCCGACCCTGAATCGGGCTTCGCTCCTGCTCGCCGCCAGTCTTCTGGGTCTGGGCGCCAGCGCGCATGAAGCCGCTGCAGCGGAATCGCGCGTCCGACTCAACATCCGCGAGCCCACCGCCGCCGAAACCCTGATCGAACTGGGCGTCCGCATGGGCGCGACCATCGGCGGCGTCGAGGCCTGCAAGGGCCCCGGCGTCCCACTGGTCGGCGCCTTCAGCCTGCGCGAAGCCCTGGATCGCGTCAGTCAGGGCAAGGGCTGCGCCTACAGCTTCGTCGACGCCCGCACGGTTCGCTTCTCCGCCGCCCGGCCAGCTCCGCCAGCGCCGCGCCCCGTGGTCGCCGCCCGGCCGGCCGTCGTCGCGCCCGAGCCGATCGCGCCCCTGGCTCCGCTGGTCATCAACGCCGGCAAGCGCTCGCCGCGCCTCGGGGCCCTGGCTGGCGGCGTCAGCGTCATCGGCTCGCCGCAACTGCAGGACACCGGGGTGGGCGAAACCGGCTCGGTGGCCCGCCAGACGGCCGGCTTCATGACCACCAACCTGGGCGCGGCGCGCAATAAGATCCTGCTGCGGGGCCTGTCAGACGGCACCTTCACGGGCCGCACCCAGTCGACGGTCGGCACCTATCTCGACGACATCCCGGTGAACTACAACGCCCCCGACCCGGACTTGAGACTGATCGACGTCGACCGGGTCGAGGTGATGCGCGGGCCGCAAGGCGCGCTCTACGGCGGCGGGTCCCTGTCGGGCATCTATCGCATCGTCACGCGCCAGCCGGAACTGGGACGCTATTCGGCCTCGGTCGGCTCGACCATCGCCACCACCGAATCCGGCTCGAACAGCTATCGCGCCGAGGGTGTGATCAACGCGCCGATCGGCCGGGTCTCGGCCCTGCGCGCGGCGGTCTATTACGACGTCGACGGCGGCTATCTCGACGACGTCAACCTGCGCCTGTCCAACGTCGACAAGACCACGCGCCGCGGCGGGCGGGCGGCTTGGCGCGCGACCCTGGGCGACTGGCAACTCAAGCTGAGCTCGGCCCTGCAGAGCGTCTCGTCCAAGGACACCCAGTACGTCACCCTGGCCCCCGGCGGCCCGCGCCGCGCCAATCAGGTGCGCGAGATCCACCGCAACCGCCTGTCCCAGACCTCGGTCAAGATCAGCGGCTCGGGCGACTGGGGCCAGTTCGAGTCGGTGACCGGCTACGTGACCCACCGCTACGCCAGCCGCTACGACGCCACCGTCTCGCTCAGCGAGTTTTCGGAAGAGGCTCTCGAGCTGGGCGTCTACGACGAATCCGCCCGTGTGCGGATGGCGATCGAGGACATGATCTACACCGCGCCGGCCATCGGCCGACTGCGCTGGATGATCGGCGGCTTCCTGGCCACCAGCATCGAGGAAGGCGACGCCGATCTGCGGGCCCGCTCGGGCGCCGTCAGCCGCAGCTACTATGACGAGAATCGCAAGGACCGGTTGAACGAGTACGCCCTTTATGGCGAGGCGACCTACGACCTGGGCGGCGACTGGAAGGTCGCGCTGGGCGGGCGGGCGTTCAAGACCACCGTCCACACCCGCTCCTACGTCCTGGCGCCCCCACCGGGCCAGACGCGCGACCTGGACCGCGCGGCTTCGTTCAGCGGCTTTTCGCCGAAGATCTCGATCCAGCGCGACCTGGCGCGTGGCGGCATGATCTACGCCCTGAGCTCGGAGGGCTATCGCGCCGGCGGCTTCAACTCAGGGGGCCTGACAAGGCCGTCCGAGGCGCGGCGGGTGTTCCGGCCCGACCATCTGCGCAACTACGAGGTCGGGGCGACGCTGAATCCGTTGGACGGTCGGGTGAGCCTGCGGGCGGCGCTGTTCTATGACGACTGGCGTAATATCCAGACCGACCAGTACTTCGCCTCGGGCCTGTCCTACACCGCCAACATCGGCGACGGCCGCAACCGCGGCCTGGAGATCGAGGCGGGCTGGAAGGCGACGCCGCGCCTGACCCTGAAGGCCAATGCTCTCTTCAACGAACCGAAACTGACCCGGATCGCGCCCGGATACGGCATCACCGACAGCGCCAGCCTGCCCGGCGTGCCGGATGTCTCGTTCGGCAGCCTTGTGACCTATCAGCGCCCGATCGCCGCCGCCACGCTGATGCTGACGGCCGAGACCAGCTACATCGGCGAGTCCCGGCTGACCTTCGACCCGCGCTTCTCGCCGACCATGGGCGGCTACTATACCGGCAAGCTGTCGGCCCAGGTGATGACCGACCGCTGGCGCGCGGCCGTGTTCGTCAGCAATCCCTGGAACAGCTCCAGCGACACCTTCGCCTACGGCAACCCGTTCAGCTTCGGCCAGGTCCGTCAGGTGACGCCGCAACGTCCGAGGACGTGGAGCCTGGCCCTGTCGGCCAACTTCTAGCCGCCCCCGCGCCCGGCCGCGCGGGTAGCTTGTTGCAAAACTTACTTATTTGTCATCCCCGGAGGCTGGGGGCGCTGTCGCGCGGCGGCGTCTTCCTATCGAAGCGACCGCGGGGGCGTGGTCATTCGACCGAGGACATGTAATGGCCAAGCTTTCGGCCCTGCTCTGCGTGCACAACGAGGAACAACGCCTGCCGGCGGCCCTTGCGGCGCTGTCGTTCTGCGACGAGATCGTCGTCGTCGCCGACCGTTGCAGCGACGGCACCGAAGCCATCGCCCGCCACTACGGCGCCACGGTCGTTTCGGGTATCTTTCCGATCGAAGGCCCGCGCAAGCACGCCGGCATCGCCCGTTGCACCGGCGACTGGATCCTGGAGCTGGACGCCGACGAGGGTGTCGACCCCGCCTTCGCCCAGGAAGTCCGCGAAACGATCGAGCGCGCCGACGCCGCCGATTGGTACCAGGTCCCGATCGACAACTATGTCGGCGACCAACTGGTCCGCCACGGCTGGGGCGGCTCGTTCGGCACCTCGTCGGCCGCCCGCCTGTTCCGTCGCGGCGTCAAGTCGTGGAAGGCCGAGCGCGTCCACCCGGGCGCCAAGCTGGACGGCGTCTATGGCGGCCGCCTGAACACGGCCCTGAACCACATGGTCGACGAGGACATCGCCGACATGTTCGCGCGTCTAGGCCGCTACACCGCCCTGAAAGCCCAGGACCTGGCCGACAGCGGCAAGATCAAGGGCGTCGGCGACGACGCCTTCCGCGGCGTGCGCCGGTTCTTCAAGTGCTACGTCTCACGCAAGGGCTACAAGGAAGGCGACCTGGGCTTCCTGATCTCGCTGATGGCCGGCCTCTATCCGATCTTGTCGAACCTGAGGGCGCGCGAGATCCTGCGCGCCCGCGCCCGCGCCCAGGCGGCCAAGGGCGGACGTCCGGTGACCGCCCCCGCCCCGCTGCCGCTACGCCGCGCCAAGGCCAACGGACAGTAACGCTCGGCGCCAGCATGTCCCGACCGCCGCTCGCCTTCCGCCTGATCCTGGGATCCGAGCTCGCGCTCTGGACCAAGGCCGGTCACGCGCCGGTCCTGTGGTGGCGGGACGACGACGCCCGCGGGGCGACCGAAGCGTTGGAGCGGCTGCTGGCTCTGTCGCGCCGTCACGACGCCCCATTGACCCTGGCGGCCGTCGCCGGGCCCAGCCTGTCGCGGCTGGCGCGCCGCGTCGAGACCGAGCCGCACGTCGAGCTGGCGGTCCACGGCTTCAGGCATGTCAACCGCCAACCGGACGGCCAGGGCTTCGGCGAGATCATCGACAGCGACGACATCGACTGGGTCCGCGCCCAGCTGCGCGCCACCGTCATGCTTTTCCACCGCGCCGGCGTGAGGCCGACGCTGTTCGTGCCGCCGTGGAACAACCTGCAGCCGCAGTTGCTCGCGGTGCTGCCCGACTCGTCGATCGCCGCGGTCTCGGGCTTCGACCAGGCCAAGAGCGTGCGGGACGGCGTCATGCGTCTCGACGCGCACCTGGACGTGCTGCGCTGGAAAGGCGGCGGCCGGTTCCGCGGAACCTGGCGCTTCCTGTCACGGATGCGGCGACTGATGGCCCAGAGGCGCAAGGCGGGCCAATGGGACGAACCGATCGGCCTTCTGACCCACCACCTGGATCACGACGAGGCGACCTGGCTGTTTCTGGAACGCTTCCTGGCGACGTTCCGCGTCACCGCGCGCCGTCAGCTGACGCGCGAAACGGCCGTTGAGCTGAAAGCGTTCAGCGCCTAGAGGCCCGGCTAAGCCAATTCGGGGCGGTCGCGCAGGCACTCGCCGATAGCGCGGGCGCAGCCCGGGATGCCGAGGGCCCCCACGAAGGACATGGCCACGGCGCAGACCAGCATGATCGGTTGGAAGATGCGCATCGGGGAATCTCCACGCGGGCGTTCGTCGGAGGCACTGTGCCGGAACTGTAAGACGGAAACTTGACGGTTGTTCCGCGCCCGAATGAAAAAACTCAGGGTGCGGCGTTTTTGTCGCCGTTCTGTCCAAGGGCGTAGGCTAAGCGGGCGGCCTCGATCCGGCCAAGCTTTTCGGTGAGCGGTCCCCAGTCGTCGCTCTCCGCGATCGGCGCCCACAGGGCCTCGACCTCCTCGACGATCAGTTCCTCCGGCTCCGGGCGTTGGAACATGGGATCGGCCAGGCGCTCCGGCCGATCGGGCTCGAAGTCGGCAAGCCGGCGGCGGAACGTCTCGAACGTCTCCGTGCGGTAGAGATCGGCGCGCGGACCGTCCAGGGCGCGCGCCGTCGAGGTTTCTCCGCCAAACCAGTCGAAGAAGAACGGTTCCCAGCGCAGCGCCTCGCCGCCCTCGGCCAGGGCCCTGAACGCGGCGTTGACCAGGGCGACATCCTCATCCGCCCCCCTGCTCCTGACGGCCAGGCGGTCCAGCATCGCCGCGCGAAGAGCCAGGCGATAAGCGTCGGAAAAGCCGTTCAGCGCCGCCAGCAGACCGGCCTGGTCGGCGACCAGGGTCAGGCAGGCGGCCAACTGCTGCAGATTCCAGAACACCGCCTCGGGCTGGCGGCCGAAGCTGTAGAGCCCCTGGTGGTCGAAATAGGCGGCCGTGAAGTTCGGGTCGTTGCGCGGCAGGAACCGCCAGGGACCGTAGTCGAAGCTCTCGCCGGTCACGACCATGTTGTCGGTGTTCAGCACCCCGTGCACGAAGCCCGCCGTCATCCAGCGCGACAGCAGCCTGGCGCTGGCGCTCACCGTCGCCTCCATCAGCGCCGCCGCCCGGTCGGGCGCGTCAGCCAGCCAGGGGAAGTAGGTCTCGATGACGTGATCGACCAGTTGAACGATCAGATCGCGCTGGTCGAAATAGGCCAGTCTCTGGAAGGTCCCGAAGCGGATATGGCTGTGCGACAACCGGGTCAGCACCGCCGAGCGGGTCGGGCTGGGCTCGTCGCCGCGCGTCAGGGCCTCGCCGGTCTCGACCAGCGAGAAGGCGCGCGAGGTGGGAACGCCCAGGGCCTCCAGCATCGACGCGGCCAGGATTTCGCGCACCCCGCCCTTCAGGGTGAGACGGCCGTCCCCGGCCCGCGACCAAGGCGTCTGGCCCGAACCCTTGGTGGCGAGATCCAGCAGGCGATCGGTTCCCTGCTCGCGAAGCTGGGCGAACAGGAAGCCGCGGCCGTCGCCGAGGTCGGGGTTGTAAACGCGGAACTGATGGCCATGATAGCGCATGGCCAACGGGACGGGCTGGTTGTCCGGCAACGGCGCGAAGCGGCCGAAATGGCGGACCCAGTCGACGTCGGTCAGGTCGTCCAGCCCGACGCTGGCCGCCGCCCTCTGGTTGCGGAATCGCAAGATCGTTTCCGGAAAGTCGGCCGCCTCGACGGGATCGGCGAAATCGCGCCCCAGGGCCTGCAGGCGAGGATCGGGACGGTAGACGGGCGAGAGGCTCATGAGTGGGCAGATGAGACCCGTCCGCCGCGCGCGCAAGCCTCTTTCGAATTTCGATGACGGCCGGCCAATGCTGTCGCTTCCCGGCAACAGAGATCGCTCGAACCTAGTCGCGATAAGGGATTTTGCTTGCCGAGCACGCTTGCGGCGCCTAACCCTTGGCTATCCATTCGAACAATCGTTCGGCGGAACAACAAAAAAAAACGAGCCGGGGGCGGGCAAGCGCTGTCGGCCGACAACCGAGAGGTAGGAAATGCGCTTCACCCAGGTGCTTTGCGGCACTGCGTCCGCTGTTGTCCTCGCCAGCATGGGCGCCGGCGCCGTCCAGGCCCAGCAGGCCACCCCAGCCCAGAACGACATCCCCACCGTCGACAGCATCGTCGTCACCGCCCAGAAGCGCGAGCAGAACCTGCAGGACGTGCCGATCGTGGTGACCGCGGTCGGCGCCAAGCAGCTTGAAGGCGCGGGCGTCAAGGACATCAAGGATCTGCAGATCCTGACCCCTGGCCTGAACGTGGCGTCGACGTCGAACGAGACCAACACCACCGTCCGCATTCGCGGCGTCGGCACGGTCGGCGACAACCCCGGCCTGGAATCGTCGGTCAGCGTCGTCATCGACGGCGTCTATCGCCCGCGCAATGGCGTGGCCTTCAACGACCTGGGCGAAATGGAACGGGTCGAAGTGCTGAAGGGTCCGCAAGGCACCCTGTTCGGCAAGAACACCTCGGCCGGGGTCATCAACGTCCTGACCAAGGCCCCTGAGTTCGAATTCGGCGCCGAGGCCGAGGCGACCTTCGGCAACTACGGCTCCAAGGGCGGTTCGGTCGCCGTGACCGGCCCGATCATCGCCGACAAGCTGGCCGGCCGCCTGTTCGCCGCCAAGCGCGAGCGCGACGGCTTCTACACCATCAAGACCGGCGCGGGTCCGCGCACGGCCACCGACGACGCCAACCAGGACTTCTACACCATCCGCGGCCAGCTGCTGGCGACCCCGACCGACGAGCTGAAGTTCCGCTTCATCGGCGACTACACCAAGCGTGACGAACGCTGCTGCGTCGGCGTGCAGATCGTGACCGGCCCGACCGGCCCCATTCTCGACGCCCTGTCGGCGGACTCGGGCGTGTCCATTCCGGCCAAGCCGTTCGACCGCATTTCCTACGCCAACCGCCCGACCGATCAGCAGATCGAGGACAAGGGCGTTTCGCTGGAAGGCGAATGGACCACCCCGTGGCTGGGCGGCGCGACCCTGACCTCGATCACCGCGGCGCGTGAGTGGACGACCAACAACGGCCAGGACGTCGACTTCTCGACCGCCGACATCGCCTACCGCAACGGCGACCAGTGGCGCACGCGCTTCAAGCAGTTCAGCCAGGAACTGCGCTATGCCGGCCGCACCGAAAAGGGCGAATGGCTGATCGGCGCCTTCTACGCCAACGAGGACCTCGATCAGCTGACGCCGTTCCGCTATGGCTCGGCCTACGAGACCTATCTGGGCCTGCTGCTGTCGGGCGGGGCCAGCCCCACCTTCGTCTCGGCCCTGACCGGCCGCGCGCCCGGCACGTCCTACACGGCGGGCTCCGGTTCGCTGGACGCTTACGCGCAGAACTCCAAGAGCCTGTCGTTCTTCACCAACGACACCTATCACCTGACCGATCGGATCGACCTGACGATCGGCCTGCGCCACACGCACGAACTGAAGACCCTGGCGACGCAGTACACCAACCTGCCGGGCAACAACGGCTGCGCCGCCGCCCTTGGCCGCGTCGGGACGATCGTCGGCATCGTCGGCGCCGCCAACGCCTCGACCGTGATCGGCAACCTCTGCCTGCCGTGGACCGATCCGGGCTTCAACAACTACAGCTCCAAGCAGAAGCGCAACGAGAAGGAATGGACCGGCACCTTCAAGGTCTCGGCCAAGGTCACCGACGACATCATGTCGTACGTGTCCTGGGCCAAGGGCTACAAGGCCGGCGGCTTCAACCTCGACCGCTCGCGCATCGGCCTGGGCACGCCGAACCCGGACACCGGCTTCGCGCCGGAAACGGTGGAATCGATCGAGGTCGGCTTCAAGACCAGCTGGCTGAACCGCCGCCTGTCCCTGAACTCGGCCTTCTTCCACCAGGCGTACAAAGGCTTCCAGCTGAACACCTTCACGGGCGTCAGCTACATCGTCACCTCGATCCCGAAGGTGGAATCGTTCGGCGTCGACACGGACCTGCTGTGGTTCACGCCGATCCGGGGCCTCAGCCTGCAGGGCGGCGTCACCTACGCCGAGACCGAGTACGGCCCGTTCATCGCGCCGACCGGCGTCTCGCCGCGCCTGTCCGACGCCCGTCTGTCGTTCGCGCCGCTGTGGTCGGGCTCGCTGGCGGCCAGCTACGAGCATGACCTGGGTTCGGCGCTGCTGTTCCACGCCAACCTGAGCGCCAAGTACAGCTCCAGCTACAACACCGGTTCGGACCTGGCGCCGCAGAAGGTCCAACCGAAGATGACGGTGGTGAACGGCCGCATCGGCATCGGCAGCCAGACGGGGCTCTGGACGGTCGACGCCTGGGCCCAGAACCTGACCAACAAGAAGTACTATCAGGTCGGCTACGACGGCCCGCTGCAGAGCGGGACCTACGACGCCTTCCTCGGCGCGCCCCGCACCTACGGCGTGACGCTGAAGGCCAAGTTCTAGACGGCCAAGTTCTAGCCGGGAGGGGGAACCGACGGCGGCCTAGAGCCTCCGTCGGCTTTCGGAAGAGGGGAAGGGCGATCCGGGCGACCGGGTCGCCCTTTTCTTTGGTCGGAGCTTTTCGAGAGGGGTTTGCGATCTTGGCGCATCACCTCAGCATGGCCTCGGGGATTCGATCAGCGCCGGAGCCACGCCATGAAGACGATCCGCTTCCTGGGTTTCTGGATCTGCCTGGCCGTCGGCCTGGCGCTGGGCGTGTGGAGCCAGAGAACCCCCGCGCCCGTCCCCGCCAGCGCCCCCGCCACGGCCTTCTCGGCCGACCGCGCCATGGCCGACGTCACGACCATCGCCCAGAAGCCCCACCCCACCGGCTCGGCCGAGATCGCCAAGGTCCGCGACCATCTTCGGGAACGGATCTCGGAGCTGGGGCTACAGGTCTCGATCCGTCCCGGCGAAGGCTTCTGGACCAAGTCCGACACCGGCCGAGCCCTGACCGTGGCCGCCGTGCAGAACGTCATCGGCGTCCTGCCCGGCAAGGATCCCAGCCTGCCGGCGATCCTGGTGATGAGCCACTATGACTCGGTGCACAATTCGCCCGGCGCCGCCGACGACGCCACGGGCGTGGCCGCCGCGCTGGAGATCGCCCGCGCCCTGAAGGCGGACGGCCCCCACGCGCGCGACGTCATCTTCCTGTTCACCGACGCCGAGGAGGCGGGCCTGCTGGGCGCCGACGCCTTCTTCAACCGCGACCCCACCCTCGAGCGCGTCGGCCTGGTCGTGAACCTGGAAGCCCGGGGCGACGCCGGCCGCGCGGCCATGTTCCAGACCGGCCCCGGCAACGGCGCCCTGATGAGCGTCTTCGCCCGTCAGGCCAAGGGTCCGTCGGCCAACTCCCTGGCCTCGACGGTCTATGAGAAGATGCCCAACGACACCGACTTCACTCACGCGGTGCAGAAGGGCCTGCCGGGGCTGAACCTGGCCTTCATCGACGACCAGCTGGCCTATCACACGCCGCTGGCCCGGCCCGACCACCTGGAGCGCGGCAGCCTGCAGCACATCGGCGACCAGGCCCTGCCGACCATTCGCGCCCTCGCCGACGCCGCGACCCTGCCGGCCAAGGCCCCGAACGCGATCTATTCCGACGTGCTGGGCCTGTTCATGATCAGCTATCCGCCGGCCGTCGGCTGGGGGCTGCTGGTCCTCGCCGCGGGCCTGATCGCCTTCACCGCCTGGCGCACCCTGAGCCTGGGCGCGGCCAGCGGCTGGGAGATCGCCCGCGGCGTGGCCGGCCTGCTGCTGACCGCCACAGCCGCCGCCACGGTGCTGCACCTGGCCGGCCGACTGCTGATGATCACGGACGTGCAGCGCTATTACGGCGTCCTGACCCGCTTCGACCTGTTGCTGTGGGGCTGCGGTCTGCTGGCCGTGGCCGTCGGCCTGGGCGTGGCCACCGCCCAGGCCCGGGGCGCGCGCCGGATCCTGCCCTGCGCCGTCGCCCTGGCCCTGGGCGGGGCGTGCAGCCTGGTCGGCGGCTTCGATCCCATCGGCCTCGGCTTGGGTGTCGCCGCCTGCGTGCTGGCCGCCCTGGCGCTGGGCTTCAAGACCGATGTACTGGGCGCCTGGATCGGCGGAATGATCGTGCTGCTGGTCATGGCCGCGGCCGCGCAGATCCTGGCCCCCGGCGCGACGGTGATGCTGACCTGGCCGCTGCTGGTCGCCGCCCTCGGCGCGGCCCTGATCATCGGTGTCGGCGGGACGCGCGACCGGCGAGTGGCGCTGGCCCTGACCTTCGTGGTCGGCCTCCTGGCCGTGCTGTCGACCGCCCAGCTGACCGCCTGGGGATCCTGGACCTTCGCCGGCGTCGGCATGATGGAGCCGGCCGTCCTGGCCCTGTTCGCCATGCTGGCCGCGCCGGCCCTGTCGCCCCTGGCCCACGACTTCGCGGCCACGCGCTGGGCCTGGCGCGCGGCCGGCGTGCTAGCCCTAGCCGGCGTCGCCCTGATCGCCAACGCGGCCCGTCTCGGCGGCGAGCCCGGCCGTCCCGCCGTGACCCAGGCCCTGCACGTCGCCGACCTGTCGACCGGCAAGGCCTGGCGCCTGACCGAGGCCCCGCGCCTCGACGCCTGGACCAAGGCCGTCCTGCCCGACGATGGCGGTTCGGATCCCAAGCAGCAGCCGCTGGCCCCGTTCTGGCGCAAGCCGGTCTGGATGTCCGAGACCCGCGCCGCGCCCGTCGAGGCGCCCCAGCTGACCGTCGACCGCGCCGACGACCGGCTGCTGGTCCGGCTGATCCCCGCGCCCGGAGCCGAGATGGTCACCGTGCGCCTGCGCCCCAGCGGCCCGCTGGCCGCGCCACGCCTCAACGGCCGTCCGATCACCCTGAAGACCGAGGCCGGCCAATGGTCGGCCCTGACCTATCACGCCCCCGATCCGAACGGCGTCACCCTGAGCTTCACGACGCTGGGCCCCGGCAAGGTCGAGGTCGCGGCGCTGGAGTATCACGACGGCTGGCCCGCCCTGGCCAAGGCCCCGCCGGCCAAGCCGGCCGACCTGATGGCCATCGGCATGTCGGACAAGACCGCCGTGCTGGTGCGCGGCGGGATGAGCTGGTGACGCGCTAGACGACGAACACGCCCTCGCCGGGCTCTTTGGCGTACAGCGCCTCCACCCGCTCGGCCCGGCGGTCCAGGGCGCAGCGCTGGTTCACATAGCCCTTGTCGGTGATTTCGCCGGCGTCGATCGAGGGCGGTTCGGTCAGGAGGGTGAAGCGGCCCACCCGCCGCGACGAGCCGCCGGCCGCCGCGTTGAACGCCGCCAGCCGGTCGCGCAGGATGGCCACCAGTTTCTCCAGCGGCGTCCCCGGAGCCGGATCGGCGACCAGGGCCGCGAGGCCGGCCGGCGAAGGCCACAGCATCGCGCCGATGAACGGCTTGTCCTGGCCGGTGATCACCGCGTCGTGGATATAGGGGCTGCAGGCCGCCACCAGGTCGGGGCGCAGCACGCCGACGCTGACCCAGGTGCCGCTGTCCAGCTTGAAGTCCTCGGTCACCCGGCCGTCGAAGACCAGGCCCTTGGCCGGATCGTCCGGATCGACGAACCGCGCCGCGTCGCCAAGCTTGTAGAAGCCTTCCTCGTCGAAGGCCGCCGCCGTCCGCTCCGGATCCTTGTGATAGCCGGCCGCCACGGTCGCCCCCTTCACCCGGACCTCGTACTTGCTCCCGTTGGGCGCCAGCTTCAGGGCGATTCCCGGCAGGGGCAGACCGACCAGACCGACCCGCTCGGTGATCCAGTGGGTGACGGTGACGCCCTGCGTCTCGGTTGCGCCATACATGGTGGTCAGCGGGATGCGCTGGCCGGTCTCGGCCACGGCCAGGGCCTGAATGCGGTCATAGACGTCGTTGGAGAGGGTCGCGCCGCCATAGCCCATGTAGCGCAGGTTCTTGAAGAACGAGCGCCGCAGCGCCGGATCGTTCTCCATCGCCTCGGCCAGCATCGAAAACGCGATCGGGGCCGAGCCGAACACGATCGGCGAGACCTCGTAGAGGTTCTTGATCGTCGTCTCGAACATTCCCGGCAGCGGCTTGCCCTCGTCGATGTGCAGCGTGCCGCCGGCCCAGATCACGGCGTTGAAGCCGATATTGCCGGCCGAGATATGGCTCCAGGGCATCCACTCCAGGCTCTGAGGGATCTCGTCGGTGGGCGCGTCAGCGCGGAGGCCTTCCTGGCCGGCGATGACACCCGCCATCATGCCGTGGGTCTGGGGCACGGCCTTGGGCAGGCCGGTGGAGCCGGAGGTGAACAGGTATTTCGCCACGGTCGCCGGTCCCAGCGTTTCGCGGGCGGCCTCCACCGCCGCCGTCGGCGTCGCGCCCGCCACCTCGGCGAAGGCGATCGTCTCCGGCGCGCCGTCGGCCGTGATCACCGCGAGGGTCGGATCGAGGGCCTTGAGCGTCTCCAGCGCCTTGGCGAACATCGGCCCGCTCTGGGCGAAGACGACGCGCGGGGCGACCTTGTCGAAGCAGTGCCTCAGCTTGGCGTGGTCGGTCGACATCAGGCTGTAGGCCGGGCTGATCGGCGCGGCCGGGACGCCGGCGGCATAGGCGCCCAGGGTCATCAGGGCGTGCTCGATCGAATTGCCCGACAGGATCATGACGCTGTCGGCGCCCGTCAGCCCGCGATCCAGCAGCCACTGGGCTATGCCCTCGACCGCCCGCTGGGCCTGGCCGTAGGTGACCTCGCGCCAGGGACCGTGACCCGGCTCGCGCTGCCTCAGATAGGGTCGCTCGGGATGCTCGGCGGCCCTGGCGGCGATCAGGTGGGCGATCGAGCGCGGGCCCTCGCCCGGCGCATGGTTCGAGGTGATGACGATCGAGCCGTCCGGCCGCCGCTCGACGCTGATATCCGGGCCCTTCATGGCCAGGGGCTTGAACGGAACCTTGGTGACGTCGCGCGAGGACGACGCGCCATCCGGCGGCGCCATGGTCTCACTCCCTCAGGTTATCGTTGTTCTGTTGGAACCGACGGTAACGGAAAGCGGACGCGCGGCAAGGTTGCCGTTTGGGGAAGCCTCAGGCCCGGGGGGACTGGTCCAGCACGCTGACGGCGACGCCGCCTTCCAGAACGCGGACGCCCAGGAAATGCATCTCGCCGCCGCGATAGCTGATCTGCTCGAGCGGCACGGTGTCGTCGCGGCGCAGGCGGCGGCCGTCGTTCAGGGTAAGCCGCAGGGTCATCTTCTTGGCGGAGGCGCCGCCGGCGATGGCGGCCTCGATCTCGCGGCGGAACAGGACCGACGGGGCTTGCGGCGGCTTTGGCGGGGACGTCTTGCTCACGAGCGACCTCCGAAGCCGTGTTCGCCGGTGATGCGGATCTGGCAGGCCTGGCCGGAGTCCTGCAGGGTGCGCGCACGGCGATGGGCGGCGGCCTTGGCGACTTCCTTGTCGGCCGACTGGCCGAAATGCTCGCCCGCCAGTTCGACGCTCCACGCGCCCTCATGTCGGGCGACAGTGAGAACGGCTCGATTGGTAATTTCTCGCATTCCAAACGATTAACACAAAATCGAACCGACCGGGGGATTAATCGTCCGCGATCGGAACCGGTCGATTTTCTTGACCGTCCAAAATATTTCGGCCGCAGAAAGTCTCGCGAAAACAGGCGGAAATCTTTGAATATCGTCCGAACCCGCCCTCCGTTTTCCGTCGAAAACCAGAAGCCCCGCGCCTCCCCGGCCAAAACGTGGTATGCTGACTGGGTTCATGTCGACCTGGCGGCTTCCCCAGGCGCCCGGGCTTTCCCGGCCGATCGGCGGCTTCGATCACCGACGCATCGGAGCGACATGACCCAGGATCCCCCCGTCAGCGACACCCTGTCCGACAGCCAGCTCAACGCCCTGCGGAACCTGGCCGAACGCCAGCCGGGCCAAGCCTCCAACTTCGTCAACATCAGCGCCGCCCAGGCCCTGACCCAGCTGGGCCTGGCGCGTCGCGGCGGCGGCGGCTGGGAGATCACGCCCCTGGGCCGCAATCACCTGCTGCGGGCCGTCTCGCGCGACGACGCCGACGGCGCGGCCAACGCCCGCTAGGCCCCGGCGCCGAACGAACGCGGAAGCAAAGCTTCGCCGGGGCCTTCAGCGCTTCTTGCCGAGCTCGGCGGCGATGTCCTTGGTCATCCGGCCGACCTTGCGGTGGGCGGCGGTGATCTGGTCGCGGGTGACGCCCCAGCGCTTCATCCAGTACTCGACGGCCTGACGCTCGGTGAGATCCAGGCGGTCCTTGTCGATGAACCCGCGCTTGTCCTTGAGTCCGGCCATTACTTCTTCATCCAGGGCTTGGAGTCGCCCGCCGCGATGCGCGCGGACTGCTGTCGCTGAAACTTCCCGCCGCGCGGCGCCTTGGGCCGGGCGTCGAGCGCCGCCTGCTTGAGGCGCAGGGCGCGCTGCATGGGGGTCTCGTCGAGAGGCGCTTCGGGGAGCGCTTCGGGCGGCGGGGCGTCGGTGGTCATGGAGGGAGCCTATCACATCTTGCGGCGGGCGCCGCCGCGGACACATCCGATCGGCTTCACGCGGCGCGGCCGCTGAAGGCGTGTGGGGAGGCGACGGAGCGGCCGGGCGAACCCGGAGACCGTGAGGTTTGTTTTTGTTTCGGCTCGCTGACCGCTCCGCCAGGCTGTTCTTGTCCGTGAGGTCGGGAGGCGTGAGCGTT